>NZ_CP101437.1:0-5765000 GCF_059133255.1 Pseudomonas sp. FBCC-B1667 | reverse complement strand
ATCGAGTAGGACGGAGCACGAGAAACTTTGTCTGAATATGGGGGGACCATCCTCCAAGGCTAAATACTACTGACTGACCGATAGTGAACTAGTACCGTGAGGGAAAGGCGAAAAGAACCCCGGAGAGGGGAGTGAAATAGATCCTGAAACCGTATGCGTACAAGCAGTGGGAGCCCACTTTGTTGGGTGACTGCGTACCTTTTGTATAATGGGTCAGCGACTTATTTTCAGTGGCGAGCTTAACCGAATAGGGGAGGCGTAGCGAAAGCGAGTCTTAATAGGGCGTCTAGTCGCTGGGAATAGACCCGAAACCGGGCGATCTATCCATGGGCAGGTTGAAGGTTGGGTAACACTAACTGGAGGACCGAACCGACTACCGTTGAAAAGTTAGCGGATGACCTGTGGATCGGAGTGAAAGGCTAATCAAGCTCGGAGATAGCTGGTTCTCCTCGAAAGCTATTTAGGTAGCGCCTCATGTATCACTGTAGGGGGTAGAGCACTGTTTCGGCTAGGGGGTCATCCCGACTTACCAAACCGATGCAAACTCCGAATACCTACAAGTGCCGAGCATGGGAGACACACGGCGGGTGCTAACGTCCGTCGTGAAAAGGGAAACAACCCAGACCGTCAGCTAAGGTCCCAAAGTTATGGTTAAGTGGGAAACGATGTGGGAAGGCTTAGACAGCTAGGAGGTTGGCTTAGAAGCAGCCACCCTTTAAAGAAAGCGTAATAGCTCACTAGTCGAGTCGGCCTGCGCGGAAGATGTAACGGGGCTCAAACCATACACCGAAGCTACGGGTATCACTTAGGTGATGCGGTAGAGGAGCGTTCTGTAAGCCTGTGAAGGTGAGTTGAGAAGCTTGCTGGAGGTATCAGAAGTGCGAATGCTGACATGAGTAACGACAATGGGTGTGAAAAACACCCACGCCGAAAGACCAAGGTTTCCTGCGCAACGTTAATCGACGCAGGGTTAGTCGGTCCCTAAGGCGAGGCTGAAAAGCGTAGTCGATGGAAAACAGGTTAATATTCCTGTACTTCTGGTTATTGCGATGGAGGGACGGAGAAGGCTAGGCCAGCTTGGCGTTGGTTGTCCAAGTTTAAGGTGGTAGGCTGGAATCTTAGGTAAATCCGGGATTCTAAGGCCGAGAGCTGATGACGAGTGTTCTTTTAGAACACGAAGTGGTTGATGCCATGCTTCCAAGAAAAGCTTCTAAGCTTCAGGTAACCAGGAACCGTACCCCAAACCGACACAGGTGGTTGGGTAGAGAATACCAAGGCGCTTGAGAGAACTCGGGTGAAGGAACTAGGCAAAATGGCACCGTAACTTCGGGAGAAGGTGCGCCGGTGAGGGTGAAGCATTTACTGCGTAAGCCCATGCCGGTCGAAGATACCAGGCCGCTGCGACTGTTTATTAAAAACACAGCACTCTGCAAACACGAAAGTGGACGTATAGGGTGTGACGCCTGCCCGGTGCCGGAAGGTTAATTGATGGGGTTAGCTAACGCGAAGCTCTTGATCGAAGCCCCGGTAAACGGCGGCCGTAACTATAACGGTCCTAAGGTAGCGAAATTCCTTGTCGGGTAAGTTCCGACCTGCACGAATGGCGTAACGATGGCGGCGCTGTCTCCACCCGAGACTCAGTGAAATTGAAATCGCTGTGAAGATGCAGTGTATCCGCGGCTAGACGGAAAGACCCCGTGAACCTTTACTATAGCTTTGCACTGGACTTTGAATTTGCTTGTGTAGGATAGGTGGGAGGCTTTGAAGCGTGGACGCCAGTTCGCGTGGAGCCAACCTTGAAATACCACCCTGGCAACTTTGAGGTTCTAACTCAGGTCCGTTATCCGGATCGAGGACAGTGTATGGTGGGTAGTTTGACTGGGGCGGTCTCCTCCTAAAGAGTAACGGAGGAGTACGAAGGTGCGCTCAGACCGGTCGGAAATCGGTCGTAGAGTATAAAGGCAAAAGCGCGCTTGACTGCGAGACAGACACGTCGAGCAGGTACGAAAGTAGGTCTTAGTGATCCGGTGGTTCTGTATGGAAGGGCCATCGCTCAACGGATAAAAGGTACTCCGGGGATAACAGGCTGATACCGCCCAAGAGTTCATATCGACGGCGGTGTTTGGCACCTCGATGTCGGCTCATCACATCCTGGGGCTGAAGCCGGTCCCAAGGGTATGGCTGTTCGCCATTTAAAGTGGTACGCGAGCTGGGTTTAGAACGTCGTGAGACAGTTCGGTCCCTATCTGCCGTGGACGTTTGAGATTTGAGAGGGGCTGCTCCTAGTACGAGAGGACCGGAGTGGACGAACCTCTGGTGTTCCGGTTGTCACGCCAGTGGCATTGCCGGGTAGCTATGTTCGGAATAGATAACCGCTGAAAGCATCTAAGCGGGAAACTAGCCTCAAGATGAGATCTCACTGGGACCTTGAGTCCCCTGAAGGGCCGTCGAAGACTACGACGTTGATAGGTTGGGTGTGTAAGCGCTGTGAGGCGTTGAGCTAACCAATACTAATTGCCCGTGAGGCTTGACCATATAACACCCAAGCAATTTGACTACTCGAACGAGCATCAGATTGCGGTGTGTGAAGACGAAATGAACCGAAAGTTCGACGCTCACAAAACACCGAAAGCTGTCACATACCCAATTTGCTGAAGCGCGGCCAACTGGCCACGACTCAGTACCCGAATTTCTTGACGACCATAGAGCATTGGAACCACCTGATCCCATCCCGAACTCAGCAGTGAAACGATGCATCGCCGATGGTAGTGTGGGGTTTCCCCATGTGAGAGTAGGTCATCGTCAAGATTAAATTCCGAAACCCCTATCTGCGTATGCAGGTAGGGGTTTTGTTTTGTCTGCGAAAAAGTACTCACCTTTAACGCACAAATTGGCGCAGTTATTTTCGACTCATGCCTCTAGAATAGGTCCAACTTTTTCGGAACAGAGCCTTTATGTCAGATCCGGTTGACACCGCAAGGCTGTCAGAATTACCGCTGGACGATTTGGTTGCGTGTCATGAGTGCGACTTGCTGATGCGCAAACCCGAACTCGCCCATGGCGAGAAAGCGCTGTGCCCACGCTGCGGCTATGAGCTCTACGCCCACCGGCACAACGTCGTACAACGCAGTCTCGCTTTGGTTATCGCCGCTTTATTGTTGTACGTGCCGGCGAACTTTTTACCCATCATGCAGCTCAATCTACTCGGACAATCGTCAAACGACACCGTATGGAGCGGCGTCGTGGCGTTGTTCGACACCGGCATGCAAAGCGTCTCGGTAATTGTGTTCCTGTGCAGCATGGGGATCCCGTTGCTCAAACTGCTGTGCCAATTGGCCGTGTTGTTGAGCATTCGCTTTGATATCGGACGCAGCTACGGCTTGTTGCTCTATCGCATTTATCACCATCTACGGGATTGGGGAATGCTCGAGGTTTACCTCATGGGCGTGCTGGTCGCGTTCGTAAAACTGGCAGATATGGCAGCCATTAGCGTAGGTCTTGGTCTGGTGTGTTTTATCAGTTTGCTGTTGGTTCAGGTCGGGTTGGAGGTTGTGATGTCGCCTCATCAGATCTGGCAGGCTTTATCAGGAGAGGATGCCCATGCGGGCGATTGATGCAGGCATTCTGATTTGTGCGGAATGCCACGAGTTGAACAGGCAGGAAGCTGACACCGACGAGCAAGTCTGCACCCGATGTGGTGCGCTGGTTCATGCCCGTCGCCCGAACAGCCTGGTGCGCACCTGGGCGCTGCTGATTACCGCGGCGATTCTGTATGTTCCTGCCAACGTGCTGCCGATCATGACCATCAATTCACTCGGCAAGGGGGCTCCAAGTACCATCATGTCCGGCGTGATTGACCTGGTTCATTACGGCATGTTTCCCATCGCGGCAGTGGTGTTTATTGCCAGTATCTTAGTGCCGACGTTCAAACTGGTAGGTATCGGCTTGCTGCTGTTTTCGATACAGCGCCGCCAGCCACTCTCGGCTCACCAGCGTATCTGGATGTACCGCTTTATTGAGTTCATCGGCCGCTGGTCGATGCTGGATATTTTTGTGATCGCTATCCTGGTGGCGGTCGTGAATTTCGGACGGCTTGCCAGCATCGAAGCCAATCTTGGCGCCATTGCCTTTGCCAGTGTGGTGATTTTGACAATGCTTGCCGCAGTTTCTTTCGATCCCCGACTGATTTGGGATAACACGGAGTCGGACGACGACCATGACTGATTTGCCTACCGCGAAAACCCGACCGGCCTCGAACTGGTCAGCCATCTGGATCCTGCCCCTGGTTGCGTTGATTATTGGCGGCTGGCTCGGCTGGCGCGCCTACAACGAGACAGGCATCGAAGTTCAGGTGCGATTCGAAAGCGGCGAAGGCATCCAGGCCAATAAGACCGAAGTCGTCTACAAAGGCATGCCCGTCGGTAAGGTGAAAGCCCTGAAGCTCGATGACGAAGGCGCTTCCAAAGGCGTGATTGCGTCCATCGAGATGAACAAGGATGTCGAGCAATACCTCCGGACCAGCACTCGCTTCTGGCTGGTCAAACCGAGCGTCACGCTGGCCGGTATTACCGGTCTGGAAACGTTGGTGTCGGGTAATTACGTGGCGATCAGCCCCGGTGAAGGCGAGCCCACTCGCAAATTCAAGGCGCTTGCAGAAGAGCCGCCGCTGTCCGACGCCAAGCCGGGTTTGCACCTGACCATCAAGGCTGATCGCCTCGGTTCGCTGAACCGTGGCAGCCCGGTGTTTTACAAGCAGATCAAGGTCGGCCAGATCAAAAGCTATGTGCTTTCGGAAGACCAGAGTACCGTCGAGCTTAAAGTGTTCATTGAGCCCACCTACGCCAATCTGGTGCGCAAACACACACGTTTCTGGAACGCCAGCGGCATCAGCATTGACGCCAACTTGTCCGGTGTGAAAATTCGCAGTGAGTCGCTTGCCAGCATCGTCGCCGGGGGGATCGCGTTTGCCACGCCAGAGAACCGCAAGGACAGCCCGCCCACCGACCCGAGCCTGCCGTTCCGTCTCTACGAAGACTTCGACGCCGCTGCCGCCGGTATTCGGGTCAAGGTCAAACTTACCGATTTCGAAGGCTTGCAGGCTGGACGCACGCCGGTGATGTACAAAGGCATTCAGGTCGGCAACCTGAAAGCGCTGAAGATTGATCCGGACCTGTCCGGTGCCACCGCCGAACTGACCCTTGATCCATTGGCCGAAGACTATCTGGTCACCGGCACTCAATTCTGGGTGGTCAAGCCGTCAATTTCCCTCGCCGGGATCACCGGTCTGGAAGCGCTGGTCAAAGGTAACTACATCGCCGTGCGCCCTGGCGACAAAGGCGCCGCGCCGCAACGCGAATTCGTGGCACGGCCCAAGGCGCCGCCGCTAGACCTGCGTTCGCCGGGCTTGCACTTGGTGTTGTTCACCGAGAACCTCGGTTCGCTGGAAGTCGGCAGCCCGATTCTCTATAAGCAGGTCAAAGTCGGTTCGGTGCAAAGCTATCAGTTCTCCAAGACCAAGAAACAACTGGTGATTGGCGTTCACATCGAGAAGGAATACGAAGGGCTGGTCAATGCCTCGACGCGATTCTGGAATGCCAGTGGGATCACGCTCACGGGCGGACTGACGGGCGGGATACAGGTCAAAAGTGAGTCGCTGCAAAGCCTGATGGCCGGCGGCATCGCCTTTGAGACACCGGAAGCCAAAGCCCCGCTGCAAAAGAAGATCCCGCGTTTCCGTCTGTTCGCCAACCACGATGAAGCCAATCAGAAAGGCACCGTGGTCACCATCAAGGTTGAGCGCGCCGATGGCCTGCGTAACGGCACGCCGGTGAGATTCAAAGGACTGGATGTCGGCAAGATCGAAGACGTTGACCTCACCGATGATCTGCAATCGGTGATGCTGACCGCGCGAATCACCGAAGTGCCGGAGCGCATTGCCCGGGTCGGCACTCAGTTCTGGGTAGTCAAACCTGAATTGGGCCTGATCAAGACCCGCAATCTGGAAACGCTGGTGACCGGTCAATACATCGAAGTACAACCTGCCCCGAAGAACCTCGGCCCGCAGAAGAACTTCGTAGCGTTGGCCAATCCGCCAGAGACAGCCAAGCAGGAAGCCGGTCTGAGTCTGGTCCTGAGCGCCGCGCGTCGGGGTTCGCTGAAAACCGGTGTGCCGGTGACGTATCGCGAAATTACTGTCGGCAAGGTCACGGGCTACGAGCTTGGGCAGACGGCAGATCGTGTGCTGGTGCACATTCTGATCGAACCGAAATACGCGCCGCTGGTGCGCAGCGGTACGCGTTTCTGGAACAGCAGTGGTTTTGGTTTTGACTACGGCTTGTTCAAAGGCGCAACGGTTCGCACTGAATCACTGGAGACGCTGATTCAGGGCGGCATTGCCTTCGCCACCCCGGACGGTGATCGCATGGGCAGTCCGGCGCGAGCTGAGCAAACCTTCCCGCTGTTCGACAAGTTTGAAGAGGAATGGCTGAACTGGGCACCGAAGATCTCAATCGGCAAGTAGTCTATCGCCCATAAAAAAGCCGCGATCCATTGGATCGCGGCTTTTTCATATCCAGCGGATTAACTTAAACCGCATCCAGCTCCGGCTCATCCGCCTGCGCAACAACACTCGCCTTCACCTCATCATGTCGGCGAATGTACTTCCAGTCCGCCTCATCGATGTAGATCCCGTTCGGCCCGCTGCCACCTTCCAGGTCAATCGCAACGCTGGCGCAAACCTGCGGCTTCACACTCGCCAGGATCGGCACGAAGCCCAGTTGCAGGCTGGTTTCCAGCAGCGCGGCCTGGTTCTTCTCGTCGATATCTGCTGCCTCGTCGAGGTAGTAAGGCAGGCGCACGCGACCGGCCTGGTCACGGTCCATCAAGTGCAGCAGCAAGTACATGTTGGTCAGCGCCTTGATGGTCATCGTGGTGCCGTTGGACGCGGCGCCGTCGATGTCGGTGTGGATCACCGGCTGGCCATTGACCTTGGTGATCTCGAACGCCAGTTCAAACAAGTCCTTGAGGCCCAGCTGGTTGTGGTTGGCCGCTACCAACCGCGCCAGGTATTCCTTGGCTTCTTCGTTCTTATTGTCCTGCTCTGCACTTTGGCTCAGGTCGAACACGGAGAGGGTTTCGCCTTCCTCATACTGGCCGGCGCTGTGGATGATCTGGTCAATGTGCTTGAGCGCTTCCTTGTTCGGCGCGAGCACGATGCGGAAGCTTTGCAGGTTGGACACCTGACGCTTGTTGATCTCGCGGTTGAACAACGCCAGTTGATGCTCGAGGCTGTCGTAGTCGCTGCGAATGTTGCGCAGGGTCCGGGCGATGTCGGTCACCGCCGCGCGGCGTGCCTTGCCCAAGGTCAGGGCTTCGTCGGTGCGGTGCGCATATGCGTTGATCAGCAGCTGCAGGCGACGTTCCATATCATCTTCGCTGTCGAACTTGGCCACGCCTTTGAGGCGGACCTGCGCGTACAGCGCTTCGATTTGACCGTCACTGCGCAGCAAACCTTGCCAACTGTCCTGATAGTCGTTGAGCAGCGGCAGCAGGTTGTCCATGGAATCGTCGATCGGGTCCATGAACGGTGTGCCGAACGGCAGGTCTGCCGGCAACAGCTGTCGGCGGCGCAGGGCGTCGTCGAGGGTGCGTTGCTTGGCTTCCATGTCGCCGATCTGACGGCCGACCAGTTGCAGCTTGGCCGACAGTTGCTGGACGCGTTCGGTGAAGGCATCGCTGGAACGCTTCAACTCGTCCTGCGCGGCTTCCATCTGCGCCAGTTGCTCAAGCTTGTCGCCTTCCTCGGCGCTCAGGGTTTGCGCGCGACGGAAATCTTCCAGGGCTTTCTGCGCATCCAGCACTTGCTGGTACAGCGCTTCGGTCTGGGTCTTGCTCGCGGCGCGGTCGGCGGCCACGGCTTGTTGGGTCTTGAGCTGCTTGAGTTCTTTGTCCAGACGCTCTTTCTGATCGCGCAACGCAGCGCGGTCGGCCAAGGCTTGCAGCGCTGGCGGCTCGATGTGCGAGATGTCGATGGACAGGCCCGGCACTTCGAAGCGCTCGCCTTTGAAACCGTCAAGGATCAGCTCCATGGATTTGACCCACTGACCGTCCTCGTCCAGCGTGATGCCATGCTCACCCAGAGGCAGGCTGAACAGCGCGCTGTTGAACAAACGCATCAGGCGCTCGACGTCCTGCTGCGAGAATTCTTCGCGCAGACGGGCGTAGCTGTTGTTGTCGGCGTGATCGAGTTGTTGCTTGACCGACTTCAGACGTTTTTCCAGATCGCGCAGACGCTCTTCGAGGTCTTCGGCAGAGAACTGCCGCGACTGTGCCAGCGCACCAGCCAGTTCATCGTGCGCATCCTTGGCGGCCAGCAGTTGCTGCTCCAGCACCTTGACGTCATCGACCAACGCGAAGCGATGCTTGAGCACCGACAACTCGCCGAGCCAGCGCTGGATGCCGGTGATTTCCCGTTCCAGTCGCATCAGTTCTTGCGTGCCGCCGCGCTGATCGTTTTGCAGCGCGTCCTGCTCGTTGCGGTAATGCTCGGCCTGAATCGTCAGCTCTTCCTTGCGCGCACTGGCGTAGTCCGACCAGGTGCCGAGCAGCGAATCCAGTAAAGGCGAGATCCGGTGCAGTTTGCCGCGCAGGATGTTGCGCTGCGCAACGCCCGAGGCAAGCGCTTCAACCAACGGGCCGGCGGTGACCAGCGAGTTGTAGTCCTGCTCCATGCGCCGCACATCGCGGAACGCTTCTTCGCAGGCAGCGATGTAGTCGACGCTGCCGGAGCGCAGGCTGTGCTCGAACGCATCGAGGAACAATTGCTTGAGTTTGGCTGCGGTGATTTCGCGCATGTGCAGCAGGTTGATAAACAGTGCGCGGAAGGTCTTCAGGCTCTGCTCGCTGGTGGAGCGCAGCGGGATCAGCGTCAGGTCCAGCGGAATCGAGGTGTGACCGCCGACCAGTAAACGACGCAGTTCATCAGGCTTCAACTCGTAAGCTTTCAGGCCTTCGCGCTCAAGGTTGGTGAACAGTTCTTTCTGGCGCAGGCAGGTGTCGTTCTTCTGGTAGTGCGCCAGATCCAGTTTGCCGGCATAGGCAAAGAACTGGTGACCGAAACCACCGCCCGGGCCGCGACCGACCACGCCGATCACATGCGGGCCGTGGGGCAGCGACACTTCAACGAGGATGTAACTGGTGTCCGAGGCGAAGTAGAAACGCCGGGATTGTTCCAGGCTGTACTTGCCGAAACTCATGTCCGACATGCGCGCCAGAATCGGGAACTGCAAGGCGTTGATCGAGGCGGATTTACCGAGGTTGTTCGCGCCGTAGACCGACAAAGGCTCTTCCAGCGGAAACAGGCCGAGGCTGTAACCGGCGGTGTTCAAAAGGGCAAAGCGGCGAATGCCGTAGCGTTCCTTGCTCATGCGTCGGTCTCCTGTTCTTCGGCGATGGCGCGGGCCATGGCGTCTTCTTCGCTTTCTTCTTCGAAGTCACTCAGGTCCAGCGGGTCATCGGTTTCCAACAGCTTTTGATCGCTGTCGTCATCGATCAGCACGGGGACCGGCAATGGCAACACGCTGTGCAGGCTGGCCGCCAGATCACGGTCCTGCTGCACCGACAGGCAAACGTCGAGGAAGCGGTGCATCGGCGGCAGGAAACGGTAGATGCCGTTTTCTTCGCCGGCGAAACCAAGCTGGGTCATGCGGCGCATGATTTTTTCTTCGAGCTCTTCGACGGTCTGCACTTCGGCCTGGATGAACAGGTCGCGGTACTTTTCCAGCAAGGACGGCAATTCATCGCGGCCGAGGCTGCCGCCGTCGAGCACGGCAACCGGGTCACGGCCCTGATCCGCCAGATGCTCGACGAGGATAAAGGTGAACAGCGCCAGACGTTGCGCGGTCTTGTTCACCGCGGCGGCAGCGAGGTCCGGCACGAAGTAGTAGAAACCACGGGTGTCGCACACCAGTTCATAGCCTAACGCCCTGAACAGCGTGCGGTACTGGTCCTGGAAGTTCGACAGTTGCGCGTACAGCTCCGGGTCGCGGCGGCTGACGTGGTAGCCCTTGAACAGCTCGCGAAAGATCGGCGCCAGCTGGGACAGTTCGGAAAGATCAAGATGCATTGGGTGTGCTCGCAGAATTCTCGGTAGCGGTGTCGCCGGCCGAGAGCAGGGCGAAGGAGCGCAGGCTGACCTGGTGCTCATGAGTGTGGTAATCGCGGCGTTCCAGACGCTCGCGTTTGAAGCGTTTCTCCCGCGACAGGCGCGAGAACCAGTACAGCAATTCGTCGGTCGCGCCGTCCGGTTCCTGCTCCAGCAGCCAGGTCATCAGGTCCGGCATCGGCAGCGCGTCTTCGCAGCGTTCGAGCATTTCGCGAACGGTCCGTGGCGCGCGCGGGGCTTCGCCTTTCTGGGTCTTGTGAGCCTTGGGGAAACGCGCCGGTTTCGGTTCGAAACGGGCCAGCGCATACACGTAGGCTTCGACCTGACTCGCACTGCCAAGGAACGTGCTTTGCGGGCGGGTGAACATCGGCATCGCCGCTTGCGGCACTGCATCGATGCCTTTACGACGGATGGCCGACAGGGCCAGCGCCGCGCCACGGGTCACGGCATTGTGGCGACGGGCTTCTTCACGCAATGGCAGCAGCAGTTCGCGGGCATGACGCAGGGTCAATTGCGCGCTGGTCTGCATTTCGAGAATACGGGCGTGGGTACGCAGCAGCATGTCATCGTCGACCAGATGGCCGAGGCGCTGCTGCTCGCTGAGCATCTTCAACAGGACGGTTTCGACCTTGCGCACGCCTTGTTCGAAGGCGCCGTCGGCGTTTACCAACTCAATCATCGGCTCGACGTATTCGTCCCAGGTCGCCAGTACTTCCGCGTAACGCTGACGCAAAGGAATCTGCCGATCGCTGGTTTTCGCGCGTTCGGCCACGGCCACCAGTGCCTGTTCGTCGTTATCGAGTTTCTTCAATACATCGCGGACACGCATATCGAGCAAGCGCAATTGGCGCGCCAGATCATGGCCATCGCGAATGTCGAAAGCGTCCTGAATGTAACCGGCCAGGCGTTCGAGGTGACGCAGGTAGGCTTCGATTTCCAGGCACAGGCCCAGACGGTGCTCACGGCGCAGGTACGCGAGGAAGTCATGGATCTGCGCATTGAGTTCGAACCGGTTCGGGCTTTTCGCCACGGGAACCAGAATGTCGAGGCGGATCCACACGTCCAACAGGCTGGTGATGTCCTGCGGCGTACTGTCGAGTTGCTGGGCGGCCAATTGTGAACGCAGTTCGTTGAGGCTCAGGGTGCCTTGGTCGAAGTGCTCGCACAGTGGTTCCAGAAGTGCCCAGTGTTCAGCGAGGGCGCGCAAGACGCGCTTGGGTTCGATCATCGGAATGGCCGGCTGGTTGGCGATTAAAAGCCGCGATTGTACTGCATCACGGGCGATGCGATTCACTCTCGGGACAGACAGTAGGTTTTCTATCGATCAAGCGCGGGCGATCTTGAGCGAAGGGCGGTAGAATCAGCGCACTATCAGTTATCCACAAGTGGCCGACCTTTGCTTATCGAGACCCGTCGCCGCGCTTATCTGACCGCCATGCAGGTGGTCAACTGGCTGCCGCGCACCGAATTGCCCTTTGCCGCGCCCTCGCGCCCCGAGCTGCTGGAGATGCCTGAGCCATTGGTCGTCGCGCCGATGGCTCCGTTTGCGCCCGCGCCTGTGGCTGATTCGCCCGTGGAACCGCAGGTCAAACCGGCCGAACGGGTGAAAATCGAAGTGCCGCGACCTTCGTTGGCCAGTACGCGCACCAACGCCAAGGTCGAAGAAGAGGCGGCCCCGGTCGTCGCCAAGGTGGTGCACGTGCCGCCACCGCGCTTCGCCCTGCAATTGCTGCGCGCCGGACGCTGCCTCCTGTTGGTGGAGTTACCCACAGGCGAAACCTTCCAGACCCGCGATCCCGCGTATCTGCTGCTCAAAGACATGCTGCGAGCCGCGGGTCTGCCGGACAGCCCGCAGATCGTCGGCGAGCCAGTACGCTGGCCGCTGCTGGCTCGCGGCACCATGGATCAAGGCCCGGAAGCGGCGCGCGACTTCGTGCAGGGCTTTCTCTCGGCGCGCATCGAAGACGCCCCGTGCGTCTGCGTGTGGCTGATCGGCCTGCCGGCAGTGCGTTTTGCCGGTGAAGCCAATGCCGAATCGTTCAACCGTGAACTCCAGGTCGAAGGCCTGGGCTCGGTCTGGGCCCTGCCGGGTCTGGAATTATTAATGGAAGAGCCACAGCGTAAGGCTGATGTCTGGCAAGCCATGCGTCGGCTGATGGCGCGCTGGAAAGAATCAAATGAGTGACGCTGTATCGTTCCGCCCGATGACCGAGGCGGACCTGGACGCTGTGCTGAAAATTGAATACGCGGCGTATAGCCATCCCTGGACCCGCGGGATTTTTCTCGACGGGTTGGGCAAGTACCAGATCTGGCTGATGTTCGAAGGTTCGCAGCAAGTCGGCCACGGCGTGGTGCAGATCATTCTCGATGAAGCACATCTGCTCAATATCACCGTCAAACCGGAAAATCAGGGCCGTGGCCTGGGTTTGACGTTGCTGGAGCATTTGATGTCGATTGCCTACAAGGCTGAGGCGCGGGAGTGTTTTCTGGAAGTTCGCGACAGTAACCGGTCGGCGTTTCGGTTGTATGAGCGGTACGGGTTTAACGAGATTGGCCGGCGTCGGGACTATTATCCGGCCGTAGGCGGTCGCGAAGATGCAGTGGTCATGGCCTGCACCCTGGTCGACTGACTCCCTTAAAAGATTCGCCAGCAAGCCCGCTCCCACATTTAGTCGCGTTCTTCATATGGAATTCGGTCAAGTGTGGGAGCGGGCTTGCTCGCGAAGGCGGCTTAACAGACGCTATAAATCAGCGGTTACCATCCATCGGATCCCGCCGCGCCATCTCCGCCTCGTCCAGCCCGTTTCCCCCGCCAATGTCATCCTCATCGACAATGCTCAAATCCCAATCCGCCTGCTCACCTTCACCCGCTTCATGCGCGTCCCGCGCACCATCCTCATGGATCAACGTTTCCGGGCTCATGTCATCTTCGGTAGACTCGTGATCATCGGACGAAGCCCCCGTCATACCGGCTTCACGCACACGTTCGCGGGGCATCAGGCGTTCGCGTTCGGTTTCCGGCAATTCGTCACCGATTTTGGCGCTGGGTTCATCCTCGTCGAAGTCCAGCTCTTGCATCGAGCCCATGCGGTCTTCATTGTCGTCGATTGGCTCAGGTTGCGTCGCATCGTACGGACGTCGTGATTCAGTCATGGCAATTCCTCATACTGTGGGCCTTACTAGGGTGGACCTACTGGGCTCCTGAGAATTCCACCGGCCTGACTTGCATCAAACGCGTGACCCCGACGGGTGGTTGTCTGTCAAACCAGCGCATCATTCTTGAGGCTTTACAGCATGAACGAATTACAAGATCTGATTGATAACAACGAACGCTGGGCCGAAGCGATCAAACAGGAAGATCCGGACTTCTTCTCCAAGCTCGCCCGCCAACAGACGCCGGAATACTTGTGGATTGGTTGTTCCGACGCCCGCGTGCCGGCCAACGAGATCGTCGGTATGTTGCCGGGCGATCTGTTCGTGCACCGCAACGTAGCCAACGTGGTGCTGCACACCGACCTTAACTGCCTGTCGGTAATTCAGTACGCGGTGGACGTGCTCAAGGTCAAACACATCCTGGTCACCGGCCACTACGGCTGCGGTGGTGTGCGGGCTTCGATGCAGGATCGTCAGTTGGGCCTGATCGACGGCTGGTTGCGCTCGATCCGTGACCTCTATTATGAAAAACGCGAAGAACTGGCCGAACTGGCGACTGAAGAAGAACAGGTCGATCGGCTCTGCGAGCTCAACGTGATCCAGCAAGTGGCCAACGTCGGCCACACCAGCATCGTGCAAAACGCCTGGCACCGTGGGCAGCCACTGTCGATCCATGGCTGCATCTACGGGATCAAGGATGGTCGCTGGAAAAGCTTGAACACGACCATCAGCGGGTTTGAACAATTGCCGCCACAATACCGCTTGCGGCCGCTTTAAACCGATCTGGAGGCGCGCGCGTCAACCTTGGCTGACGCGCAAATCGATTACAGCGCAGGTGCCGCATTGGTTGTCGCAGGCGCCGGGGCCTGCAGCTGGTTGAGTTGCGCCTTGATCGGCGTTGTCGCGCACTTGGCCACGGCTTGTTCGGGCGTCAGGTCGCGGATTGAGGTGTAGAACAACTCGCAGGTTTTTTCTTTCTGCGTCACTTGCCAGGTTTGCGTGCAGCTTTTCAGCTGGGCAGCAGGGTCGCTGCCCGGTTGGCTGCCCATTCCGGCCTGCCAGCACGCCGCGCTCAAATCCTGGCCCATGACTGCCAGACCTGCCGCATCAGCCTTCGCCTGAGCATCCTCACCGGTATAGCTGTCCGGGTTGGCGGCGTACCAGATGTAGCTTGGATGGTTCGAGCCCAGCACCGGCACGTTCAGGTCTTTCTTCGGACTGATGGTGGCCAGGCCCAATACGTCTACAGTCACACCATATTGCTGCTTGAGCCAGTTACGCACCGGCGCGCCGAAGGCGACCATCGGCAGTGCTGCACCGTTGGCGTTCTGGCTGACTTCCTTGACCATCGTCGTCTGGTAATCCTTGAAGTAGCCGTAGACACCCTCCAGATCCTTGCCGGCGCTGGCCGGGGCGGCAATGGGCGCGATGTCGATGATGGTCTGATAGCCCGGCGTCTGGTTGGCGGGGATACCGTTATCCGTCAGCAACGTGGCCCAGCGATCCGTGGTCGCGGAGCGCAGGTAATCCTGGGCTTGGGTCAGGGAGTAATCCGGCGGGAAGTGCAGCAGCTCGACACTCTTGCGGTTTTCCAGGGCCATGCCCAACGGCAGGAACAAGTACCAGTTGTAGGCCCATATTCTGTCGGCGTTGAGTTTTTTGGCGCCGGTGTAGGCCAGATCGCCGGCATCGAGCAGCGCGGCCAGCGGTTTTTCGTAACCCTTTGGCACGCCGCTGATGTCGGCGTAGAGCTGATGGTTATCCGTTTTGACGCGCACTTTTGCGGCGCTGTAGCCGTCGCGTTGCACGCTTTGGGTCAGGTAGTGCTCGACGGTCTGCTCAAGCGTCCAGCTGCGAAAGCAGATCACGTTGCAATTGTTGGGGTAGGCGAAGAGCCGGGTGACGCGTTCGGTGCTGCCCAGTCTCAGATCGACATCGGCGTGGGCGGTGGCGCTCAGGGCGAGCGCGGCCAAGGTGAGTCCTGTCAGTTTCAGCATGCTCAGATCCTTTTCAGCGTGGGCCCGCGAGGATCGCAGGCCACCGTACTAAAGCAGATCGGCCGCTAACAGCTCAGCTGAACCTGAGCGCATTGGTCAAATCGCCCATGGGCTTCTGGCCCCGAGCAATCATCGCGTCGTCCCGCTGCTTGAGCCCGTCGAGCTTCTCCAGCCCGAACACCCGAGTGATCAACCGCAAAATCGAACCCGTGTCATAGACCGTGTGGTCCACCGTGCCTTTGCGTGCGAAGGGCGACACCACCAGCGCCGGCACCCGCGATCCTGGTCCCCAGCGATCACCTTTGGGCGGTGCGACGTGATCCCACCAGCCACCGTTTTCATCGACCGTGACCACGACCACCATGTTTCTCCACTGGGGGCTTTCACGCAGCACTTTCAGGGCGCGCACGATGTGCCGATCGCCGGACGCGACATCCGCGTAACCGGCGTGCATGTTCAGATTGCCCTGGGGTTTGTAGAAACTTACGGCGGGTAGCTTGCCGCCCTCGGCATCGGCAAAGAACTTGTTGGTGCTCGACTCATCGCCCAGACCGGCGTCGCGCAGACGTTTGGTGCGTTCGGCCGGATTCTCCGGACCCAGCTCTCTGAAGTAGTTGAACGGCTGGTGGTGATACTGAAAGTTGGGGATTTTCGGAATACCACCGGAATCCTTGAACTGATCCAGCGTCGCCTGCCAGGCGCCGGCGTACCAGGCCCAGTCGATGTTTTTCTTCGAGAGCTTGTCGCCGATGTGCTCGTGGGTCTGCGGGACCAGCACGTTCGGCAAGTCTGGTTTGGCGTAGGCCGGGCGGTCCGGGTCGCGAATCCACGTCGGCCAGTACGGCGGCGCGAGCGTGTTGACGGCGTAGCCATCCGGGGTCAATGCACTGGGGCCGAATTGCGGTGGACCGGTCATGGCGCTGGCCGGGGAACTGTCCAAAGGCTTGAGCCGTGGATCCGCCGGATCATCGCTTTGCAGCACCGCGATCTGCGCCTTGGCCACTGAGTTGGCGACATCGGGATAAAACGGCGCGGTGGCACTGATCAGGTATTGGTGGTTGAGAAACGAACCGCCGAAAGCGCCCTGGAAAAAGTTATCGCAGAGCACAAACTCCCGGGCAACGTCCCACAAACGCAGGGAATAACGACTCTGCGCGTAATGGCCCATGGTCAGGCCGCCGGAGTCAGCCCAAGCGACAAAACCATCATTCTTGCCGCCATTTATTTGCATCTGGTTTTGATAGAACACGTGCCACAAATCGCGGGTCACCAAGCCAAACGGCAGGTCTTCAGCGTTCGGGCCTTTGAGGGCAAAAGGCGCGTTGGGCAGTTGCTCCTGAAACTGGATTGCACTGGGGTACGTCACGCCATCCAGGGTTTGCGGACCGATCTGCAAAACGCCGCCCCACACCGGTGGTAGCGTCTGCAACAGACTGCCATCGCGATCACGCTGTTGATACTCGGCAGGCTGCAGGGACGATAGCGGTTTTTCAACGCCGGGAAAGTCACCGAACAGATTGTTGAAACTGCGGTTCTCGGCGTAGATCACCACCACGGTTTTCACCTGGTCGTGCAGGGCTTTGTCAATGTCCGCCGGGGACAACGGATGTTCAATCAGTTTGCCCGGTTCATCCACCGGATTGCCGCAAGCACTCAGCGTCGCGCCGACGCCAAGCACTGCAACGCCACCCAGAAAGCGGCGGCGGCTGGTGTCGGTGGGTGCGTCCGCGTCTGTGTCGGGAGAAGGTGAGTGGATGTCGTCTTTATCGTCAGTCATGCCAAGTCCCGTCTAGCTGAGTTGTTGCAATATGTTTCGGCGGACGCTAGCAGTGGGATGTGACAGAAGGGTTACGGTCTTGAGTGCAGCAACGTTCTTAATGCAGGCGTGAGCCTGCTCGCGATAGCGGTTTGGCAGTCACATCAATGTTGGATGGACTACCGCTATCGCGAGCAGGCTCGCTCCTACCGTTGTTTTGTGGTGTTTGTTGAGCGTTAAGGCATCACCGGCGCCGTATACGTCAGCGTCGTCCCCAGCGCCCACAGCAGAAACAGCACAAGCGGCGTATGCACCAGCAATTGCACGAACGAAAACCCGATCAAGTCCCGCGCCTTCAACCCGAGCACGCCCAGCAGCGGCAGCATGTAGAACGGGTTGATCAGGTTCGGCAGCGCTTCGGCTGCGTTGTAGATCTGTACGGCCCAGCCCAGGTGGTAGTTCAGGTCGGTGGCCACTTGCATGACGTACGGCGCTTCAATGATCCACTTGCCGCCGCCGGACGGGATGAAGAACCCGAGAATCGCCGAGTACACGCCCATCAGCAGCGCGTAGGTATCGTGGGTGGCGATGCTGACGAAGAAGGTCGAGATGTGGTGCGCCAGGGTCTGGGCGTCAGTGCCCTTGACCGTGGTCATCAATGCGGCGATCGAGCCGTACAGCGGGAACTGGATCAGCACGCCGGTGGTGGTCGGGACTGCGCGGGCCACGGCATCAAGGAAGCTGCGGGGACGCCAGTGCAGCAATGCGCCGAGCATCAGGAACAGAAAGTTGTAGGTGTTCAGCCCGGAAATGGCGCTAATCGCCGGTTTGGTCGAAAACTCGTGGAACAGCCAGCCCGCCGCGAGTGCCACCAGCAAAAGGGTCAGCAGAGGGCTGTGTTCCAGCCATTCGCCGGGGCGGGTGCGCGGGGCCAATGGCGGCAGATTGAAGCTTGGGTCGATGCCGCAGGCTTTGGCGTCACGGGCGGTGTTAGGGCCTGGCGCGGTGGCGTAGGCGATGACCAGCGAGACCACGATCAGCGCCAGCAGCATCACACCGGACTGCCACAGAAAGATCGTTTGGGTGAACGGAATGACACCGGTGATCGACAGGATCGACGGCGGCAGGCTGGCCGGGTTGGCCTGCAGTTGGGCGGCCGACGATGACAGGCCCAGGGCCCATACTGCGCCAAGGCCCAGATAAGCGGCTGCACCCGCGGCACGGTAGTCCATTTTCAGGTCAACACGGCGGGCGAGGGCGCGCACCAGCAAACCGCCAAACACCAGCGACAAGCCCCAGTTCAGCAGCGAGGCGACCATGGAGATCAATGCGACCCACGCCACGGCCGAGCGGCCGTTTTTCGGGATCCGCGCCAGGCGGTCGATGAGTTTCACAGCAGGTGGCGAGGCGGCGACGACATAGCCACCGATCACCACGAACGCCATCTGCATGGTGAACGGGATCAGGCTCCAGAACCCGTCCCCGAACGCCATGGCGGCGTCAGTCGGTTTGGCGCCCATGAACAGCGTGGCGACGGCAACGATAATCACCGCCAGGGCGGCAAATACCCAGGAGTCGGGAAACCAGCGTTCGGCAAAACTTGAGCAGCGCAGGGCAAAACGGGCGGAGCGGGTATCTTCGATATCAGCGGCCACGGGAGTACCTCGAATTATTATGTTTTTTGTGGTCTTTC
Organism: Pseudomonas sp. FBCC-B1667; assembly: GCF_059133255.1. Classification (NCBI taxonomy): domain Bacteria; kingdom Pseudomonadati; phylum Pseudomonadota; class Gammaproteobacteria; order Pseudomonadales; family Pseudomonadaceae; genus Pseudomonas; species Pseudomonas sp. FBCC-B1667. The sequence continues at coordinate 5,746,239 of NZ_CP101437.1, read as the reverse complement.
GGGCTGCAAAGGCCCGTCTGGACAGACGCCAACAATAAATCAACCGGTCCTGATTTGTGACGAATCTTTACCAAAACAGGACTATGGTCTAACGGCTTGTCCATGGGCGCGTTTGCGTGGACCATGGGCGCCTTGGTTTTTTACCGGCTGCCGAGTTCTTTTTCATGACTGCCAACACCCCTTCGCGCCCGACGCCTTTTACCCGCTCAGACTACAAGACCCTCGGCCTTGCGGCCCTCGGCGGTGCGCTGGAAATCTACGATTTCATTATTTTCGTGTTCTTCGCCCTGACCCTCAGCCAACTGTTCTTCCCGCCGGAAATGCCCGAATGGCTGCGCCTGCTGCAAAGCTTCGGGATTTTCGTCACCGGTTATCTGGCGCGCCCATTGGGCGGGATTCTGATGGCGCATTTCGCCGACCGGCTAGGGCGCAAAAAAGTCTTCAGCCTGAGCATTCTGATGATGGCGCTGCCGTGCCTGCTGATCGGGATCATGCCGACCTACGCGCAGATCGGCTATTGGGCACCGCTGCTGCTGTTGGCGCTACGTGTCCTGCAAGGCGCGGCGGTGGGCGGCGAGGTGCCGAGCGCCTGGGTGTTCGTCGCCGAACACGCGCCGACCGGGCATCGCGGTTATGCCCTCGGTTTCCTGCAAGCCGGGCTGACCTTTGGCTACCTGATTGGCGCCCTGACGGCGACCTTTCTCGCGCAAGCGTTCACCCCGGCGCAGATTCTGGATTTCGCCTGGCGTTACCCGTTCCTCTTGGGCGGTGTGTTCGGGGTGATCGGCGTCTGGTTGCGCCGCTGGCTCAGTGAAACCCCGGTGTTCATGGCGATGCAGGCGCAGCGCGATGCCGCCGTCGAACTGCCGCTGCGCACGGTCCTGCGTGAGCATCGTCTGGCGATGTTGCCGGCGATGATCCTCACCTGTGTGCTGACCTCGGCGGTGGTGGTGTTCGTTGTCATCACCCCGACCATGATGCAGAAAACCTTCGGCATGACCGCCAGCCACACCTTCGCCCTGAGTGCGTTGGGCATCGTGTTCCTGAACATCGGCTGCGTGCTCGCCGGGTTGCTGGTCGACCGTATCGGCGGCTGGCGCACGGTCATGCTCTATAGCCTGCTGCTGCCGCTGGGGATTGGCGTGCTTTACGGCTGCCTGATCACCGGGGGTAATTGGATCGGCCTGGCCTACGCGATTGCCGGTCTGAGCTGCGGCGTGGTCGGCGCCGTGCCGTCAGTAATGGTCAGCCTGTTCCCGGCGCGGGTTCGCGTCTCGGGAATTTCCTTCACCTACAACATTGCCTATGCCGCGTGGGCAAGCATCACACCGCTGTTGTTGATTGGTTTGATGCCATGGAGCCCGTGGATCTGCGTGATCTTCTGCGCCGTGATGGGCGTGGTGGGCGTGGGCAGCGCGGCGTATTTTGGCGCACGCCTGCCCAGAACCGGCCATTGCGCGGCCGCCGGCGCGATGTAATCGCCGGTTGATACGGCAACTATTTTTGTAGGACAACCCTGAAATACGCTTCAGAAAAGATCCGCACCGCCGATGGCTAGGCTGAATGTCGCTTTCTCTCCCAGTCCATCGGTGTTTCCCCATGTTCAACAAACGCTTGAAGCAGGAGCTGTCGGCTCTTCGCGAAGAACTCTCCAGCCTTCAGCAAGTGAAGGACAGTCTGGAAAGCGAGATGCTGGTCCTGACCCTTGAACCCGATGGCCGGATTCAATCGGCCAACCAGAACTTCCTGGGTGAAATGTTCTACAAGAGCGGCGACCTGACCGGCCGAAGCATCGACGAGATCGTCCCGGTCCATGTCAAATCCGATGAATTCCACCGCCGCTTCCAGAACGCGCTGACCCGTGGCGAGCATTTCGCCGGTGCCGTGCGTTTGCTGCGTGGCAATGGCCATGAAGCGTGGTTGCGCTCGATTGTGCAGCCGGTGCGCTCGGCGGATGGCCGGATCAAACATTTTTCGATTTACTCCAGCGACCTGACCCGCACCATCGAGGCGTCCCGTGAACATGAAAACCTGATCGGCGCGCTGGTGCGTTCGACGGCGGTGATCGAGTTCGACCTTGATGGCAATGTGCTGGCGGCCAACGACCGCTTCCTCAACGGTATGGGTTACAGCCTCGCGCAGATCAAGGGCAAACATCACCGTATGTTCTGTGAACCGCAGGAGGCCAGCAGCGCCGAGTATCAGAATTTCTGGCGACGCCTGAATGCCGGTGAATTTGTCGCCGGTCGTTTCAAGCGCGTCGACAGCCATGGTCGTAGGGTCTGGCTGGAAGCGTCCTACAACCCGGTGGTCGACGCCAACAACAAGCTCTACAAAGTGGTGAAGTTCGCTACAGTGATTACCGACCAGGTCAATCAGGAAAACGCCGTTTCCGAAGCGGCCAACATTGCCTACAGCACTTCTCAGCAAACCGACCAAAGTGCCCAGCGCGGTACGGCCGTGGTGACTCAGGCGGTGGACGTGATGCGCGACCTGGCCAAGCATATGCAGACCGCCGGCGATGGCATTGAGGCCTTGAACGAGCAATCGCTGGTGATCGGCACCATCGTCAAAACCATCAGTGGCATCGCTGAGCAGACCAACCTGCTGGCGCTTAATGCAGCCATCGAAGCGGCTCGTGCAGGCGAACAGGGCAGGGGCTTTGCCGTGGTGGCGGATGAGGTCCGGCAGTTGGCTTCTCGCACCAGCCAGGCCACCGATGAGATTGTCGGTGTCGTGCGTCAGAACCAGGAAATGGCGCGCAATGCCGTGGCCCTGGTGACCGACGGCAAGCTCCAGGCGGAACAAGGCCTGGCGCTGGCAGCGGAAGCCGGCACGGTGATCGTCGAGATTCAGGACGGCGCTCAGAAAGTGGTGAACGCGGTCGGCCAGTTTGCCAATCAACTGGCGACTTGATACCCGCCATCGCGGTGGAAATCGCTACAATCGGCTCTTTTCCCAGGAGCAGACACCATGAGCGTTTCCCACCGCCGACCGGTTCCCTTGTCCAAGGCGTATCGTCTGCTCAATCATGGGCCGACCGTGCTGGTGAGTGCTGCCCATGATGGCCAGCGCAATATCATGGCCGCTGCGTGGGCGATGCCACTGGATTTCGAACCGCCGAAAATTGCCGTGGTGCTGGACAAGTCCACCTGGACCCGGCAACTGCTCGAAGCCTCGGGAACGTTCGTGCTCAACGTACCTTGCGCGGCGCAGGCCGATATCACCCAGACCGTTGGCTCGACATCAGGCTTGGAGTTGACCCAGGGCCAAGGTCAGGACAAGTTCCAGGCCTACGGTTTGCAAACCTTCAGTGGCGAGCTGATCGACGCCCCGCTGCTCGAGGGTTGCGTGGCGTGGCTGGAATGTCGATTGCTGCCAGAGCCCACCAATCATCAGCAATACGACCTGTTCCTGGCTGAAGTGATTGCCGCCCAGGCGGATGAACGGGTCTTCAGCGACGGCCGTTGGCACTTCGAAGGGCCGGATGCATTACGCACCTTGCACCATGTGGCGGGCGGGCATTTCCTGATGATCGGCGACCCGGTGGACGGCAAGACGTTGGCGTAACGCCTCACACCCACACATCATTGACCGCCGTGCGTTCACCGCCTTCACTGCCGGTGTTCAGTACGCCTTTGGGTTCGATCAGCAGCAGCTTCACTTCCTGCTCGGCAGAGGGTTTGTGCTCGACCCCTTTGGGCACCACGACCATTTCGCCGGCGTTGACCAACACGAAGCCATCACGGAAATCGAGGCGCAACTGGCCTTCGAGCACGATGAAGGTTTCGTCGGTTTCCTGGTGGTCATGCCAGATGAAATCCCCCAGCAGCTTCACCACTTTGAATTGGTAGTCGTTCATTTCGGCGATGACTCGAGGTGCCCAGTGCGCGTCGATCCGGGCGATTTTTTCAGCAAAGTTCAGACTTTTGCAGGCGTTCATGAAGCGGCTCTCGTGGTTGATCGTGAACCCACGATAGCCAGCGCTCCGTTCTGCTTCTTGTACGATTGTGCGTGGCTCAGCGACGGTGCATTTTCATCCAGCGGGCCGGCGACAGACCGTAGGTTTTGCTGAATTGGCGGGTCATGTGGCTTTGATCGGTGAAGCCGGCAATCAACGCGGCGCTGACCAGGGATTGGCCCTGGATCAGTAGCGAGCGCACCAGGTCCAGGCGCCGCATGGTCAGGTATCGATAAGGGCTGGTGCCGAACAACAGGCGAAAGTCCCGTGACAGGCTCCAGCGATCACGGCCGCTATGGTGCGCCAGCTCCTCCAGCGTCACGGTGCGATCCAGTGCACTGTGAATGAACTCCCGCGCGCGTTCCGCGGCCACGTAGTCGAAGCTCTGGCGGCGAGCGAGGGTGGTTCCCGAAACGCTGCTCAGGGCCTGCGCCAGATCGTACAGCGCGTCCTGCTCCTCCAAAGGGTCGAGGGGGCAATCCAGGCTGCGCAGCAACACGTCAGTGGCAGCGAACAGGCGAGGGTCGGTCGACAGTCCAGTATTGATGAACGGCAGGGGTTGTCCGCCGAGCATCTGCTGGATCAACGCCGGTTCGATGTACATCATTCGGTATTTGAAACCGGCCTCGGTGCCGGCCTCGCCATCGTGGGCTTCGTCCGGGTGCAACACCAGGGTCCCGCCCGGCAGGCTGTGGCGCCATCCGCCGCGGTACTGAAAACTCTGCACGCCGGCCAGGGTTCGGCCGATGGCGTAGGTGTCGTGACGATGAAGGTCGTAGCCGTGCCCTGCAAAAAACGCTTCGAAACGTTGCAGGCCGCCCACGTCGGGGGCGCGGTGAAACCAGTCGATGGGAGGCGTTTGCTTGGCCATGGTGTAGGTGTCTGGAACGCGATGAAGAACACGTTACCCCAGTGATCGACTGGCTGTCTGCTCGCCGATCAAACCCTTTGGACGGGTGGAAAACCGTGGGCGAATGTTGCAAGGTTCTCTCTGCTGTTCGGCGCGTGGCCAATCGTTGAGGTGTTTTGCATGAGCAAATTGCGGGTAGGGATTATTTTTGGTGGTCGTTCGGCGGAGCACGAAGTGTCGCTGCAATCGGCGAAGAACATTGTCGATGCACTGGACCGCTCGCGTTTCGAGCCGGTGCTGATCGGCATCGACAAACAAGGTCACTGGCACCTCAACGACCCTTCGAACTTCCTGCTCAACCAGGAAAATCCGGCCCTGATCGCCCTTAACCAGTCCAATCGTGAGCTGGCGGTGGTGCCGGGCAAGGTCAGTCAGCAGTTGGTGGAAACCGCCGGTCAGGAACTGCTCGGGCATGTCGATGTGATCTTCCCGATTGTCCACGGCACCCTGGGTGAAGACGGTTGCCTGCAAGGCCTGTTACGCATGGCCGACCTGCCCTTTGTCGGCTCCGACGTGCTCGGCTCGGCGGTGTGCATGGACAAGGACATCAGCAAACGCTTGCTGCGCGACGCGGGCTTGGCGGTCACACCGTTCGTGACCCTGAACCGCGCCACGGCAGCACGTACCGGGTTCGCCGAGGTGCAGGGCAAACTCGGGCTGCCGCTGTTCGTCAAACCCGCAAATCAGGGTTCGTCCGTGGGCGTGAGCAAGGTCAATGACGAAGCCGAGTATCAGGCAGCGGTGGAACTGGCCTTGGGGTTCGACGAAAAAGTGCTGATCGAATCCGCTGTCAGCGGCCGTGAAATCGAATGCGCCGTGCTCGGCAACGAAGACGCGATCGCCAGCGGGTGTGGCGAAATCGTGGTGAGCAGCGGTTTCTATTCCTACGACAGCAAATACATCGACGCCCAGGCGGCGCAAGTCGTGGTGCCGGCGAACATCAGTGTCGAGTCCAGCGAGCGCATTCGGGCATTGGCCGTCGAGGCATTCCAGGTGCTCGGCTGTTCCGGGCTGGCGCGGGTCGACGTGTTCCTCACCGACAGCGGCGAAGTGCTGATCAACGAGATCAACTCGCTGCCCGGTTTCACCCGGATCAGCATGTATCCCAAACTGTGGCAGGCCACCGGCATGACCTACAGCGAACTGGTCAGCCGCTTGATCGATCTGGCGTTGGCGAAGCACAAGGCGCGACAGGCGTTGAAGATCTCGCGCTGAGCGGCATGTTTGCGTGTGGTGACATCCGGGATCGAAAAGGGCCTACCTCCCGGTAAGCCCTTTTTCAATCCCGCGTACGAATCAATCCCCCAACGCTTCCCCTTCACGCCGAGGATCGGCCCCTCCCGCCAGCGACGCGTTCCCTTGCGCATCCTTCACCCGCACAATTGCCTGGGTGCCGCTGGTCATGTCGATTTCGCTGACGCTGTGTCCCTTGTCCTTCAGCGCCTGGATCAGCTCCGCGCTGAACTGCCCTTGTTCCAGCTCTGTCGGGCCGTTGCGGCTGCCGAAGTTGGGCAGGTTGATGGCGGCTTGTGGGTCCAGCTTCCAGTCGAGCAGGCCGATGGTGGTTTTGGCGACGTACTCGATGATTTGCGATCCGCCGGGGGAGCCAAGGGTGGCAAGGAATTCGCCGCTCTGGCGATCAAAGATCAGGGTCGGCGCCATGGACGAGCGGGGGCGTTTGCCGGGCTCTACGCGGTTGGCGACTTTTTGTCCGTTTTCTTCGGGGATGAACGAGAAGTCGGTCATCTCGTTATTGAGCAGAAACCCCTGGACCATCACGTGGGAGCCGAAGGCGGATTCAATGGTGGTGGTCATGGACACGGCCCCGCCCTGGTCATCCACCGCCACCACTTGTGACGTGGAGATGCGCAGCGGTGAGCGGTCTGGCGCGTAGGCGATCTTGATGCCCGGTGGTGTGCCGGGTTTGGCCACGCCCATGCTGCGATCACCGATCAAAGCAGCGCGACTGGCCAGATAGGCCGGGTCTACCAGCCCTTTGACCGGCACGGGCACGAAATCGGCGTCGGCCACGTACTGTGCGCGGTCGGCATAAGCCAGGCGTTCGGCTTCGGCGATCAGGTGCACGGCTTGCGGGGCAGGCTCGGTGCCAGCGGGTTTTTGGGTCTTGACCGGTTTCAGCGGCGCGAGGGCGAAACGCGGGTCGCGGGTTTCCAGGGCCTGCAAAATGCCGAGGATCTGCGCCACAGCGATTCCGCCCGAGGATGGCGGCGGCATGCCGCACACCTGCCAGCGTTTGTAATCGGTGCACAGCGGCGCGCGCTCTTTGGCCTGATAGCCTTGCAAATCGTTCAGCGACAAGCTGCCGGGGTTGGCGTGGCCCTGAACCTTGGTGACGATCTCTTGCGCGACGGCGCCTGTGTACAACGCGTCTGGCCCTTCGTTGGCGATGCGTTTGAGCACAGCCGCGAGTGCCGGATTCTTCAGCAGCGTACCGGCGGCTTTCGGGCTGCCGTCTGCATTCAGAAAGTAAGCCACCATGTCCGGCGAACTGCGCATGGACGAATCCGAGGCGATCAACAAATGAAGACGTGGCGAAATGGCGAAGCCTTGCTCCGCGAGTTTGATGGCCGGTTCGAACAGCTTCGCCCACGGCAGCCGACCGTGTTTGCGATGCGCCAACTCAAGCGCTCGCAACACGCCTGGCGTTCCCACCGAACGCCCGCCAATCTGCGCGGGGGTGAACGCCATCGGTTTACCGTCGGCCTGCAGGAAAAGCTTCTCGGTGGCGCCGGCCGGCGCGGTTTCGCGACCGTCGTAGGTGCGCACCGCCTTGCCATCCCAGAGCACAATCAATGCACCGCCGCCAATCCCGGAAGATTGCGGCTCGACCAGCGTCAACACCGCTTGCATCGCGATGGCGGCATCAATCGCCGAGCCCCCCTGACGCAGCATCTCCCGGCCGGCTTCGGCCGCCAGCGGATTGGCCGCTGCCGCCATGTGTCTGGAGGCGTGCCGGGTTTGCAGGTCGGTGCGATAGCCCGAGGCGCTTTCCGGTGCAACAGGCAATGACGATGTCGGCGGCGCGTTGCAGGCGGTCAGGGTCAGCATCGCGACAATCAGCGACAGGGCTGAGCGGCGATAGCGGTTCAAAAGGAAGGCTGAGAACACGTTGGGGCACTCCGTCCGTGGGGAAAGTTACCGGGACTTTATCGGCCGACTCGGCATGGCGCAAACCAGGGCCTACAGTAAAGCTGCTTTTGTCCTTCATGAGCCGACGGATTTTCTGTAGGGTCGAGGGCATCAGAGGGGCCAGAAAACCAATAAGAGGCAGACATGCAGACAGAGTTTCCCACCCAGCCAAGTTACCGTCATCAGCGAGAGCTGTTCCTCGCGGCAGCCACCGAGGCCGGTGCGACGCTCACCGAGTACCCGCATCCGCTCAAAGGGCCTTTCGGGGAGTCCTTGAGCACCGACGTGGCAGTGCTGGGCGATCCTGGCGCCAAGCGATTGCTGATCGCGTTGAGCGGCACCCATGGCGTCGAAGGCTTCTACGGTTCGGGTTGCCAGATCAAATGGATGCAGGAATTAGGCAAGCGTTCACTGCCGACCGACGTGGCCGTGGTGTTCATTCACCTGATTAACCCTTGGGGCACCGCCTGGCTGCGGCGGGTCAACGAAGACAACATCGACCTGAACCGCAATCATCTGAATTTCGAACGGCCGTTGCCGGACAATCAGGCTTACGCAACGCTGCATGACATCTATGCCTGCACCGAGCTGCTAGGTCCTGAGCGTGAGCGCGCGGATGCTTTGCTCGACGCGCAGATCCGCCAACATGGCTGGCCGGCGGTGATGTCGATTGTCGAGGGTGGCCAGCACAGTCACCCCGACGGTCTGTTTTACGGCGGGCTGGCGCCAAGTTGGTCGAACCGTACGTTGCACGCGATCCTGCACAAGCACATCGCCCATGCCGACGTGGCCATGTGTTTCGACTTGCACACCGGCGCCGGCGAGTACGGTCATCCGATGCTGCTGACGATCACCGAGGCGGCTTATCCGGCACTTCCCGATGCGCAGGCCATTTACGGCCCGTGGCTTTACACGCTGCTGACCGGCGCCGACACCTTGAGTGAAACCGGTGTGGCGGCAACGGCGACTGGCTACACCTCACAGGCATTGGTCGATGCGTTGCCGCAGGTTCGGTTGCTGCCCTTTGTGATTGAGTGCGGGACGTACCCGGGGGCGGACGTGCATCGTCATTTGCGCGATGACCACTGGCTGCATCTGCATGGCGATCCGACTGATGCGGTGGGGCGCGCAATCAAGCTGAATCTGCTGGAGCAATTCTATCCGGCCGACAGCGACTGGCAGGCCATGGTCTGGCTGCGCACGTGGCAGATTTGGGAGCGGGCGTTGTCGGCATTGCCGACGATTCGTACCTGACGCGGATCACCCTGGTCCCATGGGGTTCAGGGTACTTTTCTCGAGGCATAAAAAAACGGCCTACCTTTCGGTAAGCCGTTTTTAGTACTTGGTGGTACACAGTCATTTGAACTGGTGTCGTAAGCGACTGTATTTAAAGGGTTTTAATTATTATTGTTTTTAAAGGGATACAGCAGGGGATACACGGTGCTCGCTGCTGGCACCGTTTGTGGCTATCAACAGTTCAGATTTCACACAGCAGCACCTCTCTTCGGAAAGCCCCCCCCTCCTATTTTTCCCGCTTTTGCACACGAAGGGGGGCGAGCGGTCTAGACGCATAGAGCCCCAGACTTTTTGCTACCCCCTGGGGTGGTCTTTTTTGGCGGGCCGATCAGGCCGGGAGGGAGGCCTATAGACCTCCGTCGCTGGTGGCATTGCCCCTAAACGGGGTGTCGGGGGGGAGTGCTAACCCTTACCCCTCACAAATCCGGTGTTCTTGGTGTTCTTGGTGTTCCTGAAATGCTGTAAGCCACATTCCATAAGGCTTTCAGCCATGGAACACCAACGTGGAAACCGTAGAACACCAAGCAGTCAGAACACCAATGGTGTTCTCTGATCACAGGATGCCGTGAGGGGATGGGGTGATAGGAAGTAGGGGGAGTCGGCCTGATAGGCACTGGCCGACAGGAACCACGGAGCCGTATTGAGGGAACATCAATCAGACCAGGCGGGACGTACTGAGTTGAGTTTCCCCCGGCAGCTTTGCCGCATCGTGGGACATGACCAAGGGCGGTCTTGAGATCGAGGCGTCGGGGCGCAATGACACCTTACTGCCGCTGGACGAAATCAAACGTGCCTAGCCCAAGCGTGCGCAGGGAATGAGCTACTCACTGGCCAACGATCAGGGCAAAGGCATCATGACCCGTGAGCGAGACGGTAGTGCCAAGCTGAGCTTGGAATGCATTAGCATGGCGCTATTACCACGTCAGCATCGGGCATTCGCTTGGTCAAGTCGGCAAGCTGTTTGGCCAGTCGGTCGGCACGTTCCTGTTGCCGCCCTGCCTTCAGCAGCGCTATCTCTAATGCCTGATCAACCTCGGCCAGACTGTCCGCTCGCTTTTCTAACGTGATCTCTAGATCCTCAAGCGCCCGCTGGGCCAGCCTGAGTTCGACCGCCTGCTGATCCAGCGCCGCCTGCCGCGCATGTAGCGCCTCAGTGGCTGAGCGTTGAAGCTTGTCCTGTATGGCTGAAGCCTTGGCCTTCAGCAGCAGCGCCTTGTAGTTGGGCGTCTGTATCCCGACGACAGCAGCAGCCAGGTCTGATCGTTCAATGACCGGGTCAGCAGCGGCGAGCGCTTTGTAATACTGGCCAACCTTCTGATGGGTGGCTTTCGATCCCTCGATGCCGCGAGACAGCCTGAACGGCTTCCCGCACCAATGATGGAAGTCAGTCTGCATCTTGCGCAGCTTGGCGGCACCACCAAGGAAATCACGCGCCGACAGTCTCCCGTCCTTCGTCAGCGGCACGACATACGCGACAAGGTGGGGTGTTCTCTCATCTAGGTGAACGGTGGCGCTGACAATGTTCGCGGCTCCGTGCCGAGCCTTCAGCCAAGTTATGGCCCGGTCAAAGTAGCCGCCCGTGTCGGGCATCATCCCGCCGTGCCGGGTGAATGCCTCGGGGCTGGCGGTGATCAGATATTCAATGCAGAGCACAGCCCCCTTGCGCCTGCGTTCCGGCAGCTTGGCCAAGACCGCACTGGCAAGACCGACAGCGGTAGACGCGCCACCAACAGGCACGTTGGCCGCGCCATTGGAGTTCGGTGTGGGCATCTCTCGAAATGTGTGCCGGCCAGATCCAATAATCCCGGCGACCGACTTCAGCTTTTTTGTTCTTAGTATCGTGTAAGGCATGGCAGCCTCCCCGTGCTGAGTGTTCTCATCTTCAGCGTGCGGGTGGAGCAAAGGGTGGCGCAAGTCCCCCAAGCGCCGCTTGTGTACTCACTACACAAACTGCGTTTGTTGTTCGCTTCCTGCGGAAGAAAGCAAAAGCCAACTGCCGCCTCGCCTAACACGGGCTTTATCTGCCATCAGTGAGCGAGCCCAGATGAAACGTTAACAGGTGGCTTATATGCTGGGTATGGACTTGGTAGGGTAGATTGAAGCGTGTGTCTTAAACTGTAGTGTCAGTGCTGGGCACCGAAAGGAACTCAGTGCGCGGCAATATGTGTCGTGGTCTTTTATATTAGGATTGCGAGATGTCGCCGTGTGATCGCTGTCTTGTGCTGGAGAGGTTAATGATCTTGGCTCTAAAAAGTTGGTGGACGTATCTGGAGCTGGGAGCTTGTGCTGTTCAGGTGCTGGATGTGTAAGTTCATTGTTTATTGAGGGGCTGATTTGAGGTTCTGTGTTTGTACTTTTGGCGAACAAGCTTAAAAAAATAGACGCGGTAAAGAAAATTACCCCGTTGCGAATAAATGTAATCGCTACCGTTGCTTGATTTGAACGAATATTGTTGGTGACTTGAAATCCACTTGCAGCGTGCCACATTGTCTTGACCGCATCCTGTCCGCCTTCTGCTAGTGTTCGTAGATATTTTGCACCATATCCGAATCGCTCTTTTGGGCGTAATCCATTAAATCCGATAATGGCGCCAGCTAAAAATAGTGCCATTGATAGCGACGATAGTATCAGTGCGGTTGTTTTTAGTGGGGAGTTTTCTAATCCGTCAAATATGGCCTTTGTCACTACACTTCCAACAGTGACCGCGATAGATAGCGAGGCTGTGAGTTTGTTGAGTTTTTCGTCTAGCTCTTTTGCACGAGTCCATTCGCTATCAATGTATGTTTTAAGTGTGCTTTCTTCAAGATGGCGGATGTCGCTGAATTCGGGAGCGTGCTCCCAGTTCTCTAATTGTTTTTGGATTCGGGTGTTGGCAACTAGATACTTAATTGCGTCGGGAGCGAATTTTAATAGAAGGTTTTCAAATTTCATACGGATGGACATTGGAGTTCTCCAGCAATCGCTTCGGATATTCCGCGCCCTGGGCGGTCTAGCCAGCCCCATTCGCCAGTTGGGTTGATTTCGATAAACCAAAACTCCCCTTCTGAATAGGCTAAGTCAATTGCCCCATAGCGAAGACCTAAGTCCTTGGTTAGGAGGAAACACTTTTCTTCAATTGTTGGTGGTAATGAGAAGGAACGGAAGCTGAGATCCTCTTTTTTTATTAAGCGCCAGTCACCATCTATTCCATTGTTGCCTATGTTTATTTCATCGCACCATAACTTATTTCCGATTATGGTCACTCTCAGGTCGATTTTTGATGCGATTATCGATTGGCAGGTGAGTGGGGCTAAATGAAGAAATTCATCAGCGCATTCAGACCAGGTTGTTAGCGTTGTATAGCCGAAGTGTTGTTTTGAGTTTTCGCGAAGCAGTAGTGTGTCAATGCTTTTTATCGCGATGTTTTCACTTATAAGCTCTTGGATTTTTGCATGCCTATCATTTGTGATGATAGTGGTGGGCACTGAGAATCCTAACTTTGCCGCTCTGCGTAATTGATAGGGTTTCGATTCTGCTTGATATGTTGCAGCGGGGTGGTTGTACCATGCTGCCTCATCAAAAAGCATTAAGCCTCGCATAAATGCACCCCACTGTGATTGCTTCAGTTGCTCCTCTGGGGGCAACGCTTTGTTTGGGGTGTTTCTAAGGAAGGTCGGTTGTCGCCACCATACTGTTTTTAGAGAGCTATCAATATGCCAAGAGTGCTGGTTATGATGGCATGTCATAGTGGCTTTTATAGGGTCTACTGTAATCGAGAGGTCGTCCAGCGCATCACGATTTATTCGCAGAAATGATATGCCCTGATTGGTGAGGTTGTGGCAAATACGATCAGTAGGAAAATCTAACAGAGAGGAAAGAATCAGAACGCTTGGCTTGTTGTTTGACATAAAACTATTGGCCTTTCTGATCTTCGCCGGTTTCTATATCGTTTTTCTTAGTGCTCTGTGCATGTCGTGGGTCGTACGCAACAAGCCCTGTTGCGTTGCGCCAAACGCCTGAATCAAAATCGTAGGTTGCGTCTTCTGGCCCAGAAATATCCCGGTGTTCAGTGGTTTTTGCTTTACGTTGTAGGATGTGCATTTTTCGATATCCTTATTCATGTTTTAAATAGTCATATGGTGTGTTTTGCTCAAACAACTACGTCGCCATATCAGGACGTAGTTGTTTGCTGCTATCGGCATTTATCGTATGGTTTCGTTTTTTATGCAAGCGAGCGCCCTCATCATTCAAGCCGCTGCTCGAAATGACTCGTCATCCTCCTGCGTTAATGCCCTTGCATTTACGACATAAGCGCGGCCTTTAGGCATGCCAGGTAAAGTCACGGACTGAGCGGCCTTGCCATCGGCGCTAGGCTCCAGAATCCCCCGTGCGACCAGCTCCCGGTTCACGTTGCGAAGGTTCATCCCCTTGAACACTTCATCGCGCCACGTGGTGCTAAGGAAATAGTAAGTCACAGAGGTATATAGGGTGTCGCCAAAGCCGTGTTCCATCGTTCGACGGAACCCAAGACGATCAGCGGTGCGCGGGGCGTGATCGTCTGTCTTCGCTGCGATGGCGTCCCAACGAGTGAACCGACTTTCACCGTAGCGTTCCACCATGCCGCGCAGCCTGGCAATAATCGCGTCACCTTCCAGATTGCCCGCGCCACCACGTTCAGCCAGCCAGGCGTCAAGGCACGCACGGGCGGCGGTCGTGGCGGTGCCGTCCGGCCAGCCTGTAACACCTAGCGCGGTGGCCAGTTCGCCAGCGGCAGCGGCCAACCCGAAGCGAGCGGCTGCGCGTTGTGCCTGGCCACTGGCGTTGGCAGGGAGCGCACGGCTAACTAAGCTTTCCAGCGTATGACGGAGTATCACCCGGAACCCTTCCAGCTTTCCGGGCTCACAGAGGGCCGACAGGAAAGCGACCAGCGGGGTGCCATAGTGTTTTCCCACTCTGGCCTTGAGGGCATCAGACAGGGCCGCTGCATCTTCAAAGCCATGCAGGGCCTCAAACAATCCCATCCCTTTCCCCGCGTCAGCCGGCACGGCCAGCAAGCGTACTTCCATACCGGCTTTCAGTTCCTTATGTGCCTCGGCCATGTGTTGCGCCAACGTCTTTTCCCCGGTCGAGAGAAACAACAAACGCCACTCTTGAACCTGTCGGCCCGCCTGGCCTCGGTCATTGGCACGAGCTTTCCCTGTACCGTTGCCCAGCATGTAAACCGTTTCGCCGATGATCCGAGGGTCACACATGCCAATTTCATCAAGCACCAGCAGCCCGTCCGAGTGGGCGGCGGCGATGGACTCCAGGGCATTGTCTGTCGAGCGCCAAGAACGCACCAAGCGTGGCCCGCCATACACCGAGGCAGCGACCTGCAAGTGTGTGGTCTTGCCGCCTGAGCTGTCGCCGTACAGATGGAAGCCGCCCGACTCTTGACCCAGCAAGTGCAGCAAGGGGCCAGCGAAGGCAACGCACGTGACAAAGGTCAACCGATTGTTCCCGACACAGAGCGCGCCAATCTGTTGTTGCCATTGCTCCAAGGTGCCTGACTGTTCTATTGGCGGCATCTGAGCTCCCGCCTCATAGAAGTGAAGGTGTTCCGCACTGGTGCCGACCTGCTCACCTGGCAACAGGTAGGCGTTTCCATGCCAGCCGAGGCGTGTAACCAAGCGTGCTCGTTCGGTGCTGTCGAAGCCTTGCAGGTAGCTTTGCAAATCGTTGCGGGCGTTCCGGCCTGAACGGCTCCCCGCCAGGCGAAGGCCCATGTCTACCAATGGCCCTAGCACGTCCTTGCCGAAGTCGCCCGCCATGCTGCGCTGGGGAATATTCCAGCGTTTCTTATCGTTGTCCGGGTCGTCAAACTCAACCAGCAATCCCCAGTTTTGGCCCTTGTCATCACGGGTGCGGGCCAGAATTTCCAAGCGAGAACACACCGGGCGTGCTTCACCATCGTCGCCAGCATAGAACACGCCCTCGGGTGTAAGTCGGAATCCGCCCGGCAAAGTTTCTGCTTTCGGTTTACGGAAGGGCTTGCGGTTGCTGGAGGGCTCGGCTTTTGTTGCCTTGGTGCTGGTGCTGGTGCTGGTGCTGGTGCTGGTGCTGGTCGCCGTTGGCGCCAGGGCGAACAGCTCCCCCGTGCGCTCCAGTTCGGCCAGGTGAGCAGGTGTCCAGCCCTTTGTTTGTGCGTCGGCGGCATCGTCGCCTTCGGCCCATTCACCACCTTCGGAGAAGGTAGGCCGCTCACCATCAAGGCCAGGACGTTTACTAAAAACGGTCAATGCCAGCATCCGAACAGAGCGCGCGCCTAGCTTGTGAAGGTGCTCGGCCAGTTCATCCATGCAACCAAGCCCCGGTGCGTCGTTATCAGGCCAGAGCAGCACGTCACGCCCGGTCAGCGGTCTAAAATCAGCTTTGCGCCAGGAGTTCGTGCCGTTGGGCCAGCAGGTAGCAACGTGCTCGGGAAGTAGCTGAGCGGCGGCGTCAGAGGACTTCTCGCCCTCGACCACGACGACAGGTGCGCTAGGGCGTTGCGCCAACTGATCGAGGTGTAACAGGGGGCGCGGATCTGGCAAGCCTTGCCAGCGCCACTGATGAGTGCCGGGCGTACCCTTGCACCAGGTCAGCGGCGCGAACACTTTTCGCGGGGTGCCGCTTTCATCTGGCCCCAGATCAAAGCGATAGAGCACCATCAGGGGAAGGGACTCGGCGCTTTTATAAATCCACACCTTTGACGGTGCCCCATGCTGACGATGCTTGGCCGGAACTTTGCGCATCGCTTCATCAGGGATCGGTAGCACCGGCACCCACTCGGGCGCCTTGGCTTTGCTGGAGGCGACTGGATCGGGGCCGCTACTCGCGGTCACGCTGAGGAAGTCCGCGAGCTTATTGCAGGCCTCTACGTCGGTGCCACCATCCAGATAGCGCACCAGGTCAATCAGGTCGCCACCTTTATCACCGGTTGCGAAGTCCGACCATGTGCCTTTGCTCAGGTTCACCTTGAACGATCCGGCGTGTTTGTCTGCGCGGGTTGGGTTTGGGGCGGTGTATTCCTTGCCGCCGTCTTCGCGTTTTCCGTTGGGCAGCCAGCGAGCCAATACCTGGTCAATGGCCCTCAGGGAGGCGGCTTTCACATCTGCGAAGCTGGGGCGCTTATTCTTCATTTGGCACCTTTGCTAGCGATAAAAACACTGGTCGTCACATCATCAACAAGGGCTTTAGCCATCTCATTCAAATAGTGTACGGCCCATAATGCGGCCCCCGGATCCTCCAGTTCGCAAGCGGCCATGACGGCTAGCTTGTTTGCGCAGTCCATCAGGCAAGACGCATGCTCTAAGGCATCACTGACAGGCACCTCAGGGTTTACTTTGAACAGACTCTGTCCATCAAGATTGCAGCCTGAGAAGCTTGTGACCCCGGCTGTTTCGGGTTCAGCTCTAAGCTGTTTCATTGCGCACCCCCGGCGATTTCCAAGGCTCGCGCCTTGCTCATGTGCTGGTTGTAGCGAGCCAGTCGAGTGGCTAGGCTCGAGTTTGCGTGAAGGGCAGACATAGCCATGGCCCGGTGCGCTGCGGCTCGACTGGAGTTGCTGGACGGTTTGAGGGCGTGCATGGGTGGAGCTCCTTCTTAAGTGGGAGCTGCCACGGTTCGTCGCCAAACGAATTAGGGTGGCAGCTGTGCGCAGGTTGGCGAACCGGGTAAGAAGGAACCCGGCAGACCCGAAGGTCTCCCGCGCACAGCCGCCATAGAGCGAAAATGCGGGCACAAAAAAAGCGCCTGCAATCGATATGGTGGCGCCTGTGCGCCTTCTTAAACTCGGGTCGCCAAACCCGGTCGCTGAATTTGCAGCGACGTGCAGAGAGTAGCGCGACGATTGATTGCGCGCAACCACAGACAAAGCTTGCGCTGCCGTTCGGCACGGCCTAAATTTAATCGACATATTGATTCACCTCTAACGCCTCCGGTTGCAGCCGGGGGCGTTTTCGTTAGTGCAGGGTGACAGGGCGAGTCAGAGACAACCAGCTCAGGTGCTGGCCTTCACGGGACTCTGAGCGCATGTGCTCCAGGGCGATGGGGTTAGCCAGCAGGTTGGGAATAAGCTGTTGCGCATCCTCGATCATTACACCCGCTGGCACCTCGACGGCCAGCAACACCCATTCCAATGTCGGCCAGGCCAACAGCAGAACATGGGCGCCTTCGGCAATCGCTCGGTCACGAAGGGCGCGCAGGCGTTCCCGCCCCTTGGCTGCCATCACTGGTAGGGCCGGAATAGCAGCGCCTTCGGGCTCATCAAGGACGTTATGAGGTAGGAATATCGGCATCATGCGGCCCCCTGCATCAGAGTTAACAATGGTGGGTCGCCAGCTTCGCCACGTAGCCAGGCGCCAATCCGTCGATCTTCTGCGTACTGGCGGGCATATTCGTCCTGCAGGAAGCTGCGCCGGGCCGCAACGTTTTCCAGTATATGTTTCGGCAATTCGTCGGTCGGCGTCTCCACTTGTAGGTCTTGCTCATTCCAAGGCCGTTCAATGGATTGCACTGTACGTGAGCAAAGGTCTTGGGCTGCGGCATAGCTGGCCTCCGCAGCTTGACGCTCGGCCTGCAAATCAGTCTCCATATAGGCGGCCCAGTTAGCTAAGTCATTGGCATAACCTGCTTCGAAATCAACCAGCCAGTACGTCACCCATTCACCAAGCCCTGTCGCGGTGAGGGCGTTTCGCTGCGCCTTCTTCATTGCGAACATGCCGGAGCCGACCACCGTGGCGAATTCACGCTGGATCGCATGGCGTTCTAACAGTGGCGGCAGTTCCCATGGATTGGCCTCAATGGGCAACACCAGGCCGTCAGGATTGAAAAAGAAGGCTTCACGCTCCCGACCATTCCAGCTCACTCCGGCAATGGTGCGCTGACGCCAGTTGTTTTGATTCGGTTGATACAGGTTGAAGCCGATGCGGTAGGCATCGAAGAAAGGGCCCTTGAACGGAGCGCGACGGTAAGTCATGCGGCCACCCCACGGGCGGCGATGCGCCCACGAATCCAGTTCTGCACCTCACTGAGTACGAATGCCACTGGGGCGCCACGGGCGGTGCTGTTGCTCAGTGGTACTGGTTTTGGAAAGCTTGGATCATCTTTCAAGCGTTTGTAGACAGTGGCGCGAGCTAGTCCCGTCAATGCCTCAAGTTCCGGCATGCGAATGAGCGTAGTCGCGGGATCGAACGCATGGGCAGGAGAGGCAGCTCCTATGCCGGAGTAGGTGCGCAACGGCTCGACGTTGGCTGGCAGACTGGAGGCAGCAGAGGATGCCGATGGCATCTGGTGTTGGCTTGTCTCAGGCATCACACCACCCCCGGCTGATTCGTCGTGGTGCGCGTGCACTGCCTATCTTGAAGCCATTGAGCCAGATCGTTGCGATGGTAGCGTATGCGGGCACCACAGCGAATGAAGGGCAGCGAATGCCGCCCCGTGCTGCGCCAGGTAGCCAGGGTTTTGGCGGACAGCCCCAACACCAATGCTGCTTGCTCTGGCGTGAGTAGATCGGCAGGGTTCAGAGTTACGTCAACGCTGGCTCGCGGGTGCTGCATCGCTGCCATGGGCGTTGTGAGTGGCTGGGATTGCATGTAGTGCCTCCGGGTTTGCTGTAAGTCCACGGGGCACACGTTATTTTTCCAGCCGGAAGCGTGCTTAGTTCACTTCCCTTTTTTTGCTCAAAGCAGGCACGACTCCGCCAACCCTTAGAATTGTTCTAACCTGTTTGGCGCTCAACCCCTCAGCGGCAGCGGTGTCGCTGATAATTCCTGCAAGGCTACGAAGTGCGCGACCTTCTGCAATTAGGCGTTTACCAGCGTCACAAATTGCCTTATCGCGGTCAGCGTTTTCTGCGCGCCGGGACTCTCCTGACTTAACACCACCTTTGACTTGAAGGGACAGCAGCGCCGCCTTGAGTGAGTCACTGCCTAGTGCCACCAATGTTGTCAGGTGCCAGCCCAGTGCATTCAACTCCGCTTCACTCAAAGGCCCGACGCTGGCCTTTTCTGCAAGATCATGCGCAGTTCGCGCCGCCATACGTTTGATACCTGCTCGCATAAGCGGCTGATCACCGGAATCAGGTAGCTGTTCATGACTTAAGTCACGCAGTACCCGGACAAACCCTGTGATAGGGAATGGCATCAAAGCTGGGTTTTTCAAAGCCGCTCTACGGAAGAACTCATCATCCTTCAAGCTCTCACCCATGAGATTGATTAACCATGGCAGATAGAATGGGGCGGGCTCGAAGCCCAATGGGGCATAGGGTGTGTTCAGGTAATCCCAGTGCCACCTAATCCCGTCGATCAGCACACCAATGTACTCAAGCTCGGGCAACAGGCTGTCGTCCATTTACGCCCCCTCGCCCCGGAGTCCACGCGCCAAGCCCGCGCTGTAACTCGCTGCCCAATGCTGGTGATGGTCGTGTGAACAGCGGCCTACAGGGGAGAGCTGGGGCTGTGTTGTGGTCTCGCTGGCACGAAGTATGTGCCGGTTGGGCCAGGCCACAGCGCCGGTTTGGTAGGTCGCTCGTTCGGAACACCATTGGTGATCTTGCAGCTTGGTGTTCCGGCTTTTTTCAATTGGTGTTCCATGGCTGTACGCCTTGTTTTGCGGGGCTTGCAGCGATTTAAGAACACGAAGAACACCTAGAACACCGGTTTTCTTAGGGGTATGAAAATGCATGTTTATACCGCCTTGCCGAATTGGCCTTGCACTACATTGCCCTTTTCCAGTCTTTCAAGGTGGTCGGCGTACCACTGCATCATCGTCGTGCGTTGAGCGAGGTATTGGGCCTTGTTATAGATCCCTCGTACACCAGGTGCTTTGTGGCTGAGTTGGGCCTCAATATGGTCGGCATCAAACTCGTGTTCGTTCAGGATGGTACTGGCGATATGACGGAAGCCGTGGCCGGTTTGTCGCCCCTCATATCCCAGACGACGCAGAGCCATCAGAAACACCGTATCGCTACGGGGTTTGGTGCGGTCGCTTCTTCCAGGGAACAGCAATGGGTAGGCGCCGGTCAGGATATGAAGTTCTTTCAATACGTCGACGACCTGACGGCTGAGCGGCACCAGGTGTTCAAGTCCTTTCTTGCGGCCCTTGCGCTCTACTGGGATTGTCCACAGCTTCTTATCAAGGTCGAATTCTTCCCAGCGAGCCTCTCGCAGTTCGCTGGGGCGGACAGCCATAAGGGTCAGCAGACGAAGGCCAAGCTGAACGTCCAGTGCGTGGGGGTATGAGCGAATAGCCCGGAGCAGGGCGGGCAACTCATCAATGCTAACGTGCGCGTAGTTCTCTGCCTTGCCGGATGCCAGAAACTTATGCACCCCTTCGAGCGGGTTGTTCACTGCTCTGCCTGTCACGCGGGCCAGGTCGTACACATCTTTGCAGTAGGCCCGCACTCTGCTCATCTGCTCAAGGATGCCCTGCCGTTCAAGACCACGTAACAGCTCCATCCACTCCATTGACAGAATGCCGGTGTAGAGCCGCTTGCCGAAGGTGGGGAACACGTGACGCTCCAAGGCTCCCATAACTCGTTTGGCGGTGCCAGCATCCCAAGAGTTGAGCCGAGAGGTGTGCCATTCCCGCGCCAGCGATTCAAAGGTGTTATTGCTGGCCGCCAGATCGGCAGCCTGACGGGCCTGTTTGGTTGCTATCGGATTCTTGCCCTCAGCCGCATCGGCGCGCAGTTCGGCAGCCTTCTGTCTGGCCAGCGCCCCACCGACCTCTGGATAACCACCTAGCCCAAGCCAACTCCACTTGCCTGCCGGCGTCTTGTAGCGCAGTTGCCAGGACTTCTGGCCGTCAGGCTTCACACGGAAATAAAGGCCGTTACCATCCTGCTCCCGGTACTCCTTGGTGTCGGGCTCCAGGCCCGCTAGGGCGGTATCAGACAGCGGGCGGCGCTTGATTTCGGAGCGCTTCATTGGCTTGTATCCCCTCGGTTCGATTTTTCATCAAGGATACACAGGGGGATACACGACGGGAAGGTATAGGGGTAGATAAGGAGATACAGCCAGAAACAAGAAAGCCCGCACTAGGCGGGCTTCTTGAGATTGTTTATAGACTCATGGAGACATCTGTAAACAGGTACTTGGTGGCTACACAGGGACTTGAACCCCGGACCCCAGCATTATGAATGCTATGCTCTAACCAACTGAGCTATGTAGCCAAGTGGCGCGCATTATTGGCTTGGAACGATGATGTGTCAAGCGTAAATCTAAAATATTTCTCTACGCTTTCAACTGCTTATCCTCCTGACCCGAAAAATCGGGCCGGAGGAGGGCATCAACTGAGCTGAAATCTCCCGGTATTCGCGCTCAGGGCCTTGCTGCCCTGGCTCAAGGTGTCTGCTGCCAGGTTCACCGCCCGCGCGCCTTCCAGCAACCTGACCGCCGCTTGATCGACCTGCTGAATGTTGCCGCTGACTTCATCGGCGGTGCTGGCCTGTTCTTCCACGGCGGTCGCGATGTGCGCCAGGGTGTCGGTCACGCCTTGCACCGCGAGGGCAATTTCCCCCAGGCGTTCGCCCAGGCCGGTGACGCATTGAGCGTCACTTTGTGCCTGACTACACGCCGCTTCCATCAGGCTGACCGCCTCATTCACGGTGTTGCGCAGGCTGTCGACCGTGCCGGCAATTTGCGCGGTGGAGGATTGGGTGCGTTGCGACAGGCTGCGCACTTCATCGGCCACCACGGCAAAACCGCGGCCTTGTTCGCCGGCACGAGCAGCCTCGATAGCAGCATTGAGCGCCAACAGGTTGGTTTGCTCGGCGACCCCGCGAATGGTGTCGACCACCAGCTGAATCTGTTGCCCTTGCTCACTGACCCGGCCCAGTGCCGCGGCCGTGTCGTTCAAGCGCTGATTGAGCTGCTGAATGCTTGCCGTAGTGCGCTGACTGTCTCGGCTGCTGTCGGCGGCAATACGTTGGGTGTGCTGAGCGCTGCCTGAGGCCTGTTCGCAACTCTGGGCGACCCCTTGAGAAGTCGCCGCCAGTTGTGTGGCCGCCGCGGCGATCTGGCTGATTTGCAATTGCTGTGCTTCGACTTCACCGAGTGCGCCACTGGAATGATGGTTGAGCGTGCGCACCGCGTTGCTCACCTGCAAGGTTTCGTGATCGACCCCCTGCAAGCTGTTGCGCAATTGCACCACAGCGACGTTCAGGGCGGTGCTGATGGCCGCCAATTCGTCACGGCCCTGTACAGGCGCTTGCAGGCTCAGATTGCCGTCACGCAGCGCCTCGGCCAGCAGCGTGATGCCGCTGGCGCTGCGCCGGATCGAGGCTTGCAGGCAAATGAACAGGTACAGCGCGGCCAGCAGGAGGCAGCCAAAAATTGTCGCCACCAGAATGAATTGGCGAATTGCCGAGTCGTGGTAGTAATCCAGACGCTGATCCAGCGACATCAACGATTGCTGGCGCAGAGTTGCAAGGTCCGAGAGCAAAGCGTCGAGGTTGCGTTCGAATTCTTCCGGCTTGAGGCTGATGCTGCCGCCAAACACGCCGTCATCCAGCACCTTCAGGCTCGCGTCGAGGTGTTTGAGGTTGTCATGGTATTGCCCGGCCCAACTTTGCAAAGCGCTGGGCAGTCGCGCTTCCAGGAGCGTGGCGGTTTTCACCAGTTGCTCGCGGGCATCGCCGATACGGCCGCGCAAGTCACGCAGTTGCAGGCGGCTTTGCAGGGTGAACTGGCCCGACACCACGGACGCTTGGCCGACAGCGGCCAGGCGGCCGACCCGTTCGATCAGGTCTGGAGCGTGCTGGGTGGATATCTGCGTCAGCAGATAGGTTTCCAGCCACGGTGCGAGCGTCAGGCGATTGTCCATGGCGATCTGTTCGCGCAGGGCTTGCAGGGCGCTCAAGGCGTTGGTGAAACGGTCGTAACCGTCCGGCCACCAGCCGACGCCGCTGAGGCTTTTCGAATCCAGGCCATTGAGGGCAGTTTGCAGGGCTTGATAGCGGGCCAGCGTTTCGCCCTCGGCGCCTTCGACTTTCAACGCGTTGCCGAGGTCTGAGGTGGCTTGCGCGACGGCAGGCTGCACCGCATCAAATGCGCCCATGGCAGCGAGGGTCGCGGGCGTTGGCTGACGATTGGTTTCCGTGGCGCGCCAGCGAGCCGCGCGATCACGCTGGGCGGCGAGCAGGTTATCCAGAGCATCCAGAGCAAGCAGCTGCCGGACCCCTGCACGTTCGCCGGAGATGAGGCTGAGTTTGGCGCGATAATCCTGACCGATCATTAACAGGCTGCCGGCCAGCGGCAGGATAAACAGCAGGAACAACAGCTGAAATTTTCGTGCGAAGCCAAAACGCCCCAGCAACCCGATCCCCGGTGATAAAAACGACATGCCCCATGACTCCTCTGGACACCACGCACCATCGGCGTGCGTCGAGGTCGTTGCGACCGCGACTCGTGCCCTTTTAAAAGGCCTCGAAAGTTCACCCTCGCCGGCTCTGTAGGCCGACTCTGTAGCGAAACTTCCCATTCTCGGTCCCCTTTGTAAGAGGCCCGCGTTGAAGGTGTTAAACAAGGCAAGATTCAGACCATGGCGTTGCGCTATCACCTCTCGGGCGATGAAAGATTAGTTCGTTAGCTGGCTAAGGGGATGGCGCTCTCGCACCGAAAAATGGCACATTGACGCACTTGCCCGCGTGCACCCATCTGCTGTACGGAAATATTCATGGCTATCAGCAACGCTCAGACCGGCGCGACGTCGGCACCCGCGACCCCACAAAGCAGCCCGTTGGTCATGCGCATCATTGGCGCAGTGGCGCTGGCGCACCTTATCAATGACCTGATCCAGTCAGTGCTGCCGTCGATTTATCCGATGCTCAAGGCCAACTATGGCCTGACCTTTACCCAGGTCGGCTTGATCACGCTGACCTTTCAGCTGACCGCTTCGCTGTTGCAGCCGTGGGTCGGTTACTACACCGACAGGCACCCAAAACCCTGGCTGCTTCCCGCCGGGACGGTGTGCACGCTGATCGGCATTGTGATGATGTCGATGGTCGGCACCTTTCCGTTGATTCTGTTGGCGGCGGGGCTGATTGGCATCGGCTCGTCGACCTTTCACCCGGAGGCTTCTCGCGTGGCGCGACTGGCATCGGGTGGACGATTTGGTCTGGCGCAATCAACCTTTCAGGTCGGCGGTAATGCCGGGTCGGCGTTCGGTCCGTTGCTCGCGGCTGCGATCATCATCCCGTACGGTCAGGGGAATGTGGCCTGGTTCGGGCTCTTCGCCGTGTTCGCGCTGTTCGTGCTCTACCGGATCAGCCGCTGGTACGCCAATCACTTGAACCTGTTCAAGCTCAAACAAGGCCAGGCGGCGACTCACGGTTTGTCGAAGGGCAGGGTGATCAGTGCCTTGGTGGTGCTGGGTTTGCTGGTGTTCTCCAAGTACTTCTACATGTCCAGCCTCACCAGTTACTTCACGTTCTACCTGATCGAGAAGTTCGACCTGTCTGTGGCCAGTTCGCAGTTGCACCTGTTCCTGTTTCTGGGGGCGGTTGCGGCGGGGACCTTCTTCGGTGGACCGATCGGCGACAAGATCGGGCGTAAGGCGGTGATCTGGTTCTCGATCCTCGGTGTCGCGCCGTTCACGTTGCTGCTGCCGCACGTCGACTTGTTCTGGACCAGTGTCCTGAGCGTGATTATCGGCTTCATCCTCGCCTCGGCGTTTTCGGCGATTGTGGTGTACGCGCAGGAGTTGGTACCGGGGAATGTCGGGATGATTGCCGGGGTGTTCTTTGGCTTGATGTTCGGTTTTGGCGGGATTGGTGCGGCGCTGCTGGGCCATCTGGCGGATGTGCATGGCATTGAATACGTGTACTTCCTGTGCTCTTTCCTGCCGCTGTTGGGTGTGTTGGCAATCTTCCTGCCAAGAACCAAAAAGGCCTGATCCAACACTCCTACAGTAGTTTTTTGGTGTGACGAGGGATTATTTCAGGCACAAAAAAGCCGCGTCTAAACGCGGCTTTTTCTTGGGCGGGTGCTTCGTCAAATAACTTAGACGTTGAAACGGAAGTGCATTACGTCGCCGTCTTTAACGATGTAATCCTTGCCTTCCAGACGCCATTTTCCGGCTTCTTTGGTGCCGGCTTCGCCTTTGTACTGGATGAAGTCGTCGTACGCGATCACTTCGGCGCGGATGAAGCCTTTTTCGAAGTCGGTGTGGATCACGCCAGCGGCTTGTGGTGCGGTGGCACCGACACGCACGGTCCAGGCGCGGACTTCTTCAACACCGGCGGTGAAGTAGGTCTGCAGGTGCAGCATCTCGTAGCCAGCACGGATCACGCGATTCAGGCCAGGCTCTTCGAGGCCCAGGGCTTCGAGGAACATGTCTTTCTCTTCACCGTCTTCGAGTTCGGCGATTTCGGCTTCGATCTTGTTACAGACCGGAACCACCATGGCGCCTTCTTCTTCGGCGATGGCCATGACGATGTCCAGCAGCGGGTTGTTCTCGAAACCGTCTTCAGCAACGTTGGCGATGTACATGACCGGCTTGGTGGTCAGCAAGTGGAAGCCACGAATCACGGCCTTGTCGTCGGCGCCCATGTTCTTCATCAGCGTGCGCGCAGGCTTGCCGAGGGTGAAGTGAGCGATCAATTGCTCGAGCAGGCCTTTCTGGACCACGGCGTCCTTGTCGCCACCCTTGGCGTTGCGAGCGACTTTCTGCAGTTGCTTTTCGCAGCTGTCGAGGTCGGCGAAGATCAGTTCCAGGTCGATGATCTCGATGTCGCGCTTCGGGTCGACGCTGTTGGAGACGTGAATCACGTTCTCGTCTTCAAAGCAGCGGACCACGTGTGCGATGGCATCGGTTTCACGGATGTTGGCGAGGAACTTGTTGCCCAGGCCTTCACCTTTCGAAGCGCCGGCTACCAGGCCTGCGATGTCGACGAATTCCATGGTGGTCGGCAGGATGCGCTTTGGGTTGACGATGGCCGCCAGGGCATCCAGACGCGGGTCCGGCATCGGCACGATACCGGTGTTCGGCTCGATGGTGCAGAAGGGGAAGTTCTCCGCCGCGATCCCGGATTTGGTCAGGGCGTTGAACAGGGTGGACTTGCCGACGTTAGGCAGGCCGACGATGCCGCAATTGAATCCCATGGTGTTTCCCCTCGGAGTAGAGTCAGGCCTTCTGGCTGTGCAGGTTTTTCATCGCGCGGTTCCATTCCCCGGCGAGGATATCCGGCAGCACGCCGAGGGCAAAGTCGATGCTGGCATCGAGTTTTTCCTGTTCGGCGCGTGGCGCACGACCCAGGACGAAATTTGAAACCATACTGGCAACGCCCGGGTGGCCAATGCCAAGCCGCAAGCGGTGAAAGGTATTCTGATTGCCCAGTTGCGCAATGATGTCGCGCAACCCGTTGTGACCGCCATGGCCGCCGCCCTGCTTGAGCTTGGCAACGCCCGGAGGCAGATCGAGTTCGTCGTGCGCCACAAGGATTTCTTCGGGCTTGATGCGGAAGAAACCCGCCAGAGCTGCGACGGCCTGGCCGCTACGGTTCATGTACGTGGTGGGAATCAGCAGACGAACATCCTGACCCTGATGCGAATAGCGCCCGGTCAGGCCAAAATATTTGCGATCGGCGACAAGGTTGACCCCTTGTGCGTTCGCGATGCGCTCAACAAAAAGGGCCCCTGCGTTATGCCGGGTCTGTTCGTATTCAGCGCCTGGATTTCCCAGGCCAACGATCAGTTTAATGGCAGTCACGATAGGGGCCCTTCCTTGGAGTGGTGGATGACATCGCCGCAATCAGTGTGTGCGGCGAAAGTGGACGAAAATTGCTCATTTACCATTATGTAAACTCCGCGTTCTCGCCCGCTTTCTCGCTACGTTCCAGTCCGCGATGTTCCAATCACTCCGGCGTACAGAGTGAAATTACTCTGCAGCGCCTTCTGCAGCTTCTGGAGCAACACGTGGAGCGTGAACGTTGGCAACAGCCAGGTCGTTACCGTGAGCCAGAGCAACAAATTCAACGCCTTTAGGGGCGGTGATGTCGGACAGGTGAATGATCGAGCCGACTTCGGCGTTAGCCAGGTCAACTTCGATGAATTCAGGCAGGTCTTTTGGCAGGCAGGTCACTTCGATTTCAGCAACAACGTGCGAGATCTCGCCGCCTTTCTTCACTGGAGCAGCTTCGTTGACGAAGTGCACTGGAACGATAGCGGTCAGCTTTTGGCCGGCTACTACACGTACGAAGTCAGCGTGCAACACGTGGCCTTTGGCCGGGTGACGCTGCAGAGCCTTGATGATTACGTTTTGCTTGGTGCCACCAACGTTCAGCTCGATGATGTGGCTGTAAGCCGCTTCGTTTTCGAGCAGTTTGGCAACTTCTTTAGCCAGCATGCTGATGGATTCAGGGGCTTTTTCGCCACCGTAAACTACAGCGGGTACCAGGCTTGCGAGACGACGCAGGCGGCGGCTCGCACCTTTCCCCAGGTCGGAACGCACTTCAGCATTCAGAGTAAAATCGTTCATGTTGTATCTCCAAAATAACCACATTCGCCCCAGCGTTTGCGACCAGCGCTAAAGGCGATATGGGCAAAAAAGCCCCGCCCCGACAGGAATGCCGGGGCGGGGCGCTTTTCGTCAACGAGACATTCGAGAAGGGCAGGGCCCTTAGCGGAACATCGCGCTGATCGATTCTTCATTGCTGATGCGGCGGACCGCCTCGGCAACTACCGGCGCGATATCCAGTTGACGGATACGCGAGCAGGCTTGTGCAGCAGCGGACAACGGGATGGTGTTAGTCACCACCAGTTCGTCCAGCATGGAATTTTCGATGTTTTCGATCGCCCGACCGGACAGCACAGGGTGTGTGCAGTAGGCGAAAACCTTGGCAGCGCCATGCTCTTTCAAAGCCTTTGCCGCGTGGCACAGGGTGCCGGCGGTATCGACCATGTCATCGACCAGAATACAGGTACGCCCTTCGACATCACCGATGATATGCATCACTTCAGAGTGATTGGCTTTCTCACGGCGTTTGTCGATGATCCCGAGATCCACGCCCAGGGATTTGGCAACAGCACGTGCACGCACGACGCCACCAATGTCCGGGGACACGATCATCAGGTTTTCGAAGCGCTGATCTTCAATGTCATCCACCAATACAGGGGAGCCGTAGATGTTATCTACCGGAATATCGAAGAAACCCTGGATTTGGTCAGCATGCAGATCAACCGTGAGAACACGGTCGATGCCGACTACGGTAAGCATGTCAGCAACGACTTTCGCGCTGATAGCCACACGTGCGGAACGCGGACGGCGATCCTGACGGGCATAACCAAAGTAAGGAATAACAGCAGTGATACGAGTAGCCGAGGAGCGGCGGAAGGCGTCAGCCATCACTACCAGTTCCATCAGGTTATCGTTGGTCGGAGCGCAAGTCGGCTGAATAATGAAGACATCTTTACCGCGGACGTTTTCATTGATCTCGGCTGTAATTTCGCCGTCGGAAAACTTACCGACAGAAATGTCACCGAGAGGGATATGCAGCTGACGTACGACACGCCGAGCCAGATCGGGGTTGGCGTTCCCCGTAAAGACCATCATCTTGGACACGCGCAGTACCTGAAGGCTGAGGGTAACCTGGATGAGTATAGGAAAATGGCAGGGGCGGCTGGATTCGAACCAACGCATGGCAGGATCAAAACCTGCTGCCTTACCGCTTGGCGACGCCCCTGTATCTGTTGCAACGATTACCCAGTAATCGGTTCTTTTAGAGCAGACTTCGCAGCTTGCGATGCAACATCGAAACGTTGCTTCCTTTTGCTACAAACCCTGTAAGGGTCTCTGTAAGAAGGGCCGAGACTTTATCAGCTTCAGCTTTGCTTGGGAAGCCCCCAAACACACAACTTCCAGTGCCGGTAAGTTTTGCCTCGGTAAATTTACCTAACAAATTCAATGCGTTACGTACCTCTGGATAACGCCTTGCTACTACCGGCAAGCAGTCATTACGACTGTTTCCCTTGGGAACGGGGCGCACTTTAATGGGAGGAGAGTTACGTGTCAACAGCGGATCGGAAAAAATTTCTGCTGTACTTACAGATACTTGCGGTACCAGCACGACATACCACGGTTCTTCGGGGTCTACGGGGGTCAGTTTCTCCCCTACGCCTTCGGCAAAAGCGGCGTGGCCACGCACGAAAACCGGAACGTCGGCGCCCAGCTTCAGGCCCAGCGCAGCCAGTCGATCCTCGTCCCAGCCCAGTTGCCACAGATGATTCAGGCCCAGCAACGTGGTCGCGGCATTGGAACTGCCGCCGCCGATGCCGCCGCCCATGGGCAGGATTTTTTCGATCCAGATATCGATGCCGAGCGCACAGCCGGATTGTTCCTGAAGTTGCTTCGCAGCCTTGACGATCAGATTGCTGTCGTGGGGAACGCCGTCGAATTCGGTGTGCAAGCGGATCACGCCGTCGTCGCGCACGGCGAAGGTAATTTCATCGCCGTAATCGAGGAACTGGAAAATCGTCTGCAGCTCGTGATAACCGTCTTCACGGCGACCGAGGATGTGCAGCATCAGATTGAGTTTGGCCGGGGAAGGTAACGTCAAGCGGGGTACGGTCATGTTCACTGCCCCAGCTTGCGTGGTTGCCATTCCTTGATCACCAGCGTGACGTCAAGGTCGGTGCCGTGCAGCTTGATCTTTTCAGGCAGCCAGAAACCGTTTTGTTGCGTGTAACTGGTGTATTCGACTTGCCAGCCGTCCTGTTCCAGGCTGGCCAGGCGGCTGTCGGCATCCAGGTTCAGCTTGCTTTTGCTGTCCGGCGCCGGAAGCCCGCGGACCCACCAGGCCAAGTTGGACACCGGCAATTTCCAGCCCAGTTGTTCTTCCAGCAGGACTTCCGGGTTCGGTGCGTCAAAGCGCCCCTGATTGGCCACTTCCAGCGAGACCTTGCCAGGTCGGCCGGTCAGGCGCGCGGCGCCGCGACCCAGCGGGCCGGACAGGCGGATATCGTAGTAATCCTGACGTTGCAGCCAGAACAGGGTGCCGCTGCCCGAATCCTTGGGGGCGCGGATGCCGATCTTGCCGTTGATCTGCCAACCATCGAGGGCGGTCAATTGCTGTTTGTGTTCACGCCATTGGGCCGGGTTGCCGTGACCTTCGACGGATTCGCGAGCACCGAAGCCCGCACAACCGGCGAGCAGGGCGATAAAGCTGAAAACGATGATGTGGCGCAAAAACATAATCTTAAAGAGTCTCTGATCCGGTCAGGCGCTTGATGGTGCCGCGCAGGGTAGGGCTATCGGGTTGTTCCTTGAGGAATTTGCCCCAGACTTGTTTGGCTTCGCGCTGTTTGCCATTGGCCCACAGCACTTCACCCAAGTGGGCGGCCACTTCCTGATCGGGGAAGCGCTCCAGTGCCTGGCGCAAGTAGCGCTCGGCTTCATCGAGATTACCCAGGCGGAAGTTCACCCAGCCGAGGCTGTCGAGCACCGCCGGGTCTTCCGGATTGATCTGATGAGCCTGCTCAATCAAGGTCTTGGCTTCGGCGTAGCGCGTGGTGCGGTCGGACAACGTGTAGCCAAGCGCATTGAGTGCCATGGCATTGTCCGGGTCGCGCTTGATGATCAGGCGCAGGTCTTTTTCCATCTGCGCCAGGTCATTGCGTTTTTCCGCCTGCATGGCGCGGGTGTACAACAGATTCAGATCGTCCGGGTATTGCTGCAACGCTTTGTCCAGGACAGCCCAGGCCTTGTCGCCCTGATTATTGGCGGACAGTGTTTCGGCTTCGATCAGGTACAACTGAATCGCGTAATCCGGCTGCTCGTCGCGCTCGGCGGCCAGGCGGCGCTGGGCTTCGGCGGTCTTGCCGTTGTTGATCAGAATGTCGGTCTGGCGCAATTGGGCCGGCAGGTAGTCGTTACCCGGGCCGACTTTGGCGTACTCGATCAGCGCACCTTGAGGATCGTTGCGTTCTTCGGCGATACGGCCGAGGTTCAGGTGGGCAGAGTCGACGTGGCTTTCGCGGGCAATCAGGTCTTCAAGCAGGCTCTTGGCCTCGTCCCAGTCCTTGGCTTCCAGGCAGACCAGTGCCAGGGAATAACGCAACTCGTCGTCTTCAGGGTATTGCTGCACCAGGCTGGAAAACTCGGTTTTGGCGTCTGCCATGCGGTCCTGCTCAACCAGCATCCGCGCGTAAGTCAGGCGCAGGCGCTTGTCGTCCGGGTATTTCTTGATGCTTTTTTGCAGCAGCGGCAAGGCTTCGTCGCCGCGATTGAGCACTTGCAGCAGGCGCGCGCGCAACAGGATCGGGGCGATTTCGCCGTCGTCTGGCGGATTGTCTTCCAGCAGGGTCAGTGCACCTTTGGCGTCACCGTCCTGTTGCATCAACAGGGCCTTGCCAAATATCAGCTGGCTGTTTTTCGGATGGCGCTGCAACAAACGGTCGAAACTTTTCATCAAGCCGTTGCGCGTGTCCTGGTCGGTGTCGGCAGCGGACAGGGCAAGGAAGTCGAAATGCGTGTCGCCTTTGCCTTGCAGGACTTTCTCCATGTAGACCATGGAGTCGTCATAACGCCCGGCGCGCGCCAGTTGCACGGCCGCCGCGCGTTGCGCTTCGAGGTCGTTCGGGGCGTTTTTTGCCCAGATCAGCGCGGTGTCCAGGGCGGCCTGGTCGGCGCCCAGGTACTCGGCAATGCGAAATGCCCGCTCGGAGATGCCCGGGTCCTGGGTGTTGATGGCCTGGGTCACGTAGTTGTCCAGCGCAATGTCGAAACGATTGCGTTGGCCAGCCAGTTCGGCGCTCAACAGGCTGAAGACGGTTTCTTCACTGAATGAGCTGTAAACCTTGGGCTTTTCAGGGGCCGGAGTGCTGTCTTCAACCGGCGAGGTACCGTCCGGCGACACGGGTGCCAAGGCCTGGCAGCCGCTGAGGAAGACAAAAGCGAGGAGCAACGCGGAAGATCTATTCATATAGGAAGAGGACGACTAACCTGCGGTCGGATCATCATGACACAAGCCTTCGGCCAAACATAACCGAGTCTCAATCGAGGCCTTTATAGAGGCAGGACATTGGGACAATAGTCAGCGGTAGTTGTTCTGGCTGTGGCGAAGTAGGACAATTGCCGGCTTCACGTCACCATCAGCGACCTTGAATGGCCTTCCTTGCACTCGGTATCAACCACAAGACTGCGTCAGTAGACGTCCGCGAGCGCGTGGCCTTTACCCCTGAGCAACTGGTGGAGGCCTTGCAGCAGCTCTGCCGCCTCACCGACAGCCGCGAAGCTGCGATCCTTTCTACGTGCAATCGCAGTGAACTCTATATAGAACAGGATCACCTTTCGGCGGACATCGTGTTGCGCTGGCTGGCCGATTATCACCATTTGAGCCTCGACGAGCTGCGTGCGAGCAGTTATGTGCACGAAGATGATGCGGCAGTTCGTCACATGATGCGGGTCGCCTCCGGGCTCGATTCGCTGGTGTTGGGCGAACCGCAGATCCTCGGGCAGATGAAGTCCGCGTACGCCGTGGCGCGTGAGGCGGGCACCATCGGTCCATTGCTCGGGCGTTTGTTTCAGGCGACCTTTAACGCGGCCAAGCAGGTGCGTACCGACACCGCTATCGGCGAGAACCCGGTGTCCGTGGCGTTTGCCGCGGTCAGCCTGGCCAAACAGATTTTCAGCGACCTGCAACGCAGCCAGGCCTTGCTGATTGGCGCCGGCGAAACCATCACCCTGGTCGCCCGCCATCTGCATGAATTGGGCGTGAAACGCATCGTCGTCGCCAACCGCACGCTGGAACGCGCGAGCATTCTGGCCGAGCAGTTCGGTGCTCACGCCGTGTTGCTTTCGGACATCCCGGCTGAGCTGGTGCGCAGCGACATCGTCATCAGCTCTACCGCCAGCCAGTTGCCGATCCTTGGCAAGGGCGCGGTGGAAAGCGCGCTGAAGCTGCGCAAGCACAAGCCGATCTTCATGGTGGACATCGCCGTTCCGCGCGATATCGAGCCGGAAGTCGGCGAACTCGACGACGTTTACCTGTACAGCGTCGACGATCTCCACGAAGTGGTCGCCGAGAACCTCAAGAGTCGTCAGGGCGCCGCCCAGGCGGCGGAAGAGATGGTCTCGGTCGGTGCCGAAGATTTCATGGTGCGCCTGCGCGAACTGGCGGCGGTGGATGTGCTCAAGGCTTATCGTCAGCAAAGCGAGCGCATGCGCGACGAAGAATTACAAAAGGCCCAACGCCTGCTGGCCAACGGCACCAGCGCCGAAGACGTGCTGGTGCAACTGGCGCGCGGCCTGACCAACAAACTGTTGCACGCGCCTAGCGTGCAATTGAAAAAGCTCTCTGCCGAAGGCCGCCTCGATGCGCTGGCCATGGCTCAAGAGCTCTTTGCCCTGAATGAGGGCTCATCGGATAGCTTTTCGGATAAAAAAACGCAATGAAAGCGTCACTGCTCAATAAGCTGGACATCCTCCAGGACCGTTTCGAGGAATTGACCGCGTTGCTTGGCGATGGCGAAGTCATTTCCGATCAGACCAAATTCCGCACCTATTCCAAGGAGTACGCGGAAGTCGAGCCAATTGTCGGCACCTATAAACAGTTGCTCAAAGTGCAAGGCGACCTCGAAGGCGCCCAGGCACTGCTCAAGGACAGTGACCCGGACATGCGTGAAATGGCCGTGGAAGAAGTCCGCGAAGCCAAGGAGCAATTGATCGAGCTCGAAGCCAGCCTGCAACGCATGCTGCTGCCGAAAGACCCGAACGACGGGCGCAACGTGTTCCTTGAAATCCGTGCCGGCACCGGCGGTGACGAGGCGGCGATCTTCTCCGGTGACCTGTTCCGCATGTATTCGCGTTACGCCGAGCGTCGCGGCTGGCGGGTGGAAATCCTCTCCGAAAACGAGGGCGAACACGGTGGCTATAAAGAAGTCATTGCCCGGGTTGAAGGCGACAACGTTTACGGCAAGCTGAAATTCGAATCCGGCGCGCACCGCGTGCAACGGGTGCCGGCCACTGAATCCCAGGGCCGCATCCACACCTCGGCCTGCACCGTGGCGGTGTTGCCCGAGCCGGACGAGCAGGAAGCGATCGAGATCAACCCGGCGGACCTGCGGGTCGATACTTACCGCTCCTCCGGCGCCGGTGGCCAGCACGTCAACAAGACCGACTCGGCGATCCGTATCACCCACTTGCCGTCCGGTATTGTCGTGGAGTGCCAGGAAGAACGTTCCCAGCACAAGAACCGCGCCCGGGCGATGTCCTGGCTGTCGGCCAAACTCAACGATCAGCAGACCAGCGCCGCGGCCAATGCCATCGCCAGCGAGCGTAAGTTGCTGGTCGGTTCCGGTGATCGCTCGGAGCGGATTCGTACCTACAACTTTGCCCAGGGCCGGGTCACCGACCACCGGGTCAACCTGACGCTGTACTCGCTCGACGAAATTCTCGCCGGCGGGGTCGATGCGGTGATCGAGCCGTTACTGGCCGAATACCAGGCCGATCAATTGGCGGCGATAGGTGAGTAAATGACGATTATTGCCAGTTTATTGCGCGCCGCCGACTTGCCCGACTCGCCCACCGCGCGTCTGGATGCCGAGTTGTTGCTGGCTGCCGCATTGGGCAAGCCGCGCAGTTTTCTCCACACCTGGCCGGAGCGCATCGTTCCCAGTGAAGCGGCGCTGACGTTCGCCAGCTACTTGCAGCGTCGCCGTGTCGGCGAGCCGGTGGCTTACATTCTGGGGCAGCAAGGGTTCTGGAAGCTGGACCTGGAAGTGGCATCGCACACGCTGATCCCGCGCCCGGACACTGAATTGCTGGTGGAAGCCGCGCTTGAGCTATTGTCGGCCACACCCGCGCAGGTCCTTGACCTGGGCACCGGCAGCGGCGCGATCGCCCTGGCCCTGGCCAGCGAGCGCCCGGCCTGGCAGGTCACGGCGGTGGATCGTGTGCTGGAAGCCGTGGCCCTGGCCGAGCGCAACCGCCAGCGCCTGCACCTCAATAACGCCACGGTGCTGAGCAGTCATTGGTTTAGCGCACTGGAAGGTCAGCGTTTCCAGCTGATCATCAGCAACCCGCCTTACATCCCTTCTTCCGATCCGCATCTGGTGGAAGGCGATGTGCGCTTCGAACCGGCCAGTGCCTTGGTGGCCGGTGACGACGGGCTCGACGATCTGCGCTTGATCGTCGCCCAGGCGCCGGATTATCTGGAAGCGGGTGGCTGGCTGATGCTCGAACACGGCTACGATCAAGCGAGTGCCGTGCGCGATTTACTGCTGACCCGCGGCTTTGAAAACGTCCACAGCCGAATCGATCTGGGTGGACACGAACGTATCAGCCTGGGGCGCGTGCCGTGCTGAATGATCAGGAATTGTTGCGCTACAGTCGGCAGATTCTGTTGCAGCATGTCGACATCGACGGCCAGTTGCGACTCAAAGAAAGTCGCGTGTTGATCGTCGGCCTCGGCGGGCTCGGTTCGCCGGTTGCGCTGTACTTGGCCGCGGCGGGTGTGGGTGAGTTGCACCTCGCCGACTTCGACACGGTCGACCTGACGAACCTGCAACGCCAGATCGTTCACGACACCGACAGCGTCGGCCTGAGCAAGGTTGATTCGGCAATTCGTCGTCTGACCGCCATCAATCCCGAGATCCAGTTGATCGCCCACCGCACTGCGCTGGACGAAGATTCTCTGGTCGCCGCCGTGACAGCGGTGGATCTGGTGCTGGACTGCTCGGACAACTTCTCCACCCGCGAAGCGGTCAATGCGGCGTGTATCGCCGCCCGCAAACCGCTGGTCAGTGGCGCGGCGATTCGCCTCGAAGGCCAATTGTCGGTGTTCGACCCGCGTCGCCCAGAAAGCCCGTGCTACCACTGTTTATACGGGCATGGCAGCGAAGCTGAACTGACGTGCAGCGAAGCTGGCGTCGTCGGGCCGTTGGTGGGGCTGGTGGGGAGCCTTCAGGCGCTGGAAGCCATGAAGCTGCTGGTCGGTTTCGGCGAGCCGCTGGTGGGGCGTCTGTTGCTGATCGATGCGCTGGGCTCGCGCTTCCGTGAATTGCGGGTCAAGCGTGATCCGGGCTGCAGCGTCTGTGGGTCGACACATGCGTGAAGCGCCGATTGGCGTGTTCGACTCCGGCGTCGGAGGGCTCTCGGTGCTGGCCGAGATCCAGCGGTTGCTGCCCAATGAGTCGCTGCTCTACGTCGCCGACTGCGGGAACATTCCCTACGGCGAGAAAACCCCGGAATTCATCCGCCAGCGCTGCAGCGTCATGGCTGATTTTTTCCAGCAGCAGGGCGCCAAAGCCCTGGTGCTGGCGTGCAACACCGCGACCGTCGCGGGCGTTGCCGACTTGCGTCGCGATTATCCGCAGTGGCCGATTGTTGGCATGGAGCCGGCGGTCAAGCCGGCGGCCGCCGCAACCCGCAGCGGCGTGGTTGGCGTGCTCGCCACCACCGGCACCTTGCAGAGTGCCAAGTTCGCCGCCTTGCTCGACCGTTTCGCCACCGATGTGCGCGTCATCACTCAGCCGTGTCCCGGCCTGGTAGAGCTGATTGAAAACGGCGACTTGCACAGCGAGGCATTGCGCCAGTTGCTGACCAGTTATGTCGAACCGCTGCTTGGCGCCGGGTGCGACACCTTGATTCTCGGCTGTACGCACTATCCCTTTCTGAAGCCTTTGCTAAAGCAGATGATCCCGGATGACATCAGCCTCATCGACACCGGGGCGGCTGTTGCGCGGCAACTTCAGCGTCTGCTGGCCGAGCGTGAATTGCTCGCTGACGGGCCGGCGCGTGCGGCCGAATTCTGGACGAGTGCCGATCCGGTTCATTTCAGAAATATCTTGCCGATACTGTGGAATACGGCCGGCGTTGTGAGAAGCTTCGGGCGTTAACAAAAAAATTGGGGCAGTGCGGGTAATTTGGATGAACTTCTAATTAAGCGTCGACTTCTATAGCCTTGAGTTACCAAAAAACCATACGAAATCGTTCGGAAAAGGATGTTTCTAGTGAAGCGACTATTCTGCTTGGCCGCGATTGCGGCCGCTTTGATGGGGCAAAGTTTTACTGCACAAGCGGCAGGCGTGGAGTTCGGGGTCGGTCAGACCACTGAATCAACCATGACCTATCGACTGGGCATGCAATTCGATTGGGATCAGAGCTGGTGGCAAAGCGACGTGGGTCGCCTGACCGGTTACTGGAGTGGCGCCTATACCTATTGGGATGGCGACAAGAGCTCCGGCAACAACAGCCTGTCGTTCTCGCCGGTGTTCGTTTACGAGTTTGCCGGCCAGTCGATCAAACCTTACCTCGAGGCGGGGATTGGTGTGGCGGTGTTCTCCCACACTCAAGTTGAAGACAACAACCTTGGCCAGGCCTTCCAGTTTGAAGACCGATTCGGCTTTGGCCTGCGCTTTACCGGCGGGCATGAGGTCGGGATTCGTGCGACGCACTATTCCAATGCCGGTATGAGCAGTCACAACGACGGTGTAGAAAGCTACTCGCTGCACTACACAATGCCGTTGTAAACACTGTCAATGTGGGAGCGGGCTTGCTCGCGAATGCGCGGTGTATCAGTCAGCATCAATATTGACTGACAGTCCGCTATCGCCAGCAAGCTGGCTCCCACAGCTGCTCTTCACTGGTCTGGGTGTCAGCGATACGCCGTGCTGATCCCCTGGCGCTCTTCGATGCACTCCGGTGCGCCCATCTCGAATTCCCGGCAGATCAACGGGCGTTTCTCGTAGATCGTGCACATCATGCTGTTGCGGTCCAGCGCCGCACACCAGCCGTCGTCCAGACGCAGCATGACTTCCCCGCCCCAATCGTCGGTATCGATAAAACGTTCGGGCACGCCCGTATCGGTGATCAGCATCACTTCAAGCTGACAGCAGCAAGCCGCGCAGGTCGAGCATGTCACGGCCGGCTCGGCGATTTGCGTGTGGGGAATGGTTTTCATGGCGCGCAGTGTAAGGCAGTGGGGCGATGCTGTGTGAAAGGCCGGACGGACGCTAGTGCTGTGTGTTCGAGGCTAACCGATGGGCCATGAAGTGTAGGGCGGGAAATAGCACAGACCACAGTAGCCCGATACCGATCAGGGTTGGCCATTGTCCATAAGGAAACTGCACGCCCGCCAGTTGTCCGCCTGCGTAATAAGACAGTGGCCCGCCGACCGCGCCCAGCACGCTACCGAGCCACCAAGGTGTGGCGGTCCACGCCAGGCAATGGCGCAAAGTCGTTGCCAGCAGCGCCCACAGCAGCATCAGCCACAACGGAATCAATGGCGCGGCGTCGTTGAAATCGAATGCGCCCAGCCAGCGCAATGTACTGTCGACGGTGGTGCCGAGCAGCACAACGCTGAGGATCAATCGACCTTCATCGGCCCAGCGACTTATCCACAGCAGATGAATCAACAGCACCGCCAATGCCACCAGCAACCACAGACTGCTGCCACCGGCCACACAGGCAAACCAGCCGAGCTGAAACAATACGGCATTAGCCACGCGTTCAAGCATCGAAACGGCCCAACAGCGGTGCGGTGATCGCCGAGGGTTTGGCCAACAGCAATTGCGCCGTGCCGATGGTGCGCTCAAGAAAGCCGCCCTCGCAGTAGCACAGGTAAAACTCCCACAGTCGCAGGAAATAGTCGTCGTACCCCAACTCGCTCAAGCGACTGTGGGCCCGTCGAAAATTCTCATGCCACAGGCGCAGGGTTCGCGCGTAGTGCAAGCCAAAATCCTCCATGTGCAGCAAGTTCATGTCGGTGTCACGACTGACGATCTCGAGCATTTTCTGCACGCAGGGCAAGGCGCCGCCGGGGAAAATGTAGCGCTGTATAAAGTCGACGTTGCCCTTGGCCTGTTCGTAGCGTTGTTCGCGAATGGTGATGGCTTGCAACAGCATCAAGCCGTTGCTTTTGAGTAAGTGCGCGCATTGCTTGAAGTAAGTCGGCAGAAAGCGGTGACCGACCGCTTCGATCATCTCGATCGATACCAGTTTGTCGTACTGGCCGGTGAGGTCGCGGTAATCCTTGAGCAGCAGCGTGACCCGGCCTTGCAGGCCAAGGGTTTCGATTCGTTGAGCGGTAAACGCGAACTGCTCTTTGGAGAGCGTGGTGGTGGTGACCTTGCACCCGTAATGCTGTGCCGCGTAAAGCGCCATGCTGCCCCAGCCGGTGCCGATTTCCAGCAGGTGATCGCTGGGTTTCAAGGCAAGTTTCTGGCAGATCCGTTCGAGTTTGTTCAACTGCGCCTGTTCGAGGCTGTCTTCGGGGCTAAGAAATTGCGCCGCGGAATACATCATGGTCGGATCGAGAAACTGCTCGAACAGGTCATTGCCCAGGTCGTAATGGGCGGCGATGTTTTTCTGCGAACCCTTGCGGGTGTTGCGATTGAGCCAGTGCAGTGCTTTAACGAAAGGTCGGCCGAGTTTTGCCAGGCCACCTTCCAGCGCATCCAGTACATCGAGGTTGCTGACTAAGACGCGCACCACGGCGGTCAGGTCCGGCGAACTCCAGTAACCATGGATGAACGCTTCGCCCGCGCCAATTGAACCGTTGCTCGCCACGCAGCCCCATGCTGCGGCGTCGAGAATATGAATCTCCCCGATCAAATGGCTGCCGGCCGTGCCGAAGACATGCCGCTCGCTGTCTTCGACAACCACCAGTTGCCCGTGTCTGAGTGCTGCAAGCTGCCGGAGCACGCCACGGCGCAGCAACGCGCTCGTCAAGCCGTGGGTGACGGGTAGTGTGGCTTTGGCCAAAATGCTAGAGGACTTCATGACGGCGATCCTTGGAGGGAACTGTGGCGGTTCGAAAGCTTCGATCGGCAGCCCGATGAGCAAAGATCGGGGCACGTTTGAGCAAAAGA
The DNA here is from genome assembly GCF_059133255.1 of Pseudomonas sp. FBCC-B1667. NCBI lineage: Bacteria > Pseudomonadati > Pseudomonadota > Gammaproteobacteria > Pseudomonadales > Pseudomonadaceae > Pseudomonas > Pseudomonas sp. FBCC-B1667. Next base: position 5,706,116 of record NZ_CP101437.1, on the reverse strand, counting down.
CGCAGCGCCTGCCAGTAAATCGCCAGGCAGGTTTTCGCAGTCATCCAGGGAAACTGCCGCAGGTAACGGTGCAGGCTTGTGCGGTTTAACGCTTCGCGATGCAGGTTAAGCGTGGCGTCGAAGAGTTTCAGTTCGCCCTGCCAGTCCGCCATGTGCACGCCCAGTGAGTTGGCGACTGGGCTGAAACTCATTCGGTATTCCAGATCCCGTGGCAGAAACGGCGATACATCAAATGCCTTGGTCACCACGAAATGCTGATGAAAATCGAACCGGTTCTCGGGTGACCGCGCTGGCAACACATAGAGAAAGCGCTCTCGCCACGGCGTGTTAGTGACTTCGCAGACAATCGCAGCCAGTTGCCCGTCGGCTTCATGGCAATAGAAGAAACTCACCGGGTTGAACGACAGGCCCCAACTGCGGGCCTGTGTCAGCAGGCAGATCGGCCCTTGCGGGGCATGGCCGATGGCTTCGCTGACTTGCAGGCGGACCGCGTCAATCAGGCGCATGCCCTTGCCGGTAAACGTTTTCAGGTAGTCCGTTTCGCGAAACGAGAAGGGCGCGAAGCGGCTGCTGCCGCACAGGGGCGACAAGCCGAGCACGGTGTCTTGCTCGTCGAGGTCCAGGTACAGCAGGCCGATCCGATAGCGGAATGCGTGGTGCCTTGGGGCAAATCTCCGATGGGCAATCCAGCCGCTGTAGAGAGCGCTGTTCACAGCACTTCCCCAAAGGAGCGGGCGACTCGCAGGGCGCTGACCACTCCGTCCTCATGGAAACCGTTGGCCCAATAAGCGCCGCAAAAATGGCTGTGCTGCGCGCCATCCAGTTCATCCCAGCGCTGTTGAGCGGCGGCGGCGGCCAGGCTGTATTGCGGATGGGCGTAGGTGAAGGTGCCGAGCACCTTGTCAGGGCTGATGCCGGCGCTTTGGTTGAGGCTGACGCAGAACGTGCTATCGCTCTGCAAACCTTGCAGGATGTTCATGTCGTAGGTGACTGCGGCGAGTGTGTGACCGGCGCCCCCGAGGCGATAATTCCAGCTGGCCCAGGCCCGTTTGCGCACGGGCAGCAAGCGCGTGTCAGTGTGCAGCACCACTTCGTTATCGGCGTAGGGCAGGGCGCCGAGGATTGACCGTTCGGCATCGCTCGGCCGGGCCAACAGTTTCAATGCCTGATCGCTGTGGCAAGCGAACACGACTTTATCGAAGCGTTCGCTGCCAGCGGCACTGTGGATAACCACGCCCGCGTCATCACGCTCGACGCGCGTCACGGGGCAGTTGAGACGAATCTTTTCGCGAAATGAGGCGGTCAGTGGTCCGACGTAGGCATTGGAGCCGCCTTCAATCACGCACCATTGCGGGCGATCGCTGATGGACAGCAGCCCGTGGTTCTTGAAAAAGCGGACAAAAAATTGCAACGGGAAACCGAGCATGTCCGCCATGGACATCGACCAGATCGCCGCCCCCATTGGCACGATGTAATGCAGGATAAAGCGCTCGCCGTAGTGTCCGGCCTTCAGGTAATCGTCCAGCGTGGTGTCGGCGGTAATGAGCCCTTGCGCCAGGTCGCGCTGGGCTTCTTTATTGAAGCGCAGAATGTCGCGCAACATGCCCCAGAATCCTGGCGACAACAGGTTACGGCGTTGGGCGAACAGGCTGTTCAGGTTATTGCCGTTGTACTCAAGGCCGGTGTCCGGGTCCGTCACCGAGAAACTCATTTCAGTCGGTTTGAAACCCACCCCGAGCTGGCTCAGCAGGCGGATGAAATTCGGGTAGGTCCTGTCGTTGAAGACAATGAAACCTGTGTCTACCGCATAGCGCTGGCCATCGACCGACACGTCAACCGTGTGGGTGTGACCGCCCGGCCGGTCTCCGGCCTCGAACAAGGTGATCTCATGCCTGCGATTAAGCAGGTACGCGCAGGTCAACCCCGAGATGCCGCTGCCGATGATGGCGATGTTCATGGTAGATCCTGGATCGGCGGAGAGCTGCGTACCATGCGTTTGCCGATGGCCAGTTGCACCGCGTTGGGCATTTTCGACAGCGGCCACAGCGCCGCCATGAACAGGCCCGGAAATGCGATCTCCAATGGCCGGTTCTTGAGTTTGGCGAAGATGTGCCGTGCCGCTTTACCCACTGGCCAACTGAGCGGCATCGGGAAGTCATTCTTGGCCGTCAGCGGTGTCTCGACGAAGCCCGGACTGACGATAGTGACTTCGATGCCTTCCTGCGCGAGATCAATGCGCAGCGATTCAAACAGGTAACGCAGCCCTGCCTTCGATGCGCCATAGGCTTCGGCGCGCGGCAGTGGCAAGTACGTTACGGAGCTCGCGACGGCCACCAGATGAGGGGCGGTGCCTTTGCGCAGCAACGGTAGCGCTGCCTCGATGCAATAGGCGCTGGCGAGCAAATTGGTGCGCACCACGTGTTCGACGATCGATGAATCAAATTGCTTCACGTCCACGTATTCGCAGGTGCCGGCGTTGAGAATAACTGTGTCCAGCGAGCCCCAGTCTTGCGCAATCTGCTCACCGATTTCACGCACCCGTTGGCTGTTGGTCAGGTCACCGGGCACCACAAGCACTTGCCCGGGATAGCGCTGGGACAAGACCTTCAACACGGCTGTCGAGCGTGAACTGACGGCCACGTGAGCGCCGCTCTTGAGTATTTCCTCGGCCAGCGAGGCGCCAATACCGCTGCTGGCGCCGGTCAACCAATAACGCCGTGGAGAGGCGAGGCTCATCCCATTCTCCTTTTCAGCCAGGCAATCGCCCGACCCAGTACGGGTAAATGTTCGTAAATCAGCGCGCCGGCATCGAAGTAGTCCCGATGCCGATACACCTTGTCGCGCCAAAGCAGGTGCGAGCAACCTTCCACTTGAATCAACTGTCCGTTGGCCAGGCGTGGGTGGCGGTAACTCATGACCCAGCGCAGATAGCCTTCGCCTTCGCGGATCTGGTCGAAACCGTGAAAGTCGAAACGCAGGTCAGTGACATTGGTATAGAGCTCGGTGAAGTAGCTGCGCAGTTGCACCAGACCCTGTACTTCATGCAGCGGATCAGTGAATTGCACATCATGGCTGTAGAGCTGATTGAGGAGCTGCAGATTGTCCTTGTCCAAGGTCGCAAACTGCTGGGCAAAACGCCGCAGGAAATCACTCATGGCGACCTCCGGCCTGTTGCCGCGAAGGCAGGCTCTTGAACGCGGCCAGCGCTCGTTGTCGGGACGTGCTCAGATTGACGATCGGCGATGGATAATCCGCCGCGCCGAACAGGCCGCCGAGGTTGGCCGGGTTGTGTACATCCCGTTTGTCCAGCCTGGCCAGTTCTGGCAGCCAGTGCTTGATAAACACACCCTCGGCGTCGAATTTCTCCGATTGGCTCACCGGGTTGAAAATCCGGAAGTAGGGCGCCGAATCGGTGCCGGTCGAGGCGCTCCACTGCCATCCACCATTGTTCGCCGCCAGGTCGCCGTCGATCAAATGCCGCATGAAAAAGCGTTCGCCTTCGCGCCAGTCAATCAGCAGGTTCTTGGTCAGGAACATCGCCACGACCATGCGCAGCCGGTTGTGCATCCAGCCGGTTTCAAGCAATTGACGCATGGCGGCGTCGATGATCGGCAGGCCGGTGCGCGCTTCTTGCCACGCCAACAGTTCTTCCGGAGCGTTGCGCCAGGCGAGGGCTTCGGTTTCCGGTCGGAAGGCGCGATGGCGCGATACCCGCGGGTAACCCACCAGGATATGTTTGTAGAACTCACGCCAGAGCAATTCGTTGATCCAGGTGACAGCGCCGACCTTGCCGCTTTCGAACTCGCCCTGATTGCTTTGCAAGGCGGCGTGCAGGCATTGGCGGGGAGAAATCACCCCGGCGGCAAGGTAGGCCGAGAGCTGGCTGGTGCCGGGTTTGGCCGGGAAGTCGCGTTCGTTTTTGTAATAGTCGATCTGAACGTCGACGAAGGTCTCCAGGCGACGCCGGCCTTCGGTCTCTCCGGCTGGCCAGAGTTTGCGCAAGCCGTCACTCGGCGTTTCGAAGCCTTGGATGTCTGATGGAATGTGGTCGCTGTTGATTTTCAATGGCGCCTGGATGGCCGGCGCAGCGATCAGCTCCGGCAGAGACCGGCGCAATCTGTCATAGCAGACCTTGCGGAACTGGCTGAAGACCTGAAAGTAGGTATCGGTCCTGGTCAGCACGGTGCCGGGTTTGAACAGCAACTGATCGAGGTAGCTATGGAAGGCGATGCCGTGGGCCTTCAGCGTTTCGGCGACCGCCGTATCACGACCGCTTTCGTGAACGCCGTACTCCTCGTTGACGTGCACGGCGTCGATCTTCAACTGCTGACACAGGTCGAGCAGGACTGCCGGCGCTTCATCCCAGCGCGAGGACTTGCGAATCAATAAGGGAATGTTCAGTTCGCCCAATGCGCGACTCAGTTCGACCAGGTTGCGCAGCCAGAAATCTACTTTGCACGGCGCATCGTCGTGTTCCAGCCACTGCTGCGGACTCAACAGATACACCGCCACCGTTGGGCCGTGTGCAGCCGCAGCCGAGAGGGCTGTGTTGTCGTGTAGGCGCAAATCGCTGCGCAGCCAGATCAATTGCATGGTGGTGTCCGCACGATTCATTAAATTAGCCCACGCTGAACCAAATCCTGATGCGCCGATAACGGGTCTTCGGCGAAGGACAAATCAGCGATTTCAGACGTTCTTACGGACAACTCGGCGTGGTGGATGCATACCGTTGGTCCGGCAATCATTTTTGGGCAACTGACTCCATTCAGTAGTTTTGGCAGCTGCGAAAGGTTTATGGCTTTGCTGGAATACAGCAGTACGCCGCGGGCTTGCAAATGATCGACCGCCATCGCGAGTTCGCCGGCGGGCAGCGGCCAGTCGAACACCTCCACCGGGCAATCGGCGCTGCTGATCAGCCACGCGGTGAGCCACAGCTGAGGTTCCAGCGGCACATCGGAGTGATTGATCAACAGCAGGGGCGCGGCGCGCAACTGACGGTTGTTATGGTAGATGCGTGCGCCGAATTTGCTGCGCAACCAGGAATAAACGAACGCCCGCTCCATCTGCGCGCCGAATTGGCCCTGCCAGCGCAGGTCCAGTTCTGCCAGCAACGGCATCAACAGGAGCTCGCATAAGGTGCGCGGTGGGTACAGCGCCATGGCTTGATTGACGGTGTCATCGAGGGTGCGTTCGTTCAGTTGCGATACCGCGTGCAGCAGCGTTTGGCGCAACACCTGCCAATCGTTTTCAACGGGTTCGCTAAACGCTTGCGGCGTGTCCAGCAGTTGCTTGACCTGGCTGACGGCCACACCACGGTTAAGCCACGTGAGGATCGTCAGGATGCGTTGAACCTGTTCGGCAGAAAACAGCCGATGGCCCTTGGGTGTGCGATGTGGAACGATCAGGCCATAACGCCGTTCCCAGGCGCGAAGTGTCACGGCGTTGACACCGGTCTGGCGCGCCACCTCACGGATCGGCAGCCAGCCGTCGTCCAGCGCCTTTTTAAAGTCGTCGCCGAGGTCTTCGCTAGCGCTGGTGTCGAGTTTGGATTTCATTTAGATCGCATTTCGCAGGCTGAGGTTTTCCGGGTGCGGTTGCAGGTAAACCTGTTGCGCAATGTAAGGATCCGGGTACTGGCGAAAGTAGTGCTTGAGCAGGGTCAATGGCACCACCAGCGGCACGATGCCTTGGCGGTATTGGCCGATGACGTGCTGCATTTCCTGTTTGTCCTCAGGGCTGATGACCTGCTTGAGGTAGCCGCTGATGTGTTGCAGGACGTTGGTGTGGGTGCGCCGCGTGGCGCATTTTTTCAAGGCCGCCATTAGTTCGCTGAAATAGCGCGGGCCCAGTTCTTCAGGATCGGACTGGCCCATGTTGCCCAGTAGATTGCCCAGGGTTTTGTACTGCACCGGGTTATGCGCCATCAGCAAATATTTGTAGCGCGAGTGGAATTCGGTGAGGTCGCGGCGGGTCAGGCCTTTTTGCAGCAATTGCTGCCAGGCGCTGTAGGCAAACACGCGCGTCAGGAAGTTTTCCCGCAGCACCGGGTCGTTGAGTCGGCCGTCTTCCTCGACCGGCAGGTCAGGGTGCAGTGCGCAGAACGCCTCGGCATAGAGGCCTCGTCCGCCGCCTTCTGCCGGTACGCCGTTGGCTTGGTAGACCTTCACGCGTTCCAGGCCACAGGAAGGGGATTTTTGCATGAAGATGTAGCCGCAAATGTCGCTCAACTGACGCGCCATTGTCTGGCCGTACTCGGTGAGCTGTCGGGTGACATTAAGCTCGGCGTGAACGCTACCGACCGCTTGCGGATGTTGCGGGTCGCCCACCAAGCGGATGGGCTCCCGGGGAATGCCGAGGCCGATGGCCACTTCAGGGCATACCGGGACAAAATCAAAGTAGTCAGCAAGGGTGCGACTGCACAGGCGTGATTCCTTGTGCCCGCCGTTATAGCGAACCTCGGCGCCCATCAGGCAGGCGCTGATGGCGATTTTTGGTCGTGTCGCTGGCTGATCGCTCATCGAGGCACCTCGAATCTAGACTTGTACAGAGATTGGTCTCTGTACAACATAATCCTCATCATAGATTCAAAGGTGTACAAGTCAATTTTTTTGTATAAGTTTTCGGGTTCTACTTCCAACCCAATTGCCAGATGTCGTCGTTCTTGAGGGTTCGCCAATCCAGACGTTCACTGCGCTGGGTCAGCACCGCCTGTAACTCGACTTCCAGCACCGTGCCTTCCTCGTCACGAAATACCTCGGTCACCAGAAAGTGCTTTTCGCGGTGTTGCGGATGGGCTGCTGTCCACTTCGACAGCAGCAATTTGCCGGGATCGATGCGGTTCACTGCAAATGCTCATGCAAACGGCGAGCTACTTCCTGACCGCTCAGCCAGGCACCTTCGACACGTCCGGACAAGCACCAGTCGCCGCACACATACAGGCCCAGGTCGGCATCGGCGAGTGCGCCCCATTCATGGCTGCTGGCGGGGCGGGCATAGAGCCAGCGGTGGGCGAGGCTGAAGATCGGGGCGGGCATGGAATCGTGCAGTAGCTCGGCGAATGCGCCGTGCAGTTGCTCGATCACCGCTTCCTTGGGCAGGTCAATGTGTTGCCGGCTCCAGGCACTTGTGGCGTGCAGCACCCACGTATCCATGGTGTTGTCGCGCCCTGGTTTGCTGCGGTTACGAGCCAGCCAGTCGAGGGGGCTGTCCTGTACGAAGCACCCTTCCATGGGCGTCTCCAGCGGCGTTTCGAACGCCAGGGCGACGGCCCAGGTCGGGTCCATTTTCACCCCGGCAGCGGCCCCGGCCAGCTTAGACGCCGCGGCCAGCAATGCCGTGGCTTGAGGTGCTGGCGTAGCGATCACCACATGACTGAACGGACCGTGAGTGAAGCCTTCGGCGTCCTGCAGGTGCCAGTGTTCTTCGCCGCGATAGACCTCAGTAATCCGGCAAGCAAACTGCACTTCCAGATCGCCGAGCAGGCCGCGGGTGATAGCGCTCATGTGCGGCGTGCCGACCCAGCGTGTCTGTTCGTCCGGTGACAGGTTGAGCTGTCCGCCGTGGTAGGTGTAGAGCTGCGGCGTCCATTCGGCGACCCAGCCGTTGGCTTGCCAACGCTGGACCTCGGTGACGAAGCGCCGGTCGCGGGCTGTGAAATATTGCGCGCCCATGTCCAGGGCACCCGCATCGCTGCGTTTGCTCGACATGCGTCCGCCACTGCCGCGGCTTTTATCGAAAAGTTGCACGACATGCCCTGTCTCTGTCAGGGCTTGCGCGGCGGAGAGCCCGGCGATGCCGGTGCCGATGATTGCGATAGGTACAGTCATAGGGGCCTCGTTACCTTTCTGTACAGACTACGCCGTGGTTCAAACCTGTACAATATTGTTTTTTGGTATAACTTTTAGCGTTCTCGATCTGACAGCTTGGCCTATTGTTAAACACAGAGCCTGCCCGATACCAAAGATCCCTGCTTATAAAAATAGACTAGTGATCAGGGTTAAATGCCACGCGAGGAAGAAGTCATGCACATATTGCTGACCGGCGGTACTGGTTTGATAGGACGTCAACTCTGCAGACACTGGTTGAGTCAGGGGCACAGCCTGACAGTCTGGAGTCGCAAACCTGAAAAAGTCGCAAAAATCTGCGGCACTCAAGTCAGGGGGATTGCCCGGCTGGAGGACCTCGACCAGGTGCCGCTGGACGCGATTATCAATCTGGCCGGTGCACCGATTGCCGATCGGCCCTGGACTCACAAACGCAAGGCATTGCTCTGGAGTAGCCGCATTACCCTGACTGAAACGCTGTTGGCGTGGCTGGAAAAACGCGAGCAAAAGCCCTCGCTGTTGATCTCCGGCTCTGCGGTGGGCTGGTATGGCGATGGGGGGGAGCGTGAATTGACCGAGGCTTCGCCCCCGGTCATCGATGATTTCGCCAGCCAGTTGTGCATCGCCTGGGAGGAAACCGGACTGCGTGCCGAGGCCTTGGGAATTCGTGTGGTGCTGATTCGTACCGGGTTGGTGTTGTCGGCCGAGGGCGGCTTTTTGTCACGGCTGCTGCTGCCGTTCAAATTGGGGCTGGGCGGGCCGATCGGCAGTGGCCGGCAGTGGATGCCATGGATTCATATCAACGATCAAATCGCCCTGATTGATTTTCTTCTGCATCAGAAAGACGCCAGCGGTCCCTATAATGCCTGCGCGCCCAAACCGGTGCGCAATCGCGAATTCGCCAAGACGCTGGGTAGCGTGCTGCACCGCCCTGCGGTCCTGCCAATGCCGGCCCTGGCGTTGAAAGTGGGTCTTGGCGAATTGTCATTGTTGTTGCTGGGAGGGCAGAAGGCCTTGCCGGTTCGCGCACTGGACGCGGGTTTCACTTTCCAGTTCACCGATTTGCGCGCGGCCCTGGACGATCTGTCCAGCCGCCTTTGAAATAGGACGTTGCATGACCGATCACGCATTGCTTCTGGTTAACCTGGGTTCACCAGCCTCCACCTCGGTGGCGGATGTGCGCAGCTACCTCAATCAATTTCTGATGGACCCGTATGTGATCGACCTGCCTTGGCCGGTGCGACGCTTGCTGGTGTCGCTGATCCTGATCAAGCGCCCGGAGCAGTCAGCTCACGCCTACGCGTCGATCTGGTGGGAGGAGGGCTCGCCCCTGGTGGTGCTCAGCCGGCGTCTGCAACAAGCCGTGACGGCGCAGTGGACCCAGGGTCCGGTTGAACTGGCGATGCGTTATGGCGAGCCGTCGATTGAAACGAAACTGGTGCAGCTGGCCGCCCAGGGCCATAAGAGAATTACCCTGGCGCCGCTTTATCCGCAGTTCGCCGACAGCACTACCACGACGGTAATCGAAGAAGCCAAGCGCGTGCTGCGTGAGAAAGGACTCGACATACAACTGTCGATTCTCCAGCCGTTTTACGATCAGCCGGAATACCTCGATGCACTGGTTGCTTCGGCCAGGCCCTATCTGGAGAAGGATTACGATCACTTGTTGCTGAGCTTCCACGGTTTGCCGGAGCGGCACCTGACCAAGCTCGATCCGACGGGGAAGCATTGTTTCAAGAACGAGGATTGCTGCAAGAACGCTTCGCCAGCGGTAGTAGCCACCTGCTATCGCGCGCAATGCCTGCGCACGGCGTCGGAGTTTGCCAAGCGGATGGCCTTGCCGGACGGCAAATGGTCGGTGTCGTTTCAGTCGCGTCTGGGACGGGCCAAGTGGATCGAACCCTACACCGAAGCGCGCCTCGACGAACTGGCCAAGAGCGGCGTGAAAAAAATTCTGGTGATGTGCCCGGCGTTCGTGGCTGATTGCATTGAGACGCTGGAAGAGATCGGTGATCGCGGGCGGGAACAATTTTGCGAAGCGGGAGGTGAGGAGTTGGTGCTGGTGCCGTGTCTGAACGATGACCCGCAATGGGCGCGGGCGTTGAGTGCACTGTGCGAAAGAGCGCCGTTGGCCCTTTAAAAGCTTCGCGAGCAAGCCCGCTCCCACATTAGATTGTCGGTATATACAGGTTTTGTGTTCGACACCGATCAAATGTGGGAGCGGGCTTGCTCGCGAAAGCTATCTAACAAGCAGCGAAGAATTTAAGCCTTACAACAGCGGCTCATCCGCCTTCTTGTGCTTCCAGCTGTCATTTCCTGGCAGCAACAGGTTCAGCGCAATCGCCACCACCGCGCACAGCGCGATGCCTTTGAGGCCGAAGTCGTCCGGGCCAGTCCCGGTGCCAACGAGCACGCCACCAATCCCGAACACCAGTGTCACCGACACAATCACCAGATTGCGTGCTTCGCCCAGATCGATCTTGTGGCGAATCAGCGTGTTCATGCCCACGGCCGCAATCGAACCGAACAACAGGCACAGAATTCCGCCCATCACCGGCACCGGAATGCTTTGCAGCAGCGCGCCGAACTTGCCGACAAACGCGAGGCTGATGGCAAAGATCGCCGCCCACGTCATGATTTTCGGGTTGTAGTTCTTGGTCAGCATCACTGCGCCCGTTACTTCGGCGTAGGTGGTATTAGGTGGACCGCCGAACAGGCCGGCTGCGGTGGTGGCAATGCCATCACCGAGCAGGGTGCGGTGCAGGCCGGGTTTCTTCAGGTAATCGCGACCGGTCACGCTACCGACGGCGATTACGCCGCCGATGTGCTCGATAGCCGGGGCCAATGCTACCGGAACGATGAACAGAATGGCCTGCCAGTTGAACTCCGGCGCGGTGAAGTGCGGAATGGCAAACCACGGGGCAGCGGCAATCTTCGCGGTATCCACGACACCGAAGTAGAAGGCCATGGCAAAACCGACCAGCACGCCGGAAATGATCGGCACCAGGCGGAAAATGCCTTTGCCGAACACCGCGACGATCAGGGTCGTCAGCAGCGCAGGCATCGAGATCAGCATCGCCGTCTGGTAATGAATCAGCTCAGTGCCGTCGCCAGCCTTGCCCATCGCCATGTTGGCGGCAATTGGCGCCATGGCCAGGCCGATGGAGATGATCACTGGACCAATGACTACCGGTGGCAGCAAGCGGTCGATGAACCCGGTGCCTTTTATCTTCACGGCCAGGCCGAGAAAGGTGTAGACGAAACCGGCCGCCATCACGCCGCCCATGGTCGCAGCAAGGCCGAACTGGCCCTTGGCGAGAATGATCGGGGTGATGAAGGCAAAGCTCGACGCCAGGAACACTGGCACCTGACGCCCGGTGACGATCTGGAACAGAATCGTCCCCAGGCCCGCGGTGAACAGCGCGACGTTCGGGTCGAGGCCGGTAATCAACGGCATCAACACCAGGGCGCCGAAGGCCACGAACAGCATCTGTGCACCCGACAGCACCGTGCGCCAGAGCGGATCGTTGAACTCTTGCTGCATGCTCAAGCGTCCTTCTGCTTGGTGCCGAAGATCTTGTCACCGGCATCGCCCAGGCCCGGAATGATGTAACCGTGTTCGTTCAGTCTTTCGTCAATGGAGGCGGTATAGATGGTCACGTCCGGATGCGCCTTCTCCACGGCGGCGATGCCTTCCGGCGCGGCGACCAGCACCATGGCGCGGATGTCGCGGCAACCGGCCTTTTTCAGCAGGTCGATGGTGGCGACCATGGAGCTGCCGGTGGCGAGCATCGGGTCGATGATCATCGCCAGGCGCTCGTTGATTTCCGGGACCAGTTTTTCCAGGTAGGTGTGGGCTTGCAGCGTCTGTTCGTTGCGGGCCACGCCGACGGCGCTGACTTTGGCGCCCGGGATCAGGCTCAGCACGCCTTCGAGCATGCCGATACCGGCGCGCAGGATCGGTACTACCGTAATCTTCTTGCCGGCGATTTTCTCGACCGACACGGTGCCGCACCAGCCTTCGATGTCGTAGGCTTCCAGCGGCAGGTCTTTGGTGGCTTCATAGGTCAGCAAGGCGCCGACTTCCTGAGCGAGCTCACGGAAATTCTTGGTGCTGATGTCTGCGCGGCGCATCAGGCCAAGTTTATGACGGATCAGCGGGTGGCGGATCTCGAGGATGGGCATGGGAAAGGCTCCGGCGGCGGGCAAAAAAACCGGCCTAGATTAATCTATCCGAGGGTGTTGTCCTATAGACATACAGTACGTTAGTCCACAAACGCTTGATCTGGCCGTGAGGGATGCGTACCTTTGCCCGCTTTTCCTGTCCGCCACCCCCCCCCCTTGGAGAGCGCCATGTCCGCTGATCTCGAGCATATCCGTCAAATCATGCGAGAGGCTGACTGCCTGTACACCGAAGCTGAAGTCGAGGCGGCTATCGCCCGCGTTGGTGCACAAATCAACGACCAGATGGCTGAAAGCAATCCGGTGGTGTTCTGTGTGATGAACGGCGGTCTGATTTTCTCCGGCAAATTGTTGACCTACCTGAACTTCCCGCTGGAAGCGTCCTACCTGCACGCCACCCGCTATCGCAACGAAACCAGCGGCGGCGACCTGTTCTGGAAAGCCAAGCCGGAAGTGTCGTTCATCGACCGTGACGTGCTGATCATCGACGACATCCTCGATGAAGGCCACACCCTGGGCGCGATCATCGACTTCTGCAAACACGCCGGCGCGCGCAAAGTACACACCGCCGTGCTGATCGACAAGGACCACGACCGCAAGGCTCGCCCGGACCTGAAAGCCGATTTCGTCGGCTTGCCGTGCATCGACCGTTACATTTTCGGGTACGGCATGGACTACAAAGGCTACTGGCGTAACGCCAACGGGATCTTTGCTGTTAAAGGAATGTAATGCATGACCACGCCAAGCTTTCTTGATCAAACCTTGTTCTCTGAGTTGGCCGAGAAAGCTGCGGCTAATCCTCGTGGGCGTCAGCATCACAATTTCCATCAGATGGAAGACGCTTGTCATCGGATGGCCGTGGGGTTGCAGCCGACTACGTATATTCCCCCTCATCGACACCTGGGTGATGACAAGGCGGAAACGCTGTTGGTACTGCGGGGGCGCCTCGGCCTGTTGATTTTTGATGAGTCTGGAGGCGTCATCCACAGGCGCGTCCTGCAAGCCGCTGGCGAATCGGTGGGCGTGGATCTTCCTCCCGGTGTGTTCCATGGCCTGGTTGTGCTGGAAGCCGATAGCCTGATGTTCGAATGCAAGGCCGGGCCTTATCGGCCAGTCGGGGAAGGCGAGCTTGCTCCGTGGGCGCCACGTGAAGGCGAGGCGGGTGTGGCCGAGTATCAGGCGTGGATGCGCGCGCAGTTTGATTGAGCCGTACGCTCAATTTTCCCCGGCCAGCCAGCGTTCGCTTTTGCGACGAGCCTGTTCCAGGTTGTTCACGTAGGCCAACTGACGCTGTTCCCGATGGATGCCCGCGCGCCTGAGCTTCAGGCGCACCCGGGGAGCGGTCGCCACCAGAATCAGGCCGATGCCGTCCGTGCGGTAATCCCTCAGGATATTGTCGAAGGCCGCCAGTGCCGTCATGTCCAGCATCGGTACAGCGCTCATCTCGACGATCACCACTTTGACCTCCGGGTTGAATTTGCGTAGCACTCCCAAGGCTTTTTCAGCGGCGCCGAAGAACAGCGGCCCGCGTATCGCATAGCAACGAACATGCTCCGGCATGTCCTGTAAGGCCTGATGGAAGCCGCGAGGCAGTTCGGCGGTGTCGGTGAGATCGCTCATGCGTTTGATAAATAACCCGGCGGCCAGCAGCAGGCCGACGGCGACGGCCATCACCATGTCGAACAATACCGTCAGACTCAGGCAGGTCAGCAAGACCAGCACGTCGCTGCGAGGTGCGATGCGCAAGGTATGGAGAACGTGCCGGGCCTCGCTCATGTTCCACGCCACCATGATCAGCAGTGCTGCCAGTGCCGCCATTGGCAAGTAGCTGAAAAGCGGTGCGAGGACGAGTATTGCCATCAGCACCACGGCGCTATGAATAATGGCGGCCAGTGGCGAAAAGGCGCCGCTGCGCACGTTGGTGGCACTTCGGGCAATGGCTGCCGTGGCGGTAATGCCACCGAACAAGGGGGCGATCAGGTTGCCCAGTCCCTGGCCCAGCAGTTCTGCGTTGGGGTCGTGTTTGCTGCCGGTCATGCCATCCGCCACGACCGCACACAACAAGGATTCGATGGCGCCGAGCATGGCAATGGCGAACGCCGGCGCCAGTAACTGACGGATCAAGTCGTAAGACAGGTGCAGCGGCTGGCCGTCGGGGCCGGGTAGATTCCAAGGCCAATCGAAGCTTGGCAGGAACGGCGGAATGCCGGGATGGCTGACGCCGTCGACCATATAGCTGAAACGCTCACCCAATGTCGCCACCGCCAGCCCGCCGTGCTCCAGCGCCAAGCCCAGGAACGCGCCGATGGTCAGCGCCACCAGATGCCCCGGAATCCTCGGCACCCACCGAGGCCAGACAATCAAAACGGCCAGGCATGTGAGGCCGATTATCCCGTCCCCGAACCGGGCGCTGGGCAACGCCAGAATCAATACGCCCAGTTGTTCGATGTAGTGTTCTGCTTGGCCGGCGGTGTTCAGGCCCAGCAAATCCTTCAATTGCAGGGTGGCAATGACAATGCCGATCCCGGCGGTAAAGCCCAGGGTGACCGGGTACGGAATGTACTGAATCAACCGTCCGGCTCGAATCAGCCCCAAGGCAATGAGGATGACGCCGGCAAGCATGGTGCATAGCAGCAGGCCGCCCAGGCCATATTGTTGGGTGATGGGCAGCAAAATGACCACGAACGCAGCGGTCGGCCCGCTGACATTGAAACGCGAACCGCCTGTCAGGGCGATCAGGGGTGCAGCGATCAGTACCGTATACAACCCTTGCTGGGGCGGTACACCCACGGCAATCGCCAGGGCCATGGCCAACGGGATGGCGATAATCCCTACCGTCACCCCGGCACTGATGTCGCCGCGTAAGCGCCTGAGGGTGTAGCCGGCGCGCCAGGTCTGACGCCAGGCCGCAAACAATGGGGGGACGGAGAACGTCATGCACACTCCCTGGAAGACGATGCACTGTTGGACGACGGCTGTAAGCTCGTCCAGCATGGCCAGCCTCGTACTGCGAAGTATTGACCTATATCGCCAATTCGCACGGTTGAGCCTCATGCTAGAGTGCTCGGCCTCGTCTTCGGAGCCGTTCATGAGCCTTTTGATCCGCCGCTGCGCCGCCCTGTTACTGACCCTCAGTCTGCCACTGGCGGCAGCCCCGGCACCGATGCACGCACAGTATCTGCCACCCGATGACCTGACGCTGCGCGGCGCAGAGCCCGAGCAGCAGCAACTCCTGCAGGTCACCGAGTATTCCGTGGTCGTCGGCAGTCAGCGCCAGTCCAATCAACAACCGATTCCCGTCACGTCTCCGGTGCTGATTCGCCTCAAGGGCAAATCCTTGAACAAGGGCGCGACCATCAATCAGGTGTTGGTCAACTTCGATGGCGAAAGCAAAAGCCTGAAAAAGCCGGTCTACGACGACAAAAGCAAAACCCTGACGCTGTTTTACCCGATGGCGCAGTACCGCGTGGTCATCGACTTGTTGCGCAATGACACGGTGTATTGCCAGTTCCTCAGCTATGCCAACGGCCATGTCTGGGCCGATTTGCACACCGGCGCCACTCGCGCGCGTTGAGCCCGGCGTCAAGGGAGGGGTAAACTGCCCGCCCCGTGAAATGTTTGCGAGCTGGAGTCGGCAATGCGTAAAGATAAGAAACAGGTGATTGGTGACGAGATCGGTGACGAGCAGATCAAGTTGTTTCTCGATTTCGAGCCAGTCGACGCCACTTCGCCGTCGCTGCACAAGTTGATCAAAGCCTACCGCGGCCTGCGTATCGATGACTTCGAACGCTTTCTGACGTTCTTCGTCGAAGCCGGCCTGGACCTGGACGGCAAGGATGAGCACGGTAATGACTTCGTCGCCCTGATCAAGGATCAGCGCAATGCAGCCGAGTACATCGAGCTGATCGCCAAGGCCCGCGGTTAACCTATTGCCCTGAATCTGTGGTGTTTGTGCTGACCCCTTCGCGAGCAAGCCCGCTCCCACTTTAGATCGGCGTACACAAATCAAATGTGGGAGCGGGCTTGCTCGCGAAGAGGCCGGCACAAGTGATGAAGATCTTGGATCATCCGTCTCACCGGCCATAAAAAACGCCCCGCTCTCACTGAGAGCGGGGCGTTTTTTATGGGGCCCAATCACGCGTAGCTTTCGGTCTCGTTACTGGCTTCAACCAGTTCCAGCGCGATGTTGTTGTGCGCGTTGATCTTGCGATACAGCGCCGCATCGGTCTCCAGGACCTTCTCCCGAGCCGGGAAGATTTCAGCCAGTTTGGCCGCCCATTCACCAGACGCTTGGGTCGGGAAGCATTTTTCGATCAGCTCAAGCATGATCGAAACTGTCACCGAAGCACCAGGCGAGGCGCCGAGCAGGGCGGCAAGGGAGCCGTCCTTGGCCGCGACCAGTTCGGTACCGAATTGCAGGACGCCACCCTTTTTCGGGTCTTTCTTGATGATCTGCACCCGTTGGCCGGCCACTTCCAGGCGCCAGTCTTCGGCTTTCGCTTCAGGGTAGAAGCGGCGCAGGGATTCCAGACGCTGTTCCATCGATTGCATCACTTCGCTGACCAGATACTTGGTCAGGTCCATGTTGTTTTTCGCCACGGCCAGCATCGGGCCGATGTTGCCAGCGCGAACCGACATTGGCAGGTCCATGAAGGAACCGTGCTTGAGGAACTTGGTGGTGAACCCGGCGTAAGGTCCGAACAACAAGGACTTGCTGCCGTCTACAACACGGGTGTCCAGGTGCGGCACGGACATCGGTGGCGAACCCACGGCGGCCTGGCTGTACACCTTGGCCTGGTGGTGCTTGACCACTTCCGGGTTGTCGCAACGCAGCCACTGACCACTGATAGGGAAGCCGCCGAAGCCTTTGCTTTCTTCGATACCCGAAGCCTGCAACAGCGGCAATGCCGCGCCGCCAGCGCCGAGGAAGACGAATTTCGCGTCGACGTCACGGGTGTTGCCGCTGTTGACGTCCTTGATGCTGACCGTCCAGCCACCGTTGTTGCGCTTCAGGCCGGTCACTCGCTTGCAGTATTTGACCTGTGCGTCGGGCGCGCTGGTCAGGTGCTTGAGCAGTTGATTGGTCAGGGCGCCGAAGTTCACGTCTGTGCCATTCATCACGCGGGTTGCCGCGACGACTTCGTCGGCCGGACGGCCCGGCATCATCAGCGGCATCCACTCGGCCATTTTGGCCTTGTCTTCGGTGTATTCCATGTCCGCGAAGGCATGGTGCTTGCTCAGCACCTTGAAGCGTTCCTTGAGGAAGGAAACGCCACTGTCACCTTGCACGAAACTCAGGTGCGGCACCGGGCTGATGAACGACTTGCAGGAGCCGAACGTGCCTTTTTTGGTCAGGTAGGACCAGAACTGCTTCGACACCTCGAACTGGGTGTTGATGTGCACGGCTTTCTTGATGTCGACGGTGCCATCGGCAGCCTGTGGCGTGTAGTTGAGCTCACACAGCCCGGCGTGACCGGTACCGGCGTTGTTCCACGGGTTGGAACTCTCCGCAGCACCGGAATCCATCAGCTCGACGACTTCCAGCTTGATCGCGGGGTCGAGCTCTTTGAGCAATACCGCCAGGGTGGCACTCATGATGCCGGCCCCAACCAGTACTACGTCGACTGCTTCGTTATGCGCCATTTAACGCGTCTCCAAAATCTGCAGCACCAAATTGTCGGCATGGCTGCCAGGTGTTCAGGGGCGTGTCAGTGATGCCCCAGGTACCCATGGCAGTATCGCCATGTCCGAATCTTCGCAATTTTTTGCAACTTCGACGGACGCTACCGGCCGGGTCAATGAGGGTTATGAACTCATTTGAACGCGCGACTGGCAATTCGACTTATGGTCGATACATCCGTTTGTGCAACCAAATCCGTAGCGGACAGGCTTCAGGCTCCGGTATTCGAGGAACGCTCGGTCCTGTGTCGTTGGGCTGTTTCAGACGCTAATGGTGCATGTTCAGACGCAAAACTATTCATTTGCTCGCCACACTCTTGTGAAGTTGTGAAAACCCGTTTTTTTCACGCTCTTTTGAAGACGTGAACCTCAAAAAAGGGCTGTCCCAGCCTGGCACTGTGCCCGGATGGATTGCCGTCATGGGGGTACATGGCAGGCAAAACGGGCAAACAGCTCAGTGACCGAGCGTAATGACAGCTCTGCAGATTCGCGAAAAGCGGGGTTTTTGCTCAGGGAACAGCAAGCGCGCCAGCTTCACTCGATCTGTGTGGGCGGCTCTCTGTGGGCGGTGCGGGGTGTCAATACCAGGGCATTGACGATGCTGCGAGGCCCGATCAGGAGACGTCCTTATAATCGGGGGGAGATTGTATCTAAGAAACGCAGGGAAATGGACGTGTTTAATGACTTTTATTAGGCGTTCGGTCAGGTGGTCAACAGATGTTGCACTCGTGCGCGTGGCTGGCGGGTGCTCACGCGTGCGCCAGGTGGCAGTGGTTGATGCAACCAGTTAAGACGGATTTCTTCGATTTCGACCCAGCTCTCACCCATCGGCTGGAGGCTGCACTGCTTGAACGCCTGGCAATGACCATTGCTGTCCAGCAGGGCAAAGCAACGGTGCAGCGGGCGTGGTGTGAACAAGGAGAAGAGATAGCGCATAGCGAGGTACCTGATGAGGGAACTGCCGAGAAGATTGCCTACGAGCCGTTACGTGCCAGTGTATGGGCGATGACAGATGTGTGACAGGAACCGCTTTTCCAAGGGGTTGTCAGACATTTCAGTATTGATTGAAGGCCACTGGTTAGCCGCAGTGGCCCACCGCTATACTGCCGGCCTGTTTGTGCCTGATTCTGGAGAGAAGCGCATGTTGCAACGCCTGTTGTTCGGTTTGATCACTGTGACCAGTTTGACCCTTGTCGGCTGCGCCCACAGCCCGCAACAACTGAACCCTGAACCCAAGCTGACAACCCAGCTGGCGCCGGTCGGCCATGGCCAGCCAGTGGTGGTGCGTGTGGTGGACGGGCGTCCGTCGCCAACGCTGGGCACACGCGGCGGCCTGTACCCGGAAACCAGCGCGATCACCGTGCAGGGCGCGCAGATTCTGCCGAAGCTGCAGGCGCAGTCCGAAGCGGCCGTACGGTTGCTGGGCTTTACCCCAACCAACAATGCACCGGGCGCACCGCAAATCACCGTGACCCTGACCGAGCTGAAGTATCAGTCGCCTAAAGAAGGCATGTTCGTGACCGAAGCAACTATCGGCGCGACCTTCCGCTCCGATGTGCAGAACGCCAATCGTCGTTACAGCGGTCGTTACGGTGCGTCGCTGGACCAGCGCTTCGGTATGGCGCCGAACCAGGAAACCAACACCAAGCTGGTCAGCGATGTGTTGAGCGATGCGTTGACGCGCCTGTTCAAGGACCCAACCGTGGGTCAGGTTCTCGGCGAATAACCATTCGCGGGAATCAAAAAAGCCCGGAGCCAGCAATGGCCCCGGGCTTTTTCATTATGTGTACACCGAATACTTGTAGGAATGTTGGGTGTCAGGCGGCTTCGGAGTAGAAGTCCAGCACACTCACACCGGTCAGCAAGTCCGTCTCCGGTAAATCCGCATGTTGATGTCCGCCCAGCGCGCAATACACCAGCCAGTGACGATCCTGAACGTTGAAGGCGAGGCTTCCCACAAGGTTTTGTTGTTCATCGCTCGGGGCAATGAGGTAGAGGCGATCCTGGTTTTCAGCGTGAAGCATGACGATATCCGTGTCTGTTTTCGTGGGGCGCGAGACTGACGGATTCAGATGACGAAGCTGTGACTCGGGTCAGGAATCTGCCAAATGGTCAGTTATTTGTCGTAAAGCGAGTGCAGGAGGAGAGGCTTTCGGTAGAATCCGCGCCGCAGTCGTCGGTCCGGCGCCTGCCACACCTGTTTTGTTTGAGGTCCGTGATGTCGCTGCATTTGATGACGCTGTTTACCGCCCATCCCGCCAAGCTGATCAATCTTCTGGCCTTGCTGCTGGCCTTCCCCGGCAGTTGGCTGCTGCATGCCACCCGTCGCCGCGAACAACGCGCCATGGCCAGTATCGTGTCCCAGCGCCA
The DNA here is from genome assembly GCF_059133255.1 of Pseudomonas sp. FBCC-B1667. Lineage (NCBI taxonomy): Bacteria > Pseudomonadati > Pseudomonadota > Gammaproteobacteria > Pseudomonadales > Pseudomonadaceae > Pseudomonas > Pseudomonas sp. FBCC-B1667. The sequence goes on along the minus strand of NZ_CP101437.1, from coordinate 5,686,062 downwards.
GAGCCAGCCCAGCGTCGAGCCGACCCTGGATTGGGCGACCTTGCGCATGAACCGCTTTTTCTATCGTTTCGGGTTCGCCTGCCTGGGGCTGGCGTTGCTGGTGTCGTGGATCAGCACGCGGGTCTGAAATGTCTGGCATGGGATCTGTGGTGAGGGGGCAAGCCCCCTCGCCACACAAGGGCGCCGTTGTCGTATCCAGTCGGAAGCCTTACAGCGGTAACCCGGCTTTCACCCGGTACTGATTGCGCACTGGCGTCGCATATTGCAGCACCAGGAACGGACGATGTTCCTCGGGGCAGCCTTCCAGGCGCTTGTTCCACTCTTCCTGCGCCTTGGCCAGTTCGTCGGCCGCAAACACTTCAGACGCTTTGGGCACCTGCAATTGCGGGTCGGCGTCTTTCCATTGGGCATAGGCCAGGTAGTGCACCGGGAACAGGCGGTAGCCCCCGAGAATCTGCTTGTCCATCTCGATCGCCAATTGCTTGGTGTCTTCGAAGAGCTCGGTGATCGGCGCGGCGAAGTTTACGTGCACGCGGCCCTTGTAGCCGGTGATGCCCTTGGCGATGCTCACATCGTCCTCGCCCGGCACTTTGGTGTAGCTGCCGGTGGTCGCACGGATGAACAACTCGCGGGCCTTGGCCTGATCGCACGGGTCGTATTCATAACTGATCGACACCGGGGTGACGTTCAGCGATTGAATGACTTCGCCGAACGGCTCGTCCTTGCGGCACATGTGGAACATTTTGAGGATGGCCGACTCGGTACGGTCGTCGCCGTCTTTCGCCCGACCTTCTGCCTGGGCTATCCAGATCGAAGCGCAATCGTTGCGGATCGAGTGGTTGATATAGGCTGACAGCAGTTGATACGCGGCCATCTTCTCGCGACGACCGGTGATCGAACGGTGCACGATGAAGCTCTTGTTCAGGCGCATCAGGTCGCTGACGAAAGGTTTTTGCAGCAAGTTGTCGCCAATCGCGATTCGCGGTGTCGGCAGGCCGGCGTGGTACACGGCGTAGTTGACGAAGGCCGGGTCCATCACGATATCGCGGTGGTTGGCGATGAACAGGTAGGCGCTACCGGATTTGAACTGCTCGACGCCGGTATAGGTGACACCGTCTGTTGCGCGTTCGATGGTGTGGTCGACGTACATCTCGACCTTGTCCTGCAACGTGGCCACCGAATGCACGCCGGCGAACTCGCGGCGCAGCCGATGAGCTATAAGAGGTTTGAGCATCCAGCCGAAAGCACCGGCAAAACGCGGGAAGCGGAAGTGGGTGAGGATATCTAGAAACGCCTTGTCGCCAAGCAACCTGTCCAGTACCGCTGGGACTTCGCTGTCGTCGTAAGGTCGGATGGCATCGAATTCGCCCATCATGCTCTCTTGTTAGAAACGGCTAGGGTAAGTAAAGGTTTTGATCAAAAACCGGCAGGGCACGGTCTGAAAATTAGCCAGACAAAAATAGCCCTGCAAATAGACCGGCGATTATACGCACAAGTCACCTGGGAGACTGCGATGCTGGAAAGCGCACTGTATGAATGTCCGTATTGTGGTGAAGAAGTCGAGACGACGGTGGATTTGTCCGGGGGCGATCAGACCTATATAGAAGACTGCCAGGTGTGTTGTCGGCCGATCACGTTCGTATTGCAGGTTCATGACGATGCTTGGTTTCTGGAAGTTTTCAGCGAGAACGAATGAGGGGCGCCCATGCAGCGAATCTACGAGCCGGAAAACCTGATGGAAGGTGAATTGCTGCAAGGCATGCTCGCCAGCGAAGGCATCGAGGCGCATCTGGTGGGGCGTGATTTGCTTGGCGGGACGGGTGAACTGCCGATTTTCGGCCTGCTCGGGTTGTCGGTCGATAACGACCAGGCCGAATACGCCCGGGAGCTGATCACCGCGTACAATGCCGCGCTGCCGTTGCCCGGTGATGAACCGGACAGCTTTCCCGGCACCTTGGTCTGTTAGGCTGACGTTCGTTTTATTCAGAGCCGTGTTGCCCCATGTGTGGACGTTATGCCCTGTTTCGCTGGAACCCCGCCTTCGCGGCCCTGCCTGGCTTCCCCGCCGATCAGCAGGCCCAGTGGAATATTTCTCCCAACGATTCGGTGTTGATGCTGCGTGCCGGTGCCGACGGCCAGCGTGAACTGGCCCGCGCCCGCTGGGGCCTGACGCCACCGTGGCTGACCGATCTGTCCCGCACCCCCGCCCATGCCCGGGCCGAAACCGTTGCCGAGCAACCGATGTTTCGCCAGGCTTTCCGTGAGCGTCGCTGCCTGCTGCCGGCCAACGGTTTCTATGAATGGCGCGGCACTACGCGCAAGCGCCCGTACTGGCTCACTCCGGGGGAGGGCTCTTCGTTGTTTTTTGCGGCGATCTGGGAAGCGTACCCGGTGCAGGAGCAGGTGTGGTTGAGCACAGCGGTGATCACGCAGCCGGCGGCGAGTCAGCGTCGACCGTTGATTCTGGACGAAGCGGGGCAGGCGGCGTGGCTGGATCCCAAGACGCCGTTGCATACCTTGCAGGCCTTGCTTGCCAGTGAACCGGCGGCGTTGCGCGAGCGGGTGCTGGCGAACCTGGTGAATGATCCGAAGCTGAATGCGCCGGAGTGTCTGACCCCAGGCTGAGTGATGTGGTGATTGTTCCGGCCCCTCGCGAGCAAGCCCGCTCCCACACTTGATCTCCTGTGATTACAAAACAGGCGAACCATGGAGATTTAATGTGGGAGCGGGCTTGCTCGCGAAGGGCACTTTGAATCAGACCTTGAACTGATTGATCAACCGCCGCTGCTGTTCAGCCAGCTTGGTCAGGTCCGCACTCGCCGCGCTCGATTCATCTGCCCCGCCAGCCACTTCATTGGCCACTTGCCCGATGTTGATCACGTTACGGTTGATGTCATCCGCCACCGCGCTCTGTTCCTCGGCCGCGCTGGCAATCTGCGTGTTCATGTCGTTGATCACCGACACTGCCTGAGTAATGGTCTCCAGCGCCTCGGCCGCTTTCGCCGCGTGCAGCACGCTTTCGTCCGTGCGGTTCTGGCTGTCCTCCATGACCCGCACCACGTCGCGAGTGCCTTGTTGCAGTTGCTGGATCATGGTCTGGATTTCTTCGGTGGCCTTCTGGGTTTTCTGCGCCAGGTTGCGCACTTCGTCGGCCACCACTGCAAAACCACGGCCTTGCTCACCGGCACGGGCCGCTTCGATGGCCGCGTTCAAGGCCAGCAGGTTGGTTTGCTCGGCGATCCCGCGAATGGCCGTGAGGATCGCGTTGATGTTTTCACTGTCTTTGGCCAGGGTTTGCACCACACCCACCGCCTTGCCGATCTCTACTGCCAGCACGCCAATCGAGTTCGAGGTGTCCCGCACGATCTGCATGCCCTGCGCCGCCGCCTGGTCGGCATGGCTGGCGGCTTGCGCGGCCTGGGTCGCGTTGCGCGCCACGTCCTGGGCGGTGGCGGTCATTTCATGCACCGCCGTGGCCACCTGATCGATCTCGGCCATTTGTTTCTGCACGCCGATGTTGGTGCGAATGGCGATGTCGGCAGTGTGTTCCGACGAATCACTGACGCTCTGCACCGAGGTCACGACCTGGGTGATCATTGCCTGCAACTTGGCCAGGAACGTGTTGAAGCCTTTGGCAATCGAGCCCAGTTCGTCTGCGCGATCACTGGTCAGGCGGCGCGTCAGGTCGCCTTCGCCTTTGGCGATGTCATCGAGCATGGCCACCATTTGCTTGAGCGGTCGGGCAATGCCGTGGCCCACCAGCCAGATCACCAGCAGGCCGATACCGGCGATCAGCAAACCGACCATGGCCATGCCGAAAGTGTCGGATTTGCGCTGTGCATTCAGGTCGCCCTGGAGTTTTTGCAGGTCGGCCATCACCGCGTTCAGTGGCAGTTGCAGCATCAGGGTCCAGCGCGCGTCGGTCTGGCCGATGCCGAATGGCAGGTACAACTCGATCCGGTCGTGGGCCTTGTCGACGGTGTAGGTCACTTCGCCGCGCTTGAGATTGCCCATGTTGGCGATCTGCTGGCTGTCGAGGATGTCGCTGACCTTCTCGCCAAATTTGCTCGGGTCCTTGGTGTAGGCCACGATTCGGGCGTTACCGCCGATCAACGCCATTTCCCCTGCGCCGCTGTACAGTTTCTGGTTCGCGCCCAGGAGCATTTCCTGAATGAAGTTCACCGACAGGTCGGCGCCAACGATGCCCTGGAAGGCACCGTTGAGCATGATCGGTTCAATAAAGGAGGCGAGCATGACGATTTTGTCGCCGACCTTGTAGGGCGCGGGGTCGATCACGCAGGATTTTTTGGTTTCCTTGGAGCACAGGTAGTACTCGCTGGCGCGTACGCCGGTGGACAGGGTTTTCTGGTCGTCGACGTCCACCAGTTTGTCCAGCCCGAGGGTGCCGTCATCGTTGCGGAACCACCACGGCAGAAAGCGTCCGTTGCTGGTATCGATGCCAGTCACTGTGGTGTCGACGTAGGCGGCATCGTTGTGGTCGAGGGCGTTCTTTTCCCAGCCGATGTAAGTGCCGAGGATCTTCGGGTTCTTGACCACGTTTTCCTTGATCAGGCTGATCAACTGCTCACGGCTCACATTCAGCTGAGGCTGGCCGTCGGGCCCCGGTGTGCCGATCAGGGCGTTGACCCGCACCAGTCCACCGGCAATCAGCAGCGGCGCTTCGAGTTCACGCTGGATCTGGCTCACCTGGGTTTGTGCCAGCGACGTCAGACGTTGTTCGATGACTTGCTCGAATTGAGCCTGGGTCCGTTGCTGGACCATGTCTTGCGTCCGGGCGCCGGAGAACAACGCGTACAGCACGAGTGCGGCGACTACGCTAAGTACGATGGCGCCGGCGAGGGCGGCCACGGAAAACTGGATCGACTTGAATTTCATGGGGGCTCCGCACGCAAGAGGACGTCTGCGGAGGTGTATCGGCAGCGGGGTGGACAGCCATGAGCGGGGGTGGGCGAAATGGCTGTTTTGGACGTGCCCGTGTCGCAATCAGAAAGGTGCCGAACCTTTGTGGGGCAAGGCAGTCAGTGCTGTATGAATTTTTTGCTACTGCCGTCGTCCCGAGTCGGGTGACGGCTTTATAGGAGTGCGGTGATGAACAAGTCTCTGGTGGCGTGCGTGTTGGGTTCGGCCTTGCTGCTGAACGGCTGCGAGACCGTCAATACAACCAGTGCAGGTGAAGTCGGTGTGGTGCGCAAGCAACACATGACCACATTGTTGTCGAGCGCTCAGGTCAATCAAGCCTACGCGCAGGACTACAAGCAGACCCTGGGGGATGCGAGTAACAAAAACATCCTCGACAAGACCAGTACCGAGGCGGCGCGCGTGCAGGCGATTGCCGATCGGCTCATCGCCCAGGCGCCAACGTTTCGCCCGGATGCGGCGCAATGGCAGTGGGAGGTCAACCTGATCAAGAGTGACGACCTCAACGCCAATTGCGGCCCAGGCGGCAAGATCATTGTGTACACCGGGCTGATCGACAAGCTGCAACTGACTGACGATGAGCTGGCTGCAGTGATGGGGCATGAAATCGCTCATGCCTTGCGCGAGCATGGCCGTGAGGCACTTTCCAAATCCTATGGCTTGAATATCGCGCAGCAAGTGGCGATAGCAGCGGGTGCGCCCGCGTCGATTGTCGAGGTGGGGAATAACGGCGTGAGCCTGTTGATGACCTTGCCCAACAGTCGCACCAATGAAAACGAAGCTGACCTGATCGGCCTGGAGCTGGCAGCACGAGCGGGCTACAACCCGAATGCGGCGATCACTCTGTGGGAAAAAATGAGCAAGGCTGATGAGGGGGCGCCGCCGGAGTTTCTCAGCACTCACCCGTCTTCCAGCAGTCGGACCGCGGCGTTGCAGTCGGCGATTCCGAAGGTGATGCCGTTGTACGAGAATGCGCGCAAATCCTGAATCTGTCGTAAGGCTGCTGACGCCTTCGCGAACAGGCCCGCTCCCACATTGGTACGAGATCTACTGTGGGAGCGAGCGGGCTCGCGAAGAACGATAACGCGGTCTTCCGACCTACTCAATCAAACCCAACCGCTGCTCTGCATCGCCTTGTACACCGCAACAATCGCCAGGATGAAGAACGCCGATGCCGCCAGTCGACGGATCAGGGTCAATGGCAGCTTGTCCGCCGCAAAGTTACCGGCCAGCACCACTGGCACGTTGGCAATCAACATACCGGCGGTGGTGCCGATGATGACCAGCCACAGATCCGGGTATTGCGCCGCCAGCATCACGGTAGCGACCTGGGTCTTGTCACCCATTTCCGCCAGGAAGAATGCAATCAGCGTGGTCAGGAATGGCCCGAACTTGCGCGCGGTGCTGACGTCGTCGTCCATCTTGTCCGGAACCAGGGTCCACAAGGCGGTCGCGGTGAAGCTGGCGGCCAGGATCCAGTGCAGTGTCGCATTCGAGAAGAAGCTGCCGAACCAGGCACCGACCGCACCGGCGGCTGCGTGGTTGGCCAGGGTCGCGGCGACGATGCCGGCGATGATCGGCCATGGCTTGCGAAAACGGGCAGCGAGAATGAGCGCGAGCAGTTGCGTCTTGTCGCCGATTTCGGCCAAGGCAACGATTGCGGTAGGAACGAGAAGTGAATCGAGCATCATCAGGGTTTTTCCTAAGGGGCGGGTCGACACGGCTATGACACGTACAGCCTTCCCGCCCCGGGTAAGGTGTTCGTGTCATAGGTCTTGTCAAACCCGGCGATCCGTCTGATGCGGACGCTTGGGTCGCATACGCCATGGTCTGAGGACCAAGTATGTTGACGTATGCCGGACGAGCATGGCGCTCGTGGGAGACTACTCCCCTAGGACGGAGCGGATTCTGCCTAGGCAAAATCCGTTAGGCAAGCACTTATTTCTCAGCCGCGTTTGGCCCGGTAGATTCGGAAACCCTCTCCCTCGGCCTTGATGGCGCACACGCCGAGGTGTTCCTCGATCAGCGGTTGATACTTCAGGAAGCTGTTGGCGACCAGGCGCAGTTCGCCGCCATTTTTCAGATGTTTGGCTGCTTTTCGCAGCAAGTTTTCCGTAGCGAAGTAATCGGTATGGACACCGACATGGAACGGCGGGTTGCTCAAGATCGCACTCAAACCCATTGGTGCGGCGTCGATCCCGTCGCCGGTAATCACCTCGGCTTCCAGGCCGTTGGCGGCCAGGGTCAGGCGACTGCTGGCCGCTGCAAACGCATCGACGTCGAGCAATGTCACCTGATTGTGCGGATAACGGCGCTTCACTGCCGCGCCCAACACGCCCGCGCCGCAACCGAAGTCCAGCAAGTGGCCGCTTGGAAGCTTGTCCAGATGCTCCAGCAACAGCGCGCTGCCGCGATCCAGGCGACCGTGGCTGAACACGCCCGGCAGGCTGATGACTTTTAATGGCCCTTCAGCCAGTGGCAATTCATAGGTCTGCGCCAGACTTTCCAGCGACCTGGCTTCCGGCGCGTTGGCCACCGTGACCAGCCAAAGCTGGCAATGACGGGCACTGTCGAGCTTGCGCGGTTTGCCGAACGGGTTCAGTTGTTTGGCGGCGCCTTCGATGCCACTGCGTTTTTCACCGACCAGGTACAGCTCACGGCCGGCCAGGCGCGAGGCGAGGGCGTTGAGGATGTAATCAGTCAGGTCCTTGGACTTGGGCAGAAACACCACCGCCGTCTCGAACTCACGCTCGGGGGCGTTTACGCCAAAATGACTGCGCTCGGCGAAACGGGCGTCCAGCGCGGCCTGGTCGCCGGCGTGCCAGCACCAACCGTGGGCAGCGGGCAGTCGGCCCAGCAGATCGTCTGCGGGCAAACCGGCCAACAACACCGAACCCTGAAATAACTCAGGCTGACGAAGCAGTACTTCACTGCGCGGATCCATACTCTGCTCCTTGAAAAAAAGTGCGGCAGTTTATCAACTGACGACCCGCAGCGCTGTACCGCTGAAGTAAGCCTGCGCGTTTTCGGTCAATTGCCCCACGATTCGCTGCCGTGCTTCGCGACTGCCCCAAGCGTTGTGCGGGGTGACGATCAAGCGCGGAATGTCTGCGGCCAACAAAGGATTGCCGGCCGTCGGTGGCTCGACGCTCAGCACATCGGTGGCCGCGCCGCCCAGATGACCGTTGCGCAAGGCATCGGCCAACGCCTGTTCATCGATCAAGCCACCGCGCGCGGTATTGACCACGAAGGCGCCGGGTTTCATCGACGCCAGTTCACGGGCACCGATGAAGTGGCGGGTATGTTCGTTGAGCGGGCAGTGCAGGGTGAGGGCGTCGATCTGCGGCAGCAGTTGATCAAGCGGCAAACGATCCGGCCGAGCAGGGCGCCCCGGGATCTGACCCAGCAGCACGCGCATGCCGAATGCTTCTGCCAAGCGTGCGACGGCGCCACCCAGTTCTCCATGGCCGAGCAGGCCGAGGGTTTTGCCTTCCAGCTCAACAATCGGGTAATCGAGCAGGCAGAACTGTTTCGCCTGCTGCCAGCGACCTTCGCCCACGGCTTTTTGATAGTCGGCCAGGCGCGTGGCGAGGTTGAGCAGCAACATGATCGTGTGCTGCGCCACCGACGGCGTGCCGTAACCCTGGCAGTTGCAAACGGTAACGCCATGGGCGCGGGCGGCAGCGAGGTCGACGTTGTTGGTGCCGGTGGCGGTGATCAGGATCAGCTTCAGGTCGGGGCTGGCGGCGATGGCGTCGGCGTTGATCAGGATCTTGTTGCTGATGGCCACCGTGGCGCCTTTGAGGCGTTCGATCACTTGATTCGGCATGGTCTGGGCGAACAGCTGCAAGTCGTCGAAACAATCACGCAACGGGCTGAGATCGAGGTCGCCGAGGTCCAGGGACGGGTGGTCGAGGAAAACGGCGCGGCGAGAGTTCGTCATCAACTGTACCTTTTGTGCATTGAACTGAAGGCGTAATCTGCCGAGCCTACCAGATGAAACAAATGGTTACGCAGTATCAGCCTGCTCGCGATCACGGAGTGTCAGTTGACATTTGTGTCACCTGATTAACTGCTATCGCGAGCAGGCTCACTCCTGCAGGGGGTGGCGTTAACCTTGTGAGTTTCATTTCGACCGATCTACCCCAAAGGAGCCCCCATGTACTGGACAGAGTTCTTGACCGTTGCCCTGATTCACTTGCTCGCCGTGGCCAGTCCCGGCCCCGACTTTGCCGTGGTGGTGCGTGAAAGCGTGACCCACGGTCGGCGTGCCGGCACCTGGACGGCGCTGGGCGTCGGCACCGCCATTTTCCTGCACGTGGGCTATTCGCTGCTCGGCATCGGCCTGATCGTGTCCCAGTCGATCGTGCTGTTCAACGCGCTGAAATGGGCCGCCGCCGCGTACCTGCTGTACATCGGCTACAAAGCCCTGCGCGCGCAGCCGGCCAAAGCGGTCGACGACCATCTACACAAGGAAGCCGGCGAGCGCACCGCCCGGGGCGCTTTCACCTCCGGTTTCGTGACCAACGGCCTGAACCCGAAAGCCACGCTGTTTTTCCTGTCGTTGTTCACCGTGGTGATCAACCCGCATACGCCGCTGGCGGTGCAAGCCGGTTATGGGGTTTACCTCGCGGCGGCGACAGCGCTGTGGTTTTGCCTGGTGGCGCGGCTGTTCAGCCAACAGCGTGTGCGCGCCGGTTTTGCCCGCATGGGCCACTGGTTCGACCGCACCATGGGCGTGGTATTGATCGCCATCGGCGTGAAACTCGCGTTCACCGAGATGCATTGATAGCGGGTTGATCCTCGATATCCTGCAAATGCTGGCGCAAAGCTAGCATTTGGACGGCTCTGCAAATCATTCCTTTGGCTGATTTGGCTGACATTGAAGGGCACTAAAGTGCTTTCATTCAGCCAACACCGTGCAGCCAGAAAAGGGATTCATATGTTGCAGACTCGCGTTATCCCCCCAGCCGAAGGCGCTTACCAGTATCCGCTGCTGATCAAACGGTTGCTGATGTCCGGCGCTCGTTACGAGAAAACACGCGAGATCATTTACCGCGACCAGCTGCGTTACAGCTATCCGACCCTGATTGAACGGGTCGCGCGGCTGGCCAATGTACTGACGGCCGCCGGGGTCAAGGCCGGGGATACCGTGGCGGTGATGGACTGGGACAGCCATCGCTACCTGGAATGCATGTTCGCCATCCCGATGATCGGCGCGGTGATCCACACCATCAACGTGCGCCTGTCGCCGGAACAGATCCTCTACACCATGAACCACGCCGAGGACCGCTTCGTGCTGGTCAACACCGAGTTTGTGGGGCTTTACCAGGCGATTGCCGGGCACCTGACCACGGTCGAGAAAACCCTGCTGCTGACTGATCTGCCGGAGAAAACCGCTGACCTGCCGAACCTGATCGGCGAGTACGAGCAGTTATTGGCGGCCGCCAGCCCGCAATACGATTTCCAGGACTTCGACGAAAACTCCGTCGCGACCACGTTCTACACCACCGGTACGACCGGTAATCCCAAGGGTGTGTATTTCACCCACCGGCAACTGGTCCTGCACACCATGGGGGTGTCGACCATCATGGGCTCCATCGACAGCGTACGCCTGCTAGGCACCAGCGACGTGTACATGCCGATCACCCCGATGTTCCATGTGCATGCCTGGGGCTTGCCGTATGTGGCGACCATGCTCGGGCTCAAGCAGGTGTATCCCGGCCGTTACGACCCGGAATACCTGGTGGAGCTGTGGCGCAAGGAGAAGGTCACCTTTTCCCACTGCGTACCGACCATTTTGCAAATGATCCTCAACGCCAAAGCGGCGCAGGAAACGGACTTTGGCGGCTGGAAAATCGTTATCGGTGGCAGTGCGCTGAACCGCACGCTGTACGAGTCGGCCAAGGCCAAGGGCATCCAGTTGACGGCGGCGTATGGCATGTCGGAAACCGGGCCGCTGGTGTCCTGTGCTCACCTCAACGATGAATTGATGGCGGGCAGCGAAGACGAACGCACCACCTATCGCATCAAGGCCGGCGTGCCGGGCCCCTTGGTGGAGGCGGCGATCGTCGACACCGAGGGCAACTTCCTGCCCGCCGATGGCGAAACCCAGGGCGAGCTCGTGCTGCGTGCGCCATGGCTCACCGAGGGTTACTTCAACGAACCGCAGAAGGGCGCCGAGCTCTGGGCCGGGGGCTGGCTGCATACCGGCGACGTGGCGACGCTGGACGCCATGGGCGTCATCGATATCCGTGACCGCATCAAGGACGTGATCAAGACCGGTGGCGAATGGATCTCCTCCCTGGACCTCGAAGACTTGATCAGTCGCCACGTTTCGGTACGCGAAGTAGCAGTGGTGGGCATCGCCGACCCGCAGTGGGGGGAGCGCCCGTTCGCCCTGCTGGTGCTTCGCGAAGGGCATGAGATCGGGGCCCGGGAACTGAAGGAACACCTCAAGCCGTTCGTGGAATTGGGGCACCTGAGCAAGTGGGCAATTCCTAGCCAGATTGCCCTTGTTACTGAAATTCCCAAGACCAGTGTCGGCAAGCTCGACAAGAAGCGCATCCGCCTCGACATCACTGAATGGCAGGCCAACAACAGCACCTTCCTCTCGACGCTTTAAGCGCCTCCTGGCGTGCCCAAAAGGGTACGCCAGGCCCACCAAGCAAGCGCTTGGCTTGTGTAATCCGAATTTTCAGCCATCCTTGCCGTGCCGACAGGTGTCGGACTGGCGAAAGGACTGTTCCAGAGTGGCCGGCAGCTGCAAATCACACTTTAGAGGGATCAAGCTCTACTACCTGCTGGCTATAGTCCGCTCAAGGATTTTTAAGAACGGAGCAAACGCACAAAACGGGGCGATGCAATTTTGGAGTGACTTCGGGACGCCTTGGCTCCCCGTCATCCACAACGTTTTTAGAAGTGCTCACTGCCATAACAATAATGCACATGGAGTAGCGTCGATGACATCAGTAAACAAGTTCTGGCGCCGGGCGAAATTGCCCCTGGCGGTCAGTCTCGCCTCTTCGCTCGCCGGGCCTGCATTCGGCGTCAGTTTCAACGTTGGTGAAATCGAAGGTCAGTTCGACTCGTCGCTGTCGCTGGGTATGAGCATCTCGACCCAACAGCCGAACAAGAACCTGATCGGCGTCAACAACGGCGGGCATGGCCTGTCCCAGACCTCCGATGACGGTCACCTGAACTTCAAGAGCGGGCAAGCATTCTCGAAGATCTTCAAGGGCATCCATGACCTTGAATTGAAATACGGCGATACCGGCGTGTTTGTCCGGGGCAAATACTGGTACGACTTCGCGCTGCAAGATACCAACCTGGAATTCAAGAACGTCGAAAACGACGGCCGTAAAGAGGGCGCCAAGTCCTCTGGCGGGCAAATCCTCGACGCCTTCATCTACCACAACTACACCGTTGCCGATGAGCCGGGCTCCGTGCGTCTGGGCAAGCAGGTCGTGAGCTGGGGTGAAAGTACGTTCATCGGCGGCGGCATCAACTCGATCAACCCGATTGACGTATCCGCGTTCCGTCGTCCAGGTGCCGAGATCAAGGAAGGCCTGATCCCGGTCAACATGTTCTACGTGTCCCAAAGCCTGACCGAAAACCTCTCGGCCGAAGCGTTCTATCAGCTGGAGTGGGACCAGACCGTTGTCGACAACTGCGGCACGTTCTTCTCCCAGCCAGACATCGTCGCCGACGGTTGCGATAACAACCTGCGCGTGCTGAACAAGCGCTCGCAAATTCCGGCCATCGCGCTGGGCCCGTTGGCTGCAAACGGCGTTAACGTCAACGAGGAAGGTGTACTGGTCCAGCGTGGCGGCGATCGTGATGCGCGCGACAGCGGCCAGTGGGGCGCGTCCTTCAAGTACATGTTCGACCCGCTGGACACCGAGTTCGGCGCCTACTTCATGAACTACCACAGCCGTGCGCCGATCTTCAGCGCCACCGGTGCGCCGCAGTCGGTTTACAACGGCGTGGCGGCATTGCCAGGCCCGTTCCAGGCCTTGGGCCCGCTGCTGGTCGCGGGTAACTCGAAATACTTCATCGAGTACCCTGAAGACATTCGCCTGTACGGCTTGAGTTTCTCCACCACCCTGCCTACCGGTACGGCGTGGAGCGGTGAGATCAGCTACCGTCCGAACGCACCGGTGCAGTTGAACTCCACGGACATTCTGTTCGCGGGCATTCGTCCTTTGGGCAACAACAACCCGAACAACCCGTTGACCAACGCTTCGTTGCTCTCCGCCGCGCCGGGCACTGACCTGAACGGTTATCGTCGCAAAGAGGTCACCCAGTTCCAGACCACCCTGACGCACTTCTTCGATCAAGTCATGGGCGCCAGTCGTCTTACGCTGGTCGGTGAAGTGGGCGTGACCCATGTCGGTGGCCTGGAAAGCACCTCTGACGTTCGTTATGGCCGCGATCCGGTCTACGGTCCGGGTGAGTTGCCCGCCTCGGGCGCTCTGGACACCTGTGTTGCACTCAATACCAGCACCATCAACGGTGCCGGTCCGGGTACAGCCACCAACAACCGCAGCCGCAACTGCACCAACGAAGGCTTCACCACAGCGACTTCGTGGGGCTACCGCGGTCGTGCGATCTGGGAATACAACGACGTGTTCGCCGGTGTGAACCTCAAGCCGAACGTGGCCTGGTCCCACGACGTGAGCGGCTACTCGCCAGGCCCTGGCGGCAACTTCGAGGAAGGTCGTAAAGCAGTGAGCCTGGGCGTCGATGCCGAATACCAGAACACCTACACCGCGAGCCTGGCTTACACCAACTTCTTCGACGGCAAGTACACCACCGTAGATGATCGCGACTTTGTTGCGCTCAGCGTCGGCGTGAACTTCTAAGCACTGATTTTTGAGGACGAACACACCTATGAAAATAACAAAAAGTCTGTTCCACGCCGGTGTTCTGGGGCTTTCGCTGCTGGCAACCAGTGTGATGGCGGCGGTCCCTGCGGCCGAAGCCGACAAACTGGGCAAGAGCCTGACGCCGATGGGTGCCGAGATGGCGGGCAACGCCGACGGTTCGATTCCGGCCTGGAAGCCACTGCCGAAAAATGCAGGCGCTGTTGACAGCAAAGGTTTCCTGTCCGACCCGTTCGCCAGTGAAAAACCGCTGTTCACCATCACCGCGCAGAACGTCGACCAGTACAAAGAGAAACTCGCCCCGGGCCAGTACGCGATGTTCAAGCGCTACCCGGAAACCTACAAGATGCCGGTTTACCCGTCCCATCGCGGCTCCACCGTGCCGGATGACGTGTTCGCCGCCATCAAGAAAAACGCCACCGCAACGACCCTCGTGTCCGGTGGCAACGGCCTGGAAAACTTCGAAACCGCCATACCGTTTCCGATTCCGAAAAGCGGCGTTGAAGTCATCTGGAACCACATCACCCGCTATCGCGGCGGCAGCGTGACCCGTCTGGTGACTCAGGCCACGCCACAGCCGAACGGTTCTTTCAGCCTGGTGTACTTCGAAGACCAGTTCGTTTTCCGCGACAAGATGAAGGACTACGACCCGAAAAACCCGGGCAACATCCTGTTCTACTTCAAGCAGAAAGTGACCGCGCCGGCACGTCTGGCCGGTGGTGTGCTGCTGGTGCACGAAACTCTCGACCAAGTGAAGGAGCCGCGTTCGGCGTGGGTCTACAACGCCGGTCAGCGTCGCGTGCGTCGTGCACCACAAGTGTCCTATGACGGGCCGGGTACCGCGGCGGATGGCCTGCGTACCTCCGACAACCTGGACATGTTCAACGGTGCACCGGATCGCTACGACTGGAAGCTCGAAGGCAAGAAAGAGATGTACATCGCCTCCGACAGCTACAAGCTCGACTCGCCGAACCTCAAGTACTCCGACATCATCAAGGCCGGTCACATCAACCAGGACCTGACCCGTTACGAGCTGCGCCGGGTCTGGCATGTGGTCGCCACCTTGAAGGAAGGTCAGCGTCACATCTACGCCAAACGTGACTTCTACATCGACGAAGACACCTGGCAAGCCGCCGTGATCGATCACTACGACGGTCGTAACCAGCTGTGGCGTGTGGCAGAAGCCCATGCTCAGGATTACTACAACGTTCAAGTGCCGTGGTACACCCTGGAAACCCTGTACGACCTGCAATCGGGTCGCTACCTGGCGTTGGGTATGAAGAACGAAGAGAAGTCCGCGTATAACTTCGGCTTCACCGCTACCACCAGTGACTTCACACCCGCAGCACTGCGTCAGGACGGGGTTCGCTAACCGGTACTGAACAGAGGCTACTCAAAACGCCCCGACTGGTTCGGGGCGTTTTTTTTGGCGTTCAAAAAGCCGTTGTAGCAGCTGCCGAGACTGCGAGGCTTCGAAGGCGGTGTGGATGCCGGGTGGGCCGACATCTCTGCTTGTAGACTTTTTGTAGCCATTTGTAGCAATAACCTTCATTCCCTATCCGTTTACCGCTAGTCTGCGGACATCTGCAACGCCGCCATCCGCAATTCAAACAAGAGCCGGCCATGACTGATCTGTCCCCACCCCCGGGCCCCGCAAGCGTTTCCGTCGCCGCATTGGACGGGCGTTTTTTTCGGCCCCCGTTGCCCGACGGCCATGTGCTGCGGCCTCGTCTGTGCGAGCGCCTGAGTGCCGGTCTCGGTGGCAGGCTGTTGCTGGTCAGCGCACCTGCCGGGTTCGGCAAGAGTTCATTGGCGGTGGAGTTCTGTCAGGGGCTGCCGGCTCATTGGCAAAGCCTGTGGCTGGGGTTGAGTCCTCGAGACAGCGACCCGGGGCGTTTCCTCGAACGATTGCTCGAAGGGCTCCAGGATTATTTTCCGACACTGGGCAGCCAGGCGTTGGGGTTGCTGAAAATGCGTCAGCGCCATCAGCCGTTCGCCTTTGAAGAGTGGCTGGACGGGTTGCTGGACGAGTTGGCCGTTCACCTGTCGACGAGTACGCCTTTGCTGCTGGTGCTCGATGATTACCACCTCGCGCAAGGCCCGGTACTGGATCGTTGTCTGCAGTTTTTCCTCAATCATTTGCCTGATGGCTTGCTGGTCATGGTCACCAGTCGACAGCGCCCGGACTGGCACCTGGCCCGTTTGCGCTTGTCGCGCCAACTGCTCGAACTGCATGAGCAGGACCTTCGACTGACCCATGACGAAGCCCTCACGTTGCTTGATCGCCACAGCAGTTCGTTGTGTGGCGAAGCAATGGAAAGCCTGATTCAACGCAGTGAAGGCTGGGTTGCGGGGCTGCGATTCTGGTTGCTGGCGGCCTCCGAGGTGGGCACTGAGGGTGCATTGCCGCGGTCGCTGCACGGTGGGGAGGGGCTGATTCGCGATTACCTGCTCGAAGAGGTCATCGATTGCCTGCCGGCCGACGTGCAGCAGTTCCTTTACGACACGGCACCCCAGGAACGTTTTTGCAGTGAGCTCTGCGACGCAGTTCGCGAAGCGCATGACAGTGCCGAAATCCTGCGTTTCCTCCAGGCACATCAAGTGTTTCTGGTGCCGCTGGACGAGCATGGCCACTGGTTTCGCTATCACCATCTGTTTTCCGACCTGCTGCGCACCCGGCCCACCGCGCAGACGGTAGTGCCTGCTGCCAGCCTGCATTTGCGCGCGTGTCGCTGGTTCAATGCGCAGGGGCTGCTCGACGAAGCGGTTGAACAGGCGTTGCGTGCCGGGCATCTGGACGTTGCGGCCAACCTGGTGCAAAACCTCTCCGAAGAACAACTGCTCGCCGAGCAGAACGTTGGCATGTTGCTGCGCTGGAAAATGGACTTGCCCGACAGTTTGCTGATCAGCACCCCCAGGTTGATCGTGCTCTATAGCTGGGCGTTGGGGCTGGCCTGTCAGCTGGACGCTGCCGAGGAACTGGCCGCCCATTTGAGCCGCTTTCTGCCGGCTCCTTCGGCCACCGCGCAGAAGTCGATGCTGGCGCAGTGGCTGGCCCTGAGCGGCATCATTGCTCGCGGGCGTGGCAACCGCGACCTGACACTACTTTATTGCACTGAAGCGCTGCAAAGCCTGCCGGGCAAACGCTACGGGCAACGGCTGATGTGCCTCTCGACCCTGTCCAACCTGGCCATCGCCGACGGTGATTTGTGGCGTGCGCGCAATTTGAACCGTGAGTCGCTGGAATTGGCGCAGCGGGTCGGCAACCCGTTGTTTGAAGCACTGGCCCATTACGACCGTGCTCGTGTGCTGCAAGCGCGTGGGGAAATCCTGCGTTCGCTGCAGGAAGTCCGTCAGGGGCTGCAACGTCTTCAGGGGCTGTCGCCGCAACGGCTTTACGCCGTACGTGCACGGCTGACCCTGTATGAAGGTTTCCTCCTGGCCATGCAGCTGCAACCGCAGGTCGCGCGGGCCCGTTTGCAAGCCGGTTTGAGTGAAGCACGGGCCTGTCGCGATATCAGCGTGTTGCTCGGTCATTGCGTGATCGCCCGACTTGAGGGCAATAGCGGCGAGTTCGCCAAAGCCTTCGCCGAACTGGCCGAAGCCGAGCGGCTGATGCACATCTGGGACGTGCCACCGATTTACTATCTGGCGATGATCACCCTGGTCAAATGCGAACTCTGGCTGGCGCAGGGGCGCACCGACCTGGCCGAAGCCTGGCTGGCGCGCCTGGGCCAGACCTACAACGGCGAACACGCTGCAGCACCGCCGGAGTTTCATCCACAACTGCCGTTGCATATCGAGTTGCAGCAGGCCTGGCTGGAAGTCATTCAAGGCCAACCGATGCTCGCCGAGGGCCGGTTGAATGCGTTGCTTGAGCATGGGCAGCGAACCGGACGGCAATTGCTCTGCGCAATGGCGCTGACCCAAAAAGTCACCTTGTTACTGATCAGCGGGCGGGAGCCCGAGGCCCGCAAGGCGCTGGCTCAGGCGCTCGAGGCGGCGGCCGGTGGCGTCTTGCAACCCTTCGACGGGTTGCTCGCAGAACATTCGGAGTGGATGCATGGGCAACTTCAGCTGTGTCCCCCTACGACTTTTTCGCACAACCTTGCGGAACACTTGCCGATCTTAGCCGTTCGTCCGGCGGTGGAGCCATGTGCGGGAGCCGAGCAGCTCAGCGCCCGTGAACTGGCGGTACTGCGCCTGATTGCCCAAGGTTGTTCGAACCAGCAAATCAGCGATCAACTGTTTATTTCGCTGCACACGGTTAAAACCCATGCCAGCCATATCAACAGCAAGCTTGGGGTGGAGCGGCGTACGCAGGCGGTGGCGCGGGCGAAAGAGATGGGCTTGTTGATTTAACAAACGGATCGACGCTCACCACAGCGCACAACGTAAAACGCCCCGAGCAGTCGGGGCGTTTTTTTTGCTCCCGGCCTGCTTTACGGGCTGGAAGCGGTTCAGGCGGTGAACCCGTCAGGCCACCATATCGTTGGCACTGAAGGTGTTCACACCGACCAACTGAATCTCGAAGTCCGTTCCGGTACCACCGCTGACATTGCCCGAAAGCACATGGTCAACGAAGCGTACTTGTCCGGCGCCGGTGAAGTCGGCAGCACCAATGAAGGTGAAGCCTTTGTCGAACCCGGCGTTCGGGAGGTTGGCGTCGAAGCCGGTCAGGTCGATCTTGTCGCCCTGCAGGCTGTTGAAGTCGGTGATGACGTCACGGTTGGCGCCAATCCCCATTTCATTGACGGCGCGGAACACAAACGTGTCGGTACCCAAACCTCCGGTGAGGGTATCGGCGCCGGCCCCACCGATCAGGATGTTGTTGCCAGCGTTACCGATCAACGTGTTGTTCAGCTCATTCCCGACGCCATTGATGCTTTTGGCACCCAGCATCGTCAGGTTCTCGACGTTGGCACCCAGGGAATAATTGACCCAGGAGAACACGGTGTCGATTTCGGTTAGCGAAGCACCATGCTCGATGACGGTGTCACCGATATTGTCCACCAGGTACATGTCGTTGCCGGCACCACCGTCCATGAGGTCTGCACCGCTCTTGCCGTCCAGCACGTTGTTGCCGGCATTGCCGGTCAGCGTGTTACTCAGTTCGTTGCCGACGCCGCTGGTGCTGTTGGCGCCCAGCAAGGTGAGGTTTTCGACGTTGGCGCCCAAGGAATAGTCGATCCAGGAGAACACGGTGTCGATTTCGGTGAGTGAAGTGCCGTGCTCGATGACGGTATCGCCGATGTTATCCACCAGATACATGTCGTTTCCAGCTCCGCCATCCATGATGTCAACGCCGCCCATGCCATCCAGAACGTTGTTGCCAGCGTTGCCGGTCAGCGTGTTGTTCAGTTCATTGCCGACGCCACTGATACTTTCTGCGCCCAGCAGGGTCAGGTTCTCGATGTTGGCGCTCAGGGAATAGCTGATCGAGGCAAGCACGGTATCGATTTCGCTGAGTGAAGTGCTGTGCTCGATGACGGTATCGCCGCTATTGTCGACCAGGTAAATGTCATTGCCCGCACCACCGTCCATGATGTCGGCGCCGCCCCTGCCGTCCAGTATGTTGTTGCCGATATTGCCGATCAGGATGTTGCTGAGTTCGTTGCCGGCAACGCTGATGCTTTCTGCGCCCAGCAATGTCAGATTCTCGACGTTGGCGCCCAGGGAATAGTTGACCCAGGAGAGCACGGTATCGATTTCGGTCAGCGAAGTGCCGTGTTCGATGACGGTATCGCCATAGTTGTCGACCAAGTAGGTGTCATTCCCCGCGCCGCCGTCCATGGTGTCGGCTCCGCCCCTGCCGTCCAGCACGTTGTTGCCGGCATTGCCGATCAGCGTGTTGTTCAATTCGTTACCGGCCACACTGATGTTGCCAGAGCCCAGCAATGTCAGGTTCTCGACATTGGCGCCCAGGGAATAGTCGACCCATGAGAGGACGGTATCGATTTCTGTCAGCGATGTGCCACTCTCTATGACGGTATCGCCATAGTTGTCGACCAGGTAGGTGTCATTCCCCGCGCCGCCGTCCATGGTGTCGGCGCCGCCCCTACCGTCCAGCACGTTGTTGCCGGCATTGCCGATCAGCGTGTTGTTCAGTTCGTTGCCGGCAGCGCTGATGCTCTCAGCGCCAAGCAGCGTTAGGTTCTCGACGTTGGCGCTCAGGGTATAGTGGGTCCAGGAGAGCACGGTGTCGATTTCGCTGGGCGAAGCGTTTTGTTCGATGACGGTGTCGCCGGCGTTATCGACCAGATAGGTGTCGTTGCCGGCACCTCCGTCCATGACGTCCGCGCCACCGCGGCCATCCAGAACGTTGTTCAACGCATTCCCGGTCAGTTTGTCGTTATAAACAGATCCAATGGCATTTTCGATCTTGGCGCCGAACGCGATCGCCAGCCCGTCGTTGACCGCGGTCATGTTTGTATAGTCAACGAATGCTTTGCCGATCTGGCTGTAGGTGCCCTCATTCAAGTTGATGGACACGGCAGCCAACTGGTTGCTGCCATCAATTGTATCGTTGCCGCCGGCATCCCAGATCGTCTCGAAAATCGACTGATCCGCGGCCCATGTGTAAACGTTATCCCCGGTTTGCCACAGGTTGTTGGCGCCGTACAGGCTTTGGATCGCCAGAATGTCGAGCGGCATCGGGGTCGTAGGCAGATACGAGTACGAGTTGTTGTAACTCATCACAGTGAAGTGAACATCGTCCAGCGCAGTATCGAGCAGCGTGGTATTGGTCGAGCTCACGTCAAAAGGATGCTTGAGCCCCAGTGCATGGCCGATCTCATGCACGAACGTCATGTAGTCGTAGGTGCCTTTGACCGGGTTTGGATTGTTCGTTTCCGTGCCGATCCATACATCACCGCCGCTGGGTGCATTGGTAGGGAAGTAGGCCCAAGCCGCAGTCTGGTTATCCATCAACTGGTAACCGCCGAATCGCAAGTCGCCGACATTGCTGATGGTGTCGCTGGTCAGCGTGAAGTTGAGATTGGCGACCGAACTCCACATGCTCAATGCGCTGGTAATCGCGGTCTGCTGTGTCGTCGTCAGCGCATACAGCGCTTTGTACTCATTGTCAGGACTGTAATTGGTAACAAAGTACGAAGTGTTAGGCGCCATAAAGCTGTAGCTGAGGTTGGTGGGGCCCAGAGGGCTCCAGTCTGACCCTAGCCAGTAGGTGCCCGAAATGAGGCTGTCGATGGCTTTGACACCAGTCAGTGTTGACGCAAAAGTAAACGAGTAAGTCGACGGCGTAGGCATGCTGATTTCCTGAGTGCGCTGCGGTCCTTCCCGAATGCGACCGCTACAAAAATGCAATTCTGCACCAGAATCGCTAGGTTTGATATCATATGGCCACTCCTTTTGTTTTGCTGACGTCAAGTCATTGGCCTGGCGAAGTGTATCGGCCAGTGGCGTAGAATCCTGAAGCCATGTTCAATGCCTTCTGTCCAATACAGGCCATCGATTTCCCATGACCGTCACAAGTCCTGCCCTGATTCGCGAAACCTTCCCCGTCGGCCCTTTGCAGTGCAACTGCACAATCATCGGCGATCCAGTCAGCAAAAAAGCGATCGTAGTCGACCCAGGCGGCAATCATGAATTGATTCTGGCGCGCCTCGATGCTCTGGGCCTGAAGGTCGTCAGCATCATTCATACCCACGCGCATCTGGATCACTTCCTGGCCTCCGGCCAGCTCAAGGAGAAAACCGGCGCAACCTTGCACTTGCACCAAGAAGATCAGTTCCTTTGGGACAATCTGGAGATGCAATGCCAAATGTTCGGTGTGCCTTACACGCCGGTGCCATCGCCGGATCGCTGGCTGGCCGATGACGAAGAGCTGGCCTGCGGTTGCGGTGTGGCGATCCACACGCCGGGGCATACGCCAGGCTCCATGAGCTTCTGGTTTTCAGAGGCTAAGCTGCTGATTGCCGGTGACACATTGTTTCGTCGTGGGGTAGGGCGCACGGATTTATGGGGTGGCGATCAGGCAACCATCGTGCGTTCGATCAAGCAGCGACTGTATACCCTCGACGAAGAAGCGATCGTGGTCACCGGGCATGGTCCAGACACGCGCCTGGGTGATGAAATGCGCGAGAACCCGTTCGTGCGAGCCTGATTTGTAACACTGGGAATTTTTGACCGGCGCGACGATCCAACGCCCGCTAAGGTCCAATGCTTCAGTCCGTTGCACCACAGAATGAAAAAAGTAGGAGCTCTTAATGTTCACCACGCGTCGTTTGATTATTGTCGCTACCGCAGTGGCCTTGCTGTCTGGCTGTGCTTCGCCCAACCCTTACAATGGCCAGCCTCAGGGACAGGCTGATACCGGCTCTCAAGGCATGAGCAAAACTGCTAAATACGGCGGGCTCGGTGCCCTGGCAGGTGCACTGGCCGGCGCCGCAATCAACCACGATAACCGTGGCAAGGGCGCGTTGATCGGCGCAGCGGTAGTGGGTGCTTCCGCCGCCGGTTACGGTTACTACGCCGACCAGCAAGAGAAAAAGCTGCGCGCCAGCATGGCCAACACCGGGGTTGAGGTGCAGCGCCAAGGCGATCAGATCAAGCTGATCATGCCAGGCAACATCACGTTCGCCACCGACTCGGCGAACATCGCCCCAAGCTTCTATCAGCCGTTGAACAGCCTGGCGGGCTCGCTCAAGGAGTTCAACCAGAACCAGATCGAGATCGTCGGCTACACCGACAGCACCGGCAGCCGCCAACACAACATGGACCTGTCCCAGCGTCGTGCGCAGAGCGTGGCGACTTACCTGACGTCGCAAGGCGTGAGCGGCGCCAACCTCTCGGCTCGCGGTGCCGGCCCGGATAGCCCGATTGCCAGCAACGCTGATGCCAATGGTCGAGCACAGAACCGTCGGGTTGAAGTCAACTTGAAAGCGATTCCGGGTCAGCAGTATCCTCAGTAACACCGTTATACGTTTACTAACCTGACTGAACCCCAGGCGTAAAAAAGCCCGCCCGATCCTCAACAGATCGGGCGGGCTTTTTTGTTGCGAAACCTGATTACTTCCTCAGGCCGTAATGCTCATCGAGCATGCCCGGCGCGTTCGGTGATTTGGGGGCGTAGTCGCGAGGCGGCTCCTGATTGCGTGGTGGCGTCAGGCGTTCACGCGGGGCCGCTGCCGCGTCGGCGTGCAGCGAGGCCAGCAGGCGTTGGCGAGTCTGCTCGTCCAGGGCCAGGCGGTTGGCGCCCTCGGCGAGGTGATCCTGCACTTCCTGGTAGCTCTGAGTCAGCTTCTTGACCAGGGTGGCAGTGCTGTTGAAGTGGGTCACCACCTCATTCTGATAACTGTCGAAACGTTCCTGAATGTCATCCAGCTGACGTTGCGTGCTGCTCGGCGCGGCATTCGGCACCAGGCGAGCGATCAGGAATCCAATGGCGACACCCACAACCAGGGCAAGAGTCGGTAACAACCAAACTAAGAGCGAGTGTTCCACGAGTCCTTCCTCTATAAACGGCTTTGCTTTACGTTAACGGCTCGAACCTGCGCTGTATACCGCGATTCACTCGCAATAGATTGGCACAGACAATTTGCTAGACGAGTCGACCCGATTCGAGGTCACGGAGTTCCTTCCTTGCTTATGCGCGAAACCCCTGTAGTGATTGATGGCCCGGTGGGTCAACTGGAAGCCCTTTATTTGGATAACGAGCAGCCGCGCGGCCTGGCGCTGATCTGCCATCCGAACCCGGTGCAGGGCGGCACCATGCTCAACAAAGTAGTCTCGACCCTGCAGCGCACCGCGCGCGATGCCGGTTTGATTACCTTGCGTTTCAATTACCGTGGCGTCGGCGCCAGCGAAGGCTCGCACGACATGGGCACCGGCGAAGTTGATGATGCCCAGGCTGCGGCGCAATGGCTGCGAGAAAAACATCCGGATCTGCCGCTGACTCTGTTCGGTTTCTCCTTTGGCGGTTTTGTTGCCGCCAGTCTCGGCGGACGTCTGGAAGCCTTGGGTGAACAACTGCAACATTTGTTTATGGTCGCGCCGGCAGTCATGCGCCTGGGTGATCAGGATCAACTGCCGCATCAGGGCCAGTTGACCCTGATCCAGCCGGAAACCGACGAAGTGATCGATCCGCAAGCCGTCTACGACTGGTCCGCGAAACTCGAGCGTCCCCATGAGCTGCTGAAAGTGGCAGAATGCGGACACTTTTTTCATGGCAAGCTGACCGATCTCAAGGATCTGATCCTGCCGCGTCTTTCGAAATGATTGCAGTCTGACAAGCGATTACCCATGACGACTCGTACCCGTATCCTCACCGGCATTACCACCACCGGCACGCCGCACCTGGGCAACTACGCCGGCGCCATCCGCCCGGCGATCGTCGCCAGCCGTGACAGCAATGCCGATTCGTTCTACTTCCTGGCCGACTACCACGCCCTGATCAAATGCGATGACCCGCTGCGTATCCAGCGCTCGCGTCTGGAAATCGCCGCGACCTGGCTGGCCGGTGGCCTGGATGTGGACCGCGTGACGTTCTATCGCCAGTCCGACATCCCGGAAATCCCTGAGCTGACCTGGCTGCTGACCTGCGTCGCCGCCAAGGGCTTGCTCAACCGCGCCCACGCCTACAAGGCTTCGGTGGACAAGAACGTCGAGACCGGCGAAGACCCGGATGCCGGCATCACCATGGGCTTGTACAGCTACCCGGTGCTGATGGCCGCGGACATTTTGATGTTCAACGCGCACAAGGTGCCGGTCGGTCGTGACCAGATCCAGCACGTGGAAATGGCCCGCGACATCGGCCAGCGCTTCAACCATTTATTCGGTCGGGGCAAAGAATTCTTCACCATGCCTGAAGCGCTGATCGAAGAAAGCGTTGCCACGTTGCCCGGCCTCGACGGTCGCAAGATGTCGAAGAGCTACGACAACACCATCCCGTTGTTCAGCAGTGCCAAAGAGATGAAGGACGCGATTTCGCGGATCGTCACCGATTCACGCGCGCCGGGCGAAGCCAAGGACCCGGACAACTCGCACCTGTTCACCCTGTTCCAGGCGTTTGCCACCCCGGCGCAGTCCGATGAATTCCGCAGCGAATTGTTGCAAGGCCTGGGTTGGGGGGAAGCGAAGAGTCGTCTGTTCCAGTTGCTGGACAGCGAGCTGGGCGAATCCCGCGAGCGTTATCACCAGTTGATCGAGCGTCCGGCAGACCTCGAAGACATGCTGCAGATCGGTGCCAAAAAGGCCCGTTCGGTGGCGACGCCGTTCCTTCACGAGCTGCGTGAAGCGGTCGGCCTGCGTTCTTTCGTGGCCCAGACTCAAGTCGCCGCCACCACCAGGAAAAAAGCTGTGAAAGCCGCACGTTTTGTCAGTTTCCGTGAAGACGACGGCAGTTTCCGCTTCCGTTTGCTGGCCGCCGATGGCGAGCAATTGCTGCTGTCGCGCAACTTCGCCGACGGTAAAACCTCCGGGCAAGTGACCAAGCAACTGCAAGCGGGCCAGCCTCTGGACGTGCGCAGCGAAGACCGGAGCTTCAGCGTCTGGCTGGAAGGCGAGTGCGTGGCAGACAGCCCGGCATTCGCTGACAGCGCTGCGCGTGACGTCGCCATCGCCGCCCTGCGCGTTGCGTTGACGCCGGTTCAGGAATAAATCCGCGGCTCGACCCGACCAAGGGCCGATTGCCATTCCCCCGGGCCGTCGCTACAGTGACGGCCCGTTTTTGTTGCCTTGCTAACGAATTATGACGCCCCTAGAACGATATCAAGCTGATCTGAAGCGCCCGGAATTCTTCCATGATGCTGCGCAGGAAACTGCTGTGCGCCATTTGCAGCGTCTGTACGACGATCTGGTCGCGGCCTCGCAGAGCAAACCGGGCCTGTTTGGCAAACTGTTTGGCAAGAAAGAGCAGGCGCCGGTCAAGGGCCTGTACTTCTGGGGCGGCGTGGGTCGCGGGAAGACTTACCTGGTCGACACGTTCTTCGAAGCGCTGCCGTTCAAGGAAAAGACCCGGACTCACTTCCACCGCTTCATGAAGCGTGTGCACGAAGAGATGAAGACCCTCGGCGGCGAGAAGAACCCGCTGACCATCATCGCCAAGCGTTTCTCCGACGAGTCGCGAGTGATCTGCTTCGATGAGTTCTTCGTCTCCGACATCACCGACGCCATGATTCTTGGCACGCTGATGGAAGAGCTGTTCAAGAATGGCGTGACCCTGGTCGCGACCTCGAACATCGTGCCGGACGGCCTGTACAAGGACGGCCTGCAACGCGCTCGCTTCTTGCCGGCCATCGCTCTGATCAAGCAGAACACCGACATCGTCAACGTCGACAGCGGCGTCGATTACCGTCTGCGTCATCTCGAGCAAGCGGAGTTGTTCCACTTTCCGCTGGACGAAGCTGCTCAGGAAAGCCTGCGCAAAAGCTTCCGCGCGCTGACGCCGGAATGCACGGCCGCGGTCGAAAACGACGTACTGATGATCGAGAATCGTGCCATCCGCGCGGTACGTACTTGTGATGACGTGGCTTGGTTCGACTTCCGTGAGCTGTGTGACGGCCCACGCAGCCAGAACGATTACATCGAACTGGGCAAGATCTTCCACGCCGTATTGCTCAGCGGTGTCGAGCAGATGAGCGTCACCACTGACGACATCGCCCGTCGCTTTATCAACATGGTCGACGAGTTCTACGACCGTAACGTCAAGCTGATCATTTCAGCCGAAGTCGAGCTCAAAGATCTCTACACCGGCGGTCGCTTGAACTTCGAGTTCCAGCGCACGCTCAGCCGTCTGCTGGAGATGCAGTCGCACGAATTCCTGTCCCGGGCGCATAAACCGTAGGGCGATTCGGAAACAAAAAAAGGGCTTGCATTTGCAGGCCCTTTTTTTTTGCCTTTTACAGGCGTGCTGATCGGGCGCTTATGCGGCTTGCTGAAACTGCTGCCGATACTGGTTCGGCGACAGTTCCGTGTGCTGGCGGAACAGCCGCGCAAAGAAGCTTGCATCGTCGTATCCAACTTCATAGCTGATGGTCTTGATGCTCTTGCGGCTGCCGGACAGCAGGCCCTTGGCGGTTTCGATGCGCAGGCGTTGCAGGTAATGCAGCGGCTTGTCACCAGTTGCGGTCTGGAAGCGGCGCATGAAGTTGCGGATGCTCATGCCGTGTTCGCGGGCGACGTCTTCGAAGCGGAATTTGTCGGCGAAATGCTCTTCGAGCCAATGCTGGATCTGCAGGATGATCACGTCCTGGTGCAGCTTTTGACCACCAAAACCGATGCGTCCAGGGGAATAGCTGCGCTGCACTTCGTAGAGGATATCTCGCGCCACCGCCTGTGAAACATTGGCGCCGCAGAAGCGTTCGATCAAGTAGATGTAGAGGTCGCAGGCCGATGTGGTGCCGCCGGCGCAATACAGGTTGTCGGCGTCGGTCAGGTGCTTGTCCTGATTGAGCTGAACCTGCGGGTAGCGCTCGGCGAACGCACTGAAGAATCGCCAGTAAGTGGTCGCTTCCTTGCCATTGAGCAGGCCGGCCTCGGCGAGCCAGAACACTCCGGTCGCTTCGCCGCATAACACCGCGCCGCGGGCATGTTGCTCGCGCAGCCAGGGCAGGACCTGTGGATAGCGTTTGCAGAGTGTCTCGAAATCGTCCCAGAAGGCCGGGAGAATGATGATGTCGGCATTCTCCAGGCCGCCATCCACCGGAATGATCACATCGCTGAAACTGTGAACCGGCTTGCCGTCGGGGCTGACCAGCCGAGTTTCAAACGCTGGTGTCAGGCCCTGGCCGAGCTGTTTTCCATAGCGCAGGCTGGCCAGATGAAAGAAATCTTTGGCTTGCAGGAGGGTGGAAGCGAAAACCCGGTCGATCGCCAGGATGCTGACGCGCCGCAGGAGCGTGGAGGCTTGCTTAGACATAATTCAACTTTATTTTTATAAGGGAAAGTGGTCATCAAACGGCTGGATCGTCTTATTTTTTGTCTGATGTGTCCAGTGTCCTGTGTCGGTAGTGAGGCTTAGTCTCTGAAGGTTCATACCTTCTAACAATAACGACAGGTGCCGCATGATCCCCAGAACCTTGTTCAGCTCCGAGCACGAACTTTTCCGCGACAGCGTGCGAACGTTCCTCGAAAAAGAGGCTGTGCCGTTTCATGCGCAGTGGGAAAAACAAGGCTATATCGACCGAAAACTCTGGAACAAGGCAGGGGAGGCGGGGATGTTGTGTTCGCATCTGCCGGAGGAATACGGCGGGTTGGGGGCGGACTTTTTGTACAGCGCGGTGGTGATCGAAGAGGTCGGACGGCTGGGGCTGACCGGGATCGGTTTCTCCCTGCATTCGGACATTGTGGCGCCTTACATCCTGCATTACGGCAGTGAGGCGCTGAAGCACAAGTACCTGCCGAAACTGGTTTCCGGCGAGATGGTTACGGCGATCGCCATGACCGAGCCGGGGGCCGGTTCCGACCTGCAAGGGGTGAAGACCACCGCAGTGCTGGACGGTGACGAGTACGTCATCAACGGTTCGAAAACCTTTATCACCAACGGCTTTCTGGCGGACCTGGTGATAGTCGTGGCCAAGACCGATCCCAAGGCTGGCGCCAAGGGTACCAGTCTGTTTCTGGTCGAAGCCGATACCCCCGGTTTCGACAAGGGCAAACGCCTGGAAAAGGTCGGGATGAAGGCCCAGGACACGTCGGAATTATTCTTTCAGGACGTTCGGGTGCCCAAGGAAAACCTGTTGGGGCAGGCCGGAATGGGCTTCGCTTACCTGATGCAGGAATTGCCGCAAGAGCGCCTCACCGTGGCTATCGGCGGGCTGGCGTCGGCTGAAGCTGCGCTGCAATGGACGCTGGATTACACCCGCGAGCGCAAGGCGTTCGGCAAGGCGATTGCCGACTTCCAGAACACGCGCTTCAAACTGGCTGAGATGGCGACCGAAATTCAGATTGGCCGGGTCTTCGTCGATCGCTGTCTGGAGTTGCACCTGCAAGGCAAGCTGGACGTGCCGACGGCGGCGATGGCGAAGTATTGGGGCACGGACCTGCAATGCAAGGTGCTCGACGAGTGCGTGCAGTTGCATGGCGGTTACGGCTTTATGTGGGAATACCCGATTGCCCGGGCGTGGGCGGATGCGCGGGTGCAGCGGATTTATGCGGGGACCAATGAAATCATGAAGGAGATTATTGCGCGGTCGCTGTAATTTGCGGTGACTCGACTTGCTCGCGAAGGCTTTTTATCAGGCGATCAAGGCGCCGGGTTCGGGTGATCCTTGTGAATCGCCTCAATCCCTTCCAGCACTTCATCCGACAGCTTCAGCTCGAAGCTCGCTAAATTGCTTTCAAGCTGCTCCATCGTCGTCGCGCCGATGATGTTGCTGGTGACGAACGGTTGCTGAGTGACGAATGCCAGTGCCATCTGCGCCGGGTCCAGGCCGTGTTCACGCGCCAGTGCCACGTAACGGCTGCACGCTGCTTCCGACTGTGGGTTGAAATAGCGGCTGAAGCGGCTGTAGAGGCTCAGGCGGCCTTTCGGTGGGCGGGCGCCACCTTCGTACTTGCCCGAGAGGAAACCGAACGCCAGCGGTGAGTAGGCGAGCAAGCCGCATTGTTCGCGAATGGCAATTTCTGCCAGGCCGACTTCGAAGCTGCGGTTGAGCAGGTTGTACGGGTTCTGGATCGACACGGCACGCGGCCAGCCACGGGCTTCGGCCAGGGCGAGGAAGCGCATGGTCCCCCATGGCGTTTCATTGGACAGGCCGATGTGGCGGATCTTGCCGGCCTTTACCTGTTCGTCCAGCGCTTGGAGAGTGTCTTCCAGCGGCGTGAGGTTGGCTTCGCTCTTGTGCTTGTAGCCCAGCTGTCCGAAGAAGTTGGTGCTGCGTTCCGGCCAGTGCAGTTGGTAGAGGTCGATGTAGTCGGTTTGCAGGCGCTTGAGGCTGGCGTCAACGGCTTCGGTGATGTGCTGGCGGTTGTGGCGAAGATTTTTGTCGCGGATATAGTCGATGGTGTTGCCGGGGCCGGCGATCTTGCTGGCCAGGATCCAGTCGGCGCGATCGCCGCGGCTTTTGAAGTAATTGCCGATATAGCGCTCGGTGGTGGCGTAGGTTTCGGCCTTGGGTGGCACCGGGTACATTTCGGCAGTGTCGATGAAATTGATCCCGGCACTTTTGGCCCGTTCAATCTGCGCGAAGGCTTCAGCCTCGCTGTTTTGCTCGCCCCAGGTCATGGTTCCGAGGCAGATGGCGCTCACGTTCAGATTGGTTCTGCCTAGCTGGCGATAGTCCATCAGGTACTCCTTGGGCAAAACAATCATAAAAGCAGGTTGAATTATTTTTCGCAATCTGCATAATTGCGCACCTCTTTCTGCAGTGGAAGTGATGCGCCGCCGCCGAAGAATCTTGCCGTTGAACGGACGCGCCGACCCGAGCCCCCGAAAGCGTCTGTATCCGGCTGCCTTTGACTTGTCAAAGTACGCACTATTCAGTAAGATCCGCCGTCTAATTTACAGGGCGGCCCCTGAGGCTATAAAGAATGAAAACTTTTACTGCTAAACCGGAAACAGTACAGCGCGACTGGTTTGTCGTCGACGCTGCAGGTCAGACCCTGGGTCGTCTGGCCACCGAAATCGCGAGCCGTCTGCGTGGCAAGCATAAAGCTGAGTACACTCCTCACGTTGACACCGGCGATTACATCGTCGTTATCAACGCCGAGCAGATTCGTGTAACCGGTGCTAAAACCACCGACAAAATCTACTACTCCCACTCCGGTTTCCCGGGCGGCATCAAGTCGATCAACTTCGAAAAGCTGATCGCTAAAGCCCCTGAGCGCGTGATCGAGACCGCGGTCAAAGGCATGCTGCCTAAGAACCCGCTGGGTCGCGACATGTATCGTAAGCTGAAAGTCTATGCGGGCGCTGTACACCCTCATACTGCTCAGCAGCCCCAAGAACTGAAGTTTTAACGGAATAGTTCATTATGTCGGCGACTCAAAATTACGGCACTGGCCGTCGCAAGACCGCAACCGCACGCGTTTTCCTGCGTCCGGGCACTGGTAACATCTCCATCAACAACCGTTCGCTGGATAATTTCTTCGGCCGCGAAACTGCCCGCATGGTAGTTCGTCAGCCGCTGGAATTGACTGAGACTGTCGAGAAGTTCGACATCTACGTCACCGTGATCGGCGGTGGTGTAAGTGGTCAAGCTGGCGCAATCCGCCACGGTATCACTCGCGCACTGATGCAGTACGACGAAACCCTGCGTGGCGCTCTGCGCAAAGCTGGCTTCGTAACTCGCGATGCTCGTGAAGTTGAACGTAAGAAAGTCGGTCTGCGTAAAGCGCGTAAGCGTCCGCAGTACTCGAAGCGTTAATTCGCTTTCACGTTCAAAAAGAGCGCCCAGCCTCCTCACGGAGCTGGGCGTTTTTTTATGCGCGCGATTTATCAAAGAATTGCGCTGTGACAACTTGCCACAGCCGTAGAGCCCCTATACTGCAAGGCTTGGCAGTGGAGCCCTTGGGTAATTACCTTGTCAGAATTGGGGCTTTTCATTACCATTCGGCAAAATTTTTATAAGTACATAGATTTACTTAGTAGATGCCTGATTTAACAGGCCACAAAAGCTGATGGGAGAGGACTGAATGAGCAATGACGGCGTGAATACAGGCCGGCGTCGCTTCTTGGTAGCAGCCACATCCGTGGTGGGTGCTGCAGGAGCGGTGGGGGCTGCGGTCCCGTTCGTGGGGTCATGGTTTCCCAGTGCCAAGGCGAAAGCCGCAGGTGCACCGGTGAAAGTGAATGTCAGCAAAATCGAGCCAGGTCAGCAGATGATTGCTGAGTGGCGCGGCCAGCCGGTATTCATTGTCCGCCGTACTCCGGAAATCCTGACGAATCTGAAAAAGATCGAAGACCAGCTCGCCGATCCTGATTCCAAGCAATCGACGCAACCGGCCTATGTCAATCCGGAAACGCGTTCGATCAAGCCAGAAATTCTGCTACTGATCGGCATTTGCACGCACTTGGGTTGTTCGCCTACTTTCCGTCCGGAAGTGGCACCTGTGGATCTTGGTCCGAAATGGGTGGGTGGCTATTTCTGCCCGTGCCACGGTTCCCATTACGATCTGGCTGGTCGCGTCTACAAGTCGCAACCTGCGCCTTTGAACCTGCCAGTTCCCCCGCATTCCTATGAGACCGATGAGATTATTGTCATCGGCGTCGATACGGAGAAAGCGTGATGAGCAAGTTCATGGATTGGGTTGATGCGCGCTTTCCCGCGACCAAAATGTGGGAAGACCATCTCAGCAAGTATTACGCCCCGAAGAACTTCAACTTCTTCTATTTCTTTGGTTCCCTGGCGCTGCTCGTTCTGGTTAACCAGATCGTCACCGGTGTCTGGCTGACCATGAGCTACACCCCGTCGGCAGAAGAGGCGTTTGCTTCCGTCGAATACATCATGCGCGACGTCGAGTACGGCTCGATCCTGCGTCTGCTGCACTCCACTGGCGCTTCGGCGTTCTTCATCGTGGTCTATCTGCACATGTTCCGTGGCTTGCTCTACGGTTCGTACCAGAAGCCGCGTGAGCTGGTGTGGGTTTTCGGCATGCTGATCTACCTGGCGCTGATGGCTGAAGCCTTCATGGGTTACCTGCTGCCGTGGGGCCAGATGTCCTACTGGGGTGCCCAGGTGATCATCTCGCTGTTCGGTGCGATCCCGGTAATTGGCAACGACCTGACCCAGTGGATCCGTGGTGACTACCTGATTTCCGGTATCACCCTGAACCGCTTCTTCGCTCTGCACGTTGTTGCCCTGCCGATCGTGATTCTCGGTCTGGTGGTGCTGCACGTTCTGGCGTTGCACGAAGTCGGTTCGAACAACCCGGATGGCCTCGACATCAAGAAATACAAAGACGAAAACGGCGTACCGCTGGACGGCATTGCCTTCCACCCGTACTACACCGTGAAAGATATCGTCGGCGTGGTGGTGTTCCTGTTCATCTTCTGCTCGATCGTGTTCTTCTTCCCGGAAATGGGCGGTTACTTCCTGGAGAAACCGAACTTTGAAGTGGCGAACGCCTTCAAGACCCCAGAGCACATCGCTCCGGTCTGGTACTTCACTCCGTTCTACGCGATTCTGCGGGCGGTTCCGGACAAACTCCTGGGCGTTATTGCCATGGGCGCGGCCATCGCTGTGCTGTTCGTCCTGCCGTGGCTGGACCGCAGTCCCGTCAAGTCGATGCGCTACAAGGGCTGGATGAGCAAGATCTGGCTGTGGGTGTTCTGCATCTCGTTCGTGATTCTGGGCGTGCTGGGCGTATTGGCTCCGACCCCAGAGCGGACGTTGCTGTCGCAGGTCTGCACCTTCCTGTACTTCGCCTACTTCATTCTGATGCCGTTCTACACCAGGCTCGAGAAGACCAAACCGGTTCCGGAAAGGGTGACTGGCTGATGAAAAAGTTATTTTTTGCACTGATTCTTGCTGCTTTGCCTGTCCTGTCCTTCGCGGCTGAACACGGTGGTCCTGAGCTGGAAAAGGTCGACATCGACGTTTCTGACAAAGCGGCCTTGCAAGATGGCGCGCGTACCTTTGCGAACTATTGCATGGGCTGCCACAGCGCCAAGTTCCAGCGCTACGAGCGCGTCGCCGACGACCTGGGCATTCCCCATGATCTGATGCTCTCGAACCTGGTGTTCACCGGCGCCAAGATTGGCGACCACATGAGCATCGGCATGCAGCCGGCAGACGCCAAGGCCTGGTTCGGCGCGGCGCCGCCCGACCTGACACTGGTGGCACGTGTTCGCGGTACTGACTGGCTTTACGGCTATCTGAAGTCGTTCTACGAAGATCCGTCGCGTCCATGGGGCGTGAACAACAAGGTTTTCCCGAACGTCGGTATGCCTAACGTCCTGGCGGGCCTGCAAGGTCGTCAGATCATCGGTTGCAAGCAGGTTCAGATCGTCGAAGACGGCAAGAAGCAGTTTGACCCGCTGACCGGTACGCCTTTGACGCATGAAGCCTGTGATCAAATGACCATCGTGCCGAAAACGGGTGCCCTGACCGAAGAGCAGTTCGATGAGAAGGTCAAGAATCTGGTAACCTTCCTGGCTTACTCGGCTAACCCGGTTAAGTTGCAACATCAGCGCATTGGTACTTACGTCTTGCTGTACCTGGCGTTCTTCTTCGTGTTCGCTTATCTGCTCAAGCGCGAATACTGGAAAGATGTGCACTGATAAAGATTCAAGCAGTTGCTGTTAATCGCGCGCGCCCAAGGGCGCCTCTGAAGGTGTAACGAGTCTGGTGATCCAGGCGTTACGGGAGGCGTCCTCTGGGCGCGCTCGCTTTTCCGCTTTCGATAATTTCAACAAGCGAGGAGGACCGCCATGGGCGTGACCAATCGGTTGGCCTGTTACTCCGACCCCGCCGACCACTATTCCCACCGGGTGCGTATCGTACTTGCAGAGAAGGGTGTCAGCGCCGAGATCATTTACGTGGAAGCTGGTCGCCAGCCGCCTAAACTGATTGAGGTGAACCCTTACGGAAGCCTGCCCACCCTGGTCGATCGTGACCTGGCATTGTGGGAGTCGACCGTGGTGATGGAATATCTGGATGAGCGTTACCCGCACCCGCCCTTGCTGCCGGTTTATCCTGTGGCGCGTGCAAACAGCCGCCTGCTGATTCATCGTATTCAGCGCGACTGGTGTGGCTTGGTGGATCTGATTCTGGATTCGAAGACCAAGGAAGCTGCCCGCGTCGTCGCTCGTAAAGAGTTGCGCGAGAGCCTGACGGGCGTGTCGCCGTTGTTCGCCGACAAGCCGTTTTTCCTCAGTGAGGAACAAAGTCTGGTGGACTGCTGCCTATTGCCAATACTCTGGCGCTTGCCGATTTTGGGTATTGAACTGCCGCGGCCGGCCAAGCCGCTGCTTGATTATATGGAGCGCTCGTTTGCGCGTGAGGCTTTCCAGGCAAGTCTGTCTGGTGTCGAACGCGATATGCGCTAAGGCTTAAGGAGCCGCTATGAACTCCAGTCGACCTTATCTGGTCCGCGCGCTCTACGAGTGGATTGTGGACAACGATTGCACCCCGCACATGCTGGTCAATTCGGAATACCCGTCGGTGCAGGTGCCTCAGGGCTTTGCCAGTGACGGTCAAATCGTATTGAACGTATCGCCACAAGCCGTGCGTCACCTGCACATGGACAACGAGGCGGTCAGCTTCGAAGGGCGCTTCGGCGGTGTGCCACACACCCTGTACGTGCCTATCGCCTCGATCCTGGGTATTTATGCCCGGGAGAACGGCCAAGGCATGGTGTTCGATCTTGAGTCGCCTATGGACGACGAGGAAGAGATCGAGCCGGATGATGATATTCCGCCACCCGACAGCGAGCCGCCGCGTCCCAGCGGTCGACCCAGTTTGAAAGTGGTGAAGTAATAAAAAAGGCGATCCGAGAGGATCGCCTTTTTTATTACTTCAGGAGTGAGCCTGCTAGCGATGGCGGCCTCAAGGCCACCACCGCAAGTAGTGCTCATGCAGTATCAGTCAATGTACTCAAACAACTTCACAATCTTCTGCACACCGGAAACGCCCTGCACCAGGTTGGTCGCCTGTGTGGCTTCCTGCTTGGTCAGCAGACCCAGCAAGTAGACGATGCCGTTTTCGGTCACCACCTTGATGCGCGAGCCGGGGATGTTGGCGTCTGCGAGCATCTGGGTCTTGATCTTGGTGGTCAGCCAGGCGTCGTTCTGGCGTGCCAGCAGCGAGGAGGGCGGCAGGATCTGCAATTCGTTGTGGACGGTTTTGACCCGTTGCACAGCGGCAGCGGCCTGCTCGGCCTTGGCCTTGAGGTCTTCGCGAGGCGTCTGCCCGGCGAGCAGCACCACACCGTTGAAGCTGGTGACGACAATGTGCGAATCGTTGTCCAGGGCCGGGTCGGCCTTGGCCACGTTCACGCCGACTTTGGTATCGATCAGGGAGTCGTCGATCTTGCTGCCGAAGGTTCGCGTGCCACGGTCATCTTCAATCGGCGCTTCGCGGCTGGCGTTAACCACCGAGGTGCAGCCGCTGATGCCGATCAGGCACAGGGTCAAGGCCATCAGGCCTAGGCGATTAGAGGTCATTCTTCACTCCCGAACAGTTGGCTGTCGATCAGATCGCAAAGGCAATGGATCGCCAGCAGGTGGACTTCCTGAATACGTGCGGTGACATTGGCCGGTACGCGAATCTCGACGTCTTCGGGCAAAAGCAGTGACGCCATGCCGCCGCCATCGCGACCGGTCAATGCTACGACAATCATTTCGCGATCATGTGCGGCCTGGATCGCCTGAATTATGTTTGCCGAGTTGCCGCTGGTGGAAATCGCCAGCAATACGTCGCCGGGCTGGCCAAGGGCGCGGATCTGTTTGGAGAAAATTTCGTTGTAGCTGTAGTCGTTGGCAATCGAGGTGATGGTCGAGCTGTCGGTGGTCAGCGCGATGGCTGGCAGACTCGGGCGTTCACGCTCGAAGCGGTTGAGCAGCTCCGACGAAAAGTGCTGGGCATCGCCGGCGGAACCGCCATTGCCGCAGGAAAGCATTTTGCCCTCATTGAGCAGGGCGTTGACCATCACTTGGCTGGCTTGCTCGATGTGCGGTGCAAGTACGTCCATCGCCATTTGCTTGGTGTCGATACTGGCCTGAAAAAGCTGGCGAATTCGGGATTGCATGTCCATCTGTGTGACCTTAATTAGCGCGGCTACTCGGCACATGAATGTGCAGCCCGCAAAGCAAAGAGCAAAAGTGTTGGGTGTAGGTGTCCGGTTCGGGGCGCAAGCGATCAGCTGTCGAAGGCATTCTGAATCCAGTTCAACTGATCAAGGTTGCTGTCGATGGCAACCACGTCGAAGCGGCAAGGGGAATTGGCCCAACGCGACTCGCGCTGAAGAAAATACTGCGCGGCGAAAATCAGTTTTTGCCGTTTGCGCTCATCGATGCTGTCGAGCGCGCCACCCCATTGGGTGTTTTTTCTGTAGCGGACTTCAACGAATACTACTGTATCGCCATCTAGCATGACCAGATCAAGCTCGCCGCGTTTACACAGCCAGTTCTGCGCCAGCAGGCGCAGACCGTGTTGTTGAAGATGCTCGAGCGCATGGCGCTCGGCATCTTGACCGCTTTGCTGGCGTGACCTGTCAGGCATCAGTTCGGGGTGTCCGGCAGGCGTTGAACCTGCCCGTTGACGAACTGGGCCCACGGCAATTGGCGCACGACGCGTTGGTTCTGAGTCATGCCCAGGCTGCCCGATTGGCCCGAGAGACGGCTGTCCGGCAAGGCCTTGAGCTGTCCAAGGCGTGGCGCCAGTTGGTAGGCATCGACACCCATGGCGTACAAACGGCCTAGACTGCTGGCGGCTTGTGGCCATTGTGCCGTGACCTGTTTGCGCAGTGGGTCATTGGCGTCCAGCAGCCATGGGGTTTCGCAGAAGCGAATGCCGTTCATGTCGTTATACTGATTGACGTCACCGCTGGCACTGAACACGTGGGAAGTGGCGTAAACCGGTACATCGCCTGCGTACTGGAAGTTCAGGGTCGGTTTGATCTGTTGGGCCTGTTGCGGAGTGGCGGCCAGGAAGATGAACTCGATGTCCTGGCGACGCGAAGGCTGGGCAGCGACCTGCGAGCCTAAAGTACTTTGCAGGCTTTTTGCGCGGCCTTCGCTCTGGCGCAGCTGGAACATGTCAGCGATCTGCTGGGCCAGTTGAACCGGTTGGTCGACGCGTTCGGTGGCAACGATGCTGCCGCCGTTAGCTTGCCAGTCCTGGCTGAAGGCACGGAGTACACGATCGCCCCATTCGCCTTTCGGCACCATGATCGCGGCGCGATGCAGGCCATCGGCGCGAGCGCGGCGAGAAACTTCGCGGGCTTCGTCTTCTGCCGCCAGGCCAAACTGGAACAGTTGGGCCGGACCTTGTTCGCCTTCGCTGTAGTTCAGCGCCAGGGTCGTGATTGGCAATTGCGGACGCGAGCTGAGCTGTTTGACCAGCGGCTTTTCCAGCGGACCAACCACCAGTTGCACGCCATCGGCCTGGGCCTTTCGATAGAACTCGTCCATCGACGTCAGCTTGGAGCTGTCATAAAACTCGATGGCCGGTGGCTTCTGCCCGGCTTGTTGTGCCTGGTAGTGAGCCGCCATGAAACCTTCGCGCAGCGCTTTGCCGACGGAGGCCAATGGGCCGTCCTGTGGCAGCAGCAGGGCAATCTTGCTCAAGGGCTGGCTGGCAAGCTCCTTGAGGTTCGCCAATGCCTGCGGCAGATGAACGGCGGCAGGGTGTTTAGGGTTTTGCGCGCGCCAGTTATCAATCGCGGCTTGCTGTTGCTCCAGCGTACCGGCCGATTTCACGGCCAGTGCCAGGCCCATCCAGCCGCCGAGGTCGTCGGAGGTGGTGGGTTGCAGCTGATCGGTAGGCAGTGAGGCGATCAGGGTCCAGATCGCTTCGTGGTTTTTGCTGGCCGCTTCACCGTTCAGCATTGGCGCGATGAAAATACGCTCCCGTGCAGCGGCCAGCGTCTGGCCATCCGCTTCAAGGGCGCGAGCGTGAACAGTGCCGGTGCGAACCTGTTGCTCGACGGGCAATTCACTCAGGCGTTGCAGGCTAGGATGGCTCAAGGCGGTCAGTGCGGCTTTGGGCTGGTTGCGCGCCATCGCCAGTTCCGCCGCCAGCGTACTGGCGAAGACCTGTTGGCCTGGCTTGAGTTGTTCGACCGGAACCAGCTGCAGGATTTGCGCAGACTGGCCGGCATTTCCTTGCTGATAGGCCGCGTCTGCTGCGCTCAAGCGCAACAGGGCGGCTTTTTCCGGATCCTTGCTTTGATTGGCCTGCTCGAGCAGTTGCTCGATACTGGCATCCGGGGTCCGTGGAAGTTCGCCAAGGCTGGAGGAGGGCGAGCTGGCGCAAGCGGCCAGCAAGGCAGCGAGGCAGAGGGCAGTGAACAGCCGCAGGCAAGCGATCATGTAGTGTTCCTGATACTCGATCAAATTAGCGTGGAATTGTACCCAAGCACTGGCCGGGGCGCGATGTTACTGGCGTGAATCGATCAATTTAGCTCGTGTAAATGTTGCAGCACTGCACAATTGGCGGAAAAACCCGGCAAGGGCCAGGCGTATCGCAAGCGCCGCTACGCGCTACAATGTCGCCTTTTACCGATCATGAGGTGTGCGCTTTGACTGCTCCAGGTGCTTTGAATTCCGCTGCCGGCTCGCTTTATGTGGTGGCGACGCCCATCGGCAACCTGGACGACATCAGTGCGCGTGCACTGAAGATCCTGCGCGATGTCGCGTTGATTGCTGCCGAAGACACTCGCCACTCCCAGCGTTTGATGCAACATTTCGGCATCCCGACACCGTTGGCGGCCTGCCATGAACACAACGAACGGGATGAAGGTAGCCGTTTTATCACCCGTCTGCTGGCCGGTGACGACGTGGCGCTGATCTCCGATGCCGGCACGCCGTTGATTTCCGATCCCGGTTATCACCTGGTGCGTCAGGCTCGTGCTGCGGGGATTAATGTGGTGCCGGTGCCGGGTGCCTGTGCATTGATCGCGGCGTTGTCGGCGGCGGGCCTGCCATCTGACCGGTTCATTTTTGAGGGCTTTCTGCCGGCCAAGGCGGTCGGTCGCCGTGCTCGTCTCGAACGGGTAAAGGAAGAGCCGCGCACGCTGATTTTCTACGAAGCACCGCACCGCATCCTTGAATGCCTCCAAGATATGGAACAGGTGTTCGGTGGCGAGCGCCAGGCGCTGTTGGCTCGGGAAATCACTAAGACCTTTGAGACCCTTAAAGGTCTGCCATTGGCCGAGTTGCGCGCGTTCGTCGAGTCGGACAGCAATCAGCAGCGCGGTGAGTGTGTGGTGCTGGTGGCGGGCTGGGCTGCGCCCGAGACCGAAGACGCCGTCAGCAGCGAAGCGATGCGCATCCTTAACCTGTTGCTAGAGGAAATGCCGCTCAAACGTGCAGCGGCGTTGGCGGCGCAAATCACCGGCGAACGAAAGAATGTGCTGTATCAGGTCGCTCTGGATAAGCAGAAGGGCGAGTAAAACCCGACGTGAAGGAGGGGCCAAAGGCGTTTAGCGCTTGTTCTTCCGCCGCTCTGCCGTTAACCTTCGCGGCGGAGAGTCGATCGGACAGTCGCTGCCCTCTATGAAAATTAGGGGGGGGAGGAAAGTCCGGGCTCCATAGGGCGAAGTGCCAGGTAATGCCTGGGAGGCGTGAGCCTACGGAAAGTGCCACAGAAAATAACCGCCTAAGCGCTTCGGCGCCGGTAAGGGTGAAAAGGTGCGGTAAGAGCGCACCGCACGTCTGGCAACAGTTCGTGGCTAGGTAAACCCCACTTGGAGCAAGACCAAATAGGGTCCCAAGGCGTGGCCCGCGCTGGGACCGGGTAGGTTGCTAAAGATGTCCAGTGATGGCCATCGTAGACGAATGACTGTTCAAGACAGAACCCGGCTTACAGATCGACTCTCCACCTTTTTTCCCCTCCCTGTTTGAATCGTTGAACAGGGCGCCAGTAATGGCAATTCCCCTCCGTTCAGAATCATCAGCAGAAGCACTTTCGTAATACCAAAAAAATCTTACTCTTAACAAACTACTTTAACTTCCGAACGCAGCCCTCCGTGCTGATTCAGGTTATTGAGTCGAATGACACGTCAGTTTCCCGTAACACCTCCTTCTACGCTCCTAAATCTCAGTTCTGTAAGGGTTTTCCTTTAATCCGCGCCTTGACGGTGCGGTGGCCGCATTCCTATAGTGTGCGCAAGTGGCGGAAAGTGGCATGAAGTGGGTTTTTTTAACGTAAAACGCTAAAATTTGGAGAACCGCTGACGTGTTTCGCGGAGCTAACGCTATCAGTCTCGATGCAAAGGGCCGTCTCGCCATGCCGAGCCGGTACCGTGACGAGCTCGTTTCGCGTAGTTCCGGTCAGTTAATCGTCACAATCGACGCCGTTGATCCATGTTTGTGTGTTTACCCCCTCGATGAGTGGGAAATTATTGAAACCAAACTGCGCGCACTGCCTTCTCTTCGCGAAGAGAACCGCCGCCTGCAACGTTTACTGATTGGTAATGCCGTCGACCTCGAGCTCGATGGCAGTGGTCGTTTTCTGGTTCCACCGCGTCTTCGTGAATATGCCAAGTTGGATAAACGCGCGATGTTGGTAGGCCAACTTAACAAGTTCCAATTATGGGACGAGGATGCCTGGGATGCGGTTTCTGCCGCTGACCTGGCTGCTATTCAACAACCGGGCGCCATGCCTGACGAACTGCGTGATTTGATCCTGTGACTATTGATAGCGGCTTTAACCACATCACCGTACTGCTTGACGAAGCCGTCGAGGCTCTTGCCGTACGTCCTGATGGCTGCTATCTGGACGGTACGTTCGGGCGCGGCGGTCACAGCCGGCTGATCTTGAGTCAGCTGGGGCCTGATGGCCGGTTGCTTGGATTTGACAAGGATCCTCAAGCAATTGCCACCGGGCAGACGCTAGCGGCCGAAGACGGCCGCTTTGTCGTTGTGCAGCGCAGCTTTGCCGAGCTCGGTTCAGAAGTCGCCGATCGCGGTCTGGCCGGCAAGGTCAGCGGCGTTTTGCTCGACCTCGGCGTGTCTTCGCCGCAGCTCGATGACCCTGAGCGCGGCTTCAGTTTCCTCAATGACGGCCCGCTGGACATGCGCATGGACCCGTCCCGCGGGATCAGCGCCGCGGAGTTCGTCAACACCGCGCCGGTGGAAGAAATCGCTCGTGTGTTCAAAGAGTACGGCGAAGAACGTTTCTCCGGGCGTATGGCCCGTGCCGTGGTAGAGCGCCGCGACATCAAGCCGTTCGAGCGAACCGCTGATCTGGCCGAAGTCCTGAAAGTCGCCAACCCGGCGTGGGAAAAGGGCAAGAACCCGGCGACCCGTGCATTCCAGGGCCTGCGCATTCACGTCAATAACGAATTGGGCGATCTGGAAGCCGGCCTCGAAGCGGCTCTGGAATGCCTGGAAGTCGGCGGTCGCCTGGTCGTCATCAGCTTCCACTCGCTGGAAGATCGCATCGTCAAGCTGTTCATGCGCAAACTGGTTAAAGGTGAAGCCGACAACTTGCCGCGCAATCTGCCGGTACGTCATGTCGCCTTCGAACCGATCATCAAGATCCATGGCAAAGCGCAGTCCGCCTCCGAGGCCGAACTCAAAGCCAACCCACGTTCCCGCAGCGCCGTCATGCGCGTCGCGGAGAAGCTGCGGTGAGCAAGCTTTTCGCCAAGCCCCTGCCCGGCGGAAGCTTTTTCATGCTGCTGCTGTTTCTGGCCGTGCTCGTTTCGGCGATCGGCGTGTCGTACAGCGCTCACTGGAACCGTCAGCTTTTGAACTCGCTGTACAACGAATTGAGCGTGCGTGACAAGGCGCAGGCCGAGTGGGGCCGCCTGATTCTCGAACAGAGCACCTGGACCGCCCACAGCCGTATCGAAGTGCTGGCCACCGAACAACTGAAGATGCGCATTCCCGGCGCCGCTGAAGTGCAGATGGTGACGCCATGATGAAACTCGAAGGGGCAATGTTCCCATGGCGTTTCCGCGTGGTGCTGGGGCTTCTCGGCATCATGGTTGCGGCGATCTCCTGGCGCATCATCGACCTGCAAGTCATCGACCGTGCGTTCCTTAAAGGTCAGGGCGATGCGCGCAGTGTTCGTCATATTCCTATTCCCGCCCACCGTGGTCTGATCACCGACCGAAACGGCGAGCCGCTGGCCGTGAGTACGCCGGTCACCACGCTGTGGGCCAACGCCAAGGAAATGCAAACGGCCAAGGAAAAATGGCCGGCACTTGCGGCGTCGCTGGGTCAGGACCCGAAAGCCCTGGCTGAGCGTCTCGAAGCCCAGGCCAACAAAGAATTCATCTATCTGGTGCGCGGGCTGACCCCTGAGCAAGGCCAGTCAGTGCTCGACCTGAAAGTACCCGGCGTCTACGGCATTGAAGAGTTCCGGCGCTTCTACCCGGCCGGTGAAGTGACCGCGCACATGGTCGGATTTACCGACATCGATGACCACGGTCGTGAAGGGGTCGAACTGGCTTATGACGAATGGCTCGCCGGGGTCGCCGGCAAGCGTCAGGTCATCAAGGATCGGCGCGGAAGGCTGATCAAAGATGTCCAGGTCACCAAAAACGC
This sequence comes from Pseudomonas sp. FBCC-B1667, assembly GCF_059133255.1. Classification (NCBI taxonomy): domain Bacteria; kingdom Pseudomonadati; phylum Pseudomonadota; class Gammaproteobacteria; order Pseudomonadales; family Pseudomonadaceae; genus Pseudomonas; species Pseudomonas sp. FBCC-B1667. The sequence continues at coordinate 5,643,120 of NZ_CP101437.1, read as the reverse complement.
CAAGGCCGGCAAGCCCTTGGCGTTGTCCATTGACCTGCGCCTGCAATACCTGGCCAACCGCGAACTGCGTAACGCGATCATCGAGAACGGCGCCAAGGCTGGCAGCCTGGTGATCATGGACGTGAAGACCGGCGAGATCCTCGCGATGGTCAACCAGCCGACCTACAACCCGAACAACCGTCGCAACCTGCAACCGGCGATGATGCGTAACCGCGCGATGATCGACGTGTTCGAACCGGGTTCGACCATGAAAGCGATCTCGATGAGTGCCGCGATCGAAACCGGTCGCTGGAAACCGAGCGATACCGTCGAGGTGTACCCGGGCTCCTTGCAGATCGGCAAATACACCATTAAAGACGTATCCAAGACCGAAGGCCCGGTGCTCGACCTGACCGGGATTCTGATCAACTCCAGTAACGTCGGCATGAGTAAGGTTGCGTTCGATATCGGCGGCGAAACGATTTTCCGTCTGGCGCAAAAAGTCGGCCTCGGCCAGGACACCGGCCTCGGCTTCCCTGGCGAGCGTGTCGGCAACCTGCCGAACTACCGCGAATGGCGCAAGGCTGAAACCGCCACGCTGTCCTACGGCTACGGTATTTCCGTGACGGCTATCCAGCTGGTTCACGCCTTCTCGGCGCTGGCCAACAACGGTCGCCTCGCACCGCTGACCCTGATCAAAACCGACACGCCGCCGCAGACCACGCAAGTGCTGCCGGAAGCCGTCGCAAAGACCATGCAAGGCATGCTGACCCAGGTGATCGAAGCCCCGCGCGGCGTGTTCCGTGCGCAGGTGCCGGCGTACCACGTCGCCGGCAAGTCGGGTACTGCACGTAAAACGTCGGTGGGTACCAAGGGCTACGCCGAGAACTCCTACCGCTCGCTGTTCGCCGGCTTCGGCCCGATGAGCGATCCGCGTTACGCAATCGTCGTGGTGATCGACGAACCGACCAAGGCCGGTTACTTCGGTGGTCTGGTCTCGGCGCCAGTGTTCAGCAAAGTGATGTCCGGGACGCTGCGCCTGATGAACATCACGCCGGACAACCTGCCGCCGACGCAAACCGCGAATGCCACCCCCGTTGTTCCGCTGAAAGCCAATGGAGGGCGCGGCTGATGTCTCTAAGTCTGAATAAAATTTTCGCCCACGCCGGCCGTGATCTGTTGATCCGCGAATTGGCACTCGACAGCCGCAACGTGCGCGCTGGCGACTTGTTTCTCGCTGTGCCTGGCGGTCGCTACGACGGTCGTGCGCACATCGCCGACGCGCTGCAACGCGGCGCTGCCGCCGTGGCGTATGAAGTCGAGGGCTCGACCGTATTGCCGATCACCGACGTGCCGATGATTCCGGTCAAAGGCCTGGCCGCGCAGCTGTCGGACATCGCCGGGCGTTTTTATGGCGACCCGAGCCGTCACTTGAATCTGGTGGGCGTGACCGGCACCAACGGCAAAACCAGCGTGACCCAATTGGTGGCCCAGGCGCTTGATCTGCTGGGTCAGCACTGTGGCATCGTCGGCACATTGGGCTCCGGTTTCTACGGCGCGCTGGAAAGTGGCCTGCACACCACACCGAATCCGATTGCCGTGCAAGCGACCCTGGCCGACCTGAAAAAGGCCGGCGCGAAAGCGGTCGCCATGGAAGTCTCGTCTCACGGTCTGGATCAGGGGCGCGTCACCGCGCTGGCGTTTGACGTGGCGGTGATGACCAACCTGTCCCGCGATCACCTTGATTACCACGGCACCATGCAGGCCTACGGCGAAGCCAAGGCCAAGCTGTTCGCCTGGAACGATTTGAAGTGCCGGGTGGTGAACCTCGATGACGATTTCGGCCGGCAACTGGCCGCCGAAAAACGTGAGTCGCGCTTGATCACCTACAGCCTGGAAGACAGCAGCGCCTACCTGTATTGCCGTGAAGCGCAATTCGACGACGAAGGCGTGCGCGCCACATTGGTGACGCCGCAGGGCGAGCACCATTTGCGCAGCGCCTTGCTCGGCCGCTTCAACCTGAGCAACGTGCTGGCCGCAGTCGGCGCGTTGCTTGAGCTGGATTATGCGCTGGACGAAATTCTTAACGTCCTGCCGAAGCTCGAAGGCCCGGCCGGTCGCATGCAGCGCCTCGGTGGCGGCACTCAACCGCTGGTGGTGGTCGATTACGCCCACACCCCGGATGCGCTGGAAAAAGTCTTGATGGCCTTGCGTCCACACGCCAAGGGTCGCTTGCTGTGCCTGTTCGGCTGCGGCGGCGATCGTGATCGCGGCAAGCGTCCGCTGATGGCCGAAGTGGTCGAACGTCTGGCCGACGGCGTACTGGTCACCGATGACAACCCACGTACCGAAGACCCGTCTGTGATCTTCGACGACATCCGCGCCGGCTTCACGGCTGTGGATAAAGTGACGTTTGTGGCAGGTCGTGGGCAGGCGATTGCCCAGTTGATCGCGGGTGCTTCGGCGGATGACGTGATTGTCCTGGCGGGTAAAGGTCACGAGGACTATCAGGAAATCAACGGCGAGCGTCACGACTTCTCCGATCTGGTCGAGGCCGGTCACGCCCTGACCGCTTGGGAGGTGGCTCATGCTTAAAGCCTTGAAACTGAGCGAACTGACCGGCGCATTGAATGGCCAACTGCGGGTGGCCGATGCCACGTTCGATGGCGTCAGCATCGATAGCCGTGCGATCAAGCCCGGCCAACTGTTTATAGCCCTGACCGGCCCGCGTTTCGACGGTCATGACTACTTGAACGACGTGGCCAGCAAAGGCGCCGTGGCTGCATTGGTCGAGCGTGAAGTCGCCGACAGCGCGTTGCCACAACTGCTGGTCAACGACACCCGTCTGGCCCTCGGCCAACTGGGCGCACTGAACCGTGCGGCATTCACCCATCCGGTCGCGGCCGTCACCGGTTCCAGCGGCAAGACCACGGTCAAGGAAATGCTCGCCAGCATCCTGCGCACGCGCGGTCCGGTGTTGGCCACCCGTGGCAACCTGAACAACGACCTCGGCGTGCCGCTGACCTTGCTCGAACTCGCGCCGGAACACACCGCCGCCGTGATCGAGCTCGGTGCCTCGCGCCTGGGCGAAATCGCCTACACCGTGGGCATGGCCAAACCGCATGTGGCCATCCTCAACAATGCCGGCACCGCTCACGTTGGCGAGTTTGGCGGGCCGGAAAAAATCGTTGAAGCCAAAGGCGAAATTATCGAAGGGCTCGAGGCCGATGGCATCGCCGTTCTTAATCTCGACGACAAGGCTTTTCAAATCTGGAAGACCCGCGCGGCCGGTCGCAAAGTGCTGACGTTTGCCCTGAGCAACCTCAGCGCCGACTTCTACGCCAGTGACCTGGACCGCGACGCTCGCGGCTGCCCGGCGTTCAACCTGCACACGCCTGACGGTGTGGAGCGTGTTCAACTGAACTTGCTTGGCACGCATAACGTCGCCAACGCCATGGCCGCTGCCGCTGCCGCTCACGCCTTGGGCGTGTCGCTGTTCGGCATCGCCACCGGCCTGGCCGCCGTGCAACCGGTCAAGGGCCGCACCGTCGCGCAACTGGCCACTAACGGCATGCGCGTGATTGATGACACCTACAACGCAAACCCGACCTCCATGTGCGCTGCCGTTGATATACTCGCCGGCTTTTCCGGTCGCACCGTTCTGGTGCTCGGGGATATCGGCGAGTTGGGCGAATGGGCAGAGCAGGGGCACCGCGAAGTGGGCGAGTACGCCCGCGGCAAGGTTTCCGCGCTTTACGCCGTCGGACCCATGATGGTTCACGCCGTGAACGCTTTTGGCGAGCAGGCCTTTCACTTCAGCACTCAGGCTGAACTGATCAAGGCCCTGGGCGCCGAGCAAGACACCAACACCACCATTTTGATCAAGGGCTCGCGCAGCGCTGCGATGGAAAACATCGTCGCCGCTTTGTGCGGATCCAGTCTGGAGAAACATTAATGCTGCTGCTGCTAGCGGAGTATCTGCAACAGTTCTACAAAGGCTTCGCGGTCTTCCAGTACCTGACCCTGCGCGGGATTCTCGGTGTGCTGACTGCGCTGGTCTTGTCGCTGTGCTATGGCCCGTGGATGATCCGCACCCTGCAGAACCGTCAGATCGGCCAATCCGTTCGCAACGACGGTCCACAGTCGCACTTGTCCAAGTCGGGTACGCCGACCATGGGCGGCGCGCTGATCCTGTCGTCCATCGGCGTCAGCACCTTGCTCTGGGCTGATCTGAGCAACCGTTATGTCTGGACGGTGCTGCTGGTGACTTTGCTGTTCGGCGCGATCGGCTGGGTCGACGATTATCGCAAAGTGATCGAGAAGAACTCCCGTGGCTTGCCGAGTCGCTGGAAGTACTTCTGGCAGTCGGTGTTCGGTCTCGGCGCAGCGATCTTCCTTTATATGACTGCCGCCACCCCGGTGGAAACCACCCTGATCCTGCCGATGCTCAAGGATTACAGCATTCCGCTGGGCGCAGGCTTCATTGTCCTGACCTACTTCGTGATCGTCGGCTCGAGCAACGCGGTCAACCTGACTGACGGTCTCGATGGCCTGGCAATCATGCCGACCGTGATGGTCGGTGGCGGCCTGGGGATCTTCTGCTACCTGTCGGGTAACGTGAAATTCGCTGAATACCTGCTGATTCCTTATGTACCGGGCGCGGGTGAGCTGATCGTGTTCTGCGGCGCGCTGATTGGTGCGGGCCTCGGGTTCCTCTGGTTCAACACCTATCCGGCCCAGGTGTTCATGGGCGACGTTGGCGCACTGGCGCTCGGCGCGGCGCTGGGCACCATCGCGGTGATCGTCCGTCAGGAAATCGTCCTGTTCATCATGGGCGGCGTGTTCGTGATGGAGACCCTGTCGGTGGTCATCCAGGTGGCTTCTTTCAAGATGACCGGTCGCCGCGTGTTCCGCATGGCACCGATTCACCACCACTTTGAACTCAAGGGCTGGCCTGAGCCACGCGTGATTGTCCGTTTCTGGATCATCACCGTGATTCTCGTGCTGGTCGGCCTTGCCACCCTGAAGCTGAGGTAGAAACTCGTGTCTCTGATCGCTTCTGACCACTTCCGCATCGTTGTCGGCCTCGGCAAGAGCGGCATGTCCCTGGTTCGCTTCCTGGCGAACCGGGGCACGTCGTTTGCTGTGGCCGATACGCGGGAAAATCCACCGGAACTGGCCACGCTCAAGCGTGACTATCCGCACGTGGAAGTGCGTTGTGGCGAGCTGGACGTCGAGTTCCTGTGCCGTGCCGACGAGCTCTACGTGAGCCCCGGCCTGGCGCTGGCGACCCCGGCCCTGCAGGCTGCCGCCGCCCGTGGCGTGAAGTTGTCCGGTGACATCGAACTGTTCGCGCGTAACGCTAAGGCGCCGATTGTCGCCATCAGCGGTTCCAACGCGAAAAGCACCGTCACCACCCTGGTTGGCGACATGGCCGCTGCGGCGGGCAAGCGTGTGGCCGTCGGTGGCAACCTCGGCACGCCGGCACTGGACCTGCTCAGCGATGACATCGAGCTGTACGTCATGGAGTTGTCGAGCTTCCAGCTGGAAACCACCGATCAACTGAACGCCGAAGTAGCGACCGTGCTTAACGTCAGCGAAGACCACATGGACCGTTACAGCGGTCTGCCGGCCTATCACCTGGCCAAGCACCGGATCTTCCGTGGTGCCAGACAGTTTGTGGTCAACCGTCAGGACGCCCTGAGCCGTCCGTTGATGGGCGAGGGCCAGCCGTGCTGGACCTTCGGTTTGAGCAAACCTGATTTCAAGGCCTTCGGTATTCGCGAAGAAGACGGCGAGAAGTTCCTGGCCTTCGAATTCCAGAACCTGATGCCGGTGCGCGAGTTGAAAATTCGTGGCGCCCATAACCAGTCCAACGCCCTCGCAGCCTTGGCGCTGGGCCATGCGGTCGGTCTACCATTCGACGCCATGCTCACGGCCCTGCGCACCTTTGCCGGTCTCGAGCATCGCTGCCAATGGGTACGTGATCTGGACGGTGTCGGCTACTACAACGACTCCAAAGCCACCAACGTCGGTGCGGCCCTGGCGGCCATCGAAGGTTTGGGCGCGGACATCGACGGCAAGATCGTGCTGATCGCCGGTGGCGACGGCAAGGGGGCCGAGTTCAATGACCTGCGTGATCCGGTGGCTGCCAATTGCCGCGCCGTGATTCTGATGGGGCGTGACTCCGACAAGATCGGCCAGGCCCTCGGCGATGCCGTGCCGCTGATCCGCGTCGGTTCGCTGGTTGAGGCCGTGGAGCAATGCCGCGCGGCTGCCCACCCCGGTGACGTGGTGCTGCTGTCGCCGGCCTGCGCCAGTTTCGACATGTTCAAGAACTACGAAGACCGTGGTCACCAGTTCGTCCAAGCCGTGGAGGAACTGGCATGAGCCTGAGAAACATCATCAAGCCTTATCCGTCGCCGATCATCACCGGGCGCGGGGTCGACCTCGACTTCCCGATGCTCGCCGGTTGCCTGGCCTTGATCGGCCTGGGGCTGGTCATGATTGCATCGGCCTCGACCGAAGTGGCCGCAGTGCAATCGGGCAGTGCCCTGTATTACATGATCCGCCACCTTATCTACATCGTCCTTGGCCTGGGTGCCTGCGTCATCACCATGATGATTCCGATCGCCACCTGGCAACGCCTGGGCTGGCTGATGCTGCTGGGGGCATTCGGTCTGCTGGTGATGGTGATCATTCCCGGGATCGGCCGTGAAGTGAACGGTTCGATGCGCTGGATCGGTTTCAGTTTCTTCAACGTTCAGCCTTCCGAGATCGCCAAGGTGTTCGTGGTGATCTACCTCGCCGGCTATCTGGTGCGTCGCCAGAAAGAAGTGCGCGAAAGCTGGATGGGCTTCTTCAAGCCGTTCATCGTGCTGCTGCCAATGGCCGGTCTGTTGTTGATGGAACCGGACTTCGGTGCCACCGTCGTGATGATGGGGGCGGCGGCGGCCATGCTGTTCCTGGGCGGGGTCGGGCTGTTCCGGTTTTCCTTGATGGTGGTCCTGGCCGTCGCGGCGGTGGTGTTGTTGATTCAAGTGCAGCCGTATCGAATGGCGCGCCTGACCAACTTTGCCGACCCATGGGCCGACCAGTTTGGTGCCGGTTACCAATTGTCTCAGGCATTGATCGCGTTTGGTCGCGGCGAATGGCTGGGTGTTGGCCTGGGCAACAGCGTGCAGAAACAGTTCTACCTGCCGGAAGCCCACACTGACTTCGTGTTCTCGGTGCTGGCTGAAGAGCTGGGGGCCGTGGGCTCGTTGTGCACCGTGGCGCTGTTCGTCTTTGTCTGTATTCGTGGCATGTACATCGGTTATTGGGCCGAGAAGGCCAAGCAGTTCTTCGCTGCCTACATTGCTTACGGTCTGTCGTTCCTGTGGATTGGTCAGTTCCTGATCAACATCGGCGTGAACGTCGGCCTGCTGCCGACCAAAGGCCTGACCCTGCCGTTCCTCAGTTATGGCGGCAGTTCGTTGGTGATTTGCGGTGCCTGTCTTGGCTTGTTGCTGCGCATCGAGTGGGAAAGTCGAACGCACCTGGGCAGTGAAGAGATGGAGTTCCATGAGAGTGACTTCGCCGAGGAGCCACCCCATGGGCGCTAACGTATTGATCATGGCGGGCGGCACCGGGGGCCACGTGTTCCCGGCACTGGCTTGCGCTCGCGAATTCCAGGCCCGTGGTTACACCGTGCATTGGCTCGGGACGCCGCGCGGCATTGAGAACGACCTGGTGCCGATGGCCGGTATCGAACTGCATCGGATCAACGCCAGCGGCTTGCGCGGCAAGGGCAAATTGTCCCTGCTCAAGGCGCCGTTCATGTTGCTCAAATCTGTCTGGCAGGCGCGGGCGATCATTCGTCAGCTGCGGCCAGTGTGCGTGGTCGGCTTCGGTGGTTACGTGACCGGCCCTGGCGGCGTTGCCGCCAAACTGGCCGGTGTGCCAGTGATCGTTCACGAACAGAACGCCGTGGCCGGTACCGCCAATCGGTTGCTGGTGCCGTTGGCCGCTCGAGTCTGTGAAGCGTTCCCCGACACCTTTACCCTGTCGGACAGCCGTCGGACCACCGGTAATCCGGTGCGCCCCGAGCTGTTCCTCGAAACAGCACGACCAGCCCTGGCCGGTCGCAAGGCGCGTTTGCTGATCCTGGGTGGAAGCCTGGGCGCAGAACCGTTGAACAAATTGCTGCCTGAAGCCCTGTCGCAAGTCGCCCCTGACCTGCGTCCGGAAGTGTTTCATCAGGCCGGTAAAAACCACGATGAAGTGACTGCAGAGCGCTACCGCGCGGCTGGCGTCGAGGCGCAAGTGCAGCCTTTCATCAAAGACATGGCCCAAGCCTATGGCTGGGCCGACCTGGTGGTGTGCCGTGCAGGCGCGTTGACCATCAGTGAGCTGGCCGCCGCCGGTCTGCCCTCGATGCTGGTGCCTTTGCCCCACGCGATCGACGATCACCAGACCCGCAACGCCGATTATTTGGCCCGTGAAGGCGCTGCCTTCCTGATGCCGCAAAGAACGACTGGCGCAGCGGATCTTGCCGCTCGCCTGACAGAGGTCCTGATGCAACCACAACGACTCAACGATATGGCCACGGCCGCCCGCCGCCTTGCCAAACCCGATGCCACCCGTAACGTAGTCGATACCTGCCTGGAGGTGGCCCATGGTTGAGAATCAGAAAGCCATGCCGCAACCGGAAATGCGCCGCATCCGTAAAATCCACTTCGTCGGCATCGGCGGTGTGGGCATGTGCGGGATTGCTGAAGTGTTGTTGAACCTGGGCTATGACGTGTCCGGTTCCGACCTGAAGGCTTCGCCGGTCACCGAGCGCCTGGAATCTTTCGGCGCGCAGATCTTTATCGGCCACCGCGCCGAAAACGCTGCCGCTGCCGATGTGCTGGTGGTGTCGAGCGCCGTCAATACCTCCAACCCGGAAGTCGCGACAGCGCTGGAGCGCCGTATCCCGGTGGTACCGCGTGCCGAGATGCTGGCCGAGCTGATGCGCTACCGCCACGGCATCGCCGTCGCCGGTACCCACGGTAAAACCACCACCACCAGCCTGATCGCCTCGGTGTTCGCGGCCGGTGGCCTGGACCCGACGTTCGTCATCGGTGGCCGACTGAATGCAGCGGGCACCAATGCCCAGCTCGGCACCAGCCGTTACCTGATCGCCGAAGCCGACGAAAGCGACGCCAGTTTCCTGCACTTGCAGCCACTGGTGGCCGTGGTCACCAACATCGACGCCGACCACATGGCGACCTACGACGGTGACTTCAACAAACTGAAGAAAACCTTCGTCGAGTTCCTCCACAACCTGCCGTTCTACGGTCTGGCGGTGGTGTGCCTGGACGATCCGGTGGTGCGTGAAATCCTTCCGCTGGTCAAGCGCCCGACCGTTACCTACGGCTTCGGCGATGACTGCGACGTGCGCGCGATCAATGTGCGTCAGCAAGGCATGCAGACCTTCTTCACCGTGCTGCGCCCTGAGCGCGAGCCGCTGGATGTTTCCGTGAACATGCCGGGCAACCACAACGTATTGAATGCGCTGGCGACCATCTGCATCGCTTCTGACGAGGGCGTCAGCGATGAAGCCATCGTTCAGGGCCTGTCCGGGTTCCAGGGCGTTGGTCGACGCTTCCAGGTCTACGGCGAGCTGCCGGTCGAAGACGGCCACGTGATGCTGGTCGACGACTACGGTCACCACCCGACCGAAGTCGCCGCGGTGATCAAGGCCGTACGCGGTGGCTGGCCGGAGCGCCGTCTGGTGATGGTTTACCAGCCGCACCGTTACAGCCGCACCCGCGACCTGTACGACGATTTCGTCAATGTCCTGGCCGACGCCAACGTCTTGCTGTTGATGGAAGTGTATCCGGCTGGCGAAGAGCCGATCCCGGGCGCTGACAGTCGCAAGTTGTGCAACAGCATTCGTCAGCGCGGTCAGTTGGACCCGATCTACATCGAGCGCGGTGTCGACCTCGCGCCGCTGGTCAAGCCGTTGCTGCGTGCCGGCGACATCCTGCTGTGCCAAGGCGCCGGTGATATCGGTGGTCTGGCGCCAAAACTGTTGAACAGTCCGTTGTTCGCCGGTGCCGTTGCTGCGCCTGCCGTGGGGAAGTTGAAATGACTGCTGCTTACGCCAACCTCGTCTCCACCGTCGCGCCAAAGGATTTCGGCCGCGTCGCCGTGCTGTTCGGCGGCAAGAGTGCCGAGCGTGAGGTTTCGCTGAAGTCCGGTAACGCGGTTCTCGCGGCATTGCAAAGTGCCGGTGTGGACGCATTCGGTCTCGACGTCGGTGATGACCTGTTGCAGCGTTTGCTCAACGAAAAGATCGACCGCGCCTTCGTTATCCTCCACGGTCGTGGCGGTGAAGACGGCAGCATGCAGGGCCTGCTCGAATGCCTGGGCATTCCGTATACCGGCAGCGGCATTCTTGCCTCCGCGCTGGCCATGGACAAACTGCGCACCAAGCAGGTCTGGCACAGCCTGGGTATTCCGACGCCGCGTCACGCCGTCTTGAGCAGCGAGGCCGATTGTATTTCGGCAGCGACGGAACTGGGCTTCCCTTTGATCGTCAAACCGGCGCATGAAGGTTCAAGTATCGGTATGGCCAAAGTGAGTTCTGCGTCCGAGTTGATCGACGCCTGGAAAGCGGCCAGTACCTACGATTCGCAAGTGTTGGTCGAGCAATGGATTCACGGTCCGGAGTTCACCATCGCCACCCTGCGTGACCAGGTGTTGCCTCCGATTGCCCTGGGCACGACGCACAGCTTCTACGACTACGACGCCAAGTACATCGCCAACGATACCCAGTACCGCATTCCGTGCGGGCTGGACAGTACCAAGGAAAAGGAACTCATGGACCTCACGGCGAAAGCCTGCGAGGCGCTGGGTATCGCCGGTTGGGGCAGGGCAGACGTGATGCAGGACGCCGATGGGCAGTTCTGGTTCCTGGAAGTGAACACCGCGCCGGGCATGACAGATCACAGCCTGGTACCGATGGCGGCCCGTGCCGCCGGTCTGGATTTCCAGCAACTGGTTCTGGCGATTTTAGCCGCCAGCATTGCCGGCAATAACGAGCCGCGAGGGTAAGACCATGCAAGGCGCGCAGCTAAGACATCAGCCACCCCCAGCTCCCGGCCGCAAGCCGGTGCCACGGGGTGCCAGCCGAATGGTGGCGAAAGAGCCGATGTCGATGCGCCTGCCGAAAGCCAATTTTGGTTTTCTCAAAGCGTTGTTCTGGCCGGTGCTGTTGGTTGCGCTGGGGTTTGGCACTTACGAAGGGGCGCAACGGTTGCTGCCGTACGCCGACCGCCCGATCACCAAGATCAACGTGCAGGGCGACTTGAGTTACATCAGCCAGCAAGCCGTGCAGCAGCGGATCGCCCCGTACGTGGCGTCGAGTTTCTTCACCATCGACCTGGAGAGCATGCGCACCGAGCTTGAAACGATGCCATGGATCGCCCACGCCGAAGTGCGTCGGGTGTGGCCGGATCAAGTGGTGATCCGCCTGGAAGAACAACTGCCGGTGGCCCGTTGGGGCGATGAATCGCTGTTGAACAACCAGGGCCAGGCATTCACCCCGCGTGAGCTGGCGAACTACGAACACTTGCCACAGCTGTTCGGCCCCCAACGGGCTCAACAGCAGGTCATGCAGCAATACCAGGTGCTGAGCCAGATGCTCAGGCCGCTGGGCTTCTCGATTGCACGCCTGGAGTTGCGAGAACGCGGCAGCTGGTTCCTGACCACTGGTGCCGGCAGTGCCGGTCCGGGGATCGAACTGCTGTTGGGGCGCGGCAACCTGGTGGAGAAGATGCGCCGTTTCATTGCCATCTATGACAAGACGCTCAAAGAACAGATTACGAACATTGCGCGCATCGATCTGCGCTACGCCAACGGCCTCGCTGTTGGCTGGCGGGAACCTGTAGCGCCCACGATAGCCCAACCCGCTGTCGCGAAGAATTAAGAAGAGGCAGGACCCATGGCAAACGTGCAAAGCGGCAAAATGATCGTCGGTCTCGATATCGGCACCTCCAAGGTGGTGGCGCTGGTCGGCGAGGTCTCGGACGACGGCACGCTGGAAATCGTCGGGATCGGTACTCATCCGTCCCGTGGCCTGAAGAAAGGCGTGGTGGTGAACATCGAGTCCACCGTTCAGTCGATCCAGCGCGCTATCGAAGAAGCGCAGCTGATGGCCGGTTGCCGCATTCACTCGGCGTTTGTCGGCGTGGCCGGCAATCACATCCGCAGCCTGAACTCCCACGGCATCGTGGCGATTCGTGATCGCGAAGTCAGCGCGGCCGACCTTGAGCGCGTCCTCGACGCTGCCCAGGCTGTGGCGATCCCGGCTGACCAGCGCGTGCTGCACACCTTGCCACAGGATTACGTGATCGATAACCAGGAAGGCGTTCGTGAGCCACTGGGCATGTCTGGCGTACGTCTGGAAGCCAAGGTTCACGTGGTTACCTGCGCCGTCAACGCTGCACAGAACATTGAAAAATGCGTGCGTCGCTGCGGCCTGGAAATCGACGACATCATTCTTGAGCAACTGGCCTCGGCCTACTCTGTGCTGACCGACGACGAGAAAGAGCTGGGCGTGTGCCTGGTGGACATCGGCGGTGGCACCACCGACATCGCGATCTTCACCGAAGGCGCCATACGCCACACCGCGGTGATCCCGATTGCGGGCGATCAGGTGACCAACGACATCGCCATGGCGTTGCGTACCCCGACCCAGTACGCCGAAGAAATCAAGATTCGCTACGCCTGCGCCCTGGCCAAGCTGGCCGGTGCCGGCGAAACCATCAAGGTCCCAAGTGTTGGCGACCGTCCGCCGCGCGAGCTGTCCCGTCAGGCCCTGGCCGAAGTGGTCGAGCCGCGTTACGACGAGCTGTTCACGCTGATCCAGGCCGAACTGCGTCGCAGCGGCTACGAAGACCTGATCCCGGCCGGCATCGTGCTGACTGGCGGTACGTCGAAAATGGAAGGCGCCACCGAACTGGCCGAAGAGATTTTCCACATGCCGGTCCGCCTGGGCGTGCCGCATGGCGTCAAGGGCCTGGACGATGTGGTCCGCAACCCGATTTATTCCACCGGCGTTGGCCTGTTGATGTACGGCCTGCAAAAGCAGTCCGACGGGATTTCGTTCTCGGGCATCAGCAGCCGTGACAGCTACAGCAATGAAGAACCGAAAGCCGCCTTGCTCGATCGCATCAAGAGCTGGGTACAAGGCAACTTCTAAAGATTTATCGCAGCACCGTTGTAGATACAGGCAGTAGGCGAAAAAACTAGAGAATGTAAAGGAGAGGGAAAATGTTCGAACTCGTAGACAACATCCCCGCAAGCCCGGTTATTAAAGTTATCGGTGTTGGCGGAGGCGGCGGCAACGCTGTCAACCACATGGTCAAGAGCAACATTGAAGGCGTTGAATTCATCTGCGCCAACACTGATGCCCAGGCGCTGAAATCCATCGGCGCGCGTACCATCCTGCAACTGGGTACCGGTGTGACCAAAGGTCTGGGCGCCGGCGCCAACCCTGAAGTAGGTCGTCAGGCCGCTCTCGAAGACCGTGAGCGCATTGCCGAAGTCCTGCAGGGCACCAACATGGTGTTTATCACCACCGGCATGGGCGGCGGTACCGGTACCGGTGCGGCGCCAATCATTGCTGAAGTGGCCAAGGAAATGGGGATCCTCACCGTTGCGGTGGTGACTCGTCCGTTCCCGTTCGAAGGTCGCAAGCGCATGCAGATCGCCGACGAAGGCATCCGTCTGCTGTCCGAAAGCGTCGACTCGTTGATCACCATCCCCAACGAGAAGCTGCTGACCATCCTTGGCAAGGACGCAAGCCTGCTGTCCGCATTCGCCAAGGCTGACGATGTACTGGCCGGTGCCGTTCGCGGTATCTCCGACATCATCAAGCGTCCGGGCATGATCAACGTCGACTTCGCCGACGTCCGTACCGTGATGAGCGAAATGGGCATGGCGATGATGGGCACTGGCTGCGCCAGCGGTCCGAACCGTGCACGCGAGGCCACCGAAGCGGCCATTCGCAACCCGTTGCTCGAAGACGTGAACCTGCAAGGTGCACGCGGCATTCTGGTGAACATCACCGCCGGTCCTGACCTGTCCCTGGGTGAGTACTCCGACGTGGGTAGCATCATCGAAGCCTTCGCTTCCGAGCACGCCATGGTCAAGGTCGGTACCGTTATCGATCCGGACATGCGCGACGAGTTGCACGTGACGGTGGTTGCTACCGGTCTGGGCGCGAAAATCGAGAAGCCTGTGAAGGTCATCGACAACACCGTTCACACCTCGATGGCTTCCCAGCCGCAACAATCGGCGCCCGCTCGTCAGGATCAGCCAGCGGTGAACTACCGTGACCTGGACCGTCCGACCGTCATGCGCAACCAGGCTCAGGCCGGTGCTGCGACTGCCGCGAAGATGAATCCGCAAGATGATCTGGACTACCTGGACATCCCGGCATTCTTGCGTCGTCAGGCTGATTGATGGAATGTATCAGGGCTATGAAGTTGATTGGTGTTCAGCAAAGGTCTGGTCTGCTATCATCGCCAGCCTTTGTTGATACCAGTTCGCAATTTGCGCTGAAGCGGCCCAAGCCATGATTAAACAACGCACACTGAAAAATATTATCCGTGCCACAGGTGTAGGCCTGCACTCCGGGGAGAAGGTATACCTGACCCTCAAGCCCGCGCCTATCGACACCGGCATCGTGTTTTGTCGTGCTGACCTCGATCCTGTGGTGCAGATTCCTGCTCGCGCAGAAAACGTTGGCGAAACCACTATGTCGACCACATTGGTTAACGGTGACGTCAAAGTGGACACGGTGGAGCACTTGCTCTCGGCCATGGCTGGCCTGGGCATCGATAACGCCTACGTCGAGCTCTCCGCGTCCGAAGTACCGATCATGGATGGTAGCGCTGGACCTTTCGTATTCCTGATTCAATCGGCCGGCCTGGAAGAACAGGACGCAGCCAAGAAATTCATCCGGATCCTGCGGGAAGTGACAGTGGAAGACGGCGACAAGCGCGCCACTTTCGTCCCTTTCGAAGGTTTCAAGGTGAGTTTCGAGATCGATTTCGATCACCCGGTTTTCCGTGACCGCACACAAAGTGCAAGCGTGGATTTTTCCAGCACTTCGTTCGTAAAAGAAGTCAGCCGCGCCCGTACCTTTGGTTTCATGAGTGACATCGAGTACCTGCGCAAGCACAACCTCGCACTCGGCGGCAGTGTTGAAAACGCTATTGTGGTCGACGCGGATGGTGTACTGAACGAAGACGGCCTTCGCTATGAAGACGAATTCGTGAAGCACAAAATCCTCGATGCAATTGGTGACCTCTACCTGCTGGGCAATAGCCTGATTGGTGAGTTCAAGGGCTTCAAGTCCGGACATGCATTGAACAACCAGCTGCTGCGCAAGTTGATTGAGCAGACAGATGCTTGGGAAGTCGTGACTTTCGAAGACGCCAGCACTGCACCGATCTCTTACATGCGTCCCGTCGCGGCCGTGTAAGCAAAAAACCTCTCTAGTTTTTAAAGGCTGCCTTCGGGTGGCCTTTTTTTATGGCTGATCGTTCCCACGTTCTCACTGCGTAGCCACCACCCGATTGCGCCCGCCTTCCTTGGCCTGATACAGCGCCTTGTCCGCCGCAAACAGCAACTGCTCCAGACTGATTTCCTTTTCCGTCGTCCAGGTACTGATCCCGATACTGACAGTAATCGGTGTTTCAGCGCCCGCCACAAACGGCATCTGCTCTACCGCCACGCGGATTTTCTCGGCAATCTGCCGGGCCCCCGCATTGTCCGTTTCCGCCAGGATCACCGAAAACTCCTCTCCGCCGTACCGTGCCACCAAGTCCCCGGGACGCCGTACATTGGCGCAGATCACCTTGGCCACCGCCCGCAACGCATCGTCGCCACCCTGATGGCCATGGCGATCGTTGAACGCCTTGAAGTGGTCGGCGTCGACCATCAGCAGCGACAGCGGTTTGCCGGAGCGTTGGGCACGAAACCACTCATGGCGCAGCGTTTGGTCCAGGGTTCGCCGGTTGGCAACACCCGTCAAGGCATCTGTGGCGGCCAACAGCGCCAGTTCCTGTTCGGCGTGATGGCGCAGGCGAAGTTCGCGGCACAGCAACCAGGTCAGCCAGAGCAGCCCGATACACAACACACCGGTCGCACCGCTGATCACCAACGCAGTGCGCTTCCAGGTGGCGAACACCTCGTTGCCGGAGAGCGCGACGATGACCGTCAACGGTAAGTTGCCGACCCTGGAAAAGGTGTACAAGCGCTGTTCATGATCGACGCTCGACACGCTGTCGAAGCTGCCCGTGCCCTCCCGCAGGATGCGCATGACGTTGGGCCGACTGGCGAAATTCTTGCCGATGGGGTCGTTGATCAGGTGAGGCTTTTGCGCGAGCAGAATGCCGTCGTCATTGATGATGCTCAGGGTGCTGCCGTTGCCAATGTCCAGGCTGTTGAACAACTGTTCGAAGTACGCGAGACGCATCGACGCTACGGCGACGCCGAGAAACTCGCCAGTGGACGAGGAGATGCGGCGGCTGAAGCTGATCCGCCATTCCTCGCTGTCGTCGCAGTCGCAGCGAGGCTTGAACGGCCGGCTGATGAACATGCCGGTGTCGCTGTTAAACGCATGGGCGAGGAAATAGTCGCGGTCGGCAAAATTGCCGGGTTTGGGTTCGATCAGCGATGAGTCGGCGAGCACTTCGCCCTGCTTATTCAGCAACAGAATGTCGCCCTTGAAGCGCGCGGTGGTGGAACGGTCGAACAGCACCAGATGGCGAATCTGTGGTGAAACCTGTTTCAGGTCCTCCCGTTGTGAGGCCGCAATCAGGCCTTGCAGGGTCAAATCATAGAGCTCGACGGTGCGCAGTACGTCAGCGTCGATCAACTGCGCAATAGTGGTCGCGCTGCGGGTGGCCGCCTGTTGGGCGTTGGCGTGTTCACGGATCAGCAGGTAGGCAACGATGCTCAGAATCGCGATTACCGTCAGCAAGCTGCCAAGCATCACCATGAGCTCGGGTCGACCGGTCTTGCCTGAAAGGTGTTGAGGGTGGCTCACGGGCATGGGGCGGTTGTCTGCTTGGAGAGCATAAAAAAGGCCAGCAAAACACGCTGGCCTTTACTTATTCAAGCTTAGAAGACATTGAACGTGAACGCACTTGCGTTAGCCCCAACGAAAAAAAGCCGCTGATAGCAGCGGCTTTGAAGACAACTTTTCAAAGGGAAGAGCCGATGAAAAGCGTCGAGGGAAACAGGTGTTCGATGAGTCAGCTGTCTTTCTCAACCCGTTGCTGGGTGGCAGAAGTGGACGCTTGTGGGGTTTGCGCGGCGTCTTGAGCCTTGGCCGTCATTTCGCTCTGATCGTAGGCGGCGGCGCGTGCGGCATTTTGCGCGACGAACGTCTGCGACTCTTCCGCGATTGCGAACGGAGACAGAAACAATGAGGACAAAACGAAAGCGCTGGCAATACCCGTAATGTTGGACATCTATTAGACCTTCTTGCTTGGCAAGTGCTGTTTGGTGCGGGCAAAGATAAGGATCTTGGCCGCTGGGAAACAGAGCCCATCGAAGAAAGGACTGTTGCGCCAGAAGCAACAGTACTCTTGGTAAGTGGACGGTTTTTTGTGCGAGGGCTTGCTGTGGCGAGGGGGCTTGTCGGAACGCCGCACCGCCCCGTTGGGCTGCGAAGCAACCCCTTCTTGTAGCGTGTGTGAAAAAGCGCCAGTGCTGCGCACTGGAACGGGGGCAAGCCCCCTCGCCACAGGGAATTGGGCGGGCTAAACGGGAAGGTGAATGCCGAAGGTATTCATGCCGTGATCGCTGCGCACAAACACATCGCCGCCATGCATCAGCGCAATCGCCTTGACGATCGCCAGTCCCAAGCCATGGTTATTTCCGCTGTTGCTGCGCGAGGCATCCACCCGGTAAAACCGCTCAAACAACCGCGGTAAATGCTCGCTGGCAATCGGCGATCCAGGGTTGGCGACACCAATGCTCACTTGATGCTCCTCGACCTCGATCCGTACTTGAATCACCTGCCCGGGCCCGGTGTGCTGCACCGCATTGCTCAGCAAATTGATCAACGCCCGGCGCAGATGCGCAATCTCGATCCGCACCTGCGCATCACCGCTGACCTGCACCTGAACCTGCGCATCTTCAAGAATGAAATCCAGGTACTCCAGCGTCGTTGCCACTTCTTCGGCGAGGGAAGTGGACGTCAGCTTGGTGGCCTTGCTGCCCTGATCCGCGCTGGCGAGGAACAGCATGTCGTTGATGATTGAGCGCAGTCGCTCCAGTTCTTCGAGGTTGGATTGCAACACTTCAAAATAGTGTTCGGCCGAGCGCCCGCGTGTCAGCGCGACCTGGGTCTGTCCGATCAGGTTGGTCAGCGGCGAGCGCAATTCATGGGCGACGTCGGCGTTGAACGATTCCAGCCGTGAATAGGCTTGTTCAACCCGCTCCAGCGTGGAGTTGAACGAATTGACGAACTGATTCAACTCCGGCGGCAACGACGATAAGCGCAAGCGTCCGGAACGCAGCGGCGGCGCCAGGCGCTGGGCTTCCTGGGACAACTTGATCAACGGCTTGAGGCCAATGCGCGCCACCCAATACCCCAACGCAGACGCCAGCAACACGCCGACAATCGCCAGGCTGATCAGCGCGATCAGCAGGTGATGCTGAGTCTCGAAAAACGTTTCGGTGTCGATGCCGATCATGAAGCGCAGCGGTGGGCGTTGATCCTTGGCCGGGAACTGGCTCACCAGCACTTTCAGCGGGTAGGGATTATCCGGCAACTGCAAGTCGCGCATGCCCAGCGGGCCTTCGGCGAAGGCGCGGATCTGCGGTGTCGGGTTGCCATATTCGAAGTGCGGATCGCCGCTGATAATCCAGAAACTGATGCGCTTGTCTTCCTCGCCAAGCAGCTTGAGCTTGTTATTGATCTTCACCCAGTGCTCGGGCGTGCCGTAACGGCCGACCGTGGATTCAAGCACGCTGTAGCGCGCATCCAGCTCGGCTTCGGGCAACAGACCCAGGCCCTTGTCGACCTGCTGATACAACGCCCAGCCGATCAACAAAAACACCAACAGCGCCACCAGCGTAAACATCCCGCTCAGGCGCAGTGCGATGGAGTTACTGGACACCACGGCTCTCCAGCACATAACCCATGCCACGAATCGTGTGCAGCAGTTTCTCGTCGAACGGCCCGTCGAGCTTGGCCCGCAGACGCTTGATCGCGACTTCGACAACGTTGGCGTCACTGTCGAAATTGATGTCCCAGACCATTTCGGCAATCGCCGTTTTCGAGAGGATTTCGCCTTGCCGACGGGCCAACACGCTCAGCAGCGAAAATTCTTTGGCGGTCAGGTCCAGCCGTGTGCCGGCGCGGGTCGCTTTACGGCTGATCAAATCTATCCACAGGTCGGCGATGCTGACTTGCACCGGTTCGTGGCCGCCGCTGCGCCGGGTCAGCGCTTGAAGGCGCGCCACCAGTTCAAGGAAGGAAAACGGCTTGCCAAGGTAATCGTCGGCACCATCGCGCAGGCCTTTGATGCGATCTTCGACGCGCTCGCGGGCGGTGAGCATGATCACCGGGGTTTGCTTGCGCGCACGCAACGCACGCAGTACGCCGAAGCCGTCGAGGCCCGGCAGCATGACGTCGAGGACGATCACCGCGTAGTCACTTTCCAGCGCCAGGTGCAGGCCTTCTACGCCATCGCGCGCCACGTCCACGGTGTACCCCTGTTCCGTCAGGCCGCGGTGCAAATAGTCCGCGGTTTTTTCTTCGTCTTCGATAATCAGAACGCGCATGACCCCGCCTCAGTCTGTGGTCGCCAACACCGGTACCGGCGAAGGTTTGGGCCTGTGAAATAGCCGCTCAAGCCACAAGTATATGACCGGAGTGGTGAACAGCGTCAGCGCCTGGCTCACCAGCAAGCCGCCGACTACCGCGATACCCAGTGGCTGGCGCAGTTCGGCGCCGGTCCCGTAGCCGAGCATCAGCGGCAGTGCGCCGAGCAGCGCGGCGAGGGTGGTCATGATGATCGGCCGGAACCGCGTGATACAGGCCTGGAAGATCGCTTCTTCCGGTGGCAAGCCACGGTTGCGCTGGGCGTCCAGCGCGAAGTCGATCATCAGGATGCCGTTCTTCTTCACGATGCCGATCAGCAGCACCAGCCCGATCAGTGCCATGATCGAAAAGTCCTGGCCGCAGATCCACAGCATGATCACCGCCCCGAGCCCTGCCGACGGCAGTGTCGAGATGATGGTCAGCGGATGCACGAAGCTCTCGTAGAGCACGCCGAGAATGATGTATACCGCCACCAGCGCCGCCAGAATAAGCCACGGCTGGCTGGCGAGTGAACTCTGGAACGCCTGGGCTGCGCCCTGGAAATTGCCGCTCATGGCGGCTGGCATGCCGATGTCGGCCTTGGCCTGGTTGAGCATGATCACTGCGTCGCCCAACGCCACGCCGGGCGCGAGGTTGAACGACAAGTTGGCGGCCGGGAACATGCCGTCATGGGCTATGGACAATGGACCCACCGTCGGCGCGTCAAATTTGGCCAGCGCCGACAGCGGTACCATTTCCCCGCTCAGGGGCGAGCGCAGATAGAAATAGCTGAGGCTTTCGGCCTTGCCGCGTTGCTGGGTGTCCAGTTCCAGAATCACGTTGTACTGGTTGATCTGAGTCTGGAATTCATTGACTTGGCGCTGGCCAAACGCATCGTACAGCGCTTCGTCGACATCACTGGCGGTCAAACCGAAACGCGCCGCGGCGCTGCGGTCGATACTGATGTGCGTGATGCTGCCGCCCAGTTGCAGGTCGTTGGAAATGTCGCGGAACGCCGGGTTGCCGCGCAGCTTTTCGGTGAGGCGCTGGGTCCAGGTGCTGAGGGTCGCGCCGTCGTTGCTTTTGAGCACGTATTGGTACTGCGCACGGCTCGGGCCGGAGCTGAGGTTAATGTCCTGGCCGGCGCGCAGGTACAACACGATGCCCGGGACTTTCATCAGTTGCGGACGAATCCGGTCGATGAACTGGCTGGCCGAGACGTCGCGGTCGCCGCGTTTTTTCAAGGAAATCCAGAAGCGGCCGTTGGCGATGGTCTGGTTACTGCCCGACACGCCGACCGAGTGGGAAAACGCCGCGACCGCCGGATCCGCTGCGACGATTTCGGCCATCGCCAAGTGTTTTTTCACCATGTCGCCGTAGGAAATGTCGGCGGCAGCTTCGGTGGTGCCGAGGACAAAACCGGTGTCCTGCACCGGGAAGAAGCCTTTCGGAATGAAGACGTAACCGACGATGGCCAGACAGAGGGAAAGACCAAACACTCCGATCATCAACTTCTGATGGGCGAGGGCACGGCGCAGGAGTTTTTCATAGCCGGCCGCCAAGCGTTCGCCGAACGTCGGTTTGCTGTGGGCGTGATGCGCCGGCGCCCGCATGAACAGCGCGGCCAGCGTCGGCGCCAGGGTCAGCGACACCACCACCGAGATCATGATCGTCGACGTCGCCGTCAGGGCAAATTCCTTGAACAGCCGCCCGACCACGCCGCCCATGAACAGCAGCGGAATGAACGCCGCCACCAGCGAGAAACTGATCGAGACCACGGTAAAACCAATCTCGCCGGCACCCTTGATCGCCGCCTCGCGCATGCCGTCGCCGGCCTCGAGGTGGCGGTGAATGTTCTCCACCACCACAATCGCATCGTCGACCACAAACCCCACGGCCACCACTATCGCCACCAGGGTCAGGTTGTTCAGGCTGAAGCCCATGACGTACATCAGGGCAAAGCTGGCGATCAGCGAAACGCCCAGCACCGCGGACACAATCAGCGTCGCCGACCATTGGCGCAGGAACAGCGCCATTACCGCCACCACCAGCATGATCGCGATCAGCAGAGTGATTTCCACTTCATGCAAAGACGCGCGGATGGTCTGAGTGCGGTCGACCAGTACCTTGACCTGCACCGAGGCGGGGAGCATCGCTTCCAGCGCTGGCAACGCGGCTTGAATGCGATCCACCGTCTCGACGATGTTCGCGCCGGGTTGCCGGGAGATCACCAGGTTCACCCCGGGCTTGTCGCCAGCCCAGGCCTGAACGTAGGCATCTTCCGAACCGTTGACGACGTTGGCGACATCCCGCAGGTGAACCGGGGCGCCGTCCTTGTAGGAAACGATGAGCTGGCTGTATTCCTCGGGGTGAAACAGTTGGTCGTTGGTCGACAGCGTGGAAATGCTCGACTCGCCGTACAACGCTCCTTTGGCCAGGTTGAGGCTGGTGTTCTGGATCGCCAGACGGATGTCCGCCAGGGTCAGACCGATGGCCGCCAGTTTGTCCGCCGAGGCTTGAACGCGAATCGCCGGGCGCTGCTGACCGGTGATGTTGATTTGGCCTACGCCATCGATCTGACTGATCTGACGCGAGAGCAGGGTTTCCACCAGGTCGCTGAGTTCAGTGCCGGGCATTTGCGTGGAGTTGACGCTGAGGATCAGCACCGGGCTGTCGGCCGGGTTGACCTTGCGCCAGGTCGGCAGCGTCGGCATGTCCTTTGGCAGTTTGCCGGCGGCGGTGTTGATCGCGGCCTGGACTTCCTGGGCGGCGGTGTCGATGCTTTTGTCGAGGGTGAATTGCAAGGTCAGGTTGGTCGAACCCAAGGCGCTGCTCGATGTCATTTGAGTCACGCCGGGAATGGCGCTGAATTGCACTTCGAGCGGCGTGGCCACCGACGACGCCATGGTTTCCGGGCTGGCGCCGGGCAATTGCGCGGCCACCTGAATGGTCGGGAATTCAGCTTCCGGCAGCGGCGCAATCGGCAGGCGGGGGAAGGCGATGGCGCCGAGCAGCACCAGCGCAAACGTCAGCAGGAGGGTGGCGACCGGGTGATCGATGCACCAGGCCGAGACCGAGCCGTGGCCCTTCATGGTTTCGACTCCGATTGCACCATTTGTGGCGGATCGGTCATCACCTGCACCGTCGACCCCGGCTTGAGCCGCGACTGGCCATCACTGACCAATACATCGCCCGGTTTCACGCCTTTGATGATGTCCTGACCGCTGCCTTGGGCAACCACCTGCACGGTCACGGTTTCCACTTTGTCGCCGTTGACCCGGTACACGAAGTGTTGATCGAGACCCCGTTGTACGACGGTAGGCGGCACCACCAGCGCATCTTTTTCCAGGGCTGTCTGAATTTTTACCGTCACCAGCAGGCCCGGCCAGAGTTTTTGTCCGGGGTTATTGAATTCGGCCTTGGCGCGGATGGTCCCGGTATTGGCGTTGATTTGGTTGTCGATCAGGGTCAAGTGACCTTCGCCCAGCAGGTTGCCGGTTTCACCGTCGGTATCGGCGCCAATGTAGGCTTTCACTTGGGCGCGTTGCGGGTCGCCGATCAGACCTTGCAGGGTCGGCAGCATGTGTTGCGGCAGGGAAAACTCGACGGCGATCGGGTCGATCTGCGTCACGGTGAACAGGCCCTGGGCATCGGTCATGCGCAGGAAGTTGCCTTCATCCACCGTACGAATCCCGACGCGACCGGTCACTGGGGAGCGAATCTGTGTGTAGGAGAGTTGCACCTGTGCGGCGTCGATTGACGCCTGATTGCCCTGGGCGGTGGCTTTGAGCTGGTTGACCAGGGCTTGTTGCTGGTCGTAGGTCTGCTTGGACACACCGTCGTCGACGCTGAGCAGTTTGTAGCGCTTGAGGTTGACCAGTGCCACTTGCAACTGCGCCTGGCTTTCGCCCAGTTGGGCGCGGGCCTGATCGAGGCTGGCGCGGATCGAGCGGTCGTCGATGGTGGCCAGCAAATCACCTTTGTTCACCAATTGGCCCTCCTTGACCAGGATTTTGGTGAGAATGCCGTCGATCTGCGGGCGCACCACCACGCTGTGCAACGACAGCACCGAACCGATTCCGCTGACGTAACGTGGCACGTCTTTCTCAACGACGTTGATCACGCGCACCGGAATGGCGGTCGGGGCAGCGAGCTTGGCCGTGGCCGGTTTGACGAGGTACCAGGTGCCCAGCGCTGCCAAGGCTATTAGCAGACCTGCGATCATGGCGTTTTTTTTCTGAATTCGCATGCGAGTGGGGCGCCGGGCTGAGAGGTTGGGGTATTGTCAGGTTTATACCCTTCGTTATAACCCTGTCAGCCCGTCAGGAAGGTGACTGCTAACTGACGGGGCTGTCAGTTTGGGAGGGATCTTGATTGGGTATGCATGGCGTTCGGTCAGGTTGACCGCGTTATCGTTCATCGCGAGCAAGCTCGGCTCCCACAATTGTTCCGTGGAGGGTACAAAAAATGGCTCCACCATAGATCCCTGTGGGAGCCGAGCTTGCTCGCGATAGCGGTGGGTCAGTCAACACAAAACCCGACGGACTCACGCGCGGCGTGAGGCTTGCAGCTCTCGACACAGGTATACTGCCGCCTTTCGCGGCTCGCTGACCGGGCCCGACTTATGTGCATCACCCGGAGCTTTCATGACTTCCCCGACACAACCGCCGGTTGCCGACGCTTTGAGCGACGACCAGGCAGACCTGCCAGACAGCGTCGACTCCAGCGCAGACAGCGAAACCAAAGCCGCAATCCCGGCGTTCAAGTTCCCGTTCAAACCGGGTGATCTGGCTGCCGCGAAGACCGCCAGCCAGCCTTGGTACAAGAACGGCGCGAAAAATGGCCATACCAAGACACCTGGGGCGGCGCCTCCGGGTACGCGTCGGTCGATGGGAAAGCGCTGAGTTTTGACTTGAGCGGTGTCTGATCTGCCGTCATCGCGAGCAGGCCCACTCCCACATTGGATCTCCATCTGACACAGATGTTGTGTATGTCGACGATCCAATGTGGGAGCGGGCTTGCTCGCGAAGGGGTCATAACAGGCAACTCATCCTTTGGATCAAGCCGCCCGCAACGAAATAAACGCATAGTTCACCGGTGCTTCAGTCACCAGTTGCGCACCCGCCGCCTGCATCTGCGCGGCAACGTCATCCCCCGACACATGAAACAACCAGTCACTCTCCGGCGCCGCCAGCGGTTGCGCTGACACCTCATCAATGACGGTGGCAAACGCGGTCATGTCCGGCAGATAAGCGGTAAAGCCATCGCCCTTCAGCGCTGTCGTGCGAATCCCCAACAACCCGCAAATTGCGTCCTTGGCTTGAATGTCATCGCGATCCGCCTGGCGAGAGCGCTGGATCAATTCGGCCAATTGCTGATCCACCAACTTTCCGCCGATGATCAGATCCGGACCCTGCTCCCAAGACTCGGGCGGACACTCCTTGATCGCTGTGTTCAGCAGGATGTGCGGGTTGATTTCCGCCGGGTAGATGCGGCATACCAGCGGTCGGCGCTCGTAGATTGCGCAGCGGTTGTCTTCGTCAAGATTCCGGCAGGGACCGACGTTATAGGCGGCAAAGGTGATCGCCACATACGCCTCGGACGCGCCGCTTCGCACCCTCACCGAACGGCGTTCGGCGTGTTCGCGTTGCTGCATCGGCAGGCCCAGGCCGTTACCCAGAAAGCCCTCGACCAGCACGATCACTTGACCGCCATCGGCCGCCCACAGGCGGGCTTCCGCCAGGGTCAAGGGGACGTGGTGGTCGGTGCAGCACTTGCCGCAACCTACGCAGGAAAACGTTGTGTTCATTGATCGCCGGGTTGCATGTGTGGGCAAGAAACGGCGACAGAATGTCACCGCGCAGCTCAGCGATGAAGCAAGTTATGCGCCATTCACTGGGCCTTGGCGGTCGGGCGAATGGAGTCCCATTCGGTCACGTAGGCGGTTTTTGTTTTCTTGTCGAACAGGCACAGCTCGGTGCCTTGCTGGCCTTTCATGTGTTTTTGCGGGTATTGGCCTTGCATCAGGAGCGCGGTGTAGCCGACCCGGTCATCAAACTGCGCGGCGTTGCCGACCGGCTTGGCGTTTTTCAGGCCGCTGGCTTTTGTACAACTGGTGAGGACTGCTTTGTCGTAGGCGGCCCAGGCGTCGGAGCTGGAAGCTTGGGCCTGGGAGACGAGGGCGGTGAGGCAGAGGATGGTCAGCGTTGCGGCTTTCATTGATCGGGCATCCGTTGGGCTTGTAGGGCCGAGTATGCCTCAAGGTTTGACGGCGCGGGTCAAACTGGAACCGGTTCCCGGCGGACCACATACATCCCGGCACTTTCATACAATCGCCGCGCACGAAGGTTGTCTTCCAATACCTTCAAATCCACAAAGCCTTCCCGACGTTGTTGAAACACGCGAAACGCCTGCAGCAACAATGCGCGGCCTAGACCGAGCCGTTGCGCCCGCGGGTGTACCACCAGGTTCTTGATGTAGGCGCTGGTCCAGCACTGGCAGACACCGACGATACCGTCGTCATCCAGCGCAATGAAACACAGGTCAGGATCGTACTCGGGGTCGGTTTCAAACCGCTGTTGCCACACCTCCAGTGCCGGCATGCGGCCGCCACCGTCCTGGTAACCCAGTTCCATCAGGTGATGAACGGCTGCAGCTAATTCAGGGCGGTATTGGCTGAGGATGATGCTTTCAGGCCAGGTGATCGCCGGCACCACCTCGGCGAGGTTGCGCCGCATCAAGAAGCAAAAATCTTCAGCCACGACTCAGTGACCTTGTTCAGAGACAGCCCGGGCCGCTTCGATCAGGCATTTGGTCAGTTCGGGCGAAGAGAATTTGGTCAGCACTGCGTTAGCCCCGGCCAGCCGCGCTTTCTCGCTGTTCATCGCACTGTCCAACGATGTGTGCAGCAACACGTACAGGTGCGAAAAATCCGGGGTTTCGCGCAGGGTGCGGGTGAAGGCGTAGCCGTCCATCTCCGACATTTCAATGTCCGAGACGATCAGGTTGATCTGCTGGGCCGTGCCTTGCAGGTCGAGCAGGCAGTCGATGGCTTCCTTGGCGCTGCGGGCGGTGTGGCATTGCAGGCCGAGGTTACGCAGGGTGTGCACGGATTGTTGCAGGGCGACCTGGCTGTCATCGACTACCAGAATGCGCGCGCTGCCCAGGACTTCAGCGTCCTCCATGCTCAGTTCGGTCGGGGCCGTTTCGATCTGTGCCGGGGCGATGCCGTGGATAACTTTTTCGATGTCCAGCACTTGCACCAGCGTGCCGTCGACCGAGGTCACGCCGGTGATGTACGAGCGTACGCCGCCGGAACCAAAGGGTGGCGGGCGGATGTCGGTGGTCAGGCAGTGGACGATTTTGCTCACGGCCTGAACATGCAGGCCCTGCTTGGAGCGACTGACATCGGTGACGATCAGGCAGCCACCGTTCGGGTCTTCCAGCGGGCGCTCGCCGATGGCACGGCTCAGGTCGATCACCGACAACGAAGCGCCGCGCAGGGTGGCGATGCCTTTGACGTGAGGATGCGACTCCGGCAGTCGGGTCAGTGGCGGGCAAGGGATGATTTCGCTGACCTTTAGCAGGTTGATCGCCATGAGCTTGCCGCTGCGCAAGGTAAACAGCAGAAGCGAAAGTGAATCTGCGCGGGCTTTGTTGGAAGACATATGTACCTTCTGGAAAAAGGTGATGGGCGATCGCGGGATTGCCAAAAACTATCGATAACGGGTTATCGACTTGTAGTGGGCAGGCTTTAGAAATTCGGATGAACCGTTTGCCGCCCTCACTTCATCCCCAGCCTTTTGGCCATGCGCCCAAGATTCGCCCGATCCAGACCCAGTTCACGCGCCGCACTCGCCCAGTTGTTGTGATGCCGCTCCAGGCAAGCGCTGATCAATTGCCGCTGATAATTCTCGGTGGCTTCACGCAGATCACCGGCTATCAAAGTCACAGGGCTGACGGCTGGTTGTTCGGTAAGCACCTCGATACTGCCAGTAGGCAAATCCAGATCCGCCGCACTCAAGCTCAGAATCTTCGGTCGTTCCTTGCAATTGCCCAGTGCTTTAAGCGCGCTGCGACCAATCAAATGCTCCAGCTCCCGCACGTTCCCCGGCCAGTTATAGGCCAGCAAGGCAGCCTGTGCATCGCTGTTCAAGCGTAGGCTGTTGAGGCCCATGCGCGAGCGGTTTTGCTCGAGGAAGAAGCCGCTGAGCAGCAAAACATCCCGTCCACGATCACGCAACGCTGGCACCAACAACGGGTAAACGCTCAAGCGATGGTAGAAGTCGGCACGGTAGCGACCATTGCGCACTTCTTCGGCCAGGTCACGGTTGGTCGCCGCGATCAGGCGCACGTCCACCGTGTGTTCCTTGTCAGAGCCCAGGCGCTGCAACTGGCCGCTTTGCAACACCCGCAGCAGCTTGGCTTGCACCGTCAGTGACAGCTCGCCGACCTCATCGAGAAACAGCGTGCCGCCATTGGCCAGTTCGAACTTGCCGCGACGATCATTCATTGCGCCGGTAAACGCGCCGCGCACATGGCCGAACAACTCGCTCTCCACCAGAGTGTCCGGCAGGGCCGCGCAGTTGAGGCTGATAATCGGTTTGTCGGCGCGGGCAGAGGCCGCGTGAATCGCCTGCGCAACCAGTTCCTTACCAACCCCGGTTTCGCCGGTGATCAACACGGTCAGGTCACTGCCGCCTACCAGGTTGATCTCTTCCACCAAGCGTTTGTGGGTCTTGCTCTGGCCGATCATCTCGCGGTTCTGCTGGCCGCTGGCCTGACGGTAAACCTCGGCGCGCTGGTGCTCGTCTTCGACGCGGTTGGCCAGCCGTTCGATGCGCTCGGCGGCGTTGACCGTGGCCGCGGCGAGGCTGGCAAAGGCTTGCAGGGCATCCAGTTCGATCGGTTCGAATTGTTCCGGGTCGAGGGCGTCGAGGGTCAGCAAACCCCATGGACGCTCGTCGATAAACAGCGGGCAACCCATGCAGTCGTGGACTTCCAGATGATCGTCGAGGCCCTCGACCAGTCCGTCGTAAGGGTCGGGCAAGTCGCTGTCGGCGGCGAAGCGGGTCGGGCCGTGGCTGCTGAGCAGGGCCTCGAATCGCGGGTGCTCGCTGATTTTGAAGCGCCGTCCCAGGGTGTCCGTGCTCAGGCCATCGACGGCCAGCGGCACCAACCATTCGCCATCAAGGCGCAGCAGGGCGGCGGCATCGCAAGGCAGCAGGGCGCGCATGGCTTCGAGCAAGCGTCGATACCGCTCGCCTTCGGGCAGTTCGCGGGACAGGTCAGAGACCAGGGGCAGCAGGGCGGTGAGCAGGGATTTTGCAGTCATAGTGACTCCGTGTAGTCGACATGACTATAAATCAGCATTTGTCGATATGACTACGATGTTTTTAAGTTATTGATTTATATAGTTTTAATACTTGGCATAGAAACTGATAAGCCTAAGGAAATACACATCAAGCTCCGGAGTCGTCCTTATGCTGAGCGTTCAAGACCGTGCCATCGTCAAATCCACCGTACCGTTGCTGGAAAGCGGCGGCGAAGCGCTGATTACTCACTTTTACCGCATGATGCTCTCCGAATACCCGGAAGTCCGCCCGCTGTTCAACCAGGCCCACCAGGCCAGTGGTGATCAGCCGCGCGCGCTGGCCAACGGTGTCTTGATGTACGCGCGGCACATCGACCAGCTCGATCAGTTGGGCGACTTGGTGGCCAAGATCATCAACAAGCACGTGGCCCTGCAAATCCTGCCGGAACACTACCCGATCGTCGGCACCTGCCTGCTGCGGGCCATCGCCGAAGTATTGGGTGAAGAAATCGCCACCCCTGAAGTCATTGCGGCCTGGGGCGCGGCTTATGGGCAACTCGCCGAGATTCTGATCGGCGCCGAAACCAGCCTCTACGATCAAAAAGAACAGGCGCCCGGCGGCTGGCGCGGGGCGCGGGAATTCATCGTGACGGCCAAGGTTGAAGAGAGCGCAGAAATCACCTCGTTCTACTTCGAACCGGCGGACAAAGGTCCAATTCTTGAAGCAGAGCCAGGTCAGTACATCGGCATGAAACTGATCCTCGACGGCGAAGAGATTCGTCGCAACTACTCGCTGTCGGCGCTGGCGAACAAGGGCGAGTACCGCATCAGCGTCAAACGTGAAACCGGTGGACGGGCGTCCAATCATTTGCACGATCAGTTGCATGTCGGAGCGAGCATCCAACTATTCCCGCCATCGGGCGAATTCACCCTGACAGCCAGCGATAAACCGCTGGTGCTGATCAGCGGCGGTGTCGGCATCACGCCGACACTGGCGATGCTCGAAGCCGCGCTCGCCACCGAGCGCCCGGTGCATTTCATCCACTGCGCGCGCAATGGTAGCGTCCACGCTTTCCGTGACTGGATCGATGGGTTGGCTGAGCGTCATCCGCAACTCAAGCGCTTCTATTGCTATGCGGAAGATGACGGTGTGAGTCCGGCAGCGGACAAGGTCGGGTTGTTGAGCCGTGAGCAACTGGGCGAGTGGTTGCCTGAGCAGCGCGACCTGGATGCTTATTTCCTGGGGCCTAAGGGGTTCATGGCGGCGATCAAGCGTCACTTGAAGGCCTTGGGCGTTCCGGAGAAACAGAGCCGTTATGAGTTCTTTGGGCCGGCTTCGGCGTTGGAGTAACTGGATGGGGCGGCTCGGGAGACCGAGTCGCCATCATCGCGAGCAAGCTCGCTCCCACAGTGATCCAGGGTGTACACAAAACGTGTATTCCCACCGGTCCCCTGTGGGAGCGAGCTTGCTCGCGATGGCCGCACCACGGTCTCAATTGTTGATTACAGTTCGAAAAGTTAATCCCTTCTTAACCGGTTTATCGTTTATTCCCCCAAATCCACCGGCGCGCGCAAGGCTCTCAAACCTTAGAGCCTGCGTGTAGACTGGCGGCAACTGCTATCTAAAAGGGAAACGCGATGAGCGAGGAAACAATGCGATTGGGGCGCGAACGGCGCTATCTGGTGTTGCTGGGCATCATCTGCCTGGCGTTGATCGGCGGCGCGCTTTACATGCAAATTGTGTTGGGCGAGGCCCCATGCCCGCTTTGCATTCTCCAGCGCTACGCGTTGTTGTTTATCGCGGTGTTTGCCTTCATCGGCGCGGCCACGCGCACTCGTCGCAGCATTACCGTGTTCGAGACGCTGGTGGTCATCAGCGCTCTGGCAGGCACAGCCGTTGCCGGGCATCACGTCTACACCCAGTTCTACCCGGCGGTCAGTTGCGGCATCGATGTGCTGCAGCCGATTGTCGATGGCCTGCCGCTGGCGAAGATCTTCCCGCTGGGCTTCCAGGTGGATGGCTTCTGCTCCACGCCGTACCCGCCGATCCTCGGTCTGTCGCTGGCACAATGGGCGCTGGTAGCGTTCGTGCTGATCGTGATTCTGGTGCCGTTGCTGACTTCGCGTAACCGCAAAGCGCTGCGCTGAGGCGGTTCGCCGCACCGCTGCGTCATTCATGAAAACGCCCCGGCCCTCGTTGAGGGGGCCGGGGCGTTTTGCATTTTCAGAGGCCAGATAAAAAGACCGTGACGCGCGACAAGCAAGGGTGCGACACGTGTGCGACATGTTGTCACAGCGTGAGTGTCGCAAGGCATTTCAAGGGGCTGAATTGGCATGGGGGCGGGCAACAAAATGGGTCTGTTGCGGTGGATGATCATCCGACCCTGGAAATGCTGGAGCAGGCAGTTTTAACAGGGCCTGGCGAAATGCCCTAGCCCTTGTCTCATAGGGCGTTGAGCAGTGTCGGAGGAGGGCGAAGACGCCTCGAAGCTGTCTGAACTGCGCAAGGTAGACCTACTAATTTTGGTGTTTTTGTTGAGAATCGATTTCGATACCATGCCGGACTTTTGCGAAATCCGTTAATGATTGTTGCTGGAATGGATAAAAATTATTTCGGGATGAGACATGGTTTATGAATCGTTACATATCTACAATCGCCCGCACTGAATTCCCGGCACTGCTCAGCATGAGCAGAAAGTAGGGCGTCGAGAGGCTTGAACGCTTCATGCGACTCCCAGGTGTCGGAGCCTTCCAACTATCCGCACCAAATGGAATTGGTCTGTAACAAGGCCTTTGACCACGAATTCGAATAAGAACTTACCGCTGTCCCAGGATTTGTCGAGCAGCGTCTGACGCGCGACGGGCAGCCCTTATTCAATCCAAGAAAAATGCCAACCCTTGGCAGGGTGAAGTGTTGGCGATCAAAACCCAACTGCATTGCGCAAGCTGCTTTAGAGGTCGTGAGATGAGTAAAAACAGGTACCCCAGACTACTAGGCTTATTGCCGCTGATTGGCACATTGTTGCTGTCAGGCTGCAACATGACCTTGCTCGATCCCAAGGGCCAGGTTGGCCTGGATGAGCGAAACCTGATCATCACCGCAACGCTGCTGATGCTTCTTGTCGTGGTACCGGTCATCGTCATGACCTTCCTGTTCGCCTGGAAATATCGCGCCTCCAACACTGACGCCGTCTACACGCCGAAGTGGTCGCACTCCACCAAGATTGAAATCGCGGTGTGGGCTATTCCAGTGCTGATCATCATTGCCCTGGGTTATGTCACCTACAAGTCGACCCACGCTCTGGACCCTTACAAGCCACTGGAATCCGACGTCAAGCCGATCACCATTCAAGTGGTGTCGATGGACTGGAAATGGCTGTTCATCTATCCGGAACAAGGGATCGCCACGGTCAACAAGATCGTCTTCCCGGCCAACACGCCAATCAACTTCCAGATCACTTCCGACACCGTGATGAACTCGTTCTTCATTCCGGGCCTGGGCGGTCAGATCTACGCGATGGCGGGCATGCAGACCAAGCTTCACTTGATCGCCAACCAGAACGCTGAATTCGACGGGATCTCCGCCAACTACAGCGGCGCGGGTTTCACCGGCATGAAGTTCAAAGCAATCGCCACCTCTCAGGCGGACTTCGATGCCTGGGTCAGTGATGTCAAGAAGGCACCTAAACAGCTTGAAAAAGCTGAATACGAAGCCCTTTCCAAACCAAGCCAGAACAATCCAGTCGCGCTCTACTCCTCGTTCACACCGAACCTGTTCCAGACCATCGTCGACAAGTACGAAGGCATGAAACCAGGTCCGAAAGTGGACCACGAGAAGAAAGAGAAAGAAGTGGCCCAGATGGAAGGGATGGACATGAGTTCGCATTCAGCTGCCGGGGCAGAGGAGTAAACGATGTTTGGTAAATTAAGTTGGGAAGCGGTCCCGTTCCACGAACCGATCGTGATGGTGACCATCGCCATGATCGCGCTCGGCGGTCTGGGCGTGTTCGCTGCAATCACCTATTTCAAGAAGTGGACCTACCTGTGGTCCGAGTGGCTGACCTCGGTTGACCACAAGAAAATCGGCGTGATGTACATCATCGTCGCCATGGTCATGCTGCTGCGCGGTTTTGCCGACGCCATCATGATGCGTACCCAGTTGGCCATGTCCACTGAAGGTTCGCCGGGCTACCTGCCGCCTGAACACTATGACCAGATCTTCACCGCTCACGGTGTGATCATGATCATCTTCATGGCGATGCCATTCTTCACCGGCCTGATGAACCTTGCGGTGCCACTGCAGATCGGCGCGCGTGACGTTGCCTACCCGTTCCTGAACTCCCTGAGCTTCTGGCTGCTGATGTCTGGCGTCGTGCTGGTCAACGTGTCCCTGGGGGTCGGCGAATTCGCCCGTACCGGTTGGGTTGCGTATCCACCGCTGTCGGAACTGGGCTACAGCCCTGGCGTGGGTGTGGACTACTACATCTGGGCGCTACAGCTATCCGGTCTGGGTACGACGCTGACCGGGGTCAACTTCCTGGCCACCGTGCTGAAAATGCGGACCCCGGGCATGAAACTGATGGACATGCCGATCTTCACCTGGACCTGCACCTGGGCCAACGTTTTGATCGTCGCTTCCTTCCCGATCCTGACCGCTACCCTGGCTTTGCTGACGCTTGACCGTTACATGGATTTCCACATTTTCACCAATGAACTTGGTGGCAATCCGATGATGTACGTCAACCTGTTCTGGGCGTGGGGTCACCCCGAGGTTTACATCCTGATTCTGCCGGCGTTCGGGATCTTCTCCGAAGTCATCTCGGCGTTCTCCGGCAAGAAACTGTTCGGCCACCACTCGATGATCTACGCCTCGGGCGCGATCTCGATCCTGGGCTTTATGGTTTGGCTGCACCACTTCTTCACCATGGGTTCGGGTGCCAACGTCAACGCCTTCTTCGGTCTGGCGACGATGCTGATCTCGATCCCGACGGGGGTGAAGCTGTTCAACTGGCTGTTCACCATCTACCAGGGCCGTCTGCGCATGACCAGCCAGGTTCTGTGGACCCTGGGTTTCATGGTGACCTTCGCCATTGGCGGCATGACCGGCGTACTGCTGGCCATTCCGGGTGCTGACTTCGTCCTGCACAACAGCCTGTTTGTCATTGCTCACTTCCACAACGTGATCATCGGCGGCGCCGTATTCGGCTACATCGCTGGTTTCGGCTTCTACTTCCCTAAAGCGTTCGGCTTCAAGCTGCACGAAGGTTGGGGCAAGGCAGCGTTCTGGTTCTGGATCTCGGGCTTCTTCGTCGCGTTCATGCCGCTCTATGCGCTGGGCTTCATGGGCATGACCCGTCGTCTGAACGCCACCACCAACCCTGAGTGGGTGCCGTACCTGTACGTGGCCATGTTCGGTGCGGTGATGATCGCCTGCGGTATCGCCTGCCAGTTGATCCAGCTCTACGTCAGTGTCCGTGACCGTAAGAAGCCGGAAAACATGTGCGAACACGGTGACCCGTGGAATGCCCACACGCTGGAATGGTCGACCTCGTCGCCACCACCGTTCTACAACTTTGCCGTACTGCCAAAAGCCGACTGCATCGACCCGTTCACTGAAGCCAAGGAAGACGGTACTGCGTACCAGACTCCGGTCAAGTACGAGCCGATCCACATGCCAAACAACACCGCGACCGGCCTGGTCATGGGTGCTCTGTTGACCGTGTTCGGTTTCGCGATGATCTGGCACATCTGGTGGATGGCCATCTTCGGCCTCGCCGGCGCCGTCATCTACTTCGTGATCCACGCTGCCCGTGACGACCAGGGCTACATGGTGCCGGTCGACGTGATCGAGCGCACCGAAGCCGAGCAGCGCAAACGTCTGGTAGCCGCAGGGAAACTCCCGGCCACTGCCACCCGTGTTGAAACCTCGTTGGAACAGGCTTAAACCATGTCGAACTTAGTGACCAATGCTGGACACACCCATGTCGATGGACATGGGCACGATGACCATCACCACGACTCGGGCGAGATGACCGTATTCGGTTTCTGGCTCTACCTGATGACCGACTGCATTCTGTTTGCGTCGATCTTCGCGGTGTACGCGGTACTGGTTAACAACGTAGCGGGTGGCCCGTCGGGCCACGACATCTTCGAGCTGCCTTACGTGCTGGGCGAAACCGCCTGCCTGTTGTTCAGTTCGATCACCTACGGCTTCGCCATGCTGGCGTTGTTCAAGGGCAACAAGAAGGCGGTACTGGGCTGGTTGGCCATCACCTTCCTGTTCGGCCTGGGCTTCATCGGCATGGAGATCAACGAGTTCCACATGCTGATCTCCGAAGGCTACGGTCCTAACCGCAGCGGCTTCCTGTCCGGGTTCTTCACCCTGGTCGGCACCCACGGTCTGCACGTGACCAGCGGTCTGATCTGGATGGCAATCATGATGTATCAGGTCCAGAAAAACGGCCTGACGGCGACCAACAAGACCCGTCTGAGCTGCCTGAGCCTGTTCTGGCACTTCCTGGACGTGGTGTGGATCTGCGTATTCACCGTTGTTTACCTGATGGGGACCCTGTAATGGCTAATGCACACTCCCACGATGGCCACGGCCACGACGACAGCCACGGCAGCGTCAAGTCGTACGCCATCGGCTTCATCCTGTCGGTGATCCTGACGATCATTCCTTTCGGCCTGGTGATGTACCCGTCGCTGCCGAAAGCCATGACCCTGTGGATCGTACTGGCCTTCGCCGTGATCCAGGTGCTCGTGCACCTGGTGTACTTCCTCCACCTGGACCGCTCCGCTGCCCAGCGTAACAACGTGATCGCGTTTGTCTTCGCAGCGTTGGTAATCGTCCTGTTGGTAGGCCTGTCGCTGTGGATCATGTTCAGCATCCACACCGTCATGATGGCGCACTGAGGAAAGTCCGGATGTCCTTTAAGCACTTTATCCAAATCACCAAACCGGGGATCATTTTCGGAAACGTGCTTTCTGTGGCGGGCGGATTTTTCCTGGCCTCGAAAGGGCATGTCGATCTGGCCATCTTCCTGGCCGCCATGATCGGCACCTCCCTGGTGGTGGCTTCCGGTTGCGTGTTCAACAACTGCATCGACCGCGACATCGACCTGAAGATGGAACGCACCAAGAACCGCGTGCTGGTCCAGGGCTTGATCTCCCTGAAACTGGCCCTGGCCTTTGCGACCGTCCTGGGTGTCGCCGGCGTTGCGTTGTTGTACAAGGTGGCTAACCCGTTGGCCGCTTTGTTCGCAGTGATCGGTTTCGTCATCTACGTCGGCTTCTACAGCCTGTACCTCAAGCGCAAGTCGGTTCACGGCACGCTGGTGGGCAGTCTGTCGGGCGCCATGCCGCCGGTGATTGGCTACGTCGCTGTGACCAACAACTTCGACATGGCCGCACTGACGTTGCTGGTGATGTTCAGCCTGTGGCAGATGCCGCATTCCTACGCCATCGCGATCTTCCGCTTCAACGATTACCTGGCTGCATCGATTCCGGTGCTGCCAGTGAAGCGCGGGATCCAGGTGGCCAAGAAGCACATCCTGATCTACATCCTGGCGTTCCTCGTGGCGACCTTGATGCTGACCTTCAGTGGCTACGCCGGCATGAGCTACCTCGCCGTCGCCGCGGCCATGGGCATGTACTGGTTGTACATGGCCTGGACCGGTTATAAGGCAGTGGATGACACGGTCTGGGCACGCAAGCTGTTCGTGTTCTCGATTTTCACCATTACCGCGTTGAGCGTGATGATGTCCCTGGACTTCAAAGTGCCAACCGAGCTGCTGCTGACGTACGCGCCTTAAGCGTCGGATGCTGTAAACAAAAGCCCCGCCTTCGAGAGAAACGCGGGGCTTTTTGTTGGGGGGCAACACGGTCTGTCAGGAGCCTCGCTTATCAAGCAACCGGAAAAACCGCTCCCGCACCTGCGGATCATCGCTGTGCGCAACATTGAAGCGCAGAAAACTATTGGCGTCGGCCGCTTTACTCAGCATCGCCCCCGGCGCCAGCACCAGGTCGTTCCTGAGGCCTTTGTTGGCGAGGGTTTCGGCATGCAACCCGCTGGGCAGACGCGCCCAGATGAACAACCCTTCGCCTGGCACCGATGACACCGAACACCCAGCCTCCACCAGCCAGCGCGCCACACGACTGCTCGATTCATACAATCGGTCCACCGTGCGCCGGATGTGCTTGGCGTAGCTGCCGTTGCTGAGCATGGTGCAGGTGATCTGTTCCGCCAATTCCGAGGTCACGCCGCCGATGCTCATCTTCAGGGTGATCATTCGGGCCGCCAGTTGCGGTGACAACACGGCGTAACTGACTCGGCTGTTGGCCGTCAGGGTCTTGGAGAAACCGGACACGTAACTGACATTGTCCAGCCCGCTGGCGGCCAGACGCGGGGTGCTTCGTTGCTGGAGATCGCCATACAGGTCATCTTCAACAATGTGGAAACCGTAGCGGTGACTCAACTCGAGCAGGCGATACACCTGCGCCGCCGAAAACGAGTGCCCGGTCGGGTTATGCAGGGTGCTGTTGGTCATGTAGAGCACGGGGCGATGGGCGATCAGCAAACGCTCGAACGCCTCCAGATCCAGCCCGGTGCAATCGCGGGGAACGGTGATGACTTTGGCACCGTGCAACGCCAGATTGGTGTGCAGGTTGAAGTAACACGGATCGTCGAGCAGCACCGTATCGCCAGGTTTTAACAACAGACGCATCAATTGGTCGATGGCCTGCATGGTGTTGGCGGTGGTGATGATTTGTTCCACCGGCACGTCGATGCCGACAGTCGACAACTTGACCCGCAACGCCTCGCGCAGCGGTCGGTAGCCTCCGACCTCACCGTATTCACCCATGCGCAACGATGTCGCACGAAGGGTGCTGCGCACGGCTTTAAGCAGTTCTTCGGCGGGCAGCCATGAGCCGGGCAGAAAACCACAGCCGGGACGCAATGCGCCATTATTCACAAGCACTGCGCGACGAACCCGGCTGAGGGTGTCTTGCGGTTGCAGGTCCGGGCCAGCAGCGGCTGGAGTCTGGGTGTTCGTGCGGTGGACGTAATGGCCCGAGCCTTGGCGTGAGACCACCAGCCCCTTGGCCCGCAATCGATCAAGGGCGTCGACTACGGTGGATTTTCCGACGTTCATCAATTCGGAGAGTTCGCGAATCGGCGGCAACTTGGCCCCGTGGGGCAAGCCTCCCTGGCTGATTGCTTCGGACAGTTGATCGACAATCTGTTGTACCAGCGGCACGCCTGGCTGGAACTCGATAGCGGCGATCACGGCGCGCTGAGCCTGCATTTTACTGGTCTCCCTGGCAGTAAAGTTCGCTGGATTCTATACGAACTTGCCCTGATCAAGAGAAGCGTCTGTCTCTACCATCAAAAACGCGTTTGCATGATGGCTAAAGAGGGCTCGGTAGATGAATCAGCAATTAACCCGCGACGAACGTTTCCTCGCGATGGCGAAAGAACACGGCTTCAATATCTACGACGAGAACGCGGCCGGCGGGCATTACGCGCCACTGCTTCGGCATGACAATGAGGTGTATGTCAGTGGCCTGGTGCCTCGCATGAACGGCAAAATCCAGTACCCGGGCCGGGTGGGCCTGGAGCTCAATCTGGCCGATGCGCAAGAGGCCGCGAGCATCAGCGCGATACGGGGGCTGGCATTGATTCGCGAGGCCGTCGGTTCACTGGATAACGTCAAGGCCCTGCTTCGTGTCACCGTTTATGTGAAATCCACGTTCGATTTCGTCGACCTCAGTGAGGTGGCCAACGGCGCGTCAGATGTCTTCACTCATGTGTTGGGCGAGGCGGGCAAACATACGCGCACGACGGTCGGTGTTTACCAGTTGCCGAAAAACGCGCCGGTGGAGGTGGACATGATCGCGGCGTTGCATCCTGCGATTTCCTGAATTTTGCAGGCAATAAAAAGCCCCGCTTTTCTCTCGTAGGCGGGGCTTTTTGATAAAGAGCTATCCACTCAAACGGCTTGGAGTCGCTCGACCATATCGGGGAATTTCTCCACCAGCCTAATCAATAAAGCCGCTTGAGCATTTGGCTTGGATTTTTCCTGCTCCCAATTTCTCAGGGTGCTGGGGCTGGTTCGAATTCGCTTGGCAAAAACGGCCTGGGACATATGCAACTTAGTACGCAGCGCAACGATTTCTTGTGCGCCTACCTCAGGAGCCGGGTTATCTTCCACCGTAGTATTTCGCAGCGTGATCTTGCCTTCTCGCTGAGCAGCCATCTCGTCAACGCCCTGCATCAACTCTGCAAACAGGTCGCGCTTTTTCATGGGGTACCTCGTGCCTTTAACTCTGTGCCTATGGCTTTCTTGAGCGCCTTCTCTTGGTCGGCAGTCAAATTCTCAAGCTCATCCTTGTCATAAATTGCAAACATCCAGAACTGGCCATCATTCATAAGCCAATAATAGACAACCCCAAGCCACCACGCCTGCCTTTACCTCGTCGCTCATCTACCCAGCGCAGTTTGCGGAAGCCACCTGTACGAGGCATGACATCGCCTGCCTGTGGGTTCGACTGCATATACGTTTGCAGCGAACGATACTCATCGTCCGTCAGATAATCGCCAACGGTGGCGGTGAACGAAGAGGTTTCAAAGAATTGGGTTCGCATCACCAAACTATAGGCAAATTGATTATAGTCAAGCAAGCAGCAATTCCTTCACCTGACGAAAGGGGAGATACGACCCACTAGCAAACATCAGTCACAAAAAAGCCCCGCTGCAAGGGCGGGGCTCTTGGGTGAAACGTGTTACTGCGCAGCGATGCTGTAGCCGGCGAATGCGGTTTGCTGCTGCAACGCGGTGATGATGTTCTTGCGGTTGACCGCTTGTTCGACGCCGGCGTTATCCAGGAACGTCTCGCTTTCAATCACGGCGTCATCGCCTTCGCCGATGAAGGTGAAGCCGAGGAACTCCAGCGCTTTGCGGTCAACGTTCAGGCTTGATCGCGGGGTGCGCAGCGGCAGGGTGACGTTTATGCCGTCCTTGCTGATGGTGAACACTTCAAGATCTTTCTTGGCGCGAGCCACTTTGCTCTTGCCACTGCTAGGGTTGCTGATCGCCTGGTGCGTCTGGTTCAGCACCTTCAGCGCGAGGCCGTAGACGATCTCCTGAAACGCCGGGTCATCCTTGAAGCTGGAGAGAATCCGGCTGATCGGGAATTTGCTGCTCAGGTCTTCGAGAGCGGCGATGTCGGACGCTTCCGCATCCTTGAGTTGCTTGAGTTCGCCCATCAGTTCATAGGCTTTATCGTCGTCGAAGCTGTCATGTGCCTGGCGAATCGCGGCGCGCAGCTCGCGGATCTGGTCGCTTTCCCGAGTGGATTGAAAAGCGTCCAGGACCATCTCGCTGATGGTCTTGGCCTGTGGCACATGCTGTGAAAGATTGATGGAGTTTTCGTATTCCGCTTTGGACGACAGGGTGACTACGGATTCAGCGGTGTTGGAATCGGACATTGAAATTTCACTACTTCTTTAACTTGAATTGAGGCGAGAAAGCACAGGGCCTTTTCAGGTCGCCTAATCTATTGGACCTACGCTGAGTTGTCACGGATGAACAGGCAGTAGGTCATGATTTTTGCGAGTAGGCATTTTGGGGCATTGACGGAACGCCGGCTATTTCCCCATCGAATTCAGATTCATTGAGTGAGTCGCCCATTGTTCCGCTGTTTGCTGATCCACCGGCAAGGAGAATCGGAAGGTGGCGCCTCGTCCGGGCAGATCGATCAACTGGATCTCGCGACCGTGCAATTGCAGGATCCGATGCACGATACGCAGCCCCAATCCGCCATCGCGCCGTGCACCGCCAATGTTGAAGGGGCGCAGGAACAGGCCTTCGCGTAATGGCGCCGCAATACCGGGGCCGGTGTCGCTGACGGTAACTTCGATAAACGACCCTTGCGGGCGCAGGCTCAGCTCGATTTCTCCACCTTGAGGGGTATCGCGCAGGGCATTGTCGAACAGGTTGGTCAGCACCCGTTCGATCAGTCCAAGGTCGGCGCAGGCCGCAGAAACGTTCGGGGCGAAAGTGGCCTTCAGTTCGATCTGGCGCGCTTCGGCGGTCAGTTCGAATTTCTGAAAAATGTCCTGCACCAGATCGGTCAGGGAAAAGCGTTCCAGCACCGGTTGTACAAAACCGTGTTCCAGTCTGACCAGTTCCAGCAGCGACTGCGCCAGCCCACCCACCTTGCGGCTTTGATCGAGCGCGATGCCCAGATAGCGACGCCGGTCGGCGGAGGTTAACGTGGCGTCCTTGAGTGACAGGGTTTCCAGGTATCCATGCAGCGATGCCAGTGGTGTTCGCAGATCGTGGGAAATGTTCGCCACCAATTCGCGGCGCTCCTGATCCTGACGGGTCAGCGAACGCCACTGTTCATTGAGGCGGGTTTGCATCTGCCGGAAGGCGGCGTCGAGCACGGCAATTTCATCGTGACTGGCGGCTTTTTCTACCGGTACTAACGC
This sequence comes from Pseudomonas sp. FBCC-B1667, assembly GCF_059133255.1. Taxonomy (NCBI): domain Bacteria; kingdom Pseudomonadati; phylum Pseudomonadota; class Gammaproteobacteria; order Pseudomonadales; family Pseudomonadaceae; genus Pseudomonas; species Pseudomonas sp. FBCC-B1667. The sequence continues at coordinate 5,601,475 of NZ_CP101437.1, read as the reverse complement.
AGGCGGTGTGGAGGGCACGCCGTCGATGTCGAACTGGCTGACCCTTTCGGTCAAACGCCGCAGCGGTCGGGTAATCAGGGCAAATGCCGTGAGGCCGGCAATCAGGCACAACAACGCCACCAGACCGATGGATAACAGGGCGGTATTGAGCGCGGCGCTGGTCGCGCCGCGTTCGGCGAAGCGGTCGTGTTCTTCGCTGAGCAGTACCACATACAGATAACCGGCCGGTTGGCCGTTTACCTGCAATGGCGCGGCGCTGAACACTTTGCGGCCGTCGATGCTGCGCGGATCATCGCCGAGAATCGGCAGGGCATCGCCTTTGAGCAATCGCTGAACGGGGGCCAGATCGATCCGCTCCCGGTGTATCCGGCCTTCCGGTGCAGCGCTTCCGACAATCTTGCCTTCGGTGTCCAGCAGATACACCTCAACGCTGGGATTGACCTGCATGAGTTTGCTGAACAGTTCTCGAATGGCATTGGGCATCAGGCCACTACTGTCCATCAGCACCGTGTCATGGGCAATGTGTTGCGCCAGATCGCGCGACAGCCCCTGCACCACTTCCAGCTCGTGCATCTTGTTGGAACGCACTTGCATCCAGGCCGATGTGCCACAACACACCAGCAACAGAACGGCGAATACCAGGGACAGGCGTTGTGTCAGGGTCAGCCTCATGGCTGCTCCTCCTTGACGGCGAATTTGTAGCCTCGGCCCCACACCGTGAGGATGCGCGCGGGGAGCGCCGGATCGGCTTCGATCTTGGCCCGCAGACGGTTGATGTGGGTGTTCACCGTGTGTTCGTAACCTTCATGGCTGTAACCCCAGACTGCGTTGAGCAGGTCCATGCGCGAGAAGACTTTTCCGGGTTGGCGGACGAAGAAATACAGCAAGTCGAATTCCCGTGGCGTGAGGTCCAGACGCCGGCCGTCGAGCGAGACGTCGCGGGTGATCGGGTCGATGGACAGGCCATCCGTCATCAGGCTGCCCGAGTCCATTTTCAGGTTTCGGGCCATGGCGTCGACCCGGCGCAGCAGGGCTTTGACCCGGGCGACGAGCTCCAGCATCGAAAAGGGTTTGGCGAGGTAATCGTCGGCGCCAAGTTCAAGCCCGAGGATCCGGTGTACTTCGCTGGAGCGTGCGCTGGTGATGATGATCGGGGTGTAGCGGGCCATCGCCCGGGCACGACGGCAGATCTCCAGGCCGTCGACCCCGGGCAGCATCAGGTCGAGGATCAACGCGTCCCAGCTTCCTTGCTGTAGCAGGCGCATGCCTTCGTCACCGTCGGCGCAGTGCACCACCTCGAACGGCTCATCGCGAAGATGCAGGCAGATCAGGTCGGCGATGTGCAGGTCGTCCTCGACGACAAGGACACGTTTGGTCTGTTCCATAAAGCTCAATCCTTTGTAGCGCAATGGGCACATTGTGCGGGTTTTCCTCAGTCCGAGTTATCACGAATTGTTTAACTGCTCGTGAGGATTTGGCGATCAACCCAAGCCTAGGCTGTGTTCCTTATCAGGCATCGGGAATTTTGGAGAAGGCCATGTTTTCACGGCGACAGTTTCTTGTAGCGAGCGGCGGGCTGGGCGCTGCAGCCTTGGTGATCGGTGTGTTGCCAAAATTTGCCGCCCGTACCGCGCTGGTCAGTGATGCCGGCGCGGCGGAGGTATTCGAGGTGACCCACAGCGACAGCGAATGGCACGCCATGCTCAGCGACGAGCAGTACGAAATCCTGCGTGAAGAGGGCACCGAACGGGCCTACAGCAGCCCTTTGAACAATGAACACCGCGAAGGCATTTTTGCCTGCGCCGGTTGTGATCTGCCGCTGTTCTCATCCAACACCAAGTTTGACAGTCGTACCGGTTGGCCCAGCTTCTGGGCCCCCCTGGACAAAGCGGTGGCCACTCGTCAGGACCGGTCCTTTGGCGTGCTGCGTGAAGAAGTCCATTGCCGGCGCTGTGGCGGTCATCTGGGGCATGTCTTCGACGACGGACCAAAGCCTACCGGCCTGCGTTATTGCATGAACGGTCTGGCGCTGACGTTCGAGCCGCAGGCAGCTTGATTCGTGGGCATGTCATTTCACTCACTTGATGCAGGTCGACGCTATGTGGCTTTTGGTTCTCGCTTACCTCGGTGGTGTACTGACGATTGTCAGCCCCTGCATTCTGCCGGTGCTGCCCTTTGTCTTCGCGCGAACCGGGCAGCCGTTTATGAAGAGTGGCTTGCCGCTGTTGGCGGGGATGGCGTTGACCTTCGCCCTGGTCGCCACGTTGGCGGCGGTGGGCGGCGGTTGGGTGGTGCAAGTCAATCAATACGGTCGCTGGCTCGCGTTGCTGTTCGTTGCACTGTTCGGGCTGACGCTGCTGCTGCCGCGACTGTCCGAGCGTCTGACACGGCCACTGGTGGCGGCCGGAAGCCGATTGTCGCAAGCCGCTGGCGCCGATGCCCGGCCGCGTCCCGGCGCTTCCTTCCTGATTGGCGCCGCCACCGGCCTGCTCTGGGCGCCGTGCGCCGGGCCGATTCTGGGCCTGTTGCTGACCGGTGCGGCGCTGCAAGGGGCAAGCATCGAAACCACGTTGTTGCTGCTGACTTACGCGTCAGGTGCCGCCACGTCGCTGGCCATGGCGTTGCTGCTCGGCGGTAAAGTCTTCGCGGCGATGAAGCGCTCGATCGGCGCTGGCGAATGGGTTCGACGTGGTCTGGGGGCAGCGATGCTGGCGGGTGTCGCCGCGATTGCCCTGGGGGTGGATACGGGGATTCTGGCGCGGGTTTCGACCGCATCCACCGGCGGGATCGAGCAAGCCCTGGTGCTCCGGTTGGCCGGCCAGTCGCCGACCAACAGCGGGGCGATGATCGCTGCAGGTGGCGCGATGAAGGTGAGTGACAAGGCATCGGGCGCCCTACCGATTGAAGGCCATCTCCCACCGCTGGATGGCGCGGTGCAATGGCTCAATTCCCCACCACTGACCGCACAAGCTTTGAAGGGCAAAGTCGTGTTGGTGGATTTCTGGACTTACTCCTGCATCAACTGCCTGCGCACCTTGCCGTATGTAAAAGCATGGGCCGAGAAATACCGCGATCAGGGTTTGGTGGTGATCGGTGTCCATGCGCCCGAATTCGCCTTCGAGCGGGACGTCGATAATGTCACCAAAGCCATGAAGGACTTGGGCATCACTTACCCGGTGGCCATCGATAACGACTACAAACTCTGGCGCGCCTTCAACAACGAATACTGGCCGGCCCACTATTTTGCCGATGCTCAGGGGCGCATTCGTTATCACCACTTTGGTGAAGGTGATTACGCCGAATCGGAAAGGGTCATCCAGCAACTGCTGCGTGAAGCGGGCACGGTGAACGTCGCGGACGGTTTGATCCATGCGGAGGCGACAGGGGTTCAGCTCGCGCCGGACATGAGCGAAGTGCAATCACCGGAAACCTATGTCGGTTTCCAGCGGGCGGAGCATTTCGTTCCCGAGTCCGGTCTTTTACCTGACAAAGTGGCCGCGTATAGCCCTCCCGTCGATCTGGCCCTCAACGACTGGAGCCTGGACGGAAAATGGAATGTCGGTTCAGAGCGTGCGACTTCCAGCGCGCCTGTCAGTCGCATCGTTTATCGCTTCCATGCCCGTGATCTGCACCTGGTGCTGGGCCCCGGTGCCGACGGTAAACCGGTGCGATTCAAAGTGCTCATTGATGGCAAAGCCCCTGGCGATGCCCACGGCTCCGATGTCGCACCCGATGGCAGCGGCAGGGTGAGCGAACAGCGTTTGTATCAATTGGTACGCCAGAGCGGCGGCGTGACGGACCGGACGTTCAGCATCGAGTTTCTCGATCCGGGTGTCTCGGCCTATGCATTTACGTTCGGTTGAAGTCATTTTATTTATTGAGGAGTCATGCGCCATGAAAACCCTGCTCACCTGGCGCCGTACCCTGTTGGGGATGGCCGCTGCCGGCGTTATCAGTCAATGCTCGGCATTCTCGTTCGGGGCCGAAGAAGCCGTCGTCATCCCCCCACCAACTCTGGATGAAACGACCCAGGTCCACAGCGAAAAAGTGGTGTTTGCCGGCGGATGTTTTTGGGGCGTCCAAGGCGTTTTTCAGCACGTTAAAGGCGTGAAGAAAGCAGTCTCCGGTTACGCGGGCGGTGCGGCCAATACCGCCCAATATGAACGGGTCAGCGAGGGCGATACCGGCCATGCGGAATCTGTTGAAGTGACGTTCGATCCGGCTCAAGTCAGTTACGGGACATTGCTGCAGATCTATTTTTCGGTGGCCCACAACCCCACCGAACTGAATCGGCAGGGGCCCGACAGCGGGACTCAATACCGGTCGGCGATTTTCACTGAGAGTACCGAACAGCAACGCGTCGCCCAGGCTTACATTGCTCAGTTAGACGCTGCTCATTCGTTCAACAAACCCATCGTGACCAAGCTGGAAACCTACAACGGTTTCTACCCGGCGGAGGAGGAGCACCAGGATTTTCTGACCGAGCACCCGACCTATCCGTACATCGTGATCAACGATCTACCGAAAGTGGCGCAGTTGAAGCAGTTGTACCCCGATCGTTATCAGGAGAAACCGGTGTTGGTGAAGACGGGGATGTGAGTGAAGTGCGATAACGGGGGTTGTTTTGTACCACGCCGAAACTCATGGTCACTTGAAACGCCCTGACGCGCAGATATCAAATGATTCGCCTGGCATCGAGATCAGTTCATGGCCCATTGCCACGGCTAGTGTTTACCCCACAACTGCATGGCAAAGTCGACGAAGTGGCGTAATTTCGGTAGGCGGTAGCGGTCCTGGGCGTATACCAAGTGCATGGGCCGGCTCGGCAGCTGATAGTTCTGCATCAACGCCACCAGTTTGCCATTGAGCAGGTCTTGTTCCACCAGCGCATCGGGCAGCATCATGATGCCCATCCCGGTACGGGCCGCCTGGTGTAAACCCGCCGAACTGTTGATCAGCATCGGACCACTGACGGCTACCGTCACTTCGCCTTCCGGCCCGGTCATGCGCCATTTTTTTTCGACTGATTGCCAGTCATCACCGACCGGATAGGAAAAGGACAAACAGTCGTGATGTCGCAGGTCTTCGGGTTTTTCCGGCGTTGATTGGCGTGCCAGGTATTCCGGTGATGCGCAGATGGTCAGGGTGTAGTCGATGAGCGGGCGGGCAATCAGGTTGGACGGCTCGATGGCGCCCAAGCGAAACGCCACATCAATGCCGTTCTCGAGCAGGTCCGGGCGCCCGTTAGTGAGCACCACGTCAAGTTTGACCTGGGGGCATTGCCGCGAAAATTCGCTGAGGGCGGGCGCGAGCCTTTCCGTGCCGAAAGTCAGTGGTGCCGTGATGCGCAAGGTGCCGCTGGGCGCATCCTGACTCTGTTCGGCCAACCGTTCGGAATCGGCCACCAATCCCAATACTTCAAGACATCGCTGGTAATAAGCGGAGCCGAATTCCGTCAGGCGCTGGCGCCGTGTCGTCCGGTTAAGCAAGCGCACACCCAGCCGTCGCTCCAGCGCGCGCAGGTGATTGCCGACCATGGTCGTGGACATTTCGCACTGCTGCGCGGCGGCCGTCATGCTGCCAGCTTCCACTACCCGTACGTAAACGGTCATTGCCTGGAACAAATCCATTATGAATCTCAGCTTTAAGATGATTGAAGTATTACAGCGTTTATCCATCTCAGGTGGCTAACCATACTGCAAAAACACCGACCATTGATGGAGCTTGATGCCGTGACCGCCGCCTGCCTGATGAGCACTTACCAACCGCTGGCCTTGAGTTTCAACAGAGGGTTGGGCACGCGCCTGTGGGATGAGGCGGGTCGTGAATACCTGGATGCAGTGGCGGGTGTCGCAGTGACCAACGTTGGTCACTCGCATCCGCGAATTGTCTCGGCAATCAGCGAGCAAGCCGGTTTGCTATTGCACACGTCCAACCTCTACAGCATTAACTGGCAACTACGGCTGGCGCAGCGGCTGACGACGTTGTCCGGCATGGAGCGGGCGTTCTTCAACAACTCCGGTGCCGAAGCCAACGAAACCGCGCTGAAACTGGCACGACTTTACGGCTGGCACAAAAGCGTCGAGCAACCGCTGGTGGTGGTCATGGAAAACGCTTTTCATGGCCGGACGCTGGGCACGTTATCCGCCAGCGATGGCCCGGCTGTGCGCCTGGGGTTCAATGAATTACCGGGGGATTTCGTCAAGGTTCCATTCGGTGATCTGCGCGCTCTGAACGATGTTCAACAAGCCCACGGTCAACGTATCGTGGCAGTCCTGATGGAGCCGATTCAGGGCGAAAGCGGCGTGCAGTTGCCGCCGCCGGGCTATCTCAAAGCGGTGCGCGAACTCTGCAACAAGCGCTCGTGGTTGATGATGCTCGACGAAATCCAGACCGGAATCGGCCGCACCGGCCAGTGGTTCGCGTTCCAGCACGAGGGCATCGTCCCGGACGTCATGACCCTGGCCAAAGGGTTAGGCAACGGCATCCCCATCGGCGCCTGCCTGGCTCGGGGCAAAGCCGCCGATCTGTTCACACCGGGCAGCCATGGCAGCACGTTTGGTGGCAATCCACTGGCCTGCCGTGTGGGTTGCACGGTGCTGGACATCATCGAAGAACAAGGTCTGCTGGAGAACGCCAGGCTTCAGGGCGAACGTCTGCTCGCCAGATTTCGCAGCGAGTTGGCGGACAATCCGAACGTCCTGGCCATCCGTGGTCAAGGCTTGATGATCGGCATCGAACTCAAGCAACCGATCCGCGACCTGACCCTGATTGCCGCGCGGGATCACGGCTTGCTGATCAACGTGACACGCGGGAAAACCATTCGCCTGCTGCCGCCGTTGACGATTGATGAGCGGGAGGTGGAGATGATTGTCAGAGGGGTTTGTCGGGCCGTGACCATTGCATGACACATGTTCCTGATCGTCCCCACGCTCTGCGTCACGCTTTAGGGGCGCGGAGCGGCTGCATTCCCACGCGGGGCGTGGGAATGATCAGTAAGACTGCGGCGTCAGGGGATATGAGATTGTCTGTCGGTGTTCGCGAAAGCGCTGATTTCACCTCGATCCATCAGTTTGATTTTTGACCCGTGGAACCCTGCGAACAATTGCCGGTGTGCGGCAAATCCACTGGCATCCTCACGCAGCCGATAACTGGCGGCCCATTCCACCAACGCCATCAGCAACTCGTCATTGTCCGGTCTGTGTTCCCGCTGACGAATATTGGCCACACAACTTTCGTCATCCACACACAACCAGATCAGCGCCGTTGCCCTGTGGATAAGTTCGCTGACGATCCAGCCATAAACGCCTTCGATCACCCACTGCTTTTCATCGGCCGCGACCCGCGCGATGCCCAGTGCGGCGGCATACGGACGGGCGATGCTGTGCTCGTCCGACAGCCAGTGAATCCGGTCGAGATCGATCCATGGCACCTTGAGGTGTGCGGCCAATCGTTCCGCCAGCCAGCTTTTGCCGGCGCCGGAGTTGCCGATGATCAGCGTGCGGGTGAGGTTCATGGTGACTCGCCGTATCAGTCGTCATGTTCAGGCGCAACCATCCGGGTCTTGGGTGAGCCGTTTGAGTTGTGCTGATAGATATCCTGGGGTTGCCCTTTATCATTGAAGTACACCTGGCCGATGCCTGCCGAGTTCCATAGCCGTTCTCCGGCCTCGGCGTGTTCAGGGACGTGCGGGACGATGCGCATGCGTCGGCGTTTGGTCAGCCAGTTGAGGGGCGAACGCGGCGAGTAGAGCCAGCGATTGAGGCGGTCGAACCATTCGAGCAGCCTCGGTGGGAATTCATTCTTGATGCCGCTGCTGGTGATCTGCCAGATTTTCGGGCCGGCCTTGCGGTGACGGATCAGCACTTCGTAGACGAAGGAATAATGCACATCGCCGGACAGCACCACGTAGTTACCCGGCGTGCGTGAGTGTCGGAAAATGTTCAGGATCACTTGCGCCGCGCCGCGATGGGCCATCCAGTTTTCGGCATCCACCAACAGGGGATAACCGAACCAGCTGAAGACTTTCTGCACGGTTTCGATCAGTTTGACGCCGAAGATCGGTGCGGGTGAAACGATGATCGCCGACGGATGATCGAGCAGTTCCTGTTGCAGTTCGCTGAGGGCCTCCCAGTCCAACAGGCCCGACGGTTGCTTGAGGTTCATCTCGCTGCGCCAGCGCCGGGTGCGGGTGTCGATCACCACCAGTGCGGGTGTGGTGGGCAGCACGTAATGCCACTGCTGAAAGCTCAACAGCGCATCGATCAAGTCATCCTGCACCGGGCTGTCGAGGTAACGGTCGGCCCCGGTGACGCTGAGCAAACGGGTTTTTTCCAGCACATCGCTGAACGCGTCGGGGTTGTTGCCCCAGCCCTGGCACAGCATGTAGGCGATCAAGGCGTTGCCGATGATGCGCTTGGAGAACGGATGGCCGTAGGCCGTTTCCTCCCATTGCGCGGAAAGGTTCCAGTCGTCGGTGATGTCGTGGTCATCGAAAATCATCAGGCACGGCAGATGTGCCATGGCCCGGGCGACACCGCCCAGGCCGGATTTGAAGCCTTCGATATGGGTTTGTTCAACGGCGTAACGCTTGAGCCTCTCAGGCGTCAGCGCAGGGGGTTGCGGGGCGATCAATGTCCACGGCGTCGGCGACCAGACCAGCAAATACATGGCCATCACTTCAGCGAACGTCACCAAGTGATTGTCGGCACTGCTGCTGGTGAAAATCGGCTTGCGCGCGCCACCGAAAAATCGCTCGCGCAGGGTTTCGTTGCTTTCAAGCGCCGGTAACAAATCCGCACGGTGGTAGTAGCTGGCCGGGTGCTCATAAAGCTTGGCACTGTCGCTGACCACGGCACCGTCGAGGGTTTCCTGGAACAGGCCGAATCGCTCGATCAAGGCATGAATCGCCCGCAACATCGGTCCCGCCACATCGTCGGCGTAAATCTGATCGCCGGTCATCATCAGCAGCGCGGGCCGCTGCGATGCGTCATGTTCCGTTGCCAATAGACCGTCGACACAGAGCAAGCCATCGGTGGCCGGGTGATGGGGTTTACGGCAGGAGCCATGCAGCAATTGATCAATGCGCGAGCGCAGGACGAAGTTTGGGCAGTGAGCATCGCCGTAGAGCAAATGCGGGGCCCACTCGGCGATGCCCGTCCCGTCGATCAACAGGTCGTATTCGATCACGGTGTCGCAGGGCAGGGCGGTCGCCAGCGGAACATCGATCAAATGGATAAACGCGTGAGTGCCGATCGGGATGACGGTGCACTGTCCGTCGTCCAGTCGGATGTCTGCGCAGTCTTGCAGGCGCAACGTCAGCGACAGCGCCCGGGAGCCCACGAGCCACATGACCAGCCGGGCAGGTTCCAGCCGCCGCAACAGCGGGCCGACCAGCACCGGTGGCAGTGAGTTGCAATCGTCAGACAAAGGCAGAGATACGGACATCCAGGTTCAAGGCTCTTGGCGCACAGGCCGGCGATGATAGCGCAGGTGATCGCCTTTTCCTGTTAAGCGGGCGCCGCGATTGCTCACGACGCCATGCCAAAAGTTTTCCGTGAACCTAAGCCGCCCAGCCCGCCCCACTGACCGCCGCCTGTGCCAATGGATGCATATCTGCCCCTTGATGCTCCGTCTGCCAGGCCAGCAACTCCTTGCGCATACCCGGCGTCCAGTACATCTGCAGATGATTACGCACACCGAGTACGGCCGCTTGCTGGTCCGGTTCGGTGGCGAAATACTGGGCGATCTGGTTGGCCATCCTGATCAGGTTTTCAGTGCTCATCGGCGCACCTCCGCTTTGGCGCCACGGGCATGCCGGCGTTCCTTGAGCAAACGGTCCTGTTCATCACTGAAGGCCTGATAGCGTTTCTGCCACTCGGAAGGGTGGTAGACGCGGCTGACCTCCACGGCGGTGACCTTGTACTCCGGACAGTTGGTGGCCCAGTCGGAGTTGTCGGTGGTGATCACGTTGGCCCCCGATTCAGGGAAGTGGAACGTGGTGTACACCACGCCCGGTGCGACCCGTTCGGTGACCCGCGCGCGCAGCACGGTCTGTCCGGCGCGGCTGCCGATGCCGACCCAGTCACCCTCGTTGATGCCACGGCTCTCGGCGTCGGTCGGGTGGATTTCCAGACGGTCCTCGTCGTGCCAGGCAACGTTTTCGGTACGTCGAGTCTGAGCACCGACGTTGTACTGGCTGAGGATGCGTCCGGTGGTCAGCAGCAGCGGATAGCGATTGTTGACCTTCTCTTCGGTGGGCACGTAACCGGTGAGCATGAAGCGCCCCTTGCCGCGCACGAATTCCTCGATGTGCATCGTCGGCGTGCCGTCCGGTGCCGCCGCGTTGCAGGGCCATTGCAGGCTGCCGTGACGATCCAGTTCGGCGTAGCTGACGTGGGTGAAGGTCGGCGTCAGGCTGGCGATTTCATCCATGATGTCTGACGGATGTGTGTAGTTCATCGGGTAGCCCAAGGCGTTTGCCAAAGCCACCGTGCCTTCCCAGTCGGCCTTGCCGCCCAGCGGATCCATGACCTTGCGCACGCGGGAGATGCGTCGCTCGGCGTTGGTGAACGTGCCGTCTTTTTCCAGGAACGAACTGCCCGGCAGGAACACGTGGGCGAACCTGGCGGTTTCGTTGAGGAAAATGTCCTGCACCACGATGCATTCCATGGCCGACAGGGCTGCGGTGACGTGTTGGGTATTCGGATCGCTCTGGGCGATGTCCTCGCCCTGGCAATACAGGCCTTTGAAACTGCCGCTCAAAGCAGCCTCGAACATGTTCGGAATACGCAGGCCTGGATCGGGTTGCAGCGTGACGTTCCACGCCTGTTCGAACTGTGCGCGAACGACCTCATTGGAGATGTGCCGGTAGCCCGGCAATTCGTGGGGAAAGGAGCCCATGTCGCACGAACCCTGAACGTTGTTCTGCCCACGCAACGGGTTCACGCCCACGCCTTCGCGGCCGATGTTGCCGGTGGCCATGGCCAGGTTGGCGATGCCCATGACGGCAGTGCTGCCCTGGCTGTGTTCGGTGACGCCGAGGCCGTAGTAGATCGCCGCGTTCCCACCGGTGGCATATAGACGGGCGGCGGCACGGATGTCGGCAGCGTCTACGCCGCAGATGGCGCCCAGCACTTCCGGCGAGTTTTCCGCACGGCTGACGAACTCGCTCCAGCGGGCGAAATCGCTGCCCTCGCAACGGGCGTCGATAAAGGTTTGATCGAGCAGACCTTCGGTGACGATGACGTGGGCCAACGCATTGAGCATCGCGACGTTGGTGCCCGGACGCAGGGCCAGGTGCAGTTCGGCGCGGGCATGCACCGAGTCCACCAGATCAATGCGGCGTGGGTCGATAACGATCAGCCGTGCGCCTTCACGCAGGCGACGTTTGAGCTGGGACGCGAACACCGGGTGGGCGTCGCTGGGGTTGGCGCCCATCACCAGAATCACGTCGGCCTGCATCACCGAGTCGAAACTCTGGGTGCCGGCGGACTCGCCCAAGGTTTGTTTCAGGCCATAACCGGTCGGCGAATGGCAGACTCGCGCACAGGTGTCGACGTTGTTGTTGCCGAACGCGGCGCGCACCAGTTTTTGCACCAGGTAGGTTTCTTCGTTGGTGCAACGGCTGGAGGTGATGCCACCAATGGAGTCGCGGCCGTATTTTTGCTGCAACCGACGGAATTCGCTGGCGGCGTAGGTCACCGCTTCATCCCAGCTGACTTCCTGCCAAGGGTCGTTGATGTGCTTACGGATCATCGGTGTGGTGATGCGATCCGGATGAGTGGCGTAGCCCCAGGCAAAGCGCCCTTTGACGCAGGAGTGGCCATGGTTGGCCTGGCCATTCTTGTCGGGAACCATGCGCACCAGTTGGTCGCCTTTCATCTCGGCGCGGAACGAGCAGCCCACGCCGCAATAGGCACACGTGGTGATCACGCTGCGTTCAGGCTGACCCAGTTCGACCACGCTTTTTTCCATCAGCGTCGCGGTGGGGCAGGCTTGCACACAGGCGCCGCAGGACACGCATTCCGACTCGAGGAAGTTATCGCCTCCGGCGGCCTCGACCCGGGACTCGAAGCCGCGCCCGGTGATGGTCAGGGCAAACGTGCCCTGGGTTTCTTCGCAAGCGCGCACGCAGCGGTTGCAGACGATGCACTTGCTTGGGTCGTAATCGAAATACGGATTGGAAGTGTCCTTCACATCAGCCAGATGGTTGTCGCCTTCATAACCGTAACGCACTTCCCGAAGCCCGACCTGGCCTGCGACGGTTTGCAGTTCGCAGTTGCCGTTGGCCGAGCAGGTCAGGCAGTCCAGCGGGTGATCGGAGATGTACAGCTCCATGACGTTGCGCCGCAGCGTCGCGAGTTTCGGCGTCTGGGTGTGCACGCTCATGCCTTCGCTGACCGGCGTGGTGCAAGACGCCGGATAACCGCGCATGCCGTCGATTTCCACCAGGCACATGCGGCACGAGCCGAAGGCTTCGAGGCTGTCGGTGGCGCACAGTTTCGGAATCGTGGTGCCCATCAACGCAGCGGCGCGCATCACCGAAGTGCCTTCGGGCACGCTGATGCTGCGACCGTCGATGTTCAAAGTGACTTGCACCTGACTTTCGCGGGCCGGCGTGCCCAGATCGATATCGGTGTTCGGGTCGAAGAGGGTGATCATTGGTCGGCCTCCGAAGATTGCAGACCGAAGTCGGCGGGGAAGTACTTGAGGGCGCTGACGACCGGAAACGGCGCCATGCCGCCCAACGCGCAGAGCGAACCGTATTGCATCGTGTCGCACAGGTCCTTGAGGATGATCGCCTGTTCATCGCGACCGCTTTGGTCTGGCGCGGCCAGCAAGCGATCGATCACCTCCACGCCCCGGGTCGAACCGATGCGGCAGGGCGTGCATTTGCCACAGGATTCCTCGGCGCAGAACTGCATGGCGAAGCGCGCCATGTGGGCCATGTCCAGCGTGTCGTCAGCCACCACCACACCGCCGTGACCAAGCATCGCGCCGATACCGGCGAACGCTTCGTAATCCAGCGGCGTGTCGAATTGTGAGGGCGGCACCCAGGCGCCGAGCGGGCCGCCAACCTGCGCGGCTTTCAGCGGTCGGCCACTGGCGGTGCCGCCGCCGTAGTCTTCCACCAGTTCGCGCAGCGTCAGGCCAAAGGCCCGTTCCACCAGGCCACCACGACGAATATTGCCCGCCAATTGAAAGGGCATGGTGCCGAGGGAGCGGCCCATGCCGTAATCGCGATAGAATTGCGCGCCCTTGGCCATAATCAGCGGCACCGAGGCCAGGGTCAGCACGTTGTGTACCAGCGTCGGCTGGCCGAACAACCCCTTCAGCGCAGGAATCGGTGGCTTGGCGCGGACGATCCCGCGTTTGCCTTCGAGGGAATCCAGCAGCGCGGTTTCCTCACCGCAGATGTAAGCGCCGGCACCGACACGTACTTCCATATCGAAGGCCAAGCCGCTGCCGCCGACATTGGCGCCGAGGTAACCGTTAGTCCGGGCAATCTCCAGCGCTTCATTCAGCGTGGCGACGGCCTGTGGATATTCCGAGCGCACATAGATGTAGCCGTAGCTGGCGCCAACGGTGATGCCGGCAATGGCCATGCCTTCAATCAGCAGGAAGGGGTCACCTTCCATCAACATGCGGTCGGCGAACGTGCCGGAGTCGCCTTCATCGGCGTTGCACACAATGTACTTCTGCGCAGCCTGCGTGGCGCGCACCGTGCGCCATTTGATCCCGGCCGGGAAGGCGGCGCCGCCACGGCCACGCAGGCCTGAATCGAACACCACCGTCGCGGTTTCATCGCCGCCAAGAATGACGGCCCTTGTTAAACCCTCGAAACCGCCGTGGGCCCGGTAATCGTCCAGCGACAGCGGCCGGGTGATACCGGCGCGGGCGAACAGCAAGCGTTGTTGAGACTTCAGATACGGCAATTCTTCCACCAGGCCCAAGGCCAGTGGGTGCGAGGACGGGTCGCCTTGCAGTGCATCGAGCACGGACGGCACATCGCTAGCGGTCAGCGGGCCAAAACCGATACGGCCTTGCGGGGTGTCCACTTCCAGCAAGGGTTCCAGCCAGTACAGGCCGCGCGAGCTGGTGCGTTGCAGGTCCTGGCTGGCAAGGGCAGACGCCACCGCATCGGCACCGACGGCACGGGCCAGGGAATCACAGGATAGATAGAGGCTCATACGTCCTCCCGGCAAGCGTCGAGCAATGCATCCAGACGCTCTGCACTCAGCCGCGCATGCACCTGACCATCCAGCTCCAGCGCCGGCGAGCAGGCACAAGCACCAAGGCAATACACCGGACGCAAACTGATGCTGCCATCGGCGCTGCTGCCGTGATCATCCAGTTGAAGACGATCACGCAATTGCGCGGCAAGCTGCTCAGCGCCACGGCTTTTGCACGACTCGGCGCGGCACAGACGCAAGATATGCCGAGCCGGCGGCGCGGTGCGGAAATCGTGGTAGAAGCTGATCACCCCGCGAATCTCGGCCTGACTCTGATTGAGAGCGTGGGCAATCTCGGGGACGGCGGCATCGGGGATGTAACCGATACCGGCCTGAATCTCATGAAGAATGGGCAACAGTGCACCCGCAGAGCCCTTGTGGCGCTCCAGCACGCTGTTGACCATAGGCAATTGCAACATCTCATCAGGCATACAGCATTCCTCACGGTCACGGACAAACCAGGTGGTTGTCGGTCGTCCGAAAGTGTCGGCTGCGGCATTCACACCACGTCACGGAATCGTGGCATTGTCAGGCCGTGGCCAGGGCACCCTGAGCGGGCATCTTGTTGTGCCCGGCGCGGTCTTTGCCGCACCTTTTATAGGGCATTAAGGCAGCTTGCCACGCTGGTATTGATTCGACTGCACCAAAGCGACGTGTTTGGTTCTTTCCACGACCACCCGTTAAGTCTAGAAGAGCACTGACCACGGCGCGCATTGTCTGTAATGTTTTGTGGCACAAGCGCAGCACACTTGCCCGCTACAGTAAACGTACGATGCCGTCCGACGAGATCGCAAAGGAGTACACATGAACCGACTCATCCTGCCTGCGCTGGTCATCCTGATCGCGGCGCAATCCCCGGCCTACGCCATTAACGACACATACCGCAAACAACTGGAGCAATCGGGCTGCACCCAGGTCAGCGAAACCCAAGGCTGCGATATCCACAAGAGCAAGGCAGAAAACGCCAAGGCAGGCTTCAGCAACCCCGCCGCAGACGCCCCAGGCACCCCAACCCCCTACGTCGGGCAATGGGTGGCCAAGAGCGATGCCGGCGCAACCGTCGCCACCATCCGCATCGATGCCAAGGAACAGGTGTGGGTCAACGGCAAACAGGTCAAAGCCAAGCGTACCGACGGCACGCTGCAGTTTCGCCAGGGCAAAATCCTCTTCACCCTCCAGGGCGATCGAAGCCTGCAGAACCAGGACTACTGGACGGACAGCGATGCCGGGACCAAAGGACCGATACAGATTGAATAACAGGAGCGACACATGATTGATTTCAACAACAAGGGCTTCTTCAAACTCAAGCAAAACGAAGAATACGCCCAACGCGTTGCCGACCTTTTGCTCGACGGCGAACACGTCATCGACGCCTACAAATCGATGCGCGACGGCGTGGTCTTCACCAACAAACGCATCATCGCCGTCAACGTCCAGGGCCTCACCGGCAGCAAAAAAGACTTCACCTCACTGCCCTACAAAAACATCGTGGCGTACTCGGTGGAAACGTCCGGCACCTTCGATCTGGATTCAGAGCTGGAGATCTACTTCTCGTCGTTGGGAAAAGTGAAGTTCGAATTCACCGGCAGGACATCGATGGTAGAAATCTCAAAGCTGATCTCCCATCACGTCCTCTGACCCCGACACGAAAAAGCCCCGAAAAACTCGGGGCCCAACTGACTAAACACACATCCAATGTGGGAGCGAGTCTGCTCACCAAAGCCGTCAGGCCGGTTCCCCGATGCACCACCACTGCACTGCGACCTCATCGTCAGGTTGGGTTACGTCATGCCCGTGCTCGATGAAGTGCGCTGGCGTGTGCAACGCAAGATCACGACTGATCCGCTCTGGCATGAGCGCGTTAGTTTCACCGAGAAAACCCAGATAATAGTCACGGTCATAGAAGATGGTGACCTCGCTCTGATGAACCCATGGCCACGTCAGCAGGCAAGCAACGCGGTAGTAACCTTGAGAGTGGTCAGCAGCGTTAGACAGGTGACTAGCGGCTTCGAGCAGTTGCTGAATGCAGAAGGCCTGAACTTCGATCGCGGCGTTAGGACCTTCGACCAGAGCCTCTTGTTGCTGAGGGCGATTTGCCGCATTGATACGTCCTTGTGATGCTGAAAAAGTCTTTCGTTGTTGTCAGCTGGCGCAATGAATTCTGGAAAGATTCATTTCCAAAAAGGGGTTTTATTTTTCAGATACATAAATTTGTTCCCTTTGTTCCCTTTGTTCCCTTTGTTCCCTTTGTTCCTTATTTAAAATCGGACTTATCTAGATGGTCGCGGAATGGACGGGCCGACAATCTCCATCAGGCACTACAGGACAGTTGAAAGATGTAATCCGGACTGTTGAAGGCTTTTCCAGTCATGCTTTCAAGGCGCCTTATCTGATCTGGCGTTAAGTCGTATTCATAAATGGCGTCTTCCGGCTCACTCCACCCCATAAGCTCTGCCAATTGATCGAATTGGTCGGTAGGGATTTCAATGCTGAACGCCAGCTCCTCAGTTCCCTTGTCGAATGCAAGAATCTCATGCAGCATTTTTCTGACTCCTATCAAAGTTACTTTGGCGTGGTTCGGCCTGGTTCGGCGTCCTTTGCTCGTTCGCCCGTGTCAGGGTTGAACTCTCCCAAATGCTTGCCTTGTTTGTCGTAGAGCTCAACCCTGCCATTCTCGTAATCCCATTCATAAATTCGTCCCTTGCGGTCTTTCCAGCGTTTTCGCTTATGTCCACCACCTTTGACAGAGCTCTTTGATGGACTGAGTACGGCATCTGGAAAGGCCGTCAATCCTTTGGGGGCGGGGTGATAGCTGTGGTCGCCGCCGATAGGTCGCGCAAACACCAGGTACAACGAACTCAGGCCTGAGTCTGCCGGAAAGACCAAAATGCAGTCATCGGCCTTTATGCCGTCCTCTACCGGATAGCCCTCGATCTGGGCGTCTGTTCCTTCCGGGATCGGGTGTACAAGGATTGTGCCTTGGCTGTTGCTGGCGTCAGGATGGACCATTGGCGGTATGCCTGATCGTCCTCTAGGTGTCCACAGGATGGTGACGCCATTTAGCTCGGCTTTGATCGCGGTCTTGGAGGTGTTCCACTGGGCTTGCACCGTGCGGACCGTGTCATCACCTAACGGGCCGGTGTGAATGCCGTAAACCTGCAACTCGCCCTTAGCATCGTGGCGGAACTGAAATCGCACGCGGGTTGGAGCACGGGTCATGATGCGCAGCTGATCGTCGGTATAGAGCGTGCCGTCGCCCATTTTGGTCGGGAGCATACCTAGTACGAACACGCCGGCAGGATTTCCACGCAATGCCCAGGTGAATCCCTTTTGCATGATGCCGCCACCCGCTATGCGCCCCAGTACAGCGTCGAAGCCTAGAGCGAGTCCGGCAGCCTCTGCCGCCGTCGGGACAAGCATCGACCCAGCCAGCATGACCTTGCCAAAGTCCGAGGCGGGCATGGTGTTGCTACCGGCGTGAGTACTCCCCCAGTTTTCAGGTGTGCAGCACTTGGCAAAAACTGGGTCTTTACGATCCTTGGGAATTGGCCATTCATCTTTAGGGATATATTCCGGTTCTGGTTTAGCGGGCGGATTCCAGCCGGCCCACGAGGCGCCACCGTTCGGACGTTTTCGGCGCCAAATGTCGTCGAAAGGATGTTTTTTCCGAGTGTCCATGGTCATGACAATCCCTGTGTGACTTCGTCTCGAGACAGGAGATTGTCGGTCAGCTCGCTTCCCAGTCAATTTGACTCGGTAACCTGAAGTTTCAGACTCTGCGAAGTACGCACGATCCGCTGCGTACTTCGTTCATATGAAGTTGTAAGCCGATAATCATGGACGCCATCACACGGTCCTTCTGCAGGAGAGAGCCTGCTCGCGAAAACGCCAGTTCAGCCAGCATCAATGCTGAATCGATCGCCGTCATCATCACAAGCAGTCCGCTCCCATTTTTCAGCCGCTACCCTTCAGAAGTCGCCGCTGTCCGTTCAGGTGCCGCTGCAGTAGTCCGACCCCGCCCAAGCACCTTCACCGCATCATCAACCACCGCCTTACTCATCGCCGTCAAATAATGCGCGGCCCAGGCATGGCGGTCGGTGTCCGTGGCGTACGCCGCATCTTCATTCAGCTTCTTGGCGAGAAACAGAAAGTCAGAAGCCATGGCCAATGCATCGCCGAGGGGAACGCCACGAGTGACGTGGAAGAGTGGTTGATCTGCGCAGTAAATGGCAGGTGTTAGGCCGATGGTTTTCAGCTCGGATTGATCGGTCATTGGCCACCTCCGAGGACGGTGAGGCGGTGGGAGAGGGTGGACAGTGGGGCGTTACGCAACTGGGAGTCGCGTTGAGGGTAAAGCCAGATTTTGTACGTATCCATATAGCGCATTGTGAAGCTCCTTAATTTTTAGGAGCCGCCACAATTCGTTACCAAGCGAATGGGTGGCAGCTGTGCGCAGGTTGGTAAACCGGGAAATCAAGGAAACCGGCACGTCCGAAGACGTCCCACGCACAGCCGCCATAACGCAGATCGCAGGCGAAAAAAAAGCGCCTGCGAACGCATGGCACTGTTGCGCAGTGATTTACCTCGGGTTACCAAGCCCGGCCGCTGAATTTGCAGCGACGGAGGGAGGGTATCGTGGAGGCCCTTTTCTCGCAACCTTCGAACACATCGACCCCAACGTTGGCCGATGTGAAGGCCGGGAAGATCACTGCGCGAGAGGGCGTGCAGTTCAGCCATGAAATGCGAAACAAGATTTTGATGGAGCACCGCAAGGTTACCTCTGCGCAGGGGTTGGCTGTGGTGCAAAAAAAGAAGGCTGATGGCCGGACGCTTCAGACGCTTTTTGATCGTTACTCCAAGGAGCTGTTCAAAAAAAGTTACGATAGCCTTTCACCAGCGGAGCAGAGCGAGGTTAATTACACAATTTTGGAGGCCGCAGGGCGAGATAATTCCAAGTTCACAAATGGCACAAAAAAAATGCAGCTAATGGGAGAACTTGGCATTTTGATTACTGCTGCTGTCGCGACTTATCAAATTCTAAATGCTGAAAACAAACAAAAGGAAACGGCGCGTCAAGGGCTGATAGTGGGTGGCGGTACGGCGGGCGGTATTCTGGCAGGGCTTGGAGTCAGCGCTCTATGTGGGCCGGGCGCTCCGATCTGTGCATTTGCCGTTGTGTTTCTGGGAACTGTTGTTGGGGGCAGGTGGAACGGTAGCAGACTCGCTTGATGAGGAATTAGAGGAGTTTTCACATTGGGATATTCTTTGAACCAATCTGAGTTGACAAAGATTAGGGTCGCGCGCTCTGATCCGTTCAATGATTTCCCGGTTGATTACGATTACATAGCTCGCCAGGTTAAAGGCGTTGATCCTCAAACCCTCTACGAGATCCTTTACTCCGAAGTTGCGCCTGTCTGCTTTACCAATATTGCTGCGGCCCTTCCAACGGTATGGACAGGCTTCGATCCTGACTCCCTCAATGCCATGATTGAAGAACGGCGCGTATCCCGGAAGAACAATTGGTTTCGTAGGCAATTCGACAAACTACTCGTTCGTTGGTTGGAATATAACTACGGGTACATCTGGAAAGAGATTGTCAGCAGGCTGTGAGTTGTCAGCGAAGTTTGATTTGCTTTGAGTTTAGTGTCGTCACCAAGAAGGGCTCGTTAGGGCCTTTTCATATGCGGCTTGTTTTACTTGTACTACCAGCTTCCGACGACGCGAAGGAGAAGGGGGTAGATTTATTTCCATCTCAACCAAAGCCCCACTCAGTACCCGTCGGTGTAAAAACGGCGCCAAAACTGCCCTAACCCAATCCTTCACTGAATATCTTTCAAGTAATCCTTGAGCGCAATGGCCGGCGCTTCAAGCTGCTCTATCGTCCGCACATTGTAAAAATCAGCAGACAACCGATGCAGTTCACGCCCAAGCGGCGTATCAACACCACCGATAGCCTCCAGCGCCAAACCTACACAGTGCGCCACTCGAAACTGAATCCCCTCGACATCACCTCTACGCACCAACAACCCAAACACCTCCCGCTCATAATCACTCATGATCGGATCGTCCCGCAGAATCGGACTCGAATCCTCCGTCTCATAAGCAAGCTTGAGGCAGAACAGGGCGACGGTTTCCAGCAGCAGTTCCATGGGGTGAATCCTTGTGAAGGGGCGTACCGGTCGAGGAGGCGAGAAATCAAAAGCATCGCCAGCAAGCCGGCTCCTATAGGTCGGCGTTGTGTCAGGCACTTTTTGCCAGACGAAAAAAAAGGTTCATCACGGATTACCGGGAAAGACGCTCTTGATCTTCATAAAGAAGAACTCGCTATCCCGGTAACCGTACGCCATCCGCTTGATCACCTTTATTCGATTGTTTATTCCTTCCAACTGACCAGTGTGCATCGGCCAGCGAACCCGGCTCACGATGCCCCGCCAGTAAGCCTTTAGCCGTTTGGCAAACTGGATCAGAGCAGGTATTTCGCTTTCATGAGCATGGCGCAGCCATTGCTTCCATGCCGATCTCCAGCTCCAGGCAGTACTCGGCGTCCAGAGCGTTTTGAGTTCGGCCTTCATTAAATAGACCGTCATCAATGCCTGGTTAGCCGCCAGCAGATCCCCCAGGCGAACCTGTTGTTCCGGTGTTTTCAGGTTCTGCGGATTACGCAGAAGCAGCCATCGCGCCTGCTTGATGACCTTTCGGGCCGGTTTGTCATGACGCAGTCGATTGGCTTCGTCGACGCGCACCCGATCAATCACCTCTCGGCCATATTTGGCCACCACATGGAACAGGTCGTAGACCACGCGTGCTTGCGGGCAGTGCTGACGAACCTCCAGATCAAAAGCGGTATTCATGTCCATCGCCACCGCTTCGATGCGAGCGCAACCCTCTGGCCCCAGCTCTTCGAAAAATGGCCTGACCGCCGCCCGGCTGCGGCCTTCGCCGATCCACAGCACCCGCCGTGTATCCGCATCCAGGACAACGCTGGCATAACGATGACCTTTGAACAGTGCGAACTCGTCCATCACCAAACGTCTCGGTTGCGCCTTTGGCAAAATGCTCAATGCTGCTTGCAAGGCTCGACGCTCCAGCAACCGAACGGTCTCCCAATGCAGCCCAAACATCTGCGCCACGTGCAACGTGGGAAGGCGTTCACAGGCTTGAATGACCGCCTCTGCCAGACGACGTGTCATACGGGCATAGCGATCCAGCCAACTGACGGCCTCCATGCGTTTGCCGCAATCGCGGCAATCAACGCGCCGGAGCAAAACGCTCAGGCGCACCGCACGACCGAGAATGGGTAAATCACGAATGACTCGCTCGCAATACTCATGCGTGGTTGAACAGATTTTTTGGCAGCCGCCACAGGAAGGAAATCGAGTGGCGTGAGGAGTCAGATCGATCTGTAGGGCATCGCCATCAGGCTTGATGGTGACGACAGAAAAGCCCTCCCAAAAAGGAAGGAAAGTATTAATATCGCGCATAAGAACGCCGGTTTGTTAGATGTGTTTGCTCGCACGAACATCATCAATCAAATCGGCGTTCTTGTTTCTGTGTTTCCCGGGATTCCGTGAAGAACCAAAAAAAAGGCCTTGCTAAGCAAGACCTTTCTTAATTTTGGTGCCCGAGGGAGACTCGAATAATAGCATAACTGTATAATTAACATAGTTTTTTGCATGTGTACACTTCCACGTTGTACCGTGAAGTGTACGCCCTACCTGCCTCCAATAAGGACTGGTGTGGATGGAAGCTTGATCGGATTTCTCCATCCAATTTCCGATGAGCTGTGAGTAATATCTACAAGAAACTGGTTACGGATAGACTCCCTGGTCTGCCAAAAAATGCCGAACCTGTTGGCGCTGATGCGATTTTGACCCAGGTTACTGATTTTAGCTGACCTATGTGCAGCCTCTGAAATCCCACGCAAGGTCATCGATTGCTGAATATTCGAATGGGTCAATGATTTCCGGCGGCTTGGGTCAAAATCGCATCAGCGCCAACAGTGCAGACGCAAGAAAGAGGCAGAAAACCGCACGCAATGATGTGGCGAAGTTCAAGGATGGAAATCATGACCTATGTCCTCAACCTCAAAGGTGGTTTGAGTTTCTGTTCAGTAATCATAGACAACCTGCTCGGTGTTGACTGAGATCACGACAAGCTGCATCACCTCTAGCGGTCATCCCTCGCCCTCGTAATGACATGCGCTATGGGTCGAAAAGTACCTGGCGACATGCAGCAATCGGCCGATTCTGTTGAAAAAGTCGGATTTTCAGATCGCCTGAACTCAGGCACGGCTATCCCCTTTTGTTTTGTGGCTAACTTTTTGTTTGTTAAACACTTAAAAGCCAAGACTCACACTGCTTCAGTTTTGCATTGTCGTTCATTGCGTGAGATATTTTTTTGTCTATCTCTTTGAATTTATTCGGTTCGTTTTCTTTGTAAAATATTAACCAGTTGTCTCTGCCTTCATGTTCGATCATGTATTTTTGTTCATTTTTTTTGATACTCAAAGACCAAGATGAGAAAAAATCGGGGTGATCCGAAAATACTGTTACCGTAAAGCCACAACGACTTGTCATGTCATATAGATCGGATTGTTTCATTTGTGGCCTCCTAAATGTTATTACAGTTTACGGGATTTTTTCGAAGTTTCCTTTAGCGCTGCTAAAGACTTGAGTACCACCCCCTGACGACGGTTGTGTCACACCTTTCACAGACCAAGTATCATCTATCTGTTTGGCTGTCGATTTCAATACGGGCGTTTTTTCGGTTGTTCGATAAATACCTTGCAGTTTTAGTTCGACTGTCCCTGCTGCACGATTATCTCCGAGTGGACCAATTCCTAGCTCTGATGGGGTTGTAGCAGGGTTCAGAGAGTAGTAGTTGCCTTGTGGAGCACCCGGTGATTGGAATTGATAAACGGTTTTTCCTCGGTTTAACGTTTCTACATTTACCGGTTGATTAAAATCTATGCCGTTTAAATGCCCTGGAATGCTTGTCTCTTCAAAGCCTTGTGTTCGGTAAAACTCCGTAGCGGTCTCTTTTCTTCCGCGGGCATTGATATCGTTATTGATATCCCCTGTCCGGCCGTATTTTTGATTCAGCTCAGCTCGTCTGTCATCTGGGCAGTTACTCGGAACGCAGCTCAACCCCAACGGATCCACCCACCCCGTAGGGTTAGGTACGTACTGGTAGTTGTTCAACCCACCCGCAAGCTTGATCGGATCCGGCGTCAAAAACCGTCCAGTCCCCGGATTGTAGTAGCGATGCCGGTTGTAATGTAAGCCCGTTTCCGCATCGAAGTACTGACCCTGAAAGCGCAGCGGGTTGTCGATTTCAGCAATGTCGAGGGTGGCGAGGTTGCCGTAGGCGCGGTATTTCGCCGACCACATGATCTCGCCGCTGTAATCGGTGAGTTCCTGTGGCGTGCCGAGGTGGTCGAGTTGGTAGTAGAACGGGGTGGCTTTCAGTGGGCCTTCGCCATCGAGCATGGCCAGCGGGCGGAAGCTGCCGGGTTCGTAGATGTAACTGCGATAGCGGTTATCGGCGCTCTCGGCGATGAGGCGTTCGCCTTGCCACAGAAATTCGGTGGTTTGACCATCGACGGTTTTGGCGATGCGGCGGCCGAAGGCGTCGTACTGGTAGCTCGCGCTGCTACCGCCGGGCAGGCTGACGCCGATCAGGCGATGTTGGCAGTCGTAACGGTACTCGGTAACGAGTTTCTGCCCGGTGCCACGGCGTTCGCGGATCAGGTTGCCGTGGGCGTCGTAGTCATAGTGACGGTCGCCCTGCATGAGCAGGCGGTTGCCTTTGACGTTGGCCAGGTTCGCGGTAGGCTGGTCGCCTTGGCCGAGGAGGTTGCCCGCTGGGTCGTGGGCGAAGCTTTCCGGGGTGGTGCCACGGACGTTGATCAGACGGTCAAGCGGATCGTAATGATAGCTGCGGTTGCCTTTGCGGCTGTCGTCGATGCCCGCGAGGTTGCCATTGGCATCGTAGGCGTAGCGGCGGTGGAACAGGTTGCGTTCCTGCTGGCTGACGGTGTGGGCTTGCAGTCGGCCTTGTTCGTCATACTGGTATTGGCTGAGCAGCAGTCCTTGTTGGCGCTGCTGTTCGCGGCCGGCGTTGAACTGGTGTGTGGTCAGGCGCGAGCCGTTGAGGTCGATACTGCTCAGGCGGCCACCGGATTGGTGACGGTAGTCGAGTTTGCTGCCGTCGGGGAGGCGGCAGTGGCTCAGTTGGCCGAGGTTGTCGTACTCGTAACGCAAGGTGCCCCAGCCTTGGTGTTCGGTGATCAGGCGGTCTTGCAGATCGTATTCGTAAGCGAGGGGCCAGTGGCCGTCGTCGATGTTTACGAGGCGGCCGAGGGCGTCATAGCTGTAGTGAATTTCCTCGCCATCGGCCAGGGTCTTCACCAGCAGACGGCCAGCGGCGTCGCGTTGGTACTCGGTGATCAGCTCGCTGCCGTCGTCGCCGAATTCGGTTTTCTTCAGCAACTGGCCGTTGAGGTCGTACTCGTAGGCCGTACGGCGACCGTCGAAGCCGGTTTCCTGTTGGATCAGGCCGTTGGGGTAGTAATCGAGGTGGTAATGCTCGCCACGTTCGTTTTCGATCTCAGTGAGCAGCAAGCGCGAGTTGTCGTAGCGATAACGCAGTTGGCTGCCGTCCGGATTGATGCGACGACTGACCAAGTGCAGGTTATCGGCGTATTCGTAGCGGGTTACGCGGCCCAGTTCATCGCGTTCGGCAGTGACTTTGCCGTAGGCGTTGTAGGTGAAGGCGCGCGTAGCGCCGCCCGGCAAAGTGATTTGCGCGAGGCGGTTGGCAGCGTTCCATTGGTAGTGGGTGATCGCGCCGCTTTCGTCCTGACGGGTGATCTGCCGGCCCAAGGCGTCGTAGCGATATTTGCGCTGGCCGCCGTCCGGTAGCTGTTCTTCGAGCAGTTGGCCGAGGTTGTTCCAGCCCAGTTGATGACGACTGCCATCCGGGTGACGGATTTCCAGCAGACGGCCTTGGCGGTTGTAGCTGTAGTGGGTCGAGTTGCCGTCCGGGTCGACTTGTTCGGTGATGTCGCCCTGATCGTTGCGCCAGTATGTCCACTTTGCCGGGCCACGGTTCACCACACGGACGTAGCCGTGGTAGTACTCGTAAGTGGTGGGGGCGTCTTCCGGCGGAATCACCGCAACCAGTCGACCGGCTTCGTTGTACTGGTATTCGGTGACGGCGCCGAGTGGGTCTTTTTCGGCGATCAGGCGGCCCTTGTCATCGTAGGCCTTCAGGTGTTCGGCACCATCCGGGTCGACTTTGGCGACCAGTCGAGCCTGGTCGTCATGTGTGTAGACCTCTTCGCTGCCGTCAGCGTTGGTAACCGTGACGCTGCCCTTGTCATCCCAAGCGTAGTGCGCGTCCATCTGCGAGAAGCTTGCCCAGTGATGGATGCAGCGGGCTGACTTGCCTTCTTTTTCCCATTCCCAGTAGAAGCTGGCACCACCA
This sequence comes from Pseudomonas sp. FBCC-B1667, assembly GCF_059133255.1. NCBI lineage: Bacteria > Pseudomonadati > Pseudomonadota > Gammaproteobacteria > Pseudomonadales > Pseudomonadaceae > Pseudomonas > Pseudomonas sp. FBCC-B1667. Next base: position 5,575,754 of record NZ_CP101437.1, on the reverse strand, counting down.
GCCAGTTGCCGTTCGAGAATGACGTTCTGGTCGTTATAGGCATAACGCTCGGCTTCACCGGCGGCGTTTTTGGCTTCGATCAGGCGGTGCTGGGCGTCGTAGCCGTAGGTGACCAGGGTCTGGACGGTGCTCCAGGCATCTTCCAGGTTGTCCGCCGGGCTGAACTGCTGGTAATCGATGGCGACGATGTGTTTGCGGTCGTAACGCACGAGGAGGGCGCGACCGGCACCGTTATCGACACGTTTGATTCGTCCGTGAATGTCGCGGGTGATGTGCAGGCGGTTGTCGTAGCTGTCGCTGATGGCGATCAGCGTCGCGCCTTTGCTGTTGTAGCGGAAGTGGTAGAACTGGGTGCGTTCGCCGGCTTGGGTGAGGATCAGTTCGGACGGATCGTCACCAAGGAAAATCGCCGCTTCCGACAGGCTGTTGGTGATCGCCGGGCGCTGCACACTGGGCAACGGGAAGGTGGTGACGCGGTTTTCGTGGTCGGTCCAGATTACTTCGTCGCCGTTGATGTCGACGCGTTGCGCCAGGGCGTGGCTCCAACCGTAACCGAGGCCGCAGTCGATTTCTGCGGCGCTGGTGCGATAGAGGCGCGTCCAGCTGAAGGGCAGCAGACCACCGAGTTCACCGTCGGTCAGGGTCAGCAGCTCTTCGCCGGTAACCATCGATACCGGGCAACCATTGGTGCAGGTTTTCTTGGCACAGGCGGCGCTTTTGTCGTCAGGCGTTTTTGACTGAGTAGGAGCGTCGTCGACCTTTTCCTTTGGTGCGAGGGTGGTCTGTTTGTCTTTCTTGCCACGCGGAAATGAAGAAGCGTCTTTCACTTCCTGCTTCGGCGTATCCGTGGTTTTCGGCACCTGACTTTTAGAACCGTTGGCGGCGGCCTCGTCGATTTTGAGCGCCGCCGTTTTGGTCGGCTTCATCGGCACGCTTTTGGCACTGGCAATCAGTGGCTTGGAAACCTCCGCGTGCGCTGGCAGGCTGTGCTTGCCGCTCAGGCTCATCAGTTTTGCGGCCAGCTCTTCAAGGTATTTGAGCGCCGTACCGGACTTGACCGTGGACAGAGTTTTGGTCCCCACCCGCACTGCGATCCCGGCACCGCCAGTGAGGCAAATACCCAATACCACGTTGATCAGGAATTCCGACGCAATGGCCGTCACCACGTCAACGATGACTTGCGGCGGCAGCATGCCGACCCACGCCACAATCGCCGAGACGTAAATGAACATCAGTGGTTCGTCACTGAGGATCAACAGACCCGAAGCAATGGACTCCTTGGACGCGGCATAGAGCTTGTCGATCTCGACATCCGACAGGTACTTGCGCAGCTTTTCGAGGTTTTCCTTTGGGTGTGCGAGTAGTTCGAACAGGCTTTTGATGTCATCCCACAGCCTGAGCAGCGCCTTTTCCAGACCATCCATCGCTCGTTTTAACAGAATGACAGAGCGGCCCGCGCGGTCAGCCGCCGAGTAACTGGCCCACTGAGGCTGGAACTTGCTCGACCATTCACTTTGCAACCAGCCGTTTAGATTGCCGATTACACCCTGGTAGGAGTCGTAGAGTGCTTTGACATTGCTTTGGGATACGTTCGGGAAAAAGGTAATGCGGTACATCTGGCCTTTCTTGCAGCCATCGATCACCTTGATGCCGCTCGGGCCGATCGTTGTTTCAATGACGGGGCCAGTGACGTCGTCGTAAAAAGTACCTTTGGTGACGGGTTCCAGTTTCACTGGCGTGTTGCCGATCGGTACGAATCGTGCTGATTCGAACATGTGGATCAGCGTGAAGTCGCCCGCCAGAGGGCAGGTCGCGTAGGTCTCGACCTTGCCGGTTTTGGTCTTGCGTTTGGTCACGCTGACTTCATTGCCGACCTTGAAGGTTTGGTCGACATCCAATGCCCAACCGGTCAGGAAGCCGTCCGCCCATTCCTTGTAATCGCTCAGGCAGTTCTTGAAGTCTTTGAGAATCAGGTTCACGTCAGGGGTTTTGGCGTCCAGCACGCGTAGGACCAAGGTACCGATCGGGGTATTCATGACGTGACTTCCTTTGTCAGCTGAGCAGCGAGACGCTCTGCCAAATCTTCTGTATTGGGTTGTTGGCGCACGAAGCGCTCGACCTTGTGGCGCAAGTTATTTTCGGGAAAGGCGAAGAACAGTTCCGGGCAGTCCTCTCCCAGCCACTGCATCAGGTTGTCGACGACGGTGGTGTGGTCTTTTTCCGCCAAACTATCGAGCAACTTTTGCGGCACCTCCCACCACGGCCATTCCTTCGCTGGCGGCACGGCCCTCGGCCCAACGTCCAGGCTCTGGCCATTGATCAGATAGCGGTCAAACACCGGCAATACTTCACCTGCGCCAGCACTCAGCCCTTCAAGAATCGGGTAAATATGCCGCCCGTCCCAGAACCGGAAAAACACTTCGGTCCCATCGGGCATGCGTACCTGGGTCAAACTGCGCAGGTGCTCGAACACCACGTCCGGCGTGCTGGTGGACACTGCCAGCCAACCCCAGTCCTGAGCATCGGTTTCGGCGATCCATTGCAGAAAACCGGCATTGGGTTTCAGCTCGGCGAGGTAGGGCATGACGGGCTGCCAATCGGCGTAAGGCGTGCCGCTCCAGATCGGGATCAATTCCGGCGCCATGTCTTGCTGGTAGAAGGCCTTGAGTGGCTCGGCATCGCTGGCCGCGCTAACGATCAAGTACAACCGCTCACCCTTCTGCAACGGCCGTTCAGCCAGCCAAGCCTGTGGAGTCAACAGATCAGATCGCACAAGCACCTGCCTTGCACTTCTCGCACTCTTCACAGAATGGCGCGTTGCGTTTCAGGGTGTTGATCTGCGCCGGGCTCAGAACCGCCCCCGCCTTATCCGCATCCGCCTGTTTCAGCGCCCCGGGCATCAGCGGAGCCGCCCCAGTGCCGCTGCCCGGACTCCCCCCGGAATTCATGTTGATCACCGGCCCGCTCAGCGTCACACCGCTGGCGTCGATCTTGATGAAGCTGCCGCCGCCCTTGAGGGTGAGTTCGCTGCCGGCTTCGAGCACGACTTTCATGCCGCTGCTCAGGTGGATTTCCTGGCCGGCTTCGATGAATTGGCCGGTGCCGACTTTAATGTGCTGGTTGACGCCCACCGTCAGGTGGTCGTTGGCGCGGGCTTCGACTTTGCGATCGGCATAGACGGTGTGGTGTTCTTCGGCCTTGAATTCGCTGTAGCTGTTTTGCTCAACGGTGTCGTGGCGTTCGTTGCCGACGCGGATTTTCTGGTCGTGCTCGACGTTTTCGTCCCAGTCGCGCTGGGCGTGCAGGAAGATCTGTTCCTGGCCCTTTTTGTCTTCGATGCGCAGCTCGTTGAAACCGCCGCCGCCCGGAGAACTCAGGGTTTTGAAGGTGCTGCGGGTCTTGTTCGCCGGCAGGGCGTACGGGACGACGTTTTCCTTGTGGTACAGGCAGCCGCTGATCAGCGGTTGGTCGGGGTCACCTTCGAGAAAGCTGACCAGCACTTCCATGCCGATGCGTGGAATGGCGATGCCGCCGTAATGGGCGCCGGCCCAGGCGGAGGAGACGCGCAGCCAGCAGCTGGTCTTGTCGTCGGCCTGACCTTCGCGGTCCCAATGGAATTGCACTTTGACGCGACCGTATTGGTCACAGTGGATCTCTTCACCCTTGGGGCCGGTAACCACGGCGCTCTGGCTGCCGAGGATCCGTGGCTTGGGGTGGTTCAGCGGCGGACGGTTCGGCACGTCCCAGGGGGTGGCCTGGAAGCGGTTGCGGTAGCCCTGGTGGAAATCGTCTTTCAGATTGGTGGTGCTGCTGGTCACCGACTCTTCTAGCACTTGCGGCTGTTTGCCTTCGTGGAGGATTTCGGTCAGCAGCCACAGATCGTTCCACTTGGCCTTGGGGTGTTGGGTCAGGGCCAGGAAGTGGCCGCTGACGAGCAACGGCTGATCGCTTCGGCCTTCGGCCAACTGGAAGTCGCTGCGGTGACGCTCGAGGGCGCGTTTGGCCAGGTGCTTGCCGCGTTCACGGTCGATGAAGCGGCCGGGGTAGTCGTAGTCTTCGAGGTCGGGCAGGGCGTCGCCACGGTTCTCGCTTTCCAGTTTCAGGCGCGGTTTTTCGAAGTCGTAATCGCGGCGGGTGGTGCGGCTGGTGCGGGTTTCCAGGCGCAGGTCGAAGCGCTTGATCACCGGGTCGTTGGCGACCATGCCGGAGTCTTGCTGGTAGGCCACGGGCGCGAGTTTCGGGAACAGCGTCTGGTCATCGCCGAACACTAGCTTGTGGGCCGTGGCGCTGTGCTGGAAGTGGTAATGGATACCTTCTTCCTCGCACAGGCGCTGGATGAACTGCAGGTCCGATTCATCGTATTGAACGCAGTAAATGCGCTCGGGATAAATCGCCCCGACTTTGAATTCGTAGGCATTGCTTTGGATGCCGTGCTCTTCGAGGACCATGCCGATGATTTTCGGCACGGTGAGGTTCTGGAAGATGCGTTGGTTGATGCGGTGCGCCAGGTAGGACAGCTGCGGGCGCAGGGTCACAGCGTAGCGGGTCAGGCGTTTGCCCGAATCGCCCTGGGCGGCGCGGTAGATCTGGCCATGAATGCCGCTGCCGTCAGGCGAGAGCTGCAAGAAGGCCGGTTTGTGCAATAGCGTTTCGAGGTCCAGGGACGGCTGCTCACTGACCAGCTCCACCTCAAACACAAAAGGTTGGCTGATGGCTTCCCGACCTTGCAGGGCAAGGACCTGGAGATCGTTTTCCAGACCTTCGACAGTCAGGGCAAAGTGAGTCTGATTGGCCGGCGCGAACATCCCTTGTTCCTCGTGCAGTGCTGCGGCGCACGCCTACACCCAAACGGGCGCTTGCGGACGCGAAAATTCCTGGAAGGCGCAAATGACATCGACCAGCAGAGCTGGCCGATGTTTGGAACCGTCAGCCGCGATTAAGCGACTGGAACACGCCAGTCATCGGAACCCGAAGTACCGGATACTTCGTGGGTCCAGGTGATTTTGCGGTAGGTGAACTGCACTTCTTCCAGGTGCGTGAAGTGCGCGTTCGACGGATCCTGGCAGTTGTGCATTTTGTTGTTGATGGCGACGATGATCGCGTCTTCCAGTTTGGTGGTGTAGTAGTGCTCTTGGGTACCTTGAGCCGAAGTGCGGTACCACTGGATAACGATTTCGCTCATGCGCTCGCCGGAAGTCAGGGCGGCTTGCAGCAGTGGCGAAGACTTGTCGTAGACCTTGGTGATCACGACTGGCTTGTGTACGCGCTGACCGGTCGGTTGGCCGGACTGTGGGTCACGCGGGATGATCACGTCGTGGCTGAACGCCTGAACCATGACCTGGTCTTCGTGACCTTCCTGGTAGGTGTTGCCAACGGAGTCGGCGGTGAAGGCGCCGGCAGTGATCAGGCCTTGTTTCTCGCCAGTAACGGACATGTACGCTGGTGTAGCCATGGATGTGCTCCTTGCTAAAAGTGAGGGTGCCCGGGAGGCGGTATCGCCCGGTGGGTGCCTGACTGTTATCAAGGACCGTGCCAGAAATTATTTTTTCCATATAAATCAGGTGGTTGAGGCGATTTTTAAAACGCGAAGAGGTTTTTCGGCAACGATTACCGGAAAAAGTGCGCAAGAAGTTGCGCACCACTGCGCAACTTCTTGCGCACTTGGCTGCAGTCTTTGCAAGACGTGGCTTGCAGGGCAGTTGGGTCGCGAATATTACGATCTACTGCGCAACTTCTTGCGCACAATGGCCCAATGATGGCGCTCACTGTGCGAAGAAAGAGAATTTCATAACCTCCCAATTCGCATCAAGGTAGTTGAAGGTAATGCTGGACCGGAGAAGTACCAATGCTAACCGATCTACAAGCTCGTCTATCACTCGCAGAGCTAGCCGAAAAATACTTAGAGGGAAGAGATCCTGCTTATGGTCGGCTGATCGAAGTCATTCATGATCCAGCGCGGCAAGTGCCTATCAAAGGGGTACTTGAGGCCATTCGCCGATACCAAAAAGCGCCGTACACACAAAAAGAGCTTGAGCTGATCGATGACCTTTTATACATGTACGGATAATTGGCAAAACGCGATTCGGGATAGTCCAACAAGATCTGCCGATCAATCTGCCGCGCATCGTTGAACCCTGGCCCATCCTCCGACCGACACCACCGCACAAACGCCTGCCAGCGATCACTGTGCGCTTTGACCGTGCCGTAATGCTCACCGCCAAACAGGTCGCGGAGGGCCTGCGGCCCGGCATAACTCAGTTGTCGGCCATAGCCAAAATTGCGCCCGTCCCGTCTACCGACCAATGCCATGATCAAACTCCTCTCGAAGCCAAAACTTTTAAAACTTTCCCCACGTCATCCCGCCAAGAATGTTGAGTGTTATCAGGGATCAAGGCCCCTGCGACCTGTGAGGGTTGTCCACTAACGCGGGACTGACGGCTCTTTACGACCGGGAGCTTGGGCATCTCATGATCTGGCCTCCTGAACACCGTTACCGGTGGGCGGGCGGAGGTTGCATTGGCTGACGAGACCAGCGCCGTGGGATCCTGAGTCAGGTGAAGGCAGTGAGGCGATGACCGGGGCATCCCTGACTGTCAGTCAGGTGCAGTCCATTCCTTGGGCTGCGGCACCATCATCTGCATCGCTGTTGCGGGTGACTTCGGTGTTTGTCACGCCGATTGTCACGAGGGGAAATGCCGCAAAGCCTTGTACGAGTTGGGCTGCAGCAGCGGTAGGAGCGCCCGTCTCTTTCCGGGAGAAAGAGACGGGCGCAGGTTGGCGCAAGGAAATGGCCAAGCGGATAGGTTGCTGCAGGGCAGCTATGAAAGGGAATGAGTTGCCGCAGTGGGCACGCTGGTAAAAGTAGGCATCCATCACATCGCTGTGACCGTGCGAGCCGCCGGACGCTCATCGCACTTTGGGAGAACCACCACGGTGTGGCGTAGCCTTAAAGGTTCTGGCTACCTGGGTTGCTGTCAACGACAGCGCTTTGCCCGATCTTTTCTACGCCTGTGAATAATTGAGGTCAAGACTCCAATTTTCGGGAGTTCTGCGGCGGTGGATGAAATTATCCACCGGTGGAAATCTATGGTTTTCCACAGATAATTTGCGTGGGCTTTAGATTTTTTACATGAGGTCCATCCAAGCAGGGCGGCTTTGCAGCCCCGCTTGGATGGACCCGCGTGGAAGGCGGACTGCGGTGATCTTATTGGCTTACCCACGTTTGGATGCGCCACGGTAGTTTTGCAAGGTTGTCGTCGAGCGGGTCGAATTCGTGAGGCATCAAGTGATCACTGAGTCGCCGTTGATTCTGTCTCGATAGGCAACTTTTGGGGAGGATCATCTTTGTGTGCATGGGATGCTGTTAGAGGCGGTGCAGAAGGGCGAGCGAGGAACTGATTAACGCGAGTATCAAATTGATCGCGAAGGTTGGCTGTAATGCCTTCTTTGAGGGCATCGAGATAGTCTGCATACCACTGCATCATGATCCGACGTTGCGGCAGGTATAGGGCTTGATTGTACTCACCAGAGATGCCGCCCTCGACGTGAGCCAGCTGGCTTTCGACATGATCCTTCAGCCAGCCATGTTCGCGGAGCAGCGTGCTTGCGGTATGACGAGTGCCATGGCTGACGAGTCGTCCTTTGTAGCCGATCTTGGCGAACACCAGGTTGATCGTGTTTTCACTGATGACTGGCTGCTTTTCACCATTGCCAGGGAACAGATACCGGCTGCGTCCAGTGCTTTGATTCAGTTTGGTAAGCATGGCGATCAATTGATGAGGTAGAGGGCTGACGTAATCTCTGCGCATCTTCATGCGTGCGGCCGGGATGGTCCATATCCCTTCCTCGAAATCGATCTCTTCCCATTTTGCATAGCGAACCATGCCGGGGCGGCTCGCCGTCAGGATTGTCATCCATGATGCAATCCTCGCTGGTAGCCGACTGGTGGTCTTGCTTAAGGCCCGGAGAAACTCAGGTAGTTCGTGTTCATGTAGATGTGGGTAGTGTTGAGTGGGTGGTGGAGCTATCGCAATGGCATGGAGTTCGGAGGCTGGATTGTGTTCGCACAGGCCACGTGCAATGGCTTGACTGAAAATCTGTTTCAGCCAGGTCCGGGTCTTGTCCGCAACATTGAAGGCGCCTCGTTTTTCGATGCAGGCCTGCAGTTTTGCGCAGTCGCTTCGAGTGATGAGCTCCAGTTGCTTCTCGCCGAGCGCGGGCAGTAGATCCTTATCGAGATAGTCGCGGATCTTCTTCAGCGTCGCGCTGCTGCGGCCGGAGTCCGCTTTGAATTGGTACCAGTACTCCGCGGCTCGCCTGAAGGTGTTGAGCCCGGCCTCCTGCTGTCGTAGCTTGTCATCGCGGCGTTTGGCGCCGGGGTTGGTGCCTTGCTTGAGTAGGTTGCGGCATTCTGCAGCTCGTTCACGAGCTTCCTGCAAGGAGATATGCGGATACACGCCAAGTGACATGCGCGCCGCCCGACCCTGATAGGTGTAACGGAAGTGCCAGTACTTGCTGCCGTTGGGTTTCACCAGCAGGGCAAGACCCGAACTATCACTCAAGGTGAACGGTCTGTCGGCAGGCTTGGACGCTTTGATTTGCAAGGCGGTCAATGGCATCGCTGTACACCTCCGGTTCTCGAACTGGAATATGTACAGAAAATGTACCAAAAAGAGGCTGGCTTGCAAGAGATAGGGGTGGAACCCCAGAGACCAAAAAGCCCGCAGTTAGCGGGCTCTATGGGTGTTGAGTAGACGCTGGTAGTCGTCTATGTACTGCAAATGGTGCCCCGAGGGAGACTCGAACTCCCACTCCTTTCGAAAACGGATTTTGAATCCGCCGCGTCTACCAATTCCGCCATCAGGGCTCAATGGCCGCGGAGTATAAAGATGAGATTACCGTCGGTCAATCAGGTACATAGAGAATTTTCACTATTTCCGCTAGACTTCCCGCCCCTGCTAGACGAACCCCATCATGCGCGTTGCTGACTTTACTTTCGAACTCCCTGATTCGCTGATCGCCCGCCACCCTTTGGCCGAGCGTCGCAACAGTCGCCTGTTGACCCTTGATGGGGTCAGCGGCGCCCTGGCACACCGTCAATTCACCGATTTGCTCGAGGATTTGCGCCCGGGCGATTTGATGGTGTTCAACAATACCCGGGTGATTCCGGCACGGCTGTTTGGCCAGAAGGCTTCCGGCGGCAAGCTGGAAATTCTGGTCGAGCGCGTGCTCGACAGTCATCGCGTGTTGGCCCATGTGCGTTCCAGCAAGTCGCCGAAGCCGGGGTCTAAGATCCTGATCGATGGCGGTGGCGAGGCCGAGATGCTGGCGCGTCATGATGCGTTGTTCGAGCTGGGGTTCGCCGAAGAGGTGTTGCCGCTGCTGGACCGCGTCGGGCACATGCCGTTGCCGCCGTATATAGACCGCCCGGATGAAGGCTCGGACCGTGAGCGTTATCAGACGGTCTACGCCGAGCGTTTGGGCGCGGTGGCGGCGCCGACGGCGGGGCTGCATTTCGATCAGCCGCTGCTGGAGGCGATTGCCGCCAAGGGCGTCGAGACGGCGTTCGTGACCTTGCACGTCGGCGCCGGTACGTTCCAGCCGGTGCGCGTCGAGAAGATCGAAGATCACCACATGCACAGCGAATGGCTGGAAGTCGGCCAGGACGTGGTGGATGCGGTCGCTGCTTGCCGTGCTCGCGGTGGTCGCGTGGTGGCCGTGGGGACCACCAGCGTGCGTTCGCTGGAAAGTGCTGCGCGCGATGGCGTGCTCAAGCCGTTCAGTGGCGACACCGATATCTTTATCTACCCGGGCCGACCGTTTCACGTGGTCGATGCCTTGGTCACCAACTTCCATTTGCCTGAATCCACGCTGTTGATGCTGGTTTCGGCGTTCGCCGGTTATCCCGAAGCCATGGCTGCTTATAAAGCGGCCGTCGAGCATGGATACCGCTTTTTCAGCTACGGTGATGCGATGTTTATCACCCGTAATCCCGCACCACGTGGCCCTGAGGACAAAGAATGAGTCGCCAAAGTCGTATGTCGTTTGAGTTGCTTGCTACTGACGGCAAGGCTCGTCGCGGTCGTTTGACCTTTCCACGCGGCACCGTAGAAACCCCGGCCTTCATGCCGGTGGGCACCTACGGCACCGTCAAGGGCATGTTGCCGCGGGATATCGTCGCCACCGGCGCGGAAATCATTCTGGGCAACACCTTTCACTTGTGGCTGCGTCCTGGCACCGAAGCGATCAAGAAGCACGGCGACCTGCACGATTTCATGCAGTGGAAAGGCCCGATTCTGACCGACTCCGGCGGCTTCCAGGTGTTCAGCCTGGGCGCCATGCGCAAAATCAAGGAGGAGGGCGTGACCTTCGCCTCGCCGGTTGATGGCGCCAAAGTGTTCATGGGTCCGGAAGAATCGATGCAGGTCCAGCGTGACCTGGGTTCGGACATCGTGATGATTTTCGACGAATGCACCCCGTACCCGGCTGACGAAGACGTCGCTCGAGTGTCGATGGAGCTTTCGTTGCGTTGGGCCAAGCGCTCGAAAGAAGCCCATGGCGACAACACGGCGGCGCTGTTCGGCATCGTTCAGGGCGGCATGCACCAGGACCTGCGCATGCGCTCCCTGGAAGGCCTCGACCAGATCGGCTTTGATGGCCTGGCCATTGGCGGTCTGTCGGTGGGCGAGCCCAAGCACGAAATGATCAAGGTGCTGGATTACCTGCCGGGTCAGATGCCGGCTGACAAACCTCGTTACCTTATGGGCGTTGGCAAACCGGAAGATCTGGTTGAGGGTGTGCGCCGCGGTGTGGACATGTTCGATTGCGTGATGCCAACCCGTAATGCCCGCAATGGGCATCTGTTCATTGACACCGGCGTGCTGAAGATCCGTAACGCGTTCCATCGCCATGATGATTCGCCGCTCGATCCGACCTGTGATTGCTATACCTGCCAGAACTTCTCCCGTGCTTATCTGCACCACCTGGACAAGTGCGGCGAAATGCTGGGTAGCATGTTGAATACCATCCACAATTTGCGCCATTACCAGGTGCTTATGGCTGGTTTGCGCGAGGCTATTCAACAGGGTACATTGGCCGCCTTTGTCGATGCCTTCTACGCCAAACGCGGGTTACCTGTTCCGCCTTTGGACTGAGTTTTCTGACCCCAAGATTCAACATTTGCAACTGGAGTGCTAAATGAGCTTTTTTATCTCTAATGCCATGGCTGACGCTGCTGCACCTGCTGCTGCGGGCCCAATGGGTGGTGGTTTTGAGTGGATTTTCCTGGTGGGTTTCCTGGTCATCTTTTACCTGATGATCTGGCGTCCACAGGCCAAGCGCGCCAAAGAACAGAAAAACCTGCTGAGCAGCCTGCAAAAAGGCGACGAAGTTGTGACCACCGGTGGTATCGCCGGCAAGATCACTAAAGTGGCAGACGATTTCGTTGTTCTGGAAGTTTCCGACACCGTCGAAATGAAGTTCCAGAAAGGCGCTATTGCCGCGACGCTGCCAAAAGGCACGCTGAAAGCGATCTAAGTTTCAACTTCATATTCAATCGACGGGGCGCGCAAGGCGCCCCGCGTCATAAACGGGCGGCGTGATGCTGAACAAATACCCTCTGTGGAAATACATTCTGATCCTGGCGGTGCTGGCGGTCGGTCTGATTTATTCCGCTCCCAATCTATATCCTGATGACCCGGCCATTCAGGTCAGCGGTGCAAGTACTGCGCTGTTGGTCAATCAGGCTGATCTGGATCGTGTGAGCACTGCGCTCAAGGAATCCGGGATCAACGTCAAGGCAGCCACGCTGGCGGCCAATGGCAAGGGCGGTCTGATTCGTCTGACCAAGGCTGAAGATCAGCTGCCGGCCAAAGACGTCGTGCGCAAGGCCCTGGGTGATGACTACGTCGTTGCACTGAACCTGGCACAAACCACGCCACAATGGCTGCGCAGCCTGGGCGCGCACCCGATGAAGCTGGGTCTGGACTTGTCCGGTGGTGTGCACTTCCTGCTGGAAGTGGACATGGACAAAGCCATCGACGCACGCTTGAAAGTGTACGAAGGCGATGTGAAAAGCCTGTTGCGTAAAGAGAAACTGCGCTATCGCAGCCTGCCGCAATTTAACGGTGCCATCCAGCTGGGCTTCAGTGATGAAGCAGCCCGCGAAGAGGCCCGGGCGCTGATCCGCAAGAACTTCAACGATTTCGACATTGTTCCGGCCGACCTGAATGGTCAACCGGTGCTGCGTCTGGCGATGACCCCAGCCAAGCTGGCGGAAATCCGCGAATACTCCATCAAGCAGAACTTGACCACGGTACGTAACCGCGTCAACGAGCTGGGTGTCGCCGAACCGATCGTTCAGCGTCAGGGCGCCAACCGCATTGTGGTTGAGTTGCCGGGCGTTCAGGACACCGCAGAAGCCAAGCGTATCCTCGGCAAGACGGCCAACCTCGAGTTCCGTCTGGCGGCTGAGCCGGGTGCTTCGAAAGCCACTTCCGAAACCTTCGAATTCCGTGAAGGCAAGCGTCCGCCGGCACAGATCGAGCGTGGCCTGATCATCACCGGTGACCAGGTAACTGACGCCAAGGCTGGTTTCGGCGAACACGGCACGCCTGAAGTGAACATCCGTCTGGATGGCCACGGTGGCGAGCTGATGAGTCGTGCGACTCGCAGCAACGTCGGTCGCAGCATGGCGGTGATCTTCATCGAGCAGCGTCCTGTTACCACCTACACCAAGCAAATGGTCAACGGCGTCGAGAAAGACGTTGCGGTCCAGACGTTCAAAGAAGAGAAGAAGATCATCAGCCTGGCGACCATCCAGTCGCCGCTGGGTGCTCAGTTCCGCATCACTGGCCTGAACGGCCAGGGCGAGTCTTCCGAACTGGCGCTGTTGCTGCGTGCCGGTGGTCTGGCTGCACCGATGTACTTCGCTGAAGAGCGCACCATTGGTCCAAGCCTGGGTGCCGACAACATCGTCAAGGGTATCGATGCATCGCTGTGGGGCATGCTGTTTGTCTCGCTGTTCATCATCGCCATCTACCGCTTCTTCGGCATCATCGCCACCGTCGCGCTGGCGGTGAACATGGTGCTGCTGCTGGCCTTGATGTCTTTGCTGGGGGCAACGCTGACCCTGCCGGGTATCGCCGGTATCGTATTGACCATGGGTATGGCGGTCGACGCCAACGTTCTGATCTTCTCGCGGATACGTGAAGAGATCGCGGCGGGCATGACCGTACAACGGGCAATCAACGAAGGCTTCGGCCGGGCATTCACCGCGATTCTCGACGCCAACCTGACCACATTGTTGGTCGGCGGGATTCTCTTTGCGATGGGCACCGGCCCGGTCAAAGGCTTCGCAGTGACCATGTCCCTCGGGATCTTTACCTCGATGTTCACGGCCATCATGGTGACCCGCGCGATGGTCAACCTGATCTTCGGCGGTCGTGACTTCAAGAAGTTGTGGATTTAAGGGGCTGCCATGTTACGTACAATCAACTTCATGGGCGTTCGCAACTTTGCGTTCGGCGTCACATTGTTCCTTACGGCGCTGGCCATTTTCAGTGTCTTCCACAAGGGCATGAACTGGGGCCTGGACTTCACCGGCGGTACGCTCATTGAGCTGACCTACGAGCGTCCGGCTGACGTCACCAAGGTGCGTGAGCAACTGGTGACTTCGGGTTATCACGAAGCCATCGTGCAAAGCTTCGGTGCGACTACCGATTTGCTGGTGCGTATGCCGGGTGAAGATCCGCAACTGGGTCATCAAGTGGCAGAAGCGCTGCTGAAAGTCGGCGGCGACAACCCGGCGACGGTCAAGCGCGTCGAGTTCGTCGGCCCGCAGGTCGGTGAAGAGCTGCGCGACCAGGGCGGCCTCGGCATGCTGATGGCGCTAGGCGGCATCCTGATTTACCTGGCGTTCCGCTTTCAGTGGAAGTTTGCGGTCGGTGCGATCGTTTCGTTGATTCACGACGTGATCGTGACCATCGGTATCCTGTCGTTCTTCCAGATCACCTTCGACCTGACGGTGTTGGCGGCGGTACTGGCGATCATCGGTTACTCGCTCAACGACACCATCGTGGTATTCGACCGGGTTCGTGAGAACTTCCGGGTACTGCGCAGGGCTAGCCTGATCGAGAACATCAACATCTCGACCACGCAAACCCTGCTGCGGACCATGGCAACTTCGATCTCGACGTTGTTGGCGATTGCGGCCCTGCTGTTCTTCGGGGGCGACAACCTGTTCGGCTTCTCCATTGCGCTGTTTGTCGGTGTTCTGGCGGGTACTTACTCGTCGATCTATATCGCGAACGTGGTGCTCATCTGGCTGAACCTGAACAGCGAGGATCTGATTCCTCCTGCGGCGACCGAGAAGGAAGTCGACGACCGTCCATAACGGCCATCGCTTTCCAGCTGTCTGCCAAAAAAGGCGCGAGTTGAACTCGCGCCTTTTTTTATGCTCCAAGGCTGGGAGAAGCGCGGGTTCTTCCCGCATGTGATGGTCAGGAGGTTCATGTGAACAAGTCGTTGCTGGTTGGTGCGGTATTGGGTGCTGTCGGTGTAACTGCCGGGGGTGCTGTTGCCACCTACAGCCTGGTTAAAAGCGGCCCTGAGTATGCGCAAGTACTAGCCGTTGAACCGGTCAAGACACAGATCAAGACGCCACGTGAAGTCTGCAAGGATGTCGCAGTGACTCGGCAAGCGCCGGTCAAGGATCAACACCAGATTGCCGGTACGGTGGTCGGTGCATTAGCAGGTGGTTTGCTGGGTAACCAGATCGGCGGCGGCACCGGCAAGAAGATTGCCACGGTCGCAGGCGCGGTCGGCGGTGGTTACGCAGGCAACAAGGTTCAGGAAGGCATGCAAGAGCGTGACACCTACACCACGACTCAAACTCGCTGCAATACAGTGAATGACATCAGCGACAAGGTCGTAGGTTACGACGTTCGTTATTCGCTGGATGGCAAGGAAGGCAAAGTGCGGATGGATCGTGATCCGGGCAACCAGATTCCGGTCGATAAAGAAGGCAAGCTGGTCCTGTCGCAGAACGAAGAGAACCGCTAAATTTTCAGGTTTAAGTTTCAAAAAAGAAGCACCCTTCGGGGTGCTTTTTTGTGTTCGCAATTCATGAAGCACTCCAATTCCAATGTGGGAGCGGGCTTGCTCGCGAAGGCGGCTTCACATGCAGCATTGATGGGGGCTGATACACCGCTTTCGCGAGCAAGCCCGCTCCCACATTAGGTTTTTGGTGTTTGTGCGACAGTATTCCAGGCATAAAAAAAGCACCCCGAAGGGTGCTTTCTCTGTCGCTGGAAGCTTAGCGCTTCAGCGAGGCTGGCAGGTGCGGCTGGATCGCCGTCAGAACGGCCTTGAAGCATTTGGTGTTACCGGCAACGACGTGGCCTTTCTCAAGGAATTCGTGACCACCGGTGAAGTCGCTGATCAAACCGCCGGCTTCCTGGATCAGCAGGGCGCCTGCAGCCATGTCCCACTCGGACAGGCCGGATTCCCAGAACGCGTCGAAACGACCGGCAGCCACATAGGCCAGGTCCAGGCTCGCCGAACCCGCACGGCGGATGCCGGCAGTCTGGCCAACCAGGGCGCGGAACATGCCCAGGTAGTTTTCGAGGTTGTCCATCTGGTCGTCACGGAACGGGAAGCCGGTACCCAACAGGGCACCGTCCAGGCTGGTGCGACCGCTGACGCGCAGGCGGCGACCGTTCAGTTGAGCGCCGCGACCACGGCTGGCGGTGAATTCTTCCTGGCGAACCGGGTCCAGAACAACAGCGTGTTCCAGGCGACCGCGGTATTTGCAGGCGATGCTGACAGCGAAGTGAGGAATGCCGCGCAGGAAGTTGGTGGTGCCGTCCAGCGGATCGATGATCCACAGGTATTCTTCGCCTTCGATACCGTTGCCGGCGTGCATGCCGGTTTCTTCACCCAGGATCGAGTGGTTCGGGTAGGCCTTGCGCAGCGCATCGATGATTTTCTGTTCGGCGGCGCGATCCACCTCGGATACGTAATCCTTGGCGTCTTTTTCGTCGACCTTGATGGTATCCAGGCGCTCGATGGAGCGGAAAATCAATTCACTGGCGCTGCGGGCGGCGCGCAGCGCGATATTCAGCATGGGCTGCATGGATGTGTCACCTAAGGTTGTTAAAGAAAGCCGGGCATTCTATCAGAACTTTTCTACAGGTGAAGGTCGGTGTTCGCTTTCATAGCTTAACGGTAGTAGGAACTGTAAGATTCGGCTCCTTATTTCTGTGTTCGAGACTGCCTCCCGTGCTGCATAACATTCGTGTCGTCCTGGTCAATACCAGCCATCCCGGCAACATCGGCGGGGCTGCGCGTGCCATGAAGAACATGGGCCTGTCGCGGCTGGTGCTGGTCGAACCGCGGCTATTTCCGCATCACGAAGCCGACGCTCGTGCTTCCGGTGCAGGGGATGTCCTTGAAAGCGCGCAAGTCGTCGCCACCTTGGAAGATGCCTTGGTCGGCTGCAATCTGGTGCTCGGCACCAGTGCTCGCGACCGGCGCATTCCCTGGCCGCTGCTCGATCCCCGCGAATGCGGTGTAAAAGTGGTGGAAGAAGCCGGGCAGGGCGCCGAGATTGCCCTGGTGTTCGGTCGTGAAGATTCTGGCCTGACCAATGAAGAGCTGCAGCGATGTCATTATCACGTGCACATTCCATCAGACCCTGAGTTCAGCTCGCTGAACCTTGGGGCGGCGGTGCAGGTGCTGGGCTATGAAGTGCGCATGTCCTGGCTCGCGGCCCAAGGGCAGCCAAGCAAGGTCGAGAAGGATGAAGTGGCGTCCACCAAAAGTGGTGAGCTGGCGACCATGGATGAGCTGGAGCGATTCTATGAGCACCTGGAACAAACCCTGGTGGCCATCGAATTCCTCGATCCGGAAAAGCCACGGCACTTGATGGCGCGCCTGCGCCGGTTGTACGGACGTAGCTCGGTCAGCCGGGCAGAAATGAACATATTGCGTGGCATCCTCACGGAAACCCAAAAAGCGGCCCGTGGCGAGCTTCTAAAGCGGAAGGATTAATGATGTTTGAGCGTTTGCGTGAAGATATCCAAAGCGTATTCCATCGAGACCCGGCGGCGCGTAACGCTTTTGAAGTTCTGACGTGCTACCCGGGCATGCATGCCATCTGGATTCATCGTCTGTCGTCGGTCTTGTGGCGCGCAGAGCTGAAATGGCTGGCACGGCTGGTGTCGAACTTCGGTCGCTGGTTGACCGGGATCGAGATCCATCCGGGGGCCAGGGTCGGTCGTCGCTTCTTTATCGACCATGGCATGGGCATCGTTATTGGTGAGACCGCCGAGATCGGCAATGACGTCACCCTTTATCAAGGTGTGACCCTGGGCGGAACCAGCTGGAACAAGGGCAAGCGTCACCCGACCCTTGAAGATGGCGTGGTGGTGGGGGCGGGCGCCAAGGTGCTCGGCCCGTTTACGGTCGGCGCGGGTGCCAAGGTCGGATCAAATGCAGTGGTGACCAAGGCTGTTCCTGCCGGGGCGACCGTTGTCGGTATTCCGGGGCGGATCATCGTCAAATCCGATGATGAGCAGGATGCCAAGCGCAAGGCCATGGCCGAGAAGATCGGCTTCGATGCCTACGGTGTGGGCGAAGACATGCCGGACCCTGTAGCGCGTGCCATTGGTCAGTTGCTGGATCACTTGCAGGCGGTCGACGGTCGTCTGGAGGGGATGTGCGGCGCGTTGAAGGATCTGGGCAGTAACTACTGTGCCAAGGATCTGCCTGAACTGCGCGAAGAAGATTTTGCGTGTGTGAAGGATAAGGATCAGAGCCAGGCCGGTTAGGCCGAGTCGACTGCATCGCGAGCAGGCTCACTCCTGCATTTGAAATGCGTTCCCCTATAGGAATGAGCCTGCTCGCGAAGAACGATAACGCGCAATTGCTGGCTGTAGCCACCCAGCCTTTGCTATGATGCTGCCGCTCTTTTGCGGGTAAACCTGACTAAAGTACTAGGTCTTATAGTTGACTTAAATACTCGGGAATTGCATACTCGCCCCATTCCGAACTCCGTGGTAATTGTCCATGCGACTGACTACAAAAGGCCGATACGCCGTGACCGCCATGCTCGACCTGGCGTTGCACGCGCAGCACGGGCCGGTGTCCCTGGCCGATATCTCCGAGCGCCAAGGCATCTCCCTGTCCTACCTCGAACAGCTTTTCGCCAAATTGCGCCGCAGCAATCTGGTGTCCAGCGTCCGTGGTCCGGGCGGCGGCTACCAACTGTCCCGCGAGATGCAGGGCATCCAGGTCGCCCAGGTGATCGATGCGGTGAACGAATCAGTAGATGCCACCAAATGCCAGGGCCAAGGCGATTGCCATTCAGGCGACACCTGCCTGACTCACCACTTGTGGTGTGACTTGAGCCTGCAGATTCACGAATTTCTGAGCGGTATCAGCTTGGCTGACCTTGTGACTCGCCGTGAGGTACAAGACATAGCCCAGCGTCAGGACCAGCGCCGTTGCAACAGCAAGGCGCCGCGCCTGGACAAGATTGAAGCGTCCGCCGTCGAATGACAGCCAAAGAGCTAACGGCACGCCAGCCAGCCTGATTTAGGAGATAGTCCATGAAATTGCCGATTTACCTTGATTACTCTGCGACCACCCCGGTTGATCCGCGTGTTGCGCAAAAAATGAGTGAATGCCTGCTGGTTGACGGAAACTTCGGTAACCCGGCGTCCCGTTCCCACGTGTTCGGCTGGAAAGCTGAAGAGTCCGTCGAAAACGCCCGTCGTCAGGTCGCCGACCTGGTCAACGCCGATCCGCGTGAAATCGTCTGGACCTCCGGTGCCACCGAATCCGACAACCTGGCAATCAAGGGTGCGGCGCATTTCTATGCGACCAAAGGCAAACACCTGATCACCACCAAGATTGAGCACAAGGCTGTCCTCGACACCATGCGCCAACTGGAGCGTGAAGGTTTCGAAGTGACCTACCTCGAGCCTCAGACTGATGGTCTGGTAACGCCGGCGATGATCGAAGCGGCTCTGCGTGAAGACACCATCCTGGTCTCGGTCATGCACGTGAACAACGAAATCGGCACCATCAACGACATCGAAGCCATCGGCGAGCTGACCCGCTCCAAGGGCATCCTGTTCCACGTTGACGCCGCTCAGTCCACCGGCAAGGTCGACATCGACCTGTCGAAGCTGAAAGTCGACCTGATGTCGTTCTCTGCCCACAAAACCTACGGCCCTAAAGGCATCGGCGCGCTGTACGTCAGCCGCAAGCCGCGTGTTCGCATCGAAGCGACCATGCACGGCGGCGGTCACGAGCGTGGCATGCGTTCCGGCACCCTGGCGACCCACCAGATCGTCGGCATGGGTGAAGCCTTCCGTGTAGCCAAAGAAGACATGGCTGCCGAAAACGTGCGCATCAAAGCCCTGAGCGACCGCTTCTTCAAACAGGTCGAAGGCCTGGAAGAGCTGTACATCAACGGCAGCATGACCGCCCGCGTTCCGCACAACCTGAACCTGAGCTTCAACTACGTCGAAGGCGAGTCGCTGATCATGGCGCTCAAGGATCTGGCTGTTTCGTCCGGTTCGGCCTGCACCTCGGCATCGCTTGAGCCTTCGTACGTACTGCGTGCCCTGGGCCGCAACGACGAACTGGCACACAGCTCGATTCGCTTCACCTTCGGCCGTTTCACCACCGAAGAAGAAATCGACTACGCCGCGCAGAAAGTCTGCGAGGCCGTTACCAAGCTGCGCACTCTGTCGCCGCTGTGGGACATGTACAAAGACGGTGTCGACATTTCGAAAATCGAGTGGGCGGCACACTGATTTCAAGTCGCCGCGAACCAGCCCTGTACAACCCAGGTTGGCAGGGCTTTAAGAGCGACTCTCTGATGAGTGAGGATTAAGCATCATGGCTTACAGCGAAAAGGTCATCGACCACTACGAAAACCCGCGCAACGTCGGCAAGATGGACGCGGAAGACCCTGATGTCGGCACCGGCATGGTCGGCGCTCCGGCGTGCGGCGACGTTATGCGCCTGCAAATCAAGGTCAACGAGCAAGGCATCATCGAAGACGCCAAGTTCAAGACTTACGGTTGCGGTTCGGCTATCGCCTCCAGCTCCCTCGCTACCGAGTGGATGAAAGGCAAGACCCTGGACGAAGCCGAGACCATCAAGAACACTCAACTGGCTGAAGAACTGGCCCTGCCGCCAGTGAAAATCCACTGCTCCGTACTCGCTGAAGACGCTATTAAAGCGGCCGTTCGTGACTACAAGCAGAAGAAAGGCTTGATCTGACTTTCAGGTTTTGGCGACGAGTAAGGAGTCACCGATGGCTATCAGCATGACAGAAGCGGCTGCTCGACACGTGCGGCGCTCCCTCGACGGGCGCGGCAAAGGTGAAGGGATTCGTCTGGGTGTTCGCACCACAGGCTGTTCCGGCCTTGCCTACGTGCTGGAGTTTGTCGACGAGGTGGTTGAAGAGGATCAGGTGTTCGAAAGTCACGGTGAAAAAGTGATTATCGACCCAAAGAGCCTGGCCTACCTGGACGGCACCGAACTCGATTTCGTCAAGGAAGGGTTGAACGAAGGCTTCAAGTTCAACAACCCCAACGTCCGCGGTGAATGTGGCTGCGGCGAAAGCTTCAACATCTGAGGCTTGTCGTGGGTACTCCTTGTCATTTCGCTTTATTTGAGCTGCAACCGAGTTTCAATCTGGACCTCGACCAGCTGGCTACGCGCTACCGTGAGTTGGCGCGCAGTGTTCATCCGGACCGCTTTGCTGACGCTTCCGAGCGTGAGCAGCGGTTGGCGCTAGAGCAATCCGCGAGCCTCAACGAGGCCTACCAGACGCTCAAAAGTCCCCCTAAGCGTGCACGTTACCTGCTCGCTTTGAATGGTGGCGAGCTGCCGCTGGAGGTCACGGTGCATGATCCGGAGTTTCTTCTGCAGCAGATGGAGCTGCGTGAAGAGCTCGAAGACCTGCAAGACAGTGCCGATCTGGCCGGTGTTGCGGTGTTCAAGCGGCGCCTGAAGACCGCGCAGGATGTACTGAACCAAAGCTTCGCGGCTTGTTGGGATGATGCGGCTCACCGTGAACAGGCCGAACGCCTGATGCGGCGCATGCAGTTCCTCGACAAGCTCACCTACGAAGTGCGCCAGTTAGAAGAGCGCCTCGACGATTAACCCAGTGCCGCTCCGGTCGCACGCCTGATATACAGATAAGTCCTGATACCAATGGCCCTACTGCAGATCGCCGAACCCGGCCAAAGTCCTCAACCGCACCAGCGTCGTCTGGCTGTAGGGATCGACTTGGGCACTACCAATTCGCTGGTCGCTGCGTTGCGCAGTGGTCTTTCCGAACCTCTGGCTGACGCTGACGGGCAGGTCATCCTGCCGTCTGCCGTGCGCTATCACGCTGATCGCGTCGAAGTCGGCGAATCCGCCAAGCGGGCTGCCGCGACCGATCCTTTGAACACTGTGCTGTCGGTCAAGCGCTTGATGGGTCGTGGTCTGTCCGACGTCAAGCAATTGGGCGATCAACTGCCGTACCGCTTTGTCGGCGGCGAATCGCACATGCCGTTCATCGACACCGTGCAGGGGCCGAAAAGCCCGGTCGAAGTCTCCGCCGATATCCTCAAGGTGCTGCGTCAGCGCGCTGAAGCGACGTTGGGTGGCGAGTTGGTCGGCGCGGTGATCACCGTTCCCGCCTATTTCGATGATGCGCAGCGTCAAGCCACCAAGGATGCGGCCAAACTGGCCGGTCTGAACGTGCTGCGTTTGCTCAATGAGCCCACCGCGGCCGCTGTGGCTTACGGTCTGGATCAGCACGCTGAAGGCCTGGTCGCCATTTATGACCTGGGCGGCGGCACCTTCGATATTTCGATTCTGCGCCTGACCGGCGGTGTGTTTGAAGTCCTCGCTACCGGTGGCGATAGCGCGCTGGGCGGCGATGACTTTGATCACGCAATTGCTGGCTGGATCATCGAGAGCGCCGGTTTGTCCGCCGATCTCGATCCGGGCGCGCAGCGTCAACTGTTGCAAACAGCCTGCGCTGCCAAAGAAGCGCTGACTACCGCCTCGTCGGTCGAAGTGGCTCATGGTGGCTGGAAAGCCGAGCTGACCCGCGAAGCGTTCGATGCGCTGATCGAGCCGATGGTTGCTCGCAGCCTGAAAGCCTGCCGCCGCGCCGTGCGTGATTCTGGTGTCGAACTGGAAGAAGTGCACGCGGTGGTCATGGTTGGTGGCTCGACGCGTGTGCCTCGCGTTCGCGAAGCGGTCGCTGAAGCCTTTGGTCGTCAACCGCTGACCGAAATCGATCCGGATCAAGTGGTGGCCATCGGTGCCGCGATCCAGGCCGATACCCTGGCTGGCAACAAGCGCGATGGCGAAGAACTGCTGTTGCTCGACGTGATTCCGTTGTCTCTGGGGCTCGAAACCATGGGCGGCCTGATGGAGAAGGTGATTCCGCGCAACACCACCATCCCCGTCGCTCGCGCCCAGGACTTCACTACCTACAAAGACGGCCAGTCGGCCATGGCGATCCACGTGTTGCAGGGTGAGCGCGAGCTGATCAGCGACTGCCGCTCCCTGGCGCGCTTTGAATTGCGCGGCATTCCAGCGATGGTGGCCGGTGCCGCGAAGATTCGCGTGACCTTCCAGGTCGATGCCGACGGTCTGCTCAGCGTATCGGCCCGTGAATTGGGTTCAGGTGTTGAGGCCAGCATTCAGGTCAAGCCGTCCTACGGCCTGACCGACGGCGAAATCGCCAAAATGCTCAAGGATTCGTTCCAGCATGCCAATGACGATAAAGTCGCCCGTGTACTGCGTGAGCAGCAAGTCGACGCTCAGCGCCTGATCGAAGCGGTGCAGGCTGCTCTGGAGGCTGATGGCGAGCGCTTGCTGGATGCCGAAGAGCGTCTGGTCATCGACATGCAAGTGCAGGAATTGACCGAACTGATGAAAGGTTCCGATGGTTACGCCATCGAGCAGCAGACCAAGCGTCTGTCGCAAGTGACCGATGCCTTTGCTGCCCGCCGCCTGGACTCGACGGTGAAAGCCGCGCTGGCGGGGCGCAACCTGAACGAGATTGAGGAATAACGATGCCGCAGGTCATTTTTCTGCCACACGAGAAGTTTTGCCCGGAAGGCATGGTTGTGGAGGCTGAGCCCGGTATATCCATTCTTGAACTGGCGCACGAACACCATATCGAGATGGAAAGTGCCTGTGGCGGCGTCTGTGCCTGCACCACGTGTCATTGCCTGATTCGTGAAGGCTTTGACTCGCTGGAAGAGGCTGACGAGCTGGAAGAAGACTATCTTGATAAGGCTTGGGGGCTGGAAGCTCAGTCCCGCCTGGCGTGTCAGGCGATTGTCGGGACTGAAGACCTGACCGTCGAAATTCCGAAGTACTCGCTCAACCACGCAGCCGAAGCGCCGCACTGATTCAAGGAATTGTCATGAGTCTGAAGTGGACTGATGTGCTGGAGATTGCGATCCAGCTGGCTGAAAGCAAGCCCGACGTTGACCCTATTTCGGTCAACTTCGTCGATCTGCGCAAATGGGTGATGGAATTGCCCGAGTTCGACGACAAGCCTGAGCATTGTGGCGAAAAGGTTCTGGAGGCCATTCAGGCCAACTGGATCGAAGAACGCGACTGAGCCACGCTGCAGGTTAGGCAATACCAAAGAACCCGCGTATAATTCGCGGGTTTAATTTTTCACAAATTACCGTTTCTGGAGTTACACCATGGCTGTTCAACGTACTTTCTCCATCATCAAGCCTGACGCTGTTGCTAAAAACGTCATCGGCGAGATCACCACTCGTTTCGAAAAAGCAGGCCTGCGCGTTGTAGCTTCGAAACTGAAGCAACTGTCCAAAGCTGAAGCTGAAGGCTTCTACGCTGAACACAGCGCTCGTGGTTTCTTCGGCGACCTGGTTGCTTTCATGATCTCCGGCCCGGTTGTTGTTCAGGTTCTGGAAGGCGAAAACGCTATCGCTCTGAACCGTGAGCTGATGGGCGCTACCAACCCTAAAGAAGCTGCTGCCGGCACCATCCGTGCGGACTTCGCTGACTCCATCGATGCCAACGCTGTACACGGTTCGGACTCCGAAGCCGCTGCTGCTCGCGAAATCTCGTACTTCTTCGCAGCTACTGAAGTAACCACTCGCTAAGCATTGGCTTAAGAGTGAAGGTGAATCCATGACTACATCGACTGTAAAAACCAACCTGCTGGGTCTGACTCAACAGGAAATGGAACAATTCTTCGACTCGATCGGGGAGAAGCGTTTCCGTGCCGGTCAGGTAATGAAATGGATTCACCACCTTGGCGTCGATGATTTCGACGCCATGACGAACGTCAGCAAAGCCTTGCGCGACAAGCTCAAGGTGATTGCTGAAGTTCGCGGTCCTGAAGTGGTCAGCGAGGACATTTCCACCGATGGCACCCGTAAGTGGGTGGTGCGTGTGGCGTCCGGCAGCTGCGTCGAGACCGTGTACATTCCCCAGGGCAAGCGCGGCACTTTGTGCGTTTCGTCCCAGGCAGGCTGTGCCCTGGACTGCAGTTTCTGCTCCACCGGCAAGCAAGGTTTCAACAGCAACCTCACCGCCGCCGAAGTCATCGGTCAGGTGTGGATTGCCAATAAATCGTTCGGCAGCATCCCGGCAACTGCCGACCGTGCCATCACCAACGTGGTGATGATGGGCATGGGTGAGCCGCTGCTGAACTTCGACAACGTCGTCGCGGCCATGCACCTGATGATGGACGACCTGGGCTACGGCATTTCCAAGCGCCGTGTGACCCTGTCGACCTCCGGCGTGGTGCCGATGATCGATGAGCTGTCCAAGCACATTGACGTCTCCCTGGCGTTGTCGCTGCACGCACCAAATGACGCATTGCGTAACCAATTGGTGCCGATCAACAAGAAATATCCGCTTAAGATGCTGCTCGAGTCGTGCCAGCGCTACATGTCGTCCCTGGGCGAAAAACGCGTGCTGACCATCGAGTACACCTTGCTCAAGGACATCAACGACAAGGTTGAACACGCCGTTGAGATGATCGAACTGCTCAAGAACATCCCGTGCAAGATCAACCTGATTCCGTTTAACCCGTTTCCGCATTCCGGTTACGAGCGCCCGAGCAACAACGCGATTCGCCGGTTTCAGGATCAGCTTCACCATGCAGGCTTCAATGTCACCGTACGCACCACCCGCGGTGAAGACATCGATGCCGCATGTGGCCAATTGGTAGGGCAGGTGCTGGATCGCACCCGCCGCAGCGAACGTTATATCGCCGTGCGCGAGTTGAGCGCCGAAAACGATATGGCGACAAACGCTGCGAAATAATTAAAGAGAGGATCTCTATGTCCCTGCGCTTCGCGCTGCTTTTGCTGTGGGCCAGCCTATGTGCTGGATGTGTCCTGTCGGGCGATTTCAACCCGATGAAGACCAGCAAGGGGCGCGATGAAGCGCGTGTGGCTTATGTGCAATTGGGGTTGGGGTACTTGCAGCAGGGGATGACCGAACGTGCCAAAGTCCCGCTGAAAAAGGCGTTGGAGCTGGATGACTCGGACCCTGATGCCAATGCGGCGCTGGGGCTGGTGTTCCAGGCCGAAATGGAGCCAGAACTGGCCGACCAGCATTTCCGCAAGGCCCTGTCGTCCCGCCCCAACGACGCACGAATCCTGAACAATTACGGCAGTTTTCTTTTCGAAGAAAAACGTTACAAAGAGGCGTACGAGCGCTTTGAACAGGCCGCCGCCGATACGCTGTACCCTGAGCGTTCGCGAGTATTCGAGAACCTGGGCATGACCGCTTCAAAGCTGGGTGAGCGAGATCTCGCGCAGCAGCAACTCGAAAAAGCCCTGCGTTTGAATCGCCAACAGCCACGTGCATTGCTCGAAATGGCTGAGTTGTCCTTCGAAGACAGGCATTATGTGCCCGCGCGTGACTATTACGATCGTTTTAGCCTGCTGGCCGAGCAAAATGCACGTAGTCTATTGCTCGGCGTTCGGCTGGCAAACGTGTTCGAAGATCGCGACAAGGCCGCAAGTGCTGGCCTGCAACTAAAACGACTCTATCCCGGTACGCCGGAATATCAGCAATACCTGTCGGAGCAATGATGAAAGCGGCGCATCCCGAAGTTGTAGCAGCGAATCGCGTTAACCCCGGTGAGACTTTGCGCCAGGCCCGCGAAAGCAATGGCTGGTCGCTGGCTGAAGTGGCCCTCAAGCTCAACCTCACCGTTACTTCCCTGAGCAATCTTGAAGCCGGCGCATTCGACAAGTTGCCTGGGCATACCTTTGCTCGCGGTTATATCCGTGCGTACGCCAAATTGCTGGGCATGGACCAGGCCGTTCTTGTGCAGCAATTCGACCAGTCCACCGGCACCGATTCCAAGGGCAGTAGCGTCCACAGCCTGGGGCGTATCGAAGAGCCGGTGCGGGTTTCCCATACCATTTTGCGCATTGTCAGTCTGTTGTTGCTGATTGCGGTGATTGGTGGCGGTTTTGTTTGGTGGCAGGATCAAACCTCACTGCGCACCAAGGAGTCGATCGGCCTGGCCCCGGAGCACGTTGAAGTGGAAGGCGCCGACGGCACTACCCAAATCCATCCGCTGGACGAACCGGAAGACCAGGCCGTCGCGGAAGGTCAGGCTGAAGGCACTACGTCGCTGGCATTGCCACAAGCCGGGACCTCCTCTGACGCGCCGGCTGAAGCTGAAGCAACCGCGCCTGCTGCTCCGGTAGCACCGGCACCGGTGGCCCCGACGCATAATGCCGCTCCTGTTGTTGCCGCTCCAGCGCACAACAGTGCCCCTGTGGTTGCAACACCGACTGCTCCGGCGCCGGCTGTTCCTGCGGTTCCCGCACCAGTAGTGACCGCTGCGGTTGCTCCAGCCGCCCAGACGTCGGTTGCGACGGCGCCAGTGGCCGGCCAGGGCCAGGTTCAGTTGCAGTTCACCGCCGATTGCTGGACGCAAGTGACCGATGGCACCGGCAAGGTGCTGTTGAGTGGTCTCAAGCGTAAAGGCGATAGCGTTTCCGTCAGCGGCAAGCCGCCGTTTGCCGTGCGCCTGGGCTTCGCCCGTGGTGCACAGGTCAGCTACAACGGTCAGGCGGTTGATGTCGCTCCGTTCACCAGTGGCGAGACTGCTCGCCTGAAGTTGGGTCAATAAGTCATGCACGGCGAATCTCCAATCAAACGTCGCGAATCCCGCAAGATCTGGGTCGGTAACGTGCCTGTTGGCGGCGATGCGCCTATCGCTGTGCAGAGCATGACCAACAGCGACACCAATGACGTTGCCGCGACCGTGGCCCAGATCAATCGTCTGGAAGCCGCTGGCGTCGATATCGTGCGCATTTCCGTGCCGGACATGGATGCCGCCGAAGCCTTCGGCAAGATCAAGCAACTGGTCAAAGTACCGTTGGTGGCCGACATTCATTTCGACTACCGGATCGCGTTGCGCGTCGCCGAGTTGGGGGTGGATTGCCTGCGGATCAACCCGGGCAATATCGGTCGCGAAGACCGCGTCCGCGCGGTGGTCGATGCCGCCCGTGATCGTGGGATTCCGATCCGCATCGGCGTCAACGCCGGCTCCCTGGAAAAAGACCTGCAAAAGAAATACGGCGAGCCGACCCCGGCTGCGCTGGTCGAATCTGCCCTGCGCCACGTCGAGCACCTCGAACGCCTGAATTTCCAGGACTTCAAGGTCAGCGTGAAGGCGTCCGACGTGTTCATGGCCGTCGAAGCCTATCGCCTGCTGGCCAAGGAAATCGTTCAGCCGCTGCACCTGGGCATCACCGAAGCGGGTGGTTTGCGTTCAGGCACAGTGAAATCCGCTGTGGGCCTCGGTATGCTGCTCGCCGAAGGGATTGGCGATACCATTCGCATCTCGTTGGCGGCTGACCCGGTCGAGGAAGTGAAAGTCGGCTACGACATTCTCAAATCCCTGCATCTGCGTTCCCGTGGCATCAACTTCATCGCCTGCCCGAGCTGCTCGCGGCAGAACTTCGATGTGGTCAAGACCATGAACGAGCTGGAAGGGCGCCTCGAAGACCTGCTGGTGCCGCTGGATGTCGCGGTCATCGGATGCGTGGTCAACGGGCCGGGTGAAGCCAAGGAAGCCCATATCGGCTTGACCGGCGGCACGCCAAACCTGATTTACATCGACGGCAAGCCGTCGCAGAAACTGACGAATGACAATCTGGTGGATGAGCTTGAACGCTTGATCCGCCAGAAAGCGGCCGAAAAGGTCGAAGCTGACGCTGCCGTTATTGCGCGTGGCTGAGCCGGACTCAAGAGCCGAACGAATTTAAGGATTTATTGTGAGCAAGTCTCTGCAAGCCATTCGTGGCATGAACGACATCCTGCCCGAACAGACACCCCTGTGGCGTCATTTCGAGGGCACCGTTTCGCGTCTGCTGGATAACTACGGTTACAAGCAGATCCGCATGCCGATCGTCGAGTTCACCGAGCTGTTCAAGCGCTCGATCGGTGAAGTGACCGACATCGTCGAAAAAGAGATGTACACCTTCGAAGATCGCAACGGCGACTCCCTGACCCTGCGTCCGGAAGGCACGGCGGCGTGCGTGCGCGCAGTGCTTGAGCACGGCATCACCGGCGGTGGACAGGTGCAGAAACTCTGGTACATCGGCCCGATGTTCCGTCACGAGCGTCCACAAAAAGGCCGTTATCGCCAGTTTCACCAGATCGGTGTCGAAGTGTTCAACCTCGACGGTCCGGACATCGATGCCGAGCTGATCGTGCTGACCTGGCGTCTGTGGGGCGAGCTGGGGATTCGTGACGCAGTCAAGCTCGAGCTCAACAGCCTGGGCACTGCCGAGTCCCGTGGTCGCTATCGTGAGGCGCTGGTCGAGTTCCTGTCCGCGCATCTGGACAAGCTGGACGAAGACAGCCAGCGTCGTCTGAAAACCAACCCGTTGCGGGTTTTGGATACCAAGAACGCCGACACACAAGCGATCCTGGTCGACGCGCCGAAAATGGCCGACTACCTGGACGACGAGTCCCGTGTGCACTTCGAGGGCCTCAAAGCTCGTCTGGACGCCGCCGGCATTCCTTATGTGATCAACCCGAAGCTGGTTCGCGGGCTGGATTACTACAGCAAGACCGTTTTTGAATGGGTCACCGACAAGTTGGGCGCCCAGGGCACCGTGTGTGCCGGTGGTCGTTACGACGGTCTGGTCGAGCAGATGGGCGGCAAGCCGACCACGGGGGTTGGTTTCGCCATGGGCATCGAGCGCCTGGTTTTGTTGCTTGAGACCCTGGAGCAGATCCCGGAAGAAATCTCCCGTCAGGTCGACGTCTACCTCTGCGCCTTCGGCGAAGCGGCGGAACTCGCCGGCCTGACCCTGAGCGAACGTGTTCGTGATCAATTGCCCAACCTGCGCCTGCAAGTCAATGCCGGCGCCGGCAGCTTCAAAAGCCAGTTCAAGAAGGCCGACAAGAGCGGTGCGCTGTATGCGCTGATCCTCGGTGACGATGAGATGGCCCAGCAAGTGGTAGGTTTCAAACCCCTGCGTGGCCAGGGCGAACAACAAAGCATTGCCTGGGATGCGCTTGCTGCACACCTGGCCACCTGCGTCGTGCAGGGTTGAAGCTGTCAAACAGCCGATTTAGCGATTAAGGAGTATTGGGGTGTCGAGTACCGAAGACGAACAACTGGCGGATTTGAAGGACTGGTGGTCACGCAACGGCAAGCCCCTGGTTACTGGCGGCCTGCTGGCGCTGGTCATCGTGTTCGGCTGGCAAGCCTTTCACAAGTATCAGAGCAATCAGTCGCAAGGCGCCTCGATGCTCTATCAGCAATTGCTCGAAACCACGTTGACGCCTGACGGCAAGCCTGACGCCGCCCGTGTTGCCGATCTGGCCGGCAAGCTCAACAGCGAGTTCGCCGGCAGTGCCTACGCACAATACGGCAGCCTGTTCGTGGCGAAAGTCGCCGTCGACGCGGCCAAGCTGGACGACGCCGCCACCGAGCTGAAAGCCATTGTCGCCAAACCGGCCAACCCGGCGCTGGGTGAAATCGCCCGTCAGCGTCTGGCGCAGGTACTGGCCGCGCAGAACAAGGCCGATGAAGCCTTGAAGTTGCTCGAAGGCGATGCCGACAAAGCATTCCTGGCCACTCGCGAAGAACTCAAAGGCGACCTGCTGGTGCAGTTGGGCCGTACCGACGAAGCGAACAAGGCGTACCAAAACGCCAAGGCAGCTCTGTCGGATGAAGCGGCGGTCGGCGGCCTACAAATCAAGCTGGACGATCTGGCCAAAGGGGATGCGTGACGTGATTCGTTGGAAACATGCAGCATTGCTGGCCCTGGCCATTTTGGCCGCGGGTTGCAGCAGCAACAGCAAAAAAGAATTGCCACCTGCCGAGCTGGTCGACTTCAAAGAAGAAGTGGTCCTGCAAAAGCAGTGGAGTCGTTCGATCGGTGACGGTCAGGGCGAAACCTACAACATGCTGGTACCGGCGATTGATGGCGACACCATCTATGCTGCCGACGTCACTGGCGTGGTGGTCGCGATGGATCGCAGCAATGGCGACGTCAAATGGAAGAAAGATCTCGAGCTGCCTGTTTCCGGCGCCGTTGGCGTGGGTTACGGGCTGGTCATGATCGGCACGCTCAAAGGCGAAATCGTTGCCTTGGACGCGATCAACGGTGAAGAGAAATGGCGCGCTCGCGTGTCCAGTGAAGTCCTCGCACCGCCGGCCAACAACGGTGATGTGGTTGTGGTTCAGACTCAGGACGACCGTCTGATCGGCCTGGATGCCGCGACCGGCAACCAGCGCTGGTTGTATGACAGCACCCCTGCGGTTCTGACCCTGCGCGGCACCAGTGCACCGATCGTCACCAACCGCCTTGCGTTGGCGGGCCTGTCGACCGGTAAAGTGGTCGCTCTCGATATCACCAACGGCGTGCCGGTGTGGGAACAGCGAGTAGCGATTCCACAAGGTCGTTCGGAGCTGGAACGTGTGGTTGATATCGACGGCGGCTTGCTGCTGTCCGGCGGTACTTTGTACGTTGCCAGCTATCAGGGTCGCGTTGCGGCACTGGACCTGGAAAGCGGTCGTCAGCTCTGGCAGCGTGATGCTTCCAGCTATGCCGGTGTCGCCCAGGGTTTTGGCAACGTCTACGTGAGCCTGTCTGCGGGCACTGTTGAAGGCGTCGACGAGCGTTCCACCACTGCATTGTGGAGCAACGATTCGCTGGCCCGTCGTCAACTGTCGGCTCCGGAAGTGTTCTCCAGCTACGTTGCAGTCGGCGACATGGAAGGCTACCTGCACCTGCTGAGCCAGGTGGACGGTCGCTTCGTCGGCCGCGAAAAGATCGACGGCGACGGCCTGCGTGCCCGTCCGCTGGTGGTGGGTGACACGATTTATGTGTATGGCAACAGCGGCAAACTGGAAGCCCTGACCATTAAGTAAAGGTTTGACTATGCTTGGGGTTAATCCCCAGGCAGCCCCGATTACGGGGTTCGCAGCGCCCTCAAGCGTTGCCCCGAGCACCAGCCGCTGCCTCGCAGCGGCTTTTGTATTTTCTGAAATAACGAAGTGGAGAGCCGCATGGTTCCCGTAATCGCCCTGGTGGGCCGACCGAACGTCGGCAAGTCCACCTTGTTCAACCGCCTGACCAGGACTCGTGACGCCATTGTCGGCGACTTGTCCGGTCTGACCCGTGATCGCCAATACGGTGAGGCCAAGTGGCAAGGGCGTTCCTACATTCTGGTCGACACCGGTGGTATCTCCGGTGACGAGCACGGTATGGACGAAAAAATGGCCGAGCAGTCACTGCTGGCCATTGAAGAAGCGGATGTCGTTCTGTTCCTGGTAGATGCCAAGGCCGGTTTCACCGCCGCCGACCAGATGATCGCCGAGCATTTGCGCAAGCGTAACAAGCGTTCTTACGTGGTAGCCAACAAGGTCGACAACATCGACCCTGAAATGGCCCGCGCCGAATTCGCGCCGTTGGGCATGGGCCACGCGATCCCTATCGCCGGTGCTCATGGTCGTGGCATCACCCAGATGCTGGAAATCGCCCTGAGCGACTTCCCGAAAGACGAGGAAGAGCCGGAAGACGGCGAAGAAGAGATCGTCGCCGAAGGTGAGGAAGCCAAGCGCATTCCTGGCCCAAGCGAAAAAGACGGTATCAAGATCGCCATCATCGGTCGCCCGAACGTCGGCAAGTCGACCCTGGTCAATCGCATGCTCGGTGAAGACCGGGTGATCGTGTATGACCAACCCGGCACTACCCGCGACAGTATCTACATCCCGTTCGAGCGTAACGAAGAGAAGTACACGCTGATCGACACCGCCGGTGTGCGCAAGCGCGGCAAGATCCACGAAGAAGTTGAAAAATTCTCCGTGGTCAAAACCCTGCAAGCGATCAAAGACGCCAACGTGGTGATCTTCGTCATGGACGCGCGCGAAGGCGTGGTGGACCACGACCTCAACCTGCTGGGCTTCGCCATTGAGTCGGGTCGTGCGCTGGTTATCGCGATCAACAAGTGGGACGGCATGACGCCGAGCGAGCGCGACTTCGTGAAGGTCGAGCTGCAACGTCGACTGTTCTTCGTTGATTACGCCGACATCCACTTCATCTCGGCCCTGCACGGCACGGGCGTGGGCAACCTCTACGCCTCGGTACAGAACTCGTTCAAGTCTGCCGTGACCCGCTGGCCGACCAACCGCCTCACCCAGATTCTGGAAGATGCGGTCGGTGAACACGCGCCACCGATGGTCAACAACCGACGGATCAAGCTGCGTTACGCCCACTTGGGTGGTGCTAACCCGCCGATCATCGTGATCCACGGTAACCAGATCGAGAAGGTGCCGAAGTCTTACGTTCGTTACCTGGAAAACACGTACCGTCGTGTCTTGAAGCTGGTCGGTACCCCGATCCGCATCGAGTTCAAGGGCGGCGAGAACCCGTTCGAAGGCAAAAAGACCACGCTGACCGACCGCCAGGTCAACAAGAAGCGTCGCATGATGTCGCACCACAAAAAGGCCGACAAAAAGCGCCGCGACAAGAAATAGAAGCTGCTTTAGTTGATCGTTCCCACGTTCACACGCGGGAACGATCAATTAGGAGAAGGGCGCCCGTTGGCGCCCTTTTTTTATGGGCGCCGGATGGGCTATCCTCGGGCTCTCCCGCGCCGCCGTTAGAGCCGGGTGTAGCGCAGGGAATCACCGATGATCACCAGTAAGCTGCCGAATGTCGGCATCACTATCTTCACTCAGATGTCTCAACTCGCGGCGCAGACCGGGGCGATCAACCTGTCCCAGGGTTTTCCCGATTTCGATGCCCCGCAAGCCCTGTGCGATGCGGTTGGCCGGCACATCGCCAATGGCCATAACCAATATTCGCCCATGACCGGCCTGCCGGCGTTGCGTCAGCAAGTGTCGGCGAAGATCGCTCGCAGCTACGGCGTCAACGTCGATGCTGATCAAGAAGTCACCATCACTCCCGGCGCCACACAGGCGATCTTCTGCGCGATTCAGGCGATTATCCACAGCGGCGACGAAGTGATCGTGTTTGATCCTTGCTACGACAGTTACGAGCCGTCGGTGGAACTGGCCGGTGGACGCTGCGTGCATGTACAGCTCGGGTTGAATGATTTCTCCATCGACTTCCAGAAACTGGCTGATGCCATGACCCCGCGCACGCGGATGATCGTGCTCAACTCGCCGCACAATCCGAGTGGGGCGCTGATCAGCCGGGCCGAGCTGGATCAGTTGGCGGATTTGATTCGGGGTCGCGACATCTATCTGGTCAGCGATGAAGTCTACGAACACCTGGTATTTGACGGCGTGCCTCACGTCAGTGTGCTCAATCACGAGGAGCTGTATCAACGCGCCTTCGTGGTCAGTTCCTTTGGCAAGACTTACCACGTTACCGGCTGGAAAACCGGCTACGTGGTCGCTCCACCGGCACTCACCGCCGAGCTGCGCAAGGTGCATCAATACGTCAGTTTCTGCGGCGTCACTCCGTTGCAATTTGCCTTGGCCGACTTCATGGCCGAGCACCCGGAACACGTCGAAGCATTGCCCGGTTTCTATCAAGCCAAGCGGGATCTGTTCTGCGACCTGCTGACACCGTCGCGCTTCAGTTTCACCCGAGTGACCGGCACCTATTTCCAGTTGGTCGACTACTCGCACATCCGCCCGGACCTCAATGATGTCGAGATGGCGCTGTGGATGACCCGCGAACATGGCGTGGCGAGCATCCCGATCTCGGTGTTCTACCAGACCCCACCCGAAGGCCAGCGCCTGGTGCGCCTGTGTTTCGCCAAACGTGAGGAGACCCTGCGTGAAGCAGCGGCAAAACTATGCGTGATCTGAGTGCACTGCCCAACCTGAATGTCGCATTGATCCAGACCACGCTGGCCTGGCACGACCGGCAAGCCAACCTCGAGCACTTCGAACAGTTGCTGGAACAGGCACGCGGCGCGGACCTGATCATCCTGCCGGAGATGTTCACCACCGGTTTCTCCATGGAATCGGAAACGCTGGCGGAGACGGAAAACGGTCCGACCAGCAAGTGGCTGCGCGTTCAGGCGGCAAAGCTCGATGCGGTCATCACCGGCAGCATCATCGTTCAAACCGCAGACGGCAGTCATCGCAATCGCCTGCTGTGGGCGCGGCCGGACGGGGAGGTGGGGCACTACGACAAGCGTCATCTGTTCCGCATGGCCGGCGAGCATAACCACTACACGCCGGGCGAGCGTCAGGTGCAGTTCGAGCTCAAGGGCTGGCGCGTGCGGCCGTTGATTTGTTACGACCTGCGCTTCCCGGTCTGGAGCCGCGATGCGCACGACACCGACTTGCTGCTGTACACCGCGAACTGGCCGGGTGCGCGGCGTCAGCACTGGAACCGCTTGCTGCCTGCGCGGGCCATTGAAAACCTTTGCTACGTGGCCGCAGTGAATCGGATCGGCACCGATGGCAAAGGTTTTGCCTACACCGGCGACAGTCAGGTGCTGGATTTCCAGGGCGAAACCCTGCTAAGTGCCGGTGAAGCCGACGGCGTGTTTCAAGTGGTGCTGAATGCTGCGGACCTTCAGGCTTATCGCACGCGTTTCCCGGCGAACCTGGATGCCGATACCTTCGAGTTCACCTGAGATTTTCGCTGACCGTCCCGGCCTCTTCGCGAGCAAGTCGAAGAGGCCAGCTCAGCCCACACAAAAACTCAGGCAAACAAAAAGGCCCCAAGGTTCGCACCTCGGGGCCTTTTGCAGTTCAGCGAACGCTTACGCCGCTTTCGCTTCCGGCTGGCTCAGCGAGCGGTTCAGCGCG
Organism: Pseudomonas sp. FBCC-B1667; assembly: GCF_059133255.1. NCBI lineage: Bacteria > Pseudomonadati > Pseudomonadota > Gammaproteobacteria > Pseudomonadales > Pseudomonadaceae > Pseudomonas > Pseudomonas sp. FBCC-B1667. Next base: position 5,540,449 of record NZ_CP101437.1, on the reverse strand, counting down.
CTGAACAGCGCCTTGAAACTGGCAGTGGTGATGTTTTCATCAATGCCCACACCATGCACCGCACGCTCACCGTTCACACGCAGTTCAATGTAGGCCGCAGCCTTGGCATGGGTGCCCGCGCCGATCGCGTGTTCGTTGTAGTCCATGATCTCCACCGGAATCGGCAGGCCGGCCACCAAGGCTTCCAGCGCACCGTTGCCCTTGCCGCGCCAGTGCAGGTTGGTTTCGCCCTGACCTTTGCTGGAGACTTCCACTTCCACGGCGCTGTGACCGTTTTCTTCCTGCAAGCGATGGCTGACCAGCGCGTACGGGGTGTTGGCCTGCAAGTACTCGCTGTGCAGCAACGCGTGGATTTGCTGAGCAGTCATCTCGAGGCCGAGGCGATCAGTTTCACGCTGCACGACCTGGCTGAACTCGATCTGCATGCGGCGTGGCAAGTTGATGCCGTATTCCTGTTCCAGCAGGTAAGCGATACCGCCTTTGCCCGACTGGCTGTTGACGCGGATCACCGCCTCGTAGCTGCGACCGATGTCGGCCGGGTCGATCGGCAAGTACGGCACTTCCCACAAGGCATCTGGTTTCTGCTGGGCGAAGCCCTTGCGGATCGCGTCCTGGTGGGAGCCGGAGAACGCAGTATGGACCAGGTCGCCGACGTACGGGTGACGTGGGTGCACCTGGATCTGGTTGCACTCTTCGACGACCTTGCGCACGCCGTCGATGTCGGAGAAGTCCAGCTCAGGGTGAATGCCCTGGGTGTACAGGTTCAATGCCACGGTCACGAGGTCGACGTTACCGGTGCGCTCGCCGTTGCCGAACAGGCAGCCTTCGACACGGTCGGCGCCGGCCATCAGGCCCAATTCGGTGGCGGCAACACCGGTACCACGGTCGTTGTGGGTGTGCAGGCTGATGATCACGCTGTCACGACGGTTGATGTGACGGCCGAACCATTCGATCTGGTCGGCGTAGATGTTCGGCGTGGCGCATTCGACGGTGGCAGGCAAGTTGAGGATCATCTTGTGCTCAGGCGTCGGGTTCCAGACCTCGATCACGGCATCGCAGACTTCCTTGGCGAATTCCAGCTCGGTGGCACTGAACGTCTCTGGCGAGTACTCGAAGGTCCACTCGGTGTCTGGCTGCTGGGCGGCGTATTTGACGAACAGCTTGGCCGCGCTAACGGCGATTTCCTTGATCCCGTCCTTGTCCTGGTTGAAGACAATCCGGCGGAAAGAAGGGGAGGTCGCGTTGTACAAGTGAACGATGGCTTTCTTCGCGCCGCGCAGGGATTCGAAGGTGCGTTCGATCAAGTCTTCACGACCCTGGGTCAGCACCTGAATGGTGGTGTCGTCCGGGATGTGCTTACCTTCGATCAGTGTGCGTACGAAGTCGAAGTCGGTTTGCGAAGCGGCCGGGAAAGAGGCTTCGATTTCTTTCACGCCGACGGCCACGAGGGTTTTCCAGAAGCGCAGCTTCTTGACCGCGTCCATGGGCTCGATCAGCGACTGGTTGCCATCACGAAGGTCAGAGCTGCACCAGATCGGCGCGGCAGTGATGGTCTTCGACGGCCAGGTGCGGTCCGGGATGTCGATGGTCGGGAACGCGCGGTATTTCGAAGACGGGTCTTTGAGCATGCTCATTGGGGGAATCCTTATTGTGTTGGCCGAAAAAAGGCGGCCTGCCGGTGGATCAAATGTTGTTGGGAAAAGCGTGGGGCGAGGCACCGCGATTCAGCCTGGCAGTCGTGCGCTGACGAGGCAGAGGCTGCGGTGCTGGCGAAGCTGAATGAGGGTGTGAAAGGTTTTCATGCCTTCAACCCTAACCTCGGGGGTGAAGGATGGCAAGCAGTCGAAAAAAATTGAGAGGAATACCCGGAAAGGTAATTTTATCGAGATTTAATTGCTGTGAACGGCGGCGATTGTTTTGATGATTGCGCAAGGTTTGAGCACTGCGCAATCGCAGAATTTCGGTGACGGCCTCTTGGGTGCAACTATGCTTACAGCCTGAACAAGGCAGGAGTCGGACATGAACGAGTCGGACTGGAAGCGGTATAGCGCGTTGCGTCCGTTGGCCCATGAGCGGATGTGTATCCGGATCATGGAGGAGGTCGAGCGCACCGTGCTGGATAAAAGCCTGGAGCCTTATGATCGGATTGAAGCCACTGAAGAGTTGCTTCAGTCCAGGCAAAAGGAGCTGTATTGGGCGTTTGGTGTGTTCAGGTTTTCCCGGCATGAGGCGCAGTCGCACTTGCTCGGGTTGTGCGCGCGGGAGTTGATCACGCCTGAAGAGTTGGCGGGATTTTCTGCGGAGACTCAGGAATGGGTCAAGCATTGCCTGGCGGATCGGGAAGCCCATGGGATTGAGGATCTTGAGGCTGAATAGGTGGCGTCTGTTACGCCGCCATCGCGGGCAAGCCCGCTCCCACAGGGATATTTGTTGCACTGAAGATCCAATGTGGGAGCGGGCTTGCCCGCGAAGAGGCCAGTAGCCTCTGCAACTTTCTAAGGCTGAAACGCCCCGATAAAAATCGCCGGATCCACCCGCGCATCATTCAGGCTGACGTTCCAGTGCATGTGCGGCCCGGTCGCCCGGCCAGTAGCACCGACCTTGCCCACCACCCCACCACGCGCCAATTGCTGCCCAACCTTCACATCGATTTTCGACATGTGGCAGAACATGCTGATGAAGCCCTGCCCGTGATCGACAAACACCGTGTTGCCGTTGAAGAAGTAATTGCCGATCAGAATCACCTTGCCCGCCGCCGGCGTCTTGATTGGTGTGCCTGCCGGCACAGCAAAGTCGAGCCCGGCGTGCGGATTGCGCTCTTCACCATTAAAGAAACGGCGCACACCAAACTTGCTCGACAGCGGTCCGTTGACCGGTTTGTCTAGCAGCAGGTTGCTCGGCGTGTTGGGGCTGAAGCTGCGATAGGCCTGGATCTGCTCGGCCAACTCGCCTTCTATGCGCTTGAGGTTGTCAGGGTTCGGATTGACCTGCTGGGTATTTTTCAGGGTGATGTGCTGTTCCGGGTATTTCTTGTTGCCGACGGTAAAGTTCAGACTGCGGCCGCCGCTGCTGATCTGTTGCGTGCCCGGTTTCACGGTCAGCGGCACACCGACAATCGCCAGCCAGTTGTTCTGTTCCTTGACCACCAGCACCGGTTTGCCTTGATAGCTGGCTTTCGGTGCCTGGGCCGCGGCGCCCAGATCCACCACGGCCACGCCGCCGGGTACGGGCTTGTTCAACAGGTGAGTGATGTAGCTGTCGGCGTGGGCGTTAAAGGTCAGGCACAGCAACAGCAGTGGAGCTAAAAAGCGCGGCATGGATCAATCCAGTAAAGAAAGGGTGACAGGCGTCAGGTGATTGTCTTCGACCCGCACTTGCAGTTCGCCGTCGCCGAGTTTGGCCTTGAGGCGCTGACCGTTGTGGGTTTGTTCGGCGCTGCGGATCGCATTGCCGCGCTCGTCCAGCAGAATGCTGTAGCCACGGGCGAGGGTCGCCAGCGGGCTGACCACTTGCAGCGTCTGTACCTGACTTTGCAGTTGCAGGCGTCGGGACTTGAGGCCTTCGCGGATGGCACGGGGCAAGCGTTCGGCGAGGCTGTCGAGGCGTTGGCGGAGCATCGCCAGTTGCCGGCCGGGATGTTGCCCGGCGAGGCGGGTTTCCAGGCGAATCAAGCGTTCGCGACGGGTGTTGAGGTTGCGTTCGAATGCACGGCGCATGCGCATGTCCAGATCATCCAGGCGCTGCGCTTGCTGGCGCAGACGCTCGCCGGGATGGCGCAGGCGGCGGGAAATGCCTTCCAGACGCAGGCGGTCGCGCATCAAGCGGTCGCGCATGCGCATCACGAGTCGGCGATGCAGGCTTTCCACCCGGCGTACCAGGTCGTTGGAGTCCGGGGCGAGCAACTCGGCGGCGGCGGACGGCGTCGGGGCGCGGACGTCGGCCACGAAGTCACTGATCGACACGTCGGTTTCGTGGCCGACAGCGCTGACAATCGGTGTGACGCAGGCATCAACCGCGCGGGCCACGGCTTCTTCGTTGAAGCACCAGAGGTCTTCCAGCGAGCCGCCGCCACGGGCCAGGATCAATGCGTCGAACCCCCGGGCGTCCGCCAGCTTCAGCGCGCGGACAATCTGCGCGGTGGCCTCGCGACCTTGCACGGCGGTGGGGATCAGCATCAGCTGGATTTGCGGAGCACGGCGGCGGAACACGCTGATGATGTCGCGAATCACCGCGCCAGTCGGCGAGCTGATGATGCCGATACGTTGCGGATGCGCCGGCAGCGGCACTTTGCGTTCGGCACTGAAAAGACCTTCGGCGCTGAGCTTTTCCTTCAGTGCATCGAAGGCCAAACGCAGCGCGCCGTCACCGGCCGGCTCCACGGTGTCGAGGATCAGTTGATAGTCGCCACGTCCCTCGAACAGTGAAACCTTGCCGCGGACTTTGACCGCCAGGCCATCCTTCAAGGCTTGACGAACCCGTGCGGCGTTTTGCCGGAACAGCGCGCAACGCACCTGGGCGCCGCTGTCCTTGAGGGTGAAATACACGTGGCCGGACGCAGGACGCGCGAGGTTGGAGATTTCGCCTTCGACCCAGATATTGCTGAACACGTCTTCGAGCAACACCCGCGCGCGGCCGTTGAGCTGGCTGACAGTCAGGACTTCACGGTCCAGGCCGAGTCTTGCAAAGGGATCTTTAATCATGGGGCGCAGTTTAAAGGCATTCGGCGCCCAATCTCCATGACCCAACGAAATTCCATTTGTGCGAGCCTGCTCGCGAATTCGGTGTGTCAGTCACCGCAATGTTGAAAGTCGATCCGTATTCGCGGGCAGGCTCGCTGCCGCAAGGGTAAAGTCCAGCCCCTGTACTCAAGGAAGACATGGAGTGAATATGTTGGCATTTCTCAACCAATGGCCTTTCGGCACGACGGATTGGCTGATCATCGGGCTGGGCATCGCTCTGGCGTATATCGTGTTTGGCATTGCCGGCTTTGGCACCGCACTGGTAGCGGGGCCGATTCTGATTCTGTTCATGCCATTGTCGAAGATCGTGCCATTGCTGGTGCTGCTGGATTTTGTCGCGGCGTTCGGCAATCTGCTGCCCTCGCGGCGTGATGTGGCGAAACCCGAGTTGCTGCGGTTGCTACCGTGTATGGCGGTGGGGTGCACATTGGGGGTGATCTTTCTGCTGAACCTGAAATCCGACGTATTGCTGCTGCTGATGGGGCTATTTATCAGTGCTTATGCGATTTACAGCCTGTGGGTCAAAACCCGTCCGACACAGTTATCCGCTTCGTGGGCAGTGCCGATGGGCGCCGTGGGCGGGATGTTCGGGGCGTTGTTTGGCAGTGGCGGCTTCTTATATGCGATCTATTTGAACAGCCGACTGCCCAAAGAGGCAGCCCGGGCAACCCAGAGTGCGCTGATCAGTTGCAGCACGGTGGTGCGCTTGAGCCTGTTTGCCGTCGCAGGTGTGTATGCCGAGCTACCCTTGTTGGTATTGGCCCTGTGTTTGTTGCCGGCCATGGCCTTGGGGCTGTGGATCGGGCGGCGATTGACCATGAAGTTGTCGCGCGAGGCGTTTGTGCGGCTGGTGACCTGGTTGGTATTGGCCAGCGGGATTGCCTTGATCGGGCGCTATTTCAGCACTTGACCTGAAAATGTCAGGCATTAAGCTGCCGCCCGCAGTCCTTGTGGGAGCGAGCCTGCTCGCGAAGGCGGTGGGTCAGGCAACATCACTGTTGGCTGCAATGGCCCCTTCGCGAGCAGGCTCGCTCCCACAAAGGTGGATTATTCAGCATCGGTAGGCTTGCACCATGAACTCCCAAAGCATCATCGTCCCGAAAATCTCCACGCTGCCAGTGCACGAACCCCGGGCCCGGGCGGTCGTGCGGTGGCTGGTGCGCAAAAACATCATCAAGGAAGAACTCACTACGTGCGGCCGCACCGGCAATCGCATGGGCCACGCCATCGCCGACGGTGCACGCGCCGTGGTCCTGTACCCCGAAGCGCTGCCATTTGGCGAGCCGATCAATGGTCTGGAGATCATCACCAAGCGCTGCATCTACACGCCGGCCAAAGGTTTCCTGAGCGAGGCAGGCTGCGCCGAATGCCGTAAGGAAGTCGGAGAAGCGCTGTTCGAAAGCCTGGAAGACTGGATGCCCGGCCGCACCGATAACTTCACCTGTCCAGAATGCGGGCATGAGGACGACATCAACGGGTTCCTGTTCCTGCAGGAATGCGGTTTTTCCAACCTCGGCTTCATCTTCAACAATTGGGCGGAAGCCGGGTTCAAGCAGAGCTTTATCGATGAGTTTGCCGATTGGCTGGATCAGCCGGTGAGTTGGATCAAAGTCGAGTTGTAGGCCGCGATAAATCCCGTATATCAGTAATGCTAATAATAGACAGAGTTTTACATTGAACCCGAGGGGGTGTCTGACTATAATGGCGCGCTTCCATTTTCCCGCTCGGGAGCCCCCGCGATGCTGCGTATCAGCCAAGAAGCTCTGACATTCGACGACATTCTCCTAGTGCCCGGTTATTCCGAGGTACTTCCTAACGAAGTCAGTCTCAAGACCCGTCTAACCCGTGGCATCGAGCTGAATATTCCTCTGGTTTCTGCCGCCATGGACACCGTTACTGAAGCCCGTCTGGCAATCGCCATGGCTCAGGAAGGTGGCATCGGCATCATCCACAAGAACATGACCATCGAGCAGCAAGCTGCCGAAGTGCGCAAGGTCAAGCGTTACGAAGCCGGCGTGGTCAAGGACCCGATCACCATCGAGGCTGACGCCACGGTTCGTGAACTGTTCGAACTGACCCGCCTGCACAACATCTCCGGCGTTCCGGTACTGCACGATGGCGACCTGGTCGGCATCGTTACTTCCCGTGACGTGCGTTTTGAAAATCGTCTGGAAGCCACAGTCCGCGAAGTGATGACGCCTAAAGAGCGTCTGGTCACGGTCAAGGAAGGCGCCGACAAGAACGACGTTCGCGAGTTGTTGCACAAACACCGCATCGAACGCGTACTGATCGTCGACGACAAATTCGCCCTCAAAGGCATGATGACCGTCAACGACATCGAAAAAGCCAAGGCTTACCCGCTGGCCAGCAAGGACGATCAAGGTCGTCTGCGTGTGGGCGCGGCCGTCGGTACCGGTAAAGACACTGGTGATCGCGTCGCAGCCCTGGTCAATGCCGGCGTTGACGTGGTGGTGGTCGACACCGCTCACGGTCACTCCAAAGGTGTGATCGACCGCGTTCGCTGGGTCAAACAGAATTTCCCTGAAGTGCAGGTCATTGGCGGCAACATCGCCACCGGCGCTGCCGCCAAGGCCCTGGCCGAAGCGGGTGCTGACGCCGTCAAGGTCGGTATCGGCCCTGGCTCGATCTGCACCACCCGCATCGTCGCCGGTGTCGGCGTCCCGCAAATCAGTGCCATCGCCAACGTCGCCGCTGCCCTTGAAGGCACCGGCGTTCCGTTGATCGCCGACGGCGGCATCCGTTTCTCCGGTGACCTGTCCAAGGCCATCGTAGCCGGTGCTTCCTGCGTAATGATGGGTTCGATGTTCGCCGGTACTGAAGAAGCTCCGGGCGAGATCGAACTGTTCCAGGGTCGTTCGTACAAGGCTTACCGTGGCATGGGTTCGCTGGGCGCCATGTCCCAGGCTCAAGGTTCCTCCGACCGTTACTTCCAGGACTCCTCGGCAGGCGCCGAGAAACTGGTTCCGGAAGGCATCGAAGGGCGTGTTCCTTACAAGGGCACCCTGAGCGCCATCATCCATCAACTGATGGGCGGCCTGCGTTCCTCGATGGGCTACACCGGCAGCGCCGACATCGAAGAAATGCGCACCAAGCCTGAGTTCGTGCGGATCACCGGTGCTGGCATGGCCGAGTCTCACGTGCACGACGTACAAATCACCAAAGAAGCGCCAAACTACCGTGTAGGTTGAGGCTTCCAGCAAAAAGTTAAGTAACCGGGGCTGTTTTATTCAGCCCCGAGTTGTTTCTGAATCACGACTGTTTCTGAATTACTTAGACGAGACTGAATCATGGCCCTCGACATTCACGCCCACCGCATCCTGATCCTCGACTTCGGTTCCCAGTACACCCAGCTGATTGCCCGCCGCGTGCGTGAAATCGGCGTGTACTGCGAACTGCATCCGTTCGACATGGACGACGAAGCGATCCGCGAATTCGCTCCAAAAGGCGTCATTCTCGCCGGCGGCCCCGAGTCCGTGCACGTCGCTGACAGTCCGCGCTGCCCGCAAGCGGTGTTTGACCTGGGCGTACCGGTCTTTGGTATCTGCTACGGCATGCAGACCATGGCTGAACAGCTGGGTGGCAAGGTCGAAGGTTCCGAACTGCGTGAGTTCGGTTACGCTCGCGTTGACGTCGTCGGCAAGAGCCGCCTGCTCGACGGCATCGAAGACCACATCGACGCCGACGGCCTGTTCGGCCTCGACGTGTGGATGAGCCACGGTGACAAAGTCACCAAGATGCCGCAGGACTTCCACATCCTCGCCAGCACCCCAAGCTGCCCGATCGCCGGTATGTTCAACGACGCTCGCGGCTACTACGGCGTACAGTTCCACCCGGAAGTGACCCACACCAAGCAGGGCGGTCGCATCCTGTCGCGCTTCATCCTCGACATCTGCGGCTGCGAAGCCCTGTGGACGCCTTCGAAGATCGCTGAAGACGCCATTGCCAACATTCGCGCCCAGGTCGGCACCGACAACGTACTGCTCGGCCTGTCCGGTGGTGTGGATTCCTCGGTGGTTGCCGCGCTGCTGCACAAAGCCATTGGCGACCAGCTGACCTGCGTCTTCGTCGACAACGGCCTGCTGCGTCTGCACGAAGGCGAGCAAGTGATGGCCATGTTCGCCGAGAACATGGGCGTCAAGGTGATCCGCGCCAACGCTGAAGACCAGTTCCTGAACAACCTGGCTGGCGAAAGCGACCCAGAGAAAAAACGCAAGATCATCGGCCGTACCTTCATCGACGTGTTTGACGCCCAGTCGAACAAGCTGGACAACATCAAGTACCTCGCCCAAGGCACCATCTACCCGGACGTGATCGAGTCGGCTGGCGCCAAAAGCGGCAAGGCTCACGTGATCAAGTCGCACCACAACGTGGGCGGCCTGCCGGAAGAGATGAACCTGAAACTGGTCGAGCCACTGCGCGAACTGTTCAAGGACGAAGTCCGTCGTCTGGGCCTGGAACTCGGCCTGCCGTACGACATGGTCTACCGTCACCCGTTCCCGGGCCCGGGCCTGGGTGTGCGGATCCTCGGTGAAGTGAAGAAGGAATACGCCGACCTGCTGCGTCGTGCCGACCACATCTTCATCGAAGAACTGCGCAAAGCCGACTGGTATCACAAGGTCAGCCAGGCATTCGTGGTGTTTCAACCGGTTAAGTCGGTTGGCGTTGTAGGCGATGGCCGTCGTTACGCGTGGGTCGTTGCCCTGCGTGCCGTTGAAACCATCGACTTCATGACCGCGCGTTGGGCTCACCTGCCTTACGACCTGCTGGAAACCGTCAGCGGCCGCATCATCAATGAAATCGAAGGCATCTCCCGCGTTACTTATGACGTGTCGAGCAAGCCGCCAGCGACGATTGAGTGGGAGTGATCCCGGTCTGATTGATCGTCCGTAATACCTGAAAGGCCCCGTGAGCGAAAGTTCACGGGGCCTTTTTGCTATCAGGTCGCTACCGTGGGGAGGCGCCCTTCCAGGGTCAGGCCCATGCGGTTAAGTGCGTGGGCAAGGCTGGTCAGATTCGCGTAGGTCACCAGATGCACGCCGGCCCAGGCAGGACGGTGGATCAGAAAGCCGCCATTCATCGTTCGTTCAATCATCGTTCGCACAATCTGGTTGGTCCTGCTGCGATGAATCAGCGTCAACGTGTCCTCCGACTTTTCAATGGTGAACATGCCTTGGCGGAACAGCAGCTGATTGATTTGATCGGGCGATCGTTGAATGACCTGAGTCGGTATCTGCAGGCTGATATCGGCATACAGGGTGTCGACATTGCCGCTCATCTGGGGCGCAGCCTCTGTGACTTCACGGCCGACTTCGATGCCATGGTCGATGTCGAGGTGCAGACGCTCACCAGGGCCCACTTCTTCAATGCGTAGACCGATACCGCCCTCGGTTTCACTGATACCGGCGATTCCCCTGAACGTGTTGGTACTCTCCTGATCGGTCAGCACCAGCCATTTTCCGCCGCCATTGCGGGCTTGAGTGGCCTGCATGATGGTATGGGTGAGGTAGGTCTTGACGGATTGGCGTGAGATGGCGCGGAAGTTTGTATCGGTGTATCGATAACTGGCCAGGCAATCGGTGGCCTGGATTCGAATGCCGTTCTGTTGGGCGGTCTTGACGACTTCGAGGGGGGTGAACTGTCCGGCAGGATCGCCGGGCAGCTTTTGCAGATACTTCTCCAGCATGCCATGCATCTCCCCGGTTTCGGCGAAGACGTTCAGGTCGACTTGATTGAAGTCGTTGAGCAGGCGATGCATGTAGATCGTCTTGACGCCTTGCTTCGCCAGCGTCGGCATGTTTTCGATCAGGAACCGCATGCTGGCAATGCGGTCCTGACTCTCACCGATTACCAGACCGGGCGCAGTGTTAAATACTTTCTCGATGAGCTCCGTAACGGTCGTGGAGGGTGTGATGACGGGCTGAACCGGGCGGGCCGGTAACGAGGCAAAAAAATCCGTCTGGATCTGGAAACCGATCGCGTCCCTGATCAGGACCGCTCGACGTCCGGCGACGTACTCTTCATAGGGGGAAATCCCTCGGAGGACCCCGCCAGGTGCGGAGACGACTTTTATATGGGTTTCCGGCTTTCCCAGGGCCAAAAAGTTCAGCGATCGCCCATTGGGGGCATCGTATCTTGTCAAATGCCTGACTAAATCTGACCTTGGGCGGACCTGAGTCGTTGGCCTGGAAGGACCGGGACCGGGACCGGGACCTGGAGCGGGAGCGGGCTTGCTGAGGCCTTTGCCGCCGCCTTTCAATCCGCCTTTCGGCGCCAACTCCCATTCGCCTTCGCCAGTCAGGCGCACGGGAATTGATCCTGTGGAGGCCTGTGGGTTTGCCGGGTCGATGATGGCCCACGTTCCGCCACCATTGATGTCGGCTTCGTAGCGAACGTAGTAAGCCTGATCGTTCATCATGATGGCGGTGGAAGGGTTTGAGTCCAGTGAGTAGATTCCCCGAAATTTTCCGCTCGTGGCCGCAGGATAGTTTTCGAGGATTTCATTGCATTGCCAGTGCTCTGGCACTTCAAAAGCTTCTGCGGTTTCATCTGGCAGGGTAGGCAGCACAACCGGTTGCAAGGGACCTTCCTCTGATGCAGCGTTCGCCTGAGGGTCTTGCGCGGCGACGGTTTCTTCCGGATCGAGCGCCTTGTACAGATCCGCCATCTCGGCCGCTTCAGCCGCCTCGGCGGCAGCCCCGGCTTCATCCAATACGGTGACCTCCTTGAGCAGCGGAATATTGAACAGGGCATTGATGCCATCGAGCACGGCGCCGATGACGCCAGCCTTGCGTTGCGCCGCCGTTGCGCCATTGACCGCCTTGTCGATGTTCAAGCCCATCGCGGCGATGCTGGCCCCGATCACCGGCAGCGCGATTGGCCAGCCCATCACCGCCAAGGGGCCAAACACGTGCAGCCCGGCAGTCAGGTAACCCAGCCAAAGTTGCTTGCGCATTTGTCCGTGGGTCACCAGCGTCAGGTCCGCCTCTTCCAGCATCGTGCTCTGGACCGCCCGGCTCTGCCAGGTGAAGGCATCGCCGCTGATCGTGATGTTTTTCTGATTGATCAAGTGGTGGTCGTATTTCCCCCAGGTGCCGACCAACTGATTCATCAGCGGAGTGATGTTGTCGTGGACTTCCTTGCGTACCGACAGCGGAAAATGAGTCATGAACTCGGTACGCGGCTGCTCTTCATTCATTTGCAGCAAGGTCCACCAGTGCATGTCCGTCAGTGTCGGGTGCACGTGGAAAGCCTGTGCGGCGCCGGGAACGTAAGTGATCTGCCGACCGTTGCGGTCAACGATGCGCAGAATATCGGTGGCGACATGCCCTGCGACATCCAATGCGCAAACACGAAGATCGGCGGGCGGATTGGTTTGGGACTGCAGGGTCGCCAGGGTGATCGGCCAGCTTGCAGCACCGACAACGGCCCTTACGACAGTCTGGAAATCCTCCTCTTCCAGTTGACCGTGTTGCCGCGCCTCGACGGCTTTGCTGAGGTAGTTACATTTGGCTAGCGCCCGGAAGTCCTCGAAATGAGTGGCCCAGAACGCGTTCAGTTTATTCAGATAGCGTTCACTGAGGTTCTTGTCCCACAGATCCGCAAGGACCTTGCTGGGGTACATCCGCACTTCGTTGGTTTCATTGAAAATGCTGGCGCTTGCATCGGCTGTGTAAAACCCGCCGTTACTGTTCAGCTCGAGGGCGTCGTCTTGATCGGTGACGCGGTATCCCTGGATCACCAGTTGCGTCAGCGTCAATGATTCACAGGGTTTGGGGGCGTGCTCCCAACTCAGAAAGGCTTTGGTGCTGCTGGCCGAGACGTTATCGAACCGGTGCCACCAGACCTGATCCGGGTCCATGCCGGTGATGCCATGTTTTTGCAGGATTTCGCTGGCGACCGCGTGGGCTTCTTCCTTCAAGCCGGGGCAGGCGGTAACAACGACGGGGGCAATCGTTTTCAGTTGCTCCTTGTCGGCAGCATTGGGTAACGCGTCGGTACTTTGATCAACAGGCATGCTCTCGCTCCTTGAGAAATGGGTCGTGAGGATGACCCGTTTACTCAAGGCACGTGCACTACATAGTTATGCCCACATGCCTTACGTGATCATGTAGGGGCAGCGTCGTGCCACATCCAAAAAGTAGAATTTGTCGGGGTATGCCGTGATTCGGTGTACTCGAATTGCCGACGATCCGCCGCCCCACCCTTACTGTTTCTCATCCGCAGGTGTATCGTATTCGCCTTTTGCAGGCCTCGTGCCTGTCGCTGATACGTGAGGTAGTTGAGTTCATGTCCTTTACCCGTCGCCAAATCCTCGGTGGCCTGGCCGGTCTTGTTGTCGTTGGTGTCGGAGCGGGGGGCGCGTCGCGGTACTGGCTGGGCAAGATGGCCGACGCCGACGCCGGTCATGACTATGAGCTGATCGCGGCGCCGCTGGACGTCGAACTGGTTGCCGGGCACAAGACCCCAGCCTGGGCGTTCGGCCCCTCGGCGCCGGGCACGGAGCTACGGGTGCGTCAGGGCGAATGGCTGCGGGTGCGCTTCATTAACCACCTGCCGGTAGCGACCACCATTCACTGGCACGGCATCCGCCTGCCACTGGAAATGGACGGTGTTCCGTACGTTTCGCAATTGCCGGTGTTGCCGGGCGAATACTTCGATTACAAATTCCGCGTGCCGGACGCCGGCAGTTACTGGTATCACCCGCACGTGAACAGCAGCGAAGAATTGGGCCGCGGCCTTGTCGGTCCGCTGATCGTCGAAGAGCGCGAACCGACCGGTTTCAGGTACGAGAAAACCCTGAGCCTGAAGAGCTGGCACGTCGACGAAGACGGCGCTTTCGTAGCGTTCAGCATTCCTCGCGAAGCCGCTCGTGGTGGCACGGCGGGGCGGCTGTCGACCATCAACGGTGTCTCGCAAGCGGTGATCGACTTGCCCGCCGGGCAAATCACCCGAGTGCGCCTGCTCAACCTCGATAACACGCTGACCTATCGGCTTAACATTCCCGGCGTCGAAGCGCAGATCTACGCGCTGGACGGCAACCCCGTGGCGCCGCGCCCAATGGGCAAGGAGTACTGGCTCGGCCCGGGTATGCGCATCTGCCTGGCGATCAAGGCGCCACCCGCCGGTGAAGAACTGTCCCTGCGCAACGGCCCCGTTCGCCTGGGTACGTTCCGCTCGGTGGCAAACACCGATGCCCCCACCGAATGGCCGCCCACCCTGCCTGCCAACCCGGTGGCAGAACCCGACCTGGCCAATGCCGAGAAACTCAACTTCAATTTCGAATGGGTGGGCTCGGTGTCGGTCAACGTCGACAACGGTAAACCGCCGAGCCTGTGGCAGATTAACGGCAAGGCCTGGGACATCACGGACAAGACCTGCGCTGACCGCCCGATTGCCAAGCTTGAGAAGGGCAAGAGCTACATTTTCGAATTGAAGAACATGACTCAATATCAACACCCGATCCACCTGCACGGCATGAGCTTCAAAGTCATCGCCTCGAACCGGCACAAAGTCATTCCGTACTTCACCGACACGTATCTGTTGGGCAAGAACGAGCGTGCGCAAGTGGCGTTGGTGGCGGATAACCCGGGCATCTGGATGTTCCATTGCCATGTGATCGATCACATGGAAACCGGCCTCATGGCCGCCATTGAGGTGGCGTGATGCGTCAGATACGTCCCGCCGCCATCATCGACCGCAGCCGTGATCGCGACTTCATGCGCGAAGCCCTGGCTCTGGCGGCGCAAGGTGCTGCGCTAGGCGAAGTGCCGGTGGGTGCGGTGCTGGTGCAGGACGGTGAAATCATCGGTCGCGGCTTCAATTGCCCGATCAGCGGCAACGACCCGAGCGCCCATGCCGAGATGATCGCGATCCGTGCCGCCGCCTTGGCCGTCAGCAACTATCGCCTGCCCGGTAGCACGCTGTACGTGACGCTGGAGCCGTGCAGCATGTGCGCCGGCCTGATCGTGCATTCGCGGATTGCGCGGGTGGTGTATGGCGCGCTGGAGCCAAAGGCCGGGATTGTGCAAAGTCAGGGACAGTTCTTCACCCAAGGGTTTTTGAATCATCGGGTGTTGTTTGAAGGCGGGGTGTTGGCGCAGGAGTGTGGGGCGGTGCTTAGTGAGTTTTTCAAGGCTAGACGCGCCAAACCCACTGAATAAACACAAAACCCAATGTAGAAGTGAGCCTGCTCGCGATGGCGGTCTGACAGTCAATATTGATTTGACTGTCAGACCGCCATCGCGAGCAGGCTCACTCCTACAGGGTTATGCGATGTTTGATAGATTTATTTACGGGCCACGATGACGGCACGCATCGGCGCCGGCAGCCCTTCTATCGTTTTGCTGTGGTCGTCCGGGTCCAGGAAGTCGCTCAACGACTGATACTTCATCCACTCCGTGCCGCGCTGTTCCTCGACCGTGGTCACGCTCACGTCCACACAGCGCACATCCGTAAACCCGGCACGGCGCAACCACAGCTCCAACGCCGGCACCGACGGCAGGAACCACACGTTGCGCATCTGTGCGTAGCGGTCTTCCGGTACCAGCACCTGTTGCTGATCGCCTTCGATCACCAGCGTCTCCAACACCAATTCACCGCCCTTGACCAGGCAATCCTTCAGCGCCAGCAAATGCTCGATCGGCGAACGGCGGTGATAGAACACGCCCATGGAAAACACCGTATCGAAGCCTTCCAGCTCCGGCGGCAGGTCTTCGAACGGGAATGGCAGGTGCCAGGCGTTGGGTTCGGACAGATAGCGCTGCACTGCCTGGAACTGGCAGAAGAACAACCAGTTCGGGTCAACGCCGATCACGCTGTCGGCACCGGCGCCGAGCATGCGCCACATGTAATAGCCGTTGCCGCAGCCGACATCGAGGATGCGTTTGCCCTTGAGGTCCAGATGCGGCGCAACGCGGGACCATTTCCAGTCCGAACGCCATTCGGTGTCGACGTGCACACCAAACAAATCAAACGGCCCTTTGCGCCACGGCGACAACCCCATCAGCGCGGTGCGCATCTGCGCACGGGTGTCGTCGTCGCACTCGGTGTCCAGCATCAGGCCATTGAGCAGGTCGACGTCACTCGGCTGGATCTTCGGCAATGCATCCAGCGCGCTCTGCCAGCGCTCAAGGTCGCCGTGACCCTTCTCCATTTTCTTGTCGAGTTGCGCTTGCAGGGTGTTGGCCCAGGCGGCCAGTGGTGTACCGGCCAGACGGCGGGCGAGGGGGGACAGATCAATCATGGCAAGGCAATCAACGAGGCAAAGTTAAGACACTGGAACCACGGCACGACTTTCGAGAACCCCGCGGCCAGCAAGCGGTCGCGGTGTTCTTCGAGGCTGTCGGGCTTCATGACGTTTTCGATGGCGCTACGCTTCTGGGCGATTTCCAGTTCGCTGTAGCCATTGGCGCGTTTGAAGGCGACGTGTAAATCAGTGAGCAGGGCGTGTTCTTCAAGGTCATTGAAGCGCAGCTTCTCCGAGAGGATCAACGCGCCGCCGGGCAGCAGCGATTGGCGAATACGCGAGAGCAACGCGGTGCGCTGGTCGGGGGCGATAAATTGCAGGGTGAAGTTCAGCGCCACCACCGAGGCGGGCAGGAAGTCGAGGGCGAGGATATCGCCTTCGATCACCTCCACCGGCAGCAACTCCTGGAACATCGAGTCCTGACCGTTGAGGTATTCGCGGCAACGCTCGACCATCGCCGCCGAGTTATCCACCGCGATCACGCGGCAACCGTCGGTGCGCACGTGCCGGCGCAAGGCCTGAGTCACGGCGCCCAGAGACGAACCGAGGTCGTAGAGGATGCTGTTGGGCTGGGCGAATTGCGCGGCCAGCACGCCGAGGTTTTCCACGATGGTCGGATAACCCGGCACCGAGCGCTTGATCATGTCCGGGAACACCCGCACCACGTCCTCGTTAAAGGCGAAGTCAGGCACCTGGCTCAGAGGCTGGGCGAAAAGGCGATCGGATTCTTTGCTCACGGCGGTTCCAGCGGCATGGGTGGAAAAGGCCGGCATTTTAGCCAAATTGACGGGGGGATGCGCGGGTTGTCTGATAAACCGCTGGGCTCATGCAATTTGAAGGGTGAAAGGACTGTTGTGGCGAAGGGGGCAAGCCCCCTCGCCACAGAGCCGCGTTATTTTTGAGAGAACGCTGACGCTGTAATTCCCCATTGCCCCAACCAGTAACTGAGGATGATCACGTAAGGCGCTGCGTCGAACGGCGCCACAAATCGGCTGATACCAATCACGCTGTCGGAAAACACAAACGCCAGCGCACCTGCCGCCGCCAGCAACGCCGAGCGCTTGGGAACTTCATTGCCCAGGCGAGCCAGTGCCCGCCAGAGCATTGCGCTGATGGCCAGTCCGTAAACAATCACCGGGATCAGCAATGGGCCGAGGCCGTGGGAAATCAGAATCCCCAACAAGACTGCGCCGACGCTCAGGGCAATCACCAATGGAAGCACCGCCAACCGCCGGCAATCGCTCAGATAGGCTTTGAGATACGCCAGATGCGCGACCAGAAATGCCCCGAGACCAAACACAAACAGATCACCCGGCCACGCCAGCAACACGTCGCCGAGCAGCGAAAAAATCAGGCCAAGGCTGATCCAGCGTCGATAGTCGCTGGGTGGTGCATCATGCAACCAGCCCAGCAGGGCCAGAACGGGCAGCGGTTTGACCAGCAGACAAAGCAACGTCGCATGCACACTCACGCCATACAGGAAGGTCACCGCGCCCATCAGCGCCAGAATCAGCCAGCCCACGGTCAGTTAACCGAGATCGCGCAATCGAAGGTGTCGACCGGCAACACTTCCGGTGCCCAAGGCTGCTGCGAGGTCAGGCGCAAGCGCCCGGTGCCGGCGGCAAAAGCCTGGAAGCGCCAGGTCGAAATACCGGCGCTGCCGACGATGCCCGCGTCTTCCGGGTTGCTGTACACCTCAGGGCTGAGCGCATGCAGCACACCACCGGCCGAATCCTGAATCGCCCAACGGTAACCTGTGCTCGGGTTGCTCGGCAGGGTCAGGACCAGGTTTTGCCCGCTGTTCAGCTTCACCGGGCATTGGCTCTGTTTTTCCACGGTCACGTTCTGTTTCGGCTGCGTGGCGCAAGCGGCCAGCAAGGAAAGGGCGAGGGGGACAAACAAGCGAGTGGGGGACATAAGGTCAGCGGCTCCGGCGTTCACGACGAACGGCGAGCATAACTGAAGATGAGACAAAGTGTGACAGGGCTGAGGGAGGGATCGTTTCCCACGCAGAGCGTGGGAAACGATCAGTACGATCAGGTTGTGGGGTCAGAACAAAATCTTCGCCACATCGGCAAAGCGTTTGGCGAAGTGCACGGTAATCCCTTCCTTCAGATAATCCGGCAATTCTTCGAAGCTTCCACGGTTTGGCTCCGGCAGGATCAACTCAAAAATCTTCTGCCGCCGCGCCGCAATGACCTTCTCACGCACGCCGCCAATCGGCAGTACATGCCCGGTCAACGTCAGTTCACCGGTCATGGCCACGCCTTTTTTCGGCGGCTGGTTGCGTGCGAGCGAGAGCAGGGCGCTGGCCATGGTCACGCCGGCGCTCGGGCCGTCTTTCGGGGTGGCGCCTTCCGGGACGTGGAGGTGGACGAAAGCTTCGTCGAAGAACTTCGGATCACCGCCAAACGACTTCAGATTTGAGCTCACGTAGCTGTAGGCGATTTCCGCCGACTCCTTCATCACATCACCCAATTGCCCGGTGAGTTTGAAGCCGCGGTTCAGCGTGTGGATCCGCGTTGCTTCGATCGGCAAGGTCGCGCCGCCCATACTGGTCCAGGCCAGACCCGTGATAACACCGGTGCCGGACAGCACTTGCTCATTGCGGAACACCGGATGACCGAGTGAGGTTTCGAGGTCTTTGGGGCCGAGTTTGATGACGGCTTTGGGGTCGTCGATCAATTTCACCACGGCCTTGCGCACCAGTTTGCCCAGTTGTTTTTCCAACTGGCGCACCCCGGCTTCGCGGGCGTAACCGTCGATCAACGCTTTGAGCGCGCTGTCGCTGATGCTCAGGCTGCCCTTGGACACGCCGGCCTTTTCCAGCTGCTTGGGCCACAGGTGCCGCTTGGCGATGGCGATTTTTTCTTCGGTGATGTAGCCCGACAGGCGAATCACTTCCATCCGGTCCAGCAATGGGCCGGGGATCGAGTCCAGGGTGTTGGCGGTGCACACGAACAGCACTTTCGACAGGTCCAGACGCAAGTCCAGGTAATGGTCGAGGAATTCGACGTTCTGTTCCGGATCAAGCGTTTCCAGCAGCGCCGAGGCCGGGTCGCCCTGGTAGCTTTGGCCCATCTTGTCGATCTCGTCGAGCATGATCACCGGGTTCATCACTTCGACGTCTTTCAGCGCCTGCACGAGTTTGCCCGGTTGCGCGCCGATGTAGGTGCGGCGGTGGCCCTTGATCTCGGCTTCGTCGCGCATGCCGCCGAGGCTGAAACGGTAGAACGGCCGGCCGAGGGATTCGGCGATGGACTTGCCGACGCTGGTTTTACCCACGCCCGGCGGGCCGACCAGCAGCACGATGGAGCCGCTGATTTCGCCTTTATAGGCACCGACCGCGAGGAATTCGAGGATGCGGTCCTTGATGTCGTCGAGGCCGGCGTGGTGTTTGTCCAGCACTTTGCGCGCGTGCTTGAGGTCGAGTTTGTCCTCGCCGTACACGCCCCACGGCACCGATGTCGCCCAGTCGAGGTAGTTGCGGGTGACCGCGTACTCCGGGGAGCCGGTCTCGAGGATCGACAGCTTGTTCATTTCCTCTTCGATGCGTTTCTGCGCCTGCGGCGAAAGCACTTTGCCGGTCAGGCGTTGCTCGAACTGCTCAATGTCGGCGCTGCGATCATCCTTGGTCAGCCCTAGCTCTTGCTGGATGACCTTGAGTTGTTCCTTGAGGAAGAACTCACGCTGATGTTCGCCGATCTTGCGGTTAACTTCGGCGGAAATCTCTTTCTGCAGGCGCGCAACCTCGACTTCCTTGCGGAGCATGGGCAGGACTTTTTCCATGCGTTTGAGCATGGGCACGCAATCGAGCACTTCTTGCAGCTCGCCACCGGTGGCGGAGGTCAGGGCGGCGGCGAAGTCGGTCAGTGGCGATGGGTCGTTGGGGCTGAAGCGGTTGAGGTAGTTTTTCAGTTCTTCGCTGTACAGCGGGTTGAGCGGCAGCAGTTCCTTGATCGCATTGATCAGCGCCATGCCGTAAGCCTTGACCTCGTCGGTCGGCTCGGTGGGCTGGTGCGGGTATTCGACTTCCACCAGGTACGGTGGGCGATGGTGCTTGAGCCAAGTCTTGATGCGCACCCGGGTCAGGCCCTGGGCGACGAATTGCAGTTTGCCGTTTTCACGGCTGGCGTGATGGACTTTGACCAGGGTGCCGTACTCGGGCAACGCGCTGGTATTGAAGTGGCGCGGGTCTTCCTGGGGCGCGTCCATGTAGAACAGGGCCAGGGAGTGGTGATCGGCTTTGCTCACCAGGTCGAGGGTTTCGGCCCAGGGTTCTTCGTTGACGATGACCGGCAGTACTTGGGCCGGGAAGAACGGGCGGTTGTGGATCGGGATGATGTAGACCTTGTCCGGCAGGTTCTGGCCGGGCAGGGCGAGGCCTTTGCCGGTGGCGTGGTGTTCGATTTGCTCGGTTTCGTCGTATTCGCTCGGGTCTTCGGGGAATTCTTGCTGGTCGCTCATTGGGGCACCTGCGCAATTGGGTATGGGTGTTAGATGGGGCAGGTGGGGGGTGGTTTCAATGGCTCGCGATGTTTCTAGGTGTGTGTTCAGGGTTTGGACAGGTGCTTTGTCTTGGCGGCCTCTGGGCCGACCATGTTGTTGTTTTTGGGGTACATATCCGTTGCTGCGGTAACGGCTGCTTAGGGTTTCGCCCTTACGGCGACTCACTTTTTTTTCAAACGCCAAAAAAAAGTAAGCAAAAAAAGGCTCGCCCCGAGCGTCCGGCCCCTCGCTAAGGCTCGGCGTTCCTTCGTTCCGGTATCCATCCGGGGACACTGCCCTCCGGTCTGCTTCGCGACGACCTACATGCAGCGTGTTCGACTGCGTCGAACGGCGCTGCGCGCCACTCCCCGGATGCACACCTCCACTCAGCCTCCCGAGGGGGCGGGTGAATCAAAAGCTAGATCAAAAGCTGCAGGCGAGCTAACGCTCGGCCTGTTGAGTGGTGGGGAGCAACGGGGGTGTGTCGATTCAAGCTGTAGGAGTGAGCCTGCAGGAAGATTAGCGGTGTGGATCATGGCGACGCTCCATTCGAAAATAGGGAGTTCGCCACGACTGCGACCCAGCACTTGGGTGGTAACCCGTACGCAGGTGGGTCGGCCAGGGAATGGAACCCGGCAGGGCCGAAGCCCTCCCACGCACAGTTCGCCATGAAGCAAGCACGAAAAGTGCGGCAAAACCCGGTCGCTGAATTTGCAGCGACCCCCAAAGCCTATCTCCCGGACTTCCGACACAACAACCGCCACACCCTGTCGGAATCCTCCTCAAAACCGCCGCAGCTGTGGGACCTTCACAGATTTTCCAGACCTCCCCCGGTCAAATTGAGGAGTGGGGTGACAAAAATAGCGGCCACGAAAAAGGCGACCCCCTCACAGGAGTCGCCTTTCCATTAACCGCCGCTATACCTTACTCGGACAGTTTGTACGCCATCACATAGTCGCCTTGCTTGGTGCCCAGCGACCCGTGACCGCCCGCAACCACCAGCACGTATTGCTTGCCGTCCTTGCCGGTGTAGGTCATCGGTGTGGTTTGCGCGCCGGCCGGCAGGCGGCCTTCCCACAGTTGTTTGCCGTTTTTCACGTCATAGACGCGCAGGTATTGGTCGAGGGTGCCGCTGAGGAACGCCACACCACCGGCGGTGGTGAAGGTGCCGCCCAGGCTGGGTACGCCCATGCTCAACGGGATCGGAACCGGCGAGCTGTCGCGCACGGTGCCGTTTTTGTGCATCCAGATTTTTTCATGGGTGGTCAGGTCGACTGCGGCCACGTAGCCCCACGCCGGTGCCTGGCACGGCAGGCCCATTGGCGACAGCAGGGGTTCAAGAACGACGCCGTACGGCGCGCCTTTGTTTGGCTGCACACCTTCGGTTTCGCTTTTGCGCGGGCCTTGGGCGGCGATTTCTGCCGCTGGGATCAGCTTCGATTTGAAGGCCATCCAGTCCGGGTTCACGAACAGGATCTGACGCACCGGATCCACCGAGACACCGCCCCAGTCGAACACGCCGAAGTTACCCGGATAAACGATCGAACCTTGCAGCGATGGCGGGGTGAACGGGCCGTCGTAGCGCAGGGATTTGAAGGTGATCCGGCAGACCAGTTGGTCGAATGGCGTGACACCCCACATGTCGCGTTCTTTCAACGGTGGCGGCATGAAGTTGAGGTCGGATTTGGGTTGGGTCGGCGAGGTGTGATCACCGGCGACGGCGCCTTGCGGCACGGGCACTTCGTTGATCGGCACGATTGCTTTGCCGGTGCTGCGGTCCAGCACGTAGATGCTGCCTTGCTTAGTCGATGCCAACACGGCTGGCTTCACGCCGTCAGCGGTTTTCAGGTCCATCAGGGTTGGCTGGCCGCCGACATCCATGTCCCACAGGTCGTGGTGGGTGAACTGGAAGTGCCAGCGCACTTTGCCGGTAGCAATGTCCAGCGCGGTCAGGCCGGCGGCATGCAGTTCCGATTCAGGGGTGCGTTCGCCACCGAACTGGTCCGGGGTCTGGTTGCCCATCGGCAGGTAGAGCATGCCGAGTTTTTCGTCGACCGCGAACATGGACCACATGTTCGGCGAGTTGCGGGTGTAGGTCTGGCCTTCGGCAATCGGCGTGGTGTCGTCCGGTTTGCCGCTGTCCCAGTTCCACACCAGTTTGCCGGTGTGTACGTCGAACGCGCGGATCACGCCGCTTGGCTCGTCGGTGGAGACGTTGTCGGTGACGTGGCCGCCAATCACCACCAGGTCTTTGGTGACCGCGGGTGGCGAGGTGGAGTAGTAACCGCCGGCAGTGAAGCCGCCGATGTTGGCGCGCAGGTCAACCTGGCCCTTGTCGCCGAAGTCTTCGCACATCTTGCCGGTGTCGGCGTTGAGGGCGATCAGACGGGTGTCGGCGGTCGGCAGGAAGATCCGGCGTGGGCAGGCATTGATCACGGCGGCACTGGCGCTGCCGGTCGGGCTCTGCTCGGAGGCGTAGACGGCGTCATCGTGATACGACACGCCACGGCAGGTCATGTGCGCCCAACCCTTGAAGTTCGCCGCGTTTTGCGTGGAGAGCTTAGGGTCGAAACGCCAGATTTCCTTGCCGGTGTCCGGGTCCAGCGCGATCACCTGGCTGTGCGGCGTGCACACGTAAAGCATGCCGTTGACTTTCAGCGGGGTGTTTTCAGCGGTGGTCTCGCCCGGATCGTTCGGGCCCGGCAGGTCGCCGGTGCGGTAAGTCCACGCCGGGACCAGTTTGTGCGCGTTTTCCGGAGTGATCTGCGCCAGGGGCGAGTAACGATCACCGTGGGCGCTGCGGCCGTAAGAATTCCAGTCACCGTCGGGCATGGCCGGCGCGGTGTTGGTCATGCCGGGCACGCTGTCGCGGTCCAGTTGGCCTTTGATTTCACCGGGGTGGGTGAATTGGCTGGCCAATGCGGCCACGCCCGCCACGACCACGGCGACGCTCAAGGCGCCGGTGCCCATCGGTGCAGCGCCTTCGCGCAGCAGTGGACGACGGAACCATGGCAGCAGCAGGACGATACCCAGCGCAAACAACATCGCCAGGCGCGGCACCAGTTGCCACCAGTCAAGGCCGACTTCCCACAGTGCCCAAACGGTGCTGGCGAACAACACCAGTGCGTACAGGCCCAGCGCAGCGCGGCGGGCGAGGAGCAGCAGCACGCCGGTCAGCGTCAGGCCGATACCGGCCAGCAGGTAATACAGCGAGCCGCCGAGCATGCTCAACTTGATCCCGCCAGCCAGCATGGCCAGGCCCATTAGCAGAAGCAGGATGCCGAGCAGGCTCGGCAACAGACGGCTTCGACTCAAAGCACCATCAGTGCTCATAGTGTAGTTCTCCGTGACGTTTTAAGTAGTCCCGCGCAGGTTCACTGTAGATGACGATCTGGCGCGGGCATGGTTCATATAAAAAGTGTTTGTTTGACGCATTCCCTTGTGGGAGCGAGCCTGTCCGCGAAAGCGGAGGTTCAGTCAACATCGATGTCAAGGCTGACGGCCTCTTCGCGCGCAGGCTCGCTCCCACAGGGGGGGGCGGTGTGTTTTAGAAGGACGAGGTGATCTTGATCCCGCCAATCAATGCGTCATCGACCTGGTCCACGCCACCGGGGTGGCGGATGTATTGCAGGTTCGGGCGCACGGTCAGCCAGTTCGTCACATGCACGCCGTAATAGAGCTCGGCGCTGTATTCGGTGTCTTGCGGCGGCAGGAACGTCGGGTCGTCGTAGTTGAAGACGGCGCGGGCCTGATTGCTCGCCTCGGCGTTTTTGCGGTAGGCCGGGTTGACGTGAACCCGGGCCAGGGCGAAGCCGATGTCGTCTTTGGCGCGCGCATCGAAAACGCCTTTGTAGACCACGCCTGCCTGGACGTAGTTGTCGATGGCGTTGGTCTTCTTGTCGTGCATCGTGCCGTTGGCAAAAACGTTCAAACCACGGCTGTTATCGCTGGTGAGGTTGGTGATCTGCTGCTGAATGCCCAGCCACACGCCGTGTTTGCTCGATGCACTGCGGTATGCCTCACCGCTCAGGGCCGCTGGCTGACCATTGCTGTCCTTATAGACATCGGTGGCGTTGGCGCTGCTGTAGTAATAACCGGCACGGTATTCGCCCGGCAGGCCGTTGAGCTTCGGCGTCCACACCAGCTCCACCGGCAAAATCGCGCCCTGGGTGCCGCTGCCACTGAGCTTGAAGCCGTTGTCGCGATCCAGGTTCGACGGGTTTTGCTCGTAGGCACCGACCTGCGCGTACAACTGCGGCGTCAGGTGATATTTGACCCGCATTGCCCATTGGCTGACCGGCCAGTTGTACCAGATGTCGCCGACCCAGTTGCCGACCTGCGAGCCGCAGAACGCCAGGTTCTGGAAGTCGCAGGGGAAGCTGTTGAAATCTTCGCCTTCGCCAAAACGACCGGCCTTGATGTCGAGCTTCTGGTCAAAGAATTTCTGCTGAAACCACATCTGCGTCAGGCGCCAGGTTTGCCCACGGCCCCAGACTTCCTGGGCCGAGGTAAAGCCGCCCACACGCGGGTCATTGATACGGTCGTTGCTGATGTTGTTGCCGTTGCGCTCGGTGATGGTCAGCTGAAATTCGGCGTCGTCCCAACCGAGGATTTTCTGCAAATCCAGGTGCGTGCCGAAACCGAACTGATCGCTGTAGCGCGCAGTGCGGTCATGGTCGTAGCCACCGTGCAGGTTGCTGCCCATCTCGCCGGTGTAATCGACTTTGAAGTCGTAGCCTTTTTCCGCAAGTTCGGTACGCGTGCCGTTCCAGTCGCCGAGCATCCACGGTGAATCGCTATCGAAGGCGGGCGCCGCCTGGGTGCAGGTGGCGAAGCCCAACGCGGTGAATCCACCGATCAGTTTCAGGGCTTTTCGGCTGGCAACAGCTGTACAGACAGCGCTGTCTCGCGAAGTTTGAAAGTAAGGCATAGAGAAGAAATTCTGGGTCTTTTTCTAGGGAAGATACGGAGTGCAGCAGGGCCTGAAGCCATTTGAAGAAGCGTTTCAGCTAGGCGGCGCAAGGATAATGTTCTGTTACAAATAGAGAAAGGGCTTTTATGGACATGGATCGTTTCAGATTTGGTAACAGTGCCGGGCGGCGACCTTCAACGTCACCTACATTGACTGATAGCGCACAGAGCGCTTCCACCCGATCACACCCTCGGCTAAGGTGCGCGGCTTCCCACTCCTTACATCGCTCGAAGGCCCGGCATGACCGAACAGAACAACAACCCGCTGCATGGCGTAACGCTGGAACAGATCCTCAACGCCCTGGTGGAACACTACGAATGGTCGGGGCTGGCCGAGCGCATTGATATCCGCTGCTTCAAGAGCGATCCGAGCATCAAGTCGAGCTTGACGTTTCTGCGCAAAACCCCGTGGGCCCGGGAGAAGGTCGAGCGCCTGTACGTGAAGTTGATGCGCACCAAGCGACCGCTCTGAACATGCCGGGCTTGGTCGCGAGGCGCCGTTTTGTGGCCGCTGCGGCGGTGCTGGGCTGGGCCGGGCTGGCCATTCAGCTGTACCTGATTCTGTATTCGCGCTGGACGCTGGACGCCCGGTTGATCGGCGGTCTGGTGAGTTTTTTCAGCTATTTCACGGTGCTGACCAACACGCTGGTGGCGACGGTACTGACCTGTGAGTGGACGTCCCGAGAGTCCGCAGCCCGACGCTGGTTTTTGCAGCCGTGGGTGAGCAGCGCGATTGCCGTGAGCATCGCCGTGGTGGGGCTGGTGTACAGCGTGTTGCTGCGGCATCTGTGGCACCCCGAAGGCTGGCAGTTTCTGGCGGATGAATTGCTGCACGACATCATGCCGCTGCTGTTTCTGGCGTATTGGTGGTTCTGCGTGCCCAAAGGCACCCTGCGTTTGCGGCACATCGCGTTGTGGATGATCTATCCATTGATGTACTTCGCCTACGTGTTGTGGCGCGGGCACCTGCTGGCGGTATATCCCTATCCCTTTATCGATGTCGACAAGTTGGGTTATCCACAGGTGTTTGTGAATGCGGGTGGGTTGCTGGTCGGGTTTGTGGTGGTTGCGCTGATAGTGATCGGGCTCGACAGGTGGCAGGTCCGAAAGCGAACCTGAATTGTGGCGAAGGCGCTTTTGCGGCGAGCAAGCTTGCCCCCGTTGGGCTGCGAAGCGGCCCCAAGTCCGGGCGCGCTGCGCACTCCAACGGCGGCAAGCCTTTCGCACAGGATGCTGGTCAGGCTTAGTTATTACTCGTCGCTGTCATCCAGCCGCCAGTAGCCGACCGCTTTTACGAACGGCTCATTCAAGCCATGTTCATCCAGCAACACTCGCCGAATCTGCCGCGACACTTTGGTCTCGGTCGCCACCCACGCATAAAGATTGCCGCTCGGCACTTGCAGTTGTTTCACGGTGTTCAGCAGGTTGTTCTTGCCGCCCTCGCGCAAGACCCAGATCACATTGACCTGCGCGGGGCTTTCCAGACGCTGTTGCTCGGCACCGTTCTCCACCTCGACGATCACCAGCGCACGGCGATTGGCCGCCAGGCCCTCGAGGCGGCGGGCAATGGCGGGCAGGGCGGTTTCGTCGCCGATCAGCAGGTAGCTGTCGAACATGTCCGGCACGATCATCGAGCCACGCGGCCCGCCGATGTGCAGGAACTGGCCGGGTCTGGCTTGCTCGGCCCAGGTCGAGGCGGGGCCGTCACCGTGCAACACGAAATCGATGTCCAACTCCAGTGTGTCGAGGTCGTAGCGACGTGGCGTGTAGTCGCGCATCGCCGGCATCGGCCCGTTGTTTTTGCCAGCGCCGAGCACCAACGTTTCCAGTGCCGCCTGTTCCGCCGCGTTTTGTGGGAACAGCAGTTTGACGTGGTCATCGGTGCCGAGGCTGACGAAGCCGGCCAGCTCTGGCCCGCCCAAGGTAATCCGGCGCATGCGCGGCGTCAGGTCGACCACACGCAACACCTGCAGTCGACGGCGCTTGATTTCATGCATGACACGGTGGATGGATTGCACGATCACTTCAGTCATTCGGCTTGCTCCTGAACGGGTTGAACGGCCGGGCCGTCGACGATGGCCTTGGCGGTGTTGTTGAGCAGGTCGCGCACCCGCAGGATTTCTTCGGGGCTCCAGCGGCCGTGGTGCATCTGCAAGGCATGACGCAAGTTGTGCACCGCTTCGTGAATCTCCGCAGGGCGGTCATGACCGCGCAGCGAGCGCTTGCTGACGTCGATGCGCATACGCACGCCGTCCAGCGCAATCGCTTGCTCAGTCAGTGACAGGCGTCCGGCGTCGGTGATGCCGTAACGTTTTTTCCCGCCCTCGGCGTCGCCCGAAATCATTTCGCTTTCTTCAAGAAAGGTAAGGGTCGGGTAGATCACGCCGGGGCTGGGACTGTAGGCGCCGTCGAACATGCTTTCGATCTGGCGAATCAGGTCATAGCCGTGGCAGGGCTGTTCGGCGATCAGCGCCAACAGCAGCAGTTTCAGGTCGCCGGGGGCGAACACCCGTGGCCCGCGTCCGCCGCGTTCCCGACCGGGGCCAGGGCGTTTTTCGAAGCCGTCGCGGCTGTCGCCGTGTTCGCGATGGGAATGATGGTCTCTCATTTCGTGTCTTCTCTCGTCGTGTTTAGATACAACTTAAGATATATCTTAAGTAAAGAGCAAGGTCGCAGGACGAACGGTCATGGCGAGGCAGGCACGTGCCAGGACCGGGCTGGCAGGCGACGTGCTCTTTTAGAGTAATAAATCTATTCGGGCGAGTTTGACGGCTTATCACCGGCTTATTAGTGTGAGAGTCGTATTGATCTTACGGACGTTTTATTAGTTGTTATCTGTCTGTATTTTTAGTCAAAGCTGTGTGTAGTACTTCTCTGAGAGGTGTGCAGCGCAATGAGTGTTTTTCTGTCTTTTTTCCTATTGTTTGAAGTCCATTGTTACTACATGTTCTTCGGAACTTGCGTACTTACTTTCTTAAGCGATTGGCCGATCATTCTCCGGCGTCGAAAATAAGCCGGCCTACGAAGAGTCGTACTGGCTTATTCAGCTTTCTCGGCCCAATCCTTTGAAAAGACAGGTACTCAACAATGTTCAATAAGTTTGCAATCGCCGTCCCGATGACCCTCTTGGCACTCAGCTCTTCGGTGGCGTTCGCTGCGGAAGAAGCACGCACCTCCATCAACATTACCGCCACGATCCCAACCCAGGTATTCCACGCCCAACCGGTGAATCCTGACTTCGGTAAAGATGAAAAAATGGCCTACAACCTGGTGGCTGGCACCTTGAATCCGCTGCGTGCGACCTACGATATTCGCCACACCAACGGTTCGGTCAATGCTTATGTAGAAGGCGGTCCGCAACCCCTGTTCAACGGTAGCAACAACATCGCGCTGACCTATTCCTTCAACGGCGTAACCTTGACCGGTGCTTCCCAGGAAGTGGTCGGCGATACCGAATCCAACGGCGGCATGCGCGCTGATCTGGTGATTGCCGCCGCCAAACCGACCGCCACTCAGACCGGTCTTTACACCGCCAATCCAGTCGTAGTCTTCGATGCCATGCCGCGCATCCCGTAACACCGTTATGAAGTAAGGATCGTTCTTATTTAGATAACGCTTGCCGGTCGACAGGCAACTGCTGCCTGTCGACCGGGTTTTAACGTGCTTATATTCAGAGTATTCCGTTCATGTTCCCGATGACTCCCATCGCGACGGCGCTTGCCCTGCTGTGTTGCGCAACCGCTTTGGCCGCACCCGCAGATAATGCGTACACCCCCCGAAGTCTGTTGGCCCAGGCCAAGGGTTTGCCGACCGAGTTTGAAGAACACTTCTTCGATGTGCCGCTGGCAGTGCGTGTGGAACTTGATCAACAGTTTCTGGGTGAGGCGATGGTCGTGTTGACGCGCGATGATCGCATTACGCTTGTTGACTTCACGGATGTCAGCGACAGCCAGTTCAAACCCAGTGAGCGCGACATCTGGTCGAGCTATCTGAAACAAGGTGTGGCCCTCGGCAGCTGCGAGGCCACATGCCCCGAACCATTGTTGGCCGTGCACTACAGCCTCGAAAACTCCTTGGTCTCGATTCTCACGCAAAATGCTGAGCGTGACGACCAGGTGCAACGCTATTACAACCTGCCTGAGGCTGGCAGTACCGGATTGATCGTGCGCAACCAACTCAACCTCAATGGCGGCCAGGATCAGGACCTCGGTGGACGCTACGGTCTGGAAGCCAGCAGCAGCCTGGGCAATTGGACCCAAGCGGTCAATATTCAGCTGTCGCGACTGGGCGGCATGGATAACACGCTCTACCACGCCGTCAATGAGCTTTATACCCAGCGCGAGCTGGAAGGCAATTTTCTGCGCCTGGGTTATTTCACCCCTTCATCCGAGGGCCTGTCCCGCCAGCCGCGCACCTTTGGTACCAGCCCCGACACGGCGTTGGGCGTCATGTATGGCAGCTCCGACAGTCTGGCCATCAATACCCCGAAACCGGCGGTTTATCCGATTTACGTCACCGCCAATCGCCAGGGTTCCGTGGAGATTTACCGCGACGGTCTGCTGATCAATACCCAGGCAATGCCTGCCGGTTTGCAGACCCTCGATACCCGTCCACTGCCGGGAGGGATTTATGAAGTGGAAGTGCGCCTGATTGAAGACGGCCAGATCACCTCCAGCACTCAGGAGCTGGTCTACAAGCCGAACAACTGGCGCAATCATGACGAGCGCTGGCGCTACAACCTGTTCGCCGGCCGTGAATCGGGCTTGCTCAGCAACTGGGACCAGCCCGACGATGGCGACAAGACCGCCGGCGCGGCGCTCAACTACTTGCTGCACCCGCGTGTGATTCTCGGCCTGAGCGGTCGACAAGTGAGCGATAGCCTGCAACTCGGTACGTCGGTCGACTGGGCCATCGTCAATCACGCCAGCCTGTATGCCAACGTCTACCAGACCGAAGACTACGGCACCGGTCTCGACGTGCAGGGCCTGTATTCCTACGCCAGTGGCAGCCTGGTCGCCAGCTATAACCGCAGCTGGCTCGACACCACAAAACTGTACGACACCCTGCCCGATGGCACGCGGGTGCGCCAGCCCAACGTATTCATCGGGCAAACCAGCAACTCTTCGTTGTCGATCAACCATCGACTGACCAGCAAAAGTTCGGTCAATGCGCGGGTATCCCACAGCGAGGGCAACACCAATGGCACGGGCGTGGACCTGGGATGGACCCAGCGCACCCGGCTGCTTGGCAGCGATGCCAGCTGGCGATTGTCCCTGTTCGATCGGCCGGGCAGCATCAGTTCGGATGACGACCGCAACCGAGGTATCGACCTGAGCGTCAACCTTGCCCTGGGCGGCCCCGGTGAACAGATCTCCGGCAGCATCGGCACCCGCACGGCCCGCGACGGTGGACGAGATAACAATGCATCGATCACTTACCGCAAAGACCTGCAGGATCACATTCTGCAAAACGTCTCCGCCACGGCCATCACGGACACTTATGGCCTCGGTCTGAATACCATGGCAACGATGCAATCCGACCTGATCAATGCCGATGGTTTCATTCAACGCTCCTCCTTCAACAACGACTTTACCGGTGGCCTGAACCTGGACAGCACCGTGGCCGTCGGCGCACGGAAAATGGTCGTGACCAGCCAATACCACCGCAACGGCGCGGGCATGATCATCGATGTGGAATCGGACATCGAAGACATTGTCCTGCGCGCCGACGATTTGAGCGGCGGCAGCGCGGTCCTGAAGCCCGGGCGCAATTTTGTGCCGATCACGGCCTACAAAAGCAGCTCTGTCAGTTTCGATTTCGAAGGCAACCACGTGCCGGCCGCCACCATTCAGCCGTCGCGTTCCAGTTATCACCTGAACAAGGGCGGCGTGGATTATCGGCAGATTCGCGTGATGCGAACCCTCACCGTCCTGGGCCGCCTGATCGACCCTCAGGGCAAACCGCTCAAGGGCCACCACATCATCAACCACGCCAGTCGCGGGGTGAGCGAGGTGGATGGTTTCTTCTCGATGGAAATGAACGCCGGTTCACCGACCCTGGAAGTGCGCCACGGCAACCAGCTGCTGTGCCAGTTCCGCCTGGACCCGAGCCGTGGCCGCACGGAAAACAACGTGCTGATGATCGGCGATCTGCGCTGCACGCCAGACACCTTGGCGGACCTGACGCTTCAGACGCCGACGGCAGGCTGATGCCCGGCACCCCGCACTTTTTTGGAGGTAAATGACGATGAAACGTCGGTTGGCATTGATTGGTTTTTGTTTGTTCACCCAGACGGCGCACGCCGGACCAAGCATCAATATCGGCTCGGTTTACGACTACCTGGACGGTGACAAAAGTACCTTTTTGAAACGCGTCTATAACGGCGGCGACAGCACCGCCTTCGTCAAGGTCAACATCCTTGAAATCCTCTACGACGCCGATGGCAAATCCCGGGAAGTCCCACTGATGTCCAATGCCGACGGCACCTCCCGGGATGGCTTGATGGCCAGCCCGGCACGGCTGATCGTGCCCGCCAGTGGCATGCAAGGCACGCGATTGCTGTACATGGGCGAGCGCGACAAAGAGCGCTATTTCCGCGTGCGCTTCGTGCCGGTGGTGCCCGAGAAAGAAGACGAGTTCGCGGTGTCCATTGAAGAGCGCGAGGAATACAAGAAAACCCTGTCCGCCGGGGTCACGGTGCTGGCCGGGTATGGCGCGGTGTTTTTCGTCCGTCCCAAGAGCACGCGTTACGCCAGCGTGATCGAGAACGGCCCGACGGATTACCGTATCCGCAACAACGGCAACACCGTGGTGGTGATCGATGAGTTCAAGGATTGCTCGGTCAAGAACGAGCAGGACTGCCAGCCCACCACCAAGCATCACATCCTGGCGGGCCGCCAATTCGAGTTCGAAAAACAGGCCGGCCGCGAATACCGCTTCACGCTGGTTGAAGGCGAGAGCAGCAAGAAACTTGATGTAAAGGGCTGATGACCATGTTCAGAAAACTGATGGTTCTGATGGTCTTGGCAATGGCCTGCCATTCAGCGTTTGCAGCCCGCGAGGTGCATCAATTCGACGTGTTCGTGACGATCCCGAGCCAGCCCTTCTACGTCATTCCCGCTGACCCCGGCTGGATTCACCGCGAACAGCAATTACCGTGGAACCTGACCACCGCGACCCTGGGTGGCTTGCGCAAGTATTTCGATGTGAAGAATGAGTCTGGCGCCATCGAGGCACGGCTTGAGGGCAGACCTTTTCTGTCCAACGGCACTGATGCTCATGACATTGGTTTGCGCGTGATGTTCAACGGCCATGTGCTTGATGAACTGAACAGTCGCGAAGTGGTGTCGATGAGCGATGCCGCACCGGGTAAGCGTGTGTTGCTGGAGATCGTGCCAACCCCCCCTGACGATGGGATTTATAAACCGGGCAGCTATTTCGGCAGTGTCAATTTGATTTTCAACGCAGTGCTGCCGGGGGCGTGATGCCATGCGGATTGGCTGTTGACCTGACTCGTTTCAGAGGAAAAAACATGAATCATTCACAGGGCTTGGGGCGGCAGGTACGTTGCTGTGTCGGGATCGGGATTTTATCGTTGCTCACCTGTTCTTCGGCCTGGTCGGAAGAAGTCTCTATCCTGGCATCGTTCAGACCGGACTCTGCAAACCCTCAGCAGAACAAATTCCGGAATGACACGCCTCCCAGCGGTTATTGCGAGAGTTATCCCAGCGAGTGCCACGACAACGAGATGTTCAGCCTGCGCGTGCCGATTCAGTTCAACTCCAATGCGCCGATCCAGGCGAATCACCCGTCATCGCGCCAGGGTGCCACTTTCAAAGTCCCGGCGCAGTGGCGCGAGTTGTCCGTGGTGCATGAAACGACGGGCGAGCCCGAGACGGTCAAGGTTCGGATTGCAGGTATGGGCTCCCAGTATTTGACCGAGGACGTTATCAGCCTTGTCGGTGGGGGGAGCGACTATCAACTTGCCCACGCTCAACTGTGGGGCGCCAGTTGGGTGTATGCGCCCGCACCCTGTCTTTATAGTGGCGTAGGGCTTATAGGGCCGGCTAGCTATGCCTTTTTCTGGAAAACACCCGTCGAGGCCAGCTGCGATAAGCAGGCCAGGTTCAACGTGCCCTGGTTGCGTTACAACTATCTGGATTTCGCCTATGAACTGGTCACACCGAACCCGTTGGGCATGTCTTCGGGCCGTTATGTTGGAAGCCTGACCTACAGCGTCGGATCGAACGGTGATTTCGACATGGGTGACGTCATGCAACCGAGCGATTCGACACTGACGCTGAATTTCACACTGGACGTGCAACACACGCTCAAGGTCGAGATCCCACCTGGCGGCAATAGTGTTGAACTGGTGCCGCAGGGCGGCTGGCAAGCGTGGCTGACGCAAGGGCGCAAGCCGACACGGCTGTTCCGCGATCAGACGTTCAATGTGTCTTCGTCGAGTCGCTTCAAGATGAACCTTGACTGCCAGTACAGCAACGATGGCAACCGCTGCCTGGTACGCGACCCGGCCTCGGGTCATGCTGTGCCACTCGACGTCAGCGTCACGTTGCCCAATGGCCTGGTGGATGGCGCCGATCAACCCGTCAGCCGCCGGCCGTTGCGGCGCGACGGCAGTGGCACCGAGCTGTTCCAGCCGCGCATTTATGTTGATCGCAAGCCTGGAACGTTACACTTCGAGATCGCGCAAGACGAGGTCGAGGAAATGCTCAAGCCCGGTGTCACCCGAACGTACTCGGGCAATGTCACGGTGATCTGGGATTCGGAAGTGGGCTAAGGGTTGACCCTGATGCATCATTCGATGCATCAGGGGTGCCGATTATTGCTGTGCGTCTTTTTGCAGTGCTGCGCGGGTCAGTTTCCTGCTCAGTTCTTTTTCTTCGTAGCCCAGGTCATGAAGCAGTCCGCCATAGACTTCATCGGTCATGTCTTCATGGGTCAACACCACTTTTTCATCGATATTCAGTCGCCCGGCAAGGTCTAGCAGGCGCTGTTTGATCGCTCGTCGTTTCGCAATCTGCTGGTCCTTGGAACGGGCCCAGGTGTGCTGGACTTCGCGTAACTCATCCAGCAAGTCGCTCCTGGTTTCGAACAGCCGGGTATTGCGGCGGAACTCGTTCGGGTACGTGTCCTGCAGGTATTTCTGCCAGAACGGCTGTTCGATCATGTCGTTGATCAGACCATCGCCGGCCTCCATCGACATCACCGTCTCGAAGGCGATGTCGAGGGTTTCGGCGCTCACCTTTGCAATGGGGCGAAACAGCATCGACTCCGATTGCCACGGTAAACCAAGGCGTTGAGCCAGTCCGGTTTCGTAGGCGAGGTACACCTCGACCTCATCGGGGTTACCCGGGCGGCTGCCGAAATCGGCACGGGCAATGTCATCCACGCGCGCGAGGCGAGCGGCACCCTTGGCCAGGTTCAACAGTTTGCTTTCAAGCACGGCGTTGGACGTCGACAAGGCATAGGCTTCGGAGGCAAGCACCTTGATGCCCATGTGGTTGAACACCTGGGTCCCGGCATCGGCACAGGTGGTAGGCGCCCTGGCCATCTCGAACAGATCCTTGCGCAACCCGGTGTCCAGGTCGATGGCTTCGATCATGCGCCATACCCGGGTGCTGAGCTGTTGACGCAAATTACCACCGGCCCGGTAATCGGCCGAGCGAGTCTGTTTCTGGATCAAGGAAAAAAAATCCGCTGAGCCAGGCTCGGTCATCAAGTCGTGCCAGGCTTCCTCCCGGAAAGTGCCCAGCCCTGAGACCTCGGCACTCCACCATACCGAGTCGTTGTTCATGGGCCACAGCTTTATCGCGTTGCGTGCCGCGTTGGTGTAGACCTGCGTTGGCGAGATGCCGACCGATCGTCGATACGCTGTGAAAGTAACCAGGTTGGCCTCCGAGAGCTGCTGTTCGTACAAGCGGGTCCGCGCCACGAGGAAGGCATCTTCCGAACCGGGCACGACCTTCGGAATGACGCTGATCGGGTTCTCCTGCAAATCCAGAAAGAAGCCGCGCGGTCGACGTTTGTTGGCAGGTCCTAACAGGCCATCGGGCCAAGTGGTGGCCCCGGTGTTGCTCAAACTCAGAATTCTCAGTCTGGGCATGCGTCCGACGTCCGGCAGCCGGCCCAACTCCCGGTTGTCATCGAGCCTGAGGGTTTCCATGCGGGTCAGGTTTCGCAGTTGCTCGACGGCCGACGGGGTCAACGAGATGTCGTTGTTCATCAGTCGCAACGTGCGCAGGTGGTGCATCTTGCCGATGGCGTCGGGGAGTCGCCTCAAGCCGCAGCTGCGGGCGCTCAGTTGCTGCAGATGAGGGAAGTCGCCCAATAGGCCGGAGGCGGATTCGGCAAAAGTCGTGCGGTCCAGATTCAAGGTGCTGATCTGATCGAGGTAGCGTTTGATATCCGGCAATTCCTTCCACCAGCGTTCGAGGTCGAGCACCTTGAATTCTGTGGACAAGTCCAGCGCATACCCGCCGTCGGCTGTGATGCTGCGTTCGCCAAAGACCGTGGGTTTGCGTTTGAAACAGTCGATGAGGCGTTCGGCAATGTGCAACCCGCCGCTGTTGACGAACCCGCGTTGATCCGGGCCCCAGGTATCCGGCTGCTGGTAGCGCCAGCGATTGAACAACACACGCAGGTCGTCCAGTTCACGGTCCAGACGAGTCAGGGTCTGGTGCCCTTGTTCCTGCGATCCGAGGGATCGCACAAAGGTGATGACCTCGCGCTCATTGAAGTGAGGGTAAATATCCTGCACCCGTTCGGTGAGCGTGGGGGCGACGGTGGAGAAGCCGGGACCGCGCAAGAGGATCATGTCTTCATGGTCAGCCAGCGGACGGATCGGCGGTGCGGCGAGCGCAGTGCGGCGTTGCGCCGGGGTCTCGGTCTTGGCCATTACCCATTGCTTGAAGAAGGCGCCCTGGCCCGGCCGATAGCCCAATTGCGCCTGTTTGTTGTTCGGCAAGCCGTTGAGGACGGCTTCGTAAAAATCAGTGCTGTCGTGCAATTTCTGGTTGTCGCCATCCCAGACTTCGAATCGGTTGACATCATCCTTGACCAGCACCCGGACCATCGACGCGTCTTCAGCACCCACGCGGCTGCGCAAGGGACCGGCGTCGTTGCCTTCGCGAACCTCGATGCGCAATTGCGCGAAGGTGTCGGTATGAATCCTCAAGGCGTTCAGCACCAGGCTCTCGGTTTCCGCCACCCACTGCGCGCCGTCGTGGAAGCCTTCATAGGCATGGTTGGTCCGGGCTTCGAAGGCGGCCTCACGGGCGCGGCTCTTGAGGTTCAGCGGCAGGTGTTGCGTTTGGGTCATGCGCTTGAGGTCGGCAGTGTCGGCACTGTTCAGCAACGTCGCTGCCGCGCGGGACGGCAGCTCGGGAAAGGTCTGGCGCATGAGTCGCAGCTGCGGATCGTCGGACGCCTGGGCACCTTGGTAAAGCTGATTGACGATGTCCGGGGTCATTTGATCGGCTTCATCCGCCAGTCGATTACGCAACGCTTGTACCCGTTCCCCTTTGGCGGTGGACCGACCGAGCACGGCTTGCAGCTCTTCTTCGCTGAGAAACTCGAGAAGGTCTGGCGCAAACCGGTCACTCATGAGGTTGGACAGACTGGTGGACAGCGTCTGCCCGTCGCTCGCCTCTACATTGCCGTACTGGCGGAACCGGCCGCTCATGTCGGCATGTTCGTAGACCTTCAGGGCTTTATCTGCCGGCCAGCCGTCCAGGTAAGTCGCCAGCGGTTCAAACCAGTAGGAGGAAGGGTCCAGGGGCTGGCCTGAGCGAATCCTGTCGATGGCCTGGCGGGTCTGGCGCTGGATGTTCAAGCGGGTGAGGCTGTCGTCGAGTAACGGTGGCGGGGCCGTGTTGTCGACGTACATCCGGCGCAGCGCGCCGTCGTTGATGCCGCTGGCAATGCGAACGTCGTCGAGTTGCGTGTCGCTGAAGCCCTCCACGGCGTGGCCGAGACGGCGCATCAACGTCGGGCGATCCCAGGCTCGCGGGTTCTCGGCTTCATGAGTCCAGGCGCCGAGGCCGTTGTGTTTCAGCTCGGGCCGATAAGCCATGTCGCGATACGGGTGTTTGACTCGATAATTGCCGGTTTGCGGGTCTTTTTGCACGGCGTAGTGTTTGTCTTCCAGTGGCAGAACCGTCTGGCCTTCGTGGGCATGCAGCCCGAGCTTGTCCGGCCTGGAATCCGGCGATAGCTGCACATCGGGCCACTCATAGGCTTTGAGATCGGGGTGCCACAGCCGGGGTTCGCCGTTGGGCAGGGTAACCGGTTTCATGCCTTCGATCAGTGGTGACAGTTTCAGGCGCGCCAGCGCACCAATCTGCGCGCCGGCGGAAAACGCTGCCAGCTGAAGCACATCCGTGACCACGCCGACGATGTGTTCGACGGCTTCGGTCCACAGCCCCAGGGTCATGTCGACGATGCCTTCAATGGTGTCGCTGGCCATCTGATACGCCATGTAGCCCATCATCACCTCACCGAGTCCGGGCACGAACGGCGTGACGACCATCAGGGCGATGTTGAAAATGTCCGAGAAGATTTTTTTGAAGTTCTCCCACCACGCCTGTCGGGCATGGGTATCGGCATCGGCGGTGGACACGGCGATGTGGCAGGCGTCTTTGAAAACCTTGTTGAGCTTGTGCTCAGACAGGTACTGCCAGAGTTCGCCGGTGATCGGTGTGGTGCTGAAATGCAGGTTAGGTTCAGTGACAGCCACTTCCCGCCAGCTCGGTCTCTGGTCCAGCGGCTCTTTGCGGTGCCATTTCACTTGGAACAGGCGTTGTTGCAGCCCGGCAAAAAAATGCCCCCGAACGGATTGATCGACGAACCGGCTGAAATATTGGCGGTAGGTCATGCCGGTGGACGAAATGACATCGTTGTTACGCAGCTGACGCGTCAGTTCATTCATGAAAGCGAGGGTCGAGGGATACTCTTTCAGCGGATGCTCAGGGTCTTGCGGGACGTAAGCGAATATCGGCACAACTTCACGGGCCCGGTCCAGATCCGGGGTAATCAAAACGATCCCGGTCAGCACACTGTCGAGAATCGACAGGTTGGCGAAGTGCATGATTCGGCCTTTGCGGGTGAGGTTGCGCTGGCCGTCGAGCATCATCAGGATCAGGTCACCGGCATCGGCGTCAATGTCGCCTTTCAGGACGGCCAGTCTGGCAGCCGCTTTGAACGCGGTTTTCTCACTCTCGACAATCTTGTGTTTCAAAACAACCTGGGCGAGGCCGTCTCTGGGCCGCAATTGTTCTTCGAGGTATTTCGTGTAGCGCGCGCCAATGTCCAGCTCGCGGCACAGGGTCTGGAACTGGGCGATGGACATTTTGCGTTTGATCGGCAGGGTGTCGAAATGCCCACGGGCATCGGGCTGACTGATGAAGTTCGAGTCTGCTTCGCAGGTTTCCCTGCTCGAGAAGTTATGCAGGGCCGCGTCCAGCAGTGATACGGTTCGGGTCACCACACCGTTGATGTTGCTGGCATACCAGGGAAGCTGTTTGGGTAGATAAAGGTGCAAGTACGTGGTTTTTACGTCGACGTCGACACCGAACTGTTTCAGCAACGCCTCGGTCACCAACGGTTCGGCGAATTCATATACGCCTTGTACCTTGTCCATGACCCGGTCAACGGTGTTTTGCGCGGACCAGTGTTCGAGGTTGGCTTGTTGTAACGGTGTGTGATCGAAATCCCTGTTGGCCAGTACCCAATACCCTGAAGCCGGTCGGGTGAGGCTCAGTTCCCGAATCCGTCGCGATGAAGCGTCCTTGAGCGCGGGATGGATTCGGTTCTTGATATACGCGTA
The DNA here is from genome assembly GCF_059133255.1 of Pseudomonas sp. FBCC-B1667. Classification (NCBI taxonomy): domain Bacteria; kingdom Pseudomonadati; phylum Pseudomonadota; class Gammaproteobacteria; order Pseudomonadales; family Pseudomonadaceae; genus Pseudomonas; species Pseudomonas sp. FBCC-B1667. The sequence goes on along the minus strand of NZ_CP101437.1, from coordinate 5,501,142 downwards.
GTGGCGACCTTTATTGCCATCGGCCCCCGGTGTGGGTAGCGCTGAAGTACGTCCGTGTAAGTCAGTCATGCTTTTAATGAACCTTGAGCGTTAAGTGGAGTGACCAGCCTAACGCCCGAGGCTCAAAGTAAAAGCCTGAATTCCCGCTGCTTTAATCCGTGTTTACCCCCCCAATGCATTGGAATTACCCATGCCGAAAATAAATAAATACCGCCATTTTTTCAGCGTCGCGCGACCTCCACGGGCAAACATTGCGTATGCGCACCCGGTTGCAGATACGGCGTCAGAATCGGCGCCATGCCCTTGAGCACCTGCACCGGCAGCGCCGAGGTGAACGTGAACGCTTCGGCGCTGCGCCCGGGTACGAAGGCAGTCAACGTACCGAAGTGGCTATCACCGATATAGAACACGAAGGTGGCCGTGCGGTTGATCGACTTCGAACTCAAAATTCGCCCGCCGGAACCAATGGCTTCGATACGGTTATCCCCGGTCCCGGTCTTGCCGCCCATCGCCAGGGGTTTGCCATCGGGGGTGATGAAACTGCCGGAAACACGTTTGGCGGTACCGGCATCCACCACTTGCGACAAGGCCTCGCGCATGGCCGTGGCCACTTCGGACGGCATCACCCGTTTGCCGGCGACCGGGTCGTTGATCAGTTTGGTTTCGTAGGGCGTATTCGCCGCGAAATGCAGTGTGTCGATGCGCAATGTCGGCATGCGCACGCCATCGTTGAGAATGGTGCCGATCAATTCGCCCAGCGCTGCCGGACGGTCGCCGGAGCTGCCGATGGCCGTGGCCAGTGACGGAACCAGGTGATCGAACGGGTAGCCGACTTTCTGCCAGCGCTGGTGAATGTCCAGGAACGCTTCGATTTCCAGCATGGTGCGAATACGGCTGTCGCGGGCGCCTTTGTGACGACTCTTGAACAGCCAGCTGTAGACTTCCTGACGCTCGAACTGGCTGGCTTTGACGATCTGGCTCCACTTGGCGTCCGGGTTGTTCAGCAGGTAGCCCATCAGCCACAGGTCCAGCGGGTGAACCTTGGCGATGAAACCCTGGTCCGGCAAGTCGTAGGCGCCGGGGCTGTAACTTTCGTACAGCCGTTGCAGGCGTTCGTCAGTGAGTTTTTCGGTGAGCTTGGCGCCTTTGAGGTGCGAACGCACAAAGGTGTTGAAGCTTTCCTGGCTGGCCTGTGGCAGCAGATAACGGTGAATCGCCGCCATGCGAATCGGCGTCGGGCGCATGCTGTCAAGGAAGGTATCGAGCCGTGCCTGGGTGTCCTTGTTTTTGTACTTCTTCCAGAATTTCAGCAGGAACGAGGTGCCTTCGCGGTCGGCGAAATCTGCCAGGTATTCCTGACGCCGCGGGTCTCGATCGTCCTTGAGCAATTCGGCGCTGTTGTTGGGGCCGGAATAGGTGGTATAGCGCACCAGGTCGCGCATCAGCCGAATGAACGGCAAGTTGATCGACTCACGGATCGCATCGCGCAGCGTCGGCATGCGACCGTTGTCTTCCTTGCGAAAGTTATGGAACATGTGCAACCCGCCACCCGTGAAAAAGGCTTCGCCTGGGCTCGCGGAGTATTTGCGATCCAGCGCGGCGCCGAGCATGGCCGGCAGGTTGCGGTCTTTGTTCTGGATCAGATAATCGACGGCCCAGCGGCTCAGACGGTCCTGGTCAGGGACGTCGACTTTCTTCAGTTCCGGCACGGTCATCCCTGCATACTTGTCGTGCAGCTCGGCAATGATCTGCAGGTAGGTGGTGAGTACGCGCATTTTGGCGGTAGAGCCCAGTTCCAGTTTGCTGCCTTCGTTGATGTCGAACGGCTGGTCGGTACTGTCGGTCTGCACGCGCACGCGCGCGCCATCCGGCGTCAGTTCGAACAGCGTGAAGCTGTAGCGCACTTGCGTGGTGCTGGTGGGGGTGAGCAAGCGTTCGCCCATCAAACCGATCTGCGTCGCAAACGCCGGGTCGGCCAGGTGCTTGAGGTACTCCGTGGCCTGGGTCTGCAAATCGCCTTGCAGGGTGCTGGTGGCAGACAAGTCGAGACGGTCGAGGTCGTACAGCGGACGATTGAGCAACCCGCCCAGGCGACTGCGGGCCACGCTGATGCCTTTGTTGGTTTCGATTGGCTGAATGGTCGGCTGGGTTTGCCAGTCGCGATACGTAACCTTGCTGGCCAGCGCCGCCGCCGCAAACGGCGCATCGATCACATTGTTCTGGGCGAGCAGGCGAATGTGGCTGTCGGTGAGGTCTGCCAGTTCATCACGACCTTTGGTCAGGTAGTGGGAAGGGCGGCGCTGGGCAATCATCAACGAGAGCATTTCACGCAAGGCCAGGCCTTTGGCGGCCATGGTCTTTGGGTCGGTGTCGGTGCTTGCCAGCGTTTCGTTGGCCTTGTCGAAGTCGGCGCCATACCAGACCCGCAACCCTTCCGCCATGCCATGCACTTCACCGTGGCCGGGCACGGCGGACAGCGGCACGCTGTTGAGGTAGTCGCGTACCACGTTTTTCCGGGCATCGAGGGTTTCCGGACCCGCCTGATAAGCGCGCACGGTGGCGGAAATCATTTGCCGGATCTTCTCCGCGCCCGACACCGTCAGGCCATCAGGCGAGTGCCGATACTTTTCGAGTTGCGTCGCCAGCGTACTGCCACCCGCCGATTGCCCCGGCAGATGAATCAACTTGGCCACCTGCGACCATGCGGCCATGCCGAAGCGCGGCCAGTCCACGGCGGGGTTGGCCAACGGTTGCTTGGGATCGAGCAGGAAGCGGTTCTCGATGAACAACAGGCTGTTGACCACCACCGGCGGGATCGCATCAAAGCTTGAATACAGCTGTTGTGGGTATTTGAACTGGTACAGCGGCATGGCACGGCAGTCAGTGATCGACAGGCCTGCCTGGATTTTCTCGGAGTAGGGCACGAACAGGCCCTTGTCGCTGTAGTCCATCAACTTTTGGGAAAAGCGGGTTTGGGCTGAAATCACGTAATTGCGCTTGAGCAACCGGGGCAGGAACTCGTCCAGTGAGCTGTAGCCCAGACGCAAATCAAAAGGCCCGGCGCCAGGGTAACGAATGGCATCGCTGGGACCCGATCCCAGTGTGTAGCTCAGGGACGCGGCAAATTCGCTGACTTCCCGGGATTGAAATTTTGAGGTGCGCATTTCCTTGGCGGCCGCCAGTCCCACGACAATCGCGATGATCAGCAACAACAGCCAAAACGCCTTCCAGCCGTGTTTGACACGGCTGGTGCGAGGTTTTTCAGGTGATGGCGCTTCATCCACACGTTCAGTCGGGACCACAGTTTTACTCGTATCGGTTTGCCACAAAGCGCCCATAGCCGATTGATCCATTCACGCAGATTGATCTGACTTGTCTGAAGCTTAGACGGTGGTTGGCGATGGTGAAAAAATTGTGGACGAGGTTGTCGCCTATTTTTTCCGCATCCACACAATTACCTGTAGCAGCCTTTGGCAGCTGCTACAGGGGCGGGTGGTCTGGCGGGTGAAGAGGCCTGATCTAGAGCTGTCGAGCGGTAAGTAAGGTGCAGGCAAGTGCATGACGACGCACCAATGCTGTGCAATACTCATCGCCGTTTTCTGTCACGGGTGAAATCACTTTTAGCCAGTTAAAGCCTCTCCGCAAAAGCCCATTTTGCCGAGAGATGTGGCTGCATTTTGTAGTTTTTAGAGTGAAAACGCCTGAGCAATGCTTTTTATACTGCACGTCCCGCTGATCCTGGAAGTTTTGTCCTACAGGACGGTCCTGCTCACGAAGTAAGGCCGGTTTCAGACAAGCAATGGCTTATCGGTCAGCGCTTCGACACTCGGTGGCTATATCCAATAACAAGACGAGGATGTCCCCTATGCCAGCTGGCAATCACCTTCCCCACGGCGAGACCGCTCAGGGCGGCCCGCTCAAACGCGAACTCGGCGAACGGCATATTCGCTTGATGGCACTCGGCGCCTGTATCGGCGTCGGTCTGTTCCTGGGTTCGGCCAAGGCCATCGAAATGGCCGGTCCGGCGATCATGCTGTCCTACATCATCGGCGGTCTGGCGATCCTGGTGATCATGCGCGCCCTCGGCGAAATGGCCGTGCACAACCCGGTTGCCGGCTCGTTCAGCCGTTACGCCCAAGATTACCTTGGCCCCTTGGCGGGCTTCCTCACCGGCTGGAACTACTGGTTCCTGTGGCTGGTGACCTGTGTCGCGGAAATCACTGCGGTGGCTGTGTACATGGGCGTCTGGTTCCCCGATGTACCGCGCTGGATCTGGGCGCTTTCAGCGTTGATCAGCATGGGCACCATCAACCTGATCGCCGTAAAAGCCTTCGGTGAATTCGAATTCTGGTTCGCCCTGATCAAGATTGTCACCATCATTGCGATGGTGATTGGTGGCATCGGTGTGATCGCGTTCGGCTTCGGTAACGACGGTGTGGCGCTGGGGATTTCCAATCTCTGGGCCCACGGCGGTTTCATGCCCAACGGCGTGCAAGGCGTGTTGATGTCCCTGCAAATGGTCATGTTCGCCTACCTTGGCGTCGAGATGATCGGCCTGACCGCCGGTGAAGCCAAGAACCCGCAGAAGACCATCCCGGATGCCATCGGCTCGGTGTTCTGGCGGATTCTACTGTTCTACGTCGGCGCGCTGTTCGTGATCCTGTCGATCTACCCGTGGAACGAAATAGGCACTCAGGGCAGTCCGTTTGTGATGACGTTTGAGCGTCTGGGCATCAAGACCGCCGCCGGCATCATCAATTTTGTGGTGATCACGGCCGCGCTGTCGTCCTGTAACGGCGGCATCTTCAGCACCGGGCGCATGCTCTACAGCCTGGCGCAGAATGGCCAGGCCCCGGCCGGTTTTGCCAAGACCTCAAGCAACGGTGTGCCGCGTCGTGCCTTGCTGCTGTCGATGGGCGCATTGCTGCTGGGTGTGTTGCTCAACTACCTGGTGCCGGAAAAAGTCTTCGTCTGGGTCACCGCGATTGCCACCTTCGGCGCGATCTGGACCTGGGTGATGATCCTGCTGGCCCAGCTCAAGTTCCGCAAAGGCCTGAGCGCCAGCGAACGTGCCGGGCTCAAATACAAAATGTGGCTGTACCCGGTCAGTTCGTACCTTGCGCTGGCGTTCCTGGTGTTGGTGGTCGGCTTGATGGCGTACTTCCCGGACACCCGCGTGGCGCTGTATGTAGGCCCTGCGTTCCTGGTGCTGCTGACGGTGTTGTTCTATGTGTTCAAGCTGCAACCGACCAACGTGTCGCAAGGCGCGGTGAGCTCGGTGTCATAAGACGTTACGCTTGAAGTGCAAAAAGCCCCGGTCGAGATGGCCGGGGCTTTTTAGCTTCAGACGACGGCGTTTTGCGGGGATTGTGTCAGGCGTTTATTGAACTCCAGCCAGAGCGCCAACGACCCCATCAACCCGGCCCCCACCAGCGCGGTGAAGACTTGCATGGCAAACGCATCGTCGGTCAGGGCGTTGACCATGTCCGCCAACGGCGCCAGCAACACGCCGAGGCAGAACACCTCCAGTGAATAACGCCCCATGCGGGAACATTGCCGGGCCAGCCATTGTTGCGTCCATCCCGCGTCCGGCAACAGTTTCGCTGTGACATACGCCAGCGCCAGAAAGTGCAGCAGGCGCACCGGCGACAGGTCGGTCTTGCTGATCGGGTACAGCAGGTTGCTCAGCAGCGTAGGCATCAGCGCGTCATGTATTTGCGGCCAGCGCCAGGACACGGTAATCACCCCGGCCAGCACCGTATAGATCGCCGCACTGACAAATAACGGCTGGCGCAGCAGTGGACGCGTTTCGGCCGACCGGGGCTTTTGCCCGTGAATCGCCGCCGCGCCACCGAGCACAAACAGCAGCTGCCAGGTGACAGGGTTGAAGTACCACACGCCGTCCTTGATCGCGGCCAGGTTCCAGCCAAACGAAGGCGCCAGCAGGTAAACGGTCAACGACACCGCCACCACCGCCCAGGCCTTGCGCACCAACAATGGCAATACCAGCGGCAACCCGGCCAGCAGCACGATGTACAGCGGCAACGGGTCCATCAGGTTCGGCTTGAAGCGCAGCAGCAATTCATCCGTCAACGCCTGCTGCGGGTTGGTGATGAAGTGGCGCAAGCCCATTTCCTCAACCAGATCACGGGTTTCCACATGGCTGTTGGCGAAGAACACGATGCCCATCAGCATCGCCAGCAAAAAAATATGCACCACATACAACACCCATGTGCGGCGCAGGATTTTCACGCAGGCGATCAAGTAACCGTCGCGCGCGAGGACTTTGCCATAGGCCAGGACGGCTGCGTAACCGGCGAGAAATACGAAAATTTCCGCTGCATCGCTGAAGCCGAAATTGCGCAGGGTGATTTGACCCAAGGGGTTGTGGGGCACGTGATCCCAGAAAATGAAGATCAGTGCCAAGCCACGGAAAAAGTCGATTCGGTGATCGCGTTCAGTCGTCATGACGGCGGGCTCTTGAACGGTTTTTGAAGTAGGAGCTGGGCGCCCCAAAGGGTAACGTGCCGCACATCGGCGGCGCGCAGGGTGCAGTGATTTGCCGGCAATTGCAAAGTGCGGGTATTACGGGATGTCTCAGCAATTGGCTGAGGGTTAACCGCCTGTCTAAAACCCAAGCAGTAGCGCGATCTCTGACTACCGTCGGGTTCAAAGATATATCCATTGAAGACGGAATATCCCAGAGGCTTTGGCATGAGGATCAGCGATTGGATCGACAAAGAACTCGCAGGCCGTCAGGTCTGGTTGCTGTTTCTTCTCGCGACGCTGCTGTATGTCCTGCCGCTGATCCTCGCGGATTACCCCTACATTGATGACAACTGGCGTTCCCTGGCCGCCGGCATGGGCTGGTCGGAAGAGGGCCGATTGTTCGCGCAATGGTTCTATAACCTGCTGACCTTCAGCGGTGCCGCGCCCAATATTTTCCCGTTGCCACTGTTGATCGCCACGCTGGCCATGAGCGCTGCCCTGACGCGCCTGACGTTCCACTATTTCCCTGAGCCGACGTTTACTCATTGCCTGGTGTTGCTGCCACTTTGGTACAACCCGTTTTTCCTGCAAAACCTGTCGTATCAATATGACGGCCCGACCATGGCGCTGAGCGTGGTGGCGGTGATCTGCGCGATCACCTTTCGCAGCCTTTCGCGCGTCCAGCAACTCGCCGTTCCGGCATTGCTGATCGCATTGGCCATCGGCCTTTATCAGGTCAGCATTAATGTGTTTCTCGGTCTCTGTTGCCTGGAGCTGCTGCGGGGCGCCAATGACCGATTATCGTGGCCCGCGTGGTGCCGATTGCTTGGCTGGAAAATCGCGCAGTTGGTCCTGGCTGGCTTGATCTATTACGCCACGGCCTTTGCTGTCATGAATCAAACCCGCACCTCGATGTTGAACGTTGCAGCCGCGCCGCTGCTGCAAATTGAAATCAATGCCGGCAGGGTCCTGGAAAAAGTCGTGCTGCTGTTTCATGGCGGGTTTGCCTGGGTATTCGGCGCACTGTTGTTATGCGCCATCGCCGGTGGGGTGTGCGTGGGGCGGGGTGTGCTGGCGCGGTGGGACACCGGCCTGCACAAAGCGGTGATGGGGATCGCGTGTCTTTTGATGCTGCCGGTTTTGGTGTTGCTGGTGCCCGGCGCCTCCTTGATTTTCCGCGACTTCAATGAAGGCGCCCGAACCTTGATGGGCTATGGCGTGCTCCTGGTTTTGCTGTTTTACCTGAGTCATCGGGTGCTGGCGCCATTGCATAGAACGCTGCCATTGCTGCTGTTGATCCCGCTGTTGGCGACGCTCTCGTTGTCCTTCGCCTATGGCCGCGTACTGACCCTGCAAAAGACCTTTTCGACCCATGCGCTGTATGCCTTGAGTGCCGACATCGCCTCCCGCCCTGCATTGCGCAACGCCAAGCGCATTTACCTGTCGGTCAGCTATTCGGATCACTGGCTGGTGGCGGCTGCCGGGTCGTTCAAGCAGATGCCGGTGTTGCATTACCTGCTGAACATCGACTTCTACATGCTCGCGGAAAACCTGCCGAAAACCGGCATCACCAACGTGGTCAGGGAAAAGGAACGGCGCAACGCCACACGGGTGGGCTACCAGGGTTATCCACCGTTGGTGGACAGCCTGTTCTATCGCATATATCTGCTGGGGGATTACGGTTTTATCGTCATGAAAGAACCGCCTTGGGTTACCACGCTGCAGTGGTAATCGACCGTTGGTCTGGAAGGTCGTGCTACCTGTCAGTTCTGACAGTAGACGCACAGCTTGCGCTGGCTTTAGGTTGACGCCTGCAACAGCAACCAGCCAGGGAACGGACATGAAAGCCTTACGGAAAGAGTTTTCCACTTACGCGGTAGTGGGTGTAGCCAATACGCTGATTCATTGGCAGCTCTTTTATGTCTTGAACACTGCCGCCGAATTGAGTCAGGCCGCCAGTAACGTTTCGGCATTTTGTGTGGCGGCAACATTTTCCTTCTACGTCCATGCGCTTTACACCTTTGAAACCGGGGCGTCGGTCCTTCGTTATCTGATGTATGTCTTTTCTATGGGCGTCATGAGTTACGTCGTTGGGCATTTCGCCGATGTCTGGAAACTTCACGGTTTAGTGACCGTCGCGTTGTTCTCGCTGTTGAGCCTGGTTTGCGGGTTTTTCTTTTCGAGATTTATCTTGTTGCACGAGCGTGGCGCGTGAAAATCTCGCGCTGTACCGGGGAGGTGGCGGCGCTGTCTGTGGTGGTGGCGATCGCGTTATTCGTGAGATTTCACGCCATCACCACGCCGGCCGTCTGGTACGACGAGGCCTATAGTTTGCTGCTCGCCGAGCGTTCGCCCGCGGACATCTGGTCCACCACGGCTCGGGATGTTCATCCACCGCTTTACTACGTGTTGCTGCATTACTGGATGCTGGTGTTCGGCAATGGTGTGTTGTCAGCGCGATCGCTGAGTGCCCTGGCCGATATCGGCACCTTGTTGCTCAGCATCAAGCTGATGAGCCTGATAGCGACGCGCAGGGCGACCTGGATCGCGGCGTTGTTGCTGGCGTTGTTGCCGATTTCGGTTCGCTATAGCCAGGAAATCCGAATGTACACGTTGCTCGGTTTTTGGCTCATGGCCGCGACCGTGGCGTTGGTGTGTTGGGTCAATGCACCGCAGCGAAAGCGTTTTGCGATCATTTATGTGCTGCTGATGACGGCCGCTTTTTATACGCATTATTTCGCTGCATTTTGTGTATTGGTGCATTGGGTTTTTTGGTGGCAATCGCGCGGTTTATCCGTTCGTGCATGGATGGGGGCTAACGCTGCCATTGTTGTGTTGTACCTGCCTTGGGTCCCTCATTTCATTGATCATCTGGTACACCGTGACGGGCTCAACTGGATTTCTCCACTCACATGGCAGGCCGCTCTGGCCAGTGTCTGGCAGTTCACTGTGGTGGGTGATTCGCTGCCGGCTTCCTCGTGGTGGCGAGTGCTGCCAACGTTGTTGATCGTTGCATGTGCCGCTGCAGTAGTGGTGAAAGGTCAGATTGAACAGCGATACAAAGTTCTGTTGGTGGGTTATTTTTTTGTGCCGGTACTGGTGGTTTTTCTATTGTCGTTGATCGTCCCGGCATTCATCCCTCGATACCTGTTGTTCGCGGTTATCGGGTTGCCGATGATCTGTGCAGTTAATCTGGATGCATGGGGAAACCGAGCCTGCATACTCGTCCTGGCAGGTATCGCACTTGTTCTCGTTCAGGGATTGTTCTCGGTTTATCAACAAACGGATGGATTGGGTGGCTCGGCTGTGCGCCTGAATGGCCGGCTGGATGTTGTCGTGGCGGGTATAGGTCGAGAGTTTCGACCGGATGATGAGATTGTGGTTGACGGGTTGTTTTGGTACTTGCCGTTTATGTACTACAACACAACGGGTATCCAGCCGAAGATTTACGTTTTCAGATCGTCGACTGGTGAATCATGGGGGCCTTCCGACTATGGCGGCTGGGCCTTGGTTTCCGCTCGAGCAAACGGACTATCATTCAATGATTTTTCGTATATGAAAACGAATGCCAGAAGAGTTTGGTGGGTAACGGGTCAATCAAGCCCTGATCATAGCCATTTATTTCCAAAAAACTGGATACAGGTGTTATCGCTAAGGGCAGGCGAAGGCGAGGCCCGCTTGTTTGTCCTGGACGGAGCACCCACCTCCCACGAAATCGCCATGCAACCGCTGTTCACGCAGCAGCCACTTCATTAGGCTCAAAACTGTCCGCCCGCGCCATCTGCCACATCCGCGAGTAAAACTCGCCATTCACTTCACCGGTGAGCAATTCCCCCGGTTTCAGGAACACATGCAACTGTGAGAACAACTTGATCTCGGTTGCCGACATGCGCCGTACCAGATGTTTTGCGGACAACTGTGAAGGATGATCGAGGCCCGCCGCTGCCAGCATTTCGGCCAAAGCCTTAAGCGTGTTGCGATGGAAGTTGAACACCCGCTGAGCCTTGTCCGGGACCACCAGTGCGCGCTGGCGCAAGGTGTCCTGCGTGGCGACACCGGTCGGGCATTTGTTGGTGTGGCAGCTTTGCGACTGGATGCAACCGATGGTTATGCCCCCCAAAATCCAACTATTGCCCTGCGTGTGAGTGAGTGAGGGGGGTATGAATAGTTGACCAACTATTTAGAGGCGAGCACCTCAAGCATTCCGCCGCTACCTCAGCATACCCTGCTGCACCCGAGCACCCCGCAGGCGCATGCCTCAACGCCACCAAAATAGTTCGTCAGCCAGTGCCCCGAGCGCTAAAAATCTAGCTATAAACGAACTGAAGAATGTGGAAGAAAAGAGGTAGGGGGGAGGGCATCAAATTTTCTGACCGACATCATACACAGGCCGGCCAACTGTCCAGCGGTTCACACGAAAAACAAAATTACTCACAAACCCAGATCATGCTCCAGTTGTAGCGCTTCCAAATGTTCTGGTGCAGCACCTTTTTGCACCCAAGCATTCAGTAAGCTCCAGGTGCAAGCGTGGAAAATTGCCTGCGGAACCATGACATTCCGCCTCAGACGCTTGTCACCAATGATAGTTACACCTGATTTCAGAGCACCTGTAAGTGTATGCACGGCTACACGAGGTAGTTTGCTACGTCCTCGTTTGTCGGTAACGACTATCGCGGGCCAGCTCCACGATGTATATGTCTTATCTGACCGCAAAGTATCTTCGACTACTTTTTCTAAGGTTTTGGGAGGCATCAATGCTGCAGCTGAAATCCATATGTTCCGCACATCATCGTCTGTCATATTGCCTGGGTTGGCGCTGGAGACGAAAAAGTTGTCGACTGGCGACCAAGCATTTGGCCCACCAACATAATACAGAGTCATAACATTAGCGATATGACGTGTAGTGTTTGGTACGCAGGAGTTATGGGGGCATAGCCTGTGTATCATATCCACAACCTGAGTTAGATGCTTTTGTCTGCTAAGCATGATTTTACCTCTGTGACGAGACTTTAAAAGTAGTATGGTCTACTCGTGTGTCAAGTTTTTTGAGGATTTTCAATATGTGCGTAAATACTAGCTGAATGGTTTTGTAGGCGTTGCTTACAAGGTTTTAGTTTTGATGTTGAATAAAGTTAGATGTATTGGTTTGCAGCCTTATCGAAAACTTATATGTGTAGAGCTGGAGTTGCCATCTCTCAAAGGGATTGCATGTCACAACTAACATGCAATCCATGTGTGCACGTTGTTGGGTGCCGTCAGTAAGTATCTGGTGGGCTTTCTAATGTTTTCGTGAATAGCTCGCGAAATTTCGAATTTAGTTGTATGGGCATCCCTGGCTCAGCCGCTAATACTATCGCAGCGACGCTTGCGACTCCTGAGAGTCTCAGCGATAACTGAATGTTCGGAATGACAATGTCGGCGCGGTTGAAAGCTATTTTAGATTCAATCTGTTGTTTCCATTTTTCATGACTCCACCGAGTGAGCGGTGCTTCCAGTGCAGCTCGGAATTCAGACTGGATCGCCACTTCCAAAAAACGTAGTGTTGCCCCGAATAATTGAGTTATAAAAAGTTCAGGCCGTGTAAGAACTGTATGAATCGAGTCTGCAAGGCTGTAGTCAAGATCGTCAGGATCAGGCGCGAGCATTTTGTCAATCCAAGTGACTGCGTGATTTAGACTGACATGGTTTTCAAAGTCTTCGCGCAAATCTTTCAAAACTGAAATATTACCGGACAGTGCTGCAGAGACGCCGAAAGTGTAGATTGCAGATTTCTGTAAGCGTACCAGCCGTTCCGCCTGAAGATTATTTTTCGAAGTTCTTGGCACGACGGCATACACAGGGACTTCCGATATTTGGGGCTTTTCCCCATTGAAGGCATGCGCCACAAAATCCAGCCAACGATGAAGCTGATCGGCAAATCCATTTGCTACCAGATTCTTTATAGAGTTGTTGAGGATGTAAGACCTGAACGTTAACTCAAAGGTTGGAGCAGTCCTCCCATTTAATCTCGTTTCTAGACAATGGAGCGCCTGTGTCGGCCCCACAGCCTCAGACTCTGCTGTAGCGAAGAGGTACCAGGTGGCGTCTAAACTAGCTCGCGAAAGATTTACGATGTCCTCAGGTGGATTTGGGTTGCTGCACATTCCGGCGATCATGAATGCAGGGTCGCCGTTGATGAGGGGTTGACTCTCTGCGCCGATGACTTGCACGTGGAGCCACAGCAGTCCATGACGAATAACACGGCTGCAGTAAGCTGCCTGTAGTAAATCCTCAGAATCAATATCGGGTAGCTGCTGAAGAACTTCTCGATATACGTCGATAGCCGCGTTGAGGTCTCCGGCTCTGTACAACGCAAGCGCAGAGTCGGCCTTCAATCCTAGTGCGATGGCGTTGAAGGATTGACTGGCCACGGCCAACGCATCTGTTTGGGCTTGCGAGAATTGGGACGCCGCTGCTTTCCAGTCGCCTGTCTCCGCGAAGCTAATAGCTGTCTCTCTGCGCAAAAACATTCGCTCTAATGGTTCGAGCTCACCTAGTTGAGAATCGATATCTCGCACTATGGATATTACGTCATGGTGCTTGCGCTGCCGGAGATAGATCTTTGATCGTGCTCTGGCTAGATCGATAACAGTTCCGAACTCAGCCTCTGCCTGTTTGATTAGCTCAAGCGCGCAGTGCGGATCAGCTGAGTACTCATCTAGCATGATGCTCGCCGCGACCAGGAGCAAAATGGTGAGCTGTGAGTGACCCCAACTACGGGTGAGCTCGGCCATCTTCAGGTGCGCTTCGCAGGCGCTGCGACCATCGATTTTGCCGGAACGAACCTCTTCAAGCCATGGGCCATTTACCAGGGCGGCGGTTCCCTCACGTGTTTCGAGGGCAAACTCAAGGTATTCCTCACGTTCGTCTCGGTTTAGATGGTGCAGCTCTTCAAATAGGTTCAACTGGGCATTGACGCTACCAACGTGTATTGCCTGCGAAATAAACAATCCACTGTGTTGATTAGCTGTACCAAAGGCGGGTGTTAGCTGCACTTTGTTTGTAAGGGATGCACGAAATTTGCGCAGCAGACTAAACCAATCTGGAAGTATTGCGGGGAGGTTCACGAGGCATAATGCTTTGCCCATAGCCATCGTATGGAACATATCCTCACCTTGAGGATCAGACGCCTTGATCTCGGATTCGAGAGTTTTCCACACATTTAGCGGATGTGAGGTTTTGTCATTAAGAGATGCGGCAATAGCAAATTGATTCAACCTGAATAGGATTGCTTTTGCGGGATCTTTTGGGACAATTAGCGAATCAAGAGGGGCAAAGCGCAGGCTAGGTCAAGTCAGATGAAAAAAGTACTGTGGGTGGTTGCTGGAATGGCGGAGAACTCTTCGGTCAGAGGGGTATTCCCATTTATCTTGCTGTGCCTCACGGGCCTGAAAACTGCATTAGGTGTCGTTGGTTCATCACAGACGCTCGCTATCTCGATCCGCTGCGCGCGCACTTCAATAATTTGAGTTACAAGGCGTCATTAGCAGCGAAGTTGGCCGTCGAACATGAGCAGGTCAGGGATGAGTTGCTTGAAGAGCGGTATTTCGCCCAGGAGGAGGGTAAGCCATTCACCCGTCAATCTGAGCTTCAACAAGCTGAACGACGGTATGAAAAGCAGATTACTGAGGCCGATGAGTACGCCAAAGATTTGGTCGCGTGCTTCCAGATCATCGGTCGTCTTGTGTCGATTGAAGAAGATCGTGAAGAGGGTGACGAGAGTACGAAGCTGGTTGCCGTAGGTAGCATGGAGGACGTGCGTCATCCCATCTCGTTTATCGAAACTGACTCCGAAATGCTGCAACTCGCTCAGATTTGTGAAGACGCCGAAATCTACCCGGATCTGATGGATGATATTCGTAAATCCCCTGCGGTCGAAAAGCGTTCAAGAGCTTTGAACCGTGTGCTCATGTCGCAGGGATACGTTCCTATTTTCATGAACATGGATGACCGTATGCAGCTGATCGCCGGGAACGCGATGATGCGTGCCATGGCCTCAAAGGCGAACCCGACAAATCAGCTGGAGGGCTTCAGGATGGCGTCTGGTGTGTTGGAGGCGGGGCAGAACCTTGGACTGCTGCCGTCAGGCATCTCTGCGTTGGAACACACCTTTGAGGCGCCTGTAATCAAGCTTGTTGACCTGCTTTCGATTTCCCCAAGTCATCAGGGAGTACTCTAGGATGATTGATCCGAGTATTGTTTTCGAAGACCTCACGGCGAAGGCGAATGCGCAACAGCGGAAATCCCTGGCGGTGCTCAATGCCGTCTTGGCCGAACATCACGCAGCGGGAGAGAAAAACTTCTCCATTGCTGAGATAGCGCGCCTCTCGGTAGCTAAGGGTGGCCCGTCGACTTCGACTATCCGCAACAAAACCGGTATGTGCTTCCGCCAGCTTATCGAGGTTTGGGCTGCCAAATCTGGTATGTCGATGAAGAAGCCCATCAATCCACGGTTGAAGTCGAACTCGGTTCCGAAGGACAACGAGCTATTGCATCGGATCGATGATCCAGCATTGCGAGGCGTCTTTGGGATGATCATTGCCGAGCGGAACAGATACCGGAATGAGCTGAACACTCTGAAAGGGCAAAGTGAATTCGTAATTGATTTGCGACCATTGAAAATGCCCTCACCCACTAAGGCTGATGATGAGAATGTCCAAGTCATCCCGTCGCTGCGTGGTGTCTTGAATGAAAGCGAAATTGAAGCCCTGAAGGGGGCCATCGATGATGCGTTCATCGAGAAGCAGGGCTGGGTGGTGGGTAAAGCGGGCCAAGTGAGAGGTGAGTTTGGTCCGCTCTACAAACACGGCTACGTTAATGCGATCAAGAAGGTGCTTGCTGAGATTGAGTGATACCCCCCTGATGAGTAAGGGGGAAACCCACTCGGATACGCTGGGCTCATTCGGGGCGTAAGCCTCGGTAAATACCCGCTTAGGCGGGATGAGTCCAGCGGGTGGTGGGTCATGAAATTCGTTGCGCTCACGAACACGGTGACCCGGTCCTGCGGGGCCACTAGGTTAGACTTTTATACCGCGTGCTCCTTGCCGCGTCGGCGAGGAGATTCTCCTGATCCTTTATATAGCAAGCATCATCTGACTCAATGGCTTTGGTTTCTTTGTCTTGGGGCTGCGTATCAATGACAGTGACGCCGGCACATGCTTTCAACAAATGCTCGATATCTTTCGCGCCGTATCCATTGGTCTCAATGACGAGCGAGCCATCTTTCATATGGATCATCACGCGCCGGCTGTTCCTAGCCTTGAGCCAAGAGATGATTACCTTAGCAATCGCATTCCAAGGCATTGCATCACTCAATGCCGAGATCATCTCGACGAAACCTGAAGCTTGCGGTTGCCCCGAAAACTGCATCACGCTGGAGTGATGAATGGAGGCATCGTCGAGAGCGGCCAAGAAAGAGTCGTTGCTGTTTTTGAAGAGTGTGAAGCGGATCGCACTTACTGCGTGGTCGCTCATTGGCACAGTACCTTGAGAAATAACTTTGAGAGACTAAACACGCTTGAACCATTAGCGTGAGGGTGGAGCGACCTGAAGAACCGATGGCCTTTACAACTGCTGCCCCCGCGCACGGACAGGTTCTTGAAAGCCGCGTCAACTGCGCGGACGCTTCTGCTCCCAGGGCTTAAATTGATCTTCATCGGAGCGCCATACAGTAGCCGAGCGCGGCAAAATCAGCAGAGACATGACATGTTCGTACTGATCAGACGAAACCTTCATCTCTCGGACGCAGGTGCCGGCCTCTGCGTGAGGAAACCAGATCTTCGCTGGCAATTCGATTCCCCTGCGCTCTTGCTTGACGCCTGGAGCCGCAGCGAGAGAGCCTGCTGGTATCTCGACCGTCTGCTTGCGTGTGCGGAAGAATACGCCTGCACGTGATGCCTGCTTACTTGAAAATGCCCACTGCATAAAGCCGTCACGGGACAAAACCAGAACCGCATTCTCCTCAGTGTACTGAAGCCACTTCAGAACAGCGGCTGTAAGGGAGACACCATAACGCTCAGCACAGTAGCCAAGTAACTCTAGATCAACGGTGGTGGAGACCTGTGCCCTGAAATCATCCAGAGGCATGAGCAAGTAAGAGGCGAATAGATCCGCCTGAGCCTCGATTGTCTTGTCTTCCCAATCAAGCATGTCATCGTTGCTGCACTGAAAGGCAGGCCGTGTCTGGCGGTGCAGGATGTAATGGCCTAACTCATGAGCTTGGGTAAAACGGATGCGGCCTGGTGATGCCATCGCGCTATTGAATAACAGCATCCATTTTTTTCGCTCTTCGTCTGGGAACAGCGCACCATCAAAGCTTTTGATGTCGACAGGGGTGACTTCTGTGATTGGGTCCGACCAGCCGAAAATGTTCGCTGCCTCCATGGCCAACGTTTGTACGTCCACTGGAAACCTGCCGCCGTGCGCGTTACCGAAGGCTTCCAAGATTTTCGACAGCCGATTGGCTGCTCGCTGAGGTGTCCATACCTGCTCATCAGCCATCATGTTCCCTTTTTGAAGGTTTCCAGAATCTTTCGAAGATGCTCCTTGGCATCCGGCTCCAGATTTTTATACCCGCGAAAAAATGCATCGTCGAGATGGCGCTCTTCAGGAGCGCGCACATCCTCTTCGAAAAAGTACTGGGTCGCAACGCCCAAAACATCAGCCAGAGCCGTGAGCTTTTCAGCTGATGGCCGTTGCGATTCACGGTTTTCCAGTTCCCAGAGATAACTTTTACTCAGACCAGCCATGTCTGAGAGCTTCTCTAAGGTAAGCCCGCGCTGCTTGCGCAGTTCACGGAGCTTCTCACCGAGACGGGTCGCCACGATCTCGCTCCTTTCAGTTAGTAATCAAAATTGTACCACGATTCCGAACAAAGCGTTTGACAATACCGGAATTCGGAGTAGCGTAAGTAGAAAGTTCGCTATACCGAACTTTTGTCATGCTAGCCGATGTGCGCTGTCCCAGCGTGGTCGTACTGGCTTCATCTGATACTCATCCCCAGGGGGGAATGGTATGTCCAGAGAACATGTTGACCATCGCGACATCGCACGGTTCGCCGAAGATAAGGTGAACCTGCCCAAAGATAAGGCTAGCGCATACCGAGAGCAGGCAGGGCGCTTGCAGGAGAAATTGGAGCGCTACCTGTCAGACCACCCAGATTTCTCGCTCAAACGGATGCTGGTCTCTGGAAGCCTGGCAAAAGGGACCGCTCTGCGCTCGCTAAGCGACATTGATGTGGCCGTTTACGTAAGTGGATCAGAGGCGCCGCAAGACACTAAGGCGCTGATTGATTACCTGGCCGAGAAATTGCGCAAAGCCTTCCCCAACTTCAGCCCTGAGCAGGTCGTACCTCAAACCTACTCAGTCACTGTGTCGTTCCGTGGGTCAGGTCTGGACGTCGATATCGTTCCCGTACTCTACAGCGGCCTCCCCCAATGGCGAGGCAATCTGATCAGCCAAGAAGATGGCTCTTTCCTCGAAACGAGCATCCCGCTGCACCTAGAGTTCGCCAAAGCACGTAAACGCGCGCAGCCTACTCACTACGCGCAAGTGGTGAGGCTCGTGAAGTATTGGGCTGCGCTGATGAAGCGTGAGCGCGACGGCTTCCGGTTTAAGTCGTTCATGATCGAGATGATTTTGTCGAAGCTGTGCGATGACGGTGTCGACTTCTCTGACTACCCGGAAGCTCTCCAGTCCTTCTTCACCTACATCGCTCGCTCAGAGTTGCGCGAGAAAATCTACTTCACTGACAACTACTCTGCGTCACAGGTCGGCACATTCTCCGACCCCTTGCAGATCATTGACCCTGTGAATCCGACCAACAATGTTGCTCGGCTATACACGCAGCAGAACATTGACGCGATCATCGAGGCGGCTCTGGAAGCAGGTGATGCCATTGACGCAGCGCTTTATGCTCCTAATAAGCAACTGACTGTTGGCTACTGGCAGCAGGTCTTCGGTTCAACCTTCCAGGTGTGAGGTAACAGTATGTCGTCCGCTAGCTATTCGGTCACAGAGTCCCAAACCTTCACCTTGACTCACGCCAAGCACATGGCCGCAAAGGTAGCCGCTGATCTGATGCGCCTTCAACGCCTCTATGGTAGTCCGAGCACCCAGTGGATCTTGGATTATGAGGAAGAGGTAAAGGTCTTCCTCAAGGCGGGTTACCTGGACACTGTGACCTATGGGTTTAAACGCGATGGAAAGTGGATTGAACCCACCCTTAAGTACACCGCATCCGAACTATCGAGCGGCGATGTTGACGATACTCCGGGGCGTATTCGTCCGAATGCCGACATCGCTGGGGCAAGTTTCTACAGCTACATGACCTACAGCACTGCTTGGAGAAACGCCTCTCAAAGCGAACGAGATGTCATTAAGGGGCAAGTGCCAATCAGCAGAAGCGGGGCGGATGAGCCAGAGGTTAATGGCTATTTGACCTCAGACCTTTCGTATTCATCCGGGGGCCGTGCCCTCAACCGTTCGACCGTAAGGAGTTACTGATGAACAAGCCAGCGTTGGATGAACTCTTCGAATACCGGGTCAACTACCCAGATTTCGAACCACAGGAGCGGCTGGCTAGGTTGGTCGGCCTGGACGACCAAAAAGTCCGCCTGACAAAAATCCTTGGCCTTCTGGTTAACTCCTCCGGCCTCACCGACTGGGCTAAAAAATTCCATCCTGGCTCCGAAGCTCTGATCGAAACAGTTCTGCGGCGCCCACCTCTTGTCGTGCTGGCTGGTGATGTAGGCAGCGGCAAAACTGAGCTGGCCGAAACAATCGGCGATGCCGTTGCCCGGCAGGAAAAAATCAATATTACGCTTTTCCCACTTAGCCTCTCGACTCGCGGGCAAGGCCGAGTCGGTGAAATGACTCAGTTGATCTCAGCGGCTTTCGATTACACCATTGAGGAGGCCAAAAAGCTTAAGTCGAGCGAAGGCCGGTCTCGCGGCGCCGTCATTCTGCTCATCGATGAAGCTGATGCCCTTGCTCAGTCTCGCGAGAATGCGCAGATGCACCACGAAGACCGAGCTGGTGTGAACGCCTTCATCAGGGGCATCGATCGGATCGCAAACGCTCAACTGCCAGCCGCAGTGATCATGTGCACCAACCGTCTCAATGCCTTGGACCCTGCTGTGAAGCGGCGCGCAGCTGAAGTTCTGTCTTTTGGCCGACCGAACGAAGAGCAACGCCGCAGCATTCTAACCCGGCGCTTGGGGCCACTCGGCCTTCCTAAAGTCGCGCTGGATGATCTCGTGAAGGTAACTGGCCCGAGGGAAGGTGACATTCCTGGATTCACTTTTTCCGATCTGACTCAACGGTTGATCCCGTCGATAGTCCTAGATGCCTACCCTAGCCAAGCGGTGAAGCCGGGCAATGCCTTACGAGTTGCGCATGAGATGAAACCGACTCCTACTTTCCAGGATCTTTAATCCTGACGCCAGACGCTGGCTCCCATGCCCCGTGAGTGAAAAATTATGGCTACGAAAAAGGATCGCATTGCCGACACTGCCTGGATGAAAGATGCTTTTATGGATGTCCAGGTGGAGTTGGCCCTCAGGCTGAAGCGAGCAGCTCAATCCATCTCGCACGCTGGGACGCACGGTACAGTCGTCGAAGACCACTGGATTGAAGTATTTAGGGCCTATTTGCCTAACCGCTATCAGGTTGCGACGGGCTTGGTGATTGACAGCCAAGGTAACCGAAGCGATCAAATTGATATCGTCATCTTCGACCGTCACTACACTCCAACTTTGCTCGATCAGCAGAGTCATCGGTATATCCCCGTCGAAGCCGTGTATGCGATTTTCGAATCCAAGCCACATTTTGACAAAAGCTACCTGGAATACGCCGGCAAAAAGGCTGCATCGGTGCGCAAGCTACACCGAACTTCTGTCCCTATTGCGCATGCTGGTGGGACATACGATCCCAAGCCTCTTTTCCCAATCCTCGCGGGAATCATCGCACCAAAATCAAGTTGGGCTGATGGTTTGGGGGAGCATTTCCTCAAACACTTACCGGTAGAAGAATCGGAGCAGTTGGATTGTGGTTGCGCGCTTGATGACGGGGCATTCGATACCTTCGATGGCAAGCTCAAAGTCGTCGACGCTGAGGGATCGCTTATCTACTTTCTGTTCCGTCTTCTTTCTCGGCTTCAATCGCTAGGCACGGTTCCGGCAATTGATTGGGCTGCGTATGCAGCGGTCATAAATAGATAGGCATTTACATCTGGCATTCCCGATAAGAACCTAGAATTTTAATCTTGACGAAACCATTTGAGCAGCCTGCAAGGGCTACCAAGAGGATCAGGTCAAACTTCAAATCCCCCAAAGGAAGTCGACACATGAGTAGTAGCACTGAAACAAAACCGCTGAAAATTAAGCCAAGCGAATTGTACTACACGGATTACAGCGACAAGGCCGTACCTGGGGATGATCCCAATAAGACCAAAGAAGACGCTGGCAGATTCAGTCGAAAAGAGAAGTACGAAGTGGTTGATATGATTAATTCAATCATATGGAAGGATAATAAAACCAGCCTCAATGCGCTGTTGACCGTCGAATGGATGCTTCATAAAGAGCTGCCATCCAACGTACAAGGAAGAGAAAAAGTCCAAGCTTGGATATACGCTGAATATAACAAATTCCTTCCTAGTCGCCCTGCTAGGCTCAAAAGCTAATGCATATCTGCGACTGATCTTCAAGATCAAGTAGCTTTAGAAAGGCGAGCGCCTGTGGGAGTCAGGCTTGCCGCATTGCAGATATGGGGCAACTTCTTTCGTTATGCGGCAACCATGATCTTTAGCTTCCATGATCCCACCGGCTAGAGTTTCGCAACTGTACAGACTCTTAGTATCGCGCTTTCGCAGGATGAAAGCGTTGCAAGGTGTAGTGGTCTAATGAAACCGGACACCCATTTAGGCGAGAATGCTCGCCAGATCGAGGTGTCAGATGACCAAACAACGCCGTTCCTTTTCTGCTGAATTCAAACGCGAGGCTGCCGACCTCGTGCTCAAGCAAAACTACAGCTACATCGAAGCCAGCCGTTCGCTCGGCGTCGGCGAGTCGGCCCTGCGCCGCTGGGTTGATCAGGTTCAGCAGGAGCGCCAAGGCGTCACTCCGCAGAGCAAAGCGCTGACCCCGGAACAGCAGAAAATCCAGGAGCTGGAAGCCCGGATCGCCCGCCTTGAACGGGAAAAATCGATATTAAAAAAGGCTACCGCGCTCTTGATGTCGGAAGATCACGAGCGTACGCGCTGATCAATCAGCTGAGCGTCCATGAGCCGATTGATTGGCTGTGCAAGGTGTTTGAGGTCACCCGTTCGTGCTACTACGCCCAGCGTCTTAAGCGCCGCACACCGGATGTCGAACGGCTTCGGTTACGCAGCCGGGTGAGCGAGCTGTTCTCGCAAAGTCGCAGTGCTGCGGGCAGCCGCAGCATCCTGTCGCTGATGCGTGACGACGGTGAGCAGCTCGGTCGGTTCAAAGTGCGCAGCCTGATGCGCGAGCTTGACCTCGTCAGTAAACAGCCCGGATCACATGCCTATAAACGAGCGACGGTTGAACGGTTGGATATCCCGAACTTCTTGAATCGAGAGTTCGATGTTCCAGCACCCAACCAGGTGTGGTGCGGCGACATCACCTACATCTGGGCCCAGGGGAAATGGCATTACCTGGCTGTCGTGCTGGATCTTTGCACGCGCCGGGTGGTGGGCTGGGCGTTGTCGGAAAAGCCGGACGCCGATCTGGTTATCAAGGCGCTGGATATGGCTTACGAGCAACGAGGAAGACCTCAGGGTCTGCTGTTTCACTCGGATCAAGGGTCGCAGTATGCGAGTCGTTTATTTCGCCAGCGGCTGTGGCGATATCGCATGCGCCAGAGCATGAGTCGTCGGGGAAATTGCTGGGACAATGCGCCAATGGAGCGCGTGTTCCGCAGCTTGAAAACGGAGTGGATACCGACCACGGGTTACCGAACGGCTCAAGAAGCCCAGCGCGATATCAGCCACTTCTTGATGCATCGGTACAACTGGGTTCGACCCCATCAATTCAACGGTGGGCTGGCGCCAGCTCGGGCCGAAGAAAAACTTAACGTCGTGTCCGGGATTAGTTGACCACTACAAGGTGGCAGGTGCGTGGTTTCAGATTTTTTATTATTTTAAGGAAAACGGTAAAGTGCTTCTGGCTGTCAGCAAGTTTATTCACCCGTATCTTGAGTTTGTCGGTGGTGCTGCGTTTAGTTTTGGGCACGTACTGCAAGACCTAGGCGTTCCAAAATCTGAATTTTTTCAAACTCACCTGAGCGGCTTTGTTCCGAGAGCAATGACGTTGTTGTGGGTCCTTCTTCTTTTGATGCCACTGATCATTGGTGCTGCTTACACCTTGGGACGGTTTAAGGGTGGCGTCATAGCGCTTTGCGTGCTCCTTGCGCCAGGCGTACTTAACTTGATGGATTTTTTCCCAGACCTTCGATACGGCGCACCAAGTTCTTCTACGGGGGGCGTGGGTGTGAGCGGAAATGTTATGGCGCTCATTCCTTTATTGGTGATGGTCACTGCTGCTGGGTGGTCAATCACGGTGCTGCTGTACGATACGTTGAAATTAACTGATAAATTTCATCATTATTATGATCACCTTTGGTTTTTGACAGCGCTGACCGCTGCGGTCTTTTTTGTGACAGACAGCACGGCCAGCAACAGTGCCCAAACCCTCAATAATGTATCGCGAGTAGCTCAGGATTCAAGTCGCTATCTTCTCCTGCAAATCCGCCGTTACCAAGATTATTGTCGGATTAACGGTTTGGAATCTACCATGTCTTGTCAGTGGAGCAATTACTCACAGTGGACGATTGGGCCGCTTGCTGAATATAGTCCAGTCCTTTTTAAAGAGTTTGCGCCCGAAAGCAGTCGGGGATTTTTTTAGCAACCGAGAGAATCGAATCTGTCGGATGAGGATATTTTAACCATCAGGCGGGAGCTGTTGGAATACAATCAGAAAGTGTGTCCTGTGAAACAGTTGTCTAAAGACGCTGCTCAGTACGCTCCGCTATCGGAGAGTTGTGAATCACCTCCCTTTGAGTATTGTACCGCGTGGCCGGACGGACCAGAGGGTTTCGTTGATCGCTACATTTTTCAGCGCCCAGTGGCAATTGCTAACGAGTGCATAATTCCCAACCTGGTTAAGCTGAAATCTAGAATGCCAGGATTGCTTGCTGATGATCGTGAAGCGAGCCAGGTGAAGAACTACAGATGGTTTTACTTCTTGTTTATCACGCTGGCTGTTGGTGGAAAGATAGCGAATTCGAGTACAAAACTCGTCGATTTTAAGAAAAGGAAGAGAGCGATTTTTGTGAAGGATCTTTGGCGCCTCACGATTTTCCTTGCTTCATTCGTTTGGAAGGCGTTTAGATTTGGTCTGTCTTTTTCTCGTTATACGGCCAAGGCTGCTAAAGCTAAATATAAGGCTCTAAGGCCTTCTCTTGAGGGAGGCGCGCCCTAGAGGTGCTCGGAGGGGGCATCTGGCATACTCCCTTTCTGCGGATGCTCGGGGGTGCGGCCGACGATGTGAAGGCCAGGCCCCCAACCCCCGCCATGGAGGGGCCAGCGCCTGCGCTGCTATAGCTGCTTTGCAGAAGGTGCCACGTGGTGGGCCTTGGGTTGAGTCGGCCTAAGGTGAGGTTCATGATCAGAAATGACCCGTTGATTCGGCTCGACCGTAGCATTGCGATGGAAGGATTACAGGCTGCACGCATACCCTAAAGGCTCATTGACAGCATCTTTTGGGATTTGCATTCTTCATTCTCTGAACCCACCAAAGAACAAGGATGTGAGATGCGTAAAGCATTAATTTTTGGTAATGGCTTGGGCATGGCCCTTGCCCCGCAGCATTTCAGCCTTGCGGGGGCTATGCATGATGTGTGGCATCTACCGCATTTACTCACAGCGGAAGACCGGAGACTTATCAGCCTTACGCTAGGGAATGAGGGCGCGATCCCTCAGAATGAAGAGCAGCTTGACGTTCTTCATCAAGCCGTCACAGCTTGCAAAACGCTAAACAGAATACTTTCACCAGATCTTCACTGGCTTACAGAGCAGGGTCGGCGGTTTCCTATGGCCGTAGCCAAGTATATGCACATGGTTGCGACCAGATTGCATCTTGCCGATGCTGACTTACCCGAGCAGTTTATAGCGTCGCTATCAGCTTTCGTCCGCCAAACAAATTCCCATGTTGCGACTCTGAACTATGATCGGCTTTTATATGGGCCTTCATTGATAGATGAGTTTTAGCTGGTTTTGATGGCAGTCTAGTCGATGGAATAACTAATGCTGGTTTTGATTCTGCGAATCTGGAAAGGCAGTGGGGGAGGAGTTTTGGTTACTACTTACATCTTCACGGTTCGCCGTTGTTTTATACGGACATTGATAGGCGGGTTCGTAAGCTTCAGCGACATGAGATTAATATGTTTGCGGCGAATCCATCCGATCACATAGTCTTGACCCATGTTGCGCATAAGCGTTCAGTGATAAGTGCATCACCGATTTTAATCACGTACTGGCACTATTTGCATCGCGCACTGCAAGAGGCGTCAGAGATTGTAGTGGTAGGGTATTCAGGATGCGACACGCACCTGAACGAAATAATCGCCATGTACGGGGCATATAAACATATTCGAGTAATTGAGTGGGCTGCAAATCACTTCCACCCTGTCAGACTGTCCCAGTGGCAGGGTGTATTCAAGTCAATGAACCTGCGCTTAGATCTATATGCAAATATATTGGATAATCAAGTGTGGTGACTGCAACCGGAGATCGCAGATATGGCGAGCGGCTACAAAAGTCCTGAGTATCGCGGTGTGCCGCTACAGGCTCTCCATGCTTTGGCAGAGGATGTACACCATGGAACCTTCAGCGCTTGCGCTGCTGTAGCTGCTGGGTGGAAGGGGCCAGGTGGCGCCTTGCTCATGTCAGGTCAAGCTATCACAAAGGCGTAATGTCACCGGTCGCTGAGTATTGATGGCGCAAAGGCTTCACCCATGGTACACAACGATCCAAAAGGTGGCTTTTAGCCATTAAGCATGGGGTGGGGCAGGGATGCAATTTGTAACGAACGGTCCAGATATTCCAGATGAGCTGCTCCAAGCCCATGAAGAAGGCAGGGTCATCTTCTTTTGTGGGGCCGGTATTTCTTATCCGGCTGGGCTCCTGGATTTCAAAGGTTTGGTGCAGCTCATCTACAAGGAGGCGTCGACCACCTTCGATAGCGCCGAGCAGAAAGCTTTTGATAACTATCAGTTCGATGCCACGTTGGATCTACTTGAGCGTCGCTTGCCGAACGGGCGCGCTGCTGTTCGAGAGGCTTTGGTGCGGGCTCTCAAGCCCAACATCCGACTCAAAGGCGCGACAGATACGCACGCAGCATTGCTGAGGCTGGGAAAGTGCCGGACCGGTGAAGTGCGTCTTGTAACCACAAACTTCGACCGAGTGTTCGATGCCGCAGGTCGACGCACAAAACAGCGTTTCAATTCTTACTCAGCCCCAATGCTTCCTCTTCCCAAAAAAAGTCGATGGGATGGGGTCGTTTATCTGCACGGCCTACTGCCGGATAAACCTAACATTTCCGAACTCAATCGACTGGTTATTACCAGCGGTGACTTTGGACTTGCTTACCTGACTGAGCGTTGGGCTGCCCGATTCGTAAGCGAATTGTTCCGCAACTACGTTGTTTGCTTCGTCGGGTACAGTGTCAGCGACCCAGTTCTGCGCTACATGATGGACGCTTTGGCTGCTGACAGAATGCTGGGGGAGATTACACCTCAGGCATGGGCATTTGGATCTTGTACGCCAGGAGAGGAAAGCCTTAAGACCGCTGAGTGGAAGGCAAAAGGGGTCTCCCCCATCCTTTACAACACTCAGCCTGGGGCAAACTCACATAGGGGATTGCACCAAACTCTGAAAGCTTGGGCAGAGACATACAGTGACGGAACGACGGGTAAGGAGCGGATCGTGACCACTCACGCTCTCTCCAGGCCTTCGGCAAGCACCCGGCAAGATGATTTCGTGGGGCGTCTGCTGTGGGCGCTTTCTGACAAGTCAGGGCTACCAGCGCGCCGGTTTGCAGATTTCAACCCTGCTCCGCCCTTGGAGTGGCTGCTTGGCGCCTTTAGTGACCCCCGGTACTGCTACTCGGATCTCGCGCGCTTTGGTGTTCCTGCTCACGCTGAACCTGATCCTAAGCTCAGCTTCAGTCTGGTTCAAAGACCTTCGCCTTACCACTTGGCAGCGCCGATGACGCTGGGAAGCGGGCGCACGGGTCACTGGGATAATGTGATGTTCCAGATCGCTCGGTGGCTTGTTCGGCATCTCGACGATCCAGACCTTCTACTTTGGCTTACTACGCGGGGCGGATGTATCCACGAGCGGCTTGCATTTCTTATTCAGGATCAACTGGGGCGCATTGCCAAGCTTCAAAGCGAAGGAAACACCTCTGAGCTGGATGCGCTTCGCAAAAGCTCACCTAACGCGATACCTGGGCCTCACATGCGCAAGCTGTGGGGACTGTTCCTGGCTGAGCGGATCAAGTCGCCTTGGAGAGACCTAGACCTCTATAGCTGGTTGGAGCGGTTGAAGCGAGATGGTCTGACTGCCAGTCTTCGACTGCAACTCAGGGAGTTGCTTTCGCCTGTGGTGTCGATCTCCCGGCCGTTTCGATTTTCAGAAGACCAGGATGTCTCAGCAAAACACCTGCGCGATCTGGTGAACTGGGAGTTGGTTTTAGTCTCCGACCATGTACGATCCACGCTCTCCGAGTCGTCTCGTTCGGAGTGGGCACCGGTCTTGCCCTTGCTACTGGAGGATCTCCAGGCATTGGTTCGTGATGCGTTGGATCTTTTGCAAGAACTGGGAAGCGCCAATTCCTTCGAGGATCGTTCGTATTGGGATCTGCCGTCTGTTAGTCCTCACTGGCAGAATCGTGGCTTCCGCGAGTGGGTCGTGCTCGTTGAGTTGCTAAGGGATTCGTGGCTGACTAATTTCGAAGAACACCCTGAGGTTGCGGCGAAGATCGCGCACAGGTGGTTTGAGATTCCATATCCAACCTTCAAACGCTTGGCGTTCTTTGCAGCCAGTCAGGATGGTGCCATTTCTGCTGATGAGTGGGCTGAATGGCTACTTGTCGAGAATGGTCATTGGTTGTGGTCCACCTCCACTAAGCGCGAGGTCTATCGCCTGCTTGTGTTGCAAGGGCGCATGCTGCCCCTTGCCGCTCAAGAAAGGTTAGAGGCGGAGATTATGGCCGGGCCTCCCAGAGCAAATTTCGTGGAGGACATTACGGATGATCGCTATCAGGAACATGTAGACCGGGCGGTTTGGAGGGCCTTGGCGAAGCTTCAGTACGGCGGGCTTATACTGGGTGATCAGGCACAGCAAAGACTTGATGCGCTGTCCGCAGCCTACCCACATCTACGCTTGGCAGACAATGAGAGCGACGAATTTTCTCATTGGATGAGTGGGACCGGAGACCCTGATTATCAGCAGCAGCGTGTTGTCAGGCCTGCACCTTACAAGCGTGAGGCACTGGTCCAATGGCTTCGAAATGTCCCGGCAGCTGATGAGTACTTCGATGAAGACACCTGGAGAGATGTGTGCCGAAAGCACCTTCTCAACAGCTTGTATGCTTTGGGTGACCTAGCGGATGAGGGCCAATGGCTCTTGGGTCGCTGGAGGGACGCTTTCCAAGCATGGAGCGAATCTGGCATTGCTCGAAAATCATGGCGTTATGTTGCTCCGTGGATCAATAGGATGCCAGATCGTGAACTTGAGCAGATAATTCATTATGTAACTCGATGGCTCGATGAGGTATCCAAATCAGAACTTCAAGATATGGATATGTTTTTGGGGCTTATCCGAAGGGTGATGCATCTGCCCCTGGAAGCGGATACGGGGATGACCAGTAATGGCGAACCGATAAATCAGCCAGTCACTGAAGCCATCAATCACCCCATTGGGCACGTTACCCAGTCTCTGTTGAATATTTGGCAGAGATCAGGCCTCAACGACGGTGATAGTCTGCCAGAGTGGATGGGGCAGATTTTCACCGAGCTG
Organism: Pseudomonas sp. FBCC-B1667; assembly: GCF_059133255.1. Lineage (NCBI taxonomy): Bacteria > Pseudomonadati > Pseudomonadota > Gammaproteobacteria > Pseudomonadales > Pseudomonadaceae > Pseudomonas > Pseudomonas sp. FBCC-B1667. The sequence goes on along the minus strand of NZ_CP101437.1, from coordinate 5,472,515 downwards.
TGCCACCCGCACGTGGAACGATACCGCCATGGCAGGGTTCTGCTTGCTTCCAGACTTATTGCTCTGTTCCGGGTGGATGAGGTATGGACAAGCGTAAATCTGCTTCCTCATTTCAGCTGGGCTCGCAATCCTGCTGAAGCTAGAAGGGCCTGGGAAGGCTTCTTGTGGTCGCCCCGCCTGTACCGTCCACTCCTGTTGGCCTTCAAAGTCGAGTTTCTCGATACCGCAAGCCATTATGCGGATCTGGGTGAGCACGGGGAGCAGTTCGCGGCGATTTTCACTTATGCAGCCTTAGGTCCACTTGAGGGGTATACCACGGAGGAATTCCGTGATGCCTTTGCGACGTTTCCACTGAAAGCGTTACAAGAGTCGGCTCAAGCTTTATCACAAGCGCTGGAAGGGGCTGGGGAACAGCGGGAGGAATATTGGCAGAATCGGGTACTGCCCTTTTGGCAACATATCTGGCCAAAATCCAGGGACCTAGTGACATCCAATATCGCTGAGTCATTGATCCGGATGTCCATTGCGGGCGGAAGAACATTCCCGGACATCCTGAATGCAGTTCACGACTGGCTAGTGCCCATCGAGCATTTGCACTATGTCATCCACCTGCTTGATGAGTCAGGCATGTGCATGGTTTTCCCTGAATCAGCGTTGCGCCTGCTGGCTGCGGTAGTTGGCGAGCAGACTTGGCCGCCTTCTGAGCTGCGCTCTTGTCTTGAATCGATTGCACATGCCCAGATCGACCTTACTGAGCGTCCAGAATACCGCAGGCTGACGGAGTACCTGCGTCGTCGTGGTCAGCCATAGTGCGAAGAGCCTTTGGTGCAGCGGGCCAGTTGATTTCGTGCAAGGGAAAATGATGCAGGATGGTTGAATCGCTGCTTATGGGTAAAGCAGGCCAAGTGAGAGGTGAGTTTGATCCGCTCTACAAACACGGTTACGTTAATGCGATCAAGAAGGTGCTTGCTGAGATTGAGTGATACCCCTGACGAGTGGAGGCAACCCGCCTAGATATGCTGGGCTCATTCGGGGCGCAAGCCTCGGTCAATACCCGCTTAGGCGGGATGATCCCAGCGGATGGTTCTTATGCCCTTTTGTTAATTAACCACTCGGCCAGCCCTGAATTGACTACCAGTTCTGCGATTCGGAATAGATTCCAAATATGAATGTTTTTATGCTCTGTCACGAGGGCACTTAAGTCATCTGCGCAGGTATGATAAATGAAGTACATTTCGTCGAACTGGTCATATTCGTTAAATGAGTTAAGATAGAGTTCAAAGTCAGATTTTGAAGTTGAAGACTTTATCTGGACGAAGGCCCGTTTTTGAGTCGAGGGCGAATAAACATCAAGATCAATGTCTTTCTCAGTTTTTCCAAGGACTGAGAATCTTTGCCAGCCTGACTTTGAGAAAATTAAATCAATTAACAATTCGAAGTCATGCCACCAGAGCCCCCTGATAAGCTCTTCAACTTCATATATGAGTTTTTGCAAAGTTTCTTTTGCATTATTAACTTGTTCTATTGTGTGGCCGTTTATCTTTTTTATCAGATAGTCTTGCATCTCCACAGAACAAATTGTTCCGCGATAGCCCTGAACCTTTGTCACTCTGCCATCAATATTCTCAACCCTGAGGGGATTGCCATGAATATCAACAGACGACCACTGTCCGATTACATCACGTATGCGGCTTTTGTCTTCGATTTCAGCGACTGTTTTATGGGCGTGACACCAATAGAGTCTTTTTTTATAAAATGTTATCCATAGGCAACTCTCGTCAAGCTCATAGAAATCCCGGATTTGCTTGACGGAGTTAGAGGTCGAAGCTTGCTTTCCTTTTCTTTCCTTAAACCAGTAATCTCTGAGTATCTCCCAGTTTCCATCCAGTGCGTCTTGATGGTGTGGGCTGCGGTAGCCAAGCCTTATTGTGCCATGCTCGATGCAGGAAGCCTCCCATTTACCACCCTCACCGAGTTTAATGAAGCGAACTGTGCTAGGGTTGATTTCTTGCAATTCTTTTCCTTAAATTGACAAAGTAATGCGTGCCGGTGTTATTTGTATGGAGTAGTTCATTGTCGATTTGTATCTTTCGATCAATGTTTTCTTTCAGTATAAATCGCTTGTGGCGCCAGTTTGCTCAGCCGGATGCATACTGTGTTGGCTCTCCCAAAACATTACGAGAACCTTGATTAAGTCAGTATGTGAACCTTGCTCCGCCGCATCCTTACCACATTTAATTCTGGGATGCGGCGCGCCGACACCTATGTTCTACGCTGCTTTTTTCCTCCGCGCCTCTAGATCATCTCGCCACTGTTTGAGCGACTCAATGTCAGCTTTCAGTTCTGCCTCCTCTGGCACCTGGACGGGCACCTCATCGGACTGGCTATGTTCAAAGCAGCTGAATTTGGTCATCAACTCGTCAATCCGCTGAAGATCCTCACGGGTTATTCCGAGCAGAGCGGGAAGCCGACCATCGGTGGAGATGCCGCGCCGATGTCGCACGACAATTTTGTACAAGAGGTCATCCTCAACCGATCTTTCAATCAGCTTTCTGAAATCACTACAGATGCCCTGAGCTAATGCATTGTAAGCCGCTGGCCCCGCAGCTTCGCCGGCTTTCTTTGCGTCTCTCAGCCGTTCCAGCAGAATGTTGTTCGCGGTTTTGGTTGAGCTGTTCCATACCGCTTGGTCAGCTGGATGGCCCGAAGCTCCGCCAAAAGACTCGATGCACATTTGCTGGAAGTTAGCCTTCTTCCACGATTCGCCGATTTTCTTAGCAACATCATCCATCGCCCCATAAAACGATAGTCTATGGGTGAAGATGAGAACCTGGCGTTCCTTAGCCAGCTCAGCTAGACGGCATGCGACCCTCCATTCGAAGTCGTGATCTAGGGAAGAGATGGGGTCGTCGAAAATGAACGGTGCGACCCCTGGCTTGTCGGTAACATCCGCCAAAAAAGCCGCCAGAGATATGATCCGACGTTCACCTTCGCTCAAAACTTTGTCAGGAGAGTGATCCCCGTTTTTTAGTGATTTGAGCTTAAGTTGATGAAGTACCTTTCCTCTAGTGGTTCTGGTCTTTGTTAATTCAACCTGAATCCGCGTGGCGCCAAGCGCACGTAGTTCATCGTTGAATCGCTTGACGTATAACTCTGTGACCACGCTTTCAGAAATCTCTGTCGCTTTAGTGGAGATACGACGAGAGCTTGCAGCACTCTTCAGCTTGTCGAGGACTTTATGATCCATGAGCCTCTGCTGCTCTTTCCTAACAGCTTCACTTTGCTGTGAAACCCATTGGTTGGCTTCAAGCGCCGCTTTCTCCGCAACAGCCTTTGGTCTATCAAACTGAAGTGAATCTTGATCGAACTGAACCGCTTCAGAGGTCAACTGCTGCGCAAATTGTTCGAGTACCCCTAGGTTCGCAGCCATCTCGGGGACAGCCCCGGCCATGCCGGTCTGCTCATGATCAAGCAATGCTTTCCTCACAGCCCCCACATTCATCCAAAATCCCCATAGGGCTGCCATCCACTCAGGCGTAGTCAAAGCTGCCGCAGTACACTGCGTTTGTACTTCGGCCTGCGTGAGGCCGACTGGGAGCGTTCGGATACTTTCGTCGTACGCTCGCTCAGATGTCTTTGCATCTGTTTCCAGCTTGCTTAGTACAAACTGCTCGAAATCATTAAGTCGGTCTTGGGCTTCAGGCGATAATTCTTGATGGCAGAGGACGCAGCGCCCGTCTTGGGTCACTGGGTAAGGTCGGTCGGGGTAGGGGATCAGAGAGTATGCGCGGGCTGCTTCCCACATCGCTTTCCATGTAGGTGTGCCGACACCTTCCAATACTGCTGATTTGGCTTTAGCGCCCTCAATCGCAATACGTCGCTTGTCGGACGCTTCTGTCCGTTGTTTCCGAATGACTTGAATCTGTTCGGCACTAAACGCCGCTACGGCTGTTTTGATGCCTCTGACTATATTGGTCACCTGTGTGCAGGTGTCGCGCTTTTGCTTCGCAAGTGATGCCGGATCATTTGTCTTCAGTCGTTCATTGAGCGCCTCCAAGCTCCCTAGGTTTTCAGGAGTCCATCGCAAAAGCTGTTCGACAGCTGATGGCGTCAATGAGCTAAGGCGCTGATAGTCTTTCCCGGCAGCCGTACTTTGGTAGGCGGCAGGAATGATCGGAAGCTTGCTCAGGAGCTGGTCTTGCTCTGCCTGCAAAGCGTCCTTGACCAAGTCAGTGGCCGCAGCCAGTTTTTCAAACAGACCCATAATTGGTGGGCTGTACGTTGCTGCGCTTTCGCTTTTGAGATAATGAAGAGCTTCATCACTGTCGAATATATCTATATCGCGTAGTTGTTCGATTGCGGCGTCAGTGATGTGCCATTCGACGCTTTCGGATGACTGGTCTAGTTCAAAGTTGAGAGTGCATTTGCTGGAGGCTGGCGCCGCCTGGAAAACGTTCGGCTTGAGATCGCCAGCGCGAGTCTTGCCTGTCGCTTTTTTGAGAATCCTTGTGTAACAGGATTTTCCGGACCCATTATGGCCGTAGATAACAGTCAAATTGCCGGTGCCGAAGTCTAGCGGTGCTCTAGGTCCAAGGCTCTCGATGCCCGTGACGTCTGCAATGCTTTGCAAGCGGAGTACTGAGCCAGCAGGGGCATGTGTTAGCTCATCAAAAGTCCGGTGTTTGGAGATCGCTTGGCCTGCTGGTGTTTTTAGCAGGGATGCAATCTGTGAAATGTCATTCTGCGTGAGATTTCCATGCTTCAGTAGCCTGTCAGCAGCCTCCTGAAGCCAGTCCGCTTGCTCAAGCAGCCACGTACGAACCTGTCCCTGCGCGTCCATAAGATACTCCCTGCCGACGATGAGTCATTTGACGCTAGCAGATCCCTTCATATGCGCAATTTCGTGGCCTGTCTTTGAATTCTCAGGGGACGTCCAAGGTCTCGTGCTTCCATATGAGATCCCAGTTTTCTGAAGGGTTTAACAGCTTTGGCCGATTCACTTCGCCGAAAACACTGCTGGTATAATCCCTCGCGGTGCTCGCCTCTGCCGTAATCTGGGGACAGTCCGGAGGTACGGGCGGGCCATCACCTTATTTTTCTAGTCCAGAAACAAACGATCCCGCTGCCTGCATCATTCCAAAGCGGCGGGAGCCAGGTTCTGGAAAGGTCTAATCAGGGTTTCGCCTTGTCCGTGATGCATGGCTTCAAGCGGTCAGTATCCGTGCCGCTTTCTTGGCTTCTATCGATGTCGCCGTTCGCATCGAGGTAGATATGCGTTGTCCACCATTTTGGGGTGATGTTGACGCAATGGTTGCGAGTCCTTTCCCCCCACCAGTAAAACTCCATAAAAAAGCCTTCATCTGGAAATATGTGGCCGAAGTCCATCGAGGTCTCGCCGGGGTACAGCCCACCACGACCACTTCTGTAAATCCTGTTTTCTGTGTTCCAAACAACTCCAAGATTCTCTGTGGCGTCCTTTGAATAGTGAACGGTTACAGTGGGAGTTGCGACATACCAGAACGCAAGCGGAGAGATCATCAGGGAGAGCACGGCAAGGATTCGCCGGAATCTAATTATTTTCACATTTGTGCTCACGTATGCCGTCTCCCCATTCCGTTGGTGCCACTGCTAACACTTTGTCCATCACCATTTTGGCTGTGATACCTCCATTCGGGTGCTCCTTGAAAAGCTGCACACCTATCTGAATCGATATTCGGTCGGGAGCATCGTCAAAGGCGCGGGCTCCTTCAACATTCCCGGAACGGTGTGGGCCAGGAAGTGGTTTTTCAGGTGTCTGTTGCGTTAGGACTTCTACGATTTTTTCTTCCGCTTTTCGAATGAAATCTGAGGCAAATTGTTCAACGCCCGCACCGTCTGAAAGAGCGCTTTCGGACAAACCACCAGCCATCCCCACATACCCGTAATGGACGTTCGACCAGATGTCGTAAAAATAATCGTAAGCTCCTTGTTTGTACCAAACACCACCAAAGAGTTTAAGTAGGATGGGTTTGTGATCCCAGGGGCGGTTTTGACCAACTCGCTCAGTCCATATGGCCATAGCAGCCGCACCATTTGCAGCTCCTATCGCTTGAGGGCTTGTCGTTCCAATCTGTGCATACCAAGGCAAGTCCATTTGCTTGCGGGTTTCTGCTGCAACGTCGTAGCTCAGCAGCTCTTTCATCTTGATGACTGCCGGATCGTGAATGTTGCGATTCATTTCGTCAGCAATGTAGCTTGCCGGTTTTTCCATCATGTCTGGATCATTGCAAATGGCGGGCTTTTTATCTGGCTCTGTCTTCTCTTTCGAGTCAGCAGAGACTGCTTTCGGGTCCACCAAAGCGTTCGCAGCTAAGGCTTTCTCCTTGAGCTTAGGGTCAGCCAATAAGGTCGCCATCTTCTCATCGTCCACAGTGCCATCTGGCCGGAACACTCCGAGCACCATGAAGTTGATGATGGTTGCACCACCGGCGTCGCCCATAACAAATCCACCACCGACGTCGCCTGACCCCGTAATGATCGTTCCACCGTGGCTGGTTGGGCTGCCTAAGTGAGCCATGGGACGGCCATTGACTTGAATCGAGGGAAAACCGGTGGTGATTACGGCTCCACAACCACAGGTATCGCCAACGCGAGCCGATCCCATAAAGTTGATATTTACGTCGCCACTGGCGGAGGCAATCGGAGTAGTGCCATGACCTGGCATTGGGCAGACATGCTTGTCACCCAAGCGAGCGGAGGGAGTCATTTATCTTCCTTGAAGAGCGGAGGGAGTCATTTATCTTCCTTGAAGAGTAGTAGCAAAGCCCCTGTGTGGAGGCTAAAAGTGCTTAGACGCGAAACGAGCTTACCGTGATCGTCGATGCGATGTCTGTAGGAATTGTCTGATGTTTTCACTCGTTGTAGGCAGAATTCGGCCTCAGCTAATACTAAGGGCTTGTACCACTCCTGTGTGAAGAGTAGCGTTCAACGCTTCCTTTTTCATCTAAGAGAAAAAGTATGTTGGCCATCATAGGGCCGGAACATCGCAGCAGGTCTGATAGTTCTTGTCGTAGCAAGTGTCCCTGATTTTTTCCAGCACTGAAGACGTATCGCAAGTTAATAGTCTATTAAGAGTCTGAGGTCTGAGCTAGGAGTCCTGGCCAGAGCTTTGTTTGAGTAAGTCATTATTTATTTTCGGCGATTTTTGGCTTGCTTTTTTGTTTCTCTCGATAATGATTGAATCGTTCGGGACTTCCAATCTTGTACTCCTATCCTCCGATTGCATTTCAATAAGTGTCGTGGTTCCAACTCCACGGAAAATAATCGTGGCGTTTTCAAATCGCTTGTAGTTTTCTAATTTTGAGTCAGTTTGCCCAGGAAGTAAGCTGGAGTAAGGCGGTTTTACGTGAATAACGACCTTTTCGATTCTGATGTTTGCAGTGGTCATTGCAGTTTGTAGTAAGTCAGTTGTGATGCCCCCAAAACATAGTGGTGTAACAATAAGAATTCCAATAATCATTGCTCTCGTTTTTTTCAACCATTCAATATCAACTGTTTGGCTCTCTTTTTGGCCGTGTTCTATTTTTGGTTTTTTAGAGTCGATCAGCGATGATTTTATTTTTTTGTTGTGGTCGAGAAGGGTGGAGTACATTATATACTGGAATAGTGGTGTGATCATAAGCGGTATGTGTTCGACTAGGTTATTTCTAGATAATGCATAGATAAATATGGCTCCTGATAGTCCGAACAATACTGTTGCTAGATTGATTTTTTGATATTCAAATATCAGAGATGATTTTTCTTTGCTCAGTTTTTCAGCCGTTCTTAGGTAGAGCCTTAGCGCTGGGACTAAAACTGGTGATAACAATACGCCGGTTGCTGTTATAAGTCCTGTGAATATTAGGCAAATTCCACCAAAGCAAAGTGCGGCTATTAAAAAAAGCAATCCATCACCTATCGAGACGCCTTGTGGGTAGTGGCCATTTATTAGTGAATAAATAACAATGCATCCCCCGCCAATTAGTAATCCTATTTTGGCAGATAGTGAGAGGGTTTTAATAATTAAGTCTAATTGGTTTTCATAGCTATTTTGGTTTTCTAGCATTATATAATCTCACTGATTTAAGAAGGCGGAATAGTGTCGCTGTTGGATGTTGTCTCAGTAGCGGATTGTATAGTTTTTCGAGCGCGCATTAACCTTATTTTTCTGCGAGAACGGAGCGATACAGTGCTACAGTCGATGCTTATCTGATTACGGCAAGAGGGAGGGTTGGGAGGATTTTTAATTTTTTATTTTAGAATTCTGGAAGGCTTTCTAAGTTGTCTTCCTTCTTTGTGTTCGCATTTGTCGCCAAGAATACTTCATCGATCACATGAACCATTGCGCCGACGCGCCATTTCTCATTTTCCCAATATATGGTTTGGAAAGTGGTATGACCCAATGAAATTATGCGGGCTACAAACTCTCTGTCAGTGATGAGCTTGGTGGTAGTGCCAGCTTTTATTACCTTTAATTGTTGAATATTTCCTGAAGCTCTGTCTTTGCGTATTGCAGCTATGTAGAAGTCAGCAGCCATTTTTGATTCCTTTTCGTTAAGTGCTCCCTCGCATCTGCATTTTTAAGTGGTGGCAAAATAGTGTCAATGGGTGAGATGGCATTATTTGATCATCCGTACAGCTTTGTAGATTGTCCGACGAGTTTTTTCAGCTCTTGGTAGGAAAGCTATGAGTGAGCGAAGCAGGGGTAATTCGCCGCGTGGTGTTCTACGCCAGTCGTGCATTGATCCTGTGTAGTCGGACGCCCTGTGCATGTCGGCGGAATGTCATTTGTAGAGCTGCTGGGGGTCTCTCAGTTGCACCAGGTGCGTGAGCACCGGGCGGAGTGTGGAAGAGTGGAAAATGTAAGCTACAGTGACCAGTAGTATCGTGTGAAACCAATAACTGCTGGGTTGTAGTTTATACAAATTAAAGCATATCAAGGAGATAGTAATATGAGCATCAAGCCAGGGCCTAAGCCGAAAGCTGAATCGACTGGAAAAACAGATCAGCGCCGAAGTGTTACTCCCGAGAACAAATCTAAACATCCCGACTTAGATGTTCATAAGCACAAGAAAGGGAAGTGACCTTTTAAAAGCCCCCGCTTTAGATAGCTGGGGTTTCAAGGTGAACGTTAGCATTGTAAGGTTTGAAGTCGATGTTGATGCCGGTGTCGGCTTCGCCGAAGGTGTCCAAGGGGGCTGGATTCAATGCGCCAGATTGAGCAGGTGGCCTTTGAATGTGCCCTTGCGTCACAGGTCTAAGGCGATGACGATAAAATGGCTTGCGCCTCAATGGTGTGGTATGATAATGGTTGTGCAGAGACTTTAGAGGGGCTATTCCATGAGTTTCAAAATTTTCTTCTCCAAAAACCTGGTGTCTGAAGCAAACTTGAAGCTATCTAATCGTAAAACCGATTCTGGCGCCAAGTTGCCAAGAGAAGTAAGCGATATAATTTATAGCTCTCGTCAAAGCACAGAGGACATCAGGTCGGCATTCAAGGCGGCGTCTTTGCGTTTAAAGAAGGCGTGATAATTAGATGGCTGATGGTAATTACAATTACATTTATACTAAATTAGTAGAAAATGAAAATGATATTCTCGGAATTATTGCCTATTCCCTCTATAAGCGGCAAAAAATCGAGTATGTTCAGAGCTTAAAGGAAAAGAACGGTTGTGACCCTAGTGATGGTGACTTGTCACAGTTTCATGATGTCAGCAACTCTCAGTTCCAGCTCCAAGCTTATCGCAACCAAGCAGACAAGTTAGCTCAAGATTTTTTGACAATATCGTTGGAGACGAGAGCTGAAGAGTTGGAGAAATATTATAAGGAACACGCTACTAGTGAGATTAAGAGCTACAAGCCTAACTATTGGATAGGCGTGTCTCAAGGTGTTTTGGCATCTGTGATTTTTGTGATGTTGCTCGGGTTGCTCGTGATTTTTACTTGGAGCTTAAATCAAGGTCCGAGGCAGGTTATTGAGCAGGTATTCAGTGTATCAATATCTGACCGGGTAAGCTCTGATGATGCAACAATTCCAGCTGTTTCTTCACCTAGTGAGGTGACGGTTCGCAAGGATAAATAGTGATAGAGGTTCGCGCTCAATAGCTAGGTGAGGTGGTTCGATTTTTCTTAAATGAATTAACCTGTCAAATTTCAGCGTGATTGTAAGTGGTCAATTAGATCATTTTTTACCAAATGCCTCATCCCGCTCGAATCATAAAAGTCTTAGCCCCCTATGGTTTAGCTGGCTTCGCCAGAATGTGTCCAGCAAAAGGCCGGTTGCACTCACGCTACCCTGGATATGCCCCGATTACCGATTACAGAGCGACGGACGTACGCGTGTTCCTAACAAGCGTAACGTCTTTTGGGTTTCGCAGCCCTAAGCACTTCAGTTCCTTGGCTCAAAGACTCATAGTGAGCAAACCTCTTGCCCAGAGTACCGCCCCCTGGCCCTGTTCGCAGAATGCGCTCATAGTTCAAATTAGAAGACTGACAAATTTTATTGCCATCCACAATTCATGTCGTGGGTGTAACGGGGCGCACCAGCATCAGTAGCGCTCAGGATCTATAAAAAAACCGATGCTTTCTAAAATATCATTTAAAGCCCCAATAATACGAGGCTCTGCATAAAGCTCCAGTCTCGTGTACGAAAGAGCAATGGCTAAACGTGCTTGTTGTTCACTTAGGAGTGAGGGATCAAAAGGCCACACCTGCACATTGATCGCATTGCCATCGGAATGGCTATCATCATCCATCAAATCCGCGCTTTCTCGCACATCCATCCAATCGATTAATGAAATCCCAAAAGTCTTCTGAGGGCCATCGGCGAGCATAGTTCTATGGTCTAGGAACGTGTCGCCTACCGGTATGAGCCTTTCAGTGGGAAAGTTTCTTGCGCGTACATCCATTAATCGTGGGGATGAAACATAACTCCTGACCGATTCGAGATCGATTAGGTGGTGGCCTTCATAGAGACGTTTGTGTAACGCATCCAAAAGGTCGAGTTGATTGCACATAACTAGTTTCATGATCAGTCGTCGTAATGCAGATCGCAGCGTGGGTGATGGTAATGCATGCGTCTATTACCGACCCGAGTACCGCAAATGGCGCAAATGCTGACGGACATCGCTTCAGCGAAATTGAAGACGCCTGTGACGAAGTCATCACCACCGCGATACTGGATTCTGAGAACGCCAAACTTTTCCTTCACCTCTTCCACGATGACCTGTTCGCATCCAGGTGCTATTTCGCATCTGGCATAAACGAGGGAGAGGGCGTTGTTGAGAAGGTCATACCACCCATCCTGACATCCGAATCCCCAAAAATACTGTCCATCGACCAGTCTGGCGTTTGGAAATAGGGACAGATTGGGTTTACACAGCATCGCCTCGTATTCTGGGCTCATAGGTGCCTCCTCATGCAGGAATATTCAGTCATCACCAATCTCTTGAGTCCGTGCGCCTACGACGTAGGTCATCACCTCAGAACGCATTCCGCTGGAAGGCCAGATGATCTCGGCTGTCGAAGCCTTGAATGTTTTCCGCTTAATATTCGTGGGGAATTGATCGAAACCCTACAATTGTAGGGCGCTAAAAATCGAAGTTTATGGCTCTATCCTCACCTTTGCAAGAGGTGATCGATGGATCTCAACGTTGCTTTTGCAGCGGCGCTCAAGGGCATGCGGCTGCTCAGAAACCTTCCGCAGCAACGATTTTTCGCTACCACTTCCAGGGCCTACATGACGCACTTGGAGCAAGGAAGGAGGTGTCCGGGCCTGGGCAAGATCGAAGATCTCGCTGCGGTGATGCACGTGCATCCCGCGAGCCTCGTGGTGGAGTGCTATCTGCAAAAAAATCCAGAAATGGATCTAGATAGTCTGCTGGCAAAAATCAGGGAAGACCTGACTTTCGAAGGCTATGAACACGTGAACGACCCGCGCGACAGCAGATGAATCATGCAGCTAATGAAGGAATATTTGGCTCGTAGTCGTGAGCTGGTGAATCACGGGCAGAGCCCAGTTGTGTCATAACGGCAGGGATGAGCCCATTCCAAAAAAACACATACCAATACCGGAGACTTGCGTGACCATTTTTTCATGCCGCGCAGAGTGTCAGGACGATCTTGATGGGTTCATTGAGGCCGCGAGGAGGGCGGGTGTGGAGATGATCATCCGGGCGTATCCGGATAAGGTTTTCCCAGATGTCGACATCGAAATTAAAACCCAGGAAACAAAAGAAATGTTGAAAGGTCTGCTTGCAGATTCTGAAGCGCACGTTATGCGTCAGACGTTAAGAGCGGTTCCTCTGGCGAAGAATTCATTGGAGCGAGACCTCAGGGTAAAATGATTCTCATGGCTCAATGCTGGTTTTTTGCGCAATGAGCTATAGATAGACGCCATGCTCGATCTTCCAAATCAGCGCTCTTACTGTGTCTATGCCAACAAGAGTCGATAGCAGACTCGCCGGGGTGTGTCCGTTCAGAGCAATGCTCGGGCCGACCAGCCAGGCAACGGTCTCTGTAGCGTTCCTTTCAAACAGTGCCAGTGCTTCTTGAATGACTAGGCCTTGAGCCAAGGCGTAGTCGTTCTCCATGACCGTGAACTTTTTCGCCCTCTTCAAGCGGCGTCTCGTTCCGGCTGACATTCCCAGCAAATCGAATAGCTTGTTCTGGGATATCTCAAGTGATGTCGCGAGATCGCTGTAGAAGCTGGAGGTCAGTTGGTTGCGGGCAAGCTTCTCGACGTTTAGGCCAGATGCAATGTCGAGTGTATTTAGGGAGGCTTCGACTGATTCCTCCATTGTGGCGCTCTCTGTTGTAGTGACCATAGCGAGCCTTTTATTCCTCATCGAGTAGGAGGGTTCGTTTTGGAGAAAAATCAATCTCAGCGAGGTCTGGGAGACGGTTGTAACAGTCAAATAGGACTCCATCGGACGTTACAGGGTTACGCTGACCCTATGTCCATTTCACGTCATTTTCCCGGCCCAGAGATGGCAATTTCTCCCTCCGCATATCTACGCACTCAGTTGGCGTCTCAGCAAGCAGTGTCATTAGATCTCGCGCAGCATGACGTGCGTTTCTGGGAATCAGTTTGGTGTCGGAGGAGGGCTGATCTCTTACGCCAGGTTCACTGGGTTGCGTTGATTTCGTCGACATTGCAGCTTTCTCTGAGGAGCCGGCTTGAATTTACACGCAGAATGATCCGGGGGAGATTGGCGTCTCGAAATAACGAACATCAGTGATGCGGTGCGGGCAGCCTTTCTGCTAGAGAAGGGAAGGCAGAAATGCGTTAGCAGTTCGGCCATTTTCTACCCTGCACCTTGTTATGTGTTGATGCGTTGATTGCTCATCAGCTTACCGCGCTGCCGGCCCCATGCCCTTTGAGCACCGATCAGACGACGAATCGTCGAGCATTTGAAGCTGCTTTGTAGTTACCATCCTGGGTAGGCGGTAAGCTGGAAGCAGTCTCATCATTAGCAATTCATTTTGAAAATGAGTTGCACTCATCTATATTCTCATTTATATTCATTTCAGACATGAATTCGATGAGGATACCCAAAAATGCAGTGCATTATCCAGATCAAAGAGGATTTACTCGCCGCCTTGCTCACCCATGCTACAAAGAATGGCTCAACGGTAGAGGTTGTTATCGACGATATTTTGCGGGAAGCCCTCGATGACCCAGATTTAGAAAGCAAATCGCTAGGTGCCTTCCTTCACGTGGCAGTAAGTGGGGTAGACGCAATCGAAAAAATGTCTGAATTTACGCTCGACGACGTTTTAGGGTCTGAGGATTGGAATCGTCTGAGTGGTGGTGATCGTAAATCGCTTGGACGCAGTTTCCGAAAAGAGGTTGAACGCTTGGGTATCGCCGTGTGGCTGCGCCGCAATAGCGCGAATAAAGCCATTTACCTGAAGCGGTAAACTAGAAATACCGCCCGCTGTGCCAAGCCCTAGCCCTAAAAATTCGGGGCCTAGGACGTAGAGGAGCCCGATGATCGCGCTCAGCCCAGAGATATCGATATGGACACTTTCCGCAAGTCTGCGCTTGGTGACAAAACTTTAGAGAACACGGAATCTGCTTTGAGGGAAGCACTTAAAGCTGTCAGCGAAGGGCGGTTAAAGGTGGACGATGCTTTAGGGGACATCCTCTATTTGATTTCCAGCATTGATCACGGGGAACCAAGCGAAATTCAGACTTGGACAGCACCAGGTGCACTAATCCAGAAAATCAAACGATCCTAGGGCCGCTCAACTGTCTCCTAGTCCCGGCTTCTATAAATCGGTGACAAGGCAGCCAAGTGATACTGCTTCCGCGACTTTGAACAAGGAAATCATATGATCAGTTTTATGCCGGGTCGCCTGTACAGATTCGTCTTCAGTGACGGAAGAGAAGTTGTCCTTCGTTTCGATGGCTTCGGTGCCCACATGCGGCAAATCTGGATTGAGCCTGAGTCTGGCTCCGAGGTAAATCCGCTTCCACCCTACGTAAGCGTTGAACCAGCCTAGAAAGTTTGCTAAGCATTATCTCAAGCCTTGGCCGCAAGCGGGGCTGGGTACGTAGAAAAGTGGGCTTTCGCTCCCTAGGAACGAAAAGAAGGAGTTGGCTGTGGCTGAAGCTCTGAATATTTCCATCCGTTTAGTACGATCCCAAGATGATGCGGCTGCTTTCGGAGCGGATTATCAAGGCGAGTTGCGCGAGTTTAGAGAAGCCGTGAATGCTTCGGGAATTGCCATCAGTCCTCGCATTGCTGTCTTTGACAGTGTAGGAGCCACAGGTGGCCTCACAGGTGAGTTCTTAATTCCAATGACGCAAGTTATCGCACCTTTTCTCACTGCTGCGCTTGTCGCGTGGGTGAGCAGACGTAATGGACGCAAGCTACGTTTGAAGGTTGGAGATATAGAAGTGGAAGGCAATACCGAGGAGGACATCAAGCTTCTTGTAGCCAAAGCAAAAGAACTAGCCACCGTAGTTGATCCTGACAGTAAGCGAGGGGACGCAGGCAGTAGCAACTGAGTCGCGCGCGACGCGCCTGCCAAGATCAGTCATTGGCGGGCAGAGGCAGCATGGAAAACGTTTTTGTGCCGTTTATGAGGGTTTCATCAGGGGATAATTACGTCGGTATGCCACACAGGATTGTTAGCCAATAGTTTTGATGAAAGTCAGCACCCGCTCTTTATCTGCCTGGTCGAACTGATGGTACTGAGCCAACAGTTCAGCTTCATCATCTGTCGCGGCATAGAAGAAAGTCGCAGGCAGGCCCAACTCCGCAGCTATACGTTGGATCAACTCAAAACCTGGTACACGCCGTCCGACCTCATACCGATTCATGCGTGTCCGCGCAGATGCAGGCTCCAGCCCAATCCGAATTCCCAGTTCCTCCTGAGAAAGGCGGGCGCGCAGTCGCGCCTGCTTGAGTCGTGTGGATAGCGTGCTCTGGACCATGACGTCTTCTAGTAAATCAGTGGGGTCATGGTGCAATTTGAGATTTGTTCAAATGCTACCGATTTGGTAACTTTGTGCGCAGATGGCAAATCGGTGGCACAGGCGTTTCAGCGCGCCGCCAATCAAAAAATCTCATAGGGACATATTTCATGGTGGTTTGGCACAAATCGTCGCCATTGCGCTTCTTCCTTGCGTGCGCGATTCCCTTCAGCTTGTTGGCCGGTTGTGGCGATGGAGCAGGGGAGACCGAAAAACAGCCTGCTTCGATCTCGGCATTGAGCAAGACAGGTGCGGATTCAAAGGCGGCTGACGCGGCTGTGATGCAGCAAATTGCAGAGGAGAACGCCCCGCGCATCGTGAGCTTTCCCGATCCCGGAAAAGCTGAGCCAAACGCCTATCTGGACGCCAGACTGCCGATGACCGCGTTCAATCTTTACAACGCGAAACGGGATTGGGTTGAAGCACCCGATGACATTGCCGACTCGATTGCTGACGCTTACAACGTACGAAAGGCAAACCCCGAGCTTTATCGCTTAGCCTCTGAGAGGCTGTCGGAGAAGGATAGCTTCAAGCGGAAGGATCTAACCAATGCACTAAGCGCTCTGGTGGCGAAGGAGGCTGAAAAGACCAAGGTCAATAATTTAGTTAAATTGAGTTCGGACGAATGGCTGCCGATTTCGCTCAGCGGTTACGACGACCAAGCCAAGGGCTACCATATCGACAACTGCCTTTTCTCAAACAAACTGGAATACACGGACGAAGAACAGCGAAGCCAAAGCAGAATGGCTCAGAATCCACTTCGGTGCTATCTCAATCCCGGCCCCATCCCCTATTACATCGGCTTCCAAGGTGGTTCCAACGTAGTGTTAGACGTGGCCGATGAAACTCTCGCCCGAAAAATCGAAGCGTCGCGAGACACCATAAGAATCGATATCTATGGCTACGTTCGCTCGGTAGAGCGGGAGCGCTTTGCCGGTGAGTTCGGCCCCCAGCGATATGTCTTGATTGGCCCACACCGTATAGACCTAAGAGATGGCACTACCGGTGAAGTCATCTACACGAAAAGTATTTAATTTCGAATTAATGTCTTCAATGAAGGCGGTATGAATTATGGCACTTGTAATTTTGGATGGCGTTATTCAGGAGATTGGCGTCGGTTCATACGTCAATCATCAGTGGGTGCTTTCGTTTGTGAAGGTGAACGGAACACGCGTCAAAGATGTTGTGTGTGACGACTTCATGAGGTCATTTCTCAAAGTCGGCAAAAAGGTGAAGTTAGCTCTAGTGCGCCGTTGGTTAGGAGCCAACATTCTATATTCAGCTCAATTGGATGACGGTGAGGTTGTTACCAGAGGTAAGGCACTTCCTATGGTTCAGGCTATGATGATCGGATTTGGAATTTCACTTCTTTTGAGCCCAATATTCATGGGCATTATACGGGTAACAGATTCGATTTTATTTTCCGTGTTGATATTGGTAGGTTCGGGGATGACGATTTCCTATCTTGCCATGAGGGATCATTTCAGGGCTCGGAAAGTCTTTCATAAACCGATGCTCTGAAGGATGAAGAGCATCCTAGAAGACTGATCAAGCCACTCAAGTCCTTTGGTCGATAGAAAGAGTTTCTTTCAAGACCCTGAGCGAAGAAGAGCGTATTTCCACTCCTGAGTTGCTGTTCGTCCGTCAGGCAAGCGTCCGCTGGAGCTATAGCTGTTGCCGGGCAAGCGGCAACAGCTCACTTCCGTAGCTGTCGAGTTCCAGATGTACCAAGCCCCCTGTGGGCGACCTACGCCAGCTTCGCTCCAGGGAAGGTCGGTGCACGTTGAAGCTGCCATTCAATTTGTCGACGTGCTGTGGAAATAATGTCTGTAAACAATAGGCAGCTGACACCGGGTTCAAGTTCTCGGGAGGGGAAGCCATCAATCCGTCCTCCTATTACAAGAATTTTTATTGGCTTACCGGTATATCCGGAAAGCTCATTCCGATACCTAGTTGCTTGCTGGTAGTCTAGATAGCTCAGAGGGTGGGAAGGACGCTTAAACTCGATCAGCAAGAATTCCCCAATAAGGTTTTCATTCAGCAATAAGTCCGGACGGGTCGTGCCTTGTGCTCCAGAGTACTTTTGATCCAGTAGTTCCTCGATCTGCCGTTTCAAAGTGATATTGGAGCTGAAGATTGTGAATGCAGCGCCCAAAATCCACAGGTTCACTTCTATAGCTTTGTGTACCGTCGACTCAAGGCAGGCTTCATTTCGGACTAGGCGTTCCAAGTCGTCCAGGAACTGCAATCTGGCCTTGGCTTGATCGACTAGAACGGCCATGTCTGCAAGACCAAAATTCTCCAGTGCATCAGCAAGGTTCACGACATCACCGCGATTTGCCTCAGCGAGATGCTCGACGATAGAACGGTATTCTGTACGCTCCACGGCTTCAAGAACGACAAATGCTAGCGCCTGTACCTTGTGGGCAGGTTCGTCGTAATACTTCTTCAAAACTTTTTTGATTGCTCGGTCCGCGAACTCGCGCTTGTGCTGCGGCAGCTTTTCCAACCGGCCGGAGACTGCTTTTTGCAAGCGAGCGTGCGCCATCCGCATTTCCATGCCATGCGTGGCCCGGAAAGCCTCAACCAAATTCTGTTGTACGAACGCGACGATCTGTAAGTAGGCCTCACTGTTTTCGATTACCGAATCCCAACCCGCTGTCACATAATCGATCAGCCCGTCGGCCTCGACCTCGCCATACAGCTTCTTTAACAGGCGAGAAGGAATCTCATCGTTATTCTCCAGGCCAAAAGAACCAGGCTTGCCGACCGCTTTTCCTTCCACCATCAGATTAATACCGGGGCGCCTCAGGCCACTTTTCTTTTTGCTGATCGCAAAACGAAGAATCACATCTCCTGCATGGGGGAATGTGCCCCGCACCTCAGTAAATTCGCCCTCAAGGTCATCAATGCCCAGCGGTTTTCCATTGATGATGATCTTGAAGTCCTTTTGCCGACCGTACTCCATGATCAGCTCTTGGCGCAGGCGGTCAGCACTTGGGTAACGAAGTCCCTGGCGAAGATGCGTCAGTTTCACGCAGGTTCCGTGGTCCTCGGAGCTGCACTCGCTCACCTCTAGCGGCAACGTCAAGTGCTCGATATCAGACGCCGACTCAAGATCCTGAATGCCGAGCGTGAACGAAATTTGATGGCCGCGAGCCTTGGTTGTGAGGCACATCATCGAAGCAGACATCAGCCCGGCGAATTTTCCGATCCCTTTCTTGCCTTTGATCGGGCGCCGCTTTTTTGATGTGCGTCCATCATTCCGCATGCGCCGATCAGACGCGATTTTCAAATAGTGAGACTCAAGCTCCTGACGCGTCATGCCGTTGCCGTTGTCGCGCACAACAATAGGGCTATCAGTCAATGGTTCAGGCAGTTCTATCACCACCTCTTCAGCGTCTGCATCCCATGCGTTATCAACCAGCTCTTTAAGAGCTTTTTCTGTCGTTGAGTAGTCTTGGCTGAGCAATGTTGCGAGTCGGGAGTCAACCTGAAAATTTGCTTGCTGCATCTCGTATTCCATCACGGAAGGGCGTTGGCCTCCGGTCACATCCACGACATGCACGAGAGGCTATTTCAGCTCATTCTACACGGATGGCCTAATGATGGCTCGATGCGTAAGGGAAGTACGGGCCTCATCGGAATTAATCCTTCAACGTTTTTAGACGTTGAACCGCGCCGCTGAATCGAGTCCGTCAATGCCGCTGAGCTACTGATTCGCGCTCAATGAGGGGCAAATCGTTGGCGACGTTCTGACTTTCGTAGGAATTTATCTGGCAATATTTCAGAATCTTATATTGTCATTGCTCGGTGGGTTTGAGCTGTTTTTCCCGTGCCTTATTGAATGCTTCAAGACATTCTGTGAAATCATTCCTGAACGCTGAAGAGCTAATATCGTTTATACAATAGTGGCTGCGGATTTCATTTGCTTCGGCTTCTAGCCCTTTTAGCTTTTCAGAAATCAAATCAATTTCTTCGAGGGCAGTTTTCTGCGCCAAAGAGATCTTTCGGAGTTCCACATACCTCCAAAATTTACCCGCTTCAATATTTGTAATTCTTTGACCTTGATTTAACAAGTTCGTAGTCCCGGCTTTCTCTAGTCGTGCGTAAAATTTAAGCTGGTTAATAAAAACGGTTGAAACATTCCTGGCTGTTAAATGGGTTTGCGGTTCGTTCTTCATGAACGCGTCGATAAATGGGAAGTTGTCGTCGCGCTGTATGTTGAACCATAAAAAGGATGTTCTGTATGAAGGCGTTGTCGTGGCTATTTTTTCGTATTCTTTGAAGTATTCATAGGCGTCGACAAGAATGCTTTTCTGTTTTTCGATCAAATTATCAAATTCTTGATCGAGAAGCTCAAATTTATTTTCTATTTCAGATCTTGGCATCGTTTGTTGCGTATTAGCAAAGTTTCTTGATGCGCGATAAGCATAATCGGCAAGAAAATCAGAATATTCTAGGTCTCCCCTGAGTGCCAGTTCCTGTGCCAGCGCTTGAAGCTCGGCTTTGGCACCAACGAAGTCGCAATCATCTATTTTGGCAAAGATTGAGTTCAGTTCCTCATGTTTCACGTTTGAATTTCTCCATGTTGTGATAGGCAATGCGCATTGCCTGCTTGTAGATGCGGCTCATTAATAAAGTATCTGTACTCGTCTCTTCGCAGGAGAGCTTTGTGAGCCTGCCATGCTTTGAAACCTTCGTCGAGCACTGGTATGGTCGGAACTAGAGCGGTTCATGGTAAGGGAGAGGCATGAAGATTTGGGCGTGTGCGAAGAGGGCTGACGGCTTCATCAACCGGGAGGATGGTCGGTACAAGCTGTTCTTCATTTGGCAAGTCCTCAAGATGCGCCGACTGAGCCCTGACCAATTCAGCGCGCTTACCTTCTTCAGTACCCATTCTCGCGTAGAGAAGCGCCGTGAGATGGTCGCCGTCAAGAATGGATACTTTCGTTACAAGAGCGTCGATACTCAGGCTGCTCGATCTGGTGATAGCGACGGAGAATCCCTCCCACATGCCTATCTGGTAGCCATCCTCTCACAGCTTCAAACGATCAATTTCAAGATTGGTGATGAGGTCGTCCCATTCACGTTCACACGCCTTGTAGCAGAGGAAGCCCGGCTGCGATTTGGGAACGGAAATGTCTACGTTCCTGACCTGTATGGAGAGTTCACCTCTGACAACCTCTTCCACAAGAAGTGGGGCGGGAAGCTGGCGATTGAGGTCTGCTACTCCAACCCGTGCAGCATGCAAAAGATTGTCGATTTCCGTGACCATGGTATTCCCATCATCGAAATCAAGATTGCCAAAAGCATTAATATTGAGACCTATATTGATAAAAATAACATTGAGGAAAGTATCGAGCGGGGCTATCAGAAAATTAGCGATATCGCTTCCAATCAGTTGTTTTGCAAGGTTCTCTCTAATCCAGTGAGTATTGGGTTTCATCAGGATTATGTTAGCCAAATTGAAAAGGACCGATTGGAGCTGGCAGAGAAAACCAGACAGGACATGCTGGTAATTATCAGGAAGTACCAAGAGGCGGAATCGCTTGCTGCTGATGTTTCCAAGCAGCGAGACAGTATTGCTGAGGCGAAAGGTTTGCTGGCAAGGGACATGGCGGCTTTGTTGGTTTCAAATGATGGTCTGACTCAAACCGTGGAACAGCTGAACGTCGAGCTGGGGAAATACAAGGCGGCATATTCGAGCAGGGTCAATGAGATCAAAAGCTTGAATGGCGAATTGGAGAATGCTAAGGCGGGGTTTTGGACGAAGGTCTGGCGGGCTATCAGCTCTGAGAAGGCGTAATCGAAAGCACCTACAAGGGGCTTTGATAAACATAGGCTTATAACGGTTTTGCATAACCGGCTCTTGGGCCTGTAAGTTTTGCGTGCGAAAATTGAGGGTTAGGCAAGGCCTGTAAGCATTTTGAAACGCTGAGGAAAAATAGCGCACATGGCTTTATCGGTGAATAGATGCTGGAAGCAGCATCGCTCGGATCGTCGCAAGCAGTCATTCAATAGGCATGTGGTCTAGGCGTTGAGCGGGTTTCAGATATGAGATGGGCATGCTGTCATCTAGACGTGGTGCCCGTTGGGGCGGTCAGGAACCCTCAGTTCGAACCTCACCATTAGGCCCCGCTTCGTTATTGGCAGGGCAATGCTCCGAATGCAAGGGCGACCGTGGCATCATGCTCCTGAATTAGCTGAGCCATCAGCGTAGGCATGTCCAAGTAGCTACACGCTGCACAGTCCCCAGTCGGCACCGCTCGGCAGAGACAACTCATAGTCACTCTCCGTTAACGTCCCTTGCAAACTCCACGTGGCACAGTCGCGTTTATGATGATCATAGAGGCGGAGCAGGGCCATCAACCGTTAGCTCGGTGATCGAAAGCTCTTCTCGCGAGTAAATCATTTTTTGTCTTAGCGCGCTATCCACGGCCATTGTGTCGCCATCGAGGTTAACTATAGCCAAATAGGTTTTCATGTTGAACTTTTTGGCTAGTCGCGCAACCTCTATGCGGGACTGCCTGTCTTGTCGCGGAACACCCTCTGTTCCTTTAGTAACAACGAGAAAGCGCTCCCATGTACCGTTAGAAAACTTTTCCACCTGAAGGTCGACGATTTCATCACCAATTCGGGCCTGTTTATGTATTACGTATTTGTTTCTGGAAAGGGGGAGTGCCACGGCATATCTACAGAAATCATCACCATCGGAGTTCATGTGTCTCTCTCTATTTTATTGAGTGAATATCGATTTGAATTCATGAGTTTTTTCTTTATAAAAATTAAGTACTTCATTCCAAAGCTTTACTCGAGTAACTTGGTCATTAAGGCAGTGGTCACGTGAAACTGTCTTGAATCCGGGGCCTCTATCGCTCTCGACTGCCGTGAAATACGCCACTTCTGTGTCTTCATCTGAAAGGTCTACAGCCACTAGGTATGCTGGAGCTTTACGCTCTTGAGCCTTGAAAACTTCTTCCTTCGTGAATGTTGCACTTATCGATTTGTCAGGCATAGCGGTTGCTGAGGCCTTAACCTGTACGAAAAAAAATGGGCCAAACGCATTGTTATTCTTGTCCTGGAGCGTTACTACAAAGTCAAAAAGCTCCGCCTTTTCTCCCAGGAAATGGGGTTTGAATCGCGTTTTTCCTCCAATTCTTCTGTTGAACAACAATCCGACGAAGTTCTCTCCACGATCACCTAAATCATTACTCAATTTACTGCTCCGATGAGATTGTGCTTCTGTAAGCTTTGGTTTTTAGTGAGTCGTTATTTAAATTATAACAGCTTATCACTTGTTTTTTGTACGTAGGAATTTCCTTTCGTCGTGTCTATAGACTGGGCGGTAGGAGTAATGTTAGATTTCCTTCTTAAGAATCAATACGCAATAGAAAAGAGTTGCTTTCATTATGTGATTGATGCCATGAATTTCCCTGAATAGTAGGAGTGATTTTCTTATAAAATCCATGAAAGAAATTTCGTAGTACTTGTCTCTACTCATACCTTCTTTTCCAGGATAATAGGTTATTAACTGTGTCGATTCCTTGTATTCATACTTGTAGTGCGCAATGCCGTTTCTTAGCTTGTTGTCAATAGCATTCATGTCAATTCGATAGAAACAGTCATCTATAAAGGAAAATTTGCTTCCAAGGTCTACGTTTGCAAAAGAATTTAGGTTCTCAAGTTCAGGTCGTACCTTCTGAGCTTTCGTCAGTTTCAGAGATGGATCAAATAGATTGCTGTCGCCGCGTTTGATTAGATTGTTTAATCCTGCCAGGAAGGTAAGTTGCCGCGAAAAAACTTCTGCCAAGTCTTTATAGTAATTGCTACAAGCATCGAAATCCGCTGTGGATATGCGAGCTGGAATTCTGCCAAGTTCGTCAGTGTTCGCGTAATCGTAAAAGAGTGCTGAGCGAAACGGCAAATCCATTGCAACCAATTTTGGATACAGTGATAAGCAGTCGTGGTGCAGGTTTTTGAGAAAACCGTTGCCTAATATCTCGTCAATGAAAGCAACTGTTTTTTCGTTATGGTGTTGGTGCAGCCACATCATCAGGTTGGATGCTTTCGAGCTTATTTCAGAATTATGCTCATGGATTGTAAATGGAGAAGACATCACGGATGTGGCTGTATACAGTGCAGCTACCACGTCTTCTTTTTTACGCGACGTTAGACTGACTCCCGGTATCTTTGAGCACGTCTTCTGGAAATTGTCGATGTCCCCGCGCTTGTACTGGGTAATCACACTTCTCAAATCGTTCTGCATCGGATAAAGGATGTTCAGCATGTTTAAGCGTTGATTCAAGTGCTGATACGATCCATGGCCGATTTCTTGTGTAACTCGGAGAAAGGTTGTCAGGCCCATTACGTACGTTCCGAAGTACGCGGGGAAATCCAAATGTAGATCAACGAATGGGTTGTCTCCATTGAAAGCCCCCTCAAAGTCTTCCACCTCTGTGGCCCCCATCAATTCACCATCGGACTGGCCAAAAACAAATGAAATGCGTTCTTCACATTGTGGACAAGCGAATTGGAATGGCTGAATGTCTCTGTTTGACATGCCAATTCTGCAATCGATTTTTGTGCCGCATGTGTTGCATTGAAAACATTTGCAGATATTCATGACTATCCTTATTCATTTGGTATCAGCACTTAGGCTCAAACACGGAAAACAACGTGCGATTTGGAGGCGGTGGGGCCTTGGCTACGTGTGAGATTACCTCATTCTGGCCGATCTCTGCCTAGTACACGCCGTTAGCCGAATGGCCGTTACATCCGACTGCACACTCAGGGTTTAGCGGTTGGGGCAGGTGTTGAGTTGTGGGCAATAACATTTTTCACAGCAGAGCGGGCTCGGGAGTCAGTGGCATTCCTGGGGCACTGCGTAATGGGTGTCTGGGGAGGTTGATGTCAAAGCTGACCGAGGGTTTTTTTTGCGTACCCACGTGAATTTGAGCGTACTAGCTTGCCGGGCGGCTTAGTACTATTTGTTAGTATGTGTACTAAGTGGTTTATGCAGCGATGTGGCCGTCAGTCGGGGGTATTGCGGTTGTTAGTATGGTTAGTGATCTGGAGAGCAATTCCGGACGAATCCCCTCAACCAGATAGCGGATATTGCCGAGGATCGGGTAATTACGGCGCACCGCGTGCGGGCTTTGCAGCAGATCGAACAGGCCGATCAGGCTGAGTACGCCGGTGATGGCAGTGATTGGCCAGAGCCAGTCGTATTCGAGGAAAGGCAGGCTGGCGAGGGTGAAGATCACGCAAGCGGCAAAGAAGGCGTAGCGGCTCAGGAGTGACAGGCTCATACGGTTTCCTTGGGATCGGACTCGGTTGTATTCAGCACCGTGGAATACCTGACACACATTACTTTGGGAGCGAGCTTGCTCGCGATGGCAGTCTGTCTGCTACATCAATGTTGGCTGGATGGCCGCTATCGCGAGCAAGCTCGCTCCCACAGTAAAAGCGAAAAATATCCCGCTGGGCAGTCAGGCATTTTGGGCCTGTAGGAATATCGAAAACAGCTCTGACTGGGATTTGATCCCCAGCTTGCTGTACATGTGTTTCTTATGGACTTTCACAGTTTCCACGGAGATTTCCAGCTTGCGGGCGATTTCTTTACTGGAGCAACCGCTGAGCATCAACCGCCCGACATCCAGTTCCCGAGCGGTCAGTTGCGCACCTTTGAGTTGCTGCACCGACGCTTCCAGCTGCACGCGCCAGTCGGGTTGCGGTGGCGACGGCGCAAGGGCCACGACTTCGTTGATTTCATAGGGCAGGCGCTGGCGCAACAGGCCCAGCACCCACGGTTGGATCAGCGACAGCAAGGCAATCTGCTGGCCACTGAACCGCTGCTTGCTGCCCAGCGACAGGCACAACGTGCGGTCGCCTTCGAGCTGGCAATTGAACTGGATTTCATCGGCGACCACATTCAGACGAAAGTAGCGCTGGTAATACTCGGTCAGCTCGAAGTGCTCCGGCGCCACTTCCGACAGGCGATAGAGGCCGGTGCGCGACTGTTCGCGGCACGCGATGTAGAACGGGTCGAGCAGGTACAAACCGCGCAGGTAATCCTGAAACAGCTGATCCGGGCTGCCGTCCTCGCCCGGGCATTCGGCGAACACTTGCGGGTACTGGTCGGCGCTGAAAAGCAGGGCGACCCAACTGTCGAAGGTCACGTACTGATCCAGCAGACGCACCAGTTGCGTCCAGAAATTGGGCTTGTCCAGTGCGTCGATCAGTTGCCCGACCGATCGGTGCCAAGCGATGTCGTCCAGCGAAAGCGTCATGCCTCTACCCCTATCGGGTTACCCCAGCGGCGTGATTCCCCGGCCGCTGGCTTGCTGCGCATACTGGCGCACAGAAACCGACCGGGCAATCTTTCTGCGGTCCGGCCTCCCCAAGAACAAGGAATACCGATGAAAGTCGAACTCGCCCAGTTGGCGGGCCGTGACAACGGCACCGCGTACAACCTCGAACGCGCCCTGACGGCGATTGCGGCCTGCGCCGCCGACACCCAACTGATCGTCTTCCCGGAAACCCACCTGATGGGCTTTCCGACCGCCGACACCGTGGCACAAACCGCCGAGCCACTGGACGGCCCGACCGTCAGCGCGGTGCTCGCCGCCGCCCGTGAGCGCAACATCGCCGTGGTGATCGGCATGGCCGAGGACGACAACGGCCGCTTCTACAACACCACGCTGCTGATCACCCCCGAAGGCATCGCGTTGAAATACCGCAAGACGCATTTGTGGGCCTCGGATCGCGGCGTGTTCGAGCCCGGCGACCGTTACGTCACCTGCGAGTGGAACGGTGTGCGGGTCGGCTTGCTGATCTGCTACGACATCGAATTCCCGGAAACCGCCCGCGCCCTGGCGCAACTGGGCGCCGAATTGCTGATCGTCACCAACGGCAACATGGACCCCTACGGCCCGACGCACCGCACCGCAATAATGGCCCGAGCCCAGGAAAACCAGGCGTTTGCGCTGATGGTCAATCGAGTGGAACCGGGCGATGACGGGTTGATGTTCGCGGGCGGCAGTGCGCTGGTGGACCCGTTGGGCACGCTGTTGTTCGAAGCGGGGCGCGATGAAGGGCAATTCACGGTCGAGCTGGATTTCAACCGGTTGGAGGCAGCACGCAAGGACTACCGGTATCTGGATGATCAACGGCTGAAATTGCCGGGGAAAATGGTGGAGCAGGCAAGCGGGGTTCGGGAGCTGCTGATTCCTTCGCGATGAGGCCCTGACAGACAACACACCTGTTTGACCGATCACCCAAAACAAGAAAGTACCCCCGAAACTTAGCGCCGAACTCGGCTCTGCCATAAATCTAATAAATTCGGAGTAGTCGCTCATGGCTCGTTTGCAACGCACCCTGTCATTGGGTTCGGTGGTGCTGTTTGGCATTGCCTACATGACGCCGATCATTGTGCTCGGCACCTTTGGCATCCTCGCTCAATCCACCGCCGGCAGGGTGCCGGCCGCGTACCTCGCGGCACTGGTGGCGATGTTTTTCACCGCCATGAGCTACGGCCGAATGGCCTCTGCGTTCCCCGTCGCAGGCTCGGCCTACAGCTACGTGCGTAAAGCCATCAGCCCGAAACTCGGCTTCATCGCCGGATGGGCGGTGCTGCTCGATTACCTGTTCCTGCCGATGGCGATCTGGCTGATCGGCGCCGCCTACCTCAACTCCGCGTTCCCGGCCGTGCCGCAATGGCTGTGGGTGCTGGCGTTCATCGGCATCACCAGCGCGATCAACATCATCGGCCTGAAACTGGCCAACGGCATCAACGCCTTGCTGATGCTGGTGCAGGCGCTGGTACTGATCGCCTTCGTCGTGCTGTGCATCCACTACGTCGGCGGCGACGCGAGCACGCCGTTGTGGTCGATCCAACCGTTCTTCAACGGCGACATGCAGATGCCGCTGATCATGAGCGGCGCGGCCATCGCCTGTTACTCGTTCCTTGGGTTCGACGCGGTCAGCACCTTGACCGAAGAAACCCGCGATCCGCGCCGCACCATCCCACGGGCAATCATGTTGATTACCCTGATCGGCGGGTTGATCTTCGTCAGCGTCTCGTACTTCGTACAGATCGCGCACCCGTCGTTCCAGTTCGACAACGTCGACTCGGCGGCCTATGAAATCGCCCGCAACATCGGCGGCGACCTGTTCGTCTCGATCTTCCTGATCGGCCTGATCGTCGGTCAGTTCGCCTCGGGCCTGTCCGCGCAGGCCAGCGGTTCGCGTCTGCTGTTCGCCATGGGCCGCGATGGTGTGCTGCCGAAATCGTTTTTCGGCACCCTGCACGAACGCTTCGGCACCCCGGTCAACAGCATCCTGTTGTGCGCCGTCGTCGCGTTGCTGGCGCTGAAACTGGACGTCACCACCTCGACCTCGTTCATTAACTTCGGCGCGTTCCTCGCCTTCAGCCTGGTCAATCTGTCGGTGATCTTTCACTACTGGATCGGCGGCGGGAAGAAAGGCCTGCGTGAACTGGTGCTGTTCCTGGTGTTCCCGTTCATCGGTCTGGTGGCGGACTTGTGGCTGATGGTCAGCCTCGATCACCTGGCGATTTACCTGGGCCTTAGCTGGCTGGCGATTGGCGTGGTGTACCTGGCGGTACTGACGAGCGGCTTCCGTCGCCAGCCACCGGAGATGGATTTCCAGGAAGCGACGTAAATCCCCCAAAAAGAAACGCAGGATCGTCGGTTACAGCAGCAAACAGGGCAGGCAACCTTCGCGGTTACCTGCCCTTTTTTGTTTCAGGCTTGAACGGAGTGGGATAACGGTGGTTTTTTATCGTGGTGTTTTTGCTTGTCCCGGGGGAGGGCGTTGATGCAGTAGTTGACGTGGTAAAAGGTGAACAGGACAGAGTAGATACGATTCATGCGCAGTTCGAAATTGTGTTCAGTCAACGCGTAAGCCCTAAGCGCTCTTCGTACTCGAAAGCACCATGCAAGGGAGAGCAGGTAGGCCGCCAACGCCAGTAAGAAACCTACCGCCATGTCGGCTGCATCAGTCGTGTTGCTCAGTACACTGCCGAAGCCAAACAGGGTCAGATAGCCAATCATGAATCTCGTGCTCAGGGTCTTGATACCCGTGAGGTCTTCCACCGCGACAGCGGTTTTGTACAACCAGACATTGGTATAGAGCCCCATCGTCAATGCAGTTAACAGAATGAAGTGAAATGTCTTGAGATTGTTCTTTTCTTTGAGCGTCGAGATATCGGACATGCAACAGGTTCCTTGCGAGGCGAGGTAGGCAAATGACGGCTGAATAGCTGCCGAACACGCTACCAAAACCCCGCGTGGGAAATTTCCGAGCCAGTACGTGGATAGATCCTCCTTTTCATGCGATTCGAGTGTCAGTCTTGCAGTGACTGTTGGATGACGAGTACCCAGTGAGCATGGGATCCTTTCAGCCTTTACCCAAGGCCCATTCCGATCCATGACTCCTGCATCCACTGTTTCGCCCCGCATCATCCGCATCGCCGCCGCCCTGTTGATCGGTCCCGACGGCCGTACGTTGCTGGTGCGCAAGCGCGGCACCCAAGCTTTCATGCAGCCGGGCGGCAAGATCGAAGCCCATGAACAACCGGTTGACGCCCTGGCCCGAGAGCTGGAAGAAGAGTTGGGTTTGATCATCGATCCCGCGCACGCCGGTTACCTTGGGCAATTCTCGGCGCCGGCGGCCAACGAACCGGGGTTTGTCGTACAGGCCGAGCTGTTTTTGCTGACCCTTGATGTGGACGTCACCCCCGCTGCCGAGATCGAAGAAGTGATCTGGATCGACACGGCCACCGACGGTGATGTCACGCTGGCGCCATTGACACGGGACCTGATCCTGCCGTTTTATCGAGCATCGCTGACCGAACCTGCCTGATCATTTCCGGACGAAGGATTGCCCATGATCCCGCTTCAAGACTTGTTGATTTTCGCCGCTGCCGCGTTGCTGATGGTGCTGACGCCGGGACCGAACATGATCTACCTGATCTCCCGTTCGATCTGCCAGGGGCGCAAGGCGGGCGTGACCTCTTTGCTTGGCGTCGTAGCAGGGTTCTTCGTGCATCTGTTCGCGGCGGCGGCCGGTTTGACCGCGGTGTTCCTGGCGGTGCCAATGGCCTATGAGGTGTTGAAGTGGGCAGGGGCGTTGTACTTGCTGTGGCTGGCCTGGCAGGCAGTCAGACCCGGTGCCCGTTCGCCGTTCGAGCCACAGCAGTTGCCGCCGGATTCGTCGCGCAAACTGATCACCATGGGCTTTCTCACCAGCGCGCTGAACCCGAAGATTGCGGTGTTCTACCTGTCGGTGTTTCCGCAATTCATCAACCCTGAACACGGCTCGGTGTTCAGCCAAAGCATCATCCTCGGCCTGACCCAGATCAGCGTCAGTTTTTGCGTCAACCTGCTGATTGCGCTGTTCGCGGCGGGCATCGCCTCGTGGTTCGTCAGGAACCCGACCTGGCTGGCGCTGCAGCGTTATGTCATGGGGTTTGTGTTGGCAGCGCTGGCGGTGCGGCTGATGCTTGAGCAACGCAGGACGGCTTGACCATGTGGATTGAACGGCTGGACGCCAGTCATGCGCTGGCTTATCGAGAGTTGATGCTCGAAGCCTATGACCTGCATCCGCAAGCGTTCACCTCCAGTGTGCGCGAGCGCGCGGCGATGCCGTTGAGCTGGTGGGAAGGGCGGTTGACCGGCAAGCTGGATGTGGTGTTCGGGGCGTTTGAGGGCGGCAAGTTGGCCGGCATTGTTGGTCTCGCCTTCGAACCGCGGGAAAAAGCCCGGCACAAGGCGACGCTGTTTGGCATGTACGTGTCCGGCAGGGTCCGCCAGCGCGGGCTGGGGTATCAACTGGTGCAGGCGGCATTGGCCGAGGCGCAGCAGCATCCGGCGCTCAAGGTGATTCAACTGACCGTCACCGCCGGTAATGAAGCGGCGTTCAACCTGTATCAACGCTGCGGCTTCATCCAGTTCGGTCTGGAACCGCTGGCGGTGCGGGTGGGCGAGGACTACTTCGACAAAATCCACATGTGGCGCGAGATCTGAAGCGCACCGATATCCCTGTGTGAGCGAGCTTGCTCGCTATAGCGGTGTCAGCCACATAGATGCTGAATGATGGATAGATATCGCGAGCAAGCTCGTTCCCACAGTTGGAATGTGTTGGTTTAACGAACGGCGCTGACACCATCGAGTGTCGAGAACGACGTATCTTTCGCCGTCAGCAAGAAATCGCGCATGTACGGCGCATCCAGCATGTCCGCGCGTATCCCTGCATACAACGTCGCAAACAAACCCTTTTCACCCAGCCGCTTGGCCTTCACATAACCCCGCGAACTGTATTCATGCAGCGCCCAATGCGGCATGCCGCACACGCCGCGTCCGCTGGCCACCAATTGCATCATCATCACCGACAGTTCCGAGGTACGGACCTGCGCCGGTTCGATGTCGGCCGGTTCGAGGAAGCGGGTGAAGATGTCCAGCCGGTCACGTTCCACCGGGTAGGTGATCAAGGTCTCCGTGAGCAAATCTTCCGGCACGATGTAGGCCTTGCTCGCCAAGGGATGCTGGTTAGCCACCGCCAACATGGCTTCATAAGTGAACAACGGCACATAGGTGATGCCGGCGATGTCCAGCGGGTCGGAGGTCACCACCAGGTCCAGATCACCGCGAGCCAGCGCGGGCAGCGGCGCAAAGGCGAAGCCCGACGCCAGGTCCAGTTCGACTTCCGGCCACGCGTCGCGGAACTGGTCGATGGTCGGCATCAGCCACTGGAAGCAACTGTGGCACTCGATCGCCATGTGCAAGCGCCCGGCTGTCCCACCGGCCAAACGTGCGATGTCACGCTCGGCGCCACGCAGCAGCGGCAGGGTGGCGTCCGCCAGTTGCAGCAGGCGCAAACCGGCGCTGGTGAAGCGCACCGGTTTGGTCTTGCGCACGAACAGCGGCATGCCCAGGCGCTCCTCCAGTTCCTTGAACTGGTGGGACAGGGCCGATTGCGTCAGGTGCAAACGGTCAGCGGCATCGACGAGGCTGTCGGCTTCGCGCAACGCGTGCAAGGTCTTGAGGTGGCGGATTTCAAGCACCGGATGGCTCCATGAGTAAAACTTGTGATCAACACGAAAAGGTTGAGTTTGTCTCATGTTGGGTTGGCTGTCGACAATAGCGCCATGTTTTACAGCATCCTTTATAGAGAGAATTCACCATGGCGCTGGCTCACACACTCGGTTTCCCACGCATCGGCGCGGACCGCGAACTGAAAAAAGCCCTCGAATCCTATTGGAAGGGCGACCTCGACCAGGACGCGCTGAACAGTGTCGGCCGCCAATTGCGCGCCACCCACTGGCAACTGCAGAAAGACGCCGGCATCGACCTGCTGCCGGTCGGCGACTTCGCCTGGTACGACCAGGTGTTGACCCATTCCCTGACTTTCGGCGTGATCCCCGAGCGTTTCGACAACGCCAGGGATGCCAGCGGCCAACCGACCCTGGACACCCTGTTCGCCATGGCCCGAGGCGCCACCGCGAGCTGCTGCGGCGGCGAACATGGCTCCGAACAATACGCTCAGGAACTGACCAAGTGGTTCGACACCAACTACCATTACCTGGTCCCGGAATTCACCGCAGATCAATCGTTCACGCTGAGCTGGGAACAGCTATTCGAGGAAGTGGAGGAGGCCAGGGTTCTCGGTCACAACGTCAAACCGGTGATCATCGGCCCGCTGACTTACCTGTGGCTGGGCAAAGCCAAAGGCAAAGACTTTGACAAACTCGACCTGCTCGAACGCCTGTTGCCGGTGTACAACGAAATCCTTGGTCGCCTCGCTGCCCAAGGCGTGGAATGGGTGCAGATCGACGAACCGATCCTGACCCTAGACCTGCCGCAGGCCTGGAAAAACGCCTTCGAGCGCGCTTATCACATCCTTCAATACTCGCCGCTGAAAAAACTGGTGGCGACCTACTTCAGCGGTCTGGAAGACAACCTGGGCCTGGCCGTCGGCTTGCCGGTACACGGCCTGCACATCGACGCGGTGCGCGCGCCGGATCAACTCGCTCAGGTGCTGGATCGCCTGCCGACCTACAAGATTCTCTCGGTGGGACTGGTCAACGGTCGAAACGTCTGGCGCTGTGAACTTGAGCACGTGCTCGCGCAATTGCAACCGGCTCAGGAGCGTTTTGGCGACAACCTGTGGGTCAGCAGTTCCTGTTCATTGCTGCACAGCCCGGTGGATCTGGAACGCGAAGACAAACTCGACCCGGAACTGAAAAGCTGGCTGGCCTTTGCCGTGCAGAAGTGTGGCGAAATCGCCGTGCTGCGCGATGCGCTTAACGATCCGCAATCACCCAAAGTACACACCGCACTGGCCCAAAGCCGAGCGATTCAAGCCAGCCGTGCCGAGTCGCCGCGTATCCATAAAACCGCGGTGCAGGCGCGCATCAACGCCATCGGTGCAGCGGACAGCCAACGTCATTCGCCGTTTGCCCAGCGCATCGAACAGCAACGCGCTTGCCTGAAATTACCGGCCTTCCCGACCACCACCATCGGCTCGTTCCCGCAGACCGGGTCGATCCGTCTGGCGCGCCAGGCGTTCAAGCAAGGCAAGCTGTCGGCCAACGATTACACCGACGCCATGCACAGCGAAATCCGCCACGCCGTGCAAATCCAGGAGCGCCTGGGCCTGGACGTGCTGGTCCACGGCGAAGCCGAACGCAACGACATGGTCGAATACTTTGCCGAGCAACTGGACGGCTACCTGTTCACCCGTTTCGGCTGGGTGCAGAGCTACGGTTCGCGTTGCGTCAAACCGTCGATCATCTACGGCGACATCAGCCGTCCGAAAGCCATGACCGTCGACTGGATCACCTATGCGCAGGGGCTGACCAACAAGGTCATGAAAGGCATGCTCACCGGTCCCGTGACCATGCTGATGTGGTCGTTCCCCCGTGAAGACGTGTCGCGCAAAGTCCAGGCGCAACAATTGGCGCTGGCCCTGCGTGACG
This sequence comes from Pseudomonas sp. FBCC-B1667, assembly GCF_059133255.1. NCBI lineage: Bacteria > Pseudomonadati > Pseudomonadota > Gammaproteobacteria > Pseudomonadales > Pseudomonadaceae > Pseudomonas > Pseudomonas sp. FBCC-B1667. The sequence goes on along the minus strand of NZ_CP101437.1, from coordinate 5,439,015 downwards.
AAGTGGTGGACCTGGAAAACGCCGGCATCAAGATCGTGCAGATCGACGAAGCCGCGTTCCGCGAAGGCTTGCCGCTGCGCCGGGCGCAATGGCAGCAATACCTCGATTGGGCGGTGCATGCCTTCCGCTTGAGCGCATCCGGCGTGCGTGACGAAACCCAGATCCACACCCACATGTGCTACAGCGAATTCAACGATGTGATCGAGTCCATCGCGGCGATGGATGCCGATGTGATCACCATCGAAACCTCGCGTTCGGACATGGAATTGATGGAAGCCTTCGAAGTGTTCGACTACCCGAACGACATCGGCCCGGGCGTCTACGACATCCACTCGCCACGGGTGCCGGACACGGCCGAGATGGTCAAGTTGATGAGCAAAGCCGTGAAGCGGATTCCGGCCGAACGCCTGTGGGTCAACCCCGATTGCGGATTGAAAACCCGAGCGTGGCCGGAGACCGAAGCGGCGTTGGTGAATATGGTGGCGGCGGCACGACAGCTGCGCAGCCGGTTGGCATAAAGGCCCAAAGCGGGAGCGGACAAACCGCTCCCGTTTTACGCTTTACAGCGGCTCGAAGTATTTCAGCGCCACTGATTTTTTGCCGATATCGGCGTAGGGAAGGGCCGCGTTGTCGGCGTGGGTCAAATACCGGTGCTCGGGCAGTTTCAAGTGGGCTTTCTCGAATTCGGCGAATGCCGGAGCGGGCTTGCTGTAGTGGAAGTGGGCGTACCACAGCACCTTGGGCGGCGTTGCCGTCAGGTCCCACACTTGGTACTCCTGCAAGTAATCGATCCTTGCGTCAGGGCGCTTGCCGAGATTTTTCATCGGTGCCGTTTTACGGACCTGCACCGCGTTTTGGCTGATCAGGTCGTCGAGTATGCCATCGGTAGGTTTTTGCGTACGTATCGACTGGCGGGTACGCATTTGGCGACCGGTCGCCGTGAGTTCAGTGGCCTTGTCGCGCAGTTGCTCAATGATGGAATTGTGCGGGGCAAGTTCTTCGATAGTGAGGGCGCGACGGTTCAGCTCGCTGGCCTCGCTGACCATCATGTGCTCCAGATCGACCCCAAGCATGTCCTGAGTCGCATAGGCTTGAACCCTGGCCTTGTAGGTTTCCTGGGATCGCAGGCGGGTATTGGCATCGTCGACCAAGGCCTGAAGGTTTCTTTGTGGAGCGCCAGACGCCTGTTTAGGCGGGTTCAGCAGGCGAGACTTGCCATTGGCGCCCAGTTCCCAGATTTCCTCGTGTCCGCCCCGTCCTGTCAGCGTGTATCGGTGCGTCTGGGTGGTCGACTCCCAGTGCTCCACCCCGATCAGCAAATGATCGTCTTCGGTGATGAACACCTTTTTACTGCGTTGCCCGCCGGGGGAAGAGGGTGCCGGCTGATCAATGTTCCTGCGCGCTCGTTCGGCCATTTTCTCGATACCCTCCAGCAGTGGGGCGACGGCCTCCAGGTGGAAGTGCTGCGGATAGCTCGCGGTCCAGGCATTCATGTCGCGGCGAAACTGCCCAAAAAGCTCTAAGCACTCTTGCAAGATCTGATTGCGTTGAACTCGGGTGGCGGTGACTTCCGGCAGGCTGTATTGGGTGAACAGGGCGCGATCGACTTTGACCCTTAGATTCTCGGCCTGACCTTGCAGATAGAACCAGGAAACATCCTGGGTCGTATCAAAGCGTTTGACGATTTCCAGCAAATGCCCGGTTCTCAAATAAAGCAGATTCATCTCGCTGAGCCGACTGTTCAGCATCATGACTTCAGCGCTTATTTGTGCCTTGTGGCTGCTGACCGATATGCGCTCATACCACAGGTTGAGATTGCGCATCGCAGCATCGACTTGATCCAGCTCGCGGACAAAGTCCACACGTAACTTGCGGATGTCTCGCAGCGTCTGGAAACGCTCACTGAGCGCGTTGTCCGGCAGTTCATCAAGGCGCTCGACAAGTGCGTCGATACTGTCTATCAGCGGGTTTGTCCGATGGTTGGCAAAGTACACCCGTTGCTTGTACCGGTCAGCGATCAACAAGGCGTCATGGCTCTGCATCTCCCGCAGCACGCGTTTTTTGTTGCCGTGAGTGAGGGGCGAGAGCTCAGCCAGCGTCTGATAGTGCCTGCTGGCCAATTCAATGTCGCCGATACACGCGGCTTCTGTCGCGGGTATCAGCGTCGGGCGATGAGCTTGGGTACTGGCGTTGTACGCTTCGATCAGAGCAGTGGTTCGCGGGACTTGGGTGTCGAATTTCGGGGCTAAGTCATCGGCGGCTTCGGTTAATTGGTGGTGGCGGCGAAAGGCATGATCGGCCCACCAGCGAGGCAGACGTGCGCGAATGGCCGCCGGCCAGAGCGGGTCCAGTCCGTCCGCCAGGTGCCCGAGTACTCCTCCGCCTCCCAGTCCGCCGCCCTCGAAGGTCACTCCGTAGACACCGAAGTAAGTGTCCCAATGGCCCGCCTCATCCAGGCCGATGGGTTGTTTATAGGTTTTTTGATGGGTGCCGGTCAGTCGCCAGTTGCGTGAATCCGTGCTGCGTTCAACCTCAAAGATGCGCCCCTGGCGAACGATAAAGTCGCCGTCTGCGTGCCGGTAAATGTTGCGGTACATCCCGTGGGTAGCCGGCTGCAAGCCGGCAAGAGAGATCGGCTTTTGGTAATCGTAACCGGCGAAGCGATTGAAGCCATGCCGCGCTTGGCGCCTTGATCTTCCTTGCAGCGCCCCCGCGCTTTTGCCCAATGCGTTGAGTTGGCGAAGCCGCGTCAGTGAACGGGCGCCCTTGGCTGACCGGGATCCTGCGGCCGCGCCCGGAAGGACGTCCATGGCGGCCTCGATCAGTGTCAGCAACACCGATTCGATCTCGGTCAGGCCATCGCCTACTTCCCCACGCAACAGGGCCGCGACAGCAAGGTTGGCGCTGTGCCAGGCATCGTAAAGAGCGATGCCCGTGCCGACAAAGGGCACCATGCTCAAGGCCATTTTCATGTAGTTGAACGCCCTTGGACCGCTGAGCGCGTAGCGTTCCAGGTACAACGCATCGTTGGAACGGGAGCTTGCGCGATGTGATTCGATCAGTCGTCCCATGTGCGCATTGAGCAAATGGGCCGACAGCGACGTGGTTTTCGGCCAGGGCAGCCCGATCCCGATCATCGCGTTGAAATGCTTGAGCACGGCCTGGTTGATGCGGCTTTCATGGGCTCTCACTGTGCCATGCAAGGCGCGTCCAGCCAGGTAACTCACCATCTCACTGCGCAGGCACGCATTGAACAAGGCCCGGCGAGCCGTCTCAATATCGTCGTAGCGACGCAGGCACTGGCCGTCGGGGCTGTCCGGCAGATACAGCAGGGTTATCCCGCTGACTTGCTCTTGAATGAACGTCACTCCCAACAACGTGGTGGGGCCCTCGTTTGGCGTGTCCTTGCCACCGGCGCTCAGGTACGCCGGCAACAGCACAATGCGCTTGCCTTCAACGTTCCAGGCCTGCGGGGTGTCGGCATCGATGGCGATGTTCAAAATCTGCCATTCGTGTTGATTGATCAGCTTTTGCAGGCGTGCGCAGGTCCCCTGCAATTGCAGCATCAGGCGCCAGGGCTCGATCAGGCATTCACGCCGGTGCTCTTTAACGAAAGCGGTCTCGCTGGCCGAGCCCGTGAAGGCGTCGCGAATCAGGTTTTCGTAGACTTGGGGCAGGTTCAGATCGGGCAGGGTCTTGCGTAGCCATGGCAAGTGGATACCGTTGGCCAGCGCCCGCCGCTCGGTTTCATCCGCGCTCGTGACTTCTACCCGCATGAAGCCCAGTCGCAGTGACAGCGGCTCCAGTTGCATCGAAGGCGTGTTGTCGATGTTGAGCTGGACGAGTTCTTCAAGTGACATTTTGCTGCGGGTTGCACTGGGGACCGCAACGAGTTTCTGCGGGGTTCCCGGGGCTGCGCCATCGGACAGTTGTTTTTGCAGCACCACCGAGTCGGGCAGATCAACCTGCACGGCAAAATGCCCGTGGAGCGAGAAGTCTTTGCGCAAACGGGCCTGCACATGTCGACGGGTGAACTCGTCACGGGGTGGCAGGGCGATTTCCAGCTGTTCGTGACTACGGCGCATTGCCAGAATGTAGCCCTCGAACAGCCCCCTGAGCTCAACACGTTCGGCTTCCGATAAATTGGCCAGCCAAGAGGGCAGCAAAGAAAAAAGGGTCGCGCTACGCCTTTGTTCCTGCAGGTGCAAGAAGGCCAGGTTCCTGGCGGCCAGCATCGGGACTTGCAAGGCGGCCAGCGTTATTTTGCGCAGCTTTTCCAGTTCATCCGCACGCTGTTGAGCCTGGGCTGCATCTGGAAATTGCTGACGTATGTGCGCTGCTTGCTCTTCGAAATGGCTCGTTTGTTTATTGAGGCTGTAGTGCAGTGGGTCGGTCTCGATTTTGCTCATTTTCAAGGCCAGAACCGGGTCCCCGTCCTGAATCTTGAACACCTGCCGTTCAAGTTCTGCGCAGTTGGCGAACCGCTGCAAACCGCCGCCGGCGCCGGGCCAGTACAGCAACAGACTGTGCGCCGATGCGGCATCGAGCGGCGCTCGGGAGATGACGAAAGGGCCGATGAGAGCTTCGGTTTTGACGGTGTTTGCCTCCGTCATTGACAGCGTCAAACTGGCGACGGTAACGGCCGAGTCACGATCCGCCGCGAGCGGCGAGTCCAACACCGCTTCAAGCAGGCTGAATTCATCGCTGTCGAGCTGTTTGAGCGCCAGTTGAAGCTGGCCCTCGGCATGCAGGCCATCCTTGTGCGCCTGATAGAGCGCGCTGAACTCGCGGTTGATGGTCACGAAGTCGAAGGTGCGCGCTCTGTAAAGCAGGGTGGACGCGGCCGTATCGGCGACTTGCTCTGCCGTCTCCAGTGTCTTCAATGCCTCGTTGAATGCTTGTTGACGGTCGCTTTCGAGTTCATCGCCCAGCAACGTCTCGAGTGCGTCGCGCTGCCGGTTCAGCGAGGCCTGGCGCTGAGGCCGGGGGATATCGGTAAACAGGCTGCCGAACAGCGACGGATCGTCCTCCCCAAACGGGTTGCCTGGCAGCAGGGTTTCAAGGTCTGGAGGCAAAGCGAAAACGACGGCATTCTCGTACTGCGGGTGTAGCAGCTGCTCAGTGATGCCGACGGTCAGAGGCTGATCTTTCGCGCCGTATTCAAAACGCACTTGATCATCAGGCAGGCCCTGCGGGACGAGAGATTGTTCAGACAACCAGTCTTCCATGTCACTGCGCTGATTGAAGACCTGAATGGGAACAGCCCGGCTTGGCAAATACAGCCACTGCGTGACGGGTGGGCGTTCGCCCACACTGATGACCCAGGCCGCCGGGAGTTTCAGGGTGCCGCTGTCGCTCAGTATCAGGGTCAACTGCTCGATGTGGAGGGGTTGATCGTTCAGGCGCAGACCGGAATCGGGAGGGGAAGGGATCAACGATAGCGTCAGCAACTGCTCAGCCGTAAGGGTTCGGCGCGCGAAGGCCACTTGGGCGCAGGCCTCGAAATGGTTGCGGTACAACTGACTCGCCCGCTGGCGTCGCGACACCGGCGTGCCGGGCGCCCGGGCGTCCCAATAGGCCGTCCAGCGTTGGTTGATCGATGGATCCTGACGGTGGTTTCTCAGTGGTGCAGCGGCAAACAACGCTTGCAAGCCCAGGCTACTATCGCGCCAGCGTGCCGTAGCGCTGAGTAACAGGCTTTCATCGGGGTTGTTCTTCAGGGGCGGATGGGCCGCCATCGTGATTGGCGGGGAGACGGGCAGAGGACTGAACGCACTTTCTTTCATGACAACGTGGCTCTGTGCAGGGAGCGGCGGATCCGCTCTTGAAGAGCCCCATTAAAAGAAACTCGCCACTGTCCATGGCACTACATAGTTATCGCATTGACCATTGGGCGATATTCACGAAACTGTCACGCAACTGTGGCAGCGCGCTTGAACAAACTTCATCAGACTCGCGCTCTACTGTGGTTCTGCGTTTCGGTGTTTTTCATGCGTGCACGATTTTTATCAACAGCGGCCTGCCTGGCCGCGTTGTTGTTTGGCTTACCGTCCTTTGCGGCGTCTCGTTGCGATGTCAACGTAGCGACCGAACACGTCGATCTGGCGCAGGTGAGCCTGGCGTACCAGAGCATCGGCCGTACGTCGGACCCTGTGTTGTTGTTGGTGATGGGCCTGGGCGGGCAGTTGATTCACTGGCCGGACGAGGTAGTGGTTGCGTTGTGTCAGCAGGGTTTTCGGGTGATTCGTTACGACAATCGTGATGTCGGCCTCTCGACTTGGCGGCAAACCCCGGCCGACGCCAACCTGACTTTCGAGGCCTTGCGCTTCAAACTCGGCTTGCCGGTGTCGGCGCCGTACACCCTGACCGACATGGCCGACGATGCGCTGGGGTTGATGGACGCGTTGCACGTCGAACAATTCCACGTCTTGGGCGCGAGCATGGGCGGGATGATTGCCCAACACATGGCGGCAATGGCGCCGCAGCGGGTCGAGAGCCTGACCCTGATCATGACCAGTTCCGGGGCTGAAGGCTTGCCGGCGCCGAGTGCGGCGTTGGTGCAGTTGTTGTCGCGACGTGGCGCACCGAATCGCGAAGTGGCGCTGGAACAACAGGCCGATCTGCTCGCGGCGCTGGGCAGTCCTTCCGTGACGGATGACCGCGAAGCATTGCTGCATCAAGCGGCGCTGTCCTACGACCGGGCGTTCAACCCCGAAGGCGTGAAGCGCCAGATCATGGCGATCCTCGCCGAGCGCAGTCGTGTGGATTTGCTCAACCACTTGCGCGTGCCGACGCTGGTGGTGCACGGCACGGCTGATCCGTTGTTACCGGTGATGCATGGCGTGCATCTGGCGGCGCACATTCGTGGCAGTCAACTGGTGCTGATTCCGGGGTTGGCGCATCGCTTCCAGGAAGCGTTCAAGGCACCGCTGCTGGCGGCGGTGCTGCCGTACTTGCAGACCCACCGCGAAGACACTTCGCATTGGGCGCAGATTGATCCGGTGCCGTCGCCAAATCTTCTGTAACCCCAATCCATCTGTTGGACAAAAACCCTGTGGCGAGGGAGCTTGCTCCCGCTGGGCTGCGAAGCAGCCCCAAACCTGCGTACGCGGAGTCTCAGAAAGTCCGCATTCACCGGTTTACGACTGCTGCGCAGCCGAGCGGGAGCAAGCTCCCTCGCCACAAAGGCTCCCCAGTCACGACAGATTCGGGGTTAGGTCGGGACGACGTTATCCAGCATCAGGTTCACCGCCAGTTCACCCAACATGACGGAGTTCTGAATACCGAGCACGGTGTTGCGCTGGGTGCCGTCAACCGTTGCGGCGTAGTTGCTCAACATCACACTCGCTGACGCCAGGGATTCGCAGGCGTTGACCAGCAGGGTTTCGTGATCGGTGTCGGGGGCGATGAAGTAGATGGTGCTGGGTTTGCGTGGGGTGTCTTTGGGGATGACCGGTTTGAGGTAGTAATCGAGGGCGCGGTCGGCGGCTTTGTTGAGTTTTTTCGACTCTGGGGTTTCGTAGGGGGAAACGTCGTCGGTTTCCGGTGGATTCGGCGTAACTTTGAACATTTGATCGTTGTCCTGTTAGTAGAGCTGCAACCTGTCACGCTACTAAACGGATGGGTGGCAGCTGTGCGCAAGTTAGTAGACCGGCCAACGGTCAAAACCGGCGCGCCCGAGGGCGCCATGCGCACAGCCACCATCAAGTGCAGGTGAATGCCTGACTGGATGACACTTGTACGACCGTTAAGAAAAGCCGGGCTACTAAACCCGATCACTGGAAATCAGTGACAGGACCAAGTTACCGACGGCCCTCCAGGCGCACAAGCCGGCGGATTCTGACGTGGTTGTAGGCGACGGCGCAAGACGCTGTAGCTTTCCGGAAGTAACCTTAAACAGAACTAAACACGCCCCCAAAAACACCGCAGATCTAGTGTGGGAGCGGGCTTGCCCGCGATGGCGGCGTGTCAGTCACCACACCTGTTGGCAGGAAGACCGTCATCGCGGGCAAGCCCGGCTCCTACAGGATCCCGTCTTTCCGGTGTATCGTTCGAACTTTCCCGCGCGATCCAGCCAGCGAGGTGTGTGATGAGTACCCCTTTGAAAATCGATTTCGTCAGCGACGTGTCCTGCCCCTGGTGCGTTGTCGGCTTGTACGGCCTGACCCGGGCGCTGGAGATTCTGCGCGATGAGGTCCAGGCCGAGATCCGCTTCCAGCCGTTCGAACTGAACCCGAAGATGGGTCCCGAAGGGCAGAACATCACCGAACACATCACCGAAAAATACGGCTCGACGCCCGAGCAGTCCCAGAAGAACCGCGAAATGATCCGCGCCCGTGGCGCCGAGGTCGGGTTTGCGTTTCGCACCGATGGCAACAGCCGCATCTACAACACCTTTGATGCGCACCGGCTGCTGTTTTGGGCAGGGCTGGAAGGCTTGCAGTTCAATTTGAAGGAGGCGCTGTTCAAGGCGTATTTCACCGACGGCGGCAACCCGTCCGATCACGGGCAGTTGGCGCAGATTGCTGAAAGCGTGGGGCTCAATCGACAGCGGGCCGAGGCGATTCTGGCGTCGGATGAGTACGCCAAAGAGGTGGTTGAGGAAGAACAGCTATGGCTGTCCCGTGGCGTGAGCTCGGTGCCGACAGTGGTGTTCAACGGGCAGTACGCGGTGAGTGGCGGGCAGCCGGTCGAGACGTTTGTTGGCGCGATTCGGCAGATCATGAGTGAAGCGAAGGGCGGCACCGTGAGCTGATAACTGTGGGAGCGAGCCTGCTCGCGATAGCGCAGTGTCAGTCGAAATCAATGTTGAATGACAGAACGCTATCGCGAGCTCGCTCCCACAGGGGGGCGTGTGGTGCCGAGACTAACGGACGATTTTGTCAACGTGGATACCGAGTTTTTTCAGCCGATACCAGAAGCTGCGCTCGGAGATTCCGATCAATTGTGCCGCTGCCGCCTGTACGCCATTGCTCTGCGCCAACGCGGCCAGAATGTAGGATTTCTCCACTTGCGCCAGCGCCGCTTCCAGGTCCGCCGGCACGCTGCCCTCCGCGACCAGTGCGCCACCCTCAACCGGCCGTGACGCAAACAGATACGCCGGTAAATCATCTTCTTCAATCACCGCCGCGGACGCGACGATGGTCGCGCGCTCCACGCAGTTTTGCAGCTCACGGATATTCCCCGGCCATGAATAATTGGCCATCGCCTGCAACGCCTCGGCGCTGAAACCGGTGATGCGTTTGCCCGCCGTGGCCCCCAGCGTATGGGCAAAATGCCGAGCCAGTGGCGCGATGTCTTCGGCCCGCTCGCGCAGCGCCGGCAACGGGATCGGGAACACATTGAGACGGTAGTAGAGGTCTTCGCGAAACTCCTTGTTGGCCACCGCCTCCAGCAAGTTCTTATTGGTCGCTGCGATCACCCGCACATCCACCTTGCGCTCGCGTGGATCGCCCACCGGTTCGATCACCCGTTCCTGCAACGCCCGCAGGATCTTTGCCTGCAAGGCCAGCGGCATCTCACCGATTTCATCGAGAAACAATGTGCCCTTGTCCGCCTGCATAAAACGCCCGACGCGATCAGCCACCGCGCCGGTAAACGCGCCTTTGCGGTGGCCGAACATTTCGCTTTCCAGTAAGCCTTCAGGGATTGCCGCGCAGTTCACCGCAATAAACGGTTTGTCAGCGCGATTGCCGTGTTTGTGGATGGCCCGGGCGACCATTTCCTTGCCGGTGCCGCTCTCACCGGTCAGCAGGATCGTGGCGTTGCTTTCGCGCACGGAGTCGATGGCGTGCAGCACCCGGCGAAAGCTCGGGCTGTCGCCGATCAGGTTGTCGATCTGCTGGTGTTCGTCGAGCTCGGCGCGCATGCGCTGGTTGTCTTTGAGGATGTCGCGAAACTGCAGGGCCTTGTTGACGGTGATGTCCAGTTCGTCGATGTCGAACGGTTTGGCGATGTAGTCGTAAGCGCCGTCGCGCATCGACTGCACGGCGTTTTTCACCGTGCTGTAGGCGGTCATGACGATCACCGGCAAGTGCGGGTACCGGGTTTTGATTTCCGCGAGCAATTGCGGGCCGTCCATCCCGGGCATGCGCCAGTCGCTGATGACCAGGTCAATGTCCTCGGCCTCCAGCACTTTGAGTGCGTGCAGGCCATTGCCGGCGGTGAACACCTGAATGCCGCTCTGACTCAAGGCCGATGCCAGCAGGTCGCACAGCTTGGGTTCGTCGTCGACCACCAGTACGTTATGTGTCATCACTGCCCCTGTCGAAGTGTTCACCGTTGGCCGGAATGTACAAGGTGAAGGTGGCGCCGGCCTCTTTTTCACTGACGCATTCGATGCGCCCGTCGTGACTTTCCATGATCGAGAAAACCTTGGCCAGACCCAGCCCGGTACCGGAAGCCTTGGTGGTGACGAACGGCGTGAAGATCCGCTCGAGCATGTCCGGGGCGATGCCCTGGCCAGTGTCGCTGATACGAATAACGGTGTAGTGCTGTTCGCTGCTGATCCCGACGGTCAGGCGCCCGCCCTCGGGCATGGCGTCGATGGCGTTGACCACCAGGTTCAGCCCGGCCTGCTTGAGTTGCCGCGCGTCGGCAAAGAGAGTCGCTGCCGGCGCCCGGTCCTCGATGACCACTTCGATATTGTGGCTGGCCAGTTCCGGCGCGCAGAAGCCGATTAACTCGTCCACCAGCGGGCGCGCCAGTTGGGTCGAACGCATCGGCGCGTTGGGCTTGGCGAAGTCGAGGAAGTCGGTGATCAGGTCATTGATCCGGCTGACTTCGCTGACCACGTATTCCAGGTGCCGTTTGTCGGTCTCGGGCAGATCGGCGCGCCGGTGCAGCAATTGCGTGGCGGTTTTGATGATGCCCAGCGGGTTGCGGATTTCATGGGCCAGACCCATCGCTACTTCGCCCAGCGCATGCAGACGGTCGCGACGGCGCAGCTGTGATTCCAGGTGTTGCAATTCGCCCAGACGTTCGCTCATGTGGTTGAAGGTGCTGCTCAGTTCCGCCAGCTCGTCGCCGCCGGTGACGGTCAAACGCTGGCGGTAATCGCCAGTGATCACCGCTTGCACGCCTTTTGAGAGCCCGCGCAACGGCTGGGTCAGGCGCTGCGAAACCAGCCAGCCGACCGCCAGAGATGCCACCGAGCTGAGCAGGAAAATCAGGATGAACAGGTTGCTCTGGTTCACCAGCCCGACCAGGCTGGTGTGGCGCAGCAGGCCGCTGAAGATCACGCCTTGCAGCTCGCCGTTTTCATTGAAAATCGGCTGGTAAATGCCGCTGTAGCGGTTGGTGAATTGTTCGATCGGTTGTTTGGTGGTGCGCAGGATCTGTTCGATTTTCTCCGGCACGGTCGCTGGATGGTCTTCGAAGCGCTGGGTGGAGAAGATCTCCAAAAAGTCATCGGCCTTGGCCAGGTACAGGCGCAAATCGAGGGAATGCACATCGGCCACGCTGGTAAGGAAGCTGCTGTCGAGGTACGTCGCCACCACCAGTTTGTAGTCAGCGCCGTCCTGCTCGGTCTCGAAGGTCGACACCACCGTGCCGGTCGCCACGCCGCCGACTTGCAGGGTTTGCAGTACGGCTTTGGGCTCGGTGCTGATTTGCCGGACGATGTCGTCGGCGACGGTGCTGAACACCACTTTGTGATCGCTGTTACGCACCAGCGCCACCACGTCGATGCCCATGGAATCTGCAATGTCGGTGGTGAGTTTGTCGTGCCTGGTCGACAGCCGATCCGTGGGCGGGCGCGTATAACGCAGGAACAACTGTGCGGCCCGGGCGTTATCCCGCAGGATTTCACTGATTTCGTCTTCGACAATTTTGGTCGATTCCTGCAGCCAGATCCTCACGTTGCTGTCAAAAATCTGCGACAGGGTGGTGGCCGCCAGTTCAGCGGCGATCATGGTCGGGATCACGCTGACCAACCAGAAGGCGAGCACCAGTTTGCGCTGCAGGCTCCAGCCGGAGAGGGCGAACGGTCGGGCGGTGACGGGTGATTCTTGGGTCATTGGGTTTCGCTTATCGCAGCGGGTCCGATCGGATAAACCGTCTCAATACAGTAGCCGACTTCGCCCTGTAGCAGCAGGTTTCGCCAATTGCTACAGGTCGTGTTCAGGCCAGTTGGCGGTAGTCCAGGCGCACGGGTTGCGGGGCGTAGCCTTGTTGCATGAAGCGGTGCTGGATGAAGTCTGCGCTCAGCTCGACCACGCGGCGGTATTGCAGGTCGACGGTGATCATGTGATAGCAATCGTCGAGCAAGACTTTCACCACCGGCCCACCGAGTTTTCGTTCCACGTAATCGGCGTTCCAGGCGCTGGTGATGTCGTCTTCCTTTGAGTGCAGCACCAGTGCCTGAGTGGTGATCTGCGGCATGCGTTTTTTCACCGCCGCTACCAGCCGATGCAGTTCGCGAACGCTGACCCCGGACATGGTCAGCAGCCCGGCATTGCTGCTTTCACCGGCCTTCATCTGCCGTTCGACAATCGCACGCAAACGTTCGTCCTTGATGCCGAACGGTGATTTTTCGTTGAAACGGCACAAGTGCACGCCGTACGGAATCGACATCACCAGGCTGCTTAATTTCGCCACCCAGGGCATGTTCCAGCCGTCGTAGCGCAGGGTCGTCGAGTACAGCAACAACCCTTCGATCTGCCCCGGATGTTCGGCGGCCAGGTACATCGACAACACCGCACCCATCGACAAACCGCCGACGAACACATGTTTGTGTTTGCGCCGCACGCCCACGAACGTATTGCGCGCACTTTCGTACCAGTCGCGCCAACCGGTGGCTTGCAGGTCGGCGTTGTTCCCGCAATGGCCGGCCAGGGTCGGCACATACACCGTGCACCCGGCCTTGGCCAGGCCCATGGCCACCCGACGTAACTCGGTCGGGGTGCCGGTGAGGCCGTGGATCAACAACACCGCGACGTCCCCTGAGCCGAGAACGAACCCGGCGCTGCCTTCGCCCATGTCGATTTGCACGTCGTCTACAAAAGCCGCGTTCATCGTTTCATGGCCCGGTGCAGCAAGCGATCGAGCAGGGCGATGCCGAGGTCGATTTCCGGGTAGCTGATTTCCAGCGACGGTGCGAGGGTGATCACGTTTTTGTAATAGCCGCCCACATCGAGGATCAGGCCGAGGCGTTTGCCGTCGATTTCGATGTCGCCTTTCATGCCTTCGTCGACCATGAAATCCAGAGTCGCCTTGTCCGGCGTGAAGCCGTCCGGGCCGCAGATTTCGCAGCGCAGGGCCAGGCCCAGACCGTCGACGTCGCCGATGATCGGGTAACGTTTCTGCAAGTCTTTCAAGCCTTCGAGGAAGTACTTGCCCTTGTTCATGACCATGGCGCCGTAGTCGACTTCGCTGGTCATCTTGAACATTTCCAGGCCCACCGCCGTGCCCAGCGGGTTGGAGGCGAAGGTGGAGTGAGTCGAGCCTGGCGGGAAGATTTTCGGGTTGATCAACTCTTCCCTGGCCCAGATGCCGCCCAGCGGATTGAGGCCGTTGGTCAAGGCTTTGCCGAAAACGATGACGTCCGGTTTGACGTCGAAGTGCTCGATCGACCACAGCTTGCCGGTGCGCCAGAAGCCCATCTGGATTTCGTCGACCACCATCAGGATGCCGTGCTGATCCAGCACATGCTTGAGTTCGCTGTAGAAGTTCATCGGCGGAATCACGTAGCCGCCGGTGCCCTGGATTGGTTCGACGTAGAACGCGGCGTATTCGCTCTGGCCGACTTTCGGGTCCCAGACGCCGTTGTACTCGGTCTCGAACAACCGGGCGAAATTCCGTACACATTGGCTGCCGTATTCTTCCTTGGTCATGCCTTTCGGGCCACGGAAGTGGTACGGGAACGGGATGAATTGCGCCCGCTCGCCGAAGTGGCCGTAGCGGCGACGATAGCGGTAGCTGGAGGTGATCGACGACGCACCGAGGGTTCGACCGTGGTAACCGCCCTCGAAGGCGAACATCAGGCTTTTGCCGTTGGTGGCGTTGCGCACGACCTTCAGCGAGTCCTCGATGGACTGCGAACCGCCGACGTTGAAGTGCACGCGACCGTCGAGGCCGAACTTCTTCCTGGCGTCGACAGCGATCATTTCCGAAAGCTCGATCTTGCCCTTGTGCAGGTACTGGCTGGCGATCTGCGGCAGGGTGTCGATCTGCTGTTTCAGCGCATTGTTCAGGCGCGGATTGGCGTAGCCGAAGTTAACCGCCGAGTACCACATTTGCAGGTCGAGGTAGGCCTGGTTTTCGGTGTCCCAGACGTACGAACCTTCGCAGCGGCTGAAAATACGCGGCGGGTCGATGTAGTGAACGGTGTCGCCGTACGAGCAGTATTTGGCTTCTTTATCCAGGAGGATCTGGTCTTCAGGGGTGGCGATTCGACTATCAGACATGGTGGAAGAGTTCCTGTGTTTCAGCGTTGAAAGTGTCTGTGTTGAAAGGGGTGGCGTTGGCCGCGCTGGCGTTGGGCAGCAGGGCGAGCAACTCGGGGAGTTGGGCGAAGCTGTCGAAGCGCGCGTGGGCGATGCCGTTGCGCTCGCAGTGCTCGGCCAGGCGATCCTTGGCGAACACGAAATCGGCGGTGGCGGCCACGCACATGTCGGACTGGCCATCGCCGATCACCAGCACGCGTTTAGTGCTGGGGGTGGATTTGCATTTGCAGTTGCCGGAAGCGGCGCGGCAGGCGTCGCTGGCGTGGGGGAAGTCGATGCGCCAGCTGTCGTGGTCGAGCTGGCGCAAGCGGTTGGCGAGGATCGGCAACAGGCTGACGTAATTGCGCGCCAGGATCCGGGCGATGCCTTGCTCGATGCCGTCGCTGACCACTTCGAACGAAGCACCGAGGCCGATGGCGTGGTCGACGAAGTCGGGGAAGTCCGGGTCGATCTCGATGGAGTCGAAGAACCCGAGCAGTTCACTGGGTGTGGCCTTGACCAGCGCGAGCTGGCGGCTTAGGCATTCACGGGAACCGATATTGCCGGCCAGCCACTCGTTTTCGATTGCTTCCCAACTCGGGTCGGCGAAGCGTTGGAGGATGCTGTCGATCACGTCGGTGCGGGTGATGGTCCCGTCGAAATCACACACGATATGCCAGTCAATCATCTGCGGTACCTATTGGACTTTGCGCGCTGTCTGCGCTTGCCAAGGGGATAGAGCAGGGACTGTGCCAACCTGTTTTGGCCCAGCAGGGCTAGGGTTTTTGCGGGAATGGAGGGCTGCGAAGCTACAATTTTTGTAGGTCGCTACAAACAACATGAGTGCTTGCGCGGGGGAGGCAAATCGAGGATTGATGCGCGCCTGTCCCGTACAAGGAATGGCCTCATGTCGAGGATCACTGTTGTTCTATTCGCCGCGCTGACGAGTCTGTCGGCCAGTGTTTCAGCGGCTGGCATTACCGGGGAGGCCGGGGCGGGTCTCAGCTATCAGCCACACGATCCGAGCGGCAGTCGCTACGAAGTCCGGCCGGTGCCGTACCTCGATCTGGACTGGGGCGATGTCAGCCTGAGCACGGATGACGGCCTGACCTGGAATGCGTTGAAGGCCAACGGCTTCAGCGCCGGGCCGTTCGTGAATTACCTGCCGGGACGGACTGCCAACGGTCATCTGCAAGGTTTGCACGACGTGCCGGACATGGGCGAAGTGGGTGGGTTTGTGCAGTACGCGCCGGCTGACTTCTGGCGGGTGTTTGCCTCGGTCGGGCAAGCGGTGGGCGCGCGGGGCGGGGTGTTGGGGCGGGTGGGGGGGGAGGTGGGTTATCCCGTGGGCGGCGGCGTGATAGGCAGCTCCAATGTGACGGCGCACTTCGCCACTGCCCGGCAGAATCAGGCGTTTTTTGGTGTCAGCGGGGAAGAGTCCTTGGCTTCCGGGATTCGGCCGTACAACGCAGGGGGCGGATTGCAGAATGTGGCGTTGACCCAGAGTTTTGAGTTTCCGCTGGCGCCGCACTGGTCGTTGCTGACCAGTGCGAGCTGGATACACCTGACCGGTTCGGCGGCGGACAGCAGCATCGTCAAACAGGTTGGGGATAACAATCAGGGCGAAGTGCAGGCGGCCATTGCCTACAAGTTCAACTGAAGGATTTGTATTGAGTTGACTGACGCCTTCGCGAGCAAGCCCGCTCCCACATTCGACCGAGTTTTTCCTGAATAAATGCGATCAAACTGTGGGAGCGGGCTTGCTCGCGAAGGCGTCTTCGAATTCGATGGAGATCTAGGTTTCTTCGCCCTCAGCCAGCAACGCAATCCCGCCAATAATCACCGCCACCCCCACCCAGTGCAGTCCGCTGATCTGCTCTCCCAACCCCAGCCACGATCCGAGCAAAACGCCGACAAACACCAATGAACTCAGCGGAAACGCCAGCGACAAACTGCTGCGCCTCAAAATCAGCATCCACACAAAAAACGCGCCGATACCGCAGCCCACGGCACTCAGGACGCCGGGGTCGACCACCACGGCCCGTAGCCACTGCACGGTAAACGTCATCTGCCCCAACTGATCGCCGCCGACCTTGGTCGCGACCTGTCCGGCACTTTCCAGAACAATCAGCAGCGCCCAGAGCATTACGGTGCCGAGTCGTCCGTGCAGCCAATCCATCGGTTTTGGCTCAAGCATGGCCGGCACACACCAGCATTACGCCCACTGTAATCACCAGCGTTGCCAGCCAGCGTCGGCGACTGACGGTTTCGCCCAGCACCACTTTTCCCGCCAGCACTACGCCGCAATAAGCCAGGGCTCCGGCCGGAAACAACAGGCTCAGCGGGGCTCGGGACAACGCTTCAAGCCAGACGAAAAATTCCAGCGCATAGGCGCCGATTCCACACCACAGCTGCGGCGCGTTGAACACTTGGCCCCAGAAGGCGTTCAGCCGGAAACCGCCTTCGAGTTCCGGTAAACGGTCCAGGCCGAGTTTGAAACAGAGTTGGCCGATGACGTCCAGCACGATGGAAAAGGCGACCAGCAGGATGACGGTGAAGGTCAGGTCGGGATCCAGGATAGGCATGGTCAGGATTCACCCTTGGCGGATCCTCCCGGTCACCGGGTTCATCGCACATGAAGACCGGCCGGGAGGGCTTTTGGGGCGAATGCAAGGGACGGGCCAGCCATCACGGCAGTGAGCCTGATGGAGAAGCCTTGCAGGAGTGAGCCTGCAAGGGAATTGTGGGTGTCAGGCGTGGAGGCGGACCCACACGCTGACGAGGATTGTCGCCGCGATCAGCCAGCCGACTGCCGCGACGGCGAGTGAAGCCTCCAACCGCATCCGGTCCACCATCACATACAACGTCGCCAGGTAAATGAAGTACGGAATGATCGACCACATGCCAAACACGATGGTGGTCTTCAAGTCCTCCACCGAACGCCCTTTGCCGACGATGAAATGCGCAATCAGCGCAAAGGTGGGGAACAACGGCACCAGCCCGGCAATGTAATAGTTTTTGGTCTTGGCCAGCGCGGCCAGAATCAGGACAACCGCCGCGCCCAGCGCCGCTTTCAGAATCAGGTCCATCAGTGGCTCAGCCCGTACTTTTTGACTTTGTCGAACAACGTGGTCTTGGCCATCCCCAGTTCAAGGCTGGCCTGGGTCAGGTTGCCGCCGCTGCGTTGCAAGGCGTCGCCAAGCAAGGTGCGTTCGAAGGCTTCCACTGCTTCAGCGAACACCAGTCCCTGATTGCTGCCACTGGCGCCGGTTTTCTTGAAGGCCGGCAAACCGAGGGCAAAGCGTTCAGCGACGTTGCGCAGTTCTCGCACATTGCCCGGCCAGTCGTGGCTCATCAGGTTCGACAGGGTCTGGTTATCCAGCTCCGGTAAGGCGCGATCGAAGCGCAGGGATGACTGCTGCAGAAAGTGCTCGAACAATTGCAGGATGTCTTCGCGACGTTCGCGCAACGGCGGCAGTTCCAGGGTCACCACGTTCAAGCGGTAATACAGGTCGCTGCGGAATTCGCCGGCCTTGCTGGTTTCGGCGAGGTCGGATTTGGTCGCTGCAATCACCCGGCAATCCACCGCCACGCTCTGGTTCGAGCCGAGGCGTTCGAGGGTGCGTTCCTGCAACACCCGCAGCAATTTTATTTGCAGTGGCAGGGGCATGCTTTCGACTTCGTCGAGGAACAGTGTGCCGCCGTCGGCGTGTTCGATTTTGCCGATTCGCCGCTTGCCGGCGCCGGTGAACGCGTTGGCCTCGTGACCGAAGATTTCGCTTTCGAACAGGTTTTCCGGCAAGCCGCCGCAGTTCAACGCGACGAATTGTTTGGTATGGCGGCGACTGAAGTCATGCAGGCAACGCGCGACCAGTTCCTTCCCGGTGCCGGTCTCGCCTTCGATCAACACATTGGCCGAGGTGTCGGCGACGTTGGCGATCAGTTCCCGCAGGTTCTGCATGGCCGGCGAGCGGCCGATGATCCGGCCTTCCAGCGAGTCGCGTTCGGCCAGTTGCCGGCGCAACGAAGTCACTTCACGGGCGAGGCTACGTTGTTCCAATGCACGGCGGGCGACATCCACCAAGCGTTCGGGGGAGAAGGGTTTCTCCATGAAGTCATAGGCGCCTTTCTGCATTGCGCCGACCGCCATGGAGATGTCTCCGTGACCGGTAATCAGCACCACCGGCAGGCTGCGGTCGCGGGCCTTGAGTCGGGTCAGCAGTTCCAGGCCGTCGATGCCGGGCAGGCGAATGTCGCTGATGACGATGCCGGCGAAGTTGTCGCCGACACGTTCCAGCGCTTCTTCGGCGCTGCCCACGCCGACGCAGGGAATGTCTTCCAGGGTCAGCGCCTGTTGGCAGCCGAGCAGCACATGAGGGTCGTCTTCGACGATCAGCACACTAAGGTCGTTGTTCATATGGGCTCGGCGGGTGTGGGGCTTACCAACGGTAAACTGAGGACGAAGGTGGTACCACCGCTGGCCGGGTGTTCGACACCCAATTGCCCGCCAGTGGCGGCGGCCAGGCTGGCGGACAGGGTCAAGCCCAGGCCCAGCCCCTGTTCGCCGGGTTTGGTGGTAAAGAACGGTTCGAAAAGGTGCTTGCGTGCTTCGGCGTCAATGCCGTGGCCGTTGTCGCGCACGCGCAGGCGATATTTGCCGTCAAGAACGTCGCCTTCCAGCCACAGTTCCGGCAGGGGCTGTGCCTGCATGGCGTCGAGGGCATTGCCGATCAGGTTGACCAGAATCTGTTCGAGGCGGGTCTGGTCGATCTGCACTTGTACATCTGTGAAATCGCGATGCAATTGCAGATGAACACTTTCCACCCGACCGGCCAGCAGTTGCAGGGCCGCATCCACCGCTTTGCCGAGGCAGGCCTGGCCTTTGTCGTCGCCACGACGGGCGAAGGAACGCAGGCTGGCGGTGATCCGGCCCATGCGGTCGATCAGTTCATTGATGGTTTTAAGGTTGGTGCTGGCAACATCCAGCTGACCGCGTTCCAGAAAGCGCACGGTGTTGCCGGACAAGGTGCGCAATGCCGCCAGCGGCTGGTTCAACTCATGGGCAATGCTGGTCGACATCTGACCGATGGCCGCGAGTTTGCCGGCCTGCACCAGTTCATCCTGGGCGCGGCGCAGCGTCTCTTCAGCTTGCCGGCGCTCGCGGATCTGTCCCTTGAGCCGCTCGTTGCTGGCGCGCAGGTCGGTGGTGCGTTCGGTAATCCGACGCTCCAGTTGATTGTTGGCTTCCTGCAAGGCTTCGCGGGCGGCGAGGCGGGTGGCGATGACCTTGCGCCGCTCGTTCCAGGCAATCAGCAGGAACGCCACGAGGGCAAACGCCACCGCCACCAGAATGCCTTGGTTGATCGCTTCGCGGCGCAAATCCTGAAGCGGCGTGAGCAGGGTGAAGTTCCATGGCGTATCGCTCAGGGGCCGGGTCTGGGCCAGGTAGCTGATGTCCTCTTCGTCGGACTCCACTTCGCTGTTGGCGGGGAAGGTCAGCTTCTCCACGCCCTCGGCCAGGGTTTCACGGGCCAGCGGTTGCAGCTCGTTCAGCGGAAACCAGTAGTACTGGAGACTGCGGGCGAGTTTTTCCTTGGTCTCGTCGCTCAGCGGCACGACTGACTTCAGGCGCCGCGCCGGATCGCTGGAGAGAATGATGATGCCGTTTTCGTCGCTGACGAACGCTTCGAGGCGCGCCCGCTGCCAGCGCTCTTCCATGGCTTCGAGGCGCACTTTGACCACCGCGACGCCGATGATCTTGCCGTGTTCTTCCAGGCCGTGGGCCAGGTAGTAACCGGGTTCGCCGTTGGTGCTGCCGATGCCGTAGAAACGACCCGGCTGGCCACGAACGGCATTTTGGAAATACGCGCGGAAGGACAGGTCTTCACCGAGGTAACTGTCGACATCGCGCCAGTTACTGGTGGCCATGACGCGACCGGTGGTGTCCATCACATAAATAGCCCGACTGCGGCTGCGCCGGTTCAGGCCTTCAAGGTAATCATTGACCGTTTGCCGGTGTTCCGGCGACGGGTCGGCCAGCAGTGTCGACACACTGGATTCGAGTTCCAGCAGGCTGGGCAGGTAGGTGTACTTGCTGATCTCGCTCTCGACGGCGCGTGCGTGCAGTTCGAGCTGACGCTGGCCGTTCTCGCTGAGGCTGCGAATGCCGTAGTGTTCACTGACCCAGAAGCCTGCGTAACCCAGTCCGATCATCAGGGCGATGATCAGCGGCGGCAGGAATAGATGACGAACCAGACGAGGTTTCACGGCAAGTGATGGCGGCGCGGCGCGATAGAGAGTGGGGTCGCATTTCATCACAGATGCCTTGGGTCAACCACAACACAAATCTCCAGCCCACCACCGACCCCATGTGGGAGCGACCTGTGGCGAGGGTGCTTGCCCCCGTTGGGTTGCGAAGCGACCCCTGCGTTTCGAAGTCAAACCGCACTTAACGGGTTCCCGACTGCTTCGCAGCCGAACGGGGGCAAGCCCCCTCGCCACAAAAGCCCGCTCCCACAGGTGGGGAGCGGTGTCTTTCTCAGTGCTGCAAAATCTTGTTGAGGAAGTGCTGTGTCCGCTCGGCACGGGCGCTGATGTCACCGAAGAACTCTTCTTTCTGGCAGTCCTCGATGATCTTGCCTGCGTCCATGAAGATCACCCGGTCCGCCACTTTACGGGCGAAGCCCATTTCGTGGGTCACGCACATCATGGTCATGCCTTCGTGGGCCAGTTGCACCATCACGTCGAGTACTTCGTTGACCATTTCCGGGTCCAGCGCCGAGGTCGGTTCGTCGAACAGCATGACGATCGGGTCCATTGCCAGCGCGCGGGCAATGGCCACACGCTGTTGCTGACCACCGGACAGCTGGCCCGGATGCTTGTGCGCATGAGCCGACAGCCCGACACGCTCAAGCAGTTGCAGGCCTTTCTTGGTGGCCTCTTCCTTGCTGCGGCCCAACACCTTGATCTGCGCGATCGTCAGGTTTTCGGTGATG
The DNA here is from genome assembly GCF_059133255.1 of Pseudomonas sp. FBCC-B1667. NCBI lineage: Bacteria > Pseudomonadati > Pseudomonadota > Gammaproteobacteria > Pseudomonadales > Pseudomonadaceae > Pseudomonas > Pseudomonas sp. FBCC-B1667. The sequence continues at coordinate 5,417,597 of NZ_CP101437.1, read as the reverse complement.
GTCAGGTGCGGGAACAGTTCGAAATGCTGGAACACCATGCCCACGCGCGACCGCAGTTTCGGCAGGTTGGTCTTCGGATCGGCAATCGAAGTGCCATCGACCACGATGTCACCTTTCTGGAACGGTTCCAGCGCGTTGACACACTTGATCAGGGTCGATTTGCCGGAACCGGACGGCCCGCACACCACGATCACTTCGCCTTTTTTGACCTCGGTGCTGCAATCAGTCAGTACCTGGAAGTCGCCATACCACTTGTTGATGTTCTTGATAGAGATCATACGGCAAACCTTTTTTGCAGACGCTTGACCAGCAGCGAGGCGGCAAAGCTGATTGTGAAGTACACGAGACCTGCGAAGATCAGGAACTCATTGGAGCGACCAATGATGTCGCCACTGGCGCGCGAAGCATTGAGGAAGTCCACCAGGCCGACCGCGTAAACCAGCGAGGTGTCCTGGAACAGGATGATGCTCTGTTGCAGCAACAGCGGGGTCATCTTGCGGAACGCTTGCGGCAGGATGATCAGACGCATCATCTGGCCGTACGTCATGCCCAGTGCCTGGGCTGCGCCCATCTGGCCCTTGGGAATCGACTGCACACCGGCCCGGACGATTTCGCAGAAGTACGCGGCTTCAAACATCATGAAGGCCACGATGCACGAGGCGAACGCGCCGATCGGGGTGTCTTCGCCGGTGATCCAGCGCAGTACAAACGGTACCGCCAGGTAGAACCAGGTGATCACCAGCAGCAACGGGATCGAGCGGAAGTAGTTAACATACGCGCCGGCCAGGTTCGACAGCAGTTTGCTGTGGGACAGACGGCACAGCGCCAGAACGGTGCCGAGAATGATCCCGCCGACGACGCCCAGCGCCATCAGTTGCAGGGTCATGACCATGCCATTCCACAAACCCGGCAGGGAAGGGATGATGCCCGAGAAGTCGAGTTCCATTATTTACCCCCTACGGAGATCAGGCCCGGTACGGCGACTTTCTTCTCGACCATACGCATCAGCAGCATCAGGCTCATGTTCAGGGTGAAGTAAATCAGGGTGGCCAGGGTGAACGCCTCGAACAGGTTGGCAGAGAACTCGGCAGTCTGTTTGGTTTGCGCAAGCAACTCCATCAGGCCGATCAGCGAGGCCACGGACGTGTTCTTGAACACGTTGAGGAATTCCGAGGTGAGCGGCGGAATGATGATCCGGTAGGCCTGGGGCAGCAGCACGTTCCAGTAGATCTGCGGCAGCTTGAACCCCATGGCGCGGGCCGCGGCTTCCTGACCTTTGGGCAGGGCCTGGATACCGGTGCGTACTTGTTCGCAAACGCGGGCGGTGGTGAACAGGCCCAGGCAGACAACGACGCTCAGGAACGCCGAGGTAACCGGGCTCAGGTCCTGTTTGTACCAGTCTTGCAGGTCTTGCGGCAGCAGATCGGGCACCAGGAAGTACCAGATGAACAGCTGAACCAGCAGCGGCACGTTACGGAAAAGTTCGACGTAGCAGGTCGCGATGCCCGAAACGATGCGATTCGGCACGGTGCGCATGACGCCCAGAATCGAGCCCAATGTCAGGGCAATGATCCAGGCCACGATGGCGATGGCAATGGTCCAGCCCAGGCCGGTGATGTACCAGTCGAGATAGGTCTCGCTGCCAACGCCGGTGGACTTGAAGAACACGCCCCAGTCCCAGTTGTAATTCATTAGGGTCTCCCCTCAGATCGATCGATGTACAAGTGCCCGCCTGGGGAAGCTCCGTTCCCACCCGACTTGAAAGTCGGGCACACACGACCGGCTCGACAGCCAACGGTTCGAGTGTTTCCAGAAATGCCAGCAGGGAGTGACAAACTCCTGGGAGGGCAGCGGCCCTCTCAGGAGATAAGGGTAGTCAGAAAATCAGGACTTCTTGTCGTCAGCCGCTTTGTCGGTCGGATTGGCGATCAGGGCCTTGAGCTCGTCGCTCATCGGGAAGTTCAGGTTCAAGCCTTTTGGAGGGATTGGCTGCATGAACCATTTTTCGTAGATCTTGTTGATCTCGCCCGACTTGTAGGTGGCAACGATCGCGTCGTCGACCGCTTTCTTGAACGGCTCGTCGCCCTTGCGGACCATGCAGCCGTAGATTTCGTAGGACTGTGGAGTGCCGGTGACGGCCCAGTCATCAGCCTTCTTGGCTTTGGCGGCTTCACCGGCCAGCAAGGCGTCGTCCATCATGAACGCAACGGCACGGCCCGATTCCAGCATCTGGAAGGACTCACCGTGGTCTTTGGCGGAGATAACGTTCATGCCCATTTGCTTGTCGGCGTTCATCGACTTGAGAATGCGCTCGGACGTGGTGCCCGCGGTGGTTACCACGTTCTTGCCTTTCAGGTCGGTGAAGTCTTTGTAGGGCGAATCTTTCTTGGACAGCAGACGGGTGCCGATCTCGAAGATGCCGACGGAGAAGTCAACTTGCTGCTGACGCTCGACGTTGTTGGTGGTGGAGCCGCACTCGACGTCCACGGTGCCGTTCTGCACCAGCGGGATACGGGTTTGCGAGGTCACGAGGTTGTATTTGACCTGGAGGTTGGGCATGTCCAGGTCTTTCTTGATGGCTTCAACGATCTTCAGCTGGATATCGTGGGAGTAGCCCATCGGTTTGCCGGAAGCGTCCGCGATGTACGAAAACGGAATGGAAGCATCACGATGCCCGAGGGTGATGACACCGGACTCTTTGATCTTTTTCAGGGTGCCGGTGAGTTCGGCGGCGAAAACCGGAGTGCTGATCAGAGCGGCAGCAATGGCTGCGCCCAGGATATGGGGAACGATGCGCATCAAATTTTCCTCGACATTGTTTTTTTTATGGAGCCAGTTCGTCGGCCCTTTTGTGCTTCGAACGCTTGTGGGCTCTTGAAGCGGCGCTACAAACATTCGTCGAAGAAGTGTAGAGCATGACTCATGCCAAGCCAGGATCGATAGATCAAGTTATTGATTAATAAGGGTATTTAGTATTGATGGTGTTATTTTTTGCGTGGAATAATCCGGTTAACCGAATCGACTGATGGGTCGCGTTCGGAAAACCGAATGCATTGATTTGCGCATAACCCTGGGGGGGCAGAATGCAAAAAGCCCCTGAATCTCTCGATTCAGGGGCTTTGCTTTAACCGATCGCCGATCAGGCCGCTTCAATCTTTCTGCGGTTCTGTTCGACCTTGCTCAGGTAATCCGCCAGCTTCTGCTGTTCGACAGCGGTGGTGAACAACCCCAGCTTGCTGCGACGCCACAGAATGTCATGCGCGGTGGTCGCCCACTCATCGCTGCACAGGTAATCGACTTCACGGGTATAGAGCCCGCCGCCGATGTGTTCACCCATGTCACTCAGGTTCTGTACGCCTTCGAGCATGCGCCAGGTGCGGCTTCCGTAAGTGGTGGCCCAGCGGCGGGCGATCTCGGTCGGTACCCAGTCGTATTTGTCGCGGATCAAGGCGCACAAGGCTTGCGGGGTGGTCATGTCTTCGCCGCCTGGCAGCGTGGCGCTGGCGGTCCAGCTTGGCTTGATGTGCGTGAAGTACGGTGCCAGTTGTGCCAGCGCCGACTCGGCCAGTTTGCGGTAGGTGGTCAGCTTGCCGCCGAACACCGACAGCAAGGGTGCTTCTTCACCGGTGCCCGACAGCGCCAGGGTGTAATCCCGGGTGACGGCCGATGGGTTGTCGGATTCGTCGTTGCACAGCGGGCGAACGCCGGAATAGCTGTGCAGGATATCGTCGCGGCTGATCTGCTTTTTGAAGTGGGCGTTGACGACTTTCAACAGGTAATCGGTTTCGCCCTCGGTGATGGCCACTTTGGCTGGATCGCCGGTGTATTCACGGTCGGTGGTACCGATCAGGGTGAAGTGGTTCAGGTACGGAATAGTGAAGACGATGCGCTGATCTTCGTTTTGCAGAATGTGCGCGTGTTCGCCTTCGTACAACTTCGGCACGATCAGGTGGCTGCCCTGGATCAGGCGGATACCGTACGGCGATTCCATCTTGAGGTCGTCACGAATGAACTTGGCCACCCACGGGCCGGCCGCATTCACCAGTGCCTTGGCGCGGATCGAAAACAGGCTGCCGTCGGCACGTTCCAGGTGCAGGTGCCACAAGCCTTTGGTGCGGCGAGCGCTGACGCAACGGGTCTGGGTGTGAACGTGGGCGCCTTTTTCGCGGGCTGCCATGGCATTCAGCACAACGAGGCGCGCGTCATCTACCCAGCAGTCGGAGTATTCAAAACCTTTGGTGATTTCGCTTTTCAGCGCGCTGTCCGGACCGAACTTGAGGCTTTTCGAGCCTGCCAGCTTTTCCCGCTTGCCAAGGTGGTCATACAGGAAAAGGCCGGCGCGAATCATCCATGCCGGACGCAGGTGCGGACGATGCGGCAGCACAAAGCGCATTTGCTTGACGATGTGCGGCGCCTTGGCCAACAGCACTTCGCGCTCGGCAAGGGCTTCGCGCACCAGGCGAAACTCGTAATGTTCGAGGTAGCGCAGGCCGCCGTGGATCAGCTTGCTGCTGGCGGAGGACGTGTGGCTGGCCAAGTCGTCCTTTTCACAAAGGAACACCGAAAGACCGCGGCCGGCGGCATCCGCTGCGATCCCTACGCCATTGATCCCGCCACCGATGACGGCGATGTCGTAGACCTCAGCGAGAGGGGGCGTAGGCAAGGTGGAAGTGGGCATCGGCTGGCCTCGGTGCTTGTTTTGTGTATTTGAATTCGAACATTAATGTTCATTTGCGAAAATGGTAGCCCATAAAGACGCCCACAGCCAGTTAACTTCGATTGAAAAAACTGATCGAAGGGCGGTTAAAGGAAAATTTACGAACATTTAGAATGGCGAGAGGGCGCGGGAGGGTTATTGCTTGGACGAATGTCATCGCGAGCAAGCCCGTTCCCACAAGTATTGCGTACACCCTGTGGGAGCGAGCTTGCTCGCGACGGCGTCGGTACAGACGCCGACGATGTGAGAGGTGTTAAACGACTTCGAGTCGAATCTTGTGCTGACTCAACAACTGCGCCAACGCCGGGACTGGCGGCTGATCGGTGACCAGGCAATCGATCAGGCTGATCGGCCCCAGGCGAATCATGGCGTTGCGCCCGAATTTGCTGGAGTCCGCCGCCAGAATCACTTGCCGCGCATTGGCAATGATCGCCTGCGACACCCGCACTTCCTGATAATCGAAGTCCAGCAGGCTGCCGTCTTCGTCGATGCCGCTAATGCCCACTAACGCGAAGTCGACTTTGAACTGATTGATAAAATCGACACTCGCCTGACCGACCACACCGCCGTCGCGCCGCACGTTGCCACCGGTCAGCAGGACGTCGAAGTCGTCCTTGGCGCTGAGCATCGAAGCCACGTGCAGGTTGTTGGTGATAATTTTCAGGTGATTGTGGTTGAGCAGCGCCCGGGCAATCGACTCGGTGGTGGTACCGATATTGATGAACAACGAGGCGTGATCGGGGATCTGGGCGGCAATGGCTTCGCCAATGCGCTGTTTTTCATCGCGCATCTGATCGGCGCGCATGGCGTAGGCGGTGTTTTCGACACTGGAATCGTAGGCCGCGCCGCCATGGTAGCGACGCAACAGATTGGCTTCCGCCAGCTGATTGATATCGCGGCGAATGGTTTGCGGTGTGACGACGAACAGCGTGGCCATTTCCTCGATACTGACGTAGCCGCGTTCGCGAACCAGTTCGAGGATTTGCTGCTGACGGGGAGGCAGATTCATGGGGCTTCCTTTGGGCTGCCGTGCAAAATTTGCCCATGATGCCGCAGGAATCCGCTCCCGACCAGTTACAACCTATCTGGAACCCGTTGTTGGCTTATTCAGCGCCTTCATGCGGTTCCCAGTCGCGGGTGCGGCTGACGGCTTTCTTCCAGCCGGCGTAGAGTTTTTCCTTCGCGGTTTCGTCCAGGGTCGGTTCGAATTCGCGCTCGATCACAGCCTTGCCGCGCAGTTCTTCCAGGCTGCCCCAGAAGCCACACGCCAGGCCGGCCAGGTAAGCAGCGCCCAGTGCAGTGGTTTCACGCATTTGCGGACGCTCGACCTGAGTGCCAAGGATGTCGGCCTGGAATTGCATCAGGAAGTTGTTCGCTACCGCACCGCCATCCACGCGCAGGGCTTTGAGACGTTCGCCGGAATCCTGTTGCATGGCGTCGAGCACGTCCCGGGTCTGGTAGGCAATCGATTCCAGCGCGGCACGAATGATGTGGTCCACGCGCACACCGCGCGTCAGGCCGAACAATGCGCCACGGGCATACGGGTCCCAGTATGGAGCGCCCAGGCCAGTGAAGGCCGGCACCAGGTACACGCCGTTGCTGTCTTTGACCTTGTTGGCGAAGTATTCGGTGTCATGGGCGTCATTGATGATTTTCAGTTCATCACGCAGCCACTGAACCGTGGAGCCGCCGTTGAATACCGCACCTTCCAGTGCGTACGCCACTTCGCCACGTGGGCCGCAAGCGATGGTGGTCAGCATGCCGTGCTTGGACTTCACCGCTTTGTCGCCGGTGTTCATCAGCAGGAAGCAGCCGGTGCCGTAGGTGTTTTTCGCCTGGCCGGGCTCGACGCACATCTGGCCGAACAGGGCGGCCTGCTGGTCACCGGCGATGCCGCCAATGGCGATGCCGCTTTTAGTGTGGCCGTAGATTTCCGAGGATGACTTAACCGTTGGCAGCATCTCGCGGGGAATATCCAGCACTTCCAGCATCTTCGCGTCCCACTCCAGGGTGTGGATGTTGAAGAGCATGGTGCGTGAGGCGTTGGTGTAGTCGGTGACGTGGACTTTGCCGCCGGTAAATTTCCAGATCAGCCAGCTGTCGACGGTGCCGAACAGCAGTTCGCCGTCGCGTGCACGCTCGCGGCTGCCTTCGACGTTGTCGAGGATCCACTTGAGTTTGGTGCCGGAAAAGTACGGGTCGGTGACCAGGCCCGTGGTGTCGCTGATGTATTGTTCGTGACCGTCGCGCTTGAGTTGCTGGCAGATCTCGGTGCTGCGGCGGCACTGCCAGACGATCGCGTTGTAGATCGGGCGGCCGGTGGTCTTGTCCCAGACCACGGTGGTTTCGCGCTGGTTGGTGATGCCGATGGCCGCGACCTGGTCGTGATGCAGGCCGGCTTGTGCCAGGGCCTCGACCATCACGGCGCTTTGAGTGGCGAAGATTTCCATCGGGTCATGTTCGACCCAGCCGGCTTGCGGGTAATGCTGGGCGAATTCGCGCTGGGCGGTGCAGACCACATTGGCATCGCGGTCGAAAATGATCGCGCGCGAGCTGGTCGTACCCTGATCGAGGGCAATGATGTAATTCTTGTTCTGAGTGTCGGTCATGTCGATTGCCTTGGACGAAAAAAGGGAGTGAAGTCAGGCGCGCGCCACTGGGGCAGGGTCACGCGCCTACGGTATCAAGAAGTGCTTGGTTTGCCGTCAATGGCCGATGTTGCTTCCTTTGTAGCAGGTGTGGCGCTGGGCAGATGACGGGCAATCAGCCCGCGATAGGCGGCAGCACCGAGGCAGGCACCGACAATCGGTGCAAAAACAGGAATCAGGAAGTACGGGATATCACGTCCGCCGGTGAAGGAAATTTCACCCCAGCCCGCGAAGAAAGTCATCAGTTTCGGACCGAAATCTCGCGCCGGGTTCATCGCAAAGCCGGTCAGCGGGCCCATCGAGCTGCCAATCACCGCAATCAGCAGGCCGATCAGCAGCGGCGCCATCGGCCCGTTGGGCAGGCCGTTGTTGTCATCGGTCAGGGACATGATCACGCCCATCAGGATCGCGGTGATGATCACTTCCACCAGGAACGCTTGGGCCGTGGTCAGGGCCGGGTTGGGGAAGGTCGAGAACACCGACGCCAATTCCAGGCTGGCCTGAGTGCCACGGACCATGTGGTGGGTTTGTTCGAAATCGAAGAAGAGATTGCTGTACAGCGTGTAGACCAGCAGCGCGCCGCAAAAGGCGCCCGCCACTTGGGCGAGGATATAAAACGGCAATTTACGCTTTTCGAAGTCAGCGAAAATGCTCAGCGCAATGCTCACGGCAGGATTGAGGTGCGCCCCGGAAACCCCGGCAGTCAGGTAGATCGCCATGCTGACGCCGACGCCCCAGATGATGCTGATTTCCCACAGGCCAAAGCTGGCACCCGCGACCTTGAGCGCGGCAACACAACCGGTGCCGAAAAAGATAAGCAGGGCAGTGCCCAGGAACTCCGCCATGCATTGGCTCGAGAGCGACGGTTGTTGTAAAGCAGTTGTCATTGAAAACCTCAATTTTTTTTGTTGTCTGGCGCTTTTTTCATCATGGTCGAAGCGCGATTTTCACCAAGGCAGGATCCCCATCCTGGTCTTGGTCTACTGCGGGTGCTGCCGTAGGAATTTCCGTGCTGTATTCAGATTCGAAAAAATATAGACAAGAAACACTGCTGTCAAAGGTCGAAAGTGAACTGTCGGTCACAATCCAACTATTAGTCAGGTGAATGATCGTATTGTTCACGCAGTGGTTCCTGCGCGGACGAACGGTAAGATTTGCCGCAGACCCTTGAAAACAGGGCCGCAATAGAGCCTTTTGCAAGTCGATGTCTTAGAATTCAATGCAGGATTTTCTACTGCCGCCCAGTCAGGAGCTGTCATGACCCCCGCATTGGATTTGTTGAAAAAAGTTCGAGCCGAACATCGCGTGCACAGTTACGAACATGATCCAAAGGCCGCGTCCTATGGATTGGAGGCTGCAGAGAAACTCGGGCTCGACCCGGCGCAGGTGTTCAAAACCCTGCTGGCGGCCAGTGAAAAAGGCGAATTGCTGGTGGCGGTGGTACCGGTCGTCGGGAGTCTGGACTTGAAGCACCTGGCGCATGCGGCGGGGGTGAAAAAAGTCGAAATGGCCGATCCGGCGGCTGCGCAGCGCGCCACGGGTTACCTGTTGGGTGGAATCAGTCCGTTAGGGCAGAAGAAACGTTTGCGTACTTTCATCGATAACTCGGCTCAGCCTTTCGCCAGCATTTTTGTCAGTGCCGGTCGACGTGGTCTGGAAGTGGAGTTGGCGCCAGCAGTATTGGCTGAGCACACGCAAGCGCAATTCGCCGATATCGGCCGTGTTTGAATCAGGGAGATAGTCATGCAGCTTGAATTTCACCAGGTCGACGCGTTCAGTGATAGGCCGTTCAGTGGCAACCCGGCGATGGTCTATCGGCTTGATGCCTGGCTCGCCGATGAGCTGATGCAGAAAATCGCCGCTGAACACAATCTCGCCGAAACCGCCTTCGTGGTGCGCGAAGGGCAGAGGTGGCACATCCGCTGGTTTACTCCGACCACCGAGGTGCCGTTGTGCGGCCATGCGACGCTGGCCAGCGCCTATGTGTTGTTTGAAATCTATAAAGAACCTGCCGAACGCCTGGACTTCATTTGCAAGTCCGGCCCGTTGAGCGTGAGCCGCGAAGGGGAGCGTTTGTGGCTGGACTTTCCGGCGATTACGCCTTCGGAAGTCGGCGTCACCCTGGACGTTGAGCGCGCCCTGGGTGTCGAAGTGGTCGATGTGCTGGGTTCAAACGAGTTGTTTGTGGTGCTGGAGTCCGAACAGGCTGTGCTCGACTGCCAGCCAGACATGGTCGCATTGGCGAAGCTGCCGTGGCCCGGGGCGATCGTAACCGCCAAAGGCAACAAGCATGATTTTGTCTCACGCTACTTCGCGCCGGCGATTGGTATCAATGAAGACCCGGTGACCGGCTCGACCCATTGCAGCCTGATTCCGTATTGGTCGAAACGGCTGGGTAAATCGAGCCTGACCGCGTATCAGTGTTCGAAACGCGGCGGGCAGTTGTTCTGTCGGTTGGAAGGTGATCGGGTAAAAATTGGCGGGAATGCGACGCTGGTTGCGAGCGGAACGCTGATGTTGGCCTAACGCAAAACAACTGTGGGAGCGAGCTTGCTCGCGATGGCGGCGTGTCAGTTAACGATAATGTCGACTGCTACACCGCTATCGCGAGCACGCTCGCTCCCACATTTGGATGGTGTGGATCAGTTGGCATTGCTGTAGCGGCGCACGCCCGATTCGACGGCCGGAATCTGCGCGGCAACGCTGCCCGATGCCTGAAACAGCACCAAGTGATCAGCCGCGACACGTATACCGACATCAGCACCGACCTGATGATCGGCATGGCTCGGAAAAATCGATTCCAGCTGCGCTCCGGTTGGCATCTGCAGCCGATACAACGTCGACGCGCCCTGGAACGACTTGCCGACGATTCGCGCTTTCAGCGAGCTGTCCGGTGCGTAGACGATATCGTCCGGGCGCAGCAACACATCCACCGCGCCGCCCATCGGCCAGGTGTAAGCCCGATTGCCGCGAAGTTCACCCAGCTCGGTTTGCACCGATTCCGGGCTGCTCAACTGGCCACGAATGAAGTAACCCTGGCCGATGAAGCTGGCCACAAACGGTGTCTGCGGTTCGTGATACAGGTTGTAAGGCGTGTCCCATTGTTCCAGCCGGCCTTCCTTGAACACGCCGACATGATCGCTGACGGCGAATGCTTCTTCCTGGTCGTGGGTCACCAGAATCGCGCTGGTGCCACGGGCCTTGAGAATGTCGCGCACTTCATGGCTGAGCTTGCGTCGCAGTTCGCCATCAAGATTGGAGAACGGTTCGTCGAGCAACAGCAGTTGCGGTTCCGGTGCCAAGGCACGGGCCAAGGCCACGCGCTGCTGCTGGCCGCCAGACAGTTCATGCGGGAAGCGCTTGCCGAGGTTGTTCAGGTTGACCAGTTCCAGCAGTTCCTCAATCACGCGATCCTTTTGCGGATGTTTGCGGATCCCGAAGGCAATATTCTCGCCCACGCTCAAATGCGGAAAAAGCGCGTAATCCTGGAACACCATGCCGATCCGGCGTTTCTCCGGGGCGAGGGTGAAACCGGCGCGGGAAAGGGTCTCGCCGGCCAAGGTGATTTCACCTTCATGCACCGGTTCGAAACCGGCAATCGCTCGCAACGTTGTGGTTTTGCCGCAGCCCGAAGAACCGAGCAGACAGCCGATGTCGCCGGCGTTCAAATGCAGGTTGAGGTTCTGCACGACCCGCTGGTCTTGATAGCCGCAGGCGAGGTTGCGCAGGTTAAGCAGTAATGGCTGGCTCATGCGTGGTGATACGAAGGCGGGACGAGAAATTCGAGCAGGGCCTTTTGTGCGTGAAGGCGGTTTTCGGCTTGATCCCAAGCGACTGAGCGCTTGTCGTCGAGCAGGTCGACGCTGATCTCTTCACCGCGGTGGGCCGGCAGGCAGTGCATGAACAACACGTCGTCCGCAGCCAGGTCGAGCAGTGCGCGATTGACTTGGTAGGGCGCGAACAGCTTAAGGCGCTTGGCGGTTTCTTCTTCCTGGCCCATGGAGGTCCAGACATCGGTGCTCACCAGGTGGGCGCCGCGCACGGCGTCCTTTGGATCGCGGACGATGGTCACACGATCGCCGGCCCTGGCCACGAAATCAGGGTTGGGTTCATAACCTTCAGGGCAGGCAATGCGCAGCTGGAAGTCGAACTGGATCGCCGCTTCTATATAGCTGTTGCACATGTTGTTGCCGTCGCCGATCCAGGCAACGGTCTTACCCTGGATCGAACCGCGATGTTCGAGGAAGGTCTGCATGTCGGCCAGCAACTGGCACGGGTGCAGGTCGTCGGACAGGCCATTGATCACCGGCACGCGGGAGTTGGCAGCGAATTCGGTCAGGGTGCTGTGGGCAAAGGTGCGGATCATCACCGCGTCGAGCATGCTCGACATGACGATCGCGCAGTCGCCGATCGGCTCGCCACGGCCCAATTGCGTGTCGCGCGGTGAAAGGAAGATCGCCTGGCCGCCGAGCTGGATCATGCCGGCTTCGAACGAGATCCGGGTCCGGGTGGATGATTTCTCGAAAATCATCCCCAGGACGCGGTTTTTCAGAGGCTCGAACAGTACGCCGCGGTTACGCAGGTCCTTGAGCTCAACGCCTCGACGGATCACGCTGACCAGCTCTTCGGGCGTGCAATCCATCAGGGAGAGAAAGTGCCTTGCGCTCATCATTGACTACCTTTTTGCTACAAACCGCAGATGCTCAAAGCCTTGTTTAACGGAACAACGGGCGAGACCTGCGGCGTAAGCCGCACGGGGCGACGAAATAGGGGAAGGCGCGATCTTATAATTAAATGTCGCGTCTTACCAATAGGGCTACGTTTTTTAGGGTGTTTCACAGGGCTACGGTCTGATCGCTTTAGCGCATTAGAAGCCTTTTTCCTTACGGTAGCCGCTCATTTGTACACTGGGGCTGCGGGGCATTGCAAACAAGCGGGGCGGCAATAGTTCAATGGCGGTCGCTTCTGACCCGGCGTCGAGGACTCCGCTGGGAATGTGCCTTTGTTGAAACATTTGCTAATGCAAAGTGCTGGGTTATAACTACCTGACGAGTGACGCAGGAAGCCTTCGAAATGGAATCGAAAGAACAGCTCTTAATGGATTTACTCGGCCTCACGGCTCGCTCCCTGACCCACCTCACCGCCTCAATGACCTCGATGTGCTTCGAATTGATGCGCAGTGAAGATGAGGTCACCAAGGCCGCTGGTCGACGGATGATCGACCGTATGGCAACCATCAGCACCGGGCTCGACGAGCATTGGCGGCTGATCGGCGAGCTCACCGAGGTGCATGTTCCCCAGGAACAAGTCCAAACCCTTCAGGAAATCCAGTTTCAGGCGCCACCCCGGTTGCCGCCGAACTAAGTTCTTACGGCCATTGGCTGGCCTGATGGGGGCCGATTCACAAGACGAACGTCGCTGGCGCAGGCGCGTGTCTGGCGCCATAGTTTTGATCCCGCGGCTGATATTGCCCGCCCAGAACAAGACAGAGACTGGCCATGACCAAGACTCTCCATCACCGTGCCTGCCACTTGTGTGAAGCCATTTGCGGCCTGACCATCGAAACCACCGAAGCTGACGGCGCGGTGCAGATCACTTCGATCAAGGGCGATCCGCTGGATACGTTCAGCCGTGGCCACATTTGCCCCAAGGCGGTGGCCCTGCAAGATATTCAGAACGATCCGGATCGTCTGCGTCAGCCGATGCTGCGCGTGGGCAGCGAATGGCAGCCTATCGCGTGGGAAGACGCCTTCAGTCTGGTAGCCGAACGCCTCGCGGCGATTCAGGAGCGTCACGGGCAGAACGCGGTGGCGGTGTACCAAGGCAACCCCAGTGTGCATAACTATGGGTTGATGACCCACAGCAATTATTTCCTGGGTCTGTTGAAAACCCGTAACCGTTTTTCCGCGACGTCCGTCGACCAGTTGCCGCATCACCTGACCAGCCATTTGATGTACGGCCATGGGTTGTTGTTGCCGATTCCGGACATCGATCACACCGATTTCATGCTGATCCTGGGCGGTAACCCGCTGGCTTCCAACGGCAGCATCATGACCGTGCCGGATGTGGAGAAGCGCTTGAAGGCGATTCAGGCCCGGGGCGGCAAAGTCGTGGTGGTCGATCCGCGTCGCAGCGAAACGGCAGCGATTGCCGATCAGCATCTGTTCGTGCGTCCCGGTGGCGATGCGGCGTTGTTGTTCGGGCTGCTCAATACGTTGTTCGCTGAAAACCTGACGCGTGAGAGTCATTTGCCGATCGACGGTCTGGATGATGTACGTCAGGCTATTGCCACGTTTACCGCCGAAGCCATGAGCCCGTTGTGCGCCGTGCCGGCCGAACAGATCCGCCAATTGGCCCGGGATTTCGCGGCAGCGCCGACCGCGGTGTGTTACGGGCGCATGGGCGTCTCGACCCAAGCGTTCGGTACGCTGTGCCATTGGCTGGTGCAATTGATCAATCTGGTCACCGGCAACCTTGATCGCGTCGGCGGTGCGTTGTGCACCGAGCCAGCGGTGGACCTGGTGGCGTCGACCTCGGGCGGGCATTTCAATCGGTGGCAAAGCCGAGTGTCCGGGCGTCCGGAGTACAGCGGTGAATTGCCAGTATCAGCTTTGGCCGAAGAAATGCTCAGCGAAGGGGAAGGGCAGGTCCGCGCGTTGATCACCGTCGCCGGCAATCCGGTGCTGTCCACACCTAATGGCCGGCAACTGGAACAGGCGCTGGATGGCTTGGAGTTCATGGTCAGCGTCGACCTGTACATCAATGAAACCACGCGCTATGCCAACCTGATTTTGCCGTCGACCTCCGCCCTGGAAAACGATCACTACGACACCACGTTCAACCTGTTCGCGGTGCGCAACGTGACGCGTTTCAACCGGGCGATTCTGGCCAGGCCTGACGGCGCGCTGCATGACTGGGAGATCTTTGTCGGCCTGGCCAAGGCGTTTGCCGCGAAGACTGGAAAGGAACTCAAGCCGACGATTCCTCCTGCGCAAATGATCGACCTTGGCTTGCGGATGGGGTTATATGGCGATGCGTCGGAACACAAGCTGTCGCTGGCAACCTTGTTCGACCATCCGCATGGGGTCGACCTGGGCGCATTGAAATCCAACCTCGCGCCACGTTTGAAAACCGCCAATCAACGCGTGCAGGCAGCGCCGCCGGTTATCCTTGCCGACCTCGCACGTTTCGCCGCACTACCAGCACCGGCCGCTGATCAGTTGCTGATGATTGGCCGCCGTCATGTGCGAAGCAACAATTCGTGGATGCACAACTATCACCGCTTGGTCAAAGGCAAACCACGTCATCAATTGCTGATGCACCCGGACGACCTGTCCAGTCGCGGGCTCAGCGATGGACAACGTGTGCGGGTGAGTTCACGGGTCGGGATGATTGAGGTGGAAGTGGTCGCCAGCCTGGACATGATGAAAGGCGTGGTCAGCCTGCCCCACGGCTGGGGGCATGCGCGGCCGGGTGTACAAATGACGATTGCCAGTGGTCAGCCGGGTTCCAGCGCCAATGACCTGACCGACGAATGTCAGCTCGACGAGTTGTCAGGAAATGCGGCGTTGAACGGCGTGCCGGTCACTGTGTCGGCGGCGTGATCGTGTCTGTCGGGGAGACCGAGCATGGCGCTCGGGTTTCCGTTACAATGCGCCACCGTGCCGACCTCTGAGTCGGAAAGTTCAGCCGAGGTGCTCCATGGATATCATCGAAACGATTAAAGAGCAGATTGCTAACAACACCATTCTGCTTTACATGAAAGGTTCGCCGAATGCCCCGCAGTGTGGCTTCTCCGCGAAAGCTGCGCAGGCCGTGATGGCATGTGGCGAAAAGTTTGCGTACGTGGACATCCTGCAGAACCCGGAAATCCGCGCCAACCTGCCGAAATACGCCAACTGGCCAACTTTCCCGCAACTGTGGGTCGGTGGTGAGCTGGTCGGCGGTAGCGACATCATGACCGAGATGGCGGCTGACGGTTCGTTGCAGACCACGATCAAAGCCGCTGTTGAAGCGGCTGCTGCCAACAAGACCGAAGCCTGATTCGATCTCTGTAGGCAATACAAAAGCCCCGCCTCTTTAAAAGAGAGCGGGGCTTTTTAATGTCTCGTGTTTAGCGGGCGCTCACTTACTCGTCTTCGCCCATCTGCGATTGCAGGTAGTTCTCAAGGCCTACTTTATCGATCAGGCCCAATTGGGTTTCCAGCCAGTCGATATGTTCTTCTTCAGATTCGAGAATATCTTCGAGCAGTTCACGGCTACCGAAGTCGCCGACCGTTTCACAATGAGCGATGGCAACTTTCAGATCGGCGTGGCCGGTGCGTTCGATACGCAGATCGCACTCAAGCATTTCCTGGGTGTGTTCGCCGATGTGCAGCTTGCCCAGGTCCTGGACGTTCGGCAGGCCTTCAAGGAACAGGATGCGTTTGATCAGCTTGTCCGCGTGCTTCATCTCATCGATGGATTCGTGGTACTCGTGCTTGCCCAGCTTGTTCAGGCCCCAATCTTCATACATGCGCGCATGCAAGAAGTATTGATTGATCGCGACCAGCTCATTGGCAAGGATCTTGTTGAGATGCTGGATGACTGTTACGTCGCCTTTCATGATGGGGTCCTGCCCTGAGTAGCTGTCAATAAGGCTGAGTTTGAGCCGCGCATGTCAGGGTGTCAAACCTAAGTTATTGAAACTTATATGAAAATTAATCGGAATAAGAATGTTTGTGTTCCGCGTCTAGGGCGTAAGCGATTGATTTTCAGGCATAAAAAAACCGGACATCAGTCCGGTTCTTTGAAAGAGGGGCGCTTACGCGGCAGTAAATTCTACCGGGAAAGGAATCGCTGCCTGGGCCGATTGCAATTTGGTCAGGGTTTCGCGAACCACTTCCTTTGCAAGGCAAGCGCATTTGCCGCATTGGCTGGCGACGCCGGTGGCCTGGCGGACTTCCTTATAGCTGCAGCAACCTTCATAGATTGCATCGCGGATTTGACCGTCGGTGACACCAGTGCAGAGGCAGACATACATAAGAAAAAACCGTCGCTGGTTGTGACTCAATTGCGATGGATCTTAATGTTAACGAGAATGATTGTCAAAGTGGTTTCTGAAAGCTTTGCGTTATAAGCGGTCGCCACCGACGAACGGTTTTCATCCAGGCAATCTGCCAGTAATGCCCTCCATCGCAATTTTAACCGTCCTGCAAAAAAACCGTTGAGGACAGCCTAAAAACGCCGTGTATGATGGTCGGTCCTTCGAAGGGGGTCGTGTCACAGGGCTGTCGCCTGAGGGTGGCAGGCTGATGCGAATCCAGTTCTTCACGTTAATAGACCAGGAGATATCCAATGAGCGTACTCGTAGGCAAACAAGCCCCGGACTTCACCGTACCAGCCGTCCTCGGCAATGGCGAAATCGTAGACAGCTTCACCCTGTCGTCGGCCATCAAAGGCAAATACGGCCTGGTGTTCTTCTACCCACTGGACTTCACCTTCGTTTGCCCGTCCGAGCTGATCGCTCTGGACAACCGCATGGCGGACTTCAAGTCCCGCAACGTTGAAGTGGTTGCCGTGTCGATCGACTCGCACTTCACTCACAACGCCTGGCGCAACACCCCGGTGAACAATGGCGGTATTGGCCAGGTTCGCTACACCATGGCTGCCGACATCAAGCAGGAAATCATGAAGGCCTACGACGTTCAGTCCGCTGACGGCGTGGCTTTCCGTGGCGCGTTCCTGATCGACGACAAAGGCGTTGTCCGCTCGCAGATCATCAACGACCTGCCGCTGGGCCGTAACATGGAAGAGCTGATCCGTCTGGTCGACGCTCTGCAATTCCACGAAGAGCACGGCGAAGTTTGCCCTGCCAACTGGAAAAAAGGCGACAAGGGCATGAACGCTTCGCCAGAAGGCGTTGCTGCTTACCTGACCGAGCACGCTGCGGCACTGTAAGCCCAAGCGTCAGGCATAAAAAAACCGGCCTCAGTGGCCGGTTTTTTTATGCGCAGGATTCATCAGCGACAGATCAGTCGTTGAAGTCTTCCCAGCCGCCCATCTGTTTCCAGCGATTGACGATGCCGCAGAACAGTTCGGCCGTTTTCTCGGTGTCATAACGAGCCGAGTGCGCCTCACGACCGTCGAAGTCGATATCCGCCGCCTGACAGGCTTTGGCCAGCACGGTTTGACCGTAAGCCAGGCCGGCAAGGGTCGCGGTGTCGAAGCTGGAGAACGGATGAAACGGGTTACGTTTCATGTCCAGACGTGCGACCGCTGCGTTGAGGAAGCCCAGGTCGAAGCTGCTGTTGTGGCCAACCAGAATCGCCCGTTTGCAGCCGTTGGCTTTCAGGGCTTTGCGGATGCCGCGGAAGATATCCGTCAGCGCCGCTTCTTCACTCACGGCCATGCGCAGCGGGTGATCGAGTTTGATCCCGGTGAATTCCAGTGCCGCCGCTTCGATGTTCGCGCCTTCAAAGGGCTCTACACGGAAGAAATAGGTGTGATCGGGGTACACAAACCCTTTCTCGTCCATGGCGATGGTGGTTGCAGCAATTTCCAGCAGGGCGTCGGTGGCCGAGTTGAAACCACCGGTTTCTACGTCGACGACGACCGGCAGGTAACCACGGAACCTGGCTGCCATTGGATGACGAGGACCGCCTCCACCGCCTTGACCGTCCTGTTCGTCATCGAAATGGTCTTCACTCACGCGTGTTCCTCCAGCAGGCGCCAGCGCAGTTTTTCACCGGCGCGCAGCGGGATAACGGTCAACTCGCCAAATGGCAGGCTGGTTGGGGCGGTCCACTCATCGCGGACCAGGGTAATGCGGTCGGTGTTCGCCGGCAGGCCATAGAAACGCGGGCCGTTGAGGCTGGCGAAGGCTTCGAGTTTGTCCAGCGCGTTACGCTGTTCGAACGCTTCAGCGTACATCTCGATGGCTGCATACGCGGTGTAGCAACCGGCGCAGCCGCACGCGGCTTCTTTGGCGTGCTGGGCGTGGGGGGCCGAGTCAGTGCCCAGGAAGAACTTTTCGCTGCCGCTGGTGGCGGCGTCGAGCAGGGCTTCCTGGTGCGTATTGCGCTTGAGAATCGGCAGGCAATAGAAGTGCGGCCGAATCCCGCCTACCAGCATGTGGTTGCGGTTGTACAGCAGGTGATGAGCAGTGATGGTTGCGCCGACATTGGCCGAAGCCTCGTTGACGAACTGCACGGCATCGGCGGTGGTGATGTGCTCGAACACCACTTTGAGCGTCGGGAAACGCTCGACCACACGGCGCATGTGCTCATCGATGAAGATTTTCTCGCGGTCGAACACGTCGACATCGCCACGGGTGACTTCGCCGTGGATCAGCAAGGGCATTCCGACTTCGGCCATGGCCTCAAGAGCAGGAAAGATCTTGTCGATGCTGGTGACGCCAGAATCCGAGTTGGTGGTCGCGCCGGCCGGGTACAGCTTGGCGGCGTACACGAAACCGCTGGCCTTGGCCTCGCGAATTTCTTCGGGCTGGGTGCGGTCAGTCAGGTAAAGCACCATCAACGGTTCGAAGCGACTGCCGGCCGGGCGTGCAGCGAGGATTCGCTGGCGATAGCCGTCGGCTTCAGCGGCGTTACGCACCGGAGGTACCAGGTTGGGCATGATGATGGCGCGACCAAAGGTGCGCGCAACATCCGCAACGGTATTGGTCAACACGGCACCATCGCGAAGATGAATGTGCCAGTCGTCGGGACGCAGCAGGGTCAGGCGGTCGGACATGAGGGGATTCCAGGCGGGTCAAACTCAGGGGAATGCTACCGGAAAAGACTCTTGCAGGCACTCGCTATCAAGTTTTGCAGGAACCTACCGATATGAATCAGGTATGCCGGAAACATGCGTGTGTCGGTCTTTTTGTTGTAGAAGCCAGTGGAGCCTCCCGTGCGCCAGCGTTATTTAGCCTTGCTCAGTGTGTTTGCCAGCCTTCCTGCGATGGCGCTCACTTTCCAGACGCGTCTGGAGAGCATCGAGTGGACGGTCGAAGGCGACAAGTTCGAATGCCGCCTGACTCAGCCGATCACCGATTTCGGGTCGGGTGAGTTCGTACGCCGTGCCGGTGAGCAGGCGATATTTCGTCTGAATACCTACAACGCGATGATCGGCGGCGGTTCGGCGACCTTACTGGCAGCGGCCGCGCCGTGGCAGCCGGGGCGTGGCGACATCAATCTGGGCTCGGTGCGCCTGGGCAGCGGCAATGTGCTGTTCAATAGCTCGCAAGCTCAGGCCGGGCGCTTGATCAGTGGCTTGATCGATGGCCGCAGTCCGGTGATCCGGCATGCCTCTGGTGATGGCCGGGTGTCGGAAGTTCGGCTGTTGCCGGTCAAGTTCAGCAAGGCATTCAACGACTACCAGAGTTGCGTGGCGAAACTGTTGCCGAAAAATTTCGAACAGGTCAAACAGTCCGAAATCACTTTCACGGGTGCCGAAGGTATTGATCTTGATGCGCACGCCAAGGCGCAGTTGCAAGTGATGCTGGAGTTCATGAAGGCTGATCCGTCGGTCAATCACATCGAGCTCGACGGGCACTCCGACAACAGCGGCAATCGCCTGGCCAACCGTGAACTGTCGCGCCGCCGCGCATTGGCGGTGATGGATTACTTCAAGGCCAACGGCATTCAGGAATCGCAGATCACCATGCGCTTCCACGGCGAGCGCTACCCTGTGGCGCCGAATACCAACGCCGCCAACCGCGCAAAAAATCGACGGGTTGCCGTGCGTCTGGAACGCGTCGCGCCGACCGAGAAAGTCGCGCCTCAAGGGGCGACACCGGGAAGCGCCGCGACGACCTCCTGACCCTCCGAAGTCGTCGCTCGCTCGACAGAATCTGTCGCTTCGTCGTCATAAGCTGTCGCGCCACTGTAAATTATTTCGTATGACCGGTAGACTTCACGGCTTTCCGTAGAACCCCGTGGAGTGATGGCATGGCGGACGTAAACAAGGTCGTTCTGGCGTATTCCGGCGGCCTGGACACTTCGGTGATCCTCAAGTGGCTGCAGGATACTTATAACTGTGAAGTGGTGACCTTCACCGCTGACCTGGGTCAGGGCGAAGAGGTCGAACCTGCGCGCGCCAAGGCACAGGCCATGGGCGTCAAAGAGATCTACATCGACGACTTGCGCGAAGAATTCGTGCGCGATTTCGTTTTTCCGATGTTCCGCGCCAACACCGTTTACGAAGGCGAGTACCTGCTGGGTACTTCCATCGCTCGTCCGTTGATCGCCAAACGCCTGATTGAAATCGCCAACGAAACCGGTGCTGACGCCATTTCCCACGGCGCCACAGGCAAGGGCAACGACCAGGTTCGTTTCGAACTGGGTGCGTACGCCTTGAAGCCAGGTGTGAAAGTGATTGCTCCGTGGCGCGAGTGGGACCTGCTGTCCCGTGAAAAGCTGATGGATTACGCTGAAAAGCACAACATCCCGATCGAGCGTCACGGCAAGAAAAAATCCCCGTACTCGATGGATGCCAACCTGCTGCACATCTCCTATGAAGGCGGCGTGCTGGAAGACACCTGGACCGAGCACGAAGAAGACATGTGGAAATGGACCGTCTCCCCGGAGAACGCTCCAGACAAACCGCAATACCTGGAACTGACCTACCGTAACGGCGACATCGTTGCACTGGACGGCGTCGAAATGACCCCGGCCACTGTGCTGGCGACACTGAACCGTATCGGTGGTGAACACGGTATCGGCCGTCTCGATATCGTCGAGAACCGTTACGTCGGGATGAAGTCTCGTGGCTGCTACGAAACCCCTGGCGGCACCATCATGCTGCGCGCTCACCGTGCGATCGAATCGATCACCCTGGACCGCGAAGTGGCTCACCTCAAAGACGAGTTGATGCCCAAGTATGCCAGCCTGATCTACACCGGTTACTGGTGGAGCCCTGAGCGTCTGATGCTGCAACAGATGATCGATGCATCCCAGGCCCACGTGAACGGCGTTGTTCGCCTGAAGCTGTACAAAGGCAACGTGATCGTGACCGGTCGCAAGTCTGACGAATCGTTGTTCGATGCCAACATCGCGACCTTCGAAGAAGACGGCGGCGCTTACAACCAGGCCGATGCGGCGGGCTTCATCAAGCTCAACGCCCTGCGTATGCGCATTGCCGCGAACAAAGGCCGCAAGCTGTTCTGAGTCTTTTGAGCGGGTAATAGAAGTGTGGCCTTGTCGGTGACAAGGCCACACCTCGCAAGAGGGATGTTCTGCCTGTTGTTCATTTAGCGTTTAGCTTTTTCTTGATGCCCGTTACGCCTTCCTGCTGTTTTTCTCTCCTTTTGCTCTTCAAGAGCTACCTGCCGGTCTCTGCCGGATAAAACGTTTGGCCAATGATTGTCAGCGCTTGCGAACTCGAATTATAGGCGACGCAGAAGATGGAACCGCTGCGCTTCTTTGTCAGTTTCGAATGCTTGAGCACGCTTTCTTTCAGCGATGTCTCCGAGTCTGCGCACGTCAGAAATACGATCACTTGCGCGAGGTTTTTCTGTGGAGGCTGAATGCTCTCCAGCAGCAAACTGAATGCCAACGGATGACCCGCTACGCGCGCATCGACGATGTGCAGATCCTTCAGCCGTTCAGGCAGGCAGACGTAATGCCGGGCCGGAAGATCAGGGGTGGAGGGAGTATTGTCCTTGCGACCTGCGCTTTTCATGACGGTTAAAAAGTGCTCTCCCTTCTCAAAATCAGAAGGCGCATAGAGCGACCGATAGTTGAAGTTGAGGGTCGCGAAAAATAGTAAAAGCAAATAAAACGGAAAGCTGATCAGGAACCAGATGTAAAGCGCTCGTTCTTCATCGCCGAGAAAAGGCAGTGAGACGGCCGCCGATGCTTCAGACAGTGTGGCGAATATTGCAATGATAGTCATGGGGTTGGTAATTTTGCATTTGGGTTTTTTCATGTTCGTTGCTCATTAGGGTATTAACTTTTTCTCGAAGGGTTAAAAGGTCGTTTGTTGAGGTGTTGGTTATATCGTGTGAAAGTTGGTGGTGGTGTAGTTGGGTAAGTCTCCAGTTTGGCATTGTAGTTTTCAGGCTTTGATGGAATGGCGCTATTGTTTGCTTGTCTATGGGATGTTTTGCTGGAAAGTATCGTGGTGTTGTCTGGTTTTTAAATGTGTCCTGAAATAAGGTTTGGATGTTTCTGAACGTAATTTTTTTGTGTGAGTTTTTTTATCGAGGGGAACAACCTGCTTGGCTTTAAGCGTAGCTGAATTCTGATGGGATGTCCGAAGGCGCGCGCGTCATGCCTTGCCATTTTTTTATTGCGGTAATTCGATACAGAAAAATTTCCGGGTGGCAGACTTCGGGAGATTTGATACTTCGCAGGATGCAATTTGTTTTAAGAAATTTGTAGGACGAATCTTTTTAGTTTGTAAGAAATGTCTCTGGCTATGGGTGGCTGAGGGAGGCGGCATCCCACGGATGAAGTGACTAGGCTATTGTGCGGGCTCTAAAAATTCGAACAGCGAAATTGGACTTGCCCATGAATAAAGTGCTGATCGTGGATGATCACCCCGTCATTCGTCTAGCGGTACGTATGCTAATGGAGCGCCATGGCTACGAAGTCATTGCAGAAACAGATAACGGCGTGGACGCATTACAACTTGCTCGCGAACTTATGCCTGATATTGTCATTCTGGATATTGGAATACCCAAACTGGACGGGCTAGAGGTCATTGCGCGACTGACATCGACGGCGATGCCACTTAAAGTGCTGATATTGACGTCGCAGGCGCCGGGGCATTTTTCCATGCGTTGCATGCAGTCGGGGGCTGCAGGCTATGTCTGTAAACAACAGGACCTGACTGAGTTGCTCAGTGCAATAAAAGCCGTACTTTCAGGCTACAGTTACTTTCCGAATCAAGCGTTGCATACCGTACGGTCAAGTCTTGGTAACGCCAGTGAAGCGGATATGGTGGATCGTTTGTCCGGACGCGAAATGATGGTTTTACAACAGTTGGCCAGAGGAAAGACTAATAAGGAGATTGCCGATGGAATGTTTCTCAGTAATAAAACCGTCAGTACCTACAAAACCCGCCTGTTGTTGAAGCTTAATGCTCGCTCCCTGGTTGACCTGATTGAACTGGCTCAACGCAATGGCCTGGTATAAGTGCCACCCACGTCTGATGAAGCCGTGCTTATCAGCGATTGGCGCCTAGTAAAAAGCCTCCGTTTCGGGAGGCTTTTAGGTGTTACAGGTCAAAATCGTAATCGGCCAATTGCTTTTGCAGTCGGCGCTCCTCCAGCAAATTGTCGATGGTGCGACGTTTGCTCAGGTTGGTCTTTGCCACTTCCACCACCGGTTCAGCGTCATCAGCCTCAACGGGTGTGAAGTCGTCTTCTACGTCCAATTGCTCTTTGCCAGTGCTCATAGGTCAACTCCAGGCTAAGACTGCCTTTGGCGCCCCTTATATCGATAATCTCCCGGCGGGTAAAAAAGATTTTTTCAATCGATACATCAATAATTTTAATAGCGCCTCAATCATCCGAAGTCTTTTGCTTGTATTCGCACAGGTCCTCGATCCGGCAGCTGCCGCAGCGGGGCTTTCGGGCCAGGCAAACGTAGCGCCCGTGAAGGATCAGCCAGTGATGCGAGTCGAGCAGGTATTGCTTGGGAACAAACTTCATCAGTTTCTGTTCAACCTCGACGACATTCTTGCCAGGAGCAATGCCGGTGCGGTTGCTGACCCGGAAGATGTGGGTGTCCACCGCCATGGTCAGTTGGCGAAAGGCAGTATTGAGCAGCACGTTCGCGGTCTTGCGGCCGACGCCAGGGAGCGCTTCCAGTTCCTCGCGGGTTTGCGGGACTTCGCCGCCGTGGCGCTCCACCAGCAAGCGACAGGTTTCGATGACGTTTTTCGCTTTGCTGTTAAACAGACCGATCGTCTTGATGTATTCCGACAGCCCTTCGACGCCCAGCGCATAAATCGCCGCCGGGGTGTTGGCCACGGGATAAAGTTTGGCGGTGGCCTTGTTGACGCCGACATCGGTCGACTGAGCGGAAAGAATGACGGCAATCAGCAATTCGAAGGGTGACGAGTAAGCCAGTTCAGTCTTGGGTTCCGGGTTGTCTTCGTGCAACCGGCGGAAAATTTCCAAACGTTTTGCGGCATTCATGGACGATGCGTTTCCCTAAAAACAGTCAATCAATGTGAGGGCGTCGAGCGGGCCCAAGCCTGACGTGCAGCGATCAACACTCCCAACAGGATGAACCCGCCGGGGACTAGCGTGGCGAGGTGCAGGCCAGCGTTGCCTAGGAGCTCTCGCAGCAGGCCCAGGCCCAACATCAAGGCGCCAAACAACGTGCACAGACGCCTGCGATCAAGGCGTGGGCTCTGGAAGAAACCGTTGTATTCCAGCACAACGCATTGCAGGGCGATCAGTCCTGCGTACAGCGCCACAGGCTGGTGCCATTGAAGTGATAAGACTTGTGCGGCCAATTGCGCGCAACTGGTGAGCGTGGCGGCCAACAGTATGCTGGCAAGCAAGCGGGCGGAAGGAACCAGCCGCGAACGCAACGCCCACATGCCAACGCCATAAGCACTGATGACCATGAGGAACATCAGCCACAGTCCCAGCGCCGCCGTCCAGGAAGTCGTGGCGCCGAGCAGGGGGGCCAGCATCAGCGAGTTTTGCAGGGTCGACGACTTAGTCATGGACGCTACTCCCGATCAAGGATTTCCGCTGTTCATCGAAGTAGCGCAAGGCATCATGAATGGCGCTGATCACCGCCCTTGACGTAATGGTCGCCCCCGCCACCTGGTCGAATTGTCCCTGGTCCTTTTTCAAGGCCCAGCCCGTGTCGCCGGGGTCGATGCGCGACTTGCCGGTAAACGTTTGAAGCCATGCGTTCGGCCAGTCGGCGATCTTGCCGCCCAGCCCCGGGGTTTCCGATTGCTTGAGGGTTTTGACCCCCAACAACGTGCCGTTGGCATCGATGGCAATCATCAACTCGATTTTGCCTTCATAGCCTAGCGTCTGACTGCGCAGCAACACCGCGCTCGGCTGGCCGGCCCTGGTCGCCAGGTAGCCGCCCAGCAGCGTACTGTTGGCCAACGGGATGTTGGTGACAGCTAGTGGATGTTCCAGCGGCTGATTGTCATAGCTTTGCACCGGTAGCAGGTCCAGCAGGTTTCGACTGTCGATCCGCCGTTGTTCTGCAGTAATGCGCGGTGCGCTGGCGAAATGCGCGAGGTAGGTCGCGCCGATTCCCAGTCCGGCCAGCAGCATCAGAGTCAAGACACTAGACGCTCGGCTCATGGGCTTACGGGCTCCTGCCGGGACGCAATAAAACGCTCCAGCGCCGGTACGCAAAGGTTCATCAGCAGCACGGCAAATGCCAATCCGTCCGGATAGCCGCCCCAGGTCCGTATCAGGTAAGTCAGCAAGCCAACGCCCACACCGAAGAGCAATCGGGCACCCGCGCTTTTTGCCCCGGACACCGGTTCCGTGACAATGAAAAAAGCCCCCAGCATGGTGGCGCCGGTGAGCAGATGAAACAGCGGTGAGCCATGGGAGTCGGAGCCCGAACCGTTCCAGCACAACAGGCTGATGACAAACAGGCTGGCGAGCATGCCGACCGGCGCATGCCAACTGAACACCCGCCGTTGCAGGAGAAACGCGCCACCGGCGAGAAAGGCCAGGTTGACCCATTCCACGCCGCGTCCGCCGAAATGGCCGAACGCCGGGTTGCCGGCGAAGAGTTCGTCCATGGTCAGGCTTTTATTGATGCGCAGGCTGTCCAGCGCGGTGGCCTGGGCCCAGGCGTCTGGTGTCGCGCTGAGGTTGAAGCCGAATATCTGTTGCAGGCCGTCGAGCAAGGCCATGCCGTGGGAGGACGGCCAATGCGTCATTTGCTGGGGAAAGGTCACCAGCACCAGGGCGAAACCGAGCATCGCCGGGTTGAACGGATTCTTGCCGACGCCGCCATACACCTGTTTGCCGAGCAGTGCGAACGCCGCCGCACACACCGTCAGCCACCATGGGCAATACGGTGGCAATGCCAACGCCAGCAACGTCGCACTGACCAGCGCGCTGCCATCGCTCAACGTCGGTTTCAACGGTCGCTGGCGCAGTCGTACCACAGCGCCTTCAACTGCCAGCGCGGTGGCGGCCGCCAGCATCAGGTTGATCAGGACGCCCCAACCATAGAGCCAGAACAACGTCAGCAGCCCTGGCATGGTGGCCAGCAACACCAGTTTCATGGCCTGCTGGAGGCGTTCGTCCACCGATTCAAGGGCTGACATAGGCATCCACCAGGCGCTGCGCTTCAAGCAGCCGCGCGCGGGCCTTGTCGATCGATTCGCTCGGGGTGTCCGCACCTCGTTCGAGTTTGCTGACGTCGGCGCGGGCGTAGGCCAATTCGGTTTTCAATTGTCGAAGCTGGTTGTCGATGGGGCGTTTTTCGATGCGTGTCAGGTCCGGCGTCGGTTGTTCACTCGCCGCTTCAGCGACGTGCAAGGCCTGTTCGGCCTCGTTGAGTGCGCGTTGCAGAGTGTCGATCTGTTCGGTCGGTGCTTCGTTGGCCTGGGCTTTCTTGAGTTCGGCGCGGCGCATGGCCAACTGGATCTTCGCCCGCTTCAAGTCGGCGTCCTTCGCCGGGGCAACCTGCCTCGGGGGCGTCGCTGAAGTGCTTTCCAGTTGCGCCAAAGCCTGTTCGGCGGCCTCGAACTGTTGTTGCAGCACGATCAGTTGCGCCTGCTGCTCGAACGTCGGTGGATGCCCGAAGGCCTTGAGCGATTTGTTGAGTTGCGCCCGACTCATCGCCAGATCGATTTTGGCTTTTTTCAACACCGCATCAGCGTTAGCGGCTTTCTGCCCGCGCACGCGTTCAAGCGCCGCTTGTACCGGATCAGTCGTCGTTACTTCACTGTGCGTAACGGCACGTTGGGCGCGTGCCTGGCGTTCTGCGATTTTCTGTTGTTCCTCGCGCTGCAAGCGGGCGTTGCGTTGTTCGAATCTGCGCCGTGCATGGTTGCGCTTGGCGGCGCGAGCCCGTTGCTCTTCAAGGCTGAAGGCCAGGCCCCCGACAATCGGCAGCACCGTGGCCAGCGGTAACGTCCGCAT
The DNA here is from genome assembly GCF_059133255.1 of Pseudomonas sp. FBCC-B1667. Lineage (NCBI taxonomy): Bacteria > Pseudomonadati > Pseudomonadota > Gammaproteobacteria > Pseudomonadales > Pseudomonadaceae > Pseudomonas > Pseudomonas sp. FBCC-B1667. Next base: position 5,390,155 of record NZ_CP101437.1, on the reverse strand, counting down.
CTCGATGCAATCCACCGGGCAGGGCGCTACGCAGAGGTCGCAACCGGTGCATTCATCGATGATCACCGTGTGCATCAATTTGGCCGCGCCGACGATGGCATCCACCGGGCAGGCCTGGATGCATTTGGTGCAACCGATGCATTCGGCTTCGCGAATATAGGCAATCTGCGCCGGGGCTGAACCGCGACTGGTGTCCAGTTCCAACACCGGTACTTTCAGCAGCTCGGCCAATGCCGCAATGGTTTCGCTGCCGCCGGGCGGGCACTTGTTGATCGGCTCGCCGCTGGCGATGCCTTCGGCGTAGGGTTTGCATCCGGGGTGGCCACACTTGCCGCATTGCGTCTGCGGCAGGAGGGCGTCGATGCGTTGAATCAGACTCATGTTTTGATCAGTCCGCTAAATCCGAGAAATGCCACTGCGATCAGTCCGGCGCCGATCAACTGAAGCGGCAGGCCACGAAAGGGCAGGGGAATATCGTTATCGAGTGTGCGCTGGCGCAAATCACTGAACAGGCTCAGCACCAGCCAAAATCCCAGCCCGGCGCCGAGGCTCAGGAAGGTGGCATGAAAGAATCCCTTGTCGTCCTGAACATTGAGCAACGTCAACCCGAGCACGCCAGCGTTGCCCAAGAGAAGCGCCCAGAGCCTGTCGAACGACAGTTTTGGCAGTGCCCGCGACAGCGCTTTCAACAACGGTGCAATCAACAAAATGCTTAAGGGCAAGAACACGAACAGGCGCAGCGACGTCAGCTCCAGCGGCACCAGCAGCCAACGGTCAGCGATATAGCCCAGCGTGCCAACCAGCAACATCAAACAGGTGGTTGCAATGCCCAGCGCATGGACTTGCCGATGCTCGTTACCCAGCAGCGGATCGGCGCCCAGCGGCCAGTGCAACACGACATTGTTGATCAGGGCAGCGCTGATAAGCGTAAGCAGTATCTCGGTCATGATCGTGCCGGCAAGAACGGGGGCTTTTAACGAGTGGTCTGAAAAGCTTAGGCATTATCCGGCAAGGACGGAGGGTGGGCCAGATATGAAAATCCCACAGTCGCGTCAGGCACGACTGTGGGATCGGTCTACCGCACAACCTTACTTGATGCGCTGACCCGGCTTGGCGCCGCTATCAGGGCTGAGCAGGTAGATTTCTTCACCGCCAGGACCGGCCGCCATGACCATGCCTTCGGAGATGCCGAATTTCATTTTCCGTGGCTTGAGGTTGGCGATCATCATGGTCAGGCGACCATTGAGCTTAGACGGGTCCGGATAAGCGCTCTTGATCCCGGAAAACACATTGCGTTGCTCGTCACCGATGTCCAGGGTCAGGCGCAGCAGCTTGTCGGCGCCTTCCACGTGTTCGGCCTTGACGATCAGCGCGACGCGCAGGTCGATCGCAGCAAAGGCGTCAAATTCGATTTCCGGCGACAGCGGATCCTTGGCCAGTTCGCCATTACCGGCCGATGCAGCTTCACCGGTGTCGGTTGCGCTGGCAGTCAGGTCTTCTTTGGACGCGTCGCTCATGGCTTGCACTTTTACCGGGTCGATGCGGGTCATCAACGGCTTGAATTCGTTCAGCTGATGGTTGCTGAGCAGGGTCGCGTGGTCGTTCCAGGTCAGCGGCGCGACATTCAGGAACGCTTCGGCGTCGGCGGCCAGCAACGGCAGCACGGGCTTGAGGAAGATCACCAACTGGCGGAACAGGTTCACGCCCAGCGCGCAGATGGCCTGGACTTCGTCCTGCTTGCCTTCCTGTTTGTTCAACGACCACGGTGCCTTGTCGGCGATCCAGGCGTTGGCGCGGTCGGCCAGGCCCATGATTTCACGCATGGCCCGGGCGAAGTCGCGAGCCTCGTAAGCCTCGGCGATGCTTGGCGCAGCAGCCAGGAACGCGTCGGTCAGCTCAGGCGCGGCATTACCGGCCACCAGCACACCGGCGTTGCCTTTATGGATGAACCCGGCGCAACGGCTGGCGATGTTGACGACTTTGCCGACCAGGTCCGAGTTGACCTTCTGCACGAAGTCTTCGAGGTTCAGGTCCAGGTCGTCGACGCCTCGGCTCAGCTTGGCCGCGTAGTAGTAGCGCAGGTATTCCGGCGACAGGTGATCCAGGTACGTCCGGGCCTTGATGAAGGTGCCACGGGACTTGGACATTTTCTGACCGTTGACGGTCAGGTAGCCGTGCACGTTGATGCCGGTCGGTTTACGGAAACCCGCGCCTTCGAGCATGGCTGGCCAGAACAGGGCGTGGAAGTTGACGATGTCCTTGCCGATGAAATGGTACAGCTCGGCCGTGGAGTCCTTGCCCCAGAACGCGTCGAAGTCCAGTTCCGGCGTGCGGTCGCAGAGGTTCTTGAAGCTCGCCATGTAACCGATTGGCGCATCCAGCCAGACGTAGAAGTACTTGCCCGGCTCATCAGGGATCTCGAAGCCGAAGTACGGTGCATCGCGGGAGATGTCCCACTGTTGCAGGCCGGCGTCCAGCCATTCGGCGATCTTGTTGGCCACGGCGTCTTGCAGGGTGCCGCTGCGGGTCCAGGTTTGGAGCATCTGCTGGAAGTCCGGCAGCTTGAAGAAGAAGTGCTGGGAATCCTTGAGTACCGGGGTGGCGCCAGAGATCGCCGACTTCGGATCCTTCAGGTCGGTGGGCGCGTAGGTCGCACCGCATTTTTCGCAGTTGTCGCCGTACTGGTCTTCAGTGCCGCATTTCGGGCAGGTGCCCTTGATGAAGCGGTCGGCCAGGAACATTTTCTTTTCCGGGTCGAAATATTGCGTGATCGAGCGCTGGGCGATGTGCCCGGCGTCGCGCAGTTTCAGGTAAATCTGGCTCGACAGCTCACGGTTTTCTTCGGCGTGAGTGGAGTGGAAGTTGTCGAAGTCCACCAGGAACTCGGCAAAGTCGGCGCTGTGTTCAGCCTGGACGTTGGCGATCAGTTGTTCCGGGGTGATGCCTTCCTTTTCCGCGCGCAGCATGATGGCCGAACCGTGGGCGTCGTCGGCGCAAACATAAATGCATTGGTTGCCGCGGTGCTTCTGGAAGCGCACCCACATATCGGTCTGGATGTATTCCAGCATGTGGCCAAGATGGATCGAACCATTGGCATAGGGCAGGGCGCTGGTGACGAGGATCTTGCGTGGCTCGGACATGGGGCTCGGCTACTTGATGAAACGGAGGTCGGCCACTATAAAGCGCCGGCGCATATTTTTCATCCCTATGGCCACAGGAAAGCGTTCGCAACAATTGATCTTCAGGCATGCCGATAGCAGAGCAGAACGGTTAGGATACCCGCCTGATTTTCCAGTCTTGCTATCGGAGTTGCCCATGAGCGCCGTCAATCGCGCAGCGGTGGAAGCCGTCCTTCGCCAATACACCGACCCTTACCTGAACCAGGACCCGGTCAGCGCCGGATGCGTGCGCACTATCGACATCCAGGGCGATCGCGTCAGCGTCCAGCTGGAGTTGGGTTACGCCGCCGGCCTGTTCAAAAGTGGCTGGTCGCAGATGCTGCAAATGGCTATCGAAGGCCTGGACGGCGTGACGACGGCCCGTGTCGACATCACCAGCGTGATTGCCGCCCACAAGGCCCAGGCACAGATTCCGGGGCTGGCGAACGTGAAAAACGTGGTGGCCGTGGCGTCCGGCAAGGGCGGCGTGGGCAAGTCCACCACCGCCGCGAACCTGGCGCTGGCGCTGGCCCGTGAAGGCGCCAAGGTCGGGATTCTCGACGCGGACATCTACGGTCCGAGCCAGGGCATCATGTTTGGTATCCCCGAAGGCACCCGACCCAAGGTCAAGGATCAGAAGTGGTTCGTGCCGATCGAGTCCCATGGCGTTGAAGTGATGTCGATGGCGTTCCTGACCGATGACAACACGCCGATGGTCTGGCGTGGGCCGATGGTGTCCGGTGCGCTGCTGCAACTGGTGACACAAACGGCGTGGGGCGACCTTGATTACCTGGTCATCGACATGCCGCCAGGCACCGGTGACATTCAGCTGACCCTGGCGCAGAAAGTCCCGGTCGCCGGTGCCGTGATCGTTACGACCCCGCAAGACCTCGCGTTGCTAGACGCGCGCAAAGGCGTGGAGATGTTCCGCAAGGTCAACATCCCGGTGCTGGGCGTGGTGGAAAACATGGCCGTGCACATCTGCTCCAACTGCGGGCATGCCGAGCATCTGTTCGGTGAGGGCGGAGGTGTGAAGCTGGCCAACCAGTATGGCGTCGAACTGTTGGCCTCGTTGCCGCTGGCGATGGCCATTCGCGAACAGGCCGATGGCGGCAAGCCAACGGTGATCGCCGAGCCGGACAGCCCGATTGCGCTGGTGTACCAGGAACTCGCCCGCCACGTCGGCGCGCGGATCGTGTTGCAGGAAGCGGCGTCGCCGGCAATGCCGAACATCACCATCAGCGACGATTGATCCACTGAAAAAATGCGATCCCCTGTGGGAGCGAGCAGGCTCGCTCCCACAGTTGTTCAGGGGGGTTAGATCCGCAACCCGCCATCCATTTCCAGAATCCGGCCGGTGTAGTAGTCGTTCTCGAAAATGTACGCCGCCGAATGGGCGATCTCTTCCGGTTTGCCCATGCGCTTGAGCGGAATACCGGCCGTCATCTTCTCCAGCGCTTCAGGCTTCATGCCCAGCGTCATCTCGGTTTCGATAAAGCCCGGGGCAATGCCCGCCACGCGAATGCCGTAGCGCGCGAGTTCCTTGGCCCAGGTCACGGTTGCTGCCGCCACGCCAGCCTTGGCCGCCGAGTAGTTGGTCTGGCCAACGTTGCCGGCACGGGAGATCGAGGAGATATTGATGATTGCGCCGCTGTTGTTCAGCTCGACCATTTTTGCCGCGACTTCACGGGTGCACAGGAACACGCCGGTCAGGTTGACGTCGATGACTGCCTGCCATTGGGCCAGGCTCATCCTGGTCATTTCGCCGTCCTTGACCTTCAACAACAGGCCGTCGCGCAGTATGCCGGCGTTGTTGATCAGGCCGTGGATCGCACCGAAATCGTCGGCAACCTGGGCGACCATGTGGGTCACTTGCTCTTCATTGGCGACGTTGCACAGGTAGCTGCGCGCCTCGACGCCCTTGGCCTTGCACGCGGCGACGGCGTCGTCGAGCTTTTCCTGGTTCAGGTCAACCAGCGCCAGCTTCGCGCCTTTACCCGCGAAATACTCGGCCATCGAACGGCCTAAACCCTGGCAACCGCCAGTGATAATGATTACTTTGTCAGTGAGTTGCATTTGCATGCCCCAATAGCAGGTCAGAGTGGTTTCCTAGTAGAGGGCCTCTCGATCTGCACCTGATGTGGCTTGGCTGCACATGAGAACTGCCCGATGGCGTTCTGGATACTTATCCCCAGGCGCCTGTCCGTTTTTTCGACGGATTCTATTTAAGGAGTCATAAATTGAGCGTAGAAGCGGCCAAGAATGCCCGAGAATTGCTTCTCAAGGAATACCGGGGAGTGCTTTCGACCCACTCCAAATCGATGCCGGGTTATCCGTTTGGCTCGGTGGTTCCTTACTGCCTGGACGAGCAGGGCCGGCCGCTGATCCTTATCAGCCGCATCGCCCAGCACACCCATAACCTGCAGAAAGATCCAAAATGCTCGCTGTTCGTGGGCGAGCGTGAGGCCGATGACGTGCAAGCCGTTGGTCGGCTGACGTACCTCGCCGAAGCAGAAAAGCTTGAGGACGAGGCGGCCATCGAAGCGGCCGCCGAGCGCTACTACCGCTATTTCCCGGAATCGCAGAGCTATCACAAGGCTCACGATTTTGATTTCTGGGTGCTCAAACCTGTTCGTCACCGCTACATCGGCGGCTTTGGCGCGATTCACTGGGTCGATCACCTGACCCTGGCCAACCCGTTTGCCGGCAAGGCCGAAGTGAGCATGGTCGAGCACATGAATGCCGATCACGCCAACGCCATCGCGCACTACGTCGAACTGGCCGGCCTGCCGAAAACCGAACCGGCGCAACTGGCCGGCATCGACACCGAAGGCATGCATTTGCGCATCGGTCAGGCGCTGTACTGGTTGCCGTTTCAAGCACCTTGTAATACGCCGACACAAGTCCGGGAAGCCTTGGTTTTCCTGGCTCACGCCGAGCATTGGCCCAAAAAAGAAGTCGCCGACGCTTGAATTCACGAAAGGGCGACGTCATCTAAGGCTTACTGGCAAGGCATTCTTGCGTTGAGGAACCATTTGATGCGCCCTTTTTTATTGCTCTTTGTACTGTTTCCGGTGTTGGAGCTATTCGTATTCGTCAAAGTCAGTGGGGCCATCGGGTTTTTCCCGGCCCTGCTGCTGATCATTCTCGGCTCGATGCTCGGCGTGTTCGTATTGCGTATCGCCGGTCTGGCCACTGCACTGCGTGCCCGTGAAAGCCTGAATCGCGGCGAGCTGCCGGCCCAGACCATGCTGGAAGGCTTGATGCTGGCCCTGGCGGGCGGTCTGTTGATTCTGCCGGGCTTCGTCTCTGACGTGCTGGGCCTGATCATGCTGCTGCCGATTTCCCGTCGACTGCTGGCCAACAAAATGCGCCAGCGCGCCGAAGAGGCCGCGATCCGTCAGCGTGCATTCGCCGACGACCTTCAGCCACGAGGCGGTCCTGCTCCACGCGAGCCGCTGGGCCGCGAGCCCAATGTGATCGAAGGCGAGTTCGAACACCGCGACACCCAATAAAACGTTTCACCTGCACGGCACCTTCGGGTGCCGTGTCCGTTTTGGGGCATCGATGCAAAAAATTTCGATCCCTGCCCTTGTAATAAGCTTATGCGCCCTTATGTAACGGTCACCGCAAGGTTTCTGGCGATCACGCCGGACAGACTTCCGCGTCTCGCTTGTCGAGCCGCACCCGGCACCGCCGGATTTGTTAAACCCGCCGGGAATACACCGGCCGATGAAAACCACAATTAGGAGAGATCGACAATGAAGCTTCGTCCTCTGCATGACCGCGTCGTCATCCGTCGCAGCGAAGAAGAAAAGAAAACCGCTGGCGGTATCGTCCTGCCAGGTTCGGCTGCCGAGAAAGCCAACAGCGGCGAGATCCTCGCTGTCGGTACCGGTAAAGTGCTGGAAAGCGGTGAAGTGCGTGCACTGGCCGTCAAGGTTGGCGACAAGGTTGTGTTCGGTCCTTACTCCGGCAGCAACACTGTGAAAGTCGACGGCGAAGACCTGTTGGTAATGAGCGAGAACGAAATCCTCGCCGTTATCGAAGGCTGATACCCCGCTCATTTTCCCGCTACTACAAAGTATTTAAGGAATATCGATCATGGCTGCTAAAGAAGTTAAATTCGGCGATTCCGCCCGCAAGAAAATGCTCGCCGGTGTGAACGTCCTGGCTGACGCAGTAAAAGCGACCCTGGGCCCTAAAGGCCGTAACGTGATCATCGAGAAGAGCTTCGGCGCTCCGACCATCACCAAGGACGGCGTTTCCGTTGCCAAAGAAATCGAGCTGAAAGATCGCTTCGAAAACATGGGCGCGCAGCTGGTCAAAGACGTTGCCTCCCGTGCCAACGATGACGCAGGCGACGGCACCACCACCGCTACCGTTCTGGCTCAATCGATCGTCAACGAAGGCCTGAAAGCCGTCGCTGCCGGCATGAACCCGATGGACCTGAAACGCGGCATCGACAAAGCGACCATCGCTATCGTCAAAGAGCTTAAAGCCCTGTCCAAGCCTTGCGCTGACACCAAGGCCATCGCTCAGGTCGGCACCATTTCGGCCAACTCCGACAGCTCCATCGGCGACATCATTGCCGAAGCCATGGAAAAAGTCGGTAAAGAAGGCGTGATCACCGTTGAAGAAGGCTCGGGCCTGGAAAACGAACTGTCGGTTGTTGAAGGCATGCAGTTCGACCGTGGCTACCTGTCCCCGTACTTCGTCAACAAGCCAGAGACCATGACTGCCGAGCTCGACGGTCCGCTGATCCTGCTGGTCGACAAAAAGATCTCGAACATCCGCGAAATGTTGCCAGTACTGGAAGCCGTTGCCAAAGCTGGCCGTCCTCTGCTGATCGTGGCCGAAGACGTTGAAGGCGAAGCCCTGGCGACTCTGGTTGTGAACAACATGCGTGGCATCGTCAAAGTCGCCGCCGTCAAGGCGCCAGGCTTCGGCGACCGTCGCAAGGCCATGCTGCAGGACATCGCTGTCCTGACTGGCGGTACCGTTATCTCCGAAGAGATCGGTCTGAGCCTGGAAAGCACTACCCTGGAACACCTGGGTAATGCCAAGCGCGTGATCCTGTCCAAAGAAAACACCACCGTGATCGACGGCGCCGGCGTTGAGACTGACATTCAGGCTCGCGTTCTGCAGATCCGTCAGCAAGTGGCTGACACTTCGTCCGACTACGACCGTGAAAAACTGCAAGAGCGTCTGGCCAAGCTGTCCGGCGGCGTTGCAGTGATCAAGGTTGGCGCGGGTTCCGAAGTTGAAATGAAAGAGAAGAAAGCCCGCGTTGAAGACGCCCTGCACGCTACCCGTGCAGCCGTTGAAGAAGGCGTGGTACCTGGCGGCGGCGTGGCACTGGTGCGCGCTCTGCAGGCTATCTCCGAGCTCAAAGGCGACAACGATGACCAGAACGTTGGCATCCAGTTGCTGCGTCGCGCTGTTGAAGCACCACTGCGCCAGATCGTTGCCAACTCCGGTGACGAGCCAAGCGTAGTCGTCGACAAGGTCAAGCAGGGTTCGGGTAACTACGGTTACAACGCTGCTACCGGCGAATACGGCGACATGATCGAAATGGGTATCCTGGACCCGGCTAAAGTGACTCGTTCGGCTCTGCAAGCGGCTTCGTCGATTGCCAGTCTGATGATCACCACCGAAGCCATGATCGCCGAGATCAAGGAAGACGCTCCAGCTGGCGGCATGCCAGACATGGGCGGTATGGGCGGCATGGGCGGCATGATGTAAGCCAGCCTTACCCCTGTATGAAAAAACCCCGCCTGCGAAAGCAGGCGGGGTTTTTTATTGCCCTCCTATCGGGCCAGTCGGGAGACCGCGTCGCCGCTGCCGCGACGAGGCTCACTCCTACAGTTTTTGATCAGTGTTTCAGGCGTTGACTGTTTTCGCCTTGGCCATCGATTCAACCTTGGAAGCCGGTCGGTAAAGTACGTAGTAATACGACGCCAGGCAAATCAGCCAGCAGAAAATCGCAGTCCACACGTTGTGCGAAAAGAAGTGCGCACCCTGCATCATCCGGCTAATCGAGAACACTGAACCCAAGGCGAAGGCGAAGATAAACGCCGCGCGTGCCATACGTGGACGACGGTCTCGCAGCACAAAGAACAGCGCAAACAGGGTGAAACCGGTGGCGGCATGGCCACCCGGCCAGCAGCGACCAGGTTTATTCGTGTGCGGGCGAGGGCTCAGCAATTCGCTGTAAGTTTCGTGACCGCCGAATTGCTCAAGGCTCCATGGGCATTGCACCGCCGTCACTGCTTTCATGGGGGTGACAAAGGAAGTGGCCAGGCCTAGCGACAGCACCAGACAACCCAACTCCCGCTTGAACGGCTTGAGCCTGTCCACGAAGAAAGAGGCGATAAAGCCGATGATCGCAAACACGGAAAAGGCGATGACCACCTGCTTGGCGCGGTCATGCAGGATGTCTTCCAGGAAATAGCTGTGGCGTCCAATGAAATCCCCTGCCACTGGATCGTAGAACAGCTTGGCGAGGTCCATGTCCAGGGACGTCAGTTCGAGCAGCACCAAAATGATCGCCGCGACGGCGGGAACACCCAGGCACACCCAGAGATTGAGCGGGCGCGAGGCAGGACGGACAACGGTTGATGACATGGGGGATCCTGAACAAAGGAAAAAACCCCGGGGCATCAGCCCGGGGCGATTCGGTTAACGTTCGCCGACTTGGCCGGCACCCTCCTTGGGCGCCTTCCAGCCAAGCAGCTGTTGCTTGAAGCCATAACTGGCCGTTTGGTAATAAGTAATCGCCCGGGTGATCAATGGATCACTGGCGGTGGCACGGGACTCGCGACTTTCTGTCAGCGCGTCATCATGCCGACGCAATCCTTGGCGCGGGCTAAGGATCGCCAGATCCTTACCGTCAAACAACCCCAGGTGTTGATAATTGCCAACCACCACGCGCGGCGGCAGTGGATTGTCCTGCAACAGGTTGCGACCGAAGAACGTCGATTCATAATCCAGATTCAGCAAACCCAACAAAGTAGGCGCGAGGTCGATCTGGCTGGCCAGTTGGGCGGTCTCTCGGGCTTCGATCAACTTCGGTGCATAAATAAACAGCGGAATCTGGTAGTTGGTGATCGGCAAATCTTCTTTACCGGCGCTGCCTGCGGTGTGGTCGGCGACGAAGACGAAGATTGTATTGTCAAACCACGGCTTTTTGCGCGCCTGATCGAGGAACTGACCAATGGCATAGTCGGTGTACTTCACTGCGCCGTCACGGCCATTGCCGGATTTGATGTCGATCCTGTTGTCCGGGTAGGTATAAGGGCGATGGTTGGACGTGGTCATCAGTTGCAGCAGGAACGGCTGTTGCTTCGCATAATCGGCGTCTGCCAGTTTCAGCGTCTGCGTATACAGGTCTTCATCAGCCATGCCCCAGGCGTTCTTGAAGTGAATCTCGGATTCTTCGACGCTGCTCTGGTCGACCACGCGGTAACCGTTGCCACCGAAGAACGCGTTCATGTTATCGAAGTAACCGCGACCACCGTAAACGAACACGCTGTCGTAACCCACGGCCTTGAGCTGTTGGCCGAGGCTGGCAAAACCGCTCTCACGGCCTATGCGCTTGACGATCGAGCGCCCCGGCGTTGGCGGGATGGCCAGCGTGATGGCTTCCAGGCCGCGATCCGTACGGGTGCCGGTGGCGTAGAAGTTGTTGAAATACAGGCTCTGCTGGCGCAGGGCATCGAGGTTAGGTGTCAGGTTGCGCTGGTCGCCATTGCTGCCCATGTACTTGGCACTGAAGCTTTCGATGGTCACCAGCACGATGTTGGGTGTGCGCAGGGTGCCGGGGTTATCGATGTCCCGACGGATGTCTTGCGGGTCCTTGCTGACAAAACGTGCATTGGGTTCGCTGAGCTCGGCCCGAATCTGCTGTGCGACAACATCGGCCGGCAGCGTGCTGTAGAACTGCGGGTAATCCAGATCGTTGTTACGGAACGCTGCGAAGAACTGGTACGGGCCATTGCTCGCCAGTTCATTCTGGTAGGCGTTACCACCCTGTGCGCGAGGTGAATCCTGGCTGAGCAGTTGCAAGCTCAAACCGGCGACGATCAATAATCCCAAGGCGTTGAGCAGACGCCCGCGTAATGACGGCAACGGGGCGTTCATCGCGGCATTGAAGGCCTTACGCAATACGAAGCTCAAGCCGACCGCCAGCACCGCGAGCAGGCTCAACAGTTTGCCGATTGGATAGGATTCGAGCAGGTTGTTCAGCACTTCATCGGAATACACCAGGTAATCGACGGCGATGAAATTGAAGCGCACGCCAAATTCATCCCAGAACAGCCATTCGGCCACGGCGGTGAACAACATGGCGAACAGGCTGACCGTCAGCAGGCCCTGAAGCAACCAGCGATGACCACGGCGGCGCCACAGCGCTGGCGGACACAGCAGCAAGTACAGGCCCATGGGCAATGCTGCATAGGCTATAAAGCCCAGGTCATACAGCAAGCCGATGCCGAACACGGACAGAAAACCGCTGCCGGCCTCATCCAGGTGAGTGAGGAGCAGAACCGTTCGGGTCAGGAAGAAAATCGCCAGCCAGGCGCCGGTCACCAGCAGAAGAAAGCGCACTGGCGCCGTCTTGATAAAGTCCATTGTATTTACCTTCCTTATTATCATTTGCGCGGGATTCTCTCCCGAATGCTGTCGAGAGGGTGTGAATCGACAGTGAAAAAGGTGTTAACCCTACCATTTGGTTGAAGCAATTGATTCTACGAAGTGAAACCCTATTCCTGAGCCACACTTGGCCTTAAGCTGCGCGGGCCAAGACGGCCGTTACTGTGTACGGAGGAGTGCCCATGCGAATTCTATTGGTTGAAGATAACCGCGATATCCTGGCCAATCTGGCTGATTACCTGGGCCTCAAAGGCTACACCGTGGATTGCGCACAAGACGGTCTGTCCGGCCTGCATTTGGCGGCGACCGAGCATTACGACTTGATCGTGCTCGATATCATGCTGCCCGGCATCGACGGCTACACCCTGTGCAAACGCCTGCGCGAAGACGCCCGCCGCGACACGCCAGTGATCATGCTCACGGCTCGCGACCAACTCGACGACCGGCTGCAGGGCTTCAAGTCCGGCGCCGACGATTACCTGATCAAACCGTTTGCCCTGTCTGAACTGGCCGCGCGGATCGAGGCGGTGATGCGTCGCGCCCAAGGTGGCGGTCGTCGCACGTTGCAGGTCGGTGATCTGGCCTACGACCTTGACACCCTGGAAGTGACCCGCGAAGGGCGACTGTTGAAACTCAACCCGGTCGGCCTGAAGTTGCTGGCCGTACTGATGCAGAAAAGCCCGCACGTGCTGCGCCGGGAAATTCTCGAAGAAGCACTGTGGGGCGATGACTGCCCGGACAGTGACAGTCTGCGCAGCCACGTCCATCAACTGCGTCAGGTGATCGACAAGCCGTTCGCCAAGCCATTGCTGCAAACCGTTCACGGTGTAGGTTATCGCTTGGCCGAGGGCCGTGATGGAGTTTAAGCAGAGCCTTGCTCAACGGATCATCATTGCCTTTGCGCTGATGAGCGCATTAGTGGCCGGTGCCTTTGCCATGGGCATTATCGCGACCGTGCACGTGGTGGAAGAAAAGCTGATTTCGTCTGGACTGGGTGGTGATCTGCAGCGATTGTTGCTGATGGACAGCATGTCGGACTGGAACCACCGCCCCGAGCCGGACCAACTGTTCTACTTCAGCGGCGGGGCAGGGGATTTCGAACTGCCCAAGGATCTGCGCAACCTCGATTCGGGTTTTCACGAGGTTTTCCGCGATCAGCTGTCGTATCACGCCATGGTCGAAATCGTCGACGGCCGTCGCTACGTGTTGCTTCAGGACCAAAGCGATTTCGAAGAGCGTGAGCGGGTGCTGTTTGCCGTGGTGCTGGTTGGCTTCGTCCTGAGCCTGGCGCTGGCGGTTTTTCTCGGCTGGGTTCTGGCGCGCAAAGTCATGGCGCCCGTGGTACGGCTGGCCCGTCAGGTGCGCCATCGCGATCAATTGCTGGGTCTGGCGCCGCCCCTGGCACCGGATTATGCCGCTGACGAAGTGGGTGAACTGGCTGTTGCCTTCGACGCCACCCTGGGGCGTTTGCGCCAGGCGCTGACCCGCGAGCGCTTGTTTACCAGTGACGTCAGTCACGAACTGCGTACGCCCCTGATGGTGTTGGCCAGTTCCTGTGAGTTGCTGCTGGAAAACCCCGGTATCGATCAGCGCGGCCGCGCTCAGGTCGAACGCATTGCCCGTGCCTGTGAAGAGATGCGTGAGCTGGTACAAACCTTCCTGATGCTGGCCCGCGCACAACGTGAAGACGCCAGCATGTCGCCACAGCAGAACCTGAAACAGGTGGCCGACGGGTTGCTCATGCTGTGGCGAGAACCCATAGAAACCAAGGGGCTGAGACTGATGTTCGAGCCCGGTCCATCGCCAACTACCTGTTACAACGCAACCCTCTTGCACGCGGTGATGGGCAACCTTCTGCGTAATGCACTGCATTACACCGAACACGGTTTCATCCGCCTGACACTCACGACCACAGGGTTCACGGTCGAGGACAGCGGGGTCGGGATTCCCGAAGAGAAGCGGGAAGCGATGTTCGAGCCTTTCGTGCGGGGCTCGGAAAAACGCGGCGAGGGCTTGGGGCTGGGTCTATCGCTGGTGCAGCGAATTTGTGAGAACCAGGGCTGGACCGTTAGCCTGACGACCATGGAGCCCAATGGCTGTCGTTTTCAGGTCGAGTTAAATGCAACGAATGCCGGTTGAATGAACGGTTGCAGTTGGATGGCCCTGAGCTATCGTTGATATCCTGTAAAACCTTGAAATAGTTCGGGGTTTCTATCAACGAAATTTTCACAAATGAATGACCTGACGCCGACACTAAGCTACCTAAGGTTGGTGACATCAGCATTTCAGGAGACCTGATGATGGACGGCCCGATCAAACTCGATTTTTCCGAAAAATACGACGATCAACACGCTAAGCGCTACCTGCAAAAACATCAGGACGGCCTTGGTCGCAAGCTGTCCCACTGGCGTGACGTACAGCTGGCGCGCAAGGCGCTGACGCTGGCCGGCGATCCCGGACTGGTGCTTGACTTGCCATGCGGTGCAGGGCGTTTCTGGCCAATGCTGGCGGAAAAAGCCAACCGTGCAATTATCGGTGCCGACAACTCCGAATCGATGGTGAAGATCGCTTGCCAGGCGCAACCCGCTGAGGTGGTAAAACGGGTACAACCCTTGCACACTTCTGCCTTCGACATCGCTTTGCCTGATAACGCCGTCGACAGCATTTTCTGCATGCGTTTGCTCCACCACATCGGTGAAGCCGAGCATCGACTGGCGATTCTGCGCGAATTCGAACGTGTCAGCCGTGACAGCGTGATCCTTTCGTTGTGGGTGGACGGTAACTTCAAGGCTTGGAAGCGCAAGCGTTCAGAAGCACGACGTGGGCAAGAAGGTTACCAAAACCGCTTTGTGTTACCCGCCGCAACGGTGGAAAAAGAATTCGAGCAAGCGGGCTTCCGCATTCAGGAAAAACTGGACTTCATACCGCTCTACGCCATGTGGCGCGTTTACGTATTACGCAAGAGGTAACAGGATGGCAGTGCAAAGTGCAGCAGAAACGGACGTCGCTCCAACGGATCGCTTCGACTATTTCTGGAATCAGCGCGGTGAATGGGTAGAAGAACCCAACGTTCGCCGAGGCGGGGAAAGTGGCGTGCAGCGCGTCATGGGCAGCGATGGACAACTGCTGTATGCCAAGCGCCAGACCGGCCATATTTATCGCAGCTGGCTGCACCCTTTTGGCCGTCCGACCGTGTTGCGCGAGCAAGATGCGCTGATCGGCCTGCGCAAGCTTGGCGTGCGGGTGCCTGAAATTGTTTTCTGCGGCGCACAGCGCGACCCTGTGCACAAATGGCGCGCTTTGCTGGTGACCAAGTCGCTGGATGGCTTCGAGGAAATCGAACACTGGTATGCCGGTGGCGGGCGGGAGCGCCATGGCGAGGCGGTGAACGATCGCGTGTTGAAGGATCTGGCCGAGAACCTCGCCCGTATGCACAAGGGGCGTTGGCAGCACAGCTGCATTTACATCAAGCACGTGTTCTTGCGCGTGACCGGCGAGGGTGAAGCGGCCAAGGTCGAAATCGCCTTGATCGATCTGGAGAAATGTCGACAGCGTATGACCGCTTCCCAAGCGGCCGCTCATGACATGAAGCAACTGCGTCGCCATTCGTCATTCACCGATGCGGACTGGAAAAAACTCGTCTATTTTTATGAGACGGCGTTTGGCAGCGCTATCAAAGGTTTATAGCGATGAAACTAGAAATTGCACGAGGTTTGTTTTTAGTAGGAGCCTTGGCAGTTGCTTCATTGGCGGTGGCTGCCTGGGAGCAGCCACGCACGCAAGTTCTCAGTTCAGCGAGCAGCGATGCTCACTGTCCATTACCACGCGCAGTCAAAGCCTCCGTTGCTGCGCAGCCTGACCATGATTTGTTGTTGCTCATGTTCGGGCTTGCCCAGGGAATGAGGCCGCAAAGTTGACCAGATTGAAGCCAAAATAAAGGCCTCGCATGTGCGAGGCCTTTATTTTGCCCAACACAAATCCTCTTGTAGGAGTGAGCCTGAACTGGCGATAGCGGTGTGCCAGTCACCAGTGAAATCGACTGATGCACCGCTCTCGCGAGGTTATACGGGTTCTTTAGGGTCGGGTTTGGCCAGCAGGGTGTAGATGCACGGCAACACAAACAACGTAAACAACGTCCCGATCGACATCCCTGTAGCGATCACCGTCCCGATATCAAACCGGCTCACCGCCCCCGCGCCCGTGGCAATGATCAACGGCACCATGCCAAACACCATCGCGGCCGTGGTCATCAGCACCGGACGCAGCCGAATCGCCGCCGCTTCTTCCACCGCTTCGCGAGCCGTCAGGCCTTTTTCCTTGCGCAGCAGGTTGGCGAATTCGACGATCAGGATCCCGTGCTTGCTGATCAGCCCGATCAGCGTCACCAGCCCGACCTGCGTGTAGATGTTCATGCTCGACCAGCCGAGGAACAGCGGGATCAACGCCCCGCAGATCGACAGCGGCACAGTCACCAGAATCACCAGCGGGTCGCGGAAGCTTTCAAACTGCGCCGCCAGTACCAGGAAAATGATCGCCAGTGCCAAGGCAAAGGTCACCCACAGCGCACTGCCTTCCTGAACGTATTGCCGCGATGCCCCGGCGTAGTCGACGGCGAAGCCCGCCGGGGCTTCTTCCCGGGCGATCTGCCGCACGGTGTCGAGGGCTTCGCCCATGCTGACCAACGGCACCCCTGAGAGGATGGCCGAGTTGAGTTGCTGGAACTGGTTCAGCTGTCGCGGTCGCGCTCGGTCCGTGACAGTGATCAGGGTGGAAAGGGCCAACAACTCGCCCTTGTTGTTCTTCACGTAATAGTTGTTCAGCCAGTCCGGGTTATCCCGGAAGGGGCGTTCAACCTGCGCGATAACCTTGTAGCTGCGGCCCTCGATGGTGAAACGGTTGATTTCCGCCTCACCCAGCAACGTCGCCAGGGTTCCACCGAGGTCTTGCATCGAGACGCCCATCTGAGCGGCTTTGGCGCGGTCGATATCGACCACCACTTCCGGTTTGTCGAAGGCCAGGTCGACGTCGACGAAGGCAAACTTGCCGGACTCCATTGCACGCTTTTTCACCCGGTCCATCACTTGCAGCAGCAACTCGTAATCATTGGCTGTGTTGATCACGAACTGAAACGGCAGGCCTTCGCCAGTGCCGGGCAGGGAGGGCAGGTTGAAGCCGAAGATCTGCAACCCGGCGATGCTCTCCAGTTTGCGCTGGACCTCGGGCAGGATTGCCATTTGAGTGCGGTGGCGTTCATTCCACGGCTTGAGCAGGAAACCGCCAATCCCCGACTGCACGCCGTTGAACCCATTGATCTGGAACGAGGAGTAATACTCGGGAAACTCCTTGAAAATGGTGATGAATTCGTCGGTGTAGGCGTTCAGGTAGTCAAGGTTGGCTGGTTGCGGGGCATTGGCCAACATGAAAATGATGCCCTGATCCTCGTCGGGTGCCAGCTCCGACTTGGTGAATTTGAGCAGCACCGGAATCAGGCAGAGCACGATTACCGCAAACACCAGCACCACCGGCCGGGTGTTCAGGGTGCCATGCAGTACGCTTTGGTAACGACGCTTGAGGCCCTCGAAAATCCGGTCGAGCCGGTGGGCCAGGCCTGTGGGGTTTTCGTCATGGCGCAGCAGGAGCGCACACATCATCGGCGACAGTGTCAGCGCAACCACGCCGGAGATCACCACGGCCCCGGCCAGTGTCAGGGCGAACTCCTTGAACAGCGCACCGGTCAGCCCGGTCAGGAAACCGATCGGCGCGTAGACCGCCGCCAGGGTGATGGTCATCGAGACCACCGGCATCGCAATTTCCCGGGCGCCCTCTATGGCCGCATCAAAAGGGGTCTTGCCTTCCTCGATGTGCCGGTGAATGTTCTCCACCACGACGATGGCATCGTCCACCACCAGCCCGATGGCCAGCACCATCGCCAGCAGCGTCAGCAGGTTGATCGAGTAACCCATCATCTGCATGAAGAACATTACGCCGATCATCGACAGCGGAATGGTTACCACCGGAATCACCACCGACCGCAGTGCCCCGAGAAACAGGAACACCACGACGATGACGATCAGCACCGCTTCGAACAGGGTTTTCACCACTTCGTCGATCGAGGCCTGGATAAACAACGTGGCGTCGTAGGCGATTTCACCCTTGAGGTTTGGCGGTAGCTGGGCTTCCAGGTCCGGCATGATCTTGCGCACTTCCTTGATCACGTCCAGCGGGTTGGCGCCCGGCGTGGCCTTGATGCCGATGTACACCGAGGGCGTGCCACCAAAGGAGCTGATGGTGTCGTAATTTTCCGCACCCATTTCAACCCGCGCGACATCGCTGAGCAGCACGCGGCTGTCACCGTCGACCTTGAGCGGAATCGCGCCAAAGGCTTCGGCGGACTTGAGCTCGGTATTGGCATTGATGCTGGTAACGACGTACTCGCCTTTCACTTCGCCAGCGGCGGAGAGGAAGTTGTACTGGCGAACTGCGTTGGTCACGTCGCTGGCGCTGAGGCCAAAACCGGCCAGCTTCACCGGGTCCAGCCACAGGCGCATGGCAAATACCTGGTTGCCGAGAATCTCCGCTTCGGCCATGCCCGGCAGGGTGGCCAGTTTCGGCTGGATGACCCGCGACAGGTAGTCGGTGATCTGCGGGTTGCTCAGCTCCTTGCTGAAGAAGCTGATGTACATGAGTGCCGAGGCGTCGGCCGCTTCCTTGCTCAGCACCGGGTCTTCGGCGTCCTGCGGCAACTGGTTTTTGACCTCGTTGGCCTTGGCCAGCAACTCGGTGAACAAGCGGTCGCTGTTGGAACCGATCCGGGCGTAGATCGAGATGACCGAGAAGTTCTGGCGACTGACCGACGTCATGTAGTCGATACCCTCGGCACTCGCCAGACTCTGCTGCATCGGTTGAGTGATGTAGCCCTGAATGGTTTCGGCGTTGGCCCCGGGGTACGCCGTGGTCACGGTGATCAAGGCGTTTTCCATTTGCGGGTATTGTCGCAATGGCAGCTTGCTCCAGGCCTGGAAGCCCAGCAGCACAATCAATAGGCTGACCACAGTCGCGAGGACCGGGCGGCGGATGAACGGATCGGTAAAAGCCATGGGGATTCCTTGATCAGTCCGCGCGCGGCTGACTGTTCTTCTCGGCTAGGGTCTTGTCGTCGCTGATCGCGATGTGCGCACCGTTGTCCAGTTTGATCTGGCCGGCCGTGACCACTTTTTCGCCGTTCTGCACACCTTTGGTAATCATCACCAGCCCGTCGCGGCGCTCACCGGTTTCGATGAAACGCCGTTCGGCGATCAGGATCGGTTGGCCCTTGTCGTCTTTTTCCAGGCTGCCGTCTTCGGCTTTTTTCTGCGCGACGACGTAGATCGAGTTGCCGTACAGCGTGTAAGTGATCGCGCTTTCCGGCACGACGATGCGCGGCTGCGGGTCGGGCAACAACACCTGCAGACTGGCGAACATCCCCGGCAGCAAGATGCCGTCGGGATTGGCCAGGGTCGCTCGGACCTGGACGTTGCGCGTGCTGTTTTCGACTTTCGGGTTGATCGCACTGATCGTGCC
Source organism: Pseudomonas sp. FBCC-B1667 (assembly GCF_059133255.1). Lineage (NCBI taxonomy): Bacteria > Pseudomonadati > Pseudomonadota > Gammaproteobacteria > Pseudomonadales > Pseudomonadaceae > Pseudomonas > Pseudomonas sp. FBCC-B1667. Next base: position 5,370,785 of record NZ_CP101437.1, on the reverse strand, counting down.
GGGGAAGGTGCGTGTCGGGTAAGCCGCGACAATGACCTGCACCGGTTGGCCGAGGGCGATTTTCGGGATCGACTGCTCAGGGACGAAGAAGTCTACATAGAGGCTGCTGAGGTCTTGCAGGGTGGCAATCATGGTGCCGGTGGCGACGTAATCACCGACGTCCACCTGACGAATGCCGATGGTCCCGCTGAAGGGCGCGGCGATGCTCTTTTTGCTGAGCGCAGCCCTGAGCTGATTGACCGTGGCCTTGCTCTTTTTCTGCACCGCTGACAGTCGGTCGAATTCACCTTTGGAAATCGCCTGGCTGCCGACCAATTGGCTGCCACGACCGTAATCGAGCTGGGCCAGCCCGAGGTCGGCCAGTGCGGTTTCGAGCAAGGCACTTTCCACGGAGCTGTCGAGCCGCAGCAGCGGTTGGCCGGCCTTGACCTTCTGCCCTGACTCGAATTGCAAATCGATGACCGTGCCGTCGGTCTCCAGGCTCAGATCCACGCCCTGCAATGCCTTGAGCGTGCCAACGGTGGGCAGGCGCGCTTGCCACGGCCGTTCGGTGGCGGTGGCCACGGCGACACTGATCGGCGGTTTTGGCGCGGAGAAGCCTTGAATCATCGTGTAGATGGAGAAGGCTTTATAACCGGCCAGGACCAGCACGATCAGCAGAACAACACCCAACATGATCAGCATGCGGCGACGCAGCATATTTCCAGTTCCTTGGAGAAAATCAGGTGAGACAGGGAGGCACATTACTCCGAGTGCGCGGGTGATTCCAACTGACACATTTCACAGGACGCACAAAACCTGTGGTAGCCGAGCGTGCTCGCGATGGCGGTGTATCAGTCGGCTGATACACCGCCATCGCGAGCACGCTCTGCTCCTACAAGGTAGCGGGCGTTTAGATGAGATGCAGGTGGTTATCCCAGAGGCCGGCGGGCAGCTCGAGGGGTTTTGCAACAAGGTTTGTCTGACGGCAATCGTAATAGCGGCAGCGGCCCTGACCCGAGGTCACGACAAAACCGTCGGCCACGGCGCCGACCCCGGCGCAATCGGGTAAAGGCGCATCCAGGCGCACTTCGCCGCTGTCCAGGTCCCAGATGAAAAAGCGGTTGCCCCGTGGCGCAGTCAACGCCACCAGGCGCAGGTCGCTGTGCACCGCGACGCTGGCGGTGTAATGCCCCATCGCCTGCAACTGATGCTCGGGCACCGGGAACGCCACGAACGGCTGGCCAGGCCGCTTGATTGCCAACAGCTCCGATGACTCGTGGGAGGCCCCCATGAATTGCTGACCGGCCACGATGGTGCCGTCGCTGGCGATCCCCAGATGCCGCACGCTGTTCATCTGTTGGGCGAGGGTTTCCTTGCTCAACAACGTACCGTCGCGTTGCATCAACACCAGGCTTGGCTCCATGGCGTTGAGGTTCATCTCGACCCGGCTTTCGGCCTCGGTGCGAATGCCGCCGTTGGCCACCACCAGGGTTTCGCCATCGGGCATCCACGACACTTGATGCGGGCCGATGCCATGGGTGGAAACCTCGCCGCTGTGGATAAGTCGCTCACCGTCGAACTTATACACACCGAGCAAGCCACGGCCTGGATCGGAGGTATCGTTCTCGGTCGCGTACAGCCAGTCGCCGCTCTTGTGAATCACCGCATGCCCGTAGAAATGCCGGTTTGGCAGCGAGGTCACGGTTTGCAGCAGCGTGCCGTCACGCAAGTCGATCAGGTAACTCTCGGTGCCCGGACGACGGGCCACGAATAACGCGATCGTCAACGTCGGGTGGTTAATGATGTCGTGGCAGCGCTGGCCGACCTGGGTGGCGAACACCCGGGTGCCGTCCAGCCGATAACCGACGGCGTAGTGCTTGCCGTCGGTGTCGTCCCGCGCCGACAGCAGCAGCGGGCTTTTGTCCTTTGGCTTGAACAGCGTCCAGCCGCCCAGTGTCACTGCTCCCAGCAGCAAGCTACCTAAAGTCAGAGCCTGTCGTCGCAGCATGGCACTCGTCCTCATCAGTCACCGTCGTTGGCGTTGAAGCCCAGTTGAATGCCCAGCGCCTTGGCCAGTTCGCCTTCGTGCAGGCGGTGGACCACGTTGAGGCTGTCGTAGAGATCATTGAGTTGCTGGCGACCGGCATCATCGTTGAGCATTTCGGTCAGCGAACGCTGGTTGCTGGCGAACAGTTTCAGCGAGGCGGCATAGGCCGCATCGATCTTGTCGGCCAACGGTTTCTGCTCGCTCGGCAACAAACCGCGCAGGCCTTTGTTGTCGACGCCTTCCCACACGGTTTTGGCGGCGGCGAGGCTGGTTTCGAGACCGGTCAGGGACGACTGGCTACGCCATGCATCGGCCTGGAACGGCTGCGGCACGCCTTTGCTTTGGCGGCCCATTGGCGTGCCGAGTTTTTTCTTCAGAGTGTCGATGGCGGTGACTTGCACGCGCAGCAAGTCGGCGATGGCTTCGTGGGAATCGGCGTAGCGCTGGTTCGGGAATTTGCTCATTTGCGCGAGCATGCCGTCGGTGTTGTTCCAGCTTTGCAGAATCTCTTCGGCCAGTTGTTTCTGACGTTCGCCGATGGCTTTCAGCAATGGGCAGTATTTGGCTTTCTGCGCGTCATTGGCCACGTCCGGCTTGCTGTCGAACAAGATGTACTCATAGGCCGAGAGGCCCTGAACCACCACGCTGGATTTGGCCAGGGCGGCGGCATCGATCTGCGGCTGCGCGGTGACCAATTGCTCGACCTGACGGCCGACCAGGTTCTTCTTGTCCGGCCAGAATTGCACCTGCCACGAACGGTTGCCCTCGGCCAGCGGCCCGATCAGCAACGGTTGCAACTCGGCCCAGGCTTTCTGCGCGTGCAGGAAGTCGGCGCGGGCGGTGTCGAGGTTTTCCTTGCCTTCGCAGTAGGCGAGGGCGCTGATGGCCAATTGGCGGTCGGCTTCCACCCAGCGGGTGTAGGTCGGCAGGATCACCGATTTGGCGATGGCGGCCGATGTCACGGCTTGCGGGTCCTGCGGTGAGCAGGCGCCCAGTGCGAGTGCGGCAAGGCTGGTGAACAACAATTTGGGGCGGAACATGTCGGGCTCCCGATTCTTTATAAGTGTTTAAAGAGAATTCAAAAACGCCAGCAACGCAGTGCGCTGCTCGGCGTTGAAAGACAAAACCTGTTGCTGCGCGGCCTGCGCTTCGCCGCCATGCCAGAGCACGGCTTCGAGCAGATTGCGCGCGCGGCCATCATGCAAAAACTGGGTGTGGCCGCTGACCGCTTGCGTCAGGCCGATGCCCCATAACGGCGGGGTGCGCCAGTCGCGGCCACTGGCCTGGAATTCGGTGCGGTTGTCGGCGAGGCCGTCACCCATGTCGTGCAGCAGCAGATCGCTGTAAGGGCGAATGACTTGATTGGCCAGTTCAGGTTCGGCGGCGTTGGCGGCGGTGGTGTATGTCGGTGTGTGACAGGACTGGCATCCGGCCTGGAAAAACAGGTTCTTGCCGGCCAGCACTTCGGGCGCGCTGACATCGCGGCGGGCCGGTACGGCAAGGTTTCGGCTGTAGAACAGCACCAGGCGCAGGATGTTGTCGCTGACTTCCGGCTCGCCATCGGGGCCGGTGCCATTCGGGGCGTGTTTGCAGGCGGTTTGCGCCTCGGTGCAGTCGTCAAACGGTCTCAGGCGGGTGGTCAGGCCCATGTCACCGGAAAACGCATGCACATTCTGTTGATTGAGGTTCGGTTGCCCGGCTTTCCAGCCAAATCGGCCGAGGACGGTTTTCTGTTGCACGTCATCCCAGACCCGGTTCGGGCGTCCGGCGATGCCGTTTTTGTCCTTCGCCTGCGCTTCGGCGTTGGCCAGGATCGCTTCGTCGGGAATGGCTTCAAGCAGGCCCAGACCGATCATTGGCGGGGCGACACGGGCCGAGAACCGCGTGTCGGGGTGCATCGGACCGTAGCCCAGTTGCGTGATGTTCAGCCTTGGCTTGCGCAGTTCGACTTCAGTGCCGTCCTTGAAGCGCACTGGCACGGGCGTGTAATCGACCCGCACTTTGCCTTCCGGGGCCACGCCCGGCACGGCCATGTCCTGGAACTGCCCACCGTAGACCGGCTCCGGCACCACGCCGAGTTGCTCGATGACCTTGGCATAGGCGGGCGCGTCGGGAATCGACAGGCGCACCAGCATCGACACGGCATTCGGTGCGTCGGGCGATGGCGGATGGCCGCGACCGTCCTTGATGTGGCAACCCTGGCAGGCGTTGGTGTTGAACAACGGGCCGAGGCCATCGCGGGCGGTGGTGGTCGACGGTGCGATCACCCAGGGGCTGCGGAAGAAACTGTTGCCGACGCTGAAATCCACACGCCGTGACGGCGGCAGGTTGGCAGACGGCAGGGAAAACGCGTTCTGATCGGTCTTGCGCACCGTCGCGCTGCCACCGGACCGGGCTTCGCCGGGTTCGGCCTTGGTAAAACGCGGGGCGTCATCGCAGGCACTCAGGCCCAGGGCCAGTAACAGTGCGGACAAGCGAAGAGGCAGCGGGGGCATCAGACATCCTGCGAAACGAGCAAAACAAGGGCGCAAAGTCTAACAGGGGATACGAATTTGAATAAGAGGAATTATCGTTTGCTTGATGTGGCTCAGTTTTTTTCTGGAGAACCGCGATCCCCTGTGGGAGCGGGCTTGCTCGCGAAAGCGGAGTTTGCCGCACTGGAGATGTTGTCTGTGATGACCCTTTCGCGAGCAAGCCCGCTCCCACATTTGACCGGTGTGAAATCCGATTTTTGGGTGGGTATGAAAAAGGCGACCCGGAGGTCGCCTTCTTGTGCAGCCAGCGTTGATCAGAACTCGTGATCAGCGTTGTCCGGGTTCAGGTCGCTGATGCCCAGTTTGCCGGCGGCGGCTTCGATCGAACCGGTTTGCTTGACCAGGGAAGCGATCGCGTCACGGACGATCTGGTTACCAGCGGTATTACCGGCGGCGATCAGCTGGTCGTAGTGCTCACCCTTGTTGGCGTGATCGACCATGACCTGGATCTTGGCTTCGGTCGCGGCCAGATCGGCTTTCAGCGCGGTGTCGGCAGCCGGGTCGGCCTTGGCCACCAGGGAAGACAGGCTGGCGCCGGTCATTTTGGTGCCGTCAACGCGGGTGTATTCACCCAGGTACACGTTACGAATGCCTTTGGCATCGTAGAAGTGCGAGTTGTGGGTGTTGTCGCTGAAGCAATCCTGTTCGTCTTCCGGGGAGTTGGCTTCCAGGGACACCTTCATGCGCTCGCCCGCCAGTTCGCCCAGGGACAGGCTGCCCATGCCGAACAGCATTTTGCGCAGGCCGGTATCCACCGGTTCGGCTTCCAGGGTGGCGCGGTAGTTGTCGGCCACGTTCGGCTTCCAGTTACCGACCATTTCTTCCAGGTCGCTGACCAGCAGTTGGGTCACCGATTTCAGGTAAGCGCGGCGACGATCGTTGTGACCGCCAGTGGCGCCTTTGCCTTCCAGGTAGTCGGAAGCAGGACGGTTGCCGGCGCCTGGACCGGTGCCGTTCAGGTCCTGGCCCCACAGCAGGAATTCGATGGCATGGTAGCCGGTCGCAACGTTGGCCTCGGAACCACCCAGCTCGTTCAGGCTGGCGAGTTTTTCCGGGGTGATGTCTTTCACGTCGACCTTGTCTTCGCCGACCTGGACCTCAGTGTTGGCGATGATGTTGGCGCTGGCACCCGGGTTACCCAGTGCGTGTTCGTAGGATTTGTCGACGTAGTCGATCAGGCCTTCGTCCAGTGGCCAGGCGTTAACCTGACCTTCCCAGTCGTCGATGATGGTGTTGCCGAAGCGGAACACTTCGCTCTGCAGGTAAGGCACGCGAGCAGCGACCCAGGCAGCCTTGGCGGCTTTCAGGGTGTCGTCATTCGGCTTGGCGAGGAAGGCGTCGACGGCGGTTTGCAGGGTTTTCGCAGTGGATTCGGCATCGCTGTAGACGGCGAAGACCATGTCGGCGTAATGCGCGACAACGGCTTTGGCGGCGGCTTCATCGACTTTGCTGGTGGCGGCAGGCGCGACGGCAGCGGCGGTGCTGGTGGCCGGAGTCGGCGCGGCGGCGGTCTTGTCTTTGCCTTCGCCACAACCGGCGAGGGAAATAGCGATGGCCAACAGACTGGCGGTAGCCAGAGGCATACGAATCATGGCGAACATCCTGCTTAAAGAGGGGTGGTATGGCGCTTCACACGCGCAAAACTGCGACATAATGCAAATCTTTCGCATTCTGTGTAAAGGGTGCAGGTGCAAATATTTCTTATTCACGCAGGGGTTGTGTCGTGGATCAAAAGAAAGCAGCCTCGTTTCACTCGACAGCTGCTACAGGACCGGGCCTCTGTGGGAGCTGTCGAGTGAAACGAGGCTGCGATTTTCGGATACCTACAAAATAGCCGCGTTACTGCGCTGGGCCTGTTTCAGATAGGCGCTCAGTTCACGGGCCGGCAATGGCTTGCTGTAGTGATAGCCCTGACCTTCGTGGCAGCCTTCGGAAATGATGTAAGCCTCTTGCTCGGCGGTCTCCACGCCCTCGGCAATGACTTGCATGCCAAGGCTCTTACCCAACTGGATGATCGCGCGAACGATCGTTGCGTCGTCGTCGTCATCGAGCAGGTCCTGTACGAAGCTCTTGTCGATCTTGATCTTGTCCAGCGGCAGGCTTTTCAGATAACTCAGTGACGAGTAGCCGGTGCCGAAGTCATCAATGGCGATCAATGCGCCGGAGCGACGCAAACTCAGCAGATGCTGGGCGGCGGTGCTGATGTCTTCCATCAGGCCGGTCTCTGTCACTTCCAGTTCAAGGCTGCGTGGCGGCAAGCGGTACATTTGCATCAGGTTGTTCACCACGCGCGGCAACTCGGCGTGGTGCAGTTGCACGGTCGACAGGTTGACCGCCATGCGAAGGTCGGGGAAGCCCTGATCGTGCCAGTCGCGCAATTGTTTGCAGGCTTGATCCAGCACCCATTCGCCGATGGCAATGATGGTGCCGTTCTGCTCGGCCAAGGGGATGAACAGGTCCGGCGGCACCAGGCCATGCTCCGGATGCTGCCAGCGAATCAACGCCTCGACGCCCACCACCCGGTGATCGCGGTAGCTGATTTGTGGCTGGTAGACGAGGTAGAACTGATCGCGGGCCAGCGCATCGCGCAGGTCTTTTTCCAGTTCACGACGGCGGCGCATTTCGGTGTCGACGCTGGCGATGTAGAACTGATAGCGGTTGCGCGAGCGGGTCTTGGCCAGAGTCATGGTCTGCTCGGCTTTTTGCAGCAGCTTCTCGGTGCTGTCACCGTCTTCGGGGAACAGGGTGATGCCGATGGTCGCGCGCAGGCGGATTTCCTGATGGTCGAGGGCAAACGCCGCTTCCAGATCATCGAGGATGCTTTGCGCCAGTTCGGCGGCTTCGTAAGGTTGTTCGATATCGGCCTGGACCAGGGCGAACTGGTCGCCGCCGAGACGGGCGAGGGCGCCGAGGCGACCACTGTGGGCCCGCAGCCTGTCAGCCAACGCCAGCAGCAATTGGTCGCCGGTCTGGTAGCTGAATTGTTCGTTGATGCCTTTGAAATCGTCCAGGCCCACCACCAATACCGCGACCCGACGCTGCAACTTGCCGGCATCGACCAGGATCTTGTCCAGTTGTTGCTGCAGTTGCTGGCGGTTGGGCAGGCCGGTGAGGAAGTCGTACTGGGCCATGCGCAACAGGCTGTTTTCTGCTTCGTGGCGCAGGTGGGTGTTGCGTTCGATGGATTCGAGCAGCTGGTTGGCGGTGTTGATCCAGATCCCCAGTTCGTTCTTTTCATGGCCCTTGAGTTGCGGAATCTTGTGTTCGCTGGGGCGATCCGGGTTGATTTCGGTGAGGTGCTCGATAATTCGCGACAGCGGTTTGGTCAGCAGCCAGTGATAGACCAGGTACAGCACCAGGCCCATGGCCATGGCGCGCAACACGCCGGAAATGAAGATGATCACCGAGCTGATGATGAACCCTTGGCCATAGGTGGCGGTGTCGAGGGTGATGCTCAGGTCGCCGTAATACTCGCTATATGGGCCGCGACCGACCAGTTGGGTGGTGAAGGTGCGTTCCTTGCCGAGGATCAGGTCGGTCAGCCAGCGGCTGTGGGAATGCTGCAATTCGCGGGTTTTTTGCGCAAGCATGGCTTCATTGGGATGGCCGATGGAGGCCTGGCGCACGGCGTCGTCCTGGAACAGGCCTTCGATCACTTGCATGCCCATTTCCCGGTCCAGGCTGTAGACGGCTTGGGTGGAGGGGTCGCGGAACATGTCGAGGATGCGTTCGGCATCGTTGGCCACGGCCTGGCGTGTCTTATAGGCGTCGAAAACGATTTGCGCGCAGCTCAAGACCACGCCGACGATCAATGCCGACAGGAGCACGACCCGGAGCAACTTCACCGACAAGCTGTTCTTGAGTTCCAGCTTCAAAGGGTTATTCCTTGTTCCGTGCGGGTAGCATCAAGTTGCCATGAGTATTGGCAATCCCGTGTTGGCAGTCAAAGGGACATTCAATCACAGGAGGATTTGCCTGTGGGCTTGGCCGATTTGCTGTTGTCCGGGGTTTTTGTTCTATTCGTACTGTGTCGGTAGTGGGGTCCTTCAACTTGAGGGGATTGGGATAATTTTTCCTTCTTGCTTGATGGTAGCCGGCTATGGCGTTGGGGCAAGGGGGTTCAGGCTGGTTTCATTGTCAGCCATTGACCTGTTTTGGATCTGGCTCGTTCCCCCTGCAGGAGTTCAGCCTGCTCGCGATGGCGGCCTTAGGGCCGACCCGTTTCTTCCTTGGTGTACATATCCATTTCTGCGGTAACGGCCGCTAATGGTTTCGCTCTTACAGCGACTCCCTTTGGCAAACGCCCCAAAGGAAGCAAAGGTCTCGCCCCGAGCGTCCGGCCCCTCGCCTAGGCTCGGCGTTCCTTCGTTCCGGTATCCATCCGGGGACACTGCCCTCCGGTCTGCTTCGCGACGACCTACATGCAGCGTGTTCGACTGCGTCGAACGGCGCTGCGCGCCACTCCCCGGATGCACACCTCCACTCAGCCTCCCGAAGGGGCGGGTGAATCAAGATCAAAAGCTGCAGGCGAGCTAACGCTCGGCCTGTTGAGTGGTGAGAAGCGGCGGGTGTACGCCGATTGATCGTTCCTTCGCTCCCGCTTGGGAATGCCGTCGGGGACGCTTCGCGTTCCATTTTTGTGTGTTGAAAGATGTGTAAAACACACGGAGCTTTCCCACGCATTTTTCAGGTTGTCGGGTAGGAAGCCTTGTCTCTAACCTCTGGCTGTCGCTGAAAACTCAGCGACCGGGTGTGAGAGCCCGGCAACTTATGGTCATCCAGTGTCTGTACACGCATAATCGCCGCCAGCTTACTCGCTGCCAGCAAATGCGTTATGGCGGCTGTGTGCGGGCGGACTTCGGTCCGGCCGGGTGTCCATAACCGGTCTTCTCACCTCGCACATAGCTGCCACCTCTTCGCCGTGTGAGAAGCGGCAAGTGGGGGCTCCAGCGCTGGAGAAATACAATGGACAAATTGATACCCGATCCACCCTTGAATATTACCGACCCAGACGCCGAAGAAACCCAATCCGAAGCACTTCTGCAAGACCGCGAAGCCATAAAACGCGCCCTCGACTATTACCTCGACCCCCCGTCCCAATACACCGAAACACCCCGCCGACCCAGCACGATGTACATGATTGGCCCGAACATAGACACTGAAAGCCTGCTGGCCCAAGCCTGCGAATCACTGGCCTCCGCCAGCGTCATGACCAGCGATTTCGCCGCGAATCTGATTGGCCCGCAGCGCAACACCGTGTTGGCGATCCAGCAGATCATCATGTTGGCGGAGTTGGCGGTGAATCGAGCCTTGGATAACGTCGATCCGGCGTAGGCCGCGTTTTCGTTCTTCGTCGGAACGCCGTCCAAAGCCAGTTCGCTCCCACACGATTTATGCCGTGCACACATACTGTGCTCCTGTAGATTCACTGTGGGAGCGAGCTTGCTCGCGATGGCGGCCTGACAGTCGACTCGATTTAAACAGTTGCACAGCGCCCTGAAGCATTCCCAAACGCCATAAAAAAACCCGGCTTAAATAAGCCGGGTTTTTTGTCTGGCATCGATCTTAAGCGGTGAAGGTTTTGCCTTCGAACTGCTCAGCCACGAATTTCCAGTTGACCAGGTTCCAGAACGCTTCCACGTATTTCGGACGAACGTTGCGGTAGTCGATGTAGTAGGCGTGTTCCCAGACGTCGCAGGTCAGCAGCGGGGTGTCGCCGTTGGTCAGCGGGTTGCCGGCGCCGATGGTGCTGGCCAGGGCCAGGGAACCGTCAGCCTTTTTCACCAGCCAGCCCCAACCGGAACCGAAGGTGCCGATGGACGTCTTGCTGAATTCTTCCTTGAACTTGTCGAACGAACCGAACGAAGCGTTGATGGCTTCAGCCAGCGCGCCGGTTGGTTGACCGCCGGCGTTTGGCGCCAGGCAGTTCCAGTAGAAGGTGTGGTTCCAGACCTGAGCGGCGTTGTTGAAAATGCCGCCCGAGGAAGATTTAACGATTTCTTCCAGGGTCTTGCCTTCGAACTCGGTGCCTGGCACCAGGTTGTTCAGGTTCACGACGTAGGTGTTGTGGTGCTTGTCGTGGTGGTATTCCAGTGTTTCCTTGGAAATGTGCGGCTGCAGGGCATCGTGTGCGTAAGGCAGCGGCGGCAATTCGAAAGCCATGATAATTCTCCTAATCAGGTCAGTTGCGGTGAGCGCAAGGCCGATCACGGGCGGCCAGACAAGCGCCGGGGAGTTTGTACTCTTTGCGGCGCATCGGATCGGATCATAGCACCGGGGGTGCGGCATAACCACGCAACAACTGTGTGGAATAGAGGTTCCAGAGCCTTTTGGAATAATCAGGGGGTGACGATTAATTGAAACGCCACTGCAAACATCATCACTGCCACCAGCAGGTCAAGAATCCGCCAGGTGCTTGGTCGTGCGAGCCACGGCGCCAACCACGCCGCGCCCAACGCCAGGGTGAAGAACCACAGCAATGAAGCACTGGCCGCGCCCACCACATAAGCGCCGGGTTCGGTTTGTTGCGCACCGAGAGAGCCGATCAGCAACACCGTGTCCAGGTAAACGTGCGGATTGAGCAACGTCACCGCCAATGCACTGAGCATCACCGCTCGCAATGAACGCACGGTCTGGTTTTCACCCTGTTGCAGGCTCTGTTTCGAAAAAGCCCTGCGCAGCGCCTGGCTGCCATACCAGATCAAAAACACCGCGCCGCCCCAGCGGGCAACTGCCAGCAAGGTCGGGTTATGCGCCAGTACCGTCGCGAGGCCAAACACCCCGGCGGTCACGAGCAAGGCATCGCAAACGACGCACAACGCCGCCACCGGCAGGTGATGTTCGCGACGAAGACTTTGCGCCAGCACAAACGCGTTCTGCGTGCCGATCGCCATGATCAGCCCGGCGGCCACCAACAGGCCGTTTACATAGCTTTGCCACATGTTTTTTACTCCGCGTTGGCCGCCAGGTCCCGCAGCACGTTCAGTGCGCGTTCGGCATCGGCCTGACCGACAAACAGGTGATCGTGGTAGTAACCGGCGATGACGTTGCAGCTGATGCCGGCCTTGCCCAACGCGGTGGCGAAGGCGGCGGTCAGACCGACCGCTTCCAGTGCCGAATGCACATTCAAGGTGATCCAGGCCGCAACGTAGTCGAAGCTGAAACCGGCCTGTTCGGCGTGGGAACGTTCCAGGATCACGGTCAGGCCTTCCTGCTCGCGAAAGCTGCCGACGATCTCGAGGCCCCCCGGCAACTTGCCGTCGCGCAGGGTACAGAACACGTATTCGCCGGCGTTGAGTTGCGGGCTCATGCTGCGCAGCAGGGTTGCCAATGAAGTTTCGCCAGCCATGTTGGATTCCTTGATGAAGAGATTCTTGTTGAAGAGATCATGGTGGGCATTCTCCGCTGCAAACCTGTATAAGAAAAACCAATCATGCTGATCGCTCATTAGGAAAACTGATGTTCGACTACAAGTTACTTTCTGCCCTGGCCGCCGTGGTCGAGCAGGCCGGTTTCGAACGGGCTGCGCAGGTGCTTGGCCTGTCGCAATCGGCGATTTCCCAGCGGATCAAACTGCTGGAAGCGCGGGTCGGCCAACCGGTGCTGGTGCGGGTGACACCGCCGTCGCCGACGGAAATTGGCCGGCGCCTGCTCAACCATGTGCAGCAAGTGCGTTTGCTGGAGCGCGACTTGCAATCCCTGGTGCCGGCGCTGGATGAAGAGGGCCTGCCCGAGCGTCTGCGCATCGCGTTGAATGCCGACAGCCTTGCCACGTGGTGGGCGCAAGCGGTAGGTGACTTTTGCGCCGAGCAACATCTGTTACTGGATCTGGTGGTCGAAGACCAGACCGTTGGCCTCAAGCGCATGCGTGCCGGCGAAGTGGCGGCGTGTGTCTGTGCCAGTGAACGCCCGGTGGCCGGGGCTCGCAGCGTTTTGCTCGGGGCCATGCGTTATCGGGCGCTGGCCAGCCCGGCATTTATCGCGCGCCATTTCCCGGACGGTGTTCGCGCCGATCAACTGGCGAAAACCCCGGCGCTGGTCTTTGGCCCGGACGATTTTCTGCAGCATCGCTACCTCGCCTCCCTCGGGGTCGACGGCGGTTTCGAACACCACTTATGCCCCTCGTCCGAAGGCTTCATCCGCTTGACCGAGGCCGGTCTCGGCTGGGGGCTGGTGCCGGAATTACAGGTGCGCGAACAACTAAAACGCGGTGTTTTGCTGGAGCTTTTGCCAGATAAGCCCATCGATGTGCCGCTGTACTGGCATCATTGGCGCAATGGCGGTCAGCTTCTGGGGTTGTTGACCGATCAATTGGTGCGTTCGTCGAAGCAATGGCTGGTGCCGTTGGACTGACGGGTAGCGTCAAGACTCACGCATTAGGCAAAACGAAATATTCGGAGCACTACATGAAAATTCTGGTCACCGGCGCAAGCGGCTTCATCGGCGGACGCTTTGCGCGTTTTGCCCTGGAGCAGGGCCTGGACGTGCGGGTCAACGGTCGCCGGGCCGAAAGCGTCGAACACCTGGTGCGTCGTGGCGCCGAGTTCATTCAGGGCGACTTGAGCGACCCGGAACTGGCGCGCGACCTGTGTTCAAACGTTGAAGCCGTGGTCCATTGCGCGGGGGCGGTGGGGCTGTGGGGGCGCTATCAGGACTTTCATCAGGGCAACGTCCAGGTCACCGAAAACGTGGTTGAAGCCTGTCTGAAACAGCGGGTCCGGCGCTTGGTGCACCTGTCGTCGCCGTCGATCTATTTTGATGGCCGCGATCATTTGGGTTTGACCGAAGAGCAAGTGCCCAAGCGCTTCAAGCATCCCTACGCTGCGACCAAGTTCCTCGCCGAGCAAAAAGTCTTTGGCGCCCAGGAATTCGGCCTCGAAACGTTGGCCCTGCGCCCGCGTTTCGTCACGGGTGCCGGCGACATGAGCATCTTCCCGCGGCTGCTGAATATGCAGCACAAAGGACGCTTGGCGATCATCGGCAACGGCCTGAACAAGGTCGACTTCACCAGCGTGCAAAACCTCAACGAAGCGTTGCTCAGCAGTTTGCTTGCCAGTGGCTCGGCCTTGGGCAAGGCCTACAACATCAGTAACGGCACGCCGATTCCGTTGTGGGACGTGGTCAATTACGTCATGCGCAACATGCAAGTCCCACAAGTGACGCGCTACCGTTCCTACGGTTTGGGCTACACCGTCGCCGCACTCAACGAAGGGGTGTGCAAGCTGTGGCCGGGGCGACCGGAGCCGACCTTGTCGCGACTGGGCATGCAGGTGATGAACAAAAATTTCACCCTGGACATCAGCCGCGCCCGGCACTATCTGGACTACGATCCGAAAGTCAGTGTCTGGGCTGCCCTCGATGAATTTTGCAGCTGGTGGAAGGCCCAGGACATCCGCTGACGCGCCAGGAGCTGCCTGCCCGCACTGAACCGAGTGGGGTGTAGAGAGTCAATCGGTGCGGCCGTGGGGTTTATACTCGCCGCATAAAGCCATCACCGCGTTCCACAAAGGTTGACTCAATGTCCATGCGTAACGATGCCAACGACGATTTCGATGATGTACCGAGCCTGCGCGCCGACAGCCTCGACGATGATTTTCCACCCACCGTGCGTACCAGCGTGCACTCGCGTCCGGCGCCGGTGGTGAAGGTCAAAAGCGCCAGCACCGGCCCGTTATGGGCATTGGTTGGCGCGTTGTTTTTTGCGTTTGCCGGTTTGGCCTGGTGGAGTTTTCAGCAGATCTCGCTGATGGAGCAGCAGCTGGTCGCCACCCAGGAAAGCTTCGCGCGCATCAGTGAGGAAGCGGCGGGGCGCTTGCAGGACATATCCGGCAAGGTCGTCGCCAGCCAGACCAACGTCACCAGTGACAGCGAAGCGCTGAAACTGCAAATCAAGGACCTCGAAACCAAACTGCTGGACCAGAGCAAACAGCAGCAGGGTGTCGTCGGCCAGACTACCGATCTGGACAAGCGTCTGGCGCAGATGACCGCACAAACCAGCGAGCTGGATAAACGTCTTGCGCAACTCACGGCCCAGAGCACCGAGCATCAGGCGGCCAATACTCAATTGCAGGCGCAGCTCAAAGCCTTGAGCACAGAGTTGACCGCCCTGAAAAGCGCGCCGGACGACAGCAGCAAATTCGACGCACAGCTCAAAAGCCTCGGCGCCGATATCGTCGCGCTGAAAAAACAAGGCAACCCGAGCGCCGCGATCGAGCGTCTGGAACAAGACATGATTGTGCTCAAAAGCGAGCAGGAAAACCGCCCGGCCGCCGCGCCCAGCGCCGGTAACACTGCTGAATTCGACGCGTTTCGCGGCCAGGTCACCCGCAACATCAACACCTTGCAGGCGCAGATCCAGAACCTGCAACAGCAACTTCGCGCCCGGCAGTAATTCCAGCCACGTGTAGCTGAATGCTCGTACATCCCCCATAGCCGTCTACGCTCTTGAAACACCGACAAGAACGAGGAATGCACGATGGGGGTTCTGCACAAACTGGCCTTACTGGGCGGGATGCTGTTGCTGTGTCTGGGGCAGGTTCACGCCGCCACGGCGGAAAAGGATGAAGGCCAGGCCGCCAAAGCCTTGCTGGAAAAAGCCCTGGCTTACTACCACGACAATGGCGACAAGGCTTTCGCGGCGTTCAGCCGTCAGGGCGAGTTTGTCGACAAGGATCGCTACGTGTTCGTGGTCGATACCAAGGGCGTGATGCTCGCCAGCGGTGGGCCGTCGGCCGCTTTGATCGGGCGCGATGTCACCGAAACCCTCGGGCCGGACTTGCAGAAAGCCTTCAAGGACGCCTTGAAAGTGCCGGAAGGCAATGGCATCCAGCAGGCGGAATACCGCTGGCAGAACTGGTCTGACGGCAAGGTCGAGCGCAAACATGTGTTCTATCAGCGCGTCGGTCAGCGGATTCTTGCGGTGGGTTATTACCTGCCCCGGGCGTCGGCGGAGCAGGCCATGGCGCTGCTGAACAAAGCCGCGACCGATCTGGCCAAGGACGAGAAGGGCACACTGACCGCGATCAATTCCCTCAAGGGCGGTTACTTGCAGGATGACCTGTACGTGTTCGTCGTCGACCTGGATACCCAGCGCTACGTGGCCCACGGCACCAACCTGCGGTTGATCAACACCGATTTCGGCAAAATCAAGGACCCGGAGGGCAAACCGGTGGGCGAGCCGATCCTGGCGTTGATGGCCAAGCAGGATTATGGCGAATATGAGTACCGCTGGAAAAACCCGGTGACCGGCAAGGTTGAGGACAAGCATGCCTACCTGAAGAAGGTCGGGCATTTTCTGGTGGCAGTCGGGTATTACAGCCCTTGAATCTTCGGTGCCGGTAATGGCCCCTTCGCGAGCAAGCTCGCTCCCACAGTGGATCTTTGGCGTTCACATATTTTGTGTATGACATAGATCAAATGTGGGAGCGGGCTTGCTCGCGAATGCAGGCAACTCGGTGTATCTACCGAACCTTATCTTCCCGCCCCCGCAACAACATATTCGGCATCGCCACCGCCGCCGCCAGCCCCAGCAGCGACACCGCCGCACTCACCATCAGCAATTGCCTGAACGTCAGCAACAACTCGGCGCGCAAGGCGTTTTGCGCATCCCCCGGCGCAGCGTTCAAACCGTCGAGCAAGACATTGCCCGAACTGCCCTCGGCCATCAGCGACGAACCGGCCATGTGCGCGAAGCTCGAATCCTGCAACAACGCCAGCAGCAACGCCGACATCAACGCCACCCCCACCGCGCCGCCCAGCGAGCGGAACAGGTTGGTGGTGCTGGTAGCGACGCCGATATCGCGCTGTTCCACCGAATTCTGCGTGCCGACCAGTGACGTCGGGAATTGCATGCCGCTGGCGATCCCGCACAGCAACATGAACAGGCTGCTGAGCACGAAAGCCTGGGGGGGGCTGAACGCCATGCCCAGAATCGCCATCGGCATCAGCGCCGCGCCGGTCAGGATCATCGGTTTGTAGCGCCCGGTCACCGAGGTACGGCGGCCGGCAAAGTACGCACCCATCGGCAATCCCATCGCCAGCGGCAACAGGTGCAACGCGGCGCTGTCGGCCCCGGCGCCGGTGACGCTCTGGAAACGCAGCGGCATCAGCACGATCAGCGAAATCGCCTGGAAACTGGTGAAGAAAATCGTGCACCAGCAAAAAATCGCATTGCGGTTGGCGAACAGATGCATCGGCAGCAACGGCTCCCGAGCCCGACGCTCATGCCAGACGAACACCCCAAGAATCACCACCGCGCCGGCAAACAGCCCCAGCACTTCAGCGCTGCGCCACGAATGCCCCTGACCGACCTGGGTAATACCCAACAACAACGCGGTCAAGCCGATGATCATCAGTAACGTGCCAAGGTAGTCGATGACCGGTTTTCGCTGCGGCACCGGCAGCCCGACCAACGTACGATTGGCCACCAGCCAGGCGCCGAGGCCCAGCGGCAGGTTGATCAAGAACACCCAGCGCCAGGACAGGTACTCGGTCATGTAACCGCCCAGTACCGGGCCGGCCACGCTGGCCACCGCTTACATGCTGCTGAAATAACCCTGATAACGACCGCGCTCCCGGGGCGGGACGATGTCACCGATGATCGCCTGACTGACCGAAATCATCCCGCCCGCACCGATGCCCTGGATGATCCGCGCCAGCACCAATTGCTCCATGCTCTGGGCCAAACCGCAGAACAACGAGGCGAGGGTGAACAGCCCCATGCCGAACAGCATCAGCTTGCGCCGACCATACAAATCGCCGAGCTTGCCGTAGATCGGCACTGCCACCGTCATCGCCACCATGTACCCGGAAATCACCCAGGCCAGCAGGCTGACATCCTTGAACCGGGCAGAGATCGCCGGCATCGAGACGGCAACAATGGTCTGGTCCAGCGCACCGAGAAAAATCGCCAGCATCAGGGCGATCAGCACGCTGCGAATGGCCGGTTTGGGCGTGTCAGGCTGGTTGAGATTGGTCACGGTAAAACCTGCGGGCAGAGATGGACCCGCAAGGCGCACGGCGAGCGGGGATGCTCGCCAGTGTAAGTCGATAGCAAGCTATTCGATAGCCTCGTACGCAAGCCCGACGTAATTTTCCGCAATGGTTTTTCTGCCCGCTTCGGAACTGACAAAGTAGTCCAGCTCCGACTCGCTGATGCGCTGACTGAACGCGTCGTGGTCGTCGAAGCGGTGCAGCATCGAGGTCATCCACCAGGAAAACCGCTCGGCTTTCCACACCCGGCGCAGGCAGATGCCGGAGTATTTCTCCAGCCAATCCACGCGTCCTTCCCGATAGACCTTCAACAGAATATTGAACAGCGTGCTGACGTCACTGGCGGCCAGGTTCAAGCCCTTGGCCCCCGTGGGTGGGACGATGTGCGCGGCGTCGCCGACCAGAAACATCCGCCCGTATTGCATCGGTTCGACCACAAAGCTGCGCAGTGGCGCGATGCTTTTTTCGATGGACGGGCCGGTCACGAGGTTATTGGCCAACGCTGGCGGCAGGCGCAATTTCAACTCGTCCCAGAAACGCTGATCCGACCAGTCTTGCACCTGATCCTCGGCCGGCACCTGAAGGTAATACCGGGTGCGGGTCGCCGAGCGCATGCTGCACAGGGCAAAACCGCGCTCGTGGCGGGCGTAGACCAGTTCTTCGTGCACCGGCGGCGTGTCGGCGAGGATGCCGAGCCAGCCAAACGGATAGACCCGCTCGAACACCTTGAGGCAGTCGTCGGGGATCGACTGGCGCGCCACTCCGTGAAAACCGTCGCACCCGGCGATGTAGTCGCAATCGAGGCGATACGCCTCGCCGTCCTTCTCAAAGGTGATGAAAGGTTCTGCGCTTTTCATCCCGTGCGGCATGACATTGACGGCGTCGTAAATTGTCCGTGCGCCGGCCTCCCGACGAGCGGCCATCAGGTCGCGGGTGACCTCGGTCTGGCCATACACCATCACGGTTTTGCCACCGGTCAACGCCTGCAGATCGATGTGTACCTGACGGCCATCGAGTGCCAGTTCGAAGCCGGTGTGCACCAGCCCTTCGGCGTCCATCCGTCGACCTGCACCGGCCTGACGCAACAGCTCTACCATGCCGTGTTCAAGGACCCCGGCACGGATTCGCCCAAGCACATAATCCGGGCTTTGCCGTTCAAGAATGAGGGTGTCGATGCCGGCGTTGTGCAGCAATTGGCCGAGCAGTAAACCGGCAGGGCCGGCGCCAATGATGGCGATTTGGGTTTTCAGCGTTTTCATTGTTGTTATGACTCGCAAGCTCCACGCGACCACGGCCGGTGAATTATTTTTATGGATCGAGTGCTTGCATTTTTCCCTTGCGAGTCGGTCAATTGAAGGTGAAAACTGAGCCGATACCTGTTCTTTCTGCCAATCGGTGCGATTATCGCCCGTCACCCCCCGAGGCCTGGATTGAAGTGATGAACAAGCCTGACCTGCCTTCGATTCCAGTGTTCAAGCTCTACGGTGAAAGCCTGGACTGGCCGACCCCCGACTTGCTGCACTGCGAAACCATTTCCAAACGCAGCCGCGAACACCAATGGGAAATCAAACCCCACCGCCACGCCGATTTGTGCCAGTTACTCTTCGTCTTCAAAGGTCAGGCAGAGCTTGAGATCGAAGGTAAACGCACACAACTGTCCGAGCCGACCGTGCTGATCCTTCCGCCGTTGTCGGTGCACGGTTATCGATTTTCCGAGGACGTCGAAGGGTTCGTCCTGACGCTCGCCGCGCCGCTGATCGCCCACCTGCAATCGCAACTGGGCAACTCGGTGAACGCGCTGGCTCAGGCTGAAAGCTACCCGGCAGGCAAGGACGGCGACTACCTCAACAGCCTGTTTTCAGCGCTGCAAGATGAATACACCGGCCACCAGTCGGCACGTGAAATGCTGATGCATTCACTGGTCAGCGTGATCATGGTCTGGGTCAGCCGGCAGGTAATTTCTCGCCGCAACGCCAGCCAGCGTCCGCAGCGTGCCAGGGAATACCTCAACGGGTTTATCCAACTGGTGGAAGAGACTTACCGCCAGCACGTCAAGGTCGAAGACCTGGCGCATCGGCTGGGGATTTCCGTGTCCCACCTCAACGGTACGTGCCGTGAATTGGCGGGGCAACCGGCGTTGCAGATCATGCACGAACGGCAGTTGCTGGAGGCCAAGCGCTTGCTGACCTACACCAGCATGACCATTTACGAAATGTCCGACGTGTTGGGATTTTCCGATCCGACCAACTTCACGCGCCTGTTTCGGCGTCGCGTGGGGATTTCGCCCAAGGCGTTCCGCGACCGCTTGAAGGCCGATCAGGACAACGAGGCCTGATCCCCTGGGTCAACGCAGGGCATTAAGGGTCGCGTTGTGGGGGATGCAGCGTTCGAAGTTGCAACTCGCAAATTCGCGGGGCAGTTGCCGTGCCTGCTCGACCCGCCAGGCCGCGGTGCCGTACAGCGCCAGCGTCACCGCGCAGGTGATGAAAATGGTGAGGTATCTTCTTGTTTTGATGTTCATGGCGTGGACCTCTGAACGAAATACCCTTGGGTATTACTTTGAGCATAGGTCAGCGCCGGTGAGTTGCCACCCATGCGGCATCGCATTTACCCCGGTATTCAGAACACTGATGCGCCCCTTGTAGGAGTGAGCCTGCTCGCGATGGCGGAGTGTCAGGCAACAATGATGTCGACGAGTCCACCGCTATCGCGAGCAGGCTCACTCCTGCAGGGGGACGGTGTTACAGGTCGACATCCCACTCCGGTTCTTCCGGGAATCTTGTAACAAGGAAATCCAGCAGGCTGCGCAGCGCCGCCGGCATGTGTTTGCGTGATGCATACACCGCGTAGATATTCATCTGCCGGGGTTCGGCCCGGGGGAGCAGGCGGATCAGTTCGCCGCTGTGAATATGCACGCCTGCCTGATAACTCGGCAGCATCGCCACCCCGGCGCCGGCGATGGTTGCGCGCAGCAAGGTACTGGCTTCGTTGGCGCTGATGTTGCCCTGCACCGGCACCGAGACTGGTTCGCCGTCCTCCTCGAAATGCCAAAGGCTTTTGCCGAAGTACGAATGGGTCAGGCAATTGTGCTGGCTCAGGTCCTCCACCCGCTGCGGCACCGGATGTTCGCGCAAGTAGGCAGGGGAGGCGCAGATCACCGACCGGCAGACCGTCAGCCGCCGGGCGATCAGGTTCGGGTCCAGGTCGTTGCTGGTGCGGATCGCCAGATCGATGCGCTCATCCACCAGATTCACGGTGCGGTCGAGCATCTGCAGGTCGATGCTGACGCCGGGGTATCGTTTGACGTAGGCCGCCATGGCGTCCGCCAGTTGCGCCTGGCCAAACGAAGTACTGACACTGATGCGCAGTAACCCGCGCGGTGCATCGTCTGGCTCGCTGACGGCGGCTTGCATGTCGGTGGATAAGTCGAGCATCTGCCGACAGCGGGGCAGCATTTCGGTGCCGGCGGCGGTCAAGCTCAATTTGCGAGTTGTACGGTGCATCAGCCGGGCGCCGACCCAATTCTCCAGTTCTGCCAGATAGCGTGAAACCACTGGCCGTGACAGGTCCAGATGATCGGCGGCGGCCGACTGGCTACCGAGGTCGACCACCGTGACGAATACGCGCATTGCTTGAAGACGATCCATGATTTGCCCGCTTTCAGAAACAAACTATGTTCAAGCATCGCATTTTTTGTACTGAGTCATGCAACTAAGCTCCCTCCCATCGCCAAGCAAGGCATTCGGATTACGGAGCAACAGATGATCGGTTTCACCACCCTCAAACGTATTTTGCTGGCCACCGCCGCCCTCGGTTTCGCGGCCCACGCAACGGCGGCCTCGACCCTGACCCTGGATGTCTATAACCCCGGTGAAAAAGCTATTTTTCCGGTGACGTCGGTACTGGTCAGCGGTGAGAAAGAAGCGATTCTGGTGGATGCGCAGTTCGGCAAATCCCAAGCCGAACAGGTGGTCGAGAAAATCCGCGCCAGCGGCAAGCAACTGACCACCATCTACATCAGCCATGGCGACCCGGACTACTACTTCGGCCTCGACACCCTGACCGCCGCGTTCCCCAACGCCAACGTGCTGGCTTCGCAGCCGACCGTGGATCACATCAAGCACACCGTCGACGGCAAACTGGCGTTCTGGGGCCCGAAAATGGGTGCTGACGTACCGGCGAAAACCATCGTGCCCGGCGTGCTCAAGGGCGACAGCCTGATACTGGAAGGGCAGAAGTTGCAGGTGGTAGGGCTGGACGGCAAGCAGCCGGACCGCACCTTCGTCTGGATTCCGTCGATCAAAGCGGTTGTCGGCGGGGTGGTCGTGGCAGAAAACATCCATGTCTGGATGGCCGACACGCAAACCCCGAAGTCCCACGCGGATTGGTTGACTACGCTGTACGCCATCGAAGCCTTGAAACCGAACACGATCGTGCCGGGTCATTACCTCGGTGACAGCGCCCGCTCGTTGGCGGCTGTGAAGTTCACCGCGGATTACATCAAGGCGTTCGACGAAGAAACCGCCAAAGCCAAAGATTCCATCGCACTGATGGCCGCGATGAAAAAAAGCTTCCCGACGCTGGGTGAAGAAAGCTCGCTGGAGCTGAGCGCCAAAGTCGCCAAGGGCGAGATGAAGTGGGGTGAATGAGGTTACGGGGCAACGGGACTCCTGTGGCGAGGGGGCTTGCCCTTGTTGGAGTGCGAAGCGCTCCCCTTCGTTGTGTCAGGCACACCGCATTCTCAGGTTTTGCAACTGCTTCGTCGCCGAACGGGGCGATGCGGCGTTCCGACAAGCCCCCCTCGCCACAAATGAGTATTGCTAACAGCTACATCCAAGCCAACTGGAGAACGTCATGAGCAAAATCGCAATCATCGGGGCCACAGGCCGGGCCGGCAGCCAATTGCTGGAAGAAGCTCTGCGTCGTGGTCACAGCGTCACCGCCATTGCCCGCGACACGTCGAAAATCGACCAGCGTCCCGGTGTGGTCAGCAAGAATGTCGATGCCCTTGATGGCGAAGCGTTGCAAGCCGCTGTGGCGGGTCATGACGTGGTGATCAGCGCCGCGCATTTCTCGACGCTGCCCGCCGCTGCGGTGATCGGGCCGGTGAAAAAGGCCGGGGTGAAACGTCTGCTAGTGGTCGGCGGTGCCGGTTCTTTGTTGTTGCCGGACGGAACTCGAGTGATCGACAGCAAGGATTTTCCCGAAGCGTACAAGGCGGAGGCGGGTGCCGGGGCGTTGTTCCTTGAGAACCTGCGTCAGGAAAAGGACCTGGACTGGACCTTCCTGTCACCGTCGGCGGAGTTTGTCGAAGGCGAGCGCACGGGGGTGTTCCGTATTGGCCAGGATGATTTGCTGGTGAGCCGGGAAGGGCGCAGCTGGATCACGTTTGCCGATTATGCGATTGCGCTGATCGATGAAGTGGAAGCGCCGAAGCACTCTCGCCAGCGGTTTACGGTCGGTTACTGAGTTCACTGAACCCTGTGGGAGCGAGCTTGCTCGCGATAGCGGAGTGTCAGGCAACGATGATGTCGACTGATCCACCGCCATCGCGAGCAAGCTCGCTCCCACAGGGGATTGCATCAAGGCTCCAGAGGGCTAACGCGCCTGAGCCTGCTCCACCAACCACCCCAATAATTCCTGCAACTTCGGCGAAGGTGCCGGCTTGTTCGGCAATACCAGGTAATACGCCAGTCCCGTTTTTACCTTCAACTCAAACGGCATGACCAGCCGTCCGGCGCTCAAGTCATCGCCAATCAACGACCAGTCGCCAATCGCCACGCCCGTTCCCTGTGACGCCATCGACATCGCCAAATCCAGGGTTTCAAAGTGCTGACCCTTGCAGACATTGTTCAGCCGAACATTGGCCGTGGCCAGCCAGGCTTTCCAGTCCCGTTCATCACGGGTGGGGTGCAGCAGCATGTGTCGCTGAAGGTCTTCAGGTGTCTGCAACGGCACCGGACCTTCGAGCAGCGGTTTGGAACAGACCGGCGTCAAGATTTCCTCAAACAGGCGTTGCGACGTCAACGTACTGTCCGGTGGCACACCATACATCACCGCCGCATCGAACTGCTCACGATGAAAATCAACACCGTGCTTGACCGTGGTGGTCAGCTCCACCGGCACGTCCGGACGCTCCCGTTGCCACTGCAAAAGACGCGGCAACAGCCAACGCATGACGCACGTCGGTGCTTTGAGTTGCAAGGTCTCGCGCTTCTCGCCGATCTGCTCGACCGCCTCATCGATCAGGCCAAAAATCTGCTGCACCCGTGGCAGCCATTCCCGTCCTTCGGCCGTCAGATCGAGGCCGCGAGCCTGGCGGATGAACAGCTCATAACCGAGGTGATCTTCCAGCCCGGCGATCTGCCGGCTCACCGCGCCTTGGGTGATGTGCAGCTGTTCGGCGGCCCGGGTGAAGTTGCAGCACTGCGCGGTAATCAGAAAAGTGTACAGCGCCGGCAGAGGAGGCAGTCGTTTCATTGAGATCCAAGGTATGACGTAAGGACATGGCTAGTATGACTTTTTATCCATTGTTGCGGCTACGTGTCGCCCGTTCCAATGAGGCCATCCCTGGACCTGCCCACTCATCATAAACACTGCGCAGGCCCGGCGTCTCAAATGAACAAGAAGGGCAAAACACAATGGCGACGTGCGGCGAAGTATTGGTCAAGTTACTCGAAGATTATGGGGTTGAGCAGGTGTTCGGCATTCCCGGGGTTCACACCGTGGAGCTGTATCGCGGGCTGGCCCGTTCGAGCATCAACCACGTCACTCCGCGTCACGAACAGGGCGCCGGTTTCATGGCCGACGGTTATGCCCGCACCAGCGGCAAACCGGGTGTGTGCTTTATCATCACCGGCCCAGGCATGACCAACATCACCACCGCGATGGGCCAGGCCTACGCCGACTCGATCCCGATGCTGGTGATCTCCAGCGTGCAATCGCGCAGCCAGTTGGGCGGCGGTCGCGGCAAGCTGCATGAACTGCCGAACCAGGGCGCGTTGGTCGCCGGTGTCGCGGCGTTCTCCCACACCCTGATGTCGGCCGCCGAATTGCCGGGCGTGCTGGCCCGTGCCTTCGCACTGTTCCAGGCCGGCCGTCCACGTCCGGTGCACATCGAAATTCCCTTGGACGTGCTGGTTGAAGAAGCCGATGACCTGCTGACCAGCGTACCGGTGAACATCGACCGCGCCGGTGCATCGCCGACCGCCGTTTCGCGCATGACCGAGTTGCTGGCCGGCGCCAAGCGTCCGCTGATTCTCGCCGGTGGCGGGGCCATTGATGCCGCCGCCGAACTGACTGAACTGGCCGAACTGCTGGACGCGCCGGTGGCCCTGACCATCAACGCCAAAGGCATGCTCGAGTCCAATCACCCGCTGCTGATCGGTTCGACCCAGAGCCTGGTCGCGACCCGCGCACTGGTGGCCGAAGCCGACGTGGTACTGGCAATCGGCACCGAGCTGGCCGAGACCGACTACGACGTCACCTTCGCCGGTGGTTTCGACATCCCGGGCCAGCTGCTGCGCGTGGACATCGACCCGGACCAGACCGTGCGCAACTACCCGCCGCACGTGGCGCTGGTGTCCGACTCGCGCAACGCCGCCCAGGCCTTGCTCAGTGCGCTGTCCCACAAGACCGTGGCCGAGCGTCGCAACGATTGGGGCCACGTCCGCGCCACCCGTTTGCGTGAAGAACTGGCCCAGACCTGGGATGTCCCGACCCTGGCGCAAACGCTTTTCCTCAAAACCGTCCTGCACGAGTTGCCGAACGCTGTGTTCGTCGGCGATTCGACCCAGCCTGTCTACACCGGCAACCTGACGTTCAACCCCGAGCGCCCGCGTCGCTGGTTCAACTCGTCCACCGGTTACGGCACCTTGGGCTACGCCCTGCCGGCGGCGATTGGCGCCTGGCTCGGCGGCAGCGTCGAAGGCGGTTCGCGTCCTCCGGTGGTGTGCCTGATCGGTGACGGTGGCCTGCAATTCACCTTGCCGGAACTGGCCAGTGCCGTTGAAGCGCACACCCCGGTGATCGTGCTGCTGTGGAATAACCAAGGTTACGAAGAGATCAAAAAATACATGGTCAATCGCGCCATCGAACCGGTCGGCGTCGACATCTACACCCCGGACTTCATCGGCGTGGCCAAGGCACTGGGCTGTGCAGCCGAAGCCATCAGCGGCGTCGAGCAACTGCGCACCGCGTTGCGTACCGCGGCCGATCGTCAAGGCCCGACCCTGATTGAAATCGATCAGACCCAGTGGATGAAGGCGGTGTCGAAATGACGTTCCCAACCACGCTCGACGGTCTGTTCATCAACGGCCAATGGTCGGCCGGCAACGAACACTTGCGCGTGATCAACCCGGCGACTGAAGCCTTGTTGACCACCGTCAATGGCGGCGATGCACAGTCTGTCGGTCACGCCGTGAGCGCGGCCACCCACGCTTTCGGCGCCTGGTCGAAAACCACCGGTGCCGAGCGCGGCGCGATCCTGCGCAACATAGCGGTGGGCGTGCAGGCGGGTCGTGAAAAACTGATGCATTTGCAGTCGAGCAACAACGGAAAACCGTTGTTCGAAGCCGCCATTGACGTCGATGACGTGATCGCCACCTTCGAGTACTACGCCGGTCTGGCCGAAGGCCTCGACGCCAAGCAAGACAGCCCCGTTGAATTGCCGAGCGACGATTTCAGCGCACGCCTGCGCCGTGAACCGGTCGGTGTGGTCGGCCTGATCGTGCCGTGGAATTTCCCGATGGTCACCACCGCGTGGAAACTCGCTCCGGCCCTGGCCGCCGGTTGCTGCGTGGTGCTCAAACCTTCGGAAGTGACACCGCTGCCGGAACTGGAATTGGCGTCGATTATCGCTCAAGCCGGTTTGCCGGCTGGCGTTTTCAACCTGGTGTGCGGCACCGGTCTGGCCGTGGGTGCGCCGCTGTCGGCGGATCCACGCATCGCCAAGATTTCGTTCACCGGCAGTAACGCGGTGGGCGTGCAGGTCATGCAACGCGCGGCGGAAACCGTCAAAGGCGTGAGCCTGGAACTGGGCGGTAAATCGTCGCTGCTGGTGTTGGCCGATGCTGACGTCAACCTCGCGGTAGAAGTGGCCTGCGGCGGCGGTTTCTTCAACGCCGGGCAAATGTGTTCCGCCACCAGTCGCGTGCTGGTCGCCGATGAACTGGCCGATGAGTTCCTGCTGCGCCTGAAGGCGCGCGCCGAAGCCATTCGCGTGGCCGACCCGTTTGATCCGGCCGTGGAAATGGGCGCACTGGTCAATCAGGCGCAATACCAGCGTGTGCTGGGCCACATCGATCGAGGTTTGAGTGCTGGCGCCAAGCTGATCTGTGGGGGCAATCGCCCGGCCGATCTGCCTCGCGGATATTTTTTGCAACCGACAATCTTCACCGAAGTGCCCCTCGACAGTGCGCTGTGGTGTGAAGAGATTTTCGGCCCGGTGATCTGTGTGCGCAGTTTTGCCTCTGAAGCCGAGGCGATTGCCCTGGCCAACGACAGCCAGTTCGGCCTGGTGGCCAGCGTGGTGACGAGCAATGCCGAAGCCGCTGATCGGGTCGCCAACGCTTTGCAGGCGGGCCTTGTATGGATCAACGCACCGCAGGTGATCTTCCCGCAGACCGCCTGGGGTGGCTACAAACAGAGCAGCATCGGCCGCGAATTGGGGCCATGGGGCTTGCAGGCTTTCCAGGAAATCAAACACGTGATTCGGGCTGTCTGACGGCACGAAAAGGGTGAGCGCATGCCTCGTGGTGAGGCATGCGCTGGCGTCATGGCTTCAATGAGTTTTTATCGATAGTCAGGTGTTTTACACGACCTCAGGATGAACTCGCTGGCTGAGCCAAACCCCCGAGAATACGGGGGCTAATGCTGATTCGGTCGCGTGGTGCAACAGTTTCGACCTGCCTTATACCTACAAAAACAAAGGGAGTCCGTAATGGGCGAACATGATCTGAACAGACGTCAATTCATCAAGACTGTAGGCGTAGCTTCGGTGGCTGCGGCCGCCATGAGCATGCCGTTCATCAAGGCCAATGCCAGCGACACGCGCTTTGCGGGCAAGACCCTGCGTTTGCTGACCTGGTCCGATGACACCGGTCTGGCAGCCCTGCGTAACATCGCAGCGACCTTCGAAGACAAGTACGGCTGCAAGGTTATTGCTGACCGCACCGGCAGCACCTCGGAAATGGTCGCCAAACTCAAGGCTGGCGGTGATCGTCCGCAGTACGACGTCATCACCCTGGCCGGCGTCGGTGCCGAAGGTCTGGCCGCCGCCAACCTGCTGGAAAAACCCGACCTCAACCGCATTCCAAACCTGGTCGACGTACCGGAAAAATACCGTACCGGCGCCAATGGCCACGGTATCGGTTACTTGCTCTGGTGCAACAGCCTGGTCTACAGCACCCGTACCCAGAAAGAGGCACCGAACACTTACGCCGATCTGTGGGACCCGGAACTGGCACCGAACATCTTCCTGCCGCCGCCAAACTGGACCGAGGCCATGGACCTGATCATCATCGCCGCCAAACTGGCCGGTGGTGACGAGCACAACATTGAGCCGGGCTTCAAGAAACTCGCTGAGCTGAAAGATCGCGTGGTCACCCTGGGTGAAAACCCGAACCAGATCGCCGAGCTGTTCCGCACCGGTTCCCTGGACATGGGCGGCCTGTACGCACCGGCGTTCTTCCCGAAACAGATTCGCGACCCGGCCTACGGCCTGAGTGCAACCTTTGGCATGAAGGAAGGTTTCTACACCGACTTGATGCAATCGGTCATGCCGAAGAACCGTCCGGGCGACACCGACATGGCGTACGCCTTCATCAACCACTCTCTGGACCCGCTGGTGCAGGGCAAGATGGCTGAAGACATCTACAACGGCCCGGTCAACTC
Source organism: Pseudomonas sp. FBCC-B1667 (assembly GCF_059133255.1). Lineage (NCBI taxonomy): Bacteria > Pseudomonadati > Pseudomonadota > Gammaproteobacteria > Pseudomonadales > Pseudomonadaceae > Pseudomonas > Pseudomonas sp. FBCC-B1667. The sequence goes on along the minus strand of NZ_CP101437.1, from coordinate 5,342,339 downwards.
CAAGGCGATCATCTCCGCCGAAGCGCGCAAGAGCCCGTTCATCCTCACGCCAGAGCAGATTGCCGAGAAGGCGATCATGCACGACAACGCCTTCCTGGCCACCGTGCATGACCAATGGATTCGTCGCTACACGGAAATTTTTTCTTCCTGATTGAGTGACGAGCACACGTTTTTAGGACGCTGCAAAACACTGTAGGAGCGGGCTTGCTCGCGAATGCGTCGGCACATCCAACATGGATGTGACTGACACTCCGCTTTCGCGAGCAAGCCCGCTCCCACAGGGTTCGCGGTGGTTTTGAGGCCTGTGTTTTGTCAGCTGCTTTCCATTGACGAGACCCTTTGCTATGGAACACCAACCTTTGACTCATCCGGTAAGCATCGCCCCCGTGCGTGCCCGTCGGGGTGTTTCGCCAACGACCCGCGCCTGGTTTTTCCTGTCGCCGTCGATGTTGTTTCTCGGTGTGCTGATCGCCGCCAGCCTGCTGGTCCTGCGCATGAGCGTGGGCACCAAAGGCGCGGAATGGACCGGGTTCAGCCTGGCCAGTTACGCCCAATTGCTCGAACCGTATTACCTCAAATCCTTGCTGTTGACCTTGCGTTTGGCACTGATCAGCGCAGCGATCGCCGTGGTCCTGGCGATCCCGGTGGCCTACACCATGTCGCGCCTGACCTCACCGTTCGTGCGCCGGGTGTTCCTCGCCGCGGTGCTGTTGCCATTGCTGGTCAACCTGCTGCTGCAAAGCTACGGCTGGCTGGTGATCCTCGGCCCGGGCGGCATGCTCAACCAGGCGTTGATGGGCCTCGGTCTGATCAAACGCCCGATCATGCTGCTGTACAACCAGAACGGCGTCTTGATGGGCCTGGTGCAGACCGCGTTCCCGCTCGCTGTGCTGCCAATCGCCAGCGCCATGCGCGGAGTCGCCCGTACCTACGAAGAAGCCGCTGCGACCCTGGGCGCCAGTCGCTTTCAGGTGTTTCGCCAGGTGGTGTTGCCGATGAGCATGCCGGGGATCATCACCGGCGCGACGTTGGTGTTCGCCTACAACGCCAGCAGCTTCGTGGTGCCTTTGCTGCTCGGTGGTCGACGCGTGCCGATGCTGGCGGTGATGGTCCATGACCAGATCGCGCCGCTGATGAACTGGCCCGCCGCGTCCGCTGCCGGTGTGGTGCTGATTGTCACCACGCTCGCGATCATGACTTTGTCCGAATACATCACTGGCCGCCGTCGGCGCATGCTGGAGGCTTCGCAATGAGTACCCTGATCAAGAAACGTTATGGGCTGCTGCCGGGTGAAACCGGCAAGTTCGCCGGCATTCTTTCGGGCTTCATCCTGCTGCTGGCGGTGTTGCCGATCCTGACCATGATCGTGATGTCGTTCAGCGGCTCGTCGAACCTCGACTTCCCGCCGAGCAGCTACAGCCTGCAATGGTACAAGGCCGCCTGGCACACCTTCGCCTCGCCGGACGCCAGCGACGTGCTGAGCCTGGGCAAAGCCATGACCACCAGCCTGATGGTGTCCTGCCTGACCATGGTCTTCGCCACAATCATCGCGGTGCCCGCGGCCTATGCGCTGACCCGTTGCGAGTTCCGTGGCAAAGCCGTGGCGCTGCAACTGATGTCGCTGCCGCTGGTGTTTCCGATGGTGGTGTTGGGGCTGGCGTTGCTGCTGGTGTTCGACAGCCTGCCGTTCCAGATGACCACCTCGCGACTGGTGATTGCCCACGTCATTCTGGCCCTGCCGTTCGTGGTGAAAAACTGCACCGCGGCGATGCTGTCCATCGGCAGCGAAGTCGAAGAGGCCGCACAAATGCTCGGTGCCTCACCGACCCGGGCGATTGTCGATGTGGTGGTGCCATTGATGAAGTCGGGAATCCTGGCGGGTGCACTGCTGGCGTTCATTGTCTCGTTCAACGAATTCACCGTGACCTATTTCCTCTACACCATTGACGTCATGACCGTGCCGATCTGGATGTACAGCCGCACCGTGTCTTCGCTCGACCCTACCGTTTTCTCGTTTGCCGTGCTGATCGTGCTGATCGACTTCGTCCTGATCTGGGCGCTGGAGAAGCTGGTCGGTGAAGGTGGCGTTTCGTTCTGATTTCTTGAGGTACTTCACATGTCTGGTCTGATTCTGGAAAACGTCGAGAAACACTACGGCTCGGCCTGCGCGGTAAAAGATGTAAACCTGCATTTGCCCGAGGGCAAACTGGTGTGTTTCCTCGGCCCGTCGGGCTGCGGTAAAACCACGTTGCTGCGCATGATCGCGGGCCTCGAAACCCTCACCGGCGGCGAGATTCGCCTGGACGGTGAAGACATCGGCCACACCCCGGCGCACCTGCGTAATTTCGGCATGGTGTTTCAATCGCTGGCCTTGTTCCCGCACATGACGGTGGGGGAGAACATCGCCTATCCGCTGAAACTGCGTGGCGTCAGCAAGGCTGATCAGCAGACGCGGGTGGTGGAGTTGCTGGAGCTGATTCAGCTGCAGGAAATGATTGATCGCCCGGTGGCCAAACTCTCCGGCGGTCAGCGTCAGCGCGTGGCGATTGCCCGGGCGATTGCTTCGCGACCAAAAATCCTGCTGTTGGATGAGCCGCTGTCGGCGCTGGACGCCAAGCTGCGCGAATCGATGCAGGTGGAAATCCGTCAGCTGCAACAGCGCCTGAACATCACGACGATCATGGTGACCCACGATCAGCGTGAGGCCATGACCATGGCCGATATCGTCGTGGTATTGGGCGAGCACCGCGTGCAGCAAGTCGGCACGCCGATCGAAATCTACCGCCACCCGGCCAATGAATTTGTCGCGGACTTTATCGGTTCCGGCAACATCTTCCCGGCCACGGCGCTGGGCAACGGCAAAATCAGTTTGCCAGGCGGTGATGCACTGGACGTACCGATCTGCAGCAGCATTGTGGTCGGCGAGAAAGTGAAAATGCTGATTCGCCCGGAAGACCTGCAACTGTCGCACCCGCAAGCGTCGGCAGGCAATCGTCTGCTGGGCACAGTGAAGTTCGTGCGTGATATCGGTGCAACGATTGAAACGACCGTAGAGTGTTCCGGGGTGTCGTTTACCGCGCTGAGCACACCGTGTCAGGGCGTTGGCTTGAGCATTGGCAACCCGGTGTCGGTGACTTTGCCGGCCGAGGCTTGCCGCGTACTCGGTGCCTGATTCAGGATTGATGTTGGCCTTGCTGGCCCCATCGCGAGCAGGCTCACTCCTACAGGTTCCGGTGTATACCGATCAAATGTAGGAGTGAGCCTGCTCGCGATGAGTGCGGTTCAACCAACACAAACACTGGATCAAACCGACAAGCGCAACCGCGCCAAATCCCGCAACGGCGGCGCCCCAAACAACCGACTGTATTCGCGGCTGAACTGCGAAGGGCTTTCATAGCCCACCCGATACCCCGCCGCCGAAGCTTCCAACCCCTCGGCCAGCATCAACCGCCGTGCTTCCTGCAACCGCAGCTGCTTCTGATACTGCAACGGACTCATCGCCGTCATCGCCTTGAACCGGTGATGCAGCGTCGACACGCTCAGGTTCACCTCTTTCGCCAAATCATCGATACGCAACGGCTGCTCATAGTTGCCGTTCAGCCACTGGATCGCCTGGCTGATGCGATGACTCTGGCTGTTGGCGATCGCAATCTCATACAGCCGATGCCCCTGCGGGCTGCGCAACAACCGATAAAGAATCTCCCGGCGAATCAGCGGCGCGAGCATGGCGATGTCTTTCGGCGTGTCCAGCAAACGCGCCAGACGCAGCACGGCGTCGAGCATGGCGCTGTCGACCCGCTCGACATACAAGCCGCGTCCCGTCGGCCGGCTGGGCACACCGAGGGGGCCGGCATCGGCAATCAACGCGGTGATTTCCGTCGGGTCGATGTCCAGCCGCACCGAGAGGATCGGTTCTTCAGAGGTGACATTCACGATCCGACCGCTCAGGGGCATCGAGACCGAGACCACCAGGTAATTCAGCGGATCGTAATTGAAGTATTCGTCTGCCAGCCGCACCTCTTTGCGCCCCTGCGCCATGATGCACAACGCCGGTTGCGCCAGCACCGGGGCAAAGTCATGGGACTTGCTGTGTTTGGCCATAAACAGTGAACCGATGGCGGTCTCATAATTGCCATCATCCGTTGTATAGCGACGGATGATAGCGGCCAGTTCCGCGCGCTGTTTCTCCATCTCGGCATCCAGCGGGGCTTGAAAATGATCGAGCGACGACATGCAAGGCATCCTCGGTGGGGCGTCGGTAATGGGCTCAGCTTATGTTTGTGCAAGACGATGCGGTAGCCACATCCTGCCTCAACCTTGCCTGATTCTGCACGGGGTAATTTAACGCTGCCTCTAGCATGGGGCAGTCCCCTCCAAACTTGCTTGAAAGCTCGGTTTCATTGGCCCGAAAGGTTTTTGCCGGGTGGTAGAGGTTTTTGGCGACGCGCGCAGGATTGTGCAACAAGCCGGCAGGATTCGACTAACCGCGCTGGCGGGCGCGCGATTAACCTTTGATCCTGTCGCAGCCCGTTCCACGGCTGCCACTCGAGTACCTGGGAGGGTTGAACATGTCTACGCAAATCCCCGTCAGTCATATGGCTTTTGTCCGTGCCCACGCCGGGCGTTCGGTGGAACTCGGTGCGCGCCTGAGCGCCCTGATCGAGCCGACGCGCAATGCGCCCGGTTGCCTGAGCTTTGCCTTGCAACAGTCGCAATGCGATGCCGAGTTGTGGCTGGTGTCCGGCTTCTGGATGAATCAGCAGGCCATGACCGCGTACTTCAGCACCCCGGCGATGGAAGTGTTTGCCGCGCTGGTGCAGGACCTGGTGGTCAACAGCCTGGATTTCCACACCTTCAAGGAGGTGTCGGCGGCCCAGGCGCTGGGTCAGACCCAGTCGTGGGTACACAAAATGGCGGGTTGAGGGTTTAATGAACGCATTCTTAACCAGCCAGGATCCGCGACATGGCACGTAAAGCCTTTGAACACTTCGAAGCCGTTTCCGCAGTAATACCGAGTGAGGGTGGATACCACGCCGCCATTGCCGTCAAAGCCCTGGGTGGTGCGGGCGCACCGCGTTTCCACAAAGTCCTCGAAGACCAGACCTTCAAGACCGCTCATGACGCTGATGAAGCCGCCGCCAAAGCGCTGACCCGCCTCAAGGACGTCAAGGAAAACACCGACCTGCTCTGGTAATTACTTGACCGCCCCCGGGCGATACATCTTGAACAACGCCTCTGGCCCCAGCTGAAAATAGTCCGCTGGCCCGCCGCCGCGCAAAATCGGTTCTGCCGCGGCGGTGTCGTAGACCCCATCCTTCAGCAGCCATTTGGCGATATGCACGGCGACCACTTCGCCGAGAATCAGCCAGCTCGGCACCACATTCCCGTCCGCGCGCTGCAACTGGATGATCTGCGTGACCTTGCACTCAAAGGACACCGGGCTTTCAGCGACCCGTGGCACCTGGATTATTGTCGAGGCGGCAGGTGTCAGTCCTGACAACTCGAACTCGTTAACCTCAGGCCCGACCATCGCACAGCTCTGGTTCACCTGTTCGGCCAAGGGGCGCGTAGCGAGGTTCCAGGCGAATTCGCCGGTCTGTTCAATGTTGTTCAGGCTGTCTTTACGGCCGACGCTGGAAAAACCAATGATCGGCGGAATGTAGTTGAACGCGTTGAAGAAACTGTACGGCGCCAGGTTCAAGCGGCCGTTGGCATCCTGTGAGGAAATCCAGCCGATGGGGCGTGGGCCGACGATCGCGTTGAACGGGTCATGGGGCAGGCCGTGGCCGTTGGCGGGTTCGTAGTAGTGGATGTCGTCGGGCATGGGGTTCATTCCAGAAACTCTCGTGAGACGACCATGGTGCAAGGCCGAGCCGATAATTTCCAGCAATGAGATTCCAATGTGGGGGCGGCGGGGTGCATTAGCGTTTTGGGTGATGAAAATTTGCGCAACGACGCTGGGCGAAACCGCCGGCGACTTGCTGTCGATGACCCTCAACGTCGGCTACGCCCTCAGCTCGCTGATTCTGATCAGCGTGTTCATGCTGACCCTGGTCACGCAACTGTTGTCGAAAACCTACAAGCCGGTGCTGTACTGGATCGTGATTCTGTCGACCAGCACGGCAGGTACCACCCTATCGGACTTCATGGACCGCACCCTCGGCCTGGGCTACGCCACCGGTTCGATGATCCTGATTGCGATCCTGATCGGGATTTTTGCGGCGTGGCGCCTGAGCGGCGATTCGCTGAACGTCACCAAGGTCCAGACCTTTCGCGGCGAGATGTTCTACTGGATGGCGATTCTGTTTTCCAACACCCTGGGTACGGCGCTGGGCGACTACCTGGCCGACGATTCGGGCTTGGGTTTTGCCGGTGGCGCGCTGCTGATTGGCTCCACCATTGCGGTGGTGGTGTTGCTGAAATACCTCACCAGGATTTCGACGGTGCTGCTGTTCTGGGTGGCGTTTGTGCTGACGCGGCCATTCGGCGCAACGCTGGGGGACTTCCTGACCAAACCGCACGAGAAGGGTGGGCTGGATTTCGGCACGATGGGTTCGTCGCTGGTGTTGGCGGGGATTCTGGTGGTGATGATTGCGGGGGCTTCGTTTGCTCAGAATAAGTACGGGAAGCAAACGACTGCTGAGTTGACTTGATACCGAGGTGCGGCCTTCGCGAGCAAGCCCGCTCCCACATTTCTACCGCGTCTCCTTGAGAGAACTCGGTCAAATGTGGGAGCGGGCTTGCTCGCGAAGGGGCCAGTAAAGCCACCCTCAATCCAAAGGGTCAGTCCGTCTCGATCCGCGAATGCTTGCGGGTGTCTTTCATGGTCACGTACACCAGCAACGACACCGCAATACACGCAGTGACATACCAGTAGTACCCGGTTTCCATGCCAATGCTCTTGAACCACAGCGCGATGTATTCAGCCGTGCCGCCAAAGATCGACACCGTCAGGGCGTAAGGCAAACCCACCCCCAGTGCACGAATTTCAGTCGGGAACAGTTCAGCTTTGACCACCGCGTTGATCGAGGTGTAGCCGCTGACGATGATCAATGCCGCCATGATCAGGAAGAACGCCCCCCACCAGGTGGTGATGGTGTGCAGAGTGGTCAGGATCGGCACGGTGAACAGTGTCCCCAGAATGCCAAAGGCAATCAGGATCGGCCGACGACCGACTTTATCCGACAGCCCGCCGATGATCGGTTGCAGGCACATGAACAGAAACAACGTGGCAGCGGAAATGGTGGTGGAGTCGGAAATGCTCATGCCGACCGTGTTGACCAGGTACTTCTGCATGTAAGTGGTGTAAGTGTAGAACGCCAGGGTGCCCCCCATGGTCAGGCCGACCACGGTCATCAGTTCCTTCGGATGGCGCAGCAAGGTGCGCATGGCGCTTTCTTTGGCCTTCTCTTTCTTGGTGAAGGATTCGGTTTCTTCCATGCCGCGACGCAGGTACAGCGCGACCACGGCACACAGTGCGCCGATGGCGAACGGGATGCGCCAGCCCCAGGCGTACAGTTCTTCAGTGGTCAGCAGGTTTTGCAAGACGATCAGCACGCCCAGGGCGATGAGCTGGCCGGAGATCAGGGTCACGTACTGGAAGCTGGAGAAAAAGCCGCGACGCTCCTTGGTCGCCATCTCGCTGAGGTACGTTGCCGACGTGCCGTACTCGCCACCAACCGACAGGCCTTGCAGCAAGCGGGCGAAGATCAACAGGATCGGTGCGCCGATGCCGATGGTTTCGTAACCGGGGCTCAGGGCGATCAACAGCGAACCGAAGCACATCAGGTAGACCGAGGCCATCAGGGCCTTTTTGCGACCGACCTTGTCGGCATACAGGCCCATCACCCAGCCACCGATTGGGCGCATGAGGAAGCCCACCGCAAAGATCGCGGCGGTGTTGAGCAGTTGTGCGGTGGTGTCGCCTTTAGGGAAAAAGGCCTTGGCGAAGTACAGGGAGAAGGCGGCGTAGACGTACCAGTCGTACCACTCGACCATGTTGCCGACCGAGCCGCTGAAGATCGATTTGATGCGGCTGGAAGTGGTTCTTGGTTTGGCCGGCACGGCAGCCGACCCAAGGGGCAGGGCGTTGGAGTTATCCATTGAAGGATCCTTCGTTTAATTGTTTTTGTGGAGCGCGTTGAAACGCAGCCTGCTGGGGGTATAGCAGGAGGTGTGCCAAGGGCCGGAGGCGCGGTTTAGAGGGGGTTTGCAGGCTGGATGAGCGGAAATCCGCTTATTTATAGTCGGCAGTGAGCGGGAAATTGCTCATCTGCTTCTGGAATTGTGGTGTCGGTGATGGGCCTCTTCGCGGGCAAGCCCGCTCCCACAGTGGTCTGTGTCGTACACAAAATCTATGTTCAACTCTGTTCCTGTGGGAGCGGGCTTGCCCGCGAAGGGGCCAGAACAGGCGCTGAAGATTTCAGCTGTCTTGCAGGAACATCTCCCGGCTCAACCCATGCCGCTGCATCTTTTCATTAAAGGTCCGGCGTGGCAGTTGAAGTTCTTCGAGCACCGCTTTCACATCGCCTTTATGCCGGGTCAATGCCGCGCGCAGGCAATGCGCTTCGAACGCTTCCTGCTGCGCCGCCAGTGACTGTCCGGGATCAATCCCCACCGGTTCCGGCTCACCCAGCCCCAGCACTTGCCGTTCGGCGACGTTCGCCAGTTCACGCACATTGCCTGGCCAGTCATGGCTCAGCAGATGACTCAACTGCGGGCCGGTCAACGGTGGAAAAGTCCGGCCCAATCGCTCGGCGGCATTTTGCGCGAACGACTCGAACAACAACGGAATGTCTTCGCGCCGATCACGCAACGGCGGCAGCCGCAACTCGGCGACGTTCAAGCGATACGCCAGATCCTCACGAAAACGTCCAGCCCGCGCCTCATCCAACAAATCAGGTTTGGTCGCGGCAATGATCCGCAAATCCACGCGAATACTCTGGTTCGACCCCAGGCGTTCAAGCTTCTGCTCCTGCAACACCCGCAGCAGTTTTACTTGCTGGGCCAGCGGCATGCTTTCGATCTCATCGAGAAACAGCGTGCCGCCATCGGCGTATTCCAGCTTGCCGATCCGTTTACCCGTCGCGCCGGTGAACGCGCCGCTTTCATGACCGAACAACTCAGTCTCGAACAACTGCTCGGGAATCGCCGCGCAGTTGAGCGCCACGAACGGCTTGTCGGCGCGCGGACCGAAGTCGTGCAGGCAGCGGGCGACCAACTCTTTGCCGCTGCCTGTTTCACCGCGGATCAACACATTGACCGGCAACGCCGCCAGGTCCAGCACCTGCCGACGCAGCGTCTGCAAGCCACGGGACACGCCGAGCAGAGTGGCGTCGAGTTTGGCGCGGTTGTCGGCCTGTTCGTGCAGGGCGCGGTTTTCCAACACCAGTCGACGCTTGTCCAACGCCCTGCGCAAACTGCTCAACAGGGTTTCCGGGCTGAAGGGTTTTTCGAGAAAGTCATACGCGCCATCGCGCATCGCTTCGACCGCCATCGGCACATCGCCGTGGCCGGTCAGCAGGATCACCGGCAGGTCCGCATCGCGACGCTGAACTTCGGCGAGCAACTCCAGCCCCGTCATGCCGGGCATGCGCACGTCGCTGAGGATCACCCCGGGAAAGTGCGCGGGCAATTGCGCAAGGCACTCATCGGCGCGGCTGAACAACTGCACCTCGAAACCCGACAGGCTCAGCCATTGTTCGACGGCGCTGCGAATGCTGCTTTCATCGTCGACCACCATCACGGAATTCAGCATGCGGCAGGGGCCTCCAGGTCGATGGGCAATGTCAGGGTGAACACCGCGCCGTTGCCGTGATTGTCGGCACTCAGGCGTCCGCCCGCTTCGTGAGCGATGGCAAACGATACCGCCAGACCCAGGCCCAGGCCATCGCCCACCGGTTTGGTGGTGAAGAACGGATCGAACACGTTCGGCAGGTGTTCTTCGGCAATGCCACCACCGTTGTCGCTGACCGTCAGGCGCCACAGTTGCTCGTCAGCTTCGAGGCGGATTTCCAGGCGTTTGCAGGGCTTGTCGTGCAGGGCGTCGAGGGCGTTGCGCAGCAGGTTGATCAGCACCTGTTCCAGGCGAATCGCATCACCGCGCACCCACGCCGGACGCGTCAGGTGCAACACCGTGCTGACCTGTTCATCACGCAGGCGTGCGTCGAGCAACTGCAGCGATTGGTCGACCACCGCCGCCAGGTCCAGTCGTTCGCGCAGGCCGCTGGGGCTTTTGCGGGCAAAGGTTTTCAGGTGGCCGGTGAGGGCGGCCATGCGGGTGAGCATGTCATCCACAGGCTTCAGCGCCTTGTAGGCGTCGTCGACCCGACCGTGATCGAGCAGCAGGCGCAAGGTGGCCAACTGCATGCGCTGGGCGGTCAGTGGCTGGTTGATTTCATGGGCGAGGGCCGCCGACATCTGGCCGAGCGCCGCCAGCTTGGCCGATTGCACCAGCCCGTCCTGAGCGGTGCGCAGGTCGCGGGTGCGTTCTTCCACGAGTTGTTCGAGTTCTTCGCGGCTGCGCTGGCGCATTTTCGCCAGGCGCCAGCGTTGATTGAGGAACAGCAGCAGAAACACCAGCGCCAGCCACAACCCGGCAGCGGCCAGCGCGGCATTGCGACTGTCTTCGAACGCGACCTGCGGACGACGCAGCAGGTGCAGCGTCCAGCCTTCGGAGGCCAGCGGCAGCGATTCCCACAGGTAATCCGCCGTCCCGTCAGGGCCGACCACCCGCGCCAGATCGCTGTTGTCGTCGAAGCGGCGCAGGGATTGAAACTCCAGGGGTGTCAGCGGTTGTTTGTCGTATTGGCGGGTCGCCTTGAGCGCGGCGTGATCGTTGTCGCTCAAGGGTTTCAACGAGCGATAGCGCCAGCCTGGCTGATTGGCGATAAAGATGATCCCGCGTGCGTCGCTGACCAGCAGCGTGTCGCTGCCCTGGCGCCATTCGCGTTCCAGTTCCGGAAACTCGAGCTTCACCACCATCGCACCGAGAAACTCGCCGTTGTCGCCGGTGACTGCGCTGGACAGGAAATACCCCGGAATGCCGCTGGTCACGCCCACCGCGTAAAAGCGCCCGGTGCCTTGGGTGCGGGTCTCACTGAAGTAGGGGCGAAAGCCGTAGTTGTGACCGACGTAACTGCTGGGCAAACGCCAATTGCTGGCGGCCACGGCGAGGCCGGTGCGGTCGAGCAGTTCGAGGGTCGAGGACTGGGCGGCGCCGTTGATTTTTTCCAGCTTGCGATTCAGTGCGTCCTGTTGCTCGGGCGATACCGTGCCATTGAGGGCTGCGCGCAATTCCGGGTCCAGCGCGAGCACGGCAGGCAAGGCGCGATAGCGGTCGATCAGGGTGTGCAGGGAATTGGCGTATAGCGCCAATTGCTGATTGGCGCGCGCGGCGTCTTCAACCAGCGCCTGGCGTTCGGTGTGGCGCATGGCGAAACCGGCGGCCAGTGCGGCGCCGGCAACGATCAACAACAGATACAACGTCAAACGCAAGGTACGGGAATTCGGCAGCATGCAGGCGCAAACAGTTAGAAAGTCGGGCGGGCACCATAGCATGGCGAGCCCGCCAGGCGTGCTGGAGTTCCGAAAGACCTATTTGTTAAACATTTACAGCTTGGTTGATCCCTTTACTGGCCGCACAGGTATCCGGCTTTTAACGCCTCGTTGGATGACGCCTGCGGAACCTAGCGATGCGATGGAGCCTCGGCGCGAGGATTCGCTCTCGCTGAGGTTATGCGGCCTTAATTTTGTAATTTTCTCGAGCATTTCCATTGTGTTCCAAGTGATACCGATCAGGCTTTCGACTTCCAGCACCTGATCACGGAGCGAGGTTTGCGCCTTCGGAGTCACCTCGTCCAGCAAACTTTGCTCGGCGATCAGTCTGTTTATGGTGGTGCTCATCTCACCGGCCTTGGCTTTTTTTTCAGCTTTTTCCTTGGTGCCTCTTAACTCGTCAACATAGCCGCCGACTACCGGCCCCAGCACACCGCCCACCAAAGCAGAGGCTGCGGTCAGGCCGGTACTGATCATATTGAATTGGCTGTGGGCACGCTGGGTGACGTCTTTGGGAGGTACCGTGCCATCCCCTTCTGGATCCCACGTGCCTGGAAGAGACCAACTCGGGTTAAACAGCGTCGCTTGAAGGGTGAACTGGACGGCAGCGGTAAAAACGGTCGAAACAATCGCTGCGTTAGCAGGACTCGAAGTCCCGACCGGAAGCAAGGCTAACCCGACTCTGGAGTTAACGGTCGCCAACGCAATGCGTTTGCCCGTTTCGCCCCACGACTCGACAGGTTCAAGCGGGCTCTGGCCAGGGGGATTATTGGCGGGATCGTCTACTAATGGAGCGGGTCCGGAGAGCGTTGTCGTACTGCCTGCTATCGACTGGGTGGGTGACGAGGACAGGGAGCCCATCGGTATTGAAACTTGAGGTTCTGATTTAACGCCCCCTTGGTTATCAATAAAGTTCACCGGATTGTTACCAACCATCTGGTACAGGTTCAACCCGTCCACGGTTCCCAGCGGATCCGGGTTGATCCACCTCTGCAGCCAAGGCGCGTAATACCGCAACCCGTAGTAGCACAGCCCACAGACATCCATCTCCTTACCCGAATAGCGGAGCGTCTTGTAGCTGACCTCAAGTGCCGAATCCGCCAACAGCCACGCCGTACCGCCGAAGGGGTAGTAACCTTCGTAGCTCACCAGCCGGGCAGTTTGATCGAGCTCCATCAGGCTGGAGCCCAAGTGGTCGTCGAGGCTGTAGCGCAACTGATCCTGATCGATACCGTCGGGTTTTTTGCTGACCCAATGCAGGCAACGAACACTGCCTCGCCCACCGGGTACAGCAATGACGTGCAGTTCTTCGCCGTTGTCGCGGGTGCGGATTTCCAGCCCCGGCAAGTAAATTACCTGGTGGAAGTGCGTGGTCGAGGACGTATGGGTTTCATGGCGTTTGAAAATGCGCATGCCCTGGCTGTAGCGATATGTTTCCTCATCGTTGGTGCCGTCGTCACGGTCAACCAGCGTCGCCGATCCCAATTGATCGCGGCTGTTCCAGTGCAGGGGCCGTCCCGGGCCAGACATCTGGAGGTTGCCATGGCGGTCAAACAAACTGTCGAAATCAGGGGTGGGATCCCCCTCTTTATGACGCACGCCACGGTTGCTGTTCGGGTCGATTAACATCTGGTGGGTGTAGCCGTCCACCGCGCGTTCATGGGTCAACTTGATCTGGTTGCCGCCGGAATCGTAGGTGTAGTGCTGTTTATAGTTGAGGAAATTGTTGGGGTCGTTCGGCAACGGCCGGCCCGGCAGGTCAGAGCCAGGGGTAGCGTCATGACCGGTGGCGCTGGTCAGTTGGTACAGTGAATTGTAGGTGAACTCGCGGCGGCCATTGATGCGCTGATTGTTGAAGTACACCGGTTTGAAGGTGAGGTCGTCGATGCGCAGGGCGTTACCGACCCGGTCGTAAATGTACTCAAAGTGCTGGAGCGGATCTTGCCCCGGTACACCGGCGGTGGAGGTCGTGAGACGGCCGTCGGCCTCGTCATAAGCCCAGGTGCTGACCACTCCGTTGCCGGTCTGCTGCTCGATGATCTGGCCAGCGGCGTTGTAGCGGGAGCCTTCCAGAATGGGCTTTGCGTCGTCTCCTGGCTTGAGCCGAAGCTGCGATTTTTTCAGCTGTCCGGCGATGTCGTAGAACATCTGTTGCCGATGATCTCCGGCATCGGTTTGGGTCAGCACTGCGCCGTGCGGACTGTAGGTCCGGCTGCTGGCGAAGGTGCCGGCATCGGTGATGGTCCTGCTGTCGAGCAGCGGTTCGCCGCGCAGGCTGCAACTGTGGCAATCAAGTGCGCCCGAGGGATCGGTTCGTCGAATCATCTGCCCGCGAAGATTGTGGCTCGGGTCAGTCAGTGAAGTGGCGTAGGTATAAGTGTCAACGACGCCTTGGCCGCTCTCTTCCAGTGAGAGCACGCGCAACTGGTTATCGTAAGTAGTGCGCCAATGAGTGCCGCGTCCGTCCCAGCTCTGGAGGGTTTCACCGGCCAGCCCCTTCAGGTGTGTGCGCCTGCCCGCGTCGACGCTGTCAACGTTTACCGGTTGCCCGGCAAGGTCGTAAATCGTCGACAGATTGGGCCTGGGGGCGTTGGCCAGCCGCGCGTCCCGTTGTTCCACCAACCGCCCGAGCGTGTCAAAGCATTGCCGGGTGATATGGGTTTCCACGGGGCCGCCCGGCACGGAGCGCAGGTAGACCAACTGGCACACGGCCAGACCTCGCCCATCATTGGCCGTCACCGACGGTGTGTTCCAGTCGACCTTGTTCGTCATCGCTTGCCTGCCTTGGCCCCTTGCGAGGCAGGCGCGACGTAGGTGTCATTGAAATCCAGCTTGGTGGTGAACCAGGGGTGGATGATGTCCAGCGCGGTATCCGCTTTGGCGTTGATGATCTTGATCAGGCGACCCATGACGTCGTAGTAACTTTTGTCGTGATAGCCGAAATTCCTGAAAGAGTGGTCATGAATGTAGCCATAAGCATTGGCGAAATAGGGGCGATAGGTGCGTACCGCCAACCCCTTGTTGTTGTATTCCACGCGTTCGCTGATACGCCAGCGTTGCTCGGCGTGTGCTACTTTCGGTTGGCCGTTTTCGATCACCAGTTCGCCGTTTTCCACCACATAGGCCTCACCCGGCTCGACGCGTTGTTGGGTTTGCAAGGCCCGTCCGAACCCGTCGACGATCGTCAGGATGGTGTGGATTTGTTGCTCTTCTACATCGTAGTAATAGCGGTCGGCGGTCAGGACGACGCTGTGGACCGGAACGCGATCGATGTTCAGCAGCAGGTCCCACAATGCGTGCTCTGCCGGCGTCCGGGTCTTGAGTCGAGACAGGCGTAGTCGGGCACTGGCGCGGATGTGCAGGTCGGGCAGCACGTAACCTTGCGTGACCCAGTCAGTGAGCCACTCGGGTGTCTGCCTCACGGCGTCAGGAAGTCTGCCCATCCAGCTGAACAGATCCTTGCGAAAGGTGCTGGCGGCATTTTGCAGCGCGTCCTTGGGGCGTTCGATGGCCACACCGGGGCTGGAATCTACAGGACGGCTGTAGTCGCCAATGGGCAGGAAGCCGGCGGGCGCAGCGTCTTCCGTTCCGTAATACGTGAGGGTGTGCGGGCCGGACGGATCGTACAGGGCTTCTTCAACGTTATCGTTGGCATCAGTGATGCGCAGCGGTTGCAGTGAGTGGTAGTCGTACTCGACGCGCGTGGTGCAGCCATCCGGCAGCTTGACGCTGAGGGTGGCGAACGCGTAATCGTCGTATGTCGCTTCGGTCACCCCATGGCTCGCAGTTTCGTTGTATTGCGTCACCCTGTAGAAGCGATCAAGGTCTGCATACCGGACGAAACTGTATTGGCTGGACCAAAGATTTCTAAGCGTGTCCTCTTCCTCATCGGCTGCTTTGTCCGTCCCAAGAAACAGCGGCATAGACAAATAACCAATCTTCGTCAGTTCGGCCCGGATGTCGATTGGAGGGCTCACGTCGCTGTAGACATCCAGCGCCGTCTTGTTCAATTGCGCCATTTCCAGCGGGCCTGCCAGCGCTTCGAAGCTGGCCGTGCCGTCCGGCATTACCGTGCGGTCTTGCGTTTCGAGATAGCGTTGCACCGTTTGTGAGGTCAACTCCCGCTGAGCTTCCCATTCGACTGATTTGAACGTGTCCATAAACAGTTCATAGTCAATGGCTTCGGGGGCCAGCCCCGTCGGTGCCTGGCCCTTGGGCAAGACCATTGCATTGCCGCGTTGCTGATAGGGCAGGCCGAGCCTCCAGCCTTGCAGATCGACCAAATGAATAAACGCAGCGCGGGTTTCGGCCAGATAGTAGGACTGTTGGGCCGGGTCATGGGCGTCGCTCCACCATTTCCGTTCATCCACATCGGAAAAGGGTGGCTCATCTAGCTCAGTCAGGCGCCGGGCATAACTGACCGTGATGCTGTGGGTCGTCAGCCCGAACGCATCCCGACCCAGGTTCACGACATGCTGGCACAGCGGGTCATTGATGAATTGCTCATAGCGGTAGCTGATGCTTTCGAGCTGCGACACCATTAACACAGGGGCAGGAGCGTGCCGACCGCGCCCACGCACTTCGCGGACGATGTAGCGGGGCTGTTCGACCAGGAACGGGATGACCGGGTCATTCGCCGCGTACGTTTCCACACGCAGCACATTGCCGGCGAGCGCACGGGCGATGTCGTGGGCGGTGGCTTCATCGTCAGGCGTGATGAGCTCTTCACACTCGTCGCCCGGGTGATAACGACAAAACAGCGTTTCGCCCAGCGGATGTGCCTCAGCATCACCGTTGAAGTAACCCTCGCCAGGCATGTCGATCTGTTGCCCTGTATGAAACCAGGTGCAGACCAACGCCGGCGCGGTAAAGCTTTCGTCTTCGCCCGAGCCGGTTTCGCTGTCGGTCTGGTGCAGCAACCCGAAACCACGCAACTCCCGATCCCGGTCGTCGTAGTAACCCTGGAAGTAACGGAAAAACTGGTTCAGGCGATAGCCGGTGATTTCATCCAGCTGGCTTTGATGGCTCACCACCTGGATGGGAAAGGGCAGGTGGCAAGTGAAGCGATTCTCGGTTTTTTCGTCGAGCCATTCTTGAGCCGAACTGCGATACACCACCTGGGTGCTGCACCCCATGTTGTTATTGCTGGCGATCATCAGGTAGGGCTTGGCGTCAACAAAGTCATAGCGCCAGTGCCGGGTTTGCATAGGGGGAACGGTCAGAATCAGGCTGGCACAGCCCAGTCCTTGCAGGTCGGCGAGCGTCACCTGGCACAGGTCGTCGTAATGCACGCCTTCGGGCCAGGAAACACCCATGGGGGTCCGTTCAAAACCATTGCCGCCCAGGTTGCGATAAATATCGAACCCGTCGCCATTCAGATAGATCAGCGCCGGGGCACCCGAGCCGTTCAGATCAGCGACGCGCACACGCGCTGTGTCGAACGTCGCGTAATCGAACGTCGGGCCTTCGACGACAAATCCCGTGCCGAATGTGCCGTTCCCAAGGTTCGGCCAGCATTTTATTTCGTCGTGGCGGATGCGGCACAATCCGGTGGTGTCGCTGCCCGGCAGGTTGCCCAGAAACACCAGTTCACTACGTGAATTGCTGATCAATGGCAGGCGGTCATCATCCGGCGTGTGAGTGACGTCTTCGGCTTTGGCAAAACCTTCCTCGCGCCGGTTAGCGTACAGGCGCACGGTGTTGGGGCCGATCAGTGCCAAAGAGCTGAGGCCGTCGCCCGTCAAGTCGCCCAATTGCGACAGGATGTTGAAAAATTCCACCGGGAACGCCTTGAACGGAATGAACCCTGACCAGCTCCGATCCGGGTTCAGGGCATGGAAACCCGCCATGCCCGGTCGGGCGATGACCCAGTCCAGACGACCGTCTCCGGTCAGGTCCATCAGGGCTTGATGCGTTTGCTTGCTGCGGTCGGCGACCGGGATATCGTCGAGCGCAGTCCACGGCCCATAGGTGATGCGATCGCCACCGGCGCGATCACGCAAGGGTTCGCGGTAGTACCAGCATTGATCGTAGCGACACAGGAAACCTGGCAGCCCCTCACCGAACAGGTCGACGCATTGATAGTGTTGGCCGTCCTCGATCCCCGGCATGTTGTCGAACGGAAAAAACGCGGCGGGTCGAGTATTGAGTTCAGCACTCGAATGCTCGAACTCTATCGGCGGCAGGCTTTCCACGGCACCGCTGGCGTCGTACGCCTGTTGATGCGCCGCGGTGATTTGGCTGTAGGTCCAGGGTTCGCCGCCACCCGAGTACTCCAGCAACACACGACGGACCAGTGCGGGTTCATCACCCAGTTCAACAAAATTGTGGAATACCAGCACTTGCCGACAGAGGCGGCGAGTACCGACTTCAAAGCCTTGGCCATAGGACGAAAAGGGGTCATTGCGGATCAGCCACGGCTTGAGCGTCGGACCGTCATAAACAGGTTTTTCCGTCAGCTCCAGCGTGCGTTCGCCGTAGTCGAACACCACGTGAAAGAGCCATGAAGGTGTCGGTGTCTGCGGCAGTGCCCAGCCGTACAGATCTGCGCATGCCGCCACGTTGCCATAGAGCACTTGATGCACATATCGCTGCGCCCGGTAGTCGCGCGGGTCAGGGCGCTCGTTCTGATCTTCTGCCCGGTACACGTAGCGAATATGCTCGCCGTGGGCGTTCATGCTTTCCTGCAACAGCCAAGCCGACACACGCAGTGGGGCTTGCGGGTCCGCAACGCGAGAACCTGGTTCTTTGCCGAAAAGGTGCAGGCTGCCGTCTGGCGCGTGCACCAGCCAGAAGCCTTCAGGTGAGACGTCGGAACACCAGAGCTCGATGAGCTCGAATGTCTGCTCTACCCGCGGTCGATACCGCACTACCGTATGGTCGCCAATCAATTGGCCACGGTATTCGCGTTCGATTCTGGACTGGATGTTGCCCTCGTCATCGCGCTCGGGCATCAGTTCTTCGCCGGCGGTGCTGAGGAACACGTCATCGTCGAGATAACGGGGCACACCCTTGCTCGTCTGGCGGGTGATCGCCGAGAGGCCCAAGTACCAGCCAATACCGAATACGCCGTTCCCGGACTGGCTGCTGTAGTTCAGTGATAGCTGAGGATCCCAACCACGACCGGGCGAAAATGGCAGGGGCAATGCAAATGAAGCGGCCCCGGTCGGCCCCACCTTGCCCCAGCTTTTACCGATGGTGGCGATCGACGCACTCTTTGCAATCGAGGGTTCAGTGATACTCAGGGACGCTTGCTCTTGCATGGGGCTGATCCTGTTTTGGCCTGGCGCTTGCCCGTGGCAACGGTGTCGCTGGATAGGTGAGACGCTAACAAGATAGGGGCCTTGCGTAACCTGTCAGATCTGACAGGTGGAGAAGGTTTTTCCAGATCGAATTGTTGTAAGAAATACCGTTTTAATGCCTTGGGTATTATCAGCAGGCAAAAAAATGGCCGGGTCGCCTTTTCAGACAACCCGGCCGCTGTTTGGCCCGATGAAGCGCTTACTGCACTTCTACTGCCAGACTTTCACTGATCTTCTTCTGCCAGATCGCAGGACCGGTGATGTGAACCGACTCGCCCTTGCTATCAACCGCAACCGTCACTGGCATGTCTTTCACGTCAAACTCGTAGATGGCTTCCATCCCCAGTTCGGCGAAAGCAACGACGCGGGATTTCTTGATGGCTTGCGCCACCAGGTAGGCCGCGCCGCCGACTGCCATCAGGTAAACGGCTTTGTGGTCCTTGATCGCTTCGATGGCGGTAGGGCCGCGCTCGGATTTGCCGATCATGCCCAGCAGGCCGGTTTGCTCGAGGATCTGACGGGTGAACTTGTCCATCCGCGTGGCGGTGGTCGGACCGGCAGGGCCCACCACTTCTTCGCGAACCGGATCAACCGGGCCGACGTAGTAGATGAAGCGACCTTTCAGATCGACCGGCAGCGTTTCACCCTTGTTCAGCATCTCGACCATGCGCTTGTGCGCGGCGTCGCGACCGGTGAGCATCTTGCCGTTGAGCAGGACGGTCTCGCCCGGCTTCCAGCTCTGTACGTCTTCCGGGGTCAGGGTGTCGAGGTTGACGCGACGGGCCGACGGGCCGGCTTCCCAGACGATTTCCGGGTAGGCGTCCAGCGGTGGCGCTTCCAGCGAGGCCGGGCCGGAACCGTCGAGCACGAAGTGTGCGTGACGGGTGGCGGCGCAGTTCGGGATCATGCACACCGGCAGGGAAGCGGCGTGAGTCGGGTAGTCCATGATCTTCACGTCGAGCACGGTGGTCAGGCCACCCAGGCCCTGGGCGCCGATGCCCAGTTGGTTGACCTTCTCGAACAGCTCCAGACGCATCTCTTCGAGGCGGTTCTGAGGGCCACGCGCTTTGAGTTCGTGAATGTCGATGGACTCCATCAACACTTCTTTTGCCATGACCGCGGCTTTCTCGGCGGTGCCGCCGATGCCGATGCCGAGCATGCCCGGTGGGCACCAGCCGGCGCCCATGGTCGGAACGGTCTTCAATACCCAGTCGACGATCGAGTCGGACGGGTTGAGCATGGCCATTTTCGATTTGTTCTCGGAACCGCCGCCCTTGGCTGCCACGTCCACTTCCACGGTGTTACCTGGAACGATGGAGTAGTGGATAACGGCCGGGGTGTTGTCCTTGGTGTTTTTACGAGCGCCCGCCGGGTCGGCGAGGATCGAGGCACGCAGAACGTTTTCCGGCAGGTTGTAAGCCCGGCGCACGCCTTCGTTGATCATGTCGTCCAGGCCCATGGTGGCGCCATCCCAACGTACGTCCATGCCCACACGGACGAACACGGTAACGATGCCGGTGTCCTGGCAGATCGGGCGGTGGCCGGTGGCACACATGCGCGAGTTGATCAGGATCTGCGCGATGGAGTCGCGGGCGGCCGGCGATTCTTCACGCAGGTAGGCTTCGTGCATCGCCTGGATGAAGTCAACGGGGTGGTAATAGGAAATGAACTGCAGGGCGTCGGCAACGCTCTGAATCAGGTCGTCTTGCTTGATCACGGTCATGAGTCGCGCTCCTCTAAAAGACGGGAACATTCAATAAGGTGCTTGCAGCTTGGGTGCATCGGTCGGTTGCAAGCACCTTTCAAGGCACGCCGGGGCTGCTGGCGCGACGCTAAAAAGGCGCGGCAGTATACCGCGCCTCGCGGGCGGGTACACGCGCCGGCAGTCAATCGTTGGTCTCATAAAGGCTGGCGCAAGGCTGTTGCTTTTGTGACCCTCGCCACAGGCAAGCCCTCTTGCCACAGGCGATCTCCTCATCTCAGGTTTTCTGCCATTCAGGGCCATGCTTTTGACGCCAGTTTTTTGCCCCTAAAATTGAATGGTCATTTGTCCGGCTCGCCACTAAAGTGGCAGTCGGCCTGTAGAGTAGGACACTCAAACAGCCTCCTTTCGCATGGTGAGTCAACGATTGACCCATAACGCCATCCAACGGCTTTTACTCAAACGCTTTGCCCTTGCAGCCGGCACCTATGCCTTGGCCTTGATGTTGCTGTGGCTGGCGTTTTTCACCGGACATTACGACGAACCTGCGGCCAGCGTGGCCGTCGGCACCGCACTGGTGGTCATCAGCCAGGCGGCGTTGTTCGTGGTGTTTTACAGCGGCTGCAACCTGCGTTTTTCCGACCCCAGCCTGACCGAAGTGCAAGTGTTGATGGGGATCGGCTGGCAAACGTGGCTGATCGCCAATCTGGACGAAGCGCGCGGCGCGTTCCTGGTGTTTTACGTGCTGATCCTGCTGTTCGGGTTGTTCCATCTGTCGCGTCGAGCGTTAGTGCGATGTGCGCTGCTGGTGTTTTTCAGTTTCAGTGCGATCACGCTGTGGGAGGGCTACCACTTTCAGCTGCCCGACCCGGCGCTGGCCGGGTTGCAAGTGTCTGTGCTGTTTATCGTGTTGATCTGGCTGGTGCTCTACGCCCGCTATGTCCAGGCGTCGCGTCAACGCATGCGGCAACGACGCTTCGCCTTGCAAGCGCACCAGGACACCCTGCGCGGGATGATGCGCCAGCTCGAAGACCTGGTCGCCACCGACGAACTCACCGGGCTGTTCAACCGCCGCCATTTCCTGCGCCTGGCCTCACGGGAACTCAACGCCATGGACGCCGGTGTGATGCATGGCCTGGCGCTGATCGACCTCGACCACTTCAAACGCATCAACGATGTGCACGGCCATGCGGCGGGCGATCAGGTCTTGCAAGCCTTTGCCGGCGTCGCAACGGCATGCCTGCGAGACGGCGATGTGCTGGCGCGTTATGGCGGTGAAGAATTCGTGGTGCTGGTGCCTGACTGTGATGCCGAACGCCTGACCGCATGCTGTGAACGGTTGCGTATCGCCTTCACCGATGTCGAGTTGATTGGCCTCAATGTCGCCCACCTCAGCTTGTCGGCGGGCATGACGCTGCTGGAACTGGGCGACGATCTCGACGACGCCTTGCAGCGCGCGGACCAGGCGCTTTACCGGGCCAAGCGTGACGGGCGCAACCGCTGCGCGGCGGCCTGGGAGAACGTCGATGCCTGAGTTACGCGTCGGCGAGCGCCACTTTACGGTGGCGCCGGGCAGCAACCTGCTCGATGCCTTGAATCAAAACGGTGTGCCGGTGCCCTACAGTTGCCGCGCCGGTAGTTGCCATGCCTGCCTGGTGCAATGTGTGCAAGGCCTGCCCAGCGACAATCGCCCGGATGCCTTGAGCGCCGAGCAGCGCCAACAAGGCTGGCGCCTGGCGTGCCAGTGCCAAGTGGTCGAAGACCTGCACGTGCACACCTTCGACCCGCAGCAGGACGGTCGCCCGGCCGAGGTGGCCGCCGTGGATTGGTTGAGCGCCAGTGTGTTGCGTGTGCGCCTGACCCCCGAGCGTCCGCTGCGCTACAGCGCCGGGCAACATCTGGTGTTGTGGGCGGGCAACGTGGCGCGACCTTACTCGTTGGCCAGCCTGCCGGAAGAAGACCGCTTTCTGGAGTTTCACCTTGATTGCCGCCAGCCCGGGGCATTCAGCGACGCGGCCCGTCAGCTGAAAATCGGTGACCCGATACGCCTCGGCGAGCTGCGCGGCGGGGCCTTGCATTACGATCCGGACTGGCACACCCGACCGCTCTGGCTGTTGGCCGCCGGCACCGGTTTGGGGCCGCTGTTTGGCGTGTTGCGCGAAGCGCTGCGTCAGGATCATCAAGGGGCTATCCGCGTCATTCACCTGGCCCATGATGCCCATGAGCATTACCTCGCCAAACCCCTGCAAGCCATGGCCGATGGCCGGGAAAACCTCAGTGTCGAACGCTGGACCCCGGCCGAGTTGCCGCAGGCATTGGCGCAACTGCGGCTTGTCTCCCGGCAAACCCTGGCCTTAGTCTGCGGAGCCCCCGACAGTGTCGACGCCTTTTCCCGGCGCCTGTACCTCGCGGGTTTGCCGCGCAATCAACTGCTGGCCGATGTGTTCCTGCCTCGTGGTTGAGCGCTGATTTTTTCAGACGCGAGACCCACCATGACCGATGCCATCCAGATTGAACGCGAACGCGGTGTGCTGACGCTGCGCCTGAATCGCCCCGAAAAGAAAAACGCCCTGACCCGCGCCATGTACTCCGACTTGGCCGACGCATTGAAGCAGGCCGACACCGACGCCGAAATCAACGCCGTACTGATCACTGGCAGTGCCGAGTGCTTCACCGCTGGCAACGACATCGCCGACTTCATCCAGCAACCGCCGGGCAACCTCGACAGTCCGGTGTTTCAGTTCATGCTCAATTTGCTGGAATGCCGTAAACCGGTGGTCGCTGCGGTGGCGGGTGCGGCGGTGGGGATTGGCACGACGATGTTGCTGCATTGTGATCTGGTGTATGTCAGTCGGGATGCTCGCCTGAGGATGCCATTCGTTAACCTCGGGTTGTGTCCGGAATTTGGTTCCAGCCTGATCTTGCCGCGTTTGATTGGGCATGCCAAAGCGGCGGAATTGTTGCTGCTGGGTGAAGGGTTCAGCGGTGAACAAGCGGCAGCGTGGGGGATAGCGACCGAGGCATTGGGTAGTGGCGAAACGGCGTTGGCCAAGGCACGGGAGATGGCGTTGCGCTTTGAATCGTTGCCGCCGGAAGCCGTGCGCATCAGCAAGCAATTGATGAAAGCACCGGACCGGGAATTGCTGCGCAAGGTGATCGAAGAAGAGGGGGCGTTGTTCACTCAGCGGCTGCGCTCGCCGGAAGCGTTGGCGGCGTTGACCGGGTTTATCAAGCGGCATTGAATCTTCGATGACTGGGCTTGCTCGCGAAGGCGTCAGTCCTGACACCACATTTTCAGGACCAGAAAGCAAAAAGCCCCGCCATTCACGTGGCGGGGCTTTTGTATTTCAGCGGCCGGTCACTCAGACCATCGGGTCGCCAACGTGCAGGATTTTCATCCCGTTGGTGCCGCCAATGGTGTGGTAGCTGTCGCCCTTGGTCAGGATGACCCAGTCGCCTTTCTCCACAACGCCGCGCTTGAGCAACTCGTCGATCGCGGCCTGGCTGACTTGCTCAGGCGGCAACGATGCCGGGTCGAACGGTACGGTGTAGACGCCGCGGAACATGGCCGCGCGGGCCTGGGTTTCGCGGTGCGGGGAGAACGCGTAGATCGGCACCGAAGAGCGAATGCGCGACATGATCAACGGCGTGTAGCCACTTTCGGTCAGGGCGATGATCGCCTTCACGCCCGGGAAGTGGTTGGCGGTGTACATGGCCGCCAGGGCGATGCTCTGGTCGCAGCTTTCGAACACTTTGCCGATACGGTGGCTGGAGGTCTTGCTGGTCGGGTGCTTTTCAGCGCCGACGCAGATTCGCGCCATCGCCTGCACAGCTTCCAGTGGGTACAGACCGGCAGCACTTTCGGCCGAGAGCATCACGGCGTCGGTGTAGTCGAGCACGGCGTTGGCCACGTCGGACACTTCAGCGCGAGTCGGCATCGGGTTCTGGATCATCGACTCCATCATCTGGGTCGCGACGATCACGGCCTTGTTGTGGCGGCGTGCGTGCAGAATGATTTTCTTCTGAATGCCCACCAGCTCGGCGTCGCCGATTTCCACACCCAAATCACCACGGGCAACCATGACCGCGTCGGACGCCTGGATCAGCGCGTCGAGGGTTTCATCGTCGGCCACGGCTTCGGCGCGTTCGATCTTCGCCACCAGCCAGGCAGTGCCGCCGGCTTCGTCGCGCAGTTGACGGGCGTATTCCATGTCGGCGGCATCACGCGGGAAGGACACGGCCAGGTAGTCGACTTCCATCTCGGCAGCGAGTTTGATGTCGGCCTTGTCTTTCTCGGTCAGCGCCGGAGCCGTCAGGCCACCACCGCGACGGTTGATGCCTTTATGGTCGGACAGCGGACCGCCGATCAGCACGGTGCAGTTCAGCTCGGTGGCGGTGGCGGTATCAACGCGCATCACCACGCGGCCGTCGTCGAGCAGCAGCTCGTCGCCCACGCCACAGTCTTTCACCAGGTCCGGGTAGTCGATGCCGACCACTTGCTGATTGCCTTCGGTCAGAGGATGGCTGGTGGAGAAGGTGAACTGGTCACCGATCTTCAGCTCGATCTTCTTGTTGGCGAATTTGGCGATACGGATTTTCGGGCCTTGCAAGTCACCCAGCAGGGCAACGAAACGACCGTGCTTGGCCGCGAGGTCACGCACCAGCTTCGCGCGAGCCTTGTGCTCGTCGGGGGTGCCGTGGGAGAAGTTCAGGCGGGCGACGTCCAGGCCAGCCAGAATCAGCTGTTCGAGAACTTCCGGCGAGTTACTGGCCGGGCCAAGGGTAGCGACGATTTTGGTACGACGGACGGACATGCAAAGACTCCTGAGTTCAAGCGCTGAGTGAGGCTACTATGCTCTAGGGGTGTAGTCATTGTTCAAGTGCACTACTTTTTGTGAAGAGCTTTGTTATTCGCTTGTTTATTCAAATGAATACTTTCGGTTACCGGCAGCCTGAAGAATTTCGCCAGCAGGCCGATACAGCGCTCAAGACAGGAGATCCCCCATGCGATTTGCGCTCATTGCCGTCCTTGCCCTCAGTGTGACGGGTTGTGCCCGTTGGTCGATGAACCATCATTTAAACCTCGCGTACAGCGCCTACGACCGTGGCAATTGCGAGCAGGTCATGCTCGAACTGTCGAAAGTCGAGCGCTCCAGCCGTGCGCGGCCTTATGTGTGGCCCGAAGTGTCGATGATGCGCGGCCAGTGCCTGGAACGGCAGATGCTGTTCGTCGATGCGGCCCAGACTTACCAGTACATCATCGCGACCTACCCGCAAAGCGAATACGCCTACCGCGCCCGCGCCCGTCTGGAGACCCTGCAGAGCACGGGCCATTACCCGGTTCGCAGCGCCGCAGCCGTACGCCCTGCGCAGTTCTGATTGCGGCTGTCATACAAAGGCTGGCTCACCGACGATGGTGAGCTATAGTCCAAGAGATCGGTTTAGAGCCTTGCCTCTGCGCCGAGGTCATACCTGAGATCGGCAGGAGTAAGCGTCAGCGTTGTAGGGACTGACGCACCGGCATCGGGGAGAGCGTGCCGCGGCCTCTATCTATACAGATAGTAGGAAGGCCCGTTCCGAAGCATTAGTGCGGCCCTGCTTAAGGGCCTTGCTGGGCCATTTGCGCATGTTTACCGACCGCCGGATCGAGCGGCATCAACTGCCGTATTTCCTCAGAGTGTTCAACAGCATCACCGACAAACCCATCGGCTTTCTCGGCAACGTGTCTGCGGACGGGCTGATGCTCATCAGCCAGTTGCCGATGATGGTGGGCGTCGACTTTGCCCTGCGTCTGAAAATCCCCGCCCTCGAGGGTTGCCAGCAGGTCATCGACCTGACGGCGAGTTGTCTGTGGTGCCATGAAGACGCAACGCCCCAGCACTATGACGCCGGGTTCCGCCTGCAACGGGCGCCGCCGGAGTTTGGGCAATTGGTGGAGGCGTTGACGCAGTATTTCAGTTTTCAGCCGATGCCTGCCTCGGCCTGAAGTTTTTTGGTGGCTTGACTACCGTCATCGCGGGCAAGCCACGCTCCCACAGTGTTTCATGGTGATCACAAAAGTTGTGTTCACCACAGAACCCTGTGGGAGCGGGCTTGCCCGCGAAGGCGTCAGCACAGGCGCCTGATATCTAAAGCTCAGGCCGTCTTGATCGCCTTCTCGTTATCCAGCGACCGCTCCACCAGTATCAACCCCAACTCACTCATCCGGTAAATCGCCATCGCCAGATGCCGCGGCGTGTTGTCCAGGCTTTCCGCCAGGTCGAGCGGCAGAATGCTGACCGTCGAAAACGTTTCGTAGGTCTCGATGGTCAAGGCTTCGGGATTGGCGTCCGGGACAACGGTGAACATTTTCATGGCGCGGTCCTGGGAAGAGCGAAGGGTATCGACGTCGGGTTTGAGGTAGTGGTCGAGCGCCTTCGGCGGCGGCGTGGAGCTTTCTTGAATCGAGGGTGGCGTAGGGGGAAACCGGGTCGGTTTCGGGGGGTGGATTGGGTGTTGGTTTAAACATGATCGATCTCCGTTATAGGGCTGCCACCATCTCGCGACTAAACGAGGGAGGGTGGCGGCTGTAAGCAGGTTAGTCGACCGGCGGAGATACGAATTCCGGCGCGCCCAAGGGCGCCCTGCGAACAGCCACCATCAAGTGCGGGGATAGGGAATACCCGACTGGATGACGCTTATACACATGTATCAAACCGCCGGGCGACTAAACCCGATCGCTGATTGGCAGCGACGAGGATCAAGTTACAGGGCAAGACCAAGGTGCACAAGCCGGCGGATTCTGGCGGATGTGTAGTCCGTTGCGCAAGGCGTTGTAGTCACTTGGCGAGGGCCTGAAAAATCGGGATGAAGCTCAATTTGATGATCATGCCGTTCATCGGAACTGTCAGATTTTACAGGTAGGCATTGCTTTGGTTCGCGGCGTAGAAAGGAGCCTTGAGATTTCCACGGCAGGCGGCGACGGAGCGGGATCATGTCAGAAGACGAAAGCAAGTTCAGCGAGACTGAGTTCAACCACGTTGAAAATCGCAGTGCCGGGGAACTCATCCAGTCCGCTGACATTGAGCATCCGGAGTCTGGCGGGACCATCACTCCGCTGAGCATCGGCGGTATCGTTAACGGAACCATCTACAATCTCGATCAGACGTTTCAGTTCCACTTGAATGCCGTTGGCAAACACCAGGTCTGGTTCTCGCTCTGGATCAGCGGAACCTTGTTTTGGGAAGTTAAAGGGGAATGGTTCGAGGGGTTTGTATGGCACAGTCGTCGACTCACCAACTCGGGTATATCAGGTAAATGCGAACTCAAGCATTATTGGCAGTACCAAAATCAGCATTCAGGCTGGCATACAGTTAATGTGTGTTTGAGTGACTTACCCGTTATCGATAACTCATCAGTGTTTACCAACGCCATTACGGGGTCGGGTGGCGATTCAACGGAGTTGAGTGTCTGGATACCTGCTGGTAGTCAGCTGTCGGCTGCTGTAAGGGGTACTAATAGCAGATGGTCGATACCTCTATTGTCCGCAGTGCACCCAGGAACTTTTGATATTACCGTTGAGCAATATGTCAGCGGGTATCATCGTCGGTACTCTTCCATAAAAAAAATCACGTACCTCACCTATCCGAAAGTATTTACGCCCGCAAACAACGGAGTGGTAAAGCTTGGTACGCAAGTACCAGTTAATGGCACTTGGGGCGCGGCGGGTGAACTCATTCAAGTCATGAATCAAAACGGTACAATTAACTTCGGGGAAATAAAAGCGGGAGCCGATGGTCGATGGGGGATAACTGTGAATTTCGGGTATCACTACCCTCACGGTGGTTCGCAAATTATTAATGTGCGGCATGAGAAATCAGGCAATGCTGCCTGGACACAAGTAAACGTATTTTTTCTCGCCCCTCCGACTATCGATGCTGGCCCGCTAGAAGTGGAAACGGACTTTACTATTGTGGGGGCAGGGCACACAGGTACTGCAGGGCTTAGTGTCCGTGTTTATCTCGACTTGTCGAGCACAAGTCTGGGCAACGGGGCGGTTACAAATGGCAGATGGTCTGTGAATGTGAAGTTAATTCCCGGTGTCCGCACCCTGACAGCGATACAGTTCTACGGCGGAGTTGAATCCGAACGTGCCGCCACGCGTAAAGTTCACGTCAGGCCACCGGTAGTAGAGTTGCTTGACGCGATCCCGACTGCCGATGGAACTGTAACAATAAAAGGAAAAGGGCATGTTGGTGCGGAGATCAATCTTCACTACAAAGGCAATGCCAGCGTTCTGAAATCCTTTACTGTGACGTCGGCTTCGTGGACCCAGACTTACACCAACTGGCTACCCGGCACTTTCATTATTGGTGCACGTCAATGGGTCATGGGTAATAGCAATCAGAAAATCTATTCCGGGTGGGCTCAAGAAATCTCGTTCACGATCAACGTTCCGCCTCCCACCCTGACCCATAGCGTCGGTCTCGATCAGAAACCAGTATTTTCTGGTAACGGTAATGCCTGGGCTGACCAGCCTGCCGCCAAAGTCGAACTGCAGATCACAGGGTCTTCTAACCCCCTTCCTTCTTTGCCGATCGTCAACGTTGTGAACAATCGTTGGATGAATACAGCGATCACCCAGTGGGAGCCGGGTACTTATGTTGTAAAGGCGCGGCAACTGTTCAACAACCTCCAGTCGCAATGGACGCCGGATGTGCCAGTGGTCATCAAGGCGCCACTGCCCTCAATCGACACCATTACTGAAAACGGCTTGTCCCCGGACATTGCGGGCACCTGCTGGAAGGGTGCGGTGGTTACGCTCACTTTCAGCGACGGCGCCACGACCTATCCGGTCTCTGACACCGATAAGGACGGTCGCTGGACCTACCGTCGTCCTGCGTCTTTCGCCCCAGGTACGTACACCCTCAAGGTGACACAGACTTTCGGCGGGCAGACCTCGAACGAAGTGATCAAATCTTTCACAGTGGCCGTTCCCAAGCCCGTCATCAAAGCCATGACGCCGCCGGTGGGCCATGAGCCAGTTATTGAAGGCAGCGGCGGCTATGACGGTGCCGTGATGACGATTTACGATTATTTGACCGACCAGCCACTGGGCAGCGTGCCAGTGACTGAAGACGGGTGGTCGGTGCTTCTGTCGCTCGAATTTCGTGACTATCAGATATATGCCAGGCAGTTGTTCA
Source organism: Pseudomonas sp. FBCC-B1667 (assembly GCF_059133255.1). Classification (NCBI taxonomy): domain Bacteria; kingdom Pseudomonadati; phylum Pseudomonadota; class Gammaproteobacteria; order Pseudomonadales; family Pseudomonadaceae; genus Pseudomonas; species Pseudomonas sp. FBCC-B1667. Next base: position 5,312,598 of record NZ_CP101437.1, on the reverse strand, counting down.
ACGGATTGTCATCCGAACAGAGCGAACCCATCAGCTTTAAAGCGGAGTTGTTGGCGCCCGTCGTCAACACGCCACAGCCTGTGGACACGGTTGCACGCTCCTTCAGAATCGAAGGCATTGCCAGCAAAAAAATAGGAATTGAAGTAGCGACGGTAGAGGTGTCGCTGGATGAGGGGGCCGAGCCATGGGCGAGAATCAGGGCCAACTATCGAGGCGAATTCTGGCTCGACGCGACCCTGCCGCCGGGCACTCACACGTTGAGGTTCAAGCAGCTTATCAAGGATCAGGAATCTGCATTCGGCAAGGATCTTGTGCTCGGGGTCGTGCCGGCCAAACCGGTCATCGAAACGCCCGCCGATGGCGAGGCGGTCGAGTCGCACCTGGCAGTTTCCGGCTTTGGTTACCCGGGCGATACGGTTAGCGTCGCCTTGACGGAGGCCCTTGAGGAAATCCTCGCCACCACGCAGGTGTCGGAACACGGCACGTGGTCGCTCTGGCTCTTGCTTGACCGGCCGGCCGGCCATCCCTCACTCGTGGTTCAACAGAGCTTCGAGCACCATCTTTCCGGATGGACAGCACCGCGACCGCTTGAGCTGCGGACTCAGCCACCGCAGTTTACGGTGCCGCTACCTGGCCGATGGGTCAAGCCCGAGTCGACGTTCGCGGGCACGTCGTGGACGGGTGCCGAGATTGAGCTACGTGCCTGGTTCAATCCGGAAATCCGTATGGCCACTTCCCGTGCTGTCGATGACGACTGGGAAGCGACGCCGGCGGACGATTTATCCCCAAACGAGCATTGGGTGTGTGCGACGCAAAGCGCGCAACAATCCGGCGGTGTCACACGCGTATCTGCCAGCGCTGACAGCCCTCGATTCGAAGTCGTGGTCGATAACGACGCCGCCGACTTGACCCCTTGAGTCCCCGATGAACGGCCCCGTTTACTGTCATTTATGACAGTAGACGGAGCGCGCGCGATACCGCCAAATGGCTGCAAAGGGAATGACGGAATGGTCATTCGGTTCCACATCAATGATGTGCAGCTCGCAGGAGTAACAGCATGGCCAAGTCCCCGATCCGAATCGCTCGACAGATGTACGAGCAACTCTTCGACGAGCCCTTGCGCCAGCAATTTTCCGCACTCAATGACTATCTCGACGAAGACGGCTCGGTATGTGTGCTGGCGCAAAAAGGCGTGGGTGGCCTGGTGTCCGAGTTTGGTCTCAGCGAGCAGCAGGCGCGTGCTTTTCAACAGCGAATCAACGGTCTGGCAACGCAGGTCATGCGCCGTTTTATCGAATACCGGCTGACCAATGAAGCGGCAACCGTGCCGTCGGCGGAAGGGATGAGCAACGGTCCGACTTATGCGCTTTTGTTCAATCCCAGGTTCGATGAACTCTGCCCGGCGAATGCGATTGAAGCCATTCATTCGCCCGCGGCTTATCTGGTCGTTCTGATGCATTGGGCACAACAGCGGCTCGGTGTCGCAGACGAGACGGCGTTGCCTCTGACGGGGCGGCGTCCAGACCTTGAGAAGTTGTTGATTGACAACACGACGATCAATGGCACGGTGACGTCGGTGGAGGTCGTTACCCGCGTGATGGAAACCTTTATCGAGAACACGAGCGGCGCGACGCAGAACATCGACAAGGACCTGAGCGAGCAGTTTTTCCCCAATAACTTGCCGTTTCACACCCCTTGGGAAACGCTCAATTACGTGCTGCGCAATGGTGCAGAGTCGGTCGGCAGTGTCGTGCGTCTTTGTGACCCGTTGTTTCCGTATTTCATTCGCCCGCTACCCTGGAGTGTCGAGTACGACAAGGCTTTCACCCAAGCCGCGAGGCTTAGCCCTGCGCAGCGAACAATTCTGACCGAGCAACGAAGTGAGCCGGGGGAGATAAATACGCGTTACTTCGGGTTGGCGCCGGAACTGGGAGGCAATCTCAGGCATGTAAGCGTGTTCAATGAGCGTACGAAGCTCGATTTTCAGGGCGTTGAAGCATTGTTATCGCTTGAGAAGTCGTCGACCACCTTGTCAGAGAATGTGCGAGGTCCAGAGGTCCCTGTTTCCGGGGTGGATGCCGGGTCGGTCTACATCCATGAAGGGAATAATCCTCCTATTTCCATCGAGTATGCAAACGCGGGATATCCCGAACTTTTCAATTTGTTCAAGGACGCCCGTCACGAACACTATGACCGCATGAATCGAAAACTGCGCCTGGACGGATGGTTGGAATTACCCTCCCATGACGTCGATGCAGTGATCGTCGCGGCCATGCATGCTGAAAGTTCGCCAGAACTCCCTTCGTATGAAATAACCGAAAACACCGTTCGTGCGCTGGGCCTGTTCCAGGAGTTGCGCGAGCAATATGCCTGCACCGCCGAGGAGTTTGCAGCGTTCTTTTGGCGGATTTCGATTTTTGGTCGAGGCACGGAAAAAGCTCAGTTTGACCGTATATTCAACGAACACATACGCTTCTCAGTCCCTTTCAAGATCGACGGCGGCGCGTTTGCAATCCTACCGGTTACCCCGGCAGACCTGCTCACGGTCAATCAGTTGCGCAGTGGTCTGGGTATCGATCTGGAGACCTATTTCTACCTCGCGCATTTTGTCGCCGATGCCCATGGCGTCACCGAGCTTGCACGCAGTTTGCCGATTGTTTCCAGTTTCTATCGCATGGCCAGGTTGCCGCGTTTGCTGGGAATTACGCCCATTCAGGCCATCCTTTTACTGGGCGTGATAGGTGGCGAAGCGTGGGTGACCCCGCTGGCCGGTACGTCCCGTATCGCTGCTCAGCGCAATGACGCAACACCGGACACATTGGGTGTCATTCACGCCCTTATGGAGTGTGTTCGCTGGTGTCGCGATGCCGATCTGCCCGTGCACTGGGTGATCGAGCAGGTGACGCCGATCACGCAATCGTCACTGCCGAGCGACGCACAACGTGAGCTGTTTTCCCAATTGCAGGTACAGCTCCCTCCCGTGTTGTTGACCGAACAAGCGTTGACTATCGCGGGTGTTCCAGCCTTGTCGAATAATCGCCAATGGATGAACGAGTTGCGGGCTCTGGTGGATGAACAAGGGCTGGTCGTTCACTTTACGCAAACGCCACAACAGTCATTCGAGTCCTATGCCCAGGAGGTGATCGATCGCGTGGTGAGGGCCACCATAGGCGGTATCGACGACGCTGCCCGACGCGTCATCGTCGAGAAGATCCTCGCGGTAGTACTGCGCTCCGAAGCCGGCCAGCGCAATGTGGTGCAAGGCAGCCTGGGCGCCTATGCCAGGCTTGCTTCGGAACAGGTGCTGCCGGTGCTGACATGGTCCGGGTCAACGGTGTATGGCGTATTGGCCGAGGTGCTGTCACGTTGGCCGGCTGAATCCGATAGTGCTTCGCGCCGACACGCCAACGAAGAGCCGGGCGACCCATTCCTGAGCGTGCTGGCGGAGTTTTCGCGACGCAGTAACGTGGCCGCGACGCTGCAACTGAGCGCGGGTTTCCTGGGGCACTTTATCCAGAACGGTTACGAGCGGTGGTTCGCGCTTGAGACCGTGCAAGCGTTCTCGATCTCGACCCTTTATGACCTCACGGTTTACAAACGAGCGGTCACGATGACCGGCCAACCCGAGGAAAAACTGCTCGATTATCTGCAGCGGGTCAATGCCTTGACCGACCTTGTCGGTGACGGAAAGCTGTTGGTTCAAGAGCGGGCGGCAAAATTGTTGGCGGAGCTGTTTGCATGGAGCGTCCGGGAAGTGCGCGCCTGCGCTGATCACGTCAATCCCGGGGAGGGTTTTATCCGTACTTTGACGCAGCTAGACCTACTGACCCGTATTCGTCAGCTCGCACAGCAAACGGAACTGAACGCGGAAACCCTGCTGGACGTGGCCAGGCTGTCGGCAGAGGGCATCTATGAGGATTACGCATCAGTAGCCGAGCAGGTCAGCGCCAGTTTGTCCGCCCGCACCGCCCCGACGCTGGCCGACGACGTCCTGGCGATTGGCCTGGATGTGCTGGTCACTTCTACTGTAAGCGCCACACAGTTGATTGCGAACGACCCCACCGATTATGTCGAGTACACCGTGCAGGTCTTGGACCTTTCGACCAGGCCGCTGAGATCGACCAATGTGCATTGGCGCTCCGGGCTGGGCCGATTTGATGCTTCGATGAGCGTCACTGACAACGACGGAAAAGCCACGGTGAAATTTTACCCGGGCTCGCAGATGGGCACGGCTGTTCCCTCATTCAATCTGGACCTGGGCAAGGAACGGGTCGCGCCAGCGGTCGAGATCGGCCCGGATCGGACGTCGCTGAGCATCACCACGGATAACATTTTTCCGGAGCCTCCAGGCCCGGTGCTGCTCGGAACACCGGTCACCTACAGGGCAACGGTGGTCGATGACTATGAAAACCGTTTTGTGGGCGAGCAGGTGACATGGACGTTGGGTCCCGTTCCTCAACCGGTAGTCCATACCCGGACCAACAGCAGGGGAGTCACTGAGCTGACGTTTACCAGCGGTGATGCCGGGCAAGTAAATGTCGAGGCCACGATAGGAAGCGTTTCCCTCTCGTTCCGGCCAATCCAGTTCGTTGAAGCGCTACCTCAACCCGAATAAGCCCACTGGCTTTTGAGTGCCATGGCATGCGCCAGGACGAGCCGTGGAAAATTGATACTGACAGGAGACGGTGATGGCCAAGCAATCGTTCGATGACCTGGCGGCTCTACGGCGCAATGCCTTGATAGACCTCAGCCTGAATGCCAAACACGCCAAGGAACAATGGCCGTTTCCGATGAAGCTTAAAACGGCCGATGATCTGTTCGAATGGCTGCGCTCAGACCCTCTGGACAGCCAGCAGATCAAGACCTCCTGGGGGGCGGAGGGGGGGAGTTGCCTGCAGCAATACATCCATGCGGTGTATCAAAAGCTCGAACCGGGTTATAGCGGCCGCCAATTTGACCCGGACGACCTGGAAGAATGGAACATCGCCAGCAGCTACGGCCCCTGGTCGGCGAGCCAGTTGCTCAAGTGCACACCCGAGGATTACATCACGCCTTATGTGCGCATTCGCAAAAGCAGTTTGTTCAAGACGCTCGAGAGTCATCTGAATCAGACGCGCCTGACCACGGATTCGGTGCAACAAGGGGTGCAGGAGTATCTGCGCGCCTTCGAGGAAACCTGCAACCTGAATGTGCTGACCTGCTACATGGATGGCGCGAACCCGAAAAACAGTCATTACTACTTTGTCGGTCGGGAGCGTGTTGCACCCTATCGCTATTTTTGGCGCAAGGCCGACATAGAGGTTGCCGACAATTCTGAAGCCGTAAACCCTACCGCGTGGGGAGAGTGGCAACAGGCTGACATCCCGACCGACGAAAGCGTGCTGGACAGCCGCCTGGTGTTTTGGGAAGGCCGTTTGTGCATGGTCTGGGTTGAATGGCGCCACGCGCTGTTTGACAAGCTTGTCGATGGAACGCTGCTAAAACCTTATGAGCTGGAAGTCAAAGTGGCTTTCATTGCGTTGAACGGGCGTTGGTCACCGCCTATTCGCTTGCATCTGGCCCAATTTGACCAAGACGTATCGCAGGACTGCCGGCTGGTGGCGGTGGTTTTGCGCAATGAGCTGGACACCCGATACCCCGAAGGCCGGCTGGCCGTGCATGTCACTAGTGGCAATGCAGACACGGGTAAATCGGACGAGTCCGTGGCGATCTACGAAACTCGCGATCCTTTGCTGCGCAAAATGTCGGACGAAGGTCCGGTCATGGATTATCTGGCGAATGTGCTGTTTGCTGACCCTCGCACGGTTCAGCGGAGGATCGCGCCAAGCCAGTTTCCCGCCGTCACCAGTGCCATCGGCACAGGAATATTGGCCGACTACCTTGGCATCAAGGCTTACATCGTTGCTGACGGTGCTGAGTATAAGCTGCGTGTTCAGGGATTCTGTGAGCTTAAGGAACCAGGCAAGTCAGGGACACCGGAACCATTCACGCTGAAGGTGGAATACGCGACAGTAACCGAACCTCCCATTGAAGGCAGCTATTCCAACAACGGAGGCTGGACGACGGATTGGCTGGAAGTGAAGAGACCTTCTTTTGCCAACTACACGATTACGTGCACCTTGACCGGCGTCAGTTCAGGCGGAAGAACCGTTGTTTTACAGGTCCCGGCAACACTGCCTGCCCAGGGCCCTCTGCCGTTCATTCACAAACCCGCGGTGGGCGAGCCGGATAAAGGCGCGCAGTTTCTGGGGTTCAACCAGCCTGAACTGACCAAGCTCAAGTACGTTCGGCTGAACACGTTGATCGGTGCGGATCTGGTGTTTCGCTCCAATCTATCGATGGGGGCCGTGCTCGACTGGTCCACCCAATTCCCGGACGTGCCGCCGCTTCCTCAAGGGACAGAACCCAATGGTCCGTTTGACAGCAGCAACGGTTTGTTTTTCTGGGAACTGTTCTTCCATTTGCCGCATCTGGTGGCATGTCGCTTGAGCGATGAGCACCGTTTTCTCGAAGCCCAGCAATGGTTCCATTACCTGTTTGACCCTCAGGCGCCGGCGGAGGCGGCCGACGGTACCGTCGGTGCGAAGATCGCGTATTGGCGATGCCGGCCATTGGCGGTGAAACAAGGCACGGTTGAGTACGAGGCCTTTGCCCCCTCCGACCCGGACGCGATTGCGTACACATCGCCGCAGCATTACCAAATCGTGATTTTTCTCGATTATGTCCACAACATCATTGCGTGGGGTGATTGGCTGTACCGTCAGTTGACCCGCGACAGCCTTGTGGCTGCGAAGCTGCACTATGTGCGGGCCCTGTCTCTGATGGGACGGGCGCCGGACGGTAGAACACGCAACGATTGGACACCCCGGACATTGAAGGATCTGGTGGCTGAGGTCGACGTTAGAGCAGCACTGGCAGAGTTTGAAAAAACACTGATGCTGGAGGCGAACCCGCTGCCCGTCTCGACTGCCCGTTTTCTGCACCCGGGTGTGATCGGCACGACGTCTTTCAAATTGCCATTGAGCCCACGCTTGCGCGAGTCCTACGATTTGCCGGCCAAACGCATCTACAACCTGCGCAACAACCTGACTATCGACGGCAAGGAGTTATCGATTCCACTGTTCAGTGCCATGGACCCTAACGCCTTGTTGAACCATTTGGCGGCGGGCGGTATGGGAACAGCACGACCGATGGGGGGCCAATTGCGCGTGGCGGCGTTTCGTTGGCGAGTGTTGTTCGACGTGGCAATGCAGTCCGTGCAGTTGCTGCAAGAGTTCGGGAATGAGGTGCTGCGCCTGCTCGAACAACAGGATCGTATTGAGCTGGAAGAAATGCAGCAGCGGCATTTAACCGAACTGGGCGACTTTGCCCGTCGGTCGCAAGAAGAATTCCTGGAGCAACAGCGCGAGAGCCTGAAAGCATTGCAAAGCAGCCGGACCATGGCGCAGGAACGGCACCTGCATTTCAGCCAGTTGCACACTGGCAATATTTCTGACGATGAATACAAAGTCATGGAGGGAATCGACGTGGCTAATGCGCTGGCACAGGTTTCGACCGGGTTCAGGATCGCCGGGTCTGTCATTGCCGCGTTTCCCAAGATTTTCGGGTTGGCCAATGGCGGTCACAGACCTGAGGCGTTGCCCGAGGCAGTGGGTTATAGCTTCCAGATAGGCGCGGAGTTGGCGCGCTATGGAGCCGATAAAACAGAGCGGTCCGAAAACTATCGTCGGCGCCAGCAGGAGTGGGGGCTGGCAAGGGATCAGGCCAGCGCTGAAATGAACGCCCTCGATGCTCAAATCGACGCTCAGAGGCGCGCTATCGCTGCCGCCCACACCAGTCTGGATCAAACTCTCAAGGCTAACGCCCAGGCACTCAGCCAGTTCGATTTCCTCAAAACACGGGCGACTAACCTGGAGTTGTATCGCTGGTCGATCGGGCAGCTCAAGACCTTGCATTTCCAGGCCTACGACGCCGCCGTGGCGTTGTGCCTGGCTGCGCAGACGGCACTTCAGGCCGAAACCTGTGAGTTCACTTCAAGCACCATCCGGCCGGATGTCTGGCTCGACCAACGTCACGGTTTGATGGCAGGCGCTTCTTTACGCGCGGATTTGTTGCGCATGGAGTCGGATTATTTGCAGCGTTATGAGCGGCGTCTGGAGCTGGTCAAGACCATCTCCTTGCGCCAGTTGTTCGACGACGTCACCACTGGGCAAACGGGTTTCGACAGCTGGGGTGAAGCCTTCGACGAATTGAAAGAGACCGGCATCCTGAACTTCGAGCTTCGCCAGTTACTGTTCGATCGTGACTACCCCGACCATTACTGTCGGCAGATCAGTGCCGTCGAAGTGACGCTGCCGGTGCTCAAGCCTGCTTACGAAGATGTCAAAGCCACGCTGCTGCAAGTGGGCAGCTCCACGGCCACTCAACCGTCGTACCCGTCGTTGGACTATTTATACGGTTCTCCGAGCGAAGTGGCGCCAGCGGATGTGTTGATCAATTTGAGCAGCGGCCAACGCGTCGCCTTGTCTGTCGGGCTGGACGACAACGGCATGGCCGTCTTCAAACCCGATGAAGGCTTGCTCACCCCGTTCGAGAACACCGGCGCCGTGTCGCGATGGAAGCTGGCGTTTCCCTGGCCGAAGCGCACCCGCCAGGCCGCCATGCTGGCCTCGATGACCGACATCCTGGTCAAGATTACTTACACCGCCAAGGTCGGCGACGCGGCGTTTGCCAAAAAAGTTGAAGAGTGGGTGATCAAGGCTGATGCGAAGCACGAGCGCGAACCAGAGGTGACGCCATCATGAAAAAACTGCCTGATAACACGAACCAAAACCTGGCGCTCAATGGGGATTTCCAGAAGGCCTATGAACACTGGAAGGTGGGGGCTGGCAGCGAGTCAGACTTCCAGGTGAAGGGGGACGAATGGCAAGGAGAGCCCATCAGGTATGCGCAGCTCAAGAACGCTGTAGCGATTTTTCAAACGTTGATCGTTGAGGTCGAGCCAGCAGCGGGGGCGCGTTATCACCTGCGTTTTCTTTACCAAAACACCTTCAAGAGTGCGCCAGGTAAAGTACTGATCGGCAAAAAAGGCGTCGAGGATGTCGATAAACTGAGCATCGATTTGCCCTCCACGGGAGGGAGCACCAATGCGCAGCCCATGGCGGTCGACTTTCACGAGTTGGCGCATCACCTGCCGCTCGACCTTGTGCTTCATAAGGGTGACGATCTCGATATCACCCTGATCAGTCCGCGAAGAACGTCAGAGGACAGCGCGTCTGCGGATATACGGCTGACCCGCATCGAGCTTCATGTGGAATTAGCGCCATTGCGGTTGCTGGGATGGGTCCATGACAACCAGCGCTTTGATGCGGGCCAGGAACTTCACCTATGCCTGGGGGCCACGCAGGAACAACGTCATCAGTTGAAATTTGATGTTCACCCGCAAAGTGAATGGGTGGGCACCGATGCCTCGCTTTGGGCTGAGGAGAACCCGCAAGAGTCAATAATCACAACACCCGATCTTGGGCTTAACCAGTCGATCGAGCAGCCATGGTTTCTCGATTGCCCCCTGCTGGAAGGCGATGCGCCTTACCTGTTCGATTTGAATGTCTACAGCAAATACACCGCAGAACCTTACCCTGTTGCAGTTTCGCTGGGACATCATCGGCTGACGTTGAACGTACTTAAAAGTGCCACCTTCTGGCCGGTTCTGGAACATCACCAGACGGTGCCGCTGCAGGTTCAGGTTTTGTCACACTACACCGGTCAACCGGTTCCGGGCGTGGAGGTGACCTGGTGTCTGGGTGATGTCGTGCTGCATAGCGCCATCTGCGATGGCGAAGGAAATGCGGATTTCGACTACACCCCCGACATTGATGGGCTGCAGACCATTGAAGTCTCGGTACCGAGTCCTTACTACAACGACGCTGTCGTGCGAACGTCACTCGAAGTCCTGGTGCTCAGGGACGATCCGTTGAAAGCGGTGCAGGTCCGGTTCGAGCGTATGGAGGCCGCTGCCTGGGGCGAAAAAACCGGGTATCCCGACCGCGGCAGTACATACACATTCAGCTTGATTTTCCCTGCGGCGAGCCCGTTGTTGGGGGCGCAAATCGCCGTGGAGTGGAGCAAGGGAGGTTACCTGCCTGAAGATCTGGGCATCACTTCGACGCCTGATTTTGGCGATCCGAGGCATGTCACTGGCGATGAACTTGAATGGACACTTGTCTGCGGCGATGTGATGGATGCGCCATTTGGCTTGTTTCTGTCCTGCCCGATGCTGCTGCGCGAGTCGCGTGACAACACCCTGTCGCTGGCGCGTAACAACCTCACGATCGGCGAGGTGCGTGAGGCCAACAAATCACCGGCAGTGGATGAGCGCGATAGCGTGTACTGCATGGTGCAGGTGCTGACGCTCAACAATGAACCGGCGCTCAATGTTCAAGTGGATTGGGTCTTGTCTCAAGGCACCTTTACGTCCTACACCGGTGTCGGAGGCTGGGCCAGTGCATTCGATACACCGACGGTCGCGGGTGAATACGAGATGGTGGCGCAGGTCAAAGTCAGGGAAGGCGCGCCCCCGCTGACGCATTCCTTTCCGATCACTGCGCTGGCTTCCAGTGAATGGAAGGACGACATCGATTTCGTCTTTGATCAAAAAATCATCGACAGCCCAGGGGTGGGTATTTTGTGCTGGCGAGGTGGGCTCCATACCTTCAGGGTTGTCCCGAAACACCCGGGCAGCCCATTCATTGGGCAGATGATTACCCTGAATTGGCGCAAGGGTGTCGATCCGAACGTGGGGCTGGCTTTTGATCCGCCAATAGGAACGCCTGTTTTACTGACGCAAGAGGGGCATCAATGGGCAATCACTTCCGGCGTTGACCGTAGCGGTATTTTTGAACTGGAGGTCGAAAGCGGATACCTGTCGCGCAAACGGGAGCTGACCGGCCGTTTGATGGCCGAGAAATTCGATGATGAGGTCGAGCTGGTGTTCGACCAGATGACTTCGCCGGTAGCTTGCAGCACTTTTTATCCGTGTATTGGCGCGATTCATCAGTTGACCCTGTTACCGCATGCGTTCAGTCCGTTGCAGGGGCTTGAAACGTATTGGGGCCCCGTACCCTCAGTGCCATTACCGGAAAATATAGAACTCACGCCTGTCGGTACATCGCGCATGCTCATCACCGCAGGGGGGGCGCGATACACGTACAAGAGTTTGGCCAGTTCGGACAAGACACTGCTTAAAATTTTCTTCAACTTGAGTAAGTTCAACTTCAGCACTACCCCCCAGCATTTTCAACTGGACCACAACAAGGTGAAGGTGGGTGCTGTGCGTCAGGCGGCGATTGACCCTGTGATGAGTAACGGTGAACACGCCAGGTTGCAGGTTCAGTACTGGTCATGGTTCACCGATTTGCCCGTCCCGGGAATGCCTGTGCAGTGGAACGATACGCGGTCACTGCAGGCCCGGTCAGAGACTGATATAGAGGGGTGGGCAGGTCATGACTATGAACCGCTGGTGCCTGGGCCGAATACGGTCAGCGCGCGGGTGGTGAATCTTTATGACGGAAGTTCTGTCAGTGATGACTTCGAGGTCTTGGCCCTTTCTACCGATCCTTGGCAGGACCTCGGCGTCAAGACGGTTGACGACCCTGACGTTCAATCCTGGGCTGAGAGAACGTTCTTTCCCCGGCGTAACGGTCAGTTCGATTTTGTGCTGTCGGCGAACGAAGACAGCTATCTGCGGGGCCAGAAGCTGGCGCTGGGTATCTCGGGCGCGAGGCCCGGTGAGCTGGGGGTGACGATGGGCCCCGTCACGTTCGGACAGTGGCGAACGCTGGTCGATGAATTGCCCTGTACGCTGATCGCGGGTGATGAAAAGGATGGCGGCTTTTCCTTCCGGCTGGCGGCTTCGCGACTGCTGGCGCTGTCGCCTCCTAACGCTGTGTCACTGGGGGCGGGGTCTAGAGCCATCAAAATGTCAGCCGTTAACAGCAGCCTGCAAGCTGTTGACTGGGGCTCAATGGTTGAGTGTCAAGTAACCCTTCGGTCTGCCTTGTCCGGCAAGGCTGTTGTCGGGATGAAGGTTGAATGGGAGGGGCCGGATCTGGAACGGGTGTCGACAATCACCAATTTCTATGGTGTGGCAAGCGTCCGTTTCATGCCTGCATTTTCCGGTTTGGGGCAAGTGACTGCCACGGCCGGTGATAGCACCTTGTCGCTGAGCTACAAGGTCAACGAACCTCGAGAGATTCTTGAAATAACCAGCTCGAATTTGGTCGGCTATCCTGGCGAGGAGGTTAGCGCAGAGGTCACTGTAGTCGGCTTTGGTGGCAGGGTGCTCAAAGATGTTGAAGTCATATGGCGGTTTCACGCTGTGAAGCTAGTGCCGACAATAACGGGACCAGACGGTAAGGCAAGCATTCGCTTTAAATTGCCCTTCATTCAAGGCGACCGAGCGTTGACCGCTTCTGTCAGGGGCGGTGAACTGGGATGGGTAGCGGAGCGTCTGGTGTTTACGGTGCTGGAAGATGAGTGGGTTGTTGAAGACATTAGCTCTGACTCCTCTGATGTTTACCTGGGCGAATCAATGACCGCTGAAGCGAAGGTGCTGACTCGCCGATACGGAATCGCCGTGGAAGATGCCGAGGTGTCCTGGCAGTTTCCTTTTCTGAAATTGTTGGCCACACATACAGATTCTCAAGGGGTTGCCAGTATCGAACTCAAGCCAGTTCAGTTGGGCCAGCATGATTTAGTCGCGAGCGTCGATAACGGAACTCCGAATTTTAAAGGACTCACTATAGAAGTACTTGATCCGGCGACGTCACCAAAGCACGCCACGATCAAAAGTGTTGTGGCATCGAGAGACTCGATTACTCCACGGGAAATCGTAGTGTTTACAGCCGTGATCGTTTCCACCGTCACTCAAGAACCAATGTCAGACAGAGAAGTGTTTTTGTCTCTGAACGAGGGTGAATATAGGCAAGTTGCTACTGACTTCAGAGGTGAAGTGTCTCGGATCATGGGGGGCGCGGACGGGCAAGTGACGGGCTATGTCAGTTTTGAAATCGAAGTCAAAAATCCGGATGGTGCAACGCAGAATCGCAGGAAGACAGTCATCGTTGATCTGAACAAAACCATAGACGCTCTTGGAAGTAACGGTTGAAAAGGTTAGGGCACGCTGGGTATTTAATCGCAAAGTACCTCTAAAAAATCCCGGCTTTCTTCCAACTCAAATACCGCGTCACCAACTCGGCCCCCAACTCTGAGGGCCGGGCATCCACTACCGGTACTCCATGAGCACTCAACTGCTCATGGAGTTGCGCCCGGTCATTCAGGTAATCCACCGTCCCGCAGTACGCCAGCGCCTCCGGCAAGGTTTGCACCGGCGCGTGCCGCAAATGGTCGAGCACGTCTTCGCGCAAACTCGCCACCAGCACCCGATGTTGTTTGCTCAGGCGTTTGACCGCGGTCAGCAGTTCGTCATCGTCTTCGTCGCGCAGGTTGGTGACCAATACCACCAGCGCCCGGCGCTTCTGTCGTGCCAGCAGTTGCGTGGCGGCCGCCTGGTAATCGGCAGGGCGTTGGGTGCTGTCGAGGTCGTAGACGGTGTTGAGCAACACATTGAGCTGCCCCGTGCCTTTGACCGGGGCGAGGTAGTGCGGGCGATCACTGGCGAACGTGCTCAGGCCCACGGCATCACCCTGGCGCAGGGCGATGTAGCTGAGTAGCAGACAAGCATTCAGTGCGTGATCGAAATGGGCGAGTTCACCGTCCTGGCTGCGCATGTGTCGGCCGCAGTCGAGCATGAAGATGATCTGCTGGTCGCGCTCGTCCTGATACTCGCGGGCGATGGGCGTGCGTTGGCGGGCGGTGGCTTTCCAGTCGATCTGGCGCAGGCTGTCGCCTTCCCGGAACTCCCTTAGTTGATGGAACTCAAGGCCCAACCCGCGACGTTGTCGCTGGCGCACGCCGAGTTGGCTGATCCAGTTGTCGACCGCCAACAGTTCGCCGCCATAGAGGCGAGCGAAGTCGGGGTAGACGCGGGTGCTGTCGACCGTGTTCAGCAGGCGTTTGTCGGACCATAAACCCAAGGGGCTCGGAAGGCTCATTTCGCAGTGTTCGAAGCTAAAGTAGCCGCGTTTGAGCGGGCGCAGTCGATAGCCGATCAGGCTCCGTTGACCAGGTTGCAACTCGACGCTCAGGGGCAGGTTTTCAAAACTCAGTCCCGACGGCACATGGTCGAAAAGCTGCACGTTCAGCGGTTGGGTGAACGCATGTTCTACGTCCAGTCGAACTTCACTCCAGCGACCCAGTGCCAGACTTCCGGGCATGTGTCGGCGCAGGTGTGGCGAGGGCAGGCGTTTGAGGCGAATGGCGTCGAGCACGGCCAGCGCCAACAGGGCCAGGAGCAATCCCCAGTGGATCGAAAGAAGGGTCGACGGGACGGCGATTTCCAGCGCCCGCAACGTGCCCAGCACGATGCCGATGACCAGCAGGATGGCGAGCCAGATCAGTAGCAGGCGTGATGGTTTCACAGCCGCGGCGCCGGTACTTGATCGAGCAACTGCTTGAGCACCTGATCGACGTCCAGGCCTTCGATGTCGAGTTCTGGTGCGATCCGTACGCGATGGCGCAGTACCGCTAAAGCGCAACCTTTGATGTCATCCGGGATCACAAAGTCGCCGCCACGCAACAACGCACGGGCGCGGGCGCAACGCACCAGGGCAATGGAGGCGCGTGGTCCGGCGCCGAGGATCAATCCGGGCCAGGTGCGGGTCGCGCGGGCCAGACGTACGGCATAGTCGAGCACCTGATCGTCCAGTGGCAAGTCGCTGGCGATGCGTTGCAGGGCCGACACGTCTTTGGCTTGCAACAGGGTGCGCAGGGGTTGCACGTCGAGCATGTCGGCGCGGGTCGAGCGGCTGACCTGGCGGACCATGTCCAGTTCTTGTTCTGCATCGGGGTAATCCATGCGCACCTTGAGCATGAAACGGTCGAGTTCGGCCTCGGGCAGTGGATAGGTGCCTTCCTGTTCGATCGGATTCTGCGTGGCGAGCACCATGAACGGTTGCACGATGGGCAGCGCGCGACCTTCAAGGGTGACTTGCCGTTCCTGCATGGCTTCGAGCAGCGCGGCCTGGGTTTTTGCCGGGGCGCGGTTGATCTCGTCGGCCAGCAGCAGATTGGTGAACAGCGGGCCTTTTCGCAGTTTGAATTGCTCGGTGTTCAAGTCGTAGACCGCGTGCCCGGTAACGTCGCTGGGCATCAGGTCGGGGGTGAACTGGATGCGTGCAAACTCGCCGCCGAAACACTTGGCGAGGGCACGCACAAGTAAGGTCTTGCCAAGCCCCGGCACACCTTCCAGCAACACATGGCCGCCGGCGATCAGCGCAGTGAGAACATCATCGATCACGCTGTTCTGGCCGATCACGGCTTTCTGCAATTCGCCGCGCACCGCCTGGGCCAGTTGACTGGCACGCTGGCGTTGCTGGGCGACGTGTGTCGGCGAGCCAGGCTCGATCTGTTCACTCATAGCGTGTTCCTCAAGGTTTGCAGGTGGGCGACCTGACGGCTGAAATCAGCGCTGGACAGCCGCTGCTTCGGTCGCGGGCTCATGGCCTGGCTGATAGCGCGTGTGGGTTGGCCGGTCAGGCGTGCGAGCACCAGCCACTGCTCGGCGACGCCGAGTTGTTCAAAACCGGGATGACGGCGCCGCACACGGCGCAGGATGTCTTGTTGCAAAGCTTGCAGCAGGTGCTGCTGACCCTGGCGGCGCAATATGAAGTCAGCGCTGGCGCGCAGGTGTTCCTGGAGTTGGCGATGGCCTTTTGAGGCAGGCTCCCGCAGCGGCCCCTGGCGTACGCCAACGTGCCAGAACCCCAGTCCGATCAGCGCAATCAAGGCCACCAGCGCCTGTGGGAAATAACGCCAGAGCAAGGTCAGCAAGCTGTCGTGGTCGGTGTTGAACAGCAACGTCACGCTTGTGTCCGCCGTCAGATACCAGAGCAGCCACGCGTTGTCGTACTGGTCGATGGCCGGGGTTTTCCACAGGTCGGCGTCGGTGACGACGATAATCGAACCGAGCCCGTGGTTGAGCTGCATCATGTGCGTGGCCTTGCCGCTGTTGGCCCAGGATTGCGCGAGGTTCTTCGGGTCTTCGAGGTGGAATGACGTGTCGAAGCTGGCGTAGGCCGGTGCTTCTTCATCTTCCAGATAGAGCTTGGTCAGTGTGGGATAGTGATCGTCGAGGATGTCGGGCGGTGGCTCCTTGAGGTCTTTGCTCAGCGTCTGGTGCAACTGTACCCGGTCGAGCAGCAGGTCGTTGCTCTGGCCGGTCTTTTCATCCCACAACGACTGGGCGACAAACAACAAGCGGCCACCTGCCCGCGTCCAGTTCATCACCTGATCAATCTGGCGTGGGGTCATGTTGTAGCGGTCGCCCAGCAATAGCAGGCTGTGCTGGCGGGGATCGAGGGTGGGTAGCACGTCAAGACCACTGGCATGGCTGACGGTCAGGCCCTGCGTGCGTAAAAAGTGTTCAGCCGCGAGGTAGGGATTGGCCTGCGCTTCAGGCGATGGGCCATGATCGATTTCCGCCAGATAGGGCGTGGCTTTCAGGTACAGGTAAATACACAGTGCACCGACCAGCAGGGCGATGCATACGCCGACCGACAGCCCGGTGCGCCGGCTCAATGGGCTGCTCCCGGACCGAACAATGTTCGCCAGCCGTCACACAGTTCCTGTTGCGAGTGCGCGGGTGGAAGACGATGACCGTAAGCCATGGTTTGCCAATGACCGGTCAGGGTTTTACTGAACGCCAGCAACGCCGGTTTCTGCAGTTGTTCGACCCGTTGGAGTACTTCGCCTTCGGTGTCGGCGGTTTTCAGCGCCATGTGGTGGTCGTGCAGCAAGTGGCTGAGCAGGGCACGATAGAGCAGACCGAGGGCTGCGCGCGGGTCCGTTTGCCAGAGGCCTTCAGCGCTGGCGGCAATGTCGTCGGGCAGTGTTTCGCGGTTGAGGTCCAGGCCAAAAGCCTGCTGCGGAATCGGACGGGCGACCATGGTTTTTAATGTAGGTCGACGACTGACAAACGCCTGCAACCAGTCACGGTATCGCCAGGTCAACAAAGCGACGCCGCCGATCACAGCACCCCACAGCAGCACTTCAATCAGGGTGGCGAGGAAGCCGAAGCGTTGCTCGTCGAGCAGTGCCAACAGCGCCTTCAGCCATTCGGGTGTCTTGCCGTCTTCGCGGGTTTTGATGTCGGTTTTTTCTTCGCCAAACCGATAGCGGGTCACCATTTCCTTGTGCTTGAACGGTGGCTGTTCGAGGACGGCCTTGATGCTGTCTTTCGACGCTTGGCTGGTCAGCGGTTGATCGAGCAGGCGCGGGCTGTCCGGCGTGATGACCGGTTCGGCTGACCAAGCGTGTTGCGCGCCAGGCACCCACAGGATTGTCGCCAGCAGCAGGGTGAGCACGGTGGTCGTGAGGCGTTGACGCAATCGACGGAACACCAGCTCTATGTCCCAGGCTTCCAGTACCGTGCGCCGGTTCAAATACAAGCTGAAACCGCAGGCGACATAGATGGGTTCCCAGATAATCAGCACCATCGCATAAAAGGCATTGATGAGGTGTTCCAGCCATCGCCAGTCTTGCACGGCGGCGGTGATCAAGGTCTGCCAGCTCCAGTCCAGTTCGATCTGTTGTGGCAGGAGCAGGTAAAACAACACCATCAAGCCAATCCACAGCGCGCTCTCCAGGTGCACGCCGATAATCGTCAGCCATTGCGCCGCACCGGCATTGCGTTGAAGCAGTACTTGCAAGCGCTGTTCGCGCGCGTGACCGTGAAGGCCTTCGAGTTGCATCACTGGCATCACAAAACTGCGGCTCGGGCTCAGGCGACGCCAGGTCAGGCTGGCCAGCAGTTGCGGCTTGAGCAGGCGCGGCCATTCGCGCAGCGCCTGTTTTAACGTCGGTGTTTCGCCGAACAGGCTTTTGGACAGGATGTACAACGGCAATCGATCGAACGCCGGTTTGAGCCACCAGAAGATAAACACGGCGAGGGACGGCGAATCCCAGAAGATTGCACTGAGCAGGGCGAAGATCGGCAAGGTGATGATGGCCCAACTGGTCATCAGCAGGCGTCGATGGCGCTGGCTCATCAACACGCCCAGATCCATGGCTTCCCAGGTGGTGCGCGGACGGATCACGACCGTGGCGTCACTCAGGCGCATGGCGAGTCCGTCCGGCAAACAGAAGATACGTCGCGACCAACGTCCAGAGCGCGGCGCCGACCAGATACTTGGTCATGGGCTTCGGTGCTGTCATCGACGACCAGTACGCTTCGATAAACGCCGCAATCAACAAAAACATCATCACGCCGCAGATCAGCAGCACGCTCTTGCGCGCGGCCAGTCGCAACGCTTCGGCGCGGGGCAGGCGTCCCGGTGCGATCAAGGCCCAGCCCAGTTTCAGGCCGGCGGCACCGGCCAGGGCGATGGCCGTCAGTTCAAAAGCGCCGTGACCGACCACGAACGACCAGAAGGTTTGCCCGTAGCCGACATGCGTCAGGTGCCCGGCGACCGCTCCGATCATCAAGCCGTTGAACAGCAGGAAAAACGCGCTGCCCAGACCGAAGAAAAAACCGCTGGCAAAGGTCTGAAAGGCGATACCGACGTTGTGCATGATGTAGTAACCGAACATCACCCAGTCTTCACTGGCGGCGCGTTCCGCGGTGCGTCCCAAATGACCGGCGACGGGGTCGTACATGCTTTGCATCTCGCTGACCTGCTCGGCCGGGATCAGGTTGTAGACCAGGTCCGGGAACAGATACACCAGCAGCGCGAAGCTGATCAGGCTGCCAAAAAACATCAGGCCGGCGGCCAGCACAAAACGCCATTGTTCACGCACCAGACGCGGAAAGTCGGCCAGGATAAAGCCCAGCAGGTTGGCGCCCAGGCGGCTGCGGTGCCGATACAGTTGTTGATGCCCACGCAGCACGAGTTGCTGGAGGGAATCGACCAGGAAACTGCTGTAGCCGCGTTCCCGAGCCAGCGCCAGGTGATGGCATAGCTGTCGATAGTCCTTGGGGAAACCGGCGATCCGGGACGCGTCCTTGCCACGTTCCAGTCGGTCCAGTGTCAGGGAAAACTGTTCCCACTCGGCTTTGTGGCTGGTTTCGAAAAGGCTTTGCTTCATGCGGGCCCCAACAAGCCGCGGGCGACGCCGTTGAGTGCGAGCACCGCGTGCGGCGCAGGGACTTGCAACGGTTGAGCAAGGATCGATGCCAGCTCATGGGCCCGCGCCTCGGAGAGTTCACCCTGGCGTTCGGCGAAAGCGAGGATGGCGCGTTGTTCGGGCAGGGTCAGGGCGAACGCCGGGCGCAGGGGTGTGGCTTCGGGCAGTAGCGGGCGGGTGAGCGGTTGTTCGCGGTAGATCACCAGCGTGCCGGCAGCGAGGTCGCCGAGGCGTTTGAAGGTCGGGTGTTGCAGGCAACTGATGGCCCCGAGGAAATAGCCGAATGGCAGCAGGTCGACGAATCGCAACAGGTTGCGCAGCAGCGAAGCGGACCAGCCTATCGGTGTGCCGTCGTCCTGCACCACGCGCAAGCCCATCCACTGTTTACCCGGCGAGCGGCCCTGATTGAGCACTTCGAACAGCACCATGTACCACCAGCTGACCCCGAACAGCAGGATCGAGCCCAGCCCGGCGCCCAGCTTTCCAAGAAACGCCAGGACCATAAACAACAGGCCGAGAATCAGCCCGCGTATCCCTAAATCAATGGCAAACGCCAGCGCACGGACCATCAACCCGGCCGGGCGCAGTGGCAAGTCGATGCCTTCGGGCGTTTCGACTTGATGCCGCGTATCCAGTGGCGGGGACAGCGTCGCTTTCCTTGGCAGTGCTGTGGTCTCGAGCATGGGCAACCTTGTGTGGCCTGTTCGGGATTCGATGTCTACCCGATGCTAGCAGCCTCTCGGGGGAAAACGACATAACTATGTATTGCACGGTGAGTGGCCAGAGGTGATTGAATGACGGATTACTGGCCGGGGCGGGATATGAACGCCTAGACTTTGCCGATCTTCAGTTCAGGAACAGCCCGTGACCTCGATCTTCTGGTACGACTATGAAACCACTGGCATCAACCCCCGTTGCGACCGTCCGCTACAAGTGGCCGGGATTCGCACCGACTTCGATCTCAATGAAATAGACAACCCGGTCAACCTTTATTGCCAGCCCAGCGAGGACATTCTGCCGCATCCGGCGGCGTGCGCGATTACCGGAATCACGCCGGGTAAACTGGCTGAACAGGGCTTGAGCGAAGCGGATTTCATGACACGGGTGCATGCCCAGCTGGCGGCGCCGGGCACCTGCGGTGCGGGTTACAACACGTTGCGTTTCGATGACGAGATGACCCGTTACAGCCTGTATCGAAACTTCTTCGACCCGTATGCCCGTGAGTGGCAGGGCGGCAACAGCCGCTGGGACCTGATCGATGTGGTACGTGCGGCGTATGCCTTGCGCCCCGACGGGCTCGTGTGGCCGACGGACGAAGAGGGGCGAGTGACCCTCAAGCTCGAACGTCTGACCGCCGCCAACCATATTGATCATGGCAATGCCCACGAGGCGCTGTCGGACGTTCGCGCCACCATTGCACTGGCGCGCCTGATTCGTGAAAAACAGCCGAAGTTATACGACTGGCTATTCAAGTTGCGCAGTAAACAAAAGGTGATGGATCAGATTCGCCTGTTACAGCCGATGGTGCATATTTCCGGGCGGTTCTCGGCGGCGCGCAGTTATGTCGGCGTGGTGCTGCCCCTGGCCTGGCACCCGCGCAACAAGAACGCCGTGATTGTCTGTGACTTGCACCTGGATCCCCGGGGGTTGCTGGATCTGGACGCTGACACTTTGCGTCAGCGGTTATACACCCGTCGCGATGAGCTGGCCGAAGGCGAACTGCCGGTGCCGCTTAAACTTATTCACATCAACAAATGCCCGGTGGTCGCGCCGTTGTCGGTACTTCGACCTGACGATCAGCAGCGCCTGGGGCTGGACATGGCGCTTTATCAGGAACGGTCGCTGCGGCTAATCGACGCACAATTAGTTTGGCGAGATAAAGTACAGGCGATTTATGCCGGCGAAGATTTCACGCCGAGCCAGGACCCTGAGCAGCAGTTGTACGATGGTTTTATCGGTGATCGGGACAGGCGTCTATGTGAGCAAGTCCGAATCGCGGACCCTGTCCAATTATCACAAGAACACTGGCCTTTCGATGACGAACGTTTGCCTGAATTATTGTTTCGATATCGCGCGCGCAACTTCCCCGGTACGTTGAGTTTTGAGGAGCAAGAGCGTTGGCGAATATTCTGTCAGCAACGTTTGACGGCGCCGGAATGCGGGGCGCCCAATACGCTGAATTCTTTTGCAGAAGCCGCGACCCAACTGAATGAAACTGCTACATCGTTTCAGCGAGAGGTGCTCAATGAATGGCAAAATCATGTCAAAGCATTACGCAAACGTTTGAATATTTGAAAACGAAAATAGACATGCCTGAATGGCAGGCATAAAAAAACGCCAGCAAACGCTGGCGTTATTTTTTGTCACCTTGCTATCTGTGACAAGCGCTGCGGCTTAGCCCAGCAGGGTAGCCCAGCCTTCAACCACGTCGCCGCCCCACTTGGCTTTCCACTCTTTCAGAGTTTTGTGGTTGCCACCTTTGGTTTCGATAACTTCGCCATTGTGCGGGTTTTTGTATTGTTTAACTTTGCGAGCACGCTTGGTGCCGGTAGTTTTTACTGCGCCGCCGCGTGGAGCTTTGGATTTGGACTCCGGGTCCAACAGCGCGATGATGTCACGCAGGGACTTGGAGTATTCGCCCATCAGGGTGCGCAGTTTGCCTTCGAATTCCAGCTCGGTTTGCAGTTTGTCGTCTTGGGACAGGTTCTTCAAACGGGCTTGCAGCTCTTTGATAGCTTCTTCGGTGGCGCGATATTCGTTGATCAAGGACATGAGGACTACCTTATGTTGGAGACTGGATGGCAGGGATACAGTGCCGCAATAATAGTCAGGGTGTTTCATCAAGTAAACATTTAACCGGCGTTTTAATTAAATTAGTTGTCAGCAACAGGGCACACATTTAACAAGGGATTAAATAGTGTGATGCAGTCATCACAGATCTGCACAAAAGGACTCTTGATATCGACCTGAAAATCCCCTGCGCGCGGGGAATGAGGGCTTTCCTGAGCGGGGCCGCAGACCGTATGCCAGGCAGGACGTCATCACTACTGCAGTTTTGTTGCGTAATCGCTAGAATGGCGGCCTTTGCGAAGTTCTGGAGTTTCCCCCTCATGCGCACTTTTCGGCTGGTGATTGCTTGCCCGGACCGCGTCGGCATCGTTGCTAAAGTCAGTAACTTTCTGGCGTCACATAACGGCTGGATCACCGAAGCGAGCCATCACTCGGACAACCTCAGTGGCTGGTTCTTCATGCGTCACGAAATTCGTGCCGATTCGCTGCCTTTCGGTATTGAAGCTTTTCGCGAAGCCTTTGCGCCGATAGCTGAAGAGTTCTCGATGAATTGGCGCATCACCGATACCGCGCAGAAAAAGCGCGTGGTGTTGATGGCGAGCCGCGAATCCCACTGCCTGGCTGACTTGCTGCACCGCTGGCACAGCGACGAACTGGACTGCGAAATATCCTGTGTGATTTCCAACCATGACGACTTGCGTAGCATGGTCGAGTGGCACGGCATTCCTTATTACCATGTGCCGGTCAATCCACAGGACAAAGAGCCGGCCTTCGCCGAAGTCTCACGTCTGGTCAAACAGCATGATGCTGAAGTGGTGGTACTTGCCCGTTACATGCAAATCCTGCCGCCGGCGTTGTGCAGTGAGTACGCACACAAGGTCATCAACATTCACCACAGCTTCCTGCCGTCGTTCGTTGGCGCCAAGCCGTATCACCAGGCTTCCCTGCGTGGCGTGAAGTTGATCGGCGCGACCTGCCACTACGTGACCGAAGAGCTGGACGCGGGCCCGATCATTGAACAGGACGTGGTGCGTGTCAGCCACAGTGACAGTATTGAAGACATGGTGCGTTTCGGCCGTGACGTCGAGAAGATGGTGTTGGCACGCGGTCTGCGTTATCACCTGGAAGACCGGGTGTTGGTACATGGCAACAAGACGGTCGTGTTCTGATTACAGCGCACTGCAGTTGAAATTCGAAGGGCCTGGGCGTTCAATCGCTTCAGGCCCTTCGCCGTTTCTGCACTGAGGAGATTGACCATGGCCGATCCACTGGATAAAGCCACTTCCAAAGCGCCCGCTACGTTGGGCGAGGGTTGTCTGAGTCGTTATGACCCGGATGACATGAGCCCGGAAGACGGTACGGAGTTTCCCGGAGCTGCCGAGTTGTGGGAACAGTTACAGCAAGACCCCGAAGACAAGATCAAGCCTGCTTGAACTTCATTAACTTCCTTAATAGCGGCCGCCCCAGCATCAACAAAAACACCGGTCCGCCCGCGATCAAATAGAAGTAATAAGTCACCGCCCGCCAGATCAGAATCGCCGCGGCCGCGGTGGATTTGCCCACCATTGGCGCCAGCAAGGCTGCCGACGTCAACTCCGCCGCCCCGGCGCCGCCCGGCAGTAGGCTGAATTGCCCTGCAGTGAGCGACAGCATCTGAATCAAGAAGCACCAGGCCCACTGCAAATCCGCTCCCAGCCCGCGCAATGCCAGGTACAACACGCTATAGCGCAATACCCAATGCACGCAGGTCAGCGCAAATACCGTGATCAAGGTCTGCAGGGGCAACTTCAATGTGTCAGTGAATGCGGCGAGGAAGTGCAGGAGTTTTCGGGCCCAGTGCAGGCGTGTCGTGCTTTTTACCTTCAGGCGCGCCAGTAGCCGCCCGCTCAGACGAATCAGCAGACGATGGTAGCGGGCGACCATCACGCAGCAGATCAACCCACCGAACATCGAAATCACGCTGACGGTCAGTAGCCATTCCATGCGTTGGCTGAGGTGCTGGAACAGCGCATAAATCAAAATCCCGCTCAGCGCACAGAGAAAAAACAGCAGGTCGCTGAGTTGATCCATGGCGAACACCGCGCTGCCTCTGGCCGGGCGCACGCCATTGCGCGCGAGCAACGCCATGATCGCCAGCGGTCCGCCGCTTCCGCCGGGTGTGGCGCAATACGCAAACTCGGCGGCCATGACCACGCCGAGGCTTTTGAGCCGGCTGACCTTGTCGCGCTGGTCACCCAGTAACAGGCGCAGGCGCAGTGTATTAACCCCCCAGCACAGCAGAATCATGCCGGACATGATCAGCAGCCAGCTCACTGGAAAGCTTTGCAGCCGCGACCATGTCTGGTTACCGCCCAGTAGCAGCGGGATCAGCACCGCCGCCAGCAGGGCGATGAACAGCATAATGCCCCGGCTCATGCGGCGCGGCCGAGCGGGGCACGTTGCAATGCCAGCCATTGCGATTTGGTCATCGGTACGCGCCCGCCATCGAGTAAACGCTTGAGGGTTTGCAACCAGTAATGGCGGGAGAACTCATGGCGCATGTCCACCGGGTGCAGGCCCAGCCGAATGACCGGCGCGGTTCGCCATTGTTGTTCGCGCTGATCACTGAGCAGTTTCGACAACCCCCGGCGCCAGGCACTGCGCGCACTCCAGACCAGACCCGGCGCATCAATCGGTGTGAAATCCGGCAGTAGATATAAATGCTGTGAGTCGCTGGTGTAGCGCAGCGGCAGTTGGCGCAAGGCCTCGCGCGTCCCTTCGCTCATCAACCAGGCCGGGGCGACAAAACCTTCCAGCGGCCAGTTGTAACGATCAAACATCTCAATTCCAGCGCGCAGCCGGTCGAGCGCGGCGTGTTGCGACAGCGTGTAAAACTCGCCTTCATGGGTGTAGATCCGCCGCATGAACCAGTCTCGCGGGGTGCCGGGCGGGGGGCCCTCATCGCAATGAAAGTAGCCGTGCAACACCAGTTCGTCACTTCGCGCAACACGATGGGTGAGCACGCGTCGAAATTCCGGATGAGCCTCCAGGCTGCTGTGTTTGTGAAAATCCGGTACCACCAGCCAGGTCATTGGCACCTCACCCAACGCGTCGACGGCTTCGATGAACGGTTGATAGTCGGCCAGGGTCGACGGCGCTACATCGTGCAATACCAGTAACACGCTCGGCGGATTCATTGGGTTACCCATTGGCCACTTGCGGCCATAGGCTGCCGAGTACGGCGTGATAGTGCCCGAGCAGGCTGTCGACCACCGTGTCCCAACTGTATTGTCGCTCGACGTGACGGCGCGCGGTTTCGCCCAGCGCCACGCTGTTCTGACTGAACAATTCGCGAACGGCATTGGCCATGGCCGTCGAGTTGTTCGGCGCGCAGAGCAAACCGCATTGATCGGTCACAATTTCCGGAAAGGCGCCGGCGGCCACGGCCACCACCGGAATGCCGCTGGCCATGGCTTCGAGTATCACCAGCCCGAATGTTTCCTGATCGCCGGCATGCAATAAGGCATCGGCGCTGGCCATCAATCGCGCCACTTGTAGCGCCGGGCAGAACCCGTCGACCACCGTGACGTTGTCCGGCACGGCGGCCGGCATCGAGGAGCCCACCAGCAGCAGGTGAAAACGCGGCCCCAGACGTGCCATGCATTTGAGCAGCACCGGCAGGTTTTTTTCCCTGGAGCCGCGTCCGGCAAAAATCAGCAGTCGGGAGTTTTCATCAATGCCCAATTCGGCGCGCAAGCCGGGGTCTCGGGCATCGGGATGGAAGGTGTGCAGATCGACACCCAAGGGTTGGACGTACACATTCTTCACCCCCAGGCCACTCAATTTGTCGGCCATGACCCGGCTCGGCGCCAGTACCCGGTCGAAGTTGCCATAGAGTTTGCTGACATAGGCCTCGACATTGGTGGTGACCCAGTTGCCCATCCGGTTGCTGACCAGCAGCGGCAAGTCCGAGTGATAAAAACCGATCACCGGCACATCCAGTTGGCGCCGCGCATCCAGTGCCGCCCAGGCGGTGAGGTAAGGGTCGCCCACTTCGATCAGATCGGGCTGCAAATCCTGCAGGACATTTCGCCACGGGGCGAGACGGAGCGGAAAACGATAACCCTTGCCAAAGGGCAGGGCGGGGGCGGGAACTGTATAGACGCCATCCGTTTCACTCAGGTGAGCGCCCGGAATCAACAGACTGTGGCGAATACCCGGCTTGACCCCCAGGCGTCGGTGTTTGGCATCCAGATACGTGCGCACGCCACCGCTGGCCGGGGCGTAGAACATGGTGATGTCGGCGATATGCACGATGAGCGGCCCTCCGGTCTATGGCTCTCCCTTGGTTGACCTTTATGAAGGATAGATGTTCGGTTGGGGTTTTGAGGTGGGGTGTCAGCGGGGTTTTGGGGTGTGTGGTCGATCGTTATCGCGAGCAGGCTCACTCCGACAAGGTTCTGCGCTGAACCTGTGGGAGCCAGCCTGCTCGCGAACGGGCCCTATCTGTTACTAGATACGGAAACTGCCTACCAACTGCTTCAGTCGCGAAGCCTGCTGTTCAAGATCCGAGCACGCGCGCAGCGTCGATTGCAGGTTTTCCACACCTTCCTGGTTCAGCGTATTGATCTCGGTAATGTCGACGTTGATCGACTCCACCACCGCCGTCTGCTCTTCAGTCGCCGTCGCCACCGACTGGTTCATCCCGTCGATTTCGCCGATGCGCAACGTCACGCTGTTCAACCGTTCGCCCGCCAGATTGGCGATTTCCACGCTGTCCTGGCTGTGGCGTTGGCTGTCGCTCATCGTGCTGACGGATTCGCGGGCGCCGACTTGCAGTTCCTCGATCATGGTCTGCACTTGTTGCGCCGATTCCTGGGTGCGGTGCGCCAGGTTACGCACTTCATCCGCCACCACCGCGAAACCGCGGCCGGCTTCACCGGCGCGGGCCGCTTCGATGGCCGCGTTGAGTGCCAGCAGGTTGGTTTGCTGGGAAATGCTGGTGATCACTTCGAGGATCTGGCCGATGTTCACCGTTTTGCTGTTCAGCGATTCGATGTTGGTGCTCGAGGCGCTGAGCATGTTCGACAGCTGATTCATTGCGACAATGCTGCGGTCCACCACTTGCTGGCCATCCTCGGCCAGGCTGCGGGCATCGCTGGCCTGACTCGACGCTTGCGCGGCGTTACGGGCGATTTCCTGGGCGGCGGCCCCGAGCTGATTGATCGCGGCAGCGACGCTGCTGGTGCGCGAGGCCTGCTGGTCGGAGTTGAACATCGAGGAGTTCGAGGCGGCCACCACGCGCAGCGCCACTTCGTTGACTTGGCCGGTGGCCGACGACACTTCACGTATCGAGGTGTGAATCCGTTCGACAAAACGATTGAATGCGGTACCGAGGAGGCCGAATTCATCGTTGTTCTGGATGGTCAGGCGCTTGGTCAGGTCGCCTTCACCGTCGGCAATGTCTTCCATGGCGCGGGTCATGACATGCAGCGGCTGAATCAGGAGGCGGATCAGCATGCCCAGCAGCGCGATGATGATCGCCACGGCAATAATGGTCGCGACCACAGCGGACGCACGGAACGAACTGAGCATCGAGAATGCTTTGTCTTTGTCCACCGACAGGCCGATGTACCAGTTGACGGATGGCAGGCCTTTGATCGCGGTGAAGGTGACGATACGGGTCTTGCCGTCGACTTCGACCTCACTGAAGTCGCTGCTGATGCGCGGGGTATTTTTCGGGTACGCCTCGCTCAGGGACTTCATGACCAGGGCTTTGTCCGGGTGCACCAGGATCTTGCCGTCGGCGCTGACCAGAAAGGCATAACCCATGCCGGCGAAATCACGGGCGCTGAGGGTGTCGATCAGGGTTTGCAGGCTCAGGTCACCGCCTACTACACCGACGCTTTGCCCGGCCTTCTTCGAGGCGGTGGCGATGGAAATGATGGTTTGGCCGGTGGCCGCGTCGATGTACGGTTCAGTCAGGGTCGCGGTGCTGCTGCTTTCGGCGCCTTTGTACCAAGGGCGAACCCGGGGATCGAAGCCGGCCGGCATCTTGGCGTCGGGGCGAATGGTAAAGCTGCCGGTGGCATCGCCCAGGTAGGACGCCATGAAGGTCGACGTCAGGGCTTTCTGCTCAAGCAGGCTGGCGACGTTGGACTGTTCAGGGTTGATGGCGATGTTTTGAGCGAGGCTGTCGATCAGCAGGATTCGACCGGCCAACCAGGTCTGGATGTTATTGGCGGTGACGTCGCCCATCTCATTGAGGTAATTGTCCAGGTCTTCGCGGATGGCGTTGCGCTGTAAATAGTCGTTGTACAGGGTGAACGAGGCAAAGGCGGCAATAACGATGAGGGCGGCGGCAAGCAAAATCTTATGGCTGAAGCGTAGGTTTTTGTTCATGGCTTGGGGTTCCGCTAAGGTCTTATTGTTCTGGGCGTGCTTTTATAAAGGCACGCAAAACGTGCAGGCGAAAAGCAGCTGATAGTTCTGTCCTGTCCTTAGGGAATACCGACACTGATTTCTGTGTAGTCTCTTGTTTTGTATCGGCCACGCCGGATCAAAGATTAACCATTGGGTGACAAAATGCCTGACTCATTGCAACTCGTTCTCGGTGCCGATCCTGGTGGCCAGCCCATCGCCCAGGCCATGCGTCTGGCAAACCGTCACGGTCTGGTCGCCGGCGCCACCGGGACCGGTAAAACCGTCACGTTGCAGCGCATGGCCGAAGCGTTCAGCGATGCGGGTGTGGCGGTATTTGCCGCCGATATCAAGGGCGACCTGTGTGGCCTCGGTGCCGCTGGCAACCCTCAGGGCAAGATCGCCGAGCGCATTGCCGGGATGCCGTGGCTGAACCATAAGCCGCAGGCGTATCCGGTGACGCTGTGGGACATTCATGGCCAGTCCGGTCATCCATTGCGCACCACCCTGAGTGAAATGGGCCCGTTGTTGCTGGGCAGCCTGCTGGAACTGACCGACAGCCAGCAGTCGGCGCTGTACGCAGCGTTCAAAGTGGCGGACCGCGAAGGGCTGTTGCTGCTCGACCTCAAGGATCTGAAGGCGCTGCTCAATCACTTGCGTGATAACCCTGAATTGCTCGGCGATGACGCCGCGTTGATGACCACCGGTTCCAGCCAGGCGCTGTTGCGGCGGCTGGCGACGCTGGAGCAACAAGGCGCCGAAGCCCTGTTCGGCGAACCGGCGCTGCAACTCGAAGACATTCTGCAACCGACGGCGGACGGTCGCGGGCGCATTCATTTGCTGGACGCCAGTCGTCTGGTTCATGAGGCGCCGAAGGTTTACGCGACTTTCCTGCTGTGGCTGCTCGCCGAGTTGTTCGAGCAATTGCCGGAACGCGGTGATGCGGACAAACCGTTGCTGGCGTTGTTTTTCGACGAAGCTCATTTGCTGTTCGCCGGGACGCCGAAGGCGTTGCAGGATCGGTTGGAGCAAGTGGTGCGGTTGATTCGCTCGAAAGGCGTGGGCGTGTATTTCGTCACCCAATCGCCGGGCGACCTGCCGGATGACGTGTTGGCTCAGTTGGGTTTGCGTATTCAGCACGGTTTGCGTGCCTTCACTGCCAAGGAGCAGAAATCCCTGCGCGCCGTGGCCGAGGGCTTCCGGCCGAACCCGGCGTTCGACGCCTTGTCGGTGTTGACCGAACTGGGTATCGGCGAGGCGCTGGTCGGGACGCTGGCCGAGAAAGGCACGCCCGAGAGGGTCCAGCGCGTATTGATCGCGCCACCGCAATCGCGGATCGGGCCGTTGAGCGAGGCCGAACGTGCGGCACTGATCGCCGGTTCGCCGTTGCAAGGGCGTTATGACAAGCCGATTGATCGGGAGTCGGCTTATGAAGTGCTGATGGGACGCAAGGGCCTGGCACCTGATCCTGGTGCGGCGCCGGTTAAACCTGCACCCGCCGAGCCAAGCTTCACCGAGCAGGCCGGGGAGTTTCTCGGAACGGCGGCCGGACAGGCGTTGAAATCGGCGATGCGACAGGCGGCTAATCAATTGGGTCGACAATTGGTACGCGGGTTGATGGGGTCGCTGCTGGGTGGCAAAAAAAGCCGCTAGAAAGCAAACTCGGTCGATGCTGTAGGAGCGAGCAGGCTCGCTCCTACATGGGGCGGTGTCAGGTTTTCGGTTTTGCGTGCGCCGCAAGGCGTTCCAGCGCAGCCCGCAGATTCGGATCGCTGATCCCGTCGGCCGTGGCCTGAATGGTCGCGCCCGCATCCGACGACAAACTGATGGTGTGCCCCGCGGCGCCTTGTTGCACGGTCGGTGGCTGCACCTTGAACAAAATCCGCGTCAGACTGGCGAACTCGTCAAACATCTGTAACTGGCGTTGCAGGCGCTTTTGCTGATAACGCAGGCGCGTGGCCCAATGTCCGTCGGTGACGATCAGCAACAAACTGCCTTCGCGCCATGACGCCACATGGCAGTGTTCGCGAGCGGCGGGTTGCAATTGGCTTTCGAGCAGACGTTGTAAATGACCCAGGCGTTGAGCGTGGCCAAAGATAGCTTTCAGCGGCTTGGCTTCGCGAAGCAGAACGGCGGGTGCTCTGGCCGTAAGAGGGCGAAATGCCATGATCAGACACCTGAAGTAACAGAGCCGCTATGGTAGCAGAAAGCACCTCGTGCACCTGACCCATTGCTTTGCGCGCGCTTTACCCATTAAATCAACAAGTAACTTCTGTCGTGAACGGCTTGAAGTTCAGCAAAAAGCCCTTATTTTAAATGAGCCCCGTTACAGCGCAGTGCATGCATCGTGGAATAACGCCACTTTCCTCACCATCGTTTCCGGGTAGAATGCTCGTTCGCATGCGGCCATGAGGGCTGCACGGGCGACTCACGGGGCCGCCCTCCATCCCTTTAGTGTGGAAGATCCTGCCGATATGTTTGCGCCTTTGTTAAAGAAACTTTTTGGAAGCAAGAACGAGCGTGAAGTCAAACGCATGCTCAAGACGGTGCAATTCGTCAATGCCTTCGAAGAGCAAATGGTGGCCCTTTCGGACGATCAATTGCGTGCCAAGACAGACGAGTTCAAGGCCCGCATCGCCAAAGGGGAATCCCTCGACAAGCTGCTGCCCGAAGCCTTTGCGGTCGCCCGCGAAGCCGGCAAGCGCGTCATGGGTATGCGCCACTTCGATGTCCAGCTGATCGGCGGCATGACCTTGCATGAAGGCATGATCGCGGAAATGCGTACCGGTGAAGGCAAGACCCTGGTGGCAACACTGGGCGTTTACCTCAACGCGCTGTCCGGCAAGGGCGTGCACGTTGTGACAGTGAACGACTACCTGGCCCGTCGTGACGCCAACTGGATGCGTCCGCTCTACGAATTCCTCGGCCTGACAGTCGGCGTGGTTACGCCGTTCCAGCCACCGGAAGAGAAACGTCTGGCTTACGCTGCCGACATCACCTACGGCACCAACAACGAATTCGGTTTCGATTACCTGCGCGACAACATGGCGTTCAGCATGGAAGAAAAATTCCAGCGTGAACTCAATTTTGCCGTGATCGACGAAGTCGACTCCATCCTCATCGACGAAGCCCGTACTCCACTGATCATTTCCGGTCAGGCCGAGGACAGCTCCAAGCTGTACATCGAGATCAACAAACTGATCCCGCAGCTGGAACTGCATGTCGAAGAAGTTGAAGGCGAAGTCACCAAGGCCGGTCACTACACCGTCGACGAGAAGACCCGTCAGGTCGAACTCAACGAAGCCGGTCACCAGTACGTCGAAGAAACTCTGACCTCCCTCGGCCTGCTGGCTGAGGGCGAAAGCCTGTACTCGGCGCACAACCTGGGTCTGCTGACCCACGTTTATGCCGGCCTGCGTGCGCACAAACTGTTCCACCGCAACGTCGAGTACATCGTGCAGGACGGTCAGGTTGTACTGGTCGACGAACACACCGGTCGTACCATGCCGGGCCGTCGTTTGTCCGAAGGCCTGCACCAGGCCATCGAAGCCAAGGAAAACCTGAACATCCAGGCCGAAAGCCAGACCCTGGCCTCGACCACGTTCCAGAACTACTTCCGTCTGTATAACAAACTGTCCGGCATGACCGGTACAGCCGATACCGAGGCGTTCGAGTTCCATCAGATCTATGGCCTGCAGGTCATGGTCATTCCGCCGAACAAGCCGTTGGCCCGTAAGGACTACAACGACCTTGTGTTCCTGACAGCCGACGAGAAGTACACGGCTATCGTGGCGGACATCAAGGAAAGCATGGCGGCGGGCCGTCCGGTGCTGGTAGGTACGGCGACCATCGAAACCTCCGAGCACATGTCCCGCCTGCTCGTGGAGCAAGGCATCGAACACAAGGTTCTGAACGCCAAGTTCCACGAAAAGGAAGCCGAGATCATTGCCCAGGCCGGTCGCCCAGGCGCACTGACCATCGCCACCAACATGGCCGGTCGGGGTACCGACATCCTGTTGGGCGGTAACTGGGAAGTGGAAGTGGCGTCCCTGGAAAATCCGACGCCAGAGCAGATTGCCCAGATCAAGGCCGACTGGCAGAAGCGTCACCAGCAAGTGCTCGAATCGGGCGGCTTGCAGGTGATTGCTTCCGAACGTCACGAATCGCGCCGTATCGACAATCAGCTGCGTGGTCGTGCCGGTCGTCAGGGTGATGCCGGTTCCAGCCGCTTCTACCTGTCGCTGGAAGACAGCTTGATGCGTATCTTCGCCTCTGACCGGGTGAAGAACTTCATGAAGGCCCTGGGCATGCAGCCAGGCGAGGCGATCGAGCACCGCATGGTGACCAACGCCATCGAAAAGGCTCAGCGCAAGGTTGAAGGCCGTAACTTCGACATTCGTAAGCAACTGCTCGAGTTCGATGACGTCAACAACGAACAGCGTAAAGTGATTTATCACATGCGTAACACGTTGCTCGCCGCTGACAACATTGGCGAAACCATTGCCGATTTCCGTCAGGACGTGCTCAACGCTACCGTCAGTGCGCACATTCCACCGCAATCGCTGCCAGAGCAGTGGGACGTGGCCGGTCTGGAAGCTGCGTTGCAGAGCGACTTCGGTGTGGCGCTGCCGATCCAGCAATGGCTCGACGAAGACGATCACCTGTACGAAGAAACCCTGCGCGAGAAGCTGATGCAAGAGCTGATCGCGGCGTACAACGAGAAAGAAGACCAGGCAGGCGCCGAAGCGCTGCGCAGCTTCGAGAAACAAATCGTGCTGCGCGTGCTGGACGACCTGTGGAAAGACCACCTGTCGACCATGGACCACCTGCGTCACGGCATCCACTTGCGTGGCTATGCCCAGAAGAACCCGAAGCAAGAATACAAGCGCGAGTCGTTCACGCTGTTCTCCGAGCTGCTGGATTCGATCAAGCGCGATTCGATTCGCGTGCTGTCCCATGTTCAGGTTCGCCGCGAAGACCCGGAAGCCGAAGAGCAACGTCTGCGTCAGGAAGCCGAAGCACTGGCCGCACGCATGCAGTTCCATCACGAAGAAGCACCAGGTCTTGAGCAAGTGGAACCGTTGGGCGAAGAGATTGATGTCGCCCTCGCCGTGGCACCTGTGCGCAACGAGCAGAAACTGGGCCGTAACGAACTGTGCTATTGCGGTTCGGGCAAGAAATTCAAGCATTGCCACGGGCAGATCCAGTAAAACCCGTTTCAATCGCTGAAATACCCGCGCCGCGACCGGCATCAGCCGTCGCGGCGTTTTGCCATTTAATACCGCCGTTCATCGCATGACGGTGATGACTACATTTTTTGAGGAGCGCATTCATGGCTGTTGGTCTTGGTCCTTTGCCAACGTTGCACCCGGTTGCCGGTTTTGAACTCGGTATCGCCTCGGCCGGCATCAAGCGCCCGGGGCGCAAGGATGTCGTGGTCATGCGCTGTGCCGAAGGCTCCACCGTCGCAGGCGTCTTCACCCTGAACGCCTTTTGCGCCGCTCCCGTGATCCTCGCCAAGCAACGCGTGCAAGGCCCGGTGCGTTACCTGTTGACCAACACCGGCAACGCCAACGCCGGCACCGGCGAACCTGGCCTGGCCGCCGCCGAGCGTACCTGCGCCAAACTGGCTGAGCTGACGGGGGTCGATGCAAGCCTGGTGCTGCCGTACTCCACCGGCGTCATCGGCGAGCCACTGCCGGTCGAGAAAATCGAAGGCGCGCTGCAAGCAGCCCTCGACGACCTGTCGATCCACAACTGGGAAGCGGCTGCCACTGGCATCATGACCACCGACACCCTGCCCAAGGGTGCGAGCCGCCAGTTCCAGCATGACGGCGTGACCATCACCGTCACCGGCATCAGCAAAGGCGCGGGCATGATCCGTCCGAACATGGCGACCATGCTTGGCTACATCGCCACCGACGCCAAAGTCTCCCGCGATGTGCTGCAAAACCTGCTGCTGGACGGTGCCAACAAGTCGTTCAACCGCATCACCATCGACGGCGACACGTCGACCAACGACTGCTGCATGCTGATCGCTACCGGTCAGGCTGCACTGCCGGAAATCACCCGTGCCGAAGGCGAGTTGTTCGCCAAGCTGAAGCAAGCGGTGTTCGACGTGTGCATGGACGTGGCCCAGGCCATCGTTCGCGACGGCGAAGGCGCGACCAAGTTCGTCACCGTTGAAGTCAACGGCGGCGGCAATCACCAGGAATGCCTGGACGTCGGCTACACCGTGGCGCACTCGCCGCTGATCAAGACGGCGTTGTTCGCCTCCGATCCGAACTGGGGTCGAATCCTGGCAGCCGTTGGCCGTGCCGGCGTGCCGAACCTGGACGTGAGCAAGATCGACGTGTTCCTCGGCGACGTCTGCATTGCCAGCCGTGGTGCGCGTGCGGCGACATACACTGAAGCCCAGGGCGCTGCAGTCATGCAGCAGGAAGAGATCACCATCCGTATCGAGCTGGGTCGCGGCGATTGCAGCGAAACCATCTGGACTACCGACTTGTCCCACGAATACGTGAAGATCAACGCCGAGTACCGTACTTAAGGCCGCGTCGCCCCCTTCGCGAGCAGGCTCGCTCTCACAGTGGATTTGTGAACACCCCGATCCACTGTGGGAGCGAGCTTGTTCGCGATGACGGACTTCCAGTCACCAAAAGACTGACCTGCACCCCTCATCAAAAAGGTCCCGAACATGAGCCTCCACCTGATCATCGGCGACAAACTGCTTTCCTCCTGGTCCCTGCGCGGCGCACTGGCCCTCGACCTGACCGGTGCGGCCTACACCGAAGAATTGATCAAGCTGGGCCAACCCGACACCCGCGAACACCTGCTCAAGCATTCGCCGACCGGCAAAGTTCCGCTGCTGAAAACCGAACATGGCACCATTGCCGACTCCCTGGCGATTGCCGAGTACCTGGCTGAGCAGTTTCCCGAGGCCGGCCTTTGGCCAACAGACACCGCTGCCCGTGCACAGGCGCGTTCGGCCTGTGCGCAAATGCACGCCGGGTTCTTTGCCATGCGCGGCAACATGCCGTTCGACCTGAGCCGCGATGCGCCTCTGGCGTCGACACCTGATGATGTTCAGGCGGACATTCAGCGCATGCTGGCCTTGTGGGCAGAATGCCGTGCAGCGGCGAACGACACTGGCCCGTTCCTGTTCGGTGGTGCAACCCTGGCCGATGCGTTCTTTGCCCCGATTGCCGTACGCCTGCGCACCTATCAGGTGACATTGCCGGCAGCGGACGAAGCCTACGTCGAAGCGATCTACCAATGGCCGGCATTCAAAGCCTGGCAGAAGGCTGGTCTGGAGGAGGTCGGGCAGTGAAACGAGTCCATGTAGCCGCTGCCGTTATCCGTGATAACAGCGGTAAGATCCTTATCGCACGTCGTGCCGACACACAGCACCAAGGCGGTTTGTGGGAGTTTCCCGGCGGCAAAGTCGAGGGCGACGAGTCTGTCGAAACCGCGCTGAGCCGTGAACTTCAGGAAGAACTGGGCATTGTGGTCAGCGCCGCGCGGCCGCTGATCAAGATTCATCATGATTACCCGGACAAGCACGTGTTGCTGGATGTCTGGGAGGTTTCTGCGTTTACCGGCGAACCCCACGGCGCCGAAGGACAACCGCTGGAGTGGGTGTCGCCGCGCGACCTGCTGAACTACGAGTTCCCGGCGGCCAACCAGCCGATCGTCGCGGCCGCACGTTTGCCAGCGGAATACTTGATTACCCCCGAGGACCTGGAAACCCCAGCTCTGCTGCGCGGCATCCAGAAAGCCATCGCCGGTGGGATCAAACTGATCCAGCTGCGGGCGCCCAATGGCTACGATCCAAAGTACCGCGATCTGGCGGTGGACGCGGCGGGGTTGTGTGCCGGCAAGGCGCAGTTGATGATCAAAGGGCCGTTTGAATGGCTCGGTGATTTCCCGTCCGCCGGTTGGCACATCACCTCGGCCCAGTTGCGTAAATATGCAGCGGCAGGGCGACCACTGCCGGCGTCGCGCTGGTTGGCGGCGTCGTGTCATAACGCTGAAGAACTGGCGTTGGCCGAGCAGATGGGGGTGGACTTTGTGACCCTGTCGCCGGTGCAGAAGACCCAGACTCATCCGGATGCGCAGCCGTTGGGTTGGGAGCAGGCTTCGGCGTTGATTGCGGGCTTCAGCAAGCCGGTGTTCCTGTTGGGCGGTGTTGGCCCGGCAGAACGGCAGCAAGCCTGGGGAGCCGGGGCGCAGGGCGTGGCGGGGATTCGGGCGTTCTGGCCTGAGGTTTGATTTTGCGGTGATGCGACTGCCGCTATCGCGAGCAAGCTCGCTCCCACAATGGATCGCGTTTCTTCAGGAAGAACTCGGTCCACTGTGGGAGCGAGCTTGCTCGCGAAGGCGTCCTGACAGACGCCGGTTAATCCTGAGGTTTCACCGCCGCCTGCCACAAAATCTCCGCAACCCCCTGCCGCTTGGCAATCACCCGCGCCACCACAAACATCACATCCGACAACCGATTGATATACGCCAGCCCAACCCCGGCCAGCGGCTCTATCGCATTCAACTGTTGGCACCGCCGCTCCGCACTGCGTGCCAGGCACCTGCACACATGCGCCTGAGCAATCAGCGCTGAACCTCCAGGCAGAATGAAATTCTCCAGCGGCCCCAGCTCTTCATTCCAGCGATCAATCGCCGCTTCCAGGCGCTCGATTTCAGCTGCGTTTAACGCCTGATATACCGGCATCGCCAGTTCGCCACCCAAGTCGAACAAGCGGTGCTGACAAGGCGTCAACACCTCAATCACCTCGTTCAAGCCCGGATACGTGACGACTTCGGCGGCCAACCCGGCCAACAGCACGCCGATCTGACTGTTCAACGAATCGACTTCACCAATGGCCTCGATTCGCGGGTGATCCTTGGGCACCCGGCGACCATCGCCGAGCCCGGTTTCGCCTTTGTCGCCAGTGCGGGTGTAAATCTTCGACAAGCGAAAGCCCATGGGTTACCTCGATAGTTGATTGAGCTCTTGGGAGATGACAGGCGCGCCCGACAACGGCAGGCGCAAGGTGAAACAGGTGCCTTGGCCCGGCGTCGACTGCACTTCCATCTGCCCTTTGTGATTGTTGGTGATGATGAAATAGGAAACCGACAGGCCCAATCCCGTGCCCTGGCCGATTTCCTTGGTGGTGAAGAACGGCTCGAACGTGCGTTTACGCACGTTTTCGCTCATGCCGATGCCATTGTCCTCGACCTGGATTTCCGCCCAGGGCGGATTCAGTTTGGTGCGCAGAATGATCCGCCCCGGTTCGCGATCATCTTCACGCTGGTGAATGGCCTGAGCCGCGTTTTTCAACAGATTTAGCAACACTTGCTCCAATTCGTTGGCCGTGCCGGGCACCGGGCCGAGGGCCGGATCGAACTGGCGAATGATCGCCTGCCCCTTGAAGTCGAAACCGATCGCCAGGTCGAAGTCGTTACCGGCGATTTCCACAGCTTGATCGATCAGCGCCGGCAGGTCGCACGGGGCCATTTGCCGGGTACTGCGACGGCTGAAGCTGAGCATGTGCGTCACAATCTTCGCCGCACGGGCGCCGGCCTGCTGAATGCCATCGAGCAATTGCGGCACTTCGCGCACCTTCAGGTACTGATTGACGGTTTCCAGCTCGATACCGATGTGCTCGGCCTGTTCCAGGTTTTTCGGCAGATCAGGTGACAGGCGCCGGCGAATGTTCTGCACGTTGTGCAGGATCGCGCCCAGCGGGTTATTGATTTCGTGGGCCATGCCGGCGGCGAGGCCGCCGACCGAAAGCATCTTTTCCGACTGCACCATCATTTCTTCCAGCGACAGGCGCTGGGTGATGTCGTCGATCCGGATCACCACACCACGCCCGGCACCGCCCATCAGCGGGTAAAAGGTCAAGGCGTAATGCTTGGGTTCATCGTCCTTGAACCAGGTTACCCGCTCGATCTTGGCCACGGTGTGCTGCTCGACGGTTTGCTTGAGTTGCGGCAGAAACGGCTTCAATGGTTCGAAGGCGAGGAAGATCGGTTGGTTCAGCGCTTCGTCCAGGCGTGTGCCGGACAGGGCGCTGGCCTCCTGATTCCACTGGGTCACGTAGAGCTGCTCGTCGAGGGCGATCAGTGCCGACGGCATGGAATCGATGATGCTGTTGAGGTAGTTCTGGAAACCGGTGAGCTTTTTCTCGATCTTGCTGCGCACCTGGACTTCAAGTTCCAGCTTGCGATTGGTATGGCGGGTTTCTTCGGCCAGGCCCTGGGCCTGATCGTAGGCAGCCTGGGAGTCGTCCCGGGCACGCTTGAGCTGCTGCTCACGGGCTTCGATCCGCGAGAGCATGGTGTTGAACGCCTCGGCAAGGCTGCCGATTTCGTCGTGGTTGCCACGGGAGGCTCGCAGCGCGTAGTTCTCTTCGCGGGTCACTTGCCGGGACAGCTCTTCGAGCTCATGGATGGGGCGGGTAATCAGGCGTTTGATTTGCCGGGCGATCACCAGCCACAACAGCACACTGAAGATCAGAATGCCCAAGCTGGCCGTCAGGGTGCCGGTGTAGAACGCCATCGGCAGCTCGCTGCTGGCCACCAACAGCAAGTGGCCGGGTTCGGTGCCAGGCCGGGGCAGGGTGATCAGTTGATTGCTGCGAAACTCGGTCGCTTGCCAAGCCTCGATGTGTTGATAGCGCCCCGGCAGACTCAGCTTGTCGCCATGCTGCAATTGCGCCAGTCGTTCGCCCTTGCCGTCATAAATAGCGGCCGCACGCAGTGGGGAGTAACTGTCGAGTTCGTTGAGCAGGCGTTCGGCGTTTTGTGGCGTCTTCAGGGCATCGGCCACCAGGCTCGGGTTGGACACCAGTCGGCCAATGGTCTGCAAGGCTTGGGGCGCCATGCTTTCCTGGGAGATGTAGTACGCCGCGCTGATGAACGTCAGGTTGGCGACCAGCAGGATGGTGATCAACAGCACCAGCAGGGCGGCCAGCAGTTTCTGGCCGACGGGGAGGTTTTCAAGGCGCTGGCGCAATGGCATCAGGTTCGTCGCTTAAATGGAACACGTGGCCAGCGTAGCCGCTGCTCAGTCGCTGGGCAATCCAAGGCTGTGCAGATGGCCGATCAGCCGTTGCTGCAATTGATGCAGGTGGGGCAGGTTGAGTTGGTGACGCGCGGCGACTTTGCAGACATGGCCGAGCAGGTAGGTGATTTCGGTCCGGCGCTGATTCGCGACGTCCTGGTACATCGAGGAGTAATTGGCCGCCGTGGCCTGGATCACGCGCTCGACTTCCTGTTGCAGGTTTTCTGCTGCTGCAGGCTGGCCGCACCGTTCCAGCAACTCGGTCAATTCAACGCAGAGGGTCGCGACTTCGCACTGATGCTCCCGCAATCCGCCATTGCGGCAGTGGTGAAGGACCGTCAGGGGATTGATCGCACAGTTGAGTGCCAGTTTTCGCCACAGCCGTGTGAGGATGTCGGTGCTCCATTCATGGGGGATTCCCGCAGCCGTCAGGTCCTCCAGCCAGATCGGCGCTACCGGATGGCTCGCGTCCCCCAGCCAGGTGTAACCGTGGCCGGCGAACACCACGCGCCAGTCGCCATCGCGAAACGCGCCTTCGGTACTCGATGCGCTCACGCAACGGGCTTGCGGCACCTGCGCCGCCACGGCGTCCTGACTGCCGAGGCCGTTTTGCAACAGGATCAGTTCGGCGTCGGGTGTCAGGCGTGGCGCCAGTTGTGCGACGGCTTTCTCGGCGTCGTAAGCCTTGCAGGCCACGAGCAGGCGGCTGATGGGCTCGCGGCTGTCCGGTGTTTCGCCGGGGATGTCATAGGTGTTGGCTACACCGTGCTCGACCAGCGTCAAACCGCCTGCAGCTTGATAGGCCTGCAAGCGCTGCGCGTCCCGAACGATCAACCTGACCGGTAAATCGGCCCGCGCCAGCCGTGTGGCCCACAACGTGCCGAGGCTGCCGGCGCCCAATACATGCCAAGTGGTCGACATCAGCTTTTTGCTCGGTTTGAGGCTGGCATGTGAGGCTCGCACTATCGGTTGGAAAAGACCCGTTATAATGAGCCCGATTTTAACCGCAAGCCAAGCGCGCGCCATTGCAATCGAGCGCGCCTTTTTATTGGAGAAATTACATGCCGTCGTTCGACGTGGTATCCGAACTGGACAAACACGAAGTCACCAACGCGGTCGAAAACGCCGTCAAGGAACTCGATCGTCGTTATGACCTGAAAGGCAAGGGCACATTCGAGTTCAAGGAAAAGGACCTGACCGTCAACCTGACCGCCGAGGCCGACTTCCAGCTCGAAGCGATGATCGAGATCCTCAAGCTGGCTTTGGTCAAGCGCAAAATCGACGTGCAGTGCCTTGAGGTCAAGGACGCTTACGCATCGGGCAAGCTGATGAAGCAGGAAGCGGTCCTTAAGGAAGGCATCGACAAGGAACTGGCGAAGAAAATCGTTGCTCACGTCAAGGATGCCAAGCTCAAGGTCCAGGCTGCCATTCAAGGTGAGCAAGTGCGCATTACCGGCAAGAAGCGTGACGATTTGCAGGAAGCCATCGCGGCCCTGCGTGCCAAGACGTTCGATATGCCGCTGCAGTTCAACAACTTCCGCGACTAACCTTTAACTCGGGAACCACTCGACGTTTTCGGCGTCCGAGGCCCAAGCAACGGCAGAAATGATTGAGTCCTGCGGGGTTGATCGTTCTGCCGTTTATTTTTTTGCGTGCCGGAAATCAGGAGAAATTAGATGGATTTGAATGCTGAAGTGGACAACCTGGTCAAGGCTTCCCAAGCCTGGATTCCAATGATCATGGAATACGGCAGCCGCGTGTTGCTGGCTGTGATCACTCTGGCCGTGGGCTGGTGGCTGATCAATAAAGTGACGCAAAAGCTCGGTGGCCTGCTGGCTCTGCGTAACGCTGACCTGGCACTGCAAGGGTTCATCAGCAGCCTGGCAAACATCATTCTCAAGGTTTTGCTGATTGTCAGTGTGGCGTCGATGATCGGTGTGGAAACCACCTCATTCGTCGCGGCCATTGGTGCTGCAGGCTTGGCCATCGGTCTGGCTTTGCAAGGCAGCCTGGCAAATTTCGCCGGCGGCGTGTTGATCCTGTTGTTCCGCCCGTTTCGCATCGGAGACTGGATCGAAGCCCAAGGGGTTGCCGGTACCGTTGACAGCATTCAGATCTTCCACACCGTACTGCGTACCGGAGACAACAAAACCATCATCGTTCCCAACGGTAACTTGTCGAACGGGATCATCACTAATACCAACCGTCAACCGACCCGCAAAGTAGTGTTCGATGTAGGCGTGGATTACGAGGCGGACTTGCAGAAGGCCCGTGAAGTGTTGTTGGAACTGGCCAGAGATCCACGCGTATTGGCAGATCCGGCACCACAAGCAGTAGTTTCTACGCTCGGTGACAGTTCGATCACTCTTTCGCTTCGGGTCTGGGTAAAGACGGCGGATTACTGGGACGTGATGTTCATGTTTAACGAACAGTCCCGTGATCGCTTGAAAAACGCCGGTATTGATATTCCGTTTCCACAGCGGGTTATTCGCGTGGTTCAGGAATCTGCGGTGCAGTGATTGTTTTTTGATCATGTCTGACTATTTGGTCAGGCATGTTTCTCACGAATATGATCGTTTTGATGCATTGTTGTCGCCCACGAAAAAAGGCCCATCCGAAGATGGGCCTTTTTTTATTACCGCAAAGTAACGTTCTGCAATTACAGAATGTTGAGCGGGTAGTCGGTGATCAGGCGGAACTCTTGGATATCGCCTTCGCCTTCGGCAGCGTTGGCGGTGTGCCATGCTTGACGGATGCGGAACGACAGGTCTTTAGCTGGACCGGATTGAATTACGTACTTAACT
Source organism: Pseudomonas sp. FBCC-B1667 (assembly GCF_059133255.1). Taxonomy (NCBI): domain Bacteria; kingdom Pseudomonadati; phylum Pseudomonadota; class Gammaproteobacteria; order Pseudomonadales; family Pseudomonadaceae; genus Pseudomonas; species Pseudomonas sp. FBCC-B1667. Next base: position 5,270,304 of record NZ_CP101437.1, on the reverse strand, counting down.
TCCAGGTTGGTTTCGTGGTGCTTACCGTTGTCGCCGTACAGACCAGCGTAAGCGCTGCCAGCTGGAGTGTTGGTGCCGTCGATGTTCCAGCCTTTCACGTAACGGGTCATGAAGCTCAGACCAGGTACGCCGTATTCGGCCATTTTCAGGTCGTAACGGGCTTGTACCGACTTCTCGCCAGGGGCGTTGAAGTCAGAGTACTGGATGGAGTTGGCGAGGAAGATCGAGTCGCCGCCTTTGTTGTTGTCACCCACACCGATGTAGTCGAACGGGGTATCGCCGTTCACTTTCTGGAAGCCCAGGGTCAGGGTATGCGCTTTCAGGAACGAGAAAGCAGCAGCCAGGGAGTAGGCGTTGTTGCTGATTTCGCCTGCTTTAGCGTTACCGGTGTCCTTGGTGTTGTAGTAGTTACCGTCGAAGTTCAGCGACTGATCGCCACCCAGTGGGAGGGTGTAGTTCGCGTTCGCGTAGTACTGGTTCCAGACGTCTTCGAGCTTGGCACCGTAGAGCGAGAAGCTCAGGTTGTCATTGACGCCGTACTTGCCGCCGAAGTAGTCGATGGAGTTGGCTTGTACGCCAGCGTAGGTAGCCCACAGGCTGCCATCACGGGCGTTTGCGTTCTGGCTGGTCGCCGAGTAGAAGTGGCCGCCTTCGAGGTCAAGGTCTTTGACTTCACTGCTCTGCAGTTGGATACCGCTGGCAGTTTGGTGAAGGATACGGGAACCGCCAACAGCGAACACCGGAGAGGTGCTTGGCTGCATGTCGCCGATTTTCAGCTCGGTTTTGGAGATGCGGAACTTGGCGGCAGCGCCGGCTTTGCCTTGGCTGTCGTTGTTTTCGCCCTGATCGTTAAGGCTCAGGTTGCCCGAACCGGCGTACTTGTCGGTACCGTCAAGTTTGATTGCCAGTTGGCCCCATGCTTCAACGCCGACACCAATCAGACCTTGGGTGTAGCCCGAGCTGTACATGCCCTGAATACCTTGGGTCCAGTCACGCTGGTCGTTGGCACCATCGGTCTTGTTACGGTTGAAGTAGTAGTTGCGAACCAGCAAGTCGAGCTTGCTGTCTTCAACAAAACCTTTGGCTTCTGCCTGGTCGCTTACGAAAGGTGCGGCTACTGCCAACTGAGTACTGGCTGCTGCTGCAACTGCCAGTGCGATCATGCTCCACTTCATCACGCGCATCGTGATTTGCTCCTTTGGTTTTAGAAGAGTACTGCCGTCCCACCTGATTTATTATCTGGGCGGCTCTTTCTTTTTGTGTCGGCGCAAACTTATATCACGCCGACCATGTTGGCGATACTTGCGTATCTAACCTTTCTGCTTCTTTACGACCCTGTCGCAAACAGCTGGGTAGATGTCGCAAATTTACAGCCTCAATGCAAGCGGGCCGGCAACTTTAACGTTGTTTTCCAGGGCTTGAACATTGGTAAAAAGAGTCCTTGGTGAAACGTTTGAATCTCCATCGGGCAACCCTGCCGCTGTTTTTATTTGCCTTGATGCCTCCACTTCCAGCAGAAGCATCCAGGCGATGTGGGTGTGAATGCAACAAGCGTGCACAAAACAGAAATCTGTTGCTGTTTTTTTCTGCCTGCCTGTCTATACGTGTAAAAACCTCATAAAACCGGGCGTTTCAAGCACGTTTTGTTCGGGCTTGACGCCAGGGTTTGCATCGTGCATCAGCCTCCGGTTCGGTGGCATGACAACCAAAAACGTTACCGGTTCACCCCAAAAGTGAGTAGATCGCGGATGCTGACCGACTCAGCGTAGACGAGCTGTGCGCTTTTGGTGCAAAAAATCTTAATCGCTGTACTGAATTCATACAATTTTGTTATTTGTCTGAATCGAACACTTCGTTGTTAATCAGTCATTTCGGCGGTTTTGGCTGGGTCGCTGGTCCTGTAATGGTGCGTTCTGGCGAAAAATGTCTCATGGCGGGGCGCGTGTCGGGTCGTGAAGAGAGCGCCGTTCGCAGGTATGCTGCCGTCCTGTCGCTTGGCGCACCGTCCCTCAGGAGGGCCGCTAAGCTGAAAAATGAGAACCAGGCGGGAGTGCGCACAGTGTTCGCTTTAGATCCACGGCTTCAACAAGACACGCTACCGATCGGGGATTTCCCACTCTGTCGGTTGCTGTTGTCCAATGACTCGAATTATCCCTGGTTCATCCTGGTGCCTCGTCGCGACGATATCAGCGAGATATTTCAGTTGGGTGTCGCGGAGCAACAACAGCTATGGCAGGAGACGACCGCGCTGGCGGAAACGCTCAAGGATGCGTTCGACGCTGATAAGTTGAACATCGCGGCGCTGGGTAATGTTGTCAGTCAGTTGCACATGCATGTGATCGTGCGAAAACGCGAAGACGCTGCCTGGCCTGCTCCGGTCTGGGGCAAGGTGCCGGCCAAACCCTACGATGCAGACCAGATCACCGCGATTCGCGAGCGTCTGAGTTTGGTATTAACCGAAGACTTTACGTTTCTGGAGGGTTGAATCATGAGCCTGGAAGATCGCGTTACCGATCTGGAGAGCCAGTTGGCGTTTCAGGATGACACTATCCAGTCATTGAGTGATGTGCTGGCGACGCAGCAACGTGCTGTTGAGCGCTTGCAGCTGCAAATGGCAGCACTGCTCAAGCGGCAGGAGGAGATGGCCGGGCAGTTCGAAACCTTCGAAGAAGAAGCACCGCCGCCGCATTACTGAATTTTATGATAAAGAAGCAGCCAATAAAAAACCGCGAACAGCCAGGCTGTTCGCGGTTTTTTTTGCCTTTGAATCAGCGACGCGGCAGTGCGGCGATCACGTCTTCGGCTTGCAGGCCTTTGTCACGGTTCATCACAGAGAATTCCACGCGCTGGCCTTCGACCAGGACGCGGTGACCTTCGCCGCGAATAGCCCGGAAATGCACGAAAATATCATCGCCGGAATCGCGGGAAATAAAGCCGAAGCCTTTGGAGGTGTTGAACCACTTGACGGTGCCGGTATCGCGGTTGCTCATGTCATAGCTTGGCGAGGCGGCGGCCGGTGACGATTTGTAGAAGCTGACACCCAGGTGCAGTAATACGGCGGCCAGGGCTGCGACCAGGCTGAACAGGACGGCAGGTTGACCGGCGATGACCGGCATCGGCGCGAGCAACGTCAGGATTTGCAGGAGAACGGCCAGCACCAGCAGAACGCTGACCAGGTTTTGCAGTTGGTGACGCGGGCCTTTGTTCCAGTAAGGGATAACAGGAGCAAGGGTGAGGTTCAGCAGGCCGAAAAAGGCCAGGTACAGTGCATCGGGTTGTTGCAGGTAAGGGACCGCTTCAGCTCGCAGGCTGGGGATAAAGGACAGCAGCAGGGCCGCTGCGCCCGTTAGCAGGTGGACGATTTTCAACATTTTGATTAACTCACGTTAAGACGGATCACAAGGAAGAGCTGATGGAATACGGTTCGCTTCGGAACAATAAGAGGCGTTGGGCACGTATTCGGTATCAGCCTATGCGCAGCCCCCGAAAAATAGGCGGTCGCGACACGTTGTCTATTTAACAGCAAAGCCTGCAGCTACTCAAATCAGGCAGTCCGGCGGTGCCCGGAAGGTCGATTTATTCAATCTCTGCCGTCTTGCTTCCGCAAATCTCATTTGCGCGCGGTAAAACGCGTCTGATCCTGTAGGACATTGGCCGGCCTAGGACGCTCTCCATCATCCCCATTCAGCTGTTGGCTTATCCTACGTCGATGGTCATAAAGTCATCTGGATATACCGTTGCGCCTGCGCTTTTATAGGGCAACACAAAGAAGTGGCCCTTATAGAAGGCAAGGATGACAAAGGAGTGTCAGCAATATGGTTTATGAAGACAGGTCTGGCGAGGCTAGGGAGATCAGGGTTGATCCTTTCGTCAGTGAATTTGATATGGGGCTGGCCCGGCCGTTATCCCGTTCGGTGCGTTTGAATGGTTTGGCGACCTGCTTGCGGCTTGAGCAGGTCTATTGGGATATTTTGGGCGATATGGCCAAGGTTAACCGCTGTTCGGTCAGCGCACTGTTGTCCCATGTGGACCGCGAAGTGCATTTACGTCACGGCGGGGTCAAGAACTTCACCGGGCTGGTGCGGGTTGTCTGCGTCGTGCGCAGCTTGAAGGAAAGGGGCTGCGTTGCGACACCTTAGCCGCCGCGGCGCAAGGGACTGAGTGTCAGTCTGTGCAGTCTTACGGCTGCACAGGCTGCGTTTAATGGATATAATCCCGCTCTTTGCCGCAAAACCCAGCGTGTGCGGTAGCAATCTGATCGCCGAGACAACCCCCATGCCGATGTACGACTATCAATGTGCTTCCTGTGGTCATCAGTTGGAAGCCATTCAAAAGATCAGCGCAGCACCGCTGGTCGACTGCCCTGCCTGTCAGGCGCCAGAGCTGAAAAAGATGCTGTCCATGCCAGGGTTCCGCCTCAGCGGCACCGGTTGGTACGAAACCGATTTCAAGACCGGCTCGAAGAAGAACCTGGCCGGCGGCGACAAAGCTGACTAGGGTCTAGGGCCTGAGTTGAACCATACGTGCGAGCGCTTGCATCATCGGGCACCTTTATAAAGGGCAGGATGGGCAGGGCTCTGACCGAATTTCGAATTACGAGAAGCGAAACCACTACCATGATGCGCAGCCATTATTGCGGCCAACTGAACGAAAGCCTGGAAGGCCAGGAAATTACTCTTTGCGGTTGGGTTCACCGTCGCCGTGACCACGGTGGGGTGATTTTCCTCGATATCCGTGATCGTGACGGTCTGGCCCAGGTGGTGTTCGACCCGGACCGTGCTGAATCCTTCGCCGCCGCCGATCGCGTGCGCAGCGAGTACGTCGTCAAGATCACCGGCAAGGTACGCCTGCGTCCGGCCGGTGCGACCAACGCCAACATGGCGTCGGGCATGATCGAAGTCCTCGGTTACGAACTGGAAGTGCTGAACGAATCGGAAACCCCGCCGTTCCCGCTGAACGAGTTCTCCGATGTCGGCGAAGAAACCCGCCTGCGCTATCGCTTCCTTGACTTGCGTCGCCCGGAAATGGCCGAGAAGCTGCGTCTGCGTTCGCGCATGACCACCAGCATCCGTCGTTTCCTGGACGAGAACGGCTTCCTCGACGTCGAGACGCCGATCCTGACCCGCGCGACCCCTGAAGGTGCTCGCGACTACCTGGTGCCGAGCCGTACTCACGCCGGTTCTTTCTTCGCCTTGCCGCAATCGCCACAGCTGTTCAAGCAATTGCTGATGGTGGCTGGCTTCGACCGTTACTACCAGATCGCCAAGTGCTTCCGCGACGAAGACCTGCGGGCTGATCGTCAGCCGGAATTCACCCAGATCGACATCGAGACCAGCTTCCTCGATGAAAACGAGATCATGGGCATCACCGAAAAAATGATCCGCAACCTGTTCAAGGAAGTGCTGGACCTGGAATTCGGTGACTTCCCGCACATGACCTTCGCAGAAGCCATGCGTCGTTACGGTTCCGACAAGCCGGACCTGCGTAACCCGCTGGAACTGGTTGACGTTGAAGATCAGCTGAAAGAAGTCGACTTCAAGGTGTTCAGCGGTCCGGCCAACGACCCGAAATGCCGTATTGCCGCATTGCGCGTTCCAGGCGCGGCGAGCATGCCACGTAAGCAGATCGACGATTACACCAAGTTCGTTGGCATCTACGGTGCCAAGGGCCTGGCGTACATCAAGGTCAACGAGCGCGCCAAAGGCGTTGAAGGTCTGCAATCGCCAATCGTCAAGAACATCCCTGAAGCCAACCTCAATGTGATCCTTGATCGCGTTGGCGCGGTCGACGGCGACATCGTGTTCTTCGGCGCCGACAAGGCCAAGATCGTCAGCGAAGCCTTGGGCGCGCTGCGGATCAAGGTCGGTAACGATCTGAACCTGCTGACCTGCAAGTGGGCACCAATGTGGGTCGTCGACTTCCCGATGTTTGAAGAGAACGATGACGGCAGCTTCACCGCCTTGCACCACCCGTTCACCGCGCCGAAGTGCACCCCGGAAGAACTGGCAGCCAACCCGGCGACCGCTTTGTCCCGTGCCTACGACATGGTATTGAACGGCACCGAGCTCGGTGGCGGTTCGATCCGTATCCACCGCAAGGAAATGCAGCAGACCGTATTCCGTCTGCTGGGCATCAACGAAGCGGAACAGGAAGAGAAATTCGGCTTCCTGCTCGACGCCCTGAAGTACGGCGCGCCGCCACACGGTGGCCTGGCCTTCGGTCTGGACCGTCTGGTCATGCTGATGACTGGCGCCCAGTCGATCCGTGAAGTGATCGCCTTCCCGAAAACCCAGAGCGCGGCGGACGTCATGACTCAGGCACCGGGTCAGGTGGATGCCAAGGCATTGCGCGAACTGCACATTCGTCTGCGCGAAACGCCAAAGGCTGAGTAAGGCTGACCATAAAGGCGCATCCTTTTGGGTGCGCCTTTTCTTTAGGTCGAGATTTTTGGGTTGCTGGCCGACACTGAGTGAGGCGGGCAATGTTTCAAAGAGAATTCGGAGCGAGTTATGGCGGGTCATTCCAAGTGGGCGAACATCAAGCACCGCAAAGAACGTCAGGATGCCAAGAAGGGCAAGATTTTCACCAAGTGGATTCGTGAACTGACCGTTGCTGCCCGTCAGGGTGGCGGTGATCCGGGCTCCAACCCGCGCCTGCGTCTGGCGCTGGACAAGGCCCTTGGCGCGAACATGAGCCGCGACATCATTGATCGTGCCGTTGCGCGCGGTGCCGGCGCTGCCGACACCGACGACATGGTCGAACTGAGCTACGAAGGTTACGGCCCGGGCGGCGTGGCGGTGATGGTCGAGTGCATGACCGACAACCGTAATCGCACCGCGGCCGCTGTTCGCCATGCTTTCAGCAAATGCGGCGGCAACCTCGGTACCGACGGTTCCGTGGCTTATCTGTTCGAGCGCAAAGGGCAGATTTCCTTCGCGTCAGGCGTTGATGAAGACGCGCTGATCGAAGCGGCGATGGAAGCGGATGCCGATGACGTGGTCACCCACGATGACGGTTCCATTGATGTGTTCACCTCCTTCGCCGGGTTCTATTCCGTGCGTAATGCGCTGGAAGCGGCCGGGTTCAAGGGCGACGACGCTGAAATCGTCATGCTGCCGACCACCAGCGCCGAACTGGACCTGGAAGGCGCCGAGAAGGTGCTCAAGCTGATCGACATGCTGGAAGACCTGGATGACGTGCAGAACGTCTATTCCAACGCGGACATTCCGGAATCGGTAGCCGCACAACTCGGTTGAGGGTGACTAAGATCAAAGGTGGGAGTCAGCTCTCACTTTTGGTATTTGCTGTATAGAAGTGCTCTTACCTAACCCGCAGGCGTTATGACTTTAATTCTTGGGATTGACCCCGGTTCGCGTATTACCGGTTATGGCGTGGTGCGCGATACCGGGCGTGGCTGTGTGTATGTGGCATCGGGCTGCATTCGTACCGGCTCGGGAGAATTGCATGAGCGTCTGCAAATCGTTTATCGCGGTGTGCGTGAAATCATCCAGACATACGGCCCGGTCACCATGGGCATCGAAAAAGTGTTCATGGCGCGCAATGCCGACTCTGCGCTGAAACTGGGTCAGGCGCGCGGTGCGGCCATCGTTGCCGGTGCCGAAGAAAGCCTGGAAATCGCTGAGTACACTGCAACTCAGGTCAAGCAGGCAGTGACCGGCACCGGTGCGGCGAATAAAGAACAGGTGCAAATGATGGTCATGCACATGCTGAAATTGACCAGCAAGCCGCAAATCGACGCCTCTGATGCCCTGGCCATTGCCATTTGCCATGCGCACACCCGTTCCAGTCTGTTGCCCCATGGCTTGGGGACGGCACGCAGTCGTGGCGGGCGCCTGCGTCTCTGATAGCATCAGCAATCATTTTTTATGGAATGGGGGCTTTCGTGTCTGTGTTGTCGATGCGAACCCTTGCTCTGTCGGTCGCCAGGCATTGATCTGGCCAACGCTCAAGGATCTGTAACGTGATTGGACGCTTGCGCGGCACACTGGCTGAAAAACAGCCGCCGCACCTGATTCTGGATGTAAACGGTCTGGGGTATGAGCTGGAAGTGCCCATGACCACGCTGTATCGCTTGCCGTCGGTCGGTGAACCGCTGACCTTGCACACCCACTTGGTCGTACGCGAAGACGCGCAGTTACTCTATGGTTTCTTTGGCAAGCGTGAGCGAGACTTTTTCCGCGAGTTGATCCGTCTTAATGGGGTAGGGCCGAAATTGGCGCTGGCCTTGATGTCCAGCCTGGAAGTCGATGAACTGGTCCGTTGCGTGCAGTCTCAGGACACCTCGGCATTGACCAAGGTGCCGGGGGTGGGCAAGAAGACGGCCGAGCGTTTGCTGGTTGAGCTCAAGGACCGATTCAAGGCCTGGGAAACCGTTCCGGCCATGTTCGCGCTGGTGCCCAACCAGCCGGGCGGGCCAGACGCTCCGGCGCCGGTCGTCACCGCCGAAAATGACGCGGTCAGCGCGCTGATCTCCCTGGGCTACAAGCCGCAGGAGGCCAGCAAGGCGATTTCCGCGATCAAGGAGAAAGGCTTGAGCAGTGAAGACCTGATTCGTCGTGCCCTGAAGGGAATGATTTAAGTGATTGAAGCTGATCGTCTGATTACCGCCACGCCGGGTCCCCGCGACCGCGAGGAAGTCCAGGACCGGGCGATTCGTCCCGTCAGCCTGGCCGAGTACATTGGCCAGCCGACCGTTCGCGAGCAAATGGAGTTGTTCATCCAGGCCGCCCGTGGACGTAATGAGTCGCTGGATCACACATTGATCTTCGGTCCGCCGGGTCTGGGGAAAACCACCTTGGCGAACATCATCGCCCAGGAAATGGGGGTGTCGATCAAGAGCACATCGGGTCCCGTGCTGGAGCGCCCGGGTGACCTGGCGGCGCTTTTGACCAATCTTGAACCTCACGATGTGCTGTTCATCGACGAAATCCATCGCTTGTCGCCGATTGTCGAAGAAGTGCTGTACCCGGCCATGGAAGATTTCCAGCTCGACATCATGATCGGTGAAGGACCGGCCGCGCGTTCGATCAAACTGGATCTGCCGCCGTTTACCCTTGTGGGGGCAACGACCCGTGCTGGCATGCTGACCAACCCGTTGCGCGACCGCTTCGGGATCGTCCAGCGCCTCGAGTTCTACAACACTGCGGATCTGGCAACGATTGTCAGCCGTTCGGCGAGTATCCTTGGTTTGCCGCTTGACCCGGAAGGCGCCTTCGAAATCGCCCGGCGTGCCCGCGGTACGCCGCGGATCGCCAACCGGTTATTGCGACGGGTGCGCGATTTCGCCGAGGTGCGCGCCAAGGGCCACATCACCAAGCCGATTGCTGACCTCGCGTTGAACCTGCTGGATGTCGACGAACGCGGTTTCGATCATCAGGACCGACGCCTGCTGTTGACCATGATCGAGAAGTTCGACGGCGGACCGGTCGGGGTGGACAGTCTGGCCGCCGCCATCAGCGAAGAACGTCACACCATTGAAGACGTGCTGGAGCCCTACCTGATCCAGCAGGGCTACATCATGCGTACCCCGCGGGGGCGAGTGGTGACCCGGCATGCGTATTTGCACTTTGGCTTAAATATTCCGTCACGATTGGGCGAAATGCCCGTGGTAGACGAGTTTCTTGATGCCGTGGACGATTAATAATTTTTGCGCGCTGATATATTCGGCTTTTGTGCGGTCCGAGGACCGTGCTTTTGCGAAAAAGCCCGCAGATCAATGAAAAACAGTTGCCTGGCCGGATTGGCAACCTGAGGAGTAAGCACTAGAGTATGCGCGCGCAAAACGGGCTTGAGCCGTTCACACATCGTTGTCGCGTTTATTACGAGGACACCGATGCGGGCGGCATCGTGTATTACGTCAATTACCTCAAGTTTATGGAACGGGCTCGAACCGAGCGGCTCCGGGATCTGGGCTTTGCCCAATCGGCGCTGGCAGGGGAGGACCTGTTGTTTGTCGTGCACTCCAGCGAAGCGCGTTACCACGCGCCGGCGCGACTGGACGACGAGCTTCTGGTAAGCGCTGAAGTAATCGAATTGAACCGGGTCAGCCTGCGTTTCAAGCAGCAGGTCAGGCGGGCAACGGATAATGTGCTGCTCTGCGAAGGGCAGTTTTTGGTGGCCTGTGTGCGCACTGACAGTTTAAAACCCCGGGCCATTCCCGAAGCTCTACGTGCGGCCTTTGCCGACGTGAGCGGCGCGGGTACACACTCAAAGCAGGAGATAAAGCGTGGAAGCTAACGTCGTCGACCATTCCTCCATGTGGAGCCTGGTCAGCAATGCCAGTATTGTGGTGCAACTGGTAATGCTGATCCTGGTAGCCGCATCGGTGACCTCATGGATCATGATTTTTCAGCGCAGCAATTTGATTCGTGCCGGCCGACGTGCCCTGGAGAGCTTTGAAGAGCGCTTCTGGTCCGGTATCGACCTGTCCAAACTCTACCGTCAGGCCGGCAGCAACCCTGATCCGGATTCGGGCGTCGAGCAGATTTTCCGTGCCGGTTTCAAGGAATTCTCCCGTCTGCGCCAGCAGCCAGGCGTTGACCCGGAAGCGGTCATGGAAGGCGTGGCCCGTGCCATGCGCGTTGCCATCTCCCGCGAAGAAGAGAAGCTCGAGCAGAGCCTGCCATTCCTCGCCACCGTGGGCTCCGTGAGCCCGTACATCGGTCTGTTCGGTACGGTCTGGGGCATCATGAACTCCTTCCGTGGCCTGGCCACTGCCCAGCAAGCGACCCTGGCCACTGTGGCTCCCGGCATCGCCGAAGCACTGATCGCCACCGCGATCGGTCTGTTCGCTGCCATCCCGGCCGTTATTGCTTACAACCGCTTCTCTGCTCGCAGCGAAACCTTGCTGAGCCGTTACTACACCTTCGCCGATGAATTCCAGGCGATCCTGCACCGCAAAGTGCACACCAGCGAAGAATAAGCAGGTAATTTCCAATGGCTTTAATCGCTCGAGCTCGCAAAAAGCGCAAGCCGGTTGCCGAGATGAACGTAGTGCCTTACATCGACGTGATGCTGGTACTGCTGGTCATCTTCATGGTGACCGCGCCGATGCTCAATCAGGGCGTGAAAGTTGATCTGCCCAAGGTTTCCAGCGAAGCCTTGCCGCAGGACAACAACACTCAGGTCCTGACCATTTCGATCAAGGCTGACAAGACCTACTACTGGAACCTTGGCAGTGAAGTCGACACCGAAAAGCAGCAGGACAAGGCCATGACCTTGCCGCAGATGACTGACGCGGTGACCAAGATCATTCGTGCCGGGACTGAAGGTGGCAAGCGTACTCAGGTGTTCATCCGTGGCGACAAGACCGTTGATTACGGTTCGGTCATGGGCGCCATGGGCGGGTTGCAGAAGGCCGGAGTCGGTAACGTTGGCTTGATTACCGAGGCGCCCTGATGCAGCAACAACGAGAGCCAACAGCCTCGGAAAGCTACTTCTGGCCTAGTGTCTGGGCGATTGGCTTGCACGTGCTGGTGTTCGGCATGCTGTTTGTCAGTTTTGCCATGACGCCTGAGTTGCCGCCGGCCAAGCCGATTGTCCAGGCGACCCTGTACCAGCTGAAATCGAAAAGTCGGGCGACCACCCAGACCAATCAGAAGATTGCGGGTGAAGCGCAGAAATCTGCTGCGCGTCAAACCGAAGTCGAACAGATGGAACAGAAAAAGGTCGAGCAGGAAGCGGTGAAGGCTGCGGAACAAAAGAAAGAAGAAGCGGCTCAAAAGGCCGAGGAAGCCAAGAAGGCCGACGAGTCGAAGAAAGCGGATGAGGCAAAAAAGGCTGATGAAGCCAAAAAAGCCGATGAAGCGAAGAAGACCGCCGAAGCCAAGAAGGCAGAAGAGAAACAATTGGCTGATATAGCCAAGAAGAAAGCGGAAGAAGAAGCCAAGAAAGCCGCTGAAGAAGAGGCCAAGAAAGCGGCCGCTGAAGAAGCGAAGAAGAAGATCGTCGAAGACGCGAAGAAGAAAGCCGCCGAAGACGCCAAGAAGAAAGCTGAAGCTGAAGAGGCGAAGAAGAAAGTCGCCGAAGACGCGAAGAAGAAAGCTGCTGCCGATGCTGCGAAGAAGAAGTCGCAGGATGCTGCACGTAAATCGGTTGAAGACAAAAAGGCGCAGGCCTTGGCTGATTTGCTGTCCGACAAGCCGGAGCGTCAACAGGCGTTGGCGGATGAGCAGGGTGATGAGACCGCGGGCAACTTCGATGATCTGATTCGTTCGCGCGCTTCTGAAGGTTGGGCGCAGCCACCGTCGGCCCGCAAGGGCATGAAAGTGATTCTGCAAATCAACATGCTGCCTGACGGAACGATCTCCGGCGTATCGGTTGCTCATTCCAGTGGTGATGTGCCGTTCGACAGTTCAGCAGTGGCGGCGGTAAAAAATATTGGTCGTTTGACCGAAATGCAGGGTCTGAAGCCAGCTGATTTCGCACCCTATCGTTCATTCAAGATGACATTCACACCTGAGGATCTAGCCTTGTGAGAAACCTTCTTCGAGGACTGCTTGTAGTCATGTTCTGCTTTGCAGGACTGGCCACGGCAGATGAAAAAAATATCCTGGTCAGCAGTGGCAGCTCCCAGGCCACTCCAATTGCCGTCGTGCCATTCGGTTTCCAGGGCGGCAGCGTGCTGCCGGACGACATGGCTGAAATCATCGGTAACGACCTGCGCAATTCGGGTTACTACGCGCCGATTCCAAAGCAGAACATGATCAGCCAGCCGAGCCAGGCCAGCGAAATCATTTACCGTGACTGGAAAGCGGTTGGCGCCCAATACATCATGGTCGGCAGTATCGTGCCAGCAGGCGGTCGCTTGCAGGTTCAGTACGCGCTGTTCAACGTCGCCACCGAGCAGCAAGTGCTGACCGGCAGCGTGTCGGGCAGCGTTGATCAACTGCGCGACATGGCGCATTACATCTCCGACCAGTCGTTCGAAAAACTCACCGGTATCAAAGGTGCGTTCTCGACGCGTCTGTTGTACGTGACTGCCGAGCGTTTCTCCGAGAAGAACACGCGCTACACGCTGCAACGTTCGGACTATGACGGTGCCCGCGCCGTGACCCTGCTGCAATCGCGCGAGCCGATCCTGTCGCCGCGTTTTGCACCGGATGGCAAGCGCATCGCCTATGTGTCGTTCGAACAGAAGCGTCCGCGCATCTTCATGCAGAACATCGACACCGGTCGCCGCGAGCAGATCACCAACTTCGAAGGCCTGAATGGCGCGCCAGCCTGGTCGCCGGATGGCAATCGCCTGGCATTCGTCCTGTCCAAGGACGGCAACCCGGACATTTATGTGATGAACCTGGGTTCGCGTCAGATCTCTCGTGTCACCAACGGTCCTGGCATCAACACCGAACCCTTCTGGGGTAAAGATGGATCAACCATCTACTTCACCTCCGACCGTGGCGGCAAGCCGCAGATCTACAAAACCAGCGTCAGTGGTGGCGGTGCGGAACGTGTGACCTTCGTTGGTAACTACAACGCCAACCCTAAACTGTCGGCTGATGAAAAGACCCTGGTGATGATTCACCGCCAGGATGGCTTCACCAATTTCAAGGTGGCGGCCCAGGATTTGCAGCGAGGTAGTGTAAAGATCCTCACTGATAGCACTCTGGACGAGTCGCCTACTGTCGCGCCCAACGGCACCATGGTAATCTACGCCACCCGCCAGCAGGGCCGGGGAGTCTTGATGCTCGTGTCCATTAATGGACGCGTAAGGCTCCCGCTTCCTACCGCTCAAGGCGAAGTTCGAGAACCTTCCTGGTCCCCTTACCTGAACTGACGCGGCGCTACACGTTTTACTTAACACACTGGGGTTCATTAGGAGTTTCACGATGGAAATGCTGAAGTTTGGTAAATTTGCTGCGCTGGCTCTGGCCATGGCTGTAGCTGTAGGTTGCTCGTCCAAAGGCGGCGACAACGCCGGTGAAGGCGCTGTTGATCCAAACGCTGGTTACGGCGCAAACACTGGTGCCGTTGACGGTTCCCTGAGCGAAGAAGCTGCTCTGCGCGCAATCACCACCTTCTACTTCGAATACGACAGCTCGGACCTGAAGCCAGAAGCCATGCGCGCTCTGGACGTTCACGCCAAAGACCTGAAAGCAAACGGCGCTCGCGTTGTTCTGGAAGGCAACACCGACGAACGTGGTACTCGTGAGTACAACATGGCACTGGGCGAGCGTCGTGCGAAAGCCGTTCAACGCTACCTGGTACTGCAAGGCGTTTCCCCAGCTCAGCTGGAACTGGTTTCCTACGGCGAAGAGCGTCCAGTTGCTACCGGCAACGACGAGCAGTCCTGGGCTCAAAACCGTCGCGTCGAACTGCGTAAGTAATTCGTCATGCGAACGTGCCGTCGTGCTGTAACTGTCTTGGCTCTCAGTCTCGCACCGCTTGCGGTGTGGGCTGCGGTTCCTGTGGTCGATAACAACTCCGGTTCTAACAGCGGGAGTAGTTATCCGCCTGCGGGTTACGGTACGAACGGCGCCTATGCCGGGGGAGGGGTTTCGACCCCTGTCTCGGCACAGGGTCAGTTGTTCAACCAACTGCAACAAATGCAGGACCAGATCTCGCGCCAACAGGGTGTGATCGAAGAACTGCAAAATGATGTAGCGCGCATGAAGCAAGAGAACCTGGAGCGATATCAGGATCTTGATCGGCGCATAGGAACCGGCGTTGCACCTGCCGCGACTCCTGAGAATTCTTCCACTGGTGGCGATTTGAATGCCCCTGGTGCAGCAGCTGCTGGCGCAAGTGCAGGAGCGGCTGCCGCTCAAGCACCTGCCGCGGGTGGCGAACCGGCGGATCCGGCGAAGGAAAAGCTGTATTACGACGCAGCCTTCGACCTGATCAAAGCCAAGGATTTCGACAAGGCCAGCCAGGCTTTTGCCGCTTTCCTGCGTAAATACCCGAACAGTCAATACGCGGGCAATGCCCAGTACTGGTTGGGCGAAGTGAACCTGGCCAAAGGCGATCTGCAAGGTGCAGGGCAGGCGTTTGCCAAGGTTTCACAGCTGTACCCAAAGCACGCCAAAGTGCCTGATTCGTTGTACAAGCTGGCTGATGTAGAGCGCCGCCTCGGTCACACTGACAAGGTCAAAGGCATTCTGCAGCAGGTTGTGTCGCAGTATCCGGGCACTTCCGCCGCTCAGCTGGCGCAGCGTGATCTGCAAAAAATGTAAGGGCGGCTTGACCCGTTTCGAAGAAACCCGCGCTTGTCGCGGGTTTTTTCGTTAGAATTCACGCCCTTTTTATGAAACACGCTTTTTGGGATCTGCGCGGTGGCGGGGTTCCTTGAAGTGCCTGACGGAGGCGGACAGCCTGTTTAGCTGTTATGCCCGTGGCGACTATGCAAGACACATTGAGAATTACCGAAGTTTTTTACTCGTTGCAGGGTGAAACGCGAACTGCCGGGCTGCCCACAGTATTTGTGCGCCTGACCGGTTGCCCTTTGCGTTGCCAATACTGCGACAGCGCCTACGCGTTCACGGGCGGCACCGTTCGCCCGCTCGACGACATCCTCGAGCAAGTGGCCGGTTTCCGCCCGCGTTATGTGTGTGTCACCGGTGGAGAGCCATTGGCACAACCTAACGCCATCCCATTGCTCAAGCAGTTGTGCGACGCCGGTTACGAAGTGTCACTGGAAACCAGTGGTGCGCTCGACATCTCGGCAGTAGATTCCCGGGTCAGTCGTGTTGTCGACCTGAAAACCCCGGGTTCAAAGGAAGCACACCGCAATCGGTACGAAAATATCGAGCTGCTCACGCCTAACGATCAGGTGAAGTTTGTCATCTGTTCGCGGGAAGACTATGACTGGGCCGTGTCCAAGCTGATCCAGTACGGTCTTGACCGGCGCGCCGGCGAAGTCCTGTTCTCGCCAAGCCACCACGACCTGAATGCTCGGGACCTGGCGGATTGGGTGGTGGCGGACAACCTGCCAGTGCGTCTGCAATTGCAGCTGCATAAATATCTTTGGAATGACGAGCCGGGGCGCTGAAATGACGGAACAACTGAACACTGCGGAAAAACGTGCAGTCATCCTGCTGTCTGGCGGGCTGGACTCGGCAACTGTCGTGGCCATGGCTCGCGCCGAAGGCTACAGCTGCTACACCATGAGCTTTGATTACGGTCAGCGCTCTCAGGCAGAGCTGCATGCCGCCGCACGCGTTGCCCGTGACCTCGGTGTGGTCGAGCACAAGGTGATCGGTCTCAACCTGAACGGCATGGGCGGCTCGGCGCTGACCGACAGCAGCATCGACATTCCGGAGGAACTGGGGGAGGGCATTCCAGTGACTTACGTGCCGGCGCGAAACACGGTATTCCTGTCGCTGGCGTTGGGCTGGGCTGAAGTGCTCGGTGCGCGCGACATCTTCATTGGCGTGAATGCGGTGGATTACTCCGGTTACCCGGACTGCCGCCCCGAGTTCATCGAGTCCTTCGAACGTATGGCCAATCTGGCGACCAAGGCCGGAGTAGAGGGTAATGGCTTCCGTATCCAGGCACCCCTGCAAAACCTGAGCAAGGCGCAAATCGTTGAGGCAGGCGTGAAGCTGGGCGTCAATTATGGGCTGACCGTTTCCTGCTATCAGGCTGACGATAACGGCCGTGCGTGCGGCAAGTGCGACAGCTGCCGACTGCGTGCAGAAGGCTTTGCGGCGGCCGGAATCAGCGACCCAACGCCTTATTTTTGATTTATTTCAAATTAGGTGTTGAATAGTCCTTAAAAATCAGTATTATACGCGCCACCACACAGCGGGTCGTTAGCTCAGTTGGTAGAGCAGTTGGCTTTTAACCAATTGGTCGTAGGTTCGAATCCCACACGACCCACCATTTTTATAGCAGTTCAGAAAATCCGAAAGGCCCACGTAAGTGAGGATTTTCGGGTTTTTTTTTGCCTGCAATACAGTGGGGGTGCGGGTCTGGAGGGTGGGTAGAGCTATCACCAACGTACAGACATGCAGCCGTCTGGATCGAACATTAGTTTCGAGTCGTCGTGATGTCAATATGGAATAGGGCGAAGGCCGGAGCGAGCCTGCTCCGTTTTGTCAACGAAAGTAACTCAGCTAACGCTGGAATTCATTGCTGAAAAGTCGATTTGAGGGCGAAACTTACCCTCCAGATCAGGCCTGCTCCATCCCAATCCAGATAGCAACGAGGGCTGCTTACGACAGTCCTGTCCCAGCGGTCGAACAATCAGGGGCTGTTTCAGCTCCAGCTATAAGACTTGATGCCAACCCTGTTGATCATCAACGTCAACAGTAGCGAGCTTTCGGACACCTCATCTCCTGAGGAGGCGGGGGGGATGCCGAGTTCTTCCCACCACGTTCCTGGTCCATCCCAAGTCAGCTCGTGACTCAATCCAGTTCCGACCGGAAGAATTGCCTGCTCCAGAGTGAAGCGTTCCGAGGTTATGCTGGTGACGTGTGTTAGCAGCTTTGACTCCGAGGGAGTCGGAATGTGTGAGGAGCACTCTTTGCCCCTAACTTCGTCTGCCTCGAACACCATCGGCTCCATGCATACATCTGGCTGAGGCAAAGCAACTGGTTCGGGCAGGACGGGAAGCGGCTGAGCCACCGGCACAGGCATATGCTCGTCGACCCGTCTCTCAAATGCTATCGCACCCTGTGAAAGGCTTCGCTCATGCAGCACTGCTCGCATGTGATCGTAATCCACCTCGATATAGCTGAGCGTGGTGGCGATATTTGAATGGTTCAGCAGGCTCTTGGTTAGGTGGATATTTCGCTCTGGCTGTCTCATGAGATCCGTTGCGAGGGTATGTCTGAACCTATGCGGGGTCATGCGAATTCCGACTTCTCGAGTCAGCTTGCGATACATGCCCTCAATCTGGTCGATGTTCATAACCGTTGAGCGATAATGTCTGGAAAAGCGATTCACGTTAAAAAGCTGGTCGTCCGGTGCAAATCCAATTTCCTTTGCTGCCTCGAGCAGTTTCAAAATATGGGGTTCCAGGCCTGGCATGATGGGTATTGAGAACTCGCGGTGAGTTTTCTCTGTGTCAGCCTGGACTTTGATAATTCTGTTGTCCCAGTCCACATCTCCGTATCGAAGTGTCAATAGGGCATTCAGCCGGATACCGGTGTAGTAAAACATTTCGAAAACGGCGAGCCAGAACCAGGCCGGTGTAATGACGCTACGTTTCTTTGAATAACACTCCTCCGCCACCATGGATTTGAGCCAATCCCGTGCTCGTTTGATTGCATCACGTGCGACGGTTTTACTGGGGCGTTTAGGTGGGATGACAGTGGTTTTTTTGAACGGGTTTATGGACGTGTGTAGAAGCGTTCCCTGTTCAATGGCATACCCCCATACAGTCCGGAGATGGTTTGAATAGGTGTTCCAGCTCTGTTTTGCCAGACCACGCTCCAGCTCTTTCCGACGCCATCCTAGGATCGAACGGTGATCTATGGATTCAAGTGAAATTTCTTCTCCAAAGTGTCTGGTCAACGCTCTTGTGGCCGCAAAGTAGATCTTCGCGGTGGCATCTCTTAAGTCGTGAGTAAAGATGTAGTCCTTGGTGAGGGCTAGAGGTGTGCTCATTCAACACCCTCCTTTGCTCCGGTCACCAGGCTCAGGCTTGCGTTGTCGTAAGGTACTTCGGCAAATACCGTGAGTGGGTCTTTTAACAGATATCCCCTGAGCTGCTTTGTCGTTCTGGGACCTGTGACCTTGCACGTCCAGATGTTGAGGCTTTTCTCGGTTTTTCTATGCAACTTCTGCTTTTCAAAGCTTCGCTGCACCAATTGCCAGGCGTTAATTTTCTGAGATTTTGCCTGCACTTCAATGGCAGGGAACTCCTGTACGTAGCGCTTGAAGATTCCAGGTGTAACAAGCATTGCAGTCCCCGATACGGTATGCACCAAAGCCTTGGTGTCATTGATAATGATTCGACGGGAGACGAGGCCATTCCTAAGCCATTCAACAAATCCCTGACCCAGCTCGCTGTTTGTCCTCTGTATCGAAACGTCCGTGTCGGCCGCGACTGCCGGTAAACTCTCTGTGCTTGAAGCTATTGCTGCCTGGGCGTCTTCCTGTCCAGAAGGCGCGCGCTCTGCCACCGAGGTTTTGGCTTCTGGGTCGATTTCTGTCTGTAGTGGCGATGTGATGTTATCAAGCAGATCCATCAGCGCAGCAATCTCCGCAGGATTACCAGGTGTGTCGGGGGGGATTTTTTCCGTCGTGAGGGACGGGGTCGAAACAAATGCGGGAGGGGCTGTGACAACCTGAGTCGTGAGAACTCGTGAGTTTTCGACGGTACTATCCACGGGATTACCGGTTTCGACCTCAAGTGTCCCGGCGTATACCGGTGGGCGTTCACTCGGATCATTCCAGATTAGTGCCGGCGAGAGCTTGAGAAGGGTAAAAGTGTTTTTCCAACCATTACCGTTGTCGATGGTGGCTTTCCAAATAGCCTTGTCCTGTGCATTCGTCTGGATCACCCCCTGATCCTGCAGCATGTTGAAAAAGGGGGCGTTTGAGCTCGGTACTCCATCGACCCCTTGTGTCAGTAAATAGGCTCGAAGCTGATCCGCGATCGGCTTACTCACCAGCCATAGCGCATCCTGTGCCAACCATCCATCCGAGGGGCCGTCTGGCTGGTTCAGTTTGAACTTGTCACGGACCAGGTAGCGCAAACCATCGGCCAGTTGCCGTTGCAGGGACTGCTTCGGCGCTGCCAAAGCTCGGGACGGATTGCCGCCCAGCTCTAGAGCGACTGACGCTTGGTCGGCCTGTACCACGATTTCACCCAGGATGCCGGCGTTCTCATACTGACCGGCCAAGATAAAAATCAACTGCGACCACACTTCAGGGAATCCGCTGAGCCAATCCAGAATGTCAGGGGTCAAGACTTGGGCGTAGATGAGGGCTGCGGCCGCGCCGTGTAATTGATAGTTACGCCCTTTCACGTAGCGGAAGCGGTAAGGGCGCTTTATTGGTCCGTGCCAAGGGTGCCAGGTCCTTTCTCCCTGAAGTTCAACATGGACGTCGACCGCGATCTTGCCTATGTCGTGCAGCAGAGCTCCATAGGCCGCAGCAGCGGTCCAGGCTTCTGCTTGGGCTGACTGGGACTCTGGAGGTGCACCAATAGGCAGGAGGTAGGACTGTCGAATTTTCAGGGCATAGGCAACGATCTCTAAGCCGTGATCGAGCATCCCACCGGGGTGTGCATGGTGGTGATTTTCCGAAGCGGGGAGCTGCTGGACCAACTCTGAGTAGCGCTCAAGTGGTCTGCGGTATAGGTCCGCAAACTGCTGTCGGGACA
Source organism: Pseudomonas sp. FBCC-B1667 (assembly GCF_059133255.1). Classification (NCBI taxonomy): domain Bacteria; kingdom Pseudomonadati; phylum Pseudomonadota; class Gammaproteobacteria; order Pseudomonadales; family Pseudomonadaceae; genus Pseudomonas; species Pseudomonas sp. FBCC-B1667. The sequence goes on along the minus strand of NZ_CP101437.1, from coordinate 5,250,014 downwards.
GCGAGGCACGTTGCCATATGTTTTCCAGTAGTTTTTGACGACGCGGGGAGGCGAGCAGGTCCTGAGCATTCGCTGGTTGCAAAAAGCCTTTGGGCATTTGAGCCGCAGAGGGTTTGGATTTGCTGCGTCGAAAGAGAGAGAACATTGCCTGCTCCATGAGAGATTCATGGGGCGGGCTTTTCCTCTATTGAGGGGGAGGGGAACAAGGGAAAAGCATCATTGGGGGCGTGTAGTATTTTTTGGGCGAAATGCCATCTTTCGATGGTGGCGACGGAGGAACGAAGGCAAAATCCTAGTAGTCTCGGTCTAAAGGCATGGTGCCGCAGACTCATCCGGAGAGGGTAAATAATGGTTTCACTTCGCTACGCTACGAAATCAACTTCAGCTAATGTTTGGGCGCTTTGCGATTTAATACGTGACAAAAAGTGTGATGAGATCATTCTTTTTGCTAGTGAGAGGAATACTTTTGACGATGATGAAGGTAAATATGATAACAACCTTCCTTTGGTTGTCGCCTTAGCCAAGTATATTATTCCTCATGTAGATAGTGTGTTTGTTGTGTTTGACGGGACATTTCTAACCGCTGCACGCTATCCCCGTTACCTTGAAGTGCGTGACTTGCTTGATGTCGCCGAAGCGTCGGATAAGATTTATTACTCTGAACAGAGGGCACCACTCACTAGTGAAATGACACCCGATCAGGCAGTTTCAACTCTGATTGAGTTAGGCCCTATCAAACCTTTGACAGCTAACTCCAGAGCTGATTACTTCGCTTTGCTCAGTAATTTCACAGAAGAACAGCTAGTTAAAATATTCGTGCCTTGAAAGATTCATTGATGGGGCTCACCCTTTTCTCCGCTAAAAGCGGCCCTTTCAGGTAAGGCTTTTACCCTTGTGAACCATTCCCTTCGCTTGAAAAAGCCATTTACCATTTGGGCCATTTGGTGGGTCAGTCCTGCGGGAGGTGAAACCTGGCCTCCATCGCGTCATGCAGGATCCGGACAATCTCGATAACCTGATCGTCGGCTAGTCGGTAAAAGACGATATGCCGAGGGCGTTGGACCATGCCATTTGCCGTGGCAGCCCGTTTGCGCGAATGGACCAGATGAAAGCTTCTTAAGCCGAGTGCGACCTCGTCTCGCATGCTGCTACCGATTCTATTCGGCACAAGGGCCAAGTCCTCGATAGCTGTGCGTAAGAGCTCTTGGTAACGGACTCTGGCGCCGGTGCCGAACTGTAATTGGGAGTGTTTCAGAATGTCCGCTATGTCAGAGAGCGCTGTGTCAGAAATTCGGTACTGCGTCATGCTCAATGTTTCTCTGCGACGGATTGGGCGGCCTGATTACCGATATCCGCCAGAAGGCTCCCTAGATCCTCACTGCGGACTTCAATGAAGCGGTCCTGTTCCAGATCCATTAATCCTATCGAGGTGGCATGTCTCAGCGCGTCGAGCTTGGCGGCTTCTTCGGCTTCGCGCTTTTCCAGTAGACGGAGGCCTTCACGCAAGACTTCACTGGCATTTTGGTAACGACCCGACAGAACAAGGTCATTCACGACCTTTTCCAAATGGTCGGTAAGGACTACGTTTCGAGTGGCCATGGTGTGCTCCAGTTACTAAGGGGAGGGCGGTACTTCTTGTTGGCATATTATGCCAATTGACTTGCGAAAGCCTAATTTTCAGTTTATACCTGCTACAAAGATGCCTCGACTAGGAGGCTCAACGGAGAATCGCGTCATGACCGCACAACGACCACAGGGAATTGCTCATAGCCTTGGCTACGGCCTGGGTCGAGTTGCGGCCACGGTGTTCTCCGGCGGTAATGCTCGACTTCGTTGGTTGAAACGGATCGCGGTGGTTGTTGCTATGGTAGTCATCGCCCAATTCGGTAGCTGGTTAGCGGCGGCCGCAATGACGTTGGTTTCGATTGCGTTAATCCTCTGGGGGCTGTCTAGAGTGAGCCTGGCCGGTGAAGGTATCGCAGGGACGGATGAGGCGGGCCTGTTCGAGAAAGACGTGTTTGGTCGCAAGTTGAACTGGCTTGGCGAGCTTGAAGTTCCTGATCAGAATCCCGCGAACGAAAACCACTAAATCGGATGCATCAGCGTCAGTTGAGGAGGCCTTTATGGCCCCCTCGTTCAGTTAAGCGTTATTTCCCCTTGAGACCTCCTTTTACCAGCTCAGCGGCACTTCCACCGGCTTGCTGTACGGGTTGGGAGCCTCTTGCGAGACCGCCAAGCACATCCCCAGTCGCAACACCTGCCCACCCTAATGCTGCGATCCAAAAGAGCGGCAAGATCACAAACATCGCACCCATCACAAAGTTGAGAATGGCGTCTTGGGTTGCAGTGTTCAGCCCCATCACTGGATCAAAGCTCAGATGAGGTGAGCCTGAACCGTAGAGGGCATCGAGGATGGTGCTGTCCACCCACCTTGCCAGTTGGAACCAGAAGTCGACGAAGATCAGCGAAAAGAAGACCACTGTCATAGTCATGGCAGTTTTCAGCTGGTATGCCCCGACCACCAGGACCATGGGCATGCTGATCACCATCGCCATCTTCAAGAAGGCCATGATCATGGGAAGCGCTTGGCGCACCATGTCCATCGCCGGAAAGTAGGCGAGTGATCCAAGAGCAATACCAAACGTACCGCCAGTGCGGGCCATGCCGTTCCAGACGGTACCGCCGATCTGGCCTCCGTAGTCAGAGTAAACATCTCCCTGGACTTGGCTTGAAGGGGCTACGAGTTGCCTGATCACTGCCTCATTGACTTCATCCGAGGACAGCCACTTGGCCCAGCCAAGGAACTTGGTCATCAGGTCAGGATCCACCTGTGCTTGAATCCTGTCCTTTAGCCCGATTCCTCCGTCTGACCACCACTGTTTGCACGTCGGATAGCCCCCTCCACCTGAAACTTCCGGAAGACCGGCATCTCGGGTTGCGTTGTATGGCCACGAGGTCCGTGGCGTCTTGGAGTAGTCAGTGTCGTAGTACCCAGAGGTATTGAGGAAGAAGTGTGAGCCGATCCAGCTCAGATCCTGGAGCGTTTCAGATTTGCTTGCAGCAGACCCTAACTCGGGTTGTCGCATGAACAAACGGGCTCGGGAGGGGCCGTAGCAGTCATGGGTGAAATCGGCGACTTCCTGGGCGAGCAGAGGATTGCTGATGCGCGCGTTGTCGACATCCATCCGCATCTGCCTAAGGTCTGTGCCGCAAGGGATCGACGCGACTGCCCCATTGGTTACCCCTTTGGAGAGGGCGTGCATGAAGGCCCACCAGACTGGCATCTGCGCGCTTTTCCCCGCCAAGCTACTGAACGACGTGTTCCATCCGGTATCGGCCGGGGCCGGAAGGGTGTACTGACACTGCTGTGCCCGGGTTTGATCAAAGTGCAGAGTATCGAAGCTGACATTGACAGCTGGCACGCCACATAACGCAACGACAACGTAGCCGACATAGATACTGGTTTCGATCCGCGCCAGGGAAAGTACACCCTTGTTGCCCTCGTCAGCGCCTTCCCCGCGGACTTTGAGCCACTCCCTAAGCACGATAATGCAGAAGGGCACAGCGAATAACCCAGTGTCCTGGATCATCGCCCAAATACCGTTGTTGATCAGCCAACCGACCAGCGTCAGGTAATACTCCAGGTAGTCATTCGTGTAGAGGGTCACGACACACCTCCCGGTTGAAACGCCAGTTTGCTGAGCTCGATGAGCAGCACCAACAGCACGACCAGAACCTCTATTTTACGTAGACGTTTATTGCTCTGCTTCGCGTCCTGTTCCGGGAGGCGCGTTTTCAGTTTGAACCAGGTAATTGCCAGACCGGTGTAGAGTGCCAACCGCCATGCCAGAAGGTGCCAGTAGTGATCGATACGCCATTCCTGCCAGGCCTGCACACCACCGAAGAAACGGAACAGTACAGCGTTGAGCATGATCGCCAGGGCGCTGAGCAGAAAAAGGCAGACCACTGTTACGAGTGTCCCCCTTATCACTCTGCGAGCCATTGAACGACGTGGTTTGATGATTACATCCTGAGTATCGATCATGGCCAAGTCCTCACTGATTAGTCTTTGGCGACTGCAGCTGATTCAGGCGACCAGTTTCTGGGTCACCCTGCAGCACGCCACGGGAGTTCTCGGCTCTAGCTTTGCTTCTTTCGATAATCTTCATCGGCGAGTTCTGCGCGAGCTGTTGGCGCATGTCGAGCTCCATCTTCAGGTTGCCGATCTCCTGCTGGAGCGCAGAACTCTGTTGGCTCACCGCCTGCACGGCGAGGTCATTGGCCGCGACGTTGGGCTCCTTGCTGCCGGCCATCATCGTGCGTTGCAGTGCCAGAGCTTTCTCCAGGACATCGGAGAGAGCCACCTCTGAAGCAAGCCGACGGGCCAGAACATCCTGATCACGTTCGTCCTTCAACGCGCTCACGACGCCTCGGGTTATCGGCAGCGAGTTGCTGCTCGCTGTCTGGAGATTTTCTACGGACATGGCTTTGCTGCCGGTCAGCAGCTCCTGCAACGCTTTCAGTTTGGTGTCATAGGCTTCCTGGATCAGGGGAGTGAGTCCTACCCCAGCAGCGGTCACCGTTTTTGGGCAACTGTCACAGGTTTGTTGTTGCTGTTCGCCAAGCACGCGGTTGGCAAAGGTGGTTGCCTCCTGTGGCGAAGACCACACATTGCAAATCAGGCCGTTGTTGCAGCTGTCCTTGCTAATCGATGAGGTGTCGCCGGCAGCTCGTTTGTTCAGCAGGTTGTAACCGGCCTTGGTTACGTCCCCCACGATCCGGATAGGCTTTTGCCCTGAGCCTCCGGCTCGATCGCCACCGACCCAGGTAACGCCATCGTCACCACCCTTTTTCTCGACTTGTTCAATCGCCGAGACGGCGTCCGTGTTTGCCGTCAGGGTCTGGCTCATTGCCTGACCCTCAGCAATCTTGCCCCATCCCATCTGATTGCCGGCGACATCTGCCATCTTGTCTGCAATGGCCCGGCAGGTGCCTTTCGACCGATCGAAGTCGAGCCTGGCCTGCAGGATTCCGTTGGTGATCAAGTTGTAGAGTGCCGGGTTGGATCGCTGGAGAATCAGTGCCGGCAGAGAGGCGACGGCACCGGTGGCGTTTGATACCACCGATGTCATGATGTTCTGGAATCCGGAGGTCGCCCCGTTCAACTGGTTTTCTAGTGTGTTGCTCAGGTTCATGTTCCCGCAGACCAGGTTGTTGCTCCAGCCACCTCCCACCGAGATGCTGTCCATGTTGCCAGCGCTGCCCATCGTCACTGCATTGCCGCCGCCGATGCTGTAGAGCACGTCGTCGCCGATCACACTGCCGGACGATGAGGCGTTAATTGGGCCAGCAGATAACGCTGCTGCACTGACGAGACTGCAGGCGAGTCCGATCGCCCAAGGACTGAGTTTCATATCGTGCTCCGATCTCTGAGGTTCATTGGAAGTCAGTGCTGCCTAAAAACGTTTGGCCGCGTCGCTGGCAGCATGAATACGGCCGCCACAGGGCCCAGGCGTAGCCTCCGTCCTGGGCTTGAACTTGTGGGCTGCTGCTGGGGAACACCGCGCATGATTGGCTAAGCGTTGGTGTGAGTTCCTGCCACTTGCCAGTGGTGGCATCACCTTCTTTCAGCTCTCCAGCGGGCCAATAACCGTCCTGAGCTGTTGCGAGCATTGGTAGGTAGACGTGTATCTGACCTTTGCGCGTGGTGATGTCGCCTGCGCGCTGGGCGATGACGGCACCGGTCTTGTAGTCATCGGTCTGATGGAGGAATCCACTGCGTGGGTAAATGTTTCCCCACTGATTTCCGGTCATAGTGCTCCCGACTTCACGTCTTCCAGGAATTAGAGCTTCAGGGAAGACGGACTCGGGCACGCCATATCGCCAAGCGATGGGGTCGAGGGTGCTGAGAAAGTACGGTACCAGTGGCAAAGTCGCGCCCTTGCAGGCATAGCCCGAACTGCTGGCGAATTGGCTGAAAGTTGCACCACCGGGATGCCCGATGACATCGGCCTCCTTAAACTTGGTGATGTTGTTTTCGCCGATGTGGTTCGTGGTTCCGTCATTGCCCGCTTGAGCTGAAGAATTGGGCGTGCCGAGAGAGGACATTTCCACCCAAGGATTCATCCCCGTATCCGAATACGCTGAAACCACTGCATCCGGGACGTAGTGTCGAACTTTGGTGGATGTTTTGACCTTGCAGCCGAAAGGCGTGCATAGCAGCCAGTAGCAGATTCCAACCACCTTGTACTCAAGACACGCAGGTGAAAGAGTCGATGAAATGATCGCTGCAGAGGTTACGGCGGCCGATGCCGAGAATGAAAGGCTGAGGGTCATAGCCATCGATAATGGGCGCAGCAGTCGAGGTATACGCTTCATCGCTGCATGCTCCGGGCTCTGTCGATAATTCCTACGGCGGTATTCACATCTGCTTCGCCATAAACGACGTATCGCTGATCAACGACCACGGCCGGGATTTTTTTGACCCCAAGGCTCCATGCGTCCGTAGCAGCCTGTTGAGCCTGGGCGAGCTCGCGCTGGAACCGCTTTCCATCTGGACTGGACAAGTAGGCTTGGATGCTTGCTGCTGCCTGCGTTGGGTTCGGGGGCAGCTTTTTGGTCAATTGCTCTTCGAGACGTTGCTGCTCATCAAGGCGGATGATCCGAAAACCCGCAGTGCTGGTCACTGGGTGTGCCTGATCGGTGACGACCCAGGTTTCGCCCTGAGCGAAGGCTGAGACGCATAGCAGCGCGATCGGCAATAGCCGACGCAGCGCTAGGCTGGAGATGTGACGGGTGTAGATCATGGCGCTGTACCTGAAGAAATTCAGGTACAGCAGAATCGAACATGCTGATGGATGCAGCAAAAAATAGGATTTGGACCTGTGGACTATTTCCTATCTAGTTCCGTTGAGTTTTAAGGGGCCTTCCCACATTACTCGCCTGTAGCAGTCCGAGTGGAGTCGACGGCCTGATTCAGAAGCAGCAACAGCATTGCTCGTTCGCGTCCAAGGTCCTCTTGAAGCTGTTTCACTTTGACAATGTTGTCTTCTTTCAGTGCAGCCATTTGTAGAGAATTGACCAATTCAAGAGTTGATAGCAAAAATGGAGGTAGCTCGACTAACATATTAGATTCCTTTTTATTGATTCGTAGCGTCAGTGAAGTAGCTGTAACAATGTTTTGGCTTGTGGTTTAGTTCAGGCTGGCACCTTTTCTGCAGTTGGTTTATGGGCGTTAGGGGCTTGGGGAAGACCCACTGCCACTATTGCTCGGTCCAGGGTTCTGAGGTGTTGATGGCGATGGTTGTGTTTTCTTAGCAAGGTCCCAACGTGCGAAAGCTTTTGCTTCTTCTGCTAGGAAGTCGTTAAGAAGTGCCTGGTCTTGCGGACTCAAATAATTTCCTGCTGCTCCATGTGCCAGTGAATTGATAACTTTGCTGAGCGTTTCACCATCTATATCTTCAAATAAATCTACTTTGGTTGTGCCATAAACTAACATTAAAAGGCCGTTGCTCAGTAACGCTTCAGAACGCAAGATACCAAACAGCTCCGCAAATCTTGTAATCTTGTCTTCTCCCGAAGATTGAAAGCTAGTGAGGTAGTCGAGCAAATTATTGTGAGTTTTTGTGTGAGGGAAAATATTGGGTAGTAATGAGGGTTTGGAGTAGTTGACGGCTTTCAGTGTTTGCTCAGCAAAACCTTCGGGCTGTGGTTTTTGGTAGTACGGTAACTCAGTTGGCATGTTGTAAACATATAGAATTGGGAAGCCGTATTTTTCGAGCTCTAGGTCATATTCATATTGTTCGTTGTTATATGATAGTAGCTTTCCGGATTTGTGGACTTTTACTTCGGCAAGTAAGATTTCGGAGTCGTTTAGTGTTGTGATGAAGTCTGCACATAATTTTCCGAGCCCGTCCCCTTGCTGATTTGCATAAAGATTCATTGACGTACACCTGATGTCTTTCTTGTAACACCATAGTTGTAGGCATGAAACTATTGCAGTTTGAAGTTCGTTCTCTCTAGGGGTTCTGCGTCGCTTAATTTTGTCAGCCATGGTTCGTCCTTCATTGGCAGAAGTTAGCTGTGTCCAACGAGGTGGACACACCTATAAGTAGGGAAGGCTACTATTTTGCCACTAATCAGTCTACCTTCTGGAATTCAGGCTGAATTTTCTGTGCATCCGGCCGGCCGTGCTTTCGTTTAACTGTGCTGAGAAAATGAGTGCGCGGTTACATTTTGGCGTGAAGGGACAGGGTGAAAGCAAGTTCTGTAAGGGAGGTGGAAGGATGTCTGTGGGTTTTATCCGCGTCGCTGTTGAGCGCGTATGTTTCTACGGAATGGAGTCAGCGCCGTGTTTATAATTATTTCCGATCGCTTGGAGCGATGATTCTATCAGGGAGAAAACAATGGTCATGATCAATGGGCTACGTGAAACGGGAGAAGTCAGGCCGACTTCCAGCGCTCGACGACGTATTCGTCGAGCCTCGGGTCAGCGCCTCCGTCGGATGTTATGTGACTACGGTATCTCACCGACAGCCATCGCAGAGTTTTTGGGAGTCACCCCTGCGTGTATCACCAACTGGTTTGAGCGCGGTATTCCCCAGCAGCGAATGAAGACAATCGCACGGTTGCTGAGCGTCAATGCTGATTGGCTATCGACCGGGAACGGTTTTGACCAACGCATCGCTTATTGCGAAAGCCAGTCGAACGCAGATAGGAGAGTAGTCCCATCCACGGCCCCCTCCAGCTTGATGGTTTTCCCCGTTTTATTATCTCTGATCAGCATGGAAGGAGTCGCAGCAATACCTGCTTTTGAGGCTTCCTGGATGTGCTGACGGATGAGGGATGCAACCTCTGCATTACCAGTAGCGCAAGCCTCCAGTTCCGCCCCGTCGACGCCGGTAACAACCAGCTGTCCCTCGTAGCCCAAACCGTTGCTGCGCGTGCGGTCAAATACTTGAGCGACGGCTTCCCAGAACGCATCCGCCCCACCCAACTTACCCGCGCATTCGACTTGCTGCGCCTCGCGCAGTGCAGCGGTGCCGTGAATGTCCAGCGGCAGATGGTGCCACTGTAGATTCACATCGTTCCGTTGCCGTACCCACGCCTTTAGCTCTGGCGTATAGGTCTTGCAGAAAGGGCATTCCAGATCCGCATATTCCGTGACAGTCCACCTCGCATCCGAAGGGCCGAATACCCAAGGCCCTATGTGGTGCGACTTAACTACTAGGTGACGAATCAATGGCAAGCAGGCCACTATCAACCCAATAATAATTACCCCCACGACTGCCCACCTGGTAGGTAGGCGACTCATGCCGGCGCCTTAGCGCTGTGCGTCGGAATAAGTGCCTGTTTGCGCAGAGCCTCAATTAAGGCGTGTTCAGCTGTTTCAGGCTGAGGATGCAACCGCAGCCATTCATCGAGCACGATGCGAAGCTGGGATTCAATGTCACGGCGGTCCACCGCTCGAATGAGTACCTGTTGCAGTTGTTCGATCAGTACCGGAGCACAGACCTTGAGGGTTTCGAGGGCGTCCTCCTCAGGTTTTTGAAGCAACTGGGTCAGGCTTTCAATCAGGTTCTGGGTCAGGGTATTCAGTGTTCTCATGCCTGGCGCTCCAAGGCCGTAGTTTGTTCGGGAAAGGTGATGATGTGCGGTTCGATTCCACGCAGCCGGTCCAGATCTGCTGCGATCTGAATGGCGGCGCCTAACTCGTCGACGCCAGTTGCCTGCATCACGTCGTAGCGCTGTTTTTTCTCTTCGGGTTCGGTCATTGCCAAGGCGAGATAGAGGCTCGGTGGGACCGCACGGAACAGCACCTCCATGCTCTTCGAGAGAATCACCCCTTCGGTGTATTTGCCGCTCTCTTTACGAGCGGACAGCATCAGTGCTTTCTGAGAGGGGGTCAGTTCCCGGAACTTGGCGATCTTTTCCACTTCATCCGGTGGCATGTTCAAGCAGATCCACCACTCGATCATGTTCAGCATCGGCGCCGCTGCCGGTGGCAAGTCGTCGACGTTCTGCGTGGCGAGCCAGAACCAGGCGCCGAGCTTTCGCCACATTTTGGTGATCTTGACGGCGTAGGGCGAAAGCAATGGGTTCTTGGTGATGATGTGCCCTTCGTCAGTCAGCTTGACGATAGGGCGGCCCTTGAACTGGTCGCGCTCAGCGATGTTGTTCACGGTGTTGAGCAGCGAGATATAGGCGATCGACAACTGTGCGTTGTAGCCCTCACGGGAGTAGGTGGCCAAGTCAACGATCGTCAAATCCGCCTCAGGCCAAGGCGTACCTTCGCGGTTGAACATCTCGCCGTCGGCGCCCATGCAGAACATGTCCATGGCCTCGGCCATCTCCAGCATTCGGTTGCGCCGTGGCTCAGGCATGCCTTCCTGCATGCCGGCTGCACGCAGCGAGTCGCGGACGTCCTGAGTCAATACGGTCCGATTGTCAGCCACACAGGTTTTTGCAGCGTCGAGGATGCAATGGCGAATGGCACTGCGATCGGCGCGAGTCAAACGGGCGTCCTCTTTCTCCTCGCCACCGGTGATCATCAGGCGAGCGACGATCTCCAGCTCGCCGAGGATGTCCCGTTGATCGTCTTCTTGGCTGTCCAGGTGCGCGTCGGATGACTCCAGGTCTTCGGCATCGAGGATTTTCACCTGGTCAGGGGCTTCTACCAGCCGAGCTGCGTCAGCAAAGGGAGCCAGGCTCACACCAGAGCCCGGGGAGAGCTTGATGCGGTTGACGGTCAGCCCCAGGCGTTGGGCAAAGTCACCTGTCAGCCCAAAGCTGTTACCGGCTTCAACGATAAACAGGCGCGGCCGGTAGACCGCTATCAGCTGATTGACCAGATTGTTGAGGGTCGCAGACTTACCGGCCCCGGTGGGACCGAACACGAACAAGTGCGCGTTCATCTGTCGGTCGAGTTTGTTCAGTGGGTCAATCGTCAGTGGCGCGCCACCTCGATTGAACAGAGTCAAGCCAGGATGCCCGGTTCCGGTAGACCGACCCCAGACTGGAGCCAGGTTAGCGATATGCTGGGCAAACATTAGCTGGGTGTACCAGTCGAGCGCTCGCCGCTGGTTCGGGTCGAAATTACCGGGCAGCCAGCGAAGGTAGCTATTTAACGGCGCGACTTCATCCCGCGGTTCTACTGGTGCCATGCCTGCTCCCAGCAACGCGTTGCTGAGCTGGAGGCTGCGCTCATGTAGCTGCGGTTGGTCGTGACCGCGCAGAAAGAACGCCACGCTGCCCCGATACAGTTTGTGTTTGCGACCCAGTAATTGACGCGCGGTCGAGACGTCTTCACGGGTGAGGATCGAGGCTTGAGTGTCGCCGACAGCTTTGCGAGACAATTGCTCTAAATGACCTTCAAGTGTGTCCTGCGGGGTGATGACCAGGGTGATGCAGAGGATGGTGTCTTCCGGCATTTTGTCGAACAGCGCATTCAGCGCGTCGCCGCCCTTACGGGTCTCACCGGTCAGGTGTCCGGTCTTGGGCGGCTCGCGCAAGCGATCGAGCATGACCACCCGGTGAGGCATACCATCGAAGTACCACAATCCTTTTTCCACGTCGGACAGGGGCTCGCGATAGCAAATATTTTGCGAAAAGTCGGTGCCGCTGGCGAGCGGCAGTTCACCTTCCTCAGTAGTTGGAGCCTCGTCGCAGACCAGGTCGTAGAAGCGGCGGATATCTGCATCAGTCGGCCCGAGATGATCGGGGCGTGGGTTGAACCAGTGGACGAGCCAATGACGGATCGCCTGTCCATCCATTCGTTTGGCTTTGATGCCGGCGTTCGCCAGCCCACCCATCAGGCGATCACAAATAACCTTCAAGTAAGGAGCGGATTCTTGGCCACGAACGTTGCTGCCGCTTTTGGCGCGACGATAGATCACGATTCGAACGCGGCGCTGCTGACCTCGCCACGGAAGTTGGCTGACCTTCGTGTCCTCGAAGAGGCCTCCCGGTTTGGAGATGGCTTCGAGATGCTGCTTGAATAGCTTCAGGTACAACTCGGTAAACGCAGTACCTTTGGCGCGGGGCTGGATGTAGTTGTGCAGTTGCTGGAGATACTCGTCCCAACTGGTTTCGTCCTGTGCGTACATCTGGACGACCCATGGGGAGGTCTCCAGTTCGTCAAACGAATCCTGCAGCGCGTTCTCCAAGGCGTCCCGGGCTTTGCGAAGCCATTCAGGGTCACGTCCTTCGGTGCCGATCGGTGTCAGCTCGAAAAAAGCAGCACGAGAAACCCCATCCTCCAGCAGCATGGCCTTCTCGCCGTGCAGGTAATCCACCCAGGGCAGTAAATCCACGAACGACGGGTTGACGTTGTACAGTTTGGCCACGTCGGCGGTCGTGGCAGGTTTCTGCTTTGGATTTCTCCAGTCATCAGGGGAGGGAATCCCAAGGGCCGCAAGGCGTTCGAAATATCGCTGTGAGGCGGCTTCGAACTGTTCGGCAGGGGATGCTTCCGGGCTTTTATCCCCATCGATGGTGGCGGTGGCCACGTCGATATCAACGTTGGTCGGCTGCACACCCGGTTCAACGCGTTCGGCGTCTTTACGTGTTTTGAATCCTTCAAACAGTCCCATCAATAGTCCTCCGTCCGTTCTCCAGGCATGGCGTACTGCACGCGTTGGTAGAGCGGGAATACTGTTGTGTAGCCCGGCACTGGCGCCGGGTCAGACCCTGCGAGATGGGGGAAGATGTACATGACCAGGTCCGGGTTCGGCAGGCGCTTGAACTGGCTGTAGATCTCGTTTTGCGAAGTTCGTGTGAAGGCGCTATTGGTCTCCAGCGACTTTCCTTGATCCGACTCCAGCGGCCTACGCAAGGTCAGACGTGCATCTAGGAGTTGACGGCTGCCGGCACTCCCGATGGAGCCCGCGGTGCCCTGATCCCAGACATCCAGCATGGTGTTGTCGCCATGGGGCAGCATTTCATCCTTGCTCGTCGAGCAGCCCGGAAGGAGCAACGCAATGATCAGGCTGATGCAGACCTTCAGACCCAACTTAGTCGAGAGTGGTAGAGACATGACCGGCTCCAGAGGTGTAGTCGACCTTGCGGCCCTTGAGCTCGTAATCGATGGCGAGCTGTTGATCCAGGTGAACCGCAACCTTCGCCCCGGGTTGCACGTATACGGCGGCAAAGGCCTGGCCATAGAGTTTGTTGACCCAACTGGAGACATCGTTGACGCCTTGGCCAATGATCTTGCCCATGGCCTCGTTGCCAGAGATTCCGGTGGTACTCACTGTCCCGCCGGGGGTTGAAACGACGGAGCTGCTGTTCCCGTCTGATTTGATCAAAGACGCAGCGCCGGCGCCGGCAGCGGTGATCAGCACCTGAGAGCCAATGTATTGAGAGGCGTTGCTTTTGCGCTCACCGCTGATGCATGGAATACCGTAAGCGTCGCTGATCCAGCCCAGACCGCCTTGGATGGTCTGCTGATTTCCGCTGTTCTGACTGGAGTTCTGGTTGCCATTCGCCTCGTCGGCCGGAGCGGGAAGTGTCCGCACGGTGCCGTCATTGAAGACAAAGGTCAGGCTTCGAATCTGGCCGCGCACGCACGACAAGGTCCAATCGCCGGATGCAGTCCCGCTGGCGACTGCCCCTGCAACGTCGGGTAAATCAATGCCATTGGCCGTCAGATTTTCCGGGCCTATCAGAACCTTGAAGGGGTAAGGGTCGTTGACTGTTCCATCAATAGGAATTCGACCAATCAGCGCTGACATGGCCACGGATCCCATGAGCGTTGAGCTCTGTGGAAGCGTGTAAACCTTGCGTACTTGTTTACGTGCTTCCTGCGAAGACACTTCGCCGGCAACATTCTGAACACCGTTACTGAGGGCGTTTTGTCCGCGATCCAGTGTTGCGCCAAATGATGTCGGGAAGTTGAAACCATTCGCGGTCTGGTTCGAACCGTTCGGGATCGGCTTGCCGTTGGCATCAACCGGTGTAGCGTCCTGCGGTTCTATCCAGACCATCTCCAGGCCAGGGGTACGCTCAAAGCTTTGCCCGTCTCCTGGCTGCACGCCGAACCCAATCGGGAGGTCTGCTCCAGCAGAGTTACCAACGTTCTGCTTGTTGGCCAACGAGTCGTACTGCTGCTTCAGCGTATCAACGAGGCTTTGATTTTGTTGCTGGGCCTCCTGTTTCAGCGTGTTCTGGACATTTTGCAGCCGGCTATCCACTGTCTGATCGATGTTCTGCAGACGCCTTTGCAGTTCCAGGTTCTGCTGCTTCAGTTCGTCGTTTCCCTTGAGCGCCGTGTTGATCTGGTCTTTGAGCTGTTTACTTTCCGCGACCATCGTCCGAAGGGTATCGCTGGCTGTGTCACCGTCCACGCCGAGCTTTTTGGCTTGTCCCTCAGTGAGCTTCGGAGTTCCTTCGCTTTGTTGCTGTTGGGCAGCGGATGAGCCAAGCATCTTTACCATCAGGACGATCGCCAAAATGGCGAACGGAATGACCAGAAATTTCAGGAGAGGATTATTCTTCACGGCGTCCTCCCTTCGGATCGATTTGTCCAACTTTCGACGGCAACAGAGACTCTGCTAACCCGTGGCCGCGAGTTACTAGGTAGGCGGTCGTCGTGTCGCTGGCATCTCCTTTCACCCCCAAATAGGGATGCTGAAAGGTCGCAGCCACGAAATCGCCCATCAATTCACGGGGATCCAGCGTCAGGTGTTGGGCGCTGGTGTTTCGAAGTTTCACCGCCGTGACCCAGTAGCCATCCATACGCCAGGCCCCCAATGCCGAAGCTTCGACAGGCAGGGTAGGGATTAGAGTCGATAGATCGAGGCGCCGATTGAGATTGACCTGGGAAATGCCCGCGACAGGTTCAACGGTGCGAAGGGGGGCGTACAGCATCTGGGCGGCATAGCGAGTGATGACTACCGGTACCGGGGTTTCACGCCTTACGGCAGGAGGATCCTCGCTGGACTCCTGAACTACTGATTCTTCGCGGGAACGATTCAGTGTCGATTTTTGTGGTGTGCTGACCTGGCCATAACGGCTGCTTTGCTGCTCGCCGGCAACGATTTTTACGGGTTCGAGTGCCGCTTGATTCGCTTTGCCGATACTGGCAGCAATATCGACCAACATGATCTCGCCGGAGGTCATGTTTTGCAGCTGTAGGCGGGTAGGCTCGATAGGTTCGTTGGCCAATAAGTAGATGGCACCGCCCGTGCTCTGAACTCGTAGCTTTCCTACCAAGGTGCGCGGATGTCCGACGCGCACGTTTTGGTCAACGAAGACAATGCGTTCTTGGCCCACAATCAAGGGCACTGCCAGAGGGATACGTTCCCAGCGCTGTATTTCAACAGCCTGGGCGTATCCAGTCAGGCTGGCCATCAGGATCAATGCATAAATGAAGGTCCGCACGATTTACTTGCCTCCAGCTTTCACGGGGGAGTCGGGGACCTCGATGCGCTGAGGGTTGCTGCTGTAGCAGTTCCAGGTAAGGCCGAAAGGATTCTTTTCCGGGTCGGTGTCGGACCGAATGATGTGCAGCGGATACCGGGCAAAAGCACGCTTCACGCGTTCGCCGCCGTAATACTCATCCGCAACAATATCCAGGTTGATCGTCCAGTCGTTGATGCTGTGTTGCTCGATATGCTGTTCAGATGCGTCGTCAATACCTCGCCCGGGGATTTCGGAAACACCGCGCTCGCGTTTGCGCAGTTCTCCGCTGTTGCGCCGTAGCTCGAAATCTTTCTCCAGATATGTTCTGCAGCTGGGTGTCAGGTAGCCGGCCAGTCGAGCAATATTGTCCTCGTAGTCCGTCTCACCATCTGACGTCCAACGGTTCATCTGCTGGAAGATGTACAAACCAAAGGAATAAACCGACTCTGGTGGGATGTCCCACCATTTCCGGGTACTGCCTGAGCGAAGGTCAGGTGGGACATGAATGGTCAGGTCGCGCGGCGCGCTTTGCCATCCGTAAGCCATGTACAGCCCCAGGCCGATCAGCAGGCCAATGACCAGACGCAAGCTATAGATGTGGGCCTGCTGCGAGTCGACTTTCTTGCGGTAGCTCATGCACCCTCCGTGCGATGACAGGTCCACGCGCCGGTGCGTGTAATGAGGCGGGATGAGTTCCAGGACGGGAAGTGAAGGGCGACATTCAGTTGGAGCTGGCGGTACACCCAGGTTTCTGGACGACCACGTTTCATGCGACGTAGGACCCGACTAGCCACGGTCAGCCCAAGCACTCCGCCGACCAGCGCTCCAACGATGATCAGCGACCAGTTATGGAAAAGAATCGCAATCGGAATGCCCAATACGAAGCCCGAACCTGCACTGATCGCGACAGTGGCCCACATCTCGTCAGCAGTGAGGCCTCCCATCACAACCGGCTGGTTGTTCAGTCGCACTGGTAAGAAACTCAAGGTGCCGTCGTCCAGAATGTCTGCCATGACAAGCGCTCTTTAAAGGATGCCGGTGGCTTTGGTTACCAGATAAATGCCGACACCCAAAATGCCCACACCCACCGTCGCTGTGGCCCCCAGGTCGCGCCACTTTTTCTTGCCATCGTGTATTTCGTGATAGACACCGAAGGCATGCCAGGCCACGCCTAAGAACATGACGCCCAGAATGAGCAGGCCGATAAGCATGAAACCGTCAAACCCCCAGTTCTGAATGGTCTGGAGAATATTGCTGCCTTCGCCGCGAGTCGGGGTTTGAGCTTGGGGAAGTGCCGCTGATGCCATCTGAGGTAGGACGACAGCTCCTGCGATCGCAGATTTCACTTTCAAGTTACGAGACATGGTTTAACTCCTGTGTGGTTAGCTGAGAACAAAAACGGTGAGGATCATGCAGAGCAGAACGGTGCGTATCGCTGAGGGCAATGCGATCGAGCGATCAAGGTTTCCGGTTGCCCAGCCTCGGTAGCAGCTATAGAGAGCCCAAGCCCCCCAAAGGAATGTAAGTCCCACGGCGAACCCCACGAACAGCGTGTAGCTGGACGAGGCTGTGAAACCTGCGGCCGCTTGGAACGCTGAGGACTGTGCACCGCTCATACTCATGGATTGCCCACTCCGGTTTTGGTGTAGTCCCCTGAAATCTCTGCCGGATCACGCGGTTGTGCCCGGCTGGGGGTCAAGTAACCCTCCAGGCCGTGGCGAATGCGCTCAATGTCGCCGGCAAGACGTTGGTAATCGAAGAAGAAGCGCTTACCTGGTTCGTCAGTGACTTTCGCGCTACGGCGGGCGGTGTCCTCCAATGCGTTCAATTGGCGGATCATCACTTCGAGATTGGCCTGCTCTGAGGCAGATGCGGCAGCAGCGAGGGGGATGTGCGTGCAGCATCCGATCAGAACGATCAGGCCCGCCCGGGCAAGGCGGTAAGTCAGGGCTGTGAGGGGCTGATACTGGTTCACGGCTGGGCTCTGGTAATTCCTGTTGCCGTCAGCTTGCCGTGTTCAGGGAGGGGGTTGCCGCAAGAAATCCATTATCGAGATCTCTTGGATTTCTTCTGATGCTCTGAGATCTTGAGATCCTGGGAGTGGATGGGAGAAGTCCTAAACGTGATCGCCGATTGAACTATGATTTGTAACTGTCCATTTACGAGATTGAAAAATGACCGATGAGATTCCTTCAATCAATATTTCATATCGAAAGACTTTCTTGTTTGGTAGATGGCAGCGATTTAGGCAGCGGAAACAGGAAGAACATGCAAAGCGACTTAAATCGCATCCACTCGCTTGCTTCGAGCATCTCATCAAAACGTCAAAGCTCATCGCAGAGACCAACCCTCGGGGTTTGGTTGACTTGGTGCGTGCCATCCTTCGCCCCCTTCAATCGGAGTATCTCCTAGGTGTCGCTGAGCGAGGCCAGGACGCTCTGCCGACGATCGACTCCAATACTTTTTTCGGGGAGGCAACCCGAACGCGAATGTTTACCGCAGACGGTATGAATTTTCGTGGTGTAAGGCTCGAGGGTAAAGATTACAGATTGAAGCTATCACGCGACATTTTGCTTCCTTGGGCCTGGAGCTTTAGACGTTACGTCGATGCAGTAGCGACGATTGGCTCTAGCAAAGCGCTGATTGATGGGAGTAGGTGGGACCGCAGCTTTCAGGGGGCTTGGTGCCAGGATGAAAACCATCAAATCGAACTCTGGCTACCTTGGGGTATTGGCTTTGTTAACGGAGGTAATCACTCAATCACTGCCGGCATTTTAGCTGGTGAGGGCGAAATCGTACCTGACTACGTTTATGACATGGGATATTTGCTCGACGAACTCCACTGCGATGGAAATTACTATTTCGATACACATACCGGCGATAAAATCGCCCCCGTCGTAGATGCACGCAGGGCTGCCGTTTTTGAAATTGGAAGAATTATGCGCGAGCTAAATTTCCCTGCCTTTAAGTCTGAAACTCAGGGCGCGAACACTCTTCTGGATCTGTAGACGGGTTGAGTTGATTAACCCGCAGATTGAATGCAGCTGTATGGGGAAACCAAGTAGCTTCATCATGGCTACCCAACGCACCTCGTGCACGTTCACTCAATGATTTCCCTAGTCCAGCGAAGCATTTATTTGACGGGACGAATTTGGACGAAAAGATGAACCAAGATCAGATTGAAGCAAACCTAGCTCGACATCGGGCTCAACCAGACGTCTCGCCCGCTGTTTATTTCAATAAACTGTGTTCGGTGCTTGGCGGAGAAGTTGCTCTCAAGACGAAGATCTATCTAGACACTTGTTATTGGGTCGTACTGCGCGAGGCCTCCTTGGGAAAGGCGCGACGGCCTGAACATGCTGCGATCTTGGAGGTCCTGCGGGAGTTGGTACGATCCGGCCGAGCAGTCTGTCCAGTGAGCGACGCCGCGTTTGTCGAGACGATGCAGCATGCTGATCCGGACACTCGCCTGGCCACCGCAGCTGTATTAGATGAGCTCAGCGGTGGTATTTGCCTTCGCACCGAACACGAACGCGTGACGATGGAGCTGAAGCGATTCATGGATGATCCCGGTGGATGCGGAGGTGTCGATCCCTCAGTGGCATGGGTCAGGCCGGGGATGGTTCTGGGCGTGCAAGTGCCTGTGGCTCCAGCCCTAGATGCACGTATCAATCGTACCTTTCAGAAGTCGTCTATTGACCTGATGTGGAATGTGACCTTTAGAGACCTGGCCGTTCAGGATTTGGACAATCAATTCGCCAATACGATGGAGAGTAGCGCGAAGAACATTAACGAGAAAATGGTCGCGTATGCCCCGGCCATCCGCAGTTTTCAGCAGGCCTTCGCTGCGGAAGTGTCTGGAACGATTAAGTTCTTCGATGACCAAGCAGCACGATCATTTCTGGCCGAGCGTCTACAAACCTTCTCCGAGGATGACGTAGAGCAATTCAAGGACAAAATGCAGACCATGCTGTTCAATGTCTTTCGCTTGCGACCAAAGATCATGGCCCGGCGCTCCCCGACGCTCTATGTTCATGCCGCCTGTCATGCGGCGATCCGGTGGGACAAGTCGAGGCGGCTCAATGGACATTGGCTTATGGATCTCCATCACGCATGTGCGGCCACCGGTCACCACAATGTCATGTTCACCGAAGGCCCGCTTCGGGTGCTCATGACCAGCGGACATCTCAGACTTGACGAAGAGTTCGACATGCCGGTGATCGCCGATGCGGTCGAGGTTTTGGACTATCTATGCAGGCTTCAATCCACCAGCGTCGATACCAAAATAATCCGGTAGAGAACCAGGTCTGGCCGTGGGTACTTGGGCGCTCGAACTGGTTGTTTGCCGGAGTGGGCGCCCGTTTAACTACGTAAGGCGAGTTCGCCGGACGCTTACAATGCAGCTACGTTATCGGACGCTTAAAGAACATTAGGTATCCAGTGGGTAGAGCGATTGCATACGCCCAAGCCTGAGCATTTTGATTCCCAACCTTGATGTCTCCCTTCACCACTGTCTGAACGGTGACCAGCTCCCAGCCATCTCGCCCCAGTCTTGCGAGACGCTCCTTGTATTCTGGATCCTGTAAAAACGCGCCAATGTCTGGCTCTGTAGTGGGCTCTTCAGTCTTGAACAACAGAAAACCCTTGGTCTGCACCCGGTATAGCAATGGGCAGAATTCAGTGTGGTACTCAAATGCCTGGTTGCTCATGTCACGCCCTCAACGTTATGAGATTTCAGGCTTCCAGTTTCGAGCTCGAGCGGGCAATCGGAAATGCTCGTTCGCTACGCTCGGGATTTCTTTTGGGGGGCTGCGGCGGTGCGCGCATCGACGTAAGTCTGCATGATCGAGAGAACCATCGCGTTGAGAGCTAGGATCTTCATTCCACGGGTCACCGCCACATAGAGCAGATTCAACTCATCGTTCTTCCGACCTTGGTCAATGTCCGGCGCGAGCGGATCTGCTGTGAAATCGTCGTAAAGGCTGACGAAGTCCCACTCCAGACCTTTGGCCTTGTGCCCGGTGGTGAGGGTAATTGTGGCATCCAGCTCGTTATCGACCGTTCGAGACCGCAGTGCCAGGATCCGCTGTGGCAGATCCGGGTAGGCAGCGATGATCTTGATCGATCGGAGCATTTCACTGTCTTGACTGACCTCGGCAATTTCGACGTATTGATTGAAGTCCCGGTAGTCGCGCAGCAGTTTCTTGTTCTGCACCTCCTGATTACGACCGCGGCTGAACAGGTAGAGGTCTTCGAGGTCGCGTAACGAGTAGCTGTCAATGCCACCTACCCAGAAGATCTTGGGTTTACTCGTCACCAAGCGCAGCGCGTTCTCAATGACGCCGGTGACGGTGCGATGGATGAAGGTGCGGTGCGGAAGGTCTTCGGGTAACGCTCGTTTGACCTGAGTATTAGGTCCCAGGCCCTGGAGTTTTCGTGTCTCCCCCTTGTAGAAGAGAATGATGTTGGCCACGTGGGCGACGGCGGGGCCGAAGCGAAAGCTCTGGGTCAGATAATGTCGCTCGGCGTCTGCCATCCAGTCGCTGCCCAGCGCGTCCTCTGCGCCTCGGAATCGGTAGATTTGCTGATGTGGATCGCCCACCGCAACTCTGCGAATGCGCTGGATCTTCACCAGATCCGCGATTACGGGGTTCACGTCCTGACCTTCGTCGAGGAGGATGCCTTCAAAGCGCTGGCTCAGGTCTGGCTTGCTCAACTGATAGAGCTTCAGGTAGCCGTCGTGGGTGATGGGCATACCGGTGTCCTGCAGATCGATCATCCTGTTCCAGATGGATTTGGCCACGCTCAGAGCATTGTTCAGGAAGCGCTCCTGAGCACTGGTCAGCATCTGTTTATCCTGGAAGCGAGGGAAGTGAGACCGTCCCAGCTCCATATCGGCGCTGGCCATGAAGTTGTTCAATGTGCTCAGCACGTCGCGGACCAACTCCCAGTCTTGAGTGTTGATCGCCCTGGCGATGTCGGTGAGTCGAAGGTTGTTGGTTTGTTTGGCGGCGTACTGGCTGCCGTATACCGCGTAGGCGAGTCCATGTGCAGTTTTGCAGACGATATTGCGCGGGAATTTGCCCTTGGCTGCCAGCTCCACAGACTTGTTGTAGCAGAGGTACAGCATCTTCACTGAGGCATGGTGTTTTGCGTAGCCCACCAGGGTGGTGGTTTTCCCGGTTCCGGCAAATGCCTGAACCAGAAGCTTGCCGGCCGTTGATTCAATGATGGGCTGTTGCTCGTGGGTCCACTGCATGTCCAACTCCTACAAGTATTTTTTGAAGCTTGAGACCGTGATGCAGACCGACACGCCCAGCAGCAAGGCGCATGGCAGCAGAATCAACAAAGGACTGATGCTGATCGGGATGGCCAGGTAGACGGTCCAGGGCACGATGGTCAGCGGCAGAATCGTTCCGCGTGCTTTGTGGTACAGGTAGCTCGACTCACGTCCTGATCCGAATTTTCGAAGATCCCGCCTAACTAGACCATCCACCAGGCCAGTGAATGCGGCCAGCAGAAACAGAGGGATTGTGAGGGTCAGAATCACCATACGAACGCAGAAGGTGAGCACGGTGTAGAGCGCCGACAATCCGTAGTCCTGAAACTTGATCATCGCCCAGCCGATTTGATAGCGCAGGTCGAAGCTACCGCTCTGCGAGTGCGCGGTTCGGGCGTATTGAGTCATTGAGTTGATATTGTCCTGCAGGCCGGTTTTCACCATCACCCAGTCGTACACCCACTGAGCCAGCCACGCGGCGGTTCGCCCTGGTTCTTTGATGATGACGCTTTGCAGCAGGTCCTGAGACAACCAGCTCAACTCATACTCGAACATCTGCTGAGCATGCTTCCAGCCAGAATCCGGCCAGAAGAAATACAGGCATAGCCACTCCACCAGGATCGCTCCCAGCAGCGAGCCGAACATCACCCCGAAGAAGTGGAAGGGCATAGAGAACAGCATTCCCAGAAATGTCTTCTGCCCCTCCTGTTGCTGTTGCGCTTTTTCTGCAATATCTGCCATGGCGTTGTCCCTTTAAGGCCACCTTTTATGCAGCCTTGTCGCCGTTGGCCATGTTCCTGAAATCATTTACCAGGTCATCGGGCAACGATTCACTCAAGGCCTGGTAACCAGGCGCTTGCCACCATTCGCTGTTATTTCCAGGGCCTTTGCGCATACCTTCGGCCAGTGCCTGGAGATCTTTGGGCATGACTTCGTCCGGGTCGCTAGCCGGCAACGGCATTCGGATCTTCCAAAGGTTGCCACCTTCGATGAGCGCAAAGCACTGCCCCTTGGGCAGACCGACGACATGCGCGGGCTCGATCATTGGCACGCTGACGCTTTGGATCTGGTCATGGGTGTTCGACGTGAACGCAGCTTTGCCATTGATAGCGTCGTTGGCACTACTGGCGGGCATGCTGGTGAAGACCTGAACTTTGGGCAGCTGGTTGGTGAGCAGTTCCGCCGTCGCGGTTTCCCGCACCCTCAGCATGAAGAGGTTGTTGAAGTTACCGATCACTTGGCCTGCCTTCGCGCGGCTGCCGATCTTCGCCTCGATGTCGCTCATGGTCTGTGTGTATGCGGTTACCTGCATGCCGGCGCCGCCGCCTTTGTTGATCATCGGGATGAACTCTTCACCCATTAACTCGTTGAATTCATCCGCATGGACGTTGATCGCCACCTTGCCGCTGGTGGCACCAGGCAGACCGTCATCGATACCGAACTTGTAGATATGGCCTGCGACCGAGACCAGGTCGCTGAACATGGAGTTGCCGACGGCAGCGGCCACCTCCGTGTCGGACAATGCGTCCAGGCCGATGTAGACCACAGCCCTTTTCCGAATCACCTGCATCCAGTCGAAGATTGGGCGCGGATCCTCAAGGTCCATGTAGTCCGGAGACAGCAGCTCCGCGATACGGCCGGTGGTCAATTTCTCCAGCAGCGGAAGCAGGCTGGCCACGATCTTGTCGAAATAGGTCTTGTCGTAGCGAACTGCGGAACGAAGCCCGTCCAGAACGGGATCGGAGATGCGTTTCTGTGTGACATATTGGTCGATGGCCACCACACGTAGCGGCCGATCCTTCATTGCAAAACTGAGGTTCTTCCGATCGATGCTGCCCTCGATCGCAATGATGGTTTCCCAGGCTTTAGGGTCGTGTTCAGCGAAATATTTCTGCGCGTACTCGACGAACAGAGCGTCGATGTTGATAACGTGCTGCAGGATTTGTTCGTAGTCTGGGCGGCGGCCAAGGGCGACCAGTGCCCGGGCGATGATGTTGACGAATCGCCATGCGAACTCTCGGAAGGCAGCAGAGTTGCCTTCGCCGGAAAGCTGGCCTGCAATTCGTGTGGCCACCTCGGAGATCCGACCAAAGCGACCCACCGCGTTGTAGCGCGCCGAATGGTCTGGCCATCCCAGATGGAAGACATAGAACTCATCCAACCGGCCAGCCCGCTTGCATTCGATGTACATACGTTTTAGCAGGTCAGCGTCACCCTTGGGGTCGAAGACAATAACGACCTCGCGGTCGAGGTTCATCTCTTCATCTTGTTTGGCGCTGCGTTGGCTTCGATGAACGGGCTGTACGCGGCGTCCCATTTGGACGCGACGTCGGGATCTTCTACGGGTGCGTCTGATGTCTTGGGTAATGAACAGCTCGGCGAGCCGGGTTTTTCCTACGCGTGTCGTGCCCAGCACCAGGGTATGGCCGACACGTTCACCCAACGGCAAGCTGACATCACCTTCGTGAGGTTCGATACCGTGGAGGCGCGGAAGGCCGCCCACCGGGGGCAGCGGGCGAACCGGGTTGAATGCTACGTCCCATGCTGTCGCCCGGGTAATGAGCTTGAGGGGGAAGGGGGCGAACTCCAGCCGCTCCTCAATGCGCCGTGCCTGCCGGTACAGCGAAGTGGGCTCCACATACTCGGCGTACTTCGGCAGGTAGGTGTCCATAAGCCGCTGGGTGTGTTTTTGTGTCCAGCGAAACCCTTTGCCAATGAAAAGGCGCTCATTGCTGACAGGTATGTCTTTACTGGTCATCGTGTAATGCGGGAGGCGACGGATATTGCGTCGATATCGCAGGACCACCAACGCCTGTCTCAGCCGAATGTAGGCCAGGCAGAGATATCCACAAGCTGTCACAACCCCGAACAGTGGCGATAGAGCGAAAACCCAAGGCGCGAACACGCACAACATTGCTGCTGCGATGCAGACCAGTACCGTATAGAGCTCGACTGCAGGGCGAAGTAACGACTCAATGGTGTATGTGCTGGCCACGATTTTCGTCCTTACCTACTGTTGAATGGTGGTGGCTGTAATCAGGAGCGGGTAGTGGCGGATGCCCAGTCGTCCAGCCAGATCGTCCGCGGGGGTGGGCACCATCTCAAGATCAGCTGCCCAGCGACGCACTTCGGCAAAGCGCTCAGCATTCGCTACGTTGACCACCACTCCAACTGCCTGCATCTGCATCAATTGTTCTCGGCGTTGCAAAAGCCAGGTCCTGGAAAGCTCGTCATCACCCAAGACGAACATGGGCTGGAGGCCAGGTGCGTTGATCACTCGGCCCTGCACTTCGCCGGGCGTAAGCTGCGTGGACCGTACAGGGAACGCGCCCGTCCCTCGAACACCGATGTTCTGTTGTGTTGCTTGCTGATCGCTGGGTTCTGGCACCAGGTCCTGGTAGTAGGGCAGAGCGGAAGAACCGCCTCGATCCTCGACGATGATCAGTGGGCTGGCCATACATACGTTCGGAAGTGCCAGGTACGTCAGAAGAAAAAAACAGAGGTGTCGATTCATTGGTTATCCACCATTAATTTGATGCCGGTCACACGGCTGAGATGCTTGGTAAACGCACGTCGATAGCGCTCAGCGGGTGCACCACCCGCTGGTCGGTGGTAACGCCCAGCAGCGGTAATCCAGTCGCCACCCTTGGCTTTGTGTTCAGCGAGGATTTGCGCGGTGACTTTCAGGTTCTTGTACGGATCCAGCCCCTCACAGGGACTGCCGTACCGATATCCATTGGCCTTCATATTGGTTTGGCCAAGGCCGACGTCGACGCGTGCGGGGCCGACGCTGACAATGGCGATCATCAGCGCCTGGCAGGCATCGCTGCGGGTTGCAAAACGATAACCGGCACCGGCCACGTTCAGCGTCCAGGGCCATGGGACGATATGTCCACGGAGTTTCGTGCCGCTTTCCTGCAGGGCAACTGAGTACAGAACCTCCGAAGGCACACCCTCCGGGATTGCGATCAGTTGGTAAGCCGGTGGCGGAATCTCTGCTGCATTAGCCATTGCGGTCGCGCAGATCAGGGCACTGGCAAACGCTGTGCGGACTATTGGCGTTGCCATTTTCCATTCACCTCACGGACGAGTGCAGGCAGGTCTCCGCCAAGCCCAAGGCCAAGCCAGCGGCCGCCATCGTGATTTAGGGTGATCTGTCGGCTACGGACACCGGCGGGATCAATGCCGGCGAGAATCGCCCAGCGCCGTATGCGCTCGTCATCGCCCTGGCTGCCGACAAAATAAAGGTCAAACGCCTGCTTCTGCGTTTGGAGATCTTTAACCTGGGCGATACAGGACGTGCAGTTGTCCTGGACAAAAATAGCCTGGCGCCCGTCGCTTTTCAGAGCCGTTTGGCCCGTGGCTGGGGACGATGGCAGGGAGGAAATCTGAATGACCTTCTCGTTTGGGTACAGGCGCGAGAAGGCTTGGTCATATGCCCGCTGATAAGCGAGCTCTTTATCAACACGTTGCCGTTCGGCCTGGACTTGTAGCTCTGCGTATCGCCGGCGTTCTTCTGCCGATTTGGCCTCAATTCCAAGTGCTGTCAGTGGATCAAGGCCCGGTGAGTAAATGCCGCGAGGCCCCTCCATGACCGACTGATAGCGACTCCATTCCTGCGGGCTGAGGCCCCACTCGCGGGCCGCTTCTGCTTGTCCGACATTTTGGGTTGAGTTTTGACTCTGCGTTTCAACACTGTTCTGGGTGGCAGGTCTCGAAGCTGTGGTAGTCGCGGCCAGAAGGTTTGGGGATAGGAGCAGGCTTACCAGACCCCCGACAGCAATGACGGCTTTCGGTGACAAGGTCATGCGGTTATCGTTCTTGGAGTAAGGCATACGAAGGTCCTAAGGTGCGATGGTTACGGTTTGTGCTGTACCTGCCACGTCGAAACTTGCAGCTCTGCCGTCCAGGGATTTGAGTCTCCAAGTCGTTCCTGCGACTGCATCTCCGGGTCTGATCAAATAGATCTGGTTCAACTGGGTGCTGCCAGGCGGTGCGACCGACAGAAACCGCTCCCCGCCGCGATATTCGATACCAACCACGTTGAACGGTGGCGCTGCTGGAGGAGGGGCGACGGTTGTAGCTTTCGGCGCTGGGGCCGCTTTGCGGATGGCTGGCTTGGGTGAGGGCGGCATGGCAGGAGCAGCTTTGATTTGGGCTTTGTTCAGATCGCTGACGCGGGTGTCTATGGTTTCGACGCTGGCTTTGAGCATCACCAGCTCCGCCGCCGAAGCCGCATTTCGAGACAGATCCTGGACAGTTTCCGTCGCCTGTTTCGCATAAGCCTGAACGGCATCGAGCCGATTCGACAGCGCTTGCTGTCCTGCACGAAAATCTTCGTTGCTGACCAGGTGCTTGCTATCAACGTTATCCAGTCGTTCGTCGACCTTCCCCAGTCTCGTCAGGAGAGCTTCGAGGGAATTCTTGTCGGCTGCATCAGCAAGGCCACTGGTCAGTTTTGATAATTGATGGTGCTCGTAGCCCAGCATCCCAGCCAAAGCGACGAGGGATAAACTGAGAATCAGTGTGGTACGAGTGGGGCGTGGTAGGTTCATAGGCGTCCTCGCGCGAAAGCGGGGACACCCTCTCAAACCGATCTAGCTGGTGCAGTAGGAAATAGGTTTTCCACTGGCTGAGGTTTTTTAGTCTGTTGGTGGTGCACACGGAAAATCTTGTTGCTGAGTAGAGTCACTCATATTTCCGGTCTGCGATCCGGATGCTCTGCGTCAAAGCCTTGCTTGGGGTGGGCGGGAAGCGGATGGTCTTTCATCAGATTAGGGAAGCGCAACGCAGGGTTAGCATCCAGTTGCTCCCATAGGCCGGCATACAGCTCATGAAGCTTAGGATCTGGCTGATATCCAAAGTTATCTACCGGAGATGGTTGAGACTCAAATGCTCCACTGAGATAACTTAAAGCTCTAGCACTGCCTAATGATGCTGCACGTTGATAGTAGAATAAGGCCCTCGGTTTGTTTTCTTTAGAAATATCATAGAACGCAGCTGTTTCTATAATTGCCTCTGGAGAGTCTTGAGCACCGGCACATTGAAAATATGGCTCTGCCATTCGTTCATCTTGTTTGTCTCTAGGCAACTGGAACGCAAAGTAATTGCCGATACGCACCTGAGCCAATGGATTACCCAATTGCGCCGCCTGGAACATATAAGAACTGGCCATTCGGTCCGACTTCAACACTCCCTGCCCGTTCTCGGCCACTACAGCCCAATCGTAGTAACCCAGCGGGACTTTGAGCTTCACCATCCGTTCGTAGAGATCAAGCATCTTGCTGGTGTCTTGTTCAACGCCAGGCTGTCCGGGCCAGCCCGTGCGATAGAGTCCCGCCAGGTTATGCATCGCCTTCCAATGATCTTTAGCGATGGCTTTTTCGTAAAGCCCGACGATGGTTCGCCAGTCTTTGACACCTCGTACCTTCTCCAAAGCGCGGGCCTGTTGAAACCAGCGCTCGGCCTCCGCATCCAGCGGCGGATTGTGGTCTTTTTCATAGGCACAGGTAAAAGTTGGATAGGCCATAGCCGGAGCTCCGCTCAACAAGATAGAAAAAATAAGGGCACAAAGTGAGATGGCTTTAGTCAATGGCTTTGGCATAAGGCGTCTCCACGTCCCAGAAACGGGTTAGGTGCGCGACTAGGGGTTTATTCTGCCCCTTATTTTTCCAGTTCTTATCCATCACTTTATTCCATGTGTCGAAGTTGGCCGCCGCATTACAACGCCCCTTGCTGTCGTTGATTGACTTATCTACATGCAACTTCCACAACTCCTCCCGCCAATGCTTGGCCAGCTCAGCATCCGGTGCAGCCAGACCTAACTCAGAATCGGTATGCAGGCTGCGGGTGTTGATATTCGCAGAGCTGAGCAAGCTGAAGACATCGTCCACCACCAACAGTTTTGAGTGCACGTAGATGCCCCGGAAAAAAGCCTGCTCTCCCTCGGATAAAGTGCCTCCGGGCTCTGGAGTGCAAGCAGTCAGCGTCGCAATGACGACCTTGAGACCCGGTAAATCCTTGAGGGTGTAGGGTTTGGGATCTTCACCGTCATCCGATTTCGGCTTGCTGAGTTCAGGAATATCTTTTGGTTTGAGACCGCCCAGACGCTGTTCTACCTCAGGGGTGACGCCCTTTTTTTCCAGCTCGGTAATCTCGCGTTTCAGTACCTCGGCTCGGTTGAGCTGAGCCCGCTGCACGTAGGGATCGTTCTGTGGGTTTGCTTCCAGATACGCCAACTGGCTGCGCTTTCGGAGCGTATCTTCCACCAGGCTGCGCTGAGCCTGAGGCATCAGTTGCTCCTGCCCCAGTTCCTGCAAGGTGGCATAGGTGGTACTGGAAAAACCCTTGTCGTTCGGGTTGTTGGTGACCACGAACAAGTACAAATCTTTGTCTCTGCCTTTTGCGATATAAGCAGCCGCCAGTTCGCGCAACTGTTTGGCAAACGGCGGATAGCGGAAATACTGATTTTCAAAATAGGCGTAGTTACGCACATTGCCTAAAGCTTTGTGGTACAGCTCCAGAATCGAGGTCTCGGCACCTTCTTGCGGTTGTGTGCGGCAAATCTGCGCCATGGTTGAGCCGGCGGCTTTGAAATTGTCCGGCTTGATGGCCTGGCGTTGATCGCGCAGGCCATCGACAAACCATTTCTTGACCCAAAAGGTTTCCCGATCCCAGGCGGTACTGAAGTTGTGGTTCAGGTCATGCAGGGCAGGGCCCTGTACTTTCATGGACAAATCTTGCCATGGACCGAAGCCCGGACTACGCCGCGCGGCTTTGTCGTCATACAGGTGCGCACTGGTATCCCAGTAATTACGATGCATATTGTGACCCATGACGAAGCCAACCGCGTTCGCGGTGTCTTCATAGTCCACCAAGACCATCTTCTGGTGGTGGCTGGCAAACAGGGTCAACAGCAACATATGCGCAAAGTTGGTATCGGGTGCTTCCCCTTTCATCAATCGATAAAGGGTCGCCAGACGTCCTTTTTCATTGCGCATCTGTGGCCCGCGTATGGCGGCATTCAGCGGAATTTCAGTGGAGAAATCTCGGGTACGAAACTCGACGTTCTGCATTCGCCCATCGTGGATGCGGCTGAACCACTCCCGCGTGTATTCCTCATCTTGGGGGGAATATTTGGGCGCACCCGATCCTTTCAGTTTGTTGTAGCCACCTTGTCCGTTCAGTTGTGCTTCGATGTCGGCAAGAGTGCTCTGCAACTCACGCTCGCGTTGCTGATAGCGATATCCCGTGCCGTAAGCAGGCAGTTGACCCGAACGCAATTTGGCCAACTCATGCTGGTTGACGGTGCGGCGATACTCCAGTTGCCGGCGAGCTTCCACTGAGCTATCGGAGGCTGCGCTCCCTTTAGCCATGCCAGACCCAACAGCAGTACCTCCCGAGCCCGCCAGACCATCGCCGATGATGGTGTTTTCAACAAAGTTGGCCAGTGGGTTTTTCCAGATCAGCACACGAGTCTTGACCCCGTGGCGACCTCGAACATCCAGCAACTCACCAATGCGATCGCTGTCGGGCTTGAAACGCATCGCCGGGTCGAATCCCCAGCTGATGATTTCGACACTCTTCGTCGCGGCCTGAATGGCATCGTATACAGCGCCGAACGCCTTATCACCATTGATCAGCGGGGTGACCTGTATGCCGGCACGTGGTGGGTAGAACGCTTTTCTCGCGAACCAGTCCATGGTCAAGGAGGTGGACTTGTGTTCTTTAGGCGTCAGCTGGATAACTTCTTTGCTGTAATCCGTGGTCATTCGATTGCTTCCTGCACTCAATGGCTCTTCGGCTTGCTGGCCGGGTTCAACGTAACGGTGCGGTAGTCATCCGTCGAGCCCATCGGTTCGAGCTGATCGGCCTGCGCGTGATAGTCGCGATAGCCTTGACGTGCCAGTTGCTGATTCTGTGAAGCTGATTGGCTGCTGTCTTCTTTGGGCTCAATCTCGAAGCGATGACCATTCACCAGTTCTACCGCATAGGCTTGAGTGCCAGGAACGTGCTCGAATTTGATCACGCCATCGGCTCCCGTCAGGCCCTCCTGAATAGCCGCCCCATCGGCAAACAGGGTGTACGGTTCATCTTCGTACCCTGGCAGTCCCGGTAACGGGCTGACTACCGCGCTCAGTTTGTGAATGACATCCGGAGCAGGTTGCGAAACCGCGCGCTCCAGTAGCTTACCCGCTTTGTCCGCATCCACCGGTAAGGGAATGACTGGCAATAGCGCGGCATTCCCAGTGCCTTGGCCCGGTGCGCCTCCTGCGTTGATCTTGACCACGGGGCCGACCACGGTGATGCCGCCGGCATCAAGCTTGATGAAACTCCCGCCCGCTTTGAGAGTGAGCTCCGTGCCCGCCTCGATGACCATCTTCTGGCCAGCCTTTAGATGTATCTCGCGACCGGCACTCATCAACTGAGCGGTGCCCAACTTTATGTGCTGATTCTGGCCAACGATCAGGTGATCATCGGCTTTGACTTCGACTTTGCGGTCAGCATGGGTGGTGCGATGTTCTTCGGCTTTGAGTTCGGTGTAGGAATTCTTTTCCACAGTGTCGTGGCGTTCGTTGCCGACGCGGATTTTCTGGTCGCGCTCGATGTTTTCGTCCCAGTCGCGTTGGGCGTGGAGGAAGATCTGTTCGGCGCCTTTCCTGTCTTCGATGCGCAGTTCGTTGAAGCCAGCGCCGCCTGGAGAGCTGAGGGTTTTGAAGACGGTGCGGGTCTTGTTCGCCGGCAGGTCGTAGGGAACGACATTTTCCTTGTGATACAGGCAACCGGTCACCAGCGGCTGGTCAGGATCGCCTTCGATGAAGGTGACCAGCACTTCCATGCCGACACGTGGAATGCTGATGCCACCGTAGCGGTCGCCAGCCCAACTGGAGGAGACGCGCATCCAGCAACTGGTCTTGTCGTCGGCCAGTCCTTCGCGGTCCCAGTGGAACTGCACCTTCACACGACCGTACTGGTCGCAGTGGATTTCTTCGCCCTTGGGGCCGGTGACCGTCGCGGTCTGACTGCCGAGCACGCGGGGCTTCGGATGCTCTAGTGGTGGGCGGTAAAAGACGTCCCACGGAGTCGCGAGGAAGCGGTTGCGATAGCCCTGGTGGAAGTCATCTTTGTTGTCGGTGGTGTCGCTGGTCACCGACTCTTCGAGGACTTGCGGTTGCCTGCCTTCGTGGACGACCTCGGTCAGCAGCCAGAGGGCATTCCACTCGGTGCGTGGGTGATCGGAGATCTCCAGGAAGTGGCCGCTGACGAGCGTGGTCTGGTCGCCATGCCCCTCGGCCTGGCGATAATCGGCGCGATGACGTTCAAGAGCACGCTGGCTGAGAAACTTGCCACGAGCACGGTCGGTGAAACGACCTGGGTAATCATAATCTTCGAGATCCGGCTCCTCGTTTTTTGTTTCGGAGCGATAAGCCGCTTCCAGCGACAGTCGAGGCTTCTCGAAGTCATAGTCACTGCGAGCGGTACGACTGGTTCGGGCCTCCATACGCAACTGAAACCCCTTGATCACGGGCTCATCCGCGACCATGCCGCTACCTTGTACATAGGCCGTCGGCTGGCCGAGTTTCGGGAACACGGTCTGGTCATCACCAAATACCAGCCTGTGGCCCTTGGCACTGTGCTGGAAGTGAAAATGAACACCTTCCTCCTCGCACAGACGCTGGATGAAATGCAGATCGGATTCGTCGTACTGCACACAGTACTCACGATCCGGACACGGGGTGCCAATCTGGAATTGGTAGGCGTTGCTCTGGATGCCGTGTTCTTCAAGGATCAACGCGATGATCTTCGGTGCCGACATCTGCTGGTAAATACGCTGGTTGATGCGATGGCGCAGGTAGGCGAGTTGCGGCACCAGCGTCAACGTATAGCGAGTCAGGCGCTTACCAGCATCACCTTGGCCTATCCGGTAGATCTGCCCGTGAATGCCGCTACCATTGGCGTCGAACGCCAGAAACGCATGTTTGTGCAGCAGCGTTTCCAGGTCCAGGTCGGGGTTTTCGCTGACCAGTTCCACATCAAACGCATAGGGCGTGTTGATTGCCTCGGTGCCAGTAAACGAAAGCACTTGAAGATCGTGCTCAAGATCATCGATGGTCAGGCTGAAATGAGCTTGGTTGGCAGGACTGAACATCTATTGTTGCTCCTTGACGTGGTGTAGATCTTCCGTAAAAAACCAAGCTTGCCTATGAGGCATGGGGGCTCAGTGCGAGCGGCAGTTTATGAGGCGCGCAATGATAGCTCGCTTGAACTGCGCAAGAAGTTGCGCAGTTGCCCGGAGAGCACCAGTACGTAGGCGATTCAAAAAATTGAAACAAAATGTTTCTTAATGTGATTATGGG
The DNA here is from genome assembly GCF_059133255.1 of Pseudomonas sp. FBCC-B1667. NCBI lineage: Bacteria > Pseudomonadati > Pseudomonadota > Gammaproteobacteria > Pseudomonadales > Pseudomonadaceae > Pseudomonas > Pseudomonas sp. FBCC-B1667. The sequence continues at coordinate 5,216,978 of NZ_CP101437.1, read as the reverse complement.
AATACATCAACCGAGCCACCATCCAGGTTCAGTGAGCTGAGCCCTGACTCTGGAACATCTTTTTTGGTGCTTTGGTCAAATTGCGTATCCATCATCCAATCGGCAAATAGAATTTCTGATAGCTTGACTATGCATGTGCGTTTGCTGTTTTCTCCAGCAATTAAACTAGCAATCAACGTGGTGATAAATGCGTAGTAGAAATGACGGTTTACCAATTGAGGTGGTGCTTCTTGGTCTTGCAGCCGCTTTTGTAGGCTACTTGATTTGGCAGTTTTCTGAAGCCTTGGGCCTACCCTTTGGTGCAGGAGCATCAATAGTCGGTTGGACCTTCGCAGCAGCTCTCGGCCTGGCGGTGATTCACTTCAGCGGTGGATTGGGGCTCTTCTCTGTGGAGTCGACTTGGCCGGTTGCTCTTGGTGTCGTTTTTATGGGGTTCTGGCCTGCTATCAAGTTTTGGGGCGATAGAACCCCGCCTGCCTTTGGTCGAGCTGAGGTTGTAGAACTCACCTGGTGGGCAGAGTGGTATACGCTTTGGCCAGCATTGATCGTTCTGGTTGTTGGCGGATATATGCTTAACACTTACCGGGACAGAAGGTTCTAATCTAGTTCCTAGGTTCACTAAGGAGCGCACCAATGACTACGGCAAAGCTTCCGGAAGATTTGAAAGTAAGGCAACTCGCCCGCATACGTGATGACCTCAATCGTTTGAGGGGAGAAGAGAGAAAACGGAAAAAATCGTACGCTAAGCGCCCTGTCTGTCAGGTTGAAGCTTGATACGTTGAGCGGCAGGTGTCCGACAATGTCAAGACAGGCTCTATCTTGACGCAGATTGCAGCGCGCACTTGACGCCAGGTTGAGGTGTACTTGGGGTTTGGGGAGCAACGGAACAGAAAGTGCACTTAAGCCCAGTGCTTGCCCGTAAACCCGCGTTCAGTCTGCGGGTTCGATAAAACCACCGTTTTATGAAACCGTTTCAGCGAGTACCAGGAAAGGCCGTAACCGCCCCAAAAGTGGTGCGATAAACCCGTTTCGCCAATCAGAGTTGCAGCTCCTGTGCGCTTGCCATATAAACGCGGTTTTTTTAACCGAGGGAGCCCAGACCATGAGCAGTGGATTGACCGAAAACGACATGCGCCGGGCGCTGGGTCTGGATGTCGCGCCTCTGTCCCCGTCACCGGCACCGGTGGCCGCCACGTCGAAAGCCCAACCGGCACCCCGGCCACCGACCAAGGCGAAAGCGCGGACGCCCAAGCTGCGGGTCACCTTGCGCGTCAGCCACGAGTTTGAAGGCGAAACCACGCTGTTGACCCATGAGGCCGATACCTTGAGCCGCTTCGACGCCGAGCAGCAGGGCAGGGCATTGGCGAAGAAGGCCAAGTACCGTTACGTCGAGCTGGTGTCGATTGCACCCATCGAGTAGGGCCACGGCATTTTCCGTTGTGCTTGCAGCATTCCAAAAAGGGAGCGGCATTATTGGATACGGTACTTGAGGAGTTTATCTGTCTGGCTGTCACAGGCAGCCATGACTGCTGTGGATACAGCCCATGCCAGCGGCTCCTTATCCAGCTTTAGCTCCATGATTTTTTCCGAAACTTTGGTCGCCAGCGCTTCAGGAGAGAGCTTGTTGCGACAGGTCGCCCACTCGCTGTCAGGCAACGGCGGCTTGCTCATCTTGGCGGTTACTGCCTCCGAAATTTCGCGCTGATCTGCGACCCCCTTGAGATACCAAACCATGGCCGATCTATAGGCGCTGCCGCTTTGTGGGTTCAGTGCAATGACAAAGTCCAGACCTAACGGGTCGGAGGCCGCGTGGCTTGATAGTGACGCGGTCAAGGCGATGAAGCACCAAGCCACAGTAAAAGCATTTCGTAGTGGGATCATAGATTCCCTATCTGTTTTCGCGGACGCGAAAATGGGCGTCCTTCTACGTCCTTTGCCCCACGATCGGCGGGGCTTGAGGTTGTTTCTCGCATGCGAGAAACGGTGTTCTTGGGACTTTTCCTACTTATTCAGGGTGTGCTCGATCTTTCCTGTGTTGAAGTCTTCAAGCACAGCCCGAACCACATCCATCGCATCGAAGCTCATACCCAAGGCCCTTGTGGTATGGACGAGATGCACATCCAGGCTTTTCACCCGAAGACGTTCGCCTGCAGCAAGCACCATATAGGTGTCCACCGGGGTAAGCGTTACATCAAAAGGTTGGTCAACCTGTACAGGGTCGAATGGGACTGTCTTGTCTAACCAACTTGATAAGCTGGCACTGGGAGCAGTTCCATCTTGCAGCTTGTAATCAAGAGGATTTATCGAGGTTTCTTCGTCCGGAGCTGAAGCCGTATAAGCCTCCAGGTCCTTACTGTCTAGATTTATGCTCACGTTGAGATAGTCAGTCTTGTGAAGCGTGCCCTGGATTTCGACCTTCTGGATGCAACCGTCCCAGTCTGAACCCTGGGGGTCGCGAAGCCGCTTAAGGCTGATCCCATAGTATTCGCATAGATCAACCACGCCCCTTTGGAAGCCTACTGTGGTGAGTAACACACCTCGGCTATTTGGAATGTCTGTGATCAAACCCAAAAGGTTTCGAGCATGGATGAGATCGATAGTGGATGAGTAGTACTTACATTCAACCAGTACCTGATGCTCGATCCCATCCTGCAGGTATCGCCAGTAGACATCGATCTGGTGCTTGACGCCCGAACGCCCAACAATCTGAACGTTGTGCATCACCTCAATGGTATCGACATCATCTGATGCGAGGATGGCTTGGTAGACCTGTTGAGCGACCTTCTCGTAATCTTTAGAGCCTGCAACATCGAACATATTTTTCCTTAATTTCTAGACTTTCGAGCCAAGGTCACCCAGTAAAAGGCACGCGATATCCCCCCGGCTTACCTTCTTGTCTCCGCGCATGGCAACGACAATATTGATGAGATCATCTCTGCCTTGAGCTGTCACCGAAGCTGCACCCGCTTGCTCAAACTGTTTCAAGGCATTTATGACTTCGGACGATCCATAGATCACGATCTTGCATTTCGCATACGCAGCATCGGTAAGGGCTTTCTGACGATCAGTTGGAATGACTGAGCCTGACCGGGCAACCGCCGAAAGGTACTCCGCATAGGCCTCTGTTTGGAGCGAATTTCTTCGCTTACTACGCTCGATCAAGGTGCCAAAGACGAACGCCATAATGCCTGTGCAGGCTGCAACCAAAAGAGGTATCCAAACAACCCAGCTCATGTCGTCTTTCCTGCTCGATGCCGAGGGTCGAAAGTGGCCCTTTCCTACTGCCGAAGCCCGCCAAATGGACGGGCAGATGGGCGGTGTTTTCCATCACGATGGCGGTTTGTCGGCGGATCCGGATCGGGGCCATCTCCACTCTCACGGTTCATCAATGTACGCTGGATGCTGCGCGCCATATCTCGTTCAGTTGCTGAAGCCCTTTGGTCTTCGCCTCATGCACTGTGTTGAGAGTCGAATGCAATGGTTCAAGGACTGCCTTGTATTCGTTTACAGCGTAGAAGAGCGTTTTACATGGTCCCATGCTAGGGATGACATCTCCGGGCTTGACCGTGCTCCCATCGCCCAGGCAATTGTCGGTGAAGTTGGCGATACCGAGGTTCAGCCTAGCTTCCTGGTCGGCGTTTTCTTGTAGTGACCGGTCGATCCCATCACCGGCATTGGAGATAGTGTCCTTGGCGACACTCATCTGACCAATCACCATTTGCGCTTGCCCTTGCTGCATGTCATTACCGGCCGCCAGGTGTCGCGCAAAATCTAACTTTGCCTGCTGCTCAGGTATTGCCTTCGTGTAGTAATCGACCAGACGACGCTGCTGGTCAATCATATAATGCGCGTGGATGACGAATTTATTCAGGCCCTCCGTGAGGACGCTGGCCTCACTGTCCAACGCGTCGACCTGCTGGTTACGCTGCTGCTGGGCCAGGATCACCGATCCGGCCTGAGTTAGCTTTCTGACTGCTGCGTCATAATCGCTCTGAGTGCCCCGGTCAAAATGATCGGTTCCGGCCTGGGTCGATCCAGACTTCGCCGGGACGGAGAGAACCAGTCCATTTCTCGTGACCGTCCCGCCAAAATTAGTTCCAATCGGGAAAATGGTGTTGAAAATCGTCAGGGTCAGATTTTCGCCATCCACCACACCGGTCACATTGCCCATTGTGGTGACGATACGCCCATCAGGGTTAAGGGTGGCCCACTGTGCCGTTCCAACGAGGTGGTGGTCCGGTGTTTGTGTGAGTTGTAGTAATTCAGCCCCCGTTGACTCGTGCGACACGTAAGTTCCGGATATAGAGCGCTCCCAGCAGCCGGTGAGCAGCAATGCCGCCGAGATAGACGCAATTACCTTGGTCTGAATATTCATTCCGCCCCCCTCCCTTTGGTGTTCGTATGTGCCTGAGATGAGCACTCACAGTCTGCGTTACGGGCTGGCCAACAGAGCCATAGGGCTTGAGCGGCCTTTCTTGGGAGATCAAAGGTCAGGGTTGCTGGCGGTACGACGGCACCGTCCATTGCTATATCTACGAGGCTCCAGACGTCAGCGACTGGCTCCATGCCCCCGCGACAGTTTTATTCCTTGGGAACAACACACCACTGTGATGAAACAATAAAGATGCTCACAAGGCCTTTGAGGTCCTGCCCGCAGCCATCTATTGCGAGTAAAGCCCTTAAAAGCCCGGTCGTCCAGAGCGTCTAAAGCCCAGAGCGTCTTCATTCCTGGTAGAGCGTGGACTCGTGCTTTACCAGGAAAAGCCCGCTATACCGGTGCTTCGCGAGCTGGCGTTGCACCTCAACATTTTACTGAACAACGTAAATGGTAATCCTCTGAACACTCGTTCATTAGGTATCACGCTGCGTAGCTGCCGTATCCTGACGGATAAGGAAGGGCGGGTATTGCTCAAGGAAGCTGACGCTGCGCTGGATGGCACCTCAAGATCCCCCGGACTGCTTGCGCAGACCGGGAGAGTTGAGTTTTAAGCTGCTATAAGTTGTCGAGCAAGAGCCATCTCCACCGAATCACCGTCCTGGTTCAGCGAGTCAAGCCCTGACTCTGGTACGTCTCCCGAGGTGCTTTGAGCCACCGCGATCTTCTTGGCCATCAGTTGCAGGCAGGTGATCTGCGAGCTGCCAATGTAACCGAAGAAAATAACTCGCACCGGGTGCTTCTGTCCGATCCGCCATGATCGCCGAGCCGCCTGCTGCAGGGTGTACACGTTGTACCCCGTCTGCAGGAAGGCGATCGTCGGGAAGTCGAGCAGATCCAAACCGGTCTTTACCAGCTCCGGGTTGGTGATCAGCACGTCGATGCCGCGGTCGACCTGGTCGAGAATCCAATCCTCGCGCCTGGCTGTGTCCACTGACGCCCTCAATACCGCGACCTTCAAACCGGCTTGCCCCAGCAACCGTTTCAGTCGAGAGGTGGTGTCACGGGTTCCGCTGTACACGGTGTAGGCCAGGACCTTGCGGCCTTTGGCTTTCTCCGCGAGGCATAGATCCATCAGCGCCTGTTCCTTGGGCATCAGTTCTTCATCCTCAAAGATTGATGGCACGAAGGCCAACGTATCCTTGGATCGCGGATGCTTCACCATTTCCGATCGGAAGCAGCAGTCTGGCCAAGCCAGCAGCACGTTGAGTACTACGCCCAGGAGAGTGGTATCTCGACGAGCCAGTGCCTGGCGAAGCTCCTGGGTCAATTTGCCGGCCAATTGCTGATAGGCAAAGGCCTGCTCAGCAGACATAGCGATGTCGACGAACTCTTCCTGGTACGCCGGCAGCACGTTACCGCCAATGTCCTTGAGTTTCAGGAACACGGTGAAGGGCAGCACAAAGCGGTGAATTCCTTTCGGGCCGAAGCCCGGGGCTTTTACCGTCCGTACCGAGAGTTTCTTGCCCTTCGCGGTTTTGTGCGACTCGGTGTCCCGCTCGGTGTAGATATCCTTCAGCACGCCGTGATCGCGCATGAATGACATGGCCGCAGGGGCCATGCTGCCACGCTTGTTGGGACGGTAGCCGTCCTCGATCATGCTTCGGGTCAGGACCCGGAACAGGAGGTAGAACAGGTCGTCGGCATAGCCGCCCATAAGGGTGCCGGTCAGCAGCACGGATTTCCGTGCCTTCGCTGCCAGCACCCCCATAGCCTGGCCTTGAGCCGAGCCGCTGTTCTTGTACTCATGGCCTTCGTCCACCACCAGGAGGTCGAAATATCCATCAGGCAGGTAGCGCTTGATGAACTCCGTGGGTTGGTAACCGCCTTCGCCAAAGCCGAACTCGATGTTGGCCATGGAGCGCTCCATGCGTTTGGCCTGGCAGTCGCTGAAGATGAAGTTGCCCTTGGCATCCATCAGGTTGATGAACTCGCTGACGTTGTCGACCAGCATCGAGGCAAGAAAATCCTCACCGAAGTCGTTCAACAGGCGTTCAGCACTGACTGGGCCGATGGTCGGGATGCGACACATCGACTTCAGAATGGTGGATCGGCGAGTACCGTTCTCAGCATTACCTGAGCGTATGAGCGTCCAGAGTGGGCCTTCGCAATGAGGGCAGCTTCGACGGCGTTCCTCTCGGTGAAACTCTTCCACGGTGATCAGGTTGCCTTCTTGGTCCTCAAGAACTCGGCCGCAATCAGAACAACCCGCAAGCAGGCGTCCGCCGGCAGAGCGACGTGGCCAACACGCCAGGCGCCAGTGAAACCCCATCCGCATACGCACGCGCCCGAGGATGAAGAACTCTTGTCGCCCGTCGTAGGGCTCTCCCAGTTGGTCACGCAACTTGAGCAGTTTCACCAAGGAGTCAGGCCCGTTGAGTACCCAGACGCGAGCATCCGGGATAGTTTCGAGGATCTCGCGCCGCCACTTGTAAACTAGGTGCGGTGGAGAAATGACCAAGGTGCGGCGATAGCCCGCGCTGTGCATGACGGCTGCTACAGCGATGGCCATCATGGTTTTGCCAGTCCCCATCTCGGCATTGATGATCGCGGCCTCTTCGTTGCGATCGAGCAGCAACGCGGCGACCGCTTGCACAACATCAGCTTGGGCGGGGAAGGGGTGGCGTTTGAGTCCATCCATCACCAGCTGGCGATGTGGGTTTGCGTTGCCGGTGTAGACCGGTGGATTCGAGCGGTTGAGGGAGTCCAGTAGCTCGTCACCGAACTCGTCGATGAAGTCGGTGAGGCCAATGGTCAAAGGTGTAAGAGGGGCTTGGACGTGGTCGTTCATGGTGTTTCTCCTGAAAGGATGAAACAGGGTATGCACGACACCCGGCCGGGTATGGTGAATACCCTGTGGGTTGGTCGAGAAAACGCCTTGGAGGCGTATGGGTGGGTCAGTAGTCCGATGGCAACATAATGGTTGTCGCACAGCGGTTTGCTTCGGTGAGGATCCAGAGCCTGGTTTCACCTTCGGCATCGATGTCGTAGCCGGAGAGCAGGCGTTCGCTAGTTTTCAGCGCTCGTTGATTGCTGTTCCAGTCGTCGTCAGAGATCTCACCCCAATCGCCCGCCAAATGACGGTCTAGGTATAGGGCTAGGTTGATAGATCGATTTTCCACGAGGTATTGCACGGCCTGGGTCAGTAGCAAGCGACCCGGTTCGAACGGTGCAGCGCAAGCGGGGACTGGCGCCATTTCTGGTACCTGAATCTCTGGTTCAGGTGATGTGTCAGCAGTTGAGCTGATGGTCAGCACGCATCCTCGATTGGGGGAGCCTGGCGTCATGTCCCATGCCCGAATGATGGGCACGAAGCGATCGGTCAGGATCCTTACCTCGGAGACGTTGCCGTCCTGGTCTTCAGTGAACTCAGTCTTGCGGACCTTATCTTTGTAGGTGTCACCCTTCAGTACCAGGACACGTCCAGACTTCGATTTGACCACGCCAGATATCGCGCCGGCAGCCAAGGCCAAGGCCAGGTGCCAGCGCGATAACTTTCGCACTGGCGGTCGTGGTTGAACACCGGTTTGACCGAAGTGCAGGGTGAAATCCGGCCACAAGCCTCGTAGCCGTTTGACCTCCTGGTTAAATTGCTCCGGCTCAAGTGTTACACGGTAGAAGTGCTCGAGGTCAGTGCTTGCCGGCAGAACTGCATATGGCTCCCATGGCCAACTGGTCGGTAGCTCTTCTACGGTTTGCACACCGGTACCGATTGCCAGCAGTCGGTCGCGCATCTGCGCGACTTCGCGAGGCCTGGCCAAGTCCTGCCGGCGTATGCGAATGCCGAATATCACAACCTGTTTGAAGGTCGGGTCGGCAGCGGCATAGATGCGCAGCGCGGTGAAGTGATTACACAACCACCCGCATAGCTCATCGTCCAGGACGTAGTGTGGAACGATCAGAACCAGAACCCCTCCGTACTGCAGAAGGGGCAAGGATCGTTGGTAGAAAAGCTTTTCCAGGCGTTGCCGACCATTGCCTTGATACTGCGAGGCGCCGGCATGGTCCGCGACCAGGTCGCCGTAGGGTGGGTTGAGCCAGAGCAGCCCAAAGGACTGGCGACTGATCATCGTGTCCATGAGGTCGCTGTGTACAACCCGATCCAGCAATTTACGGGCATGGTCTGCGCGTTCCCGGTCATATTCGACGGCGAACGCTTCAACCTGATCTCTCCCGAGAATATGCGCAGCTTCGGCCAAGGCCACTCCTTCACCTGCACAGGGGTCGAGTATTCGCATCCTGCCGGTGGATGAGGGGACAAGCGCTTGCAGCGATCGCTCCAGGGTGATTTCGTCGGTGGGGTAATAGCCGTTGCGAGCAAAGTTACGCGCCAGGCGCGGGAACATCAGAGCCATAGAGCCTCCAGGGTATGTGTGCGTATGCGAGGTGTTTGAAGCGACTCAGCGTGTAGTGAGTTGCCCCTGGCGAATCAGGTCACCAAGCGCGGGTTCCAGGACGTCGAGCTGCAAGTTGAGTCGCCAGGCACTGATCGCGCCCAATGCCCCGGGGAGGGGCTGCAGCATTTGGTGTTGTATCAGTACCTTCATTACGGGCTCTCGCCAGTGCGGCAGGAGTGGTAAGGGACAGGTTTCCGTGATGAGTGGCCAAAGGTCACAGCGGGGATCAGCCTTTTCCTCGAGGAGGGCATAGGCGAAGTGATTAGCACGATCTGGTTGGGCGCAGCGCCTGTCGAACAGCCAGAGATGAAGCAGGCTGCCGAATAATGTGCCGCGGAACTGTCGTGTAGTGCGCTTCTCCAGTTGGTCGGTGTTGGGGAAGACCGGGAGGCATCGACCGTCCTGAATGATGTGGAACTGATCCAGACCGTCTTCGGCAGAGCCGAGTGTGAGCCTGGCCAGGAATTCCTGTAGGGCGGTGTCGCGCGCCCAAACTGACAGAAAGACCAGGTTGCGCATCTCGTCGCACACGCAGGCGTCGACGTACAAGTCTGGAGACTCCTCGATCTGGAAGAGCTGAGTTGAGCTAGGCATGAAACCTCCGTGATGGAGGGGACACCGCCTGGAGGGCGGTAAAGCCCCTCGGGATGTGTGTAGTTATTTGATGTAAACAGGGTTTTCGATAGCGGCTTGGGTTTGCTCAGGCGTTTCCCCTTGCCAGTGGCCATCCACAAACGCGCCAGGGTCGAAGTCGAATACTTCAAACACCGCTCCCGGTTTGTTGATATCGAAATTGGTGCAGTACAAACGCCCCGCGTCGTTGATTCCTGCTGCCCAATCACAGCCCAACTTTAGGAGCTGGCCAGCGCGATGCTGTAGCAGGGTTTTGTAGACATTGATCACTTGATCGTAGGTGAGGCGTCCGCTCGAAATGAGCCTTTTGTCCTTTGGATCAAACGAGACAGTGTTCTCCTGGAACAGCGGACTTTGTCCACTGATGAAGATCTCTCGCTGGTACTGGGGTCGAAGGGCTACAGCGGCGTCAGCTTGTTCAGCCGTTAGGCCAAGATCGTCTACGAAGAAATCCCACAGCTCCTCGTCGACGGACACCTCGTTGTTAGCGAGTTGATCTTCGATGTTGGCCAGGGTGGCATGGGTGAGGGTGTTGAAGATTGGATTCATGTGAAGCTCCTAATGTGGCGAGGAGCGCCCAAGAGGGAGCCCTCAAGGGTGGTGGGAAACGAGAAGGCGGTCAGGCCTGATTTGCGTTAGACGCTGGGTAAGTTCCAGGTCTGTTGTTTGAAGTCGAGTTCGTATCCGAGCTCGCCAAGACGAACACACTGCTGACGCAGTCGTTGTCGGTCTACCGTAGTGTCCAGTCGGACCGAGCAGCCAATAGGCCAGATGGTGCCGAAGAGCTCTTCATCGGCTTCATGTGCGGTGACGTCTGCCGGCGGCTTGGATTTCTCCATACCAAACGGTGCTTCATCGTCGGGACGTGAGGGTGGACTCGACCTTGGTGGGGACGGCCTACGTGATGTACTCGTCGTCGAGCTGCCCGTTGGCTCTTCGTCGATAGGGTCGGTTTCGGTGTTCGATAACCTGTCGGCCTCTTCGGCGCTGAGATTGGCCACGTCGTCCAGCGTCATGCTGTCCAGCTTGGCGCGGATCTCGACTACGAGTCTTCCACCGTTGGTGTAGTAGGAGGGGCGGATCTCGGTGATGACAAAATCACCTCGATACTTCCCTTCGTTGTATTGATCGAGGAGGGCGTCCTTGATGACGAACTCGCCGATCGAAGTTGATAGCCGCCCCACATTGAAGTCGCCATTGCGACCACTGATTGTGCGAATGGCCAGATGGCCGGGGAGATTGATCATGGGCTACTCCGAACTGCATCGAGCAACCGCCGCGAAGCGAGTGCCCGCTGGGAGAAAAAAAGCCCGACAGAGTCGGGCTTGGGGTGGGTATGTGATCGCGCTTGAGATTAGCGGCGGAGCGAGGAGGCTTCATCTCTGAGGGAAATACACAGATAAGAAGTACCAGGCTCGGACTCGATGCGGTGAAGTTTCAGATCTAACCAGACTCGCTCTGATCGGTCTCCTTTGGGAGGGAACCGGTACATACTGAAGTTGATCTGTTGCTCGTCGGGTTGTAAGTGCATTTCCCTATAGGCTTCCAGGACGACTTCCCCTAAGCGAATAGCGATTTCTTCTATGTGGTGAGGCTCTTCGACGTGGACAGCTTCCTGCCATGCCCGTGGAGTTAAAATCACAGGGAGTTTCAGCAAGTCAGCGGACACTTGGTTGATGGTGATAGCCATATCAGTTCTCCAGGCGTGAGAAACCACCTGGCCCGACTGGGAGGTAGTTTCCCAGGTTCGGTTGGTCGGTTATGTGTTAAATGAATGCGTTGAACGCTTTGGTAAGTGCTTTAAATACGGGTCAGCACCATGGGTGATCTGGTATCTCAAGATCAAGGTAGTGGCGTAATTTCCAGTACTCCTCCAACAAGCCGAACTCCGATAGAAGTGGGCTAGCTGGTGGGTAGAAGCCGCTCTGATAATCCATGTCAGCGAGATCTATAAGTGAAGCTCGTACTGAGTCCCAAAGATCATCAGACAGAGAGTTGTTATCTTTCACGGTAAACGGAAATTTATTTTCCAGATGACTCTCAGTGCTAGCTCGCGCGGCCATGAAGCCGATGTTGATTAGCAGTGGTAAACGTTGAGGGCTGTGCAACATGGTGAGTCTCCAGTTCGGAAATCACCAGGTCCCGAAGGGTGGTGTTCCCTTCAAGAAAATGGCTGGGTCATGAGTAAACAAAGGCACCCGAAGGTGCCTTGTAATGTTGTGGATCAGGAAGCTTTACGCTGCCGTTTGGCAGAAGCTGGCTTGGGTTGTTCCTCTACGATTGGCTCGGGAGCAATGCTGCTTTCGAGTGGCGCTTCGGGTTTCACCTGATCTTGTTCTGCAGCGGGAGCTACTTCACGAGGTTTGGCTTCATAGACGGTTTCGCCATCCACTTTGATCCAGCCGATAAACAACAGGCGTCCCTTGAGGCTTGCTCCAGGTTGACCTTTTTTATCGCCCTTCTCGTAGGTAAAGGCATCTGCCCAGATGTCGCCAATACGAAAGCTCACGAGAACTTTCTTCTCTGCGGAGACAGCTTCCTGGCAACGACGAATTAGCTTTTCAGCTTCGGCGCCGACCACGTTGCAGTCGATGTAGGTGTACTCCACTTCATCAGAGGAGCCACGCAGGGCAGCAATAGCTACAGCCATGAAAGGCTTGCCTTTACCGCGAGGCTTCACTTCCCGGATACGGTTCAGATAACCAATGCCGGTGGTGTGCAGGTCGAAGAATTTAACGTCGTTGGTTTGATTGTTGCTCATGGTGATTCTCCAAATTCAAAAAAGCAGAAAGCGGAGAAACACTTCGCCCTTGGGGGAAAGTATTTCCCGCGAGGGTGGTAGAGCTTATGAGTTTTGCTTAGTGCACGAACTTCATTGCAGCGATCAGAACACCGACGGCTGCGGACATCATGACGCCCATGCGAATAGTGAGTTTGACCTCAAGCTGAGACATTCCTGTCTTCAGCTCTGCGACGAGGTCAGTACGAAGCGCAGTGACGTCAGCTTTGGTAGCGAGTAGCGAATGCATGTCGTTCTCCAGAGCATCAATGACTGCGTTAGCTTTCTGTTCCGGAACGTTAATCGAGATCAACGCTTGGTAGAGAGCCAGTTCGGTTTTCATCAGACCTCCAGAATTTAGAGAGGCCTGCCCAGACGGGAGAGGCCCGTCAGGGGTGGGGAAAGTGCTTCCATCGACTGAGTCGACTGACCGCGCTACCGGAAGCTTGGCGGTCTTGGGAGTGGATCAATGCGGTGAAACGCATCGTAGTCTTACGGATCCTGACTACTTGGGCATGTTGCTGACGACGTCAGCGATACATGGACACAGAATGGAAATGCCTTTGAAAATTGTCAAGTCCAGCGACAGAAAAAACCACCGTGACAGGGAAACCTCCCCAGCGGGAAGGGATCCCTGCTGGGGTTGGTAAGGCTGCTTCAGCAGACAGCAGATGCATCGACTGGGCAGATCAGGTCATTCAGGGAGCCTAAGCGGCCTGGGATTACTTGGCCTTCTGCTTTAGCCGTTTTGACGCGACGTTTGCGAGCAGGCTTTTGGATCTCGCGAGTATTGACCTTGTACCAGTGATTCAGATCGACGCCTTTAGAGCGAACGATGGCCGGCACGTGGCACATTTCATCAACCACCCCGTCTGGTAGGCAAGGGGCGAGTTGGTGGCGGTGAGGTACTGCTTTGGGTTGGGATTCAAGCGAGGCATTTGGCTTTTTCAGCGCACGCAGAAATTCCCGAGTAATAGTGCCGAGTGTGTGGCCGATGCCGTAGCTGAGTGTGGACATAGTGTTTCTCCTGCAGGTTGGGATGCGGAGAAAACACTGGCCCTGGTGGGGAAGTGATTCCCCGCGAGGTGTATTGCATAAGGTGCTTCTATCGACAGAAGTCGATCGGCCGCGCTACCAGAAGCTTAGCGGCCTTGGGTGGATCAACATGAACTCATGTCGCAGTTTTTAAGATCCTGGCTGCCTGGGCATGATGCTGACGACGTCAGCAAAATACGCCCCTATCATCGAAGTCGAATTGGGATGTGTCAAGCGAGGAGAGGCCTACAGTCGGGAAAATGGAGCTCGGTGCTTGTGCTCAATGATGTTGATCTGGCACGTCGTCAGGAGCGGCAGGTATCGCGAACGTAGTCAACATTCTATGAGCCGGGTAAAAGCCAAAGCCGCTTCACCGGAATAGCTATCCGTTGTCGGTTGTGGGTTCTGTGATATGACCTTGGTTGCTACCTTCTGCGATGCCAGGTTGGACGTACCTACTACAGCCTCGATGTAGAACTGTTTAACCCCGTGGCTGGCCAGGCCATTGCGAAGCTCTTCTATCCCCTGCGCCAGGATCTCAGTTGCCCATCCTCTCCCGCGATAGGCTTCTGGAACGGCATATCCAATTTGAAAGCAGGCAATACCGCCTATGGGATCTACAGTTACAAACATCGACATCGCCTTGACTCGGCCATGCTCGATTCGGGCGTAGGTGTACCTAAAGCGACCATTTTTCTCATCAACCACAACTCGAACTGTTCGATATTTTTCAGTGGGGTGGGTAGGCATCCCTTTACGAATCTCCACCTGCAGACTCACGAGTGCGGCGAGCGGGTCAGTCATTGCCATGTCTTTAATTTCCCGAGCTAATCTTTTGGTTGTGGGCGGCCGGTCATTGCTTCGACAACCTTTATTGCTTGAGCCATTTTATCCTCGTCATACCTTAGCTTGACTGCTCTCTCGTGTGCTGCTATCAAATTTTCTTCAGACTCACCAAGTAACCATCTATCTGCGCAGTACGCAATTGCCTCATTAACTTCTGCAACTCCGTCCTCCGATATGTTGGTGAATGTTATCTCCTGCTGAGAGTCACTTATTCTTAGAGCAAGCTTGGATGAAAGCGGCACCATAAAATATCGTTTCTTCTCGCTCCTGCCTTGCCCGACAAACACATACTCATCCTCAATAGGGCAGAATGGATGGTCAGAGGTAATGAAGGCGCCTGAGTTGGCAATTAAAATTTCCCATCCCGACTCCAGTATGAGTTGCGCTGTGCTTTCAGCTGTTCCCAGAAAGATCTTTAATACTCCGTCTTTCTCGATTGATAGTAACTCTCCAGCCTGGGTTGTAAATTCTTCAATAGAGCTAACGTCGAAATTTGCTTCTAAAGCCGCCTGAAGTTTTAAAGGATCTTTCAGGGTCTTTTCGTAGATTTCCTTGGCGAGAAAGTTTCTACTCATACCATCAATGACCTTAAAGTAGCTAGGCGTTCGACTGCGCAAATACCCGAGAAATACCGACAGATCCTTACGACCCACATCTGAAATATTTTTATTGAGAATACTCTCAAGTAGGCGAGCATACGTACCGTCCACACCTGAGAGAATAGGATTCTCAATGAACGTAGCCTTCTTACCCTCAGGCGGATCTTCCATTGTATAAAGATCCCGTTCTTTAACCATATTTAACGGGCTTGTCCGGCTAGATTTTCCGGTGCGCATATCAAAAAACGCAATATTTTTACTATCTGAAGTTAAGAAGCCGCGTTGGTATGATTCAGGTACGTAATGGTGCATCCGTGGAGTAGTCATATTTTTTCCTATCTATTACCACGGGGAGGTGCCCGTAAGACTATACAGATGTCGCGCCACGGCGGATTCGCAACGCTCCACGATCTGAGAAATGTGCGTCAGGTAGCGCGTACCAGTATTTTTGGCGACTGGTTTCGCATCCCGAATTCGATGGGCAATATTGCCTCGAATTGTGATGAAATCGTCTAGAGCAGCTTCGGCTTTGGCCGCAGTCATTTTTTTCCATCGCCAGTGGCTGCTGAGCTGATTCAGTCCCACCATGTTTTGATAGAGGTCGTTCACCTGAGCGGTTTTGGGGGTATTAAATTTCTCAAGCCAAGCTTTATGCACCTCGGTTTTATGCCGCGCTACAACGTCGCGCCAGCCTCCGTCGGCGATCTCCCACACTGCGAGTGAATTTTGATTTTCTCGAAGTCCTTTGACTGCAAGGCTCTTCACCTTATTGGGAATGACTGTCGAATCTTGAGCATTCAGCAATAAATAATCGAAAGCCTCCACCGCAAGATCTTCGATGTACGACTCCCAGCACGCGGTGACAAAAATGATGGCTGATCTGTTGAGCACTTCAACCCCACGTTTACGGCCTGGGCCTTCACCTGCGTAGTCCTCATGAATAGCCCAAAGCTGCTCGATATCAGCCTTATTGACTTCAAAAACCTGTTTTGACAGGGATGGCATATGAGGATTTCCATATGAACGCTGACTAACGGATAGAGTTACCGATGTCATTATGCTAGTGCAAGCTCGTAAAACGCGGCGGATAATCTCGATAGTGCCGGAAAGCCCCCAGCGGCGCCGAGATCGCACCGCTATCCAGTCATCCGGGGCGGCAAGGCATCGAGCATGGGTCGTCAGGTACACGTTTCGCGGTCGGCAGCCCTTCGCGATATCGGAACGCAGGTAGGCTTCGGGCTTAATGGTGCCACTAGGGCGGCATGGTGCCGTGGACGACTGTGGGTAAGTCGAGGGACTGATGTTTTGGCTACAAAACGCGAAACAGAGCTGGCTGAGATTGCCAAGAAAGAAACTGATTGAGCTGATAGGGGCTGAAAGCCATGAGGGGAGAAACTACCGAGGGTAACTGTGTCAGCAGTCACTCTCGGTTGGGGTAGGTAAAACTATTCAGTGAAGAATGCCACCTGCGACAGTTGAAGCGTCAATGATCTCTGGGCATTGATCGGGACGTCTCATCATCACCTGGCCAATTATCGTGGCTGAGGCCAGCAAACATAAGGCACGCATCCGCGCACAAAAGGAGCCCTGCGTTTCGCCGGCGGGCCACCGGCAGAGAAAAGCGGCTACCAAGAGGTAGCCTGATGATCCTTTCCAAGATCATCAGGCTACCCATTGTGTAAGCTTTAAAAAGTATGGGCCGCAACACCAGTGCGGCCCTTTGATTACCGTGCTTCGAACCTCGAGAGAACCCTGTGTGCCTTTGAACTCGCAATTCACGAGTTGACGGCTGCGTGTCTAGCTTTGAACAGGGAGACACAGGGAGAATTCTCGACCAGATCCGCACGCCCTTCCCGGAGCTACGCGTGCTATGGGGTAGGTGATGAGGTAAACCTACATCACCGGGCGCTACTGATGACCGCCAGTAGCCAGCGAGGTGGAACTGTTAATGCCAATATTGTGGCACAACGAGTACCTCGCTGCCATAGAGCACAAATTGTCCAGGTCCAGGCGGGTTACCGGTATGCCACCGCTGCGCCATTTGGGATAGCTGCCGGGATCACGATGTTCGTAGCGCCTTCGGTGGAGCTGATCAATCGTCCGGCAGATGCGTAGCCAATGGCAGCTGATGAATTCGTAAGCTCTGCCAGTTTTGCCACCAGGCCGGTAGGTGGTGCCACGTAGAATGTGAAGCTGTCACCTGACGCAACATAGCCATTGATACCAGGTAAGTGAACGTACCAGGTTGGCAGTGATAGCGCGCTGTCAGGTACCAGACCTGTAATTCCCGAGTTGTTATGTGCGTATTCAGCTAGTGCGTTACGGTAAACAATCAGGTTATGAGCAATTGCCGATGCGTCAGCGCGAAGGGCACTTTCTTCCGATCTCTGCGTCAGTTCGACCAAGGTGCCTAACGTGATGCCAGTTACTAATAAGATGATCCAATATAGAGGCATGATATCAGCCTTGCCTGTAAGGGCGCATCGCCATTAAATCTGGGCTGGGAAGTTTCATAGATATGGTGGCTATCTAGCTATAAGGGACTTTAAGCGTTGAATTGCACGCCAGCTTCTACTTTGCTTGATCGCATTTAATTCGGACTCGGCTCTGTCTGCACGTTCTTTTTCCATCGCTAGCGTGTTGTCGGAGTGCTGGATTGGGAAGCTATAGCTGTGGCCGTAGCATAGATGGAAGTCATCCAGGTAGCTTGGGGGTGTTTCAAAGGCTCCTGCTAGATTTAGATGCTCTTCTGCTAAGTAGAAGGTATTAAGTCCGTCGAAAAATATGGGGCGATAAGATGCATTGGTTATTATTTCTTCCCAAGGTTGATCTCTATTGAATGGAGTTTCTACTAGGATGATCCAAGGTCGCCATTTTTCAAGATCTATGCCCTTTAGTACAGACTCTTCGTGGCCTTCAACATCGATCTTGAGAAAGTGTATGTCACCTTTAACATGCTCTTCGCAAATGGATGTCAGCGTTCTGGACTTAACGGACGTGCTCTGAACTTTGCGGCCAGATTTCTTATGCTCTTCGGCGATTGTGGCGTCCATCGTCGAGAGTCCAGTCCCTGGAATATCGAAAAAAGTACGCACTTCATCAGCGTCGCCAGCAGCGCATTGAAGGTTTATATCTTTAGGCCTTTGTTGGGAAAGAGAATCATGAAATGCCTGGACAGGCTCAATGTTTATACCAGTCCAGCCGCGCTCATAAAATGCACGAGTTACAGAGTCAATGGAGGGATCATTCGCACCAACGTCAATGTAAAATCCATTTTCGAAAAATTTCAATGCTCGCCACAGTCTTATGTCTTCGAAATTCTGTGCGTAGGAAATGAACTTCACTTTGTTCTCCTGGTGTGGTGGATGCAGAGCTCATTAGAAATTTGCGCAGAAAGCAGTCGCTTCAATACCGGTGAACCAAACGTAAGAGTACAGCGTCCCTACCTTCATTCCGCACTTCCAAGATTGCATGTCTACCTCTGGGTGTGATGAGTCAAAGTCGACTTGTGTGGCGTAACCATTGAAGTTGCATCCTCCGGAGAGTACTTTTTTTCCGGCTGGGCAAGCAGCCCACACTTCGATAAGTGCAGGTAACTCAGCTTCAGTAATGTACCTGTATTGCCTAGCCCACTCGATATTGGCAATACCTGACATTTTCCACAAGCCATCTTGGCAAGAAAGTGTGAGCCCAGCGGCATTGCGACCGACCAAGCCGTTGGGTGAACATGGAGTGTTTGCTGTAGCAACACCGTCAAGTTGCAGATATTCACCCACTTCAGCGCGGCCTTCTGAGGAGACTGTACCTCCGCGCAGCTGCCCAGGGGTGTACACATTTTTATTGCCATAAGCTCGGATCCAGCTGGCATCAGACATATACCAGCCACCACCCCATTTCTCGCTGTACCAGCCACTGTCACCTTGAGTACGGAACCAGTTGCCCGTGTATGTCTCTCCAGAGATCTTGGCCGTCGCGCCGGTGACGTTTGC
Source organism: Pseudomonas sp. FBCC-B1667 (assembly GCF_059133255.1). NCBI lineage: Bacteria > Pseudomonadati > Pseudomonadota > Gammaproteobacteria > Pseudomonadales > Pseudomonadaceae > Pseudomonas > Pseudomonas sp. FBCC-B1667. The sequence goes on along the minus strand of NZ_CP101437.1, from coordinate 5,198,265 downwards.
ACTGGCGTTAACCGAGGTTGCATTGACGTTGCCCGTCGCGTTGACGTTGCCTCCGGCAGTAACGGTTCCAGACGCGGTGACGTTTGCAGTGTTGTTGACGTTATTGTTCCCCATGTCCAGCGCAGTATTCATTCGGTTGAGCTCAGGCTTGCCGGGGATAGCGTTTCGATAGAGGTAGTCATTGGCGAGTGAGCCGTCCTGCAGGAAAAGAGCGCTCGCAGTGTGCCCAACACCTGGGTTCATACCGTAGTTGCTGAGAGCAATCTGCCATCCACCTCGAACTCCTTGGACGATGTCAGTGTTGCTGGTGGGAATGAATCCTCCAGTTCCTCCAAGATTCTCAGCGATCTCACGGGTGCCGATCTCATCAATCGTCTCTCCTCCCGTGGTAATGACGATTGACTCAAGCTGGTTGGGAGCAGGGCTGCGGGCGAGCACAAGGAAGTTTTGACCGAAAGCGTTGGTGTCGCCGAAACCGCTTGGCAAATAGTTGGTGTTGCGCAGCATCGTTATAGTGATTTGAACGGGTACGGTTGGAGTGGCCGATGCCAGCACAGCGCTGAAGTTGTCTTTGAGATATTTTGCTGCGGCATCTGCGACAGCCTGTTGCTGCTGGGCTGCAATCGTGTAGTTCTGTGAATCCATCCGGCTTGCGAGAAGACTGGCGCCGATCGCACTCAGCAGGATGAAGGCGATGATTGCGAACAGAAACTCCACTGCGACAAAACCACCCTGATGGGGGTGGAGGTGTTTTTTTGTTTTCATCCCCAAAGACTCCTCTGAGATTGGTTCTCCACATCCTGTTCGACTTGTTGTATGTGACCGGTTCGAATCTTTTCGCGAATCCCGGGGCCGTCCTCGCCGTTGAGTAGAAGACTTTTGACCTTCAGGGTTTTTTGCGATCCGTTCTTCTCCAGGGTTTGGCAGATGATGGCCAATAGGCCTCGGGCTAGGATTTCCCGGGCGTTACTGATTTTGGGCTGAGCCAGTGCGGCGATGCGCTCGATCGCCTCTGAGGGGGATCCGGAATGTGAAGTTGTAATGAGGAAGTGGCCGTTAATGGAAGCGTGCACTGCCTGAGCTGCGGTAGGGCTATCGCGGATTTCACCCATAAAGAGTAGATCGGCACGGGTGCGCAGCGCACGGAGTAATGCTTCCTCATACCCGCCTGTTCGTCGCGAAACCTGCAACTGAATGCAACGACCCTGACCATGGATGCCATTGAGGTTTGTTTCTTGTGGATCCTCCATGGCCAGCGCAATTCCGCCACAAGCTTGCAGTCGAGCAACTACCAGCGAGGCTGCGCTTGATGTTTTGCCGGTACCCATCTCGCCGCAGAAGATCACTAGACCTCTGGCTGCATCATCCAGAAGGGTGTTGGCCAACTCGGTAGGGAAACCGAGTAAATCGAATGGTCGGATTGTCGGTTTCGCTTTAGATATCGCGAATACTTCCTTTCCAAAGGCATCTACGACCTGCGTGACGCGTAACACGACACCGTCCTCGATTAGCGAGAACTCCGGATCCTGAAACTCGGCAAAGTGAGCTGAGCATAGGGCTCTTAAACGAATGAGGTCGTCTGCCCACTCACTCGGTGCCTCGATTTTTTTTGTCTCAACACCGTAGAGGCCTTTGACGTCGCTGAAGCCCTCTCCCAGATAGAGGTCGACGAAATCTGTTTCAGTGATCCGGCTCATGCACGCTCCTTAGAACACGGTCCAGGCCAGGGTATTGCTGTTTGTGTCGGTGCAGCTGGCGGCAGCTGTTGCTGATGACACTTCTCCAGTGGTCGCAGATCCACCATTGATGGATGTGGATACCTTCTGACCGCGGCTGATTTTAGTCGCGAGCGTCATGCAAGCATCTCCCGGCAAGCCATTCTCGGTGAGGATGAAGGTCATGCCGCCGGAAGCGACGGTGACCGTTCCGTTCCAGGCGTTGTAGAGCGTATTTCCGGAAACACTCATGTTGGGTAGACCTTTGCTGGTCACGAGCTGAGGAACCAGGCTGGTACCGGAAGTCCCGTACCCGTTGCTACCCTTGAGCTTGCGGGTGTTGGCGATCAACTGTCCGATGTTCGACTGCTCGTTACTGACATCGGAACTGCCGAGTAGGGTGCCGCCGTTGTAGATTGCATAGCCGATGCCAATGGCGATACAGATCAAAACGAAGAGCATCGACAGGTCAATGAAACCGCCTTGGCCATGTTTGGAGCGAGCGTGTTGTTGCATGGTGAAATACCTCACTGGAGATCAACGTTGAATCGTGTGGGTGACGTCGCCTTGCATGCTGTATGTCCCGATCAATACCAGGATCATCAGCACGCCTATCGCGATGGATGACGCCAACAAGAAACTTTTTGTGTAGCGCTCAACACGCTTGAGCGTGTTATCGAGCCATCGGTTGCTGAAGCGATGTATCGCCTCGGAGAAGCCCTTGCGGGTTGCCAGAACGCAGAGAAATTGGACGGCCTGCTTATCTGGGAACTGATGACCTGCAAGATGCAGAGCGACACCGAAGTTTTTGCCCATGCGCACGCCATAGCGGGCAGCAGTCATGCGTTCACGGAGCCAGGGTTTGGCATTGAGTTTCAAGGCGTCCAACGCGTCGATCTGATTGACGTTCGAGCGCAACATCACCGAGATATTGAGTAGGAAAGTTGACCCGTGTAGGGCCTTGTAGATCGACCATGGAGGAAAACGCTCCAGCCAAACCCTTATCGGTCCAGTGAAGTACGGCAAGGTCACAATCGACGAGATGACGAACAGTACGATGCAGATCAACGTCACCAGGCCCCAGTGATTGACGAAGTTTGCGATCGCATACAACAAGGCAGGGATCCCGGACCATGACTCAGGATCAGATCGGCGAGCCATTGCGGGGACCATTTTGGTGGCGACGATGTGCAGCAAGTAGGCCATCAACCCCCAGAGCAGCGAAGGGTAGAGTGAAGCCGACAGCACCAGCGATGTAATTTTTTGCCTGGCCTCGATGATTCGGACGCAGTCAAAGCAAGCCTGGAGCAGGTTGCCCGACTTCTCGCCGGCGCCGATAATCGCCACTTCCTGATAGGGCATCCAGGCTTGGCATGCCGCCGCCAGTTTCTTACCGTTTCTCACGCTTAAGCCAATCGCAGAACAGGCCAAAGCGATGGGGTGATTGGGTTGCTTACCGCCGTCGCTGTAGACGTCACCGACCTCTTTCAACGCATCATTGATGCCCACCCCGTTTTCCAACAAGGCGACCATGCTCTCGTAGAATTGGATACGCTCTTTGCCTCCGAACTGCTTGCTGTACCAGGTCTCAGACAGTGCTGACCACCGGTCTGCGAGGCTACCCAGCATGCTTCTTCTCCAGAATGTAGCTGTCGAAGTCGAGTGGACCCACGATGGTTTCCGCCATCCGTGGGTCGATCAGACCTCCGCGCACTTTCTCCAGGGTGTGGGCAGTCTTGGTGATTCCCCCCATTTCATTGACCCAGTAGTTGCGAGCCTCCCCTGCACCATGGCTACGGAAGATCCTCATAAAGCCATGCGTACTAATGAGGACTTCGGCCACCACCGTCCGGGTCGTTACGCCAAGCATCCTGCAGAATTCGCATCCATCTCCAAGGAGATACACGTCTTGAATATTGGTGTGCTGCTGCAGACGAGCGACAAGGTCTGGCTCTAGGTCATGTACATGGTCTTTTGCAGGTTTACGGCAATGCTGGCAAAGCACTGGGAGAAGTGATTGGTTGACCACCCCAGTCAGTAGAGCTGGATCGCAGACCAGGCTGATGTCCATGCCCATGTCGACTACGCGCTGGATGGAGGCGACTGCGTTGTTGGTGTGCAAGGTCGACAGAACCAAGTGTCCGGTCAGACCGCCTGTGAAGGCTGCAATGCAGGATGCAAGGTCACGGACCTCGCCGTACATGAGGATGTCCGGATCCAGGCGCATCGAGTTGGCGATGGCCTGCTCCCAGGTCTCATCACTTCCTTTGGGGGATTGGTTGGCAAGCAGTGGGTACTCGGGTGGATCCTCTACGGTCAGGATGTGTCGGGTGCCCCGAGTTTCCTTGGCCAGAAGGTTCAGATTGACCTGTAGGGTCTTTGACTTGCCGGAGCCGGTCGGGCCAGTGATGAAGTTGACGCCATAAGGTAAACGGCACAGACGTTTGATTTGGGCGATCTGCACTGACAGGAAGCCCAGATCCTCCATGGTCTGTTTTGATTTGTCGTCGGACAGTAGTCGCAACACCATCAGTGGTCCATCGACCAGCGGCCGTGTGGAAACCCGCGCGCCGAACAGCCCCAACTGATCGACGAATTTGCGGCTGACGCGAGCGTCCTGGCTGATCTCCGGTTGGTAGTGTTCCTTGGCAACGTCGCACATGCTGTTGTAGAGCGCTGAGCATAGTTCTATGCCTTTGGAGCTAGGGATCTCCCCAGCATCAGAGAGCAGGCCATGAATTCGGAAAAAAATGCGGGTGATTTCGTGGCCAACCACAAAGTGAATGTCACTTGCACCGGCTTTATGGGCACGGCCCATAAGGGAAATGACTTCCAGCTGACGCTGTGTGCTGTTTGATGCGGAGGCCGGTGAGTCTGCTTCCAGCGACTGCGATTGGTAGAGCGCCTGGATCTCGCTCATGCTGGAGGACTTCACTTCGAAGGCAACGTCAGCCCGCTCCAGACGATCCATCAATGCCATCACGAAATGATCCGTAAGGTGCTGCGCAGAGACATAGAGCAGTCCAGAGTCGGTCAGCGCGCAGAGCTGTCGCAGTTCGGGCTTAACTTCCCAGAGACCGCCGGCAGCAGTCAGGACTTGGCCCGCGCTGATAAATGATTCGGACTCAGTCGGCTGATTGGTTGGAAGTGTCTCTCGCGTTGGCGATGCAACGGGCTGTATGACGGTGCTTTCTTGCATGAGCTCATTTGCGGTCTCAGCAGGTTCGGTCTGCAGCTCAGATAGATCGTTCATGACAAAGGACCCTCAAGGTTGACCAGGTAACATGACCGGCGCCGGCTGCCCCATTGGCATCTCCGGCAAGCCGCTTACTGGGATATGGCTGGTCATACTGGTGAAGCTTGCCGAGGGGGTGATGTTGGAAAACCCCAATGGATAGCGCTTTCCTCCGCGAGAAACGACGACACTGTCGAGGCTAATGCTGGCTACCTTGTACCCCCCTGGCAGGTAGGGACCGCCAACCTGTGCGTCCACCTCGTAACCTCCGCTGTACAGCAGCGTGGCTCGAAGAGCTCGACTGGATCCCGAAACCATCTTGACCACGGGTAGCATTTCTCCTGTGCTCGAGCTACGTGGGATGGGTTCAGGGATCAAAGGCCGTGGTTGATAGGCAGAGGTATTCGCTGGGGTAGTCTGAGGGTTGTCCCCATCAATGGAGCGAATGGCCTTGGCCCGCTCGCCCTGGGCTTTGTACAAGAACGTTTCGCTTTGCACAGCCGACAGTTCACCCACGCTGATGCCAGCGGTGTTCGCTGTCGAACTTTCGTTGGCCAGGCTCAAGCCAGGCTGGCTGGCTAGGGACAACAGCACAGACAGAAACAGGTAGTTATTTCGCATAGAGGTCTCCTATCACCGACCAGGTCAGGTGGTCGCTCTGTAGTTGTGTCTTGATCTCGCGTAGGCGAAGGCCTGTCTCTGGTACGCCGCGCAGGACAATGGAGGGGGGCAAAGAACTGCTGTATTGCAGTTCGAAATGCTTCCATTCAGGTGGGGGAGGCGCTGGCGGTGTCGGTTCGCCCGGTAGGGTTGGTGGCTGCGGTACCTGGACCGGTAGTTCTTTGATCGTTGGCTCCAGGCTTTGGCCATGTAACCAGGACGTCAGAAGAGCCAGCGCCTGGCTCGACTCAACTAGCGATTCATCACCGGCGAGATTCAATTTGAGGCTAATTTTCAGTGCGGCGCTGTTGCCCTCGTCAAAGAAGGCTGGCTCATCAGCAAAGTGGTCGCGTGAAGCAGCGATGAATCCACGAGCGGTACTGTTTCCGGTACGTTTGAACGTAGCGGACACCAGATCCCCATCACACTGTGCGGAGGTGAAGATCCAGCCTGAAATGCTTAGCGGAATGCTGTCGATGGATCCGTTACAGCCGGCGATGAACTCGGCCACGCTAGGCCGTTTGGCCCAAGCATGCTCCAAGGCTTGAAGCGTTTGTTCTTGTTTTGCACGTGCGTTCAATGCTTCAAGCTCAGCCAGGCGCTGTTGCTCTGCTGCGATAGCTGCTTCCCGTGCAAGACGTGCTTTATGTGCCCCCCATTGCTGCCACCCGATCAGCGTTATCAGGACCAAGGTCCCGATCACCGACAATCGAGCGATCTCTCCATTGGAGAGGCCAAAGGCAAGAGGTCGTAGTCGATACTCCCGACGCAGGTTTCGCGGATGAAGTAGCTCATCAACATCCAGGGGCTTGCCTCCCCGTTCAAACTCCGGAGGTAGGTAAGTCTCTTCAAAACTGATCGAGCGCCCGAGTAGCTGAGCGACCTTGCGTTTTATTTCATCGCCGGTACCGACTAGGTCACTGCCAGGAATGACGGCACCTTCATAGACAGCCACGAGAGAGTAGCGGTCCTCGTCCAGTGAAACCCTCCATGCCGCGATCCAAGATTCCCCTAACTGGCCGGCCAGCGCAGAGGCGAGCGAGTACATGCCTTTGACGGCACCGGCACTGCGAGATACGAAGCCTGCTTGAATGATCGATTCGGTACGTCGAATGGCAACGATATCCATCTTCTCTTCGCGACCAAACTGGCGAGCCTCGCGCATGTAGCCAGTGAGGCTGCCCAGCGGATGCCAGAGCAGTCCTGTAACGAACGAGTTGCCGTGGTAGGAAAGGATCTGGACTTTTGCTGATGTGGTAGGGGTTACCGTGATAGCCATGGCTTACGCAGCCCACGGAGCGACGGCTGACGACAACATAGCGATGCGCCCGAAAATTTCGTCATTCGCAGCCTGTCCCAACAGGATTGGAGTGATCAGCACAACCAGGACATTGTGGGTCGAGGTCCGTGTTTGAGCACCGCCGAGTCCAAAGAAGCTTGGGCTGCCTACGCCACTTTTCGTGGCATCTTCACTCATCTCATCAAACCCCGACAGGATCAGAGTCTGCCCACTCCGTAACTTGACCTTAGGGCTCAGGCCTTTCGTGTCGTAATCGGCGGTTTGTGCACTGGAACCGTTGCTGGTGAAGGTCGTGAAGGTTGGTTTTGAACTCATGTTGATGGAGATCATCACCAGGAGGTCGTTGTTCTCCGTCACGCGTGGCAGCAAGGTCATGTTGAACCCCGATGTGATTGTTCCCGCGTTCAGAGACGTGGTCGTGCCAACCGATGCAGTGCTTGAGGTGGTGCTCGAAGGGATGTAGCCCTTCACGTTACCGATCTGAATGGGGGCCGGTTGAAGATTGAGTGTGGTCACCGATGGCGACCGCACATTGGAAACTCGCCCCTGTTCTGCAAGTGCTTGAATGATGGCCGTTGATCCGGCCCAGGCCGAATTAGCGGTATCGACGATGCCAACCGAACCGGATACGGCATTGCTGCTGATACCTGAGACTGTGTTGCTCAGGGAGAAACCCCATTTGCTGGAGAGGGATTTGTAGACGGCTGACCAGTTCAGACCTAGTTGGTCTTTGTCGGTCAACGTGACTTCGAACACCTTCACGTTGAACAGCACCTGGCGGGTGATATCAGTGTTCGTCTTGTTGAGATAAGCCTCTATGCGAGCTAACACGTCCGGACGGTCAGTAACGGTGAGGGTGCCGGTGGAGGGGGCCAAGTAGAGTCGACCCGGTGGTGAATGGCTCAACATGGCTTGGACGTTGTTCTGGATGTCGGTAATGATTGAGGTGTTTAGGGTGACCTTTGTGCTCTGATTGCTACCGGATTCCCCGCTCGCCCCAGAGGCTGAGCTGGATCCGCCGTTGGTGCCAGATCCAGTACCTGTGGTGGTAGTCATGCCCGACTTCACCGTGGTTTCGATTTCTTGTTTGTCACCGAAGGCGTAGACGTCGAATACCTTAGTTTCGAAGTAGTTGATACGTACTGCACGCTCCACTGGTGAGTAGTGCCACGAAAGGCCAAGCCGAGAAGTTACGAGGTCCAGCAGTGCAGAAATTCGCCCGTTGAATTTGATGCCACTAACTGTGTTTGGAGAGGTAAAACCCAATAGATCAATGCCGCGGGTGTTTGCACCCCCTATAGGGTTTGATCCAGGAACTACACCTGGTGGAAATAACCCCGCGAGACTGTCAGGGTTTGGACTGGATACGGTTGCAGGACCTGAAGGCGCCTGGTTTACGGTTGAAGTCGCGGCATTCAGGCCGGGATTAATTGCGTCGGGCGAGACGAGTACGGCGATGCCGCACTCGTTGGTGATGAACTGCGCCACGTCGTTGATGCTGACGCTTCCGGCAGGTCTGTAACTTTTCTCACAGTCCAACGCAGAGGGCAGGCCACGTTTGGCGACAACAGGTTGGGTTGAAACCCACGGCTTGTTGCTGAATACCACCGTTTCGCGTTGAGGCTCTGGTTGCTGGTTTCTCGCGATAGCAGCGTATTGAGAGGCTTCGGCGCCGTCTCTTTCGGCCCGATTGGACGATTCAGTAACACGTTGTAAGGAGCAGCTGGTGCAAAGCAGCAAGGCAAAGGCCACGCTGCTGCTCTTGAAGAATGACTTCATCATTTCTTCCTCTCAGAAACAGAAACGATCCGCTGATCTGGATTACCGTCGACTTTGAATGGGCGAGGTGCTCCGTCGTACAGCGGGAAAACTTGAGCAATGGCCTCAGCGAATGTGCCTTTGAAATGCAGCGGAGCCTCGATCTGATAGTCCAGATCCTCTTGAACCCAGATCAGTTGCCAGTCGGCTCGCTTGCTCCATTCCAGAACTGTCTGGTGCAACGTGCTGCCAACTGCCGCAGTCCAGTAGGTGGGCTGCGGGGGTGGCGCAGGTGCGCGCTCACGGTTATCTGGAACAGGGCGCGTTGCAGTGGTCACGACGTGAGTTGGTGTGGTTGATTCGAGCGGTTTTTGCGAAGCAGACGCCGGCACAACTGTTGTCGGGTTACTTGGCGTTGAGGGGCCATCCTTGGCGGGTGCCACTGGGGGGAGAATAGGTTTTTCTACGGGGCTGCTAATGGGAGGTGTGGTTACCGGAGCAGGTGTTGTTGTGATACTCGGTGGAGTGGGTACAGCAGCAACGGTCACAGCACTGCCAGAGTCGTTGCTGGCAGGTGTTTGTGACGCGTGCTTCGGGACGACGGGCTGATCAGTGTTTTGCTTGGCGAGCAGTGTCGACGAAGGTCGAGGCGGATCCGGCAGTTGATAGCCCGGACGCAAGACATAGCAAACCTGGCGATTTACTTCATCGACCTTCACTTGCCAGGCAGGGCCGGCAAGAACCTGCAACGTATTGCGCAGTGTCATTGGGCCGAGCTTGTACTGCGCTGCTGGCAATGGTCGTGTGTACAGAATGTTGACGTGGCCAGTGGCGGGGGAGCAAAGGGAGTAGCCCGAGCGATCCACGACATACTGCATGGCATCGCGCACGCTGGGGTGCATATTCGCCGGGATACTGACATCGATAATCTGGGCCATCAGGTCGCGCTGACCTGAGTCCGGCTGAGTGCTGACCAAGGTATAGCGACCATAGCGCACCACCGGTTCTTTTTCGGGAACCGCGCCGCTCGGATAGAGATCTGGAGCGAGCATGTCGGGATTGCGGCTGCTGTCGAACGCCGGTTTGGGCGAATCCGCATTTTGAGTCGTGCAGCTGGCGACAAGCGCGAGCAGGGAAAGTGTGGTCAAGTGCCTGATCATGTGCCGAGAGGCCCCCATTGATGATGGGGGTCACGTTGGCAGGCCAGTTGCTGGGGTGCAGTAGGAAATAGATTCTTGGGCTAAAGTTCTTTTTTGTGCTGCCAGTACTTGTCAATTCCCACGTCATCTCACTAGTGCGCAACAGCTGAGGCAAGAAGTGTAAGTCGGCGCTGGTGACCTCAAAGCGGGCACTCGTCATAGGGCTGCACTCAGCCATATTCTGCCGTTAGTTTTGCGACTGCCGCTTCGTTGTTTTACGCAGAATGTGTCGCCGCGAGTCAAATTAGGCAATTGGCGCCAAACTGGCGACGACAAGGAGGGAATGTTATGGAGTCGAATGCACGAAGCGAGGGTGAAGTTTTTGCCGATTTAGCGAAGCTAACGGCTTCGCCGGGCTACGTCCATGCCATTGCGCAAATCTGTCATCGCGACAACTTGGTGATTTACAGCAAGGAACTGAAGTCGTCCGATATGGGGCAGATGTTCGGCTACAACCGCCTCATTAGGACAGAGGTCACCACACTGATCGGCCTAATGATGCGCCAGCGACTGGATACATCAATACCATCAGCTGACACTGTCAAAACCTATGTGGCGCGTACCGATGAGCTGATGGAGGAACTGCATCGTGCCTTGGCCCGTCCAATGCATGCCGCATTTATGTCGTCCCAACATGCTGGCAAAAAAGCGGACGACATCTGGCATGGGGAGGTTATGCGTGAGCCAATTTTCTATGGTGCCGAGTCTGCGTATAGCTTCCAGTACCGTGACCTGCTTCCTGAAAAGTATGGTGCCGATGACGTATGGCTGACAGAGAACATGGGATTCTCCATTACCCAGGCTCAGACCATAGCCCGAGCTATGTGTGTACTGATGGACGATCGGTCCACTCAGATGTTTGCCAAGGTCAAAGCGGCAAAGCTGACGTCTGAAACTTGGCTGCCTGTCTTCGAGTATTCCCCTGATGAAATCGCGCATCGTAGCGGCGAAGACCTGCGGGTTGTTGAAGCGTTTCTGAATACCTTCACGATGACGAGCGACAACAGCCAATTCAAGGCCATCGGGGATTTTAACTCGGTCGCAGCGACGCCGCTGATACCAACTGGTCGGGGAACTGTTTTGCTCTTCCAGCATTACGCCATTTACGAAGCACTGTACGAGTCCCCCTTTTACTGGATGTGGGCAGATAAAGGATACAGGCCGACTGCCATGGCAAATCGCGGCGTGTTCACAGAGAAGTATTCTGCAAGCAGGCTGGCAGCAGTCTTTGGACATTCGAACGTCCATACGAATGTCAACCTTTATCAGGGAAAGGATATCGTCGGAGAAGCCGATGTGCTGGTGGTCTTCGGGGACCGCATCATAATCGTTCAGGCGAAGGCAAAGAAATTAACGCTGGAGGCGCGCAAGGGGAACGACGGGCAACTGAAGTCTGACTTCGCAGCTGCTATTCAAAAAGCCTACGACCAAGGGTGGGAATGTGCTAGCACCATTGTGGCGGGCGGGTGCCGTTTGGAAAATGATCAAGGACACGGAGTCTCGCTGCCTCAGGCAGTCAAAGAGGTCTATCTGTTCTGCATTGTCTCTGATCACTACCCAGCTTTAGCATTCCAAGCGCGTCAGTACTTGACGTACCAAACCACCGACGTCATTCGAACGCCGTTCGTAATGGATGTGTTCCTACTCGATGCGATGACCGAAATGCTGTCTACGCCACTGCGGCTATTGAGTTACATCCGTATGCGGGTAGCCGTTGTTGAGCAAATATCTTTGAGCCATGAGCTCACGGCGCTGGCCTACCATCTGAGCCGCAACCTGTGGCTTGATGACAATTACGACATAGTCATGCTCGAAGACTCGATTGCGGTCGACCTCGATACTGCCATGACGGTGCGCAGGGAAGGCATTGCCGGCGAACGAACACCTCCCGGGATTCTCACCCGAATGGCTGGAACTTTTTATGAGCGGCTCATCGCCCAAGTTGAAGAGCAGGCGGATCCCGCGACGCTTGAGCTTGGCTTCATGCTGCTCTCCATGAGTGAAGATTCCAGTCGAAACGTGCACCAGGGCCTTGAGGTCATCACTAAGCAGGCTCAATTTGACGGACACCGTCATGACTTTAGTCTCGGCCTCAAAGGCGGCGTCACTGGAGTCTGCTTCCACTGCAACCCAGTACCATCACCGGAGGCTGTAGCAACGCTCGGATTTCACTGTGAAAAGCGCAAGTATGCGCAGCGTGCCCAAACATGGTTCGGTGTGTCGTTAAGCCCCAAAGGCGATATTCAATTTGGGGTGACGCTGGATTTCCCTTGGTCGCCGTCAGAAAAAATGGAGCAACTTACGAAGGGTATGAAGAAGGGAATTCCAGTCGCTTCAGAGCTCAGGAGTTTCGCGAGCTCGGCGCGCTCGCAAAAGGTCGGACGCAACGATCTATGTCCGTGCGGAAGCGGTAGCAAGTTCAAGAGATGCTGTATGCCGTAACTCGTGGCGGAGATTTCTGCAATGCACTACCGCTAGACCTCAATGTAAATTTGCGTCGCGCCTCAGAGGGGCACTGCAAAAGTGCAGTGAGTTCGGTTGTGCAGAACTGTGTTGTGCAGGCATTCTGACTTCATCTAAGTCGAGGGTAGCAAGGGGGGATGATGAGTCAGCGTGGTGGATTGGAAAGATTTCCGCTTTTGGGAGCAGCGCTTGGTACGGTAGCAATAGCGATTTTTGTAATCGTCCTGAAGTTTTCGCAGTTTCTACACTTGGACCTGGAAACCGGAAGCAGTGTGTTATGGAACCTGCTCTTGGCTTGGGGCTTGCTGTATCTCATTGGCCTGGTTACTAAGCTTGGCTTGCGCACCTTTTGGCCAGTTGCCCTCGGATTGACATGGTTGGCATTTATGCCTGCATTCGGGATCTGGTTTAACGAGGATTGGTATGCTTGGGTCAGCTCTTGGTGGGGAAAAGGCGGAGCATTAATAGCAATTACGGGTATCGGATTCTGGATTAAATCGCTTTAGTTTGGAGGCAATGGTGAGGCCGCTGTGCGCCTGCGGCAGACGGGAGCTGGCGCAATGGTTATGAGCAGCTATGGAAGTAATGGTTACCTTTGACCTTAGCTATTACAGGATGGGGGAAAATGTTGTTGAAAGATATTTTGGACGCTTTGGGGAAGATCAAGTCTCGACCGTTGTTGGTCGTATTTACCGCGCTAGCGATGTCGACATTTTTGACAGGGGGCGGTCCCATCAGGGATCCCTTTTCAGCAGACACCTTTGCGCTACCTCTTTTTGTTTTTGGCGCCGATGTCATGGTCATATCCTGGGTGCTTTTCGTTCGGAAACTCAATAGTCGGCTTTCCGACCATGATCACGCAAATTGGGGGCCTGTTCTAGGTGGAGCAGTATTGGCGTATTGCCTTTGCGTAACCTTCTGGTATGTATCCAGTTTTTCCGATCCAATAAGCCTCAAGCTTTTCGGCAACTTGGGGTTTATTCGGCTGTTTGCCCTGTATCTGTTTGCAATCGAAACCATCAATATTGATCGTCGGATAATTTCGACCAAAAGTTGATACGACTCTGGACGCAGAGCCGTAGGAAGTCGACATTAACAGATGTGAAGTTTCTATCTTATAGAGCGAATGCCAACTCCGCCCGGTTGTTGGCAGCAGCATCAGGCTCGATCAGATCCTGCGTCAGTTGCCGCTTATCCAGCAGCATCTGCCACAGCATTTGGTCAATAGTGTTCTCCACCAACGGGATTTTCACCACGACCATACGTAATTGCCCATTTCGATAGGCTCTATCTTCTGCCTGGTCCTGCAATCCAGGTGTCCATGGCAGGCCTAGGAATATGACGTAGTTCGCAGCAGTCAAGTTGTTACCGGTCCCTGCTGCTGAAGTCGTGCCGATGAAGATTCGGGTATCAGGATCAGTCTGGAATGCGTCGATCGCTTTTTGTCGTTTGCCAATCGAGTCACTACCGACCAGAGTGACGCACCCATAGCCAGCTTTCTCACACAGCGTGCGTAGTGTGGTGACGGTGTCCTTGAATTCGCAGAACAGAATGACCTTGTCCTCGACGTCCAGTTCGGCGAGCAGCTCCATCACGACACGAACCTTCACTTGTTCCAGTAATTGGCGTAGTGAGCCGAGTCGGGCAAGGCCGGGCCTGTCCTCAAGACGAATGCGATCATACTCGCGGCGTTCCTCGGTAGTGAGGTCGACCGGCAGCGTCTGTCGCTGCTTACCTTTCAGATTCGGCAGAACATCTTTGCGCCGTCGGAGCATCCAGTCGCCAATCGCATCTCGCAGGTTCTTGCGGAAGTCTTGGCTGCCGGCGAATTGTTCGCAGAACTCCTTGAGGGGCAGTTGCCCTACTGGGTGGCCGGAAAGGCGAAGCAGTGTATGCAGTTCTGATTCGCGGTTGAGGACGGGCGTGCCGGTCAGGAGGTAGCGATTAGGAATCTTGGCTGCAATGTCGAAACCATGCCGAGTCCATGCTGCGGTGGGCTCTTTCAGCCGATGGGCTTCGTCGATGATCATCACTTCAAAGTGGGCCGCCTGTAGTACGTAGTCCCCCAAACGCTCATAGTTGATGATGATCCACTGAGCATCGGTGTCGAACGCCTGCTGGGTGACCCGAGCCTCGGGATACACCATCTGGATTTCACGCTGCCAGTTGATGATCAGCGTCGACAGTGTGATGACCAGAATGGGTCGATCAACAGCGCGTATCGCAGCGGCAATTACGGCCTGACGTGTTTTTCCCAATCCCATGTCATCAGCAAGAAGAGCACTGGTTCGCTGAAGAAGGTGCTCAATGCCTGCTGGTTGGTGGTCCATCAGTGAGTAATTAACCAGAGCATGGGCAATGGCGTCCGCGGTGAGTTCGGTTCGCTCGATTGAGGGAACTGCGGCCAGGTACACGTCTGTGGATACATCGTCCGAGGTGCTCGCAGCGCGCTCCTGAGCTGGTCCACCGAGGCTGATTCGGGTGATCGTTTCTGCGGGTGCTACTGTCCCGTCGCTCAGCAGCTCCTGGACTGTGTCCAGGATCTCGAATTGATCCTCTGACAGTCCCATTTCCAGGATCAGATTGCTGCGCACCAGCTCGGATGTGGCATCTATGCGCCAGGAGCGCGAGTGCCCAAGGAAGATCCCGCGCATGCGCTTGGCAACCGCCACCATGCCGGGGTGGTAATCCCCAGACAGCAGAACTCCGCCTTGGGCCAGTGGGGCGAGCCGGAAGACCAAGCCCCAAGTGAAGGCTTGTCGATCTGGCGCGCTTTGCGCAGCCTCCAGCTTCTGGCAGAAGGATTGCCACGTCTCATCGAATCGACCGTCGCTCAGCTCCACCAGGCGACGGAAGACCAGGTCGAGATCCTCAAGGAGCTTCCCTTTGGGCAAACGCCAGTACCGGTGTAGCGGATGCTCCAAGCGACGGATGTAGAAGCCGTCATACTCGAGCAATAGGCGGTTGGCGCCCTCCACAAATTGCAGCTGCAAGCCGAAGTCATAGCCATCGAATACAGCTTTACCGAGAAGGGCGGGGGCGCGGTTCATTAGTCGAGGTCGATTCATGCTTGTGTCAGCCGCTGGATGACCCATTGGGCAACGGCTTGGCTATGCCTCTTCTGGCGCCCCATGTTTGCAAACCGAGCAAGCGAACTTGTCATATCCGGCCAATCCAACCTGCTGGGTATCTCTCCGGTTCTGACCCTATCCAAGAACCATTCATAGGCTTTGTTGGCTTGGGAGGTTGTTGCAGGTGGAATGTTTCCGCGTCCTCTCAGTTGCACGGTCGTCAGGTTTCGAGGAGTCCACTTTCCAACTGGCGTGGCTGTGGTGCGTCTTTCAAGAATCACTTCTGCCGAGGCCAGCGATTGGCTGTTTAGCCGCACAGAAAATAATCGACAAGCGCCGAGATAGGCGCGGTAGTCGTAACCGTCAATGCAATGGCCGAGCGCGCAATGCTCTTCCCACAGATCCAAGGGACATTTGAGTTCGACGATTTGAAGGCCGTTGGGGCAGTCAATCTTCGTCTCATTGATCAATAACGATGGCCATGTTGTTCTTTCGTCAGATCCGAGCAAGAAGGAAAACTCGGTGTCGAGCTGGTTCCGGATCTCGATCAGGGCTAAGTGGAAGTCATCAATAAGCCGGCCAATCTGATGGTAGGTACTGCTCAGTACAAAAGTTTCCAGCAGTTTTTTGGCTGCTGTTGTGTCATCGACGTGATATCGAGATACGTGCTCGAACAACTCACGCAAATCCGTAATTCGTGCAGCTATGTTCGTCCACGCCTTATCCGCCCAATCAGTAGGGCAGCCGGTGAATAAGCGATTGAGGTCGATATCACGCTGGGTCATTTGCCAGGGCAGTTTGTCCCAGATGGTGAAGAAGGACTTCCATTGCTGTTTTACCAGCGGTCTTCGGTTTCCGGTTGATGCGCCTGCCAGCATGGCATTCCAGCCAGTCGCTCGGCCCTCTCGCTCGAAATGGGTAAGGGCACTACCGATGTGGAAGGGGCGTTGTTGTCCGATGAACCGAATCGACGAAAGAGGGACTTCGAGCATCCATGCCAACACTTGGTTAAGAGGCAAGCCTGAGTCGGCAGTGACTCCCAGGATGTCATACCCGGTACCTAGCAAGTCTTGATCATCATGTGCAGGTGGCGTCGGGTTCAGCTCAGTCCAAGGTGATGCCTTAGCGCCTTGAGACTCATCCATCGGCCAAGGTGTAGATTCCGCCATCACCAGTAAAGGAATCAACACTGGCTGGGCCTTCAGCGCCTGCAAGCGACGTTGTCGATTGCCATCAGCCAACCAGTTGTAAAGCTCGGCGGCGGGGCACCGAGCTGATCGAATTGCGTGCAGGAGTTCCTGATCGAGGTGACGGCAGAAATTTTTCAAGACCCCGCCAATCTGTGACAGGTAAAAACGGTTTCGGGTACCGAAGTAGCGGTTGTTTCTGCCTATCGGACGGACGTCCAGCCCCCGGCTAAGCTTCCCTAGGTCGGCGCTAGACATTGCCTGTGCGATTTCACGGGCGCGCTTGCTGAAGGAGGTGAGGATTGGAGGCTCGCTCCAGTATCCCATGCGGCTCAGCAGTTTCTCTGCGGCAGCAGGGGAGGGTTTGAAAAGAGGGATACGGTGTGCGGAGACACATTTGCAGGCTTTGATTGAACGACCATCGAAGTACTGGATCAGCTCCCCAAACCGGGCCAGAACAGGTTTGTTTTGTTCGCCTTCCTGCCCAAACACTACGCTCCAGCAGCGCGTGTTTGTGGTCGAGCGTAGATAGTGCCGTAAGAACGCTGCGTGCTGAGCCGGAGGTATCTTGAAATGTTCAGCCCAGGTGTTGGCAACGGCTAGATGTTGCTCCGAATAGATCCGTAAAGTTGGATCAAGCGTGCCGGAAGTTACGGTTGGGGGGTTCTCCAGTGCTGCCACGCGGCATCTCCTCTGTCAGCGCGCAACACTGTCGATCAACCAGCCCAGTGCGATCTATGGCAAATAGGCACTGGGAGGATCAGTCATTTTCGATGTGAATCCGTCAGGTGTTGCGGCCCGCAACACTTCAGCGATCAAATTCCTTTAGGTCTGCTGAAGTCGGGTTTGTCGTTCAGGGTTGGATAGCTGGCCTCACATCCACTAGACCTATACCCAGAGCATCCCCAGAAATCCCAGCCGCCTTTGCCTGCTTTCGTGCGCCTGATCAGAGCCTGACCACATTTGCCGCATTTGAACTCGTGGCTGGGAGTCGACGCAGCGGGCTGCCTGGTGGATTGCATGGGCGCACTGGGCTGACCCCGTTGTTTGGACAACTCGTCCTCCAGGCGCTGGTGAAGTTTGGCGATCACAGCACGGTAGGTGTCCTGTCCTTGGGCAATTCTGTCCAGGTCGCGTTCAAGCTCACGAGTGAAGTTGAGTTCGAGGAAGCTGAATACACCTTCAAGCCGCGCGATCGTTTCTTCGCCGAGCGCTTCCGGCATCAGCTTCCGACTCTTTTCGACGATCAATCCCTTGCTGGTGATGTTTTTCAAAATGGAGGCAAAGGTGCTTGGCCGGCCGATGCCACGACGTTCCATTTCCTTGATGAGAGATGCTTTGGTATAGCGCGCTGGTGGCTGGGTCTTTTTGTTCAGACACTCCCCTCGATGAACTGGCAGCACTTGTCTTGAGGTGAGTGCCGGGACCGGGTTGTCTGCCTCATCTGGACCTGATTCATTTTCCTCGTCGGTGTCGTCGTTTTGGAGCAGCTTCAACCAACCGAGATAGGCGACAGTTCTACCTGTTGCAGTGAACCGGAGGGGCTTTCCGTTGGGGCCGAGAGCAATCAGTTTTGCAGTGCGAACGTCATAGATGGCTGCTTCCATCTGGCTGGCGAGCGCCCGTATTCGAATGAGCTTGTACAGTGCCTGCTCTTCGGCATCTTCCCCTGCGACCGTTTCTGCCCAGTCTGTTGGAGTAATTGCCGGATGACCTTCCTGAGCGCCTTCTGCTGCGTTAAAGGTTCTGCGTTCGGTAACCGCTCTCACTCCCAGCGAGTCGGCGACGGCGCGAATGTCTTGCATGGCTTCGTCTGGTACGTTGGGGTTGTCAGTCCGGTGATAGGTTATAACGCCCTGCTCAAACAGACGTTGTGCGACCTTCATCGTTTTGTCTGGATCCCACTTGAGCGAGTTGCTTGCGGCCTGTTGCAGGGTCGAAGAGATAAAGGGTGCCGGCGGGCTCCGCTCGGCTTTGCGATCTTCACAAGACTCGACGACAACGTTTCGTGTGGCGGCGACCAGCTGTACGAGGTTGCTGTCCTGGACGTAGGGCTGCTCCTTGGTGGCAAAGTCTGGCACGGGTTGCCAGTCGGCACTCCACGTCGAGCGGCCATCAGAAGTGAGGAAATGCAGCCTTGCGCTGAAGTGAACAATCACCACGAACGTGCGAATTTCCCTTTCGCGCAACACCACCAGGTAAACGGCGGGTGACTGCACTCGTCCGGCGGTGGTTGGCTTGCCCATCAACCGGCGAAGTTCCTTCGTCACCATGTAGCCGACAATGCGGTCCATCGCTCGACGGCATTCCTGAGCGGCCACCCTGTTCATGTCAATCTGCCGTGGGTTGGCCAGCGCTTCGTTGACCCGCTTTTGGGTGATCTCGTTGAAGGTGATTCGGTGGTACGCCTTGATGGCGGCCTCTTCTTTGATGTGCCAGCTAATGCTCTCGCCTTCGCGATCAGGGTCCGTTGCCAGGTAGATTTCACTGGCCTTCTTCACCGCATCTTTGATCGCACGCACATTGCGAGCGCTTTTATCGAGAACCTCGTATACCAGGGAGTAGTTTCTACGAACACCGGTGGTGATCATGGAGTCGTCTTGCCCACTCACAGGGAGGTCGCGGATGTGTCCCCCGCTGGCGATTACCTGCCAGTCTTCGTTTGGACGCAGTTTCTTCATCATCGGCCGCAGCTTCTTCAGCTTGCCCGGTGACTCGATGATCATAAGCTTCATGAATTCTCCCTCGTAAGTTGCCAGCAAGAGGGAATGTCACGCTCTAAAGAATGAGGTTCAACAGGAAATGATCACTGGCCGACAAGGGTTTTCAGTCAGAACCCATTGGTAGCTCACTGAGCAGAAAGTGTTGGCGTGGAAGCCTTATACATTACACATTCAACCCTGGCCGCAGATAAAGCGTTGAGCCTGTTCTGTTTATCCTGTGTGCTGTTTAGCGCCACTTTCAGTTGTTCTCGTATTCTGTCCACTATGTCGTTGCGCTGAGTTGCCTGCGCTCGACCATTGAGGCCAAGCGATTCGTAGTTCTTTCCGGCGAATCCGGCCGCGCCACCAAAACCGCTGAATCCAGCTATCCAACCTGCATTTGCTGAGGCATTCGCAGCAGCGAGCGCAGGAGCAATGACAGCCCCCGCAATTAGGCCCGCCATGGAAAGTCCGAAGGCTTTCTTCGCACCATCAACGGAATCACGCTCCATCCCGCTCAGAATAGGCGTACAGAAATCGATTGTTTTTTCCAGCTCACTTTCGAATTTTTTGCGAAACTCTTCATCATCTACAGGAGCTGCTACTCCACCTTCGGCCATCATGAGAGATGAAGACAGTGATAGCTTCTCTACATCCGGGGTGGATGTTGAGCAGGCAGTTAGTGAGAAAAATGTCAAACCAGCAACAAGGATGCGTACTTGCATGACAAAACCTCCATGTTTATAAAAATGATATCAAAGTGATATAGCTCGTTCCTTTACGTTGCGCCAACGGGATTCACTATTTTTCAAAGAACTGTTTGAGATTTTTTGTCAGCCGCTTTGAGCCCAAAAGTCGTTAACTTTGGAAATCGAATCCCAATTGCTGTTCCTGGGCAAACCCTTTCAGCCATGACGCAAGCATTGCAGGATGACGGTAAGGGCAGCTACACACCTGTAGCCCTTTCTGGGCGGCTGCCGCACCAGCAGCCTCAACCGCCCGGTGGGGGTTATTCTGATGACGCCTATCCAACGACTTTGAGGAGTCAGTTGTATTCTTCACTGGCCGAGCCTCCCGACGAGCAAGTCAGTCAAACTGCATAGTCACGTTCTGGCGATTTTTTTTCGCATCATACGAAAAGAGTGAGGTTCAGAGCTTAAGCTTGCCGAAAGAAAGGGTAAAAATCACCAAAAGCTAGCCGATTGGCGCGATTTTTTGCAAGCCCAATTGGTTGCTACTACACACGGCCTACTGCCGGCTCGTCCGACCATTCTGCTGTCCAGATCCAGCAAACGAAGTCCTCCTCCGACTGGCCACTTTGCAAATGCAGTTGCCCCAGACCACCTGATAGATGCTCAGTTAACTGGCCTTCATCGTCAACGGCGGTGCGATATTCACTATATAGGCGGAACTCATCCAAGAGTACGTGGAGGAACCTGCGTCCATCCCATGCATTGAGATCTCTGTAACCGCAACCGCCATACAGATTTCTATCGTCCCGCCATCCTGCTGGGATCCATGCTGCGGACTTCGGATTCGTAGTGAGCCCGTAGTAGTCCGGAGCATTGACCTCGCTTTCATCGAAGTATGTCCAGAAAATGCGGCCAACAATGGGATGCTCCGCGACCACCACAACGTACCCAACTGGACTCCTGTTCGCATCATCCATCTGTGACTTCCAACTTTATGTGACTTCAGAAGGACGTTGGGGGAGACGATGAACCGCCTCCCCCAACACCGACAGCTACACGAGTGGGCCGAAAATTAAGCCCATGTTTTCAGAACTGCGGAGGATCAGATTCTGGATAGTCATCAGGGGCTAGCTGCGGCTGCGATTGAGGTCTACTGGACTGTTGCGAGTTCTGGCTCTGTGACGGCGCCAGGTTCACCATTGTGATGCGGTGAGGCAACATGCCGATGCGGCTGGCCTGAATTTTCAAGGCTTCGAACTCCCCCTCATCGTTTTTCCAGTGGTCCATAACCGCACGACCGACGACCATCACACGCATGCCTTTCTGAAACAGCTGTGAGTAGTGTTCCGCGTCCTTGTGCCACCATTCGACGTTTGCCCAGAACCCACCACGATCTTCGTAGCCGCCTTTACCGTCCGGAATCGAGTTGTCGAAGTAGACGTTGATCCGCAGCAGTCGACGAGGGTCTTTGTTGCCGTTGGGGAATTCCTTGAACTCCGGTGCGGAGCCGATGTTGCCTTCCCAGCCGTTGACGGGCGTACCCATGAGTATTCTCCGAGGTTATTGGTGTTGCGTTTGATTGGTGTGCTGCTGCACGCGAGCGGCGTATACGGCCTCTGCCTGGCCCATCTTTTCGGCGCACTCGGCGGCCTGTTTGGCCATCGAGTGCATGAGGCTCATCTGCATATTCAGGGTGATGCGCTGCAGCTCCATGGTGTAAAGGTCCTGCAGCATTGATTCTGGTGTCCTGGAAGAGTCGATCATTTGTGCCCAGACACCGACGCCCATCCGCCGATTCGAGACTTGCTGCCATCGCAGGAACATCGTGCCGGCCTGGGTGTTCTGTTCCGTCATACGCACGGGCAGCAACGGGAATGGATGTCGCTTTGCCTGGTCCAGCACTCCCTGGGCAAGTGCTTTTAAACCCATCTCCAAGTCTCGGCATTGATCCGCAAACTGGGTCAGTTCCCCCTTACCTTTAAAAGGCTTTAAAAGGCCTTTTAGTGAGGCTCCCTGTTGCAGTCCCTGAAAGGCATCCTGTTGCAGTGGCCGGAAGGCTGCCTGTTGCAGCACTCCCTGGTTGGCGTTGGCCTGCCCCATGGTCATCAATCCTCGACGCCATCATCGAAGTGTTCTTGTTCTTCGACTTGTGGCTGGCCACGAGTGATCGGCGGGGCAAAGTTGGAGCGGCGAGTGCCTTCCAGAATGTCCTGGGGAATTTCGCCATATCGCTCGTACATTTTGCGGGCTGCTTCAGCCTTGGCATTGTTGGCTGCGAAGTCATCGCGGGCGGCACCGGAGTACTTGTAGAGCTGGGCCAGGCCAAACAGCCTACGCAATACAGCGGCGCCTTCGTCAATCCACATTTCCATGTCGCGGCGACCGATGAGGCCGACGTGCTGGGCCAGCAAGATGCGCCGGACTATCTCGTCATAGTTGGTCAGCAGATAGACCGCCTGGAAACCGAGCGGGTTGGATATATAGAGAGGAAGGCTGACCGGTTGGATCGAGAGGTTGTTGCTGATGGTGATGGCCGGGGGCAGAGAGGCCATCGCGGTATCCAGTCGATCTTCGATGGTCTTTAGCGCGTCTTTGGATTCGCTGATTTTTTCTTCCAGGTTGATCATCCACCAGTCGGAATAGGGGTCATCCTGTTGAGCCCCGCGAGACATCCGATTGACGATGGAACAGAAACCGGACAAGCCAATGATGCCGGCCTTGTCGTCGGTCTTTGGTCGTCCCATCCAGATGCGAGCCGCGTGGTGAGTATGGAGGGTCAGGTTCACATCACTCCGCAAGGAGCCAATGTTGAGCCGGTAATTGTCAGCCATGGTGCAGTTTTTCCTTGGGGAGAGGAGAGACGTGCCCATGCTGCAATCCGGCTGCTGTGTCAGCAGCATTAAATGCATAGTCCGACGGAAGGGATTTTGTTGCAGAAAAAGCCGTGGAGGCGGGAGCTAGGAGTGCCCAGGTCAACGGCGCTACCAGTGCAAGGGAAGCGCTCGGTTGATTCGTGTCACCTCGATGCCACGGCCAAGTAATTCGGGTCGAATCACTTGGCTGATACCTGATCGAGGCTTCAACACCCACTTTGACTGTTGCGGCCCGCAACACCTTAAAAGTGGTCAGTCAGCACCCTCAGTTTTTATGCCTAGGGACTCAACTGGTAGGTGGCTCTAGTCACTTGGTAGCGCCGCCTGATCGATTTGTGTACCGATAGCCACAGATGGCTCTGGTCGAATATTGGTCGCAATCTGGGCAAACGTACGGCCTTCCATTGCCTCCACCAGCGCTGCAACTTTGGGCTGAATACGTTTGAGGTGGGCCACTTGGTCCTGCACGTCTCTGATTGGTAGCAAAGGCTGAATGTCGCTGGGTGGCGAGCAGCTGTCGTCCTCACGCTTTTGAAAGTGGTGCAAAAACTTCAAGCCACTCTGGAGCTGTTCATAGCCTTTTTCGATGCTCTCAAAATAGGTCTCCTGCTTGCCTCTCCACACCGTTTTTTCGTATAGCGCTTCGTCAAAACAAAGGTCCCCCTCAGCATTAAGGTACAAGCCTCCCATCCAGTGCTGGCGGGGTTTCAGGACGTTTTCAGTCTTGATAAACCCGATAATGATGCGACGAGTAGCACTGCTTGGTGGGGCTTGGTTGTGGAGGGTGAGCATCAGTGCCAGTGGCACTGATTCAAGCGTTGGCCCCTTGGGGCGAAACCGTGCGCTGAGATCTTTCAGGTACTGACCCACATTGGGCCGCAGTACATTGAGCCCCATGTAGTAACGATCACCATCAAGCAACGTCTGCAATTGCTCATCTACGTCGCGCATAAACGCCAGAAGGCTTGGATAATCAGAATCGTCCAAAGGCCCACTGGTGGCCGGAAGCGTATCCAGCAGGCCTGAGGGAACTGATTTCTGGACGTAATCACAACACGGACAAACGATTATCGCCTTAGTAGCGATCAGCAATCCGACAACACCCGCAATAGCGTCATGTTTGCCCGCTTCAAGGTGAGGGCACAGTGAAGGACTGCGCGAATTCTGAAAGGGCTCGTGGCTCGCCAGAACCTGATTCACGTTAATGGTTTGCACCTGATCGTCGGTGAGCGGTGACACGATAACGTATGGTGTGATTTGATCCATGGAAACCCGGTGCTGGAAAAGAAGACGCATAACTATGGTCGTCAATTAGCCATATGCCAACATCATGTCAGAGTAGGGTGTTGCGGGCCGCAACAGTCGAGCCTTTGTCTGGGTTGGAATGCGGAAAAGGATTCAGTGTTGCGGCCCGCAACACATGGCGAGTCTTTTCACCGAGCGCTGAGGGTAAGTGATTCACTTCGTTGGCATCGAGCCGGTCATTGAGCATTTGGCTTACCAAATCTGAGTTGACTCATCATCGCGCTGATTTCTAGTTTTGCCGCCGCCATGGTTTCCGGGTTCCTGGTGGGCGTTGGCACTGATTTTTGAGCGAGTTGATTTGAGTTCTTCGACGCATCTGATCCTTTGCTCGCAATTGGATTCGCCATGGCCGGCAGAGTCTCGCCCGAGGCTGATTTGTCATCAGGATTCCAGTTGCTATTGAACTCCCCACGAACAGCACTGGCAACAAGGGTCAACAGGTAGCCGAGAGGGTTTCTCAGTGATCCGCTTTCGTATCGATGCACCCATTGCTTGATCAGGGCAGGTTTCAAGTCGGTCGGGACTTTTTGCATGGCCTCTACCGCGTTCCTTTTCTGATCAGGTGGCAGCCGGTGGAGGGCCTGAAGCAAATCAGCTGCGATATCGTCCTGGGCAGGCGGTACATGTACAGAGCTTTTACAAACATCTTTGTGTGTATCTGTATACGTACTGTATGAGTTCGGATTCCGAACTGGGTGCGAACTCTGCGGTTTCAGGCTGGGTTCGGATTCCGAACTGAGCTCAAATCGGGGTTTGTGGAGCGATTTTCCACAAAGTTCGGAATCCGAACTCAGTGGGAACTGAGGAGGATTTTGCTGAGTTCGGACTCCGAACTCAGTGGCTTTCAACTCTCGTGCTGCTTGAACGTCCTTCACCCATGGCTGTGCATTCAGCCGTTCCTCAATGACATCCACTCGACTGGGCAGGCGATTACCAACGTCTGGATCCCTGGCGAACTCATTCCAGGCAATTTCTGCCACTTCACGGATCGCTTTGTTTTGATGTTGCATGGACTGACCAAGCAGCTGCAGGTAGCCCTTATCGAACTCAACGGCCTCTGCCGGCGATACGGGTTCGTCGTGGAGCAAATAGACGTTGCCTTGAACCTGGCCACTAAGGTCATTGCGAACACGTCGACCCAAACTAAGCCAGCGCGTGAGCCGAAGGGTCACCAAGGCTTTTGAAATGGTTTCCCTGGATGCCGGTTTACCGGGCTGCATTCCAAGATAGGGTCTCAGCTGGTCATAGGTAGGAAATGCCGTCACACCGTCATCATTGATGAGGAGTCTGAATACCTGCCAGGTATTTCTCTCAAGAGGCGTCAGCCGGTCATCGAGCAAAAGACGTCGGGGGACGGTCTCATGAGGGTTCCCACTGAAAATGATTCCAGAATAGGGAGAGGAGCCAGCTACCTCAGTCGGTGCTGACTCCTTTTTGTGAAGCAAATGGGCCTCAAGATGACCCGATGCCGAGTCCAAAAGTGTCGACAATGGAAACCGTGACAACTTCATAGTTCGGGATCACCTTCCACCGAAGCCACGACAGTCTGTTGCCGTTGATTTTGAGCCACTACCAACTGGAGCTTGCGTGGGTTCCAATTGCTTCCATGAGAAGGCGGGTAGAGTCCCTCTTTGATCCAAGTCTGAATACGGTTCCAGATAATGGCCAAGCTGAGGTTTTCAGCAGCTTCGTCAGCATCTCCGCCGTGAGGGGACTTCATTTCTTCGGCAACCAACATGGCGATATCCAGCATCGCGATGCTGTCTGCCAGGTCGACTTGATGCTCTTTCATCAAATGCGTCCATCTGTACCAGAGGTCGGCATCGGTCTCTTCGCTGAACTCACGCCAACGGCCACGGCGTGCCGTAACACCCATCATCAAACGTTGAAGGGCGACGTCCTGAGGGGACAGGCCGAAGAACTGTTGCAGCATGTGGGTGGTCGCTCCCAGACGCAGAGCGCGCTCAATCATGCGGACTTCCTCATCGGAGCGTTGTGCCCCGGTAAGGATCTTTTTCACCATTTCCCCGTCAATCGTGACGCTGCACCACGACACTGGTGTATTGAGCAATAAGCTCAATGCAGACGGCTGCTGGAGTTGGGCCAGGATTTCTGGCTCCAACCCCATTTCAATGCAGCGTCTCAGTTGGCCGTTGCGGACGTTATGCAGCACCTGAGAAAGAATGGCCTCGTTTATAGGTGTCTTGGACATTACGGCTCCTCCCTGCGATCACTCGACATCAGCTTTCAGCCGGTGGCGTTGTTTCACTGATGGACATGATTTCCAGGTCGATCAGCCGTCTGGACAGGCGAATGATGCGGAAGAGCTTTACAAGGGCTCCGTCGCTCAACCTGCCTGAATCATTTGGACGCAAGTCTTTGGTCGTGGGCTGTCCCAGCAGCAATTGACCGAGCCCTGCAGCAAACTCAAAGTCTGCAAGTGCGTCTTTAGGCAGATCGGTTTGCTGTTGAATCATGTTTAAAGCGATGGCAATAGAACCGCTCAAAGACTGGAGCAGGGTCAGGGTGTGTTGCGCTGTAGCATTGACCTCAACCTCTCCCTCCGGGTGTCGATAGCTGAAACCAATCCCTCCATCGACCTCGAAGATCTCACCTGGCGCGTTGACCGAGGCAGCAACTTCGCGCGCGAGTTGAGCTATGTGCAGGCGAAGCCCGTCGGTGGTATCGATCTCTCGCTCTATGTACCAAAGGTCGGAAATTGGATGAAGGCCACCGGCTTGAACAGGGATCGCCACCAGAGCGTTGGCCTCGAAGTCTGGGAGTTGTTCTCCTTCCATGGCTGCGAGCTGCTGTTTGACGTGCAAGACCCTGGGAGAGGTCGTCACTGGACTGGCAATATGTCCATCCAGTCGAGCTTGCTTTTCTTCAGCGTTGAATTGCTTTGGCGGAACAGTCTCTGTTGACGGCTTTTGCGGCGGTTGTTTTGGCTTCTGTTCGTTGGCAGGAGAGGGAAGTGCCGGCTGTGCGTCATGGGTAACGGTAATTTCTTCTGGAGATGTGCGCTGGAAAGCTCCATCGGTATCAGAGGCTCCAAGCACTTCCTGCGGCATTTCGAGAATGGGGATCGATCTGCGGAGCTGATCCTGGTTTTGGGTGATTTCCAGGAGAATGGCTTCGTAGCCGAGGCCCAAAGGCTCTTTAATCTGATGAATCAGTTCATCCTGGAAACGCTGCAGCAGAAATTCGTTTGCCTCACCTTCAAATTGAGCCAACACGTCCTGAAAGATCAGATCGAAGTCCAATGACTGGCCTTCTTCTTGATAGTTGCTTTCCCAGCACTGAAGGGTGGTTTTTCGCAGGGCTAACACTTTAGAGATGCGATCAACACCGAGCCCCGAGTAAAGAAGGCCTGGGACTGCTGGAAGGAGGTAACGGATGGTGTCCTGCATCCGGCTCAAATGAGAAGGGGATACCGGATATCCGTCGGCCTTAAGGCGTCGCGAGAGCTCACGTAATGAAACTGTTTCACCAGCCTCTTCTTCGTATAGCGCTCTTGCTTTATCGACACCTATGGCGCGTTCGATAAAGAGAAGTTGCCCCTGAAGATCGTTCTCGGCCAAGTGGCCTGTCAGGGAGATGATCTCTCCCCGCACTGCATCCCACGGTCGGAACAGAGAGTGAAACCTGAAAAACTTGTCATCCCCGGTTTCTCTGTACAGCTCGTTAAGGATAGCCAGGCGGGTGTTGCCGCCGTTCCTGATTCGAAACTTGTCCTCACCGGGTCGTCTGGTGACCGGTGGAGGAGTGTCCAGGCCGCGCTGCCGAATCGATTCCTTGAGTTCATCGTACTTTGGGTTGCGCGTGGTCCTTGGGTTGGTATCCCACGGGAGCGTTTCATCCAGCGTCAATACCATCGGAGTGTCGACGATAGGATCGCTCATGCGCTGTGCTACGGGCGCTTTCTGATCGAATGACGGTTTCAGAAGCTGCTCCTTCATGGTAGCGAGTGAAGGCTTCATGCTTCTGCTCCAGCATCGCTGGCTGAAGTTGAGCCAGCGAGCAATTGGTCGATGATTCGGTGCGCACGCTCAAGAGAGGATTCGAGCTCTGCAGTACGCTCCAGGCGATGGACGATTTCCGAATTCATTGATCGGGTATTCTCACGCGCCTTATCTGCAATACGGCTTCTCATGCCGTCAGGAAGACGGACTACGAATTTTTCTTCGTTTTGACGTTGTGGTTGGTTGCTCATGGCTGTCTCCAATTCTTGAACGGTTCGGATTCTTTTCAGCGGCGCTTCAGCTGGTCGAGGAGCTGCGTCGGGACCTGGCGGATTACCAACGTCGCCTGTTCCTCGTCGTACTCGATCTTGGAACCGAGCAAATGCGCTTCGAAGCTGATGGACAGGCCATCGGCCTTTCCGGTGAACCGGCGAAATTTGTCGAGGGTCCGTTTGTCCACGGGGATCTCCTTCGACAAACCGTAATCATTGGCGCGAAGATGCTCGACGAAAGCTTGGGGGTGGTCTTCATCCAGTAGCTCTGAGAGTTCTTCCAGACCCATGGGCTCACCGAGCTTTGTCTGGCTGCTGGCGTAGTCCACGAGTGTTCTGGTTTTCTCCCGGGCGGACTCGTCCGGTAGGTCTTCACTTTCGACGAAGTCACTGAACGCCTTGAGCAAGGTGCGGGTTTCGCCCGGGCCGTCGATGCCCTCCTGGCATCCGATGAAGTCACGGAAATACTCCGATGCCTTTCTGCCGCTTTTGCCATTGATGAAGGAGATGTACTGTCTGGATTGCTTGTTGCTCTGCCACTCCGAGATGTTGATTCGCGCCGCCAGGTGTAATTGACTAAGGTCCAAATGCCGCGACGGCGTCACGTCGAGCTCATCGGTTACAGCAACACCTTCACTGTGGTGCAGCAAGGCAATGGCCAAGTAATCGGTCATGCCTTGCTGGTAGTGCGCGAACAGCACGTGGCCACCGACCGAGAGATTCGACTCCTCCATCAGCTTTTGCAGGTGCTCCACCGCCACTCGGCTGAACGCCGTAAAGTCGTTGCTGCTATCGAGGTATTCCTTCAACCAGCCGCTGAGCGGGTGCGCGCCGGACTCAGCATGGAAGAAGCCCCAGGCCTTACCCTGTTTGGCGTTGTAGCTTTCGTTGAGGTCCGCGAGCATGTTCTCGATGGCCTCGCTCTCTGCGAGTTCCGAGTCGCGGGCATGAAGCACTGCCGGCATGCCATCTGGTTTTTTGTCGATCAAGTGAACGATGCAATTACGAATAGGCATCAGCGTGCCTCCTGTGACGGTTGAGATTGGAGGCGATCGGCACGACGCAGTTGAGCTCTGGCATTGAGTTCTGAGCGGTGATCACTGGCGGTCGAGGATGTGAAAATCGGGGTTAATCCCTGTTTCGTGAACTTGATATGCCCACCCTGAGTGCGAGAGACACTCCAGCCATTGGCGGTGGCAAAGGCCACCAAAAGACGAAGGTTTTGCCGAGCGATGCGAATAGGGCTGCTCATTCGCTGTGCTCCCGTTCTCCGAGTACGTTTCCAACCTGGATAGCGATGATCTCCGGCTGGTGATCAGGAAACATCGCGCCCAAGTCAGTCAGGAATTCACCGGTAGCCTCGCGCGGCCCGGGAATGCGAAATACGACCGTGCAGTGCTGGACGTCTTTATTCGGCTCAAGGTGTGCCATCACGGCAACCTTGAGAGAACAGGTGTTCAAGTGCCGAGGAACCCAGATTGCCCAGAAATAATTGGAGAGCAGGGCAGCAGCGCACAGGAGCTCCACTGAAAGCGTTCCGGACGTAGTGGGGGCGAGGACGATGTAACCGAGGTCCTCGAACTCCTGCAGGTCAGGTTTCATGCTGGCGGCGACTACTGTGCTGTGGTCACGAGCAAGGCGACTGATGACCTGGGCGAGCGCATCCAGTTCGACGGCGTTAACGCCCAAGCTGTGTGCGTGGGCAACAGTTGAGCTTACAAAGGGGCTACTTGCCGGTACCAGAGGAAAGAGTGCGGCGTTACTGCGCATGGGCCACCTCCTGCAGTTCCTCGATGTGGTAGCTGCCGCACGTAGGGCACTGCAGCACTTCCTCCTCACCGTCTGGTGATGTAGAAACCGGGATGCAGTGACGGACCTGCTGCAATGGAAAGTGCGAGTTGCAGTTGCTGCACCAATGGGTAATTTGATTCGTTGACTGAGTGTTCATGCAGAGGCTCCTTGCCACGTGCTGGCACTGAGGTTCGCAAAGCGAGTTTGACTCGGGATAAATGCGGTTCGAACAGAGCCTGTCGGACCATTTCGCTGCTTGCCGAGAATGAGTTCGGCAATGCCTTTGAACTCGCTTTGCGGGTTGTAGACCTCGTCGCGGTAGACGAACATGATCACGTCCGCATCTTGTTCAATGGCGCCGCTATCCCGCAGATCTGCGTTAACAGGTCGCTTGTTTTGACGCTGCTCGAGGGAGCGGTTGAGTTGAGAAAGCGCGATGACCGGGCAGTCCATCTCTTTGGCCAGCGCTTTCAATGCACGGGAAATGACGCTGATTTCGTTGGCTCGATTTTCCTGCCCAGGGCAGTTCATGAGCTGCAGATAATCGACCATGATCAGAGCGGGATGCCCGTATTTACGCGCTGCTCGTCGAGCTTTTGCCCGCAAGGCAGCAGGT
The DNA here is from genome assembly GCF_059133255.1 of Pseudomonas sp. FBCC-B1667. Classification (NCBI taxonomy): domain Bacteria; kingdom Pseudomonadati; phylum Pseudomonadota; class Gammaproteobacteria; order Pseudomonadales; family Pseudomonadaceae; genus Pseudomonas; species Pseudomonas sp. FBCC-B1667. The sequence goes on along the minus strand of NZ_CP101437.1, from coordinate 5,167,464 downwards.
GTGAGGCCCGATTCGTCGTCAATGACAAGGCGATCGCCATAGCCGTTCATACGGCTTACAGCAGAAGTCAGCTTTGGCCAGTCTGCATCTTCAAGAGCACCCGTCAGCAGGTTGCGCAGATCCAGGTGCCCCAATACTGCGAGAAGGCGATAGATCAGCGCTTTTGCAGGCATCTCAAGGCTGTACACCTGAACGGTCTTTGCTTTTTCCTTCTGCAGGGCAGCGTCAACAAAATTGAGGGCAAGCGAGGTCTTTCCCATGGAAGGTCGCGCTGCGAGGATGATCAGATCGGCGGGTTGCCAGCCAGTGGTCATTTCATCCAGGTCATCCAGCCCTGATGGGAGCCCGGTCAATGTCACGTTGCTGTTGAAGTGTTTATCAATCTCTTCGATGACCTTCGTCAGCTGTTGGTTGAGATTGATGAACTCAGCGGCGGATTTGTCCTGGCCAAGGGCGAAGAGTTGCTGCTCGATCGACTCTTGCACGTCACTGGCGACCGCCTGCTGATCAGCGGCCTCACGTGAGCACTGAAACCCAACAGACATCAGTCTTCGGAGGTGTGAGCGATTCCGAACGATCTGGGCGTAGTGTTCGATGTTGGCGACTGAGGGGGTGTTTTTTGCCAATTCCGCCAAATAGCTCAAGCCGCCTGCAGCTGCTGGTTCTGACAGGGCGTCATGGACCGTAACGATGTCGAAAGGGATCGCTTTACTGGCAAGCGTGTCTATGGTTTTGAAAAGAACGCGGTGCTCTTGCCGGAAGAAATCCTCCTCCACCAATTGATCGGCGATCAGGTCCCAGGTGTTGTTGTCGAGCAACAGCCCGCCAAGAACACCTTGCTCTGCCTCGAGGGAGTGGGGCGGTGATAGGTCGAGAAGGCTCATTGGCCGCCTCCGAGTCCCAGCAACGGTTGCCGTTGTTGATCTACGCCGCGATGAAGATTGGCCTTCTTGCCCTGGTCCCAACCGGCGATCATCGAGCCGGTGTCGTGACCTTTGGCCTCCAGTGGTTCGATGGTGAACTTCTTCAGATTGGGATGGTGTACTTCGATGTAAGCCTTGATGTCACCTTGAGTGGACTCGGCCATGCTTCCGGCAAATTGAGCCACCTTGTATGAAATAGCGTTTAGCCAGCCTTCGGCAAATAACTGGCCACGGCGTCGTTTGGTCTTCAGCTTGCAACGCTTCTGTTGAGCCACATGTTCCCGGCGCGCGGCCACCAATTGGTGATGGAGCGTGGAATAGGCGTAGGCCGCGAGTTCAGGTGATATGCCCTTGCCCAAGAATTTGAAAGACCAACCGCCTGCAATGTTGAAGTAGGCCAGGTGGGAACAATCGAAGGCGGTAGCGCAAGTCGATGCCAGCGAATGCAACCAGTTCTGAGGCGCGCGACGGGTGTTGGTCGTCACGCTCACCTCATCAACGGTATGCGCTGTCACCTCAATGGATTCGAGGTTGTACTGCTTCATCAGGTTTCGGGCCTGACGAAGCGCGGTCTCGACCTCGTTTGGCGAAGCACCTTGGGAGTTGGCCAAGGCCATCAGCTTGGCGACTTTGCTCAGGACTTTCTGCTTGTCCATCATTGATCACCCTCCTGTTGCTTCGCAGGGGAGAGTGCTTCCGACCAAAGACGTAGGGTCTCGCGTTCATCCGAGGTCAATGCAATCTGGGCGATGGCATCAGCAACTTTTTCCTGAAGGGCTTGGAGTCGATCCTCCACAGTTGATCCGTCGTCATAGGCAAGGTGGCTTGTTATCTCGTCGATGACGTCATACCGGATCGAAGTCAGGTTGTTTATGCGGTATTGCGTGGGTGTCCGACCATATAGACGAGCTGGTTCCTTTAGCTCATTTCTGACGTAGAGATTGAATTCGATTTCGTTACGCGCGACGTGGTGTTGCCTTGCGCGATTGAGGATGAGCGCAGTTTTGATAACGTCCAGCTGCTGCTCATTGGACTCGGCGGGGAGGGGGTAAGCATTGGCTACAAGCTGTTTGGCCCGGGTAAGACGTGCTTCCTGGCGACGTTTAGCCTCTTTTTCCGATCGAACGCGCTTTTCTTTCGCGTGTTCGACATGAGTATTTACCGAGTCTATGAGATCTGCTGCATCCCGCAGGAGCTGATGCTGCTCTGGGGTCAAGTATTCACTCAGCCGCCCTAACAAACCGGTGCCCATTTTCCAGCGTCCGTCGCCAAGTTTGCGGACCTCGCGCGCTGTGCTTGTGAGCTTGGTTTGAACGGCGCGTAGATCCTTTGAGCTGTAGGACTGATTCAGTTTTTGCATTACTTCGGGCGTAATGCCGTGGGCAACTGTGAGGGAAGACTTGGCCATATCAACGACCCCCCTTCACAAGCTTGGCCACGTGTTCCTCAGTCATGGCTTCGAAGCGGTCACGCCATTCAGGGAAGAGCTCGATCGCCAACTGGCGGATGATGGCAAGGGCAGCGGGGGATTTGCGATTCGAGGGCTGTCGGTATTCCAGCCGATGAGCCGGTATGCCCAGGGACGCAGCGTTACGAAACACCACAGCTGCCGGAATGGTGCAATCCAGAACGCTGATTTCATCGTTGTCCTGGAATATGTCGCGCACCGATTGCTCGATCATTTGTGCGTCGGCTGTCAGATCGAGGTTGTTGATAACGATCTGTACGGGCGGAATTTTCATGCCGAGGCGCCCATAAGCGCGAAGGCCGTCCAGCATCTGCATGGTGCCGCGGCTGAACTCGCGGGCGGCGAGCATGTTGGGGAGAAGAGGGGATATGACCAGGTCCGATGCCAGAACAACCATTTCCAGCATGGCCGAGCGAGCACCTTGGGTGTCGATCAGCACCAGATCGAAGTGATCCTGGAACGCCGGCATCAGGTTGGCCAGACGCAACCGTCCGTCGGGCGCCTGCAAGAGCAAGCTGTTCAGCTGGTTGTTGATGTCGTTCGAGATAACCAGAGACAGATTCGGTATCGCGGTGCTGGAAATAATGCGAACAGAATCGGTGATGTTGAACGCGAGCAGGTCGTAGATACCGCCCTGAGCTTCCTCCACGAGCTGGTAGTACGAAGAAAGTGAAGGCTGGGCTGGGTCCAGATCTATCAGAAGGGTTCGGAGTCCAGCATCAGCGCATAAAGCACCGAGATTGGCTTCAACTGTGGTTTTGCCTACGCCGCCTTTGGTCGATACGACCGCAGTGATTTTCATGATTTGGAGCCTCTAATGTGGGTTCATTAGAGGCTGCGAAGCCATGTACCTTTAGTAGAAAGCCTTATTCCACGGGGCTTCCAGCGATTCCATAGTCCAATTGTCTTTTAACCAATTGGTCGTAGGTTCGAATCCCACACGACCCACCATTTTTGTAGCAGTTTTAAAAGTCTGGAAGGCCCACGCAAGTGAGGATTTCCGGATTTTTTTTTGCCCGCGATTTGAGGTCGCTCAGGCTCTGGGCTGGACTGCGTGACGCAAGTCATAATCATCTTTTGCATCCGCGGGATATTCTGTAGCCTTGCGCAACTTCAACGCTGTCCGTGCCTGATGAATACTCACTCTCCCGGCGGTACCCTGATGGGTCCGGAGCCGGGTGTATACTCGACTTTCGCGCGAAAGCGCCTGCAGGTCTTGCGAACATGACGCAGATTTCCGAACGCCTTCTGGTTCAAGCTCACCTCGACGCCAAGCAGCCCAAGCCGCTGACCGCTGAGGAAGAGGCTTATTATCGTGCTGCCATCGCCGCCGAGCTCAAGGCTCAGGACGCGGTGCTGGTGGCCCACTTCTATTGCGATCCGGTGATTCAGGCTCTGGCCGAAGAAACTGGTGGTTGCGTGTCCGACTCATTGGAGATGGCGCGCTTCGGCAGTGCTCACCCGGCCAAGACCGTGCTGGTCGCCGGGGTGAAGTTCATGGGCGAAACCGCGAAAATCCTCAATCCTGAAAAACGCATTCTGATGCCGACTCTGGAAGCGACCTGCTCACTGGACCTGGGTTGCCCGGTGGACGAGTTTTCGGCGTTCTGTGATCAGCATCCGGAACGCACAGTGGTGGTGTATGCCAACACCTCGGCGGCGGTCAAAGCGCGGGCGGACTGGGTGGTGACATCCAGCTGTGCGCTCGAAATCGTCGAAAGCCTGATGGATAACGGTGAGACCATCATCTGGGGTCCGGACAAACACCTGGGCACCTACATTCAGCGCCAGACCGGTGCGGACATGCTGCTGTGGGACGGTGCTTGCATCGTTCACGAAGAGTTCAAATCCAAGCAGCTTGAAGACATGAAGGCGCTGTACCCGGATGCCGCCATTCTGGTGCATCCGGAATCGCCGACTTCGGTGATCGAGTTGGCGGATGCCGTTGGTTCCACCAGTCAGTTGATCGCAGCGGCCCAGCGCCTGCCGAACAAGACCCTGATCGTCGCCACTGATCGCGGCATCTTCTACAAGATGCAGCAGCTGTGTCCGGACAAGGTCTTCATCGAGGCGCCAACGGCCGGTAACGGCGCAGCCTGCCGCAGTTGCGCGCACTGCCCCTGGATGGCAATGAACACCCTAGAGCGCACGCTGAAGGGCTTGAAAGAGGGGGCGAACGAGATCTTTGTGGATCCGGCGTTGATTCCGCAGGCGATTCGACCGTTGAAGCGCATGCTGGACTTTACTCAGGCTGCGCGGATGAAGCTGGCCGGTAACGCCTGAGATCGTTGAGCCAGTCCTGAAAAACCTGTGGGAGCAAGCTTGCTCCCACAATGGTGTCTGTATGGCTGAATTACCGGGTTTTCTTCGGGATGCGCACAAGCTGAGTGTTGGAGTACATGTCATGCCAGCTGCGTTTCTGCTTATCAAATAATGGCCAGATAAACCCCAGGCCCACGCAGAGCCAAGAAGCAATCGACACCACAAAGCGCAACAACGCCTGCCACAGGCTGATGGACGAGCCATCGGCATTCTGCACACGGATGCACCACACCTGCATGCCGAGGGTCTGGCCCGACCAGGTCCAGAACTTGGCGAAGAAACCGAACAGCACAAACAGCAGCACCGTCGAGAGTAATGGGTCCCCGTCCAGCGCGCCGGCTTCAGTCAGGGTGCGCATTTTCTCTTCGCCGAGGATCGCCATCTGGATCATCTTGTAGACGCCACTGGTCACGATCAGCAGGGCGGTACACAACAGGAAGTCATAGAACATCGCTGCCAGGCGACGACCCAGGGTGGCGGCGGGAAAGTCGCCCTGGGGATTGAGCAGGTGTTTCGACATGGCAGCCTCTGGGCGGAAAAAGAAGCCATTTTACGGATTTACGCGCACAAAAAAGCCCCTGATGTCAGCATCAGGGGCTTTTTCGTAACAGAAGATTAGGCTTCTGCTTGTACTTCGTCAGCCTGCATGCCTTTCTGGCCTTGCACAGCTACGAAAGTCACTTTCTGGCCTTCTTTCAGGCTCTTGAAGCCGTTGCCCTGGATGGCGCGGAAATGCACGAACAGATCCGGACCGCTTTCAGGAGTGATAAAACCAAAACCTTTCTCGTCGTTAAACCACTTGACGGTACCGCTCTGACGTTGGGACATTTCTTATTTCCTTTGACGCAAAAATTAATGGCAGTCTCCTTCTCATGAAAGAGTACTGGGGCTGGTTGCAGGAGAGTAAGAAGACGTCGAACGGGATGTAGCTAACTTGTAGGCTACTGCCCAGGTCACGATTCCAAGCGACCCATGCAAACACAGTGATCAAACTCTACGCCAACTACGGGAGAAAAAACAAGCCCCGTCAGAGGCCCGGATTTGCTCAGGTTGAGGGTATTAGTCGATCCACTAGTGCTGTCTTATTCGTTGTCGCTGTTCCCTCGTTTTCGATCGTTATAAGCAACGTTCATAAACGAAAGCTGGCTATAAAGATATGCACTGTTTTATGGCGGTTGCGTTACACATTAGTGCACTGTTAACGCAACCGCGTTACTTATAGAAACAGTCAATCAGCCGCGATAGTAGCGTTGTGCAACAAATGGCATTTTGCTTACAAGCAAAGGCACCTTTTTCCCACGGACAATCGCCCATACAGGTGTGTCGATAGCGATATAAGCGCTGTCAAGGTAACCCATGGCGAGAGGGGCGCCCAGGGTCGGACCGAAGCCGCCACTGCAAACGGTGCCGATGATGTCGCCAGCTTCGTTGACGATTTCTGCGCCTTCACGCACCGGCGTACGTTCCTGAGGCAGCAGACCGACGCGCTTGCGGCTGACGCCACCTTGTTGTTGTGCGAACACGGTTTCAGCGCCAGGGAAACCGCCGGCCCGTGCGCCATCGGCACGACGAGGCTTGGAGATGGCCCACAGCAGGCTCGCTTCGATCGGGGTGGTCTCGGTGTTCATGTCGTGGCCATAGAGGCACAGGCCGGCTTCCAGGCGCAGCGAATCGCGGGCGCCGAGGCCGATGGCCGCCACTTCTGGTTCAGCCAGCAGCGCGCGAGCCAAGGCTTCGGCATTGGCGGCCGGTACCGAGATTTCGAAGCCGTCTTCTCCGGTGTAGCCCGAGCGGCTGACAAAGCAATCCACGCCCAGCAGTTTTACGCGGGCAAACTGCATGAAGGTCATCTTCGACACTTCAGGTGCCAGACGCGTCAGCACGGTGACGGCGGCAGGGCCTTGCAGCGCGAGCAGCGCGCGTTCTTCGAACAGCGACTCGATAGTGCACTGCTCGCCAATGTGCTTGCGCAGGTGTGCCAGGTCCTGGTCCTTGCAGGCCGCGTTGACCACCAGGAACAGTTCGTCGTTACCGAGGTTGGCCACCATCAGGTCGTCGAGAATGCCGCCGTTTTCGTTGGTGAACATCGCGTAGCGCTGCATGCCCACCGGCAGGTCGATGATGTCCACCGGCACCAGGGTTTCCAGGGCCTTGGCGGCGTTGGCGCCGGTCAGGCGGATCTGCCCCATGTGCGACACGTCAAACAGTCCGGCCTGATCACGGGTGTGCTGGTGTTCTTTCATCACGCCGAGCGGGTATTGCACTGGCATGTCATAGCCGGCGAACGGCACCATGCGTGCGCCGAGCTCGATGTGCAGTGCGTGCAGCGGGGTTTTCAGCAATTGTTCGGTGGACATATCCAGCTCCTGAAAAAGTGTGCAGTGCGCGTGAGCATCAGCACTCGATAATGTTGACCGCCAAACCGCCGCGGGCGGTTTCCTTGTATTTGCTTTTCATGTCGGCGCCGGTCTGGCGCATGGTGCGGATGACCTTGTCGAGGGAGACGAAGTGCTGACCGTCGCCGCGCAGGGCCATGCGCACCGCGTTGATCGCCTTGACCGACCCCATGGCGTTGCGCTCGATGCAAGGTACTTGCACCAGCCCGCCAATCGGGTCACACGTCAGGCCGAGGTTATGTTCCATGCCGATTTCCGCGGCGTTTTCCACTTGCTGCACGGTCCCGCCCAGGACCTCACACAAGGCACCGGCCGCCATGGAACAGGCCACGCCAACCTCGCCCTGGCAACCGACTTCGGCGCCGGAGATCGAGGCGTTTTCTTTGTAGAGAATGCCGATGGCCGCCGCCGTCAGCAGGAAACGTACGACGCCGTCTTCGGTCGCGCCGGGAATGAAGCGCATGTAGTAATGCAAGACCGCCGGAACGATCCCGGCCGCGCCGTTTGTGGGTGCGGTCACGACGCGTCCGCCATTGGCGTTTTCTTCATTGACCGCCAGGGCGTACAAGTTGACCCAGTCCAGCACCGACAACGGATCGCGCAACGACGATTCCGGGTTTTTGCACAATTGTCGGTGCAGGGCTGCGGCGCGACGTTTGACCTTCAAGCCGCCAGGCAAGATGCCTTCGTTGCGGCAACCGGCATCGACGCAGTCTTGCATCACTTGCCAGATCTTCAACAAACCGGCGCGGGTTTCCGCTTCCGGGCGCCAGGCACTTTCGTTGGTCAGCATCACTTGGCTGATGGACAGGCCGTAGGTGGTGCAATGACTGAGCAGGTCCTTGGCGCTTTTGAACGGGAAGGTCAGCGGTGTGGCGTCCTCGACGATGCGGTCGGCACCGGCGGCGTCTTCATCGACCACAAAACCACCGCCGACCGAGTAGTACTCGCGACTGCGGATCTGCAGACCGGCGGCGTCAAAGGCGCGAAAGATCATGCCGTTGGGGTGATAGGGCAAGGGTTTGCGAATCATCGCCAGGTGTTCTTTCTCGTTGAACGCAATGCTGTGTTCGCCGAGCAGGTTCAAGCGACCGTTGCCACGGATTGCTTGCAGGCGGGCGGCGACGGTTTCGGTATTCACGGTGTCCGGGTGTTCACCTTCAAGGCCGAGCAACACAGCCTTGTCGCTGCCGTGGCCCTTGCCAGTGGCGCCGAGCGAGCCATAGAGCTCGACTTTGACGCAGGTGGTTGCCGCCAGAAGCTCTTCGCGGCGCAAACCTTCGGCAAAACGCGCGGCTGCGCGCATCGGACCGACGGTGTGGGAGCTGGAGGGGCCGATGCCAATCTTGAACAGGTCGAACACGCTTAACGACATGGTTGTTCTCCGGTTTCTTGTTATAGGTATGGGCGAAATCTGATGCCTGGTACCGAACCCTGTGGGAGCGAGCTTGCTCGCGATGTCGGCCTGACATTCAACATTGATGTCGACTGACACGCCCCCATCGCGAGCAAGCTCGCTCCCACAGGGTTTTGTGGTGTTCTTGAATGTGGGGGCGAGTAGACCCACCCCCTTATCCGTTTAAGCGTAGCTTTCGATCGACGGGCAGGCGCACACGAGGTTGCGATCACCAAACACGTTGTCGACGCGACCGACCGGTGGCCAGTATTTGCCTTCGATCAGGGAGGCCACCGGATACACCGCTTGCTCGCGGCTGTACGGATGCGTCCACTCGCCAACAATTTCCGCTGCGGTGTGCGGAGCGTTCTTCAGCGGGTTGTCTTCCTTGTCCAGAGTGCCGTTTTCCACCGCGCGGATTTCTTCGCGGATGCGGATCATGGCGTCGCAGAAACGGTCCAGTTCTTCCTTGGATTCGCTTTCGGTCGGCTCGATCATCAGCGTGCCGGCGACCGGGAACGACATGGTCGGGGCGTGGAAGCCGAAGTCGATCAAACGCTTGGCGACGTCGTCAACGCTGATGCCGCTGCTGTCTTTCAACGGACGCAGGTCGAGGATGCATTCGTGCGCGACCAGGCCGTTGCTGCCGGTATACAGCACTGGGTAATGCTCTTCCAGGCGACGGGAAATGTAGTTGGCATTGAGGATCGCCAGCTGCGAAGCGCGTTTCAGGCCGGCGCCGCCCATCATCCGAATGTACATCCAGGTGATCGGCAAAATGCTCGCGCTGCCGAACGGTGCCGCGCAGACCGCGCCTTCCTTGCGTTCCATCTGTGCGTGGCCCGGCAGGAACGGGGTCAGGTGCGATTTCACGCCAATCGGGCCGACGCCCGGGCCGCCACCGCCGTGGGGGATGCAGAAGGTTTTGTGCAGGTTCAGGTGTGACACGTCGCCGCCGAACTTGCCCGGTGCGCAGAGGCCGACCATCGCGTTCATGTTGGCGCCGTCGATGTACACCTGGCCGCCGTTGTCATGAATGATGCCGCAGATTTCGCGGATGCCTTCTTCGAACACGCCGTGGGTCGACGGGTAAGTGATCATCAGTGCGGCGAGGTGTTCGCGGTGCTCGATCGCCTTGGCGCGCAGGTCTTCGATGTCGACGTTGCCGCGTGCGTCGCAAGCGGTCACGACCACACGCATGCCAGCCATATTGGCAGTGGCCGGGTTGGTGCCGTGGGCGGACGACGGGATCAGGCAGATGTCGCGACGGTCTTCGCCGCGGCTCTGGTGGTAGGCGCGGATGGCCAGCAGGCCAGCGTATTCACCTTGCGAACCGGCGTTCGGTTGCAGCGAGATCGAGTCGTAACCGGTCGCGGCGCAAAGCATCGCTTCCAGTTCGTCGGTCAGTTGTTGGTAGCCGGCGCTTTGCTCGGCCGGGGCGAACGGGTGCAGGGCACCGAATTCAGCCCAGGTCACCGGAATCATTTCGCTGGCAGCGTTGAGTTTCATGGTGCACGAACCCAGCGGAATCATGGTGCGGTCCAGCGCCAGGTCTTTGTCGGCCAGCTTGCGCAGGTAGCGCATCAGCTCGGTTTCCGAGTGATAACGGTTGAACACCGGGTGGCTGAGGATCGGCGATTGACGCACCAGCGCAGCTGGGAGGGTGCTCTGTACCGAGGCGGCCAGCGCGGCGAAGTCCGGCAGGGTCTTGCCGTCGGCGAACAGCGCCCACAGGGTTTCGATGTCAGCCTGGGTGGTGGTTTCGTCCACCGACAGGCCCAGACGCTGAGCGTCGATGACGCGCAGGTTGATCTGCCGGGCGTGTGCCTTGTCGTGCAGCGCGGCGGTTTGCGCGCCGGTGGCCAGGGTCAGGGTGTCGAAGAAGCTGGCTTGTTCGACGGTCAGGCCCAGAGCGTTCAAGCCTTTGGCCAGAATGGCGGTCAGGTGATGCACGCGGTTGGCGATTTGGGTCAGGCCTTTCGGACCGTGGTACACGGCATACATGCTGGCGATGTTGGCCAATAGCACCTGGGCGGTGCAGATGTTGCTCGTGGCTTTCTCGCGACGGATGTGTTGCTCGCGGGTTTGCATGGCCAGGCGCAGGGCTGGCTTGCCGAAGCGGTCCACCGAAACACCGACCAGACGGCCCGGCATGTCGCGCTTGAACGCATCTTTGGTAGAGAAGTACGCCGCGTGCGGACCACCGAAGCCCAGCGGAACGCCGAAACGCTGGGCGCTACCGATGGCCACGTCGGCACCGAATTCGCCGGGCGGGGTCAGCACGGTCAGGGCCAGCAGGTCAGCGGCCACCGCCACCAGTGCGTTGGCAGCGTGGAAGCGTTCGGTCAGCTCGCGGTAATCGAACACGTCACCGTTGCTGGCCGGGTATTGCAGCAGCGCGCCGAAGAACGGCGTCACGTCAGTCAGTTCGAGTTCGTCGCCGACCACCACGTCGATGCCCAGCGGCTCGGCACGGGTGCGCAGCACGTCGAGGGTCTGCGGGTGGCAATGCACGGAGGCGAAGAAGGCGTGGCTGCCCTTGTTCTTGCTCAGGCGTTTGCAGAAGGTCATGGCTTCGGCAGCAGCGGTGGCTTCATCGAGCAAGGAAGCGTTGGCAATCGGCAGGCCGGTCAGGTCGCTGATCAGGGTCTGGAAGTTCAGCAACGCTTCGAGACGGCCCTGGGAAATTTCTGGCTGGTACGGGGTGTAGGCGGTGTACCAGGCCGGGTTTTCCAACAGGTTGCGCAGGATTGGCGACGGCGTGTGGGTGCCGTAGTAGCCCTGGCCAATGTAGGTCTTGAACAGTTGGTTTTTGGCCGCGATGCCTTTGATCATCGCCAGCGCGTCAGCTTCGCTCAGGCCGTCTTCGAGGCCCAGGACGCTGGTGCCTTTGATGCTGTCCGGGATCACGCTGGCGCTCAGGGCTTCCAGCGAGTCGAAGCCGAGGCTGTTGAGCATGGCTTGCTCGTCGCCGGCACGCGGGCCGATGTGACGGGCGATGAATTCGTTGGCGGTGGTCAGATTGATAGTCATGTCGGTTGCTCCTCAGGCGTCGGCTTGGGCTTTGATCAGACGGTCGTAGGCGTCCTGATCCAGCAGTTGGGCGACGGCAGAGGCGTCGCTTGGCTGGAAGCGGAAGAACCAGCCTTCGCCCAGCGGATCTTCGTTGACCAGTTCAGGGCTGTTGTCGAGTGCCGGGTTGACTTCCAGCACCTCACCGTCGAGCGGCATGTAGACACCGCTGGCGGCTTTTACCGATTCCACGGTGGCGGCTTCAGCGCCTTTGTCGTAGGACTGCAGCTCAGGCAGTTGTACGAAAACCACGTCGCCCAAAGCGTTCTGTGCGAAAGCGGTGATGCCGACAGTAACAGTGCCGTCAGCTTCGGTGCGCAGCCATTCGTGATCTTCAGTAAAACGCAAATCGCTCATGAGAACTCCTGGGGGGCCAGACTCGTCTGGTGGACGCTATTGAATGCTTGGGCAAAAGCCCTGTTATGACGGACTACATAGCAAGAACACGGCCAATGTTGGTTTTATCTCTATTAATCAGTGGTTTGGGGTGTTTTACAGGGCTGGCAAATTCGCTCGCTGTAGCGAAATCGATACGGACAAAGTCAGGGAAGAAAGCTGAGGTGGATCAAAGCCTTGCACAGCCGTCATCGGGGAGGGGTGTAGCGATATCGTTCCGCTGTAGCGCTTTCAGTACAGGTGGAGGTCGTTTTTGAGCAGGAGTTTCAGATAACACACAAAACCTGTGGGGGGGGTCAACCTCAACCTCAGGGCTTGTTGGGTATGCCGTACTTGCGCAACCGATGGGCAATCGCCGTGTGTGAAGTTTGCAGGCGGCTGGCCAGTTGGCGGGTCGAGGGGTAGCTGACGTAGAGTTTTTCCAGCAGGGTTTTCTCGAACGCTTCCATCGCCTGCTCCAGGCTGTCGACGTCGCTGTCGCTTTGGCGCGCCACCGAGGTGCCGGCGATGTCGAGGTCGCCGATGTCGACCAGGGTGCTTTCGCAAATCGCCGCGGCGCGGAAAATCACGTTCTGCAATTGCCGCACGTTGCCCGGCCAGCGATTGCCCAGCAGTGCCGGGTAGGTGCCTGGTGCCAGGCGACAGACCGGACGCTGGATTTGCGCGCAGGCCTGCTGCATGAAGTAGCGGGCGAGCAACAGAATGTCCTGGCCACGTTCGCGCAGGGGCGGGACTTCAACGTTCAACACGTTAAGGCGATAAAACAGGTCTTCGCGGAAGCTGCCTTCGCTGACCATTTTTTCCAGATCGCGGTGGGTGGCGCTGAGAATTCGCACATTGACCTTGACCTCACGATCACCGCCGACCCGGCGAAAGCTGCCGTCATTGAGAAAACGCAGGAGTTTCGCTTGCAAATACGGCGACATCTCACCGATTTCATCGAGAAACACCGTGCCCTGGTTGGCCAGTTCCATCAGCCCCGGTTTGCCGCCTCGTTGCGCGCCGGTAAAGGCGCCGGGGGCGTAGCCAAACAATTCACTTTCGGCGAGGTTCTCCGGCAATGCCGCGCAGTTCAACGCGAGAAATGGCGAACTGTGCCGAGCGCTGATGGCATGGCAGGCGCGGGCAACCAATTCCTTGCCGGTGCCGGTTTCGCCCTGAATCAATAACGGCGCATCGAGTGCGGCCACCCGTTGCGCGCGTGCCTTGAGGGTACGGATCACCGGCGATTCGCCGAGCAAAGCGTCGAATCCTTCGGCGTGATCATGGTGCAGCGCCGAGAGGCGTTCGCCGATGCGGTTGGGTTGATACAGGGTCAGCAGGGCGCCCGCGTCGGTGATCGGCGTGGCGTCCAGCAGCAAGGTCTGACCGTTGACCGTGATCTCCCGCAGCGGCAGGCGAAAGCCCTGTTCCAGCAAGGTGTCGAGCAGCGCCGGGTCGGCAAACAGATCGGCGATGCTTTCACCGGCCGGTTCGCGCCCGTACAGCGCGATCAATGCCGGGTTGGCCAGCAACACTTTGCCGGCACTGTCCAGGGCCAGTACCGGGTCGGTCATGGCCGCGAGCAATGCGTCGAGTTGCAGGTGTCGGCGCTGGCCGGGAAGGATGTCGACCACCGTCACCGCTTGCACGCCACGCACGCTGAACAGCGCATCGCGCAGCTCTTCGAGAACTTCCGGGCTCAGGGTCGGGGCATCGATGTAAACGTTGGGCGGGACCATTTCCACCGCGTCCAGATTGAGATTACGCCCACCGAGCAGGGCCAGGACTTCCTGGGTGATACCGACGCGGTCGATGAAACTGACGTGGATACGCATGGGGCGGTTTTTGGTTCTGGAGTGCGGAGGGGCGCAAGTATGCCTTGGCGGACGGGGAAGGTGAAATCCGGCTCAGGATTTCAGGGCCTACACCGATCCCTTGCAGGAGTGAGACCGGCAAGCCGGCGATAGCGGTGCATCAGTCGACATCCATGGCGAATATCAGTCCGCTATCGCCGGCAAGCCGGTCTCACTCCTACAGGGGGAGTGTGGGTTACTCGAATTTCTCGAGGTCTACCGGGTCGCCGGATTTCATGTCGAGCTGCACGCGAATGTCTTCAAACATCAAATCGTAATGCTTGTGAACCGAGCCGATCTGGCTGTGTGTCTTTGGAATGCCGTACTGCTCGGCGATTTTCGTCACGTTGCTGGCGAAGTTGTAGGCCTCGACCTTGGGCAGAAAAAAGGACTCTTTCATGTCCTTGTCCTGAATGCTGCCTTCCATCCTGAACTGCATCCCTTTTTCCCCTTTGGGACCCTTGCTCACCTCATAGTAGAGGTGAATGTTGTAACTGACATCATCCGGGGTCAGCGCGTGACGCTCGATGTGTAAGTGACCCGGTTCAAACTGTGCCATGGACGTCTCTCCCTACAAGTAAGTAATGCCAGGTTTCGCCGTGCTGATGCGCGTACCTGCCTTGCCCTGGACGATCGCTTCAATGTCCGAGAGTGAACCGATTACCGCAGTTTTTCCAGTGTGGCGGGCGAACTCGCAAGCGGCTTGAACCTTGGGTCCCATGGAGCCTGCGGCGAAGCCGAGTTTTTCCATTTCATCCGGGTGAGCCTGGCCGATGGCTTTCTGGGTCGGCTTGCCGTAGTCGATGAAGGCGGCGCTGACGTCGGTGGCGATCACCAGAATATCGGCTTCAAGTTGTTCGGCCAGCAGCGCCGAACACAGGTCTTTATCGATCACCGCTTCCACGCCTTCCAGTTTGCCCGGCGCCGTGTACATGGTCGGGATGCCGCCACCACCGGCGCAGATCACGATGCTGCCTTTTTCCAGCAGCCATTTGATCGGGCGGATCTCGAAGATACGTTTTGGTTTCGGACTGGCCACCACACGACGGTATTTGTCGCCGTCCGGGGCAATCGCCCAGCCTTTCTCGGTGGCGAGTTTTTCCACTTCGGCCTTGGCATACACCGGGCCGATCGGTTTGGTGGGGTTCTGGAACGCCGGGTCGTTGGCGTCGACTTCGACCTGGGTGAGCAGGGTCGCGAAGGGCACTTCGAAGTCCAGCAGGTTGCCCAGTTCCTGTTCGATGATGTAGCCGATCATGCCTTCGGTTTCGGCACCGAGCACGTCCAGCGGGTAAGGGGACACCGAGGTGTAGGCCGCGGCTTGCAGCGACAACAGGCCGACCTGCGGGCCATTACCGTGGGCGATCACCAGTTGGTTGCCGGCATGGATCTTGGCGATTTGTTCGGTGGCGATCCGGATGTTGGCGCGCTGGTTGTCCGCGGTCATGGGTTCACCACGGCGGAGCAGGGCGTTACCGCCCAGAGCTACGACGATACGCATAATGCAGTCCTTCTACAGAGAGCTGGCAAGTGACTCGGTCCACTGTGGGCGCGAGCAAGCCCGCTCCCACATTGACCGTATTTTGTCAGTGGGAGCCGGGTGAGACTGTTAGATATCCGCCAACGCCGACACCAATATCGCCTTGATGGTGTGCATGCGGTTTTCCGCTTGCTCGAAGGCGATGTTAGCCGGCGATTCGAAGACTTCTTCAGTCACTTCAACGCCATTGGCCAGGTGCGGATAACGCGCGGCGATGTCCTTGCCGACCTTGGTTTCGCTGTTATGGAACGCCGGCAGGCAGTGCATGAACTTCACGCGCGGGTTGCCCGAGGCTTTCATCATTTTCGCGTTGACCTGGTACGGCAGCAGTTGCTCGATGCGCTCGTCCCACGCTTCCACCGGCTCACCCATCGACACCCAGATATCGGTGTGAATGAAATCCACGCCTTTGACCGCCTCTTGCGGGTCTTCGGTGATGGTGATGCGCGCGCCGCTTTCTTCGCCAAAGGCTTTGCACTGGGCGATAAAATCCGCGTGTGGCCAAAGTGCTTTCGGTGCGGCAATGCGCACGTCCATGCCCAGTTTGGCGCCGATCATCAGCAGCGAGTTGCCCATGTTGTAGCGCGCATCACCGAGGTAGGCGTAGCTGATTTCATGCATCGGCTTGTCGCTGTGCTCACGCATGGTCAGCACGTCGGCGATCATTTGCGTCGGATGGAATTCAGCGGTCAAACCATTGAACACCGGCACGCCGGCAAACTTGGCCAGCTCTTCGACGATTTCCTGTTCGAAGCCACGGTACTCGATGGCGTCGAACATCCGGCCCAGCACGCGGGCGGTGTCTTTCATGCTTTCTTTGTGGCCGATCTGCGACGACACCGGATCGATGTAAGTGACGTGGGCCCCTTGGTCATGGGCCGCGACTTCGAAGGCGCAACGGGTGCGGGTCGAGGTTTTTTCGAAGATCAGCGCGATGTTCTTGCCTTGCAGATGTGGACGCTCGGTGCCGGTGTACTTGGCGCGCTTGAGGTCCCGGGACAGGTCGATCAGGTAGTTGAGCTCGCGAGTGGTGTGGTGCATCAAGCTCAGCAAGCTGCGGTTGCGCATATTAAAAGCCATGGTGGATCTCCTTAGGTTTCGGTTATCCCCCGACCTCACACTTTATGAGGGTGAGGTCGGGCTCAAAGATTAATAGTCGATAGGGTCACGAATGATCGGGCAGGTCATGCAGTGGCCGCCCCCGCGTCCACGCCCGAGTTCGCCGGCGCTGATGGTGATGACCTCGATACCCGCCTTGCGCAGCAAGGTGTTGGTGTAGGTGTTGCGGTCATAACCGATAACCACGCCCGGCTCCACGGCCACCACGTTGTTACCGTCGTCCCACTGTTCGCGCTCGGCGGCAAAGCTGTTGCCGCCGGTTTCCACCACCCGCAATGCTTTCAGGTTGAGGGCCTTGGCCACGGTGTCGAGGAACGTACCGTCTTCGCGTCGGATGTCGATGCCGCCCGGTTTTTTCTCGTCGGGACGCAGGGTGAAGGCGACGATCTGGTTTACGACTTCGGGGAAAATGGTGACGAGGTCGCGGTCACAGAAGCTGAACACGGTGTCCAGGTGCATCGCTGCGCGGGATTTTGGCAGGCCGGCGACGATGACTTTTTCCACGGCGTTGTTCTTGAACAGGTTGAGCGCCAGTTGACCAATGGCCTGGCGGGACGAACGCTCGCCCATGCCGATCAGCACCACACCGTTGCCGATCGGCATCACGTCGCCGCCTTCAAGGGTGGAGCTGCCGTGATCCTGGTCCGGGTCGCCGTACCAGATCTCGAATTCGGCGTTGGTGAACTGCGGATGGAATTTATAGATGGCGGTGGCCAGCAGGGTTTCCTGACGGCGCGCTGGCCAGTACATCGGGTTCAGGGTCACGCCGCCGTAGATCCAGCAGGTGGTGTCGCGGGTGAACTGGGTGTTCGGCAGCGGCGGCAGAATGAAGCTGGAGTGGCCGAGGAAGTCGCGGAACATCTGGATGGTCTTGCCACCAAAGCTGTCCGGCAGGTCATCGGCGGAGACACCGCCAATCAGGAACTCGGCGATATGACGCGGCTCCAGGCTTTTCAGCCAGGACTTCACTTCGTTGATCAGGCCCAAACCCACCGAATCGGCGGTGACCTTGCGCTCCAGAATCCAGTCCAGCGCTTCGGGAATGGCGACGATGTCGGTCAACAGGTTGTGCATTTCCACAACGTCGATCCCGCGCTCGCGCATTTTGGTGACAAAGTCGAAGTGGTCACGCTTGGCTTGGGCGACCCACAGCACATCGTCAAACAGCAGTTCGTCACAGTTATTCGGGGTGAGCCGCTGGTGGGCCAGGCCGGGGGAGCAAACCATGACTTTGCGCAGTTTGCCGGCTTCGGAATGCACGCCGTACTTAACTTTTTCCGTGGTCATTACAGTGATCCTCCAGATGACAAATCATTCAGGTGTTACAGGGTCAGGAAGCCGGAATACAGGCCGTAGGCTGCCACTACGGCACCTATGATTACGGCTGCAAAAATCAGCTTCTCGACGTTGGTGAAAACAGGTTTGCCCAGTTCCCGCTTGGCCTTGGCGAACAGGATCACGCCGGGCGCATAGAGCAGGGCGGACAGCAGCAGGTATTTGGTGCCGCCGGCATAGACCAGCCAGACCGCGTAGACCACCGAAATGACACCGATCAACAGGTCTTTCGTGCGTTCGCCCGAGTCGTTCTCGTACGTCTCGCCGCGCACCGCCAGCAGTAGCGCATACGCCGCCGACCACAGGTAAGGCACCAGGATCATCGAGGTGGCGAGGTAGATCAGTGACAGGTAAGTGCTGGCCGAAAACAGGGTGATGATCAGGAACAGCTGGACCATCGCGTTGGTCAGCCACAGCGCGTTGACCGGCACGTGGTTGGCGTTTTCCTTGCGCAGGAACTCCGGCATGGTGTGGTCCTTGGCGGCGGCGAACATGATCTCCGCACACAGCAGCACCCACGACAACAAGGCCCCCAGCAGCGAGATGATCAGCCCGACGCTGATCAGCACCGCGCCCCAATCACCGACCACATGCTTGAGCACGGCCGCCATCGACGGGTTCTGCAGCTTGGCCAGTTCCGGTTGGGTCATGATCCCCAGGGACAGTACGTTCACCAGCACCAGGAACAGCAGCACAGTGATGAAGCCGATGACGGTGGCTTTACCCACGTCGCTGCGTTTTTCAGCGCGGGCCGAGAAAATACTTGCGCCCTCGATGCCGATGAACACCCACACGGTGACCAGCATCATTTTGCGCACCTGGTTCATCACACTGCCCAGGTCCGGGTTTTTCAGGCCCCAGATGTCGGCGGTGAAGATGTCCAGTTTGAAGGCGAAAATCGCGATCAAGACAAACAGCACCAGCGGCACGATCTTGGCGACCGTGGTCACCAGGTTGATGAACGCCGCTTCCTTGATCCCGCGCAACACGAGGAAATGCACACCCCAGAGCAGTACCGATGCACCGATGATGGCTGCCACCGTGTTGCCCTCACCGAAAATCGGGAAGAAATAGCCTAGGGTGCTGAAAAGCAGAACGAAGTAGCCGACGTTGCCCAGCCAGGCACTGATCCAGTACCCCCAGGCGGAAGAGAAACCCATGTAGTCGCCGAAACCGGCTTTGGCGTAGGCGTACACCCCGCCATCCAGATCAGGCTTGCGGTTGGCCAGGGTTTGAAAGACGAAGGCCAGCGTGAGCATGCCGACGGCGGTAATGGCCCAGCCAATCAGGACCGCACCAACGTCGGCACTGGCAGCCATGTTTTGTGGCAAAGAGAAAATCCCGCCACCAATCATTGAGCCGACTACCAGTGCAACCAATGCACCGAGTTTCAGTTTTCCGGGGGATTCAGACATCGCATGACTCCAGTGCAGGAGAAGAGAGACAACAGAGTAAATCTGTTAATTGTTCAACTATCTGACTTAGATCAGTGATTGGCGCATTCCATTGTTAATAAAAGACTTTTGGATGTTGCTGAGGCCACTGACGGATTGCCGAAGAAGGCTAATCCAGAGGGCTTGCTCAGCGCTATCCGAAATAAGAGAGTTTGGCTGGCGATCTTTAAATTAGTTTGTTTTGGCTTTTTCGCAACTATTTGGCGCCCCTTTCCAGTGCGAGATTGAATAATTAGGATTGACCCACGAAATCGCTCTTTTGAATGCCGTTCATAGCGTGATCGGTTATAAATAAAAGGGCCTGAAATGGCGTTATCTAATAAACGTTATTACGCTGTACCTATTTAGTTAACCCAACCCTATGACGGTTTCAAGAACATGACAGCCCTGGCCGACTGTGGAAAAAAATGGAGATGCAGGAATGTCACAACCGACGCAAAAGCTACGCTTGAGCGCACTGATCGCCCTGGTGGTGGGGTCGATGATTGGCGGCGGGATTTTCTCGTTGCCGCAGAACATGGCAGCGCGGGCCGATGCAGGGGCGGTGCTGATCGGATGGGCCATCACCGCTGTCGGCATGCTGACCCTGGCATTCGTGTTCCAGACCCTGGCCAACCGCAAACCCGAACTGGACTCCGGTGTCTATGCCTACGCCAAGGCCGGCTTCGGTGACTACATGGGGTTCTCGTCGGCCTGGGGGTACTGGATCAGTGCCTGGCTGGGCAACGTCGGTTATTTCGTGCTGCTGTTCAGCACCCTCGGTTATTTCTTCCCGGTGTTTGGCCAGGGCAACACGCCGATTGCCATCGGCTGCGCTTCGGTGCTGCTGTGGGCCGTGCATTTTCTGGTGATGCGCGGGATCAAGGAGGCGGCGTTCATCAATCAAGTGACCACCGTGGCCAAGATCGTGCCGCTGATCATGTTTATCGTCATTGCCGCTGTTGCGTTCGAGGCCGACGTCTTTACCCGGGACATCTGGGGTCGCAGCAACCCGAGTTTCGGCGGGGTGATGGACCAGGTGCGCAACATGATGCTGGTGACAGTGTTCGTGTTTATCGGCATTGAAGGCGCCAGTGTGTATTCGGCGCGCGCGGAGAAACGCTCGGACGTGGGCCGGGCGACGGTCATCGGCTTTCTCGGGGTGCTCGCGTTGCTGGTGCTGGTGAACGTTTTGTCGCTGGGCATCATGAGCCAGCCGCAATTGGCGAACTTGCAAAACCCGTCTCTGGCAGCGGTGCTGGAGCACATCGTCGGGCCCTGGGGCGCGCTGCTGATCAGTGTCGGCCTGGCGATTTCGCTGTTGGGCGCGTTGCTGTCCTGGGCGCTGCTGTGTGCCGAGATCCTGTTCGCCACGGCGAAGGACAAGACCATGCCGGCCTTCCTGAAAAAGGAAAATGCCAATCATGTGCCGGTGAACGCGCTGTGGCTGACCAATGTGATGATCCAGCTCTTCTTGCTGATTACCCTGTTTTCCGCCGGCACTTACACCAGCCTGATCTACCTCGCGTCGTCGATGATTCTGGTGCCGTACCTGTGGTCGGCGGCGTATGCGGTGTTGTTGAGCGGGCGCGGCGAAACCTACGAACACGCCAGCGCCGAGCGCACCAAAGACCTGATGATCGGCGGCATCGCGCTGGGGTATGCGGTGTGGTTGCTCTATGCCGGCGGGGTCAAATACCTGCTGCTGTCGGCGCTGCTGTATGCGCCGGGGGTGATTCTGTTTGCCAAGGCCAAGCATGAACAGGGCGAGCCGTTGTTCACTCACATCGAGAAGGGCATTTTTACCAGTGTCCTGATTGGCGCCGGGCTGGCCGCCTATGGGTTGTACAGCGGTGTGCTGTCGTTGTGAGGTTGTTGCTGGCGTATCAACCACCGTATGACGGGGCGGCGATGTTGCGGTTTTTGACGGCGCGGGCGGTGGCCGGCATGGAGGTCGTGACCGATGGAGTGTACTCGCGCAGCATCGGATTGAACGGCGTTCACGGTACGTTTTCGATCGGGCCGGCGGACGGTGATGCACTTGAACTGACGCTGGATTTTCCAGATGAGTCGGCGGTGCCCGAGATCGTCGGGCGAGTGCGGCGGATGTTTGATCTGGATGCGGATTTGCCGACGATTCACCGGCAGTTGCAGCAGGACCCGTTGATGGCGCGCTTGATTGCCGAGCGTCCGGGCTTGCGAGTGCCGGGGGCCTGGGATGGGTTGGAACTGGCGATTCGCGCCGTGCTGGGGCAGCAGATTACCGTGGGCGCGGCGATCCGGCTGGCGGGTAAATTGGTCGCGCAGTATGGCGTGCCGTTGCAGTCGCCATTGGCGGGATTGAGCCATGTGTTTCCTGAGCCGCAGGTGTTGGCTCAGGCGGATCTGGCGACGTTGGGCATGCCGAAAAGCCGCGGGCGGACCTTGTCTGGCGTGGCCCAGGCGCTGTTGGATGATCCGCTCTTGTTTGAGCCAGGGCGGGAGGGCGGTGTGGCGCGGTTGTTGGCGTTGCACGGGATTGGTGACTGGACGGCGCAGTACATTGCCTTGCGTCAATTGCGTGAGCCGGATGCGTTTCCGTCCGGGGATGTGGGGTTGATCAAGGCATTGGCGGCACTTGAAGGCGTGCCGGTGACGGCGCGGGAGTTGTTGCTGCGCGCCGAGGCGTGGCGACCTTGTCGAGGGTATGCGGCGCAGTTGCTTTGGACATCGCTGGGGCGGATGGACTGAGCTGATCCGGGAGGTGTGCTGAATATTTTGGCCCCTTCGCGGGCAAGCCCGCGCCCACAGTTGACCGAGTTCTTCCAGAAGGACTGAGATCGAATGTGGGCGCGGGCTTGCTCGCGAAGGCGATCTGGCAGTCACCACCACTGCGCGCGGTGGGAACCCAATTCAGTGGCCGGCAGTGCCCATTGCAACGGGGTACCGGTGATTTTCAACGGCACATGCAGCCGATGCGCCGTCCCCCAAGGTGTCTGCTCAAGCACCAGCCCTTGATCGTTGTCATCCTCCGCCCGCAACGCCTTCGCAGTTCCCGCGCCATGTTCAATCAACAATTTCGCCGTACGCGCCAACGAAAGCCGCGCCGAACCCCCGCGCCCCAACAACCTGATCGCCGCAGCTGCCATCAAATACCCGGTCGCGTGATCGAGTGCCTGCACCGGCAACGGCGTCGGTTTGTCTGCGCGCTTCCATCGCATCCCGGCCTCGGCAATCCCGCTGCTCATCTGCACCAGGCTGTCGAAACCACGGCGGTTCTGCCAGGGACCGCTCCAGCCGTAGGCGTTGAGGCTTACATCGATCAGTCCCGGCGCCAGTCGCCTGCGTTCGGTAGCGCCGTACCCCAAACGTTCCAGTGCATCGGCGCGGTAGCCGTGCAGGAGAATGTCGGCGTCCTTGAGCAGGGTGTCGAACACGGCGCGATCTTCGCTGTTGTGCAGATCCAGGCGTGCGCAGCGTTTACCCAGGGTGACTTCGGGCACCACGCCGGGTTCGTTCCAGGTCGGTGGGTCGATGCGCAATACATCCGCCCCGAGGCCGGCGAGAAAACGGCTGGCGACCGGACCGGCCAGTACGCGGGTCAAGTCCAGCACCCTGAGTCCGGCCAGCGGCTGAGCGACGGAGCCTTGCCACGGTTTCGCGGGTTGTGCCTGGTCGCGGCTGAATTGAATCAACGGCTCGTCATTCACGGCCAAACCTTGTGGGTGTTGCTGCCATTGCGCCCAGGTGCGCATCTCGGCGGCGCATCCCCCAGCGTCGACCACGGCCTGTTCCAGATCACTGTTGGCCCATTGCGCCACCTTGCTTGCCATCGCGGTGCGGTCGGCGCAGGTGCCAAGCACACTTTCAGCCGCGACTCGGTGATGGGGTGCGTTGGTGTGCAGGCGGATCCAGCCGTCCTTCGTCGCGTAGTCACCGGCAATCGGGTCCCACAACGGCGGAACGCTCCAGCCGACGGGGCGGATCGAGGTGGCGAACCAGAAAGAGGCGAGTCGGCGGTCGACTTCAACACCGGGCAAGCGGCCGGTGTGTTGCTGCAATAACTCGCTGACCGCCTGCCCGGCCACGGCGATGCTGGCGCAGGCGAGGTCGGTCACGGCAAACGCCGAGGGCAGGGCACCGCTCGACGTGAAGGGGATCGGGGTATGGGGCAAGCCGAGTGCGGCTTGAATGGACGTGATTAGATCAGTCATCGAAGGCCCTCCGGAACGAGAGCCCGATCATAGTTCAAAAATCCGGTCATTGATCGTTCCCACGCAGAGCGCGGGAACGATCCTGGTCCCATCAAACCCTGAACTGATCCATCAATTTCATCTGTTGCGTGGTCAGCGAGTTGAGCTGGCTGCTGATCTGCGCCGATTCGGTGGCCTGGCCGGTCAGGGTTTCAGTGACGGTGCGGATTGCCGAGACGTTGCGGTTGACCTCTTCGGCCACCGCGCTTTGCTGTTCGGCAGCGCTGGCGATTTGCAGGTTCATGTCGCTGATCACCGTCACCGCATCACTGATTTTGCCCAAGGCCTGGACCGCTTGCTGAATTTGTCCGGCGTTGTTGTGGGCCTGGGTCTGGCTCGAATGCATAGTGGCAACCACGCCGCGCGTGCCGCTCTGGATACGTTCGATCACCAGGCGAATTTCTTCCACCGAGTCCTGGGTGCGCTTGGCCAGGTTGCGCACTTCATCGGCCACCACCGCAAAGCCGCGACCGCTCTCGCCGGCACGGGCCGCTTCAATCGCGGCGTTAAGTGCCAGCAGGTTGGTCTGCTCGGCAATGCTGCGGATCACTTCCAGGACCGAACCGATCTGCTCGCTGTTCACCGCCAGCGCTTCGACTTCGGTCACGGCTTTGCTGACTTCGTCGGCCAGTTGATTGATGTCGCGGGTGCTGCGCTCGATGATTTGCATGCCGTCACGGGCCGACTGGTCGGCTCCTTTGGCGGCGTTGGCCGCGTTCGAAGCACTGTTGGCGACGTCGTGCGCGGTGGCGCTCATTTCGTTGGACGCGGTCGCGACCTGGTCGATTTCGCGGAACTGCACCTGCATGCCTTCGCTGGTCTGACGGGCTATTTCCGAAGACTGATCAGCAGTGCCGCGGGCGTCGGTGATGCTTTGCTTGATCTGTGCGATGGTCGGTTGCAGCTTGTCGAGGAAGCGGTTGAACCAGCTGACCAGCTCGCCCAATTCGTCTTTCTTGCGGTAGTGCAAACGCTGGGTCAGATCACCGTCGCCGCTGGCAATTGCCTTGAGCATCTCGGCCACGCTGTTGATCGGCCGGGTCACGCCCGAGGCGGTGAGCCAGGTCAGCAACAAACCGATCAGACCGGCCACGACAGCCACCAGCACCGCTTTGATCGTGCCGCTTTGTTGGGCGTCATCGAGGACTGCTTGCAGTTTCACCGAGTCGGCCAGCAACACCTGTTTAGGCAGGTCGACCACCACGGCCCAGGCCTTCGCGTCGGCAATCGGGCTGACCGGGTACACCGCGCGAATCAGTTCACCTTGCTGCAAAACCTTCGGCGCACCACCGCTGAGCAATTGCAGAATGTCCTTGCCGTCCGCGCCCAGAGTATCGCCGATAGACTTCCCGACTTTACCGGCGTCGACACTGTAGGCCGCCAGCACGCCGGTGCCGGAGACGATCAGCATGTGCCCTGCGCTGTTGAACAGTTCACGCTGGGAATCGACCGCCGCCGCTTGCAGCGCGTCGAGGGCAATGTCGACGCCGACCACGCCAATGGGCTTGCCATCCACCAGCAGCGGCACGGAAATGGTGGTCATCAACACTTCTTTTTTCTCAGTGCCGATGGTATCGGCATAGGGGTCAAGCAGGCAGGTACGCTTGCTGTCGCGCGGGCAGGTGTACCAGACGTTGTAGGGTGTACCGCTGAGGTTCAGGGTGGTTTTGGTCAGGTCCTCTTCGACCATGATCGTGTTAAGTACCTCGCCTCCGGCACGGCTCCAGTACGTGGCGAAACGCCCGGCTTCGTTGGACTGGCGGACCGCGTCATTGACGAACTCGCTGTCCTTGCCATCCAGGCCATTGGGTTCGAAGGCCAACCAGACACCTAATACCTTGCCGTTACGCTCGAACGCGGTCTTGATGCTTTGGTTCAACTCTTCACGCAGGGCTCCGGCCTCGATAGAACGCTTGGCGGCCATGTTGCGCATGTCCTTGATCTGGTCCGCCAGGGCGGTCACTACCGTCAGGGTCTCGCCGAAGGTCTTCTGCAGCCGCGCCGCTTGTTCGGCGGCCTTGGCTTGCAGCAGGTCTTGCACACTGTCGGTGAGCATCTTGCTGCTGGAGGCGTTGACCAGATCATCGTTCTGGTTGGTCTGGTAAATGTTCATGCCGACGATCAAGACGACCACGCCGAGCAAACACAGACCGGACAGCAAAACGATTTTCAGACGGATAGAGAGAGAGTCGAACATAGGGCGAGCTCACAAATGGATGAGGTGTTGGCAAGGAGTCGCTATCGACTCGGTACGCCAAATCCATTCAGCGCCATCCAATGCACATCGGCGCCATGTGACGGTTACATGAACCGATGCCGACGAACGGTATGAGGTGAACGTTTGCGCAGGTAAAAGCCCTGAAATGGCCGGGAATTCAGGAAATTCTCGGCAGTGATTGGCGGGTATCCGGGATGCAAGCGCGAGCCAGTTCCGGTCTCAGGTGAAACTTCAGGAGCGACCCAGCAGATAAGTCGAATAGTCGGGTATTCGATGGTCGTGTGCCTGATCCATCAACGGGCTGCTCAGCAGGTAATCGGCACTGCATTCGTTGCAGGCCACCGGGATGTTCCAGACCGCCGCGACCCGTAATAAAGCCTTGATGTCCGGGTCGTGAGGCTGTGGTTCGAACGGGTCCCAGAAGAACACCAGCATGTCGACGCGCTGCTCGGCGATTTGCGCCCCCAATTGCTGGTCGCCGCCCAGCGGACCGCTGATCATGCTCTGCACTGGTAAATCCAGGCGATGTTGTAACAACAACCCCGTGGTGCCGGTGGCGACCAATTCATGCTGCGCGAGTCTGTCTTTATGCCGCTCGGCCCAGTCCAGCAAAAACACCTTGCAGTGGTCGTGGGCGACCAAGGCGATACGCTTGCGCGCCGCCATGGTCTTTTGCATAAAACTGATACCGATCATCGGTTGCTGCTCCACGATCATTCTGCGTTGCACAACGCCAGGCAGTTATCGAGCATGCGGTTGGAGAAGCCCCATTCGTTGTCGTACCAGGCCAGCACCTTCAGCAGCTTGCCGCTGGATTTGGTGTGGTTGGCGTCGAAGATCGACGACAACGGGTTGTGGTTGAAGTCGCTGGAAACCAGCGGCAGGGTGTTGTAACCGAGAATCTTCGAGTGCTGGCTGGCTTCTTTCAGCAGCGCATTCACTTCGTCGGCCGACGCTTCGCGTTTCAGCTGCACGGTCAGGTCCACCAGCGACACGTTGATCACCGGTACGCGCACTGCCATGCCGGTCAATTTGCCCGCCAGTTCCGGTAGCACCAGGCCAACGGCTTCAGCCGCACCGGTCTTGCTCGGGATCATGTTCTGCGTGGCGGAGCGGGCGCGGTAAGGGTCGGTGTGGTAGACGTCGGTCAGGTTCTGGTCGTTGGTGTAGGCGTGGATTGTGGTCATCAGACCGCTCTCGATCCCCAGTTCGCGGTGCAGCACTTGAGCCACTGGCGCGAGGCAGTTGGTGGTGCACGACGCGTTGGAAATGATCTGGTGGTGCTGGCGCAAAATGTCGTGGTTGACCCCGTACACCACGGTGGCGTCGGCGCCCTTGGCCGGTGCCGAGATGATGACTTTGCGTGCGCCGGCCGTAATATGCGCGGCGGCTTTGGCGCGGTCGGTGAACAGACCGGTGCATTCGAACACGACATCAATCTTTTCCGCCGCCCAGGGCAACTCCGCCGGGTTGCGAATGGCGCTGACCGCAATACGGTCACCGTTGACCGTCAGGCTCTCCTGATCGTGCAGGACATCGGCGTCGAACGTGCCGTGAACAGTGTCGTATTTGAGCAGATGAGCGTTGATCGCGCTGTCACCCAAGTCGTTGATGGCCACGATCTGCAGATCCTGGCGATAGCCTTGGGTATACAGTGCGCGCAGGACGTTGCGGCCAATCCGGCCAAAACCATTGATTGCGATTCGAAGAGTCATTTACAGCGCCGCCGTCGTTTTGTTGTTGGAATTACAAGATTATTCGCATAAAAATAGAAAACAAGCCTTTTTAATGGCAATATTTTGTTCAATCTACAACGAGTGACCTGAATCAACTGGTCCGACCGATCAAGAAAACCGTCTGTCATCCCGATCACAGCGGTCCTTGTTCAGCATAGACAATCAGGTCGCCACATCCGTTAGCCTGGAGTTCTACACATGCATCCCCGCGTCCTTGAGGTCACTGAACGGCTTATCGCCCGTAGCCGCGCCACGCGTGAGGCCTACCTTGCACTGATTCGCGGTGCGGCCAGCGACGGTCCGATGCGCGGCAAACTGCAATGCGCCAACTTCGCTCACGGCGTGGCGGGTTGCGGCACCGAAGACAAGAACAGCCTGCGGATGATGAACTCCGCCAACATCGCCATCGTTTCGTCCTATAACGACATGCTCTCGGCGCATCAGCCGTACGAAGTCTTTCCGGAACAGATCAAGCGAGCGCTGCGCGAGATCGGTTCGGTCGGCCAGTTCGCCGGCGGCACCCCGGCCATGTGTGATGGCGTGACCCAGGGCGAGCCGGGCATGGAGCTGAGCCTGCCGAGCCGCGAAGTGATCGCGATGTCCACCGCCGTGGCGTTGTCCCACAACATGTTCGACGGCGCGCTGATGCTCGGCATCTGCGACAAGATCGTGCCGGGCCTGATGATGGGCGCGTTGCGTTTCGGTCATCTGCCGACGATTTTTGTCCCGGGCGGGCCGATGGTGTCGGGCATTTCCAACAAGCAGAAAGCCGATGTGCGCCAGCGCTATGCCGAAGGCAAGGCCAGCCGCGAAGAGCTGCTGGAGTCGGAAATGAACTCCTACCACAGCCCTGGAACCTGCACGTTCTACGGCACAGCCAACACTAACCAGTTGCTCATGGAGGTGATGGGTCTGCACTTGCCGGGCGCTTCTTTCGTCAACCCGAACACGCCGTTGCGCGATGCCTTGACCCGCGAAGCGGCGCATCAGGTCACTCGCCTGACCAAACAGAACGGTGATTTCATGCCGATCGGCGAAATCGTCGACGAACGTTCACTGGTCAACTCCATCGTGGCCCTGCACGCCACCGGCGGTTCGACCAACCACACGCTGCACATGCCGGCCATCGCCATGGCGGCGGGCATTCAGTTGACCTGGCAAGACATGGCCGACCTCTCCGAAGTCGTGCCGACCCTGAGCCACGTCTACCCGAACGGTAAAGCCGACATCAATCACTTCCAGGCGGCGGGCGGCATGTCGTTCCTGATCCGCGAACTGCTGGACGCCGGGTTGCTCCACGAAAACGTCAACACCGTACTCGGCCATGGCCTGCGCCGTTACACCATGGAACCGTTCCTCGATAACGGCGAACTGGTCTGGCGCGAAGGCGTGACCGACAGCCTCGACGAAAGCATCCTGCGCCCGGTCGCTCGTGCGTTCTCGCCAGAGGGCGGTTTGCGCGTGATGGAAGGCAACCTCGGTCGCGGTGTGATGAAAGTCTCGGCCGTCGCATTGGAAAACCAGATCGTCGAAGCACCGGCCATGGTGTTTCAGGATCAGCAGGATCTGGCAGACGCCTTCAAGGCCGGTCTGCTGGAGAAGGATTTTGTCGCGGTGATGCGCTTCCAGGGCCCGCGTTCCAACGGCATGCCGGAACTGCACAAGATGACGCCGTTCCTCGGCGTGCTGCAGGATCGTGGTTTCAAAGTGGCATTGGTCACGGACGGACGCATGTCCGGCGCCTCGGGAAAAATCCCCGCGGCGATTCACGTCAGCCCCGAAGCGTATGTCGGTGGCGCTTTGGCGCGGGTGCAAGAGGGCGATATCATCCGCGTCGATGGCGTCAAAGGCACTCTGGAGCTTAAGGTGGACGCCGACGAATTCGCGGCGCGCGAACCGGCCAAGGGCCTGTTGGGCAATAACATTGGCAGCGGACGCGAGCTGTTTGGTTTCATGCGCATGGCCTTCAGCTCCGCAGAGCAGGGCGCCAGCGCCTTTACTTCTGCCCTGGAGACGCTTAATTGAAACTGGCTTTGGTCGGTGACATCGGTGGGACCAACGCTCGTTTCGCGTTGTGGAAAAACCAGCAACTGGAATCGGTCCAGGTGCTGGCGACGGCTGATCACGCCAGCCCGGAAGAGGCCATTGCGGTCTACCTGGGCGGGCTCGGTCTGGCGTCGGGTTCGATCGGCTCGGTGTGCCTGTCGGTGGCCGGCCCGGTGAGTGGCGATGAATTCAAGTTCACCAACAATCACTGGCGCCTGAGCCGCAAGGGTTTCTGCAAGACCTTGCAGGTCGAGCAACTGTTGCTGGTCAACGACTTCTCGGCCATGGCACTGGGCATGACCCGTTTGCAGCCGGGCGAGTTTCGAGTGGTCTGCGAAGGCACCCCGGAGCCGTTGCGGCCAGCGGTGGTGATTGGCCCGGGCACAGGCCTGGGTGTCGGTACCTTGCTGGACCTTGGCGAAGGGCGTTTTGCCGCGTTGCCGGGGGAGGGCGGTCACGTCGATCTGCCGCTGAGCAGCCCGCGGGAAACGCAGCTGTGGCAACACATCTTCAATGAGATCGGGCATGTCAGTGCTGAAACCGCGTTGAGCGGCGGCGGCTTGCCTCGGGTTTACCGGGCGATTTGTGCAGTCGACGGCCATACGCCGGTGCTCGAAACACCGGAAGCGATCACCGCTGCCGGGCTCGCAGGCGATCCGATTGCCCTGGAAGTGCTGGAGCAGTTTTGCTGCTGGCTCGGCCGCGTGGCCGGCAACAACGTGCTGACCACCGGGGGGCGCGGCGGCGTGTACATCGTTGGTGGCGTGATTCCGCGGTTTGCCGATTTCTTCGTCAAAAGCGGTTTCGCCCGATGCTTCGCCGATAAAGGCTGCATGAGCAATTACTTCAAAGGCATCCCGGTGTGGCTGGTGACCGCGCCGTATTCCGGCCTTGTCGGTGCGGGTGTCGCGCTCGACCAGGCCTGAAACCGAGTCGACTTCATCGCGGGCAAGCCCGCTCCCACAGGATCACCTAAATCCCTGTGGGAGCGGGCTTGCCCGCGATGGGGCCAGAACAGACAACAAATACTCAAGGTCCATCAGGCATAATCCGCCCAATTCAAACAACAAGGACGCCGCCCCGTGAGCTCAGTCAACAAGTCGATTTTGTTGGTCGATGACGATCAAGAGATACGCGAGTTGCTGGATACCTACCTGACTCGCGCCGGTTTCCAGGTCCGCACCACACCCGATGGCGCCGGTTTTCGCCAGGCCTTGAACGAGGCCCCCAGTGATCTGGTGATTCTCGACGTGATGCTCCCGGACGAAGACGGCTTCAGCTTGTGCCGCTGGGTTCGCCAGCACCCACGGCAGGCGCAGGTGCCCATCATCATGCTCACCGCCAGTTCCGACGAAGCCGACCGCGTCATCGGCCTGGAACTCGGCGCCGACGATTACCTGGGTAAACCCTTCAGTCCACGAGAATTGCAGGCGCGCATCAAAGCCTTGTTGCGACGCGCGCAATTCGGTCAGGAACGCAATGGCGGTGAAGTGCTGGCCTTCGACGACTGGCGCCTGGACATGGTCAGCCATCGGCTGTTCCACACCGATGGCGAAGAAGTGATTCTGTCCGGCGCCGACTTCGCACTGCTGAAACTGTTCCTCGATCACCCGCAGGAAATCCTCGACCGCGACACCATCGGCAACGCCACTCGCGGGCGCGACCTGATGCCGCTGGACCGCATCGTCGACATGGCGGTCAGCCGCTTGCGTCAACGCTTGCGAGACACGGAAAAGCCGCCACGACTGATCCGCACCGTGCGCGGCAGTGGCTACCAGCTGGCAGCCAATGTGGTTGCCAGTAATGGCCACTGAGTTTCTGCGCAAGCTCGCCGAGCGCGTGCCGGTGCCCCGTTCGTTGCTGGGGCGGATGTTGCTGCTGACGTTGCTGGCGGTGCTGTTCGCGCAGACGTTGTCGAGCGTGATCTGGGTCTCACAATTGCGTGCCACGCAGCTAGAAGGCCTGGTCACCGCCGCCCGCAGCCTCGCGCATTCAATGACGGCCAGCGTGAGTTATTTCCGCTCATTACCCGTCGCTTTCAGGCCGTTGGTGCTGGATCAGTTACGCAGCATGGGCGGCACCCGTTTTGTGGTGACACTCAACGACAAACCCTTGGGTATGGAAGTGCTGCCGATCACCCCGCGCAAGGAAGCCGTGCTCAAAGCGGTGGACCAGGTGCTGCGCGAATCCCTGGGTCATGACACGGATATCTCGGTGACTTTTGTCAGCCCTGAAGACCTGCGGATCTTCAACAGCGGGCTGAAACTCGATGAGTTGCCGCGCTCCTGGGCGCATTACGCGTTGACACTGGAACCCGTGAACCCGCCCGTGCTGGTCACGCAAATCCAGATGGCGCCGGGGGAATGGCTGTACATCGCGTCATTGCTGCCCGAGCCTTACACCAGTCTTGAAGAGCAAGGCCTGCCGGCGCAGCAGGTCTGGTTCATCGTCCTCACCAGCAGCTTTTTGCTGTTGTTCATCGGCTTGCTGGTGCACTGGCAGAGCCGCCCGCTCAAGCGCCTGGCGCGAGCCGCGCGCGACATGTCGCTGGGGGCTGATGTGCAACCGGTGGCCGAAGGCGGTGGCAGTGAAGTGGTCGAAGTGGGGCGTGCGTTTAACGCCATGCGCGAACGGATCAGCCGTTACCTGACTGAGCGCAGCCAGTTGTTCAGCGCGATTTCTCATGACCTGCGCACGCCCATCACCCGTTTGCGCCTGCGCGTGGAATTGCTGGAAGACGAGAAGCTGCAAGCCAAGTTCGGACGTGATCTGGATGAGTTGGAGTTGCTGGTCAAGGGCGCGCTGCAATGCGTGAAAGACACGGATATTCACGAAAACATCGAGCCGGTGGACCTCAATCATGTGCTCGATTGTCTGGTGGAGCCGTATCTGGCGCCTCACGGCAATGGCCGCGTGACCCAGCAGGGCCGGGCGGTGGCGGCGTATCCAGGTAAACCGTTGGCGCTTAAACGCTGCATTGGCAACCTGATCGACAACGCCCTCAAGTATGGGCAGAACGCGCATTTGCACATCGATGATGATGAGAGCGCGTTCATCCTTCATGTCGATGACGAAGGGCCGGGCGTGCCGGAGCAACGGCTGGAGCAGGTGTTTGAACCGCACTTCCGCCTGGCCGGGCAGCAGCAGGGTTATGGGCTGGGGTTGGGGATTGCGCGCAACATTGCGCATAGTCATGGCGGGGAGGTCAGCCTGCAAAACCTGCGTGAGGGTGGGTTAAGAGTGACGCTTCAACTGCCGCGCAGTGTCGATTAGTAATACCGAGTTATCGTTCTTCGCGAGCAAGCCCGCTCCCACATTCAATCGCATTCCAACTGGATGAACTCGATCGAATGTGGGAGCGGGCTTGCTCGCGAAGGCGTCAGACCATTAAACAAATTTCTCAAGCCAAATGTCACAAGTCAGTGACATAACTCGCCCCCTTCGTTACAAGCCCGCCTCCGCCCGTTGTTTAGACTGCCCTCAGTCAAAACAACAAAAAAGGCACCCCATGGACACCTTCCAACCGGTCTTCAGCAGTTGGCTCAACGCGCCTGCCCATCAGCAATGGCTTGGCGCCGAAGGTCTGCGCCTGCTGGCATTCGCCAAGGCTTCAACGCTTCCCGACGGCTTCGGCAATCTCGATGAAAAAGGCCATCTCTCGGCCAACGCCCGCGCTGAAACCATGAATACCGCGCGCATGACGCACAGCTTCGCCATGGCCCATATTCAGGGCTTGCCGGGATTTGCGGAGCTGGTGGATCACGGTGTCCAGGCCCTCAGCGGCCCGTTGCGCGATGCCGAATATGGCGGTTGGTTTGCAATCGCTGAGGCGCTGGATGACAACACCGGCAAGGCCGCTTACCTCCATGCCTTTGTCGCCCTGGCCGCCAGTTCTGCGGTGGTTGCGCAACGTCCCGGCGCACGCGCCTTGCTCGATGATGCGATCAACATCATCGACACACATTTCTGGAGCGAGGAGGAGGGCGCCATGCGCGAATCCTTCAGCCGCGACTGGAGTGAAGAAGAGGCCTACCGGGGTGCCAACAGCAACATGCACGCCACCGAAGCTTTCCTGGCGCTGGCCGATGTCACCGAAGACAACCGCTGGCTATGCCGTGCGCAGCGCATTGTCGAGCGGGTGATCCACGGTCATGCCGCGGCCAATGATTATCGAGTGGTCGAACATTTCGACCGCCAGTGGCAGCCATTACGGGAATACAACCACGACAACCCGGCCGACGGTTTCCGTCCCTACGGCACCACGCCAGGCCACGGTTTTGAATGGGCACGCCTGCTGCTGCATCTGGAAGCAGCGCGGGTTCAGGCCGGCATGCTGACGCCGGGCTGGCTGGCCACCGATGCGCAAAAACTTTTCGACCACAACTGCCGTCATGGCTGGGATATCGACGGGCTGCCCGGGATTGTCTACACCCTCGACTGGGACAATCGCGCGGTGGTTCGTCATCGCCTGCATTGGACTCATTGCGAAGCCAGCGCTGCCGCCAGTGCGTTGCTCAAACGTACGGGCGATGAGCAATACGAACGCTGGTACCGGCTGTTCTGGGAATTTTGTGACACTCATTTCATCGACCGTTGTGACGGCAGCTGGCATCACGAACTCGATCCGCAGAATCGCCCAAGTGCCGATATCTGGGCGGGCAAACCTGATCTGTATCACGCCTGGCAAGCGGTACTGATACCACGGCTGCCATTAGCGCCCAGCATGGCCACGGCGCTGGCAAGGTTGTCCCAGAGCGCTCCTGTGTAACCATGTGGTGACATTCAAGCGTCCCTTCGTTACCTGCGAGGGGATAACTCCTGTTTAAAATCCTGTGCAGCGCAAGCACCAGACTTGCATGCATAACAACAAGAAAGGTACTTCTAGATGAATGCGATTTCTCGCCTCGCTACTGTCATTTCTCTCGCCTCCCTGTCTGCGCTCCCTCTCAGTGTGCTTGCCGCCGAATCCAAAGGTTCCGTGGAAGTGGTTCACTGGTGGACGTCGGGTGGTGAAAAAGCAGCGGTCGATGTGCTCAAGGCCCAAGTCGAAAAAGACGGCTTCACCTGGAAGGACGGCGCTGTGGCCGGTGGTGGCGGTGCTACAGCCATGACCGTGCTCAAGAGCCGCGCCGTTGCCGGTAACCCGCCGGGTGTGGCGCAGATCAAAGGTCCGGACATCCAGGAATGGGCGTCTACCGGTCTGCTCGACACCGACGTCCTGAAAGACGTTGCCAAATCGGAGAAGTGGGACAGCCTGCTCGACAAGAAAGTCTCCGATACCGTGAAGTACGAGGGTAACTACGTGGCCGTGCCGGTGAACATTCACCGCGTCAACTGGCTGTGGATCAACCCGGAAGTCTTCAAGAAAGCCGGCATCACCAAAAACCCGACCACCCTCGAAGAATTCTACGCCGCCGGCGACAAGCTCAAGGCAGCGGGCTTCATTGCGCTCGCCCACGGCGGTCAGCCTTGGCAGGACAGCACCGTGTTCGAAGCCGTGGTGCTTTCGGTCATGGGCGTCGATGGCTACAAGAAAGCCCTTGTCGATCTGGACAACGCCGCGCTGACCGGTCCGGAAATGGTCAAGGCGCTGACCGAGCTGAAGAAAGTCGCGACCTACATGGACGTCGACGGCAAAGGCCAGGACTGGAACCTGGAAGCGGCCAAGGTCATCAACGGCAAGGCCGGCATGCAGATCATGGGTGACTGGGCCAAGTCCGAATGGACCGCCGCCAAGAAAGTTGCCGGTAAGGACTACGAGTGCGTAGCGTTCCCGGGCACCGATAAGGCGTTCACCTACAACATCGACTCCCTCGCCGTGTTCAAGCAGAAAGATGCGGGCACTGCGGCCGGTCAGCAGGACATCGCCAGGATCGTCATGGGTGAGAACTTCCAGAAAGTCTTCAGCATCAACAAGGGCTCGATCCCGGTTCGCGACGACATGCTGAAGGACATGGACAAGTACGGTTTCGACGCCTGCGCCCAGACCGCTGCCAAGGACTTCCTGGCGGATGCCAAGTCCGGCGGGCTGCAGCCGAGCATGGCGCACAACATGGCGACCACGCTGGCCGTACAGGGTGCGTTCTTTGATGTGGTGACCAACTACATCAACGACCCGAAAGCCGACCCTGCCGATGCCGCCAAGAAACTCGGTGCAGCGGTCAAGTCTGCCAAGTAATGCTTGGCCCCTGTAGTAGCGAGACTGCTCGCGATTGCAATCTGTCAGTCAATGATTGAGTGACTGATACACCGCCATCGCGAGCAGGGCTCACTCCTGCAAGGGGAAGCATTTTCAAAGTGATTTTTCTCCCGTACTGGATTTTCCCATGAGTTCTGTCGCTGTGTTCAGCAAGGCCTCGCCGTTCGATGCATTGCAACGCTGGCTGCCCAAACTGGTGCTGGCGCCGAGCATGTTCATCGTTCTGGTGGGCTTCTATGGCTACATCCTGTGGACGTTCGTTCTGTCGTTCACCAGTTCGACCTTTCTGCCGACCTACAAATGGGCGGGGCTGGCGCAATACCAGCGGCTGTTCGACAACGACCGTTGGTGGGTAGCCAGCAAGAACCTGGCGCTGTTCGGCGGCATGTTCATCGGTATCACCCTGGTAATCGGTGTGCTGCTGGCAGTGTTTCTTGACCAGCGCATTCGCCGCGAAGGTTTCATTCGCACCATTTACCTGTACCCGATGGCGCTCTCGATGATCGTCACCGGTACTGCCTGGAAGTGGTTGCTCAACCCGGGCATGGGCCTGGACAAATTGCTCCGTGACTGGGGCTGGGAAGGCTTCCGCCTGGACTGGCTGATCGATCCGGATCGTGTGGTGTATTGCCTGGTGATCGCTGCAGTCTGGCAAGCCTCGGGCTTTATCATGGCGATGTTCCTCGCCGGGCTGCGTGGCGTTGATCAGTCGATCATCCGTGCCGCCCAGATCGACGGCGCGAGCATGCCGCGCATTTATCTGAAAGTGGTGTTGCCCAGCTTGCGTCCGGTGTTCTTCAGCGCCGTGATGATCCTGGCTCACATCGCGATCAAGAGCTTCGACCTGGTGGCGGCCATGACGGCCGGTGGTCCGGGTTACTCCTCCGATTTGCCCGCGATGTTCATGTACTCCTTCACCTTCAGTCGCGGCCAGATGGGCATGGGCTCGGCCAGTGCGATTCTGATGCTCGGTGCGATTCTCGCAATCATCGTGCCTTACCTGTACTCCGAGCTGAGGACCAAGCGTCATGACTAGTTTCGCTGCCAAACCTTCCATCAGCCTGAGTCGCATCGCGAT
The DNA here is from genome assembly GCF_059133255.1 of Pseudomonas sp. FBCC-B1667. NCBI lineage: Bacteria > Pseudomonadati > Pseudomonadota > Gammaproteobacteria > Pseudomonadales > Pseudomonadaceae > Pseudomonas > Pseudomonas sp. FBCC-B1667. Next base: position 5,130,720 of record NZ_CP101437.1, on the reverse strand, counting down.
CTACGCGGTGCTGATCCTTGCGGTATTCCTGTACCTGATACCGCTGGTGGTCATGCTGTTGACCAGCTTCAAGACACCGGAAGACATCAACACCGGCAACCTGCTGAGCTGGCCAACCGTGGTCAGCGGCATTGGCTGGGTCAAGGCCTGGGGCACCGTCGACGGGTATTTCTGGAATTCGATCAAGATCACCGTTCCGGCGGTACTGATCTCCACCGCCATCGGTGCGTTGAACGGCTATGTACTGTCGATGTGGCGCTTTCGCGGCTCGCAATTGTTCTTCGGCCTGCTGTTGTTCGGTTGCTTCCTGCCGTTCCAGACCGTCCTGCTGCCAGCCTCGTTCACCCTCGGCAAGATGGGGCTGGCCAGTACCACCACGGGCCTGGTGTTCGTCCACGTGGTCTACGGCCTGGCGTTCACCACACTGTTTTTCCGCAACTACTACGTCAGCGTTCCGGATGCGCTGGTGAAGGCGGCGCGGCTCGATGGTGCGGGGTTTTTCACGATCTTCCGCCTGATCATCCTGCCGATGTCCACGCCGATCATCATGGTCTGCCTGATCTGGCAGTTCACCCAGATCTGGAACGACTTCCTGTTCGGCGTGGTGTTCTCCAGCGGTGACTCGCAACCCATCACGGTCGCGCTGAACAACCTGGTCAACACCAGTACCGGGGCCAAGGAATATAACGTTGATATGGCGGCGGCGATGATCGCCGGGCTGCCGACCCTGCTGGTCTATGTGGTCGCAGGCAAGTATTTCGTGCGCGGGCTGACGGCCGGCGCGGTCAAGGGGTAATCATGGCTACGCTCGAACTTCGTAATGTAAACAAGACCTATGGCCCGGGCCTGCCGGACACCCTCAAGGACATCCATCTGTCGATCAAGGACGGTGAGTTCCTGATCCTGGTCGGACCTTCGGGTTGCGGCAAATCGACCCTGATGAATTGCATCGCCGGCCTCGAAACCATCACCGGCGGCGCGATCATGATCGACGATCAGGACGTCAGCGGCATGAGCCCGAAAGACCGCGACATCGCCATGGTGTTCCAGTCCTACGCGCTGTACCCGACCATGAGCGTGCGCGAGAACATCGCCTTTGGCTTGAAGATTCGCAAAATGCCCGCCGCCGACATCGAAACCGAAGTGGCGCGGGTGTCCAAGCTTTTGCAGATCGAACACTTGCTCAACCGCAAGCCCGGCCAGCTTTCCGGTGGTCAGCAACAGCGCGTGGCCATGGGCCGGGCCCTGGCGCGTCGGCCGAAGATTTACCTGTTCGACGAACCGCTGTCCAACCTCGACGCCAAGCTGCGGGTCGAGATGCGTACCGAAATGAAGCTGATGCACCAGCGCCTGAAAACCACCACGGTCTATGTGACCCACGACCAGATCGAAGCGATGACACTTGGCGACAAAGTGGCGGTGATGAAGGACGGGATCATTCAGCAGTTCGGCACGCCGAAAGACATCTACAACAACCCGGCCAACCTGTTCGTGGCGAGCTTCATCGGTTCACCGCCGATGAACTTCATCCCCTTGCGTTTGCAGCGCAAGGACGGTCGTCTGCTCGCGCTGCTCGACAGCGGCCAGGCCCGTTGTGAGTTGCCGTTGGGCATGCAGGACGCCGGGCTCGAAGACCGCGAAGTGATCCTCGGCATGCGCCCTGAGCAGATTGTGCTGGCGAACGGCGAGCCGAACGGGTTGCCGACCATCCGCGCGGAAGTCCAGGTCACCGAGCCGACTGGTCCCGACACTCTGGTGTTCGTCAATCTGAATGAAACCAAAGTCTGCTGCCGGCTGGCACCAGACGTTGCACCGGCGCCGGGCGAAACCCTGACCCTGCAGTTCGATCCATCGAAAGTGTTGTTGTTCGACGCCAAGACCGGGGAACGGTTGGGTGTGGCCGGTCAACCGCAAGGTGAAGCCCGGTCTGCGAACGTCGCACAGTTCAAAGGTCGCTGAAGAACAAATGTGGGAGCGGGCTTGCTCCCACAGGGGGAATAAGCGGCGGCTGGCCTGTCATCCGTCGCAACTGATGTAACCACGTTAGAAAAAGAAAAGTTAATAACAATAAAACGAGGATGTAGGGATGAAGAAGAACAACAACGCTCAGCTTATCTGCCAGTTGTCAGCAGTTGCAGCCATGATGCTGGCCGGTAGTGTGCACGCGGCTGACGCGTTCAGTGCTGATTCCGAATGGATGACCGGTGATTGGGGTGGTGAGCGGACCAAGCTGATCGAGCAAGGCATCGACATCAAGATGGACTACGTCGGTGAAGTCGGCGGCAACCTCCACGGCGGTTACAACAACGACAAAACCGCACGTTACGCCGACCAGTTCGGCCTGGGGGCGGCACTGGACCTGGAAAAACTGTTTGGTTGGGATAACACCCAGGCCAAGATCCAGCTCACCAACCGTAATGGCGAAAACATCTCCAACGACCGCGTCGGCGACCCGCGTACCGGCACCTTGAGTTCCTCGCAGGAAGTCTACGGCCGTGGCCACATGGTCCGTCTGACCCAGTTGTGGATCAAGCACCAGTTCCTCGACGGCAAACTGGACGTCAAGGCCGGTTACTTCGGTGAAGGCGAAGACTTCAATACCTTCCCTTGCGAGTTCCAGAACCTGGCGTTCTGCGGTTCCCAAGTGGGTAACTGGGCCACCAACATCTGGTACAACTGGCCGGTCATGCAGGCTGCGGTCCGTGTGAAGTACAACATTTCGCCTGAGTTCTATGCGCAGATCGGCGCGTACAACCAGAACCCGTCGCAGCTGGAACACGGTAACGGCTTCAAGCTCAGCGGCAGCGGCACCGCCGGGACCGTGTTGCCAGTCGAGCTGGTCTGGTTGCCTAACCCGAACAACCTGCCGGGCGAATACCGTGTCGGTTACTACAAAAGCACGGCCGAGGCCAATGACGTCCTTAAAGACGACAGCGGTACGGATGCGGCAACGACCGGCCAACCCTATCGCGAACACAGCAGCAAGCACGGCTACTGGTTCGTTGCACAGCAACAACTCACCAGCCACAACGGTGACAAGACTCGCGGTCTGAACATTGCGGCCAACGCGACGTTCCACGACAAGGACACCAACGTCGTCGACAACTACCAGTCGCTGATGTTTGTGTACAAGGGGCCGTTCGATGCGCGTCCTAAAGATGACATGGGCATCGGTTTTGCCCGTATCCATGTCAACAATGACGTGAAGAAAAACGAAGAAGCGACCAACGCGGCCAACAATGTCACTCAGTACGAGGATCCACTGTTCTCGCCACTGCAGACCACCGAGTACAACTACGAAATCAACTACGGCTTCCACGTTACCAACTGGCTGACCGTGCGCCCTAACCTGCAATACATCACTCACCCAGGCGGTGTGGATGAAGTCGATAACGCGTTGGTAGCCGGCCTGAAAATTCAGTCGGTGTTCTAACGCTGTTGCGATAAGCTCCTCTCTATGTGCGCATATTTGCGGACAGCCCAGGCTGTCCGCTTTTTTTTGGGGTGGCGCACCCCGGGAACAGATGATTTTCAGGACAGTGGCACATGCATGAGCATCCGCTACAACGCTTCTTCAAATCCTTGCGCAACCGTCCGGTGTTTGTGTGGGAGCGCTATCAGAAGCGCGACGTGTTGGTGATCGACCATCCGTTGTGTCAGGCGGTGTTCAGTCGCCAGGGCGCGCAGTTGCTGCATTTCCAGCCCACGGGTCAAAAGCCATGGCTCTGGTGCGCGGCGAAGTGGCCGCAGGTGGGTGCGATTCGCGGCGGCGTGCCCGTGTGCTGGCCGTGGTATGGACGTCATCCGAGCGAAAACGCCTGGCCTTCCCATGGTTGGGCTCGGTTGATCGACTGGAAGCTGCTCGACAGCAGCCACGACGATGATGGCGTGCGATTGCACTGGCAACTTCAGCTGTGCGACTGGCAAGTGGACCTGCATGCGCACCTCGGCGAACGCATGGATTTGCGCCTGAGCACCGAGCATCAAGACACCTTGCCCTGCCAATTGAGTCAGGCGTTGCACGCTTACTGGCGTATAGGTGACGTGGGTGAGATAGCGCTGTCTGGGCTTGAAGGTGCGCAGGGATATGACCATTTGAACCGCCAGAGTTGCCAGCAGGAAGGTGAGTTGCGGGTCGATGGCGGGTGTCAGCGCGTGTTCCAGCATGACGGCGAATTGCAGCTCAAGGACCACGCCTGGCAACGTGAATTGTGCATCGATACCGGCGACCATGCGGACACGGTGGTCTGGCATCCAGGTTCGCGGCCATTGCTCGGCGTGACCTGGAATGAGATTTCAGAGTTTGTGTGTGTGGAGGCGGCCAGCGGCGGCGCGCATAGCCTGAGCCTGGCGCCGGGGGAGAGGGCGCATTTGAGTTTGCAGGCGCGGGTTGGGGGGTAGCTCAAGACTGGCGGTCTTGCGGCTGGCCCCTTCGACTTGCTCGCGAAGAGGCCGGTCACGCAGTCAAGATGTCGGACTAGTTAAACTCATCCCCAACCGGATACCGGCTCGCATTCAGGCTCTCTTTGATCTTGCGCAAATGCGGCTGGAAATCCACCCCGCGGCGTAGCGTCATACCGGTCGCCAGCACGTCCAGCACGGTCAACTGAATGATGCGCGAAGTCATCGGCATGTAGATGTCGGTGTCTTCTGGCAGCGGAATATTCAGGCTCAGCGTGCTGGCCTTGGCCAAGGGCGAACCCTCGGCGGTCAGGCCCAGCACCGAGGCACCGTTCTCACGGGCGATGCGCGCCACCTCCACCAGTTCGCGGGTGCGGCCGGTGTAGGAAATGATCACGAACAATTCGCCAGTGTGCGCCACCGACGCAATCATGCGTTGCATCAGCACGTCGGCGTGGGCGGTGACGGCCAGGTTGAAGCGGAAGAACTTGTGCTGCGCGTCCAGCGCCACCGGGGCCGAGGCGCCGAGGCCGAAGAAGTGGATCTGCCGGGCCTGGATCAACAGGTCGACGGCGCGGCTGATCAGGTTCGGGTCCAACGCCTGCAGGGCACTGTCCAGAGAGGCGATGGCGCTGCCGAAAATCTTCTTTGTATAGGCTTCGGGATTGTCATCGGCCTCGACTGCGCGGCTGACATACGCAGCGCCACTGGCCAGGCTTTGGGCCAGTTGAAGTTTGAGTTCGGGGTAGCCGCTGACGCCGAACGAACGGCAGAAGCGGTTGACGGTCGGCTCGCTGACCTTGGAGGCCTGGGCGAGCGCGGCGATGCTGAACCGTGTGGCCTGCTGTGGGTTGAGCAGGATCACTTCGGCGACTTTACGTTCAGCCTTGTTCAGGTCTTCAAGGCGATTCTGGATCTGTTCCAGTAAATTTCGCACGCGGTCCATATATGTTCCTTGGGTCAGCTGCGCAAATTAGAGTTCGGCTATGCCAAAAGGGCCTTTGATGCAGCCCCAAACGGTGGCCTATCCTACTGATGGCTCCGACCGGCTACCACTCGGAATCTGTATTTTGCGAAAATGTTGTGGTTATTACTACATTTTCTCTTGAGCGATGCCTTGAAAAAAGGTATTTGTAGCTTAACTTGATAAAAGAACAAACATCATGCCTTCGATTACGGTTGAACCGTGCACCTTTGCCTTGTTCGGCGCCCTCGGCGACCTGGCCTTGCGCAAGCTGTTTCCTGCCCTCTATCAACTCGATGGCGCAGGCCTTCTGCACGAGGATACGCGCATTATCGCGCTGGCCCGCGAGCCTGGCACCGAGCAGCAGCACCTGGCATTCATCGGCGCCGAACTGCGTCGTTATGTGGGCGCGAAAGAGCTGGATGAGGCGGTTGTCGAGCGCTTCCTGGCGCGGCTGACCTACCTGCACGTGGACTTCCTCAACGCTGACGATTACATCGCCTTGGCCGACATGGCTGGCAGCGCCCAGCGCGTGATTGCCTACTTCGCCACGCCAGCCGCTGTGTACGGCTCGATTTGCGAAAACCTGGCCAAGGTCGGCCTCGCGGAAAACACCCGCGTGGTGCTGGAAAAACCGATCGGCTCGGACCTGGAATCCTCGCGCAAGGTCAACGACGCCGTGGCGCAGTTTTTCCCGGAAAATCGCACCTACCGCATCGACCATTACCTGGGCAAAGAGACGGTTCAAAACCTCATCGCCCTGCGTTTTGCCAACAGCCTGTTCGAAACCCAGTGGAACCAGAACTACATCTCCCACGTGGAAATCACCGTGGCCGAGAAGGTCGGGATCGAAGGCCGCTGGGGTTACTTCGACAAGGCCGGGCAGCTGCGGGACATGATTCAGAATCACCTGCTGCAACTGCTTTGCCTGATCGCCATGGACCCTCCGGCCGATCTGTCCGCCGACAGCATCCGCGACGAGAAAGTCAAAGTGCTCAAGGCGCTGGCGCCGATCAGCCCGGAAGGCCTGACCACTCAGGTGGTGCGCGGTCAGTACATCGCCGGTTACAGCGAAGGCAAACCGGTGCCGGGTTACCTGGAAGAGCCGAATTCGAATACCCAGAGCGACACCGAAACCTTCGTCGCATTGCGAGCTGATATCCGCAACTGGCGTTGGGCCGGCGTACCGTTTTACCTGCGCACCGGCAAACGCATGCCGCAGAAACTGTCGCAGATCGTCATCCACTTCAAGGAACCGTCGCACTACATCTTCGCCCCTGAGCAGCGCCTGCAAATCAGCAACAAGCTGATTATCCGCCTGCAACCGGACGAAGGCATTTCCTTGCGCGTGATGACCAAAGAACAAGGCCTGGACAAGGGCATGCAGCTGCGCAGCGGTCCGTTGCAGCTGAATTTTTCCGACACCTATCGCAGCGCGCGGATTCCCGATGCCTACGAGCGGTTGTTGCTGGAAGTGATGCGCGGCAATCAGAACCTGTTTGTCCGTAAAGATGAAATCGAAGCCGCGTGGAAGTGGTGTGACCAGTTGATCGCCGGCTGGAAAAAATCCGGTGATGCGCCCAAGCCGTACGCGGCCGGGTCCTGGGGACCGATGAGCTCCATTGCTCTGATCACGCGGGACGGGAGGTCGTGGTATGGCGATATCTGAATTGAAACTGCCTCAGGGCGTCAGCGCCCATGAGTTCAAGAGCCCGGTGTTGTTGGCGCAAGCGTTGGCACTGTCGGTGGCCAGGCAACTGAGTGAAGCAATCGAGGCCCGAGGCACCGCCACGCTGGTGGTATCCGGTGGCCGCAGCCCGGTGGCATTTTTCCAGCACCTGGCCAAGCAGGCACTGGACTGGTCGAACGTGGTGGTTAGCCTGGCTGACGAGCGTTGGGTGCCGGTGGAACATGCCGACAGCAATGCCGGCCTGCTCAAGCGTTATCTGTTGCAAGGCCCGGCGGCCAAGGCTCAGTTTCTGAGTCTGTACAGCGCCAGCGCCAACCTGGAACAGGCGGCCGAGCAGGCCGACCGCTTGTTGTCCGAACTGCCGGTGATCGATGTCCTGGTGCTGGGCATGGGCGACGACGGCCACACCGCCTCGTTGTTTCCGAACAGCCCGAACCTCGCCGACGCCCTGAAAGTCGACGGCACACGTCGCTGCTACCCGATGCTGGCGCCGACCGTGCCGCATCAGCGCTTGACCATGAGCCGTGCGCTGCTGGCCTCGGCCAAACACAAAGTGCTATCGATTTCCGGTCAGTCCAAGCTGACCACCCTGAGTGCCGCATTGGCCGTCGACGATGTCGCCGCCATGCCGATTCGCGCGTTTTTGCAACCTACGTTAGAGATTTACTGGTGCCCATGAGCCAAGGAACAGCCGCTATGACAACCCCATCCCCGACCGTATCCATGGCGGACAAAGTTGCCCTGATCGACAGCCTCTGTGCCAAGGCGCGGATCCTGCCGGTGATCACCATCGCCCGCGAACAGGACGTGCTGCCACTGGCCGACGCCCTGGCTGCCGGCGGCCTGACCGCCCTGGAAGTGACCCTGCGTTCGCAGTTCGGCCTCAAGGCCATCCAGATCCTGCGCGAACAGCGCCCGGAACTGATGACCGGTGCCGGCACCGTGCTCGATCGCCACATGCTCGCCGCTGCCGAAGCGGCCGGCTCGCAGTTCATCGTCACGCCGGGCATCACCCGTGATTTGCTTGAAGCCAGCGTCAACAGCCCGATCCCGCTGTTGCCCGGCATCAGCAACGCCTCCGGCATCATGGAAGGCTATGGCCTGGGCTATCGCCGCTTCAAGCTGTTCCCGGCGGAAGTGAGCGGTGGCGTCGCCGCCATCAAGGCCCTCGGCGGTCCGTTCGGCGACGTGAAATTCTGCCCGACGGGCGGCGTCGGCCCGGCCAATATCAAGAGCTACATGGCGTTGAAAAACGTGATGTGCGTGGGCGGTAGCTGGATGCTTGATCCCGAGTGGATCAAGAACGGCGACTGGGCCCGCATTCAGGAATGCACCGCTGAGGCCTTGGCGCTGCTGGACTGATCCGCTTTACCTGACACTTCGTTGTGTGTTCTACGGCTTTACGGTGCGCTTGGTCGGTGCACCGTTTTTTTTTGCCCAAGGAAAACCAACAGGCAGCCGAGATTCCTTGTAGCAGCAGGTTTCGCCAGCTGCTCCAAATTCGCCTCAGGCGATACATAGTTACCGCCTTCCGACGGTCGGCCAATGCTAGCCTGCGTTCATCTTATGGAAGAGAGAACGTCATGGACGACAACACCCCCGTTGCACCCACATCACCGCTTTACCTGCTGTCTCCCGAGCAGATTCCCGGCCCGTATTTCCGCAATCCGAAATTGATCAGACGCAACATCAGCGAAGGCGCCGATGGTGTTCCCCTGGTCCTGCGCCTGGCAATCGTCGATGCCATGACCGGGCAGCCTGTCATCGGCGCGCTGGTCGATATCTGGCATTGCAATGCGCGCGGGTCCTATTCGGGCTGGAGCAAAATTGATCCGGACAAGGAAGTCGACAACGGTGACATCGGCTCGGTCCCGCGCACCGACGACGACACTTACCTGCGCGGTGGGCAATTTACCGACAAGGAGGGCGTCGTGCGCTTTACCACGGTCTATCCAGGGTTTTACGCCGGTCGCGCACTGCACATTCATGTCGCCGTGCGTATCACCGCCGGCAACAATTACCTGGAAGAACGGCATGTTGCCTGGGTTGGCCAGCTGTATTTACCCGAAGTGGCGTCGCGATCGGTCCTCAACTCCCGTGAGTACGGCGGCCGAAAGGCCTTGGCGTTGACTAACGATCAAGACGTTTATTACAAATACCATGGCGGCGAAGCGTCGACCTTGAACGTGCATACCCTCAGTCGGGATTCGAAAGAGGATGGCTTCTTCGGCGCCACGACCATTGGCATCGACACCTTCGCGGTGTCCTCGCACATCAAACCCGAGGACTTCGACAAATACACGGTGTGACCTCAGCGCAACTCGGTCAGCGCCAGGGCCAGCAGTTCCATGTGTGCGGCAGTGGTGGTCAGGCCCGGCGTGATACGAATGCACGGACCACTCGCGGCGCCGCTGCGCATCACGGTGAACAGGTTGTAGTCGGTGAGCAGCCGCTCGACCATCGGCTGTTGATCGGCCTGTCGGGTGAAACGCATCGACGTGATCCCGCAATACAGGCGAGGATCATCCGGCGTCATCACTTCGATGCCCGGGAGTTCGCGCACCGCACGCACCCACAGGTTGCGCAAGTAGTTGAGCCGGGCACTCTTGGCGGCGGACCCACCCATGGCCTGATGCTCCTCGAACACCAGCGGCAAGGTCAGCAGCGCCGGAATGTTGGGGGTGCTATACGGCGTGCGTGCGCGAATGTCGGTGATCGGGAAATGCATCTCGCCCATGTCAGGGTCGATATCGGCCAGGCGCTCGAGGGCGATGTAGATAAAACCTAGCGTCAGCGGCGCACCGATCCACTTGTGCAGATTGAAGCCGGCGAAGGCGACACCGAGTTCGTCGAGCTTGAAGTCCAGCTGCCCCAGTGCATGGGCGCCATCGAGGATCACGTCGATCCCGTGTTCCTTGGCGGCGGCGGCAATTGCCTGCACCGGCATCACCAGGCCTGTGCGATGGGTGACGTGAGTCAGCGCTATCAGTTTGAGCTTGGGATAGCGCGCAAAGGCGTCGCGGTAGCTGGCCAGCAAACTGTCGAAACTCGCAGGATGCGGGATCTCGATCTCGATCACCTCGACCCCGCGATGTCGCGCCAGCCAACGCATCGCGCCTTTGACGGTGTCGTATTCCAGGTCGCTGAACAGCACCTGATCGCCCGGTTGCAGGCGGTTGTAGTTGCGGATCAACGATTGCAAGCCGTCCGAAGCGTTGCGGGTCAGGGCGACGGTCTCGACAGGCACGCCCACCAGCTCGGCCAACTGCGTGGTGATCTTCAGGGCTTCACCCTGTTCGAAGCGCTGGCGCACATACACCGAGTTGCTGCGATTGATGAGTTCGATGTTGCGCTGGTATTCCTCGACCACCGTTCGCGACATGCGCCCGAAGTAACCGTTTTCCAGGTTGATCGGGCCGGGTTCGACAGCGTAACGGTCGGCAAAGGTCTGCCAGAAGGATTCATCACGGGCGCGGCGGGTGTTATCGGGCATGGGCTAATCGGCTCAGGATCAATGGCGGGGCGCAGGTTTGCCATGTTTGGCGCGCAGGGGTTCGAGCAATTCCGACAAGCCGTTGTGGTCGATTTCCTGCATCAGGGCCAGCAAGCCACCCAGTTCGCCATGGGGAAATCCTTCCCGGGCGAACCAGTTCAGGTACTGGCCGGGCAAGTCGGCGATGATCCGGCCTTTGTATTTGCCGAAGGGCATTTCGCGGGTGATCAACAGTTCGAGTTTTTCAGGGTTCATCAGTCGGTCGTCTTGATTCTATCGGTCTGGAAAATACAGGCATTCTGCATGCAGGCCAATTGACAGATCATGCAAAAAAAACGGATACAGATTTTAAGGTTTTCACTAACTATTTGAATATTAACGAATAAGTAATCCATAAGAAGCTGGCATGCAGGGTGCAATAGTTCATACATCTTTCATCAACCCGCAAGGAATTGAAAAATGACCGACATGAATAAAGAAGCCATCTCTGTACTTAACGACCTGATTGAAACCAGCAAAGACGGTCAGGAAGGGTTCAAGACTTGCGCTGAAGACATCAAGCACCCAGAACTCAAAACGCTGTTCGTTCAGCGTTCTGCCGATTGCGCCACTGCGGCGGCCGAACTGCAATCCGCGGTGCGTTCGATGGGCGGTGATCCGGAAACGTCCACCAGTGTCAGCGGCGACTTGCACCGTCGCTGGGTCGACGTGAAGTCAATGTTCACCGGCAAGGATGAAGAAGCCGTGTTGAACGAGGCAGAACGCGGTGAAGACCATGCGTTGAAGGCTTACCGCGAAGCCATGGAGAAAATCAACAAGCACAACCTGGTGGGGATTCGTGATCTGGTTGAACGTCAGTACCACGGCGTGCAACGCAATCATGATCAGGTGAAAGCCCTGCGCAACCAGGCTCGCGCACGCTCGTAAGCGTTCGTTGCCTGCCAAGAAACGCCAGCCTGCCTGGCGTTTTTTTGTGCGAGGTCGATTAACCGATGCTGATCGCCGGCAATACCGGCAACGTTACGGTCTGCTGCTTGCGCGGCGCGAGGATTTCGGCTTCGCCGTCCACCACCAATTCATCATTCTGGTTGAACACACGGGTGGCGATGCGCACACGAAACTTCGGCAGTTTCTCGAGGATCTCCAGACGCACAGTCAGGGTGTCGCCAATCTTGACCGGCTTCTGAAAGCTCATCTGCTGTCCGATATAGATAGTCCCCGGCCCAGGCAGCTCGCAAGCGACGGCGGCGCTGATCAGTGCACCACTGAACATGCCATGCGCGATGCGTTCCTTGAACATGGTGCCCGCGGCAAATTCGGCGTCCAGGTGCACCGGGTTGTGGTCGCCGGACATCGCGGCGAACAACTGAATGTCGCGCTCTTCGACCTTCTTGCTGTAACTGGCGGTCTGGCCGACTTCGAGGGCTTCGTAAGGGGTGTTGGTAACCTGGGTCATCTGTCTCGATTCCTGTGACGAATAAATGAATCCACAAAAAAACTATTCCGACCGGGGTGGCCGGCGGTGGCTGAGAGCCTCGGCGATCCACTGCAGCACGTCGTTGATCACTTCGTCGCGGTTGCGCTCATTGAACAGTTCATGCCGCGCCTGTGGGTAAATGGTCAGGCGCAGGTTCTGGCTGCCGGCTGCGCGCAAGGCGTCAGCCAGATCTTTCAGACGTTTGCCTTCGCTCACCGGATCACATTCGCCGCCAATCACCAGCAGCGGCAGGCCCGGATCGATCTGGGCGAGATTGGACGCTTTGCTGATTTGCTGCAACCCACCGAGCAAATCGATCCACAGCTGATTGGTGCAACGAAAGCCGCAGAGCGGGTCGTTGGCGTACAGGTCCACTTCTGCCGGGTCGCGACTGAGCCAGTCGAAACGGGTGCGCGCCGGTTTGAATTGTTTGTTGAACGAGCCGAAGGACAGCCATTCGATCAGTGCACTACGGCCCTTGGACCCTTGGCGCAACTTTTCCAGACGGGCGATCTGCCGTGCCGCACGATAGAGCGCCACGGGCTGGAAGTTTGAACCGCTAAGTACCGCACCGTGCAGGCTGGCGCTGTGATGCAGCAAATAAGCCTGGGCGATGTAACTGCCCATGCTGTGACCGAGCAACACAATGGGCACGCCAGGATGTTGTTGACCAATGTGCTGGTTGAGGCTGGCGAGGTCGCCGACGACCTTGCACCAGCCATCGTCGTCGGCGAAATGGCCCAGCGTTCCGTTTTCGGCAGTTTTGCCATGTCCACGCAGATCCGGTGCATACACGCCGTAGCCTTGCTCGCAGAATTTTTCCGCCAGCCGGGCGTAGCGAGCACTGTGCTCGGCCATGCCATGGGCCAGCAGGATCACGGCTTTTAACGGCGAGGCGGGCAGCCACTGGTTGACGAAGAGGCGGCTGTGGTCACTCGCGGTCAGCCAGAACGTGTCGTGGATCATGGCGATTCCTTTGCATGGGCTGCATATGGCATGGGCGTGATTGCATTGTATAGCGCATCCCGCGCTTGCCGTCTGATCAGGCCGCGCCACGGCAGGAAGATTCACGCGGTCAATGACGGCGTTGGCTGTATTTGCCTGAATCGCCATAACTGCTAGTGTCCGTGAAGCCCCGCCTTTCGCTTCATGTTTTTTAGAAGTGACAGAAAAGCGGCCCGGATAGGCTCAGGTCAAAGAGGACAAGAACAATGCAACCTGATTTCTGGAATGACAAGCGCCCGGCCGGCGTGCCCCTGGACATCGATCTTGGGGCCTATAAGTCGGTGATTGAGGTGTTCGAGCGTTCCTGCAAGAAATTTGCTGACCGCCCAGCCTTCAGCAACATGGGCGTGACCCTGACCTACGCCGAACTGGAACGCCAGAGCCTGGCCTTCGCCGCGTACCTGCAGGCCCACACTGACTTGGCGCCAGGGGATCGCATTGCGGTGCAGATGCCCAACGTCCTGCATTACCCGATTGCCGTGTTCGGTGCCTTGCGCGCCGGGCTGATCGTGGTCAACACCAACCCGTTGTACACCGCGCGGGAGATGCGTCATCAGTTCAAGGACTCCGGCGTACGGGCGCTGGTGTACTTGAACATGTTCGGGCAGAAGGTCCAGGAAGTGCTGCCCGACACCGACATCCAGTACCTGATCGAAGCGCGAATGGGCGACCTGATGCCCGCCGCCAAAGGCTGGCTGGTCAATACCATGGTCAGCAAGGTCAAGAAAATGGTCCCGGCGTATTCGTTGCCGCAGGCCATTTCCTTCAAGAGCGCGCTGCACAGGGGGCGTGGCCTGGGGATCAAGCCGCTGAAAGTCAGCCTCGACGACATCGCCGTGCTGCAATACACCGGTGGCACCACCGGTCTGGCCAAGGGCGCGATGCTGACCCACGGCAACCTGGTGGCGAACATGCAACAGGCGCGAGCGTGCCTGGGGCAGTTCGGCACTGACGGCCAGCCGCTGCTGCGCGAAGGGCAGGAGGTGATGATCGCGCCGCTGCCGCTGTACCACATCTATGCTTTCACGGCGAACTGCATGTGCATGATGGTGACCGGCAACCACAACGTGCTGATCACCAATCCGCGCGACATTGGCGGCTTCATCAAGGAGCTGAAGAACTGGCGTTTCTCGGCGTTGCTGGGGCTCAACACGTTGTTTGTCGCGCTGATGGACCACCCTGACTTCAAGACCCTGGACTTCTCCAGCCTGAAGCTGACCAACTCTGGCGGTACTGCGCTGGTCAAGGCCACCGCCGAGCGCTGGGAGCAGCTGACCGGTTGCCGCATCACCGAAGGTTACGGCCTGACCGAAACCTCACCTGTGGCCTGTACCAACCCGTACGGCGATCAATCGCGGATCGGCACGGTCGGCCTGCCGGTGCCAGGCACCACGTTGAAAGTGATCAATGATGAAGGCGTCGAGCAGCCGTTGGGCGAGCGCGGCGAACTGTGCATCAAAGGCCCGCAGATCATGAAGGGCTACTGGCAAAAGCCGGAAGCCACCGCCGAAGTGCTGGATGCCGAGGGCTGGTTCAAATCCGGCGACATCGCGGTGATCGACCCGGACGGTTTTGTGCGCATCGTCGATCGCAAGAAAGACATGATCATCGTCTCGGGTTTCAACGTGTACCCGAACGAGATCGAAGACGTGGTAATGGCTCACCCGAGAGTCGCCAACTGTGCGGTCATCGGTGTGCCGGACGAGCGTTCGGGGGAGGCGGTGAAGTTGTTTGTGGTGGCGCGTGAAGCGGGGGTCAGCCTTGAAGAGTTGAAGGCGTACTGCAAGGAAAACTTCACAGCGTACAAAGTGCCCAAGCACATCGTGTTGCGTGAGTCGTTGCCGATGACGCCGGTCGGGAAGATTCTGCGGCGGGAGTTGCGCGATATCGCTTGATCATTGAATGGCAGACGCTTCGCGCAATCGCGGGCAAGCCACGCTCCCACCGGTTTGGCGTTGTGCACAAAGCATCTGTGCGACGCAGAACCTGGGGGAGCGGGCTTGCCCGCGATGCTTTCAAGGATCTGGAAAGGCCCGGATTTCGGGGCTTTCCAGGCTTAATAGGTTTTTTGCTCTAAAATGACCGCTGGCAATTCTTGAGTCACAAATGTGACCGTAGAGGCCGCTTTTGGCTCTGGTCGACCCTTGGCAAAGCTGCTACTCTCGGCGCGCTTTGTGACTTCTCGGCCTAGTAAAAGCCAGACTCACCGATAAAAACACACACCAATAATAATCGCATCAAATGCGGTGCTGAATTCGCGTTGCTGAGGAGTGGGCTTCCATGATCGAAGACTTTTGGAAGGATAAGTACCCAGCTGGGATTTCTGCCGAGATCAATCCAGACGAGTACCCGAATATTCAGGCAGTGTTGAAGCAATCCTGCCAACGCTTCGCCAACAAGCCGGCATTCAGCAACCTGGGCAAGACACTCACCTACGGTGAACTGTACGAATTGTCCGGCGCCTTTGCCGCTTACCTGCAACAGCATACCGACTTGCAGCCGGGTGATCGAATCGCCGTGCAGTTGCCCAACGTGTTGCAGTACCCGGTCGCCGTCTTCGGTGCCATCCGCGCCGGGTTGATCGTGGTCAACACCAACCCGCTGTATACCGCGCGGGAAATGGAACACCAATTCAACGACTCCGGTGCCAAAGCCCTGGTCTGCCTGGCCAATATGGCGCACCTGGCGGAAATCGTCGTACCGAGAACTGGCGTCAAGCATGTGATCGTCACGGAAGTGGCCGACCTGCTGCCACCGCTCAAGCGCCTGTTGGTCAACAGCGTCATCAAGTACGTGAAGAAGATGGTCCCGGCGTATCACCTGCCGAAAGCCATCAAATTCAACGACGTGCTCAGCAAGGGGCATGGTCAGCCAGTGGTTGAAGCGAACCCGGCCAGCAGTGATGTCGCGGTGCTGCAATATACCGGCGGTACCACGGGCGTGGCGAAAGGGGCGATGCTGACGCACCGCAACCTCGTGGCGAACATGCTGCAATGCAAGGCGCTGATGGGCTCCAACCTCAATGAAGGTTGCGAGATCCTGATCACACCGCTGCCGCTTTATCACATCTACGCGTTCACCTTTCATTGCATGGCGATGATGCTGATCGGCAACCACAACATCCTGATCAGCAACCCGCGCGACCTGCCGGCGATGGTCAAGGAACTGTCGAAGTGGAAGTTCAGCGGTTTCGTCGGCCTCAACACGTTGTTCGTGGCGCTGTGCAATAACGAAGGTTTCCGCAAGCTGGATTTCTCGGCGCTGAAAGTCACCCTGTCCGGTGGCATGGCCCTGCAACTGGCTGCCGCGGAACGCTGGAAAGCGGTCACCGGTTGCGCCATCTGCGAAGGTTACGGCATGACCGAAACCAGCCCGGTAGCCACCGTCAACCCGATCCAGCACATCCAGATCGGCACCATCGGCATCCCGGTCCCTTCGACCCGCTGCAAAGTCATTGACGATGCCGGCGTGGAGCAGCCGCTGGGCGAAATCGGCGAGCTGTGCGTGAAAGGCCCGCAGGTGATGAAGGGCTACTGGCAGCGCCAGGAAGCCACCGATGAGATCCTCGACAGCGAAGGCTGGTTGAAGACCGGTGACATCGCGCTGATTCAGCCGGACGGCTACATGCGCATTGTCGATCGCAAGAAAGACATGATCCTGGTTTCCGGTTTCAACGTGTACCCGAACGAACTGGAGGACGTGCTCGCGACCCTGCCGGGCGTGCTGCAATGTGCGGCCATTGGCGTGCCGGACGAGAAGTCGGGCGAGGCGATCAAGATCTTCATCGTTGCCAAACCGGGCGTGACGCTGACCAAAGAGCAAGTGATGGAGCACATGCGTGCGAACGTCACCGGCTACAAGGTGCCGCGTGCCGTCGAGTTCCGCGATGCACTGCCGACCACCAACGTCGGCAAAATTCTGCGCCGCGAACTGCGCGACGAAGAACTGAAGAAAATCGCCGCGAAAAAGGTCGGCGCGTAATAACAAAGAGCCCCGCGGATGCGGGGCTTTTTTTGTCTGATAGTAGAACTTCTTTGTCTGTCAAAGCGCTTTCGCGAGCAGGGCCGCTCCTACAGTTGATCGCATTCCTTCTGGAGCAACCTGGTCAAAATGGTAGGAGTGAGCCTGATCGTGATGCTGTTGATTTTGCTGTTACAGGCGGAACGGCGCGAAGTTGACGTTAGTACCGGCCGGGCGCATGTCCTGCAAGAACGAATCCTTGTCGGCACTCAGCTCCAGGCTCAGGGCCGCTTTACGCTTGCCTTCATTGCGCACCACCAGGCCTTCAAGCTTCTCGCGCAGGAACACGGTCGGCACTTTCAGGTGCAGCAGCTCGTCGGTGTCCGGCGTGTGCATCAGCAAATGAACCCATTCGTACTGACCAATGGCCAGGCGCGCGACCGGGATATCGAACCACCAGATGTTGCGGTTGCGGTTCAATTCGGTGAAATGGCAGTTGTTGACGCCAAGCACGGCACCGCCAAGTTCCTGGTTTCTGCGGGCAATGGCCTGCTTTTTATCGAGTTTCATAACATTCCTACGGGATTGGATCTTCAGCGCCATGGCCTGAATACGTTGCGCATTCTCGGGGGTTGGTCGCCAAACATAAAGCCCAACCTGCCAAGATCGACGAAATGTGCGGCACAAAATAAATGAAACTCCCTGCAAACGCCCCCGGTCAATCCTTGTGTAACGACATTTCTCATTGATTTGTTCACAGGAGCAACACCATGAGCAGCACTGGCGATAAAGTAAAAGGCATGGCCAACGAAGCCGTCGGCAACGTCAAGCAAGGTGTCGGCAAGGCCACTGACAACACCAAACTGCAAGCCGAAGGCAAAGTGCAGGAAAAGAAAGGCGAGGCTCAGCAAGCCGTCGGCAAGGCCAAAGACGCCGTCAAGAAAGGCGTCGACAAGGCTTGATTCGGCCTTTGACGATGATCAGGAACGGCCATCCACGGATGGCCGTTTTTGTGTCAGCCTGAACTTGAACGCGGAATTTGTTTCAAAGTCGCCAAGTAGGCTACTTTGATGTAGCAAACGGCCCCTGAGTCGCCACGACTTCATCCCTCATATTGCGGCGAAAGGAGACGCTAATGATTTTCCCGGACATGAAAGGCCTGCCCTTGCACCGTGTGATGGTGCGCACGGTCACCGAGTTCATCGACGATGAAATGTCGACCTATGCCTCGGCGCTGGCCTATCAGATGTTGTTCTCGCTGTTTCCCTTCATTCTGTTTCTGATTGCCCTGATCGGTTTCCTGCACCTGCCGGACTTTTTTTCCTGGCTGCGCCTGCAATCGGAACTGGTCTTGCCGCCCCAGGCGCTGGAGCAGGTCAACCCCGTAATTGACCAGCTCCAGCAATCCAAGGGTGGCTTGCTCTCGGTGGGTATCGTGATTGCGCTGTACACCGCCTCCGCCGGTGTGCGGCTGATGATGAGCGCGATGAACGCGGCCTACGATGTGGTTGAAGGCCGGCCGGCGTGGAAGCGCTTCCCGTTGTCGATCATCTACACCGTCGGCATTGCCGGGATGCTGCTGGTCGCGGCCGCGCTGATGGTGCTTGGTCCGCAGTTGATGGGCTGGATCGCCGCGCAAGTCGGTCTCGAAGACTTCATTGTGACGCTCTGGACGATCGTGCGCTGGCCAGTGGTGGTGATTCTGCTGATGGTCGCGGTGGCAGTGATTTATTACGTCATGCCCGACGTCAAACAGGAGTTTCGCTTTATCACGCCGGGATCGGTGCTGGCGGTGGTGGTGTGGATCTGTGCCTCTGTGGGCTTCGGTCTTTACGTCAAGGAGTTCGCCAACTACAACGCCATGTATGGCAGTATCGGCGCGATCATCGTGCTGTTGCTGTACTTCTACATTTCCGCCGCGGTGCTGTTGCTCGGCGCGGAGATGAATGCGGTGATCGAGCACTTGTCGAGCGAAGGCAAGGACCCCGGCGAGAAAGTCCCTGGCGAACACGGCCATGACTACGAAAAACACCACGTTTCGGGATTGGGGCGCGATCACTCGCTCGATTCCTCCACTGACGAAGTCATCAAATGATCCGTGAAATTCTGAAAATGGGCGATGAGCGCCTGCTGCGCGTTGCCCCGCCGGTTCCGGCCGAGATGTTCGACAGCCCTGAGTTGTGGCAACTGATCGATGACATGTTCCAGACCATGGAAAGCGTCGGAGGCGTGGGCCTGGCTGCGCCGCAGATCGGTGTCGACCTGCAACTGGTGATCTTCGGTTTCGAGCACAGTGAACGGTATCCGGACGCCGAGGCGGTGCCGCAAACCATCCTGATCAATCCGTTGATCACACCGTTGAGCCCTACGCTGGAGGAGGGGTTTGAAGGGTGCCTGTCCGTGCCGGGCCTGCGTGGTGCCGTGGACCGTTATCAGCAGATTCGTTACGAAGGTGTCGACCCCAAGGGCCAGCCCATCGTGCGCATCGCCTCAGGCTTCCATGCGCGGGTGGTTCAGCATGAATGCGATCACCTGATCGGCCGTTTGTACCCGTCGCGCATTACCGACTTCAGCAAGTTCGGGTTTACCGAAGTGATGTTTCCGGACCTTGATCCGAACGCCGACGATTAAGCGTCCACCGCCAAACCCTGCAGGGGATCTCCACGGGGCGTTCGGGCTTTATCGGGTTGGCTCAAGCCCCATTGCAATCATCGGCTTGCTGCGCGCATAACGGCTCAACCGTTCCACCATGGCGTACGGCATCTGCGGATCGAAGGCAAAGCCGCGACGTTCATAAAAGCCACGCAGATCCGGATGGCAAAACAGCCACACGGGGAAGTCGAGATCCTTGACCGCCGCCGCGATCAACTCGCCGGCAACCCCTTGTTCGCGACAGGCCGGGTCGACAAACAGCCCCGTCAACCAATGGCCGCCCGCCACCGGTCGCAAGCACAGCGCGGCCACTATCTCCTTGCGTCTGGCCACCCATAACCGAGCGTCGCGCACGGCTTTCATCGGCGATTGATGCGCTCGATAAAATTTGTTCATCAGTGGCCATAACGGCTCGTCGAGCAAGGTGTACTGGGTGTCGGGCATGGGTCTGGACTGTCGGTGTTCAAAGCGGGCGATTATAAAAGAACGTGCGCGCAGGGATAGGTGTATACCTGATCTCACATCCCGTATGAGTGGAGTACGTATCATGGCCAAAGGCATGGATTCAAAGAAAGCAGCGAAGAAAAAGCCGGCGAAAACCGCCGATGAAAAGCGCGCGGATAAGAAGGCCAAGAAGGTGGATGTGTTCGGTCACTGATCCCGCGACAAGGGAGCCCGGCCATCGGGCTCCTGCTGCGCGTCTGACGATATAACCAAATAATCTGCAAGATTTCCCAAGGCCAATGCACAGAAGGGGACTGGTCCCCGATCTGAGCAACGCCATGCCCCATTACTTCGATAGCGCCCACCGAGAAGAAATCGACACCCTGCGTCAACGCCTGACGGCCCGCACCGAATGGCCGACCTGGCTATTGTTGATCGGTGTGTACGGCGGCTGGTTCAGCCTGGTGCTGGCGAGTGACCGATTGGGGTTGTGGTGCAGCACGGGGCTGCTGATGCCAGTGCTGGTGTTGTGGTTGTCGGTGCAACACGAATTGCTCCACGGTCACCCGACCCGTTGGACGTCGCTGAACAAAATCCTCGGCTATGCACCGTTCGCCGTTTGGTACCCCTACACCCTGTACCGCGACAGCCATCTGCTGCATCACCGCGACGAAGACCTGACCCTTCCGGGGCGCGATCCGGAAAGCCGTTACCTCAGTGTGGAGCAGTGGCAGGGCAGTTCGCTGTTCGAGCAAGGCCTGCACCGGCTGAACAAAACCGTGATCGGGCGTTTCATGATCGGCGCGCCGCTGGCTTTGCTGGCACTGGCGAAAGAACAGCAGCAGCGGCTGGTCAACGGTGATCGCCAGGCCTGGCTGATGTGGTTGACCCACGGCGCACTGACCTTGCTGATGCTGGCATTCATTGCCCGCTACAGCGTATTGCCGGTGTGGCATTACCTGCTGCTGATCAGCGTGCCAGCGCAGTCGATTGCGATGATTCGCTCCTACTATGAACATCGCCCGCACGCGCAATCCGAACAACGAACCGTGCTCAATGAAGCCGGCTGGCTTTGGCGCTGGTTGTTTCTGAATCTCAACTTTCACCTGGTGCATCACGACTTGCCGGGGCTGGCGTGGTACGACTTGCCGCGTGCGTATCACGCACGCCGCGAGCAATGGATCGCGCGCAGTGGCGGGTTTCTGGTGCGGGGGTATGGTCAGTTGTGGCGCGAGAATGGTGTGAAAGCCATCGACAGCCCACAGCATCCGTTCCACTGATTTTCTGGATCACCGCCAAATCCCCCTGTGGGAGCGGGCTTGATTGATGTTGTTTGGGATATTTCGATGACACAACACCTTGCCGAACTGCTGATGTACGTCGCTCCCGAGCCTATCCGCCAGGCCAACGAACGCTGGCTGACGCGCATTCTCAAACGGTTCCCTGGCGATCGCCTCGATGCCAGTGACCTGTCCCTGACAGAGCTCTGGCGCTCTCCGTGCCTGTTGCTGACCCAAACCTGCGGCTATCCGCTGATGACGGCATTGCGCGGTCAGGTCCGGGTGATTGGGCGGCCGCGCTATGAGCTGCCGGACAGCACCGCTGGCAACCATTGCAGCCTGTTGCTGAGTCGCGCCGATGATCCTCGGCGGACCTTGCCTGACTTTCGCGACAGCCGTGGCGTGATCAATGGTGAAGACTCCAACAGCGGCATGAACCTGCTGCGCCATCGACTGGCGCCGCTGCATCGCGACGGACAGTTCTTCGCCCGTGTCGCCCTCAGCGGCAGCCACCGCGAAAGCCTGCGCTGGCTGCGTGAAAATCACGCGGATCTGGCCGCCATCGACAGCGTGACCTTTGCCTATCTGGCGCAACACGCCCGGGAAGAAGTCGCCGGCCTGCGCATCGTTAGCCGTAGCGCGTTCAGTCCGACCTTGCCGTATATCTCGGCCGCCGGGACAAGTGATGAACAGGCCGGGCACCTGCTGAATGTGATGAATCAGACCTTGAGCGAACTGCCCGACGTGGCCGAAATTCTTGGGCTGAAGGAAGTGCTGCCTGCCAGCGAAAGCGACTATCAGGTCATCCTCGACTATCAACGGGAAGCGGAACATCACGGCTATAGCCTTTTGTGCTGAAAGTTCCAAATCGAATATAAAAATGCATTTTAGGTATTATTAAAGAATAAGGCGCCTTGTTAGGATCGCGCCACCGGATCACCGGACATTCAGCGACCCCTAACCCTTTGGAGCCTCTATGTCCGGCACCGACGACTCCCATCGTAATCACGTGGGCGGAGTGTTCCGCGCTCATTACCCCTGGTTGTGCGCACGCTTGCGCCAGTATTTGGGAACCGGCGCGAATGTCGAAGACATTGCCGCCGACGCCTTCATGCAATTGCTCGAGTCCCCCGGCCTGACGCCTGTTCGCGAGCCGCGCGCGTTGCTCACCACCATCGCTCGCCGAAGGGTTTATGAGCTCTGGCGGCGCCGCGATCTGGAGCGTCGGCACCTCGAACAGCTGCCGCAGTCGGACCAGGCTCACGGGCCATCGCCTGAAGATTTGCTGCAGCTTTCGCAAACCCTGAACAGCCTGGACCGCATCCTCGAGCGACTCCCGGGCAAGGTCAGGGCGACCTTTTTGCTGTCGCGCGTCGACGGCCTCACGTATCCACAAATCGCCGCCGAGCTGGGTATTTCCCAGCGTTCGGTCAGCGTTTATATGACCCGCTCCCAGGCACTGTGCGCTCAGCACAGTGCCAACCAACCCTTGACCCGGAGGTCCGCATGAGATCGATCAAAACCCTGCTCGGCAGTTCGTTGCTGGCGCTGAGCCTGGTGGTCAGCCAGGTTCCGGCAGCGGAAAAAGCTGTGCCCATCCATTTCGGCGACATCACTTGGGAGAGCGGCAGCCTGATCACCGAAATCCTGCGCCTGATCGTTGAAAAAGGTTACGGCTACCCGACCGACACCTTGCCGGGCAGCACCGTCAGCCTCGAAGCGGCACTGGCCAAGAATGACATTCAGGTGATCGGCGAAGAGTGGGCGGGGCGCAGTCCGGCGTGGGTCAAGGCGTCTGCCGAGGGCAAGGTGTTTGGTTTGGGTGACACGGTGAAAGGCGCCACCGAAGGCTGGTGGGTGCCGGAATACGTGATCAAGGGCGATCCGGAACGGGGCATCAAGCCGCTGGCGCCGGAGCTGAAATCCGTGGCTGACCTGGCCAAATACAAGGACGTGTTCCGCGACCCGGAAGACCCAAGCCGTGGCCGTTTCCTCAATAGCCCCACCGGCTGGACCTCGGAGATCGTCAACAGCCAGAAACTCAAGGCGTATGACTTGACCGCCAGCTACGTCAACTTCCGCACCGGCTCCGGCGCGGCGCTGGATGCCGAAGTCGCTTCATCGATCCGCCGTGGCAAACCGGTGCTGTTCTACTACTGGTCGCCGACGCCGCTGCTGGGTCGTTTCAAACTGGTGAAACTCGACGAACCGCCGTTCGATGCCGACGCCTGGAAAACCCTGGCCGATGCCAACAACCCCAATCCCAAGGGCACACGCTCGATGCCGGCCAGCTTGGCCATTGGCGTGTCGGCGCCATTCAAGGCGCAGTACCCGGACCTTGTTTCGTTCTTTGAAAAGGTCGATTTGCCGATCGATCTGCTGAACCAGACGCTGGGTCGGATGAGCGAAAAACGCCTGCAACCGCGTGAGGTGGCCCAAGCGTTTTTACGCGAACAGCCGCAGGTGTGGAAGGCTTGGGTGCCGGGGGAGGTGGCGACGAAAGTGAGTGCGAGTCTGTAGTTGTGCAGTGTCTGGTTAAAAGCCATCGCGAGCTTGCACGCGATGGTCTCCCGTCTTACACCCCCGCCTGCCTGCTGAACCGATTTTGTCCTCAATTCTTGACTAATGGCGTTGCGTCCTCAACGACGCTGACTATGCTCACCCATGACGGAATATGTCAGTAGACATCAAAGGCTGCCATCAACGCCGTCAGAGTACTCAACCCAAGGCACCAATTGAGTGACCAAGAGCCGAATGGGTCAATGGATTTACTTTTTGACGACATCAGGTTTGGCCCGAGTCCGGGCTATCAAGAGAAGGATGTCTTGATAAGAGTGTTGCGTTAAGGACCCTCCGATTGGACATCATTTATCACCTGACTACCTCATCCCGTGGAGAAACGCGTGTGCCCGTTCCATGGAACGTCGTGGTGGATACGTTGAAAGACCGAAGTTTTGTCATCAACCAGAAGTCCGCGCCTAAGGTGATAAGAACATGTTTAACCTACATCACAAGTCTGACCTGCTGGAAATCGAGCGATACAGTTGTGCCTTGAATGAAGCCAACGCCAGGTTGGCGGCGATCAGTCGTTCGATGGCAATGATCGAGTTCACCCCTGAAGGCATTGTGCTCGATGCCAACGAGAACTTTTGCAGCGTCATGGGTTACAGCGCCGACGAAGTTCGCGGCAAACATCACCGAGTCTTTTGTGAGGAGGCGTTTTATCGCAGTGAAGAGTACGCAAAGCTGTGGCGAGACCTGGCCCGTGGCGAGCCGGTCAGCGGGTCATTTCTGCGAGTGACCAAGCGTGGTAAAGAAGTGTGGCTCGAAGCCAGCTACATGCCGGTGTACGGCGCTGATCGCCAGGTTAAGAGCGTGATCAAAGTCGCTTCGGACATCACCGAACGCGTCAACAAAGAGCATGAAAACGAAAGTCAGCTCGCCGCGATCGGGCGTTCGATGGCGGTGATCGAGTTTTCACCTGACGGCAAAGTCATCACGGCCAATGACAACTTTCTGAAGACCATGCACTACTCGCTTCACGAAGTTGTCGGCCAACACCACAGTATGTTTTGCCACCGCGCCGAAGCCGATTCGCAGAACTACAAAGCATTCTGGGCTTCACTCAATCGCGGCGAATATCACTCGCACCGTTTCGAGCGCAAAGATAAATACGGGCATACCGTGTTCCTGGAAGCGTCCTATAACCCGCTGTTCGACGCCAAGGGTCGCCTGTTCAAAGTGGTCAAGTTCGCCAGTGACATCACCCATCAAGTATCCACCCTGAGAACCGCTGCCGAATCAGCACACAGCACTTCTGTTCAGAACGACGCCTGCGCGCAAAAGGGCTCTCAGGTGGTGCAGCAAACGGTGCAGATCATTCAGGACATTTCCCGCAACTTGAATGAAGCGGCGCTGAGCATTGATGCTGTCAACAAACAATCCGACATCATCGGCACCATTGTTCAAACCATTCGCGGCATTGCCGACCAGACCAACTTGTTGGCACTTAACGCCGCCATTGAAGCCGCTCGGGCCGGGGAGCACGGGCGCGGGTTTGCGGTGGTCGCCGATGAAGTGCGCAGCCTGGCGGCACGCACCAGCCAGGCGACTCTGGAGATTGTCGAGGTCGTACGAAAGAACCACGATTTGTCATTGAGCGCAGTGTCGAGCATGCAATCAAGTTTGAGTCGAACCGGTCTTGGCGTGGAGTTGGCCAATGAGGCGGGGGAGGTGATCCTGGAAATCCAGCAAGGCTCGCGACACGTCGTCGATGCGATCAGTCAGTTCAATTCGACCTTGCAACTGAACTGACTACGGTAAAAATGAAAAAGGGTCCCGGGACCCTTTTTTATGCGCGTGGGTTAAAGCGATGCCAGAAACTTGTCGACTACTTGGGTGCCGCTCTTTTCACTACTGCTGGTGTCTTTTTCGGCCTGCGCCAGCTTCATCTTGTCCTGCATGCGATCGGCAATCTCTTGCGCGACGGCCTGTTGTTTCTCCGGCGGCATGGCTTTCAAGTCTTCTTCGGTAATGCCCATGTCTTTCAGAATACTGTCGCGCAGCCGCTGTTCCGGCGTTTTGCTCATGTAGTCCTTGAAGTCGGTCATTGCCGCGCTGTCCGTGGACTTGGGTTGAGTATCGGCTGCTTGCAGCGCCACGCGGGTTTTGGCGAAGGCTTCATCGATGTTGTCGCTGATCTTGCTCGCTTCGTTCACTTGCTGCGTGGTTTGTTGGGTCGCGGACGCCTGAACCTGCGCCTGAACATTGGTTTGCAGGGCTTGTAGCATCGCGCCCTGCATGCCGCTTTGCAGTCCGGCAGCGGCTTCAGCGCTCGGGTCTTCGCCGGGACGCTTGGACAAAGGGATCATTTGTGTTTGTTTTGCACTGACCAACATGATGAGTTGCCCTGTAGGTAATGGCTGACCGGAGGGCTGGAGCAATTAGCGTGCCGTCGCTTAAGGCCCCTGTTTACGGGGCTCGAAGGGGTGAATAGCGGTCAGGAGTTGCCGTCAGGCGGCAGAGTTCGACCGCGCCGTCACGGCAAGCCATTACAGCCGTGTTTGAGGAAGCCCTGGCGTTGCGCCAGACGCTGGAAATATTCGTCGATGGCGGGGAAATCCGGGCGCTCCATCGGGGTCATCAACCAGCGGTTGACTGACAGCCCGACGACAATGTCGGCGAGGGTAAAACGAGGCCCGGCGACATAGGCTTTGGTGGTCGCGAGTTGATGTTCGAGGATGGCCATTTTCTGGTTCCAGCCGCGCACGCCGACGGCAATCCGGTGGAGGTCCTGAAACTCCGGGTCCTTGCGCACCAGCGCGGTAAACGCGTAGCTCCAGGAAGGGTTGAGCTCGGTGGCTTGCCAATCCATCCACTGTTCCACTCGCGCACGTGCCGCCGGGTCATGCGGCAGCAGATCGGTGTTTTGGTGTTTGCCGGCCAGGTAGCGGCAGATGGTATTGGACTCCCATAGCACGCCCGCGTCGTCGATGATCACCGGCACCTGTGCGTTGGGGTTCAGGCGCAGAAACTCCGGCGTGTGGGTCGAGGCATAGCCGCTGCCCCAGTCCTCACGCTCGTAGGTGACGCCCAGTTCCTCACAGGTCCACAGGACTTTTCTGACGTTGATGGAAGACGCTTTACCCAGAATCTTCAGTGCATGTTCCATTGAGCTACTCCGTTAGCGATTCGATGCTTCAGGAATCTAACAGACATCCGCCGTTATCAGACAGGATCCGGCAGCGCCGACGTTGGCAAACCAAACGTACGATCAAACAACCAGTTAAACGCGAAGGTGTAGCACGGGATGAAGATGATCAGCGCCAAGTCCAACAGGAAGGCTTGCACCAGGCTGATGTTCATCCACCAGGCAATCAACGGGATAAGAAACACTATCAAGGTTAGTTGAAAACCCACCGCATGGGCGATCCGCCGTTTAACGGTGCGGGTGCGTGATAACTGGCGACTTTCCCAGCGCTCGAACAGCGAGGTGTAGATGAAATTCCAGGTCACAGCGAGGGTGGTGATGATCACGGCCAACGGACCGGTACTGCCCGGGGACGTGCCGGATAACAGCGCCAGGCCGACAGCCGAAAATGTCATGCCGATGACTTCATACAATGACACGTAGACCACTTTGCGTTTCACGCCTTGCATAGGTATTTGCCTCTTTTTTGCCAACCAGAAACCAGCAGCACTGGCGATGGCGGCGAAAGATAGCTTCAATAGACGTGACAGAAAAAGTCAGCAGCTTTCAGTTTTATTGATAGGACGATGAATGAATTTCAACAGCGACAGCATCGAGTTGTTTCTTTCGGTGATCGAACGCGGCTCGTTTTCAGCTGCGGCCCGGGCGCTGGGCAAAGTCCCGTCGGCGGTGAGCATGGGCATCGCCAACCTGGAGGCTGAACTCGGTTATCCGCTGTTTGATCGCAGCCACCGCGAGCCGGTGCCAACGGCAATGGCCAGCGCTCTGGTGCCGCACGCGCGACTGATCGCCGAGCAACTGAAACAACTGCAAGTGCATGCGATTGAGTTATCGCTGGGACTGGAAAGCAAGTTGTCGATAGGTGTCGTGGCGGACATCGACAAGGGGCGCTTGATGGCCGCGATCAAGGTGATTGCCGAACGTCATCCACTGCTGGAGATCGAGGTACTCAACGCGCCGCAGGATGATGTGCTGGCCATGCTGCACAGCGGCCGGGTCAGCGTGTGCCTGGCCTTCGCCAGGCCCCGCGTGAATGTGCTGGAGCGGTTTCAGTTTGTCGGCACGGAGCGGATGATCGCCACGCTCGCGGCGGACAATCCGTTGCTTGAGGGGCAGGATGTGTTTCTGGAGGATCTGGTCAACGTCCGGCAAATCATCGTCGCCAGCCGCGACTTGCCGATCAGCGAAACCCGGCCCTTGGTCGGCGAGTCTTACTGGCGCACCGACACTTTGGCGATGGCGTTGGAGATGGTCGAAGCGGGATTGGGCTGGGGCAATTTCCCGGTGGCTGTGGTCCAGCCGCTGCTCGATGCGGGAAGGCTGAAACGCCTGAACTTTCGCAACATCGAGAATGGTCTAGTGCTGCCGGTGCATGCGGTATGGCTCAAGAGCCAACCGTTGCAGAAGGGCGCGTTGGCGTTCGTCGAACTGATGGGCCACTGAAGCGTGATGACCCTGTAGGAGCCGAGCTTGCTCGCGATTGCGGTCTGACAGCCACCTATAGATTGACTGACACTCCGCCATCGCGAGCACGCTCACTCCTACAGGGGTTATGTGCTTTCCCGGATTTTCAATTCAAACCCCATGTCCTGCACCGGTCTGGCCACTGAGTTGCCGGCCAGCAAGGTCAACATCAACTCCGCCGAACGTCGGCCAATCGCCTCGCGCGGGGTATTGATGCTGCTCAGGCGCGGCACCATGTGCGCCGAGGCGGGCAGGTCGTTGAAGCCGAGGATGGCGACTTGTTCCGGGATCTTGATGCCGTGGCGCATGGCCTCAAGCAGTGCGCCCTGGGCCAGGTCGTCGTTGCCAAAGAAGATCGCATCGACATCGGGATGGCTGACCAGCAGTTGCACAAACAGCTCGCCGCCCAATCCAACGGAGGACGCACGCGGCGTCAGCACTTCCAGGTCCGGGTCGTACAAACCGGCCTTTTGCAGGGCTTTGCGGAACCCTTCGCCGCGCAGCAAGGTGCGCTGATCCAGTTGCGCACCGATGTAGGCCAGGCGCTTGCGGCCTCGGGACAGCAGATGTTCAGCCGCTGTTTCGCCGGCGGCCAATTGCGAGAAGCCCACGCAATTCACCCCCGCCGCGCTGTCCAGTTCCATCATGTAGACGCAGGGAATGTTGCTGGCTTCAATCATTCGCCGCGAACTTTCAGTGCGGTCGAAACCGGTCAGCAGCAAGCCGCGAGGCTGATAGGCCATGTAGTTGCGCAGCAGGTTTTCTTCTTCATCGCGGGAGTAGTGGAAGTTGCCGATCAGCACTTCGAAGCCCTTGGGGCGAAGCACCTGATGAATGGCTTCCAGGGTGTCGATGAACAACAGGTTGGACAGTGACGGCACCAACACCACCACCGAATGGCTCTGCGCCGAAGCCAGGGCGCGGGCTGCGGGGTTGACCACATAGTTGAGTTCAAGCGCGGCTTTCTGGACTTTTTCCACCAGTTCGGTGGCCACGGTGCTGACGCCGCGTAACGCACGGGAAGCGGTAATCGGGCTGACCCCGGCCAGTCGGGCCACTTCATTAAGGGTAGGGCGGCCTGTGGTGCGGGTATTTTTATCGTTTTTAGGGGAGGTCATCGGGCGGCTTGCCAAACAAAATTCAAGGCACTAAGGTAGCGCTGTCCCGAAGCGGCTGCAAATGCGTAAGCGAGTTTTGCCTGAACCTCGCTTTTTGGCGCACGGACGAAAATGCTGCAACCCACAAAAATGACAAGAAGGCGTCGGCAACTTCTACTTTTGATCGAGTGTCATAGCTTTCAAAGGTAGCGCTGTCTGCGCGCTGAGGTGTTCCATGAATCATCCCATCACCGCCCTGGTCATCATGGGCGTTGCCGGTTGCGGCAAGACATGCGTCAGCGAGGCCTTGTGCCAGCTCAGCGGCGCCACTGCCATTGAAGGCGATACTTTCCACCCTGCCGCCAATATCGAAAAGATGAGCGCGGGTATCCCCCTGAACGATCAGGACCGTGCCGGCTGGCTCGACAGCCTGTGCGACGAACTGCGCCGCGTCGACGCCTTGGGCGAGCGCCCGGTGTTGACCTGTTCGGCCCTCAAACACAGCTACCGCGAAGTGTTGCGCAGCGCCTTGCCAGGCCTGGGCTTCGTGTTCCTTGAATTGACCCCTGAAGTCGCCGCCGAACGTGTTTCGCATCGGCCGGGCCACTTCATGCCTTCGACCCTGATCGACAGCCAGTTCGCCACCCTTGAATCCCCCGTGGGCGAGCCGTTGACCCTGGCGCTGGATGCATCGACCCGTAGCGTCGAGCAACTGGCGTCGCAGGCGCATGTCTGGTGGCAGGCGCACGGCCTGAAACAGGCCGTATGAGTGGTACTCAAAAAGATAGCGCTGTCCAGATGGCTCGCGAATTACCCGCTTTAATAACAACAACAACCAGGAGACACCCCTAATGTTTGGCATGTCCCACGAGACGTTCCTGCTGCTCGATGCAGTGGTCACGGTGATCGGGCTTATATTCCTGATTACCAAGTTCAAATTCCACCCGTTCATTGCCCTGATCATCGCCGCAGCCTTTCTCGGGCTGACCTCCGGTATGCCGATCGGTACCGTTATCAAGGCGTTCCAGGACGGCTTCGGTGGGGTGCTCGGTTTTGTCGGGATCATCCTCGCGCTGGGCACCATGCTCGGCAAAATGATGGCCGAGTCGGGCGGGGCGGATCAGATTGCCCAGACGCTGATTCGCGCGTTCGGCAAAGACAAAGTGCAGTGGGCGATGATGTTCGCGGCCTTCCTGGTCGGCATTCCGCTGTTCTTCGAAATCGGTTTCGTGCTGCTGATCCCGCTGGTGTTTATCGTGGCGCGGCGCACCGGCGTGTCGATCATCAAGATCGGTATCCCGCTGCTGGCCGGTCTGTCCGCGGTACACGGTCTGGTTCCGCCACACCCGGGTCCGTTGCTGGCCATTGGCGTGTTCGGTGCCGACATCGGTAAAACCATTTTGTACGGGCTGATCGTGGCGCTGCCCACGGCCATCATTGCCGGCCCGATCTTCGGCACGTTCATTGCCAAGTACATCCCCGGTCATCCTAACCAGGAACTGGTGGATCAACTGGCGCGCGAGCCTGAATCGGCCGACCTGCCAAGCTTCAGCATCACGCTGATCACTGTGCTGCTGCCGGTGTTCCTGATGTTGCTCAAGACCTTTGCCGACGTGGTGCTGCCGGACGGCAATTTCGCCCGCTCCTTCATGGACCTGATTGGTCATCCGATCTCAGCGTTGCTGTTGGCGCTGCTGCTGTCGCTGTACACCTTCGGTCACCGTCAGGGCATCGACTCGAAACGCATTCTGAAATGGCTCGATGCCAGTCTCGCGCCGACCGCCGCGATCATTCTGATCATCGGTGCCGGTGGTGGCTTCAAGCAGATGCTGGTGACCAGCGGTGTGGGCGACGTGATCGGCCACATGGCGGTGAATGCACAGATCTCGCCGATCCTGCTGGCGTGGCTGGTGGCGGCGGTGATTCGCGTGGCAACGGGTTCGGCCACTGTGGCAACCATTACGGGTGCGGGCATTGTGGTGCCGGTGGTGGGGATGATTCCGGGTGTGAACCGTGAGCTGCTGGTGTTGGCCACCGGTGCCGGTTCGTTGGTCCTGTCTCACGTCAACGACGCGGGTTTCTGGCTGGTGAAGCAGTACTTCAACATGACCGTGGCAGAAACCTTCAAGACCTGGACGGCGATGGAAACCATCCTGTCCGTGGTTGCGCTGGGCTTTATCCTGCTGCTGTCGATGTTTGTTTAAGCCACACCGTAAAACATAGGTGGTGACACAGAGCTTGTGATTACCCCAGAAACAAATGTGGGAGCGGGCTTGCTCGCGAGGAGGACTTAACATTCAAAGCAGATGTTGAATGTTAGTCCGCCTTCGCGAGCAAGCCCGCTCCCACAGTGTTATGTGTCAGGCGTTAGATTTGGCAATTAGCCCGTCCGCCCTGAACATCCCGCGAATCCCGCGCACAGCCTGACGAATCCGGTCCTGGTTTTCGATCAGCGCGAAGCGCACATGATCATCCCCATACTCACCAAACCCCACACCTGGCGAGACGCAAACCTTGGCTTCGGCCAGCAGCTTCTTGGCAAACTCCAGCGAACCCAGGTGCGCATACACCTCGGGAATCTTGGCCCACACGTACATCGACGCTTTCGGGTTCTCGACCATCCAGCCCAGCTCATGCAGGCCTTTGACCAGCACGTTGCGCCGCTGCCGATATTGCTCGGCGATGTCTTTGACGCATTGCTGATCGCCTTCCAGCGCCGCAATGGCTGCGACTTGCAGCGGCGTGAACGTGCCGTAGTCGTGGTAACTCTTGATCCGCGCCAGGGCGTTGACCAGTTCCGGGTTGCCGACCATGAAACCGATGCGCCAGCCCGCCATGTTGTAACTCTTGGACAAGGTGAAAAACTCCACCGCAATGTCCTTGGCGCCGGGCACTTGCATGATCGACGGGGCTTTCCAGCCGTCGTAGACGATGTCGGCGTAGGCCAGGTCGTGCACCACCAGGACGTCGTATTGCTTGGCGAGGGCGATCACCCGTTCGAAGAAGTCCAGCTCCACGCATTGCGCGGTCGGGTTGGACGGGAAGCCGAGAATCATCATTTTCGGTTTCGGGATCGAGCCACGAATCGCCCGTTCCAGTTCGGCAAAAAAGTCCACGCCCGGAATCAGCGGCACCGAACGCACCTGGGCGCCGGCAATCACGGCACCGTAGATGTGAATCGGATAACTCGGGTTGGGCACCAGCACGGTATCGCCCTGATCCAGGGTGGCCAGCATCAAATGCGCCAGGCCTTCCTTGGAACCGATGGTGACAATGGCTTCGGTTTCCGGGTCGATGTCGACCTCGTAGCGATCCTTGTACCAATTGGAAATCGCCCGGCGCAGGCGCGGAATGCCTTTGGACGTCGAGTAGCCGTGGGTGTCTTCGCGCTGGGCGACAGTTACCAGTTTTTCGACGATGTGCGGCGGGGTCGGGCCATCAGGGTTGCCCATGCTGAAGTCGATGATGTCTTCGCCACGACGACGGGCGGCCATCTTCAGCTCGGCAGTGATGTTGAATACGTAAGGGGGGAGTCGATCTATGCGCGCAAAGCGGCGCGGCGAACCTGGGTTAGCCATTATTGCCTCGGGTAACGTGAGCGCCCGGAACCGTCCGAGCGACGCTGGCCACTGCGGTGGCCTGTTGCGGAAGATAAGGGCAGTCGTGGCACACTGTCCAGCAAGTGTGTAAACAAATTTTTCCGAAGGAAATCGGTTGATGGAATTTAGCAGCGGCTTCTTGCTGAGCCTATCGTTGTGCCTGGATATCGGCGTGGCCAACATTGCGATGATCACCCTGGCCATGCAACGCGGCTATTTTCAGGGTTTTGCGTTGGGGTTGGGGACCTGTGTCGGCGACCTGATCTACGCCGTGCTGGCGCTGGCGGGCATGACCGTTTTGCTGCAATACGAAAGCGTGCGCTGGGTGCTGTGGATCGGTGGTTCGGCGTTGCTGATCTATTTCGCGGCGAAGATGATTTATTCGGCGGTTCACCACGAAGCGGCATTGGCGCAGACCGAAGAGGTGGCGCAGAACTCCCATCGCAAAGAGTTTTTCCGCGGGATCTTCCTCGCCATGTCCTCGCCCAGTGCCATCCTTTGGTTTGCCGCGGTGGGCGGCACCTTGATCGCCCGTTCCGGTGGCGGTGGTGCGCTGAGCTCGGCGCTGTTTCTCGGTGGTTTCCTCTGTGCCGGTCTGCTCTGGAGCGCGGGTTTGTGCTTTGCCGCGAGCCACGGCGGCAAGTTGCTGGGCGACAAACTGCTGCGCTACTCGTACATGGCATCGGCGGCGATCTTCTGCTATTTCGCGGTCTACGTGATCCTATCGGGTTACAACGAGTTTATCGGTGCGTCAGCGGTGGAACAATTGCACGCCCTGTAACTGGGCGAATCGGGTTTGGCTTCTATACTCCCAGCCGAACCCATTTTAAGCCTCAGGAGTTGAGCCATGGATGAGCAAACAGGCGTAAAACCGGCCGAGCCCCGCTTCGTACACGGGCACTTCCTGCTCATTGCAGGGTATGGGGGGCGATTTACCCATGAAACCTCGAAGAAAATTCCCGATCTCTGGGAGAAGTTCATTCCCGAGATTGGCAAGATTGCCGGTCAAAAAAGCGAAGTGACCTACGGCATCTGCTGCAATCCGGACGGCAAAGGCGGATTCGAATACATCGCCGGCGTCGAGATCGACAAGCTCGACGACCTGCCGGATAAGTACCGCTGGGTCGAGGTTCAACCTCAGTATTACGCGGTATTCGAGCACAATGGGGCGCTGGACACCTTGCCTAAGACCTTTCAGTACATTTGGAAAACCTGGTTGCCGCAGTCCGGTAAAGAAGCGGCGGACGCCCCGGAGTTCGAGCGCTACAGCGAAGACTTCAACCCGAAGCTCAACACTGGCGTGCTGGAAATCTGGCTGCCGATCAAGCCGGACAAGCCGTGAACACCGCGAGAGGCGGGCGGCAATTCCGCCTCTCGACGGTTACTTACCCTGCTTCATCCGCCGCGTCCGCATCAGGTCGATCGACAAGGTGACGAAGCCAAACGTGCTGATGCCCAACAACATAAGAAGACCGATCTGAACGCTGCTCATGGTGTGTTCCCCTATTGATGTCCTGAGACCGGCTCCATCAATAATCCGAACCTTCGAGCAATGAAAGCGCCTATACGCAGGCTTTACGGCGCCGGCGGTGATCGATATGAACACCTTATTCAACTATGATTTGCAGCCTTTTCCACGCTGATTCCGAGCCGCCATGAACACCCTTATCCGCAACGTCACTGCCACTGACCTGGACCGCTGCTACGCCATCGAAACTGTTGCCTACGAAGGTGACGAGGCGGCCACCCGCGAGAAAATCGCCACCCGCATCGCCACTTGGCCCGAGGGTTTTATCGTGGCCGAGGTGGATGGCGTGGTAGCCGGTTTCATCAATTCCGGTGCAGCGTTTCAGGTGGAAATGTCGGACGAAGCGTTCAAGGAACTGATCGGCCACGACCCGGACGGCCCGCATGTGGTGATCATGTCGGTGGTGGTGCACCCGGACTATCAGGGGCTGGGGTTGGCGAAGCGATTGATGGGCGAGTTCATTGAGCGGATGCGCGGTTTGGGCAAAACCCAGATTCACCTGATGTGCAAGGAGCGGCATATTCCGCTGTATGCCGGGTTTGGTTTTGCCTATGTCAAACCGTCGGCCTCGGACCATGGCGGGATGGCGTGGCATGAGATGGTGCTCGACTTATAAATCTACCGAATATCCCTTGTGGGAGCGGGCTTGCTCGCTCCCACATTTGTTTGGTGTTGGGTCAGTAGAGATTCAGAAAACCAGCCCCATTCGCCGCTCATACCCAATTCGGCCCCTGTAGGCCTCGCCGCTATCCACCCAGCCGAACTTCGCATACAGCGCGATCGCAGACTCATTGTCCGCATCCACCGACAATTCCAGCCCCTTTATTTCCGGAAATGCCTGGCGCGCCACCTTGGGTAGCGCTTGCAGGCACGCTTTGCCATACCCTTTACCTTGAGCATGCTGATCGACTTGCAGCGCATGCAGGGTGGCGCTGTGTTCATCCGCCCAGGCCGGTAACACGGGCGGACGCTTGAGCAGCAGGAAGGCCACCGGAGCGTCCTCGACCAACAGCGCAAATCCTTTGACGCCGGGGCCGGGTTTGGACAGCAAGGTGTGCAACGCACCATGAATGTCGCCGCTGAACCTGATTTGTTCCTGGTGAACTTCGATGGCCTCGACCTGCTGGCGCTGGCGCGCGTTCAGGCTTTCGTAAGGCACGAGACGGGTTGTCACTGGAGTGTCCTTTTCCCAACACGAATGAGCCTCGGATTCTAGCGAGTTTGCGCCGATGGATTATTTTTATTTCGACTGTCGATTTGGCTTTTGGCCGAACGACTAAGGGTGTCTTCACCACAAAAACCACGGAGAACCACCATGAGCGCGACCCACGAAATCCAGACCCTGATCGACACTTATCGCCAGGCCGTCATCTCCAAAGATGTCGACAGAATCATGGCCCTGTACGCCGAGGACATCGTCTCCTACGACGCGGTCAAGGCCTTGCAATTTCGCGGTAAGGCCGCCTACCGCGCGCATTGGCTGGACTGCATGGAAATGTGCCAGGGCCCGCATAAATTCGACTTCGACCACATGAACATCGTGGCGGACGAGCACATCGCCTTCGCCCATTGGCTGGCCCATTGCGGCGGCACCAACGACAAGGGCGAAACCCAGGCCTGCTGGATGCGCGTGACGGCCTGCTACCGTCGCGACGCCGGGCAATGGCGGATTGTCCACGAACACTGGTCGGCCCCGTTCGACATGGTCAGTGGCGCTGCGTGTTTCAATCTGGAGCCCTGATCGTCGGGAATTTCGCCAACGCGTCAATCTGCAGCCATAGTTGATCCGTTCGATTCAGGAGAGCCACATGAAATACCTATGCCTGGTCTACAGCAACGAGCACACCTTGCACTCGCTGCCCGAGAGCCCGAACGACGCCGAGTGCATGGCCTATGCCGAATCAATCCAGAGTGGCGGCCGGATGCTCGCGGCCGAGGCGCTGGAGTCGGTGCAGACCGCCACCACCGTGCGCATGCGTAACGGCAAGATGTCGATCACTGACGGTCCGTTCGCCGAAACCAAGGAGCAGTTGGCCGGCTTCTACCTGATCGATGCCAAAGACCTCAATGAAGCGCTCCAGGTCGCTGGCAACATCCCGGCGGCCCGGGTCGGCTGCGTCGAGGTGCGTCCCGTTCGTCAGTTGAATCCTTGAATAACAACAACCAAAAAGGAGTTGTGCATGAGCCCGCAATCAGCTGAAAAAAAATCGGCCGAGTTCGAGTTATCCATCAGTCGCCTGATCGACGCACCACGCCAGAAGATCTTCCGCGCCTGGACCGAGCCGGCCTTGCTCGCCCAGTGGTGGGGGCCGCACGGCATGACCACGCCGGAGTGCGAAATGGACCTGTGGGTCGGCGGCCAGTTTCGCACCCTGATGCGCGCACCGGACGGCAGCGAATACCCGACCATGGGCGTGTTTCTGGAGATCGTCGCCCCTGAGCGACTGGTATTTACCGACGCGTTTGTCCCCGGCTGGATTCCCTCAGGCAAACCGTTCATGGCGGCCGAAGTGACGCTCGAGGAGCGGGACGGCAAAACCCTCTACACCGCGCGCGCCATGCATTGGTCAAAAGAGGATCACAAGGCCCACGAAGACATGGGCTTTCATGACGGCTGGGGGCAAAGTCTTGATCGCCTGGAAACGCTGGTAACTGAAGGCATGCCGGACTGATGCCTGGCGAGGCGGTGCAGGCCCGGGTCGAGCAGGTTTACCGCGAAGACTCGCGGCGGATTCTGGCGACGCTGATTCGCTTGCTCGGCGATTTTGACCTCGCCGAAGAGGCGTTGCACGAGGCCTTTTTCATCGCGGTCGAACGCTGGCAGCGGGACGGCGTGCCGGACAATCCGCGCGCCTGGCTGGTGTCCGCCGGGCGCTTCAAGGCCATCGATGCCTTGCGTCGGCGCGCACGTTTTATTGCCTCGCAGCCAATGCTGATCGCGCAGCTGGAGGCGCTGGAGCAGGCCGACTGGAGTGACGAAGACGTGGAAGACGATCGCTTGCGCCTGATCTTCACCTGCTGCCATCCGGCACTTGCCTGCGACGCCCAAGTGCCACTGACCTTGCGCGAAGTCTGCGACCTGACGACAGAGGAAATTGCCCGGGCGTTCCTGTCGGCGCCTGCCACCATTGCCCAGCGCATCGTGCGGGCGAAGGCGAAAATCCGTGATGCAAACATTCCATATCAAGTGCCGACGCTGGCGGAACTGCCCGAGCGCCTCGACAGCGTGCTGCGGGTGATTTACCTGGTGTTCAACGAGGGGTACTCGGCGTCCATCGGTGCTGAAGTGACACGCGAAGACCTGACACGCGAGGCGATCCGGCTGGGGAGGTTGTTGCTGCAGTTGCTGCCGGAGCCGGAGGTCATGGGCTTGCTGGCGATGATGTTGCTGCACGAGTCACGGCGCCATGCGAGGACGTCGGCGACCGGCGAGTTGATCTTGCTGGATGAGCAGGACCGTTCATTGTGGGACGCCGGGATGATTGCCGAGGGATGCGCCTTGGTCGAACAGGCGTTGACCCAGCGGCGTTTCGGGCCTTATTGCCTGCAAGCGGCCATTGCAGCGGTGCACGCCGAGGCGCCGACGCCGCAAGACACCGACTGGCTGCAAATTGTCGGTCTGTATGACTTGCTGTTGCAGGGGATGCCGTCGCCGGTAATTGAGTTGAACCGGGCGGCAGCCATCTCCAGGCGCGATGGACCGTTGGCGGGACTGACCCTGGTTGAAGCGATTCTGGATCGGGGCGAACTGCTGGATTACCACTTGGCGCATTCGGCGCGGGCGGAGTTTTGTCGGCAGTTGGGAAGGGTGGAGGCAGCGCGGGCGGCGTATGAGCGAGCGCTGGAATTAACCCGGCAAGTGCCGGAGCGGCGGTTTCTCGAGGCGCGGATCAAGGCGTTGAAGTGAGGTGATCTGAGGGCCTCATCGCGAGCAGGCTCACTCCTGCAGGTGATCTTCGCCATCACATAGAACCCATGTAGGAGTGAGCCTGCTCGCGATAGGGGCACCGCTATTCCAGCATCTTGGTCAACAACCAGCTCCCGGCCGGCCCAGGCGGATGATGGCGCGACCACAGCGCATCGACAAACACCGGTTTCGGCCAGCCGCGCACGTTGAGCTCCTGCAACGAACCCGGCCCAAACCGCTCCACCAACCACCGCGGCAATGGCGCCCAGCCAAATCCGCCCTGAGCCATTTCCAGCAACATCAAATAACTCGGCGCCGACCACACACGACCCTTCGCCCGGCTCTCATACGGATTGACGATGGTTGCCAAACGCAATTCCCGGTGCTGTCGCAGCACGTCCTGATCGATATGATCGAGCGCCGCCAACGGATGCGTCGGGGAGACGAACAGCGCAATTTCCGTACGCTCTTCAACCGTCGAACTCACCAGATCCGGCGGATAGCTGTCCTGCATTTCGGCGAACGCCACGTGCGCCCGACCCCGTTGCACCAGCGCAATCAAGTCATCGCACTCGGCAATCAGGCACTCAAACTCCAGGTCCGGATAACGCTGCTCAAACGCACCCAGCGCCGCTTCGAAGCGATCGGATTGATAAGTGTCTGAAATCGCCACGGTGAGCTTCGGCTCGACGCCTTGTGACAACTGGCTGGCGGTCATTTCCAGCCGGCTCGTGGCAGCCAGGATCTCCTCGGCCCGTTGCAGCATCACGTGCCCGGCCGGGGTCAGGCTGGGTTTGCGGCTGCTGCGATCGAACAGCACCAGGTTCAAATCGGTTTCCAGACTGGCCACCGCCGCACTGATGGTCGACTGGCTGCGCCCCAGTTTGCGCGCCGCCGCGGAAAACGAGCCTTGGGTCGCCGCCTGGACAAACGCCAGCAGCACTTCGTGAGAGGCCATGAACTATCGCCTTGATCGATGGTTATTGGTTATGAAGTATCGGTGCGATGAAGGATCATGGCAACCACAGTCACTCAGAGGAGTCGGGCCATGAGCGCCAACAAATCCATCACTGAACGTATTTTCCAGGCCGTTGGTTTCGAACTGCTGGCCATCCTGATCTGCACCCCGTTGCTGGCCGGGATCATGAACAAACCGCTGATCGACATGGGCATGGTCACCCTGTTCGTTGCGGCCCTGGCCCTGGCCTGGAACGTGGTCTTCAACGGGCTGTTTGATCGTGTGCTCAAGCACTACAAAAGGGCTCATACCGCGTGGGTCCGGGTGATCCATGCGCTGCTGTTTGAAGGCGGTCTGGTTGCCTTCGGTGTGCCGCTGATTGCCTGGTGGCTGAAGATTGGCCTGTGGGAAGCGTTCCTGCTCGACATCGGCGTGCTGCTGTTCTTCCTGCCCTACACCTATATTTACCATTGGGCGTACGACGTGGTGCGGGAGCGGATGGTGACGCGCAGCGTTTGTGAAGGATGAATAACGCTGTCGGAGGGGGAGTGTATGCAGTGGACGGTGAGCAGTGGTCGCTGCCCCATCCCCGGCAACGGCATTTACCGTTGCGGGTCAGAGGGTTTATGGACTGGCTGGGTGATCCAGTCCACAACCTGAAGCGCAAAACGCATAACCTGAAGGAGATTATGTGCAGGAGTGAGCCTGCTCGCGATAGCGGTGGTTCAGTCAACGGTGATGTTGAATGTTATGGCCTCATCGCCAGCAGGCTCGCTCATACAGGGTTATGCGTTAGACGTGGAAGTAGCCCACGCACGAATCAAACGGCAAACGCTTCAGCTCGATCTTGTTTAGGTCCAGCACTTCGCGCAGGGCTTTGGTTTCGCCCGGGAAGTTGCGGTAAGCCACTTCGTCCAGGACCACGATCGCACCTTTTGGCATGTACGGCAGGAAGGTTTCCAGCGCGACTTTGGTCGATTCGTACAGGTCGGTGTCGAGGATCAGCATGGCCACGACCAGGTCAGGACGGCTCTTCACCCACTCCGGCACAGTCTTGACGATGTCACCCTTGACCAGCTCGCAACGCGGGATGCGGTTGACCGGGCGCAGCAAGTCGTTGGCGTCGATCATGTCCTGGATCAGCGACTGGTCGGTGTCGGAGAACATGGTCTCGTTGACGTCGGCCGGGTCTTCTTTCTTGTCGATGCTCTGGAAGCCTTCGAAGGTGTCGAAGCCAACGATCGAACGGTTGATTGCGTACGGTTCCAGGATCATCGACAAGTGCATGTACAGCATCAGCGAGTTGCCCTTGTACACGCCGCACTCGATGATCGCGCCCGGTACTTCAGCGACTTTCTTGAACAGTTCCATGCGCGACAGGGCAGCGGTCACGCCGATGCGGTTGGCGAACACGAACGGGGCGTCGGCCACGTACTCGGCATCGACCCGTTTCAGAACGTTGGCACGGGTTTCGTTGTACTGGGCCTCGGCAGGCGTGATGCGACGCTTGGTCATTGCTGGATTCCTTGGAAATTCGAAAAGTCGTGGGCGTGGAAATAGTCTTTGAAACCGGCGCCGACGTCAGGGCAGGCGCTGTCGACGTTGATGGCGCCACGCTTGTGCTTGAGGTCATCGAGGTGCATCAGGCGGAAATCCACGCTGAAGCGGGTTTGATCGGTGTGATTGGCGACTGTGCCGTGCAGGTGCGAGCCGGAGAAAATCAGCATCTCACCGGTGTTGCCGGCGATGCGCACTTCAGAGGCGGTATTGATCGCCTCCAGTGGCACCGGGTGCACGCGGACTTCCTCCTTGAGGTTGTCCTTGGCCTTGTGCCGCTGGTTGCTGATCCAGTCGTTGAGGCTCCATTCGCTGGAGGTGTTCTTCACCGGCACGTCGAAGTAACCGGCGTTGATCATCATGGTCTGGTCGGGGCGAATGGTGTGCACCGGCATCCAGGTGTTGATCTGGCAATCGACGCTGCCGTACCACGTGTCGCGGTGCGGCTTGTAGGCGTAGCTGACGCCAGCGTGCAGGTAGTCATAGTTCGGCACCACGCGAATGCGCGGCACGTCGAAAATATACTCGCGCGGGTCGACGCCGATCTCATCGATAAACGACAGGATCAGGTCCTTGGCGCGCTGGCTGTTGGTGAACTGGCCCTTGAGACGCGTTACCAACACCACGAATTCTTCCACCGGCATCAGCGTGTGCAGGGCCTGATGGTTGGTCTCACCGTCGAAAGCGGCGGTGATGCTTTCCTGAGCGAACGCACACAGCTCTTTGGCCGCGCGCAGCTGAGTGTTCAGGAAGATGTCGCCGGCGTAGATGGCTTCTTTGAAGTCAGCTTTTTGCTGAAGCTGATTGATATACAGATTCACGATCCCACTCCTGAATACATCGAGTCTCTTAAGAATCGGCAACACGTTAGCAAACTGAAGTGCCAACTGGCGGGTAGTAGATCAATAAATGTGTAATCGCCCGTATTTGCGACGAAATGCTTTTCATAGGCGATAAAAAACCTGTGGGAGCGAGCCTGTTCGCGAAGAGGGCTGTCAGCCGATACACATGCAGCTGACATTCCGCCTTCGCGAGCCGGCCCGCTCCCACAGGGTCTTGAGTAGGTCAGAACAGTTGGGTGAACAACCAGTACAGGCTGCCTGATAACAGGATCGCGGCGGGCAAGGTCAGCACCCAGGCCATCAGCAGGTTGCGGATGGTCTTCATCTGTAAACCGCCCCCGTTGGCGACCATGCTCCCGGCCACGCCCGACGACAACACATGGGTGGTCGACACCGGCAGGCCGAACATATCCGCCGCGCCAATCGTCAGCATCGCCACGGTTTCCGCCGAGGCGCCCTGGGCGTAGGTCAGGTGCGTCTTGCCGATCTTTTCCCCGACCGTCACGACGATGCGCTTCCAGCCCACCATGGTGCCCAGGCCGAGCGCAATCGCCACCGCGATCTTCACCCACAATGGAATGAAGCGCGTCGAGTTGTCGATCTGCTGCTTGAACAATTGCAGCTTGCCGCGGGTGTCGGCGTCGAAGTTACCGACCTTGTTCTTGTCCATCAGGCGAATGGTTTCGCTGGTCAGGTACATGTCGTTTCGCACGTTGCCCACGGCCTCGGCCGGCACTTTGGACAGCGAGCCGTAACCCTTGACCTGCGCGCCGATGCTGCCGGTGAGGGCGGCGAGCGCCGGGACCAGTTGCGGCGTGGCTTCCTTGCTGCGCACGTATTCGGAGAGTACCGGGCGCGGGTCGGCCGGGGCCGACATCGGCGCGCTTTTGACCAGCGCTTGCTGGGTGACTTCAGCCACGGCCGCGAATTGCAGCGCCTGATCGGCCGGCATGGTGCGGTTCAGCGCGTAAGCCATGGGCAGCGTGCCGACCAGAATCAACATGATCAGGCCCATGCCTTTCTGGCCATCGTTGGAACCGTGGGCGAACGAGACACCGGTGCAGGTCACAATCAACATGCCGCGAATCCACCATGGCGGTGGCGTGTTGCCGACCGGCGCCTTGTACAGCGCGCGGTTCTTGACGAATGCACGCAAGGCCAGCAGCAACAGCGCGGCAAAGCCGAAGCCGACCAGCGGCGACAACAGCAACGCATAGCCGATCTTGGTCGCCTGCGCCCAATCCACGCCACTGGTGCCGTCGTGACCGTGCATCAGGGCATTGGCCACGCCGACGCCGATGATCGACCCGATCAACGTGTGCGACGAAGAGGCCGGCAAGCCTAGCCACCAGGTGCCGAGGTTCCACAGGATCGCGGCGATCAGCAGGGCGAAGATCATCGCGAAACCGGCGGACGAGCCGACCTGCAGAATCAGTTCCACCGGCAGCAGGGCAATAATGCCGAACGCCACCGCACCACTCGACAGCAGCACACCGAGGAAGTTGAAGAACCCGGACCACGCCACCGCAAAGTTCGGCGGCATCGAGTTGGTGTAAATCACCGTGGCCACAGCGTTGGCGGTGTCGTGGAAACCGTTGACGAATTCAAAGCCCAGCGCGATCAGCAACGCTACGCCCAACAGCAGAAACGGGGTCCAGGTGGTCACCACCGTGCCGAGTTCGTGCATGTCGTGCATCAGGCTGTAAGCGGTGAACAGCAGCCCGCTGGCCAGCACGCCGAAAAACACCACCAGGGTGAACAGGCTGGGCTTTTTATCGAGTTGGGGCTTGGCGCTACGGGCAGTGGAGG
This sequence comes from Pseudomonas sp. FBCC-B1667, assembly GCF_059133255.1. Classification (NCBI taxonomy): domain Bacteria; kingdom Pseudomonadati; phylum Pseudomonadota; class Gammaproteobacteria; order Pseudomonadales; family Pseudomonadaceae; genus Pseudomonas; species Pseudomonas sp. FBCC-B1667. The sequence goes on along the minus strand of NZ_CP101437.1, from coordinate 5,086,883 downwards.
CCGGAGTATCAGCGGGGTAGGAAGGCGTAGCCATAACGGACAATCCTGATGAGGGAGGTGTGTCAGTGATAGTCGTTGCTAATTGTTACAGAGAGACTGCTTCAGGTCAGGGGTTGGGGTTTTTGTAGTCCGCTGATCTGAAGTGCACCAGGAGGTCGAATAACTCCCACAGGATTTGCGGTGTCTTCAATAATCCTGGCGCTTGCGAAACGCCCAGCGTCCGGCCAGCACGGTAAAGGTTGCGACCAGTGCCACCAGGATCCAGAACCCTTCGGGATCGCCGGACAGAGGAATACCGCCGACGTTCATGCCAAAGAAACCGGCAATGATGTTGATCGGCAACGCCAGCACCGTCACCACCGTCAGCGTAAACAGCGTGCGGTTGCTCTGTTCGTTGAGGTTGGCGGCGATTTCTTCCTGCAGCAGCTTGATCCGCTCCCCCAGGGCCGTGAGGTCGTTGATGATCAGCGCAAACTCCTCGGTGGACTTGCGCAGCTCCTTGACGTCCTCCTTCTGCAGCCATTGCGGCGGTCGATTGAGCAAGCGCAGCAACGACCCCGGCTCCAGCGCCAGCAGGCGTTGCAGGCGCACCAGCACCCGGCGGTTGGCGCCCAGTTCAGCGCGGTTGGTCGACAGCCGCGACGACAACAGTTCATCTTCGATCTGATCGACACTCTGGCTGGTCTTGCGCACGATTTGCGTCAGCACCTCGCCCTGATCGCGCAGCAGATGCACGAGCAGTTCCAGTGGCGAACGAAAACACTCACCGGCCTTCACCGACGAGCGCAACTTGTCCACCGAGTGCAGCGGTTGCAGGCGCGCGCTGATGATCAGCCGACTGCGGGCGCATACCCACAGCGTCGAAACATCCGAGGAGACCATGCTGCTGAGGTTGAACACCACATCGTTGACCACCGCCAACAAGGCCGAATCCACGTGCTCGATACGCGTCGAGCGCGAACCTTCGTGCAGCGCTTCGAAAAACTCGTCGGGCAACTCCAGATGGCTTTTCATCCAGCGCTCGCACGCGGCGTGCGCCAGGTTCAGGTGCAGCCAGAGGAATTCTTCGCTGTCGTCGGGTTGTTGCAGGCATTGCAGCGCCTTGGCCGAATCGATCTCGCGACCGCGTTCACCAGGGCGAAAACTAAACCCGTAGAGCAGGCCGAACAGATCGGTGTCGCGATGGCTTTGGTCGATGCTGTGGTTCATGAGTGCTCGCAAGGGCGTCGCCTGTCGCGGGTTTTACAGGTTCACTTGAGCGGCATCATCGCAATGATTTTTGACAGTTATGTGACAGGTCAATGAAGGCTAAATAGTGGCCATACCGATGGTCGGATTTGATTAAAGAACGGCTCTGGCACGCCGATCTCGCTAACGTTAACGTGCGCGCCTTTGGCCACGAGCCAGGCCGCAGACAGGGATGTCCGGACACCTTTCACGCCCTGTCACGGCGTGTCTCACCCCTGTCATGAGTATCACTCGATGCTGCAAAAATCCCTGAGAGCACAAATCCTCGCCTTGTTGAGCGGCAGCCTGCTGGCGATGTTGCTGATCGCACTGGCTTGCTTTCATTTCCTGTCCAGCGGTGTTCAGAGTTACGCGAATCTGATCGATGGCCCGCTGCACACGTCCCAGTTGATCGATGAAGCCAACCTGCAATTCAAGGTGCAGGTTCAGGAATGGAAAAACGTCCTGCTGCGCGGCAAGCAACCGGCGGACCTGGACAAACACTGGAAGCAATTCGAAGACCGCCAGCGCGATGTGCAAAGCATCCTCGGTGAACTGGCCGGGCAGAAAGGCATGGAGCCGCAACTCAAGACCCGCATCGAACGCCTGCGTGATGAACACCGCATGCTCGGCGCCGCTTACCAGAAGGGTCGTGATGCCTACGTCGCTGCCGGTGCCGACCCGACTGCTGGCGACACCGCTGTGAAAGGGGTGGACCGTGCGGCCAGTGATCAGATGAGCGAACTGGTCGTTGAGCTGCGCAAGCAGGGCGCCGAGGAATCGAAGCTGATCAGTGCCGACGCCGACCGCACCATATTGCTCGGGATCATCGTGATGCTTGCCTCGGGCTTGCTGATCGGGCTGTTGAGCCTGTGGCTGGTCAACCGCAACCTGGTCGAACCGATTCGCAAACTGATCGAATACGTCGCGCAACTCAGCCAGGGCAAATTCTCCGACCGCGTGGCCAGCACCCGTCAGGATGAGCTGGGCAAACTGGCGGTCGCCGCCAATACCCTGCGCGATTTCCTCGCCGAAACCTTCAGCCATTTGCAGCGCAGCGCCAAGGATCTGGACAGTGCCAGTGGCGAACTGAACTCCATCGCTACGCTGATGGCCGGTGGCACCAACGAACAGTTCAACCGCACCGATCAAGTGGCCACGGCGATGAACGAAATGTCGGCCACCGCGCAAGAGGTTGCCCGTCACGCCGCCGACGCCGCGCGCGCTGCCGACGACGCGGATCAGTCCGCGCAGCAGGGCGAAAAAGTCATGCAGGGCACCATCCACACCATCACCCAGATGCGCGGTGAAATCGCCAACACCGCCACGGTCATTCGTCAGCTTGAAACCGACAGCGGCCGCATCGGCAAGGTGCTGGAGGTGATTCGCGGCATCGCCGAACAGACCAATCTGCTGGCGCTCAACGCCGCCATCGAAGCGGCCCGTGCCGGTGAAGCCGGACGCGGTTTTGCGGTGGTCGCCGATGAAGTGCGCAGCCTGGCCCAGCGCACCGCGGCCTCGATCATTGAGATCAACCAGATCATCCTGACCGTGCAAACCGGCGCAGTGGACGCGGCGCAGGCGATTGAAAGCGGGCAGTCACGCAGTGAAGAAAGCGTCCAGCAAGTGACCGAGGCCGGTGCGATGCTGGAGCGGATCACCCAGGCCGTCGAAGCGATTCGCGACATGAACCGCCAGATTGCCACCGCTGCCGAAGAGCAAACCTCGGTCGCCGAGGACATCTCGCGCAACCTCACCGAGATCACCAGCATCGCCAGTACCAATCTGGACAACGTGCAACGCACCGAAGCGGCGAGCCACAACCTGCACGGGTTGTCCTCGCAGTTGAATGACGTGACGGCGCGTTTGAGCGCGTAACGCCGATGGCTGTGTACCGCCTCGCTTGCCGAGTCGGTACTCAGCCGATCTCAATTGTGGTCAAACCATGTCGATGAGGGAGATACCCAAAACCCACAGTGGATAAATCCCATGGTCAGCATCACCTCTGTCTCGATCAACCAGACTCTCACCCCCTCCACCAGCAAAACCTCGATCAGCGATCCCGGCGCAGATACCTCCGTCACCGCCACGCCTTCCGACGACACCAAAGTGGCCGCCGGTGGCGCCCCCGCGTCGAGCGACAGAAGTTCCAGCAGCAGTGAAGAACCCGAAGCGGTGAAAACCTTGCGCGAGCAAATCGCCAAATTGCAAAAGCAGATGCAGGAACAACAGCAGCAACTGCAAGCGGTCCAGGCGAAACAGGAAGACGCCGACGCGAAAGCGGTTGATGTGGCAGCCGCTCAGTCACAGATTGCGACCACGTCGGGTTCGTTGCAGACGGCGACGGCGGCGTTGTTGCAGGCGTTGCAGGATTCCGATTCTAGTACGTCGGGTTCGCTGGTCAGTACCAGCGCTTAAGCCTGTACAGGCAGGCTGAATGTAAACGTCGTGCCCTGTAGCGCGGTCGAGACCACGTCCAGTTTTCCTCCGTGGGACTGGGCAATCTGACTGGCAATGTACAAGCCCAACCCGAGGCCAGTCTGCGGTGTGTCGCTGGCCGGTCGCGAGTAGGGGCGGAACAGGTACGCCAATGCGTCTTCGGCAATCAGCCCGTGATTGTTTACGCTCAGTACGAAATGTTCGTCCTTGATCTGCGCATTGACCTCGATCGGACCTTGGGGATCGCCGTGAGTTACCGCGTTCGCCACCAGATTCGACAGCAGCTGGGCGACGCGTTCGCGGTCGCACGGGACGTTGCGCACATCGCCGATGGAAGATGTTATGACCCGGTCCGGGTGAACACTCTGCACCTCGGAAATTACATGCCGTAAAACCGCATCCAGATCCGCGCAGGGTTCGATGTTCACCGGAATGCCATGGCCAAAGGAGCCGCGAGCGAAGTCCAGCACGTCATCGACCAGTCGGGTGGCGCGTCGGGCACTGGTGAGGATGTGCCGGGCCCGTTGCTGATTGGCCGGCTCAGGCAGTTTGCGCAGGAGCATTTCGGCGCCGGCACTGATGGCGAACAGAGGGTTGCGCAGATCATGGCCGAGCACGGCGATGAACTGTTCGCGCAGCGTCGAGGTTTCACGTTCCTGCTTGAGCGCCGCTTCGGTGTGCTGCTGGTTTTCTTCGGCTTCGATTTGCAGCGCGAGCATCCGGGCAAAGGATTCCATGGTGCTCTGGATCGTGCTGGATTTGAGCGGCGCAGGGTTGGGGTCAAGCGCGCAGAGGGTGCCGAAAAAGCGCCCGTCGGTGCGGAAGACCGGCACCGAGATGTAGCTTTCGAACTGATAAAGACGAGGCGTGTGGTGATTGTGGTAGAGCGGGTCTTCACTGGCCTTGTCGATCACCACCGACTGATGAGCCTGGCGAATTTCGTGGCACAGTGTCGAGACCACGTCCAGCTCACCGCCGACCTGTAAACCGAAGTTCAGTCGGTCAAGCACGGCGCAAGCGATCCAGGAATTTTCCGTCACACGCGCCACCGCGCAGAAACGCAGGCCCGTCAGCTCGTGAATCACTTGAAGGATCGCCGGCACCGCGCTGATCCGACCGATCGTGGCGATGTCTGCTGCCGCTGTTTGCCCCATATCGATCAATCCCTGCGTGAATACCGTGGACCGATTCTAGCGGGCCGGCGGCGTGTTGGCTCGCGCTGAATTCGGGACACAAAAAAGCCGCACGATTCGGCAAAATCGTGCGGCTTTCAAGTGGGTTTACTTGTCCTGTTTGTTGCTCAGGACTTTGCCGGTGGCGGCATCGACATCGACTTCCCACTTGACGCCTTTGGCATCGCGTAGCTCAACCTGATAGACGTAAGCGCCAGCGGCGGTGTGCTCAAGTTCAGTGTCCGTGATGTTTGCGGCGGTACTGCCTGGATGCTCAGCGAGAGCGGCCTGATTGAGCTTTTGCATGTCCATGATGCTGCCATCCTTGAGTAGTCCCGGGATCAGATCCGGGCGAACGTCAGCCTGGGCCAGGCCAGCAGTGAAAGTCAGGGCGGCGGCGGTGAACAGGGCAGTCAACGTTTTCATGAAGTTCTTTCCTTGGTTTGTTCCGTTTAAGTGGGGCCAGATTAGCGATGGCTACTTAATTCATCCTTAATTTCAGAAAGCCGCACCTCGGTCCCGAATCAATACCCATTATTCTGCAGCAACTGCGCAACCGTCCCCGCCGCCGGCCGCTTGTAAAATTTCAACAACTCACTGGCGCGGTTAGTAAAGATCCCGTCCACCCCGGCGTCTGTCACCTTCTGGTAATCCACCGCATCATCAAGGGTGTACACGTGCACCAACATACCTTGATCGTGGGTGAACTGGTTCATCCACGGCTGCACCAGGTCCGAGTAGCTCTGGTCTCCACCCTGAGTCAGCGCAGCGGAAGGCCCGGTGCCGATGGCGCCCTGGGCCTTGGCGTACTCGATCCATTGCTGGAATTCGGCTTTGTCTTTCGGTTCCTGTCTGGCGTAGTAAGTGGCTTTGTCCTTGTCGCCGGAGTCGGCGAACGTCACCTTGGATTTCGGCTCGATGCTGCCTTCGCCGACCCACAACAGCAGGATCTTCGGCACTTTCGGCATCTCTTTTTGCAGCAGTTCAAGGCTGCTCTTCTCGAAGGTTTGCAGCACCACCTTGCCTTTGCCCTGGCCGACCGCCAGATCACTTTTCGCCAGTTTCGAACCGGCCGGGCTCAGCCAGCCACGGTCCTGCAACTTGTCCTTCAGGTCGCGCTCGATGCCGGGGAATTGCTTCGGCTCCTTGGTCTCGATGTACAAGCCTGGCTTGTGCAGTGGGTTGCCTTGGGCGATGTCGATGATCTCGTCCAGGGTCAGAATTTTCAGCCCGACGTAGGACGGACGCGCGCGATCCGGGTAAGCGGTGTTGAACCAACTGCCGGCGTCGAGGGTTTTCAGCTCGGCCATGGTGAACGCGTTGGCCGGGCTGTCCTTGCGATCTGGGAACCGGGTGGCGACGTCGGTGGTGCGCTGCAGGGTGTTGTCGTGCAGGGCAAACAGTACGCCGTCCTTGCTGCGTTGCAGGTCCATTTCCAGGTAATCGGCACCCAGGTCGCGGGCCAGTTTATAGGCGGCAGCGGTGGACTCGGGTGCATCGAACGACGCGCCACGGTGGGCGATCACCGCCGGGTGCGGAATGCCCAAACGGCTGGCCAGCGCGGTCGGGCTGGGTTCGTTGGCGGCCTGTGCCTGGCCGAGGCCGAGCATCAGGCTCAGCAGCAGGGCGCTTTTGGTGAAGGTAACCGGCATGTCGAGATCCTTTCGCAGAGATATTTTCAAAGACGTTTCTTTTAACAACTGAGCGCCCCTCGCGCTATCGCCAGACCGACATAAACGTGTTGAAAGCCCATTTTTTCAGCGCCGGTGTGCGCTGCTTTGCAGTACTCTTGGCCACGGCAATTTCCCCGGCAGAGGGAAAACCGTGTTGTTTTCCTTGCGTGTAAACCATCGATCACCGGTCGTTAACGACCTTTTGTGAGGTTTATATGCGCATCACTTCCGAGCTCATCTGCCAGGCCGCCGAGCAACTCAACGGCTTCGTCGGCCTCAATCGCAAGTCTGGCCATTACATCGTTCGATTCAGCGAAGACGCGTTCGGCATGGACGTGGCCGATGACGGCATTATTCCGGTCAGCGAGTTTGTCTGGGCGCCGGCGCCGGGGCCGGTCATGACACTTAAGCGTGAGCTGATTCAGGTGTTGCTGGATCAGAATATTGATGACCGGATCAACATCACCGAGCCGCTGCGGGTGTATATGCAGCGGCGGGAAGTGCCGGAGATTGTGGCGGTCAGGAGTCTTGTGCGGGGTTGAGATTTGCGGTGCTTTGGCTGGCCTCTTCGCGGGCAAGCCCGCTCCCACAGGGGTTTTGTGTACGACGCAGAACCCCTGTGGGAGCTGGCTTGCCTGCGATGGCGGCCGAAAGGACACCGCAATTTTCAGAGCTGAAACCGATAATCCCGCTCAACCCTGCACACCCGCGTCTGACACGCCGCATACCATGTCGAACGCCCACGCTCACGAATCTCACTGTGCTCGGGATGATGTTTCCACGCCAGAATCGCCGCTTCACTGGCCCAATACGAAACGGTAATCCCGAGCCCGTCTTCGCCCCGGGCCGATTCCACACCGAGAAACCCCGGTTGCTCACGGACGAGCTCCAGCATGCGCTCAGCGGCCTCGGCGTATCCCTGATCGCCTTCGGTGCGCACAGACGTGAAAATGACCGCGTAGTAAGGCGCCGTCATGATTGCTGCCTCATGCAAGCCTCGATGAAGGCACGGACCAGCGGCGGTATCGTACCTTTGAGCGCCGCACGTTCCGGCTGGAACAGCGTGGCGACAAAAAACGGATGACCGAAGAGCTCAACCGCCCGCAAATCCCCCTGGGAATCATGGCCAGCGGCGTGAAGCTGCTGGATCAAGAGTTCACGTTCGAACACAGGATTCACACCGAAGCGGCAGCGATAGCCTTCGCGTACTTCAGCCGTTTCATACGCGTTGGCGATCAACGAACCTTCAACCAACTGAATGCTGTCCTGTGCTTCCACCAGCGAACAGGTCAGCGGCGTCAAAAGCGCCCGCGCGGCATCAGGATGTGTTTCGCCATGTTCGGCATCTTCCCAACCCAACACATGGCGGGCGTACTCCAAAACGGCATGTTGAAACCCGCCGCAAGTCCCGAGGAACGGTCGCTGTTGCTCCCGGGCAAACCGGATCGCCTGTAACGCGCCGTCCATGTTGCGGTAAGGGCTGGCGGGCACGCACCAGAAGCCGTCGAACTCATGCAGCGGTGTGTCGGGGTTGATCTGGTCGGTGGCCAGCCAGTGGAATTGCACGTTCAGCTTCAACTGCTCGGCGACCATGCCGAGGGCGACGGGTATGGCTTGGTGGGCGGTGACTTGAGGGTCGTAGTCACCGATCAGGGCGACGCGGATTAAGAGGGTTTCCACGAGGGCTCTCGACGCTTGTTGATTCCTGGCACCCACTATAGATTGGCGTTCACGCACTCAATATTGGCGTTATCCCAAGTGATCAATGCAGCGACGCACTATCGGCTGGACTATCCCGACCTCGCCCTGATCCTCGCCCTGGTGCGCGGCGGCTCTCTGGCCCGGGCATCGAGCTTGTTGAAAGTCGACGTTTCTACGGTGTTTCGCGCCGTCCGCCGACTGGAAGCGGCATTGGGGCAACAATTGTTCGAAAAGAGCCGTGCCGGGTATCTGCCCACCACACTCGCGCAAACCCTGGCCGAGCAGGCCGAGCGCGCAGAACAAGCGTTGGACGCGGCGCGAATTGGTGTGGAGCAGGGCGGGGAAGTCATCAGCGGCACCGTGCGCCTGACCTGTACCGATTCGGTCCTGCAAGGTTTGTTGCTGCCGGCGCTGGCGCAATTCATGCCGTCCTACCCGGCGTTGAGCATTGAGTTGAGCACCTCCAACGACTTCGCCAACCTCAGCCGTCGCGATGCAGACATCGCTTTGCGCTTGACGCGTACACCGCCCGAGCATTTGGTCGGTCGACGTTTGGCAGATATTTCCTACCGGGTGTGTGCCAGTGAGCGGTATCTAAAGTCGGTCGACCCTGAAGACCTGGCTTCTCTGACCTGGATTGCGCCCGACGATTTCCTGCCCGACCATCCCACCGTCGCCTGGCGGCGTCAGCACTTGCCCGGTGTCACACCGGCTTATCGCTGCAACAGCATGTTGTCGGTGACCGAGTTGGTACGGTGCGGGTTAGGGGTTGCGGCTTTGCCGGATTTTTTGATCGGCGACACGTTGCGGCCATTGACCGCACCTCTGCACGGTTACGACACCGCGCTCTGGTTGCTGACCCGCCCGGACTGCCGAGCATTGCGCTCGGTGGTGACGCTGTTTGATGAGTTGGGGCGGGCGCTGCGATTGCCTTGAGCGCGTTAAGCCTTGGGCGGTTCTTTGCGCACGAAGTGCTGATGCATCTCCGAGGTCAGGTTTTCAATGCGTTCGGTGAGGGTCTTGGTCATCTCGGTGAGCCGGGTGTTTTGTTCGAGCAATTCCAACAATTGCGCGTTGTTTTTTGCGGCTTCGGCCTGACGTTCGCTGTTGGCCACGGCGATGGCCTCACGGTGTTGCGCATCGGCATCGGATTGCGCTTTGTCCCGCGCCGCCTGACGGGTCTGGGCCAGCAGAATCAGCGGCGCGGCGTAGGCAGCCTGCAGGCTGAATGCCAGGTTGAGCAGGATGAACGGGTAGACGTCGAAATGGGTCACGCCAAAGATATTGAGGCATATCCACACCGCCACGATCAGCGTCTGCGCCCCGAGAAAAGTCGGCGTGCCAAAGAACCGCGCGAACGCTTCGGCGCGCAGGGCAAATTTGTCGTTGCCGAAGGTGGGCGCGAGGTGGGCGTGAGCGCGATGGAAGCGTAAATGATCGACGACGGGTTTTTTGTCAGTGTTTGGGGTGGTCATGATGCTCTCTGCATGGCGCGGGGACTGACGATCACTATAGCCCCCGCGTCATTTTCATTCTGAAACACATTGCGCAGTTTTATTTAGCGCCGCGCCATGCAGGGGAAGGGCAGGACCGTGTCATTTTTCGCAGACCTGATAACAGGCCAGGAACATGTCCAGTGCCGACTCCACCACGGTGGTCTGCCTCTCGGGTGACAGGCCCGGCAACCCCATGGAAATCTGCGGCCAGAACGCAAAGGACTTGAGCATTCCCTGAATCTGTTGTGCAGCAAACGCGGGGTCGACCGGTTTCAATCGTCCATCGGCCTGCGCTGTGCGAATCCACACGGTCAGGTCTTCTTCACGCTCGCCCATTCTGGCGACCATGTTCTGCGCACGTTCCGGGGAATGAATCGTGGCGGCAATGGCCACCCGCGCCAGGTCGAGAAAATTGTCATCGCCGAGCATCTGCATTTTTGCCTGCAGCATCACGCGCATCTGATCGCGCAAGGGCAGGTCAGGGCGATAGGCCGTTTCCTGTCCTGACAGTACTCGCGTCCATAACTGATTGAGGATTTCGGCAAACAACTCTTCTTTGCTCGGGAAGTGGTTGTACACCGTGCGCTTCGACACGCCGGCAGTGGCGGCAATCTTGTCCATGCTGGTGATGTCGAAACCGTTGGCACGGAATTCGACAATCGCCGCTTGGATAATGGCTGCGCGTTTTCGGTCGGTGAGGCGCTGTGGAGCTGTCATAAGTTCGCTTCGGCAGGAGGCAGAGGAAAATTACACTTGGTAGTTTACTTGCCATCCGCTTTGATGCAACCTAGAAACTACACTGTGCAGTGTAATGTTTGGTTAATCATGGCCAGCGAAAAATAGATCTCCGGCTGATGCGTGCGTGCTTTGGCCATTTATCGTCCCACGGTGAAGAACTGCCCTCTTGCGGTTTTTCTGGAGTCACTCAGTCATGGCCACTTCAACTTCCCCAGCGGATAACGCCCCTACGCCTGAAGCTTCCCGTCAGGCAGAAGGGCTCTTTCGAAACCATGCCCCCGTGCAACGCGAAGGTGTTCGCAAAACGCTACGCATCATGTGGAACATGATCTTCCGCAAACCGCGCAACACCCGCCCGGCAACCCCGGTGCCGGTGCAAACCCTGACTCAGGCGGCATTGATTGCAGCACCCAACCACAGCGTCTACCGCCTCGGCCACTCCACCGTACTGCTGGAACTGCGGGACAAATTCTGGATCACCGACCCGGTCTTCGCCGAGCGTGCTTCACCGGTGCAATGGGCCGGCCCAAAGCGCTTCCACCAGCCGCCGATCAGCCTGGACGAATTGCCACCGATTGAAGCGGTGATCCTGTCCCACGATCACTACGACCACCTCGATTATTACGCGGTGCTCAAACTGGCGGACAAGGCCAACTACTTCCTCACTCCGCTGGGGGTCGGCGACACGCTGATCAAGTGGGGTGTCGATGCCAGCAAAGTGCGCCAACTCGATTGGTGGCAGGGCACCGAGGTGGACGGCATCCGGTTCATCGCCACCCCGTCACAACACTTTTCGGGGCGCGGTTTGTTCGACGGCAACAGCACGCTCTGGGCCTCATGGGTGATGATCGACGGCGACACGCGGATCTTCTTCAGCGGCGACAGTGGCTATTTCGACGGTTTCAAACGTATCGGCGAACAGCACGGCCCGTTCGACCTGACGCTGATGGAAACCGGCGCCTACAACGTCGAGTGGCCGCACGTGCACATGCAACCCGAGCAAACCCTGCAAGCGCACATCGACCTCAAAGGGCGTTGGTTACTGCCCATTCACAACGGCACTTTCGACTTGTCGATGCACGCCTGGTTCGAGCCCTTCGACCGCATCCTGGCGTTGGCCTGGGAGCGCAATGTGTCGATCACCACGCCGCAAATGGGCGAGGCGTTCAACGTGATGTATCCGCAACGCGGGAGTGCGTGGTGGTTCGGGACGGAAAGTGAACGCGATCAGGTCATCGCGCAGAACGCGTGATGATTGAATGCCGGGCCGAAGGAAGCGGCCCGGGTTCCACCTCCAGACTAGCTCCGCGCATCGAGTAGCGGGTTCAGATATTCCGAGATCTTTGCCACGGTGAAATCGCGAAATTTCCCAAGGAGCATGTCATTCAACTCCTCCTCAGACAGTCCGAGCTTTTGCGCCGCCTCACGCTTGGCCAACCGACCGGTTTCCAGCAGTATCCCGATCTTCATAACGTACTCAGACTTGGCCCGCATCTCGCCCGCATCGGGATCACCGAGCGCCTCATAAATGCGATTGTCACTTCCATCGACTTCAATCATCCGCTGACACCTCACTCAACCATCGCATAATCCGCCCGCCCGACCGGGTTCGGCGTAGTCCCTTTCACATTCATCCCGCGCCCCGGCGCGAACCCCGGGAAAAACACCAACCCCTGCGCTTCAAAGCAATACGCCAACGCCAGCCGAGTGACATCCAGCACATCGCGCCTGGCCTCAAACCGCTCGATGGCCTCTACCGAAACCGCGGATTCTCGAGCCAGCTCATCCACACTCCAACCCAGCATCGCTCGGGCCTGGGCGCAGTGGGCCGGGGTGAATTGGAAGAGGGCGATACGTTCCAGGGTGATTTTCATCGCATGAGAGGCCATGGTGTTCTCCGGGCTCGAGAGTGCTGATTCAAAATGTACTGTGTTTTTGTACAGTTGTTTTGCGCCCGGATCAAACTCATTTTTCGATTTTTGCTATTTCGCGGCTTCCATCCAGACGGACGGTGGCTGCCCCAGTACACGACGAAACATAGTCGAGAACGCCGCTGGGCTGTCATAACCGAAATCCAGCGCGATGCGCGTTACCGCAGTGCCCGACGCCAACCGCGCCAGGGCCAGCACCACGCAGGCACGCTGCCGCCATTGACTGAAGCTCAGGTCGGTCTGTTGTCGAAACAACCGGTTAAACGTCCGCAGGCTGATGTGCAATTGATCGGCCCATTGCTGCGGCGACTGGTGAGCATTCGGCTGCCGCAGAAACGCCTGACACAACCCCAGCAACCGCGCATCGACAGGCAACGGAATATGCAACGGCAGGTGAGTGCTGCGCATCAGTTCGTGTAGCAGCAAGTCGATCAGTGCAACGTCGCGCCCGGCCTCGTCGTACAACAGCGGGATCTCCACCGCCTCCATCAACAAATGCCGCATCAACGGCGACACACTGATCACTTGGCAACGAGCCCCCAGATCAACCGCCGCCGGTTCGATATACACGCTGCGCGTACTCACCCCAAGCATCAGCACCTCATGCGCCATCCCCGGCGGAATCCACACCGCCCGCTGAGGCGGCACCACCCAATTGCCGTCATGCGTGCTGACCTGCATCACCCCGGTGGCGCCATACAACAACTGCGCCCGCCGGTGTTTATGACGAGGCAATAAATGACCGTGGGAATAATCCGTCCCGATCGCCACCACTTTGCGAGGCGTGTCATCCAGCAGATCAATCGAAACATTGCGCACGGGGCGGCTTCCATCGGTTGGCGTAAACGCGAACATTATTGGCTGACTTGCTGAAGCAGGCCAAGGCGCATCGCTCTATCTTCGACCACTCCTATCCAACGGACGACCCGCCATGTTCTATCTCCTGCTGACACTCTTCGGCTGCATGACCGGCATCACAGCGGTGCTGTTCGGCTTCGGCGGCGGCTTCCTCGTCGTGCCATTGCTCTACCGCCTGCTCACCGTCAGCCATGGCGCCGACGACCTCATCGGCCGATCGGCAATGCACATCGCCGTTGCGACGTCGACCTGCGTGATGATCGTCAACGCGCTGGTCGCCACCGGCAAACATCACCGCGCCGGCAATCTCATTCGCCATTACCTGTGGCCATTAGGCGGGTTCATTGGTTTGGGCGCGGTGGTTGGAGCGGTCGCTGCGGTGTGGGTCAGTGGCGAGGTGATTCGCTATGCATTCATCGCGTACCTGGGCGTAACCATTGTGGATTGTCTGGTGAGACGGGGATTTCTTACACGCGCCCATAACGAAATCCCACGGCGATTGGGGAGGGCGCAAGTGTCTGGCGGCGGCGTAGGCATTGGCGCTATCGCGACGTTTCTCGGCGTGGGCGGCAGCGTCATGACCGTGCCGTTATTGCGGCGCTGTGGGTTGAGCATGAGTCAGGCGACATCCATGGCTAATCCGTTGAGCTTGCCGGTCGCGGTGGCCGGGACGGTTACTTATATGGCGATGGCGGGGTTTGCTGAGTTTGATCTGGGACCGTGGTTTATCGGCTATGTGGATCTGCTGGCGTTTGGAGTGTTGACGATGGGATCGTTGGTGGGAATTCGATTGGCCACACCCTGGATTGGGCGGATACCGGATCGAATCCATGCGAGGGTATACGTGGGTTTGCTGGTGTTGGTGATGCTCAGCATGTCTCTGAACTGAGCGCTGTTACTTATCGGCCAACCCCGGCGCTTCCCGAACAATGAAGTGATCCAGGTTCTCAATATTCGCACTCAACACCCCGAACGTCTGCTCGGGGTTTTTCTTGCTCGGCACCTGCTTCAACTCCGGCGTTACGCCATAAAAGAAGCAATACAAATCCTTCCCGCTCTCGATGGCGTGCTTGATCTCTTCCAGAAACGCTTTGCGCTTGCGGTAGTTGTCGATCAGCTTCTTGCTCAAGTAAACATTCACCGAATAAGGCTTTTTCTTCGCCTCATCCGCCTGCTTGAACCAGACCTTATGCTCGAAATCGATGCGAAAGCTCTGGGTGTAATCCTTGATCTCCTTGATCTTGCCCCAGTAAATCAGCCCCTTGTTGTCCTGCAGATACTCGATTTTTTTGAAGAAAGAACCGTACGGCGCCGTGTGCTCGCCAATCTTCAGCGGCATGCGCTTGAGCAGCTCCTTGTCCTCGAAGTTCGACACAAAGCACTCCACCGGGTGGGCGAAGACACTGGTCTTGTCCGGTGCCGTATCGCGGGGAGGGTGCTCTGAGGGATTGTCCGGCGAAACGGTTTTCGGGATGTCTCGAACTTCATCCGCCGCGCCCGCTGGGTTCGACGGCTGACGAACATACTGACGCCGGGTCAGTAACAATTCTGACGGGAAATGTTCCTCGCGACTGTCATCCGTTTCCGCACCGTCCGCGTCCATACCAGACGCCGAGGGCTTGAGACTGACATAAGGACAATCCGCCAAGTGCCGGGTGCTGGGCATGTTCTTGAAGTGCGGGGTGCGGACGTAATTCACGTTTTTGGCGTTGAAGGTTGTCAGCACATTCGCAGCATCGAATGCCGAGCGGCAGGCATCGTTGGGGCACTGGAAGTGTTCTTTGGCGGAGTCGAAGTCCATGGTTTCGTCGAAATTCAGATCGCGCACGTCATAGATCGACAGTTTGTCGTCGAGGCTGAGGCAGTAGGCGAGGTCGAATTCATAGTGGGCTCGGGTCCTTGGGTGAGAAGGGTATTAATAGCGGGAGCCGGGGCGGGTTGCACTGACTGTTTTCAAAACACCGTTAACCCATCACACGTCAATTTTGACTGGTGGTTAAAAAAAGAATGAGATCGGATGGAAACGAAACCGAGCAGGCTTGTTCAATGGCTGTAATTTGATCCTTCGTCAATTGGTAGTCATACACATAGTCCTCTTGATCCTTCCAGCCCATCAATATCGCGAGCTCCTCGCTTTTGATCGGAAGCACGTTCTCATAAGAAGCAAAGTCGTCTCCCTCATAGATACCCATCACCGTGTGCTTCATGGCTCTACCGTCCTCGTTGGCTCTGCAGGCTTTGTCTGATTGCCTGATGCGTGATCAAACTCGCCCAAGTGTTTTCCGCGTTTGTTGTATTTCTCCACTGCGCCGTGCTGGAAGTCCCATTCGTAAATCGTGCCTTTTTTATCCTTCCAACGAGGACGTAGGCCCCCGCCCTTCATGCGGGTTTTGCCTGGGGCCCATTTTGCATCCGGGAAGGCCGGCAATGTATGTGGCTTTGGGTAGTAATGATGAGAAATACTGACAACGACATAGACCGGCCTTACCCCCGACTCCACGGGAAACACCAGAATGAAATCCTTGTACTCCGGCGGATACACCGGTTTCACGATGATGCCGTCAGCCGCTTTCGTCGGCGGGTAAACCCAGATATGCGGTGCTTGCGGGGCGGCTTCCAGCGCCGGAATGCCCAGGATGCCGGAACCCTCCACAGCCGGTGTCCAGATCAGTTCAATGTCGTCACCCAGGTCAGCCACCTGCTGGCGGCCACGCAAGGTGAACTGAACGACATCAACCATTTCCCAATCGCGATTTTTGCCAGTGTAGAAGCCGTATCCCTTGAGGCTGCCGTCAGTCTGTTGCTCGACTCGCAGGCGAACGCGGGTACGGGCCTGTTTGAGCGAACGGAGTTGGTCTTCGGTGTAAAGCGAGCTGTCGCCCAGACTTGATTGTGTGACCAGCGCAACAAGGCCAACCAGCGTTGCTGTTACGGCGCTCGCAGCGACCACGGGAGCAGCGGCGAATGCCGAACCGGCCAAGGCGAGGGAGCCAAAACCGACGGGGATCGCAGTGCCACTGATCTTCTTCAGTGGT
The DNA here is from genome assembly GCF_059133255.1 of Pseudomonas sp. FBCC-B1667. Lineage (NCBI taxonomy): Bacteria > Pseudomonadati > Pseudomonadota > Gammaproteobacteria > Pseudomonadales > Pseudomonadaceae > Pseudomonas > Pseudomonas sp. FBCC-B1667. The sequence goes on along the minus strand of NZ_CP101437.1, from coordinate 5,070,613 downwards.
ACTGCGCCTGATTCATTCGCTTCGCGAGCACCCAGCAGAATCACGTCACCGTAGTCTTTCAGGCTATCGGTCGGCACTATCCCTGAGGGATTCGAGTAATCAATGATGGCGTCCGGCAGCTTGCAGGACTTGGCGAAGACACATCCGGCTTGAGTGGGCCTTTGCTTTTCTGCGATGACCTGACGGCTACGTTCGAAAGCTTCTTGCCTTGCCAGCATGGCCTCGTACGCCTTTTGTCTGGCGTCCCGCTCGGCCAATTCGGTGGCAGTCATGTAGCGGGAGGTGACGTGATGCCCATCACCGGAGGGCGGATTATTAATCCGCGGAATGTCCTTGTTGCCTGCCACTGATCTTCCTTTCGTTCATCCATCGGCAGCCCCGGAAAAGGGGCTGCGCGACGTTAACGAACGTGGCAGATCGTGGCTGTAGGACGAATCCTGTATGACTCTAAGCGTTTTCGCTTTTCATCGGGAGGGCAGCACAATCCTTACGGCTCGCCGTCTTCGTGCACATGTGCCGATGAAGTTTTCTAGGCCATATGAGCGACACGGTTAATTTTTCCTAGTCGCTTTAATGACGACAGCGACTGTTTTGAATAATCCGGCAACAGCGGCAATACACCAAACCTGTGGGAGCGAGTCTGCCGCAGATTTCCTTGTGGCCGAGAGCGCTTGCCCGCGTTGGTCTTCGTAGCAGTCCGGGATCCCGCAAGCACGAGCTGACGAGTCGCGTTTCGTACTAAGTGAAGAAACGAGTAAACAAACCCCGATCAGGAGTCTGGTCGAGGGGGGATCTTTCAACCCACCTATCACTTCGATTACCACTTGTCTCGATAGACGAACGCTACTTGGTAGTCATAAGAAAGCAACTGTATGCGATGGCGGAAATGGGGCTGGAGAGTGCTGACCCAGTCGGGAGGTACATTGAAACCGCCATTGTTCACATTGTTTTCAATGGGCATGCCTAGCGCTTCGATAACAGAGCCATCGTCGCCAAAGTCTTTCGACAATTCTTCCCCTTCGCCCATCTCAGTTTGTTTGTCATACCATTCCAGCCTGATTTTCAGTCCCATAACGTCCTCATAAATATTTTTTGATGCTTCGATTTTTCTTCGGTGGGTCCAGCTGTTCGCCAGTCTCATAGTCGAAAGAACCTAAGTGGCTGCCATCACTTGAACGATAAGCTTCAAGTTCACCATGTAAAAAATCCCACTCGTAAATTGTTCTACCCTTCGCATCCGTCCAGCGATCCCGAAGTCCTCCCGCGTATGGCGTTTTCTTCTTTGTTCTTCTCAATCCAGGAAATGCAGTGATGTCTGCGGTTTCGGGGGCTGGGTGATAGGTGTGGCCCGCTTCGGCTGTGCCTTTGCCCCTAGCACTCACCACAATATAAACCGGTCTTACTCCCGATCCTGCCGGGAACACCAGAATGAAATCCTTGTACTCCGGCGGATACACCGGATTCACAATAATGCCGGCCGCCGCCGGTGTCGGCGGATACACCCAGATATGCGGTGCTTGCGGTGCAGCCTCCAGTGCAGGAATCCCGAGGATGTCCGAGCCATCCACGGCCGGCGTCCAGATCAGTTCAACACCTTCCCCGAGATCCGCAACCTGCTGACTGCCGCGCAATGTGAACTGCACGACATCGACCATTTCCCAATCGCGATTTTTGCCGGTGTAAAAGCCGTAGCCCTTGAGACTGCCATCGGCCTGTTGCTCGACCTGCAAACGAACGCGGGTTCTGGCCTGTTTCAGGGCGCGCAGTTGTTCTTCGGTATAGAGCGCGCTATCACCTAGGCTCGGCGTCCAGAACAACGCGACGACACCGGCCAATGTGGCGGCAGAGGCAGCCTCAAGTGCCAATAAAGGTACAGCGAGAGCCGGGGCTCTAAGTGCCAGTCGACCGATGCCGAGTGCGACGGTACTGCCGCTGATGCTTTCGAGATTCAGCAGCCCGGCATCGTCTACATCACGAGCGCCGAGCCAGGCAATTTCGCCGTAATTCTTGAGGCTGTCTGTCGGCACAACACCCGAAGGATTCGAGTAATCGATGACGGCGTCCGGCAGCTTGCAGGACTTGGCGAAGACACATCCGGCTTGAGCGGGTCTTTGCTTTTCCGCTATGACCTGCCGGCTGCGTTCGAAGGCGTCTTGCCTGGCCAGCATGGCCTCGTAGGCTTTTTGTCTGGCGTCCCGCTCGGCCAATTCGGTGGCAGTCATGTAGCGGGAGGTGACGTGATGCCCATCACCGGAGGGTGGATTCTTAATCCGCGGAATGTCCTTGTTGCCAGCCACTGATCATCCTTTCGTTCATCCATCGGCAGCCCCGGAAAGGGGCTGCGCGACGTTAACGAACATGGCTAATCGTGGCTGTAGGACGAATCCTGGATGACTCTAAGCGGTTTCTCTTTTTATCGGGAGGGCAGCGCAATCCTTACGGCTCGCCGTTTTCGTGCGCATCTGGCGATGAAGTTTTCCAAGCTCAATCACTCAAACTTCAACCGCTCCACTTTCTGAAACAGTGAAGCTGTGAACTCATCCCGGTCGCTTGAATGGTGACAACGACGGTGACAGTTCGGGCACAGCGCCACAGCATTGCTCGGACGATCCGAACCCTCCTGCGCCAAATGCTTAACGTGATGGACTTCAAGAAACGGCTCGCCATCCTTTTCAAACGGAGCGGGCTCGCCACAGCCTTCGCATCTACCGTTAGCTTGTTGGCGAACCCAAGCTCTCACCGAGGGGTCGCGAACAAAAGATTTGCCGCTGGACTGAGTTTGCTCGGGGTGCTCAATCCCCTTTGGCACGTCTTTAATCGGTTGCTTCTCAAGTTTGGCAGCTCGTTGCTCCAGTGTTTCTTCATCCGCCGTCGCGACAAAATCCTCAGGCGTCACAGTACTTGGAGCGTTGAGCGCTTCTCGGATGCTTCGCGCAACATTCGCGCCGACATTCTTGGCGGGTTTGTAACCCTTGATAGGCTCTCGACCCAACTCGGCCATGATCGTAGAGATGTTCTGCATCCGAAACTCAACCGACCCTTTGGTCCGACCGGCTAAGGCTCCCTCACGCAAGATGCGGTTCTCCTCAGTCTTAACGACTTTCTGACCACTCTGCTCGCGGGACAACATGCTGAGATAGGCGTCTACCGCAGCCTGAATCTCAATGTCAGTCCAATCGCTGTTGCTCTTTTCCGTGTCCATAAGATCGCCAAGGGCTGAAAACCCTCGGACGATACTGATTGGCCATTACGACTGTCTACGAAAATTCCTACAGAGGATAGCGACGGATCTCGCATGATCCTACAAACACATCTCTAACCCATCGAGTGCTTTGAAGGATGAAACACTTGCGCAACCTTCCGCCACCAAGACTTCGCCACCTTAGCCCGCCGTTGGGTCTGATCGTTCAACAGGTAAGGCATATCCCGAAGCCGAATCCATCCTTCATCCTGCCAGTGCAGCAAGCTCAGCGACATTTCCGGCCAATCCAACAAACTCAGCATGGGTCGATCTGAATGTCCCGAATGTTCTGCGTCGCGCAAGGCTGGCACCACCTGATGAGTCAACCACTCACGCAACAATCGATTCCCCGGAACGTAGTGATATACCAGCAGTGCATACACGCCGGATTCGCTGAGCATCAGTTGTTTGTCAGGTTGCCGGAAATACTCAATCCACAAAACGTGACGCTGATCTTTGTCGAGTTTGTTGACCATGCGTTCGCTCAGATGGATACCCATCAAGCGACCGATATCGCGAGCGCAAAACCAAGCCTGGTTTTCGAGTAGAAGGGCATGTAGGGCGAGGTTGTGACGAGAGAAGACTGTTATAGAAAAAGAATGGGACATATCCATGACCTCTACGTTTAGATTTTGGAGGGCTTGACCCCAACGTAGAGTGGATTTAAGGAATCCCAACGAGCAAAGCCATCACATTCGAGCAACACATCATCCAAAGGAGGATTGTGCGTCTGTGTTATTGACCAAGCTTCTACGTTGGGCGTTTCTTAGGCACCTGCAATGGAGCTTAGAGGTGCTTTGAGCGGGCATCAATGCGGATACGGCTGTAAGTGCTGTAGGAGATTTAGCGCTATGACGTAGGGGAGTAAAAGGACTACCCATAGCTCATAAAAAAAGCCCCGAACAGATCGGGGCTCTTGCTTTTCAGATTTGTCGATTCAGACGGCAATCGTCAAATCGCGGCGAGCTCGGAAATCAATCCCAGCTAAGCGCACCACCAGTTTGGTATTCGATCACGCGAGTCTCAAAGAAATTCTTCTCTTTCTTCAAGTCCATAATCTCGCTCATCCAAGGGAACGGGTTAGTCGTCCCCGGATACTCTTCCTTCAACCCAATCTGCGACAAACGACGGTTAGCGATGAACTTCAGGTAGTCCTCCATCATCGCCGCGTTCATGCCCAGCACGCCACGAGGCATGGTATCCCGCGCGTATTCGATCTCCAGCTGAGTGCCCTGCAGAATCATCTGCGAAGCCTCTTCCTTCATCTCGGCATCCCACAAGTGCGGGTTTTCGATTTTGATCTGGTTGATCACGTCGATGCCGAAGTTCAGGTGCATGGATTCGTCGCGCAGGATGTACTGGAACTGCTCGGCGACGCCGGTCATTTTGTTGCGACGGCCCATGGAGAGGATCTGGGTGAAGCCGCAGTAGAAGAAGATGCCTTCCAGAACGCAGTAGTAGGCGATCAGGTTGCGCAGCAGTTCTTTGTCGGTTTCGACGGTGCCGGTTTCGAACTTCGGATCGGAGATCGAACGGGTGTATTTGAGGCCCCAGGTGGCTTTTTTCGCGACCGATGGGATCTCGTGGTACATGTTGAAGATCTCGCCTTCATCCATGGCCAGCGATTCGATGCAGTACTGGTAGGCGTGGGTGTGGATCGCCTCTTCGAAGGCCTGGCGCAGGATGTACTGGCGGCATTCCGGGTTGGTGATCAGGCGGTACACGGCCAGGACCAGGTTGTTGGCAACCAGGGAGTCGGCGGTGGAGAAGAAGCCGAGGTTGCGCATCACGATGCGGCGCTCGTCGTCGGTCAGGCCTTCCGGGTCTTTCCAGAGGGCGATGTCGGCGGTCATGTTGACTTCTTGCGGCATCCAGTGGTTTGCGCAACCGTCCAGATACTTCTGCCAGGCCCAGTCGTACTTGAACGGTACAAGTTGGTTGAGGTCGGCGCGGCAGTTGATCATGCGCTTTTCGTCGACAGCGACGCGGGCGGAGGCGCCTTCGAGTTCGGCGAGGCCTTCGGCGACGTCGAGGGTGTCCAGGGCAGCTTTGGCACGGGCGATTGCGGCAGAGTCGTTCGCGGTAACGGCGCGAGCTTCTTGAGCGGCGACACCACCAGCGGTGTCGAGTCGGTCCATGTTGGCTTCGGTCGCGTGGCCGGCGTTAGCGCCTTTTACCACGGCTTCGCCGCTGTCTTCTTTGTCGAATTCGTCCCAGCTCAGCATGACGTGTCGTCTCCTGCGTGAGGGCCAGATGCCCGTGTGAAAACTGATTGGTTGTTTTTCACACGGCCGTACTGGCCGCGTTGGATAGCGTTTTTTGCAGCGGTACACGCAGGCAAATAAACATAAATTTTTACGGGGTTCCGAGAGCCTCTGAGGGGCGCAGAAATCGGTGAGGACGTCGGCGTGGGCTTCAGACTGGCTGTTATCCCTGTAAGGGAATATTGCAGGCCCGTTTAAGCCGGCATTATAGGGAAATTTTTGCGGCCGTGGTGGGGCGAATCCGCGCATGGAGCGGACGAGAAGGCTGGTTTTTCGGTTGGAGCGAGGGTTTATAGGGCTTTGGCTGGAGATCGCGGCTTAAGATTTTTTTTCATAAATTTTGACGTGCTACTTTTTTGTTCAAAAAACAGCCAAAAAAAGCGGTTTTTCACTACATGTTGTGTTTTGAATCGGTTTTCGGTGGTTAGAGACACAACTAAGCCCGACCGAAGCCGGGCTATGAAGTCAGGCTCGATGATCAGCTCAGGCGTGCTGCACCGACGTGATCGGCGCCATCGGCGGCGACTTTGGCCGAACCGGTGCGATCGAAGCCATCAGCAGCGACTTTGGCAGCGCCTGTGTGATCAAAGCCATCCGCGGCCAGCTTGCCTGCACCGATGTGATCGGCACCATCGGCGGCAAAGGAAGCCGAACCGGTGTGGTCGTATCCATCCGAAGCAATAGCCGTTTGTGTGGCGTGGACTGCCGAGCCAGTGCGGTCGTAACCGTCAGCAGCGAAAGTGTTGGCAGCCAGGACAGAAAGGGTCAGGGCGAGGATCAGTTTGGTTTTCATGGCAGTGCTCCAGGTTCGTTAGCGTTGTGTGTCTTGGCTATGAAACGAATGCTACGCCAACTAATTTGATTTAAAAGCGCAGATAAGCGCTTAAAACAATCGTATAAATAGATGTATTGGGTGGGGCGCTACATCAGCCTTGAAGGAGCGAGGCGGATGGGTCGAACCATTAAGAGGCGGGCGAATGATCAGCCGTTAGAGCAGCCGTTACCCATCATGGTGTAGCTAAGAATATGGCGTTGGCCCTTGGAGTCTTCGTATTCCATTTTCATCGGGACAACGCCACAAACATCAGGTACTTCGCTCATGGAAACAACTTTGGCGATGTCCAGGTGAGTGGAGTAAGTGTATTCCTCAACTGCCGGTTGTTGCTGTGCGACATCAGTCGGGACCTCGTCTGCCATGGCGGTTGCGCACAGGCTGCTGAGGGCCAGAACTAATAAAGCTTTCATTTCAAATTTACCTTTTAGAGGTCGAATGGGGTCACGCAACCTTTGTGGGGTTGCGTGTGGAGCTCGTTACCGGAGTGTTTGATTAACTGCCTTCGTGGGGGCTGCAACTCGGTTAATCAGATTGCCTTGTTGGCGTGGCAGATTTTAGGCGTGGGGTTTTCAATCATATAGCCGTGTATTTGATAAACACTTTTGACAGATTTCGTAACAATCCACGGAAACAGGGGGGTTCTACTCCATTTGCAGTCAGACGGGGCGTCCCTCGTATGACACCGTAAGCCTTGCCATCTAAGCCTCACAGGCATTTCACGACATTTTGTAGGGGCTTGTTACTACCATCGTCGAATGGTTCTATAGGCCCGGCCCGGCTACAACTGGGGCCATACAAAAACAACTATTCCACCGAGGTAAGAAAGATGAGTGCGGCTTCCCTGTATCCCGTTCGTCCCGAGGTCCTGGCTAACACGCTGACTGACGAGGCGACCTACAAGGCCATGTACCAGCAGTCGGTCGTCAACCCGGACGGCTTCTGGCGCGAGCAAGCCAAGCGCCTCGACTGGATCAAGCCTTTCACCACGGTGAAACAGACGTCTTTCGACGATCACCATGTCGACATCAAATGGTTCGCCGACGGCACCCTGAACGTTTCCTACAACTGCCTCGACCGTCATCTGGCCGAGCGCGGCGATCAAATCGCGATCATCTGGGAAGGGGATGACCCTTCCGAAAGTCGCAACATCACCTACCGCGAGCTGCACGAACAAGTCTGCAAATTCGCCAACGCCTTGCGCGGCCAGGATGTGCACCGCGGCGACGTGGTGACTATCTATATGCCGATGATTCCCGAAGCCGTGGTCGCCATGCTGGCCTGCACCCGGATCGGCGCGATTCACTCGGTGGTGTTCGGCGGTTTCTCGCCGGAAGCCCTGGCCGGTCGCATCATCGACTGCAAATCCAAAGTGGTGATCACTGCTGACGAAGGCATCCGTGCCGGCAAGAAAATCCCGCTCAAGACCAACGTTGACGATGCGCTGACCAACCCGGAAACCAGCAGCATCCAGAAAGTCATCGTGTGCAAGCGCACCGGTGGCGATATCAAATGGAACCAGCATCGCGACATCTGGTTTGAAGACCTGATGAAAGTGGCGGGCAGTGTCTGCGCGCCGAAAGAGATGGGCGCGGAAGAAGCGCTGTTCATCCTTTACACCTCCGGTTCGACCGGCAAGCCGAAGGGCGTGCAGCACACCACCGGCGGTTACCTGCTCTATGCGGCGATGACCCACGAGCGCGTGTTCGACTACCGTCCGGGCGAAATCTACTGGTGCACCGCTGACGTCGGCTGGGTCACTGGCCACAGTTACATCGTCTACGGCCCGCTGGCCAATGGCGCGACCACGCTGTTGTTCGAAGGTGTGCCGAACTACCCGGACATCACCCGGGTGGCGAAGATCGTCGACAAGCACAAGGTCAACATTCTCTACACCGCACCGACCGCGATCCGCGCGATGATGGCGTCGGGCACGGCGGCGGTTGAAGGCGCTGACGGCAGCAGCCTGCGTCTGTTGGGTTCGGTCGGTGAACCGATCAACCCGGAAGCCTGGGATTGGTACTACAAGAATGTCGGCAAGTCCCGTTGCCCGATCGTTGATACCTGGTGGCAGACCGAAACCGGCGGCAACATGATGAGCCCGCTGCCGGGTGCTCACGCGCTCAAGCCGGGTTCGGCCGCACGTCCGTTCTTTGGTGTGGTGCCGGCGCTGGTGGACAACCTCGGTAACATCATCGAGGGCGTTGCCGAGGGTAACCTGGTGATTCTCGATTCGTGGCCGGGTCAGGCTCGTACGCTGTACGGCGATCATGACCGTTTCGTCGATACCTACTTCAAGACCTTCCGCGGCATGTATTTCACTGGTGACGGTGCGCGTCGTGATGCGGATGGTTACTACTGGATCACCGGTCGCGTGGATGATGTGCTCAACGTGTCCGGCCACCGTATGGGTACCGCCGAAATTGAAAGCGCGATGGTTGCGCACCCGAAAGTCGCTGAAGCGGCGGTGGTCGGCGTGCCGCATGACATCAAGGGGCAGGGCATTTATGTCTACGTCACCCTGAAAAATGGCGAAGAGCCGACTGAGCAGTTGCGTCTGGAACTGAAAAACTGGGTGCGCAAGGAGATTGGTCCGATTGCTTCGCCGGATGTGATTCAGTGGGCGCCGGGGCTGCCGAAGACCCGTTCGGGCAAGATCATGCGCCGGATTCTGCGCAAGATTGCCACGGCTGAATACGATGGGCTGGGAGATATTTCGACCCTGGCGGATCCGGGGGTGGTGCAGCATTTGATTGATACGCACAAGACCATGAATGTTGCTTAAGTAGCGGGTCTTGCGTCATTGAAACCCTGCCGGGTGTTGAGCCTGGTGGGGTTTTTTATTGCCTGGGGTTTTATGTTGGCAGTTTCGGCCCCTTCGCGGGCAAGCCCGCTCCCACATTGGTTCTCTGTTGTTCACAAAATCTGTGTCCGCTGAAGGTCCCTGTGGGAGCGGGCTTGCCCGCGAAGAAGCGGATCAGACGCCGCGTAAACCACAGCCAATAATTATCGGCTTCAGCTGTAGGCCCTTTCCCACTGTTACCCATCCCCCTTCAAGTAACTAAATGTGTAACCGCCCGCGCCCATCCGGGGCGTTGGGAAACGCCAAACCCCATTTTCGCGCCACTTCCGCACCCCGAATAAATAAGCGATAACGCCAAGCTTGCCGGATTAGAAGGGTTTGCCAATAATAGGCCCGCAATTTGCAGCATTGATCGGTTCACTGTCTTTTGCTCTCGCATGATTTTGCAGGGCTGTCAACGCGCTCAGGCGGCTTTCTCGGTGCATCTGTAATTTGTTGTCGCATTGAAGAAATATCGGCTTCGGGCCTGTCGTTAGAATGCCGATCACTCGCTCGTCGGTGGCCGTGTTGAAAACAACACGCGATTCCCAGGACGCAGCAATCGCTTTGTGGTTGTACTCACTCGCATATTGGGCTGTTGCTCACTCTGCCGTTTTTGCCCATTACCGATGGAGTCCCAAGATGAAGAAACTCGTGCTGCTTGGCGCCCTGGCACTGTCCGTGCTGTCGCTGCCAACCTTCGCCGATGAAAAGCCTCTGAAAATCGGCATCGAAGCGGCTTACCCTCCGTTCGCTTCCAAAGCGCCGGACGGCAGCATCGTTGGTTTCGACTACGACATCGGCAACGCACTGTGCGAACAAATGAAGGTCAAGTGCGTCTGGGTTGAGCAAGAGTTCGACGGTCTGATCCCGGCACTCAAAGTGCGCAAGATCGACGCGATCCTGTCGTCCATGTCGATCACTGAAGACCGCAAGAAGTCTGTCGACTTCACCAACAAGTACTACAACACCCCGGCTCGCCTGGTCATGAAGGCGGGCACTCAAGTCAGCGAAGGCCTGACTGAACTCAAGGGCAAGAACATCGGCGTGCAGCGTGGTTCGATCCACGAGCGTTTCGCCCGCGAAGTCCTGGCCCCGCTGGGTGCCGAGATCAAGCCGTACGGTTCGCAGAACGAAATTTACCTCGACGTGGCCGCCGGCCGCCTCGACGGTACCGTGGCAGACGCTACGCTGCTGGATGACGGTTTCCTGAAAACCGACGCTGGCAAAGGTTTCGCCTTCGTTGGCCCGGCGTTCACCGACGTCAAATACTTCGGCGACGGCGTGGGTATTGCTGTTCGCAAGGGTGACACGGCTGATCTCGAGAAGCTCAACGCCGCCATCGCCGCCATTCGTGAGAACGGCAAGTACAAGCAAATCCAGGACAAGTACTTCGCCTTCGATATCTACGGCAAGTAACACGCTACGGCGACAAGTCCGAAATGGCGCAAGCAACAGGATCACTGAGGTTTGCGCCATTTTTTCATCCTAACTTTCGAGGACCTGAATCATGTTGAAAGGCTACGGGGCTGTCATCCTCGATGGCGCATGGCTGACGCTTCAGCTCGCCTTGTCGTCCATGGTCCTGGCCATCGTACTGGGGCTGATCGGCGTTGCGCTGCGTCTGTCGCCCATTCGGTGGCTGGCCTGGCTGGGCGATCTGTATTCCACGGTGATCCGCGGTATTCCCGACCTGGTGCTGATCCTGCTGATTTTCTACGGCGGCCAGGACCTGCTCAACCGCGTCGCGCCGCTGCTGGGCTTTAACGATTACATCGACCTGAACCCGTTGGCCGCCGGTATCGGCACCCTCGGTTTCATCTTCGGTGCGTACCTGTCGGAAACCTTCCGCGGCGCCTTCATGGCGATCCCCAAAGGTCAGGCAGAAGCCGGCATGGCGTACGGCATGAGTAGTTTTCAGGTGTTCTTCCGGGTATTGGTGCCGCAGATGATCCGTCTGGCGATTCCGGGTTTCACCAACAACTGGCTGGTACTGACCAAGGCGACCGCGCTGATTTCGGTGGTGGGCCTGCAAGACATGATGTTCAAGGCCAAGCAGGCGGCAGATGCCACACGCGAGCCTTTCACCTTCTTCCTCGCAGTGGCGGCGATGTACCTGGTGATTACCAGTGTCTCGTTGTTGGCATTGCGTCACCTTGAGAAGCGCTACTCGGTAGGCGTAAGGGCGGCTGATCTATGATCTTCGACTACAACGTCATTTGGGAGGCCTTGCCGCTGTACCTCGGCGGCTTGGTGACTACCCTCAAATTGCTCGCGCTGTCGCTGTTTTTCGGCTTGCTGTGCGCCTTGCCGTTGGGCTTGATGCGCGTTTCGAAGAACGCGGCGGTCAACATGAGCGCCTGGCTCTACACCTACGTGATCCGCGGCACGCCGATGCTGGTGCAGCTGTTCTTGATCTACTACGGGTTGGCGCAATTCGAAGCGGTACGTGAAAGCTTCCTTTGGCCGTGGCTGTCCAGCGCAACGTTCTGTGCGTGCCTGGCCTTCGCGATCAACACCAGCGCCTACACCGCTGAAATCATCGCCGGCAGCCTGCGGGCGACGCCGAACGGCGAGATCGAAGCCGCCAAGGCGATGGGCATGTCGCGCTACAAGATGTACAAGCGCATCCTGTTGCCATCGGCCTTGCGCCGGGCGCTGCCGCAGTACAGCAACGAAGTGATCATGATGCTGCAGACCACCAGTCTGGCGTCCATCGTGACGCTGATCGACATCACCGGTGCCGCGCGCACAGTCAACGCCCAGTTCTACCTGCCGTTCGAAGCCTACATTACCGCCGGCGTGTTCTACCTGTGCCTGACCTTCATTCTGGTGAAACTGTTCAAACTGGCCGAGCGCCGCTGGCTGGGCTATCTGGCCCCGCGGAAGCACTGATATGGAACGCATCGATCACGTATTGCCGTGGGGCCACCTGGGCAGCGAACGCCGGATTTCGGTGTTCCGCTTCGGCAGCGGTGAGCGCAAGGCTTACATCCAGGCCAGCCTGCACGCCGATGAACTGCCGGGAATGCGCACGGCCTGGGAGCTGAAAAAACGCCTGATCGAACTCGAAGCCCAAGGCTTGCTCAACGGTGTAATCGAATTGGTGCCTGTGGCCAACCCACTGGGCCTCGGTCAACTGTTGCAGGGCAATCACCAAGGGCGTTTCGAGGCGGGCAGCGGCAAGAACTTCAATCGCGATTTCGTCGAGCTGAGCGCGCCAGTGGCCGCAGAGCTCGAAGGGCGCCTCGGTGATGATCCGCACGCCAATGTCCAGATGGTCCGCCAGGCCATGAGCGATGCGCTTGCCGCATTGCCACCGGCTGCGAGTCAGTTGCAAGGCATGCAGCGCATCTTGCTCAGTCACGCTTGCACCGCTGACGTGGTGCTGGATTTGCACTGCGACTCGGAAGCGGCACTGCACATGTATGCCTTGCCGCAACATTGGCCGCAGTGGCGTTCGTTGGCCGCGCACCTGAATGTGCGGGTCGGTCTGCTGGCGGAAGATTCTGGCGGCAGTTCCTTCGACGAAGCCTGCTCGCTGCCGTGGTTGCGTCTGTCGCGTCTGTTTCCTGATGCGCAGATTCCGCTGGCGTGTCTGGCGGCTACCATTGAACTGGGTGGTCAGGCTGATACCGGGCGTCTTGAGTCTGAGGCGCACGCCGAAGGCATTCTGGCGTTCCTTGCCGAGCAAGGCCTGATCAGCGGCGAATGGCCAAAACCTGCGCAAGAAGCCTGCGAAGGTCTGCCGTTCGAAGGCACTGAGTTGCTGTTTGCACCGCACCCTGGTGTGGTGAGTTTTCTGCGGAAACCGGGTGAGTGGATCGAAGCCGGTGACGAGATTTTTGAAGTGATCGATCCGTTGTCGGATCGGGTCAGCACGGTGTGTGCTGGTACGTCCGGGGTGCTGTTTGCCATTGAACGGCTGCGTTATGCCCAACCCGGTTTCTGGCTGGCCAAGGTGGCGGGGCGCGAAGCGCTGCGTCACGGGCGCTTGCTCAACGACTGACTGACTGTTTTTGTGAGAACCGACCGCATGTACAAACTTGAAGTCCAAGATCTGCATAAACGCTATGGCAGTCACGAAGTGCTCAAGGGCGTGTCCCTGAAAGCGGCGGCTGGCGATGTGATCAGCATCATCGGCTCCAGTGGCTCCGGCAAAAGTACCTTCCTGCGCTGCATTAACCTGCTGGAACAGCCGCACGCGGGCAAGATTCTGCTCAACAACGAAGAGCTGAAACTGGTCGCCAACAAGGACGGCGCGCTGAAGGCGGCCGACCCTAAACAGCTGCAACGCATGCGTTCGCGCCTGTCGATGGTGTTCCAGCACTTCAACCTGTGGTCGCACATGACCGCACTGGAAAACATCATGGAAGCGCCGGTTCACGTGCTGGGCATGTCCAAGGCCGAAGCCCGCGAAAAGGCCGAGCACTACCTGAACAAGGTCGGCGTGGGTCACCGCAAGGACGCTTACCCGGGCCACATGTCCGGCGGCGAACAACAGCGTGTGGCGATTGCCCGTGCGCTGGCGATGGAACCTGAGGTGATGCTGTTCGACGAACCGACCTCGGCACTCGACCCGGAACTGGTCGGCGACGTGCTGAAAGTCATGCAGGCCCTGGCCCAGGAAGGCCGGACCATGGTGGTGGTGACGCACGAAATGGGCTTCGCTCGTGAAGTGTCGAACCAGTTGGTGTTCCTGCACAAAGGTGTCGTCGAAGAAAGTGGCAACCCGCGTGAGGTGCTGGTCAATCCCCAGTCCGAGCGTCTGCAGCAATTCCTCTCGGGCAGCCTGAAGTAATCGCTCCCGTTATGCACCAAATTAGGTCATGCTGCGCACCGCGCGCCAGATGGTCTAATTTGGTTGCAGCCGCTTTCGGCTTCTAACACTGTTCTCGTTTCGGATTGCCCGCCATGACTGCCCATCGAATTGGTTTCCTGATTTGGCCCAGCACTAAAGCACTGACGCTTGCGCTGGCTGAGGAGGCCTTGCGTGTTGCTCAGCGTGTGCACCCGGACGTGGTTTACGAACTGTCGTTTTTGCAAGCCGAACCGCCGACCGAAGGCGCCTGGCAATTGCCGGGTGAGCCGTGGGCCGGCAAGCTCGAGAATTTCCAGAAGCTGTTTCTGCTCGCCGATGAGCCGCCGACTGCACTTGCGCCGGCGCTCAGCAGTGCGTTGAAACAACTGGTGCGCTCTGGTTGCGTGATTGGCGGTCTGTCGGCCGGTGTGTATCCATTGGCGCAACTGGGTTTGCTTGATGGGTATCGCGCTGCCGTGCACTGGCGCTGGCAGGACGATTTCACCGAGCGGTTCCCTAAAGTCATCGCCACCAGTCACTTGTTCGATTGGGATCGCGACCGACTGACCGCGTGCGGCGGCCTGTCAGTACTCGATCTGTTGTTGGCGGTTCTGGCTCGTGATCACGGCGCCGAACTCGCTGGCGCAGTGTCCGAAGAACTGGTGGTCGAGCGCATCCGCGAAGGCGGGGAGCGTCAACGTATCCCGTTGCAAAACCGCCTTGGCTCCAGCCATCCGAAGCTCACCCAAGCGGTGTTGCTGATGGAAGCCAACATAGAAGAGCCGCTGACCACCGACGAAATCGCCCAGCATGTGTGCGTGTCCCGTCGGCAACTTGAGCGGATCTTCAAGCAATACCTCAATCGTGTGCCGAGCCAGTACTACCTGGAATTGCGCCTGAACAAGGCTCGGCAGATGTTGATGCAAACCAGCAAGTCGATCATCCAGATCGGCCTGTCGTGTGGCTTCTCCTCGGGACCGCATTTCTCCAGCGCCTACCGCAACTTTTTCGGTGCCACGCCGCGAGAAGATCGTAACCAGCGGCGCAGCAGCAGTCCGTTCGAGTTATCGTCGGTGCCGTCCGAGCGCGGCTGATTTACTCGTCGATCTCGGAACCCTCTGAGGTGGAAACCTGCATTTCACCTTGGTTGATGACCTCCTCCACACCAAAATCCGCACGGGTCAGTTCGAAGTAACGGGTCAGTCGCGCCAAGCTTTCTTGCGAAAACGAATTGCCTCTCAACGTGATGTTTTCGGCCACCTCTACCGGTAATTCCAGCAAGTCGCTGGGCACCTCGGTAATCGCATTCATGCTCAGGTCGGCCCAATCCAGATCCGTCAGCCGAAGCAGGCCGTCGGGTATTTCAGTGATGCCTGTGTCATTGAGCAGCACGGTCGACAGTTCCGGCATCTGACTCAGATCAGGCGTGCGCCCCAGCGGGTTGAAACCCAGATCGAGGTAATCAAGCTGCTCCATTTCTGCCAATGCATGGGCCGTCTCTGCTGACAGGCTGACCCGGCAATCGGGAAGTGAGAGTGAGTGCAGGCGTCCCATGTTGAACACCGCGTCGGGAATGTTGCCAAGGTCGCATTCGCGCAGCTGAAGGCTTTTGAGGTTGGGAAAGGACTTGAGGAAACGCCCGAGTCGCGTTGCGCCCTCGGCACTGTGGATCTCCAGCGCGGAAACATGACTGAAGTCTGCACTCAAGGTCGGCAGTTCTCCATTGATGACCGTGCGGACCGTGAGTTCGTACGTGGGCTCAAGTGCGTCGTTGAAATCATCCTGTTCAGATTCACGCTGCCAGCACTTCTCAAGCGCCTGCTTGAGCTCGTCACGGTTGGCTTGCTCGGCAGCGAGCTGGTCGGCACTGAACGGTTCGCCCGTCACGGGGTGCCGGTCCGGAACATTGGCCGTCCAAGCGGACAAATCAGTTTTCAGTCGGGTGAGCTCTTCTTCAAGGCGCGTCAGATACGTGCGGCCATCCTCCAGGCTTCCCGGCAATTCGTAGACAAACTCGCTGGCCTGTTCGACTTCCATGCAGGGGTACAACGCCTTGACGCGATCAACATCGGCGTCGGGGGCCAAGACACCCATGTCGTAGGCGTTCTCGAAGTGGTGTTGCTTGATCAATTCCCGCGCGCGGGTGGACAGCGGGTTGTGGGTGAGGTGAAGGCCGCGCTTGTCGTACAGCGAGCTTTCGAATAGTCCGGCAGGCAACTCGCTGATGCGGTTGTTCATCAGCAGGAGGGTTTCAAGCGTCGGGTGTTGAAGAAGGCTGGCCGGAATCCCTGTCAGGCCGGTATCGCTCAGGTCCAGGTGCGCCAGTTCGCTCATCGTGTCGAAATGTGGCAGGGTTTCAAACGGATTTTTATACAGGTCCAGCATGGCCAATTTGTTCAATGACGTCAGTTTCGACCAAGTGGCTGCGTCGACCGTGATGCCGCAATCGCTTAACACCAAGGCGTGAAGGTCTGGCATTCGACTGAGGTGATCGGGGAGGGTGGCCAGGGAAAAGCGGCGCAACTCCAGGCGGCGCAGCCCGCTGAAACCCTGTAGAAACTCGGGAATGCCCTGCACGCTGCGGGTGCCTTCCAGGGACAACAGCGACACATGGCTGAAGTCGGCGTTCAGTGACGGCAAATCGCCGAGGATTGGCTCTGCAAACCTGAGCGTATATTGGGTCACCCCTTCAGGTGTGTCGAAATCCTGGTCGGACTGTCGGCGCCAGCTGCGCTGGATTTCCTGAGCCAGCAAACGGCGATTGTTTTGCTCGGCGTGTTGCTCCAGCTCGCTGAGCGGGCGCCCGGTTTCAGGATGAGCCGTGGGTGAGTCGCTGACCCAGGCGCGCAGGTCCTGATGCAGTCGGGCCAACTCCCTCCTCAAACGTGAAAGTTCTACTCGAGCACCCTCGGGATGAAGTTGCAATGCCTGGACAATGGACTGCATTTCTTCCTGAGGCAGGTTGGGGTAAACCTCGCGAACCCGGTCGTTGAGCGTCGGTGACTCACTGTTGATTCGACTGTAGCCCTCGGCACCACCGGGCAGCCGCATGGTGGTCGGGTCATAGAGCGGTTTTCGATGGGGATTTTTTGCGAACAGCCTGCGTAAACCCGGTTGCTCCAACGCGTGCTCGGCGATGCGCTGTTTAAGAGACTGGGCGTCTGCGATCGAAGGGTTCAGCTTGCTGCGTTGCGCCTCCGGCAGCGCCCGGAACAAGGCCTGATAGAAATTCCCCGGCGTCGAACCAGTGTCCTGGTGAACCTGGTACGTGCCGTCTTCAGCGCGTATCAGTATTTTTTGAATGGGTGCATCGGGCTGGCCAATGCTGTCGCGCAAGGTGCCGTCGGCCGAGTAATCCCGCACTTCGATACGCAACTGGGCTGGCAAATCGGGCAGTAAGCTCAGGCTTTGTAAGGCCAGTCGGTGGGTGTCGATGGTGTCCAGCGCTTCGGAATAAAAGCCTTCGCAGGCTCGGGTCGCGCGCACGGCTTCCATGGCTTTGAACGCTGCATCCTTGAGTCGCTGGGGCGTGCGGCCGTTGTGCAGTTGTTTCAGCTCGGTGCCGGATGCATTGCTCACCAATTCCTTGGCGATCTCGGCGGGCAGCCCCTGCACATCATCGAGCAGTCGCTGGACTCGCAGATCATCGGTTTTTTCCAGTGCTCGATAGCGCAGATCGAACAGCGATTTGCGGTAGTGCCGGGTAAGTTCGGCGGTCCGTTGCCTGAAGGTTGACGTTTGGTCTTGCGCTGCCGGCATTGGCGTGTCGACAGGCCAGCCGTCGTAGCCGCTCAGCAGTTGATGTTGCAGGGCCACATCGGCCTTTCGGTAGTGCTCGGCTTGATCACTGCCGATCTGCTCGATAAAGGTGTCGATGTCCCGGTTGATCTTGAAGCGCTTGATCGTGTCGGTCAGCAGCGAAGGCGGGCGGTAGTGTTCGGCATGCATCTCACGCACGGCGTTGTCGTGAAAACCGCTGACCTGCAGGATCTGTTCGCGCTCGGCGTTGCTGAACGACTCCACATCGTGGCCGATGCGACGCATGACTGTTTCCCGATCCCATTGCAGCGGCTGCTCCAGCTCGGTGTGCCAGGCGCCGTGGTGGTTGTGCAGTAAAGACGGCTGATAGGCGTCGGCCCGGGTCGGATGCTCGATCTGATACGCGCCGGAGGTGCCATCAGGTTTCACGGCATACAGTTTTCCTTCGAGGGGCAGCAGCGTCTTGCCCCCGTGGCGATAGAGACCAAGTTGATCGGGTTTTGCGCCGTCGGGCAGGCTCTGGGCGTGTTCGTAAGGAATGAGATCCTGCTTCCAGTAGCGGACCTTTCCTGCTGGCGTTGCGACGGGCTTGAGCGGGTCGACCAGCGCGACCGCTTCGCGCGAAAGCAAACGGCTGAAGGCGCCAGCAGCGATTGCGCCTCCCACTGCGAATGTGCCCACTTCAACCACTGTTTCTGCGAGTGTTATCAGGTGCCCGAGCGCCTCCGTTTTCAATCCTTCGGCCAGGTCTACGATGCCTTCGAACGTTTCATCGAGTAACTGGTAGGCCATGTAACCCAGCATCACTTCGCCCAGAAGCGGGACGAACGGCAACGCGACGAACGTCGAGATTTCAAGGAGTATCGAAGCCACTTTGCTGAAGGCGTCCCACGATGCCCAGCGCGCAGTTCGGTTTGCGGAGGCGGTGGAAACGGCCAGCGTGCTGGCATCGTTGAGGATCTTGTTCAGTTGGCGCTGATACAGATGATTCCACAGGTCCGCGCTGAAC
Organism: Pseudomonas sp. FBCC-B1667; assembly: GCF_059133255.1. Classification (NCBI taxonomy): domain Bacteria; kingdom Pseudomonadati; phylum Pseudomonadota; class Gammaproteobacteria; order Pseudomonadales; family Pseudomonadaceae; genus Pseudomonas; species Pseudomonas sp. FBCC-B1667. The sequence goes on along the minus strand of NZ_CP101437.1, from coordinate 5,051,865 downwards.
GGCGTCATTGAAAACTGCAGGTTTGGCCTGTCGATGGGCGTTTCGCGCCAGCTCGGCAGCGGGTCGCCACGCTTGTGCTGATGCCAGGTCACGCGCTGGAGGCGGTGGTTGAGATCAGCGAAAAAGTGCCCCCGTTCCTGATGCTCGACGAAACGGCTGAAGAATGTCTGGTAAGCCGGGGCGCGCAGCTTGCGGGTCAGATCGGCCATGAACGCCAGGGTGTTCGGGTATGCCTTGACTGGATGTTCGGGATCGTCGGGTATGTAGGCGATGATCCGCGTTCCGTTGCGTGCGCGCTCCAGGCTCGCTGCGAAAACGACAATGCCGGTCAGGGAGGAGGACATGATGCTCAGGTCATGGCCGTACAGGGGTTGGCCATGCAGACGCGCCCCCGAACATCCTTCTGCAAGGCGCAGGATCGAGTGATAGGCGTCCTCTGGAATGTCCTTGCGGATATGAGCCATTTGCAGCGCGGCTTTGAGTGCCGTTTTGTGCGAGCCGATCACCTTCGCTTTCAACACCGCGCCGGCCACCGCGTTGGTCAGCCCCAGATTGTCTTTAAGGTAGGTGGTGTAACGGGCGCCGATGTCCAGTTCCCGGCACAGCCGCACAAAGGCGGCAACGGTCAGTTTCTGTTTGACCGCCGGCAGCGTATCGAACTGACCTGCGGGTGATGGTTCGGTAATGAACGTCGACGCGGGCTCGTAAGCGTCAGCCGCCATTTCCGATTCCTGGAAGTTATGCAGGACGGCGTCGAGCAGCGACACCGTCCAGGTGCGTGCGGCGCCCGTCCTGACGCCGAACCAGGGCACGGTTTGCGGAATGTACAGGCGCAGATACGTGGTGTTGACGTCCAGTTCCAGATCAAACCGGGTTTTCAGCGCCGAGGTCAGAATAGGTTCGGCGAAGGCGCGTGCGCTTTGCAGCTTGGACAGGGTCGAGTCCAGGCGATTTCGCTGGGTCCAGTGGTCCTGGCCGAGCTTTTTCAGCGACTGGTGTTGCAGGGATGTCGCGGTGCCGTGCCAGCGCGGCGTGGCAGGCGAGGCGTTTTTGAGGGCGTCGCGTGTGGCGGGCGAGGCTTCCAGTACCCAGGTCGGCAGATTGTTGAACAGGTGATGGTAGTGATCGTCCGGCTGCGTGGCGGATTCATTGCCACCGACATTTGAAGGGCGATCATTTTCGTGTCGACTCATGCGCTATTCCCTTAGCGTTTGGATGAGTCACCAGCAAAACAGACGATGACGGGGCTGGTGCGGTACATATTTACCGCACTGCTCGACAAGCCTGCCTATAACCTGTGCCGGCGGTTTAAACTGCGCCTTTGCGACGGTATATGTCGCATTGCCGTAAACCCGGCTGAAACCGGGGTTTGCGCTATAAGAAGTTGTCGCTTGGCGGCAAGGCCGGGCTGAAAACTGTCCTTACAATCCCCCTCATCGCTCGCCAGTTTCAGGCGAGTGTTCCTCTTCAGGAGACTCCGATGTCCGTTGAGCACGCTGCGGTACAACGCGCCGATTTCGACCAGGTAATGGTTCCCAACTACGCGCCTGCCGCTTTCATCCCTGTGCGTGGTGCCGGTTCCCGCGTCTGGGACCAGTCTGGCCGCGAGCTGATCGACTTCGCCGGCGGGATTGCCGTTAACGTATTGGGCCACGCACACCCTGCGCTGGTCGGTGCATTGACCGAGCAGGCGAACAAGCTGTGGCACGTGTCCAACGTGTTCACCAATGAGCCGGCCCTGCGCCTGGCCCATAAGCTGATCGACGCTACCTTTGCCGAGCGCGTGTTCTTCTGTAACTCCGGCGCCGAAGCCAACGAGGCCGCTTTCAAGCTGGCCCGTCGCGTCGCCTTCGACCGTTTTGGTACCGAGAAGTACGAAATCATCGCCGCGCTGAACAGCTTCCACGGCCGTACCCTGTTCACCGTGAACGTCGGTGGCCAGTCGAAGTACTCCGACGGTTTCGGTCCGAAAATCACCGGCATCACCCACGTGCCGTACAACGATCTGGCCGCTCTGAAAGCGGCCATTTCCGACAAGACCTGCGCCGTGGTGCTGGAGCCGATCCAGGGCGAGGGCGGCGTATTGCCGGCTGAACTGGCTTACCTGCAAGGCGCTCGCGATTTGTGCACTGAGCACAACGCGCTGTTGGTGTTCGACGAAGTGCAAACCGGTATGGGCCGCAGCGGCAAGCTGTTCGCCTACCAGCATTACGGCGTGACCCCGGACATTCTGACCAGCGCCAAGAGCCTGGGTGGTGGTTTCCCGATCGCGGCGATGCTGACCACCGAAGACCTGGCCAAACATCTGGTTGTCGGCACTCACGGCACTACCTACGGCGGCAACCCGCTGGCGTGCGCTGTCGCTGAAGCGGTGATCGACGTGATCAACACCCCTGAAGTGCTGGCCGGCGTCAATGCCAAGCACGACAAGTTCAAGGCGCGCCTGGAGCAGATCGGCGAGAAGTACGGCCTGTTTACTCAGGTTCGTGGCCTGGGTCTGCTGATCGGTTGCGTGCTGAGCGATGCCTGGAAAGGCAAGGCCAAGGACATCTTCAACGCCGCCGAACGTGAAGGCCTGATGATTCTGCAAGCCGGCCCGGACGTGATTCGCTTTGCGCCTAGCCTGGTGGTTGAAGACGCCGATATCGATGCCGGTCTGGACCGCTTCGAACGCGCTGCTGCGAAGTTGACTCAAGCCTGATAGACCCTTCGACGCCTGAGCTTCAGGTGTCGAATCAAATTTTTGTGCCGGGCTTAGTAAGTGTGGGAGCGGGCTTGCCCGCGATGAGGGCCTGACAGCCGACTTCATTGTTATCTGACAGGACGCTATCGCGGGCAAGCCCGCTCCCACATGAGCCGGGCATTTTACTTATGAAAGTTTTTAGAGAAAGGAGTGACACCATGCTGGTGATGCGCCCCGCGCAAATGGCTGATCTGGGCGAGGTACAGCGTCTGGCTGCGGACAGCCCGATTGGTGTCACTTCCTTGCCGGATGACGTTGAGCGCCTCAGCGACAAGATCGCTGCAAGCGAAGCCTCGTTCGCCGCTGAAGTCAGCTTCAATGGCGAAGAGAGCTATTTCTTCGTCCTCGAAGACACGGCCACCGGCAAGCTGGCCGGTTGCTCGGCCATCGTGGCCTCGGCTGGTTATTCCGAGCCGTTCTACAGCTTCCGTAATGAAACCTTCGTACACGCTTCCCGCGAGCTGAAGATTCATAACAAGATCCACGTGCTCTCCCAGTGCCACGACCTGACCGGCAACAGCTTGTTGACCAGTTTCTACGTGCAGCGCGAGCTGGTGGGTTCGCCTTGGGCCGAGCTCAATTCCCGTGGTCGCCTGCTGTTCGTCGCCAGCCACCCGGAGCGCTTTGCCGATTCCGTGGTGACCGAGATTGTCGGTTACAGCGATGAAAACGGCGACTCGCCATTCTGGGACGCCATCGGCCGCAACTTCTTCGACCTCAACTACGCTGAAGCCGAGCGTCTGTGCGGTCTGAAGAGCCGCACGTTCCTGGCCGAGCTGATGCCGCATTACCCGATCTATGTGCCGCTGCTGCCGGACTCCGCTCAAGAAGCCATGGGCCAGGTGCATCCACGGGCGCAGATCACTTTCGACATCCTGATGCGCGAAGGCTTCGAGACCGATCACTACATCGACATTTTCGACGGCGGCCCGACCCTGCACGCCCGTGTGACGGGGATCCGTTCGATCGCCCAGAGCCGCGTCGTACCGGTGAAAATCGGTGAGCCGGTCAAAGGTGTCGGACGTCAGTACCTGGTGGCCAATGCCCAGTTGCAGGATTACCGAGCCGTGTTGCTTGAGCTCGATTACGCGCCGGGCAAACCCGTGACCCTGGGTCTGGAAGCGGCCGAAGCCCTGGGCGTCGGTGAAGGTGCCAGCGTGCGCCTGGTGGCGGTTTAACGCCGGCTTTGATTTCCAGCGAGAAATGCCTGGAAAGCAGCGAAATTTCACGGGTGGCGCAAGCGGCCCGTTTGAGGAGATAGCATGATCGTTCGTCCCGTACGCAGCAGCGATTTACCCGCTCTGATCGACCTGGCCCGCAGCACCGGCACCGGCCTGACCACCTTGCCAGCCAACGAAGAACGCCTGGCCCATCGGGTCGGCTGGGCCGAGAAGACCTTTCGCGGCGAAGCCGGGCGCGCTGATGCGGACTACCTGTTCGTACTCGAAGACGACACGGGCCGTGTGGTGGGCATTTCCGCCATCGCTGGCGCCGTCGGCCTGCGTGAGCCTTGGTACAACTTCCGGGTCGGCCTGACGGTCAGTGCTTCGCAAGAGCTGAACATCTACCGCGAGATCCCGACGCTGTTCCTGGCCAATGACCTGACCGGCAACTCCGAGCTGTGCTCGTTGTTCCTGCACGCCGGTTTCCGCACCGGCCTCAATGGCCGCATGCTGGCGAAGGCGCGGATGCTGTTCATTGCCGAGTTCCCGCAACTGTTCGGCAACAAGATCATTGCCGAGATGCGTGGCGTGTCCGATGAAGCCGGGCGCTCGCCGTTCTGGGAAAGCCTGGGGCGTCACTTCTTCAAGATGGAATTCAGCCAGGCCGATTACCTGACTGGCGTGGGCAACAAGGCGTTCATCGCCGAACTGATGCCGAAGTTTCCGCTGTACACCTGCTTCCTGTCGCCAGATGCGCGCAACGTCATTGGCAAGGTCCACCCGGACACCGAGCCGGCGCTGGCCATGCTCAAGAGCGAAGGTTTCAGCTACCAGGGTTACGTCGATATCTTCGACGCCGGCCCGGCCGTCGAGTGCGAAACCGGCAAGATCCGCGCGGTGCGTGACAGCGAGGCGCTGGTGCTGGCCATTGGCACACCGGGCGACGACGCAACGCCATTCCTGATTCACAACCGCAAGCGCGAAGACTGCCGGATCACTGCCGCACCAGCACGCTTCGCCGCCGGCACGCTGGTGGTAGATCCGCTGACCGCCAAACGCCTTCAACTCAACGCCGGCGATCAAGTGCGCGCCGTTCCGTTGTCTGCTGCTCGGGAGTCGAAATAATGAATTCGCTATACATCGCAGGTGAATGGCTGGCCGGTCAGGGCGAAGCCTTCCAGTCGCTGAACCCGGTGACCCAGCAAGTGCTGTGGTCCGGCGAAGGTGCCACCGCGGCTCAGGTTGAATCCGCCGTGCAAGCCGCGCGTCAGGCTTTCCCGGGCTGGGCCCGCCGTACCCTGGATGAGCGCATTGCCGTACTTGAGGCCTTTGCCGCGGTACTGAAAAACAAAACGGACGAGTTGGCGCGTTGCATCGGTGAAGAAACCGGCAAGCCATTGTGGGAATCAGCGACTGAAGTGACCAGCATGGTCAACAAGATTGCGATTTCGGTGCAAAGCTACCGTGAACGTACCGGCGAGAAGAGCGGCCCGCTGGGCGACGCCACCGCTGTGTTGCGTCACAAACCGCACGGCGTGGTCGCGGTGTTCGGTCCTTACAATTTCCCTGGCCACTTGCCGAACGGGCACATCGTGCCGGCGCTGCTGGCCGGTAACAGCGTGTTGTTCAAACCAAGCGAGCTGACCCCGAAAGTCGCCGAGCTGACGGTCAAATGCTGGATCGAAGCCGGTTTGCCGGCAGGCGTATTGAACCTGCTGCAAGGCGCTCGTGAGACCGGTATCGCCCTGGCGGCAAACCCGGGCATCGACGGTTTGTTCTTCACCGGTTCCAGCCGCACCGGCAACCACCTGCATCAGCAATTCGCCGGTCGTCCGGACAAGATCCTGGCGCTGGAAATGGGCGGTAACAACCCGCTGGTGGTCGACGAAGTGGCAGACCTCGATGCCGCTGTTTACACCATCATCCAGTCGGCCTTCATTTCTGCCGGTCAGCGTTGCACCTGTGCACGCCGCTTGCTGGTGCCGCAGGGCGCCTGGGGCGACACGCTGCTGGCGCGTCTGGTGGCGGTCAGCGCGACGATTGACGTCGGTGCATTTGATCAACAGCCGGCGCCGTTCATGGGGTCGGTTATCTCCCTTGGCGCTGCGAAAGCGTTGATGGATGCGCAAGAACATTTGCTGGCCAATGGCGCAGTGGCCTTGCTGGAAATGACTCAGCCGCAGGCGCAGGCCGCGTTGCTGACCCCAGGTATTCTGGACGTCACGGCCGTCGCTGATCGTCCTGACGAAGAGCTGTTCGGCCCGTTGCTGCAAGTGATCCGCTACGCTGATTTTGAAGCGGCGATTGCCGAAGCCAATGACACCGACTATGGCCTGGCGGCCGGTTTACTGTCGGATTCCGAAGCGCGTTACCAGCAGTTCTGGCTGGAAAGCCGCGCCGGTATTGTCAACTGGAACAAGCAACTGACCGGTGCCGCGAGCAGCGCGCCATTCGGCGGTGTCGGCGCCTCGGGCAACCATCGCGCCAGCGCCTACTACGCCGCAGATTACTGCGCGTACCCGGTGGCGTCGCTGGAAACCCCGAGCCTGGTGTTGCCTGCCGCTCTCACGCCTGGCGTGAAGATGGCGTGATGCCCAATCGCGGGCAAGCCCGGCTCCCACAGGATTTGCGTCGGACACAAAATGTGTGAACACCTCCAAACCTGTGGGAGCCGGGCTTGCCCGCGAAGGCCGCGCCTCGGTCTGACTGAATTGTTACTTGAAGCCTATAACAACAGATTCTCGTGGAGCCTCGCTGATGAAATCCTATGAAGTCAATTTTGACGGTCTAGTGGGGCCGACCCATAACTACGGCGGCCTGTCCTACGGCAACGTCGCGTCCCAGAGCAACAGCCAACAGTCTTCGAACCCGAAGGAGGCCGCGCTGCAAGGCCTGGCGAAAATGAAAGCGCTGATGGAAATGGGCTTTCAGCAAGGCGTTCTGGCGCCCCAGGAACGTCCCGACGTAGCCGCTCTGCGCCGTTTGGGTTTCAGCGGCACCGATGCTCAAGTGATCGAGCGAGCCGCTAAAGACGCCATGCCATTGCTGGTTGCCAGTTGCTCGGCGTCGAGCATGTGGGTGGCCAACGCGGCGACAGTCAGCCCAAGTGCCGACACCGCTGATGGCCGCGTGCATTTCACTGCCGCCAACCTCAACTGCAAATTCCACCGCAGCATCGAACACCCGACCACAAGCCGTGTGCTGGGCGCGATGTTCGCCGATCAGAAACACTTTGCTCACCACGCCGCGTTGCCGGCCGTGGCGCAGTTCGGGGACGAAGGCGCGGCAAACCACACCCGTTTCTGCCGTGAATACGGTGAAGCAGGCGTCGAGTTCTTCGTATTCGGTCGCAGCGCTTTCGATTCCCGCTACCCGGCACCACAGAAATACCCGGCGCGCCAGACACTGGAAGCGTCCCAGGCCGTTGCCCGCTTGCACGGTTTGAGCGAAGACGGCGTGGTCTATGCGCAGCAGAACCCGTCGGTGATCGATCAGGGCGTTTTCCACAACGACGTGATTGCTGTGGGTAACGGCGAGGTGCTGTTCTATCACGAGGACGCGTTCCTCGACACCGAGCAGATGCTGGCCGAGCTGCAAAGCAAACTCGCCAAAGTCGGTGGGAAATTCCAGTCTGTCTGTGTACCGCGTTCCGCGGTCACCGTCGAAGACGCCGTTCGGTCCTACCTGTTCAATAGCCAACTGCTGTCGCGTCCTGACGGTTCGATGCTGTTGATCGTGCCGGAAGAATGCCGTGGCAATGAGCGTGTCTGGCAGTACCTGCAAGGTCTGACCAGCTCCGGCGGCCTGATTCGCGAAGTGAAAGTCTTCGATCTGAAGCAAAGCATGCAGAATGGTGGTGGCCCGGCTTGCCTGCGGCTGCGCGTCGCACTGAATGAAACCGAACTGGCGGCGGTCAACCCAGGGGTTATCATGACGGCACCGTTGTACGGCACGCTGACCGAATGGGTCGACAAGCATTACCGCGACCGCATGACCGATAACGATCTCGCGGACCCGCAATTGCTGCTTGAGTGCCGGACGGCACTGGATGAACTGACGCAAATCCTTAAACTGGGCGCGGTTTATCCATTCCAGATCAATTGAAAGTCTCAAACGAGAGCGTAAAAGACATGAGCGATACCCTGCAGCTGATCCTTGAAGACACCGATGGCACGCAACTGGAAACCTCCTGCACCCGCGTTGCGGTCATGTGGCAAGGCAAAGAGCTGTGGATCCAGCATGATGGCCGTGGCCAACTGCTGATCGGCGTGGACGTTGAAGAAGGTGACGCTGAATACGCCAACCTGCTGCTGCGTCCATTGGCGACTAATCTGGTAAGTCTGCAACTGGAAATGGAACCGGCTGAAGTCGGCGACGAAGACCATGTGCACGGCCCGGATTGCGCACACGACCACTAAGGAAACCGCTCTATGCTCGCCCTCGGCAAACTGCTTGAACTGACCCTCGCCGGCCGTGAACCGGCGGAGAAGACTCAACTGACTGTCGAAGGCGTGCGGATGCGCTGGTTGAGCGAAGGTGCGCTGGAAGTCCGGCCACCTGAAGCGCGCGACAATGGTCTGGACCTGCTGCTGTCAGCCGGTATCCACGGTAACGAAACAGCGCCGATCGAATTGCTCGATCGCCTGTTGCATGACATCGCTCGTGGCGACTTGAAGCCACGCGCACGCATTCTCTTTCTGTTCGGTAACCCCGACGCGATCCGTAAAGGCGAGCGTTTCATCGAGCAGGACGTCAATCGGCTGTTCAATGGCCGTCATGAACAAAGCAGCGGCTCTGAAGCCTTGCGCGCTTGTGAGCTGGAGCGGCTGGCGGCGAGTTTCTTCAGTCTGCCGGATCGTCAGCGTCTGCACTACGATCTGCATACCGCGATTCGCGGTTCGAAAATCGAACAGTTCGCCTTGTACCCTTGGAAGGAAGGCCGCCAGCATTCGCGTCAGGAGTTGGCGCGCCTGCGTGCTGCCGGCATGGAGGCTGTGCTGTTGCAGAACAAGCCGTCCATCGTCTTCAGTTCCTACACCTACGACAAGCTGGGCGCCGAGTCCTTCACCCTTGAACTGGGCAAGGCGCGGCCGTTCGGGCAGAACGCCGGGGTCAATGTTTCCCAGCTGGAAACCCGCCTGAAACAGATCATCGAAGGCACCGAGCCGGAACTGACCGAAGCGTCGCTGGACGGTTTGCAGCTGTACAGCGTGGCGCGGGAAATCATCAAGCACAGCGATAGCTTCCGCTTGAACCTTCCGGCAGACATCGAGAATTTTTCCGAACTGGACGTGGGTTACCTGCTGGCGGAAGACATCGCCAATACCCGCTGGATCATCGAAGAGGAGGGCGCCCGGATCATCTTCCCGAACCCCAAGGTGAAGAATGGCTTGCGCGCCGGCATCCTGATCGTACCAACCACTGACGAAAACCTGGCCTGAGATCAACGCATAATTACTGCGTGAGCGAGCCTGCTCGCGAAGACGGCATAACAAACAACATCACCGTTGAATGTTAATCCGCTTTCGCGAGCAGGCTCGCCCCCACGGTTGGTTTGAGTGAAGTCAGGGACTCACCCAAGTCATGTGTTTCAGACCGCTACCGCGCGCGGCTCACTACGACGCAACGCACGCATCTTGTGCAGCGTATCCGCGCAGGTCTTCGCCGCTTCCTGGCCTTTGTGCACAAAATGCTCGAAGAAAAACTTCTGATGCAGTTCTTCACCGGCATGGAAGTGGTGCGGGGTCAGGGATACCGAGAACACTGGCACTTCGGTTTCCAGTTGCACCTGCATCAGGCCACTGACCACCGACTGGGCGACGAACTCGTGGCGGTAGATCCCGCCATCAACCACCAGGGCTGCCGCGACGATGCCGGAATAACGGCCGGTCTTGGCCAGCAGCTTGGCGTGCAGTGGCATTTCAAAAGCGCCACCGACTTCGAAAAAATCGATGTCCGATTCCTGATAACCCTGGGCAATCATTTCGGTGACGAAGCCTTTACGGCTCTGATCGACGATTTCTTTGTGCCAGCAGGCCTGGATGAACGCAATGCGTTCACCCTGATGGTTTTTGCTTTTGCTATCGATTGCGGTGGGTTGCATGTTCTGACTCCTGTTTATGGTTAAAACAGGGCATATGAATCGAATGGGATTTCAGGGTGCGCACGCTCGCACGAGTGCGGCGGACGGCCCTTTGGCGTCAATCCCGTTCTCTCTTCATCCGGACTATGACCGTCGGCCCCGGGATCACACCGGGTCTGCTGACCTTGTCGTCATACACGGCCATTGCCGTGCCTGTCGCCAAGCGCTCGCGGGCTATGCGCGTTGCGCGCAATTACCGCCGGTGGGGAGTTGCACCCCGCCCTGAGAACGTTTTGCCGTCAGATTGTCTGTCGGCGCAGCGTTTTTAACACATATTGGCGAGCCGCGCATCGCTGCTATCTGATGATTGTTATCGACTTTTTCGCTGGCTTGGGGTGTCTTTTGCGGCTCAAGGGTTGATTATTCGTCGTCATGACCGCAGTAATTCCTACCTGGAAGGGATTTCCCCTGCTTACCGAGGCCAGATTCATGAGCGTTATCGATCTTCGCAGCGACACCGTCACCCAACCCACCGCCGGGATGTTCGACGCAATGGCCAGCGCGGCCACCGGTGACGACGTCTATGGCGAGGATCCGACGGTCAACCGTCTTGAAGCCGAATTGGCAAAACGTCTGGGTTTCGCCGCAGCGCTGTTTGTGCCGACAGGCACCATGAGCAACCTGCTGGGGTTGATGGCGCATTGTGAGCGGGGCGAGGAATACATCGTAGGCCAACAGGCGCACACCTATAAATACGAAGGTGGTGGCGCGGCAGTGCTCGGCTCGATTCAGCCGCAGCCGCTGGAACTGCAGGCCGATGGTTCCCTGGATTTGTCCCAGGTGGCCGCCGCGATCAAACCGGACGATTTCCATTTCGCCCGTACCCGTTTGCTGGCGCTGGAAAACACCATGCAAGGCAAAGTGCTGCCGCTGGAGTATCTGGCGCGGGCCCGCAGCTTTACCCGTGAACATGGCTTGCAACTGCACCTGGACGGCGCGCGACTCTACAACGCGGCCGTCAAACTAGGGGTTGATGCCCGGGAAATCACTCAGCATTTCGATTCGGTGTCGGTGTGCCTGTCCAAAGGCTTGGGCGCGCCCGTCGGTTCGGTGTTGTGCGGCTCGGTCGAGTTGATCGCCAAGGCGCGCCGTTTGCGCAAAATGGTCGGTGGCGGCATGCGTCAGGCCGGGATTCTGGCGGCAGCAGGTTTGTATGCTCTGGATAACAATGTCGAGCGCCTGGCTGACGATCACACCAACGCACAGTTCCTGGCCGAAGGCTTGCGTGCCGCGGGTTACGATGTCGAACCGGTGCAAACCAACATGGTTTACGTGCACATGGGCGACAAAGCTGAAGCGATCAAGACGTTCGCCGCCGAACGCGGGATCAAGTTGAGCGCGGCAGGGCGTCTGCGTATGGTCACGCACATGGACGTCAGTCGTGAGCAAATCGGGCAGGTCGTCGCGGCATTCGTCGACTTTTCGCGCAAGTGATAGCGTTAGCGCTCCAATTGACTGTTTCTATCGTATAAACACGCTGTACCCCGCGCGCAGGGCCGATATAATGCGGCCCTTTGCCGTCGCTTCGTCTGTTGACGTTTCGAACAGGCCTTTGGCCGCAGCCTCCGTGGAAGAACCTAATGAAAAGCGCAGAAATCCGTGAAGCCTTCCTTCGCTTCTTCGAAGAGCAAGGCCACACCCGTGTAGCCTCCAGCTCTTTGATTCCGGGCAACGACCCAACCCTGCTGTTCACTAACGCGGGGATGAACCAGTTCAAGGACTGCTTCCTGGGCCAGGAAAAACGTGCGTACACCCGCGCGGTCAGCAGCCAGAAATGCGTGCGCGCCGGCGGCAAGCACAACGACCTGGAAAACGTCGGTTATACCGCCCGTCACCACACCTTCTTCGAAATGCTGGGCAACTTCAGCTTTGGTGATTATTTCAAGCGAGACGCTATCACCTACGCTTGGAACTTCCTGACCTCCGACCAGTGGCTGAACCTGCCGAAGGAAAAGCTCTGGGTCACGGTCTACGCCAGCGATGACGAGGCGTACGACATCTGGACCAAGGAAATCGGTGTGCCGGCCGAGCGCATGGTTCGCATCGGCGACAATAAAGGGGCGCCGTACGCGTCCGACAATTTCTGGACCATGGGCGATACCGGCCCGTGCGGTCCTTGCACCGAGATTTTCTACGATCACGGCGCCGACATCTGGGGCGGCCCACCGGGCTCGCCGGAAGAAGACGGTGACCGTTATATCGAGATCTGGAACAACGTGTTCATGCAGTTCAACCGCACCGCCGATGGCGTGTTGCACCCGTTGCCAGCGCCGTCGGTCGACACCGGCATGGGCCTTGAGCGGATCAGTGCCGTGCTGCAGCACGTTCACTCGAACTATGAAATCGACCTGTTCCAGAGCCTGCTGAGCGCTTCGGCGAAGGCCATCGGTTGCACCAACGACGCTCAGGCCTCCCTGAAAGTCGTGGCTGACCACATCCGCTCTTGCGGCTTCCTGATTGCCGACGGCGTGCTGCCATCCAACGAAGGTCGCGGCTATGTGCTGCGCCGAATCATTCGTCGCGCGTGTCGTCACGGCAACAAACTGGGCGCCAAGGGCAGTTTCTTCTATCAAATCGTTGCGGCCTTGGTCGCCGAGATGGGTGAAGCCTTCCCGGAACTGAAATCCCAGCAGACGCACATCGAGCGCGTTTTGAAAGCCGAAGAAGAGCAATTCGCCAAGACCCTGGAGCAGGGCCTGAAAATCCTCGAGCAGGATCTGGCTGACCTCAAAGGTGACGTGGTGCCGGGCGACGTCGTGTTCAAACTCTACGACACCTACGGCTTCCCGATGGACCTGACCGGCGACATCGCTCGCGAGCGCAGCCTGACCATCGACGAAGAGGGCTTCGAACGCGAAATGGAAGCCCAGCGCGTTCGTGCCCGTTCCGCCAGCTCTTTCGGCATGGACTACAACAGCCTGGTCAAGGTTGATGTGGCGACCGAATTTACCGGTTACAAAGCGACCAGCGGTTCGGCGAAAGTCGTTGCCCTCTATAAAGAAGGGCAATCGGTCGACGTGTTGAGCGAAGGCGAAGAAGGCGTGGTGGTTCTGAATCAGACCCCGTTCTACGCAGAATCCGGTGGCCAGATTGGTGACTGTGGTTATCTGCAAGCCGGCAACAGCCGCTTCGACGTGCGCGATACCACCAAGACCGGCGGTGCCTTCCTGCACCACGGTGTGTTGGCTTCGGGCAGCCTGATCGTGGGCGCGCCGGTTGAAGCACACGTCGAAGCCGACGTGCGTCACGCCACGTCGCTGAACCACTCGGCAACTCACTTGCTGCACGCCGCATTGCGTCAGGTGTTGGGCGATCACGTTCAGCAGAAAGGCTCGTTGGTCGACAGTCAGCGTCTGCGCTTCGACTTCAGCCACTTCGAAGCTATCAAGCCTGAACAGTTGAAAGCGCTGGAAGACATCGTCAACGCCGAGATCCGCAAGAACTCCGCGGTTGAAACCGAAGAAACCGACATCGAAACCGCCAAGAAGAAAGGCGCCATGGCGCTGTTCGGCGAGAAGTACGGCGATAACGTGCGCGTGCTGAGCATGGGCGGCGATTTCTCGGTTGAGCTGTGTGGCGGTATCCACGCCAACCGTACCGGCGACATCGGCCTGCTGAAAATCATCAGCGAAGGCGGTGTGGCATCGGGCGTACGTCGTATCGAGGCAGTCACCGGTGCTGCGGCGCTGGCCTACTTGAACGCGGCTGAAGAACAACTCAAGGAAGCGGCCAGCCTGGTCAAGGGCAGCCGCGACAACCTGATCGACAAGCTGTCGGCTGTGCTGGAGCGCAACCGTCTGCTGGAGAAGCAACTCGAGCAGTTGCAAGCCAAGGCTGCCAGCGCGGCGGGCGACGATCTGTCGGCTGCAGCTCTGGATGTCAAAGGCGTGAAAGTACTGGCCGTGCGTCTGGACGGTCAGGATGGCAAGGCGCTGCTGGCGCTGGTCGATCAACTGAAAAACAAACTCGGCCGCGCAGTGATCCTGCTCGGCGGTGTCCATGAGGAAAAGGTCGTTCTGGTTGCAGGCGTAACCAAAGACCTGACTGGCCAACTCAAAGCCGGTGATTTGATGAAGCACGCCGCTGCGGCAGTGGGCGGGAAGGGCGGTGGTCGTCCGGACATGGCGCAGGGCGGCGGTACAGACGCCGGCGCTCTGGATGCAGCATTGGCCCTGACCGTTCCATTTGTAGAGCAGGGTTTATAAGGCCGTGTGTCTGGCTCGCGGTCTAGTGGCGGGCCAGAACGCTGTTTGAGTGATTATTTGGGCGCCCTTCATGGGCAGAGGCGGCTTTGAAATGGCTTTGATCGTACAGAAATTTGGAGGCACCTCGGTCGGCACTGTCGAGAGAATCGAGCAGGTCGCCGACAAGGTTAAGAAATTCCGCGATGCCGGCGATGACCTGGTGGTTGTGCTGTCTGCAATGAGCGGCGAAACCAACCGTCTGATCGATCTGGCCAAGCAAATCAGTGGCGACGGCCAACCGGTTCCCCGCGAGCTGGATGTGATCGTCTCCACCGGTGAGCAGGTGACGATTGCACTGTTGGCCATGGCGCTGATCAAGCGCGGCGTGCCCGCGGTGTCCTACACCGGTAATCAGGTACGGATTCTGACCGATAGCGCGCACAACAAAGCGCGTATCTTGCAGATTGATGACCAGAAGATTCGTGGTGATCTGAAAGCAGGACGCGTGGTGGTTGTCGCCGGTTTCCAGGGCGTCGACGAGCACGGCAACATTACCACCCTCGGTCGTGGCGGTTCCGACACCACCGGCGTGGCGCTGGCCGCAGCCCTGAAGGCCGATGAGTGCCAGATCTACACTGATGTCGATGGTGTCTACACCACCGACCCTCGTGTGGTGTCCGTGGCTCAGCGCCTGGAAAAGATTACTTTCGAAGAGATGCTGGAAATGGCCAGCCTCGGTTCCAAGGTACTGCAGATCCGAGCGGTCGAGTTTGCCGGCAAGTACAACGTTCCGCTGCGCGTACTGCACAGCTTCAAGGAGGGTCCGGGCACCCTCATTACTATTGATGAAGAGGAAACCATGGAACAGCCGATCATTTCCGGTATCGCATTCAACCGCGATGAAGCCAAGCTGACCATCCGTGGTGTGCCAGACATCCCGGGCGTGGCATTCAAGATTCTCGGCCCGATCAGTGCCGCGAACATTGAAGTCGACATGATCGTGCAGAACGTCGCGCACGATAACACTACCGACTTCACCTTCACCGTGCACCGCAACGACTACCAGGCGGCGCAAGCCGTGCTGGAAAAAACCGCTGGCGAGCTGGGTGCCCGTGAAGTCGTTGGCGATACCAAGATTGCCAAGGTATCGATCGTCGGTGTCGGCATGCGCTCGCACGCAGGCGTTGCCAGCCGCATGTTCGAATCCCTGGCGAAAGAAAGCATCAACATCCAGATGATCTCGACCTCGGAAATCAAAGTCTCCGTTGTGATCGAAGAGAAGTACCTGGAACTGGCCGTGCGCGCTCTGCACACAGCTTTCGAACTGGACGCGCCGGCCCGTCAGGGCGAGTGATGCGTTTACCAAAGGGCGCGGTCTGACCGCGCCCTTTGTCTTTTTTTGAATGGCGCGGCCGGAAACTGTTCTTTTGCTCGCGCTGGTCAATACTCAGGCATGTAGGGCTGCGATCATTCTGGTTGTGGGTCGAATGTCTTTTTTTTGCAGTCTGTTGTCCCTGAAATGAAATGCGTTAGGAGAAAGGTATGCTGATTCTGACCCGTCGGTGCGCAGAAAGCCTGATCATTGGTGATGGCGAAATCACCGTGACCGTGCTCGGCGTCAAAGGAAATCAAGTGCGTATCGGTGTCAACGCCCCGAAAGAGGTTGCTGTGCATCGTGAAGAAATTTACCTGCGTATAAAGAAAGAGAAGGACGAAGAACCAAGCCATTAATTTTTATCGTTTTTTATGTTTGCAAACGGGGAAAAGGTTGGTTAAGATACGCCCCGTGTTGCGGAGAGCTGGCCGAGTGGCCGAAGGCGCTCCCCTGCTAAGGGAGTACACCTCAAAAGGGTGTCGGGGGTTCGAATCCCCCGTTCTCCGCCATTATTTGCGTAGTACGTTGTAATCTGGCTTCTTCGGTAAGTTGTTGAAATTACTAGAAAAAGTGTTTGACATAGAGATTAGACGGCCTATAATGCGCGGCAACAAATGCACTCGTAGCTCAGCTGGATAGAGTACTCGGCTACGAACCGAGCGGTCACAGGTTCGAATCCTGTCGAGTGCACCATTTAAGAGTTGTTTGCAGTAATGCGAGCGACTTTGCTTCAGCCAGTTGTGGTCTGGTTTAAAAACACAAAATGCACTCGTAGCTCAGCTGGATAGAGTACTCGGCTACGAACCGAGCGGTCACAGGTTCGAATCCTGTCGAGTGCACCAAACACCAAAAAGCCTGCGTCTAACGCGGGCTTTTTGCTGTCTGGGATTTGGCTTTTCCTTTCGTGCATCCTTTCTCATCAAATTCCACATGCGCGCTACGACCTCGCTTGGCGTCGTAGCGGTAGCTCGTTGATGAATTCCTGATATTGATCTTGTCTGGCTTGCCAAGGGCGCTCTCGACGTCCTGTTGACTCATACCGGCGATGACTCGTTGATTGATGATCGCTTCGCGTCGTTCCCTGGCGCTGATCAGATTCCCGCATTTGTCTTCGGCCTGACCCACAATGGTCGGTTCTCTCCTAATGTTTTTCATACCTGATGTTTCGCCAATCTTGGCTTCTGGCATGAGGGCCATCGTGCTGCCGGGTGTGAAAGTGCGCACCTCCTTCAAAGAAAGGCTTTCTCCGGCCGTGCAGCTCAATGTGGTGAAGGTGATGTGCCCATTGGCGGCTTCACATCGGTGAACGGTCGCCGCCTCCAGCAGGAGCGGCAGGCAGAGCAGGGCGGTCAGCAAAAAACAGTACGCAATCGGTGGCATATGTCGTCCTCCTTGACGGTCGATACCAAGGGTAGCTGCTACATTTTTGGAGGATGGTGTGTTTTCTTTTCAGAATGAGTCGTCGCAATTGGATAGATAGGGTGGCGCTCAGGTTTGGCTTGCAAGCGCTTGTTTCAGCCATGATTTTTTAACGTTTAAAACCGTTGGGCGGTGTATCATTGCGCCCGTCAGCCCCGCCGGGGCTTGTGGAATACCTCCATGGACTTACCCAGTAGTTACTCAGTACCCCGTTTCACCAATCATGAATTGACTGATTGATCCTTCCGGCGTGCCCCGCTGCTGGGAGTGGAGTTCGCCTATGTCTGAAGTTGAAGTAAAGAAAACGCAAGAAAGCCTGCAGGACCGCCTCGCTCAAGTTGTTGAGCTGTTGCAGCGTCAGCGGGTTGTCGAAGACCTGACTCATCGCCAGGAAGGTCCGCATCACGACCGGGTCGAGAACCTGGTTCACCGGCAAAATCTCGTCGAGCTGCAACGCAAGCTCGATGATCTGCACTCCGCTGACGTTGCCTACATCCTTGAAGCGCTGCCGCTGGACGACCGTCTAACACTTTGGCAATTGGTCAAGGCTGATCGCGACGGCGACATTCTGCTTGAAGTATCCGACTCGGTCCGTGAAACCCTGATCGCCGACATGGACGATCATGAGCTCCTGGCTGCGGCCAAGGACATGGACGCGGACGAACTCGCTGACCTGGCTTCCGAGCTGCCGCGAGATGTCGTCCACGAGCTGATGGAAACCCTCGATGGTCAGCAGCGTGAGCGCGTTCGCTCCGCGTTGTCCTATGACGAGGAGCAGGTCGGTGCATTGATGGACTTCGAGATGGTGACCATCCGTGAGGATGTCAGTCTCGAAGTGGTCCTGCGTTACCTGCGTCGCCTCAAGGAACTGCCGGGACACACCGACAAACTGTTTGTGGTTGACTACGACGGTGTGCTGAAAGGCGTGTTGCCGATCAAGCGTTTGCTGGTCAACGATCCGGAAAAACAGGTTTCGGAAGTCATGGCCAGCGATCCGGTGAGTTTTCACCCGGACGAGGACGCCTATGATGCCGCTCAGGCGTTCGAACGTTACGACCTGATTTCCGCCCCCGTGGTCGACAAGAACGGCAAGCTGATCGGTCGTCTGACCATCGATGAAATGGTCGACCTGATTCGTGAAGAGAGCGAAAACGAAGTTCTCAACATGGCGGGTTTGCGTGAAGAAGAAGATATTTTTGCATCAGTCTGGAAATCCCTGCGCAACCGCTGGGCCTGGCTGGCGGTAAACCTGATTACCGCATTTATTGCATCGCGGGTAATCGGCCTGTTTGAAGGCTCCATCGAAAAACTGGTCGCACTGGCGGCATTGATGCCGATCGTGGCCGGTATCGGTGGCAACTCCGGTAACCAGACCATCACGATGATCGTTCGGGCCATGGCGCTCGATCAGGTCAGTACCGGAAATACTTCGCGATTGATGCGCAAAGAGCTGGCGGTTGGCTTGATCAATGGCCTGGTATGGGGTGGGGTGATTGGCGTTGTGGCTTACTTGCTTTATGGCAGTTGGTCCCTTGGCGTCGTGATGACGGCCGCCATGACGCTCAATCTGTTGTTGGCGGCGTTGATGGGGGTTTTGATTCCGATGACCCTGGCGCGGCTTGGACGCGACCCTGCGATGGGTGCGAGCGTGATGATCACCGCCATGACCGACAGCGGCGGGTTCTTCATCTTCCTCGGGTTGGCGACGATATTTCTGCTCTGACCTGACCTGCTTTAAAACCCCCGCCCAATCGGCGGGTTTTTTTTGGCTGGATGTCAGGCAAAAAAAAGCCAGCGATTATGCTGGCTTGAGCTTTCGGGGTGAATCAAGAGGCGTCTGCGGCCATTTCAGCGTCGTGTGCGATCAGCGAAACAAGGGCGTTTTGCTGGCGGTGGGACAGTTGACGGAAACGTTGCAGTAATTCGCGTTCGTGCAATGACAGCTCCGGGCTGTCCAGGCGCATGCTCAACTCTTCGCCCAGTGCACCTTCCTGAATAAGACTCTGCTCAAGGCGGGCAATGATTTCGGAATTCATGCTGCGATGATGATTGCGAGCCACCTCGGCAATGCGTTCACGCATTCCGTCTGGCAGACGTACGACGAACTTGTCAGCCGTACGGCTGGAATAAATTGCCTGTTTCAATGGGCGCATATATTTAACCGGTTAGTTCAGGGGAGCGGTTCTCGGGATTGGCCGCAGGATGTCTGTAGGACAAGCTTACTGGCCAAATGTTCAACCTGAATTGAAAGAGGCCCGCATCATGCCTCAAAGAAGCCAGATCATTGGCGTCAATTCTGTGACAAATATTGAGTCGGGTAAAGGCCTAATGCCAGCAGCCCTTGTCAGAAATGTGGACTGGTTGGAAAAATTTTACCCAGAGCCGTATTGCTGAACTCCTCCTCTGCTCCCGCAGGTGATGTCTGAAGACGTCTGAAGGTGCATGCTATGCGAATTCGATCTTTGATCCTTGTCTGGTACAGGATAGTGGCAAATGGCCGATTTACTAGGGGCAGGTGCACAGTAGGGGGCGATTCAAGATGGATGGCAGGTTGATTTATCTGATGGGGCCTTCCGGATCCGGCAAAGACAGCCTCATCGAAGCCGCTCGAAAACCTCTGCAGTCGCTAAACTGCGAAGTGGTGCGGCGGGTTATTACACGTTCGGCGGAGTCTATAGGGGAGGACGCTATCGGCGTCTCTCGCGAAGAATTCGAGCGTCTCAAAGAGGCGGATAACTTCGCGCTGTCGTGGCACGCCAATGGCCTCGATTACGGCATTCCAATACAGATTGATCAGTGGCTCAACGACGGCCGGCATGTATTGGTCAACGGTTCTCGCGGTCATCTTGCTGAGGCGCTAGTACGTTATCCCGATCTTTTCCCGGTACTCCTGACCGTCAAGGATGAAGTGTTGCGCGAACGCCTGGTGCGGCGTGACCGAGAGAGTCTGGCTGAAATTGAAGCGAGATTGCGCCGCAATGGACGATTCACGGCTGACGATACGCAGGTTCATCGACTCGATAACTCCGGCGACCTTGTCGAGACAGTCACTCATCTACTAAATCTGCTGAACCTTAACGCAGCACCGGATCGAACTTGATTTTTCGCCCCGCAATCAACGCCAACACAAACAATCCGCCGAAAACGCCACAGGCAATCAGCGGCAGGGTGATCACCGCCTCCTGAACCAAAGCCAAATGAAGAATGCCGTTCAGTAAGGCAAGGATCAAAAATCCTGCGGCGGGTTTGGACATGCTGTGCTCCTGATAGGGGGGATTCAAAATACAAAGCGTTCGGAAGCCTGCGCCACCGATGGGCCTTCCTGGCTCGCATCCTGGCGAATAAACCCGCGCTGATCGCTCATGACTGCCAATTGCGGGGCTTTTTGCAGTTGCAGGTAATGCGGCATGCGTTGAGCAACCTGCACCGCGCCGTTTTCGGGGACGAAATGAAAACTTGCCAGCACAGCCAGGGCGATTGCATTCGAGAGTAAAAGGGCGCGGTTCATGAGGCTCACCTCTTTTGTTCGTGCAACAAATGAAGCAGCCCGCGTGCCAAGAGTTTATCGGCTATTAAATCCTTTAAAAACAACGAATTAACCTATGGTTAAGAAGGGGTGGCATTGCGAATTGCAATGCTGGCATTTTGAGAGGATGCAAATTGCACGGTAAACAGACCCACAGCCCGGTAGGGCGCTTGCCTACACTTAAAAAGCCCTACGGACGACATGACAAATCCAAGCCTGCCCGTTAACATGCTCGCCGTCCTTCGCGCCGCAATCTTGCGGGGCGACGTGTGTCTCAGTAGCTCAATTGGATAGAGCATCCCCCTCCTAAGGGGAAGGTTGGCAGTTCGAACCTGCCCTGGGACACCATTTATTTCATGGCGCCTTACTCAACGCGCCGTTTCTCTTAGTGCCCGTATCGCACATTCCCTGCTTGTTCGTTTCCAGAGGCTTTGGCGCTAATGGTTGAAGAAAAGCTGTCCAGGCCGGACGCAATCAGTCTTCGTGAGGCGTTCTGGTTCTGGTTGAAGCTTGGCTTCATCAGTTTCGGCGGGCCTGCGGGGCAGATTTCGATCATGCACCAGGAGCTGGTGGAACGGCGGCGCTGGATATCCGAGCGCCGATTTCTGCATGCCCTCAACTACTGCATGTTGCTCCCCGGGCCAGAGGCGCAGCAGTTGGCCACTTATATCGGCTGGCTAATGCATCGAACCTGGGGTGGGGTGATTGCAGGCGCGCTGTTTGTGCTGCCGTCATTGTTCATTTTGATCGCGTTGTCGTGGATGTACATCGCCTTCGGTGAGGTGCCGGTGGTGGCCGGGCTTTTCTATGGCATCAAGCCGGCCGTAACCGCTATTGTCGTGCAGGCGGCCCATCGAATCGGCTCTCGGGCATTGAAAAACAATTGGCTATGGGCATTAGCGGCCGCTTCATTCACCGCAATCTTCGCCTTCAATATTCCGTTCCCGCTGATTGTTCTGGGCGCGGCGTTGATCGGTTATGTCGGCGGGCGCCTGGCGCCCGAGAAGTTCAGGACCGGTGGTCATGGTGCCGCTAAAAAGTCCTTTGGTCCGGCCTTGATCGATGACGACACTCCATCCCCGGAACATGCCCGTTTCAGTTGGTTGAAATTGGCAACGCTGGCCCTGATCGGTGCCGCTCTATGGGCGTTACCGATGGGGATCTTGACCGCGTTGTTTGGCTGGGAAGGCACCTTGACCCAGATGGGCTGGTTCTTTACCAAGGCCGCGCTGCTGACGTTTGGCGGTGCGTATGCGGTGCTTCCCTATGTCTATCAGGGGGCCGTCGGACAGTATGGCTGGCTGACACCGACGCAAATGATCGATGGCCTGGCGCTGGGTGAAACCACACCTGGGCCGTTGATCATGGTCGTGGCCTTCGTCAGCTTTGTCGGCGCGTATGTCGCACAAGTGTTCGGCAGTGAGCATGTGTTTCTGGCGGGAGCCGTGGCCGCCTGCCTGGTCACCTGGTTTACCTTTCTGCCCTCGTTCCTGTTCATCCTCGCGGGCGGGCCATTGGTCGAGTCGACCCACAACGAGCTCAAGTTCACCGCGCCACTGACTGCCATTACGGCAGCCGTCGTAGGTGTGATTCTCAATCTGGCGTGTTTCTTCGGCTATCACGTGCTGTGGCCAAAGGGTTTCAGCGGCCACCTCGATTGGCCCTCGGCACTGATCGCGATCGCCGCGGCCATTGCCCTGTTCCGCTTCAAGCGCGGTGTCATTCAGGTGCTGATGGCCTGTGCACTCGTCGGCCTGGCAGTGCATCTGCTGCGTTAGAAGCAACCCATAGCTCTCCTCGAAGCCCTGCCGGATACATTCGTCCGGCAGGGCTTTTTTGTGTCCGGCCAGCCGACGATCCACATGGCAAACCTGACAGTGCTGTGCCTTACTCCTGAAATCCTTCCATGAGGCGAAAAGGTGCAACACAAAGGCGCCCGATTCTGGTTGTGGACCAACAGTCGGTTACCGCTCCACACCTAGGAAGAAGTGCTCGGCAATGGCTTGCAGGTCGAAGTGCAGGCGTGGGTCAGTGTCGAAGGCGTCACCCAGGTGTTTGTGGGTATTTACGATGACGATGGCTGGGCAATCTGTGAGCAGTTTCACGACCGGCGCGTCGGTGAGCACTATTGCACCGCGTTGAAGTGGGGCGCGCGCCTATTTGAGCGGTTGTCTGGGCGGTTACAACACCGAAGAGCGCCGCAGTGTCTCGATGGTTTCGATGAGGTCCTCGTAGGACACCGGTTTGCCAAGGTGCTGATCAAAGCCCGATTGCCGGGCCTTTTGAATGTCGCTGCTGGCGCCATACCCCGTCAGCGCAATCGCCGGCACATTTTTGGCCTGCGGTAGTTTGCGCAACGCGCTCATCAATTCGTGACCGTTCATGATCGGCATCCCCAAGTCCGAAATGATCAAGTCGAAGCGCGTATGTTTTGCCGCGTCCAGAGCGGCTACCGGCCGGTCGAAGGCGACGACTTCGGCGTCTTCCATTTCCAGCAGCATCTTCAAGGTTTCCAGCACATCGGTCGAGTCATCGACCAACAGGATCGTTAAGCCGCTTAACCTGCCAGCGGTATCGTCGACCTGAGCGGCATGACTCTCTGGGTCATCGGCGTGGGCCATCGGCAAATAGACGCTGAACGTACAGCCTGCGCCCAACCCCTGGGAATTCACTTCGACCGATCCGCGTTGCGCCTCGGTCAATTGGCGGACCAATGACAGCCCGATCCCCAACCCTTCACGGGAATGCGTGGCATGTTGCTTTTCAGCCTGGCCAAACAAATCGAACACATGCTCGAGGTTTTCGGCGGCAATGCCGGTGCCGTTGTCTTTGACATCCAGCCGTATCGTGTTTTCCGCCTGGCTGGCAATCAGTTGGATCAGCCCGTTGGCCGGAGTGAATTTGAGGGCGTTGTTCACCAGGTTCCAGATGATCTGCTCCAGGCGCGTCGGGTCCGCGTGGACCATCAACGGCTCAGAAGGTACCTGCAACTCGACCGTGGTTTCGTGCTGCTCGTTGAGGACTACGGTGTGGATATCGCGCAGCACACTGACCAGGTCGACGGTGACCGGTTGCAGCTTGAGCTTGCCGGTGCGCACTCGGGCCACGTCCAGCAGGTCATCAATGATCCGCGCCTGGCTGGTGACGGCGTCACAAATGGTGTTCACCGCTTTGGCCGCCGGGGGCAGGGATTTGGTCAGGGGCAGGCGGCGCAGCAATTCGGCATTGAGCTGGATCAGGTTCAGCGGGTGCTTGAGCTCGTGGGACATGACCGCAAAGAATTCATCCTTGAGGTAGTTGGTATTGCGCGTCTCGGCCAGTTCCTGGCTCTGTTCTTCGTGCTGACGCTTGTGGCCAGTCAAATCCCGGGCGATTTTCACGTAACCACGCAGGTTGTCCCCGCTGAGCAAGGTTACTTCGCCGCTGCAAAAGAAGCGGCTGCCATCCTTGCGCAGGTGCCAGCGTTCATCTTCGCTGCGGCCCTGGATGCGGACTGCCAGCAGTTCGCTTTCGGGAACCCCGGCGGCACGGTCTTCGGCGGAGAAAATGAAGTCGTAGAAAGCGCCTTCCGCCTCGGCCTTGCTGTAACCGAAGATCAGCTCGGCACCTTTGTTCCAGCTGGTGATGAGGCCCTGTTCATCGAGGGTGATGATCGCGTAATCGCGGGTGCTTTCGGCCACCAGCCGCATGCGTTCTTCGCCCAGGCGTAGCTCTTCTTCTGCCGCGCGGCGTTTGGTGATGTCGATGAACGTCAACACCGTCCCGTCGATGTGGTCTTCGCTGGAGCGGTAAGGCAGCAAGCGGGCGATGTACCAGCGCTTGTCGGTGCTGCTGACTTCCCGTTCGATCATGTTCAACGACTCGAACACCAGCACGGCGTCGCTGGCCAGGGTGTCGTAATGCAGGCGATGGGTGATGTCGAGCAGCGAGCGACCCGTATCGACCGGCAGCATGCTGAAGATGTCGGTGGCGCGCGGGGTGAACCATTTGATCCGCATGCAGCGGTCGACAAACACCGTGGCAATGTCGGTGGAGGCGATCAGGTTCGTCAGGTAGTCGTTGATTTTGTCGGTTTCTTCAACTTTGGTTTTCAACTCGAAGTTGACCGTCAGCAACTCCTCGTTGATCGATTGCAGTTCTTCTTTGCTGGTTTCCAGTTCTTCGGTAGCCGAGCGCAACTCTTCGTTGATCGCCTGCATTTCTTCGTTGGAAGCTTTCAGTTCCTCGCTGGAGACTTCCGATTGTTCAATGGTGTCCTGCAAATGCAACTTGGTCCGTTGCAGTTCGCGCTCAAGATTGGACAGCACTTGGCTTTCGGTCTGTAGCAGGGTCGTGGCGGTCTGTTCGGGCGGGTCGATTTCGACTTCTTCGAAGATCACCAGCACGTAATCGCCATCCGACTCTTCGTCCTTATAAGGCTGAGCCACGAGATCGATCATGTAGCTCAGATCACCGCGCTTGAGCGGTACGGCCCGGGACTTGACCACCAGGCCGCTCTGTTGCACCTGAAACAGGGTGGTGCGGATTTCCAGGCGCAACTCCGGCAGGATCAGCGTCAACAGATTGCGTGACAGCTCGCCGCCCACGTGCCGTAGAAAGCGCCCGGCGCTCTCGCTCATGTGCAGGATGTCGGCGTTGGCATCGACAATCATGCTCGGCGGTGCGGCACTTTCAAGCGCGCGTTGGTGAATATCGGCAAAGGACAGCTTGCGTGGCGCTGTGCTGGGCGGTGTCTCACGGGACGTACTCGCACGCACGTAGCCGCCACGGGGCATGGTCGGCGTGCGACGGCTGTTGGCGGTGCCGGTCTTGGCGCGGAAGATGCGGTTGCGTTTATCCACCGGGGCGAACAACTCGTGGCACGCATCTGCGCTCTCTGAAGTACCGAGGAACAGGAAACCGCCGGGACGCAGCGCGAAATGAAACATCTGCAGGATTTCGCGTTGCACTTCGCGATCCAGATAAATCAGCAGGTTGCGGCAGACGATCAGGTCGATTTGCGAGAACGGCGGATCCGACAGCAGGCTGTGCTTGGCAAACAGCACCCGTTCGCGAATTTCCTTGCGGATCCGGTAGTGATCGTCCTCCTTGACGAAATAATGCCGCAGCCGCGTCGGCGGCACATCGGTGATGATCGCTTGCGGATACAGGCCGGTGCGGCCGACGCTGATGGCGCGCTCATCGATGTCGGTGGCGAACAATTGCATGGTCGCTTTGCTGGCGTCCAGTTGCAGTTGATCGTTGAGCAAGATCGCCAGGCTGTAGGCTTCCTCGCCGGTGGAACACCCGGCGGACCAGACGCGAATCTCTTCTTTTTCCGGTCGCGAGGACACGGCGGCGCTGACCAGCTGCGGCAAGACATCCCGCTCCAGCGCTTCGAACGCCTCACGATCCCTGAAGAAGTTGGTCACGCCGATCAGCATGTCACCGAGCAGCGCCTTGGTTTCTTCGGGATTGCTTTGCAAGTAGCTGTAATACGCTGTCAGGTCCGGCTGGGCCGTGACCTGCAACCGCCGCTCGATCCGCCGTAACACGGTCGCGCGTTTGTAATGCTTGAAGTCGTGGCCGGTGCCGGTGCGCAACTGAATGAGAATGTCGTGGAGCATTTGTTCATTGGCCGCCGCCTCGCGCTCGGACATCGACGTGTTGATTTTCAGGTCGGCCTCGGCGTCAGTGGCGGGGGGCAGGGTGATCTCTCTGGCGTTTTGCCACAGCTCCAGCAATTTTTGCGGCATTTCCGTGACGGGCAATATCAGGTCGACCATGCCGGTCTCGATGGCCGCGCGGGGCATACCAACGAACTCGGCGTCTTCCGGGACTTGGGCCAGGGTCACGCCAGCCTGTTCCTTGATGCGTGACAATCCGACTGCGCCATCGGTGCCGCTGCCGGACAGGATCAGGCAAAACGCACGCTCGCGATGAACATCGGCGAGGTCGCGGAAGAACAGATCGATCGAGGCGTGCCGCGTCGCGTGCGGGTCGCGGCTGCGGACCTCAAGAAAGCCGTCGTCCATGGCCAGGCGCTGGGCCGGCGATATCACATAAACGTGGTTTTTCTCGATGGGCACGGTCTCGGTGACCTGCAGGACCGGCATTTTCGTCGATTCCTGGATGATCTTGTCGGCAATGCTTTGGTGGTCGGGCGACAGGTGAAGAATGATGACAAACGCCATGCCGTTGTCGTGAGGCATGTTCTCGAAAAACAGCTTGATAGCTTGCAGTCCCCCCGCAGACGCGCCGATGCCGACCACCGGAAAATCCAGGTTGCTCGGGCGTGGGGCCTTGTGCTCGGAAGCGCCGGCCGGTTGCTTGGGGGGGATGGTCATCTGTTCTGCCTTCTACCGGCGACATGGGGGGAATCGTTGTAAACGGGGGATGAAGCGCGCGTCGATAAAACAGGATAATCCCGTTTTTAAATAACGCGTTCAAATATTTAGTCATCGCTTGAAGGTCACTGCGTCTCAAGGTATCGGCACTGTTGGCCGATAACCCGAACGGTCATGTTCATCTTCTTAAAACTGCCTGGAAATCTTCGATGCTGTCGTATCACCAAAAGAGTTTTTTGATCGTCGATGATTTCTCGGATTTTCGCAGTTCCGTCAGGTCCATGCTGCGTGAGCTGGGCGTCAAGGACGTGGATACCGCGGATTCTGGCGAACAGGCGCTGCGCATGTGTTCGCAGAAGGCCTACGATTTCATCTTGCAGGATTTTCACCTCGGCGACGGCAAGAAGAACGGTCAGCAAGTCCTCGAAGACTTGATGATCGAGAAGCTGATCAGCCATGAAAGCGTATTCGTCATGGTGACCGCCGAAACCAGTCAGGCCATGGTGCTCAGTGCGCTGGAGCATGAACCGGACGCCTACCTGACCAAACCGTTCAACCGCTCTGGCCTGGCGCAGCGCCTTGAGCGTCTGGAGCAGCGCAAGAACCTGCTCAAGCCGATCCTGCAAGCCCTCGACCGTGGCAAGCCGCTGGAAGTGCTCAATGCCTGCATCGAATTGTGCAAGAAGGACATCCGTTATTCGCCGCTGTGTTTGCGCTACCGCGCGGATGCATTGCGCGACTTGAATCAGAACGAAGCGCTGGAGCGCCTCTACGACAGCATCATCGCGGATCGGCCGTTGCCCTGGGCGTTCGCCGGGTTGGGCCAGCTGCTGTTCAAGCGCGGCCAGGTCAGCCAGGCCAAGGGCATTTATGAAAAAGCCCTGAAAGTGTTTCCGATGATGCCAGCGCTGTATGACGGCATGGCCGACGTGCTGGTGGTCGAAGGCGACACCAAGGGCGCGCAGAAGGTATTGGAAGAAGCCATTCGCCTGTCGCCGCTGGCCGTGCGCCGACAAGCGTTGCTGGGCAAACTGGCGATGACCAACGAAGATTTCGACACCGCCTCCAGAGCGTATCGTCAGGCAGTGTCCCAAGGCGCGCAGTCGCGGTTCAAGGACGCGGAAAGTAACCTCGGCCTGGCTCACGCCTTGATCAGCAAAGGCAGCGAGAAAGGCCTGGATACCCGCACCCGCCTGGAAATCAATACGACCCTCAGCCTTGTAGCCAAGGAAAACCCGAGCGATCCGGGCCTGCAAATTCGTGCGCGCCTGATGAAAGCCACCAGCCTGTTGCTCAACGACGCCGAAACCGCCGAGAAACTCACCGAACAAGCATTGATGCGTCTCGACGGCATGGAGCAATTCATGAGCGCCGAGGCGGCGCTGCTGGTGGCCAAGCAGTTGCAAATGCTCGGTCAGGCAAGCGCTGGCGCCTCGATGCTGAAGAACTGCGCGGAAATCTACGGTGACGACCCGGTGGTGATGAAGGGGATCGCCAAGCTGACCGACGACCCGACCATCCTCAGTTCCAGCAACGCCGCCGCCGAGCTCAACCGTGAAGGCGTGCGGGTGTACAAGACAGGAAACTTGGTGGAAGCCCGGTCGGTGTTCCGCAGGGCGCTGGCGATGCAGCCGAAAAACATCAGTATTGCCCTGAACATGGCGCAGTCGCTGCTGCACGGCACCGACACCAGTGTGCCGTCGGCGGAAATCGACGAATGTCGGGTCTGCTTGAAAATGGTCGGCTTGATGCCCGACACCGACGCGCGTTATCCGCGCTATCAGAAACTGAAAATCAAGGCGTTCGGCGGATGAGCCAAGACAACCCGGCATTGGATTTCTCGACGGTGATTGCCTCCACCGTGCACGACATGAAGAACTCGCTCGCCATGTTGATGCAGGCGCACAGCCAATGGCTGGCGCGCCTGCCCGACCCGGAGCAGCACAGCCCGGAGCAGGGCGTCATCGAGTATGAATTCGCGCACCTCAACGGCATGCTGGTGCAGTTGTTGGGTCTGTACAAACTGGGCGTCAATCAACTGCCGTTGCAACCGGCCTATCATGACCTGGATGATTTTCTCGAAGCGCAACTGGCCAGCCATCAAGAAGTGTTCGCCAGTCGCGGCATTATCGCGACCTATGAAGTCGATCCCTTGAGTCCGCTGGGTTTCTTCGATCGCGAGCTGGTCGCCTCGGTGCTGGGCAACCTCATCAACAACGCCATTCGTTATGCGCGCGAGTCGCTGTTGATCAGCGTCAGTGACGAGGGTGGCCAATTGGTCCTGACCATTAATGACGACGGCGCCGGCTATCCGGTCGAGATGATCGAGTTTCAGGCCGACTATGTGCAAGGCATCAATTACACCAACAGTAGCACCGGCCTGGGCCTGTACTTTGCCGGTCGGATCGCCGCGTTGCATCAGCGCAACGGCGTCGGTGGCAGCACGCGGCTGAGCAATGGCGGCCCGTTGGGCGGCGCAGTGTTCAGCCTTTATCTGCCCTGAGCCTTCTTTATTGTGTGGCGCTGCTTGAAATTCCGAACAGGCGAAGCCTATTTTGTACGGGTCGCCGTTCGCGGCTCGCACAACAAGGGATTGCGTCATGACAACCGATGGCCATCGTTCACTCGCACAGCGATTGACGGGCATTGATGAGATTGAATGTGTCACGCCGGATTTGAATGGAGTTCCCCGGGGCAAAGTCATGACGGCCGAGGGTTTCCTCGAAGGACGTCGGTTGCAGTTGGCGCGGGGTGTGCTGCTGCAATGCATCATGGGCGGGTATCCACCCGCGCGTTTTTACGGCAGCGATGACGGCGACCTCGCGTTGGTGCCGGACCCTGCACATATCTATCGCTTGCCCTGGAGCCAGCAGCCTCGGGCGCTGGCCATTTGCGATGCGGACGAATTGAACGGCGCCCCCTCAAGTCTGTCGACCCGCGGCCAACTCAAGTCAGTGATCGCCCGTTACGCGGCGCTCGGCCTGGCGCCGGTGGTGGCGACCGAACTTGAGTTTTTTGTGTTCGCGCCCAACCCCGATCCGGCTCAACCGTTCCAGCCGCCGCTGGGCGTGGACGGTCGTCGCGAGGGCGGGCAGTCGGCGTTCAGTGTCAGTTCCAATAACGGCTTGCGGCCGTTCTTCAGTGAAGTCTATGAATGCATGGCGGCGCTGGGTCTGCCGCGCGATACCTTCATGCACGAAATGGGTGTCAGTCAGTTCGAGATCAATCTGCTGCACGGTGATCCGCTGCTGCTGGCCGACCAGACATTGCTGTTCAAACACCTGCTCAAGGAGGTCGCGCTCAAGCATGGCCTGATTGTGGTGTGCATGGCCAAGCCGCTGGCACACACGCCGGGCAGTTCGATGCATATTCATCAAAGCGTCGTCGACATCAACACCGGACGGAACGTGTTCAGCGACGAGGCGGGTCAGCCGACTGCGACCTTCCGTCACTTCATCGGCGGTCAGCAGGCCGGGATGGCGGACTTCACGGCGCTGTTCGCACCGAACGTGAACTCGTATCAGCGCTTGTGCCATCCGTATGCGTCGCCGAATAATGCCTGCTGGTCCCACGACAACCGTGCCGCCGGGTTGCGCATTCCGGCCAGCTCGCCGGTCGCTCGTCGGGTCGAAAACCGTTTGCCGGGGGCCGACGCCAATCCGTACCTGGCCATCGCGGCCAGCCTTGCCGCCGGGTTGCATGGTATTGAGAATAAACGGGAGCCCAGCGAGGCGATCCAGGGCGAATTCGAAGTGCCGGATAATCTTTCGTTGCCGTGTACCTTGCATGCGGCTATTGAGCGTCTGAAACGTAGCCAATTGGCGAAGGAACTGTTTGGCACTGAATTCATCGAAGGCTACGTCGCTTCGAAGTCCATGGAGCTGACCAGCTTCTTTGATGAAATTACCCCTTGGGAACGGCGTGTTTTAGCCGCCCAAGCCTGACGCTTCGTCGTCTTCGGGCTATCGTTTCGATAGCCTGATCTTCACTGCAAGGAGCCGCTCGGAACGCCGATGCGCCAAATCTGGAAATCCTTTCGAGCGCTGTATTTCGCCTCGCTGATGATGTTGATCGGCTCGGGCCTGTTGAGCACTTACCTGGCCTTGCGCCTGGCGGCCGATCACGTCGACAGCTTGTGGGTCGGTGCGTTGATGGCGGCCAACTACTTCGGCCTGGTGCTGGGTGGCAAGATCGGTCACCGGCTGATTGCCCGGGTCGGGCATATTCGGGCTTATGCCGCGTGTGCCGGGATCGTCGGTGCGGCGGTGCTCGGTCATGGGTTGATCGACTGGCTGCCGGCCTGGCTGTTCCTGCGGGTGATCGTCGGCCTGGGCATGATGTGCCAATACATGGTCATCGAGAGCTGGCTCAACGAGCAGGCCGATGCCAAACAGCGTGGCATGGTCTTCAGCGGCTACATGATCGCTTCCTACCTGGGGTTGGTGCTGGGTCAGCTGATTCTGGTCATGCACCCCGGCCTGGGTTTGGAGCTGCTGATGCTGGTCGCCCTGTGTTTCGCCCTGTGCCTGGTGCCAGTGGCCCTGACTCGACGGATTCACCCGGCGCCGTTGCACCCCGCGCCGATGGAGCCGCGCTTCTTCATTAAGCGTGTGCCGCAATCGTTGAGCACGGTGCTCGGGGCGGGGCTGATCGTCGGCTCGTTCTATGGTCTGGCGCCGCTGTATGCCTCCCAGCAGGGGTTGTCCACCGAGCAGGTCGGTCTGTTCATGGGTAGCTGCATTTTTGCCGGCCTGCTGGTGCAGTGGCCGTTGGGGTGGCTGTCGGATCGTTACGACCGGGCGCTGTTGATCCGCTGTTTTGCCTTTAGCCTGGCGCTGGCGGCGTTGCCGTTGGCGATCCTGCAGAAAGTGCCGTTGGAGGTGTTGTTCATCTCCGGGTTCCTCTGTTCGCTGGTGCAGTTCTGCCTGTATCCGTTAGCGGTGGCCTTCTCCAATGACCACGTCGAAGGTGATCGCCGGGTCTCGCTGACGGCAATGTTGTTGGTGACCTACGGTGTCGGCGCCAGTATCGGGCCGCTGGTCGCCGGGGTGCTGATGAAGCTGTTCGGCAGCCACATGCTCTATGCGTTTTTCAGTTTCTTCGCGCTGGTACTGGTGTGGCGAATCCGTCCGAAAGCGGTCACCAACCTGCATCAGGTCGACGATGCACCGCTGCATCACGTGGCCATGCCGGACAGCATGTCGAGTTCGCCGCTGGTGGTCTGCCTTGATCCGCGTGTCGATGAGCAGATCGTTCAAGAGCAGATGCACAGCCCGCCGCATCCGGAAGCGGAGCCGGAACCAGAGGTGGAAGTGGAAAGTGAGCCGACGCCACCGGAAGATCCGGATGCTGGACGCGAGCAAAGTTTCACTGAAGCCAGACCTTGATTGTTTGATGCATAAAAAAACGGGCAGTCACCGCAAGGGACTGCCCGTTTTTTGTTGAAGCGTTGGATCAGAAATCGTCTTTGTCGAAGCGCCGTGCTTCACGCTGTAGTTGGTAGACGAAACGCTCGACCTGCCGTTGAACCAGCCCGCTCATGTTGTGAAAACGGATGCCGGCGAAGGTGGTGGAGACCTTTTCTTCGAAATGCAGGTAACGCAGTTCCACCGGGGTGGTCATGCTGCCGAAGGGCAGGGCGGCGACGAAGCGGTCGTAGACCTGGCCCAGCTGCAGCCGGCCGGTGATGTCGCCGTCAAAGCGCAACTTGCAGCCGGTAGCGGAGATATCCAGCAACTTGCCGTTGACCGGCGACTTGAGTTTTTCGCCGCCCAGTTCGACATCCACCAACTGCGCCAACTTCAATGCAGCCCGGAAGGCGTTGCGGCGCTGGTGGTAGACCACTTCGTCAGGGAGTTTGCCGCGATAACAGCGAGTGTTGTTGAACTCGTCGAGGCTCAGCGGGCCGTTGCTTTCCCACGCGATGCGCACGCCGTCGTGGAAGCCTTCGACCCGAAACGATTCGCCCGCCAGCAAGTAGCGTTCGCCATCGCGAGGCACCATTTCATCCAGGGCGATCATATTGTTGTCACGGTCAACCTCCACCAGATAGCTCTGGAAGCGCTGGTTACGTTCGTGGAACGTAATGATCAGCGGGTCGTGGCTTTCTTGCAGTTGCCGCAGGTTACCCGCGATCTCCATGGGCGTGGAGAGCACCTTGGGTGGCTGCGGAGCATCTTCCGCGGTTAAGGCATTGGACACGGTTCATCGTTCTCCGGACAAATGTGACAGCGCATGGCTAGCATACTGCCAGCATGTGAGGCGTCTTGAAAGTGCGAACTCAATCAACAGGTTCACGCCTGACTGAGCGGGCGCGGCTTCGCTAGCTTGGCGGTTGATCCGCGGGCATCGTAAAGCGCGGGTGGTTCGCCGCCGGTGAGGATCTTCAGCTGATTGGCCGTGGCGGCCTGCTGGATCAGGATCGACTGACCATTATTGACATTGATGGCCTGGCACTGAGCCAGAAGATCGGTCAGGGCATCGCTCTGCGCAAGCAACTGATCGCCGATGCTTGACTGGCTGGCGAGTTGCTCCAGACCGTTGCGATTGGTAGGCAGATTGAGGCTTGCGAGCACTTCGCTGCGCTTGCGGCCATGCTGTTCGAGCAGAATGATCATTGCCTGTTTGCGCGCCAGAATGTCTTCGAGCAGTGGCATGTCGCGACCATGCAAGGCGAGGGACTCGGTTTGCAACAACTCCAGCAAGTGTTGCGCTGGAGCAAAGTCGTCGATGATCAGTTGCAGTAAATTAGTGTCGTGCATGGCTGGCCTTGGGGTTTAAGCGTCCAAAAGCCTGGCGCAGGCCGAAGGCCTAGCGCTGGGCTTCGAAGTTGAGCAGTTTGCTGGCTACACGGTTGCTGTCGACTTTATAGCTGCCATCGGCAATCGCTGCTTTCAACTCGGCCACGCGGGCATCGTCGACGGCAGGCTGATCGCGCAGCTTGTCAGTGACCTTCTGCAACTGTTGAGCCTCATTGCTGAGGTGTACCGATTCCCCGCTTTTGGCGGTACTGGCCTGTTCGGCCGGGGTATTCAGCGGCGCGGATTTGCCGGCTTCGGCAGTGTCCTTGTTGGCGCTGGTACGCGTACTGCCGGTCAGTGACGAGGAACTGTTCAAACGGCTGAAATCGATGACCATGATAAAAAACCTCTGGGAATTTGGACGCTTGCCATGTTTTCGGCTCTTCCTGCAAAAACTTTAGGCCCATTTATCAATGAGCCTGCATGCGCCAACGCATTTCCTGCGTGAGGCACAGTTTAGGGAACCGCCACGGCCAGCGCCATGTTTTCGCAAGCACAGAGTTTCTACATGGCCACTTCCACCTGGCCCGGCGCCATGACCTGCGCCTTGATGACCCGTTGGGAGTTGAGGTTTTTTACCCGGATCTGTTCACGCAACCCGCCATTGGACAGGGCTTCGCCCGGCATACGTACGCTGAGCGTACCGCTGCGGGCGGTAATTACGACCTGGTCGCCTTTGGAGATGACTTCGGCTTGTTCGAGATGGACCAGCGTCAGTACCTGATCGGCGACCGTTGGTCGGGTAAGTTTTTGTCCAATCGTCTGCTCGACGGAGGTGAAGTAACCCTGGCCGATCAGGCTGATGTCGCGTTCGCGCAGCATAACGTCGCCGGGCTCGATATAGCCGGCGCGTTTGAGGGGGCGGGTGGTGGTGACAACCTCTCGAAACAGGCGGACTTGAGCGGGCACGAACACCGTCCAGGGCGAGGTGCTGTCGCAACGAACCTTGACCGTAACCCGGCCAATCGGGATCGCCGGGCTCTCCAGGGTGGCTGTCAATTCCTTGTCGCACATGGGCATGCGCAGGCGCGGATCGAGCTGCTTGACCTCGATCTCATAACGACCTTCGGTTTGACTGGTCGCCAAATAGTCTTCTACGGTGAACTCAAGAAAGCCCTGAGTGACGCCGATAAGCATGTCAGGCAAGGTAACTGCGTCAGCAAGGGCAGGGCTGCCAGCGTTGAACAGGCAGACGGCCGACATCGCGCAAAGCACTTGGCGAGCGTGTGATGTCAGGCGTCGGAAAAATGTCGGTTCTGTGTTCATAAGAGTTAAAAAGCAAGCGCCGTGCCGTTTAGCAATGAACGTGCGTCGCAACACACTTAAGCGTTGGTGTAGGAGTCTGTGCATGGCTGGTGTAATGGATGCGGTAAACCAGCGCACGCAACTGGTAGGGCAGAATCGCCTGGAGCTGTTGTTGTTCCGTCTCGACGGCCAGCAGCTCTATGGGATCAACGTGTTCAAGGTTCGGGAAGTGCTGCAATGCCCAAAACTGACGTTGATGCCCAAATCCAGTCCTGTCGTGTGCGGTGTGGCAAATATCCGGGGGGCGACCATTCCGATTCTTGATCTGGCCATGGCGACCGGCTCCGGCGCACTGAAAGATCAAAGCAATCCGTTCGTGATCATCACGGAGTACAACACCAAGACCCAGGGTTTTCTGGTGCGCTCGGTGGAGCGCATCGTCAACATGAACTGGGAAGAGATTCATCCGCCACCCAAGGGTACGGGACGCGATCACTACCTGACGGCTGTGACTCGGGTCGACAATCAGTTAGTCGAAATCATCGACGTCGAGAAAGTGCTGGCGGAAGTGGCACCCACCCCGGAAGCGATTTCGGTGGGCGTGGTCGATGTCGAAACCCAGCACAAGGCTTTGTCCTTGAAGGTGTTGACCGTCGATGACTCATCAGTGGCGCGCAAGCAGGTGACTCGTTGCCTGCAAACGGTCGGCGTTGAAGTGGTGGCGTTGAACGACGGCAGGCAAGCGCTGGACTATCTGAAAAAGCTGGTCGATGAAGGGAAGAAGCCGGAAGAAGAGTTCCTGATGATGATTTCCGACATCGAGATGCCGGAAATGGACGGGTACACCCTCACGGCCGAGATTCGCAACGACCCGCGCATGCAAAAGCTTCATATCATCCTGCATACTTCTTTGTCCGGGGTATTCAATCAGGCGATGGTCAAGAAAGTCGGTGCCGATGACTTCCTTGCCAAGTTCCGTCCTGATGACCTGGCATCCCGGGTAGTCGACCGGATCAAAGCAGCAGATATCAGCTAGGGGCCTTCTGCCCCTGGTGGTTAACACGATTTAAGAGGCGGTATCTTTGTCTACGGGTAATTTGGATTTCGAACAGTTCCGGGTCTTCCTGGAAAAAGCCTGTGGCATTTTGCTCGGTGAAAACAAGCAGTACCTGGTCTCGAGCCGTCTCAACAAACTGATGGAACAGCAAGGCATCAAGTCCCTGGGTGAGCTGGTCCAGCGCATTCAGACCCAGCCGCGCAGCGGTTTGCGCGAGATGGTGGTGGACGCGATGACCACTAACGAAACCCTCTGGTTTCGTGACACCTATCCGTTTGAAGTGCTGAAGAACAAGGTATTGCCTGAAGCGATCAAAGCCGCTCCTGGCCAGCGCTTGCGGATCTGGTCCGCGGCGTGTTCGTCGGGTCAGGAACCGTATTCGCTGTCGATGTCGATCGACGAGTTCGAGCGCGTCAACATGGGCCAGTTGAAAATGGGCGCGCAGATTGTCGCCACCGATCTGTCCGGCACCATGCTGACCAACTGCAAGACCGGCGAGTACGACAGCCTGGCGATCGGCCGTGGCCTGTCGCCCGAGCGCCTGCAGCGTTACTTCGATCCGAAAGGGCCGGGACGCTGGGCGATCAAGGCGCCGATCAAGAGTCGCGTGGAGTTTCGCTCGTTCAACCTGCTGGACAGCTACGCAGCCTTGGGCAAGTTCGACATCGTGTTCTGCCGCAACGTGCTGATCTACTTCTCCGCCGAGGTGAAGAAAGACATCCTGTTGCGCATTCACAGCACGCTCAAGCCGGGCGGCTATCTGTTCCTCGGTGCGTCCGAAGCGCTGAACGGTTTGCCGGATCATTACCAGATGGTCCAGTGCAGCCCGGGGATCATTTACCAGGCGAAATGATTCGTTGGCGGCACAAAAAACGGGAGTCCTCAGGGGCTCCCGTTTTTTTATGCCTGATGATTTCACGCCAACACCCCAATTCAAATGTGGGAGCGAGCAAGCCCGCTCCCACATTTGGATCTGCGTGCCCGTGGGAAAGCGGCAGAAAAGCGGCATCCAGCGGACACCGTTTGCCGCTTTTCTGGCATTGCCGTCCTTGCCACTCCCCGCAAAGCCCGGATTTTCGGGGTATTTCGATTTGGCACGCCGCTTGCTTTGTCACCGTTACGAAAAATCAGGTCACCGAAGGTTTCCCGACATGAGCATCAGCTTCGATAAAGCGCTCGGTATCCACGAACAAGCCCTGGGCTTCCGCGCTCAGCGTGCCGAAGTCCTGGCCAACAACATCGCCAACGCCGACACCCCGAACTACAAGGCTCGGGATCTGGACTTCTCCAAAGTGCTTGCCGCACAGAACGAGAAAACCAAGGGCGGTACGTTTGCCTTGAACATGACCAACAGCCGTCATATCGAAGCTGAAGGCCTGGGCAATGGCGACGAGTCGCTGCTGTATCGCACGCCGATGCAACCGTCGATCGACCAGAACACCGTGGACGCCCAACTGGAACAGTCGAACTACGCGGAAAACGCCGTCGGCTTCCAGGCCAGCTTCACCCTGCTCAACAGCAAATTCAAAGGGCTGGTATCAGCCCTGCGCGGAGAGTAAGTCATGTCTCTATCCAGTGTTTTCAACATTGCCGGTAGCGGCATGAGTGCGCAAACCACGCGCTTGAACACCGTCGCCTCCAACATCGCCAACGCCGAAACCGTCTCGTCGAGCATCGACCAGACTTATCGCGCCCGTCACCCGGTGTTCGCCACCATGTTCCAGGGCGGCCAGAACGGTGGCAGCGATTCGCTGTTCCAGAGCCAGGACGCTGCCGGTCAAGGCGTGCAAGTGCTCGGCGTGGTCGAAGACCAGAGCAACCTCGAAGCGCGTTATGAGCCGAACCATCCTGCTGCCGACGCCAAGGGTTACGTCTACTACCCGAACGTCAACGTCGTCGAAGAAATGGCCGACATGATTTCCGCGAGCCGTTCGTTCCAGACCAACGCCGAAATGATGAACACCGCCAAAACCATGATGCAGAAGGTCCTGACCCTCGGTCAGTGATAAGGGGCGACTCAGATGAGTGTTACTGATACCACCAGCGGTTTGAGCCTCAAGGATGTTTTGGCAAACTCCTCGGTCAAGACCACGAGCACCGGTACCGATGGCCTGGCTGCGGCAACCAGCAGCGCCACCGGCAAGAACGCTTTGGGCAAAGATGCGTTCCTGCAGTTGCTGGTGACGCAGTTGAAAAACCAGAACCCGCTGGAACCGCAGGACAACGGCGCGTTCGTCGCTCAGTTGGCGCAGTTCAGCAGCCTGGAAGGCATCACCAAGCTCAACGACACGGTCAGCGGCATTGCCGGCAACTACAACTCGTCGCAAGCGTTGCAGGCTTCTTCGCTGGTGGGTCGTTCGGTCGTTGCCCAGACCGACACGGCTGTGGTCGACACCTCCAAGAGTTTCAACGGTACGGCAGTCGTTCCGGCTTCGACGAACCCGGTCACCATCAAGATCACCGATACCGATGGCAAAGTCGTTCGCACCATCGACTTGGGCAGCCAGCAAGCCGGCAACGCCAGTTTCATCTGGGACGGCAAGAACGACGCGGGTGAAGTGGCCAAGGCCGGCACTTACAAGTTTGCAGCAACCGCGACTTACGACAACAAGGCGACCTCGCTGGTGACTTACCTGCCGGCAACCGTCAACAGCGTGACCATCAGCCAGACTGGCGGTGAGTTGATGCTGAACCTCGCAGGCCTGGGCAGCGTTGCCCTGTCCAAAGTACAGACCATTGGTATATAGAGCCGACTAGCACGGCACAAAGGAGTGGAATATGTCTTTCAATATCGGCCTTAGCGGTCTCTATGCAGCCAACAAACAACTGGACGTCACCGGCAACAACATCGCCAACGTCGCGACCACCGGTTTCAAATCGTCCCGTGCAGAATTCGAAGACGTGTACTCGGCCACGCGCCTGGGCACCGGCAGCAAGACCATCGGCAACGGCGTGCGTCTGGCCAACGTTGCCCAGCAGTTCACTCAGGGTGACGTGAACAACACGGGCAACGTGCTGGACATGGGCATCCAGGGCAGCGGGTTCTTCATCCTCAGCGACAACGGTTCCCTGAGCTACACCCGTGCCGGTGCGTTCAAGACTGACGCCGAAAACTACGTGGTCGACAACAACGGCAACCGCTTGCAAGGTTACGGCGTCGATGACAATGGCAAGATCATCAATGGCGTGCTGACCGACCTGAAAATTGACACCTCGAGCCTGTCGCCAAAGGCGACCACTCGCGTCGACCAGACGATTAACCTTGACTCCTCGGAAGCCCTGCCGACCGTTACGCCGTTCAACCCGGCTGAGCCATTGAGCTACAACAAGCCAATCTCCACGCAGATCTACGACAGCCAGGGTAACCAGCACAACCTGGACCAGTACTACGTGAAAACCGGTACTAACGCGTGGACTGTGTACACCTACGTGGACGGTCGTTCGCCTTCCAACCCGGCCACCGAGCCACCGGTGCCAGTGACGGCCAACGTGACCTTCAACTCCGACGGTACGGTCAATACCATGACCGGCAGTCCTGGCTTTGCTGTGACCGGTAAAGTCTTCCAGTTGACCGGTTGGGTGCCGGGCGTTGTGACCAATGCCGGCGTGACGCCGAAAATCTGGGGTCCTAACGGTTCGGTTCCGGCTACGGGCGGTTTGGCCTTCGACATGACCAAGACCACCTCTTTCAATTCGTTGACTGCCCGTACCCAGCAATTCCAGGACGGCTACGCCACTGGCCAGATCTCCAGCCTGACGATCGATGAAAGCGGCGTCATGACTGCCAACTTTACTAACCGGCAAACCAAGGCCATCGGTCAGGTAGCGGTCGCCAGCTTCGCCAACGAACAAGGCCTGCAGCCCATCGGCGGTACTCGCTGGAAAGAAACCTTCGCCTCGGGTTTGGCCGGTGTTGATGCACCGAAAACCGGTACCTTGGGTGCGGTGGTGTCCAACTCTCTGGAAGAGTCCAACGTCAACCTGACCAACGAACTGGTTGATTTGATCAAGGGGCAGAGCAACTACCAGGCGAACGCCAAGACCATCTCCACCCAAAGCACCATCATGCAGACCATCATTCAGATGACCTGATGCCTGATAGCGCTGCATAAAGAACCCCTCGAAAGAGGGGTTTTTTTATGGCCTGGATTTGTCTGGGGTATTGGCATTCCGGTTGTCTGTGCTGGCCTCATCGCGAGCAAGTTCGCACCACAGGGTGCCGAGTTGGCCGGGAGGAATACGATCAACTGTGTGAGCCTGCTCGCGATGGCGTCAGCTCGGTCACCACTTTCCTCGAGACAAAAGAAAACCCCCGACCCATCCAGAGGATTGATCGGGGGTTTCGGGTAAGCGGCTTTCAGCGCCTACCGGCTCAGCTTATTGGCAAGCTTCGCAATCCGGCTCATCGATGGCGCAGGCCTTTGGCACTGGAGCAGGGCCGGCCGGTGCTGCCAGGACCGAATCTTCACCGTGGTTGCCGCCGCTGGAAACAGCGTTCAGCTTGCCGGTGTTGATGGTCGACTTCTCGGTGCTGGTCGCGGCCAGGGCACGGAGGTAGTAGGTGGTTTTCAGGCCACGGTACCAGGCCATGCGGTAAGTCACGTCCAGCTTCTTGCCCGAAGCGCCAGCGATGTACAGGTTCAGCGATTGAGCCTGGTCGATCCACTTCTGACGACGGCTTGCTGCGTCAACGATCCACTTGGTGTCCACTTCGAAAGCAGTCGCGTAGAGCTCTTTGAGTTCTTGCGGGATGCGCTCGATCTGTTGCACCGAACCGTCGTAGTACTTCAGGTCGTTGATCATGACCGAGTCCCACAGACCGCGAGCCTTGAGGTCGCGAACCAGGTACGGGTTGATCACGGTGAATTCGCCCGACAGGTTCGATTTCACATAGAGGTTCTGGTAGGTCGGTTCGATCGACTGCGAGACGCCAGTGATGTTAGCGATGGTCGCGGTCGGTGCGATGGCCATGATGTTGGAGTTGCGAATGCCTTTCTGTACACGGGCGCGAACCGGTGCCCAGTCCAGGGATTCGTTCAGGTCAACGTCGATGTACTTCTGGCCACGTTGCTCGATCAGGATCTGTTGCGAATCCAGCGGCAGGATGCCTTTGGACCACAGCGAGCCCTGGAACGTCTCGTAGGCACCGCGCTCGTCGGCCAGGTCGCAGGAAGCCTGGATCGCGTAGTAGCTGACCGCTTCCATCGACTTGTCGGCGAACTCGACCGCAGCATCCGAACCGTAAGGAATGTGCTGCAGGTACAGCGCGTCCTGGAAGCCCATGATGCCCAGACCGACCGGACGGTGCTTGAAGTTGGAGTTCTTCGCTTGTGGCACCGAGTAGTAGTTGATGTCGATCACGTTATCGAGCATGCGAACGGCGGTGTTCACGGTGCGTTCCAGCTTGGCGGTGTCCAGCTTGCCGTTGACGATGTGGTTCGGCAGGTTGATCGAGCCCAGGTTGCAAACAGCGATCTCGTCCTTGTTGGTGTTCAAGGTGATTTCGGTGCACAGGTTCGAGCTGTGGACAACGCCCACGTGCTGCTGCGGGCTGCGCAGGTTGCACGGGTCTTTGAAGGTCAGCCATGGGTGGCCGGTTTCAAACAGCATGGACAGCATTTTGCGCCACAGGTCTTTGGCCTGGATGGTCTTGAACAGTTTGACCTTGCCTGGGTATTCGGTCAGGGCTTCGTAGTACTCGTAACGCTCTTCGAAGGCTTTGCCGGTCAGGTCATGCAGGTCTGGTACTTCGGATGGCGAGAACAGGGTCCACTTGCCGTCATCGAAGACACGCTTCATGAACAGGTCAGGGATCCAGTTGGCAGTGTTCATGTCGTGGGTACGACGACGGTCATCACCGGTGTTCTTGCGCAGCTCGATGAACTCTTCGATGTCCATGTGCCAGGTTTCCAGGTAGGCACACACAGCGCCTTTGCGCTTGCCACCCTGGTTAACGGCAACGGCGGTGTCGTTCACTACTTTGAGGAACGGTACAACACCCTGGGATTTGCCGTTGGTGCCCTTGATGTACGAACCGAGCGCACGAACC
Source organism: Pseudomonas sp. FBCC-B1667 (assembly GCF_059133255.1). Lineage (NCBI taxonomy): Bacteria > Pseudomonadati > Pseudomonadota > Gammaproteobacteria > Pseudomonadales > Pseudomonadaceae > Pseudomonas > Pseudomonas sp. FBCC-B1667. The sequence continues at coordinate 5,009,836 of NZ_CP101437.1, read as the reverse complement.
GGCGTCCAGTCGTTGCCCAGGCCGCCAGCGAATTTCGACAACATGGCGTTGTCGTGGATCGCGTGATAGATGCCCGACAGGTCATCCGGCACGGTAGTCAGGTAGCAGCTCGACAGTTGTGGGCGCAGGGTGCCCGCGTTGAACAGCGTTGGCGTCGATGACATGTAGTCGAAGGACGACAACAGGTTGTAGAACTCGATGGCACGGTCTTCTTTCTGCTTCTCTTCGATCGCCAGGCCCATGGCCACGCGCATGAAGAAGATCTGCGGCAGTTCGAAGCGGATACCGTCCTTGTGGATGAAGTAACGGTCGTACAGGGTCTGCAGGCCCAGGTACGTGAACTGCTGGTCGCGCTCGTGGTTGATCGCCTTGCCGAGTTTTTCCAGGTCAAAATTGGCCAGGACCGGGTTCAGCAATTCGAATTCGATACCCTTGGCGATGTACGCAGGCAGCGCCTTGGCGTACAGGTCGACCATCTCGTGGTGGGTCGCGCTTTCGGCAACGTTGAGGAAGCTCAGGCCTTCGGCACGCAGGGTGTCCATCAGCAGGCGAGCGGTCACGAACGAGTAGTTCGGCTCACGTTCAACCAAGGTACGGGCGGTCATCACCAGGGCGGTGTTGACGTCGGTCAGGGCCACGCCGTCGTACAGGTTTTTCAGGGTTTCGCGCTGGATCAGGTCGCCGTCGACTTCTTCCAGGCCTTCGCATGCTTCGGTGACGATGGTGTTCAGGCGACCCATGTCCAGAGGAGCAAAGGTGCCATCGGCGCGGGTAATGCGGATCGATGGGTGCGCGTTGACCGCTTCTTCGGCCGGCGCGTGGGCGGCGCGTTGTTTCGAACGGCCGTCACGGTAGATCACGTAGTCGCGGGCTACTTTCTGCTCGCCGGCACGCATCAGGGCCAATTCAACCTGGTCCTGGATTTCTTCGATGTGGATGGTGCCGCCCGAGGGCATGCGACGCTTGAAGGTCGCGGTGACTTGTTCGGTCAGGCGGGCCACGGTGTCATGGATTCGCGACGAGGCGGCAGCGGTGCCGCCCTCAACTGCGAGAAACGCTTTGGTGATGGCGACGGTGATCTTGTCATCGGTGTAAGGAACGACAGTGCCGTTACGCTTGATCACGCGCAGTTGACCAGGCGCGGTGGCGGACAGATCCGAAGTCGAATCAGCGGCCTGCGGCAAGGTGCCCTGCGGGTTCTCGCGAGTTGTGTCGGTTTGCATGGGGGGGGTGTCTCCACATTCTCTATGTTTGTTTGGGCACCCTAAAGGTGCCCACCGTTCTGTCCAAAAGCACTACAACCGACGGAGGTCGGGCATAACAACTTCGGGACAGTAGGAAAAAGGCTAATGATGCCGCTTCCTTGCCGAAGTTTTTGGTCGCGAGCCTGGGCTCGAAACCGGATTCCTTTCAGGGGTGCCAGTTCAAGACTGCAACACCCGTACCGTTTCGGCTGTTCTGGCCGGAAAAAAACGGTGCCATCCGCCTGTGCGGTTTGGGCTTGTAAATTCGTGCTTGGTTCAACCATAAACAGGCAATAAAGCGCTTGAGTTTCTGGTCTGAAATGTGGTTGGGCTTTTAAGCTAAAACCCTACATGTAGGGTTTTTTTGGCGCCGAGGTACAAGATAATGCGTTTTGGAGGGTGTTGCAACGTACTGCCTGTGGATAAACCTGTGCGTAAATTGTGTGTGAAAGGTGGAACGCACGTGCAGGCCGCGACCTAGCTGGATCGAGCCGTTTTTCATCGAATTTCAACGATTGAAAACAGCCGGTTGGAATTTTAAGGGCGCGAACCCTATCACAAAAAACCGGGTTGTCCGAACGCATTTGCCGGCTTGTGTTCTCGGCGGGCGGCGTTTATACAATCGCCCCATGGTTACGCATTCTTATCCTCCCCAATCATTACAAAAAGACGGGCGGATCCTTCCTTATAAGTGTTGTTGGCAAGCAGAGGTCATCGTGGAGCAAGAAGCCTGGCAGGTATTGATTGTGGAGGACGACCAGCGTCTGGCCGAACTGACCCGCGATTACCTGGAAGCCAATGGCTTGCGCGTATCAATCGAAGGCAACGGTGCGCTGGCGGCGGCACGCATCATTAAAGAGAAACCGGACCTGGTGATCCTCGACCTGATGCTGCCGGGTGAAGATGGCCTGAGCATCTGCCGCAAGGTCCGCGACAAATATGATGGCCCGATCCTCATGCTCACTGCCCGCACCGACGACACCGACCAGATCCTCGGCCTCGACCTCGGTGCCGACGACTACGTGTGCAAACCGGTGCGCCCGCGCCTGTTGCTGGCGCGCATCCAGGCCCTGTTGCGCCGCAGCGAAGCCCCCGAGGCCATCCCGGAAAAACAGCGGCGCCTGCAGTTCGGTCCGCTGGTGGTGGACAACGCATTGCGTGAAGCCTGGCTGCATGACAACGGCATCGAGCTGACCAGCGCCGAGTTCGACCTGCTTTGGCTGCTGGTCGCCAACGCCGGGCGCATCCTGTCCAGGGAAGAGATTTTCACCGCCTTGCGCGGCATCGGTTATGACGGCCAGGACCGCTCCATCGATGTGCGTATCTCGCGCATCCGCCCGAAAATAGGCGATGACCCCGAGCACCCGCGACTGATCAAGACCATCCGCAGCAAGGGCTATCTGTTCGTTCCCGAAGCCTGCGTAGACCCGTCGCTGTGAACTCGATCTTCCTGCGCATTTATGGCGGCATGTGCGCGGCGTTGATTTTGGTCGCGGTGCTGGGCGTGCTGGCGTTGCATCTGCTCAATGAGGTGCGCAGCGAGCAATACCGCGAGCGCCTGGCCCACGGTACGTTTTCGTTGATGGCCGACAACCTCAAGCCGATGAACGAAACCGAGCGTCATCGCGCCTTGCTGGTCTGGGAGCGCTTGCTCGGCATTCCACTGGCACTGACCACGTTTGCCCAGACCGACCTCGATCTGACCCAGCGCACCCGCGTACTGCGCGGCCAGGCATTGGTGGAGCAGACCGGTCCGCACGCGGCCAAGGTCTATCGACTGGTCAGTGACAAGGAACAGCTTGTGCTGACGGGCGAGGTGCAGCAGATCAGCGAACAACTGGCCCGTGCCACTATTTATCTGCTGGTCGATGAACTGGTGCGCTACCCGGTGGCGGAGCAGCCCGAGCGGCTGGCGCTGCTGAAAGAAGACAAGGGCTTTGGTTTCGACTTGCGTCTGGTCAAGGTCGAGCAGGCGGACATGGACGAAGACCAGAGCCGTCGAGTGTCCGAGGGCGACACGGTGATGGCGCTGGGCAAGGGGGGCGACTCGATCCGGGTGTTTGCCGGCATGGTCGGGACGCCGTGGGTGCTGGAGATCGGTCCGCTGTACCAGATGAATCCCTACCCGCCGCAATGGCTGGTGTTGATCGCGGCGCTCGGGTTGAGCCTGATCGGTTTGATCGTCTACTTGCTGGTGCGCCAATTGGAGCGTCGTTTGCGTGGCTTAGAAGCCGCCGCCACGCGCATCGCCAAGGGCAGCCTGGAAACCCGCGTGCCGGCGCGCGGCGCCGACTCGGTGGGGCGCCTGGCCGCGGCCTTCAACGGCATGGCCGAGCACTTGCAGCAATTGCTGGCGATCCAGCGCGAACTGGTGCGCGCCGTGTCCCACGAACTGCGCACTCCGGTGGCACGCCTGCGTTTCGGCCTGGAGATGATCGGCTCGGCCACCACGCCGCAGCAGCTGGAAAAGTACCGCGAAGGCATGGACCACGACATCGAGGACCTCGACAAACTGGTCGACGAGATGCTGACCTACGCGCGGCTGGAGCAAGGCTCGCCGGCACTGAATTTCCAACGGATCGATCTGGATGCGCTGGTCAATCAAGTGATCGAAGAACTGGCGCCGTTACGCGCCGAGGTTACGGTGCAGCGGGGGCTGTGCCTGTCGGCAGCGGATTGCGATGATGCCTGGGTTGAGGCGGAACCACGTTACATGCATCGGGCCATCCAGAATCTCGTCAGCAACGCCATGCGCCACGCTTCGTCGCGGGTGACCGTCAGTTATCAGGTGGGGCAGCAGCGTTGCCGGGTGGACGTCGAGGATGACGGGCCGGGTGTGCCGGAGTTGGCCTGGGAACGCATTTTCACGCCGTTCCTGCGCCTGGATGACAGCCGGACGCGGGCGTCGGGCGGGCATGGGTTAGGGTTGTCCATTGTGCGGCGGATTATTCATTGGCATGACGGGCGGGCGTTGATCAGCAAGAGCAAGAGTTTGGGGGGGGCCTGTTTCAGTTTGAGTTGGCCGCGCAATCAGGAAAAGCGCTGAGACCTGTGGTGAATGGTAAGCCGCCTTCGCGAGCACGCGCGCTCCCACATTTTACCGAGTTGACTCAGATCTGATGTGGGAGCGGGCTTGCTCGCGAAGAGGCCGGCCCAAACACCACACACCTTCAGGCTTTAATGCTGACCAGACTCAACAACTGCCCCTCCATCACCCCAAACTGCGCCTCCAGCTCCGTCCCATGTCGCCACTCATTCGACAAATCCGTTAGCAAGCGCAACCGCACCTCACCGGCCTCGGTCCATTCCAGCACCTCGGCGTGTTCAAAATAAAAACGCTGCTTAACAATCGGGTACAGCGCTTTAAACAAGCTTTCTTTCACCGAAAACGTCAGCGTGACCAACATCGCCAGATCATCGCGACGCCCGGCGGCCATGCGCTGCAACTCCGGTGGCGTGAGAATTTCCCCGGCCAGGCGCTCGGCCCGTTCCGGGTTGAGCAGGTTTTCCAGGTCCATCCCCAACCCGCGCCAATCGGTTTTCCTCGCGACTATCGCTGCCGCCCGGCCGGTACTGTGGGTGATGGAGCCGGCAATGTGCGCGGGCCACACTGGCGCCCGGTCTTCGCCGATGGCCGGGATAAAATTCAGGCCTTCCAATTGTTGCAGCGCGGCCCGAGCGCACACCCGTCCGGCGAGAAATTCGGCCTGGCGCTTGGCGACCGAGCGCTGAATGCTCGCCGGCGGCTCGATGGCGCTGCGCCGGAAATCATCGATGGTCAGTTGCGAGCTCTCGAAGTGGGTACTCAGCAACGCCGCATCGGGCAGCACAAACGGCAGCGGCCAATGAGCGTCGAGCGGGGTGCAGCAGGCGGGAAGGGCGGGGGCGGGATTCATGTCGGGCATTTTGCCGTTTAGCGTCCAGACTGGGTAGTAGTGATGGCTTTTGTGGCGAGGGGCTAATGACTAGCCAAATATCTTTTTGAAAAACGCCTGCATATCCGCCCATGAGCGCTCATCTGCCGCCTTGTTGTACCCGATATCCGGCCCACCATGATCGCCATGGCTCAACCGGTCCGCATCCGGATTACTGAACCCATGCCTGGCGCCCTCAAGGCTGACAAATTGATAGTCGGCGCCGGCCTTGTTCATTTCAGCCTTGAACGCGGTGACGGCATCCGGTGTGACCATACTGTCCAGCGCCCCATGTTCCACCAGTATTTTCGCTTTCACACTCCCAGGGGTTGCTGGCGTATTGGTCGCCAGCGCGCCGTGGAAACTGACCACCCCCAGCAGCGGGGAGCCCCGGCGCGCCGCGTTTAGCACCACGCCACCGCCGAAGCAATAACCAATCGCCGCGACTTTATTCGGATCGGTTTGCGGTTGCCGTTCCAACAGCTCAAGTCCGGCCTGAAAACGCGCTGCCGCCGCTGAGCTGTCTTTCAGCACCTCCTGCATGAACGCCATCGCGTCCTTAGGGTGCTCGGTGTTTTTGCCACCGCCGTACATGTCGATGGCCAGCGCGCTGTAGCCCAGACCGGCGAGGTCACGGGCGCGACGCTTGGCGTAGTCGTTCAGTCCCCAGAATTCATGCACCACCACCACACCGGGACGTGGGCGATTGATAGCGTCGTCGTAAGCGTAGTAGCCCATCATTTTCGTGCCATCGGCACTTTGATAAGGGATTTCCTGAGTCTTGATAGCGGCTTGAGTCAGCCCGCTCAAGGCGAGTAATACGAGGGCGAGGAAAACGCGCATGGCCGAATCTCCTGCAAGAAAGTGATCAAAACAGCGGGGTGGATCTGATTCAGCTCAGGTTCAGAGTGCGTTCAGGGGGAGTTCAGGGGGGGGTGAGTAACCTTGCCCCGTACCCAAAAAGCAAATAGTGCATGAGGAAACTCCCCAATGACTACATTCAAAAAACTGCTTCTGGCTTTCGCCGTGATGGGCGCCAGCACTGCGGCGTTGGCCTCCGACGATAATTTCGCCAGCCTTACTCTTGGACAGACCAGCGACAAGGTCAAAAAATCCCACGCCCTGAACGACAACCTTGACCATCCGAACGCCGACGGCGTGATTGGCAAAGACGCCACTTATGGTGTGCGTCTGGGTAAGCAAAACAGCGAGGGCCGCTACTACGCCACTTACGACAACGTGTCGGGGTCGCACAATGGCATTAAACTACGCCAGGAAAACCTGCTGGGCAGCTACGATCTGTTTTACCCGGTAGGCGGGAGCACTAAATTGTTTGGTGGTGCCACGGCTGGCCTCACCAAGCTGACTCAGGAGTCCTCAGGCTACAGCCGTGACAGCGACATCGGTTATGCCATCGGCGGACAAGTCGGTGTGTTGCAGCAGGTTTCGCAAAACACCTCGGTTGAACTGGGTTACCGTTACCTGCGCAGCAACGCCAGCACCGAGATGAGCGAGCGCGGTGGCAGCAAACAGGGCTCGCTGGACCTGACCAGCAGCGCCCAGACCTACTTGTCGGCGAACTACGCTTTCTAACAGGCGCGTCGCGAAGGGGCCGCGCCGGATCAACCAAAAGGCTGATCCGGCGTCGCCATGTTAGCCATCGAGGTGCATTGATGCCCTCTGGAGATGATGATTTGCCCGGGAGAGCGTTATGAAACTGCTGGTCGTCGAAGATGAAGCGCTGTTGCGCCATCACCTGCAAACCCGCCTGACCGAAAGCGGCCACGTGGTCGAATCCGTGGCCAATGCCGAAGAGGCGCTTTACCAGACCGGACAGTTCAACTTTGACCTGGCGGTGATCGACCTCGGCCTGCCGGGCATGGGCGGGCTCGACTTGATTCGTCAACTGCGCGCCCAGGGCAAGACCTTTCCGATCCTGATCCTCACTGCACGCGGCAACTGGCAGGACAAGGTCGAAGGCCTGGCCGCCGGGGCCGACGATTACGTGGTCAAGCCGTTCCAGTTCGAAGAACTCGATGCGCGCCTGAATGCCTTGCTGCGCCGTTCCAGCGGTTTTACCCAGTCGACCATCGTCGCCGGGCCGCTGCTGCTGGACCTCAATCGCAAGCAAGCCTCCCTCGATGAACAACCGCTGGCGCTGACTGCGTATGAGTACCGGATCCTCGAATACCTCATGCGTCATCACCAACAAGTGGTGGCCAAGGACCGCTTGATGGAACAGCTCTACCCCGATGACGACGAGCGTGATCCGAACGTCATCGAAGTGCTGGTCGGCCGTCTGCGCCGCAAACTCGAAGGCCCGGGCGGGTTTAAACCGATCGACACCGTGCGCGGTCTCGGCTACCTGTTCAATGAGCGCTGCACTTGATTCGTTCCCTTCGCGTTCGCTTGATGCTCGCCGCCACACTGTTGGCGGTGTTGTTCATGTTGGCGTTGCTGCCGGCGATGCAAGGCGCGTTCAGCCTGGCGTTGCAGGACTCGATCGAGCAACGCCTGGCCTCGGACGTCACCACGCTGATCTCCGCCGCACGGGTGGAAAACAATTCCCTGCAAATGCCGGCGCAATTGCCCGATGAGCGCTTCAACTTGACCGACAGCCGTTTGCTCGGCTACATCTTCGACCGTGAAGGACACCTGGTCTGGCGGTCGAAAGCCACCGGGCAAGAACTGATTAACTACAAGCCGCGTTACGACGGGCGCGGCAATGAGTTCGCGCGGATTCGCGAGGCCAATGGGCAGGAGTTCTTCGTCTATGACGTCGAGGTCAAGCTGCTCGGCGGCAAAAGCGCGGCGTTCAGCATCGTCACGTTGCAACCGGTGCGCGAGTACGAAAACACCCTTGAAGGCCTGCGCGAAAACCTCTACCTCGGTTTCGGCGCGGCCTTGCTGGTGTTGCTGTCGCTGCTGTGGATCGGCCTTACTTGGGGCCTGCAGGCTTTGCGTCGGCTCAGCCAGGAACTCGACGAAATCGAAAGCGGCACCCTCGAAAGCCTCAGCGAACAACACCCTCGCGAGCTGCTGCGCCTGACCGGTTCCCTCAACCGCTTGCTGCACAGCGAACGCGAACAGCGCAGCCGTTACCGCGACTCCCTGGACGACCTCGCCCACAGCCTGAAAACCCCGCTGACCGTGCTGCAAGGTGTCAGCGAAGACATGGCCCAGCGCCCGGAAAACCGCGAGCAGGCCTGGGTGCTGCAAACCCAGATCGAACGCATGAGCCAACAAATCAGCTACCAACTGCAACGCGCCAGCCTGCGTAAAAGCGGCCTGGTGCGCCACCAGGTGCGCCTGCAACCGGTGCTGAAAAGCCTGTGCGACACACTGGACAAGGTTTACCGCGACAAACGCGTGCGCGTCGCCTTCGACCTGCCGCAACCGTGTTACGTGCCGATCGAGCAGGGCGCCTTGCTGGAAATGATGGGCAACCTGCTGGAAAACGCTTATCGGCTGTGCCTGGGTGAAGTGCGCATCAGCGTGCGTGAAACGCTGAGCGGGGTTGAACTGTGTGTCGAGGATGACGGGCCCGGTGTACCACCGGATCAGCGTGCGCGGATTCTTGAACGGGGGGAGCGGCTGGATCGGCAGCATCCGGGGCAGGGGATTGGGCTGGCGGTGGTCAAGGACATTATCGAGAGCTACAGCGCGAAGCTGACGCTGGGGGATTCGCCGATGGGCGGGGCGGCGTTCCGGATTCATTTTCCGGTGGTTTGACTGAAAGGTTGACGGTGTTCTTTCGTGCCTCTTCGCGAGCAAGCTCGCACACATTCGATTGCATTTCTCCAACAGGAACCCGGTCAAATGTGGGAGCGGGGTTGCCCGCGAAAGGGCCAGCCCATCCACCACAACGCCCACAGTGTGAACAATAAACAGAGATGTTTAAAAAACATCTCCAGACACTCACTCAGGCTACACATCCTTGCGCCGTTGCCTACGACTACGCCAGAATCCGCCGGCTTGTGCGTCTGGGGCGTGGGTTCTATCGTTTGCGGGTCGCTGACGAATCAGCGATCGGGTTTAGCGATCCGATACCCTACACAGACGCAAAAGCTGAAATTCGCGTAATGGCGGCTGTGCGTGGGAGACCTTCGAGGTCTACCCGGGGTTTCTGTGTCCCGGATCGCTAACCTGCGTACAGCCGCCACCTTTACTTGTTTAGCGATAGGTCGTGGCGGCTCAACCAACCACGGAGCTGCACATGTTCAAAATCACGCCCAACCCGCCAGAAACCGATACCGACGACGTCTCCCCCTACGAAACCCCAGAATCAAAAAAACTCAACAAAGCCGCCGACCGCGCCCTCGACTTCTACCTCAAACCGGTCATTCCCAAAGACACTCCGCGCAAACCCAGCACTCTCTACTTCGTCGGGCCCGACACCAATGATGAAGCCTTGCTGGTCAGCGCCTGTGAAACCATGGCGTCGGCGAGTGTGATGCTGAGTGATTTTGCGGGGCAGGTGGAGGGGACGCAGCGCAACACGGTGCTGGGGATTGCGCAGGTTGTGATGCTGGGGGAACTGGCGGTGAACCGGATGCTGGACAGACTCGATCCGCCTTAGCAGTTATTCAGTCAGGTAGACCGCGTCATCGTTCTTCGCGAGCAAGTCGAATCGTCGCACCGCCGCTCCCACATTAGATCTGGGTCAACCCGGTTAAAGGTGGGAGCGGGCTTGCTCGCGAAGGGGCCAGCCGCTTCAACGCAAAATCAACTCTCCTGCGCCCGATAAGCCCCTGGCGTCACCCCGGTCCACTTCTTGAACGCCCGATGAAACGCCGAAGGCTCGGAAAACCCCAGCTGTTCAGCAATCTGCTGCAACGACAAATCCGCGCGCCCCAAGTGATAAATCGCAATATCGCGCCTGAGCTGATCCTTCAATTCCTGAAAACTCGAGCCTTCCTCGCGCAAATGGCGTCGCAACGTCTGGGGGCTGATGTGCATGTGCGCGGCTACGGCTTCAAGGTCTGGCCAGCGAGCGCTGTCGCGGCTGAGCAAGCGGCGCAGTTGGCTGCTCAGGCTGTCGCCGTCATCCGGGCGCGACAGCAGGTCGGCGGGGGAATGTTCGAGGAAATGTTTGAGGGTGCGTTCGTCCTGCAGCAGCGGCATGTTCAGGTAACGACTGTGAAACAGCAGGCTGCTCTGCGCTGAGGAAAACACCATGGGGCAGGGGAACAGCAAGTCGTATTCGGCGCCGTGTTCGGGTCTTGGATAACTGAACGTCGCCTGCTCCAATCGTATGCGCTGGCCGATCAGCCAACTGCCGAGGCGGTGCCAGACCATCAGTTGGCTTTCGGTGAGGAAATGGTCCGGGTCGTGGAACTTCGAATCGTCGAGACCCAGGCGGATCATTTCGTCTTCGCGGGTGAGGGTCAGACGCGGACCGTCGGGGAATAAGCTATAAAACAATAAGCCGCGATGCAGTGCTTTTTCCAGAGTGCGGCAGTGGATCACGGCGTGGCACATCATCGCGAAACTGCCTGTTTTACTCGGGACCGGCCCGAAGCCGAGGTATTCGTCGTCCAGTGCCAGCCACAGGCCCTGGATCAAACGGGTGAACTGCTCAGGTGCGATTCGCGCACGCGGTTCGTCCAGCAGCTCGGGACTGATGCCCAGTTGCTGCAACAGGTCTGAATAGTCATATCCCAGCCGGCGCGCGCCACCGAGAGCGGCACGGGCGAAATGACTGGCGATGGTGCGTTCGCGCATAGAAGGCAGGTCCGTCCATTGAACGACGGATGGTAGCCGCGCTCATCAGTGACGAACAAGGCGGATATCCGCCAAATTGCAGGATGAGGTCGGGTGGATGGGCGGAAATCCGCCACATCGGTGTCATCGCTCAGTGACGAAGAAAAACCTGTAACCCTTGATGTCAAAAGGCTTGCGGGCAATTTGGCGAAGGTGGCACGGGCCTTGCGATACAACGAGCAGATGCCTGCCGTCGCGCAGCTCAAAAACAAATCCCTCCAGAAGCAGGAGGGTTCGCAATTCAGGTGCCATGGACAACAGATGGATGTTGTCACCGGGCACTCTTGAGGAACTTTGCAATGACGACTCGTCAGCCACTGTACAAATCCCTGTATTTCCAGGTGATCGTTGCCATCATTATCGGCATTTTGATCGGTCACTTTTATCCGCAGACTGGTGTGGCCCTCAAACCGCTGGGTGACGGGTTCATCAAACTGATCAAGATGATCATCGCCCCGATCATCTTCTGCACCGTGGTCAGCGGTATCGCCGGCATGCAGAGCATGAAGTCGGTCGGCAAGACCGGCGGCTATGCGCTGCTGTACTTCGAAATCGTTTCAACCATCGCGTTGCTGGTCGGTCTGGTAGTGGTCAACATTGTCCAGCCGGGTGCCGGCATGCACATCGACGTGACCACGCTGGATGCCTCCAAAGTCGCTCAGTATGTGGCGGCCGGCGCTGATCAAAGCGTGGTTGGCTTCCTGCTGAACGTGATCCCGAACACCATCTTCGGCGCGTTCGCCACCGGCGATATCCTGCAAGTGCTGATGTTCTCGGTGATCTTCGGTTTCGCCCTGCATCGCCTGGGTGCCTACGGCCGCCCGCTGCTGGACTTCATTGATCGCTTCGCCCACGTGATGTTCAACATCATCAACATGATCATGAAGCTCGCGCCTATCGGTGCCTTCGGCGCCATGGCGTTCACCATCGGTGCCTACGGTGTTGGCTCGCTGGTGCAGCTGGGTCAACTGATGGCGTGTTTCTACATCACTTGCGTGGTGTTCGTGCTGGTCGTTCTGGGCGGCATTGCTCGCGCTCACGGCTTCAGCGTGCTGAAAGTGATTCGCTACATCCGTGAAGAGCTACTGATCGTGCTGGGTACTTCTTCTTCGGAATCGGTACTGCCACGCATGCTGATCAAGATGGAACGCCTGGGCGCGCAAAAATCTGTCGTGGGTCTGGTGATCCCGACCGGTTACTCGTTCAACCTCGACGGCACTGCGATCTACCTGACCATGGCGGCCGTGTTCATCGCTCAGGCGACCGACACCCACATGGACATCACTCACCAGATCACCCTGCTGGTGGTGTTGCTGCTGTCTTCCAAAGGCGCCGCTGGCGTGACCGGTAGTGGCTTCATCGTGTTGGCCGCTACCTTGTCCGCCGTTGGCCACCTGCCGGTCGCCGGCCTGGCGCTGATCCTCGGTATCGACCGCTTCATGTCCGAAGCCCGTGCCCTGACCAACCTGGTGGGTAACGCGGTTGCCACCCTGGTTGTGGCCAAGTGGGTCAAGGAACTGGACGTTGACGTGATGCACGCTGAACTGGCTTCTGGCGGTCGCGGTATCTCCGACGAACGCGTAGAAGACGACCTGGGCGTGGCTGAAGGCCCAACCCCAACCAACGTCAAGTAACACGCGTTGAATGAAAAACCCGCTTCGGCGGGTTTTTTCTTGCCCGTGATTTGAGCTTAACAGTCACCTTTGCTGACACTTCGGGTGATTGCTGCAATGCCAATGGCTGCCTAGGCTGGAGGCATCGTTCACGGAGATCGTTCATGCTCGGGCCATTGGCATCACTCAAGGTTCTGGATTTTTCGACACTGTTGCCGGGGCCGTTTGCCTCGTTGTTGCTGGCGGACATGGGCGCCGAGGTGTTGCGCATCGAATCGCCGACTCGCATGGATCTGCTGCGGGTGCTGCCGCCGCATGATCAGGGGGTGTCCGCGAGTCACGCCTACCTCAACCGCAACAAGCGCAGCCTGGCGCTGGACCTCAAGCAGCCCGAGGCGCTGGAGCTGATCAAGCAGTTGCTGGCCGACTATGACATCGTGCTGGAGCAGTTCCGCCCCGGCGTGATGGAGCGCCTGGGGCTGGGTTATGAAGCCTTGAAAGCGATCAATCCGAAGCTGATCTACGTATCGATCACCGGTTATGGCCAGACCGGCCCCTACAAAGACCGAGCCGGCCACGACATCAACTACCTGGCGCTGGCGGGACTGGCCAGCTATACCGGACGCGCCGACAGCGGGCCGCTGCCGTTGGGCATGCAAGTGGCGGATGTCGCCGGAGGCTCGCTGCACGGGGTCATCGGCCTGCTCGCGGCGGTCATCGCCCGGCAACAGACCGGGCAGGGCCAGCACCTGGACGTGAGCATGACTGACTGCGCGTTCAGCCTGAACGCCATGGGCGGCGCCGGGTACCTGGCGTGCGGTGCGGAGCCGGGCCGGGAAGACCAGATGCTCAATGGCGGCAGCTTCTATGACTATTACCGTTCACGGGATGGACGCTGGTTATCGGTGGGCAGCCTGGAGCCGGTGTTTATGAAGCAACTGTGTACGGCGTTGGGGCTGGAGGAGTTGTCGCCCCTGGGCTTGTCGCCAAAGCCTGCGGACCAGAAAAAGCTCAAGGACGCGCTGAAGACTGAATTCGAGAAACATGACTTTGATGAGTTGTGTGGGCTGTTTGCCGAACTCGATGCGTGTGTTGAGCCGGTGTTGAATCTGGGTGAGGCGATTGCGCATCCGCAGTTGAAGGCGCGGGAGTTGGTGACTGAGGTGCCGCGTGGGGATGGTTCAACGCAGGCGCAGATGGCCTGTCCGTTGAAGTTTTCAGACGGGTTGCCTGAACCTCGGCATATCGGTGCGGCGCTGGGGCAGCATACGGATCAGGTGTTGGGGGAGTTGGGGTTTAGTGCGCAGCGGATCGAAGAATTGCGGTGTGCCAAGGTGATTTTGTAGTGGGGTAGAGGGCCTCTTCGCGAGCAAGCCCGCTCCCACATTCGACCGAGTTGTTTCAGGGGAATGCGCTTAAATGTGGGAGCGGGCTTGCTCGCGGAGGGGCCGGCACATGCACCGCAAATCTTGCTATTCGACCCGCATCTCCCCGCTAAACACCAAGGTGCTCCGGCACCGCCGGCACAAATACCGCCGGCCCTGCCGCACCAAACCATGGCGCTGCGCCGAAAACGGGAAATCGCTGTCTGCGCACGGGCATTTGTAGATATAGCGCGTCACGCGGCGGCGTTTGACGTCGTAGGTGTGGCAGCGATTGGGCGGCAGTTCGTACACGCCGCGCATGATCAGCTGCCACTCTTCACCGTGTGGCTGGATGCGGTCGCCAAACAGCTGATGAGCGATCAGGTGCGCGACCTCGTGGGCCACGGTTTGCTTGAGGAAATCTTCGGTGTTTTCCCGGTACAGCTGCGGGTTGAAGCGCAGCAGGTTCTCATGCAAATGCGCGACACCGGCTTTTTGACCGCGCAGCTTGAGGCTCACCACGGGGCGTTTGAAAGTTCGTTTGAAAAAGGATTCGGCGAGTAGGTAACAGTCTTCGACGCGGGTATTGAGTTGCTCGGGCATGCTTGATGGATCTCCAGAGACGTCGAGTATGCCGCAACCCTGGAGTCTTGCGAATCGCCGAGGCGCCGAATGGTCGTCGCCTCCGGCATTAGAAGGCCGCCTTGCGGCGGCCTGTATTGGCAGATCTTGTTTTTGGGTGGAAAAAACCATTAGTTCGTATAGACCGGCCCCACGCCGAGTCCCCAGACAATGACTGTGAACGCCATGATGGCGACCAGCACCACCAGGCCTACCGCAAGCACCGAACTTGAAAACAGGAACCCCTCGTCTGATGGAATGTTCATGAAAGTGGGTAGCCCCACGTACAGCAGGTACACCGTGTAGCAGATGGCCGCCGTCCCGACGATCATCCCCAGCCACATGTGTGGGTACAGCGCCGCCAGTCCGCCGATGAACAGCGGAGTCGCGGTGTAGGTCGCAAACGCGACGCAACGGGCCAGGCTCGGGTTGGCGTCATAGGTGCGAGCCATCCAGTGGATGAACGCGCCCATCACTGCAACACCGCCGAGCATCGCCACGTACGACATGATCGTCATCCATAGCGCGCTTTCCTGCGTCAGCATCACGGGTGCACGGCTGCCGATAACCCAGCCGACGTGCGTGGTGCCGATAAACGCCGACACGGCAGGGATCGCCGCCAGAATCAGCGTGTGGGTCAGGTACATGTGGCTGATGCTTTCCTCTTGGTCGCCACGGATTTCTTTCCATTCCTGGTCGGGGTGGGTGAAGAGCCCCACTACGTGATGGATCATGCCAGTCACTCCTCTTGTTTTTACCGTCGCCCCCCATTGGAGCGCTTACAGGCCAAAGTGGCCGCGTAAGTAAAGGTCTGGATTTGAATGCGACCTTATGTCGCAGTATAGAAAGGACTTACCCGCACAGGTAAGAGGGGCTTAGAGCAAATCGCGCTGTAAACACCTTGGTTAATCGCCGACGGGTCTGTGCGTGCAGACAGGAGACCGTGGGCACTTCGCCCCTGATGGGTTTTTGCGTAAAATGCCGGCCTTTCGTCACACCTAACGGATTCGCGTCATGGGCACTCTCACGGTCAACCAGAACAAACTGCAAAAGCGCCTTCGTCGTCAGGCTGGCGAGGCTGTTGCCGATTTCAACATGATTGAAGACGGCGACAAGGTTATGGTCTGCCTGTCCGGCGGCAAGGACAGTTACACCATGCTCGACGTGCTGATGCACTTGCAGAAGGTCGCCCCGATCAAGTTCGAGATCGTGGCCGTGAACATGGACCAGAAGCAGCCAGGGTTCCCGGAGCACGTGCTGCCGGCCTACCTCAAGGCATTGGGCATCGAGTACCACATCGTCGAGAAAGACACCTACTCGGTGGTCAAGGAACTGATCCCGGAAGGCAAGACCACTTGCTCGCTGTGCTCGCGCCTGCGTCGCGGCACGCTGTACACCTTTGCCGATGAAATTGGCGCGACCAAACTGGCCCTCGGTCATCACCGGGACGACATCGTCGAGACGTTCTTCCTCAACATGTTCTTCAACGGTTCGCTCAAGGCCATGCCGCCCAAGCTGCGCGCCGATGACGGGCGCAACGTGGTGATTCGGCCGCTGGCCTACTGCAACGAAAAAGACATCCAGGCCTATTCGGACCTCAAGCAATTTCCGATCATCCCGTGCAACCTCTGCGGTTCTCAGGAAAACCTGCAACGTCAGGTGGTCAAGGAGATGCTGCAAGACTGGGAACGCAAGAGCCCGGGCCGTACCGAAAGCATTTTCCGCAGCCTGCAAAATGTGCAGCCGTCACAATTGGCGGACCGCAACCTGTTTGATTTCACCAGCCTCAAGATCGACGAGACGGCGGCTTCGCGCTTCGTCAACGTTGTAAACCTCTGAACAAAATTGTGGGAGCGGGTTTGCTCGCGAAGGCGTCGTGTCAGTCGATATCAATGTTGCCTGATACACCGCTTTCGCGAGCAAGCCCGCTCCCACAGGTTTTTCGATTACCTCAGGAGAGGGCATGCGCGATTACAAGTGGCTGCACGAATACTGTCTGAACCGCTTCGGTTCAGCAGCTGAACTGGAAGCCCATCTGCCCGTTCCGAAAACCCCGGCACAATTGCGCAAGATCAGCGACGACCGTTACCTCTCGACCATGGCCCTGCGGGTGTTTCGCGCCGGCCTCAAGCACAGCCTGGTGGACGCCAAGTGGCCGGCCTTCGAAGAGGTGTTCTTCAAGTTCGACCCGGAAAAAGTCGTGCTGATGAGTGCCGAGCACCTCGAACGCTTGATGCAGGATGCGCGGATCATCCGCCACCTGGGCAAGCTCAAAAGCGTGCCGCGCAATGCGCAGTTCATTCTGGACGTCGCGCATGAGAAGGGCAGCTTCGGTGAATTGATTGCCGATTGGCCGGTGACGGATATCGTCGGGCTGTGGACGTACCTTAAAAAACGCGGCCATCAATTGGGCGGTTTGTCGGCACCGCGTTTCTTGCGCATGGTCGGCAAAGACACGTTTGTGCCGAGTTACGACGTGGTCGCGGCGTTGAATGCGCAGAAGATCGTCGACAAGGTGCCGACCAGTTTGCGCGACCTGGCCTTGGTGCAGGAGGTGTTCAACCAGTGGCATGAACAGAGCGGCGGGCGGGCGATGAGCCAGATTTCGATGATGCTGGCCTATACCGTCAATCATTAAAGCCGAGTCGCCCCCTTCGCGAGCAGGCTCACTCCTGAAGGGGATTTGTGAACGCCACAGATCCAGTGCAGGAGTGAGCCTGCTCGCGATAGCGGTCTGTCAGGCGACGCTAATCTCACCTTCGCCCGCAAGCTTGCGATTGAGCTGAAACCGCCACCGCACATACAGCAACGCCGAGCAAAAGACCGCCAGGCTCGCGCCCATCTCCAGCAACCCAAACAGCTGCCGATTCGGGTCATACGCCGCCAGCGCGCCCTTGATGAAATACAGGTTCACCACAAAACACATCCACGAATGCCCACGGGCACTGCCGATGATCATTCCCGGCGCCAGCAACAGCAGCGGCACCAGCTCGATCAGCAGAATCACCCACGGCCGCGCGCCATGCAGGTCGGCAAACACCAGGTAGTAGGCGCACAACAGCCCCACCAGACCGAAAAAGCACAGCAGGCTGACGGCGCGCATCGCACGGACCCGTGGCTCGAGCCACTCAATGGACGGCAGAATCTTCGGCTTCTTGGCCACGTCAGTTCCCCAGCTTTTGCGCAGTCTTGGCCAAGCGCAGGCCTAAGGCCCGGCACAGCGCCACTTCATGTTCATTCAAACCGCTTTTGCCATCGGCCCCGGCGTGATGACTGGCGCCGTACGGCGTGCCGCCACCACGGGTTTCCAGCAACGCCGACTCGCTGTAAGGCAGGCCGGTGATCAGCATGCCGTGGTGCAGCAGCGGCAACATCATCGACAACAACGTGGTTTCCTGGCCGCCGTGCAGGCTCGCGGTCGAGGTGAACACGCCCGCCGGCTTGCCCACCAGTGCGCCGGTCAGCCACAGGTTGCTGGTGCCGTCGAGGAAATATTTGAGCGGCGCGGCCATGTTGCCGAAACGGGTCGGGCTGCCCAGGGCCAGGCCCGCGCAGTTCTTCAGGTCGTCGAGGCTGGCGTACAGCGCACCTTCGTCCGGAATGTCCGGCGACACGGCTTCGCATTCGGTGGAGATCGCCGGCACGGTGCGCAGGCGCGCTTCCATCCCGGACTGCTCGACGCCTCGGGCAATCTGTCGGGCCATTTCATTGGTCGAGCCGCTGCGGCTGTAATACAGAACCAGAATGTACGGCGCGCTCACGGCAGCAACTCCAGGATTTGCTCTGGAGGACGGCCGATCACGGCTTTGTCGCCGACTTCGAGAATCGGGCGCTCCATGAGTTTTGGATGAGCCGCGATGGCCGCGATCAATTGCGCTTCGCTCAGGCGGGTGTCGGCGAGGTTGAGGGTTTTGTACTCCTCCTCACCTGTGCGCAGCAATTGCCGGGCGCTGAGGCCGAGCTTGCTCAGCAATCCCTGGATTTGCGCGGCGTCCAGCGGGGTTTCGAGGTAGCGGACCACGGTCGGGGTCAGGCCACGGGCTTCGAGCAGTTCGAGCGCACCGCGGGATTTCGAGCAGCGCGGGTTGTGATAAAGCGTCAGATCGGTCATGTGCGGGTCGCTTCTTGCGTAAAGTGGCGGCTATTCTAACTGTGCAGCGCGCAATCCAGAACCTTGCGAGGCGATGGGTCGCAGGCGCATTCAATTTCGAGCAAGGATTACAACATGACAAGGCGACTGGCAGCGGCATTGGCGATTTTCGGGGTGTTGATGCTGGGGGGCTGCGGCAATGACTATGGCGTCGACCAGAACGGCCAGAAAGTTGCCTCCGAGCGCCTCGACAAACGATGGGTGGTGCTTAATTACTGGGCTGAATGGTGTGGCCCTTGCCGGACCGAGATCCCACAGCTGAACGCGTTGTCCGATCAATTGAAAGAAAAGAAGATCGGCGTGTTCGGGGTCAACTTCGACAACGTGCAGGGTGAAGAGCTCAAGAGCGCCAGCGAGAAACTGGGGATCACGTTCACGGTACTGGCTTCAGACCCGGCCGATCTTTTTGAACTGCCACGCAGTGAGGCCCTGCCGGTGACGTACATCATCGATAACAAGGGCAAGGTTCGCGAACAACTGATGGGCGAGCAGACGGCGGCGGGAGTGATGGCGAAGCTTGAGGCGTTGCAGGCAGTCAAGTGATGTTCGATCGTTCCCACGCAGAGCGTTGGAACGATCATCTACTTGGCCGCAAACAAGGGTATCAACCCTCTTCAAGCCACCAACGCAACGGCTTGCCTTCGGCCGGCCAGAAGCGCATTTGTTCGATTGGCGAAATGTCCCAGCGCTGCACGCCTTCCAGCGCCTGCAAGAAACGTTTTTCCTGCTCCATGACCGCTGGCGCGCACAGCTTGCGGGTGCTGCCGATCTGGCCGAAGCTCAGCTTGTCGCCGTCCAGGGTGTACGGCGCGAACCAGTGGTTGCAGCCGCCGTTGCCATAGGCGCGGCCGTCGTCACCCAGGGTGATGGTCAGGTGGCTGTAGTCCATCAACGGACGTTCGCCGATCCATTCCAGAATGTAGCTACGGTTTTGTTGCAGTTGCACCGGCTCGGCGGCGCAGCCCAACAGGCTGGCACCGACCAGGGAGGTCAGGGCGAGGCGTTTCATCACACGGGCTCCTGGCATTTCGGGCACAGGTGTTTCTCACCGACGGTGGCCCAGCCCAACTCGGCAATGCGCGCGGTGGCAGCCGGCTTTTCAGCCTTGTTGCCGAGTTTGGCGTCGACCGCGAACTCAAAGCTCAGCGCTTTGGCGCAGCTGTCGCAATTGACTTCCCAGGTGTGGATTCCCAACTCGCCGAACACCGGCCCACTGCTCACCGCGACCCATTGGCCGGGCGGGTTGATCAAGTGGCGAACCGTTTCGACGGTCAGGCGCATGGACAAGTCCTTGCTGCCTTTGAGGGTCACTACCAGCACGTCGCCAATCCGGATCGAGCCGCCGTTGCCGGTGACTTGATAACGCCCCGGCACGAGGGCGCGGCATTCGGTGAGGGTGTGTTGCGGGCTCATCAGGGTGTAGCGGAAATCGTGTTCGACCATGGGTCCTCCAAATATGCGCGGTATGCTATCACGGGCCTGCACGCAGGATGGGGCGGGGAGATGACCTTCGATCAGGTTCAAAAAACCTATCGACTCATGGCACACTGCCGCTTTTACACCTCTAGGGAATGGAAATGGCGCTAATCAAGTGTTATGAGTGCAAGCAAAGCATCAGTTCCACGGCGCCTGCTTGCATTCACTGCGGTGCGCCGGCGGCAACGGTGCAAGCGGCCACTTCGACAGCCGCGCCTGTGCAGGCACCGCTTTCTTTCGGGCGCTTGCCGGAAGACGAGAAAGTGGCGAGGGTGACACCGGCTGCGTTCGGACGTAAGCGAAGAGCTCAGGTTGAAACCGAAGTTTCAGTACCGGCAGCGGCTCCGACACCCACGTTGAACGGGCCGCGTCCGGTAGAGCTCTGGTTGAAGCTGATGATTTTCTTCCTGCCGCCGTTTTTTGTCTGGTTCCTGCTGCGTCGCGGGCATTCCGTGGGGCAGCGCTTGCTGGGTTTCGGCTGGCTTGGGCTGATGATCCTGTTGTCCAAAGCCTGAGAGAAATCAGCCCTCGACCCGGTTCTGCGGCGTTCCGGCGGCCCAGGCGCCGATGTTCTGCAAGGTCGTCGCGGCAATCGCGCCCAGGGCTTCACGGGTCAGGAAGGCCTGGTGCGCAGTGATGATCACATTCGGAAAGGTCAGCAGCCGCGCCAGCACATCATCCTGCAGCGGCAGGTCCGAGCGGTCTTCGAAAAACAGCTGCGCCTCCTCTTCATACACATCCAGCCCCAGATAACCCAATTGGCCGTCTTTCAAGGCGTCGATCAGCGCCGGGGTGTCCACCAGACCGCCACGCCCGGTGTTGATCAGCATTGCGCCGGGTTGCATGTGCGCCAGTGATTCGCGGTTGATCAGGTGCTTGCTCTGCTCGTTGAGCGGGCAATGCAGGCTGATGATCTGCGATTCGGCGAGCAGTTCCGGCAAACTCAAATAGCGAGCGCCGAGGGCTTCGACCTGCGGATTGGGGAACGGATCGTAAGCGAGCAACTGGCAGCCGAAACCGTTCATGATCTTGGCGAACGTTGCGCCGATCTGCCCGGTGCCGACCACGCCGACGGTCTTGCCCACCAGATCGAAGCCGGTCAAGCCGTGCAGGCTGAAGTCACCTTCACGGGTGCGGTTGTAGGCGCGGTGCAAGCGGCGGTTGAGCGCCAGGATCAGCGCCACCGCATGCTCGGCCACGGCGTGTGGCGAATAGGCCGGGACGCGCACGATCGCAAGGCCCAGACGTTTCGCCACCGCCAGGTCGACATGGTTGTAACCGGCCGAACGCAGGGCGATCAGGCGCGTACCGCCTGCGGCAAGACGTTCCAGCACCGGGGCGCTGAGGTCGTCATTGATAAAGGCGCAGACCACGTCGTGATGTTCGGCCAGCGCAACGGTGTCGAGACTCAGCCGCGCCGATTGAAAGTGCAATTCGATGCCGGCAGGCCGCTCGGCGCCCAGAAAACTGTCGCGGTCGTAGGTCTGGCTGCTGAAAACAATCGTGCGCATGAATCCTCCTGGATAACTCGGCCAAGCTTTATGTTACAGCTTAGCGCTGACGGTGATCTGCGCCGTTGCGCTGAATCAAGCGTTGATTCGGGCATGCGCGGCCAGTCGATTGATCGCCCGGTCGAGGTCTTCCAATGCGCCGGGTGCTTTCGGGTCCAGTTGCTTGAGCAGAGTTTCACTGCGCTGGCAGGCCGCGCGCAGTTGCGGGACGCCGCAATAACGGGTCGCCCCGTGCAAGCGATGGACCCGTTCGATCAATGCATTCTGGTCGTTGCTTTCCCGGGCAACGCGAATGGCTTCGCGGTCGGCTTCAAGCGAGGCCAGCAACATCGCCAGCATGTCCGCCGCCAGATCCGCCTTCCCCGCCGCCAGGCGCAAACCTTCCTCGGGGTCGAGCACCTGCAAGTCATGCACGCCGCCGTGGCTGTCACTGGAACGCTCCGGCCCGTGGTTACGCAGGGCCAGGCCTGTCCACTTCAGCACCACCTGTGCCAGTTGGCGTTCGCTGATGGGTTTGGTCAGGTAATCGTCCATGCCGCTTTGCAGCAGTGCGCGTTTTTCATTGGCCATGGCGTGAGCAGTGAGGGCGACGATCGGCAACGGTGTGCAATGCCGCTCGCTTTCCCACTGACGAATCGCTTCGGTGCTTTGGCGTCCGTCCATGCCGGGCATTTGCACGTCCATCAGCACCAGGTCGAAGGTTTCGTTGTGCACCGCCTTGACCGCCGCGTAACCGCTTTCAACCGCGAGCACCTTGGCGCCCATGTCTTCGAGCAGGGTTTGCACCAGCAACAGGTTCGCCGGGTTGTCGTCGACGCACAGCACCTTCGGCGCTCGGCTCGACACCGGTTCGCCGGGTTCGCTGCGCTGCTGGCGCGGGTTGACCAGATCGGACAAGGCCCGACGCAGTTTGCGCGTGCAGGCCGGTTTGGCCTGAAGCTGACTGTGCGGGTTCGGCACCGAGAGATGGAACAGTGTCTGCTCGGTGGTCGGGCACAGCACCAGGACTTTGCAGCCCAGGTGTTCGAGGTCCCAGATGTGTTGGTTGAGACGCTCTGGCGGCATGTCGTTGCTGGTGATGCCGAGCACTGCCAGATCGATAGCCTGATCGGTCTGATGCGCGCCGGTCACGCCATTGGTCAGGCTTTCCAGGGTATTGAACGGGGTGACGCTCAGGCCGCAATCTTCCAGTTGATGCTGCAAGGCCTGCCGCGCCAGCTCATGGTTTTCCAGCACCGCCACGCGGCGTCCAAGCAGGGGAGGGCCGGGCAGGTCTTCGGCGTCATCGCGGGTCTTGGGCAGACTCAGACTGATCCAGAACTCGGAACCTTCCCCCGGTGTACTGTCGACACCAATCTCACCGCCCATTTGTTCAATCAGTCGCTTGGAAATCACCAACCCCAGCCCCGTGCCGCCGGGTTGCCGGGACAACGAGTTGTCGGCCTGGCTGAAGGCCTGGAACAGCGCGCGCACGTCCTGGCTCGACAGGCCGATGCCGGTGTCCTGAATGCTGATGCGCAGTTGCACGCTGTCTTCGTGTTCTTCTTCGAGCATCGCTCGGGCGACGATCGTGCCTTCGCGGGTGAACTTGATGGCGTTGCTGACCAGATTTGTGAGGATCTGCTTGAGTCGCAGCGGGTCGCCGACCAGCGACAACGGCGTGTCGCGATACACCAGACTCACCAGCTCCAGCTGTTTGGCGTGGGCGGCCGGGGCAAGGATGGTCAGGGTGTCCTGCAGCAAGTCGCGCAGGTTGAACGGAATATTGTCGAGCACCAGTTTGCCGGCCTCGATTTTCGAGAAGTCGAGGATCTCGTTGATGATCCCCAACAGGCTGTCGGCGGATTTTTCGATGGTGCCCAGGTAGTCGAGCTGGCGCGGCGTCAGTTCGCTTTTTTGCAGCAGGTGGGTGAACCCGAGAATGCCGTTGAGGGGCGTGCGGATTTCATGGCTCATGTTGGCCAGGAACTCGGATTTGATCCGGCTCGCTTCCAGGGCTTCCTTGCGTGCCAAGTCCAGCTCGATGTTCTGGATCTCGATGGTTTCCAGGTTCTGACGAACGTCTTCGGTGGCCTGATCGACGCTGTGTTGCAATTCTTCCTGCGCGTTTTGCAGGGTGCCGGCCATGCGGTTGATGCCGGACGCCAGTTCATCCAGTTCCTGGCTGCCAAGGGGGGGCAAGCGGGTTTCCAGGTGACCGTCCTTGAGTTGCGCCACCGCCAGTTTGATCTGGCTGATCGGCCGATTGATGGTTCGGCCCATGCGCAGGGCCAGCAGCGCCGCGCCGGCCAGACCAGCGGCAATCATCATCAGGCTGGCAAACAGGCTGCGGTAACCGCGCAGCAACATGCCGTTGTGCGAAAGCTCGATTTCGACCCAGCCCAGCAGGCGGTCGGCTTCGTCGGGAATCAAGTCGCCGGCCAGGTTGCGGTGTTTGCCGAATACCGGCAGCAGATAACGCGTCGCATCGTTGCCGCTGCGACGCAGCATCTGCGAACCGTTGCCCAGTGGCGGCGCCTGATTGAGCATGGTCGGGCCGGCGTGGGCTACCGGTGTGCGGTCGGGGGCGAGGAAGGTCACTGCGCGCACGTCTGCTGTTTCCAGCGACTGGGTGGCGATGCGTTCGAGCAGATCATTGTCCTTGTGAGCCATGGCCGGGGCCACCAGTGGTGCAAGCTGCTCGGCAATCATTTCGCCGCGCTGCATCAGTTGGGATTGCAGGTCGGATTGCTGCATCCAGGTGAAATAGCCGCCCAGGACCAAGGCCATCAAAGTGGTCGGCAACAGGGTCAGCAACAGCACGCGGCCTTTAATTCCCAGTTTCTTGAGCACGCATCTCTCCTGCATCCAGCGATTGATTGACCTGCGGGTACATCCGGTACGCGCCACCCGGGCAGTGTAGCGATTTGCAGGCAGGCAATCTTCGTAAAATTGATGTCGTCATTCGTCGGCCGGCGAGCTGCTTTTGCGTCTTGGGCGAACCTTGGGTTGCCCATCGGCAGGCAATCTTGAATAATCGCTCAACTGAGAATTATTTGCAGATACTGATGACTCCCATCCCGATTGGCTGTCCCCGAATCCTTTCCATCGAAGACGACCTCGTGCTCGGTGCTTATGTGCACGAGCATTTGGGCCGTTGCGGTTTTCAGGTGACCTGGTGCCAGAACGGCCAGGAAGGCCTGGCCATCGCGCGCCAGCAAGCCTTTGATGTGGTGCTGATGGATATCCTGCTGCCGGGCCTGGACGGGCTTAATGTGTTGACGCAGTTGCGCCAGAGCCACGCCACGCCGGTGGTGCTGATGTCGGCACTGGGGGCCGAGGAGGATCGTATCAGCGGCTTTCGCCTGGGCGCCGATGACTACCTGCCAAAGCCCTTCAGCATGGCCGAGTTACGCGTGCGCATCGAAGCGATCCTGCGGCGGGTGGCGCTCGACCGTCGACCGACACCGCAGCCGTTGGCGTGTGAGGTGCACAGCCTGCGGTTCGACGATGAACGGTGTGAGGTTTTCCATGGCGAGCATGCCGCCGGCCTGACTCGCAGCGAATATCGGTTGCTGGAAACGCTCAATCGCAATGGCGATGAAGTGTTGAGCAAAGCCTTCCTTTATCAGCATGTGCTGCAACGGGGTTACGCCGCCCATGACCGCAGTCTCGATATGCACATCAGTCAGATCCGCCGCAAACTCAAAGGCATCGGCTATATCGAGCGCGAAGTGCGTACGGTCTGGGGCAAGGGTTATGTCTTGAGTGCTGCCGATGAAATGGTCTGATCTCCCGGGACGGCACTCGCTGTTCTGGAAACTGGCCTGTTTACTGATGGCGTTTTGTCTGCTGATGATCTGGCTGAGTTGGTCCTGGGGTCGGTACATGGAACAGAAAAACCTGTTCCTGTCCGACGAAGCCCGGGGCACGCTGACCCGATACGCCGCCGAAGCCGAGCAAGCCTGGAATCAGCGCCAGAGTGCTGGCGTCGATGTCTGGCTGCAGGGTGTCGGCAAGCGCGAGTCGACGTGGATCGGTGTCATCGGCGGCGATTTGCAATCGTTGAGCAGCTATCCGCTGACGGACAAGGAAGTTCAGCGCCTGACCTTTTTGCGCGGTCTCGATTGGCCCACCAGTCGTCATACCCAAGGCCTGCCATGGCTTAGGATCCCTTTTCCCGACGACCCGACAGCCGGCAGTCTGGTGATCGAGTTGCCCCAACGTTTTGTTCCGGGTCAATACCGGGTGTTCTGGCGCGTGATCACCAACGGCATCATTCCGGGGTTGTTCACACTGCTGTTATGCGTTGTCCTGTATCGACTGCTGGTCGTGCCGTTGAACAGTTTGCGCGAACAGGCCAATGCCTGGCGCGCGGATCAGTTGAACGTACGCCTGTCGAGCAGCACCACCAATCGCGCGGATGAGCTCGGCGAACTGGGCCGGGCCTTCGATCACATGTCCGAGCGCCTGCAAAGCACCGTGGCGCTGCAACAACAATTGCTGCGCGACCTGTCCCACGAACTGCGCACACCGTTGAGCCGCTTGCGGGTGGCCAGCGAAAGCGAACAGGGGCTGACGGCGTTGCGCGAACGCATCGGTCGGGAAGTCGATGGCATGCAGCGTCTGGTGGAAGACACCTTGCAACTGGCCTGGCTCGACACCGAGCGCTCACCGTTGCCCGACGAGGCGATCCAGATTCAGGCGCTGTGGGAGATGCTCACGGAAAATGCCTGCTATGAAAGCGGCTGGCCCATCAGTCAATTGCGCTGCACGGTGGACTCGTCGTGCTGGGTGCGCGGCAACCTCAACACCTTGGCCCAGGCACTGGAAAACATCCTGCGCAACGCCATTCGTCACTCACCCGAGGGCGGTGTGGTGATTCTGGGCGGGCTGCGCAATGGCGATTTCTGGCATGTTTGGCTGGAAGATGAGGGTGGCGGGGTGGCTGAGGCTGATCTTGAGCGGATCTTCTGCCCCTTCATTCGGCTCGACGGCTCGCGACCGGGGGATGGCGGGTTCGGGTTGGGGTTGAGCATTGCGAGGAATGCGGTGCGGCGTCAGGGTGGGCAGCTTTGGGCTGAGAACACCGGGGTTGGGTTGCGGCTGAATATGCGGTTGGTGGCAGAAGTTGATGGTGTGAATGATGACGCCATCGCGAGCAAGCTCGCTCCCACAGTGGAGGTGTGTCGCCCACAAGTGGCGTGATCAATACAGTTCCCCATGTAGGAGTGAGCCTGCTCGCGATGAGGCCCTCCCAGCCACCAAAAAGCCGGGTTGGTTTTACCCGGCGTAATCTGTTCCGTATGCGCCAATTCTACGAGGCTTACCGGGGAGATGAGAAAGTGTCAGCACTGCTGACACAATTACCCTGGACCCACAACTTGCTCATTCTGAGTCAGAGCAAACGCCCCCAAGAGCGTGAGTTCTATTTGCGCCTTGCGGTCCAGGAAAAGTGGTCGACGCGAGAATTGGAGCGTCAGTTCAAGACCGCACTTTTCGAGCGAAGCGTGGCTCAACCGGCAAAAACCTCTTCGGTGCTTAAACAAACTCACCCAGCAGCGCTTGAGATTTTCCGCGACGCCTACATGCTCGAGTTTCTCGACCTGCCGGGTGGCCATGCCGAAACTGATCTGCATAAAGGGTTACTGGTACGCCTCAAAGATTTCCTGAGCGAGCTCGGCCGCGATTTCTGCTTTGTCGGTTCTGAATACCCACTGCAAGTTGGTAGTCGTGATTTTGCTCTGGATTTATTGTTCTATCACCGCGGCCTCAATTGCCTGGTGGCCATAGAGCTAAAGGTGGGGCGATTTGAGTCGGAGTATTTGGGCAAGCTGGACTTTTATCTGGAAGCGTTGGATCGCAATGAGCGCAAACCCCACGAAAACCCCTCCATCGGCGTATTGCTCTGCGCCAGTAAAGAGGACGAGGTGGTCGAATATGCGCTTAACCGCAGTCTGTCGCCTGCACTGATCGCCGAGTATCAAGTCCAGCTACCGGACAAGCAGTTCTTGCAGGCCAAATTGCATGAGTTCTATGCATTGAATATCGCGCAAACAGAGGAATCCTGAACCTGCTCAAGCTGCTTATTCCCATAAGCCATAAGCACCGCACTTTGCGTGATATGGCCTGCGAACGTTTGCCGGTATGATAGGCGCCCCCGCAGTCTGGATTGCGAATACGCCATGACCTTGCAGTACCCAACCATCGCCGATTGCGTCGGCAACACTCCGCTGGTCCGTTTGCAGCGCCTGCCCGGCGCCACCAGCAACACCCTTTTGCTCAAGCTCGAAGGGAATAACCCGGCGGGTTCGGTCAAGGACCGTCCGGCGCTGTCGATGATCACCCGCGCCGAGTTACGCGGGCAGATCCACGCCGGCGACACGCTGATCGAAGCCACCTCCGGCAACACCGGGATTGCTTTGGCGATGGCCGCCGCGATCAAGGGTTACAAGATGATCCTGATCATGCCGGACAACTCCAGCGCCGAACGTAAAGCCGCAATGACGGCCTATGGCGCCGAGTTGATCCTGGTCACCCAGGAAGAAGGCATGGAAGGCGCCCGCGACCTCGCTCAGCGAATGGAAGCCGAAGGCCGTGGCAAGGTGCTGGACCAGTTCGCCAACGGGGATAATCCGGAGGCGCACTACACCACCACTGGCCCGGAAATCTGGCGACAGACCGAGGGCACCATCACCCATTTCGTCAGTTCGATGGGCACCACCGGCACCATCATGGGTGTCTCGCGGTACTTGAAAGAGCAGAACGACGGCGTGCAAATTGTCGGCTTGCAACCGATGGAAGGCTCGGCGATTCCGGGCATCCGTCGCTGGCCTCAGGAGTACCTGCCGAAGATTTATCAGGCGGATCGTGTCGACCGTATCGTCGACATGGCGCAAAGCGAAGCCGAGGATGTGACCCGTCGTCTGGCCCGGGAAGAAGGCATCTTCTGTGGTGTGTCCTCGGGCGGTGCAGTGGCAGCAATGCTGCGCCTGTCCAAGGAAGTTGAAAACGCGGTGATCGTCGCGATCATCTGCGACCGTGGCGACCGTTACTTGTCGACCGGCATTTTCGACGCTGCCAACTGATGGCCAAGCACGAGAGAGGCCTGCGCTTCCAACCCACGGGCGGCAGCAAGGCCCCACAGATTCCGACCGGCAAAAAGCAGCGTTTGAGCATCGAGCGCCTGGCCAATGACGGTCGTGGTATCGCTTTTTTCGAAGGTCGCACCTGGTTCGTCATCGGCGCATTGGCCGGTGAAAACGTCGAGGCGCGGGTGTTGGGCGCCCATGGCAAAGTGGTCGAGGCGCGCACCGAGCGCGTGTTCCAGGCCAGCGAACTGCGTCGCCCGGCACCGTGTCCGCACGCTGGTCGCTGTGGCGGCTGCAGCGTGCAACATTTGCCTCATTCTGAACAACTCGCCCTGAAACAACGCATGCTCGCCGAGCAACTGTCGAAGGTCGCCGGTGTCGAACCGCAAGAGTGGGCAGCGCCGTTGAGCGGTCCGGAATTCGGTTACCGCCGTCGCGCCCGTGTGGCGGTGCGTTGGGACATGAAAGCGAGAAAACTCGACGTCGGATTCCGCGCAGCAGGCAGTCAGGACATCGTCGCAATCAACGAGTGCACGGTGCTGGTACAGCCCTTGCAGCCGATCATGACCGGCTTACCGGAGATACTCCGTCGCTTGAGCAAACCTCAGGCGCTGGGGCATGTGGAATTGTTCAGCGGTTCGTCATTGGCCGTGTTGCTGCGGCACATGGCGCCGTTGTCTGACGCCGACATGACCCTCCTCAAGGATTTCTGCGCTCTCCATGAAGCCCAATTGTGGCTGCACGGGGAAGGCGAACCGCAACCGGTCGAGGCCGATGCGTCGCTGGGTTATCGCCTTGCACAGTGGGACCTGAATCTGGCCTACCGGCCAGGGGATTTCATTCAGGTCAATGCCGGGGTCAACGAAGCGATGATTGCCCAGGCGCTGGACTGGCTGAATCCGCAGGCGGATGAGCGGGTTCTGGATTTGTTTTGTGGCTTGGGTAACTTTGCATTGCCGCTGGCCAAGGCCGTTCGCGAAGTCGTGGCGGTGGAAGGTGTGCAGGCCATGGTCGAGCGCGCTGCCGCGAACGCGGCTAGCAATAATCTGCATAACGCGAAGTTTTTTCAGGCCGATTTATCCCAGCCTTTGACCGATGCCGAATGGGCGCGCGAAGGCTTTTGTGCGGTACTCTTGGACCCACCGCGTGACGGTGCTTTCGAGGCCGTGCGCAAGCTGGCGTCCCTGGGTGCCAAGCGGTTGGTGTACGTGTCGTGCAACCCGGCAACGCTGGCGCGCGACACGGTTGAATTGATCAAGCAGGGCTACCGGTTAAAACGTGCCGGGATTCTCGATATGTTTCCTCAAACGGCACATGTCGAGGCCATGGCGTTATTTGAAGCGAGCTAGGACGGCTCGTCTGGTCCGACTGTCCCGCCCGTGCCGCGCTCGCATGAGCCCCGCGAGCGCAAGCGGGCAACGAAGGTCAGCGATTTGACGCATTGAATCTGCGTCGTAGGGAAGGTAAGCAAGATGGTACAGGTGAGAGCACACCAGCCGATCAATACAGACGGCAGTATCAATCTCGAGGCTTGGCTCGATCATGCGGTCAGTGTCGATCCGGCACTGGATCGCGAAGCCTTGAAGGAAGCGTGCGAGTTCGCTCGTACCTCTGAACAGCAGGCCAATGCGGCGAAGAATCTCTGGTCCGAAGGGACGTCGAGTTTCCGCACGGGCCTTGAGATCGCCGAGATTCTCGCCGACCTCAAACTCGATCAGGATTCACTGGTCGCCGCGATCTTGTACCGCGGCGTGCGCGAAGGGCAGATCTTGTTGCCTGCGATCAGCCAGCGCTTCGGTCCGGTGGTGGCCAAGCTCATCGACGGCGTGCAACGCATGGCGGCGATCAGCGACAGCCTGAGCCCGCGTAAATCCCTGGTGCTGGGCACTCAGGGCCAGGTCGAAAACCTGCGCAAAATGCTGGTCGCCATGGTCGACGACGTGCGCGTCGCACTGATCAAGCTTGCAGAACGCACCTGCGCGATTCGAGCAGTGAAAACCGCTGACGACGAAAAACGCAATCGCGTCGCCCGTGAAGTCTTCGACATTTATGCGCCCCTCGCGCACCGGCTCGGTATCGGTCACATCAAGTGGGAACTGGAGGACTTGTCCTTCCGTTACCTGGAGCCTGACCAGTACAAGCAGATCGCCAAGTTGCTGCATGAACGGCGTCTGGATCGCGAGCGTTTCATCGCCGACGTGATGAGCCAGCTGAAAAACGAATTGCAGGCCACCGGCGTCGATGCCGACATCAGCGGCCGGGCGAAACACATCTATTCGATCTGGCGCAAAATGCAGCGCAAGGGTCTGGAATTCAGCCAGATCTACGACGTGCGCGCGGTTCGCGTGCTCGTGCCGGAAATGCGCGATTGCTACACCGCCCTCGGCATCGTCCACACCCTGTGGCGTCACATTCCGAAAGAATTCGACGATTACATCGCCAACCCGAAAGAGAACGGCTACCGCTCGCTGCACACTGCAGTGATCGGCCCCGAGGGCAAGGTGCTGGAAGTGCAGATCCGCACCCACGCCATGCACGAGGAAGCCGAGCTGGGCGTATGCGCGCACTGGCGCTACAAGGGCACCGACGTCAAATCCGGCTCCAACCACTACGAAGAGAAAATCTCCTGGCTGCGTCAGGTCCTCGAGTGGCACGAAGAGCTGGGCGATATCGGCGGCCTGGCGGAACAGCTGCGGGTTGATATCGAGCCGGATCGGGTTTACATCTTCACCCCGGACGGTCACGCCATCGACTTGCCCAAAGGCGCGACGCCGCTGGACTTTGCGTACCGCGTGCACACCGAAATCGGCCATAACTGCCGTGGCGCGAAGATCAACGGCCGGATCGTGCCGCTCAACTACAGCCTGCAAACCGGTGAGCAGGTCGAGATCATCACCAGCAAGCACGGTACCCCGAGCCGCGACTGGCTGAACCCGAACCTGGGTTACATCACCACCTCGCGGGCGCGGGCGAAGATTGTCCACTGGTTCAAATTGCAGGCCCGCGATCAGAACGTCGCGGCCGGTAAAACACTGCTCGAGCGCGAACTCAATCGCCTTGGCCTGCCGGCGGTAGACTTCGACAAGCTGGCCGACAAGGCCAACATGAAGACTGCCGAGGACATGTTTGCAGCGTTGGGCGCCGGTGATTTGCGCCTGGCGCAACTGGTGAACCTGGCGCAGCAACTGGTCGAGCCGGAGCGCGGCAACGAACAGCTGGAGCTGATCCCGCGCAAAGCCACCGGCTACAAACCGGGCAAGCGTGGCGACATCCAGATCCAGGGCGTCGGCAACCTGATGACGCAAATGGCCGGCTGCTGCCAGCCGTTGCCGGGCGACGCCATCGTCGGTTACATCACCCAGGGCCGCGGTGTGAGCATTCACCGCCAGGACTGCGCCTCGGTGCTGCAACTGGGCGGGCGTGAACCTGAGCGGATCATCCAGGTCAGCTGGGGCCCGGTGCCGGTGCTCACGTACCCGGTGGACATTATCATTCGGGCCTACGACCGTTCCGGCTTGTTGCGTGACGTCTCACAGGTGTTGCTCAACGAGCGGATCAACGTGCTGGCGGTCAACACCCGCTCGAACAAAGAGGACAACACCGCGCTGATGTCCCTGACCATCGAGATTCCGGGGCTGGACGCGCTGGGGCGGTTGCTGGGACGGATTTCCCAGTTGCCGAACATCATCGAAACCCGCCGTAACCGGACGCCTTGAGATGATCAATGTAGGAGTGAGTCTGCTCGCGATAGCGGTGTATCAGTCACGATTGATGCTGACTGATACGCCCCCATCGCGAGCAGGTTCACTCCTGCAGGGTTTTGTGGTGAGAGATAAATGATGTACAGCCTTGAAGACCTGCTGCACCTGATGAACCGACTGCGCGACCCGCAGTTCGGTTGCCCGTGGGACATCAAGCAAACCTACGCCACCATCGTCCCGCACACCCTTGAGGAAGCCTACGAAGTCGCTGACGCCATCGAGCGCGGTGACTTCGATCACTTGCAGGGTGAGTTGGGGGATTTGCTGTTCCAGGTGGTTTATTACAGCCAGCTGGCGCGGGAAGAAGGGCGCTTCGAGTTTGCCGGCGTGATCGACAGCATCACCCGCAAGCTGATCCGTCGCCATCCTCACGTGTTTCCCACCGGTGATCTGTATGCGCCCATGGACATCCCGCGCCTGAGTGAAGAGCAGGTCAAGCAGCGCTGGGAAGCGATCAAGGCCGAGGAGCGCGCCGAGAAATCTGCCGCGCCGCAACAACTGTCCTTGCTTGACGATGTGCCTGCCGCGTTGCCGGCGTTGTCTCGTTCCGCCAAGTTGCAGAAGCGCGCCGGTCAGGTCGGTTTCGACTGGCCGGACGCCTTGCCGGTGCTGGACAAAGTTCGCGAAGAACTCGATGAGGTGCTCGAAGCGATGGCCGACAATGACTCGGCGGCGATTGCCGATGAAATCGGTGACTTGCTGTTTTCCGTTGTCAACCTGGCGCGTCATCTCAAGGTTGATCCGGAAACCGCGTTGCGTGGCGCCAACAGCAAATTCGAAAGACGCTTCCGTTTTATCGAACAGGCATTGCGCGAGACCCACCGTCCCATAGAAGATTGCACCCTCGAAGAGTTGGACGCCCTGTGGGGCGAAGCCAAACGTCAGGAAAAGAATTTGACCAGCTGCGGTTGAGCAGTTGCCTAAGTGAGAAACAAGCACCATGAGCATTTCCCTTCGCGACCAGTTGCTCAAAGCAGGGCTGGTCAACCAGAAGCAGGCCAAACAGGTCGGCAAAGAGAAGCAGAAACAACAGCGCCTGGCCCACAAAGGCCATATTGAACTGGATGACTCGCAGCAGCGCGCGGCGCAGGAAGCGAAGGCCGAGAAGGTCAAGCGCGACCAGGAACTGAACCGTCAACAGCAGGAAAAGGTCGAGGCCAAGGCGCGCGCCGCGCAGATCAAGCAATTGATCGAAGTCTCGCGCCTGCCGAAGTTGATCACCGAGGATTACTACAACTTCGTTGATGACAAGAAGGTCAAGCGCATCTGCGTCAACACGCTGATGCGTAATCAGCTCAGCAATGGTTTCCTGGCCATCGTGCATCACGCGGGCGGTTACGAAGTGATCCCGCGTGAAGCGGCGCTGAAGATCCAGGAACGCGATCCTCAGCGCATCGTGCAGATGAATGTGAAGACGGAAGAAGTGGCTTCCGAGGACGATCCGTACGCGGCCTATCAGATTCCGGATGATCTGATGTGGTAAGCCGCTAACGGCTGCAACAACGACAAACCCCGCTGGTCGCGGGGTTTGTCGTTTTCAATGCTGTAGTTGCTTATGCGGAGCGCAACGCCCTTTGCTGCTCCAATGTTTCCAGTTCGGATTTGTAGTTATGCGCGTCAGTCTCGGAGTGAAACATCCCCACCAGCAGGTCTTGTTGGTGGACGTCCCAAATGCGGATACCGGCGGCTACACCCTCGTGGGATTTATGTGAATCGTCGCGTTCAGTTACTTTGACAGTCATCTGCTAGCTCCAATCTCAATTACCTGCACCAAGGCGTGTGCAGGTCTTTGTTATACGTTTTGTTAGTTTGCTAAGTAAATGCTCGGGATAGTTAACGAACAGTTGCCGATTCTGTAAAAGTCCTGCAGTCCGCGTAATACGCGACATTTGGTCGCATGACGTTGAGTTTTATGACAAAAGCTTCATGTTCGTGAATCACCAAATCGCCGGTTTTGCACGACCTTTGTAATAGCAGGCTTCGCCAACTGCTGCAGGAACTGCGGTGAATTCACTTTATCCAGGCACAAAAAAACGCCCCGAACCAGTCGGGGCGTTTTTGTGTACGGCGAAACGGCGAGGTATTACTTACCTTCCCAACGCTTCAGTACGAGCGTGGCGTTGGTGCCACCGAAACCGAAGCTGTTGCTCATCACGGTGTTGATGGTAGCGTTTTCGCGAGTCTTGGTCAGGATCGGCATGTCTGCCACTTCCGGGTCCAGTTCGTCGATGTTGGCGGAACCCGCCATGAAGTTGCCTTCCATCATCAGCATGCAGTAGATCGCTTCGTGAACGCCGGCGGCGCCCAGGGAGTGACCCGACAGGCTCTTGGTGGAGCTGATGGCCGGGGCCTTGTCGCCAAACACTTCACGCACACCTTTCATTTCCGCGACATCGCCGACCGGAGTCGAGGTGCCGTGGGTGTTCAGGTAGTCGATCGGAGTATCGACGGTGGACATGGCCATCTGCATGCAGCGGATGGCGCCTTCACCGCTTGGGGCGACCATGTCATAGCCGTCGGAGGTCGCGCCGTAGCCAACGATTTCCGCGTAGATCTTCGCGCCACGGGCCAGAGCGTGTTCCAGCTCTTCGACGACGACCATGCCGCCACCGCCTGCGATGACGAAACCGTCACGCTTGGCGTCGTAGGCACGGGAAGCTTTTTCCGGGGTTTCGTTGTACTGGCTGGACAGTGCGCCCATGGCGTCGAACAGGAACGACTGGCTCCAATGCTCTTCTTCACCGCCGCCGGCGAACACGATGTCCTGCTTGCCCATCTGGATCTGTTCCATGGCGGTACCGATGCAGTGAGCACTGGTGGCGCAGGCAGAAGCGATGGAGTAGTTCAGGCCCTTGATCTTGAACGGGGTGGCCAGGCAAGCGGAAACGGTGCTGCTCATGGTCCGCGTAACACGGTACGGGCCAACGCGCTTCACGCCTTTCTCGCGCAGGATGTCCAGCGCTTCCATCTGGTTCAGCGTGGAGGCGCCACCGGAACCGGCGATCAGGCCGGTACGCGGGTTGGAGACTTGCTCATCAGTCAGACCGGAGTCGGTGATGGCGTCTTTCATGGCCAGGTAGGCGTAAGCCGCTGCGTGGCCAACGAAGCGATAGATCTTGCGATCGATCAATTCTTCGAGGGGAAGGTCGATGGAGCCGGAAACCTGGCTACGCAGACCCATTTCGGCATATTCCGGGTTGAACCGGATGCCAGGGCGACTTGCACGCAGGTTAGCGGAGACGGTCTCTTTGTCATTGCCCAGGCACGAAACGATGCCCAGACCAGTGATAACGACGCGGCGCATGCGGATAACCCTTAGAAGTTGTCAGTGGAGGTGAAAACGCCGACCCGAAGGCCTTCGGCGGTGTAGATCTCGCGGCCGTCGACGCTGACCGAACCGTCGGC
Source organism: Pseudomonas sp. FBCC-B1667 (assembly GCF_059133255.1). Classification (NCBI taxonomy): domain Bacteria; kingdom Pseudomonadati; phylum Pseudomonadota; class Gammaproteobacteria; order Pseudomonadales; family Pseudomonadaceae; genus Pseudomonas; species Pseudomonas sp. FBCC-B1667. The sequence goes on along the minus strand of NZ_CP101437.1, from coordinate 4,973,944 downwards.
AATGGCCAGGTTCAGTTTGCCTTTCAACACGCGCTTGATCTGAATGTTATAGGTGACTTTCTTGGCGGTCGGCAGGACCTGGCCGAAGAACTTCACTTCGCCCGAACCCAGCGCACGGCCACGGCCCGGCAAGCCTTGCCAGCCGAGGAAGAAGCCGACCAGTTGCCACATGGCGTCAAGGCCCAGGCAGCCTGGCATCACAGGATCGCCTTCAAAGTGGCAGGCGAAAAACCACAGGTCCGGAGTGATATCCAGCTCGGCGACCAATTCACCTTTGCCGTACTTGCCACCCTCGGCACTGATATGGGTGATGCGATCCACCATCAGCATGTTCGGGGCGGGCAGTTGTGCGTTACCTGGGCCGAACAGCTCACCGCGACTGCAGCGCAGCAGGTCTTCCCGAGTAAAGGCGTTTTGTTGGGTCATGCGAGCTCCTCAATAGTCCCATGCGGCAGGGTGGGGCAAATCTCCCGGCCGATCGAGGCGTTCATGCCTCGAGTCAGCAGCCTACTCATAGACTATTGCGTTGTGGTGAAAGTCACAGCGCCAAGGACATGAATGTACACTTGTGCACTGAAATTATTATTCAAGCCCCTTTTCGGGCCTGTTCGGGTGCCTAAGACTGCCGCACTTTCGCCTTTCACGCCAGTCGCAGATGGTCGAAAGGCCTGTACTACTGCACCCAGCGCTGCAGAATTTGCTGCAAATCAGTTCGTTTGAACGGCTTGGCCAAGTAATCGTTCATGCCCGCCGACAAACAGGCTTCGCGATCACCCTGCAACGCATTGGCGGTCAGAGCGATGATCGGCAAGTCCGCACAGCCGGGTAATTGGCGAATCTGTCGGGTCGCCTCGTAGCCGTCGATGATCGGCAATCGACAGTCCATCAGGATTGCTTCAAAAATCAGACTCTCGGCGCTGCGCACAGCTTGCGCGCCATCGCTCGCGACGCTGACAGTAAAGCCCAGGCTGCGCAACATTGCTTCGATGACGGTCTGGTTGACCGGGTTGTCTTCGACCAGCAGCAAATTGCGCCCCGCGCCATTGTCATTGTCGGTCTGCGTCCTGGATGTCAGCACCGGCAGCGACTGTTTATAGAGTGCCAGCGGGATTTCCAGGGTAAAAACCGAACCCAGGCCTTCTTCGCTCTTCGCGCGCAAGGTACCGCCCATGCGTTCCGCCAGGGTGCGGGCGATCGGCAGGCCCAGGCCGGTGCCACCGTAACGTCGTGAAATGGAATTGTCGGCCTGCTGGAAGGCATTGAACATCAGCTCCAGGCTTTCAGCGGAGATTCCGATGCCGCTGTCGCGTACGGTGCAGGTGAACCACAGCAGTTCGTGATCCAGCGATTGCCACTGCGATTCGATGCTGACGCGGCCATGCTCGGTGAACTTCAAGGCATTGCCGACCAGATTGACCAGAATCTGCCGAATGCGCGTTGGATCGCCTTGGACCTGAAGGGTGCGCATGTCCTCAGGGATCAGCAGATGCAGATCGAGCCCGCGTTGCGCCGCGCTGTGCTGGAACGATTGGGCGCAACTGACGATCAGGTCCGCGAGATTGAACGGGATGTGCTCCAGTTCCAGCTCCGACCGCTCGATGCGCGAGAAGTCGAGAATGTCGTTGATGACCTTGAGCAAATGTTCGGTGGACTCCGAGGCCAGCGCCGCGTATTCGATCTGCTCTTCGGTCATGTCGGTGGTTTCCAGCAATTGCAGCATGCCGAGTACGCCATTCATCGGCGTGCGCAGCTCATGGCTCATCATCGCCAGGAAATCAGACTTGGCGTTGTTGGCCTTTTCCGCTTCCTCGCGTGTCTGGATCAACTGCGCCATGGCCTGATGCTGTTCGCGACTGGCTTGTTCAAGGCCGCTGGCAAGGTTGTTGATGTGTTGCGACAGCGCGCCCAACTCAGTGTCATCGACAATCGGCAAGGGTCGTGTGTAATCGCCTTCCTGGATCGCCTTCACCGCGTTGCCAATGTCGCGGATCGGTTGCGACAGGCTGCCCGCCAGGCGTCGCGCTACCAGAAAAGTGAACAGCAGGGCGAAGAGGGCGAGGATCGCGGCTTTCAACAGGATTTCCTGCTGACGCTGGTTGAAGGCGTCATTCGACAGACCGACGATCACCCGGCCCAGGTAGTCCTCGGAGGGACCGATGCTCGCGGTTTTGGCGCCCTGGAAAAAATCATTGGTGAGCGCGATCTGCTGCAACCGCACCGGTGCTTGAAACACTTCGACCTGCTGCGAGCGCCGGTGGGTTTCCGACGGTTGTTCAACGTACACCAGAATCCGGTTGGCGTTGTCCTGGACCTCCAGGAAACGCACGTTCGGTGTGGCGAGTGTCGCCTTGAGCAGGCTTTCCAGCACCTCGTTATTTCCGGAAATCACTCCGTACTCGGTGGCGGGCGCCAACTGGTTGGCGATCAATTGCCCGGTGTGATTGATCTCCTGACGCAGGTCCTGAATTCGTACGACGGTAAAAAAGCTGATTAATAGCAGCGTCAACAACAGGGCAGGGCCAAGGCTGATTATCTGCGTTCGGGTGCTGATGTCCCAAGGGCGCCGGAAGGTCATGGGCGGCTTTCTCCTTCAGCCAGCTGCAGGGCGGCAGACGCGTCATCAATCTGCTCAATGCCTAATGAACGAGCCACTTGCGGGTTACTTGAGACTTTGAAGTGTTGCGGGTAGAGCGCGCGCGGCCAGCTCGCCGGTGGCAGATCGAGCAATTCGTCGAGCACCTGCAGCCAGTCGCCCTGATCGCTGTACGTGCTGGCCAGGCTGCCGGCCTTGACGAACGCGGCATTCGGGCCGATCAAGGCCAGTTGTCGGGAATAACTGCTCAATAGCAGGTTTTTCGCGGTTCTCGGGTTGTACAGGTCGGGATCGTCGAGGCCCAGCAGCACGTCGCAGTTTTTCAGCAAGTCCTGCAAGGGACGACTGTCATGGGTGTTGTCCCAGCGCTCGGCAACCACATCAAGCGTTTCCCCCAGGGCGGCCAGACGCATTTCTTTCAACAGAAACTCACTGTGACCGTCATACAGCACGCCAACCCGCCGTGCCTGGGGCAGGATCAGTCGAGTCAGGCGCAATTGCCGATCCAGGGGCGGATCACTCCAGAGCAGGCTGAGGCTCGGCGGGAATTTCACGCCGAAACGTTGTTGGGCCTGCAGGCGACTGATGCGCATTACCAGCGTCGCCGGCCCTTGGGTTTCTTGTTGGCGCCAGTCGAGGCTCGGCAGATCCAGCAGAATCAGACGCGTGGCGGCGGGCAGTGTGCCTGGCGAGGGGAGACTCGCCAGTGGCTGGAAATGCACGTTGTCGGCCGGACGCATTTCGCTCAGCGCGCGGACGAAGGATTGCACGCCGGGGCTATCTTCGGTGCCCGTCAACAGAATGTCTGCAGCCTGTATCGGCAGGGCGCCGAGCAGGCAGCCAGCCGCCAGGCACAACCGGGCCAGCAGACGGCCCAGTGGCGGCGATTTCCATGACAGGCAACGGCGCATTTAAAACGTCAGCTCCGCGCTGACATAAACCACGCGACGCTCATCGCCGTTGTTGTCGACGAAGGGGGTGGGTTGGTTGTCCAGGCGCTGCTGAAGGATTTCGGCCTGTTCCAGATTGGCCTTGCCAAGGCCGATGCGTTTGGCGATGCGGGCGCCGCTGGCGTTGATCCATTCGCGGTCAATCACCGTCATGCTCCCCGGAACCGCCGCCGGCGATTGCTTCAGGCGCGTCGCCGTGAGCACTTGCGGGAGCGGTTCGTTGTCGAGGAACAAGTCGTCGGCCAGCAAGGACGGGCTGAACATCAGCGCCAGGACCCGCGGCGAGCGAGGTGAGGGAGAACCAGGCGACACGGCATACCCTTGATCGTGAGGAGTTGGCGCGCATGTTAACCGAGCGCAGTCACTTTTCCATTCACGATGCCGGCATTTTCCTTGGATTTATTGGTCTTCTTCCTACAAGTGTCGGTAATTGATGCGGGGGCTGGCCGCCACGGGGGCGCTCCGTATAATGCCGACATCGCCACTGGTATGGATTAACGGATTGCATATGACTGAACAGCGCCCAATTGCGGTCCTGGGAGGCGGAAGTTTTGGTACCGCCGTGGCTAATCTGCTGGCCGAAAACGGGCATCAGGTCCGGCAGTGGATGCGTGACCCCGAACAGGCCGAGGCCATTCGGGTCAACCGCGAGAACCCGCGTTACCTCAAAGGCATCAAGATTCTCCCGGCGGTAGAACCGGTGACCGACCTGCAAGCCACGCTGGACGCCTGCGACCTGTGTTTCGTCGCGTTGCCCTCCAGTGCCCTGCGCTCGGTTTTGGTCCCGCACGCCTCTCAGTTGAGCGGCAAGCTGCTGGTCAGCCTGACCAAAGGCATCGAAGCCCACACCTTCAAACTGATGAGCGAGATCCTCGAGGAAATCGCCCCGCAAGCGCGCATCGGCGTGCTGTCCGGTCCGAACCTGGCCCGTGAAATCGCCGAGCACGCGTTGACCGCCACCGTGGTCGCCAGTGAAGACGAAGAGCTGTGCCAGCGGGTTCAGGAAGCGCTGCACGGCCGGACCTTTCGCGTGTACGCCAGCGCCGACCGCTTCGGCGTCGAGTTGGGCGGGGCGCTGAAAAACGTCTACGCGATCATTGCCGGCATGGCCGTGGCGCTGGGTATGGGCGAAAACACCAAGAGCATGCTGATCACCCGTGCGCTGGCGGAAATGACGCGTTTTGCGGTGAATCAGGGCGCCAACCCGATGACCTTTCTTGGACTTGCCGGGGTGGGCGATTTGATCGTCACCTGCTCGTCGCCGAAAAGCCGTAACTACCAGGTCGGGTTCGCCTTGGGCCAAGGCCTGAGCCTGGAGGATGCGGTCACGCGTCTGGGGGAAGTCGCCGAAGGTGTGAACACGCTTAAAGTACTCAAGGCGAAGGCTCAGGAGGTGGGCGTTTATATGCCGCTGGTCGCTGGGCTGCACGCGATCCTGTTCGAAGGGCGCACGCTTAATCAAGTGATTGAGCTGTTGATGCGCGGCGAACCGAAAACCGATGTCGACTTTATTTCCACCAGCGGTTTCAACTGACCACGCTTTGTAAAAAAGCAGGGAGCACGACATGAACGATCCGAAAGAAACCAAGTACGAGTCCATCCTGCTGCGGGTGCTGTGGATGATCGTTTTCGTGCTGGTCTGGCAAGTGGCACAGTTCATCCTTGGCACGGTCGTGCTGGTGCAACTGATCTATCGTTTGTTTTATGGCGCCCCGAGCGCCAGCCTGATGAACTTCGGCGACAGCCTGAGCCAGTTCCTGGCGCAGATCGGTCGTTTCGGCAGCTTCCACAGCGACCAGAAACCGTGGCCGTTCGCCGACTGGCCGACGCCGCGTACACCGGAAGGTGAAGCGCCACATGTCGTGGCCCCCGCGCCACATCCGGCCCGAGATGAGGAACCCAAGCTATGAAACTCTGGGTATTACGACATGGTGAAGCTGAACCGTATGGCTCGCGTCCCGATTCGGAACGAGCATTGACAGATCACGGTCGCAAGGAAGTGCTGCTCAGCGCGGCCAAGTTGATGGGGCAGCCCGTCAGTGCGATCTACGCCAGCCCCTATTTGCGGGCGCAGCAAACTGCGCAACTGGTGCGCGAAGCGCTGGGGTTCGAGCCAGACATTCGCACCGTTGAATGGCTGACACCCGATAACCATCCGCAAGCGGTGGCGGAGCAGTTGGTGGCGGTGGATTACGCGTTATTGGTCAGTCACAACCCGTTGGTGGGCAATTTGCTGGGTTACCTGCAGCACGGACATGTGAAAGAGCCTGAAACGGTGAAAACAGCCGGCCTGGCTGAACTCGAAGGTGACTTGCCACTGGCCGGGGCGATGAAGCTCAACGGCATCAAACACCCCTGATCATTTTGCTGGAACAGAGACGCTGTGGGAGCGAGCCTGCTCGCGATGGCGGTGCGTCATTGACATTGCTGTCGACTGACACTGCGCTATCGCAAGCAGGCTCACTCCTGCGATGGCTGCGGTGTTGCTGATTTCTGTAATGAAATAGTCAACCAAGCAACCGCTTGGTTGACTACGCTTGCTCCAGAATAAAAATTCAGGAGCGAGTCGCATGTCTGCTGCTTTTCGTTTGCCGCTGGATGTCTTCTACGAGCGTGAGGCCCGTCATCCACGCCAGCGTTTTCTGGTCCAGCCCACGGGCGGTGGGCAGGTCGAGACCCTGTCCTGGGCCGACGTCGGCCATCAGGCACGCTGCGCTGCGCATTGGCTGAGGGCTCGCGAACTGCCGCAAGGCAGCCACATCGCGCTGATCTCGAAAAACTGTGCCCACTGGATCATCGCCGACCTGGCGATCTGGATGGCCGGGCATGTCTCGGTGCCGTTGTACCCCAACCTCACCGCCGAATCGGTGGCCCAGGTACTCGGCCACTCCGAAGCGGCGCTGGCGTTCATCGGCAAGCTCGATGACTGGCCGAGCATGTCCCGTGGCGTCAGCCCTGACTTGCCAACGATCAGTCTGCCGTTGCACCCATCGGGCACATTCGATTTCAGCTGGGCCGACCTGCAACGCTGCTCGCCCATCCAGGATAACCCCGCGCCGGCAGCCGATCAGTTGGCCACCATCATTTACACCTCCGGCACCACCGGCCTGCCCAAAGGCGTGATGCACAGTTTCGGCAATCTGGGGTTTGCCACCACCCGCGGTACCCAGCTGTTTGGTCTCAACGAGTCGGACCGATTGCTGTCCTATTTGCCACTGTGCCACGTGGCCGAGCGGATGTTCGTCGAACTGGCGTCGATATACACCGGGCAGACAGTGTTTTTTGCCGAGAGCCTCGACACCTTCCTGACGGATTTAAAGCGCGCCCGGCCGACTGCCTTGTTCGGCGTGCCGCGCATCTGGACCAAATTCCAGATGGGCGTATACAGCAAGATCCCGGCAAAACGCCTGGATTTTCTGCTGGGGCTGCCCTTCATTGGCAAGCGAGTAGGGCATAAAGTCCTCGTCGGGCTGGGGCTGGATGCACTGCGCGTCGCCCTGTCCGGCGCTGCGCCCGTGCCACAAACCTTGCTGCTGTGGTACCGCAAACTGGGGCTGGACGTGCTGGAGGTCTACGGCATGACCGAGAGCTGTGGCTATTCGCATATTTGCCGGCTCGGCGAGAACAAGCCCGGCTGGATCGGCAAGCCATGCCCTGAGGTGGAAGTACGGATCGATGAATCGGGGGAGGTCATGGTGCGCAGCGGGGCGACCATGCTCGGCTATTTCAAGGAACCACAGAAAACCGCTGAAACCATCACCGAGGACGGCTTCCTGCGCACCGGCGACAAAGGTGAGGAAGACGCCGAAGGCAACCTGCGCCTCACCGGACGCCTGAAAGAAATCTTCAAGACCAGCAAAGGCAAATATGTCGCGCCGGCACCGATTGAAAATCGCCTGGCGGTGCATTCGCGGATTGAACAAGTGTGCGTGGTCGGTGACGGTTTGAGTGCGCCGCTGGGACTGTGTGTGCTGTCGGCGGTCGGGCAGCAGGACGCGAGCGGCACGGCGAGGGCCGGGTTGCATTCAAGCCTGGAAAAACTCCTGGATGAGGTCAATGGCGTCCTCGACAAGCATGAGCGTTTGCGGCGTCTGGTGGTGGTCAAGGACAGTTGGGCCGTGGAAAACGGCTTCCTGACGCCGACCCTGAAGATCAAGCGCAACGTGATCGAAGCGGCTTACGGCGACCGCTTCGAAGAATGGAGCGAGCGCAGCGAGGCGGTGCTGTGGCAGGATTGAGCCATGAACAAAACCAATAAAGGAAAGCAGCGATGAGTCTGTGGCGTACCACTCCCAACATCGAGCAATTGAACGCGATCCAGAAAAACACCATCGGCGAAGTGCTGGATATTCGCTTCGAAGCCTTTGACGAAGGCTCTCTGACTGCCAGCATGGTCATTGACCACCGCACTCACCAGCCTTACGGCCTGCTGCATGGCGGCGCGTCGGTGGTGCTGGCCGAATCGGTCGGCTCGATGGCCAGCTACCTGTGCATCGACGCCAGCAAGTTTTACTGCGTGGGCCTGGAAATCAACGCCAACCATTTGCGCGGCCTGCGTAGCGGGCGGGTGACGGCCGTGGCCACGCCAATCCACATTGGCCGCACGACACACGTCTGGGACATCCGCTTGACCAGCGATGAAGGCAAGGCCAGTTGCGTGTCGCGCCTGACCATGGCGGTCGTGCCGCTGGGCGAGAACCCGCCAGCACGCTGAACGAAGGGTGCCACAGGGCTCTGCATCGCCGTTTCGGGCATTGCCCTGACCGGACTGTCATCATTCCTGTCACTTACAGTCATTGCTGTCAGTCGTCGTCTTACGGACAATCAACGCCTGTTCTCGCTCATGGACTTGCCGGTATGTCGCAACAGATATTTTTCGCCCACGCCAATGGCTTTCCCTCCGGAACCTACGGCAAGTTGTTCGCGGCGCTGGCGCCCGAGTATCAGGTGACGCATCTGGAGCAGCACGCGCATGACCCGCGTTTTCCCGCGGACGACAACTGGTACAACCTGGTGGACGAACTGATCCACCACCTCAAGCAGCAAGCGGAACCAGTGTGGGGCGTCGGCCATTCCTTTGGCGGTGTGCTGCACTTGCACGCGGCGCTGCGTTGCCCGGAGTTGTATCGCGGCGTGGTGATGCTCGATTCACCGGTCCTTACCCGCACCGATCAATGGGTCATCCGTGCCGCCAAGCGTTTCGGCTTCATCGACCGCTTGACTCCGGCTGGCCGTACCCTGGGACGTCGGGAAGAGTTCGCCGACCTCGAAAGTGCCCGTAGCTATTTCTCGGGCAAAACCTTGTTCCGCAGTTTTGACCCGGAGTGCTTTGACGCCTACCTGCAGCACGGTTTGCACAAGGTCGGTGACACGCTGCGCCTGCGCTTCGATCCGGCCACGGAAATCAGCATCTACCGTGGCGTGCCCCACACCAGTCCCGGTCGTACGCGTCAGCTGCAAGTGCCGCTGGCGGTGGTGCGCGGGCACAAGAGCCGCGTGGTGATGCGTCACCACGCCAGCGCTGTCGGGCGCATGCCGCTGGGTGAATCCCTGACGTTGCCCGGTGGCCATATGTTTCCTCTCGAACGTCCACACGACACCGCCACGTTGCTGAAAACGCTCTTCAGCCGATGGGACGGTCGCAGCCAAAAGGATTGCGCATGAGCAATGCCGTCGAAGAAGTCCGTCTGAGCCTGCCGCACATCGAGCTGGCGGCGCACTTGTTCGGTCCTGAAGACGGCTTGCCGGTGATTGCACTGCATGGCTGGCTGGACAATGCCAACAGCTTTGCCCGGCTGGCGCCCAAGCTCAAGGGCCTGCGTATCATCGCCCTGGACATGGCCGGTCACGGTCATTCCGGGCATCGGCCGCCCGGTGCCGGTTACGCGATGTGGGATTACGCCCATGACGTGTTGCAAGTCGCCGAACAACTGGGCCTCAAGCGGTTTGCGCTGATGGGGCACTCCATGGGGGCAATCGCCTCGCTGATCATTGCCGGGTCGATGCCGGAGCGCGTCACGCATCTGGCGTTGATTGACGGGATCATTCCTCCTACAGACAAAGGCGAGAATGCGGCCGAGCGCATGGGCATGGCCCTGCAAGCGCAGCTGGATTTGCGCGAGAAGCAAAAACCGGTCTACAGCACACTGGACCGCGCCATCGAAGCGCGCATGAAGGGCTTGGTGGCAGTCAGTCGCGAAGCGGCCGAGCTGCTGGCCCAGCGCGGCCTGATGCCAGTGCCCGGCGGTTACACCTGGCGCACCGACAACCGCCTGACGCTGCCTTCGCCGCTGCGTCTGACCACCGAACAGGCCATGGCGTTTGTCCAGCGAGTCAGTTGTCCGGCCAAACTGGTGGTCGCGGCCGACGGCATGCTCGCCAAGCATTCCGAGTTGCTGGAACGTCTACCCTTTAGCCGTGAACAGCTGCCAGGGGGGCATCATTTGCACCTGAACGACGAACCCGGCGCCGACCTTGTCGCAGACTGTTTCAATCGGTTCTTCGCCGTTCCTTGACTTGCGCCGGGCAACTGTCGAGGCTGGGCGGGTTGAAATGGGAGACAACCATGATAGATCGCTATACCGCTGCGACCCCGAACGGCCACAAGGTCTCTATCGTGCTCGAGAAACCCGGCTTGCCCTGCACGGCGCATGTCCCGGGTTTCGACAAAAAGGAACAGAAAATTCAAGGGGCCCAGGCCATGCTGATCCGATGAGCCTGTCCATGCGTTCACTCAGTCTGCTGGCGCTGTGTTGTTTCAGTCCTTTATCGTTTGCCGCTGATGTCCCGGGCAGTCAGGACTTGCCGATCCTGCCGCGCATGGAAGATGCGCAGATCGTCGATTATCGTCCTGCCGTCGAGCTTGAACGGATCTACCCCCTGGGTTCGATCCGCAAAATCAGCGGCCAGTTGCGTTTTGACGGTCAGGTCACGGCACGTGGGCAAACCAGGTCGGTCACCTACGAATTACCGCCGGAACACTCCTCCACCGAAGCCTTCACCGCCGCACGGGAGGCCTTGCAAAAACAGGGGGCCGAGTTGCTGTTCTGGTGCCAGGCACGCGATTGCGGCGAAAGCAGCCTGTGGGCCAACGAAGTCTTCGGCAATGCCAAGCTCTATGGTGCTGATGATCAGCAGGCGTATTTGCTGCTGAGACTGGCGGCGCCGCAGGACAATTCGCTGGTGGCGCTTTACAGCATCACTCGCGGTAATCGAAAAGCGTACCTGCATGTCGAGCAATTCGACGCGGCGGCGCCGTTGGGCGACGTGTTGCCGACGTCGGCCACGCTGTTGCGTCAGCTTAAAAGCACCGGTGAACTCGATTTCCCAAAACTGAACGCTGATCCCGACGACACGTGGCTGCGTCTGATTTCACGCGGGCTGAACCTGGACACTACCTTGCGCGTCAGCGTTTCCAGCGCCAAGGCTGAGGCCTGGCGTCAGGGATTGATTGCGCAGGGCGTGCGTGCGGCGCGACTGGAAGCTGGGACCGTCGAAGGCCCTGGCCTGCACATCGAGCTGTTGCGATAAGCTGCACAGGTGAATGCGCATCGCGCGTTCGCCTACCCTTTGTTGACTGATTTTTTGAGACTTTACATGCCCAATAATGATCGGCTGTTGGTGCAGATTCTGCTCCTGGTGCTGTTTGGCGCGAGCTTCTGGGTGATGGCACCGTTCTGGTCGGCGCTGTTCTGGGGCGCGGTCCTGGCGTTTGCCAGTTGGCCGCTGATGCGTTTGTTGACCCGTTGGCTCAATGGCCGTGAGTCGCTGGCGGCAGCGCTGCTGACCCTCGGCTGGATGTTACTGGTGGCCGTGCCGCTGGTATGGCTGGGGTTCAACCTGGCCGACCATGTGCGTGACGCCACGGTATTTATCAAAGATGTACAGGTCGAAGGCCTGCCGCAGGCGCCTGACTGGCTAGGCAGTGTTCCCTTTGTGGGCGCACGGCTGGTGGTGGTCTGGAACAGCATCGATGAACAGGGCGCGGCGATGATGGTCGCGCTCAAGCCTTATCTGGGGCAGGTCGGTAACTGGCTGCTGGCACGCAGTGCGCAGATCGGCGGCGGGATTCTCGAGCTGACGCTCAGCATCGTATTTGTGTTCTTTTTCTACCGCGACGGCCCGCGTCTGGCGATCTTTGTTCATGGTTTGCTGCAGCGCCTGATCGGTGAGCGTGCCGGGTATTACATTGATCTGGTGGCGGGAACGGTGCAGCGGGTAGTGAACGGCGTGATCGGTACGGCAGCGGCGCAGGCCGTGCTGGCACTGATAGGGTTCCTGATCGCCGGGGTGCCGGGAGCCTTGGTGCTGGGCATCGTGACTTTCTTGCTCAGCCTGATTCCGATGGGGCCGCCGCTGGTGTGGATTCCGGCCACGGCGTGGCTGGCCTGGAAAGGCGAGTACGGGATGGCGGTGTTCCTGGGGATCTGGGGCATGTTCATCATCAGCGGCGTCGACAACGTGCTCAAGCCGTACCTGATCAGCCGGGGCGGGAATCTGCCGTTGGTGATTGTGCTGCTGGGGGTGTTCGGCGGATTGATTGCGTTTGGTTTTATCGGGCTGTTTATCGGGCCGACGTTGCTGGCGGTGGCGTACAGCCTGTTGACTGACTGGAGCAAGAGTCAGGCGCGGGTAGAGGATCGCCGGCCTTAGATGTTTGCATTCAGGCTTAAGGCCCCATCGCGAGCGGGGTCACTCCTACACTGGGTCTATGTGGTTCACAAATCCCCTGTAAGAGGGAGCCGGCTCCGGGCGGCGTTCCGGCGATGCTGTTGATTTTCAGGTTGCGACAAGGCACTTTTCAGCTCGTCCTGATCTACCGCGCCGTCGCCGTTAGTGTCGAGTTTGGCGAGTAGTCCTTTCTGGAACTGTTGGCTGCGGGCGGTGTTAGTTGTGCTACTGGTCGTGCTGGTATAGCGCGTGTAGTTGCTGGCGCTACCGATCAGTGCGCTCACTCCCTGGAATGGAAAACCGGTGGAGACACCGGCCTGTGCAGCCTCAGAGGGCAAGGTGTCGTGGGTATGTGAAGTTTGTACCGGCCAGTACGCACGCACAGGCTCAGGTTCGGGGCAGGCGAATAATCGCGGTCAAACCACCCTCGGGGGTTTCTTCCAGGCTCAATTGCCCGCCCAGCCGTTGCGCGGCCTCGCGGGCGATGGTCATGCCCAGGCCGACACCGCCGGAGTTGCGGTTGCGCGAACCCTCCAGCCGAAAGAACGGCTCAAATACAGCCTCACGTTTATCCGCCGCAATGCCCGGCCCATGGTCAATTATCCGAATTGCCAGGGTTTCGCGGCTGTTCTCGAGGGTGATCAATGCGTGTCCCGCGTAGCGTAGCGCGTTATCCAACAGATTATTGATACACGAACGCAACGCCATCGGCTGGACGTGGAGCGGGGCGCAGTGACCGCTGGCCTGCACATCGGCACCCTGGTCCTGGGCGTTTTCACACAACGACTCCACCAACGCTTGCACGTCCATCCATTGCCGGGATTCGCTGGTGCGGTGTTCGTGCAGATACGTCAGGGTGGCGTCGAGCATGCTGATCATGTCGTCCAGATCCTGACGCATCTGACCTTGCAGCTTCTCGTCGTCGATCTGCTCCAGGCGCAATTTGAGCCGCGACAACGGCGTGCGCAGGTCATGGGACACCGCGCCGAGCATCCGCGAGCGCTGCTGCACCTGTTCGATGATGCGTTTCTGCATCAGGTTGAAGGTGTAGGCTGCCAGCCGCGCTTCCCGTGGGCCCGACTCCTCCAGCGGCGTGCTGTCGAGGTTTTCGCTCAAGCGCTCGGCGGCATCGCTCAGGCGCTGGATCGGCCGGCTCAGCAGTTTGGCGCCGTACCAGGCCGCAATGACCAGCGAAATCAATTGAAAGGTCAGCGGCACCAACGGCCCGCCAAACCATGGCCGAGGTGGCCGGTTTTCAAAGCGTGGGTCCATCGGTGGGCGCTTCCCGTCTACCCCTTGGGAAAACTCCGGCGGTGGTGGAGGGGGCGGGCCGTAATGGTGAAACCAGGCAAATGCCAACAGGTGCGCCAGGAAAATCGCCAGCAACAGCACGCCGAACAGGCGGCCGAACAGCGTATCGAAGCGCGCACGCATCAGCCGATGTCTCTGGCGTCGAACAGATAACCTTCCCCGCGAACGGTCTTGATCAACTGTGGGGCCCTGGGGTCGTCACCGAGTTTCTGGCGCAGGCGCGAGACCAGCAGGTCGATGCTGCGGTCAAAGGCTTCAATCGAACGGCCACGAGCAGCGTCCAGCAATTGCTCGCGGCTGAGCACCCGGCGCGGACGTTCGATAAACACCCAGAGCAGTCGGAATTCGGCGTTCGACAACGGCACCACGAGGCCGTCGGCGGCAATCAACTGGCGCAGCACGCTGTTCAGGCGCCAGTTGTCGAAGCGAATGTTCGCCCGCTGTTCGGTGCGATCATCACGCACCCGACGCAGAATGGTTTGAATCCTCGCCACCAGCTCACGAGGTTCGAACGGTTTGGCCATGTAGTCGTCAGCGCCCAGTTCCAGACCGATGATGCGGTCGGTGGGTTCGCAACGGGCGGTGAGCATCAGGATTGGAATGTCCGATTCGGCACGCAACCAGCGGCACAATGACAAGCCGTCTTCGCCCGGCAGCATCAGGTCCAGCACCACCACGTCGAAATGCTCGGCTTGCAGCGCCAGGCGCATCGCCGCGCCGTCGGTGACACCGCTGGCGTGGATGTTGAACCGGGCGAGGTAGTCGATCATCAGTTCGCGGATCGGGACGTCATCGTCGACGATCAGGGCGCGAATGCTCCAGCGTTTGTCATCGCCGGACGCTTTTTGATCGTCGTTCAAAGGGGCTTGGGTGTTGTGCATGCGTGCGTTCATCTGCCAGGGGAGGCTGCCAACCACAAAGATGGGCTGCGAGGTTGTGGCTTCAGCATAGGCGTCCGGCCCGGAGGCGGGAAGTGCTGTAAGGACGTGTTGCGGCTGCCGACGGTAGCGATGAAGGATGTTGTGAGCGTGTCATGTGTGTATCGGCCTCGACACAATTGACCAAAGGACTAGTCTTGCTTGAGCGCCGATGATGAATTACCGATCATCGGGTCCCGCAGCGCCGCTGGTTCCGCTACAATGCGCGCCGATTTCGTCCTGCCTGAGAGCCCGCACATGTCCGTCTGCCAGACTCCTATCATCGTCGCCCTGGATTTCCCCACCCGTGACGCCGCACTGAAGCTGGCCGACCAGTTGGACCCGAAGCTGTGCCGGGTAAAAGTCGGCAAGGAACTGTTCACCAGCTGCGCGTCGGAAATCGTCGGCACCCTGCGTGACAAGGGTTTCGAAGTGTTCCTGGACCTGAAATTCCACGACATCCCGAACACCACCGCCATGGCCGTCAAGGCTGCGGCGGAAATGGGCGTGTGGATGGTCAACGTTCACTGCTCCGGCGGCCTGCGCATGATGGCTGCCTGCCGTGAAGTGCTGGACCAGCGTTCCGGGCCCAAGCCACTGCTGATCGGCGTGACCGTGCTGACCAGCATGGAACGCGAAGATCTGGCTGGTATCGGTCTGGATATCGAGCCTCAGGAGCAAGTGCTGCGTCTGGCCGCACTGGCGGAAAAAGCCGGGATGGACGGTCTGGTGTGCTCGGCGATGGAAGCCCAGGCCTTGAAGTCGGCTCACCCGTCGTTGCAACTGGTGACCCCGGGCATTCGTCCGGCGGGCAGTGCACAAGACGATCAACGCCGCATCCTGACCCCGCGTCAGGCACTGGACGCCGGTTCCGATTATCTGGTGATTGGCCGTCCGATCAGCCAGGCGGCTGATCCGGCCAAGGCGCTGGCCGCAGTAGTCGCCGAACTTTCCTAAACACCGCAAACCCTGTGGGAGCGAGCTTGCTCGCGATGTGGGAGTGTCAGTCGACATCTTGGTTGTCTGATACGCCGCAATCGCGAGCAAGCTCGCTCCCACATTGGTTTTGGGGTTACTGAAGCTTTGGGTTAAACCTTCAACACCAGCTTCCCGAAATTCTCACCGCTGAACAATTTCATCAGCGTCTCCGGGAATGTCTCCAGTCCATCGACAATGTCTTCCTTGCTCTTGAGCTGCCCCTTGGCCATCCAGCCGGCCATTTCCTGCCCGGCGGCGGCGAACTGGGCGGCGTAGTCCATCACGACAAAACCTTCCATGCGTGCGCGGTTGACCAGCAGCGACAGGTAATTGGCCGGGCCCTTGACCGCTTCCTTGTTGTTGTACTGGCTGATCGCGCCGCAAATCACCACGCGCGCCTTCATGTTCAGACGGCTCAGCACGGCGTCGAGAATGTCGCCGCCGACGTTATCGAAATACACGTCGACCCCTTTTGGGCATTCGCGTTTAAGACCAGCGATGACGTCTTCGTTCTTGTAGTCGATCGCACCGTCAAAACCCAATTCGTCGATCAGGAACTGACACTTGTCCGCGCCGCCGGCAATCCCGACCACGCGGCAGCCTTTGATCTTGGCAATCTGCCCGGCAATGCTGCCTACCGCACCGGCAGCGCCCGACAGCACCACGGTGTCACCGGCCTTCGGCGCGCCCACATCGAGCAGGGCGAAATAGGCCGTCATGCCGGTCATGCCCAGGGCGGACAAGTAGCGCGGCAAAGGCGCCAGCTTCGGATCAATCTTGTAGAAACCGCGCGGTTCGCCGAGGAAATAATCCTGAACGCCAAGCGCGCCGTTGACGTAGTCCCCGACCGCAAACCCCGGGTTGTTCGACGCAACGACTTTGCCTACGCCCAGGGCGCGCATTACTTCGCCCAAGCCGACCGGTGGAATGTAGGACTTGCCCTCGTTCATCCAGCCGCGCATGGCAGGGTCCAGGGACAGGTATTCGTTTTTCACCAGAATCTGACCTGCCGCCGGCTCGCCGACCGGTACTTCCTGATAGGTAAAGGTCTCGCGGGTTGCCGCGCCCACCGGACGTTTGGCGAGCAGGAACTGGCGATTGGTCTGGGTAGTCATGACAGGCACTCAAGATGAATGAAGCCTTGTTGATAGCCTTTCAGGCTCAATGCCGCAAGTTTGGCTGATGCGGCGAATGCACATCGATCCAGTGCAGTGATAGTTGGCATGGCTGTTCTATCACTGCCACGCATGAACACCCAACCGGGCACCTGATAGTGCTGCCGTGGGGCGGCGCTCTGTGACTAGACTGAGCGTTCGTAATCCCCGCACTTGAGGACATAACAATGAGCATGACGTTTTCCGGCCAGGTCGCCGTGGTGACCGGCGCTGCCAACGGTATTGGCCGTGCGACGGCCCAGGCATTCGCGGCCGAAGGGTTGAAAGTGGTGGTGGCCGACATGGACACCGCCGGCGGCGAAGGCACGGTGGCGCTGATTCGTACGGCCGGCGGCGAAGCGACCTTCGTGCGTTGCAACGTCACGCTGGAAAGCGATGTAAAAAATCTGATGGACGAAGTAATCAACACCTACGGGCGTCTCGACTATGCCTTCAACAACGCCGGCATCGAGATCGAGAAAGGCAAACTCGCCGACGGCACGCTGGATGAGTTCGACGCAATCATGGGGGTCAACGTCAAAGGCGTCTGGCTGTGCATGAAGTATCAATTGCCTTTGTTATTGGCCCAGGGCGGCGGTGCAATCGTCAACACCGCTTCGGTAGCGGGTCTGGGGGCTGCACCGAAGATGAGCATTTATGCAGCGTCCAAACATGCGGTGATCGGCCTGACCAAGTCGGCGGCCGTCGAATATGCCAAGAAAAAGATTCGCGTGAATGCGGTCTGCCCGGCGGTGATCGACACCGACATGTTCCGCCGTGCCTATGAAGCAGACCCGAAGAAGGGCGAGTTCGCCAACGCCATGCACCCGGTGGGTCGCATCGGCAAGGTGGAGGAGATCGCCAGCGCGGTGTTGTATTTGTGCAGCGACGGTGCAGCGTTCACCACCGGTCATTCGCTGGCGGTGGATGGTGGTGTGACGGCGTTTTGAAGTCGGTCGACGCGGCGTAGGAAAAAGCCCGCACCTTCGCGTGCTTTTTTACCGTTCCGTGGCGGGACTGATCAATGTGTTTCAAAGGGTTAGAACCGAGGGTTTTGGCGGCGTTGTCGCACATCCCCTCCAGCGCTCCTGTGATTAACTGTTTCCCGCGAAACGGACAGGAGTTTGCTTGCTCATGGAATTGAGAATCGATCGACAGGCATTGGTGCCAGTCGTGCAGCAAATCGTCGACGGGTTGGCCGACTGGCTCCGTCAGGACGGGGTGCTGCCGGGGACGCGTTTGCCTTCAGCGCGGCAAATTGCACGGGTCAATCTGCTCAGTCAATCCAGCGTCGTCGAAGCCTGTGAACGTCTGGTCGCACAAGGCATGCTGGCGCCGCGTCAGGGCGCCGGTTTCATGGTTGCCCAACTTGCTCAGGGACAGGGTTGTCCCTGGTTCGAAGGGGCGGACTTAACGCAGGAGTGCATGACGGGCAATCTGCAATTGGGCTGTGGCAGCCTGCCCGAAAGCTGGCGTGAAACCGACGATTTGAGCTACGCCATTCGCCAGGTGAGCCGCACCGACATGGCTGCATTGTTCAGCTACAGCACACCACTGGGTTTGCCAGCCTTGCGAGAGCAGATCCTCAAGCGTCTCCAGCCACTCGACATCACAGTGGATGAACGACGGATTCTGACCACCACCGGGGCGACCCAGGCGCTGGATCTGATCGTGCGTACGTTGCTCAAACCGGGGGATTGCGTGGTGGTGGAAAGTCCGGGGTATTCGCTGTTGTTCGATCTGCTCAGGCTGAACGGCGTGACGATGATCGAGGTGCCGCGTACCCCCCGCGGGCCTGATACCCAGGCGCTTAAAGCGTTATTACTGACGTACCGGCCCCGTGCGCTGTTTATCAATAGCTTCTACCACAATCCGACCGGCAGCAGCCTGGCACCCGCCGTGGCGCAGCAGGTGCTGCAACTCACCAGAGATCATGGTGTGCTGATCATCGAAGATGACGTCTTTGCCGATTTGCACCGCGGCCCCGGCACTCGCCTTGCAGCGCTGGGGATCGACGACAACGTCATCTACGTCGGAAGCTACTCTAAAACCCTCAGCAGTTCATTGCGCGTCGGTTTTGTTGTCGCCAGCGTCGCGGTGGTTTCGCGACTGGCCGAGGTCAAGATGACCAGCAGCATGGGCGCCTCAAGGTTCTGCGAGTCGGTGCTGGCTTGCCTCTTGGCCAGTGGCGCGTATCGCAAATTGGTCCAGCGTCAGCGCCAGCGATTAAACACCGACAGAGAGGCCGCCTTGCAAATACTCGAAGATGCCGATTGGGAAGTTTTCGGCAAACCCGTGGGCGGGCTTTTCATCTGGGCGCGATCCCGAATGTCCGACTACGCTCAAGTGCGCACGCAAGCCCGACGCTTCGGTGTGTTGTTGTCTTCTGCCACGGCATTCAATCCTCGCGGTGAGGCCTCGGACTGGCAGCGCATCAACGTGGCTTGCGCCTGTGATCCACGCGCCCGGGCATTTTTTCAGGCCACCACTCTGAATCGACCTCAACCGTTCTGAAAACGACGCGGGCGTAGCTTTTTGCCATTATTCCGACGCCAGAGACTTGTGCTGGCACAGGCCCGTTGCGAATCTGCGTCAACAGACTATGTCAGGGGACTAAGCGCAATGATTTCGGCCGTGCAAGGACGTTTTGCCAACCTCGGTATGGCAAAAAAAATGGGTGTCGGGTTTGTCCTGGTGCTGCTGCTGACCGCACTGGTGGCAGCCATCGGCGTATGGTCCCTGCAAACCATCAGTCATCGCTTCGACGGGCTCAAGCAGATGTCGTTGCTCAACAGCGGCTTGCTCAAGGTGCGTCTGCTTGAGCAGGAGTACGCCTTGCACGGCAACCCGAAAACCGCTGACGCCCTGCACGAGGGCGTTGATGGCCTGATCGCTCTGGCGACTCAGCTCAAGGCGGCCTCGGCGGCGAACGTGCCGGTGATGAATGACGTCGAGCAGTCGCTGGGTGCCTATCGCAAGGCGTTCGATGAGTTTGTCTCGCTGAGTCAGGCCAAGGACCTGGCGTTGGAAATGGCCAGTTGGTCGGTGTCCAGCGTGGCCAACAACCTTGATGTGCTGCAGGCCGGCCTGGCCGATGACGGCGCCTACACCATGAAGCAATCCGAGGGTAAGGACGGTGGGCAATTCCTCGAGCAGGCCAGCCAGGTCAGTCAGGTCTCGCGGTTGATGTTGCAGGCCATGAACGAGGCGCGCGTGCGTCTGGACCAGAGCCGCAAAGGTGACGACAGCGCAGGCCAGGGCAAGATCGAACAGGCGGAACAGGCGTTGACCCAGGCCGAACAGTTGAAAACCACAGTCAAGGATGAGGGCTATCAGACGGTTCTGAATGAAGTGAGCGGCCATATCGGCAGTTTCAGCGAAAAACTGACGGAGTACACCGGTCTGTTGGCTCAGGAGAGAACCGTCTACGAACAGCTGCATCAGCGCGCCGCGCAAGTGGTCGAACGGGTGGATCAGGCCTATGTCGCCGAAGACCAGTCGATGCAGGCTGAGTTGAAAAAGAACTCGTTGCTGATCATCGGCTCCTCAGCCCTGGCGTTGCTGGTCGGGCTGGTGGCAGCGTGGGTGATTACCCGGTTGATCGTGGCACCGCTGCGAAGTGTGATCCTGGTTGCCCAGCAGATTGCCGCGGGTGATTTGAGTGCGACGGTTGAAGTGACGCGCCGTGACGAGATCGGTCAGTTGATGCAGGCGATGCAACAGATGGGCGCCGGTCTCAGCAATATCGTCAGTGGCTTGCAGGCCGGTATCGAGCAATTGGCCAGTTCAGCGCATTCTCTGTCGGCGGTGACCGAGCAGACCAACCTGGAAGTCAGCAGCCAGAAAGAAGAAACCGAACAGGTCGCCACGGCGATGAACCAGATGACCGCGACAGTGCACGACGTGGCGCGTAACGCCGAGGAAGCCGCCCAGGCCGCACAGACGGCGGACGGCAAGGTTGAAAGCGGTCAGCAAGTGGTGCGCCAGAGCATGGCACGCATCGAGCAACTGGCGGATTCGGCGACTTCGGCCAGTTCCAGCATCGAAAGCCTGAGCGCAGAGATCCAGAACATCGGCACAGTGCTCAGCGTGATCAAAAGTGTTGCCGAGCAGACCAACCTGTTGGCGCTCAACGCGGCGATCGAAGCCGCGCGGGCAGGCGAGCAGGGCAGGGGCTTTGCCGTGGTAGCCGATGAAGTCCGGGCGCTGGCCAAGCGTACCCAGCAATCGACCGAGGAAATCGAACGACTGGTCAGTGCCTTGCGCTCGGCCGCTCAGTCGTCGGTACAGCAGATTCAGAACAGCGGCGAACTGGTGAAACTGGCGGTCAGCGATGCGTTGCAGACCGAGAGTGCACTGGGGAGTATTGCGGCGGCGGTGTCGTTGATTCAGCAGATGAACCAGCAGATTGCCGCGGCAGCCGAACAACAGAGTTCGGTGGCCGAGGAAATCAATCGCAGCGTCACGAGCATTCGCGCGAGTGCGGATCAGTCGTCGCTGGCGATGCAGGGCAACGCAGCGTCCAGCATTGAGCTGGCACAGCTCGGGCTTGAGCTGAAAGGGATGGTGGGGCACTTCCGGCTCTGAAGAGCCCACCCGACTCAACCCAAAAAAAAGCCACCTTCGCAGGTGGCTTTTCTATTCTCGCAAATCAGTCGTAGATCACTCTCTTTTTCCAGTCTGCATCAGCGTCGACTTGTTTAAGGCCCACGTTCAACTGGTTTGCCTCGCTCTCCACCGCAGCGATGTTGTCCATCACCATGGCGTTGGCGCGCGCCAGAAGCTTCTCCAGGTACTCCAATTGCTCGGCGTAGACTTGCGGATCCTGTTGTTTGCGCAGGTACTGAACGCCGCGTTCGAACGCCAGACGCGCCTGGCCCGGCTGGTTCTGCTGCAAGCAATGCTGGCCAAGGTTGTTGAAGAATTCGATGTGCAGCAGCACCAGGATATGGCGGACTTCGCGGATCCAGCGCTTGGCTTCGTTGGTCGGGAGGAAACCGTCCTGGGCAGCACGGGTGATCTGGCCATGCAGGGCTTCCAGCAGGAAACGTACGTCCTTGGCCTTGGCTTCGGTCTGGATCGGTGCCGGCGGGTTGTTGACCGGGATCGATTCGCCCTGGGCGGCAAGGGCCTCCAGTTCGATGATCCGCGCCCTGAGGTTGGCGCTGGTCTTTTCCAGGTTGAGCAGGCGCTGGCAGACGTTGAGCTCCAGGCGGGTCAACAGCAGCTTGAGCGCCGGTGTCATCAACTGGCCGGGAAAGGTCTCGGTAATCTCGCCGCAGCGACGCAAGCGGTCGTTGAGCTCAACCTTGGTGCGGGCCTTTTCCAGCTTGTTGTTTTCCACCACATGGTTCATGTAGCCAATGGCGATCAATAGTGCGATCCCGGCTACAACTAGCAGGGTGATCATGAGTGGTGTCACCGGTAAGACCTCTTTATAGGGTTTGCGTTCGAGTGTAGTGGCTTGCCATTGGGGCGCATAGACCGCTCGACGACTTGAATCAGCGATGGCCATAAATGTATCGGCCGTTGTTCTGCTTATATAAATGGTGGCGAAGATGATCCAGATTGCCATCATCTTGTTGGCGTGGACTATAACGTCTTGAAGGAGGCCGGAATATAGGCGTTGGGCGCCAGTCCGCGGAAAAGCCCGAAACGCGTCTGAAAGCAGGGCGAAGTCATTGATTTAAATAAATTTATATCTGGGGGTTGACGACCCCTCAATCCATCCATAGAATGCGCGCCACTTACAGCGTAAAGCACACAGCGAAATGCGGTAGGAAGTGAATGTTGTACGTGTGTCCCCTTCGTCTAGTGGCCTAGGACACCGCCCTTTCACGGCGGTAACAGGGGTTCGAGTCCCCTAGGGGACGCCAATGCGGGAATAGCTCAGTTGGTAGAGCACGACCTTGCCAAGGTCGGGGTCGCGAGTTCGAGTCTCGTTTCCCGCTCCATTTTTAAGCAGCGTTGCTTTCGGGCGACGTTGAGTGAAACCAGAACCGACATCTTCGGATGCGGATTTGGGCACTGAAATACACACCATGTGTTTCAGTTAGCGTGTCCCCTTCGTCTAGTGGCCTAGGACACCGCCCTTTCACGGCGGTAACAGGGGTTCGAGTCCCCTAGGGGACGCCATTTGCGGGAATAGCTCAGTTGGTAGAGCACGACCTTGCCAAGGTCGGGGTCGCGAGTTCGAGTCTCGTTTCCCGCTCCATATTTAACAAAAACGCCGCTCAGTAATGAGCGGCGTTTTTGTTTGTGCGTTTTTTATGGCGCAACAAAAAAGGACCTTTGGTCCTTTTTTGTTTGGGCCCGCTGCATGGCGGATCCTGCAAGCGATCAGAGCTTCGGCAACTGCCCGATCCGCCCCATCATTTCGGTCACGATCTGCAGGTCCAGCAGGAACTGGTCGACCGTCTTGAACTCGTTATCCGTGTGGCCGGTGTACTTCACTTCAGGTCGCGCCAGACCGAATTGCACGCCATTAGGCAGTTCATGCACCGACGTCGCGCCGGCAGAGGTGCCGTACTTGTGTTCCATGCCCAGGTTTTCGCTGGCCACGGCCAGCAAAGCCTTGACCCACTCACCCTCAGGATTGCGGTACATCGGCTCGGCGATCGAGTAGTCAAAGGTTGCCGCTACCTGGGTCTTCTTGCTCCAGGCACCAATCTTTTCTGCAATGTCGGCCTTGAGCGCTTCCGGGGACTTGCCCTTCGGCACGCGCAGGTTGACCGCCAGTTTGAAGGTTTTGTCATCCATTCCGACAAAGGTCGGGGATGTGGTCAACGGCCCCATGAAGTCATCTGCAAAACCGATACCCAATTTCCCGCCCAGGTAATCCAGCCCCCAGTTGTCGGCGGCGTAGCGGGCGGCGTCGGTGATGTGGTTGTGCTTGAGCGCGACTTTTCCGTCGAGGCTGTTGATAAAGTCCAGCATCCTGGCGACCGGGTTGACGCCAGACTCGGGCTCGGAGGAGTGTGCGGAAACGCCAGTCACGGTGAGCTTGACGTCTTTGTCGACGACCTTGGCGCTCACCTCGAAATTGCCGCCATTGCGCTTGGCATACTCACTACCGGCCTTTTGCAGGCTGGCGGCCAGTTCGGCAGGCTTGTCAGTCACTAATGTGGCGACCGAAGCTGACGGAATCTGGTTGGTGGCCAGGCCGCCGGTCATCGAGGTGATTTCTGCGCCCTGGCCTTCGCCGCTACGCCGGGCAAAGTTGGCCATCACGGTGCCGTAGCCTTTTTCGGCGATAACCACCGGGTAGCCGCCGTCCAGCGCCAGGTTGTAGTTGGGCGTCGGGTTGTGTTCGAAGTAGTAGGGGATGGCGTCGCCGGTGGTTTCTTCGGTGGTGTCGATCAACAGCTTGAAGTTCCTCGCCAGCGGCAGCTTATCTTCCTTGATCACCTTCATGGCGTACAAGGCCACGACGATACCGTTCTTGTCGTCCTCGGTGCCGCGGCCATACATGCGGTCGCCGATCAGCGTGACCTTGAACGGATCCAGTCGGGTGCCGTCTTTCAAGACCCAGTTCTCCGGCGTCACCGGCACCACGTCGGCGTGCGCATGAATGCCCACCACTTCATCGCCGCTGCCCTCGAGTGAGATTTCATAAACGCGGTTGTCGATGTTGCGAAAGTTCAGGTTGAAGGACTGGGCAAGGCTTTTGATCTTGTCGGCAATCTTGATGAATTCAGGGTTGTCGTGCTGAGCAACGCCTTCCACCTGGAAGGTCGGGATCGCTACCAGTTCACGCAAGGTCTCGGTGGCCGCCGCGCCGTATTTCGCCCGTGCATAGAGGCCAAGCAGCCGATGGATCTCGTTCTGCTGTTCGGGGCTAAGCGTCTTGTTGTCCTGGAAAGCACTGATGGCCGGGCCGAGGTCGGCGGTTTTGGCCAGGTTGCTTTTGGCCACACCTGCCAGGAACTGCCTGAAATCCGTGGCTGAGGCGTCGCTGAAATTCTTGAGAATGGTCGCGCTCTGTTGCGGGGTGATATTGGTTTGCGCGACGACGGAGAACGACGAAAGACTGGCCAGAATCAGAGTCGATGCGGCCAGGTGCTTGAGTGAAAAGTCCATTGCTAGGGGCATTCCTTTGCAGGCGGTTTGTGGGAAGTGTCTGATCGATTGGTCATAAACATTTCCAACCTAACACCACGAAGTCGCGAAAGGGGAGCCCCTGACGCGGGATCTGTCGCACAGAAACGCAAAAGCGACGCAGATATGAAAAAGGCCCGCGAGTCAGACTCGTCGGGCCTTTTGCGCGGGTGCGGGTTTTACATCGACAGAATCAGGCGCCCGGCAAACAGGATCAGAATGACCCCCATCGTCCGTTCAAACCAATGCCCCATGCGCATAAACAGCACGCGCACCCGAGCGCTGGAAAAGAACAGTGCGACGATCACAAACCACAACGCATTCACAAAACACATCCAGACCCCATACAGCGCCTGGATGTTCAGCGGTGTCGTGGTGCTGATGAGGGTGGTGAAAATCGCCAGGAAAAACAGCGTCGCCTTTGGGTTGGTCGCGTTGGTCAGAAACCCGGTAGTGAAAGCCTTCAACAGCGATTGTTCGACGATGGGCTCGTCCGCAACGTTATCGCCTTCAAGCGTCGACTTGGGTTTGCTGCGCAGCAGGCTGACCCCGAGGTAAAAAATGTAGGCACCGCCCACGACCTTGGCCACGGTCAACAGCCACGGCGTGGCATGCATCAGTGCGCCGACCCCGAGCAGGGTGTAAAGCACGTGCACGGAAATCCCCGCGCCGATGCCCAGCGCCGTGCAGATGCCCACCAACCGGCCGAAACGCACGCTCTGGCGGATGGTCACGGCAAAGTCCGGCCCGGGTGCGACCACGGCCAGAAAGTGAAGGGTTGCCAGCGCCAGAAACTCGCCCAGGTAATTCGAAAGCATCTCAACTCCAAAAGGTAAGAGGTGAAGCGTTGCCGCGGTAGCCGACAAAGAACGAAAGGCTCAATCGCGGATCTGCCACGCCCGGTGTCACCGAGTGCATGCAGCGCGAATTGAACATGATGAAATCGCCAGGCTCGGGACGTATCTCCAAGGTCGGAGGGCCGAGCAGGGCCGGGTCGATGCCGTAGCTGTCGCCGCGCATCTCGTCGAACTGGTCCGGTGAAATGTCGTCGTCCCACATCTGCAGCGCGCCGCCCTCGCTCGGCATGTTCAGGTAAACGTTGCAGGCGAACTGCGCTTCCAGGCTTCTGGCCTGGTAACTGTCCGGGGCGTCCTTGGCAAAAATGTCGTGGTGGGCAAGGAAGCACACCCCCGGTTTCACCACCCGGGACAGGCCGACATACATCTTGCGACCGTAGAGGTTTTCCAGGTGCGCGCCTGCCGGCCAGGATTCGTCGAGCATGCAGCGCAGGGTGTCGACTGGGGACGAGTAGGGCGCGCATCGATTGCGCAACTCCGCGATGTTGCGGGTGGCGCGCTCGAAGTAGTCCTCGATCAGCAGCGGCTGGTTTTCCGCTTCATAAAACGCCATGCCGATGCGGCCGATGCTCGGCGCATTGATATAGCCTTCGAAACCGGGGCCGAGGATTTTGTCGCCAATCTGAATCGCCAACGGCTGGGGCAACAGGCCTTTGACGCGGATGGCGAGGACTTCTTCATTTGCCAGTTTTTTTATGCACGTCTCATCGAGACGCTCGACGTCAAGCATCATGTCTTAGGTCCATCTATCAGATAGTCAACAGAACCCGCGAGCGCAGGCTCCCCCGGCGTCAGGCGACGACGGTGCCGCCATCGCCCAAATGCTCAATCCACGGTGTAGTGGACTGACAGCGTTCCCTTCTTCAATGCAAGGGAGGCGATCGTGACCGTGCCCAATTCCTTCAGGCTACGTACATGGGTGCCGCCGCAGCCGTAGGCGGGCAGTGCACCGAAGCCAATTTCCCGGGCGCCTTCGCGCAGTGACGTCAGGCGCGGAAAATCCTCGGCAATCCACCGTTCGATGCCGAGTTGCAGGTTTTGGGCATCGACGTCCTGTGCGCTTTCCAGCGCTTTGAATTGCACCCGACCTTCACCCGGCCAGTGATGGGCCTTGATCGGCATCCAGCCTTTGGCCTGGACGAAGTGGCCGATCAGATGCCCGGCCGAATGCATGCGCGTATTGAACTGACGCCGCTCACCGTCCACGCGAATCTGGATCATGCCCGGTTTTACCGGTTGGTCGACGAAATGAATGATCCGCTCAGGATCCTGAATGACCCGCAGTACCTGACTGTCGCCAATCGAGCCTGTGTCAAAAGGCTGTCCGCCACCTTGTGGGTGGAAAAGCGTGGCGCGCAGCACCACCGCAAATTCGTTTTCGTGGGGCGTGCAATTCAGGACTTCCACGTTGGCTTTGAGGTCATCACTATGGAAAAAGAGGCGAAGCGTCATATTCCATGCCCTTATTAAAGTTTCTGTTTTTATTATATGAAGCGTGGAATTGCGTGATAATCCGTTCAAACATCAAAGGACTGTTGCGCTGTGAGCATAAATCTTCCGCTGCCACTGCTTGGTGAGATGGCGATTTTCGTCAAGGTTGTCGAGACCGGCAGCTTTTCCGAAGCGGCCCGCCAGCTGGGTTCTTCACCGTCGGCGGTCAGTCGCAGCATTTCGCGTCTGGAGAAAGCGCTGGCCACGCGTTTGTTGCAACGAACCACGCGCAAATTGCGCTTGAGCGACGGTGGCGAAGAAGTGTTCAAGCGTTGCCAGGAAATGGTCAGCGCAGCTAAGTCGGTGATGGAAATCAGTGGGCAGTTCACCGACGAACCGGAGGGGCTGGTGCGTATCAGCGTTCCGAAAGCAGTGGGCCGGATCGTGATTCACCCGCATATGCCGGCGTTTTTGCGCCGTTATCCCAAAGTGGACGTGGAACTGTTGCTTGAGGACCGTCAGGTCGATTTGATCGACGACAACGTCGACCTGGCGATTCGCATCACCGACCGGCCGCCTGCAGGGCTGGTGGGACGACAGTTGCTCACCATCGACCATTTGCTCTGCGCGACACCGCAGTACCTGGCCGAACATGGCACGCCGACTCACCCTCATGACTTGCTCAATCACAGTTGCATTTACTTGGGTGAAACCCCGAGCGATGCGCGCTGGAAATTCAAGAAGGGCAGCAAATCGGTGACTGTCGGTGTGCGCGGGCGTTATGCCGCAAATCATACTGGCGTACGTTTTGGCGCGGTGTTGCAGCATATCGGCATAGGCAGCTTGCCCTATTTCACTGCGCGTCATGCCTTGGAGAAAGGGCTGATGGTGCAGGTACTTCCGGACTGGACGTTTCTGGCGTCCTACCACGGAGGTGCCTGGTTGCTGCATTCGCCAACCCGGTATATGCCTCCCAAACTACGAGTGTTGATTGATTATCTGGTGGCGTGTCTGGAGAAGGAGCCGACGTTGGGTCATCCGCTTAAGTCGGAGGGGCCAGTTTGGTCCTCATCGGAGTATGAACTGCCAGAGAGCGACGGCTTGTTCTGAACGTAAAAAAAGGCCCGCATGTTCAACCATGCGGGCCTTTTGTACATCTGATCGGAAATCAGTGCTTGCTGTCGTCGTTCGACATCGCCAGCAACTGCTTTTCCTGGTTCCAGTCAAACGGTTCGTCGTTCTGTTCAGCTTCAAAGCGACGTTCTTCCAGCGCTTGATACAGATCGATTTCATCGTCGGGCATGTAGTGCAAGCAGTCGCCGGCGAAGTACCACAGCAGGTCGCGTGGGACCAGGTGGGCAATCTGCGGGTAGCGGGTGATCACCTGGCAGAGAATGTCCTGGCCCAGGTATTGGCTTTCGATCGGATCGACCGGCAGCAACGCACGCAATTCATCGAAGCGCTCCAGGAACAAGGCATGGCTTTCTTCGGGAACCTGTTCGGCCTCACCCACGGCGACCAGGATGCTGCGCAAGTGGTCAAGCAAGACAAGATGGTCGGCAACGACGTTGGACACGAGATAAGTCCTCAAGAGCAAAACGGGCGCGGGAGTATAAAGCCCCTGCGCCCGTTTTGCATGGGGGCACTGGATCAGCGGACCTTTCCGGGTGCGAGCGCCAGTTCCTCTTTGTCGAAATCATCGACATCAATCACCTTGCGCCGCGCCGCCTCGGCGGCCTGCAGGGTCTGTGCTTCCGCTGCCTGCAAGACACCGGCTTCCAGCGCGGCATCGATGACGTGTTCCCCCGCAGCCGGTTTGACTTGTCCACTCTTGAGCGCAATGTGCAGTTTTTTCTGCAGCGGCTGCGCAGCGTTCAACAGGTTGCAGGCGTGCTGCAAAGCACCGACGGCATCTTCGGCCGATTGCGGGCGGTAGCAACCGCCCAGCAACTCTTCGAGCGTCGGGTCGCCCTTGGCGCGACCAATCACGGCAGCCACTTCGGCGCCGAGTCTGTCCGATGGCCCTTTATGTCGACGGCCGAACGGGAAGACGATCACCCTTAACAGGCAACCCAGCACCTTGTTCGGGAAGTTGGTCAGCAGCTCATCCAGTGCACGTTCCGACTGGCCAAGACTTTCCTCCATGGCCCAGGTAAACAGCGGCGCCATGTGCTCGGGTGAATCGAGATCGTGGTACCGCTTGAGCGCGGCAGAGGCGAGGTACAGGTTGCTGAGTACATCCCCGAGGCGTGCCGACAGGCGTTCGCGGCGTTTCAGTTCGCCGCCCAGCAGCATCATGCTCAGGTCCGCGAGCATGGCGAATGCTGCGGCCTGACGGTTGAGCGCGCGGAAGTAGCCTTGGCTGAGCTTGTTGCCCGGCGTATGTTCGAAGTGCCCGAAACCAAGGTTCAGCACCAGCGTGCTGGCGGCGTTGCTCACGGCAAAACCGATGTGCTTGAGCAGCAGGCCATCGAACTCGGTGAGCGCCTGGTCTTTGTCTTCGCGACCGGCGAGGGCCATTTCCTTGAGCACGAACGGATGGCAGCGAATGGCACCCTGGCCGAAGATCATCAGGTTGCGCGAGAGAATGTTCGCGCCTTCCACGGTGATGAAAATCGGCGCGCCGTTCCAGCTGCGACCTAGGTAGTTGTTCGGCCCCATGATGATGGCTTTACCGCCGTGAACGTCCATCGCGTGGCTGATGCACTCGCGACCGCGTTCGGTAAGGTGATACTTGAGAATGGCCGAGAGCACCGACGGTTTCTCGCCCAGGTCCACCGCGTTGGCGGTCAGCATGCGCGCCGCGTCCATCATCCAGGCGTTGCCACCGATGCGCGCCATGGCTTCCTGAATCCCTTCGAACGCCGACAATGGAACGTTGAATTGCTCGCGAACCTGAGCGTACTGCCCCGTCACCAGGCTGGTGAATTTGGCCGCCCCGGTGCCGACTGCCGGTAACGAAATCGAACGCCCGACCGACAGGCAATTCATCAGCATCATCCAGCCTTTGCCGAGCATTTCCTGGCCGCCGATGAGGAAATCGAGCGGCACGAACACGTCCTTGCCGGAGTTCGGGCCGTTCATGAAGGCAGCCCCCAGCGGCAGGTGTCGGCGGCCGATTTCAACTCCGGCGGTGTCGGTCGGAATCAGCGCCAGGCTGATGCCCAGGTCTTCCTTGTCACCCAGCAAGTGTTCCGGGTCATAGGCCTTGAAGGCGAGGCCGAGCAGGGTCGCCACCGGGCCGAGGGTGATGTAACGCTTTTCCCAGTTCAGGCGCAGACCGAGGGTTTCCTTGCCTTCCCATTCCCCTTTGCAGATCACCCCGGTGTCGGGCATTGCGCCGGCATCGGAACCTGCCAGCGGACCGGTCAGCGCGAAGCACGGAATGTCGTCACCGCGGGCCAAGCGAGGCAGGTAATGGTTGCGTTGTTCATCGGTACCGTAATGCAACAGCAGTTCGGCCGGACCGAGGGAATTGGGGACCATTACGGTCGACGCAAGGTCGCCGCTGCGGGTCGCCAGTTTCATCGCGACCTGTGAGTGGGCGTAGGCGGAGAAGCCCTTGCCGCCAAATTCCTTGGGAATGATCAGCGCGAAAAAGCCATTGTCCTTGATGTGCGTCCAGGCTTCAGCGGGCAGGTCCATGTCTTGCCCGATCTGCCAATCGGTGACCATGGCGCAGAGCTCCTCGGTCGGGCCGTCAATGAAAGCCTGTTCTTCTTCAGTCAGTTGGGCTTTTGGATAGGACAGCAATTTGTCCCAGTCCGGACGGCCGCTGAACAGTTCGCCGTCCCACCATACGGTGCCGGCGTCGATGGCGTCGCGCTCGGTTTGCGACATCGGCGGCAGGGTTTTCTGGAACCAGCTGAACAGCGGCGCGCTGAAGAACTTGCGACGCAGGTCGGGCAGCAACAGTGGCGCCGCAACGGCTGCAATCAACACCCAGAACACCAGCAGCAGCCAACCGGGCGCACGGCTGAAAGCGCCCATCGCGACGATGTAGACCGCAACAACGCACAGGGCGGGCAGGGGGGCGGTGCGACGATGGGCTAACCAGGCTATCCCGACAATCAGAACCAGTATCCACAACAGCAGCATATTTAATCCTCCGTGAACCAGGGTAAAACCGACCTTCAGAGCTTAGACGGCATCCGCCAAACAGGGTGGTCAGAGCGAGGTGATTGAAATCGTGGGAAACCTTGGATGAGATTTGTAGGCTCGGTTGGCAACACGCTCGGGAATTCGTTCGTTTCGTACGCGACAATGCGCCCAAGTTTGGCCGAAACGTCGTTATCTCTGTGCTGAACCTGTCGCTAGACTCGGGGCTTCCCCAGGAGATTGATCTCATGCACGAGTACTTGAGTCCCGGCCGCTTCATCGATAGTGACCACCCCTCAGTGGTGGAGTTCGCCGAAAAACACCGCGGCAGCAGTCGTGACCCGCTCGAGCAGGCGATCAACCTCTATTACGCGGTGCGCGAGGCCGTGCGCTACAACCCCTACACGTTCAGCCGCGACCCGGAGACCTTGCGCGGCAGTTATGCGCTGGCCACCAGGGAAAGCTATTGCGTGCCCAAAGCCACGCTGTTGGCCGGTGCCGCGCGACATTGCGGGATCCCCGCGCGCATTGGACTGGCGGATGTGCGCAATCACCTCTCGACCCCGCGTTTGCTAGAACTGCTGAAGAGCGATGTGTTCGCAATGCACGGTTACACCGAGCTGTATCTGAACGACCGCTGGGTCAAGGCCACGCCGGCGTTCAATCAAAAACTCTGTGAGCTGTTCAATGTCGCACCGCTGGAATTCGACGGGATCAACGACAGCGTTTTCCACCCGTTCAATCGCGATGGCGCACAGTTGATGGAGTATCTGATCGATCACGGCCAGTTCACCGATGTGCCGGAAGCGTTCTTTTTCGAACACCTGGAAAAGTGCTATCCGCACCTGTTCAGCGAGCAACTGCCCGTGCTGTTGGGGGATATGCAGAGCGATTTGAGTCGAGCCTGATCCGGCGTATGCTGCCTGCCCACTTGTCAAAAAAGAGGCGGTCATGCTGAAAATCTGGGGTCGGAAAAACTCGTCGAATGTCAGAAAGCCTTTGTGGGCCGCCGAAGAATTGGGCCTGGCGTATGAAGCCATCGATGCAGGCGGCGCCTTTGGGGTTGTCGATACGCCGGAGTACCGGGCGATGAACCCCAACGGTCGTATTCCGGTGATCGAGGATGACGGCTTTGTCTTGTGGGAATCCAACGCCATCGTGCGTTACTTGATGGCCCGACATGCCGACGGCAGTCCGTGGTATCCGGCGGATCTAAAAGCCCGCGCCACGGCGGACAAGTGGATGGACTGGACCACTTCAAGTCTCGCCGGTCCGTTCCGCACTGTATTCTGGGGCGTGATGCGCACTTCGGCCGACAAGCAGGACTGGCCAGCCATCAAGGCCGCGATCAAGGAATGCGAAGAGCTGCTGTCGATGGCCGATCAAGCGTTGTCGACCAAGCCTTACCTGTCCGGCGATGAAATCGGCATGGGCGACATTCCGCTGGGCAGTTTTATTTATGCCTGGTTCGAGATGCCGATAGAACGCGCGTCGCTGCCGAACCTTGAAGCCTGGTACGCCCGGTTGAAGCAGCGTCCGGCGTATCAAAAAGCCGTTATGACCGCGTTGACTTAATACTCACTATCGACACACTTGACTGTACTTGTGTGGCGGCGACAAGCACCATTGCGCTCATGTGCCGTGGTTGTTCCAGTCGCCGCCGGCCGTCTTTTATCCCTTTCTTCCTTCTTGGTGCGTAATCCGATATGAGTTCCGCTCTGTCCATCCGGCAGCTAACCAAAACCTACGGCAACGGTTTCCAGGCCCTGAGTGGTATCGATCTGGACGTTGCCGAAGGTGACTTCTTCGCCTTGCTCGGTCCTAACGGCGCCGGCAAATCCACGACCATCGGCATTCTCTCGACCCTGGTGAACAAGACCAGCGGAACGGTGAATATCTTCGGTCACGACCTGGACAAGAATCCTGCGCAGCTCAAGCGCTCCATCGGCGTGGTGCCCCAGGAATTCAACTTCAACCAGTTCGAAAAGACGTTCGACATCGTCGTGACCCAAGCTGGTTATTACGGCATCCCGCCGAAAATCGCCAAGGCGCGCGCCGAGCAATACCTGACCCAACTGGGGCTGTGGGACAAGCGCGATGTGCCGTCGCGTTCACTGTCTGGCGGCATGAAGCGTCGATTGATGATCGCTCGTGCGCTGGTCCACGAACCACGCTTGCTGATCCTCGACGAACCAACGGCAGGTGTGGACATCGAACTGCGTCGTTCGATGTGGACCTTCCTCACCGAGCTGAACCAGAAAGGCATCACCATCATCCTCACCACGCATTACCTGGAAGAGGCTGAACAGTTGTGCCGCAACATCGGCATCATCGACCACGGCACCATCGTCGAAAACACCAGCATGAAACAGTTGCTCAGCCAGCTGCATGTGGAAACTTTCCTGCTCGATATTAAAAACACCCTGACCAGTGCGCCGCAATTGCTCGGCTACCCGACCCGTCTGCTCGATGGTCATACGCTGGAAGTCCAGGTCGACAAGACCATGGGCATCACCGCGCTGTTTACCCAGTTGGCGCAGCAGAACATCGACGTGCTGAGCCTGCGTAACAAAACCAATCGCCTTGAGGAGTTGTTCGTGTCCCTGGTGGAGAAAAATCTGTCGAAGGTGGCGGTATGAGTTCCGAGCTGCAGCCCAACCTCGTTGCCCTCAATACCATCGTTTACCGTGAGGTCCGGCGGTTTACCCGGATCTGGCCGCAGACGCTGCTACCGCCGGCCATCACCATGGTTTTGTACTTCGTGATCTTCGGCAATCTGATCGGCAAGCAGATTGGTGGCATGGGTGGCTTCACCTACATGGAGTACATCGTGCCGGGGTTGATCATGATGTCGGTGATCACCAACTCCTACGGCAACGTGGTTTCGAGTTTCTTCGGCAGCAAGTTCCAGCGTTCCATCGAGGAACTGATGGTGTCGCCGGTTTCTCCGCATACGATTCTGATCGGCTACACCCTGGGTGGCGTGCTGCGCGGGCTGATGGTCGGGATCATCGTGACGATGCTGTCGCTGTTCTTTACTGATTTGCAGGTGCATCACCTGGGCGTGACCATTCTGGTGGTGGTGCTGACGGCGACGATCTTCTCGCTGCTGGGCTTCATCAACGCCGTGTTTGCGCGCAACTTCGATGACATCTCGATCATTCCGACCTTCGTGCTGACACCGCTGACTTACCTGGGCGGGGTGTTTTACTCGATTTCCCTGTTGCCACCGTTCTGGCAGACCGTGTCCCTTGCAAACCCGGTGCTGCACATGGTCAACGCCTTCCGATACGGCATTCTTGGGGTTTCGGACATCAAGATCAGCATCGCGATCACCTTCATGCTGGTGGCGACGATTGTGTTGTATGTCGGTTGTGCTCGGCTGCTGGTCAGTGGGCGCGGGATGCGTACCTGATTCAAGACCGCGTCGCCCCCTTCGCGAGCGAGCTTGCTCGCGATGGCCCCGGTCCAGGCAACACAAAAAAACGGCCTCCTACGTTGGAGGCCGTTTTGCATTCCTACATCCGGTTTTTCTTGCGCCGCTTCCACTGCCGCGCTACCCACCAGCGCCAATACATCATGGTGAGGAAGTAGGCGAGGGCACCCAACACCAGCCCTGTCACCACCGAGCCCAGCAAAAACGGCTGCCATAAAGTAGACAATTCGCCGCTCACCCATTCCCAGGACAAGGCGTCGGGCAACTGACGAGTGGGCACATCCAACAGCCAGGCCCCGGTCTGGTACGTGCAGAAAAACACCGCCGGCATGGTGATCGGATTGGTCAGCCAGACCAGACTCACCGCAATCGGCATGTTGCCCCGCACCATGATTGCCAGCACAGCGGCCAGCAACATCTGCAACGGGATCGGCAGAAACGCTGCGAACAGACCGACCGCCATCGCCCGTGCCACGGAGTGGCGGTTGAGGTGCCAGAGGTTGGGGTCATGCAGCAGGGTGCCGAGAAAGCGTAAGGATTTGTGTTCCCTGATGCTGGTCGGGTCTGGCATGTAGCGTTTGAATAAGCGCCGGGGCATAAGGCTTCTCGGTCGGTTAAGGCGGCAAGTATGTCTGGATTCTAAGAACCGCCCATTCAGACTTTGTGACAATTGATAACGGCGCCGGTGCGGTTGGCCGGCTATGCCTAGGTGGGGACTCTCAAGGATGAGTGTATGCGCACTGGGATGATAGCGCTGGCGCTGGGTTTGCTGGCCCTGCGTTTTTTGCCGGTTTTGCCGCCGGTCTGGTTATGGATGTTGCTGCCACTGCCGGGTTTGATGTTGTTGCCATTTCGCACGTATCACTTGGCATTTTTCCTGTTCGGCTTCAGTTGGGCGTGTGCGAATGCGCAGTGGGCGCTGGACGATCGTCTGGCGCTCAAACTCGACGGCGAAACCCGCTGGATTGAAGGTCGGGTGACGGGACTGCCGCAAGATGCTGGCGGCGTAGTGCGATTCGAAGTGACAGATGGTCATTCAAAGCGCACGAAACTGCCCAAGCGTTTGCGCCTGGCCTGGTATGGCGGGCCACCCGTGAGCAGCGGTGAGCGCTGGCGACTGGCGGTCAAATTGAAGCGGCCTGCCGGGCTGCTCAATCCGCATGCCTTCGATTACGACGCCTGGCTACTGGCTCAACATATTGGCGCGACCGGCACGGTCAAGGATGGTGAGCGACTGGCTGAAGCCCGATGGGCCTGGCGTGACGGCATCCGCCAGCGTTTACAAGCGGTCGATGCCCAAGGGCGAACCGCCGCGTTGACCGCGCTGGTACTGGGAGATGGTGCCGGGCTGAGTCGTGAGGAGTGGCAAGTGCTGCAAGACACCGGCACCGTGCATTTGCTGGTGATTTCCGGACAGCACATCGGTTTGTTGGCGGGGGTGGTTTACCTGCTGATCGCCGGGATGGCGCGGCTGGGTCTGTGGCCTGTACGTGTGCCCTGGCTGCCATGGGCATGCGCGCTGGCATTCTCGGCGGCGCTGGCTTACGGGTTGCTGGCCGGCTTCGACGTTCCGGTGCAACGCGCCTGCGTGATGATCGGTCTGGTACTGCTGTGGCGGCTGCGCTTTCGTCATCTCGGCGCCTGGTGGCCGCTGTTGCTGGCGCTCAATGGTGTGTTGCTGCTGGATCCGTTGGCCAGTCTGCAACCGGGTTTCTGGTTGTCCTTCGCCGCCGTGGCGGTGCTGATTTTTACCTTTGGTGGACGGCTGGGTCCATGGCGATGGTGGCAAACCTGGACCCGCGCGCAATGGTTGATCGCAATAGGCCTGTGCCCGTTGTTGATGGTGCTTGGCTTGCCGATCAGTCTCAGCGGGCCGCTGGTGAATTTGCTGGCTGTGCCCTGGATCAGCCTGGTGGTGTTACCGCCAGCCTTGCTCGGGACATTATTATTGGCGGTCCCTTACGTCGGCGAAGGGCTGCTGTGGTTGGCGGGTGGTCTGATCGACGGGATGTTCAAGGCACTGGCATTGATGGCCGGGCAATTGCCCGCATGGACGCCGGTGGCGATACCGTTTTGGAGTTGGGCGCTGGGTACTTTGGGTGCCTTCTTGCTCCTGCTGCCGCGCGGTGTGCCGATGCGCCCTTTGGGGTGGCCGTTGCTGCTGATGCTGGTTTTTCCGCCTCGTCCGCTATTACCGGAAGGTTTGGCTGACGTCTGGCAGCTGGACGTCGGCCAAGGGTTGGCTATTTTGGTGCGTACCCGTCATCACACACTGTTGTATGACACAGGACCACGTTTCGGCGACCTGGACATGGGGGAACGGGTGGTGCTTCCCTCGTTGCGCAAACTCGGGGTGAAAGGGCTCGACCTGATGCTGATCAGCCACGCCGATGCCGATCATGCCGGCGGTGCCCGAGCCGTGGCCAAGGGTTTGCCTGTCCGGCAAGTGCTGAGTGGCGACCCCGAGGGATTGCCAACCGAACTGCACGCGCAAGGTTGTGAAAGCGGCCGGCAATGGACCTGGGACGGTGTGAACTTCCAGCTCTGGCAGTGGACGTCGGCCCATGACAGCAATCAGAAATCCTGCGTCCTGCAAATAGAAGCCGGGGGCGAGCGACTGTTGCTGACGGGTGATATCGACGCCGCTGCCGAACGGGCCTTGCTGGAGAGTCCGCTGGCAGTGGCCACCGATTGGTTGCAGTCACCGCATCACGGCAGCCGCACTTCCTCGTCAATGATTCTGTTGAGCGTCTTGCAGCCCAAGTCCGTATTGATCTCCCGCGGCCAAGGCAATTCCTTTGGCCATCCGCACCCCACAATCGTGGCGCGTTATCGAAAACGCGGTATGGCGATTTACGACAGCGCCGAGCAGGGCGCCATTCATCTGCAACTCGGGCGTTTCCAGCCTCCGTGGACGATGCGTCTGGACCGGCGTTTCTGGCGCGATACACCGCCCGTCAATAAATAACTGAGAGTTATTAAAGCCCGACCGGATGCGACATCACGGTCTTCGGTGCGCCCACCCCCTATGTTAGAGTGGCGCACTTTTTCGAGGGGACTGTCACTGTGTGGGAATTGGTCAAATCCGGCGGCTGGATGATGCTGCCGATCATTTTGAGTTCCATCGCGGCCATGGCGATCGTCGCCGAGCGTCTCTGGACCCTTCGAGCCAGCCGCGTGACCCCGGAGCATTTGCTCGGGCAGGTCTGGGTCTGGATCAAAGACAAACAACTCAATAAAGAAAAACTCAAGGAACTGCGCGCCAACTCGCCGTTGGGCGAGATCCTCGCGGCGGGCCTGGCCAACTCCAAGCATGGTCGCGAGATCATGAAAGAGTGCATTGAAGAGGCCGCCTCCCGGGTCATCCATGAACTGGAGCGCTACATCAACGCCCTGGGCACTATTGCCGCCA
The DNA here is from genome assembly GCF_059133255.1 of Pseudomonas sp. FBCC-B1667. Taxonomy (NCBI): domain Bacteria; kingdom Pseudomonadati; phylum Pseudomonadota; class Gammaproteobacteria; order Pseudomonadales; family Pseudomonadaceae; genus Pseudomonas; species Pseudomonas sp. FBCC-B1667. Next base: position 4,936,040 of record NZ_CP101437.1, on the reverse strand, counting down.
TGGCCCCGTTGCTCGGGTTGCTCGGCACGGTGCTGGGCATGATCGATATCTTCAGTTCGTTCATGGCCACGGGCATGACCACTAACGCCGCAGTGCTGGCCGGCGGTATTTCCAAAGCCCTGATCACCACGGCGTCGGGCCTGATCGTCGGTATCCCGGCGGTCTTCTTCCACCGGTTCCTGCAACGGCGTATCGATGAGCTGGTGGTGGGGATGGAGCAGGAAGCGATCAAACTGGTCGAGGTCGTGCAGGGTGACCGTGACGTGGACCTGTCCGAGGGCAAAAAAGCGTGAAATTCCGCCGCAAGCAACGGGAGAACGTGGACATCAATCTCGTGTCGTTGATCGACGTGGTGTTTGTCCTGCTGCTGTTTTTCGTTGTGACCACCACCTTTACCCGTGAAACCCAGTTGCGCGTCGAACTGCCGGAAGCAGTCAGCGGCGCGCCGACTGAAAATCAGCAGGTCAAGCAACTGGACGTCGCTATCAACGCAGAAGGCGTGTTCTCGGTGAACAATCGGGTCTTGCCCAAAAGCGACCTGGCGACCGTGATGGACGCGATGCAAAAAGAATCCAACGGCGACACCAATCTGCCGCTGTCCATCAGCGCTGACGGCAAGACTCAACATCAATCGGTCATCACCGCCATGGACGCCGCCGGCAAGCTCGGTTTCAGCCATTTACGCATGACCACTGTCGAGGCGGCGCCCGCGCCCTGATGGCCATGTCCGATCGCTTGCTCGCCGCGTGGTATCAAGGTCATCCGGCCCTGAAGCTGTTGCAGCCGCTGGAGTGGTTGTACCGGCGGGTCGTCATGAACAAGCGCAAACGATTCCTGGCGGGCGAGGGTGAGATCTATCAACCGCCCGTGCCGCTGATTGTGGTCGGCAATATCACCGTGGGCGGTACCGGCAAGACGCCGTTGATCCTGTGGATGATCCAGCACTGCCAGCGCAGCGGCTTGCGGGTGGGCGTGGTCAGTCGTGGTTACGGTGCCAAGCCGCAGCAGCTGCCATGGCGGGTCGAAGCCGACCAGAGCGCGGAGGTGGCGGGCGACGAACCGCTGCTGATCGTCCAGCGTACCGGCGTGCCGTTGATGATCGACCCGGACCGCAGCCGCGCGGTAAAAGCGCTGCTGGCGAACGAGCCGCTGGACCTGATCCTTTCCGATGATGGCATGCAGCATTACCGCCTGGCCCGGGACCTCGAACTGGTACTGATCGACGCTGCCCGCGGCCTGGGCAACCAGCGTTGCTTGCCGGCCGGGCCGTTGCGCGAGCCTGTCGAACGCCTGCAGAGCGTCGACGCGGTGCTCTACAATGGCGCCGCGGAGGATCGCGCCGACGGGTTTGCCTTCCAGCTGCAACCGACCGCCCTGATCAATTTGCTCAGCGGTGAGCGGCGTCCCCTCGATCACTTCCCCGCAGGTCAGGCGGTGCACGCTGTGGCCGGGATCGGCAATCCGCAGCGTTTCTTCACCACCCTCGAAACGCTACACTGCAAACCTGTGCCGCATGCGTTTGCCGACCACGCCGAATACAGCGTGCAGGCCTTGAATTTCACACCGTCATTGCCGTTGGTGATGACTGAAAAGGACGCGGTGAAGTGCCGTGCCTTCGCCGCCGCCGATTGGTGGTACCTGGCGGTCGATGCTGTTCCATCGCCGGCCTTTGTGGCCTGGTTCGATACGCAGCTGATGCGCCTGTTGCCGGATCGTCTTTTGCCTTAACTCCGTTTTATCCAGGGAATGCTCATGGACACCAAATTGCTCGACATCCTCGCTTGCCCGGTCTGCAAAGGCCCACTCAAGCTCAGCGCCGACAAGACCGAGCTGATCAGCAAGGGCGCCGGCCTCGCGTACCCGATTCGAGATGGCATCCCGGTGATGCTCGAAACCGAAGCCCGCACCCTGACCACCGACGAGCGCCTGGATAAATGACCACAGCCTTTACCGTTGTCATTCCATCGCGCTATGCCTCGACCCGCTTGCCGGGCAAACCGCTGCTACTGATCGCCGGCAAGCCGATGATCCAGCACGTCTGGGAACAGGCGAGCAAAAGCAGCGCCCAGCGCGTGGTGGTTGCCACTGACGATGCGCGCATCGTCGAGGCGTGCAACGGCTTCGGCGCTGAAGTGGTGCTGACCCGCGAAGACCACAATTCCGGCACCGACCGTCTGGCTGAAGTCGCCGCGACACTGGGCCTGGCGCCCGACGCCATCGTGGTCAACGTCCAGGGTGACGAACCATTGATTCCGCCGAGCGTGATCGATCAGGTCGCGGCGAACCTGGCGGCCCACACCGAAGCGCGCATGGCCACCCTGGCCGAGCCGATCGAAGACGTGGAAACCCTGTTCAACCCCAACGTGGTCAAGGTCGTCAGCGATCTTGAGGGGCTGGCGCTGACCTTCAGTCGCTCGACCTTGCCATGGGCGCGGGATGCGTTTGCCAAAAGCCGCGAGCAATTGCCGGAAGGCGTGCCGTATCGACGCCACATCGGCATTTACGCCTACCGCGCCGGTTTCCTGCATGACTTCGTCAGCTGGGGCCCGTGCTGGCTGGAAAACACCGAGTCCCTCGAGCAACTGCGTGCCCTGTGGCACGGCGTGCGGATTCACGTCGCCGACGCGTTGATCGCACCGCCTACCGGGGTCGACACCGTTGAAGACCTTGAGCGCGTTCGTCGCCTGCTGGAGGCCTGATGCGCGTACTGTTCGTGTGCCTGGGCAACATCTGCCGTTCTCCAACGGCCGAGGGCGTGCTGCGGCACAAACTGCGCGAAGCGGGGCTGGCCGGTCAGATTGAAGTTGCCTCCGCCGGCACCGGTGACTGGCATGTCGGCAAGGCGCCGGATAAGCGCAGCCAGGCCGCGGCCAAGCTGCGCGGCTACGACCTGTCCGCCCAGCGCACCCAGCAAGTCACCCGCGCCGATTTCGCCACTTACGACCTGATCCTGGCGATGGACAACAGCAACCTGCGTCACCTCAAGGCCTTGCAACCGGCCAAGGGCAAGGCCGAGCTGGACCTGTTCCTGCGCCGCTTCCAGTCGGAGCTCGATGAAGTGCCGGACCCGTACTACGACGGCGACCAGGGCTTCGAACAGGTGCTGGACCTGATCGAGCGCGCCAGTGACTTGCTGGTGATCGAATTGAAGGGGCGGCTATGAGTTTGCAGGTTCAATCACAGGTTTCGCTCAAGCCCTTCAACAGCTTTGGTGTCGACGTTCAGGCTCGCCTGTTCGCCGAGGCCCATAGCGATGCCGATGTGCGTGAGGCCTTGGCCTACGCAGAGCAGCATGACGTTCCGTTGCTGGTGATTGGCGGCGGCAGCAATCTGTTGCTGACCGCCGACATCCCGTCACTGGTGCTGCGCATGGCCACGCGCGGAATTCGCATCCTCAGTGATGACGGCAGCAAAGTCGTGATCGAAGCCGAGGCCGGCGAGCCGTGGCATCCGTTCGTGCAACACACGTTGGCACAGGGCTTGTCGGGCCTGGAAAACCTCAGTCTGATCCCCGGCACCGTCGGTGCGGCGCCGATGCAGAACATTGGTGCGTATGGGGTCGAGATCAAGGACGTGTTTGCCGGCCTGACCGCGCTGGATCGCCAGACCGGCGAGCTGCGGGACTTCACCTTGGCCGAGTGCAATTTTGCTTACCGCGATAGCCTGTTCAAGCAGGAGCCGGGTCGCTGGTTGATCCTGCGCGTTCGGTTCACCCTCGATCGCACCGCGCACCTGCACCTGGAATACGGTCCGGTGCGTCAGCGCCTGACCGAGCAAGGCATCGCGCAGCCGACCGCCACGGATGTCAGCCAGGCGATTTGCAGCATCCGCAACGAAAAACTTCCGGACCCGGCGGTGCTGGGCAATGCCGGCAGCTTCTTCAAAAACCCGTTGGTGCCCGCGACGTTGGTCGCTCAGCTGAAGGGCGAATACCCGGATCTGGTGGCGTATACGCAACCCGACGGGCAAATGAAACTGGCGGCCGGCTGGTTGATCGAGCGGGCAGGGTGGAAGGGGTTCCGCGACGCAGATGCCGGCGTGCATAAGTTACAAGCGCTGGTGCTGGTCAACTACGGCGCTGCCACGGGCCTGCAATTGCTCAACCTGGCGCAGCGCATCCAGAAAGACATTTCAGAACGATTCCATGTCGATCTGGAAATGGAGCCCAACCAGTATTGAAGCTAAGCTTTCAGGACTGATCTCAAAGCCCTGCACACTTCAACTGTGCAGGGCTTTTTTGTTAATGCTGGGTTAACTTAGCCACCTAACGATGCAAGCATTTGTTCCATCAAAGGCCCGGTGCAGACATTCCCGTCGCATAAGAGAGCCTCATTAGCCTGAGCCGATCTGCGGGTCACGAACCAAGATCCCACGTCAGATTGCTCGACCCCATAACCCAAGATCTATGCGGGCGTGCCCATGATTACCCTGAAGCTCAACGGTCAAGACCATCCACTCGACGTCTCCGAGGACATGCCGCTGCTCTGGGCTATCCGCGACGTAGCCGGTTACAACGGCACCAAATTCGGCTGCGGAATGGGCCTGTGCGGCGCGTGTACGATTCACATCGACGGTTCACCGGCGCGCAGTTGCATCACGCCGATCGGCTCGGTGGTCGGGCAGAACGTCACCACCATCGATAACCTGCACGCCGATCCGGTCGGGCAAGTGGTTCAGCAAGCATGGCTCGACACGGCCGTTGCCCAGTGCGGTTTCTGCCAGGGCGGGCAGATCATGTCGGCGACGGCGCTGCTCAAGACCAACCCCAATCCTACGGATGCGCAAATCGAAGAGGCGATGGTCGGCAACATTTGCCGCTGCGGGACTTACAACCGCATCAAGACCGCCATCCGTCAGGCTTCCACCCACTTGAAGGAGGCCAAGGCATGAGCCAGTTACCGAATGATTTTGCCCTGAGCAACCTCAGTAACCTCAGCCGCCGCGGTTTCCTCAAGGGGGTCGGCACGACCAGTGCGTTGGTGCTGGCGGCCAGTTGGGGCTGGCAGGACGTTTTCGCTGAAGAGGCTTCGAAGAAATTCGGCGCCGACGGCATGCCCCATGGCGCGATTGATGATCCCAAGGTCTACGTCAGCATCGCCGCCGATGGCACGGTGACTGTGATCTGCAACCGTTCGGAAATGGGCCAGGGTGTACGCACCAGCCTGACGATGGTGGTGGCCGATGAGCTGGACGCCGACTGGGCGATGGTGAAGGTGCAACAGGCGCCGGGTGACGAAGTGCGTTTCGGCAACCAGGACACCGACGGTTCGCGCAGCATGCGTCACTGGTACGAGCCGATGCGCCGCTGCGGTGCGGCCGCCCGAACCATGCTCGAACAGGCCGCTGCCGCGCAGTGGAAAGTGCCCGTCGCCGAGTGCCACGCGCAACTGCACAAAGTCATCCACACACCGTCCGGTCGTGAATTGGGCTACGGCGCATTAGCCGCGGCGGCCGGTGCGCTGGCAGTGCCCGCGCGTGACAGCGTACGACTCAAGGATCCGTCGCAGTTTCGTTACATCGGCAAGGAAGGCACCAAGGCTATCGACGGTGCCGACATCGTCAACGGCCGCGCCATTTACGGGGCTGATGTGCACTTTGACGGCATGCTCTACGCCACCATTGCGCGTCCGGCGGTGTACGGCGGCAAGGTCAAATCAGTCGACTCCAGCGCCGCGCTGAAAGTCCCCGGTGTGATCAAGGTCCTGCAGATCGAGGGCAGCCCGCTGCCGTCCGAATTTCAACCTTTGGGTGGCGTGGCCGTGGTGGCCAGCAACACCTGGGCAGCAATCAAGGGCCGTGAGGCGCTGAAGATCGAATGGGATGACGGCCCGAACGCCAGTTATGACTCGATTGCCTATCGCAAGGAATTGGAAGCGGCGTCCCTCAAACCCGGCAAAGTGGTGCGCAATACCGGCAACATCGACGAAGCGATGAAGAGCGCCGACAGCACCCTCGAAGCCTCTTATTATTTGCCGCACCTGGCGCAGGCGCCGATGGAGCCTATGGTCGCCATTGCCCGCTTCAAGGACGGCATCTGTGAAGCCTGGGGGCCGAGTCAGGCGCCGCAAGTCACCCGTACACGGATTGGCGAGCGCCTCGGTGTTCCGTTCGATAACGTCACGTTTAACGTCACCTTGCTGGGGGGCGGTTTCGGTCGAAAATCCAAGCCTGACTTCATCATTGAAGCGGCAATCCTCGCCAAAGAGTTCCCCGGCAAGGCGGTGCGGGTGCAATGGACTCGCGAAGACGACATCCACTGTTCCTATTTCCACACCGTGTCGGCCGAGTACCTCAAGGCCGGCCTGAACAAGGACGGTCTGCCCTCCGGCTGGCTGCACCGCACCGTGGCCCCGAGCATCACCGCGCTGTTTGCTCCGGGCATGAACCACGAGGCGGCGTTTGAGCTCGGCATGGGGTTCACCAACATGGCCTACGCGATTCCCAACGTGCGCCTGGAAAACCCGGAGGCGACGGCGCATACCCGCGTCGGCTGGTATCGCTCGGTGTCGAATATCCCGCACGGCTTTGCGATTCAGAGTTTTGTCGATGAGCTGGCGCACAAGGCCGGGCAGGATCCGCTCAAGTACCAGATCAAGTTGCTTGGCCCGGACCGTCAGATTGACCCGCGCACGTTGAGTGAAGAGTGGAACTACGGCGAATCTCCCGAGCGCTATCCGATCGATACCGGCCGCCTGCGCACGGTGCTGGAAACTGCCGCCAAAGCGGCAAATTGGGGGCGTGAAATGCCCAAGGGTCGGGGCCTGGGGCTGGCGGTGCATTACAGCTTTGTTACCTATGTGGCGGCGGTGATCGAGGTCGAAGTCAAAGACGACGGCACGTTGATCGTGCACAAGGCAGACATCGCCGTGGATTGCGGGCCGCAGATCAACCCCGAGCGCATCCGCTCGCAGTTCGAGGGCGCCTGCGTCATGGGGCTGGGTAATGCTGTGCTGGGGGAAATCAGCTTTAAGGACGGCAAGGTCCAGCAGGACAACTTCCACATGTACGAAGTGGCGCGCATGTCGCTGGCGCCCAAGGATGTCGCGGTGCATTTGGTCACCCCGCCAGGCGTTGTGCCCTTGGGCGGTGTCGGTGAGCCAGGCGTGCCACCGGTTGCGCCGGCGCTGTGCAACGCGATCTTCGCCGCCACCGGCAAACGCATCCGCAACCTGCCGGTTCGCTATCAACTGCAAGGTTGGCAGAAGGCGCAAGCCTGATGGACAGCGTCGATCTGAATGTCCTGCGCAGCGTGCTCGAATGGCGCCGCGCCGGTCAGCGGGTGGTGCTGTACAGCGTGGTCCAGACCTGGGGCACCGCGCCCCGGGCACCTGGCGCCATGTTGGCCTTGCGTGAAGACGGCGTGGTAATCGGCTCGGTGTCGGGCGGTTGTGTCGAGGATGACCTGATTGCCCGGTTGCACGACGGACGTATCCCGCCTGACGGGCCGCCGGTGCAGTTGATCACGTATGGCGTCACTCGCGAGGAGGCTGCGCGGTTTGGTTTGCCCTGCGGCGGTACGTTGCGCCTGACTGAGGAGCGGGTCGGCGATCCGCATTGGGTCGCCGAATTGCTGACGCGCTGTGAGGCGCATGAAATCGTCGCTCGTTCGCTGGATATTGCGACCGGTGAAGTGGTCGTGCAGTCTGCGAGCAAATCCGATGGGTTGAGCTTTGACGGCAAGACGCTTCGCGCGATTTACGGTCCGCGTTGGCGCTTGTTGCTCATCGGCGCCGGACAATTGTCCCGTTATGTCGCCGAGATGGCGCGGTTGCTGGATTTCGACGTGTTGATCTGCGATCCACGCACCGAGTTTGTGTACGGTTGGGAAGCGCAGCACGGTCGCTTTGTCTCGGGCATGCCGGATGAGGCGGTGCTGAACATTCAGACTGACGAACGCACGGCCATCGTCGCCCTGACGCACGATCCTCGCCTGGATGACATGGCACTGCTGACGGCGCTGGACTCTACGGCCTTTTATGTCGGCGCGCTGGGTTCTCGGGTCAACAGTCTGAAGCGCCGGGAAAACCTCGCCGTGCTGGGCTTGTCGGCACAGGCCATCGAGCGTTTGCACGGCCCGATCGGGTTGCACATTGGCAGCCACAGTCCGGCGGAAATCGCCCTGTCACTGATGGCCGAAATCGTCGCGATCAAGAACGGTGTCGAACTGAAGCAAAAGAAGCCGTTGCAGGAGGTTGTATGAATGAATCCATCGGCGTCGTAGTGCTGGCGGCGGGGCAGGGCAGTCGTTTTCGCCAGGTGGCGGGGGCTGAGAAGGATAAGTTGTTGGCGGATTGTACCGGGCGTGACGGCGCGGTTCGTTCGGTGATCGAGCAAGTGTTGGTGAATCTGCCCGCGACGATAGAGAGGCGCGTGCTGGTGACGACAGAGGATCGCCCGCAGGTGATTCGCATGGCTCAAGCGTATGGCTGCGAGATTGTGCTGATTGACTCGACGGGCATGGGCGACAGTATTGCGGCGGGGGTGTCGGCGTGTCCGCAGTGCAGTGGCTGGTTGATTGTGTTGGGGGATATGCCGTTTATCCTGCCTTCGACGGTTGAGCGCGTGCTGGCGGGTATGGCTGATAACGCGATCAGCGTGCCGGTGCTGGAGTTTGAGTTTGGGCATCCGGTGGGGTTCGGCCGCAGTTTTGGACCGGGGTTGATGGGGTTGTCGGGTGATCGTGGAGCCAAGCCGCTGTTTGCGCAGGCCAAGGTGGTTGAAGTCGCAGTGGATGATCCCGGAATCCTGTGGGACGTCGATGTGCCTGAATCACTGACCTACAGACCTGCATAAATCCCCTGTAGGCGTGAGCCTGCAAGGGATTGCGGTGATGTTCGGAGGCGTAAAAAAGCCCCGGCTGGAGTTACCAGTCGGGGCTTTTTATGGCCTGGGAGTTAGACGAGGGGTTTAGGCTCGTGCTCTTTTTCCTGGGCTTGTTCGTGTTGCTCTACGGCTTCCTGAACGGAGCGCGGTGCTTCTTCGATGACCGACTCGGCCACAGGCGCCGCTTCGACCACTTCAGTGACAGGCGCTTCAACCGGTGCAGCAGCGGCAGCCAGTTCGGCTTCCTTCTGCAGACGCTCGGCTTCACGCTTGCGACGACGCACTTCACGTGGATCGTTCGGCGCACGGCCATTCTCGGTCAGGGCGCTGACTGGGGCGGCCTCCACCACCGGTGCAGCCACTTCGGCAACGACCGGAGCCGGTGCTTCAACGATCGGAGCAGGTTCGGCAGCCACAACCACTGGCTCGGAAACCATGGCTTCAGCGACTTCGGCTTCAGCTACCGGTGCAGGCGCTTCAACAGCAACCGGCTCGGCAACCCAGTTGAACGCGGTTTGTTCTTCACGAACCTCGCGAACCGCTTCGGTCACGGTTTCGGTGACGGTTTCGGAAGCAGGCTCCGCAGCAGTCACTGGCTCGGCGACAACCGCCGCTTCAACCACTGGTTGGGCTTCTTCCCGAACAAACGCTTCACGAACCGGAGCCACTTCGATTTCCGGAGCAGCAGTCGCTTCGATCGGAGTTGTTGCTTCAACCACTGGCGCTTCAACCGGAGCCGTTTCCTGAACAGCCGCAGTAGCGCGTTCAGCTTGCTCGTGAGCTTGAGCTTCAGCCGGTGCGCTGATCACGGTGCTGGCAACGGCTGCGGTAACAGCCAGGCCTGCGGCCAGATCATCAGTGCTTGGCGCTTCGTTGCTTTCGCCAGCTTCGTTACCTTCGGATTCTTCCGAACCTTCGATCACATTGCCGTTGGCATCGCGTTGACGCTCGCGACGGTTGCTGCGGCGACGCTGGCCACGGGAACGGCGGCGTGGACGATCGCCTTCGGCGCCTTCCTGACCGTCTTCCGGCAGTTGCTCTTCGTTGGAGGTCAGCTCTTCTTCAGCGACGGCGGCAGCGGCTTGTTCAGCACGTGGCTGACGTTCTTCACGCGGTGGGCGTGGAGCGCGTTCTTCACGTGGCTGGCGAGCCGGGCGCTCTTCAGCGGTAACCGTTGCGACAACAGCGGCCGGAGCAGCATCCAGAGGCTCGCGCAGTTCACGAACCGGACGCTCTTCGCGATCGCCACGTGGCTTGCGGTCTTCGCGTGGAGCGCGCGGTGCACGTTCTTCACGAGGGGCGCGAGGTGCGCGCTCTTCACGTGGAGCACGTTCCTCGCGGGCTACGGCCGGGGCTTCTTCACGGGCTTCGCGTGGCTCGCGGGGAGCGCGCTCTTCACGCGGTGCGCGTTCCTCACGAGGCTTACGTTCTTCATCGCGGCGACCATTACGGTTGCGGCTCTGTTGACGACCGTTGCGACGTTCTTCGTTACGGGCCGGACGCTCTGTGGTGACTGGTTTTTCAACCACAACCGGAGCAGCAGGCTCTTCCTTGGTCGCGAACAGGCTGACCAGCGATTTCACCAGACCTTTGAACAGGCTTGGCTCAGGCGCGGCAACCGGTGCAGCCACCGGCGCGGCAGCGACGACTTCGGTCGGAACCGGAGCGTTGGCGCGGGCCGGAGCCGTCTTGACCGCGGCTTCCTGGCGAACCAGGGTGCGGGTCGCGGCGGCTGGCTGGACTTCTTCGACTTCGGCAGCGGCAGCAGCGATTTCGTAGCTGGACTGGCCGACAGCGGCTTCCGGGCTGTCATCGCGCAGACGCTGAACTTCAAAGTGCGGCGTTTCGAGGTGATCGTTCGGCAGAATGACGATGCGGGCACGGGTGCGCAGTTCGATCTTGGTGATCGAGTTGCGTTTTTCGTTGAGCAGGAACGCGGCAACCGGGATAGGCACTTGTGCGCGAACTTCGGCGGTGCGGTCTTTCAGGGCTTCTTCTTCGATCAGGCGCAGGATCGCCAGCGACAGCGATTCAACATCACGGATGATGCCGGTGCCGTTGCAGCGCGGGCAAACGATGCCGCTGCTTTCGCCCAGCGATGGACGCAGGCGCTGACGGGACATTTCCAGCAGGCCGAAGCGCGAGATGCGACCGACTTGCACGCGAGCGCGGTCGGCTTCCAGGCATTCGCGGACTTTCTCTTCCACGGCGCGCTGATTCTTGGCCGGGGTCATGTCGATGAAGTCGATGACGATCAGGCCGCCAATGTCGCGCAAGCGCAACTGACGGGCGATTTCTTCGGCGGCTTCAAGGTTGGTCTGCAGAGCGGTTTCTTCGATGTCGCTGCCTTTGGTGGCGCGCGCCGAGTTGATGTCGATGGACACCAGGGCTTCGGTCGGATCGATAACGATGGAGCCGCCGGAAGGCAGTTCAACGACGCGCTGGAAAGCGGTCTCGATCTGGCTTTCGATCTGGAAACGGTTGAACAGCGGAACGCTGTCTTCGTACAGCTTGATCTTGCTGGCGTACTGCGGCATCACCTGGCGGATGAAGGTCAGGGCTTCGTCCTGGGCTTCAACGCTGTCGATCAGCACTTCACCGATGTCCTGGCGCAGGTAATCGCGGATGGCGCGGATGATCACGTTGCTTTCCTGGTAGATCAGGAATGGCGCGGAACGATCCAGCGAGGCTTCTTTGATAGCGGTCCAGAGCTGCAGCAGGTAATCGAGGTCCCACTGCATTTCTTCGCTGCTGCGGCCCAGGCCGGCAGTGCGAACGATCAAGCCCATGTCGGCTGGAGCAACCAGACCGTTCAGGGCTTCACGCAATTCGTTGCGCTCTTCACCTTCGATGCGACGGGAGATACCGCCGGCACGCGGGTTGTTCGGCATCAGAACCAGGTAACGACCGGCCAGGCTGATGAAGGTGGTCAGGGCAGCGCCCTTGTTGCCACGTTCTTCTTTTTCGACCTGAACGATGACTTCCTGGCCTTCGCTCAGGACGTCCTTGATGTTGACGCGGCCTTCGGGGGCTTTCTTGAAGTATTCGCGGGAGATTTCTTTGAGGGGCAGGAAGCCGTGGCGCTCGGAGCCGAAATCGACAAAGGCAGCCTCTAGGCTTGGTTCGATGCGAGTAATCCGGCCTTTATAGATGTTGGCCTTCTTCTGCTCGCGTGCACCGGATTCGATGTCCAGGTCGTAGAGGCGTTGGCCATCTACCAGTGCAACACGCAACTCTTCGGGTTGAGTTGCGTTAATCAGCATTCTTTTCATGTAGTACCGTCGGTTTCCGGGCTGCCGGAAACGGCGTTCGGCACACACGACTTCTCACGGTCGGTGTCAGGTGCGTCAGGAGTGGTTGGCCACTCCAGTGTCTAGCGAACCCCGACCAATTGGGCCGGTGTCGCGACGTACGCGTCCTGCTTGCTGTGGCTACTTAAGCACTCAGTCAGGAGGAGGAATCAACCAGCGGCTGTGGACGAGATGAAGCGTCTTGATAAAGCCTATTGCTACACAGTCCAGCGGTTGTGCATCTCCACCCTACACGTATCCCTGATAATTCGGGTGCTGCCGCGCGCAGAATCCGCAGCGGGTTGGCATTTACCGTGAGCTCCGAAGGGGGAGGTCACGCATCATGGCTAATTTAGGCGTTGTTTCCGAAGCGTTCGCTCAGGGTCGTTCGTGGCTGACTGCACTTTGTGAACTGGCCGTGAATATTGGCTCCCAAGGCGAGTTAAAACTCTGCTTTGCGGCTTGATTCAGGCCTCATGTCACCTGCGCTCGTTACAGCTGCAAACTCCACCGTTACGTAGCGAAAGCCCCGTAGGACGGCCTCGCGTCCTGGTGAATTGCGTTGGTCAGGGCCGGTTTTTGACCGTTGGTCCGCTGCCCAGGCCGCTTTTGGCGGCGTTCGCGACTATAGCAGCAATGATTAAGTGCTTCAATTCCATAAAAAATTGTTATCATCCGCGCCATGACGACTACAACCCCTTCGACCCCAGCCGTACAACTGCTGGAGGTCTCGCCGGAATATGCCGGCCAACGTATTGATAACTTCCTTCTCGCTCGGCTCAAAGGCGTGCCCAAGACCTTGATTTACCGCATTTTGCGCAAAGGCGAAGTGCGTGTGAACAAAGGTCGGATCAAGCCCGAATACAAGCTGCAGGCGGGCGATATCGTGCGCGTGCCGCCGGTTCGCGTGCCTGAACGCGACGAGCCGGTGCCGCTGGCCCAAGGCCTGCTGCAACGCCTCGAAGCCTCGATTGTCTTCGAAGACAAGGCGCTGATCGTGATCAACAAGCCTTGCGGTATCGCAGTCCATGGCGGCAGCGGCCTGACCTACGGGGTGATTGAAGCCTTTCGTCAGTTGCGTCCCGATTGCAAGGAGCTCGAACTGGTTCACCGTCTCGATCGTGATACCTCCGGCCTGCTGATGATCGCCAAGAAGCGCAGCATGTTGCGCCATTTGCACACGGCATTGCGCGGCGATGGTGTCGACAAGCGCTACATGGCGCTGGTCCGCGGTAATTGGGCGGCCTCGATCAAGCAGGTCCGTGCATCGCTCGGCAAGAGCAATCTGCGCTCCGGCGAACGTATGGTCGAAGTTGACGAGGAGGAGGGGAAGGAGTCGGTGACGGTGTTCAAGGTCCTGCGCCGCTTCGGCGACTTTGCCACCCTGATCGAAGCCAAGCCGATTACCGGCCGCACTCATCAGATCCGCGTTCATACCCTGCACGCCGGGCATTGCATTGCAGGCGATACCAAGTATGGCGACGAAGGTTTCAGCAAGGAAATCCGCGATCTGGGCGGCAAGCGCCTGTTCCTGCACGCCTACATGCTGACGGTGCCGCTACCGGATGGTAGCGAGCTGAAATTGCAGGCGCCTGTGGATGAGATGTGGTCCAAGACCGTGGAGCGACTGAGTGCGCCAATCTGAGTACAAGCTGCTTATTTTCGATTGGGATGGCACGTTGGCCGACTCCATTGGTCGGATTGTGGAGGCGATGCATGTCGCCTCTGAGCGCTCCGGATTTCCGTTGCGAGATGATTTTGCCGTCAAGGGCATCATTGGTCTGGGTTTGCCTGAGGCGATTCGCACCTTGTATCCCGAAATTGGCGATACCGAGCTTGTGGCGTTTCGTCAGCATTATGCCGATCACTACATCGCCGCTGAGGCGGTGCCTTCGCCGTTGTTCGAAGGTGTCGTCGAGTCGATGGAGGCGTTTCGTACCGAGGGTTATCATCTGGCTGTGGCGACCGGCAAGGCCCGTCGCGGGCTGGATCGGGTGCTGAAGTCTCACGGTTGGGAAGATTATTTCGATATCACCCGCGCCGCCGACGAAACCGCCAGCAAGCCGCATCCGCTGATGCTTGAGCAGATTCTCGCCCATTGCGAGGTTCGCCCGGAGCAGGCGCTGATGGTTGGCGATTCGTCCTTCGACTTGCAGATGGCGCGCAACGCCGGCATTGACTCGGTGGCGGTCAGCTACGGCGCGCAATCGATTGACGCGTTGAAGTTGTTCGGGCCGGCACTGGCCATTGATCGTTTTTCAGAATTGCATGCCTGGCTGAATCAGCGGGCTTAACAGGTTTTTGCTGGGGTAGATGTCATGACCGACGAATGGAAAGCGCCCGCCAAGGCGAGCGTAGAGAGCGGTGACGAAAAAAGCTGGAAGCTGCTGGAGAAGACCCTGCTGGCCGGTGTGCAGGAACAGCGCCGCTCGCGTCGCTGGGGGATCTTCTTCAAATTACTGACGTTCGTGTACCTGTTTGTGGCGCTGATTCTGTTCACGCCGCTGATGGACATGGAAAAGAGTGCGACCCGCAGCTCCAACTACACCGCATTGATCGACGTGGTTGGCATGATCGCCGACAAGGAGCCGGCCAGCGCTGACAATATCGTCGGCAGTCTGCGCGCGGCCTTCGAGGACGATAAGGTCAAAGGCATCATTCTGCGCATCAACAGCCCGGGCGGCAGTCCGGTGCAGTCGGGTTATGTGTATGACGAAATCGTCCGCCTGCGTGGCTTGCATCCGCAGATCAAGGTGTACGCGGTGATCTCGGACCTGGGCGCTTCCGGCGCTTACTACATCGCCAGCGCGGCGGATCAGATCTACGCCGACAAAGCCAGCCTGGTGGGCTCCATTGGGGTGACGGCGGCCGGTTACGGCTTCGTCGGTACCATGGAGAAGCTTGGTGTCGAGCGTCGGACGTATACGTCGGGTGAGCACAAGTCGTTCCTTGATCCGTTCCAGCCAGAGAAGCCTGAGGAGACTCAGTTCTGGCAGGGTGTGCTGGACACCACGCATCAGCAGTTCATCAACAGCGTGAAGAAGGGTCGTGGCGATCGCCTCAAGGACAAAGAACATCCGGAGCTGTTCTCCGGTTTGGTCTGGAGCGGTGAGCAGGCGCTGCCGCTCGGTCTGATCGATGGTCTGGGTAGCGCCAGTTCGGTGGCGCGTGACGTGATTGGCGAGAAAGAGCTCGTGGACTTCACCGTTCAGGAGTCGCCGTTCGATCGTTTCTCGAAAAAGCTCGGTGCCAGCGTTGCCGAGCAGTTGGCGATGTGGATGGGCTTTCACGGCCCATCGATGCGCTGATTCTGTGGCTGCATAAAAAAACCGGCCTTTGTGGTCGGTTTTTTTACGGTTAGGGGATTTGCACGCCTTCGGCCAGCAGCATGTCGATCAGGCGAATCAGCGGCAGGCCGATCAGGCTGGTGGCGTCAGGGCCTTCAGTGCTTTGAAACAGGCTGACCCCCAAACCTTCGGCCTTGAAGCTGCCAGCGCAGTCGTAGGGCTGCTCGGCGTGCAGGTAGCGTTCGATGCGCGCCTGGTCGAGCGTGCGCATGTGGACGGTGAACGGTACGCAATCGACTTGGCATTCGCCGGTCTGGCTGTTGAGCAGGGCCAGGCCGGTGAGGAAGGTCACGCTGGCGCCGCTCGCGGCCAGCAACTGTTCGCGGGCCTTTTCGAAGGTGTGGGGTTTGCCGATAACGCGGTCGCCGAGTACCGCGACCTGATCGGAGCCGATGATCAGATGAGCGGTATGGCTGCTCGCCAGAGCCTGGGCTTTTTCTTTGGCGAGGCGTTTGACCAATTCCATGGCGGGCTCGCCCGTTCGGTGGCTTTCGTCGATATCCGGTGAGCTGCAGATGAATGGCAGCTGCAAGCGGGCCAGCAATTCCCTGCGATACACCGAGCTTGAAGCAAGTAATAAAGGCAGCATGCGCAACTCCAAAAGTCAGGTGCGAATTCTAGCGGAGGCTTGCAAGTGACGGACAGGGCTGAATTTCCTTTGACATGGCTGGGTGCATCCCTATAATGCTGCGCCTATGTTGAATGACCCGATTCCACCTCACGTTGACCCGCGCAAATTGGCTGACCGTGGCACCACCCTTCAAGGTGAACTGCTGCTGGCCGATTTGGAGAGACTCTGCGACCCGCTTTCCGACACTGTCGGTACGGTGCAGGCTAAATTCGTTTTTGAACGAGATGAACGTAAATCTGTGGTCATCCACAGCTTTGTCGACACCGAGGTCAAAATGGTTTGCCAGCGTTGTCTTGAGCTGGTCACCCTGCCGATCCATAGCGAATGCAGTTATGCTGTGGTGAAGGAGGGTGCGAATACCCAGTCGTTGCCGAAAGGTTATGACGTGCTGGAACTGGGCGAAGATCCTTTGGATCTGCAGTCACTGATCGAGGAGGAGCTTCTGCTCGCCTTGCCCATTGTGCCTGCTCATCATCCGGAAGAATGCCAGCAGCCGGCGGGTCTCGATGAGCCCGAACCGAGCGAGGACGAGGTAACGCGGTCCAACCCGTTCAGTGTATTGGCGCAGTTAAAGCGTGACCCAAACGTTTAGGAGTTAATCAATTATGGCTGTTCAGCAGAACAAAAAATCCCGCTCCGCCCGTGACATGCGCCGTTCGCACGACGCTCTCGAGGCTAGCACCCTGTCTGTAGAAAAAACCACCGGTGAAGTTCACCTGCGTCACCACGTATCGCCAGAAGGCGTATACCGTGGCCGTAAAGTGATCGACAAGGGCGCTGACGAGTAATCACTTGTCCGCTCAAGTCATCGCGATTGACGCAATGGGCGGGGACTTCGGTCCCCGCAGCATTGTTCAGGCCAGCCTTGCTTGCCTGTCTGCTACACCCTCGCTGCACCTGACCCTCGTCGGTCAACCCTCCCTACTTGAAGAATTGCTCTCTGGCCAATCGGCTGTGGATCGCTCGCGCCTGTCGATTGTGTCGGCGTCTGAAGTCATCACCATGGACGAAAAGCCTGCGCAAGCCCTGCGCGGCAAGCCTGACTCGTCGATGCGCGTGGCGCTGGAGTTGCTGCGTGATGGCAAGGTCCAGGCCTGTGTCAGTGCTGGCAACACCGGTGCGCTCATGGCGTTGTCGCGGTTTGTGCTCAAGACCTTGCCGGGCATTGATCGTCCGGCAATGGTGGCGGCGATTCCGACGCAGAAGGGCTATTGCCAGCTACTCGATCTGGGCGCCAACGTCGATTGCAGTGCCGAGCACTTGTTGCAGTTCGCGGTCATGGGCTCGGTGGCGGCGGAGACGCTCGGCATTGTTCGCCCGCGTGTCGCGCTGCTGAACATTGGCACTGAAGACATCAAGGGCAATCAGCAAGTCAAGCTGGCGGCCACCTTGTTGCAGGCAGCCCGAGGCATCAATTACATCGGCTTTGTCGAGGGTGACGGTTTGTACCGTGGCGAGGCGGATGTGGTGGTGTGTGACGGCTTTGTCGGCAATATCCTGCTCAAGTCCAGCGAGGGTCTGGCGACCATGATCGCCGGGCGCATCGAAGCCCTGTTCAGGAAGAACCTCGCCTCGAAAATGGTCGGCGCACTGGCGCTGCCGTTGATGAGGCGTCTGCAAGCCGATCTCGCCCCTGCCCGGCACAACGGAGCCAGCTTCCTCGGATTGCAAGGGATTGTGGTGAAGAGCCATGGTTCGGCCGGGGTGCAGGGCTTTCAGAGCGCCATTTCCCGAGCGCTGATCGAGATTCAGGAAAACCTGCCGGAGCGGATACACGGTCGTCTGGAGGATTTGTTGCTTTAGGCGTTTTCGTCGGACAATGCTTAAATGTGACCGCTCAGGTTAATTGGCCATCCAACTGTCAGTTTGTTGCGTCCCCCCAAGCGGGACGTCATTTCTCCGACGACAAGATCATTAGGGGCTTGTTACATGTCTGCTTCCCTCGCATTCGTCTTTCCAGGACAGGGTTCGCAGTCCCTCGGCATGCTGGCCGAGTTGGGCGCGCAACATCCGGTGGTCCTCGAAACATTCAAAGAAGCATCCGATGCTCTCGGTTACGACCTGTGGGCACTGACCCAGCAAGGGCCGGAAGAGCAACTCAATCAAACCGATAAAACCCAGCCGGCCATTCTGACCGCCTCGATCGCCTTGTGGCGTCTGTGGCTGGCCGAAGGCGGTGCGCGCCCGGCTTATGTTGCCGGTCACAGCCTGGGCGAATACAGCGCCCTGGTGGCTGCGGGCAGCCTGAGTCTGGGCGATGCGGTGAAACTGGTTGAGCGTCGCGGTCAGTTGATGCAAGAAGCCGTTCCGGCCGGGCAGGGCGGCATGGCGGCAATCCTCGGTCTGGATGACGCTGATGTGCTGGCAGCCTGTGCCGAAGCGGCGCAAGGCGACGTGGTCAGTGCGGTGAACTTCAACTCCCCGGGACAGGTCGTTATCGCCGGTGCCAAGGCTGCGGTCGAGCGCGCCATCGAAGGCTGCAAGGCGCGTGGTGCCAAGCGCGCCATGCCATTGCCGGTCAGCGTGCCATCGCACTGTGAGCTGATGCGTCCGGCGGCCGAGCGCTTTGCCGAGTCCATCGCCGCCATCAACTGGCAGGCGCCGCAGATCCCTGTGGTACAGAACGTCAGCGCCAATGTGCCGGCTGATCTGGAAACCCTGAAGCGCGATCTGCTTGAGCAGCTCTACAAGCCTGTGCGCTGGGTTGAATCGGTCCAGGCACTGGCTGTCAAGGGCGCGACTCAATTGGTCGAATGCGGTCCTGGCAAAGTGCTGGCCGGTCTGAACAAGCGCTGCGCCGAAGGCGTGTCGACATCCAACCTCAATACCCCAGACGCTTTCGCTGCCGCTCGCGCAGCGCTGGTCTGAATCAGGAGAAACTTGCATGAGCCTGCAAGGTAAAGTTGCACTGGTCACCGGCGCGAGCCGTGGCATTGGCCAGGCCATCGCCCTGGAACTGGGTCGTCAGGGCGCCATCGTGATTGGTACCGCGACCTCCGCCTCAGGTGCTGAGCGCATCGCCGCGACCCTGAAAGAAAACGGTATCCAGGGCACCGGTCTCGAGCTCAACGTCACCAGCGACGAATCCGTTGCTGCGGTACTGGCGAGCATCACTGCACAGTTCGGTGCGCCGGCGATCCTGGTCAACAATGCCGGTATCACCCGCGATAACTTGATGATGCGCATGAAAGACGACGAGTGGCATGACGTTGTCGATACCAACCTGAACAGTCTGTTTCGCCTGTCCAAGGGCGTTTTGCGCGGTATGACCAAAGCCCGTTGGGGACGAATTATCAGTATTGGCTCGGTTGTGGGTGCCATGGGCAACGCAGGCCAAGTAAACTACGCAGCCGCCAAGGCCGGTCTGGAAGGTTTCAGCCGTGCACTGGCGCGTGAAGTCGGTTCGCGTTCGATTACGGTAAACTCGGTGGCCCCTGGGTTCATCGACACCGATATGACCCGTGAACTGCCCGAGGCACAGCGTGAAGCCTTGCAGACGCAGATTCCGCTGGGCCGTCTGGGACAAGCACAAGAGATCGCGTCTGTGGTCGCTTTTCTTGCGTCGGACGGTGCGGCTTACGTTACTGGGGCTACAATCCCGGTGAACGGCGGGATGTACATGAGTTAAATGTGACGGATCGTTTCAAAAAAATGTCATACGAGCTGTCTAAAATCCGTTATAAAGCTGCAATCTATTTATAGGCAGAGGGCTGTCGGGTTTGAGGAGTGAAGCTTTCAGTTGAAAAGCTGAAAAGTCTTTCTATACACTTACCCACTGGCCAGCTGCCTGAATTTGTCCATTAGGAGTGAAAACAAGGTATGAGCACCATCGAAGAGCGCGTCAAGAAAATCGTTGCTGAGCAACTGGGCGTTAAAGAAGAAGAAGTGGTCAACACTGCTTCCTTCGTTGAAGACCTGGGTGCCGACTCCCTTGACACCGTTGAGCTGGTGATGGCTCTGGAAGAGGAATTCGAGACCGAAATCCCTGACGAAGAAGCTGAGAAGATCACTACTGTACAAGCCGCAATCGATTACGTTACTAACCACCAGGCTTAATAGCTTGTAATCGTTGCTTGCTGTCATGGAAAAACCGCACTGCCATCACGGCGTGCGGTTTTTTCTTTAGGCCTGATGCAAAGTCGTCATTTGAAAAAAGGAGAGTGCTGTGTCGCGTAGACGCGTCGTAGTCACCGGTATGGGTATGTTGTCGCCACTGGGCACGGATGTGCCGAGCAGTTGGCAGGGCATTCTGGCTGGCCGCAGTGGCATTGGTCTGATCGAACACACCGACCTTTCTGCCTATTCCACCCGTTTTGGCGGCTCGGTAAAGGGCTTCAATGTCGAGGAATACCTGTCGGTCAAGGAAGCGCGCAAGCTCGACCTGTTTATTCAATACGGTCTGGCCGCAGGTTTTCAGGCGGTGCGTAACTCGGGGCTGGAAGTCACTGACGCCAACCGCGAGCGTATCGGCGTGGCCATGGGCTCGGGTATTGGCGGTCTGACCAATATCGAAGAAACCAGCCGCACCCTGCATGATTCCGGCCCACGGCGGATCTCTCCGTTTTTCGTGCCAGGCTCGATCATCAATATGATTTCCGGTTTCCTGTCCATCCATCTGGGGGCACAGGGACCTAACTATGCCATCGCCACTGCATGTACCACCGGTACGCACTGCATCGGCATGGCAGCCCGCAACATCATGTACGACGAAGCCGACGTGATGATTGCCGGCGGCGCCGAAATGGCCGCGTGCGGACTGGGCATGGGCGGCTTCGGTGCTTCCCGCGCGCTGTCGACCCGCAACGATGAGCCGACCCGTGCCAGTCGTCCGTGGGACAAGGGCCGTGATGGCTTCGTATTGTCCGACGGTGCCGGTGCGCTGGTTCTCGAAGAGCTGGAACACGCCAAGGCGCGCGGCGCGACCATCTATGCCGAGCTGATCGGCTTCGGCACCAGTGGCGACGCTTACCATATGACTTCGCCACCTGCGGACGGTGCCGGTGCCGCGCGTTGCATCACCAACGCCCTGCGCGATGCCAAGGTCAACGTTGATCAGGTTCAATACATCAACGCCCACGGCACTTCGACCTCGGCCGGCGACCTTGCCGAAGCCTGTGCGATCAAGTCGGTGTTCGGCGATCACGCCTACAAGCTGGCCGTCAGTTCGACCAAGTCCATGACCGGTCACCTGTTGGGTGCAGCGGGCGCGGTCGAAGCGATCTTCAGCGTGCTGGCGATCAACAGCCAGGTCGCGCCGCCGACCATCAATCTTGATGAGCCGGACGAAGGCTGCGACCTCGACTTCGTACCGCACACGGCGCGCAACATGGACATCGATGTGGTGTTGTCGAACTCCTTCGGGTTTGGCGGGACCAACGGCTCGCTGGTGTTCCGCCGGTTCGCTGACTGATGGACAGCTGGGTCGACGGTCAGCCGGCTGACGCTTTGTCGCTGAAAGATCGCGGCCTGGCTTACGGCGATGGTCTGTTCGAGACCATTGCCGTACGCGGCGGGCAGCCGCTGTTGCTGGAGCGGCATCTGTCGCGTCTGGCGCACGGTTGTTCGCGCCTGGCGATCACTGCGGATCAGGAGCTGGTTCGCTACGAATTGCTGGCCTATGCCGCAGCGCTCGGTGAGGGCGTGCTCAAGCTCATCCTCACGCGCGGCGATAGTCTGCGCGGTTATGCAGCCGATCCTTCGGCGCAAGCCCGACGCATTCTGCAAGGCAGTCCGCCCGCGGCTTATCCAGTTGCGCACGCCGAGCATGGTGTTCGATTGTTCCCCTGTACCACACGACTTTCAAAACAACCCTTGCTTGCCGGGCTCAAACACTTGAACCGCCTGGAGCAAGTGATTGCCCGCTCCGAATGGCAAGACACTGAACATGCCGAAGGCTTGATGCTCGATCAGGCCGGTCGCGTGATCGAAGGTGTGTTCAGTAATCTGTTCCTGGTGCGCGATGGCGTGCTGATTACCGCCGATTTGAAACGCTGCGGCGTCGCCGGTGTGATGCGTGCCGAATTATTGTTTCAAGCCGAGTCATCGGGGATCCCCACGCAAGTGAGCGACATTACGCTCGAACAGCTGCAATGGGCCGATGAAGTCTTTGTCTGCAACAGCGTGTATGGCGTTTGGCCGGTGCGCGCCTATGCTGCGCTGAGCTGGCCGGTTGGGCCGCTCACCCGTAAACTCCAAACCATTGCCCGCGCGCTACTGGATGCTTGATACGTGAGACGTAAATTCTTGCTGCTGCTGGAAACCGGATTGGTACTGGCGGGGCTGTGTCTGGGCGCTTCTGCCTGGAAAATCCATTCGGCGCTGGAACAGCCGCTGAACATCACCCAGGAAGAACTGCTGGACGTGCCCAAAGGCACGACACCCACCCGCACCTTCTATCGACTTGAAGCCGACGGCGTCATCAAGGACGCGTTCTGGCTGCGCGTTTACTGGCGCTTCAATCTGCCCAAGCAACCGTTGCACAGTGGCGAATACCGCATGCTGCCGGGCATGACGGTTGAAGGGCTGATCGACCTGTGGAAGCGCGGCGAAATGGTTCAGTACAGCGTGACGCTGGTCGAAGGCTGGAACTTCCGCCAGGTCCGCGCTGCCCTGGCCAAAGACGAAAAGCTTGAGCAGACCCTCGAAGGTTTGAGCGACAGCCAGGTCATGGAGAAACTCGGTCACCGTGGAATTTACCCGGAGGGGCGTTTCTTCCCGGACACCTATCGTTTTGTGCGTGGCATGACCGATGCCGATCTGCTGAAAAAAGCCTATGACCGCCTCGACGAAGTCCTCGCCAAAGAGTGGGATCAACGTTCTGCTGATGTGCCGTACACCGACCCCTATCAGGCGCTGATCATGGCCTCGCTGGTGGAGAAGGAAACCGGCGTTCCGCAAGAGCGCGGGCAGATTGCCGGGGTGTTTGTTCGACGCATGGCGATCGGCATGTTGCTGCAGACTGACCCGACGGTGATTTACGGCCTGGGTGATCGCTACAGCGGCAAATTGACCCGCGCCCACCTCAAGGAAGCGACCCCGTACAACACTTACGTGATCTCGGGCCTGCCACCGACGCCGATTGCCATGGTCGGCCGCGAAGCCATCCATGCCGCGTTGAACCCGGTGGCCGGCAACAGCCTGTACTTCGTCGCGCGCGGCGATGGCAGCCACGTGTTCTCCGATGATCTGGATGCGCATAACAACGCGGTGCGAGAGTTTCAGCTCAAGCGTCGTGCCGACTATCGTTCCAGTCCGGCGCCGATCCCTGCGCCAGAGGCGGCAAATGGCGAAGCGGCGGAGGCCGAAGCGCCGATTCCAGCAGCTTCGCCTGATCCCGACCCTGAGGCTTTGCCATCGGTGGTTCCACAAGAGCCGCCGCAAGAACCGGCGCCTGCAACGACTCCCGCACCCGCGCCGGAAGCTGTCGCTCCGCAAAGCCCGCAATAATTTTTGATAAGGACTGCCCGTGACTGGCTTGTTTATTACCCTGGAAGGCCCGGAAGGCGCCTTATATCTCTTTGGTATTCAGTGTAAACCAGTGTCGTTATAGTCT
The DNA here is from genome assembly GCF_059133255.1 of Pseudomonas sp. FBCC-B1667. Lineage (NCBI taxonomy): Bacteria > Pseudomonadati > Pseudomonadota > Gammaproteobacteria > Pseudomonadales > Pseudomonadaceae > Pseudomonas > Pseudomonas sp. FBCC-B1667. The sequence goes on along the minus strand of NZ_CP101437.1, from coordinate 4,912,397 downwards.
CTTGGATTTAAATGTAAACTAACTTGAGGTGCGAAGTCTTCTAGTGTTAGAGGCCTTCCGCCCAGTGTGGCCGTGTGTTTTATTCCTTGACGACTACACATCTCCTCCCCATCATGTAAACCACTCAAGTCTTTCAGTAGTGGTGAATCTCAATGTCAAATGGATGCCTGATCGTCTGCGACGGTAACAACGGAGCTGGTAAATCGTCGGTGATCAAGCATCTCAGTGGGTGGTTGAGTGAGGCTGGTCATGACGTTTTAGTCACTCGCGAACCTGGTGGAACTCCGATTGGAGAGAAGATCAGAGAGGTGGTGCTTGATCCATTAACCCCTGAGCTCTGCGATACGACTGAGCTTCTCCTCTTTGCCGCCGCCCGGGCTCAGCATCTCCAAGAGAAAATCATTCCAGCCGTCCAGCGTGGAGCGATTGTGATCTGTGACCGCTTCACACCCGCCACCATCGCGTTTCAGCACTATGGTCGAGGGCTGCCCCTGGATCTTGTGTTGGCAATCAATGAGATCGCCCTGGGTGGCTTCCAGCCTCACCTCAACATCATTCTTGATATTGATCCTACGGTCGGTATGCAGCGGGTTGCCGGAAGGGGGGAGGTTTTAGACAGAATGGAGTTGCAGAAGGCCGAATTCCTATCACGTGCTCGCGATGGCTTTCTCGCGCAAGCCGAAGACAATCCAGACACCTTTGCGGTCGTGGATGCCTCTCGAAGTTTTGAAGCTGTGTCCGCAGATGTAAAAGCGATCGTAGAGAATCTGTTGGCTCGTTCAGTGTAAGAGCGGGCCTGGCATGCAATACCTCTCCATGTATCACGCTGAGCTTTCAGCGACATCCGTAGATGCAAAGGTCATCCCCGCAAATTATATAGAGCATCCGCTGTTCAGTTTTACGGATGCTTTGTGCTGCGCTTTTCACTACGTGTTTATAAAGTATGTGCCAGATGTCAGTTATTCGAAAGGGTATGCTCTGCGTTCGGCGATAAAGGATTTTCTAGATTTCAGGAAAGATCACAATAATAAGCTCCACCCTGACCTTCATCTGAAGGGGGTTGGGGATATCGGTGTTGAACAGTTTAAGCTTTTTATGGATAGGTTGCGGCGCAATGGCCAAACTCTCTATCCTGCGAGAAGCATAAGATCTGCAGTTTTAAAAGTGGCAAACCACAACGATGATGGGCTTCCACTTTTAACGTTGCCTAGTGTGTTGATTAAAACTAAGGTGAGAGAGCCATTCGATCAAGCTGCCGACGCCAGTTTTTATGAGTCAATGCGGTCGGAAGTTGATGATATGAGGCTCATGCTTGAGTTTCGCAAGCAGGTCGAGCTCGCTGAACCATATCGCTTGGACGAGATCCGCCCATTGATCTCTGAGCTCTTGTTGATGAGTAAGAAATCCGAATGGGTTATTGATCCTGCTCGCGCGTTGAAGACTCTTATGGAGGATGGCTACCCGTTCAAGGTGACCAAGTCCGACTCTTCAATATTGCGCAAAAAACTCCGGAAAACTCCATATGTACAATCAATTACCCGTCCTAGCGATTTTGTACTAAGTTGCTGTCTGCCTTATAGTTATTCGGTTCTCAGGAAGCAAACTCCAGATTCAATTGCTTATGATGACCTGGTGCGCATGTATTATCCTACTGCGCAAAATCAATCAACTTTGGGGCTTTTCATTCAGCGGCAGTCGGGTTGGAACAAAGAGACGGTTATCGCCACTGATAAAAATCACTTTCTGCATCCTATGTCTGAGGTTGCGCATTCTGATGTGGTTCTTGTTGTATCTGAAAAAAGAAAATCCCAGTCGGCCAAATACAGTTATGAATCGCCAAAACTGGCAACCGCCTCATCAAGCAGGTCAGATAAATACTCTATTTTCAATTTGATGGAGCTTGCTAAAGCACTGTCAGAGCCTCTGGCTGCAGTCGTGAATAGTTCGGAGAATTTCGCGTCGGATGATCCGCTTAGACATACCGTATTTCTATGTATTTCTGAACATGAATCTGACTGGGAAATCACAGAATCTGGCCCTGATATTAGGATCAATTCGCTCAATAATCAGAAGTATTGGAACATTGGTGTCGCTGACTTTTTGGGGAAGCACCAGCTGGTTGACGCCGGTGCACAACTTAAAACCGCAATCGACCTTGAGGGCCGGCTTAGGGTCACGTGGGAATACTACGATGTCAAAAAGACCAAGCACCCTCTATCGCTTACCGCTCTGAAACTTGGCCATTCCAGCCTCGAAACTACCAGTGCTCATTACGATAGTTCGGCGATGGCTATCAAAGACAGAAAGGTTCGCTATCGCAGCATTCAGGAAGAATTGGTGGAAAGGTTCCGGAACAATAAGTTTCACGGAATCATCGGCAGCACTGGTCGAACTAAGCCAACTGATCCTACATTTCGTATCTTTACGATTATGGGCCATGAACGGGCTTTGTGGGCATGCACTGACTCAAGCAAACCAGACTATCCGGAAGCAACTGAACTTACTAAAAATGAGCGTTGTACGCGCCTGGATAAGTGCCTATTTTGCAGCCGTATCTATGTCCTTGGCGACTCACTGCCTTTCTTAATGGAGCGGTTATCCACGCTTCAACGAGCGGTTGAGACGGACGAAGAACGCCTTGAGGTACACAAAGATGAAATTGAGATTCTGGAGTTCCTGATAAGGAATTGGGGAAATGAATCAGTCATTGCTGAGGCTCTTATCTACATGAGGGGCTTCGAAGCTTTACTCCCATTTGATATGCGCTCGCTCATCGCCTACATTGAGGATTAATCTCATGGCTAAAAAAGATAATCCAGCAGACGATGACTCTTTCCAATCTCTTTTAGATGAAATAGAACGCGAAGCCTGTGACGCCGCTGATGCGTACTTCTCGGAGTTGTACGAGGCGTCTCATGGTGTTGTCGAAGGAACATCCAGGCAGCGGACGAGCGGATTGGTGGAAAAGCTCGCGGTATCCCCTGATGGGGGTTTCCCAGTTTCAGAGTATTCTAGTTATAACGAGGTGCGATGGGTACTGTTGCGTGCTGAGGGCTTCAAAGATGTTGAGGTATTTATCGATCGCGCTCGGGAAGACCTGCAGGAGTTTAAGCGCGTGATCTGTTACCACTTCATACCCCACTTCCATCCAATTGGAACCATCCGAAGTTTTCGGTCAACTGATACCTATAGTGAAGGCTTTAAATATCTGCAGCGGCATGTTTTTGAACCTAATTTTCTAAATGCATCGCCAGAGCATATTGATCTAATCACTGCTGGTGTGCTGAACGCGGCGCTTGACGATGCGCGAGACTCTGGAGTCATGCGAGCTTATTGGCTTCTATTCTTTCATATTAACTTCTGGATATTTCTGTCTGCTGAAAAAATGATTCCAGAAAAATTCCGTCTGAAAGTGGATTTGAATGATGTTGATACGGTGTCGCGTCGAAAGGATATTCAAGACGTAATTCGTGCAACCGTTGTAGGCTGGAAGCCTTTTTCCGAGGGTGAATTGCGTGATCTGTTAACCTATTCTTTCTTTTGGATTGATAAGGGGATTCCGGTAATTAACGATATACTGGAATATTGCAAAGCTCGGCCCGAAATTGAAAATAAATATTATAGTTACGGCAAGCGCGATCTTGAATTTGAAGCTGTTGTTGGTAAGAAAGTCGACGGCGTCGAAATCGTTGGGTTCTCCCATACTCCCCAAAAGCTTAGACAAAAAGGTAGTGGTGGCAAGATCCTATCTTATTATACTAATTTGTACACATGGCGTAGGGGGTTTCAGTACGCTGTTGATCGAGTGCGAAACGCCATTTTTATTCTCTTCGGTATAATGACGGGGCTGCGTAGGCGTGAATTAGCCGCACTAAAATTCGACGATGTTTACAAAAAGGAGAGTGATGGCCTTTGGTATGTATCGTTTGTTAGGTATAAAACGAGTGACGATCCGAATTATTTTGGGGAGGCTGATGAAATTCCTTTGCCTGACTACCTAGGGGAGGCGATTGAGTCGTACAAGAAGCTCAGAGAGTACGATAAGTACATGCTTAAGGGCTACCTATTTCAGCCTATTATCCCCTCTCATGAGATGAATCTGGCTGACAGGATGATCACAAAGCTCGCCATCAATCTCTCTGCTGAAGTAGGGGTTGACGGTCTACATATTCATCGTTTCCGAAAAACGATTGCTGAGATTTTGATCAATAAATCCGAGCGTAATATCGACATCATCCGAATGCTTTTTGGTCACAGCAGCTACGCCATGGGGCTTCGGTATATCGCGCGAAACCCGTTTTTAGTTTCGTCGGTTGTCGAGACATTGAAGGAGCATTTCGCGAAAGATTTCGTTGACATTCTCCAGTCTATTAATTCTGGCTGTTATGCCGGTGAGGCTGCTAACGATCTCGCGGGACGCATGGTCGAAAGGCCAGACATATTCGTAGGTAAGCTTTTGAAGCTTACAGTGCTTCAGTATGTTAACCACATGTTTGAAGGCGGTGAGGCTTTCCTGGTTCAGCGTACGACGCTAAGTACCTTTTGCATGAGCGGTCTTATCCACCTTGGGGAATCATTGCCACCCTGTCTCGCGAATCGGGCAAATTTGATCTATCCAGTAAGTCCTGACGTGACGAACTGTCATATCAGTTGTTCGCGCAACTTGGTGCTAGGTTCTGCTCAGAGTTCGATCGAGCAAAACCTAAAATTCTATCGGACGATCAAGGCTTCCAATAAGAAGCTTAGTTATGCTGCCTTATTTGAATTAGACCAAAAGATCGGCATTAATGAGAAGTTGTTAGAAGAGTTGCTGAATCCTAAACCTCCTGTTTGTGAGCGTGAGGTAGCGCGACCTTGAATATTCCTTGCGGTAAACGACCTAAGATAGGAGGTAAGATGTTATGACGGTTGTCAATACTGAGCGGCGTCTCAAAAAAATCATCTGCGATCATTACCTCAGTGGCAATGCAGCTCGGCTGACAATCATAGAGGTCTGTGCTCGTGCTGATATCTCTCGACAGGCCTTTCATAAGTCTTACAGCCACTTAAAGCCGTATTTGACGGGTGCCAGGAATGTTGACGAGCTGCTTGTAGGTGATCAGGCTGATGCTGGCAAGACCATCATTCAGTGTCAGAAATTGGTCAGAGAAGCACAAGCGGAGTTGAGGCATGTGCGGGATAACCAGCAAAAGGAATACCAGAAACTTGAGGATAATCTTGTCACCACCCTCATGAATGGTGACGTACTAATCCATCATTCACGCGAGCTTTCAAACGAGTTAAAGAAGAAGGCCTTGCATAATGAAATCCTCAAACGTCAGTTGACGGAAAAGGAGATACAGCTCTCAGGAATGGAAGAAAATGCAAGGCTTGGCCCACCTGGTGCTAAGCCAGAAACTTTACTCATGAAACTCCAACCTAATCTGGCGGATGCCTGTACAAGATTTTTAGAAACAGGGGATCTTGCTGCGTATTATTCTGCGAAAGCCACCGCCATTGCGAAGCTCAAAGAAAAACTGCAACGCATTCTCAGGAAAGGAGTTGTGAGGGTTGTACTTTTTCAAAATCGTTTTATCTCGTCATTTGATAAGTTTGTCGATAGCCATTACTCGGCATCAGAAGGCTCGTTAGTGGTGGTTGATCTACCCTTGGCAGCCAGGTCAGAAATAAGAGATTTTCTACGTGGGTTATCCGGCGCGAAGCCCCTTGAGATATTCGTTCCTCATTGTGATAGCGAGGCGACAATCAAAGCTCAGCGCGGTTTTTTATACGGACAAATACCCGTGCCGGAATTTCGGAGTTTTGATAAAGAATCCCTCCCGACAATTCAAGACGGCTTTGATCGGGTGGTTGTGCATAAAATCGCTCAAGGTGATTAAATGCTCGATATTTCTAGAAAGCTAATTACCTATACATGCCCGGTTTCGGGTAAAGAGACCACTCATTTCATACTTATTGCGGGGTTCGGCAAGAAGCATTTTTTGCTTAGTCATGCCAATCTGTATCTTCGTGCCGCTACATCTCAGTCCAAGGATACCTCTAGTAAATACTCAAATGTTATTTCGGTGTTTTATAGGTATTTAGCTACCTTGTCAAAATATGTGGGTGTTGATATTTCTCAATACCATGCTCTAGTCGATAATGACGATATTAAGAGTTGGCAAGTTCAACGTGAAATTGAACGTCAAGCCAAGCAGTCTTTGAAGCCAAGTACCAAAACAATTGTTGATGAGGGAAAACTTATCTACGGTTTTTTTTATTGGCTGAGCTTGGAAGGCTATTCAAGTTGTTTGAATTTCAAACTTAAGACTTGGCTTCCGAATTTTAAAAATGAGGAGCTGCTTAATTATATAAAGCGCGAGGCGCGCGTTTCGTTGGATGGTAAAGGTATTAAAGCGTTGGATCGGGAGTGGCGGCAGCAGCAAAGCTATTCGCTGATCACGAATCAGGAAATCAAGGACTTCTTGGGTGGTTTTCACGACGCTGTGTACGTTGCTATGTTCAAGCTGGCATTAGGCACAGCAATGCGCCCTATGGATCTATGTGATTTCCCTTATGTTGGAAATGGCGTTAATAAACATATTCAGCCCTATGACAACATGGAGTTTGATGATGCGACTACTGAGTATCGGATATTTTACAGCAAGGGTAAGAAACACCGTGACATTAGAATTCATCAAGGTGATCTAAAAGCGTTATCCGAGCATTATACCAACACGCTTTACCCTGAAAGGGCGAACCTCTACGCTGCACGGTATGGTAGGCCTTGTCCGCCTTCTATTCTGTTCTTGAACGCTGCTGGCGAGCCCGTCACGCCTAAGATGATTTCCACTCGCTCCAATGCTGCGAAGGAGCGAGCTATACGAAACGGTTCACAGATGCGTGCTGATGTTTGTTTCTATGACAGCAGGCACTGGTGGCCGACAATGTTTTTGATCAAGCGGTTTGGGTCTAAATTGCTAGGTGAGCTCAGTGAGGTTAAAGATGTCGCGGCTCAACAAGTATTGAAATCTCAAATGGGTCATTCTTCTTTGCACACTACCTATGATCATTACGTTGATGTGGCTCGTGTGATTCTGCTCGCGCATGAAGGGTATGTGAACGAGCTCTATTTCAATGCTGATCAAACAGTAAGTGAGTTTCTCGAAAAGCCGGTATTCAATGAGTAAGTTTCTACTCCTCCAAGGTAGCTAAACGGAAGCTATTTTGGAGGTGGGTCAGGGCGTCGGGAGTTCTATGTGGCCGGCAATCGACCCCGCACGCCTTCTTCGTCATGTCTTATCTGCACGCTAATCACGCTGACCATAGCCTATTGATCGTCGTCCATGTGTATCCGAGTTCGCGTGCAGCTTCAGACGGCTGTAGCCCTATGCCTTCAATAGCTGAATCTGTTCCTTTCTGACCCGTGCTTCAGCCACTACTTGTGCTGCCTCAGTAATGATGCATAGCCTGCTTCGCGAGACCTTCGGCGACTTTCCTGCCTCGTAGTTTGAGGATGGTTCACATTGTCTCTGCTTTGGGCTTGCCCCCTTCGGGGTACGGCTGTCGTGAACCAAACCCTGACTACGCCAGGTTTTGGCCCTCCGGGCGTTCATCCTCAAGCCTTTGGCCCGTCGTGGGCCGGCGCCCTCCGCTTGCACTTTTGACCACAACGTACGTCGTTATCTCGACGATTAGCCGTTCCATACAGTTGCCGCAATCAGTGATCATAGTGAGCGCACGCCCAGCCGCCTCACCACGTCAGAAGGGGCGTCTACATCGATTTGATTGACACCACTTCTACGTACTTGTACTTTTTCCTAGCAGCCTTCACTGCCTCTTGCTCAGCAAGCAACGAGCTCAACGTATCAGCCTCGTGAATCAACTCGGTCATTTCCCCCTCAAACTTGTTCCCAACCCGGAGCGTGACCCGGAGCCTAGGTGTAAACGCTTTTGCCGCTTTCTTCTTGGCGACTGGAGCTGCTACCGGCTTCGTGAAAACGATCTCTGGCAATGGCTCCTGCACTAGAGGAGTAGACACCTGATCTTCGGGCTGAGGCGTACCGAATAGAGCACGACGCATTTCTTCTTCAGTTAAATCCGGATTCATAAAACATCTCAACGGAGTGGTACTTGGCTAAAAAAACTCACTAGGATTGCTGCTCACCGGGATCCACATGGGAACATGTCTCGACGTCACATCCCCAGTTTGATTTCAATTCGAGGGCCCCTCAATGCTCGAGAAAGCTGTTCTTGGGCAGCAGTCAGCTAGGTAACTTGCACGACAAGCGTACAGCATTAGCGTGCCTGGAATTGGTATTCGATCCGGTACGGAAGCGCGCAATCGCTCGTAGGTAATTTTCAGTATATTCAGACCTGCTTGGCTCACTCTGTCGGCGGACAAATGTTCAACTACTCGTCTACTCGAATTATCGCCAGTACGCTCAAGAGTGGTAGCGGTAAACCTGCGCCATGCTCCTCATCCATCCACTCCAGGGTCGGTCGTATTAATCCTCTTCCAGTATCGATGGACAGTCGAAAGAGCTAGGCCGGTCTCACGTGCAATCTGCGATTGATTCATCCCTGCCGCCTTTAGCTCGCGAACGATGCTTTCGCTCTCCTTATTCTGAGGTTTGCCAGGCTTACGGTGGGCGACCTCTCCATCAGGAAGCTGCTCAGCAAGAGTCCCTAGACCTCCTTCTTTCTCAAACGCGCGAAGCTGCTTTAAAGCTGTCTCCATGAGAGCGGGATAGGGGGTATTCAGCCGTTTGGACATACAAAGAGCTAGCAGAGCTAGAGGATCTATGCGAAGGCCCTCGGCTAGGCTCTCGAACTTCTCAAGAGTAATGCTTGTTTCGCCTCGCTCTAGGGCGCTGAGTTTGGATTTTGCGGAGGCGTCGGAGAGGTCTTCGTGTCGAAGCTGACGCTGCAGGCGCAGTGCTCGGATTACGCCTGCGAGTGCGATTCTAAGCTGCATGGCTCACTCAAAAGTCAGGATATAGCCACACAGGAGGGTTTCCGTTAAATATCAAAATGAGGTAGTATTGCGCATAGTTTGGTTCGGATGGCAGAACAGGCCAGCCCTTCCAATGCGTCCGCCGAGTCGTTGTTGGCAATTTATGGAAATTACTGGAGAGCGGTGAATCGGCCTGGGTGCACAGGGCCGGCCCGCAAGTAAGCCCCAAGCCTCCTGTAGTCGGTCTATCACTCGTCATAAATTCAAGAGGCTGCAGATGGTTGAAGTTTTCGATGAAGGGATTTTGGGAGGCAGCGGCGCTTCTCTAGTCGGCTCAGAACTCAACCTCGAAGACGCGATGGCTGCGGCCCGAAAGCGCTACAAAAGGCTTCCACTCTGCGTCGTTGAAGAGTGGGTCATCTTGGACGCCATTGTCACCGACGCCGAGCGAGCCAAAGTAATCGCTGCCGGTTGCCAGCCAATGTTCCTGTTTGCCCACAAAGTTGTGCATGACGAGCAGCGTCGTTTTGAGCCCGGCCATTGGGTGCGCTCGAGTATGGGCACTTCTTTCAAAGAAGGCTTCCTGTTCGCCACGCGGAACTCTGTCTACGTTTTGCTCGGGCCGGGCCATCGTAAGTCTTCGTCCATCGAAGCAATATTTTCCATCTTCTGATTACCAACCGGTTTCTGCTGGGCAACTGATGTGCTCCAGCAGCTTGAGGCGACACATGTTCAGAACCATAGATAATGACCTTATAGGCATCCCAGGTATGTTCGGGGAGGGTGTATCCCATTGGCGTGGAGTGTCGAGGTTGCTGCGAACGCCTTGGTATCACCTCACCCTGAGGGTCGAAAACGAGGGGCGATTCACCGAGTGTGCGTTGATGGTTGATGACACGCGCAAGCTTCAAGAGATGTTGGTGAGTCAGGGAGCTGGTTTAGCGATCACCGAGATAATGGCTGTAACGCCTTCTTGGATGAATAAGACTGCAGGTTGGCAAATGGAGAGGTTAACCAAAGTAACAGTAGGCGAGGACAAGACTGGCTCCGAGGTTTTCCTACTGGAAGTGGCTGAGGGGACGGTTTACCACACCTCGCATCACTCAGATTTCAAAGTCGAAGCGCTGACGAATCTGACGCTCATCTTTCTCTGGAGCATGATCCAAGGGAATTGAGATTAACAAATATCCTGCACGGTATCTGCGCCCTTGGTTCCGTGCGCAATTCCTGATAACGCCATACGGACTGCCCAATGGAGCGCAATTATGCTGGACACCTTAGATGTAAATTTCCATGGAAAACGTCATACAGACTTTGATCTCATCCGCATCATAAAAGCCGAAGCTCAAGGCTTCGATTTGCCGGTGACCGCTTACCTTTGCGGGGTTTCAATTAAAGCGCGCGCAGGCATCGGCGTAGTTTTCGGCCACAAGCGTAAAGACCAGTACGGTCGTTTTGGCGACGGCCATCTGATCCGGACTTCTGATGTGCTGAAAGTCGAACGCGAGGGGCGATTTTGGGTGATGACAACCGTGAATTCGCGGTATGTGCTCGCTACTTTCCAGCGGGAAAATGGACGTGCAAGCCTTCGTGAGTTCCTGCGTCTGACTAAAGGGCAACCCCACCCGTCTCCACGCAGTCTTCAGTGATGACCCACAGTAAACCGCTAGCCGTGCCCACCCCTTGACCTCAGCGAAGTAGGTGATGCCATGATCGTGAAGGAGAGAGGCCTTCACTATTGCTTCAGATGTTATGAAAGGCGCGACCCTGCAGGTCTTTTCTCATATTGGGTCGTTGAGAAAATCAGATGTTACTGAAGGTAGGGAACGGCAGTGAATTTCGAGCAATTTTCACAATAAGCGGTCTGCGCTCAATCACTAGACTAAAGTACAGAATATATCGCTGACGCAATGCCGATGAGTCCGGCTAACAACGTGAACACCCAGTGCATCGCTATATATTCGCCAATAATTTTTGGCGAAAATCCGTGTGTGTCTTTCCACTTGGCGTTGGTCTTAAGAGAGCCATCTAAAGTTCTACCAAGGAAATTTGCTAGTACATCTACCTTTCGTAACGTCGACTGATGTAGCTTGACGTACGTCTGGATATACATCTTCCGCGACGACAATACCGCGAATATTAGTCTGATCCCCATAGAGTGCATTACCAAGAACCCAATCTGTATGCGACTGGTAGGAAAGATTCTGAGATTACGCAGGTGCTAACCTTTCGCCTGCATTCGCCCTTTGTCATTTTCTACGCCGTGCTTACCTTTAGGGATCGCGACCATGCGCCCGTCCCTCCCTTGAAGGCCGTGTCCACCTGACGGAATTGCGACTATGCGTCCATCCCTTCCTTGAAGGCCGTGGCCCCCCTTCGGGATCGCAGCCATCCTTCCATCCCGACCTTGGAGGCCGTGACCGCCCGGCTTGATCGCTACCATTCGTCCATCTCGTCCTTGAAGACCATGGCCACCTTTTGGGATAGCGACCATTCTTCCGTCTCGGCCTTGCAACCCGTGGGCTCCAGCCCGCGTCGAGGGAAAGTGCAATGAACGCTCGTACCTTTTCACCAACCTTCTTAATAGATTCGAGCAAAGTGTTGCAACCATGAGTTAATTATGGTGTTGGGTAACTACCTGGTAACAGAATGTCGTGATTGATTTGGTTGATGTCGGTATAGCCACAAAGCGCCATTGTAAGATCCATCTCTTTAGCAATGATCTCCAAGGTTTGTCGAACACCCTTTTCCCCTAATGCACCAAGGCCGTAAAGGTGGGCTCTACCGATTAGAGTGCCTTTGGCGCCTAGAGCCAGCGCCTTGATCACGTCCTGTCCGCTGCGGATACCGCTATCGAGCCAGACTTCGACCTGGTCGCCTACAGAGTCAACAATGGCGGGCAGCATCATGACGCTCGAAGGTGCACCATCAAGTTGACGTCCGCCGTGATTGCTCACGATGATTGCGTCGGCGCCGACCTTGACTGCCATTCGTGCATCCTCTACATCCAGAATGCCTTTCAGCACCAGTTTTCCACCCCAGCGCTGCTTTACCCAAGCAATATCATCCCAGCATAGGCTCGGGTCGAATTGATCATATGTCCATTGAGCAAGCTGGCTCAGGTCATCGACGCCTTTGACGTGACCCATGATGTTACCGAAATAATGTCGGCGGGTGCCGAGCATTCCTTTGATCCAGCGGGGTTTGCTCAGCATATTCAGGATATTTGCAACGGTTGGCCGAGGAGGGGTGCTCAGACCGTTTTTCAGATCTTTGTGCCTCTGGCCGCTGAGTTGTAGATCAAGAGTAAGCACAAGTGCATCGCAACCGGCTGCTTTTGCCCGATCTATCAAACGACCGATAAAGTCACGGTCGCGCATGATGTACAACTGGAACCAGAAAGGGGATCCCACCTCATCAGCAATGTCCTCCAGCGAGCAAATGCTAACGGTCGATAAGGTGTAGCGAGTGCCCATCGATGCTGCAGCCCGAGCCGCAAGAATTTCACCGTCGGCGTGCATCATGCCAGCGAGCCCGGTTGGGGCGATAGCGACTGGCATGGCCATGTCGATTCCAAGCATCTTTGCTTTCAGTGAGCGGTTTTCGATGTTGCGTGCTACCCGCTGACGGAATTTAATCTGCGCGAAGTCACTTTCGTTTTCTTTATAAGTGCTCTCAGTCCACGAGCCCGTGTCGACGTAGTCATAGAACATCCTCGGCACACGCCGCTGAGCCAACAGGCGAAGATCTTCTACGCAAGTAATGATGGTCATACAGCCACTCCCCAAGATATTGATGGGGATGCTAGCGCTTATGGGGTGAGATGATGTGGAAAAAAACGCGCTTCCTCTAGGCATTTTTTTCCTTTAGAGCGATTGCTCCAGTTGTGCTCGAGAGTTGGCTACCGCCTCGCAACAAATTTGCTTTAACCAGGTGACGAATTCGTCAGCTGCTACCGAAGGTTGAAGCACGCGCACTTCGTAGTGAAACGAGGGGAGGCTATGAATCTTACCCAAGGGTACTAACCTTCCATCAGCCAACCACGATGTAGCCAGCGATGGCCGAGCAAGTACCATCCCTTGGCCGTTTGCGGCTGCTTCCAACAGCATGCCTAAGTCGAGCAGCGCTGGGCCAGCATTAGGTTCTGGTAGATTCAGTTGGGCTTCCTTAAACCAAGGACGCCAAGGCTCCAACGGTGAGCGTAGTAAGGGGAGTCGGGAAATAGCTTCAGGCAGATCCATCGAATCGTATTTGGCAAGGAGGCTTGGTGCCGCAAGAGGGTGTAGCCGCTCGTCCAAAAGCCGGTGCTCCGGTTCCACCTTAGCGCAATCGCCGCAGATAATGACGTCGAAATTAGCGCCAATGCTGCGCGCCAGCGGCGCCGATAGCTGGATTTGCAGATCTATGTGCGGGAGGGCATCGCTGTGTTCTGGAAGACGGGGAATTAGAATCTGACGAGCGAACGTGGGGGGGCAGCAGATGGAAAGTCGCTGCTTTCTCTGAGTTAGGCGACTGTGCATAGGAATGGCAATCAACTGTTCTAGTATCGGTGTGATCTGTTCAAGATAGGCTAGGCCCTGAGCGGTGAGTGTCAACGTAACTCCGGGACGATTAAAAAGTATGACACCAAGAAGCTGCTCTAAACCCGATATACGCTTTCTGACAGCGCTGCTGGTAACCGATAATGACTCAGCGGCTCGATCAATAGACTCCAGCCGTGCTGCGGCCTCAAATGCCAAAAGGGCATCGAGAGATGGGAGACGATAGTGGTTGAATCCGCTCATGCTTGCTCCCGAACATCAGAATTTACTACCTGTTGCGTGCGGCTGACCGACATTTTTTCGATAAGGAAAAAAGGGTAGCAGCGTATCGCGTTCTTTTTTCATGTTTGTCGCACCGATATACCACGCACCCCGCCGTGTAAACAGCCTGGTGTTGCGAGTCAACAGGAGGGCAGGGCATTTTCCTTCGCAGCGTTCGGTGGTGTTCTGGTGGTTCTGAATTCCGCTGCGACGATAGCGCCAAGTTGAATGTGAGCTTTGCGTTGGGCTGCTGCGACCGTGAAGCGATTGCCTGGGTGACCAGCGCGACTGACTACAGCGGCGAAGCCAATCAGGACTTGAGTCTGGAGAGAGTAGAAAAGAGTTCCCCTACATGTCAGTGCAATGGCTGATTGACGATAAATCAGCATGCCTCGCGGAGCAGACACGCTTCTTCGCGCATCAGATCGAATTACAGCCAGTCACCATGCTGGTTCAAAACTCACAAAGCAATGGCATGGCCGAGAGTTTGGGGAAGACCATAAGCGCGATCAAGTGGCCTGTATGCCGCGACAGAACCTTGAAAAGGCATTAGGATTCTGGCGATTCCCTCCAGCACTACGCCCTTAAGTACAGCTCTCCCAGGGACTTAAGGTGCGTGAACACGGTATCAGAGGTCATTCTATTCGGCTTCCACTTCCCCGTGTCGTGAAGATTTTTAAGCACGACACGTAACGCACGATTGAATTGCTGTAATCACTAACGCCACAGAGTCATCATGTAAGGGCGCAGCCATATCGGGTGATTTCAGCAAATGCCGCATGATTGCAAGCCCGATCACGTACGAGCCTATTAATGCGGCTCGGGCATTGGTGTTGCTGCCAGCCAGCCTGCGCGCCAGTGGTTGCACGAGTTCCAGTTGGAACCGATGCGATACGACAGCCGACATCTCGGGGCTTGCTGCTGCCAGTAATATCAAGCTCAACGGATTGAAGCCGTCATCTTCGGCATCAGGATTATCATTCAATACCTGTTCAACCAGGAATGCCCCGATGCAGTCCAACTGAGGCGGAAAATGCTCTTCGACGTTAAAAGCGCCCCGAATTATCTCGGCGAACAATTGCTCCTTACCACCAAAGTAGCGACTGACCAGCGCGGCGTCGACGCTCGCTACTGCAGCAATTTCTCTTAAGCCGACGTTACGAGGAGCCGGTGGACATGGTGGCGATACCACCTAAAATCACCTGTTTCCAGAATTTGCGAAAGACTTCTGCAAGAGGCACCTTGACCTGTTCTTACGTTTGCTTCGCTTGGTTGAAAGCAGGTGTTTCGGTGATGTTCAGGCGAATGTACAAGCCCACTATGATCAACAGCGCGCTACTCAGAAACGGAATGCGCCAGCTCCAGGCTAACAGGTCTCCCGGTGAGAGCAATGCGGCGATACCAAGGAATGCCAGGTTGGCGATCATAGTGCCTGTTGGAATACCAATCTGGCCCACGAGGCGTACAGGCCACGTTGGTTTGCAGGGGCATGCTCGACCGCCATAAATACCGCGCCACCCCATTCGCCGCCCAATGCCAGACCCAGGATGATGCGTAAGGTCAAAAGCAGAATGGGTGCCCAGATGCCTATGGCGGCGTAGTCAGGCAACAGCCCGATGGCGAAGGTCGCCGTGCCCATCAGTATCAGGGAGATAAGCAGCATCGATTTTCGGCCCAGCTTGTCGCCAAAATGGCCAAACAAGTCAGCGCCAACAATTCGTGCTCCGTAAGCCGAAGCGAAAGTGCCGAACGCTAGTAGAGTGCCGACCAACGCATCGAAGGCTGGAAATATGATCTTGTTAAAGACCAATGCCGACGCCGTCGCGAATACAAACAAATCGTACCATTCGACCGTGGTACCAATAACGCTGGCGACCGCGACTTTTTTCATGTTGACCGGCGCTTCCTAGTAGAAAGCGGATCTGGTATGCACGCAGAATCATTCATGCCTTATATCTCCAAACGAGCGCTTGCTCACGGATGATGTTTTTCAACTGGCAGATATTGGTAGCAGCGCCCGCGTCCGGGCGCTTGTTATAGTGATGTGGGCCTCTTGGGGCTCTTAGTGTGTCGCTCTGGTCGCGCCGCAGAGGGGGTTTAACGTTTCAATCGATCGACTATGGCATTGAGCAGAACATCGCATCCCATAGTTGCATCTTCTGGTAATACGTCCTCAGCCTCGTTGTGGCTCAGACCTCCGACGCAAGGGATAAAAACCATGGTGGTTGGACAATGGCGGGCCAGGAGGATGGCGTCGTGACCGGCACCGCTTACGATGTCCTGATGCGGATAACCGAGCGCCTCGACAGACCGTCGTACCGCACCAATGCAATCAGCATCAAATGGAGTAGCGGGGCTTAGCCAGTGACGCTCGATGTTGAGGGTGAGCCCACGGTTATCGGCAACACGCTGGAAACGCTCTTGTACCTGCTGTTCCATGATCGCGATCTGCGCATCATCGTGATGACGCAGATCTACGGTAAACGTCACGCTGCCAGCAATAGTATTGCGCGATGATTTTGCAATGTTTAGTTGACCAATTGTCACTAGGCCTTTTGGTGCAAAATCGGTGGAAAGCGCTTCCAGTTGTGCTGCCATATCTGCGACCCCGAACAGGGCATCCTTGCGCAGCACCATCGGTGTAGTACCTGCATGGGCACTCATGCCTTTGACCACCACATCCAGCCAGCAAATAGCTTGGCCTCCGGTGACGACACCGACGGGCAAACCGTTATCTTCAAGGATCGGGCCTTGCTCGATATGAGCTTCGAAATATGCGTCGAAGGGGCGTTTGAAGGCTTGCTCACCAAAATGACCGGTCGCTTCGAGGGATTGGGCAACGCTGATGCCGTCGGTATCACAAGCATCCAACGCAGTTTGCAGCGGCAATATACCGGTGAACACTGCAGAGCCGAACATGGCTGGAGTAAACCGCGCGCCTTCCTCATTCGTCCAAACAGCGATTTCAATTGGTCGCTGGCTTTGAATACCTTGATCATTGAGGCTACGAACTACTTCAAGACCGCTCAATACGCCATAAATACCATCAAATTTGCCACCTTTGGGTTGAGTGTCCAAGTGGCTGCCCATGACGATAGGTGCTAGGCAGTCGTCAACGCCTGGAAGACGGGCAAACAGGTTGCCAATAGCGTCGAATGCCAGGCTCATTCCGGCGTCTCTGCACCAACTCATGAACAGCTCTCGACCCGCCTTATCTTCAGCCGAAAGGGCTAGGCGACAGTTTCCGCCTTTTTCGGTTGCGCCAATCCTGGCCATTTCCATTAGGCTGTTCCACAGCCGATCGCCGTTGCAATTCAATACTTTCATGCGATACCTCTAGCGTTTTGAATCAGTAGCCTAGCGAAGGGTCAATCACGTTTTTCAAAGCCTCACCTGCTAAAAGCCGGCGAGTATTTTCTGCGACTTGGCGAGCAATGCATTCGTGCGAAGCAGCAGAGGCCATGTGCGGTGTAACGACAGCTCCACGTGTTTTCCAAAGAACATGATCGCCCGATAACGGCTCCGTTTCGAAAACATCCAGAACCGCACCGCGCAATTGACCGCTAGCCAGTGCCTGCTGCAAGTCGTCGATCACCAGATGTTGACCACGCCCACAGTTGACTATGGCAGCGCCCTGCGCCAGTTTGGCAAAAGTGCGCTTGTTAAGGATGCCGCTCGTGGCGTCGGTCAGCGGTAGCAGGTTGACAAGCAAATCTAAGCCATCGAGGAAACTGTCGAGCTGACCATCGCCGTGGTGAGAGGCAACGCCTTGAAGTTTTCGAGGGCTGCGAGCCCAGCCACGAACGTCGTATCCGGCATCGACCAGATCAGCAACTATTGCCGCGCCCAAGGAGCCCAAGCCCATAACGCCGACTTTGAACTGGCCAGCGGCCCGCTGTGGATGACGCTTCCACAGGGTTAATGGCTGCTGGGCGATGACCCGATCAAAATCGCGGTGGTAATACAGGACTGCCCAACGAACATACTCGATCATGCCCAGACGATGGCCAGGATCAACGACGCGACAGACTGGAACGACTGGGCAAGTGGGATCGGTGCTCAAATGATCGACTCCCGCAGCCACTGAGTGAACCAAACGCAGCCTTGGAAATCTCGCTAGGCTGCCAGCGGGCGGATACCAGCACGCTGCCACTTCGGCCTCTTGCGCTGCAGGATCGTCCACAAGCACCGCATTCACACCGGGTGCGTGTTCAGCGAATGCGGTCTGCAATTGTTTTAGCAATAGCTCATCACTGCTAATAAGCACGATGGTCGTCATGAGCAATAAGACTCTCGTTGGTCTTCGATAAGTGTCAATACGGCCTGCCAAGTCAACTGCACAATTTCTTTAGACTCATCTCGGTTGAATTGCAGTGCAGTCAAGCGGCATACCTCTTCACTGGGCTGCACCAAGGCAGTGTTGCCTGAAAGCGCCTGCACTTGAGCTTGGCAGGCGCGTTCAAGAAAATGAATCTCGTGGAATGCTTGAGCGACATCCCCGCCAGCAGCGAGCAAACCATGATTGCGAAGGATCATCGCGTTGTGCGTGCCGAGATCAGCGATCAGACGGTCGCGCTCGTCTAACGACAGTGCGATCCCTTCGTACGTGTGATAAGCAAGCCTGCCGTAATACTTCAAGGCATGCTGTGTAATTGGTAATAACCCATGCTCCTGCGCGGCTACTGCCATGCCTGCTGCGGTGTGCGTATGGATCACACAATTTAGGTCAGGCCGTGCCATATGAATGGCTGAGTGAATGATGAAACCAGCTGCGTTCACTCGGCTGCCCTTGATGTCACCGTTGACTATCCGTCCATACTGATCTATGCGCACCAAGTCGCTGGCTTTCATACGGTCGAAAATTACGCCGTATTGGTTGATCAAGAAGTGATGCTCTGGCCCTGGTATGCGCAGTGTTATATGTGTGTCGATCAGGTCTGTCATACGGAAATGAGCAATCAGCCGATACAGTGCTGCTAAGTCGCAACGTGCTTGCCATTCCAAAGAATCGATAGTAGCGGGCTTATACATGTTAGCTCCTGATTTAAGGTACTGGCTGCGCAACTGCGGCGGTTTCGCCGCGAAGCCGAGCTAACCCGCAAATGCCGAACAAGGACAGGCCTGCCAGCAAACTGAAAAAAATCGCCAGCGGGAGCCATTGTCCTGCGTAATGAGTGGCAAGAAGAGTACCGATTATGGGTGTGCTACCACCGGCAATGGCGCTGATCAACTGGTAGGCAATGGAAATGCCGCTGTATCTCAAGTGTGGTGGGAAAGCCTGGGCCATATAGCCAGCAATTACCGCGTAGAGCGCAGACAATGTAACCACTGCCATCGCAATGCCTAGGGTCATCAACACAAGGTTTTGGGTAGTTACAAGCACAAACATTGGATAAGGCATGGCCATCGAAAGAAGCGCTGCAAGTTTCAAGAAACGTCCTTCGCCGATGCGTTCAGCGAGCAATGCGCTTATCGGTTGGGAAATAAACTGAAGTATTGTGACAATGAATAGACAATCGAGAATTGTTGCCCGCGAAATGCCTTGATATTGCGTTACATAGGTGATCATGAAGGTATTAGTGAAGAAAAATCCCGCGGAACCAATCGTGACAGCGCACGCTGCGAAGAAAATTTGCCGCCAGCAGGTTCGTAAAACTTCAAGCACGGGGTACTTAGCGGTTTCACCTTTTTCAGCAACAGCCTTAAATTCAGGGGACTCGTCCACTCCAAAGCGAATCGCCAAGCCAATAAGCATTAATACGCCACTTGCCAAGAACGGTAAACGCCAGCCCCAGTCGGCGAACTCTTCAGGTTCCAATGAAGTCACTGCACGGAAGGCAATCAACGCAAGCAAAAGGCCTGCAGGACTGCCCAGTTGTGCAAAGGAGGCATAGAAAGTCTTGCGGCCTGCCGGGGCGTGTTCGCTCGCCATCAGTACCGCACCGCCCCACTCACCGCCAACAGAAATCCCTTGCAGGATCCTGAGTATCACTAGGCCGATAGGGGCCCAGATTCCGACACTGGCGTAGCTTGGTAGCAAACCGATACCAGTGGTTGCAATGCCCATCAAAACCATAGTGAACAACAGCATTTTTTTTCGCCCTAGGCGATCCCCCAGGTGACCGAACACCATCCCAGCCATGGGTCGAGCGATGAAGCCCACCGCGAATGTACCAAAAGCAGCCAGTGTGCTCAGGGCTGGATTTGTACTGGGGAAGAACACTTGCCCCAGAATCAGTGCGGCAGCGGTGGCGTAGATATAGAAGTCATAGAATTCAATGGTAGTGCCCACAAACGCTGCGGCTGCCGCACGGCGTGCTTGGTTGGGGGAGGTTTGCATACAAGACCCTCAGGATTGGCTTTTATGGCAGAGATCTAAGAATGATCAAGGAGCGCTCTGTGGCGCTTGGCGGATTTATCGCTTAGCCTTAATGATTAATCAATTTGCTAATACTTAATTTGATTATTAGCCCACCTACTAATGGTGAAAAATGGATAACAAGGACATGCAGGTAAATGCCCAAAACCCTCAAAGCAGACGCTCCGTCATTGACCGACTGGACTGGAATCTGCTGAGGACTTACTTAGCAATTGGTCAGGAAAAAAGTATCAGCCGCGCTGCTGCTCGCCTGTTCATTACGCAGTCCGCAGTGAGTCAGTCTCTAAAGCGTCTAGAGGAGCAAATGGATTGCGCATTGATTTTGCGCCGGGGCCCCCGATTCGATTTGTCGCCAGCAGGTGAGGAGGTGTTGCGCATTGCTGAAGAGATTTATGGCAATTTTTCGCGACTCGTCATGACGATTCGAAACCCACAAGACGACATTGTTGGAAAAGTTAGAATTTTGACAATCAGCCAAGTCCAATCCACTTTGTACGATGATTTTTTAGTTCAGTTCCACCTCGATCATCCAAGAGTTGAGATAGAAGTCGACGTGATGCGCAGCTCAGATATTCAGAGCTCTTTGAATCAGAAAACCGCAACTGTAGGCCTGGGGTTGTGTCGGTTTCCTCAAACCAAGCTCGAGCGTTTGCGCCTTTTACGCCAGCGCTACGCATTTTTCTGTGGGAAACGCCATAGGCTGTTTGGTCACCGCAGGCTGCCACTGGAAGCGCTTAAAGGTGAAAACTTTGTCAGCTTTACCAGTGATCAAATTGGCGGTAATTTGTCACCACTTACCGTGTTTCGAGATCAGCAGGGTTTTACCGGAAAGATAGTCGCCTCGTCATCAAGCTTTGAGGAAATTAGACGCTTGATAATCGCGGGCTATGGGATAGGGTGTCTGCCCGAACACTTAGTTGATATCGACCTTCACAACGGACTAATTTGGCGGCTACCGCCAGCAGATGGCGTTGTCGATGTAGACGTTTTTTTTATGTGGAATCGAGAACAGCGGATGAGCGCTGCCGAGACGATTTTTATCGAATCGTTCCGCCTTTTTTTGGAGAGTTCCCAAATCTAAACTAAAATTCACCTCGTAATAATTTTAGCAGTTTTAGTGCACGTCAAAGATGCTTCAGCACAATTCGACAAACACTGTCTCAAGGTAATGTAGAAAAATCCCCACCGCCCGAGGATCGGGATTTTCTTATCGAAGGATCACTTCCGAGGAGAAATATGGATTCCAGCAATCATGCAACGGACAGAGCCACCGGCTATCTCGATAGTTGGAACATCCAACGGCACCAATCTTACTGAACGCTCGATGCGTTGACACTGCTCCTTGGTCAGACTGCTAAAGGCTCGGCGAGAGAGGGCCAGGATTCGACCGTCTCTCCCGGACAGCTCGATTGCATTGCCGGCAAACTCATTGATTTGCTGGTTGGTCAGGTCGATAATATCTCGACCTGATTCGATTAGGCGCATACGACCTCTTCAGCTCTAGCCATGTTAGTGAATGTGCCAAAACCAACCAGCGCGAACTCAGTCGCCACACACATCAAAACGTTGGCGTAGTAAATCGGCACTCCCTTCTCATCCGCCGTATCGAACACCATTGGCTCGAAATTGAAGTGTGTACTGGCTCGCTCCAAGGCAATCGGATTTGCTCTATTCGAACGCGCCGCATAGGCCACGCGAGACATGTGGTCGAATACCATGACCCCGGTGCCTTCGAGGAGCAACTCGTCTTGCTCAAGTCCAGAATAGTCAATCTCGTCCTGAACCCGATACTCCTGTTTGAGCATCTCGATTACGTCTGGACGCCTCTCTCAACGACGGTTTGGCGAATACATCGAGTAGATCGCGACATGCCCATCAGGGTGAGTGGAGAACCAATTGTTCGGGAACACAGAGTCTGGGGTGTTCTTCTCACCGAAATCATCGAACAGGTGAGCTCGCACACCTTCAGCCTCTAGCCTCCCGGCAGCCTGGGTCACCTCATCACGAGCGAGCTCAGCAAGGGTTAGTGTCGCGAGATCATGGTTCGAGCGTATCCGTCCGGCCAAGTCATCTATTCACTGAACCGAAAAATGATGAGGAGTGGGGCAAGGCAAGGACTGAAATCGATATCCTCATCGAGGTACAGCGGGATAGATTGAGTAATGACAGGCGTATCCCAGGCCAATAGGAGCGCTCAGCCAGGGATGCGGAGGTGCTAGGATCGGAGCCATAGGGCTGGGGCGCCGCCTTAGTTCCGGCTTGTTCGCGACAGTTGGCCCGTAAGGCGCGCAGCGTGTTCCTGCTGCAGCCCTTCTGCGATTGGGAGAGGTTACTCTCGTGATCTCGGAGATGTATGGCCAGCTTATTCAGGATCACTCATGGCTCTTTTGCCACCAAATGTGAGATCCCATAGGGTTCGGGCATTTCTATGTGTATAGCTTTTAGGATCAATATCGTTGGTGTTGATTTCGAAAAAGCGGCCATCCATGAGCCATTCCATAAAGCCTAGTAGGTCTGGGGAGTAGTCAAGAACATGTAGTTCCTTGAATTTGGAAACCTTGCTTGAGCATATTTTAAACTCGGATCCTGCGAAATAGTTGTCTTGGAAAATAAAGAAGTAATAGCAGCCAATTTTGAAGTGGATGATGGGGAGGTGGTGTAGGGATAGGGCTATTTTTTCTTTCTCATCAGCGATGAAATGGGCTTTCAATCCCTGTCTAATTGAGTATTTTAGCGCGTTATCGTCTATTAGGTTTTCTGGAATGTTTTTGATTAGGTTTTCAATAGGTAATGCGTAGACTGAGTGGTAGCAGCTCTCGGCTTTGTTGTTTAGGTAGTCTCGCATCAGCGATTCTGAAAGTGAGTAGATCGCTTCGAAGGCCTTCTCTTGTGGTTGAGTGTCTTTTAGACGCTCTGTCGACACGATTAATCGCCATGCGATGGAGATTGCGAAGTTATAAACTTCGTCATGTATTGGGTTTGGCGTATTACCTCGATAATACTTTTTGAAAATATCGTCTGTGAAATGTTTTTCGAGTTTTGAGAATTTATCCTCGCAAGTGTTACACATCATCTTGAAGGCCGGGGTGTCGGCCACCATCTTGTCACGATCATTGTTGAAGTAGAAGCTATTAAGCTTGCTGGCTCGCTTTAGCCAGCGCATTACAAACTTGGGGATGATGTGACCGAGTTCGTCTAGCTCTCCTGTTTCGC
This sequence comes from Pseudomonas sp. FBCC-B1667, assembly GCF_059133255.1. Taxonomy (NCBI): domain Bacteria; kingdom Pseudomonadati; phylum Pseudomonadota; class Gammaproteobacteria; order Pseudomonadales; family Pseudomonadaceae; genus Pseudomonas; species Pseudomonas sp. FBCC-B1667. The sequence continues at coordinate 4,889,068 of NZ_CP101437.1, read as the reverse complement.
AAAGCAGGCATGAGGTAGGCATTTTTTCCGCTTTGAAAAGCTCTTCATATACTCTGTGGTTGGTGAGCGTTTCCAACTAAATTCTCCTCTGAGTGGTTTTGTAACCAGGCGATTGAGACGTGCAATTTTTACAAATTATTCAGTTCCTCTCACAGGGCCAGCACGGCTGACGAAGCTGCTAGGTGGGCCATCGGAATGAATTCCAGAACGTCATCGCTCTCCGTGACGGACAGAGCGATATTTACCTGCCTACCGTCTATAATCGCAATATCACAGGTGCTTGAAACAGTTTCGCTGATGGCAGCAGTCTCACTAATCAACGTGAGCATGCACGACACTACAGACTGCCTTACCTGGCTTGCCGGCAAAGACTCGAGGGCTTCAGTAACCACGGCCTGCAGCCTAGCCTGCAACGCCTGAGCTTGCTCCAAGGAGAAGCCACCAGGGAAGCACATCACTCTACCCTCGGTTAGGCCGCATAAGGATTCGGCGCTGTGATGCTGGTGGAAGTAGACGAACCGGGTAACCGCCTGATCATTTACCACGGTCGGGTACGTGAACATCCATGATGTCTCGGCCAGGTCGGCTGCTAGGCGAGGGCTTTTGGCATGTACCTCTGAGAATGAGTCGCGGATATGCAGGATCAATCTCAATACTTCGTCAGGACTGTCGAAACCATGATCTCTGACGAGCGATTTGACAGAATCCAGCATAGCTACTGAGCCTGCGCCAGTGATGACGCCAACCGCTGTCCTGACGATCTTCTCTTCGTTGTCACCGCAAGGGATTCTTACGCCGTACTCGGTGATTTGGGTGACACGTTTGTCAGCCGCGATGATGACCTCATCACCTATATGGGCAACCAAGATACAGGTCATGAATTCCCTCTCTATTCCATGTGAGCCAGGCCGGCGAAGCCGAAGGCGTGGATGTTGAAGCTTCTCGGGTCAAGACATAGCTTGGTTCACTACAGCTAACCCATCAAGGCGTTCACCATTGGATATGGTTTTCAGAGCGCATTCAGCAGGTTCTCAAGCGTCTGATGCTCCCACACAGATAGCAGCGCAATGGGATTTGTGCCAAACCGATCTCTGGAGTTGAATGACCAGCGGCGTGCATCCGGGCTCACACACGCTTCGCAGTAGTCGAGCTCATCACAGTCGTCGAAGATCATAATGCTCCATCCCTCGACATCGACCATGAACATCCCTGCATAGAGCTCGCCCCACGTCTGAACGCCTGCTCTACCATCACAAGGCTTTGCTTAGAAGCTGCTGATTTATAAGGTCTACGAACGTGGGCACGCCGTTTCGGAATAGGTGATCCATGCCCTGGGCCCACGCCAGGCAATCAGAGATGCCGTCAGGAGTAACCGGAGCGTGCACTACACCAAGACTGGCTGGTTGCTGTAAAGCAACCCTACCGCGATCGCAGATCCCTTTAGACCGTTAAGGAAATCGCTGGTGCCGTCGTTGGGGTCGACCACCCATCACCAGTCGTTTCCAGTGAGTAAATGACAGGTTTCCTCTCCCCACCAATCGCAACCACGCACCCTCAACAGCTCAGGTCGTAAGAGTTCTTCGAGCTCGACGTCGATATCGGCTTCGTCGCCAGATTCCCTTGGCCCACCAGGCCTGCAAACCTCTCATTCCAGGAGTAAACCTGCGCGCTCGACGGCACGAATCACGAGGGGAAGTATTTACTGCAGTTGTGTGGTTCGCTCATTTGGGCTTAGCCGGGTCGTGAGAGGGGACAGGATACCTGACGCCACATTGGTGTCCTCGATGCCCTGGTGTAGTCTGAACAGTCCAGAGGGAGTCCCAATTTGATGATCGAACAACTCTTCAAAGCGCTACATCACTACAACGAAGCATACCGCGAACTGATCAACGAAAAAGCGATGCGGCACACGCCTAACCACGGCGACTTCGAGGTCTTTATTCAGTCAGCGCTCAAGCTTACAAAGGCTGAAGACTGGGGCTTTATTTGCTCATCGATGGACATTATCAACGACAGCCTTTTAGGCATTGAGCATTTTTGCAAGTATGGCCTTGATGGCCCGACGAAGTACGATGACTTCGGGGAAAAATACATCCGTTTGTATGGCGTCGTGAATGCCACTTACATTCAGCAACAAGCTCTGCTCAACCTACACCGGATTGCAAACGTCCCGAACCTTCGCGACATTGAGAGCACAGTGGCAAGCCTTCAAGTGCGTGAAGTCAGGAATAAGCTTGGCGCGCACAGTGTTGATTATGCTAATCGCGAGGCTGGAAACACTGAAAGCTTTGTTCCAGTTCGATTTACCCTTTCAGGTATGCGCTGTGATTACTACAACAATACTACCCTACAATATACCGAAGTAGATCTAAAAGTCATTCTTGGTGAGCATGTAGAGCTAATGAATGATATGTACGATGCCATATATCGAAAGTCAGTTGGTACAATATATAAAACCAACAAAGATAAAAGAGAAGAGTTGCTAAAGAAAATTGACGATGCCAAGGTGCTACGAAATGGCGGCATCGTCATGAGAACACCTGAAGGGAAAAGAATCTTTATCACAGCATTCGAATCAGATATGCAGGATTAAATTTCACAAGCCCTTTGAGGTGATAGAGGTAAATCTGTCCAGCACCAGGTTTACCTCTCTATCATATGATGTATCGTCTGTTGCCTCGAGAAAGCCAATCATGATTGCCAGGGTAGGTGATACACAAAAGTTAGCTGCACGAATCACCTCATATTTTGTAGCGGGCCCAAACCTATAGCCACTCCAAGTGTTGCTTTCTTTGTCGGAGACTATATAGCGTTTTAGCGAAGAGGCTGAGTAGTGCATAGCATCGTCAGAAAGATGCTTGTACATAAGGTAATTACTAGAGAGAGAAGACATTTCGGCAATATCTTTCCACTTCAAGTGCTTTCCCTTGTCTCCAGATATCCGCTCATCCATAGCTGCTTCAACGTCGGCAGTTAAAGAGTGGCTGCCTTCTTTCAATGCTACAGCCTGACCCCGCTTTGCAGCTACGCTGTCGTGTTTTAGTAATGGGATAAATGTATCAGGATTGTCTACCAAGGCGCCGATACAAAATGAGTTTTCATAAAGACACCGAGCCATGATCCTTGCTTCTACTACCATGCCTCTTTCAAGGTTCATAATAGCCGACTGAAAATTGCTCAGTGACCTCAGGGCAGAGAACATTGTGAGCACCTTCACATCCATGGTATTACCATGATGCTTTTCAAATCCTGAAATAACTATTTTCTGCAGGAGCTGATTGATATCCCTGAGCAGAGAAAACCACTCTGGATTTTCTCCAGTAACATGATCAATCGTTTCCTGTATATCGCTAGTCACAAATCCATGGATGCTAAATCCGGTATCCCCTGTCGCTTCGGTGCTCAAATCGATCTCCCTGCCTGGTGATTTCACAATCAGCTTAGGTTAGCAAAAGCTGAGGAATGCGTGGCCTGCATTCAAGCATTACCAGCAGATGTTCCCTTCTTCCTGCGGATCAAGCGCAATGTCGGAACCTAGCCCCCCAGTTGAGCCGGGGGTGGAGTCGTATTAACAGTGGCGGTAGGTGATCAGGATGATCGGGATTGGTTGAGTTGAGGGTGCGGTAGGTGGAACGATGGCTACAGTGATGTTAACGGCCAGAAGAATGGTATTAAGAAGGCCGATGATAAAGGTGAAAATTTTGGACGTTATGTTTTCTCATAGTTTTTCTTGATTTAGTGTTGTCATCAGCGAATTGACCATTAAATTTAGAATTTTTAAAAATATTTAAGTTCCATCCAAACTCGATTCAGAAGAATTTTGGTAAAGTCCCCGACGTTACGAATTTGCGATACGCGTCCTGCGCAACCTTGTAGTTAATAATGTGCCAGCCGTGCGCGGTGGGAAATATAAAGCTTTTAATCTCAATCGGAGTAAATGTAAAGCTCTCTGGTAGGCCAAGTTTTTTCTTTGCAGAGGAGTCTGCGGAATTACACTGCTCGCATATTATTACGGGGGCGAATCTTGCGGCTGCAGCTCCTTGCAAGGTATACATACCGCCATAGGCGTCGCTGGCATGATCGTGATGTGTATGAAGACCAACAACCCAGCCTTCAAAACGTGATGGGCTTTTAGGAAATCGCATAGCCCAGCGGAGCAACTCGAATTTTGTACGGTTACAGCACGGGCACCGCCAATCCTCGGTTAATGATTTATACTTTTTCTTGCAGTGACCTCCATCAAACTCTAAATATTCAACTTGTGTTGGAAGCTTTCTGTCTCGATTACGGAAGATAGTAGCTTCGCGATCTTTATTGCGTACCTTGCTACCATCGCAAGCTATGCAAAACTGCTTTATCAGGAAGTCTGGATGACAACTGCAAGTAGCGTCGATAGAACTCATTTGGCCTCCTTTGATTACATAGCCGGATTGCTATGTGGTCAAATTGTAGATCAGCTTGGCACATCGTTCTGGAGGCCGTCATCTCACGTCTCCACACGACATCCGGCGACAATACTTACCAAGCGCGGCCATGGATCACGCCGGGATTTCTCTGACAATGTCACCCTTGATCACGTATTGGTTTTTCACGTACTCACCATCATCACCAGGGGCTTTATCGACAACGATCATGCCGTGCGTAGCGAGGATCGATAAGCCGTCTCTTAGAGAAGTCCACTGTACAGCAGCCCTATTTCTCAAGTTCTCGACATTGATGCTCGAGATCCTTGCTTGATTCGGTCGGACGATCAGTAGCACGGCGTAGATCTTAAGCGCCGCAAGCGCCTTTTCCCCTCGGCGAGAGATCTTCGGAAGGTTCTTAACAACCTCGTTGTTTGGGATTTTGTAGTAGTAGCCGTCCTTTTCTGCCTCGAAATGTGGGCATACCAGCGTGTACTCGGACTTGAGCTTGCCTCCACCAGGCTTGTGTCGAATCCACCCCCGCGCTTCCACGTCAACCAAGGCCTGGCGAACCATTGGCCGACTTAATCCTGTGCGCTCCATCAGCTCGCTGACAGAGGAGACAACTGTGTATGTCTTCGCCGTGGGGGTCATCGTTGCCAGGGCGAAGACGACACGAAGCATCGCCTGAGACCGACCTGCATGAGCCCCTCCTCGAAGGAGCGCAATCTCATCAGACCACCATGCCGGCACTTTCGACCATGGCCTCATTCCTTGTCCTTCTTTTTCACTGATTCCAGCACTGATAGAGCTTTCCAAGCTACGCCGAATGCTGCAAATGCCAGCAAGGCGATAACTCCCGAAGGCCCGCTACTCACGATCTCTTTAGCTAATTCCAACATGGTTGCTAACCCTGGTTTCTCTACGTTGGCTCCTTTGTACTTCAAGGCGCAGGGTCGCTTCTAGAGAGACCTATAGTATCAGGATACTAAAAACACCTTGTATATCAGAAGGTTGACCGATTATTTAGAGTTTTTCAGGGGGCAATGAGAGGTATGCGAATTACCCCTAATTTACTCCTCATTACCCCCTCGAGCGGCCCGTGAATGCCAAAACTGGTCTTACTATTTCACTCCAAATCACCCTCGATCATCGCGCCGTCCTTGCTCAAAACTTTTAGCAACGGCGTTGAGTTCCTCCTGCAGGGTGACCGGCGTGGACGTCTCATACAGAGCCAAAAACGCTTCCTGGGCATCCAAGACTCGTTCGATTTTGCGCTGCTGTTCGGCCTCGCGTCTCTTTTTTAGAAAATCAAACATCTTCAGTACCTCGTCATGTGAGAGGTAAGCATAGGCCGAAGAAAAAAGGCCTTTTTGGGCGGGTTTCCCAAAAAAAGCAGATCTTGGGCATCAAAAACAACGATGCGATAAGTCGGGCATCAAGCAGGCCTTGGGTCTGTGACATCGCTTTCGCCGGCATCGAGTTGATCGCGAATCCATGCGATCAATGCCTCTCGTCCACCAGGGTAACCATCCGGCGCCGCCCGAAGATGGCATCGCGGAGCACCTGGCAAACCTTCCTTGCTGTAAGTCCAGGCACAGGCTCGTCAGGACAATCGGATAAAATCATAAACGAAACCAGTCGGCTTTGATCGTTTTGCCTATTCGTCACGCCAATCTACGGATGGCCTGGCGATAAGTTAGTCATCTACTAATTTTCGCGCGTGGTGCCGGGGTGTTATGCCCGTGTCTAGACGGCTGGATAGACAACGTCAGGCCGTCTATTCTCTAAGAAGCAAGGAGACGGACTAAATGCAGTCTGCGGCCAATTAGAGCGAAAGGAGCAACCAGTGAAGGTTCCATCAAGTCGAAATCCATCCATCTCCACTTCGAAAAATCCGTTCATAGCAACCTCGCTGAACCCTACGGTGGCTACGTCGCTGAATCCAAACGTAGCGACGAGCAAAAACCCGTTCGTGGCCACCAGCCTGAATCCTCATGTTGCTACTAGCAACAACCCGCTGATCGCTACGAGTCTTAACTACAAGGTTGCCTCAAGCCTCAATCCTAGGGTCTCGTCACGTCTTAATCCCAAGGTCAGCAGTTCGTTGAACCCGAACGTATCGTCCAACATTGAAGGGTTGTATCTATGGAATCTCGACCTTGTGCAAGATGGGTTCACCGCCCGAGCAAACGACCGTGTTGTGCTGATGTACGACGTCAATGCCGAGTTCAGTGGGGTGCTGATCTCGGCAAAGGCGAACCATTGGAATCAGTTTGACCTCGATAATAAGTGGGTTGGGTATTGGGTGCATGCTAAGGAAAACACGTGGCTGCGTTACACCTTGCGCAATCAGTGGTACGGCTTTACCACCTGAATATCGATTCACGAGTCAGTGGGGGAGGCGGGAAGCATCTAGCGTCACTTCCTCATCCATGACAAAGCTAAGGTTCAACCGTTGATTTATGCGCTCGCATGTAAGCGGAGCGCACAGGCACGAGGATGAAACCGCGTAGGGCCGAGACTTAAACCCGGTTCACGACAGCCGCTCCCGAAGGGCACGCAACAACCACAATTTACGTGGAGAGGCAGATGGGTAAGGCAGACGATGACGACACAGTCTATTGCGACGTTCAAATGCCCTTGGCGCAAGGCCGGGAACTGCTGCAGTTGGTGAGTATCCTGAGAGAGTCAAATGCTTACCCGGCTCTCAACAGAGTCTTTGAGCGCATGCAATACGAGCTCAGTACCTCAATCGATATCGTTGAGAACGCGCCTACCTGGGGCCCATGGTGTCAGTAAGTCGAGCTTCTGTGGACACCTTTGTGTTGTAGTTTTGAAACCATGTTAAAGAGCTGTGGCTGCAAACAGGTTGCCTGCTCAATACCGTTATTTTTGAACCAAGTCTTTGTATAACTCTCGGGCCTCAAGGATCTGATCCCTGATCTCCTCAGGGTCAATCCTCACGCCACCTCGTGGTGTCGTCTGCAGTGTCTTCAGGCTGTTGGCTGCCTTGATGAACGCTCGCTCTTCTGCTTGAACCCATTCAGGACGTTTGTCTTTCCAAAATGACCATAACATCGGGCTAACTCCACCACTGATTGGATGGAAGCAGTATGTGGGAGCTTCAGGTAATGTCCAAGCCGAGAAGTGACTTAGGTCATCGTGCGAGCGGAGCGCGCAGACCAGGAAGGTCGAAGGCATGAGGATGGAAGCCCGCAGGGCCAAGACCCGTCGATTGACCGGGTTGGTTTACGACAGCCATCCCCAGAGGGGCATGCCCCAAAAATAGGATCTAACGGTTATCGAACCGCGCGCTGATCGTTCGTACGAGAAGCTACACCCATGGCGTAAAGATCATAAGTTTTTCGCAACAACACTTCGTCATCAGACGATACATGTGCGTGCGTAAAGACTGTCGACAAGAACCGCTTGCGTTCGCCGTTGCCAATCTCAGACCAAACCCTAGGTTGCCCTTGAGCATCTGGGACTGCCAAGCGATCAAGAAGGTACTCCTCTAGGCTATGCAACCGCTGCAAGCCATCGATCAAAATATCGCTGTTCTCCGCCGTTGCTCGCCCGACGGCCGAGTCGCACCAATCATTAGTGAGATAGCTTCCAAGATCCCCTCCAGACCACACAGCAACGATGAACCGAGTCTTCTGACCTACATTCCACACCACTGGGCGATGCCAAGACGGAATAGGAATGCCCATTACGAACCCCGAAGCCCAAGGATACTTCTCGTGAGCAGCAGATGGCTCTACCAGGTGTTTTTCCCAACGAGAAACCAAGATATCAATCGGATATTGGTTGGTGCTGGTTGCCAAAATTTGACGAGGCATTCGCAGGCTTGGATCTGAAATTTCGTCATCCGCGTAGCGCTGAAATTTGGAAGTCATGAATGTCCTTGGAGGAGGGGAGTTCTAAAGGTGGACGAAACATCTGAGCGGATGAAATGCCGCCGCCACTCGTCAACGATTGAGATGATCAGTAAGTCACGCTCTGTGGAGATTTCGATCTGCTCACCGTCGATGAGCGCTTGCGCATAGCCCTCAGCGAAGGCTGCAGCCCTGTCAAAGCCCGAAAGGGAGTCAGAGGACTCAATGTAGCTGACTAAACGATCCCACGTCCTGCGTTGACGATGACCTTGGATGGTCTCGGCAAACGACACAGCGCCTTTCAGGCAGTGTGCAAATGCGATCGTTGGTAGGTTCAAAGCTGGTTTCTCGGATGTCATAGATATGACAAACGGTTCGTTCTGAAAAATCTTGAGCTCGATAGGAACATTTTTTCGAAAGCTCACATCATCCATGATGAAGATCTGCCGTCTCACTGCGCCGTTTCCACTCAGGGGAGGCGGGACTCATCCTTCATCTCTTGATAGTTCAGTGAGTGCCGAGGCTAGCGCCGTCGCCTGCTGAGGCGTGAACCTAAAGCGCCATTCATCGATTTTGACTGAAATTACGCCGTTGGATTCTGTGTCCAAGAGAACTGCGTAACTGTTGTCATCGTCTATCAACTCACCTTCGGGGGTGCCTGGCCAAGTGAAGATGGCGAGCCTAAATTCGTCCAAGTCACCCTCGGGCGAACCATGTTTGAACGTGAAAAATCTGTTCGGGGGCAGCTTTGTACTCATGGTCTCGATATTCCTCAGAAAATAAGTCGCATGACTATTTAAACGGAGGCGAAATTCGAAACTTGAGTGGTGGGTTAAAAAAGACATCTGCCTGAAAAATACTTTGCGCAGCGCTAAAGTTTTGCTCGAAATAATCCGTTAAGTTTGTATTTCACGGAAAAGCGCTGTGTGGGAAATGATGAGAGAGCATAATTTTGCGGAAATTATTAGATTCAGGGCCGAGCGCGCATTTTCATCTCATGAAGATGATGAATCGCGGATGCTGTGGAATCATTTCTGAGCTCATGGGCGATTATTTCAACACCCTGGGGCTCGGAGACTTCTTCTACGTTTGTGGAATGAAGGAGGGTGCTTCACATGCCTGGCTTGAAATCGATGGACTGATCGTCGACATCACAGGAGATCAATTCCCTGGCCGACCTAGCATCTATGTCGACACACCAGACGCTTGGTACGGCGAATGGGAGCAGGACACCAATCACCTGGCAGTTCATGAGCCCTCCGCATTTTTCTATGGTGAAGAGCGCCAGTTCCTCGAACGGGTGGACTACCTTTCGGCGGCGCCATTCATACCAGCCCCAGCACAGGCTTGGGTCAGCAAGATAAGCCTCTGGGTTAGCCAACCTTGATGGGTCGAACCGCTCCCATAGTCCCGTCAGTGCTTCTCGAAATGTTGGAATACCGCTCTCTGCTGAAGCCCCCGCACCTGTGAAAACCACGACGTGATTTGCGTCTGCTAAGCACTTCGCAATTTCGTCCATCGGCATCGGCTCATCTCCAGGCTCAGAAGCAAACATCATCCCCAATATCCTGAATCAACCAAGGCGATCTCGTCCTCGAGCGCCTCCAGTACAGCCTTCTGTTTCTGTCAGTGACAGAGGAGCTGGTCAGCGGTGTGCGGATTGGTGGCATGGCTTCAATGATCGGCGACCGACCCGGCGATTGCCTACCTGAAGCTAGGCCGGGCCGTTCGTGCTCCTCGGTTCTCAAGATGAGCAGCAGCGTTTATTTCAGCCACTCAGTTGTAATGTCATCGAAGCTGAGATCTTTCCATTCGTCCTTCCACAACTCCCAATATGGGATGTCGGCAGACGATGGCGCTGGATCGCAGACGTCGATCTTTACCAGAGATGGCATCACCAGTGAATCGCCGATTAAGAGCGCTTCACCGGCGCCCAGGTTTGGCATTTTCTCAATTAGCTTGCCCAACGTGTCCGGCAGCAGTCTGCGAACATAATTCTGATCGCTTGGGTTCGTAAGGCGCATTGCGACAAAGTTGTTGCATTGGGAGAAGATGGTTTCTGAGATCTCGGATGGACGCTGACTGGAAAGCAGCAACGTAACACCGTATTTACGACCTTCTTTTGCGATCCGTTCGATAGACTGTTTTGCTGCTCGGTACTTTGTGAGCTCACTGGTGGGTACGTATTTATGAGCCTCTTCATACACCAGCAGGATAGGGGCATCGTTATTGATGGTTTCCCCGTTTTTCGTCCGGTATACCTTATAGTGGTAGCCATGTTCAAAGATCAGCCGGGAGATAAGCGACACGGTGATGCTCAGTACCTCAAACGGAATTCCGCTCAGGTCGAGGACGGTTACGTTAGCGGTTTTACCTGGCATGTAACCTATTAGGTTACGGAGGGTGCCCTCAAGCGAGGCAGCCTTAGCGTCAGGGCCAAACAGGAATCGCAACCTCTCCTGAGAAACCTTAGACTCAAAGCGTGTGAAAAATTTATCCAGGGATCCATCAGCATAACTACCATTGGTAATGCTTTGAGGTTTTGTTGAGTGGAATTCTAGTTTTTCTTCAAAATATTTCAGGAGGCGTTGGTCATCGTTGAGTAGAATGCCTGTAGTTGGGTCGGTCTTGCCCTCACTCAATAGCTGGTAACTGCCATCGTTGATCATGTAGAGGTTGGAGTTCTTTGCGTTTGTTGTTTCATTCTTGATGTTGTAGAGCGCGTTCATGACTTCATGGATATCAAAGAAGACGGGGCTATCGTAGAAGATCTTAGCGAAAGCCTTGTTGTGCTTCTTTTTATTTTCCGTTACTAGGTATCGGAAAACAGAGGACTGGTTGTAGTTGTCGCGTTCTCCGGTGTCGAGGAGTACCTCTTCTAATTCCTCACTGTTGAGTAACCAGTAGGGGAGGTTCAAGCTATTGATGTCGATATGGTTGGCATCAGGGAAAGCTGTTTTGTACTCGGAGTGAATGTCAAAAATAATAGCATGAGAGTTGTTGGGAGAGTTGCTTGCGGTTTTTGCTGTAGAAGTTTGAATGATTCGGGTGACGGTATTCGACTTGCCCGCACCAGTTGAGCCCACAACGGCAATATGCTTGTTGAAGAACTTGTTTCCGTCAACAGGTACCCTGATCTCAGGATCTGCGAGCAACGCTGAGAACTCGAGTTTCTTGTGTTCGGGTACGGAATCCTCAAAGATTTTTTTGATGTCGTTTAGTGTGGCAGGCTCTACCCCGGTTGGAGGTATAGTCAGAGCATCTCCACCTCGAATGAATTTTCCATCCTTGATTACCCCCAGCGGTAAAGCTTCGATGACATGCCGGCGATCCGATTTATGGTCTACTTCAATCAGAAAGCTCTCGATGATGGCAATGAGAACGCAATCCTCATGGTCTGTCACTCTCAGGTAGGAGCCAACACGCAACAACGGATGGCCATCGGTAAAACTGCCTAGGTCATCTACGCAGATTCGAACTTTGTTAGGGTAAACTGCAATGACCTCAGCTTGCGGTTTTGCTGTCATCTGATCATCTCCTTGATGTCTTCGAGGGAATCAACCTTGATTGCTGCGTACAATGCTGCTTGGGGAAGATCCAAGCCGGCTGTAGGGGTTTCGTGGTAAAACTCGAACACCTCAATGGGGCGGCGATGCGCTCCACGCAATGTGCTATTGAGGTCGGTCAGTTCGTCAATCAGCTTCAGGCGTGTTTCCGTATGAGAAGTAGGCCCTTTCAAGATAGAGTCCACGTAGAATTCTGATCCCTTGAAGTCATGTCCATCAAGGAAGAGGATAGTCGAGTCTCGTAAAGACTTTTTCAGTTCTCTATGTCCTGCTTCATCTGTATTGGCTAGATGAAGGTATGGACAAAATCTGTCGTTATCTCTGATTCTAGAGCTTGCGCGGTTAGAGAACTTTTTACTGAATTTCAGTGCCAAGTCCAGCGCATTTCCCACGTTCAAGCTGTTGCGAGGAAGGTTTACAATAAAAAACCTTGCCTTGTTCTCAATTGATGTGGCAGCGCTCTGCTTGAAATATTTGTCTCGCACCAGAGTGGCATACTTTTTCGCGCCTTGATATTGCTTAAGCCAGCTGCTAAATAGCAAGTTCTTGTTGTTGATTTCCCTGAGGAACCTTTTTTTGGTGGTTTCTCGCGCCGCCTGATTTTGCTCGATTGCTAGGGCTCGGATGTTGTTGATCGATGCAGGGTAAAAAAGGTTTTCGGCGTCTTCTTTTGTGGCGCCTGGTATGGTAGAGGTCAGTAATTTGGTGATGCTTTCAAACTGGCTCTCATAGCTTTGAGCAAATACGTCGATTTCAAGTTGGCCCGCGAATTGGAGTATTTCAGCATCTGTGATGTTATTCTTCGCATGAACCAGTTCGGCCGGGCCTTCTTTCTTTGTTGTTGTCAGGAAGTGAGTTTTAATAAATTCTACGGTTATTAAGTGTCTTTCTGGCAGTTTTTCTTGGCCACTATTGTAGTGGCCGTAAAGTTTGTACTTTGGAAGAGGTGTCTTTGTTGAGCCTACATTCTTGAAGTGAACAATCATTGCTGCGATTGCAGGCTTGATCACGGAGTGGTTGTAATCCGTGGCTGCATAATATTTGCATTGAATGTACTTTTCGTTCGATACGTCATCAATGTCGACGTCTTCGACCCCCTCGACGGTTATACAGGCATCCTCATCGACTGCTTGCAGCAACTGAAGAATTGCGAAATCGAACTGGTAAAAGTAGCCCTTGATGGTCGCGTTGGCAGCCCGGTTAACCATTAATATGTCCTATTAGCAATGGCATCGAGATAGGCGGCGCGAATCAAATATTTGCACCTGCCGTTGAGAGGAGGCCCATGAGACCGTCATAGTTTCGTCGTTATAGCCCGCCCTGGAGACAGAGTATCTATCACCAAAGTGGCATGGTGATAGCGCGTTAGGCGTGGTTGTTTCAAATTGATGCAATTCTAGATTGCAATAGGTTTCGCGCGGAATGTGCCAAGGCGACATCTGTCAGATGTGCGGAGGCGCACAAAAGAGTCGCGGGCTGCTTAACCTATTGGATTTAAATGATTTTTTTGGTGGTGTTGATGTTGAACTGCTCATTTGTCTGATACCTCTACGTTCTACTGAGAACATGCGACATCGAGTAATAGAGGTGGTCGGGGCTAAGCATTTCTACCTCCACATCCGACTTACAGGCAGAAAAAAACCACCGGAAGGCGGTTTAGGGGTCTTGCTCGGGGTCTCCGGCTCGAGCCAGCGGGCTTTGGGCGTGCTGCTCTCGATGTCATTTCCAGTGATTGACGGCATCGGGTGGAAATCTCCAGGGGAGCAGAGCTCTCGATTAGTGTTGGGCTTACCGGACGCTGCAGTGCTGACCATTACAAGACTGCCTTCATCGAGATCGTCTTACCGCTTTGGAGGAGCTGGTGGCGGAGCAGCTGGTGGAGCAGCCGGGCGCTGACTTGTTGTTTGCTTGCTTATGCCGTCATTAACGTGAATCTTGCCGCCAGTTTGATTGGTCATGGTGATCACCGTTTGTTTGGAGGTGGTGGCGCCTTGGGAGGCGTAGCTGGACGCTGGGCAAATGGCTTAGATGGACTTGATTGTCCAATGCTGGGCCGGCGTGGTTGGGGCGATATGCCTCTTTCTTCGTACATGATCAACCTCTTATTTTTTTGGAGCCTTTGGCGGCGCTGGTGGTGGTGCTTTAGGGCGGATATTGGTTGGTGCCGGAGGGCTGACGTTCATGCCATCGTTGGCAATCCGCTGCTCAAGTACATGCTGCCTAGGTTGGTTCTCGTTGCTCACTTTCGGTTACCTCCTCTAAGAACTCGATCAGGTAGACGTCGCAGTTGGCGATGAGATAGCTCTCGATCCCAGGCGTCTCTATCCACTTATTGTTTTCGTCCATCCAGCACGGCTGGGTGATCAGGAAATGACCTTCCTTGGGATCGGTCGGCCATACGGCGGGATACCCGAACAGCCGGCGACCATCGAGCAAGGTCAGCACGACGGTCATACCTTCCCGCTTGCGAAATGCATATATCCACTCTGGGTACGAGGAGCGGGAGGTGAGGGTCAGCCATCTGGCGAACCTGTATAGGTAGTCATGATTCGACGCGAAGGCTAAAAGCAAGCCCAGCACCACCGCCAGGCCGATACCCCAGACACCCTCTACTTGGATCGTCCATTCACCCAATGTGAAGTAGTGCTCACCAACCCAGCCCAGGCCTGCCTTGATGCCTGCGACCATCATGGTGATCAGGCCGGTGCCGATCAGTGCTTGAACGGTGCGTTCGAACTGGCCAGGTTTTTTCACATCTGCCAGCCAGTAGAAAATCATGGCGGTAAGGAAGCCTGGGATCAGCGTCTGAACCAGCGGGATTATTTTTGTGGCCAGGTCTTCCATTACGTACCTCTAAATAAGCCACCAACTGGTGGAATCCCGGAATTCTGCTCAATGACCAAGCAAGGGTGTTGAAAGGTTACTCACCCAAACACGTCCGTGTGTGAGGGAGTTACCTGATTGGTGATTAGAAGAAGAAAAATTGCTGACTGGAGAGCTGAGACCAGGTGCTCCGATTCAACGGTTTCAACGGCCTGAGTTGTCGCAACTGCTTAAGAGGCTTCAGTTGCTTCAACCCCTTAAGTGGCATCAGTCGAAGCATCGGCCTCGTTACGCCAAGTCTTGCACCATCGGTGAAAAAGGCGACATGGCCACTGTTGTCGCGTATGACTCCGTCAGTCATGAGGCCTAGGTGATGTCCCTGGTAGGAATAAACGGAGCCATCATATAGGTAAGCTACGGGGCGACCGCTGATTGTGAAGATGTGCTCACCATCATCGGTATACGTGATGGGGGCACCGGCTCGATCGTAGAAAATCAATGACATGAAAACTCTCCATCCGAGAGGAGGGCAGGGCACCGATGTGCCCTGAGCTCTGTTAAGCGATCAAAATCAATTGGCCGCTTTAGGGCGAATTACGATGCGAAACGGCTGGCCGTTGGCGCGACGTATCACCTTGCCGTTGCGAGTGCGGATGGTCATGCGGTAGATGACCTCGCCTTCGGCTTCGGGCTTGTCGAACATTTCGAGCTGAGACATGGCTTGTCTCCTATCGAGGCGGCTCGAACACAGAACTCGCTACCCTTGCGTCAGCAGCCCACAAGGGCTACCATCACAGAGCTTTCTGAACAAAAGCGCGAGAGATATCTGGAACCAGTTCAGATATCTTTTTCTTAAAGCCGGTCAAGGTGCGAACTTGATCGGCTTTTTCGTTTCTGGCTGATTGCCTCCATCCATGCCCCTTCCGATTCACGTCAGGTGCTGTAGATAAGGGTCTATCGAAACCATGTGCAAAGCCTATCATCATCAATTTGATTAGGTCAAGCGATCGTGTGCTACGATGCGACCATATAAAACGACCGGCCATGCTCTTGGTCGGACAGCAAGACAGGTAAGACGGTGAAAAGGCAAGACGGAGTGGATATGAGTAAATTGAGCGAATACAGCCAGGCCCAGCGTGAGCGCCTGGTTTATATCGATTTTCGCCTGTATTTCACGGGTGTGGTCTCGCGTAATGATCTGATGGATCGATTCGGTTTGGGCGCTGCGGCTGCTACTCGAGATTTTGCTCAGTATCGTGAAATAGCTCCAGGCAACACTGAGCTCGACACCGTCAGCAAGCTTTATGTGATCCGGGAAACATTTTCCCCGCTGGTAGCGCATCCGCCTGAGCGAGTGCTAACTGCTCTAACGCAGGGATACGGGTACAGCCTAGATGGTGAGAAGCCGCTCATTCTCAACGAATCCGTTTCGCTGCTCAGCCAGCCTAAGGTGGAGATCCTTGCACCGATCTCGCGCGCGATTAGCCTGAACCAGGTGGTGAAAATCAGCTATACGTCGGCCTCGGGTGAATCTGAGCGTGAAATTGTACCCTTTGCCATTAGCTGTGATGGCCTTCGCTGGCATGTCCGGGCTTACGATAGAAAGCGCGAAGATTTCGTGGACTTTGTTCTAGCCCGAGTCGGCGCTGCTCAGATTCAGCAGGGGCAGAAGCCCTTGGAGAAAGAGACTCTAAAGAATGATGACCAGTGGAATCGGATGCTGGATCTACCCCTAGTCCCGCACCCTGATAAAAACTGCGCTCAAATCATGATGCGGGACTACGATATGCCTGACGGCGTGCTTAGGCTGCGGGTGCGCGCCGCGATGGCTGGGTATGTGCTGCAGCAGTACCACGTGGACTGCTCGACCGATCACAGCTTTGCCGACGAGGCCTATCGGCTCTGGTTGAGCGACCCCTTGGCTCTCTATGGTGTTAAAAGCGCCAAGCTTGCGCCGGGCTATAAAAGTCCCAACTGACAGTCAGGTCGGGCCCTATCGAGATGAGTTCATCGGTAGGGAATCTGAGCGGGCGTAGAGGGGGAGCAGCGAGAGGCATCCTCCTGCCGAGGCTGCGCAAGTGCCAGCCATTTATTCGCGCAGAGGCGTTCAAGCTGAGTTGATGCTTGAGCGCCTTGAAGGCCCACGTTTACCGGTTGCTGCTGCGCTTGTGCATTAGCCCCAGGGCTTGCAGCGGAAGGGATAATCACCCAGATGCAGGCTACGGCACCAGCAGCAAGAAGCAGCCTCTCCACCATTTTGATGAAGCCTTCGTGTTTTTTCGTCCTGGCATCCTTGTACATCAGCCACAACCGCCAGGCGTAATCCCTCACACTTTGCTGGTGGTGGGCGCTCGTGATCGAAAGGTACTTGAAGAACGTGGAGAACAGCTGCCTGATAACCTTGTCAGTCAATTTTTCTGGGCTCGAGTACATTCCCAAGATGATGTTATCTTCGGTCATCTTCAGCACTGCAGAGCTGTACGGCGACATAAACACTGTGACAGCCCCCGAAGGAGATTGGTTGAGCCACAGTGCAGCATCTTTTTCGAAGAGGGTTTTGGCGACGCCTTGAGGGTGCTTTTCGCTTTTTTCCAAGTTATCGAGGCCTAGCATCCGGAGACCACATGTCAACTGCAACTGGGCAAGGTATTGGCCCTCTGGCAGATGACGGTAAGCGTCTGGAGCGACGGGATGAAGGTAGAAAGAGCCAAAATGGCCAGCTAGCGGTGAGTGCTCAATCTCGTCGAACACAGCCTGAATCCGCTTCACCATCGCTGGCCACATCCGTCGACGCTTCACAGATTCCAGATCATCGAGCTTGATACGCTCTGCATACTTCTCAAAAGCTTTCATGCCGCCTCTACTGCAACGTCCAAATGCCGATGACCAAAGGATACGAGCTTCACAACCTCATCTCCGAACTCCGCGCCTCCGGCAACCACCCTGGACTCGAATCTGTGTTCAAAGAGATGCAAGGCGAGCTTGAGATGTCTATTGAGTTCGTCGAAAGCATGCTGAGCGGCTCAGACGGGTTCTGGCGCAAACCTCATTAGCGGCTGAACGCCATGACCATCAATGATCTGCATCAACGGGAAGCTTTACGCCGAAAAGCACTCTGGGCGCTGGCCCATCTGGCGCCAGGAGATCCTCGAACCGCTCCCATCCTGGAAGTTCTTGAAGGGCTCGATCATGACGATTCCAGCCCCCCAACTAATGAATTGCAGGAGCTTGTGCGCTCAGAATCGCGCTCTGACGGGCGTAAAATCGTGCGAGATGAAAGTATCCCTCAGCCGTGGCGCCAGCGATTTCTCTGTGCAAGTCGAGGCTCAACTCGGTTCGTAGAAGGAGCGTACTTCGACGATTGGGAAAAGTTCTTGCGAGAATGGGATGCGGAAATGGCGCATCTAGAGCGGTGTCGTGTAGCCCGACAAACTTCCTGAACTTTATTCTTTAAGTGAGCTCAAGTTTCTGTGAGGCCATCCGTTTCAATATGGATGAGCCATTAATAATACAGGTGCTTGATGTCTGATGCTGTAGAGTTTCTCGAGGTTTACCGGGATTTTATCTGCTGGAGAAGCAGAGAGTCCGCAGATTTTTATGGTTGCGTTGTGTCTCAAACTCCTGATGGTTACGTGAAGCTGGTTTTCGATGTCGGCGGATTTGAGGTTAGCCAAGAAACTGCGAGTGACTTGGGGCTGTGCTTGGCAGAAGAAGTGGCGACTTCCTATCTTGCTGATGGATTCGATATTAACCCTCCACCTCCGCGTGAGGAGACAGTGTTCAAGCGGGGCGCGTGGGGCGGTGTAACGAGCAATGTAAGCGTGCGTAACGGCAGTCACGAGTTCTTTTCGAGCGGGAGTGGCGAGACGTTGATCCGAGTGAATGGAATTGAAGAGCGCGGCTTTGAAATCGTCTTCGAGCACATGTGTTTTTCGTTTTCGCGGGAAGATGCCCTGTGGCTTAGTGCGAAGTTAATGGCAGTCTGTGGGCGCGCGCCTGCCTTCCCGTTTGGCTAGTTAAGGATGCTTATTAGAAACTGGCGTCGTGGGCATCCATAGCTTCTTGGAGTGAGGAAAACCAAGCGAGCGACTCACCGTCTGCAGATGATTTGAGTCGCTCAGCGACCTGGTGGGTTGCCGAGCCTGATTCGGTTGCGTTGTGTGTGTTGGGGAAGTATTGAGTCGCAGCGACGGCAAAGTTCAACGCTCCCAGGCTCTGTAGGCATACATAATTTATGGAGGCGCCTCCGCTGAGATAGCGCCAAGTAACCAGCTCAATATAGTCAATGTGCGGGTCGGTACTTTTGAGGTTTGGTCGCTTTGGTGCGGTTAGTATTGTGGGCCTTGGTTGTCTTGGTTGTCTTGGTTGTCTTGGTTGTCTTGGTTGTCTTGGTTCTCTTGTGTGTCTTGGTGGTGGGTGGCGCGGCGATGAACAGGATCTACAAGGTGTATGTAAGCAGCTCGTGCCTCTGTGATTTGATCGCGAATTTCTTCGGGGTCAATCGACATTCCGCCGCGTTCGGTCACCATGAGGGTCTTTAGATTATTTACTGCTGCAATGAAATCCTTTTCTTGCCTGATTACATGTTCTGGCCGTTTGTCCCGAAGTAGGTGTCGAGCGACACCGGAGCACCACTTGATAACCTGCCTCATCTCTAGCACCTAGTCTTCCTAAACGCTCCTAAAAAGGGCGAGGTCAGGTGAGTAGTCCTCAATCCCAAGCTTGGCCCGTTGCATAAGCTCCTGGTTAAACATGTCCAGCATTCCGATTTCATCAAGGGGAGAGTGTTCTTGGTTCTCGGTGAAAACCACCAAGCTCCAATCACTCCCGGCTACCTTTCGTATAAGTTTTCCCAGGCAAATACGAAAGCTTTGAGTTTTTCGTCATTCAGATTCTGATCGATAATGATGTCCAGGCGCTCCTTGCTCAAGCGCAGCACCTTAATCGGCGAAAAGAACCTTACAGCTAATGCTTCTTCAATTAGGCTGATAATCCGCAGATCTTGCTCTTGATCCCAAATTACGGCAAACCGCTGTAAGCCAACTGATTTTCGGAATCCCAATGCTGGAGTATGTGGTTGCGAGGACGAAAATATGGTGTAAGAAAGCACCTTGTCGTCGGCTGTATATGAGCTTTCGATTTCAGTATGTAGGAATCGTGAATAAAGCATGGGGTCGGGTTTTCCAAATAATAAGAATCCACTACGCCCGGGGGCAGCTCATTCGGGCGTTTGCGTTGCTGTTTTGTTGTTCTATTTACTGGAATGCAATTAGGGGTGCTGAGTCAAGGGTTTTTTGTGTTTGGTACTAGCTTTCAGATGAGCAAACAGTAATCTATAAGTATGTTTTGATGTTGTTTTTCTAATGGTCGATATATGTGTTTTGTTGTTGTCAATTTATATTCAATTGCTGAGTTTTTGGGGCGGGTAGGGGCAGATGGTTGTTGGTTGTTGTGCGTGAGATTTCTCAGACTTTCCAAGCCTTCGGGGTCGGTGGATATGGGAGGGATGCAGGAGGCGTTGATGCCCTGACCCTCAGAGTTGGGTGGGATTCAGGGCGGGCTTTTTCGTGCTGGCTTCCTCTATATATAGAAGGGCAGCGGGGCCGGATGATCCAGGGTGGGGAAGTGGCTAGGTTGCTCTCGGTCGTAGCAACTACGTCCATGATCGGTGCTTTCGGGAACCGGGTAGCAGATCGAATGGTGTAACGATGGTTGACACCCAGTGTGCAGCGGGGCCGAGGTGCCGCTGGTCGTTGTTGGTTGGCCAGGTTGGGCTGGAGAGCATCTCCCATTCGGCCAGACAGACGGGGTTCAAAGGTATAGAATCCGCGCTCGGCTCGTGTAGGTTTACATTTCGGTCTACCATCGACCCCGCGATTTTCCCTTGTTGGTGCGGTAGAGCGAAAAGCGGTTTACATTTTTACCTCTGCAGTGCCATGTTTACGGCGTGGTTGTCACGATCTGACGATTGCTGCCGATTTTTGATGATTTTGAAGGTGTTCAACCCTTTGAATTTGCTAGGTTTTTTTAGATTTCTACTGGTTCAAATCCGAGTGTCTCTCGGGTTGACATTCGATGCGCGAGATTTATTTGGCGGGGGCAAAAGCACCAATCGCGAATACCTGGCCGAACGCCTGCGCGCTGCCGGTATCGAAGTGCTGCTGACCCGCGAACCGGGTGGTACGCCGTTGGCCGAGCGGATTCGCGAAGTGCTGCTGGCCCCGGTTGATGAAGTCATGAACCCCGACACGGAACTGCTGCTGGTGTTTGCCGCGCGAGCCCAACATTTGGCCGAGGTGATTCGCCCGGCGCTAGCCCGTGGTGCGGTGGTGTTGTGTGATCGCTTCACGGATTCCACTTACGCCTATCAGGGCGGCGGTCGCGGTTTGTCGCTGGAACGTATCGCTACGCTCGAAACCTTTGTCCAGGGCGATCTGCGCCCGGACTTGACGCTGATCTTCGATCTGCCGGTGGAAGTGGGCCTGGCCCGCGCCAGCGCTCGTGGTCGCCTGGACCGCTTCGAACTTGAAGGCCGAACCTTTTTTGATGCAGTGCGCAGTGCGTTCCTCCAGCGCGCTAAGGCGGATCCGGCGCGGTATGTGCTGGTCAATGCCGCCCAGCCGCTGGCGCAGGTTCAGCAATCGCTGGACGCCTTGATGCCGCGTCTGCTGGAGTTGACCCGTGGCTGAAGCCTATCCGTGGCAGGACAGCCTCTGGCAACAGTTGGCCGGTCGTAAGCAACACGCTCACGCCTATCTGCTGCATGGCCCGGCCGGAATCGGCAAGCGCGCGCTGGCGGAACGCTTGATGGCCAGCCTGCTGTGTCAGCGGCTAACCGCGCAGGACGCGTGTGGTGAATGCAAATCCTGCCTGCTGCTAAAGGCTGGCAGTCATCCCGACAATTACATCCTCGAGCCGGAAGAAGCCGACAAGGCGATCAAGGTCGATCAGGTGCGCGATCTGGTCAGTTTCGTGGTGCAGACTTCGCAGATGGGCGGGCGCAAAGTGGTATTGATCGAGCCGGTCGAGTCGATGAACGTCAACGCCGCCAACGCCTTGCTCAAAAGCCTGGAAGAGCCGTCGGGCGATACCGTTCTGCTGTTGGTCAGTCACCAGACCAGTCGTCTGTTGCCGACCATCAAGAGCCGCTGCGTGCAGCAGGCCTGCCCACTGCCGAGCGAAGCGATGAGCCTTGCGTGGCTGGCCAAGGCCTTGCCGGACAGCTCTGAAGAAGAGCGGGTCGAGCTGTTGACGCTGGCCGCCGGTTCTCCGCTGGGCGCGGTCAAGTTGCAGAATCAGGGTGTGCGCGAACAGCGGGCACTGGTGGTCGAGGGCGTGAAGAAGTTGCTCAAGCAACAGCAGTCGCCAACGCAATTGGCCGAAGAATGGAAAAGCATTCCGCAGTTGCTGCTGTTCGACTGGTTCTGCGACTGGTCGAGCCTGATCCTGCGCTATCAACTGACCCAGGATGAAAACGGTCTGGGATTGACGGACATGCGCAAGGTGATTCAGTACCTGGCCCAGAAAGCCGCTCAGGATAAAGTCCTGACTATTCAGGACTGGATCCTCGCCCAGCGTCAGAAGGTGATGAGCAAAGCCAACCTCAATCCGGCGCTGTTGCTGGAAGCGCTGCTGGTGCAGTGGGCCTCGCTGCCTACCCAGAAGTGATCGTCTGCGCCTAGACTCTGTGCATCAGCAGTGGAGGTCAGCATGAATGAACTCGTCAACCCGGGGCCGCGTAACGGCATTTTGTCCCTGACCATCAAGGACAAGTCTGTACTGTACGCGGCCTACATGCCCTTCATCACGAACGGCGGCCTGTTTATCCCGACCAACAAAAGCTACAAGTTGGGCGATGAGGTTTTCATGTTGCTGAACCTGATGGACGAAGCCGAGAAGATTCCGGTCGCGGGCAAAGTCACCTGGGTCACCCCCAAAGGCGCCCAGGGCAACCGCGCCGCCGGCGTCGGCGTGCAGTTCAACGACGGCGACAACACGGCACGCAGTCGAATCGAAACCCACCTGGCCGGAGCCCTCAAGTCCGACCGTCCTACTCATACGATGTAAGTTGCAGCCCTTTTATGCTCGTAGATTCCCATTGTCACCTTGATCGACTCGACCTCGCCGCCCACGACGGCTCCCTGGATGCGGCACTCGATGCGGCCCGTCAGCGCGGGGTAGGGCACTTTTTGTGCATCGGCGTCAGTGTCGACAACGCCGCCGACGTCAAAGCCCTGGCCGAACGCTATGACGACGTCGACTGTTCGGTCGGCGTTCATCCGCTGGACGTGCAGCCGGGCGCTGCGCCGGCGCTTGATTGGCTGTTGCGCGAGCTCAATCACCCGCGCGTCGTCGCGATTGGTGAAACCGGTCTGGATTATCACTACGAACCGGAAGCGGCCGAGTTGCAGCAGGAGTCGTTCCGCCTGCACCTGCAAGCAGCTCAGCAAACGGGCAAGCCGGTGATCATCCACACCCGTGGCGCCCGCGCCGATACCTTGAGCCTGTTGCGTGAAGCAGCACTGCCGCAGGCTGGCGTGCTGCATTGCTTCACCGAAGACTGGGACATGGCGAAGGACGCGCTGGACATGGGCTATTACATTTCCTTGTCCGGTATTGTCACTTTCCGCAATGCCGACGCGTTACGCGATGTGGCCAGCAAGGTGCCTGTCGACCGCTTGCTGGTTGAAACGGACTCGCCGTACCTCGCGCCAATTCCTTATCGCGGCAAACCGAACCTGCCGCAGTACGTGCGTGAAGTAGCTGAGTTTCTGGCCATGTTGCGAGGAGAGCCCTATGAGCGATTTGCCGAGCAGACGACCGAGAATTTCAAGCGGTTGTTCCCGTTGGCGCATGTGAAACCGGTTTAGGGCTCAAAATCGCCATCGATGGCGGGCTCGCTGCCAAGGGTCAAATCGCAGGCAAAAAAAACCCGGGTTCTGGGGGGGGAATCCGGGTTAAGACCATTAGGAGTAAAACAATGGCACGCGGTCCGTTGGTACCAATATCGGCGCAACACTTGGGGGAGATGTCTCGCCGACATTTCAAGTATTGATCACTATTGCGCCTAGTCCAGTTTATGGGCCCCGGTTTTTAAACAATTTTGGAATACGCCCGCTTCGGAAGAGTTCCTATCAATGAGCGAGCTTGCGTGAAATCGTCAAGAAACACAGATATGGTCGGATGATCCGTGCATTTTTGCGTAAGTTAGGCATAATACGCGGCTTCGAATTTTGACCCCAAACAGACCTTTTCTTATGCATAAAGAACCTCGTAAGGTCCGTGAATTTCGTCGCCGCGAGCAGGAAATTCTCGATACCGCGCTCAAGCTGTTCCTCGACCAAGGTGAAGACAGTGTCACCGTCGAGATGATTGCTGATGCCGTGGGTATCGGCAAAGGCACGATCTACAAGCACTTCAAATCCAAGGCGGAGATCTATCTGCGTCTGATGCTTGATTACGAGCGTGATTTGAACGAGCTGTTGCATTCGGCCGATGTCGACAAGGACAAGGAAGCGCTGTCCCGGGCCTACTTCGAATTCCGCATGCGCGATCCGCAACGTTATCGGTTGTTCGACCGCCTGGAAGAGAAGGTAGTCAAGGGCAATCAAGTGCCGGAGATGGTCGAGGAACTGCACAAGATCCGCGCCTCGAACTTCGAGCGCCTGACCCTGCTGATCAAAGGCCGGATCAGCGAAGGCAAGCTCGAAGATGTGCCGCCGTACTTCCATTACTGCGCATCCTGGGCACTGGTGCATGGCGCTGTGGCACTCTATCACTCGCCGTTCTGGAGTAATGTGCTGGAAGATCAGGAAGGCTTCTTCCAGTTCCTGATGGACATTGGCGTGCGCATGGGCAACAAGCGCAAGCGCGACACCGACACTCCGAGCAGTTGAACCATTCAGCTGCCTGATTGCGCCATGATTTCGCTATATGGCGCAGTACCGCAGGAATATACTCAGGCTTGGGTCTTGCCAAAACTTGAATTCTGAGTCAAGTTTTGCGCGTTCCAATTGTCCATTGCCGGAGTGATCCATGATCGTTGACCGTCAAGGCAGGCGTTTTCGCAATTTGCGGATTAGCCTGACCTCAGCCTGCAATTACGCGTGTACCTACTGCGTGCCCAACGGCAAGCGGCTGGTGGCTGCGCAGGATGAATTGTCGGCCGAGGCCATGGCGCGTGGTGTGGCGTATTTGATCGAAGCAGCCGGCATCGAGCGTTTGCGCATCACCGGCGGCGAGCCGCTGGTCAGCCCCAAACTCGAAGCCTTCATGACAGCCGTCGGCCAGATGGGCCTGGAAGACATCAGCCTGACCACCAATGGTCAGCTGCTTGCGAAAAAGCTGCCGTTGCTGGTGGACGCCGGCATTCGTCGTATCAACGTTTCCCTCGACACCCTGGACGCCAGCGCCTTTCGCAGCATCGCGCGTGGCGGCGATCTGGCGACCGTGCTCGACGGCATGGATCAGGCCAGCGCGGCGGGCATGAAGATCAAAGTCAACATGGTGCCGTTGCGCGGGCAGAACCTTGATCAGGTGATGCCGTTGCTCGATTACTGCCTGGAACGCGGCTATGAGTTGCGCTTCATTGAGCTGATGCGCATGGGCCACCTGGCCACCGACTTTAATGCGTTCCTGCAACAGTTCGTCAGCCTCCAGCAATTGCTGAGCCTGATAGGCGAGCGTTATGAATATCTGCAGGCCGATGCGCCGGTCGATGCCACAGCGGTGCGTTACGAGATTCCGGGGCAGGGGCACTTCGGCGTGATCGCCAATGAGAGTGTTCCGTTCTGCCGTACTTGTTCGCGCTTGCGCCTTTCGTCCACGGGCTGGCTGCATGGTTGCCTGTCCTCGAGCAATCGTCATTATGTCGGCGACCTGCTCGACAAGCCTCGCCATCAAGCGCTGCCGGCGTTACAGCGACTATTGGTGAAGGCCTTGGGTGACAAGCAGGAAGTGGCGTTCTCCGGTGGCGCGACAGTCATGAAGATTATTGGCGGCTGATCCGACTTGCTCGCGATTACGTTCTATAAAGCGGCAATGAACTTGAGCTGGCGCGGAAGCTGCATCCAATGGCCATTCGCCGGTTTTCCGTCACCGGCCTCTGGAGGGTAGGATGCGTAGCCTGGTTTTGCTGCTGGCCGTTTTGGTGCTTGGTGGCTGCATGAATGTCAGCGACATGGCTGAAGGGACTCGCTACCAGATGAGCGACGCGGGGCTGCTGGATCACAGCGACAGCCGTCGGGTGAACAACCTGCGAATTCAGCCGGACTCGTTCATTTACATCGCCCAAGGTGCTTTCTCGCCACCGGGCAGTCCTTACCCACGTCCAAACGTGGTGGCCGAAGAAGCCTTCGATGGCTTTATCGAATACTTTCCGATGGTTCGCCGCGCCCGTGCACCCGAAGGCCTCGATCAGGCCATGGCTGAAGCCCGTGCTGCCGGTGCCCATTACCTGCTTTACACGCGGTTTGCCAAGGCTGACGACCGCATCGGCAACTCCGATGAGTGGATCGATCAGGAATACGTGGACCGCCTCGGCATCGACAGCGGCGTAATTCAGATCATGTTGATCGAGACCAGCACCCAGTATTTGATTGATACTGCAACCATCAAGAGTCGTGGCGGTTTACTGACGTTCCACGATAACAAGCCAGAAGACCTGATCGGCCCACCCTTGCAGCAATACGCACGAGGCCTGATCGGGATCAGCGACCAGTAATCCAAGGAGAACACCATGAGTGGCCCGCAAAAAGCCAACGACTTGTTGGGGCAAATCCCCAAGACCATAGGCTTGCCACCGGTCCACCTGTGGAACCCCGATTTCTGTGGCGACATCGACATGCGCATCGCTCGCGACGGCACTTGGTATTACCTGGGCACGCCGATCGGGCGCAAGCCGATGGTCAAACTGTTCTCGACCATCATTCGTCGCGATGGCGATGATTACTTCCTGATCACTCCGGTGGAGAAGGTCGGAATCAAGGTCGACGATGCGCCGTTCGTGGCGATTGCCGTCGATGTGGAAGGCGAGGGTGAGGCTCAGTTGCTGCGGTTTACCACCAACGTTGATGAAACGGCCGAGGCCGGCGCGGAGCACCCGATTCGTGTCGTGATCAATCCGGTCACTCAAGAGCCTGCGCCTTACGTGCATGTGCGCACCAACCTTGAAGCCCTGATCCACCGCAATGTGTTCTACCAACTGGTGGAACTGGCCGTGACCCGTGAAATCGACGGGCAACGCTGGCTTGGCGTGTGGAGTGGCGGGGAGTTCTTCCCCATCGGTCTCGAGCCGTAATACATAACCCTGTGGGAGCGAGCTTGCTCGCGATGAGGCCATAACATTCACCACAATGTTGACTGTTATACCGCTATCGCGAGCAAGCTCGCTTCCACAGGGTTCTCTGTGTTCTTTCGATAATCCGGTTGACACCCAATCATGTGATGATTAGCGTGTTGCTCCATCGTGCGCGGCTTTGAGGTTTCCATGTCCAACAGTTTTCACGCCTCAACGGTCGATTGGCTGGGTTGCTGGATTGCCGCTGGCCAGGTGAAGCCCGGCGAAACCCTCAAGGTTGAAGCCGACCTGGGCGAGCAGCTCGGTGTCAGCCGCACGGTCATCCGTGAAGCCATCAAGACCCTGGTGGCCAAAGGCATGCTCGAAGTCGGGCCGAAAGTCGGCACGCGGGTGTTGCCGGTGCGCCGCTGGAACCTCTTCGATCCGCAAGTCGTCGGTTGGCTGTCACGCAGCGGTTTGCCCGAAAACTTCGTCGACGATTTGCTCGACCTGCGCCGCACCATCGAACCGATGGCCGTGCGCTGGGCCTGTGAGCGGGCGACGGTCGAGCAAGTCCAGGCGATCCTTCTGGCTTACAACGCACTGGAGCGGGCCGTGGACAGCGGCGTCGATTACAACCGCGCCGACCGGGTGTTCCACGAGCGCATCCTTGCCGCTAGCCACAATCAATTCATCGAACAAATGGTCCCGGCGCTCGGCGCACTGTTGGCGGTGTCGTTCGAAGTTTCCGCCGCCGACCCCGACGAACTGCGGCGTACGTTGCCCATCCATAAAGACATGGCCGACGCCATCGCCGCCCGTGACGCCGCGCGCGGGGTGTGGGCGTGCATGACCCTGATTGATAACGCAGACTTGGCGATCAAACGTTTCTACCCCCAAGTCATGGCCGACAAAAAAACCGGCTAACGAGCCACATTTCCCACAAAAACAAGAACAAGGCAGGAGGTTTCATGTCGTTGAATGCGTTGACCCAACACCGGGCGCGGCTCGGCGAAGGCCCGTTCTGGGATGCCCCGACACAGGCGCTGTACTGGGTCGACATTGCCGGCAAACAAGCCCTCCGGCTGATCGGCGCCAACGTCCAGATCTGGGAAATGCCGGAGCACATCTCCGCCTTCATCCCTTGCGAAAGCGGGGATGCGCTGGTCGCGCTGAGCAGCGGCGTCTATCGTCTGGATCTCGACTCGCCGGGCCTTGAGCCGCGTCTGACCTTGCTTTGCATGGCCGACCCGCAACCCGGCAATCGCCCCAACGAGGCCCGTTGCGATGCGCAGGGACGGCTCTGGCTCGGCACCATGCAGAACAACATCGGCGAAAACGGCGAAGACTTGCCGGTCACCCGTCGCTCCGGCGGCCTGTTTCGCGTCGACCGAGATGCCCGGGTCACGCCGCTGCTTCGCGGACTGGGAATTCCCAACACGCTGTTGTGGAGCGAAGACGCCACAACGCTGTTTTTCGCCGACAGCCTCGACGCCACGCTGTACCGCTACTTCATCCACGCCGACGGCAATCTGGACACCGCGTACGTCTGGTTCGGTCCCGACAAGCGTGGGGTCCCGGACGGCTCGGCCATGGACGCCGAAGGCTGCCTCTGGAACGCCCGCTGGGACGGCAGTTGCCTGATACGGCTGACCCCGGAGGGCCACGTTGATCGAATCATTGAACTGCCCGTCAGTCGTCCCACCAGTTGCGTATTCGGCGGCGAAGACCTGAAAACCCTGTACATCACCAGCGCGGCGAGCCCACTCAACCATCCGCTGGATGGCGCGGTGTTGTCGCTTCGAGTGGAGGTGGCCGGAACACTTTGTACACGTTTCGCTGGCTAAATCCCAAAATATGGGATGTAAAATTATATATTGAGATTATTTACCGAGCGGGTTTATAGTCGGCCATCAGTTACACGCACTCACACTTAAAAAAACAAAACAGGTGAAGTGATGCAGCGATTTTCCAGACAGTTTTTCAACCGGACATCGACAGATGCCCGGTTTTTGTCGCGCCCGCGAAAAGGAATCCTGATTCATGGCTGAGTCTCTTTCCTTGCCACCGGTGCCGGAGCCGCCCAAAGGCGAGCGCCTTAAAGACAAAGTTGTATTGCTGACCGGCGCCGCCCAAGGCATCGGTGAGGCCATCGTCGCGACGTTCGCGTCCCAGCAGGCCAGGCTGATCATCAGCGATATCCAGGCAGAAAAAGTCGAGAAAGTCGCGGCGCATTGGCGTGAACAAGGCGCGGATGCAGTGACGATCAAGGCTGACGTCTCGCAGCAGCAAGACCTGCACGCCATGGCCCGGCTGGCGCTCGACCTGCATGGCCGCATCGACGTCCTGGTCAACTGCGCCGGGGTCAACGTGTTCCGCGATCCGTTGGAAATGACTGAAGAAGACTGGCGTCGCTGCTTCGCCATCGACCTCGACGGCGCCTGGTACGGTTGCAAGGCGGTGCTGCCGCAAATGATCGAACAGGGCATCGGCAGCATCATCAACATTGCGTCGACCCACTCCAGCCACATCATTCCGGGCTGCTTCCCGTACCCGGTGGCCAAGCACGGTTTGCTCGGCCTGACCCGCGCGCTTGGCATCGAATACGCGTCGAAGGGCATTCGCGTCAACGCCATCGCGCCGGGCTACATCGAAACCCAATTGAACGTGGACTACTGGAACGGGTTTGCCGACCCGCATGCCGAACGTCAGCGCGCCTTCGACTTGCATCCGCCGCGTCGCATCGGCCAGCCGATGGAAGTGGCCATGACCGCCGTGTTCCTGGCCAGCGATGAAGCGCCGTTCATCAATGCCTCGTGCATTACCATCGATGGTGGGCGCTCGGTGATGTACCACGACTGAGTAAACCGCTTTCAGGCGCGGAACTCCGTCTGAATGCCAATCATCATACGATATGACTATTAGCTTCAACGTTTGCATCGGCTTTCAAATAACGCTCAAAAAAAATAACAAGGAGTCAGCTTATGAATCGTCGTCGTGGGATCCGTTCCCTGTGCTGTGCCGCTCTGGCGGTCACCGCAGTTAGCCTGAGCAGTACGCTGCTGGCAGCCGAGGAAGTGAAAATCGGTTTTCTGGTCAAGCAAGCGGAAGAGCCCTGGTTTCAGACCGAATGGGCCTTCGCTGAAAAGGCCGGTAAAGATAAAGGTTTTACTGTCATCAAGATCGCCGTGCCGGACGGCGAGAAAACCCTGTCTGCCATCGACAGTCTTGCGGCCAACGGCGCCAAGGGTTTTGTGATCTGCCCGCCGGACGTCGGCCTCGGCCCGGCCATCGTGGCCAAGGCCAAGGCCAACGGTTTGAAAGTGATGGCAGTCGATGACCGATTTGTCGATGCCAACGGCAAGTTCATGGAAGAGGTGCCTTACCTCGGCATGGCTGCGTTTGAAGTCGGCCAGAAACAGGGCGCGGCGATGGCCACCGAAGCGAAGAAACGCGGTTGGGACTGGAAAGACACCTACGCGGTGATCAATACGTTCAACGAACTCGACACCGGCAAGAAGCGCACAGACGGTTCGGTCAAAGCGCTGGAAGACGCTGGCTTCCCGAAAGATCACATTCTCTACGCGGCGCAGAAAACCCTGGACGTCCCGGGCAGCATGGACGCCACCAATTCTGCGTTGGTAAAACTGCCGAGTGGCGCGAAAAACCTGATCATCGGCGGCATGAACGACAACACAGTGCTGGGCGGCGTACGCGCTACCGAAACGGCCGGTTTTGTAGCAGCCAACGTGATCGGCATCGGCATTAATGGTACGGACGCTATCGGCGAACTGAAAAAGCCAAGCAGCGGTTTCTTTGGTTCGATGCTGCCAAGCCCGCACATCGAAGGCTACAACACTGCCAGCATGATGTTTGACTGGGTCACCACGGGCAAAGAACCACCGAAATACACCGCGATGGACGACGTGACGCTGATCACGCGTGAGAACTTCAAGCAGGAACTGGAAAAGATCGGCCTCTGGAACTGAGGTGCGGTTGATTTCAACGGCGGCCCTGGCGACGGGGCTGCCTGATCTGTGAAGAGGTGGTTTATGCACGCGCAAGTACAGACACATGAGCACAGCGTCGGCGGCAGTCTGCGCTTCAACGGGATCGGCAAGACCTTTCCCGGCGTCAAGGCGCTGGACGGCATCAGCTTCGTCGCGCACCCGGGGCAGGTTCACGCCTTGATGGGCGAGAACGGCGCTGGCAAATCGACCCTGCTGAAAATCCTCGGCGGCGCCTACACGCCGAGCAGCGGTGACCTGCAGATAGGCGAGCGGACGATGGCATTCAAATCCACCGCCGACAGCATCGCCAGCCGCGTCGCGGTGATCCACCAGGAATTGCACCTGGTGCCCGAAATGACCGTGGCGGAAAACCTGTTCCTCGGGCACCTGCCGGCCAGTTTC
Source organism: Pseudomonas sp. FBCC-B1667 (assembly GCF_059133255.1). Classification (NCBI taxonomy): domain Bacteria; kingdom Pseudomonadati; phylum Pseudomonadota; class Gammaproteobacteria; order Pseudomonadales; family Pseudomonadaceae; genus Pseudomonas; species Pseudomonas sp. FBCC-B1667. The sequence continues at coordinate 4,857,706 of NZ_CP101437.1, read as the reverse complement.
GGTCTGATCAATCGTGGCGCCTTGCGCCAACAGGCGTTGGCATGCCTCAAAGGCCTGGCCGATGAAATCGACCCGCAAGAAAAAGTCGGGCGCTTGTCCCTCGGGCAGCGGCAACTGGTGGAAATCGCCAAGGCGTTGTCCCGTGGCGCGCACGTCATTGCCTTCGACGAACCGACCAGCAGCCTGTCGGCGCGCGAGATCGATCGCTTGATGGCGATCATCGGACGCCTGCGCGACGAAGGCAAAGTGGTGCTCTACGTCTCCCATCGCATGGAAGAAGTGTTCCGCATCTGCAACGCGGTGACGGTGTTCAAGGACGGCCGCTACGTGCGCACTTTCGAGGACATGAGTGAGCTGACCCACGACCAATTGGTGACGTGCATGGTCGGTCGCGACATTCAGGACATCTACGATTACCGCGCCAGGCAACGTGGCGCGGTGGCGCTCAAGGTCGATGGCCTGCTCGGCCCTGGTTTGCGCGAGCCGGTGAGTTTCCAGGCGCACAAAGGCGAGATTCTCGGATTATTCGGTCTGGTTGGCGCCGGGCGCACCGAGCTGTTCCGCTTGCTCAGCGGGTTGGAGCGCAACACGGCTGGACGGCTCGAGTTGCGCGGCCATGAACTGAAACTGCGCTCACCACGCGATGCCATTGCCGCCGGGATTCTGCTGTGCCCCGAGGACCGCAAGAAGGAGGGCATCATCCCGCTCGCCAGTGTGGCCGAGAACATCAACATCAGCGCACGCGGCGCGCATTCGACCTTCGGCTGTCTGTTGCGTGGCCTGTGGGAAAAGGGCAATGCCGACAAACATATCAAGGCGCTGAAGGTGAAGACGCCCAGCGCCGAGCAGAAAATCATGTACCTGTCCGGCGGCAATCAGCAGAAGGCCATTCTCGGTCGCTGGCTGTCGATGCCGATGAAAGTGCTGTTGCTCGATGAGCCGACTCGTGGCATCGACATCGGCGCCAAGGCCGAGATCTACCAGATCATCCATAACCTGGCCGAAAGCGGCATCGCGGTGATCGTGGTGTCCAGCGACCTGATGGAAGTGATGGGTATTTCCGACCGCATCCTGGTGCTCTGCGAAGGCGCGATGCGCGGCGAGTTGTCTCGCGCCGAGGCCAATGAATCCAACCTGCTGCAACTGGCTTTGCCGCGCCAACGCGCTGACGGCGTGGCGAACTGAGAGGTGACTATGATGACAACCCAAAACAACGCGCTGCCTACCGAGCGCAAACCCCTGGACCTGCGGCGCTTTCTCGATGATTGGGTGATGCTGCTGGCGGCGGTCGGGATCTTCGTGCTCTGTACGTTGCTGATCGACAACTTCCTCTCGCCATTGAACATGCGCGGCCTCGGGTTGGCGATTTCGACGACGGGGATTGCGGCGTGCACCATGTTGTATTGCCTGGCGTCCGGGCACTTTGACTTGTCGGTGGGCTCGGTGATTGCCTGCGCCGGCGTGGTCGCGGCGGTGGTGATGCGTGACACTGACAGCGTCTTTCTCGGGGTGACGGCCGCGCTGGTGATGGGCCTGATTGTCGGGCTGATCAACGGGATTGTGATCGCCAAGTTGCGGGTCAACGCGTTGATCACCACGCTGGCGACCATGCAGATCGTTCGCGGTCTGGCTTACATCTTCGCCAATGGCAAAGCGGTCGGCGTGTCGCAAGAACAGTTCTTTGTTTTCGGCAACGGCCAATTGTTTGGCGTGCCAGTGCCGATCCTGATCACCATCGTCTGCTTCCTGTTTTTCGGCTGGTTGCTGAACTACACCACCTACGGGCGCAACACCATGGCCATCGGCGGCAATCAGGAAGCGGCGTTACTCGCCGGGGTCAACGTCGACCGGACCAAAATCCTCATCTTCGCCGTGCATGGCGTGATTGGGGCATTGGCCGGGGTGATCCTGGCGTCGCGCATGACCTCCGGGCAGCCGATGATTGGCCAGGGTTTCGAGCTGACGGTAATCTCGGCTTGCGTGTTGGGCGGCGTGTCGTTGAGCGGCGGGATCGGCATGATCCGGCACGTGATTGCCGGGGTGTTGATTCTGGCGATTATTGAAAATGCGATGAACCTGAAGAACATCGACACGTTTTACCAGTATGTGATTCGTGGTTCGATCTTGTTGCTGGCGGTGGTGATTGACCGCTTGAAACAGCGCTGACTGAACCGACGTCATCGCGAGCAAGCTCGCTCCCACAGTGGATCTGCAGTGAACAAAGCTCTTGTACACGACAGAAACCATTGTGGGAGCGAGCTTGCTCGCGATTGACCGCGAAGCGGTCTCTTTCTCTGCCATCCTTCCGTCACTTCCCCTAAATATCCCTTGCCCGCACCGACCCGTTTCGGTTATCACTTTGTACATGATTAGACAGGTACGATTTGACAAGAAACAACGGGTGGTCGACGAACTCATCCGGCGCATTGAAAGCGGTCTCATGGAGGATGGCTTTCTGCTTCCGGGCGAGCATCAGTTGGCTCAAGAATTCAAGGTCAGCCGAGGAACGCTGCGTGAAGCACTCGCCGAGTTGAAACGGCGCCACTACATTGCGACGCAAAGCGGTGTCGGTTCCATCGTCACCTTCGACGGTGTGGTGCTCGATCAGCGCAGCGGCTGGGCCCAGGCGCTGGCCGACAGCGGAGCGCTGGTCAACACCGAAGTGCTGCGGCTGGAAGCGGTGACGCGTGCGGACCTGATGCCGCGTTTCGGCACCGACCAATTCATCACCCTCGACCGGCGTCGGCGCTCCAACGACGGCACGCTGGTCTCCCTCGAACGCTCATTAATGCCCGCGACCGGTGGTCTGGAAAGCCTGCCACGCGTTGGCCTGATCGACAACTCTCTGACCATCACCCTGGCCGCCTACGGCTACATCGGTGAGCGCGGCGACCAATGGATCGGTGCCGAACCGCTGAATGCCGAGGACGCCGAATTGCTTGGTCGTCCGGTGGGCACCGTTTTCCTCAAGGCGCTGCGGACCACCTACGACCGGCAAAACCGCTTCATGGAGCAAGTTGAAAGCTTGCTCGACCCTGTACATTTTCGTTTGCACCTGCAATTTGGAACCCCGAAATGACCGCGCTCAACCGTGCCTTGGGCGCGTTCTACGGACTGGCCCTGGGCGATGCGTTGGGCATGCCGACCCAATCCCTGAGCCGCGCTGAAATCAAGGCGCGCTTTGGTGAAATCACTGACTTGGAAGACGCCGGCCCCGATCAACCGATCGCCGCCAACATGCCCAAGGGTTCGATCACCGACGACACCGAGCAGGCGATTCTGGTCGGTCAATTGCTGATTGAAGGCGAGGGTCGGATCGAACCGTCGGTGCTCGCGCAACGGTTGATCGAATGGGAAGCCGAAATGCAGGCCAAGGGCTCGCAGGACTTGCTCGGGCCGTCGACCAAACGGGCGATCGAGATGATCCTCGCCGGGCATTCGCCGGAAGAGGCGGGGCGTTACGGCACCACCAATGGCGCGGCGATGCGCATTACGCCGGTTGGCATCGCGGTCAATGTCGCCGACCCTGGGCGATTCATCAAAGCGGTGGTGCAAGCCTGTCAGGTCACCCATAACACCACATTGGGCATCTCCAGCGCGGCGGCGGTGGCGGCGGTGATTTCCGCCGGGATCAACGGCATGGATTTGGGCGAAGCGTTGAACCTCGGCCAGCACATCGCGCAGCAAGCCGAAGGTCATGGTCACTGGGTGGCGGGCGGACGGATTGCCTCGCGCATCAGCTGGGCACGCAGCATCAGTGTCGACAGTGACAAGGCGTTGCTGGCGGATGTGATGTACGACGTGATCGGCACCTCGGTGGCCTCGCAGGAATCGGTGGTGGTTTCGTTTGCCCTGGCGCAGCAAGTGGCCATCGGCGAAATGAGTGCCTTTGAAGCGGTGTGCATGGCTGCGGGATTGGGCGGTGATACCGATACAATCGCGGCGATTCTCGGCGCGATGCTGGGGGCCTGCCTGGGCGTTGAGAGTTGGCCGGTCGCGATGATCGACAAGGTCAAGGCGGTTAACTCCTTGGAATTGGAGCCGTTGGTGCAAGGGCTCCTCGCCCTGCGCTGACCTTAGGGCGAATGGCGTCATTTGTGGCGAGGGAGCAAGCTCCCTCGCCACAAGGACAGCCGGGATGTTGTGTCGACTTCCGCAATTGCCTACAACCACAAAAATGGCAATAGGAGTATTTTCATGAGTTCATCAACCGCCGGCCAAAGTGCCGGGCAACTGGAAACGCGTGGCATCGAGCCGGTGCCGGAAGCGGAGTGCAACGGGCATCCGTTGCAACTGTTCTGGGTCTGGTTCGCCGCCAACATTTCCATCCTCGGCCTGCCGCTGGGCGCCACGCTGGTGGCGTTTGGTGGCCTGGCGATCTGGCAGGCAATCATCGTTGCGATCCTCGGCGCCGCCGGTTCCTTCGCGGTGGTCGGGATCATCTCCATCGCCGGCCGTCGTGGCCGCGCGCCGAGCCTGACGCTGTCGCGAGCAATCTTCGGCGTACGCGGCAATATCGGTCCGACCCTGGTTTCGCTGATGTCGCGTCTGGGCTGGGAAACAGTGAACACCACCACCGCCGCGTTCGTGTTGCTGTCGCTGTGCTCGATCTTGTTCGGTTCGCCGGTAGAAGCCAAAAGCGCACCGGTCCTGACGTTGCTGTTTATCGCGATTTTCGTACTGCTGACGTTGTCGGTGTCCGGCCTCGGTCACGCCACGTTGCTGGTGATTCAGAAGTGGGCGACCTATGTGTTCGGCGCGCTGAACATTGTGGTCGGCGGTTTCCTCTGCGCCACCATCGACTGGAGCGCGGTGTTCAACGCCACGCCTGCACCGCTGAGCGCCATGATCATCGGCGTCGGCACCATGGCCGCCGGCACCGGGATCGGTTGGGCCAATGCTGGCGCCGACATGTCGCGCTATCAGCATCGCAGCGTCAAAGCCGTGCGCCTCGTAGCCTCCGCTGCTTTTGGTGCGGGGATTCCGCTGGTACTGCTGATCACCCTCGGCGGCCTGTTGTCGGTGGGGAACAACGACCTGGCGTCTGCCACTGACCCAATCATCGCGATCCGCGACATGCTGCCGACCTGGATGGCCGTACCGTACCTGATCACCGCATTCGGCGGCTTGCTGCTGTCGAATAACCTGTCGGTGTATTCGGCCGGCCTGACCACGTTGACCCTCGGCTTGAAGGTCAAGCGCGTGTACGCAGTGGTAGTGGACATCGTCGCGATCTTCGTCGGTTCGATCTACTTCATGCTGATCGCCGACAGCTTCTACGGTCCGTTCATCACCTTCATTTCCTTGCTGGCGGTACCGATTACCGCGTGGGTCGGGATCTTCGTCGTCGACCTGATGCACCGTCACTACTACAGCCCCAAAGACTTGCTGGACGTCAGCCCGAGCAGCGCTTACTGGTACAGCGGCGGTATCGAATGGCGTGCCTTCGGTGCGTGGGCGGTGGCGATTGTGTTGGGCTTCAGTTTCACCACCCTCGGCACCACCGAACAAACGGTGTGGTTCCGGGGTTTTCTGTCCGATTCGTGGCTGGGCCACAACGGCCTGGGCTGGATCGTCACGTTCCTGGTCGCCGGCGGGATTTACTTCGTCCTCGGCGGCGCCAAGGATCGCCGCGCCGCCATGACTGAGAATGCTCATGCCTAATTTGCTGCACACCGGCCAAGTCATCATCGACCTGGTCATGGCCGTGGATACATTGCCTCAAACCGGCGGCGACGTGCTGGCGAAGTCCGCCAGTTTCGAAGTCGGCGGCGGCTTCAATGTGATGGCTGCGGCCCAGCGTAATGGCTTGCCCGTGGTCTATCTGGGGCGCCATGGCTCCGGGCGTTTCGGTGATCTGGCGCGGGAGGCGATGCAGGCGGAAGGCATCCGGATCGGCATCGCCCAACCCGCAGAACGGGACACGGGGTTATGCGTGGCCGTGACGGATGCCTCGGCCGAGCGCAGCTTCATTTCGTACATCGGCGCCGAGGGTGAACTGACCGCAGAGGATCTGGCCTGCGTGTCGGCCGAGGCGGGTGACGTTGTCTACGTGAGCGGCTACAGCCTGCTGCAGGTCGGCAAGGCGCAGGCACTGGTGGATTGGGTGCTGGAGTTGCCGAAAGGCATTAACGTGGTGTTCGATCCGGGCCCGCTGGTGGAGTCGCCGGATGAGCCCGTGATGCAAGCCTTGCTGGCGCGCATTGATATCTGGACCAGCAACAGTGTCGAGGTATTGCGGTTTACCGGCGCATCAGACATTGCCGAGGCGCTGGATCGCTTGATCGATTACCTGCCCGCCGGGGTGTTGATGGTGGTGCGCGATGGGCCGCAAGGGTGCTGGATCAGCCAGCATGGCGAACGTCAGCGTGTGCCGGGTTTTAAGGTGACGGCGGTGGACAGCAATGGGGCGGGCGATGCGCATGCCGGGGTGTTTGTGGCCGGGTTGGCGCACGGGTTGTCGGCGGTTGAGGCGGCGCGGCGAGCGAATGCCGCGGCGGCGTTGGCGGTCACTCGGTGGGGGCCTGCGACGTCGCCGGGGAGTGCAGAGGTCGATGCTTTAATCCGTAAACATTTCTGCGCCTGATCTACTGCCTTCGCGAGCAAGCCCGCCCCCGCATTCAACCGAGTCAGTTCAGGCAACTCGTTCAAATGCGGGGGCGGGCTTGCGCGCGAAAAGGCCAGTCGATTCAACAACAATCCCGACCCTTAACCCGCCTTGCGCAACGCTTCAATCAACTCCTGCTTGCGCATCCCGGAGCGCCCGGGAATATTCTTCGCTCGAGCCTCTTTCATCAGGCTATCAACCGTCTGCGTATCCCGCGAAGCCTTGCTGTTACGCGAATGGCCTTCACGGGTCGCCACCGCCCGCCGCGATGATTCCTTGCGATCCTCGGACTTGGCACTGGCCGGTTTCTTGCGCCCGGTACCTCCGGCGCGTTCACCGCCACCCGACTGTTTGTTCACGGTCGCCCAGGCGCGGGCCTCTGCTTCATCCTTCGACACGCCTTTGTGCTCGTAGCTGTCTTCGATGTGTTCGGCCTTGCGCTTTTGCTCGGCAGTGTATTTGTCTTTGCTTCCACGAGGCATGGGATTTCTCCTGGCTTCAGAGTGTTCAGATTTCCAGTTTGCGTGCCGCTTCAACCCCGGCGCAGCTGAGCTTGATCGGCAGGTTCAGCGAGTGCTCACCCGCTTCGTTGCACGTCACGTGGCCATGTTGAATCAACCCGCGGTCCTGCAGGGCAGCGAGGGTGCTGGCCACGACTTTCTCCCCGCGATAATTGTCCAGGACCTCCTTGCCCAAACCACTTGGGTGGGCGTGCAACAGGCGGGTCAGAACTTCTTTTTCCAGGTTGTTATCGTCGTTCATGCTTACCTCTTGATGGTGGTGGAGAGGTCGCTCGCGTCGGCGAGCTATTGATTGGCACCGCCCTCGGAACCCGAACCACCGGTGGTGGTTTTCGAGCCGATGCCGCTGCCGGCGTTGTCGGGTGTGCGGGTGTCCGGCTGATTCAGTCCGCCTTGACGGCCGGCGTCGATGCCCTGAGTCCGTGGGTCAGTGCCCGTGGAGGGCGGCAGGCTGTTATCGATGCTGGAGCCGTCGGTGTTCATGCCGGGTGCACTTTGGATGGCGGGCGCTTTCGGGCCCTCGACCGGGTTGGTCGGGCCGGTTCCTTCAGCGAGTGTCGCGGCGAATGCGGCGGACGACAGCAGTGTGGTGAGGGCAAGGGCGGTCAACCTGGACATGAGCATGGCATCGTCTCCGTTTGATAGAGTCCTTACCTGTTGTTGGTCCGCCTGCGATTTGCTTTGGTGCCTGATGAACGACGAACGGTCTAAGCCGGCTGCACGGTTTTAGCCGGCGTCACCCGCCGCCAGATCAAACGGCCCAGGGTGATCAGCCAGTTCAGGACAGCCACGGCCAACACGATCAGCAGCAGCGTCGGCATCCCGTGTTCAACGATGATTTTCCCCGCCAGCAAGGGAAATCCGAACACGCCGATGAAGTAGGAGAGGCTGAACAACAGCAAGGCTTGCGAAGTCGTGCCGTGCGGTGCTTCGTTGGCCGCCAGGCCATTGATCACTGAATAAGTCAGGCCGTATCCGACGCCAAGGATCATGGCCGCCAGTACATAGCTGAATCCGCTGTCGACCACGAAGCCAAACAGCACGATCGAACCCATCATCAGCCCCGACAACAGGCAGGAGGCGCGCAGCGGATCGCGCTTGACCACGATGCCGGCGATCAGCATGCGGCTGCCGATCGCCGCGCCCATAAAGCCGAAAAAGAACAGCGAGTAATCCAGCGAACGGGATGCGGCGTAACTGGTCTGGAAGCTCGACAGACCGCCGAACACGCAACCGCCGAGACCGACCATGATGATCGGGAACACGGCCCGGGACGACAGCACTTGAGCCGTTGCGCGCCAGGAAATCCGTGCGGCCGAGGTGGCAGGCGCGGGCGTTTTCTTGAGTGGTGTATCCAGTCGCCAGAACAGCAAAACGCCAATCAGACTGGCCAGCGCGGCGAGGTAAAACGCTGCAGTCACCGGATAGCCGAGAGCACTGGCGGCACGGCCCAGCAAGGGACCGCTGCCGATTCCAGTCATCATGCTGCCCGACAGCAACGCAAAGTATTTGGCGCGCTGGGCCGGCGTCACCAGGCTGGCCACGATGATCGGCCCGAGGGTGTAGAAAACGCCCCAACCCAGCCCCAGCAACAGTCCGAAAAATAGCAGCAGGTTGCCGAAGCCCGGGGTCAGGGCGAAGCCGAGACTGGCCGCCACCAGCAACCCGCCGAACAAAGCAATCGACCGCGCAGCACCGAGCAAGTCGGACAAATGCCCGGAGACGATCACCGCCGCGAAGGTGCTGAGCATGGCTGCGGAAATCACACTGCCGGCATCGTGTTCATTGCCGCCGCGTGAGCCGATCAGCAACGACAGTAAAAAGGTCGAGCCATAGGACAGCGACAGCAAATAGCTGGCGAGGCAAAACAGACCGAACAACCGGCTGGAGACTGGCTGTGTTGCGCTGGACATGACGCGGTTCCTTGACCCGATAGACGTGAGCGTTATCTATCTATCACGAAGGCCGCCGAGGTTAGGTCTTTGGTTACCGATTTCAGGATCAGTGCTGACCGGAGTATCGCCTTCAGCAGCCGATCTCTTCCTTGAACTGCTCCATGAAACCCTTCAGACGCTCATGCCTGATCTGTGCCAGGCATCGACCGGTGGGGGTCTGGAAGCCGTTTGCCAAGTGCAGCAGCTTCGTCTGGAAATGGTCGAGGCAAAAGCGTGTGTCGTCGTAGTCACGGTGCTGTGCTTGCGGGTCCTGCGGGTCGTACAACGCGCTGCCCATGCGCCCGGCAACGTAGAACGTGCGCGCGACACCGAGCAGGCCGAGGGAATCGAGGCGGTCGGCGTCCTGCATGATCTGCGCTTCGAGCGATGTCGCGGGAATGTTGGCGCAGAAGCTGTGAGCTTCTATGGCGTGGGCCACTGCGCTGATGTTGGCGCGTGACCAATTCAGCTCGGCCAACACCCTGGAGGCCTTCTCGGCGGCCAGTCGCGAGGCGTGCGAACGCAGCGGCGAGTTCTTCTCCACGGCCACGCAATCATGCAAAAGCACCGCCGCGAGCAACACCTCAAGATCGCCACTCTCCTGCGCCTGAATCGTGCGCGCGTTGTGCCAGACCCGCTGCAAGTGCGACAGGTCATGGGCGCCGTCCTCTGAAGGCCCCAGCGCATAGGGCAGCAATTCAGCAGCGAGGGTTTGCAGAGGCGCGAAAGCATCAGTGGTCATAAACATCCTGTTAAGTGAAAAAGTTTTCGGCCGCAACACGGGTTCGTCCATCAAGATCAATTTCCCATGTGACGGACGCAGCGTGGCAACTTAGTATGGCGTTTTCAACCTTTGACGAAGGCACGTCCCCATGACGATCGAGATCCGCCCGGCGACTCCCAGCGATGCACCGCAAATCCTCGGGTTCATCACTGAACTGGCTGACTACGAACGTGCCCGCCATGAAGTCATCGCCAGCGTCGCTGACATCGAGCGCAGCCTGTTCAGCGAAGGCGCCACCGCCCACGGCCTGATCTGCCTGCGCGACGGCCTGGCGATCGGCTTCGCCGTATTCTTCTTCAGCTATTCCACGTGGCTCGGTAGCAATTGCCTGTACCTCGAAGACCTCTACATCACCCCCGAACAACGTGGCGGCGGGGCGGGCAAAACCTTGCTGCGCCACTTGGCGAAAATCGCCTGTGCCAATGATTGCGGACGGTTTGAGTGGAGCGTGCTGGATTGGAACAAACCGGCGATCGAGTTCTATAAATCGTTGGGTGCGCAGCCGCAGGAAGAGTGGGTTCGGTATCGAATGGACGGGGCGGTGTTGCGCGAGTTTGCCGAGGGCCATTAATCGTCAGGATCGTCGGTTAAAAGATCGCAGCCCCGAGCTGCGATTTTTTTGATTTCATCCCAATATATGGGAGTGATATTTATATATTGAGATTTGTCGGCGTCCGGGTTTATAGTCCTGCTCACTCACTGCCAATAAACAAAACAGGTGAAGCGATGCTGGCGCAATTGATCGCGCTCGATTGGGGGACAACCTCATTACGTGCTTACAAACTCGCCGCAGGTGGCCAGGTGCTCGAACAGCGTTCGCTGTCGTCGGGGATCATGCAGCTGCCGCGTACGCCGCGAATCATTAACGGTCAGGAATGCGCCGACGGTTTTGAACTGGCCTTCGATGAGGCGTGCGGTGACTGGCTCGACGCGCAGCCGGATTTGCCGGTGATTGCCTGCGGCATGGTCGGCAGCGCTCAGGGCTGGCGCGAAGCGGCTTACCGCGATACGCCGGCGAATGTCGCCAACCTCGGAACTTCCCTGCAAACAGTACGCAGCCTTCGCGGCGTCGATGTGCACATCGTGCCGGGTGTGATTCAGCGGTCGCGTTTGCCAAATGTCATGCGCGGCGAAGAAACCCAGGTCTTGGGTGTTCTGCAAACCCTGACGAGCGAGGCGGGCAGCGATTTGTTGATCGGCCTGCCCGGCAGTCATTCGAAATGGGTGGAAGTGGCCGATGGCTGCATCGTGCATTTCGATACCTTCATGACCGGTGAAATCTTCGCCGTACTCAGCGAACACAGCATTCTGGGGCGTACCCAGCAGCAGGGCGCGTCCTTCGATGGCCAGGCCTTTGATCGCGGCGTGCAAGTGGCGTTGTCGGCGGACGGCGAGATCGGTCCGCTGTCGACGGTGTTCAGCGCCCGCAGCCTGGGGCTGACCGGTGAACTGAGCGCCACGGCCCAGGCGGATTACTTGTCGGGGTTGTTGATCGGTCATGAGCTGTCAGCGTTGGCAACGGCCCAGCGGCGTCGGCGCAATAGCGTGCACCTGCCTTCGATCATCCTCATCGGTAATGCCCAACTCTGTGCCCGTTACAGCCGGGCCCTCGACGCCTGCGGTTTTGCCCGCGTGACGCTGGCCGAACAAGCCACCGAACGCGGGTTGTGGCAGTTGGCGCTCGCCGCCGGACTGATCATTTCCAATCCATCCCGTTAAACCTGACTGGAGGTCTGACATGCTCAAACACGCCTTGGCGCAAAACGGTCTGATCGCGATTCTGCGTGGCCTGCGTCCGGAAGAAGCGGCGGCCATCGGCGAAGTCCTGTACGCCGCCGGATTTCGCGTCATCGAAGTGCCGCTCAATTCCCCTGAGCCGTACGAAAGTATCCGCATCCTGCGCACTACCTTGCCCGCCGATTGCCTGATCGGTGCGGGAACGGTGCTGACGCCGGAGCAGGTCGAGCAGGTGAAAGCCGCTGGCGGCCAGGTGATCGTCATGCCGCACAGCGATCCGATAGTGCTGCGCGCAGCGAAAGCGGCGGGGTTGTACCTGTCGCCGGGTGTGGCGACACCGACCGAAGCGTTCGCCGCACTGGCCGAAGGCGCGGATGTGCTGAAGATGTTCCCCGCCGAGCAAATGGGGCCGGCGGTCGTCAAAGCCTGGCTCGCAGTATTGCCGGCCGGGACCCTTCTGGCGCCGGTCGGTGGCATCACGCCGGACAACATGCAGGTGTTTATCGACGCAGGCGTCAAAGGTTTCGGTCTCGGCTCCGGATTGTTCAAGCCGGGGATGACGCCAGAGGACGTGGCCGTCAATGCCAAGGCCTACGTGGCTGCCTGGAAAGCCCTTCGCTAAGACTGTTTGGCGCCGTGAGCGCTGCCTCTAATAAGAGAGACAAGACAATGAAAATCACCAAACTGACCACCTTCATCGTTCCGCCGCGCTGGTGCTTCCTCAAGGTCGAAACCGACGAGGGCGTGACCGGTTGGGGCGAACCTGTGGTTGAAGGTCGCGCCCACACCGTTGCGGCTGCCGTTGAAGAATTATCCGACTACCTGATCGGCAAAGACCCACGCAACATCGAAGACATCTGGACGGTGCTGTATCGCGGTGGCTTCTACCGGGGCGGCGCGATCCACATGAGCGCGCTGGCCGGTATCGATCAGGCGTTGTGGGACATCAAGGGCAAGGCCCTGGGTGTGTCGGTCAGCGATTTGCTCGGTGGCCAGGTACGGGACAAAATTCGTGTGTATTCCTGGATCGGCGGCGACCGGCCGGCAGACACCGCTCGTGCGGCGAAAGAAGCCGTCTCCCGTGGTTTCACTGCGGTGAAAATGAACGGCACCGAAGAGCTGCAATTCCTCGATTCCTTCGAGAAAGTCGACCTCGCCCTGGCCAATGTCGCGGCCGTGCGTGATGCGGTCGGGCCGAACGTCGGCATCGGCGTCGACTTCCATGGCCGGGTGCACAAGCCGATGGCCAAGGTGCTGATGAAGGAACTTGATCCGTACAAACTGATGTTCATCGAAGAGCCGGTGCTCAGCGAAAACTATGAAGCGCTGAAGGAACTGGCGCCGCTGACCAGTACCCCGATTGCACTCGGTGAGCGGCTGTTCTCGCGCTGGGATTTCAAGCGTGTGCTGAGTGAAGGTTACGTCGACATCATCCAGCCCGATGCATCGCACGCCGGCGGCATCACCGAGACCCGCAAGATCGCCAACATGGCCGAGGCCTATGACGTGGCGCTGGCGCTGCATTGCCCGTTGGGGCCGATTGCCCTCGCGGCATGTTTGCAGCTGGATGCGGTTTGCTACAACGCGTTCATCCAGGAACAGAGCCTGGGCATCCACTACAACGAGAGCAATGACCTGCTCGATTACGTGAAAGATCCGCGGGTGTTCGATTACGACAAGGGCTTCGTGAAGATCCCGAATGGGCCGGGGCTGGGGATCGAGATCAACGAGGAGTATGTGATTGAACGCGCGGCGGTCGGCCACCGCTGGCGCAACCCGATCTGGCGCCATGCCGATGGCAGTTTTGCTGAGTGGTGAGTGCTATCCGACTCAACACATAACCCCTGTGGGAGCGAGCTTGCTCGCGATAGCGGTGTGTCAGTCACATCAATGCCGGATGTACTGCCGCCATCGCGAGCAAGCTCGCTCCCACAGTTTGATCTCAATGGTTAGCGAGATCTGCGTTTCACACCGACCTCAATAAACATAAAAAGAGGCACTCCTCATGCAACCGCAAACCCTCACTGGGCAAGCGTCGTTGGTGACGCCCAGTCGCAAGCGATTTTTCATCATGGTCCTGTTGTTCATCACCGTGGTGATCAACTACCTGGACCGCAGCAACCTCTCTATCGCCGCCCCGGCACTCACCAGCGAACTGGGTATCGATCCGATCCACGTCGGGCTGATCTTCTCGGCCTTCGGCTGGACCTACGCCGCGATGCAGATCCCCGGCGGCTGGCTGGTGGACCGAGTGCCGCCGCGCATCCTCTACAGCGTCGCCTTGCTGCTGTGGTCGATCGCCACGGTCATGCTCGGTTTCGCCGCCAGCTTCATCGCGCTGTTCGTCTTGCGCATGGCGGTCGGCGCCCTCGAAGCACCGGCATATCCGATCAACAGTCGCGTGGTCACCACCTGGTTCCCCGAGCGCGAACGCGCCACGGCCATCGGTTTCTACACCTCCGGGCAGTTTGTCGGCCTGGCCTTCCTGACGCCGGTACTCGCTTGGCTGCAGCACGAGTTTGGCTGGCACATGGTGTTTGTCAGCACCGGTGCGGTGGGCATTCTGTGGGCGGTAATCTGGTACGCGGTGTATCGCGAGCCGCGTGATTTCAAAGGCGCCAACGACGCCGAAATCGACCTGATCCGCGAGGGCGGCGGGTTGGTGGATATCCAGGCCGAGCAAGCCAAGGTCAAAGCGAAATTCAGCTGGACCGACCTCGGGATTGTCCTGAGCAAACGCAAACTGTGGGGCATCTACCTCGGGCAGTTCTGCCTCAACTCGACGTTGTGGTTTTTCCTGACGTGGTTCCCGACCTACCTGGTGAAATATCGCGGCATGGACTTCATCAAGTCCGGCCTGCTGGCGTCGCTGCCGTTTCTTGCGGCGTTCGTCGGTGTGCTGTGTTCGGGGTTCTTCTCCGACTTCCTGATCCGTCGCGGTTACACGGTGGGTTTCGCTCGCAAGTTGCCGATCATTGGCGGCCTGCTGATTTCCACCTCGATCATCGGCGCCAACTTCGTCGAGTCAACGCCGCTGGTGATCGCGTTCCTCGCGCTGGCGTTCTTCGGCAACGGGCTGGCGTCGATCACCTGGTCGCTGGTTTCAACCTTGGCACCGGCGCGTTTGCTGGGACTGACCGGCGGGGTGTTCAACTTCATCGGCAACCTGTCGGCGATTACCACGCCGATTGTCATCGGTTTCCTGGCGACTGGTGATTCGTTTGCCCCGGCGATTACCTACATCTCGGTGCTGGCATTGATTGGCGCGCTTTCCTACCTCTTGCTGGTGGGCAAAGTCGAGCGTATCAAGTTGTAGTGGCAGGCATCGGGCGACCATAATGCCGCCCGTTCACTCGCTCAACGGTAAAGGCTGGATATGCAGGAAGACGCCCCAAAAATCGCCAAGGACGCCGCCCCGACCGGCACCCAGACCCTGCTTCGTGGTCTGGGTGTGGTTCAGGCCGTGGCCAGTGGTGCACGCGATCTCAAGGAAATCGCCCGGCTGATCGGCACGACGCGCAGCACCACCCATCGTCTGGCCAGTTGCCTGGTGGACGAGCGTTACCTGCGTGTGGTGCCGCAAGTCGGTTATCTGTTGGGGCCGAAGCTGATCGAGCTAGGTTTCCAGGCGCGCGAAGAGCTGCCGCTGGTGACCTTGGCCGGGCCGTATCTGGATGAGTTGTCGGCGCTGACTGGCGACACCATTCACTTGGCGATCCGTGAAGGCGACGAGGTGCTGTACCTCCACAAGAACCCGGGGCGAAATGGCCCCGAAATGCGTTCGCGGGTCGGCCATCGCATGCCGTTGGCGCGCACCGGGATCGGCAAGGCCTTGATGCTCGATGACTCGCAGGAAGAGTGGCAACGGCTGTACGAAGTCAGCTTGCCGGCGGGTGGGAAGAATCTGTTTTGGCCGCAGCACCCGGAGCAATCCTGGGAGCAGTTTCAGCAGCGTATGGTCGAGTATGTGGCCGGCGGTTACGCCTTTGATCTGGAAGACAACGAACCGTCGATCCGTTGTGTGGCAGCGCCGATCCGTGATGCCAGCAAGCGCATCGTCGCCGGCATCAGCATCGCCAGCACCGTGCCTTATATGCCGCTGGAAAAAATGGCCGAGCTGATTCCCCTGATCAAAGGGGTCACAGCCCGGCTCTCGGCAGAGCTTGGCTTGAAGGTCTAGACCTTCAAGGTCGCCATGTCGATCACGAAGCGGTACTTCACATCGCCGGCGATCATGCGGGCGTAAGCCTCGTTGATCTGGCGGATGTCGAGCATTTCGATGTCGCAGGTGATGTTGTGCTCGGCGCAGAAATCCAGCACTTCCTGGGTTTCGGCAATCCCGCCGATCAGCGAGCCGGCGAGCACGCGACGTCCCAATACCAGTTTGGCGGCGTGGACCGGTGGGTCAATCGGTTCGATCAAGCCCACCAGAATGTGCACACCGTCGAAACGCAGGGTGTCGAGGTACGGATTGAGGTCGTGCTGCACCGGAATGGTGTCGAGCAGGAAGTCGAAGTAGCCGGCAGCGGCTTTCATCTGCTCGGCATCAGTCGATACGATTACGTGGTCCGCACCCTGACGACGACCTTCTTCAGCCTTGCTCGCCGAGCGGGTGAACAACGTCACTTCTGCGCCCATCGCTTTGGCGAACTTGATGCCCATGTGGCCGAGCCCGCCCATGCCGAGGATCCCGACCTTGTCACCGGCCTTGACCCCGTAATGCTTGAGCGGCGAATAGGTGGTGATGCCGGCACAGAGGATCGGTGCGGCGCTGGCCAGCGCGAGTTTTTCCGGGATGCGCACGACAAAGTGCTCGCTGACCACGATGCTGTCGGAGTAGCCGCCCATGGTGTTGCTGCCATCGACCCGGTCCGGGGTGGCGTAGGTCATGGTCGGGCCTTCGAGGCAATATTGCTCGAGGTTGGACTGGCAGGCTTCGCAACTGCGGCAGGAATCGACCATGCAGCCGACACCGACCAGATCGCCGATTTTATGTTTAGTAACGTTCGCACCGATGGCGGTGACTTTGCCGACGATCTCGTGGCCAGGCATCAGCGGGTAAACGGCAATGCCCCATTCGTTGCGGGCCTGGTGGATGTCGGAGTGGCAGACGCCGCAGTAGAGAATTTCGATCGCGACGTCGTCGGCCCGAGGGCTGCGGCGTTCGAATTTCACGGGGGCGAGGGGAGTGGTGGCCGACTGGGCGGCGTATCCGATGGCGGTGTACATGAGGAACCTCGCAAAAGCAGTGACAGGTGAGGCGGTGCATTCTGGGCGCCGCACCTTGCACCGGCCATGGCGATTCCTCCGGGTGTCATGCCTATTCCTCCGGCATCCACGCTGGATTGATCAAATGCGCAGTCAGACCTGCGAAGATGCTTTCATCCCTTTTTCCGCAACATTTTTATGAAGAGTTCCCATGTTGTTGACCCGTCATCTCGATGCCAATGCCACGCTGGTTTCGCTGATCCAGCCACTGACCACGCGCGACGGCTTCGCGCCCACCGCGTTGCCGGGTGTGCAGGTTTTGCGTGCCAGTTGTGATGTGGCGCGTGGTCCGCAGATCTATGAGCCGAGCCTGGTCATCATCGTTCAGGGCAGCAAATTGGCGTACCTGGGCCCGCGCACGCTGGAGTACGGCGCCGGGCATTATCTGATTCAGGCGTTGCCGGTGCCGTTCGAGTGCGAAACCTTTGCCGCGCCGGAGGGGCCGATGCTGGGGATTTCCATCGCCATCGACCGGACGTTGCTCGGCGAATTGGTGTTGGCCATGGGGCTGGTGGCGGGGCGCAGTGTTGCGGCGCAGACGCTGGAGTCGATGACCTCGACGGTGCTCGACGACGCGATGCGCGGGTGTGTGGAGCGGTTGCTGCGTTGCCTGCACGATCCGCTGGAATGCCAGGTGATGGGGCAGGCACGTTTGCGTGAGTTGCTGTTCGTGGCGTTGCGCGGGCCGCAAGCCGACGTACTGCGCGCGCTGGTGGAGCAGCAGGGGCAATTCGCCCGGGTCGCGGCCTCGCTCAGTCATCTGCATGCGCATTACACCGAGCCGCTGAATGTCGAAACCCTGGCCAGTTGCGCGAACATGAGTGCGTCGACGTTTCATGAACATTTCAAACGCAGTACGTTGTTGTCGCCGGTGCAGTATCTGAAGCGCCTGCGCTTGCTCAAGGCTCAGCAGTTGTTGCTGTCCGAGGGCCTGGGTGTAGCGCAGGTGGCGCATCGGGTGGGGTATCAGAGCACGTCGCAGTTCAGTCGTGAGTACAAGCGTTACTTTGAGCGTAATCCCGGAGACGAACGCGCTGCGTGATCCACCGAAAATCCAATGTGGGAGCGGGCTTGCTCGCGAATGCGGTGTGTCTGTCGACATCAATGTTGAATGATCAACCGCTTTCGCGAGCAAGCCCGCTCCCACATTTTTTTTGTGGTGTCATCGGAATCGCGGGCAACAAAAAGGCCCCCATTCCGGGAGCCTTGATGTTCAGGCGTTCGACTTACATGTTCGGGTAAGTCGGACCGCCAGCACCTTCCGGTGTCACCCAGGTGATGTTCTGAGCAGGGTCCTTGATGTCGCAGGTCTTGCAGTGAACGCAGTTCTGGGCGTTGATCTGGAAGCGCTTTTCGCCGTCTTCCTTGGTGATCACTTCGTACACGCCGGCCGGGCAGTAGCGCTGGGCTGGCTCATCGTACAGCGGCAGGTTTTTGCTGATCGGGATACTCGGGTCGGTCAGCTTCAAGTGGCAAGGCTGTTCTTCTTCGTGGTTGGTTCCGGAGATGAACACCGAGCTGAGTTTGTCGAAGCTGATCTTGCCGTCCGGTTTCGGGTAGTCGATCTTCTTGCAGTCGGCCGCGAGCTTCAGGCAGGCGTAATCCGGCTTGGTGTCGTGCAAGGTGAACGGCAGTTTGCCACCGAAGATGTTCTGGTCGAGCCAGTTGAAACCACCGCCGACGATCGCGCCGAACTTGTGGATGGCCGGGCCGAAGTTGCGGCTGGCGAACAGTTCGTCGTAGAGCCAGCTCTTTTTGAACGCGTCGACGTAAGTGGTCAGTTCTTCGGTGCCGTCTTTTTCAGCGAACAGCGCCTCGGCCACGGATTCAGCGGCGAGCATGCCGGACTTCATCGCGGTGTGGCTGCCTTTGATCTTGGCGAAGTTCAGGGTGCCGAGGTCGCAACCGATCAGCGCGCCACCCTTGAAGACCATTTTCGGCAGCGAGTTCAGACCGCCTTTGCAAATAGCGCGGGCACCGTAACTGATGCGTTTGCCGCCTTCGAGGTACTGCTTGAGCACCGGGTGATGCTTGAGGCGCTGGAACTCGTCGAACGGCGACAGGTAGGTGTTGCTGTAGGAGAGATCGACGATCAGGCCGACGACCACCTGGTTGTTTTCCAGGTGATAGAGGAAAGAGCCACCGGTGTTCTCGGTGCCCATGATGTCCAGCGGCCAACCGGCGGTGTGAACCACCAGGCCTGGCTGATGCTTGGCCGGGTCGATTTCCCAGATTTCTTTCAGGCCGATGCCGTAGTGCTGGGCGTCGGCTTCGCTGTCGAGGTTGAAACGTTTGATCAGTTGCTTGCCGATGTGGCCACGGCAGCCTTCGGCGAACAGCGTGTATTTGCCACGCAGTTCCATGCCAGGGGTGTACAGGCCTTCTTTCGGATGGCCTTCGCGGTCAACGCCCAGGTCACCGGTGATAATCCCGCGAACCACGCCGTTCTCGTCGATCAGCGCTTCCTGGGCAGCGAAGCCCGGGTAGATTTCTACGCCCAGATTCTCGGCCTGCTGGGCCAGCCAGCGGCACAGGTTGCCCAGGGAGATGATGTAGTTGCCTTCGTTGTGCATGGTCTTGGGCACAAAGAGGTCAGGAATTTTTTGCGCGCTTTCAGCGTTCTTGAGAACGAAGATGTCATCGCGGGTGACCGGCGTGTTCAGCGGGGCGCCGAGCTCTTTCCAGTCCGGGAACAGTTCGTTCAGGGCGCGTGGTTCGAACACGGCACCGGACAGAATGTGAGCACCGACTTCGGAGCCTTTTTCGACCACGCAGACGCTGATTTCCTTACCGGCTTCAGCAGCCTTCTGCTTCAAGCGGCAGGCAGCGGAAAGACCAGCGGGGCCGGCACCGACGATGACGACGTCGAATTCCATGTATTCGCGTTCCACAGGTTATCTCCTACTCAAGGCTCAACAGTTTTTTTTCTAATTGGAGGTTTGGTGTCGCATCCATGAACCCTTGCGCGAGCGCGGAACAGGACAATCGATAGACCACCTTTCTCTCTGGGTGGCGCATTATATCTACACCACTCCTAGCGTCCAATACAAACGTTTGTTTGAATTGGCTCAAAGCCAGAGAAATCAAAGTCACGCGGCTTACGAACGGCCATTTTGCCGTATTGACCGGAATAGGCGTTCCGGTCAAGATACGGTCGGTTTTGCGCTCGCCGTAGGCTGACTGTTGGTTTCAAGAGCACCTCTAAAGACAGGGCGATGGCAGTGGAAAGTGATGCGTAGCGCAGGTTCGGCTCGCAGTTTACACGCCGCGATATTGAATGACTCGTTGGTCACCACTGACGAACGGTCATCCATTTCATGAGCGTGGGTCACTTGACACGTTTGCCGGCGTTTTTAGAGGTGCCCTTGCGCCCGATGAGCATCAACCGCCAGGTTCGCCTAGGCGACTTTCTTTTCACCGGAGAGTAACGAGGAATCCATGAAGGTTCTTGTAGCTGTCAAACGCGTTGTGGATTACAACGTCAAGGTCCGCGTCAAGGCGGACAATTCCGGCGTCGATCTTGCCAACGTCAAGATGTCGATGAACCCGTTCTGCGAAATCGCAGTGGAAGAAGCCGTGCGCCTGAAAGAGAAAGGCGTTGCGACTGAAATCGTCGTCGTCTCCGTCGGCCCGTCCACCGCGCAAGAGCAACTGCGTACCGCGCTGGCTCTGGGTGCCGACCGCGCCATCCTCGTCGAATCCGCCGAAGACCTGACTTCGCTGGCCGTTGCCAAACTGTTGAAAGCTGTTGTCGACAAGGAACAGCCTCAGCTGGTGATCCTTGGCAAACAAGCCATCGACAGCGACAACAACCAGACTGGCCAGATGCTCGCTGCATTGAGCGGCTACGGGCAGGGCACGTTCGCTTCGAAAGTCGAAATCAGCGGCGACAGCGTTGCCGTGACTCGCGAAGTCGACGGCGGCGCGCAGACAGTTTCCCTGAAACTGCCGGCCATCGTCACCACCGACCTGCGTTTGAACGAGCCGCGTTATGCGTCCCTGCCAAACATCATGAAAGCCAAGAAGAAGCCTCTCGAAGTGCTGACTCCGGACGCTTTGGGCGTTTCCACCGCCTCCACCAACAAGACCGTGAAAGTCGAAGCGCCTGCTGCACGCAGCGCGGGTATCAAGGTCAAGTCGGTGGCTGAACTGGTCGAGAAACTGAAAAACGAAGCGAAGGTAATCTAAATGACTATCTTGGTTATTGCTGAACACGACAACAAAGTAGTGGCCCCGGCCACACTGAACACCGTGGCTGCCGCTGTCAAAATCGGTGGTGACATTCACGTTCTGGTTGCAGGCCAAGGTGTTGGCGCCGTGGCTGAAGCCGCTGCGAAAATCGCTGGCGTGAGCAAAGTATTGGTAGCCGACAACGCTGCCTACGCTCACCAGTTGCCGGAAAACGTTGCGCCTCTGGTTGCAGAGTTGGGCAAGGGCTACAGCCACATCCTGGCTGCCGCGACTTCCAACGGCAAAAACATCCTGCCGCGGGTTGCCGCTCAGCTGGACGTTGACCAGATCTCCGAGATCATCTCGGTCGAAAGCGCTGACACCTTCAAGCGTCCGATCTACGCCGGTAACGCCATCGCTACCGTTCAGTCCAACGCTTCGGTGAAAGTCATCACCGTGCGCGCCACCGGTTTCGACCCGGTTGCTGCTGAAGGTGGTTCGGCTGCTGTTGAGTCCGTTGCTGCTGCTCACGATGCTGCGATCTCCAGCTTCGTTGGCGAAGAACTGGCCAAGTCCGATCGTCCGGAACTGACCGCTGCCAAAATCGTCGTTTCCGGCGGTCGTGGCATGCAGAACGGCGACAACTTCAAACACCTGTACGCCTTGGCTGACAAGCTGGGCGCTGCTGTCGGTGCTTCCCGCGCCGCGGTCGACGCAGGGTTCGTACCCAACGACATGCAGGTCGGTCAGACCGGCAAGATCGTTGCTCCACAGCTGTACATCGCGGTCGGTATCTCCGGCGCGATCCAGCACCTGGCCGGCATGAAAGACTCCAAAGTGATCGTTGCGATCAACAAGGACGAAGAAGCGCCGATCTTCCAGGTGGCCGATTACGGCCTGGTGGCAGACCTGTTCGAAGCAATCCCCGAGTTCGAGAAGCTGGTCTAATCCAGCGGCCTGACTTATAAAGAGCCCGACCTTTTGGTCGGGCTTTTTTTTGTTCCGGATTTGAGTGGGAGAGTGTCGCCATGGATCTGCGCCGCGTGTGTGGCTGGTCGTTACTGCTGGGCCTGACGATGTTGCCGACCTTGTCCTATGCCGCGGGCAAGTGCGATCGATTGATCGTGACCGGCAGCCCGGACGCGCCACCGTATGTGTGGCAAGACCCGCTAAATCCTAAAAAACTGATCGGTGCCAGTGCTGACCTGTTGCAGCAAGTGGCGGGGGAGTTGGGTATCAAGATCGAGTTGCTGTATGCCGGCAAACGCTCCCAGGCGCTCGACGAAGTGCGCAGCGGGCGCATGGACATGCTGGCCGACGCGCCGTTGACCGTCAGCGAACTGGAAGCCCTGGATTACATTCATCCACCGCTGCTGGAAAACGACTACCTCGTCTGGACCCGCAAAGACTCGGCATTGGTCTACAACCAGGCCCGGGACCTTCACGGACATCCCGGCGCATTGTCGGAAAAGTCTCGAATGACCCCGGCATTCGGCACGTTTGCCGATCAGCAATTGACCCTCACCCGTACATCCAACCTGACCCAGGCCTTTCAGAAATTGCTCTTGGGCGAGGTCGAATTTGTTCTCGCCGGACGCTATTCAGGCATGGCGGCCGCGCAGGCGCTGAGTATGGCCAACGACCTGATACCCCGTGCCGAGCCGATCGACAAACCCGGCCTGTACCTCGCGGTTTCCCATAACTCCGCCTGCAACGATCCGTGGTTGCGCGGACAGCTGGCCAAAAAGATGACAGAATTGCGCGCCTCAGGACTGACGGACGCCGCGTTGCAACACAATATCGAGCGTTGGAAAGCGCAGCAACAGCAGCAGCAACAACCTGTCAGTGCCCCAAAACAGTAGGGATTTTTAGTGAGTATTCGACCTCTTTTCGCTGCCCTGGCCGTCCTGGCTCTGGCGGGATGTGCAGCCGATCCGGCGCCGAATGAACAGATACGCCTGACCGAACAGGCACTCGTCCAGGCCAAAGCCGTGGGCGCCACCGCCGATGACATGCCGGAAATGAAACTGGCCGAAGAAAAATTCGCCCGTGCCCAAAGCAACATGACCGAGCAGTCCTACAAACATGCGCGCATGCGGGCCGAGCAGGCCGAGCTGGACGCGCGCCTGGCCGAAGCCAAGGTGCTGACCCTCAAGAGCGAGGAGCAATTGAACGTGCTCAATACCCGCATCACTCGTCTGCGCAAGCAACTGGGAGATGCCCAATGAGCCTCAAGTCTAAAGCGCTCGGCAGTTTGATCCTTGCCGGTTGCGCCAGCCTGTATGGCTGCGCCGGCCAGCACAGTGAAGCGGCTTTGCAAGAAGCAGGCGCCGACTTCCAGAAGGTCAAGGAAGATTCCAATGTGCTGCGCATCGCGCCCAAAGACGTGATCCGCGCCGGTGAGTCCCTGGCCCGCGCCGATCGTCTGTCCAGCTATTGGGGCAGTGGTTCGGACGTGGTGCATTACGCCTACCTGAGCCAGCGCTACAGCGAAATTGCCCGGGAGCACACCAATCTGGTGCTCAACGAAGAACGCGCGGCGAAACTCGAACTGGAGCGTCAGCGTCTGCAACTGGCGTTGCGTGAATCCAAACTGCTTAGCGTTCAACAGCAAGGCAAGTGGCTCGAAGAGCAGATTGTCGCGCTGGCGACCACCCAGACGGATCGTGGTCTGGTGATGACCTTGGGCGATGTGCTGTTCGATACCGGCGAAGCCGAGCTGAAAAATTCGGCCAACCGTGTGGTGCTGAAGATTGTTCAGTTCCTGCAGCTCAATCCGAAACGTGTGGTACGGATCGAGGGTTATACCGACAGCACCGGCGGCAAGCAGGACAACCTCAAGCTGTCCCGTGACCGTGCGCAATCGGTGGCTGACGTCCTGATGGACCTGGGCATCGATGACAAACGCATCCAGGTCGAAGGCTACGGCGATGAATTCCCGGTGGACGTGAACGCTTCCGAGCGTGGCCGTGCGCAGAACCGTCGGGTGGAAATTGTGTTCTCCGACGAAAAAGGCCAGCTCGGCGCCGCCCGCTAAGGGTTGCGTCACTGGAAAACCCGGCCTGCCAGACAGCGCCGGGTTTTTTTTCGTCTGCTATTTGCTGGGTTCATCGCAAAAAGCAGTACAGATTTTGCTGACACTGCACTGTACGGTCGACTATTGTGGCAACTGTCCCAGTACACTTCTAAACTGTTCCGGTATTGTTTCACACAAGAATAAAATGCCCGTGAAATCGAGTGCTGCGTCATGACCAATCTCTTGCTCTACCAACGTATTGCTCAACAACTGGCCGAAGACATCCGTCGTGGTGTCTATCAACCGGGGGAGCGCGTGCCTTCGGTGCGCAAGATGAGCTCGCAGCTCAACGTCAGCCATGCGACGGTGTTGCAGGCGTATGCCAATCTTGAAGATCAGGGGCTGATCCGCGCCCGGCCGCAGTCGGGTTACTACGTTCACCAGACGCCGGCCCTGACCGCGCCGACGCCGGACATCGCCCGGGTCGAGCGTCCTGGGCTGGTCACGCGCAGCAGCATCATTCAACAAGTACTGGTCGAATCCCGCCGCGAGGGGGTTTTTCCGTTGGGCGCCGCAGTGCCCAGCGTCGATTACCTGCCGGTGCGGGCGCTGCATCAGCAATTGGCCAAGGTCACCCGTTTCCATAGCCCCCGTGCCTTCAGCTACATGTTCAGCCCCGGGTTTGAACCGCTGCGCCGACAGGTGGCGATCCGCATGCGCGATGCCGGTGTGGTGGTCGATCCTTCCGAAGTGGTCATCACCCATGGCTGCGTCGATGCGTTGCAGATGTCACTGCGCGTTTTGACCCGGCCGGGCGATCTGATCGCCGCCGAATCGCCGACGTATTACGGTCTGCTGCAACTGGCCGACTTACTCGGCCTCAAAGTGATCGAAATCCCGAGCGATCCCGCCACCGGCATGAGCCTTGAAGCGCTGCAACTGGCGGCCAACCAATGGTCGATCAAGGCGCTGGTGCTGACCACGCGCCTGAGCAATCCATTGGGCGGGACCATGCCCGAGGAGCGGCAGAAACAATTGCTGCGCCTGGCGTCGGACTTCGACATCCAGATTGTCGAAGACGATATTTACGGCGAACTGATGTTTGAGCAGGGACGCACCAAATCGCTCAAGGCCTACGATCGACTGGATCGGGTCATCTATTGTTCAAGCTTTTCCAAAACCCTGTCACCGGGCGTGCGGATTGGCTGGATGATTGCCGGCAAATATCAGCAGGAAATCCAGCGCTTGCAGACGTTCAGTACCCACTCGGCGTGCAGCGTCACGCAAATGGGCATTGCGGCGTATCTGGAAAATGGGGGCTACGACCGACATTTGCGCTACATCCGCCAGGAATACCGCAAGAACCTCAGCGCCTTCCAGCTGGCCGTTCAGCAATATTTCCCGGAAGGCACGCAAATGACCCGGCCGACCGGCGGCTTCATTTTGTGGGTCAGTTTGCCGGGGCGGGTCAATACCCAGGAATTGCACGTACGGGCGTTGCAGCAGGGCATCAGTATTGCGCCGGGGCTTATCTTCAGTAATACCGAGCAATTCAATCACTGTATTCGGTTGAACTGCGGCACCCCTTGGAACCGTGAAGCCGAACGGGCATTGATGACGTTGGGTATGCTGGCGACGCAACTTTGCCAGGAGACGGCCGGCGGCTTCTGAGCAGTCGGGCGGTTCGTAATCGGCGGAGCTTGTCATGTGGCGCGCAACAGGCGAGCATATGGCCCTCTGCCGTTATTGCTGTTGGGTTCATGAAGCCGATTTTTCCTGCCGTCTGCCTGTTTCTTTGCCTGTTGATGACCGTTCACGCAGAAGGCGTCATGGCAGCGGCTGCCCAGGAAAAACCTGCCGTCAGCGTAACCGAGAAAAAACCGGCACCTGCCCCAAAAGCCATGCCCGCCAAAAAGCCAACGGCGGCGGTGAAAAAGCGTCCACCCATTGCCTCCAAGTCGAAGGCCCCCGGCGAAGTGGTGAAAACCCAATTGCCTCCCGTCAAACTTGACTTAAGGTTGCCGCCGCAAATGGCTCAAGAACTGAAACCGATCGGCACCGTACCGTTGCCCAAGCACGATACGCTGCTGCCACCCATGTTTGGTGAAAGGACCGGCAGTAGCCCGTTTCAGCTCAACGGTCGGTTGCTCAGTAACGAAATGCAGTTGCAGCTGCGCAATGACGAGCGCAGGGAAGTCGAAGGCGCGGCCCTGGATTTCGAGTTCAAGCAGTAAATCGTTCCCATCTGTAAGCCGCTGGCCAGACGCTTTGTCGGAGACTGCTCAGTCACGCTGATTTGAACGAAAAAACCCTGGTTCAAGTAATTTAAAACAACTGTTTTAGCGGTTACTCTGTGCTCGTCCTTTTTACACATCACACCTCGCGAGGAGCTCGTCGTCATGAAATGCCGTGAAGGCTGTGGCGCCTGTTGCATTGCCCCTTCCATCAGCTCACCGATTCCCGGTATGCCCAATGGCAAAGCCGCTGGCGAACGTTGCGTGCAATTGTCGATCGATAACCTGTGCAATATCTTCGGCAAACCCGAACGCCCCGCAGTCTGTTCGGCCTTTGAAGCCGATGTCGAAGTGTGCGGAAGCAGCAGTGACGAGGCGATCAAATTGCTGGGTTGGTGGGAGAAAATGACCGCAGCGTGATGTGTTCAAACAACGGAACTTCAACAATAAGGAATAAAACCATGGGTTCGCTGCATCGTATCGCTATGTTGTGTGGATTGACTGCCGTGTTGGCCACTGCGGCTGCCCAGGCTGAAGACTGGAAGGTCGCCAAGAACGAAGATGGCATCAAGATCTCTCTGGCCGAAGTACCGGGTTCGGACTACAAGGCCTATCAGGGCGTCACCTTGATGAAGACCACCGTTGCCAAGCTGCGCGCGCTGCAGGAAGACGCGGCCGGCGCCTGTGCCTGGATTCACGAGTGCAAGATGCAGAAGTCGCTCAAGCACGAAGGCGACCAGAGCTGGACCTACACCCAATTCAATACCCCGTGGCCCGTCACCGCGCGTGATTCAGTACTGCACATCACTACCGTTGAAGGCGCCGATGGCAGCCTGACCCGCAAACTCGAAGGCGTGCCGAAGTACATTCCGGAAGAAAAAGGGTTTGTGCGCGTCACCAAAGTCGACGGGTTCTGGAAGTTCGTGCCCAAGGGTGACCAGGTCGAAGTGACCTATCAGGTGCACACCGAGCCAGGCGGCAGCGTGCCCTCAATGATCGCCAACAAGTTCGTGGTCGATGCACCGTTCAATACCCTGAAAGCCCTGAAAGAACGCGCCGAGAAATAATCGCTCGGTTGTTCAGCAAAACGCCCCGACTGGTTCGGGGCGTTTTCGTTTCTGCTCGTGCGCGGCTTTATTGTGTTTCCGGATATACGTTGCACAAAATTTTCACAAAGCCTCCAAGACAATCCGTCCGCATCCGTTGGCCAAACAGTAATCAATGGCAATAAGGCGGGTGATCGTGCAACATTTGCGCACCGCGCAAGCCCCGGGGCCAGGTAATGGCCAACAGAGGGCAGGGCGCCGCTGTACTTTTGAAACTTCAACTTCCAATGGGTCCTAAAACGACATGGCAAACCCGGACGCCCTGAATCAGCAGCGAGCTTCTAGTCGCCTGCTGCAACCGACCGTCAAATCGCATCTGGCCTACACGTTGTTGTGCGCCTTGATCATGATGGTCATGTTCAGCCTGCTGCGTGTTGCGCTGCTGGTTTACAACCGCTCGATGATCCTTGATACCCCGGCTTCGACATTCCTTGAAGCGTTCGCCAACGGCCTGCGTTTCGACCTGCGTCTGGTGGTCTATCTCTGCGTTCCGCTGTTGCTGGCACTGTTCAGCGCGCGGGCCATGGCTGCCCGCGGGTTCTTCCGCTTCTGGCTGACCATCGCGTCGAGCATCGCGCTGTTTCTCGGCCTGATGGAGATGGACTTCTACCGCGAGTTCCACCAGCGCCTCAACGGCCTGGTCTTCCAGTATGTGAAGGAAGACCCGAAAACCGTGATGAGCATGCTCTGGTACGGTTTCCCGGTGGTTCGTTATCTGTTGGCGTGGGCCTTTGGCACGTTGATCCTGACCCTGGCGTTCAAGGGCGCGGACCGTGCAACCCGGCCTCGCGGT
This sequence comes from Pseudomonas sp. FBCC-B1667, assembly GCF_059133255.1. Classification (NCBI taxonomy): domain Bacteria; kingdom Pseudomonadati; phylum Pseudomonadota; class Gammaproteobacteria; order Pseudomonadales; family Pseudomonadaceae; genus Pseudomonas; species Pseudomonas sp. FBCC-B1667. The sequence continues at coordinate 4,829,536 of NZ_CP101437.1, read as the reverse complement.
CCGTTCAGCGGTGGCAGCATCGGCACGCGCCAGATCGCCCCGTGGTATGCACGCATCGCCGTGTTCGTGGTCTGCCTGCTGATCTGCGTGGTGGCTGCTCGCGGCACCTTGCGTCAAGGCCCGCCACTGCGTTGGGGTGACGTCTACACCACCGATTCGAACTTTGCCAACCAGTTGGGCCTCAACGGCACGCTGTCGCTGATCGCGGCGGCCAAGAGCCGGATGTCCGAAGATCGCGACAATATCTGGAAAGCCACACTGCCACAGCCACTGGCTCAGCAGACCGTGCGTGACATGCTGGTGATGAAAGACGAAAAACTGGTGGATGCCGAAACCGCCGCCGTGCGTCGCGATTACACGCCACTGGCCGACAAGACCCTGCCGATCAAGAACGTGGTCGTGATCCTGATGGAAAGCATGGCCGGTCACTCGGTCGGCGCGTTGGGCGGCCCGGGCAACATCACGCCGTACCTCGACAAACTGTCGAAGGAAGGCCTGCTGTTCGACCGCTTCTTCTCCAACGGTACCCATACGCACCAGGGCATGTTTGCCACCATGGCGTGCTTCCCGAACCTGCCCGGTTTCGAATACTTGATGCAGACCCCGGAAGGCAGCCACAAACTGTCCGGTCTGCCACAGTTGCTCAGCGCCCGTGACTACGACGACGTGTACGTCTACAACGGCGATTTCGCCTGGGACAACCAGTCGGGTTTCTTCAGCAACCAGGGCATGACCAACTTCATCGGTCGTAACGACTTCGTCAACCCGGTGTTCTCTGATCCGACCTGGGGTGTGTCCGACCAGGACATGTTCGACCGTGGCCTGGTAGAGCTCAAGGCCCGGGAAAACGGCAAGCCGTTCTATGCCCTGTTGCAAACGCTGTCCAACCACACGCCGTACGCCTTGCCGACGCCGTTGCCGGTCGAGCGCGTCACCGATCGCGGCAGCCTCAATGAACACCTGACGGCGATGCGTTACTCCGACTGGGCGCTGGGTCAGTTCTTCGAGAAGGCGCGTAAAGAGCCGTACTTCAAGGAAACCCTGTTTGTGATCGTGGGTGACCATGGTTTCGGTAATGAGCAGCAAATCACCGAAATGGACCTGGGCCGTTTCAACGTGCCGATGCTGATGATCGCGCCGGGTATTCAGGAAAAGTTCGGCCAGCGGGACCACACCGTCGGTACACAGATCGACATCGTGCCGACCATCATGGGTCGTATCGGTGGCGAAGTGCGCCATCAGTGCTGGGGACGTGACCTGCTCAACCTGCCTGAAGGCGACACCGGTTTTGGTGTGATCAAGCCGTCCGGCAGCGAACAGACCACGGCCATTATCACGGCTGACCAGATTCTGGTGCTGCCGAAAGAAAAGGAAATGGAGCCGAAAATGTACCGCTACGAGCTGGGTGCCAATCCGCGTTCCGAGGTCGTGCCTAACGATCCACGCACGGCCGAGTTGAAACTCAAGCTTGAGTCGTTCCTGCAAACGGCGACGAAAAGCCTGCTCGACAACACCGCCGGTGTTGTCGACGGCAAGCCGGAGTAGGTTTTCGGCGCAATAAAAAAAAGGCCCTTTTTCAAGGGCCTCTTTTTTGTCCGTTAATTCGTCATATCCGTTAAATTCTGCCAAGCAAGAGCAGAATCAACAGCACTACCAGCACGACGCCGATGATACCCGACGGGCCGTAACCCCAACTTCTGGAGTGTGGGAAAACCGGCAGACCACCGATCAGCAAGAGGATCAGAATAACGATCAGAATTGTGCCCATGTCTATTTCCTTGTTGGAAGTGTTCTGGATTGACCTGTCATTTAACGGTCAGCTGGAAGGTTATTAATTCAAGCTGCTTACAAAGTCCGACTGGTGCGCGAGTCGGAAAATTCCATGTTTTTTTAATGTTTTTTGAAGACCTCTTTATTTCGTTTTTCCAGGATTAGTTGAACCACACGCGCCCACGGTTTGTTCGGGCCATTCAGCAATCTGATGGAGCGTGGGTCGGGCAAGGACCTTCGCTACACTCAGCGCATCTTTCCCGGAACCACAAGGCTGTTTCCTATGCAAAATCGCATGATGATCACTGGCGCGGGCTCGGGCCTGGGTCGCGAAATCGCGCTGCGCTGGGCGCGTGAAGGCTGGCAACTGGCCTTGTCGGATGTCAGCGAGCCCGGTCTGCAAGAAACCTTGAAGCTGGTTCGTGACGCCGGTGGCGATGGTTTTATCCAGCGATGCGATGTACGCGACTACAGCCAGCTGACCGCATTCGCCCAGGCTTGCGAAGAAAAGCTCGGCGGCATCGATGTCATCGTCAACAACGCCGGTGTCGCCTCGGGCGGCTTCTTCAGCGAACTGTCGCTGGAAGACTGGGACTGGCAGATCGCGATCAACCTGATGGGCGTGGTCAAGGGCTGCAAGGCGTTCCTGCCGCTGCTGGAGAAAAGCAAAGGCAAGATCATCAACATCGCGTCAATGGCTGCGCTGATGCAGGGCCCGGCCATGAGCAACTACAACGTGGCCAAGGCCGGTGTGGTGGCGTTGTCCGAGAGCCTGTTGATCGAACTGGCCCAACAGGAAGTGGGCGTGCATGTAGTTTGCCCATCGTTCTTCCAGACCAACTTGCTCGACTCTTTCCGTGGCCCCACCCCCGCGATGAAAGCCCAGGTCGGCAAACTGCTGGAAAGTTCGCCGATCACCGCCACCGACATTGCCGACTACATCTACAAACAGGTGGCAGCCGGCGAGTTCATGATCCTGCCGCACGAACAGGGCCGCATGGCCTGGGCGATCAAGCAGAAAAACCCGCAACTGCTTTACAACGAAATGACCCTCATGGCCGACAAGATGCGCGCCAAGGCCAAACAAAGCGCAGGCTGATCTTGCCCGCAGGCAATGGCGTCGTTAGGGTGGCCGCCATCGGTCACTCTAATGAGACACCTGCATGCTCAATTACCTGTGGTTTTTCCTTGCGGCATTATTCGAAATCGCCGGCTGCTTCGCGTTCTGGATGTGGTTGCGCCAGGGCAAAAGCGTTTTGTGGGTGATGCCGGCGCTGCTCAGCCTGACCGTGTTCGCGCTCCTGCTGACCCGAGTCGAAGCCGCTTACGCCGGGCGCGCCTACGCCGCCTACGGTGGCATCTACATTATCGTCTCGATTGGCTGGCTGGCAGTGGTCGAGCGGATTCGTCCGCTGGGCTCGGACTGGATCGGCGTGGCACTGTGTGTGATCGGCGCGAGCGTCATCCTGTTTGGCCCGCGATTTTCCGCGTCCTGAAGGATCGGTCCTGCATTTAATCGGGTTGTCGGACGCTTCCGTCAGGAGGGTTCCTCCAGTGTTGTAGGGCTGGACTGATTTGCCGTCATCGCATTGAAGGCCCGCTAAACGCCGGGCATCTTCAAGGACCGGTAATCCTCAAGGACCAATACCATGCTTGTACTCAGTCGCGTTGTGGGCGAGATGATTTCCATCGGTGACGACATTTCAGTGCGTATCCTCAACGTCAGCGGCAATAGCGTGCGCTTTGGCGTCGAAGCACCGCAGAGCGTCAATGTGCATCGCGCCGAGGTCTATGAACGCATCCAGGTCAAACTGGCCAAGACAAAGGGGCGCTGAACCGTTCAGTCGAAGAGGTGCTTGGGCACATCGTGCTTGAGCATCAACTGGCACTGCTCGCTTTCCGGATCGAACACGATCAGTGCCTGACCTTTGGTCAATGCCTGACGAACCCGCAATACGCGAGTTTCCAGCGGCGTGTCATCACCGTTGTCCGTGCCGTCACGGGTCACGAAATCCTCGATCAGGCGGGTCAGGGTGTCGACTTCAAGTTGGTCGTAGGGAATCAGCATGGGCACCTCGGCTAAAACAATGTCGGGATGCTACGGCGAATGCTCGGTGACGGCTAGTATCGGGCTGATGTGTTGCCTGTGCAGCCGCCTTCGCGAGCAAGTCGAAGGCGATCTGTCAGCCAAAGATACCAGGCTCGGAGTCAGCCATCGGAGCGCTGCCCGACAAGGCTATCCACCGAAGGCACCCGCGTCTCACTTTCCATCTGCGTCTCATGTTCGATCTGATGACTGAACCGGTCCAGCGACCCCTTCGCCGGTTGCGCATCACTGGCAAACACCGGCGGGCTCAGGATGTAGGCACCAAGTAATCGACTCAACGCCGCCAGGCTGTCGATGTGCGTACGCTCATAACCGTGCGTGGCGTCGCAACCAAAGGCGAGCAGGGCGGTGCGAATATCGTGCCCGGCGGTCACCGCCGAATGCGCATCGCTGAAGTAATAACGGAACAGGTCGCGGCGCACCGGTAATTCGTTGTCACTGGCCAGGCGCAGCAGATGTCGCGACAAGTGATAGTCATAAGGCCCGCCGGAGTCCTGCATCGCCACGCTCACCGCGTGTTCGCTGGAATGCTGGCCGGGTGCGACGGGCGCAATGTCGATGCCGACGAATTCGCTGACGTCCCACGGTAACGCGGCCGCCGCGCCACTGCCGGTTTCCTCGGTGATGGTGAACAGCGGATGGCAGTCGATCATCAACTCCTCGCCACTGTCGACGATGGCTTTCAGCGCCGCGAGCAACGCCGCAACACCGGCCTTGTCGTCCAGGTGGCGGGCGCTGATGTGGCCGCTTTCAGTGAACTCCGGCAAGGGGTCGAAGGCCACGAAATCACCCACGCTGATACCCAGCGAATCGCAGTCGGCGCGGGTAGCGCAATAGGCATCGAGGCGCAGTTCGACGTGATCCCAGCTGATCGGCATTTCGTCCACGGCCGTGTTGAAGGCGTGCCCCGAAGCCATCAACGGCAACACACTGCCGCGAATCACGCCGTTGTCGGTGAACAGGCTGACCCGGCTGCCCTCGGCAAAACGGCTGGACCAGCAACCGACTGGCGCCAGGGTCAGACGTCCGTTGTCTTTCACGGCGCGAACCGCTGCACCGATGGTGTCCAGGTGCGCGGATACCGCGCGGTCGGGGCTGTTTTTCTTGCCTTTGAGGGTGGCGCGGATGGTGCCGCGACGGGTCATTTCGAAGGGGATGCCCAATTCTTCAAGGCGCTCGGCGACATAGCGCACGATAGTGTCGGTGAAGCCCGTCGGGCTGGGAATGGCGAGCATTTCCAGCAGGACTTTTTGCAGGTAGTTGAGGTCCGGTTCAGGGATTTTACTGGTCATGGAAACTCCTGATGAGTGAAGAGCTGATCGTTCCCATGCTCTGCGCGGGAATGCAGCGAGGGACGCTCTGCGTCCCCAGGGCGGACGTGGAACGTCCGATGAGGCATCCCCACGCAGAGCGTGGGAACGATCAAGAAGGGAGCTAGACCGCTGGCTGACTGTGCGGAAACAACAAATCCACAAACCGTTCAGCCGTCGGCTGCGGTTCATGATTGGCCAGCCCGGCGCGCTCATTGGCCTCGATAAACACATACTCCGGCTGGTCAGCGGCCGATACCATCAAGTCGAGCCCGACCATTGGGATATCCAGCGCACGCGCCGCACGCACCGCCGCATCCACCAACGTCGGATGCAGAATCGCCGTGACGTCCTCCAGCATCCCGCCCGTATGAAGATTCGCCGTACGCCGTACGAACAAATGCTCACCCGCCGGCAGAATGCTGCTGTAGTCGTAGCCTGCCGCATGCAACGTACGCTGAGTCTCATGATCGAGCGGGATTTTGCTCTCGCCGCGGGTCGCCGCCTGTCGCCGTCGACTCTGGGCTTCGATCAACGCGCCGATGGAATGCTGACCGTCGCCGACCACCTCTGCCGGCCGCCGAATTGCCGCCGCCACCACTTCAAACCCGATCACCAGAATCCGCAGGTCCAGGCCTTCGTGAAAGCTTTCCAGCAGCACTCGACTGTCGAACGCGCGGGCAGCTTCGATGGCTTGCTGCACCTCTTCAATAATTTGCAAATCCACAGCAACGCCCTGGCCTTGCTCGCCGTCCAGCGGTTTGACCACCACCCGCTCGTGCTCGTCGAGAAACGCCAGGTTGTCATCGGCGTTGCCGGCCAGTTGTTGCGAAGGCAAGTTCAACCCGGCGGCCTTGAGCACTTTGTGGGTCAGGCTCTTGTCCTGGCACAGGCTCATGCTGATGGCGCTGGTCAGGTCGCTCAACGATTCGCGGCAACGCACCCGGCGTCCGCCGTGGCTGAGGGTGAACAGACCGGCATCGGCGTCATCGACCTGCACATCAATGCCGCGTCGAAGGGCTTCTTCGACAATGATCCGCGCATACGGATTGAATTCGGCTTCCGGCCCCGGCCCGAGGAACAGCGGCTGATTGATGCCGTTCTTGCGCTTGATCGCGAAGGTCGAAAGGTTGCGAAAACCCAGCTTGGCATAAAGGCTTTTCGCTTGGCGGTTGTCGTGCAGAACCGACAAGTCCAGGTAACTCAGCCCACGGCTCATGAAGTGTTCGATCAAGTGCCGCACCAATACCTCACCGACGCCCGGTCGCGAACAATGCGGATCGACCGCCAGGCACCACAAGCTGCTGCCGTTCTCTGGATCGTTGAAGGCCTTGTGGTGATTGAGGCCCATGACACTGCCGATGATCGCACCGCTGTCTTCGTCCTCGGCCAGCCAATACACCGGCCCGCCCTGATGACGCGGAGTCAGCAGGCTCGCGTCGATGGGCAACATGCCGCGCGCTTGGTACAGCTGATTGATCGCCTGCCAGTCCGCATCGCTTTGTGCCCGGCGAATGCGGAAACCACGAAACACGCGAGTGGCCTGACGGTAATCGCTGAACCACAAACGCAACGTGTCGGACGGGTCGAGAAACAGCTGCGCCGGTTCCAGCCCCAGAATCTGCTGGGGCGCGGCAACGTACAAAGCAATGTCGCGCTCGCCCGGCTGCTCATTGAGCAACTCCTCGGCGAGGCTGGCCGGGTCGGGAAAGGTGTGCCCGATCAGCAACCGGCCCCAGCCGCAATGCACGGCAATCGGCGCGGCACTCAGTTCGCTGCCGTCTTCGGCCAGGCGTGCCTGCAAGCGTTCATAAGAAGGCGTCTGGCCGCGCAACAAGCGTTGGCTATAAGCCGTGGCGTGGGGTTTCATCGATCAGATTCCTTGCTCGCTGAGCCACAGGTTCAGGGCCGCCAGTTGCCACAGCTTGGAGCCGCGCAGCGGAGTCAATTGACCGTGCGGGTCAGTCAGCAAACGGTCGAGCATGGCCGGTTTGAACAGGCCGCGATCCTGGCCGGGATCGAGCAGCAACTCGCGCACCCAGTTCAGCGTATCGCCCTGCAGATGCTTGAGGCCGGGCACCGGGAAATAACCTTTCTTGCGGTCGATGACTTCACTTGGTATGACCAGGCGCGCCGCTTCCTTGAGCACTTGTTTGCCGCCGTCCGGCAGTTTGAATTTGCCCGGCACCCGGGCCGACAATTCCACCAGTCGATAGTCGAGAAACGGCGTGCGTGCTTCCAGGCCCCAGGCCATGGTCATGTTGTCGACGCGTTTGACGGGGTCGTCCACCAGCATCACCGTGCTGTCCAGACGCAGGGCTTTGTCCACCGCCGCGTCGGCGCCGGGCTGTGCGAAATGTTCCTTCACGAAGTCGCCGGCAGCGTCATTGGCTGTCAGCCATTTCGGCTGCACGGTGGCGGCGTAATCATCGTAGCTGCGGTCGAAGAATGCCTCGCGATAAGCAGAGTACGGATCGGCGGCGCCGTCGACTTGCGGATACCAGTGATACCCGGCGAACAACTCGTCCGCGCCCTGGCCGCTCTGGACCACTTTGCAATGTTTGGCCACTTCGCGGGACAGCAGATAAAAGGCGATGCAGTCATGACTGACCATCGGCTCGCTCATGGCGCGGAACGCGGCGGGCAGTTGCTCGATGATCTCTTTTTCGTCGATGCGCAATTGATGGTGCCGGGTGCCGTAGTGCCTGGCGATCAGGTCCGAATACTGGAATTCGTCGCCGCGCTCGCCACCGGCATCCTGGAACCCAATGGAAAAGGTCGACAGGTTTTCCACACCGACTTCACGCAACAGCCCGACCAGCAAACTCGAATCGACGCCGCCTGACAACAGCACGCCGACATCGACCGCTGCCCGCTGACGAATCGCCACCGCATCGCGGGTGCTGTCGAGCACCCGGTCGCGCCAGTCTTCGAGGGTCAGGTTCATTTCGTCAGCGCGAGGGCCGTAGGGCAGGGTCCACCAGGTTTTCTGTTCGGTGCGGCCATCGGCTTCGATGCGCATCCAGGTGGCTGGCGGCAGTTTTTCGATGCCGGCCAGCAAGGTGCGCGGTGCCGGGACCACGGCGTGGAAGTTCAGGTAATGATTGAGCGCCACCGGGTCGAGTATCGGGTTGATGTCGCCACCCTTGAGCAGCGCCGGCAGTGCCGAGGCAAAGCGCAGGCGCTGGCCGGTGCGCGACAGGTACAGCGGCTTCACGCCGAGACGGTCGCGAGCGATGAACAAGCGCTGGGCATCGCGTTCCCAAATAGCGAAGGCAAACATGCCGTTGAGCTTGGGCAGCAAGGCTTCGCCCCAGGCGTGATAGCCCTTGAGAAGCACTTCGGTGTCACCGCCGGAATAGAAGGCATAACCGAGGCTTTCGAGCTCGGTGCGCAATTCCGGGAAGTTGTAGATCGCGCCATTAAAGGCCAGGGACAAGCCCAATTGATTGTCGACCATCGGCTGCGCCGAGCCGTCCGACAGGTCCATGATTTTCAGGCGACGATGGCCCAGGGCAATCGGCCCTTGAGCCTGAAAGCCCCACGCATCCGGGCCGCGAGGAGCCAGGTGGTGGGTGATTCGTTCAACGGCCGCGAGGTCCGCAGGTTGATGATCAAAGCGTAACTCGCCAGCTAATCCGCACATAAAATCCTTACCGGTTTTTCCGTTGGGGAGGGTCAATCGGTACCCGGCCAAAACGGCGGGTACTCAGAAACTGACCCGGTGAGATCGTGGGAGTTTTAGATCGATAAGTAATAAGAAGGAATAAGCAGGCGTGCGCAATTAACTCAAAATTGCGGTCCATGTGCGGTACATAGTTAGGTTAAGCATAGAAGATGCTGCTGCTTAAGCCGCTGAAAACCCTTGGATTTTGAGTTTTTCATTGAGCAGCAAAGGTATTAACGTCAGGGTCTTTCTTGTATGCAATAAGGAACGTTGCGTATGCCTGTGCAGACCCCTGATACGGCGGCGATCAAGCCGTTCTCCACCACGGACAAGCTCGCGGCCCTCCTGCAGATGACCGGCGATCTGGAAACCGCCGAGTCGCTTCAAAAGACTCTTCCCCCGTGGCTTACAGATGCAACATCGGAAAAAATCGTGGCGTTTGCAGCCGCGACGCGTGAGCTTCAGGCCTGTCAGCTGAAAGTCCAACCGACGCTTGATCGACTCAAGTCGTTGCATGAGTTCTGCCGCGTTGAATTGACAGAGGAACTGATGCGGCAATACGACGTTGTTTTCGATGTAGAGCAAGACCGCGTTGAGCTGCCGGGGTTTGACTGTGGTTGCCCCGGAACCACCGAGCCCGACGATGTGGCCAAACAGGACACGATTGCCCGACGTAGCCTGCTAGAGGCTGCCATGCATAACTTTACCGAGGATGAAACGCAGGACGATGGATTTCCTGCGGGCGCGATTGTACGCGTGGCTTCAACGCCGGATGGCGTGCCCGGGTTGACACCTATGGCGTTTGCCAAGGTTTGCCGCGACCTGGACCTGGGTCGCAAGTACCAGACTCATTTCACGGACACCTTCAAACCTGCCGCGCTCGATTCTGATATCCGTCAGCTCAAGGCCAGTGCCCTGAAGGTCGATGCTCACGCCGCGTACCTTAAGGGGCACATCGGCGACTCGGCGTTTCAGATGCTGCAAGGGCTGACGCTGACCAGCGGTGCCGGAACGGCCTCGGGCGTTACGCCCATCCTTTACGAAACCGCACCGGTTCATCTGCAAGGGCTGGAGATGTTCGGCGCCTGCATGTGGGGGGTGGTGATCTTTTCAAAGCGATCGATCAAGGAGCATCCCGCGCAGTCGTGCGTGGTCTACATGCCGAACGACCCCAACCAGCCGGTTTATGAATACACCACCTTTGCGCTGTTCCGGTGGTACTTGATCCAGCAACTGAAGATCAGCGCTTACGCTGACTTTTTCGCCGGTTACATCGATGAGAGCAACAGGACCGATTTCTTCAAGTCTCTCGCGCAGCAGGCGGACTGGAAGATCAACACGCCAGCCATTCCCACGACACTGTTCACTTTCCTTTATCGAAGCCACGTCACGAAGATGAAAACCGATGCGTCGGTATTGGCCGTGCCGACATCGGAGGTGGACGCCGAAATTCGCCAGAAGCGCCTGTTGGGTTATGAAGAAAGGGGTCTGCTGATTGCCAATATCGCGGGGTTGTTTGTACCCGTGCTGGGGCAATTGATGATGGGTGTTGCCGTCGGGCAGTTGTTGGGTGAGGTTTACGATGGCATTGAAGACTGGCGCCATGATGACAAGGCCGGTGCGATGGCACACCTGCTCAATGTGGCAGAAAACATGGCGATGCTGGCGGCGTTTGCGGCGGGTACCAAGGCCATCGGTTCACTGGTCAAGCGGACTGTCGCGGCGCACCCGGATTTTTTCAATCACTTCATCGCCATCAACAACGCGTCGGGTAAACCCAGGCTCTGGAAGTCGGACGGGGCGCCGTATCAGCAAACGCCGCTGGCGGGTCTGATTGCCAACGCCGAGGGTATCTATCACGTCAATGCCCGGCGTTTCATCAAGATCGATGACGCGGCCTATGAGATTGCCTTCGATCAGGCGCAGGCCGCGTGGAGAGTCAGGCATCCCGCCCGCAGCGGCGCTTATTCACCGTTTGTCGAGCACAATGGTGAAGGCGGCTGGCGCTTCGCTCATGAGCAACCGGAAGCGTGGAGCAACGGTCTGTATGCCTTGAAGCGCATCGATCCACGGCTGGCCGAACTCAATGAAAGCCGGCTGGAACATATACGGAAAATCACCGACACCCCTGTCGCTCGGTTGCATCATCTGGCGGAAAAAAACCGGGGGCTACCTGCACGGTTCAAGGATAGCGTTGCGCGTTTTCGCATCGAGCAACGGCTGACCGATTTTATTGCGGACATGGAGAAAGGCGATACACGACGTGCCGAGTTTTCCCAGGAACAGCTGCATACCTTGCCGTCTATGCCGGGTTGGCCCGCAGACCGTTACATTGAAGTACTCGACGACGAGCGCAAGGTTACTGCGATGTACCCGCCAACGACGTTGGTCCGGGACGAAGAGTTAAGTGTTGAAGTGACCGAAGCGCAGTTGGCCAGGGGCGAGTTGCTGGATACGGTGGTGGCCGGGCTTTATCAGCGTGAGGTCGATGCATTACTGGGCAAGAACGTCCCCAAAGAGGCAGAAAGCGGATTACTTGCGAAGAAAATCGGAGCGGTGGTGAAGTCTGATCGTCGATCCGTCTTCAAGCACCTGTATCAACGGCATGACCAGAGCATGGTCAGCGATGTGCAAAAAGTACGCCGTGCTTTCCCTGAACTGCCTTCGGGTCTGGCGCAGGAGTTGATCGCAACCTCAACCAGTGCCGAACGCCTTCGCCTGCGAGCAACAGGACGGATACCCATGGGGCTGGCACAAAACATCCGGCAAGTGTTGGCCGATATTCGCCTGGACCGCGCGCTGGTCGGGTTTTCGTTACCCGACATTGCCGAGGCCGACACGCGGCAGTTGGCCATACCGTTGCTTTCCCGTCTGCGTGGTTGGAGCAATGACGTGCGGATCGAGCTCCGTGCCGGTTCTCCCACCGGTACGCTGGCCGCCAGCGTGGGTAACGAAAACGCTGCATTCAAACGAGTCGTCATTAGCACTGCCAGCGGACACGAAGCGTTCGACAGCGACGGGAAAACGCTTGGCGCCGCTTCGGGGGCCAACAGCCTCTACAGCGCGATGTTGCGCGCGCTTCCCCTGGAGAAACGCACAGCGCTGGGTATTGCCGGCGTCGGGGACAGCGATGCGGGGCAATTACGTGACCATTTGCTGGGTAAAGGCGTTGAGGATAGAGCCATCACCGAGCGACTGTTTTCAGGCGAGGCTATCGAAGAGACGGCTCTGTCCGGCGACTGCCTGCAAGCCGATCAACCAGTGGCCGGCTCGAGCCACCCTAGAACGCTGGTTCGCAAGGTCAGACAACTTTACCCGCTGTATACCGAAACGCAGGCCCGAACGTTTCTTGACGGGGCAGGCAATGACCAACTGGCGCGAGCGAGGCAGGTCAGACACCGACAACTGGCACTGAAAAAACTGCGAAGTGCACTCCGTGCCTGGCGCTCGGATGAGACCGGTTCGATGTTGCCGGCCGAGAGCGTGGGCGAGCGGCGCCAGAGTCGTTCGCAAGTTTGCGACAGCATGGAAAACAGCTGGCGCCAACTGTCTTTTACACGCAATGAGAAGGGGATTTCGGTACCGGGTTTAAGTCTGAACAAGATGGGCGTTGGCAAACTCCCGATATTGCCACCCGAGGTCACCTTTGATCACGTGCAATACCTGTCTCTCAAGGACATGGAGCTGGATAACGATGTGGCGTATTTTCTCAAGGCGTTCAAGAACCTTGAATCCCTGGAACTGGATGCCAACAAGCTGACATTGCTGCCGGAAATTCTTTCGCATATGCCTGCGCTCAAACACCTCAGCCTGGCGAACAACGATCTGCAGTTGACCGAACAGACCTTGAAGAAGTTGAACGGCCTGAGAACCCTTGAAACCCTCAATCTGAGCGCCAACCGCCGGCTTAGTGCAACGCTGGATGTCGGCCGGTTGTTTAATTTGCGTTATCTGTCATTGCGCGATACTCGCGCGACTGAAATGCCGAAAAATCTGGCACGGCTGCCCAATTTGGACCGGGTTGATCTGCGCGACAATGAGATCAAGGAGCTACCGGACTGGTTGTTTGGCAGCACCCGAAGGTTCAGCGAAACGCTCAACTTGCGGCATAACCCTCTTTCGGAAAACAGTCAGAGCCTGCTCGGGCAATTTCGCCAACGGGTGGGTGTTGGCATGGGATATCTGGAAGACGACATTGCCCGCTTGAACGAGCAACAGGCGAGGGAGCGCTGGTTGCCGCAGGAGTGGGCCTCGACTGTGCGGACCGCAACATGGACTGCATTCAAGGACGATCCCGCCTCGGATGGTCTGTTTCGATTACTGGCCGAGTTGGGCGACACGGCTGATGCCGAATATGTGCGCGAGGACCTGACGCGGCGAGTCTGGAGTGTGCTGGACACCGCCCAGAACAATTCCTCGCTGCGCGAGCAGGTGTTCGAACTGGCGGCCAATCCGATCAACTGCACGGATTCGGCGGCACTGAACTTCAGTCACCTGGAAGTGGCGACGGAAGTGGACAAGGTGGTTAATCCGATCGGGAATGTGCGTTCTACGGCGGCAGGATTGTTGAAGCTGGGCCGCGGTCTGTTTCGGCTCGAGGAACTGGAGAAGATCGCTCAAGGCCACACCAGGCAGGACCTGAAGGCTGATCCGCTGGAAGTCAGCCTCGCCTATCGAACCGGACTGGCCCACACACTGGACCTGCCGGGACAGCCCACCCACATGCGCTATGCCGCTTTGAGCGGCGTGAAACAGGCGGATCTCGACATTGCGGAGCGCAAGATAAAAAGTGCGGAGCTCTCAACGCAATTGAAGAAGTTTCTGCTGCGCCAGCCGTTTTGGACGGATTACCTGAGTCGCCATTACCTTGAGCGATTCGCCTCGATTAGCGCGACGTATCCGCCAAAGTTGCAAGCGGTATTCGAGAAGGCCGAGAACCTGACGACGGCCGATTATCTCAGTCAGGTCTCGGTGATCAAGACCGAAAAAGAAACGGCGGAGAACGCCGTTTTCGAGCGCCTGACCGAGGACCTCATGAAGATGGTGGAGCTGGGCACTTGCTCTCTGGCGGACGGTTGAGCGGTTTCACTTACCCCGGATCAAACGCCGCAAGGCAAAGCGGTTTGGGTGACAGGCTTCGGCAATGGATCTGGGCAATGGCAGCGGTTCGTTGTCGAGCCAGGCGGCCAGCAACTCGCCCGATATCGGTGCGGTAATCAGCCCCCGTGACCCATGGCCGCTGTTGACGTACAAGCCGTTCAGCCACGGGCAAAGGATGTCCGGAGTTTGTCGGGCATCCTTGCTCAGGGCGTTGTAGACGTCGCTGAATGCCTGGGTATCGGCCAGTGGGCCGACAATCGGCAAGTAATCCGGGCTGGTGCAGCGAAACGCGGCGCGGCCTTCAAGCGTTTCGGGTTGCAAGGTGTCTGCACCGAGTCGCGCGACCAGGTCCATCGAGATTTCTTCGAGCATGTGCAGGTTGCCGGCATGCTCCGCAGCGGTCGGTGTCAGGTCATCGTTATTGAAATCGAAACTCGCGCCAAGGGTGTGTTCACCCAAGCGTGCCGGTGCGACGTAGCCTTCGGCGCACACGACGGTGCTCAGGCTTTGGCTTTCAGGTGTCTGTTGCAGGCGGGTGATCTGCCCGCGAATTCGTTTGAGCGGCAGCTCGCTGCTGAATGGGAAACGCTTGATCTCGGCGGCGCCTGCAAGCACCACCACGGGAGCGTCAGCCAGCAATGATGTGCCATCCCACGCTTGCCATTGCCCGTCGACGCGGCGTAGTTCCAGCACATCACGATGGGTAAGCATCCGGATGTTCGGATGCCTCGCTTGCCAGTGGCACAGGGCGGGTGGATGCACCCATCCACCTTCGGGGTAAAACAGGCCTCCCGATTGCAGCGCAATACCGGCGCGGCGCTCGGCTGTTTCGTGATCAAGCAGGTGCAGCAGGTCTTCGGGAAACGCCGCCGCCAACTGCGCCTGACGCTCCGCTTCCTTGGTGTTGAAAGCCAATTGCAGTACCCCGCAATCGTCCCAGTCGATACCGCGATGCAAATGTTCGAGCAGCCGACGGGTATGGCCAAAACCACTGACAATCAACTGTGACAACGCCGTGCCATGGGCCGACAGCTTAAGGTACAACACGCCTTGTGGATTACCTGAGGCTTCTTGCGCGAGCGCCTCGTGACGCTCCAGCAAACTGACGTGCCAACCCCGTGCAGCGAGGCTGGCGGCCGAGGCGCAGCCGGCCAGGCCAGCACCGATCACCAGGGCACGACGCTCGCCATCCTGCGGCGTCGGACGAGCAAACCAGGGCTTTGCGCTAACGGGGGCGGCGCTGTCTTCGGGCCAACCGAGGAACACGCCCCGCAGGATTTCCCATTTGTGGCCGATGCCAGGCGTGCGCTTCATTTTGAAGCCCGCCGCATTCAACAGGCGGCGCACCCAACCCGTGCTGGTGAATGTGCTGATGGTCGAGCCTGGCGCTGCCAGCCGTGCCAGTTCGGCAAACAGCTCGGCGGTCCACATGTCGGGGTTTTTCGCCGGGGCGAAACCGTCGAGAAACCAGGCGTCAATCTGCGCGTCCAGTTGCGGCAACTGCTCCAGCGCATCACCGATCAGCAGCGTCAGGGTGACGCGACCGTCATCGAGGATCAGTCGCTGGAAGCCTTGATGGATCGCCAAATATTGCGCGAGCAACTGATCGGCGAACGGTTTGAGTTCCGGCCACAACGCCAGGGCCCGTTGCAAGTCGGGTGCATTCAACGGGTACTTTTCGACGCTGACAAAGTGCAGCCGCGCCCCCGCCACCGCGTGTTGCTCAAACAACTGCCAGGCACACAAAAAATTCAACCCGGTGCCGAAGCCGGTCTCGCCAATGACCAAGCGGCCACCGTCCGCTAACGCGGCAAAACGCTCACGCAAACTGTTTTGTTCAAGAAACACGTAACGGGTTTCTTCAAGACCGGATTTGTCCGAAAAATACACGTCGTCGAACACTCGCGAATACGGGCGACCCTGGTCGTCCCAGTCGAGTTGGGCGTGAGGCAATGCAGGTTTCATGGCAGGCTCGGCAACGGCAAGGTCGCCATTCTAGCCTCCCCGCCACAAAAGCCCACATTGCAAGGAATTTTCTCTGCTGGTGAACGGCCCAATCCGCTAGTCTTGCTCAATCTGGAAAGGGAGCCGTCCATGTTTGAATCCGCTGAAATCGGTCATGTCATCGACAAAGAAACCTATGACGCCGAGGTGCCGGCGTTGCGTGAAGCCTTGCTTGAAGCGCAATTCGAGCTTCAGCAGCAGCAACGTTTTCCGGTGATCATCCTGATCAACGGCATCGAAGGCGCCGGCAAGGGCGAGACGGTCAAGCTGCTCAACGAATGGATGGACCCGCGCCTGATCGAAGTCCGCACCTTCGACCAGCAGACCGACGAAGAGCTGGCGCGACCACCGGCCTGGCGTTACTGGCGGATGTTGCCGGCCAAGGGCCGCATGGGGATTTTCTTTGGTAACTGGTACAGCCAGATGTTGCAAGGCCGGGTCCATGGCCTGTTCAAGGATGCCGTGCTCGATCAGTCGATCAACCAGTCCGAGCGCTTTGAAAAAATGCTCTGCGACGAAGGCGCGCTGATCTTCAAATTCTGGTTTCACCTCTCCAAAAAACAAATGAAGGCACGCCTCAAGGCCCTGGCCGACGATCCGCTGCACAGCTGGCGCATCAGTCCGCTTGATTGGCA
Source organism: Pseudomonas sp. FBCC-B1667 (assembly GCF_059133255.1). NCBI lineage: Bacteria > Pseudomonadati > Pseudomonadota > Gammaproteobacteria > Pseudomonadales > Pseudomonadaceae > Pseudomonas > Pseudomonas sp. FBCC-B1667. Next base: position 4,812,943 of record NZ_CP101437.1, on the reverse strand, counting down.
GCAATCCCGGACCTACGACAAATTCGTGAAATATGGCGAGCGCGTGTTGCGCCGCACCAGCCGTGACTACTCGCCGTGGCATGTGATTGAAGGGGTGGACCCGCACTATCGCAGCCTGATCGTGGGCAAGATCCTGCTCGAAGGCCTGCAAAATGCGCTCAAGCGTTCAAAGGTCCATCCCGACAAGGTCAACGCCGCGCCGCTGCCGATCCATATCGATCAGATCAACCTGCTCGACAGCCTCGACTTGACCCTGAGCCTGGACAAGGACGATTACGAAGAACAGCTGATTACTGAACAGGCGCGGTTCTCCGGTCTGATGCGCGACAAGCGCATGCGTCAGCACGCGTTGGTGGCGGTGTTCGAAGGCAATGATGCGGCCGGCAAGGGCGGGGCGATCCGGCGTGTCGCGGCGGCGCTCGATCCGCGCCAGTACAGCATCGTGCCAATTGCCGCGCCCACCGAAGAGGAGCGGGCGCAGCCTTATCTGTGGCGGTTCTGGCGCCACCTGCCGGCGAAGGGCAAGTTCACGGTATTTGATCGTTCCTGGTACGGGCGGGTGCTGGTGGAGCGCATCGAAGAGTTCTGCCCGCCAGCAGACTGGTTGCGGGCTTACAGCGAGATCAACGACTTCGAAGAGCAGATTTCCGATTCGGGCATCATCGTCGTCAAGTTCTGGCTGGCCATCGATAAGCAGACCCAACTGGAGCGTTTCCAGGCCAGGGAAGAAATTCCCTTCAAGCGTTTCAAGATCACCGAAGACGATTGGCGCAATCGCGAAAAATGGGACGCTTACCGTGCCGCGGTCGGTGACATGGTCGATCGCACCAGCACCGAAATCTCGCCTTGGACGCTGGTCGAAGCCAATGACAAGCGCTGGGCGCGGGTCAAAGTCCTGCGAACGATCAATCGGGCATTGGAAGACGCGTTCGAAAAGTCCGACAAGAAGGCCAAAAAGCAGAAGAACTGAGGCGATGGTTACGCATACGCGGGGTGAATGATCGTCGCGGTCGGTTATGAGGTGGACTTATGCTCGGTCCACTCTCAACCGACAACAACAATGAGGTATGCCATGCGTGAAGTGGTGATCGTCGACAGCGTGCGGACCGGCCTGGCCAAATCCTTTCGCGGTAAATTCAATCAGACCCGTCCGGACGACATGGCGGCGCATTGCGTCGACGCCTTATTGGCGCGTACCGGCATCGACCCGGCCAGCGTCGAGGATTGCATTGTCGGCGCGGGCTCCAACGAGGGCGCGCAGGGCTACAACATCGGGCGCAACGTGGCCGTGTTGTCTCGTCTGGGCATCGGCACCGCCGGCATGACGCTCAACCGCTTTTGCTCCTCCGGCTTGCAGGCGATTGCCATCGCCGCCAACCAGATCGCTTCGGGTTGCAGCGACATCATCGTGGCCGGTGGCGTCGAGTCCATCAGCCTGACCATGAAAAGCGTCAATACCGACAACCTGATCAACCCGCTGCTGAAAGAGCAGGTGCCGGGCATCTACTTCCCGATGGGGCAGACCGCCGAAATCGTCGCGCGCCGTTACAGCGTCAGCCGTGAAGCGCAGGATCTGTATGCGTTGCAAAGTCAGCAGCGCACGGCGGCGGCACAGGCTGCCGGTCTGTTCGATGATGAAATCGTGCCGATGGCGGTGAAGTATCGGGTTGAAGACAAGGCCACCGGGCAGCTTCAAATCCTCGATGGCATCGTCGATCGCGACGACTGCAACCGCCCGGACACCACACTGGAGAGCCTCGCCGGCTTGAAACCGGTGTTTGCCGAAGACGGTTCGGTCACCGCGGGCAACTCGTCTCAACTGTCGGACGGCGCGTCGATGACGCTGGTGATGAGCCTTGAAAAAGCCCTGGAACTGGGCTTGAAGCCCAAGGCGTTCTTCCGTGGTTTCGCGGTCGCCGGGTGCGCGCCGGATGAAATGGGCATTGGCCCGGTGTTCTCGGTGCCGAAGTTGCTGAAGGCCAAGGGCTTGCTGGTTACCGACATTGATCTGTGGGAACTCAATGAAGCGTTTGCCTCGCAGTGCCTGTACAGCCGTAACCGGCTGGAGATCGATAACGAGAAGTACAACGTCAATGGCGGGTCGATTTCGATCGGGCACCCGTTTGGCATGACCGGTTCGCGTCAGGTCGGGCATCTCGTGCGGGAATTGCAGCGGCGCCATTTGCGTTATGGCGTCGTCACGATGTGCGTGGGTGGCGGGATGGGCGCGACGGGGTTGTTTGAAGCGGTTCGATGAGCATCAAGAATTTGCGGTGATCATCAGGCCGCCTTCGCGAGCAGGTCGAATCGTCGCACCGTCGCTCCCACAGTTGATCGCAATCCAATGTGGGAGTCTGCTCGCGAAGGCTGCGCCTCGGTTTATCGGCGGGCGCTCAAATCCAGCATCCGCTCGATATACGCCTGAATCTCCCGCGCCGCCGCCTCGGCATTGTCAAACGGCCCCTCGAGCGTATTTTCCCGAGTACTGAAATACAGCTCCCCATTCACACGACACAACCGGTCACTGCGAAAGTGCGTCGCGGGGGCGTTGTCCTGGGCGCGCATGCCGTACATGGCGATCTCCTGAAGGTGAATCTCCTGAGCTTATGCACGAACCCCCGACTGTGCCCGGCCAACTGATCGACGGCCGCTACGACCTGCACAGTTTCATTCGCGTCCACTCGCCAACTGTCCCTGTGTGCCCGACGCCGCTGCGCCTAGAATGGTGCTTCTCGCCATCTGGCTGTTGGGGTTCGCATGCACATTTCATCCGGTCGCTGGGTCTATGGTCTGTTTCTGGCCCTGCTGACCGCGCTGTTGTGGGGAATCCTGCCGATCAAGCTCAAGCAAGTGCTGCTGGTGATGGACCCGGTGACCGTCACCTGGTTTCGCCTGATCGTGTCCGGCGGTTGCCTGTTTGTTTACCTGGCCGCGACCAGGCGTTTGCCGACACGCAACGTTCTCGGCCCGCGAGGTGGCTGGCTGGTGTTGATGGCGGTGCTCGGTCTGGTCGGCAACTACGTGCTTTATCTGATGGGCCTGAACCTGCTCAGCCCCGGCACCGCGCAACTGGTGGTGCAAATGGGCCCGATCATGTTGCTGATCGCCAGTCTGTTTGTCTTCAAGGAGCGCTTCAGCGTGGGGCAGGGGATTGGCCTGTTGGTGCTGCTGATCGGTTTTGCCCTGTTCTTCAATCAGCGCCTGGCCGAGTTGCTCACCTCGTTGACCGAGTACACCACCGGCGTGCTGTTGGTGTTGTTGGCGTCCACGGTCTGGACCTTCTACGCCTTGGGGCAGAAGCAATTGCTCACGGTGTGGAATTCGTTGCAGGTGATGATGGTGATCTACCTGTTCTGCGCGCTGTTGCTGACACCGTGGGTGCATCCGCTTGAAGCGTTGCAACTGAGCCCGCTGCAAGGCTGGCTTTTGCTGGCGTGCTGCATGAATACCCTGATCGCCTATGGCGCGTTTGCCGAAGCGCTGGCCCATTGGGAAGCGTCGCGGGTGAGTGCGACGCTGGCGATCACGCCGTTGGTGACGTTTGTCGCGGTCGCGGTGGCGGCGTGGTTATGGCCCGATTATGTGCATGCCGAGACGATCAATGGACTGGGTTATGGCGGGGCGGTGCTGGTGGTGTTGGGGTCGGCGTTGGTGGCGTTGGGGCCTTCGTTGATGGCGGGGCTCAAGGCTCGTAAGGTACGAATGGCAGCAGGTTAACCGCGTTATCGTTCATCGCGGGCAAGCCACGCTCCCACAGGTTTTGTGTAGATCACAATATCCTTGATCGACTCAGAACCTGTGTGAGTGTGGCTTGCCCGCGATGACTGACTGTCAGGCGCTACACCTCTCAGCCCTTGGCCCCGGCCTCCAGCATATTCTCCGGTCGCACCCACGCATCAAACTGCTCATCCGTCAAATAACCCAGTTGCAACGCTGCCTCCCGCAACGTCAGCCCTTCGGCATACGCCTTCTTGGCAATTTCCGCGGATTTGTCATAGCCGATGTGCGGATTCAGTGCCGTCACCAGCATCAAGCCACGCTCCAGGTGTTCCGCCATTTTCTCTGCGTCCGGCTCAAGTCCGGCGATGCAGTGCTGCTGGAAGTTGCTGCAGCCGTCCCCCAACAGGCGAATCGATTGCAGCAGGTTGTGGATGATCACCGGTTTGAACACGTTCAGTTGCAGATGACCCTGACTCGCCGCAAAGCCGATGGCGACGTCATTGCCCAACACCTGACAGGCCAGCATCGACAGCGCTTCGCACTGTGTCGGATTGACCTTGCCCGGCATGATCGAGCTGCCCGGTTCGTTAGCCGGCAATTTCACCTCGGCGAAACCGGCACGCGGGCCCGAGCCCAACAGGCGCAGGTCGTTGGCGATTTTCATCAACGTTACCGCCAGGGTTTTCAGCGCCCCCGACAGCGTGGTCAGCGGCTCATGGCCAGCCAGCGCGGCGAACTTGTTCGGCGCGGTGATGAAGGGTAGGCCGGAGAGGGCGGCCAGTTCGGCAGCAATCGCTTCGCCAAAACCGTGCGGCGAATTCAGCCCGGTGCCAACGGCGGTGCCACCCTGGGCCAGTTCGCACACGGCTGGCAGCGCGCTGCGGATCGCCCGTTCGGCGTAATCCAGTTGCGCGATAAACGCCGAAATTTCCTGGCCGAAAGTGATCGGTGTGGCGTCCATCATGTGCGTTCGACCGGTCTTGACCAGTTTCATGTGACGCGCCGCCAGCTCGGCCAACCCGCCCGACAGTTCACTGATGGCCGGCAGCAAATGCTGTTGCACGGCTTGGGCCGCCGCAATGTGCATGGCGGTGGGGAAGCAGTCATTGGAACTTTGCGAGCGGTTGACGTGATCGTTGGGGTGCACCGGCGACTTGCCGCCTCGCGGGTTGCCGGCCAGTTCGTTGGCGCGGCCGGCGATGACTTCGTTAACGTTCATGTTGCTTTGGGTGCCGCTGCCGGTCTGCCAGACGACCAGCGGAAATTGATCGTCATGGCTGCCATCGAGCACTTCGTCGGCGGCCTGCTCGATCAGCCGGGCGATGTCGGCGGGCACGTCGCCGTTCCGGTCATTGACCCGCGCCGCGGCTTTCTTGATCAACGCCAGGGCATGCAGCACCGCCAGTGGCATCTTTTCGTTGCCGATGGCGAAGTTAATCAGCGAGCGTTGCGTCTGAGCGCCCCAATAAGCTTCATCCGGGACTTCCACCTGGCCAAGGCTGTCGGTTTCGATACGGCTCATCATGCACACTCCTGTCGGTCTGATAGCGCAGTTTAGGCCGTGATCGTCGGCCGTGGTTCCATCTGTAGGCTTTTTGCCTCTTTAACCCCTCTAATTCAGGCCTGACAAGGCTTGGGGTTGAGTGACACACTTTTTTAGGCGCAGAATGGACGCCCTTGGGGTTTTACCTCGCCTGCTAGAAAAGGAAACTCGATGACTCGTCTTCGTGCCATCTGTACCGCGGTTGCACTGGTTTGCGCCAGCGGCCCAGTTTTTGCCGATACCGCCAGCCACAACGCCAGTGCCGAAGCTTTCCTGACCCTGGCGCACGCTGACAAATTGGGCACTCCGGTGTACATGCAAGTACAGCAAATGTTCGCTCAGCGCTTTGAACAGACCAAAGCCCCTGAATCGAAAAAAGCCTTGCTGGAAACGTATCAAGCCAAAGCCAACGCCGCGCTGGACCAAGCCATTGGCTGGAACAAGCTGAAGCCGGACATGGTCAAGCTCTACACCACCAACTTCACCGAGTCCGAGCTCAAAGATCTGGTGGCGTTCTACCAGTCGCCGCTGGGCAAGAAAGTCCTGGAAAAAATGCCGCAGCTGACTCAGCAATCGGCCCAGATGACTCAAGCCAAGCTGGAAAGCGCAGTGCCTGTGGTCAACAAACTGTTGGCTGACATGACTGCCGAGCTGGACCCGAAAGGCGCCGCCGCTCCAGCAGCCAAGAAAAAGCCTTAAGCGGAGTCCGGTATGACCATGCAACAACGCATCGAATCAACACTGGGCCTGTTACAGCCGCAGCATCTGCAAGTGCTGGATGAAAGCCACATGCACAGCCGTGGGTTGCAGACCCACTTCAAGGCCGTGGTGGTCAGCCAGCAGTTCGAAGGGCTGAACCGGGTCAAGCGTCATCAAAAAGTCTACGGCACGCTCGGCGAGCTGATGGGCGAGTTTCATGCGTTGGCGCTGCATACCTACACGCCTGAGGAATGGGCACAGATCGACGCGGCTCCGGCCTCGCCGACCTGTGCTGGCGGCAGCAAGCATTAAACCCGCGTTTTTTGCTAGAATCCGCAACGCGCCGCTCACCCGGCGCGTTTTTTTTTGAATCCGGTTCACCCTTTGCGAGGGTAGCCACCTGGAGAAATACCATGACACAACAGATTGTCGTGGCGGCACTGTATAAGTTCGTCACCCTGGAAGATTACGTCGCCCTGCGCGAGCCCCTGTTGCAAGCGATGGTCGACAACGGCATCAAAGGCACGTTGCTGATCGCCGAAGAAGGCATCAACGGCACCGTGTCCGGCAGCCGCGAAGGCATTGACGGGCTGATGGCCTGGCTCAAGAATGACCCACGCATGGACGACATCGATCACAAAGAGTCGTACTGCGACGACCAGCCGTTCTATCGCACCAAGGTCAAGCTCAAGAAAGAAATCGTCACCCTTGGCGTTGAAGGCGTGGACCCGAACAAAAAGGTCGGCACCTATGTTGATCCACAGGACTGGAATGCGCTGATCAGCGATCCGGAAGTGTTGTTGATCGACACCCGTAACGATTACGAAGTCTCGATCGGTACCTTCGAAGGTGCCATCGACCCGAAAACCACCAGTTTTCGTGAATTTCCCGACTACATCAAAGCCAACTTCGACCCGGCCGTGCACAAGAAGGTCGCGATGTTCTGCACCGGCGGCATCCGCTGCGAGAAGGCGTCGAGCTTCATGCTCAGCGAAGGCTTCGATGAGGTCTATCACCTCAAGGGCGGCATCCTGAAGTACCTCGAAGAGGTGCCGCAGGAAGAAACCAAATGGCAAGGCGACTGCTTCGTCTTCGACAACCGCGTGACGGTGCGTCATGACCTCAGCGAAGGCGACTACGATCAATGTCATGCCTGCCGTACGCCAATCAGCGTCGAAGACCGCGCCTCCGAGCACTACATCGCCGGCATCAGTTGCCCGCATTGCTGGGATACGCTGAGCGAGAAGACCCGGCGCAGTGCCATTGATCGGCAGAAGCAGATTGAACTGGCCAAGGCGCGCAACTTGCCGCACCCGATCGGCTACAACTACAAGCAAACCCCTTCCGAGGCTTGAATCATGTCTGCGCGCCGCCTGCTCTATGTGATGGATCCGATGTGTTCCTGGTGCTGGGGTTTTGCGCCAGTGGCCAACGCCTTGGTCGAACAGGCGCACGCGGCAGGCGTAGAGGTGCATCTGATCGTCGGTGGTTTGCGCACCGGCAGTGGCGCGGCGCTGGAGCCGACCACCCGGCGCTATATTCTTGAACATTGGCAGGCGGTCACCGAGGCCACCGGCCAACCGTTCAAGACAGAAGGCGCGTTGCCGGAAGGCTTTGTGTATGACACCGAGCCCGCCTGCCGGGCCTTGGTCACTGCGCGCGCACTGGCGCCGGATTGCGCGTGGAAACTGCTGGGCTTGATCCAGCACGCGTTCTACGCTGAAGGTCGCGACGTCACCCACGCCAGCGTGCTGGTGGAATTGGCCGAGAAGGCCGGTCTGCCTCGCATCGAATTCGCCGCTGCGTTCGATCGTGCCGACATGCATGTTGCCACCGCGGCCGATTTCACCTGGGTCCAGGACCTGGGCATCGCCGGTTTTCCTACCCTGCTGGCTGAGCGCAATGGTCAACTGGCGTTACTGACCAATGGCTATCAGCCCCTGAGTGAATTGTCCCCGTTGCTCGGCCGCTGGCTGGAGCGCGCTGCCTGTGCATGATGGTCCCGATGACGTCACGGCTCCCGCGCGTGTCGATCGGCTAAGCTGGGCCGAAATCCGCCGATTGGCCCTGCACCATAAAAAATCCCTGTGGATCGCCAACGGCGTTGCCGTGCTGGCGACCTTGTGCAGTGTGCCGATTCCGTTGCTGCTGCCGCTGCTGGTGGACGAAGTGTTGCTGGGGCACGGTGACACCGCGCTCAAAGTGATGAACTACGCGTTGCCCGAAGGCTGGCAGAAAGCGGCGGGCTACATTGGCCTGATGTTGCTCATCACCTTGCTGCTGCGCTGCGGCGCCTTGTTGTTCAACGTGATTCAGGCAAAATTGTTCGCGGCGCTGGCCAAGGACATTGTCTATCGCATTCGCACCCGGCTGATCGAGCGACTCAAGCGCATCTCTCTCGGTGAATACGAAAGCCTGGGCAGCGGCACGGTGACCACGCACCTGGTCACCGACCTGGACACGCTGGACAAATTCATCGGCGAAACCCTCAGCCGTTTCCTTGTGGCGATGCTGACACTGGTCGGCACCGCGAGCATTCTGATCTGGATGCACTGGAAGCTGGCGCTGCTGATCATGCTGTTCAATCCGTTGGTGATTTACGCCACGGTGCAGTTGGGCAAGCGGGTCAAACACCTGAAGAAACTCGAGAACGACAGCACCTCGCGCTTCACCCAGGCACTGACCGAGACCCTCGACTCGATTCAGGAAGTGCGTGCTGGCAACCGCCAGGGATTCTTCCTCGGTCGACTTGGCCTGCGGGCCCGGGAAGTGCGCGATTACGCAGTCAACTCGCAATGGAAAACCGATGCCTCGAACCGCGCGAGCGGCTTGTTGTTCCAGTTCGGTATCGATATTTTTCGTGCGGCGGCGATGCTCACAGTGCTTTTCTCCGACCTGTCCATCGGCCAGATGTTGGCGGTGTTCAGCTACCTGTGGTTCATGATCGGCCCGGTGGAGCAATTGCTGAATTTGCAGTACGCCTATTACGCGGCCGGCGGTGCGCTGTCGCGGATCAACGAGCTGCTGGCCCGCGCCGATGAGCCGCAATACCCCGGTGGCGTCGACCCGTTCCAGGGCCGCGAAACGGTGGGCATTGAGGTCCAGGGCCTGAGTTTCGGTTACGGCGATGAATTAGTGTTGAACAAGATGGACCTGTCCATTGCCCCCGGTGAAAAAGTCGCGATTGTCGGCGCCAGTGGTGGCGGCAAAAGTACGCTAGTGCAACTGTTGCTAGGGTTGTACACGCCGTTGGCCGGGACTATCCGCTTCGGTGGCTCGACCCAGCAGGAGATCGGCCTGGAAACCGTGCGCGAAAACGTCGCCGTGGTCCTGCAGCATCCGGCGCTGTTCAACGACACGATCCGCGCCAACCTGACGATGGGCCGTGTACGCAGCGACGATGCCTGCTGGCAGGCACTGGAAATTGCCCAGCTGCACCACACGGTTCGAGAGCTGCCCAATGGCCTGGACAGCATCGTCGGGCGCTCCGGCGTGCGTTTGTCCGGCGGCCAGCGCCAACGTCTGGCGATTGCGCGGATGGTGCTGGCCGAACCCAAAGTGGTGATTCTCGACGAGGCGACCTCGGCGCTGGATGCTGCCACCGAATATAACCTGCATCAGGCACTGGCGCGGTTCCTCAGCCACCGCACCACGCTGATCATTGCGCATCGGTTGTCGGCGGTGAAACAGGCTGATCGGGTGCTGGTGTTCGATGGCGGACAGATTGCCGAGGATGGCGACCATCAGCAGTTGATTGCCGATGGTGGGTTGTACGCCAAACTGTATGGGCATTTGCAGCAGCACTAAGGCCGTACGCAGTTCAGTCCCAGATAACTTTCAGCGCGTCTTTGCCACCGGTGTGAGCAAACTGCTGCATCACCACTGAGCAGGAGTCGCACGGTGCCATGGTCGTCGCGACGGTCACCGGGCTGCGAGTGGCGTCGTTCGGGTACTTTTCTCGTATGACGCTGATCAGTTTGCTTTCGCTATCCAGCGAGGTCGGTCGCAGGGTGAGTTCAGGTGTGTAGGTCGCCATGTTGTCGATGGTGCGAGGGATGGCCTGAAACTGCCCCTCAGCTGTCGTACTGAGTGATGTTCTCGGGAACTGTGTCTTGTGATCCACGTTGATGTAGGTGGTGTTGCCGATTTTCACTTCCTTAGCATGGGGCTGCTTTGCAAAAAGGGGTAGAAAACCGGTGTCACCCCCGCTACCGGAGACACTGACATACACTTCGGTGTTTCCGTCAGGATGGGTGACTTCGGCATAGGCTATGTTTCGTGGTCTGTCCATGCTCTTCTTTTTCTTAACGATGATCTGAAGCTCTTTCATCGTGTTGGAAATCTGCAGGGTGCTTCGCTCATTGAGTTTGTAGAGCGGTTTATCAAACAATGTGTTGAAGATTTGTGCAGTCCTCTCGCGCAATAACTCGGGTGCTTCTTTGCTACGCGTCCAGGTTTTGGTTGTGGCGGGGTATTTGCAAACGATCATGCGGGTTAGATGGTCGAACATGACAGCTTGCCCCGGTGTAGTGCTGACTTTTACTCGCGTCATTGTTGCCGGAGGATTGGCCAGGCCACCCAGTGGTATCGCAATTTCATCCATTGTCCGCACTGCCGCTTTCACTGTGTCCACGCCGTAGATGGCGGCCGTATTGTTTGCTTGCATCGACCCGGTAAACACCGTGAAAAGTTCCTTGTACAAGGGATCGCTCTGCAATGCAGAGTCGGGGATGCGTTGCAATCTATGTGATCCCGTGAGGCTTTGCCCTTTGGCAATTTCAGCGAAGTAGTAGTCGGTCGCATTAAGCTGAGTGAATAGATATTCTTTTTTCGCATCGAGTTTTGACTCAATGATCAGCGTACTGACTTGCCGCATATCATCGTCCAGTCCTTCCTGAACACCTTTGACCCGGATCCGTCCATATATTCCTTTTTGAAACTCGATGGTTCCCTCGATACGTGCCTTGGGAAGCATGCGCTTGGGAAGTCCCAAATCGGATTTTCTGCCGGTGAACAGCTTCAAGGTTTCACCCGACCCTGTATAGAGTTGGCCGTCGAGTGCCAGAACGGGCACAGAACGACCCGGTTTCACCGGAGCAGGGGTGTAAATGCGGTCGCCGAACCACGGGCAGAAATCTTCCACCGGATCAAAGCTTCCAGGCTCGGGTGTCGGTGCTGCCTTGGAATAAACAAAGCTGTTCAGGCAGACCTCATCTACACCTCGGCGAACTCGACAGGGTTTGATGTTCAGGTTTTTGCTGGCATCGAGGGTATCTACGCGACGTAAGGCTCCTTGATCCAGTCTGTAGGGGACTTCATCGATCAGCAGCGTCGTTCGACCGTCCACTTCCGGAATCCGATGTACTCGAGCATTTCCAGGAATATCGAAAATGACGTTATTTTCAAAGTCATTTATAGGAGGGTATTCGGATCTGCCGATCGACACCTCTCCGATATCGGCGGTCAATCGTGGACCGTAGGGCTTGCCCGATAACGGGGCGATCAGATGATAGGGTGACGTACTGCCAGAGCTGGTACGACGAATGGCTATGTCCTCGATACCGCCGACCGAGCCCAACTGGTCACCCTGTGCAAGGGGCTTCCAGCGGCCCGGATCTGTTGCTTGCGGCAAACCCTCGATGAAACTGTACTGGCCGGCTCTGCCGAGTGCGGGCTTCAACCTGTTGTACGATTTTTTGACCGCGAATTTAATGCCTGCATACAAACCTCGGGGCACGCCACCCGCGAGCCGTAGCGCTAACGTTGGAAGACCATAGAAAGGAATGGCGTTTTGTACGGTTGAAACAAGCAGTTTTTCAGTCAGTGCGCCAAATCGCGGAAGGGTAGCGCGTACACCCGAGCGGACAGCGGTGGCGACCAGTTTCATTGATCCCGATACAAACTTTCCTAAGGGAAATACAAACGAAACCACATCCACCATCAGGCCAAAAATGGCCCATTCCTTTTTATTTGGATCGCCTGAAAGCAGGTCGCTGATGCTGCCCCAAAACGGTATGAACCCTTTGGCTGAGTCCAGCCAATGAGGGCGTGCGGCGATACGTTCTATCTCTGTTTCGCCCTTGGCTGCGGCGCGAAGCAGTTTTTCGTCATAGTAAAAAAAGTTTCGGGCAATGAACTCGGCAAGTTCCATGGCGCGGGAAGTCGTAAGGGTGGAGCGCGCAAGCGGCTCGCGTTCGATGCGAAGGGTAGGGGCAGTAAATGTATGACCCAATTGTTCAATGATTGCATCACACCGTGCATTTTTTTTTGGAAAGCTACCGGTTTCATGCGCGGCCCAGTCAATTGGAACGCTTTTTCCACGTCGCACCTTGATGACATCAATGTTTCCGAGCAGCGACCCTTTGATTTGTTGCGCTTGTTGTTTGCCGTCGAGCATGGCTGATGAGAAGTCAGCGCGCCTTCGAATAATTCCGGAACGTGGTAAACATTCGTAATAGGAAACCCTGGATTCATATGAGAGTTGCAGAATAAAACCCATTCGAAGTCGCAAAGGCAGCGTAATTTCCGGCGTCTCGTCTTCCAGTTCCAACTCGCTGGTGGCGCTCCTCAAGGTATAGATCTTTATTTCCCCCAGCTCAATGGCTTGACGATCAATATAGGGAAGGGAAGTAAACTGACTTTTCAGCAGTGTGTGATACGCGTTTTTACTCAGTTCAAGGTAATTGTTGAACCTCGATTCAAATAAATTATTTACGTCGGGCAGGGGCTTTTTAGTCAGTGACGCGGGAAGCCAGGGCGCATCGGTTTTTAGTGTGCGATCTGCGTTAAGGCTGATGCCATAACGGCTTTTATGTATGCCGTCTGTGGATGTAATAAACCAGCTTCTGTTTTTATTCAGGGCGCCCGACATATAAACATCTTTAAAAGTGTAGATTTTGTCTTTTAGTGGGGGCGCTTGTAAAATTCCACCGCCTTCAGTATTCCCGAAGTCTTCGATCAATTTCCGTCCGTCGGAAATGAACGCAAAGGAAGTTCGGTTTTCGCCCCATCCTTTTTTCAGCTCTCCCTCGTGCCCGATGCGTAAGGCGTCCTTGAAATACGTTTGTATTTGCGCCTCGGCAATAGCCGATCGTTCGGGATAGTCGGCATCCAACTGAATGATCGCTTTTCTCAAGGCGTCACTGTGTTCGTCGAGTGCTTCAACAGCGAGCGCCTTTTCCTCCGATGAGTAATCCGCATCAGCTCTCTGAGCAATAACGCCGGCGGCAATGGCCCATTCCAGAGTAGGAGGCAATCTGCATAATGCGATGAGCTCCAGCGCTTGTTGATCAGCTTGCACAGACTGCTGAAGAGGAAAGTCCACCAGTTGCTGGAAGCTCATGCGATTGATCGAGTCGGGCTTCATGGCCTCCGCGAGCGTCACGCCATGGACAAAGTTTACCCACACGATTGAGCTTTTATAGGGCAGGTCCTGCGGTATGTCACGTACCTGAAATTCGGCGGGTAGCCGGGGTAGAAGCAGGCGTGCAAGCAGGATGGCTTCGTTAGGCGTCGTTACATGGCCTGAATCAATCAGATAGGCTTCAAATTCGCTGCGCAGGGTTTGATAGCTCTTGCCCCAGTTCGAAGGCTGTTCGAGTCGAAAGCGTGCAAGTGTGCCATCCGGTTCGTCGTCTGTGAGGCTGTACCAGCGTCGAATGGCCTCGGCGACCAGTCTGGCTTCAATGTTGGGGTCGGTCTCTTCCCCTAGGCGTGCGCCGTACCATGCCAACCTGTCGAGCAGCTGCTTTGCGAGTCCCCGCGCTTTGCTACCGTTGAGTAGCCTGTCGAGATAGACCGCAGGGTTGGCGCGCAACTGTTCGATAGTGGTGTTGGCCAGTGCTTCCTTGCCCAGGCTTTCTATGACAGATGTCTCATCGTCTTCAAGGAGGAGGCTGACTGCGTCAAGTATTGGCCTGTGATCGCTTTGGTGGATGAGGCTGCCGAAACCCATGCCATTTTCAAGACCGAGCAGATGATTGGCCCGCCTTTCCTCCAGCTCCAGGATCAGTGTGCTCAGCGTGTCGGCATTTTGAGGCTGCTCTGGCTGCAGGCCGTAGCACCACAGGATCTGAGGCAGACTGAGCAGTCGGTCGGAGCGTATTTGTCCGCCGATGTTCAGGGCTGCTTTCTCGATCCTTCCCGCGAGGCTGTGCAATGCGATGTGTTCGTTTAACGGCAGAGTGATGCTGTTTGCGCTTGCATCAGCCGTTTCATAGACCGCGCGGCCGTCGCTGAACACGACTGCCAGGAAGTTGACGTGGGGGCTTGCTCCCTTCGAACGCCGCAGATCGAGGTAATCCTGCGACTCGAGCAGTTTTTGCAGGTGGACCTGGCCACTGTCATGCTCTTGGGCAAGCGGAGAATGAGGCTGGAGGGAAAGAAAGATCCCGGGCAGAGCGATGGCGTTGGCCTTGGCATCGCGCAGCGATGTTATCAACGCGTCATATTCAGCCAGTTGCGCTGTATGTTGTTGGTACGGGGTGGTTGTCGGAGAAAGGGTGGTCGACATGAAAAAGAGTCTGCGCCTGAAAGTGGACGCTCAGTTTCGGAGTTTCAAGGGCAGTCAATGCGGTACATATATATTGGCTGTGTCGACGGCATGCTTGCCGGGATCGAGAACGCACCCTAGTCTAGCTATAGCGATCACGTTGGGATGATGATCTGGCAGTGCTAAAACAAGGGACCTCATGAATCAAACCCGGACTCTCGGAACGCCACGGTTGTTGGGCATCGTCTGGCCATTTATTGCCGTCGTGCTATTTCAGGCCTTATTGGGTGGCGTCAGCCTGTACGTTCTGTCGGCGGTTCGCGGCTACGTTGCCGGTGAAAGCCTTTGGTCAAAGGGCCAAAAGGACGCCATCTATTACCTCAACCTCTACGCGGACAATCGCGATGAAGCGATTTTCCGCAAATACCAGAGCGCGATTGCCGTCCCTGAGGGTGGCCACGAATTGCGTGTGGCGCTGGATCTCCAGCCGCCCGATATCGAAGCCGCGCGAGTGGCGATCCTCAAGGGGGGCAATCACCCCGATGACGTTTCCAGCCTGATCTGGCTTTACCTCAATTTCCGTCATTTCACCTACCTCGAAAAAGCCATCGACCGCTGGACAGTGGGCGACGCATACCTGCTGCAACTCAATGAGGTTGCGCAAGAGATGCACCAGCGCGTTACCCGAGGTCAGGTCACCACCGCCGATATCTGGCGCTGGAAGGACCGGATATTCGCCATCAACGATGCCGTGACGCCCGCTGCCAAAGCATTCAGCGATGCATTGGGTGAAGGATCGCGCCTGATTCTCCGGTTGCTGCTGGTGACCAACCTCGCCACGGCGCTGGGCCTGATTGCGCTGGCGTTGCTGCGTACCCACAAGTTGCTCAGGCAACGCCATGAATTCGCCGAGGCGCTGCAACTGGAGAAAGACCGGGCGCAGATCACCCTGCAATCCATTGGCGACGGGGTCATTACCACGGATGTCGAAGGCGCTATCGCCTACATGAACCCCGCCGCCGAGGCGTTGACCCACTGGAAAGCCGAACAGGCGACGGGTTTGCCTTTGGCGGCATTGTTCAACCTGCTGGATGAAAACGCACAAGCGGATGGTTTCACGTTGATCGAACACATACTGAGCGGTCAGCTCAGCGGGGGCAGCGAACATTCAAAACTGATTCAGCGTCTGGATGGCAGCACGGTCTCGGTGACGCTGGTTGGCTCGCCGATTCGCAATGCGGGCAAGGTCAGCGGCACCGTGCTGGTGTTGCATGACATGACGCAGGAGCGCCAATACATTGCCAACCTGTCGTGGCAGGCAACTCATGACGCCTTGACCGGGCTCGCCAACCGCCGTGAATTCGAGTTTCGGCTGGAACAGGCACTGCACAACCTCACGCGGCATTCCGGGCGTCATGCCCTGATGTTTCTCGATCTGGATCAATTCAAACTGGTCAACGACACCTGCGGCCATGCGGCGGGCGACGAGTTGCTGCGGCATATCTGCGCCTTGTTGCAATCGGGCTTGCGCGAAGGCGACACCCTGGCCCGCCTCGGTGGCGACGAGTTTGGCATCTTGCTGGAAAATTGCCCGCCGGACGCGGCCGACAAGATTGCCGAGAGCCTGCGCCAGACCGTGCAGAACCTACACTTTGTCTGGAAAGGCAGGCCCTTCGTGACGACGGTGAGCATCGGGCTGGTTCATCTGACGCAAACGCCAACCTCCCTCGAAGCGTCGCTGCGTGCCGCGGATATGGCGTGTTACATGGCCAAGGAAAAAGGCCGCAATCGGGTTCAGGTCTATCACGCCGATGACTCGGAATTGTCGCTGCGCTTTGGCGAGATGGCCTGGGTCCAGCGTCTGCACATAGCGCTGGAAGAGGATCGCTTCTGCCTATACTCCCAGGAAATCGCACCGTTGGGGCATACCGAGCGTGGGGGTGGGCATATCGAAATCCTGTTGCGCCTGCATGACGAAGCCGGCCGCATGATCCTGCCGGACAGTTTTATTCCGGCGGCAGAGCGTTATGGCTTGATGACTGCACTCGATCGCTGGGTGGTGGAGAACGTCTTCAAGGTCATTGCCCAATGTATATCGGAGGAGCGTAAAGGTCCGTTAGCCATGTGTGCGATTAATCTGTCAGGCACTACTATCGGAGATGAGGCGTTTCTGGACTTCCTGCGTGAACAGTTTGTTAGCTATTCTATTCCGCCTGAAATGATTTGTTTTGAAATCACCGAAACCAGTGCCATTTCAAATTTGGGCAGTGCAATCAGATTTATCAATGAGCTCAAAGGGTTAGGTTGTCATTTTTCGCTAGATGACTTTTGTGCCGGAATGTCCTCGTTCGCTTACTTGAAACATTTGCCTGTAGACTTCTTGAAGATCGACGGGAGTTTCGTAAAGGACATGCTGGACGACCCAATTAACCGCGCCATGGTCGAAGTGATCAACCACATCGGCCATGTCATGGGTAAGCGCACGATTGCCGAGTTTGTAGAGTCGCCCCAGATCGAGCAGGCACTGCTGGAAATCGGGGTCGATTTCGCTCAAGGGTATGTGATTGAACGCCCGCATCTGTTTACCTGTGACAGTTTGCAAAGTCGTCCCGCCCGGCCTCAGCCTTTGTTGTTCAAGGCGCCTGGCACGTTCCGCTGATATCTCTTGCTGATCCGAACAATCACAATCAAAAGGAGCCCGACAGTGATCGACACATTCAACCGAACCGGACCACTCATGGAAGCTGCAAGCTATCCCGCCTGGGCTCAACAGCTCATCAAGGACTGCAGCGAGAGTAAGCGCCGGGTTGTCGAACACGAACTGTATCAGCGCATGCGAGATAACAAGCTCAGCGCAAAAACAATGCGCCAGTACCTTATCGGTGGCTGGCCGGTCGTTGAACAGTTCGCGTTATACATGGCACAAAACCTGACCAAAACCCGCTTTGCCCGCCATCCTGGCGAAGACATGGCCCGTCGCTGGCTGATGCGCAATATTCGCGTGGAGTTGAATCATGCCGATTATTGGGTGCACTGGAGCCGGGCTCACGGCGTCAGCCTTGAAGACCTGCAAGCGCAGCAAGTTGCCCCTGAACTTCACGCGTTGAGCCATTGGTGCTGGCACACCAGTTCGGCCGATTCGCTGATCGTCGCCATCGCCGCGACCAATTACGCCATCGAGGGCGCGACGGGCGAGTGGTCGGCGCTGGTTTGCTCGAGTGGCGTCTATGCCGCGGCGTTCCCGGAAGAAGATCGCAAACGCGCGATGAAGTGGTTGAAGATGCACGCCCAGTACGACGATGCGCACCCGTGGGAGGCGCTGGAAATCATCTGCACCTTGGCGGGCATGAACCCGAGCAAGTCGTTGCAAGTGGAACTGCGTCAGGCGGTCTGCAAGAGCTACGACTACATGCACCTGTTTCTGGAGCGCTGCATGCAGCTGGAGCATTCGGATAAAGCACCGGTGGCACGTGAGCGCATGGCGCTGGCGGAAAGCTGATCCATAGGCAACACAAACCAAATGTGGGAGCGAGCAAGCTCGCTCCCACATGGATTAGCGGTGTTGCGAAAACTCAACCTGCCATTGTCAACCGGTTACGCCCCTCGCGCTTGGCGACATACAACGCACTGTCAGCTCTTCGCAACAAGCTCTCGGCAGACTCCCCTGGCAGCAGGGTCGAACACCCGAGGCTGACCGTCAGCTCAACCGCATTGCCGTCCGCCAGATAGTCCTGAGCCTGAGCCGCCGCCCGCAGTCGCTCGCCAACCATGGCCGCTGCTTCACGAGTGGTGTTGGACAGCAGGATCAAAAACTCTTCGCCGCCAAACCGGAACACCATGTCGACATTGCGCAACTGGTTTTTGATCGCGGTGGCGACCGTCTTGAGCACGTCATCACCGGCATTGTGGCCGTAACTGTCGTTGACGTTCTTGAAGTGATCAATGTCCAGCATCAGCAGCGACAATGGCATCAAGTGGCGTCGCGACATCTCGATTTCTCGTTCCAGAGTCTGATCCATGGCGATGCGGTTACCGGTGTCGGTCAGCGGATCGCGCAATGCGCTTTGGGTAGCAGCCCGATAGAGAAGAGCGTTACGCATCGGGAATAGCAGCGCCGAAAGCAATGACTCCAGATTGCCTTGATCAAGCTCGCTGAAGCGCTGATTGCGGCGGAACACCAGTTCACCGAGGTGTTCGCCTTCATGGCTGAGGCTGTAACTGACCGAGTGATGGCCGCGCTGGCCAAACTCCAGCCGCAAATCACTGGCCTGATGCTGATAATTCAAGGCATCCAGAGGCACAACGCGCTGAACTTCGCGGAAGAAAATTCCGAGAATGCGTTGTGGTTCAAGACTGGTTTGCAACTGCTGACCGAGTTGCTGGCGCAATTGCGCAAGGCTGACCGGCCGTTCCAGAAGAGGAGGTTGCTGACCAAATCCCAGGCGTTGCAACTTGGCGCTATCGAAGTCAACTGCGTTGGTCTGGGAAGGTGATTTCATATGGCGTGAGCCCCTAAAGCAGTAAGGCTGTCTTACAGGCTGGGTGAGAGCGGCTTAGGGCTGCGCGTCCTACTGGTCCATCAGTCCCGTGGGAAAGTTGGTGCAAGTTTAGTCCGCTTTGTCGAAGATTAGTAACCTCTCGACTCCGGCGTCCGCCCGGCTGCTTTCACACTGCATGTTTGAGCAAATTTAGAACGAAAGTCGTGCCATTCGGTTCATTCGAATAAAAAGCTATATAAGTCAAATAGTTAGGTTTGATTTTGAGTTTTTATAACGAAAGAGGGCGGCAGTTGTTTGACTGAGTGGGCGTTAGTTACGACTCACTTTGAGTGCCGCGCCGGAAAATCGGCACGGCACAAAAGCGACGCACGGTGTTATTGGGCGTTGAACGCCTGACCATTGATGCCCGTACTGTCCGGGCCCATCAGGTAGAGGTAGACCGGCATGATCTCCTCCGGGGTCGGGTTGTTGAGCGGATTTTCACCTGGGTAAGCCTGGGCCCGCATGCTGGTGCGGGTGGCGCCCGGGTTGATGCTGTTGGAGCGCACAGGGGCCACGGTGTCGACTTCGTCGGCCAGGGTTTGCATCAGTCCCTCGGTGGCAAACTTGGACACGCCATAAGCGCCCCAGTACGCGCGGCCCTTGCGGCCGACACTGCTGGAGGTGAACACCACCGAGGCGTCTTGCGACAGCTTGAGCAATGGCAGCAGGGTGCTTGTGAGCATGAACATGGCGTTGACGTTGACTTGCATGACGCGCATGAAGTTTTCGCCGGACAGCTGTTCGATCGGTGTGCGCGGGCCGATGATCGATGCGTTGTGCAGCAAGCCGTCGAGGTGGCCGAACTCGGTCTCGATCATCGCCGCCAGTTCGTCGTACTGGTGAGGCAGGGCGGTCTCCAGGTTGAACGGGATCACCGCAGGTTGAGGATGCCCGGCGGCTTCGATTTCGTCATACACCTGAGTCAGGTTGGCTTCGGTCTTGCCCAGCAGCAAGACAGTGGCGCCATGGGCTGCGTAGGTTTTCGCAGCCGCCGCGCCAATGCCGCGGCCGGCACCGGTGATTAGAATGACCCGGTCCTTGAGCAATTCGGGGCGAGCGGAATAATCAAACATAAAAAAACCTCACAAAGCAGAAGACACATCGCGGCGCGGCCATTCGCGGGCAAGCCCGCTCCCACAAGGATCGAAGGTGTTCACACATGTTGTATCCACCAACAGGACCCTGTGGGAGCGGGCTTGCCCGCGAAGGCGTCAGCATTTACGCCTCATTTCCATAACCTGAAACCGGCACTCAGCAGCTACAGAGAGCGCTATCCAAAACCTTGCGCAACTCCAGCGGATGGTCCACCACCACGTCCGCGCCCCAGTGACGCGGGTTGTCGTCCGGGTGAATGTAGCCATACGTCACCGCAGCGGTCCTGGTGCCGGCATCGCGGCCCGATTCGATATCGCGCAGGTCGTCGCCGACAAACAACACGCTGGCCGGGTCCAGGTCGAGCATCTTGCACGCCAGAATTAGCGGCTCCGGGTCTGGCTTGCTGTTCTTCACGTGGTCCGGGCAGATCAGCAGCGCGGAACGCTCGGCCAGCCCCAGTTGCTGCATGATCGGCTCGGCGAAACGCAGCGGCTTGTTGGTCACCACGCCCCAGATCAGGTGGGCCTTCTCGATGTCGGCCAGCAATTCGCCCATGCCGTCGAAGAGCTTGCTGTGCACCGCGCACCCGGCCAGATAACGTTCAAGGAACTCGAGTCGCAGCGCTTCAAAGCCTGGTGATTCCGGGTCCATTGAAAAGGTCACCGCGACCATCGCCTTGGCGCCGCCGGAAATCTCGTCGCGGATGTGCTTGTCATTCATCGGCGGCAAGCCGCGATCGGCGCGCATTGCCTGGCAGATGGCAATAAAGTCCGGCGCGGTGTCGAGCAGCGTGCCGTCCATGTCAAAAAGGACTGCTCTGATACGCATCGGCTTACTCCTCGCGCAGGGTCTGGATCATGTAGTTGACGTCCACGTCGGCCGCCAGTTTGTAATGCTTGGTCAGCGGGTTGTACGTCAGGCCGATGATGTCCTTGACGGTCAGGCCTGCCATGCGGCTCCAGGCGCCGAGCTCGGAAGGGCGGATAAACTTCTTGAAATCGTGCGTGCCGCGCGGCAGCAGCTTCATGATGTATTCCGCGCCGACGATGGCGAACAGGTACGCCTTCGGGTTGCGGTTGATAGTGGAGAAGAACACCTGGCCGCCGGGCTTGACCATGCGGAAGCAGGCGCGGATGACCGACGACGGATCCGGCACGTGCTCAAGCATTTCCAGGCACGTGACAACGTCGAACTGCTCGGGCATTTCCTCGGCGAGACCTTCGGCGGTGATCTGTCGGTATTCGACGTTCACACCCGACTCCAGCTGATGCAACTGCGCGACCGCGAGCGGTGCTTCGCCCATGTCGATGCCCATGACGGTTGCGCCGCGCTGGGCCATGGCCTCGCTCAGGATCCCGCCGCCGCAACCGACGTCCAGCACCTTCTTGCCGGCCAGATTGACCCGTTCGTCAATCCAGTTGACGCGCAGCGGGTTGATGTCGTGAAGCGGCTTGAACTCGCTTTCACGGTCCCACCAGCGATGGGCCAGGGCTTCGAATTTGGCGATTTCGGCGTAGTCGACGTTGCTCATGGTTCAGTCCTCTAAAACTTGAAAAATTCTGTTGCCCCGGTTTTCTGGTCCGGGGATCTTACGATTCGGTGCGGCCGCTGATGCGCTGGCCCCAGGCCTTGGCGGTGGCGCATAACTGTTCTTCATCCAGGCGGGTCAGGCGTCGGTCATCCAGCAGCTGCTTGCCGGCGACCCACAGGTGTTTCACACAGTCCCGGCCGGTGGCGTAGATCAGTTGCGAAACCGGGTCGTAGACCGGTTGCTGCGCCAGGCCGGAGAGGTCAAACGCGACGATGTCTGCCGCTTTGCCGATTTCCAGCGAGCCGGTTTCAGCCTCGATTCCCAGCGCGCGGGCGCCATTGAGCGTGGCCATGCGCAAAGCACGATGAGCATCCAGCGCGGTGGCCGAGCCGGCGACGGCCTTGGCCAGCAACGCGGCGGTGCGGGTTTCGCCCAACAGGTCCAGGTCATTGTTACTGGCGGCGCCGTCAGTGCCGACGGCCACATTGACGCCGGCTTGCCACAGGCGCTCGACCGGGCAAAAACCGCTGGCCAGCTTGAGGTTGGATTCCGGGCAATGAATCACGTTGGTGTTGCTTTCTACCAGCATCACCAGGTCTTCATCGCTGATCTGGGTCATGTGAACGGCCTGGAAGCGCGGCCCGAGCAAGCCTAGGCGGTCAAGGCGAGCCAGCGGGCGTTCACCTCGCTGCTCGACCGATTGCTGCACTTCGAAGGCGGTTTCATGGACGTGCATGTGAATCGAGGCGTCCAGCTCTTCAGCGATCACCCGGATTTTTTCCAGGTTTTCATCGCCCACGGTATAAGGCGCATGAGGCCCGAAGGTGATTTTGATCCGCTCGTGGTGTTTGAGATCGCCAAACAACTCCACGCCCTGACGAATGGCTTCGTCCGCCGTGCTGGCGCCCGGGATAGGGAAATCGAGGATCGGAATGGCGATTTGCGCGCGTATACCGCTGTTATGTACGCGCTCGCTGGCAACCTTCGGGAAGAAATACATGTCAGAGAAACAGGTGATGCCACCTTTGATCTGCTCGGCGATGGCCAGGTCCGTGCCATCCCGTACGAAGGCTTCATCGACCCATTTGGCTTCGGCCGGCCAGATGTGGTTTTCCAGCCAGGTCATCAGCGGCAGGTCATCGGCCAAGCCACGAAACAGCGTCATGGCCGCGTGACCGTGGGCATTGATCAGGCCGGGGCTGAGCAGCATGCCCGGCAACTCGCGGACTTCGGTTGCGTAAAGCTTCAACGCTGCCGAGCGTGGGCCGATAAAGACGATGCGGCCGTCCCGGATGCCCAGGCCATGCTCTTTGAGGACAACACCAGCGGGTTCGACGGGTACCAGCCAGGTCGGCAGCAATAACAGGTCGAGCGCAGCGGCAGTGTTCGGCATCGAGGGTCGGTTCCAGTGCTTTTGTAAAGGATGGCGAAGTATACCCGAGCGTCTTCGCGGGGGGATCGCTATAATCGGCGGCTTTTGTGCTTGAGTGCGGGGTGTGGGATGCGCGATCGACTGTTGGCTGCGGAGAAAGTGAAGGCCATCGATTGGCGTGATGGCGCCCTGTACCTGCTGGATCAGCGTGTTTTGCCCTTCGAAGAAACCTGGATCGCCTACACCAGTGCAGCCGGTGTGGCCGAGGCCATTCGTTCGATGGTGGTGCGCGGTGCTCCGGCGATTGGCATCAGTGCGGCGTATGCCATGGTGCTGTCGGCCCGCGCCCGCATTGCCGAGGGCGGTGACTGGCAGGCGGCGTGGGAAGAGGATTACGCGGTCCTGGCCGATTCCCGTCCAACCGCGGTGAATCTGTTCTGGGCCCTGAGTCGCATGCGCGACCGCCTGGATCGTCTCAAGGAAGACGCAGACCCTCTGGCGGCGCTTGAGGCGGAGGCCATCGCCATTCATGAAAGTGATCGCGAAGCCAACCTGACCATGGCCCAATTGGGTGTGGACCTCATCCGCAAGCATCAGGGCAATGCCCAGGCAATCCTGACCCATTGCAACACCGGCGCACTGGCCACCGGCGGCTTCGGCACGGCGCTGGGCGTGATTCGCGGGGCCTTTATCGAAGGCATGGTCGAGCGCGTTTACGCCGATGAAACCCGTCCATGGCTGCAAGGTTCGCGTCTGACCGCGTGGGAACTGGCCAATGAAGGCATTCCCGTGACCCTGAATGCCGACTCCGCTGCCGCACACATCATGAAAACCAAAGGCGTGACCTGGGTGATCGTTGGTGCCGACCGAATTACCGCCAATGGCGATGTGGCGAACAAGATCGGCACCTATCAGTTGGCGGTCAATGCCATGCACCACGGCGTTCGCTTCATGGTAGTGGCACCGAGTTCGACCATCGACATGAACCTGGCCAGCGGCGATGAAATTCCAATCGAAGAGCGTGATGGTCGTGAGTTGCTGGAGGTTGGGGGTAAGCGGATCGGGGCGGATGTCGATGCGTTCAACCCGGTGTTCGACGTGACCCCGGCGGACTTGATCGACGTGATCGTTACTGAGAAGGGCATTGTCGAGCGACCGGATACGGCGAAGATGGCGCAGTTGATGTGCCGTAAGCGTCTGCACTAATCATTTCTCGCGCCTGAGAGATTGCCATCGCGAGCAGGCTCACTCCTACAAGGGAATTGTGATCAACGCATACCCGATGCAGGAGTGAGCCTGCTCGCGATGAGGCCCTGACAGCCAGCAAATACGCTTCATTCCCTTCCGAAATTTTCCTCTAAGCCCCTCTCGTCTCCCTCAAGCCTGTCACCGGTCAACTAACTATGCTCCATGCGCGTCTGGGGGATAGGTGCGTGGCGGCTCTTGTGATAACATCCGGCGTTTTCCGAGGCAGTCCCGCGGGGTTGTCTTTACTGCGCAAATCCATGGTTCATCTTGTTGATTTGTCGTAAGTCGGTGTATGGCACTCAGCCTGCAGCGGCGAGCTTCGTTCGTCCCATATGGATGTGACGAAGTTTCACCAGAAAAAGGAATCGAGCTTCTCATGGGCGAACTGGCCAAAGAAATCCTCCCGGTCAATATCGAAGACGAGCTGAAGCAGTCCTACCTCGACTACGCAATGAGCGTAATTGTCGGGCGGGCCCTGCCGGATGCGCGCGATGGCTTGAAGCCCGTGCACCGGCGTGTGCTGTTCGCGATGAGCGAGCTGGGCAACGACTTCAACAAGCCGTACAAGAAATCTGCCCGTGTTGTCGGTGACGTCATCGGTAAGTATCACCCGCACGGTGATACCGCGGTGTACGACACCATCGTCCGCATGGCGCAGCCGTTCTCGCTGCGTTATCTGCTGGTAGACGGTCAAGGCAACTTCGGTTCGGTGGACGGCGACAATGCCGCTGCCATGCGATACACCGAAGTGCGCATGACCAAGCTGGCGCACGAACTGCTGGCTGACCTGCACAAAGAAACCGTGGACTGGGTGCCGAACTACGACGGCACCGAAATGATCCCGGCGGTCATGCCGACCCGTATTCCCAACCTGCTGGTCAACGGTTCCAGCGGTATCGCCGTGGGCATGGCGACCAACATTCCGCCGCACAACCTCGGTGAAGTCATCGACGGTTGCCTGGCCCTCATCGACAACCCTGAGTTGACCATCGATGAGCTGATGCAATACATCCCTGGTCCGGACTTCCCGACCGCCGCGATCATCAACGGTCGCGCCGGCATCATCGAAGCCTACCGCACCGGTCGCGGCCGTATTTACATGCGCGCCCGCTCGACGATCGAAGACATCGACAAGGTCGGTGGCCGTCAGCAAATCGTCATTACCGAACTCCCTTACCAGCTCAACAAGGCCCGTCTGATCGAGAAGATCGCCGAGCTGGTCAAAGAGAAGAAGCTGGAAGGCATCACCGAACTGCGCGACGAGTCCGACAAGGACGGTATGCGCGTCGTGATCGAATTGCGTCGCGGCGAAGTGCCTGAGGTGATCCTCAACAACCTCTACGCGCAGACCCAGTTGCAAGCGGTGTTCGGTATCAACATCGTTGCGCTGATCGACGGCCGTCCACGGATCCTGAACCTCAAGGACCTGCTGGAAGCCTTTGTTCGTCACCGTCGCGAAGTGGTTACCCGCCGTACCGTGTTCGAACTGCGGAAAGCGCGCGAACGTGGCCATATTCTGGAAGGTCAAGCGGTTGCCCTGTCGAACATCGACCCGGTCATCGCCCTGATCAAGGCCTCGCCAACGCCGTCGGAAGCCAAGGAAGCGCTGATCAGCACTGCCTGGGAATCCTCCGCCGTTGTGGCCATGGTTGAGCGCGCCGGTGCCGACTCTTGCCGTCCAGAGACTCTGGACCCGCAATATGGTCTGCGCGACGGCAAGTACTTCCTGTCGCCAGAGCAGGCGCAAGCCATTCTGGAACTGCGTCTGCACCGTCTGACCGGCCTGGAACACGAAAAACTGCTGGCTGAGTATCAAGAGATCCTCAACCAGATCGGCGAACTGATCCGCATCCTCAGCAGCGCCACGCGCCTGATGGAAGTGATCCGCGAAGAGCTGGAAGTGATTCGCGCCGAATACGGCGACGTGCGCCGCACCGAGATTCTCGATGCCCGTCTCGACCTGACCCTGGGTGACATGATCCCGGAAGAAGAGCGCGTCGTGACCATTTCCCATGGTGGATACGCCAAGACCCAGCCGTTGGCTGCGTACCAGGCTCAGCGTCGTGGCGGTAAAGGCAAGTCGGCCACCGGCGTCAAGGATGAGGACTACATCGCTCACCTGCTGGTCGCCAACAGCCACACCACGCTGTTGCTGTTCTCCAGCAAAGGCAAAGTGTACTGGCTGAAAACCTACGAAATTCCGGAAGCGTCCCGCGCTGCCCGTGGTCGCCCGCTGGTCAACCTGCTGCCGCTGGACAGTGACGAGTACATCACTACCATGTTGCCGGTCGAGGAATACACCGAAGGTCACTTCATCTTCATGGCTACCGCCAAAGGCACCGTGAAGAAGACCCCGCTGGAATCCTTCAGCCGTCAACGCAGCGTTGGTTTGATCGCGCTGGAGCTGGACGAAGGTGACGTACTGATTTCTGCTGCCATTACCGATGGCGAGCGCGAAGTCATGCTGTTCTCCGACGGCGGCAAGGTCACTCGCTTCAAGGAAACAGACGTTCGCGCCATGGGTCGTACCGCTCGCGGTGTCCGCGGCATGCGTCTGCCGGAAGGCCAGAAGCTGATTTCCATGCTGATCCCGGAAGAAGGCAGCCAGATCCTTACCGCTTCGGCGCGTGGTTTCGGCAAGCGCACGGCGATCACCGAGTTCCCGGAGTACAAGCGTGGCGGTCAGGGCGTTATCGCCATGGTCAGCAACGACCGTAACGGCCGTCTGGTCGGCGCGGTCCAGGTGCTCGATGGTGAGGAAATCATGCTGATTTCCGACCAGGGTACCCTGGTTCGTACTCGCGTCGACGAAGTGTCCAGCCTGGGTCGTAATACCCAGGGCGTGACCCTGATCAAGCTGGCCAGTGATGAAACACTGGTTGGTCTGGAGCGGGTTCAGGAGCCATCGGAAGTCGAAGGTGAAGAGCTGGAAGGCGAAGAGGGTGCAGAGTTCATCGGCGAAGTCGTGATCGACGACGTTGTTGATGATCAGCAACTCGATGCCGCCGCTGACGAAGAGCCACAAGAGTAAGCGAACAAACAGGGGGCGGATGAGAATTCGCCCCCTTGTTGTTTGTCCGTAATGAAATTTCGGCGCCCATGGAGATCGAGTGTGGGAGCGGGCTTGCTCGCGAAGACGGACTGACATTCAACATCGATGTCGTCTGTTACACCGCCTTCGCGAGCAAGCCCGCTCCCACATTGGATCTGCGTCGACTGATAAGTTTGCATGACCTACCAAATCAGAGCGAGATTGGATGTGAGCAAGAGAGCCTATAACTTCTGTGCCGGTCCTGCGGCACTTCCCGAAGCTGTCCTGCAGCGCGCCCAGGGTGAACTCCTTGACTGGCACGGCAAGGGCCTGTCGGTCATGGAAATGAGCCATCGCAGTGATGAGTTCGTGTCCATCGCCACCAAGGCCGAGCAGGATCTGCGTGATCTGCTGAATATCCCTTCGAACTATAAAGTGCTGTTTCTGCAAGGCGGCGCCAGCCAGCAATTTGCTCAGATTCCTCTGAACCTGTTGCCAGAGAACGGTACTGCCGACTATATCGACACCGGTATCTGGTCGCAGAAAGCCATCGAAGAAGCTTCGCGCTACGGCAACGTGAATGTCGCCGCAACCGCCAAGCCTTACGACTATTTCGCTATCCCTGGTCAGAACGAATGGAACCTGTCGAAAGACGCGGCCTACGTTCACTACGCGCCGAACGAAACCATCGGCGGCCTGGAATTCCAGTGGATTCCAGAAACCGGTGACGTTCCGCTGGTGGCCGACATGTCCTCGGACATTCTGTCGCGCCCAGTCGATGTTTCGCGTTTCGGCATGATCTACGCCGGCGCCCAGAAAAACATCGGTCCGAGCGGCATCGTGGTCAACATCGTTCGCGAAGACCTGCTGGGTCACGCCCGTTCCCTGTGCCCGACCATGCTCAACTACAAGGTCGCGGCCGATAACGGCTCGATGTACAACACGCCGCCGACCCTTGCCTGGTACTTGTCCGGCCTGGTATTCGAGTGGCTGAAAGAGCAGGGTGGTGTTGAGGCTATCGGCAAGCTCAATGAAGTGAAGCAGCGCACGCTGTATGACTTCATCGACGCCAGCGGCCTGTACAGCAACCCGATCAACAAGTCCGACCGCTCGTGGATGAACGTGCCGTTCCGCCTGGCTGACGACCGTCTGGACAAGCCGTTCCTGGCCGGTGCCGACGAGCGTGGCCTGTTGAACCTCAAGGGTCATCGTTCCGTGGGCGGTATGCGCGCCTCCATCTATAACGCCGTCGACATCGTTGCGGTCAACGCACTGGTTTCGTACATGGCAGAGTTCGAGAAGGAACACGGCTAATGTCTGAGCAAGAACTCAAGGCACTGCGCCTGCGCATTGATGCCCTGGACGAAAAGGTCCTGGAGCTGATCAGTGAGCGCGCACGCTGCGCCCAGGAAGTTGCGCGAGTAAAGATGGCCTCGCTGGCCGAAGGCGAAGTGCCGGTGTTCTATCGTCCTGAGCGTGAAGCCCAGGTGCTCAAACGCGTGATGGAGCGTAACCAGGGGCCGCTGGGCAACGAAGAGATGGCGCGGCTGTTCCGCGAAATCATGTCCTCGTGCCTGGCCCTCGAGCAGCCACTGAAAGTGGCTTACCTCGGCCCTGAAGGCACCTTCACCCAAGCCGCAGCCATGAAGCATTTCGGCCACGCGGTGATCAGCAAGCCAATGGCGGCGATCGACGAAGTGTTCCGTGAAGTGGCGGCCGGTGCGGTGAACTTTGGCGTGGTCCCGGTGGAAAACTCCACCGAGGGCGCGGTCAACCACACCCTCGACAGCTTCCTCGAACACGACATGGTCATCTGTGGTGAAGTCGAGTTGCGGATTCACCACCACCTGTTGGTGGGTGAAAACACCAAGACCGATAGCATCAGCCGTATCTATTCCCATGCCCAATCGCTGGCCCAGTGCCGCAAGTGGCTGGACGCACACTACCCGAATGTCGAGCGCGTGGCGGTGTCCAGCAACGCTGAAGCGGCCAAGCGGGTTAAAGGCGAGTGGAACTCGGCGGCGATTGCCGGCGACATGGCCGCAGGCCTGTACGGATTGACCCGTCTGGCCGAGAAAATCGAGGATCGTCCGGATAACTCCACGCGATTCCTGATGATCGGCAGCCAGGAAGTACCCCCGACCGGCGACGACAAGACGTCGATCATCGTCTCAATGAGCAACAAGCCGGGCGCGCTACACGAGTTGCTGGTGCCGTTCCATGACAACGGTATCGACCTGACTCGAATAGAGACGCGTCCTTCGCGCAGCGGTAAATGGACCTACGTGTTCTTCATCGACTTCGTCGGCCATCATCGCGATCCGTTGGTCAAAGGTGTGCTGGAGAAAATCAGTCAGGAAGCAGTGGCACTCAAAGTGCTGGGTTCCTACCCGAAAGCAGTTCTCTAAGGGGTAGCAAATGAGTGATGACTTCCTCGCCCTGGCGCAGCCGGGCGTACAACAACTTTCGCCGTACGTCCCGGGCAAGCCTGTGGACGAACTGGCGCGCGAGCTGGACCTTGATCCAGCCAGCATCGTCAAACTGGCCAGCAATGAAAACCCGTTGGGCGCGAGCCCCAAGGCGTTGACGGCGATTCAGAGTGCGCTGGCTGAGCTGACCCGTTATCCGGACGGCAACGGTTTTGCGCTCAAGACCCTGTTGGCCGAACAATGCCGTGTCGAACTGAATCAAGTGACGCTGGGCAATGGCTCCAATGACATTCTGGAGCTGGTCGCGCGCGCCTATTTGGCGCCGGGCCTGAATGCCGTGTTCAGCGAACACGCGTTTGCGGTCTATCCGATTGTGACCCAGGCCGTCGGTGCCCTGGCCAAAGTGATTCCGGCCAAGGACTGGGGGCATGACCTGTCGGGCATGCTGGCGGCCATCGATGCCGACACTCGCGTGGTCTTTATTGCCAACCCGAACAACCCGACCGGGACCTGGTTCGATGCCGAGGCACTGGACGAATTTCTGCAGGATGTCCCGGCGCATGTGCTGGTGGTGCTGGACGAGGCTTACATCGAATACGCCGAGGGCAGCGACTTGCCGGACGGCCTGGATTATCTGGCGGCTTATCCGAACCTGCTGGTTTCGCGTACGTTCTCCAAGGCCTACGGTCTGGCGGCGTTGCGGGTCGGTTATGGCTTGTCCTCCGCTGTGGTCGCGGACGTGCTGAACCGTGTGCGTCAGCCGTTCAACGTTAACAGCCTGGCCTTGGCAGCAGCGTGCGCAGCGCTGAAAGATGTCGATTACCTGGCTGAAAGCCGCCGCCTGAACGAGTCCGGCATGCTGCAGCTGGAGGCTGGTTTTCGTGAGTTGGGGCTGAGCTGGATCCCGTCCAAGGGCAACTTCATATGCGTCGATCTCGGTCGCGTTGCTGCGCCGGTGTTTCAGGGCTTGTTGCGCGAAGGCGTGATCGTGCGTCCGGTGGCCAACTACGGCATGCCGAACCACCTGCGCATTACCATCGGTCTGCCGGCGGAAAACAGCCGCTTCCTAGAGGCGCTGACCAAGGTTCTGGCTCGTGGTTGATGTCACTGCACTGCAATCTGCTGTACCTATGATCGGCCGCCTGGTGGTGGTCGGTCTGGGATTGATCGGTGGTTCGTTCGCCAAGGGGCTGCGTGAAAGCGGCCTGTGTCGCGAAGTGGTCGGGGTCGACCTCGATCCGCAATCGCGCAAGCTGGCGGTCGAGTTGGGCGTGGTGGATCGCTGCGAAGAAGACCTGGCCGCTGCTTGCCAGGGCGCTGACGTGATTCAACTGGCCATCCCGATCCTGGCCATGGAAAAAATGCTGGCACGCCTGGCGGCAATGGATCTGGGGTCGGCGATTCTGACTGATGTGGGAAGCGCCAAAGGCAATGTCGTCCGTGCAGCAACCGAAGCGTTTGGCGGCATGCCGCCGCGTTTCGTGCCGGGGCATCCGATTGCCGGCTCCGAGCAGAGTGGGGTGGAAGCCTCCAACGCCGAGCTGTTCCGTCGCCATAAAGTGATTCTGACGCCGCTGGATCAAACCGATCCGGCCGCACTGGCGGTGGTCGACCGTTTGTGGCGCGAATTGGGCGCCGATGTTGAGCACATGCAGGTCGAGCGCCACGATGAAGTGTTGGCGGCGACCAGCCATTTACCGCACCTGTTGGCGTTCGGTTTGGTCGATTCGTTGGCCAAGCGCAATGAAAACCTTGAGATCTTCCGTTACGCTGCCGGCGGTTTCCGCGATTTCACGAGAATCGCGGGAAGCGACCCGGTCATGTGGCACGACATCTTCCTCGCCAACCGCGAAGCTGTCCTGCGCACACTCGATACATTTCGCAGCGACCTCGACGCCTTGCGCGACGCGGTCGATGCAGGGGATGGGCACCAATTGTTGGGCGTATTCACTCGCGCCCGGGTTGCCCGCGAACATTTCAGTAAAATCCTGGCCCGCCGGGCTTATGTGGACGCTATGAACTCCAACGACCTGATTTTCCTGGCACAACCTGGTGGCCGCCTGACTGGGCGGATTCGTGTACCGGGCGATAAATCGATTTCCCACCGTTCGATCATGCTTGGCTCCCTGGCCGACGGCGTCACCGAAGTTGAAGGCTTCCTTGAGGGCGAAGATGCTCTGGCGACCCTGCAAGCCTTCCGCGACATGGGTGTTGTGATCGAAGGTCCGCACCATGGTCGTGTGACCATTCACGGTGTCGGCCTGCATGGTCTGAAGCCCGCGCCTGGCCCGATCTATCTGGGTAACTCCGGTACTTCGATGCGTCTGTTGTCTGGCCTGTTGGCTGCGCAGAACTTCGACAGCACCCTGACCGGTGACGCTTCGCTGTCCAAGCGTCCGATGAATCGCGTGGCCAATCCACTGCGTGAAATGGGCGCCGTGATCGAGACCGCAGCCGAAGGTCGTCCACCGATGACCATTCGTGGCGGCAACAAGCTCAAGGGTTTGACCTACACCATGCCAATGGCCAGTGCCCAGGTTAAATCCTGCCTGCTGCTGGCGGGTCTCTACGCTGAAGGCAAGACTACCGTTACCGAGCCTGCGCCGACGCGCGACCACACTGAGCGCATGCTGCAAGGCTTTGGCTATCCGGTCAGTGTCAGCGGTGCGACCGCATCGGTCGAGTCCGGGCACAAGCTGACCGCGACCCACATCGAAGTCCCGGGCGACATCTCGTCCTCCGCGTTCTTCCTGGTGGCCGCGTCGATCGCCGAAGGTTCGGAGCTGGTGCTCGAGCACGTAGGCATCAACCCGACCCGTACCGGCGTGATCGACATTCTGCGTCTGATGGGAGGCGATATCACGCTGGAAAACCAGCGTGAAGTTGGCGGCGAGCCTGTTGCGGACTTGCGCGTACGTGCAGCTAAACTTAAAGGTATCGAAATTCCCGAGGCCCTGGTTCCACTGGCCATCGACGAGTTCCCGGTGCTGTTCGTGGCTGCAGCCTGTGCCGAAGGGCGTACGGTGTTGCGCGGCGCTGAAGAGCTGCGGGTCAAAGAGTCGGACCGGATTCAGGTCATGGCCGATGGCTTGCTGGCGCTGGGCGTCAAATGCGAACCGACCCCGGATGGCATCATCATCGACGGCGGCCAGATCGGCGGCGGCGAAGTGCATGGTCATGGCGATCACCGGATTGCCATGGCGTTCAGCGTTGCATCACTGCGCGCGACTGCACCGATCCGCATCCACGATTGCGCCAACGTCGCGACGTCGTTCCCGAACTTCCTCGCGCTGTGCGCGCAGGTCGGTATCCGGGTTGCTGAAGAGGCTCAGTCGTGATCAACAAGTCACCAGTCATTACCATCGATGGCCCGAGCGGTTCCGGTAAAGGCACGATCGCCGGGATTCTGGCGAAACGTCTGGGCTGGAATCTGCTGGATTCCGGTGCGCTGTACCGCTTGCTGGCGTTCGCTGCGCACAACCATGGTGTTGATCTGACCAATGAAGAATTGCTGAAGGCGCTCGCGGCGCATCTGGACGTGCAGTTCATCGCTGCGACGGACGGTCAACTGCAGCGAATCATTCTGGAAGGCGACGAAGTCAGTGATGTGATTCGCACTGAAAGTGTCGGCGCCGGCGCGTCCCAGGTCGCTGCATTGCCCGCCGTACGCGAGGCGCTGCTGCAGCGCCAGCGTGCTTTTCAGGAAATGCCGGGGCTTGTAGCCGATGGACGAGATATGGGCACGGTGGTTTTTCCGGACGCGCCCCTGAAGATATTTCTCACTGCCAGTGCCGAGGAGCGTGCGCGCCGTCGATACTTGCAGTTGAAGGGCAAAGTCGATGGTGTTAGTCTGTCGAGTCTGCTAGATGAGATACGTGTCCGCGATGAGCGTGACACCCAGCGAGCGGTAGCCCCGCTCAAGCCGGCGGCTGACGCCATACAGCTGGATTCCACGGAATTGTCCATCGATCAGGTGCTGGAACGCATCATGAGCGAGATCGCCATTCGCGATATCGCCGGGTGACCAAGAAGGCCGCAGGGGACCAGTCATAGTCCTGCGGTGGCTTCTTTTAAATGAAACTAACCCATACCGTCTGGGGTGTGGAGATGGGCGTAGTCTTCGCCCTCATCAACAGGAATTAAAATGAGCGAAAGCTTTGCGGAACTCTTTGAAGAAAGCCTAAAAACCCTGAACCTTCAGGCAGGCTCCATCATCACCGGTGTTATCGTTGATATCGATTACCAAGCTCGCTGGGTAACCGTTCACGCTGGCCTGAAGTCTGAAGCACTCATCCCGCTTGAGCAGTTCTACAACGACGCTGGCGAACTGAACATCAACGTCGGTGACGAAGTTCACGTTGCTCTGGACTCGGTTGAAGACGGCTTTGGTGAAACCAAGCTGTCCCGTGAAAAAGCCAAGCGCGCTGAATGCTGGATTGTTCTGGAAGCAGCCTTCGCAGCCGAAGAAGTGGTCAAGGGCGTTATCAACGGTAAGGTTAAAGGCGGCTTCACTGTCGACGTTAACGGCATCCGTGCGTTCCTGCCAGGTTCTCTGGTTGACGTCCGTCCTGTGCGCGATACTACGCACCTGGAAGGCAAAGAGCTGGAATTCAAGGTCATCAAACTCGACCAGAAACGCAACAACGTTGTCGTTTCCCGTCGCAGCGTCCTCGAAGCCGAGAACTCCGCCGAGCGTGAAGCTCTGCTGGAATCCCTGCAGGAAGGTCAGCAAGTCAAAGGTATCGTCAAAAACCTCACCGATTACGGCGCATTCGTCGATCTGGGTGGCGTCGATGGCCTGCTGCACATTACCGACATGGCTTGGAAGCGTATCAAGCATCCTTCCGAAATCGTCAACGTTGGCGACGAGATCGATGTCAAGGTTCTGAAGTACGATCGTGAACGCAATCGTGTTTCTTTGGGCCTCAAGCAACTGGGCGAAGATCCATGGGTCGCTATCAAAGCCCGTTACCCAGAAAGCACTCGCGTTACCGCTCGTGTAACCAACCTGACCGACTACGGCTGCTTCGCTGAGCTGGAAGAAGGCGTTGAAGGTCTGGTGCACGTTTCCGAAATGGACTGGACCAACAAGAACATCCACCCTTCGAAAGTCGTACAAGTCGGCGACGAAGTGGAAGTTATGGTTCTGGACATCGACGAAGAGCGTCGTCGTATCTCCCTCGGCATCAAGCAGTGCAAATCTAACCCATGGGAAGATTTCTCTGGCCAGTTCAACAAGGGCGATAAAATCTCCGGCACCATCAAGTCGATCACCGATTTCGGTATCTTCATTGGTCTGGACGGCGGCATCGACGGTCTGGTTCACCTGTCCGACATCTCCTGGAACGAAGTGGGCGAAGAAGCCGTTCGCCGTTTCAAGAAGGGCGACGAGCTGGACACCGTTATCCTGTCGGTTGACCCAGAGCGCGAGCGTATCTCCCTGGGTATCAAGCAACTGGAAAGCGATCCGTTCTCCGAGTACGTTCAAGAGAACGACAAAGGCGCAATCGTTAAAGGCATCGTGAAAGAAGTTGACGCTAAAGGCGCCATCATTACTTTGGCCGACGATATCGAAGCGACTCTGAAAGCCTCCGAAATCAGCCGTGACCGCGTTGAAGATGCGCGTAACGTTCTGAAAGAAGGCCAGGAAGTAGAAGCCAAGATCATCAGCGTTGACCGCAAGAGCCGTGTAATCCAGCTCTCCATCAAGTCGAAAGACGATGCTGAAGAGAAAGAAGCAATCCAGAGCTTGAAAGACAAGCCTGCTGCTGACGTCGCTGCTGGTCCTACCACTCTGGGCGACCTGTTGCGTGCACAAATGGAAAAACAGAACTAAGTTCTGTCAGACCATAGAAAAAGGGCGACTTCGGTCGCCCTTTTTTGTGCCTGCGATTTGGTGGGTTCTCCGGTGTGTTTTGGGTGCATTGGTTGCTCGTGAAACCAATATCCCCGATAAGCTGTCTCTTGCTTTAATCGGTTCAATCGTTTGTTTGCAGCTAATCTTTAGTCTGAAGTGAACGACAGTCGGGCGAGCCGCCCGGCATAAGGATGTGAATGAATAAGCTCATTGTCGTCATGGCTGTACTGGCGTTGGCGGGGTGTACCACAAATGCCAAGACTCACGTCGTGCGCGGGGTCAGTGGTATTGAGATTGACTGTTCCGGTCTGGGGTCCGGGTGGGAAAAATGTCGCAAGCGAGCGGATAGGGAGTGTAAGGCGGCAGGGTATAAGGTCTTGGCGAGGTCTGATGACGCGAAGGATGAGGATGAATTCCCTTTTGGCTTTAATCCGGCGGGATACCTGACGCGGACCATGTTGGTTATCTGTCGATGAGTGGAGGTATCGGGGCGTCGGGGTTTTGTATGGCATCTCTGAGGCTTGAAAATATATGTGAAAACTCGGGCTGTTCAAATTCTTTCGAGCATGCTAAAACCTTTGAAGCGCTTTTCCTAGCTGCTTGAAAAAGAAGGGAAAAATATGACGAAGTCGGAGTTGATCGAACGAATTGTCACCCATCAAGGGCTGCTCTCATCCAAGGATGTGGAGCTGGCCATCAAGACCATGCTTGAGCAAATGTCCCAATGTCTGGCCACTGGAGATCGTATCGAGATCCGTGGGTTTGGCAGCTTCTCCTTGCACTACCGCGCGCCGCGGGTAGGGCGTAATCCAAAAACCGGTCAGTCCGTCAGCCTCGACGGTAAGTTCGTTCCTCATTTCAAGCCAGGAAAAGAGCTGCGTGATCGTGTGAACGAGGATGAGGAGGAAGGGCTGTGACGGTCGCCATAATTCAAGGAGCCGCTCATGCGTAATGTAAAGCGCGTACTGCTCGCCTTGTTTGTGTTGTTGCTCGTTTTGGCAATTCTGGCGTTTGTTCTAGAGAATCAGCAATCGGTTTCCTTGCTGTTTTTTGGTTGGGCGGGGCCGCAGCTGCCGGTGTCGCTGGTAGTGGTTCTTGCATTGCTGGTCGGCATGGTCATCGGTCCGATGCTTGGCTGGTTTCTGGGGCGTGCGGCTCGGGCTACACGTAAACGCCTGGTCTGATAGTCAAAACCCTGGAGTGCTGCTGAGGAGACAAGAGCGTTCGCTCGGCAGTTATTCGTCACATTCCCCAAGACATCATTGACGCGGCCCCTAACGCCGATAGACTCATCCGTAACCGACAGTGCGGGTTTGTGTTGGGTGGCCGCTATCGTCAGTGCTGGCATCCTCTTGCGACAACCTGGTCGTGGGATAGCAAAAGACAAACCTGATTGCCTCGAATAAAAGCGCTCATAATCGAGAAGAAGTTCAGCGTTCGCAGCTGAAGCGTAATGGAAGTTTTCAGGATGAATGTGGTGGGCAAGAGCAAATGAGTTGTTCAAAAGTCCTGGTGACAGGGGCGAATGGGTTTGTCGGATCCGCGGTTGTAACCAAGTTGCTGTCGAGTGAGAAATTTTCCGTGGTATGCGGCGTTCGCACTCCGTCCCAAACGGACTTTCCCTGTGATCATCTGATTTTTGAGTTGGGCGCCGAAGTTCCTGTAGCCGCATTGACAGGTATCACGGCGGTCGTGCATGCGGCTGCGCGTGTGCATGTGATGGCAGCGCAGGGGGCGAATGACCTTAGTGCCTTTCGAGTGGCCAACGTCGATGGAACAATCAAGTTGGCGACCAGTGCTGCTCAGGCGGGCGTAAAGCGCTTTGTTTTTATCAGTTCAATTAAGGTCAACGGGGAGCACACCTATCCGGGTCAGCCATTTACTTCGGCCGACCTGCCGGCTCCAGTCGATGCCTATGGAATCTCCAAGCGTGAAGCCGAGGACGCTCTAAGAGAGTTGGGCGCACGCACAGGAATGGAGATTGTAATAATCCGACCTCCTCTGGTTTATGGTCCTGGCGTTAAGGCCAACTTCCTCAGCATGCTTCGATGGGTTGAGCGCGGGGTGCCCCTGCCATTTGGTTCGATTACCAATCGCCGTAGCATGGTCGCATTGGATAATCTGGTTGATTTGATCGAGCGCTGCATCGAGCATCCCTCGGCCCCCGGTAATACCTTTCTCGTTAGCGATGGCGAAGATCTGTCCACGACGCAATTACTTCAGCGTGTAGCTCAATCACTGAGTGTTCGCTCTGTACTGATTCCTTTTCCGCAGCAGATTCTATCTATGGGGTTGGTTTTGCTGGGGAAGCAGGCGCTATCCGTGCGCTTGTGTGGTTCGCTTCAGGTCGATGTGCGGCGAACGTGTGAATTATTGCAATGGTCACCGCCTGTCGGTATTGAGCAAGCGCTGGCGGGTGTGGCGAAACATTATCTGGATACTAAAAACAAATGATCTTTCCGTTGTTGTTGGTAGGGGTGTTTGTCGCGTCCTGGTTGATGACGTTTTACTTGCGACGCTATGCCTTGCGTAACAGTCTCGTCGATGTCCCCAATGCCCGAAGTTCGCACTCGATTCCTACTCCCCGGGGTGGAGGCGTATCCATAGTTGTTTCGTTTCTTGGGGCGTTGTGCGTATGCGCTTTGACCGGAGTGACCTCGTGGGGCGTATTTGCGGGATTGTTCGGGGCGGGTGCTATTGTGGCTTTAATAGGCTTTGCTGATGACCATGGTCACATCGCGGCCCGATGGAGGCTGCTTGGGCACTTTACAGCGGCGGTGTGGTTTTTGTTTTGTGTGGGAGGGCTCGCCCCAATAAATCTGTTTGGATTTGTTGTCGACCTTGGATGGTGTGGAAGTGTATTGGCTGCCATCTATCTGGTCTGGCTTTTGAACTTGTACAACTTTATGGATGGGATCGACGGTATTGCGGGAGCGGAGGCCATCTGTGTCTGCTTGGGTGGGGCATTTCTATACTGGTTGGGCGGCTTCACGAATGAGTTGTGGGTTCCACTCCTGCTTGCCAGTGCCTGTGCAGGATTTTTGATTTGGAACTTTCCACCTGCGAAAATTTTTATGGGTGACGCGGGCAGTGGTTTTCTTGGCCTGATCCTCGGTGGGCTGGCATTGCAGGCAGCCTGGGTCGCCCCGCAATTACTCTGGAGTTGGCTGATTTTGGCGGGTGTTTTCATCGTGGATGCAACCTATACGATGTTGCATCGCTTGATTCGGGGGGAGAAGGTTTATGAGGCGCATCGCAGTCATGCCTATCAATTCGCCTCTCGACATCACCTTAGTCATAAGAAAATCACCCTTGCCGTCATTTTTATCAATGTGCTGTGGCTAGCCCCTGTCGCGTTTTGGGTGGGAAGGGGGGCGCTGGATGGGAGTGTCGGTCTACTGATTGCCTATTTGCCTCTTGTTGTGTTGGCGGTGATTTACAGCGCAGGCAAGGCGGAGACCTGATTCGAATGGTGTCGTCGATCATGCTGTTTGGGAGAGGTGCAAAATAATGTGCGCAGCGGGTCTTGTTGGCGTGATGGCAAGCGCGGGTCTGTGAACGGACAGGGAGTGCTTCGGTGTTGACCGCGCGGTCTCTAAAGCGCTGAATCCGCGGATGTGCGTACTGCCGGCGCCGCTCAATTGCACAAAATTGTATGGTAAACTTTTCTGGTTTTTATGGGGTGAAAGCATAAAGCCAATACTCCATTGGCAGATGTGGCTACCTGAATTGGACAAGGCAGCGTTGCTGCATGCAAGGGGGTGTTGCTTTCGGGTGTAATGTGGTGGCATCCCTTGGGTTAACGCCGGTCTATCCCGCATATCTTCGGTAGCATGGATAAGCAGCGAGTTCTTGGTGGCGATTCTGTTGCAGGTTCGAACAACGTCTTTGTTTTTTTCTTGGGAGCACCGACGGTTGGTCGAAACCGCAAGAATGGATCTCTTCGCAATTAGGCTCCAACCCGCATTGAGTACAGATTCGCGATATGTCCCCCCTTTTGTTGCTCCTCTGGATGCAGCGGGCGAAGACGTTCAACTGATGAGTGGCAACCGGATCATGGACCCGAGTTTTTGGTCCGGGAAGTGAGGAGTATGGCAATGAGAGTTATGGTGTTGGGTGTTTCCGGAATGCTGGGCAACGCAGCCTACAGAGTGTTATCGGCTAACCCCGATTTGAGCGTTTACGGTACCGCTCGGAGCGAGGGTTCCCGGAAGTTTTTCTCAGAGGCCTTGGCCGAGAAAATCATTCTGGGTGTGGATGTCGAAAGTCAAGACTCGCTGATCAAGGCTTTCGGGACGATAAGACCTGATGTGGTGATCAACTGTGTGGGCCTGGTCAAGCAATTGGCCGATGCAAATGATCCACTTCAGGCTGTGCCAATCAATACATTGCTGCCTCATCGTCTTGCCGCCTTGTGCAAGGCGACCGGTGCGCGTCTGGTCCATATCAGCACCGATTGCGTTTTTTCGGGTGAGAAGGGGGGCTACCGGGAGTCGGACTTCCCTGACGCTTACGACCTGTATGGGCGTTCCAAGCTTTTGGGCGAAGTGGATTATCCTCACGCCATTACACTGCGTACCTCGATTATCGGCCGTGAATTGTCCGGGCATCGCAGCTTGGTCGGCTGGTTCCTCGCGCAACAAGGCACCGTTCAAGGATTCACCGGTGCTATTTTCTCCGGTCTGCCAACCATGGAGTTGGCGCGGGTGATCAATGAATACGTATTGCCGCGTCCTGATCTGCATGGCCTGTATCACGTAGCTACTCAGCCTATAAATAAATACGACTTGCTGAAGCTTGTGGCGAAAACTTATGGAAAAGACACTGAGATTGTCCCTTCGGACAGGTTGACGATCGACCGTTCGTTAAATGCGGACCGCTTCCGGGAGGCTACAGGTTACGTTGCCCCCGTGTGGTCGGTTTTAATACAAGACATGCATGACTTCAATTAAGCGCAAGGTTTAGATAATGTTCGATAATAAAGTTTTGATGATTACTGGTGGTACTGGCTCGTTCGGTAACGCTGTTCTGAATCGTTTTCTGAAAACAGACGTTAAAGAAATTCGAATCTTCAGCCGTGATGAAAAAAAGCAAGAAGACATGCGGATTGCCCTGAATGATCCGAAGCTGAAATTCTACATCGGCGACGTTCGAGACTACGACAGCATCCATTCTGCGATGAAAGGCGTCGACTACGTGTTTCATGCGGCGGCACTGAAACAGGTTCCGTCCTGCGAGTTCTACCCGATGGAAGCTGTGCGCACCAACGTCCTGGGTGCAGATAACGTCATGAAAGCGGCGATCGCCAATCGCGTTGATCGCGTCATTGTGCTCAGCACCGACAAAGCGGTATATCCGATCAATGCAATGGGTATCTCCAAGGCAATGATGGAGAAACTCATGGTGGCCAAGGCGCGTATGCAGTCTGAAGGCGAAACCGTTTTCTGCGCGACCCGTTACGGCAACGTAATGGCCTCTCGTGGTTCGGTGATTCCGTTGTTCATCGAACAACTGCGTGAAGGCAAATCGATCACTATCACTGACCCGACAATGACTCGCTTCCTGATGTCGCTGGAAGACTCTGTCGATCTGGTGCTGCACGCTTTCGAGCACGGTGAGCAAGGCGACATTTTTGTTCAGAAAGCTCCTGCGTCCACTATCGAAGTGTTGGCCCAGGCCCTGAAAGAGCTGTTCGCCAAAGACAACGAAATTCGCATCATTGGTACTCGCCATGGCGAGAAGCTCTATGAGTCGCTGGTGTCTCGTGAGGAGTTGGCAAAAGCCGAAGACATGGGGCAGTACTACCGTGTACCTGCCGATAACCGTGACCTGAACTACGCAAAATTCTTCGTCGAAGGCGAAATGGAAATTACCGAATTCGAGGATTACACCTCTCACAACACCACTCGACTCGACATCGAAGGCGTTAAAGAGCTGCTCCTGAAACTGTCGTACATCCAGGAGCAACTCAATGCTTAAGGTAATGACCATTGTCGGGACCCGTCCTGAACTGATCAAAATGTCGCGGGTTATCGCCGAGTTCGATACGCATACCCAGCACATCCTGGTTCACACCGGTC
The DNA here is from genome assembly GCF_059133255.1 of Pseudomonas sp. FBCC-B1667. Classification (NCBI taxonomy): domain Bacteria; kingdom Pseudomonadati; phylum Pseudomonadota; class Gammaproteobacteria; order Pseudomonadales; family Pseudomonadaceae; genus Pseudomonas; species Pseudomonas sp. FBCC-B1667. Next base: position 4,771,306 of record NZ_CP101437.1, on the reverse strand, counting down.
AGAACTTTGACTATGAGTTGAACCAGGTTTTCTTCGATGACCTGGATATTCGCAAACCGGATTACTTCCTCGGTGCGGTAGGCAGCAACGCGGCGCAAACCATCGCGCGCGTGATCGAGAAAGCCGATGAAGTCATGGAAGCCGAGAAGCCGGATGCCCTGATGCTGTATGGCGATACCAACTCCTGCCTGGCAGTAATCGCGGCCAAACGCCGAAAAATTCCGGTGTTCCACATGGAGGCAGGTAACCGCTGCTTCGACCAGCGTGTGCCGGAAGAGCTGAACCGCAAGGTCCTGGATCACCTCAGCGACATTAATCTGGTGTTGACCGAGCACGCTCGTCGCTACTTGCTGGATGAAGGGATTCCACCCGATCGTATTATCAAGTCGGGCTCTCACATGCAGGAAGTACTGGAGCATTTCGAACCCAAGATTGTGGGGTCCACAATCCTCGACAAACTTGAGCTGAAATCGAAGAACTTCTTCGTTGTCAGCGCGCATCGTGAAGAAAACGTCGATACGCCGGCCAACCTGCAAGACCTGTTGAATACATTGCAGGCACTGGTTGAAACCTATGACATGCCAGTCATTGTTTCCACCCACCCACGTACTCGTCAGCGTCTGGAAGCATTGGGGCTCGACGGTCTGGATTCGAGAATCCAGTTCCTCAAGCCATTCGGTTTCTTTGATTACATCAAGCTGCAGATGGAAGCGTTCTGCATTCTGTCCGACAGCGGCACCATCACAGAAGAAGCTTCGCTGCTGGGCTTGACCGCCGTGACGATTCGTAATGCACACGAGCGTCCGGAAGGTATGGACCAAGGCACGCTGATCATGAGCGGCCTGAAATCGGAGCGGGTTCTGGATGCTGTGCGTATCGTCACCAGCCAGGATCAGGCCGGTGCTATTCGTCGTGTGGTACCAGACTATGAAGGTGGGCTGGTGTCGCAGAAAGTGCTGCGGATTGTTTTGAGTTACGTAGATTTTATTAATCGGACCGTTTGGTCGAAGTAAATCCGAATTTAGCGCAAGCAAAAAAATTAGTGAGAGAGATAATGAGCACGAATAGTCAGACGTTGGACGCAATTTACAATGAGGGTGAACGTCTGGTTCCGGGAGAAACTCACGGCCGAGATGAGGTGGTTCGTCACAAGAGCAGTTATCAACTGTTTCGTGACATTATCGAATCCGACATCTTGCGTGATCCGTCGATGCTTGTTTCCGGTTTCACTATCCTGGACATCGGGTGTGGCACCGGGCATGGCACATTCATGCTCAGTGACATTCTAGGCGCGAAGATCACGGGCATCGATCCGAGCATCGAATCGGTTCAGTACGCTAAAGATAACTACGGCGCGAAAAACATTCAGTATGTGAACGGCGATGCTGAGTCGTACGTGCGTGAATCGCGGTCATTCGACTACGTTGTCTCGCGCCATGCGTTGGAGCACGTAGTGGACGGCCTGAATTTTGCGCTGAAAGTAGATTGCCGCAAACGTCTGATGGTCAACGTTCCATTTAACGAAGGTGACGGTAACGTCCATCACCTCGTTCATTGGATCAAAGAAGAGCAATTCGAGGCCTATCCAAATAAAGAGTTCTTCTACGAGGGACTGGATGGCGTTACCGAGCTGACGCGTACCGAAGAAAATCCGCCCAATTCGATTGTTTGCATTTCCAGTGCTCCTGAACTCAAGCCTGTTCGTGAGCTCTTCGAGTTTCCGATTGCTGCATGGAAACCTGAGTTTTTGCAGAATCTGGGTATTGAGGCGCTTGAGTCGGATATCGAAGAGCGCGAGTTGCAGATTCAGCAGGCCCAATTGCAGATTCAGCAGCGCGAGCAATATTTCATCGAGAAAGAAACTCAGCTCGACACTCACCATTCAAACCTGCGTGACCTTGAAAGTGACGTTCGTCGTCGTGAAGCCTGGGTCGCAGAGAAAGAAGCTCAACTTGCAAATCATGAAGCAAACCTCAAAGGCATTCAGGCGGACCTCGTTCGTCGCGAACAAATTATTGCCAATAGCGTGATTGCCCGTCTCGCGCTGAAAGCAGGTTCATTTCGGAAATGAAGGTACTTCAGGTCAATGGCTACGAGTCACCAGGTCGTCGATTTAATGGTCTATCCATTACGCCGTTACTGAAAAAATACGATGTCGAATCTCGACACCTTATTTGGGAGAAGGATACTCAGAACCCCGAAGTCCTGACTTTCGAGGGGAAGAATACAAGGAAAATCAACCGGATTATCAATCGGGTTGAGCGCTTGACCTCAATGCAGTCCGTGTTGTATCCGCACGCCAAGCAGATGATGAAAATGCCTGCCTTCGAGGAGGCAGATGTGTTGCATTTGCACATCATTCACTCGGGCTACATGAGTCTCGGCGACCTGCCGGAAATCACCCGGCGTAAACCGACAGTCTGGACGCTGCATGACCCGTGGGCCATGACCGGGCATTGCGTTTATCCATTCGAGTGCAAGCGCTGGATGACCGGTTGCGGCAAATGCCCTGACCTGGATATTCACTTCCCGCTACTGATGGATACGACGGCGTTTTTGTTCAAGTACAAAAAACGAGCGTACAACAAATCGAAGTTCGACGTAATCGTGGCTTCGAAGTGGATGCGCGATATGGTCGAGGCTTCTCCTCTTTTCGAGGATGTTGATATCCATCAGGTGCCGTTTGGCCTGGACCTGGATTTCTTCAATCCAAATGCCTCGCCGGATGCGCGTAAACGGTTCGGTATTCCAGATGATGCGTTGGTCATCTGCTTCCGGGCTGTGGATAACCAGTTCAAAGGCCTGCCGTACATCATTCAGGCGCTTGAGCGAATTAGTGCCAATCAGCCAATTTGCCTGTTGACGCTCAACAGCAAAGGGTTGATGGAGCAGTTCGCCGATCGATTCCAGCTGGTTGAACTTGGCTGGACCAACGATGAAGAATTGGCCCGCGATGCGTTTGTCGCGTCCGACATCTTCCTGATGCCGTCGATCGTAGAAGCGTTTGGCGTAATGGCCATCGAGGCGTTCGCGTGCGGCAAACCGGTGATCGTGTTCGAAGGGACTTCTTTACCAGAAGTAACTTTTGCTCCTGAGGTAGGGGTATCGGTACCGATGCACGATGGAGAAGGACTCTACCGCGCTCTGCAACACCTGATCGACAATCCGGCTGAGCGTGAAGAACGTGGTCGCAAGGGACGAGAGATTGCCGAGTTGCACTATGGTGACGACTTGTATGCCCAGCGGCTGGCGGAGATATACAAAACGGTTGCTGCTAAATGAAAGTACTGCTTTTGACTGATATTCCACCTTGCCGTAACTTTACGGCAGGATTGGTGCTGGATCGGTTGGTCGGTTTTCTGCCTAAGGATCAGGTCGCGATTTGTGCCGTGGTTAATTCTGCGCTAAATCCCGAGATTCCAGCGGAACTCGAATCGGTTCCGAAGCTGATTTTAAGGAAGCCACGAGAGGCCGCTGTTCGCGTGCTTCCTCGTAAGGCAGGGATCTTGTCGGCATTTCCGTTTGAGTTGGTACAGGCTGGTCGCGTGCAGCGTGAATTGCTGCCGCAAATTGTCGAGTTCGCCAAAGCACAAAAAGTTGATGCGGTGTGGGTTGTATTGCAAGGCCAGACCATGGTGCGTCTGGCTCGCCAATTGACCAAAGCCCTCAATGTGCCGCTGCTCACTCAGGTCTGGGATCCGTTCGGCTGGTGGCTGCAAGCGAACCTTATCGACGGTTTTACTCGCCGTCGTCTGCTTAAAGAGTTCGACGAGGTCATCAAGAACAGCGTTTCCTGTGCCACCGCGTCGTGGGCGATGTCCGAGAACTACACGAATAAGTACCGTGTAGTAAATGCACCGGTTATCGCTGGCCTACCTCGCGAACTGGCATTGCCGCCAGCGACCAAAGCGCATGATAGCGATGAATTCATCATTGCGATGGCCGGTCAATTTTATGCGCAGACAGAGTGGGAATGCCTGCAACATGCCCTGAATGCCTGCAACTGGAAAATTGCCGGCAAACGGATTCGTGTGCGTGTCATGGGTGGCGCTTTCAAAGTATTCACTCAGAGCCCTTCGAATTTTGAGTACCTGGGTTGGCAGAGCCAGGAAGAGACGATTCGACTGTTATCCGAGTCGGACCTTCTCTATTTGCCTTACTGGTTCTCCGGCGAATACCACGAAGAATCCAGTAACAGCTTCCCGTCGAAGGTTGTCACCTACTTTGCCGCGGGCCGGCCGGTGTTCTGTCATGCCCCGGCTTACGCGTCTCCGGCAAAGTACATCAAAGATAATGAGGCTGGCTTTATCTGCGAGTCGCTCGATACTTCGGCGATCATCAGCCAATTGGAAAAAGCAGTTCAGGACACCGAGGCTTACGGTCGTTTTGCCGCTAATGGCCATTCTTGCTTCATGAAGGATTTCACTTTGGAACGCATGAAAGAATCCTTTCTCGCGTTTTTGGGGAATCATACGAAAGCATCAATGGGGATTTCTAATTGAGTCAGAATATCCTCACTGCTCATGTAAGACATTTCGATTTAATCAAGCAACTGATAAAGCGCGACGTCGACATGCGGTTCAAGGGCGCGCTGTTAGGCGTCCTGTGGCCGCTGATCACTCCGTTGATGACGTTGGCAATGTACGCCGTGGTGTTTGGCTACTTCTTGCCTTCTCGTTGGCCAGGTGTCGAAGGCATCACAGGCTTTGCGTTGATGTTGTTTCCCGGTCTCATCGTATTCACGTTCTTTGCCGAGTGTGTAAACCGCGCGCCCAACCTGATTACCTCGAATCCGAATTTCGTCAAGAAAGTGGTGTTCCCGGTCGAGCTTCTGGTTTGGGTACCCATCGGCTCAGCCGTCTTTCAGCTGTGCCTGAGTATCGTCGCGTGGGCGGTTATAGCCCTGTTCGTCAATGGCAGCCTGCAATGGACCATCGTCTTTCTGCCTGTAGTCATCGCGCCTATGGTTCTGTGTCTGTTAGGCATCACATGGTTCCTGAGTGCGCTGGGGGTTTTCCTGCGGGATATCGCGCAGTTGACCATCGTGATCACTCAAGCGTTGATGTTTTTCTCTCCAGTGCTCTATCCGCTCGACAAACTTCCGCAATGGGCCAGTCAGTTGATCATGCTCAATCCGCTGTCGTTTATCGTTGAACAGGCGCGGTTGGTGATGATCAATGGCGTGATTCCCAACTTCCAGGGCTTGCTGGTCTACACCTGCGTGAGCCTGGTCGTCTGCTGGCTCGGCCTTCGTTTCTTCAGATCTGTCAGACACGGCTTTGCGGACGTTTTATGAGTATGGACATGACTACAGAAGTAAAGCCGCAGCCGGTCATTGAAGTTGTTGGTCTTGAAAAGGCCTACCACATCTATGACGCTCCCCATGATCGCCTTAAGCAGATCTTTCTCGGCTGGAAGCGTAATTACTATCGCGATTTCCTCGCACTGAAGGACGTCAACTTCGAAGTTCTGAAGGGGCAATCAGTGGGCGTGATCGGCCGCAACGGTGCTGGCAAAAGTACCCTGTTGCAATTGCTGACCGGAACCCTGACGCCGACTAAAGGCTCGGTGAAAATCAACGGGAAAGTGGCTGCGGTCCTGGAGCTGGGTTCGGGGTTCAATCCCGAGTTCAGTGGCCGCGAAAACATCTACTTGTACGCCAGCTTGTTCGAGTTGAAGAAGTCCTGCATTGAAGAGCGGTTTCAGAAGATTGTTGATTTCTCGGAGCTGGGCGACTTTATCGACCAGCCTGTAAAAGCCTATTCCAGTGGCATGCAGGCTCGCTTGGCGTTCTCCGTTATTGCTCATGTCGACGCTGATATTCTGATTATCGATGAAGCCTTGTCGGTGGGCGATGCGTTCTTTGCGCAGAAGTGCATGCGTTTCCTGCGACAGTTTCAGGAGCGGGGCACGATTCTTTTCGTAAGCCACGATCTCGCTGCTGTCACTGCGTTTTGCGATCATGCGATCTGGCTGGAAGGCGGTGTTGTTCGCGATGCCGGCAGCGCGAAAGATGTCTGTGAAAAGTATTTTGCTCAGCTCTACATGCAACATACCGGTGCCGAGGGCGCTGCTGCGGTAGCCGTTGAGGCAGACAACGAAGAAGAAGTCGAGGACATCGTCGAAGAGGAATCGGTCGACGAAGTTATCGAGCAACGTATCGTTATGCACGATGATGAGTCCATTTCCAAAGGGGCTCAAGAGATCGAGAGCTTCGGCTTCAACCCACAGTCTTCGACATTCGGTACCGGTGGCGCAGAAATACAGAAAGTCAGCTTCGCCAATGCCAAAGGTCGTCAGCTGACGGTGTGTGAAGGCGGTGCGGAAGTTGTCGTAAAGGTTTCAGCCAAGGCTATCCACGACGTGGATTTGCCTATTATCGGGTTCATCATCAAGGACCGTCTGGGGCAGCCTTTAATCGGTGGAAACACCTACCACTCCTACAAGGAGTCGCCAGTCCGGGTTGTTGCAGGCAAACGCATCGACGCTGAATTTCATTTCAAATTGCCGATTCTGGCTGTGGGTGACTATTCGATCGTGGCCGCTATAGCTAACGGTACCTTGCATGAACACGTGCAACTGCACTGGATGCACGACGCCGTGTTATTCAAAGTAGTTGCTTCGAGCATCGACGGCGTTATCGTCGGAGCACCGTTGGACAAAATTATTCTTACCTCGAAGGCTTGACCCGACCATGACACAACAACAAGATCCGGGGCGGTTAGCCTGGGCGGATGTTTGCCGATTGATTGCGATGTTTGGGGTGGTGCTCATCCATATTTCGGCACCGATCTTCTATGAATATAGAAATATAGAACTGAATAGCTTTTTGGTCGCTAATGCCCTCGACTCGATCTCGAGAGTTTCAGTGCCGCTGTTTGCAATGCTTTCGGGGGCACTGCTTTTGGGCCGAGACCTGTCCAAAGGGCTGGGCGGGATTGTGTCCAGGGTTCTAAAGGTTGCTATCCCACTCGCGTTCTGGAGTGTGTTGCACGTTTTCTGGCTGAACTACTGGACCGGTAAACCGCTGAATGTTCCGAATGCACTTTTTCAGGCCCTGCAGGGGCCGGTGATGTATCACCTGTGGTTCGTCTACATGACCATTGGTGTTTACATACTGTTGCCAATACTGCAACCGATCTCTGTGGCTTTGTTGGCCAGTAAGCGGTTGGCGGCCTATTTTTTTGGCGTTTGGTTCGTGATTAATGCGGTGACGGTGTATTTCCCAGTCAATGTCCTTAGTCATTTGACACTTACAGGCTTTTTGAACTGGCCGGGTTACTTCCTGTTAGGTTTCTATATCATTCGTTCAGATGTTTTGAGTAAGGTGCCCGCCTGGTGCAGTGCAGTGGTTTTTTGCCTGGCAAGCCTGGTGACGTTTCTCATCAGTTGGCGGCTTAACTCGCTGTCACCGATTCCGGACGAGACGGCCTTCCTGTATTTCAGTCCTAACGTGTTGATTGCTGCGTGTGCCGCGTTCCATCTGATCAGAAAAATCCGCGTAACCGCCCGTTTGATTCGCCCTGTGGCGTTTTTGTCCAGCATCGTCTTCCCCGTGTATTTTATGCATCTGTTGGTCATCGACCTGATCAAGGCCGGGATGTTCGGATTTACCTTGAACCTTGCGTCAATGTCGACTGTCACATCGATTCTAAGCTTGTCTTTGGCCACGTTTGCGGTGTGTCTGGTGCTGGCAGCTCTGACCCGGTTGATACCGTATTCCGCAAAATTGGTGGGGTAGCTATTAATTTTAATAGAAGCCACCTGAGGACAGGTTCAATTTAGGGGGCAAAATGACCATAAATGAATCGATTCACTCACCGCTTGAAAATTTTTCAAGAGCGGCTTCATCCGTTGAGGATCCAATTGACCTGACTATTGTTATCCCCTGCCTGAATGAGGCGGAAAACATTGTGGGCATTCTGGACAGCGTCAAAGCCGCGGTCACCGGCCAGGCATTCACCACTGAAATCATCGTGGTTGATGATAAAAGTGATGATGAGACTTACAGTCTCGCCTCCGCCTGGGGGCAAGCCAACAGCGATCAACTTCCTGTTCGAGTTATCAGTCGTTCCTTGCATCGCCGTGGCTACGGTGCTGTTGTTCGGTACGGTGCGTCGCATGGTATTGGCCGCTACTGCATTTTCGTCTCGGCGGATGCGGTTGATCCTATTCACCTGATTCCCGCGCTTTACCGCGAGATGGAAGGGGGCGCCGTACTAGCGCAATGCTCCCGTTATATCCAGGAGGGTGATGACGGTACTATTCCCTTCAAATACAAATTTTTTCAATTCTTCTTCCGAATCGGAGTGCGGATCGCGGTGGGTCATTACATTCCTGACTCGACTTATGCGTTCAAGATGTTTCGAAGAAGAGAGACGTTAGGGTTAGGACTCAGCCAAAACAGATTTAGTATCAGCCCGGAAATTACTTTCAAATCTATTCTTATGGGCGGGGAGGTCAAATATATCGCAGGCGCACAAGGTGTGCGCGAGCGTGGGGTATCAAAATTTATTTTTCGCAAGGAAGGATTTGGTTTCGGATATTGCCTGGTTCGAGCCTTTTTGCATAAAACCAAACTTGTTTACTGGTTCTGATGGTGTGTGCGGATAATGTATTGGACATCTGGTGCTAATTTAATCGCCTCGTTATTAAAACGATTGCCAATAAGTCGGTGTGTCCTTGAAGCTTGTGCGATAGCGCTTGTCCTGATATTAACCGCTTTTCCTGATGTGGTATTTAATCATGCCAGTCTGCGGTTAACGGATCAGGTAAATGCGGCAGTTAATGGAATTCCTCTGCGTCCGTTTTACCCTATCCCCAATTCGATAGGGTGGTGGGCAGGGTACAATGATAATGGCGGTGCCATTTATCAATCGGAACCCATGATCGAATTCATGGCGCACGCTATTAAAACTGGTGAGTCTCCTTATTGGAATCCATATTCGGCGGCAGGTGCTTTAGGACCGGAAGCGCTGGTTGACCAGAAGTTTTCAGCGATGACTCTGGTCAATGCGATCTTGGGTGGAGGTTCCCTGGTCTTCAATGTTGTCATTCTGATGGCGCTGTATTTCGGCGTATTCTTCATTTACCGTATCGTGCGGGAAGTTCTCGAACTTTCTCCCGCAGCGGCAACAGCGGCCAGTGTATTTTATCTTTTGAATGGCTACATAACAGCCAATCTTGGTTCAAATGTAACCCAAAGTTATTTTTATGTGCCCGTATGCATCTATACTGCCTTAATGTTTATTGATCGTGCTACAGTGTTTCGGTGGAGTATGGCTGTCCTTGCGTTTGCACTATTTTTTTCCTGCACTTTTATGCCGACGACTATCACGTCGCTGATCGCGATCGGGATTATTGTCGGCGGGTTTTTGATTGGTCATGTTCAAAGTGGTCGATATTCGATAAGGCTTGGTCTGACATTAATCGTGATGCTAGGAATGAGTTTGTTTGCAGTCGTTCTATTGTTAGCCCCTCTTTACTTTCCGTTAATCGAAAATTTGAGAAGTATTGGTACTCTTGAGGATTATTCTAAAAGAAATTTTTCGAGTCTCAGATTTCCGAACGCAGTAGCTTCTTTCTTTTCTTCTTCGCATTTTTTCGAGTCCTATAACGCGGCAGAGCCTAACGCCGTTTCATTCGAGGGCACAGGCTTATCTTTCACGGGTAACACTGTATTTCATAGCGGTGTTATAGCGATTGGCCTTGCTGGGTGTGCGGTTGCAAAACGTTTTACACAGTTGAAATGGTTGGTCGTGCTATGCCAAGCAAGCTGTGCATTCGTAGTAGTCCGTTTGTTCGACCCTATATGGATTCAGGTGGTTTTCTCGAAATTACCAATTATTGGGAATATTGGCAGTCAGTATTGGTGGCCAGTCATTATGTTTCCAATGGTTGTCCTTGTTGGTGTTGGCGTTAATAACCTACAGTCTAAAAATTTTAAAATGTGGCCAAGCGTTGTATTGATGTTTGTCGGAATATGTGCGCTCGTTAAAATTTATTATATGTTCGGCCTTCAGTCGCCTCGACTGGATTACAAAATAGGCGCGCTGATGTCTATTGTGTTGCTACTGGTATTGGTTGGTGTGCTTTTGGTAGTCCACAAGTGGTGGGTCAATAGACAGGTTGCATATTCGTTGCTATTGATTGTTATAGTCGTAATGTTTGTTGAGCTTATGGCCTCGGGAAAAATGATTCGATTTCAAAGAAATGATCTCTTCAATAATATGCCACCGGCACTCCAGTACGTAAAAAATCATATAGGAGTTTATCGTACGTTAAATTTTGGGCAGAGTGGCTTATATCCTGAACTCGGCTCGGCCTTTAATATTCAGGAGGTGACTACTCTTAATCAAGGTGGGCTGCCCGCGTATAGGGATTTCTTTTATTCATCCATAAACTTGGAAAGTAGTCAAAGGCTGGGAGCTCATCCCGGTGCACCCCTAGGTTCATTTCCGTCGTTGATTTCGATTCGAGACTTGCCCGGGAGAAATTCTTTTGACTGGAAGTCAATTGATTTTATAGGCGTTAAGTATTTTTTGTTGCCTTCGAGTTATACGGCTTATCAGGAAAAACTCAAAGGTCTTGGGTTTAATGAAGTGTATAGAGATTTAGCCACTGTCGTTATCGAAAATAGAAATGTGGCTCCTCGCGTTTTTTCAGTCAGCACAATGGCTGGGGGGGGCAAAGAAGAAGCGGTATTGTCGGAAGATTACCGGAAGCACCTTGCTCCTGCTTCTATAGATACTTATAGAAATGCCGAGGTGGTTATTTCGGGTGAGGTTGAACATGAATCTTTGGTGGTGCTGACGGATAACTGGCATGCTAATTGGGCTGCTGTATTGAATGGGAAGAAAGTGCCTATCATAAAAGTGAATAAAGCTTTTAGAGGGGTGGTAGTACCTGCTGGGAAATATATTATACGGATGGAGTATCAGCCACGGACTTTGCCGTGGGCAATTGCTGCTTCGTTGTCTATGTTCTTGCTGCTAATGATTTTGGTCGGGCGACGCAAGCATCTTGATCCACTCGTTCATCGGCGATTGGGTCTGGCGCACTGAGCGATCCTGAATAGGGGAGGTGAGCTTGATTGAGCGACCGACGATTCCCCTAGGTGTGTCAGGCGACGGCTTGATGTTAAGACATCACTTTGTAGATGAAAAACCTAGCTGGTTTATCTATACTCGGCCGTAAAGTCCGGCAGGTGATTAGGATCTGAGTTGTTATCGTAGTAGTTTTAAATCTTCTGCTTGCGTTTTTTAATAATGTCAAGAATGAGTGCTGGATTTTATGGGTTGTATAAAAAAAGGCCACATTTTCCTAATTGTCAAAATAGCGCTGGCTGCTGTGTTGATTTCCTTTCTTCTGAGTAGCGGTCAGCTGGATTTTGAGTCGATATCGGTTGTTTTCAAAAACCTGAATTTTTTTATCCCTGCGTTAATCTGTCTTTTTTTTGGAATTTTGATCAGTGGGTTGCGTTGGTGGTTGTTACTGCGAGCCGCAGCCAACAACATCCCACTGGGAGTTGTTATAAACCTTCAGTTGATTGGTAGTTTCTTTTCTACTTGGTTACCCGGGGCTGCTGGGGGGGATGCAGTTAAGGGAGTGCAAATTTTTCGGCTATTGGAAAGCGGCAGATCCACTGCGTTACTATCCATCGTAGCTGATCGTGTTTTCGCGATGATAGGCTTGGTTTCAATCGCCGCAATGCTAACTTTTTTCCTCAAGGCTGACCTTGCACTTGGTACCGATGTACTTAAATATATAAGTTTACTGAAGTTGCTTGTTTATATTTCCGTTGCTGGCGTAGTGCTTGCGATGCTCGGCATTTTTTTTGCTTTACGTTTTTCGGTAATCGATTATTTTCCTGCCAAGGTTCGTCATTACTTGCATCCTTTTGGCGTTACCATTCTTATATATTTTCGGGCATGGCCGACCTTGATTGTTTGTTGGGGGTTGTCAGTGTTGGCGACAGGTGTCGTCATCGTCGGCATGGTAATGATTGCGTCTATATTTTCATTCTCTGCAAACCCGCAGGTTACCGCGATGGCAGGTGTATTTGGCAATCTGTTCTCTGTTATTCCCATTACGCCTGGCGGGCTGGGAGTGGGTGAGTCAGTGTTCTCTAGAGTGTGCGTTGAACTCTCAGCTCGTGTTGCTCCTTTTGCAACGATTTATCTTGGTTTTCGAGTGGGTATGTTGATCGTCAACATTCCCGGTATGATCATTTCGATAGTTTTTAGTGGCGCGAAATTTTATAAAAAGTCGAGTTTGCACTAATGAATTCTGCATGCGCTATTTTTGATGTCGGGCAGGAGCAGGGTGGTCATAGGTATGAGTTTTCCCCGCGAGGCAAATCCTGTGTCTGGTAGTTTTAAGCCGTTGGTTACGATTGTTATACCCGTGTATAACGGTGCTAACTTTCTGGCTGATGCAATACACAGTGCTCTTGCCCAAACCTACGAAGCTACTGAAATTATCGTAGTTAATGACGGTAGCAATGACGGTGGTGCAACAGAACGCGTAGCTCAGTCGTTTGGTGGCGCAATTCGTTATGTGTCGAAAGAGAATGGCGGTGTTGCATCTGCATTGAATCTAGCAATACAGGAAATGTCAGGTGAGTATTTTTCCTGGCTCAGCCACGATGATCTCTACGTCAAAGAGAAGATCGCCACCCAGATCGCATTCCTGTCGGCGTATGGGATTCCACGAACCATCGTTTACTCCGACTACTCAATTTTTACCGATAACCGTGTAGCGAACGCTACACCGGTAACTATGCCTGGCGTGCACCCTGAGCACTTTCGCTACTGGCTCACCTCCGAGAGCGCATTACACGGTTGCAGTTTATTGATCCCACGATCAGCGTTCGATACCGCAGGATTTTTCAACGAGCGTTTACGAACGACACAGGACTACGAGCTTTGGTTTCGAATGGCGATTGACCATCGCTTTGTTCACATTCCCAAGGTGCTGGTAGGGGCTCGAAGCCACGCCCATCAGGATACGCACAAGATCGCCGACCTGGCTTTCGAAGAAGCGGGAAACCTTTACTTGGGGTTTGTGAAGTCGATTGAGCCTTTTGAGGTACCCGGAAATACGCCTTCAGAGATCGGCGCCAGCTATCTGCGACTGGCATCGAGGCTTTGGCAGCGAGGGTTTTATGGCGCAGCGAAATATTGCGCAGGCATGGCGCGAAAGTACGGAGCTTCTTTCGTCCGGGTTCTTGGCGCACAATTGGTCGCTTCCAGCGTCAGGATCGCAAGGCGACTTGCCCGTACATTATTTTCACCTCAAGCCAGACAGGCTATACGCCGATTTGTCGCTCGTATGCTGACTTTCCATCGAGGCCGTTAGTTTCCTTGAATATTAAGAAAAAGCTGTTTTTACATGCTCCCAATGTACACGTCGGTGGAGGGCTGACGCTTCTGCAGGCGCTGTATTCGGCGCCTGAGTTGAGCATTGATTTTGAGCACCTGGATATTCGCGCAGAAGGGTATTTGCCACCTACTCGAGGAGAAAGACGCTTTGTCCGCCCGACACTCCTCTCTAGACTGGTGGCTGAGTTGCGCCTTTGGTGCCGGGTTTCGCATCAGGATGTTGTGCTGTGCTTTCACGGTTTAGTACCGTTATTCCCCTTGAAGGGTGAGGTGACCGTTTTTTTGCAGAACAGGATTCTTCTGACCAAGGACACGCTGCAAGACTACCCTTTCAGGGCGAGAGTTCGTTTGTCCGTGGAAAGACTGTTGATCAAGGCGCTGTCCCGCAGAGTCAAAAAATTTATCGTTCAGACACCTTCCATGGCGATGCAAGCCCAAAAATATTTGGGTCCGCAGGCAGTCGTCGTTATCTGCCCATTTGTTGTTTCGAGTCACAGTACCAGTATGGCGAAGGGTAGTCGTTTTGATTTTGTGTACATTGCCAGTGCAGATCCTCACAAAAACCACCATAAACTCTTGGAAGCGTGGTGTCTGTTGGCGGAACAAGGGATACGTCCGAGTCTGGCACTGACGGTGCCTTCAGGATCATCGTTTTGCGCCCTGATTGACCAAATGACGCTGCAGTGGCAGCTAAACGTTTCTAACCTTGGGCAGCTCACTCCAATTGAGGTCTCAGCATTGTATGACCAATCGGCGGCGTTGATATATCCCTCTACAACCGAGTCACTGGGATTACCATTGATTGAAGCCAAAGAGCGAAATCTGCCTATTATCGCTGCCGAACTTGATTACGTTCGAGACGTTGTCAAACCGGTTGAAACCTTCAATCCTGATTCCCACGTCTCTATCGCCCGGGCGGTCAAGCGCCATCTCGGTATAGCTGAATGCCCTCAACCGATGCACGGTCCTCAGGTGTTTCTGGAAGAAGTACTGCGATGAGAGTGCTGGTATGGACACAATATTTCTGGCCAGAGAACTTTCATATCAACCAAGTGGTTGGTGAGTTATGCAGGCAAGGTGCAGACGTCACGGTCCTGACTGGCAAACCGAACTACCCCGATGGTGAGATCTTCTCAGGTTACCGCGCTCTGGGCGTTCAGATTGAGCAGCGTGAAGGTGTTGAGATAATCAGGCTCCCATTGCGTTCCAGAGGAAAAAGCTCGGCCAAAGGCCTGATACTTAATTACCTGTCCTTCATCGCGTCGGGTTATTTGCTGGGGCCATGGGCACTGCGTGGGCGCAAATTTGATGTGGTCTTTGTTTACGCACCTTCACCCTTGCTTCAGGCAATGCCTGCGATTTTTGTGTCCTGGCTCAAGCGAGCCCCGCTTGTTTTATGGGTTCAGGATATATGGCCTGAGTCCTTGCAGGCCACCGGCTTTGTTAAAAATCGCCGCGTCCTCAAAATCATAGAGTACGTTGTCCGATACATTTATCGTTTCTCGGATTCAATATTGATTCAGTCCGAAGGGTTCCGTGACTCGGTCCAACGCCTATCCAACAATTGGGTGAAAATAAAGTTTTTCCCTAACTCGGCTGCTGAATCAACCGGTGCAAATGATCTGAGGGGGAGGGTGCTAAGCCGCATTTCGAGCCACTTCTCCGTGGTTTTTGCTGGAAACATCGGGATAGCTCAGTCGTGTACGACCATTGTTGAAGCCGCCAGAATTTTACAGACCTACGAAGATATACGTTTTTTTGTAGTCGGCAGCGGAAGCATGGAAAACACGATTGCGAACATGATCAATGACCAGCATTTGCCCAATATCGAGTTGCTCGGGCGTGTTTCGCCGGAGGAAATTACGAGCATTTACGACGCTTCTTCAGTTTTGCTGCTAACCCTGCGCGATGACCCGATTCTGGCGGCAACGGTGCCCAGCAAGTTTCAAAGTTATCTGGCTGCAGGCAAACCTATTATTGCCAGTTGCAACGGTCAGACGGCACAGGTACTGGCGGACGCTAAGGCCGGGCTTGGTTGTGCGGCGGAAAACCCTTTGCAGTTGTCTGAGGCAGTACTCGAGTTATACGGAAGTGACCGTAAGCGGCTTGAAATGATGGGAGAAAGTGGAAGAGCATATTTTCTAAGCCATTTTCATCTGCCTGCTCGGGTTAGTCAGTTGATTGAGCATTTCGACAGCGTTGTTCATGAATACCACGAATGAATGCACAGGAGCAGCCTTCCAGCCATTTTCGACTCGCCACGCATCAACCCAAAAGACCCTTTTGTGACTTAAGTCAGCGATTTGAAACCTCACAGACCGACGTTTTCAAAACAGATCGTTCCTGTCATGTACGCTGCGCATGAGCTACCTTGAGCAGGTAGTGGGATGGTTGTCTGAGTCGTCAAAATTCAAAATGGTTATCGTCCGTCCGCCAAAACGGGGCCCGGTACACGGTCACTGACACCTCCTCTCGTCGTTTTTTTTCTGTGATGGCTCAGCCTACCTACGTACAATGGGTTTTACCGGGTCAAGCAAGGGAGTAGGCAGATTGGAACAGGGGTATATGGATAAACTGCGCATGTTTTTGCTGGCACTGCCGCGTCGACAGAAGCGGTTGATTCAGGTGCTGACAGACGTCGTTCTCGTTTGGATGGCGCTGTGGATGGCGTTTATCGTGCGGTTGGGGATTGATGAGATGATCAATCCTTTCAAAGTCCACTTCTGGCTTTTCGTCTGCGCTCCGGTTGTCGCGATTCCTTTGTTCATCCGATTCGGCATGTACCGTGCTGTCATGCGCTATTTTGGCAACGATGCCTTGGTTGCCATTATCAAGGCGGTCAGCCTCTCATCGTTGATCCTGGCGCTGGTGGTTTACTGGTATAGCAACCACGAGGCTGTCGTCCCGCGCTCCATTATTTTCAACTACTGGTGGCTCAGCTTAGTGATTATTGGAGGCCTGCGTCTTTGCATGCGTCAGTACTTCATGGGTGACTGGTTCACCGCTGCGCAGCATGTCCCCTTCACCAGTCGCGATGATGGTTTGACCAAAGTGGCTATCTACGGTGCAGGTGTGGCGGGCAACCAGTTGGTGGCAGCCATGCGGATGGGCCGGGTCATGCGTCCGGTCGCGTTTATCGATGACGATTCCAGCATTGCCGACCGCTCTATTTCCGGGCTGCAGGTCTACAAGCCCAAACATATCCAGCAAATGATCGACGTGACCGGTGCGCAGGAAATTCTACTGGCGCTGCCATCTTCGACACGAGCCAGGCGCCGGGAAATTCTCAATTTGCTGGAAGGTTACCCGCTGCATGTGCGCAGCGTGCCTAATTTCACCGATCTGGCCAGCGGTCGAGTGAAGGTCGAGGACATTCAGGAAGTCGACATCGCGGACCTGCTGGGACGTGACGCCGTTCCGGCGCAACCTGATTTGCTTGAACGTTGCATTAAAGGCAAGACGGTCATGGTCACCGGGGCCGGCGGTTCGATTGGCTCAGAACTTTGCCGTCAGATCTTCTGGTTAAGACCGACCACGCTTCTGCTCTTCGAACACAGTGAATTCAACCTTTACAGCATTCTCTCGGAACTGGAACAGCGGGGCATTCGTGAGTCGGTATCGATCAAGTTGTTACCCATCCTTGGTTCCATCCGTCATCAGCATAAACTTCTCGATGTCATGAAGACCTGGCGTGTGGATACCGTTTACCACGCTGCCGCTTACAAGCATGTCCCGATGGTGGAGCACAACATTGCCGAAGGCGTATTGAATAATGTAATTGGGACGCTCAATACGGCGCAGGCGGCATTGCAATCGGGTGTTTCCAACTTTGTGCTGATCTCCACTGACAAGGCTGTTCGCCCCACCAATGTGATGGGCAGCACCAAACGTCTCGCCGAGTTGACCCTTCAAGCATTGAGCCGTGAAATTGCCCCCGTCTTGTTCGGCGACAAGGCTAATGTGTCGCGCGTTAACAAAACCCGTTTCACCATGGTTCGTTTCGGCAATGTGCTGGGCTCGTCGGGTTCAGTCATTCCGCTGTTCCACCGCCAGATCAAGACCGGTGGCCCGTTGACGGTCACCCACCCGAAGATCACTCGTTATTTCATGACCATTCCTGAAGCCGCGCAATTGGTGATCCAGGCCGGCTCCATGGGGCAGGGCGGCGATGTGTTCGTCCTGGACATGGGCGAGCCGGTGAAGATTGTCGAACTGGCTGAGAAAATGATTCACCTGTCGGGATTGAGCATTCGTTCGGAGAAGAATCCGCAAGGGGATATCTCCATAGAGTTTACGGGGCTGCGCCCGGGCGAGAAACTGTATGAGGAGTTGTTGATTGGTGACAACGTCGCGGCCACCCAGCATCCGATGATCATGAGTGCCAACGAAGACCACCTACCCTGGGACGTGCTCAAGGGGCGTTTGACGGAGTTACTGGGGGCCGTTGAACAGGACGACTACGCTCGCGTCCGCCAGATCCTGCGCGAAACCGTCAGCGGCTACACCCCCGACGGCGAAATCGTCGATTGGATCTACCAACAACGCCGCCTCGAACCCTGATTGTTTCACATCCTGTAACCGACACACTTTTGACAGCTCCACTACATAGCCTAAGTTTGGAAGGCAGCTTCGGAAAAGCTGCTTTCTCAAACGATGTTATGGAGCTTCATCTATGCGTACTGGCTATTTTTACTCTTTGGTTTTTGCCCTTCTCACCAGCACCTCTGTTGCCACAATTGCCGCGCCCGCGGTGAAATCCGAAGTGGGAAATGCACCTTTGGTAATGGAAGTTTCTCCTAAGACGCAATCTGGCAAAGTCGATCTCAATGAAGCCGATGCACCGACATTGCAGCGTGAGCTGTCCGGTATCGGGGAGGCCAAAGCCAAGGCGATTGTTGCTTATCGTGAAAGTAATGGGCCATTTTCGTCCGTAGATGAACTGCTGGAAGTGAAGGGAATAGGGAAAGCGATTCTGGACAAGAACCGCGAAAAGCTTCAGGTGAACTAAGCTTGTAACTCAACGCCAGGGGCCGGTCATTGACCGGCCCTTTTTGCATTCTGGCGATTGGGCGGTGAGTCGCCTTTCATCGGCGCACTATAAATTACGGCTATCATATGCCCATAATATTATGCCTATAATTCGCTTGTTTGCCGCTGAGGCGTTCTGATGTTCAGACGCTCACTTTCCTCAAGCATTTCCCTGGAGCACAGTCATGACGTCCACCCAGTCCCAAGGTACGGCCCTTGTCACCGGTGCCTCTTCCGGTATCGGTGCGATTTACGCTGAGCGGTTGGCAGCGCGTGGTTTTGATTTGCTGTTGGTCGCTCGCGACGAGCAGCGGCTTGAGACGGCAGCGAGGAAATTGCGCGCCGAACACGGTGTTCAGGTGGAAGTGATCAAGGCAGACCTGACACAAAAGGATGATGTGCTGAAGATCGAACAACGGCTTCGCAGCGACTCGAGTATCAGTCTGTTGCTGAACAACGCAGGCGTCGCGTCGGATGGTCTGCTGGCGAATGCCGACATGGAACACTTGGAGAAGCTGATTCAATTGAACGTCACCACGGTTACACGCCTGGCATCGGCGGCAGCTGCCGGTTTTGCCAAGGCGGGGCGGGGATCGATCATCAATATTGCGTCGGTGGTGGCCTTGTTTCCCGAGCGCTTCAATGCGACCTACAGCGCCAGTAAAGCGTATGTGTTAAGTCTGACCCAGTCCTTGAATGCCGAACTGGAAGGCACCGGGGTCAAGGTTCAAGCCGTTTTGCCGGGCGTCACGCGCACCGAGATCTGGGAACGCTCCGGTATCGACGCCAGCCAGATTCCGGCGGAGATGGTCATGGAAGCAGGTGAAATGGTGGATGCCGCGTTATCCGGCCTGGATCAGGGCGAACTGATCACCATTCCATCGTTGCCAAACGCCTCCGAGTGGAACGACTTTGTAAAGGCCCGCCTGGTCATGGCTCCGAATCTTTCCAAAAGCACCGCCGCCACACGTTACAAATGAAACACCTTCAACCGAATTGAGGTAATTACGGCATGAGTGATCGTCGAGTAGTTGTCACCGGCATGGGTCTGGTGTCTCCGCTGGGTAGCGGTGTAGAAGCGGTCTGGGAGCGTCTGCTGGCCGGACGTTCCGGTTTGCGAAGGTTGCCGGACGAAGTGGTCGCCGATTTGCCAGCGAAGGTGGGCGGTGTGGTGCCGACTGCCGAGGAGGACGCCGAGGCGGGTTTTGATCCGGATCGGGCGACGCCACCCAAAGAGCAGAAGAAGATGGACCGCTTCATACTGTTTGCCATGGAAGCTGCGCGGCAGGCATTGGAGCAGGCCGGTTGGCAAGCACCGGACGCGAAAGCCCAAGAACGCACGGCAACCATTATCGGTTCCGGCGTTGGCGGATTCGGCGCGATTGCCGACGCGGTGCGCACCACCGACAGCCGTGGTCCACGGCGACTGTCGCCTTTCACCATCCCTTCGTTCCTGGTCAATCTAGCGGCTGGCCATGTGTCGATCCGGCACGGATTCAAAGGTCCGTTGGGCGCTCCGGTGACAGCGTGCGCGGCAGGGGTTCAAGCGATGGGGGATGCCGCGCGGCTGATTCGTTGTGGCGAAGCGGACATTGCGGTGTGCGGTGGCGCTGAGGCAGCGATCGATCGGGTCAGCCTTGCCGGGTTCGCGGCGGCGCGTGCCTTGTCCAGCGGTTTCAACGAAACTCCGGAGCGTGCTTCCCGGCCGTTCGACAGTGATCGTGACGGCTTTGTGATGGGTGAGGGCGCAGGACTCCTGGTGATTGAATCTCTGGAGCATGCCTTGGCGCGAGGGGCGCAACCTTTAGCCGAGTTGGTCGGCTACGGCACCAGCGCCGATGCCTACCATCTGACGGCGGGTCCCGAAGATGGCAACGGTGCGCGCCGGGCGATGTCGCTGGCATTGGCGCAGGCTGGTATTTCAGCAGCCCAGGTGCAACATCTCAATGCGCACGCTACGTCGACGCCGGTAGGCGACCTCGGCGAATTAGCCGCGATCAAGTCGTTGTTCGGCTCAGACAACAAGGTGGCGGTCACGTCGACCAAATCGGCGACCGGGCATTTGCTCGGTGCCGCTGGCGGGATCGAGGCGATTTTCACGCTGTTGGCGATTCGCGATCAGATCGTGCCGGCCACCTTGAATTTCGATAACCCTGACCCGGCGGCGCACGGTGTGGACATCGTCCACGGTCAGGCACGGCCAATGGCTATCGAGTACGCGTTGTCCAACGGCTTCGGGTTTGGTGGGGTCAATGCCAGCGTGCTGTTCAAGCGCTGGCAGGGTTAATCCTGGGGTTGTTTAAGGAATGCGCGGGTCACGTCGAGAATCCGCTGAGCCAGTTCCGGACTCTCGACACTGCGCGATAGCAACAATGCGCCGACCAGGGCGGACATGATGAAGACGCTCTGGTCAGCGGCATCTTCGCCTTCAAGGGTGCTCTCTATTTGTTGAAGCCGTGCGTTCAGCACCACGTCCGAGGTTGGACTTGGCTGCCCACGCAAGCCAAGTTCCGAGGACATGGTCGGCAACGGGCATCCTTCATGTGGCGAAGTCTGGTGCCATTCCGATAAATAAGTGTCGATGAACGCTTCCAGCGGTCGATCCTCGGCGAACAGCTCGGCACACACCACGGCGCACTGATCGCCAGCCTCTTGTAATGCCTCTTCAACCAGTTCGTCCTTGGACTTGAAGTGCGAGTAAAAGCCGCCATGGGTCAGCCCCAACGCTTTCATCAGCGGTTGCAGGCCGGTCGCACCAATACCGTCGCGGCGGAATCGCGCGGAGGCTTCCTTGATGATGCGCTGATGGGTCTGGGCTTTATGGTCCTGCGAGTAACGCATCTGAAATCTCCGCAACAATGCGCCATCTTAACCAATGAAAATAAGATGGTGTTTGTACTTCTACTTCTATAAAGCATGCAGAAGCGTCTAACTCCGTCTTAAGCGGGGCGTGAACTGGCACGGATAGTGATTACCCACTTGCCAGAGATTGTTGAACAATCATAAGGCGAAGCGCATGAGCAACGGGCAATCCCTGGCCGATCACATCACACTGGAATTGCGAGCCGACATTATTGGCGGCCGTTTGGTGCCCGGCATGGCGTTGGTAGAAAACGATCTGGTGTCTGCTTATAACGCTTCTCGCAACACGATCCGCGAAGCGTTGCACCGCTTGGGCCAGGAAGGCTTGACCGTGTATGTCCGCAACAAAGGGGTGAGCGTGCGCAGGCTAGGCGTCGTGGACGTGCGGGACTTGTTCAAGGTCCGGCGCACCCTGGAACTGCAAGCCATCAACGCCAGTCAGCCGCTGCGCGACGATCAATCCGAACGGATGCTCCAGGCCCTGGAAGCCACCGAGCTGGCCAGGGAACGCGAGGACTGGCGTGCCGTTGGCACTCACAGCCTGGCCTTTCATCAACACATTGTCGGGTTGCTGCGCAGTCCGTTGTTTGATGAGTTCTTCACCAACGTCGTCGCGCAATTGCGCCTGGTGTTCTCCACCGCGCCCGATGAATCACATTTTCAGGCGCCATGGCTGGCGCGTGATCGGCAGATCCATGCCTTACTGGCCGAGGGCGATACCCGCGCAGCTGCGGATGCCATGAGCCTTTACCTGGATGATTCGGAACACCTTCTGTTGCAGATATGTACCCCTTCTTCCCATCACTGATCGAGGATTTGTGCCATGTACAAAGATTATCCGGCGGCCTATCAAGTCAGCAAAGGCTCGGCGTTGCAGGTGGATACAGCCTTCTACGAGCGGATTCGAGATGCGAAGGACAGGCGTACGCTGATCGAGCAGTTTGAAGTGCCTATCCGCACTGGCCGCGCCTGGAACGTGCCGGCAGGCCATGTGTTTCGAGTGACCACACCGGTCGGGCCGCAAGTGGGGGATTTCAACGTCTGGAATGCCCAAGACCCACGGGAGCGCTTGTGGGCTGCGCGCACCCGTCAATTGCAGGGCGCCCACGTCAGCACCCACGACCGGCTCTGGTCAAACCTGCCCTTTTTGCGGCCGCTGGTGACCATTACCGACGACAGTCTGGCGAGCTATGGCATCGACGAACATGGTGGTCGTCTGCACGATTTGCTCGGCACCCGTTGCGATCCCTATGTGAACAAAATGCTCACCGGCGAGGACTTCCATCATCACTGCCACTCCAACCTGACCCGGGCCGTGTTGCCCCATGGCCTGACCGAGTTCGACGTGCATGACGTGCTGAACATCTTCCAGTGCACCGGCCTCAACCACGACGACCTTTATTTCATGAAAGCCTGTCCGGCGCAGAAGGGCGATTACCTGGAGTTCTTTGCCGAGATCGATTTGCTGTGCGCGCTCTCGACCTGTCCAGGTGGTGACCTGTCGCTGGCCATGTGGGGGCCAGACGCGCAGGATCCCCTGACCGTATGTCGTCCTCTGGGCGTGGAGATTTATCGGCTGGAGGAGTCACTCCTGGAAGGCTGGAGCCAACCGGAGCGTGCGGCGTACAAAGGCATGCATGGCTTGCACATCGCCAAAGCCGACTGGGAACAATAAAAAAGAAAAACCCTGTCATTCGCTGAGAATGACAGGGGTCTAAGTCAGCGGTCCTGTGCTTCCTTGGCATCCATTTCCGCATTGCGCTCAGCGACGCGTTTTCGTTGCTCTTCGGTCAGGTCGACCTTGGTGGCGGTGTCTCGCAACATCATCAAGCCACCAACGATCGAGCCGATTGCAACGACCAGAATCAACCAGGCATACCAGGGCATAGGGCTCTCCTTGAGGCAGG
This sequence comes from Pseudomonas sp. FBCC-B1667, assembly GCF_059133255.1. NCBI lineage: Bacteria > Pseudomonadati > Pseudomonadota > Gammaproteobacteria > Pseudomonadales > Pseudomonadaceae > Pseudomonas > Pseudomonas sp. FBCC-B1667. The sequence goes on along the minus strand of NZ_CP101437.1, from coordinate 4,748,127 downwards.
GCGATCGGCGGAGGTCGCCAATCGATCGTGCATACCACTTTGAGCGATGGAATTTCGCAGTGGTTCCATTCTATGCCTGATATGCCAACTGCACCTGAAGCGTTTACAGCCCGGTCAGCATCGCGTCTGCCGGTGCATCAGCGCGCAATTGCGCGGTCAGCAGGAAGTACATGAAACCAGCCGCCATGAAGCCGAGGAAGACCAGCCCGATCAAGGCGTTGAACCAGGCCATCGCCACCAGGCAGACCACCGCCAGTACCAGCGCGATCATCGGCACCAGCGGATAGCACGGCGCACGGAACGTCCGCTCAAGATTCGGTTCGGTTTTGCGCAGTTTGAACAGACTGAGCATGCTCATGATGTACATCACGATGGCACCGAACACTGCCATGGTGATCATCGCCGCCGTCAGTGTCATGCCGCCGAGGTTAATCAAGCCGTCGCTGTAAATGGCGGCGATGCCGATCACGCCGCCAGCGATGATTGCCCGGTGCGGCGTCTGGAAGCGCGACAGCTTGGCCAGGTAAGTCGGCAGATAACCGGCCCGGGCCAGCGCGAAGAACTGCCGCGAGTAGCCAAGGATGATCCCGTGGAAACTCGCCACCAAGCCGAACAGGCCGATCCACACCAACATATGCAGCCAGCCGGAGCTTTCACCGACCACGGTTTTCATCGCTTGCGGCAGTGGATCGTTGATGTTCGACAGGGTACGCCAGTCGCCTACGCCGCCAGCAAAGAACATCACGCCCATGGCCAGCACTACCAGGGTCAGGATGCCGCTGATATACGCCTTGGGAATCGTGCGTTTCGGGTCCTTGGCTTCTTCGGCAGCCATGGCGGCGCCTTCGATGGCGAGGAAAAACCAGATCGCAAACGGAATCGCCGCAAACATCCCGGCAATCGCCGGGGCACCGAAAACGTCGGAACCGGCCCAACCATTCAACGCGAAGTTGCTGAAACTGAACGCCGGCGCAACCACGCCCATGAACACCAGCAACTCGGCGACCGCCAGCACGCAGACCACCAGCTCGAACGTCGCCGCGAGTTTCACCCCGAGGATGTTCAGGCCCATGAACACAATGTAGGCGCCGACTGCCGCGTGTTTCGGATCGAGGGCCGGAAACTGCACGTTCAGGTAGGCGCCGATTGCCAAAGCAATCGCCGGCGGGGCGAAGACGAATTCGATCAGCGTCGCCAGTCCGGCGATCAGCCCGCCTTTTTCGCCAAAGGCGCGGCGACTGTAGGCGAAGGGGCCGCCGGCATGGGGAATCGCCGTGGTCAGTTCGGTGAAACTGAAGATGAAGCAGGTGTACATCGTCGCGACCATGAACGAGGTCACCAGAAAGCCCAATGTGCCCGCGACGCCCCAGCCGTAGCTCCAGCCGAAATACTCACCGGAAATCACCAGCCCGACGGCGATGCCCCACAGGTGCAACGTGCCCAGTGTGGGTTTGAGTTGTGTGTTCATGCGCTTGCTCCCTGAACGGTTTGGATTGCTCGGGGAGGATGTTTGCAGTGGGCGTGCCAGTGTGGTGATAGCAGTCGTAAAGCGTAAAAAGGTGTCGTATCGGGGATGTTCGCTGCTGGATGTCCGCATTTTTATGCGCCAGTTGAGGGCATGGGTTTCAGTTGTGCCGCCCTCGCGAGCAAGCTCGGCTCCCACAGGATTTGGGTCAATCTCCAAATCCGGCTCCACCACTGAAACCTGTGGGAGCCGGGCTTGCCCGCGATGAGGCCCGGACAGACGCTGCAAAAATCTGCTGTAACGCCCGCATAAACCCACTCTTTACGCTTTCTTTATGCCCCGCCCGCACCCTCGATCTCGTTCCTTTACAGCCTCCCTGCCGACAATGACTCCACACGCGGCAATACGCCGTAACACGGAGAACTTCCATGAGCGTTCTGGACGGAGTGTCACTGCTACTGGCAGTGGGGCTGTTCATTTATCTGTTGGTTGCGCTGTTGCGCGCGGACCGGAACTAGGAGCGGCTATGCACAGTTATGACTATTGGCTGATCCTCGCGTTTTTCGCGGTGGTATTGGTCCCGGCGCCGTTCCTCGGGCGCTTCTGCTACAAGGTAATGGAAGGTCAGCGCACGTGGCTGACGCCGATTCTCGGGCCGGTGGAGCGTGGCTGTTATCGCGTGGCCGGCGTTGATCCGCAAGCCGAACAGAGCTGGCAGAAATACACCCTGGCCTTGCTCGCCTTCAACCTCGCGGGCTTCTTGCTGTTGTTCGCGATCCTGTTGTTCCAGGATCACCTGCCGCTGAACCCGCAAAACCTGCCGGGCCAGGAATGGACGCTGGCGTTCAACACCGCTGTCAGCTTCATGACCAACACCAACTGGCAGGCCTACAGCGGCGAAGCGTCGCTGAGCTACCTGAGCCAGATGGTTGGTCTGACCGTGCAAAACTTCGTCAGTGCCGCCACCGGCCTGGCGGTATTGGTTGCGCTGTGTCGCGGTATCGGTCGCAAGTCGACCAAGACCCTGGGCAACTTCTGGGTCGACATGACCCGCGCTACCCTCTACGGCTTGCTGCCGCTGTGCCTGCTGCTGGCGCTGTATCTGGTCTGGCAGGGCGTGCCGCAAACCTTCGCCCAGTACGTGAATGCCGTGACGATGCAAGGCGTCGATCAAGTGATCCCCCTCGGCCCGGCTGCCAGCCAGATTGCGATCAAGCAACTGGGTACTAACGGTGGCGGCTTCTTCGGTGTCAACTCGGCGCACCCGTTCGAGAACCCGACGGCGTGGAGCAACCTGTTCGAAGTCGGCTCGATCATTCTGATTCCGGTCGCTCTGGTGTTCACCTTCGGCCACTACGTCAAAGACCTGCGTCAGAGCCGCGCGATCATCGCCTGCATGCTGGCGCTGTTCCTGATCGGCGGTGCGACCTCGCTGTGGGCTGAATACCAACCGAACCCGACCCTGAACAACGTCGCCGTCGAACAGACCGCGCCGCTGGAAGGCAAGGAAGCACGCTTCGGCACCACGGCCACGGTGCTGTGGTCGGTGACCACCACGGCGGCGTCCAACGGGTCGGTCAACGGCATGCACGACAGCCTCAACCCGCTGAGCGGCATGGTCGCGCTGGTCAACATGATGGTCGGCGAAGTGATCTTCGGCGGCGTCGGTGCCGGGCTCTACGGCATGTTGCTCAACGTGTTGATCGCGGTGTTTCTCGCCGGCCTGATGATCGGCCGCACCCCGGAATACCTCGGCAAGAAACTGCAAGCCCGGGAAGTGCAACTGCTGGTGGTGACCCTGCTGGTGATGCCGGTCGGCGTGCTGGTGCTCGGCGCGATTGCAGCGAGTCTGCCGGGTCCGGTCGCGGCGGTGAGTAACCCCGGCCCTCACGGTTTCAGTCAGTTGCTTTACGCCTACACCTCGGCCAGTGCCAACAACGGTTCGGCGTTCGGCGGCTTCGGTGCCAACACCGCGTTCCACAACCTGATGCTCGGCCTTGGCATGTTGATCGGTCGCTTCGGTTACATCCTCCCGGTACTGGCATTGGCCGGCAGCCTGGCGATGAAGAAAACCGCACCGATCGGCCAGAACAGCTTCCCGACCCATGGCCCGCTGTTTGTGACCCTGCTAACCGTGACCATTTTGCTGGTGGGTGGTTTGACCTTCTTGCCGACGCTGGCGCTGGGTCCGATTGCTGAACATCTGAGCATGGCTGCCTTTTGAATAAGGAGCTAAGGAATCCATCATGAATATGCCTGTAAGCAAAACCGCCGTCGTCAAGGCGCCGGAACAACCGAAAACAGCGATCTCGGCCCTCTGGCGCCCGGCGCTGGTGCAAGCCTTCGTCAAGCTCGACCCACGGCAATTGCAGCGTGCGCCGGTGATGCTGGTGGTCGAACTGACCGCCGTGTTGACCACCGTGCTGTGCTTCATTCCCGACAGCGCCGTGCCAACCTTCGTCGCTGCGCAAATCGCGCTGTGGCTGTGGTTTACCGTGTTGTTCGCCAACTTCGCCGAGGCCTTGGCTGAAGGTCGCGGCAAGGCCCGCGCCGATAGCCTCAAGGCCGGCAGCGAAGGCTTGAGCGCTCGTCGCAAAACCAGCAACGGCACCTTTCAGGTAGTGCCGGCCGCGAGCCTGCGAAAAGGCGATGTGGTGCGCGTCGAAGCCGGGGAAATGATCCCCGGTGACGGCGAGGTAATCGAAGGTATTGCAGCCGTCAACGAAGCGGCGATCACAGGCGAATCCGCGCCGGTGATCCGTGAGTCCGGCGGCGACCGCTCGGCCGTCACCGGCAACACCCGGCTGGTGTCCGACTGGCTGCTGGTGAAGATCACCGCCAACCCTGGCGAATCGACACTGGACCGCATGATCGCCTTGGTCGAAGGCGCCAAACGCCAGAAAACCCCGAACGAAGTGGCGCTCGACATCCTGCTGATCGGCCTGACCCTGATCTTCCTGCTGGTGGTCGTGACCCTGCAACCGTTCGCCCACTTTGCCAATGGCAGCTTGCCGCTGGTGTTCCTGGTGGCGCTGTTGGTCACGCTGATTCCGACCACCATTGGTGGCTTGTTGTCCGCCATCGGGATCGCCGGGATGGACCGTCTGGTGCGGTTGAACGTGATCGCCAAGTCCGGTCGTGCTGTGGAAGCGGCGGGTGACGTGCACGTCCTGCTGCTGGACAAGACTGGCACCATCACCTTCGGTAACCGTCGTTGCACCGCGGTGCATCCGGCACCGGGCGTCACCGCCAAGGAACTGGCCGAGGGCGCGTTGTTCGCCTCGCTGGCCGATGACACGGCTGAAGGCAAATCCATCGTTGAGTACCTGCGCGGCACTCAGCCACAACCCGAACCTGCCGCTGAGTTGCTGACAGCGGTACCGTTCAGCGCGGAAACCCGTCTGTCCGGTGTCGACTATCAGGGCCGTGTGTACCGCAAAGGCGCGGTGGATTCTCTGCTGGCGTTCGTCGGCCTGAAGCGCGCTGACCTGGCCGCATCGCTGTCCCGGGAAGTCGACAAGATCGCCCAAAGCGGCGGCACCCCGTTGCTGGTCTGCGCCGACGGCAAACTGCTCGGTGTGATTCACCTCAAGGACGTGGTCAAGCCCGGCATCCGCGAGCGTTTCGCCGAGCTGCGCAAACTGGGGATTCGCACGGTCATGGTGACCGGCGACAACCCACTGACCGCCGCCGCGATTGCTGCCGAAGCGGGCGTCGACGACGTGCTGGCCGAAGCCACCCCAGAGAAAAAACTGGCGCGCATCCGTCACGAGCAAAACGACGGTCGCCTGGTCGCCATGTGCGGCGACGGCGCCAACGATGCCCCGGCACTGGCCCAGGCGGACGTCGGCATGGCGATGAACGACGGCACCCAAGCGGCGCGCGAAGCGGCCAACATGGTCGACCTCGACAGCGATCCGACGAAGCTGCTGGACGTGGTGCAGATCGGCAAGGAATTGCTGGTGACCCGCGGTGCGTTGACGACCTTCTCCATCGCCAACGACGTGGCCAAATACTTCGCGATTTTGCCGGCGCTGTTCGCTTCGATCTACCCGCAACTGGGTGTGCTCAACGTCATGCACCTGACCAGTCCGCAGAGCGCGATTCTCTCGGCCATCGTCTTCAACGCTTTGATCATCGTCGTGTTGATTCCACTGGCCTTGCGTGGCGTGCGGGTGCAGGCCGCGAGTGCGGCGGCATTGCTGCGACGCAATCTGTTGATCTATGGATTGGGCGGGATTCTGGTGCCGTTCGTGGGCATCAAGGCAATCGACATGCTGTTGACGGCGTTGCATCTGGTTTGACGCCATCGTCGGAACGCCGCCCGGAGCAAGCTCGCTCCCACAGGGAAATGCGGTGCTTTTGTAGGAGTGAGCCTGCTCGCGATGAACGCACCACGGTGCACCTGACTGAACGTTGTATGTGTTCTGCGAATTCGAGGATTTTGAAATGTCCACAATGATACGTCCGGCCTTGAGCCTGTTGGTCCTGATGACCCTGATCACCGGCGTCGCCTACCCGTTGGTGGTCACCGGAGTCGCCCAGGTCGCGTTCCCGGATCAAGCCAACGGCAGCCTGGTGCGCGATGCCGACGGCAAGGTCCGTGGCTCGTCGCTGATTGCCCAGGATTTCGTCGGTGACGCCTGGTTCCATCCACGCCCATCGGCCGGTGCGTTTGCCACGGTGTCGAGCAGCGCGAGTAACCTGTCGCCGAGCAACCCGGCGTTGGCAACACGGGTGATTGACGATGCCAACAAACTGCTGGTGCCGAGTCAGGGGCCTGTGCCGTTGGCCATGCTGACCACCTCCGGCAGTGGCCTCGATCCACACTTGCCACCGGCCGCGATTGCCTATCAACTGGCGCGTGTTGCCGCTGCGCGAAATCTGCCGGTGTCTACGCTTCAGCAGTTGCTGGACGCGCATATCGAGCAGCCACTCGTTGGCCCGCCGGTGGTGAATGTGCTGGCGTTGAATATCGCGCTGGAAAACCTGTAAGTCGGTGGTGCTGCCATTCGCGAGCAGGCCCCCTCCCACAGGGAAATGCATTCCAACTGTAGGAGCGAGCCTGCTCGCGAAGACGGCAGAACTGTCACCCCATTAACACCTGAATGAAAGAGATCCCCGAACATGAGTGACTCCGGCCGCGCCGACGCGTTGTTAGCAGACTTGCCCCGCGATGGCCGTGGCCGGCTCAAGGTGTTCCTCGGCGCCGCGCCCGGTGTCGGTAAAACCTACGCCATGCTGCAAGCCGCACATACCCAGCTGCGTCAGGGCGTCAAAGTCATTGCCGGCGTGGTCGAAACCCACGGCCGCGCCGAAACCGAAGCGCTGCTCGGTGGCTTGCCGCAACAGCCGTTGGTGCGCTCGGAATACCGGGGTGTGATGCTCGAAGAAATGGACCTCGACGGGCTGCTTGCGGCCAAGCCGAAACTGGTGCTGGTCGATGAACTGGCCCACAGCAACGCCCCCGGCAGCCGCCATACCAAACGCTGGCAAGACATCCAGGAATTGCTCGCCGCCGGCATCGATGTCTTCACCACGGTCAACGTCCAGCACCTCGAAAGTCTCAACGATCAAGTGCGCGGCATTACCGGTGTGCAGGTGCGTGAAACCCTGCCGGACTGGGTGCTGCAAGAAGCCTACGAACTGCTGCTGATCGACCTGCCTCCGCGCGAACTGCTTGAGCGTTTGCGCGACGGCAAGGTCTACGTGCCGGAGCAGGCGCGGGCAGCCATCGACGCGTTTTTCACCCAGACCAACCTGACCGCCCTGCGCGAAATGGCGATGCAAACCGCCGCCGCGCAGGTCGACAATGACCTGGCCCAAGGTTATCGCCAACTCGGTCAAGCGGCGCCAGCGGTACGCGGACGTCTGTTGGTGGGGGTCGATGGCGACGCCCAGGCTGAGCGCCTGGTGCGTCACGCCAGTCGCGTCGCCCAGCGTCGGCATTTGCCGTGGAGCCTGGTGCATGTCGACAATGGCAGCGTGCGTGACGAGCAATCGCGCCTGCGCCTGCAAAGTGCCCAGCAATTGGCCGAACGCCTCGGTGGCGAAGTGGTGTTGCTGCGCGCCGGCGAAGTCGCGAAGACGCTGATCCAGCACGCCGCCGAACGCCGCGCCAGTCTGGTGCTGGTCGGCCAATCCCGGCAACGTTTGCGTCGGCGTTTGTTCGGCGGCGGCTTGGCGTCACGCCTGCTGCGTGATGCACGCGGGCTGGAAATCAACGTCCTCGACAGCGATGACTTACCGCATCAACCGCACCAGCGTTCAGCACAGTCGTTGGTGTGGTTTGACTACGCGCTGGCGCTGGTGGCGACCGTTTTGGCCAGTGCGTTGGCCTGGGGCGTGGCGAGTGTTTTGCCGCTGCCCAATATCTCGCTGGTGTTTCTCGCTGCGGTGCTGCTGGTGGCGGTGCGCAGCAGCCTCGGCCCGGCGCTGGCCTGTGCGGCGCTGTCGTTTCTGACCTATGACTTTCTGTTCATTCCGCCGAATTTTTCCTTCGCCATCCAGCGTGAAGAAGACGTGCTGACCTTGTTGTTCTTTCTGTTGATGGCGGCGCTCACCGGTAACCTCGCGGCCCGGCAACGGCGACAATTGCAGGCACTGCGAGACACCCAGGAAGAAACCACTGAGCTGCTCGACTTGTCCCGCAAACTGACGGCGGCCACCGACCGTCAAGCCGTGGTCAGCGCCGCCGCCCAACACCTCAATGGCTGGAGTGACTTGCAACTGTGCCTGCTCAATCACGACAGGCAGGGTGGCTGGAAAGTCGAAACCGGTGGCCCGCTGGAGTTCTCCGAAGCCGAACGCGCGGCCGCCGATTGGGCCTGGCAACACGATCAGCCAGCGGGCGCGGGCACCGGCACGTTGCCCATGGGGCGTTGGTGGTGGTGGCCGTTATCGGTGGAAGACGGGCCGTTGGCCTTGATGGGCGTGTGCGCCAAAGAAGGCCAGGCGTTAAGCGGCCAGCGTCGGCGTTTGTTGACCGCGCTGAGCCAGCCGCTGGCCCAGGCGCTTGCGCGCGCGCAGCTGGCCGAAGACCTCGAAGCGGCGCGATTGCATGGCGAAACCGAGCAACTGCGCAGCGCACTGTTGGCGTCGGTGTCCCACGACCTGCGCACGCCGCTGACATCCATGCGCGGCAGCATCGACAGCCTGTTGGCCCTCGGTGAAGCCATTCCTCTGGAGGATCGCAAGGAGTTGCTCGAAGGCACGCGTGACGAAGCCGAGCGCCTGGATCGCTACATCCAGAACCTGCTGGACATGACCCGCCTCGGTCACGGCGCGCTGAAGCTGGCGCGTGATTGGGTGTCGCCGGCCGACATCGTCGGCAGTTCCCTCAATCGACTGCGCGCCGTGTTGGCGCCGTTGCAGGTCAGCACCGACGTACCGCCGGAGTTGCCGCTGCTGTTTGTCCACGCAGCGCTGATCGAACAGGCCCTGGTCAATGTGCTGGAAAACGCCGCGCGATTTTCACCCGCCCATGGGCGTCTGCAATTGCGCGCCGGGGCGGATGACCACGAGCTGTTTTTCTCGGTGAGCGATGAGGGGCCGGGGATACCAGAGGAGGAGCGGGCGAAGATTTTCGACATGTTCTACACCGCCGCACGCGGTGATCGGGGCGGGCAGGGCACCGGGCTGGGGCTGGCGATCTGTCAGGGCATGGTCGGTGCGCATGGCGGGCGGATCAGCGTCGCCGACGGCATCGAAGGACGCGGCACGTGCATCACGCTTCACTTGCCCTTGCAGGAGCAACCTGCCTTTGAAAGTGAGCGCTGAAGTGAAGCCTGATACCCTTTGGACATCCCCATGCCGCGATCAGAAACCATGAGCCAGACCGCGACCATTTTGGTCATTGACGACGAACCGCAAATCCGCAAATTCCTGCGCATCAGTCTGGTCTCCCAAGGCTACAAAGTGCTGGAGGCCGGCACCGGCACCGAAGGCCTGGCGCAAGCGGCGCTGAACAAGCCCGACTTGCTGGTGCTCGACCTCGGTTTACCCGACATGGATGGCCAGCAAGTGCTGCGCGAGTTTCGTGAATGGTCGACGGTGCCGGTGCTGGTGCTGTCAGTGCGCGCGGGTGAAGGGCAGAAAGTCGAGGCACTGGATGGCGGCGCCAATGACTACGTGACCAAACCCTTTGGCATCCAGGAGTTTCTGGCGCGGGTGCGCGCCTTGTTGCGCCAGGCGCCTGTCGGTGAAGCTCAGCAAGCGGCGTTGACGTTTGGGCCGTTGACCGTGGACCTGGCGTATCGGCGGGTGCTGCTTGAGGGGGTCGAAGTGGCGCTGACGCGCAAGGAGTACGCGGTGCTTGCGCAACTGGCGCGGCATCCGGGGCGAGTGATTACCCAGCAGCAATTACTCAAGGATATCTGGGGGCCGACCCATACCGAGGACAGTCATTACCTGCGGATTGTGGTGGGGCATTTGCGCCAGAAGCTGGCGGACGATCCGACTCAGCCGCGGTTTATCGTGACCGAGGCGGGGGTTGGGTATCGGTTGTTGAGTGAGGGGGGGCTTTAGGTTTGTGCCAGATTATCTGGCCCTCCGGTTCCCCCGAGAACTTCAGGCATCCCGCTCATTCTCATACCGATCCAGCGTATCCCGCGCAATCTCCCTACCCAGCGCGATCAACTCCGGCGCCTTGTAAAACTCGAAAAACCGGCAAACCCGCTTCGGCACGTTGATCAGGATATCCGGCGGGTACCCGGCAATTTTGTACTGCGCCAGCGACGTCTGCATGACCTCGAAACTCTGGTTGATCAGGTCAAGCAAAGAGGCCGGCCCGACGTTATCGATGATGAACGAACCGGTGGCCGATTTGGGTGCGCCTTCGCGCTCGGGAGCAGCTGCAGGCTGCTGCGCCTCGGGTTCGGCTGATTCGATCCAGGGGTTGATGTCAGCCGCTTCGGCCATCAGCGCTTCCTTTTCCAGCAGCAGCAATTGTTCGGCCTGTTTGCGTCGAAACGGCAGTTTCGAACCGAGTGAATTGATCAGGCTGTCGAAACGACTTTTGAACGCCGCCGGGCGCTGGATCACCGGCAGTTGATAGTGACGCTGGTTAGTGGAGTTGAGGTTGACCGCGATGATCAGGTCGCAATGGCTCGACACCACGGGCACGATCGGCAAAGGATTAAGAATGCCGCCATCGACCAGCATCCGGTTGCCCTGCATCACCGGGGTAAACAGGCTCGGAATTGCCGCCGAGGCGCGCATGGCCTGGTGCAGACAACCTTCCTGAAACCAGATTTCCTGCTGGTTGGTCAGGTCCGTGGCCACGGCCGTGTAGGGAATGCGCAGGTCCTCGATATTGATCTCGCCGACGATCTTGCGGATCTGCCCGAAGACCTTCTCACCGCGAATTGCGCCTAGCCGAAAGCTGACGTCCACCAGACGCAACACGTCGAGGTAATCCAGGCTTTCGATCCAGTTGCGATACTCGTCAAGTTTGCCGGCGGCATAAATCCCGCCGACCACCGCGCCCATGGAACAACCAGCAATGCAGGCGATGTCGTAACCGCGACGTTCGAGCTCTTCAATGACACCGATATGGGCATAACCTCGGGCTCCACCTGAGCCCAGTACCAGTGCGATACGCTTTTTCATGAATCGGCCTCGTCTGACAAGGTTCAACAATGCACCCATCAAGGTGCGTGCTTCAATCGCCAAGGTCGTTCGATGGGCCGGGTGCGTCGTTTTTTCGACACTCCATGGCGGCACTTGGCTATTCTTGCCCACGCTATTGCGAGTTTGCTGTGTGCGGCCAAGGCACTTTTCCCGCCCCGGGCCGTCTTACCTGCACGACTGTTGACCTATCTTGAGGTGGTATTGGATGAAAGCCTGGATTTGCGTACCTTTGATTGCGCTGGCGCTCGCCGGTTGTGCCGGCAAAACGGCTTACCGCGCAAGCTGCGGCAGCCAGATTGACGCCGCTTGGCATGAGCTAGACTTGGCCAAGGCCGAAGGTTTCGCCGGGACTGTCAGTTACTCCAAGGCCCTGTCGTTGCTGACCGGCGCCAAGACCCAGCAACAATTCGAAGCCTACGAAGGCTGCACCAGCAAGGCCGAGAAGGCGCGCTTTTATATTCGTGAGTCGCGTGCCGGTCGTTGAAACGGTGATATAGCGGACACTCGATTCAGGGAGTAAACGATGTCTGATTTGGTTGATCGGTTGGTGGCCCATGTCCTGGGCCTTGAAGTCCGTTTGTTGGCCTGTCAGGCACGTTTGAGTGCCCGCACTGACCCTGAAGCGTTGCATGACCTGCGCACCACGGTTCGCCGTTTGCGCAGTCTGTTGCGACCCTTGCGTGGTCTGCCCGGTGTCGAGCAGGTGGAAGCGGCGGCGTCCCGCGTCGGCGAGCTGACCACGCCGTTGCGCGATCGCGAAGTGCTGGCGGCGTATTTACTTGAGCACGGTCAACCCGAGGCCGCCCACCGGCGCATGGCGCTGATGGACGAGGCGTATCCGGCGGTGGCGGTCAGTCCAGAGCTGGCGCAGTTGTTGATGATCTTCGATGCCTTTCCGCGTTTTCTACGCGCGTCCCAGCGTCAGGGGTTACTCAAGGGCTTGCGCAAGCGCATTGAAAAACGCCTGGGCAAACAGTGGAAGAAACTCGACGCTGCGCTGCACGACCCGGCCCACGACCGTCATCGCTTGCGGCTCTTGATCAAGCGTGTGCGCTATGGCATCGAGGCCTATCCCGAGCTGGACCGATTGCCGAAGGCAGCCTTGCCCCGATTGAAAGCGGCGCAGGGGGCTTTGGGTGATTGGCACGACAGTTGGCAATGGCTGGCCAGGGCGCAAGAGGAGGCCGATTTGCAGCCTTGTGTCGCTGCCTGGAAAACCACCATGGCTGACGCTGAAGCGCGCGCCGACCGTGTTCTCGACAAACTCAGCTCACGCTGCTTCAAATCCTGAAAACACCACAAATAGAAATGTGGGAGCGGGTTTGGAATCTCGGGTGCGGCTTTTCTGTCAGTACTTTTGGCCGGAACAGGCGCTGTATCCACATCGCTGGCTGGTTAAGATCCTCTCTTCTTTTTCCATTCTCCGAGGTCTTCATGCGCTTTTGCGATCTGCTCGACGCCGTCCGCCGGCAACCGCTGGAGCTGTCTATTCCGGCCGGATGGGCGCAGGGTCGGGCCAGTTTTGGTGGTCTGGTGGCGGCGTTGCAATTCGAGGCCATGCGCGCAAAAGTCCCGGCAGACCGGTTGGTGCGTTCGCTGGCGATCACCTTTGTCGGACCGGTCGAGCCTGAGGTGCCGGTCAGCTTTGAAGTCGAGGTGTTGCGCGAGGGCAAAGCCGTCAGCCAGGTGCTGGGCCGGGCAATGCAGAAGGGGCAAGTGGTGACGTTGATTCAGGGCAGCTTTGGTGCCTCACGGCCTTCCGAAGTGGCGATTACGGCTGAACCTGCTCCGCAAATGAAGCACTGGGATGAATGTCAGGAGTTGCCCTTTATCCCCGGCGTGATTCCGGAGTTCATGCGCCATCTGGCAATGCGCTGGGCTGTCGGTGGCATGCCGTTTACCGGCAACACTTCCCGTCAAATGGGCGGTTGGGTACGTTTGCGTGGGGATGTGAAGGAAGAGGCCGTCTCCGAGTCGCATATCCTCGCGCTGGTGGACGCCTGGCCCCCGTCCTTGTTGCCGCACCTGAAAAAAACCGCGATGGGCAGCACCCTGACCTGGACCATCGAGTTCGTCCAGCCGTTGCTGGAATTGAGCACGCTGGAGTGGTGCAAATACCTGGTCGAAACCGAGCACGCCGCAGACGGTTATGGTCATGCGGCTGCGAAACTGTGGAGCGCGGATGGCCGGTTGATTGCCATGAGCCGGCAGACGGTAACGATTTTCGCCTGATCAGTGCCGACGGTGGCGTTCACGCCATGCACGCCACCAGCCGCCGCTGAGGAAAAACCGCGGGAAGGTCAGGAACTGTTCGACCAACAAGCGTGATACCGCGTCTTTGCGATCACTGAACGGCTCGGAGGCTTGCGCCTCCAGGCTGTGACCGTGACGTTGCAGCCCCAGCGCGGCGAGCAGGCCGATCACACCGATGGCGATGTTCAACAGGCTCAGGCTGAACACCCCGGAAACAATCAGCAAAAACGCGACGATGAACAGCGGCACGGCGATCAGGTGCAACACCAGGTTGGTCGGGTGCTGGTGATTGTTCGGGTACGCGCGCCATTGCCAGGCGGGTAGGTTAGGGTGACGTTTGCCCATGTTGAAACTCCTCAATCCGTGTTGACCGTATGATTGAAGAATAGGTGGGAGAAGGACGGTCGGCGAATCGAGGTTGGCTATGGGGGTGATAGGCCGGGATGGTTGGCCGGGCTGACGCCTTCGCGAGCAGGCTCACGCCCACATTTAATCGCATTCCCTTTTAGGAACTCGGTCAACTGTGGGAGCGAGTCCGCTCGCGAAGGGGCCCTCAGAGCTTGAGCTGCCCAATGGCCTTGCTCAACTCCCCAGCCAACGCCGCCAGCTCATGACTGGTGGTCGCAGAATCAATGGTCTGCTGCACAGTGTTCACGGTCACATCGCGAATACTCACCACCGCCCGATTCATCTCCTCCGCCACCTGGCTTTGCTGCTCGGCCGCCACCGCAATCTGCGTATTGCTTTCACGCATCTGCGCCACGGCGCCGGTGATTTCGGCCAGCGCGGCGCCAGCTTCTTGAGCCTGTTTCACGCAGTCGTCGGCCTTGAAGGAGCTTTCTTGCATGAAGTCCACCGCGTCCCGGGTCCCGGCCTGCAAGGCAGAGACCATCAGGGTGATCTCGTCGGTGGAAGTCTGCACACTCTTGGCCAGGTTACGCACCTCATCGGCCACCACTGCAAAGCCCCGTCCCATTTCACCGGCGCGCGCCGCTTCGATGGCCGCATTCAGGGCCAGCAAATTGGTCTGCTCGGCAATGCTGTGAATCACACTAACCACGCCGTTGATCTTCTGACTGTCCTCGGCCAAACGCTGAATCATCTCCGCTGTCTGCTGCACACCGCAGGACAACCCGGTAATCGACTTTTGCACGCGACTCACCACTTGCTGCCCACTGCTTGCCAATGCGTCCGCCGTTTGCGAGAGGTCGCGGGTGGCACCGGCGTGCTGGGCGATGTGATAGACGGTGGCGGTCATTTCATTGATCGCCGTGGCGGCCTGATCGGTTTCGCTTTGCTGGCCGAGCATGCCGTGGCGCACTTCGTTCATGCTCGAAGCCAGGCGCGCGGCACCGACGTCCAGTTGCCGAGCCGTGCTGGCGACGGTGTTGACCACCCGCTGGTAACCGGCCTGCATCGCGTTGAAGGCGTTGGCCATCTGCCCGACTTCATCCTTGCAGGCCAGTGGCACGCGGGCAGACAGGTCGCCAGTTTTTTCGACGTGAAGCATCACGTCTTTCAAGGTGTTGAGCTGGCTCAGCAGGAAGCGGATCAACAGTTGCGAAGCGCCGAGCATGGCCAGCATCAGGATAAATACAGCCACCGCGTACCGGGCAAAACGCTCGCTGAAGACTTGGCTCATGCTCGAGCCAAAAGCGATCACCGCGATTTGCTGGCCATCGGCACGGGTGAACACCTCCGCACCCATCAACGGGTTGTCGCCGAACAGCGGCAGTGGGTTGATCTCGACCCAGCCGTGGCTGTCGGTCAGTTGCAGGAGTGGCTGACCATTCAACAATGGCGCCTGTCCGCGCCCGAAGGTCAGCAGGTTGTCGGCGTTGGGCAGCGGTTGCCCGGCGGGCCAGGCACTGAGCAATCGCGCCTGCGCCTGAGCGGACGCCTGCGCGGTGAGATTGCGAGCCTGTTGTTCGAGCTGCACGGCGTACAGCACCAGCAACAGAGTGGTAAAGAAGGCGACCGCGTTGACCGCCCAGAATTTGTATTTCAGCGAAATATTGCTAAGCCAGGCACCCATGGAGGTCTACTCTGATAGCGGAAACAGCATTGGCAAGGTGCCAGCATTGTGCCGCTATCGAGGAATACGAATTTGATATGGATCAATGTGGGAGCGAGCTTGCTCGCTTCCACAGGGATTCAGACTGCCCGGGGGATTGTGGGCAAGCCGAAAAACGCTCTGGCGCAGGCAGTGGTGTGATCAGCCAGATCCTCTACCGTTTCCCCACGATGCAACGCCACTTCCCGCAGTACCTCAGTCAAATACGCTGGCTCGTTGCGACCGTTTTTCGGCTTCGGCCGCAAGCTGCGTGGCAACAGATACGGCGCATCGCTTTCCAGCATCAAGCGCCCGCGTTTGATCTCTTTCACCAGCGGATGCAGGTGCGTGCCCCGGCGCTCGTCGCAGATCCAGCCGGTGATGCCGATGTGCAAATCCAGATCGAGGTAGCTGAACAGGGCTTTCTTTTCGCCGGTGAAGCAATGCACCACGGCGGCTGGCAATTGGTCACGGTAATCACGCAGGATGTCCAACAGGCGCTGACTGGCATCGCGCTCATGCAGAAACACCGGTAACTGCAACTCGACCGCCATCGCCAGGTGCTCTTCGAGGACTTTTTCCTGCTGCGGGCGTGGCGAGAAATCGCGATTGAAATCCAGCCCGCATTCGCCCACGGCCACCCCGTTCGGTTCCTTGAGCAAGCTGCACAAACGCTGGGCGCTGTCGGCGTTCCAGTCGCTGGCCGCATGCGGGTGAAGGCCCGCGGTGGCGAACAGTCGTTGCGCGGTTTCGTCCAGTTGCTGGCACAGTTCCAATGCCTGTTCGCTGCCCTCGACACTGGTGCCGGTCAGGACCAATTGGCAAACACCTGCGGCGTACGCGCGGTCGAGTACGGCCTGGTGTTTGTCGGCAAAACTGGGGTTGGTCAGGTTGACGCCGATATCGATGAGTTGCATGGTGCTACCTCGGACCATAGGCCGGAAAGCATATCAGAGCTGTAGATTTATAAGAAAAGCCAAGAACTACAACGAGTTAAAGCTGTCTCTTGATGCCGCGAGACAGGCCGGGGTGGTCAAGGTGCCATCACTGTGCCAGTCTTTCGCACTTTGCCAGCGCTCATGGCGCTCTGTTTCTGACGTTCGATTTCATGCTTTTTTCGGAAATCGGCCCAGTATTCTTTCCGGAGAGTGGATGATACGTCCCTCGATTTTGCTACTGCTGTGCTGTTCGTTGCTGCTGCCGATGCCGGCGGTCGCGCGTCTGGCCGGGCCGCTGCAAGCCGTGCCGGCGACCAAGGTGCGCGACCTCGCAGAGATTCGCAGCAGCCGCGTGTTGCGGGTACTGGTCAACCAGAGCCGCAACAGCTCCGGCGAAGTCCAGGGCCAGGCCATCGGCGTCGAATACCACCGCTTGCGCGCCTTCGAGCAATACCTCAACGGCCACGCCCGCGACGGTCAGGAAGTCAGTCTCAAGATCATCCCCAAAGCCAAGGATCAGCTGCTCGGCGCCTTGCAGCGCGGAGAAGGGGATCTGGTCGCGCCTGGGGAGTTGCTTGATTTGCAGCCTGGCCACGCGGTCAGCAGCAGCGAACCGATTGCCAGCGACATCCCGTTGGTGCTGGTGGGGATCAAGGGCGAGCGGCGCTACACCAAGGTCGAACAACTCTCGGGCAAGACCTTGGCGTTGCCCACCGGCAGCGCGGCCGGCGATGCCGTGAGCCAGATCAATTCAAAACTCGCACTGCACAAATTGGCACCGATAACGATCGAGTGGGTCGATCCCAGTCTGGCCGTCGAAGATGTACTGGAAATGGTTCAAGGCGGGATCTTTCACCTGACCATCGTCGAGCAACCGATTGCCGAACGCTGGGGCAAGATCCTGCCAAAATTGCGTTTCGATAAGCAGGTGCTGATCAGTGAGCCGGGTGAAGAGTTCTGGTTTGTGCGCCGCGATGCCTCGATGCTGCGGGCGAGCATTGATCGTTTTCTGACGACGTACAAGAAGTCGTCGGACCAGGACGTAGCGTTTCTGCGGATCTATCGGCGGCTGTACCAAGTGCACTATCCATTGGCCAAGGCCGACCGTCAGCGCCTGGAAAAACTGCGCCCGGTGCTGCAAAAGCACGCCGATGCCCAAGGCATGGACTGGTTGAATTTGGCGGCGCTGGCGTTCAAGGAGTCGGCCCTGCAACCCAACGCCCGCAGCGGTGGCGGCCCCACCGGGCTGATGCAAATCACCCCGTCTGCTGCCCAGCGGGTGGGGGTCAACAACATTCAGGAGCTCGACGCCAACGTGCAGGCCGGGGCCAAGTACCTGGCCATGATCCGCCGCAAATTCTTCGCCAGCCCCAAGCTCAACGAACGTGAACGCATGGCGTTCGTGCTGGCGGCTTACAACATTGGCCCGGAGCGGGTGCAGGGTATGCGCGCCGAAGCCCGGCGGCGTGGCCTGAATCCCAATCAGTGGTTCTTCCAGGTCGAGCGCATCGCCATGGAGCAGGTGGGGATGGGCCCCGTCAGCTATGTTAATAGCGTGAACAAGTATTACTTGGCGTTCGATCGTGAGAGGGAGTCATTGGAGCCGCAGGGACAAAAAATGGTCTCTCGTAAATAATCGACTAAACTGATTGTTATGTCGCAATTATTGCGCTTTTTACATTCGTTTAATCGATTAATATGGCGCCCAACGAACACTCACTCACAATGGATGACACAGCATGAGCTCACTGATCAACAAGGTACTGTTTACCCGCGCCGGTTTCGGACTGACCGCGATACGGATTGTCGTCGGGATCATCTTCGCAGCTCATGGCGCGCAGAAGCTCTTCGGTATGTTTGGTGGCTACGGCATTGCCGGCACCGCGCAGTACATGGAAAGCCTGGGCCTGGCACCGGGTCACCTGATGGCGATTCTGGCCGGCGGTACCGAGTTCTTCGGTGGTCTGGCGTTGATCATCGGTCTGCTGACACGTCCTGCTGCACTGGGCCTGACTTTCCTCTCGCTGGTCGCTATTTTCTCGGTGCACATCCATAACGGTCTGTTCATGGCCAACAACGGTTATGAATTCGCCCTGGCCTTGCTCGGTGGCAGCATTGCGGTATTGATCGAAGGTGCCGGCAAGCTGTCGCTGGACCGCGCCATCACCGACTGACCGCTCTGGCTCAACGAAAAGGCTCGCATTGCGCGAGCCTTTTTTGTTGCGCGTCATTCTTGACACTGTCCGGTCAGCTTCTCTAGGATGTTGCCTATGCGCCGATTTAAACAGCTACTTGCGGGGCGCCAGGTAACTCATCCAGTTACCGATAGAAGCTTGAAACAGGCTTCGAAATACCGCTAAAGCGCTGGTTCGGTGTTGCCTCTCACCTGCCATGCAGAATTTTGAGGCAGAGACACGACTTGATGAACGCACCTAGTCCCGTAACACTTAGCCCCGTAGTACGTCCCGCGCCGATCACGGCACATCTGACCCAGCGTAATCCTAAAATCCTTCTTGGCGGTAAACATCAGCCGACGCTCCTGCGTTACCTCGATGGCTGGCCACGTCGTACCGGTGGGCCTGCAGCCTTCCTGATCCAGTTTGTCGAAGACGGCGAATCGCTGGCTCGATTTGCCAGCGACAGCTTTGACCTGGCGGTGATTCAATCGCCCAGCCTCGAAGATGCGCCGGAAGTGATCAGGCAGCTGACCCGCGTTGCCCGACAAGGCCTGATTACCCGTCGCTGAGGTTCAAGGGTAGTCGATTGCCACGATATACACGCATTGCTCGCCGGTCGGTGTCTGGACCCGAACTTCGGCGTCCAGCGCCTTGCCGATCAGCGCACGGGCGAGGGGTGAGTCGATGCTGATCAGTCCGAGTTTCAGGTCTAGCTCATCCGGTCCGACGATACGGTAGCGCGACGCTTTACCGTCCTCGTCTTCGATCGTGACCCAGGCGCCGAAATAGACCTTGTTCGGGTCGCTGGGTCTTTCGCTGACCACCTTCAGCGCTTCCAGCCGTTTGGTGAGAAAGCGCACGCGGCTGTCGATTTCACGCAGCATTTTTTTGCCGTAGGTGTATTCCGCGTTCTCGGAACGATCACCCTGTGCCGCAGCCTCGCTCACCGACTGCGTCACTTGCGGTCGCCGTACATGCCAAAGCTCATGAAACTCAGCCCGCATCCGCGCTTCACCTTCGGGGGTGATCAGCGCGGTGCCTGCGGGGCGGGGGGGACGATAACGGCTCATGGCAACTTCTTGTAATGGGCAAGGTTTGAGTCTATCAACCCTCGCGCAACACTGTCAGGGGGCTGGCGTTCAGCGCGCGGCGGGTACCGAACACACCGGCGCCACCAATCAGCACCGCACCGATCACCGGCAGCACCAACAGCCATGGATGCGGATGCCACGGCAGGTCGAAGGCGTAGCGGTAAAGCACCAGGCTCACCAGTTCCGAGCCCAGTGCCGCCAATAAACCGCTGACCGCGCCGAGCAAACCGAACTCGATCCGCCGCGCCTTGACCAACAACTGCCGTTCGGCCCCCAGCGCGCGCAACAGGGCGCCTTGGCGAATGCGTTCATCGAGCGTCGCTTGGAGGCCGGAAAACAACACCGCCATCCCCGCCGCCAGTACAAACAACAGCACATATTCCACCGCCAGCGTGACCTGGGCGAGGATGCTGCGCAGCTGTTCCAGCAGGGCTTCGACTTGCAGAATGGTCACCGCCGGGAAGCTGCGCGAGAGGTCGACAATCTGCTGATCGTGACCGGCCGCCAGATAGAAACTGGTCAGGTAAGTCGCCGGCAAATCTTTCAAGGTGCCGGGCTGGAAGATCATGAAGAAATTCGGTTGGAAGTTGTCCCAATTGATCTCTCGCAAGCTGGTGACCTTCGCCTCCCGATTGACCCCGCCCACTGTAAACACCAAGTGATCGCCGAGTTTGAGCTTCAGGCTTTCGGCCACTTTGCCTTCAACTGACACACCGGGAACCTCGTCGGGTGTCTGCTCGGTCCACCAGTTGCCCGCCGTGAGTTTGTTGCCCGCCGGCAAGTCCGCCGCCCAGGTCAGGCTCAAGTCGCGCTGGATCGCTCGATCACCCGCCGAATCCTTGCTGACGATGTCCTGCACCGGCTCGCCATTGATGCTGATCAGTCGACCCGGCACCACCGGGTAGAGCGGCGCGGACTGCGCCGACAGTTGAATCAGACGATCCGTAAAGGCCTGTTTGTCCGCCGGCAGAATGTTCAGCGCAAAATAATTCGGCGCGTTTTTCGGCAATTGGTTTTGCCAGGTGTCCAGCAATTCGCCTCTCAGCAATGCGATCAACGCCATGGACAGCAGAATCAGGCCGAAGGCCAGGGCTTGTCCCGCAGCGGCCAATGGATGACGCAGCAGCTGGCCCAGACCGAGGCGCCAGGGGAGCGAAGCGCGGGCCAGCAGCCGGCGCAGGCTTTTGAGTAGCAGCAAAAGCAAGCCACCGAGTACCAGTGCGGCGATCACGCCGCCGCCGAGCAGGGCGAAGGTCAACACCAGATCAAGGCTCAGGCGCCACATGATCAGGCCGAGGGCGCCCAACGCGGCGCCATAGACCATCCAGGTGCTGGATGGAATCGGCAGCATGTCCCGGCGCAGTACTCGCAATGGCGGCACGCGACCGAGCGCGGCCAACGGTGGCAGGGCGAATCCGGCCAGTGCCACCAGCCCCGTGCCGATCCCGGCGATGGCCGGCAGCAGGCCACCCGGCGGTACATCGGTCGGTAACAAATCATGCAGCAACGCGAACAGCCCAAGCTGTGCCAGCCAGCCGAGGAGGGCACCACTGGCGCTGGCGAGCAACCCGAGTACTGTCAGCTGCAAACTGAACAGCACCATGGTTTCCCGGCGTGACAGGCCCAGGCAGCGCAGCAGTGCACTGGCATCGAAGCGGCGCGTGGCAAAGCGTGTGGCCGACAGCGCTACCGCCACACCGGACAACAGGACCGCCACCAGACTTGCCATGTTGAGGTAGCGCTCGGCCTTGCCCAGTGCGCCGCCAATTTGTCGATTGCCGTCGCGGGCATCCTGCAGGCGCTGGTTGGCCGCCAGACCTGGTTTGATCAGCTGACGATAGGTTTCCAGCGCCTCGGCGTTGCCGCGCCAGAGTTCGCGGTAACTGACCCGGCTTCCGGGTTGCACCACACCGGTGGCGGCCAGGTCGCTGAGGTTGATCAGCACACGGGGCGTGAGGCTATAGAAATTACCGGCCCGGTCGGGTTCGTAGGTCAGGACACGTGCCAGTTTCAGGGTTTTCATGCCAACGTCGATGCTGTCGCCGATCTTCAGATCCAGCGCCGTCAGCAGTCGTGCCTCGACCCAGGCCTCACCGGGCTTCGGTCCGCCGCCGGCTTCTTCCGGTGCGAAGGGCGCCGGGGCACTTTTCAGTTCGCCGCGCAGTGGATAGACCGCGTCAGCCGCTTTAATGCTGGACAGTTGAATACCGTTATCGGTGGCGATGACGCTGGAGAACTCCACCACCTGAGCGTGTTCAAGCCCCAGCTCCGTGCCGCTTTTAATCTGTTCGGGCCGTGCCGGTGAGCTGCCTTCGAGCAACAGGTCGGCGCCTAGAAATTCGGTGGCGCGCAACATCATGGCGCCGTTCAGGCGGGCGCCGAAGTAGCCAATGGCGGTACTCGCCGCCACAGCCACCAGCAAAGCGAAGAACAGCACGCGCAATTCGCCGGCGCGTGCATCGCGCAGCAGTTGGCGGATGGCAAGACTGAACAGGCGCAACAGCGGCAGGCGTGCCATCAAGGCTCCAGTGGGGCGACCAGCAGGCCGGCTTCAAGGCGGATCAGGCGCCGGCAACGATGTGCCAGGCGTTCGTCGTGGGTCACCAGTACCAGCGTCGTGCCGCGTTCCTGGTTGAGTTCGAACAACAAGTCGCTAATGCGCTCACCGGTATGGCTGTCGAGGTTGCCGGTGGGTTCATCGGCGAACAGCACGTCGGGTTCGGCGGCAAACGCCCGGGCAATCGCCACCCGTTGCTGTTCGCCCCCCGAGAGCTGGCGTGGTGAATGGGTCAGGCGCTGGCCCAGGCCGACACGTTGCAGTAACTCGGTGGCACGCTCGCGAGCGTCTTTACGGCCATCGAGCTCCAGCGGCAACATGACATTTTCCAACGCGTTTAGACTGTCGAGCAACTGAAAGGACTGGAACACAAAACCGACATGCTCGGCCCGAATGCGCGCGCGTTGATCTTCATCGAGGGTGCTCAGCCCTTGCCCGGCCAGGGTGACTTCGCCGCTGCTGGGCAGGTCGAGCCCGGCGAGCAGGCCGAGGAGGGTGGATTTGCCGGAACCGGAGGCGCCGACGATGGCCAGGCTGTCGCCCTTGTTCAGTTCCAGGCTGAGTTCGTGCAGGATAGTCAGTTCACCTTCCGCGCTGGGAACCACTTTGCTGAGGTTCTTCGCGGTGAGAATGCTTGCGCCCATGGAGAATCCGATGCGTGTGTGGTTTTTGAGTGCTGGCCTGGCCTTGATGTGCATGGCCCAGAACGCAGCGGCGGGTACTGTCCTGATCGTTGGCGATAGTATCAGCGCAGGTTTCGGACTGGATACCCGGTTGGGATGGGTCTCGCTGCTCGAACAACGGCTCAAGCACGAAGGTTTCGACGATAAAGTGATCAATGCCTCCATCAGCGGCGACACCAGCGCCGGCGGCCAGGCGCGCTTGCCTGCGCTGCTTGCAGAGCATAAACCGGAGCTCGTCATCCTCGAGTTGGGCGGCAATGACGGACTGCGTGGAATGCCCCCGGCTAATTTGCAACAAAACCTTGCGTCGATGATCGACAGCTCCCGGGACAGCGGTGCCAAGGTTCTGCTATTGGGCATGCAACTGCCGCCCAATTACGGCGTTCGTTACACCGAGGCCTTTGCCAAGGTCTACAGCACGCTGGCCACCGAGAAAAACATTGCGCTTGTGCCGTTTTTCCTCGACGGCGTCGGCGGCCATCCGGACCTGATGCAGGCTGACGGCATACACCCGGCGGCCGGGGCTCAGGACAAGTTGCTGGATAATGTCTGGCCTACGCTAAAACCGCTGTTATGACCCTTTTCTAGGCGCAGGCTTTCGGCTAAGGTGGCGGCCCCCGATTTGGAGCCCCCGATGCCGCGTCCTGCCTGGTCACTTTTTGCCTACCAACTGATCGAGCCTGACGAACAGCTGGATCTGTTCGCCTGTCAGGAAGTGCGGGTGCATCTGGTAACCCGTCAACTGGAGTTGGGCGGCTCGGCGGACCGAACCTTGTGCGGCAGCCTGCTGCCTGCACAGCCACGCTGGTCGAGTGTCGATCGTCGAGTGTTTCAGGACCAGCGCCTGTGCTCGCTGTGCCGGGCCATCCTTGAATCGCAAAAACGCGGCACCTCGCCAATCTGGCCAGAGCTGCGGTTCGAACTCTAGCCTATAAAAGATAGCGTGCTATCGGCCAACTCCCCGAAATTCCAGGCGGCGGTGTACAATCCCGTTTTTTATACCCTTGTCGATCATGCGAAGGACTTTCCGGATGTTGCCGCGTTTTCCTGCCGTCACCCGCTGCCTGTCTCTTGCCGCCCTTTGTATGGCCGGTCCAGTTGCAGCGTTGGAGTTTCCCCTGCCGCCACCCGGTGAAGACATCATCGGTCAGGTGCAGGTGATCAAGGCCAAGTACGAAGATACCTTCGCCGACCTTGGTACTGCTTACGATTTGGGCTACACGGAAATGATCGCAGCCAACCCGGGTGTCGATGCATGGTTGCCGGGCGCCGGCACTGAAGTCATCCTGCCGACCCGTTTCATCCTGCCGCCGGGGCCGCGTGAAGGCATCGTGATCAACCTGGCTGAGTACCGCCTTTACTACTACCCCAAAGGCCAGAACGTGGTGTACACCTTCCCGCTGGGGATTGGTCGTGAGGGGTGGGGCTCGCCAATCGCCCACACCACCATCACCGCGAAAACGCCTAACCCGACCTGGACCCCTCCAGCGTCGATCAAGGCCGAGCACGCCGCCGATGGTGATCCGTTGCCCAATGTGGTGCCGGCCGGCCCGGATAACCCTCTGGGACCGTTCAAGTTCAGCCTGGGCACTCCGGGCTACCTGATCCATGGCTCGAATAAGAAATTCGGCATTGGCATGCGCACCAGCCACGGCTGCTTCCGCATGTTCAACAATAACGTGCTGGAAATGGCGAAAATGGTGCCGGTCGGCACGTCGGTACGAATCATCAACGATCCGTACAAATTTGGCGTAAGTGGCGGCAAGGTTTATCTTGAAGCGCACACACCGCTGGATGACAAGGGCAACCCGTCGGTGGTCGACAAGCACACCTCGGTGATCAACGCGATGCTCAAGCGTGAAGACATCACCAACAACCTGCGCATGAACTGGGATGTAGTGCGCGACGTGGTCGCCGCTGAAGATGGCCTGCCGGTGGAAATCGCGGTGCCGAATGGCTCGGCGCCGATGGTGTCGAGTACGCCGCTCGATCCGTTGCAGTAAAGCCTGAAAAAAACCCGCCGACGCAGGCCGCGTCGGCGGGTTTTTTATTGCCCGATGGAAACCTCAGGCAATAAAAAGCCGACCCATAAATGGGTCGGCTTGATAACAATCCCGAGGGATTATTACTTACGGCTAGCTTTGTCCAGCATGCGCAGAGCACGCTCGTTAGCTTCGTCAGCAGTCTGTTGTGCTTTTTGAGCAGCAGCCAGAGCTTCATCAGCTTTACGGTAAGCTTCGTCTGCACGAGCCTGGGAGCGAGCAGCTGCGTCTTCAGTAGCGGTCAGACGTGCTTCGGTTTCTTTCGATGCGCTGCTGCAACCGGTAGCCAGAACTGCGGCCAGAGCCAGAGCAGAGAATTTCAGAACGTTGTTCATCGTGTTCCCCTTCAAGGACTTTCTATTAAGTTAGCTGTCTCCTCAGAGTGAGGAAATAGCCGGCGTACATACTACTCATTACTACTCGTAAGTAAACTGACGTAAAGCAAGAAGCAAAAAAAATTGTAGGCGTTGATTCTTTTTCGAGCAACTTTTAACTGCATTGTTTAAAAAATATCCAGCTGCGAGGCCCGAGATGAGCGAGCCGCTCAAAAAAAGTTCCGCGCACTCACAGGGCTTTTTTTCAGTCTTGGCTAAAGTCTGGCTAAATGAGTTCGCCCATACTTCTGTTCAATTTTTGCGCAGGGGCTCTCATAATCTTTATCCATCTAGAGGTGACTTTAAGAGAGCGGATTCGTCTTATGTCTCAATATCCGGCAATGTTCAGGCTTGCGACCTGCGAAGACCGTCGGTCGAGCCGTCCCTGCGTACCCCGGAACAGCACCTGCTTGTTGAGCATGATGACGAGCGCACCTTGAGCATTTCCGCCAATGGTGCCTACTATTTGATACGTGCTCGGTTGCGCGAGATCGGTGCAGTTCTTCTCGGTGTCCATTGGCACGGGGTGGCGTAGATGTTCCTTCGCCGGAAAAACATCGGTAAGGTAGGGGTCAGAATTCAAGACCCGCGAGGAGTAGTGATGAGCGAGGCGTTGTCCATCCACCATGACCAGGCTGGTCATCAGTTCGAGACCAGTGTGGACGGTCATCGTGCCTACCTGACCTATATGGATCTGGGGAAACAGACACTGGATATCTATCGCACCTTCGTGCCTAACGCATTGCGTGGTCGCGGCATCGCTGCGGCATTGACCGAGAAGGCGTTGGAGTACGCTGATGAAATGGGTTACACCGTCATTCCATCGTGTTCCTACGTTGAGCGTTACATGGAGCGTCACCAGCGGCACGCCGCCAAGCTGTGACCCAAACGAACGCATAAAAAAACGCCAGGTTTAAGCCTGGCGTTTTTGTGTGCGCTAAACGGTGATCAGGTGCGATCGCGTTTGGGCAGCACATCCTTGAGCTTGGCGTGCATGCTGCGCAAGGTGTTTTCGGTGGCGGACCAATCGATGCAGGCGTCTGTGATCGACACGCCGTATTGCAGGTCGGCGAGGTCTTTCGGGATGGCCTGGCAGCCCCAGTTCAGGTGGCTCTCGACCATCAGGCCGATGATCGACTGGTTGCCTTCGAGGATCTGGTTGGCGACGTTTTCCATTACCAGCGGTTGCAGGGCCGGGTCTTTGTTGGAGTTGGCGTGGCTGCAATCGACCATGATGTTCGGCTTGATCTTCGCCTTGTTCAGCGCTTGCTCGCAGAGTGCGACGCTGACCGAATCATAGTTCGGCTTGCCGTTGCCGCCGCGCAATACCACATGGCCGTAGGCGTTGCCCTTGGTGGTGACGATCGACACGCCACCTTCCTGGTTGATGCCCAGGAAACGGTGCGGGCTGGAAACCGATTGCAGGGCGTTGATCGCTACGGTCAGGCCGCCGTCGGTGCCATTCTTGAAGCCGACGGCCGAGGACAGGCCTGAAGCCATTTCGCGGTGAGTCTGGGATTCGGTGGTACGCGCGCCGATCGCCGACCAGCTGATCAGGTCCTGCAGATATTGCGGGGAGATCGGGTCGAGGGCCTCGGTCGCGGTCGGCAGGCCCATTTCGGCCAGGTCCAGCAGTAACTGGCGACCGATGTGCAAGCCGTCCTGGATTTTGAACGAGTCGTCCAGGTACGGGTCGTTGATCAAGCCTTTCCAGCCGACGGTGGTGCGTGGCTTCTCGAAATACACGCGCATGACCAGATACAGGGTATCGGACACTTCCGCGGCGAGCGTCTTCAGACGCTCGGCGTATTCGTGGGCAGCCTTGATGTCGTGGATCGAGCAAGGCCCGATGACGACGAACAGGCGGTGGTCAGTGCCATCCAGGATATTGCGAATGACTTCGCGACCCTTGGTGACGGTGCGCAGGGCGGCGTCGCTCAGGGGGATGTCACGCTTGAGCTGGTCAGGAGTGATCAGCGTCTCGTTGGAGGCGACGTTTAGGTCGTTGATCGGTAAATCAGCCATCGTTTACTCGTCAGGTCACGGGTGCCGGCCGCCAGCGAACCCGCGCGGCGGAGCACAGCAAATTAAGCGCGTCGGGGACCCGAACCTTAGCGCGTTAGGCGCCTGCTCGACAATGGGCACACAGCTGTTTAATCCAGTACAGCCTGTGCAAATGCCTTTCGCACGGTGTCGTGAGAGAACTCGTCGGCATGCGCCTGGACCCATTCGAGGGCCAGCGCCTGAACACCCTGCAAGTCGTCATGCCGGTCATGGAGGCGGCAATACCGTTCGATCTGGCACACTTGCTCGCCCATACGGGCACTGAACATCATCTGCTCGTCGACAAAGGCAATGCCCACCAGGTAGCCGCGTTTGCGCCGCAGGCACCAGGCCACATAGCCCAGATAGCGCAAATCGGGGTTCAGGGTCGGCATGCGCACTTCGAGCGCCGTGCCATGGCGCCAGGCCCGGTGATAATTGCAAGCCATGCCCCCGAGGCTGATAGTGTGCAAGCGCTGTCGCGAGATGCACTCATGCGTGAGCAACGTTAATTCGACGGGTACATCGTCAGGATGAGGAATAAAGCGTCCCATGAACACGGACTCCCTGTGTCGGCCATCTGACATTCTTTCCCCCAGTATAGTGGTCGAATTGGAACTGACCGATTTCGATGCCGATCAACGGCTGCTGGCTATGCATGGCGTTTCCCTGGTGATCTTCACCAGTGTCGGCTGCGCCAGTTGCCGATTTGCCCGTGAGCAATTGCCAAGGCTCGATCTGGCAGTCGATCGACTGTGCTGGATCGACGCCGGGAACAACGGCGGGGTGGTTGAGCGATATCAGGTTTTTCAGTTGCCGGCGCTGTTTTTAGTACGCGACGGTGAGTTCTTCGGGGCATTAAAATCACGCCTGACCGGTACCGAACTCAATGAAGCGGTCGGACGGGCGCTGATGAAAACAGCAGAGGAGTTGCCATGATGGGGGCAGTGACTAAGCCGACAATCGGTGTGATCGGGACCGGCGCAATCGGCGGGTTCTACGGGATGATGCTGGCGCGTGCCGGCTTCGATGTGCACTTCTTGCTGCGCAGTGAATTTTCAGCGGTGGCCGAGCGCGGGTTGCGACTCGACAGCGCGGCGCACGGAGCGCTGACGTTGAACCCGGTTCAGGCCTATTCATCCGCGGAAGACATGCCCGCCTGCGACTGGTTGCTGGTCGGTGCCAAAACCACTAGCAATGCCGACCTCGCGCCTGCCCTCATTCAGGCGGCGGCTCCGAACGCCAAAGTGCTGGTCTTGCAGAATGGCCTGGACGTCGAAGACAGCTTGCGCGAGTTGCTTCCTGACACTTTGCACCTGCTTGGCGGGCTGTGTTTTATCTGTGTCCATCGCACCGGGCCCGGGGAAATTACCCATCAGGCGCTCGGCGCCGTCAACATCGGCTATCACAGTGGTCTTGCGGATGCAGCGGCCCGCGTGGCGATTGTGGAAGAAGGCGCCGGACTGTTCCGCAGCGCTGGCATCGATTCTCACGCCATGCCGAACCTGCAACAGGCACGATGGCAAAAACTGGTCTGGAATGTTCCGTACAACGGTCTTTCGGTCCTGTTGGGGGCCAGCACCACGCCATTGATGGCTGATGCTGACAGCCGGGAACTGATCCGGGCATTGATGGCCGAGGTGGTGCAGGGCGCAATCGCCTGTGGCCACGACCTGCCGGCCGGTTACGCCGACCATCTGTTCATGGTGACCGAAAAAATGCCGGACTATTGGCCGAGCATGTACCACGATTTTCTGCACAAACGACCGCTGGAACTGGCCGCGATTTACGCGCGCCCCTTGTCAGCGGCCAAAGCAGCAGGGTGCGAGTTGCCGCTGATCGAAGCCTTGTATCGCAGTTTGAGTTTTATCGATCGACGCAATACTTGAGTCGATCAGTCCGGGGGGAAAGGCATGGCCAAGACTATCGACGACAAACTGGTGCTGGCGATTTCTTCGCGGGCGCTGTTCGACCTGAGTGAAAGCCACAAGGTTTACGAGTCGAGGGGCGTCGAGGCTTACCGGCAATACCAGATCGAGCACGAGGACGAAATCCTCGAGCCCGGTGATGCCTTCCCGCTGGTGCAGAAACTCCTCAACCTCAATGCCCTGCTCGGTCGCGCCCGGGTCGAGGTAATCCTAGTGTCGCGCAACAGCGCCGACACCGGGTTACGGGTGTTTAACTCGATTCATCACTATGGGCTGGCGATCTCCCGCGCGGCGTTTGTCGGCGGCCGCAGTCCTTATCCGTATCTCAAGGCCTTTGGCTGTGACCTGTTTCTGTCGACGCATGCCGAAGACGTGCGCAGTGCACTGGAGGCCGGGTTCGCTGCGGCGACCATTCTGTCGGGCGGTGCCAGCCGCGCGGCCAGCGATGAATTGCGGATTGCCTTCGACGGCGATGCGGTACTGTTTTCCGACGAGTCGGAGCGGGTCTACCAAGCGGGTGGCCTGGAAGCATTTCAGGCCAGTGAACGTGAGGCCGCCCGTGAGCCGCTGCGTGGAGGGCCGTTCAAAGGCTTCCTGGCGGCCCTCAATCTGTTGCAGCGTGAGTTTCCAGACGACGACTGCCCGATTCGCACGGCATTGGTCACGGCGCGTTCGGCGCCGGCCCATGAGCGCGTGATCCGTACGTTGCGCGAATGGGACATTCGCCTGGACGAATCACTGTTTCTCGGAGGGCTGACCAAGTCGGCATTTCTTGAAGCGTTCGCCGCCGATGTGTTTTTCGACGATCAGGCCGGCCATTGCGAATTGGCCCGTGAAGTCGTCGCCACCGGTCATGTACCGCACGGCATAAGCAACGAGCAAAAAGTTTAAGCCCACCGTTCAACGCTTTACCCAGAGCGTCGCACTCGCCAAGGCACTGCTAAGCTGAATCAAATCTCCGCCATCTTGGCTTGCGAGGAGATCCTAATGATTCAGTCGATGCTGTATGCCACTGACCTTGGCCTATACGCACCGTTGGTAATGCAACATGCCTTGGCCCTGGCGCGGACATTCAATGCCGACTTGTACGTGGTCCACGCGGTTGAGCCCATGGGGCTGTTTGCCGAATCGGTGCTTCAAAGTTACCTCGATGAACAAGCCTTGAACGAGTTTCACAGTCAGGGCCTGAGTACTGTCATTGCCAATATCGAGCAGCGGGTGCTCGACAGTTTTCGTGAAGAGCTGGGGGATGAAGGGGAGCAGGACCTGGCGCGAATCCGCGCGGTGCGTGTCCTTCAGGGGGATCCGTCGCAGGTGATTCTCGACCAGGCGCAGAAACTCTCTGTGGATTTGCTGATCGTAGGTAGTCATAGCCATGGTGCCGGCGCGGAAACGCCCTTGGGCAGGACAGCCGCGCGCGTGTTGCAGCTGTCGCGGGTGCCGGTCTATCTGGTGCCGCTGGTAGAGCGTCGCCGCCAGGAAGATCGCTGGAACACAAATAGTGGCAATTTGACAAAAAAGTTCTAGATTTATTCTTCACGCCATTAATATAGTTATATACCGTCGCTGATGCCCGTGGCGTCTACCTGCTTTGAGGGATTCATATGAAGCTTCAACAATTGCGCTACATCTGGGAAGTGGCGCACCACGACCTCAACGTTTCCGCTACCGCCCAAAGCCTTTACACCTCGCAACCGGGTATCAGTAAACAGATCCGCCTGCTGGAAGACGAATTGGGCGTCGAGGTTTTTGCCCGCAGCGGCAAGCACCTGACGCGCGTCACCCCGGCCGGCGAACGCATCATCACCACCGCCGGCGAAATCCTGCGCAAGGTTGAAAGCATCAAGCAGATCGCCCAGGAATTCTCCAACGAGAAAAAGGGCACCCTGTCGATCGCCACCACCCACACCCAGGCACGTTATGCGTTACCGCCGGTGATCAGCACGTTCATCAAGCAATACCCGGACGTTGCCCTGCACATGCACCAGGGTTCGCCGATGCAGATCGCTGAAATGGCCGCCGACGGCACGGTGGATTTCGCCATTGCCACTGAAGCGCTGGAGTTGTTCGGCGACCTGGTGATGATGCCGTGCTACCGCTGGAACCGTTGCGTCGTCGTGCCTCAAGGTCACCCGCTGACCAAGCTGTCGAAGCTGACCCTCGAAGCCCTGGCCGAATACCCGATCGTGACGTACGTGTTCGGTTTCACCGGCCGTTCGAAACTCGACGAAGCGTTCAGCCATCGCGGCCTGACGCCGAAAGTGGTGTTCACCGCCGCCGACGCCGACGTGATCAAGACTTACGTTCGTTTGGGTCTGGGCGTGGGCATCGTGGCGAAAATGGCGGTCGATGCCAAACTCGATAGCGATCTGGTCATGCTTGATGCGAGCGATTTGTTTGAATCGAGCATCACCAAAATCGGTTTCCGTCGCGGCACCTTCCTGCGTGGTTTCATGTGCGACTTCATCGAGAAGTTTGCCCCGCACCTGACCCGCGAAGTGATGGCCAAAGCCATTCAGTGCCACAACAAGCAGGAACTTGAAGAGCTGTTCGACGGCGTCGAACTGCCGGTCCACTGATCGTTTGTTCTAGACCACCTCGGTAACAGAAAACTGTTGCCGAGCGCCCGCCACCAGAATCTCCACTTCATCCCCTTCGAACTTGCCCAGCAGGTTTTTGCCCAGCGGCGAGCGGGGGGTGATGACGGTGATCAGCTGCCCCACCAGATCGACCTTCAGGCCGGCTGCATCGGGGGCCAGAAACAGCCATTGCTCACGACCGTTCTCGTCTTCCAGACCGAGCAGTGCGCCGACTTCGATGCCGCGCTGATCATCATAAGGACGCAGCATCAGATTTTGGCACAGCGCCAGTGACTGACGGATTTCCTCCATCCGCTTGGCCTGGCCGGCTGCCAGATAGGACGCCTCCAGCCCCAGGGTGTCGTACTTATTTTCTGCGATGTTTTCTTCGTGGGTCGCGGTTTCGTAGGCGGTTTGCGCGGCACGTTCGGCGATGTCGAGATCAATCCGCAGCTTGTCGAGAATCAATTGGTGGACGGTCTGTTTGTTCATGATCAGTCGCAGAATTGCAGGACATTGGCGCGGCTTTTTTCGCTCGGCGCGGTATGGTCCTGCTGCAACCAGAACTGGCATTTCGGGTTGGACAGATTGCGGCTGCTGCTACGGGCCTGATCCATGCGTACTTGCTGCTCGTCCTTGCGCAGGTTCTCTTCGTATTGCTCGAACAACGGGCTCTGCGGTGGAATATCCGGCCTCGGCTGTTCGACAACCGGCGGCTTGGCCAACTGCTCCACCGCGGCGGCGACCGGTGCCAGTTGCTCTTTGAAAAACACCGCTGAGACAAGCCAGCAGGTCAGCGCGATGGCGACAAATCCCAGCCACAAACCGAGGGCAACACTGCCGGTCAATTGCAGGGCACTGAGCTGGATCGGCAACGGGCGGCGCGGGTTGGGACGGTAGGGCATGGCTGCCTCCTGGCGGATGGTCGCGGGCGAGTGGCGATTGTCGCACGAAGATTAATCGCCGTCGGCTCTTCTGCACGAGGTAATTTATGCGGACAATCGGTGCCTTTGCCAACGGGAACCTGGAATGCCTGAACTGCCTCAAGTGAAAAACCGCCGGCGCTGGGATATTTTTTGCACCGTGGTCGACAACTTTGGCGACATCGGCGTCACCTGGCGCCTGGCTCGCCAACTCGTGGCGGATCATGGGCTGGAGGTGCGCTTGTGGGTCGATGACCTGCGCGCCTTCGAACGTCTGTGTCCCGAGATCGATACCCATCTCGCGCAGCAATGGCAGGCCGGTGTCGAAGTGCGCCAGTGGCCGGCCGAGTGGTTGGCCACCGAAGCGGCGGATGTGGTCATCGCCGCGTTCGCGTGCCAGTTGCCGAGTGCTTACATGGACGCCATGGCCGCGCGGGTAAAGCCGCCGCTGTGGATGAACCTCGATTACCTGAGCGCCGAAGACTGGGTCATAGGCTGCCACGGTTTGCCGTCGGTCAAATACAAAACGGTGCAGAAGTACTTCTTCTTCCCGGGATTCCAGACGGGCACCGGAGGTTTGTTGCGTGAAAGCGGGCTGCTTGAGCGACGCCGGCAGTTTCAACAAAGTCCCGAGGCCCAGCGTGAATTCCTTCAAGGGTTGGGCATTGATCGTGCGCCGAATGCGCAATTGATCTCGCTGTTTGCCTATGAGAATGCCGGCTTGTCGAGTTGGCTGGATGTACTGGCCGCCGATTTGACGCCCACGCATTTGCTGGTGCCCGAAGGGCGGATTCTCGGCGATGTCGAACGCTGGCTCGGCGTTGAAGGATTAGCCGCGGGAGCCCTGCATGTCCGTGACGGATTGACTGTCCAGGTGCTGCCGTTCGTCCGACAGGATCAATACGATCACCTGCTCTGGTGCTGCGATTTCAACGCGGTGCGCGGTGAAGACTCCTTCGTTCGCGCCCAATGGGCCGGCCGGCCGATGCTCTGGCACATCTATCAGCAGGAGGAAGACATCCACCTGGACAAGCTCGATGCGTTCCTCGCGCTGTATACAAAAGGCCTGTCCGAGCCTGCCAGCCAGGCGATCAACGGTCTTTGGCACGCGTGGAATGCCGGTCATGAAATGGCCGACCACTGGCGCACGGCCCGCAAACACTGGCCAGAGCTGCAAAAACACGCCGAGGCGTGGTGTCTGGAACAAGCCTTGCAGGTCGATCTTGCCGCGGCGCTGGTACAGTTTTATGTAAATTGGATATGATACGCGGCCTAGATTTTTGTAAATCCCATCCAAATTCGGATATTCGCAATGAAAACTGGTAAAGAACTGAAACCCGGTACCGTGATCCGTCTCGAAAACGATCCTTGGCTGGTTCAGAAAGCTGAATTCACCAAATCCGGTCGTAACAGCGCGATCATGAAGACCAAGCTGAAAAACCTGCTGACCGGTTACAAGACCGAGATCGTTTACAGCGCTGACGACAAACTGGACGACGTGATCCTCGACCGCAAAGAAGCGACCCTGTCCTTCATCAGCGGCGACACCTACACGTTCATGGACACCACTGACTACACCATGTACGAGCTGAACGCTGAAGACATCGAAGCCGTTCTGCCTTTCGTTGAAGAAGGCATGACCGATGTTTGCGAAGCGATCTTCTTCGAAGAGCGTCTGGTTTCCGTAGAACTGCCGACCACTATCGTGCGTCAGGTTGACTACACCGAAGGCTCCGCTCGCGGTGACACTTCCGGCAAGGTGATGAAGCCTGCCAAACTGAAGAACGGTACCGAGCTGTCGGTTGCTGACTTCATCGAAATCGGCGACATGATCGAGATCGATACCCGCGAAGGCGGTTCCTACAAAGGCCGTGCTAAATAAGCACTGCTTGAGTAATGAAAAAGCCCGACCATTGAGTCGGGCTTTTTTGTGGGTTCGATTTCGAATTCAGCGTTGCACACTTGCAGGAGTGCGGTGTTACTTCTCCAAGTGTTCTTTGAGCTCATGCGAGGCTTGCAACATCGCTGACCGCACCGCCGGCACTTGGCTCACCACGTTGAGCAAACCGTAGTCATGGATCATGCCGTTGTAGCGAACCGCCGTCACCGGCACCCCGGCCTCATCAAGCTTGCGAGCATAGGCTTCACCTTCATCGCGCAGAACGTCAGCGCCCGCCGTCTGCACCAGTGCAGGTGGCAAGCCCTTCAGTTGAGCGGTGGTTGCCCGCAGCGGCGAGGCGTAGATCTCGTTACGCTGGTTGGCGTCGGTGGTGTAGTTGTCCCAGAACCACTTCATCATGTTTTTGGTGAGGAAGTGCCCCTCGGCAAACTGGTTGTAGGAGGCGGTGTCGAAGTTCGCATCCGTCACCGGCCACAGCAGCACCTGGAACTTGATCGCCGGGGTGCCCTTGTCCTTGGCCATCAGCGCAACCACTGCCGCCATGTTGCCTCCGACGCTGTTGCCAGCCACGGCCAGGCGCTTGCTGTCGACGTTGATCTCTTTACCGTGCTCGGCCACCCATTTCGTCGCGGCGTAAGCCTGGTTGATTGCCGCCGGGTAATGCGCTTCCGGCGACGGGGTGTAATTGACGAACACCGCAACCGCCCCCGAACCCGCTACCAGATCACGCACCAATCGTTCGTGGGTCGGGAAGTCGCCCAACACCCAGCCACCACCGTGGAAGTACATGAACACGGGCAGCTCGCCCTTGACTCCAGCCGGCCGGACGATGGTCAGGCTGAGCGGTTGGCCGTCGACTTGAATGGTCTTCTCGCTGACATCGGCGTTGGGCAGTGTCAGTTTCACCGAGGCTTGCGCGCCCGTCAGAACGGCGCGGGCTTCTTTCGGTGTGAGTTGCTCCATCGGTTTGCCGGTGCCGGCATTCAGTACGTTGAGGAAGGCCTGGGTGTTGTGTTCAACACCGTCGCCTGCAAACGCATTACCGATGGACAGGGCGAGAAGGGTGCCGGTCAAGACTTTGCTGAAAGTGTTCATGTTCGTTTCCTGTTCGGACCTTGGGATCAGCGGTTAGACGGTGACGTGCAGGCGCACATCGACGTTGCCACGGGTGGCGTTGGAGTACGGGCAAACCAGGTGGGCAGCGTCGACCAGGGATTGCGCGTCGGCTTGTTCAAGCCCCGGCAGGCTGATGTGCAGATCGATGTCCAGACCAAAACCACCAGGGATCTGGCCGATGCCGACATGGGCAGTGATCGAGGCGTCGTTCGGGAGGGTGCGTTTGGTCTGGCTGGCAACGAATTTCAGGGCGCCGATGAAGCAGGCGGAGTAACCGGCAGCAAACAGTTGCTCAGGGTTAGTCGCCGCGCCGCCCGCACCGCCGAGTTCTTTCGGGGTGGCGAGTTTGACGTCGAGAATGTTGTCGCTGGAAACGGCACGACCATCACGGCCGCCAGTGGAGGTTGCGATTGCGGTGTAGAGAGTTTGCATGATGTGAGCCTCATTCGGGTTGGGTGTTTTGCGCTAAATGTTTGCGCGCTAAGTAACTGCGAGGTGAATGTAGCTCGCAAGTATTTAGTGCGCAAGATAAATGTTTGAAAAAGTTTTGATCGAGATTTGGGCGGACGATGTGAAGTGGCGAGTTAGAGCGCTAGACGAGGGATTTTCAGGATTGGAAAAATTGTTGGCGGAGGGCTGAGGAGGTCGAAAGAACCCTGCAAAACGAATGTGGGAGCGAGCTTGCTCGCGATAGCGGAGTGTCAGTCAACAATTTTACCGACTGTCATACCGCTATCGCGACAAGCTCGCACACAGGGGGAATCCTTGGCCAGGGGATCAGAGGCTGTCCTGCAAATTGCTGCGCAACACCTGCAGCTCCGCTTGCAGCTTGTTCAGCCGCTCCACGGTCATCCCGCTAGCGCCGAGGATGCACTGCGGAATACTCCGTGCCTTTTCCCGCAAGGCGCGACCCTGTTCAGTGAGTTCGACGATCACCACCCGTTCGTCTTCGCGGCTGCGGGTACGGCTGAGCAGGCCTTCGACTTCCAGGCGTTTGAGCAACGGTGTCAGCGAGCCGGGATCGGTCAGCAGGCGCGTGCTGATTTCACCGACGGTCAGGCCATCGCGTTCCCATAGCACCATCAGCGCCAGGTATTGCGGATAGGTCAGGCCCAGCGCTTGCAACATCGGTTTATAGACCTTGGTCATCAGCAGCGACGTCGAGTGCAGGGCGAAACAGGCCTGATTATCCAGCAGCAGTTGTTCGCAGGTATCCGGGGTGTCGCGTTCGGTGGTCATCTCAAAAGCCTTGATCGGTAATCTTCATGAATCTAGCGGGCGAATCTTTAATGCGCCAGATAATTCTGGACTAGTGGCGATCCAGCGTGTTCTGCAATGCCAGGTCCCACGGCGGGATTGGGCTGAAGCGAGTCTTGAGGTATTCCAGCAACAACCGGCTGCGCGAGTTGGGTTGTTGCGCCAGTCGCAAGGCATAGATGCCGGCGCTCTCCGGCTTGGGCAGCCCGTTATCGCAGAACAAAGGTAGCAGTTCACCGCGCAGCAGATAGTCGCTGGCCAGCCAGGTCGGCAGGTGGGCGATGCCCAGTCCGGCCAGGGCGCCACAGAGCAACGCCTCGGCATTGTTGGCGCTCATGCGGATCCGCGCCGGGCGGTGCAACTGCATCTTTCCGTCACGTTCGAAGCGCCAGGCGAAGGGCGGGGCCAGGCCATCCCAATCCAGGCCGTCGTGATCGACTAACTGCGCGGGTTCGGTTGGCACGCCGCAGCGTTGTAAATACCCCGGGCTGGCGCAGGCAACGCGCACCAAGCTCGCCAGTGGCGTGGCCACCAGCCGGGTGTCCGCCATTTGCCCGGCACGCAGCACCAGATCGACCTTGCCCAGGTTCAAGCCCTGCATGTCGACAAAGCTGTCGATCAGATGCAGTTGCACATCGAGACCGGGGTAGAGCATCAGGAAGTCGGCAATTACCGGTGCCAGATGCCGTCGTCCGAACGCCGCGGGCGCATCGATTCTGATCAGGCCTTCCGGCGCGCTGCTCAGGGACACCGCTTCGGCGCGTGCCAGCCGAAGCTCTTCGACGATTCGTCGGGCGCGCTCGGCAAAGGCCAGGCCCGCCGGGGTCGCCATTACGGCGTGAGTGCTGCGGGTGAATAACTGGCTGCCGACGGCTTTTTCCAGGCTGTCGATGCGCCGCGCCACGGCCGATGGGGTCAGGGGATGGCGGCGGGAGGCCGCGGAGAAGCTTCCGGATTCCAGTACATCAAGAAACAGCCCAAGCTGTTCGGTCAATTGATTTGGGTTCATGGTGCTCCCGGCTTTGCGAGGTTGGCACAGCCATTGTGCGTTGCTATGCGTTTCCGCGCCATCGCGGACTGCGTAGCATGAACACCCTGACTAAAGAGGAATCCCCTGTGATCGATTTTGTGATGTACCTGGTGTTTGGCGCGGCCCTCGGCACCCTTGGCGGGGTGTTCGGGATCGGCGGCGGCTTGATCGCGATCCCGTTGCTGGGCGTGCTGTTCGGGCTTGATCAACAAATCGCCCAAGGCACCGCGCTGGTGATGGTCGTACCCAACGTCATGCTGGCGCTATGGCGCTATCACCAGCGCAATCGCATTGAATTGCGCCACGCGTTGCCCTTGGCGTCGATGGGCTTCTGTTTTGCCTGGATCGGTTCGATCTGGGCGGTCGGCATCGATGCACAAACCATGCGGATCGGCTTTGTCGCGTTCCTGGTGGCGCTGTCAGCCTACAACCTGATCCGGATGTTCATCGCCAACACCCCAGCCTCGGCGCAGCTGCATTACGGCTGGCCATGGCTGGGTGTGCTCGGCGCGGCGTCGGGGGCCATGGGCGGATTGTTTGGTGTAGGCGGGGCGGTGGTGGCGACGCCGGTGTTGACCAGCATATTCGGCACCAGCCAAGTGGTGGCCCAAGGGTTGTCGCTGGCGCTGGCGTTACCCAGCACCGGCGTCACGCTGGTGACTTACGCGGTGCATCATCAGGTGGACTGGCTGATTGGCGTGCCATTGGCGATCGGCGGGTTGATGAGCATCAGTTGGGGCGTGAAAATCGCCCACGCCATGCCGGAGCGACTGCTGCGCGGTTTGTTCTGCGGTTTTCTGGTGTTCTCTGCGGGGATGCTCGCGTTTAAAGTTTGAAGCCTTCGACGATGTGCTCGGCCAGGCACTCGGTGATCGGCGACGGGTTGTGCAGATTGCGCACGAGCATGATGCAGGCTTCCGGTAGTTGCGGCAGGTTTTCGGCTTCACCGAGGATGCGCATGTCCGGGGTGATCAGGCTTTCCAGCTGTGCGGTCACCGCCAGTCCGGCACTGACCACGGCCATCAACGCCGACAGGCTCGAGCTGTTGTAGGCAATCCGGTAATCGCGGCCCATCGCATCCAGTGCGTTACACGCCCACAGCCGGCAGAAACAATCACTGTTGAACATCGCCAGAGGCAGCGGCGTCTGCTCATGGGCGCTGAAACATTGCGCCTCGGCCCAGACGAAACGTTCCTTGCGCAGCAACTGGCCAATCTCGGTGCCGGGCTCGCGGGTGACGATAGACAGGTCCAGGTCCTGACGCTGCAGCAATTGTTTTGATGATTCGCAGTGAACCTCGATCTGGATCAGCGGGTAGCTCTTGGCGAAGCGCGACAAAATCCCCGGCAGAAAGCGCATCACATAATCGTCCGGCGTCCCGATGCGCACGGTGCCGACCATGTGCGGCTCACGCAGCGTGTTGAACACTTCGCTGTGGAGTTTCAGGATGCGCCGCGCATACCCCAGCAAAACCTGGCCTTCGGCAGTCAGCTTGACCTGTCGCCCATCGCGTTCAAACAGTTGGCGCTGCAACACGTCCTCTTCCAGGCGTTTCATCTGCATGCTCACCGCCGACTGCGTGCGGTTGACCAATTCACCGGCACGGGTAAAACCGCCCTGGTCGGCGATGGCGACAAAGGTACGCAGGACATCCGTATCGATACTGGGGAAAGCCGACATCCATCAATCTCCGAGATGGTTACCATCAGAAACATTCGTTGGATTGATCTTATCGCTGGCGTGAGACTTGAGCCATCCCCAACGGAGGACAACAAGATGAAAGGTCAACATCAACACGTAACAGAAGAAAGATTTTCCATTCATTCGGTATCCGATCTGCTGCACAAGTTTACCCGCTGGTACGAACTTCATCGTGAGCGCGAGCTGCTGGCGAGTTTGAGCGATGAAGCACTGAAGGACATCGGCGTCAGTCGTGCCGATGTCGAACATGAATCGATCAGGCCGTTCTGGGATGATCCGATGCATAAATGATGAGGCCATTGCTACACAAACCCCTCTTTGGTGAGGTAGGTTGCGAGCAGACACGGAGGTATTCATGCCCGCAACGCTGTCCTTTTCCAACAAGCAAGCTCGACGTCTGGCACTGGCTGCCCAAGGGTTCAACGGGCGCCAGCTGCCAGCGACGATCAAACCGGTTCAACTCAATCGACTGATCGAACGGCTGGGCATTCTGCAGATCGATTCGGTCAATGCGTTGGTGCGTTCGCACTACCTTCCCTTGTTTTCCCGCCTCGGCAATTACTCATCCGGCTTGCTCGATCAGGCTGCCTGGAGTCAGGGCCGACGTCGCACGCTATTTGAATATTGGGGGCACGAAGCCTCGTTGTTGCCATTGTCGATGTATCCCCTGATGCGTTGGCGCATGCAGCGCGCTACGCGTGGCGAAGGCATTTATCAGCAACTGGCGCGTTTCGGACGTGAACAACAGGACACGATTCGCCGGGTGCTGGCCTCGGTCGAAGCACTCGGCGCGCTGGGTGCCGGAAGCCTGTCGACCCGTGAGGAGCGTGCCGGGCCGTGGTGGGACTGGAGCGCGGAAAAGCATGCGCTGGAATGGTTGTTTGCCGCCGGTGAAGTGACGGTGGCGGGGCGTCGTGGGTTTGAACGACTTTATGATTTGCCGGAGCGGGTGATTCCTTCGGCCATTTTGCAGCATCCGGAACTCAGTGAAGCCGAGGCTCAGCGCGGGCTGTTATTGCATGCGGCGACGGCGTTGGGTGTCGGCACGGAAAAGGATCTGCGAGATTATTTTCGCTTGAACCCGGCAGACAGTCGTCCGCGTCTGGCGGAACTGGTCGAGGCCGGCGAGTTGCTGAGCTGCGAAGTGCAGGGCTGGCGGCAACCGGCGTATTGCCTGCCCGAGCCGAAAGTGCCGCGCAAGGTCGAGGCCAGTGCGCTGCTTTCACCGTTTGATTCGCTGATCTGGGAACGCAGCCGTACCGAGCGGTTGTTTGATTTCCGCTATCGGCTGGAGATTTACACGCCGCAGGACAAGCGGGTTTATGGGTATTACGTGTTGCCGTTTTTGCACAACGAACGGATTGCCGCGCGAGTGGATCTGCGGGCGGAACGGGCGCTGGGGCGGTTGGCGGTGCACGCCGTGCATGAAGAACAGCCGGGGCTGGATGATCAAGGGGTGCAGGCGTTGGCGGTCAATTTGCGGCGGATGGCGGACTGGCTGGGGCTTGAGCGGGTGCAGTTGAATTGTCAGCGGGTGAGTGCCGGCAGGTTGAGAGTGGCATTGGCACAGATCGATGGTTTCTGAGCGGGCCCCTTCGCGAGCAGCCTCGTTCCCACTTTGGATCACCTAAACCCTGTGGGAGCGAGCCTGCTCGCCAATGAAGCGGCGCGGTTTAGCGCCGAACTTGCTTCAGCGTCTCAGCAATCAAAAACGCCAACTCCAGCGACTGATCAGCATTCATCCGCGGATCGCAATGGGTGTGATACCGATCCGACAACCCATCTTCCGTAATTGGCCGCGCCCCACCAATGCATTCGGTCACGTTCTGCCCGGTCATCTCGATATGGATACCGCCGGCATAACTGCCCTCCGCCTGATGAACCTGGAAGAACTGCTTCACCTCGCCAAGGATCTGCGCGAAGTCGCGGGTCTTGTAGCCGCTGCTGGCCTTGATGGTGTTGCCGTGCATCGGGTCGGAACTCCACAGCACCTGCTTGCCTTCGCGCTGCACGGCGCGGATCAGCGCCGGCAAATGATCGCCGACCTTGTTCGCGCCCATCCGCGCGATCAGGTTCAGGCGACCGGGATCGTTGTCCGGGTTCAGCACGTCTATCAGGCGAATCAAATCTTCAGGGTTCATGCTCGGGCCGACTTTGACCCCGATCGGGTTGTTCACGCCACGCAGGAATTCGACGTGTGCGCCGTCGAGTTGGCGGGTACGGTCGCCGATCCACAGCATGTGCGCCGAGCAATCGTAGTAATCGTTGGTCAGGCTGTCGCGACGTACGAAGGCTTCTTCGTAGTTCAGCAGCAGCGCTTCGTGGGCGGTGAAGAAACTGGTTTCGCGCAACTGCGGTGAGGTGTCCATGCCGCAGGCGCGCATGAACGCCAGAGTTTCATCGATGCGGTCGGCCAGGTGGCTGTATTTTTCCGCCAGCGCCGAGTTGGCGATGAAGTCCAGATTCCACTTGTGTACTTGATGCAGGTCGGCAAACCCGCCTTGGGCGAATGCGCGCAGCAAGTTCAGGGTGGCGGTGGACTGGTGGTAAGACTGGAGCAGGCGTTCCGGGTCCGGCACGCGGCTTTTCTCGTCGAAACCGATGCCGTTGACGATGTCGCCACGGTAGGCGGGCAGGGTTACGCCCTCGATGGTTTCGTCGTTGGCCGAGCGCGGCTTGGCAAACTGACCGGCCATGCGCCCGACCTTGACCACCGGGCAACCGGCGGCAAAGGTCATGACGATCGCCATTTGCAGCAAAACTTTGAAAGTGTCGCGGATCTTCGCGGCGGAGAACTCGGCAAAGCTCTCGGCGCAATCGCCACCTTGCAACAGGAACGCGCGCCCCTGGGTCACTTCGGCAAACTGACGTCGCAACTCCCGGGCCTCACCGGCAAACACCAGCGGCGGATAGCTGGCCAGGGTTTGCTCGACCTGCCGCAAATGCGCGGCGTCGGGGTATTGAGGTTGTTGCTGGATCGGCAAGGCGCGCCAGCTGTCAGGGCTCCAGGGTTGGCTCATCACGTTCTCTAGTGTTTTACGCTCGGACGGTCATGTTATCAGCAATTAGTGCGTGACCTGTTCCCGTTGCTTCGCGGACAATCGCGCCTTTGCCGCGCCCCCTCGCGGTTTTATTGCGCTGCTGTTTATCACAGGCCGGCGCGGCAGCAATCAGGAGACGAAATGACTGAGGAGCGCGTCGAGCATCTGCTCGCCGAGGTACAGGATGAGTTCGGCGTGATACGCGTGCTGGAAGTCGCCGACTACCGTTTTCTGGAGTTCGGCGATGCTATCGAGCAGAGCTGCGTCTTCACCGCTGATCCAAGCTGGCTCGAGTACGACTACACCCGGGCGATGCTGATCGGTGCGCTGTGCCACGAGCAGCCCGAAAGCGCGCTGTTTCTGGGGCTTGGCGCGGGGACGCTGACCCAGGCTTGCCTGAAGTTCCTGCCACTGGAGGATGTCGAAGCGATTGAGTTGCGCCCGGACGTCCCGCGCCTGGCCATTGAATACCTGGGGCTGGATGACGACCCTCGGTTGTATATCCGTGTCGGTGATGCGCTGGAATTGCTCGATACCGCTGAGCCGGCGGACCTGATTTTCGTCGACCTCTATACCGATGTCGGGCCGGGTGTCGGGCATCTGGCGTGGAGCTTTCTGGAAAACTGTCAAAAGCGCTTGAATCCGGGTGGCTGGCTGGTGATCAACCAATGGGCCACCGATGATGGCAAACCGTTGGGCGCGGCGTTGTTGCGCGGGCTTTATCACCGGCATTACTGGGAGCTGCCGGTGAAGGAGGGCAATGTGATTTTGATCGTGCCTTCGGAGCTGGATCAGGAGTTGGACATGGACGGTTTGGTCGCAAGGGCCGAAGGGCTGGCGCCGCGATTGGGGTATTCGTTGCAGTCGTTGATCAAGGCGATTCGTCCGGCGACATAAGGGGTGTCTGTACGGCCTCATCGCGAGCAAGCTTGCTCCCACAGGGGATCTTTGTAATACACAGATATTGTGTTCACTGAAGATCCCTGTGCGAGCGAGCTTGCTCGCGATGACTTATTTCCAGTCAACGCATTCCTCAGACTCCTTTGAAGACGCCGGGCCGCTTCTCGACCATCGACCGCACACCCTCCTTGGCATCCTCACTCGCCAATAACTTCTTCACCAGTGGCGGCAATCCCTGCGCCGCGGCGGTTTCGCCCTCATAACGCGCCTGCCGCGCCGACATCAGCGTCGCCTGCACCCCCAAAGGCGCTTGCCGGGCAATCCGTTCCGCCAACTCAATCGCCCGTGGCAGCAGATCTTCGCTGGCCATGACTTCCTGCACCAGACCCAAATGCAGCGCGTCATGCGCATCAAACTCATCCCCGGTGAGCAGCCAGCGCATGGCATTGCCCCAGCCAGCCACTTGATGCAGACGCAATGTCGCGCCGCCAAACGGGAAAATCCCGCGCTGCACTTCTTTCTGGGCGAACCGGGTGTTGCTGGCGCACAGGTTGATGTCAGCGGCCAGCATCAACTCGATGCCGATGGTCAGGCAGTAGCCCTGCGCGGCAATAATCACCGGTTTGCTGACACGGGGGCCGGCAAAAACACCCCAGGGATCACAGCCACCGTGCGGTGCGTGCCAGCCTTCGGCCAAG
The DNA here is from genome assembly GCF_059133255.1 of Pseudomonas sp. FBCC-B1667. NCBI lineage: Bacteria > Pseudomonadati > Pseudomonadota > Gammaproteobacteria > Pseudomonadales > Pseudomonadaceae > Pseudomonas > Pseudomonas sp. FBCC-B1667. The sequence goes on along the minus strand of NZ_CP101437.1, from coordinate 4,703,748 downwards.
GCGGCGCTGGCGCTGACCAAGTCCAGCCCTGCGGTGAAATGCTCGCCATGGCCGAACACCACTGCGACCCGTGCGTCGTTGTCGGCTTCGAATTCGCCATAGGCCATGCTCAGTTCGTTGAGCAACTCAAGGTCGAAGGCGTTGCGCTTGGCCACCCGATCCAGGCCGATCATCAGGACATGACCGTGTCGTTCGCGGGTTACGCGGCTGCTAGCGGGCTGATTCATGGAGCAATTCCTCGGGCGGGAAGGGTGTGTCAGACCGCAGGTTTGCCTGCTAACGATGAACCGTTTTAGCGCTATCGCCAGCAGGGCCGGGCCTTTGAAAAATAGACCGTTGCACGATTATCCGCAAAGCCTGTGACATAACGGTGTATCCGTCAGTTTTTCAACAAATAATGCTCCCTTTTTGGGCGAATTCCGGTATAGTGCGCGCCGGCCTTTAACCGGGCCGCGTTTAGGTAGCGCAATTCCCCGAAGTCAGCTTCGGCTGCACGTCCGCACAGCGGACTCTCCCTTGACGAATCTTTTTCATTCATTCGTTTTCGCAAATCCCCGCCGACAAAGCAGCCAGGGCGACTCTTGAGTCTTACACGGCATGCGCAGCTTTGGAGCATGGGTCTTTGCGGATGCACTTAGAGGCAGACCCATGACCCAGGAAACCGGCGGCTTCGCCGCTTTTAATCTTAATCCGAATATCCTTGCAGCCGTCATTGCGACTGGCTACGAAGAGCCTTCGGCTATTCAGCAGCAATCGATCCCGATCATCATGGCCGGCCACGACATGATTGGCCAAGCGCAAACCGGTACCGGTAAAACCGCCGCGTTCGCCCTGCCAATCCTGCATCGCATCGATCCTGCCAAGCGCGAGCCGCAAGCCCTGATCCTGGCGCCAACCCGTGAGTTGGCGCTGCAAGTAGCAACCGCTTTCGAAACCTACGCCAAGCAAATGCCGGGCGTTACCGTTGTGGCCGTTTACGGCGGCGCCCCTATGGGTCCACAACTGAAAGCAATCCGTAATGGCGCACAGATCGTTGTCGCCACTCCGGGCCGTCTGTGCGACCACCTGCGTCGTGACGAAAAAGTCCTGGCTACCGTGAACCACCTGGTTCTCGACGAAGCAGACGAAATGCTCAAACTGGGTTTCATGGACGACCTCGAAGTCATCTTCAAGGCACTGCCTGCAACCCGTCAGACCGTATTGTTCTCGGCCACCCTGCCGCAGTCGATCCGTGCCATTGCCGAACGCCATCTGCGCGATCCGCAACACGTGAAGATCCAGACCAAGACTCAGACCGTTACCGCGATCGAACAGGCTCACCTGTTGGTTCACGCTGACCAGAAGACCTCGGCTGTATTGAGCCTGCTGGAAGTGGAAGATTTCGACGCCCTGATCATGTTCGTGCGCACCAAGCAAGCGACCCTGGACCTGGCCAGTGCCCTGGAAGCCAAAGGCTACAAAGCCGCTGCGCTGAACGGTGACATTGCTCAGAACCAACGTGAGCGTGTGATCGAATCCCTCAAGGATGGCCGTCTGGACATCGTTGTGGCGACCGACGTTGCTGCTCGTGGCCTGGACGTTCCGCGCATCACTCACGTGTTCAACGTTGACATGCCGTACGATCCGGAATCCTACGTTCACCGTATCGGCCGTACCGGCCGTGCCGGTCGCGAAGGTCGTGCACTGCTGCTGGTGACTCCACGTGAGCGCCGCATGCTGCAGGTGATCGAGCGTGTAACCGGTCAAAAGGTTGCCGAAGTTCGCCTTCCGGACGCCCAGGCCGTTCTCGATGCCCGCATCAAGAAACTGACCAACAGCCTGTCGCCGCTGGTGGCTGATGCCGAATCGACCCACGGTGATCTGCTGGATCGTCTGACTGCCGACATCGGTTGCACTCCACGTGCACTGGCCGCTGCTCTGCTGCGCAAGGCAACCAACGCTCAGGCGTTGACCCTGGCTGCGATCGAGAAAGAACGTCCACTGGTGCCGAACAACGCACCGCGTGGCGATCGTCCAGAGCGTACCGGTGATCGTCCGGACCGTGGTGATCGTGAGCGTCGTGCTCCGGTTCCATTGGCTGAAGGTCGTGCTCGTTGCCGTACCGCGCTGGGTGCGCGTGACGGTATCGCTGCCAAGAACCTGCTGGGCGCTATCCTGAATGAAGGCGGTTTGGCTCGTGAAGCCATCGGCCGCATCCAGGTACGTGACAGCTTCAGCCTCGTCGAACTGCCGGAAGATGGTCTGGAGAAGTTGCTGACCAAACTGAAGGACACTCGCGTTGCTGGCAAGCAGCTGAAGCTGCGTCGCTACCGCGAAGATTAATCCGCCCTTGGGCTGATTGATCGAACATAAAAAATCCCCGACTGGTTCGGGGATTTTTTTTGCCTGTTGTTTGTGCCTGACTCGGTCAACCCGTCAACCAAAACGATAAATGTCCATGCCCAACGCGCCCATGGTGAAACCCTGATGCGTAATGCTGAACTCACCCCCAGCCCCGCGAGCAAAGAACAAAGGCAACAGATGCTCATCGCTAGGGTGATTGCGTACAGCATTGGGCGCTTGCTGCCGATAATCGTGCAGGGCTGCTTCATCGCCGGCCGCGAGTTTCTCGATCATCCAGTCGCGGAATGATTTGGCCCAAGGCTCGACGCTTTCCGGGCCTGCCTGCCAATCCAGTTCACGCAGGTTGTGCGTGATGCTGCCAGAGCCGATCAACAGCACGCCGTGCTCACGCAGGCGGGCCAAGGCATGGCCGACGCGAGTTTGCAGCGCAGGGCCGCCATGCGTGGGCAGCGAGACCTGCACAATGGGGATATCGGCCTGCGGATACATCAACGTCAAAGGCACCCAGACACCGTGGTCGAACGGGCGCTTGGCATCGATGCGTGCTGGCAGATCGGCTGTCTTCAGTAACTCGATAACCTCCGCCGCCAATTGGGGATTGCCGGGTGCCGGGTACTGAACGTCGAACAACGCCTGCGCAAAGCCGCCGAAGTCGTGCCAGGTTTCCGGTTGGGGATTGCCGCTGACCAGCAGCTCATTGCTTTCCCAGTGCGCCGATACAATCACGATGGCTTTGGGTTTCGGCAATTCGGCGGCCAATCGGGCGAGCGCCGGCCCGCTGGCCCCCGGTTCCAGTGCCAACATAGGCGAGCCATGGGATATGTACAGGCTGGGGAACATGAAAGAGCTCCTGAGGGGTAAGATGGCGTCATCTTCAGTCAGATCATTGATCTAAATCTAATATAAGTTTTAGGGTCTTTTGATCGAATTTTCGGGATTAATTATGCAGCCGGAGTTTTGGCACAAGCGGTGGACGACGAATCAGATCGGCTTTCACTTGCCGGAAGTGAATCCTAATCTGCAACGGTACTGGCCGCAGCTGGGCCTGGAAGAGGGCTCACGCGTCCTGGTGCCGCTATGCGGGAAAAGCCTGGACCTGCTGTGGCTGGCGAAATGCGGTCATGAGGTGTTGGGCGTCGAGCTGTCGGAAAAAGCGGTGGAAGACTTTTTCCACGAGCATCAATTTGACCCGGGTGTCAGCGATCAAGGCCCTTTCAAGGTCTATCGGGCCGGCTCGATCGAGATCTGGGCTGGTGATTTCTTCGCGTTGACCGCCGGCGATGTCGCCGACTGCAGCGCACTGTACGACCGCGCTGCGTTGATAGCCTTGCCATCGAAGATGCGCGAGCAATACGCCGCGCACCTTACGCGGATTTTGCCGAAGGAGTCGCGAGGGTTGCTGATTACCCTGGACTATGACCAGGCGCAAATGGAAGGCCCGCCCTTTGCTGTGCTGGATGATGAAGTGCAGCGGTTATTCGGTGGCTCGTGGGCGCTGAAGATTCTGGAAGATCAGGATGTTCTGAGTTCGAGCGGGAAATTCATCGAGGCGGGGGTTACTCGGCTTGAGGAGCGGGTGTATCAGGTTTCCAGTCGGTAACGTGTGTTGAGGTTTGCTGGCCCCTTCGCGAGCACCGCATTGACCAGACAAATAAAAAAGGCCCGCATCACCTGCGGGCCTTCTTGTTGGGTGCTTGACGATCAGCGCTGAAGTCGATGCAGCGCGTTGATGCGTTCTTCCAGCGGCGGGTGGCTCATGAACATCCGTGCGAACCCTTGCTTGATGCCACCGTTGATGCCAAAGGCGTTCAGGGTGTCCGGCATGTGTACCGGCAGGCCTTGTTCGGCGCGCAGGCGTTGCAGAGCGCCGATCATCGCGGCAGTACCAGCCAGGCGTGCACCCGCTTCGTCGGCACGGAATTCACGCTTGCGCGAGAACCACATGACGATGGAGCTGGCCAGAATGCCCAGGACCAGTTCGGCGAAGATGGTTGCCACATAGTAGGCAATCCCCTGACCTTCTTCGTTTTTGAAGATCACCTTGTCGACAAAGTTGCCGATGATCCGCGCGAAAAACATCACGAAGGTGTTCACCACGCCCTGAATCAGCGCCAGGGTGACCATGTCGCCATTGGCCACGTGGCCAATTTCGTGGGCCAGAACGGCTTTCACTTCATCGGGCGAAAAACGCTCCAGCAAGCCCTGACTGACCGCGACCAGTGCGTCGTTCTTGTTCCAGCCCGTGGCGAACGCGTTGGCCTCGTAGGCCGGGAAAATCCCGACTTCAGGCATCTTGATCCCGGCTTCCCGGGACAGTTGCTCTACGGTTTGCAGCAGCCATTGCTCATGACGGGTGCGTGGCTGGGTGATGATCTGGGTGCTGGTGCTCATCTTCGCCATCCACTTGGAGATGAACAGCGAGAACAGCGAACCGGCAAAACCAAAGACCGCACAGAAAATCAGCAGCTGATTGAGGTTCAGATCAACCCCGTTGGCCGCCATGAACCCGTTGAAGCCGAAAAGGCTCAGGGTGATGCTGGCAATCAGCACGACCGCCAGGTTAGTGGCCAAAAACAGCAGGATGCGCATCATGGTTGTAGAAATCTCCTCGTGCTAAAGATGTAGCGTACTGCGGGGTATATAAGGTGCTGCACCGGGCTATTCAACCGGGTGACTATTTCAAACTGTGTCCTACGGCAACAGTCTAGCCGCTTGCAGGCCTTTTCCGATGCGGGCATGGGAAAAGTTTGACAGACAAAGCGTGGCGTAGGCCCCGCCGTTGTTAGGCGCGAGTACCCAACAAGTGACCAGGCATGACTTGAAACAAGGAAGTACGGCAGAACGCAGAGATGTGTTGCTGAATTAATCACCGCGCGACTTTCGCAACAAGCCGCACGGTGACGAACCCCTTTTACTGACGGTAGGATTTGAGGAAGCTACCGATCCGCCCGATGGCCATCTCCAGCTCATCCACGCGTGGCAGGGTCACCACGCGGAAGTGATCCGGCCAAGGCCAGTTGAAGGCTGTGCCCTGAACCACCAGCAGCTTCTCGGAGAGCAGCAGGTCGAGCACAAACTTCTCGTCGTTGTGGATAGGGCAGACTTTCGGATCGATCCGCGGGAACGCATACAGCGCGCCCATCGGCTTGACGCAGGTTACGCCCGGAATATCGTTGAGCAGTTCCCAGGTGCGATTGCGCTGTTCCAGCAAACGGCCCTGCGGCAATACCAGGTCATTGATGCTCTGATAGCCGCCCAGTGCGGTCTGGATTGCGTGCTGGCTCGGCACGTTGGCACACAGGCGCATGTTGGCCAGCATGTCGATGCCTTCAATGTAGCTCTGCGCGTGATGTTTCGGGCCGGAGATGGCGATCCAGCCGGAACGGAATCCGGCCACGCGGTAGGACTTGGACAGACCGTTGAAGGTCAGGCACAGCAGGTCCGGGGCCAGGGACGCGGTGCAAATGTGCACGGCGTCGTCGTACAGAATCTTGTCGTAGATCTCATCCGAGAACACCACCAGGTTGTGCTGGCGCGCCAGTTCTAGCATGCCCAGCAGCACTTCTTTGGAATACACCGCACCGGTCGGGTTGTTCGGGTTGATGATCACCAGCGCCTTGGTGTTCGGGGTGATCTTGGCCTTGATGTCGGCCAGGTCCGGCCACCAGTTGGCTTGTTCGTCACACAGGTAATGCACAGGGTTGCCGCCGGACAGGCTGACCGCAGCCGTCCACAGCGGATAGTCCGGGGCAGGCACCAGCACTTCGTCGCCATTGTTGAGCAGGGCCTGCATCGACATCACGATCAGCTCGGAAACGCCGTTGCCCAGATAGATGTCTTCAATGCCGACACCTTCAACCTGCTTCTGCTGGTAATACTGCATCACGGCCTTGCGCGCGCTGAACAGGCCTTTGGAATCGCTATAGCCCTGGGCGGTCGGCAGGTTGCGGATCACGTCCTGGAGGATTTCGTCCGGCGCTTCGAAACCAAAAGGCGCCGGGTTGCCGATGTTCAGCTTGAGGATGCGATGACCTTCCTCTTCCAGGCGTTTGGCGTGCTTGAGCACTGGGCCGCGTATGTCGTAGCAGACGTTGGCGAGCTTGTTCGATTTGCTGACCTGCATGGCGATGTGTTCCCGAAAATGAACGATCCAGGCGGTGTATGAACTACCGTACTGGGAATCCTGCGTCTTCACACAGGCCTGACGCCTTGAGATGCAGCACTCATAAATCCGTTTGAATGCGCGTGGTCTGGCTGCCAGACTGGCGTTTGACGAGGCGCAATCATACGTGCCACCCGATCCGTGGAAAAGGTACAGATCGGGCTTTTTCAGTTGCTGAGGTGTGATGATGGAAAAGTTGGAAAAAACCCTGGAAGAATGGAAAGCGATGCTTGATCCGGAGCAGTACAACGTTTGCCGGCTCAAGGGCACCGAACGACCGTTTTCCGGCAAATACAACGGCACCAAGACTGACGGTGTCTACCACTGCATCTGCTGCAACGAGCCACTGTTCGACTCCAAGACAAAATTTGACTCTGGCTGTGGCTGGCCGAGCTTCTACGCGCCGATCGGCGACAGCGCCATGGTCGAGATCCGTGACGTCAGCCACGGCATGATCCGTACCGAAGTGGTCTGCGCCACATGCGATGCACACCTGGGGCACGTGTTCCCGGACGGCCCGCCACCAACCGGCCTGCGTTATTGCATCAACTCGGTGTGCCTGGATCTGGTGCCGCGCGAATAATGTGAGCCCGGCGGGAGCATGGCTTGCGGGTATTCTCGCGCTCCCATTGATTTATTAAATTGCACACAATTCAATTGCTCGCTATGTTTGTTTCATCTTCTTTCAACAAGAGTGCAAGTCATGACCGACAACCTGCTGAGCATCCCGTGCACCACCATCAAGGGGGAGCAAAAGACCTTGGCCGATTACGCCGGCAAGGCCGTACTCGTGGTCAATACCGCCAGCAAGTGCGGCTTCACCCCTCAATACAAAGGTCTGGAAGAGTTGTGGCAGACCTACAAGGACCAAGGGCTGGTGGTGCTCGGCTTTCCGTGCAACCAGTTCGGCAAGCAGGAACCCGGCAATGAAGGCGCCATTTCCGAATTTTGCGAATTGAATTTCGGTGTCAGCTTCCCACTGTTCAAGAAGATCGACGTCAACGGTGCCGGCGCGCATCCATTGTTCGTTCAGTTGAAAAAACGCGCCCCGGGCGTGCTGGGTTCGCAGGGCATCAAGTGGAACTTCACCAAGTTCCTGATTGGCAAGGACGGCCAGTTGGTCAAGCGCTTCGCCCCAGCGACCAAACCGCAGGACCTGAGCCGCGAGATTGAAGCCCTGCTCAAATGAACAGCCTGTCAGTCGATTCGCTGAAGCTCGACAGCCAGCTCTGCTTCAAGCTGTACGCCGCTTCTCGGGCGGTGATTCGAGCCTACAAGCCGATGCTCGACCAACTCGGCCTGACCTACCCGCAATACCTGGCCATGCTGGTGTTGTGGGAATGGCAGGAGGCCGCCCCCGAGCAACCGACGGTCAAGGCGCTGGGCGAACGCCTGGCACTGGATTCCGGCACCCTGACGCCATTGCTCAAGCGACTTGAGCAACTGCAACTGGTTCAGCGTCAGCGGTCGGCGCGCGATGAGCGCGAGGTGCACCTCAGCCTGTCACCGGCCGGCAAGGCGTTACATGATCGGGTCGGTCCGCTCAAGGCGCGTCTGTTGTGCGACAGCGGGGTAGATCTGGATCGCCTGAACGATCTGCGCGATGGCCTCGATCATTTGCTGGGCCAGATCAAGGCACTGTCGTAGTCGGAACCCATAGATCAAGCAGCGCGGCCAGTTCTTCGCGGCGGAAGGGTTTGGCCAGGTAGTCGCTCATGCCCGCCGCGCGGCAGCGTTCGCGTTCCTCGGACATGGCATTGGCAGTCAGCGCGACGATGGGCAACTGCGGCCAGCGTCCGCTGCGTCGGATTTGCCGACTGGCTTCGTAGCCGTCCATCACCGGCATGTTGCAGTCCATCAGCACCAGGTCGAAGTCGCTTTGCTCCAGTTGATCCAGCGCTTCGGCCCCGTGTGCGGCGACAATGACCTCGCAGCCGAGTTTGCCGAGCATGCCCTTGGCGACCAACTGATTGACCGGGTTGTCCTCGACCAGCAATACCCGCCCGCGGCGCTGGTGGGGAAGGGCTTCGATCCGCGCGCCATTGATCATTGTGGTTTCTGGCTGCAATACCCGCCGCAACGTCTGGTACAGCGCATTGCGCGCCAGCGGTCGTGCCTGCTGCTGCAAGGGGGCGAGGGCGCTCACCTGTTCGGTGGGCATGAAATTGCCATAAGCGGTCACTAGCAGAATCGGCGCGTCAAGGGTGGGACGCAGGCCAAACAGGCATTCGGGGCAGTCGGTGATCAAAACGTCAGGTTCAAGCCCGAGCAGCAAGTCATCGATGGAGCGCTGTTGATAATCGAGTCCCCACGCCGGTAGCAGGGTTTTCAGCAGTTCGGCCAGACCGCTGCTGGCAGCGGTGATCGCAAGCACCTTGCCGGACAGCGGTGCCGGGGACACAGCTCGGGTGTGGGCGGGCAGCGGCAGATCGGCGCAGAACTGGCTGCCGAAACCGATTTCCGAACTGATCGTCAGACGTCCCTGCATGGCTTCGCAGAGGTTGTAGGTGAGGGCCAGGCCTAGCCCCGTGCCGCCAAATTGCCGGGTAATGCCGGCACCGGCCTGGGTAAACGGTTGGAAAATCTTGACCTGAGCATCGTGAGCGATCCCGATACCGGTGTCGCAGACCTCGATTCTGACACCCTCTTCGAGCGCAGACAGGCGTAAGTCGACACGACCGAAACGGGTGAATTTGAGCGCATTGGACAACAGGTTGCTGACGATCTGCCGCACCCGGGTTGGATCCCCCAGCACCAGCGCCGGAAATCGTGGATCGATCAGGCACGTCAATTCCACGCTCGGCGCCGCATTCTGGGAAAGCAGGTTGGCGGTGTCTTCAACCAGCGCGCCAAGGTCGAACGGAATGTGTTCGAGCTCCAGTTGCCCTGCATCGAATTTGGACAGGTCGAGAATATCGTTGAGCAGTTCCACCAGCACTTTGCCCGAGTCATGGGCGATCGACAGTTGTTGCTGCTGCTCGGCAGTCAGCGGGCCGTCCAGTGACAGCGCGATCATTCCCAACAGGCCGTTGAGGGGCGTGCGGATTTCATGACTCATGTTGGCCAGAAACACCGAGCGTGCTTCGGCCATCTCGATGGCGGTGGTGCGCGCGACTTCCAGTTCCTGATTGGATTGGCTGAGCCTGGCGTTGATCGCCTTGAGTTCGGCCGTGCGTGCAGAAACGATGTTTTCCAGTTGACTGAGGTAGTCGGTCAGGCGGTTTTCAGCGTTGCGACGTTGCTGGATTTCGGTGGCGATGTTGTCGAATTGTTGATTCGCGACTTTGACCAGCACACCTATTTCATCGTTTTCATGCCCCGCCGGGTATTCCAGCCATGTCGGCTCCGCACTGCGCGGATCGCGGCCGCTGAGTTCACGGATGACCCGCACCAGGGGTTTGGTCAGCATTACGTAGAACAGCGCCAGCAGAATGCCTGTCAGGATCAGGCTTCGGGCGAAGCCGTTGAGCAATGTCACTTCGGCCCGGCGCAGGAACCGGCTGCCGAAGGCGTAGGTGTCGACCTCCAGTTGCAAGGTCCCGAGCGATTCGTTGGGCAGGTGATCGAGAAACAGACGGTCTTCGAACTGCCGATTTGCGCCGAACAGGAAGTCGCTGATGGCTCGATAGCCACTTTGCGCGCCAGGGCGTTTGACGCTGGCCAGCACGGTATTGTTGTTGTCGGTGAGTGTCGCGCTGAAGATCGCCGGTGAGCGCACCAGGCCCATGGTCAGTTCCTGGGCGAGTTCTGCGTCGATGTTGTAGGCGATGCGAGAGGCAGGGTTGTGGCTGATTTCCAGCAAAGACAGTATTTCTCGGTTGATGGAGGCGTCTTCGCTGGCATAATCGATGCCTATTTGCAGCAGGCTGAGCAGCGTGCCCAGAATGAAACCAACCAGCACAGTCAGCCTGGCTTGCTTGTATGACAGCCGGTGGGTGAATTTGATGTCCATGGGGTGTTGAACCACTTCCGTTTCCTTTCGCTGCTCAAGCATAGTCGATCATGCATGCATTCCGATGTTCTCGCGAACCCCTGAGCAGGGGTGAACCGGGTACCGAACGCTGTGTATTCGCCGCTGTATCGCCATCATCACTGTGAACGTGCCCGAGGAGAAGACGTGGACGCTCGATTGAATGCTTTTCTTGAACGCGCCGATGCTGTTTTGGCCCGTATCGAGCCGCTGCTGCCTGCACCTCGGCAAACCATCGACTGGAACCAATGCCTGGCCGCGCGCTGGCAACGCGAGGGGCGCAACGGTTTTCTGCTGCCGCTGCACGTCAGCCTCGACATGCGCCTGTCCGACCTGATCGGCGTCGACCGGCAGCTGGAGCAACTGGGGCGAAATACCCAACAGTTCCTCGACGGCATGCCGGCCAACCACGCGTTGCTCTGGGGCTCGCGCGGTACCGGGAAATCGTCGCTGGTGCGGGCCTTGCTGGCCGAACACGCCCAGGCTGGTTTGCGCCTGATCGAGATCGAGCGCGATCACCTGGCGGACTTGCCGCGCGTGGTCGAACAAATCGCCAGGTTGCCGCAGCGCTTTGTGCTGTTCTGCGATGACCTGTCGTTCGAGGCGGGCGAGGGTGATTATCGCGTACTCAAGAGCGTGCTCGACGGCTCCCTCGAACAAGCGCCGGATAATGTTCTGCTGTACGCCACGTCCAACCGCCGTCACTTGGTGCCGGAAAAGGAAAGCGATAACGAAAACTGGAAACGCGTCGACGGTGAGCTGCACCCAAGCGAAGCGGTGGAAGACAAGATCGCGCTGTCGGACCGCTTTGGCCTTTGGCTGTCGTTTTATCCGTTTACTCAGGAACATTTCCTCAACGTCGTCGAACACTGGATCGGTCAACTGGCCGACAAGGCTGGCCTTGAGTGGCAGCGTGATGAAGAACTGGACATCCTCGCCGTGCGTTGGGCCGGCGGCCGAGGCAATCGCAATGGACGTTGCGCGTATCAATTTGCCCGCTATTGGGTCGGGCTCAAGCTGTTGGAGCACAAAGCATGATTGATTTACAGAAGAGCGGCCAAGGGCTGGATGGTTACGGCATGTTGTGGGCGCAGCTGGAATCGTTGCTGGCGGACGAGCGTGATTTCATTGCCAACGCTGCACAGTTCTCGGCCTTCCTGTTTAACCAGCTCGATGACTTGAACTGGGCCGGTTTCTACCTCAATCGCAACGAAGAACTGGTGCTCGGTCCGTTCCAGGGGCAGATCGCCTGCGTGCGGATTCCATTTGGTCGCGGTGTGTGCGGGACGGCAGCGTCGACCTTGCAGACTCAATTGGTTGAAGACGTGCACGCCTTTCCCGGACATATCGCTTGCGACAGCGCATCCAACAGTGAACTGGTTGTGCCGCTGGTCAAGGACGGTCGACTGATCGGGGTACTCGACCTCGACAGCCCGAAACTGGCGCGGTTTACCGTTGAAGATCAGGCTGGTATCGAGCGCCTGGCGGCGATTTTCCTGCGCCTGACCGATTGCTGATCAGGCACTCAAGCCTGCCTTGAACAGCAGGCTGGTCGGGTCGACGGCATCAATTTGCTGTGGATCGAGGAATCGTTCTGCGTACTGCAGATAAATGCCTGCCTGGATGAACAGCCTGAACAGCTCCGGGTCGATGTGGGCGTCTCGGCACATGTTGGCCATGATGCCCAAGGCCTCGCTCAAGGTTTTGGCTTTCTTGTACGGGCGATCGGCAGCGGTCAGCGCTTCGAAAATATCGGCAATCGCCATCATGCGCGCCGGCAGGCTCATCTCTTCGCGCTTCAACTGTTTGGGATAACCGGTGCCGTCCATTTTTTCGTGATGGCCGCCGGCAATCTCCGCGACGTTGGCGAGGTGGCTGGGGAAGGGCAGGCGGCTGAGCATCAGGATCGTCTGCACCATGTGGTGATTGATGATGTAGCGCTCTTCGCGAGTTAGCGTACCTCGGGTAATGCTCAGGTTGTAGAGCTCGCCCCGGTTGTACTTGTAGCGCGGTACGTCGAGTTTGAAACCCCACGGATTGTCAGCCGGGATCAGTTCATTTTCAGCACGTTCGAACAGGTGCTCGGGCTTGTCCGCCAGCAACGGCTCGCTGACCGGCAGCGTCGGCGCAGGCGTTCGTTCCTGGCGGCGATTCTCTTCCCATGAAACTCCGAGCCTATCATCCAGGGTTCGGGTCCAGGTACGTTGAGCAATGCCCCGCAAGCGTTGCAGGTCGGCTTCGGCCATGACCTCACCGCCCAGATTGCAGCGGGCAATGAACGCGAAATCATCGTCCAGCCCCGCCAGATTGGCGTTACGCAATTCGGCCAGGTGACGTTCGTCAGCGCCATGGGCGATGGCCTGCCAATAATCGATCCAGGCATCGCGCTTGAGCACTTCGAAACGCATGCGGATTTCGTGGATGCGGTCGTTCAGGGTTTCAAGTTTAGTGGCTTTGTCGACCACATATTCCGGGGTAGTGACTTTGCCGCAGTCGTGCAGCCACGCCGCGATGTGCAAGGCTTCCCACTCGTCTTCCGTGGGGTGATAGCCGCTGAAGGCCGGCTCCTGACTGTCGGCGGCTGCCTGGGCAAGCATCAGCGTCAATTCCGGCACCCTCTGACAATGCCCGCCGGTGTAAGGGCTTTTGGCATCGATGGCGCCAGCCAGCAATTGAATGAAAGAGTCCAGCAGTTGTTTCTGCCGGGCTTGCAAACGCTGGCTTTCAATGCTCACCGCCGCCGCGCCAGACACCGCCTGGAGAAAAGCGATGCGGTCTGGACGCAGCTTTTCCAGATCGCTCTGTGCGCCGCTGTCGGCCAGCAAGAGGACCAGCAGGCCGACGGTTTCGTTATGCCGATTGTGCAGGCGGATTCCGATCAGGTGAACCCGTGGGCATTTCAGCGCCAGCAGCACCTGTTGCAGATCGGCTGCGTTTTCGAAGCCCAGGCTGGCGACCACATTGTCGGCGTTGGACAACTGCTGCATCCACTGAGGGCTCTGTGAGTCCTGGAGTTCGTAGCCTTGAATACCGAACGTCGGCAACGCCTGGGAGGTGTCGTTGATCACCAGGCCATGGGGCTCCATGCGGGCGCCCTCCTGCTCACGCAGGTAAATCAGGCCCGCCTGGGCCTGTCCGATCTTCACGGTTTCAAACAGCACACGTTGCAGCAACGGTGCGAAACGCGTCTCGGCGCTCAGGCTGTCGGATATCTGGAAAAAGCTCGCCAAGGTGTCCTTCATGCGCGTCATCGACACGCGCAGCTGGTCGACTTCCAGCACGGGCGAGCGTCGGCTGACGGGAAATTTGAAGTTGAAACTGCGGATCGCATCGGCTTCCTGCACCAGTGCGCGCAAGGGTTTGACCAGAACCCTGGAGGTGAGCCATCCCACCGGCAGGCACAACAACAACGTTGCCAGCGTGATCAGCGCCCCTTGCCAGCGCATGCGATAGGCATCGACCAGTAATTCATCTTCGGGGACCAATAGCGCCAGCTGCAATCCTTGCGGGCCGCCTTCATGCATGCTGCTGCGGGCCACAATCCATTCGCGACCGGCGACGTCCAGGCGATTCCCCTCGGGCGGATGAGTGAGCAGGGCACCCAGTGCCGGATTCAGATCGGCCGCCTTGATCAGGCGCGCGGTCTGGTCGTCGACGATCAGACGGCTGCTGTCGGGATAGGCAACAGCATTGCCCTCGGCATCGAACAGCACGATTTCGGTATGGGGCGTCACCACATGTTTGGCCAGCGTCGCCGACAGTTCGACGAGGGTCAGGTCGGCGCCCATCACCGCGTTTTCGCCGCTGCGCCGAGCTAGCGTCGTCCCGACATGGTGAGTGGAGAAAAAGACATAAGGTTCGGTGGTGATCTGGCCTTCATCGCTGCGAGCCCTGGTAAACCAGGCACGAGTGCGCGGATCGTAGGTTTCTTCAGGGTTATCCTGGCGGCGGACGAGCGCCAGGTTTTGATCGAAAAACAAAGACTGGGAGCGCGCCTTCCCGGCACCGGAGGGGTGTTCGATGCTCCAGACCTGATAGGCCGCCGTGTCCGGAGCATTGGTGAGCGTTTTCAGCGCTGGGGTGCGCAGGGGGCGCACCATGAAAAAGTCGCCATTGCCGTATCCCAGGTACAGCGAGGCCAGGTTGGGGTTGTCTTTGAGCGACTGGCTAAAGGGTTTCAGCAGCGCGAGCCGTTGCTCCAGCGCGGGCGCTTCGGTCGCCGGGTTGTCCACCAGCAAGCTCAGCAGGTGTCGAATCGGTTCATAAGTGTCCTGAAGGTCCAGCCGCACATCCTGTTCGATGCGATTGAACAGTTTTTCACTGCTGGACAGGATTATCTGCGTGGTTTGCCGGTAATTGAAAAGGCCCAGTACCACGCCCGTGAGCAGCAGCAGGAAGGTAAACATCACGCTGATATGGACGTGCAGCGGAAACCTGCGTTGATCGGGGCGCAGTGGGTTGGGCATTACTGGTCGCTCCATGGTGGTTAACACACTGCTCAGCGTCCAAGCATAGTTAAGGCTCCATCATCCTGCTTCTGTCGTTGTGGCCTATTTGCTGTTGCAAGGCGTGCTCCAGCTCGAGCATGGCGTGCTTGATGGCTTGGGTGCAGTCGGCCACGTTTTCGGGGAGGAACGCTTCATGGCAGGCGCTTTCGAGCGCCTCGCAGCTGTCGATCAATCGACTCGCCTGGACGATACGTGCCGCCCCCTTGATTTTGTGAGCGAGGTCGAGGAATGACTGGCGGTCTTTGCTCTGTGACAAATCAAGTAATTCCTGACGGTCCAGACGATTGCTGTTCAGCACTTCGAGCAACAGACGTTGATCCAGCTTTGGATTGCCGCCGGTGAGCAGTCGCAGCCCTACGAGGCTGAACGCGGGGTCGCGGGCAATCGGTTTGACGCGCTCGATCCACAGACTCAAAGCCGTCAGGCTGAGGGGCTTGAACAGACAGTCGTCCATTCCCGCGTGTTTGCACCGTTGTATTTCTTCCGGTTGTGCGTTGGCGGTGAAGCCCAGCAGGGTGCACGCCGCGCGCGACTGTTGCGGTTCATGTTGGCGAATCAGTCGGGCCAGTTCGTAGCCATTCATGACCGGCATGTTGCAATCGACAATCACCAGATCGAACAGTCCGTGCTTCCATGCCTCGAATCCGGTTTCGCCATCCATTTCAGCGCGGTGGTGGTGCCCCAAGAACTCGAGTTGCTGGCACATGAGCAAGCGATTGGCCGGGTGATCGTCGACCACCAGGACGTTTAACGGAGTTGAGCTCGGTTGAACCGGTGCTTCGGCGATTATCGGTAGCGGTTCTGGCGGCAATGTCACCAGGTGCAGCGTTATCTCGACCTGCGTGCCGGCACCGGGTTTGCTGCGCAATTGCAGACTGCCGCCCATCATTTCGCACAGGGTACGGCTGATCACCAGGCCCAGCCCGGCGCCTCCCCGGGGCGACTGCGGGCTGTGGCTCGCCTGGGCGAATGGTTCGAACAAACGCTGTTGGTCCTGCTTGCTGATGCCAATTCCGCTGTCCTGAACCTGCACGCGCAAGATGACCCGGTCGGGCTCGTCCGTGGCTTGCCACTCCACCACAATCCGCACCTGACCCTGTTCGGTAAACTTGATGGCGTTGCTGATCAGGTTGGACAGCACCTGCTTGAAGCGCATCGGGTCCAACAGCACATCGTTTGGCGGGCTCAAGTCCAGCAACAGGCGCAGGTTTTTCTGCCGGGCCAGACCGTCGAAAATCCTGACCACCGACGTCACCGTTTCACCGAGGTTGACGCGTTCCGGGTTCAGGCTCAGGTGCCCGGATTCGATGCGTGCTATATCGAGAATGTCCCCGATCAGTTCCAGCAGGTCTTTCGCCGAGTGGTAGGCTACGTCGATGGCGGATCGGTCCGGGTGAGCCAGTTCGATACGTTTGAGGGTCAGCTCCAACATGCCGATGATTGCATTCATCGGGGTGCGAATCTCATGGCTCATAGTCGCCAGAAAAGTGCTTTTGGCTCTGTTCGCTTCGTCGGCGCGTTCCTTGGCCGCTCTAAGGTCATCGAACAGTTGTCGCCGTTCGCTGATGTCGATCCAGCCGCCGATGATGCCTTGTACTTCACCCCTGGAATTCCGGTACGGCAGCACCCAGTGATAAATCGTCAACTGGCGACTGCCGATTCGCAGCGTACGGTCGAGAATCAACGGCGTGCCTTCGTTCACCACGCGCTGATAGTCAGCCTCAAACTCCTGTGCCTCGAACGCATTGCTCACGTTGCCTTGAATGCCGCTTTTGCCGATCACCTCTTCGTACTTTGCGCTGAAGACCTCCAGGTAACTGTCGTTGCAACTTTGCAGCACCCCTTGGCGGTCCCGTACGTAGATCGGATGCGGTGTGCCGTTGACCAGAGAACGCATGAACTCAAGCTGGTCATTCAGCGCGAGCTCGGCCGCCTGACGCTGTTTGATCTGTCGACGCATGTAAGCATTCCAGGCCACAGAGATCAGCAATAACACGCCAACCCCAATGACCCCCTGATAGAACAGCCGGTGATAGTTGCGCCAGGTGTTTTGCGACGTCGAGGAGTAACCTCGCCAGCGACTGTTGATAATGCCCAGCTCTTGCGGAGTAATGCTCAGCAATGCCTTGTCGAGGATGGCGCTCAGTTCCTTGGCATCACGCCCTGTCGCCAGGGAGAACGCAGCCTGTTGCGTGCCAACGGTGGAACTGATCTGAAGTGTCTGTTCGAAGACTCTGGATGAGATGAAGTAGTTGGCGATCACCAGCGAGGTTACGGAGCCTTCAGCCTTGCCCTCTGCCACCCGTTGCACGGCACTGAAAGTGTCCGGGGTTTCGATCAGAGTGAGGTTCGGGTACTCGCGACGCAGGTAATCCACCATCGGATTACCCTGAGCAATCGTCAGGCGTTTACCCGAAAACTGCGTGAGGTCGTTCGGACTGCCGGTCACTTTGCGGGTCAGCAGGACAAAAGAGTTTTCCAGATAAGGACGGCTGAAATTCAACAGCATTTCACGGTGCGCGCTGGGCAGCAGGGCGGCAATCAGATCGGCCTGAGTCTGAATGATGCGCTCGATCATCTCTTCATCGCTTCGGCTGCGATGGATCTCGAAGCGCAAACCGGTGCGCAATCTGATCAGTTCGAGCAGATCGGCAGCGACACCCCGAAAGTTGCCGTCGTTATCAAAAAACGTCAGCGGCGCAAACGCCTCATTGACCACCACGCGAACCACCGGATGTTGCGCCAACCAGCGTTCTTCGCGAGTAGTAAGTTGCAGTTTGTGATCGGTGAGAAGAATGTCACTGCCTGCACTCCAGCGTTTGGCGATATCCTCCCGCTCATGGGTGGGCGTGGCTTTCAGTATCGTGTTGATGATCCCAAGCAGTTCCGGGTTGTTACGGTGCACGGCAAAACTGAAGCCGTGAACTTCGTGTTTACCGAAGTTGGCCATCCGGACGTTGTTCAGGTAACCCTTGTTGATCAGGTAGTGGGTTGAAATGGTGTCACCGAGAAAGACATCAGCCTGATCGAACGCGACCGCGTTTATTGCATTCTGGTAAGACGGGTAAACCGTGATGATCGCCTTTGGATACAGGGATTTGACTTCTTCCATCGGTAGATAGTGGTACACCATGCTCAACCGCAATCCGGCCAGTCCATCGGACAGGGATCGGGTTTCTCCTTCCCGCGTCACCAGGACCGGTTGATCCGCGGCATAAGGTGTCGTCAGCACAATGTCGGCGTTACGTGCCTCAAAGCCGTTAGCGCTGCCCAGCATGTCGACCTCGCCGTTTTCCAGCGCGTCAATGGCATCTTCTCGGGATGTGTAGCGCTGAACCTTGACTGGCAGGCCGGTCGCTTTACCCAGTATGCCCGCGTAATCGGCGGTGAACCCTTCATAGTCGCTGCCGCTGCTGGTCAGGTCGAAGGGCGGATAATCGGGGGCTGAGGTGCCCAGAATCAATTCACGTTTGTTTGTGATCCATTGTCGCTGTGATGTATCCAGTTGTACTTCCATGTGCCCGACCATTGAGCGACTGAGCAGGGAGAAATGTTCGCTGGCGGAGTATGTCGCAGACACTGAGGTGCTCAGGCTTAAGCCTGCGGTAATCAGTATCAGATAATCCTTTAAACGACTGGGCATCCGGTCTCTCACACTAAGGCGTTGCGTTTTGCCATATCGATAAGTTCAACCAGTGATTTGGCTTTGAGTTTTTGCATCAAGCGCTTTTTATAGGTGCTGACGGTCTTGTTGCTCAGGAACATGCCCTTGGCAATTTCCTTGTTGGTGCGGCCTTGTGCAAACAGTTGCAATACCATCAATTCCCGATCATTGACTGACTTGAAGAGTTCAAGGTCGGCGTATCGCGTGTCATCGCTACGGACGGGGTTCAGCGCCTGGCTGGGAAAATAGTTGTAGCCTGAGAGCACCGCTTTGATTGCACTCACCAGTTCACTGAGGTCTTCCTGTTTGCAGACATATCCCGACGCGCCGGACTGCATGCAGCGAATACCGAACAAGGTTGGGCACTGGGCCGTTAAAACCAGGGTTTTTAACGGCGTACACATGGCATTAAAACGGGATAGCACTTCCAGTCCATCCAGCTTGGGAATGCTGATGTCGAGAATAACCAGGTCTGGCATGCATTCGCGAACCATCTGCATGGCGTCGACCCCGTTATCCGTTTCGCCGACGACTTTATAACCCTCATGTTCGAGCAACATTCGGACGGCAAGACGGATAACGGGGTGATCGTCGACAATAAAAACGGAGTTCATAATCAGATCCCATGCGAGCTCAAATAAAGCGCGCACCTTAGCTCAGATAGTTCAGGGGGCGCATGAACTGACAGGTCGATAGCAGTGATATAGGACAATTCCTACAACTGAAGAAGAATAGGACTACGTTCCAGTTCGGTTTTGAATGAGGATCAATAGAGGTGTTGTAGGGGGCAAGTTGATTGTTGAGTGATAGTTTTTTAGGAGGAAGTCAGGGTCAATTAGTTTATAAAGTCTGATTGTTTCAATCGTTTTATTAAGTAACGAGGCAACGGTAGACCTTGATGCCCGGCAGTTTATGAGTTTATCCGGTTTCGCCGGATGTCAGACTACTTGAATGTATTGTCTGATCATTCCAGCCCCCGACCCGCGTTCGGACAATCTGAACAGCAGGTCGGGTCGGATGCGTCAGCGGCTTGAGCGACCGGTCATTTCCAGGGCCATTTCACTGGCATAGCTGTCGGTCATGCCGGCGATGAAGTCGATCATGCGCAGGAATGAAGTGTGCAGAGGCCCGCGAGGATCGGGTGCATTGTTGCCCAGCAAGTCCAAGATGCGGCGACTTTTGAACGACGGCGTCCGACCGTTGTGTTGTTCCAGTGCCGCGCCGCAGAAAGCGTTCAGTAGAATCTCCAGCGTGGTATAGGCGCCGATTTCATGCAGTGTTTTGCGCTTGTCCTGAAAGATTTTTTTTCTGGCCATGTCTTTGGCGTTCAAGACACAGCGCTTGGCAGGGCCATGCATGTGCTCCACCAAATCGCCGGGCAGTGTACCGGCCAGCAGGGCATCTTGTTGTTCGACGAAGGCCCGGGCCGCTGCATTGGTCAGGTGTTCGATGGCTTTGCCCCGCAAGATGGCCAGTTTGCGTCGGCGCGAATCCAGCGGACCCAGTTGACGATAGGTTTCCGGCAGATCGTCACCCACCAGATTGAGCAGCAAGGACTCGACTTCGGCGTACTCCAGCAACTCCATTTCCAGGCCGTCTTCCAAGTCGATGAGCGCGTAGCAGATGTCATCGGCCGCTTCCATCAGATAAACCAATGGATGGCGTGCCCAGCGTTGTTCCTCCAGTTGTGGCAGGCCGAGTTTATGAGCGATCTGCTCGAGCAGCGGCAGTTCGCTCTGATAACAGCCGAACTTGTGCTTCTTGTACCCCAGCGAATCAGCGTGCTTCGCCGTCCAGGGATACTTCAGGTACGTGCCCAGCGTGGCGTAAGTCAGCCGTGTGCCACCGTCGAACTGGTGGTATTCCAATTGAGTGAGAACGCGGAAGCCTTGGGCATTGCCTTCAAAATTCAGGAAGTCATTACGTTCAACTTCGCTCATGTCGTCCAGCCAGCCGCGGCCCGCGGCCTGTTGGAACCAGTGACGGATGGCGTCTTCGCCGGAGTGGCCGAAGGGTGGATTGCCGATGTCATGGGCCAGGCAGGCCGACTGCACCACCATCCCCAAGTCACTGGGTTCGCACCAGTCTGGCAAAGCGCTGCGGATGGTTTCACCGACGCGCATGCCCAACGAGCGCCCGACGCAACTGACTTCCAGCGAGTGGGTCAGGCGCGTGTGGATGTGATCGTTACTGGTGACCGGATGGACTTGGGTCTTGCGTCCCAGCCGGCGAAAGGCACCTGAGAAAATAATGCGGTCATGGTCTTTGTGGAAAGGACTGCGGCCGAGTTCTTCCGGGCTGTGCAGCGGTTTTCCGAGGCGTTCGCGGGTAAGCAGGGTTTGCCAATCCAAGGCTGGTCTCTCCGTCAAATGACTGATGCCTTAGCCTAGAGCCCGACGGCGTCGATGTCGATGAGCAGCAGTCGCTCACCATTGTCGAAAAACTGCCCGGCGGTGAGACAGTACTGATTGCTGGTGGCATCGCGGTAAGTGCTCGACAGCGTGAGCCGACGCTCGTCCCAACCCTCTGCCAGCAAGTGATAGAAATACGGACGCCATGACCAGTTGTGGCCCAGGTAACGGTTGTCCGACGCCCAACCGTTGTTTCGCCATTCAAGGTTGGGCGTCAGTTGCGTTCCGTGGCGATCGCATTGATAGAAACGCAACAACCAGGGGAATGCGTCCATGTGGGGCAGGGCGCTGAGTGGAGCGTGGGCCTGAGCCCATGCCTGCAATAGGGACATCAGTTCGCCGAGTTGCTGGCGCATGACCATCAGTCGACCGCGTTCAGCCAGTTTCTGTTGAACATAGCGTTGACGCAGTTGCGCGAAGCGCTCGACAAACGCGTCAGCGGCAAAGAACTCGGCTTGCGCCCTGGCAAACAGAAAACCCTGCACATACCGGGAGCCGCACTCCAGGGCAAAACTTAATTGAGCTTCTGTTTCCACCCCTTCGGTGATGATCCAGCAACCGGTTTTTTCGGCCATCTGTGCCAGTGCCTTCACCACATCGCTGCTTGGACCGCCCAATGCCGCCGCCTGGAACAAGCGCATGTCGAGTTTGAGAATGTCCGGTTGCAGGGCCAGTACGCGATCGAGTTGAGAATACCCTGCGCCGAAATCATCAATGGCGATTCGTGCGCCAGCCTCTCGGTAGCGCGCCACGACGTCAGCCAGGCGCTGAATGTCGCCGCCCAGTTCAGTGATTTCGAAGACGATACGTTGCGGGTCGACGTTGTGCCTGCAAAGTTGTTTGAGGCTTGGCAACGCTTGATTCGGTCGCAGCCGATTGATCCAGCGCGGGGAAATGTTCAGGCTTAGAAACCAGTCCGAGGGCGCTTCATGCAAGCGACTCAGCGCGTTGTCGCGGATCTGGCGATCCAGACGCCGCAGCGCGATGGCCGGTGTTCTCGGGTCAGCAAACAGCGGACCTACCGACGCCAGTTGACCGTCGGCTTGTTGCAGTCGGCCCAAAGCCTCGACGCCGGCGATACGGCCGGTGGCGGTATCGATGAAGGGTTGAAAGCAGGCGAGCGGTTGCCCGTCGATCACGAGGCCTCCTTGGTTAGGGTCTTGTTTTTGGATAACGCCTGTTTACCGGGTAGGCATGCAGGGTTGAACCCCTCGATAGAGAGGTTCATTCCGCTGGTAGTGCAAGAATGCAGCCAGATAGTGGCGATTTAGTCTTTGCGCGAATTGCTTTGCAGAACCAGCTTGATCAAGGGCCCCAGGCTGGTGCCCAGACGAATCAGGCGAGTCAGGCTACTGGTGCCGCCGTTGCGCGTACTCTTGCCGGTCAGAAAGCCGAGCAAAGTGACGGCCGCCACGCCCCAGAGCGGGGCGTGCTTGATGCCAAAACCGTCCTGCAGGTCTTGCTTCATTCCGCGAATTCGCTGCAAGGGCTGCAGCAGTTCCCGGGATTCGAGGCGGATTTCCTGACGATGCATTTCCATGCGCAGGCGAATCAGCGCCTTGCGCATTTCCGCGCGCGAGCTGTTATTGGGCAGTTGAGGCAGGCTCATGGCAGCAGGCGCTCCCGATCGTTGGCCAATTCTTCCAGGGTGCCATGGAAGGGCGAGGACTCATCGAAGACCGCTGCTTTCAAGCGCAATCCACAGAAAATCGCGGCAAGGGTATAGAAGACGCAGAGCCCGATGATGGCGGCCAGGCGATAGGTGTCCCAAAAAACAATCAACACCAGGGTCGACAACCCCACCAGCAATAGCAATGCAAAGACCAGTGCCAGGCCTGCAAAAAGCAGCAGGCTTACAGTGCGCGCTTTTTGTTCCTGCAACTCGATGCCGAACAGTTCGACATGGCTGTGCAACAGTCCGAGAAACGCAGCGCCCAGGCGCCGCGATGAAGCGCTTGTGCCCGTCGCCGACGAGCCGGATTCGCCGATAGACATATCAGCGCCGAGAAGCCAGCAGGCCAATGAGGAAGCCTACCCCGGCGGCGATCCCGACCGATTGCCATGGGTTGGCCTGCACGTAATCTTCCGTCGCGGTGACGGCGGCCTGACCGCGTTCGCGTAACGAGTCTTCGGTCAGCTTCAGGGTTTCCCGGGCACGCAACAGACTGTCGTGGATCTGGTTGCGCAGCTCATCCGCCTGATCGCCCGCCAGGGTCGCGGTGTGCTCCAGCAACCGTTCGGTGTCGCTGACGAGGGACTGAAAATCGTTCATCAGGATTTCTTGAGCAGTCTTTGCCTTGATGCTGGCCATGGGTAGATCTCCGTAAAGGGCTTCTGATGGGTTCGAGTATGAGCCTTGCGCGAAGGTTCAGTACAAATGACTGGTACAACTTTTGCTGTGTCGTGGTGCGTTTGCCGGCGCCGATGCGCTGTTGCCGGGCATGATTTCAAAAAAGTCTCGATTCAAACAATAAAAACTCGCGCGACGACTTCGCTCTGATGCGCCAAAGCGGTTCATGGAGATCAGTCATTCGATCCACAGAAGCTGCAACTTGGTGCGTCGATGCTTTGCGCGAACTGCTTTGGTGCTTTTTTTCAGTCTTAAGGTCTGCCAATCCATGGAAAATCTGCAAAGCGCTGTCGACAGTCTGGTCCACAGCTCCAATACATTGTTCATCCTTATTGGCGCCGTCATGGTGTTGGCCATGCACGCCGGTTTCGCCTTTCTTGAGGTTGGCACGGTTCGGCAAAAGAACCAGGTCAACGCCTTGTCGAAGATTCTCAGCGACTTCGCCATTTCGACTTTGGCCTACTTCTTTATAGGCTATTGGATTTCCTACGGAGTGACGTTCCTGCAACCGGCGGCAGTGATCAATGCCGACCATGGTTATGGATTGGTGAAATTCTTTTTCCTGCTGACCTTTGCAGCCGCCATCCCGGCGATCATTTCCGGCGGTATTGCCGAGCGTGCCCGGTTCGTCCCGCAATTGTGCGCGACTGCGCTGATCGTGGCGTTCATCTATCCCTTTTTCGAAGGGATGATCTGGAACGGTAATTATGGTTTGCAGGCCTGGTTGCTGGCGCGATTCGGCGCCAGCTTCCATGACTTTGCCGGTTCTGTGGTGGTGCATGCCATGGGCGGCTGGCTGGCCCTTGCGGCGGTGTTGTTGCTCGGGCCGCGACAAGGACGCTATCGCGACGGACGCCTGGTGGCATTTGCTCCGTCGAGCATTCCCTTTCTTGCCTTGGGTTCGTGGATCCTGATTGTTGGCTGGTTTGGCTTCAACGTCATGAGCGCCCAGACCCTGCAAGGCGTGAGCGGACTGGTGGCGGTGAACTCGTTGATGGCCATGGTCGGTGGCACCGTGGCGGCACTGATTGTCGGGCGCAACGACCCCGGCTTTCTGCACAACGGCCCCTTGGCCGGGCTTGTGGCCATTTGCGCCGGCTCCGACCTGATGCACCCGGTGGGCGCATTGGTAACCGGCGCCATCGCCGGGGCACTGTTTGTCTGGTGCTTTACCGCGGCGCAGGGCAAATGGCGTATCGACGATGTGCTGGGGGTGTGGCCTTTGCACGGTCTGTGTGGCGTGTGGGGCGGGATTGCGTGCGGCATTTTTGGCCAGACCACCTTGGGCGGCTTGGGTGGGGTGAGTCTGATCAGCCAGTTGATTGGCACCTCGCTGGGGGTCGTCGTGGCGCTGGCCGGTGGTTTTACGGTGTATGGAACGATCAAGGCGTTTCATGGATTGCGCTTGAGCCAGGAAGAGGAGTACTACGGCGCGGATTTGTCGGTGCATAAGATCGGCGCCGTCAGTCAGGACTGAATCAATTTTCTGCATCTTCAGCTCCGGGATAAAAATCGTGGAGCATCCGATAGCGATCATGCCGGATCTGATCGGCCCGCTCCTGTACCTGATGGGCGGGCAGTCCCAGCATGATCAGTGCATGGGAGGCGAGCATCAGGCTGGACTCCAGCAACTCGGGTACGACTTCGTTGGCACCGGCTTCTTTGAGTTCGGCCAGTTGGCTGTCATCGCGGGTACGAACCAGAATAGGCACTTTTGAATTGATCCGGCGAGCCTCCTTGAGGATCTCCAGCGCGATGTCAGGTTGGTCCACGGCGATCACCAGCAACCTGGCGCGCGCCAGTCCGACGGCAAGCAGTAATTCACCTCGACGCGAGTCTCCATAGTGCACGCTGCTTTCGCTGACGGCCGCTTCCTCGACCCTGACCGGATCGTGGTCCAGCGCAATGTAAGGTTGTTGCTGATGAGTCAGGCAGCGCCCGATGGACTGGCCGACGCGCCCGTAACCACAGATGACCACATGCTTGTCCAGATCTGCGTTCAGCGCGCTGATCTCTTCAAGTTGTGCCTCCTTGTTGGATTTGCGATGCAGACGATTTGCGATAGACGGGGCCGCGCGCAGCAGCAGTGGCGTGACCAGCATCGAACAGAACGTCGCAGCCAGCAGCATGCCGCCGAGTTGCGCGGGCATCAGGTCGCTTTGCTGCATCTGCGCCATCAGTGCAAAGCAGAACTCACCTCCCTGAGCCAATGCCAGTCCACTGCGCCAGGCGGTTTCGCTATCGCTGCCACGCCATTTGACCAGTAGCGCCACCACGGTGCCCTTGATCAGCAGCAATCCCAGGGTCAGACCAAGAATCAGCAGCGTGTGGCTGGCGAACAGATTCAAGTCGATCAGCATGCCGATGGTGACGAAGAACAACCCGAGCAGAATGTCTCGAAACGGGCGGATATCGGCCTCGACCTGATGTCGGTAATGACTTTCACCCAGCAACATGCCAGCGAGAAACGCGCCCAGGGCAGGGGAAAGACCCAGTAAATGAGTCAGCCAGGCGGTCAGCAGGACAATCACCAGCGCCAGCAATACGAAAAGTTCGGCGGAACGAGCAGCGGCGACTTCATGGAACAGTCTTGGCAACAACCAGCGACTGGCCAATAGCAACCCGCCGAACAAGACCACGGTTTTTATCAGGGTTAGGGGCAGCGCCCAATACCAGGCCTGATCACTGTTGCCGGCGAACACGGGCACAAGCGTCAACAGCAAGACGGCCACCACGTCCTGGAACAGCAAAACGGCAATAGCATTCTGGCCATGACTGCTGAAAATTTCGCCAAGGCTGGTCAGCTCCTTGCTGACGATGGCCGTGGACGATAGAGCCAGCCCCGCGCCCAGCAACAGCGCGGGAGTGACCGGCATCCCGAACAACATCAGCAAAACACCCAACAACAGCCCGCAGGCCAGCACTTGCAAACTGCCAAGACCGAACACCACATGTCGCAGTGCGATCATTTTCGTCAGGGAAAACTCAAGACCGAGGGAGAACAGCAGGAACACTACACCCAGCTCGGCAAGGTGTGGTAACCCTTCGCTCTCATCTACCCAATTGAACGCGGTCGGGCCAATCATTAGCCCCACGCACAGGTAGCCGAGGACCGGGGGCAATCGCAGGCGCTGGAACAACGCTATGACCACTAGAGAGGAAACGAGAATAATCAAGAGATTGGCAAACACAAAAAGCTCCGCTGACAGACGCTGGCTACTCAAGCGTAGAAGCAAAAAAAACGTGAGCATTGCTCAAATGGCACAAACGACGACTGATTTGCGTCAGGGTTATTCAGCCATCATGGCGATTCATGAGGCCGGGCAGAACATTCGACGGCTCGACGGCTTTTCAGGGCAGGCCTAGAATAGTTACTTAACTTTTTTTCGGTTGAGCGCTCATGCCTCCTGAATGTCAGCTGTTCAGCACCCTGGGGTGCCATCTCTGTGAAGTGGCCGAAGCCGAGCTGATGCCGTTGGTTGAGCACGGTCTGCTGGTCGAGCTGGTAGATATTGCTGATGATGAAACCTGGTTCGCCGCCTACAGTCTGCGCATTCCGGTCCTGCGACGAGTTGATACCGGCGCGGAACTCGGTTGGCCATTCAGTGCCGACGAGGTGGTGGCGTTCTTGCGTTAAGCGGTTTTTGTGCTGGCGATGGTCCCGTCTGTCGAACTTTGCGACTGATCCCCTTGGCTTAACCGATGCTCTTCGGATACTGTATGCGCATACAGTTATTCGTAGTGCTGCTTACCGTCCCCGGTTTCCGGAGGGGCGGAGGCAGTTCCAGGCGTGAGAGGGATGAATCGTGGTCAATGTCGAACAATTGAAGAACAGCGTAAACCGGATGTCGGTCGATGTTGTGCGCGAGGCTGTCCTCGAATTGCGTCTGGACGGTCTGGTGACGGAAGGAAAAACGCCTTTTAACAAACTGCATTTCAACACCTGTTTTGCCGAGATCGAAGCGCTGTTTCAGCGTGCGGGTTACCACCGGCAGCTGGATGTCGTGGGCTATCAGGGGTTGTTGTACGCACTTTACGACCCGGCTCGCTGGGAAGCCGTCGATGTGTTGCGCTGGCTCAAGGAATTCACCGAAGCAGCAGCGCGCACGCAGATTCCCGCATGAGGATTCTCTGCTAGGTTCGACCCGGCCACTGTTGGATAATGCCGCCCTGTATTGAGGGTCAGAGCGTTCGTATGTCCACTTCATCTTTTTCTGCCGCACACAACCAGGCCAGCACACTCTACTTGCCGCCGGGTTCGTGGCTGACCGTTATCGATTGCCTGTGCGAGCATTTCAGCGCTATCGGTCGTGAACAATGGCTGGACAGGGTGGCCCGCGGTCGCGTGCTCGACGGGCACGGAATGCCGATCGCGCTGGATCTGCCGTACAAGGAAGGGCTGCGGATTCATTATTTCCGTGAGGTTGCGGACGAAAAGCCGATCCCGGTGGTCGAGTCGATCCTCTATGCCGATGAGCATCTGGTGGTCGCTGACAAACCGCATTTTTTGCCGGTAACTCCGGCAGGCGAGTACGTTGAACAAACATTACTGAGAAGATTGATCCGTCGTCTGGATAACCCACACCTGGTGCCGTTGCATCGCATTGACCGGCATACCGCGGGGCTAGTGCTGTTTTCCGCCAACCCGCAGAGCCGATCTGCGTATCAGTCGTTGTTTCCGACACGGCAGATTGAAAAATACTACGAGGCAATTGCTCCTGCATTGCCTGATCTGACCTTTCCATTGGTGCATAAAAGCCGGCTCATCGATGGCGAGCCGTTTTTCCGCATGCAGGAAGGTCCGGGTATCAGCAATACCGAGACAGCAGTCGATGTTCGGGAAAAGAACGGTCATCTCTGGCGGTATGCGCTTCACCCGGTGACGGGCAAGAAACATCAATTGCGCGTGCACATGACGGCGCTGGGCGCCAGTATCTGTAACGACCCGTTTTACCCGCAGGTGCTCAAGGGCGTTGAAGATGACTATGCCAATCCGCTGAAACTGCTCGCGCAGGGATTGCGGTTTGTGGATCCGGTCACCGGCCAGGAAAGAGCGTTTGAAAGCACTCTCACCTTGCAGTGGTGAAAAAATCCCGGCCACGAAAAAGCCCGCGTCAAGCGGGCTTTGTCTTATCTGGCAGGTGCAGTAACGATTACAACTCTTTAACGGTACGAACCTGATCCTTGTTGATGCGTGTTTCCTTGCCATCCAGCTGTTCGAATTCGTAGAAGCCCGATTTTTCATCGTACTTTGGCGAGTCGACTGCCTGGATTTCACGGCCGTCATTCAAGGTGATCACTGTCGGCGATGCGCAGCCCGCCAAGGTCGCGAGGCCTGCTGCGAGCATGAGAGTGGCGAGGGTCCGATGGGTCATGAGTGTTTCTCCGAATAAAAATTCTTTTGGTTACTGAGCTTGTAGACGTACACAACGCACGCAAGTTCCTTGGCTAGTGTCATTCTGACACGGTATGCGCGCGTAACAATTCCGGGGTGTTTAGGTTGGCCAGTCGAGGGTCGTCGTCTGCGCATTGCAGGGCGGTTGCCTCCAGTTTGCGCATGATGCGCCCAGGGCTGCGTTCACCTTCATTCCATGCCGTGTCGAATGCGGCGCAGAGTGCTACAGGGATAACGCACAGCAACGGTTCCCAATGTGCGCCTTGGCGCAGCATCAGCGGTTTGTCCGGATGCTGGCTGGCGGTTTCGCGCATGCTGTGGAGCAGGGCGGCATTGATGCGGGGGACGTCGCACGGCAATACCAGCAGAAGAGGATGGCGGGCGGCCTTGAGCCCTGCGCGAATTCCGGCGAGGGGGCCAGGGAAATCGCCCTCGTCGTCATGGACCAACTGATCAGCGTAAGGCGCGTATTTTTCCATGTTTCTGTTGCACGAGATGATCAAGTCATCGCTCAGGTCGCGGGTCTTGTCATGCAGGTGCGCGATCAGCGGCTTGCCGTGCCATTCCAGTAAACCCTTGTCCTGACCGCCCATGCGTTGGCCGCGACCGCCTGCCAGGAGCAGAATGGAGCAGGGTGGCAATGCCGGGTTCGAGGTCATGGCAGGTCTCCATGGAGGCGCTGAAAAAGTGAAGCGCTGTGATATAACACCGAGCTGTTTTTCCTACAACTGGACGAGCCTATGAAAGCCAAGGCCGATGTACCTTTCGCGCCGCTTAACATTGCGGTGCTGACAGTCAGTGATACCCGAACCCTGGAAACCGATACGTCAGGCCAGGTTTTTGTCGACCGCTTGAGCGCTGCTGGCCACAACCTGGCCGCTCGGGTGTTGCTTAAAGATGATCTCTACAAAATCCGCGCGCAAGTCGCTCACTGGATTGCCGATGAGGTGGTGCAGGTGGTTCTGATCACTGGCGGTACCGGGTTTACCGGGCGCGACAGCACACCAGAGGCGGTGAGTTGTCTGTTGGACAAGCAGGTCGATGGTTTTGGTGAGTTATTCCGGCAGATTTCTGTTGCTGACATCGGCACCTCGACCGTCCAGTCCCGGGCGTTGGCCGGTTTGGCCAACGGTACGCTGGTCTGCTGCTTGCCAGGATCGACCAATGCCGTGCGCACTGGCTGGGATGGCATTCTCGCCGAACAACTGGATTCACGGCACCGCCCCTGCAATTTCGTGGCTCATTTGAAGCAGGCAGCACCCTGTGAATCCCGTGGGTAAGCCAGGTAAAACCGGCAGCCTGATGCCGGTCGAGGTGGCGCTGGCGCGTCTGCTGGAGATGGCAGAGGCCTCTTCTATTCGCGAGCGTGAACGTTTGCCGCTGGCGCAGGTTCAGGGGCGCGTTCTCGCCGATGACCTGGTGTCGACCCTTGATCTGCCGCCTTGGCCAAACAGCGCTATGGACGGCTACGCCCTGTGTATCGCTGATTGGACGGGCGAGCCGTTGGTGGTCAGCCAGAAGATATTTGCAGGTCAGGCACCTGAGCCGATGAAGCCAGGTACGTGTGCTCGAATCTTTACCGGTGCACCTGTGCCCGCGGGCGCCGACTGTGTCGAGATGCAGGAAAATGCCGAGGTTCAGGCGGATGATCGAGTATGTTTCATCGAGCCCATGACCCCTGGTCAAAACATCCGACCACAAGGTCAGGAGACAACGGTGGGCGAGCTGGTTTTGCCGGCCGGTACGCGCCTTGGAGCAATCGAACAGGGTTTGGCGGCATCGCTGGGCTGCGCAGAACTGGACGTTGTTCGCAAAGTGCGTGTTGCGGTTCTTTCAACTGGAGATGAATTGGTTGAGCCAGGCCAAGCCTTGGGTCCGGGACAAATCTACAACAGCAATCGCGTGTTGCTGTGCAGTTGGTTACTACGCCTGGGTTGTGAAGTCGTCGATGCCGGTATTCTTCCAGATGATCTGGAGACCACTCGTGCTCGCCTGGGTGAGTTGAAGGATGTTGATCTGATCCTCTCTACGGGCGGAGTGTCGGTGGGCGAAGCCGATTTCCTCGGCATGGCCTTGCGCGAAGCGGGCGAGTTGACGCTTTGGAAACTCGCTATCAAACCTGGCAAGCCGCTGACCTTCGGGTATTTTCGCGGGGTGCCCGTGATTGGTTTGCCCGGCAACCCGGCGTCGACGCTGGTCACTTTTGCGTTGTTGGCAAGGCCCTACCTTTTGCGCCGTCAGGGTGTAAAAAAGGTTGAACCACTGAAGTTTCAGGTGCCGGCCGGGTTCGTCTGGCCGAAGGCTGGCAATCGACGAGAGTACTTGCGTGGACGCCTGGAGAATGGTCGGGCGATCATTTACAAAAATCAGAGCTCCGGCGTACTTCGCAGTGCAGCCTGGGCTGATGGCCTGGTTGAAGTGTTGGAAGATCGCACGTTGATCGAGGGTGATTATGTAGTGTTCATTCCTCTGAGCGAAGTTCTGAACTGACGCATGGAGCGCAGTTGCCGCAAGCCCGGGAAAGCGCCGGGTCTTGCGTGTCTGACTAACGCTTAACGAACCAGAAGTGTCACGACCTGATCAAAGCGGCTGTTGGCAACCCAACCCAACAGGCCGAGGACGACCGCTGCTCCGCCTGCTGAATAGGCAAGTCTGTGTTTGATGGATTTGACGTCATTGCGCACTTCATCCATGTCTCTTCGGATGTATTTCAGATGAGTCTCCAGTTCAATGACGCGAGGTTCCATGTCAACTCCTGCGGCGGGTTTTACGTTGTTGTTGAATTCAGCCTGATGATTGGCGCGATTTTCCGAGAACGGCTTTACCGGAGAGGGGGGCAACTTGATGTCATGAGTTTGCATGGAGAAAGACGCTCCTTGCATCCATACCCTTCGAATAGCCGAAGCTCATATAATTTGCATTTGTAACCTTTGGTGCGGGTCCACTCATTGCTTGCACATCCCTGTGTAGTTGCTTTTGGTGACGGATAGCCGCCGAAATCAAGGTGAACCATTCGCCCTGGCGGGTCAATTAAGCCGATTCCTTATATAACGTAAGAAAATATCCCGAGCTGTAGGACTGCAGCCTGCACGCCTCAAAAAATCTCAACATCGTGCGACCTTTATAGGGGGCTGTGAGGTCAACATCTCCTGAATGAATTCCAATCAGGAGCTACAACAATGAGTGAGCGCAAGGCGCTGTTGATTCTGCATGGCAAGCAGGCACTCAACGAAGAGGTCCGCGCGGCCGTCGAAGGCAAGCGCACGCAGGGGTGGACACTGGCCGTCCGGCTGACCTGGGAAGCGGGGGACGCGCAGCGATTAGTGGAAGAAGCGCTGAGCGCCGGCTACACGCAACTGATTGCCGGTGGCGGCGATGGCACGTTGCGCGATATCGCCGAAGCCCTGGCGGCGCACCCGAATCAGGCCAGCCTCGTCTTGATGCCATTGGGCACGGCCAATGATTTTGCTCGCGCGGCTGGAGTGCCTCTGGCGCCAGCGCTGGCACTGGATCTTCTGGAAGTTGCCCCACACGCTATCGATCTGGGAGAAGTAGGAGGGCAGGTCTTTCTGAACATGGCCACGGGCGGTTTCGGCAGTCAGGTCACGGCCAATACGTCGGAAGATTTGAAAAACGTCCTCGGCGGCGCCGCGTATCTGTTTACCGGCTTATCTCGCTTCAGCGAGTTGCATGCGGCTTATGGTGAGTTGCAGGGGCCGGACTTTCATTGGCGCGGCGAGCTGTTGGCGCTCGGGATCGGCAATGGTCGGCAGGCGGGAGGTGGGCATGCGCTATGTCCGGAGGCGCTGGCTGACGATGGTCTGCTGGATATCAGTATTTTACCGGCGCCGCAGGAAGTGGTCGGTACCTTGAAAAGCCTGCTAACCGATGGCTTTGGCATCGACAACATGTTTGTACGCGCTCGTTTGCCTTGGGTCGAGATCAAGGCTTCGGAAGGTCTGCACATAAACCTTGATGGCGAACCTCTTGAGGGCGACAACTTGCGTTTTACGGCGCGTGCCGGGGTATTGCGCGTGCATTTGCCAGAGAATTCACCGCTGCTGAGTGCATCGCGGCCAGCTAATCGTCCAGGCTGATAATTTGCTCGCGTACGGCAAACAGGACAAGGCCGGCGACATCGTAGATCTGCAGGCGCTTCATGATCTGCGAGCGGTGCGTTTCAACGGTCTTGATACTGAGGCCCAGGCCATTGGCGATTTCCCGGGTTGATTTTCCGCGAACAATCAGTCGCAGGATTTCCAGTTGCCGTGCCGTCAGGTTATGGGAATCGTGCGTTTCCAGAGGCTGTTTCTGGTTCCGGATCAGCGCCTGATTGATGACCGTGTGGGCGATGGCGGGGCTGAGGTAGCGTTCGTTGTTGCGCAGGGCATCCAGCGCATGTTCCAGCTCCGTGGCCGTGGTGTCCTTAAGCAAATAGCCATGAGCGCCGGACTCTAGTGCTTGCATGATGAGCGCGGGGTCGGTGTGCATCGACAGGATCAGCACCTTGCTTTTCGGGCGCACCCGCTTGAGGCGCTGCAAGGCTTCAAGACCGCTGGTCTCCTTCATGGATAGATCCAGAAGAACAATGTCAGGAGCCAGTTTCTCAACCATGTCGAGCAGCTGCGAGCCGTCATTGGCCTCGCCAACTACTGCATAGCCGGGAATATCCAGCACCAGGGCGCGTACGCCTGCCCTGATCAGCGAGTGGTCGTCCACCAGAAGTAAATTACAAGTCAATGCAAAACCTTATTCGTACTGGCCCGTTCGAGCGCGCGCGGCGCCCAGGGGAAGAGTGCTTCGATTTGCGTGCCTTTACCCGGCTCGCTGGTCACGGCCAGGGTTCCGCCCAGCAGATCGATCCGTTCCCGCATCCCGGCCATCCCGCGCTGGCCCTCTCGACCGGGATCAACCGCGGGTGCGAAACCCTGGCCGTCGTCGTTGATCAATAGTGTCAGGCCTTGGGGCATGCGTTGCAGTCGCACCAGAAGATTTTTCGCTCCAGCGTGACGCAACATATTGGTCACTGCTTCCTGAACGATTCGAAAGGCTGCCACCGCCATTTCTTCCGGTACACCGGTCAACCGTTGATGGCATTCCAGGCTCCAGTGCACAGAGGTGTTGGCGAGGGTTTTGAGCAGATGCGCACGCAGACTGGCTTCCAGCCCAAGACTCGCCAACTGCCTGGGATTAAGGATGGCCGAGACGTCACGAACCTTGGTCAGGGTTTCTTCCAATGTGTCGCAGAGTACCGAGCACTGGCCCTGCATTTCATCAGGCATCCGACGTTTGAGCCATTCACTTTGCAGTTTTGCAGCGGTCAGCAGCTGGCCAATATCGTCGTGCAATTCTCTACTCAGGCGATGGCGTTCATTTTCCTGAACTTCCAACAGGCGGTCCGCCAGTTCTTGCGGTTCAAATTTTATCGACTGACTCGAGAGGCGGTACTGGACCCAGACGCTGGCCAGTGCCGCGATATTGACCGCCAATAAACTCAGTGCAAGGGGGGTGGAGAGACCGAAGACCAGCAGGCTGCCAAGTGCCGAACAGGCGCACAGCAATAGCGTGAGCCGCCGAGCGTTTTTCTGAGAAGGTGGCCATGAGGTGACTGACTTGAGGCTGGCGTACATAGCGGATGGAGCCAATGAATGTTCGCTGCGGGCAGACCGGCCATAGTGGCTGACGGGTCTCTGTCTGAAATAGTGTCTCGTCCTGAGCACAGTGGGCTTTCAGTAGTCGAACTACAGCCTTTATCGGGCGGCACTGATCTGAAGCCACTTTGCCATTAATTGGCGTCAACTAATGGTCGGCATAATAGCACTTAAGAGACCGTTGGTCGCGTTTGCCAGCGGTGGCCATAGAGTCAGGAAATAACGCCGTGGATGGATAGGCTCTCTATCGAAAAGTTCTATGGAAGGGGGAAGTAACGATTAATTTCGAGTTGTCGCGCAAAGGTATGAAGTATTCAATTACGACAGAAGCCTCTCATTTTATAGAGCAGCGACATGGCTATAAGAATACTCACTGTTAAGTTGACTGACTGATCAAGCCTGCCGTTCCGAATAGGAGACGAGCGTAAACGGTTTGGAATTGGCCGGTAACTGGAAATGACTTTGCCCGACCTGCAGCGCAAAGGCTTCGATCAGGGACGTCTGTTCGCTGTTATCCAGGCTAAGCTGCCCGGTGGTCTGATCGATGAGTTCAAGTTGCCAGGCCATCAATGTAAAGCAATCCTTCAAAGCGCCCAACGCTTGCTCATGCAGGTCGATGTGGGTGTGGGCGAGGTTCAGCAAACCGTGAATATGCAGGGAAAATTCCGACACGGCTTCCAGCGCCAGAGCATCGGCCCGGCTCGCCAGCTTGAGCAGGCTGCTGAGCATGCAATCGATTGCGTCCTTGTCATTGCTGATCAATTGCAGATGGCTCAGGCACTCCTCAGATTTGGCCAGGAGGGTTTCCGCTTCGACCAGAAACTCCGGTAAACGCTGAGCCCACTGCTTCGGTTTGTTCGGCATGCTTATCTCCACAACGTCATGGCAAATGAGGGGATGTCGCGTATGTCGATGAGGACGTTCAACGTCCCGACGTTGCCATGCCGGCATGAGATCGCGCTCCCGCAGGCCTGAGCGAAGGCTTGGGAACTCGAGAGGGTGGATGGCCACTTACCTGCGATCGCACACAAAAGCCTGACTCCGTTCATGCAATGAGAATGGCGTCACATTAATGGCTATTGGATATCGCGAATATCAGGTTGGGCCTGATTGTTACTAGGGGAATCCCTTACGCTGGGGAACTTAACGTGTAAACCGTAGTCGCGCGACAGGCAGTAAAGCAGATGGATCGCAGAGGCAGTAAACCATGATGTTAATGTGACATCAATGATCGATCGTCGCATTTTGTCTCAGGGTCAAGATTTGGCAACAACAGCCGATAACCCTCTTTAGTGAATTAATCAGAACAAGCCCAGGAGTCATTAATGGCCGGCATTCTCGACACGGTAGACCAACGCACGCAACTGGTGGGTGAGAATCGCCTGGAAATTCTCATGTTTCGCCTGGCCGGCCGGCAACTGTTTGCGATCAACGTCTTCAAAGTGCAGGAAGTGCTGCAACTGCCCAAGCTGACCCTGATGCCCCAGCGCCATCCATTCGTCTGCGGCGTGGTCAATTTGCGCGGCCAGACGTTGCCGGTGATCGACCTGTCCCAAGCCATTGGCATGCGTCCGCTGATCCCGAGCCCGACCAGCACGATCATCGTCACCGAGTACAATCGCTCGGTGCAGGCGTTCCTGGTTGGCGGTGTCGACCGCATCGTCAACATGAACTGGGAAGCCATTCTGCCGCCGCCGAGCAGCGCCGGTCGCCAGCATTACCTCACGGCGATCAGCAAGGTCGATGATCAGTTGGTGGAAATCATCGACGTCGAGAAAGTCCTGGCCGAAATCGTGCCGTACAACGCCAAGGTCTCGCGCGAAAAACTCGACGATCCGGTACTGGAACGCGCCCGTGGCCGTGAAGTGCTGTTGGTGGATGACTCCAATGTCGCGCTGTCGCAATTGCGCGACACCCTGGGCCAGTTGGGTGTGAAAATGCACATTGCCAGCGATGGTCTGAAGGCGCTGAACATGCTCAAGGCCTGGGCGGATACGGGCGTGTCCATGACGGACAAGCTGTTGATGGTGTTCACCGACGCAGAAATGCCGGAAATGGACGGCTATCGCCTGACCACCGAAATCCGCAATGACCCCAGATTGCGCGGCCTCTATGTGGTCCTGCACACCTCCCTGTCGGGCAGCTTCAACGACTCGATGGTGAAGAAAGTCGGCTGCGACAACTTCCTCTCCAAATTCCAGCCGGACAAACTCGTCGACGTGGTGCGCCAGCGCCTGATGCTCGACGAAGTTCCGGCCTGACGACGGTGCGGCTGGCTGGCAGTCATGTCAGCCTTTGATTCGGTGACAAAGCTCGTATAGGGTGGCCTCTTTTGACCATCAGGGAGCTGGCTATGTTGCGTCTGAGCGCGCTTTACCGTTATCCGTTGAAATCCGGCAAGGGCGAATCCTTGCCACAAGTCGGCCTCGACAAACTGGGCCTGGACGGTGATCGACGCTGGATGCTGGTGGATGAGGCGAGCGGACGCTTCCTGACTCAGCGGGCGGTGGCATCTTTGAGCCAACTGTCGGCATTGTGGAATGCTGATGGCGGCTTGACCCTCAACGCCCCGGGCCGCTCGCCGATCGACATCGCGTTGCCTTCCAGTAACGCTGAACTGCGTGGCGTCACCCTATGGCGCGACTCCTTGCGCGTGCCGGATGCCGGTGACGAGGCGGGCGCCTGGGTCAGTGAGTTCGTTGGTAAACCGACCCGTCTGGTGCAGGTTCCCCTTGATCGAGCGCGCATGACCGAGGCCGGTTACGGCAAGGACGATGATCAGGTGGCGTTCGCCGATGGTTATCCATTGTTGCTGATCGGGCAGGCGTCACTGCAAGATTTGTCGCAAAAGGTCGGACGGCCCCTGGAAATGCTGCGCTTTCGACCGAACCTGGTGATCGAGGGCAGCGAAGCCTATGCCGAAGACAGCTGGAAGCGTATTCGCATCGGCGATGTCGAGTTCCGGGTGGTCAAGTCCTGCTCACGCTGCATTCTGACCACCATCGATCCGCAAACCGGTGAGCGCAGCGATGATCGGGAGCCACTGGCCACGTTGCAGAAATACCGTGCCGAGGCCGACGGCGCGATGTTTGGACAGAACCTCGTCAACGACAGCAATGGTTGTCTTGAAGTCGGGATGCCGGTGACGATCCTCGAATAAAAGGCAGTGAATAAAAAATGCCCGTGTCCAAAGACACGGGCATTTTTTTATCGCTATGAAAACCCGGGATTTAGCCGCGGTATTCACACAGGTAAGCGGTGTCGACGGCCACTTTCAGTTGAAACTTGCTGTTGGCAGGCACGTTGAACTGGCTGCCGGCCGCGAAGGTTTCCCAGTCGTTGTTGTCAGGCAGTTTGACGGTCAGGGCGCCGCTGACCACGTGCATGATTTCACGTTGGCTGGTGCCGAATTCGTATTCGCCCGGAGCCATGACGCCAATAGTCGCAGGACCTTCAGCGGTGCCAAAGGCGATCGACTTGACGGTGCCGTCGAAGTACTCGTTGACTTTAAACATGGGCGATTCCTCGAAAAGGGCTAAAAAGGGCCGGCCAGTATGCACAAGGCCTTGAGCGCCGTCACCACTCTAGGTGGGCAGAGTCAGCGGTAATAAGCGAGCTGTATTGCGCGCATCTTCCAGCGCCCGGTGTTGCTGCCCGTTGAATTGCATGCCCGCCAGTTGCAAGGCGCCATTAAGCCCCAGCGGGCGCTCCAGGCGCCGGGCCTTGGCAAAGCGCTGCTTGAGGTTCATGTGTGGCACCCGGCTCAAGGCGCTGTCGAGTTGCAAGCGCTCCCATTCCTGAACCAACTGTTTGCGATCGTAGTCGCCCCAGCTCGCCCAACCCTCCAGTCGTGAGTGGTGCTGGCCAAGCCAACGCTCGAAGGCCGGCCAAACCTCGGTCAGCGGTTGCGCGGTATCGATATTGCCTTGGGTGATGTGCGTCAGCTCCCGGCAAAACGGTGTCAGCAAGGGCCGACGCAACGGCCGCACGAAACGCTGGAAGTGATCCAGCTCGCGACCTTTGCGGTCCACCAGGGTGGCACCGATTTCGATGATTTCCATTTCAGTGACTGGCCAGCCACCTTCATCGGTGGTGGCTTCCAGATCTATCACCAGCCAGTGAGGCATCGCAGGTTTCCTGGTATCCGCGTCCTGATAGGGCTTGAGCGTAGCCAAACCCGGCGGATCCGCCTAGCGGCTTATTCGACCTCCAACAGAATCTGACGATTTTTGACCTGATCGCCGACCTGAACCTGCAAGCGTTTGAGCACGCCGTCGATGCCCGACTTGAGCGGATGCTCCATTTTCATGGCTTCGAGCACCACCAATAGCTGACCTTTGCTAACGATGCTGCCCTCACTGACCAGTACGTCGACGATGGCGCCGTCCATCGGTGCCTTGAGCGTGCCGGAGCTGGCGCTGGCTTGGCTATTGACCGCAGCCTGGGTCCGATCCAGCAGTTTCAAACTGCCGGGGCGGGCGAACAGCCACAGCTGCCCGGCCTTGAGTCGATAGGCATGACGCTGGCGGATGCCGTCGATTTGTAGCGTTGCCCAGAGTCCGTCGCACCGGATGATCTTCAACTCAAGCAACTGCCCGGCGACTTGAATCCGAAACGACCGGTCAGGCATGGCGTTCAGTTCCACCGCCCAGTCCTGATCATTCAGACCGACGCGATAATGCAAGGGCACGCTGGCATTGTTGCGCCAGCCGGCCAGTGGTGCCGGGTGAACCTGGGCCGACGCTTGATAGAACAGCGTCGCTGCGATGGCCAGTTCAGCAACGCTCGGGACATGCGCCTGCAAGCACGGGTCGTCAGCGAAGCAGGTCGGGATGAACCCGGTGCTGAAATCGCCGCTGATGAACTGCGGGTGTTGCAGCAGACCGGCAAGCAGGCGCTGATTGCTTTGTACACCCAGCAATACGCTGTCCTGCACCGCGCGCAGCAACTTGCGCCGAGCCTCTTCGCGGGTTGCTCCGTGGGCGATGATTTTGCCCAGCATCGGGTCATAGAACGGGCTGATGTGCTGGCCTTCGATCAGGCCATAATCAATCCGCACACCGTTGTGCGACGCCGGTTCCCACGCCGTGACTTGACCGGTCTGCGGTAGAAAGTCTTGAGCGGGATCTTCGGCGTACAACCGCACTTCCATGGCATGCCCGTTGAGCTGAACCTGCTCCTGTCGCAACGGCAGCGGTTGCCCTTCGGCGACGAGTAATTGCCAGGCCACCAGGTCCAGCCCGGTGATCAGTTCGGTCACCGGGTGTTCCACTTGCAGCCGGGTGTTCATCTCCAGAAAGTAAAACTGCCCCCGCGCATCCAGCAGAAATTCCACCGTGCCGGCGCCGACGTAATTCACCGCTCGGCCGGCCTTGAGCGCGGCCTCGCCCATGGCCTGACGCAATTCGCTGGTCATCACCGGGCAGGGCGCTTCTTCGATGACTTTTTGATGACGGCGCTGGATCGAACAGTCGCGTTCGCCGAGGTAGATCAGGTTGCCGAGCTGATCGCCGAACAGCTGGATTTCGACATGACGCGGGTCGATCAACGCTTGTTCGAGGATCAGTTCGTCGCTGCCAAAACCATGCTGTGCTTCGGAGCGTGCAGTGCGCAGTTGTTCCAGTAACTGGCTGGCATCCTGCACCAGGCGCATGCCACGTCCGCCCCCACCGGCACTGGCCTTGATCATCAGTGGGTAACCAATGCGTTCGGCCTCGCGACTCAGGGTTGCGTCGTCCTGTTCGGCGCCTTGATAGCCCTTAACGCAGGGTACACCGGCGTCGATCATGGCGATTTTCGACAAGCGTTTGCTGCCCATCAGTTCAATGGCTTCGGGGCTGGGGCCGATGAAGGTGATGCCAGCGTCGCGGCAGGCAAGGGCGAAGCCGGCGTTTTCCGAGAGGAAACCGTAGCCGGGGTGGATCGCGTCGGCACCGGTGCGCCGGGCGGCATCGATGATGGCCGGGATGTTCAGGTAAGACTGTTGCACCGGGGCCGGGCCGATGTTGACGGCCTCGTCGGCTATTTGCACGTGCAGGGCGTCGGCGTCGACGTCGCTGAAGATGGCGACGGTGCGATAGCCCAGGGCCTGGGCGGTGCGCTGGATACGGCAGGCGATTTCACCGCGGTTGGCGATCAGGATTTTTCTGAGTCCGGGCATGAAGGCTTTCCTTGATATTTGCGGTGGATGTGATGGCCTCTTCGCGAGCAAGCCCGCTCCCACATTTGAATTGCGTTCGAATGTGGGAGCGGGTTTACTCGCGAAGCTTTTAGGTGGCCCACCCCGGTTTTCTTTTTTGCACAAAAGCCATGGTCCCTTCGATGCCTTCCGCCCCCGTCACCGCTTCGCTAAACCACTGCGCCGCGTCATCCAGCAGCGCATCCGACGGTTGCCCGGCACTTGCCAGCAAGAGTTTTTTAGTCGTTGCATTCGCCCCCGGCGCACAACACAGCACATGGGCGAGGATTTCATCGAGGCGTTCAGCCAGCGCTTGCGCATCATGTTCGACAAAGTGCACCAGGCCCATCCGCCGAGCCTGTGTACCATCGAAACGCGCGGCGGTCAGCGCCAGGCGCCGGGCCTGGGTCAGGCCGATGCGCTGGACCACAAACGGGGCGATTTGCGCGGGCAGCAATCCAAGGCTGGTTTCCGGCAAACCGAACTGCGCCAGGTGATCGGCCAGGGCGACGTCACTAACACACGCCAGACCCAAGCCACCGCCCAACACCGCGCCTTGCAGCACCGTAATCACCACTTGAGGCGCGTGTTGCACCTCTTGCAGCAGCGCGCCGAACGCCCGGTTCAACTCGCGATAGGCGTTTGGGCCTTGGGCGCGTGCGTTGGCCATGTCCTTGATGTCGCCACCGGCACAGAAATGTCCGCCGGCACCGCCGATCACCAAGGCCCGAACCGTACGATCATCACGCACCGCCGCAAGGACCGCGCGCAGTTCGGCGACCATGTGCAGACTCATGGCATTGCGACTTTCCGGGCGATTGAGGGTGATGTGCAGCACGCCGTTATGTGACTCCAACAGCAGCGTCTGGCAATCGGGCAAGGTGCTCATTTCTTTTTCCCCGGCAGAATACCCATGAGTTTGCAGATGATCCCCAGCATGATTTCATCGGCGCCACCGCCAATCGACACCAGCCGCACGTCGCGGTAAGCGCGGGCCACCGGGTTGTCCCACATGAAGCCCATGCCGCCCCAATATTGCAGGCAGCTGTCGCTGACTTCCCGGCCCAGGCGCCCGGCCTTGAGCTTGGCCATGGAGGCCAGGCGGGTGACGTCCTGGCCTTTGATGTATTGCTCGGTGGCCTGATAGACCAGCGCCCGCAGGCATTCGATTTCGGTTTGCAGCTCCGCCAGACGGAAGTGGATCACTTGATTGTCGATCAGCGCATTGCCGAAGGTTTTGCGTTCCTTGCAGTACTCGATGGTGCTGTCGACGCAATACTCCAGGCCCTTGATCATGTTTGCCGCGCCAAACAGGCGTTCCTCCTGGAATTGCAGCATTTGCATCATGAACCCGGCGCCTTCATGGCCGATGCGATTGCGCTGCGGCACACGCACATTGTCGAAAAACACCTGGGCAGTTTCCGAACTGCGCATGCCGAGCTTGTCCAGATGCGAACTGAGGCTGATGCCGGGCGTGTTCATCGGCACCATGATCAGCGATTTGTTGATGTGCGGTTTGTCGTCTGACGTGTTGGCCAGCAGGCAGATGAAATCAGCGCTGGGCGAGTTGGTGATCCACATCTTGCTGCCGTTGATCACGTAATCGTCGCCGTCCTTGCGGGCGGTGGTTTTCAAACCGGCGACGTCGGAGCCGGCACCGACTTCGGAAACACCGATGCAGCCGACCTGTTCGCCGGTAATGGCCGGGCGCAGGAATTCTTCACGCAGCTCATCGGAGCCGAAACGGGCGAGGGCGGGTGTACACATGTCGGTCTGCACGCCGATGGACATCGGAATACCGCCGCAATGGATGGTCCCGAACTCTTCGGCCGCGACAATCGAATAACTGTAGTCCAGCCCCATACCACCGAATTTTTCCGGTTTGGAAATTCCCAGCAGGCCGAGGTCACCGGCCTTGCGGAAGATCTCGTGGATGGGGAAACGCCCGGCCTTTTCCCATTCCTCGACGTGGGGGTTGATCTCGTGATCGACGAACTGGCGGACGGTGCGGCGCAGTGCTTCGTGTTCCTGGGTGAAGATCATTTTTATTGTTCTCCTAAAGGCCGGTCTAGAACCTGGCGACGCCAAAACTGTTGGTTTGCAGCGGCCGCACCTCGGCCTCGTGACAGATATCCAGCAAGTATCCGAGCAATGTCCGCGTGTCTCGCGGATCAATCAGCCCGTCGTCCCACAGGTTCGCGCTGCCGTATAGGGCGGTGGACTGGCTGTCGAGTTTCTGCGCGGTGACCTGTTCCAGCATGTCGAGCATTTTCGGGTCTGGCACCAGACCGTCCTTGAGTTGTTTGGCCTCGGTGACGATGCGCAGCACCTTGCCGGCCTGGGCGCCGCCCATCACAGCCGTGCGGCTGTTGGGCCAAACGAAGATGAAACGCGGGTCGAGGCCTCGCCCACACATGGCGTAGTTGCCGGCGCCATAGGAGCCGCCGACGACAATCGTCAGTTTCGGCACCCGAGCGTTTGCCACCGCTTGAATCATCTTCGCGCCGTGCTTGATCACGCCTTGCTGTTCCGATTCGGTGCCGACCATGAACCCGGTGGTGTTGTGGAAAAACAGCAGCGGCGTCTGGCTCTGGTCGCAGAGCTGGATGAATTGCGCAGCCTTGCTCGCCCCCTTGGGCGTGATCGGGCCATTGTTGCCGATGAAACCGCAGGCACGCCCCTGGATTTTCAGGTGGCCGCAAACAGTCTGCTGATCGAACTCAGCCTTGAATTCGAGACAGTTCGAACCGTCGGCAATGCGGGCGATGATCTCGCGCACGTCATAAGGTTTTTTCGGGTCGTCCGGGATCAGGCCCAGCAATTCGTCGATGGGGTAGAGCGGTTCTTCCCAGTGACGTTCGGGGCGCCAGGGCAATTGATCGTTCCAGGGCAACAGGCTGACAATCTCGCGCACCTGGCGCACGCCGTCAGCATCATGCTCGGCCAGGTACTCGGCGGTGCCGGCAGTCTGCGCATGCATCTCGGCGCCACCGAGTTCTTCGTCGGTGGCGACTTCACCGGTCGCTGCCTTGAGCAGTGGCGGGCCGGCGAGAAACAGCTTGGCCTTGCCGCGCACGACCACCACGTAATCCGACAATCCCGGCTGATAAGCGCCGCCGGCAGTGGCCGAGCCATGCACCACGGTAATCTGCGGCAGGCCCATCGCCGACATCCGCGCCTGATTGGCAAAGCTGCGCGCGCCTTCGACGAAAATGTCCGCGGCGTAATTCAGGTTGGCGCCACCGCTTTCGGCCAGGGTGATCACCGGCAGTTTGTTCTCCATGGCGATCTGTTGCAGGCGCAGGGACTTTTTCAGTCCGCTGGGGGAAATGGTCCCGCCCTTGATCGCGCTGTTGTTCGCCACTACCAGCACGCGCACGCCAGACACGTATCCGATCCCGGCGATCAAACCACCGCCGGCTGCGCTGCCGTCCTTGTCGTCGTGCAGCTTGTAGCCGGCCAGGCTCGCCAGTTCGAGGAACGGCGCGCCGGGGTCGAGCAGCAGGTTCAGGCGTTCACGCGGCAGCAGTTGGCCGCGCTTGTCGAATTTCGGCTTGGCCTCGGCCGCCTTGTTCAGCAGGTTCTGTTCGAGCTGGCGCACGTGTTCGATCACGGCCAGCATCGCGTCGCGGTTCTGGGCGAACTGCGCGCTGAACGGGTCGACTTGCGATTGAATCACCGGCATGGCTTATTCCTTGTCCTTGAGCACTTCTGGCAAATACGCTCGGTGAAAACCGTTGTACGACTCGCTGTTCGTCGCTTTGTGGATCGGCCAAGCGCGTCCGCCGAGGCTGGCGGCACCGTCGATGCGCAAGGTGCTGCCACT
Organism: Pseudomonas sp. FBCC-B1667; assembly: GCF_059133255.1. Taxonomy (NCBI): domain Bacteria; kingdom Pseudomonadati; phylum Pseudomonadota; class Gammaproteobacteria; order Pseudomonadales; family Pseudomonadaceae; genus Pseudomonas; species Pseudomonas sp. FBCC-B1667. The sequence goes on along the minus strand of NZ_CP101437.1, from coordinate 4,659,290 downwards.
GACAAACGCCGCTGCCGGGCTGAGCAGGAACACAATCGCCGCGCTGACTTCCGATTCGGTGCCGATGCGCTTCAGTGGCACGTGTTCGCGCAAGGTGGGGATCACTGCTTTGAACGCGCCTTCGTAGGTGTCCATGCCACTGGACGCCACCCACCCCGGCGCTACCGCGTTGACCCGCACCCCGGCGTAACCCCATTCGAAGGCGGCGGTCTTGGTGAGGTTATCCATACCCGCGCGCGCCGCGCCTGAATGGCCCATGCCGGGCATGCCGCCCCACATGTCGGCGAGCATGTTGACGATGGCGCCGCCATGCTTGCTCATGGATTGATTGAACACTTCCCGGGCCATCAGGAAACCGCCCACCAGGTTGGTGCGGACCACGGTTTCGAAACCTTTCTGATTGATGGAGGCCAGCGGCGAAGGGAACTGTCCGCCGGCGTTGTTGACCAGTCCGTGGATCGGGCCGTGTTTACGGATCAACTCGCTGACCAGGTGCTTGACCGCTTCTTCCTCGCGAATATCGCACGCGGCCCAATCCGCCTTGCCGCCGTCTTCGGCAATCTCCGCGGCGACGGCTTTCAACTTGTCGGCCTTGCGCCCGACCAGCAGCACATGCGCGCCGAGGGCCGCCAGTTCATGCGCGGTGCAACGGCCGATGCCACTGCCGCCACCGGTGACAAGAATGGTTTGTCCCGCAAACAAGTCGGCTTTGAAAATCGAATCGTAAGCCATGGCGGCAATCCTCTAATTGACCTGGTCGGCGATGCGCTGAGGCACCGGAATCTGGATCTCCAGCAGCTGCTGGGCGAAGGCTTTGCCTTGCGGGTCGATCCGCAGGCTGGCCACGCCACCGCCGCCGAGGGCGTTTTCCAGTAGAAAATTCAGGCTGTGGGTGCCGGGCAAATACCAGCGCTCCACGCGCCCGTAAACGGGGTCGAGGACGTGGCTCATCCAGTCGACGATGACCTCCGGCGTCAGCGCTTCGGCAATCCAGGGTAGGTATTCGGGCTCGCGGGCCATGACGCCGATGTTGCTGTGATTGCCCTTGTCGCCAGAGCGGGCGACCGCGAGTTTGATCAGCGCCACGCTGGCGTCGGCGCGGTCGGTGGGCTTCGGTGGGTCAAACGGGACAGACAAGTTATCCGGGTCGAGTACATCGACGGCAGGCAGGGCGCAAGGGTGGCGCAGGCCATTGAATTCAATGTCCAGCGTGCAGGCGGTTTTGTCGATAAGGAAGGAGAACAGCCGGATCAGCGGATACACCGTTGGCCGCCCACCGACGATCCCGGTCAGCCCCGGCGCCATGCCCGTTGCGGCCTGGGCTATTTCCCGGGAGAACAGGATCAAGGCCTGTTTGCTCGGGTGACGCACCGCGAGTTTGATCACCACTTCGCGGCTGTCCGTGCGCTGGCCGTGGGGCCCATAGGTCGCCTCGCTGCCGAGCAGTTCGATGTTCACTTCGCTGTAGGGCGCCCAACCGCGCTGGCGGAACATGTCCGAGGTCTTGTTAATGATTGCTTCGCTGACCCGATGCGCCTTGTCCACCGCATCGATGCCGACGATCAGGCAACTGGCGGTGCAGCGGAACCCGTCCGGGTACGTCGCGCTGACCTTGTACTGATCGGTCGGCGGCAATCCCTTGGCGCCGTGCACCTGAACCGCGTTTTTGCCTTGTTGCTGAAGTTTGACCTGAGTGAAATCGCAGACCACATCTGGCAGCAGGTAAGCCTGTGGATCGCCGATTTCATAGAGCATCTGTTCGCCGACGGTCAGTGGCGTGACCAGGCCGCCGGAGCCTTCCGGTTTGCTGACGATGAACTGGCTGTCGGCGCCGACTTCGACGATGGGAAAGCCGATGTGTTCGTAGTCGGGCACGTCGCGCCAGTCGGTGAAATTGCCGCCGGTGCATTGGGCGCCGCATTCGATGATGTGGCCGGCCAGCGCGGCTTGGGCGAGTTTGTCGTAGTCGTGCCAGGACCAGCCGAATTCATGCACCAGTGCCGCGCTGACCACGGCGCTGTCGACCACACGCCCGGTGATGACGATGTCCGCGCCCAGCCGAAGCGCCTCGACGATGCCCGGCGCGCCAAGGTAAGCGTTGGTCGATACGCAAAAGGGTGGCAGTGGCGCGCCGTTGAACATTTCATGAAGGCCAAGACTGCTCAGCTGTTTGAATTGCGGTTGCAGGTCATCGCCCAGCAACACGGCGATTTTCAGCGCGACACCGGCCTTGTCGCAGGCGGCTTGCAGGGCGGCGGCGCAGGCGAGCGGGTTGACTCCGCCAGCGTTGCTGATGACGCGGATGTTCTGCCCCGCGAGTTGTCCCAGCAATGGGCTGAGGACTTCAATGAAGTCGCCTGCATAGCCGGCCTGCGGGTCTTTGATCCGTGCGCCGGCCATGATCGACATCGTGATCTCGGCCAGATAGTCGAACACCAGGTAGTCCAGACGCCCACCCTCCACCAGTTGCGCAGCGGCGGTTGAGGTGTCACCCCAAAAGGCGCTGGCGCAGCCAATGCGAATCGTTTTAGGCACAGTCAACTGCATAGCCACCTCCCAGTGAAGTGAGTCGAGACTACCAAGCAAGCGCTTGGTTTGTAAACGCCTGAACTATCTTCTGCCCGAGCGCTTGCTTGGTTGCCCTCGCCAGCTTAAATTGCCCGCGCAACCCCGTTGTTTTAGGCGGCGAGCGGCGTATTTGATTGATCGACTGTAGGAGAGAACGGGTGGACGAGCAAAAAGCCCTGAGGGTCATGCGCGAATTGGTCGACAACGGCCAATTGACCGACCCGGACAGCGCCCGCGGCAAACTGCTGCAAGTGGCGGCTCACCTGTTCCGCAACAAAGGCTATGAACGCACCACGGTGCGCGATCTGGCGGGCGCCGTGGGCATTCAGTCAGGCAGCATTTTCCATCACTTCAAAAGCAAGGACGAAATCCTTCGCGCCGTGATGGAAGAGACCATCCGCTACAACACGGCGTTGATGCGGGCGGCCCTGGCCGAGTCCAGCAATGTCCGGGAGCGAGTGCTGGCGCTGATTCGTTGCGAATTGCAGTCGATCATGGGCGGCAGCGGCGAGGCCATGGCGGTGCTGGTGTATGAATGGCGCTCGTTGTCCGAAGACGGGCAGGCGCGGGTATTGGCGCTGCGTGATATTTATGAAGAACTCTGGCTGCAAGTTTTGGGCGAAGCCAAGGATGCGGGTTTCATTCGCGGCGATGTGTTCATCACACGTCGTTTCCTCACGGGCGCGTTGTCCTGGACCACCACCTGGTTTCGCGCTGAGGGCAGCATGAGTCTCGATCAATTGGCCGAGGAAGCCCTCATTCTCGTACTGGAAGAAAAACAATAAGGTTGTGCCAATCTGAGGAAACTGGCTAAGTGGCCGAAACCGCCTAGCTTGAATGCATTGATGCGTATTTTTTTGGGGAGTGGGTTGTTTTGATGTCTTCGCCAATCAGGACGGCTTCGCGGCTTTTGCTGGCGTCGCTTGCGGCGCTCTGGGTATTGCCGTCCCAGGCTGCGCAACTGGTGCGAGTGGGCGCGGCGCATTTTCCGCCCTATACCATTCGCCCGGAATCCGGTGTCGACACCGGCCTGCTGCCTCAGCTGGTCGAGGCGTTGAATCGTGAGCAAAGCGATTATCAGTTTATCCTCGTGCCCACTTCCATTCCCCGGCGCTTCGGTGATTTCAAGCAGGGCCGGGTCGACATGGCCATTTTCGAAAACCCGGATTGGGGCTGGCAGGACATCCCCCACACCAGCGTCGACATGGGGCTTGAAGACGCCGAGATTTTCGTCGCGCAACGCCTGCCGGATCGACAGCAGAACTACTTTGTCGACCTCATGGGCAAGCGGCTGGCCCTGTTCAGCGGCTATCACTACGAGTTCGCCAACTTCAATGCCGACCCGAAATTCCTGGCGCAAAACTACAACGCGACGCTGACTTATTCCCACGACAGCAACTTGTTGATGGTGCTGCGTGGTCGGGCCGACATTGCCTTGGTGACGCGCTCGTATTTGAGCGATTACCTGCTGCGTAACGAGAAAGTCGCCGATCAACTGCTGGTGTCCCAGCGCATCGATCAGGTCTATCACCACTACGCCATCCTGCGTCCCTCTGCGCCCATCACGGGGGAAGCGTTCGGCAAATTGCTGCAAGGCTTGCGCGACAACGGCCAGATGCTGAAGATTTTCGATCCGTACAAAATCGCCGTGGTGCCGGTGCCGCGAACCTGATATCGCGCAGCAGTATTTACACCGTTTTCTTAAATTCCCGACCCCGGCTCACGTCACATCGTTGAACTGTTGACGATTGACGTGAGCCCGACCCATGCCCGATTTGAATGATTTGAATGCGCTGGCCTTGCCTTCCGGAGGGCCGCTTGTAGCCGATGAAACCGAAAACCGCCTGCACCTCAGCCTGCGCGGCCAGCCGTTGATCCAGCTGCGCCTGACCCGGGAACCCGAGTTAGAGGTGCAGGTGGAAGAATATGTTGGCCAACCGCTCGAACAAGGCATCTGGACGGCGTGTTATTGGCTGTTTGCCCGTGATCCCGCTTGCCAACGCCTGAACTGGCAACTCGATAAAGTCCCCACCGATGCGCTGCTCAGCGGATTACTGATTGCCACTGAAATCGCTGGCCAGTACCACTGCTTGCGCACCCTGTTCTGGCAAATACCTCGGCCATGGCTGGGTGAATCGATGGTCGTCAGTTACCCGCAGCATAGGGTCATCAGCAACGGCAAGCGCCATCCGCTTCGCCCACAGAAGCCGCAAGGCGAAGTCTACCGGCGCTTTGATGCGCGACTCGGTGCCTGGATTTCCCTGCGCACGGTGGACATTGAATTGGACCTGGAGCGTTTCAATCGCTGGCAGAACAGCCCGCGCGTGGCGAGTTTCTGGCAGGAGGAGGGCAGTCTCGAGCAACATCGCGACTACCTGGAAAAACTGGCGGCGGACCCGCACACGCTGACCCTGATCGGTAGTTTCGATGATCAGCCGTTTGCCTACTTCGAAGCGTATTGGGCCAAGGAAGACCGCATCGCGCCGTTCTATGACGTCGATGATTACGACCGTGGCATCCACATGCTGGTGGGTGAAGAAAACCACCGGGGGCCTTACAAAGTGGCGAGCTGGTTATCGGCGCTGGTGCATTACCTGTTTCTCGACGATCCGCGCACGCAGCGGGTGGTGGCCGAGCCTCGAGCGGATAACGCGAAGATGATCGGGTATATGCAGGGGCAGGGGTTTTACTGCGAGAAGGAATTCGACTTCCCGCACAAGCGCGCGGCGTTGATGGTGGTGGGGCGGGAGCGGTTTTTTGATCGGTGCCGGTTGGCTTGATGCTTAGGGTTGAGGACCTTTATCGGTCTTGAGACAGCCATCGCGAGCAGGCTCACTCCTACATTGATCTTAGGGTGAACACACTCTTCGTGATCACTGGAGATCTATTGTAGGAGTGAGCCTGCTCGCGATGGGGGCAGCACAGAATCCGGATTTTAACGACGAGCAAAGGTATCCGCCCGACTCCCCGATACCTTGCGGCAGTGCACCAGCGCATCACGAATCATGAAGTTCACCAGGGTCGGCGATACGCCGAGTTCCTTGGCGATGTCCTTTTGCGGCACCCCGTGCAGACGGTACATCTCGAAGGCGTAGCGGGTGCGGCTCGGCAACTCCGTCAGCGCATCGGCAATGTGCTCAAGGGTGGAAAAATTGATGTGCGAGGTTTCGGGTGAAGCGCCGTGGATCACCACGTTCAGACCTTCCTCTTCAGGCCCGGAATATTTCTGCTCCAGCGCCTGCTTGCGGTAGTGGTCGATCGCCAGATTTCGCACGATCTGGAACAGGTAGCTGAGCTGAGCCTTGAACGAGGAAGTGATCGCCGGTGCTGATTGCAGCCTGAAAAAAGCATCCTGCACCACGTCTTCAGCACGTGACCTGCAACCGGTAATGCGAGCTGCAATCTTGACCAGAATCAGTCGATTGTCGACGAAGGCCTGGAGTAGCGGTGAATCGCACCTGCTTGTGGATACTTGTTCCGTCATGGAAATCACCCTGCTGCCAATAGGTTGGTGGGACGGCACGAAACCTGCGCCGTCCGACACGTCGAGCGACAAATTAGGATGAATGATAATGATTGTCAATTGAGAAAGAGAATTAATGCGCCTCGTTTGTGCGCAGTGAGAACTGCCGCACGCCGACGCTCTCGCTTGCATTACCCCTCCCCGCTGGCTCTCCGGCCTGTCGACTAATTATTGGCGGACGTCATCCGTTCTCATTGGTGAAAGGCGCCGGGCAAATCCCGGCCGCAGACGCATTCCCAAGGCCTTGCGCGGTCGGCGAAGACCGCGTCCTGCACGCTTTCCGATGGGCGTGACGCCAGAAAACCGATTCCACTTGCAAGCCGAAATCAGGCAGGAAACCTCATGACCGACGCGTTCGAACTCCCAAGCACACTGGTCCAGTCCCTACGGCGCCGTGCGGCCCTGACGCCGGATCAGGTGGCCTTGCGTTTTCTTGCCGACACCCCGGATCAGACTGTAGTCCTCAGCTATCGCGAACTGGATCAGCGTGCCCGAAGCATTGCCGGTGCGTTGCAAGCCGAGACGGAATTTGGCGATCGCGCGGTGCTGTTGTTTCCCAGTGGCCCGGATTACGTCGCCGCGTTTTTTGGCTGCCTGTATGCAGGGGTGATTGCGGTGCCGGCTTATCCACCGGAGTCGGCCAAACGTCATCATCAGGAACGCCTGCTGTCGATCATCAGCGATGCAGAGCCGCGCTTGCTGTTGACCAGCACCGATCTGCGAGACGCGTTGCAGCAGATCGAAGGTGCGCCACCGCTGTTCTGCGTCGACACCCTCGACACGGTATTGGCGGATCGCTGGGTCGAACCGAGCCTCGAAGACAATCACATCGCCTTCCTGCAATACACCTCCGGTTCCACCGCTTTGCCCAAGGGCGTGCAAGTCAGCCACGGCAATCTGGTGGCCAACGAATTGCTGATTCGCCACGGCTTTGGCATTGATTTGAACCCTGACGACGTGATCGTCAGCTGGCTGCCGCTGTACCACGACATGGGCTTGATCGGCGGTCTGTTGCAGCCGATTTTCAGCGGCGTGCCGTGCGTGTTGATGTCGCCGGCGTACTTCCTCGGTCGACCGCTGCGCTGGCTGGAAGCGATCAGCGAGTACGGCGGGACCATCAGCGGCGGGCCGGATTTTGCCTATCGGCTCTGCAGCGAACGGGTCAGCGAATCAGCTCTTGAGCGGCTGGACTTGAGCGGCTGGCGTGTGGCGTACTCCGGTTCTGAGCCGATTCGTCTCGACACCCTGGAGCGCTTCGCCGAAACATTCGTCTCGTGCGGCTTTACCCCGGACAGTTTCATGGCGTCCTACGGCTTGGCCGAAGCGACGCTGTTCGTGGCCGGCAGCCCTCGTGGTCAGGGTATTGGCAACCTGCGCGTGGACGATCAAGCCCTGACACAAAACCGCGCGGAGTCGGGCGAGGGCAGCGCGATCATGAGTTGTGGTATCAGCCAACCGGATCACGCGGTGCTGATTGTCGATCCGGCCGCGCTTACTGAACTGGCCGATAACGCTGTCGGTGAAGTCTGGGCCACCGGGCCGAGCATCGCCCTCGGCTATTGGCGCAACCCCGAGGCCAGCGCCAAGACGTTCGTCCAGCACAACGGCCAGACCTGGTTGCGCACTGGCGACCTGGGCTTTATGCGCGACGGCGAACTGTTTATCACCGGGCGCCTGAAGGACCTGCTGATCGTTCGCGGGCACAACCTCTATCCACAAGACATCGAGCAAACCATCGAGCGTGAAGTGGACGTGGTGCGCAAAGGTCGCGTCGCAGCATTCGCGGTCAACATCGACGGCCAGGAAGGCATTGGGGTCGCCGCCGAAATCAGCCGCAGCGTGCAGAAAATGCTGCCACCCGACGCGCTGATCAAAGCCATCCGCCAAGCGGTCGCCGAGGCGTATCAAGAAGCGCCAAACGTCGTGGTGCTGCTCAATCCGGGCGCGCTGCCCAAGACGTCGAGCGGCAAATTGCAACGCTCGGCGTGCCGCAATCGCCTGGCAGACGGCAGCCTCGACAGCTATGCGCTGTTTCCGTCAGCGGTCGCCAAGCGTGAAGCAAATGCCGAGTCCGGTTCTGGGTTGCAAACCCTGATCGGCCAGATCTGGTGCGAACAACTGCAGGTCAAACAGATCCATGCCGACGACCATTTCTTCCTGCTCGGCGGCAACTCCATCGCTGCCACCCAAGTGATTGCGCGTCTGCGTGAAGCAATCGGCCTGGAGCTGAACCTGCGCCTGTTGTTCGAAGCGCCGACCCTCGGCGCATTCGCCAGCATTGTGGCTCAGCAACAACAGGGTGGCGGCCTGGCCCAAGGCGCGATCACCCCGTTGTCGCGCACTGATGCCATGCCGCAATCCCTGGCGCAAAACCGCCTGTGGATTACCTGGCAACTCGACCCGCACAGCAGCGCCTACAACATTCCCGGTGCGTTGCGCTTGCGCGGCGAACTGGATGAAGACGCGTTGCGCGCCAGTTTCCTGCAACTGATCGAGCGCCACGAATCACTACGCACGCGGTTCTTCGAGCGTGATGGCATGGCGCTGCAACAGGTGGATGCGGGCGTCGGGTTCAACCTGCAATTGATCGACATCAGCGATCTGCCAGCCGGCGAGCGTGAAGCCCGCGCCGCGCACATTCGTGAGGACGAGGCGCGCACCCACTTTGATCTGGAGAAAGGCCCGCTGCTGTGGGTGACGCTGGTGCGCCTCGATGATGAAGATCACCAGTTGCTGGTGACGATGCACCACATCATCGCCGACGGTTGGTCGCTGAACGTATTGATCGACGAGTTCTCGCGCCTGTACGCCGCTGCATCCCTGGGCCAAACAGCAACGCTTCCCGCCTTGCCGACCCAGTACGCCGACTACGGCAGCTGGCAGCGCCAATGGCTGGCGCAAGGAGAGGGTGCGCGCCAACTGGCTTACTGGAAGGCGCAGTTGGGCGATGAGCATCCGACGCTCAATCTGGCCACCGACCACCCGCGTTCGGCACAGCACGCTCACAGCGCGGCACGTCATTGCCTCAAGCTGGACGCGACGTTGAGCGAGGCCATTCGCCGGACCGCACTGGCGCATGATTCGACCTCGTTCATGCTGCTGCTCGCGGCGTTCCAGAGCCTGTTGCACCGCTACAGCGGCCAACGCGACATCCGCATCGGCGTGCCGAATGCCAACCGTCCACGCCTTGAAACACAGGGGCTGATCGGCTTCCTCATCAACACCCAGGTGCTGCGTGCCGAAGTGGATTCGCGACAGCCTTTTGTTGAACTCTTGGCGCAAACCCGCCAGCACGCATTAGGCGCCCAGGCGCATCAGGACCTGCCGTTCGAACAACTGCTCGAAGCGTTCCCGCACGCCCGCGAACAAGGCCTGTTCCAGGTCATGTTCAATCACCAGCAACGGGACTTGGGCGCACTGCGCCGCCTGCCGGGATTGCTTGTCGAAGAGTTGCCGTGGCACAGCCGCGAAGCCAAGTTCGACCTGCAACTGCACAGCGAGGAAGACCCAAAGGGTCACCTCAGCCTGTCCTTCGACTACGCCAGCGAACTGTTTGACGAGGCGACCGTCGCCCGTCTGGCCGAACACTTCAGCAACCTGTTGCGCGCCATTTGTGAACACCCCAACACGGCCATCGGCGATCTGCCGCTGTTGACAACGCGCGAGCACGCTCAGCAAATAGCCTGGAGCTCGGCGCCTTGCACGCCGGCCAGCCAATGGCTGCCGCAACGGCTCAACGAGCAGGCGAAACTGACACCGCAACGCACCGCTCTGCTGTGGGACGGTGGCGCCATGGACTTCGCCGATTTGCACGCCCGGGCCAACCGCCTCGCGCATTACCTGCGGGACAAAGGTGTCGGCCCGGACGTATGCGTGGCCATCGCTGCGCAGCGGTCGCCGCAATTGCTGGTCGGCCTGCTGGCGATCATCAAGGCCGGTGGCGCTTATGTGCCGCTGGACCCGGACTACCCGGCTGACCGCCTGGCCTGCATGCTCAGCGACAGCGGCGTCGAATTGCTGCTGACCCAGACCGGGTTGCTTGATCGTCTGCCGGCCACCGAGGGTGTCAGCGTGATTGCCATGGACGCGCTCAACCTCGACGGTTGGCCGAGCCACGCGCCGGGCCTGCACTTGCACGGCGACAACCTCGCCTACGTGATCTACACCTCGGGCTCCACCGGTCAGCCGAAGGGCGTCGGCAACACTCACTCCGCGCTGGCCGAGCGTCTGCAATGGATGCAAGACACCTATCGCCTGAACGACACCGACGTGCTGATGCAAAAGGCACCGATCAGCTTTGACGTGTCGGTGTGGGAGTGCTTCTGGCCGCTGATCACCGGCGCCCGTTTGCTGATGGCCGGGCCCGGTGAACACCGCGATCCGCATCGCATTGCGCAGTTGGTTCAGCAATACGGCGTGACCACGCTGCACTTCGTACCGCCGCTGCTTTCGTTGTTCATCGACGAACCGCTCACCGCTAAGTGCACCAGCCTGCGCCGCATCTTCTCCGGTGGCGAAGCCTTGCCGGCCGAACTGCGCAATCGTGTGCTGGAACAATTGCCCGCCGTGCAACTGCACAACCGGTATGGCCCGACCGAGACCGCGATCAACGTCACCCACTGGCAATGCACCACGGCCGATGGCGAGTGTTCTCCGATTGGCCGTCCGTTGGGCAACGTCATCTGCCGCGTGCTCGACAGCGACCTCAACCCTGTACCGGTTGGCGTACCCGGCGAATTGTGCATCAGCGGCATTGGGCTGGCGCGTGGTTATCTGGGGCGTCCGGGCCTCACCGCCGAACGCTTTATCGTTGATTCGCTGGGCGAGCAGGGCGCACGTCTGTACCGCACTGGCGACCGTGCGCGCTGGACCGCCGACGGGGTGATCGAGTACCTCGGCCGTCTCGATCAGCAGTTCAAATTGCGCGGCTTTCGTGTCGAACCGCAAGAGATTGAAGCGCGGTTGCTGGTGCAGGAGGGCGTTGCACAAGCCGTGGTGATGGTGCGCGAGACGGCAGTCGGCGGGCAGTTGATCGGCTACTACACCGCCACACAAACCAGCGAAACCGAAGACGCCCAGACCTCACGCCTGATCACCGCGCTGATGGCCGAGCTGCCGGAATACATGGTTCCGGCGCAGTTGATGCGTCTGCAGCTGATGCCCCTGAGCCCCAGCGGCAAGCTCGACCGTCGCGCCTTGCCCGAGCCGCAATGGCAAATGCGTGAACATGCCGAACCGGTCACTGCGCTGCAACAACAGATTGCCGGCATCTGGTGCGAAGTGCTGGGCCAGACGCAAATCGGTCTGCGCGACGACTTTTTCGCCCTCGGCGGTCACTCGTTGCTGGCCACTCAAATCATTTCCCGCACTCGCCAGGCCTGCGACGTCGAATTGCCGTTGCGTGCGTTGTTCGAGAACAGTGAACTGGGTGCGTTTGCCGAACAGGTTCGGCTGATTCAAGTCAGCGGCATTACCAACAAACAGCCACCGATAGAAAAAGTCGACCGCAGCCAACCCGTACCATTGTCCTATTCCCAGCAACGCATGTGGTTCCTCTGGCAAATGGAGCCGGACAGCCCGGCGTACAACGTCGGTGGCATGGCGCGGTTGCGTGGCGTGCTCGATGTCGGGCGTTTCGAAGCGGCGCTGCAAGCGCTGATCATGCGCCACGAAACCCTGCGCACCACGTTCCCGAGCGTCGACGGCGTGGCTCGGCAACAGGTGCATGGGCAACCCGGAATGCGCATGGACAGGAAGGATTTTTCCGCACTGGCGGACGATGTCCGCGAGCAACGCGTCCAGCAACTGGCTGACGACGAGGCGCATACACCGTTCGATCTGGAAACCGGCCCGCTGCTGCGTGCCTGCCTGGTCAAGACCGCCGAGCACGAACATTACCTGGTGCTGACCCTGCACCACATCGTCACCGAAGGTTGGGCAATGGATATCTTCGCCCGGGAACTGAGCGCGCTCTACGAAGCCTTCGTTGATCACTGCGAATCACCGCTGGCGCCGCTGCCGGTGCAATACCTCGATTACAGCGAGTGGCAACGGCAGTGGCTGGAGTCCGGCGAACGTCAGCGCCAACTCGACTACTGGACTGTGCAACTCGGCCGTGAACATCCGCTGCTGGAACTGCCGACGGACCGTCCGCGTCCGGCAGTACAAAGCCACCGAGGTGAGCTGTTCCGATTCGATTTGAGCGATGACCTGGCGGCACGCGTTCGCGCCTTCAACGCGCAACACGGTCTGACCCTGTTCATGACCATGACCGCCGCACTGGCCGTGCTGCTTTACCGCTACAGCGGCCAGACGGACCTGCGCATCGGTGCGCCGGTGGCCAACCGGATTCGCCCGGAAAGCGAAGGGCTGATCGGTGCGTTCCTCAACACCCAAGTGCTGCGTTGCCAACTCGACGGGCAGATGTCCGTCGGTGAATTGTTCGAGCAGGTGCGCCACGCCGTGATCGAAGGCCAGTCCCATCAGGACCTGCCGTTTGATCACTTAGTAGAAGCGTTGCAGCCACCGCGCAGCGCCGCGCACAACCCGCTGTTCCAGGTCATGTGCAACGTGCAGCGCTGGGAATTCCAGCAGAGCCGCACCCTGGCCGGCATGACCGTCGAGTACCTGGCCAACGATGCGCGGGCGACCAAGTTCGACCTCAACCTGGAAGTCACCGACCTCGATCATCGCCTCGGTTGCTGCCTGACCTACAGCACTGATCTATTCGATGAACCGCGCATCGCGCGCATGGCCGGGCATTGGCGCAATCTGCTGGACGCGTTGCTGACCGATCCGAAGCAGCGCCTCAGTGAACTGCCTTTGCTGGACGCCCGCGAACAGCAAGCATTGCTCGATAGCCTTGGCGTCGAGCCGGGCGAGCATCGCCTCGACCAGTGCATTCATCATCTGTTCAGCGAGCAGGCGCTGGTCCGCAAAGACGCGCCGGCCCTGACCTTTGCCGGGCAGACCCTGAGTTATGCCGAACTCGACAGCCGTGCCAATCAACTGGCCTGGATGCTTCGCGAGCGTGGCGTTGGCCCGCAGGTGCGCGTCGGCCTGGCGCTTGAGCGGTCGCTGGAGATGGTCATCGGCTTGCTGGCGATCCTCAAGGCCGGTGGCGCGTATGTGCCGCTGGACTTGGAATATCCGCTGGACCGTTTGCACTACATGATCGAAGACAGCGGCATCGGCGTGTTGCTCAGCGATGCGGCGATGTTTGAAGCGCTGGGTGAGTTGCCGACAACGGTGGCGCGCTGGTGCCTGGAAGAAGACACGGCCGGGTTGGTCAATTACCCGGCCACCGAGCTGCCGTTTATCAGCCTGCCGCAACATCAGGCGTACCTGATTTACACCTCCGGTTCCACCGGCCAACCGAAAGGCGTGGTGGTGTCTCACGGTGAAATTGCCATGCACTGCCAGGCGGTAATCGAACGCTTCGGCATGCGCCCGGACGATTGCGAGCTGCATTTTTATTCGATCAACTTCGATGCGGCGACCGAGCGTTTGCTGGTGCCGTTGCTGTGCGGTGCGCAAGTGGTGTTGCGTGCGCAGGGGCAGTGGGATGCGCAGGAAATCTGCGAGCTGATTCGTCAGCATTCGATCAACGTCCTCGGCTTCACACCGAGCTACGGCAGCCAGTTGGCGCAATGGCTGGCGACCCAGGGCGACACCCTGCCGGTGCGCATGTGCATCACTGGCGGCGAGGCGCTGACCGGTGAACACTTGTCACGCATTCGTGCGGCGTTCAAACCGAGCCTGTTTTTCAATGCTTACGGCCCGACCGAAACCGTGGTCATGCCGCTGGCCAGTCTTGCGCCCGAACAGTTGGAAGAAGGCTTGGGCAGTGTGCCGATTGGCAGCGTGATCGGCGCGCGGCTGGCTTACATTCTCGACGCGGATCTGGCCCTTGTGCCCCAAGGCGCGACCGGCGAGTTGTACGTCGGCGGCGCCGGTCTGGCGCAGGGGTATCATCAGCGTCCGGGCATGACCGCCGAACGCTTTGTCGCCGATCCGTTTACCGACGATGGCGCACGCCTGTACCGCACCGGCGACCTCGTGCGTCAGCGTACCGACGGGTTGGTGGAGTACCTCGGACGCATCGACCATCAAGTGAAGATTCGCGGTTTCCGCATCGAGTTGGGCGAGATCGAAACGCGTCTGCTGGAACACGCGTCGATCCGTGAAGCCGTGGTGCTGGCCCTCGACGCACCGAGCGGCAAGCAACTGGTGGGTTATCTGGTCACCGAGGTCGCCGGGCAGGACGAAGCGCAACAATCCGCACTGCGTGAAACCCTCAAGTCGCACCTCAAATCTCAACTGCCGGATTACATGGTGCCCGTGCACCTGATCCTGTTGCCCAGCATGCCGCTGACCGCCAACGGCAAACTGGACCGCCGCGCATTGCCGGCACCGGACCCGGAGCTGAACCGTCAGCAGTTCGTTGCGCCGAGCAATGCACTTGAACTGACCCTGGCCGCGATCTGGTGCGAAGTGTTGAACGTCGCGCAGGTTGGTCTCAACGACAACTTCTTCGAACTGGGCGGCGATTCGATTCTGTCGATCCAGGTGGTCAGTCGGGCGCGGCAAAAGGGCATCCATTTCAGCCCGCGTGACCTGTTCCAGCACCAGACTGTGCAGACGCTGGCCGCAGTGGCAACTCGCACTGAACAGGTCAGCGCCGAGCAAGGCTTGCTCACGGGTGAATCGCGTCTGACGCCGATTCAGCACTGGTTCTTCGACACCGACATCCCTGAGCGCCAACACTGGAATCAGGCGTTGCTGCTGGAGCCGACCGTGACGCTGCAGCCTCATCGTCTTGAGCAAGCGCTGCTGGCGGTGATCGAACAGCACGACGCCTTGCGCCTGCGCTTCAGCCAAACCGATGCGCAATGGCGCGCCGGGCACCAACCGCTGTCCGACGTCCCCGTGCTGTGGCACGTCCGTGTTTCGTCGATGGGCAAATGCACCGCGCTGTTCGCCGATGCCCAGCGCAGCCTTGATCTTGAAGCAGGGCCGCTGCTGCGTGCGTTACTGGTCGATGGACCCGAGGGACACCAACGGCTGTTCATCGCCATTCACCACCTGGTGGTCGACGGTGTTTCATGGCGCGTGCTGCTGGATGATCTGCAAACGGTTTACCGGCAACTGGACGCGCAACAATCGGTCCACCTGCCGGCGAAAACCAGTGCGTTCAAGGATTGGGCGGCGCGCTTGCAGGCGTACGCCGGCAGTGAATCCCTGCGCGAAGAACTGAGCTGGTGGCAGGCGCAACTGGCCGGCCCAAGCGTTGAATTCCCTTGCCAGCGTCCTCAGGGCGGCGAGCAGAATCGTCATGCACACACCGTCAGCGTGCGCCTTGATAGCGAGCGCACCCGGCAATTGCTGCAACGGGCGCCGAGCGCTTACCGCACGCAGGTCAACGACCTGCTGCTGACGGCACTGGCCCGCGTGCTGTGCCGCTGGAGCGGCGACGAATCGACGCTGATTCAATTGGAAGGTCACGGCCGCGAAACCCTGTTCGACGAGATCGACCTGACCCGCACCGTGGGTTGGTTCACCAGCGCCTATCCGCTACGGCTGACCCCGCTGGACGGGCAGGGCGAATCGATCAAGGCGATCAAGGAACAACTGCGCGCCGTGCCACATAAAGGTCTGGGGTATGGCGTGCTGCGTTATCTGGCCGACGACCTGTGCCGCCAGTCCATGGCCGCGCTACCGGCAGCACCGATCACCTTCAACTACCTCGGTCAGTTCGACCAGAGCTTTGGCGCGGATGCCTTGTTCCGTCCGCTCGACGAAGCGGTCGGCGCCGCCCACGATCCGCACGCGCCGCTGCCCAATGAGCTGAGCCTCGACAGTCAGGTCTACGGTGGTGAACTGGTGCTGCGCTGGACCTTCAGCGCCGAACGCCATGATCCCGAAACCATCTCCAGCCTGGCAGACGCTTACGTCAGTGAACTGCGCAGCTTGATCGAACATTGCCTGCAAGATGAGGCGGGCGGCCTGACACCGTCGGACTTCCCGCTGGCGAAACTGACGCAGGCGCAACTCGATGCCTTGCCGGTTTCGGCGGCCGTGATCGAAGACGTCTACCCGCTGACCCCGATGCAGGAAGGCATGCTGCTGCACACCTTGCTGGAGCCAGGCACCGGGCTCTATTACATGCAGGACCGCTACCGCATCAACAGTGAACTCGACCCGCAGCGTTTCGCCCAGGCCTGGCAAGCGGTGATCGCTCGTCACGAAGCCCTGCGCGCGTCATTCTGCTGGAACGTCGGCGAAGACATGCTTCAGGTTATCCATAAGCCAGGCAGCACGCCGATCGAGTACCTCGACTGGAGCGCGATGGCTGAAGCCGAGCAGGAACCGACGTTGCAGGCCCTGCTGAAAAGCGAGCGCGAGGCCGGGTTCGATCTGCTCAATCAGGCCCCGTTCCACTTGCGCTTGATCAAGGTCGGCGCGGCGCGGTATTGGTTCATGATGAGCAACCACCACATCCTCATTGATGCCTGGTGCCGGTCGCTATTGATGAACGATTTCTTCGAGATCTACACCGCCCTCGGCGAAGGCCGCGAGGCGCAACTGGCCGTGCCACCGCGTTACCGCGACTACATCGGCTGGCTTCAACGCCAGAGCCTGGACGAAGCGCGGCAGTGGTGGAAAACCCACCTGCGCGGTTTCGAACGGACCACGCCGATCCCGAGTGACCGACCGTTCCTGCGCGAACACGCCGGCGACAGTGGCGGCATGGTCGTCGGCGACTGCTACACCCGGCTCGATGCCCGTGACGGTGCACAATTGCGTGAACTGGCGCAGGCGCATCAACTGACCATCAACACTTTCGCCCAAGCGGCATGGGCGCTGGTGCTGCGCCGCTTGAGCGGTGATCGCGACGTGCTGTTCGGTGTCACCGTGGCCGGGCGCCCGGTGGACATGCCGCAGATGCAGCGCACGGTGGGGCTGTTCATCAACAGCATCGCGCTGCGGGTGAAAATGCCCGAAGACGATCAGCGTTGCAGCGTTCGCCAATGGCTCAGTGGTTTGCTCGACAGCAACATGCAACTGCGCGAGTACGAATATTTGCCACTGGTGAGTATTCAGGAACACAGTGAACTGCCCAAGGGGCAGCCGCTGTTCGACAGCCTGTTCGTGTTCGAAAACGCCCCGGTGGAAGTGTCGGTGCTGGACCGTGCGCAAAGCCTCAACGCGACCTCGGACTCGGGCCGCACCCACACCAACTTCCCGCTGACGGCGGTATGTTATCCGGGCGATGACCTCGGCTTGCACCTGTCTTACGACCAGCGCTTTTTCGATGAGTCGACCATCGAGCGCATGCTCGGCGAGTTCAAGCGTTTGCTGCTGGCGCTGGTCGAACGGTTCCATGGCGACATGGCTGAATTGCCGCTGCTGGGGGCCGAGGAACAGGTTTTCCTGATCCACGGATGCAACCAGAGCGAACACGATTACCCGCTGGAACAAAGCTATGTCGCGCTGTTCGAAGCGCAAGTCGCTCGGCACCCGCAGCGGATCGTCGCGAGTTGTCTGGATCAGCAATACAGCTACGTCGAGTTGAATCAGCGCAGCAACCGCCTCGGTCACGCCCTGATCGCTGCGGGTGTCGGGCTGGATCAGCCGGTGGCGTTGTTGGCCGAACGTGACCTCGATCTGCTCGGCATGATCATCGGTAGCTTCAAGGCCGGTGCCGGTTACCTGCCGTTGGATCCGGGCCTGCCGAGCCAGCGTTTGAGCCGGATCATCGATCTGAGTCGCACGCCGTTGCTGGTGTGCACTCGGGCCTGTCGCGAACAAGCGGTCGCACTGCTGGAGGAGTGCGGTTGCGCCCGGCGACCCAAGTTGCTGGTCTGGGAAGAAGTGCAGGCGAGCACTGTTTCGGTGGCCAATCCGGGCCGCTACAGCGGGCCGGATAACCTTGCCTACGTGATCTACACCTCGGGCTCCACCGGTTTGCCCAAAGGCGTGATGGTCGAGCAGCGCGGCATGCTCAATAACCAGTTGAGCAAGGTGCCGTACCTTAACCTCAGTGATGCCGACGTGATCGCCCAGACCGCTTCGCAAAGCTTCGATATTTCGGTCTGGCAGTTCCTCGCTGCGCCATTGTTCGGTGCGCGAGTGGACATCGTGCCGAACACCATCGCCCATGATCCACAGGGGCTGTTGGCGCATGTTTCGGCGCAAGGCATCACCGTGCTGGAAAGCGTGCCGTCGCTGATCCAGGGCATGCTCGCCCAAGAGCGCATGAGGCTCGACGGTCTGCGCTGGATGCTGCCGACCGGTGAAGCGATGCCACCGGAACTGGCGCACCAATGGCTGTTGCGCTACCCGGAGATCGGCTTGGTGAATGCCTATGGCCCGGCCGAATGCTCGGACGACGTGGCGTTCTTCCGCGTCGACCTGGCCTCGACGCGCGGCAGCTATTTGCCGATTGGTACACCGACCGACAACAACCGTTTGTACCTGCTCGATGGCGCGCTGGAACTGGTGCCGTTGGGCGCGGTGGGCGAGTTGTGCGTGGCCGGCACCGGCGTGGGGCGGGGCTATGTGAGTGATCCGTTGCGTACGGCGCAGGTGTTTGTGCCGAACCCGTTCGGGGCGCCGGGGGACCGGTTGTACCGCACTGGCGACCTGGCCCGTCGTCGCTGTGACGGGGTGCTGGAGTACGTCGGGCGCATCGACCATCAAGTGAAGATTCGCGGTTACCGCATCGAACTGGGGGAAATCGAAGCGCGCCTGCACGAACAACCCGAGGTCCGCGAAGCAGCGGTGGGGGTGCAGGAAGGCGTGAATGGCAAGCATCTGGTCGGCTATCTGGTGGCAGCTGATTCGGGCCTCAATCCCACCGAGCGACTGGAGCGGATCAAACAGCGCCTGCGCGCCGAGCTGCCGGACTACATGGTGCCGTTGCACTGGTTGTGGCTGGACCGCCTGCCGCTCAATGCCAACGGCAAACTTGATCGCAAGGCGCTCCCGGCGCTGGTGATCGGCCAGTTGCAGAGTCAGGACTACCTGGCGCCGCGCAATGACCTGGAGCAGACACTGGCGGACATTTGGGCTGAAGTGTTGAACGTCGGGAAGGTCGGTGTGCGTGACAACTTCTTCGAGCTCGGTGGACATTCGTTGCTGGCGACGCAGATTGCGTCGCGGGTGCAGAAAACGCTGCAACGGGATGTGCCGCTGCGGGCGATGTTCGAGTGCAGCACGGTGGCGGAGTTGGCTGAGTACATTGATGGGCTGGCGGCGAATGACATCACCGAGGAGAAGGTGGATCGGCTGAATGACTTGATGGCGGAGTTGGAGGGGTTCTGATTCTTTAGCGCCTTTACCGGCCCCATCGCGAGCAGGCTCGCGAAGGGGCCATTCCAGGCGATGACCAGTTGACTGCGGACCCACGGCAGCACAGTCTCCCCACTCCAGTTTTCACCCAGGAACCCGTCAATGCCCTTCGCAACGATTGATGGTCAAACCCTCCATTACCTTGATCAAGGCACCGGCCCCGTGGTGCTGCTGGCCGGCAGCTACCTGTGGGACCAGGCCATGTGGGCCCCGCAGATTGCCGCCCTGTCACCGCACTACCGGGTTGTCGCCTTGGACCTGTGGGGCCACGGCGAATCCGGTCCTATGCCCGAAGGCACGCGATCGCTGGACGACATTGCGCGCCAGGCGTTGGCGTTGCTCGATCATCTGGACATCGATCGTGTCACGCTGGTCGGTCTGTCTGTCGGAGGCATGTGGGGCACTCGGCTGGCACTGTCAGCACCCCAGAGAATCAACGGCCTGGTGCTGATGGACACCTACCTCGGGGTCGAGCCGGAACCGACTCGCCAGTACTATTTTTCGTTGTTCAAACAGATTGAGGACACTGGCGTGATCTCGGCGGCTTTGCTCGACATCGTGGTGCCAATCTTTTTCCGTCCGGGCATTGATCCCCAGTCGGCGCTGTATCAGGCGTTTCGCGCAAAGCTGGCTGCGCTGCCGCCGCAGCGTCTGCGTGAAAGCGTGGTGCCGATGGGGCGGATTACGTTTGCGCGGGATGATCTGTTGCCGCGCCTGGGGGCGTTGAATCCTGAAACCACGCTAGTGATGTGTGGCGATCAGGACAAGCCGCGGCCGCCGTCGGAAGCGAAGGAAATGGCTGAGCTGATCGGGTGCCCGTCTGTGCTGGTGCCGGAGGCGGGGCATATCTCCAGTCTTGAGAATCCCGGGTTCGTCACTGAGGCGCTGCTGAAGTTTTTGGCAGAGAGAACCTGCAAGACCGTGTAATCGTTCTTCGCGAGCAAACCCGGTCCCACTTTTGTCCTGTGTACACAGGTTAAATGGGGGGGCGGGGCTTGCTCGCGAAGGCGTCGGTGAGTTCACCAGAGCGCCTTCGGGAATAACTACTTAGGCCCCAGAATCTTCGTCAACTTGTCCGGCGAAGGCGCGCCTTGCTGCTGTTGCAGCTCACCCTTGTCATCCATATAGAAAATCGCCGGAGTCGCCTGCAACTCCAGGTCTTCCATCAACTGCATGTTCGCCGCCAGTTTCAGCTGAATCGCCGGCGGCACGTCCTTCAGAGCCTTCAGCGAACTCTCCTTGCCGGACTTCTCATGTTCTTCAAGCGCTTTGCTCGGGTCCTTGGCCGCCAACAATGCCGCCGATTTGCCTGGGCTGTCTTCGCGAATGATTCCGACCATGATATGGCGCAATTGCACCTTGCCGGACTTCACCCATGGCCGCGCCTGTTCCCAGAACAGGTTGCAGTAAGGGCAGTTCGGATCGCTGAACAGGTACACAACACGCGGGGCATCTTTTTTGCCGTCGCCGATCCAGTTACTGGCTTCCATTTTTCCCCAGACTTCTTTGGACATTGGCGCGTAGACCAGTTTCTGCAACGGCGCCGCGGACAGGTCATTGCCGTCGGCATCGTAGAGGTTGCCAAGCAACACATGCTTGCCATCCGGGGTCAGGTACAGCGCCATGCCGCGGTTCTGGTATTGCGCCGCGTAACCGCGCAAGCCGTCGGGGGCATCGAACTGGCCGACGATTTTCGCGCCCTTGGCTTCGATCTTCTTGATCGCTTCGGGCAGTTCGTCGGCGGCCTGCACCGACGGCAAGTGCAGCAGGGCGGCGCCCAGGGTCAGCGTCAGCAGGTGGCGGAGGCGGGGCATGGCAGTTTCCTTGAAGAAGTGGACGGTGCGGCAGAAGAAGGACTGTCGAAGTTTTCCAGGGCCCGGGCCAGGCTGGCTTCAGAGAGTTCGCCCAAATGACTGCCCAGCAGGCGACCGTCATTGCTATAGAACAGCGTAGTCGGCAAAGCCATGGAACCCACGGCCTGACCCAGACGACCGCCGCCATCAAACAGCACGTTGGTCAGGCTCAGGCCTTGGGTTTCGAGAAATGTGGCGACGCTTTGCATGCTTTCGGCCTGATTCACGAACAGGAACGTCAGGTCCGGGCGGTGTTGCTGGGCGTTTTCCAGTACTGGCATTTCGCGACGGCACGGCGGGCACCAGGTGGCCCAGAGGTTGATCACCAGGGGGCCGCCTTTGTAATCGGCCAGTTGCACGGTTTCACCGGCGGCATTGCGCAAGCTGATTTCCGGCAGGCGCGTGCCTTGCTCGTAAATGCTCAGGGAGAAGGTTGCCAGCAGCCAGAACGCCAGGCCGCCGCCCACGCCGAACCCCAGGGGACGGCGCAACCCTGGCCGACGCCAGCCGCGATACAGCGTGGCGAGCAACAGCACAATCACCCCCGGCCAGGCCAGGAAACCACCGTCGCGCAGGTCGATGATTTGCCACGGATCGTTGCGATAGTGCGTCCAGTAAACCACCACGAAACTGAGCCGCGCCGCCAGCATGCCCACCAGGAACAAGCTGAACAACGCCGACTCGGGGTTCTCGCCACCCCGTTTGGCCACCCGCCAGCCGACCAGCGTCGCCAGTACCAAGGCACTGATCAGCAGCAAATGGTTAAGCGCGATGGCAAAGGTGCCGAGGGTAAAGGTCAGCATTAACGGGCGTCTCGGGTAGTGGTCCAGCGTTGCAGGAAGGTGTCGGCATCGACCTCGCCGGTGATGCGCTGGCTGCGACGCTCTTCGCCGTCGGCGCCGATCCACAGAAAACTCGGTGGCCCCGGCACTTTATAACGGCCGAGCAGTGCGCGGCTGGCGGCATTGTCGGCGGTGACGTCCAGCCGGAGCAAGCGCACATCGCTCAACGCTTCCATCACCTGGGGTTTGCCGAACACCTGTTTTTCCATGACCTTGCACGACACACACCAGTCGGCGTAGTAGTCCAGCAGCACCCATTGGCCCTGGGCCTGGGCGGCGTCCAGTTCCTGTTGCAGCGCTTGCGGACTGTTGATCGTGGTGAACGCTTCATGGCCGGTCGGGCGAGCGGCGTTACCGGAAGAAGCTGAGGCGCTATAGACCTGCAACGGTTTGAGCAAATCATCACTGCCCCCGGCGGCGCCGATCATCAGCAGACCGCCCCACATCCCTAGCAACAGCGCACTGGCGCCGAACAGATGGGCGACGCGGCCGAAACCTTCCGACTGTTTCCAGGCACTGTAGGCGGCGATCAGCAGCAACGCACCGCACAAACCGATCCACAGCGATTCATCCAGCACCGGACGCAACATCAGCAACGCGGTGGCGAGGAACAGGAAACCGAAGATGCCTTTGAGCAGGTTCATCCAGGCGCCGGGTTTGGGCAGGAAGCGGTTACCGATGGTCACCAGCAGCAGCAGTGGCACCCCGATGCCTATGCCCATGGCAAACAGAATCAAGCCGCCATGCAACGCATTACCGCTTTGCGCGATGTAGAGCAGGGCGCCGGCCAAGGGGGCGGTCATGCACGGACCCACCAGCAAACCGGACAAGGCGCCCAGCGCACCGGCGCCGAGCAGGCTACCGCCACGTTGATTGCGCGATACGTTTTCCAGACGGTCGCGAACCGCCACCGGTAGTTGCAACTCGAAGAACCCGAACATCGGCAACGCCAGCAGTACAAACACTGCTGCGAAACTGCCCAGTAGCCAGGGGTTTTGCAGCAACGCTTGCAGGTTCGCGCCGAGTAACGCGGCCAATACACCCATCGCCGCATACACCAGCGCCATGCTCACCACGTAGCTTCCCGACAGGGCGAACCCGCGTCTGGAGGTGGCGCCGCTGCCCACAATCAAACCGGCCAGGATCGGCAACATCGGCAATGAGCAAGGGGTGAATGCCAACAGGAGCCCCAAACCGAAAAACACCAGCAAGCTCCAGCCCAGCGCCCGTTGTTGCAGGCCGCTGGCCAAGGCTTGATCCGGTGCCTGGTTGGCGACAATCGGTGCGACACCACCCAAATCCACGAGCTGGGTCTGTGGCGGATAGCACAAACCAGCATCGGCGCAGCCCTGGAAGCCCACCTTTATTTGACCGGTAGCACCGGCCGGGATCTTGAGTTCCAGACCCTGACGGTAAACCTGTTGTTCGCCAAAGAACTCGTCACTGTGCGCTTCGCCTTTCGGCAATTCGGGATGCTGATCAGCAGCTAAATCATCGAATTTCAGGCGCTTTTGATAAAGGTAATAACCGTCTTTGATCTGCCAATAGAGTTGTGTCTCACCCGATTCAAGGCGTTCGGAGGTGAAAACGAACGCTTTTTCCACCGGCAGGAATTCAGGTTTGGTTTCGAACGGATTGGTCCCTGCCTGGGCCATGCCCGAGATCAAGAGGACAAAAAATAAAAACAGACGACGCATGGGTAAGCCTTATCCCTGTACAAGTGAGGTGCACAATGGGAGTCGGCGATTAACCAATGATTAACCGCCGCTGGACTGTCCACGATGTCGCTCATGGACCGTAATCAGCTCCCATCCTCAATGGCGCAACAGCCCTGGCCAAGACCCTTCGTTCACCGAATGTGGGCCAGACTCCAGAGTGTTTTTCGCAATGTTGTATATCAGGTATTGATTGTTAGTCAGAAAAACATAGTAATAATTGTCGGCAAACGTACGATCTTTCTGCACCCCGGTAATAATTCGGTCTTTGTAGGCGGCCAGACCTGGCCAAGTGATCTCTGTAATAGGGTCGAGTCTTAGGGTTTGAATAGGTGTTGCCACCGGATTAAAGAGGTTGTCGTCATATTTGTCTTCCAGATAGTCGATTTGAGGGTTTTGAGGCGTCTCATCCCAGTCCAGATAAAGCGAGTTTCCGTCGTTCAAAATAAATCGAAACAATGAGCTGCGATTTACTTGCCACCACGTGCCAGTAATAATCCGGTCAAAGTAAGGAAGTAGCAATTTCCATTTTGTCTCATTCACCGGCCTGGCGTGTATGACGTTGTCAGTGTCTTGATTGTAGGCGCAGACCATCGGGATATCCTGTTCGTAGTAAAACAGCCAGAGGATATCAAGATCAGAATGGTCCATGGGGCGGTCAAGCGTTAACGCCGTGGTCGTAAATCCAAATCGCAGGTTTCTTACATGGCCTTCGAATGTCGACCACCTTCCTTTAACAGCCTTCGGGTATCCATCCGCGACTTTGTTGTCGTCAATATCAAAGCGGGAGTAAGTGTTGGTGTTTGTGTAGAAGAAATAGAATTTATCCTTTCCTGAACGCCAATCGATGGCGACTAGATTTTCAAGTGCTGGCATGTGATGAGTCCTTTCAATGAATATGGGGCGTACACATAGTGAATACGCATTGGGCAGTGCCATGTCTCTGCACAAACGCGGCCCATCATGGGTAACTTGATTCATGACGGGCAGTGCCTGGCTCTACGTCTCAGCCCCGCAAGAGTCCGGGCCAATTGTTGTGATCGATTTTTACAGGACCCGTCTCCGCCTTGTTGTTCTTGAGGTTGTACCTGATGTATTCGTTGTTCGTGAGAAAAATATAGTAGTAGGTGTCGATAAGAGGGGCGTCGTTTTGCACCGCCGTTATAATTCGATCTTTATACTGTGAAAGTCCGGGCCACGAGTCAGGTGTTATTGGCAGTCGTGCAGTTGTATTTTTTGAATAGTTAAAAATGAGGTAGTGCCCATCATTCATCAGGAATCGAAATGTATTTATTGGTGCATGAAGATCCCACCACGTGCCGGCAACTATTCTATCAAAGTAAGGAAGCAAGGAGCTCCATAGGGAATTTTCAACGCGATAGTTTCCGACAGGCTTGTCTAGGTCCTGGTCATACTTGCAGACCATCGGTGTATCACCGCCGTAATAAAATAGCCAGAGGATATCATCGCCTCCGCCCCAGGCGCCGCCCAGTGCAGGGGCAGTGAATCCGAAACGCAGGTTTTTGAGCTGAGCATGTACGGCTCCCCAGTTGTCGGATGTAATGTGGGCAGGATAA
This sequence comes from Pseudomonas sp. FBCC-B1667, assembly GCF_059133255.1. Taxonomy (NCBI): domain Bacteria; kingdom Pseudomonadati; phylum Pseudomonadota; class Gammaproteobacteria; order Pseudomonadales; family Pseudomonadaceae; genus Pseudomonas; species Pseudomonas sp. FBCC-B1667. Next base: position 4,633,859 of record NZ_CP101437.1, on the reverse strand, counting down.
CCGTCTTCAACCGTGTTTGAGTCAATATCGAACCGTGAGTATTGATGGGTGTCTTTGAAGAAGAAATAGATTTTGTCTTTTCCGGCGCGCCAATCAACGGCCACAAAATTCTTCAGCGTTTGCATGATCTGATTCCTTTCAGTTAGTTGGGGTTGTTTGTCTTGAAGCTTGAGGTGTACTGAGTGCGGTGCGGGGTTAGATTACTTAGTTTTGTTTGGGGCTTAGAGTGATTTGTTGTCGCTATGTGTTTCTGTCTGAGGCGGATAACTTGCCTGCTTCTGACTGTGGTAAAACTGCCTGAATGTCGGGCTGTTCGTCAGCCATTACTGTTGCCATAATTGCGCCTTAATCCTCACCTGTTTGACTCGCGTTTTTACTCCTGGGAGCGCCCATGCACGTACTGGTTTGTGAAGACGATGAGCTGATCGCCAGCGGCATTGTTGCTGGCCTCACCGCACAGGGCCTGACGGTCGAGCACGTCGCCACGGCGTCGTCTGCGCGCGCGATGCTCAAGGTGGCTGAGTTCGACGTCATGGTGCTCGACCTCGGCCTTCCCGACGAGGACGGTCTGAAGTTGTTGCAGCAACTGCGTCACAACGGCCTGGAGATTCCGGTGCTGATTCTCACCGCGCGTGATTCAGTGACGGATCGGGTCGATGGCTTGCAAGCCGGCGCCGATGATTACCTGCTCAAACCGTTCGATCTGCGCGAACTGGCTGCGCGTCTGCATACCTTGCTGCGCCGGGTGGCGGGGCGCAGCGTCAACCTGATCGAACATGGTGCCTTGACGTACGACCCTAGCAGCCGCGAAACCGTGCTTGGCGGTCAACCGGTGGATCTGTCGCGTCGCGAGCAGGCATTGTTGCAGGCCTTGCTGCATAACCGGGGACGTGTGCTCTCCACCGAGCAACTCAAGGACAGCGTCTACGGTTTCAACGACGAACTGGAAAGTAACGCCCTCAACGTGCACATCCATCATCTGCGGCGCAAACTGGGTAACGGCATCGTCGAAACCGTGCGCGGCCTGGGCTATCGCCTGGGGCCGGCTGATGGCGGAGATTCCTCGAAGTGATGAGCCTGCGTTTGCGCCTGAGTCTGACCCTCGGCGCTGCTTTTGCTTTGATCTGGGCGCTGGCGGCGGCCTGGATGCTCAGCGACCTGCGTAATCAAATGATGTTTTCCCTCGACCAGCGACTGGTGGCTTCTGCGCGCATGGTCGCCGGCCTGATGGAACAATTGCCCGCGTTGCCGACCAAGGGCGAGGGCACCCATTTTAGCGCTGAACAATTGAATATCCCCGGTGGCATGGCCTGTCAGGTCAGTTCGTTGCGCGGCGAAATCCTCGCCCGCAGCCACACCGATCCGCAGCAAACCCTGGAAGCCGAGAAAATGGGCTTTCACGACCAAATGATCGACGGCGCACCTTGGCGCAGTTTCACCCTGGCGCGCGGTGATCTGCGCATCACCACCGCCGACCGGCAAATCGAGCGCGAGGCGCTGAACATGTCGATCCTGCTGGCCGCATCGGTGCCGGTGGGTGTGGCGTTGCTCGGTTGTCTGTGCCTGCTGTGGCTGGGCATCGGCCAAGGGCTGGCGCCGCTCAACCGGATGCGCGACGCGCTGATGCGGCGCAGCGCCGATTCCCTCGAGCCGTTGCAGATCCAGCCGTTGCCCAGCGAACTGCAACCGCTGCTGGACACGCAGAATCAGCTGTTCCAGCGCATCGGCAAGACCATCGAGCGCGAACGACGTCTGACCGGTGATGCGGCACACGAGCTGCGCAGTCCGTTGACCGCGATCAAGACCCACCTGCAAGTGGCGCGCATGACCGACGGCGCGGCGCGGGATCAATCCCTGGCCCGCGCCGAAGAAGGCGCCGACCGCATGCACCGGACCCTTGAACAACTGCTGTTGCTCGCGCGGGTCGAGGGCAGTCTGTCCTTCGATGACGGCGTCCAGTGCAGCGCTGAACAAGTGGCGAAACTGGCGATTCAGGACGCCGCCAGCGGGGATCGGCAACGCATCAAGCTGCAGATGCCGAACACGTTCTCCAGTGCGCCGGTGCAAATGCCCGCCGTGTTGTCGATTGCCGCATTGCGCAACCTGCTGGACAACGCCTTGCGCCATACCCCTGGCGATGGCGCCGTTGAGTTGAGCCTGGAAACCACCGGCAATCGTGCGCGCTTTTTGGTTCGCGACCATGGGCCGGGGATTGCCGAAGACGATCTGCAACACCTGACCCAACGTTTCTGGCGCAATGGCCAGAGCACCGGTTGCGGGTTGGGGCTGGCGATTGTCCAGGCGATTGTCCAGCGTTGTGGCTGTACGTTGCGGTTTGACAGTCGACCGGATGGGTTGCGGGTCGAGCTGACCATGCCCCTGCAAACGATCTAACCCACAGGGGATTGATGTGGCACACCAAATGTAACGTCTCTCCATTAGTCACCCGCGCCCCGGAGCGCTATCGTCCTCGGCAGCTTTTTCTCAATGGATTGAGGTAACAGCGCCATGGAAGCAACGGTTCACATCTGCAAGGCAACCTCCGCCGACGCGGGCATCATCAGTCGTATCGTCGAGCGCTCCATTCGGGTGGGGTGCGCGCTGGATCACCGCAATGACCTGCGCACCGTCGCCACCTGGGTCCGGAATAAAACCATCGAACACGTCCAGCCCTGGCTGACTGACCAGCGGTTGTACCTCAATATCGCCCTGTTGCACGACAAACCGGTGGGCGTCGCGATGGCTGCCATCAGCGGCAAGGTCGCGTTCTGTTACGTGCAACCGGAATGGTTCCGCCGCGGTGTCGGGCAGACGCTGGTGCGCGACCTTGAAGGCTGGTTGATCTATCACGGTGTGCAGCAAGCACGACTCAACAGCACCCGAACCGGCGAAGCCTTTTACCGGCATCTGGGTTACCAGGCATGCGCTGAAACCTTCTCGGTGGCGGGGCTTCAGGCGGTTCCCATGCACAAAGCATTGTCGACGGTCTAAATCCTTGAGCCCCTGATGCGTTTCCAGAACAGGAATCTGTATTGAAGGGTCGAGAAATGTCAGTCGCTACCAGTCTTATCGAAGATCAGCCGGCCCGGATTGTCCCGACGCCTGCCGAAATGCTGTACCAGTTCAATGAATCGCCGCTGCTGGCCCGTCAAAACCGGCAGGAATCCAATGCGCGCAGCTACCCGCGGCGTATTCCCCTGGCGCTGAAACGCGCCAAGGGTATCTATGTCGAGGACGTCGAAGGTCGCCATTTCATCGACTGCCTGGCCGGTGCCGGGACGCTGGCGCTGGGGCACAACCATCCGGTGGTGATCGAAGCGATCCAGCAAGTGCTGAGCGATGAACTGCCGCTGCACACCCTGGACCTGACCACGCCGGTCAAGGACCAGTTTGTCCAGGACCTGTTCGGCCTGTTGCCGCCAGCACTGGCTGCCGAGGCGAAGATCCAGTTCTGTGGCCCGACCGGCACCGACGCGGTGGAAGCCGCGTTGAAACTGGTGCGCACCGCCACCGGACGCAGCACCGTGTTGTCGTTTCAGGGCGGTTATCACGGCATGAGCCAAGGCGCATTGAGCCTGATGGGCAGCCTGGGGCCGAAGAAGCCCCTGGGTGCTTTGCTCAGCAGCGGTGTGCAGTTCATGCCGTATCCCTACGATTACCGTTGCCCGTTCGGCCTCGGTGGGGCGCAGGGCGTGCAGGTCAATCTGCGCTACCTGGAAAACCTGCTGAATGATCCCGAGGCCGGTGTTCAGTTACCAGCCGCGGTGATTGTCGAAGTGGTACAGGGCGAAGGCGGCGTGATCCCGGCAGATCTCGACTGGCTTCGCGGTGTGCGTCGTATCACCGAAAAGGCTGGCGTGGCGCTGATCGTCGATGAAATCCAGAGCGGATTCGCCCGCACCGGCAAGATGTTTGCCTTTGAACACGCCGGGATCATTCCGGACGTGGTGGTGATGTCCAAAGCCATCGGCGGCAGCCTGCCGCTGGCGGTGGTGGTTTACCGCGACTGGCTCGACACTTGGCTGCCGGGCGCGCATGCCGGGACGTTCCGTGGCAATCAGATGGCCATGGCCGCCGGTTCTGCGGTGATGCGTTACCTGATCGAACACAAGGTGTGCGAGCACGCGGCCGTCATGGGTGAACGCTTGAGCGAACACCTGCGCATCCTGCAGCGGGACTTCCCGCACATGGGCGACATTCGCGGTCGTGGCTTGATGCTCGGCGTCGAACTGGTCGACCCGAGCGGTGCGACGGACGCTCAGGGCCATCCGCCGATAGGTGCTTCACTGGCACCGCTGGTGCAGCGCGAATGCCTCAAACGCGGGTTGATTCTCGAACTGGGTGGCCGTCATGGCGGCGTGATGCGCTTCCTGCCGCCGCTGGTGATCACGGCGGCTGAAATCGATCAGGTGGCCGGGATCTTCGGCCGGGCCATGGCCGCTGCCACCGCCAGTCTCTAAATTTTCAGTCGCTCTGAACGTTCTTTCTACATAACGGTTGTGCACGCCGCGCAGCCCACCCTACAGCGAAGGAGAAACGCCCATGACTTCAGTATTCGACCGCGAGGACATCCTCTTTCAGGTCGTGGTCAACCACGAAGAGCAATACTCGATCTGGCCTGACTACAAAGCCGTGCCGGAAGGCTGGCGCACCGTCGGCAAGAGCGGTTTGAAGAAGGAATGCCTGGCTTATATTGAAGAAACCTGGACCGACATGCGTCCGCTGAGTTTGCGTCGCAAGATGGAAGAGCAGGCGGCGCTGGCTCACTGATTGACTGCATGAAAAAAGCCCGCTGAACCGAGAAGGTCAGCGGGCTTTTTCATGTCCGGAGGTTACGCTCCGTTCAACCCCTTGATCACCCTATCCACATTCCCTTCCAGCTCTGCCACCGGATCCGCCGCATCCATACTCAACACCACCAACCGGCTACCGGCCGCGGCAATCGCCGCTTTAACCGCGTCCGAAGGCTGCCGATGATGCAACACCACCGCCACCTCATTGTCCTTCAGCGTCGCGCCCAATTGCTTGAGTGCTTCAGGCGTCCACTCGGCATCCGGTCGCGGATCGACTCTGATCAGCTCCAGATTGAGCCCGCCAATCAAATAACCAAAGTGATCGCTGAGGCTCATCACACTGAGAGTGTCAGCACTGGCCAGCCGCGCTTCGCTGTCGGCGCTGAGTTTGAGCAAACGCTGTTTCAGCGCCGCCAGGTTAGCCTCGATCGCAGGTTTGGCTTTTGGCGCCAGGCGCACCAGGTCTGCGGCCATCACGTCCGCCATCCGCCCCATGTTGTTGCTGGACAACCACGGCTGGCTGTTCAAACCCTCAACCTTGTTATCCGGCTGCACGGCGATGCCGGGCAGGGCGCCGTCCACTGGGCGCGCCGCGTCGACTTCAACGATGCGAATGTTGCTGTGCCGTGAGATCGGATACAACGGATCATCCGCCCACAGAGAACGCAGGCCGATCACCGCATCGGCGTCGGTCGCCAGTTTGGCGAGCGCCGGGGCGCCACGGCCGGTGAAGTAAGCGGTCTGACGACTGCCGGGCAAGTTCGCCGGTGCGGCACGTTCAAGGTTGACGTCAGTGCCTTTGAGCAAGACTTCACCCAAGCCGTAAGTGATCGGCAAGGACGCCAGCACGTGCAGCGGTTTGGCGGCGTCCGCCGCAAACGAAGTGTTGACCAGCCCGCAGAGCGCCACGGTCAGGGTCAGTTGACGCAGAGAATAAGACATTTATCCGAGATTCCCTTTGAGGCTGGGGACGACACCGCGCGCAATGGCGGACAAGGCGAAGGCGATACCGGCCACCAGAATGATCGCGGCGCCGGACGGGATCGGCAGATCAAAAACAATCGGTGCGAGAATCCCGCACAGCGTGCTGACCGTGGCGATCAGCACCGAGCACCAGAAGAAGCCCTTCAGTGATTGACTGAGCAAGCGTGCGGCGGCTGCCGGAATCACCAACAGCGCGCCGACCAGAATTGCGCCGATGACCTTCACCGCAGCCACGGTGATCAGTGTCACCAGAATCACAAACAGGTAATCCAGGGTCTTCACCGCCACCCCACGCACCGCCGCCAATTGCGGGTTGAAACTGGCCAACATGATGCGGTTGTACAACGGCAAGGCCAGCGCCATGACCAGCGAACCGACGATGGCCAGGACCGCCAGGTCATTGCCGTTGACGGTCAACACGGAACCGAACAACACGTTCTCCAGAATGTGCACGTTAATCTTGCCCGCGAGCATCAGCAGCAGGCTCGCGCCCAAAGCCAACGACACCGACAGGAACACGCCGATCAAGGTGTCCGGCGCCAGGCCGGTGCGGTTGCGCAGGTAATTGAGCAAAATGCCGAACAGCAAACAGTAACCGAACAGGCTGCCATAAGGCCCGGTGTAAGGTTCGCCGAGCAGGATGCCGACGGCCACGCCGGTCAGTGCCGCGTGACCCACCGCTTCGGAGAAAAACGCGAAGCGCTTGACCACCACCAGCGTGCCCAAACCACCCAGCACCGGGCCGATCAACAGGCCGGCGAGCAGCGCGTTGACCACAAACCCATAGGCCAGTGCTTCGGGCAAGTAACCCGAAGTCGCCCAGCCCTGAATCATCAAACGGAAGGCTTCATAACTCATCACGCATCGCTCCGTGGATGGGTGGAGAACAGGGTCAGCAGGCGCTCCGGGGTCAGTGCCTGTTTCGGTGTGGCATCGAACAACACCCGGCGATTGAGCCCGGTGACCCAATCCGCCAGACGCCCGACGGCTTCCAGATCGTGCTCGATCCACAGCACGGTGATACCGCTTTGGCGCCAGTCGCCAAGCAGCCGTTCGAACACCTGAATGCCGGCTTCATCCAGCGCCGACATCGGTTCGTCGAGCACCAGCAATTGCGGTGCGGGGATCAGTCCTTGAGCGAGCAACACCCGTTGACGTTCTCCGCCGGACAACGCCCCCATGCGCCGTTTGCGTTTGTCCTGCATGCCGACCCGCTCAAGCGCTTCACCTATCGCGACGGCGTAATGCTTGCTCAAACCGAGGAACGCCGGGCGCCGCTGACACATGGCAGCCATGAAATCGTCGACGGTCAGGGGCAGGCCGCGATCAAACTCCAGGGCTTGCGGCACGTAGCCGATGGTCCCCGGTGTGCCGGGCCATTGCAGGCTTAAACGACCCTGATGCGGCATCTGCCCAAGCAGGGTCTTGACCAGCGAACTCTTGCCACCGCCGTTGGGGCCGACCAGCGCATGCACGCTGCCGGTCGAGACTTGAAAGGTCACGTTGTCGAGGATGGTGGTGCGGCCGAGTGTCAGGCTGACGTCGGCGAAATCCAGGGTCGGGCCGGTGCTTTGGACCGAGAGGTTTTCTTGAGCGGTCATTGGCCCGACTCCTGTATCGCCCGGACCACGGTGTTGAGGTTGCCGGTCATTTCCATTTCGTATTTGTCGGTGGTGTATTCGCCATAGGAAATGTGCGAGAGCGGGTACAGCTTTACCCCGGATTCACGCTGAATGGTCTCGACGTAAGTGGAGGGGAAATCCATCTCCGAGAAGATCACTTTCACGTCCAGTTCGCGCAGTTGGTCGATGGTTTTTTTCAACTGGCTCGGGCTTGGTTCGATGCCGTGGGCGGGTTCAACCACGGCGGTGACTTCGAGGCCGAATTCACGCAGCAGGTAATCGTAAGCCGCATGAACGGTGGCCACGCGCAGTTCGGCGTTGGGCGCCTGGGTCAGTTTCGCCAAGGCATCGGCGCGCATCTGCCGCAGACGTTTGCCGTAGACGCGGGCGTTTTGCGTGTAGGTCTTGGCGTTGGCCGGATCAAGCTTGCCCAGTTCCCGGGCAATGTTGTTGACCTGGGCAATCGAGGCGCTGATCGACAGGAACGTATGCGGGTTGACCACCTTGCCTGCGCCACGTGCGGCCACACCGGTGGCGGCCAGCAGCGGCACGTTTTCGTTGGCTTCGATCACCGGGATGTTCGGGGTTTCGCTGGCGGCAATCATGCGGTCGGCGAAGTCGTCATGTCCGACGCCATTGAGCACGATCACGTCCAGTGCGCTGATGCGCTTGATGTCCTCGGCGCGGGGCTCGTAGGCGTGCGGATTGAACCCGGCCGGAATCAGCGGCACCACATCGGCCTTGTCGCCGACGATGTTGGCGACGTAGCTGTAATAAGGGTGCAGGGTGATGCCGATGCGCAGGCGTTTGGCGTCGTCGGCATGGGCCAGTGGGGTCAGCAGGCAGGCCAGCAAGCCTACCGATAGCAGGCGCAGGAAAGATGAAATAGGCATGGGAAAGCAGTCTTCTCTCGGATCAAGGCGAGGGTTCAGTGCCGATGCTGGCGGGTCACACCGGCATCGAATTGCGCGACGATCAGTTGCCAGTCGGCGCTTTCGAGGGCGGCGTCCGTCAGGTCGGTCGGGGCTTTGAGGTTGGCGGTGCGGTTCAGCCAGATGTCCGGTGCCTCGTCGCCAGCGGTCAGGCGCATCAAAAACGAACCGGCCACGGCGGGTGCCTGGCTCTGGCCGAAGTAGGCCTTGGCGTCCAGCAATTGCCATTGATGGGCGCCACGGCTGACGGAGCTGGCGTCCTGGGCGAAGGGTGCAAAACCTTGCCTGGCGAGGGCTTCTGGTGTCGGCAGGGTTTGCTGTTCCTGTTGCAGCAGGTGAATCTCGTCCAGCGTCACCCGCAGGTCGGCATAGATCCCTTGCTCGGACGCGCTCAAGTCGCGGCGGGCATCCAGTTGATGGCTGCCGACGCTGCTCACGGCCTGGGATTCGTGGCGCCAGGCAACCACCGAACCGGCGACCGCCAGAATCATCAGGCACAACAACAGCACATAAAGGGTTTCATGGCCGGCACCGGCCGGACGGACGACGTGTGTGGTGGGCGTACTCATGGGGTTTCGATGTCCGCTTGGTCGATCTCGACGACGTGGCCAGGACCGGCGTCGAACAGCACATAAAATTCCGCGCCGGGTTTCTTGAAGGTCAATGTGGAATCGGCGCCGAGCTTGCCCGGCACCAGAATGGTTTCGTCGTAGCCGATCACGTCCAGGGTCACGCCCGGCGCGCCACTGCCGTCGGAGAAACCGCCGGTGCATTTGATCTGTTCGGCATCGACGGCTTTGCACTCGCACATCGGGTTGTGCGCCAGCGCGCTGGCGCTGAAACCGGCGCAGAGCACCAGCAACGCGATTTGAAGTGGGCGAAAAATACTGATCATGGTTTGCCTCCTTGTTGGGTCAGCCACGCGACGGTGGCCGGCGATGCCTGACTCAGGGGCAGGGCGGCCTGATGCATCGTGCCGTCCCAGCCTTCCATGGTGATCCACAGTTCGGCGTCAACCTTGGTCTTTTCCGGTATTGGCACCATGGCGCCCATGCGGTGCGGCGTGCCGAAGAAAATCACCCCGGCAGCACGCAGGCTGCGTGGTTTTCCGATGCGCAGGTAAGTCGCCTTGACCTGATCGCGGCAGCGCTCGCACAGCGCGGCGGTGAAGTTTTTCATGTGGCCCGCTGGACCATCGAGTGTCGGGGCTTCGTTGCGCAGCTCAGCCAGACGCAGGCTCCAGGGGCCGACCTGGACTTCCCCGATTTCCCGCTCACCCAGCCCGGTATCGCCGCGAAACAGCGCCGCGTCAGCGAAGTATTTGGGCATGAACCCCAGCGGCACCAACAACAGCAGGACGTTGATATGGAAGCGCCATTTGAGCCAGAAGCGGCGCAGCGTCGAGTCCGGAATTTGCTTGGCGTGCGCGTTCATCGGCTGACCTCCGTCGCGGCGTGCACCCGTGGCTGTTTGTGGCTGCGCTTGAGGGCGTTGGCTGTGGCGAGGGCGGTGCGTTTGGTCCAGATCAGCAGGCCGCTGAGGACCATCATGCTCAGGATCAAGCCGAAGAAGAACCAGACAAGCTTGATCCAGATCCCGCCGAAATCACCGGTGTGCAAGGGGCGCATGGACTCGGTCACCAGCTCCAGTCCGGTGCGATCCGACAGCAGGCGCGTGGCGGCGACGTCGCCGGTGTACGGGTTGATGTCGGCCGTCTGGTACATCAGCGGATACCAACTGCGCCCGCCCACCGAGAGGTAGCTGTAGGCGTTGGCGGGCAGGCTGACGAAGCTGTCTTCCAGACCGGGAATGCGTTTCTTGGCCTGGGCAATCGCGGTTTCGAGGCTGATCGTCGGTGCGGGTGCGCCATCGCTGGTCACCGGCACATTCTCACGCGGCACCACCAAGGCCACTGGCGCGGTGGAAATCGAGACCTGGTTATCGAACATGAACGCCTGAATCAGGAACCAGGTGCTGGTAACGGAAATCACCGCTATGAACCAGATCGACCAGATACCGCTGAGGCGATGAAAATCGCCCCAGAAAATCCGCGCGCCATGACGAATGCGCAGGGTCGGTCGGAAAAAACCTTTCCAGAATTTTTTATAGACCACCAGCCCGGTGACCAACGAGGCCAGCAACGGCAGGCTCAAGAAGGACACCAGGTACCAGCCCCAGCTGTAGCCATTGGTGAACGGCACCAGCCACCAGCCGTGCAACGCGCGGGTAAACGCCTTGAAATCGAAGGCCGGTGCGGTGCCCTGAATGACGCCGCTGTACGGGTTGACGTACACCGTTACCGAGCGGCCGTCGGGGTAGCTGACGCTGACGTCGAGGGCGAAGTGCGATTCATCGGGGCGGCTGATGGATTCGACCAGCGTGTCCGGCTCGGCCTGTTTGATTGCCGCGATGATCTGGTCGTAGCTGAGCAACGGCGCATCGTCCGACGGCTGGCTGGCGCGCATTTGCGGGTTGGCCAGCCAGACGATTTCCTGACTGATCACCGCCAATGTGCCGGTGACACAGACAATCAGCACAAAAAACCAGATCGGCAATGCCAGCCAGCTATGGACCAGAAACCAGCGTTTGGAACGGGATTTCTTCGACATGATTAAAGGTCTTGTATCGATGAGAGAACCTCTGCTGCGGGCTTCCCAGCGATGAGGTCCATGAAAAGGCCGGCGGTGGCTGTTGCGTGCGCTCGCCGACTGCATCTCTATAAGACGGATGAGGGACAGAAATCCCGAAGGGGGAGATGAAAGTAAATGTTTCTTATTGCCAGATAGCTGTTACTGGCTGTGGTTATTGCGGTGTTGAGAATGGCCCTTTCGCTTGCGAAGGGGCCAGAAGTGGCGACAAAGCTCTCAACCCTGCTGAAACATGTCCTTCGCCCGCTGTTCAATCTGCGCTTGAGTCAGGTCTTCCTTGCGCGTGGCCAGGAACCACAAATGCCCATACGGATCCTTCAACGTCCCGGAGCGGTCGCCATAAAACTGATCCTTGACCTCGGACACCACTGTGCCGCCCGCATCAATCGCCTGTTTATAAGACTTGTCCACGTCCGTCACATACAGATGCAGGCCAACTGAGGGCGACTTCTCCGGGTTGCTCAACGGCCCCTGATCGCACGGTGTACCAAGCATGATGGGGCAGTCGCCGATCCTCAGTTCGGCATGCCCGACACCGCCATCAGGCATGGCCAGACGCATGACTTCGATGGCGCCAAACGCCTTCTTGTAAAACTCGATCGCTTCGGCCGCTTTTTGAATACCCAGATACGGGGTGATGCTGTGATAACCCTCTGGAATGGGTTTGACACTCATGATGAATCTCCCTGTTTGTTGTTGTGAATGGAAAGTGTCCTGCGTTGATTTCCGGCCGATTAAATATAGGTCAGCGTCGTGTTGGCAGCCGAGCACCCGACGAGCAGCCACACTGTTCAGCCATCAACAGCGCACCCGAACGCGACCGCACGCGCCAGGTCTCCGCCCCATCAGGCGATGACCGTGACGTTCGGCTCGTTCCAGGAGCTGCACAGCCTGGCGCTCGGCCACGACTGCGCTGCACTGCCGCTTGGTGGGTTAAATCGACAACTGCATCACCCGCTCGCCTTGGACATTCTCCATCACCCGGCGTTTGTTCACGGCCAGTTCGCCAATCTTGATTAGCCGCGTGCGCGTCACATTGCGGCTCAGGCCCAGCAGGGCGGCGGTGTGCACCTGGTTGTAATGGCAGAAGCGATAAGCCGCGCGCAACAAAGCGTCTTCGATTTTTTCATGCAGCGCGCCGGCCTGTTCTGCGAAGAGTTTTTGAAAGGCTCGATCCAGCAGGGCTTCCGGGGAATCGTCGACGCGGGTGTGGTAATCGTCCTGGCGCTCGATGCGCATGTTGGACAGGCGCAGGTCATCGCGTTCGATCACGCCGTTGCGGCAGATCAGCAGGGTATGGTGGATGACGTTTTCCAGTTCGCGGATGTTGCCCGGCCAACTGTAGCTGCGCAGTTTCAATTCGGCTTCTTTGCTGAGAGTGATGCTGCCGTAGCTGAGGCGCCGGCTATAGGTGTCGACGAAATGTCGTGTCAGCGGCAGGATGTCGCCGGGCCGTTCGCGCAAGGGGCTCAGCTCCAGACTGACCACGTCGAGGCGGTAATAAAGGTCTTCGCGAAAATGCCCGGCGTTAATGGCTTTTTCCAGTTGTACGTTGGTCGCGGCCAATACACGCACGTCGATTGGAATGCTTTTGCGCGAGCCGAGCCGAACCACTTCGCGCTCCTGCAACACGCGCAGCAGCTTGACCTGAATGGCCATCGGCAAATCGCCGATTTCATCGAGGAACAACGTGCCGCCATCGGCCTCCTCGAACCAGCCAGCCTTGGCGCTCAACGCGCCGGTGAACGCGCCTTTTTCGTGACCGAACAGTTCGGCTTCGACCAGGGATTCGGAGAAGGCGCCGCAGTTCACCGCCACAAACGGCCGATTACGCCGTGCGCTGAGGTTGTGGATGTGCCGCGCAACCAGCTCCTTTCCAGTACCGGTTTCACCGATGATAAGCACGCTGGCTTCACTGGGCGCGACTTGCTGCAGGTGGGCAAGCAAGGCCTGGGATTTCGGGTCTTCGAATACCTGCGCTGTGGCGCGGATCGAGGTGGCCAACGCGGGCGAGGGCGCTAAGGTCAGCAGTTGCATGGGGTTCGCTCCATGAAGAGAAGGTCAGGAATAGAAAGTCGGAACGGACAGGGCCTGATTCAGTGCCCAGTCACCCAGCTCATGAAGTTTGTCATCCACCGGATCGTGCAGGGTTTGCGTGCACAGGGTGCGCCATGGCGGTCGAGTCGCCGGGACAGTTGCTCGGGGAGCAGTGAGTAGTTCTTGGGTTGGGCAAGAGCTGTACCAATCCTTCGGGCCCCTGTTTACAGGGGCTGTGTGCATGTTTCCTGGCCGACGTTGTACGGTTTTCGGTGCTGTGTGCGGGATGGCGCTTGCCGGGCAAACAGTTGTTCCGGCAACAGTTCATGACGCGATGGCGTTGTTATAAAGGCTGTTTTATATGTCGTAAAAGACATTAAACAAATATTTATAGATCTTTAAGGAATATAAGGTCGTCGGGATCTCGTGAGTGTTTGTCAAAGTCGATAGCCACTATTGAGAGCGTTGATTTCTGCCCGTGAAACCGCGCGAGTAGCCTGTGCTCATTCCCCGAACCCAGATGCAGGACGCCAAAAATGAAACCTCTAATCGCCACTTTTCTGCTGCTCGCGGTCTCTGTGCTTGCCGGTTGTGCCAGTCATGTTTCTCCGGAATTGCGGCCTTACACCGCCGAAGAATCCAAGGAATTGGCACTAGAGGATTTGAACCGTCGTGGTCTGTCTTTTGAGGAATATCACGCGAAAAAAGCGGCCTTGCTCGGTCAACCGCAAAAGTCGTTCAGCTTCGATAAACAGGGGGAGATGAACGCCGAACGTGCCGTGCAGCTTCACGGTCGTCCAAGCTGATGGAAAACTGTACCGATCGAAGTTTCACCTAACTGTCCATGGGTTTCCCGCACGGCGTGCGATAGGGTCGTGACACTTGCCTGACCTTGATGGACTGCCGCCATGACGCTTTCACTCGATCTGCTGATGGGCTTCGCCCTGTTTGCACTTGTCACCTCGATAACGCCTGGCCCCAACAACACGATGTTGCTGGCATCGGGCGTAAACTTCGGCTTCAACCGCACCATCCCTCACATGCTGGGCATCACTTGCGGCTTCTTTGTCTTGGTGGTCGCCGTCGGTTTCGGCCTCGGCGCCGTGTTTCAAACGTACCCATTGCTCTACACCGTGCTGCGCTACGTCGGCGCGGCGTATTTGCTGTATCTGGCATGGAAAATTGCCCATTCAGGTCCGGTCTCCGAGAACGAGCAGGGCGAAGGCAAACCCATCACTTACTTGGGCGCAGCAGCGTTTCAATGGGTCAATCCCAAGGCGTGGATCATGGCTATCGGTGCCATCAGCACCTACACGCCAATGCAGGGCTATTTCACCAACGTGATCGTCATCGCTGCAGTGTTTGCCGTGATTAACCTGCCGAGCGTCGGTGTATGGGCCGGTTGCGGTACGCTGTTACGCAATGTGTTGAAGGATCGCCGCTGGTTGCGCCTGTTCAATTGGGGCATGGCGGCGTTGCTGGTGGCTTCGATGTATCCGTTACTTCTTGAAAGCTTTAGCTGACGCATTGCTTCAACCGGTTGCCCGATGCCTGTTAAGCTCGACTTCAGGAGCGTTCCTACGCACTTTTAAATGAAGTTGTTCTTCTTTAACGGCTTCCGATCAGGTATTTCTAACGTGCTGAAATATCGGCGCAGCTCACAAGGCTGCGCCTCGACGTTTCCGTCATGAGCTTCCTGATCCCGGAACACGCTCTGCGAGTCTTTTATGAATATACGTCCGTTGTATTTCGATTACGCCGCCACCACGCCGGTGGATGAGCGGGTCATCAAGGTCATGGTCGAGTGTCTGGGGCTCACCGGCAATTTCGGTAACCCGGCGTCCAGTTCCCATGCCTATGGCCAGCAAGCCCGACAGTCGGTCGAGCACGCCCGGCAGCAAGTCGCCGAACTGGTCGGCGCACAGGCTGCGCAGATTGTCTGGACCTCCGGCGCCACCGAATCCAACAACCTCGCGCTCAAGGGCGTGGCGCAGGCTCGCGGTGTCAGCGGCGGGCACATCATTACCAGCCAGATCGAACACAAGGCGATTCTCGACACCGCGAAGCAATTGCAGGACGCCGGCGTTGCTGTGACGTACTTGGTGCCTGACGCCGAAGGGTTGATCACGGCGCAAGCGGTCAGCGAAGCGATGCGCGAAGACACCTTCTTGGTGTCGCTGATGCTGGTCAACAACGAACTCGGCACAGTCAACGATATCGCCGCCATCGGCGACATCGTGCGTGCACGTGATGCGTTGTTTCATGTCGACGCCGCTCAGGGCGCGGGCAAAGTGGCCATCGATCTGGCCCGCCTGGCGGTGGACCTGATGTCGTTTTCCGCGCACAAGATCTACGGCCCCAAAGGCATCGGTGCGCTGTACGTCGGCCCTCGCGCGCAGCAGCGCCTGCAGGCACAGATTCACGGCGGTGGTCATGAAGGCGGGTTACGCTCCGGCACCCTGGCGACTCATCAGATTGCAGCCATGGGCGCAGCTTTCGCCTTGGCCGCCGGTGTGTTCGACGAAGAGAAAGCCACGATCCTGCGCTTGCGCGAACGAATGCTTGCGCCGTTGCTGAGCCTTCCTGGTGTTCGCCTCAATGGCAGCCCGGCCCAGCGCATTCCCCATACCCTGAGCCTGACGTTCAGCGAAGGTGCGTTCAATTCGGCGGCGTTGAGCCAGTCGATCGCTTTTTCTGCGACCTCAGCCTGCAACTCCGCCAGCAACGTTCCATCCCATGTGCTCCTGGCCCTGGGGCATGACGCCCACTCGGCGAGCCGCACGATTCGCTTGAGTCTCGGCCGGTTCACCACCGAACAAGATATCGACCAAGCGGTAGAACTGATCAAAGCGGCCTGCGCCAGTGCCCCGGCATTCTGGCAGTAGTGCCTTAAAGCGCCGACTCAGATCGGCACTCAACAATAAGCTGAAGTGATTAGCAGGAGACACGATGAGTACGCAGCCTTCGATCAATGGATCGGTGCCACAGCGCCTGGCGCAAACCCGCGAACTGATGAGCCGCGAAGGCATTCATGCCCTGCTGGTGCCGTCGGCCGATCCGCACCTGTCGGAATATTTGCCGGGTTACTGGCAGGGACGGCAGTGGCTATCGGGCTTCCATGGCTCGGTCGGCACGCTGATCGTGACCCCGGATTTTGCCGGCGTCTGGGCCGACAGCCGTTATTGGGAGCAAGCGACCAAGGAACTCAAGGGAAGCGGCATCGAACTGGTCAAGCTGCAACCGGGTCAACCTGGCCCATTGGATTGGCTGGCCGAGCAAACCCCTGAAGGCGGCGTCGTCGCGGTGGACGGTGCGGTGATGGCCGTGGCGTCGGCGCGTACGCTGGGTGGCAAACTCCAAGAGCGCGGCGCTCGCCTGCGTACCGACATCGATCTGTTGAGCGAAGTCTGGAGCGATCGCCCGACATTGCCAAATGAACCGATCTATCAGCATCTGCCACCGCAGGCGACGGTCAGCCGGGGCGAAAAACTGGCGAAGCTGCGCGAAGTGCTGAAGGATCGTGGCGCTGACTGGCATTTTGTCGCGACCCTCGATGACATCGCCTGGTTGTTCAACCTGCGCGGTGGCGACGTGTCGTTCAACCCGGTGTTCGTGTCCTTCGCGTTGATCAATCAGGAGCAGGCCACCCTGTTCGTCGCCCTGAGCAAAGTCGACGCTGAACTGCGTTCGGCGCTCGAACAAGATGGCGTGACCCTGCGCGATTACAGCGAAGTGGCTGCGGCCTTGCGCGCCGTGCCGAGCGGCTCGAGCCTGCAAGTCGATCCGGCGCGTGTTACCGCCGGTCTGCTGGATAACCTCGACAGCGGCGTAAAACTGGTCGAAGGCCTGAACCCGACCACGCTCGCCAAGTCGCAGAAAAGCCTGGCCGATGCAGAGCATATTCGTCAGGCCATGGAACAGGACGGCGCGGCGCTGTGCGAATTCTTCACTTGGCTGGACTCGGCCTTGGGGCGTGAGCGCATCACCGAATTGACCATCGACGAACACTTGACCGCCGCGCGTACCCGACGTCCCGGCTACGTGTCGCTGAGCTTCAACACCATTGCCGCGTTCAATGCCAATGGCGCGATGCCGCACTACCACGCGACCGAGGAAGAACACGCGGTGATCGAGGGCGACGGTCTGTTGCTGATCGACTCCGGCGGTCAATACCTGGGGGGCACCACCGACATCACGCGAATGGTGCCGGTCGGCACGCCAACGGACGAGCAGAAGCGCGATTGCACGCGCGTGCTCAAAGGCGTGATCGCGCTGTCCCGTGCGCAATTCCCTCGGGGAATTCTGTCACCATTGCTCGACGCCATTGCTCGCGCGCCGATCTGGGCTGAAAGCGTTGACTACGGTCACGGCACCGGCCATGGCGTTGGCTACTTCCTCAACGTTCACGAAGGCCCGCAGGTTATTGCCTATCAGGCTGCGGCGGCTCCGCAAACCGCAATGCAACCGGGCATGATCACGTCCATCGAACCGGGCACTTATCGTCCGGGCCGTTGGGGCGTGCGTATTGAGAACCTGGTGTTGAACCGTGAGGCGGGCTCCAGCGAATTTGGTGAATTCCTCAAGTTCGAAACCCTTACTTTGTGCCCGATCGACACGCGTTGCCTGGAACCGTCGCTGCTGACGCAGGAAGAGAAGCAGTGGTTCAACGCCTACCACGCCGAAGTGCGCGAGCGCTTGAGCCCGTTGCTCGATGGCGCAGCCCTTGAGTGGTTGAATACCCGCACCGCGGCTATTTGACGGGTTGAAGTTCAGGCGCTTGTTCGAGCGCCTGACTCATGTAGTCCACGAAAGCTTTGACCCTGGCGGATTGGCGACGGTTCGCCGGGGACACGGCGTGAATCGGCAGCGACTGAGCAGTGTAGTCTTGCAAAATAGCCTGCACGCGGCCGGCCTTCAAATCCTCGCTGAATAGCCACACCGGCGACAGCGCAATGCCCAATCCCGCTAGCACCATCTCGCGAATAGCCTCGGAGCTGTTGCTTTGCGCATTTCCTCTGATACGCACTTCGTGGCGTTGTTTGCCTCTTTCGTAATTCCATAGGTTCTGACTGCTCAGCAAATTGAATTGCAGGCAATTGTGCGCGCCGAGTTCTTCCGGGCTGTGGGGCAGGCCGTGTTGCTTGAGGTAATCAGGCGTTGCAACCGTTACCCGGTGGGTGGTGCCGATGTGGCGCGCGATCAGGCCACTGTCGGTTAACTCGCCGATTCTGAACGTCACGTCCAGTCCTTCACTGACCAGATCCTGATTTTGATCGCTGAGTTGCAGGTCAATCTGAATCTGAGGGTGCGTTTTGAGAAACTCAGGGACCCTCGGTGCAATGTGCAAACGCCCGAAACTCACGGATGAACCGATTTTCAGGTGGCCAGCCACGGATTCGCGTCCCGACCGGAAACTCTCTTCCGCTGCGTCCACGGCTGCGAGGATTTGTCGGCATTCGTTGTAGTACCGCTGGCCTTCATCGGTCAGGGTCAGTTGACGAGTGCTGCGGGTAATCAGCTTGGCGCCCAGTCTGGTTTCCAGCGCCCTTAACAGTTTGCTGATAGTCGGCTGGCTGGTCTGCATCTCCCGGGCAACGGCCGAGAAGCTGCCACGTTCGACGACCCGGACGAAAGTAGCCATTGCGTTGAGTGTGTCCACGGGGGGGGCTCATTGATGCCGTATGGGCATGATCACTATAGCGATATGGCGTCTTATCGGCATGAGTGAACTGGATGAAGATAAGTCTGACATTCACTTCTTACGGGAATTAGAGAAATGACTGACTCACTTGAAATGCGCGCTCTGATTGTTGATTCGGCCAATGGGCCTTTGCGCTTGGTTTCCATGCCGCGGCCTGTGCCGGGAACGGGTCAGGTGTTGGTGAGGATCAAGGCGAGCGGGGTTAACCCGCTGGATACGAAGATTCGTGCGGGACAGGCAGCCCATGCGCGTCAGCCATTGCCGGCGATGTTAGGCATGGATCTCGCGGGGATTATTGAGGCAGTAGGAGAGAGTGTCAGCGGATGGTTACCGGGTGATGAGGTTTATGCGATGGCGACCGGAATTGGTGGTGCGCAGGGCTCTCTCGCGGAGTTCGCGGTGATTGATTCGCGGCTTCTGGCGTACAAACCGAAAAATCTGAGCATGCGCGAGGCCGCAGGATTGCCCTTGGTATTGATCACAGCGTGGGAAGGGCTGGTTGATCGGGCGCGGGTTCGGGCCGGACAGAAAGTGCTGATTCACGGTGGCGCGGGTGGTGTCGGGCACGTGGCTGTGCAAGTTGCCCGGGCTTTCGGTGCAGAAGTTTTCGCGACAGGTTCGGCGGGTCATAAGGGGACTATTGAAAGCTTCGGTGCAACGTTCATCGATTATCGTATGTCTTCGGTGGAGGACTATGTGGCCGAGTTCACTTCGGGAGAGGGTTTCGATGTTGTCTATGACACGGTGGGCGGTGGGGTGTTGGATGATTCATTCAAAGCAGTTCGGGTTTATGCAGGGCATGTGGTGAGCTGTCTGGGCTGGGGGCAACATAGCCTTGCACCGTTGTCGTTTCGTGGGGCGACCTACTCCGGGGTGTTTACGCTGTTGCCGCTGTTGACTGGCAAGGGGTGTGAGCATCACGGGCAGATTCTTCAGGATTCGACGCGGCTGATTGAGGCGGGTCAGTTGAAACCGTTGCTCGATCCTCGGCCGTTCACGCTGGAAACTGCCGAGGCCGCTCATGAATTAATCGTTGCGGGAGGTGCACAGGGGCGGTTGGTAGTCGAGATTTAACTCAGGGCTTCAACCACGAAGTCCAGCCGATCCTGGCCGAAGAACAACTGATTGCCGACGAACATGCTCGGTGCGCCGAATACACCGCGCTGTATGGCTGTCTCGGTATTGTCCTTGAGGGCGGCTTTGACCTCTTCGTCGGCGGTCAGGGCGAGCACCTCATTGGGGTCAAAGCCGTTTTGTGTCAACACGGCGGCGACAGTCGCCGGATCATCGAGGCTGCGGCCGTCGACCCAGAGCGCGGTGAACAGGCAGTCGATAAACGCCAGGAAGTGTTCGGGATGACGCAACTGCATCCCGGTCACGGCGCGCATGAGCATCAAGGTGTTGATGGGGAAATGCGGATTGAATTTCAGTGGCACTCCATAGCGTTTTGCATAGCGGTCGAGATCTTGAAACATGTAGCGGCCCTTGGCCGGAATGACTGCAGGCGAAGCGTTACCGGTGGCCTTGAAGACGCCACCCAGCAACATGGGCATGTAAATCAGCTGGCTGCCGGTTCGCTCACAGATTTTGGGCAGTTGGGTATAGGCCAGGTAGGTGGCCGGGCTGCCGAGGTCGAAAAAGAACTCCACGGTTTTGCTCATCGTCGGTGCGCTCTGTTTATTGTTATAGGGGACGGCTTACCAGCGTTCGCTCCAGGGCCGTAAATCCAGCTCGAACGTCCAGGCGTCCCGTGGCTGGCTGTGCAGGTACCAATAGTTCTCGGCGATGTGCTCAGGGTTGAGAATGCCGTCCTCATCCTTGGTCGCGTACTTTTCCGGGAAGCTTTCACGGATGAAGTCGGTATCGATAGCGCCGTCGACGACGACGTGAGCAACGTGGATATTCATAGGGCCGAGTTCACGCGCCATGCTTTGGGCCAAGGCTCGAATGCCGTGCTTGGCTCCAGCGAATGCTGCGAATCCCGCGGCACCGCGCATGCCAGCGGTGGCTCCAGTGAACAGGATAGTGCCTCGTTGACGCTTGGCCATGCGCTTGGCGACTTCACGGGCATTGAGAAAACCTGAAAAACAGGCCATTTCCCAAATCTTGAAATATTTGCGGGCCGTTTCTTCAAGAATGCTGCAGGGCACATTCGCGCCGATATTGAACACAAACGCTTCGATGGGGCCGATCTCACTTTCGATCTGCTCGACTAACGCAATCACCTTTTCTTCCTTGCGCGCATCGCAGGCAAAACCGTAGGCGTCACCGCCGTTGGCTTTGATGGCGTCGACCAGCGGCTGCAGTTTGTCCGCGCTGCGTCGGGTGACGCAGGCGACGTAGCCTTCCTGGGCAAAACGCTTGGCAATGGCGCCGCCGGTAGCATCACCGGCACCGATAACCAGTACGACCTTCTTGTTATTCATGGGTTGATCCCTTTGCTAAACGATCGTTAACTAAACGAACGTTATGCTACGATTTGGCACGCGTCAAGATGATCAATCATGAGGAGAGGGCAATGCGCTACTCGGCCAGTCACAAATTGGAAACCAAAGAGAGGCTGCTGGAAAGCAGTGCGGTGTCAGCCAAGAAGTCTGGTTTTTCCACGGTCGGTGTCGACGGTCTGATGAAGGCGATCGGCTTGAGCGGCGGGGCCTTCTACAGCCATTTTTCGTCGAAAGATGAACTGTTCGCCTCAATTGTCGAGCGTGAACTGTGTCAAAGCCTGGAACGATTAAGCGCCGATCAGGGGCGCGAAAAGCTTGATCGATGCCTCAAGCATTACCTGAGCATGGCACATGTCGAGCATCCGGAATCCGGCTGCGCGTTACCCGCGTTGGGTGCGGAGATTGCTCGTTCGGATGTAATGGTTCGCCAGCAGGCGGAGCGCTGGATTTGTCGGCTACAGGAAAGTTGGGCACGCATTCTGGAGAGCGACAGTCTGGCGTGGGCCATTTTGTCGCAATGCATTGGTGCTTTGGTGGTCGCGCGGATGCTGGCGACGCCAGACATCCAGCGTAATGTGTTGAAGTCCAGCTACGATGAGATCGGCCGCCAGATTGCCGGGCGGCAGCAACCTACTTGCAAATGACGATCATGCTGCGGCTGGTGTAGCCGGCAGGGTTGAGGCCGAACGGATAATCACCTGGTTCTTCCACCGCGTCCCCCGACTTGGCGATGACCTTGTACCCCTTGGGTGCGCACGAGTTGGCGGCGCTGGTGTAGCACTTGTCCCACGAGGATGAGAGTCCTGAACAGTTGATATGCAGCCCTTTCTTGCCATGCTTGACTGATGTTTGCGATGTCGCCGCGCAGCCCGCAACTGCAAGTACGGCGATCAATATCAAAATTCGTTTCATTGCTGTCCTTATAGCGTTCCCGGATCTTGTGCCCGGGTCTGGCTGCATTCGCTTTCGCTGAAGCGTTCTGATGTCCCTATTCTGAAAAAATCCATGTATGGCACTGGGTTGCGGGCCTAAACATGGCCTAATTGAGCGGCAATTACCAGACCTGCGTCAAATCCTGTATCAATCTGCCGCAACCGCTGGCTTGGCACTGCTGCCCATGGTCATGGTCGCCCCGACGGAAGCCAGAATGATGCAAAAGATAGCCATCCACTGTGACAGTGAAAGGTATTCGTGGAGGAACAACAGGCCTGACAATGCGCCAATTGCAGGTTCGATGCTCATTAATGTGCCGAACGTGCGCGCAGGCATTCGGGTGAGCGCGACCATCTCCAGCGTGTAGGGCAGGGCGGTGGACAGAATGGCTACGCCGATGGCCACGGGGATCAGCGACGGTGTCAGTAGCGCTGCACCGGCATGGACGATGCCGATAGGGGCTACGAACAATGCAGCAATCATCACGCCCAGCGCAGCGGTCTGCACACCATT
The DNA here is from genome assembly GCF_059133255.1 of Pseudomonas sp. FBCC-B1667. Lineage (NCBI taxonomy): Bacteria > Pseudomonadati > Pseudomonadota > Gammaproteobacteria > Pseudomonadales > Pseudomonadaceae > Pseudomonas > Pseudomonas sp. FBCC-B1667. The sequence goes on along the minus strand of NZ_CP101437.1, from coordinate 4,611,249 downwards.
GTCGGCGCCGGCCTTTTGCCCGAAAAGAATGTACAGCGCCCAGCAAACGCCTGCGCCCAAAGCATAGCCAGCTCCTACAAGGTCAATCCCGGTACTTGTCGCACCTGTCGGGATCAAGAGCAGCAAGCCGATAGCCGCGAGTGCTATCCACAAAAAGTCGATCGCTCGGCGCGAGGCATAGATGGCCACCGCCAGCGGTCCGGTGAATTCCAGAGCTACGGCAATGCCCAGGGGGACTGTGCGTAACGACATATAGAAGAGGAAGTTCATGCCGCCCAGCGCCATGCCATAGATGATGACGGTGCGCAGGGATTTGGCGGTGAGCTTCGCCCGCCATGGCCGAAGCATAAGCAGCATGATCACGCTGGCGAAAATCAGGCGCAGGGTGGTGGTTCCTTGGGCGCCGATAACAGGGAACATGCTTTTGGCCAGAGACGCTCCGGACTGGATCGAGGCCATGGCTATTATTAGCAGACCTACCGAGAACAAGGTGGAGGCAAGGCTGCGGGGTTGATCATTCATTGCGTGGCATCGTCCGAAATTGGAATCGAGAGTATTGTTGTTCTGCTGTTGGGCAATATAGTGCGCATTCGTGGCGGTTGCGTCTATATATAGCAGTGATTTTGGATTGTTCGATAGAAAACCCAAATCAAAGCTTGACGGCAGATTCTGTATGTCTATAATTCGCCCCACTTCCGGCGCAGTCGAAACGGAAAACTCCTTGATAAACAAAGAGTTAAGAAGTTTTCGGCAGTGAGTGGCTTCAGTTCATCGAAGTCCGAAAGGAGTTGAAAAAGAGGTGTTGACAGCAGCGTGTAACGCTGTAGAATTCGCCTCCCGCTACCGAGTGATCGGAAGCGCAAGTGGTTGAAGTTGTTAGAGATTTCCAAGCGAAACTTTGAAAACTTCTGAAAATAACCGCTTGACAGCAACAGAGGCTGCTGTAGAATGCGCGCCTCGGTTGAGACGAAAGATCTTAACCAACCGCTCTTTAACAACTGAATCAAGCAATTCGTGTGGGTGCTTGTGGAGTCAGACTGATAGTCAACAAGATTATCAGCATCACAAGTTACTCCGCGAGAAATCAAAGATGTAACCAACGATTGCTGAGCCAAGTTTAGGGTTTCTTAAAAACCCAAAGATGTTTGAACTGAAGAGTTTGATCATGGCTCAGATTGAACGCTGGCGGCAGGCCTAACACATGCAAGTCGAGCGGTAGAGAGAAGCTTGCTTCTCTTGAGAGCGGCGGACGGGTGAGTAATGCCTAGGAATCTGCCTGGTAGTGGGGGATAACGCTCGGAAACGGACGCTAATACCGCATACGTCCTACGGGAGAAAGCAGGGGACCTTCGGGCCTTGCGCTATCAGATGAGCCTAGGTCGGATTAGCTAGTTGGTGAGGTAATGGCTCACCAAGGCGACGATCCGTAACTGGTCTGAGAGGATGATCAGTCACACTGGAACTGAGACACGGTCCAGACTCCTACGGGAGGCAGCAGTGGGGAATATTGGACAATGGGCGAAAGCCTGATCCAGCCATGCCGCGTGTGTGAAGAAGGTCTTCGGATTGTAAAGCACTTTAAGTTGGGAGGAAGGGCATTAACCTAATACGTTGGTGTCTTGACGTTACCGACAGAATAAGCACCGGCTAACTCTGTGCCAGCAGCCGCGGTAATACAGAGGGTGCAAGCGTTAATCGGAATTACTGGGCGTAAAGCGCGCGTAGGTGGTTCGTTAAGTTGGATGTGAAATCCCCGGGCTCAACCTGGGAACTGCATTCAAAACTGACGAGCTAGAGTATGGTAGAGGGTGGTGGAATTTCCTGTGTAGCGGTGAAATGCGTAGATATAGGAAGGAACACCAGTGGCGAAGGCGACCACCTGGACTGATACTGACACTGAGGTGCGAAAGCGTGGGGAGCAAACAGGATTAGATACCCTGGTAGTCCACGCCGTAAACGATGTCAACTAGCCGTTGGGAGCCTTGAGCTCTTAGTGGCGCAGCTAACGCATTAAGTTGACCGCCTGGGGAGTACGGCCGCAAGGTTAAAACTCAAATGAATTGACGGGGGCCCGCACAAGCGGTGGAGCATGTGGTTTAATTCGAAGCAACGCGAAGAACCTTACCAGGCCTTGACATCCAATGAACTTTCCAGAGATGGATGGGTGCCTTCGGGAACATTGAGACAGGTGCTGCATGGCTGTCGTCAGCTCGTGTCGTGAGATGTTGGGTTAAGTCCCGTAACGAGCGCAACCCTTGTCCTTAGTTACCAGCACGTTATGGTGGGCACTCTAAGGAGACTGCCGGTGACAAACCGGAGGAAGGTGGGGATGACGTCAAGTCATCATGGCCCTTACGGCCTGGGCTACACACGTGCTACAATGGTCGGTACAGAGGGTTGCCAAGCCGCGAGGTGGAGCTAATCCCAGAAAACCGATCGTAGTCCGGATCGCAGTCTGCAACTCGACTGCGTGAAGTCGGAATCGCTAGTAATCGCGAATCAGAATGTCGCGGTGAATACGTTCCCGGGCCTTGTACACACCGCCCGTCACACCATGGGAGTGGGTTGCACCAGAAGTAGCTAGTCTAACCTTCGGGAGGACGGTTACCACGGTGTGATTCATGACTGGGGTGAAGTCGTAACAAGGTAGCCGTAGGGGAACCTGCGGCTGGATCACCTCCTTAATCGACGACATCAGCTGCTCCATAAGTTCCCACACGAATTGCTTGATTCATTGAAGAAGACGAAAGAAGCAGCCTGTATCGGTTTGTAGCTGAGTTGGTTAGAGCGTACCCCATGCTTTGTGGTTAAGAGCAGGGTGAGGTCGGCCTTAGTAGCTCGAAATTGGGTCTGTAGCTCAGTTGGTTAGAGCGCACCCCTGATAAGGGTGAGGTCGGCAGTTCGAATCTGCCCAGACCCACCAATTTTGTGTGGGAAACGCCTGTAGAAATACGGGGCCATAGCTCAGCTGGGAGAGCGCCTGCCTTGCACGCAGGAGGTCAACGGTTCGATCCCGTTTGGCTCCACCACTACTGCTTCTGTTTGTATAAAGCTTAGAAATGAGCATTCCATCGTTGAGATGGTGAATGTTGATTTCTAGTCTTTGACTAGTTCGTTCTTTAAAAATTTGGGTATGTGATAGAAAGATAGACTGAACGTTACTTTCACTGGTAACGGATCAGGCTAAGGTAAAATTTGTGAGTTGCTCTTAATTGAGTATTATCGAATTTTCGGCGAATGTCGTCTTCACAGTATAACCAGATTGCTTGGGGTTATATGGTCAAGTGAAGAAGCGCATACGGTGGATGCCTTGGCAGTCAGAGGCGATGAAAGACGTGGTAGCCTGCGAAAAGCTTCGGGGAGTCGGCAAACAGACTTTGATCCGGAGATGTCTGAATGGGGGAACCCAGCCATCATAAGATGGTTATCTTAAGCTGAATACATAGGCTTAAGAGGCGAACCAGGGGAACTGAAACATCTAAGTACCCTGAGGAAAAGAAATCAACCGAGATTCCCTTAGTAGTGGCGAGCGAACGGGGACTAGCCCTTAAGTGGCTTTGAGATTAGCGGAACGCTCTGGAAAGTGCGGCCATAGTGGGTGATAGCCCTGTACGCGAAAATCTCTTGGTCATGAAATCGAGTAGGACGGAGCACGAGAAACTTTGTCTGAATATGGGGGGACCATCCTCCAAGGCTAAATACTACTGACTGACCGATAGTGAACTAGTACCGTGAGGGAAAGGCGAAAAGAACCCCGGAGAGGGGAGTGAAATAGATCCTGAAACCGTATGCGTACAAGCAGTGGGAGCCCACTTTGTTGGGTGACTGCGTACCTTTTGTATAATGGGTCAGCGACTTATTTTCAGTGGCGAGCTTAACCGAATAGGGGAGGCGTAGCGAAAGCGAGTCTTAATAGGGCGTCTAGTCGCTGGGAATAGACCCGAAACCGGGCGATCTATCCATGGGCAGGTTGAAGGTTGGGTAACACTAACTGGAGGACCGAACCGACTACCGTTGAAAAGTTAGCGGATGACCTGTGGATCGGAGTGAAAGGCTAATCAAGCTCGGAGATAGCTGGTTCTCCTCGAAAGCTATTTAGGTAGCGCCTCATGTATCACTGTAGGGGGTAGAGCACTGTTTCGGCTAGGGGGTCATCCCGACTTACCAAACCGATGCAAACTCCGAATACCTACAAGTGCCGAGCATGGGAGACACACGGCGGGTGCTAACGTCCGTCGTGAAAAGGGAAACAACCCAGACCGTCAGCTAAGGTCCCAAAGTTATGGTTAAGTGGGAAACGATGTGGGAAGGCTTAGACAGCTAGGAGGTTGGCTTAGAAGCAGCCACCCTTTAAAGAAAGCGTAATAGCTCACTAGTCGAGTCGGCCTGCGCGGAAGATGTAACGGGGCTCAAACCATACACCGAAGCTACGGGTATCACTTAGGTGATGCGGTAGAGGAGCGTTCTGTAAGCCTGTGAAGGTGAGTTGAGAAGCTTGCTGGAGGTATCAGAAGTGCGAATGCTGACATGAGTAACGACAATGGGTGTGAAAAACACCCACGCCGAAAGACCAAGGTTTCCTGCGCAACGTTAATCGACGCAGGGTTAGTCGGTCCCTAAGGCGAGGCTGAAAAGCGTAGTCGATGGAAAACAGGTTAATATTCCTGTACTTCTGGTTATTGCGATGGAGGGACGGAGAAGGCTAGGCCAGCTTGGCGTTGGTTGTCCAAGTTTAAGGTGGTAGGCTGGAATCTTAGGTAAATCCGGGATTCTAAGGCCGAGAGCTGATGACGAGTGTACTTTTAGTACACGAAGTGGTTGATGCCATGCTTCCAAGAAAAGCTTCTAAGCTTCAGGTAACCAGGAACCGTACCCCAAACCGACACAGGTGGTTGGGTAGAGAATACCAAGGCGCTTGAGAGAACTCGGGTGAAGGAACTAGGCAAAATGGCACCGTAACTTCGGGAGAAGGTGCGCCGGTGAGGGTGAAGCATTTACTGCGTAAGCCCATGCCGGTCGAAGATACCAGGCCGCTGCGACTGTTTATTAAAAACACAGCACTCTGCAAACACGAAAGTGGACGTATAGGGTGTGACGCCTGCCCGGTGCCGGAAGGTTAATTGATGGGGTTAGCTAACGCGAAGCTCTTGATCGAAGCCCCGGTAAACGGCGGCCGTAACTATAACGGTCCTAAGGTAGCGAAATTCCTTGTCGGGTAAGTTCCGACCTGCACGAATGGCGTAACGATGGCGGCGCTGTCTCCACCCGAGACTCAGTGAAATTGAAATCGCTGTGAAGATGCAGTGTATCCGCGGCTAGACGGAAAGACCCCGTGAACCTTTACTATAGCTTTGCACTGGACTTTGAATTTGCTTGTGTAGGATAGGTGGGAGGCTTTGAAGCGTGGACGCCAGTTCGCGTGGAGCCAACCTTGAAATACCACCCTGGCAACTTTGAGGTTCTAACTCAGGTCCGTTATCCGGATCGAGGACAGTGTATGGTGGGTAGTTTGACTGGGGCGGTCTCCTCCTAAAGAGTAACGGAGGAGTACGAAGGTGCGCTCAGACCGGTCGGAAATCGGTCGTAGAGTATAAAGGCAAAAGCGCGCTTGACTGCGAGACAGACACGTCGAGCAGGTACGAAAGTAGGTCTTAGTGATCCGGTGGTTCTGTATGGAAGGGCCATCGCTCAACGGATAAAAGGTACTCCGGGGATAACAGGCTGATACCGCCCAAGAGTTCATATCGACGGCGGTGTTTGGCACCTCGATGTCGGCTCATCACATCCTGGGGCTGAAGCCGGTCCCAAGGGTATGGCTGTTCGCCATTTAAAGTGGTACGCGAGCTGGGTTTAGAACGTCGTGAGACAGTTCGGTCCCTATCTGCCGTGGACGTTTGAGATTTGAGAGGGGCTGCTCCTAGTACGAGAGGACCGGAGTGGACGAACCTCTGGTGTTCCGGTTGTCACGCCAGTGGCATTGCCGGGTAGCTATGTTCGGAATAGATAACCGCTGAAAGCATCTAAGCGGGAAACTAGCCTCAAGATGAGATCTCACTGGGACCTTGAGTCCCCTGAAGGGCCGTCGAAGACTACGACGTTGATAGGTTGGGTGTGTAAGCGCTGTGAGGCGTTGAGCTAACCAATACTAATTGCCCGTGAGGCTTGACCATATAACACCCAAGCAATTTGACTACTCGAAAGAGCATCAGATTGCGGTGTGTGAAGACGAAATGAACCGAAAGTTCGACGCTCACAAAACACCGAAAGCTGTCACATACCCAATTTGCTGAAGCGAGGCCAACTGGTCACGACTCAGTACCCGAATTTCTTGACGACCATAGAGCATTGGAACCACCTGATCCCATCCCGAACTCAGCAGTGAAACGATGCATCGCCGATGGTAGTGTGGGGTTTCCCCATGTGAGAGTAGGTCATCGTCAAGATTGAATTCCGAAACCCCTATCTGCGTATGCAGGTAGGGGTTTTGTTTTGCCTGCAGAAAAGTGCCAGAAAACTCCGTCGACCGTCATTTTGGCCTTCAAGGGCAACCGTTAGAGGAAATCGCACTAAAGCGACCGGTCAGTTTTTGGTATGGTGCAGCTCGTTTTTTAACGGACTGATTTCAAGCCTACGGATCGGCACCCGTCTTTAGTCAAAGAGTTGCTGCAGAAATGCCCGAACCGATCCCGATCAAGGACCACGAAAAAGAGACAAGCCTCGTCAATAAAAGACTGATGGCATGCGGTTTGTTCGTCGTCGCTATTACCTGCGCGCTGGTGGTGCGCATGTATGTCCTGCAGGTGGTCGAATTCGATTATCACTCGACCATTTCCGAAAACAATCGTGTCCACGTACTGCCAATCACCCCCACCCGTGGGTTGATCTACGACCGCAATGGCGTGGTCCTGGCGGACAACCGTCCCAGCTTCAACCTGACCATCACCCGCGAACGCGCTTCCGATGTCAAAGAAGAGCTGGATGAGGTGGTCAATCTCCTGCACCTGCCGACAGAAGATCGAACGTTGTTCGACAAGGCCATGAAGCAGGCCCGTCATCCGTTCGTGCCGGTGACCCTGTTCTATGAACTGAGCGAAGAGCAAATCGCAGTCCTGGCGGTCAACGAGTTCCGGCTGCCGGGAATCGATGTCGAGCCTCAGTTCGTACGCCACTATCCGATGGGCGCGCACTTCGCGCATTCCATCGGCTACGTGGGTCGCATCAACGAGAAAGAATCCAAAGCCCTGGACAACGTGGAATACCGCGGCACTCAATCCATCGGCAAAACCGGCATCGAAAAATTCTACGAATCTGAGCTGCATGGCCATGTCGGTTACGAAGAAGTCGAAACCAATGCCCAAGGCCGCGTGCTGCGCGTGCTCAAGCACACCGATCCGGTCCCCGGTAAAAACATTGTCCTGAGCCTGGACGTCAAACTGCAGGAAGCCGCCGAAGAAGCCTTGGGTGATCGTCGAGGTTCCGTCGTTGCACTCGACCCGTCGACCGGTGAAGTGTTGGCCATGGTCAGCAAGCCAAGTTTCGACCCGAACCTGTTCGTCACCGGGATCAGCTTCAAGGAGTACGCTGCGCTGCACGACTCCATCGACCGTCCGCTGTTCAACCGCGTGCTGCGCGGCCTCTACGCACCGGGATCGACCATCAAGCCCGAGGTGGCCATCGCCGGCCTCGATGCCGGCGTCGTCACCCCACAGACCCGAGTCTTTGATCCGGGTTACTACCAGCTCCCGGACTTCGATCACAAATACCGTAACTGGAACCACAGCGGCGACGGTTGGGTGGACATGGATGCCGCGATCATGCGCTCCAACGACACTTACTTCTACGACCTGGCCCACAAGCTGGGCATCGATCGCCTGCACGACTACATGGCGATGTTCGGTCTCGGCGAGAAGGTCTCGCTGGACATGTTCGAAGAGTCTGCCGGTTTGATGCCCTCCCAAGCCTGGAAGCGCGCCACGCGTCGTCAGGCCTGGTTTCCTGGCGAGACGGTGATCCTCGGCATCGGCCAGGGCTACATGCAGGTCACGCCGCTGCAGTTGGCCCAGGCCACCGCACTGATCGCTAATAAGGGTGTGTGGAATCGACCGCACCTGGCCAAGACCGTGGATGGCGTCGCACCGGTAGATGAGCATCCGATGCCTAACATTCTGCTCAAGAATCCGCATGACTGGGAACAGGTCAACCACGGCATGCAGATGGTGATGCACGATGCTCGCGGGATCGCCCGGGCGGCCGCGCTCGGGGCTCAATACCGGATTGCCGGCAAGAGTGGCACCGCGCAAGTTGTCGCGATCAAGCAGGGCGAGCGCTACAACCGGGCGAAAACCCTGGAGCGTAACCGCGACAACGCCTTGTTCGTCGGCTTCGCTCCGGCTGAGCACCCGAAGATCGTCATCTCGGTGATGATCGAAAACGGCGAGGCCGGTGGCCGCGTCGCCGGTCCTGTGGTGCGGCAGATCATGGACGCTTGGCTACTTGATCAGGACGGTCACTTGAAGCCGCAGTACGCTGCCCCGAGCAAAGCGCCAGGCGATCCGCACGTGTAAGCCGCTAATGCGTAAACACAAGCGCCATAAGGCACTTGCCATCGCCCTGACGTTAACGTAAAGATTGCGGCAGGGCGCTGATTTTAAAAAGCGCAGGGCGGACCGATTCGGAGCGCTTGATGACGCTAATAAAAACAACACCACCGAAACTGCACCGCGAAGCCCGGCTGGCCCGGGAAAAACTCCATCTGGAGGGCGAAGTCCCCGATGGCGTTTTGCGCGCGGAAATCGATGCGTCCTGGCGGCGCAGCCTCAGTCATGGCGTGCACTTCAATGGCAAGCACGAACTGGCGCTGGAATCGAGCGCCAGCCTCGACGTGCTGCTGGCAAGCAACCGACTGCTGATCGACGCGGCTTTGCCGGCGATTGATTACCTGGCCGAACGCCAAGGCAAGGAAGGCTTGATCATCCTTGCGAACTCCGACGCCACCATCCTCGCCGTCGAAGGACGCGCCGACCGCCTCAAAGGCAGCGGCCTGCAAGACATCACCTTGGGCGCTTGCTGGAGCGAAGCCGTTCGTGGCACCAACGCGCTGGGCACGGCACTGGTCGAAGCCCGGCCGACGATGATCGATTGCGGCGAACATTACCTCGATCGCCTGACCGATTTTTCCTGCACCTCGGTGCCGATCCACTGCCCTCAGGGTGATATTCTCGGTGTGCTTGACCTGACCCGTGAAGGCCCGCTCGGCCGCGTTCACGACAGCACTGCGTTGCTGGCGATGGCAGTCAGCCAGATTGAAAGTCGCGTGTTCAACGCCAGCTATCCGAACGAAATTGTGCTGGCCTTCCACAGCCGGCGCCAGTACCTCGAATCGCCTTGGCAAGGGTTGCTGGCGGTGAGCCTTGGCGGTCAGATCCTCGCGGTCAGTGCCCAGGCCTGTCAGTTGCTCCACGCCGAACGCTCGGCGCTGATCGGTCGCCGTTGCGAAGAATTCCTCGGTGTCGATGGCCTGCAACTTTTATCGCGTTTGCACCAGGGCGGTGTCGGCAGTCTGCAAACCGCCAAGGGCGAGTTTTTCTACAAAACCCTGCGCGCGCCGCAGCGGTCAATCAACGTCAGCACGCCACCGCGCACGACCGCCAAAACCACGAAACCCCAGCCAGACCTTGAGTCCCTGGCCGGCAGCAACGTGCGTTATGCCCGCGCCCTGCGCATGGCCCGACAAGGCCTGGCCAATGAGTTGCCGGTGTTGCTGCTTGGGGAAACCGGCACCGGTAAAGAAGTCATTGCCCGCGCCCTGCACATGGCCGGAACCCGTTGCGACAAACCGTTCATCGCGGTGAACTGCGCGGCCATTCCCGAGGGGCTGATCGAGTCGGAACTGTTCGGCTACCGTGAAGGCGCCTTCACCGGCTCCCGTCGTGGCGGCATGATCGGTCGTCTGCAGCAGGCCCACGGCGGCACCTTGTTCCTCGATGAAATCGGCGACATGCCGCTGGCCTTGCAAGCGCGTTTGCTGCGGGTGCTGCAAGACCGCAAAGTCGCGCCACTGGGTGCAGGTGAGGAGCAGGACATCGACGTTGCGTTGATCTGCGCCACGCACCGCGACCTCAAGCGTCTTGTAGAAGAAAAACACTTCCGCGAAGACCTGTTCTACCGGGTCAACGGCATCAGCGTGATGCTCCCGGCCCTGCGCGAGCGCGAAGATTTCAGTGCGTTGGTTGGGCAATTGCTGACCAGGCTCGACGCACCCACTGCCGTTCTGCATGACGACTTGAATCGCCTGCTTAGCGGCTACCACTGGCCGGGCAACATCCGCCAACTGGAGATGGTATTGCGCACCGCGCTGGCCATGCGTGAACCGGGGGAGAGCGTCCTCACCCTCGACCATTTGCCCGACAGCATGCTCGATGAACTGACCGCCACCGAACGGCCTCAGGCCGGCAGCATTCGTGAAAACGAACTGGAGCTGATTCGTCAGTCCCTGGACACGCACCAGGGCAACGTCTCGGCCGCCGCCGATGCGTTGGGCATCAGTCGCGCCACTCTGTATCGCAAGCTCAAACAGTTGCGCTCGTGATGCAGCGCTTGATCGTTCGGCTGATCGACAGCCAGAACCCCGAAGCCCTGCAAGCGGCATTGCGCTGGCTCTTCGGCTTCGTGCGTCCGCATCGTTTAGCCATCGCCGGGCTGCTCGGATTGTCGGTGTGTGCGTCGTTGCTGGTGTTGGTGCAACCCTGGCTGACCAAGTTGCTGATCGACGATGGTTTGCTGGCGCGCAACTTTCCAATGCTGGTGTTGATTGCCGGGTTGATGATCATTGCCGGGCTGCTCGGCACGGCGCTGTCGGGCGTCAATCGCTACTTGCACACGCGGTTGTCCGGGCGGATTCTGTTTGCCTTGCGCGATGATCTTTATCGGCATTTGCAGACGCTCTCGCCGAGCTTCTACGGTCAGCGGCGCATTGGCGACCTGATGTCACGCCTCGATGGTGACGTCGCGGAGATCCAGCGCTTTGCCGTGGACTCGCTGTTTTCAGCGGTATCGAGTGTGATCGGTCTGGTCTGCGCGGTGGCGATGCTATTGACGCTGTCCTGGAAACTCTCATTGTTGGCGCTGGTGTTGATTCCCCTCGACGTACTCTGGCTGCGCTGGATGCGGCGCAAGGTCGAGCGCGATGTGCGGCAATTGCGCGAGCGCTCGGCGGACATGTCCTCGTTCATGGTCGAGACGCTGCCTGTGATGAAATTCATCCAGTCGGCCGGCCAGCAACAGCGTGAAGCACGGCGTCTGGAAACCCTGGGCCACGGCTACATGAGCCAATTGCTACGCCTGCAAGTCACCGAATTTTTTACCCAGGCCGTCCCCGGCACGCTGACGTCTTTGTCCCGGGCCTGTGCGTTTTTGATCGGCGGCTACTGGGTGGTGCAGGGGACTTGGCAGTTGGGCGCCTTGATCGCGTTTTCTACCTATCTGGGCATGGCCGTCGGACCGGTTCAGAGCCTGCTCGGACTCTACGTCGCCATACAACGGATGACCGTCAGTCTTGGCCGCGTGATGGAGTTGCGCGGCGAAGAACCAACCGTGCTGACGCCAGTCCAGCCGCAACCCATGCCGACGTCAGGTGACCTGCGATTCGACAATGTGCACTTCAGCCATCCCGGTCGGCCGGCCACCTTGCGCGGTATCGAAGCGCGCATTCCCTACGGCTTGAAAGTTGCGCTCAGCGGCGGCTCCGGGGTTGGTAAATCAACCCTGATCGACTTGCTGCAACGCCATCATGATCCTCAGTCTGGCCGAGTGTTACTGGGGGAGGTCGACCTTCGGGCGCTTGACCTGTTCCAGTTGCGCCAGCGGATCGCCGTGGTCAGTCAGGACATCGTTTTGTTTCGCGGCAGCCTCGCCGACAACCTCGCTTACGCCGTACCGCACGCCAGTCGCGAGGCGATTGCCGAAGTCGCGCGGCTGGCGCAACTCGACAGCCTGATCGAGTCGTTGCCCGAAGGCCTCGACAGTCCGTTGGGTGAGCGCGGCCAGCAGCTGTCCGGCGGGCAGAAACAGCGCATCGCGATTGCCCGGGCGTTGTTGCAAGACCCACTGATTCTGGTTCTCGACGAAGCCACCTCAGCGGTGGATGAAACCACCGAGCGCGAGGTGATCGAGGCCATCGACCGTTTGTTTGCCGGACGAACCCGAATCCTGATCAGCCACCGCCCCTCGACCCTGGCCGATGCCGATCTGCGTTTTGAATTGCTCGACGGCGTGCTCACTTCAAAAACGGTGCTGCATGAAGCCTGAATTGCGCATCGGAGTGGTCGACAGTGGGCATTCGGCGGCGCAACGGGTGCAAGTCGTCGCGGGGCGGCGCTTCTCGTTGTTGGACGATGGACTGGCTGAAAGCGACTTGCGCGACGATCCGCTGGGCCACGGCAGCGCGGTGATTGAAGCCATCGGGCGGCGGGCTCCTGCGGCAGTGTTTTGCGTGGGCCAGGTGTTTGACCAGCGTGGCGTCACCAGCGCCTTGCAGATCGCCACGGCCATCAATTGGCTGGTGGCTCAGGATGTCCGGTTGATCAATCTGAGCCTCGGTTTGCGTCAGGATCGCAGCCTGTTGCGCGAAGCCTGCGCAACGGCGGTGGCACGCGGGGTTCTACTCTGCGCCTCCAGTCCGGCGCAAGGCGAGGGCGTGTTCCCGGCCAATTATCCGCAGGTCCTGCGCGTCACCGGCGACGCCCGTTGCGCCGAACAGGAATGGTCGTGGCTCAACAGCGCCCAAGCCGATTTCGCCGCGTGTGTGCATGGGACCTATCCAGGTCAGTCCGGCGCCAGTCTGGGGTGTGCGGCATTGAGTGGGCACATCGCCGCTTTTCTGGTTACACACCCTGAGGCGAGCAATGAGCGGGTGGTCGAATGGCTGCGCGAGCACGCGCGTTATCGCGGCCCTGAACGGCGCTTCGGGCCATGATTGTCATTCTCGGCGCCGGGCCAGCGGGGGCGGCGGTGGCCTTGGGGTTGCGGCGGCTCGGTTATCCCGTAACGCTGGTTAGCGAATGGCGCCGATTTGCCGCGTTGGAAGGTGTTTCGGTGCGGGTGCTGGAAGCCCTGCGCGGTGCGGGTCTGCATCAGGCGCTGGCGGAGGCGGCATTGCCTTCTCAACGAAAGGTATCGTGGAACGGTCAGCAGCATGCGCAGAACATTGAGTTCCTGTTGGACCGTCCCGTCTTCGACCGAGGCCTGCGCGAAGACCTGCGCCTGGCGGGCGTCGAGCTGATCGACGGTCGGGTGCTGACGGTTCAGACCGACGCTACGGGGCATCGAATCGAGTTCAACGGGCGTGAAACGCTGGTCGCAGACTTTCTGGTGGAAGCCCGAGGGCGGCAGGCGCCTGCGCTCGGCAAAGGCCTGAGAGGGCCCGAGACGGTCAGCCTGCTCAATCGCTGGCAGGCCACGCCGGGCAGCACCGCCAGCGCGGTTGAAAGCCTGGAGGATGGCTGGGCGTGGATGGCGCGGCGGGCTGACGGCCAGTGTTATTGGCAGTGGACGGTGGACGTGGCCAGCGCCGGGCTGCCGGGCAAGACGCAGTTGCTCGACTATTGCCGTCAGCGGCGCCAGGGCTCGAAGCTGGCTCAGGCTTTTTTCGGGGCCACGCCTGAAATCGACTTGCAACTGCATGCCCGCAGCAGCACTGCGATCCTCAGTCCGCAGGTGTGCGGCCACAACTGGATTCGGGTCGGGGATGCGGCGATGGCGGTGGATCCGCTGTCGGGCAACGGGATTTTTCAATCACTGTCTTCAGCGCTACAGGCGCCGGCCGTGATCAATACGTTGTTGCGAAAACCCGAGCGGACGGCCCTGGCCCAGCGCTTTCATCAGCAGCGGGTGGAGCAGCTGTTTTTACGCTTTGCACGAATCGGTCGCGACTTTTACGCCGATGAACAGCGTTGGCTGGATCAGCCATTCTGGCAAGCGCGGCGGCAGTGGCCGGATGCTGAGGCGGCCCATGCCGAGGCGGATTTTGCAGCGCTGAGGATTGAACGAGCACCGGTGTTGAACGAGGGTTTTGTCGATGAGGCCGAGGTGGTGATTACCACGGATCAGCCGTTGGGGATCTGGCATGTGCAAGGAGTCGAGGTGGCGCCGTTGGTGAGGCGGTTGCGCACTGAACCGGCTGAACAGGTGCTGGCGGGATTGACGGTGGAGCAGGGGCGGGTGGTTCGGGGGTGGTTGTTGGCCCAAGGTTTCAAACCTTGAGATTTGTAGTGGCCGGTCTGCCTCTTCGCGAGCAAGCCCGCTCCCACATTTGATTTGTGATCGACACAGAACCCATGTGGGAGCGGGCTTGCCCCCGAAGGCGGCCTAACAAACGCCGCAAATCACAGCTTGATCAACACCGACTTCAACTCGGTGTAATGCTCAATCGCCGCATACCCCATCTCGCGCCCAACCCCCGACATCTTGTACCCACCAAACGGCAACGCCGGGTCCAGGGCGCTGTGGCAGTTGACCCACACCGAACCCGATTTGATCCGCGGAATCATCCGGTGCACCGCCGCCAGATCATTCGACCAAATGCTCGCCCCGAGCCCATAAGGACTGTCATTGGCCATGCGCAACGCATCGGCTTCGTCATCGAACGGAATCGCCACCAGCACCGGACCAAAAATCTCTTCCTGCACCAGCGAATGGTTCTGGGCGACGTCGACAATCACGGTTGGCTTGACGAAAAAACCCGGGCCGAATTGCTCGCCACCGCAGGCGATGGTCGCGCCACTTTCCCGGCCCTTTTCAATGTACCCGTACACCCGTTCCTGCTGGCGCGCAGAAATCAACGGCCCCATCTCGACGCTCGGGTCGAGGCCGTTGCCGAGCTTCATGGCGTTCGCAATGCCGGCAATATCCGCCACCACATTGTCGAAATGCTTGCGCTGCACATACAGCCGCGAACCTGCGCAGCAGACCTGGCCCTGATTGAAGAAAATCGCGCTGGCGGCACCGGCGGCGGCGCTTGGCAGGTCGGCGTCGGCCATGACGATGGTCGGCGATTTTCCGCCCAGTTCCAAAGTCACGCGGGTCATGGAGTCCATGGCGATCTTGCCGATCTGCTTGCCCACGGCGGTCGAGCCGGTGAAGGTCAGCTTGTCCACCAGCGGGTTGTGCGTCAGCGCGGAACCGGCGGTGATGCCGGTGCCGGTGACCACGTTGAACACGCCTTCGGGGTAGCCTGCTTCCAGCACCAGTTCGGCGAGTTTCAGCGCGGTCAGCGGCGTTTCATCGGCGGGTTTGAGTACCACCGTGCAACCGGTGGCGAGGGCCGGGCCGAGTTTCCAGCAGGCCAGCAGCAGCGGGAAGTTCCAGGCGACGATGGCGCCGACCACGCCCACCGCTTCGCGACGGATGAAACTGTGGAATTGATCGTGGGGCATCAGCGGCAACGACACCTCAACGCTGGAACCTTCGATCTTGGTCGCCCAACCGGCCATGTAGCGCAGGAAATCGATGGCCAGTTGCACGTCCATCACCTGGGCCACCGCGGCGCTTTTACCGTTGTTCAGGCATTCCAGTTGCGCTAGCAGTTCAGCGTCGCGCTGCATCAGGTCGGCAAGTTTCCACAGTAGATTCTGCCGCTCGCGCGGGCGGGTGCGGGTCCAGGCCGAATCATCGAAGGCCTGACGGGCGGCCAGTACGGCGCGGTCGACATCCTCGGGCGTGGCCCGTGGCACCACGCACAACACTTCACCGGTGGCCGGGTTGTGCAGGGGCATGGTCTGGCCATCGGCGGCCTCGACCCAGTCGCCGCCGATCAACATGCGCGGGGCGCGCTGGATAAATGCGGTAGTGGCGGGAAGCACATTAGGGAGCGACATGGCGAAGCCTCTTATTGTTCGTGAGAACAGGGCTTTCGCAATGGCTGTGCCAAGTTGCTGCAAGGTCGGGCGAGCCTTTGGCTGGCCGGGTTTTGCCGGACGCAGAAGGAGGGCGGCAGTAGGATGATTTTCGCAAATTGCGACAGCCGCTGAGACGACGAGCAACCCGATTGCGACCTTGAGCGCCCCCGGGTCGGGGTCTAGAATTTTCAGGCTAGGTGGGTGAAAGACGGAACATTTCCCCGGCCACACATCTCGCGCGAGGGAGGTTGTGATGAACCTTTCAACCCTGGAGATTCAACGCATCATTGAACAGAGTTTTCTGCCTTCGGTATGCACTTGCAGCATGGCGCCGGATCAGTCGATGACGATTCGGGTCTGTGATTGCATGACCGGCAAAGTGGACCTGGTGGTGAGTCACGTTCCCGTCTGGGAGCTGGACACCGCCCATGCGATTGCGACGCTGGTGGTGCAGATGCAGCAAGAAATCAACGCACACAAAGGCGTCCACCCAACGTTCTTGAGTTGAACCGGCGTCGGCCGCACCACCGCGTTTGGTGCGGCCTGCGTCTCAGACTGCAACACCTGTCGCGATATTAGACGCAGGCGCTCTCCTTCAAAGGCCGTTCCAGGACCTTGATTGCACGCAACTAATTGATAAAAAACAACATCGGCAAGCTGGCACGCTCTGTGTATTGCTCATCGCAGACGTTTCTCTTGCCTCCGTCAGCGGTGCGCCGCCGGCGGCAGAAACCATAAAAACGATAAGCCACAACAATAAGAACGCACCGTGCGAGGTTCGACGTTGATGAAGAGAAAACTCCGATCAGGCCTGAGCGCCAGCCTGCTGGCCGTGGCCGCTTGCGTGGCGCTGCATTCGCCTGACAGCCTGGCAGCCCGCGACGCCCAGACCATCCTCAAGGAAACGTGTCAGGGCTGTCATACCCCTGAAGCCGGTAACGCCCTCAGCCGCATCAGCCACCAGCGCAAGACCCCGGAAGGCTGGCTGATGAGCATCGCCCGCATGCAAACCATGCACGGTTTGCAGATCAGCGATGACGACCGCCGGACCCTGGTCAAGTACCTGGCCGACACCCAGGGCCTGGCGCCGAGTGAGACCGATGGCGTGCGCTATGCGCTGGAACGTCGACTCAATACTGTCGAAAAATTCGACGTCCAGACCAGCCAGATGTGTGGCCGCTGCCACTCCGGGGCGCGGGTCGCCCTGCAACGGCGTCCGGCCCAGGAATGGGAACGGTTGGTGAACTTCCACCTCGGCCAATGGCCGTCCCTCGAATACCAGGCCCTGGCCCGCGACCGCGACTGGTTCGACATCGCCCGTAAAGACATGGTGCCGCTGTTGGCCAAGCGTTATCCACTGGACAATCCGGCCTGGAAAAAATGGCAGAGCACCGCGCCGAAAAGCGATGCACTGGTGGGGGACTGGAGTTTCAGCGGCCACTTGCCAGGCAAGGGTGAATTGGCCGGCGTGATGAGCGTCACCGCCGATGGCAGCGACACGTTCAAGGTCAGCGTCAAAGGCCAATATGCCGACGGCAGCCCGTTCAACGGCGACGGCAGCGCGATTCTCTACACCGGTTACGAATGGCGCGGCAACGTGAGCATCGACGGCGTTGCCATGCGCCAGGTGTTCGCCGCCCAAGGCAATGCCCTGCAGGGACGGATGTTCGAGGCCGAGCACGACGAGCGGGGGCTGGACTTCGTCGCCGCGAAGCAGGGCAGCAGTCGTTTGCTGGCGGTGCAGCCAAGTTATCTGAAGGCGGGTACCGAAACTGAAGTGACTCTGATCGGCAGCGGTCTCACCGGCAAGCCGAATTTCGGCAAAGGTGTGGAAGTGGTCGACATCGTCGAGCAAAGCCCTGAACGGATGAAGGTCAAACTCAAGGCCGCCGCCAACGCCCAACCGGGCGTCCGCGAGGTCACCGTGGGCACGCTGAAAGGCCCGAGCCTGTCGGTCTACAACAGCATCGCCGAAGTCAAAGTGGTGCCGGCGTTCTCGGTGGCGCGGATCGGCGAGGGCGGTGGTTCGACGCCGAAAGTCCAGGGTCGTTTCGACGCCGAAGCCTGGGGCAAGGGCGCTGACGGCAAGCCGTACCGCATCGGCGTGTTCCCGGCGCAGTGGAAGGTCGAGGCCTTCGATGACCGCGCCAAGGAAGACGAAGACGTCAAGTTCGCCGGCACCATGCAGGCTGACAGCGGCGTGTTCACACCGGGCGATGCCGGGCCGAACCCGCAACGCAAGATGTCCACCAACAATGCCGGCAACCTCAAGGTGATCGCCGCCGTCGACGATGCAGGGAAATCCCTGACCGGCGAAGGCCACATGATCGTCACCGTGCAACGCTGGAACAATCCACCCATTCCATAAGTTGGCTGATCCAAAAAGGCTACAGACACTTTTCGGAATGATCGCAGGCCCCGTAGAACGGGGTTTGCACAGGAGGTTGCAATGGGCGCTATTTTGAATCTGGTCGAACGGAACCTGCACGAAGTGCACGTCGATGCCGACCGCATGCTGTTTCACATCCCCAGCAGTTCACTGTTCGCCAGCGACGAGCTGACGGGCACCATCATCGATACCTTGCGCGGCCCCGGCTGTTCGTCGGACGACCTGATCCAGCGCTTGTCCTCACGGTTCAACGGTGAGGAAATCACCGAGACCCTGCGTGAGTTGATGTCCCTGGAACTGGTCAGCGACGGTTCGCCACTGACCCCGGACATCGGCACCAAACGGGTCGAGCGCACCGCAATCAATACTGTGGTGCTGAACGTCAACACTGGCTGCAACCTGAGCTGCACCTACTGCTACAAGGAAGACCTCGACAAGCCGTCGGCGGGCAAGAAAATGGACGTCGAAACGGCGGTTGCGTCGGTGGAAATGCTACTGCGCGAATCCCCGGACGAAGAGCGTTTCACCGTGGTGTTCTTCGGCGGCGAACCGCTGAGCAATCGCAAGCTGATCGAGTACATGGTCGATTACTGTGAGAAGCGTTTCCGCGAGGCCGGCAAGTTCGTCGAGTTCGTCATGACCACCAACGCCACGCTGCTCACCGAAGAAACCGTGGACTACCTGAATGCCCACCGTTTCGGGCTTTCGGTGAGTATCGACGGGCCGAAAACCGTGCACGACCGCAACCGCATCACCGTGGGCGGGCAGGGCACTTATGACGTGGTGCGGCGCAAGGCCGAGATGCTGCTGTCGCGCTACAACAGCCGACCGGTGGGCGCTCGGGTCACGTTGACCACCGGCGTTACCGACGTCGAAACCATCTGGGATCACCTGTTCAACGAACTGGGTTTTGCCGAAGTCGGCTTTGCCCCGGTGACCTCCGGCGACATCAGCACCTTCAACCTGTCCAGCGACGAACTGATCGATGTCTTCGCCAACATGAAGAAGCTCGGCCGGCGTTACCTGGAAGCAGCGCTGGAACACCGCAACATCGGTTTTTCCAACCTGCACCAATTGATCACCGACATCCACGAAGGCCACAAAAAAGCCCTGCCGTGCGGCGCGGGCCTGAAGATGCTGGCGGTGGATCACAAGGGCGAACTGAACCTGTGTCACCGTTTTACCGGTTCGAGTCTGCCGACCTTCGGCAACGTGCACAGCGGCGTCAAACAGGTCGAATTGAACGACTTCCTGTCCCAGCGCCTCGACCGTACCAACACCGGTTGCGAGGATTGCCAGATCCGCAACCTGTGCTCCGGCGGCTGTTACCACGAGAGCTACGCCCGGTACGGCGACCCGACCCACCCGACCTATCACTACTGCGAACTGATGCGTGACTGGGTCGACTTCGGCATCGAGGTCTACACCCGGATCATGGCCCACAACCCTGCGTTTATCAGCAGCTACATCACTCCGCGCAAGGCTCACTGATATGAAACATCTCAAGGCAATCAACAATAAAGCGCTGAAACTGGACGAGGCTGCGGCCGAAAACCGTATCGAAGAAGTGGTGGCGATGAGCTCTGTGGCGGGCTGCGCCTCGACCACTGACCCAGGCTGGGAAATCGATGCGTTTGGCGGGGTGTCGTCGCTGTGCCAGCCAATGGAAGCCGACCTGTATGGCTGCTCCGACCCGTGCTGGTGGCCGGCCCAGGTGCCCGACATGATGAGCACCTACCCGGACTGGAACAAGGATGCCCAGGCGTCCAACGAAAACTGGCGCAACCTCGGCACTGTCTTCCCCAAAGACAAATGATCGGTCAGATAAAAGGATTCCAGCATGCACAGCATCAAAGCCTGCGGCCTGGCCGCATTCGCCGTCCTGAGCACGTGTTCGCTCAACGTTCTGGCCGATGAAAACTCGGCACTGCAAGACGGTCACGAGTACATGGTGACCACCAATTATCCGAACAACCTGCACGTGATCGACCTGGCCACCGACACGCTGTTCAAGACCTGCAAGATGCCCGACGCGTTCGGCCCCGGCACCGTGCAACTGTCGCCGGATCGCAAGACCGCCTATGTGCTGAACAACCACTATGCGGACGTCTACGGCGTCGAGCTGGACAGTTGCAAGCAGGTGTTCCACGCCAGCATCACCCAGAAACCGGGCGAGAAAGCGAAGTCGATGTTCGCCTTCACCCTCAGCCACGACGGCAAGGAACTGTTTGCCATCGCCAACCCGACGCTGATGCTCAATGACCGCTACGAAGTGCAGCAGCCGCGGCTCGATGTGTACAGGACTGACGCCGGCATGGACGCTAAACCCGTGCGCAGTTTTCCGGCGCCGCGGCAGCTGACCATCATGCAAAGCGGCGACGACGGCACGTTGTACGTGGCCGGGGCGGACGTCTACAAGGTCAATGTGAACACCGGAAAATTCGACGTGCTGATCCCCAGCCGCCACTGGAAACGCCCGAACTACAGCGCGCCGGACGTGCTCTACGTATGGAACCAGCAGACCTATCGCCATGATTTCTCGCTGCTCTACACCGCCGCGAAATTCAAGGACAAGAAGCAGGACCCGTTGACCGCCGAATACCTCTACGGGCTGTTCAGCATTGACCTGAAAACCGGCAAGACCGAAACCACCGACTTCGGCCCGTTGACGGAAATCTACTTCAGCGGCATGCGCTCGCCGAAGGACCCGAACCTGATGTTCGGGGTGCTCAACCGCTTGGCCAAGTACGACATCAAGGAAAAGAAAATGCTCCAGTCGGCGACGCTGGATCATTCCTACTACTGCATTTCCTTCAACAAGGACGGGAGCAAGATCTACCTGGCCGGGACGTTTAACGACGTGGCGATTTTTGATGCCGACAGCTTGAAGCAGATTGGCAGCATCAAAATGCCGGGCGGGGATATGGCGATTACCACGGCGCAGGTGTTTGTCCGGTAATTGCGGCGCCTGACAGGCCGCCATCGCGAGCAAGCTCCCACACTGGAACTGTGAACACAGGGCCAATGTGGGAGCGAGCTTGCTCGCGATAAGGCCCTAGAGAACACCGCAGATTTACTGTCCAGGCACCGGACACCCCACATCCCCCTCCTGACACTTCAGATAATTCCTGAACGTCTGGACCCGCGCCTTGGTCAAGTCAGTGGTGCAACTGCTGTAGATCAACGGATACACACTGCCACCTTCCACCCCCGACGCCGAAAACTTGCACTCGGTATCGCGAAACGCAACCCACGCCCGTTGCGCTGCCACCAGTAGTTTCTTGCGTTCGGGCTCAGCTTTCAGACGCGCGGTGATTTGCTGATACAGCGCATTCAACTCCTTGTCCGCTGCCGCATCCTGTTGCGCTGCGCACTGGTTCATCGTGGCCTGGTCGGTGGCGTTGTCGCAATCTGCGGCGAACGTCATCGAGGTGAACAACACCGGCGCCAGCGCCAGGAAAATGCGTGAATACATGGCGAGAACTCGCTGTGGCAGAGGAAATTGCGGGGCAGTGTAGCGAATCGCCAAGGGCTTGCAGCGACAGAACGCATGCCGACGCCAGCACCAGACTCGCCCGCAAACTCGAACTTATGCGCACAAATATGGCCGAATATCCCGAGCATCGTGGATCGCGACAAGCGATTGGTCCAATTTTAGGGTTGGTCTTGTGGTTGTTACTGACCTACTGTTCAGTACAGGAGGTGACTTATGAATCCAACATCAGATCGAGATCGCATCGAAAGGAAAATCCTGCTCAAGGCGAAGCGGTCGCACGTGTGGCGCGTGCTGGCCAATGCCGAAGCGTTCGGGCAGTGGTTTGGCGTTGCGCTGGAAGGCAAACGTTTCGTCGCCGGTGAGTGGACCCAGGGACAGATCACCTTTCCCGGGTATGAGCACTTGCTGTGGAATGTGCTGGTGGAGCGTGTCGAGCCAGAGCGGTTGTTTTCGTTTCGCTGGCACCCGTACGCCATCCACCCGGACGTCGACTACTCCCAGGAGCCGACCACACTGGTGAAATTCGAACTCGAAGACATGGATAACGGCACGCTGCTCAAAGTGTCCGAATCCGGTTTCGATCACATCCCTCAAACGCGCCGCGAAAAGGCGTTCCGCATGGACAGCCGTGGTTGGGAAGAGCAGATGAACAACATCGAACAGTTTCTGGCCGAAAGCGCCAAAGCCCACGAGCGCGAAGGCGGTCAAGGCTGATGCCCAATGAACTGGCGTCCTCCAGCCTCTAAGCCTGAGACGTCTAAGGGTTTTCGGAAGGGTGGGTATAGCGAATGTCTTACACGCGGTGGTAGCTATGTCGTCTATCGCAGATTGGATCCGACACGTAATCTAGCTCCATCAACTGAAGCACAGGGAGCGCTTCAGGATCATGGATGATCGACCATCAGCAAGGATTGGCTACCGACAGGGAGTCGACAATGGTCTTGGGAAAAACCCGCTTCGGCGGGTTTTTTTTTGCCTGTCGAAAAGTCCGGCAGCGCTTAGAGTCTGGCCGCTGCCCGTTCGGTGATTTGCGTGCGCAGCTCAAGCGAGGCGGCTGCACGGTGCTGTGCTTCAGCCAGGACAGTTGGCGATGCCGTTTCCGGACTGCCCGACTGGAACGGCGGTGCCGGGGCATATTCCAGCTGCAATTGCACCAACTGAGCCGTGTCTTTATCGAACAGTTCCGCCGCCAGGGTCAGGGCAAAATCGATCCCTGCGGTAATCCCGCCTCCGGTCAACAGATTGCCGTCGCGCACCACCCGGTCCTTCACCGGGATCGCCCCCAGTGGCTGGAGCAGTTCGTGATAGGCCCAGTGCGTTGTCGCCCGCTTGCCCTTGAGCAAACCCGCGGCGCCGAGCACCAGTGCACCGGTGCAGACCGACGTGACATACCGCGCGTTGGCGGCTTGAGTCTTGATGAACGCCAGTGTTTCTTCATCTTCCATCAACGGCCCGACGCCACCGCCGCCGGGAACGCAAATCACATCCAGCGCCGGGCAATCGTCGAACGTGATGGTCGGTTTCAGCACCAGACCAGTGCTCGCGGTAACCGGCACCAGGTCTTTCCAGATCAAATGCACCTTCACGTCCGGCAGTGAGGCCAACACATCGTAAGGGCCGGTCAGGTCGAGTTGCTGAACCTGGGGAAACAACAGAAAACCGATCTGCAACGTCATGGGGTCTTTCTCCTGAAGTGGGTGGACGTCTTCACTGTAGGCTCGTAGGATTTGGCGTATCCGCCAATCACCCCACGAATTACGCCAACATGCCGAAAATCATTCACGTACTCGCGTTTGCCAATGTGCAACTGCTCGACGTCACCGGTCCTTTGCAGGTTTTCGCCTCGGCCAACGACATCGCTCGCCAGAAAGGGTTGCCGCTGCCTTATGCGCCGACGGTGATTGCCAAGGGCGGCGGGGTGGTGATGTCATCGGCGGGGCTGGCCCTGTTGGCCGAACCGTTGCCCGACGGCGAAAGCGACACACTGGTGATTGCCGGTGGCTGGGGCGTTTACGCGGCGGCGGAAGATCCGGCGCTAGTGGGGTGGGTACGTGAGCATGCGGCAGCTTGCCGGCGGGTTTCGTCCGTGTGCACCGGGGCGTTTTTACTGGCGGCCAGCGGCTGGCTGGATGGCCGTCGAGTGGTCACGCACTGGACGCGTTGCGAGCAGTTGGCGCAGAAGCATCCGCGCCTTCACGTCGAACCCAATCCGATCTTCATCAACGACGGCCCGGTCTGGACCTCGGCCGGAGTCACGGCTGGCATCGACCTCGCCTTGGCCATGGTCGAAGAGGACCTCGGCCGCAACATGGCCCTGGAAGTCGCCCAGCAACTGGTGGTGTTTCTTAAGCGTCCCGGCGGGCAGTCACAATTCAGCGTGACCTTGTCTTTGCAGAAAGAAGGCGACCGGTTCGACGAACTTCATGCCTGGATCAGTGAAAATCTCACCAAAGACCTCGGCATTCCGACCTTGGCGCTACAGGCTGGCATGAGCGAACGCAGCTTTGTACGCCACTACCGCGCCGACACCGGGCAAACCCCGGCGCGAGCCATCGAATTGATTCGGGTTGAAACGGCGCGACGCTTGCTCAGCGACACCGGCGTGCCGATCAAACGGGTGGCGGTGCAATGCGGGTTTGGCAGCGAAGAAACGCTGCGGCGCAGTTTTCTGAGGGCCATGGGGGTGACACCGCAGGCGTATCGCGAGCGGTTTTCGGTCAGTGTTGCAGCAGATCCAGTAATGCGTTGAGCGTCGCCCCGGGGGCTTCCTCGGGAATGTTATGACCGACGCCTGCCAGCACGCGCCGCTCGTAAGGGCCGGTGAAATGCTCGCTGTCATCATCAATGTCCGGTGGCGGTCCGACGCCATCGTCGGCACCGCACAGGGAAATCGTCGGGACGCTGATCGGCGGCTGTCGGGTCAGCGCCTGTTCCATCCATTCCAGCGCCGGATCGCCGGCTGCATACATGAAGCGGTGGCGATAAGAATGGATGACCACCTCGACGAAGTCCGGGTTATCAAAGTCCGGCGCGCTCAATGGGTACAACTCAGGGCCTTTGATCCAGGTCGGTGACCATAACTTCCAGAGCCATTCGCACAAACTCCGGCGATTTTTCGTCAGGCCTTCTACCCCGCGTGGGGTATGGAAATAGTACTGATACCACAGGCGATGTTCCGTCTCCGGGTCCCGCGGTTCGGTGGAGTTCGGGATGTCCTGCAGGTTGTAGCCGTCCCCCGTCACCAGGCAACGAACCCGCTCCGGCCACAACGCCGCGACGATACACGCGGCGCGACCGCCCCAGTCGTAGCCACACAGGGCGGCTTGCTGGAAAGCGAGCGCGTCCATCAAGTCCAGCAAGTCCTGGGCAAGAGCGGCCTGCTGGCCGGAGCGCAAGGTGTCGGGGCTGTTGAAGCGTGTCGGGCCATAGCCGCGCAGGTACGGGACGATGACACGGTAGCCCTCGGCGGCGAGGGCTGGGGCGATGTCGTCGTAGGCGCGCGGGGAGTAGGGGAAGCCGTGGAGCAGGATCACGGGATCGCCGGTCGTGGGGCCGTGTTCCTCGTAAGCGATTTTCAGGTTTGGGGTCTGGGCAAACTGGATCAACGCGTCAGGGGTCATTCGATACTCCAGTGCGATTGTTTCGAGCGGCTTGAAGCAGCTTCCCTACGCTTCCACTTCCGCCACCTGATTAAAGTACTTCGACCGATCTGGCGTAAACGTCACCAACATCCCGGTCCGGGAGCATTCCAGCGCCCGCTCTTCAGCCAAATCAACATCCAGATCCTCCCCGCGCAAACCCTGCCATTGCGCCAGGTATTTGAGAGATCCGTATTTTTCGAGTTTTTTCAGGCTGCGACTGACACCACCCTTCCAACCCAAAACCGGTAGCTCCCCGGCAAGGCTGCGATGTGCGAGGTTGGGGAAGCGGACGGCGCGTTGACGGCCGATTTCCCAGCATTTGATCAGGCCTTTGTCTGGGCCTTCCCACAACTGATCGCGGTTCAAACCGGACCGAAGGGGAGAGTTGATGCTGCGGTGGATGCGCTGGCTCATTCAGGTTCCTTGAATTCGGGTTTTGTTGGACAGCTCCGCTGTACCCGTTGTTGCTGGATGTTAGGGGCGGATGTAACGACTGGCAACAAGGTATTTCGGGCTGTAGGAATGGGGCGTGCTGGGGTCAAAGGGGAATGTTTGTTTAATTTTTGTAGGAGGGTTGGCCCAAGTGCCCGCAAATGCTCGCCAGCGTTGGGTTGGTATGTCTTGGGAGGGTGTTTAAGCCTCTTGTGGGCAAGCTTCGTTCCTACAAGCGGCAGCGTAAAACGGGAAATTTCTGACGGGCTTTGTCGTTAATGGGTGTGGGAGCTGATGGCCGCACCAGGGTCTCAAGGCTGCCAAAAGCCCTTCTCCCCACTCAGTTTCCGATCGAGAAAACTCGCCGCGCTGATCAGCGCCAAATGGGTCAATGCTTGCGGCGTGTTCCCAAGATGTCGCGCATGTCTGTCCAGCTCTTCGGCATACAGCCCCAGCGGGTTGGCATACCTCAACAACTGTTCAAACTCCAGATGGGCCTTTTCCACCTGACCGGCCCGCGCCAGGCATTCGACGTACCAGAACGAGCACGCGGCGAAGGCGCCTTCGGTGCCGTCGAGGCCGTCGATACGGCTGTCGTCATTGCGATAGCGGTAGACCATGCCGTCGCGCACCAGGGTTTTTTCGATGGCCTGGAGGGTGGCGAGCCAGCGCGGGTCCTTGGCGCTGACGAAGCGCACCAGCGGCATCAGCAACATCGAGCCGTCGAGGGCGGTACCGCCGATGTGCTGGACGAAATGGCCGCGTTCTTCGTTCCAGAAGTTTTCCCAGATGTCGGCGTAGATGGCCTGGCGCATCTGGTCCCAGCGGGCGAACGGGGCGGGGAGTGAGCGTTTCGAGGCCAGGCGAATGGCGCGGTCCAGTGCGACCCAGCACATCAGTCGCGAGTGCAGGAAGTGATGCTGCTCGCCACGCATTTCCCAGATACCGACGTCTGCCTGCTGCCAGGTTTCGCACACCTGATCGACCACTTCCACGGTGTGTCTCCAGCCCTCGTGAGAAATGGCCTCGCCATATTTGTTGACCAGATAAATCGCGTCCATTAACTCGCCGAAGATGTCGAGCTGGATCTGATCATAGGCACCGTTGCCGATGCGCACAGGCGTCGCGCCGCCATGTCCGGACAGGTGCGCCAGTTCGACCTCCGGCAGTTCCTGTCGACCGTCCATGGCGTAGAGAATGTTGAGCTTCTTCGACTGGCCATGACAGTCGCTGACCCGACCGCGCAGCCAGCGCATGTAGTCGTTGGCTTCCTGGACGAACCCCAGGCGCATGAACGCGTAGACGGTAAACGAGGCGTCGCGGATCCAGGTGTAGCGATAATCCCAATTGCGTTCGCCGCCGGGAGCTTCCGGCAGGCCAAACGTGGCGGCGGCGAGAATCGCGCCGTGTTTGCGCGAGGTCAGCAGCTTCAGGGCGAGCGCCGAGCGGTTAACCATTTCCCGCCAGCGACCGCGATAGTTGGACTGACCGATCCAGTCGCGCCAGAACTTCAGGGTGCGCTCCAGGCACAGGTCGGCGGCACCGCCCTCAAAGCGCGGGTCGTCGAGTCCACCGAGCAGGAACTGCGCACTCTCATCTTGCTTCAGGGTGAATTCGGCCACCGCTGCATCGCCATCAACTCGCATTACCTGATCCGATGACAGACGCATGGACGGTTGATCGGCAGCCTCGAACGTCGCGTCTTTTTTGTCCATCCGCGCACGGGTCTTGGCGCGAGCGTAGTCATGACACACGGCGCAGTGCATGTGAAACGTCGCCTCACCGCTGACCACCCGGACCCTTCGCATTAACATCGGTAGATCGTCTTCGGTGTCGCCGATGGGCAGCAGGTCGGTGACTTCGACCACCGCGCGATCACTGAGCCAGCGGGTTTGCAGCACGTTGGTGTCCGGCAGGTAAATCTGCTCGCGACGGGCATCGGGCAAGTCCGGCGCCAATTGGAAGATACCGGCCTCGGGCGTATCCAGCAGCGAGCAGAAAATCGACGGGCTGTCGAATTCCGGCCAGCAGAAAAAGTCCACGCTGCCCTTGTCGTTGACCAGCGCAGCGCTGCGCATGTCGCCGATGATGCCGTGGGCGTCGATGGCGCTTTGTTGTTCGGGATGAAGATCAGCCATTGCCGCGAAACTCCGGATAGAGGCTCATGCCGCCGTCGATGAACAGGGTGGTGCCGACGATGTAGTCGGAAGCATCTGAGGCGAGAAATACCACCGCGTTGGCGATGTCTTCGACGTCGCCGATACGCCCATAAGGAATCAGTTTGAGCAGTTCTTCAGCGGCCGCCCCTTCGGTGGCCGCCCGATTGATCGCCGTGCGAATCGCCCCCGGTGCGATGCCGTTGATGCGAATGCGCTGGTGGCTGACTTCCTGGGCGAGGGTTTGCATCAGCATGTCGACGCCACCCTTGGACGCGGCGTAATTGACGTGACCAGCCCAGGGAATGCGCTGGTGCACTGAACTCATGTGGATGATTTTGCCGGCAGCACGGGACACCCCTTCGCGAACGCCTTGTCGGTTGAAAATACGCAGCGCGGCGCGGGCGCAGAGGAACTGGCCGGTGAGGTTGACGCCAATGACTCGGTTCCAGTCATCGAGGCTCATATCAACCGCATTGGCGTCTTTTTGCAGGCCGGAATTGGCGACCAGAATGTCCAGTGAACCAAAGGCATCGAGGGTTTGCGCGAACAGCCGTTCGACGTCTGCTTCTTTGGATACGTCAGCGCCGATGGCGATTGCCCGCCCGACTTCTGCATTGATCTGCCGGGCCAATTCTTCGGCCGGAGCAGGCTGGGAGTTGTAGTTGATCACCACGGCGGCCCCGGCAGCAGCCAAGGCTCTGGCGGCCCCGGCGCCGATGCCGGAGCTGGCGCCGGTGATCAGGGCTACTTGTTGGGCGAGGGAGATCTGCATGAAGGTTAGCGCCTTGCGGTGAGGGCCTAACTAGCTGACCGGTTTGAGCGCTCTAGAGTTCATTTGCCGGGAGGGTGATGGTGATTGTTCTGGCCTCATCGCAAGCAACCTCGCACACGGGGGGTGCGTCGTTCACGCATCCAGCGTGGGAGCGAGCCAGCTCGCGAAGGGACCTTCACATTCAACCAACAATTCCCCGCTTTCCCCTCAATCAGCCTTATGGCAATTTGCAGACCCCTGTCGAGACCCGCAAGCCATGGCTAATCCTTACCGCGCTCTGTTCAAAGCCCCTGGCAGCCGAGCCTTCGTGCTGGCCGGCATGATCGCGCGCATGCCGATTTCCATGACCGGCATCGGCCTGATCACCATGCTCGCGCAATTGCAGGGTGGCTATGGACTGGCCGGTGCTGTGGCGGCGACGTTTGCTCTGGCCACAGCCTTCTGTGCGCCACAGGTCTCACGATTGGTCGACCGCTACGGCCAACGCCGGATCCTGCCGATTTCGGCGCTGATCGGTGGCGGGGCGTTGTTGTTGGTGTTGCTGTGCACCCGTTTGCAGGCGCCGCACTGGACGCTGTTCGTGTTCGCCGCGCTGGCCGGTTGCATGCCCAGCATGTCGGCGATGGTGCGGGCACGCTGGACCGAGGTCTATCGCGGCCAGCCCGAACTGCAAACCGCCTATGCCCTGGAGTCGGTGCTGGACGAGGTTTGCTTTATCGTCGGGCCGCCAGTGTCGGTGGGCTTGTGTGTGGTGGCGTTCCCCGAGGCTGGACCGCTCGCTGCCTTGTTGATGTTGGCGATCGGCGTCACAGCGTTCGTCCTGCAGCGCGACACCGAGCCGGCCATTCATCCCTATGAAGAACACCAGCAAGTCTCGATCATACGTTCCGTCGAGATTCAGTGGCTGATGCTGCTGATGGTCGCCATGGGCATCATTGTTGGCGTGGTCGATGTGGTCAGTGTGGCGTTCGCCCAGCAGCAGGGCCAACCGGCGGCAGCGAGCATTGTGTTGTCGGTGTATGCGATTGGTTCATGCATCGCCGGGCTGGCGTTCGGGGCCTTGCGCTCGAAGGTGCCCTTGCCGCGATTGTTCCTGTACAGCGGGGTGGCGACGGCATTGACGACGCTGCCGTTGTTGCTGGCGAGCAACATTCTCGGGTTGTCGTTGGCAGTGTTCGTGGCCGGGCTGTTTTTTGCGCCGACCTTGATCGTCGCCATGGCCCTGGTGGAGCGCATCGTGCCGCCGGCCAAGCTGACGGAAGGCCTGACCTGGCTGGTGACCGGGTTGAGTATTGGCGTGGCGGTTGGCGCGGCGAGCTCGGGATGGCTGGTGGATGCGTTCGGGGCGCGTAGCGGGTTTTGGGTGGCGATAGCTGCCGGTCTGGTTGTCCTCATTTCCGCCGTCCAAAGCTTCCGTCATTTGAAATAACCAACGCCCTGCAGGCTCACTCCTACCAGGGGGATGTGTACGACTAATTCTCCTCGGCGCTCATCCGTTCCCTTGATAGACACCTTTTCGAGGTAAGCCCGGTGACCCAGCTGACATTGCTGTGCCTGCCCTATTCAGGCGCGAGCGCCATGGTTTACAGCCGCTGGCGGCGCAAACTGCCGGAGTGGCTCACACTGCAACCGGTGGAACTGCCCGGCCGTGGTGCGCGCTTTGGCGAACCATTGCACACCGACATGCGACGCCTGGCGCTGCAACTCGCGCAGGAGCACATCGCCACGCTCAAAACCCCTTACGCGATATTCGGCCATAGCCTGGGCGCCTTGCTCGCCTGTGAACTGGCCCATGCGTTGCGCTCGCTCGGTTGCCCGGAACCAGTGGCGCTGTTCGTTTCAGGCACCGCCGCGCCGACGATGCGCGCTGAATATGATCGCGGTTTCGCCGAGCCGAAAACCGATGCCGAGCTGATCGAGCAACTGCGCACGCTCAACGGCACCAGCGAGGAAGTGCTGGCTAACGAAGAGCTGATGACCCTGACGCTTCCGGTTTTGCGTGCTGATTTTCTGCTGTGCGGACGCTTCGAACCGCAGCAACGCCCCTTGCTTCAATGCCCGGTGCACGTGCTCGGCGGCAAGGCTGATCGCGCGACCACGGAACAGCTGATCGGCTGGAGCAAGGAAACCCACGGCAGTTTTTCCGTGGACATGCTCAGTGGTGGTCACTTCTTCATCCATGAACACGAGGCCAAGGTGCTGCGGGTGATCAAGGATCAGCTCGACATCCACCACCGCCGCCACGCCATGGCTGCCAGCGCCTGACACGATCCCTGTAGGAGCTGAGCTTGCTCGCGATGGCGGACTAATATTCAACATTGATATCGACAGATACACCGCTATCGCGAGCAAGCTCGGCTCCTACGGGGTTCACTTCACATCCCGCCTCAACCCTCGCTATTTCTTCCTTCCTGATACTTGTTCTCATTCGTTAATTTTTCCGGTGTGCATTCGTTTTATAGGGACGACGTGCCTTTGTGCTTCCCGCCACTGATCCGGATGCTTAGAAATGAATGCTGAAGACGCCTTGAAACTTGCTCGCCGGTTTATCGGGTTGCCCCTGGAAAAGCGCCAGATGTTCCTTGCGGCCTTGCACAAGGAGGGCATTGATTTCGCCCGGTTTCCCATCCCGGCCGACGCCTGCGCCGAGGATCGCCAGGCCTTGTCCTACGCCCAGCAACGCATGTGGTTTCTCTGGCAGCTGGACCCGCACAGCGGCGCGTACCACCTGCCGGGCGCGGTGCGCCTGACCGGGCGGCTGAATCAGCCCGCGCTGGAGCAAGCGTTCGCCAGTCTCGTTGAGCGTCACGAAACCCTGCGCACCGTGTTCCAGCGCCAGGCCGACGACCGCTTGCTGCAAGTGCCGGCCAGCGCGCCGCTGGTCATCGATCAGGCGGACTTCAGTGCGCTCCCGGGCACGGAGCGCGAACTCGCCGTCGCACGAGCCGCCGAACAGCAATCGGTGCTGCCGTTCGATCTGTCAGTCGGCCCGTTGCTGCGCGTCACCTTGCTCAAACTCGCCGAGCAGGAACACGTACTGCTGCTGACCTTGCACCACATCGTCTCCGACGGCTGGTCGATGAACGTGCTGATCGACGAATTCATCCGCTGCTACGACGCGTTCGACGCGGGTACACAATCGCCACTCGCGCCATTGCCGATCCAGTACAGCGACTACGCCCTGTGGCAACGCCGCTGGCTGGAAGCGGGTGAGCAGGCGCGCCAACTCGATTATTGGCAAGCACAACTGGGCAACGAACACCCGGTGCTGGAATTGCCCATCGACCACCCGCGCCCGGCCATGCCGAGCTATCGCGGCACGCGTTACGAATTTGCCGTCGATGCACAACTAGCCGAACAGCTGCGGGCCACCGCGCAGAAACACAACATCACCCTGTTCATGCTGTTGCTCGGCGCCTTCAACGTGCTGCTGTACCGCTACACCGGGCAGACCGATATCCGCGTCGGCGTGCCGATTGCCAACCGCAATCGCGCCGAGATCGAAGGCCTGATCGGCTTCTTCGTCAACACCCAGGTGCTGCGCACGCAACTCGACGGTCAGACCCGCGTCGACGACTTGTTGCGCGCCATCAAGGAAACCGCGCTCGGTGCCCAAGCCCATCAGGATTTGCCATTCGAACGTCTGGTCGAAGCGCTGAAACTGGAACGCAGCCTCAGCCACACGCCGCTGTTCCAGGTGATGTACAACCACCAGCCGCAGGTTGCGGACATTGCCACGGTCAGCACGGCGTCTGGCCTCGCGCTGGGCGTGATCGAGTGGGAAGGGCGCACTACGCAGTTCGACCTAACCCTCGATACCTATGAAAAGAGCGGCAAACTGCATGCAGCGTTGACGTACGCCAACGACCTGTTCGATGCCGACACCATCAAGCGCATGGCGCAGCACTGGACGCGTCTGCTGCAAGGCATGGTCAGTGATTCGACGCAACGCATCAGCGATTTACCGCTGCTGGATAGCGCGGGATACCAGCGCATCGTGCAGGACTGGAATTGCGCCGACGAAAGCTTTGCACAGGACCGGTGCATTCATGAACTGATCGGCCAGCAAGTTGCCGCCAGTCCGAATGCAGGGGCGGTAACCTTTGGCACCAAGCAGCTGACTTACGCCGAACTCGACATTCAGGCCAATCGCCTGGCGCACAAACTGATCGAATTGGGCGTCGGCCCAGAAGTGCGCGTTGGCGTAGCGATGCAGCGCTCGGAAAACCTGTTGGTGGCATTGTTGGCGGTACTCAAGGCCGGCGGCGCCTACGTGCCGCTGGACCCGGACTACCCGGCCGAACGCGTCGCCTACATGCTCGAAGACAGCCGCGCCTTGGTGCTGCTGACAGAACAATCGGTCGCCGCAACATTGACCGTGTCAGCCGATACCCCAGTGTTGCTGCTGGACGACAACACGTGGGCTGAGTACCCGCCAACCGTCCCCGAAACGGGCGTCACGCCGGACAACCTCGCTTACGTGATCTACACCTCCGGTTCCACCGGCCAGCCAAAAGGCGTGGCCATCGCCCATCGCAACGTACTGGCGCTGATCGACTGGTCGGCATCCGCCTACAGCCGCGAAGACATCCAAGGCGTGCTGGCCTCGACCTCGGTGTGCTTCGACCTGTCGGTGTGGGAACTGTTCGTGACCCTGGCCAACGGCGGCTCGGTGATCATCGCCCGCAACGCCCTGGAGTTGCCGCAACTGCCGGCGCGAGATCTGGTGCGCCTGATCAACACCGTACCGTCGGCGATCAATGCGTTGCAGCGCGACGGGCAGATCCCGCCGAGTGTGCGCATCATCAACCTGGCCGGCGAGCCGCTGAAACAGAGCCTGGTGGACGCGCTGTATCAGCAGCCGACCGTCGAACACGTCTACGACCTGTACGGCCCGTCGGAAGACACCACGTATTCGACCTGGACCCGACGTGCGGCCGGCGGCCGCGCGAACATCGGTCGACCACTCAAACACACCGCCAGCTATTTGCTCGACGCCGAACTGCAACCGGTACCGCAAGGCGTGTCTGCCGAGCTCTATCTGAGCGGCGCGGGCATCACCCGTGGTTACCTCGCGCGGCCGGGCATGACCGCCGAAAAGTATGTGCCGAACCCGTTCGCCAGCAACGGCGAGCGCCTGTACCGCACCGGCGACCTGACGCGCTTTCAGGCCGATGGCACGCTGCAATACGTGGGACGTATCGACCATCAGGTCAAGGTCCGTGGCTTTCGCATCGAGCTGGGTGAAATCGAAGCGCGACTGTTGCAGCAGGACACCGTGCGCGAACTGGCGGTGCTGGCGCAGGTCGGGGTCAACGGCCAGCAATTAGTGGCCTACATCGTGCCGAACGATCCCGCGTTGCTGGTCGATATCGACGCTCAAGCGACTCAGCGTGAAGCATTGAAAGCCGCGCTGCGCCAGCATCTGCCGGATTACATGGTGCCGGCGTTTCTGCTGTTCCTCGATCACCTGCCGTTGACCCCCAATGGCAAGCTCGACCGTAAGGCGTTGCCAGCGGTTGATGGCTCGCAGCAACAACGCGAACACGTCGCGCCACGTAGCGCACTGGAAAAATCCCTCGCCGTCATCTGGCAGGACGTGCTGGCCATCGACAACGTCGGTCTGGAAGACAACTTCTTCGAACTGGGCGGCGATTCCATCGTGTCCATGCAAGTGGTCAGCCGCGCGCGTCAGGCCGGGATCGTGTTGAGCCCCAAGGACCTGTTCCAGCACCAGACCATTCGCAGCCTCGCTCAAGCAGCCCGAAGCGGCAAACACGCATTGAACGACCAAGGACCGGCAATCGGCGCGGTGGCGTTGGCGCCGGTGCAACAATGGTTTTTCGAACAGGCAATCCCGGAGCGCCAGCACTGGAACCAGTCGCTGCTGCTGGTACCGCGCGAGGTGTTGAGCGCCGAGGTGCTGGGCCACGCCCTTGAGCAATTGCTGACCCACCACGACAGCTTGCGCCTGCGCTACGAGCAAACCGCTGAAGGCTGGCAGCAAACCTACGCCGCGCCGACTACGGAGTCGGTGCTGTGGCAGCGTCAGGCGCATTCCGTCGACGAACTCAACACCCTGTGCGATGAAGCCCAGCGCAGCCTCGATCTGCAAAACGGCCCACTGATGCGCGCGCTGCTGGTGGCGATGGCTGACGGTATGCAGCGCCTGTTGCTGGTGATTCATCACCTGGCGGTGGACGGTGTTTCCTGGCGCGTACTGCTGGAAGATCTTCAGCAGTTCTACAGAGACGGCCACGTATCGTTGGTTAAAACCAGCACCTATCAGCGCTGGGTCGCCCGTCTGCAAGATCATCTTCCAGCCTTTGAAACCAGCTTGGGTTACTGGCTGAGCCAACTGAAAGACGCAGCGAATAATCTGCCCTGCGACCGCCCGAACGGCGCAATGGAAAACCGTTTCGAACACAAAATCGAGCTCAAGCTCAACGCCGAACACACCCGCAAACTGCTGCAGCGTGCCCCGGCTGCCTATCGCACCCAGGTCAACGACTTGCTGCTGACCGCCCTGGCGCGCGCGGTTTGCCGCTGGAGCGGGCAGGGCAGCGCGCTGATTCAGCTCGAAGGCCATGGCCGCGAAGACCTGTTCGACAACATCGACCTGACCCGCACCGTGGGCTGGTTCACCGGTCTGTTCCCGGTCAACCTGGTGCCGTCGAGCGATCTCGGCGCCTCGATCAAAACCATCAAGGAACACTTGCGCGGCGTGCCGGACAAGGGCCTCGGCTACGGCGCACTGCGCTACCTCGGTACTCCGGAAATGCGCGCCGAGCTCGCCGCGCTGCCGCAACCGCGCATAACCTTTAACTATCTGGGGCAGTTCGACCGCCAGTTTGACGACGCCGCGATGTTCGTGCCGTCCACCGAAGGGAGCGGCGTGGCGCAGGATCCGTCGGCGCCGCTGGGCAACTGGCTGACCGTCGAAGGCCAGGTCTACGGCGGCGAGTTGTCATTGAGCTGGGGTTTCAGCCGCGAGATGTTTGACACCGCGACCATCCAGCGTCTGGCGGACGACTATGCGCAGGAGCTGACAGCGCTGATCGATCACTGCTGCGCCGTTGAAGTGCCACAAGCCACGCCGTCGGACTTCCCGCTGGCGCGCATCACGCAAGCACAACTCGACGCATTGCCGGTCGCGATGCTTGAGGACCTTTATCCGCTGTCGCCGATGCAGCAGGGCATGCTGTTCCATACGCTCTACGAACCGCAGGTCGGCGCGTACATCAGTCAGTTGCGCCTGGACATTCAAGGCCTCGATCCGCAGCGCTTTGCCCTCGCCTGGCAGACTGCACTGCAATGCCACGACATCCTGCGCAGCAGCTTCCACTGGCAGGGCCTCGACTCCGCGCATCAGGCGATTGTCCGTCAGGTGGCGTTGCCGCTCGAGGTGCTGGAAGCGATCAACACCGATACGCTCGCCGATACCGAGCGCGCCCAGGGTTTCGAATTGGGCTGCGCGCCGCTGTTCCGCTTGAAACTGGTCCGTACCGACACTGACGCCTGGCACCTGATCTACACCAGCCACCACATTTTGATGGACGGCTGGAGTAACGCGCAGCTACTGGCCGAAGTAATCCACCAGTACGCCACCGGGCAATCGCTGCCCGCACCCACCGGGCACTACCGCGATTATCTGAGCTGGTTACAGCAGCAATCCGCCGATGCTGGCGAGCACTTCTGGAAAGCCGCGCTGGCGCCGCTGCAAACGCCGACCCTGCTCGCCGAAGCCTTGCGTCCACCCGTGGGTGCCGAGGGCAATGAAGTGTATCGAGTGGCCCTCGACCGTCGCGCCACCCAGCGTCTGGCCGACTTCGCGCGTCAACAGAAAGTTACCCTCAACACGCTGCTGCAAGCGGCATGGAGCCTATTGCTGCACCGCTACACCGGTCAGGATTGCGTGGTGTTCGGGGCCACCGTCGCCGGTCGTTCGGCGCCGTTGCCGGGGATCGAAGAACAACTCGGGCTGTTCATCAACACGCTGCCGCTGGTCTGTGTGATGAAGCCTGCGCAAACCGTCAGCCAATGGCTGGGCGAGCTGCAAGCGCTGAACCTGGCCATGCGTGAGTTCGAGCATGTGCCGCTTTACGACATTCAGGGTTGGGCAGGGCAGCAGGGTTCGGCGCTGTTCGACAGCCTTCTGGTGTTCGAAAACTTCCCGGTCGCCGAAGCGCTGAAGCAGGGTGCGCCGGCCGGGTTGTCGTTCGGCAACCTGCACAACCACGAACGCACGCACTATCCGCTGACCCTCGGCATCGAACTGGGCGAAGGTTTGAACCTGGACTTCAGCTTCGACGCGGCACGGTTCAGTGCGGCGCAGATCGCTAAGTTGTCGGCCAACCTCAAGCATCTGCTGATTCAGTTGATGGCGCTGCCAAACGCGGCTTTGGGTGCGCTGGAATTGCTCGATGTCGAGGGCAAAAATGCGCTGCTTGCGCTCAGTCAGCCGGCCCCGATTCAGTTATCCACCACCTTGTTGGTCCACGAACAAATTGCCGCTCAGGCCGTCGCCACTCCGCAAGCGCTGGCGTTGCAAGTTGACGGCCAATCCCTGAGCTACGCCCAGTTGAATACCCAGGCCAACCGCCTGGCCCATCGCCTGATTGCAAACGGCGCCGGCCCCGGCAAACGTGTCGGGCTGGCACTGCACCGTGGGCCGCAACTGATCGTCAGCCTGCTGGCTGTGCTGAAAAGCGGCGCGGCGTACGTGCCGCTGGACCCGAGCTACCCGGCTGAACGCCTGGCCTACATGATCGACGACAGCTGTCTCGACGTGCTGCTGTGCGAATCCGGCCTGCTGGAAAATGCTAAAGGCGTGCGCCGTCTCAGCCTCGATGACAACACCGGCTTCCCTGAACACGATCCGCAAAACCATGCGGTTGCCGAAGACCTGGCCTACGTCATCTACACCTCCGGCTCCACCGGCCGACCCAAAGGCGTGGCCATTGCCCACGCCGCGTTACGTGAGTTCTGCCAATCCGCCGCCGACTATTCGGTGCTGTCGGCGGCGGACCGCGTGTTGCAGTTCGCGACCTTCAGTTTCGATGGCTTCGTCGAACAATGCTTCCCGACGTTGTGCGTCGGCGCGGCGTTGATCATGCGTGGCGATGCGCTGTGGGATGCCGGGCGACTGGCGGCTGAAATCGTCCAGCAAGGCGTGACCGTGGCGGACTTGCCAGCGGCTTACTGGTACTTGCTGGCCCGCGACTGCGCGAGCGGCGTGGTGCGCGATCTCGGCAATTTGCGTCAGGTGCATGTCGGCGGCGAAGCGATGTCGGTCGAAGGTTTGCGCTTGTGGCATCAGGCTGGATTGATCCACGTGCGACTGCTGAACACCTACGGCCCGACCGAGGCGACCGTGGTGTCCAGCGTGCACGAATGCCGTCTCGAGGATGCCAGCGATGCGTTTGGCATTCCGATTGGCCGCGCCATCGCCGGACGTGCGTTGTATGTGCTGGATGCTTCCGCTCAATTGCTGCCCGACGGTGGCGTCGGCGAGCTGTGCATCGGTGCATCGGCTTGCCTCGCGCAAAGCTACTTCAATCGCCCGGCGCTGACCGCCGAACGCTTCCTGCCAGATCCGTTCGCCCGTGAGCCGGGTGCGCGGCTGTACCGCAGCGGCGACTTGGTGCGCTACAACGCTGAAGGGAATCTGGAATACGTCGGCCGTATCGATCACCAAGTGAAGATTCGCGGTTTCCGCATTGAAATGGGCGAGATCGAAGCCTGCCTGCAAGCCCGCGAGGACGTGCGTGAAGCGGCGGTTATCGCCCAAGACGGGACGCAACTGGTGGCGTATGTCGTGGCCAGCGATGCGCTTGTTTCTGAAACTGACTATCTGGAACGGCTCAAGGCTGTTCTGCGTCAGTCGTTGCCGGAATACATGGTGCCCAGCCACCTGATCCTGTTGGCCAGATTGCCGCTCAACACCAACGGAAAGCTGGATCGCGGAGCCTTGCCGCGTGTTGAGTCCAGCGACGTACAGCGTGACTTCGTGGCCCCGGCCCAAGGGCTGGAAACGCAGTTGGCGTTGATCTGGCAGGACGTGTTGCAGGTCGAGCGAATAGGCCGCAACGACCATTTCTTTGCACTGGGCGGTCACTCGTTGCTGGTGCTGCAGGTGATCTCGCGGGTGCGTCAACAATTGCACCTTGAACTGTCGGTGAACAGCCTGTTTTCGGCTGCGAATCTCGCGGATTTTGCCGAACGAGCAACGCTGGCGAACGTCAGTGGCCAACCGATCCTGCAACCTGCACCGGTTGATCAACCGCCGATGCTGTCCTACGCCCAACAGCGCCAGTGGATTCTCTGGCAGCTGGCCCCGCAAAGCCCGGCCTACAACATTCCCGCCGCGTTGCGCCTCAAGGGCCTGCTCAACCTCAATGCCTTGCGCCAAGCCTTCGCGCAATTGCAGGCCCGTCACCAAACCCTGCGCACCACCTTTGAACAGGATGACCAGCAGGCGCGCTCGGTGCTGCACGACACGTTGGCGCTGCAACTGGAGCAGCGCACGCTCGATCAATCGTCGGTCGACAGCGCGGTGGCGGAAGAAATCGCCCGGCCGTTTGACCTGCGCAATGGCCCGCTGTGGCGGGTCTTGCTGTTGCACCTAAACACCGACGAACTCGTGCTGGTCCTGACCGTGCACCACATCGCCGCCGATGGCTGGTCGATGCAGATCATGGTCGATGAGTTCAGCGCTTTATATCAGGCGGCTGTCGACGGTCGCGCTGCCGGTTTGGCCAGCCTGCCGGTTAACTACATCGACTATGCCCGCTGGCAACGCGACTGGCTGGAGGCCGGCGAGGGCGCACGGCAATTGGCATGGTGGAGGGAACAGCTGGTCGGCAGCCAAACGCCGTTGGAATTGCCGAGTGAACTGACCCGTCCGGCCCGTCGCTCCGAGCGTGGCGCCAGCCTGATGCTAAACGTGGATCGAGAACTGCTGGCCGGTTTGCGCCAACGTGCCCAGGAACACCAGGTCACGCTGTTCATGCTGTTGCTGGCGAGTTTCCAGACCTTGCTGCATCGCCAGAGCGGGCAAGCGAGCATCAGCGTCGGCGTGCCAAGCGCCGGGCGTTCGCGCCTCGAAACCGAAGGACTGATCGGCTTCTTCATCAACGCCCAGGTGCTGCGTGCGGAGATCGACGGACAGCAGCCGTTCAGTGCGTTGCTGCAGCAGGTCAAACAGGTTGCCCTGGATGCGCAAGCCCATCAGGACGTGCCGTTCGAGCAACTGGTCGACGCCTTGCAACCAGACCGCAGCCTCAATCACCACCCGTTGTTCCAGGTGCTCTACAACCACCAGCAGCAGTTGGGCGCCAGCGTCGAGCGCAACGTGGCCGGTTTGCAGGTTGAGCGTTTGCACTGGCAGCAGCAGACCACCCAGTTTGATTTGGTACTCGACACCCAGGAGCAAGGCGAAGCGCTGGATGCCTGCCTGACTTACGCCACGGATCTGTACGACGAAGCGTCGATGCAGCGCTTCGGGGAGCAATGGCTGAACCTGCTGCGCGCGGTGGTCGATGATCCACAGCAACGCGTTGCCGGGCTGCCTATGCTGCACGCGCCGCAATCCGACGCATTGATTCAGCACTGGAACCCGGCATTCGAGGCACAACCGTCGTCGCCAACCTTGCATCAACTGTTCGAAGCTCAAGCCGCACAACAGCCAAACGCCATTGCACTGGTCTACGCAGGCGAGCAACTGACCTACGCCGCGCTCAATGCCCAGGCCAATCGAGTGGCGCGCACACTGCGAGAGCAGGGCGTCGGGCCGGAAGTGCGCGTCGGTATTGCCACTGAGCGGGCGATGCCGCTGGTGGTCGGCTTGCTCGCGATTCTC
Source organism: Pseudomonas sp. FBCC-B1667 (assembly GCF_059133255.1). Taxonomy (NCBI): domain Bacteria; kingdom Pseudomonadati; phylum Pseudomonadota; class Gammaproteobacteria; order Pseudomonadales; family Pseudomonadaceae; genus Pseudomonas; species Pseudomonas sp. FBCC-B1667. The sequence goes on along the minus strand of NZ_CP101437.1, from coordinate 4,570,607 downwards.
AAGGCCGGTGGCGCCTACGTGCCGCTCGATCCGCATTATCCGGCGGAGCGCCTGAGCTACATGATCGACAACAGCGGCATCACGCTGCTGTTGACCCAACACCACTTGATCGACGGTTTGCCCTCTCGCGATGGCGTGCAGGTGCTGAATCTGGAATCGTTGCAACTGGACGCTTTCAGCGACGAAAACCTGCCAGCGCTGGCAACCCCGGACAACCTCGCGTACGTGATCTACACCTCCGGTTCTACCGGGCGGCCGAAGGGCGCATTGCTCAGCCATGCCAACGTCGGTCGTCTGCTGAGCGCCACCGCCGCCGAGTTCAACTTCGGCCCGGACGATGTCTGGACGCTGTTCCATTCCTACGCCTTCGACTTCTCGGTGTGGGAGCTGTTTGGCTCGCTGTGCACCGGCGGACGCCTGGTGATCGTGCCGCATGACATCAGTCGTGAGCCGCAAGCGTTTCACCGCTTGCTCTGCGACGAAGGCGTGACGGTGTTGAACCAGACCCCGAGTGCGTTCCGTCAACTGTTGCCGATTGCCTGCGCCAGCCCGCGCAGCATGGCCCTGCGGCAGGTGATTTTTGGCGGCGAAGCCCTCGACGTTGCGAGCCTGCGACCCTGGTTCGAACGCTTCGGCGACCAGCAACCCACCCTGGTCAACATGTACGGCATCACCGAAACCACGGTGCACGTGACCTACCGCGCGATTCGTCTGGCCGACCTGGACGGTAAGGCGCAAAGCCCGATTGGCCTGCCGATCCGCGACCTGCGCTGGTACTTGCTCGACAGCCAGTTGCAGCCGGTGCCGGTGGGCGTCGCGGGTGAGTTGTACATCGCTGGCGCCGGTCTGGCGCGCGGTTACCACGGGCGTTTCGGCCTGACCGCCGAGCGCTTTGTGCCAAGCCCGTTCGACACGTCGCAACGCCTCTATCGCAGCGGCGACCTGGCCCGCCAGCGCGCCGACGGCAGCATCGATTACCTCGGCCGCATCGACCAGCAAGTGAAGATTCGCGGTTTCCGCATCGAACTCGGCGAAATCGAAGCCGCGTTGCTGACCCAACCGGGCGTGCGCCAAGCGGTCTTAAACGTCCATAACGCCGACGGCGGAGCGCAGGTGACCGCCTACGTCGTGGCTGAGCAAACCCCGGATGACCCGATCGCCTGGCGCGATCACCTGCGCACTGCGCTCAAGGTCGATTTGCCGGATTACATGGTGCCAAGCCACTGGCTGCTGCTCGACGCCTTGCCGCTGACGGGTAACGGCAAGCTCGACCGCAAGGCCTTGCCAGTGCCGGATGCCGAGGACTGGCAACGTCCGTTCGAAACTCCCGAAGGCGATCTCGAGCAGCAACTGTCGGCGATCTGGGCCGAGGTGCTGGGCGTGGCGCAGATCGGCCGGCGCGACAACTTCTTTGAACTGGGCGGGCATTCGTTGCTCGCCGCCCAGGCCAGTGCCCGTGTGGAACTGGAACTGGGCATCGAGCTGCCGCTGCGCGCGCTGTTCGAGTCCACCGACTTGCAGGCTTACGCCGCCATGGCCGTGCAACACGTCCCGGCTGACAACGATGCACGTCTTGATGCGCTTGAGTCGCTTCTCGACGAGATGGAGATCAACTGATGGAACACACCACTGCCCAGCGTATCGCCCGCCGTTTCGTCGGCCTGCCTGCCGACAAGCGCCGCGAGTTTCTGAACCGCATGCAAGAGCAGGGCGTGAGCTTTGGCCAATTGCCGATCCTGCCGGCTGCCGAGGCGCAAACGAGCTTTGAACTGTCGTACGCGCAGCGGCGCCAATGGTTTCTCTGGCGGCTTGATCCGCAGAGCGCTGCGTACAACATCCCGGCGGCGTTGCGCTTGCACGGGCCGCTGAATGTCGCGGCGTTGCAGCAGAGTTTTGACGTGTTGCTGGAGCGCCATCAAAGCCTGCGCAGCCGGTTTGTCGAGAATGACGGTCTAGTCATTCAGACACTGGCCGAGTTCACATCGCTGTCGATTGAGCACATCGATCTGCGCGGCGAACCTCAAGAAACTCGCCTCGATCTCGCGATGAAAAACGTCGAGTTGGAAATCGCTCGCCCGTTCGATTTGCAACACGGTCCTTTGCTGCGGGTTAGCCTGTTGCAACTGGATGCCGAAGACCACGTGCTGTCGTTGACCCTGCACCACATCGTCACTGATGGCTGGTCGATGGGTGTGTTGGTGGAGGAATTCTCCCGGCTCTACGCGGCGCATTGCCAAGGGCAGAACGCAGCACTGCAACCGCTGCCAATCCACTATTCCGATTACGCCCTGTGGCAACGCCGCTGGATGGAAGCGGGTGAACTGGAGCGCCAGCTCAATTGGTGGCGCAACACGCTGGGCAGTGAACAACTGCTGCTGGAATTGCCGACCGATCGCCCACGCCCGGCGCAACCAAGCCAGCGCGGCGCGCGTCTGGATTTCGCCCTTGATGCCACGTTGGCCAGCGGCCTGATGACCTTGGCCAAACAGCGCGGTGTCACGCCGTTCATGTTGTTGCTGGCGAGCTTCCAGGCCTTGCTCTATCGCTACAGCGGCCAGCCCGACGTGCGCGTCGGCGTGCCGATGGCCAACCGCAACCGCGCGGAAACCCGTGGCCTGATCGGCTTCTTCGTCAACACCCAGGTGATGCGTGCCGAACTCGATGGACGCCTTCCATTCAGCCAATTGCTCGACCAGACCCGCACCGCGTCGCTGGACGCCCAGGATTATCAGGACGTGCCGTTCGAGCGTCTGGTGCAGGCGCTGCAAGGTGAACGCAGCCTCAGCCACAACCCGTTGTTCCAGGTGATGTTCAACCACCAGCAAACCAAACCGGCGGCGGTCAGCGGCTTGCTCGCCGGGCTGCGGGTCGAAGCGCTGAACGCCACGGCGCGCACCACGCAATTCGACCTGCAACTGGACACGCAGGAGGAGGGCGACAAGCTGTTCGCCAGCCTGACCTATGCCACGGATCTGTTTGACGCCGAGCGCATCAAGGACTTGGCCCGTCATTGGCGCAACCTGTTGGCCGGCGTGCTGGCGAACCCGCAATGCCCGCTCGCCGAGTTGCCGCTGCTGGACGCCGACGAGCGTCTGCATATTCTTGATGACCTCAATGACACCGCACAGGCCTATCCAGGCGAGGTCTGCGTGCAGCGTCATTTCGAAGCGCGTGTGGCTGACAATGCGGCGGCGACAGCGCTGGTGTTCCAGGGCCAGAGCTTGAGTTACGCCGAATTGAACCAGCGCGCCAACCGCCTGGCCCATCACCTGCGAGCTCAGGGTGTCGGCCCGGAAGTGATCGTCGGGATTGCCTGCGAGCGTTCGTTTGAAATGGTGGTCGGCCTGTTGGCGATTCTCAAGGCCGGTGGCGCGTATGTGCCGCTGGACCCGGAATACCCGCTGGATCGCCTGGGCTACATGATCGAAGACAGTGGCATTTCGTTGCTGCTGACTCAGGAGCATCTGCTGGCGCAATTGCCTACGCCTGATAACGTACGGACCTTGTGCCTGCGCGCCGAGGACGACTGGCTGAGCGATCTGCCGGGCACTGATTTGCCCAACCTCGCCATCGCCGAAAACCTCGCCTACGTAATCTACACCTCCGGTTCCACCGGCAAACCCAAAGGCGCGGGCAACCGGCACGTAGCGTTGCATAACCGTTTGGAGTGGATGCAAGACGCCTACAACCTGCTGCCGAGCGACCGCGTGCTGCAAAAAACACCGTTCAGTTTCGACGTGTCGGTGTGGGAGTTTTTCTGGCCTTTGACGAAAGGCGCCACGCTGGTCATCGCTGCGCCGGGTGAGCATCGCGATCCGCAACGCCTCGCCGCGTTGATCGTCGAGCAAGCAATCACCACGCTGCACTTCGTGCCCTCGATGCTTTCCGCGTTCATCGGTGCCGACGAGTCGTTGGCCTGCACCTCGCTGACACGGATCATTTGCAGCGGTGAAGCGTTGCCGATGGAACTGCAACGCCAGACCTTGCGCAGCCTGCCGCAAGTTAATCTCTACAACCTCTATGGCCCGACCGAAGCAGCCATCGACGTGACCCACTGGACCTGCGTGGAAGAAGGCCGCGACAGCGTGCCGATTGGTCGCCCGATCGCCAACCTGCGCACCTGCATCCTCGACAGTGAACTGCAACCGTTGCCGCTGGGCGCGGTGGGCGAGTTGTACCTCGGTGGCGTCGGCCTGGCGCGCGGTTATCACCGTCGCGGCGCGTTGACCGCCGAGCGTTTCGTGGTCGATCCGTTCGGCAGCGGCGAGCGCCTGTATCGCACCGGAGACCTGGCGCGTTATCGCGCAGACGGTGCCATCGATTACTGCGGCCGTATCGACCACCAAGTGAAGATTCGCGGTTTGCGTATCGAATTGGGCGAAATCGAAGCGCGCCTGCAAGAGCATGCCGATGTGCAGGACGCCGTGGTGTTGGCCCTCGACGGCCCGAGTGGCAAACAATTGGTCGCGTTCCTCGTGCCGCAGGATCGCGCACTGCTGGACGCCACTGCCGGGCAACAAGGCGCGTGGCGCGAAACCCTGAAAAGCCATCTGCTCGCCAGCCTGCCGGACTACATGGTGCCGGCGCAGACCGTGCTGATCGAACAAATGCCCCTCAGCCCCAACGGCAAACTCGACCGCAAACGCCTGTCCGCGCCCACCGCGCACGTCAGCCAGCGCGCCTTCGAAGCGCCACGCAGCGAACATGAACAGGTGCTGGCGCAGATCTGGCAGGACGTGTTGGGCGTGGAACAGGTCGGGCGTCAGGACAACTTCTTCGAACTGGGCGGCGACTCGATCATCTCGATTCAAGTGGTCAGCCGCGCGCGCCGTGCGGGGCTGAGCCTTCAACCGCGTGACCTGTTCCAGCAACAGACCTTGCAAGCGCTGGCCGCTGTGGTCAAAGAACACGCGGCACCGCTGGCGCAACAAGGGCCGGTGGACGGCGTGCAAACGCTCACGCCGATCCAGCGCTGGTTCTTCGCCGAGCCCATCGCGCAACGCGCGCACTGGAACCAGTCCGTGTTGCTGACCCCGCATGAAACCCTCGAGCTGCCACGCCTGCAAGCCGCGCTGCAACGCCTGCTCAATCAACACGATGCCCTGCGTTTGCGCTTCAGTCAGGTCGACGGCCAATGGTCGGCGCGTTATGTCGGAACCGACAGCTGCGATGTGATCGACATGCTCTGGACCGCCCGCGTGGCCAGTGATGCCTCGCTGGAATCGGTGTGCGATGAAGCGCAACGCAGCCTCAGCCTTCAGGACGGTCCATTGCTGCGCGTGGCGTTGATTGCGCAGGCCGATGGTTCCCAGCGTTTGCTCTTGGTGATCCACCATTTGGCGGTGGACGGTGTGTCCTGGCGGGTGTTGCTGGAAGATTTGCAAGCTGCTTACCAAGGACAAGAACTGCCGCCGAAGACCAGCGCTTTCCAGGCCTGGGCCGACAAGCTTGATGCCTATTCCCGTTCCGAAACCGCTGCTGACGAACTGAACTGGTGGCAGGCGCAACTGAGCGTCGCCAATGATTCGCTGCCAGCCGCCAACGCACACGCCCGTCAGGCCGGGCATCTGCGCCAGGGTGTCAGCATCGGGCTGGACCGCGAACAAACCCGCCAATTGCTGCAACAGGCGCCAGCGATCTACCGCACGCAAGTCAACGACCTGCTGCTGACCGCAATGGCCCGCACCCTCAGCCGCTGGACCGGGCACGATTCGGCGCTGATTCAGCTCGAAGGCCATGGCCGCGAGGAGCTGTTCGACGACATCGACCTGACCCGCACCGTCGGCTGGTTCTCCAGCCTGTTCCCGGTACGCCTGACGCCGACCGCCGACCTGGCCGGTTCGATCAAAGCCATCAAGCAACAGCTGCGCGAAATCCCCGGCAAAGGCATGGGCTACGGCCTGTTGCGCTACATGGGCGATGCGTCGACCCAAGCGGCATTGGCCGCGTTGCCGCAGGCGCGGGTGACGTTCAACTACCTTGGCCAGTTCGACCAGAGCTTTGCCGAAGACGCATTGTTCACCCTGGCCCGCGAATCCAGCGGTGCCGCGCAATCGGCGGACGCACCGTTGCCGAACTGGCTGTCGGTGGACGGTCAGGTCTATGGCGGCGAACTAAAACTCGACTGGACCTTCAGCCGCGAACGCTTCGACCTGGGTGAGATCGAAGCTCTGGCGGCAGATTTCCGGCATGAATTGCTGGCGCTGATTGCCCATTGCCTGAGCGATGGCGCAGGCGGCGTGACCCCGGCGGACTTCCCGCTGGCGCGGCTGACCCAGGCGCAACTCGATGGTCTGCCGGTGCCGCCGGCGCAAATCGAGGACGTGTATCCGCTGTCGCCGATGCAAGCCGGTCTGTTGTTCCACAGCCTGTATGAGTCAGAGTCTGGCGCTTACGTTAACCAGGTCAGCGTCGAAGCCCGTGGCCTCGATGCCGAACGACTGGGGCGCGCGTGGCAAGCGGTGCTCGACACCCATCCGATCCTGCGCAGCAGTTTCCACTTCCCCGACGGTTTTGAAGCGCCGGTGCAGTTGGTCCATCGTCATCTGCAACTGCTGATGACCTGTCTCGACTGGCGCGGCCGCAACGATCAGGCCGAAGCGTTGATTCAATTGATTGACGACGAACGCCTGCAACTCGATCCGACCCGAGCGCCGTTGATGCGCTTGACCCTGGTGCGACTCGACGATGAGCGTCAGCAACTGATCTACACCCACCATCACCTGTTGCTGGATGGCTGGAGTAATTCGCTGCTGCTGAGCGAAGTCTTGCAGCGCTATGCCGGGCAGGAAGTACACGCACCCACCGGGCGTTTTGCCGATTACATCGGCTGGCTGCAACGTCAGGATGCGCAAGCTGATGAACTGTTCTGGCGCGAGCAACTGGCCAACCTCGACAACCCCACTTTGTTGGCGCAGAGCCTGGCCCATGGCGGCGGTAAAAACCTGTCGACGGCAACGTTCGGCGACCATCGCCAGACGTTCGACGTCGCCACCAGCCAACGTTTCAGCAAATTCGCCCGTCAGCAAAAAGTCACGCTCAACACTTTGGTCCAAGGCGCGTGGGCGCTGCTGTTACAACGCTACAGCGGCCAGCGCAGCGTGGCGTTCGGCGCGACCGTGGCGGGACGACCAGTGGATTTGCCGGGGGCCGAAAGCCAGCTGGGGCTGTTCATCAACACCTTGCCGGTGATCAGCACGCCGGATGCGCTTGAAAGCGTCGACCAGTGGCTGAGCCGCTTGCAGGCGCAGAACCTCGAACTGCGTGAGCATGAATTCACCGCGTTGAGCGATATTCAGCGCTGGGCCGGGCGTGCCGGCGAGGCGCTGTTCGACAGCCTGCTGGTGTTCGAGAACTTCCCGGTGGCCGAAGCGTTGCAACAGGGTGCACCGGCCGGGTTGAGCTTCTCGATTCCGCAGAACCATGAACGCACCAACTTCCCGTTGACGTTGGCGGTGACTGCCGAAAGCCAGCTCAGCCTGAACTGGAGCTACCAATGCGCTCAGTTCAGCGCCGAAGCGATTGCCCGCATGAGCGAGCATCTGGCCGCGCTGCTGACGGCGATGGTCGCCGCGCCACAGGCTGCATTGAGTGAACTGGAGCTGCTGACCGCAGCAGAACGCGCGCAACAATTGCTCGAGTGGAACCCCGCGTTCACCGCAACGGAGAACCCGCTGTGCGTGCATCAATTGATTGAGGCCCAGGCGGTTATCCGCCCGCACGCCACGGCGGTGATCTTCAACGACCTGGAACTGGGCTTCGACCAACTCAACCGTCGCGCCAACCAACTGGCCCATCGCCTGCGCGCATTGGGCATCGGCCCGGAAGTGCCGGTCGGCCTGGCGATGCAGCGCTCGCCGGACATGATCATCGGCTTGTTGGCGATCCTCAAGGCCGGCGGCGCCTACGTGCCGCTGGACCCGGCATATCCGGCTGAACGCTTGCGCTACCTGATGGAAGACAGCGGCATTGCGCTGCTGATCAGCCAGTCGTGGCTGCGGGAAAAACTGCCGCTGCCGCAAGGTCTGGCGGTGCTGGAAGTCGACCGCGAACCGCTGGAATCGATGGCTGACACCAACCCGGTCAACCTGACCTGTGGTGAAAACCTCGCCTACCTGATTTACACCTCGGGCTCCACCGGCCGGCCGAAAGGCGTCAGCGTCGCCCACGGTCCGCTGGCCATGCATTGCCTGTCGATTGGCGAGTTGTACGGCATGACACCGGACGACCGCGAGCTGCAATTCGCCTCGATCAGCTTCGATGGCGCCCACGAACGCTGGCTGACGCCGCTGGTATTCGGTTCGGCGGTGATGCCCCGTGACGATGAGTTGTGGAGTGTGGAGCGCACCTGCGCCGAGATCGAAAAACACCGCATCACCATCGCCTGTTTCACCCCGAGCTATCTGGCGCAGATCGCCGATTTCATGGGTGAGGCGGGGCGTGATCTGCCGATCCGTTCCTACACCCCGTGCGGTGAAGGCATGGCCAAACATGCCTTCGATGAAGTGCAGCAGGTGCTGCAACCGAAACGCCTGATCAACGGTTATGGACCGACCGAGACGGTGATCACGCCGCTGATCTGGCTGGCGTACCCGGGTACCGAATTCGACTCGGCGTTCATGCCGATTGGCCGGCCGGTCGGTAAGCGCAGCGCCTATATTCTGGACGGCGGTTTGCAGCCGCTGCCGGTCGGCGTCGCGGGTGAGTTGTACCTGGGCGGCGAGGGCGTCGCCCGAGGTTACCATCAACGTCCCGATTTGACGGCTGAACGCTTTGTGCCGGATCCGTTCGTGCCGGGCGCACGTTTGTATCGCAGTGGCGACCTTGCACGGTTCCGTGCCGATGGCGTCGTTGAGTACCTTGGCCGGATCGACCAGCAAGTGAAGATTCGCGGGTTCCGTATCGAACTCGGCGAAATCGAAGCCTGCCTGCTTGAACATGAAGGCGTGCGTGAAGCCTTCGTGATCGACCGCGACGGCCCGGTCAGCCGCCAATTGGTCGGTTACGTGGTGCCGTGCGATCCGCTCGCCGATGAGCAGGACCTGCGTGAAGCGCTGACGGCTCATCTGCGCAGCCGATTGCCGGCGCACATGCTGCCGGCGCATTTGATGTGCCTGGCCGCGTTGCCGCTGACGCCGAACGGCAAGCTTGATCGCCAAGGCTTGCCGGCGCCTGAGGCCACTCGGCAGCAGCACGATCACGTCGCTGCCGCGTCGCCGGCCGAAGCGCTGCTGGTGGACATCTGGCAGGAACTGCTGGGGCTGAAATCGGTGGGCGTCACCGAAAACTTCTTTGAACTGGGCGGGGATTCGATCATCTCGCTGCAAGCGGTGAGCCGTGCCGGGCAACGCGGGTTGGTGTTCAGTCCAAAGCAACTGTTCGAACAACAGACCATCCGCGCGTTGGCCGCGGTGGCCAGCAGTCGTGAAGCCACGTTGGTTGACGCGCCGACAGTCCCGGCGTTTGCGCTGGTGCCGCACATCGACGTTGCCGCCCGTGAAGGCCTGCAAGACGTGTATCCGTTGTCGCCGATGCAGCAAGGCATGTTGTTCCATTGCCTGGACTCACCGGAGCTCAACCCTTACGTCAACCAGCTGAGCGTGGCGGTGGACGGTTTGCAGGTGCCGCGTTTCCGCGCGGCCTGGCAGGCCTTGGTTGAGCGTCACGAAGTGCTGCGTGCGGCGTTCCGCTGGCGCGATGGCTTGGCCGATCCGCTGCAAGCGGTGTTCGCCGACGTTGAGTTGCCGATTGAAGAACTCGACTGGCGTGAGCGTAGCGACACTGAGCAGGCGTTGAAGGACCTGGCGGCAGCGGAACAGGCCAAGGGTTTCGACCTGAGCTGCCCGCCGTTGATGCGTTTCATCCTGGTGCGCCTCGGTGATGACCGTTACCAGATGATCTGGATTTACCACCACTTGCTGCTCGACGGCTGGAGTGCCTCGCGGCTGTTGGGCGACATGCTGCGCCTGTACCACAACAACACCTTGCCGACGCTGACCGGTCGTTACGCCGATTACATCGCCTGGCTGCAACGTCAGGACGGCGCACAGGCCGAAGGCTTCTGGCGCGAACGCCTGGCGTTGCTTGAAGAACCGACCATTCTGGCCAAGGCCTCGGGTGCCGCAGGTTCCGGCCACGGCGTGATGTACAGCAACCTCGACAGCGAGGCGACGCGCAAACTGCACAGCTTCGCCAAGCGCCAACGCGTGACGCTGAACACGCTGGTGCAAGGCGCCTGGCTGCTGCTGTTGCAACGCCACAGCGGCCAGCGCAGCGTAGCGTTCGGCGCCACGGTGGCCGGGCGTCCGACCGGATTGGCCGGGGCGCAAGACATGCTCGGTCTGTTCATTAACACCTTGCCGGTGATCCAGACCCTTGATCCGCAACAGCCGTTGGGCGAGTGGCTGCGCGAGTTGCAGGACTACAACCTGATGGTCCGCGACTACGAGCACACGCCGTTGTCGGACATCCAGCGCTGGGCCGGGCAGGGTGGCCAGGGCTTGTTCGACAGCATCATCGTGTTCGAAAACCATCCGGTCGACCGTGCGCTGCGCGGCGGTGAGGAAGGTGAGTTGCGCTTTGCCGAGGTCGGCAGTGGCGGCGTGACCAACTTCCCGATGGACTTGATGGTCAGCGCCAACGAAGAAGGCCTGGAAGTCGAATACCTGTTCCTGCGTGATCGCTTCAGCGACGTGGACGTGGAGCGGATTCGTGCGCAGCTCGAAGGGTTGTTGCGTGCGTTGCCGGCGGATGCGACGTGTCTGCTTGGCAATATTGGCTTGCCTGAATCGCGCATCAGCCTGCCGCAAGCGTCGATCAACAGCACCGATGTGCTGCACGCGTTCAATCAGCATGTACAAACGCAGCCGCAGAAAATCGCCTTGGTCTGCGAGGATCGGCACGTCAGTTACGCCAGGCTTGAGGCGCAGGCGAATGGCCTGGCGCAGCAACTGATCAATCGGGGTATCGGACCGGAAAGTCTGGTGGCGGTAGCGTTGCCGCGTTCCGAACGCACGATTGTCGCGTTCCTCGCGGTGCTCAAGGCCGGCGCGGCTTACCTGCCGCTGGACCTCGCGTACCCGGCCGAACGACTGGCTTATATGTTGAGCGATTCGGCCGCGAGCCTGTTGCTCTGCGACAGTGATCTGGGCGAACGGCTGCCGTTGGCGGATAGCCCGCCACGCCTGCTGCTCGATCAGTTGCGCGTTGCCGATAACGTGGCGTGCCCGGTTTCCAACCCGTTGCCGGGGCATCTGGCGTACCTGATCTACACCTCCGGCTCCACCGGTCAACCGAAGGGTGTGGCCGTGGAACGTGGACCGATTGCCCGGCATTGCCGCGGCATCATTGAGCTTTACGAACTGGCACCGCGCAGCCGTGAATTGCATTTCATGTCGTTCGCCTTCGACGGCGCTCAGGAGCGTTGGCTGAGCGTGCTGTTAGCCGGCGGCAGCCTGGTGATCCGCGAGGACACTTTGTGGACCCCGGAACAGACCCTTGAGGTGTTGCAGCGTCACGCCGTCACCGTCGCCTGCTTCCCGCCGGCGTACCTGCAACAAATGGCCGAAGTCGCCGAGCGTCTGGGCAATCCGCCAGCGGTCGAGGTGTATTGCTTTGGCGGCGACGCGGTGCCGGACGCCAGTTTCGAACAGGTCAAGCGCGCCTTGCGTCCGCAGCGACTGGTCAATGGCTATGGCCCGACCGAAACCGTGGTCACGCCGCTGTTGTGGCGCGCCGAAGCCAGCGAAACCGGCGACGCGGCGTACGCACCGATTGGGCGCGGCGTGGCCGGGCGTGGTGTGTACGTGCTCGACGCCGACCTCAATCCGTTGCCGGTGGGCGTCAGCGGCGAGCTGTATTTGGGCGGCGAATGCCTGGCGCGGGGTTATCACCAACGCCCGGGCATGAGCGCCGAGCGTTTCATCCCCGATCCGTTCGACGCCGGTGGCCGCATGTACCGCACCGGCGACCTGGTGCGCCAGCGCGAGTGCGGGTTGATCGACTACCTGGGACGGCTCGACCAGCAAGTGAAGATCCGTGGTTTCCGTATCGAACCGGGCGAGATTGAAGCGCGTCTGCGTGAGTGCGCGGGCGTGCTGGATGCCGCCGTGGTGGTCCATGACACGCCGACCGGCAAGCAATTGGTCGGTTATGTGGTGGCGGACGGCGCAGTCGGGCTGGATCGTCGCTTGAAGTCTGAACTGCAAACACAACTGCCGGATTACATGGTGCCGGCGCGGATCATGCTGCTGGAGCGCTTCCCGCTGTCGGCCAACGGCAAGCTTGATCGTCGTGCACTGCCAACCCCTGAATGGGCGCTGGGCGGCTACCGTGCGCCGCGCAATCCGCTGGAAACAGCGCTGACCGCGATCTGGCAAGAGGTGCTCGGCGTGCCGAACGTGGGCATCGATGACAACTTCTTCGAACTCGGCGGCGATTCGTTGCAGGTGCTCAAAGTGATTTCGCGGGTGCGCAGTCAGCCGCAATTGGGCTTCGAATTGAAGCTGCGGGATCTGATGCAGAAACCCTGCATCGCCGAACTCAGTGGCTATCAGGTGGCAGAACCGGCGACCGCGCCGGACCCCTTGCTGGCGCTGAATGCGCGAATCCCCAACGTGCCGGCGCTGTTTTGCCTGCACGCGGGTTTCGGCACGGTGTTCGATTACGAGCCGCTGGCGCGACGTCTGGAAGGACGGCGCACGGTGTACGGCGTTCAATGCCGGATGTTGCTGGACCCGCAGTGGCAGGACGAGTCGCTGCTGGCCATGGCGCAAGCCTATGCGCAGCGGATTCGCAGTCAACAGGCCAAGGGGCCGTATTACTTGTTGGGCTGGTCGCTGGGCGGTGCGTTGACGCAACTGGTTGCTCACGACCTGGAATCCCGGGGTGAAACGGTTGCGTTTGCCGGGCTGGTCGACAGCTACGTGGCAGGCACCGCTGAAGCGGGGGACTGGCGCGAGGATCTGGGCGACTTCCTGACGTTTGTGCTCGGGTTGCCGGCCGATGAGGCACAGGCATTGATCGCGCGGAAAGCCGCTGACTTGGACGAGCGCGCGGGCTCCATTGCCGTGATCGAGGCGGCCCTGCACGGTTCCAATGAACAAGTCGCATTGGGCGCGGGGGAGCTCACGCAGATCTTCGCTACCGGTTCACGCCTCAAGCAATTGGCGCTGGCACATCGGCAGTTGCCGGTGGTTCAAGCTTCGACGCATCGCTGGTGGATAGCTGAGCGCGACGAAGAGCGCAGGGTGTTCGAGGCGCAGGTCGGCAGCCGAGGCGTCGATCGCCTGTTGGCCGGCGGGCATTACGAATTGCTGCGTGGTGATGAGTTGCTGAATGAGTTGGAAGACTTGCTGGAGCGCCGGATGGCCATTGCGTGAACGAACGATGAAAAACCTGTGGCGAGGGGGCTTTTGTGGCGAGGGGGCTTGCCCCCTCGCCACAGGGTTCTGCTTTCGTATCGAAAATTTATTGACATCTTCGTGTAAAAGGATTCATCCCATGGCCGTATTGCCAGAACTTGAAGCATTTCTAGAACTCGCCGAGTTCGGCCGGATGACCGGCAAAAGCCGCGCGATGCATGAACAATCGCCGCAACAGGCGCGAGTCGATTTTGAAGCATCGTCAGGGTTTCTCGATGTGCCGCTGGACACCGTGGCCTGTGAGCATTTCACTATTGCTGCCCGCGACGGCCATAGCCTGTCGGCAAGGGTGTATCGCGATGGGCAAGCGGTCGAGGGCTTGCAACCGGTGGTGCTGTATTTCCATGGCGGCGGCTATGTGGTCGGCAGCCTCGACTCCCATGACGCACTGTGCCGGCGACTCGCCTCGCAGGGTGGTTTTGCGTTGCTGGCGGTGGACTATCGACTGGCGCCGGAATGGTGTTTCCCTACACCCGTGCAGGATGCCTGCGATGCCGGCAACTGGCTGGTGCGTGAAGGCGCGGCACGAGGGCTGGATGCCAATCGGGTGACAGTGGCCGGTGACAGCGTGGGCGCGACATTGGCCACGGTGCTGTCGATCATGGCAGTGCGTGAACCTGAGGAGCTGACGTTGAAACCCAAGGCGCAGGTGTTGCTGTACCCGGTGACGGATGCGCTGACCCAGCGTGCTTCGCATCGGGATTTCGCCGAGGGTTATTTGCTGGAGACGCCGACCCTGGATTGGTTCTACGCGCATTACGGGCGCACACCGCAGGATCTGGCGGACTGGCGCTGCTCGCCGTTGCTGACGGCGGATTTATCCGGCGTGTCGCCGGCGCTGGTGTACCTGGCCGGGCATGATCCGTTGCATGACGAAGGGCTGGCCTATGCCGATCGGCTGCGTGCGGCGGGAAATGAGGTGACGTTGCTGGAGCAGCCCGGGATGACCCATGACTTTATGCGCATGGCGGGGTTGTTGGGGGAGGTTGAAGGGATTCATGCGGAAGTGGCGGGGTGGGTGCGTTCGCGGGTTTGAGATGAACTGAAAAAAAACCGCCATGCCTGGATCAGGGGTGGCGGTTTTTTTGTGCCTGGCCTGACATCCAACACAAATACCCCAGACAAAAAAATACCCGCCTCTCACGACACGGGCATTTTCAGTTTTAGCTCACACCTCAGAAATCATACTTGGCCGTGATCTGCAGATTCCGCGGCTCGCCGTAGAACGTCGTACCGAAGTTGCCCAGGCCAGACATGTACTTCTTGTCGAAGACGTTATTGGCATTGGCGGTGAAGCTCAGGTGCTCGTCGTACTGATAGCGGGTCATCAGGTCGACGAGGGTGTAGCCGCCTTGCTTGAGCAGGGTGCTGCCACCTTCGCCGTTACCCACGTTCGGGCTGAAGCTCTGGCCGTAGAACGCGCTCTGCCAGCTGATACCGCCACCGACGGTGAACTGGTCCAGCGCGCCCGGCAGGCGGTAGGTGGTGAAGGTGCGCACCACGTGTTCCGGCTTGCTGGAGGCCAGCGGGAAGCCGTAGATCCGTTGCTCGTCCTTGTCGCGGGTGCGGGCGTAGGTGTAGCCGGCCGACAGGTTCCAGCCTTCGGCCAGTTCACCGGCCAGTTCCATTTCCACGCCTTTGGTGGTGGCGCCGGAGATGGCTTCATAGACGTCTCGACCGGTGCCGACGTCCGTGGTGACGTACTGGGCAACGTTGTCCTGGTTGATCTGGAACAAAGCAAAGGTGGCGTTCAGCCTGCCTTCGAAGTAAGCCGCTTTCAGGCCCGTCTCGTAGCTGTCGCCTTCAACCGGGTCAAGGGTCGAACCGCTTGCGTCCAAATAGATCTGTGGCTGGTAGATCTTGGTGTAGCTGGCATAGACCGAGTACGTATCGTTCAGGTCATAGACCACACCGGCGTACGGCGTGACAACGCCATGTTCCTTGTAGCTGGCATGGGAGTCGGTCTGGGTTGCCCCCGGATAGTACGAGTAATCTTCGTTGTACTTGAAGGTGCTCAAGCGGCCGCCGAGGATGAACGACAGGTCGTCGGTCGGACGCAGGCGGGTAGCCATGTAGACACCGTTCTGACTCTGGGTGCGTTCGTACTTGCCGTTCTTCGGGAACTCCTGTTTCGGCAGGTGGCCGTTCCAGTCGAAGAGGCTGCCCGGCACCAGTTCGAAGGCGCTGGTGTCGTAGGTGGCGCCGGTCTGGCGCGAGTGGGCGGCCATGAAGCCCGCCACCAGTTCATGCTCGCGCCCCCCCAGCGAGAACGGACCGGAGATGTTCACGTCCCCCGAGTTCTGCACGCGATGACCTTCCCAGCGTCCCCAGTACAGGAAGTTGCCTTCGCCCGTGACAGGGTCTGCGGAGCCACCGCTGGCCGAGGCCAGTTGGGTGTCGTGATCGGTGGTTTTCTGGTCGAAGCTGGCCTTGAATTTCCAGCCACTGGCCAGCGCTTGTTCAAGCGACGCGAAGTAAGTCGTGCTGTCGAAATCGCGGCGGCTCCAGTTCGCACCCGGGTTGAAGCTGCGCGAGAAGTCGGTACGGCTGCCGTCGGTGAAGTACGGTGCGTTACCGGTCCAGGTGCTGCCGCGCGGAGTGACACTGGACTTGTCGATACCAAACGTCAGCAGGGTGTCGTCCGTCAGATCGGCTTCGAGGATGCCGTAGAAGATGTCTTTTTTCTGGCTGTAGTGGTCGATGTACGAGTCTTTGTCCTGGTAGGCGCCGACGAAGCGACCACGGACGTTGCCGCTATCGGTCAGCGAACCGGAGATATCGCCTTCGGTGCGGTAGTTGTCCCAGGAACCGGCGGTGGCGCTGACCGAGGCCTTGAACTCCTTGGTCGGTTTCTTGCGGATCAGGTTGACGGTGGCAGACGGGTCGCCCGCGCCGGTCATCAGGCCGGTAGCGCCTTTGACGACTTCGATGTGGTCGAGGCTGGCCGCGTCGTCGCCGTTGTTCGGGTTCTCACCGTACACGCCGTCGTAGGGAATGTTGACGCCGTCGTACTGGAAGTTGGTGATGGCAAAGCCACGGGCGGAAAACTCGGTGCGGTCACTGTCGTACTTCTGCATCGTGACGCCGGGGGTGTTGCGCAAAGCGTCAGACACACTCTGAACGCCGCGATCGTCCATCTGCTGACGCGTTACCACGGTGACCGATTGCGGGGTTTCACGAATGCTCAGCGGCAACCCGGTCGCGGAGGCGGTGGCGCCGGTGGTGTACGAGCCGGTGTCTTCCGTGGTCAGGCCCAGGCCCTGGCCGGAAATGGTGGTCGCGCCCAATTGCAGGCCAGAACCGCCACCGGACACCAGGGTCACGGTGTTGCCATTGATCTGGAACGAAATGCCGGAACCTTGCAGCAGTGCCTTCAGGGCATCAGACGGTTCCAGCGAACCGGACACCGCACGGGACTTGATGCCGGCTACCTGGTCCGGGCTGTAGAGGATCTGCAGATTGGTCTGCATGCCCAGTTCGGTCAGCGCGTTGGAAAGCGGCTGGACGGCGATATTCACTTTTACAGGTGCAGCATTGGCCACCGAGCTCCCCAGCAAGGTGGCGGTCAGCACTACGCTTGTAAACAGGGTGCGATGCAAAGTCGGGCGCTGTACGGCCAGCGCGAGAGGTGTGCGGCGTGGTTGAGGTCGCATTACGTACCTGAGCTCCTGAAAAGTGGGGTGCAAAGTTATTGTTAATAAGAATGATTATTAAGACGGGGCATGGACGTAAAACCGGAAAGAAACCTGAGAAATAAATTTCAGAAGGGCGAGTCACGGGGGCATTTGGTTTGCCCACATGCCAGTCAGTCAGTCAGGAGAACAAACTGTGGGAGCTTGCTCGCGATAGCGGTGGGTCAGTCGCCATTCATGTTGAATGTGACGACCCCATCGCGAGCAAGCTCGCTCCCACGAGTAATCAGTGATCAGGCAGGGGCCAATTCGGTAACCACGCGGCCGCTTTCCATGCGCACCAGTTGATCGGCGACATCGAAATAACGGTCATCGTGGGAAATCACAATGATGGTCTTGCCCAGGCGTTTGAGGTCCGGCAGTAGCTCGGTATAGAAAATCCGGCGGAAGGTCGGGTCTTGATCCGCCGCCCATTCATCGAACACCAGCACTGGACGTTCCTCCAGCCACGCGTTGACCAGCGCCAGGCGCTTGCGCTGGCCGGTGGAGAGGTCAGTGGTGGTGAAGTTGCCGTCCTTGACGCGGACCTTGTGCGCGATCTCCAGCCGTTGCAGGTATTTATTGGCGTCTTCGGGGAGGTGCGTATCGCCCTGGACCACGTCATCGAACAAGTAGTAATCGGCGAAGATCGTGGTGAACAACTGACGATAATCATCGCGATTCTGCGCGTCGATGGTCTCGCCGTTGACACGGATCTCGCCCTGCTGCGGCGTGTACAGACCCAGCAGCAACTTGATCAAGGTGGTCTTGCCGCAACCGTTCTCGCCGACGATAAAGGTGATGTCGCCTTGCTTGATCGTCAGGTTGACCGGCCCGAGCTGGAACGGCGCTGCCCCTTCAACGGCCGGGAAAGCGAAACGTACATCGGCCAGTTTCAGTTCGTGCACCGCTTGTTTGACTTGGCCCTGATCGCTCAAAAGCAGATGCGGTTCTGGAGTGGAAAACTGCTCGGACAACTCGGCGATGCGGCGAAAAGCAATCTGCGCCCGGCTGACAATTGGCAGGGTGCCGATCAAGTGTTCCAGCGGGCCTTTCATGTACAGCAGCACCAGCACGAAACCGCTCATCACGGTTTTATCGGCGCTCGGCCAGAAGGTTTGCAGGGCCAGCGCCAGGCCGATCACCACGAAGAACAGCATCGAGCCAAAGGTCTTGGCGATCACGAACGTGTTGATCGAACGCACCTGGGTGTTGCAGATGAATTCGGCGGTGGCCTTGATGCCCGAGACAAACATGCGCTGGCGGCGCGGGCGATGGATGCGCAGTTCCTTGGCGCCTTCGGCAATCGCGTTGTAGTGCTTTTGCAGTTCGTCTTCAGCGTCGCGGGCGGCCATGAAACCCTTCACGCCTTTGCTCTGGGCGTAGGCCTGAATCGCCGTGCCGATCAGGATCGCGGCGACCATGATCAGGAACATCGGCCACGACAGGATCGCCAGGTAGCCCATGCAGCCGAGGGTCACGGTCACGGAAATCGCCAGCGGGGCGAAGGCGAAAGCGAAGTCGCTGATGGTGTCGACGTCGTGGGTCAGCACCGGGATCAGCCGGTGGCTGCGGTAGCGCTCGATCTGTTCGATAGGCGCCGACAAGACCTTTTCGCCGAGCTGTTTACGCAGCTTGGCGATGATGTGCTGGCCGACGTAGTTGGTGCCGATGTCGGAACAGATCGAACTCAGCAGCGCCAGCAGGCACAGGCCGGCGAACAGCGCAACGACGCCTTGGGTCAGGCCGGTGTCCGAATGCAGGGCGTTGTTGATGGTCGCCAGCAAGACCGTGACGCTCAGGCCGCCGACCATGCCCAGGAAAATGGACGCGGCGACGATCAGCCGAAAGGGTTTCAACAGGGCGAACAATTCGCCGATGGCGCCACGGGGAGGCTGGGTCATGGGAGACGGTTCCTTGGGTGGAAAGGCAGATACCCAGTAGAACGTCTGATCGAAGGCTTAATTTAGCGACCACCGATTGATGGCGGGGCGGCTGACACCACACACAACTTTGTGGGAGCGAGCTTGCTCGCGATGGCGGACTATCAGTCGACATCTACATCGACTGGAAGTCAGCCATCGCGAGCAAGCTCGCTCCCACAGGGGAAAGTGCTAAGGCTTAAGGTCACGCACCACGCGAAAGCCCATCCAGTCTCCGCGCTCTTGCGGATACTGGCTGTTGCGGTTGCCGGAGCGTGAGAACACCGGCGCTTCACCCCAGTCATTGCCGCGAATGCGCACGGCTTCGCAGTTGGCCTCTACCCACGCGCTGCCATCGGTGGGCGCACCGACGTAGTCCGGGTGTTCGCAATCTTCGACCCATTCGTACACGTTGCCATGCATGTCATACATGCCAAATGCGTTCGGCGGGTAGCTGCCCACGGGCGAGCTGTAGCTGTAACCGTCCGCCGGGCCGTAGGTGTTGGCGTGCTTGGCGATGCTGTATGACTTGCCTTCATCAAAGGGGAAAGGGAATGGCCCTTTTGTGCCACTCCGTGCGGCGTATTCCCGTTGGGCTTCGCTGACCATGTGGTAGCTCTGCCCGGTTTTTTTCGACAGCCAGGCGACGTAGTTCTTCACGTCATCGAAGTTCATGCACACCGCAGGCTGACGCGGTGTCTGCGGGTAACGTGGCTTGCTGGCGACACATTCGCGGCCTGGCCGGGTGTCGCCATTGGCAATGATCACGCCGCTCTCGCGCACATAACTGTCCCATTCACCGGCGGTGACCTGGAAGCGGCTCATGGCGAATGGCTTGGCGAAGGTCACGTCGTGCATCGGGCCTTCGTCGGGTTCACGGCCGACTTCATCGTCCGGCGTGCCCATGGTGTAAGTGCCGGCGGGCAGCACCACCATTTCCGGGCAGTCGCGGCAGTCCTTGAAGACTTTGCCGGGTGGCGGTGCGGTGGCGGCGTGGGCGCCTCCGATCATCAATGCGGTCAGGGCCAGGGCCTTGAGTGGCCGTGTCAGCAGATCACTGTTCATGCGTCATCTCGATTGAAGAAAATATGGGGCTGCATGCACGATCCAATGTGGGAGCTGTGTCATGGCGTCATGCGGTTTTGTTCAGCAGGGCCATGAAGCGGTCGATCTGGTCTTCGGTGTTGAGCAAGCCCGGCGCAATCCGGATCACCGGGCCGACATCGCGCTCCACCGAGTCGCAGACCACGCGGTTCTCCATCAACCGGGCGGCGACTTTTTCGCAGTCGCGGTCCTTGATGCGGAAGAAGGTGAAGCCGGCCGAAAGGACCGGACTCTTCGGCGTGACCAGTTCGATCTGCGGATGCTCCAGCAAGCGGCTTTTCGCATAGGCATTGAGCGCATGAATCCGCGCCTGCACCTCGGCCTTGCCCAGCTGCAGATGCAACTTGAACGCCTCGTCCAGTGCCCAGCGGTGTTCAAAGCTGTGATAGCCACCGGGGGTCATGATGGTCGAGAAGGTGGTGGCTTCGGAGAAGGTCGGAATGATCGGCGTGACGTCTTTGAGCTCGGCGGAACGGGCGCAAATGATTCCGGTGCCGCGCGGGCCGAACATCCATTTGTGAGTGCCGGCAATGAAGAAGTCGCAGTGCATGTCGGGGAAGTCGAGGTCTTCGACGCCAAAACCGTGCACACCGTCGACCACATACAGAATGCGGTCCTTGTCGTCGCGATTACGGTTCTGTTCTTCCACCAGTTTGCCAATCTCGCCGATCGGCAATTTTACGCCGCTGCCCGATTGCACCCAGGTCATGCCCAGCACGCGGGTGTGCGGGCGAATGCCTTTGGCGATGGAGCCGAGCACTTCATCGACGGACACGTCGCGGCTGTTCTCGAACAACTTGAGCTTGCGCACCTTGACCCCGTCCTTTTGCTGGCGGTAATCCAGCGCATAGTGGGTGGCGTAGTGTTCGTGTTCGGTAGTGAGGATTTCCTGATCCGGACGCACATGAATGCCGCCGTAGATCAGCGACAAGCCTTCAGTGGTGCTGCCGGTGAGGGCGATCTGCTCGGGTGTTGCGTTGAGGTAACGCCCGGCCCAGACGCGCACGTCCTGTTCGCGTTTTTCCGTTTCGCCGAGGTCCCAGTCCATCGCCCGGCCGGGGTTGCGGTCGAGCTTGGTGCGGTGCCGTTCGATGGCCTCGCGCACCGGTCGCGGGTGCGACGTCACCAGAAAGTTGGCGAAGTGCAAATAGTCCGGGTCCTGATCGAACAGCTGGCGCAATTGTGCCCACTTGTCCTCGGGCAGTGGCTGCGCGGTGGCAGCCCTTGCCGGCAACATCACAGCGCTGCTCAGGGGCAGGCCGGCCGCAAGGATCCCGGCCTGCTTGAGGAATGAACGACGGTTGGTCATCAGCAAGGTTCGCTTTTGCAAAGGGGATTCAGTGGTTCGCCACCGGCCGGGAAGACTTCTGCACCTGGTCCCAGACCCGCAGGAAATTGCCGCCCCACAACTTGGCGATATCGGCCTCGCTGTAGCCGCGGCTGATCAGCTCGGCGGTGACGTTTCGCGCTTCGCTGACATCCTTCCAGCCCTCGAGGCCGCCGCCGTCGTTGAAGTCGGAGCTGATGCCGACATGGTCGATGCCGATTTTCTTCACCGCGTAATCAATCGCGTCGCCGTAGTCCTTCAGGGTGGCTTTCGGTTCTTCGTCGACAATTGCGTAAAGCTGGCTGGCGTACTCGCCGAAACGCTGCTCGGACCAGACAGTGATCACCGGGTCACCGGGCATCAGCGCCATTTCCAGGCCTTGCAACGGTTGCAGGTCGAAGCGGGCGCGCAGGGCGTTGAGTTTGTCTTGGGTGGTTTGACTCAAGGGGCGGATGTAAGTCGGGAAACCGACGATCTGCACCACGCCGCCGCTGTTCTTGATCAACTGCATTTCCGGGTCGCTGAGGTTGCGCGGGATGTCCACCAATGCACGCGGCGCCGAGTGCGAGGCGACCATCGGCGTGCGGCTCAGTTGCGCGACTTGTTCCAGAGCCTTGGTCGACATTTGCGAGACATCGATGATCACGCCGAGGTCGTTGAGGCGATGCACCGCTTGTTTGCCGATGTCCGACAGGCCGCCGAGGGCATCGCGCGAATCATTGAAAAACGGCAAGGGGCGCGAGGAGTCGGCCCAGGCGTTATTACCGACGTAACTGAAGCCGAACATGCGCATGCCACGGGCGGCCCACGTGTCCAGGGCATTGAGGTCGTTGCCCAGCGGATAGGCGTTGAGCATGCTCATGAACACCGCGAACTTGCCTTCGCCGTGCAGGCGCCGGAAGTCGTCGGGGGTGTAGGCGATGGCGACCTGGTTGGGGAAATCGCGAACCATGGCGCTGATGATTTTGTAGCGGGTTTCCTGCTCGGATCGTGCCTCGTCGACGAAGCCGGCGGTGGGACGGTGCGGGGCATTGGCGCCGCTCCAGATTTCCGGCCAGCCGAAGATGGTCAGGGCCGCGCCGGACAGGCGTCCGCGCCCGGTCTTGACCAGGTCGAACTGCCCGCTGCCATCTTTGTCCGCTTCATTGCCGGCGGTGCCGAAGTCCAGCGGCACGGTGACGTGGCTGTCGAACGAGAGGATGCGCGTTTGCAGCTCATCGGCCTGTTGCATCACTTTGACCGGGTAGCCGGGGTTGTCCTTGAACCAGTGATCCCAGACGGCATAGCCGGCACCGGCGCTGATGGCCAGCGCCAAGGGCAGGCCCAGGTACAGCGGCTTTTTTGAACGTGGTTTTTTCATGTTCATCTCAGTCAGGTTCGTTGCCCCGGTGTGGGGGCTTTGCTATCTGGGATGGACGAGTGGCTGATCCGATAATTTAGGTATGTCTGCCGGCCTCTTCGCGGGCTTGCTCGCGAAGCTCTTAAATTTTTGAAGGGGACGAACGTTCTAGCTTGGATAAAGCCTGCTTCATGGCTGACACAGGTAGGGCAATGACGATTTCTCGACGAGGGTTCATGGCAGGCCTGGCGCTGACCGGCGCTGCCGTGCCTGCGGCTTTTTATGGGCATCGCGAATGGACGAAAGCGGATCCGACGATCACGCCCGGCGAAGCGTCTTTTGATGTGGCGGATGTCGCCGGCCAACGGTTGGCGGACACACTGCGGGGTGTGTGGCAGATTCGTTTTGAAGGGCGTGACGCCGGGATTGAAGGGTTGCCTCGCGACGGTCTGGAAGTGTTTCTGGATGTCGGCCACAAAGGGCGCGGCCTGATCGGATTTCTCGACACGGCCAAGCGTTTGCGTTCAAACGAAACACCGCGCTACCGGGTGATCGGTGATCTGGCCGACGCCAACGCGGCGCAATTGAGTTGGCGGCTGGTCAGTGCCGACGCGGCCAACGGCACGCCCGATTACGAATTCAGCATGACCCTGGACGAAGTCTGGGCCGGCTTCGGCAATGCCGGCAGCGGCACTCTCAGCGGTCGCGTCTTGAACCTCGATCGGCCGCTGATGATGACCGCGCAGGACAATCGCTTCATCGCCGTGAAACGGGTTTTCCCCGAAGCTCGCGAGCGCACGGGCCTTAACGCGCCGTTGCTGGCCTGGCTGATTTCCCCCGAGCATCGGCTGTTTCACCAGCTCTGGCATGCCTCGCGGGACAAATGGCACACCCTGGCCGAAGACAAGCGCAATGCCTTGCGCGGCCTCGGTTGGCAGCCGGGTCCGCGTGACAAGGAGCGTGATGCCCGTGGTGCGCGCAAGGATCGCAACGGTTCCGGTGTGGATTTTTTCTTCATGCACCGGCACATGCTCGGCACGGCGCGGTCGATGCAGGACTTGCCATCGTGGCAGTACTTTCCGTTGCCGCAACCGGAACTGGCCCGTGACCGCATCGGCTTCGCCCAGTACTGCGACAACCACGACGGCACCGCGCTACCGCCAACCTGGCTGGCTGACGACGATGCCGAATATTCGCAATGGGTCAGCGACATCAAGACCGCCGAGACTTATCACAGCAACTTCCAGGTCTGGGAGTCGCGCTACCGCGATCCGCGTTACCTGTCGAAGCTGACCCTGGGCCAGTTCGGCTCAGAGGTTGAACTGGGCCTGCACGACTGGCTGCACATGCGTTGGGCCTCGGTGCCGCGTGATCCATCCAACGGCCATCCCGTGCCGTTCGCCCGGGATCCGTCAGACTTTTCCGCCCGTTGGTTTGCACCGGAAAACGACTTTCTGGGTGACCCGTTTTCGTCCCATGTGAACCCGGTGTTCTGGCACTTCCATGGCTGGATCGATGATCGACTGGAAGACTGGTTTCGCGCGCATGAACGTTTTCATCCGGGGGCGGTGAGTCGGCTCGAGGTCAATGGCGTGGCGTGGTTCGCGCCGGGACGTTGGGTGGAAGTCGATGATCCGTGGCTCGGGCCGAGCACCCATGGTTGCAACACCACGCCGGGGTTGCAGGCAGGAAAATCGGTGGAGATGGACCCGGAAACCATGAAGCTGGCGTTGCGGATTACGTTTGGCGAGGATGAGAGGAAGCTCGCTGACTTGTTCAGGAAAGTGCCTCAGCGGCCCTGGTATGCGCGGCATTTGAAGGCTAAACCGGTTATCAGTTAATCAGTTAGCCCGCGTTATCGTTCATCGCGGGCAAGCCCGGCTCCCACAGGGTTTTATGTGTGCCGCATGATTTGGGTACGACATAAAACCTGTGGGAGCCGGGCTTGCCCGCGATGGCGGACTCACTGGCGACACACATTACAAAGTTTGCCACCCGCCCCCCAGTGCCTTGTACAGCGCAATACTCGCCTGCAACCGCGACAACCGCAGCTGCACATTCAAATCCTGCGCCGCATACAGCGTGCGTTGCGTCTCCAGCACCGTCAGCAAATCCTCGGCCCCGGCCTGATAACGACTTTGTGCAATATCGAATGCGGTCTGCGCCTGTTTCAGTTCCTCGCCTTGCCATTGCCGCTGTTCATCCAGCCCACGAATGCTGTTCAGCGCTTTTTCGACGTCGGCGAAACCGTTGATGATTGCGCCGCGATAAGTTTCAAGCAGTTCCACCTGGCGGGCCGTGGCCTTGTCGCGTTCGGCGCCCAGGCGTCCGTTGTTGAACACGGGCGCAAGCAACCCGGCGGTGAGGTTGTAGAACGGGCTGCGCAGAATGTCCGACGCGCGATCCGCGCCCGAGCCGATTTCGGCGCTCAATGTCACGGTAGGCAACATCGCGGCGCGGGCCACGGTGACGTCCGCCTGCGCCGCCGCCAGTTGCGCCTCGGCGCGGGCAATGTCCGGGCGACGGCTGATCAGTTCACTGGGCACGCCAGCGTCGATGGCCGGCCATGACAGCTGATCAAAGTGCTCCTGCCCCAACGACAACTGCTGCACCGGCCGGCCGAGCAGGACGGCAAGGCTGATCAACGTGTCCTGCGCCTGTTGCTGCACCAGCGGCAATTGCCGTTGTTGCGCGGCGACCAGGCTTTTCTGTTGGGCCAGCTCCAGCGCCGTGGCCGAGCCTGAATCAAACCGCGTCTGCACCAGTTTCAATACGTTCCGCGCATTCGTCAGGTTCAACTCGGCGATGCGGCTCTGTTCATGCAGCGACAGGGTTTGCGCGTAGCCGCTGGCAACACTGCTAAGCAGTGTCAATTCCACTGTGGCCTGATCGAACTGGCTGGCCTGCAAGGCAAATTGCGCGCTGTCGCGGGAAGCCCGTTGGCCGCCCCAGAAATCGATTTCGTAGCTGGCGCTGAGGTTGGCGTTGAAATAGTCCACGGCGCTGTTGTCGCTGTCGGCATCCAGTTGGCTGTAGCCATTGCCGCGCAGCAGTTTCTGGCGATTGGCATTCAACCCCGCCGTGACCTGCGGCAGTTGCGAACCGCCGGCCACCACCGTCTCGGCCTGTGCCTGGCGCACCCGGGCGACAGCGGCAGCCAGATCAAAACTGCCGACGCGCGCCTGTTCGATCAGTTGGTCCAGCTGCGGGCTGCCGAACTGCGTCCACCATTGCGGGTTGCTGCGCGCAGCGTCTTGTGTGTGCGGTGATTGCCAGGACGCGGGCGGCACGATACCGGCGTCGGGGCGCTGGGCGGGCGTGCCGCAAGCGCTGAGCAACAGGCAGAGCGTCAACAGACTGAGTGGCGGCTTCATCGAGAAATCATTCACTGGTAAGGGCCGTGACCGGGTCGAGTCGGGCAGCTTTGCGGGCCGGCATGAAGCCGAAGACAACACCGGTGACCAAGGCGCAGCCGAAGGCGCCGAGCACCGCTATCAAGGAAAATGCGACAGCGACTTCGCTGAGAATCAACACACCGCCGACGATCAGCGCCAGGGCAATTCCGGCCAGCCCGCCGACCACCGAGAGCATCACCGCCTCGGTCAAAAACTGGCGCAGGATGTCGCGCTGCCGGGCCCCGGTGGCCATGCGGATGCCAATCTCGCGGGTGCGTTCGCGCACCGTCATCAACATGATGTTCATCACGCCGATCCCGCCCACCAGCAGTGAAATCGCGGCAATCGAGCCGAGCATCAGCGACAGGGTGTTTTGCGTGCGCGCCTCGGCCTGGATCATTGCGGCGTTGTTGGTGAGTTCGAAATCCTTCTTGCCGTTGTGCAGGCGCAGCATCAACTGCTCGATGGCAGTTTCGGCTTCCTTGACCTTGCGCGCATCGGCGGCGGCGATAGCCACGTATTCCGGGTTGTGCGTGCCGAACAGCCGGACGCTGGCGGCGGAGTAGGGGATGGCGATGCGGTCGTCGCTGTCGGCGTCGCCGGAGCTGGCGCCTTTTTCCGCGAGCACGCCGACCACCTGAAACGGCACGTTTTCGATCAGGATGTAGTGGCCGATCGGGTTGGCCACATTTTTGAGCAATTTGCTCCGCACCTTGTGGCCAATCACCGCGACCGCCGCGGCGTTTCGCTCATCGGCCTCGGTGAAGTAACTGCCTTCGACCACCGGCCAGTTGAAGATCGCCGGGAAGTGGGTGTCGTTGCCACCGACGTAACTCAAATGATCGAGGTTACCGAAGCGCACCCCGGCTTCCTGACCGTTGACCGGCATGATCTGCATCACCTGCGGCAAACTGGCCACCGCAGCGACGTCATCAAGCGTGACGATGCCCGGCGCGGTGCGCGGGTTCGGCGCCGAGCCGCTGAGGTAAATGATGTTCGAACCGAAGGCGCCCATCTGCGCCATGACCTGGCGCTTGCTGCCTTCGCCGACGGCGAGCATCACCACCACCGAGGCCACGCCGATGATGATTCCGAGCAGTGTCAGCGCGGTGCGGAAGCGGTTGATCCACATCACCCGCCACGCCGCTTGTACGGCGTCAATCAGTTCGCCTTTCCACGCGCCGGTGGCCTCGGCACCTTCGCTCAGGCGCTTGCGCAGGTCCACGGCTTGTAACGCACCGGGGTTGGCTGAGATCTGGGCTTCAGGGGTGTCGCGGGCGCTGTCGCTGATGATCAGACCGTCGCGGATTTCGATGATGCGTTTGGCCCGGGCTGCCACTTCGCGGTCGTGGGTGATCAGGATGACCACGTGGCCCTGGCTCGCCAGTTCATCGAGCAGGGTCATGACCTCAGCGCCGCTGTGGCTGTCGAGGGCGCCGGTGGGTTCGTCGGCGAGGATGATATGGCCGCCGTTCATCAAGGCGCGGGCGATGGACACCCGTTGTTGTTGGCCGCCAGAAAGCTGATGCGGGCGATTGCCAGTGCGCGAGGCCAGGCCGAGGCGATCGAGCAGGGCCGCGGCGCGGGCGTGGCGTTCGGCGGCCGGCAAGCCTGCGTAGATGGCCGGCATCTCGACGTTTTCCTGGGCCGAGCCGGACGGGATCAGGTGATACCCCTGGAACACGAAACCGAAGGCTTCGCGGCGCAGCCAGGCCAGTTCATCACTGTCGAGCCCGGCGACGTTTTCCCCGGCGAAGCGGTATTCACCCGACGTCGGGCGGTCGAGGCAGCCGAGGATATTCATCAGCGTCGACTTGCCGGACCCGGAGGCGCCGACTATCGCCACGAACTCACCGGCATGGATCGACAGGTCGATACCGCGTAGCACATGCACTTCGGGAGAATCGCCACCGCCGTAGGCTTTGCGAATGCCTTGCAAGTCGATCAGAGGCGTCTGCATTCAGCCGCCCCTCCCGTCGGCCGCGCCGATCAGCAGGTGATCGCCTTCCTGCAAGCCGTCGAGGATCTGCACCCGCAGGCGATCACTGATGCCGGTGCGCACTTCGCGCGACTCGATGCTGCCGTTTTTGGCCACGACTTGTGCCGTCTGAGTGTCCGGATGTGCGCCGCCTTGTAGCGCTGCGATGGGCGCGGTGAGGACGTTTTTTGCCTGGCCGGACACGAAAAACACCTGAGTCGTCATCTCGGCCATCAGCGCGTTGTCGGCGTTATCGACGTCGAGCAACACGGTGTACAACACCACGCGGGCACTGCCGCTTTTGCTCGAACTGGCCGGGCTGCCGCCACCCTGGCTGGTCTGGTCGAGTGGCTTGGGCGGTACGGGCAGGACCTGCCGCACCGTGCTGTTCCAGCGACGATTGCCACCGCTGAGGGTGGTGAACCAGGCATTCATGCCGGGTTTGACGTGGCCGATGTCGGCTTCCGAGACTTCGGCCCATACGGTCATCGGCGATAACTTGGCGATGCGCAGAATCAGCGGGGTTTGTTGTTGCGCGTTGAGTGTCTGGCCGACCCGGGCATCGAGGGCGACGACCGTTCCAGACATTGGCGCATAGATTCGGGTGTAACCGAGCTCGGCCTGATCACTGCGCAGGCTGGCTTCGGCCTGGCGGATCTGCGCCTGGAACATGTCGATGCGCGCCTGGGTGGCGCGCAGCTCGGCCTGCGCGGTTTGCACGTCTTCCTCGCGGGTGGCGCCGCCGGCCTTGAGGTTCTGCTGGCGCTGGTACTTTTGCCGCGCGAGTTCATGCTGGGCCCGTTGCTCCTGAAGCTGAGCCTTGAGATTTTCGATGGAAAAGCGCCCGGCGTCGAGCTTGGCCTGTTGCGTGGATGGGTCGATTTCCACCAGCAATTGACCTTCCTGGACCACGTCGCCGACCTCCACATGAATCTTGTGGATCTGCCCGGAAGCCTGGGCGCCGACGTCGACATAACGCCGAGGTTGCAGGGTGCCCAGCGCCGTGACGCTGCTTTCGATGTCGCCACGGCTGACGGCCACGGTGGCGAACCTGTCGCGCCCGGGCGGAATGATTTTCCAGGCGGCGACGGCGATAACGGGGATCAGGCTAAGTGCTACAAGCAGGGCGCGT
Organism: Pseudomonas sp. FBCC-B1667; assembly: GCF_059133255.1. Classification (NCBI taxonomy): domain Bacteria; kingdom Pseudomonadati; phylum Pseudomonadota; class Gammaproteobacteria; order Pseudomonadales; family Pseudomonadaceae; genus Pseudomonas; species Pseudomonas sp. FBCC-B1667. The sequence continues at coordinate 4,541,318 of NZ_CP101437.1, read as the reverse complement.
CGGGTGTGTCGTGGACGTTTCATGCAGGGTTCCGGCCAATGGGTATCGGCCCGTCGTTCGACCTGCGCGCAGCTAACAGCGACAGCCGAAAGAGACGGGGAGCTGTCCTGTAAACGAGGAAGGGTGCGGGGAATTTAGGTGCGGACACATAGGGTTACACCCAGTCGTCACGACTATTTGTGGGGCAAGGACACGCAGTACTTTAAATCTATATGAGAATTACTATAAATTACGCGCTTCGAACTGCCACTATCGTGCCACTGCCTATTTTCGGCGGTTGACGAGGGGGCTCAAGGACAGAAACCGCACCCGTGCGGCCGGGAGTCATGTTGGAAAACTACTATCGCGAGCTGGTGTGTTTCCTGAACGCCAAGCTAGGCAACCGTCAGGTGGCCGAAGATGTGGTGCATGACGCGTATGTGCGAGTTCTGGAGCGCTCCAGCGACTCACCCATCGAGCAGCCTCGGGCGTTTCTGTATCGCACGGCCCTCAATCTGGTGATCGACGACCATCGACGTAATGCCTTGCGTCAGGTCGAATCGCTGGACGTGCTCGACACCGAAGAGCGTTACTTTACGCCATCCCCGCACAATTGCCTCGATCACGGCCAGCGCCTGCAAATGCTCCAGCGTGCCTTGGCGGAACTGCCACGGCTGTGTCGCGAGAGTTTTCTGCTGCGCAAGATCGAAGGACTGTCCCACTCGGAGATCGCCGAACAGCTGGGCATTTCGCGGGCCCTGGTGGAAAAGCATATCGTCAATGCGATGAAGCATTGCCGGGTGCGGATGCGCGAGTGGGACGCCCATTGATCCCTGCCGATTAAATTTTATTTCACTGTCCTCGTTCCTACTCAACAGACGACCTGCTGTCCTGCCCAAGGCCGGTCAGGTCACTTAGGCTTACTCCCTATCTGCTTAGGGGCTCATCCAGAGGACACTGGAAATGACACAGGCAATTGCATCGCCCATCGTTCACGACCTGATCGGCGTCGGATTCGGCCCTTCGAACCTGGCGCTGGCCATCGCTTTGCAAGAGCGCGGGCCACGCCAGGGCGAGCTGGATGTTCTGTTTCTCGACAAGCAGGTGGATTACCGCTGGCACGGCAACACGCTGGTGGCCCAGAGCGAACTGCAGATCTCGTTCCTCAAGGACCTGGTGACGCTGCGTAATCCAACCAGCCCGTATTCCTTCGTCAACTACCTCAAGCATCACGGTCGCCTGGTGGACTTCATCAACCTGGGCACTTTTTATCCGTGCCGCATGGAGTACAACGACTACCTGCGCTGGGTCGCCGTGCAATTTGATTCGCAGAGCCGTTACGGCGAAGAAGTGCTCACCATCGAACCGGTGCTGCACAGCCAGCAGGTCGAAGCGCTGCGGGTGATCTCGCGCGATACCCAAGGTCAGCAGCACGTGCGCACCACCCGTTCAGTGGTGGTCAGCGCCGGCGGTACGCCGCGCATTCCGCAAGCGTTCAAGGCGCTGAAGGATGACGGACGGGTGTTCCATCACTCGCAGTACCTGGCGCAAATGGCCAGGCAGCCGTGTGCGAACAACCAGCCTATGAGCATCGCCATCATCGGCGGCGGGCAGAGTGCCGCGGAAGCCTTCATCGATCTGAACGACAGCTTCCCGTCGGTGCAGGTCGACATGATCCTGCGCGGCTCGGCATTGAAGCCGGCGGATGACAGTCCGTTCGTCAACGAAGTGTTCTCGCCGGAGTTCACCGATCTGGTGTTCCAGCAAGCCCACAGCGAACGCGAACGACTGGTCAACGAGTACCACAACACCAATTATTCGGTGGTGGACATCGACCTGATCGAACGTATCTACGGCATCTTCTATCGCCAGAAAGTCTCGGGCATTGCCCGTCATGCATTCCGCACCCTGACCACAATCGAGAAAGCCACGGCCACTGAGCACGGTATCGAGTTGGCGGTGCGCAACAACGCCACCGGTGAAGTCACGGTTCGTCTCTACGACGCCGTGGTTCTGGCCACCGGTTACGAGCGGCAGATGCACCGCGAATTGCTGGCACCCCTGGAGCAGTACCTGGGTGATTTTGAAGTGGATCGCAATTACAAACTGATCACTGATGAGCGCTGCAAGGCCGGCATTTATATGCAGGGCTTCTGCCAGGCGAGCCATGGGTTGAGCGACACGCTGTTATCGATCCTGCCAATTCGGGCGGATGAGATTGCCGGTTCGTTGTATGAGCATGGCAAGAACCGTGGGCATAGCCAGTCGGTGGTGGACTTGTTGTTGGCGACTGCCAGTTAATCTTCGGCGCCTGTCAGGCCGCCATCGCGAGCAAGCTCGCTCCCACAGGGGGCCAGTGAACACAGGTCCATTGTGGGAGCGAGCTTGCTCGCGATGGGGCCTTCAAAAGCAGCACAAATCTTGAATCCTGAACCCTTCCTGAAGAACCCCGCGATTCCCCCACCGCATGCCGTTCCTTCGTTTACTCTGCCTAAATCGCGGCGTAAGCTTCGCGCGTTTTCATCAATAGCGGAGACCCACAGTGGGTACTTGTTCGAGTGACAGTAGTCGGCCGGTTTCAGTAACCGGCACCTTCTCGGCAAGATAACGCGCCGCTTTTTTGTGCCGTTGTCTCGCCGAACAGCGAGCAGCGGCCTCCCGGTCGAGCCAGTTCTGGCCCGATTCCCGATGTCCTCTCATCGACACACTTTCGTGTGATGGCGCCTGCCTGGTTGTCATCGCCGCGACTCGACACGCCTGCTCGAAGGTTTCCCGGCTGACCCTGGGGGGCAACGCCATGAACCTGACCCTGCTCAAGGAATTCTTCGCCGGATTTCTGCGCACCCGCCACATCGCCCGGCACTTCCGACGTCTGGCGTTGCTGGAAACCTTCACCGACACCACGGTCAGCCGTGAAGTACCGCCGACGCTGGCGCAAACCCTGGTGGTTGCCGCCAACAGCGACACCGGTCAATTGCTGGAAAAACTCGGCACTCACACCGATGGCCTGAGTGAAGGGGAAGCCGACACCCTGCGCGAGCGTTTCGGCCTCAACGAGGTCGAGCATGAACAGCCATTGCCGTGGTGGACTCACCTGTGGCACTGCTACAAGAATCCGTTCAACCTGCTGCTGACGTTGCTCGCGGTCATCTCCTGGCTGACTGAGGACATGAAAGCCGCCATCGTGATTTTCTCCATGGTGGTGCTCTCGACGTTGCTGCGGTTCTGGCAGGAAACCAGGTCCAACCAGGCCGCCGACGCGCTGAAGGCGATGGTAAGCAACACCGCGACAGTCCTGCGCCGCGACGCACAGCGCATCGAGTTGCCGATCAAGCAATTGGTGCCGGGCGACTTGATCGTGCTCTCGGCGGGGGACATGATCCCCGCCGATTGCCGGGTGCTCAGCGCCAAGGACCTGTTCGTCAGTCAGGCGGCGATGACCGGCGAATCGATGCCGGTGGAAAAGTTTCCGCGCCAGCAAGACCACGACACCAGCAACCCGCTGGACCTCGACAACATTCTGTTCATGGGCACCAACGTGGTGTCCGGCACGGCGATGGCAGTGATCCTCACCACGGGCAACGACACGTATTTCGGTGCGCTGGCGCAGCGAGTGGGGGCCACTGATCGTGCGCCGACATCGTTCCAGACCGGGGTCAACAAAGTCAGCTGGCTGCTGATCCGCTTCATGTTCGTGATGGCGCCGCTGGTACTGTTCATCAATGGTTTCACCAAGGGCGACTGGACCCAGGCGCTGCTGTTCGCGTTGTCGATTGCCGTGGGCCTGACCCCGGAAATGCTGCCGATGATCGTCACCTCGACGTTGGCCAAAGGCGCGGTATTCCTGTCGCGTAAAAAAGTCATCGTCAAACGTCTGGATGCGATCCAGAACTTTGGCGCCATGGACGTGCTATGCACCGACAAGACCGGCACCCTGACCCAGGACAAAATCTTCCTCGCGCGCAATGTCGACGTCTGGGGCAACGACTCCGACGACGTGCTGGAAATGGCCTACCTCAACAGCTACTACCAGACCGGCCTGAAAAACCTGCTGGACGTAGCGGTGCTGGAACATGTGGAAATCCACCGTGAACTCAAGGTCGGCACCGCGTTTCGCAAGATCGACGAGATCCCTTTCGACTTCACCCGCCGGCGTATGTCGGTGGTGGTCGCCGAGCGTGAACATGCTCATCTGCTGATCTGCAAAGGCGCGGTGGAAGAGGTGCTTGCCGTGTGCACGCGGGTGCGTCACGGCGTGGTGGATGAAGTGCTGAGCGATGAACTGTTGGCACGGATCCGCCAGGTTACTGCCACCTTCAACGCCGAAGGGTTACGAGTCGTCGCGGTGGCTGCGCGACCAATGATCGAAGGCCGCGACACGTATAGCCTGGCCGATGAGCGGGAGCTGACACTGATTGGCTACGTGGCGTTCCTCGATCCACCCAAGGAAAGCACCGCGCCAGCCCTTAAAGCGCTGGCGGCTCACGGTGTGGCGGTGAAAGTGCTGACCGGGGACAACGAACTGGTGACCGCCAAGATCTGCCGTGAAGTCGGTCTGGAGCAGCAGGGCCTGCTGATGGGCAACGACATCGAACGCATGAGCGACGCCCAACTGGCCGTGGCGGTGGAAACCACCAACGTCTTCGCCAAACTCACGCCGTCGCACAAGGAGCGCATCGTGCGTTTACTCAAGGGCAACGGCCACGTAGTCGGGTTCATGGGCGACGGCATCAACGACGCCCCGGCGCTGCGTACCGCCGACATCGGTATTTCAGTGGACAGCGCCGTCGACATTGCCAAGGAAGCGGCCGACATCATCCTGCTGGAAAAAAGCTTGATGGTGCTGGAGGAGGGCGTGCTGGAAGGGCGCCGCACTTTCGCCAACATGCTCAAATACATCAAGATGACCGCCAGTTCGAACTTCGGCAACGTGTTCTCGGTGTTGGTGGCCAGCGCGTTCATACCGTTCCTGCCAATGCTGCCGATGCACCTGCTGGTGCAAAACCTGCTCTACGACATTTCGCAGATCGCCATCCCGTTCGATCACGTCGATGCAGAAATGCTCAAGCAACCGCAGCGCTGGCAACCGGCGGATGTCGGGCGCTTCATGCTGTTCTTCGGGCCGATCAGCTCGATCTTCGACATCACCACGTTTGCCCTGATGTGGTACGTGTTCGATGCAAACACGCCGGATCACCAGACGTTGTTCCAGTCCGGCTGGTTCGTGGTCGGGCTGCTGACCCAGACGCTGATCGTGCACATGATCCGCACCCCGAAAATCCCGTTTCTGCAAAGCCGCGCGGCGATGCCGTTGATGGTGATGACCGGGATCACCATGGCGGTCGGCATTTTCCTGCCGATGGGGCCTTTGGCGCACTATTTCAAACTGCAGGCGCTGCCATCGATGTACTTCGTCTTTCTGCCGGTGATCCTGCTGGCTTACATGGCGCTGACGCAGGCGGTGAAAGGGTTCTACATTCGCCGGTTTGGGTGGCAGTGATACCGTAACCGTTGATTCGCTTTGGATTGCTACAATGCCCGCGGTGTCTTGCAGAGGTTCATATGTTCAAAGCGATGGTGGTAGACGATCATCCGTTCATTCGGTCATCGGTCAAAATGCTCTTGAAGCAGGAAAACTTCGAGGTGGTTGCCGAGGCAGACAACGGTGCCGATGCTCTTCAGCTGGCTCGTGAACATGCACCGGACTTGATTGTTCTGGACATCGTGATGCCCAGACTTGATGGGCTGGAGGTCATCAGTCGCCTGACGGCGTTGAACCTGAAAAGCAAAATTGTCGTGCTGACGTCCAAGTCGGCGATTTTCTACTCTTTGCGTTGCATGAAGGCCGGTGCAGCCGGCTACATTTCCAAGACCGATGACCTGGATGAGCTGACCAAAGCCATCAAGGTCATCATGGATGGCTATACATTTTTTCCCAATCTGGCCATCAGCTCGGTGCGTCGCAGTGATGCACAGGCTACGGATCTCGAAATGATCCAGAACCTGTCCGACCGCGAACTGATGATTCTGCAGCAACTGTCACTAGGCTTGAGCAACAAGGAAATTGGCGAAACCATGCTGCTGAGCAGCAAGACCGTCAGCACTTACAAGTCTCGTCTGATTGAAAAGCTGAACGTGAAATCGGTGGTGTATCTCGCCGAGTTTGCCAAACGAAACCAGTTGATTTGATGAACATGAAATTACGCACATTGCTGACGCTGGTCCTGTTGTCGAGCCCGCTGGGCACGGTGCTGGGCGCCGACAATGAACCGCAAGCATTGCGCGTGTTGGGACGTTCTCAAGTCGAGGACTACAGTGTGGTGCTCGAGGCGCCGGACCTGGACTGGCTGCGGAGCAAAGGCACGTTGCTGCTGGGGACTTCGGCGCCCGATTACGCGCCGTTCGTGATCACCAACAATGGCAACGATTACGAGGGCGTGACTGCCGACTATGCGCAGCTGCTCGGCCAACTGCTGCACGTGCGCGTCGAAGTCCGTCGTTATGATTCGCGATCCGAAGTGCTTCAGGCGCTCAAGCGCGGCGAAGTGGACCTGCTGGGCACTTCCAATGATTTTGAGGCGGCAGACCCTCAACTCACACTGTCAGCGCCCTACGCCAATGACCAATCCGCCCTAGTGACCCGCATCGGCGACGGCCAGAACCTGACGCCGGACCTGGCCGGCAAGCAAGTGGCAATGCTTTATCACTACTTGCCACCGGAAAAGGTCAAGGCGTTATACCCCGATGCCGGGTTACAGCTTTATCCCTCGACGCTGAGTGCGATTGGCGCCGTCGCCTTCGGCACCGCCGATGTGTATCTTGGTGACGCCATCAGTGCCAATTACCTGATCAACAAAAATTATCTGAACAACGTCCAATTGGCCGGTTTCGTGGAGAGAAGCGGACACGATTTCTCATTCGCCCTGTCACACGAAAACCAGCGACTGTTGCGTATTGTCAATGAAGCACTGGCCGTCATCCCGAACAGTGAGCGCATCACCATCCTGCGACGCTGGGCAGGGGGCGCAAGCATGGCGGGGCTCCATTCGCCGCATTTCAGTGCCAGCGAACAACGCTGGATCGAGCAGCATCCGCGACTTCGGGTGGCAATCGATGACAGCTTCCTGCCGTTGTCTTTTTACGGGAACGAGGGCGAATTCCGAGGTCTTGCTGCTGAAGTACTGGCCAAGGTGGCGTTGCGCACGGGGTTGAAATTTGACACGCAGCGGTTGCACTCGGTCCCGGAATTGATCAAGCAGATCAGTACCGGCCAGGCTGACCTGCTGGTTAGCCTGACCCCCAGTCCCGAACGTGAACAGCTGTTACGTTTTACGCGACCCTACCTGAGCACCCCCTACGTTCTGGTCAGCCGTACGGTATCCGGCAGTCCAGGAACGCTGGATGAGATGAGCGGCAAACGGCTGGCGGTAATACGGGGTACTCCGGTGCGGGCCCTGCTGCTCGAACATTACCCGGGCATCGAACTGGTGGAGGCCGACAACGCCGAGCGCGCCATGGCGATGGTCGCCAATGGTCAGGCCGATGCGGCGGTGAGTGCCCTGATTACGGCGCGTTACATGATTTCGCGGCAGTACCGCGGTCGTTTGCGTATCACCAGTACGGTCGGTACCACCTCGGCACACATCGGTTTTGCCACGGCACGGGATGCCACGGCGCTGTACTCGATTCTCGATAAGGCGTTGTTGAGTATCCCGCCCGAGGAACTGGACGAAGTCTCCAATCGTTGGCGCAGTGAAGTGGTGGTCGATGACAGTTACTGGTTACGCAACCGCACCGCCATTCTTCAAGGATTTTCCCTGGCGGCCGTATTGTTGTTGCTGGCGCTGGGCTGGATTGCCTACCTGCGTTTGCTGATGCGCAAGCGACGACAGATTGAAGTTGCGCTCAGCGACCAGCTGGAATTCATGCGTGTTTTGATCGACGGGACGCCACACCCCATTTATGTGCGTGATCGCCAGGCCCGGTTGCTGATCTGCAACACCGGTTATCTGGAGGTATTTGGCGTCGAGCGGGACGTTGTGATCGGCAAGACCGTGATCGAGGGGGTATTGAAGAGTGTTCAGGAAGCTGCGGCCTATCACGACGACTATTTACGGGTGATGCAAGAAGGCTTGCCTCGGGTTCAGGACCGCAAGCTGACGTTGCCCGCAGAAGTCCTGACGATCTACCACTGGATGCTGCCATACCGTGGCAGCGACGGCGAAGTGGGCGGTTTGATTGGCGGCTGGATTGATATCAGTGAGCGGCAACGGCTGGTGCAAGCATTGCGTGAGGCCAAGGAAGGTGCCGACGATGCCAATCGCGCCAAAACCACCTTCCTGGCGACGATGAGTCATGAGATCCGTACACCGATGAACGCCGTGATCGGCATGCTTGAGCTGGCCATGAAAAAGGCCGAGCAGGGTATAACGGACCGTTTCGCCATCGAAGTGGCGTCCGGTGCCGCCAGAGGCTTGCTTGAGCTGATAGGCGATATTCTGGACGTTTCGCGTATCGAGTCCGGCCACCTGAGCCTGGCACCGGAACGTGCCAACCTGGGAGCATTGATAGGATCGGTCGTGCGCATTTTTGAAGGCCTGGCGCGGCAAAAGCATCTGCGGCTGGTGCTGGAAATGGATGCGGATGCCCATCGCGATGTGCTGATTGACCCGCTGCGTTTCAAGCAAGTCATCTCAAACCTGCTGAGCAACGCCATCAAGTTTACCTGCGAAGGTGAGGTGCGCCTGCAGGTCCTGACAGAGCCGGCGCAGAAACACGGTTACCTGGCCGTGTGTCTGCACATTCAGGACACCGGTTGCGGGATTTCCCTTGAGGATCAGCAGCGCTTGTTCAGGCCTTTCACCCAATCCAGTAACAATCAACAGTCGGCGCGTAGCGGTTCCGGTCTGGGGCTGGTGATCAGTCGCACGCTCTGCGAAATGATGGGCGGCCAGTTGTACATGGGCAGCGAGGAGGGCCAGGGAACACGAATCGATATTGTGCTCGATTTGCCACTGCTTGAACCCCTGACTGCGCCGGTATTGGAGCAAGAAGTACCGATGGCGTCCGGGCATGTGCTCAACATCCTGGTGATTGATGATTATCCGGCCAACCGCTTGCTGCTGGCCCAGCAACTGAATTACCTCGGTCATCGTGTCAAGGAAGCCGAAGATGGCACCCAAGGCTTGAATCTGTGGCGCAAGCAGCCCTTTGATGTGGTCATTACCGACTGCAATATGCCGAAAATGAACGGCTATGAGTTGACCCGTGCGATCCGTGAAGCGGAAAGCGCCGCAGGTCTCAGGCCAAGCCTTATTCTTGGATTCACTGCCAATGCGCAGCCCGAGGAAAAGCAACGTTGCCAACGTGCAGGGATGAACGACTGTCTGTTCAAACCGATCAGCCTCAAGGACCTGTCTGTCCGGCTGGCCACGGTGATGCCGGATGTCCTTGCTGTGCCAAGCGAGGATAAGGGTGTCGGTCGGTCGGATGCCATCGACCTGAGCAGCCTGCACACACTGGCCCAAGGTGATGAGGCGTGGATCAAAAACATGCTAGCGGACCTGTCCACCGCCAACGGCGAAGACATGGCCCGTTTGATCAATCTTTTTGCTCGCGACGACCTGCCGGGTCTCGCGGACCTGGCTCATCGAGTCAAGGGCGGCGCGCGAATGATCAAGGCGAAAGGGTTGATGGATGCTTGCGAAAGGCTGGAGGCCGTTTGCGTGCGGGGGAGCCTCCCGCAGTTGGCGGAGGCAGTCGATGCATTGCATCAGGAGATGGAGCGATTGGCACAGCGACTGGAGCGATACGCAACGTAAAGCTGCCAGTTTGCCCGGCTGGTCAGCGATGAGTCCTTTTGCGCTCGCTGCAAGGGCTCGACGAGTCAGAGCTCCAGCTTTGACTCTCGTACCTATCAGAAAGGGTGAATGAGCATTTAGGAAAAGTCCTACAGAAACCGGTATCAAGCTTCCGTAGCCTTGCGCGCCACATTGGTCACCCTGTGGGCTACAGAATGATGAACAAAGCTTTACGAATCCTGATTGCCGACGCGCAACACTTTCACCGGATGAAGGTCGAGCGTGTGTTCAACCAGTTGGGTTACTACCGAGTGGCGCCGGTTCAACACCTTGATGAGCTGTTGACCCTGATCGAGTACGGTTGCGAACCGTTTGACCTGGTGGTCATCAACGCGGCTATGGCCGCGGGTTCATTGGACCTGAGCGGTTTTTTACTCGACAACCCCCAGGTTCGCAACGCCCTGGTTTTCAACGACAACCTCGCGCAATTCGCGCCAATGTCAATCATCGGGCAAAAGACGATTCAGGTGAGCACTGCTGTGCTTCCAGACCTGAAGGGCATCCAGCGTTTGATGTCCACCGTGGACCCTTTGGTGCATGCCAATCACAACCTGGCCGGGCGCTATCAGCAAAAAATGGGCTGAGCCAGCGTTCCCGTTCGTCGGAACTGTCATTTCTGACAGGTAGTTATCATCCTTCAGCCATGTAACAGTTTTCGCGCAGTTGCTGCGTGCACTCGGGCTTTTCCGGTGGGCATACGTGGCGTCATCGTCGATTTTTCGCACAGGGAGTTTCCATGAAGTCAGTGCTGATTGTGGACGATCATCCGGTGGTTCGCGCCGCAGTCAAACTGGTCCTGGAACGGGAAGGTTTCAAACGGGTTCATGAAGCATCCAGTGTCGGGGAAGCGTCAGCGATCCTGCGTGAAGACACGCCTGATCTGGTGATTCTGGATCTGGTAATGCCCGGTGGTAACGGGCTGGATGTACTCGAGCGAATCAAAACCAGCCACTTGTCGTGTGTGGTGCTGGTATTCACGTCCCTTGACCCATTGTTTTTTCAAGAGCGTTGCATGCGCTCCGGTGCTTTGGCCTACGTCTCCAAGACCAACGACCTGAGTCAGGTGCACAAGGCCATACACGCACTGATGGCCGGGTACACCTATTTCGCCCAACTGCCCAGCGTATCGATGGACGCGCTGCAGCAAAGCGAAAAACAAATGATCGATAAACTCTCGAACCGCGAACTGACCATCCTCCAATACTTGGCTCGGGGTACCGCAAACAAGGACATCGCTGCGGCGATGCACTTGAGCCACAAGACAGTCAGTACCTACAAGACCCGTTTGATCGAAAAACTTGGCGTGCAGGCGGCCGTGCACCTGCGCGACTTTGCCATCCGCAATCACTTGATCTGAGGGCGCCTGACCGTGCGTGTCCTGTCGTGCGCCTTGCTGCTGTGTCTGGCGCCAGCGGCCCTGTCGGCCGAAGTTGCGCAGGCGAAGTATTTGCAGCTGCTGGGGCGTTCCACGGTGGAGGGCTACGCGGTCCATTTGAATGAAAAGGATCGGCAATGGCTGCGCAGCAAACGGGTCCTGCGCCTCGGAGTGAGTGGGCCGGATTACCCGCCCTTCGAAATCACGCGCAATCATGATGAGCTGGAAGGCATCACCGCCGATTACGCTCGACTGATTGCGCAACTGCTGGACATTCCGATTGAAGTTCAGCGGTATGGCACGCGGGAAGCGGCCATGGAGGCCCTGAAACACGACGAGCTTGATCTGTTGGGGACCTCGAACAATTTCGAAGCGGCCGATCCCGAGTTGATCCTGTCCAGCCCCTATGCTGAAGATCAGCCAATGCTGGCCACCCGGCTGGACGAACGCATGCCCGAGGATCTGGCGGGCAAACGCATTGCCATGGTCGATGACTATCTGCCAGCGCAGACGGTCGAAGCGTTTTATCCCCAGGCCAGGCTGCATCGCTACCCGTCTGCGCTCGATGCGCTGGGGGCGGTGGCCTATCGGAAAGACGACGTTTACCTCGGGGACCTCATCAGCGCCAATTACCTGATCAACAACAACTACCCCAATGACGTTCAGTTGGTGGGACCGTCCGGTCTCGACGCCAACCCGTTCGGCTTTGCCCTGGCGCGGGACAGCCAGCCGCTCAAAGCTGTCATCGATAAGGTCCTGGCGGCGATCCCTATGAACCAGCGCGCGCTCATTGAACAGCGCTGGAGTGCCGGCAAGGTCAACACGCTGGGTCAGTCGCGAGTCAATCTGAGCGCCAGTGAGCAGCAGTGGCTGGAACGACATCCACAGGTAACTGTCGGGGTGGTCGAGAACTTCGCGCCTCTGACGTTCTTCAATACCGAGGGACATTTCAGCGGGTTGACTGCGCAATTGCTGTCGCTGATCAGCCAGCGCAGCGGTTTGAACTTCAAGGTGCTACGGGAGCGATCCCTTGATCAACAGATTCAGCGGCTCAAGGCGGGTGAGATCGACGTCATACCCGCCATCATCCCGACCACCGAAGGTGTCGCCGATCTGCACTTTACCAGCCCCTATGTGACCAATCCGTACACCCTCGTCAGCGCAATCACACCCGATAGCCCCGAGTCACTGGACGAGATGGCCGGTAAGCGCCTGGCGATTTACCACAGCCACCCGGTGCGCGCGTTCATTCAGGCGCGGGTGCCCGGGGTGCGCATGGTGGATGTGGAAAACCCGGCGCAGGGGCTGGAGTTGGTCATGAACGGACAAGCCGACGCGGCCGTCAGTTCATTGTTCATGACCCGTTATCTGATTGCCCGGTATTACCCGGGACGCTTACGGATCAGCAGCACCGTGGGTGACGAACCGGCACGCATCGCGATGGCAACGGGCGGTAGAGACCCGGCGTTGCAATCGATCTTGAACAAGGCGTTGCTGAGTATTTCGCCTGATGAAATGGACGGTCTGGTCGCCCGCTGGGGCAATGATGTGGTGGTAGATGACAGTTATTGGCTGCGTCACCGGCCAGCCATCCTGCTGGCGTTCGCCGTTGCCGCCGCGTTGCTTTCGCTGGCTGTGAGCTGGATCGCCTGGCAACGTCGGCAGATCCGCCAGCGCCAACAATGGTTGCAGCAATTGCAAGACGCCAAAGACGCGGCCGACGATGCCAATCGCGCGAAAACCACGTTCCTGGCGACCATGAGCCATGAAATCCGTACGCCGATGAACGCCTTGATCGGCATGCTCGAAATGGCCGGGGTGCGCGCGAAAGAGGGCATCGCCGATCGTTCAGCCCTGGAGGTCGCTTCCACTGCGGCGCAGCAGTTATTGGCGTTGATCGGCGATATTCTGGACATCGCCCGCATCGAATCCGGGCATCTGTCCCTGACCCCCGAGCGTGTCAATTTGCATGCGCTGGTGGTCTCGGTGTGCCGGGTGTTCGAAGGCCTGGCGCGGGAAAAAGGCCTGGCATGGCGGGTTGATCTGGATGAACGCAGTGACCGCGACGTGTTGATTGACCCCACGCGTTTCAAGCAGGTGCTGTCCAATCTGTTGAGCAACGCAATCAAGTTTACCCAGGCAGGTGAAGTGAGCCTGACGCTGCGGGTGGTGCCGGGGATTTCAGGTCATCTGACGGTGGCGATACACATCGACGACAGCGGCATCGGTATCAGCGCGGTTGATCTGCAGCGTTTGTTCAGCCCGTTCGTCCAGGCCGGCGGCAACCTGCAGACGGGACGCAAAGGCTCTGGACTGGGGCTGGTCATCAGCCGCACCCTGTGCGAAATGATGGGCGGACGGCTGGCGCTCGACAGTGTCCTGGGACAGGGCACTCAGGCTGACATCAGTCTGTCCTTGGTGGTGTTGAAAGCCTTGCCTGCGGGCGAGGCGATAGACAGTGGATTGGCGCTATTCACCCGCCCCCTGACGATTTTGGTGGTCGATGATTATCTGGCCAATCGCTTGTTACTGACGCGTCAACTGAGCTATCTGGGGCACCGGGTCATGGAGGCCGAAGATGGCCTGCAAGCGCTTGAGTTGTGGCGTCTCCATGAGTTCGATGTGGTCATCAGCGACTGCAACATGCCCCGGTTCAGTGGTTATGAGTTGGCGGGTGCGATTCGTGATGAAGAGTGCGCCTATGGATTGCCGCCCACGCTGATTCTGGGGTTTACCGCCAACGCGCAACCTCAAGAGAGGACTCGGTGCATGGAAGCGGGCATGGACGACTGCTTGTTCAAACCCATTCTGCTGGCAGATTTGAGCGCTTGGCTGGCCGCACGGTTTGGCGGTGAGCCAATCGCCCTGCCGGCTGACACGCAAGCAAGTCTGGAGCTGGACTTGACCGGCCTGGAGCTTTACGTCGGCGAAGACCGGACGTTGATCAATCAGTTGCTGCGCGAATTGGCCAAGGCTAACCACGAAGACCTCAATCACCTGCTGCAAGCCCACGCGGGCGACGATCACCCGCGTCTTCAGGAGTTGGCGCACCGTATCAAAGGCAGCGCGCGGATGGTCCGCGCGGCGCGTTTGATCGAATGCTGCGAGCAACTTGAGCGCGCTTGCGCGCAGGGGCGTGCGGCGATGATCGATGACGCCGTCAATCAGTTGCAGCAGGCCATGACACGACTGGATCAAAGCCTCGCACGAGGCTGATGCCTAATCCCACTGCGGCGCGATGCCTTTAGGGCTGGTCAGGCGCTGACCGCGATCAAGGCCGGTGATCAACGCCATGTCGGCGTCACTCAAGGTCAGGTCGCAGGCTTTCAGGTTGCTTTGCAGGTTGGCGCGCCGGGTGGAGGAAGGGATCACGGCGTAACCGGACTGCATGGCCCACGCCAGCGTGACTTGCGCAGGGGTGGCCTGAAGGCGCTCGGCGATCTGTTGGATGATCGGGTCTTTGAGCACGTCGCCATAGGCCAGGGTCATGTAGGACGTAATCTGGATGCCCTGAGTTTGAGCGAATTCGACGACTTTGCGATTTTGCAGGTACGGGTGCAGTTCGATCTGGTTGGTGGCGATGTGTTCGGCACCGACGGCGGCGATGGCCTGTTTCATCAGGTCGACGGTAAAGTTGGAAACACCGATCTGTCGTGTCAGGCCCAGCTGTTTGGCTTCAAGCAGGGCACCCATGAATTCCTCGACCGGCACCTGGTCTTCCGGGGACGGCCAGTGGATCAACGTCAGGTCGAGGTAGTCGGTTTGCAGTTTGCGCAGGCTCTCTTTGAGGCTGTCGATCAAACGCTCCTTGGCGAAGTTGGCAACCCAGACTTTGCTGGTGATGAACAGTTCGTCGCGGGCGATTCCACTCGCGGCCATTGCGTAGCCGACCTCGGCTTCGTTTTCGTAGATCTGTGCGGTGTCGATCACCCGGTAGCCCAGTTCAAGGCCAGTGCTCACCGAATCGATGACCACCTGACCTTGCAGGCGAAACGTACCAAGACCGAATGGGGGAATAGACATCAATGACTCCTGGGTTGCCGTGGGAATGGCAGGAGTATCCCCGGCGCGCTCCTTGGGAAAAACCGCTGGAGGGGCAAAGCACTCTTTACCGCAAGTCATGAATGCAAAGCGTGATGGTAGTGGTGCCGGCCCCCTCGCGAGCAGGCCATGACTGGTTCCAAAGCCTTACCCGCGCGCCTCAAGAATCATGCAAGTCGTCGACCCCGTCGCATACAACCGCCCCTCCACATCGTAAATTCGCCCCTCGGCCAACGCCGTCGAACGCCCCAAATGAACGATCTTGCCTTCGGCGCGCACCGGCCCGCTGGCACCCGTCAGCGCACGCACATAGCTGATGCGCAGATCCAGCGTCGTATACCCCTGACCCTTCTTCAACTGCGTATGAATCGCACAGCCCATGCACGAATCCAGCAATGTCGCTGCATAACCGCCGTGCACGCTGCCAAGTGGGTTGTAATGCCGTGCGTCCGGAGTGCCCTGAAAGATAAACAGCCCCGCCGACCACTCGATGGGAATGAAATCCATCAGTGCGCCAATCGGCGGCGAGGGCAGGTCACCGTTGCCGATGCCTTCGAAGAACTCAGAAGGCGACAGCGCAATGACCTCGGCCATGGGCAGGCTGCCGGGGCCGGCAAGGCGGGCGCGTAGGGTCTGTTCCTGGGCGATCCATTGAGCGAGCGTGGCTTCGCGGGTGGGGCTTGGCATGATGATGTCCTCGGACGGAACGGATATTATGTGTGTAATCCTGGTGGATATTATGTCCGAAATAAAAACTCCGCCAGCCCCGCGTGTTGCGTCACTCAAGCGATGCCAGCTGGAGTGAAACGCCACCGGCATCGTTCCCCTGATAGAACACTAAAACTGATTTTTGCCGTCTAGTGGCGCCGAAGGGTCGGTTTTAAGCTGGATTCATGGCTTCATTCACCTCATCAGGAGACACCATGAAGAACATCATCGGTATCTACACCAGCCCCCGTACCCATTGGGTCGGCGACGGTTTTCCGGTTCGTACGCTGTTTTCCTACGACAACCTGGCCGAACACATCAGCCCGTTCCTGCTGCTGGATCATGCCGGCCCTGCCGAGTTCACCCCGACCACCGAGCGACGTGGCGTAGGTCAGCATCCGCACCGTGGGTTCGAAACCGTGACCATCGTTTACAAAGGAGAAGTCGAGCACCGCGATTCCACCGGCAGCGGTGGCACGATCGGCCCTGGCGATGTGCAATGGATGACCGCTGCGTCGGGGATTGTGCATGAGGAGTTTCACTCCAAAGGTTTTGCCAAGTCCGGCGGCACCCTGGAAATGGTGCAGTTGTGGGTCAACCTGCCAGCCAAGGACAAAATGGCCGATGCCGCTTACCAGACGATTCTCGATGGCGACATTCCGAACATCGCGCTCAAGGACCAGGCCGGCAGACTGCGCTTGATCGCCGGAAAGTTCGACGGCCACACCGGCCCGGCGCGCACGTTCACCCCGATTGACGTCTGGGACCTGCGTCTCAAGGGCGGCAAACTGCTGACTCTGGACGTGCACGAAGGTCGCAACACGGCGTTGGTGGTGTTGCGTGGCACGATTCAGGTCAATGGCCAAGAGTCGGTGCGCGAAGGACAGTTGGCCCTGTTCGACCGCACGGGCGATCAGTTGAGGCTTGAAGCCAGCCAGGATGCGGTGGTGCTATTGCTCAGCGGCGAGCCGATCGACGAGCCGATTGTCGGTCACGGCCCGTTTGTGATGAACACCGAACAAGAGATTCACCAAGCGTTCGTCGACTTCCAGTCCGGTCGTTTTGGCCGGGTGCACGGTTAATCGGTAGCACCCTGTGGGAGCAAGTCCGCTCCCACCTTTGTTTTGCATGAAACCCTCCTACACTGTGGCCAATGTGTGAGATCTTCGCGCCATTGGCCTTCGTTGGAGTCGCTTGATGCTGTCTTTTTTCACCAATCATCCATTGGTCTGCGCCATGGTCCTGATCGTGGTCGATCTTGGGCTGTGGCGGTTGATCAGCGCCAGCACCAACGGCAGTAACTGGAAATTGCTGGTCAGGCTGGTGATCTTCTCGTTGTTCAGCGTCCTGCTGTTCAATGAGGGCTTGAATCCGCTGGAGGTCGCCCCGTGGGCCGACAACGTGCCATTGCACCTGGCGGCCACCGGTTTGCAGATTGGCTGGTGGCTGTTCGGCGCGCGGACCCTGACGGTGCTGATCGGTGCGGTGATGATGCAGCGGGTCGGGCACACTGGGCGGTTGTTGCAGGATCTGCTCGGCGCGGTGATTTTCCTGATCGCGATCATCGCGGCGCTGGCGTACGTACTCGACCTCCCCGTCAAAGGCGTGCTGGCGACCTCAGGTGCCTTGGCGATCATCGTCGGCCTGGCCTTGCAAAGCACCCTCAGCGACGTGTTTTCCGGGATTGTCCTCAACACCACCAAACCCTATCAGCTGGATGACTGGATCTCCATCGACGGCACCGAAGGCCGGGTTACCGACATCGATTGGCGCGCTACGCGCATGCAAACCGCCCAAGGCAGCATGGCGGTGATTCCCAACTCCCTCGCGGCCAAGGCCAAGATCATCAACTTCAGTCGGCCGAGCGACATTTTTGGCGTGTCGATCAGTCTGCAACTGAGCCCGCATACACGCCCGCAAACGGTGATCGATGCGCTGGAGCGGGCCATGCAGGGCTGCCGCCATTTGTTGCAAAAACCGGCACCGTGCGTCGCTCTCAAGGGGTCCAGCGCTGCGGGCGTGGAATATGAAATCAGTGGTTTTGTGGTCTCGATGGATCAGAAACGCATGGTGCGCAATTTGTTGTTCGATCTGTCTTACCGGCATTTGCAGGCGGCCGGCGTCAGCCTGTTGTCGACCGTCGAATCGAATGCGCCTGCCGGCTTGTCACGGCCACGGGCCTTGCTGGAAAGCTCGGCGATTTTCTCGACCCTGCGTCATGACGAGAAAGAGACCTTCAGCCAGCACATGACCCTGCAAAACTTCCGTGCCGGGGACATGATCCTGCCGGCGGGAGAGGTCAGCGATCATTTGTTCATCATTGAGTCCGGCGTGGTCTCGGTGGAGTTGAGCCGTGCCGGGGGCAAGTTCGAATCGGGGCGCATGGGCCCGGGCGAGGTGATCGGTGAGGGCGGGATCTTGCAGGATACGGCGATGCCGGCCGACTTCATCGCCAAGACGGCTTGCAGCTTGTACCGCATCGAGAAGGACTACCTCAAGCCATGCCTGGATGCGCGGCATGACATTGGCGAATCGATGAAGGCGCTGCTGGATTTTCGCTTGAACAAGGCGCAGACGTTGACCCAGGAAGTGCCGAAGGTGGTAGAGCGAAAGGGGTTTTTGCGGTGGTTGCGCAACAGGGCTTAACGGTTTGGGATGGATGGCCGCTGCGCGGATCGCCAGCAGGCTGATTTCTCATTGGTCTCCAATGGCCTCCTCGACTTCTGGAATATTGGCTATTTGTCCGAAGGGCAGGCGGGATTAACTTAGCTCCACCCCACTTGCTCTCGGAGTCCACCATGAAACCTCGTATCGATTTCTACACCGCTTCCCCAGACGCGCTCAAAGCCATGATCGCCCTGGAAACCGCGGTGTCGAAACTGCCGCTGGAAAAGAACCTGATCGAACTGGTCAAGCTGCGCACCTCGCAAATCAACGGCTGCGCCTTCTGCCTCGACATGCACAGCGCCGATGCCCGCAAGGGTGGTGAAGACGAGCGCCGTCTGGCGACGCTGTCGGCCTGGCGTGAAACGCCTTTCTTCACTCCGCGTGAACGTGCGGCACTGGCCTGGACCGAATCCCTGACACTGGTGAGCCAGACTCACGTGCCGGACGAAGACTACGAGCTCGCCACTGCCGAATTCAGCGCGAAAGAAATGGTCGACCTGACCGTGGCCATCACCACGATCAACGCCTGGAACCGCTTGGCGATTGGTTTCCGCAAAATGCCTCAAGCCTGATCAGTGAGCGTCTGCTGACGGCGCGGCCGGTGGTTGCACCTTGCGCATCAAGGGCACCATCGCCGTGGCGATGATGAAGCAGACCATGATCATCAAAAACGCCTCGCCATAGGTTTGTGTCTGGGCTTCGCGGTAGGTCAACAGCCATAGTTGGTGCAGGCTGGCGGTGGCGCTCGTGTCACCGCTTTGGCCGAGGGTGGCAAAGTTGTTGCCGACTTGCGACAGCCACTGGTTCAACGCCTCGTTGGTGCTGTTCAGGTGTTCCGCCAACCGGGTGAAATGCAGGTTGGTGCGGTCGTTGAGGATCGTCGCACACGCGGCGATGCCGATGGCGCCGCCCAGGTTGCGCATCAGATTGAACAACCCTGAAGCATGTTTGAGCCGTGCCGGCGCCAGACCACCCAAGGTCAACGTCACCGCCGGCGGCACCGCCAATTGCTGGGCAATCCCGCGCAACGCTTGCGGCAGCATCAACTCTCTGGCACCCCAGTCATGGGTGATCGGGCTGAAATCCCACATCGACAAAGCGAACAGGCCGAGGCCGGTCATCATGATCCAGCGCAGATCGATGCGGTTGGCCAGAAAGGCGTACAACGGAATCGCCATGATCTGGAACACCCCGGTGGAGAAAACCGCCAGTCCAATGTCCAGCGCGCTATAGCCACGCACCCGGCCGAGAAACAGCGGCGTCAGGTAAATGGTGGCGAACAGGCCGATCCCGGTGACGAACGAGAAGAAACAGCCGAGGGCGAAGTTGCGGTCTTTCAAGGCGCGCAGATCGACGATCGGGTTAGCGACGTGCAAGGTCCGGCCGATAAAGGCCAGGCCGGCGAGGCCGCTGATCCAGGCGGTAGCGAGAATGGTGCTGTCGCTGAACCAGTTCCAGCGCGGGCCTTCTTCGAGGGTGTATTCCAGGCAGCCGAGAAACAGCGCCATGAACACCATGCTCAGGTAATCGGCGCCCTTGAGCAGCGACAATTCCGGCTGGTCGATTTTCACCAGCATCGGCACGGCCACGGCGACGAAAATCCCAGGCACCAGGTTGATGTAGAACAGCCAGTGCCAAGACGAAACGTCGGTGATCCAGCCGCCGATGACGGGCCCCAGCGTCGGTGCAAGCGAAGCCACCGCACCGATGGTGGCGGCGGCAATCACGCGTTGTTTGCCGGTGAAGAAAAAGAATGCCGTGGTGAACACCAGCGGGATCATCGAACCGCCGAGAAAACCTTGCAACGCGCGGAAGGCGATCATGCTCTGGATGTTCCAGGCCACGCCGCACAGCAGGCTGGCGAGGGTGAAACCGACCGCCGAAGCGCAAAACAGCCAGCGGGTCGAAAACACCCGTGAGAGCCAACCCGAAAGCGGAATCACGATGATCTCGGCAATCAGGTAACTGGTCTGCACCCATGCTGTTTCGTCGGTCCCGGCCGAAAGTCCGCCGCCGATATCACGCAGCGAAGCCGAAACGATCTGGATGTCCAACAGCGCAATGAACATGCCGATGCACATGCTGGCGAAGGCGAACACCTTGGTCGCCGTCGCCATGTTGGCGGGGTTGAGCGGCTGTGCAGGGACGGCGAGCGCGCGGCTCATGGTGCACTGGCCACGGCAGCGGTTTCAGCGGTTTCAGCGCTTTTTCGGGTGTCGACTTCAGCCGTCACCGACAGGCCTGGACGCAGGTGACCGAGCACGCCGTCGGCCGGGTCGAGGATGATGCGCACCGGCACGCGCTGGACGATCTTGGTGAAGTTGCCCGTGGCGTTCTCCGGCGGTAACACGCTGAACTGCGAGCCACTGGCGGGCGCGAGACTGCCCAGATGCCCGTGGAATTCCTGTCCCGACAGTACGTCCGCATGGATGACCACGCGTTGCCCCGGAATCATCCGCGCCAGTTGATCTTCCTTGAAGTTGGCATCCACCCACAAACCGCTGGACGGCACCACCGACAGCAACTGCGAACCGGCCTGCGCGTACGCGCCGACCCGCGCCCGGCGATTGCCGATTACGCCGTCGACCGGGGCCTTGAGTTCGGTGTAGCCCACGTTCAGTTGCGCCAGATCCCGTTCTGCCCGAGCCTGCATCAGCGCCGCGCGGCCTTGCTGTTTCTGGGTTTCGATCACGTTCAACTGACGTTGCGCAGCCAACAATTCAGCCTGAGCCCGCGAGCTGATAGCCTGAGCGGTTTTGAACGTAGCATCAGCGCGCTGAGCGCTTTCCACCGAGACCGCGTTGGTACTCACCAGTTTTTTGTAGCGGGCATTGTCATCCCGCGAGCGGGCAGTTTCCGCGCCAGCGGCATCGATCCCGGCACGCGCCTGGCCAATCACCGCGTATTGCAATTGTTCAGTAGCGTCGAGATTGGCCAGCAAAGCTTCTTCGGCAGCGACTGCGCCTTCAGCCTTGGCGAGATTGGCGCGATAGTCGCGGGAGTCGAGGCGAATCAACACATCGCCGGCCTTCACTTTCTGGTTATCGGTGACCAACACTTCGTCGATATACCCGGCGACTTTCGGGCCGATCACCGTGACGTCGCCGCCAATGTAGGCATCGTCGGTTTCTTCGATGAAACGACCGGCTGTCCACCAGTGAGAGGCATACAGTCCGCCCGCAACCAGAGCAGCGACCACCGCTGTCAGCAGGATCAACCGTTTGAGCAGGGGAGGCTTGGGTGTGCTCACCGGGACAGCTAGGTCGGATTCGAGGCTGGGCATGCGGGTCATGGGGTTTACCTGTAGGAAACGGGTGTTTATTACGCAGGTAATATGATGTATGTAATATTTACTGGCAAATGATTTTTGCTGCCGGTCGTCGAATGGTTTCCATCCAGGGTGCGAGGAAGTGGCGGGGCTGATGGATTGCGACGCGGAAGAAAATCATCAAGCGGCTGCGACGCCCGGCGTTGCGCCGGGCATCGCGTTGGCGCTTAAACGCGTTCGAAAATCGCCGCAATCCCCTGACCACCACCAATACACATGGTCACCAGCGCATAACGGCCGTTGGTGCGGTGCAGTTCGTGGATGGCTTTGGTGGCGATGATCGCGCCGGTCGCGCCGACCGGATGCCCCAGGGAAATGCCCGAACCGTTCGGGTTGACCTTGGCCGGGTCGAGGTCCAGTTCCTGGCTGACGGCACAGGCCTGGGCGGCGAAGGCGATGTTGGCTTCGATCACGTCCATGTCGGCGACGGTCAGGCCGGCACGCTTGAGCGCCAGGCGGGTGGCCGGCACAGGGCCGAGGCCCATCAGTTCCGGTTCAACACCGGCGTGGGCGTAGCTGACCAGACGGGCCAGGGGGCGCAGGTTGTTGGCTTGCACGGCGGCGCCGGTGGCCATGACCAGCGCAGCGGCGCCGTCGTTCAGGCCGGAAGCGTTGCCGGCCGTCACCGAGCCGTCTTTCTTGAACGCCGGCTTCATGCCCGCCAGTTGTTCCAGCGAGGTGGCGCGTGGGTGTTCGTCGACGCTGAACAGCTTGGTTTCCTTGCGATCACGGATTTCCACGCCAACGATTTGCTCGGTGAAGTAGCCGTTGGCGATGGCGAAGGCTGCGCGCTTTTGGTCTTCCAGGGCCAGGGCGTCTTGCATTTCACGGGTGATGCCATTGCGCTCGGCGACGTTCTCGGCGGTGATGCCCATGTGGATGCCGTGGAACGGGTCATGCAGGATGCCCAGCATGTAGTCGATGGCCTGGATGTTGCCCATGCGCGCACCCCAACGGGCGGCCGGCATGATGTAAGGCCCGCGGCTCATGGATTCGGCACCGGCACCGACGACGATGTCGGCATCGCCCAGCATCAGGGTTTGCGCGGCATTGATGATCGCTTGCAGGCCGGAACCGCACAGGCGGTTGACGTTGTAGGCCGGGGTTTCTTTCGGGATGCCGGCGTTCATCGCGGCAACGCGGGAGATGTAGGCATCGCGGGTTTCGGTCGGGATCACGCTGCCCATCACCAGATGGCCAACTTGTGCCGGGTCTACGCCGGAGCGTTGCAGGGCGGCCTTGACGGCCGTGGTCGCCAGGTCGACCAGCGGAACGTCTTTGAGCGAGCCGCCAAAGGTGCCGATGGCAGTACGTGCGGCGCTGACCACAAAAATATCCGGGGTGTTCATTACGGCTTTCCTCTTGGTGAATGCTTTTCTGTACTGCGATTGAGTAGGGCGGTCAACGCTGTTTGCGCTTCAGGTGTCGTGAGGCGTTCGATGAACAACAGGTTTTCCTGACGAATAGTGGCTTGCAACTCCGGCAGCGACGCCTGTTTGAGCAGTTGCCGGGTCTGGCGCAGTGAATCCTGCGGCAAGGCGAGCAGGCGTCGAGCCAGGTTTTGTGCGGCGTCCAGGCATTGTTGGCCGTCGTCGAACAGCTCGTTGGCCAGGCCGCAGGCAACCGCCGTAGCGCCGTCGAGGCTGTCGCCCCACAGCAGCAGACGGGCGGCGCGGGCGTGACCGATCAGGCGCGGCAATAACAGGCTGGCACCGAACTCCGGGCACAGGCCCAGGTTGACGAACGGCACGCGCAGTTTGGCGTTCCGCGTCACCAGCACCTGATCGCAATGCAGCAGCAGGGTGGTGCCAATACCGATGGCCGCGCCACACACGGCGGCGATCAACGGGGTTTTCAGGTGAATGACGACATTCATCAGGCGAAACGCCGGGCTGTCCAGATGGGTCGGCGGATGCTCGAGAAAGTCCGCCAGATCGTTGCCACTGGTAAAGCAGGTGGTGCCGCCAGTGATCACGATCACGCCGACATCGGCGTCTTCGTCTGCGGCCAGCAACTGGTCGGCGAACTGCGTGTACAGGCTGTTGTTCAGCGCGTTGAGCTTGTCGGGGCGGTTGAGCGTGAGCGTCAAGACGCCTTCGTTACGTTGTTGTTTGATCAGCTCAGTCATGGAATGCCCCGCCTGTTTTGTCCGGCAGCCACTCTAAGCGCCCGACGGGCGCGGGAGCTATGACAAAACGAGTCAACGAAACTGCTGCTTTTTGCCATGTTTTGGCCGCAGCGCTGACCGGCAAAACGGCTCACACACCCATTCGGGGTATGGCGCCGTTGGCCCTATCGCTCAATAGTGGCATCAACCGGTCGTCCAGAACCGACTTCGCTTGATAAGGTGAATTTGCTATGCGCAAGGCCCTCATGGTGATTTCCAGTCTGTTGCTAGTTCCGCTGACACTCAATGTGCACGCCGCCACTGACGTGAACGAAAACAATACGCTCCGGTTGTATAACTGGGCGGACTACATCGGCGAAAAGACCATTGCCGACTTTGAGAAAGCCTCCGGGATCAAGGTGATCTACGACACGTTCGATGCCTACGAAACCGTCCAGGCAAAGTTGCTGACGGGGCACTCCGGTTACGATCTGGTGGTGTTGAATGCCTCCCTTGCGCCACCCTTGATCAAGGCCAAAGTGTTCCAGCCGCTGGACAAGAAGTTGCTGCCGGGCTGGGCCAACCTTGACCCGAGAGTCTTGCAGGACTTGCAGGGCTTCGATGCCGGCACCGTGTATTCCGCGCCGTACACCTGGGGCAGCAACGGCATCACCTACAACGTCGACAAGATCAAGGAACGCATGCCGGACGCGCCGATCGGTTCGCTGGCGATGATCTTCGACCCGAAAATCGTCTCGCGCTTCGCCGACTGCGGCGTCACCCTGGTCGATGCGCCCACCGAAGTGATTCCGCTGGCTTTGAAGTACCTCGGACGAGACCCGCGAAGTGCGTCGCCGCAAGACTTGAAAGCTGCGCAGGACTTGTTGCTGTCCGTTCGGCCCTACATCAGGAAGTTCGATTCGGTGAACTACCTGACCAGCCTGCCCAACGGCGATGTCTGCATGGCCATGACCTGGTCCGGCGACTACGCCACCGCCATGGCCCGCGCCGAAGAGGCCAAATTGAAGATCAAGCTGGCGTACTTCATTCCCAAGGAAGGTTCGCTGATCTGGTTCGACAACATGTACATCCCCGCCGACGCGCCGCACGTGGCCAACGCGCACAAGTTCCTTGAGTACTTGATGCAGCCACAAGTGATGGCGGACGTCACCGACTACATCCACTACGCCAACAGCAACGCGGCGGCCACGCCGTTGCTGAATGCCGATGTGCGCAGCAATCCGGCGATCTACCCCGATGAAGAAACCCGCCAGCGCCTGTTTCCGCAAAAGACTCAGGACGCCAGGGAAATGCGCGCCATCACCCGCGTCTGGAGCACGGTGAAGAGCGGGATCTGATCGTTTAACCCTTCGGTTCGAGGTTTTTGTATGGCTACTCCAACGTTGAAAGCACTGCCGGCTGTTGATGACGCCCAGTTGATCAAGGCCGACAAGGCCCACTACATGCACGGCTACCACGTGTTCGACGAGCACGCCGAACAGGGCGCGCTGAACATCGTGGCCGGTGACGGCGCTTATATTTACGACGCGCACGGCAACCGTTTTCTCGATGCCGTCGGCGGCATGTGGTGCACCAATATCGGTTTGGGCCGCGAGGAAATGGCTCTGGCGATTGCCGATCAGGTGCGGCAACTGGCGTATTCGAATCCGTTTTCCGACATGTCCAACAACGTCGCCATCCAGTTGTGCGAAAAGCTCGCCAGCCTGGCGCCGGGCGATCTCGATCATGTGCTCCTGACCACCGGCGGCTCCACCGCCGTCGACACCGCGTATCGGTTGATCCAGTACTACCAGAATTGCCGTGGCAAACCGGAGAAGAAGCATGTTATCGCCCGGTTTAATGCGTATCACGGCTCCACCACGCTGACGATGTCGATCGGCAATAAAGCCGCCGACCGCGTGCCGGAATTCGATTACGCCAACGACAAGATCCACCACGTCTCCAACCCGAACCCGTACCGCGCACCGGACGGCATGGACGAGGCGCAGTTTCTCGAGTTTCTGGTCAAGGAGTTCGAAGACAAGATCCTGGCCATCGGCGCGGACAAGGTCGCGGGCTTCTTTGCCGAGCCGATCATGGGCTCGGGCGGGGTGATCATCCCGCCCAAGGGTTATCTGAAACGCATGTGGGAAGTCTGCCAGCGCTACGACATTCTGTTTGTCGCCGATGAAGTGGTGACCTCGTTCGGGCGTCTGGGCAAATTCTTCGCCTCTTATGATCTGTTTGATGTGCAGCCGGACATCATCACCACGGCCAAAGGCCTGACCTCGGCGTATCTGCCGCTGGGCGCGTGCATCTTTTCCGACCGTATCTGGAAAGTCATCGCCGAGCCCGGCAAGGGCCGCTGTTTTACCCACGGCTTCACCTACAGCGGCCATCCGGTGTGCTGCACGGCGGCGCTGAAAAACATCGAGATCATCGAGCGCGAACACCTGCTGGAGCATGTCGAGAGGGTCGGCGCCTATCTTGAAGAACGGCTGGCAACCCTCAGCGACTTGCCGCTGGTGGGCGATGTGCGCTGCCAGAAGTTCATGGCCTGCGTGGAGTTCGTGGCCGACAAACGCACCAAGGCGTTGTTCGACGATGAGGTCAATATCGGCGAGATGATTCACTCCCGGGCGCAGGCCCGAGGGTTGCTGGTGCGGCCGATCATGCACCTCAATGTCATGTCGCCGCCGCTGATCCTGACGTGCGCCCAGGTCGATGACATCGTCGAGATCCTGCGGGTGTGCATTCTTGAAGTGGCGGCCGAGCTTGAAAAAAGCGGGCAGTACGTCGGCCAATGAGTTCGATCAATCGGCGGTTACCCGGTGTCGGTTCTCCCGCTAGACTGCGGGGCATGAGCAAACCCAACGACGATACGCTGATCGCATTGCCCTTCGGGGCCTTGCACAAATGGCACGGTGACATGCGCGAGGCATTCGCCCATGTCGACGCGCCTGATGCGCTGCATTACCTGGCATCGGCGTTCGGGCATCTGGTGTCCATCGAATCGGTGATGATCAGCCTCGAACACAAGGACCGCGCGCCGCAGTTGCTGTACCAGCGCGGTATCCCGGAGCAGTATCGGGACTCGATCATCGACCGCTATTTTTCCGGCGGCTACTTGCTCGACCCGTTTTGCCTGGCGGTAGAGCAGGGGCTGGCCGAAGGGTTTTATCACCTGGAGGAAATCGCCCCGGACAACTTCTTCGACACCGAGTACTACAAGACTTATTACTTGAAGGCCGGGTGTTCCGAGGACAGTTTTTACCTGATCGATACGGGGCATGACAGCCAAGTCTCGGTCAGCCTGTTTCAGGGATTTGGCGGGGAAAGCCTGCGGGCGGAGCAGCTGAATCTGTTGCGCGCGGTGGAGCCGTTGGTTCGGGAATTCATCAGTGAGTTTGGTCGTCGCGGCTTGGCGCAAAGCACAGTCGCTGAAAGTGACGATCTGAAGCATCGCGTGCAGTCTGCCTTCGAAAACTTTGGCTGCGACGTGTTGACCGAGCGTGAGCGGGAAGTGGCGCACATGGTGCTCCGGGGGCATTCGGTGAAATCCACGGCCAGCCAGATGAGCATCTCGCCGGAGACAGTGCGCATGCACCGCAAGAACCTGTATTTGAAACTGGAAGTCGGGTCGCAGTCGGAGTTGTTTGCGTTGTTTATCGAGTGGTTGCGCCAGCACTGAACCCAAATCTACAACCCACCCCAACCCCCCTGCAGGTGTGAGCCTGCTCGCGATAGCATCACCTTCGCACCAGCGGCCGCGGTTTCTGGACAGCCTGATGGCTGCTTAGTAGCATCCGCCGCATACGTATGTTTATCCTGTACTTCGACCAACGTGGACCTTTCAAGGAATCGAAAATGCACACCTTCACCCATGGCGATACAACGGTTGTTTTCACAGTCTTGAGCGGTGAAGTGGTGGGCAGCGAAAAGCTCAGTGAAACCCGCGTGACGTCCACCGGTGGCGTCCATGTGAACGGCAAGGACAGTGAAGTAACGCCTGTGCGTATCAGTTCGGTGTCGATTATCAATCATGAGTTCTGGGTCAAGACCCCGGACGGCGTTGAGCACGATGTAAAGCTGCGTGGCGTGGATATTCCATTACGCACGGGTCAGGAAGTCTCGTTGATCAGTGCGTTGAAAAAGGATGGTTCGCCCTTGCACACCCTTTTGCAGAACCACACGGCGTCCAAACGTTGGGTGTTGCGTGACGCCAACGCGCTGCATACCGAGCTGGAACTGGCGCCTTTCAACTGGAAGACCTTGATGATCGTGTCCGGGTTATGCGTCGGGGGGCTTGCAACAGGCGGGCTGGGCATCCTGGCGGGGGCGGGCTATTTTTGCTACGCGTGGTATCAGGGCTCCCAGCGCAAGAAACTGCTGGTCAGCGATTTGAATGCCTACATCGACAAACTGCACACCCTGGCCGGTAATCGCCGCCGGACGCCAAGTCCTGCCCAAGTGGGGCAACCTTCTGCCCAGGGAGAGCTCTTTGTCGAGACAGACATCGTGATTGCGGAAGAATGCCCGGTTGACGAAGCGAAAGCGATTCAGACCAACGTCGATGCTCCGGCACAAAGCCCTGCGCTGAACAGCGACAGCGTACGACGGGCGCTGTCGCGCAATCTCTGAAGACGCTCAGTGGACAAAAAGGCACGCAGCCTCGCCAACCTGACGTCGACCGGCTTCCAGCCCGCCTGATCTGTCGCATAATGGCTCCACGGGTTTTGACACTAATCGAGTGGGTCGGACATTGATCGAACGACGGCAATTCAGCGGCGGCATGAAGGGTAAAAACCTCCGCTATCTCAACGAGCCTGCGGACAAGCCTGTGCCGATGACGCGCGCAGGCTTTTTGCTGCTCGAACACTTCTCGCTGCCGGCGTTCACCCAGGCACTGGATACGATCGTCACCGCGAATCTATTGCGCCCCGGCCTGTTCGCCTCGCGAACGTTTGGCTTGCATGACGGCGAGGTGGTCAGTGACCTGGGCCTGGTGATCCGGCCTGACGCGCGTTTCGATGCCGCGGCGATCCAGCAACTGGACCTGCTCGTGGTGTGTGGCGGCTACCGCACGGAGCTGAAGGCTGCCGATGACTTCGTACACCTGCTCAGAGCGGCGGCGGAGCGCGGCGTCACCCTGGCCGGGCTGTGGAATGGCGCCTGGTTCCTCGGCAGCGCCGGGCTGCTGGACGGTTATCGTTGCGCCATTCACCCCGAACATCGACCCGCACTGGCGGAAGTGTCCAAAGCGGCGCAGGTCACCAGCGAACCCTACGTGATTGATCGCGACCGACTGACGGCGTCCAGCCCCTCCGGGGCTTTCCACATGGCGCTGGACTGGATCAAGATGCTCCACGATAAAGCCCTGGTCGAGGGCATTGAAGACATTCTGGCGTTTGAAGAATCGCGCTACCGGCGGATCAAACCGGCGGAAAATATTTGCGTCAGCGCGCCGTTGCGCGAGGTGGTCAAGCTGATGGATGCCAACCTTGAAGAACCGCTGGAACTGGAACAACTGGCGGTCTACGCCGGCCGGTCACGTCGGCAACTGGAGCGCCTGTTCAAGGAACAACTGGGCACCACGCCGCAGCGCTATTACATGGAACTGCGCATCACCGAGGCGCGTCGGCTTTTGCAGCACACCGAGTTGTCCCAGGTGGACGTGCTGGTGGCGTGCGGGTTTGTCTCGCCGAGCCATTTCAGCAAGTGCTACAGCTCATACTTCGGCTACCGGCCATCGAAGGAAAAACGACTGGTCAAATGAACCCGCCAAG
Source organism: Pseudomonas sp. FBCC-B1667 (assembly GCF_059133255.1). NCBI lineage: Bacteria > Pseudomonadati > Pseudomonadota > Gammaproteobacteria > Pseudomonadales > Pseudomonadaceae > Pseudomonas > Pseudomonas sp. FBCC-B1667. The sequence goes on along the minus strand of NZ_CP101437.1, from coordinate 4,511,467 downwards.
CCCTCTCCCGGCAGGAGAGGGCGGCTGCGCATCTCAGGTGTGATGAAGCTCACGGTCCTTGGTTTCCGGCAGGAACAACGTGCCGAGAATCGCCGTCATCACTGCGATCATGATCGGATACCACAACCCGTAATAAATATCCCCGGTGGCCGCGACCATGGCGAAGGCCACTGTCGGCAGAAACCCGCCGAACCAGCCGTTGCCGATGTGGTACGGCAGCGACATCGAGGTGTAGCGGATGCGCGCCGGGAACAGTTCCACCAGCCACGCGGCGATAGGCCCGTAGACCATGGTCACGTAGATCACGAGGAGGGTCAGCAGCAGCAACACCATCGGGTAGTTGGTCTTCGCCGGGTCAGCCTTCTCGGGGTAACCGGCCTCCTTCAGGGCCGTGGTGAGGGTGGCGGTAAAGGCGTCGTTGCGGGTCTTGAAGTCGGCGGCCGGCAGGCTGGTGCCCTCGAAACTCTGGACCACTTTGTCGCCGATACGCACCTGCGCGACCGTGCCCGGTTCAGCCTTCTCGTTTTTGTAGGGGATCGCCCGCTTCGCCAGCAAGCTCTTGGCCAGGTCGCATGAACTGGTGAATCGGGCTTTGCCCACCGGGTCGAACTGGAACGAGCACTGGCCCGGATCGGCGATCACCGTGACCGGGTTCTTCTCCTGCGCCACGAACACGTCGGGGTTACCGTACTGGGTCAATGCGTGGAAGATCGGGAAGTAAGTCAGCGCCGCCAGGATGCAGCCGGCCATGATGATGCCCTTGCGACCGATGCGGTCGGACAGGCTGCCAAATATCACGAAGAATGGGGTGCCGATCAGCAGTGAACCGGCAATCAGCAGGTTGGCGGTTTGCGGATCGATCTTCAGGGTTTGCAGTAGGAAAAACAGCGCATAGAACTGCCCGGTGTACCAGACCACGGCCTGGCCGGCGGTCCCGCCGAGCAACGCCATGATGACAATTTTCAGGTTGCCCCAACGGGCGAAGGATTCGGTCAGCGGCGCCTTGGACGCCTTGCCTTCTTCCTTCATTTTCTTGAACACCGGCGACTCACTGAGTTGCAGGCGGATATACACCGAGACAATCAGCAGCAGGATCGACAGCAGGAACGGAATCCGCCAGCCCCAGGCTTCGAACGCTTCGGTGCCGAGCAAGGTGCGGCAGGCAAGAATCACCAGCAGTGACAGAAACAGGCCGAGGGTCGCGGTGGTCTGAATCCACGAGGTGAAGTAACCGCGTTTGCCGGGCGGTGCATGTTCGGCCACGTACGTCGCCGCGCCGCCGTATTCACCGCCCAGCGCCAGGCCTTGCAACAGGCGCAGAGTGATCAGGATGACCGGCGCCGCCACACCGATGGTGGCGTAGCCGGGCAGGAAGCCGACGATGGCGGTGGAGACCCCCATGATCACAATGGTGATCAGGAAAGTGTGCTTGCGCCCGATCATGTCACCCAACCGGCCGAACACAATGGCGCCGAAAGGCCTGACGGCGAAGCCCGCGGCAAAGGCGAGCAGGGCGAAGATGAACGCCGTGGTCTCGTTTACACCGGTGAAGAAGTGCTTGGCGATGATCGCGGCTAGAGAGCCATACAGATAGAAGTCATACCATTCGAATACGGTGCCCAGGGACGACGCGAAAATGACTTTTCGCTCCTCCTTGGTGATGCCGTGTCCGGGCGTGCGGCCCTTGGTGGTACTGTCGATTACGGCCATGAGTGTTCTCCGTCTTGCTCTTGCTATAGGCCGGAGTACCTCTCATCTATCGCCGCACCCAGGCCATGGGGCTGATGTCGTCGGATTGCAAACTGCACGAAGCATGGCACCGACATTTCTGCCGGGTTATCTGAAGCATAATCAGCTTCGCGCAGATATCCACTCGCCAACCCACCCGACAAAAATCGTTCCCTGAAAACACGCCCCTGTAGCGTTCACCCGCACGGGCAAAGTTCTGGATCATCTTGTCCGTGGGCAGGTAAACGCTGCCGCCACCGGCACCTTTGCCCACCAGGCTGCCCTGGTTGGGCTGGACGAAGTTGCTGCCATCGCTCACCTGTTGATGCCCCAGCGACACCGAATGGCCGCCGTTCACGTAGGTGATCATCGCCGCCCAGGTGTCGTTGTCGATCTCGCCGTTGTTGTCTTCGGTGTAGCCCGATGTGCCGTAGCCTCGGGCCCGGCCGGAGGCGGTGCTGTTGGCGCCGGTCGACGTGGTGTTGAAGTAACGCAGGTCCGTGGTGAGAGAGCTTTTGCCGTCAATCGGCAGAACGTGGACCAGCCCCAGGAAATTCTGGTTGTAGAACTCTTCCAGCTGCGCGAAGTAGTACTGCGCCTTCAAGTCCTTGGTGATGCTGTAGTCGCCGCCGGCGTAGTAGAACTTGTTGCTGTCCTGCGTAGCACCGGGGACCGACAGACCGGTGCGATCCGTCGAAGCCCGGCCAACCGCATGTTCAAGCACGCCGCTGGTCACGGTCAGGTTCTCGATGTCGTTCGAGGTGATTTGGGCACCCGTGAATGACTGCGGCAACACGCGCGCATCGTTGGCGATGAGGATCGGCAACTGGGGCAGCAAGGTGCCGTAGCGATGAGCGACCTGAGCATCAGGCCGTCGGGGTGACGTGGTAATTGAGTCGAATAACGTGCGGTTAAATCAGGTAGGAAAGGCCCACGGTCAGGCCGAAAGCGACCACGGAAATGATGGTCTCAAGCACAGTCCAGGTCTTGAAGGTCTGGGCCACGGTCATGTTGAAGTATTCCTTGATCAACCAGAAGCCGCCGTCGTTGACGTGGGAAAAAATCACCGAGCCGGCACCGGTCGCCAGCACCAGCAATTCCGGGTGCGGATAACCCAAGCCAATCGCCACCGGCGCGACGATCCCCGAGGCGGTGGTCATCGCCACCGTCGCGGAACCCGTGGCAATGCGCATCAGCGCGGCGAACAACCAGCCCATGATCAGCGGCGACAGGTGAAATTCGTGGGCCAGGCTGACGATCTGGTCGGTGACGCCGGCGTCCACCAGGATCCGGTTCAGACCGCCGCCGGCGCCGACCAGCAAAGTGATGCTCGCCGTGGGTGCCAGGCATTCGTTGGTGAACTTGAGGATTGATTCACGGCTGAAGCCTTGGGCGATGCCGAGGGTCCAGAAGCTCAATAAGGTCGCCAGCAACAGCGCGATGACCGAGTTGCCGATGAACAGCAGAAACTGGTTAAACCCGCTGCCCGGCGTGGAAATCAGGTTGGCCCAGCCGCCGATCAGCATCAGCACCACCGGCAACAGAATGGTCGCCATGGTGATGCCGAAACCCGGCAGGGTGTCGCGCGGTTCGCGGTCGAGGAACTGGCGCTCCAGCGGGTTCTCGGCGGGCAGTTGAATGCGCGGCACGATGAACTTGGCGTAAAGCGGACCGGCAATGATTGCCGTCGGAATCCCGATCAAAATCGCGTACATCAACGTCTGCCCGACCGACGCGCCATACACCTGCACCGCCAGCATCGCCGCCGGGTGCGGTGGCACCAGGGCGTGAACCACGGAAAGCCCGGCGACCATCGGCAAACCGACCATCAGGATCGACACGCCGACGCGGCGCGCCACGGTAAAGGCAATCGGCACCAGCAATACAAAACCGACTTCGAAGAACAGCGGCAACCCGACCAGAAACGCAATGCAGACCATCGCCCAGTGCGCGTTCTTCTCGCCGAAGCGGTCGATCAGCGTCCGCGCCACCTGCTCGGCACCGCCGGACTCGGCCATCATCTTGCCGAGCATCGTGCCCAGCGCCACCACCAGCGCGATGTGGCCGAGGGTTTTGCCCACTCCCGCCTCGTAAGCGCCCACCACGCCGGACGCCGGCATCCCGGCCAACAAGGCCAGGCCGATGGAGACCAGGGTGATCACAATGAAGGGATTAAGTCGGTAACGGGCGATCAGCACGATCAGCGCAATGATGGCGATGGCGGCATACACCAGCAGCCAATAGCCGAAGGACAGGGTCATGCGGTACTCCTCGAAAGGGTCACGTCGAATGGGTTGTGAAACGCTTAAAACATTTCGAGAGGTGATTTTCAAACGAGGCGAAAGTAATTTTCGTGGAGGGATAAGGCGTGTCGCATAGAGGTACGGCTTGTCGTTGTTTTTGAAACTGGGAGAGGCGGATTTTCATCCTGGCGGCGGGGGTTCAGCGGGGGAATCGCGGTCAGATAACGGCGCAGCAGCAATAAACGAGGGCCAGCAATGCGGTGATTGCAAATGAGCCTAACGCCTTGGCCATGGCATGGTGCGCCGGCGCCACAGGCTCGAGCGGGGGTTGCCAGAAGGGGTCCGACAACGCTACGCGTTGATCGTAATGGTGGCGAATGACCTTGTAGGTGTATCGCAAGCCCATCAGCAGCATCAGCACAAGCAGGCTGAGTATCACCTTGCACATCAGGGCAGGTTTAGCGTCGGGCTCCATTTCCTGAAGGCACGCCGCACTGTTGACTTCCAGGACGCTGATTTGTCCGAGCGCCATCTGTGGTTGCCGGGCGCCCACGTGGATCGCCGACTGTTGTTCCAGGTCAACAGCTTGGTATTTCCACAGGGTGGTCGAGCCTTCGCGGCAGTAGGTGAACGCGACGGGGTCTGGCGCCGCCACAATGCACGCGTCGTTGATGTTGAGCTTTTTCAGGGTCTGATCGGCTGACCGGGTGAAATCCAGGTCGAGGACAGGAATGATCCCGGTGGCAGAAGCGCCCACCGAAAACAGCACGCTGCTGACGAAACAGATTGCCGAAGCCTTCAAGGTATTTTTTCCTTGTTTTTCATCAGCGTAGTGAAAAGCGCAGGTAGCGTGGTTTCGCTTGATTCGATGAGTCTAGAAGGCGGGTGGCAGCAGGACGTCAGGCTGCAAAAAAAACGTCGATAATGGCCGAAATGGCACCTGCTTCCAGTCGGGCATTATTGCGATACCCGGTTCAAAGATTTTGTGATCACCGCCGATGCTGTAGGCGCGTGGCTCGCCCGCAACGTCGATTGCAGATTTTCCAACCCGTGCTGATTCAGGGTGTTGATCTCGGTAATGTCAGCCTTCAACGCCTCAACTATCGACGTCTATTCTTCGGTCGCTGCCGCCACCGACCAAGAAATGTTCGGCCCGGTGCCGCGTATCGACGCCGGTAGGGTGTGGGGCAACCTGCACGTGTTGCTGGCTCCGGCGGTGCCGTTTGGCGCAATCAAGCAATCGGGTATGGGCTCAGTTCAACTCCCAGAACTATTGGTAAATAGAAATCCGCCCCAAGATTCAGGCGCATCCATTTTTCGGAAATGAGCGACACCTGTCGCACCTGAACAATCCCTGTCTCGCTAGGTATTCAGCCTCGGAGAGTCATGGAGCATCCTTTGCAATCGAACAAGACGTTGCAGTATGAACAGTGTGGGGTTGTGATAGTCCGAGTCGGATTCATCGCGGGTTTGCCCGCGATGCTTTCAGGCGTTTAACACCTTGCCGCCAATGGCCACCGCCACCAGCAACACCGCCATCAACCCAAAGGCAAAACTTAAACTGCTGCCATGGGCGATAAACCCGATCACCGCCGGGCCGGCGAGGATTCCCGCATAACCCAATGTGGTAATGGCCGGCACGGCAATATGTTCGGGCATGACCGTCTGTTTGCCGACGGCGGTGTACAGCACCGGCACAATGTTCGAGCAGCCCGCACCCAACAACGCATACCCCACCAGCGCCGTTTCCCAGGCCGGTGCGAAGGTGGCCAACGCCAGGCCTGCTGCGGCCGTCAGTCCACCGAATACCATCACCCGCGTCGCACCCAGACGCCGGACAATCCGGTCACCGGTCAAGCGCCCGGCGGTCATGGTCAACGCAAAGGCCGCATACCCCAGCCCCGCATACGCCGTGTCGATCCCGCGCTCCTGCGTCAGAAACACCGCACTCCAGTCGAGCGCCGCGCCTTCGGCGAGGAACACGATGAAGCACATCCCGCCAATGAACAGCACGATGCCATGGGGCACCGCAAACGCAGGGCCCGTGCTTTCGCTGCCATAAGGCAACAGGTGCGGCGCCGCTTTCAGCAGGGCAAGAACCAGCACTGCGATCACCACCCACATTGCGCCCAGCGGTGAAATGCCCAGGCCGAGCATGCCGCTGACCCCCGCCGCGCCGACGATCCCGCCGAGGCTGAACATCCCGTGAAACCCCGACATCATGTTCTTGCCGCTGGCCCGTTCGACGATCACTGCTTGCAGGTTCACCGTCGAATCCACCGTGCCCAGCCCAGCGCCGAACATGAACAACGCGGCGATCAACGCTGGCACTGACGACACCGTCGCCAGCAACGGCAACGCCGCGCAGATGAGCAACGTCCCGCCCGCCGCCACGCGCCGGCAGCCGAAACGTGATGCCAGCAACCCGGCCATCGGCATCGCCAGAATCGACCCGACCCCGAGGCACAACAGCAGCAGGCCGAGCGTCCCTTCATCCAGCCCGGCCCGTGCCTTGGCATACGGCACCAGCGGCGCCCAGGCGGCGATGCCGAGACCGGCGATGAAAAAGGCGATGCGGGTGGACATCTGCTCGAGACGGCCGGGAACAGATGAGGTTGGGGTCTTGAAGCTGGTCATATCAATCCTTGGCAAAAAACGTCTCCACATCCTTGCACAGCCTGTCGCGGTTTCGCGATATCGTCGACCCATTGATTGTCCAGACAGGAGGTGACATGACGCGGATTTACGATGCACGGGGCAACATTTATATCGTCGTGACGCCTGAGGTTGTGCGCGCTAGCGGCATTGATTTGCCTGAACAGGCTGACCTTGCCGCGCAAACCCGCGAGCAGTGGGCGTTGGCCGCGATCGACGCGTTTTGTGGCTGGGCCCCCGGCACTCAGCCGCCTGGCAGCAAGGACCATCGAAGCGACGGTTTGCTGGTGGGGCCGTTTCAATCGGCGCCGCCGTATGACCTGCTGATCGTCAATACCGACGGCACGTTGGCCGAACGCAGTGGCAATGGGCTGACGATTTTCTCCCAGTCGCTCAGTGAGCAGGGGTTGATGCCGCAGGAGGCCGGGTGTCTGCTGCGGGTTCATCACGACAAAACAGACACGGTTTCGCCGGGCGAGACGTCGGTGATACCGGCCGAAGTCGATGGCGTGCAAGGGTTCTGGCTGGACTTGGGCAAACCCTTGTTCGGGCCGCAAGCTGTGAGCGCCCACGGGGTTGAAATTGCTCAGTTGAATGGTCGGGACGTCAGCCATGTCGCGCCATTGTCGGCACTTGATCCTTCTTGGAACCACAGCCAGTTTGTACGCGTCGGCAATCCGCATTGCGTGACGCTGGTGGCGGACGCGGCTGCGTTGCCGAGCAATGAGCAGATGCGTGAACCACCGTTGGCTGAAGGGTTGCTGCGGATTGCGTATGCCATGCCGGCCGGGGCTGGTGAGCCGTGTCCGGCGGGGGTGAATGTGCAGTGGGCGATGCTTGAATCCGAAGGTCGGGTCGTCGCGCGGGTGTTTGAGCGCGGGGAAGGGCCGACGGCGTCTTCGGGCACCAGCGCCAGTGCGGTGGCGTGTGCGGCGTGGCGGGTCGGTTGGGTGTCGGCGGGAGAGGTGAACGTGGTGATGCCGGGCGGCACGGCGCCGATTTTGCTGGAGCAAGTGGAGGGGGAATTGAGTCGGGTCAGGCTGTTTGGTACGGCTCGGTTGATGGGTTGACTGTCAGACCGCCTTCGCGAGCAAGCCCACTCCCACATTTGACCGCATTCTTCTGGGAGAACTCGGTCAAATGTGGGAGTGGGCTTGCTCGCGAAGGGGCCAAAACATTCGATAAAGATTTCAGCTCAGACCACTGAACTCCACCACCGGCATCGTCCGCTTCATCAGCAACTGGCCGCCGCGCACCGAATACAGCGGCAAGCCCTGGCTGCGAATCACTTCGTAATCACTGTCCGCCGACAGCACCAGCAAGTTCGCCGGCCGTCCTGCCTCCAGCCCATAACGCTCGCCGAGGTTCATCGCCTTGGCGCTGTTGTCCGTTACCAGGTCCAGCGCACTTTGCAGGTTACGGTAACCGAGCATGTGGCAGATGTGCAGTCCCGCTTCGAGCACTCGCAGAATGTTGCCATTACCCAGCGGATACCACGGGTCAACGATCGAGTCCTGGCCGAAACACACGTTCATCCCCGCTTCGAGCAGCTCGTTGACCCGGGTCACGCCACGGCGTTTCGGGAAATTGTCGAAGCGTCCTTGCAGATGAATACTTTCAGTGGGGCAGGAGACAAAACTGATGCCGGAATGCCCGAGCAAGCGGAACAGTTTGGCGCAGTAAGCGTTGTCATAAGAACCCATCGCCGTGGTGTGGCTGGCGGTGACCCGCGAACCCATGCCGCGGCTGCGCGCCTCTTCGGCCAGCACTTCGAGGAAGCGTGAATGCGGGTCGTCGGTTTCGTCGCAATGCACGTCTACCAGGCAACCGGTGCGCTCGGCCAAGTCCATCAGGAACTTCACTGAACTCACGCCCTGATCGCGGGTGTACTCAAAGTGCGGAATGCCGCCGACCACATCGGCGCCCATGCGGATCGCTTCTTCCATCAATTCGCGGCCATTGCGAAACGACTCGATGCCTTCCTGCGGGAACGCGACGATTTGCATGTCGATCAGGTGCCGGCTTTCTTCGCGCACCTCGAGCATCGCCTTGAGCGCGGTCAACTGCGGGTCGGTGACGTCGACGTGGGTGCGCACATGCTGGATACCGTGGGCGGCGAGGGTCTGGATGGTTTTCTTGGCGCGTGTCCTGGTGTCTTCCTCGGTGATCGTGACCTTGCGCTCGCCCCAGCACTCGATGCCTTCGAACAGCGTGCCGCTCATGTTCCAGCGCGGCTCGCCGGCGGTCAGCGTGGCGTCGAGGTGAATGTGCGGCTCGACGAAGGGCGGCACCACCAGATTGCCACCGGCGTCCAGGTCCTCGGGGCCCAGGGTCGGGGCTTCGGTCTGTCGGGCGATGGTGCGAATCAGGCCGTCTTCCAGGTGCAACTCATGCAGGCCTTCTTGATTGCGCAGGCGGGCGTTGATGATGAGCATGAGGCGAGTCCTTTGGGTTGATGACTCTAAATTAGCGCGGCAGTGGCGATCCTTGCCAGTGCCGCGTGACGAAACACGACACAGCCCTTTGTAGGAGTCATTGAGTCAGAGGCAGGAATTTCAGCAATGCCGCGACGATGGCTTCAGGCGCATCTTCCTGCACCAGATGCCCGGCATTGGGAATCGGATGAAACTGCGACCCCGGTATCAGCTGATGCAGCGCCCGTCCGCGTTCGATGGGGATCCACTGATCGTCCTCGCCCCACAGAATCTGCACCGGGCACCGAACAGTCGGGTACAAACCTTCTGCCTCGCGGGTATAACGCTCGTCCATCTGGGCAATCTGCCGATAAAACGCCGCTTGCCCCCGCTCCCCCAGCCAGGGCTGCACGTAGGGCAAGAGTTCTTCATCGGGCATTTCGCGCCTGATCGCGCCGCGAATGTAGGCCGGCACGATGGCTTGTTGAATGTAATCCGGCACGCCACTGAACGCCGCTTCATGCTGGCGCACATGCTGCACGAACGGTGAGCCCCAAGGTGTCAGCGCTACGGGGTCGATCAATGTCAGGCTGCGGTAATTCTTGCCGTTCAGCAGATGCGTGCGCAACGCGGTGGCGCCACCGAAATCGTGGGCCACCACGTCGGGCCGCTCGATGGCCCAGTGATCGAGCAAATGCGCCAGCAACTCGTTCTGCACACCCAGCGACACGTCGCCTTCGATTTTCTCCGATTGGCCATAGCCCAGCAGGTCGAAGTAATGCACCCGGTGCGTGGCAATGAAGTGCGGGGCAATGCGATGCCACACATAAGAAGAGAAGGGTGTGCCATGCACGAACACCAACGCCGGGCCGTCACCGTGCACGGCGTAGCGAATCCGGTGCCCGTTGAAGCGGTATTGGCGGTCCAGCAGCCAGTCAGCCATGTGCGTGTCCTCTTGGCGGGGGGCGAGGGGAAAAGCATAGGCATAAAAAAACAGCCCTGAAGGCTGTTCGAATACTCACTGACGAAACGCATTCCCAATGTGGGAGCGAGCAAGCCCGCTCCCACAGGGGGATTTGTGTTGGCTTTTAGGACGGATTACTCGCCGTGATAGATGCAGCCGCTGGTGCACGTCTCGTGGATGCGGATCGCGCTGAGTTCCGGCAGCAGCGGCTTCAATTCAGTCCAGATGAATTTGGCCAGCACTTCGCTGGTCGGGTTTTCCAGGCCGGGAATGTCGTTCAAGTAGTTGTGGTCCAGCCGCTCGTAAAGCGGCTTGAAGATCGCCTTGATTTCCGAGAAGTCGCGAATCCAGCCGGTGTGCGGGTCGAGGTCGCCGCTCAAGTGGATCGCCACTTTGAACGAGTGACCGTGCAGGCGACCGCACTTGTGGCCTTCCGGTACGTGGGGCAGGCGGTGGGCGGATTCGAACGTAAACTCTTTGAAGATTTCCACAGTGATTTCAGCTCTGTCAGGTGGCGATCGCCGCGGCGATGTGGGCAGGCGGCGAGTTTACCAGAGCTGCGGGCGAAACACTGACTAAAGGGTCAGCAAGCGCTCGCCGAGGCGACCATTGGCGGCCAGTTCGAGGAACTCATCACCGAGGCGACGGCTTTCGTCCATGGCGGCGCGCCAGTATTTCTGCCGCGCCGGCGCATCGCCCATGAAGCGTTTGAAGTCGTTACGGTCCGGCAGTTTGCCGTAGGGCAGGCGCGCCAAGTACTCCTTCGACGGCGCCAGCAGCAGAACGTCCTGCAAGCGCGCAGGGCAGGCACGACGCCACGGCAGGGTCTTGTCGAACCAGCCGGGAATCACCCGGTCAGTGAAATGCGGGTACAGCACGATGTCGTTGCCGCTGTAGGGCAGGTCGAGGTGGTAGTCGAGCAGACCGCCATCGCGGAACGTCCCCGCACCCGCGCCGGGCAAGTCGCGCACGCCTTCCATCACCATCGGGATCGAACCGGAAGCCAGCAGCGCCTGGCGCAGGTTGCCGGCATTGAGCGCGACGAAACGCGACGGGAAGTCGTTCAGTGCATGGACCGGTGGGGCCAGGCGCGGGTCGTGGATGATCAGCCGTTCGAAGTGCCGCGACAGCCGCGCGCGACCGCGCAAGTTGTCGGCGATTACTGAGCCTAACGCCAGCCCCAGCCGGCCGCGATGATCGTCGGCCAGGTTGCCGTGGCTTTTGACCACCATGATGTTCAACCGGTAATTCGCGTTGCTCAGGATCGAGGCGTCGCGGCCGTCGAGCAGTTCATCGAGCATGCGCTGCGAGCTCTGGCTGATCTGCGCCATGGTCACGCCCTTGGCGAAGTTCTGCTCGGTGTACAAATGCCCGAGGCGGCGGATGCCTTCGGCGGCGTCCGGCAGGCAGGCGCTGGCGAAGCGCCAGGAACCGACCGAGGCGCCAATCAGCGAGCGTTCGCGCGGTGCTGTCGGTAGCCATTCGCCAAACAACGCCAGGTCCAGACCTTGAATCCCCAACGCCTTGGGGCCACCGGCAGCACCGGGCAGCGTGCCGACATCGGCGGCGCTCAAACCGTCTTTACGAATACGCGCCAACGCACGCGGGCCGGCCTTGAGCGTCAGGGAAGGGAACTTGATGTGGAGGGCGGTCATACCGGTCTCGATGGTTGGCAAGCGCAAGATTATAAACAGACAACACGGTCATTGTAGGAGTGAGCCTGCTCGCGATAGCTGTGGGTCAGTTAATACATGTGTCGACTGATCCACCGCTATCGCGAGCAGGCTCACTCCTACAGGTATCGGGTCAACCTTCAATGTCGTGTTGCCATCTTTCATGATGGCAATTCAGTTTCAATTAAGTTCAGCTCGCTAAGGTGCCCTTCGTAAGCAACACATAAAAATACGGAGACACCCATGAAAACCCTGACTGCCCTGTCCGCCGCCTCGATCATTGCCATGACCGCCAGCCTCGCCCACGCACGCGACCTCGGCCCCGACGAAGCCCTGAGGCTGCGCGACGCTGGTACCATTGTGTCTTTCGAGAAGCTCAATGCCACGGCTCTGGCCAAACATCCCGGTTCAAAAGTGACCCAGACCGAGCTGGAAGAAGAGTACGGCAAGTACATCTATCAGGTTGAGCTGCGCGACCCACAGGGCATCGAGTGGGATCTGGAATTAGACGCTGTCAGCGGCCAGGTTCTCAAGGATCATCAGGATACGTAATGAAGGTGCGTTCATTTTCACGCATAGCGCTGGTGCTTCTGGTGTTTTGCTCGGTGGTTCCGGCCCGCGACCTTGATCAGGACGAAGCCCTGCGCCTGCGTCAACAGGGGGTGATCCTGCCACTGGAGCAACTGCTGCAGCAGGCGCTGGATCGTTATCCCCGCTCCAAACTGCTGGAAGCCGAGCTGGAAGAAAAGCACGACGTCTACATCTATGAAGTCGAGTTGCTGACCGACGAGGGCGTGGTCCGCGAGCTGGACATCGAGGCCGCCAGCGGCCGTTTACTGAAAGACAAGGAAGATTGACCGATGCGATTGCTGCTGGTGGAAGACCACGTGCCGTTGGCGGACGAATTGATGGCCGGCCTCAACCGTCAAGGTTATGCGGTGGATTGGCTGGCCGACGGTCGTGATGCGGTCTATCAGGGCAACAGCGAGCCCTACGACTTGATCATCCTCGACCTCGGACTGCCGGGTTTGTCGGGGCTTGAGGTATTGGCGCAATGGCGCGAAGGCGGATTGTCGACGCCGGTGCTGATCCTCACCGCTCGCGACTCCTGGGCCGAGCGCATCGAAGGTCTCAAGGCCGGTGCCGACGATTACCTGACCAAGCCTTTCCATCCGGAAGAATTGCACCTGCGGGTTCAGGCGCTGCTGCGCCGCTCCCACGGCCAGTCCAATCAGCCGACACTCAAGGCGGCCGGGCTGCATCTCGACGAAGGCCGTCAATGCGTGACCCGCGACGGCGCCGACATTCAGCTCACCGCCGCCGAGTTTCGCCTGCTGCGCTATTTCATGCTGCACCCTGAACAGATCCTCTCCAAAAGCCACCTCGCCGAGCACCTCTACGACGGTGAAACCGAGCGCGATTCCAACGTGCTGGAAGTTCATGTCAACCACCTGCGACGCAAGCTCGGTCGCAGCGTGATCGAAACCCGTCGCGGTCAGGGTTACCTGTTCGGCGGGGCTGCTCAGTGAGGTCAATCCAGCGCCGCTTGAGCCTGGGACTGATCAGCGTCATGGTCGTCGTTGGCCTGGTGCTGGCGCAAACCAGCCTGTGGCTGTTCGAAATGGGTTTGCAGCGCTACCTCGAAGCCGGGCTGCGCGACGACAGCGAAAACCTGCTGGTGGCGCTGGTCCGTGGCCCGCAAGGTTTGCAACTGGATGAGCGGCACCTGTCACCGGCCTATCAACGGCCGTTCTCCGGGCATTACTTTCGCATCGACTTCGACGATAACCACTGGCGCTCCCGTTCGCTGTGGGATCAGGAACTGCCGCAACTGGAGCATCCGGGCCTGCACAGCAACCTGCAATTGGGGCCGGAAGGGCAGCAGTTGCTGGTATTGCGTTCCGACTATCGACGCCTCGGGCAATCCATCTCCATCAGCGTCGCGCAGGATTACACCCCGGTCCGCGAAAGCTTCAGGCGCATGCAGCAAGTGGGGCTGGGGTTGGGCCTGACCGGCTTGCTGCTGATTTTGCTGCTGCAACGCATCACCGTGCGCCGCGCGTTGCGCCCGCTGGAAAAGGCCCGCGAACAGATCGCCCAGCTGCAACAAGGCCAGCGCTCGCAACTGGATGATCAGGTGCCGGTGGAACTCGAGCCGCTGGTGGCGCAGATCAACCATTTGCTTGCGCACACCGAAGACAGCCTCAAGCGTTCGCGCAATGCCTTGGGGAACCTCGGGCATGCCTTGAAAACCCCGCTGGCGGTGCTGTTGAGCCTCGCCTCCAGTGAAAAGTTCGACGCGCATCCCGAGTTGCGTAAAGTCCTCAAGGCGCAGCTGGAACAGGTCCAGCAACGCCTCAACCGCGAACTCAACCGCGCCCGATTGTCCGGCGACGCGCTGCCGGGGGCGTTGTTTGATGGTGATGGGGAACTGCCGGGGCTGTTGGCAACGTTGAACATGATTCATGGCGAACACCTGGCGCTCAGCTACCGCGCACCGGCCGGTTTGCAATTGCCGTGGGACCGTGAGGACTTGCTTGAACTGCTCGGTAACTTACTCGATAACGCCTGCAAATGGGCGGATGCCGAGGTTCGTTTGAGCGTGAGCGAGACGGCGGGCGGGTTTGAGTTGAGCGTCGAAGACGATGGGCCGGGGATTCCCGAAGACCAGCGGGCTCAGGTGTTCAGTCGCGGTACGCGACTGGATGAACAAACCGATGGGCACGGGTTGGGGCTGGGGATTGTGCGCGACATCGTCGACACGTGGGGCGGGGTGCTGCGCTTGGACGAGAGCGAGTGGGGCGGGTTGAAGGTCGTGATCGAACTCCCCAAGCGCTGACCTCAATCCCAGACCCACCGAACATCACATGTGGGAGCGGGCTTGCTCGCGAATGCGGTGCATCAGTCGACATCTCTGTGATCTGACACACCGCCTTCGCGAGCAAGCCCGCTCCTACATTTTGATCTTCAGCGGACGCAGTAACCGGGTCAGACCCGGAACTGATCCATCAAGCTCTGCTGCTGATTCGCCAGGCTGTTCAGCGACTGGCTCACCCGCGCCGATTCGTTTGCCTGCCCCGACAGCGATTCCGTCACGTCGCGAATCGTCGCCACGTTGTTGTTGATCTCTTCAGCCACTGCGCTCTGTTCTTCCGCCGCTGATGCAATCTGCAGGTTCATGTCGCTGATCACCGTCACCGCATCGCCGATCTGGCGCAGCGCGGTCACGGCCTGGCTGACCTGCTCGACACTGCCCTGAGCCTGACGATGGCTCTTGTTCATCGAACCGACCACGTCCTGGGTGCCGCTCTGCAATTGCTCGATCACCAGACGGGTTTCCTCGACAGACTCCTGAGTGCGGCGCGCGAGGTTGCGCACTTCATCGGCGACCACGGCAAAACCGCGTCCGGCTTCACCGGCACGGGCGGCTTCGATGGCGGCGTTGAGGGCCAACAGGTTGGTTTGTTCGGCAATCGCGCGAATCACTTCCAGCACCGAACCGATTTTCTCGCTGTTCGCCGCCAGCCCTTCGACCTGCACCATGGCCGCGCTCATGTCGGCGGCGAGGTGGTCGATGCTGGTGGTGGTCTGGTCGATCACGGTCAAACCGCGGCGAGTCGCCTGATCCGCATCCTTGGCCGCCTGCGCGGCTTGCGCGGCGCTGCGGGCAACGTCCTGGGCGGTGGCGCTCATTTCGTGGGACGCGGTGGCGACCTGATCGACCTGCCGGTATTGCTGCTCCATGCCGGCGCTGGTCTGGGTGGCGATAGCGGACGACTGGTCCGCGGTGCTGCGCGCGTCCTGCACCGAGCGTTTGACCTCGGCGATGATCGGTTGCAGCTTGTCGAGGAAACGGTTGAACCAGCCGGCCAACTGGCCCAGTTCGTCCTTTTTGTCATAGGCCAGGCGCCGTGTCAGGTCGCCTTCGCCGCTGGCGATGTCTTCCAGCATGTGCGCCACACCGAGGATCGGTTTGGTCACGCTGCGGGCCATCAGCCACACCAGCAACAGGCCGATCAACGCCGCCAGCACGCCGAGGCTGAGCTCGACCAGGGTGCCGGTGGTGTTGCTGTCGTCGAGTTGTTTTTTCAGTATCTCAGCCGGGCCGACCAGGACTTTTTCCGGCACGTCGAGCAGCACGCCCCAGGATTTACCTCCGGGAATCGGCTGGAACGGCGCCAGCACTTTCAATTGGTGATCGTTGTGCAGGCTTTCGGTTTTGCTGCTGCTGGCGAGCATGCGGATCAGCTCGGCGCCGTTGGCCGTGTCCACGGCGTCCAGGCGCTGGCTGAGTTTGCTGGCGTCGGCGCTGTAGCCGGCGAGCAAACCGACCGGACTGAGGATGCTGACATTGGTCTGGCCGTCATAGAGTTTTTTGCTCGCGCCCTGACTCATCGCCTGCAGGCTGTTGAGGTTAATGTCCACCGACAGCGAGGCGATCACTTTGCCGTTGACCATCAGCGGAAACACGATGCTGGTCATCAGCACGTTCTGGCCGTCGATCACGTAGAAGTACGGTTCGATCACGCACGGTTTGAGCGAAGTGCGCGGGCAGGTGAACCAGGCGTTGGCGGGTTCGCCGCTGGGGCCGGTGCTGGTGTCGGCCATGTCACTTTCCGGCAGCGCCATGGAGGTGACCTTGCCCGGTGTCGGCTGCGACCAGTAAAGGGCGAAACGGCCCTTGTCGTTGCTGCCCAGTTCCGCCTGGCCGGTGAACAGTTCGTCCTTGCCGTCCAGCGCATTGGCTTCGAACACCAGCGACAGGCCGAGCAGCTCCGGGTTGGCTTGCAGCGCCGACTTGACCTGGCGGGTCAGGTCTTCGCGCAGGTCGAACGCGTCGAGAAAGCGCTTTTCCGCCTGATCGCGCAGGAACAGCACCTGACGCGAGAAGCCGTGACCATATTGATAGGCGTCCATGAACTGCTGGCGAATCAGCAGGGCCTGGTTTTCACCCTGGGATTCGATCCGCGCCTGGGCGGCTTCGGTAAGCATCTCCATGCTTGAGGCTTTCACCATCTCGGAGCTGTGCTCCATGCGGTACAGCGAAAGACCCACCAGCAGGGTCACGATGCCGGCCAGGCAAAGCCCGGCCAGCAGGGTAATTTTCCATTGGATGGAAAGTTGTCTAAGTGACATGGAGAGGTCCTTTATTCGATAAATATCTGAGACTTTGCACTGTAGCGGCCGTGATCCGGCTTTCTTTATCCATGCGCTCAAATAAGAAACGAAACAAAATTTGTAGCAACAACCGCAGCCCTCGCAGGATTGAGCCTGCCAGGGGGTTGCCAGCGGCAATATGGGGCAGTGTTGGCTTTGACAAGGCGCCGGTGCTGCGGCACAGTGCGCGCCCTCTAATAAAACCCATGACTTAATCCGCTGGCGGCTCTTTGCAGACTGCCGGCTGAGTTCATTTCGCGTGCCTTGAGGTAACGATGATTAATGCTGTAATTGCTGCGGTCGGCATCATGCTGATCCTCAGCCTGTCCCGCGTGCACGTAGTGATCGCGCTGATTGTCGGCGCGTTGGTGGGTGGCCTGACCGGTGGCCTGGGTATCGACGCCACGCTCAAAGCCTTCAACAGTGGCCTCGGCGGCGGCGCGACAGTGGCGTTGTCCTATGCCTTGCTCGGCGCGTTCGCCGTGGCGATTGCCAAGTCCGGCATGGCCCATGCCCTGGCGGACAAGGCCCTGGCGATGGTCGATCGGCAACACGCCAGCGGTGGCGGTCAGGTCAAGTGGCTGCTGATCGGTTTGCTGTGGGTGGTGGCCATTGCTTCGCAGAACATTCTGCCGATACATATCGCCTTTATCCCATTGCTGGTGCCGCCGCTTTTATACGTGCTGACCAAGCTGCAACTGGATCGCCGGTTGATTGCCTGCGTGATGACCTTCGGTTTGATTACCCCGTACATGTTTCTGCCGGTGGGGTTCGGCAACATTTTCCTCAACGAAATTCTGCTGGCCAACGTCGCCCGCAGCGGTGTGGACATCAGCGGCATCAACGTCACTCACGCCATGGGCATCCCGGCGCTGGGCATGGTGTTTGGCCTGGCGGTGGCGTTTTTCAGCTACCGCAAGAAGCGCGTCTACGACCTGGAAAAAATCGAGCAAGTCGAACAGGTGGCGGTGCAGTACAACCCGTTGAGCCTGATGGTAGCCGGCGTGGCCATCGTGGCGGCCTTCATTATTCAGTTGTTGCTGGACTCGATGATCATCGGCGCCCTGGCCGGGTTCCTGATTTTCTCGGTGTCGGGCATTGTGAAATGGCGCGAAACCGACGACCTGTTCACCGAAGGCATGAAGATGATGGCGATGATCGGCTTCATCATGATCGCCGCGTCCGGGTTTGCCGAGGTGATGAAAGCCACCGGCCAAGTGCAGACGCTGGTGGAGTCCTCGGCTTCGTGGATCAACCACAGCAAGGGCGTCGGCGCCTTATTGATGTTACTGGTGGGGTTGCTGGTGACCATGGGCATCGGTTCGTCGTTCTCCACCGTGCCGATCCTGGCGGCGATTTTCGTGCCGCTGTGCGTGCAGCTGGGTTTCAGCCCGCTGGCCATCGTCTGCATCGTCGGCACGGCCGGCGCCTTGGGTGACGCCGGCTCGCCAGCCTCGGACTCGACGCTGGGACCGACCTCGGGCTTGAACATCGACGGCCAGCATCACCACATCTGGGACACCGTGGTCCCGACGTTCCTGCACTACAACCTGCCGCTGCTGGCGTTTGGTTGGGTCGCCGCGATGGTTTTGTAAACACCACCGATCAAATGTAGGAGTGAGCCTGCTCGCGATAGCGGTATGTCTGTCACATCGATGTTGGATGTGCTGCCGTCATCGCGAGCAGGCTCACTCCTACAAGGGACCTCATTGCCCGGTAGCTCAACTTTTGGCCCGGCGTGCCGTTAAAGCCTTTAACCACGCCAACAAAACCAAAAGAGTGAACCGTCATGCGCATGAGCCTGAAGGCTAAAGTCCTGTCCCTTGCCGTTCTCCCGGTGTTGCTCTTTGCCCTGGTTATCAGCCTGACCACGCTGTTCGTGCTTCAGGAACAGGCGCACAAGGAAGTCGAGGAAACGCGTCAGCGCCTGCTCAGCGATGCCAAGGCCACTCTGCAAAGCTACGTGGCCGTGGCCATGACCACCATCAAACCGCTCTACGACGCGGCCACCCCCGGCGATGACGCCGCTCGGGCGCAGGTGATCAAGTTGCTGTCGGGCATCACCTACGGCAAGGAAGGCTACTTCTTCGGCTACGACTCCAACACGGTTCGCCTGTTCAAGGCCAACAGCCCCGAAGGCGTGGGCCAGAGCTTCAAGGATAACCGCGATCCGAACGGCGTCTACGTCAACCGTGACCTGGTGAAAGTCGCCAAGGACGGGACTCACTACCTGCAATACAGCTCGCCACTGCCCGGCAACACCCAGGTGCTGGTGCCTAAACTCGGTTACACCGAATACCTGTCGAAGTGGGACATGGCCGTGGGTACCTCGGTCAACCTTGACGGCATTGAAGCGCAAGTCGCTCTGGTAGAGGCCAAGGTTCAGGACCGGATGGAAGGCGTGGTGCTGAGCATCGTCGGGATTGCCGTGGTGGTGCTGCTGGTGATCGCGGCCGTCGGTATGCTGCTGGCCAACACCATCCTGCGCCCGCTGAACCTGATGAAAGCCAACCTTGATGACATTGCGGCGGGCGAGGGCGACCTGACCCGTCGCCTGACCATCACCAGCCAGGACGAACTCGGTGAACTGGCCGGCTCGTTCAACCGCTTTGTGGACAAGATCCACAGCCTGGTGCGCCAGATCACTGAAATGACCACGCAACTGACCGGGCTGGTGAACCAGGTGTCCGATCAGGCCCAGCGTTCGGACCAGGCCATGGAGCGTCAGCGTCACGAGACGGATCAGGTCGCTACAGCGATCAACGAAATGTCGGCGGCGGCGCAGGAAGTGGCGAAAAGTGCACAAAACGCAGCCGTCGCAGCACAGCAGACCGACGAAGAAGGTCAGGCCGCCAAGCGCGTGGTGGCGGGCAGTATCGTCAAGATTCATGCACTGGTGGACGACATCCGCAGCAGCGGCGTGTCCCTGGACAGCCTGCAAAAAGACGTGTCATCGATTGTCAGCGTCCTCGGGGTGATCCGTTCGATTGCCGATCAGACCAACCTGTTGGCGCTCAACGCTGCGATTGAAGCGGCACGCGCCGGTGAAGCGGGCCGTGGATTTGCGGTGGTGGCTGATGAGGTTCGGGCGCTGGCCAGTCGCACGCAGATCAGCACCCAGGAAATCCAGAGCATGATCGACCGCTTGCAGGCCGGCACTCAATCGGCGGTGGAAGCCATGCGCCGTTCCAGCGAAGCCGGCGACGGCACGTCCGCGCAGGCCAACGAGGCGGGCGCCTCGCTGGACACCATGGCGCAGTTGATTGGCACCATCAACTCGATGAACGCGCAAATCGCCAGCGCCGCGGAGGAGCAAACGGCGGTGGCCGAAGAGATCAACCGCAGCGTGCATCAGATTGCAGTGGCCGTGGACAACGTGGCGGATGAAACCCAACTCGGCGCCCAGACGTCGCGCAGCCTGGCTGACCTGGGTCAGCGCCTCGGCAAACTGGTCGGCCAGTTCCGTATCTGACACCACATATAACCTGTGGGAGCGAGCTTGCTCGCGATAGCGGAGTGTCAGCCAACATCAATGTTGGATGTGCCGCCCTCATCGCGAGCACGCTCGCTCCCACGAGGCTAAACCACCGCAGCCCGAATCTGTCGTCCCAAGACATCCATCACATCACAACCATCGCGCAACAACATCGCCGCAGCCTTCGCCAATTGCTGCACATCAGCCCCTTTGGCCCGGGTTATGTCCAGACTCGCCAAGCTTTCCATCATCTGCGTCACAGTCAGAAATCGTGAGGCGGCATTGCTGTGCAAGACATCCAGCGGTGCCTGAGTGGAAACAAGTAAAACCGGAACATCACTCTCGTTGTTGGTCATCGGCATATGCGGGTTCATGCATCACCTTCTGATTTTGCCGCGTGCATGCCGTCGATGGAGGCTTGAACCAATGAGCGTGCGGTGCCGAGCATTTGCTGGCTGGCCCAGCGTAGCGATGCGCCATGTTCCGGCCGTGTGGCGGTAGGGGCTTGATGGGCGAGAGCTTCTGCGCAACTGAGATAGACCGAAGCGTGTTCAAGGGCGTCGAGTAGCGGGATGCCGGGTTGAACGGCGAACAGGTGGTGGTCTACGTGATCGCAGGGGGCGAAAGGGGTGGAGTTTGTAGTTGGATTCGTCATGGGTGGAGCTCCGTGAAAGTTCAGAAAAGCTGCCACGAAAACGCCGTCAAACGAATTAGGGTGGCAACTGTGCGCAGGTTGACGGACCGGTCTCACGAACCCGGCGCACCCGAAGGTGCCCCACGCACAGTCGCCATATGCAATGAGCGGGCACAGAAGTGCTCGAGCAAAGGAAGGCTATGCGCGTCGTAAGAATGTCAGGCCGTCAAACCCGATCACGAATGAGTCGTGACAGGTGCGAGGATAGGGAGTGGTGGCAGGGCAGTCAATCGGCGAAAAGCCCGAAATGGCCGCTTTGCTTGTAGGCATGTTCTGGAACTGACAGTGACGCAAACTCCTCGTTGAAAAGTTGGTTACTTAAAGAAGTTTGAGTCGCGCTTGCAGGCTATGATCGAGCCTGAGTTTCGGGGCGTGATAGGAAAAAAAAGGATGTTTTCGAATATAAAGCTTGGTTTCCGGTGGGCCGTGTTGGTGTTGGTAAGCACGGCTGTAATTGCCTGTGTAGCGCTTCACGCCGTTTCGAAAACTCCTGATAGGGCAATGATTAAAACGAAAGAGCCTCTTCTCATCGAAGGGCCAAACGGTGATGAAAATTACTACGTGCTACCCCTCGGCACTACGCTGTATCACGACAAAAGCTTTCCCGAAGGACATGACCGTTATGTGGTTTATTTAAATCACAAGGGCGCTATAGCCCACGAAGAAGTGCCTATGAAGCCGGAATATGGCGGATCTTTTATCGATCCGCTTTGGGTGTCGAATGTCGATGCAGACACGTTGAAAGAAATTTTTAAGCGCTTTCCTCTATCCAAGGAAGATGTCGCTGCGGCCGTAAAGGCCAACGAAATCAGCAAGGAAGATTTGGCCGATATCATTCGCTCCATGCCGGAGTAATCGTATACCGTGCAGGGCAGGTCGCTACGGCCTGTCCCAATACGGCACAGGCCCAAAGCATTCCACAAAGAAATCAATCACCGTCCGCACCTTCACCGACAACCGTCGGCTGCCCGGCCACAACACCGCAATCTGCTGCGGCTCAAGGCTGTTGGATACCTCAAAGTCCCCCAGCACCGGCACCAGCGTGCCTTCGCGCACTGCCTCGCCAATCAACCACGACGGAAACATCACCAGCCCCAACCCTTGCTCCGCCGCTTGCAACAGGGTGTCGGCGTGGTTGCCGGTGATCGGCCCTTTGACCGAGTAGGGCGTCCAGTCCTGCTGATCCTGGCGGAAAAACCAGCGTTGCAGGCCGGTCGCGCCTTTGTAGGCCAGGCATTGGTGTGCCGCCAGATCTTCAGGATGCTGCGGCGTGCCGTGGCGTTTGAGGTAGGCCGGGCTGGCAGCGACTTGAAACCGGTGCGACGCGAGGATCCGTGCCTGCATGCTGGAGTCGTGCAGTGGCCCGATGCGAAACAGCAAGTCAGCGCCTTCTTGCAGCGGGTCGATGTAGTGGTCGGTTTGCTGGATATCCAGTTGCAGCTTCGGATAGCGCTCGCACAATTGCCCCAGCCATGGCGTCAGGTGCCGTTGGCCGAACACCACCGGGGCGTTGATTCGCACCAGCCCGCTGGGTTCGCTTTGCTGTTCCTGCAAGGCTTGCTCGGCTTCTTCCAGTTGCACCAGCACCAGTCGCGCATGATGGCCGAGCATGCGCCCGGCTTCGGTGGGCGTGACCGCGCGGGTATGGCGGTAGAGCAATTGCTGGTTCAGCGCTTGTTCCATCAGCTGGATCTGCCGGGAAATCGAAGAGGGCGCCAGACCTTCGCGCCGTGCCACTTCGGAAAAACTGCCGTAGTCGAGCACGGCGACAAACAGCCGAAGTGCCTTGAATCCGAGTTCATTGAGACCGTGCATGGTTCGTCCTGCTGTGCGGTTTACGCAAAAGTGTTGTCAGGATGCTCCCATTTATCGCAAAGCTCTGCCACCGGATAATGAGCATCGCTGAACCTGTAGGAGCTGGCGGTGCGGCGATCCGACTTGCCCGCGATGGCGGTCTGTCAGTCACATCGATATTCACTGATACGGCCTCATCGCGGGCAAGCCCGGCTCCTACAGGATCTCCGCCACAACTGATCACGAATAGGTTGCCCTTATGCAAGCGTCTTCAATCGACACCGCGGCCACACCCGCGACCAAACCCGGCCTGCGGCTATTGCTGCTGCCGCTGGTGATCCTCGCCGGCATGGGCCTTTCCGTGGAGGCCGGGTTGCTCGGGCCGCTCGGGGTTCAGGTCGGGCATTTGTGGGCGACGTTGAGCATTTTCGGGGTTGGCTCGGCGATTCTGTTTTTGCTGCTGTTGTTCAGCGGCCCGCAACACGGCCCGGCGTTGAACACGTTGCCGCGCTGGCAATTGATCGGCGGCTTTCTCGGGCCGATTTACGTGGTGGTGCTGACCCTGGCCACCCCACACATCGGCATTGCGATGACCATGATCGCGATCCTCTGCGGACAGGTTGGCAAAAGCGTGCTGATCGACCACTTCGGCTGGTTCGGTACCCGTCGCAAAAAGGTCAACGGTGAACGCTGGCTGGCCTTGCTGTTGATTGTCGTGGCACTTGTTCTGATCGCTCGGGGTTGATGATGAATCTGATTATTTTGTTGGCCGTGATCGTCGCGGCCGGTGCGGTGTTGAGTGTGCAGGCGGCGATCAATGGCCGTTTGGGCGAAACGGTCGGTGTGTTGCGCAGCAGTTTGCTGACCTTCGTGGTGGGGGCGGTGGTGACCGGGCTGCTGATCCTGTTTTTCGAGCCGGCACAGGCCGTGAGTTTGCTGGACGTGCCGAAGTGGCAGCTCAGCGGCGCACTGTTCGGCGTGGTGTACATGATGGTCATGGTCGGCGCGGTGCCAAGGATCGGCACGGCGGTGGCGACCGTGGCGGTGATTGTCGGGCAACTCGGCATGGGCATGCTGATCGACAATTTCGGCTGGCTGGGCAATCCGGCCATCGAACTGTCGAACAGCCGGATCGTGGCGATGGTGTGCCTGGGGCTGGCGTTGGTGTTCATGTATCGCAGCAGCACACGGCAGGCCTGACACAAACTCCTACACTGGTAAGACGGGCCGCCTGTGCGGCACCTCGACGACCACATCAATGGAGTCCGACTCATGATCAATAGTGACAGTATCTGCGATTGCCCCAAATGCTCATGCAAGCTGGGCGAGCATCCGATAGCGCGCCACGGTAAACACTATTGCTGCGAGGCCTGCGCCAAGCACCATGAACATGGCGAAGCATGCTCCAGCAAGGGCTGCAAGTGTGCTCACGGGAAGTAGTGCATTGCAAAATAATGGGGCCTGATCAGGCCCCATTTCATTAACTCGCCGGCCGCCACTTCACATTCTCGACCCCGAACTTTTCCGCCATCGGTTTGCTGGTCTTTTGCACCTTCTCGCGGCCGAATCGCGGGATTCTGCCCACTCCGGCGTCGCAGCTCGCCCAATGCCAGGCCTCCGCGTTGTTCATCTTGTCCAGGCGGATGATGAATGACTTGGGGACGCCATGAAGGGTGTATTCAATGACGAATAGTTTTGCGTTGTTCATAAAGCCCGTATTCCTCCCTGTGGTAATAGAAGGATCGTTGGGGTTACGGAAAATTCAGTCTTATTGTCAGACGGCGGCGGCCAGTGGCGACAAGGCCGTGGGCTGGTTACCATGCATGACCTGAAAACCTCAATGATTGCTGTCCCATGGCCCTTGCCGCGCCCCCTGACCTGAGTGACACCGATGTGCCCGTGCAACCGCTGGCGCGCACCTATCCGCGTGGCCTTTTTATCGAGCCGCACGAACATGTCTGGGGCCAATTGCTGTATGCAATGAGCGGGGTGATGTGGGTTGAAACGCCTCACGAGGCGTTGGTGGTGCCGCCGCAACGGGCGGTATGGCTACCGCCGGGCGTACCTCACGGGATTCGTGTGGTGTCGGACCTGCAGATGCGCAACATCTATCTGCGGCCGTCCCTGGCCGCCACGCTGGACAATACGGTCCAGGTCATCGAAGTCGGCGGCTTGCTGCGTGAATTGATCCTGGGCTTGGTCGAGCAGGGCAACGAAAGTGCGCCCGAGTATTACGAAGCGCTGGTCGGCCTGGCGCTGCTGGAGCTTAGACGAGCCAGGCGCTCTCTGTTGAAAATCCCATTGCCCGATGATTCCGACCGACGCCTGATGAGCCTCTGTCAGGCGGTCATGGCCGTACCCTCACTGGACATCCCGTTCGAACAACACGCTGAAAACACCGGCGCCAGCGTGCGCACCCTGGCGCGCTTGTTCAAGGACGGTCTGGGCATGGGCTTCGCCGAGTGGCGACGACAGGTGCAGTTGGCGACGGCGGTTGCCGAGCTGATTCAGGGCGTGCCGGTCAGCGCAATCGCCCGCGAGCTGGGCTATTCGCCGAGCAGTTTCAGTGACATGTTCCGCCGGGAGCTGGGTGTCGCGCCTTCACAATTTTCCAGCCATAACCGCGACCCCTAGCAGCCGGCATTGCGGGTTTGGCCGAAATTCAGAAGCACTTGGCCGGTGCCCACTGTCACCTCGCACTAGACTTTGGGCCTGTCTTCATTGCCCACGGAGTCCGCCATGAGCTACCTCATCTCGCTGGTCATCGGTCTGGGCGTCGGTTTGCTCTACGGCGCACTGGACTTTCGTTCCCCCGCACCACCGGCCATCGCGCTGGTCGGGCTGCTCGGCATGCTGGCCGGTGAAAAGTTGTGGCCCATGGGCCGGCAATTGGTCGCTGGATGGATCTCCTGAATCGTTCATTTTTCGATGGAAACGCTCATGAAAGCATTGCAGTTCGACAAAACAGGTGACCTCTCGGCCTTGCGCTACGTTGACGTGCCAACTCCTGTTCCCGGCGCCGATGAAGTGTTGGTGCAGATCAAGGCCGCTGGCCTCAACCCCAGCGATGTGAAGAACGTCCTGGGACGTTTCCCCTACACCACATTGCCAAGGATTCCCGGTCGCGATTTTGCCGGTGTCGTGGTTGAAGGACCGCAGGCATTGATCGGCCAGGAAGTCTGGGGCACCGGGCGTGAGCTGGGGTTCTTTGCCGACGGCTCCCATGCGCAATTCGTCAAGCTGCCGGCGAACGGCGTGGCGCTCAAGCCAACCCACCTGAGTTTTGCCCAGGCCGCGAGCCTCGGCGTGCCCTATACCACGGCGTGGGATGCGTTGGAGCGCAGCCTGGTGACGGCGCAAACGCGGTTATTGGTGATCGGCGGCGGGGCGGTGGGCAGCGCGGCGTTGGCGCTGGCCAAGGTACGCGGCGCCCAGGTGCTGGCGGCGGCGCGGCGACCGGAACAGGTCAAGGAGTTGCAGGCTCAGGGCTTTCAGACCCTGCAACTGGATAAACCCGAGGACTTGGGCGCCCAGGTGAACGCCGTGTACAGCGGCGGCGCCGACGTGATTTTCGACACCACCGGCTTCTGGCTCCCGGCCTCGGTCGCGGCCCTGGCCACCTTCGGCCGCATCGCCATCATCGCCGCGCCGGTAGACGGCATGGTGCAACTGCCGGCCCTCGCGCTGTATCGCAAGGGCGGCTCAGTGGTGGGGATCAATTCGTTGCTGTATGGGGTTCAGGCGTGTGCAGCGATGCTCGATCACTTCGGTAAGTTCTTTGATCAGGATTTGTTGCCGTTGCCCGAGGGGTTGTTTGAATCACCGCTGGCGGAAGGCCTTGAGCGGTACTCGGAAGTGAATCAGGGGGCTGGTGACAAGGTGATTCTGTTGCCATAACTGACACTGATGCTGGTTGTACCGGCCCCTTCGGGCGGCGTTCCGACGATGGGGCCGGCACAGTCGCCATCAATCTCGTCTGCTAGAATCGGCCGCATTGATCCCATAAGGTGCACCCCATGAGCGAGCCGATTCGTCTGACCCAATACAGCCACGGCGCAGGATGTGGTTGCAAAATCTCGCCTCAGGTTCTGGAAGTGATTCTGGCCGGCAGCGGGGCGCAGAACCTCGACCCCAAACTCTGGGTCGGCAACGCCTCGCGCGATGACGCGGCGGTGTACGCCATTGATGAAGAACGCGGCGTGGTCTCGACCACGGATTTCTTCATGCCCATCGTCGACGACCCGTTCGACTTCGGCCGCATCGCCGCCACCAATGCCATCAGCGACATTTATGCCATGGGCGGCGACCCGTTGATGGCCATTGCGATTCTCGGCTGGCCGGTGAATGTGCTGGCGCCGGAAATTGCCCGTGAAGTGATTCGCGGCGGCCGCTCGGTCTGCGACGAGGCCGGGATCCCGCTGGCGGGTGGGCACTCCATCGATGCACCGGAGCCGATCTTCGGCCTGGCCGTGACCGGTCTGGTGGAAAAACGCCACATGAAGCGCAACGACACGGCTACGGCTGGTTGTCTGCTCTATCTGACCAAGCCGCTGGGCATCGGCATCCTCACCACCGCCGAGAAGAAGGGCAAGTTGCGCACCGCCGACATTGGCCTGGCCCGCGACTGGATGTGCACCCTGAACAAACCCGGCAGCCGTTTCGGCAAGCTTGACGGCGTGACCGCGATGACTGACGTCACCGGGTTTGGTCTGCTGGGGCACCTGGTGGAAATGGCCGACGGCAGCCAACTGACCGCCCGCATCGAATACAACCGTGTGCCACGTCTGCCGGGTGTCGAGTATTACCTCGAGCAGGGCTGCGTGCCGGGCGGGACACTGCGCAATTTCGACAGTTACGCCAGCAAACTGGGACGTCTTCAGGAATTGCACAAACGCGTGCTGTGCGATCCGCAGACCAGTGGTGGCCTGCTGATTGCGGTCACGCCCGAGGGCAATGAACGGTTCCTTGCGGTGGCGGCGGAACTGGGCCTGAACCTGGAACCGATCGGTGAACTGGTTGAGCGACAGACACACGCGGTTGAGGTGTTTTGATGTCGATCGACTTCACCGATTACCGCGAGATCTTTCTCAACGACCGACCGATGATGGATGCCCGCGCGCCGGTGGAATTCAGCAAGGGTTCATTCCCCGGCGTGGTCAACCTGCCGCTGATGAATGACAGCGAGCGCCAGCGCATCGGCACCTGCTACAAGCAGCACGGGCAGCAGGCCGCCATTACGCTGGGGCATCAACTGGTGTCCGGCGAGATCAAGGCTGAGCGCATCCAGGCCTGGGCCGATTTTGCCCGGATGCACCCTGAGGGGTATTTGTATTGTTTTCGCGGCGGTTTGCGCTCGCAGATCGTCCAGCAGTGGCTCAAGGACGAGACTGGCATTGACTATCCTCGGGTGGGTGGCGGCTACAAGGCCATGCGCACTTTCTTGTTGGACACGCTCGATCAGGCGGTCGCCCAGTGCGATTTTGTCTTGTTGGGTGGGATGACCGGCACCGGCAAGACAGAGGTGCTGACGCAGTTGAGCAATGGTCTTGACCTAGAGGGCCACGCCAATCACCGCGGCTCCAGCTTCGGAAAGCGCGCGACCGGGCAACCGTCCAACATCGATTTCGAAAACCGTCTGGCAGTGGATGTCCTGAAGAAGCGTGCCCACGGCATCGAGCAGTTTGTACTGGAAGACGAGAGCCGGGCGGTCGGCAGTTGCGCCTTGCCGTTGCCGCTGTATCAGGGCATGCAGCAATTTTCAATGGTCTGGCTGGAAGACAGCCTTGAGGGCCGCGTCGAACGGATATTGCGCGACTACGTGGTGGACTTGTGTGCCGAGTTCATTGGCGTGCATGGCGATGAAGGCTTTGCGCGGTTTTCCGAGCGCTTGCTGGAAAGCCTCAACAACGTGCAGAAGCGCCTGGGTGGCGAGCGCCATCGGCGGATGCTGATAGTGATGGAAGAGGCCTTGGCGGAGCAGGGCCGAAGCGGCGCAGTGGACCTGCATCGGGGCTGGATCGAAGGGTTGCTACGTGAGTATTACGACCCGATGTATGCGTTTCAGCGGGAGAAGAAAGGGGCGCGGATTGAGTTTGCCGGGGAGAAGGCGGCGGTTCTTGAATACCTGCGGGAGCGGGTGAACCAGCGAGGGTGAATTGTCTTTTCCGGCCCCATCGCGAGCAAGCTCGCTCCCACATTAGATCTTCAGTGAACACAAATATCGTGTACCACCAGGATCCACTGTGGGAGCGAGCTTGCTCGCGAAGAGGCACTTGCAGGCGCCAAGTATCTTAGAGCAAAGCAGCCCCGATCAACCCGCTAACCACTCCAACGCCCATGGTCATCAGCGCCACGCTCACCAGCACCCGGGCATCGAAATCCTTGCGTAGCATCAGCAGTGACGGCAGGCTGATGCTCGGCAGGGTCATCAGCAACGCCACGGCCGGGGCGATGCCCATGCCCAAGGTCATCATGGTTTGCACGATCGGGATTTCCGCCGCGGTCGGAATCACAAACAACGTGCCGATGATCGCCAGCGGCACCAGCCAGAGCAGGCTGTTGGCCATGGCCCCGTCAATATGCGGAAACACCCAGACCCGCACCGCGCCCAGCACCATGACCGCCACGATGTAAACCGGAATAGTGCTCCAGAACAACTGCCACAGGGTTTTACCCCAGCGCGTCAGGAAGGGTTGCGTGTCTTTCTCGCTGGCTTCGGCGACCGCCTCGACAGCCGCTTCAGGCAGTGTTTCCGGACCACTGATGCGCTGAGCGACCATCGACACCCCGAACACCAGCACAATCCCTGCAACCAGGCGCAACGCCGTGAACCCCCAACCCAGCACAAATCCCATGAACACCAGGGTCGCCGGGTTGAGCACCGGGTTGCCAATCCAGAAGGCCAGTGCTGCGCCAACCGAGACATTCGAGCGTCGCATGCTCGCGGCCACCGGGGCGGCGCAGCACGAGCACATCATCCCCGGCAGGGCGAACAGGCCGCCGCGCAGGGTCGACGCGAAGCTGGCGCGACCGAACAGGCGCAACAGCCAGTCCCGTGGAATCAACACTTGCAGGAGGGAACCGAGAATCACCGCCAGTACGGCGGCTTTCCAGATCGCCAGGAAATACACCTTGGCATAGGTCAGGGCAGCGGCCAGCGGCGCGGTCTGTTCGTCGTTGAGGATGGAGGCGCCGATGCTGTGGTTGTCAGCGGCGATGAAGGCTTTCAGGTAGTAGGGCGACCACTTGACGTAATAGAGGCCGATACAGGCGACCAGGACGAAAAGAGCGGGTTTCCACCAGAACGACCAACCCCGGGCGGGGACAGCTGCGGAAGAGAGTGACATGGAGAGAGTCCAGACAAGGGAGAGTTGGATACATGATAGCCCGCCCCTTGACTGCCGTGGTCTTCACCGCGCGTGGGAAGTTGTCGACCGCTTAGGTCGGACAAGTCTGAGAGCCGTTATCCAGGCCTTGTTTGTAACTGTGACTGACGAGACTGGCCTTGCCGTTGTGCCAGGTCAGGGTCAGTACGTACACCGAATCGAAGTCGCTGGACTCCCAGTCCTCGGTGATGTTCTGTTTCTTGCCGACTGCATCTCCAGCGACTTTGTTGATCAACTCGGGCAGATAGCCGTGGGACCAGGCGGTGTAGATGATGGAGTTGTGGTACTTGTCGTGGAGCAATTCGTCCGCCAGGTCGCTGGTATCGTTGGCCGAGAACTTGATGTTGACCGGCAAGCCGAGCTTGATCGCGCTGGGGCTGATGGTCATCAGGGGACGGATGTAACTGTAGGAATTGTCCAGTTCGCCTTCCTCGACGTTGCGCGTCGGGTTGGCGGCAAACACGTAGTTGGCCTTGCCGAATTTTTCCGGCAACAAGGTGGCCAGGTCGATGGCGCGGTTGAGGCCCTGGCAATTGAGCTGGCCCAGACCTCCTTCGGGTTTTTCTGCGTGACGCAGGAACACCAGGGTCTGAGTGCCGTCCGCCGGTTGGGCGCGGCTTTCGCTGGACTCCAACGACAAAAACAACGCGCTCGCCGCCAGCAGCGCCGGCAGAAAAACATACGCACGGTGTTTGAAGCGTTTGGCGAATCTGGACAGGTTCATCATGTGAATAAGGGATCTTCAGCGCATTCAGTTAAGGCTGACAAACCTTTACACCACCAGCTCCCAGCTTCGGGTGTTTTCCATGTCGTTGGGCCGGTCCGTGTCCGAAAGGGCATTTCTCAGAGTCCTCTGAGCCTGTTTGGTTCGATACCGGCGAGTGCGCGGCACTTTATCGATAACCTTCAACAGCGTGCAGTCAAGGTTATCGACAAGATGTTGCGAATTTATGGACACCCTACACGTAGACGCGTTGGCGAAGGCTGACATCTTTTGATCGTCATCATCAGCGGTTTCGATAACGCGAAAAGATCGCAACCTGTGAGCACCAATCCTGGATTATGCTCAACCCTTTCTTAGGCGATGGAGGCTACTGATGACTGATCTGTCCACGTTCCCGATTACCCAAAAATGGCCGGCCCAATACCCTGACTGGATTCAGCTCTACTCCTTGCCTACCCCCAACGGCGTCAAAGTTTCGATCATGCTTGAAGAGATCGGGCTGCCCTACGAGCCGCATCGGGTCGGCTTCGACACTCAGGATCAACTGTCCCCCGAGTTTTTGTCGTTGAGCCCCAACAACAAGATCCCGGCCATCCTCGACCCTCATGGTCCCGAGGACAAACCCCTGCCATTGTTCGAGTCCGGGGCGATTCTGATTTACCTCGCCGACAAGAGCGGGCAGTTGCTCGCGCAGGAAACCGCCGCGCGTTACGAGACGATTCAGTGGCTGATGTTCCAGATGGGCGGCATCGGGCCGATGTTCGGCCAGGTTGGTTTTTTCAACAAATTTGCTGGCAAGGACTACGAAGACAAACGTCCCCGCGACCGTTACGTCGAGGAAAGTAGACGTTTGTTAAAGGTTTTGGATGGACGCCTTCAAGGGCGTGACTGGATCATGGGCGAACGCTACACCATCGCCGACATCGCGACGTTTCCGTGGGTGCGCAACCTGATCGGCTTCTACGAGGCCGGCGATCTGGTGGGCATCAAGGACTTCAAGAACGTCACGCGCGTGCTGGAGCGCTTCTTGGCGCGGCCGGCAGTGATCCGTGGGCTGGAAATCCCTAACCCTAAATAGAATGTTTCACGAACAAGGAAGATCATGCGTTCATTCGATTTCAAGCAAGTGGATGTCTTCAGCCGCGTCGCCCTGAAGGGCAATCCGCTGGCGGTTGTGTTCGGGGCCGACGCGCTCAGTGACGAACAAATGGCGGCGTTCGCGACCTGGACCAACCTCAGTGAAACCACGTTCGTGCTGGAACCGCGCGATCCGCGGGCCGACTATCGTGTGCGGATCTTCACCACCCTGAACGAGTTGCCTTTCGCCGGTCATCCGACCCTGGGCACTTGCCATGCCTGGCTTGAGGCGGGAGGCGTGCCCAAGGGCGAGGAGATCATTCAGGAGTGCGGAGTCGGGCTGGTACGGGTCCGTCGACAAGGCGCGGAGCTGGCCTTTCTCGCGCCACCCCTGATCAACGCCGGCCCGGTGGACGCCGAACGGGTGGAGCGCGTGCGACGCGGGCTCGGTCTGGCGGTCGGTGCGATTGTCCGGGCGCAGTGGGTGGATAACGGTGCTGGCTGGCTGGCGGTGATGCTCGCGGACCGCCAGCAGGTGCTGGACTTGCAACCGGATCACTCGCAAATGCTGGGCCTGGCGGTCGGCGTGATCGCACCGTGGAATCCCGTGCGTGATGGTGATGAAGCGCAATTCGAAGTACGGGCCTTTATCTCCGGGGATGGCATGCCGGAAGATCCGGCTACAGGCAGTTTGAATGCCGGGATAGCGCAGTGGTTACTCGCCGAGGGCTTGGCACCAGTGTCCTATGTGGTCAGCCAGGGCCTGACGATGGGGCGGGCGGGGCGCATTCAGGTGGATCAGGTGGGTGATGAAATCTGGATTGGGGGAGCGGTGGTGACCTGTATTTCCGGGACCCTGAAGCTTTAATTCTGTGTGAATCCAAACCTGTGAGAGCGAGCCTGCAACGTAGAGTCTCCCACAGGGTTCTGTGTTGGTCGCGGGGATTATTGCCGAACCGGTAAGGGTTTGTTCCGTGCCTGAGGTTTGTGCCTTGCACCGAGCAAGGCATAAGCTTCGCCCCCTACGACGTTAGTCTCATCCTCTGTTTTTCAGGAGTGCCCATGTCCAGCCAGTTCCCCGAAGCACGTCCACGCCGTCTGCGCCGCAATGCGAGCCTGCGCAGCCTGTTCCAGGAAACCGAATTCAGCTTGAACGATCTGGTGTTGCCGATTTTTGTCGAGGAAGAAATCGACGATTTCGTGCCGATCAAAAGCATGCCCGGCGTGATGCGCATTCCGGAGTCGAAACTGGCCGGAGAAATCGAGCGCTATGCCCGCGCCGGTATCAAGTCGGTCATGACCTTCGGCGTATCGCATCATCTGGACAGCAGCGGCAGCGACACCTGGAGCGACAACGGGCTGGTGTCGCGCATGTCGCGAATCGCCAAGGATGCCGTGCCGGACATGATTGTGATGTCTGACACATGCTTCTGCGAATACACCGACCACGGCCATTGCGGCGTGATGCACAACCACGAAGTCGATAACGACCAGACCCTGATCAACCTTGGTAAACAAGCGGTGGCTGCCGCGAGGGCGGGCGCCGATGTGATTGCTCCGTCGGCGGCGATGGACGGGCAGGTCCAGGCGATTCGCCGGGCGCTGGATGCCGCCGGTTTCAGCCAGACTGCGATCATGGCCTATTCGACCAAGTTCGCGTCGGCGCTCTACGGCCCGTTCCGTGAAGCCGGTGGCAGCGCACTCAAGGGTGATCGTAAAAGCTATCAAATGAATCCGATGAACCGCCGCGAAGCAGTACGCGAATCGCTGATGGACGAACAGGAAGGCGCGGACGCACTGATGGTCAAGCCGGCCGGCGCCTACCTCGACATCATCCGCGACATCCGCGAAGTGTCGCGTTTGCCGCTGTCGGCGTATCAGGTCAGCGGCGAGTACGCGATGATCAAATTCGCTGCGCAAGCAGGGGCGATCGATGAGGATCGAGTGGTGCGTGAAAGCCTGGGGGCGATCAAGCGGGCCGGTGCGGATCTGATCTTCACCTACTTCGCAATGGACCTGGCCCTGGCCGGGATCTAAACGCAACATGTCTACGGTGTTGAATCAGGGCGTGCCGAAGTAGGGCCGGATCCCGTGGTGCTTGAAGTACCGCTCAATCACTTTCGGATCGGAACACGTTTCGGCAATCGCCACGTACGTGTCCGGGCGCAGCAGGTAAAACCCGTTACGCCCCAACCCCGCCGCTTCAAACGCCGGTCGCCAGTCAAACACATGCAAAGGCAGATGGTGCTCGATGCACCAGGCGATCATTTCGTCGCTGGTGTCGCCATACACGTGCACCTGCCAGGTCGGATTTCTCAGTGATTCAAAGTTGTCACCCTCGCCATCATGCGCCCAGGGCAGGCGATCGCCGCCGTGTACGTGCCCGGCAACGCCGGTGCTCAACGGCATGCCGCGATAGTTCAGGGTGATCTGCGAGACCGTGCGAAACAGGAACTCGCGAGACGTTTCAAACGAGGCCATTTTGGGGATCACGAAGGGCGCTAGCCGTGTTCGCAGCACATCGGCCAAGCGTCCCTCTGCGGTGGCGAAACTGAATACGCGGTCGGTGGTGGCGACGAGTTTGCGCGCAAAGGCGATGCGCTCGGTTTCATAGGTATCGAGCAGTTTGGCCTCGGCTGCACCACCCAACACCGCTGCGAATTTCCACGCCAGGTTGATCGCGTCGCCAATCCCGGTGTTCATGCCCTGGCCCCCGGCCGGGCTGTGCACGTGGGCCGCGTCACCCAACAAAAACGCGCGCCCGGTGCGAAAGTGATCGGCCACCCGGTGATGCACCCGGTAAGTCGAGAACCAGTTGACGTGTCCGATCTGCACCTTCATGTGTTCGATGGCCCGGCTGCTGACGTCTTCAAAGTGCAAGGTGTCCGCCCGTTCGGCACGCTCGTCACGCACCGTGCCGATCAGCCGGGCTCGACCTTCTCCGGCCAGTGGGAACACCGCGAGGAAATCCGCTTCATCAAGGTCCACGTGCAGTTCGCCGTTGAGTGCCGGCCCGCTGGCCTGCACATCCGCCACGTAGAAAATCTGTTGGTAGGTGCCACCGGGAAACCCGGTGTCCAGCTTTTTACGCACTATCGAACGGGCGCCGTCGCAACCGGCCAGATAACACGCCTGGCAGGTTTCCTGTTGGCCATCGGGCAGGTGTAAGTGGGCGGTGATGCCATCGCCGGTTTCCTCGAAGTCCTCCAGTTCGGTGCCGCGTTCCACTTTGATGCCGAAGGTTTCAAGCCGCTCGATCAGTAGTCGTTCGTGCTGGTCTTGTGGAAAGATTTCCATGAAGGAATAGGGTGTCAGCCCTGCGCCGATGTTGCTCAGTGGCAATCGTGCAACCGATTCACCGCTGACCCAGAAATTGGCGCCTGCCACGCGATGACCCTTTTGCACCACGGCCTCGCTGAGGTCGAGCTGGCGAT
Source organism: Pseudomonas sp. FBCC-B1667 (assembly GCF_059133255.1). Lineage (NCBI taxonomy): Bacteria > Pseudomonadati > Pseudomonadota > Gammaproteobacteria > Pseudomonadales > Pseudomonadaceae > Pseudomonas > Pseudomonas sp. FBCC-B1667. The sequence continues at coordinate 4,476,050 of NZ_CP101437.1, read as the reverse complement.
AAAGCTCCAGCGTCCGCGCCTGGACCGCCAGCGCACGCGACGTGGTACCGGGCGCCGACGTCTTGTCGATAATCCGCACGCGGATCCCCAGTTTGCTCAACCATAACGCCAGGACCAACCCGGTCGGGCCGGCGCCGACGATCAGTACGTCGCTACGATGCATGAGCCTGTCCTCCTCGGTGACTGGCTCAAGTATGGTTCAGGCGCAGCCGGCCGGAAGGCTGACCGCCCAACGGAAAAAGGCTCCGCAGACATGACGATGGAACAGGGCGCGGCCGCAGGAGTCATAGCCTGCGCCATGCCATTGGTCGTATGGTTAACCCGACTCAACGGATTTGATGGAGCACCATGCTAGCCAGTCGATTGATCATGGGGGGCGCGGCGCTATTGCTGCTGGCCGGTTGCGGCACGCAGCGCCCGCAGGAACCACCCGCGCGCCCGCCCGCCGAGGTCAAGGCCGAAATCGTGCGCCTGCTGCCGGCCAACACCACGGATCGCCAAGGTTGGGCCACCGACATTTATGCCGCCTTCGCCGCCCAGAAAATCTATCCGTCCACGCAGAACCTGTGTTCGGTGTTCGCCGTGACCGAGCAGGAATCCAACTTCCAGGTCGACCCGCCTGTGCCGGGCCTGGGCAAAATCGCTCGGGACGAAATCGACCGTCGCGCCGCTAAAGCCCACATTCCCGGCCTGTTGATCAGTGGCGCGCTGCAGATCAAATCACCCAACGGCAAAAGCTACAGCGACCGTCTAAACGCGGCGCGCAGTGAAAAGGAACTCAGCGCGATTTTCGATGATTTCATTGGCATGGTGCCCATGGGCAAGACCCTGTTCGGTGGCTTCAATCCGGTACACACCGCCGGACCGATGCAGGTCAGTATCGAGTTCGCCGAACAGCAGACGCAAAACTATCCGTACCCGGTGGAAGGCTCGATTCGCCATGAGGTGTTCACTCGGCGCGGCGGCATGTACTTCGGCATCGCCCACTTGCTGGGGTACCCGGTGAGCTACACACAACCGCTGTATCGCTTCGCTGATTTCAACGCCGGTTGGTACGCCAGCCGCAATGCGGCGTTTCAGAACGCCTTGAGTCGGGTGTCAGGCATCCCGTTGGCGCTGGATGGCGATCTGGTCCGCTATGACTCGATCATGCCCGGTACCACGGAAGTGGCGGTGCGCAGCATCGGCAAGCAGTTGGGTATGCGCAATACGACGATTCGTAATCAGTTGGAGGAGGGCAACAGTCTTAAATTCGAAGAGACGGAACTCTACCGGCGAGTGTTCGCGCTGGCCGATCAGGCCGAGGGCAGGGCATTGCCTCGTGCGGTGTTGCCGGGGATCGAGCTGCAAAGCCCGAAAATCACACGAAAGCTCACCACTGCATGGTTTGCCAAGCGGGTCGATGAGCGTTATCAGCGTTGCATGACGCGGGCTGGCCAGTAATCCGGCACAAAACACAGGCGTAAAAAAACCCGGCGGGTCAGGCCGGGTTTTTCATTGAGTACTGCGGTAAAACCCTGCATTTATGCGGCGCGGCTTTCGATGAGACGGTCAGAGCCACCTTCGGCAACGCGGTTCTGCATCAGGCGATCGGAACCATCAGCGGCTACGCGGTTTTCGATCAGATGGTCGGAACCATCTGCGGCTACGCGGTTTTCGATCAAACGATCCGAACCCCCTTCAGCCACACGGCTTTCAATCAGGCGATCCGAGCCGCCTTCAGCGACCACAGGTTGAGCAGAGGTTGCGGCAAAAGCGTTGACTGCAAAGACCGAGAAAGCGATAGCGAGGAGAGTTTGGCGTTTCATGATGGTGTGCTCCGGGGTATTTATTGGTTGGTATGGAGCGGATGTTACGCCGAGGATTTTTTATGAGAACTTCATTGATGTGATGGTGAACATTGACCGCATTGATAGTCTCTGTGAGATGCCCCACGCGGGCGTAATGGTTCAGTCGTCGGATGGTGCGGGTAGGGGGGGGCGACGCTTCTACACTGATGAACTGGATCACCACGACCGACAGGTGACGCCTCTAATGATCACATTCTCGTCTCGCCAGGAGGCCGCACCATGTATCAACTCTATGGACACCAGAACTCAGGCGCGGCGGCGATAGAAGCGGCGCTGGAGTTGTGCGAAATTCCTTATCGCTTCATCGACGTCGAATTGTCCTCGGAGGCCGCCCAGGCGCTGGAGAAGCTCAATCGGCTCAAGCAGATTCCGACACTGCAATTGCCCGATGGCAGCATCCTGACCGAAAGTGCAGCGATCCTGATTCATCTCGGGCTGACATTCCCTGTGTCGAACCTGTTGCCGTCACTGGCTGCTGACCGCGATCAGGCGATCCGCGGCCTTACGTACATCGTCAGCAATTGCTACGCGGCCATCGGGATTATCGATTACCCCGAACGCTGGTTGGCCGAGACGGATGAGACGTCCAGGCAAAACCTCATGGCCGGTGCCCGCGCGCGATTGCACTGGAGCTGGGAGGTGTTTGCCGATCAGTTTTCCGGCGAGCTGTACCTGGGCGATGAGACGCCGGGGGCGCTGGATGTGCTGGCAGCCGTGGTGTCGAGGTGGGGTGGGAGTCGGGAGCATTTACGCAACGCCCGGCCCGGTTTTTTCGCGTGGCTGGAGCGCATCGACCGGCACCCGACATTGGCCCCGGTCTTCGCCCGGCATTGGCCCGTCTGAACACCGAATATTTACGGTGGGCACGGGCTTTTGTGGGAGCCGGGCTTGCCCGCGATGCAGACGACTCGGTGTGACGGCAAACCGGGTTGATCCCATCGCGGGCAAGCCCGGCTCCTACAGGGTTTTGTGGTGGGTTCGGGTTACTCGCCGCGAATGTACTGCTCCAGCTGGCGAATCAGCTCCGCCTGTTCGGCAATCGCTTCCTTCACCAGGTCACCGATCGACAGCAATCCAATCAACTTGCCGTTTTCCACTACCGGCAGGTGGCGCAGGCGTCGGTCGGACATGATGCCCAGGCACGTATCGACGGTTTGATGGGTGTCCACGGTGATCACATTGGAAACCATGATGTCGCGCACCGGCGTGCCTACCGAAGAACGGCCATGCAGCACCAGTTTGCGTGCGTAATCACGCTCACTGATGATGCCCACCACCTTGTCATTTTCCACCACCAGCAAGGCGCCGACGTTTTTCTCGGCCATCTTCATCAGCGCTTCCAGCACCATGTGATCAGGTTTGATCTGGTGCACTTCCTGATTCTTCTGATCTTTGAGCTTGAGCAGTTGGGCGACGGTTTTCATGGTGGCTTCTCGGGTGTTGTCGTTGTTCTTGAAGAATCGTAGACCCAAGCGCTGAGGGCAAGAGAGAAAGCGGCAGATAACACTCAAAAAACGCCATTCAGCGGTTTTTCTTCGGTAAACCCTGGGGAAACCGCGTGGAAAAGTCGAAAGTATCGTGCATGACCCGCTGCCCCTTGATGACGCGTAGAATTGCCGCCTGAATCAAAACGTGAGGTTGCAGCGGTGGATTTACAGCAGGGTTTCGTCCTGACCCGGCATTGGCGCGACACCCCGGCCGGCACGGAAGTCGAGTTCTGGCTGGCGACCGACAGCGGCCCCCGGCGCATCCGCCTGCCTCATCAGCCTTCGGTGGCATTCATTCCAGCAGGCCAGCGCGAGCAAGCGGAGCAGGTACTGCGCGGCGAGAAGAGCGTCGAACTCAAGCCTTTGGACCTGCTGGATTTCGAGCACCGCCCGGTGCTCGGCCTGTATTGCCAGCAGCACGGTCAGTTGATGCGCCTGGAAACCGCACTGCGCAAGGCCGGTGTCGAGATGTTCGAGGGTGATGTTCGCCCGCCCGAGCGCTACATGATGGAGCGGTTCATCACGGCGCCGGTGATCTTTGGCGGCACACCCGATACCGATGGCCTGCTGCTCGACGCGCAGATGAAACCCGACCCGAAATACCGGCCCAACCTGCGGCTTGTCTCGCTGGACATCGAAACCACTGAACAGGGCGAATTGTATTCGATTGCCCTGGAAGGCTGCGGCGAGCGTCAGGTGTACATGCTCGGGCCACCCAATGGCGACGCCAGCGCCGTGGATTTCCAGCTCGAATACTGCGACTCGCGAACTGTTCTGCTGAAAAAGCTCAACGAATGGTTTGCCCGCCACGACCCGGACGCGATTATTGGCTGGAACGTTGTGCAGTTCGACTTGCGTGTCCTCCATGAACACGCCCGACGCCTGGGCGTACCGCTCAAGCTTGGGCGTGGAGGCGAAGAAATGCAGTGGCGCGAACACGGCAGCCGCCACCATTTTTTCGCAGCCGCCGCCGGGCGCCTGATCATCGACGGCATCGAATCGCTGCGCTCGGCAACCTGGAACTTTCCCTCGTTCAGCCTGGAAAACGTCGCGCAAACCTTGCTGGGCGAGGGCAAGGCGATCAGCACACCGTATCAGCGCATGGACGAAATCAACCGCATGTTCGCCGAGGACAAACCGGCCCTCGCCACGTACAACCTCAAGGACTGCGAACTGGTCACACGGATTTTCGCCAAGACCGAACTGCTGACCTTCTTGCTGGAGCGCGCCAGCGTCACCGGTTTGCCCGCGGACCGCAGCGGTGGGTCGGTGGCAGCATTCACGCACCTGTACATGCCGCTGATGCACCGCCAGGGCTTTGTGGCGCCGAACCTGGGCGGCAAGTCACCGCAGGCCAGCCCCGGCGGTTTTGTCATGGCCTCGCAACCGGGCCTGTACGAATCGGTGCTGGTGCTTGACTACAAGAGCCTCTATCCGTCAATCATCCGCACCTTCCTGATCGACCCCGTCGGCCTGATCGAAGGCCTGCAGCATCCCGATGACAGCGACTCCGTTCCGGGGTTTCGCGGGGCGCGTTTTTCCAGAACCCGGCATTGCCTGCCGGCCATCGTCGCCCGGGTCGCCGAGGGCCGTGAAACCGCCAAGCGCGAACACAACGCGCCGCTGTCCCAGGCGCTGAAGATCATCATGAATGCCTTCTATGGTGTACTTGGTTCCAGCGGCTGCCGCTTCTTCGATACGCGCCTGGCCTCGTCGATTACCTTACGCGGCCACGAAATCATGCTGCGCACCCGACAGCTGATCGAAGCTCAGGGCCACACGGTCATTTACGGCGACACCGACTCCACCTTCGTCTGGCTGCGCCGCGCCCACGGTCAGGAGGAGGCCGCGCAGATCGGCCGCGCGCTGGTGGATCACGTCAACCAGTGGTGGCGCGAACATGTGTCAGAGGAGTACGGGCTGGACAGTGCCTTGGAATTGCAGTTCGAAACTCACTACAAACGCTTTCTGATGCCAACCATCCGTGGTGCGGAGGAGGGCAGCAAGAAGCGCTACGCCGGGCTGGTTACCCGCGCCGATGGCACGGATGAAATGGTCTACAAAGGCCTGGAAACTGTGCGTACCGACTGGTCACCGCTGGCCCGGCAATTCCAGCAAGAGCTGTACTCGCGGATCTTCCACCGCAAGCCGTATCAGAATTACGTGCGCGATTACGTGCAGAAGACTCTGGCTGGCGAGTTCGACGACCGCCTGATCTACCGAAAACGACTGCGACGCGCGCTCGACGACTACGAGCGCAATGTGCCGCCCCATGTGCGTGCCGCGCGCATCGCCGATGACTTCAACGATCGCCAGGGCCGTCCGCGTCAGTACCAGAACGGTGGCTGGATCAGCTATGTGATCAGCGTCGCCGGGCCCGAGCCGCTGGAAATTCGCAGCGCCCCCATCGATTACGACCATTACGTCACGCGGCAATTGCAACCGGTGGCGGACGCGATCCTGCCGTTTGTCGACGACGACTTCTCAACCCTGATTGGTGGGCAAATGGGCCTGTTTTAGGTCCAGCAACGACAGCGTCCAGTCATCCCGTATGCCGTGGAAATATTGTTCAAGTGCCCGGCCAAAGAGGTTTTTGTCCGGGGCGACCTGGGCAAACAGCGTCATCGAGGAGTGAAACTTGAGGTCATCGGGATGACCGAAAATCTCGGCGATGGAGCGCTGTTCGATGTTCAGGACCAGTTGCGTACATGTTCGCAACCGTGGACCCAGCAATGGATGCTCCAGATACGCCACGGCTTCCTCTTCGGAGCAAATGGCAAAATATCGAGACATCTCGCTGCCGCCCAACCCGGCGAGCTGCGGAAAAATGAACCACATCCAGTGACGGCGTTTTTTTCCGGCATTCAGTTCTTCCTGAACCCACTCAAAGACCGGGTCTTGAGCCTGGACGAAACGTTGCAGGTTAAAAGCATCGAGCTGATCGGTGCTTCGCATGCAGAAACCCTCTGACCATACGGCGATAGCTCAGACCATGGCCAATCGCTGTTTGTGTTGTGGCGCGTGAAACGCGTGGTCCAGCACCTCCAGATCCCCGGGTTCAAGCCGCACTTGCGCGGCTTGTGCATTCAATTGCACGTGTTCAGGTTTGACCGCTTTGGGGATGGCGATCACACCGGGCTGCCGCAGGATCCATGCCAGCGCCACCTGAGCCGGTGTCACCCCGTGACAGGCGGCAATTTTTACCAGCGTCGGATGCGTCAGCATTTCACCGCCCTGACCGATAGGACAGTACGCCATCAATGGCAGTTGGTGCTGTTGGCTCCAAGGCAGCAAGTCGAATTCGATGCCGCGCTCCTCCAGGTTGTAGAGCACCTGATTGGTAGCGCAGGCCGATGAGTTCAGTTCATGCAGATCGTCCACATCGAAATTGGACACGCCCCAACGGCCAATCTTGCCGTCTTCACGCAGGCGTTCGAAGGCTTCGACGGTTTCCTCCAAGGGATACTGGCCGCGCCAGTGCAGCAGGTACAAATCAATGTAATCGGTTTTCAGGCGCCGCAGGCTGCGCTCGCACGCTTGGGGAATGCCTTGGCAGCTGGCGTTGTGCGGGTAGACCTTGCTGACCACGAAGACCTGATCACGCAGACCGCTGATGGCTTGCGCGACCACTTCCTCGGCACCGCCTTCAGCGTACATTTCCGCCGTATCGATCAGCGTCATGCCCAGCTCGATGCCCTGGCGCAGGGCCGAGATTTCTCTGGCACGCGCCGAATGATCTTCACCCATGTGCCAAGTGCCCTGGCCAATGACGGGTACGGTAACGCCGGCCAGTTCAAGGAACCGCATGAAAACCTCCTGCATGCAACGCGGTGGATACCTAGTTGGCAGCAAAATAACCCGGTGGTTCCATCCAGCGCCATCTTCCCGGTAAATGCGAACACGACGAAACATCACCTTTGGACAGGCAGGCGGCTTCGCTCACAGACCACCGGCACTGCACTTTTTTGGCATTGGCGGCTCTATCCTTGGGCAGCCGGCGGCGATCCCCACCGTTGGCCCATGCCCAAGTTCAAGAACCCATGGCTCGAGTGTTACCCCGCATCACCCCACCCATCCGCCACCATTGCTTGTTTCTGGCTGGCTTGGCGATGTTCGTTGTCAGCGGTTGCAGCCAGCAACAGGGCAATGACATCGTCAGCCAGTTCCGCGAAGGCCGTCCCCAGGAATTTCTGCAGACCAGCGTCGACCGCATGGCCACGCTGACGATGCGCGACAACCTCGACAGCCTCTATTTGCTGATGAGCAAGCTTTACCTGCGTAACCCCGAGGAGCTGAAAAAATCCGGCTTCCTCGATGCCCGAACCGCTGGAAAGCAAGTGCGCATGGCCATCGAGCAGCAACAGCCACTGCCCACCCTCGGCGGTAAAAAAGATCTCGCGGCGCTCAGGTATGCCATGAGCCCGGAGTTTCTGGGTGACCGGGTCGGCGCCTTCATCTATGCCATCGGCAGCATGCTGGTAACCGCTCACGGCAATCGCCTGGAGTTCTACATGACGGATGCGATCAACCCGACGTTCGTCAGCAATGCCGCGCGCAACATCGAGATCGCCACGTGGATTCTCAGCCAGCGGCAAAACAAACAAGGCGAACCCTTGTTGTTTTCCAATGAGATCTCGGAGGAGGGCAGCAACCTGAGTTTTGCCGTGGAGTTTGGCAAGATCGTTGCGCGGCTGGACTTGCTGACGCAGATGCTCGACGAACGTTACCGGCGCATCGGCTTGAACTACGCACAAAGCCTGCTGTTTCTGAATTTTCTGCCGGTGCAATAGATCCGACACAGCTCCCCCTGTAGGAGTGAGCCTGCTCGCGATGGCGATTTAACGTTCAACACAAGGGATGGCTGATAGTCCCCTGTCACGAGCAGGCTCACTCGCACATGGGAATGGGGTATTGTTATGTCCTGATATAACGATAGTCCGCATCGATATAAGTGGTTATAAGAAAAATCGCTATGCTGCGGGCCAGATTTCTTTGCGGTCTTTGTGGACGTATCAATGGATTTAGTGAACATCGGGTTGATCGTTGCCGGTTTGGTGGTTGGCTTTATTGTCGGCATGACTGGCGTCGGTGGAGGGTCGTTGATGACCCCGATTTTGCTGTGGTTCGGCATCAACCCCGCAACGGCGGTCGGCACCGATTTGCTGTACGCGGCGATCACCAAATCCAGCGGCGTGCTGGTCCACAGGAAAAACAACAACATCGACTGGTCGATTACCGGCTGGCTCACCCTTGGCAGCGTGCCGGCGGTGGCATTGACGCTGTGGTTCCTGAGCAGCTTGCATACCGCACCTGAAACCATGAACGCCATCATCAAACAGGCGCTGGGGTTCGTTCTGTTCGCCACGGCATTGGCGATTCTCTTCAAGAAACGCCTGCTCGATTTCGCTCACAAACGAGCCGGTGGCAACTACAACCCTAGTGGCAAGCGCCTCAACGGGATGACGGTGATCACCGGCCTGGTGCTGGGCACCATGGTTGCACTGACGTCCATCGGTGCTGGCGCCCTGGGCACCGTGGCGCTGTTCATTCTGTATCCGCTGTTGCCCACCCGTCGCCTCGTCGGTACCGAAATCGCCCACGCCGTGCCGTTGACCCTGGTCGCCGGGCTTGGCCACGCGAGCATGGGCAATATGGACTGGCACGTGCTGGGCTTCTTGTTGATCGGTTCGCTGCCCGGGATCTGGCTGGGCAGTCATTTGACCGGCAAGATCTCCGATGAGGTGTTGCGTCCTTGCCTGGCGACGATGTTGGTCCTGATTGGCTACAAACTGGCGTTCTGATTCCGACTGAATCACCCCTGTCACTCGCGAGTGAAAATCTCCAGCAGGTGCCCGTCCGGGTCATCGAAATATACCCGCCGTCCGCCTGCGTAATCATTGATTTCCTTCGACCGCTGCTTTCCCGGGTCCGCCCACCACGGCTGGCCGCGAGCTTGCAGGCGCGCGAAGGCATCGTCGAAGTCGTCGTTACCGATCAAAAAGGCATAGTGCTGCGATGCAATCGGTGGTTCGGTGTTGTAGAAATCCAGGGACACGCCGTTGTCGAATTTGACGATCAGCATCGGGCCGAAAGGCTCGGGGGCGGGCAGGCCGAGAAGCTCGGTCAGGAAAGTCGCGGAAAGCTGCTTGTCGCGGCACCAGACGATGGTGTGGTTCAACTGAGCGCTCATGGAGTCGTCCTCACGGCGGTTCAGGTAGATCGTTATAGGCGATGAGATTAGCTCAGTCTGTTGCGCAATGACCGCCCTGACCTAAGCTTGGGTCAAGGCGAAACACAATTGCGGTGCGTCACCCGGAACGAACGCCGCGATGCGCAATCATTAGAGCGTGGTTATCAAAAGGAGATGCGCATGCTCATCAGGTTTTTGACCCTGACAACCTTGCTGGCTTTCGCCGGTCCCGTGTTCGCAGTCGACAGCGATTCACCCTTGGATATCGACAAAGGCAGGTCCCGGCCTTTGATTATCATTGCACCCAGTACTGTCGATCCGGTCTGGGTAGGGTTGAAAAAGTCACTGGACGATCCAGCTAACAAAGAGGGCATCGCCCAGCGCAATATCCGGGTGTATAGCGTTCTGAACATGTTCGGCCAGCTCGACGGCAAGGACCTCGGTCAGCAGGACACCATGGCGCTGATCCGCTCGCTGAAACTCGGTGCTGGGGCGTTGCCCAAAGTGATCCTTATCGGCAAGGACGGCGAAAAGAAGCTTGAGAGTTCGGGGGATGAATCCAGGTCGGTCGATTTGAAGAAAGTGTTCGACACCATCGACGCCCTGCCAGCAGCCGAGAAAGAAGCCACCGCACCGGCGGTAGTGACCCCGCCAGCGGAGGCTGAACCGGTCAAAGGTGCAAAAAGCGCCAAGGGAACCAAGAATGGCAAACCCGCCAAACCGACCAAGCCCCCTGAAATGCCGGATGACTGACACCCCGCCGAACCCCTGTTGGCCTGCCATGGGTGTAGCCCGCTTCTACGAAGAAGCTCACTTATTGAAAAAGATCACGCCAAATCTTCCGAAACTTCGACAGATGCCGGCAGAACGCGGTCATTGCCGAGTTGTGGGTGACCCAGGCGTGATCGGACGACGGTTGCAGCCGCAGTGACAACAATGGGCGATCCAAGCGATCACCCATTTTTTTTGCGTGTGAAGTATCCGCCTTCACGGGCTTCGGAAATTTCCTTCAAGTTGTGTAGCACTTGATGAACTGGTGTCTGTCAGCACGCACCGCTAGCCTTCATGGGAGTCCGCGACATCGAGGGACCCAAGGATGAAAACACCCGTGGAACCAAGGAGCCTCGCCTGTGAAAAAGATCTGCAAGCCTCAATCAGAAAACCCTGACGACTCCGAGCATCCCACGCCTGTGAAGCTGTGTGGGACCACCGACGTGGCGGTCATTCAACGCCCCAGGCGTATGCGCTCGCCCCAGCCTATATTCACCATTGCCCCCGGAGTCGATACGCGGACGCTACTGAAACAAGCTTGCGACACCCTCGCGTCGCTGACAGCCCTGCTTGAGAACTTTGCCGCCAAACTGGAAGGGCCGAACCGCGGTGAAATATTCTCGATTCAGCAGCTGGCGATGGTCGCAGAGTTGTTGGTGACTCAGGTGCGGGACAACCTTGCGGCGGATAGGGAAGTGTCTGGCGCTGACCCAGAGACCCGGCATTAAACAGGTATAAGAACGAAAATGGGTGACCTCAACGGGTCACCCATTTTTCGTCTCGCCTTTCAGCAGGGGATTGTGTTTTTTCGGGTTATTTGCTCAGGGCACTCAGTATTGTGTGGGCGATTTTGATCCGCTCCGGGTTCGGGTAGTTTTTGTTGGCCAGGATCACGATGCCGATGTCCTTCGACGGCACAAACGCGACGTAGGCGCCGAAGCCGCCCGTGGAGCCGGTTTTGTTGAGCAATACGTTCTCCGGTTGCTGCTGCGGTGGGTTCAACCACTTGACCTCGTGAGCTTCCATTGCCATCTCGGTCGAGTTGCCGGCGAGCAGCCGGTCCAGCGTGACCGGGTAGGGGTAGAGCTCCCAGCCCAGCCCCTGTGTCATCTCACCTGCCGTGTAATAACCGGTGTGGGTGGTGGCGATGGCTTGCTGCAATGGCTTGTCCAGTCCTGCCGGTTTCATGTTCGCTTCAACATATCGAATCAGGTCCGAGGCACTGGTTTTCACGCCGTAGGCTTCCGAATCCAGCGCGCCCGGTCCGACACGCACCGGCTTGTCGTCCTTGTTGTAACCCTGAGCGTAAAGCCCCATCTGCGCTTGCGGGACCTTGAGGTACGTGTGCTTGAGGCCCAGTTTTGGCAACAAGGTTTTTTCCATCAGGTCATCGAACGGCTGGCCCATGCTGTGGGCGGCAAGATAACCGAACAACCCGATGCTTGGGTTCGAATACAGGCGATGGGAGCCAGGAGGGTAGACCGGTGTCCACCGTTTGAAGTAGTCGAGCATCGTGTCGGCATGGTCAGCGTCGTCGGGGAATTGCAGCGGCAACCCGCCAGCGGTGTAAGTGCCCAATTGCAACACACTGATGCGATCGAATGCACTGCCTCGCAATGCCGGCAAAACGGTGCTGGCCGTTTCGGACAGGGACAATTTGCCGCTGGCCTGCGCATAGCCGGCCAGCGTGGCGGCGAAGGTTTTACTGACTGAGCCGATTTCGAACAAGGTGTCCTGACTGACCGGTTTGCGATTCTCTTTAGAGGCCACGCCGTAATTAAAGTAATGCTGCTGACCGTTCTGGGTGATCGCGACGGCAAGACCGGTGATGTTCTGTTGCTGAATCACGGGGCCTACGGCTGCGTTGACCAGGGTTTCAAGTTGCTGGTGGGACGGGGTCGCGGCGATACAGGGTGCCGCGCCGAGGATAAGGGCGAAAGCACCACAGGACGCAATCCTTGGCAATTTGTTTGTGTACATGTCTGATCCACTCTTCATGAGTTGTGATGAAGTTAACCCGCTACACTCCATGCGCTCTTGCAAATCGGGCTACCTGATAGGCGAGCCAAATCTAGGCAGTCCGCCGAGCGTCGACAAACGACGATATTTCGGATGAGCCATTAGAAAAACTATGGAGTTCGCATGATTCGTCCGCACTTGCCGCTGAATGCGTTGCGCGCCTTCGAGGCTTCCGCGCGCCATTTGAGTTTTACTCGGGCCGCGGTGGAGTTGTTCGTTACGCCTGCGGCGGTGAGTCATCAAGTCAAAAGTCTCGAAGCCCAACTCAACGTAACACTGTTCAAACGCTTGCCACGCGGGTTGATGCTGACCAGTGAGGGTGAAACGTTGCTGCCGGTCCTGCGCGAATCCTTTGACCGTATCGCCGAAACGCTTGAGCGGTTCGAAGGCGGGCACTATCGGGATGTGTTGACAGTGGGGGCCGTGGGGACGTTCGCGGTCGGGTGGTTGTTGCCGCGACTGGCGGACTTCCAGGAGAAACATCCGTTCATAGATTTACGGCTGTCGACCCATAACAATCGGGTGGACGTGGCGGCTGAGGGGCTGGATTACGCCATTCGTTTTGGCGCTGGCGCCTGGCACGGGATTGAAGCGTTGCGGCTGATAGAAGCGCCGCTGTCGGTATTGTGCGTACCTGAACTCGCCCGGCAGTTGCGCTCGCCTGAGGACCTGTTGAAACAAACGTTGTTACGTTCCTACCGTACGGACGAGTGGCTTGAATGGTTTCTGGCCTGCGGGTTGCCGCCCAACCCGGCACCCACCAGGACTATTGTGTTCGACTCTTCGCTGGCGATGATGGAGGCCGCACTTCAAGGTACTGGCATTGCATTGGCGCCGCCGCTGATGTTCGCCCGTCAACTGGCGGCCGGTGCCATTGAGCAACCGTTCGCCATCGGCATCACCACCGGAAGCTACTGGCTCACCCGCTTGCAGTCTCGCCCCGAAACGGCGGCCATGACCGCGTTCAAGGAGTGGCTACTGCAAGCGTCTGAAACGCCAATCTTGCAGGAGTGAGCCTGCTCGCGATGGCGGAGTGTCACGCGGCATCATGCTGACTGTGCCGACGTCTTCGCGAGCAGGTTCACTCAGGTATAACGGCGGTAGAAAGTCAGCGCACCAGACACGGCCGTTTGTTATCGAATGTCCAGCCCGGGATCAGAAACTGCATCGCCACGCTGTCATCCCGCGCCCCCAGCCCCATGCCTTTGTACAGTTCATGAGCCTTGGCCAACTGGTCCATGTCCAGCTCAACCCCTAACCCTGGTTTCTTCGGCACCTGCACACAACCGCCGACGATTTGCAGCGGGGCTTTGGTCAAGCGCTGGCCGTCCTGCCAGATCCAGTGGGTGTCGATAGCGGTGATGTCGCCCGGTGCAGCTGCCGCGACGTGGGTGAACATGGCCAGTGAAATATCGAAATGGTTGTTGGAGTGCGAACCCCAGGTCAGACCCCATTCATGGCACATCTGCGCCACGCGAACCGAGCCCTGCATGGTCCAGAAATGCGGGTCAGCCAGGGGAATGTCCACCGATTGCAACTGAATGGCGTGGCCCATTTCTCGCCAGTCGGTGACGATCATGTTGGTTGCGGTTTTCAGCCCGGTGGCACGGCGGAACTCGGCCATGACCTCGCGCCCCGAGTAACCGTTTTCTGCGCCACACGGGTCTTCGGCGTAGGCCAGGACGCGGTGCTGATCGCGGCACAAGCGAATAGCTTCCTTGAGTGACCACGCGCCATTCGGATCGAGCGTAATGCGCGCCTCCGGAAAGCGTTCGGCCAGTGCGGTCACGGCTTCGATTTCTTCATCGCCACTGAGCACGCCGCCCTTGAGCTTGAAGTCCTTGAAACCGTAGCGAGCGTGAGCGGCTTCAGCCAGACGAACCACCGCGTCAGCGGTCATGGCTTGCTCGTGGCGTACACGGAACCAGTCGTTATCGGCGTCCGGTTCGCTGCGGTAGGCCAGATCTGTCTGCTGCCGATCACCCACGTAAAACAGGTAACCGAGCATCTTCACTTCGTCACGTTGCTGGCCTTCGCCGAGCAGGGCGGCGACCGGTACGTCCAGATGCTGGCCGAGCAAGTCGAGCAGGGCGGCCTCAAGCCCCGTCACGGCGTGAATGGTGATCCGCAGGTCGAACGTCTGCAAACCGCGCCCGCCCGCATCGCGATCGGCAAAAATCTGGCGCACCTGGTTGAGGATCTTCTGATACGTGCCGATCGGACTGCCAACCACCAGCGCGCGGGCGTCTTCCAGTGTCTGGCGAATACGCTCGCCACCCGGTACTTCACCGACCCCGGTGTGACCGGCGTTGTCCTTGAGGATCACGATATTGCGGGTGAAAAACGGACCATGGGCGCCGCTGAGGTTGAGCAGCATGCCATCGTGGCCGGCCACCGGAACCACCTGCATGCTGGTGATGATCGGGGCTTTTGCGGAATCTTGTGGGTTCATTTTTTTGTCCTTATAAACAACGGATCAGGCGTGGTTGGGCGTTGGTTTGCCCAGCGCAACGGCTGGTGCGGTTTTCGGTGTATTACGTGCGGCAAAGACAATGATCGCGGCGATGATCGACGTCGCGGCCAACCCGTACAGCCCGCCCTGAATTGAACCGGTATGTTCTTCCAGCAGACCGAAAGTGGTCGGCGCCACGAAACCGCCGAGGTTGCCCACCGAGTTGATCAACGCGATCACACCAGCGGCGATCCGTGCATCCAGATAGGCCTGGGGGATCGGCCAGAACAGCGACGAAGCGGATTTGAAACCCAGCGCCGCAAAGCAGATCGCAACAAAGGCAAAAACCGGCCCGCCCGTGGTCGACATGAACATCCCGGCAGCGGCAATCAACAGCGCAGCCGCCACCCATGCTTGCTGGTGTTTCCATTTGGCGGACAGAGAAGCGAAGGCATACATGCCGATAATCGACAGCAACCACGGAATCGAGTTGAACAGCCCGACCTGAATGTCGCTGAGGTCGCCCATCTTCTTGATGATGCTCGGCAGCCAGAAGGTCGCGGCATAGATGGTCAGCTGGATGAAGAAGTAGATCAGGCAGAACAGGATGATCTGGCGATCCTTGAGCAGTTTGCCCAACGACGGTTTGATCGGCGTTGCGGCTTCGCGGGCCAGTTGTTCGTCCTCGATGGCGTTGACCAGCGCGTCCTGTTCTTCGCGGCTCAGCCATTTGGCGTCGTGGGGTTTGGAGTCCAGCCAGAACCAGACGAACACGCACAGCCCGACCGAAAACATCCCTTCAATGAAGTACATCCATTGCCAGCCGTGCAACCCGAAACCGTTGAGTTGCAGGAGCAACCCGGACAGCGGGCCGGAGATCAGCGAGGCTACCGCCGAGCCGCTGAGAAAGATCGCAATCGCCTTGCCGCGCTCAGCGCCTGGCAACCAGCGAGTGAAGTAATAAATCACCCCCGGAAAGAACCCGGCTTCGGCCACGCCCAGCAGGAATCGCAGGATGTAGAAGTGGGTTTCGTTCTGGATGAACGCCATGCCGGCCGCCACCAGACCCCAGGTCAGCATGATGCGGGTCAGCCAGAGGCGTGCGCCGACTTTTTGCAGGAGGATGTTGGAGGGGACTTCGAACAGTGCGTAACCGATGAAGAACAGTCCGGCACCGAGGCCGTAGGCGGCAGCGCCGACTCCCAGGTCGTGTTCCATGTGGGCGCGGACGAAGCCGATGTTCACACGGTCGATGTAATTGACGATGAACATGATGACGAACAGCGGCAGGACGTGGCGTTTCACTTTCGAGATGGCGGACTTCAGGACCGAATCGGCACCGTCGTGCATCCCTGATACGGATGTATTCACTTGGTTTCTCCCACTGATTATTTTTATGCGGGGTGTCGCGTTGTTGATAGACATCATACAACTGCATTTTTTTAATGTGCAAGCGGTTGTGTCCAACAAAATGGTGAGATAAAAGCGATTTTTTATGCCTTCCCAGTGTTGTTCTGGAGGCTGCATACGCCAAATCGGCGAAGTTGTTGAGTGTTGTCATACAAGTTGGGCGCTGTTTTCTAGAGAACCCGATCCAGCGTGGTGCTACGATTCCGTCAGCCCTGTTTCCGGATCATCGCCATGCAACCTGACCGCGACGCGCCAGCCCCCAAGCGCAGCCATAACCTTGCTCACGACCTGGTCGCCAAGCTGACCCAGAGCATCCTGCTTGGCCAGATGCTGCCGGGGGACAAGTTGCCATCGGAGAACTCTATCGTTCAGGCACACGGCGTCAGTCGCACCGTGGTGCGTGAGGCGATTTCGAAATTGCAGGCGTCGGGGTTGGTGGAAACCCGACACGGCATCGGCACGTTTGTCATCGAACGCGCGCCGGAGCAGGGCCTGCGGCTGAATGTCGATACCGCGCTGGGGGTGCGCAGCATTCTGGAGCTGCGCATGGGCCTGGAAACCCAGGCCGCGGCGCTGGCGGCGACGCGTCGTACAGAGCTGCAACTGGTGCAGATGCGTGACGCGCTGGACGATTATCAAAGCTCGCTGGCCAATAACGACAGTTGCGTCGAGGCCGACAAGCGTTTCCATCTGTTGATCGCCGAAGCCACCGGGAATGTGTGTTTCACCGACATCATGCAGCACTTGGGCAGTGCCATGATCCCGCGAACCCGGGTCAATGCCGCTGAGCGCGGTGCGGCGGATTTGAGCAAGTTGGGGCAGCTCGCGAACCTCGAACACGAGGCAATTCTCAATGCCATCAAGCGTCAGGACCCGGACGCGGCGCGGGCGGCGATGTGGTTGCACCTGACCAACAGCCGCGATCGCTTTTCGGGGGGTAGCGCCTGAGTTTTATTCCTCGACCTCGACCTCGACCCATTCGTCGCGCCGCTTGGGCCATGACCGCGCGGGTCTCGCCGAGCGCACCGCAGGCCGGCGCGCCAGATTCAGAGGGCTCCGACGCCAACCGCTGACCAGTCCCGGCAGGTAGATCGGTAACAGCGCCGTGCCCGACCAGGCTCTGTAACACACCAGTGCCAGGCCGTCGTAACGTCCGGTTTTTCCGGAGCTGGCGGCCATCGACCACCTGTTTTACTGGCATGAAAACGCCGAGGTTCACTCGACGCGCGAAGCGGTTTTGACGATGCTGTGCGCAAAGTTCGCATACTGACCGGAGCACCACAGGGGCGTCGCAGGCTCATTTCGTTCAACCTGCGCTGATATCCCGCATCAATAACCCGAACTTCAGATCCACCGCATCCGGAATCGGCACATACACCGTGTGCCCATCCCCCGGTGCCACTTCAATCGGCTCGCCTCTGACGTTGTGCATTTGATGCAAATCGAAATGGAAGTTGCCCTTGGGCGTCATCAATTCGAGGTGATCCCCCAAGCCAAAACGGTTCTTTACCTTGACCTCCGCCAGTCGCTCACGGCGCTCACCGGTCAACTCCCCGACAAACTGCTGTCGCTCCGATACCGAGCTGCCGTGCTGATAACTCTGGTATTCATCATGCACGTGCCGACGTAAAAAACCTTCCGTATAGCCGCGTTGCGCCAGGGACTCCAGGTCGGTCATCAGGCTGCGGTCGAACTCACGCCCGGCGACGGCATCGTCGATGGCTCGGCGATACACCTGCGTGGTGCGCGCGCAATAGAAGTGGGATTTGGTACGGCCTTCGATCTTCAGCGAATGCACGCCCATGTGCGTCAGACGCTCGACATGCTGCACTGCGCGCAGGTCTTTGGCATTCATGATGTAAGTGCCGTGCTCGTCCTCAAAGGCTGGCATCAGCTCATCCGGCCGATTGGCCTCCTGCAACAGGAACACCTGGTCGGTGGGCGCGCCAATGCCCAAAGTCGGTTCGGGCTGATACTGCTGCACGATCTCGCCCAGCTGATTTTCCGTGGCCGCTTGCGCCGAATATTTCCAGCGACAGGCGTTGGTGCAACTGCCTTGGTTGGCATCGCGCTTGTTCATGTAGCCCGACAGCAGGCAGCGCCCGGAATACGCCATGCACAACGCGCCGTGGACAAACACTTCCAGCTCCATCGCCGGCACTTGCTGGCGAATTTCACCGATTTCTTCCAGGGACAGCTCCCGCGACAGAATGATCCGGCTCAAACCCTGTTGTTGCCAGAACTCAACACTCGCCCAGTTCACGGTGTTGGCCTGCACCGACAGATGAATCGGCATCTGCGGGAAGTGCCGGCGCACCAGCATGATCAAACCCGGATCGGACATGATCAGCGCGTCCGGCGCCATGGCGATCACCGGTGCCAGGTCCTTGAGGAAGGTCTTGAGCTTGGCGTTGTGCGGCGCGATGTTCACCACCACGTAAAAACGCTTGCCCTGGGCCTGGGCTTCCTGGATGCCGAGGGCGAGGTTGGCGTGATCGAACTCGTTATTGCGCACCCGCAAGCTGTAGCGCGGTTGGCCGGCGTACACCGCATCGGCGCCATAAGCGAAGGCATAACGCATGTTTTTCAGGGTGCCGGCGGGGGCGAGCAGTTCGGGGGCTAGGAGAGTCATGGCAGGGTCGGTCGCAAAAGCGGTGGAGCGTAACTGTCCTGGCCATGGCATTCATTGATCTGGATCTATGCTTGATGAACAAACGGATGGCACTCGCGCGAACCGTGGCGGACTAAGCAGTAGGGACGGCTCCTCATTTCAGGAGTCTGAGTCCCCGCGCACTGACACGGATCGGACATGAACGAAGAAACCGTAAAAAACAAATCACTGGTAATTTTGCTGGGGCTGGTGACTGCCGCGTTTATCTGGATTTTGTTGCCGTTTTACGGCGCGGTGTTCTGGGCGGTGATCCTCGGCATCCTCTTTGCGCCGATGCAACGTCGATTGCAATTGAAGCTGGGGTGGGAACGCAACCTGACGTCGCTGCTGACGCTGAGTATCAGCCTGTTGATTGCGATCCTGCCGGTGATCGTCCTCAGTTTCTTTCTCGTTCAGGAAGGGGCGACGCTGTACAAAAACATCGAAAGCGGTGAGTTGGACATTGCGGGGTATGTGTCGCACTTCAAGCACAGCCTGCCGCCGTACTTCCAGCACTTGCTTGACCGGTTTGGCGTGGGCGAACTGAACGGGCTACGGGAGAAAATCATCAAGAGTGCGGTGACGGGCAATGAGTATTTCGCCACTCAGGTGTTCAGTTTCGGCCAGGGCACGTTTGATTTTGTCGTGAGCTTTTTCATCATGCTCTACCTGCTGTATTTCTTTCTGCGTGACGGCGCCGAGTTGGCACGCAAAGTTCGTGCGGCCGTGCCGTTGGAGGAGCACCAGAAACGTCGGTTGCAACTCAAGTTCAATCGGGTGGTGCGCGCGACGGTGAAGGGCAACCTGTTGGTGGCGATGACGCAGGGCGCCTTGGGTGGTTTGATTTTCTGGTTTCTGGACATCCCGAGCGCATTGCTCTGGGCGGTGCTGATGGCGTTTCTGTCGCTGTTGCCAGCGGTGGGAGCGGGGATCATCTGGGCGCCGGTGGCGGCGTTTTTCCTGCTCAGCGGGGCGATGTGGCAGGGTGTGGTGCTGGGGTTATACGGGATTTTTGTGATCGGCCTGGTGGATAACGTGCTGCGCCCGATCCTCGTGGGCAAGGACACCAAGATGCCCGACTATCTGATCCTCATCTCGACCCTGGGCGGTCTGGCGATCTTTGGCCTCAACGGCTTCGTCATCGGGCCGCTGATTGCGGCCCTGTTCATGTCGAGCTGGGCCATCTTCATTGAAACCAAACCGAAGGTACAGTTGCCTTAGGCGCTGAGTCGACCCTGGCCGATACGTTGCGACAAGGCTTGGGCGGCGGGCAGCGAAGTGAGCGGACCGCTGATCGCTTCACCGTCCTGCATCAGGTACCAACAGGCGAGCAATCCCAGCTCTCTGAGCGGTGCGGGAACGGCGCTGCCAACAACGGACATGATCTGAACCTGGGACATAAGTACCTCCATCAATCGATGGGGGTTACCTTACGGACCCGGCGCTGAAACGGACAATCAACGCTTTCGATAGTCGTCATTGACGCCGATGAGTGTTTGCCTCAGTCAACGACCAGATCCAGCATATGAACGACTTCCTGTTCATTGAGCAGGCCTTTGCGCACCAGGTTTTCGGCCAGCAGCGAAAGGAACTTGGCGCTGCGATGGCCTTCCAGGTGCTTGAGTTCGGTCAAGGTGTTGTACACCTTGCTGGACGTGCACAAATCGATATTACGGTGCGGGTTTTGCGTGGGCATGAGGTCGTCCTTGTTGTTATCAACCTGTTATTTGCGGACAGATCCCAGCTTGCGGACCTGACATGACATAAATATGACCGTTTGGTGCAAGGCGAGAGCGGGTCATGTCAATCTTGCCAAATTGAGCCGCCGATGCTGTCCCCACAGCGACCTTGACACGATTTATCGAGACGCTCGCCGACGAGCGGTCAGAAAAAGCCCCGCTGTTGAGACAGGGCCTGGTGAGGATGTTACCAGTGGCCATAACCGTGAGGTGGGCCGTAGTAACCGCGCGGGGCGTAATAACCACGTGGTGGGCCGTAGTAAATCGGTGGTGGCCCGTAATAGACCGGTTGCTGCACGTAGACCGGTGCCGGCTGGTAATAAACCGGTGGAGCTTGTTGTACATAAACTGGCGCCGGCTGGTAAACCGGTTGAGGTTGTACATAAACCGGCCGGTTGGCGTTGATCAGGGCCGAACCGACGATGGCCGTACCCACCAATGCGCCAAAGACCGCTGGACCTTGCCAGCAGTTACCACAACCACCGCCACCACCATGGGCTTCGGCCTGTCCTGCGACAGCGAGTGTGCCAATCAGCAAGGCAACTATGGGGAGTTTACGGATCATGATAATTCCTCGGTTCTTCGCCCCGCCGCTTGCGTCTGCAATAGACCCAGGCATTGTCGCGGGGATACTTCTAAGACAGCGTTTTTTTCAAAATCAGCACAGCAAATAGGTAAATTTTGTGTAAGGTCTGTACCGGTTTCCTGACGGTTCGCGCCAGTGCCCGCCGTCATGTCGTCATGATCGATCAGACCCGATGGAATGGCTAATCCCGTCCATCAGAAAGTGCTTCAGCAGGAGAAAGTTTCATGCAGATGAACCCCAACCGAGACACTCAACTGTGCATGTCGCTGTCCGGGCGCCCTGGCAACTTCGGCCTGCGCTTTCACAATCATCTGTACGAGCAATTGGGCCTGAATTTCTACTACAAGGCCTTCAGAAGCGAGGATCTGCCCGGCGCCGTGGGCGGTATCAGGGCATTGGGCATTCGTGGCTGTGGCGTGTCGATGCCCTTCAAGGAAGCATGCATTGCGCTGGTGGATGAACTGGATGCCTCGGCGGCGGCGATTCAGTCGATCAACACCATCGTCAACACCGATGGCCACTTAAAGGCTTACAACACCGATTACATCGCCGTCGAGCAACTGCTCAAAACCCACGAAGTCCCCAAGGACTCGACCTTTGCCCTGCGCGGTAGCGGTGGCATGGCTAAGGCCGTGGCCAGCGCATTGCGCGATGGCGATTACAAGAACGGCTTGATCGTCGCTCGCAATGAGCGCGCCGGTCGTGCCTTGGCGGAGTCGCTGGGTTATCAATGGCAAGCGGAACTGGGTGCTCAGCGCCCGCAAATGCTGATCAACGTCACGCCGATCGGCATGACGGGTGGCCCGGAGGCCGATCAACTGGCGTTTGATGCTGACATCATTGCCGCTGCCGAGACTGTCTTCGATGTGGTGGCGATTCCCTCGGAAACACCGCTGATCGTGCGCGGTCGTGCTGAAGGCAAACGGGTGATTACCGGTTTGGAAGTGGTTGCCATCCAGGCGCTGGAGCAATTCGTGCTGTATACCGGTGTCCGGCCGACCCATGAGCAGTTTCACAAAGCGGTGGAATTTGCCCGCAGCTAGGAGAAGTCCTCATGCATCCGCGCATTCTCAATCTGAACCAGGTCGACCTTGAACCGTTGCCCGAAGCCATGGCGCCCACCGGCGATACGGCGGGCCGTTACCAGCAGCGAATCGTCCGCGTCGGTCAGCAATTGGGGGCACAGAAGCTGGGGTATCGGCTGTACGTGCTGGAACCGGGCATGCGCGGCAGTCCGTTTCACAGCCATCGGGTCAATGAGGAGATGTTTTACGTCGTGGCCGGGGACGGGGAGGTGCGCCTCGGTGCCGAACGTTTCCCGATCCGCGCGGGCGACGTCATTGCCTGCCCGCCGGGTGGCCCGGAAGCGGCGCACCAGATCATCAACACCAGTGAGTCGGAGTTGCGCTATCTCGCGGTCAGCACCCAGCAATCGCCGGAGATTTGCGAGTATCCCGATTCCGGCAAATACGCAGTGATGGACGACTTCAAGGTGGATGCCGAGGGCAATGCCTCAGGCTTCGTCGCCATCGCCCGGCCGGCCGATGGCATAGATTACTGGGACGGCGAGTAGACGCCCAAACCGCTGTGGGAGCGAGCCTGCTCGCGGAGGCGGAGTGTCAGGCAGCATCAATCCTGAACGTCCTGGCCCCTTCGCGAGCAGGCTCGCTCCCACCCTTTGATCTGTGTTGAGAGGTTATTCGAGGCGGGCCAGGCGTTCTTCCAGTGCGGCGATTCGCGCTTCAAGCTCTTCGATCCGTTCGACCGATACTCCACCAGAAGCCCCTCGTTCCACCGGGTTTTGCCGCGCCGCCAGGATAACCTCGATATCCGCCGGGTCACCCAGTGCATGCATGTACCGGTCTTCCCGTTGCCCGGCCTGCTTCGGGATCAATAACGCCAACCCACGGGCAATCAAGCGCTCCAGCTGATGCACCACCTGTTCGGTGTCTTCAAATTCATGCATGCGCCCGCTGCGGGTCAGCAGTTCATTGACCGTCTGCGGACCGCGCAAGAACAACAACCCGGTCAGAATCACTTGCGCCGGCACCAGTTCCAGCGCCTTGTCGACCTTGTGCTCCCAGCGATCCGCGCGGCTGCCCATCACCAGTTTGGCGAAGCCGCGTCCTTCCAGCGCCCGCAGGCTCTGGCCGACCTGGCCCTGGGTCAGGTTCATCACCGGTTCGCGGCTGGTTTTCTGATTGCAGGCAATCACCAGCGCATTGAGGGTCAGGGGATAGGTTTCCGGGCTGGTAGCCTGTTTCTCGATCAACGAGCCCAGAATGCGGATTTCCGTGCTATTAAGCCGTGGCTCGTCGAAGGTCGTCTCTTGCTCAGTGCTCATGGTCTGCATCCTTACCCGATTCATGTTTTTCGCGTGCGTGGATGCACTTTAGATTGGCGAGCGCCAATGGCAACTGAATTCGTCGTTCCCATGATGCAGCGTTGACGAAACATGAATGAAATATTAACGCCATTTTTACAATTTGACGGGCACCGTAGGCGTTCTCGCGCGACCACCTGCGCAAGCCCTGAAAGGCACAGTAACCGCGGGCTGCCGCGCTTCGAATCACTGATCCATGCATCGAGTCAATCGGTGTGCCCCACCTTTATTCGCCCCTGATAACCGAAAACAAAAAGGGCGAGAGAGACTCCATGAGCCAAGACATTTTTGTATCTGTACTGATCCCCGCCAAAAACGAAGCCAACAATCTCAAGCCGCTACTTGAGGAAATCCGTGTGGCCTTGGCCGGCGAGGCCTACGAAATCATCGTTGTCGACGATGGCAGCACCGACGCCACCCTGCACGAACTGCGGCAAATCCGGCACAACGGCCTGAGCGCCTTGCGCATCCTGCACCATGAGCGTTCGCTGGGGCAGAGCACGTCGCTCTACCACGCGGCGCTTGAGGCGCGCGGCCAATGGCTGGCCACCCTCGATGGCGACGGGCAAAACGACCCGGCGGACATTCCCGGCATGCTGGCGCTGGTGCGCGGCGAGCCGGGCTCCGGCGATGTGCAATTGGTCGCCGGGCATCGGGTCAATCGCCGGGATACCGCGAGCAAACGCTGGGCCTCGCGGTTCGCCAACGGCCTGCGCAGCCGCTTGCTCAAGGACGCCACTCCGGACACCGGGTGCGGCTTGAAGCTGATCGAACGCGCGGCGTTTTTGCGCCTGCCGTACTTCGACCACATGCACCGTTTCATCCCTGCGCTGATCCAGCGCCATAACGGCCGAATGATCGTCCACCCGGTCAACCACCGCCCGCGCACCGCCGGGGTGTCCAAGTACGGAAACCTCGACCGCGCCCTGGTGGGCATCCTCGATCTGGTCGGGGTCTGGTGGCTGATCAAGCGCACTCGCCTGAACACCCATGCGCAGGAGATTGAAGGATGAACATGTCCCGCGAAGCCTTGTGGCTGGTAGTCGGTTTTGTCGGCCAGATCGCCTTTACCGGGCGCTTTATCCTGCAGTGGCTGTACAGCGAATACAAAAAACGCAGCGTGATCCCGACGAGCTTCTGGTACCTGAGCATCGTTGGCAGCACGCTGCTGCTCGCGTACGCCATTTACCGGCAAGACCCGGTGTTCATCGCCGGCCAGGCCTTTGGCACCCTCGTGTATTTCCGCAATTTACAGTTGATCGCCAAAAGCAAAAACCTGAAGGAGTAGGTCATGCGCGGATCGTTATCGACCCGAAATATCACGTTGCTCGCGGCGGTCGCCATAGCGCTGCTGTTTTTCTGGGGATTGGGCAGTGTGCCGTTTCTCAGCGTCAACGAGGCGCGTCGCGCCGTCACCGTGCGCGAAATGCGCGAAGCCGGGAGCTGGCTGCTGCCCTACATGAACGGCGATTTGTACCTGTCCAAGCCGCCGTTTTTCTATTGGGCGGGACTGGTGTCGACAGCGGTGCTGGGCAGTGTGTCCGAGTGGAGCGTGCGCCTGCCTTCGGCGCTGGCCGCGACCTTGTGCTGCATCGGCACGTACTGGTACGGCGTTCGACAGGCTGGGCGCCAAGTGGGTTTGTTCGCCGTGGTGTTCCTGGCCGCAAACGGCGCCTTCAGCCTGTTCGCCCGCCGCTCGGAAATCGAAATGCTGTTGACCCTGCTGTGCTTCGGCGCGTTGCTGGCGGCATGGCAGTTCATGTTCCAGCAAGGCCGGGTGCTGTGGAGCCGGCTCAGCTATCTGCTGTTAGGTTGCGCGCTGCTGACCAAAGGGCCGGTGTGCCTGTTGTGGGTCACAGCGCCGATCCTGACGTACGCCTTGATCTACCGCGATGCCCGCGCCAAATCCTACCTGTGCGACGGTTGGGGCTGGCTGATTGCCTTGGTGTTGGGCAGCTCGTGGTACGTGGCGGTGTCGTTGAGCCAGGGTTGGGGCATCTGGTCGTCGATTATCAGTGAAGACATCGTGAGGAAGATTGACGGGCAGGGCGCTGAAGCCTGGTACGCGTACTTGTTATACCTGGCAGGTGACTTCTTCCCGTTCTGGCTGATTGTGTTTGTGCAGCCGCGCAAGTTCTGGGCAATGATCCGTTCGCGCCGCGAGGCGGCCATGCTGCTGTGTTGCACGCTGTTGCCGCTGGTGATTTTCTCCCTGTTCACCGAAAAACACGGCAAGTACCTGTTGCCGGTTTATCCGTCCATGGCGTTGCTGCTGGCCATGCACTGGGCCGCGGTGCTCGAAGACATGAAAGGCCGCTGGCGTACCTGTCTGGCAACGGTTCCCTACGTGATGCTGGCCGGGTTTCTGGTGTTTTATGTGTTCGTCGAATCACGGGTGCTGGCGCATCGCGTCGTTGGTCTGCAACAGGTTGCAACGTTGTCCGCCGGGCAACCGGGCCAGAGGGCCTACAGCGTCGGTGAGCCGGATATCCGTCTCGTCTATTACATGGGGCGGCCGGTGGCGCCGCTGACCCTTGCTCAGCTGCAAGGGCATGAACGCCCGGCAGGGATGCTGTTTGTGCAAGCACCCCTCGACCCGCAATTGCAGAACCTGGCGTCATGCAAAGTCGGCGAAGTCGAGTCTTATCTGAAACCACACCGTGCCGCGCTGCTGGTGCGCATGGGGGGTGAGTGCCATTAAGGTCTGTGGCGGCTGAAAAAGGGTTCTTCACGGAATCCCGGGAAACACAGAAACAAGAACGCCGATTTGATTGATGATGTTCGTGCGAGCAAACACATCTAACAAACCGGCGTTCTTATGCGCGATATTAATACTTTCCTTCCTTTTTGGGAGGGCTTTTCTGTCGTCACGATCAAGCCTGATGGTGACGCCCTCCAGATTGATCTGACACCCCACACCACCCGATTTCCTTCCTGTGGCGGGTGCCAAAAACCCTGTTCAACCACGCATGAGTATTGCGAGCGAGTCATTCGTGATTTACCCATTCTGGGTCGTGCGGTGCGCCTGAGCGTTTTGCTCCGGCGCGTTGATTGCCGCGATTGCGGCAAACGCATGGAGGCCGTCAGTTGGCTGGATCGCTATGCCCGTATGACACGTCGTCTGGCAGAGGCGGTCATTCAAGCCTGTGAACGCCTTCCCACGTTGCACGTGGCGCAGATGTTTGGTCTGCATTGGGAGACCGTTCGGTTGCTGGAGCGTCGAGCCTTGCAAGCAGCATTGAGCATTTTGCCAAAGGCGCAACCGAGACGTTTGGTGATGGACGAGTTCGCACTGTTCAAAGGTCATCGTTATGCCAGCGTCGTCCTGGATGCGGATACACGGCGGGTGCTGTGGATCGGCGAAGGCCGCAGCCGGGCGGCGGTCAGGCCATTTTTCGAAGAGCTGGGGCCAGAGGGTTGCGCTCGCATCGAAGCGGTGGCGATGGACATGAATACCGCTTTTGATCTGGAGGTTCGTCAGCACTGCCCGCAAGCACGCGTGGTCTACGACCTGTTCCATGTGGTGGCCAAATATGGCCGAGAGGTGATTGATCGGGTGCGCGTCGACGAAGCCAATCGACTGCGTCATGACAAACCGGCCCGAAAGGTCATCAAGCAGGCGCGATGGCTGCTTCTGCGTAATCCGCAGAACCTGAAAACACCGGAACAACAGGTTCGCCTGGGGGATCTGCTGGCGGCTAACCAGGCATTGATGACGGTCTATTTAATGAAGGCCGAACTCAAAACGCTCTGGACGCCGAGTACTGCCTGGAGCTGGAGATCGGCATGGAAGCAATGGCTGCGCCATGCTCATGAAAGCGAAATACCTGCTCTGATCCAGTTTGCCAAACGGCTAAAGGCTTACTGGCGGGGCATCGTGAGCCGGGTTCGCTGGCCGATGCACACTGGTCAGTTGGAAGGAATAAACAATCGAATAAAGGTGATCAAGCGGATGGCGTACGGTTACCGGGATAGCGAGTTCTTCTTTATGAAGATCAAGAGCGTCTTTCCCGGTAATCCGTGATGAACCTGAAAAAGACCCATGGCAGGAGGGGCGGGCATGGCTATAATCGGCCGACGTTTACCCTCCTGTTACCACACGAGACTGCCATGACCATTTCCCTGTATGACGCTTCCGTCCCTGTTTTCAAGCAAATGCTCACCGCTCTCAGCGATGTGCTGAACAAGGCCGAAGCCCACGCCACCGCCAAGAACATCGACCCGAACGCGTTCCTGCAAGCCCGCCTGTTCCCGGACATGTTCCCGCTGGTGCGTCAGGTGCAGATCGCAGTTGATTTCGCCAAAGGCGTTTCTTCGCGTCTGGCCGAAGTTGAAGTGCCGAAGTACGAAGACACCGAAACCACCTTCGCCGAGCTGCAAGCGCTGCTGACCAAAGTTCTGGCCTATATTGCCGAGATCAAGCCCGAGCAAATCAACGGCAAGGAAGGCATCGAAATCGTGACCCGTCCGGGCACCCCTAAAGAGAAGCGCTTCAGTGGCCAGGCTTACCTGCTGAGCTACGGTTTGCCGCAGTTCTTCTTCCACGTCACCACTGCCTACGCATTGCTGCGCCACAACGGCGTGGAAGTGGGCAAGCGCGATTACATGGGCGCGTTCTAAACCGTCCAGCTACAAAAAAGCCCCCGCAGCCATGGGTTGCGGGGGCTTTTTTATGGTTCATCACGGATTACCGGGAAAGACGCTCTTGATCTTCATAAAGAAGAACTCGCTATCCCGGTAACCGTAAGCCATCCGCTTTATGACCTTTATTCGATTGTTTATTCCTTCCAACTGACCGGTGTGCATCGGCCAGCGAACCCGGCTCACGATGCCCCGCCAGTAAGCCTTTAGCCGTTTGGCAAACTGGATCAGAGCAGGTATTTCGCTTTCATGAGCATGGCGCAGCCATTGCTTCCATGCCGATCTCCAGCTCCAGGCAGTACTCGGCGTCCAGAGCGTTTTGAGTTCGGCCTTCATTAAATAGACCGTCATCAATGCCTGGTTAGCCGCCAGCAGATCCCCCAGGCGAACCTGTTGTTCCGGTGTTTTCAGGTTCTGCGGATTACGCAGAAGCAGCCATCGCGCCTGCTTGATGACCTTTCGGGCCGGTTTGTCATGACGCAGTCGATTGGCTTCGTCGACGCGCACCCGATCAATCACCTCTCGGCCATATTTGGCCACCACATGGAACAGGTCGTAGACCACGCGTGCTTGCGGGCAGTGCTGACGAACCTCCAGATCAAAAGCGGTATTCATGTCCATCGCCACCGCTTCGATGCGAGCGCAACCCTCTGGCCCCAGCTCTTCGAAAAATGGCCTGACCGCCGCCCGGCTGCGGCCTTCGCCGATCCACAGCACCCGCCGTGTATCCGCATCCAGGACAACGCTGGCATAACGATGACCTTTGAACAGTGCGAACTCGTCCATCACCAAACGTCTCGGTTGCGCCTTTGGCAAAATGCTCAATGCTGCTTGCAAGGCTCGACGCTCCAGCAACCGAACGGTCTCCCAATGCAGCCCAAACATCTGCGCCACGTGCAACGTGGGAAGGCGTTCACAGGCTTGAATGACCGCCTCTGCCAGACGACGTGTCATACGGGCATAGCGATCCAGCCAACTGACGGCCTCCATGCGTTTGCCGCAATCGCGGCAATCAACGCGCCGGAGCAAAACGCTCAGGCGCACCGCACGACCGAGAATGGGCAAATCACGAATGACTCGCTCGCAATACTCATGCGTGGTTGAACAGATTTTTTGGCAGCCGCCACAGGAAGGAAATCGAGTGGCGTGAGGAGTCAGATCGATCTGTAGGGCATCGCCATCAGGCTTGATGGTGACGACAGAAAAGCCCTCCCAAAAAGGAAGGAAAGTATTAATATCGCGCATAAGAACGCCGGTTTGTTAGATGTGTTTGCTCGCACGAACATCATCAATCAAATCGGCGTTCTTGTTTCTGTGTTTCCCGGGATTCCGTGAAGAACCTTTTTTATATGCCAGTGTTGTTAACCAGCACCACTGGGGTCAGGCCAGGCGTTCGGCTTTGCGCTCTTCACCCAGGCAAGCCGCCGCCGTGAACAGCACATCGGTGGAAGAGTTCAGCGCCGTCTCCGCCGAGTCCTGCAACACACCAATGATAAAACCGACCGCCACCACCTGCATGGCGATCTCGCTCGGTATGCCGAACAGGCTGCACGCCAGCGGAATCAGCAACAACGAACCCCCCGCCACACCTGAAGCGCCACAGGCGCAAATCGCCGCGACGACGCTCAGCAGGATCGCGGTCGGAATGTCCACGGCGATGCCCAAGGTATGCACCGCCGCCAGGCTCAGCACCGTGATGGTGATCGCCGCGCCGGCCATGTTGATGGTCGCCCCCAACGGGATCGACACCGAATAGGTGTCTTCATGCAGACCCAGGCGCTTGCTCAATTCCAGATTGACCGGAATGTTCGCCGCCGAACTGCGGGTAAAGAATGCAGTGATGCCGCTCTCGCGCAGGCACATCAGCACCAGCGGATACGGGTTGCGGCGTAATTTCCAGAACACGATGATCGGGTTCATCACCAGCGCCACGAACAGCATGCAGCCGAGCAGCACGGCCAGCAAATGCGCGTAGCCGATCAAGGCACCGAAACCGGAGGTGGCAAGGGTCGAGGCCACCAGGCCGAAAATCCCCAGAGGGGCAAAACGGATCACCAGGCGCACGATCACGGTCACACCGTTGGACAGGTCCCCCAGCACCTCACGGGTGGTGTCGCCGGCATGGCGAATGGCGATGCCCATGCCGATGGCCCAGGCGAGGATGCCGATGAAGTTGGCGTTCATCAGTGCATTCACCGGGTTGTCGACCACGCTCAGCAGCAGGCTCTGCAAGACTTCGCCGATACCGCCCGGCGCGGTGACCGCGACGTCTTGTGTGGACAGCACCAGATTCGACGGGAACGTCATGCTGGCCACCACGGCGACCACCGCCGCCGCGAATGTACCAAGCAAATACAAAAACAGAATCGGCCGGATATGGGTTTCCTGGCCATGCTTGTGGTTGGCGATCGACGCCATGACCAGCACGAACACCAGAATCGGCGCGACGGCTTTCAGCGCCGAGACGAACACCTTGCCGATAAACGCAGTGGACCTCGCCACTTCAGGTGCAAACAGGGCCAAGGCGATACCGGCGATCAAGCCGATGATGATTTGCGTGACCAGGGTGGTGCGTTTCAGGCGTTGCAAGAGAGAAGGGGATGAAGCAGTCATAAACAGCATCTCTGATTTTTATAGGAGCAGGGTTTTGCAGGTATGCAGCAACAAACAGGGCAGGCCGCAGGTTTAGTGTCTCGGCTTAACAGGGTGTAAATTTTTCAGGGCGCGGACTTTATCACAGCGCAGGATCGATCCTTCAGACCTGTGACGATCTGCCGCCCGCGCAATCCACCCGATAAGCAGGTTCGTGCAACCCGTTTTGGAAACACTCTGTTAAGATTCGCCATCCTCATTTTCAAATCTGCCAGTGGGCCTTCGGGCTATTCGCTGGTGTCGTCGTTTTCTGGAGTTGTGCATGCTGTTGCCCATTCTTCTGTTGTCTGCCGCCGGTTTCACGGTGCTGACCACGGAATTCGTCATCGTCGGCCTGTTGCCGGCCATCGCCCGCGACCTTGAAGTCAGCATCCCGCAAGCGGGTTTGCTGGTGACGTTGTTCGCCTTTACCGTGGCCGCTTTCGGGCCGTTCCTGACCGCGTATTTCGCCCGCTTTGAACGCCGCAAGCTGTTCATCTCGGTGCTGATCATGTTCGGTCTGGCCAACACCCTCGCGGCGTTCGCGCCGAATATCTGGGTGATGGCTTTCGCCCGGTTGATTCCTGCACTCGGCTTGCCGGTGTTCTGGGCGCTGGCCAGCGAGACGGCGGTGGACATCGTCGGGCCGGACTACGCCGGGCGTGCCATCGCCAAGATTGGTTTCGGCATTGTCTGCGCCACGGTGTTCGGCATTCCGGTGGGCACGCTGATTTCCGATGCGTTCGGCTGGCGCAGCGCCTTCGGCATTCTGGCGGTCATCGCCTTTGCCAAGGCCTTGCTGCTGTTTATCTACCTGCCGAAAACCAACCTGCACCAGCATCAGGTCAGTTTTCGCTCGCAGTTCAAGATCCTGCGCAGCCCGCTCATGATCGGCCATGTGCTGCTGTCGATTGTGGTCTTCAGCGGCATGTTCACCGCGTACACCTACCTGGCGGACATCCTTGAGCGTCTGGCCGGTTTCAACGGCACAGTGGTCGGCTGGTGCCTGATGGGCTTCGGCGCGGTCGGGCTGATCGGCAATTCGCTAGGCGGTCGCGCGGTGGACCGTCATCCGTTGATTGCTTCGGTAATGTTCTGCGCCTTCATGATTGCCGGCCTGGTGGCGCTGGTGCCGAACATTCATTCGCCCCTTGGTCTGGCGGCGGCGATGGGCATCTGGGGCGTGACGCAGGCAGCGTTGTTCCTGGTCAGCCATGTGCGCCTGATGAAAGCGGCGCCCGAAGCGCCGGCGTTCGCCGCGTCGCTGAACATTGCCGGGGCCAACCTCGGCATCGGCCTGGGCGCGATGGTCGGCGGTCGGGTGATTGACAACTTCGGGCTGCAAGGCCTTGGGTTCGCGGCGGCCGCTTTTATCCTCGCCTCGATTCTGCTGGCGATTGCGCTGATGACTTTCAAGCCGCGTGAAATCTGCGCCTGAGGTTTTACAGTTCGGTAAACAGCTCGCGTCGGGCACCTTCGGTAATGGCGACAATGCCGGGGTGCTTGACCTTGCGTTCCACTGAAATGGCGTAGAACGACTCGGTCACGGCGTCGGTCTGGCCAATTACCTCCACGCCATATTGGCGTTTCACTTCATCGGCAATCACGCTAGGGCCGATGAAGATCCCGCTGCCGGACTGACCAAACGCCTGCATCAAGGCGCTGTCATCGAACTCGCCAACAATGCGCGGCTGGATCTGCTGCTCGGCGAACCAGCGCTGCAAGCGGTTACGCACCACAGTTTCCGGTCCCGGAATCAACAGCGGTGCACCGTGCAGGCTGCGAGGGAAATCCTGGCCGTACCGCGCGGCCAGTTCCGCCGTGGCGAAGAAGCTGATCCCGCATTCCCCGAGTTTCTGGCTATAACCCTTGATGTCGAGGTGCGAGGGCATCGGGCTGTCGGAAATCACCATGTCCAGGCGCTGGATCGCCAAGTCGGCGAGCAATCGTTCCAGTTTGTCTTCGCGACAGGTGATGCGCAGCGGCTCGCTCAATTCCATGGTCGGCGCGATCAGCCGATAAACGATGGACTTGGGTACGACGTCCGCGACACCGACTCGAAACTGGATCTGCTGTTCGTTGGGCTGCGCTCGCAACATCAATTCGAGTTCGCCGCCTAGCTGAAACATCTGCTCGGCGTAGGGCAGGGCCTGTCGGCCTGCTTCGGTGAGTTCCAGTTGCCGGCCCACCCGTTGAAACAGTTCGATGCCGAAGGTTTGCTCAAGCAGGGAAATCTGCCCGCTGATGGTCTGCGGTGTCAGGTTTAGTTGCTCGCAGGCACGCACGATGCTGCCGGTCTTGGCCACCACCCAGAAGTAATGCAATTGCCGATAATTGAGCATGATGTTCTACAGTTCGTAAAAATCGAAGTATAACCGCTAAAAATACGAATTTTCCTGAAGTGTTTGGCTCCCTAGAATGCGTCGCTATCAACGGGCCGCTGTATTGGTGCCGTTTGTTCTAACGAGGGAAGCATCATGAAGATCACCACCACGGCTGTGCTGTTCGCGTCTTTACTGGTATTGGCCGGTTGCGACCAGGCCGAAAAAAGTGCCCAGCAACTGATGGGCAAGGCCGCCGAAAGCGCCAAACAGGCGATTGACGACACCCACAAAGCGGCCGAACAAGCACTCAGCGACGCCACTGGCGGTCTGATCAGCAAGAAAGAATCAGCGGGCGAAGACAAAGACAAAACCGAAGCTTCGTCCCAGGAAATCTAACGTCTAATACGAGTCAGGACTGACCCATGGAATACCTTTTAGAACTTGCTGCAAGCCCCACCGCCTGGGTCGCCTTGGCCACGCTGATTGTCATGGAGATCGTGCTCGGCATCGATAACCTGATCTTCATCTCGATCCTGACCAACAAGCTGCCTGAGCAACACCGGCAGAAAGCCCGCCGCATCGGTATCGGCATGGCGCTGATCCTGCGCCTGGGTCTGCTGAGCACCATCGCGTTTATCGTCCAGTTGACGGCGCCTGTGATCGAAATCCTCGGCCACGCGTTCTCCTGGAAGGACATGATTCTGATTGCCGGCGGCCTGTTCCTGTTGTGGAAAGCCACCACCGAGATCCATCACAGCATGGACCCGGCACCTGAAGATCCAAAGTCGGCGACGTCGACCGTGACCTTGGGCTTTGCCGCTGCAATCGGGCAGATCCTGATGCTGGACATGGTGTTCTCCATCGACAGCATCATCACCGCAGTCGGCATGACCGAGCATTTGCCGATCATGATCATCGCGGTGGTGGTGTCGGTACTGGTGATGTTGCTGGCAGCTGATCCGTTGGCCAAGTTCATTAATGACAACCCGACGGTGGTGATGCTGGCGCTGGGCTTCCTGATCATGATCGGCATGACGCTGATCGCCGAAGGCTTCGGCGCCCACGTACCGAAAGGCTACGTCTACGCGGCCATGGCGTTCTCGGCAACGATCGAGTGCTTGAACATGATGTCGCGAAGGGCCAAGCAGAAGCGCGTTGCTGCTGACGCTTGATCGACGATAACTGAAAAGGGCCGCCTGAATACGAAAGTGTTCAGGCGGCCCTTTTTTTGAAGGCGGAAAATGCCGGTCAGTGCACGGCGGCATGACGGGCGGCGGACTTCTCGGTGGTCGCTTCAGGCGGTGATTGAATCGGGTGGTGATGGTGCCGCCGGGTAATGCGCAGGACTCCCCACAACATGGCGGCGGCAACGGCCAGCCAGCCGGAAATCAACATCACGATCGTCATTGTCAGGCTCATCGTGCCTCCTCTTTGCCCTGCATCGGGCACACACGCTATGCAATGGACAGTCTAGTCGGTGCTGTGTGTCAGGCAATTGACCAAAGGTCGCCTGTCACTAACCGGTTCGCTCTATCGAATGCAGGTAACTGCCGGTTAAGGCTATACCGCCGTCGCGCGGCATCCTATGATCGACGGCCTAGCCGGGAGCCTGTTGCCCGGCGTCTGAACAAGAGAGTGAAGATGGAGCGGGTATTTTCTCGAATTCGCACGGCGGCGCTGATTGTGGGCTGTGTGGCCGGGTTGGCCGGGTGCGCCGGGAGCGTTGCGCCCGAGATCAAGCGCCTGCCGGAGCGGGTGGAACTCAGCGGTACGTTCTATCGCGGGCAGGCCTTTCAAAGCGGACCGCAAGTGCTGGCCAGCCTGTTGGCGCAACAGGGCATCGTCATTACCCCAGGCTTGCTGGAAAAACCCCTGCACTTGCCGGGTGCCGAGGACAAGTTGCAGGAAAACATGCAGAACCTGGCTCGCGACTACGGAATGGTGGTGTATCCCCTCGACAGCACGTTGCCTGCGCTGCTGACTCAGGTCGCCGCCGGCTATCCGGTGATGGTGCGCTTCACCGAAGGCACCGCGCTCTGGGCTAAACCGCGCTACGCCATTCTCGCCGGGTACAACCGCAAGAAGCAGACCGTGCTGTTGCGCGCAGGTATGAATCATCGGGACATGATGAGTTTCAGTTCGTTTGAATCGTCGTTCAAGGACGCAGGCGGCTGGGCCGTGCTGATCCAGAAGCCGAACCAGATTCCCGTCAACGTTGATCAGCAGCGTTGGCTCAAGGCAGCGAAAGATCTGGGGCAGGCTGGCCAGGAGCAAGCGGCGGCGCGAGCCGTTAAGGCCCTGACCACGCAGTAAACGTCCGTTCGTCATTCTGCAGGCACTGCTGCGTTTGCTGACTCTCTAAGGTAAAGAGCCCGGATTTGTCCGGGCCGCATCCAAGGAGGCGCCCATGCCACATTCCACTACCCCTGTCGGCCCGCATTCGTCTGAGCACTCTTCGGACGATGAGTTGGGGTTCGATCCAGATTCGCCGGACCTCGCCGACCCCCAGGTCGACCCCATCGGTCCGGCCAAGGCGCCCAGGGACGTGAAACCGGGCGACCACCGCAAGGCGCCAGCGAAGCCTTACGACCCCCTCGCTGACCTGAAACCCTGAGCCCTGATGAGGTGCCTATGTCTACCGATTCGAGTTTCGATGACAAACGTCCGGACAGCGTGCCTACCATGCCCGAAGAAGACATCGATCCGGTGATGGATCCGGACAGCCCGCTGCGCGATCCTCTGGCCAGGCCTGTGGTGGTGCCGACAGAACATCCCCACGGTTGGAGAGATCCGAGCAAGGGAGATGGCATTCCGGATGATGACCAGATGCCGTTGCCGAACGACTGACCAATGCCAGGCGAAAAAATCTATGGTCACCCCATTTTTTGCAATACTGATTAACGGGTGAAGTGGTTGGCTTGCTTAAATCTATCCGGCGTCTGTTGGGGCAAACCCCGCGCCACGATGAGAGTCGCGCCTGACGATCCTTGAAAAAGCCCACGGCTTTATTAAGCCAAATTTTTCGTCAGGATCTTCGTCAGGCCGGTCGGCCGTTCACGTCATCTGTTGTTCAGCTATCGCAAAACCTGAAGGGTGAGTCGTGGTACTGCAACAACCGCAGGGTCAAGCAGCCATGCTGATTGGCCCTGCTTCAAACTCGGTATGGTTGGCCGCTATCGCCCAAGCGATACGGGCCAGCTTGTTGGCCAAGGCGCAGGCCACTACATTGGAGTGGCGTCGCATCAGCAGCGAGCGTACCCAGTCCGCCAGGGGGCCTTTCTGGTACTCCAGATGCTGCAGGTAAACCCTAGCGCACTGCACCAGTAGGCGTCGCAAGTTCTTGTCGCCGCGCTTGCTGATCCCCAGCAAATTGGCCTTGCCACCGGTACTGTATTGTCTGGGCACCAAGCCAACGGAGGCCGCAAAGTCACGGCTACAGCCGTATTGCTTACCGTCGCCCATTTCCACAGCCAGCAGGCTGGCGGTGATCGGACCGACACACGGCAGGCTCAGTAAGCGAGTGCCCAGATCATCGTCAGCCAGTTGGCCTGCCAGCTCTTTATCCAATGCCTTGATTTGTTCATCCAGGTAGACGAAGTGATCGTGCAGGCGCTGCAACAGAACTGTCAGCCGAACGGGTAATTCATATTCCGCCAGGATGCTGGCCAAGCGTTTCATCATGACCAGTCCTGGTGGAAGGCTGATGCCGAACTCCAGCAGAAAACCATGCATTTGATTAACGGCCTTGGTGCGATCATGAATCAGCGATTCGCGCAGGCGATGCAAAACGGAAAGGGTTTGCTGAGCCTCAGTCTTTGGCGAAACAAAGCGCATCGATGGCCGCGAAGCGGCTTCACAAATGGCTTCGGCATCGACGAAATCGTTTTTGTTGCCTTTGACGAAGGGCTTAACGAATTGCGGGGAAATCAGCCTGGCTTGATGCCCCATGGCCATCAGCTCGCGAGCAACGAAATGCGCCCCGGCGCAGGCCTCCATCACCACCGTGCAGGCTGGCAGGTTGCCGAAGAAGCACATCATCTGCTGACGTGAACACTTCTTGCGAAACAGCTCTCGCCCCGACTTTTCCTGGCCGTGCAGGTGGAAGGTATGTTTGCCGAGGTCAATACCGACCAGCGCTAAATCGCTCATGGTGATGGTCTCCAAAATAAAACACCCTGCGAAAGCGTAGCCCTCGCAGGGTGTGGGGGTGACCATCTCATTAAGCCCCGACGGTTCGGGGCTTTTTTGTGAGCGCCTGTTTATTTCGAGGCTTCAACCACGCCGCTCTGGCGGTGCTTGAGGTTCTTGTCGGATTTGTACTGCAAGGCAACGGATGGCACTTCTGCGCCCTTGCCGGTTTCGACCCAGTTGCGGATACGGGTGGCGTCGGCAAAGTGGGTGTACTTGCCATAGGCATCGAGGATGACCAGCGCAACCTGGCGATTACCCATGCTGGTCACCAGCACCAGGCAGTGACCCGCTTCGTTGGTGAAGCCGGTTTTCGTAAGCTGGATGTCCCAGTCCGCTTTGCGCACCAAGTGGTCGGTATTGCGGAAACCCAAGCTGTAGTTGGGTTTACGGAACGACACGGTTTTTTCCTTGGTGGTGCTCAATTCAGTCAACAGCGGATATTTGTGCGCAGCCACTAGCAGTTTGCTCAGGTCACGGGCAGTAGATACGTTACGCGGGGACAGGCCGGTCGGCTCGACGAAGTGGGTGTTGACCATGCCCAGCGCCTTGGCCTTGGCGTTCATCGCGGCGATGAATGCCGCATAGCCGCCCGGATAGTGATGGGCCAGACTCGCTGCTGCGCGGTTTTCCGAAGACATCAGGGCAATCAACAGCATTTCCCGGCGGGGCATTTCACTGTTGAGTTTGACTCGGGAAAAAACACCCTTCATTTCCGGAGTGTCACTGATGTTGATGTTGATGTATTCGTCCATGTTCTGGCGGGCTTCTACAATGACCAGGCCGGTCATCAGTTTGCTGACAGACGCAATCGGCACAACCACGTCAGGGTTGCTGGCGTAGATGATTTTGTTGGTCTGCATATCCATGACTAATGAGCTGCCTGACGCAAGCTTGAGATGTTGCGCATCTCGAGGCGCCGCGGTGGTATCGCCAGCGCTGGCGATTGGCGTGATGAAAGTCCCTGTAACTGCAAAAACTAGGCTCAGGATGGAAAGACGGATTTTCACGCTGGCAGACTCATTATGTGTTGATAAGCCGTTTTGTAACGGGCTATTTCGTAAAAGCGCGACATTCTGGAGTATGGCTGAATAACTGTCGATGGTTGTTCAAGTAACAGGCGAAAGTCCTGTGAAACATGAAAAAAATGTCATTTTCAGGCGGGTGGTAGGGCGTTTTCTTCGGGCAAAAAGAACCCCGCCGTGGGCGGGGTCGTTTTACTTCTGCTTTGAAACTCAGCTGTGCAGGGTTTCCGCCGCGTACAGTGTGTTTTCCAGCAGGCAGGCACGGGTCATCGGGCCGACGCCGCCAGGGACCGGAGTGATCCAGCCAGCGCGGGGCAGTGCGGTTTCATAGACCACGTCGCCGACCAGTTTGCCGTCTTCCTGGCGGTTGATCCCAACGTCGATCACGATTGCGCCTTCCTTGATCCACTCACCCTTGACCAGGCCAGGTTTGCCAGCGGCCACCACCACCAGATCGGCACGGCCCACGTGGCCGGCCAGGTCCTTGGTGAAGCGGTGGGTGACGGTCACAGTGCAACCGGCCAGCAACAACTCCATCGCCATCGGGCGGCCGACAATGTTGGACGCCCCGACAATCACTGCATCCAGCCCGTAAAGATCGACACCGGTACTTTCCAGCAGGGTCATGATGCCTTTAGGGGTGCAAGGGCGCAGCAGCGGAATACGCTGGGCCAGGCGACCGACGTTATAAGGATGGAAACCGTCGACGTCTTTGTCCGGACGAATGCGCTCCAGCAATTTGGAGGCGTCCAGGTGTTCAGGTAGCGGAAGCTGAAGCAGGACGCCGTCGATTGCCGGGTCGTCGTTCAGACGATCGATCAGGTCGGTCAGCGCTTCTTGAGTGGTTTCGGAAGGCAGGTCATAGGCTTGGGAGATAAAGCCGACCTCTTCACAGTCTTTACGCTTGTGCGAGACATAAACCTGAGAGGCGGGATCGCTGCCGACCAGGATCACGGCGAGGCCAGGTGTACGCAAGCCTTGCTCGCGACGCTCGGCAACTCGTTTGGCGATCTGCTGGCGCAGGCTGGCGGCGATCGATTTGCCGTCGATTAGTTGTGCAGTCATTGCGCGTGATTAACCATCGAGAGGGGAAAAAAAGAGAACGCATTCTCGCATGTCATGAGGTGAGGGCAAAGGCGCTTGGTCTGCAAATTCCCCTAACTCCTTTAATTAAATGAATTTTTTTTAAAAAGGATTTGACGACCTTCAGGGGGCTCTATACTATTCGTCGCACTTGTCGGGCACAGCCTAGCACTGGTTAAGAAGGTCGAGCGGGACTTAGGTTTCGCAAGACTGGAAAGCACTTAGTTTGTAGTCCTCCAAGAGTACAAATTACAAGGCGCCCGTAGCTCAGCTGGATAGAGCATCCGCCTTCTAAGCGGATGGTCGCAGGTTCGAGTCCTGCCGGGTGCGCCATTAGGCAGCTTTGGCACAAGTAGCGCAATATGGTGGGCGTAGCTCAGTTGG
Source organism: Pseudomonas sp. FBCC-B1667 (assembly GCF_059133255.1). Classification (NCBI taxonomy): domain Bacteria; kingdom Pseudomonadati; phylum Pseudomonadota; class Gammaproteobacteria; order Pseudomonadales; family Pseudomonadaceae; genus Pseudomonas; species Pseudomonas sp. FBCC-B1667. Next base: position 4,436,237 of record NZ_CP101437.1, on the reverse strand, counting down.
TAGAGCACGGGATTGTGACTCCCGTTGTCGAGGGTTCGATCCCCTTCGTCCACCCCATATTTCGAAAGGCGCCAGATTAACAGTCTGGCGCCTTTGCTTTAACAGCTTCAACCGCGGATGTGGTGGAATTGGTAGACACACTGGATTTAGGTTCCAGCGCCGCGAGGCGTAAGAGTTCGAGTCTCTTCATCCGCACCAAATAAAGCTTCACTCATGCCGATAGGCTTGGTTGGGGTCAGCAGGGGAGTTTTATTACTTCTTTGTCACGCAATATGGTGGGCGTAGCTCAGTTGGTAGAGCACGGGATTGTGACTCCCGTTGTCGAGGGTTCGATCCCCTTCGTCCACCCCATATTCGAAAGGCGCCAGACTTAACAGTCTGGCGCTTTTTTTTGGTTTAAAAGCGACGCAGGTCCCGAAGGGGTTGCGTCTTTTTTTTTGTCCATGCTTTTGCGTCACTGCACCCCGCCGGTATCGTTCAGTGTTTGGCGAGGCGTAGGGTGACTGAGGAGTTGTAGTGGGGTTGTTTGGCGGGGGATGGTCGTTGCCTTGGTCGCATCCAGGGGCAGCGCTCAATCTTGTGCCGCCCTTCGGGAAGAAGGGCGGGCTTGTGCTGTAGCGCTGTCTATCGAGCGCCAGGGGCTTTCAGATCGAAGCTTGGGTTGTTCAGCTTGAAGTGAGAGCAGACGTTTTGTGCGTCGATATCAATGCGAACCCGGTTAATAGTCGCGTCGGTATTCCATTTTGGTATCGTGCGAAGATCAATCTGATGTTGCCCTGACGGGGCTGAGAATCTCGCGCTGTGTGCCTCATCGTATGAGGCTTGTCCAGCTTCAAGCCAAAATAGCTGTAGCGGAATTGATGCTGTGTTGTCAGAGCAGGTCAGGTCGATGTTCAGGTGCTGCGGGTTTGCTTGTGTGGCCGTATTTGAGAGGGCGAAATCAACAAAGGCATCCGTTCCGTTGATTTGGTAATCGTTCTTGGACGGACCTTGTAGCAGATCGTGCACGCCTACTGGCGTCGACGTTTTGGCGACTTTGAATTCACTGCTGTCAGCATTGAAGGCCGGAGGTGGGTAAATGGCAAACCACGGTGTTCTCGCGGCGCGTTCGACAACAGTAACGAACACATAATCCGGCTTCCATTTTTCAACGAGTTCGGCAAAGCGGCCGCCGGGCTTGATAGCCTCGCTCCAGTGAAGTTGGAGTACCTCGCTAAACGTCGCGTCCATCAGCGGTGACAGGGCGTTGCCATATGAATCTCTCAGCCACAGTACCTTTTTATTGTTAAGTGCCCCTGCAGAAGTGACCAGCAACGGTGTCATCGGCGAGGCAATCACTGGATTGCCACCTTTGGCGAGTATCTGTTTGGTGTCGAAATCGGTTTGAGTGGTTTCTACCGCTGGCATGGATCCGTTCAAGATTGGATTGCGTTCGGAAAAGCTTCCTTGGAGTCGAAGAAATTTCGCCAGATCGCCGCCAATCCCTGGGTCGACTCTAAGTAACTCATACGCCATCTCGGGTGGCCATCTCAGTTCGGGTGTGCTTTTTCCGATCTGTTGGGAAAAAGCACGGAACGCGACTCCGGCGCCCAGGGCATTCCAATGGGTATCGGTTTTGAAATAAAGAACTTCTTCCTGCGTCTCTTTGGCGCTTAGTAATGCTGGCCTGAGATCAACAAAATGTTCTCCGTTCGTTTGTGCGAACAGAGTGTCAGTGGGGTTGGAGGGCGCGGGCTTGGCCCAGTTCGGCATGTGTTCCGGGTAAATCGTGCCTTTGTTCGGTCCGACCAAAATTCGGAAGGCCTTTACTCCTTTGCTGGAAAGGTAAGCGTCCCACGCTTCGGTGGCAGCTCCGATTTCCTTGGCGAGTTGGATATCGCTCTCAGTCGCGGGACGCCTGTCATCGGACAGGGTCGCTTGATAAAGGTCGCCTAGATAAAGCCAGCCATCCTTTCCGATAATCACTTGCTTCGGATCTGTGCTGATCCCGAATGGGTACAGCGCAGACGCTGTCCAGCGGGATGCGAAGTCCATGTTGTAAAGGAAGGCCTTTTCCTGCAAGTGAATGGCGTCCCGATTCGGTGCGATCAATATGTTGATAGCTGGAACTGCAAGCAGTACCACGGCAGCCGATAGTAAAAAAGCGAATACGCTACGTTTCATAGAGGGCATCAAAAGTTGAAGTAAAGAAAGACTGAGCTAGTGGCCGCCAACGTAAAACACATCGCCACTGAGAACAGGGCGGCGCCGTAGGTCACCTTCCATCGGCCGATCGTCCCGGTTGCCATTTCCATCGAGTTCTTTTGGGTGATGATCGTAAAAGCGATGATGATTGCCGCGAAAGTGGGTAGTTGGCCGACAAGGCTTGCGGGTGTTACCTGTAATGCCAGGTCTGACAACCATCCGCCCCAGGACAGGTCTGATGTCGGAACGGATGCGCTGGTGTGGTCAAGAGCAGAGCGGAGGTCGACCATTCCGCTGAGTACTCGCCACGCATCATCCAGTGTTTTGGCGCGGAAAAAGACCCATGTGATGTTGACGAACATGAAGGTGACGAACCAGGCCAGTGCCGGTGTCATCGGGCGGCGCAAGCGCGCCCAGAAACGATGGATTACAAGGGCTGCGCCATGCATGGCTCCCCAGATCACGAACATCCAGGTGGCGCCATGCCATAGGCCGCCCAGAACGAATGTGGCAAAGAGGTTGAAATAAGTTCGATATTCTCCAGAGCGATTTCCGCCCAAAGGAATATAAAGATAATCGCGGAGAAAGTTGCTGAGCGTGATATGCCAGCGCCGCCAGAAGTCCTGGATGCTCAGGGCTTTGTAGGGTGAGTTGAAGTTTATCGGTAGCCAGACATTGAACAGCAGGGATGCCCCAATGGCCATGTCGCAATAGCCACTGAAGTCAAAATAAAGCTGGAAGGTATAGGAAAGGCTTGTAGCCCAGGCAGCAAAGAAGCCAAGCGTCTGGCCGCCATCAAATCCTGCTGTTGCCCAGACCGCAAAATTATCGGCGATGACTACTTTCTTGAAAAGCCCGATCGAAAAAATAAACAGGCCTCTAAGGATGTTCGGGTATCTGCGGGCCAGCGTCCAGCGTGATGAGAACTGCGGCATTATCTGGCGGTGATGAACGATCGGGCCGGCAATCAGGTGCGGGAAAAATGTTACAAACAGCGAGTAATTCAGCAGGTCATACTCGGCCGTTTCGCCTCGGTAGCTGTCCACCAGGTAAACAATTTGAGTGAAGGTGAAGAAGCTGATAGCCAGTGGCAGCAGGATATGAGGGAGTGGGAGATTTGTGCCGGCGATAATATTAATATTACTAAGTAAAAAGTCGGTGTATTTGAAGTAGCCCAGTAGCAGTAAGTTGGCGGCGATACCGGTCGTCAGAACTATTTTTCTGTTTACTCCGTGGTGTGGCTTTTTAGTCTCTCGGAGGGATTGTTCATGCGCTTGGGCGAGTCCGGTACCGATTGCGAAATTCAAAAATATGGAACCCAGGATAAGGGGCAGATACTGGATATCCCAATACGCATAAAAGAACAGGCTTGCCGCAACCAACCAGACCTTTCCGGCAGTAATCAGGCGTCGATGATTTAGCCAAAAGTATACAAAAAACGAAATCGGCAGAAAAATCAGAATGAACTGCCATGAGCTAAAAATCATGTGGGATGAGGCCGGCTAGGGTTTATGAGTTCGGTAGGCATATATCGAGGGCCGCTCAGCAATAAAAGGAGAGGGTTGTACTACCGATATGAAGGTCTGGGTGTTGCATCCAAGCGGGAGCGAGTGGTAAAGCCCGACCCGTTTCGCAGCCCGATTACAGTCAATTTTGGACGGGGCGCATGGTATCGTCGCCTTAGGGGGAAGTCCACTCATGCGGGGGTGGTTTCGCTTGTAGGGTATCTGTGGTTTACGGGCAGTATTGCTGGTGTGATGTTCCGCCGTTTTGCCTTGGTGTTGCCTGCTACTTGAGCATGGCAACTCCTAACTTGATGACGGAAGTACTGTCCGGAAACAGGCCGGTTGTTCTCTTTTGTCTTTGCTTAGGGGGACATCTCGTCTCTGTCGCGCGTGGGGGCGGCTCAAAAATGCAGTGCGTCCAAACGTGCGATTTGTAAAGTCATAACGTGTACAATGCGTAGCTTTTAGGGGCGCTTGGTTTCTGGCGATCGGCTTATGCTGTTGATTTTTTTGGCGTTTCTGTAGCCTAATAGCGCTTTGGTCCGCAGCGAGGGAGATTTCTGGTCTTCCCGACTATCCAAGCAAACAGCTGAGCTACTAGCAGATTGCGGCGTGGCACCTGAAGAGGGCTGCGCCGTTTTTGTTTTCAGGTCAAAATTTTGCGGCCGCGGTTTCCGGGGGTGAAAAGGGTGGAACGGGTTGTCGTATTTGTGTTGCTCGATGATGCCGATTCGCCCGTCGGTCTCCTTGTGAGGTCGACTGTCAGGGACTGGATTGCCGATTCCTTCTATATAGAAGGATTGGTGCAGAGCCCTGGCGTGACTGGCTGTATTTGCAAACAGGGCGAGGCACAACCGTTTGTCCCCGCCTATTAACTGCCTGCTGCGTTTTTACCCGTTTTCAGTAGGGTGACTTCTTGAGTTTGACCCACTAGAATGCATGCCCTTGATTCTGGGGTCGGAAACGGCCGGCTAACGTCTGTGCAACGAGGAATATCCATGCAAGTTTCTGTTGAAAATACTTCTGCTCTTGAGCGCCGCATGAGCATCACCGTGCCGGCTGAGCGCATCGAGACTCAGGTCAACAAGCGTCTGCAGCAGACTGCCCAAAAGGCCAAGATTGCTGGCTTCCGTCCAGGCAAAGTGCCAATGAGCGAAATCAAGCGCCGTTTCGGTGCTGATGCGCGTCAAGAAGCCGTGGGCGATGTGATCCAGTCTTCTTTCTACGAAGCTGTTGTTGAGCAAAAGCTGAACCCGGCTGGCGCACCTTCGATCGAGCCTAAGTCGATTGAAGCGGGCAAGGACCTTGAATACGTCGCTATTTTCGAAGTGTTCCCTGAGTTCACCGTTGCCGGCTTTGACGGTATCACCGTAGAGCGCCTGAGCGCTGATGTGGCTGATGCCGATCTGGACAAAATGCTGGACATCCTGCGCAAGCAGAACACTCGTTTCGAAGTGGCCGATCGCGCTGCTCAGAACGAAGACCAGCTGAACATCGATTTCGTTGGCAAGGTTGACGGTGAAGTGTTCGCTGGCGGCTCCGCCAAAGGCACTCAGCTGGTGCTGGGCTCCGGTCGCATGATCCCCGGCTTCGAAGACGGTCTGGTTGGCGCTAAAGCCGGCGAAGAGCGTGTTCTGAACCTGACTTTCCCGGCTGACTACCAGAACCTGGATCTGGCTGGCAAAACTGCCGAGTTCACTGTCACCGTGAACACTGTTTCCGAGCCAAAACTGCCAGAGCTGAACGAAGAATTCTTCGCTCAATTCGGCATCAAGGAAACTGGCCTGGAAGGCTTCCGCACCGAAGTTCGCAAGAACATGGAGCGCGAACTGCGTCAGGCGATCAAATCCAAGGTCAAGAATCAGGTCATGGACGGCCTGCTGGCCACCAACCCGATCGAAGTGCCTAAGGCTCTGTTGTCCAACGAAGTTGACCGTCTGCGCGTGCAGGCTGTCCAGCAGTTCGGCGGCAACATCAAGCCTGACCAACTGCCGGCCGAGCTGTTCGAAGAACAAGCCAAGCGTCGCGTTGTGCTGGGTCTGATCGTGGCTGAAGTGGTCAAGCAATTCGACCTCAAGCCTGACGAAACCCGCGTTCGCGAAATGATTCAGGAAATGGCCTCGGCTTACCAAGAGCCTGAGCAGGTTGTGTCTTGGTACTACAAGAACGACCAGCAACTGAACGAAGTCCGTTCGGTTGTGCTGGAAGAACAAGTTGTGGATACTGTTCTGCAGAAAGCTAGCGTGACCGACAAATCGGTCTCTTACGAAGAAGCAGTCAAGCCGGTAGAAGCTCCACAAGCCGACTGATCGTTTTTGCGGTAAGAAGCACACACCATAAGCCAGCCTTCGTGCTGGCTTATGCGTATTCAAGACATAACTATTTGGGAGTGACTGCAGAGCATGTTCCGTAATTCGTATATTCAGCAGAACTCTGATATCCAGGCCGCAGGCGGCCTGGTCCCGATGGTTGTCGAGCAGTCAGCTCGTGGCGAGCGCGCCTATGACATCTACTCGCGACTTCTGAAGGAGCGAGTGATCTTTCTGGTTGGTCCGGTAGAGGACTACATGGCCAACCTGATCTGTGCGCAATTGCTGTTCCTTGAAGCGGAAAACCCGGACAAGGACATCCATCTCTACATCAACTCGCCGGGCGGTTCGGTGACTGCGGGTATGTCGATCTACGACACCATGCAGTTCATCAAGCCAAACGTATCGACCACCTGTATCGGTCAAGCGTGCAGCATGGGTGCGTTTCTGTTGACCGCCGGTGCACAGGGCAAGCGTTACTGCCTGCCAAACTCGCGTGTGATGATTCACCAGCCTCTGGGCGGTTTCCAGGGCCAGGCTTCGGATATTGAAATCCATGCCAAGGAAATCCTCTTCATTCGTGAGCGTCTGAACACGCTGATGGCCAAGCATAGCGGGCGCACTCTTGAAGAAATCGAGCGCGACACCAACCGCGATAATTTCATGAGTGCAGAAGCGGCGCGTGATTACGGCTTGATCGATGAAGTGATCAGCCAGCGCCCCGCTTAAAATAAGCAGCTCAAAATAAGGTTGGTCGGCGGGTCCGATCACCTGCGGGCTTGAAAAAGCCCGCAATAGCCTTCATCTTGTGTTGCAAGCCTATCGGATTTGGATCGAACGAATGACTGACACCCGCAACGGCGAGGACAACGGCAAGCTGCTCTATTGCTCCTTCTGTGGCAAAAGCCAGCATGAAGTACGCAAGTTGATTGCCGGCCCCTCGGTCTTTATCTGCGACGAGTGCGTCGACCTGTGCAATGACATCATCCGAGAGGAGGTGCAGGAAGCCCAGGCCGAAAGCAGCGCGCATAAATTGCCTTCGCCTAAAGAAATCAGCGGCATCCTTGATCAGTACGTGATTGGTCAGGAGCGTGCGAAAAAGGTTCTGGCCGTAGCGGTGTACAACCACTACAAACGCCTGAATCAGCGTGACAAGAAAAATGACGACGTCGAACTCGGCAAGAGCAACATCTTGCTGATCGGCCCGACAGGCTCGGGTAAAACCCTGCTTGCCGAAACACTGGCTCGTTTGCTGAACGTTCCGTTCACCATTGCCGACGCAACCACCCTCACTGAGGCGGGTTATGTGGGTGAAGATGTCGAGAACATCATTCAGAAGCTGCTGCAGAAGTGCGATTACGACGTGGAAAAAGCCCAGATGGGCATTGTCTACATCGACGAAATCGACAAGATTTCGCGCAAGTCTGACAACCCGTCGATCACTCGGGATGTTTCCGGTGAAGGCGTGCAGCAGGCCCTGCTCAAGTTGATCGAAGGCACGGTCGCTTCCGTTCCGCCTCAAGGTGGTCGAAAGCATCCGCAGCAGGAATTCCTTCAGGTCGACACCCGTAACATCCTGTTCATCTGCGGTGGTGCGTTCTCTGGTCTGGAAAAGGTTATTCAAAACCGTTCCACCAAGGGCGGCATCGGTTTCAACGCAGAAGTGCGCAGCAAGGAAGAAGGCAAGAAAGTCGGTGAGTCCCTGCGTGAAGTCGAGCCTGACGATCTGGTCAAGTTCGGTCTGATCCCGGAATTCGTCGGTCGTCTGCCGGTACTTGCGACGCTGGACGAGCTTGATGAGGCTGCGCTGATGCAGATTCTCACCGAGCCGAAAAATGCTCTGACCAAGCAATATGCCAAGTTGTTCGAGATGGAAGGCGTGGACCTGGAATTCCGGGCCGACGCACTGAAATCGGTCGCCAAACGTGCCCTGGAACGCAAGACCGGTGCCCGTGGACTGCGTTCGATTCTCGAGGGTGTATTGCTCGACACTATGTATGAAATCCCCTCGCAGTCCGAGGTGAGTAAAGTAGTGATCGACGAAAGCGTTATAGAGGGCAAGTCCAAGCCGCTGTATATCTACGAAAACAGTGAGCCTGCTGCCAAGGCCGTGCCAGACGCTTAAGCGTCACACAGCTGGTACAAAGAAGGGGCCTTCGGGCCCCTTTGCTTTTACTGCGTTTTATCACTGTCTTTGCGCTTGTTTTTTTTGAAGGCAGCCCCCATCTTGGTTTCAAGCTTACTTCCATCTGTTTCCGGCCTTATGGCCGCCGTAGAGGCGAAATCATGAAGACAACCATCGAATTGCCTCTCCTGCCATTGCGTGATGTTGTGGTTTATCCGCACATGGTTATCCCGCTGTTCGTGGGGCGCGAGAAATCCATCGAAGCCCTCGAGGCTGCGATGACGGGCGACAAGCAGATCCTTCTGCTGGCTCAGAGAAACCCTGCTGACGATGATCCCGGTGAAGATGCACTTTATCGCGTAGGTACGATCGCGACCGTTCTGCAGCTGCTCAAGCTGCCTGACGGCACTGTAAAGGTTCTGGTCGAAGGCGAGCAGCGGGGCGCCGTGGAGCGCTTCAGCGAAGTGGACGGCCACTGCCGTGCCGAAGTCTCGTTGATCGACGAAGTCGACGCGCCAGAGCGTGAGTCGGAAGTATTCGTGCGCAGCCTGCTGGCTCAGTTCGAACAATATGTGCAGCTGGGCAAGAAAGTCCCGGCTGAAGTGCTGTCGTCGCTCAACAGTATCGACGAGCCAGGCCGTCTGGTCGACACCATGGCCGCGCACATGGCCCTGAAGATCGAACAGAAGCAGGAAATCCTCGAAATCATCGATTTGTCGGCCCGGGTCGAGCACGTTCTGGCGTTGCTGGATGCCGAGATCGATCTGCTGCAAGTCGAAAAACGCATTCGCGGTCGCGTCAAAAAACAAATGGAGCGCAGCCAGCGCGAGTACTACCTGAATGAGCAGATGAAGGCCATTCAGAAGGAGCTCGGCGACAGCGACGAAGGCCACAACGAAATCGAAGAGCTGAAAAAGCGCATCGATGCTGCCGGCCTGCCGAAAGATGCCTTGGCCAAAGCCCAGGGTGAGCTGAACAAGCTGAAACAGATGTCGCCAATGTCTGCAGAAGCGACCGTGGTGCGTTCGTACATCGACTGGCTGGTTCAGGTTCCTTGGAAGGCTCAGAGCAAAGTGCGCCTGGATCTTGCGCGCGCTGAAGACATTCTCGATGCAGACCACTACGGTCTGGAAGAAGTCAAAGAGCGGATCCTCGAATACCTCGCCGTGCAAAAGCGCGTGAAGAAAATTCGTGGCCCGGTGTTGTGCCTGGTAGGTCCTCCTGGCGTAGGTAAAACCTCGCTGGCGGAGTCGATTGCCCACGCCACTAACCGCAAATTCGTGCGTATGGCCCTCGGTGGCGTGCGTGACGAAGCCGAAATCCGTGGTCATCGCCGTACTTACATCGGTTCGATGCCAGGAAGATTGATTCAAAAAATGACAAAGGTGGGCGTTCGCAACCCGCTGTTCCTGCTCGATGAAATCGACAAGATGGGCAGCGACATGCGTGGCGATCCGGCGTCGGCGTTGCTGGAAGTGCTCGATCCCGAGCAGAACCACAACTTCAACGATCACTACCTGGAAGTCGACTACGACCTGTCCGATGTGATGTTCCTGTGCACCTCGAACTCCATGAACATTCCGCCGGCATTGCTGGACCGGATGGAAGTGATTCGCCTGCCGGGCTACACCGAAGACGAGAAAATCAACATCGCCGTGAAATACCTCTCGCCGAAGCAGATCACTGCCAATGGCCTGAAGAAAGGCGAGCTGGAATTCGACGCCGAGGCGATCCGCGACATCATCCGCTACTACACCCGTGAAGCCGGCGTACGTGGGCTGGAGCGCCAGATTGCAAAGGTCTGCCGCAAAGCGGTCAAAGAACATGCAATGGAAAAACGCTTCTCGGTAAAAGTGACTGCCGAGATGCTCGAACACTTCCTGGGCGTGCGTAAATTCCGCTACGGCCTCGCTGAGTCGCAGGACCAGATCGGTCAGGTGACCGGGTTGGCGTGGACGCAAGTGGGCGGCGAATTGCTGACTATCGAAGCCGCGGTCGTACCGGGCAAGGGTCAGTTGATCAAGACCGGTTCTCTGGGCGATGTGATGGTCGAATCGATCACCGCAGCGCTGACCGTGGTCCGCAGCCGTGCGAAAAGCCTGGGAATCCCCTTGGACTTTCACGAGAAGCGCGACACGCATATTCACATGCCGGAAGGGGCGACCCCTAAGGACGGCCCTAGCGCCGGTGTGGGCATGTGCACGGCCCTGGTGTCGGCACTGACCGGGATTCCGGTGCGCGCAGACGTCGCGATGACGGGTGAAATTACCCTGCGTGGCCAAGTGCTGGCGATTGGCGGTTTGAAAGAAAAACTGCTTGCTGCACACCGTGGCGGGATCAAGACAGTGATCATTCCTGAAGAGAACGTTCGCGATTTGAAGGAAATTCCTGACAATATCAAGCAAGATCTGCAGATTAAACCGGTTAAATGGATTGACGAGGTCCTGCAAATTGCGCTGCAATACGCGCCGGAGCCCCTGCCTGATGTGGCTCCAGAGATTGTTGCAAAGGATGAAAAACGCGAGTCTGACCCTAAGGAAAGAATTAGCACGCATTAGTACGCATTTGGCTGGGTGGCTTCCTTGACAGCTTTTTAGAGCCCTTGTTATAAAGCGGCTCTTAAGTGTCTGTAGGCCATTCAGCACTCGTTTTTGTTTTCACCAAAAAAACTTAGAATCATACTCAAATAGATATAAGGGGACTTAGAGTGAACAAGTCGGAACTGATTGATGCTATCGCCGTATCTGCGGACATCTCCAAAGCCAGCGCTGGTAAAGCCCTGGATGCAGTAATCGAATCCGTCACTGGCGCTCTCAAGGCTGGCGACTCCGTTGTTCTGGTTGGTTTCGGTACTTTCTCCGTCACTGATCGTCCAGCTCGCATTGGTCGTAACCCACAAACCGGTAAGACGCTGGAAATCGCAGCAGCCAAAAAACCAGGTTTCAAAGCCGGTAAAGCCCTGAAAGAAGCTGTCAACTAAGTTCGATTCAGGTTTTTGCCTATCCGGGTCGGGGTCATGCCTGACCTGGCAGCGGAGCGGTAGTCCAGTCGGCAAGTTGCCGGTCCGAGACACCGAGGGTCGCTTGTTCGAACCCTCGGTCCGCTCCGCCAGTTACGAGAAGGCGCATCCCCGGATGCGCCTTTCTTCTATCCGGATTCTACCCACGCTCCACGGTTGCCTAATTTTGAAGTTCAACCGTTTCTGGGGGACGCATGCTGCAGAATATCAGGGACAATTCACAAGGCTGGATTGCCAAGACCATTATCGGGGTCATCGTTGCATTGATGGCTTTGACCGGTTTCGATGCCATTTTCAAGGCCACTACGCACAGCAATGATGCGGCCAAGGTCAATGGCGAAGAAATCAGCCAGAACGAGCTGAGCCAGGCGGTTGATATGCAACGCCGTCAGCTCATGCAACAGCTGGGCAAGGATTTCGATGCTTCCTTGCTCGACGAAAAAATGCTGCGCGAGTCAGCCCTCAAAGGCTTGATCGATCGCAAATTGCTGCTGCAAGGCGCACAGAACTCGAAGTTCGCTTTCTCTGAAGCGGCCCTGGACCAAGTGATCCTGCAGACGCCTGAATTCCAGGTTGACGGCAAGTTCAGCCCGGAGCGTTTCGACCAGGTGATCCGTCAGCTCGGCTATAGCCGTATGCAGTTCCGCCAGATGCTGGCTCAGGAAATGCTGATCGGTCAGCTGCGCGCTGGCCTGGCCGGTAGCGGTTTCGTCACTGACGCTCAGGTGTTGGCCTTCGCTCGTCTGGAAAAACAGACCCGCGATTTCGCTTCGCTGAACGTCAAGGCTGACCCGGCGGCTGTGAAGCTGACCGACGAAGAAGTCAAAGCCTACTACGACGAACACGCCAAGGAGTTCATGACGCCGGATCAGGTGGTCATCGACTACCTGGAATTGAAGAAGGCTTCCTTCTTTGATCAGGTCGCCGTCAAGGACGAAGACCTGCAAGCGGCGTATCAGAAAGAAACCGCGAACCTGTCCGAACAACGTCGGGCTGCGCACATTCTGATCGAAGTGAACGACAAAGTGACCGAGGCGCAAGCCAAGGCCAAGATCGAAGACGTGCAGGCACGCCTGGCCAAAGGCGAGAAATTCGAGGCCCTGGCCAAAGAGTTCTCCCAGGACCCGGGTTCGGCCAACAATGGTGGTGACCTCGGTTACGCAGGTCCTGGCGTCTACGACCCGGCCTTTGAAAAAGCCCTGTATTCGCTGACCAAGGATCAAGTCTCGGAACCGGTTCGTACCGACTTCGGTTTCCACTTGATCAAACTGTTGGGTGTGGAAGCACCTGAAGTGCCGACGTTTGCCAGCCTGAAAGACAAGCTGACCCGCGAGCTGAAAACCCAGCAAGTCGAGCAGCGTTTCGTCGAGGCAACCAAGCAACTGGAAGACGCCTCGTTCGAAGCGTCCGACTTGGCCCAGCCGGCGCAAGACCTGAAGCTGACCATCCACACTTCCAAGCCATTTGGTCGTGAAGGCGGTGAGGGCATTGCGGCCAATCGTGCAGTAGTAACCGCAGCGTTCAGTCCTGAAGTGCTGGATGAAGGTGCCAACAGCACCGCCATCGAACTCGATCCGGAAACCGTGATTGTGTTGCGCGCCAAGGAACACCTGAAACCAGCACAGCTGCCGCTGGAAGCCGTTAACACGGCCATCCGCACGCAATTGGCCAAGGAGCACGCCAGCTCAGCTGCCAAGACCAAGGCTGAGCAGCTGATTGTCAGCCTGCGCGACGGCAAGACCCCGCTGGATAAGGCGATCGACGGCCAGAGCTGGAAAGTGACCGAAGCGGCTACCCGCGCTCAGGAAGGGGTTGACCCAACTGTGTTGCAGGCGCTGTTCCGGATGCCCAAGCCTGCCGCCAAGGACAAGCCGACCTTCAGCAACGTGACCCTGGCCGATGGTAGCCTGGTGATCGTGCGTCTGAACAACGTGAACGAAGCGGCCGCGCCGACCGAAGAAGAGAAGGCTCAATACCGCCGCTTCCTCGCCTCGCGCATTGGCCAGCAAGACTTCGCGGCTTACCGTAAGCAGCTGGAAAGCGAAGCAGACATCAAGCGTTATTGATGCCGGATTGAGCTCTCGCTATACAAAGACCCTGGCCGAAAGGCTGGGGTTTTTTATGGGTGGAGGGCAACTGAAACGGTTATCCGTCGCCGGAGGCAAGAGTGGGGCGACCTTTTCCGGTCATTGGGAGTCTTTACACGTGTATCTGTTTTAAGACACTAATCGATACTCCGCTAAGCATCGATCTGTAGCACAATACGCCCCGGACCGTTTTCCTCAGGATGTTCAATGTTTAAATCAATTCCCATGCGTCTCGTCGGCTTGGCACTGGTGCTCGCTGCTGCTGCCGGCTGCTCCTCCAAGAAAGCCGCGATCTATGAGCATGAGAACTTCTCCGACTCCGGCACCTTTTCGCGCAATTACCCGGTGAGCGATGCGCAGACCTGCGAAGCCGCCCGCCGTGCCTTGCTCAGCCAGGGTTACATCATTACCAGCAGCGACCCCAAGCTGATCAGCGGCCATAAGAGTTTCCAGCAGACCGGCGACACGCACATGGAGATCAGCTTCAGTGTGGTCTGTGCCGATGACGGCAGCGAAGGGCACCATGCGACCATGTTTGCCAACGCCTTGCAGGACCGCTATGCGCTGAAGAAAACCAACAACTCCGCCAGCCTGGGTGTCGGTGTGTTGGGCTCGGTGTCGATGCCGATTGGCTCGTCCGACGACTCGATGGTCAAGGTCGCCAGCGAAACCGTTTCGTCGGCCAAGTTCTACGAGCGTTTTTTCACCTTGGTCGAATTATTCCTGCCACCGGAAGCCAAGAAAGCCGCACATATCGTCGAGAAGCCGAAAACCGACCTGGGCGTGCCTGAAGCCAAAGCGGCGCCTGCGGCGTTGGCACCGACGCCTGCGGAACCGACGCCAGCGCCAGCGCCAGCACCGGTTGCTGAGCCTGCACCGGCCCCAACGGATTCTGAACCGGTTGCACCGCCGGCTGAAACCGCTCCGATTACCCCGGCACAAAACAGCGAATCGGCACCCGCCACAGAAGCGGTCACGCCGCCACCACCGTCGAGTTTGCCGCCTCCAAGCGAGCCGATTCCGCAGATGCCTATCTCTGGTCAGTAAACGTTTCTCTACGGGATCGGGTCAGATGCAACGATCCCGTAGGCGCTTAACGTTGATCTGCGTCAGCCAGGCCTTAGTCCTACAGCCTGTATCGAAAAAATCCTGTGATAAATTCCTGACCGGCTGCTACGTTTTATTAAGTAGCCGCTGAGCGGTGCGCCTGCGTCATTTTTCTTTCACAGGGGCACTTTATGCTCAAGGCGCTGGTCATTTATTCAGGCATTTTTTAAACGAGCGTTGGGGGATTCAAAAATGGACGATTATCAAGAAGAACTGCTCGAGTACCAGGCGTTTGAACTGGACCCGTTGGAACCCGCCGAAGACGCTACCGAGCTGTAAGCGTCAAGCGGATTGGCGATGACTGCGGCGAAACTCGCCGGGTGTCTGGCCATTCCAGCGTTTGAAGGCCCGTTGGAAAGCTTCGGCTGAAGCGAAACCCAACAGGTAGGCGATTTCCCCGAACGCCAGTTCGGTATCGCGGATGTAGGTCATGGCCAGGTCGCGACGGGTGTCGTTGAGAATCGCGCGAAATTGCGTGCCCTCTTCGGCCAGTTTGCGGCGCAAGGTCCAGGTGGGCAGCTTCAGGCGTGCCGCCACTTCTTCCAGGTCGGGTTCTCGGCCACCATTGAGCAACGGCCCCAGTAACTGAGTGATGCGTTCACGCAGGCTGCGGGTGCGTGTCAGCTGTTCCAGTTCCCGTTCACAGAGTTGCAACAGATGCCGCCAAGTGCTCGGACAGTGTTCCGGGTTGCGTTGAGCGAGGCTGGCCAGGCTCAGGCGCAGTTGATTATGCTCGGCGCCAAACTGGATCGGGCAATCGCCCAGTAAGGCATAGGTCTCGCGGTAATCCGGCGCGGCGAACTCGATCTCGATGCGCTCAGCGCTTAGCGGGGCAGGGCTGATGCTGGACAATTGGTGCAACCAGCCGGCGATGATCGAGTCCACCACAAAGCGGTTGTAGGCGTTGTAGGGGCTGATGGAATAGAAACGCAGCCAAGCACCCTGAGCGTCTTCATGAAAGCTTGACTGACCGCGATAGTTGGAGCCGTACAAGGCTTCGAAACGAATCAGGCAACGCGCGGCTTCCCGAACCGTCGGCGCCTGAGCGGCCGTGAC
This sequence comes from Pseudomonas sp. FBCC-B1667, assembly GCF_059133255.1. Lineage (NCBI taxonomy): Bacteria > Pseudomonadati > Pseudomonadota > Gammaproteobacteria > Pseudomonadales > Pseudomonadaceae > Pseudomonas > Pseudomonas sp. FBCC-B1667. Next base: position 4,420,845 of record NZ_CP101437.1, on the reverse strand, counting down.
ACCGGCCAGACCGGCCTGGCTCAAGCGACTGAGTCGGCCCATGCGCAAACCCAACGCGGGGTCGTCCGTCAGTTGTATCGCGCCATGGCCCAAACGCATATAGCGCGGGATCGACAGCCGCGCGCCGGGCTCCGCCAATCGGGCTGCATCCAGCCCGTATTGATCGAGCAACGGTTGCGGGTCAGCACCGTGGCTGTGTACCGCATCGGCCAGGCTATGGACGAAACCCACCGATAAATCTCCGAGGCGCATCGGTAGCGGTTTCATGGATCACAACCAGAGGTTTAGCAACCGCGCACCACGGGCATTGCCCTCGGCGAACTGTTGACCGTTGTTGCTGAGAAAACTGTGCCCGGCGCTGCCCTTGTCCCAGAACTGCCCGCGCAGGAACACGCTCATGCCGGCAATGGCCTGGCTGGCGGGCGGTTGGGCAGTCAGGGTCAGGCGATGCCAGGCCTGTCCTTCGCTCAGCTCGCCGGGTTTGAGGCTGACATCGGCGGGTGTCGGTAGTCCACGGTAACCGCGCCACGGTTTATCCCACGTGTCACGTCCGATGACGTACGCCGGAACGGCTATCAGTTGCACGCCCTGATCGTCGAGTTTGCGGTAATTGTCCGGGTACCAACTGTCGCTGCCGATCAACACGCCAAGGCGTCCGGCAGGCGTATCGACGACGGTGAGAGCTTGTTGTTCATTGGCCCTGATGCCCTCAGGCTGCTCGAACACTGGATGCATCTGGCGTTGAGGCTGGCCAATCGGCAGGCCATCGCGGTCAAAGATCACGCTGCTGTTGTACAGCTCACCGCGGCCGATTTTCAACGTGCCGTCGATGACGCTGGGCTCCGGCAACACAATGGTGCCCGCCACCAGCGTCACGTGAAACTCCTTTGCCAATCCGCCGAACAGGGCCTGATAATTCTTGGCCATGCCTTTGGCCTTCATCCGCAAATGGGCATCGTCGATCCGGCTGTCGCCCTTGGCGCTGATTAGCGCACGAACGAACTGCAACGGATTGCTCGCTGCCAGCCAGTTCATCGCTTCCTGAATCGTCGTGGCCTGGTACAACTCATCTTTTTCGCCGCTGACCATCAGCCAGGTGCCGACATGTTCGGGCAGCACGACGATGGTCTTGTCGTTCAGCAGGCCCTGATCCTGAGCCTTCTGCAAATAGGCTGCGAGTTTGCGATGCAGGCGCTCGGGGCTTTGATAGTCGGTGGGGAAGAGTTCGGGCTGGATGCCCAGCAGGTTGCCGCGATCAGCGGGTGTGCCTTGATCGATGGCCAGGTTGATGCGCAGGTCCGACAGGTAATGGCCCACCGGACGATCCGCAGCCCACATCGCGTAGGTGGTAAGGGCGGCAATGATCGCCATGGAAAAGGTCAGGTACAGAAGTTTGCGCATGGGGAAGCAGTCAACGGCCGTGTGCAGGGTTTGCGGCTAGGGTAGGGCGCCTGATGTCGCTTGCCAAGGGGCGTTGCGCATTTTGATCATTAACTTGTCAGTTTCGGTCATTGAGTGACAGCGATGCGACTCTTAGTCTGTCCACCATGACTGACGGGAGCCGAAGAACTCCTGCATTTTTTCCGTGATCGCTCGATGTGGAGTTACAAATGGCCGCCGCTCACTACCCGCACCTGTTGGCCCCGCTGGACCTGGGTTTTACCACGTTGCGCAACCGCACCCTGATGGGGTCGATGCACACCGGTCTTGAGGAGAAACCCGGCGGTTTCGAACGCATGGCGGCGTACTTTGCCGAACGCGCGCGCGGTGGTGTTGGCCTGATGGTCACCGGCGGCATCGGCCCTAACGATGAGGGCGGGGTGTATTCCGGTGCAGCCAAGCTGACCACCGAGGAAGAAGCGCTCAAGCACCAGATCGTGACGCGCGCCGTGCACGAGGCGGGCGGCAAGATCTGCATGCAGATCCTCCACGCCGGGCGTTATGCCTACAGCCCGAAACAGGTCGCACCGAGCGCCATTCAGGCGCCGATCAACCCGTTCAAGCCCAAAGAGCTGGACGAGGAAGGCATCGAGAAGCAGATCAGCGATTTCGTCACCTGTTCGGTTCTGGCGCAAACCGCCGAATACGACGGCGTCGAGATCATGGGCTCGGAAGGTTATTTCATTAACCAGTTCCTCGCCGCCCACACCAACCACCGCACCGACCGTTGGGGCGGCAGCTACGAAAACCGTATGCGCCTGCCGGTAGAAATCGTCCGTCGCGTGCGTGAAGCGGTGGGTCCGAACTTCATCATCATCTTCCGCCTGTCGATGCTCGACCTCGTGGAAGGCGGCAGCAGCTGGGAAGAAATCGTCACCCTGGCCAAGGCCATCGAACAGGCTGGTGCAACGATCATCAACACCGGTATCGGCTGGCACGAAGCGCGGATCCCCACCATCGCCACCAAAGTGCCACGCGCGGCGTTCAGCAAAGTCACCGCCAAACTGCGTGGCTCGGTGAGCATTCCGTTGATCACCACCAACCGCATCAACACCCCGGAAGTGGCCGAACAGATTCTGGCTGAGGGCGATGCCGACATGGTTTCGATGGCGCGGCCGTTCCTCGCCGACCCGGACTTCGTCAACAAGGCCGCTGAAGGGCGCGCCGATGAAATCAACACCTGCATCGGTTGCAACCAGGCGTGCCTGGACCATACCTTCGGCGGCAAGTTGACCAGTTGCCTGGTCAACCCGCGCGCTTGCCATGAAACCGAGCTCAACTACCTGCCGGTGCAGCAGATCAAGAAAATCGCCGTGGTCGGCGCAGGTCCTGCAGGGCTTTCCGCGGCGACAGTGGCCGCTGAGCGCGGGCATCAGGTGACGCTGTTTGATTCGGCGAGTGAAATCGGCGGTCAGTTCAACATCGCCAAGCGCGTACCAGGCAAGGAAGAGTTCTTCGAAACCCTGCGCTATTTCAACCGCAAATTGCAGACCACCAACGTCGAGGTGTGTCTGAACACCCGTGTCGACGTGGCTCGACTGGTCGAAGGCGGTTACGACGAGATCATTCTCGCCACAGGTATCGCGCCACGGACCCCGGCGATTCCCGGCGTGGAAAACGCCAAGGTATTGAGCTATCTGGATGTGATCCTGGAGCGCAAACCGGTGGGCAAGCGGGTTGCTGTGATCGGCGCGGGCGGTATCGGTTTCGACGTGTCGGAATTTCTCGTGCACCAGGGCGTCGCCACCAGTCAGGACCGCGAAGCATTCTGGAAGGAGTGGGGCATCGATACTCACCTTGAAGCGCGCGGAGGCGTCGCGGGTATCAAGGCTGAGCCGCATGCACCGGCCCGTGATGTGTTCCTGTTGCAACGCAAAAAATCCAAGGTCGGCGACGGCCTCGGCAAAACCACGGGCTGGATTCACCGCACGGGGCTCAAGAACAAGCAGGTGCAGATGCTCAACAGCGTCGAGTACCTGAAAATCGACGATGAAGGCCTGCACATTCGCATCGGCGAAACCGGCGAGCCGCAAGTGCTGCCAGTGGACAATATCGTGATCTGTGCCGGGCAGGATCCGCTGCGTGAATTGCAGGACGGGTTGGTCGCGGCCGGGCAGAACGTGCATTTGATTGGTGGTGCGGACGTGGCGGCAGAGCTCGATGCCAAGCGTGCGATCAATCAGGGTTCGCGGTTGGCCGCCGAGTTGTAATCAAACCCTGTGGTGAGGCGGCTTGCCCCCGTTGTGTCGCGAAGCGGCCCCAAAAGAGGGACTGCTGCGCAGTCCAACGGGGGCAAGTCCCCTCGCCACAGACTGGCTGCTAAGATGCCAGCTCTTTACCCAGAGCCGGCATCGATGTTTCTTCCTCCCTACGACTGGCTCCCCCAAGCCCCTCTCGACCCCCTCCCTATCGACTGGCTCACCGCCGGCGGCATCGAAGTCGCGATCCTGCGCCTCGACCAAATCGACCCGCTCATCAGCGGCAACAAATGGTTCAAGCTGATCGAACACCTCAACGCCGCCAACCTCGCCGGTGCCAAAGGCATCATCAGCCTGGGCGGTGCTCACTCCAATCACTTGCACGCGCTGGCCGCCGCCGGTAAACGCTTCGGCTTCAATACCGTGGGATTGCTGCGCGGTCATCCACAAGACACCCCGACGGTGACGGACCTGCAAGCATTCGGCATGCAATTGCACTGGTTGGGCTATGGCGGCTACCGGGCGCGGCATGAGCCGGATTTCTGGCAACCGTGGCAGGCGCAATACCCCGATGTGTATCCGGTGCCGGAAGGGGGCGGCGGTCTGCGTGGCGCGCGAGGGTGCATGGCGTTGAAGGCAATGGTCGACGATCAATTGAATCGTTTGGGATGGAACGACTTCGACGGCTGGTGGCTGGCGTGCGGAACCGGCACCACCCTGGCCGGCCTGGTGCTGGCCGAGGCGGTTGAACGCAAGGTCTATGGCGCGATGGCGGTGCCCGACGATCATGGTGTTGCGCAACAGGTCGAATCGATACTGCAAGAAGCGGATGTGCCGCAGCGTAACTTCGAACTGTTGGACGCCAGCCGTGGCGGCTTTGCCAAAGTCGATCAGTCGCTGCTCGACTTCATCGACCAAACGGAACACGCCAGCGGTGTACCTTTGGAGCCGCTGTACACCGGCAAGGCGTTGCTGATGCTCAAGCAGCAAGTCGCGGCAGGGCGTTTTGAACAGGGTACACGCTTGATCTTCATCCACACCGGCGGCTTGCAAGGCCGCCGGGGATTTCAATAAAGAGCTGTGTTCAACCGCGCTTTGGCATCATCCGCAGCAAGGTGTTATCCCGCACCACGTAATGGTGATAGATCCCGGCGAGTGCGTGCAGGCCGATCAGCCAGTAGCCGAGGGTGCCGCCCAGTTCATGCCAGCCCTGGATCTGCTTGGCCAGCGCCTTGTCTTCCGAAACCAGCATCGGCAGGTCAAAGCCGTAGAACATCACTTGATTACCCTTGGCGCTCGTGACCAGCCACCCGAGAATCGGCATCGCGATCATGAAAATGTACAACGCCCAATGCATCAACTTCGCCAGCATGGTTTGCCATTTGGGTGAGGCGGGGAAAATCTGCGGTGCGGGGCCCAGGCTGCGGGCGAACAAGCGCAGCCAGACCAGCACGAACACGGTCAGGCCCAGCATGAAGTGCGACTCAACGATCAGCGCGCGACCGCCACTGCCTTTGGGAAAGATCCCGCGAAACTCGATACAGGCGTAAACCAGCGCCAGCAAGACCAGCATCAACCAATGCAGCGTGATCGATACGGTGCTGTAGCGCGATTCGGAATTCTTCCAGGGCATACGGTGTTCCTCACAGGTCTGGTCTGAAGCCACCGTTCTTGACCGACGGTGTTGCTTAACTGTAATCCGCTTTGGCGGATTTGCCTTGAGTGATTGTGCCGCATAACGCTCTGGTTCAGGTGATTGACATCAAAAAAGCGTCAGTTCCGTAATGGAACTGACGCTTTTTTATCGCAGAAAACCTCGATCAACTGCTTTGCGGCATTTCGCCTTTTGCCAGGCGCTTGTTGATGTCCGCAATCACTTCCGGCAGATCGGTGATGGTGTCGATCATGTAGTGCGGACGCGAGCTTTCGAACATCGCGTGGATGCGCTTGCGTTCGCTGTCGAGCTTATCGCTGTCGAGGGCGCGATAGCCTTCGTAGTCCAGGCCCAGCGCGTTACCCGAGCAGATCAGCGCCACGGTCCACATGCCGGCGCGACGACCTTCAAGAATGCCCGGCACGGTATCGTCGATCTTCACGCAGGCCGCGACATCATCGATACCCAGCGCAATCACGTTGGCCAAGGCCTGAGCCGGCCATGGGCGACCGTTGGGGACTTCGTCTGTGGCGACTACGTGGTCAGCGACGTAACCGTTGGTGGCGGCCAGCTCGACCACTTTGTCCATGACCTGTTTCGGGTAGCCGGAGCACGAGCCGATCTTGATCCCTTGCTGACGCAGGTTGGCGATGGTGTCCAGCGCGCCTGGAATCAGGGCCGAGTGTTCGGCGATTTTTTCGATTTGCAGCGGCATGAAGCGTTTGTAGATGGCGGTGACATCCTCATCGGTCGGTGCGCGGCCGAACACGGCACGATAACGCTCAGCGACTTGCGGCTGATCGCACAGGGTGCGGATGTGGTCCCACTTGCCCATGCCCATCGGTCCGCGGGCTTCTTCGATGGAGACCTGCACGTCGAATTCGGCGAAGGCTTCGACAAAAATCTGGGTGGGCGCGAAGGAGCCAAAGTCAACGACGGTGCCGGCCCAGTCGAGGATGGCGGCTTGCAGTTTGGTTGGGTTGTTGTAGTTCATAGTGATCAGATCCTGTGGCAACTGGCTATTCGGGAGTTCGACTTACCTGTGGGAGCGTGCTCGCGAAGGCGGTGGAGCAGCCGACATGTATGTTGAATGTCAGTACGCTTTCGCGAGCAGGCTCGCCCCGACAGGGGGATTTCGGTGTGAGTCAGATTTCGAGGACTTCCATCTCGCGCAGGACGTCGGCAATCGCCGCCACGGCCGCGTGCATCTCGGCCTGGTTGACGTGGCCGATGCAGCCGACGCGGAAGGTTTCAACCTGGGTCAATTTGCCGGGATAGAGGATGAAACCCTTGGCCTTTACCCGTTCGTAGAATTCCTTGAACTGGTAACGCGGGTCTTTCGGCGCGTGGAACGTGACGATGATCGGCGCCTGAATCGCGGCGGGCAGGAAGCTGCGCAGACCGAGCCGGGCCATGTCTTCCAGCAACACTTTGCAGTTGTCGGCATAGCGCTGATGCCGCGCCGGCAGGCCACCTTCTTCGTTGTATTGCAGCAAGGCTTCGTGCAGCGCCGCGACCACGTGGGTCGGCGGGGTGAAACGCCATTGACCGGTCTTGGCCATGTAGGTGTGCTGGTCGAACAGGTCCATCGCCAGCGAGTGCGAGTTGCCCGCAGCGTTGGCCAACGATTCTTTGCGAGCAAAGACAAAGCCCATGCCCGGTACGCCTTCCAGGCATTTGCCCGACGCGGCGATCAAGGCGTCGAACGGCACCTGTTGTGCGTCCACCGGCAGCGCGCCGAAAGAACTCATGGCGTCGATGATCAAGCGCTTGCCGTGTTGCGCGATGACGTTGGCGATTTCCGGCAGCGGGTTGAGGATACCGGTGCTGGTTTCGCAGTGAATCAGTGCGACGTGGGTGATGCTGGTGTCGGCATGCAGCAGGCGGTCGACGTCGGCGGCAGTGGTCGGTTCGTCTTCGGCGGTTTCGAAGGTGCTGAAGGAGCGGTCGAGTACTTCGCAGATCTTCGCCAGGCGTTTGCCGTAGGCGCCGTTGATCAGCACCAACACTTTGCCGTCGCGGGGCACCAGCGTGCCGATCGCTGCCTCGACCGCGAAAGTGCCGCTGCCTTGCAGGGGTACGCAGTGGTGGCTGGCGCCGCCGTTGATGATCGCCAGCAGTTGTTCGCAGAGGCTGGCGGTCAGTTGATTGAAGCGGTCATCCCATGAACCCCAGTCGACCATCATCGCCTGACGGGTGCGGGCCGACGTGGTCAGTGGGCCGGGGGTGAGCAGGATGGGTTCGGCAGTACTCATTCTCGTGTCCTCGCATTCGATGGGATGAAGCTACGGGACATAAATTGCAATTTGCGGTGCTATCAATCAAATTGTTTGTTGTTATGCCAGCCATCAGTGAGGGTTATTCATGAATCTGTTCCAGCTTCGGGCCTTTGACGCCGTGGCCCGCGAAGGCAGCTTCACCCGCGCCGCCGCGCGGTTGTTCATCAGCCAGCCGGCGGTGACCGGGCACATCAAGGCTCTGGAAGAGCACTATCAAATCACTTTGTTGCGCCGCACCGCGCGACGGGTGGAACTGACTGAGGAGGGAACCAAACTGGCTGCGATCACCCGGGCCATGTTCGGCCTGGCGGAAGAGGCGCAGGTGATGCTCGAAGCGAACCGGCAGTTACTGACCGGGCGCCTGGAAGTGGCGGCAGACGGACCGCACATGGTCATGCCAATGCTGGCCAGTCTGCGCGCGCGCTACCCCGGCATCACCGTGAACCTGCGGCTGGGCAATGCCCAGGAAACCCTGGCGGCGTTGTTGTCCGAGCACGCTGACGTGGCGGTGTTGACCGAGGTTGAACCGCGCAAGGGCCTGCACTTACAGGCGTTGAGCGAATCACGGATTTGCGCGTTGGTGCCGCAAAGTCACCCTTGGGCAAAGGCGAGCAGCGTCAAGCTCAAGGCACTGGATCAGGTGATCATGGTCTTGCGTGAGCCGAGTTCGATTACCCGGCGCACGTTCGATCAGGCGTGCGATCAGGCCAAGGTTAATCCACGGGTGCTGCTGGAGCTGGACAGCCGCGAGGCGGTTACCGAGGCAGTGGCGGCGGAGCTGGGGGTGGGGGTGGTGTCGTCGGTGGAAGTCAGCCATGACCCACGGGTGGCGGCGGTGCCGATTATTGGCGAGGGACTGGTTAACCGACACATGATCGGGTGCATGGCGCGGCGGCAAGATTTGCGCTTGATACAGGCGTTTTTTGATTTGGCTCCAATCAGTTAGACCGAGGCTTGGCCATCGCGGGCAAGCCACGCCCACAGGTTATGCGTCGTTTACGAGATGTGTGTCCACGAAGTGGGCTTGCTCGCGAAGGGGGCAGTCCTGCCTACACCAGACTCTCGCGAACCATCTCCAGAAACGTCGCCACCACCCGCCGCGAACTCTGTTCGCGCAAGCACACCAGCGTCTCCGTCAGCCGCCGTTTGCAATCAGTAATCGGCAACGCGCAAACCCTTGAGTCGGCACCAAACTCGGCGGCCGACACCACCCCAACCCCAATCCCGACCACCACCGCTTCCCGCGCTGCTTCCCGTCCTTCCACCTGAATCGCCGGGCGGATGCGAAACCCGGCCCGAGCCATTTCCTCTTCCAGTGTCTGGCGTGTCACCGAACCGATTTCCCGCAGCACCAACGGGGTGTCATCCAGGTCCGCGAGGCAAATCGATTCGCGATCCGCCCACGGATGATGGCGTGAAACAAACGCCACCATTGGGTCATTGCGCAGGGGCACCGAGATCAGCCGCTCATCACTGACATCTCGCCCCAACAACGCCAGGTCGGCCTGATAGTTAAACAGGCGAAAGAGTGACTCATCAGTGTTGCCGGTTTCAATCTTCACGCTGATGCCTGGATAGCGTTCGCAGAACCGCGCGATCTGCGGCAACACGTGCACCGGTGCATCCACCGCGAGGATCAAGCTGCCGGTCTGCAAGGCCTGGGAGTCCTGCAACAGCTCCTGCGCTTCGGCCTCGATCACGAACAGCCGCTGCGTGATGGCGAGCAGGCGCTCGCCCAGATCCGTCAGGCGCACCGAGCGTTTGTTGCGGTGGAACAACAACACACCGAAACGCTCTTCAAGTTTGCGCACTTGGTCGGAAATCGCCGGTTGCGTGAGGAATAGTCGCTCGGCGGCTTTGGTAAAGCTTCCGTGGACGGCCACGGCGTGGAAGGCTTTGAGCTGGGCGTGGGAAACCGACATCGAAACCTCCAGTAACAACCTGAGCTTATTTTGGAAATACGATAAATCGATTTCACTTATTAATCAGTAATTGTTTTTATCCACCTCAGCCCCGGTGACTGGTCAGTCGACAGCCGCGGTGGCCATGAGCCTGTGCGTGCAACAGCAGGACTCATCTGACCGGTATCGCGACATGAAATCGGCGATACCGCAGTGCTCAACAATAAAAACACAGGCGTTTTCTTCCAATTCTGCCGGCACACTCACACCCTGAGGTCAGAACCACAATGAACAATCCCATCGGCACCATCAAGCGCTGGCGCGTGCAGATCTTCGCGATCACCTGGCTCGCCTACGCCGCTTTCTACTTCACCCGCAAAGCGTTTTCCGTGGCAAAACTGGGGATCGCCGAAGACCCCACCTTCATGCTCGACAAAATGGCCATGGCCAACCTCGACGCGATCTACCTGGCGGCGTACGCCCTCGGGCAGTTCACCTGGGGCATGCTCGCCGACCGATTTGGCCCGCGGGTCGTGGTGCTCGGCGGGTTACTGATTTCGGCGGCGGCAGCCCTGGTAATGGGCACTTACGCGACACTGCCGATCTTCGCGACCTGCATGTTGATTCAAGGGTTGGCGCAGTCCACTGGCTGGTCCGGGCTGTGCAAAAACCTCGGCAGTTTTTTCCCTGCGCAGCAGCGCGGCAGGGTGCTGGGGTTATGGAGTTCCTGCTATGCCTTTGGTGGGCTGGTGGCATCGCCGTTTGCGGGCTGGTGGGCGTATACGCTGATCGGCACCTGGCATGCGGCGTTCATTTCCAGTGCGGCGGTGGTTGGGCTGGTCGCCGTGCTGTTTTTTATTTTTCAACGCAACACACCGCAAGACGTCGGCCTGCCGGCGGTGGACATCGAACCCGAGTTGACGGTTGAAGAGGTTAATGCCCACAGCAAGATCAGCATTCTGGAACCCTTGAAGGAGATCCTGCGCAACCGCACAGTGCTGGTGTTGGGCCTGGCGTACTTTCTGTTGAAACCGGCGCGTTACGCGATTCTGCTCTGGGGGCCGGTGATTGTCTTCGAGCAAATGCCCACAGTGGGCAAGGTCGGCGCAGCGATCATCCCGACCGCGTTTGAACTGGCCGGGTTGCTCGGGCCGATCCTGCTGGGGCTGGCCTCAGACAAAGTGTTCGGTGCCCGACGTATGCCAGCGTGCGTCCTCAGTCTGCTGGCGCTGACCGTGACCCTGGCCTTGTTCATGGGCGCGCTGCACACCGGTAGCGTCTTGCTGGTGGTCGTGCTGTTGTTTGTCATGGGCCTGACCCTGTACGGGCCAGACTCGATGATCAGCGGCGCGGCAGCAATTGATTTCGGCACCGCCAAGGCGGGCGCGACGGCGGCGGGTTTCGTCAACGGGTGTGGTTCGGTGGGGGCGATTCTGGGCGGGTTGCTGCCCGGTTACTTTGACTCGGTCACTGTGTTCATCGTCTTCGCTGGCTGCGCCTTGTTCTCGGCCCTGGTATTGATTCCCCACTGGAACAGCCGCCCGGCTGGCCTGCGTGTCAACTACCCATTCGTGCCCAATCGGGCGATGGACATTAAACCCCTGCGTACCTGAATCCTGTCCTTCACAGCCTGCTGCACTGGCGGCGGGCTTGCGTGTGGGCATCTGAATGGAGATTTCCCCATGAGACCCTTTTGGCTGGACCAGGCCTTGAAGGCTGATACGTCCGAAACCTGCCCGGCACTGGACGGCGACACCCGTGCAGACGTGTGTATCGTCGGTGGCGGCTACACCGGTTTGTGGACCGCGATCATGCTCAAGGAGCAGAACCCCGAGCTCGACGTGGTGTTGATCGAGGCCGACATCTGCGGTGCCGGCGCCAGTGGCCGCAACGGCGGGTGCGCGTTGTCGTGGTCGGCCAAGTATTTCACCCTCGAGCGCCTGTTCGGCGTCGAAGAAGCGGTGCGTCTGGTCAAGGAATCCGAGCGCAGCATCTATGCGATTGGCACCTTCTGCCAACAGTACGGTGTGGAGGCTGACTACCGCCTCGATGGCACGCTCTACACCGCGACCAATCGCGCCCAGTGCGGCTCGACCGATGCGGTGATTGCCGCGCTGGAGCGCAACGGCATCAACTCGTTCACCCAGCGGCCGGTCGCTGACGTGCAACGCATGGCCGGTTCCCGCAAGCATCTGGAAGGCTGGTTTTCGCCGGCGGCCGCCAGTGTGCAACCCGGGAAGCTGGTGCGTGGCTTGCGGCACGTGGCATTGCAGTTGGGGGTGAGGATTCACGAAAACACTGCCATGACCGGGCTGGAGGAGGGCAAGCCAGCGGGCATTCAAACCCGCAACGGCACTGTTCGCGCAGACCGCGTGGTGCTGGCGATGAACGCCTGGATGGCCCGGGCATTCCCGCAGTTCGAGCGCAGCGTGGCGATTGTCTCCAGCGACATGTTGATCACCGAACCGCGCCCCGACCTGCTCAACCAGATCGGCCTGACCAGCGGCGTCACCGTGCTCGATTCACGGATTTTCGTGCACTACTACCACAACACCCCGGACGGCCGGATCATGCTCGGCAAGGGCGGCAACACCTTTGCCTACGGCGGGCGGATGTTGCCGGTGTTCGATCAGCCGTCGCCGTACGCCGGCTTGTTGAAAGACAGCCTGAACGAATTTTTTCCTGCATTTGCCGACGCCAAGGTCGAGGCGACCTGGAACGGTCCGTCAGATCGCTCGGTCACCGGTTTGCCGTTTTTTGGCCAAATGAGCGCCAGCGGGAATGTGTTCTACGGGTTCGGTTACTCCGGTAGCGGCGTTGGTCCATGCCACATGGGCGGGCAGATTCTGGCCTCGATGGTGCTGGGGCTGGACAACGCCTGGACCCGTTCGCCGCTGGTGAGCGGTCCCTTGGGTTTCTTTCCACCGGAGCCGATTCGTTACCTCGGCTCCCTGATGGTGCGCAATGCCATCCGCCGCAAGGAGCGTGCCGAAGATCACGGGCGCCGGCCACGGCACCTGGACATACGGCTGGCCAAGTTTGCCGCGGCGGCCGGCAAGGCGGACAAAGGCTAGCGATTGATCAGCCAATCGAGCAGCAATCGCCCATCGCTGCGGGGTTGATAGGCGCGGGGGCTGGGTGGATTGAAAACGGTGGCGCACAACACCGGGCGTTCCGGGTCGCTGTCGAGAAAACTGATGAGCACTTCGGTGCCGGCCAGCGGCAGGCTGGAGGGATCAATACCGGCTTGCGGTGTGGAGAAGGCAACGGGAAGCCACAGGCCGGCAGATTCATCCGCGTCCTCTTGCAGTGCGGGCCACAGCCGCACGTGGATTCGATGTTGCTCATCCAGCGCTGCCGGTTGTCCGGCGACGCCCAGCACTAACGCCCTCTGATAGCCCGGAATACTTGGCCGGGGTTGCGTGAGCGCGGGCCTGAATTCCGTTGACCAGGGAATGGCGGTGAATTGATTGCTGTAATGGCGTGGACGTTGGTCGGCGAGAATTGAAGGCTGTTGCCCGCCGTGTTGCACATCGGTGACCAACCACTGATCGTTGAAGCCCGACAGAGGATGTTCCGTCACTTGCACGATGCTGCCACTGCGCAAGACGGCGTGATTGCTTTGCCCTTCAATCTGTCGATGGTGGCAGCGCAGACGCTCCAGTGATCGACGACTGAGCCTCTCGCGGTGCGCCTGTTCGGCGGCAGGGCGACCGGTGAAGGGGGATGTCTTGGCGAAGATTGGGTTGGCGGCGCCGTCACCCTCTGTCTGAGGTCCGCGATTATTGGCAACGCGGCGGGTGGGCAGGGCGCGCGCGCTGTGACGTTGGGACAGCTCGCTGATCACCGGTATCGAAGTCTCGCTGAGCGCATCTTCTTGAAAAGGCAGCACCAGCGGCTCCTGGGGGAATGCCTGACTGTCATCTGCCAGCACCAGCACATGCCCGTCGCACCGCTGTTCGAAGTGATAGTGGATGCCTTCTTCTTCGCAGAGTCGCTGCATCAGTGTCAGGTCGGACTCATCGTATTGAATGCAAAACGGCCGGGGCGGGTAATGCAAGGGGGCCAGTTCCAGGCGATAGCTGTTCTCGGGCAGCGCATGTTCCTGGAACAATTGACGCAGAATCGCCGGCACGCTGAGGTGGTGAAAAACCCGGCGGCAAGGTGGGTGGTCGAGGGATTGCAGGTAAGGCACCAGCACCAGGTGATAACCAATGCAATGCGGGCCGCGGTGTTCACGGCTGGCGCTGTGAAGAATGCCGTGAACGGCGATGCGATCGCCCATCGTCAGCAGGGCCGGTTGTTGCAGCAACGGGTCGAGGTTCATCGACGGTGCCAGGCCAATCACTTCAATGTCGAACCGGAAAGGCCGGTTCAGGGCTTCGGTGCCACTGAATTGCAACACCTGCAGACGTAAACCGCTGTCGAGGAGGGTCAGGGTGTAGAGACTTTCCTTGTCGTTGTGCATCGAGTGCGCTTCTGCCTTGGATTCCGGACGCAAAGGGTACGAAACCGCGCCTCTCAATGGTCACCGCAAATCGCTGTTTCAGAATCGCCCTACGAGTGCTGGCGAAAATGTCGATCCGTGAAGCCGGTGGGCTCGCTCGTATTTTTTGGTCGATTGCCAACTTTAGGCCGTATAAACTTGCGCAACGCGTCGGCCAATAGATGTCTCGGCGCCACAGATCAAGAGAGTGAGTAATGGGCGCACAGTGGAAGGTTAAACACAAAGAAGCGGCATCCAACGCCAAGGGCAAGATCTTCGGCAAACTGGTGAAAGAAATCACCATTGCTGCGCGTAACGGCGCCGATACCGCCACCAACGCACACCTGCGACTTGTGGTTGAACAGGCCAAGAAAGCCTCGATGCCCAAGGAAACCCTGGATCGCGCGATCAAAAAAGGCGCGGGCCTGTTGGGTGAAACCGTGCAATACCATCGCGTGACTTACGAAGGCTTCGCCCCGCATCAGGTGCCGCTGATCGTTGAATGCGTGACCGACAATATCAACCGCACCGTGGCGGAAATCCGCGTGGCGTTCCGTAAGGGCCAGCTGGGCGCTTCTGGCTCAGTGGCGTGGGACTTCAACCATGTCGGCATGATCGAGGCGTCCCCGGACAGCCCGGACGCCGACCCGGAAATGGCGGCGATTGAAGCCGGTGCCCAGGATTTTGAGCCTGGTGAAGAAGAGGGCACGACCCTGTTCCTGACCGAACCTGCGGACCTGGATGCGGTGCAGAAAGCACTGCCGGAGCAAGGTTTCACAGTGTTAGCGGCGAAACTGGGCTACCAGCCGAAGAACCCGGTCAGCGGTTTGAGCGATGAGCAGATGGCTGAAGTTGAAGCGTTCCTGGAAGGCCTCGACAACCATGATGATGTGCAGGATATGTTTGTCGGTCTGGCGGGTTAAGCATTCCAGCAGGGTCGGCTTTGTTGTCTGACAGGCCGTCTTCGCGGGCAAGCCCGCTCCCACATTTAACTGAGGTCTGTCTGAAGTACTCGGTCAACTGTGGGAGCGGGCTTGCCCGCGAATGACCGCGCAGCGGTCACCGATCTTGCAGCTCCCTCAGAATCTCGCCAAACCCCGGCCGCTTCAGCACCTCTGGGTGACAGCAGCGCTCCTGCAACACCTCCAGCTCCTCACGCGCCACATCGCTCAACCCCGAGTCGATGCGCTCCAGCAATTCCCCCAGCAACACCCCAAACGCCCGCACCTCAATGCGTTGCAGCGCCCGGCTTTCAGGGCTGTCGCAGGTCGCGTGGAAAGACGCCGCGCCAAAATCCCCCAGCAGGCAATCACCGTCCTCGTTCCACAGGATGTTGTGGCCATAGAGGTCGCCGTGGGTGATGCCGTGTTGATGTAAATGCCTGGCCACCGAGGCGACGCCATAGGCGATGCGCATTGCCACGCCCGCACTGAAACGGGTGTCATCAGCGTAGATGTCGCGGGTGCATGAGGCCAGGCTCGGCAGCGCGGCCAAGTTGCGATAACTCGGATCGATCAGTTGCATCACTAGCCCGGCTTGCTGCTCGGGATGATCGACGATTCGGCCTTCGACGCGGATCAGGTTCGGGTGAAGGCCGGCGGTAATGCACGCGTTCATTTCGTGCAGGGGCGAACCATCGCTGGTCATTTCGCCCTTGTAGAGCTTGACCGCGACCTGCGTGGCCGGTTGTTCCGGTTGCGTCCAAGTGGCCCGATGAATCACCCCCGAAGCGCCTTCGCCCACTTGTTGCTCCAGACGCAATTGGTCCCAGGGAATCTGCGGTGTGGCTTCCAGGGCCGCGGCATCCGCTTCGGTTTCCAGCGGATTACCGGCATACGCCAGCCAGGTAAGACTAGGCAGCGCCAGCAGCCATTCCGGAAGTTCACTGAACTGATTCGCGGCGATGCGAATCAGCTCCAGTCGATGGCACTGGCTCAGGCTGCGGGGCAGGCGCTGCAAGCGGTTGCCGGCGAGCATGAGTTTTTGCAGGTTTGGGCGGTCGCCCAGTTCGGTGGGCAGTTCGTTGATGCGGTTGTCAGTCAGGATCAACCAGCGCAGCAACGGTGGCAGCGCGGCGGCGGGGACCGATTCGATGGCATTGGACCGGAAGCCGATCATCGTCAGCGCAGCGCACTGGCCCAGGCTCGCGGGCAGTTCGGTGAACAGGTTGTCCGAGCAGAACAGCACGCGTAACCGGGTCAGGCGATGCAGATCATCTGGCAGGCTGCGCAAGGCGTTGCCGCTGAGGTTGAGCACTTCCAGCGAGTCTGCCAGGTCGAAAATTTCCCGCGGGAATTCTGTCAGGCCGCAGGCCAGGTCCAGGCGGGTGATGCCAGTCAATTGGCCGGCGCGCAGTTGGGCGAGGGTATCCATGGGCGGGTTCGCTATTGATCAGGGGAAGGCGCGGTGGCCTGGAAATGGGCGACATGATAGCGGTAAAGGAGGCGCGCTTGTCAGGCCGGTGCGCGCACTTCCAGCAACTGGCCCAAGCGGCTGCGCGTACGCGCCAGGTCGATGGCATCGCCGCCCAGGCTTTCGCGCAACGATTGCTGGCCGAGCAGCGTCAGGTGTTTGTCCTGATCGTATAGAACGTCGATCAGGTTGATAAACCGCTGCTGTGCGGCGATCGAACAGTCGGCGAGGTTGGGCAGTTCGTCGATGATCCAGTGATCGAAACGCCGGCACAACTCCAGGTAATCCATGACGGCCGTGGGGTGTTCGCACAGATCGCCAAAGGTGAACCCGACGGTGCGTTCTCCGCAGTGCCGCGCTTGAAGGTGGCGGGGGCCGACCGCCAGTTGCAACGGCGGTGTAACGCGCTCGGGCAGGTTCAACGCCTGACGTTGCGCCACGCTGCCCGGCCAGACATACCGGCCGAGCGCAAACACCTGCTGCGCATGGGTTCTGACTTGACTGCGGTAGTCATGCGGGCCGCCGACTTCCATCACTTGCATGCGCGCATGGATCAGGTCGATGACCGGCTTGAAACGTGCGTGGTAGAGCGGATTGGGCAGCAAAGCTTCCGGCGGATAATTGGACGTCACCAGCAGCAGAATGCCGCGACGGAACAGCGCCTTGAACAGCCGTGAGATGAGCATCGCGTCACCGATGTCATGGACGTGAAACTCGTCGAAACACAGCACCCGGCAATCGCTCAGCAGTTCATCGAGGGTGAAGGCCAGCGCATCGGGCTGATCGCGGTGGGCGAACATGCCCTGATGCAAGCGGGCAAAGAATTCGTGGAAGTGCAGTCGCTGCTTTTCCTCGACCGCAATCGCCTGGAAAAAGCCGTCGAGCAACCAGCTCTTTCCGCGTCCGACCGCGCCATGCAAATAAAGGCCAGGGAGCGTTTTTGCCGAGGCGCCGAGCAGCGCGGTGGCGTGTTGCGCCATGCAGTCGATCACTCGCTGCTGGCTGTGACTGAGGGTATAGCCTTGGGCGTGGGCTTTCTGGCGGAAGTAATCGTGGACGGTTTTACCGGCTGCCGTGCCGCTGGCAGGCGTGGCAAGCGCCTTGCCGAAAAGGCTGCGCAAGGAAGGCAAGCGTGGTGTCAGTCGTGAGCGATTGGGCGGTCGAGCGGCCATTGTCATGTCACCCCGTAGTCGTCAGCCGCTCCCCGAGCAGCGGCGGCGTAGTGTAACCAGATGGGTAATTGCCCATCCAGTCATGTCGACGGACGAATCGGGTAGACCCTGTAGCAGCAGCCTCGCGGAACTCGACAGCTGCTACATCAATCGTGTGGCTGCCGAGCTGGGTGCGGGGGCGGTTATCTAGCGCTCGATGCTGCGATTCCACCGTGCGTTCCACGCCGGGCGTTGTTCGTTGACCTGGTCCCAATCGATGGCAATTGCTGTTTCCAGGTACTGCTTCATCGCCTCGACCTGGCCGCGCGTCTTGTCAGTGGTCGGGGTGTTCGGGTTCGACGGGATCTGGTCGCCGTCCTCGAGTGCGGCGGCTTGCGCTTCAGGCGTCAGCAAGAACGCGACAAGTTTTTGTGCCAGTTCCGGCTGGGTGTTGTTGGCGATGGCGCACTCGGCAACGTTGAGCACCACGGCGCCTTCCTTCGGTTGCGCGTACTCGACCGGCATGCCTTTGAGCTTCAGCGCGGTGACTTGAGTCGGGGTCAGCGGGAACAGCGCGGCTTCGTCGGTCTGAAGCATTTCGGAAATTTTCGCCGAGCTCGGAATGTATTCCAGCACGTTGCGCCCGATGGTGTTAGGCCAGGCCTTGAAGCCCGGTTCGACGTCGGTTTCGCTGCCGCCCTGAAGGCGGTTGAACATCAGGAAACCGTGCAGGCCGAAGGTCGACGAGGCCATCGACTGGAACACCAGTTTGTCCTTGAAGCGCGGGTCGGCCATGTCCATCCACGACGTCGGCGCACTCCAGCCTTTTTCCTTGAACAACCGGGTGTTGTACGCCAGCCCGGTGACGCCGAGGCTGACTGCCACGGCCTGGTCTTTGATTCGGCCCTTGGCCGGAATTTGCGCCAGGGTCGGGCTGTCCTCAAGCTTGTCGCACAGGCCCATGGCGATGGCGCGGTACATGATGCCGTCGTCGAGGAACATCACGTGCAACTGCGGGTTGCCTTTGCTGGCCTGGACCTTGGCCAGGATGTCGGCGGAGGTGCCCGGCACGATGACCACTTTGACGTTGTTGGCTTTTTCGAACACCGGCAACACCTTGTCGGCGTACAGCCGCTCCATGGTCCCGCCGTTCATGCCCAGGTAAAGCGTCGGCTCGGCGTGAGCCTGGGTCACCGTGAGCAGGGCGCTCAGGCATGAAAATCCGAGCAGTGCAGTGCGTTTGAACTGATTCATTGGCGCGACCTTCCTCTATCAAGCTACGGAAATGGAGTGAAACCGGGTGATGGAAAACGCATCCAGCGACGTCGACGGGGCGCCGTTGCAGATGATTTCGGTGAGCGCCATGCCCACCGCGGGTCCGATCTGAAAACCCGCGCCGGCAAAGCCGAACGCGTGCAACAGACCGGGTTGCGTGCTGCTGTGCCCGATCACCGGTTGACGGTCGGGCAGATAACCTTCGGTGCCGCTCCAGGTGCGAATCGCCTGGGCGCCTTCAAGAAATGGATAGAGCTCGACGGCCTGGCGCAGGATTTCGATCACCGCCTGCTGGCCGGGGCGTGCGCGGGCCGCGTCGAGGGCAAAACCCTGGCCGCCGCCTAGCACGCAATTGCCGCGAGCGACCTGCCGGGCATAAATGCCGCCGCCTTCGACGCCGGTGCTGGCGTTCATCACCAGTGGCAACGGCTCGGTGACCAGCATCGCCGGGTGCCCGGCGTGCATAGGCACCGCTTCGCCGAACTGTTCGGCGAGACTGCCGGCCCAGGCGCCGGCGCAGTTCAGCAGCCAAGGCGCGTGCAACTCAAGACCGTTTCGGGTGCTGACCCGAAAGCGCTGGCCGTCATGCGCAACGGCGCAGACGGCACATTGCTCATGAACCTGTGCGCCGTGGCGACGGGCCGCTTGGGCGAAGGCGGGGGAGACCAGTCGCGGATTGGCGTGGCCATCGTCGGGGCAATATGACGCGCCGGCGGCGACATCGCCGACCCAAGGGAAACGTGCGCGTAATTCAGCGCGATCCAGTAGCTGCAAATCGAGGCCGAACCCCTGGCTGCTGGCGGCGTAATCCTGCAACGCGCGCAAGTCGTCGAGGCTGCGGGCGAGTTTCAAATGACCGCTGCGTTGATATTCACCGTCAATGCCAAGCAATTGGGGCAGTTGGCCCCAGATTTCGTGTGCCCGTTGCGACAAGGGCAATTGCGACAGCGGCCGACCCTGACGCCGTACACCGCCATAGTTCACGCCGCTGGAATGCGAACCGCAAAAATCCCGCTCCAGCAATGCCACGCGACGTCCGGCTTTGCTGAGAAACAGCGCGGCCGAGGCACCGACAATGCCGCCGCCGATGATGATGGCGTCGACTTCGTTCACGACTCGATCTCCAGGCCAAACGGCAACGGCTTGACCGGCGCCTGCGCGCGCAGCCGACCGATTTGCGACACGGCGCGCTGGCTCTCGCCGGCAATGATTTCTGCGGTGGCCGCGCCGCACATGCGCCCTTGGCAGCGGCCCATGCCCGCGCGGCAATGGGCTTTGACCCGGTTGATTTCCCAGTGCCCTTCGCGCACGACCTGCCGGATGTCACCAGCGCGCACTTCTTCGCAGCGGCAGATCATCACCTCGTCCGCGGTGTTGGCTGCCCAGTGTTCGGGGAAGATGAAGGCCTGTTCCAGTCCTTGGCGAAAGGTATTTATCCGGGTGAGCGATTGCTCCAGTCGGACGCCGCGCTGCGGCGCAATCAGGTAGCCGCTGTCTTCGAGTACCGCCAAGGCTGCCCGTTCACCGGCCATTTCCGCGGCATCGGCACCCATTATCCCGGCGCCGTCACCGGCCAGGTACACCTCGGCGACACTGCTGCGTCCGGCGCTGTCACGTTGCGGCAGCCACGCACGGTTGAGCGGGTTCCAGGCAAATTCGCAGCCGAGCAAATCGGCGAGTTGGGTTTCGCTGCGCAGGCCATGGGCGAACGCGACGGCGTCGCACGCCAGTTCATGTTCGCCCTTTGAGTCGGACCAGTTCAGCGACCGAACGCGGTGTTCACCATCGATGCGTTGCAAGGTGGCGCCCTGATGCACCGGGACGCCGTGAGCAGTCAGCCAGCTGCGGTAATAAATGCCTTTGGCCAGCGTCGCGGGTTGCGCGAGCAAGCCGGGCAGGGCGCGGACCTGGGCGATGAACGGCGAACTGTCGAGCACCGCGACCACCTTCGTACCGGCCTTGGCATATTGATACGCGACCAGGTACAGCAATGGGCCGCTGCCGGCGAACACCACGCGTTCGCCGATCGCGCAGCCCTGATACTTCAGGGCGATTTGCGCGGCGCCGAGGCTGTAGACGCCCGGCAATGTCCAGCCTTGCACGGGCAGGATGCGGTCGGTGGCGCCCGTGGCGACAATCACGCGGGAAAAGTCGATCCGTGCGGCACGACCTTCATGCAGCGTGTCGAGCCCATCCGATTCGGCGTTCCACACGAGGGTGTCGGGCCGATAGTCGAGCTGTTCGCGCAGGGTATCGAGGGTCTGATGCAGCGCCTTGGCCTTGCGCGCTTCGAAGCCATACAACGTGACCGCCGAGCGCTTGAAGTTGGTCGGCTGACGCCGATAAATCTGCCCGCCACCGCGCGCGGCTTCATCCAGCAACACCGGGCGAACGCCATGCGCTACTAGCGTCTGCGCCGCCCGAATCCCGGCGGGGCCGGCGCCGATGATAACCACAGGCTTCATACCCGCCACCCATTAGCCGACCGCCGCAAAACCCCCGTGGGAGCGAGCCTGCTCGCGAAGGCGGCGGTACTTTCAACACAGGGGGTTACTGACACTCCGCCTTCGTGAGCAGGCTCACTCCTAAAGGGGATTCGGTGGCGGCAGATTGGCAACGTGTTCATAGCGAGCGCCCTGTTTCGCGGGTGATTTGGTGGTCGGTTTCAAGCAGCGTCGAGCACGCGCGGACGCGTCGGCCATCGCCCAGGCGGACCCAGCAGTCCTGGCACGCGCCCATCAGGCAGAAGCCGGCGCGGGGTTCGGCGCTGAAGTCGCTGCCACGCAAATGGTCGCTGCAGGTCAGCACCGCCGTCAGCACGGTGTCGCCGAGCAGGGCGGTGGCCGGTTGGCCGTCGAGGGTAAAGTTCACGGTCGGGCGGTCGCCCTCGGCCAGTCGTTTCAGCAAAGCCATGGCGCCCTCATTGTTTACCCACCAGCACCCGATCAAGGCCGTACACCCGATCAAGCAGAATCATCGTCAGCGCGGTCAACGCAATCACCAGGGCCGACACCGCCGCCATCATTGGGTCGATGGATTCGGTGGCGTACACGTACATGCGCACCGGCAAGGTTTGCGTGGCCGGCGAGGTGACAAAAATCGACAGCGTGACCTCGTCAAAACTGTTGATAAACGCCAGTAACCAGCCCCCCGCCACCCCCGGCAGAATCATCGGCAAGGTGATTTCCCGGAACAGTGTGAAGCGCCCGGCACCGAGGGATTGCGCCGCATGTTCGGCGCTGCGATCCAGACCGATGGCCGAGGCCAGCACCAAACGCAGCACGTACGGCGTGATCACCAACACATGGGCGAAAATCAGCCAGGCAAAGCTGCCGTTGACCCCCATCAGCGCAAACAGACGCAGCAAGGCAACACCCAACACCAGGTGCGGAATGATGATCGGCGACAGGAACAGGCCGTTGAAAAAGTCCCGTCCCGGAAACTCGAAGCGGGTGATTGCCAACGCCGCCGGCACCGCAATCAGCGTCGCCAGGCTGGCGGCGCAGAACGCCAGGATCAGACTGTTGTAAAACGCATCGACGAAGTCCGCGCGCTCGAACACCGCGCGGAACCAGCGCAGGGAAAACTCGGTAGTCGGCAGGCTCAGGGTGTTTTCCGGGGTAAATGCGACGAGGCAGACCACCACCAGCGGCGCGAGCATGAACACCACTACCAAGGCATGAAACAGCAGGGCGAAAGGACCGTTTCTGGACATGACGAATTATCCCAATGACTTCTTGTAGCGGCCTTCGATCATGCGGTTCCACGACAGCATGATCAGCAGGTTGAGCACCAACAGCGCCACGGCAATCGCCGCGCCCATCGGCCAGTTCAGCTCCGACAGGTACTGGTCGTAGATCAGCGTGGCGACCATTTTCAGGCGACGCCCGCCCAGCAGGCCGGGGATGGCAAACGAGCTGGCGGCCAGACCGAAGACGATCAAGGTGCCGGAAAGAACGCCCGGCATGATCTGCGGCAGAATCACCTGGCGCATCACCGTGAAATGACTGGCGCCGAGGGACATCGCGGCTTGTTCGGCGGCCGGGTCGAGTTTCTGCAGCGAGGTCCAGACCGGAATGATCATGAACGGCAGCATCACGTGGACCAGTGCAATCACCACCGCAAACGGCGTGTACAACAGCTTCATCGGCGAACCGCCGAAGGCTTGCAGGGTTTGATTGATCAGGCCGTCGGCGCCGAGCAACAGGCTCCAGCCAAAGGCCCGCACCACCACCGAAATCAACAGCGGCGTGAGGATCAAAATCAGGAAGATCGAACGCCACGGGGCACCCATGCGGCTGAGGATGTAGGCCTCGGGCACGCCGATCAGCACGCACAGCAGGGTGGTCAGGGCACTGATCCACATCGTGCGCAGAAAGATTTCGTAGAAGTACGGGTCGCCCAGCAGGCTGCTGTAGTGACTGAGGGTGTAGGCGTCACCCTTGATCCCCGAGCTGTAGTCGAAGACGTTGAACGACAACACCAGCGTCAGCAACAGCGGGATGGCCAGCAGGCTGATGTACAACGCGAGGGCCGGTGCCGACAACAAATAACCCTGACGCCCCTGGCGAACGGCGGCCAACGTACTCATGCCGACAACTCGTCAACCGTCAGCACCCGCAGCAGTTTTGCATCCCAATCAAGGCCGACCGCCGTGCCTTCGTTCAGCGGCGTCGAGCCGTCGTTGCGGCGCACCACGCTGATGTCGCCCAGGGCCGTGGCGACGCCGTAGAGCCATTGGCTGCCGAGGAAGAAGCGGCTGGCGATCTTGCCTTGCAGACGCCCTTGGTCTTGTTCGCGTAAATCGATTTTTTCCGGGCGCAGGCTCAAGGTCAGGTCGCCGCCACTGCGCACCTGCACCACGCCGGCGCTGTCACGCTCGCCCGGCAGCAGGTTGGCTTTGCCGACGAAGCCGGAAATGAACTCGGTGCGTGGGTGTTCGTAGAGGGTGTACGGCGCATCGATTTGCGTGATGCGTCCGGCCTGCATGACCACCACGCGGTCGCTGATGGACAGCGCTTCGGATTGGTCATGGGTGACCATCAACGTGGTAATCCCGACTTCGCGCTGGATGCGGCGAATTTCGAACTGCATTTCTTCGCGCAGGTTGGCGTCGAGGTTGGACAGCGGCTCGTCGAGCAGCAACACCGGCGGCTCGATCACCAAGGCCCGGGCCAGTGCCACACGCTGGCGCTGACCACCGGAAAGCTCTCGTGGATAACGCTCGGCCTGTTGATCCAGGCGCACCAGTTTCAGCACCCGGGCCACGCGTTGCTGCAAC
The DNA here is from genome assembly GCF_059133255.1 of Pseudomonas sp. FBCC-B1667. Taxonomy (NCBI): domain Bacteria; kingdom Pseudomonadati; phylum Pseudomonadota; class Gammaproteobacteria; order Pseudomonadales; family Pseudomonadaceae; genus Pseudomonas; species Pseudomonas sp. FBCC-B1667. The sequence continues at coordinate 4,396,768 of NZ_CP101437.1, read as the reverse complement.
TCGGTGGCGGGCACTTTGCGCATCCGCAGGCCGAAGGCGACGTTGTCCTTGACGGTCATGTGCGCAAACAGCGCGTAACTCTGGAACACCACGCCCAGGCCACGGCTGGCGGGTTTGGCGTGGGTGATGTCGCGGCCGTCGAGCAGGATGCGACCGCTGGTGACTTCGACGAAGCCGGCGATCATTTGCAGGGTGGTGGTTTTGCCGCATCCGGAGGGGCCGAGCAGCGAGACGAACTCGCCTTTCTCGACCGAGAGGTGGGTGGCCACGACGGCGTCGATTTCGCCGTAACGTTTGCCGAGTCCTTCAAGTTGCACAAAAGCCATGACTGCGCTCCACCTGAGATTGTTATGCGTCACCCGAAGGCGCGCTTTTTTGTATGGGCAGATACGAAAAGGTCTTGCTGGGTGCGTTGGCGCTCGACTGGAGTCGGCTGCCGCTGTTGTTCGAATCGCCCCTGTGGACGCAGATTAGGACGAAGACTAGGATGGGCTCAATGGCCTATTTCACTGAAGCGACGACTATTTTCGATTTCATTCAGTGAGTAAATTAATTCTCGAGAAACCACATGCCTGATTCCACTGAGCGGAATGAAACCAAAAATGAGGTCGGTGTCGGTGCGGTCTCCCGATTGTTTGCGGTGTTGCGCACCCTCGGCGACACGGTCGAGGGCGGGGAGCGCGTGACGCAACTGGCGCAGCGCATTGGCTTGTCGCAACCGACCACGCACCGTTTATTGCGCAGCCTGATGGACGAGGGCATGGTCGAGCAGGATGTGCGCAGCAAACGCTATCGCCTGAGCCTGGATTTTTTTGCCTTGGCGGCACGCGCGGGCAATAGCGGAAACCTGCGCGAACTGGTGCGCCCGTCGCTGCTGCGGCTCTCGGCTTCGTTGGGGGATTCGTTGTTTTTACTGGCTCGCAGCGGTTTCGACGCGATTTGTCTGGACCGCAGTGAAGGGCCGTTTCCGATCCGCACGTTCACCGGCGATATTGGTGGGCGGGTGGCGCTGGGCGTCGGGCAGGGCAGCCTGGCGATTCTGGCGTTCCTGCCGGAAGAGGAGCGTGACACGGTGATTCACTACAACTTGCCGCGACTCAAGGATTTCCATTTGTACGACGAAGTGTTCCTGCGCTCGGAGGTCGAGAACGTGCGCGCGCTGGGTTATGCGGGGCGCAACACCGGTGTGCTGCAAGGCATGGCCGGGGTGGCGGTGCCGATTCTGGATCGGGAGGGGCGAGCGGTGGCGGCGTTGAGTGTGGCGACGGTGACTGATCGGCTGGGCCCGGATCGATTGCCGACGGTGGTGGAAATGCTCAAGCGCGAAGCGGCGATGATCGGGCCGCGGATCAATCCGTTTGATCCGCTGCTGCGCCGGCCTTCGCAGGTGTTTGGGCAGGGCTGAATAGATCGCTGAACCCCTTGTAGGAGTGAGCCTGCTCGCGATGAGGTCGGTACATCCAGCATTGCTGTTGACTGACCCATCGCTATCGCGAGCAGGCTCCCTCCTACCGTTGATTGGGGGGCCAGGTTTTGCGATCGAAGCCGAATCCCTTTAGGGGGTCAGAACTGCTCCGTCTGCTTGAGCATCTGCGCCGTCGGCGTGTCGCTCGGGCTGACCATCGCGTAGTTGTAGCCGCTGCCGGACCAGTACTCCGCCTGTAACTCGCCATCGCTGCGACTGCCCCGTGGCAGGAAGTTGTTTTTTGGTCCCGGTGGGCGCACGTAGAAGCTGATCTTGTGCCCACCCTGATCCTCGTAAACCACCATCGCCGCCGGGCCTTGTTCGGTGCTGAGCAAACGGCCGCTGACCGGTTTGAAGCCTGCACTCGACAGGTCTGGCAGGCGATTGGCACGGGTGAAATAACGGTCGAGCCAACCTTGCATATCGCCATCTTCGCTGACTTTGTAGTCGGCCGGCAGGATGCCTTGCTGGGCAATCAGGCGATAAGCCTGCAGGGCATCGGTCATTGGCAGCGCAGGGCTGGGCAGGGTCATCTCGCGCGCTTGCCAGCCGCTCAATCCACCGACACTGACGGCAATCAACAGCACCGCCGCGCTGGCGAGATGTCGGTGTGACTGGCGTTTGAGGCGCTGGCGAATCAGCGCCGGGTCGAGGTCCGGGTTGGCGGTGTGGTGCAGGGCACCACTCATGGCGGCGCGCAGTTGTTGGGCGTCCTGCTGCCAGGCGCGCACCTGCGCCGCCACTTGCGGGTTGCTGGCCAGATACGTTTCCACCAGACGTCGGTCGGCGTCGATGAGTTGGTGATCGACGTAGGCGTGCAGGTCGCGCTCGCTTGGGGGCATGCTGATCATTTGAGTATCCGCAAAGATGGGCTGGTGATTTCGCCGTCGCTGAGCTGGCGCAAGGCCTGGCGGGCGCGAGACAGGCGGGACATCACGGTGCCGGTGGGGACGTCGAGAATCTCGGCGACTTCTTTATAACTTAATCCTTCGACTGACACCCAGAGCAGCAAGGCGCGCTGTTCGGTGGTGAGTCGGTCGAAGGCTTGCAGCGTCGATTGGGCAATCACCGTGCGTTCAACCGAGGGCTGTGCGTCGTCGCGCCCGGTAAAGAATTCGAGCATCCGCGCATAGCGCCGGGAACGGCGATGGGCATCCAGAAACTGCCGGTACAGTATCGAAAACAGCCAGGCGCGCAAGTCGCCTTCGGGGCGTTTGTCAGCCCAACTCGACAGAGCACGCTCCAGGCTCGACTGCACCAGGTCGTCGGCGCTGCTGGGATTGCGCGTCAGGGACACGGCGAAACGCCGGAGCCTGGGAATGATTTCTCTGAGTTGTTCGTCGATATCGTTCATGGGAAAGGGCGGGTTCTGAGTCAGTGAAGGGCGGCAGTGACAAGGAAGACGCCGTCTAAGGCAGGTTATTCCCTCTGCCGTAAAAGAAAATCCCATGGCCCACTTTTTGTAGGACTTATCCTGATTGGTTGTAATCCATGTAATGACGTCAAGCGTCGTGGCTCAACCCTCGTAACAAGTGCAAGCCGCATTCCGTCCAGCCAGTCAAACGGCTCGGCGCAACCCGCGGGTCTTGAGCTTGAACATTGAGCCCGATGAGAATTTTGACATGCAAGAGCACGCAATCCCCCTCAAACCAGCATTGGCCTACTCGCCGATGCCTGTGCCAGCTATTGATCAGGACCTTTGGCAGACAGTGGGCCGTGGGCCGACGGTCACGCCAGCGTTCTCCTTGATTCATCACGCAATCGAAGCGCAAGCCGTGACCCATCCGCACGGTGTTGCGGCCCTTTGGCACGGTGAGTCCCTCACCTACAACGAATTGAACAGACAGGCCAATCGACTGGCTGCCGTGTTGATCAGCCAGGGCATCAAGCCCGGTGATCACGTTGCCCTGTTCGTGGAGCGCTCGGTCCCCATGCTGGTGGGTATGTTGGCCGTATTGAAGGCGGGAGCGGCCTACATTCCCCAGCACGTGGGAATCACCCCGGTACCGCAATTGCGCCACATTATGGAAGTTGCTGCCACGCGTCTTGTGCTGACGCTGTCGAGCCTCGAGTCGCAGATTCCCCTCACAGCAGCGCAGCAGTGCATTTGTCTCGATGCGTTCATGACCGTCCCGACCACCTCAGCGGACGAATCGAACGTGGTGGGTACGCCGTCAACGACCCCGGATCAACTGTGCTTCCTGTTGTTCACTTCCGGGACCACCGGGCAGCCCAACGGGGTTCGGGTTACCCACCGCAATGTCTGCAACATTCTGCTGACGGAACCGGGCAACCTCGGCATGAAGCCTGGGCTCAAGGTCGGGCAGATTCTGAACATCGCCTTCGATATGGCCGCGTGGGAGATCCTCGGTTGCCTGGCCCATGGCGCGACGTTGATGATCCGGGGCAGAGACATTGCTCAGACCGCCGAGCGCTGCGACGTGCTGATCGCCACGCCGTCGATTCTCGGCACACTCGATCCCGCACGTTGCCAACAGGCCAAGGTCGTGGCCGTTGCCGGTGAGCCATGTCCCCAGTCACTGGCTGATCGCTGGTCGTCGTTTTGCACGTTTTACAATGCCTGCGGCCCGACCGAGACCACCATCGTCAACACCATGCAGCGGTATCAGGCCGGAAGGCCCCTGACCATCGGCAAACCCACGCCCAATAACACGGTGTACGTACTCGATGAAGACGGTCGACCGTGTGCCGTTGGGGTGCAAGGGGAGATGTGGGCGGGCGGGGATTGCGTCACGGCGGGTTACTCGGGGAATGCTGCGCTCACCGCCGAACGTTATCGACCCGATCCGTTTCTTGGTCAGGACCGGATGATGTTTCGTACTCGCGATCTGGGGCGCTGGACGGCGGAAGGCGAGCTCGAACACTTGGGCCGCGTCGATGATCAGGTCAAGGTAAGGGGGTTTCGGGTCGAGCTCGACAGTGTGTCGGCGGTGCTGGAGTCATGCGACTCCTGCGAGCGAGCGGTGACGCTGAAACTCGACAGTCGTCATCTGGTGGCCTTCGTCAGCCCTGCGTCCGCCGACATCGAGGCGGCGCGACAACGTTGTGAGGCGCGCCTCGCCTACTATTGCGTCCCTTCGTTGATCATCGCTGTGGACCACATTCCCCTGACTTCACGGGGTAAAGCCGACAAGCGGCTGCTGCTGGCCCAGGCACAACAGGCCAGCCTTGATGCCAGCGCGGTACCGAGGGTGAACGCATGAGCGCCGCCAGCGGTTTACCCGCCAGACGTGCGCTGTGGCAACGCCTTGGGGCGCTGCCGGTGTTTTCCCATTACAACCGTCTTGTGGCACTGGTCCTGGTACTGAATGGTGCCGCGCTGGCGCACGGGTTGAATGCCGGGCAATGGTGGACATCCTCCGGTGTGGCCCTGGAAACGCTGGCTGGGCTGGTCGTGGCGAATCTGTCGTTGGCGATTTTGATACGCCAGCAATACGTCATCAATCTGGTGTTCTGGCTGGCCACCCGCGCTCCCGTCCATTGGCCGCTGGTGATTCGTCGCTCATTGGCCAAGGTCTATCACCTGGGTGGCCTGCACAGTGGCGCAGCCTTGGCCGCCATTGGTTGGTTCATGGCATTGCTGGGCTCATTGGGTTGGCATTGGATTGACGGCAAGGGCGGCGTTTCGACTGCGCTGCTTTGGGTGAACGCAGCGTTGCTGGGGGTGTTGCTGCTGGTGGCGACCATGGCGCATCCGTGGATTCGTTCGCGTTTCCACAATGGGTTTGAGCGAACTCATCGCTTCGGTGGCTGGACGGCACTCGCCATGTTCTGGGTCTCGACCCTTCTGTTTGCCCGTGATCAGAACCCGCAAGCGCCGCTGCAAGACGTGCTGACCACCTCAATGGCCTTCTGGATGCTGATGGTGCTGACGTTCAGCATTGCGTTGCCATGGTTACGCTTGCGCAAAGTACCGGTGCAGTTACTCAAGACTTCATCCCACGCCGTCATAGCCCGGTTCGGACATGTCACGCCGTTTGCCGGTTCGTCCAACGCCATCAGTCTCAATCCGCTGTTGGAGTGGCATTCGTTTGCCAACATTCCCACGCCGGGGCAGGCCGGTTTTCGACTGATCATTTCCCGGGCCGGGGACTGGACCGGCGAATTCATCGAGCAAATGCCGACTCACGTTTGGGTCAAAGGCATTACCACCGCCGGCGTGGCGCACATCGAAACCCTGTTCAAGTCTGTGGTGTATGTCGCAACCGGTAGCGGCATCGGCCCGGTACTGCCTCATCTGCTTGCAAGGCAGGTGCCGATCCATCTGGTCTGGTCGACCCGCAACCCGCGCAAAACCTACGGTGACGAGTTGGTGGAGGAAATTCTCGAGGCCGAGCCCGATGCCTTGATCTGGGACACCGATGTGCTCGGCAAACCCGACCTGGTGCAACTGGCCTATGACGCGGTTCAAGCGACCGGTGCAGAGGCCGTGATCTGCATTTCCAACCAGACACTGACTCGGCGAGTGGTCGAGGAAATGGAAAGTCGCGGCATTCCAGCTTACGGCGCGATCTGGGATTCCTGAGCTGAGCGCTGGCCGTTCAACCCTTCAACTACTTTCAAAGAGGTCACCATGCACACATTGATCGAACGTCATGATCGAGTCGTCTTGATTCGTCTCAACCGCCCGCAAGCCCGGAACGCCTTGAGCGATGAGGTCATGCGCGAATTGCTGGACACACTGCAACGATTGGATCGGGATCCAGGGGTGGGGTGTTTCGTCCTGACCGGTACCGATGAGTTTTTCGCGGCCGGTGCCGATATCAAGGAGATGAGCCAAAAGTCCTATCTGGACATGGTCCACGAGGATTATTTTGCCGAATGGGAAGCCTTTGCCGCGTTACGCACCCCCACGCTGGCTGCGGTCGCCGGCTATGCGTTTGGTGGCGGCTGCGAGTTGGCGATGATGTGCGACTTGATCTTTGCGGCCGATACGGCGCGATTTGCCCAACCGGAAATCAGACTGGGCGTGATGCCCGGCATGGGCGCCACCCAGCGCTTGACGCACCTGATCGGAAAATCGAAAGCCATGGACATGATCCTCACTGGTCGCGCGATGTCTGCCGAGGAAGCCGAACGGGCAGGACTGGTGTCGAGGGTGATTGCCGCCGCCGACCTGTTGGAGGAGTCCATGGCGGCGGCGCAGACCATCGCCGGTTTCGCCAAAACCGCCACCATGGCGGCGCGCGAAGCGGTTGATCGCGCGCTGGAACACGGATTACGCGAAGGTCTGCTGTACGAGAGGAGGGCGTTCCACGGGTTGTTTGCAACCCCGGGGCAAAAAGAAGGCATGCAGGCTTTTCTCGAAAAACGTGAGGCGTGTTTTAACCCCGTATGAGGGGAGGTGAGTATTCGTCGCTCGCTGCGCTTTGAAAGAAACTACAGTTCAGGGGGAATAATCCTACGTGACGTTCGTCTCATAGCTCCTTCCCCCTGTGGCCGATGGCCCTGGAGTCTTTCATGGTTGATCGCTCAACACCGCCATCCGGGCCCGCCCGGCCACCGCTGAGTGGCGCAAGCCTGACGTTACGCCTGGCCGGCATTGCCGTGGTGGTCGCCGCGCTGGCCGGGGCCTTTGCCTACGTCAACGGCACCTTTGACCCACAACGACTAACGCCGAAAAAACTGATCAATGTGCTGGAAACCAACAACGGCGTTCACCCGGGTTTCCGGCGCAATCACGCCAAAGGCGTGTGCGTGATCGGCCATTTCGAAAGCACCGCCCAAGCACGCACCTATTCCAGTGCTCAGGTGTTCAGCGAAGCCCAGACCCCGGTGGTCGGGCGGTTCGCATTGCCCGCCGGCAATCCTTACGCGCCTGACAGCGCCGTGCCGATTCGCAGCATGGCGTTGCGATTCACCCAGGCTAACGGCCAGCAGTGGCGCACCGGAATGAACAGCATGCCGGTGTTCCCGGTGGGCACGCCTGAAGCGTTCTATCAGTTGCAGCAAGCCCAGTCGCCGCTTCCGGCCACGGGCAAACCTGATCCGGCGGCGGTCCCGGCATTTTTCGGTGCCCATCCGGAAGCTGCACCGTTCCTGGCCTGGATCAAAACCGCCAAGCCGTCGGCCAGTTATGCGACCGAGACGTACAACAGCGTCAACGCGTTCTATTTGGTGAATGCCGCCGGTCAACGCCAGGCGGCGCGTTGGAACATGGTGCCGGTGGCACAGGATGCGGCGGGCGCTACAGCGCCAGAAGGCAGTGATTTTCTTGAGAAAGACCTCGTTCAGCGTTTGTCGGCCGGACCGTTGCGTTGGCAGTTGATGATCACGCTGGCGAACCCGGGGGATCCGGTCAATGACGCCAGCAAGGCCTGGCCTGACGGTCGCAAAGTGCTGAATGCGGGCACCCTGGTTCTTGAACGCACACAGCCACAACTCAATGGCGAGTGTCGCGACATCAACTACGATCCGCTCGTGCTGCCCAGCGGTATCGAAGGTTCCGACGACCCGTTGCTCGCGGCTCGTTCAGCCGGTTACGCGAGTTCCTACTTGCGCCGCACCAGTGAAGTCAATCAGTTGCCCGCCGCTAAACAGGAGGCTCAACAATGAGCGCCCAACCTAACCATTTCGCGCCGTTGGCTCGGCTGCTGCATTGGCTGATGGCGCTGATGATCATTGCGATGCTGTTTATTGGCGCGGGGATGGTGGCCTCGGTGTCCGAGCGCCATGAGTGGTTGATCCATCTGCACAAGCCGTTGGGCATTGCGATTCTGCTGCTGGTGATCGTGCGTTTGTTCGTGCGCTTTTCCACGCAACAGCCGCCGTTGCCGGCCGATTTGCCGAGCTGGCAGGCATTGGCGGCCAAGGCCTCGCATGTCTTGCTGTACGCCTTGATGTTCGTCTTGCCGTTGCTCGGTTGGGCGATGATTTCGGCGGCGGGGGATCCGGTGATGCTCAGCAACTCGTTCCAGTTGCCATCGATCCTGCCGGCGAATGCGCAGGTGTTTGCGTTATTACGCAAGGCGCATGGGTATCTGGCGTATTTGCTGTTCTTGACCGTGCTGCTGCATCTGGCGGCGGCGTTGTTTCACGGTTGGGTGCGGCGTGATGATGTGCTGAACAGCATGTTGCGGAGCAAGGATCGCGGCTGAATATGATAGGGCTGCATGCCTGGCATGCAGCCCTTGAGGGCGATCAGCGCAGAATGTCGATCATGTCGGCGACGGTGGTCAGCACATCTTTACCCAATTGCTTGGAGCGTTTTCCGGACCAGCCGGTCAGCGCATTCGGTGCATCGTCGTTGTCCTTGAACGGCATCTCCAGGGTCAACGACAGGCAATCGAATTTCTGACCGACGCTGTTGCAAGCCAGGGTCATGTTGGCTTTTCCCGGCTCGTCGCGGGTGTAGCCGTGCTTGGTCTGGAAATCCTTGGTCAGGTGTTTCAGATGGCTGCGGAAATGCTCTTCGAGTTTTTCGATGCGTGGTGTAAAGCCCGGGTTGCCTTCGCAGCCTGCGGTGAACACGTAAGGGATTTCTTCATCGCCATGGATGTCGAGGAACAGGTCGACGCCATATTGTTCCATCTGCTGTTGCGCGAACAGCACTTCCGGGCTGGTCTCCTGGCTGGCGCTCTGCCAGGCTCGGTTCAGGTCCTGACCCATGGCGTTGGTACGCAGGTGACCGTGGAAGGCACCGTCCGGGTTCATGTTCGGGATCAAGTACAGGTCGGCGCTGGCCAGCAGTTTGTTCAACACGGGGTCGTCGTGCTTTTCCAGGCGCTCGATCACGCCCTCCATGAACCATTCAGCCATGTGTTCGCCAGGGTGTTGCTGAGCGATCATCCAGACCTTGCGCCGACCTTCGGCCCCCGTGCCTTTGCGCAACAACTGAATGTCGCGACCTTCAACGCTCTTGCCGGTGGCCAGCAACTCGGTGCCGGCCTTGGTCAGTGCCTGCTCGATCAGCCAGTCGTGACGGCCTCGGCTGTAAGGTTCGAAATAGGCGAACCAGGCGTGGGTGGCGGTGGCTTCGAGGCTGAAGCGCAGGCAGTCGCCTTCAAAAATGGTCGGTACGCGGAACCAGTTGACGTGGTCGTACGATGCAACGGCCTGATAACCTTCCCAGGCTTTGTTGTACGAGGACTTGCTGGCGTTGTTCAGGCGAAACCAATGCTCCTGACCGACGTGCAGGCCGCTGGCCTTGAAGTGGAACCATTGAAAATGCGGGCTGCGGGTGTCAGGTTTGATGGCCAGCAGCGCTTGAAGCGGATTGCTGATATCCAGCACTTCAATATTGCCGCTGTCGAAATTTGCACTGATGTCGAAGGAAGATTTGGCCACGGTCATAGTCGGTTCCTGAATATGATTTTATGGCGGCTACTTTACACGCTGGAAAGTGATTAGGCGGATGGAAAATCGCCGATCGTGAACCCTTTATCGGCGCGTATAAATCACCATCAGGATCGCCCCCTGCATCGAGCCCGCACTGTGTGCGGCATTCGGGGCGCGGCAGCAGTAGTCGCCGACGTTCAGTGTGCGGTCCTGATCGTAGAAGGAACCTTGCAGTACGAACAGTTGTTCCAGCTCGCCTTCATGGGTATGACTGGCGACCTGGGCACCAGGATCGACTTTCATCAGCATGGTTTTTTCGCCGCGCTCGCTGTCTTCGAATAGCGGTTTGATCCAGAAGCCTTCGGCCTGTGTCGGCAGCCAGTCATCCATCGAGGACGAGTGATAAAGAGAGCCTTGGACCGGTCCCTGGATGCCGTTTATCCCGGCAATTTTCCACGAAGGTGTTTCATCGCTCGGCATGTTTTTCACCTGGGTTGGTTTACAAGTCCTTGACCAGTCGCAAGGCATCGTAGATCGCGGCGTGGGTGTTGCGCGCAGCTACGGCGTCGCCGATACGGAACAACTGGAATCTGCCGTCCGGGTTGGTCACCACCTGTTGTGGGTTGCCGACGATCAGGTCCTGATGTTCGATCACGCCGCCGTTGCTGGAGGCGGATTTCAATTCGAAATACAGTTCGTCCAGCGGTCGGGTGCCGTGGTTGACCACCACTTGATCGACGCGTCGGACCTTGCGCGCACTGCCGTAATCGCTGTCGATCGTTGCCAGCAGATCCGGCCCTTCGCGCTCGACCGCGAGTAGCCGGAACGTCACGGTGAAGGTGGTATCCAAAGCTTGCAGCGAGCGCATGTACGGCACCAGATTCATCGCCATGACCTCCGGGGCAAAGGTTCGGTCCGGCGTCATGATCTCGACTTTTGCGCCAGTTCTGGCGATGAATTCGGCAGCCTGCAGTCCCGCATGATCGCCGGCATCGTCGAACAGCAAGACATTGCGCCCGGGTTTCACATCCCCGGAAATAATGTCCCAGGTGGAGACCACCAGTTCATTGCCTGTCGAGAGAATCTCGGTATGGGGCAGGCCGCCGGTGGCGATGATCACCACGTCCGGGTTTTCGTCGTGGACGGTGCTGGCCTCGGCCCAGGTATTGAAACGAAAGCTGACGCCGCGCGCCAGGCACTGGGCCATGCGCCATTCGACGATGCTGATCATTTCCCGTCGGCGTTCCGATTGCGCGGTGAGTCGAACCTGGCCACCGGCCTGATTGGCGGCTTCGAACACCACCACCTCATGGCCGCGTTCGGCCGCCACTCGCGCCGCTTCCAGCCCGGCGACACCGGCCCCGACAATCACAATCTTGCGTTTGCTCGCCGCTTTGGGAATGTCATGGGGCATGCTGGTTTCGCGGCCGGTGGCCGGGTTGTGAATGCAGTAGGCAGCGCCACCCTGATAGATCCGGTCCAGGCAATAATTGGCGCCGACACAGGGGCGAATATCGTCTTCGCGGCCTTCGATAATTTTGCGCACGATATGCGGATCGGTCATGTGCGCGCGGGTCATGCCCACCATGTCGATCTTGCCCGAGGCGATAGCATGGCGGGCGGTGGCCACGTCCGGAATCTTTGCAGCGTGGAAGGTGGGGAAGTCGGTGGCGGCGCGTATTTCACCGGCAAAGTCCAAGTGCGGCGAGTTGCGCATGCCCTGGATGGGAATCAGGTCGGTCAAACCTGCGTCGGTGTCGATGTGGCCGCGGACAACGTTGAGAAAGTCCACCATGCCGCTGTCTTTCAGGCGTCTGGAAATGTCCAGTCCGTCGGCCGCGGTCAGCCCGCCAGGCATTAACTCGTCGCCGGTATAACGCACGCCGACGATGAACTCGTGGCCGACGCGCTGGCGAATGGCACTGAGGATGTCAAAGGTAAAACGCAGCCGGTTGTCGATGGAGCCGCCATACGGGGCATCGAGGTCGTTGGTCAGTGGCGACCAGAACTGATCCATCAGATGCCCATAGGCTTGCAGTTCGATGCCGTCCAGGCCGGCGAACTTCATGCGTTCGGCAGCGTCGGCATAGTCCTTGATGATGCGTTCCACATCCCAGTCTTCCATTTTCTTCGGGAAGGAGCGATGGGAGGCTTCACGTTCGAACGAGGGTGACACCACGGGCAGCCAGTCGCCCTTGTCCCAGCGCGTGCGCCGGCCCAGGTGCGTCAACTGGATCATGACGGCCGCGCCATGTTCGTGGCAGGCGTCGCTCAGGTCGCGCATCCAGCCGACCACCTCGTCCTTGTAGGCCAGAATGTTGTTGAACACCGGCGGGCTGTCCCTGGACACCGCAGCGGAGCCGGCGGTCATGGTCAAGGCCACGCCGGCCTTCGCCCGTTCCACGTGATAGGCGCGATAGAGCTCCTTGGGCATGCCGTCCACGGGGTAAGCGGGTTCGTGGGCGGTGGTCATGATGCGATTTCGTAAAGTCAGGTGCTTCAACTGATAAGGCTGGAGGAGCGGATCATTCAGCATCGTCAAGACTCTCCGAAAGCGGGCAAGGACCTGCGTTGAAATTACGTTAGGGTGAAATGTACACCTGTGTCAACACTGTGGACACAAGTGTACATTTTGCTTGCGCAGTGTTGTGTGAGCGACTAGGATCCAGCCATGAACGAACAAACCAAAGCAGTAGAAACCGGCTGGAGAGGGTCACTGGAAGGGTGGCTCGACGCAGCCTATGAAAGCCTGACCGAGTGCGGAGTCGACACGGTTCGGGTGATGCCGCTGGCGAAAAAGTTGGGGTTGTCGAGAACCAGCTTTTACTGGTTTTTCAAGGATCGCGAAGAGCTGCTCGCTGCGTTGATCGAGCGCTGGCGGGTGAAGAACACCGGTAATCTGGTTGCCCAGACCGAGTGTTACGCCGAGAGCATTGCCGAAGCGATGCTGAATGTTTTCGACTGCTGGCTGAATCCCGATCTGTTCGATTCACAGTTCGAATTTGCCATGCGCAGTTGGGCTTTGCAGTCCGCAGAAGTGTCCGAGCATATTCGCGTGGCCGATATTGCCCGACGCGAAGCGCTGATCCGGATGTTCATGCGCTTCGACTACACATTCGAAGGTGCCGATGTGCGGGCCCGCACGATTTACCTGACACAGATTGGCTACATCAGCACCAACACCCGAGAGGATATCGGGGAGCGAATGCGGCGGATTCCCGAGTACGTGAAAATCTTCACCGGCCAGGAACCCCTGGAGCGTGAATTGAAACGCTTCTACTCCCGCCATGGGTATGTGATGGATGAGGTTTCATCGTCTACCCAGGACTGATCGCGACGTCTGACTGACGAAGGCAGGTTCACATGCACGAAGAACCCACGATAGGCATTATCGGTGGATCGGGATGGCTTGGCCGTTCGATTGCTCTGGCAATGCTCGACAAGGCGTTTGTCCAGCCCGGGGCTTTGATGCTTTCGAACCGCAGTGCGAGCAATCCGCTGCCGACTGCCCGGTGGTCACAGGTCTCGGTAACCAGCGACAACCAGGCGCTGGTGGAGCGCTGTGAGGTGGTCATCGTGTCCGTGCGCCCCGAGCAGTTTGCCGAGGTGGAAATCTGCGCTGAAAACCGGCTGGTGATTTCCTTGATGGCAGGCGTTTCTCTGGACGAAGTGGCACTGCGTACTGGCAGTCGGCAGGTGATTCGCGCCATGGCCAATGCCGCCGCCGAAATCGGCAAATCCTATACGCCCTGGCTGGCGACTCAACAGGTCAGCGAAGAACAGAAAGCGCTCGCCCAGCGGTTGTTCGAAACCTTTGGTGGTGCCGATGAAGTCTTTAGCGAAAGTCATTTGAACTACCTGACGGCGTTGTCGGGAACAGGGCCTGCTTACCCGGCGTTGTTGGCTCGCAGCCTGTTTCAACATGCCGTGAGCAGCGGTTTGCCATCGGCGATCGCCCAGCGCGCTTCCCATGCAGTGGTGGTGCAAGCCAGTCAGTTGATTGGCAATGGACGCTCCGCCGACGAACTCTTGCAGACGCTCATCAATTATCGCGGGGTCACGGCGGCGGGTCTCGACGCCATGCTCGCCAGCGGATTCGATAAAACAATAAAAGCAGGTCTGGATTCAGCGGCCTCGGTCGCCAATGGCATGAATCCCTTTGCCCATTCTGCTGACACGAAAGAAGGTCCAATGACGCGGTAGTTGGCCCTCCTTAACTCTGGCCGCAATCGAGGTTAGCGTTTATGAATTTAAAGTCTTTCTCGAAAACGGGACTTGCACTCGGCATCGTCGCCTTCAGCGGTTGGGTGTCAGCCTCCGAGTGTGGGGATGTAACGATCGCCAACATGAACTGGCAATCGGCAGAAGTCATGGCCAACGTCGACAAGCTGATTCTCAATGCGGGTTACGGTTGCAATGCCGATCTGGTCACCGGGGATACGGTTCCGACCATCACCTCCATGGTCGAGAAGGGCCGGCCAGACATCGCACCCGAAGGCTGGATTGACCTGGTTCCGGAAGTCGCCAGGACCGGCATTCAAAGTGGCAACCTGATCCAGGCGGCGAACTCGTTATCCGACGGCGGCTCGCAAGGCTGGTGGATTCCGAAGTACATCGCCGACGCCCATCCGGACATCAAAAGCTTCGAGGATGTGAAAAAGCATCCCGAACTGTTCCCGGCCCCCGACGACAAGAAAAAAGGCGCGATCTACAACGGTCCGCAGGGTTGGGGCGGCACCGTGGTCACCAGTCAGTTCTATAAGGCATACGACTTCGAGAAGGCCGGCTTCGTGCTGGTTGACACCGGCTCGGCCGCCGCGCTGGATGGCTCCATCGCCAAAGCCTACGAGCGCAAGGCGCCTTGGCTGGGGTTTTACTGGGAGCCGACCGCCTTATTGGGCAAGTACCCGATGGTGAAACTGGACAATGGGCATCCGGTCGATGCTGCGGAGTGGAAACGTTGTAATACCGTTGCTGACTGTCCTGATCCCAAACCGAATGGCTGGCCGATTGATCGGGTCTACACCCTCACCACCAAATCCTTCGCCGCTCGTTCGCCAACGGTCATGGCGTACCTGAACAAGCGCGCCTGGTCCAACGAGACGGTAAACAAGCTGATTGCCTGGATGACCGACAACCAGGCCACCGGTGAAGAAGGCGCCAAGTATTTCCTGAAAAACAACGAAGCGCTTTGGACTAAATGGGTTACCCCTGAAGCCAGCGGCAAGATCAAGGCTGCGCTTTAATCCACTGGGGTCGATGCAGCTCGCCTGTTCGCGCTGCATTGAGCCTCGCGCACCGATAACAATAAAAACACCCACGTATTGAAACGACCTGCCAGCTTTCTACCGGTCTTCTACAAAAGGGGAATGTCATGGAGTGGTTACTCAGCTTTCCACACATGGAGGACGAAAGACTCCGGGCCTTGAAAAAGGCCATCGATGGCGCCTTTCGTAACTTCACCAGCACTTACGGCGACAGCTTTGAAGCCTTTTTCCAGCCGTTGCAGGTTTTCCTCAATCAGTCTGAAAAGTTCATGACCACGACGCCATGGCCGATCATCATTGTGCTGGTCGCCTTGATTGCCTGGTTCGCCAGCCGCAGTTGGAGAATTGTCCTGGGTTGCGTGTTCACACTGATGGCAATCGGTTATCTGGACATGTGGTCTGACACGATGAAGACCCTGTCGATGATCTTCGTCTGCACGGTGATATCCATCGTCATCGGCTTGCCGACCGGGATCGCGATGGCCCGTTCCAACCGTCTGCAGAATCTTGTCAGCCCGGTACTGGACGTGATGCAGACCCTGCCGAGCTTTGTCTACTTGATTCCAGTGGTGATGTTGCTGGGGATTGGCAAGGTCGCGGGGCTGATTGCGGTTGTGATCTATGCCTTGCCGCCGATGATCCGCTTGACCAACCTCGGCATCCGTCACGTTGACGCCGAGATGCTGGAGTGCGCCGACGCCTTTGGCTCGTCCAGTTGGCAGAAACTGAAAAACGTCCAGTTACCCTTGGCATTGCCCTCGATCATGGCCGGCATCAACCAGACGATCATGATGGCGCTGGCCATGGTGGTCATCGCCTCGATGATCGGCGTTCAAGGCTTGGGCCAACCCGTGCTCAAGGCTATTTCCAACCAATATTTCACCCTGGGTATTTTCAACGGGCTGGCCATTGTCGGGATCGCGGTAATTTTCGACCGAGTCAGCCAAGCCTATGGCCGAAGACTGCAAAAGCATTTGGAGAGGGTTCATGGCCACTGATCTGACCAACGATTTCGGCATCGAAATCAGGCATCTCTACAAGATTTTCGGTTACCAGGCACAGGCCAGTATCGAGCGGGTCAAACAGGGCATGAGCAAGGCTGAGCTGTTGAGCAATCACAGTCATGTGCTGGGGTTGAAGGACATCAATATCAGCATGCCGTCCGGGGGGATTCAGGTGATCATGGGGCTTTCCGGTTCCGGTAAGTCGACCTTGATTCGTCATATCAATCGATTGATCGAACCCACCGCCGGCGAAGTCATCGTCGGTGGCGTGGACGTGCTCAAGATGAGCCCGAATGATCTGCGAGCGTTTCGCCGACATAAAATTTCCATGGTGTTCCAGAAGTTCGCGCTGCTGCCAAACCGCACCGTGCTCGACAATGCGGTGTATGGGCTGGAGATTCAGGGCATGTCCCGTGACAGGCAAGTAGAGATCGCCACAGGCTGGTTGGACCGGGTAGGGCTCCAGGGTTACGCGAGTCACTATCCCAATCAACTGTCCGGAGGCATGCAGCAGCGCGTCGGCCTTGCCCGGGCGTTGGCCAGTGATGCGCCTATTCTGTTGATGGATGAAGCGTTTTCGGCGCTGGATCCGCTGATCCGAATGGACATGCAGTCGGTGCTGCTGGACCTGCAAAAAGAGATCAAGAAGACCATCGTGTTCATTACCCATGATCTTGATGAGGCGCTGCGCATTGGTGACCGCATCGCGATCTTGCGTGACGGTGAAGTGGTGCAACAAGGCACCCGACAGGAAATCGTCATGAATCCTGCCGACGATTACATTGCCAACTTCGTCAAAGAAGTGAATCGGGGGCGAGTGATCGGCGTCGAGGCCATCATGCGGCCCATTGTTCAGGTGAAAGGCGGAGCGACGCTGGCCGTACCCATGGGTACGTCATTGGAATCAGCGGTTAAAAAACTGGTTGAGGCGGGATTCGAAGAATTGGTGGTCACTGACGGTCAGGGTCAGCCGGTAGGGCAGGTGACGCTGCAGTCGATCATAGCGACGATGGTCACCTCGGCAGTGAGTGAAGAGTCCCAGGTCGTTCAGCCAAGAATAAAATCGGAAGCGTGACGGCTTACCGAAGTAAAACCGAGGGAAATCGCGGGGGCAGAGGGGGCGTCCTCCATGACGCCGACGCAGCTTAGAGACTGTGCGATTGATTCTCAAGTGCTATTTTTACTATCGTTTGACCCAATGAAGCCGGGCTTCTGTTACCAACCAATATTCATTTGATATTATCCGCGCCATCGAATTTGCAGCACCCAAAGACTTCATTAGCCTGAAGGTAAAAGCCAGAAGAACTGGCAAAAAAAACCCGGCCAAAAGCCGGGTTAAAAACCGTGATTAGCCTGATGAGGAGATAGTCCAGGAGACCGACCTAAGGTCACTTGGACAATCGACTGATCTCGCGACCAGCTGCATGCAATAATAATCATTCTCGTTTGAGGGTCAAATGATTTTATCTGCGCAACCGGAAAGCTCTTTCCTCTCCTCCCCAAACGCTCGCCCGTTTCATGGGGTTTGATGCGCTTGCAAAGACCGATCGATCATCGCCTTCGCCATGTCGATCATGTGCACCGTCGAATAGGCCAGGTCGCGACTCGGACCGTTCAGATTGCTGGCTGATTCATGTGCCGTCGCCGCCGCGCATCGCAACAAATCCGAGGCATGTACCAGGGCCTCTTCCGCACTGATACCCGGGTTCACATCAAAGAACCGCTCCACAGTAGCGGGTTCGGACACAGTTGGTTTCAAGTAATAATCCAGCGCTCGCTGTGCGGCGGCATTGCCTTTGGGCGAGGTCAAGGTGGTATCGATTTGCATATCTGGCAGGTCATTGCTGGGTAACGTCATGACGATGGCAAGCTCCGTGATAGATTCAGATCCGTGAATCCATCCTAGTACGAACTGTATTTGTGACTGGAATTTAAATACTACAAGTTGTGTTTTGTTGGTCGGAGTACCCCACGTATCGTGCTGCACATGGATAAATGGATTGAGTTAGTCAAAGCCAAGATGAGTGATCTCAAAGTCACTCAGGAAGTCCTCGCCGACCGCCTTGGGATGTCCCAGGGTGGCGTGGGTCACTGGCTGAATAAACGCCGTCAACCGAGCATTCAAGACATGAACCGTGTCTTGCGCGCGCTCGGGATGGATTTTCTGGAAGTGGCGATGGTGATTCGCGAGGTCTTGCAGGACGACGAGCCTTGCCTGGCGCACAAGTACAACCCGTACTTCCGTTACCCGGTCAGTGACTGGCGCGAGCCGATGCAGGTGCGTGACGGTGAACTGGCGGTCTACGGCAAGCCGCGCTTCGAACTCACCGATTACCACGCCCAGGGTGCGGCATTCTGGTTGGTGGTCGTGGGAGATGCGATGACGGCACCCACGGGCGTGAGCATCGCCGAGGGCATGATGATTCTGGTGGACCCGGCCATTGTGCCGGAGCCCGGAAAGCTGGTGATTGCGCAGTGGTCGGACAGCACCGAGGCGACGTTTCGCAAGCTGATCGAAGAGAGCGGGCAGCGTTACCTGGTCCCGCTCAATCCGACGTATCCGAAAGCCCTATACACCGATGACTGTCGAATTCTCGGCGTAGTGGTTCAGGCAACGGCCAAATTCTAATCAGACCGGTCCTCGTAGAACGTAGGACCGATCTTCATTTCACGCCTCTTCCAGTTCGACCAATGCACTGCCTTCGCTGACCATTTCGCCTTCCTGGCAATACAAAGCCTTGATCACACCCGCGTGGGGCGCTCGAATGCTGTGCTCCATTTTCATCGCTTCCAACACCACCAATTGCGCCCCGGCTTCGACCGTTTGCCCGGCCTCTACCAGCACACGCACGATGCTGCCGTTCATCGGGGCGGTAAGCCCACCCTGATGGCTGTGGCTGGCGTCGACGGCGCTGATCGGATCGTAGGACTCGATGCGGCGCAGTTCACCTTCCCATTGCAGATAAACACAGTCGCCGCGACGGATTGCCCGATGCTGGCGGCGTACACCGTGGTGCTCAGTCAGCAATTGCTCGCCTTTAAGCTGGGCCGTGCAGACATCCCCTAACGTCAGTGCGCGGTCCTGGCCCTCGCAACTCAAGTGCAGGGTGATTTCTTTCGGCAATCCAGCCCGGAAACCATTGCTGATCGCCCATGGCGAACTCGCATCATCTGCGCGCGGTAAATCTGCCTGGCTCTGCGCAACGGCCTGAGCGGCCGTTTGCCAGAACGCATCGCTGAGGTCCGACGGCGCGGGCAACAATTGCTCCTGGAAGCGCGGGATGAACCCGGTATCCAGTTCTGCCGCCGCAAATGCAGGGTGCGCGACGATCCGGCGCAGGAAGTTGATGTTGGTCTTGAGCCCGCCAATCGCAAACTCATCGAGCATGCTCAACAAGCGCAACCGTGCCTGTTCGCGATCCTCACCCCAGGCAATCAGCTTGCCGAGCATCGGGTCGTAGAACGGCGAAATCTCATCGCCTTCTTCAACACCGCTGTCGACCCTACGTCCCGGGCCTGCGGCGGATTCACGGTACAGTTCCAGACGCCCGGTAGCCGGCAGGAAATCATTGGCCGGGTCCTCGGCGTACAGCCGCACTTCAATCGCATGCCCGATCAGCGGCACTTCGGCCTGGGTCATTGGCAGCGCTTCACCACGGGCCACACGAATCTGCCAGGCCACCAGATCGAGACCCGTGATGGCTTCGGTGACCGGGTGTTCAACCTGCAGGCGCGTGTTCATTTCCATGAAAAAGAACGCGCCGCGCGAATCCAGCAAAAACTCCACGGTACCGGCGCCGACATAGCCGATGGCTTGCGCCGAACGCACGGCCGCTTCGCCCATGGCGCGACGCAGTTCCGGGCTCAAGCCTGGCGCGGGTGCTTCTTCAACGACTTTCTGGTGGCGACGCTGGATCGAGCAATCGCGTTCATTCAGGTACAAGCAATTGCCATGCTGGTCGGCGAAGACCTGGATTTCCACATGGCGCGGTTTGAGCAGGTACTTCTCCACCAACATCCGTGAGTCGCCGAAAGAGGATTTCGCTTCACGCTGGGCCGAGGCGAGGGCTTCGGCCAACTGGCTGACGTCCTCGACCACTTTCATGCCCTTACCACCGCCCCCCGCGGTGGCCTTGAGCAGCACCGGATAACCGATGCGCTCACACGCCTCGCGGAAGGTGTCGAAATCCTGCGCTTCGCCGTGATAGCCCGGCACCAATGGCACGCCGGCGGTTTCCATCAGTGCCTTGGCGGCGGATTTGCTGCCCATGGCGTCAATGGCCGAGGCGGGTGGGCCGAGGAAGATCAGGCCGGCGTCTTCAATCGCGCGGGCAAACCCGGCGTTCTCCGACAAAAAGCCGTAACCCGGATGGATCGCCTGAGCGCCGCTGGCCTTGGCCGCGGCAATCAGTTTGTCGATTTGCAGGTAACTGTCAGCGGCTTTGCTGCCGCCGAGGTCGACGCGGATATCCGCTTCGCGGCTGTGTCGCGCTTCACGGTCGGTGGCGCTGTGCACGGCCACGGTGGTCAGGCCCAGAGCCTTTGCGGTGCGCATGACCCGGCAGGCGATTTCGCCACGGTTGGCCACCAGCAAGGTGGTGAGAACAGGTGCGCTCATCAACGCGGCTCCTTGGTGGTGAGGGCTTGCCAGCTCGGCGGACGCTTTTGCAAAAAGGCTCTCAGGCCTTCCTGACCTTCAGGGCTGACGCGAATGCGCGCGATGGCGTTTTCGGTGTAGCGGCGCAGGGCCGGAGTCAGCGCACCGTGGCCGACTTCGCGCAGCAAGTCTTTGCTGGTGCGCATGGCGGCGGGGCTGTTGAGCAGCAGGTTGTCGATCCACTGTTCGACTTTTTGCTCCAGCTCGGTGACCGGATAGCTTTCCGACAACAAACCGATTTCCCGCGCCCGTTGTCCGCCGAAACGTTCGGCAGTCAACGCATAACGGCGGGCCGCGCGTTCCCCGATGGCTTGCACCACGAACGGGCTGATCACCGCTGGCGCCAGGCCGATGCGCACTTCCGACAGGCAGAACTGTGCGTCATCGGTGCCAATCGCCATGTCGCAGCAACTGATCAGGCCCAGCGCTCCACCAAAGGCTGCGCCTTGCACCACGGCCAGGGTCGGGATTTTCAATTTGGCGAGGTTGTACATCAACTCCGCTAGTTCCCGGGCGTCGTCGAGGTTGGTGTGGTAATCGAGCTCGGCCGATTGCTGCATCCACGCCAGATCCGCGCCGGCGCTGAAATGTTTGCCGCGTCCACGCACCAGCAAAAAGCGCAGGCTGGCATCGCTGGCCACGGTGTCCAGCGCCAGGATCAGTTCGCGGATCATTTCTGCGTTGAAGGCGTTGTTCTTTTCTTCACGGCTGAGCCACAGGGTGGCGAAACCCCGTGGGTCGGTCAGCAGTTCGAGGGTCTTGAAGTCGCTCATGGTTTTCTCCCGATCACATCCGGAACACGCCGAAGCGGCTCGGTTCGATAGGCGCGTTCAACGACGCGGACAAGGCCAGGGCCAGTACATCGCGGGTCTGCGCGGGGTCGATGACGCCGTCGTCCCACAGCCGAGCGCTGGAGTAGTAGGGATGACCCTGCTCTTCGTACTGATCGAGAATCGGCTGCTTGATCTCGGCTTCCTGTGCGGCGCTGAAACCTTGGCCACTGCGCTCGGCCTGCTCGCGTTTGACCTGTACTAACACGCCAGCGGCTTGTTCGGCGCCCATCACGCCGATGCGTGCATTTGGCCACATCCACAGGAAGCGCGGATCGTAGGCTCGACCGCACATGCCGTAGTTGCCGGCACCAAAACTGCCGCCGATGATCACGGTGAATTTCGGCACCTTGGCACACGCCACGGCGGTTACCAGTTTTGCGCCATGCTTGGCGATGCCGCCAGCCTCGTACTTCTGACCGACCATGAAACCGGTGATGTTTTGCAGGAACAGCAACGGGATGCCGCGCTGGCAGGCCAGTTCAATGAAGTGCGCGCCTTTCTGCGCGGCTTCGGCGAACAGGATGCCGTTGTTGGCGAGGATCGCGATCGGGTAGCCGTGCAGGTGGGCAAAGCCGCACACCAGCGTGGTCCCGAACAGCGCTTTGAATTCATCGAACACCGAACCGTCGACCAGGCGCGCGATCACTTCGCGCACATCGAACGGTTGCTTGGCGTCCGCCGAGACCACGCCGTACAACTCGTCGCTGGCGTAGAGCGGGGCAATCGGAGCGCGTTGTTGCACTTCGCCGAGCTTGCGCCAGTTGAGGTTGGCGACGCTGCGTCGGGCAATGGCCAAGGCGTGTTCATCGCTCTCGGCGTAATGGTCGGCGACCCCGGAAATCTTGCAGTGCACGTCAGCCCCACCGAGGTCTTCGGCGCTGACCACTTCACCGGTCGCGGATTTCACCAGCGGCGGACCGGCGAGGAAAATCGTTGCTTGCTGGCGCACCATGATCGCTTCGTCCGCCATCGCCGGCAC
Organism: Pseudomonas sp. FBCC-B1667; assembly: GCF_059133255.1. Lineage (NCBI taxonomy): Bacteria > Pseudomonadati > Pseudomonadota > Gammaproteobacteria > Pseudomonadales > Pseudomonadaceae > Pseudomonas > Pseudomonas sp. FBCC-B1667. Next base: position 4,374,265 of record NZ_CP101437.1, on the reverse strand, counting down.
GTAAGCGCCACCGGCGGTGCACGAGCCCATCACCACGGCAATCTGCGGAATGCCCATCGCGCTCATGTTGGCTTGGTTGAAGAAGATCCGCCCGAAGTGTTCGCGATCCGGGAACACTTCATCCTGACGCGGCAGGTTGGCGCCGCCGGAGTCCACCAGATAGATGCACGGCAGGCGATTCTGCTGGGCGATGGTTTGGGCGCGCAGGTGTTTTTTCACGGTCAGCGGGTAATACGAACCGCCTTTCACCGTGGCGTCGTTGGCGACGATCATGCATTCGACGCCCTCCACGCGGCCGATCCCGGCAATCACGCCAGCGGCCGGAACGTCTTCACCATACACCTCGTAGGCCGCCAGTTGGCTGATCTCCAGAAACGGTGAGCCCGGATCGAGCAAGCGATTGATGCGCTCGCGAGGCAGCAATTTGCCTCGCGAGGTGTGGCGCTCTTGGGCCTTCGGGCCACCACCGAGCTGCACTTGGGCGAGCAAGGTGTGCAGGGCGTCGACCTGTGTGCGCATCGCCGCGCTGTTGGCCGCGAACTCCGCCGAACGGGGGTTGAGCTGGGTATGCAGGATAGCCATGGACAGCTCCGTTTAGCGGGTTTCGTTGAACAGTTCGCGACCGATCAGCATGCGGCGGATCTCACTGGTGCCGGCGCCGATTTCGTACAGCTTGGCGTCACGCAGCAGACGACCGGCCGGAAATTCGTTGATGTAGCCGTTGCCACCGAGAATCTGGATTGCGTCGAGGGCCATTTGCGTGGCGCGCTCGGCGCTGTAGAGGATCACGCCGGCTGCGTCCTTGCGCGTGGTTTCGCCACGTTCGCAGGCTTGGGCTACCGCGTAGAGGTAAGCGCGACTGGCATTGAGTTGGGTGTACATGTCGGCGACCTTGCCCTGGATCAGTTGGAATTCGCCGATGCTTTGGCCGAATTGCTTGCGGTCGTGGATGTACGGAACGATCAGGTCCATGCACGCCTGCATGATCCCGGTCGGGCCGCCGGAGAGCACGACGCGCTCGTAGTCGAGGCCGCTCATCAGCACTTTCACGCCGCCGTTGAGTACGCCGAGGATATTTTCTTCCGGCACTTCCACGTCGTCGAAGAACAGCTCACAGGTGTTGGAGCCGCGCATGCCGAGTTTGTCGAACTTGTTGCTGCGGCTGAAGCCTTTCCAGTCACGTTCGACGATGAACGCGGTGATGCCGTGCGGGCCTTTTTCCAGGTCGGTCTTGGCGTAGATCACGTAGGTGTTAGCGTCAGGGCCGTTGGTGATCCAGGTCTTGCTGCCGTTGAGCACGTACTTGTCGCCACGTTTGTCGGCGCGCAGTTTCATTGAAACTACGTCGGAGCCGGCATTTGGTTCGCTCATGGCCAGGGCGCCGATGTGCTCGCCGCTGATCAGCTTGGGCAGGTATTTGCTTTTCTGTTCGTGGTTGCCGTTGCGGTTGATCTGGTTGACGCAGAGGTTGGAGTGGGCGCCGTAGGACAGGGCAACCGACGCCGAACCGCGGCTGATTTCTTCCATGATCACTACGTGAGCCAGGTAACCCAGGCCTGCACCTCCGTACTCTTCTGGCACGGTGACGCCCAGCAGGCCCATGTCGCCGAATTTGCGCCACAGGTCGGCAGGGAAGAGGTTGTCGATGTCGATTTGAGCGGCGCGCGGGGCGATCTCTTTGGCGACGAAGGACTGAACCTGATCGCGCAGCATGTCGATGGTTTCACCGAGGGCAAAATTCAGGGATGGGTAGCTCATGGGGCACCTTTTGGCTTTTTTGTCGGTTGGTGAGACAGTCAATCGGCTCTCACCTTTACGTTAACGTAAGCTTGTGACGAATGGCTGTCAATCACCCTTTACGTTAACGTCAACTTGAGCGAGAGTAGAGCCAGTTCTGAACGATCGAGGCGATTCATATGCCTCGGTCCAACAACCCACTAATAAAGACAATAGGGGTCGTCATGGATCAACCCAGTGCAAGCCCGCAGCGCAGCTATACCCGTGGTTCCCAGGACAAAGCCTTGCTGGCGATGACCATCGGCCAGGCGTTCGATAACACCGTCGCGCAACACGCGACCGGGGAGGCGCTGGTCGTGCGCCATCAGCAGTTGCGTTACACCTGGCAGCAACTGGCCGAGGTCGTTGACCTGCATGCCAGAGCGCTGCTCGCGCTGGGTTTGCAGGCCGGTGATCGTCTCGGCATCTGGGCGCCGAACTGCGCGCAGTGGTGCATCAGCCAATTTGCCAGTGCAAAAATCGGCGTGATTCTGGTCAACATCAACCCGGCGTACCGCAGCTCCGAACTCGAATACGTGTTGAAGCAATCCGGTTGCCAATGGCTGGTCTGCGCCGGCGCTTTCAAAACCTCCAACTATCACGCAATGCTGCAAGGCCTCATTCCTGAACTGGCCGAGCAATCCATCGGACAGTTACACAGTGAGCGCCTGCCTGATTTGCGCGGCGTCATCAGCCTGGACGCGCAGCCACCTTCAGGTTTTCTGCCGTGGTCGCAATTATCAGATCTGGCCGCCAGCGTTTCGATGGAACAGCTGCGCGAACGCCAGGACAGCCTGCATTTCGATCAGCCGGTGAACATCCAGTACACCTCTGGCACCACCGGGTTCCCGAAAGGCGCGACCCTCAGCCACTACAACATTCTCAACAACGGTTACATGGTCGGCGAAAGCCTCGGCTTGTCCGCGAACGATCGCCTGGTGATCCCGGTGCCGCTGTATCACTGCTTCGGCATGGTCATGGGTAATCTGGGCTGCATCACCCACGGCAGCACCATGATTTACCCGAACGATGCCTTCGATCCCTTGCTCACCCTGACCACTGTCGCTGAAGAAAAAGCCACGGCGCTGTATGGTGTACCGACCATGTTTATCGCCATGCTCGATCAGCCCCAACGCGCCGAATTCGATCTGTCGAGCTTGCGCACCGGGATCATGGCCGGTGCGACGTGCCCGATCGAAGTGATGCGCCGGGTCATCAACGAAATGCACATGAGCGAGGTGCAGATTGCCTACGGCATGACGGAAACAAGCCCGGTGTCATTGCAGACCGGTCCGTCAGACGAACTGGAATTACGCGTGACCACCGTCGGCCGCACCCAGCCGCAGTTGGAAAGCAAAATCATCGACGAGGCCGGTAATCTTGTGCCGCGAGGCACTATTGGCGAGCTGTGCACCCGTGGCTACAGCGTGATGCTCGGCTACTGGAACAACCCGCAAGGCACGGCAGAGGCTATCGATCAGGCCGGCTGGATGCACACCGGTGACTTGGCGAGCATGAACGATGAAGGCTACGTGTGCATTGCCGGGCGCAACAAGGACATGATCATCCGGGGTGGCGAGAACGTTTACCCTCGCGAACTGGAAGAGTTTTTCTTTACCCACCCGGCGGTGGCGGACGTGCAAGTGATCGGCATTCCCTGCTCGCGTTATGGCGAAGAGATTGTGGCATGGATCAAATTCCACCCGGGCCACAGCGCCACCGAGCAAGAGCTGCAAGCCTGGTGCAAGGAGCGCATCGCACACTTCAAGACGCCGCGCTCGTTCAAGTTCGTGGAGGAGTTTCCGATGACCGTAACCGGCAAGATCCAGAAATTCCGGATGCGCGAGATCAGTATCGAAGAACTGCGCGGTCACCAAGACTAATCACATTCTCTTGTAGAAGCGGGCTTGCACCGAAGGCGGCGGATCAGTCGACACACGCAGTGACTGACACGCCGCCTTCACGAGCAAGTCGAATCGTGGCAACGCCGCTCCCACCATTGGACTGGGGAAATCACAAATCCCGGAAAGCACAAAGGGGAGCCGAAGCTCCCCTTTAATTTTTTCGTTGCGCGTGCTCTTTTTTTATTATTGAGGGGCGGTCTGTTTTTGTTTTTAGTGACCGTGACCCTTTACTGCTGTTTTTGTCGATCCCCATCCGGGATCAAGAGCAAACGTATTTTTTTGAGCGCTGATCTACTTTTTCGCCAAGCGATCCAACCAGTTCGGGAGCTACCTGAAGGTAGTTTTATTGTTCTCTGCCCGGTTGCGGGTGGCTCCGAAAAGCACCCTGAAAAGCACATCCTCTCCAAAAAAATCTGTTAGCTGCGTCTCTGCCGTGTTGTTTTTGTTATGTCAGAGTCGTTACGTCTTATTTTTATTAGGGCTTGCTGCTTTTTTTATTCTTGTTATGCAGTAGAGATAGCAGAAGCCGTGCCAACTTTTAAAAGTCCTTTAAAATCAGTGTCTTAAAATTTTGTAGGTTTTTCGCCTCAGGGAAAACCCTGGAATCTGTTTCCGTGTTACTCGCTTGCGCGCACCTTTGGGACCGTGCGGTAACACCCCGACACACTCAATGTGCACTGCGAGCCTTGGCCACGCGCGAACCGGTCGGACGCCCCAGCACCGTGCAAATCTGTTGACCGGCCAGGATCAATGCATCCAGATTGATGCCGGTCCCGATACCCAGGCCATTGAGCAGGTACACTACGTCTTCTGTGGCGACGTTACCGCTGGCGCCCTTGGCGTATGGGCAGCCGCCGAGGCCGGCGACGGAGCTGTCGAACACCGAGATCCCTTCCAGCAGGCTGGCGTAAATGTTGGCCATGGCCTGGCCGTAAGTGTCGTGGAAATGCCCGGCAAGTTTTTCACGGGGCACGTCGGCTGCGACCACCTCGAACATCTTGCGGGTCGCACCAGCGGTGCCGGTACCAATCGTGTCGCCCAGCGACACCTCATAACAGCCCATGGCATAGAGCTCACGCGCGACCCTGGCGACTTGCTCGGGGGCGACGTTACCTTCGTACGGACAGCCCAGCACACAGGATACGTAACCGCGCACGCTCACGCCGTGTTGCTTGGCGGCGTCCATGATCGGCACGAAACGCTCCAGGCTTTCGCTGATCGAGCAGTTGATGTTGCGTTGCGAGAAGGCTTCAGACGCGGCGGCGAACACCGCGACTTCCTTCACCCCGGCCGCCATCGCATCCTCAAACCCGCGGAGGTTGGGCGCGAGCGCGCCATAGGTCACGCCGGGTTTGCGCTGGATTTGCGCGAAGACCTCAGCGGAACCGGCCATTTGCGGCACCCATTTGGGGGAAACGAAACTGCCGACTTCTATATAACCGAGGCCGGCGGCGGTCAGGGCATCAACCAGTTGAACCTTGTCGGCAACGCTGATCGGTTGGGCTTCGTTTTGCAGACCGTCGCGGGGGCCGACTTCGACCATGCGTACGTGGGTTGGAAGGGACATGGCGTTGGACCTGTTGTAATTGTATGAATGTTCACAGAACCCCTGTGGGAGCGTGCTTGCTCGCGATAGCGGTCAGTCAGCCAACATCAATATTGAAGGTAAGTCCGCCATCGCGAGCAAGCTCGCTCCCACAGGGGGATTGTGTAGCGTTAAACAGCTTTCTGGTTCTGGATGGTCTGTTCCAGCGCCTGAGTGCAGCGTTCCTGCGCGGTGTCCAGTTCCAGCTTCATCTGCTCGATGTCCAGCATCTGCTGTTCCAGCTGTTCGCGGCGCTCGGCGATTTTGCTCAGCATGGTTTGCAGTTGTTTCTGATTGCCGCCGGTGGGGTCATAGAGCTCGATCAGCTCGCGGCATTCGGCCAGGGAAAAGCCGATGCGCTTGCCCCGCAAGATCAGCTTCAGGCTGACCTTGTCGCGGGGCGAGTAAATACGTTCCTGGCCGCGACGCTCGGGGCTAAGCAGGCCTTGCTCTTCATAAAAGCGGATGGCCCGCGTCGTGATGTCGAGCTCACGGGCGAGGTCGGAAATACTATAGGTCTGGCTGCTCATGGAAGCGCTCGAAGAAGGTCATGGGGCTAAGCTAATGGCAGCTTGACGTTTACGTCAAGGGGCTGATGCCTTCAGTGTTATTGCTGGCCCCATTGCGAGCAGCTCGGTATCAAGTCCTACACCTTTTCAAGCTTCTTCTCATGCGCCGTCACCTGCTGGCACAACTCGATCATCTGCTCGCGCATCCAGCGGTTCGCCGGGTCCTGGTCAGTGCTTTCGTGCCAATAGAGGTGAGTTTCCACTGGCGGCACGTCATTGACCGGCAAGCTGAAGGCGTGCAAGTCATTGCGACGGGCAAAGCGCTCGGGCACGGTCATGACCATGTCGGTCTGCTGCAACACTTGCGAGGCCATCAGGTAATGCTGGGAGCGCAGGGCGATCTTGCGCTGAATGCCCATTTTCCCTAGCGCCAGGTCGACATGGCCCAGACCGCTGCGACGGCTGGAGATGTGGATGTGGGTCAGCGACAGATAATCATCGAGGGTGAGCTTCTCTTTGCCCGCCAGCGGATGGCCCTTGCGCATGGCGCACACGTAACGGTCTTCCATCAACTTGACGTGGCGCACTTGCGGGTCGGTGTTAAGCGGCGCATCCACGGCAAAATCGAGGCGCCCGGCCGCCAGTTCCTTGGTGGTTTCGCGGCGTTTGGACAGGAAACTTTCGATGATCACCGTCGGCGCGAGGCGTCGCAGGCGCTGGAACAGCGGCGGCAAGATCACCGCTTCGGTGAGGTCGGTCATGCTGATACGGTAGGTCTTGACCGCTTGCAGCGGGTTGAAAATGCGGCTTTCCTGCACTGACACCCGTAGCAATGAGAGGGCGTTGCGCACCGGCCCGATGATGTTCTGGGCCATGGGCGTCGGCACCATGCCCTGGGCGGTGCGCACAAACAACGGATCGTTGAAGGTCTCGCGCAGTCGGGCCAGAGCGTTCGAGACCGCTGGCTGGGTAATGCCGACAATCTGCCCGGCGCGGGTCAGGTTGGCTTCGGTGTAGATCGCGTCGAAGACGATGAAAAGGTTGAGGTCGACCTTGCTCAGATTCATTGCGCTGCACTCTTATTGTTGGTTCTCAATCACCCGATCATATATCGGTGATGAATGTTAATACACGCCGAGAATAGGCTAGGTAAATTATCAACGCTGTTCTAGCATCGATACATGACCAAAAACAACCTCTGCCCAAGAAGGTAAATGCTCATGGATTTCGCTTATTCGCCCAAGGTTCAGGAACTGCGTGAGCGCGTGACCGCGTTCATGGACACCTACGTTTATCCCGCTGAAGCGGTGTTCGAGCGTCAGGTCGCCGAAGGCGATCGCTGGCAGCCGACCGCAATCATGGAAGAGCTCAAACTCAAGGCCAAGGCCGAAGGCCTGTGGAACTTATTTCTGCCTGAGTCCGAGCTCGGCGCCGGCCTGACCAACCTCGAATACGCGCCGCTGGCCGAAATCATGGGCCGCTCCTTGCTGGGCCCGGAGCCGTTCAACTGCTCCGCGCCAGACACCGGCAATATGGAAGTGCTGGTTCGCTACGCCAACGAAGAACAGAAACAACGCTGGCTCGAACCGCTGCTGCGCGGTGAGATCCGCTCGGCCTTCGCCATGACCGAGCCGGACGTTGCCTCCTCCGACGCCACCAACATGGCCGCCCGCGCCGTGCGTGATGGCGATCAGTGGGTCATCAACGGCAAGAAATGGTGGACCTCAGGCGCCTGTGATCCACGCTGCAAGATTCTGATCTTCATGGGCCTGAGCGATCCGGAGGCGCCGCGCCACGCCCAGCACTCGATGATTCTGGTGCCGGTGGATACCCCGGGCGTGAAGATCGTTCGCCCATTGCCGGTGTTCGGTTATGACGACGCCCCGCACGGTCACGCCGAAGTGCTGTTCGAAAACGTCCGCGTGCCGTACGAAAACGTCCTGCTGGGTGAAGGACGCGGCTTCGAAATCGCTCAGGGTCGTCTTGGCCCAGGCCGGATTCACCACTGCATGCGTTCGATCGGCATGGCAGAACGGGCGCTGGAATTGATGTGCAAACGCTCAGTCAGCCGTACCGCGTTCGGTAAGCCGTTGGCACGTCTGGGCGGCAACATCGACAAGATCGCCGACTCACGGATGGAAATCGACATGGCCCGCCTGCTGACATTGAAAGCGGCGTACATGATGGACACCGTGGGAAACAAGGTGGCGAAGAGTGAAATCGCGCAAATCAAGGTAGTGGCGCCAAACGTGGCCTTGCGCGTTATCGACCGGGCGATCCAGATCCACGGTGGGGCGGGGGTTTCCAACGATTTCCCGCTGGCCTATATGTATGCGATGCAGCGCACCCTGCGCCTGGCCGACGGCCCGGACGAAGTGCACCGCGCGGCGATTGGCAAATTCGAAATCGGCAAGTATGTGCCGAAGGAACTGTTGCGTAGCGGGCAGTAACCTGTGGTGAGGGGGCTTGCCCCCGTTGGACTGGGTAGCAGTCCCTCTCCTTTAAAGGGATGAGAGGGGCCGCGACCCAACGGAGCAAGCCCCCTCATCACATTGTCAGCATTACACCTCAATACACCCAAACCTCAACCCGTCGATTCTTGATCCGTCCCTCATCTGCGCTATTCGCCGCTACCGGCATTTCCGCACCAAAGCCGCGAATCTCGCGAAACACCACGCCGCTTTTCACCAGTTCCCGTCGTACCGCCATCGCCCTCAGCTTCGACAGCAGATCGGCGCGGGCCGGGTCGCTCTTGGCATCGCCAAAGCCGACCAGCGTCACCTCTCGGTTGGTTTTGTCATGCTGCTTTATATAGTCGAGCACCCGCTTCAGGTCCTGCTGTGCCTTGTTATCGAGCGTCGCGCTGCCTTCTTCAAAACGAAAATTCACTGACAGCCGCTGCGCATGGCGGCTAAGTGCCTGATAGCCTTCAGGCATCAACGCATTCGGCGTGACCGTGATGGCCTGGACGGTCTGGGCGATAAAGCCGTTGGCCGCGACAATCGCCTGGCCTTTGCTGCTTTGCGCGAACACGGCCAAGGCCTCGGCCCAAGGGTTTTTTCCATGGGGCGGCAGGTAGAAAAACAGGCGACGCGACAACGGATAGTCTTCGGTCGCAATCAGGCTGTTCAGTGGAAGCATCGCCTGGGATTGGCCATCGACGATTGCCACGGCTTTGGCCTGGCGCACATAAGGCAGGCCGATGAAACCGATACCTAGCGGGTCAAGACTGACGGCATCGGATAATTGCTCGCTGGATTCGAAACGTTTCGCGGCGCTGCTCAGCGTTTTCCCACGACGACTGAGGACCAGTTCCTTGAACGTGTCGTAGGTACCTGATTGGTCATCCCGCGCATAGAGATGAATCGCGCCACCGCTGCCGCCAAGCTCTTCCCAGGTTTTTGCTTCGCCACTGAAAATTCGCGCCAGTTGTTCCGTGTTGAGTTGATTCAGCGGGTTTTGCGGGTGAAGGATGATCGCCAGGCCATCGATGGCGATGACTTGCTCGGCGTCGCGGCTTTTGAAGTCGCCCAAGGGTTCGAGGTCCACCACTTCGCTGTCCTTGATCGGACGCGAGGAGGCGGCGAGGTCGGCCGAGGCATTTTTCAGCGCGGTGAAACCGGTGCTGGAACCGTGCGCCGCCACGTCCACCACGACGCGATGGCCGAGGGTTGTTTCGCCGACGATGCGCAGTTCGTTCGCGGTGTCCGGGGTTTCGCTGTGGACGTTAAGCAAGCCCTGTTCGCGCAACATCCCTTCGACCAACGCCGGGCCCAATGCCGCGCCGATGGTGTTGGACCCTTGGATGCGCAGCACCGAGCCAGTGGCGGGTAGGGGTAAATCAGCGGCCGATGCCGTCAAGGGCAGGCCGGCGCACAGCATCCCTAGAAACAAAACGCGCAGCGTCATGCCCGCACCTTAATTAACCAAAGAAAGTGCGGGGAGAATAAGTCAGTAAGATTTCCGAAAGATGACAGTTGTTTATATCTGTGGGGGCGAGCCGTGGCGAGGGGGCTCGCTCCCAGAGGTTTTGTATTCAGTGTTGGATATCAGCTCAATTCAAGCCAGATCGGCGCATGATCGGATGGTTTTTCCATCCCGCGCAGGTCGTAATCCACGCCCGCATCCTTAACCCGTGGCAACAGGCCATGGGAGGCCATGATCACGTCGATCCGCAGCCCGCGCTTGGGTTCGTCTTCAAACCCACGGCTACGGTAATCGAACCAGCTGAAACGGTCGGCCACGTCCGGGTTCAGGTGACGGAAACTGTCCACCAGGCCCCAGTTTTTCAGGCGGGCCATCCACTCGCGTTCTTCCGGCAGGAAACTGCACTTGCCGGTTTTCAGCCAGCGTTTCATGTTGTCCGGGCCAATGCCGATGTCGCAGTCTTCCGGAGAAATATTCACGTCACCCATCACCACCAGCGGCTGATCGTTGCTGAACTGGCTTTCCAGCAGTAGCTGCAGGTCGCTGTAGAAGCGTTGCTTGGCCGGGAACTTGGTCGGGTGGTCACGGCTTTCGCCTTGTGGGAAATAGCCGTTCATGATCGTCACCGGCACGCCATTGGCGTCGGCGAACGTGCCCCAGATGAAGCGGCGCTGAGCGTCTTCTTCATCGGTGGCGAAGCCTTTGTGCAGGGCCAGCGGTTCTTTGCGTGAGAGCAGGGCGACGCCGTAATGACCTTTCTGCCCATGAAAATAAACGTGATAGCCGAGCGCTTGAACCTCGGCCAGCGGAAATTGGTCGTCGTGAACCTTGGTTTCCTGCAGGCCGATGACGTCTGGCTGGTGTTTTTCGATCAGCGCCGCCAGCTGATGCGGGCGAGCGCGCAGCCCATTGATGTTGAAGGAGACGATCTTCATGGTCGGCAGTCCTGGAAAAAGGGCGATGCTAGCTGACATGTAGGAATCGGGCCAGTGTGGGGTGAGGGGATTCGTGTTCGGTGGTAGGTCTTCCATTGCCAATGCGGGCCTCATCGCGAGCAGGCTTACGCCTACCGTCCGAGTCTGGTCTATACCTGTGGGAGCCGAGCTTGCTTGCGATGGCGTCATCACAGTCAACACTGATATCGATCAGTAGGGAACTGTGTCAGCACCGATAGGCTCGTACCAAGAAGAGCACAGCCATTTGAGCTGTACCGGGGAGATCAACCGTTATGCCTGAAACCTCGACCGCCATCGCCGACATTCACATGCTCGACAGCGGCTATGCCCACGAAGCGCGCTCCCTGCTGTACCACGCCTACCGGCACGAACCGACCTTTGGCTACCTGTTCGAGGCCGAACGTCCCGGGTATGAACATCGCGTGCGGGCCACTGTGCGCGAACTGGTCAAACAGCATTTCCTTCAGGATCTGCCGGCCATCGGCCTGTTGGTCAACGACCGCTTGATCGGCATCGCGCTGATTGCGCCGCCGCAACGACGCCTGGGTATCACTGAAAGCTGGGCCTGGCGTTTGCGCATGGTGCTCAGCACCGGGTTTCGCTGCACCCGCCGCTACCTCGATTACCACGCTGCCGTCGCGGCCTGCGTGCCGAGTGATTCGGTCCACGTGCTGCCGCTGTTGGGTATTCACCCGCAATTCCAGGGTAAACACTTCGGCGAACAACTGCTGCAAGCGGTGCATAACTGGTGCGCAGTCGATGAAACCTCCCAAGGCGTGATCCTCGATACGGGGAATCCTCGCTATCTGGAGTTCTATAAGCGTCAGGGTTATGAGGAAATCGGCGAGGTCGCGGTAGGACCCGTTCGCGAGCACGTGTTTTTTCACGCCAATCCGCAGGTGCTGCAAACCGCAACGGCATAAACGGTAGAACTTTAACGCCAAGCGAGGCTCTATCACGCTCCCAAGCTCGTGATAGCATCCGCGCCATGAAATTTCCAGGACGAATTACCAGTGGCGCGTTGATGCTGATCACCAGCTGCGCGGCGCTGGCGCAAAGTGAATTGGATGTGCGGATAAAACCGTCCAACGATGAACTGAAAGCCAATATAGAGGGCTATATCGGCAACCTCGGCGATCGTGACGAAGAAGCGTTGCTGCGCTTCAGTCGTGGCGCCGAGGAGCAGGCGCGCAAGGCCGCCCAGGCCTTGGGTTATTACCAGCCGCAGATCGACAGCGATGTGAAGGGCGGCAAGACGCCACGCCTGGTGCTCAACGTCGACCCCGGCGAGCCGGTGCACCTGCGCAATGTCACGATTCGCGTCGACGGCCCGGCCGCTTCCCTCAAATCATTTCGTGTGCCTCAAGGCGCGTCGCTGAAAACCGGCGCCGTGCTCAATCATGGTCACTACGAAGACGCCAAACGCCTGATCCAGAATCAGGCTTCGCGCTTCGGTTTTTTCAGTGGTCATTTCACCAGCCAGAAACTATCGGTGGACCCGCGCGCCGGCGTGGCTGACATCGAGTTGATCTACGACAGCGGCCCGCGCTATTCGCTGGGCAAGGTCAGCTTTGAGGGCGATTCGCCGTTCGACGAAGACCTGCTGCAACGTATGGTGCCGTTCAAGCAAGGCGCACCTTACGACTCCGAACTGATCGCGGAACTCAATCAGGCCATGCAGTCGAGTGGCTATTTCGAAAGTGTACGAGTGGACGCTACGCCGACGGCATCGAAAAACGATGTGATCCCGGTTGACGTCAAACTCGAAACCCGCAAACCACGGACCATGGGCCTGGGCCTGGGTTATTCCACGGACGTGGGTCCCCGGATCAAGGCCAACTGGACCCGGCACTGGGTTAACCCGCAGGGCGACAGTTATGGTTGGGAGGCCGAGTTATCGGCGCCCCGGCAAAACGTCGGGCTGTTCTACGACATCCCGCTGGACCCGCCGCTGACCGACAAACTGCGCTTTGCCGGTGGTTACCAGAACGAAGACATCGCCGGCACCGACACCCACAGCAAGCTGCTGACCATCGGCCCGGAATGGCACAGCAAATTGCCCAGCGGCTGGCAGCGCGTGGTGTCGTTGAAATGGCAGCGTGAGGACTACTCACTGGGCGACGACTCGGGTTTGAGTACGTTGCTGATGCCCGGTGTCAGCTACTCCTACTTGAAAAGCGACAACCGCATCGACCCGCACAACGGCTATCGCCTGCAATTCGAGTCCAAAGTGGCGAAAGAAGGCCTGGGTTCAGACAGCAACTTGCTCTACGGCACCGCGTTGGTGAAAGGCTTGACCACTGTCTTTGACAAACACCGCTTTCTCGGCCGGGTGCAGGTGGGCGGCAGCGCCACCAATGGCTTCAGCTCAGTCCCGCCGTCGCTGCGATTTTTCGCCGGTGGCGATCAGAGCGTGCGCGGTTACGACTATCAGAGCCTGTCCCCGGAGAACTCCGAGGGCGACCGTATCGGCGGCCGCTACATGGTTGCGGCCAGCGCCGAATACCAATACTCCATCGCCGAGAAGTGGCGGGTCGCGACCTTCGTCGACCAGGGCAACGCTTTCAATACACTTGAACTGCCGAACCTCAAGACCGGGGTGGGCATCGGCGTGCGCTGGGTCTCGCCGGTGGGGCCGATCCGCCTCGACCTGGCCCACGCGCTGGACGATGACGGCGGCATTCGGTTGCACTTTTCCATGGGGCCTGAGCTGTGAATCGTGGTTTGAAAATAACGCTACTGGCGATCCTCGCGCTGCTGATGCTGGTTGTGCTGAGCGTCGCCTCGGTGCTGGGCACTGCCACGGGCAGTCGCTGGGCGTTGGGCTTCGTACCGGGTTTGACCGTCGAGAATTTCCAGGGCCGTTTGGGTGGGCAGTGGAGCGCTGATCATGTGCTTTGGCAGCAAGACACCAGCCGGGTTGAGCTGAGCAAGGTGATTTTCGCCTGGTCGCCGCTGTGCCTGACACGCATGACGTTGTGCCTTGAGCAAGTGAAGGCCGATCAAGTCAGCTTGCAATTTCCCCCCGGTGCTGAAGAAGAAAGCAGCGGGCCGATCAGCCTTCCGGATCTCGAGTTGCCGCTGGCCATCGAGCTGGGTGATGTGCAGATCGGCAGCCTGATGTTCAACGGCAGCGAAGAGCTCAAAGGCCTGCAATTGGCCGCGCACTGGACCGCGCAAGGGTTGCAGATCGACTCGGTGAAGTTGCAGCGCGATGACCTGAGCCTGAACCTCTCCGGCCTGCTGCAACCCACCGGCAACTGGCCGCTCAAGGTTGAAGGCCAACTGACCTTGTCAGCCCCCGCGCCCTGGACGCTGGCGCTGAAGGTTGACGGCGACCTGCTGAAAACCCTGAACCTGAAAGCCGACAGCAGCGGTTACCTGAACGGGCATTTGACCGGCGAGTTGCAACCGCTGGTGGACAACCTGCCGGCCAAGGTACGAATCACTGCTGACGGCTTCAAACCCGCCGCCGACCTGCCGGACACCCTGCAACTCAATCAGCTGGAACTCACCGGTGACGGTGATCTGAAAAACGGTTACCAATTGCTCGGCAACGCCACGCTGCCCGCCGAACAAAGCCCGGTTGCGTTGCTGCTGCAAGGCAAGGTCGACGCCAAAGGCGCGCAGATCGCCGCCCTCGACCTGACCGCCAACGACAAGCAAAGCCTCAAGCTCAGCGGCACCCTCGACTGGAGCAAAGGCCTGAGCGCCGACGCGAAAATCGCCTGGCTGGACTTCCCGTGGCACCGCCTCTATCCGCTGATCGACGAGCCGGAAGTGGCGTTGCGCAGTTTCATCGGTGACCTCTCCTACACCGACGGCCAATACCTCGGCAGCTTCCAGGCAGCACTGGATGGCCCGGCCGGTGCCTTCACCCTGAACAGCCCGTTCAGCGGCGACCTGACGAAAATCTACCTGCAACAAATTCAGCTCCAGGCCGGGCAGGGCAAGGCCGAAGGGCACCTGAACCTGCAATTCGCCGACGGCATTGCCTGGGACGCCGCGCTCGACGTGTCGGCAATCAACCCGGCGTACTGGGTGGCGGAGCTGCCGGGCACGCTGGCCGGACCGTTGCGCAGCAAAGGCGAGATGAAGAATGACAAACTCCGGCTCAATGCCGACCTCGACCTGAAGGGCAAATTGCGCGGGCAACCCGCCGTGATCCAGGCCAAGGCCGATGGCGGCGGCGAGCAATGGAACCTCAACGCGCTGCAAATCCGCCTCGGCGACAACAGCATCAACGGCAAGGGCAGCCTGCAACAGAAACTCGCCGGCCAGATCGACATCAAACTGCCACGTCTGGCCCAGCTCTGGCCGCAACTGCGCGGTCAGCTGAACGGTCGCATCGATGTCGCCGGTACACTCAAGGCGCCGCAAGGCAAGCTTGGGCTGCAAGGCACCCAACTGGCTTTCGACGACAATCGCCTGCAAAGCCTCAACCTCGACGCCACGCTCGACAGTGCACAGCGGGCGAAAATCGACCTCAAGGGCGGCGGCATTCAGGTCGGTGACACCTCACTGGGCACACTCACCGCCAGCGGCCAGGGCGACATCAAAAATCAGAAACTCAGCCTTGACCTGCAAGGCCCGCAGCTGAAACTGGCCCTCGGTCTCGACGGTGCGCTGGACAAAGGCAACTGGCGCGGACGTCTGGCCAACGGCGATATTCAGACCGGTGGGCAGGACTGGAAGCTGCAAGGCCCGGCAAAACTCGAACGATTGGCTGACGGAAAAATCAACGTTGGCGCCCACTGCTGGGTGTCCGGCCCGGCCAGCCTGTGCGGTGAAGACCAGCGTTTGCTGCCGGAGCCGAAGCTGCGTTATCACCTCAAGCAATTCCCGATTGAAAGCCTGGCCCAGTGGCTGCCGAAGGATTTCGCCTGGAAGGGCAGCCTTAACGCTGACCTGCAACTGGACCTGCCCGCCGGAGGCCCGAACGGCCAGATCAGCATCGACGCCAGCGGCGGTACATTGCGCATGAAGGAGAAGGACCAGTGGCTGGACTTCCCGTACCAGACGCTGAAACTCACCAGCAAACTCACGCCGAAACGCATCGACACGGACCTCAATTTCGTCGGCGGCAAGCTCGGTGAACTGATGGTGCAGGCGCAGATCAACCCGTTGCCGAAGAACAAACCCCTGACCGGTTCGTTCCGCTTGAGCGGGCTGGATCTTTCGGTGGCGCGGCCGTTCGTGCCGATGGTTGAGAAACTCACCGGGCGCTTGAATGGCAGCGGCACGATTTCTGGTGGTCTGTTGGCGCCGCAGGTCAACGGCAGTCTGCTGCTCAGCGACGGTGAAGTCTCCGGGGCGGAATTACCGATGGCGCTGCAAGCCTTGCAACTGCGAGCGGTGATTGACGGTGAAACCGTGCAATTGAATGGCGACTGGAAAAGCGGCAAGACCGGGCAGGGCACCCTCAACGGCAGCATCGCATGGGGACAGGCGCTGATGGTAGACCTGGCGCTCAAGGGCGCACAGTTGCCGGTGACGGTCGAGCCTTACGCCAAGCTGGAAGTCGCGCCGGACCTGAAAATATCGATGAAGGGCGATGAGTTGGCCATCGCCGGCAAAGTGCGGGTGCCGAAAGGGGAGATCACCATTCGCGAGTTGCCTCCCTCCACGGTCAAGGTCTCCGATGACGTGGTGATCGTCGGCCAGCAGACTGAAGAAGGCAAACCGCCCTTGGCCATGAAGATGGACATCGATGTGGAGGTCGGTGCTGACAAATTGAGCTTTGCTGGATTTGGCCTGACCGCGAATGTGCAGGGGCATGTGCACGTCGGCGATAACCTCGACACGCGTGGCGAACTGTGGCTTAACGACGGGCGTTATCGCGCCTACGGCCAGCGCCTGACCGTGCGCCGGGCGCGCTTGTTGTTTGCCGGCCCGCTGGATCAGCCGTACCTGGACGTCGAAGCGATTCGCCAGACCGACGACGTGATTGCCGGTATTCGCCTGAGCGGCAGTGCCGAGCAGCCCACCACGCAAATCTTCTCCGAACCGGCCATGAGCCAGGAACAGGCCTTGTCCTATCTGGTGCTGGGGCGTCCGCTGAGCAGCAACGGCGAAGACAACAACATGCTCGCCCAGGCCGCGCTTGGTTTAGGCTTGATGGGCAGTTCAGGGGTGACCGGCGGATTGGCCAAAGGGCTGGGGATTCAGGATTTCCAACTGGACACCCAGGGCAGCGGCACCACCACCGCCGTCGTCGCCAGCGGCAATATCTCCGAGAAGCTCAGTTTGCGTTATGGCGTTGGGGTGTTTGAACCGGCCAACACCATTGCCCTGCGTTACAAACTGAGCAAGAAGGTCTACCTCGAAGCGGCGAGCGGCGTGGCGAGTTCGCTGGACATCTTCTACAAGCGGGATTTCTAGACCCGTTTCCTTCAAAGACACCGAGTCGCTGCCTTCGCGAGCAAGCTCGCTCCCACATTTAACCGCAGTCTCCCAAAGGGAATACGGTCGAATGTGAGAGCGGGCTTGCTCGCGAAGGCGTCAGTGTGCGCACCCCAATCTCCGACTCCATTGGTCAACTAATTACAAAGCAACCTAACTATTACGTTGACATTGGCTGCCTAGGCAGTAACATCTCGTCATACATTCACTGCTTAGGCAGCTAATTGGTGGTCAGATGAAGCATTTCACCCCAGACGATTTCGAAAATTGCCACCTCGGCCTCCTGCTGGGACGCGCCGCGCTGCTCAAGGACCGGATCATCGACACGCACATGGAACCCCACGGCATCACCGCCGCGCAGTTCAAGGTGATGATCATCGTGGCCCAATTCGGCGTCGATACCCCGGCCGAGTTGTGCCGTCATCTGTCGCTCGACAGTGGCTCGATGACCCGCATGCTTGATCGTCTGGAACAGAAAGGTTTGCTCATTCGCCAACGTTGCGAGGCGGATCGCCGCCAGGTTCAACTGGTGCTGACCGAAGAAGGTCAGAAGCTCGCCGACCGCCTGCCGCACATCGGTGCCGACGCCATGAATGAACTGGCTGGCGCCATCACGCCCGACGAACTGAAAACCCTGGAACAGATCCTCAAGAAAATTCTGGTAGCCGCCGGTGATTCAATCACGCTGCTGCGGGTAGGTGACAAATGAACAGTAAAACCCTGCGCACCGGGCTGAGCCTGGTCCTGGCCGCCATGACCCTGGCCGGTTGCGCCAGCTACAGTGGCCTGACCACCGAAGGCAAAAGCCTCGATGCGAAAACCCTCAAGGCCGGACAATCCCTCAGCGGCGTCACCCTGTCGCCGGCGGCCTGGCCGAAAAGTGACTGGTGGAAAAGCCTCGGCGACCCGCAGCTCGACGGTCTGATCCGCGAAGCCCTGCACGACAGCCCCGACATGCAAATTGCCGACGCTCGTGCGCATCAGGCCAGCGCTGCTGCCTATGCCGCCGACGCCGCGCGTATGCCGACCCTCGATGCCAGCGCCGGTGTCAGCCGTTCGCGTCTGTCGCGGGATCAAGACCCGAGCGGGCAGGGCGGCACCTACGCCACCGTGCGCAACATCGGCGCCAGTTTCAATTACAACTTCGACCTCTGGGGCGGTCAGCGTGACGCCTGGGAAGCTGCATTGGGCCAGGCTCGCGCCGCCCAAATCGATCAACAGGCCGCACAGCTGACGTTGTCCGCCGACGTCGCCCGCGCCTACAGCGACTTGGGGCAGGCGCACATCGTCTACGACTTGGCCAATGAAGACCTCAAGCGAACCAAACAAATGCTCGATTTGGGTCAGCGTCGCCTGAGCTCGGGCATCGACAGTCAGTACCAGTTCCAGCAGACCGAAAGCCTGGAAGCCACGTCCGAAGCCAGCCTGATCGACGCTGAAAAACGCCTGAACAGCGCAAAAATCGCCCTGGCGGTGCTGCTCGGCAAAGGCCCGGATCGCGGCAACGAAATCGCTCGGCCGAAGATTCTTCAGGCCAGCGCCGTTGCATTACCGTCGGTGTTGCCCGCCGAATTGCTCGGCCGCCGTCCCGACCTGGTGGCGGCGCGCTGGAGGGTCGAGGCTGCGAGCAAGAACATCGCCGCCGGCAAAACCCAGTTCTATCCCAACTTGAACCTCAGCGCCGCCGCCGGTGCCGAATCGTTGTTGGGGGATGCAATGTTTGGTTCGGCGAGCCGTTTCTTCAACATTGCGCCGACCATTTCTGTGCCGATTTTCGACGGTGGCCGCCTGCGCGCCAACCTTGATTCGCGCGACGCCGATTACGACCTCGCGGTGGCGCAGTACAACAAAAGCCTGGTGAAAGCGCTCGGCGATGTCAGCGACTCCATTAACCAGTTGCGCGATATCGGCCGGCAGATCGGTGCCCAGCAGCATGCGACCGACATTGCCCAGGATTCTTACAACACCGTGGTCCAGCGGTACGGTTCCGGCATCGGTAACTACCTGGACGTGCTCAGCATCGAGCAGCAATTGCTCCAGGCCCAGCGTCAGCTGGCCAACCTGAATGCCGAGCAGATCGACCTGTCGATCCAATTGATGCAAGCGCTGGGCGGCGGTTTTCAGGGCGAAACCCTGACCGCAGCCAATGCCCTCCCAGCCACGCAGCACAACTAATTCAAGGTATTTGTCATGGCCACTGTCGATACACCTGCTGCTCCAACCAACACATCACCGGACCACGCTCAAGACACGAGCAATCCGCGTAAACGCAAAGTCATGCTGGCCGCGCTGGCCGTCGTGGTCGTCCTCGCCGGTGTCGGCGTCTGGGGTTATCACGAACTGTACGGGCGCTGGAACGAAAGCACCGACGACGCCTATGTCAACGGCAACGTGGTGGAAATCACTCCGCTGGTCACCGGCACCGTGGTCAGCATCGGCGCCGATGACGGTGACCTGGTCCACGAAGGCCAGGTACTGATCAACTTCGACCCGAACGACGCCGAAGTCGGCCTGCAAAGTGCCCAGGCCAATCTGGCCCGCACCGTGCGCCAGGTACGCGGTTTGTACAGCAACGTCGACGGCATGAAAGCCCAGGTCAATGCGCAGCAGGCTGAAGTGCAGAAAGCGCAGGACAATTTCAATCGCCGGAAAAACCTCGCCGCTGGCGGTGCGATTTCCCAGGAAGAACTGTCCCACGCCCGCGACGACCTGACCTCGGCGCAAAACGCCCTGGCCAACGCCAGGCAGCAATTGAAAACCACCAGTGCGCTGGTCGATGACACCGTGGTTTCGTCGCACCCGGACGTGATGTCGGCGGCCGCGCAACTGCGTCAGGCCTACCTGAACAACTCGCGCAGCACCTTGATCGCACCGGTCACCGGTTACGTGGCCAAGCGCTCCGTGCAATTGGGTCAACGGGTTCAGCCGGGCACCGCGCTGATGGCGGTGATTCCGCTCGATCAGTTGTGGATCGACGCCAACTTCAAGGAAACCCAGCTGCGTGACATGCGCATCGGTCAGCCAGTGGACATCCAGGCCGATCTGTACGGCAGCGACGTGAAATTCAGCGGCACCATCGACAGCCTCGGCGCGGGTACCGGCAGCGCGTTTGCCCTGCTGCCGGCGCAAAACGCCACTGGTAACTGGATCAAGATTGTCCAGCGCGTGCCGGTGCGGATCCACATCAACGCCGAAGAACTGGCCAAGCACCCGTTGCGCGTGGGCCTGTCGACTCAGGTCGATGTGAACCTGCACGACCAGAGCGGCCCGGTGCTGGCGCAACAGCCGCCGCAAAAGGCCTCGTTCAGCACCAACGTCTACGACCGTCAGTTGGCCGAAGCCGACGCGATGATCGCTCAGTTGATCCACGACAACAGCGCTGCGGTCAGCAAGACCGCGCAACGCTGATTCGCCAATCCCTCAGCGGCGCCCGGCCAAAGGGCGCCGCGCCCACCTGGTTTCAAAGGATTCGCGATGAGCAATAACGCCTCTTTCACGCCGCCCAGCCTGTTGCTCAGCACCATCGGCCTGTCGCTGGCGACCTTCATGCAAGTGCTCGACACCACCATCGCCAACGTGGCGCTGCCGACGATTTCCGGCAACCTCGGTGTGAGTTCGGAGCAGGGCACGTGGGTGATCACTTCCTTTGCCGTGAGCAACGCGATTGCCTTGCCGCTGACCGGTTGGCTCAGCCGCCGCTTCGGTGAAGTGAAGCTGTTTCTCTGGGCCACGGTGCTGTTTGTGTTGGCCTCGTTTCTCTGCGGTATCTCGACCTCGATGCCGGAACTGATCGGTTTTCGGGTGCTGCAAGGCCTGGTGGCCGGTCCGTTGTACCCGATGACCCAGACGCTGCTGATCGCGGTCTATCCCCCCGCCAGGCGCGGGATGGCCCTGGCATTGCTGGCGATGGTCACGGTGGTGGCGCCGATTGCGGGGCCGATCCTCGGCGGCTGGATTACCGACAGCTACAGTTGGCCGTGGATTTTCTTCATCAACGTGCCGATCGGCGTCTTCGCGGTGATGGTGGTGCGCCAGCAACTCAAGGCGCGCCCGGTGGAAACCAGCCGCCAACCGATGGATTACGTGGGGTTGATCACGTTGATCATTGGCGTCGGTGCGTTGCAGATTATCCTCGACAAGGGCAATGACCTGGACTGGTTCGAGTCGAATTTCATTCTGATTGGCGCGGCCATTTCCGTGATTGCGCTGGCGGTGTTCGTGATCTGGGAAATGACCGACAAACACCCGGTGGTCAACCTGCGGCTGTTTGCTTACCGCAACTTCCGCATCGGCACATTGGTGCTGGTGTTGGGTTACGCCGGGTTCTTCGGCATTAACCTGATCCTGCCGCAATGGCTGCAAACCCAGATGGGCTACACCGCGACCTGGGCGGGGCTGGCCGTAGCACCGATCGGGATACTGCCGGTGCTGATGTCGCCGTTTGTCGGCAAGTACGCGCACAAGTTCGACCTGCGATTGCTGGCCGGGCTGGCGTTCCTGGCCATTGGCTTGAGCTGCTTCATGCGCGCCGGGTTCAACAATGAAGTGGACTTCCAGCACATCGCTCTGGTGCAGCTGTTCATGGGCATTGGCGTGGCGCTGTTCTTCATGCCCACCCTGAGCATTTTGATGTCGGACCTGCCACCGAGCCAGATCGCCGATGGCGCAGGCCTGGCGACGTTCCTGCGCACGCTGGGCGGTAGTTTTGCGGCGTCGCTGACCACCTGGATCTGGATTCGCCGGGCGGATCAGCATCACGCGTATTTGAGCGAAAGTATCACCACGTTCGACCCGGCCACCCGCGATGCCTTGAACACGTTGGGCGGGGCGAGTACCCCGGCCTATGCACAGCTGGATCATGTGCTGACGAGCCAGGCGTATATGCTCTCCACCGTGGATTACTTCACGTTGCTGGGCTGGGGGTTCATGGGACTGATTCTGATTGTATGGCTGGCAAAACCGCCATTTGCAGCGAAAGCGGGGCCTGCTGCCTCCGGTCACTAAACTAAACGCACTCCTACAAGGGGATTTGTGTTTGGCAGTCAGTGGGCGGGAGCGGCCAGCTGCGGTGGCGGGGTGAAGTCAAACGGCGCCAGCGCAAACCCGTTCTCATCCACCTGCAACGCCCAGCCCTGGCGATCCCAATCCCCCAACACAATGCGTTTGGCCGCTTGTTCGCCCAACTGTAGTTTGTGGATGGCGGGGCGATGGGTGTGGCCGTGGATCAAGGTCTTCACGCCGTATTCCTGCATGATCCGCGGAATTTCCTCCGGCGTGACATCCACTATGTCATGGGCCTTCATCCGCGTTTGCGCACGGCTTTCACTGCGCAGCTTGCGCGCCAGCTTATGCCGGGTGCGCAGCGGCAAATGGCGCAGGATGAACAGGCTGATCGGATTGCGCAGGTAGCGGCGCAGCTTCATATAGGCTTCGTCGCGGGTGCAGAGGCTGTCGCCGTGCATCAATAGCACCGGTTCGCCGTAAAACTGCACGACACTCGGGTCCTTCAACAGCGTGCAGCCGGCCTGTTTACAAAAGGCCTGGCCGAGCATGAAGTCGCGATTGCCGTGCATCAGAAAAATGGCCGTGCCGCTGTCGCTCAATTCGCGCAGGGCCTGGCAGATGGAACGCTGAAAGGGCGTCATGGCGTCGTCGCCAATCCACGCCTCGAAAAAGTCGCCCAAGATGTACAACGCACTCGCCGAGCGGGCGCGTCCGGCGAGCAAATCCAGAAACGCCCGGGTAATGTCCGGGCGCTCCTCTTCCAGATGCAAGTCTGAAATCAGCAATATCACGCTTCGATGATCTCGGCTTTCTCGATGATCACGTCGTCTGCTGGTACGTCTTGGTGGCCCGACTTGGAAGTGGTCGCAACGCCTTCGATCTTGTCGACAACATCAGTGCCTGCAACGACTTTACCGAACACTGCGTAGCCCCAGCCCTGAGCAGTCTTGGCGGTGTGGTTGAGGAAGCTGTTGTTAGTGGCGTTGATGAAGAACTGCGCCGATGCCGAATGCGGGTCCATGGTACGAGCCATGGCCAAGGTGTACTTCTCGTTCTTCAGGCCGTTATCGGCTTCGTTCTGGATGCTTGGACGCTTGTCTTTCTTTTCTTTCATGCCTGGCTCGAAACCGCCGCCCTGGATCATGAAGCCCTTGATCACACGGTGGAACACCACGTTCTCGTAGTGACCGTTTTTAACGTATTCGATGAAGTTGGCAGCGGTGATGGGTGCTTTTTCCGCGTCCAGTTCGATGACGATGTCGCCGTAGTTGGTGGTCAGTTTGACTTGGGTCATGATTACTACTCTTTCAATGAATTCGTGGGTTTCGGGGCATTGAAGCCCTCAACCGGTCCGGCCAGCTTCGGCCAAGGTTCGCAGTTTAGCGTGCCGGGCGCGAATTTCGAGGCTGTTTTTCATTTGCATCCGATTAAATGCAGCCGTTTTCGGACCTGCTCTGTCAGCGACTTGACGGCATCGGCTATGATAGCGGCTTTGTTTTACTTGGCCTTCTTCCGGCCGCGCACTTGTACGTTCAAGGATCCTATGAGCAAGCCCACTGTCGACCCTACCTCGAATGCCAAGACCGGCCCTGCCGTGCCGGTCAATTTCCTGCGCCCGATCATCCAGGCGGACCTGGACTCGGGTAAGCACACGCAGATCGTCACCCGTTTCCCGCCTGAGCCCAACGGCTACCTGCACATCGGTCACGCCAAGTCGATCTGTGTGAACTTCGGCCTGGCCCAGGAATTCGGCGGCGTCACCCACCTGCGTTTCGACGACACCAACCCGGCCAAGGAAGACCAGGAATACATCGACGCGATCGAAAGCGACATCAAATGGCTGGGCTTCGAATGGTCCGGTGAAGTGCGCTACGCCTCGCAGTATTTCGACCAGTTGCACGACTGGGCCGTTGAACTGATCAAGGCCGGCAAGGCCTACGTCGACGACCTGAGCCCGGAGCAGGCCAAGGAATACCGTGGCAGCCTGACCGAGCCCGGCAAGAACAGCCCGTTCCGTGACCGTTCGGTGGAAGAAAACCTGGATTGGTTCGCCCGCATGAAGGCCGGCGAATTCCAGGACGGCGCACGCGTGCTGCGGGCCAAGATCGACATGGCCTCGCCGAACATGAACCTGCGCGACCCGATCATGTACCGCATCCGTCATGCGCATCACCACCAGACTGGCGACACGTGGTGCATCTACCCGAACTACGACTTCACCCACGGTCAGTCGGACGCCATCGAAGGCATCACTCACTCGATCTGCACCCTGGAGTTCGAAAGCCATCGTCCGCTGTACGAATGGTTCCTCGACGCGCTGCCCGTGCCGGCGCACCCGCGTCAGTACGAGTTCAGCCGCCTCAACCTGAACTACACGATCACCAGCAAGCGCAAGCTCAAGCAACTGGTCGATGAAAAACACGTGTTCGGCTGGGATGATCCGCGCATGTCCACGCTGTCGGGCTTCCGCCGCCGTGGCTACACGCCTGCGTCGATCCGCAATTTCTGCGACATGGTCGGCACCAACCGTTCCGACGGCGTCGTCGATTTCGGCATGCTCGAGTTCAGCATCCGTCAGGATCTGGACCAGAATGCTCCGCGCGCCATGTGCGTGCTGCGTCCGTTGAAGGTGGTGATCACCAACTACCCGGAAGATCAGGTCGAGCACCTCGAACTGCCGCGTCATCCGCAGAAAGAAGAACTGGGCGTGCGCCAGCTGCCATTCGCCCGTGAAATCTACATCGACCACGATGACTTCATGGAAGAGCCGCCAAAAGGCTACAAACGCCTGGAGCCGAACGGCGAAGTGCGTCTGCGCGGCAGCTACGTGATCCGTGCCGACGAAGCGATCAAGGACGCCGACGGCAACATCGTCGAGCTGCGTTGCTCCTACGACCCGGAAACACTCGGCAAAAACCCTGAAGGCCGCAAGGTCAAAGGCGTGGTGCACTGGGTGCCGGCCGCTGCAAGCATCGAGTGCGAAGTGCGTCTGTACGATCGCCTGTTCCGTTCGGCCAACCCTGAGAAGGCTGAAGACAGCGCGAGTTTCCTGGACAACATCAACCCTGACTCACTGCAAGTGCTGACCGGTTGTCGTGCTGAGCCCTCGCTGGGCAATGCACAGCCGGAAGACCGTTTCCAGTTCGAGCGCGAAGGCTACTTCGTCGCGGATATCAAGGACTCCAAACCCGGTCATCCGGTATTCAACCGTACCGTGACCTTGCGTGATTCGTGGGGCCAGTGATTCAAGGAACCTAAAGTGCTTACCATCTACAACACGCTCACCAAGAGCAAAGAAGTCTTCAAGCCGCTTGATGGCAACAATGTGCGCATGTACGTCTGCGGGATGACCGTGTACGACTACTGCCACATTGGCCACGGCCGCAGCATGGTCGCGTTCGACCTGGTGACCCGCTGGTTGCGGTTCAGCGGTTACAACCTGACCTACGTGCGCAACATCACCGACATCGAAGACAAGATCATCAATCGTGCCCGCGAAAACGGCGAGCCGTACGACGCGCTGACCGAGCGCATGATCACCGCGATGCACGAAGATGAAGCGCGCCTGAACATCAAGAAACCGGACATGGAGCCGCGTGCCACCGATCACATTCCGGGCATGCTGAGCATGATCCAGACGCTGATCGACAAGGGTTACGCCTACGCCCCGGGCAATGGCGACGTGTACTACCGCGTCGCCAAGTTCATGGGCTACGGCAAGCTGTCGCGCAAGAAGATCGAAGACCTGCGCATCGGTGCGCGGATCGAAGTCGACGAAGCCAAGCAGGACCCGCTCGACTTCGTGCTGTGGAAAGCCACCAAGCCGGGCGAACCAAGCTGGGAATCGCCATGGGGCGCCGGGCGTCCGGGCTGGCACATCGAGTGCTCGGTGATGTCCACCTGCTGCCTCGGCGAGACGTTCGACATTCATGGCGGCGGCAGCGACCTCGAGTTCCCGCACCATGAAAACGAAATCGCCCAGAGCGAAGCGGCCACTGGCAAGACCTACGCCAACGCGTGGATGCATTGCGGCATGATTCGCATCAATGGCGAGAAGATGTCCAAGTCCTTGAACAACTTCTTCACCATTCGCGACGTGCTGGAAAAGTACCACCCAGAGGTCGTGCGTTACCTGCTGGTGTCGAGCCACTACCGCAGCGCGATCAACTATTCGGAAGACAACCTCAAGGACGCCAAAGGCGCACTCGAGCGTTTCTACCACGCGTTGAAAGGCCTGCCGAGCGTTGCACCGGCTGGCGGCGAAGCCTTTGTCGAACGCTTCACCCAGGTGATGAATGACGACTTCGGCACGCCGGAAGCCTGCGCGGTGCTGTTCGAGATGGTGCGCGAGATCAATCGTCTGCGTGAGAGCGATCTCAACGCGGCGGCGGGCCTGGCAGCGCGCCTGAAAGAACTGGCGAGCGTGCTGGGCGTGTTGCAGCTGGAGGCTGATGACTTCTTGCAGGCTGGCGCTGAAGGGCGTGTGGATGCAGCTGAAGTTGATGCATTGATTGCTGCGCGTCTGGCGGCTCGTGCTGGTAAAGACTGGGCCGAATCCGACCGCATCCGCGACCAACTCACCGCCATGGGCGTGGTGCTGGAAGACGGGAAGGGCGGTACGACCTGGCGTTTGGCTGACTGATGATCGTTCCCACGCTCTGCGTGGGAACGATCAAACAAAACCCGCCTTGTGCGGGTTTTTGTTTTTTAGGCGGGTTCCAGTGCAGCGATGCCTCGGTTGACTGCGCAGCAGTCAGCTTTCCGACTGGCGCAATCGCTTGTAAAGGGTATTGCGGCTTACACCCAACCGTCGGGCCAAGTGCGAAATATTCCCCCCAGCCGCCCGCAACTGCCGATTCAAATCCTCGATATCATTCAAATCCACCGCCAGCGTTTCAGGCGAATCCACCGGCTCCATCTCCAGATCGACAAAAAAATCATCCGGCAAATGCTCCGGCCGCACCGGTTGTTCTTCGGCCATGGCCAGCGCCACCTGCATCACGCTGCTGACCTGACGAAGATTCCCCGGCCACGGATGACGGCCGAACAGCTCCAGCACCTCACGGCTCAACCCGGCCCATTGCGACGGCTCGCGGTGCTGCTCCCACAAGCGTTTGAACAACGCCTGCTTGTCGCTGCGTTCGCGCAGCGGCGGTAGTTCCAGGGTCAAGCCGCCAATCCGGTAATACAGGTCTTCACGGAATCGCCCCAATTGCACCTGCTCACGCAACGCACGGTTGGTCGCCGAAATAATCCGGATATCGACCGGGAACAGCTCGCTACTGCCCACCGGTTGCACGCAACGCTCCTGCAACACCCGCAACAACCGGGCCTGCGTCGGCAGTGGCATGTCGCCGATTTCATCGAGGAACAGGGTGCCTTTGTCGGCCTTGCGGATCAGCCCGATGCTGCCTTTCTGATTGGCGCCGGTGAAAGCGCCTTTCTCGTAGCCGAACAGCTCGGATTCCACCAGTTCGGCGGGGATCGCTGCACAGTTGACGGCAATGAACGGTTGCTTGCTGCGAGAACTGGCCTGATGCAGGGCTTTGACGAACACTTCCTTGCCGACCCCGGTTTCGCCGTGGATCAACAGCGGAATGTCCTTCTCCAGCAGGCGTTCAGCCTGACGCACGGCTTTTTCCACGCGGCTGTCGCCGAAGTGCAGGGTGTTGAGGCTGATCGTTTCGGGTGCCGCCACGACCACCGGTTCAGCGCTCTTGGGTTCAGAAAACAGTCGCGCTTGAATCGGCACTTGTTTCGGCCGCCGCAGCAGGCACTGGAAGCGGTTACGCCCCGAAGCTTGCAGGGCGAACGGCAGACCGTCGGGCTGGTTCAGTAATTCCAGCAGCGACACCTTGAACAGGCTTTCGACGCTGACCCGCGACAGGCTGATCCCCAGCAGATTGTCGGCCCGGCGATTGGCGGACAGCACCTGGCCCGTCTCATCGAAAATCAGCAACCCCGCCCATTGGCTATCCAGGTTGTTCAACCCGGTGTTGAACGTCAGTTGAAAGTGCTGGCCATGGAACAGGTTGAGAATCAGCCGGTTCTCCACGGTCTGACTCATCATCTTGACCATGCCGAGGGTGTGGGACGGCGGCAGGTAGCTGTCACTGGACACATCCAGCACTGCGATCACCTTGCGCTCGGCATCGAAAATCGGTGCGGCGGAACCGGTCATGAAGCGGTTGGCTTTCAGAAAGTGTTCATCGTGTTCAATGTGCACGGCCTGCTCACAGGCGAGGGCGGTGCCGATGGCGTTGGTGCCGCTGCAACGCTCCATCCAGCTGGCGCCCGCGCTGAAACCACGGGTCAGGCTCGGTTCGATGAAGCGCTGTGTACCCCACGACGTCAGCACCTGGCCTTGATTGTCGGCGAGCATGATCAGGCAATTGGAGTTGCTGAGGATGTTTTCGTAATACGGCAGGACTTCCTGATGCGTGGTCTGCACTAGCGAATGCTGGCTCTCCAGCAATTGGGCGATGCCTTCGGCCGGCAGTTGATCAAACGCGGGCGCGCTCTGATGGTCGAGACCGAAGGCGCGACAACGTTTCCAGGAGTCCTGAATGACGGCGTCGTGGGAGAGCGGCGAGGCGGGTGCGGCCATGGCAGTCGATCTCTGAACATTATTATTTTTGTTGTGAGTAAAGCCGTGCGTAATTCGCAATATTTCGCAGTAAAACGGTGTGTAGAGTGTTGTTCACTATTGTTCATTGTCAACCAGTGGATTGTTCAGTTGTTCAGCCTGAGTTGTTCATTTCTGTTCAGCAACGAAAGTGCTCACTCCCTTCGTTAGAGGATTTTCAAACCAGATCAACAGCTTGCAATTTCTGGCACGAAACTCGCTCTGTAGCTCCGGTCGCTTGACTCCAAATAATAAAAAGGCCGAGCCATGTCATTAACCCTGGAGCACGTCAGCCGCACCGTCGAGGGCCAGACCTGGATCGACGATGCCTGCCTCAGTTTTGAACCCGGATCCTTCAACGTTTTGCTCGGGCGCACACTGTCCGGCAAAACCAGCCTGATGCGCCTGATGGCCGGTCTGGACAAGCCTGACAGCGGGCGCATCCTCATGAACGGCGTCGACGTTACCCAGCGCCCGGTGCGGCTGCGCAACGTGTCGATGGTCTATCAGCAGTTCATCAATTACCCGACCATGACCGTCTTCGAGAACATTGCCTCGCCGTTACGCCAGGGCGGTGTGTCCAATGAGCTGATCCAGAGCAAAGTGCTGGAAACCGCAAAGATGCTGCGCATCGAGAAGTTTCTCCAGCGCCATCCTCTCGAACTCTCTGGTGGCCAGCAACAGCGCACGGCCATGGCCCGCGCCTTGGTCAAAGACGCCGAGCTGATTCTGTTCGACGAGCCGCTGGTCAACCTCGATTACAAGCTGCGCGAAGAACTGCGCCAGGAAATGCGTGAGCTGTTCAAGGCTCGCCATACCATCGCTATCTACGCCACCACCGAACCCAACGAAGCCCTGGCACTGGGCGGCACCACGACCATTCTTCACGAAGGTCGGGTGATTCAGAGCGGCAAGTCGTCCGAGGTCTATCATCAGCCGCAAAGCGTGCTTGCGGCCGAGCTGTTCTCCGAGCCGCCGATCAACCTGATGCCGGGGCGCATTGCCGGCAACGAGGTCAGTTTCGCCAATTTTGTGCACTTCCCGTTGAACGTGGATTTGCGGCCGGTGGGCGAGGGCGAGTTCCGCTTTGGCGTGCGGCCGAGCCACATATCGCTGGTGCCGAGCAACGACGATGACCTGGAGCTGGCCGTGACCGTCGAGGTCGCCGAGATCAGCGGCTCGGAAACCTTCCTGCACGTGCGCAACGAGCATTTCCTGCTGGTGCTGCATTTGCCCGGCGTTCACGAATACGACGTTGATGCGCCGATTCGCATTTATATCCCGACCCATAAACTGTTTGTGTTCGATGCGCAGGGACGTCTCGTCCAGGCGCCCGGCCGCCGTATCGCGAGGGTTGCCTGATGGCTGAAATCCGTTTGCAGAACCTCGCCCACAGTTACACCAAAACCCCGGCTGGCCCTGAGGATTACGCGATTCGCGAGATGGATCACATCTGGGAGCAGGGCGGTGCCTACGCGCTGCTCGGACCCTCGGGGTGCGGCAAGTCGACGTTGCTCAACATCATTTCCGGATTGCTCAGCCCCTCGCAGGGGCATGTGTTGTTCGACGGCAAAGCGGTCAACGACCTCACGCCGGAGAAGCGCAACATCGCCCAGGTTTTCCAGTTTCCGGTGGTCTACGACACCATGACTGTGTTCGATAACCTGGCCTTTCCGCTGCGCAATCAGGGCATGGCCGAGGCGAGAATTCACAGCAAGGTGCAAGAAATTGCCGAGGTCCTTGACCTGCAGGCGCTGCTGAGCAAAAAGGCCAGCAACCTCACCGCCGACGAAAAGCAGAAAGTCTCCATGGGCCGTGGGCTGGTACGCGATGACGTCTCGGCGATTTTGTTCGACGAGCCGCTGACCGTGATCGACCCGCATTTGAAGTGGAAACTGCGGCGCAAGCTCAAGCAGATTCACGAGCAGTTCAACATCACCATGGTCTACGTCACCCACGATCAGCTGGAAGCGTCGACCTTCGCCGACAAAATTGCAGTGATGTATGGCGGGCAGATCGTGCAATTCGGCACACCGCGTGAGTTGTTCGAACGGCCGAGCCACACCTTTGTCGGTTATTTCATCGGCAGCCCGGGAATGAACCTGATCGAAGTCACGCCGCAACCGGGTGGCGTGGGTTTCGCCTCGACGCACCTCCCGCTGTCCGAGGCGCAGCAACAACGCATCGCTGAATCCGAGTGGAAAACCTTGAAAGTCGGCATCCGCCCGGAGTTTGTGCATGTGTGGGAAGAACCCTTCGATGACGCGATGCAGGCACAGGTCGTACACATCGAAGACCTCGGCACCTACAAGATCCTCACCCTGAACCTCGACGGCGCACCGCTGAAAGTGCGCCTGGCCGAAGACAAACCGGTGCCGGAAGGCACGGCGTACATCAGTTTTCCGGCGCAGTGGTTGATGGTGTATGCCGATGAATACCTGCTGGAGACGCAGCCATGAACAAGGTGCAAAACAACAAGGCCTGGTGGCTGGTGTTGCCGGTGTTCCTGCTGGTGGCCTTCAGTGCGGTGATCCCGATGATGACGGTGGTCAACTATTCGGTGCAGGACATCTTCGACCAGTCCAGCCGCTACTTCGTTGGCGCCGACTGGTACAAGCAAGTGCTGCTCGATCCGCGCCTGCATGACTCGCTGTTGCGGCAGTTCATCTACTCCGCCTGCGTGCTGCTGATTGAAATTCCGCTTGGCATCGCCATCGCCCTGACCATGCCGACCAAGGGCCGCTGGTCGTCGCTGGTGCTGATCATCCTGGCCATTCCGTTGCTGATCCCATGGAACGTGGTCGGCACCATCTGGCAGATTTTCGGCCGGGCCGACATCGGCCTGCTGGGCTCGAGCCTGAATGCCATGGGCATCAACTACAACTATGCATCAAACACCATGGACGCCTGGGTCACGGTGCTGGTGATGGACGTATGGCACTGGACCTCGCTGGTGGCGTTGTTGTGTTTCTCCGGGCTGCGGGCGATTCCGGACGTGTATTACCAGGCGGCGCGGATTGATCGGGCGTCGGCCTGGGCGGTGTTCCGGCACATTCAGTTGCCCAAGCTTAAAAGCGTGCTGCTGATCGCGGTGATGCTGCGGTTCATGGACAGTTTCATGATCTACACCGAGCCGTTCGTGCTGACCGGTGGCGGCCCGGGGAATGCCACGACGTTCCTCAGTCAGACGTTGACCCAGATGGCCGTAGGGCAATTCGACCTGGGACCGGCAGCGGCGTTCTCGCTGGTGTACTTCCTGATCATCCTGTTGGTGTCCTGGCTGTTCTACACCGCCATGACTCACTCTGACGCCAACCGCTGAGGCCCATCATGAGCAAGAGAAAGCTGATTCCGCTGCTGATCTACATCCTGTTCCTGCTGGTGCCGATCTACTGGCTGCTGAACATGTCCTTCAAGAGCAACACCGAAATCCTCGGCGGCCTGACGCTGTTTCCTTCGGACTTCACCTTGCATAACTACAAGGTGATCTTCACCGATCCGAGTTGGTACACCGGTTACCTCAACTCGCTGTACTACGTGAGCCTGAACACGGTGATCTCGCTGAGCGTGGCGTTGCCGGCGGCCTATGCGTTCTCGCGCTATCGCTTCCTCGGTGACAAGCACCTGTTTTTCTGGCTGCTGACCAACCGGATGGCGCCACCGGCGGTGTTCCTGCTGCCGTTCTTCCAGCTGTATTCCTCGATCGGTCTGTTCGACACCCACATCGCCGTGGCCCTGGCTCATTGCCTGTTTAACGTGCCGTTGGCGGTGTGGATTCTTGAGGGCTTTATGTCCGGTGTTCCCAAGGAAATCGACGAAACCGCCTACATCGACGGCTACAGTTTTCCCAAGTTCTTCGTGAAGATTTTCGTTCCGCTGATCGGCTCTGGCATCGGCGTCACGGCGTTTTTCTGCTTCATGTTTTCCTGGGTCGAACTGCTGCTGGCGCGCACGTTGACATCGGTCAACGCCAAGCCGATTGCGGCGGTCATGACGCGGACGGTCTCGGCGTCCGGCATCGATTGGGGCGTGCTGGCAGCGGCGGGGGTGTTGACCATTCTGCCGGGCATGCTGGTGATCTGGTTTGTTCGCAACCACGTGGCCAAGGGCTTTGCCCTCGGCCGGGTATGAGGAGCTGATGATGGAATGGATGAGTTGGACGGTCCCCACCGCGGCGTTCTTCATTGTCATTGGCCTGATTCTGGTGGGCATGACGACTTGGGAATTGCGTTCGCCGAGCATTCTTCGACGGGGTTTGTTGCCGATTGCCACCACCCGTGGCGATCGGTTGTTTATCGGTCTTCTCGGCAGCGCCTACCTGCATTTGCTGGTAATCGGCGTCACCGACTGGAGCATCTGGGTAGCGTCCGCGTTGTCCTTGGTGTGGCTGTTGGCTGTGATGCGTTGGGGCTAGTCGAATCGCTCGGCAATGTTGCTCCGAAAATCAAACAGGAGGTCTCTATGTTCGACAAAAACAATAAGCTGCGACATAGCATTTCATTGGCAGCCATGCTGGCACTCAGTGGGTTGAGCGCAACGGCCTGGGCCGACGCCTATGAAGACGCTGCGAAGAAATGGATTGGCGCCGAGTTTAAACCGTCCACCCTGACGGCTGACCAGCAGCTCGCGGAATTGAAGTGGTTCATCAAGGCGGCCGAGCCGTTTCGCGGAATGGACATCAAAGTCGTCTCGGAAACCCTGACCACTCACGAATACGAGTCCAAGGTGTTGGCCAAGGCCTTTACCGAGATCACCGGGATCAAGGTGACCCACGACCTGCTGCAAGAAGGCGATGTGGTGGAAAAACTGCAGACCGTGATGCAGTCGGACAAGAGCATCTATGACGGCTGGGTCAACGACTCGGACCTGATCGGTACACACTTCCGCTACGGCAAGACCGAAGCGATCACCGACCTGATGGCCAACGAAGGCAAGAGCTTCACCTCGCCGACCCTGGACCTCAAGGACTTCATCGGCATTTCCTTCACCACGGCACCGGACGGCAAGCTCTATCAGCTGCCCGACCAGCAGTTCGCCAACCTGTACTGGTTCCGCGCCGACTGGTTCGAACGGCCGGAGCTGAAAGCCAAGTTCAAGGAAAAGTACGGCTACGAATTGGGCGTGCCGGTGAACTGGTCGGCCTATGAAGACATTGCCAAATTTTTCAGCGAAGACGTCAAGGAAATCGACGGCAAGCGGGTCTACGGGCACATGGACTACGGCAAGAAAGACCCGTCCCTGGGCTGGCGCTTCACCGATGCCTGGTTCTCCATGGCCGGTGGCGGCGACAAAGGCTTGCCGAACGGTTTGCCGGTGGACGAGTGGGGCATCCGCGTCGAGGATTGCCATCCGGTAGGTTCCAGCGTGACCCGTGGCGGCGACACCAACGGCCCGGCGGCGGTCTTTGCCACTACCAAGTACGTCGATTGGCTCAAGGCTTACGCGCCGCCGGAAGCGGCGGGCATGACCTTTTCCGAGTCGGGCCCGGTGCCGTCCCAAGGCAACATTGCCCAACAAATCTTCTGGTACACCGCGTTCACGGCTGACATGACCAAACCGGGCCTGCCGGTGGTCAATGCCGATGGCACGCCGAAATGGCGCATGGCGCCATCGCCGCGCGGTCCGTATTGGGAAGAGGGCATGAAGCTGGGGTATCAGGACGTCGGTTCGTGGACGTTTATGAAGTCCACGCCTGAGAAACAGAAACTGGCGGCGTGGCTGTATGCGCAGTTCGTGACCTCGAAAACCGTGTCGCTGAAGAAAACCATCGTCGGCCTGACGCCGATTCGCGAGTCGGACATCAACTCGCAAGCGATGACCGACCTGGCACCGAAACTTGGTGGTCTGGTCGAGTTCTACCGCAGCCCGGCCCGCGTGCAATGGACCCCGACCGGGACCAACGTGCCGGACTATCCGCGCCTGGCGCAACTGTGGTGGAGCCACATCGCCGAAGCTGCCAGCGGCGACAAAACTCCTCAACAGGCGCTGGATGGCCTGGCCAAGGATCAGGACGCAATCATGTCCCGCCTGGAACGCTCGAAAGCGCAAGCGGTATGCGCGCCAAAAATGAACCCCGAGCGCGATGCGCAGTACTGGTTCGATCAACCGGGCGCACCTAAGCCCAAGTTGGCGAACGAGAAGCCGAAGGGCGAAACCGTGAGCTACAACGAACTGCTGAAGTCGTGGGCGGATGCGCGTAAGTAAGGTTCTGTACTGAGCAAGGCGAACGGCACCGAAAGGTGCCGTTTTTGATTGTGCCTGATCCATTGCTATCGCGAGCAGGCACCCAATTTCTCCAGCTGAACCAGCCTCCGACAAAGGTCTTTTTTCAGCGGCACAGGCTTCGCGTCAAAGTGCGTCGCACGGCTTTCAGTATGGCCCCCTCAAATGCATCATGCCCGGCGTGGAGCAACTGGCACTGCAGGTTCAGGCGTTGACGAAGCCAGCGCAGGCTGGTCATGCCAAACGTATCCTTGATGCCTTGTATCACTTGGGTATTGGCATCGAGGGCCAATTTCTCGTGCCCACGGGTGAAGTAGTAACGATTGAGGTGGTAGTGCAACTCCAGACGGATCGAGCGCACGGCTTCTTCATCGACGAAGTCTTCAAGCGTGTCTTGACGCATCGTCTGCCCGTTTAATTGCAAAACGGCCTTTAACCAATGGGTTGCCGCCTGACGTTGCTGCGCTGCACAGCCGTTGCTCAGTATCTGGTAGATCTGCCGCGTACTAGAGCCATCCGTTTCCGGGCTTACACTCGCCAGACATTCGCTTAACTGTTGGTCGTAGGCACTGACGTTTGCGCTAAAGGGTACAAACACCGAGACCAAGGTGGTTTTCAGCACTGTTTGGGGATAAAGCTGCTGGTACTGGATCGCCAGCCAGCTTCCCCAGGAAACTCCCAACAGGCTGATTTTTTCGAAACCCAAATGCTGGCGTAGCGCATCAATGTCTTCTACGCACAGTCCGGTGTTGTTGTGCTTGAGTTCGCCGTGGGGATGAGAGCGTCCGCAGCCGCGCTGGTCGAACAGGACGATGTCGAAACGGTTGACGTCGAAGAACACCAGATGATGACGAGTGCAACGCCCACCCGGTCCGCCGTGCAGGAAAAATATCGGCTCGGTGCCAGGGGTGCCGTGCCGCTCCCAATAGAGCAAATGCCCGCCGCAGGTCGGGAAGTAGCCGTTCTTGAATAAAGGTGTCATTGCATGGGGACCCTCAGCCGGTAGAACTGGAACAGTTCTACTTGCCCGGGTCGAGCCGCCAAACTGGAAATCAGCTCAAGTTCCAGCATCTGGGCCATGTACGGCACCTCGAGCAGCACCGGGGTATGACCGAAAACGAGAATAGTGCCTCCCGGATTCACACAGGCCGTCATCTCGTGAAAAATTTGCCGGGCATCGACCCGAGTCATCACTTCGGCATTGAGAAAACGCAGAATCAGCACATCGCATTTGAGGCCGGACGACGCAACGTTTCGGGCATCGCCCATAAGGAACTCCGCCGTGCTGTTGGCATGACGGCTTTTGGCGTGTTCGATCATCGAGGCTGAAAGGTCGGAACCCAGGCAATGGCGGTCGGGAAGCGCACGGGCCAGGTGCGTTATGAACTCGCCAGTCGAACAGGCCGGATCAAGAATCACGGTGCCGGGGTGCGACAGGGTTTTAAGCAGGGCTGCGCAATACTGGCGCAGGTGGATTTCGTCGGCATCCAGTTGTGTGGCGAGCAAGTCGTCACACTGCCAGTAATCGGTCGGGCAGACGAACTCCAGCCCCTTGTCATCGATTGCAGGAAACGGGAAACGGACTTCACTGTCGGGTCGCGCCTGTGCGAGGTTGAAAGCCGCTTCCTTTTGCTCCAGGGACGCACTCTGAAAGTAGAGGGCGACGCCTTCATCGCCCCACTGCATATCGGCCAGCGGTCCAAGCAACATCCAGGGTTTGAGCAGGCTGTTGATGTACCAACCGCCGGTTTCAGTCTGTTGCAGCACTTTGCGACCAGCCCAACTGCAGCCGTTCACCCGCAAAACGAAGAGGTGATGGCGCCCGGGGCCGTTGGGTTCGATGTAGCAATTGAGTCCCGCTGTCGCGCAGGGAGGCTGGAGGAAGGTTTGAGCCAGTTGCACTTCTCGCCGAGGATTCATGCACTCACTCCCTCTGCACTTTCCAGGCGACGCCCCCGCGCTTGCGGAACCACCACATTGCCGCTGGAAACAACAAAAAAGCGTTCCAACCCTGGTATCACGACGTTGACCAGTGTTGTTCCCAGTCTGGTTTGATGCAGCTGTGAAATGCCCAGTGTCCGCCCATGTCGCTGCAGGTCTTTGGCCAGCAGATGGATCTGTTCGGACAATGGTTTTTCCTCCTGTGCGGCGGGCAAGGTCACGTACTGTTGTTCGCTCAGGTTCAACAAAGGATCGAGGTCGAATCGCAAGCAGCGCAACAGCCGGGGAAAATGCTTGAGATGACGTTCCGCGTTACCCAGGCAATGGTTCAGTTCATGCTCGCCGGCCCCGTGATGCAACTGAACGAGCTCTGTCAGCGCGCGCCATGCGCCATGTCGGGCCATGAGTGAGCACCCTGTTCCGAACACTCTGGGCGTTGCACAAGGCCCGATGGAAAAAGCGAGAAAGGTACGCGGCAGAAATTCATTGCTGATATCGACAAGGACAATCTCGGCGCCGATTTCTGACTCGGCGTCTGACCACAGTCGGCCCAGGACATCATCATCGGTTAATCGGGCGACGCGGCGTAAAGGTGGGTGATTTTCGTAGTAAAAATATTCCAGTAGAAACAATGACACTGCGTCGCGTTCGATACATTCATTGGCGGCGTGCAGCACGGCCTCGTTGTAACTCGCCCCGATAGCGGTTCCGCTGTTACTGGCATAACGTCGCAGGGAACGGTAGTTAGTGGTGTCGGGTGCAAAGATATTGTTTGAATAGTCTGGTGTGCACAGGGCTATCGGATAGTAAAACGAAGATTGGTTTAGTGGGTTGATATACGTTCGGCAGGCAGTACAGGCATTTTGTTTTGCGATAAGTGTAAGTGCCGTGTCGTCGTTAAAAAGTGGGTCGGTGGAAAAACAGGTCGGCGCGATGTAGTGGGCGATGGAAGTATCACAATGATCGCTCAGGTAGTGTTCCAGCGTTTCGTAGAGAGCACCGACTCGGGCCTGGTTTGCGTAGCCTTTGCCGGCGCCTCTGGCCCTGCGTCGAGGATTGTAGGTGCTGACAGAGGCGTGGGTCGCAACGATTTTGCTGCCAATAGTGCGGATGTCGAGATGAAGTCCAAAGCCCTCCAGTTCGGCAAAAATTCGCTGCTCGGCCTGGGCCAGTGTCAGTTCCCGTTCAGCAACCATGAACTTTTCCATTATTCGCTCCTTCGAGAAACCGGGGGCATTGCCCCCGGTTTTTTTATTCGGCGTCCAGTTCGGCCTGTTCTTCCTCGGTCAATTGAAGTGCTTCGATTTGATCGGCAGTCGGGGCTTCCTGCTGTTCAAGATCGATGACTTTGTTAGCGTTCCAGCTGGAGATATAACCCATGATTGAATCCTCTTGTTGTTAGTGGATGTGCTTTGTCGAGCACGGATCAAATGTATTCGTCATGGGTTCAGGCCGTCAAAAATGTCAGGAAGTGTCAAAGGCGGGTTTAAGTAACGCGGAAATACGTACACAATAATTGATGTATTGACTGTGTATTGCGTGACGCCGTGGTGAGTTTCGCCAAGAGCGACATTATGAAACGAATAGTTGGTTGAAATATTTCGTTGTCGCTTGTGGGAAATTTCAGCCAGATAACAGGGAAGAATCTCGATAACTGTTTTTTGTGTTCGCTTTAGTCTTTAGTTTGACGAATGCTCCTACAGCATTTGCGTGGAAAGGAGTAACGGAGCGTCTCGTGGTTTGGGTTATCGGCCTCCGTCAAACAAAAAACGACTCGCGAAGGTGCCGATAGGCCTCGATGGTTCAGGACAGGGCTGCGAGCTGTTCGATCGTCTGCGGAAAACGTTCAACCAATCGGATGAGTGTTGTTGCCTGGGCATTGGGCGTTGCGCGTCCCTGTTCCCAGTTCTCGAGGGTCCGGGTGTTAGTCCGCAGGTACATGGCGAACACCCCCGGTGCCCTCGATGAGATCGCCCGCTTCCGGATTTTTCAACAACTTCAGCTGGAAGCTACGAAACAGATCGTCATCCAAAAACACCTGTAGGACAAGTCGACCAGTGCGGTTAGAGCATTCGATAAAAGGGAGGGGATACTTGGCAGTAAGACTGACGCGGGGGGCAGCAGGCTTCGTCTACACCGTTAAATCTGTGGGAGCAGGTCTTATAATTCCGAGCACCACAGTTCGTATTTCTATTCTGAATGTTTAAGTGTTTAGTGGAATTAGCTGAACCTTCCCACAGTGTTTTCAGGTTGTCCGTCGGACGTCCGTTCTCTAGCCTGTGAGCGTCGCTGCCAATTCAGCGATCGGGTTTGGAACCCCGAAACCCCGAAAGCGCAAAAGTGGCTTTCATGACGCATGCTTGCGCACCTTGATGGTATGCACTCCGTTATGGCGGCTGTACGCGGGAGACTTCGAGTCTGTCGGGTTTTTCGGTGGCCCGGGTTCCAACCTGCGTACAGCCGCCACCCCTTCGATTGGAACCGAATGGGCCAGCTCCACAGCCACACACCGGAATTACTTATTAAAAAACCAACACCCAACCCTCCCAAAGCAGACTCCGTTGCGGACGCCGACTCAACATCCCCTTACGCCTCCGTCGACACCCGAAAACTCCATGAAGCCGCCGAACGCGCGCTCGACGACTACCTCAACCCCACCTCCAAAATCATGGCCACGCCATACACCCCCAACGAAATGTCCTTCGTAAACCCCAAAGCCGACACCGAATCGTTGCTCGCCAATGCCTGTGAATCCCTGGCATCGGCCACGATCATGCTCGGCGACTTAGCTGCGCTGCTGGAAGGCACGCATCGCAGAACACTGCTGGGGATTTCGCAGGTAGTGATGTTGGGCGAACTGGCGGTGAACAAGGCGTTGGATAACGTCGATCCCGCTGGCTGATCAGCGAGACTGAGCAGACACAAAAAAACGCGGCGCCAGAAGGGCCGCGTTTTTATTGAATGGCTGATAGTCGGTTTCGCTGCCGTCAGGCAAATATTCCAAAGAAGGTTCCGCCGAGATGGATCACGCAATAACCTAAAAAAGAATAGCCAAACATTCGAGCTGGAATGATGATCCAGCGTCGCACGGGTAATGGGAAGCGAGCAATCTCGTTCATTGCATCAGGATCACTTCCCGACAAAAAATCATGGTCCAGTAAAAGAATGATCGAGATGTGGGACAAGCGGGAAAAACGGCCATAAGCGCTGTTTCCCAACACCCGCCGATTGCGAGCGACGAAGTACGACTCTGTCAGGAAGGATTCAATCTCAGCCAGTTTGAAAAAACTGACGTATGTCCGTACAAACAGCGCAATCAATGCAATGACGACACAGGCGATCAATGCGGCGATACAGAGCAATTTCAGGTCGCTTGCCGGTTCGGAAACTGTCTTGAATATCCGCTCGAGCCCGAACAAAAGCAAAAGTAGACAGGCTCCAGTCAGTGCGATCCGCATGAGGTATCGCGGAAACTTCACCCATTTTTTGAGGTGCTCCGGAAAGATCTCAGCCTCCATGACCGCGTACCGATCCAGCATTTGAAAATAGGTGATTCAACCTGTTAGTGCGCCTATCTGCCGGACCCTTTTCATTCGTCCCAACGGACTGTTTCCCAAAGTTTTCCGATTAATGCCCACAAGATCAGACGCAATGAAGTGGCCTTCCATTTGATCAAGCCGGAGATAGGCGGCAAACAACACGATTGCCTCGCTGAGGAAAATAAGTAGCAGTACAGCCCCAGATGAGAGCAGGTAAATGAGGTCAAGATGCTGGGCGATCACGGGCGATCCTTACTGTTGATCCCAACGATCCCAGGGCCATCAGCGGCAAAGACGTAGTCCAACATAAAAAGTGGATTGGCGGGGAAGTCGTTAATTCGGTCGAAGGGCATTATTTACTCGCCTCGTACAGTTTTTCACCGATGAATTCTCCTGCTTGGCTACCGCCGTCTCCCATTTATGCGGCGAGCAGGCCGCTTACATATTTTGAAGCCCGCGCCACACCCTCGATATTTGTTGCGTAGCCAGGCAATTGATTCGGTGCTCCAGCCTTGTTCCAGTTGTGCACGATCCTTCGCGTGGACAAGCCT
Source organism: Pseudomonas sp. FBCC-B1667 (assembly GCF_059133255.1). Taxonomy (NCBI): domain Bacteria; kingdom Pseudomonadati; phylum Pseudomonadota; class Gammaproteobacteria; order Pseudomonadales; family Pseudomonadaceae; genus Pseudomonas; species Pseudomonas sp. FBCC-B1667. The sequence continues at coordinate 4,333,324 of NZ_CP101437.1, read as the reverse complement.
AGTGCTCGTTTCAGTTTGGGATGATCTGATAGTCCCGTAGCTTTACGAACCAAAGGTTCTAAACCAGCATCCAGTTTTTTCATAAGTCTTTTACGTTTCGCAAAAAAGTCCGGGGAATTCAGGTGGCCATATTGGCGGTGCTGTTCCACGTGTAATCGCTCAAGTTCTATCAGTGTTTTTAAGCGTGTCCATATGCTGACCTACCATGAAGGATGCAACACCCAACGCTCCGGAAGAAACTCCCAAAAACGGCTCAATCACCTCATGGTGCTCAACCATGAATGATGCCTCTTCATCCGTCAGATCTTTCAGCGCTTCATTCACCTTTTCCGCAGCCGCCATCATCTGCGCCTCTTCGCGTCGGCACATATAGTTGCGCGAGTCGCTAAAGATGACCATTTGCCCCGGTTTTACCTGTTCACCGAGATGGCGATTGAGCGACCGGAACTCTCTGCGCAGTACATCGCTGGGTGTGACTTCGTACAGCGAGCGCTCCAACGCTTCGAGAGTCATAGGTTTCTGAACGATGTGAAAACCGGATTCCACCGGATGAGGCAGGGTGTAGGCGTGTTCTTCTATCAGATGCTGGGCCGGTGGGGGCTCGGGTTTGGGTTTGAAGGCGTTCCAGGACGCTCCGCCGTTGTCTGTAACGACTCGTGGTTTCACCACTACCCAGTCGCCGTTCCTGACAGCCTCGATCAGTTTTCGCTGGTTGGCTCCTTGCATGTAGGTGGATCGATTGAGGCCCATTGCGTTTAGCAAGTCGTCGAAGCCAGGTAGTTCATCCGGGCGGTTCAGCGCCTGTCGAAAGTCTTCCATCGCGTGGTAAGCGTCGAGTAGTTGGTTACGTTGGCCATGGAGTTCGCTTTTGGGGATGAGTCTAGTCACGTCCGTGTCCCGATTCGTAAAACGGTGGACTTTGGCCAGCAGCCTCAAGTTTGAATGCCGGGTGATTCCGTTTTAGGTGTAGGGGAAGTCCGATTTATCCGCGTACCTCAGGTCAGGCATTAAAGGGCACCCCGTAGGACTCCAAAAGATTTAGCTTTCCCATAGGAGCGGACAATCCCGCCTGAGCTTTCTGGAATTGCACAAGGAGGGCAGGGCAGCCGCAACACATCCCGCAAACGCAAAAACGGCACCCGAAGGTGCCGTTTCTGTTATCTACCGAGTGTCGCTTAAGCGATCAACCCGCCAAGCCGGCCTGCTGAACCAGAACCAGCAGCGGTTGTGGGTAAACGCCGAGGAAGAACGCGACCAGCGCGATCGCCAGCAGCATCACGCCGCCTGCCTTTTGCTCCCAGTGCAGTTGCGCATCGTGGCGACGCAGGTTCGGTTCGATCAGGTACAAGGTGACCATCACGCGCAGGTAGTAGAACACGCCGATGGCGCTACCCAGTACCAGCGAACCGACCAGCCACCATTGATGTGATTCGACACCGGTGGCGATGATGTAGAACTTGCCGATGAAGCCTGCGGTCAGCGGGATACCGGCCAGGGACAGCATCATCACGGTCAGTACGGCGGTCAGGTACGGACGGCGCCAGAACAGGCCGCGGTATTCGTACAGGGCATCGGCGTCACGGCCGTTGTACGGCGAGGACATCAGGGTGATCACGCCGAAGGCGCCAAGGCTGGTGATCACGTAGGTGACCAGGTACACGCCGATGGCTTCAACGGCCAGACCTTTGCTCGCCACCAGGGCGATCAGCAGGTAACCGAAGTGAGCGATGGACGAGTAACCCAGCAGACGCTTGAGGTTGCTTTGAGTCAGTGCTAGCAGGTTACCGAACAGGATCGACGCGATGGCGATGATGGTCAGTACGTCGCTCAGCACACCGCTGCTCGCCGCCGGGGAGATCTGGAACAGACGCACCATCACCGCGAACACCGCGACTTTGGAAGCGGTGGCCAGGAACGCCGCCACCGGAGCCGGGGCCCCTTCGTAAACGTCCGGGGTCCAGAGGTGGAACGGTACCAGCGACAGCTTGAACGCCAGACCGATCAGCATCATGCCCAGGCCCAGTTGCGCCAGCGAGCTTGGCAGGCCAGTGGCCGCGAGGGCCTGGCCGATACCGACGAAGCTCAGGCTGCCCGAATCGGCGTACAGCAGTGCCATGCCGAACAACAGGAACGCAGACCCCGCGGCCGACAGCACCATGTACTTGATACCGGCTTCCAGTGAACGCTTGTTGAAGAAGGCATAAGCCACCAGACCGTAGACCGGCACCGACAACAGTTCCAGACCGATGAACAACCCGGCCAGGTGCTGCGCGCTGACCAGAACCAGGCCGCCGGCGGCCGACATCAGGATCAGCAGGTACAGTTCTTCACGGTTGCCCGGGTAACCCGTGCCGCCATCGCCGAGATAGGCGTGGGCGAGGGTCACACACGCGAGGGTGGCGACCAGGATCAGCGCCATGTACAAGCAGGCGAAGCTATCGATTTGCAGCAGTGGGGTCACGGCCAAAGGCGCGACTTTCAGGGCTGGCAGGATCGACAGCAACGCCAGGTTCAGACCCGCCACGGAAATCAGGAAGGTCTGCGAGTGGTTGCGGCGCCAGGCAATCGCCAGCATCACCACGATGATCGTGGCGCTGGTGATCAACAACGGCGCTAGCGCGATAAAGTGTTGAGTCGTGAATTCCATAGCGCTCTTACCGGGCCGAAGCGAGTTGAGTGAAGGCGGAGCCGAGCCACTGCTGCACGCCATGCATCGTCGCGGCAGAGGTATCGAGGAACGGCTGCGGGTAGACGCCGATGTAAATCAGCAGCACCGCCAGACCGACCACCATGATCAGTTCGCGAGCATCCATGCCGTGCAGCACCGCGTCCGATTTGGACGGGCCGAAGTAGGCACGGTGGATCATGATCAGCGAGTAGACCGAACCGAACACCAGGCCCGACGTTGCGATCGCGGTGATCCACGGCGCAGCGGCGAAAGTGCCGATCAGAATCAGGAACTCACCGACGAAGTTACCGGTACCCGGCAAGCCCAGGGACGCCGCTGCGAAGAAAAGGCTGATGGCCGGCAGGTAAGCAATCTTCGACCACAGGCCACCCATTTGACGCATGTCACGGGTGTGGGTGCGTTCGTACAACTGACCACTCAGGATAAAGAGTGCGGCGGCCGAAACACCGTGCGCCAGCATCTGCATCACTGCACCCTGCAGCGCCAGTTGGCTGCCGGAGTAGATGCCGATCAACACGAAACCCATGTGGGAAACGGAGGAGTAGGCGATCAGACGCTTGATGTCGGTTTGGGCGAAGGCCAGGAACGCACCGTAGAAAATCCCGATCAGACCCAGGGTCATGGCAATCGGCGCGAACTCGGCCGAGGCGTTCGGGAACAGCGGCAGGGCGAAACGCAGCAGGCCGTAAGCCGCCGTCTTCAACAAGATACCGGCCAGGTCGACCGAACCCGCCGTTGGGGCCTGGGCGTGAGCGTCAGGCAACCACGAGTGGAACGGTACGACGGGCAGCTTCACCGCGAAGGCGATGAAGAAGCCGAGCATCAGGATGTACTCGGTGGTGAGCGACATCTTGGTTTTCAGCAGGTCGGCGTAGTTGAACGTGATCACGCCGGTGCTGTTGAAGTTGACCAGCACCAGGCCCAGGATCGCCACCAACATGATCAGGCCGGACGCCTGAGTGAAGATGAAGAACTTGGTCGCCGCGTAGATCCGGGTTTTCTTGCCGTCCGAAGAACTGTGACCCCAGAGCGCGATGAGGAAGTACATCGGCACCAGCATCATTTCCCAGAAGAAGAAGAACATGAACAGGTCGAGGGCGAGGAACACGCCGACGACACCACCCAGGATCCACATCAGGTTCAGGTGGAAGAAGCCAACGTGACGTTGGATTTCTTTCCACGAGCACAGTACCGAGAGAATACCCAGCAGACCGGTCAGCAGGATCATCAGCAGCGACAGGCCGTCGAGGGCCAGGTGCACGCTAATGCCGAAACGCTGGATCCAGATGTGCTTGAACTCAAGCGCCCAGGTCGGATCGGCGCCAGGCGCCGGAGCAAATGAATAATTACCGTGGGCCCACAGCCAGAGGCCGAGTGCGAGTTCCAGGGTCATGGTCAACAGCGCAATCCAGCGGGGGAGGGTGGCGCCGAAGCGCTCACCCATCCAGCACAGCAGGCCGCCGATGAAGGGGATCAGGATTAGCCAAGGCAGAATCATGACGGGCTCAATTCCTTTCGCAAGTTCGCAAGGTTCATATTCAGACCGCTACCAGCACGATGGCGCCGATGACCAGCACGGAGCCGGCTGCCATCGAGGCCGCGTACCAACGCAGTTGACCGGTTTCGGTACGGCTCAGGGCGGTGTGGCCGCCTTTGGCCATACGCGGGATCAGACCGATGGTCTGGTCGAGCGGGTCTTTGCGCAGTACGTGGCTGATCGCAAGGTATGGCTTGACGAACAGTTTGTCGTAGATCCAGTCGAAGCCCCAGGCAGCGAACCACCAGGCCGAAAGGAAACGGCCGATGCCGCTGTTGGCGATGGCAGTGACGAAACGACGCTTGCCGAGGAACAGCAGCGCAGCCAGCAGGATACCGGCCAGGGCGATGGCGCCCGACGCGATTTCCAGACTGTGCTTGGCTTCGCCGCCGGCATGGCCGACGCTTTCCGGCAGCACACCGTGCAGCGGCGGAACGATCATGGCGCCGACGAAAGTCGACAGCACGATCAGCACCGACAATGGCAGCCAGTGAGCGATACCGTGACCGGCGTGCGCTTCGGTCTTCGCTTCACCGTGGAACGCGATGAAGATCAGGCGGAAGGTGTACAGCGAGGTCATGAACGCGCCGACCAGACCTGCGTACAGCAAACCGTGGTTGCCGCTGGCGAACGCTTCCCAGAGGATTTCGTCTTTGGAGTAGAAACCTGCAGTCACCAGTGGCAGGGCAGACAGTGCCGCGCCGCCGACGATGAAGCTGGTGTAGGCCAGCGGCAGTTTCTTCCACAGGCCGCCCATCTTGAAGATGTTCTGCTCGTGGTGGCAGGCAACGATCACCGCACCGGACGCAAGGAACAGCAGCGCCTTGAAGAACGCGTGGGTCATCAGGTGGAAGATCGCGCCATCCCACGCACCCACGCCCAGGGCCAGGAACATGTAGCCGATCTGGCTCATGGTCGAGTAGGCGAGGATACGTTTGATGTCGGTCTGCACCAGTGCCGCGAAACCGGCGAGCACCAGGGTCACACCGCCAACGATGCCAACGAGGTGCAGGATGTCCGGCGCCAGCGCAAACAGGCCGTGGGTACGGGCAATCAGGTAAACGCCTGCGGTCACCATGGTTGCGGCGTGGATCAGTGCCGAAACCGGGGTAGGACCGGCCATTGCATCTGCCAGCCAGGTTTGCAGTGGCAGTTGCGCGGATTTACCGACAGCGCCGCCCAGCAGCATCAGGGTGGCCAGGACCATCCAGAAGTCGCCGGCCTGGAATTTCTGCGGTGCCAGCACCAGCAGTTCCTGAACATTCAGCGTGCCCAGTTGGGCAAACAGGATGAACAGGCCGATGGCCATGAACACGTCGCCGATGCGGGTCACGATAAAGGCCTTGAGTGCCGCGTTACCGTTATTGCGGTTGCTGTAGTAGAAACCGATCAACAGGTACGAGCACAGGCCCACGCCTTCCCAGCCGAAGTACAGGAACAACAGGTTATCGCCCAGAATCAGGAACAGCATGCTGGCGATAAACAGGTTGGTGTAGGCGAAGAAGCGCGAGTAACCGTCTTCGCCGCGCATGTACCAGGACGCGAACAGGTGGATCAGGAAGCCGACGCCGACGACCACACCGAGCATGGTGACCGACAGGCCATCCAGGTACAGCGCGAAGTTCGGTGTAAAGCCTTCAACCGCCATCCACTGCCACAACACCTGGGTGTAGTGACCGCCCTCAGGCGGGGCGACGTTGAATTGCCAGATCACGTAGGCCGTGACGATGGCTGACAGACCGATGGAACCGACGCCAATCAGCGCCGACAGGTTTTCCGAGAAGCGGCCGCGTGAGAACGCCAGCAGCAGGAAACCGATGAGAGGGAATACGAAAGTCAGATAGAGAAGATTCATCCGCGCATCTCGCTGGCAGCGTCGATATCGAGAGTGTGGAAGCGGCGATACAGCTGCAACAGAATCGCCAGGCCAATACTGGCCTCGGCGGCTGCCAGGCTGATCACCAGGATGAACATGATCTGTCCATCCGGCTGACCCCAGCGGCTACCGGCAACGATGAACGCCAGTGCGGAGGCATTCATCATGATCTCCAGGCTCATCAACACGAAGAGAATGTTGCGCCGGACCATCAGGCCGACCAGACCGAGGCAGAACAGGATGCCGGCGACTGCCAGACCATGCTCCAAAGGGATAGCAGGCATCGTCATTGCTCCTTGGCTTCGTTGCGGCCCAAGTGGAACGCCGTCACGGCTGCAGCAAGCAGCAACATCGAGGCGAGTTCGACCACCAGCAGATACGGACCGAACAGGCTGATGCCCACGGCTTTCGCATCTACGGTGGTGTGGCCGATGGCCTGACCGCTGGAATGGCTGAACAGCACGTACAACAGTTCAGCCAGCAGCAGGGCGCCGAGTACCACCGGGCCGAGCCAGATGCCGGGCTTGAGCCAGACGCGCTCTTGCTGAACCGAGGCCGGGCCAAGGTTCAGCATCATCACCACGAACACGAACAGCACCATGATGGCGCCAGCGTAGGCGATCACTTCCAGGACACCGGCAAACGGTGCGCCGAGGGCGAAGAACGTCATGGCCACGGCGATCAGCGAAATGATCAGGTAGAGCAGGGCGTGCACAGGGTTGGTGTTGGTGATCACGCGAAGCGTGGACACCACAGCGATACCCGATGCGAAATAGAAAGCGAATTCCATCTTTCTTCCTTAAGGCAGCAAGCTCTTCACGTTGATCGGCTGGGCTTCGTTCTGCGCGGCGCCTTTCGGCTTCCCGGCAACGGCCATACCTGCAACACGATAGAAGTTGTAATCAGGGTTTTTGCCGGGGCCGGAGATCAGCAGATCTTCTTTCTCGTACACCAGGTCCTGACGTTTGAACTCGGCCATCTCGAAATCCGGTGTCAGCTGGATTGCGGTGGTCGGGCAGGCTTCCTCGCAGAGGCCGCAGAAAATGCAGCGCGAGAAGTTGATGCGGAAGAAGTCCGGGTACCAGCGACCGTCTTCGGTTTCAGCTTTCTGCAGCGAGATGCAACCCACCGGGCACGCCACGGCGCACAGGTTGCAGGCGACACAACGCTCTTCGCCATCAGGGTCGCGGGTCAAGACGATACGGCCACGGTAGCGCGGCGGCAGGTACACGGCTTCTTCCGGGTACTGCAGCGTGTCGCGCTTGCGGAAGGCGTGGCCGAAGATCATCACCAGGCTGCGAAGCTGGGTGAAAAAGCCATGCACGATGTCAAATATGTACTTCATGATTCTCTATCCTCACTGAGCCGCGACGGCGGGCGTGTTGAGCAACACGATCGCAGCGGTCACCAGCATGTTGACGAGGGTCAGCGGCAGGCAGAACTTCCAGCTGAAATCCATCACTTGGTCATACCGTGGGCGCGGAATCGAAGCGCGCAGCAGAATGAAGATCATGATGAAGAACGCGGTTTTCAGTGCGAACCAGATGAACGGGATCTGCGGCAGGATATCGAACGGACCGTGCCAGCCACCGAAGAACAAGGTCACCAGCAGCGCCGAAATCAGCACGATGCCGATGTACTCACCGACGAAGAACATGCCCCATTTCATGCCGGCGTATTCGATGTGGTAACCGTCGGCCAGTTCCTGTTCTGCTTCTGGCTGGTCGAACGGGTGACGGTGAGTCACGGCGACGCCAGCGATGAAGAAGGTCAGGAAACCGAAGATCTGCGGAATGATGAACCACAGGTGCTGGGCCTGGTAATCAACGATGTCGCGCATGTTGAACGAGCCGACCTGGATCACGATGCCCATCAACGACAGGCCCATGAACACTTCGTACGACACGGTTTGTGCCGAGGCCCGCAAGCTGCCCAACAGGGCGAACTTGTTGTTACTCGACCAGCCGGCGAACAACACCGCGTAGACCGACAGACCGGCCATGGCGAAGAAGAACAGGATGCCGATGTTCAGATCCGCCACACCCCAGGTCGGGGTGATCGGGATGATCGCGAAGGCAATCAGCAGGGCGCTCATGGCCACGACCGGTGCCAAGGTGAAGATCATCTTGTCGGCGAACGGCGGGGTCCAGTCTTCCTTGAAGAACATCTTGATCATGTCGGCCGCGATCTGGAACGCGCCGAACGGGCCGACGCGGTTCGGACCGTAACGGTCCTGCCAGAGGGCGAGCAAACGACGCTCGACCCAGCTGAGCAGCGCGCCGCACACCACCACGGCGAGCAGAATCACGATGGCCTGGATGACCGAGATGATCACGGCGATCACTTCAGGAGTGAACCAAGTCATTGCGCTGCCTCCTGCAGACCGTCAACGGTTTTGCCAAAGATCGCTGGCGGAATGCCGGCGATGCCCGCCGGCAATGCAACCAGACCGGCACCCAGTTCTTCGTTGATACGCAGCGGCAGACGCAGGGTCTGGCCAGCGACGTTCAAGCTGAGCATGGCGCCGTCATTGACACCCAGACGATCAGCTTCGGACTTGGCCAAAGCGACGTAAGCAGCCGGGATGCGTTCCTGAACCGGTGCGGCTTTCGAAGAGGTTTCTTCGCTGCCCAGCAAGTGGAAGAACGGCACAACCTGCCAGGTGCCTGGAGCCGGGTTGAATGCACGCGGCACAGCGGCGAACCAGTTCAGCGAGTCACCAGTGCTTTCGATCAGGCGGGTGCCCGGGTCGCCAGCGCGGATGTGACCACCGACTTCGTCCTGGAACTTGTTCCAGGCTTGCGGCGAGTTCCAGCCCGGAGACCAGGCGAATGGCACTTGCTGACGCGGTTCGACCGAGCCCGAATAACCTTCCATTGAGAAGTTGAACGCCGTGTCGTTGTCTTGCGGGGTACGCGGTTCGTGCACGCTGATGTCAGCACGCATGGCGGTACGACCGGAGTAACGCAGCGGTTCGCGGGCCAGTTTCATGCCCTTGATGCGGAACGCGGCAGACGGTGCGGCGTCAACGATACGCGCCAGTTGTGGCGTGCTCGAAGCGACAGCAGCGGTGACGTGGTCCAGCTGGGTCCAGTCGATCGGCTGGTTCAGCAGGGTAGAACGCAGGGCATGCAGCCAGCGCCAGCCTTCGTGAACCAGGATGCTCGCGTCCATGTACTTCGGATCGAAGACCTGGAAGAAGCGCTGGGCGCGGCCTTCCTGGCTGACCAGGGTACCGTCGCCTTCAGCGAAGCTGGCGGCGGGCAGAACAAGGTGCGCGCGATCGCTGGTGGCTGTCTTCTGATGGTCGGCAACGATCACCACTTTCGCGGCGGTCAGGGCGGCATCAACCTTGGCTTTGTCGGTACGGGTGTACAGATCGTTTTCCAGCACGACGATGGCGTCGGCCTTGCCATCGATCACCGCTTGCAGCGCGGCGTCGACCGAGTCACCACCGAGCATGGCCAGGCCGAGGCTGTTGGCTTCTGGCACGATCAGGCTGATGGAGCCGTTCTTCTCGCGCAGCTTCAGGGCTTTGGCGATGTTCGCCGCCGCTTCGATCAGCGCCTTGGAACCCAACGAGGTACCGGCAATGATCAATGGACGCTTGGCCGCGAGCAGGGCGTCGGCGATGCGCGTGGCCAGTTCGAGGGCTTCAGCGTCCAGGCCTTCAACCGCTGGTGCGCTGGCGTCGAGGGCGTGAGCCACGGCGAAACCGATGCGGGCCAGGTCGTCCGGTGCTGCGTGAACGCATTCTTCGGCAACGTCGTCGAGCTTGGTTTCAGCCAGGCTGGCGATGAACAGCGGGTTCAGCGCGTGCTGACCGATGTTCTTCACGGCGGCGTCGAGCCAAGGCTGAACGCGCATGGCGTCGGCCATGTCTTCGGCCTTGCCTTTGACCGATTGACGCAGGGACAGGGCCATACGTGCAGCGGTCTGGGTCAGGTCTTCACCGAGAACGAAAATTGCGTCGTGGTCTTCGATGTCGCGCATGTTCGGGATCGGCAGCGGGCTGTCTTTCAGCACCTGCATGACCAGACGAATGCGCTCAAGCTCAGCCGCTTCGATACCGGAGTAGAAGTGCTCGGCGCCGACCAGTTCGCGCAACGCGTAGTTGCTTTCAAGGCTGGCACGCGGCGAACCGATGCCGACGATGTTGCGGCCGCGCAGCAGGTCGGCGGCCTTGTCCAGCGCTTCGTCGAGACCGAGCTTGGCGCCGTTGGCCAGCAAAGGCTGACGCGGGCGATCTTCGCGGTTGACGTAGCCGTAACCGAAACGTCCACGGTCGCACAGGAAGTACTGGTTTACCGAACCATTGAAACGGTTTTCGATACGACGCAGTTCACCGTAGCGTTCGCCCGGGGAGATGTTGCAACCGCTGGAGCAGCCATGGCAGATGCTCGGGGAGAACTGCATGTCCCACTTGCGGTTGTAGCGCTCGGAGTGAGTCTTGTCGGTAAACACACCGGTCGGGCAGACCTCGGTGAGGTTGCCGGAGAACTCGCTTTCCAGGGTGCCATCTTCAACGCGACCGAAGTACACGTTGTCGTGGGCGCCGAACACACCGAGGTCGGTGCCGCCAGCGTAATCCTTATAGAAACGCACGCAGCGGTAGCAAGCGATGCAGCGGTTCATTTCGTGGGAAATGAACGGGCCCAGTTGCTGGTTCTGGTGGGTACGTTTGGTGAAGCGGTAACGGCGCTCGTTGTGGCCGGTCATTACCGTCATGTCTTGCAGGTGGCAGTGACCGCCTTCTTCACAGACCGGGCAGTCGTGAGGGTGGTTGGTCATCAGCCATTCAACAACGCTGGCGCGAAACACTTTCGCTTCTTCGTCGTCGATGGAGATCCAGCTTCCGTCGGTGGCGGGGGTCATGCACGACATGACGATCCGACCACGGGTGTCGTTGGCGTCAGTGTACTGCTTGACCGCACACTGGCGGCAAGCGCCAACGCTGCCAAGGGCTGGGTGCCAGCAGAAATAAGGGATATCGAGGCCTAGCGACAGACATGCCTGTAACAGGTTGTCTGCCCCATCGACTTCGAGCTCTTTGCCGTCTACGTGGATAGTGGCCATGGTTCAAAGTTCTTCGTTGGCCCGGTGTCAGCGGGCGTGGCTAATGGAATCTTGTTATTCGCGTGAATCTACACAGCCGTTAAAGGCGTCATCACACGAGAAGGCGAAGGGCACGGACCCTTCGCCTTCGTTAAGCGTTTACGCGCCGACTACGATCGGCCTTGCCAGAGGCGGGACGACGGCGCTGACAGGCGCGATGCCGGCTTCGAACTCATGGCGGAAGTATTTGATTGCGCTGCCCAACGGCTCCACGGCGCCCGGTGCGTGAGCACAGAAGGTCTTGCCAGGGCCGAGGAAGCCGACCAGACCCAGCAGGGTCTCGATATCGCCGGCTTGCCCTTCACCGTTCTCGATCGCACGCAGGAGCTTGACGCTCCACGGCAAACCGTCACGGCACGGGGTGCAGAAACCGCACGACTCACGGGAGAAAAACTCTTCCATGTTGCGCAGCAGGGAAACCATGTTGACGCTGTCGTCGACCGCCATGGCCAGGCCGGTACCCATACGGGTGCCGACCTTGGCGATGCCGCCGGCGTACATTTGTGCGTCGAGGTGTTCCGGCAACAGGAAACCGGTACCGGCGCCGCCAGGCTGCCAGCACTTGAGCTTGAAGCCGTCGCGCATGCCGCCGGCGTAGTCTTCGAACAACTCACGACCGGTGACGCCGAATGGCAATTCCCACAGGCCCGGGTTCTTGACCTTGCCGGAGAAGCCCATGAGCTTGGTGCCCATGTCTTCACTGCCTTCACGGGACAACGATTTGTACCAGTCCACGCCGTCGGCAATGATCGCCGGCACGTTGCACAGGGTTTCAACGTTGTTCACGCAAGTCGGCTTGCCCCACACGCCAACGGCGGCAGGGAAGGGCGGCTTGGAGCGCGGGTTGGCGCGGCGGCCTTCGAGGGAGTTGATCAGTGCGGTTTCTTCACCGCAGATGTAACGCCCGGCGCCGGTGTGGACGAACAGTTCGAAGTCGAAGCCGCTGCCCAGAATGTTTTTACCCAGCAGGCCTGCTGCCTTGGCTTCTTCCACGGCACGGTTGAGGTGCTTGGCGGCGGTGGTGTACTCGCCACGCAGGAAGATGTAGCCACGGTAGGTTTTCAGTGCGCGAGCACTGATCAGCATGCCTTCGATCAGCAGATGGGGCAGTTGCTCCATCAGCATGCGGTCTTTCCAGGTGTTCGGTTCCATCTCGTCCGCGTTGCACAGCAGGTAGCGGATGTTGATGGATTCGTCTTTGGGCATCAGGCCCCACTTAACGCCAGTGGGGAAGCCTGCACCGCCGCGACCTTTCAAGCCGGAATCTTTCACGGTCTGGACGATGTCGTCCTGAGCCATGTCGGCGAAGGCCTTGCGCGCAGCGGCGTAACCGTTCTTGGCCTGGTACTCGTCGAGCCACACGGCTTCGCCGTCGTCACGCAGACGCCAGGTCAGCGGGTGGGTCTCGGCCGAACGCTTGATGCGGTTGGCTGGACCGAAGGAAGTCAGGGTCATACGTAGCCCTCAAGCAATTTGGCAACGCCGGCAGGCTGCACATCACCGAAAGTGTCGTCGTCGATCATCAACGCCGGCGCCTTGTCGCAGTTGCCGAGGCAGCAGACCGGCAGCAGGGTGAAACGACCGTCGGCGGTGGTCTGACCCAGGCCGATGCCCAGCTTGCTCTGGATTTCGCTGACCACGGATTCGTGACCACCGATGTAGCAGACCATGCTGTCGCAAACGCGAATGATGTGACGGCCCACTGGCTGACGGAAGATCTGGCTATAGAAAGTAGCCACACCTTCAACGTCGCTTGCCGGGATGCCGAGGATCTCGCCGATGGCGTAAAGAGCGCCATCCGGCACCCAGCCACGTTCCTTCTGGACGATCTTCAGGGCTTCGATCGACGCCGCGCGCGGGTCTTCGTAGTGATGCAACTCGTGCTCGATGGCCGAGCGCTCGGTTTCACTCAAGGTGAAACGGTCTGTCTGGATAAGCGTGCTATTCATGCTTAGCGGTCCACGTCGGCCATAACGAAATCGATACTACCCAGGTACGCAATCAAGTCCGCGACCATGCTGCCTTTGATCACCGAAGGGATCTGCTGCAGGTGCGGGAAGCTTGGGGTACGAATCCGGGTGCGGTAGCTCATGGTGCCGCCATCGCTCGTCAGGTAATAACTGTTGATGCCCTTGGTCGCTTCGATCATCTGGAAGGATTCGTTGGCCGGCATGACCGGGCCCCACGAAACTTGCAGGAAGTGCGTGATCAGGGTCTCGATGTGCTGCAGAGTGCGCTCTTTCGGCGGCGGCGTGGTCAGCGGGTGATCCGCCTTGTACGGGCCTTCCGGCATGTTGCGCATGCACTGCTCGATGATCTTGATGCTCTGGCGCATTTCTTCGACGCGCACGATGCAACGATCGTAGGCATCGCCATTAGCGGCCAGCGGCACTTCGAACTCGAAGTTTTCGTAACCGGAGTATGGACGTGCTTTACGCAGGTCGAAGTCGCAACCAGTCGAACGCAAGCCCGCACCGGTGACACCCCATTCCAGGGCTTCTTTGGTGTTGTAGGCGGCGACGCCGATGGTCCGGCCACGCAGGATGCTGTTGTCCAGGGCGGCTTTCTGGTATTCGTCCAGACGTTTTGGCATCCACTCGACGAAGTCTTTCACCAGTTTTTCCCAGCCGCGCGGCAGGTCGTGGGCGACGCCGCCGATGCGGTACCAGGCCGGGTGCAGACGGAAACCGGTGATGGCTTCGATCACCGTGTACGCCTTCTGACGGTCGGTGAACGTGAAGAACACCGGGGTCATGGCGCCGACGTCCTGGATGTACGTCCCGAGGAAAAGCAGGTGGCTGGTGATCCGGAAGAACTCGGCCATCATGATGCGGATGACGTCGACCTTCTCGGGCACCTTGATGCCGGCCAGCTTCTCGACCGAAAGCACGTACGGCAGGTTGTTCATCACGCCGCCGAGGTAGTCGATACGGTCGGTGTACGGGATGAAACTGTGCCAGGACTGACGCTCGGCCATCTTCTCGGCACCACGGTGGTGGTAGCCAACGTCCGGCACGCAGTCGACGATCTCTTCACCGTCCAGCTGCAGGATGATGCGGAACGCACCGTGCGCGGAAGGGTGGTTGGGGCCGAGGTTGAGGAACATGTAGTCCTCGTTCGCACCGGAACGCTTCATGCCCCAGTCTTCAGGCTTGAAGCGCGCGGCTTCTTCCTCAAGCTGTTGCTTGGCCAGGTTCAGGGTGAACGGGTCGAACTCGGTGGCACGGGCCGGGAAGTCCTTGCGCAGCGGGTGACCTTCCCAGGTCGGCGGCATCATGATCCGGGTCAGGTGCGGGTGGCCGGCAAAGTTGATGCCGTACATGTCCCACACTTCACGCTCGTACCAGTTGGCGTTCGGCCACAGACCGGTCACGGTCGGCACGTTGAGGTCGCTCTCGGACAAGGCGACCTTGATCATCACGTCACTATTACGTTCGATCGACATCAAGTGATAGAACACAGTGAAGTCGGCGCCGCTTGGCAGCCCTTGACGCTTGGTGCGCAGGCGCTCGTCCACGCCGTGCAGGTCATAGAGCATGACGTACGGCTTGGGCAGGTTGCGCAGGAAGGTCAGGACTTCGACGAGTTTGGCACGCGCAACCCAAAGCACCGGCATGCCGGTGCGGGTAGGCTGGGCGGTGAACGCCTCGGGGCCAAAACGGTTGTTCAGTTCGACGACCACATCCTGGTCGTCTGCCTTATAAGGCGGGATGTACAGAGCACTGCCTGTAGTCATGGTTATTTATCGCTTTCGGTCAACGTAAAGAATGAAGCCAGTGTCTCGTTCTATTAAAGAAGCAGATCTGGATCAGACTTCGTCGGGGCTGCGCAGGTTGGTGACTGCGATTCGCTGTTCGCGGCGCTTTTCCTTCTCGGAAGGCATCTCGGCGCGGTAGACGCCTTGATCACCAACGACCCAGGAAAGCGGACGACGCTCCTGTCCAATCGACTCTTGCAAGAGCATCAAGCCTTGCAGGAACGCTTCAGGACGGGGCGGGCAGCCAGGCACGTAGACGTCCACGGGCAGGAACTTGTCCACCCCTTGAACGACAGAATAGATGTCGTACATGCCACCGGAGTTGGCGCACGAACCCATGGAGATAACCCATTTAGGTTCGAGCATTTGCTCGTAGAGACGCTGAATGATCGGCGCCATCTTGATGAAGCAGGTGCCGGCGATAACCATGAAATCCGCCTGACGCGGCGATGCCCGGATAACCTCGGCGCCAAAGCGTGCGATGTCGTGGGGCGCCGTGAAGGCGGTAGTCATTTCCACGTAGCAGCACGAAAGACCGAAGTTATACGGCCACAGGGAGTTCTTGCGCCCCCAGTTGATCGTGCCGTTAAGCACGTCTTCGAGCTTGCCCATGAAGATGTTTTTGTGAACTTGATCTTCTAACGGATCGGAAACGGTTTCCCGTTCGCCAATCGGATATTGCTCGTTAGGAGCATCGGGGTCGATCCTGGTGAGATTGTATTGCATTGCCAAAGCCTCATTGTTTCAGCTTCGCTTGCCGCTTACGACGAGCTTCCGGAGCCCAGTCAAGGGCGCCCACTCGGAATAGGTAGACAAGGCCGGCCAACAGAATTGCTATGAAAACGAGAGCTTCGACGAATCCGGTCCAGCCGCTTTCGCGGACGGACACAGACCATGCAAAGAGAAAGAGGGCTTCGATATCGAAGATCACGAAGAGCATCGCGACCAGATAGAATTTGGCTGAGAGCCGCAGACGGGCGCCACCTGTAGGCAGCATGCCGGATTCGAACGGTTCGTTTTTGCTGCGGCCCCAGGCTTTTGACCCAAGGAGGCTGGAGACGCCGAGCATGAAGGCGCAGAGGCCGACAACGCCCAGAAGGAAAATGGCAAAGCCCCAGTTGTGGGCCATGAGTCCTGTCGCTTCGGGCATGCTGGTAATCCTTAACAGAGAGCAAAGGTCTCTGAGCTTGAAAAGAAACAAAGCAGTGACGATATGTCGCAGCAATCAATCCCGCTGATTTTATGGCACAACACTCAGCAAGTAAAATTCCTATAGCGAAATTATTTACTGGAATAAGGACATAGCGCACCTCCAAAGCCCCGCAGCCCATGCGTTGCGGGCATTAGCCGGGTTTTCATCAATATTGTTTTGTAGGGAATGTAACGAACATAGTGATCGCTAAATGATAATCAATATTGTTTGAAGTGGTTTTTAAACGGGTGATCCGGGTTGGGACCGGAAAGTTGTCTTTTATGCGCGTTACAGCAAGTAGTGAAGGTGACCGTTTTAGCGGATTTTTCTGACACCGATACCGCGCTGGATCAGTGTTTTCTTCGGGCGCCACCCTCCCTTGTCCCGCAGAGATTCAGCGGTGTTCATTAAATCGCAGGCAAAAAAACGCCCCGAACCAGTCGGGGCGTCAGATGTACGGCGCTGCGGTTAGCTGTCTATCCGTTCCGCAGCGGCCGATCGTTCAGGCGAATCAGATCAGTGGAACTGTTCTTCTTCAGTCGAACCGGTCAGTGCGGTTACCGAAGACGTGCCACCTTGGATCACAGTGGTCATGTCGTCGAAGTAGCCGGTGCCCACTTCCTGCTGGTGAGCCACGAAGGTGTAGCCTTTCGAGGCGTCAGCGAACTCTTGCTCTTGCAACTTCACGTAGGCAGTCATGTCGTTGCGGGCGTAGTCGTGCGCCAGGTTGAACATGCTGTGCCACATGTTGTGAATGCCGGCCAGGGTGATGAACTGGTGTTTGTAACCCATGGCGGACAGTTCGCGCTGGAACTTGGCGATGGTCGCGTCGTCCAGGTTTTTCTTCCAGTTGAAGGAAGGCGAGCAGTTGTACGACAGCAGTTGGTCCGGGTATTCCTTTTTGATCGCTTCAGCGAAGCGACGAGCCTCGTCCAGATCCGGCTTGGCGGTTTCGCACCAGATCAGGTCGGCGTACGGAGCGTAAGCCAGGCCGCGAGCGATGGCCTGGTCCAGACCGGCGCGCACTTTGTAGAAGCCTTCCTGGGTACGTTCGCCAGTCACGAATGGCTGGTCGTACGGGTCGCAGTCGGACGTCAGCAAGTCAGCAGCGTTAGCGTCGGTACGGGCCAGGATGATGGTCGGCGTACCGGCAACGTCAGCTGCCAGACGAGCAGCGGTCAGCTTCTGTACAGCTTCCTGGGTAGGAACCAGTACCTTGCCGCCCATGTGGCCGCATTTTTTCACGGAAGCCAGTTGGTCTTCGAAGTGAACGCCGGCGGCGCCTGCTTCGATCATGCTCTTCATCAGCTCGTAAGCGTTCAGAACGCCGCCGAAACCGGCTTCAGCGTCCGCCACGATTGGAGCGAAGTAGTCGATGTAGCCTTCGTCGCCCGGGCCTTTGCCGGCTTTCCACTGGATCTGGTCAGCACGACGGAACGAGTTGTTGATGCGCTTGACCACGGTTGGAACGGAGTCCACCGGGTACAGCGACTGGTCCGGGTACATCGATTCGGCGGAGTTGTTGTCCGCAGCCACTTGCCAGCCCGACAGGTAGATCGCCTGGATACCGGCTTTAACTTGCTGTACGGCCTGGCCGCCGGTCAGGGCGCCCATGCAGTTGACGAAATCTTTCTCGGGACGGAAGGATGGCTTGGCGCCCTGGGTCACCAGGTTCCACAGCTTCTCGGCGCCCATTTTTGCAAAGGTGTGCTCAGGTTGAACCGAGCCACGCAGGCGGACGACGTCAGCAGCGGAGTAAGCGCGAGTCACGCCTTTCCAGCGTGGGTTTTCAGCCCAATCTTTTTCGAGGGCTGCAATTTGCTGTTCGCGTGTCAGTGCCATGGAGATAAACCTCGTCGCGTCTTTTACGGAAAGTTGTTCTGCGGTGAAAAATTCATGCGCTCGCTGACCAGAAGCTTGGATGGTCAAGTCGGATTTGGCGGGGGTGTCGACAGGATGAACGAGGGGCTCGAGGGGAAGTGAGCAGGTAAGGGCAAACTGGCGAACGCATTCAGGCATCGTGGGCCTTGGTGCAAACATCAGTGTGAAGCCGGGTTACCTAATTACGCTTCCGTCCCTCGGGACAACTTCGTTCCAGTCGGCAACCTCGTCAAACACACCTTGTGGGCGGTACAGACACGAAGCGGCTCGCGGGGTAGGTGCGAGCATCGCTTCGAAGGCCCTTGCCAGGGCCCCTGATCAGCGGGAGCGAGGCCATCATGCCTTTGCTTTTTTCGATCGTCAAACGTTTTGTAGTGCTTTTTTTAAGGCACTACATCTTTGGTCTAATACGACTAATCAGTCAGTTTTCGGTGGTTTAGTCCAAAGTATCGACTTTCACCCGCAGGGTCATGTCATCCCGGCCCTGAGTCGCGTAGTTCCGGCTCGTGCCCTGTTTGTCGGCCTGGGTCTGGCTGTTGACGCCAGCCAGCAGGATCCATTCGCCGAGGCGGCCCGTGACAGTTGTGTCGGTACTTTGCACGTTCACTACATCGGGGCGTTCCTGGCTCATGCGGTCACGGTTGGTACTGATCGCGAGGTGAACGATGTCGCCGGTGACGCTGGCGGTTACGTAGAAGCCTTGCGTGACGTTGCGGTATTCGGTCTGGCTGCGCAAATCACCGTAGGAATCGGGCTGCGAGCTGGTAAGCGGCACACTCTGGCCGACCTGAATCAATGCGGGAGTGCCTTCGCTGGCCTGAATCTGCTGAATGCCGCCGTCACGGCTGGCGGTGCCGTAATTGATGATGCGGGTCTGACTTGGCTTGGCGCCGTTGACTGCGGGGCCTTGATCGCCCTGAAAGTTGTTGTCATTGGTGTCGACGGTAATCAACAGGCGCTTGGCGGCGACGTCGAGTTGGCTGATCAGGGTTTTAAGTTCGTCGATTTTGCGTTGATCTGCGTTGACAATCAGCTGATTGCCGTAAGCACTGACTTGGCCTTCATTGCCTATGAAATCCTGCGCCACGGGCAGCATGTCGGCGCTGGTGCGGTAGTTTAAGGGCACGATCTCGGTGGCGGCCATGGCTGAAAAACTGCAGGTCAGCAACAGGGTGGTGAGCAGGGTGCGTAGGGACATATCCGTTATCTCCGCCTTCTAATGTGTTGATAGTGCCAGTTTGTCGGCCCGGCGTGGTGCAAGTTGAATCGTAGACAGCAAAACGCCCCGGCATCCGAAAAAGGCGGGGCGTTTTGTGGTGTTCTCTGTGGCGAGGGGGGGCTTGCCCTCGTGGGGTCGCGCAGTGGCCCCAAGATTTTAGGGCTACTACGCAGCCCAACAGGGGCAAGCCCCTCGCCATAGGGTGTTATGCGGAGTGACGCACCATGTCCACATGCGGAATCCCGGCTTCCAGGAATTCCTCGCTGAGAATGTGAAAACCAAGGCGCTCGTAGAACGCCGTGGCCTGCACTTGCGCGCTGAGCTGTTGCTGCTTCAGCCCGCGTTTCTCCGCTTCACCAATGACTGCATGCATCAGCGCATCGCCGACCTTCAGGCCACGCCAGTCCTTGAGTACCGATACCCGGCCGATGTGACCATCGGGCAGCAAGCGAGCGGTGCCAACCGGAAAGTCGCCTTCAAAGGCCAGGAAATGCACCGCAGTGGCATCATCGGCATCCCATTCCAGCTCAGGTGGAACGGATTGCTCGGCGATGAATACCGTCTCACGAATGCGCCGGATCTCGGCGATGTCCTTCTGCCAGTCTGCGACACGTACGTGAATTTTATTCATCAGCAAACCCCAGGCTGCCTTGCTTGATCAATTCGCAGATCAGGCCACGACCGTCTTCGTCGCTCAGCCAATCGCCGAGGTTGTCGATGTGCAGGGCGTCAGCGGCGCAGATCATTTTCAGCAGCTCGCGCAGTTTGCCTGGCAGGTAACGGCTCTGGCCGCTGGCGAACAGCAGCAGGTCGTCATCCACTTCGGACCAGGCCAGGCGCGCGCTTGGGTTGCGGATCAGGACGGCGCCTTGTTCAAGGCTGGCGAGCAGGTCGTCTTCCTCGATCTCTTCGGGGCCAACGACGAGCTCCGGGTAGCGCGGCTCGGTCATGTACTGGCCAAACCAGGTCAGCAGCAGGCGCTCGTCGCTCATGTGTTCGGCCAGCAGGCTTTTCAGGCGATCAAGGGCGTCATGCTGGATCTGGTGTGGATCGACTGCAGGCAGGGCATCAGCGTCGGTGTAACGCTCTTCGTCGGTCAGGAACTGGCTGAGGAAGTCGGTGAAGTGGGTCAGCACTTCAGCGGCGCTCGGCGCACGGAAGCCCACCGAGTACGTCATGCAGTCATCGACTGCGACGCCGCAGTGAGCCAGGCGGGGTGGCAGGTACAGCATGTCGCCCGGTTCCAGGACCCACTCTTCGGTGGCTTCGAAGTCAGCGAGGATGCGCAGGTCCGCGTGTGGCAACAGCGTGCTCTCGGAATCGCACATCTGGCCGATTTTCCAGTTGCGCTTGCCGTGGCCTTGCAGCAGGAACACGTCGTAGTTATCGAAGTGCGGACCAACGCTGCCACCTGGGGCGGCGAAGCTGATCATCACGTCGTCGACGCGCCAGCTCGGCAGAAAGCGGAACTGTTCCAGCAGTTCGCTGACTTCCGGCACAAACTGGTCGACCGCTTGAACCAGCAGGGTCCAGTCACGTTCCGGCAATTTGCTGAATTCGTCTTCGGCAAACGGGCCGCGGCGCAATTCCCAAGGACGTTCGCCGTTCTCGATCACCAGGCGCGATTCGACTTCTTCTTCCAGCGCCAGGCCGGCCAGTTCGTCGGCGTCGATCGGGCTTTCGAAATCAGGAATCGCCTGGCGGATCAGCAGCGGTTTTTTCTGCCAGTAGTCGCGCAGGAATTCGCGCGCCGTGATGCCGCCCAGAAGTTGAAGAGGAATGTCAGGATTCATGTGTAACCTATTGAAAAAAACTACTTTTTAGACAGGAATAAAAACGCCCGGCGCGGCCGGGCGTCTCAAGCAGGTCCAGCGGTCGATCAAATGCGTTTGGCTTGCTCTACAGCGTTACCGATGTAGTTCGTCGGGGTGAGCAATTTCAGCTCGGCCTTGGCGGCGGCTGGCATGTCCAGGCCGTCGATGAAAGTCTGCAGTGCTTCTGGGCTGATGCCCTTGCCGCGGGTCAGTTCTTTCAGCTTTTCGTACGGATTTTCGATGTTGTAGCGACGCATCACGGTCTGGATCGGCTCGGCCAGCACTTCCCAGCACGCGTCCAGGTCGGCAGCGATCTTCTGGGCGTTGAGCTCCAGTTTACTGATGCCTTTGAGGCTGGCTTCGTACGCGATCACGCTGTGGGCGAAGCCGACACCGAGGTTACGCAGTACGGTGGAGTCGGTCAGGTCGCGCTGCCAGCGGGAGATTGGCAGTTTGCTCGCCAGGTGCTGGAACAGTGCGTTGGCGATACCCAGGTTGCCTTCGGAGTTTTCGAAGTCGATCGGGTTGACCTTGTGCGGCATGGTCGAGGAACCGATTTCGCCAGCGATGGTGCGCTGTTTGAAATAACCCAGGGAGATGTAGCCCCAGATGTCGCGGTCGAAATCGATCAGGATGGTGTTGAAGCGAGCGATCGCGTCGAACAGCTCGGCGATGTAGTCGTGCGGTTCGATCTGCGTGGTGTACGGGTTGAAACCCAGGCCCAGTTCGTCTTCGATGAAGGCGCGGGCGTTTTCTTCCCAGTCGATCTCAGGGTAGGCCGACAGGTGAGCGTTGTAGTTGCCGACAGCGCCGTTGATTTTGCCCAGCAGCGGAACGGCGGCGACCTGAGCGATTTGACGCTCCAGGCGGTAAACCACGTTTGCCAGCTCTTTGCCCAGGGTGGTCGGCGAAGCCGGCTGGCCGTGGGTGCGCGACAGCATGGGCACGTCGGCAAAACGGATGGCCAGTTCGCGAATGGCTTCGGCAGTTTGGCGCATCAGCGGCAGCATCACGTCATCACGGCCTTCGCGCAGCATCAGGGCGTGGGACAGGTTATTGATGTCCTCGCTGGTGCAGGCAAAGTGGATGAATTCGCTGACGGCCGCCAGTTCTGGCAGCTTGGCCGCTTGCTCTTTGAGCAGGTATTCGATGGCTTTGACGTCGTGGTTGGTGGTGCGCTCGATCTCTTTGACACGCTCGGCGTGCTCCAGAGCGAAGTTTTCCGCCAGGGTGTTCAGCACAGCGTTGGCTTCGGCGGAGAATGCCGGCACTTCGCTGATACCAGGGTGAGCGGCCAGGCGCTGGAGCCAGCGCACTTCAACCAGAACGCGAGCACGGATCAGGCCGTATTCGCTGAAAATCGGGCGCAGGGCCTGGGTTTTGCCGGCGTAGCGGCCGTCAACAGGGGAAACCGCAGTGAGCGAAGAAAGCTGCATGGGGTGTTCTCGGACAGTCGGGCAACGAAATGGGGCGCGTATCATACATGAAAAAATCCGTCGGTCCGTTGCCAACTGACCGGCGTATTACGCGTAATGCGGAGTAAATAGTTGTCTGCGCGACTTATTCGTTACGCATCAAGGGGTAAAGCTCTTTCAACAATTTGCGACGGCTGATCACCAACTGCCAGCGATGACCGCCCAACTGCCGCCACAGGCGCGCCGAGCGAATCCCGGCGAGCAACAGGGCGCGGATCTTCGAGGCATTGCTCGGCTGCTGCAGGTTGCGCATGTCGCCGTGGACCTGAATCCGTTGGCGCAAGGTGCTCAGGGTGTCCTGGTACAGCGCGCCACACGCGGCGATCACGTTTTCGTGAGCCGGGCCGAAGTGTTCGACCTGGGATTGAATCTGCGGCAAACGCTTGCCGATCACGTCCAGCATGTCGCCACGCTTGGCCAGTTGACGTTCCAGACCTAGCATCGCCAGCGCGTAACGCAAGGGTTCACGCTGAAGGGCGCTAGGGTCGCGTTCAAGGGCGCCTACCAGGGCGCGATAACCCTCGCGCAGATTGAGGTCGTCCCCGCCGTAGACTTCCAGCGTGTCCTTGGGGTCGCGAATCAGCAAGCTGCCGAGCATGCAGGTCAGACCGGCCTCGGTGGTCTGGCCGGTCTTGGCAATCTTGTCGACGAGGACGGCAGCCAGAAACACACCGCCCAGCGCCGTCAGTTGCTCCTGAGTGGGGCTCATTGCTGCTGGCCTTTGCTGGTCCACGGCTCGGCAATTTCGATAACGCCGCCACCCAGGCAGATTTCACCGTCGTAAAACACCACGGACTGGCCGGGCGTGACCGCGCGTTGCGGGTCATCGAAGGTGGCGCGGTAGCCGGTAGCGGTTTTTTCCAGCGTGCACGGCTGGTCGCTCTGGCGATAGCGGACCTTGGCGGTCAGCTTGCGCGGCTCGGTCAAATCAATCGGGTTGACCCAATAGATGTCCGAAGCGAGCAGGGCGCGGGAGAACAGATACGGGTGGTCATTGCCCTGGCCAACGATCAGTTCGTTGTGCTCCAGGTCCTTGATCAGCACGTACCACGGCTCGTCACTGGCGTCTTTCAGGCCGCCGATGCCCAGGCCCTGGCGCTGGCCGATGGTGTGGTACATCAAGCCGTGGTGGCGGCCGATCACTTCGCCTTCGGTGGTCTTGATCTCGCCTGGCTGCGCCGGCAGGTATTGCTTGAGGAAGTCGCTGAAACGGCGTTCGCCGATAAAGCAGATGCCGGTGGAGTCCTTTTTCTTCGCGGTCGCCAGCTCGTATTTCTCGGCAATCGCGCGGACTTCAGGCTTTTCCAGTTCGCCGACCGGGAACAGGGTCTTGGCGATCTGTTCGCCGCCGACCGCGTGCAGGAAATAGCTCTGGTCCTTGTTCGCGTCCAGGCCCTTCAGCAGTTCGGTACGACCGTCGATGTCGCGCCGGCGCACGTAGTGACCGGTGGCGATCAGGTCGGCGCCGAGCATCATGGCGTAGTCGAGGAACGCCTTGAACTTGATCTCGCGGTTGCACAGGATGTCCGGGTTTGGTGTGCGACCGGCCTTGTATTCGGCCAGGAAGTGCTCGAACACGTTGTCCCAGTACTCGGCAGCGAAGTTGGCGGTGTGCAGCTTGATGCCGATTTTGTCGCACACAGCCTGCGCATCCGCCAGGTCGTCCATGGCGGTGCAGTATTCCGTTCCATCGTCTTCTTCCCAGTTCTTCATGAACAGGCCTTCCACCTCATAACCCTGCTCGATCAGCAGGAGAGCGGAAACGGAAGAGTCCACGCCGCCGGACATGCCGACAATGACGCGCTTCTTTTGTGTGTCAGAAGGGGCTGGATCACGCATAGGGATTCAATGAGTGTCTTGAAAAAGGACGCGATTCTAGCAGGCCGGAGCCCGCAAGGCTAAAGAGAAGGGCGGATCAGTTCGAGACCGAAGTGATTGCCGTCCAGATAATCATCGATACAGCGGATGATCAGCTCGCTGCGCCAGTTTGCGCGCTGTTCAAGTAATTCGTCACGCGTCAGCCACTTGGCGCCGACGATGCCGTCATCCAGTTGGTAGTCCGGGTGGTGTTTGAGCGGTTTTGCGATGAAGCAAACCCGTTGGTACGTCACGCCGTTGCTGGGGGCGGTGTAGAGGTAAATGCCGACTACGCCGGTGGCTTCGACGTCCCAGCCGGTTTCTTCGAGGGTTTCACGTACCGCGGCTTCGATCAGGGTTTCATTCGGGTCGAGGTGGCCGGCCGGTTGGTTGAGTACCGCTCGTCCGCCCTTGAGTTCTTCGACCATCAGGAAGCGGCCATTGTCTTCGACGATGGTGGCGACGGTGATGTGGGGTTTCCAGTCCATGAAGCTTCCTCCATTTCCAAGGTGTAAATACGGTCAAGTGTAGGAATAAGGTGATCCCTGAAAACACAAACCCCGGCAGACGGCCGGGGTTTGTGATGCATCCTTACACCCTTAAACCAGCGCAGCAACCGCTGCGTTGAAGGTTGCGCTAGGGCGCATGGCCTTGCTGATCAGCTCGGCGTCGGCGTGGTAGTAACCGCCGATGTCCACTGGCTTGCCCTGAACGGCGTTGAGCTCGGCAACGATGGTCGCTTCGTTCTCGGTCAGGGTTTTGGCCAGGGTCGCGAACTGCGCTTGCAGTGCAGCGTCTTCAGTCTGGGCAGCCAGGGCCTGAGCCCAGTACAGCGCCAGGTAGAAGTGGCTGCCGCGGTTGTCGATGTTGCCGACTTTGCGCGATGGCGACTTGTTATTGTCCAGGAACTGGCCGGTGGCCTGATCCAGGGTCTTGGCCAGCACCAGCGCCTTAGGGTTGTTGTAGGTCACGCCCAGGTGCTCAAGGGAAGCGGCCAGGGCCAGGAACTCGCCCAGCGAATCCCAACGCAGGAAGTTCTCTTCCAGCAGCTGTTGAACGTGCTTCGGAGCCGAACCGCCAGCGCCGGTTTCGAACAGACCGCCGCCATTCATCAGCGGCACGATCGACAGCATCTTGGCGCTGGTGCCCAGTTCCATGATCGGGAACAGGTCAGTCAGGTAATCGCGCAATACGTTGCCGGTCACCGAGATGGTGTCCTTGCCTTCGCGGGTACGCTGCAGGGTGAACTTCATTGCGTCGACGGGTGCCATGATCTGGATGTCCAGGCCGGCCGTGTCGTGATCCTTCAGGTAAGCCTGAACTTTCTCGATCACTACGCCGTCGTGGGCGCGCATCGGGTCCAGCCAGAAAATCGCCGGGGTGCTGCTGGCGCGAGCACGGTTGACGGCCAGCTTGACCCAGTCCTGGATCGGCGCGTCTTTGGTCTGGCACATGCGGAAGGTATCGCCGGCTTCAACCGACTGTTCCAGCAAGGTGCGACCGGCGCTGTCGGAAACCCGAACCACACCGTTGGTCTTGATCTGGAAGGTCTTGTCGTGCGAACCGTACTCTTCGGCTTTCTTCGCCATCAGGCCAACGTTTGGCACGCTGCCCATGGTGGTTGGGTCGAAAGCACCGTTGACTTTGCAGTCTTCGATGACGGCCTGGTAGATGGTGGCGTAGCAGCGATCCGGGATCACAGCCTTGGTGTCGTGCAACTGACCGTCAGTGCCCCACATTTTGCCGGAGTCACGGATCATCGCCGGCATCGAGGCGTCGACGATGACGTCGCTCGGCACGTGCAGGTTGGTGATGCCTTTGTCAGAGTTGACCATGGCCAACGACGGACGAACGGCGTAGACCGCCTGGATGTCCGCTTCGATCTGCGCTTGCTGTTCGGCCGGCAGGGCCTTGATGCGAGCGTACAGGTCGCCGATGCCGTTGTTCAGGTTGAAGCCGATCTGAGCCAGCACGTCAGCGTGCTTGGCCAGTGCGTCTTTGTAGAACTCGGCAACGATCTGGCCGAACATGATCGGGTCGGAGACCTTCATCATGGTGGCTTTGAGGTGAACCGACAGCAGTACGCCTTTGGCTTTGGCGTCTTCGATCTCGGCAGCGATAAAGCTGCGCAGAGCGTTTTTGCTCATGACCGCGCAATCGAGGATCTCACCGGCTTGTACGGTGGTTTTTTCTTTCAGGACGGTGGTGGTGCCGTCTTGAGCGATCAATTCGATTTTGACGGCGTCAGCGGCTTCGATCAGGGCGGCTTTTTCGCTGCCGTAGAAATCACCGGAGCTCATGTGTGCGACGTGAGACTTGGAGTCTTTAGCCCAGGCGCCCATTTTGTGCGGGTGCTTGCGAGCGTAATTCTTGACCGACAGCGGTGCACGACGATCGGAGTTACCTTCGCGCAGTACCGGGTTTACGGCGCTGCCCTTGATCTTGTCGTAGCGCGACTTGGCGAGCTTGTCGGCGTCGCTGGTGACGGTTTCCGGGTAGTCAGGAACGGCGAAGCCCTGGGCTTGCAGTTCTTTGATGGCGGCTTGCAGCTGCGGTACGGAAGCACTGATGTTCGGCAGCTTGATAATGTTGGCTTCAGGCGTAACGGCCAGATCGCCCAGTTCGGCGAGGTGGTCGGCTACGGCTTTGTCACCCAGTTGCTCGGGGAAGCTGGCCAGAATGCGTCCTGCAAGAGAGATATCGCGGGTTTCAACGGCGATATCAGCCGAGGCGGTAAAGGCCTCTACGATAGGCAACAGTGAATAGGTGGCGAGGGCTGGGGCTTCGTCGGTGAAGGTATAGATGATCTTCGAGCGGGTGGGCATATTCGGATTAACTCTCTCTTCTTTGCTAAAGCGTGCGCAGAAACTCGAGGTGCGCCGGGTAAGCGCGTTCGTTCAAAGTCATCCATGAGCCGAATATCGAGATTTCGTTGCTGTGATGTTGGGTGCATCAGTAGGGCGTCAAGCAATCGGGCTGCGGTAACAGGCCGGCTTATAGGGCGGAAACTCTTATCATAGAGCCGTTCCGCCGTCGTGACCCTTTAGTCAGCGGGCGGCATTATACATAGGTAGCTGGCAATCTGCCGATGGTTCATATGCAACGATTCTCGTCCATTGGTCTAAAGGTCGCAGGGGCGAGTGGGGCGTAGAGTCTTGCACCGTGCTTGAGTTTGGCGCTTTTCCCTTTGCTTTCAGGCTTGTACGTCGCGAACTGTGCAGCTTCGCGGCAGATGGATGGAACATAGGGTTTGCGTGCCGATTTAACTGGGGTACGCTCGAACGAAGCCAGATGTTCAATCCAAACAATGGAGTTCAGCATGGGATACAAGAAGATTCAGGTTCCAGCAGTCGGCGACAAAATCACCGTCAACGCGGACCATTCTCTCAATGTTCCTAACAACCCGATCATTCCCTTCATCGAAGGCGATGGTATTGGTGTTGATATCAGCCCGGTCATGATCAAGGTTGTCGATGCTGCTGTTAAGAAGGCTTACGGCGGCGAGCGCAAAATTTCCTGGATGGAAGTCTACGCCGGGGAAAAAGCGACTCAGGTTTACGATCAGGACACCTGGCTACCCCAGGAAACCCTGGACGCAGTTAAAGATTACGTGGTTTCCATCAAGGGCCCTCTGACCACCCCGGTCGGTGGCGGCATTCGTTCCCTGAACGTGGCCCTGCGTCAGCAACTCGACCTTTATGTGTGCCTGCGCCCAGTGCGCTGGTTCGAAGGCGTGCCTAGCCCGGTGAAAAAGCCAGGCGACGTCGACATGACGATCTTCCGTGAGAACTCGGAAGACATCTACGCCGGTATTGAGTGGAAAGCCGGTTCGCCGGAAGCGACCAAAGTCATCAAGTTCCTCAAAGATGAAATGGGCGTCACCAAGATCCGTTTCGACGAAAACTGCGGTATCGGCATCAAGCCGGTTTCGCTGCAAGGCACCAAGCGTCTCGCGCGCAAGGCCCTGCAGTATGTGGTCGACAACGATC
This sequence comes from Pseudomonas sp. FBCC-B1667, assembly GCF_059133255.1. Classification (NCBI taxonomy): domain Bacteria; kingdom Pseudomonadati; phylum Pseudomonadota; class Gammaproteobacteria; order Pseudomonadales; family Pseudomonadaceae; genus Pseudomonas; species Pseudomonas sp. FBCC-B1667. The sequence continues at coordinate 4,304,923 of NZ_CP101437.1, read as the reverse complement.
GCGACTCGCTGACCATCGTGCACAAAGGCAACATCATGAAGTTCACCGAAGGTGCCTTCAAGGAATGGGCCTACGAAGTGGCGGCTGAAGAGTTCGGCGCGACCCTGCTCGACGGCGGTCCGTGGATGCAGTTCAAGAACCCGAAAACCGGCAAGAACGTCATCGTCAAGGACGCCATCGCTGACGCCATGCTTCAGCAGATCCTGCTGCGTCCGGCCGAATACGATGTCATCGCGACCCTGAACCTGAACGGCGACTACCTCTCCGACGCCCTGGCGGCGGAAGTGGGCGGTATTGGTATCGCACCGGGTGCCAACCTGTCCGACACCATTGCCATGTTCGAGGCGACCCACGGTACCGCGCCGAAGTACGCCGGCAAGGACCAGGTCAACCCGGGCTCGCTGATCCTGTCTGCTGAAATGATGCTGCGCCACATGGGCTGGACCGAAGCGGCCGACCTGATCATCAAGGGCACCAACGGGGCGATTTCCGCCAAAACCGTGACCTATGACTTCGAACGCCTGATGGACGGCGCGAAGCTTGTGTCGTCTTCTGGTTTTGGTGATGCGCTGATCTCGCATATGTAAGCGAAAAGCGGCTGCAATAAAACCACCCGGCTCGAGTGATTGAGCCGGGTGGTTTTTTTTGACCGGATGCCTTGAATCGTAGAAATCAGCTCACAACATCGACGTGGGTGCTGGTAGCGGTAGCTACGGCGGCGTCCACGGCCGGTTTGTCTGTGATTTTGACGGCGTGCAGCCCTTTGGGGCCCTGAACGATCTCGAAGCTGACGATCTGCCCAGCCTTGAGGGTCTTGTAGCCGTCCATCTCGATGGCGGAATAGTGTGCAAATAAATCGAGTGCCTTGCCGTCCTCGTCACGACCTTCTCTGGCGTCGGTGTTAATGAAACCGAATCCCTTGGCGTTGTTGAACCATTTCACCTTGCCGACTGCCATGCTCATATCCCTCTGCAACAGACTCCATCACTGGAGTATCATCCAGTACATCCGCAGTCAGTCTTAACAAATAAGATTGACTCCGCGGACCTTTTTTACCCACTGTGGGCTCTATTGGTTGTAACACCGTTTTCCCGATAGTCAAGGTGACCGGGCGGTTGGTGTTGAAATCGTCCTTAGCCGCCCCCACCACTGTATTAGCACAACTGACGAACCTTTCTTTCCATGCATGCAATCAGCCAGATTCGACTAACATTCAATCAGGATCGCCCTGATTCACACGACGACGATTCCGCAGGCATTGCTGTTCAGGAGGCTAAGCCTGCTTTACAGGCGCCGCCGATGTACAAGGTGGTTTTGTTCAATGATGACTACACACCGATGGATTTCGTCGTCGAAGTGCTCGAGGTGTTTTTTAACCTGAATCGCGAGCTGGCGACCAAGGTCATGCTGGCCGTCCATACAGAAGGACGGGCAGTATGTGGAGTGTTTACCCGCGACATCGCCGAGACGAAGGCCATGCAGGTCAACCAGTACGCCAGGGAAAGCCAGCATCCGCTACTCTGTGAAATCGAGAAGGACGGTTAATCGCCGACCACTTGGGTATGAGGTGAAGCTATGTTAAACCGCGAGCTCGAAGTCACCCTCAATCTTGCCTTCAAGGAGGCCCGTTCGAAGCGTCATGAGTTCATGACCGTCGAACATCTCCTGCTGGCCCTATTGGACAATGAGGCTGCCGCCACCGTTTTGCGTGCCTGCGGCGCAAACCTCGACAAACTCAAGCATGACCTGCAGGAGTTCATCGACTCCACCACGCCACTGATCCCCGTCCACGACGAGGACCGTGAAACCCAGCCAACCCTGGGCTTCCAGCGTGTACTGCAACGTGCTGTTTTTCACGTACAGAGCTCGGGCAAGCGTGAAGTGACTGGTGCCAACGTGCTGGTCGCGATCTTCAGTGAGCAAGAGAGTCAGGCAGTGTTTCTGCTGAAACAGCAGAGCGTTGCGCGCATCGATGTCGTCAACTACATCGCCCATGGCATTTCCAAAGTGCCGGGGCATGGCGATCACTCTGAAGGTGAGCAAGACATGCAGGACGACGAGGGCGGTGAGTCTTCATCTTCAGGCAATCCTCTGGATGCTTATGCCAGCAACCTCAACGAACTTGCGCGCCAGGGTCGAATTGATCCATTGGTAGGCCGTGAGCTGGAAGTCGAACGCGTCGCGCAGATCCTGGCGCGCCGTCGTAAAAACAATCCGCTGCTGGTGGGCGAGGCGGGCGTGGGTAAAACCGCGATTGCCGAAGGGCTGGCCAAACGCATTGTCGACAACCAGGTGCCGGACCTGCTGGCCAACAGCGTGGTTTATTCCCTCGACTTGGGTGCCTTGCTGGCTGGGACCAAATACCGTGGCGATTTCGAGAAGCGCTTCAAGGCGCTGCTCAATGAGCTGAAAAAACGTCCGCAGGCGATCCTGTTCATCGACGAAATCCACACCATTATCGGTGCGGGTGCCGCTTCCGGTGGCGTCATGGATGCCTCGAACCTGCTCAAGCCGCTGCTGTCCTCGGGTGATATCCGTTGCATCGGTTCGACCACGTTCCAGGAATTCCGCGGGATCTTCGAGAAGGACCGTGCCTTGGCACGACGCTTCCAGAAGGTCGATGTGTCGGAGCCTTCGGTGGAAGACACCATTGGCATCCTGCGCGGCCTGAAGGGGCGTTTCGAAGCGCACCACAACATCGAATACAGTGATGAGGCGCTGCGTGCGGCGGCTGAACTGGCTTCGCGCTATATCAATGACCGGCACATGCCGGACAAAGCCATCGACGTTATCGACGAGGCGGGCGCCTACCAGCGTCTGCAGCCAATCGAGAAACGGGTGAAACGCATCGAAGTGCCTCAGGTCGAGGACATCGTCGCGAAAATCGCGCGGATTCCGCCTAAGCACGTTACCAGCTCCGATAAAGAGCTGCTGCGTAACCTTGAGCGTGACCTGAAGCTGACGGTATTTGGCCAGGATGCTGCGATCGACTCACTGTCGACCGCGATCAAACTGTCCCGTGCCGGCCTCAAGTCGCCTGACAAGCCAGTCGGTTCGTTCCTGTTCGCAGGGCCTACCGGTGTCGGTAAAACCGAAGCGGCGCGTCAGCTGGCCAAGGCGTTGGGCATTGAACTGGTTCGCTTCGACATGTCCGAGTACATGGAACGCCACACCGTATCGCGTCTGATCGGTGCGCCTCCAGGCTATGTCGGGTTCGATCAGGGCGGCCTGCTGACTGAAGCCATCACCAAGCAGCCTCACTGCGTGCTGTTACTCGATGAGATCGAGAAGGCGCATCCGGAAGTCTTCAACCTGCTGCTGCAGGTCATGGACCACGGTACGCTGACCGATAACAACGGGCGCAAGGCGGATTTCCGTAACGTGATCGTCATCATGACGACCAACGCCGGTGCCGAAACAGCGGCGCGTGCTTCGATCGGTTTCACCCATCAGGACCACTCGTCCGATGCGATGGAAGTGATCAAGAAAAGCTTCACGCCAGAGTTCCGCAACCGTCTGGACACCATTATCCAGTTTGGTCGCCTCAGTCATGAGGTCATCAAAAGCGTGGTGGACAAGTTCCTTACCGAGCTTCAGGCGCAGCTGGAAGACAAGCGCGTACAGCTCGAAGTGACAGATGCAGCACGCGGGTGGCTGGCAGTGGGTGGCTACGACACGGCAATGGGCGCTCGCCCAATGGCGCGTTTGATCCAGGACAAGATCAAGCGTCCACTGGCCGAAGAGATTCTCTTTGGCGAGCTGGCGGACCATGGTGGCGTGGTGCATATCGATCTGAAGGACGGCGAGCTGACCTTCGAGTTTGAGACCACGGCTGAAATGGCCTGACGGCTGTAAAGCGAAAAGGCGCCTTCGGGCGCCTTTTTTTTTTCTATTAGATTGGGTGGATATCCGTTGCTGCGGTAACGGCCGCTAATGGTACCGCCCTTACGGCGTGTCACTTTGGCAAGCGCCGGAGTGCGGGCCCAGCCCAAAGTAACCAAAGGTCTCGCCCCGAGTGTCCGGCCCCTCGCTTAGGCTTTTGCTTGACGTTGATCTTGATTGTGATCTTGATTTTGATCTTTTGCCCCTTCGGCAGGCCGAGCATAGGTGTTCATCAGGGAGTTAGGCGCGTAGCGCCGTGCGGCGAAGCCGCACACATCGAGAGGAGGTCGTCGCGAAGCAGGCCGTAGGCGATGCCCCCTGATGGATACCGTAGCGAGGGAACACTGAGCTTTAGCGAAGTGCCGTACGCCGGGGCAAAGCCTTTTGCTTACTTTTTGGCGTTTGAAAAAGGGACTCGCTGTAAGAGCGAAACCCTATTCAGCCATCACCGCAGCAACGGATATATACCCAAAACCCAAAACCCAAAACCCAAGACCCCACCAAATCGCAGGCAAACAAAAACGCCCGGCAGAGCCGGGCGTTTTGTATTGACTTGATTAGCGAGCGCGGTAAGTGATGCGCCCTTTGCTCAAGTCATAGGGCGTCAGCTCGACGCGCACTTTGTCACCGGTAAGAATACGAATGTAGTTCTTGCGCATCTTGCCGGAGATATGCGCGGTTACGACGTGCCCATTTTCCAACTCCACACGAAACATGGTGTTGGGCAGGGTGTCGACGACAGTGCCTTCCATTTCGAAGCTGTCTTCTTTCGACATGCAGTAAAGCCCTCGGTGTCCAATGAATGGCCCGGTGCAACTGCGCCAGGCAAAAGCGGCGTGCATTGTGCCCGAAAAATGGGGTTTAAGCCAAGGGGTTCTAGTTCAGGATGACCCAGCGTTGATTAATCAGCAGTTCGATTGGCCGATATTGGGTCTTGTAGCTCATCTTTTTGCAGTTTTTGATCCAGTAGCCGAGGTAGACAGCCTCCAGCCCAAGGCGCCGGGTCTCGCCGATCTGCCACAAAATCGCGAAACGTCCCAGGCTGCGGCGCTCTTCGGCCGGTTCGTAGAAGGTGTACACCGCCGACAGACCGTTCGGCAGTAAGTCGGTGACGGCCACCGCCAGCAGCCGCCCTTCGAGACGAAATTCATAGAAGCGCGAGAACGGCAGGTCGCGCACCAGGAAAGTAGAGAACTGATCGCGACTCGGTGGATACATGTCGCCATCAGCGTGGCGCTGTTCGATGTAGCGCTGATAAAGATCGAAATACTCTTCACTGAACTGCGCCCTCGCCGGGCGAACCTGCAGGTCGGCGTTGCGTTTGAAAATGCGTTTCTGTTGGCGATTAGGGGTGAATTGCGCCACGGGGATACGCGCCGGGACGCACGCATTGCAGTTCTGGCAATGAGGCCGGTAAAGGTGGTCGCCGCTGCGCCGAAAACCCATTTCAGACAAATCTGCATAGACATGCACATCCATGGGCTGGCTAGGGTCGAGAAACAGGGTCGTGGCCTGTTCATCTGGCAGATAGCTGCAAGAGTGGGGCTGAGTGGCATAGAACTTCAAACGCGCCAACTCGGTCATGATCAACCCTCGGGAAAAACTTTAATTAAGTGTAAGCCACCCGCGCGAAAGTCGCTCAGCAAACCCATGTGGCGCGGTTGGGTTGATCCAGATGCCGCGCCAGGTAACCGGCAAATTCGCGGCGTGGGATCGCTCGTGCACCAAGGCTATGCAGATGATCGGTCGGCATCTGACAGTCGATCAGCACAAAACCCGAGTCTTTCAGATGTTGCACCAGGGTGGCAAAGCCAAATTTGGAGGCGTTGTCGGCACGGCTGAACATGGATTCGCCGAAGAACAACTGACCCATCGCCAGGCCGTATAGCCCGCCGACCAGTTCGTTCTGATCCCAGACTTCCACCGAATGCGCATGGCCACGCCTGTGCAGTTCAATGTAAGCGTCCTGCATGGCTTGGGTGATCCAGGTGCCGTCGGCGTAATCACGCGGGGCGGCGCAGGCACGGATGACGGCGGCGAAATCCTGATCGAAGGTCACTCGATAGCGCTGTTGGCGCAGTAATTTGCCCAGGCTGCGGGAAACGTGCAATTCGTCGGGAAACAACACCGTGCGCGGATCCGGTGACCACCAGAGAATCGGCTGGCCTTCGGAGAACCATGGAAAGCAACCGTGGCGATAGGCCTGAATCAGGCGATCGGCAGACAGATCGCCCCCCGCGGCCAGCAATCCGTTGGGGTCGCGCATGGCTTTTTCCAGCGGGGGAAAGGTCAGGGTATTGCGTTGTAACCAAGTCAGCATGGCATCCGGGCTTGCAGAAGGGGAGGGCGGTGGCGGGCTGGTGGGCCCGCCGTAAAGTGTGCCGTTAAACGGCGGGAATGTCGTCGAGGTATTTTTCAGCGTCCAGTGCGGCCATGCAGCCGGCCCCGGCGGACGTGACAGCCTGGCGGTAAACGTGATCGGCGACATCGCCAGCGGCAAACACGCCGGGAATGACGGTAGCGGTGGCGTCGCCCTCGTTGCCGCTTTTGACCCGCAAATAACCATCATGCATCGGCAGTTGGTCAATAAACAGATCAGTGTTGGGTTTGTGGCCGATCGCAATGAATACCCCGGCCAGCGCCAATTCACGGGTTTCGCCGGTCTGGCTGTCGCGCAGGCGGACGCCGGTCACACCGCTGGCATCGCCCAGCACTTCATCCAGATTCTGATTCCAGTGCAGGCGAATATTGCCGTTGGCAGCTTTCTCGAACAACTTGTCCTGGAGGATCTTCTCCGAGCGCAACTTGTCGCGGCGGTGAATGAGATGGACTTCCTTGGCGATGTTCGACAGGTACAAGGCTTCTTCAACGGCGGTATTGCCGCCCCCGACTACCGCCACCACTTGATTGCGGTAGAAGAAGCCGTCGCAGGTGGCGCAGGCGGAAACGCCTCTGCCGGCGAACGTCTCTTCCGAGGGCAACCCCAGGTATTGCGCTGACGCGCCCGTGGCGATGATCAGGGCGTCGCAGGTGTAGGTGCCGCCGTCGCCAATCAGTTCGAAAGGGCGCTGTTGCAACTTGGCGGTATGGATGTGGTCGTAAACGATCTCTGTGTCAAAGCGTTCGGCGTGTTTTTGCATGCGTTCCATCAGCACCGGGCCGGTGAGTCCTTCGGCATCACCGGGCCAGTTGTCGACTTCGACGGTGGTGGTGAGCTGGCCACCTGCCTGTATGCCGGTAATGACAACGGGTTTGAGGTTGGCGCGGGCGGCATACACGGCTGCGCTGTAACCGGCAGGGCCGGAACCCAGAATGATCAGGCGTGAATGCTTCGCTTCGCTCATAAAAACACCTCATAAGCCTTTGTCACGAAAGAGAATGCATGCTCAAATTGACCTTGTGTTCCGGCGCTTTTGGCTATGCTGTACCCAGTGCTTCACGCCTGTTATCGGACGAACAAACCCGTACAATGCCTGCGTGCAAAGGGGGTTGTAACAAAATAAGCAGTGCGCACCGTATTTATAAAAGACGGGGTGCAGTGTTAAAAGTAGTCCCGGTTGCGCCTGTTCACTTTTTTACCTGCCTGGATTGGGCAGTTTTTTATAGTCATTCAACAGATGGACGCGCCTCAGGCGCAGGAAAAGTAGCGTTTTGAAGAAATCCACCGCAGCACCCAAAACAGTCGTTCCGCTCTGGCGCCAGCATTTGCACTACCGGCTCAAGGAAGGTGCATTGATCGCCATCGGCGCCTTGTGCCTGTTCCTGATGATGGCCTTGCTGACTTACGGCAAGGACGATCCGGGCTGGAGCCACAACAGCAAAATCGATGACGTGCAGAATTTCGGCGGCCCCGCCGGCTCCTACAGCGCCGACATCCTGTTCATGGTGCTGGGTTACTTCGCCTACATCTTCCCGTTGTTGCTCGCGGTCAAGGTCTATCAGATCTTCCGTCAGCGCCATGAGCCGTGGCAGTGGAGCGGCTGGCTGTTCTCCTGGCGCCTGATCGGCCTGGTGTTTCTGGTGCTGTCGGGCGCTGCGTTGGCGCACATCCATTTCCATGCCGCCACCGGTCTTCCGGCGGGTGCTGGCGGTGCGTTAGGCGAAAGCCTTGGCGACCTGGCCAAGAACGCGCTGAACATTCAGGGCAGCACGCTGCTGTTCATCGCGCTGTTCCTGTTCGGCCTGACAGTGTTCACCGACCTGTCATGGTTCAAGGTGATGGACGTCACCGGCAAAATCACGCTCGACCTGTTCGAACTGTTCCAGGGGGCGGCCAATCGCTGGTGGGCGGCCCGTACCGAACGCAAGCAACTGGTGGCACAACTGCGTGAGGTCGATGACCGCGTACAGGACGTGGTCGCACCGACCGTCACTGACAAACGCGAACAGGCCAAGGTCAAGGAACGCTTGATCGAACGCGAACAGGCCCTGAGCAAGCACATGTCGGAACGCGAAAAACAGGTGCCGCCCGTTATCGCCCCCGCGCCGCCAAAACCGGCTGCGCCAAGCCAGCGTGTGGAAAAAGAGAAGCAGGCGCCGTTGTTCGTCGACAGTGCCGTGGAAGGCACCTTGCCGCCGATCTCGATTCTCGACCCCGCGGAAAAGAAACAACTCAATTACTCGCCCGAATCCCTGGCTGCAGTGGGGCATTTGCTGGAGATCAAGCTCAAGGAATTCGGCGTCGAAGTCTCGGTGGATTCGATTCACCCGGGCCCGGTTATTACCCGGTACGAAATTCAACCAGCGGCCGGCGTCAAGGTCAGTCGCATTTCCAACCTGGCGAAAGACCTGGCGCGCTCCCTGGCCGTGACCAGCGTGCGGGTGGTGGAAGTGATCCCGGGCAAGACCACCGTCGGTATCGAGATTCCCAACGAAGATCGGCAGATCGTACGTTTCTCCGAAGTGCTGTCGACTCCCGAGTACGACAACTTCAAGTCGCCGGTCACCCTGGCCCTCGGCCACGACATCGGCGGCAAGCCGGTCATCACTGACCTGGCAAAAATGCCTCACTTGCTGGTGGCCGGTACGACCGGTTCCGGTAAGTCGGTGGGCGTGAACGCGATGATTCTGTCGATTCTGTTCAAGTCCGGCCCGGAAGACGCCAAGCTGATCATGATTGACCCGAAAATGCTTGAGCTGTCGATCTACGAGGGCATCCCGCACTTGCTGTGCCCGGTCGTGACCGACATGAAGGACGCGGCCAACGCCCTGCGCTGGAGCGTGGCGGAGATGGAGCGGCGCTACAAACTGATGGCGAAGATGGGCGTCCGCAACCTGTCCGGCTTCAACGCCAAGGTCAAGGAAGCCCAGGACGCCGGCACACCGCTGACCGACCCGCTGTACAAACGCGAAAGCATTCACGACGAAGCGCCACTGTTGACCAAGCTGCCGACCATCGTTGTGGTGGTCGACGAATTCGCCGACATGATGATGATCGTCGGCAAGAAGGTTGAAGAACTGATCGCCCGTATCGCCCAGAAAGCGCGTGCGGCCGGTATCCACTTGATCCTTGCGACCCAGCGTCCGTCGGTGGACGTGATCACGGGTCTGATCAAAGCGAACATCCCGACGCGTATGGCGTTCCAGGTATCAAGCAAGATCGACTCCAGGACCATCATCGACCAGGGCGGCGCCGAGCAATTGCTGGGTCACGGTGACATGCTCTACATGCCGCCGGGCACCAGTCTGCCGATTCGTGTTCACGGCGCGTTCGTGTCCGATGACGAGGTTCACCGTGTGGTGGAGGCTTGGAAACTGCGCGGCGCACCGGAATACAACGACGACATCCTTGCCGGCGTCGAAGAGGCCGGTAGCGGCTTTGAGAATGGCGGCGGTGGTGGCGACGATGATGCTGAAACCGATGCGCTCTACGACGAAGCGGTGCAGTTCGTCCTCGAAAGCCGTCGTGCCTCCATCTCGGCGGTTCAGCGCAAACTGAAGATCGGCTACAACCGCGCCGCACGCATGATCGAAGCCATGGAAATGGCCGGGGTCGTGACGTCCATGAACACCAACGGTTCGCGTGAAGTCCTGGCCCCTGGCCCGGTGCGCGACTGATTTGAATCAGGGTGGCGCAGTGACGCGCCACTCGCACCCCCCACGAATATCAAGAGGACTCCCATGCGTCTTATCCGCATGCTGTTGCTGCCAGTACTGGCTTTGACCACGCTCTCGGCCCACGCCGATGACAAGGACGTGGCGCGCCTGACCCAATTGCTGGAAAAATCCCAGACATTGACCGCACGCTTTTCCCAACTGACGCTTGATGGCAGTGGCACACAATTGCAGGAAACGGCTGGCGACATGTCGTTGCAGCGCCCGGGCCTGTTCTACTGGCACACCAATGCCCCGGCTGAACAAACCATGGTGTCCGACGGCAAGAAGGTCACGCTGTGGGACCCGGATCTGGAGCAGGTCACTATCAAGACCCTCGACATGCGTCTGACCCAGACCCCGGCTCTGCTGCTGTCCGGTGACGTGTCCAAGATCAGCCAGAGCTTTGACATCAGCGCCAAGGAAGCCGGTGGCGTGATCGACTTCACCCTGAAGCCGAAAACCAAGGACACCCTGTTTGACAGCCTGCGCCTGTCGTTCCGTAACGGTCTGGTCAATGACATGCAACTGATCGACAGCGTCGGTCAGCGCACCAATATCCTGTTCACTGGCGTGAAGGCTAACGAGCCGATCCCGGCGTCCAAGTTCAAGTTCGATATCCCTAAAGGGGCGGACGTGATCCAGGAATAAACCGCAATACCTGTGGGAGCTCGCTCCCACAGGGGCCTGCTGTGTTCAAGTAGTGAGGTTTTGCAAGTAGTGATGGACCTGTTTCGCAGCGCCCCGATTGCTCAGCCCTTGGCCGCCCGCCTGCGTGCGGCCAATCTGGACGAATACGTCGGTCAGGAACACCTGCTCGCTCGCGGCAAGCCTTTGCGCGAAGCGCTGGAGCAGGGTGCCCTGCATTCGATGATTTTCTGGGGCCCGCCAGGCGTGGGTAAAACCACCCTGGCGCGGTTGCTGGCGGAAGTCTCCGATGCGCACTTCGAAACGGTCTCGGCGGTGCTGGCCGGCGTGAAAGAAATCCGTCAGGCGGTGGAAATCGCCAAGCAACAGGCCGGGCAGTACGGCAAACGCACCATTTTGTTTGTCGACGAAGTGCACCGCTTCAACAAGTCCCAGCAGGACGCGTTCCTGCCGTACGTTGAAGACGGCACGCTGATTTTCATCGGCGCGACCACCGAAAACCCCTCGTTCGAACTCAACAACGCCTTGCTCTCCCGGGCTCGCGTTTATGTGCTCAAGAGCCTCGACGAAGCGGCCCTGCGCAAACTGGTGCATCGCGCCTTGACCGAAGAGCGTGGCCTGGGCAAGCGCCAACTGACGCTCAGCGATGAAGGCTTCCAGATGCTGTTGTCCGCCGCCGATGGCGATGGCCGACGGCTGCTCAATCTGCTGGAAAACGCCTCGGACCTGGCCGAAGACAACAGCGAGGTCGGTGTCGATCTCCTGCAAAGTCTGCTCGGCGATACCCGTCGGCGTTTCGACAAGGGCGGCGAAGCGTTCTACGACCAGATTTCCGCGCTGCATAAATCGGTGCGCGGCTCCAATCCCGACGGGGCGTTGTATTGGTTCGCGCGGATGATCGACGGAGGTTGCGATCCGCTGTACCTGGCAAGGCGCGTGGTGCGCATGGCCAGCGAAGACATCGGTAATGCTGACCCGCGCGCCCTGAGCCTGTGCCTGGCCGCGTGGGAAGTGCAGGAGCGCCTCGGCAGCCCCGAAGGCGAATTGGCAGTGGCCCAGGCCATCACGTATCTGGCCTGCGCGCCAAAAAGTAACGCGGTGTACATGGGTTTCAAGGCCGCGATGCGCAGCGCCACCGAACACGGTTCGCTGGAAGTGCCCCTGCACCTGCGCAATGCCCCGACCAAATTGATGAAGCAACTCGGTTACGGCGACGAATACCGTTACGCCCACGATGAACCGGATGCCTACGCCGCGGGCGAAGACTACTTCCCGGAAGAGCTCGAACCGCAGCCGTTCTATCAACCGGTGCCGCGTGGTCTGGAATTGAAGATCGGCGAGAAACTCAATCACCTCGCCCAACTTGACCGTCTAAGCCCTCGGCAGCGGAGAAAATAGTGATTCCATTGGTCATCGCGGTGTCCATCGGCGGTGTCGCCGGCACGCTGTTACGTTTTGCTACCGGAAACTGGATCAATGCTAATTGGCCGCGGCACTTCTATACCGCGACGCTGGCCGTTAATATCGTGGGCTGTTTGCTGATCGGCGTTCTTTACGGTCTGTTTTTGATTCGCCCGGAGGTGCCGCTTGAGGTGCGTGCCGGGTTGATCGTCGGCTTCCTCGGAGGGCTGACGACTTTTTCATCCTTTTCACTGGATACGGTGCGCCTGCTGGAAAGCGGGCAAGTGCCGCTGGCCCTGGGCTATGCGACGCTCAGCGTATTCGGCGGGCTGCTTGCCACCTGGGCTGGCCTGTCCTTGACCAAACTTTGATAAACGAGAAACCGACATGCTCGATTCCAAACTGTTACGTAGCAACCTTCAGGACGTAGCGGACCGCCTGGCATCCCGTGGCTACACGCTGGATGTTGCGCGCATCGAAGCGCTGGAAGAACAGCGCAAGACCGTCCAGACCCGCACCGAAGCACTGCAGGCTGAGCGTAATGCCCGTTCCAAATCCATCGGTCAGGCCAAGCAGCGCGGCGAAGACATCGCGCCACTGATGGCCGACGTCGAGCGCATGGCCAACGAATTGAGCGCCGGTAAAGTCGAACTGGACGCGATCCAGACCGATCTGGATTCGATCCTGCTGGGCATCCCGAACCTGCCGCACGAATCGGTGCCGATTGGCGAAGACGAAGACGGCAACGTCGAAGTCCGCCGCTGGGGCACCCCGACCGCCTTCGATTTCCCGGTTCAGGACCATGTGGCCTTGGGCGAGAAATTCGGCTGGCTGGACTTCGAAACCGCCGCGAAATTGTCCGGTGCGCGTTTCGCCCTGTTGCGTGGCCCGATTGCCCGTCTGCACCGCGCCCTGGCGCAGTTCATGATCAACCTGCACGTCAACGAGCACGGCTACGAAGAGGCGTACACACCGTATCTGGTCCAGGCGCCAGCGCTGCAAGGCACCGGTCAATTGCCGAAGTTCGAAGAAGACTTGTTCAAGATCGCGCGCGAAGGCGAAGCCGATCTGTACCTGATCCCGACCGCCGAAGTGTCGCTGACCAACATCGTCGCTGGCGAGATCGTTGATTCGAAACTGCTGCCGATCAAGTTTGTGGCCCACACCCCATGCTTCCGCAGCGAAGCCGGTGCGTCGGGTCGTGACACCCGTGGCATGATCCGTCAGCACCAGTTCGACAAAGTTGAAATGGTCCAGATCGTTGAGCCGTCGACCTCGATGGAAGCGCTGGAAGGCCTGACCGCCAACGCCGAGAAAGTCCTGCAACTGCTGGAGCTGCCTTACCGCACGCTGGCACTGTGCACCGGCGACATGGGCTTCAGCGCAGTCAAGACTTACGACCTCGAAGTGTGGATTCCGAGCCAGGACAAGTACCGCGAGATTTCGTCGTGCTCCAACTGCGGCGATTTCCAGGCCCGTCGCATGCAAGCGCGTTTCCGCAACCCGGAAACCGGCAAGCCGGAACTGGTTCACACCCTCAACGGCTCCGGCCTGGCAGTCGGTCGTACCCTGGTGGCGGTGCTGGAAAACTATCAGCAAGCCGACGGTTCGATCCGTGTGCCTGACGTGCTGAAGCCGTACATGGGTGGCCTTGAGGTCATCGGCTAAATGAACTATCTGCCGCTGTTTCACAACCTGCGCGGCAGTCGTGTGTTGGTTGTCGGTGGGGGGGAGATTGCCTTGCGCAAATCCCGCCTGCTGGCCGATGCCGGTGCGCTGCTGCGGGTGGTTGCACCTGAAATCGAACCGCAACTGCGCGAACTGGTGGCCGGCAGCGGCGGCGAGTGCCTGTTACGGGGTTATGTCGAAACGGATCTGGACGGTTGCGGACTGATCATTGCCGCCACCGACGACGAGCCGTTGAACGCGCAAGTGTCCACCGATGCCCATCGGCGGTGTGTGCCGGTCAACGTCGTGGACGCGCCAGCCCTGTGCAGCGTGATCTTTCCGGCGATTGTCGATCGCTCCCCGCTGATTATCGCGGTGTCCAGCGGCGGCGATGCGCCGGTGCTGGCGCGGCTGATTCGCGCCAAAATTGAAACCTGGATTCCTTCTACCTACGGCCAACTGGCTGGTTTGGCGGCGCGTTTTCGCCATCAGGTCAAAGGCCTGTTTCCGGATGTGCAGCAGCGTCGCGGCTTCTGGGAGGACGTATTTCAAGGGCCGATCGCTGACCGGCAACTGGCCGGCCAGGGCGCCGAAGCCGAGCGTCTGTTGCAGGCGAAAATCGACGGCGAAGCGGATGTCACGACTGGCGAGGTGTACCTGGTCGGGGCAGGGCCGGGTGATCCCGACCTGCTGACGTTCCGTGCCTTGCGCCTGATGCAGCAAGCCGACGTGGTGCTGTATGACCGCTTGGTGGCCCCCGCCATTCTTGAGTTGTGTCGTCGTGATGCCGAGCGCATTTACGTCGGCAAGCGTCGCGCCGATCACGCTGTACCGCAGGATCAGATCAACCAGCAACTGGTCGATCTGGCCAAGGCTGGCAAGCGGGTGGTGCGGTTGAAGGGCGGTGACCCGTTCATCTTCGGTCGCGGTGGTGAAGAGATCGAAGAACTGGCAGCCCACGGCATTCCGTTCCAGGTGGTGCCGGGGATCACGGCAGCCAGTGGTTGCGCGGCATATGCCGGGATTCCGCTGACCCATCGTGATTACGCGCAGTCGGTGCGGTTTGTCACCGGGCATTTGAAGGACGGCTCCAGCGATCTGCCGTGGGCCGACCTCGTCGCGCCGGCGCAGACGCTGGTGTTCTACATGGGCCTGGTGGGCTTGCCGATCATCTGCGAACAGTTGATCAAGCACGGTCGCGGAGCGGATACCCCGGCGGCGTTGATTCAGCAGGGCACCACGGTCAATCAGCGGGTGTTTACCGGTACGTTGGCGGACCTGCCACGGCTGGTGGCGGAGCATGAAGTGCATGCGCCGACGTTGGTGATTGTTGGGGAAGTGGTCCAGCTGCGCGAGAAACTGGCTTGGTTTGAGGGTGCTCAGGCGCAGGTCTGAATACCGTGTTGTCGCCATCGCGAGCAAGCTCGCTCCCACATTGGATCTGTGTCGTTCACACATCCCCTGTGGGAGCGAGCTTGCTCGCGATGGGGCCTCCAAATTCAGCACAAACCTCAGGCTTTGCGCCAAACCCCTTTCCCGCTCAACCGCGCCCGATCATGCGCCACCGTGAAGTCCTGTGCCGGCCCTTTCGGCACAATCCCGGTCGGGTTGATGGTCTTGTGGCTGCCGTAATAGTGATTCTTGATGTGCTCAAAACTCACCGTCTCGGCTATCCCCGGCCACTGGTAAATCTCGCGCAGCCAGTTCGACAGGTTCGGATAATCGGCAATGCGCCGCAGGTTGCACTTGAAGTGCCCGTGGTACACCGCGTCAAAACGAATCAGCGTGGTGAACAGCCGAATATCCGCTTCGCTCAGGTATTCGCCGGCCAGGTATCGATTGGCGCCTAACAGCTGCTCCAATCGATCCAGTTCCTCAAACAAACCATCGAACGCTTCTTCATAAGCGTGTTGCGACGTTGCAAACCCGGCGCGGTACACGCCGTTGTTCACCGCCGGGTAAATCCGCTCGTTCAGCGCATCAATCTCACCACGCAGCGGCTCTGGGTAGAAATCCAGGTCATTGCCGGTCAGCTCATCGAAAGCGCTGTTGAACATGCGGATGATCTCTGCCGATTCATTGTTGACGATGCGGTTCTGCTGTTTGTCCCACAGCACCGGCACGGTGACGCGGCCGGTGTAATTGGCGGTGTCGGCGGTGTAGCGCTGGTGCATGAAGTCGAGGTGATCGAGCTGGTCGCCGGTGGAGCCCAGGCTCTGGTCGAAGGTCCAGCCGTTTTCCAGCATCAGCCAACTGACCACCGACACGTCGATGAGGTTTTCGAGGCCTTTGAGTTTGCGCAGGATCAGTGTGCGGTGGGCCCATGGACAGGCGAGGGACACGTAGAGGTGATAGCGGCCGGCTTCGGCGGCAAAGCCACCGACACCGGTCAAGCCGGGCCTGCCATCGGTGGTCACCCAGTTGCGGCGTTGCGCCTGTTCACGCTGGAAGGCGCCGTCTTTGCCGCTTTCGTACCACTGGTCCTGCCAGCGGCCTTCGACTAATAAACCCATGATCAAGACTCCTCAAACCCAATAAATCGTTGGAGAGGAGTCTATGCCCATGAGTTCGAACAAATAGCGCAAAGGTTGGGCAGATATGATCGGTTAAATCGATCTGTCGCGTGCATCCCAATACTGTTGGGCTGTTTCAAACGCCTGGTCACGCGTTTGACCGAGCCCGCGCAGCGCCAGGGCCATGGTCGAAATCAGGGCCATTTGCGGGTAGCTGTCGACCACATCGCCGCGCCACACGGCCTTCATATGCTCAGGGTCGAGGGCGGCGGGTTTGACGTGACGCTGGGTCGACAGCTGCGGCCACTCTTCGTCCCAGCTTTCACCGCCGGTGGTGCCGTACAAGTGACTGTCGGCGTCCGGGTTGATCTCGATCTCACCACCGTCGCCCTTCACCACAATCGCAGTGTCGCCCAGCAAGCCGCTGGCGTCACGGTGCACGGCCTGATAGCCAGGATGGAAAATACTTTGCAAACCGCAACGGGCGCCTAACGGATTGAGGATGCGCGTCAGGGAATGGATCGGCGAGCGCAGGCCCAAAGTGTTGCGCAGGTCGATCATGCGCTGCAGTTGCGGCGCCCAATCCACCAGCGGCATGAACGCCAGGCCGCCGTTATCCAGTGCCGCGCCGACCTGTTGCCAGTTACGGCACAGCGGAATCCCGAGTCCTTCCAGCAGTTGTTCGCTGTACAGCCGCCCGGCCGTGTGCGCGCCTGCGCCGTGCATGAAAATGCGTACGCCGTTCTGTGCCAGGCACTTGGCTGCCAGCAGGTACCAGGGCAGATGACGCTTTTTGCCGGCGTAGGTCGGCCAATCGAGATCGACATTCAAGACGGGAGGCTGCAAACGTTCACGCAGGGCTTCGGTGAAACCGGCCATTTCCTCGGCGCTTTCTTCCTTGTGCCGAAGCAGCATCAGAAACGCGCCGAGCTGGGTGTCTTCGACCTTGTCGTCGAGCACCATGCCCATGGCCTCGCGGGCTTCGTCACGTGTCAGGTCGCGGGCGCCGCGTTTGCCTTTGCCGAGGATTCGCACGAACGGGGCGAACGGGTGCTCGGCGGGTGTTTCGAGGATCAGCGCTGGGAAGTCGGTCATAAGCAATTCGTCGGTTTGGGCAGGCCCGCCAGTTTCGCGGCGAGTTTGGCAGGGGTGCCTTTGAACAGTCGGTTCAGGTGCAGGCTGTTGCCTTTTTCCGGGCCGAGCTTCAACGCGGTGTATTTGATCAGCGGGCGGGTGGCCGGCGACAGTTGGAATTCGTCGTAGAAACGGCGCAGCAGTTCGAGGATTTCCCAATGCTCGGGGCTCAACTCGATGTCTTCGGCAGCGGCGAGGGCGCTGGCCACATCAGCGGACCAGTCGCTTAGTTCAACCAGGAACCCGTCCTTGTCCAACGCGATGGCGCGAGCGCCGACTGTCAGGGAATTCATAGCCAGCTGTTGACCTTGTCATAGTGAATCGACAGCTCGACGAAGGCCGGGTAGTCGATGGCCTTGGCCCAGTCTGGCGTTGCGATGGAGCGGGCTTGAATGTCTTCGGCCAGTACGAACAGCGTCAGGCCGCGAGTCTTCAGCGCGCTGAACGGTGCGGTGCCGGGTTGCAGGGCATACACCGCGTCGCCGCTCAGCAGCAGCGCATCGTTGGCGCCGATCACGCGCAAACAACTGGTCAGGCGGTCGTCGCCGAACGGGGAATGAGACAACACATGCAAAGTCGACATCAGAGGGTGATCACCTGGTCGTAACGGTCAATAAGGGCGGTGATGTCGTGGGCGGTCAGTGCCTTGGCTTCCTCCAGCGAGAACGTGGAAGGGGCCAGCCCACGTTCCGCGGCGCTGTCAGCGCAGACGAACAATTCCTCGACACCAAACATCGGCAAGGCTTGCAGATTGGCGCTCAGGTCTTTTTGTTGCAGCGCCTTGGCGTCCTGTTTCGCGGCGAGCTGAAACACCCCGTCATCGAGAAACAGCAGGCCGATCGGCAGATCGAAGGCGCCGCCAGCCAGCACGATGTCCAGTGCTTCGCGGGCATTCGGCCCGGACCATGGCGCCTGACGGCTGATAATCAGCAAGGATTTGGGCATCTCACGCGCCTCCGAAACAGATCAGGCGGTCAGCGTCCTGCACCGCGTCGTGCAACTGGCCGAGACCGGACAATTCCCATGGCGAGCTCACGGCAACGGCGGCGCGCTGATAACGCCCGGCTTCTTCTTCGTTCAACACACCACGGCGCAGGGCGGCGGCAATACACACGACGCCGTCCAGTTGATGCTCGCTGACAAACGCGCGCCATTGCTTGGGCAGGTCCAGTTCATCTTGCGGGGTGACTACACTGTCGGACGCGTTGTAGACGCCGTCCTGATAGAAAAACAGCCGGACAATCTCATGCCCACCGGCCAGCGCAGCCTGGGCAAACAACAGGGCGCGGCGCGAGGAGGGCGCATGGGCGGCGGAAAACAGCGCGATAGCGAACTTCATGACGGACTCGATCAGCGAAACTGCGGCCATGATAAAGCTTTATCGCTGAGGGGGCTAAATCGATGTTGTCTTTGCGGGCCTCATCGCGCGCAGGCAACACCTGAATCAGCGAGGCATATACCCCAACTGCCACCGCCGCGGAATCTTCAACGACACGACCCCCACCACCCCCGCCAGCAATCCGCTGGCAAACAACGCCTGAAGCCCCAAATGCTGTTCCAGCACCGCCCCAAGCACCGCCCCGGCGAACATCCCGGTCCAGGGGATCAACTGCACCCTCCAGCCATTGCGCCGTTCGCCGAGCATCCAGCGCCCCAGCCCCCGTCCGAAGCGCGACAGCGCGCCCGTGACATAGGTCAGGCCGACCGGCAGTCCGTTTACTTCCTCGACCGCAGCATTGAGCATGCCCATGGCAATGATCGCCGCCAGCAGCGCGGGCAATTGTTCGTCGTATGGCCAGGTAGCGGCCGCGCACAGCAGCGCGGCGATGGTCAGCATCAACGGCAGCGCCCGTCGCCCGCCGAGGCGGCTGACGATGATGCCCAAGGCGTTGCCGACGACGAACGTGGCCACGAGCAGCAGCAATCGCCCGGTCAGCCCCAGATCGCCGACACTGATGGCGACGGCGAGGCGTGTGGTGTTGCCGCTCATGAACGAGACGAAATCACCGCTGGCCATAAAGCCGATGGCGTCGGTCATGCCGGCGAGGACCGAGAGCATGGCCACCAGCGTCATACCGATGCGCCCGCGCCACTTCTGCGTTTGCAGGTGGCCGGGGCTGGCGTGGGTCGATGAGGCGGAAGGCAGCATCTGTGAGGGCATCCTTGTGCAGGGGTTACGGTTCTATCCCGTATAACTCGCAATAGTCCAGCCAGTCCATGCCGGCCATCTCCGCAACTTCCTTGTGCACCTCCCGGCGATGGGCCTCGTAGTCTTGTGGCGTGGCAGCCGTCAGAAGCAGCGTCAGCTCCCAGGCGAACAGTCCCTGACGCTCGGCCTCGGCTTCGAAGGCTTCATGCAATCGCTCTTCACGGTACTGCGCCGTCGTCTCACCCTTGACCTGGGCCAGCAGCGGGTTGAGGTTGTCGAGTTCGTGGCGCAGTTCAGGGTGCTCATCGAGAAACTTCTTCAGCGCCTGCTCGAATTGCTGTTCGGTTGCCGCCATGGTCGCTCCTTGATAACGGGTTACGAAGATTGTTTCTTGCTGGCCTTGGCCGCGGCGGCCAGGCATTCGAGGGCGAACTGCTCGGTGTAGGTCATCTTGATCGGCGTGGTCTCGCCTTTGACGGTGCGTTCGCCGTCGAGGATGTAACGGATGCGCTTGTCGGTGACACCAATGCGCTTGGCAATCCAGGACGGCGTCTGGCCAATCTGGCTGATCAGCTTGTCGGCGTATTCAGGGGTTGGTTTGTAGAATTCGGCGTTGGGTGTCATGGGGGCTTCCAGAAAAAGGCGGTGTTTATGGCGCGACAGGGTGCGCGAATCGTTACGCGGTGTCGCGGTATAAATGCAGTAAAGCAGAACGAATCGCCGCGCCACGGTGATACAGTCCGCTTTTTCTTGATGAGCGAACGTAATGCGAATTCTGATGGTGGCGCTGGCTGTAACGTTGCTGGCGGGATGCGCGGGCTCGGTGATGGACGATGCTCGCACCAAGCCCCCGTACAAAACCCTGAACTCGAACAAGCCGGAAATGGTCGTGGCCCAATGCGTGCAATTTTCATGGCAGGACGAGGCGGTGTTCGGTGTGGATGCCGGCGCGTATTTACAGCCGGGTAAAAAGGGCGGTTCGACCGTTTACACGCGGTCGGCGGAATCCTTTATCGACGTGACCACCGATGCGTCCGGCACCGTGATCAGTTACTACGCGCAGCATGATGATTTTGTGGCCAAGCGCCGTTTGGCGGCGTTGGCGACTTGCCTCTGATCCAAGGCTGACGCAATACCCCCTGTGGGGGCGAGCAGGCTCGCTCCCACGGGGTTTTGTGTGGTGTTCAATCTATCAGGCGTTTCTGGAAGAAATGGCGCTTGTGGCCCGGCGGGTAGTCGGCAATCTGGCCGAGCTCGCTGTAACCGAGTCGTTTGTAAAACGCCGGCGCCTGAAAGTCGAAGGTGTCCAGCCAGATCCCGACGCATTCCTTTTCCCGTGCCAGGTCTTCAGCCATCTGCATCAGTTTTGAGCCCAAACCGTGTCCCCGTGCCTGTTCGGGCACCGACAGCAACTCGATGAACAACCACTGGTAAAAGAACCGGCCATACAACCCGCCGAGAATCTCGCCGTTGTCATCGCGCACCAGCAACGCCAGCGGTTGCGGATTGCCCGGGCCAGCCTGCGCGGTGTTGTAGGCACGCAGCGGTATGAGGATCGCCTCACGTTCTGCATCCGTGGGGTTTTGCGACTGTTCGATTCGCAGGGTCATGAGCGACATCCTGTTGGCAATGATCCGCCAGCCTAGCGTGCTCGCGGTAATTGTGGAACCGTCGCCGTCGCGCGGAGGTCTAGCCTAAGCAGCGTCACTTCAGAACGCGGCCAATGAGGACACCCCCGTGAATATTTTCGAAGCCTTGCGTGAAAGCCACGAGCGCCAACGCCGCTATGCCGATGCGCTCATCAAAACCAGTGGCGACACCCCGGAGCGGGTCGAGGCTTACAAACAACTGAAGTCCGAACTCCAGGCCCACGAAACCGCCGAGGAGCGGCATTTCTATATTCCGCTGATGGAGTTCGACAACGGCGTCGACCTGAGCCGCCACGCCATCGCCGAGCACCACGAAATGGACGAAATGATGGAGCAACTGGACGAGACCGAGATGTCCAGCCCGGCGTGGCTGGCGACCGCGAAGAAGTTGGCCGAGAAGGTTCATCACCACCTGAAAGAGGAAGAGCAGAAGTTCTTCCAGATGGCCGGCAAACTGCTCGATGACAAACAGAAAGAAACACTCGCCGGCCAGTATGTGAAGGAATATAAGGCTCAATTGTCCTGAAGCGTTGCGTGTCGCTCCTGGTTTTCGTTTTCGCCTACCATAGGCACCTCTGACGAAAAAAAAGGATGCGGTGCCATGGCGAACACAGCCGAACGGGTCAACATAATCGAATCCCAGGTGTTGTCCCACGACTGGTATTTGCTGAAGAAAATCACTTTTGACTATCAGCGCAACAACGGTGACTGGCAACGCCAGACCCGCGAAGTTTACGATCGGGGCAACGGCGCGGCGATTCTGTTGTTCAACCGCGAAAAGCGCACTGTCGTGCTGACCCGCCAGTTCCGTCTTCCGGTGTTCGTCAACGGCCATGACGGCTTGCTGATTGAAGTGGCCGCCGGGTTGCTCGAAGGGGCGGCGCCGGAAGAGCGCATCCGCGCCGAAGCCGAGGAAGAAACCGGTTACCGCGTGCACCATGTGCAGAAGGTCTTCGAGTCGTATATGAGCCCTGGCTCGGTCACTGAAAAGCTGCACTTCTTTATTGCCGAGTACGACGCCGCGTCGAAAGTCAGCGAGGGCGGTGGGCTGGAGGAAGAGACCGAAGAACTGGAAGTGCTGGAGTGGGCCTTCGATGAGGCACTTAACGCGTTTTATCGCGGGGAGATCTGCGACGCCAAGACCATCATGCTGCTGCAGTACGCGGCGATGAAGAACTTTTTCTCGGCTGAATAAGCCCCCATCAAAACAGATCACCCATTCGGCTGGCGCCTGACCACTCGCACCCTTCAAGCGTCAGCAACCGCTCTTTCGCTTCCAATCCGCCGGCAAACCCGGTGAGCTTGCCCGAGGCGCCGATCACCCGATGGCAGGGTGCAACGATCGAGATCGGGTTTTTGCCATTCGCCGCGCCCACCGCCCGAACCGCGCTCGGGTTGCCGATCTGTTCGGCAATCTGGCTGTAGCTGCGTGTCTCGCCGAACGGGATGGTCAGCAGGGCCTGCCAGACCTTCTTCTGAAAATCCGTCCCGGCAAACTCCAGTTCCAGATCGAACGAGTTTCGGGTGCCGGCAAAGTATTCCTGCAACTGCTGAACGGCACGCACCAGGACCGGGTTGTCCGACGCTTCGTGCATCGGTCCCATTCGCACCCGGTTCGGTTTGTCGTTTTCCCAGAGGATGGCTGCCAGTCTTCCCTCTTTCGCCACCAGCTTCAGTTCGCCGACTGGAGACGGCAGGGTGGTGAAGGTGTAGGTCATGCTGGCGGACTCCGCGCAAGCCAAATAGAGCCTCAGCATACTGCCTGGACGGGGAGGCGCAATGTGTAATTCCAGCCATACTGCCTTCTGCTCTTGAACGTTTTCTCTACTTTTTTCATACCCTAAAAACAAAAAGAGACCGACTCATGAAGTATGAACCTTTTGCCAAATCGCTCATTGCGACCTCCTTGGCGCTTAGCTGCCTGACTGCCCACGCCGCCTCCGTCGCTCCCGTCGCGGCCGAAAACGGCATGGTGGTCACGGCCCAGCACCTGGCCTCCCAGGTGGGGGTCGATGTGCTCAAGAACGGCGGCAACGCCGTGGATGCGGGGGTCGCGGTGGCGTACGCGCTGGCGGTGGTCTATCCCGCAGCGGGCAACCTCGGTGGCGGCGGTTTCATGACCATTCAGCTGGCGGACGGGCGCAAGACGTTCCTCGACTTCCGTGAAAAAGCCCCGCTGGCCGCCACCGCCAACATGTACCTGGACAAAGAAGGTAATGTCATCCCCGACCTCAGTACCCGCGGCCACCTGGCCGTCGGCGTGCCGGGGACCGTGTCCGGCATGGAACTGGCCCTGAGCAAATACGGCACCAAGCCGCGCAAGGAAGTGATCGCCCCGGCGATCAAACTGGCCGAAGACGGTTTTGTCCTGGAGCAGGGCGATGTCGATTTGCTCGACTACGCGACCGATGTGTTCAAGAAAGACATGAAGGACTCCGGCTCGATCTTCCTGAGCAATGGCGAGCCGATGCAGGTCGGGCAAAAGCTGGTGCAGAAGGACCTGGCCAAAACCCTGCGGGAAATCTCAGGCAAGGGCGCCGACGGTTTCTACAAAGGCTGGGTCGCTGATGCCATCGTCACCTCCAGCCAGGCCAACAAAGGCATCATCACCCAGGCCGACCTCGACCAATACAAAACCCGCGAACTGGCGCCCATCGAGTGCGATTACCGTGGCTATCACGTGGTCTCGGCACCGCCGCCAAGCTCCGGCGGGGTGGTGATCTGCGAGATCATGAACATCCTCGACGGTTACCCGATGAAAGACCTGGGCTACCACTCGGCCCAAGGCATGCACTATCAGATCGAAGCGATGCGCCACGCATATGTGGACCGCAACAGCTACCTCGGCGACCCGGATTTCGTGAAAAACCCGATCGCGCACCTGCTGGATAAAAACTACGCCACCCAACTGCGCGCCGCGATCCAGCCGCAAAAGGCCGGCGTGTCCCGCGACATCAAACCCGGCGTAGCGCCGCATGAGGGCAGCAACACCACGCACTTCTCCATCGTCGACAAATGGGGCAACGCGGTGTCGATGACCTACACCCTAAACGACTGGTTCGGCGCCGGCGTCATGGCCAGCAAAACCGGGGTCATCCTCAACGACGAAATGGACGACTTCACCTCGAAAATCGGTGTGCCGAACATGTACGGTCTGGTGCAAGGGGAGGCTAACGCCATCGCGCCCGGCAAAGCGCCGCTATCGTCGATGAGCCCGACCATCGTCACCAAGGACGGCAAGGTCGTGATGGTCGTCGGCACCCCCGGCGGCAGTCGTATCATTACCGCCACCTTGCTGACCATGCTCAACGTGATCGACTACGGCATGAACATCCAGGAAGCGGTCGATGCGCCACGTTTCCACCAGCAATGGTTGCCGGAAGAAACCAACCTGGAGACCTTCACCACCAGCCCGGACACGGTGAAGATCCTCGAAAGCTGGGGGCATAAGTTTGCCGGGCCACAGGACGCCAATCACGTCGCGGCGATCCTGGTTGGCGCTCCTTCGCTGGAAGGTAAACCAGTCGGCAAAAACCGCTTCTACGGCGCCAATGACCCCCGTCGAAACACCGGGTTGTCACTCGGCTACTAGAGATTGTGTTTGCAAGGGGACGGATATATTTTCGTCCCCCTGACTCACTGAATGTTCAAGGAAGGAATCATGACCACCGCACTATTAATCATCGACGTCCAGCAGGCACTGTGCTCTGGCGAGTACGAGTGCTTTGAGATCTACCGAGTTATCGAAAGCATCAACCACCTCAGCACCCGAGCCCGGATAGCCAAGGTGCCGGTCGTTTTCATACAGCATGAGGAAGAGGGCGGTCCGCTGGCCTACGGCAGCGACGGCTGGAAGCTGGCCAATAATCTGGACACCGAGCCCACCGATCATTACGTACGCAAAACCGCCCCGGATTCCTTCTACCAGACCCATCTGGAAAAGCTGCTGCCAAGAGAGGACGTCGAGCGTCTGATCATCTGTGGTTTGCAAACCGACTGCTGCATCAACGCGACCGTACGTCAGGCTCTGAAATTGGGCTACGACGTGGAGTTGGCAGCAGACGCGCATTCCACTGTCGACAACGGTAGCTTGACCGCCGAAGACATTATCGCTGAGCACAACAAGGATCTGGCGCACCTGACCGGTTCAGTGGCGCGTATCGACGTCAAGCCAGCGGCTCAAATCCGCATCTGAACCCGGTGATGTGCGCCATCTGTCAACCCGGATCGGTGCAGGGCCGGGTCGCCGGGCAGATGGTCAGCATCAAATGTTCCGGGACCGCTGGCGCCAACAGGCCCCGAACACTCCAGCCGGGCAGGCACTCCACATTGCGTTGCGCCTCGGGCAGCACCCGCGAGTAAAGGTTTTCCTCTTGGGAAATTGAGTCTCGAAATATACGAAACTGTATAGCGTTAGAGCCAGTCATGCTGCTGCCGTTTAGCTGTTGCGGCTACGGCACCAACAATGTCGGTGCACTCGGCTTTATTAGCCTACCTTCTAGTGGCGGTATAAGAATTTTTTCCTGTTGCGGGCTGACCGATATGGCAATTCCTCGGCAGTCCCCCGCCTTCGGAGCCAACGGCTTTTTTTACACCCCGTGCCGATTCCTTGATTAACTCAAAAGGGAAAAACCAATGAAATTGAGTGCACTGAACAAAACCTTGGCAGTCTCCATGGTGCTGACTGCCGTTAGCTTCACCGCAGTCGCTGCAGAAATCCCGATAGCGTCTGACGTGATAGAGGATCAAGTGGTGACCTCCGTTCTGGCCGTTGACGCCGCCAAGCACCAGATCGTCGTGGAAGGGCCGCAGGGACACCCAGTCCACGTTCAACTTACCGACCGCGCCAAAGATCTGGCCAACTTGAAAGTAGGCGATCAGGTCAACGTTGAAGTCATTCACTCGGTGGCGGCTGACCTGGACACCGACATTCAACAGGGCCTGCCAGAAAATGAAGAAACGGTGGGTGCCGTGCGTGCTACTCAGAGCAACCCGAATCCAGGAGGGGAAGCTTACCGACTGGTTCGCTTGCAATTGAAAATAACCAACATCGACCTGCAGGACAATCAACTGACTTTTGAAAATGCAGTGGGGGGTACTAAGGTTGTTGACGTTGTAAGACCAGAGATTCAGGCGAAATTGAAAGACTTGAAAGTCGGGCAAAGCATTCGCATGACTTACACCGACGTTCTCAAGGTGACTAGTCGGCACTGAGTTTCCAAAGGGAAACGGGGCGTTGGTATCGGGTTAGCGGACATAGAGGCGGCTGGTTTTTCTTCACTCGCATCTGAAACCACTGCAAATCATGATGCCGACGTTCTGCTGTTCAGGCATTACGTTGGAGTAAAAATCCCGATCAGCTCCGCCAGAAAGGCCCACCACCTACCGTTGTCGCGCTGCACGTCGCTCTGCCGCATGGAAGCCCACCTCTTAACGCAGCCGCTCAGGATCCAGCGGATGCAACGGCCCTGACTCTTCATTTTTCGCCGCGTAATGTTATGGCAGAAAACCCAAATGCTGACCCGAGAGAATCAGTAACGCGATGCGAATTCTCCAATAACGCAGCAAGATTACTGAGCATGGCACAAGCCGGCGGATTCCGACTTACCCGTGGGCGATGGTGCAAGGCGTTGTAGCCGTTAGGACGTTACACCGAGAGTCTTCAAACACAAGCCCGGAAACCTGTTTAAACGCCTCAAAAGTCTCGCAGTCATCCACATCACAAGGGCAGGGAATTGAACTCCCGCTCCCGGCCCTGACTCCTAACCCACAAAGCCCTGCACATAACAAAGAGGTGGCGATGACCCACCCACCGCTGCATAGCCGCAACCCCGGCGCGATATTCGAAACCGATCTTCCAGCACGCCTGGATCGCTTGCCGTGGGGCCGGTTTCACTCGCTGCTGGTGGTCGCGCTGGGCATCACCTGGTTGCTCGACGGCCTGGAAGTGACGCTGGCCGGCTCGGTGTCCGGCGCGCTGAAACACAGCCCGGACCTGCGCATGAGCAACTTTGATATTGGCTTGGCCGGCGGTGTCTATATCGCCGGCGCCGTGCTCGGTGCCTTGCTGTTCGGCTGGCTGACCGATCGCCTGGGGCGGCGCAAGTTGTTCTTCATGACGTTATGGCTGTATGTCGGTGCCACGGCGGCGACGGCGTTTTCCTTCAACCTGGAAAGCTTCCTGCTGTTGCGCTTTCTCACCGGCATGGGCATCGGCGGCGAGTACACGGCGATCAATTCGACTATTCAGGAATTCACCCCGGCACGCTTTCGCGGTTGGGTCGACCTGACCATCAACGGCACCTTCTGGTTGGGCGCAGCGCTGGGCGCCGGCGGGGCTATCGTTTTGCTGGACCCTCAGGTGGTCGGCGGCGATCTGGGCTGGCGCCTGTGCTTCGGTATCGGCGCCGCGCTGGGGCTGGTGATTCTGGTGATGCGCTTGTGGTTGCCGGAAAGCCCGCGCTGGTTGCTGATCCATGGTCAGCACGATGAGGCGCAACGCATCGTCGAAGGCATCGAAGCGCGCCTGCGCGAACAAGGCCATGAACTGTCGGCCGTCACCAGCCAACCGCTGCGCCTGCACACGCGGGACCATACGCCGCTGGCGGAGATCTTTCACACCCTGTTCATTCGTTTTACCCGCAGGGCGTTGGTGGGGATGACCCTGTTGACCGCGCAGGCCTTCTTTTACAACGCGATCTTCTTCACCTACGCGCTGGTGCTCACCGATTTTTACCAGGTGCCCGCCGAGCAGGTCGGTTGGTATGTATTGCCCTTGGCACTGGGCAATTTCTGCGGGCCGCTGTTGTTGGGGCGGCTGTTTGACGTGATCGGCCGGCGCGTGATGATCAGTTTCACCTACGCGACGTCCGGGATCTTGCTGGCGCTCAGTGGCTATGCCTTCCAGCAGGGTTGGCTGGACGTGACCCAGCAAGCGGCGGCGTGGATGGTGATCTTCTTTTTCGCGTCGGCAGCGGCCAGCTCGGCGTACCTGACCGTGGCGGAAACCTTCCCGCTGGAAATCCGCGCCTTGGCCATCGCTGTGTTTTACGCGTTCGGCACCGGTCTGGGCGGCATCATCGGGCCGACGTTGTTTGGCCAACTGATTCAGAGCCAGCAACGCAGCAGTCTGTTGATCGGATATTTGATAGGTGCCGCGCTGATGTGTGTGGCGGCAGGGGTGCAAGCGGTGTGGGGCGTGGCGGCGGAGCGCCGAGCGTTGGAGCAAGTGGCCAGGCCTTTGTCGCAGGCTGGGGATTGAGGGGATCACTACCCCCAGCCTTGTCATTCAGCGACCGCTACGCCTGTTGATTAGCGACGATAGTAACGGTGCTCTTCTTCGTAACGGTGCCGCATGGCTCGATCCTGGTGGCGTTCCCAATCACGACGTTCGGCTTCTCGGCGGGCTTGCTCTCTGCGCCAATTGTCCCTGCGCCATTCGTCTCGACGCCAATCGTCTCTGCGATCGTGCCAACGGCCGTCACGCCAGTATCGGTCGTCATGGGCAAGCAACGTTCCGGGCTGCGTACCGCCCATACTGGCCAAGATCGGCCAAGGGTTAGCGGCGGCCTGGGCAGACGTTTGAACGGCGGGGACTTCCGTTGCGAAATCAGGGGTTGAGGTTTTCATCTGTGTGGCTGATGCCGAGCTCACTGCCGCAAACGCGAACAGGCCGAAGAGCACCATCCGTGGGACATGGAATTTCATGAGCGAAGACAACCTCTGATTGAAAAATGGGCATGTGGCCATTCGGCCGAGGCAGCCTGCGGGGGCAGCGCTTACCGAGCGAATGTGCCTACCCAGATAGACCGATAAACAGGGAAAAGTTCTAAAGGCCTCTTGTTTAAATAGCCCCCGTTGCAGCAGGAACTTCAGGGTGTTGGCCCGGTCCTGTTCGAAACAGCCTCGCAACTGTATGGAAGCGGCCAATTGATCCGGGTGGCGCAGCAGGCTCAATCTTCGGGTACGCCACCCAATGCCCAAGAAGGTCAGGTCGCAGTGCGCGAAGCACGGGAAGAAGAGAGCCAAAGGCGCCGCGAAGTGCGGAGGGTGGCGGTTGAACAGCCCACTCCAGTGTCGCCCGCCAAGGCATCAGCCCCCACCCGGCAAATGCTAGAAACTGCAAGATCGGGTTCCTTCAGGGCCTATCTGGTGCGCGGTTGAGTTCGCTTGTGTTTAAAGGCCGATTACTGCCCTGACGAAAGACTGTAATCGACCTCATGCCACTTTAATTCGGTTCCCGCCGTTGATCGACGCGCTGATCAGCGATCAGGAACTAAATGGTTCTGACTGCCAACGCTTTTTGCCGACGATACAGAATTGTCGTCGCCGTGAACCCGCACACCGCCGCGAACATCAGCCAGTAGGCAGGTGATGCCTTGTCGCCCGTAGCCTGAACAAGCAGCGTCGAGATTGCCGGGGTAAAACCGCCAAACACCGCGGTGGCCAAACTAAAGGCCAGTGAAAACCCGACTACCCGCACGTTCTGTGGCATGACTTCGGTCAACGCCGCGACCATGGCGCCGTTGTAAATGCCAAAGAAGAACGAGAAGTACAGCAGCACAGCGAGCAGACGTTCGAAACTTGCTGCCTCTGCCAGCCAGTGCATGGCGGGATAGGCGGTGACGATGCACAGCAACGATATCGCCAGCAACAGTGGCCGCCGGCCGATGCGGTCGGAGAGGGCGCCGCCGATAGGCAGCCAGATAAAGTTACTGACGCCGACCAGCAGTGTGACCACCAGGCTGTCGGTGGTGCTCAGGTTCAGTACTGTCCTGCCAAACGTCGGTGTGTAGACCGTAATAAGATAGAACGTGGTCGTGGTCATGGAAGCCATCAAGCCGCCCGCCAGTACGGTGCGCCAGTTGTCACGCATCGAGCGAAAAACTTCGCGAGTGGTTGGACGATGGCTGCGAGCAGTGAAGGCAGCGGTTTCTTCCAATGAGCGGCGAATAATGAAAATGAACGGGATGATCACGCAGCCAATGAAGAACGGAATACGCCATCCCCAATCGGCAATTTCTGCGGCTTGCATCGTGGCATTGATCGTGTAGCCCAACGCGGCCGCGACGACGATTGCCACCTGTTGGCTGGCCGATTGCCAACTGGTGTAGAAACCAGTGTGACCGGGAGTGGAAATTTCCGCCAGGTACACCGAAACGCCGCCCATTTCCGCGCCGGCGGAGAAGCCCTGTAGCAGCCTGCCCAATAGCACCAGAATCGGTGCCGCCACGCCGATGGCGGCATAACCCGGCACCAAGGCGATCAACACGGTACCGGCAGCCATGATCGACAGCGTCACGATCAGCCCTTTGCGACGCCCCACCTTGTCGATGTACGCCCCCAGCACAATGGCGCCTAGGGGACGCATCAGGAATCCGGAGCCGAAAACCGCGAAGGTCATCATCAACGAGGCAAATTCGCTGGTGGCTGGAAAGAAGGTCTGGGAGATGTAGGTCGCGTAGAACCCGAACAGAAAGAAGTCGAACTGTTCGAGAAAATTACCGCTGGTGACCCGCAATATGGCGCCCAGTTTGGACCCCTTGGCGCGGGTTGTTGCCGTCGTCGTTTTCATCATGGCTACCGTTATGCTCACTATTGTTTTTGGAATGAGTGCTTTAACCGTCAGTCGCTGCCGGCGTTAATCGGGTTGGGTTGACGCTTCTCGATGGCGTGTTTGAGCAGCGCTGCGCTGCGGAATATTCCATGGGCGAATTTGCTGTAGGGCATGGTCAAGAAAAACGCCATGACCAGGCCAAGATGAATCGCCAACATCAAGCCCAAGGCACTGGTTTCACGAAAAGCCAGTAGCGCCAGGCCGCTTGCGCTGACCAGAAACAGCAGCGCGATGAAGCCGCGATCCATGGGTTTTTGGTTCTCATCGCCGTGCGCAGGGTTGCGGCGCAGGTTCAGCCAAAGAAGACCGGCCGGGCCGATCAGCAGGCCGATGCCACCGGCAATACCCAGCATCACCGGCAAGCTGAAGATCGGATAAGGCGCCGACCACTTCAGCAGATAGTGAAAGAGTGTGGCGACGCCGGTGGCGGCGAAGCACAGCATGAAGCCGTAAAAGGTGAGGTGGTGGAATCGGCGTCGCCACAAGGTGAACTGATCGTCGGCGTTGTTGCAGCCTTCGCCATGGCCGCCGTCCAGGTACTTGAGTTTCGCGACGTTGGCCGTAGCCTCCAATGCAGCGGACGTTCTCAACGCCAGTGGCGCTGCGACCGGTGAAACGTTGCGCCAGAAGCGCCGTACACCCAGGGTCAGGGCAAGTACCGCAAAGCCGAACACTGAGCCAAACATCAGCGCCAGGGTGTTATGCGGGAAAATCTTGTAAAAGTCGCCCCCGGGAATGGCCGTGAACAGGTTGCCCATGAGCATCAGGGTCAGGCATAAAAACAACGCCAGTCCCCCACCGGAAGCCAGCGCCAAGGTCAGGCCGTTGCGCTGATACAACTTGCCCAGCGCTTGCGGCCAGGCGTATTCGGCATAAGTGTCCAGGCGCACTTTGGCCATGGCTTTGGGTATGTTGACATCGAATTCGTGTGGGGCGGCGTACTGACACGCGTGCAGGCACGCGCCGCAGTTATGGCACAAGTTCGCCAGGTAATGGATGTCGGCCTGAGTGAATTCCAAACGCCGGGTCATCGCCGGAAATACCGCGCAAAAGCCTTCGCAATACCGGCAGGCGTTGCAGATGGTCATCTGTCGCTGGACTTCACTTTCGTCAAGATTCAGCAACGGGATCAACCCGCCCGACGCTTGGGGATCAAACAGTTGCATAGCGAGACTCCGTGTTTGCAGATGAGACGCCAAAGCCCACCGAAGCGGCCGCCTGTACGCCGGCAATGCGGCCAAACGCGGTCCCGATGGCCATACCGATGCCGGCGGTGTAGCCCTTGCCCAGAACATTGCCGGCCATCATTTCTCCCGCGACGAACAGGTTGGGGCTCGCTTTGCCGTTGAAATGCACGGCAGCGGTTTCGTCGGTGGCGAGGCCGAGGTAGGTGAACGTGACACCCGGTTTAAGCGGGTAGGCGTAGAAAGGTGGTTTCACCAATGGCCGCGCCCAATGGGTTTTGGCGGGCATCAGTCCTTGGGTGTGGCAGTCGTCCAGCGCCGTGTGATCGAACGTGCCAACGCGGCAGGCACTGTTGTAGTCCTCGATCGTCTTGACGAATTTTTCTTGAGGCAGCTTCAACTGACGGGCAAGGTCTTGCAGAGTATTGGCGGTGGTTCCGGGAAACACTGGCGGCATGAAGCGGCCGATGGCTTGTTGATCGATGATCGAATACGCCTGCTGGCCGGGTTGTCCGGCCACCAGACGCCCCCAGATCGCATAACGTTTTGGCCAGAAATCCTCACCTTCGTCGTAGAAGCGTTCGCCATCACGATTGACCACCACACCCAGCGATACGCAGTCGATTCGGGTGCAGATGCCGCCGTCGTAGAGTGGCGCGCGGGCATCAATCGCGACCATGTGTGCTTGCGTCGGATCGCCGATCACATCTGCGCCAAGGTCGAGCATGCGCCGTAGCAAAATGCCGGTGTTGAATCGGGTGCCCCGGATCAGAAAATTGTCCGATGGCCATTCACCGCGCTCGTTCTGACCCCAGGCTTCGCGCAACCATTCACGGTTGGATTCGAAGCCGCCGGCCGCCAACACGCAGGCCCGGGCTTCAATGCGTTCTGCGGCGAAACGCTGACCATCGACCTCATGTTCACCCACATGGGCGGCAACAAATTTACCCTCGTCCAACTCGATGTCGGTCACTTGCGTGTTGTAGCGAACTTTTACACCCAGGCGCTCGGCGCTGCGGAAATAGGCATTGACCAACGCTTTGCCGCCGCCCATGAAAAATGCATTGGTCCGCGCCACGTGCAGCGCACCGGACAGCGGCGGCTGAAAATGCACGCCGTGTGAACGCATCCAGTCGCGGCAAGAGGACGATGCCCGAATGGCAATGCGTGCAAGCTTTTCATCCGTAAGGCCACCGGTGACCTTCAGCAGGTCTTGCCAGTATTCTTCTTCCGGATAGGCATCGATCAGCACGTCCTGCGGTTCGTCGTGCATGCACCGCAGGTTACGGGTGTGTTGGGAGTTGCCACCGCGCCAGATTTTCGGAGAGGCTTCCAGCAGCATCACGCTGGCGCCTGCTTCTCGCGCCATCAGCGCGGCGCACAAGGCAGCGTTGCCACCCCCTATGATTAAGACATCGATCATTATCGCTCCTCGATTTGCAAGGAAGCGGGAACGAAGTGCTCCTTGCGAGTTGGGAGAACGATAGGGTGAGGAAGGAGTGGCCGAAAGGCCGAGTTTGACTCGGGGTGTTTAGTTTTTCTAAAGGCTTTGTCGTCAAGAGTGTCCGGGGTGAAGGGAGGATTACGCGTCTACACCTTCTATCCATGTAGCTCCAGGCCACTGTTTGTCGACGACCAGTTGTCGCGCTACATCGACGATGACCAACCGCGTTGCCAGCGCCGCTGGAGAGAGTTCGTCGTCAGCCAGCGTCGCCAGAAGATTACGCCGGCCCACATGGGGATCGGCAATCCTGACCAGTGAAAGTCCGGACCCGTCTTTCAATGCAGCGGCCGCCCCCGGTTGTATCGTTGCCGCATGACCCGCCCGAACGGCGTTCATCAACACCGCGAGACCGTCGACTTCCATAATGACATTGGGTGTTAGCCCGACTCGCTCGAACGCGCTGGTCAATGTCGAACGCAACCCATGCTGCACGCTGGGCATCACCAGCGGCAGGCCGCCGAGGTCGGCTAACTGCACGCTATCACCAGAAGGCGCTTGAGGCAGGCTGGGCGAGGCAATGACAAACAGCTTTTCATCCAGCAGCGGAGTCACGCTCCAGCGTTTACCCCCTTCGAGCTGGAAGAGGATGGCCAGATCAATTTGCCGTGCGTTGAGCTGCGCCGCCAAGTGGCCGGAAAGCATTTCCACCAAATGCAGTTGTATGTCCGGATAACGCGCACGCATGGCGTTGATCAACGGCAACGCGAGCACCGTTGCGGTAGTCGGTGGTAAGCCGACGCTGACATAACCGCTCATTCGCCCGCGATGGGCGGCCATGATTGCGTTTTCCGCCTGGCGTAGCGTCAATTGAGCATGGTGTAAAAACGCAAATCCGGCGCTAGTGGGCGTTACGCCGGTGGAGGTTCGATTCAGGAGGCGGGTGCACAGTTCGCTTTCCAGCTTGGAGATTTGCTGACTGAGGGCTGACACACCAACGTCCAGTTCAAGTGCCGCACGTCCCAGGCTGCCAAGCTCAATGATTTTTACGAAATAGCGCAGTTGTCTCAATTCCAATGTGGCTGCTCCCCGCGAATTTGTTATTCAGATACCTGAACGTTTGCCACGCAAGTTACGAAGCCCGAAGAGGCAGCATTGTCACAGGTTTGGTTTGACCGTTGAACGCGTGCGCTTTGTCGAAGTCGGGTAGCAATTGACCCAAAGATGTCATCGAGACGGTGGCCCGTGACCAGCGCAGCGACGAGCCGCCCTGGCCGCAGAACTGACGAACTGATCCCGAAGAGCGGCAAGTCGTGATGCACTCCGCGACCTGGATGATATGCACGGGCATTATTTTATGTCGTAACTGACGGTGGCACAGAGACAGTTGCCTTGGAAAGTACTGTTCATTTTTTAAGGCAGCATGGTAACCAAGTGGGTCGATCTAAACGATTGGCGCGGGGAGTGTCGAATGACTGCTTCTGGCCGATTCTGTTCTCCGAGGTGGGCGGAAATCGGCCCAGAGTGTGTAAAAACGCCCGGACAAACCCTTGCTATGATTTCTGAGAATCTCATCGCAGGGGGAACCCATGAAACGGTTTATCCAGGGTGAACACCGAGGTCAAAGTACCTTACTTCCAGAAAGCCTCGACGACTACGTCAGCGATACCAATCCAGTGCGTGTGGTCGATGTCTTCGTCGATGAACTCGACCTAGCCAAACTGGGTTTCGATAGCGTCATTCCAGCCGAAACCGGCAGACCTGCTTATCACCCTGCGATCCTGCTGAAGATCTATATCTACGGCTACCTAAACCGTATTCAATCGAGCCGACGTCTTGAGCGAGAAGCTCAGCGTAACGTCGAGTTGATGTGGTTAACCGGGCGCCTGATGCCCGACTTCAAGACCATCGCCAACTTCCGAAAAGACAACAGCAAAGCCATTCGCGGTGTCTGCCGCCAATTCGTTTTGCTCTGCCAGCAGTTGGGGTTGTTTAGCGAAAACCTGGTTGCCATCGACGGCAGTAAATTCAAGGCGGTGAACAACCGCGACCGGAACTTCACCAGCGCCAAACTGAAGCGGCGCATGGAAGAAATCGAGGCGAGCATCAGCCGTTATTTGGCCTCGCTCGATGCGGCTGATCGCCAGATCCCTAGCGCCTCCAAGCCCGACACGGTGAGCTTGGAAGATAAAATCGCCAAGCTCAAAGCACAGATGAAAGAGCTTCAGGGGATTGAGTCTCAGCTCAACGAATCGCCAGATAAACAGGTTTCGCTGACCGACCCGGATGCCCGTTCGATGATAACGCGCGGCAGCGGGATCGTTGGCTACAACGTGCAGACGGCTGTCGATACGGAGCACCATTTAATCGTTGCTCACGAAGTCACCAACAGAGGTTCTGACCGTGACCAACTCAGTTCAATGGCGAAGCAGGCTCGTGAAGCCATCGGCGTAGAAACGTTGTCGGTAGTTGCCGACCGAGGCTACTTCAAAGGCGAAGAAATCCTGGCCTGTCACGACGCAAGCATCACCGCTTACGTGCCGAAGCCGATGACTTCAAGCGCCAAAGCTGATGGCCGATTCAACAAAGATGCCTTCGTGTATAACGCGACGAAAAACGAATACACCTGCCCGGCGGGAGAGGCACTGATCTGGCGATTCTCCAGCGTTGAGAAAGGCTTGTATATGCACTGCTACTGGAGTTCAAAGTGCCAGAGTTGCACGCTGAAAACCCAGTGCACGCCAAGCACAAATCGTCGAGTAAGGCGTTGGGAACATGAAGCTGTGCTGGAGGAAATGCAGCGTCGGTTGAACCAAGCACCAGAGATGATGAAGGTTCGAAAACGGACAGTTGAGCATCCCTTCGGGACGCTCAAGCAATGGATGGGGGCAACGCACTTCCTGACTCGAAAACTGAACGGGGTGAGTGCGGAGATGAGCTTGAATGTGCTCGCCTATAACTTGAAGCGGGTTATGAAAATCATCGGTACAGAAGGCTTGCTGAAGGCGATGGCGGCGTAAAAGCCGCAGCTTTTACCGCTCCAGGAGGTGCCAAAGCGCTTCATAAACGATATGACGCGCTATCGGCGCGGATCTTGGCAAATGTTCGGGAAATCGCCTCGCCCAGGAGCGCTGGGCTTAGGCATCCAACATACGGAAAGTGTTTTTACACACTCTGGGCCAAAAGCGGACGA
This sequence comes from Pseudomonas sp. FBCC-B1667, assembly GCF_059133255.1. Classification (NCBI taxonomy): domain Bacteria; kingdom Pseudomonadati; phylum Pseudomonadota; class Gammaproteobacteria; order Pseudomonadales; family Pseudomonadaceae; genus Pseudomonas; species Pseudomonas sp. FBCC-B1667. Next base: position 4,268,352 of record NZ_CP101437.1, on the reverse strand, counting down.
TCAGCCCTTCTTTTTAGAGTGTGGTTAATTTCCAGCAAGAAACGAATATCAGCGACCAGCTGCTTACCCTTACTGGCACTTTTCGGGAGGCGCACTTGGTGTCGCAATGCCATTATGCGCAAGAAGTTGCGCACTAATTTTTCAAAACAGCCTCCAATATCGCTAAGCGCCACGCCCGCCGTGGCCTCCAGCGGAGTGCGCAAGAAGTTGCGCAGTACTGCGCAACTTCTTGCGCACTTCAGGAGGTGATTTCCCTCCACGCGCACCCAAGCGCTTGAAAAACCTCGGCCATCGCCCGGGTTTACTTGGCCCTCAACTTTTCTGGCACGGACCTTGATAACAGTCAGGCACCCACCGGGCGATATCGCCTCCCGGGCACCCTAAATTTTTAGCAAGGAGCACATCCATGGCTACACCAGCGTACATGTCCGTCACTGGCGAGAAACAAGGTCTGATCACTGCCGGCGCATTCACCGCCGACTCGGTTGGCAACACCTACCAGGAAGGTCACGAAGACCAGGTCATGGTTCAGGCTTTCAGCCACGACGTGATTATCCCGCGTGACCCGCAGTCCGGCCAACCGACCGGTCAGCGCGTACACAAACCAGTCGTGATCACCAAGGTCTACGACAAGTCTTCGCCACTGCTGCAAGCGGCTCTGACTTCCGGCGAGCGCATGAGCGAAATCGTTATCCAGTGGTTCCGTACTTCTGCTCAGGGTACCCAAGAGCACTACTACACCACCAAACTGGAAGACGCGATCATCGTCGCCATCAACAACAAGATGCACAACTGCCAGGACCCGTCGAACTCGCACTTCACGCACCTGGAAGAAGTGCAGTTCACCTACCGCAAAATCACCTGGACCCACGAAGTATCCGGTACTTCGGGTTCCGATGACTGGCGTCAGCCAGTCGCTTAATCGCGGCTGACCGCTTCACGCATCGGCCAGCTCTGCTGGTCGATGTTGTTTACGCCTTTCCAGAATTTCGCGTCTGCTGATCCTTTGATCGGGTATTGGTTTACGCCGTAGCACAGCACGAGGAACAAGGGATGTTCGCGCCGGCCAATCAGACTCACTTTGCCCTGACTATCGAAGGTCTGAATAACGATCTCCAGGTGCTTGCCCTGCAAGGTCGGGAAGCCATCAGCCAGCCTTTTGTGTTTGAGGTGGAGCTGGTCAGTGAACAGCCGTCCCTGGACCTCGAGACCCTGCTGCACAAACCGGCCTTCTTGCAGCTCTCGCCTGACGGCAGCGGCATCCATGGCCAGATCTATCGCGCCGCCCAGGGTGATTCCGGCAAACGCCTGACCCGCTACGCGGTGACCCTGCGCCCGCAACTGTCCTACCTGGCGCACCGCATCAACCAACGCATCTTCCAGAACCTCACCGTACCGAAAATCGTCGGCATGGTCCTCGAAGAACACGGTATCCAAAGCAACGCCTACGAATTCAAGGTAGGGGCGACTTATCCCGAGCGCCTCTACTGCGTTCAATACGATGAATCGGACCTGCAGTTCATCCAGCGCCTGTGCGAGGAAGAAGGTATCCACTTCCACTTCCAGCACAGCGCCACGGCCCACAAACTGGTGTTCGGCGATGACCAGACGGTGTTCCCGAAACTGGCGCCCGTGGCCTACCAGCAAGACTCCGGCATGGTCGCCAACGACCCGGTGATCAAGCGCTTCGACCTGCGCCTGGAAACCCGCACCAGCCGTACCACCCGCCGCGACTACGACTTCGAAAAACCGCGCATCACCCTCGAAAGCGAAAACCATGGCGACGCCCGGCCCGACCTCGAAGACTACGACTACCCCGGCCGCTTCCTCGACCGCGAGCGCGGCAAGCACCTGGCCAAGCGCGCCCTCGAACGTCACCGCAGCGACTTCCAGTTGGCCGAAGGCCGCAGCGACCAGCCGATCCTGGTCAGCGGCCACTTCCTGGCCCTGACCGAGCACCCGAAAGCCAAGTGGAACGACCTGTGGCTGCTCACCGAAATCCTCCACGAAGGCAAACAGCCGCAAGTGCTGGAAGAGTCAGTCACCAGCGACACCACCAAGCTGAAAGACGATTTCCACCAGGGCTACCGCAACCGCTTCCAGGCCACCCCGTGGGACGTGCCGAACCGCCCACCGCTGACCCAGAAAAAGCCGCGCATCCTCGGCAGCCAAAGCGCCGTGGTCACCGGGCCCAAGGGTGAAGAGATCCACTGCGACCAATACGGCCGCGTCAAAGTGCAATTCCACTGGGACCGCGAAGGCCAGGCCGACGACAAGACCAGCTGCTGGCTGCGCGTCTCCTCCGCCTGGGCCGGCGCCCACTACGGCGGCATCGCCATCCCGCGCATCGGCATGGAAGTGCTCGTCACCTTCCTCGAAGGCGACCCCGACCAACCGCTGATCAGCGGCTGCCTTTACCACAAGGAAAACGTCGTCCCGTACGACCTGCCGGCGAACAAGACCCGCAGCACCTTCAAGACCCTGAGCTCCCCCGGTGGCGGCGGTTTCAACGAACTGCGCATCGAGGACAAAAAGGGCCAGGAACAAATCTTCCTGCACGCCCAGCGCGACTGGGACGAAAACGTCGAACACGACCAGAAAATCCGCGTCGGCAACGAACGCCACGACACCGTCGAGCAAAACAGCTACAGCGAATTCAAGGCCGAAGAACACCACACCGTCTACGCCGACCGCAAAGTCGAAACCCGCGCCAACGACCACCTCACCGTGGGCGTCAACCAGCACATCAAAGTCGGCACCGGCCAATTCATCGAAGCCGGCCAGGAAATCCACCTGAGCAGCGGCATGAAAGTCGTACTCGAAGCCGGCAGCGAACTGACCCTCAAGGGCGGCGGCAGCTTCATCAAGATCGACGGCAGTGGCGTCACCCTGAGCGGCCCGGTGATCAACATGAACTCGGGTGGCAGCCCCGGCAACGGCACTGGCGCCGCGCCACTGATGCCCGGCGTGCTGAAACAGGCGGATGCCGACAAGGCCGGCGCGGTCCTGACCCCGGCGCAGATCAACACCCTCAAACGCAACGCGCCGTTCTGTGAAGAGTGCGAGAAATGCAAGGCAGGTGCTTGTGCGATCTGATCTTTTGACCCCGCAGGATTGGCTGGCGGAACGGCCGTTGCAGGCTAATGAACGTCTTTATTTGATTGTCAGTGCGGCGAGCGATGCCGAGCCACTGAAGGCCTTCTACCAGCAGGAGATGGCGCCGGAGCTGATCCCGATCTGGAGCGGCACGCCGTACGCCGATTGGCAGCCAGTGATGCCCTACCTCGCCGAGCTGAAACCCAACGCCGGTTTCCTTCAGTGGATTGCTGAAACCGACGCTCAGGATTGGGGCTGGCTGGCGGTGTCCACCAGCACCCCGGACGTGGTGTTCGAACACCTTCGCAGTTTGACTCAAGTGCGTATGCCCGATGGCACCGAGGTGTTTTTTCGGTTCTGGGACGGGCGGCATATTTTCCCGATTCTTGAAGGATTGGGTGCTGGCGCGGGAGAAGTTTTGCCGGTGTTTGACCGCTACCTGATCAATGGCCAGAAACTGGACGTGGGACCGAGGGGAGTGCCACCGGCCAAGGCCTGGCCATGGTGGGAGGTGCCGCAGAAGTTAGTCGACACGCTGGCGAAAAAAGACCACACCACCGTCGTCGACAACCTGATGCAGTGGCTGGGAGAGGACTGCCCGGAACTGTTCTTTGCCTTCCCCGAAAGTAACTTGCGCCACAAGGTCGAGCGCTTTGTGCGCCAACAATCCAATACAGAAGATATGGCAGAGCGTCTGGCTGCTGAGCTGACAAAGGAAGTCACGTCATGATTGATCCCATCGGTAATTTGGTTATTCGAGTCCTCGACGCCAAGACCCCTGACGTGAGTGTCATTCTCAAGGACTTCAACAATTGCCTGACTGAGTACAAAACCTGGGCCGACGGTTTCTGGACTGGCTGGGCAATGGATGTAGATCAGAAGTTCAAGGTGGGTAACGAAGTCAGCGTTACTGAGCGCAAGACCAAGACGGGACCCGTTGAAACCTACGCCACCTGTCCGTTGATGGTGATTTCACGCTGATCCACATGTTTGAAAGCGCGCGGTACGTGCCCATTGGCAATACGCCGGTCAAGCTCGAACCCGTCAAAAAAGCGATGTTCGGCGGATACGACGTTGTCGGCCCGGTGATTCCCGCAAATATCGGTCCGAGCGGTATTGAAGTCATCAAAGGCTGCAAACCGGGTCAGATGTACCGCATTACTTTTTTCCCAAACGTTTCTGAAAGCAACGTCAAGGCGCTGTATGCCTCGTACCAGGGTGTTATCGGCAATCTTGACGGCTGGTTGAAAAGCGAGTGGTCGAGCAAGTTCCAGCCGCAATGGGTGAGCTACACGGCAGCTGACCGCATGGGTCGTTCGGTCATCCTAGTGAAGTCAGCGCTCGATAGTCTCGAGAAAGCGCTTTTAGGTTTATGGGATGACATCAAGAGCCTGTTTGAACTGCTAGCCGATCCCCTTAAATATGCCAAACAACTTGCCCAGTACCTGACCGAAGATGAGGTAAAAAAACTCTATTCAGCGTCGAAAGAGGCCATCGCTACCGGGCTGCTGATTCTCAGCGATGAGCCGCTGATGTTCATTTATCTCTCGGCCATTGTCGCGTGGGTCGGCATGTTGCCGCCGCAAGTCTGTGTGGAAGTGATTACCGCCATCAGCACTTCCTTTCTGATCAACGTGATACTAGGGATCTGTCTGTCTGGCGGCCTCGGGCTGGCTATACGTGTTGGCACAAAAACCTTGGCCAAGGTCAAATCCGGTACAGCGGTAAAAATGCTAGAGGAGCTCGCGGAAAAACTCTTGGCCGCGAGTAAGGGACACGCCTTGAAGGCTCACGGCGAAACCGTGAAACCACTGTTGGCCAGTGCGCAAGGCGTACCGATGGACGCCGCCAAAAAGGCTGCATTGAAAATCGAGCAAGCCACCGCAGCAAGAGCAAAAGGTCCTTTGCCGATCACCAGCGACACCCCAACACTACTGGAAAAAAACGCCTCGGCATTTGCTCGAAAAAAAGCAGAAAAACAATTCGTCCTGGAGCCAAAGGAAAAAGTCAGCGATGCTCCGGCCCAGTCAAAAACGCCCGACGAAAAGAGCTCAACCTGCGCCAAGAAAACCTGCACCAACAATTGCCCGGTTTCCATGGTTACCGGTGAAGAGCTACTGACGCTGACCGATGGTCAGCTCGACGGGCTACTACCTTTCGAGTGGACTCGCCTTTACCGCTCCAGCGCTGCGGAAATTGATTGCGGCCTCGGCTACGGCTGGAGCCACGCCTTGGCACAACGGGTCGATATACAGGGCGACGAGGTAGTCTGGACCGACCACGAAAACCGTATCACCACGTTCCCGTTACCGAGTGTGCAGCGTCCGGCGATCACCAACAGCCTGTCAGAAGCAGCGATTTTCCTTGGTGATGATCCCTCTGAACTGATCCTCACCCAGGCCGGAGAACGTGCCCAGTTCTACCACTTTCGCTACAACAGCAAGGGCGCCACGCTGATCGCCATCAGCGACAACTACGGCAATCGGCTGCACATCACCCGTGACATTCACGGGCGAATCAAGCGCGTCGATAACGGCGCCGGTCGTGCCCTTCTCGTGCGATACGACCGCAAGCACATCGTCGCCATCGACTACCAGCAGTTCATCCCGGCCGACAATCTGGAAGACGCCTGGAGCACCATCCAGACCCTGGTCACCTACAGTTACGACGCCCAACACCGCCTGATCGAAGCCAAAAACGCCGCCGGCGAAGCCGAGCGTTATGCCTACAACGACCAGAACGTCATTCTTGAGCGGCAACTCGCCGGCGGCACCAGTTTTTACTGGGAATGGGAAAAAGAAGGTAAATCGGCGCGCTGCATCCATCACTGGGCTAGCTTCTCGCAGATGGACGCGCATTACGCCTGGGATGACAAAGGCAGCGTCACAGTTACCAATGCTGACGGCAGCGAAGAGGTCTATACCCACGACGATAAGGCGCGACTGGTTGCCAAGGTTGATCCGGACGGTGCGGAGCACCTCAAGGCCTACGACGACAAGGGCCGCCTGATCGCCGAGAAAGATCCACTCGGCGCCGTCACCGAATACCAATACAACGAAGCAGGCCGACTGATCGCGGTTATTCCACCCGAAGACACCCCGACCTCTTATGAGTATTACCACGGCTACGTCCGTGTGGTGAATCGTGGCCCGGCGAAGTGGATATATTGGCGCAACGACCAAGGCGATATCACCGAACAAATCGACCCGGACGGCAATTCAACCCACTACAACTATGACCGCCAGGGCAGTCTTCTAGAAATCCGTCATCCGGATGGCAGCCGTCATCAACTGGGATGGAACAATCTCGGCCAACTGCTCGAAGAACAGTTGCCCGATGGTGGTCAGCGCAAGTATCGCTACGACGCGTTGGGCCGGCAGATCACCCGTCAGGACGAAAGCGGCGCGATCACCCAATACCAATGGGATGCTGCCAACCGGCTCGCGCAAATCACCCTGCCCGGTGGCGCTACGCGCGCGTTCACTTACAACCCATACGGCCGCGTCACCGCCGAGCGCGATGAGTTGGGCCGAGTCACCCGCTACGAATATGCCGATAACCTGCACTTGGTCAGCCGCCGCATCAACCCGGATGGCAGCCAACTGCGCTATCGCTACGACAACGCACGTCTGCTGCTCAGCGAGATCGAAAACGAACGTGGCGAGCACTACCACCTCGATTACTACCCGAACGGCCTCATCCAGCAGGAAACCGGCTTCGACGGTCGTCGTACCGCTTATGAATACGACCTTAATGGTCAGTTGCTGAAGAAAACCGAGTTCGGCGACGACGGTAACGAACTGATTACCGAGTACCAGCGCGATGCCGCTGGCCGCCTGCTGGTGAAAACCCTGGCCGATGGCGAGGAAATTCACTACAGCTACGACGCCCTCGGGCGCCTGGTGAACGTCGATGACGGAAACTGGCCGCTGGCCTACGAATACGACCTGCAAGACCGCCTGATCACCGAGCACCAAGGCTGGGGGACCCTGCGTTACGAGTACGACCAACTCGGCCAACTCAGCCACTGCCGCTTACCCGACGGCAGCAAGCTTGATTATCGCCACCAACGAGGCGGTCAACTGAGCAGTATCGACCTCAACGGTTCACGCCTGACCACTCACCAGTTCAGCGCAGGTCGCGAACAGCAGCGTCAACAGGGTTTGTTGCTCAGCCAATACCAATACGACGAACAAGGCCGCCTGCAAGCTCACAGCGTTAGCCAGCAGGATCGCAACCTGTTCCAGCGTCGCTACGCTTACGATGCAAACGGCAACCTCGCCGGCATCAATGACAGCCGGAAAGGCAATCGTAGTTATCACTACGACCCGCTCGACCGTTTGATCAACGTTCGAGGCGCCACCCCGGAAAGTTTTGCCCACGACCCGGCGGGCAACCTTCTAGGTCAAGGTGACCAACCCACCGCGAACTTGGCCAATGTCAAAGGCAACCGTTTGCTGATGCAGGGCGATCGACATTACGACTACGACGCCTTTGGCAATTTGAGCCGTGAGCGCCGCGGAACCGAGCAAAAGCTCGTCACCGAATACCGCTACGACTGCCAACACCGCCTCATCGGTGTCAGCCTCCCCAGCGGCAGCATCGCAAGCTACAAGTACGACGCCTTCGGCCGCCGTATCGCCAAAACCGTCAACGACCAAACCACAGAGTTCCTGTGGCAAGGCGAACGCCTCATCGCAGAAAGCGCCAATAACCGCTATCGCAGCTACATCTACGAGCCGGGCTCCTTCCGGCCTTTGGCGATGCTCGACGGTGAAGGCCCGCTCAAAGCTGAGCCGTTCTACTACCAACTCGACCACCTCGGCACGCCGCAGGAACTCACCGATTACAGCGGCGAGATCATGTGGTCGGCGAAATACCGCGCCTATGGCAACCTCGCCACGCTCGACGTTGCAGAAATCGACAACCCGCTGCGCTTTCAGGGCCAGTACTTCGATGCGGAAACGGGCTTACATTACAACCGGCATCGCTACTACAATCCGGGGACTGGACGGTATCTGACGCCGGATCCGATCAAGCTTGCAGGCGGGCTGAACAATTACCAGTACGTGCCTAACCCTACAGGATGGGTGGATCCATTAGGGTTGAGCTGCGAACCGTGCGACGGTCCTGATGAGAAGCAATCAAACCAATCTCGCGAAACGGACTACGAGAATCTTCCTCGTCTCCCAAGCACTCCAGAGGAAGGATATCTGTATCGCGGTGTTCATAAGGGCCATCCTGCCGAAAATGACGCATTTTCCGGAAAGGTAACTCCCGGAAAAATTGATGGCGTAGTAAATCCTGACGATCACAATTATGGAGGACACTCGGGAGACAGCCCCTATACTTCATGGACAAGATCACCTGATATCGCCAGGCAATTTGCGAAAGAGGATGGACTTATTCTGAGAGTTAAAATTGGCGCCCCAAAAGAAGGAGATAAGTGGTCATGGCAGTATTCGGAAGATCGTTGGGGGGAGCAAGAAGTTCTCTTGAAAGGACCCCGCAGCGGGGATATCGAGGTGTTTAAGCCATGAATATATTAGATTTGTTACAGCAGAATTTTCATCTCGCAGACGGCGGGATAAAATCGGCCCAACTATTAAAAAAATCAACTGAAGAAAGTTTCATTTTTAAAAACGATTACATTATAAAAAAAACTAGCGATGCGTATAAAAAAGAACTCACCACTCAAAAAGAAATTGCAAACACAACTTCATCGGTAATACCAGGATTTGAAGAGCTTATAAATGCGCTTTCAAGTATGGCGCCTGACGCAATACTATCAATGCGTTTCATTGACAGTACAAGTTGGGACGGTCGCATTTTTTATGATGAAAAAAATACATTTATTGGCGCAATAATTGGACAAAAGAAAAATAAAAATTGGGAGACGCCCCCGAACTGGGACGGTTCAGAGGAAATGCTACGAACCTACAACGCCCAAAAAGACAACTAAAAACCCTAATGAAACGGGACACCCATTAGCCGGTCTCCAGTCAAGGCTAAAGGGTTTCTTCTTTCGTTTAAAGGCATGTCGAATTTGGATAGAGCGAAAGAAGGCGGCGCATCATTACATAATGAAGGATGCGGTTCCTCAACAGCTTCAGTTGCACTACTTAAGACAAAATGGAAAGGGACCGCTTTTTGAGCTAAGTCGTAAACCTGCATCTAGTCAGCCGTCGTATCAATCCGGATAGTAGCCAACTGCGCTATCGCTACGACAATGCGCGCCTACTGCTCAGTGAGATCGAAAACGAACGTCGCGAACACTACCAACTCGATTACTACTCTAACGGCCTAATCCAGCAGGAAACCGGCTTCGACGGTCGTCGTACCGCTTATGAATACGACCTCAAAGGCCAGTTGCTAAAGAAAACGGAGTTCGGCGACGAAATACCGAGCTGCCGGCAACGATTGGCGGGTGCTAAATAGCGAGCTAAACCTTGGCACAAAAACTCTAGAGGGCGAGGGCATATATATCGTTAAAATCAAGCCTGACGACCCAATATTCCGCTATGAAATGCCTAATGGAAAAGAAAATGGTGCGTACCCGAACGAATGGGTTCCTGGCGGGGCAACCAAAAGTGGGACAAAAGAAGCTGCTCTGATCGGATCAGAGAGCGTTTCCCATAATAGTGACGTGGGAACGCTGTTGAAAAATTTTGATGACTGGGAAAAGCTTCAATGAAAACCACTTTCGAAACGGCTCTAGATCAGCATGAAATCGCCGATTTTTTCAAGGGAAACGGCATTTACTTCGCGAGGGATCTGATTGGGGCGATCATCTTTATGTCAGCAACTGGCAGGAAATGTGCGGCGTACTTAAAACGCAAAGCGCAGCACGAAGCTTACTGACAAGTATATTTGAAGAGTATGCAAAGTACCTCGGCGAAAATTACGAAGACGCGGCAGGATTACTTTCGAACATCACAGCCTATTACGTAATAAAGCACAAGTTTGAGTTTTTATCTGCCGACAACTATGACCTTATTAACAGTCTCGACAGCAAAACAAAAGAAAAAACAGGCAAGCTATTTAGACTTCTAAGGAACGAGTATGACAAACAAAATAAAGACCTGCCAAACTACACATTCGAACAAGAAATCCAAAGGCTGAAAAAACTTGGTTGCACTACCGAGCTCGAATCCCTTTAAAGATTTAAATAAATAAAAACAAATAAAATAGAACAGGGCTAACCGCCCAGTCGGGCATTGCTAGGATCATAATTCATAAGATGGCTTTTTCGCATCACGAGAGTGAATTATCTTGTGGCGTTGAACCCCACCGGTCGTGAGTTTGGCTCGGAAGCCGTCATCAGTGCCTGCTATCGTTACCTCTAGACACTAAGCATCGTTTGTGAACAGTTGCCTCTGTCCAGGATCAACCCTTGGGTCGAACGTCTGCTCCTGGCCCAGAGTGTGTAAAAACACTTTCCGTATGTTGGATGCCTAAGCCCAGCGCTCCTGGGCGAGGCGATTTCCCGAACATTTGCCAAGATCCGCGCCGATAGCGCGTCATATCGTTTATGAAGCGCTTTGGCACCTCCTGGAGCGGTAAAAGCTGCGGCTTTTACGCCGCCATCGCCTTCAGCAAGCCTTCTGTACCGATGATTTTCATAACCCGCTTCAAGTTATAGGCGAGCACATTCAAGCTCATCTCCGCACTCACCCCGTTCAGTTTTCGAGTCAGGAAGTGCGTTGCCCCCATCCATTGCTTGAGCGTCCCGAAGGGATGCTCAACTGTCCGTTTTCGAACCTTCATCATCTCTGGTGCTTGGTTCAACCGACGCTGCATTTCCTCCAGCACAGCTTCATGTTCCCAACGCCTTACTCGACGATTTGTGCTTGGCGTGCACTGGGTTTTCAGCGTGCAACTCTGGCACTTTGAACTCCAGTAGCAGTGCATATACAAGCCTTTCTCAACGCTGGAGAATCGCCAGATCAGTGCCTCTCCCGCCGGGCAGGTGTATTCGTTTTTCGTCGCGTTATACACGAAGGCATCTTTGTTGAATCGGCCATCAGCTTTGGCGCTTGAAGTCATCGGCTTCGGCACGTAAGCGGTGATGCTTGCGTCGTGACAGGCCAGGATTTCTTCGCCTTTGAAGTAGCCTCGGTCGGCAACTACCGACAACGTTTCTACGCCGATGGCTTCACGAGCCTGCTTCGCCATTGAACTGAGTTGGTCACGGTCAGAACCTCTGTTGGTGACTTCGTGAGCAACGATTAAATGGTGCTCCGTATCGACAGCCGTCTGCACGTTGTAGCCAACGATCCCGCTGCCGCGCGTTATCATCGAACGGGCATCCGGGTCGGTCAGCGAAACCTGTTTATCTGGCGATTCGTTGAGCTGAGACTCAATCCCCTGAAGCTCTTTCATCTGTGCTTTGAGCTTGGCGATTTTATCTTCCAAGCTCACCGTGTCGGGCTTGGAGGCGCTAGGGATCTGGCGATCAGCCGCATCGAGCGAGGCCAAATAACGGCTGATGCTCGCCTCGATTTCTTCCATGCGCCGCTTCAGTTTGGCGCTGGTGAAGTTCCGGTCGCGGTTGTTCACCGCCTTGAATTTACTGCCGTCGATGGCAACCAGGTTTTCGCTAAACAACCCCAACTGCTGGCAGAGCAAAACGAATTGGCGGCAGACACCGCGAATGGCTTTGCTGTTGTCTTTTCGGAAGTTGGCGATGGTCTTGAAGTCGGGCATCAGGCGCCCGGTTAACCACATCAACTCGACGTTACGCTGAGCTTCTCGCTCAAGACGTCGGCTCGATTGAATACGGTTTAGGTAGCCGTAGATATAGATCTTCAGCAGGATCGCAGGGTGATAAGCAGGTCTGCCGGTTTCGGCTGGAATGACGCTATCGAAACCCAGTTTGGCTAGGTCGAGTTCATCGACGAAGACATCGACCACACGCACTGGATTGGTATCGCTGACGTAGTCGTCGAGGCTTTCTGGAAGTAAGGTACTTTGACCTCGGTGTTCACCCTGGATAAACCGTTTCATGGGTTCCCCCTGCGATGAGATTCTCAGAAATCATAGCAAGGGTTTGTCCGGGCGTTTTTACACACTCTGGGCCGTTTTCAGCCTGTCGCGACAGATCGAAATCCAACCAAAAGCTGACATTTTTAACGTGATTTTTGATTCCTCATCGTCTTTCTCATTGCTGCCCTTCAATCAGGATTCATATCCGTTGTAGCGCTCGAATTGGAAGCTCCCAGGAAGTAAAACATTCCACCTGCAACAATGAAGAGCGCAAGCATGTAGAAGAGGTAGTGGGGAGGCTGAGTCGCCAATACGATTCCGCAAAGCACCGGCCCCAGCGCCCCGCCGAGGTTGGACAGGTTTTGTGCTCCGTAATACATGCCGCGCAGGTTGTCCGGAGCGATTTTGTCGATGAACATATACTCGGCGGGGAATACGATGATCTCGCCGACCGTAAAAATGGCTATGGAAATGACCCAGAGCAGGATAGAGGTCGACAGGGCAAAACCCGCCAACCCCATCATGAACATACTCAGTCCCGCGACCAGCCACAGATTCAGATGCCTGTGAGAGATCTTCCTGCCGATGGAGTATTGCAAACTGATCACCATCAGCGCATTGGTCGCCACAACTGTACTGATGATCTGGTAGGTGGATTCTGGTGTAGTAGTGATCACCAGATACTGGGAGAGATAAGCGGTGAACTGGCCAAAGACCACCGCACTCAGCAGTCCGCCAAGGGTGAAACACACCAACCGATAATCCTGGAGTAACAGTTTTCCCACGGCCAGAAACGGTACTGGTTTCTGAGCTGAATCGGTGGCGTTCAGGTCTCTATTGCCCCAAACGAAATAGATGAAGAAGAATCCTGCTCCAAGCCCGGCTGATAACAGGAATGGCAGGCTGATATCCAGTTTGGCCATGCCAGCGCCAAGAAACGGGCCGACGGCATACCCGATGTTGGTCAGGGTATATTTGATCGAGAAAACTTCGCCGCGATCAGTGACGGGAAGCAGGCTGCCAAATCCTGATTTAACCGCGATATCAATGACCGCATAAGCCAGGTTGATCAGTACCAGGCAGCTGTAGAACAGCCAACGTTCGCGAGCCAGAAACGTCCCGAAAAACCCCAGCGTGAACACGCCACTGAAGGCCAGGATCAGCCGGTAACTGGACATCTTGTCGACCAGAAAACCACCGTAAAGACTCAATAACGACCCAATGATCAGTGTGCTGCCTATAACCAGGCCGATATCGGCGACGCTCAAGCTGAAACTGCCGGAAAGGTAAATGACCAGATAGGGCAGGGTGATTGCTCGCGCCAGGGTCAATATCAGGGACGCCGATAGCAGCAAATTTATTGTTGTCGGATAGTTTTTTAGCGTGGTCAGCATCCTTGCCTCATCGTTCAGCAGGTTGTTTTGATAGTGTTTGTCAGTCGCAAAGTGTTGATTGATGCGCGAATCAAGTTTACTGGGGAATTTTGTTCTGATTTATGATGTTTTTTATCATATCGACAGAACTCAATTCATGAATGCGGGGCGTCCATGTTTTCCTCCGAACGTTTAAAGGGCATCGATGTATTTGTCTGCGTCGCCGACGCCGGGAGCTTCAAAGGCGCTGCCGAGCGGATGAGTCTGACGGCTTCGGCAATCAGTAAAGGGATAGCTCGATTGGAGAGCAGGCTTGGGACTCGGTTGTTCCACCGAACAACTCGAAGCTTGTCACTGACGGATGCGGGGATTGCGTTCTATCGCACATGTACAGGCGTGCTGGCTGAGCTCGAAGAGGCTGAGCTGTCCCTACTTGCCGAAAATACTGAGCCTCGTGGCAGGATTCGCATTGACCTTCCAGGTGCATTCGGCCGCCTGCAGGCACTTCCGGTCATTCTGCGATTTGCCCAGGAACATGCGCTGCTGCTGCCGCACATTTCGTTTTCCGACCGTTTCATCGATCCTATCGAGGAAGGTGTCGATATCGTCGTACGCATCGGTGGTTCGGACGTTTGGCCCGCCACATTGGAGCACCGCTACCTGGGCAGTGAGTGGCATATCTTCTGTGCGTCTCCCGCCTATTTGAGTAAGCACGGCACGCCCGTGACCGACCGCGATCTGGAACATCATCAGTGCATCGCTTACGGCTGGGCGGATGGAACGGTTAACCCTTGGAGCTTTTCAGGCAAGCATCCGGGCGAAATTGAACGCAGGGCTATAGGCGCAAAGTTCGTTGTGGGAGATGGCGAAGGTCTGGTAATCGCGGTATCGGCGGGATGCGGGATAGCGCAGTTACCGTCATGGTTGATCAAACGTCAGCTTGAAGAGGGGACATTGGTTGAAGTGCTTCCCCAGTTGGCAACCGATGGCCAGGCGATCAATCTGATTTGGCTAAAGAGCCGTCAGGCGCTTCCCAAGGTCAGTGCATTATTGGAGGCACTTGCTGCTGGTTTGGTGCCGTCTGCTAGCAAAACCCAATGATTGCTTCTGGCTGTTTGCTGCCTGTCGCGATCGGCTGAAAACGACCAAAGCCGCCCTTTGTGAAGGACAGTTGATGGAAAAATTCAGCCATAGTCCCAATGCCATCAGCAGCTCCGGCAACTCAGCACCGTATGTAAGGAAATTCCCCGCTTTTGGGGAATTTCCCCATGAGTCAATATGAGTCTACCGGCCCAGAAGAGTCCGTTTCGACACAATGTCGTGATGTGTAGACCTGATCTTAAATTGGCTTGGTAATTGCTCCCATGCTTGTACCTCTTTGAACAGGCAGTGACGGCGTTCCAGGAGCGCTGGAGGATGTCAATCATGAGAACGAACCAGCCGGCTAAGAAGTCGCTTGAGATGGTTTCCAATACGCCTGGCGAGCGCTCTCCAATCGTTAGAAAGCCAGTTAAATTAACGGGCCGCTGTAATTGAAAGAAATACGCTTTCACGTTTTTTTAACTCCTCCTTGCGCGCCTAATTTGCTTTGCAGCTGACTTCATCAGCAATGTTCTGCGAGTATCAGGGCTATAACTGATGGAGGCACAAGCCCCCTTAAGTGATAAAGCGATAGACCTCACACCATTGAGGAAGCGGATCAGATGCTTTTGCCCATCTCCAAGCAGATCACCGTGATCTCCCCGCATTTGGATGATGCTGTCTTCAGTTGCGGCTACCTTTTGGCAGAGAGTCGAGATGCTCTCGTCATCACAGTATTCGCTGGCGTGCCTGATGCTGGCATCCAGGCCGCTCCTTGGGATACAGCGACCGGTTTTAGTAGCGGGTATCAGGCCGTGCTCGCGCGACGCGATGAAGATTCGGAGTCGATGCGCAGGCTTGGTGCGACAGGTACATGGCTCAATTTCTGGGATGGCCAATACGGCCGCAGCTATCAAACGACCGACCTCGTGCCAGCGCTTAAAACGATCCTTCAACAAAGGGGCGGCACCATTCTCTTTCCTATGGGGCTTGTCCACCCCGATCATCTGCTGACAAGCAACGCCTGTTTGGCGGTGCGTGAAGCGCTTCGTACGCAACCGTACATAGAGGATGGAGCCACTGACCTTCCAATAAACTGGTTCGTCTATGAGGAGGCCGTCTATCGGCGCGTACCGGGCTTGGCCGCTGCTCGGATCGCTTCCTGGAAACAGGCCGGGATAGGCATGTGTGCGGTTAAATTTCCCAGCTCGAGTCTAAAACGAAAAGCCCATGCCGTAGCCGCGTATCAGAGTCAGCTTCCGTTATTCGGGGCACTCAAACGCGTCGATATGATTTTGCCTGAACACTATTGGCGGCTCGATCCAGATCAGCCGATCCTCCGCTAAATCAGCCGGAATTGAAGGGGGAACAGGTATCGATGTGCCGGTGGACGTGACTGCGACGAGTGCATTGGACACCTTGGCCCGATCATTGCTGCACCACAGCGTCAAACGTTCCGCTCTGTCACCGAGTCTTGTCACGCCTCGCGACACTTTTGTGCTAGAGGGAAAATTCGCTAAGGCTATGTCCGAGGAGAAAAGGACGTGTTAAACAGCGCCTCTCAAAAACTCTGTTCGGTTTGCGTAATCATTCCGATGTATAACGCCGCGGGCAGTATTCAACAGGCACTGGACTCGGTGGGCCAGCAAACCCGTCTGCCCGACAACGTTATCGTCATAGACGACGGTTCCAGCGACCAAGGCCCACAAGTCGTCCAAAACTACGCCGCCTCCTTTCCCTTGACGCTCTTACAGCAGGCTAATGCAGGGCAGGCGAGTGCACGGAACACAGGGATCCTGCTCGCCAAAGAAACCCTGATTGCGTTCCTTGATGCCGATGATCAATGGCATCCGCAGAAACTGGAAAAGCAATTGGCGCTCTATGAGGAGCTCACTCGCAAGGGACGCCGGGTGGGGCTCATTGATTGCTACCAAATAAGTGATTTCAGCGACGGAACCAGACAGCTGGAGGATCGACGCAAGGGCGGCCGACATTTTGTCGACTTTATCTACGAAAACATCATCAACGGTACGTCCGGCGTATTGATGGTGCGCGAAGTGGCTCTAGCTTTGGGCGGTTTTGATCAAACCCTGCGCTTTGCCGAAGACCGCTTGCTATGGACTCGGATCGCCGAACACTGGGAAATTCACACCGTACCTCAGGTATTGCACCGGCGCGGGGTCGACAGCGGTAACATTACCGCACAACCGCAAAAATACTACCCGCACAAAGTCCGATTCATCGAATTGTACCTCGCCCGCTACGGTGCGAAGTTGACCACGCAGGAGCGTATCCACTTCGTGCTGGCCAACCATGTCGAATTTCTTGACGCGTTCTCCAGGCGTGGCGAACACCTGCAGGTAATCAAGGTGTTCCGGCGGATGCTTGAGCACTCCTGGCAGGCACTCATTTTTTCCAATGGGAAACCGACCTTGCGTTATCTCTATGCGCGACTAAAAACATTACGCAAGACATCTTGATTCAACTGGCTCCCATGGATCGTATTAGCTACAGGGAAGGCCGATGGGCTGCGGCTGGCGAGACGAATTAAAGAGTAGCTCAGCTAATTTTTTTGTCTGCCGCAGTCAGTACGCGGGGAATCTGAAGCTTCCTTCTCTGCCGATCATGGTTACACAGCGTGCGGGTCAAATCCGATGCCATCAGTGGTCAGAAACAATGCAAATGAGGGATCAATTCGATTGCAAGCGAGCGGTCAAATGAAGCGCACTTTCGCAGCCATGACCCGCAGCGATGACAATGAGCGCGAGAAAGCAGAGCAACTGAACGCTGAAGAAGGTAAACCGCACGGCCACGAACGCATCAGTTTGCACATGGGATACGTGCACCAGCGACTGGCATACGCGAGCGATCAGCACGATCAGGCTCAAGTAGTTGACTGCAGGCCCGTTGATGTCGAGGGCTGAAATCATCCAGACGATGACGGCAAAGACCGGCAGGTTTTCCACGCAGTTGGCGTGTGCCCTTGTCCCGCGCCGATACCAGTCTTCGCCGTCGAGTTGATCGCTGCGGAAAGAGGCGATCGGCACATTGGAGAACAGGATGGCGACCCAGCGATACACGCCGACGGTGGCCATCAACAGCAGCAAGGTCCAGGTCGCGAACCCCAGCAGCATCCACATCGGTATCGTCATGGCCGCCATCCTCCACAGATCGCTGTCAGCACGTCATCGCGTAGCGCGCGGCCGACGGGTCGTCGGTCGCGCGCTATCGCTCAATGGCTCATGATTGGCGCCAGTGCGGCTTGAATCCTGGCCATTTGTGCGGGCGTAGTCATGCTGGTCAGCAGCCGGCCAAAGTGTGGATGCTGCACGCCTGAGATGATGTATTGCCAGCGGTACGCTCCCAGCACGCCGGCCTTGATTTGCGCTGTCTCGTCGGCACTGAGCGATCTGGACACATTGCCAATGAAGTACTCGGCATCAGCTGCCGATTGGGCCTGCAAGATGGTGTCGACGGCCCCCACCAGGGCAATCAGGTCATTCACCGCCTGGTCGCGTTCGGCTGGCGTAAGTCTCGTGTGCTCGGCCTTCCACTCCAGTTCATCGAGGACGACATGGCGGCTTTCATCCTTCCAGTGAAATTTGAAGACGTCCTTGAACAGCGGGCACAACTCCTCGCGCGGGGCGATGCTTTTCGTGTAGTGCGTTTGCACAAACAGCTCGATGTGGCAGGTCAGCGCCAGCACCGACCAGGTGCTGGCCGCCAGTACCGCGCGCGCCACATCGTTGGCATCGGCCACTTGGCGATAGCCTGCGGGCAAGTGCGAACCCAACATCGTTTCCATACGTCGGAACAGCTCCTGGTGCTTGATCTCGTCATTGGAAAAACGCACCAGCGCTTCCAGGGCGAGCTGATCGTCAAAGACATGGGCGCGACCCTGGTCGAGCATCTTGGCACTGATAAAACGCTCGACCAGGCCAAAGAGGTACGCATAGGTACGGCCCTGAATCTGACTGAGCAGGCGCGCCTCGTCCGCGGCGAGAAAGCTCAGGCGGTCGATCTGCGACAGCCCGTCGGGCAGGAATTTACGCGAGAAGTCGAACCTGCGGTCCTGGAGCAAATCACGGTCAATCTGCCATTCCGATTTTTTCGATGCTCTGACAAGTTGCGCATAACGGGCGGCGTTGCCTGAGCCCGTGACGGGTAGGGTCGCGAGGGTGTTCATATCGATCTCCTGCTGTGGGGCCGCTGAGGTAGACGTCGGATCCATTCGCCATGGGTGAGCCTGCGGGGCTCGTCTAGGTTGCCGGGTCCGCGTTGGTGCTAATCTAGGTGTCGCCGTTCAGGCCGTGAATGACCCGTACGCCTGATTACCTGCTCCGGGCTCCGGAAAGGAGGGTTGGCAAATGCTGGACGCGCTTTCTGATGTCTTGCGAGTGATTCGGCTGTCTGGAGGGGTGTTCCTCGAAGCGGAACTGACCGCGCCCTGGTGCATTAACGGCAGGCTCTCGGCGGATGACTGCCGGCCTTTCCTGGCGGCGCCCCGACACGTCATGTCGTCGCATTTTGTCGCCGCGGGGCACATGCAAATTCGAATCGACGGAGGAGCCGCCATCGACGTGGGAGCAGGCGAACTCGTGCTGCTTCCTCACAATGACGCTCATGCGTTTGGCAGCGACCTGAGCATTGAGCCCATGCCGGTGAAGGACGTTATCCAGCCGCCGACAGTCGGCGCGATTTCACGGATCAACGGCGGCGGGGGCGGCGAGACCACACAGTTATTGTGCGGGTTCCTCGGCTCTGAAACGCCCTTCAGTCCGTTGCTGTCGTCGCTGCCATCCCTGTTGAAACTGGACTTGCGAGCGACGGCTTCGGGCGCCTGGATCGAAAGCTCATTCCGTTTCGCTGTCAGTGAAATCGCGGCGGGGCGCGTCGGCTCGGCAACGGTCATCGCCAAGCTATCGGAATTGTTATTCGTCGAGGCCGTCAGCCAGTATGTCGCCAGTCTTCCCGCGGAGCGGCGCGGCTGGCTTGCCGGGTTGCGAGACCCGCACATCGGGCGTGCGCTGGCGCTGCTCCATGCCCGGCCAACCGACAGCTGGACGGCGGAAGCGCTGGCTCAGGAGGTGGGCATGTCGCGCTCGGTTTTCGCCGAGCGATTCACGGCATTGGTCGGACAGCCACCGATGCAATACCTGACTCTCTGGCGGATGCACGTGGCGGCTCAACAGCTGCGCGAAGGTCGCGGTAATGTGGCGCAGATCGGCTTTGCCGTTGGCTACGAATCCGAAGCCGCGTTCAGTCGCGCGTTCAAGCGTCAGTTCGGCACATCCCCCGGCACCTGGCGCAGGCAATCGGCATGAGCGAGTCAGGTGCCGAAGGCCAATGCCGGCTAGACGCCGGCCGGGTTTTTCGGGCTGACTCGTACACTCGCTACATACAGCGTGATTCGACTCAACAGTGACACCGGGTGTTTCATCGAGTCGCGTGCGCCACATCGCCGCAGAATATATCGGCGTTGCCATCCTCTGGAGAAGTCCGCACGACAATGGAGTACTTGCCTGACAGCAGGTCTGGCAGTTTGATCGGCGCGCTTCGGTAAAAGGTCCATCCGCCGGTACCCGCATTGGGTTCAGTGTTGACCTTATCGTTCATCGCAAACGCGGCAGGCCCGGGTTGCTGGCAACTGCCTTTGTTGATGAACGTGTAGATGCGCGGGGGCAGCATGGTTCCGCTTGGAACGCCGGTAATGTAGAAGTCAAAGTTGGTTTGATTGCCTTCGCCCGTCAATGTGGTCGTGGCGGTATGACCGGGGTTCCTGTGGGTTGCTGCCAAAGGAAGATTCATTGATTGGTGTGATGAGCTGGTGCAGCCGAAGAGACTCGCGGTGATCAACAGCGCTGACAGGGGAGCAGAGAGTTTCATTGCCAACCTCCAATAGTGGAAGAAGTGCGGTGGGGGACTATTGGGTATAGCTCATAACGCGGTGTTGCACGAAGCCGCGTTGTGGCAAAAGTGCATGCCATTTCGGCAGGCGAACCGCTAACCTTGATCTTTTTTCACTGCGTTTGCCATATGGATCAGGAGGCTTTCACGCTGACAAATTTCCTCTTCCACACCCCTCACTTCGTTCATGTAAAGCTCTACGGCGGGCGGCAGTGAGCGCTCTTTAAGGTAGATGAAGCCATAGCGGGTGCGCAGGGCGAGGTCATGGAGGGGCAGCGGTACGACTTCGCCGGCCAGGAACTCTCGCTCAAAAGTCGATAAATTTCCTACCGCCAGGGCGTTGCTGTTTTCGACGAACTTAACGATTTGCATGGGCACGTCGATTTCAATCGCCGGTACAAAATCACCGTTCTGCGCATCGTACGCACCGGCACAGCCCAACGTTGCCGGGAGTAAATGGGTGGCCAGTCGCAGCGGAATACGTGAAGCCACCCAGGGATAATCGAGTGTTTGCGCCAACGTCAATGAACGCTTTTGCGCAAGCAAAGGGTGGCCGGGCCGACAAAACAGGCGCCCCTCGTGTTCACCCAATAGCTCACAGGTAAATGCTTCCCGGCCCTCCAGGGTACTGATTTCGGCGATTCCCAAGTCCACCACACCGGTCGCGACCTGATGAGCAACGTCACGCCATCCGGCCACATGGGCAGTGACTTTGATGTGAGGATGCCGGGTATGCAGCCGCGCGATGCCGGTGTATCCGCTGGTGATACTGGGATAGGGGCCCAAGGCAACTTTCAGTGCGCCGATATCACCGCCCGCCAGCGAGGCAATGTCGCGCCGCAAATCCTCCTCGGCCACTAACAAGCGTCGACTTTTTTCACGAAGCAAATGACCAAACGCAGTCAGCACAACGCCTTCAGGGCGTCGATCGAACAGCGTGACCCCGAGTTCACTCTCCAGCAACTGAATGCTTTTGCTCAGCGCAGGCTGGGAAACCCCTAACGCTTTGGCGGCTCGACCAAAGTGCGCATGTTCAATCAACGCCAGAAACTGACGTAAGCGGCGGGGTGTCATGTCATAACCTTTATATTATTGAAAACAGCTGAAACGGAATTTTTCGTAATGGAATGAATATGCTATTCATGGCCTGACGGGTCAAGTTGACGCGTACCCAATCCATAAAATCGGGCGCAATTACCCGCATTGACGCTCTTGGCAGCCCTTGGCACAGGAACCCCTTCATGCACAACAAGACCCTTCATCTGGCACTGGCAATTACGCTGGGCTGTGGCGTTAGCCCTGGCGTATTTGCTGCCGATGCAAACGGCGCGAATTCTGATCCTTCCGCGACAAAAAGTGCGCACTTCGATACCAAAGGCAAAGCGCCTTCGGCCTACACGATCGAACTGCAAAACGATGTACGCAAGACACTTCCGTTCGCGGACAAGCGTGATTTTGAAGAAGCGAAAAAAGGCTTCATTGCCGCACCGTCCTACAACAAGATCATGTCCGAAGCCGGAAATGTCGCCTGGAACATGGGCAGCTATGACTTCCTGCTCGACGGCAAGGACTACGACAGCATCAATCCGTCCTTGCAGCGTCAGGCGCTACTCAACATGGCCTTCGGTCTATATGAGGTCGTTCCGGACAAGATTTACCAGGTGCGCGGGTTTGACCTGGCGAATATCACCTTCATCAAGGGTGATACGGGCTGGATTGTGTTCGACACGCTGATGTCGAAGGAAACCGCCAAGGCTGCGCTGGACTTCATCAATGAAAAGCTCGGCAAGCGTCCGGTCGTCGCGGTGGTGATTTCTCACTCCCATGCCGACCATTTCGGTGGAGTGCGCGGAGTGGTCGATGAGGCTGATGTGCGCAGCGGTAAAATCCCGCTGATCGCACCCACCGGTTTCATGGAGCATGCAGTGGCTGAAAACGTCTACGCCGGCAACGCAATGACCCGGCGCGCATTTTTCCAATATGGCGTGCTGTTGCCGCACAGCCCTTATGGCCACGTCGACATGGCCATCGGAAAAAATGCGTCCATTGGCAACATGGGCCTGATCGAACCCAATCGCTATATCTCGAAAGACTTCGAGACCCTGACGATCGATGGCGTGGAGATGGAGTTTCAAAGTACGCCGGGCACTGAAGCACCGGCGGAGATGAATACCTGGTTCCCGCAATTCAAGGCATTCTGGGCCGCGGAAAACATCGTTGGCACTATCCATAACATTTACACCCTGCGTGGTGCGCTGGTCCGTGATCCACTGGTCTGGTCGAAGAACATCAACAACGCGTTGTATCGCTACGGACAACAGGCGGACGTCATGTTCGCCGCGCACAGCTGGCCACGTTGGGGCAATGAGCGGATCCAGGACGTGATGCGTGCACAGCGCGACGCCTACGCCAACCTGAACAACGCGGTGCTGCACGCGGCCAACCAGGGCGTCACCATCAACGAGATTCACAACGTCTACAAATTGCCGGACAGCCTGAAAAATAACTGGGCGACCCACAGCTACCATGGCTCCGAAGAGCACAACAGTCGCGCCGTGATCAACCGCTACCTGGGTTACTGGGATGCCAATCCTGCGACGCTGATGCCGCTGTCACCGAAAGATTCGGCACCGCTGTATGTGGAGATGATGGGGGGCTCAGAGAAGATCATGACCAAGGGCAAATCCTTGTTCGATCAGGGCAAATACCGCGAAGCCTACGAAATTCTCAATAAGCTGGTGTATGCCGAGCCCCACAACACCGGGGCCAAGGACTTGCTCGCGGACGTCTATGAACAGGTCGGTTATCAGAAGGAAAGTGCTGGCGTGCGTAACAGCTTCCTCGCGGCGGCGTACGAGTTGCGCAACGGCGTGCCAAAGGGCGTACCCCCTAAAACCACCGGGCCTGACATGATTCGCGCCATGAGTACCGAGTTGTGGCTGGAGTACCTCGGCATCGCTCTGGACGGCAGCAAAGTGGCGGATCAACACTTCGTCTTGAACCTCAAGACGCCCGACAACGGAGAGCAGTTTGTGGTTGAGTTGAGCAATTCAACACTGACCAATATCAAGGGGCAGCAAGCGAAAAATGCTGACTTGACGATCACCCTTGATCGTTCTGACCTTGAAGGCGTAATGGCACGGAAAACCAGCTTCGCTCAACTCGTTGCGGCCGGCAAAGCCACTTTCGTCGGCAATCACAAACCCTTGGAACAGTTGATGGCCGCCATCACCCCGTTTACCCCCACCTTTGAACTGCTGCCTGGCACCCAGGAGTAAAGCAGCGGGGTTGCGCTTTCTCTGTTTCAGGCTGACGCTGCCTTGCGCATCTGATGGCACCCGGTGCGCAGGTCGGCCAGCACGACATGTTTACCTGCACCGATGACGACTGAGTGTCCACCCCTAAACGGCGGTATTCGGAACAACACCAGGCGGGGTATTTCGACACGATTGCCTCATACCCCGCCCTTCGGGACCCGTAGTCAAGCTGCGGCAAGTCCTCCATCAATCAGGTAGATCGCGAAAGAAAAAGTCACGATCGACAGCACCGTACTGACCAGAATGGAGGTCGCGGCTTCACTCTGATAGGCGCCGGTCTGGTTTGCAAACATCGCCGGAATCGTTGCCGACGGAAGCGCGCAAAGCAGGATCATCTGTTGTGCGTAAAGGCCATGAGTACCCAGCAAAACAGTGGCGGCAAACATCAACACCGGGTGAATGAACAGCTTGAGCCCAAGGTTGCCCCACACTTCACCTGACATTTTCAGCTTCTCCGAAGACATGATCAGCCCCAGGCATAGCAGGGATACGCCTGGCGTCGCCTTGCCGAGAAGATTGAGTGACTCCCCAGCAATCGGCGGCAGCTTGGCCTGCAGCAGCGAAATCAGAATGCCGAGGGCCGGTGCCCACATCAGAGGACGGCGTACCGCACCCGACAAACTCGATACGAACGCCTGAGTGCCACTGCCCTTTCCGTCGGCAATGGTGAGCAACATGGTCGTGAGGGGGATCATCACCAGGCTCGCGACCAGGTTCAGCACCAGCACTGAATAAATGCTGCCGGTTCCGTACATCGTTGCGAGGATGGGGATGCCCATGAAGGCCGCGTCCGGGTAGCCGTTGACGAAACCCTTGAGCGTTGCGACCTTGAGATTGCGCGTGGTGAACCAGCCGATCGCCAGCGCTATCGTGTACATACCCATGATGCCGATAAACGTAGCCGCGACGAACTTGAAGTCGAGAAGCTGTTCACGCGGCGTGCTCGCCATCCCGACAAAAAGCAGCGCCGGGAATATCCAGCCGAGTACCAGCCGGCTGATCAGCAGGCTGTCCGAATGGGTAAGCCGTCCGCGCTTGCCGGCGATATAGCCCAGCGCGATCACAAAGGCGACGGGTAAAATTGGCCCTACGATCCTGTCTAACATGTGCACAATCCTCGTATTTATTTTTATCAAGAATGTCGTCATGGCTGATCGAGGCCGATGCGCGGCCTCGATCAACGCGGCAATGGCCAGACGGCCGTTGCGGTTAAGGTTTGAAGCGGTAGTCTCGAATGACGTCCTGGTCCGGCTCAATTCCAAGCCCCGGCCCTTGGGGTACGTCGATCCGGCCGTTACGCGGAATGATGGCGTCGCCATAGAGCTGCGCTTCGAGATCGAAGTAACGCCATTCAACCAAGGACTTCGCGCCGCCGAGGGCGGCGCTGCCATGCACGGCGGCCAACAGGCCCGGGCCGTCATAAAAGGCGTGGACCATCACGGTGACGCCATGCGCATTGGCCAGCGCATAGATTTTTTGCAATTCGGTGATGCCGCCCATTTTTGCCGGGCTGGGCTGGATGAAATCGACCGCGCCGGCTTCAAGCAGATGCTGGAAGTCCATCAGTGTCGAAGCGTTCTCGCCGGCCGCAACCGGGATGCCGCCGTGCTGGCGTACCCGCGCCAGGCCTGCATAGTCTTCCGGCGGCCAGACCGGCTCTTCGATCCAGCGCAGGTTCAACGGGCGCAGTTTCTCGGTCATATCCAGTGCTTCACGCACCGACCACGGGGCGTTGACGTCGAGGGTGATTTCCACGCCGGGGCCTGCGGCTTCACACGCGGCGCGAATGACATCTGCATTCACTTCATGCAGCTTGAGGTGACGGAAACCGCTATTGACTGCGCGCTGCACATTCACCCGGATGAGTTCGGGGTCGGCATAGCGGATCAAGCTTGCATACGCCGCCAGCGAAGTGGCCTCGCTGCCACCCAGCAGTTGGTAGATCGGTTTGTCGGCCGCTTTGCCGGCGATATCCCACAGCGCGATGTCAATCGCCGACAGGCCATAAATGAAAGCGCCGCTGCGACCGAAGACGTGGAATTTCTTCTGAAGATCGCCCTGCAATTTCTCGCGCCGCGTGACATCACTGCCTATCAGTTCAGGCGCGAGGATCGTGTCGATCACGACTTTCACCGCAGGTATCGCGGTGAAGCCAAAGGTTTCGCCCCAGCCGACGATACCGTCGTCCGTGGTGACTTTAACCACCAGGGAATCGACCATTTGGAGGTCTTTCGGCCCCCAAACCCCGCCGGCTGACGGCCCCCCCGTAGTGAAGGGAATTCGAAGCGGAATGGTTTCGATACTGGCAATTTTCATAGGACTTCGCCTCAAGCACGTTGCATGGGTGACACGGCGATTTTCGGATTTCGCCCGTGCCAGGTTGAGGACAACGTACATGACGTTCTGTTGTCCTTCAACTGAACAACTACCGCTTTGTGCTAGACCTTGGTCTAAATTAAATTCAAGTAGCTGATTTTATTGGTTTTAATTTTATGTCCCGAAAGTGGAATTCAGTTTTGACTGTTGGGAACAAGTCTTCTGATGTAGATTAAGAAGACAAGTGGAAGGGATTAAAAGAATGAGTGAAATAAATGTGCAACCCGTGGCACGGCGTCCTCATCTGGCTGAGCACATCGCCCGCTCGTTGAGCGACGAGATAGCGTCTGGCCGACTACGCCCGGGAGACCGGTTGCCAACCGAGCAGTTTCTCTCACAAAACTTTGGCGTCAGCAGAAACGTGGTGCGCGAAGGGATTGCCACGCTTCGAGCTCAGGGGTTGATCCAGTCCCGGCAGGGCGTTGGCGTATTCGTTTCGGCCGCAGCCCCATCGCCGGAGATTTCACCCGAGCGCGATAGCGCGCCGTTCCTGGACGGTGACAATACGATCCGCAATATGTTCGAAGTCCGGGCCGTCCTGGAAAGCCAGGCCGCCGCGCTGGCGGCATCGCACATGACGCCGCACAAACTGAAAACGATTCAGGCGGCGGTGCTGCGAATGCAATACGTAGGCGAACCGACACTGGACACTGTGAACGCCGATCTCGACTTCCATCGGGCCGTGGCCGCAGCGTCTGGCAATGACTATCTCGAGACGATGATTCGCACAGTCCTCGAGCCGATGCGGGCACTGATCACCATGAACTTTGCGCGACGAGGCCCTGTGTTCAGTAATATTCCGCATGCAGCTCGCGGTGAACATGAGGACCTCGTGCAGGCTTTGACCGATCAGAATGCGGCGGCGGCACGTCAGATCATGGGGCAGCATATAGTCAGTGCAGCCTCCCGATTCGGATACGAAATTGATTTCTTCTAATGTCGACTAGTAAATGGCGGTTGTCTCGTCATCCTACAAGTGAGTGGCTGCTCCTGTCTGACAGCTGATACGCGTGACCGACCTGTCATGCCAGCTGCTCGTCTTGTGACGAATAAGCCGGATAATCGGGTTAAGCCTCAAACATGCGACGGGAAGAGCGGCAAGATGTGCTCAGCAAGCTCGTCGAGAATCTCACCGTAGGGTTGACGGCTGACCTTGGGGTTGAGCGCTATGTGCGAAATACCGGCAGCTTGGGCTTGCTCCAAGTAATTACGCAGGCCGTTACGCCCCGCTCGGAAGCCGCCCTGGATGCGCTGGAATGGCTGGTCCGGGTAGTCGCTGAGGTCGAAATAGCCGCCTAGCCCTAACGGTTTGAAAGCCTTGGGCCCTTCGATTTCACGCACGTTGGCGTGCCAGTTCTCGCCCAACGATGCCAGCCGCTCGGGGCTTTGCACGCCGGCCAGATATCCATCAAGGTGTTCCGCCAACCACTCGATGCTTTGCTGCGCCTGGCCGACAGCGATTGAAGGGACGCGTCCATACGGTGCTTTTGGCACCAGGTCGAGGTTTCCGGAGGAACCACCAAATCGCTCGGAGCGAAAGCGCGGAAAGTCCTGTTCAATCAGGGTGCGAAATACCGAGAAGGCATCACGGTAGCGATCACCACGGGTTTCATAATCGATACCTAGCATCGGGTAGTCGCTGTATCGATCGCCCGAGGATAACCCCAACACCAGGCGCCCTTCGCTCAACTGATCCAGGGACGTCGCTTGCTTGGCCAGATACATAGGCTCGTGAGTCGGCAGCACGATACCGGTGGTTCCCAGGACTATGCTTCGTGTGGCTGCGGCCAGGAAGCCGATGTAAACCAAGGGCTCAAAGATGTGCGCCACATCGTTGTAGTCCGGGTCGAAGAAAGGAATATCACGCATCCACAGCGCGCCAAAACCAAGCGCCTCGGCTCGCTGCGCCATTTCCAGGTGACCACGCAGGGTCGGTGCCGCCCGGCCGGCATGGGTTTCGAGGGGCAAAATCAACCCAACCGTCAGCGACTGTGGTCGAAACAGGCGTTGAAAACCAGGGTGACGCTCAAGTGAAGGATCGGCGGTCGGCAAGGCGGCGACTTGCACTTGCGGTGAGCGTTGGGTGTCGATAGTCATGATGGCAGTCTCGGTAAGTGACGATGACTGACATCTTTATTGAATCCTGAACTTGGATAAACATCACCAATAGACCATCACACGGTCCAGTGAATCCCCAATATTTCAGCTTTCCCAAGGTAATTGTGATGCCCGGCGCTCAATCAACAGATCAATGAACGCGCGGACACGCGGCGACAACTGGCGCTTGCTTGGGTAAACAACCCGGATGGGGTCGGGCGATGCGCGATAAGGTTTGAGTACCTCCACTAACGTGCCGGCGTGCAAGTCGTTACCGGTGATATAGGTCGGCAAATGGATCAGGCCAATGCCCGTCAGCGCCGCTTCGCGCATGGCTTCAGAACTGTCTATGTTCAGCCGCCCTGGTTGTTCATAGAAATAAGGGCCCGCGGGAGTCTGGTAACGCCAGACGCTGGCCTGGCCACTGATGAAAGCAATGGTGTCATGCCCGATTAAATCCGCAGGCGTTTGTGGAACACCGCAACGGGCCAGATAAGAAGGCGAGGCACACGTTGCGAACTGCTGCCAACCCACGGTTCTGGTCAATAGTTGTGAATCGTCCTTTGGCGCGCCAATGCGGATGGCTACGTCGACACCTTCTTCGACCAGATCCACAAAGCGATCGGTAAACCAAACGTCCGCACGAAGTTCAGGCCACTGTTTCAGATAAGCATCCAGAATCGGCAGAATATGGCGCTGACCGAAGGAAAGGGGCGCTGTGAGTTTGAAAGTGCCCGTCGGCCTTCCACGACGCAAGGCCATGGTTGCATCCACCTCATCAAGGTCATCGAGAATTTGCTTCCAGCGTTCATAGGCGATGTACCCCTCGTCAGTCAGGCTCAGTTTGCGCGTGGTGCGATTCAGAAGCCGTGCTCCCATCCGACCTTCAAGACGAACGATACTTTTACCTACAGCCGATCGGGTCAGGCCAAGTGAGTGGGCCGCGGAGGTAAAACTTCCAGCCTTCACAGCGCAGACAAAAGCAGCGATGTCACCGAATCGGTTGGCTTCCATTGGTACCTTTACTCCAGTGCATACTTACGTTGTAGCGAGACATGAAGCCCAAAAAATTAGTTTTTTGCTGCTGCCGCGAGATCGCAAATTATTACCCCTGCCGAGGAGCTAGCGCCACAGAATCCCAGGCGGCGCGAATCAAGTTTTATCTCCTGCTGACAGGCCATTGAGTGGCCGATTATTGCTGCCGGTGACCTCAGTCGAGGGCGTGACTTGCGAGCCAATTATTCGCTGCTACGCTTGTCCATTCGGTGCTGCCGGCGTAATGCGACATGTTTCTCCCCCTGGACTGGGTGTTCCCAGGTCTATCGAGCCACCTGCCAACTTCAGCCGCTACTGCCGATCGTGCCGGGCCGCATTTCGGTTAGTCGCACGAAACCCATGCTCATGTGTTGACCCGCGACGGAACAGAGCAAGGGGCGTGATCTTTTGCGCCCCGACCCATTGGCAGGCCCTCTACGGCTCAACGGGAATTCGCATGCCCTTAGGCAATTTTCTGGAGACACTCCTATGAGGCTTCAGTTGCTTTCGGCCGCACTGATTTTCGCCAGCATGGCGACCACAGGCGCGGCCCTCGCTGGCGAGACTTCACCCTCAACAACCGATAAAGCATCGCCCACCAGCGCGGTCAAACAGGAAATAAAACTCACACGGGTCACACCCGAGTATTGGCGGGTCACGTTCCACAACCCGCCGTTCAACATCTATGGTCCGGAGACCATGCCGCAGCTGAACGAGGTGGTCACTGCCATCGAGTCCGATCCTAAGCTGGTGGTCGTGGTGTTCGACAGCGATGTGCCGGATTTCTTCCTCACCCACTATGACTTCGTCCCCCCGCTGACTGACACCACCAGCCTTCCCAACGGCCCGACCGGACTGCCGCCCCTGCCGGACATGCTGGTGCGATTGAGCAAGGCTCCGGTGGTCTCGATTGTGTCGATTCGCGGTCGCGCCACGGGCGTTGGCAGTGAGCTGGCACTGGCCAGTGACATGCGCTTCGCCAGTCGCGAGAAGGCCATTCTGTCGCAATGGGAGATTGGCGCTGCACTCGTGCCTGGAGGTGGTCCCATGGCACGACTGCCAAGGTTGATCGGTCGCGGGAGGGCACTGGAAGTGCTGCTGACCGGCAACGATATCAATGGCGAGCTCGCCGAGCGCTACGGCTACGTCAACCGCGCGATGCCCGATGCCGAACTCGACAAGTTCGTCGACACCATGGCCCGGCGCATCGCGCGGTTCGACAAGCAGTCGATTGCTGACATAAAGCGCCTGGTCAATGCTGCCAGCCTGCCACCGAACGAAGCCATCGCCGCCGAATGGGATGGTTTCATCGGCTCGGTCAAACGCCCGGCAGCGCAGGCCCGTATAAAACAGTTGATGGAGCTTGGGTTACAGAAGAAAGCCGACGTCGAGAAACGCCTGGCTTACTACACCGGCACTTTGGGTGAGGAATCGAAATGATCCTGCCCCTCCTATTTCAAACGGAGTCACAGTCATGAGCACTACTCTCGAAAGCGTTCTGTACACAGCAAAAACCCACACCAGTGGCGGTCGCACAGGCAGTGGCAGGTCGAGCGACGGTGAACTGGAGGTCAACTTCAGCTCCCCTGGTTCAGGCAAGCCGGGCACCAACCCTGAGCAACTATTCGCCCTCGGCTATTCAGCCTGTTTCATTGGCGCAATACAGGTGGCGGCCGGCAAGCTGAAGGTTAAATTACCGGAGGACACCTCGGTAGATGCTGAGGTAGATCTGGGTAAGACCAACGGAGGCGCTGACTTTCAATTGGCCGTGAGGCTTAACGTCAGTGTGCCGGGACTGGATCAAGATGTGAGGCAGCAGCTGATTGATGCCGCGCATCAGATTTGCCCGTATTCGCGAATGACTCGGGGCGATGTGGAAGTAGAGGTCAAACTGGTTTAAGGCAAAACTACGCCTTGGCGGTGTAGCTGCTGATTTGCAAACGGCTGGAAAAGCCATGCCCCTGATCATCGGGGCTATGCGTGTCGGCGCTCGGCGTCGCTTCCGGGAACCTGAGCGGCCAAAAACCCTGTCTCATGATTTGGAGGTATCCAATGAGTAACAGTACCCAAAGCACTCACTTCACTGGTTGGGCCGCAACAGGGGCCGGCGCTCCACTAGAACGCCATAGCTACGATCCCGGCCCATTGGGGGACGAAGAGGTGGAAGTCTCAGTTGAGTATTGTGGCGTCTGCCACTCCGACCAGTCGATGATCGATAACGAATGGGGCCTGACCCAATACCCATTCATCCCGGGACATGAGGCGGTAGGCAGTATCGTACGAAGGGGCTCCCAAGTACGCAGTCTCGAAATAGGGCAACGAGTGGGGATTGGTTGGTACAAGGGCAGTTGCATGCATTGTTCGTCGTGTATGAGTGGCTCGCATCACCTATGCGGCGCCGTAAAACCCACCATCATCGGCAGCAACGGTGGCTTCGCCGATCGCTTGCGCTCGCACTGGGCTTGGGCCGTTCCACTACCGAAAGAACTCGATCCGGCCATGGCCGGACCATTATTCTGCGCAGGCTCGACGGTGTTCAATCCGCTTTTGCAGTTCAACGTCAAACCCACTGACCGGGTCGGTGTCGTCGGTATAGGAGGGCTCGGTCATCTTGCACTACGCTTCCTCAACGCTTGGGGGTGCGAAGTCACGGCTTTTACATCGACACTGACCAAGCAAGACGAAGCCAAGCGACTGGGAGCACACAACGTAGTCGCCTCGACCGACAGTACTGCGTTGAATGCCATTGCCGGCACCCTGGATTTCTTGCTGATCAGCGCCAGTGCAGACCTGGACTGGCCGGCGATGCTTGGAACGCTGCGCGGCAAAGGACGCCTGCATTTTGTAGGCATTGCGCCCAGCGCTATCCCTGTGCATGTCTTCAACCTGATTCCACAACAAAAAAGCTTGTCCGGCTCGCCAATTGGCTCGCCCGGTAACACGGCGACCATGTTGGAGTTCTGCGCACGTCATCAGATCCTGCCGCAGGTAGAAATGTTTCCCATGAGCCAAGTCAACAACGCCATCGAACATCTACGCAGCGGAAAAGCTCGCTATCGCGTAGTGCTGGACGCCAGCAAGTAACCAATCGGCGCGCAGGGTAAAACCCCTCGCGCCGTCACCACCAGTGTTTGTACTTCCCCGGCTAGCTTTGCAAACCCTCCGCAAATCGCCCTGACTCAGGCCTCGCGTGCGTCGGTTCACGGCGATTGAATCCGCAGTGTTTTAACCCCTTGGCGTCAGGCCGCCCTTCGCAAACCGCTGAAGATCGACCCGTAGCACTTACAGCCAGGATTACTTCAGTTTCGCCAGCATGGCCACGGCGACTGCCTTGGCCGACTGAGGGTTTTGGCCGGAAATGACTTCGCGGTCTTCGATCACGTTCTCGCTCCATGGCTTGGCTTCGGAGAAGTTAGCACCGGCTGCCGTCAGGCCATCTTGTGGGAACAGTTTCATATGACCGCCGCCGAGGAAACCTTTGGCCTGCTCCTCTTCCGCGTCAGTGAAGGCGGTGACTTTGTAGCCCTTGTAAATCCAATTGGCTGGCGCTGCCGGCTGTTTGCCCGATTCCAGCGCAGAGACAAAACCGTGTGCGTCCGGGATCGCCGACAACATGGCGATGGTGCCATGGCAGGTGAAGCCGGTGATCTTGCCTTTTTCATGGAAGTTGGTCAGCAGTTGGCCCAGTTGCTTGTCCTTCAGCAGATCCTGCATCGGGATATGGCCGCCAGGCACGAATACGGCATCGAACTTGTCGTAGCCGATTTTCTGAACCTGCGCGAAGCTGATTGCCGGGGAGCCGTTCTTTGAGGTCAGCTTCAGCGTGTCCAGCAGCGCGAGACTTTCCTGACGGGCCTTTTCATCGCCGCCCCAGAAGCTCACATCATTGGATTTCTGGTCCGCGGTTGGCGCCTTGCCGCTCGGGGTGGCAAATACGACGGTTTGGCCCGCCGCGATGAAGGTCTGGACCGGTTGCATCAATTCGTTCAGGAAGAAACCTGTCTGCATGACTTTCCCGTCTTTCAGGTCCAGTTGATCCTGATCCGACAGTACAACCAATACCGTGCCGGCATTGGCATAGTTGGCAGCAGCGGCTAACAGGGCGGCAATAATGGTTTTTTTCACACGTTTCTCCAGTAGGAATGGTTTGACGGAGCCATCTTATTACTAGAGCGGGCGGGGGTAGAGCCCCCTGAATTGCATTTCACTTATTACATTGAGTAATCAATTGTTGGAGGCTTACTGTCGCTGAACCCGGCTGAGCAGGGTCAGCAACGGCCGCGCCAATTGTTCCAGGGTCTTGGCTTTTGGAAGGGTATCGGAGAGCAGAGATAGAATCTGATCCAGGGGGGGCGCCGATCGACGGATTACTGAACAGGGCAGGGCTTCACCCGCCTGAATCAGGCAGCCAGCGCGCTCGCTCCTCCAGACGGACCCTTGGAACAACCTGCCAACAGCTCATACCTCAACCTCGCAAAACCCTCAAAGCAACCGTTCAATGGCAGAATCCCCTCAACTTGATCGTTTTGGAGAACACCATGCTTGGTGCGTTTGAACGAAGACTCGACCCCTTTCCTCCTGACGAGGTACCTCCACCACCTAGCGGCCTGACTCGCTTCCTGTGGGCTTGCACGCGCGGCGCCCGCGGTTACATCCTTGCGCTGGCGCTGCTCAGTGCCGCGGTGTCGATTTACGAAGCCTGGCTGTTTTCCTTCCTCGGGCAGGTCGTGGATCTGCTGTCTACCTGGCAGGCGGGCGGTGAAGCGGCGGCGCAGGAAAGTCGCGTGCTGTGGGGCATGGGCATCGTCATGGTGGGCAGTGTCGGGCTCGTGGCGTTGCGCACCATGGTGCAGCACCAGATCTTGGCGATTAACTTGCCGTTGCGGCTGCGCTGGGACTTCCATCGCCTGATGCTGCGCCAGAGCCTTTCGTTTTTTTCCGATGAGTTTTCCGGCCGGGTTACGACCAAGGTGATGCAGACGGCACTGGCCGTGCGCGACGTGTTGTTCACCCTGATCGAGATCGCCCCCGGGATCGGGGTGTATTTCATCGCGATCATCGCGCTCGCCGGTGGCTTCGCCCTGAAACTGATGCTGCCTTTCGTGGCTTGGGTCGCGTTGTTCGGACTGGCCATGCTGTACTTCGTGCCGCGCCTGGGGAAAGTCGGACAGGAACAGGCCAATGCGCGGTCAATGATGACCGGGCGTATCTCCGACGCCTACACCAACATCACGACGGTGAAGCTGTTCTCCCACTCCAATCGTGAAGCGCATTTCGCGCGTGCCGCGATGGAGGATTTCAAGCAAACCGGCTTTCGCCAGATGCGCCTGGTCAGCCAGTTCGAGATCGTCAACCAGGCGTTGGTGGTGGCGTTGATCATGGCCGCCGGTGGCTATGCGCTGTGGCTCTGGCACCAGGGTGAGGTCGGCGCAGGTGCCGTGGCGGCCATCACTGCCATGGCGTTGCGGATCAACGGCATGTCGCACTGGATCATGTGGCAAATGACTTCGCTGTTCGAGAGCATCGGCACCGTGCAGGATGGCATGGCCACCTTTACCCGTGGACCCAAGGTGAAGGATGCCCCGGACGCGGGCGTGCTGGTGACCTCTGGCGGTGCGGTCACCTTCGATAAGGTGAGCTTCAACTACAGTGGCGAGCGTCAGGTGCTCGACGGCCTGAGCCTGAGCATTCGCCCAGGCGAAAAAATCGGCCTGGTGGGCCGTTCCGGCGCCGGCAAATCCACGCTGATCAACCTGCTGCTGCGCTTCTATGACGTCGACAGCGGGGAGATTCGTATCGACGACCAAAACATCGCACACGTGACGCAAGACAGCTTGCGCAGCGCCATTGGCATGGTTACGCAGGACACCTCGCTGCTGCACCGTTCCATTCGCGACAACATCGCCTATGGCCGTCCCGATGCGAGCGACGCACAAATCCGCACCGCCGCGGCCAATGCCCAGGCCCACGAGTTCATCAGCCAACTGAGCGACCGGCACGGCCACACCGGCTACGACACCCTCGTGGGTGAGCGCGGTATCAAGCTGTCGGGCGGCCAGCGCCAACGCGTCGCGATTGCCCGGGTGATGCTCAAGAACGCCCCGATCCTGCTGCTTGACGAGGCCACCAGCG
This sequence comes from Pseudomonas sp. FBCC-B1667, assembly GCF_059133255.1. Classification (NCBI taxonomy): domain Bacteria; kingdom Pseudomonadati; phylum Pseudomonadota; class Gammaproteobacteria; order Pseudomonadales; family Pseudomonadaceae; genus Pseudomonas; species Pseudomonas sp. FBCC-B1667. The sequence continues at coordinate 4,232,954 of NZ_CP101437.1, read as the reverse complement.
CGCTGGACTCGGAAGTCGAAGTGGCCATTCAGGAAAGTCTTGATGAAATGATGCAGGGCAAGACCGTGATCGCCATCGCCCATCGGCTGTCCACGATTGCGGCCATGGACCGGCTCATCGTCATGGATGACGGACGCATCATCGAAGAGGGTACTCACAACCAATTGCTGGAGAAGAACGGCGTTTATGCGCGGCTGTGGCAGCATCAAAGCGGCGGGTTTTTGGGTGAGGATATGGGGCTGGCCGAGGCGATGGATCAGGTGTAAGCGAGAGGGGTGCGCAGCAAGCGGTACGGCCAATGCGACTTCGCAAGGGCTGGTCAAAGGCAGATATCGTGATACAAACCGTGCCAAGTAGAAATGGACAGCCCACCCCACTGCTTGAAGGTGCGTTGTCAACGACAAGGAGTCCGTTATGAAGATGAACACACTGGTGCCAGAGATGATTGTCTCTGACTTAAAACGAAGCTTGGATTTTTACTGCTTGATCCTGGGCTTCCAGATTGAATACGAACGGCCAGAAGACAAATTCGCCTTCCTTTCCTTTCAAGGGAGCCAATTGATGCTGGAGCAGGATGACCTGGAAGAGTCTCCGTGGCGTGTTGGCCCTTTATTATCTCCCTATGGCCGAGGGATGAATCTTTCGATTCAGTGCTCTGATACCAGAGCTTTGGCCCGGGCCATCGAAGACGCGGGTTTTGAATTGCGTCGATGCATTGAAGAATGCTGGTACCGAGATAATGAGCGCCTGCACGGCGAGCTTAATTTCCTGGTGCTCGATCCGGATGGCTACCTGTTGCGGTTCTCTCAAAGCCTGGGTTTCAGAGCCGTCTAGCATCAAGAACCTGCACCAGGATGCTGCACCCCACTATTTTGAATATTCAAAGACCGCAATGGGTCGTTTTCTGCCTGATCCCAAGGACAGTCATCGACCCGAACAACCATTTCCCACGCTAACAGCGATTATCAGTGTTCAGGGTTTTCCTGCTTCTTTAATCCAGGTATCAAGCTCTGTAACCATTTTATGGACCTCACCGTCTTCCCGTTCCGAGGGACGAATAATGGCGTTCCAGGCGATATCCAGACCGTCATTCAGTGCCGCCCACGCCAGCTCCCCGCGCTCAAGGCTGGGGGTCACCAAATCCCGTTGCAAGATGCTGATTCCGTAGCCTGAGCGCACCAACTCGACGATGGCTTCGATCAACTCCACCGTAATCATGCGGCGCGGCAAGATGCTGGCGGGGGCGAAGAACCGGTCATATTCCCAGCCGCTGGCGCGATCGGTCGAATATGTCACGAGGTTGTAGGTCTTGAAGTCTTGTGCGTAGATATTTTTCCTTCCGGCAAGGGGATGATCGGTTGCCATGATCGCAATCAAGTCATCCCGAAAAAGCGGCAACCTGGCGACGCCACTTGGCACCATGCCGTCATCGATGATGGACACATCGAGTTTGCCTTGCATCAGGCTCGCGTAAACATCACTACGGGGCACGGTCACCAGTGTGATTTCGATGTCTGGCCGCAGACTTGAGTAGTGTTTGATGAATTTTGGAATCCAGCGAAACGGGCCGTAGGAAGTGACGCCCATGCGTACAAACGCTGTAACGCCACCGGCCATGGACCTGGCTTCGGACTCGGCTTCATTGAGTATCGCGATGATGTCTTTGGCGGCTCGTTCCAGACGCGCGCCAGCAGGGCTGAGTCTGAGTTTTCCTCCTGATCTTTCTGTCAGGCTGACACCCAGCCGCCGCTCTGCTTCCCGCAGACGATGACTGACTGCCGAGGGCGTCAGCCACAAACGCTCGGCAACGGCCGTTACCGAGTCCACCTCCGACAGGGTTTTCAACATCACAAGGTGATCCAGCGTGAGTCTCATGGCGAGCGACCTGAAAATAATTCACGAAATTGCGTAAAATTATGAGCGTGACTTGTTTTTTGCGCCGATGCAATCTGAATCCAGCAGAGCCACTGGAGACCAACAAAAATGACTACCCTGCCTTTTACACCTGCACTGACCCTGGGCGATATCATCGACCTCGAGCGCTATCCCATTACTGACCGCACCAGTGCCGCGTACCTCGCACTGGTTGCTCAAAGTCAGTCATTGCTGGGAGAAGACGGCGTGGCGATTTTCCCGGGTTTTGTTCGTGATCCATCAGTTGTGGTGATGGCGGATCAGACGCTTGCCCTGCATTCGCGCATGTTTCATTTTCGGGAAAACCATACGGTTTACTTCAAACCTCAAGAGGAAAGCGTTGATCCGGAACACCCACTTCGACGGTTGATGAACACGGCCAAAGACACCGTTGCCTATGCCGATATTCCGGCCGAGCATTTGATCAGGCAGATCTACGAGTCGGAAGAAGTCCTTGCCTTCATCAAAGATGTATTGGCTCTGGACGCGCTCTATCGCCACGCCGATCCGTTAGCCGCCCTTAACTTGCAGGGCTTCACCGAAGGACAGCAGTTGGGATGGCATTTTGACCGTTCCGACTTCAGCGTCACGCTGTCCCTCCAGGCGGCGAACGCCGGTGGGGATTTTGAGTACGTGCGCATGCTGCGCAATGAAAATGACGATTGTTACGACGCGGTCAGGCAATTTCTCGATGACCCGAACACACAGCAGATTGAGGTTTTGCCTCAAGTGCCCGGCACCCTGACATTGTTCCGCGGCCGCTATTCATTGCACCGGGTGACGCCGGTGGAAGGGGATCGACTGAGGCTCAATGCAGTGTTCGCGTACGTCGACCAGCCTAACGTTGAATTCAGTGCCTATGCCCGTCAACTGTTCTACGGGCGCACCTCCGTCGATCCGGTTTAGGTTTCGCCAATAACAATAAACGCAATTGATTCACGCCTTCGCTTTACGTGTTTGCGCACAGACTTGTCCATGCTAAATCTGATGGACTCGTTTGTTCCTGTGTCGCACACAACAGTTCGCTGCCCCCAATAATAATGATTCGGAGCGTCTGATTATGAAAAACAGGAAGAAGTTGCTGGCCTCGTTGCTCACCCTTGGCTTGCTCGTGGGTAGTGCTTCAAGCCAGGCCTCAGGATGGTGTGAGTCGGGCAAGCCAGTGAAATTTGCCGGCCTGAATTGGGAGAGCGGGATGCTCCTGACCGACATCATGATGATCGTGCTCAAGGACGGTTATGGCTGTGCAACGGATCAGTTGGTGGGCAACACCATCATTCTTGAGACTGCACTGGCCGGCAATGACATTCAGGTGTTTGGTGAAGAGTGGATGGAACGCAGCGAGGTCTGGAAAAAGGCCGCGGCGGCCGGAAAGGTCATCGGGGTTGGCGCGCCTATTATTGGTGCGACTCAGGGCTGGTATGTACCGCGCTATGTCGTTGAGGGGGACGCTAAACGTAACCGGCCGGCGCCAGCGCCTGACCTCAAGACAGTCGCTGACCTGAGCAAGTACGCGAGCGTTTTTCACGATGCGGAGGAGCCATCCAAAGGCCGCTTCTACAACTGTCCTGCGGGTTGGATTTGTGAACAGGACAATACCGAAATGTTGAAAGAGTACGGTCTTGAAAACACCTTCACGAATTTCCGTCCCGGCACGGGTGCCGCATTGGATGCGGCTGTCCTGTCCAGCTATAAGCGCGGCGAGCCGGTCCTGTTCTACTACTGGTCACCAACGCCGCTGATGGGGCAGATTGACGCAATCAGACTGGAAGAAAAGACCGGGGCCAACAAAGACGTCGTCACCATGGTCGGACTCTCCAAGCCTTTTCATGAACAGGCGCCTGAACTGGTCGCGGTTCTGCAGAAGGTCAACATTCCTATCGATCTGTTGAATCAGAACCTGGCGAGGATGACCCGCGAACGCATCGAATCTCCGAAGCTGGCCAGAATGTTCCTCAAGGAACACCCGGAAATCTGGCACGCCTGGGTAGATGACGCCGCGGCAAAAAAGATCGAGGCAGCGCTCTAACCTGTCTTGGGGGCACGGATGCCCGCCCTTTGTAACACCCCTCTGAACTCACTTTCACTGCTGGTTTTTACTGCTTCTGCACAGAGGCGGCTCTTCTTCGCGTCCGGGAATTACGAACATGATCAAATCACGAGCGGCCGTCGCCTTCGCGGCGAACCAGCCACTGCAAATTGTGGAAATCGATGTGGCACCGCCGCAAGCCGGTGAGGTACGGGTACGCATTGCTGCAACAGGTGTCTGTCACACCGATGCGTTTACCTTGTCCGGTGCCGATCCCGAAGGGATCTTCCCGGTCATTCTTGGCCACGAAGGCGGCGGTATCGTCGAGGCGGTCGGTGAGGGGGTGACTTCCCTGGCGGTGGGCGATCATGTGATCCCGCTGTACACCCCCGAATGTGGCGAGTGCAAATTTTGCACCTCCGGCAAAACCAACCTGTGCCAGAAGATCCGTGCGACGCAGGGCAAGGGCCTGATGCCCGATGGTACCAGCCGCTTTTCTTACAAAGGCCAGCCCATATTCCACTACATGGGCACCTCGACGTTCTCCGAGTACACCGTGCTGCCGGAAATTTCCCTGGCCAAAATTCCGAAGGACGCCCCTCTCGACAAGGTCTGCCTGCTCGGTTGCGGTGTGACGACCGGCATTGGCGCGGTGCTCAACACGGCAAAAGTGGAGGAGGGCGCCAGCGTGGCGATCTTCGGTCTGGGCGGCATCGGCCTGGCCGCCATCATCGGCGCGACCATGGCCAAGGCCGGTCGAATAATTGCGATTGATATCAACCCGGCCAAGTTCGAAGTCGCCAGGCAGTTGGGCGCTACCGACTTCATCAATCCGAAGGATCACGACAAGCCTATTCAGGACGTGATTGTCGAGATGACTGAAGGCGGCGTGGATTACTCCTTTGAATGCATCGGCAACGTCAATCTTATGCGCGCGGCCCTGGAGTGCTGCCATAAAGGGTGGGGCGAGTCGGTGATTATCGGCGTCGCTGGCGCGGGCCAGGAAATCAGCACCCGTCCGTTCCAGCTCGTGACCGGTCGCGTCTGGCGCGGCTCTGCTTTCGGCGGTGTAAAAGGCCGCAGTGAATTGCCCACGTACGTCGAGAAGGCCCAGGCCGGCGAAATCCCGCTCAACACCTTCATCACCCACACGATGGGACTTGAAGACATTAACAAGGCCTTCGAGTTGATGCATGAAGGCAAGAGTATTCGCACCGTTATCCACTTCGATCGCTGATTCAATCGGCCCGGCGATGATCACTAGACGCGTCATGTCCGGTCGAAACGGCAATAGCCATCCACTGAATTTCTACCAAAGAGAGCATCAAATGAGCATCTTCACTCACGTCACCGTCGGTACCAACGATCTGCAAAAGGCTCGCCGTTTTTACGACAACGTACTCGGCGCACTCGGCCAGAAACGCATCGCTGATCTGGAAGACAATGGCTCGATCTGGGGTGAAAATGCCCCGTCCTTTTTCGTGCTGAAACCGGCAAACGGCGCTCCCGCCAGCGTCGGCAATGGTGTCACTGTCAGCTTTGAAGCACCGAATCGCGCCGCCATCGACGCTTTCCACGCGGCAGCGCTGGCCTGTGGCGGCACCGACGAAGGCGCTCCGGGGCCACGAGGCTGGGCACCCGATGCTTATGCTGCCTATGCCCGGGACCTCGACGGTAACAAACTGGCCGCGTACTGTTTCAAGCCTGCCTAAGCTTTATTCGAGCGGCGGCTGCTGCCCTTCGTAACAGGACGTTATCGATCGCAGAAGTCGCCATTCAATCCCGAGCGATCCTGTCATTTGCCAAGGCCTGGGGCAGGGGCGATACCACTGACATCTCTGCCAAAGGTGTCACTGCATGTCAAAGCTCCCCCCGGTATCGATTCAGCGGCCTCTGTGGTCGACTCATCCACAGGCAGCGTAGTCATTTGATCGTTACAACGACCTTGCCCTTGGCCCGTCCCTGCTCGACGTACTTCAATGCCTCTGCCGTTGATTCAAAGGTGAAAGCGCGGTCAACCACAGGTTTGATGATGCCGGTTTCAATCAGCGCGGTGATGTGTTGCAACTGGGCGCCATTGGCCCGCATGAACACGAAGGCGTAGCTCACGTTCCGCTTGCGTGCCTTGCGGCGAATACCGAGGCTCAGCAGGCGCATGACTTGCTTCAATGGCCAGGACAGGCCTTGCTCCTGCGCGAACTGCGCAGTGGGTGGTCCTGAAATGGAAATGAGTTGGCCACCGGGCTTGAGGACATTGAGTGACTTCTCCAGTACGTCCGCGCCCAGGCTGTTCAACACCACATCGTAGTCATGCAAGACGTTTTCGAAGTTCTGCTGTGTGTAGTCGATCACCAGATCGGCCCCCAGCGACTTCACCCATTCGACATTCCCTGTGCTGGTGGTGGTCGCGACAAAGGCACCGAGGTGTTTGGCAAGCTGGATGGCAAGGGTGCCGACGCCGCCGGAACCGGCGTGGATCAGCACTTTCTGGCCCTTTTTCAGTCGGGCCGTTTCGACCAGCACTTGCCAGGCGGTCAGTGCGACCAAGGGGACGGACGCGGCTTGTGCCATGTTGGTGTTGGCAGGCTTCAGGGCGATTGCGTTTTCGTTCACGGCGATCAATTGCGCGAACGTCCCGATCCGCGTTTCTGGCGGGCGAGCATAAACTTCATCTCCCGGTTTGAACTGTTTCACTTGCGCGCCAACCTCAACCACCACACCCGCCAGGTCATTGCCCATTACCAGTGGAAATGAGTAGGGCAGGATCAGTTTGAATTCGCCTTTGCGGATCTTCGAATCCAGTACGTTGACGCTGCTGGCGTGTACCTCGATCAAGACGTCGTGGGCACCCACCGCGGGGGCGGGGACTTCGCCAATGCGCCCGGTGTTCTTGCCGTAGCGATCAATTAAAAATGCCTTCATCGTTGTGCGGCCCTTGTCGGTTGGAATGGGGGTGCGCGGAGCTTACGGCGTCGCGTTGATCAGGCATCAACGAACGTCAGTGCCTTGTCCACAAAGTCAGCGTAGTGCTGGAAAATGCCGCCGTGGCCGGCATCCTCATAAACCACAAGTTGTGCGTTCGGGATGCGGTTGGCTTGAACAGGACGAGGGGCACACCGGTTGTGGGGCCGAGGTCGCGACAGGCGAAGGGAATGCCGTTGACCGTGATCGACTGGTTCGCCGCATTGACGAACGATGTCTGCGAGCCAGCGGGGTTATTTGTATTCTTGGGAGCCATGTCTACTCCGAACAGCGGGCCGCTTTCGATGCAGTGCCTTGGGCGCCTGCATCGAATCCTGGCTGGTTGTCCGCTACAAAAAGATCACTCTGGGATTTGGTAGCGCTGGGCAACCGCAGACTGGCGGATCTGCCCCAGCAGGCCCTGACGTGCGGTCTGCAGGTCATCCCAGCGTTCAGCTTCGTGCAGCGGCGGGATCGTCACTGGCTCACGCCGATCAAAACCGACCAGTGCGGCATCCACCAGATCGCCCACTTCCATGATTTCGTTCAAGGTGTTGATGTCGATGCCGGAGCGATCCCAGATCTCGGTGCGGGTAGCGGCCGGCAGCACGGCCTGCACGTAAACACCCAAGGGCGAAAGTTCCAGGCTCAGGCCTTGGGAAAGGAACAGCACGAACGCCTTGGTCGCACCGTAGACCGACATGCCGAACTCGGGCGCCAGGCCCACTACCGAACCGATATTGATAATCGCGCCTTCGCCTGCTTTGGCCAGGCGTGGGGCGACGGCGCTGGCGAGCCGCACCAGCGCGGTGGTATTGAGGGCGACCAATTGCGCAACACTGTCGGTGCTTTGGTCGATGAAGTTGCCGGACAGCCCGGCGCCAGCGTTATTGACGAGGATGCCGATACGGGCGTCGTCGCGCAGGCGTGCTTCAACGGTTTTCAGATCGCTGAGTTGGGTCAGGTCCGCCGGAATCAATTCGACGGCGACGCCGTGTTCGCTGCGCAAGCGCGCTGCAAGTGCATCCAGGCGTGCCTGGTCTCGGGCAACCAATACAAGATCGTGGCCGCGTTGCGCGAAGCGTTCGGCGTAAACGGCGCCGATGCCAGTGGAGGCGCCAGTGATAAGGACGGTAGGGCGAGTGCTCATGGGGTCATCTCTCTTTCAGGATGTGTGAAAACAAAAAGCGCAGTCATGGATTGATCAGCTTGCGGTGGCGCCCGATTCAGCCAACGTCGGGTAGTCGATGTAACCGGCCGCGCCACCGCCATAGAGGGTGGCGGGATTGAAGGCGGACAACGGCGAGCCGCTCTTGAGGCGCGCCACCAGGTCCGGGTTGCCAATGAACGGACGACCGAACGCAATCAAATCGGCCTGGTCTTCGGCGAGCCGCGAAGTCGCCAGGTCCAGGTCGTAGCCGTTGTTGGCGATGTAGGTGTTTTTGAAGCGCTGGCGCAGGGCGCCGAAATCGAATGGCGCCACGTCGCGGGGGCCACCGGTTGCACCTTCGACTGCGTGCAGATAAACGACGTCAAGGGCGTTGAGTTGATCGACGACGTAATCGAATTGTGCCCGCGGATCACTGCTGGAAACGCCATTGGCCGGCGACACAGGCGATAGGCGCACACCGGTGCGATCCGCGCCGATTTCATTGACGACGGCCGCCGTCACCTCGAGCAACAGACGCGCACGATTTTCAATCGAACCGCCGTAAGCATCGGTGCGTACGTTGGCGCTGTCCTTGAGGAATTGATCCAGCAAATAGCCGTTTGCACCGTGAATTTCCACGCCATCGAACCCGGCGGCGACAGCGTTTGCCGCGGCCTGGCGGAAATCGGTGACGATTCCCGGCAGTTCGCTGATCTCCAGGGCGCGTGGCTCGGAGACATCTTCAAAGCGGTTGTTGACGAACACTTTGGTGGCGGCGCGCAGCGCTGAAGGGGCCACAGGAGCGGCGCCGTTTTCTTGCAGATCAACATGCGATACCCGGCCGACATGCCACAGTTGCAGGAAGATTTTTCCGCCCTTGGCATGGACGGCGTCGGTCACCGTGCGCCAGCCATCTATCTGCGCCTGCGTATAGATTCCGGGGGTGTCCTGATAGCCCTGGCCTTGTCGGGAAATCTGTGTGGCCTCGCTGATCAGCAAGCCCGCGCTGGCCCGTTGGCTGTAATAGGTGGCCGCGAACTCGCTTGGCACAAAGCCTTCGCCTGCTCGGTTGCGTGTCAGTGGCGCGAGGACGACACGGTTCGACAGCGTGAGGGCGCCAAGCGTGTAAGGGGTGAACAGATGCTGGTCGGTCATCGGGTATGTCTTCCGTGCCTGTTGAGGGAGGTCGGTGGTGCGTGCAATTAGGATGATGATCGAAATCTAAACTGTCAACGGTTTTGATTGTGATCAACATCTATGTATCATTGCGCCCATGATTTTCCAGTGGACATGAGGTATTGCACGTGAGAGTGACCAAGGCCCAGGCGCAGGCCAATCGGGAGCACATCGTTGAGACGGCCTCTGAGCTGTTCCGTGAGCGCGGCTTCGACGGCGTCGGTATATCGGATCTCATGGCGGCTGCCGGTTTCACCCACGGAGGTTTCTACAAGCATTTCGGTTCGAAGGCCGACCTGATGGCCGAAGCCTCGGCCAGTGGCCTTTCCAAATCGCTGGAAGGTGCTGAATCGCTCGATGTTCCAGGCTTCATCGACGTCTATGTGACAAGGGAACATCGCGACGGACGCGGCAACGGTTGCACCATGGCCGCGTTGTGTGGCGACGCGGCGCGTCAATCGGATGATGTGAAAGCGACGTTTGCCGAGGGGATCGAGCACACCCTGCAAACACTGGGGGACAAATATCCGACGGGGCCGGATGCCGCTTCGGGTGAGGGGAGAAGGAAAATGATCGACCTGCTGTCTCGTGCTGTCGGTGCGATTCTTTTGTCGCGTGCCTGCCCGGATGATTCCGCACTGGCGGATGAGATCCTTGAGGTGTGCCGCGCTGAAATGTTTGCTTCGTTGCCGGTCAATGACGTGAACGCACCATAACGATACAGAACACTCAGCTTCTATATTTCAGCGCCTCCACCCATGCAGAAAAGGCGGGAGACGTCTGGCGTCTGTTGGGGTAATACAAGTGGTAACCCTGAAACTCGGGACACCAGTCGGCCAGGACTTCTTTGAGGCGGCCGTCGGCCAGATACGGTGCGACCAGTTCCTCCGGTACGTAGGCCAAGCCCACGCCGTCAACGGCAGCGTTGAGCACATGCATGATGCTGTTGAAAACAAGTTGTCCATCGGCCTTGACCGTAAACGCCTGGCCATCTCGTTCAAACTCCCAGGCGTAGATCGCCCCTGATGGCCTGTGTCGAATATTGACGCAGTCATGCCCGGTCAGCTCATAGGGGGTTGTAGGTGCCGGGTTGCGTTCGAAATACGCTGGCGATCCCACCACCGCCAACCGCCAGTCCGGTCCTATGCGAACCGCAATCATGTCCTTGCTGATCGATTCGCCCAGGCGAATGCCGGCATCGAAGCGTTCTTCGACCACGTTGGTGAATCCATAGTCGACGTAGAACTCCAGAGTGATATCCGGGTAATTCTTCAAGAAGCCTGCCAGCATCGGCCGAATGCACAACTCAATCTGATCGTCAGTGCAGGAAATACGAATCGTGCCACTGGGTTTGTCCCGTAGTTCGCTCAAGGCTTCAATCTCGACAGCGATCTGATCAAACAGCGGGGCGATCGAGCGCATCAATCGTTCGCCAGCCTCTGTCGGCGAAACATTGCGTGTCGTGCGGGCCAGCAGACGTATCCCCAGTCTTTGTTCAAGCGCGCGGATCGTATGACTCAGCGCAGAAGGCGTAACGCCCAGTTTGGCGGCGGCTTTGGTAAAGCTTTGATCGCGCGCCACCGCCAGAAAAGCTTGGAGATCGTTGACTTTGGTAGGGGCCATTGCTGAGTTTTTCTCAAAAGCACATGAAGATTACACCTGCTAATCAAGGTATCTCGAATCCGTCAAGCTCTGCCACCTATCTGGAACGGAGTACTGATGATGAGCGAGACACCTGTATTCGACACCCCGACAGGTGATGCCCTCGGCACGCCGGGAACTGGGGAACAGCCGGCTTACTGGAGTGGCATCTTTGCGATGACACTGTGCGTCTTCGCGCTGATCGCCTCCGAGTTCATGCCTGTCAGTTTGCTCACACCGATTGCATCGGATCTGCACATCAGTGAAGGACTGGCCGGCTATGGGATCGCCATCTCCGGCGCCTTCGCGGTGGTGACAAGTCTTTCGATTTCCAGGCTTGCGGGCTCAATGGACCGCAAGACGCTGTTGTTGCTGCTGACCGGGGTTATGTGCGTGTCGGGGCTGGTGGTCGGTCTGGCGCCAAACTATACGGTGTACATGTTGGGGCGTGCGCTGATTGGTGTGGTGATCGGTGGGTTCTGGTCGATGTCGGCGGCAATGGCCATGCGCCTGGTACCGTCCCATAAAGTGCCCAAGGCTCTGGCAATCTTCAACGGCGGTAATGCTTTGGCAACTGTAGTGGCCGCCCCACTGGGAAGCTATCTGGGGAGTGTCATCGGTTGGCGGGGGGCTTTTTTCTGCCTGATTCCGGTAGCGATCGTCGCGTTGATCTGGCAGTGGATCAGCCTGCCAGCCATGACGGCGGCGCCGCGTAAAGCGGGCGCGGGCAATGTCTTTCGATTGTTGAAGAGCCGATTGGTCCGTTTCGGCCTGTTGAGCGTGGGCATTTTTTTCATGGGGCAGTTCGTATTGTTCACCTATCTGCGCCCGTTTCTGGAGACCGTCACCGGTGTAGAGGTCTCCCTGTTGTCGATGATCCTGCTGGTCATCGGCGTGGCGGGTTTTGTCGGTACCGTTCTGATCGGGCGTTTCCTGAACGCCGGCCTCTACCGGGTACTGGTCAGCATTCCCCTCTTGATGGCCGCCATTGCTCTGTCCCTGATTGTCCTTGGCGGTGGCGTCGTGGCGGTTTTTGTATTGCTGGGGCTGTGGGGACTGATCGCGACGGCGGCACCTGTGGGGTGGTGGTCGTGGTTGGCCAAAGCGTTGCCCAAGGATGCTGAAGCCGGTGGCGGCCTGATGGTGGCGGTCATTCAGCTATCCATTGCGCTGGGCTCTGCTCTCGGCGGGCTGTTGTTCGACGGGAGCGGCTATCGCGTGACCTTTCTCGCCAGCGCCATCTTGCTGGTACTCGCCGCAGTGGCGGCCGTGTTCACATCGCGAAGCACCGTCAATCAGTGATGAGACTCAAAATTGACCTTGTCCGTTTGACGAGCCGGAACCCTGTGCCTAGGGTTCTTGCAGGCATTCAGTCGTCAGACTGGCGTGGTGCCAACTTGCTCAGAACAAACGAGGTGGACATGGACAGGACGTTTAACCGGGGCTGGACATTAGCTGCGGCACTTGTCGTGGTGGTTTCAACGCTTTTCACGGGATGTGCGAGCAAGAACGATCCGATCACGCAGGCAGACAAGGCGGATGTGGCCAAGGGCGTCCCCGCGCCGAGCCTCGAGCAGACGAAGGCTATCGCCGAGGAAGGCTTTATCTACGGCTTGCCGCTGGTGATGAACTACGCCGTGATGAACGAGTTCGCGGTGGACCCCAAGTCCAGCCAGTTCAAGGCTCCCTTCAACCGTCTGTATAACGAACATCGGGTCGCGACGCCCGCTGACACTGCCGTCATTACGCCAAACAGCGACACCCCATACTCGATTCTTTGGACCGACCTGCGCGCCGAGCCTCTGGTGATCACCGTGCCGGCAGTCTCCAAAAAGCGCTATTACTCGGTGCAACTGATCGACGGCAACACCTATAACTTTGGCTATATCGGCAGTCGGGCAACAGCCAGCGTGCCCGGGAGCTATCTGATTGCAGGCCCCGACTGGACAGGGGCGACACCGCCTGGCATCGATAAAGTGTTCAACTCCACGACCCCCTTCGCCCTGACGTTGATCCGGACCCAGTTGTTCAATCCAGCCGACATGCCCAATGTCGAGAAGGTTCAGGCGGGTTACAAGGTCCAGCCGCTTTCTGCCTTCCTCCATCAACCCGCGCCGCTCGCGGCACCGAAGATTGACTTCGTGCCGGCCACCACGGCGGGGATCAAGGACAATTTCTTCGAGTACCTGTCGGCCGCGTTGGAGTATGTGCCGCCATCGGCTGACGACAAGGAGATCCGGTCGAAGCTGGCCAGCATCGGCGTTGGCCCCGGCCGGCGCTTCGAATTCAAAGACCTCTCGCTCGAACACAAGGCGGTGGTCTTGTTGGGGATGAAAGCTGGCGATGAGAAGGTTGACCAGTTTCTCTCGAGTGGCATGAAAAACATCAATGGCTGGAACGTCGGCGCGTTCTTCGGCGACCAGGCGTTCTACAAGGCCGACTGGCTAATGCGTGCCGGCGCCGCAAAGGGCGGCCTTTACGGCAATGACGCCGTTGAGGCGATGTACCCCTTTACCCGCACCGACGGCAATGGCCAGACGCTGGATACCAGCAAGCGCAACTACACGCTGACCTTCCCGGCCGGCAAGCTGCCGCCCGTCAATGCCTTTTGGTCGGTGACCCTGTACGACGGCAAGAGCCAACTGCTGATCAAGAACCCGCTCAACCGTTACCTGATCAATTCGCCGATGCTGTCGGCCATGAAGAAAAATGCGGAGGGTTCACTGACGCTGTACATCCAGAAGGACTCTCCCGGCAAGGCCAAGGAAGCCAATTGGCTGCCGGCACCCGACGACACGGTCTATCTGGTGATGCGTCTCTACTGGCCGAAGACCGCACCGCCTTCGATTCTTCCCCCTGGCGAAGGCAGCTGGCAGCCACCGGCGGTGGTCGTGTCCAAATAGTGCGACCCCTTGCTGACACTCGCTGTAAGTGGGTGTCGGCAAGGGCTGCTTTTGCTGTGCCGGTGCGCAACAACCCTCATTCCGTCGCCCCACGTGCCCATCTCGTTTTTGCCCGCTACAATGCGCACCTACCGTGATAACCAGATAAAAAATATGTCTCTGCCAAAACATCACCTGGAATTGCTCAGCCCCGCCCGTGACGTGAGCATCGCTCGCGAGGCCATCCTGCATGGTGCCGACGCCGTGTACATCGGTGGCCCGAGCTTCGGCGCCCGGCACAACGCCTGTAACGAGGTCAGCGAGATTGCCGGGCTCGTGGAGTTCGCCCGTCGCTACCACGCCCGTGTGTTCACCACGATCAACACGATCCTGCACGACAACGAACTGGAGCCGGCGCGCAAGCTGATCCACCAGTTGTACGAGGCGGGCGTCGATGCGTTGATCGTTCAGGATCTGGGCGTGATGGAGCTGGATATCCCGCCGATCGAGCTGCACGCCAGCACCCAGACCGACATCCGCACGCTGGCACGGGCAAAATTCCTGGACCAGGCGGGTTTCTCCCAACTGGTACTGGCCCGCGAGCTGAACCTGCAAGAGATCCGCGCCATCGCCGACGAGACCGATGCCGCGATCGAATTTTTCATCCACGGTGCGTTGTGTGTGGCGTTCTCCGGGCAGTGCAATATTTCCCACGCCCAGAACGGTCGCAGCGCCAACCGGGGCGACTGCTCCCAGGCCTGTCGTTTGCCGTATACCCTCAAGGACGACCAGGGCCGCGTCGTCGCTTACGAAAAACACCTGCTGTCGATGAAAGACAACAACCAGAGCGCCAACATCCGTGCCCTGGTCGAAGCCGGTGTTCGCTCGTTCAAGATTGAAGGGCGCTACAAAGACATGGGCTATGTGAAAAACATCACGGCCTATTACCGTCAGCGTCTGGACGACGTGCTGGAAGATCGCCCGGACCTGGCGCGGGCCTCCAGCGGCCGCACCGCGCACTTCTTTGTGCCCGACCCGGACAAGACCTTCCACCGCGGCAGCACTGATTACTTCGTCACTGATCGCAAGATCGACATCGGCGCTTTCGACTCCCCGACCTTCACCGGTTTGTCGGTAGGCGTGGTGGAGAAGGTCGGCAAGCGGGATCTGCAGGTGGTGACCTTTGAGCCGCTGTCCAATGGCGACGGCCTCAACGTGCAGATCAAACGTGAGGTGGTGGGTTTCCGCGCCAATATCGCCGAGCCCAAGGGTGAATTCCTCGAAGACGGCCAGAAGCGCTATCGCTACCGCGTCGAACCCAACGAGATGCCGGACGGGATGTTCAAGCTGCGGCCCAACCATCCTCTGAGCCGCAACCTTGACCATAACTGGCAGCAAGCCTTGCAGAAGACTTCCGCCGAGCGTCGTATCGGTTTGAGTTGGGTGGCACGCCTTGATGAGCAGCGCCTGCAACTGACCGCCACGAGCGAGGAGGGTGTCAGCGCCAGCCTGTCGCTGGACGGCCCGTTCGGTCTGGCCAACAAGCCGGAACAGGCCCTGGAGCAACTGCGCGATCTGCTCGGTCAACTGGGCACCACGGACTACCACGCGACCGCTGTTGAACTGGAGGCACCCCAGGCGTTTTTCATTCCCAACTCGCAACTCAAAGCCTTGCGCCGCGAGGTGATTGAAGCGTTGACCGCGGCCCGTCTGCTCGCCCACCCGAGAGGTCATCGCAAGGCTGAAACGACGCCGCCGCCGGTGTATCCGGAGTCGCACTTGTCGTTCCTGGCCAACGTCTACAACCAGAAGGCCCGGGACTTCTATCACCGCCATGGCGTCAAGTTGATCGACGCGGCGTTTGAGGCTCATGAAGAAACCGGGGAAGTGCCGGTGATGATCACCAAGCACTGCCTGCGGTTCTCCTTCAATCTGTGCCCCAAGCAAGCCAAAGGCGTCACTGGTGTGCGCACCAAGGTCGCGCCGATGCAACTGGTGCACGGCGACGAGGTACTGACGCTGAAGTTCGACTGCAAGCCTTGCGAAATGCACGTCATCGGCAAGATCAAGGGCCACATCCTTGACCTGCCACTGCCGGGGAGTGTGTCGGAGCCGGTGGTGGGTTACATCAGTCCTGAAGACCTGTTGAAGACCATTCCTCGCGCGCCGCATTGAGTGAGCGGCGAGTACGCTGCGCTGGGTCATCGTCAATACCGATGATCGGCGCAGCCCATCCGGCCGGCCCCATGTCGTGGAGTTTGATCTAGCCTTGAGTTAACGCTCGGGAGAAAAAACCATGGCCGTCGCTCTCAGAAATGTGTTGGCCGTTACTTCGGGTTTGTTTTTTTATATCGCCGCGAGCGGTCAAGGGATTGCAGACCCCCAACAGCCACCGGCCATCCTCCCGCTGGAATCCGAGGCGGTGCCCACACTCATCGCCTATCCGCCGCTGGCCGAGCCGCTCGCCCGCGGTGTTGTCATCATCCAGTATCAAATAGAGCACGCCAGGGTCATGCCGGTATTTGGCAAAGCGGCGGTTGGCGTATCACCGCGTCTCGCTCACCTGCATGTGACCGTCGACGACTGGAAAGGCACGTGGGCGCACACCAGTGAAGACCCGATTATCGTGGTCGGGTTGACGCCCGGGACGCATAAGGTGCTGCTTGAAGTGGCCGACCCGACTCACAAAATTCTCACCGGCACGGAAGTGAGTTTTGTTGTGCCGCAGAAGTGAAAAGCTTCAGACGGCAGGTAAATAAATACGTCGTCTTTTTCGATGCTTTTTTCGATGAAAATTGGGCAATAAGAAATAACAAGACAGATTCATAAGTGCGCTTAGGTATTCAACTTCCGAAAAATGAATAACGACTTTCTCAGAAATCTGAAGTCCTTAAAATAGTCTGGTAATTTCATTCAATACCCGATCCTGAGTTTGAGGGCTGGGTCTGTGGCGATAAGCTACTGCCAAAAAAGCAACGCCTTCGTAGTCGCAGCGAATCGAAAAAGTCATACCTTCGCGCATCCCATAGACTGATCTGTCTCCGGCATCAACAAAATATCTCGCTTTTGCAAGCGCCGCACTGGCGTGCTTCAGGCAGTCAGCTTGGCTATACGAGTGTTGTATCCAGCTAGTCGTGACACGTACAGACGAAGTCTCGCTATCATCAATAGGGGGTTGAGT
Source organism: Pseudomonas sp. FBCC-B1667 (assembly GCF_059133255.1). Taxonomy (NCBI): domain Bacteria; kingdom Pseudomonadati; phylum Pseudomonadota; class Gammaproteobacteria; order Pseudomonadales; family Pseudomonadaceae; genus Pseudomonas; species Pseudomonas sp. FBCC-B1667. The sequence continues at coordinate 4,216,020 of NZ_CP101437.1, read as the reverse complement.
AATTTCTTTCGTAGATGCGGTGCTGTTTTTATCGCTCGCGCAAGCGGTCAGTCCAATTAAAACAACACTAATTAAACATCCAAACCGAAGCCTGGAATACTTAAGTTGATTTCGCATGGAGTGACGTTCCTGTGACAATCTGCAATGAATGAAGTGGTCGTTACTATTGTAGTAGCGGGTTTCTGATTTTTTGCTACTTGTAGTCAGTGAGAGGATAGACCGTCTGCTTATAGGGCGTGGGATTTGGCAGCGAATACCCGTTTCTGGCTGATAGCTGACTGATCTAAGAGACCCTGCGTTCATCGCCTGTATCGTTTCCTTGTCGCTGAAAAACAGCGATCGGGTTTGGTAGCCCGGTTTCGTATCACGGTGCATGGCATCACCTATTATGGTGGCCATGCGCGGGGCTCTTTCGAGGGCGCCGGGAACTGATACGACCGGTCTATCAACCCGCGTATTGCCATCACCCTTCGTTGGTAGCGAAAGTGATGGCTCTTTTTTTAAATAAACTGTAACCGCTGATTGTGGTGAGGGGGGCAAGGCCTCTTGCCACAGGTATTCATCGTTTGATCGATGCTTTCACACCCCCCATCCCTCCCTCACAGCCTTGCGAATCCCCTCCAGCAACATCGCAAACGCCGGGTTGTCATTGTTCTCGCGCCAGATCAAATGCAGCTCGCTCTGTACGCCTTCCCCAAGATCGATATCCCGGAACACCACGTTCTTGAACACCACGCTGGTGGCGCAACGCGGGACCAGGGCCAGGCCCATCCCCGCGTTGACCAGCGCCAGGATCGTCAGAGACGAACCGAGCCATTGCACGTATTCCGGGGCCACACGGGCTGAGCGCAGCATGCCGGTCAGCAGTTCGTTGAAGGGCGGGTAGGCGGCGTGGGAGTACATCAGGAACGGTTGCGCGTCGAGGTCTTTGACGGACACGGTGTCGGCAGTGGCCAGCGGGTGGCGACTGGGGACGGCCAGGACAAACGGCTCGCGCACCAGGCACTCGGTGGCATAGCCCGGTTCCAGCAAGGGCGCACGGACGATGCCCAGATCAATACGCCGGGCGCGAAGGGCTTCGTGCTGTTGGTAAGTGTTCATCTCCGACAGGTCGATTTTGACGTGGGGCTGTTTGAGCCGCGCTTCAGCAATGACCTTGGGCAGGAATTCATACACCGCGCTGCCGACGAAGCTGATGTTGACCGAGCCGATGTCGCCTTCGGCAAACCGCCGGGCGGTGACGGCGGCTTGTTGGGCGCGCTCCAACAGGTTCTGCGCTTCGATGAAGAAGGCGCGACCGGCGGCGGTGAGGGCCACGCTACGGGTGGTGCGGGTGAACAGTTCGACGCCCAGGTGGTGCTCCAACAACTGGATCTGTCGACTGAGCGGGGGTTGCGTCATGTTCAGGCGTTCGGCGGCACGACGAAAGTTGAGTTCGGTGGCCACCGTGGTGAAGCAGCGCAGTTGAGTCAGTTCGAACATTGATCTAATCCAGGTATCAATCGAATGCCAAGTTAGATTAGACGGGATCAATTGCCGCGTCCATGATCGGCTCGTCCCTAAAAAAACAATGAACGGGAGTTGCCTCTTGAATACCCTCCAGAATCCCTCGGACCCGAGCGTGTTGGCCCGCGCCGCGGCCAAGGTCAAACGCCATGTGCTGCCGCTGTTTGTGGTGATGTTCATCGTCAACTACATCGACCGGGTCAACATCGGCTTCGTGCGCAGCCACCTGGAAACCGACCTGGGCATCGGCGCCGCGGCCTACGGCCTGGGTGCCGGGTTGTTTTTCATCGGATACGCGATCTTCGAAGTGCCCTCCAACATGCTGCTGCAACGCTACGGTGCTCGCGCCTGGCTGACGCGCATCATGTTCACCTGGGGTGCCGCCGCCATGGCCATGGCCTTCGTGCGCGGCGAAACCAGTTTCTATGTGCTGCGTTTTATTCTCGGCGCGGCTGAAGCGGGGTTTTTTCCGGGCATCATTTACTACTTCACCCAGTGGTTGCCGTCGACGGAACGGGGCAAGGCCATGGCGATCTTTCTCAGCGGCTCGGCGATTGCGTCGGTCATTTCCGGCCCGGTGTCCGGTGCGCTGCTGAACGTCAGCGGTTTGAGCCTGCATGGCTGGCAGTGGATGTTCTTGATTGAAGGCTTTGCCTCCATCGTCCTTTGCGGTTTCGTCTGGTTCTGGCTGCAATCCCATCCGCGTGAAGCGAAATGGCTGAGCGCCGAAGAAAAGGACGCGCTGGTTGGCGCCATCGCCCTGGAGCAGCACGCTCGCGAAGCTGCGCAGACGATCAAACCGTCGATGTTTAAACTGTTGGCCGACAAGCAAATCGCGCTGTTTTGTTTTATCTATTTTTCCATTGCCCTGACCATCTATGGCGCTACGTTCTGGCTGCCGAGCATGATCAAGAAAATGGGCAACCTGGGCGACTTCCAGGTCGGCCTGTTCAACTCGATTCCGTGGCTGATTTCCATCGTCGCGATGTATGGCTTCGCCGCCATGGCCAGCAAATGGAAACACCAGCAAGCCTGGGTGGCGTTGACGCTGGTGATTGCGGCGTTCGGCATGTTCATGTCGACCACCGGCGGGCCGATCTTCGCCTTCGTCGCCATCTGTTTTGCGGCCATTGGTTTCAAGGCTGCCTCGGCGTTGTTCTGGCCGATTCCGCAAGGCTATCTGGACGCGCGCATCGCCGCCGCAGTGATTGCCCTGATCAACTCCATCGGCAACCTCGGCGGTTTCGTGGCGCCGACGGCGTTCGGTTTTCTCGAACAAAAAACCGGCTCTATCGAGGGCGGACTCTACGGCCTGGCCGCCACCTCACTGGTCGCCGCCGTGGTGATCTTTTTCGCACGCACCGCACCCCGTGGCGACGCCTTGCGCTCGCTGACAGGTAAACCCGCCTCGACCAGTGCGCCACAACCCCCTGTCAGTCACACCGCTTTGAAACCAGATCCAAAGGGAGCAGCTTCTTGAAAATCACACGAGTCACCGTCACCCCCATCGCTTTCCGTGATCCGCCACTGCTCAATGCCAGTGGTATCCACGAGCCGTTCGCGCTGCGCTCGATCATCGAGATCGAGAGCGACACTGGCTACATTGGCCTGGGGGAGAGTTACGGCGACGCGCCGGCGCTGGCGATCCAACAGCAATTGCAAGACCAGCTGATTGGCCTCGACCCGTTCAACCTCAATCAACTGCGCGCCATCGTGCAGGCCACCGTGGCGGCGAACAAACCGGCGAGCATCGCCGGTGCAGAACTGGCGCCCGGTTCTCACGCCAGCAAAGCGGTGAGCAATGCGTATTCGGCGTTCGAAGTGGCGTTCCTGGATTTGCAGGCGCACTCGTTGAACGTGCCGTTGGTGGACTTGCTGGGCGGTGCGATCCGTGACGAGATTCCGTTCAGCGCCTACCTGTTCTTCAAGTACGCCCAGCATATCGACTTGCCTTACAAACCCGACAGTTGGGGGGAAGCGCTGAACGAAGAGCAGATCGTCGCCCAGGCTCGGCGCATGATCGAGACCTATGGTTTCAAGAGCATCAAGCTCAAGGCGGGCGCGCTGGAACCGGAGCATGAAGTGGCGTGCATCAAGGCGCTGAAAAAGGCCTTCCCGGGTTACCCGCTGCGGATCGATCCGAACGCAAACTGGTCCCTGGAAACCTCAATTCGCATGGCTGAACTGCTGGGCGACGACCTGCAATATTACGAAGACCCGACGCCGAGCCTGGAGGGGATGTCCGAACTGCACAAACGCACCGGTCTGCCGCTGGCGACCAACATGGTGGTGACTGACTTCGATGAGTTCCGCCGCAGCGTGGCCTTGAACAGCGTGCAGATCGTGCTCGCCGATCACCACTATTGGGGCGGCCTGCGCGACACCCAGGCCCTGGCGAAAATGTGCCAGACCTTTGGCCTGGGCGTGTCCATGCATTCCAACTCGCACCTGGGCATCAGCCTGATGGCGATGGCCCATGTCGCCGCGTCGGTGCCGAATCTCGATTACGCCTGCGACACGCATTACCCGTGGCAAGAGCCGGACGAAGAGGTGATCAAGGGCGGCAAGCTGCCGATCGTCGATGGCTGCGTGAAAATTACCCGCGCGCCGGGGTTGGGTCTGGAGCTGGATCACGATCAATTGGGCAAGCTGCACGACCAATACCTGACGTGCGGCATTCGCCAGCGCGATGACGTGAAACAGATGCAGCGCTACAAGCCGGAGTGGAAAACCGTCAAGCCGCGTTTTTGACGGGACAAAACCTGTGGGAGCACGTTCGCGCCCACAGGGACCTCATTTGGCTGGCAGTAGGTGCGGGGTTTCAGCTTCCTGAATGTTTATTCAACGCCGCCTCAGCCGCCGCAATCTGCGCCTGGCGCTGAGCAATCACGTCGCCCACCGGCGGCCCCTGGAAGCGCCGGGCTTCAAAGCCGAACCAGACAATCGCCGTCAGCACCAGAAAGCCAATGGTGATGTACAGCGCCCAATCGTTCGGTGGCTGAATGCCGATGATGAAGATGATCACCATCGACAGCACCGAGAGCAGGGCGAACACCGTGTACCAGAAGCGCCCCATGTTCCACGGTCCCATGGTCGGCCACTTCGAGGTCCCGTAGGTAAACAGGCCCAGCACGATGGGAATGATGAAAGAGAAGAACAGGAAGATCACCGTGCAGGACACCACGATCGTATAAACCGGCGTGGCCCCGACCGAGATCACCGACGAGCCCCAGTCGAACAGCACGGCGAGGGTGGCACCGGTCCAGATTGCCGCCACCGGGCTGCGGAAGGTCGGCGAGACCGAGGCCAGCGCTTTGGAACAGGGCAGGCCGCCGTCACGGGAGAAGGCGAAGATCATCCGCGACACCGAGGTCACCGTCGCCAATCCACAGAGGATCTGCGAGACGAAAATCGCCACATACAACGCAAGCTTGAGCGTCGGGCTGACCTGAGTGTTCATCGCCCAGAAAAACACGTTCCAGCCTTGCTTCGCCGCCTCGTCCATGTTCGGCAGCATCAGCACGAACGAACACAGCATCACCCAGCCGAACAGCAACGACCAGACCACCGACATGACCATGCCGCGCGGCACGGAAATGGCTGCGTTGCGCGTCTCCTCGGAGGTGTGTGCCGAGGCGTCATAACCGGTGATGGTGTAGATCGGCAACAGCAGGCCGAGCATGAACACCCAGCCGTTCGACACCGATGGCCAAACCGCGCCGCCAGCATCGCCGGAGTAGTTGCTGAAGGTCCACAGCCGTGCGAATTCATAGCTCGGTGCCGAGATCAGGCAGACGATGGTCAGCGCCAACGCCGTGGCGAAAATCAGGTAGCCGGAGAAATCGGTGAGCCTGGCGGTCAGGCCAATTCCCAGGTGGTTGCACAACGCCTGAAGACCGGTCAGCACGGCGAGGAAAATCACCCGCACCGTGGTCGTGTCTTCCATGCCCAGTGCCGGGCCGAAGGCACCGAAAAAGAAGTAATAGGTGCCGACGTTGATCGCCCCCAGCACGGTGACCAACCCCAACAGGTTGAACCACGCGGTCAGCCATCCGGTAAAGCGATTGCCCAGAATCGAGCCCCAGTGATACAGCCCGCCAGCGGTGGGATAGGCCGAGGAAATCTGTGCCATGGCCATGGCGAACACCCCTGAGATCAGGCAGCCGATGGGCCAGCCGATGCCGATGGACGCGCCGCCCGCGCCGGAGGTGCCCTGGGCGAGGGAGTTGATGCCCCCGGAAAGGATGCAGATGATCGAGAAGGAAATCGCGAAGTTGGAGAAAACGCCCATGCGTCGCGAGAGCTGCTGGGCGTAGCCCATGCTGTGCAGCGCCTTGACGTCATCGTCATGCGAGGCGTCGGTGCCGGGCTGGCTTGCTGGATTCATGTCGTGTGCCCCTTCAGGTTTTGATACGCGCCCCTCCGGAATGCCGGAAGCGCTGGCTTTCAACCCCTTGTCGTACTGCTCCTGTCTCCAACCGGTACAACCTGCCCGTGCGCTGCCTTCATGTGGCGTACACCGACAGTCAACTGCTCTACAGGCGGCCGTGAAACGCCGCGTCGAAAATCTCTGCCGCACCGGCCTTGGTCAAGGGCAGCGGGTTGCCACCGGCAGAAGGGTCGACCACGGCCATGTCCGCGATCAGGTCGGACTGTTTGTCATCCACGCCCAATTCGAACAGCGTGTGCGGCACGCCGATGTCTTTGCGCAGCTTGAGGATGAAGGCCAGGAAACTGTCGAAGCCGGGAGAGGGCAAGCGCAAATAGGCAGCCAGGCGCGTGATGCGTTCTTCGATGGCCGGGCGATTGAATTTCAGCACGTAGGGCATGAAGGTCGCGTTGGTCATGCCGTGGTGAGTGTCGTACAGCGCGCCGACCGGATGCGAAAGGGCATGCATCCCGCCCAGGCCTTTCTGAAACGCGGTGGCACCCATCGCCGCCGCCGCGAGCATGTTCGCGCGCGCTTCAAGGTCGCCGGGCGTGTGCACGGCACGCACCAGCGCGTTGGCCACCAGGCGCATGCCTTCCACGGCGATGCCATCGGCCAAGGGGTGGAAACCGGGGGCGCAGTAGGCTTCCAGGCAGTGCGCCAGGGCGTCCATGCCGGTGCCAGCGGTGATTTTGGCCGGCATGCCGACAGTCAGGGCCGGGTCGCTGATGACCACGCACGGCATCATTTTGGGGTGGAAGATGATGCGTTTGGTGTGGCTCGCCTCGTCGATGATCACCGCTGCCCGCCCGACTTCCGAGCCCGTGCCCGCCGTGGTTGGTACCGCGATGACCGGGGCGATGCGGCTTTCGTCGGCGCGGGTCCAGTAGTCGCCGATGTCTTCGAAATCCCAGACCGGGCGCGTCTGCCCGCTCATGAAGGCGATGAGCTTGCCCATGTCCAGGCCGCTGCCGCCACCGAAGGCAATCACGCCATCGTGGTTGCCGGCGCGCCAGGCGTCGAGTCCGCCGGCCAGGTTGGCTTCGACCGGGTTGGGCTTGAGATCGCTAAACATCGCAACACCGAGGCCCGCAGCGCGCAAGGCGTCGAGGGCGGCGAGGGTCATCGGCGCCCGCGCCAGGCCACTGTCGGTGACCAGCAGCGGGCGCTGGATGCCTTGGGCGCGGCAGGTGTCGGCGAGTTCGGCGATACGGCCGACACCGAAGCGGATGCTCGTGGGGTAGTTCCAGTTCGCGGTCAGGCTCATGGCTCAAATCTCGTGGCGCAAATGGAAGGATTTGGCGCGTGTCAGGTGTTCATAACCGAGCCGCGACAGGGTGACGCCGCGTCCGCTGTTTTTCACGCCGGTCCAGGCCAGTGCCGGGTCGAGGTAGTCGCAGCGGTTCATGAACACGGTGCCGGTGTCGATCTCGTTGCCCAGGCGTTCGGCGGCGGCGAGGTCCTGAGTCCAGATCGAGGCGCTGAGCCCGAATTCGCTGTCATTCATCAGGGCGATGGCTTCGTCGTCACCTTCGACCGGCATGATGCCGACCACCGGGCCGAAGCTTTCCTCGCGCATGACTGACATTTGATGAGTGACGTCGACCAACACCTGCGGCGCGAGGTAGGCGCTGCCCGGAACATCGGCGGGAAATGCCTGCGGTTCGATCAGTGCCTTGGCACCCTGGGCCAGCGCTTCGGCGATTTGGCCGCGCACGAAATCAGCAGCAGCCGGGGTGACCAAGGGGCCGAGCGTGGTGGCTTCGTCCAGTGGATTGCCCAGCACGTATTGGCGGGTCAGGGCGGCGAAACGTTCGATAAAGGCCGGGTAGATTTTTTTGTCGACGTAGATGCGTTCGACGGCGCAGCAGCTCTGGCCTGAGTTGAAGAAGCTGCCGTCCACCAGGTTTTCTACGGCGTGTTCAAGATTGGCATCGGCGCGCACATAGGCCGGGTCTTTGCCGCCGAGTTCCAGGCCCACGCCGAGGAAGCGCCCGGTGGCGGCGATTTCCATGGCCTCGCCAGCGCCGACGGAACCGGTGAAGTTCACTTGTTGCACGCGTCCGGAGCCAATGATGTCGGCGGTCTGGCGGTGATCGAGCAACAGGTTGTGAAACAGACCGGCTGGCAGGTTGGCGCTGGCCATGGCCTCGGCAAACCGTTCACCCACCAGCAGCGTTTGCGACGCGTGTTTGAGGATGACGCTGTTGCCGGCCATCAGCGCCGGAATGATCGTATTCACGGCGGTCAAGTACGGGTAATTCCAGGGCGCAATAACCAGCACGTTCCCCAACGGATCACGCTGGATGTGCCGGCGAAAACCGCTGACGGGCGTGGGTTCAATCGCTGCCAGGGCTTCAGGTGCAATGGCAATCATGTGCCGGGCACGCTCTTCGAAGCCGCGCAATTCGCCCGCACCAAACTGTACCGGGCGGCCCATTTGCCAGGCCAGTTCCCGCACGATGTCGGTTTTCATCGCCAGCATCGCGTCCACCACGGCACTGCAAAAAGCCGCGCGCTCGCTCAGGGGCCGGCGTTTCCATTGCGCCTGGGCGGTGGAGGCGGTGGTCAGTGCCTGTTCGATCTGCGTGGCGTCGGCGTAGCGGCGTTCGGCATAGACCCGGCCATCGACCGGGGAAATGAGTTGGATGGTTGCCGTCATGCTGACCTCAATAGCGCTCGAAGCCGCGCTGCAGTTCCCAGTCGGTGATCCGCCGGTCGTACTCTTTCTGCTCCCATTCGGCGGTGTGCACGTAGTGGTCGATCACCTCATCCCCGAACGCCTCGCGCAACATGCTCGAGGCCTGGAGCGCGGCGCTGGCTTCGCGCAAAGTCTTGGAGACTTCGGGCAAATGGTCATCGACGTAAGCGTCGCCTTCAAACGGCGGGGCGAGGGTGAGCTTCTCGTCGACCCCGGCCAGGCCAGCCGCGATCAGGGCTGCGAAGGCCAGATACGGGTTGAGGTCGGCGCCGCCGATGCGGCATTCGATGCGGATGGATTTGCTGCTTTCGGCACACAGACGAAAACCAGCGGTGCGATTGTCGCGGCTCCACACCGCCCGCGTCGGCGCAAACGTACCGGCCTGAAAGCGCTTGTACGAGTTGATGTAGGGTGCGAGAAAACAGGTGATGTCGTTGGCATATTTAAGCTGCCCGGCGACCCAGGAACGCATCAGTTTCGACATGCCGAATTCGGCCTTTGCATCGAAAAACAGCGGCTTCTTGCCATGCTTGTCCCACAGCGAATTGTGGATGTGGCTGCTGGACCCGGCGGCGTCATAGCGCCACTTGGCCATGAAGGTGATCGCCTTGCCCTGCAGTTGCGCAATCTCTTTGCAGGCGTGCTTGATGATGACGTGGTGGTCGGCCATGGTCAGGGCATCGGCGTAGCGGATGTTGATCTCTTCCTGGCCGGGTCCCCATTCACCCTTGGAATTTTCCACGGGAATGCCGCTGGCTTGCAGGTGCTTGCGAATCGCCCGCAGCACCGGCTCTTCGCGGGTGGTCTGCAGGATGTTGTAGTCCTCGATGTAATGGCCGGCGGTTTTCGGCTTGTGGTAGTTGCGCTTGTGGATGGCCTCGTAGCTCTCGTCGAACAGATAGAACTCCAGTTCCGAGGCGAACATGCCGGTATAGCCACGCTCGCGCAGGCGTTCGATCTGCTTCTTCAGGATGGCTCGGGGGCTGTGTGGCAAGTCGCGGCGATGGTGGTGATCGAGCACATCACAGAGCACCAGCGCTGTGCACTCCAGCCATGGCACCCGGCGCAGGGTGGACATGTCGGGCTTGAGCACAAAGTCGCCATAGCCTTTGCTCCAACTGGCAGCGGCATAGCCCGGCACGGGCTCCATGTCGATGTCGTCGGCCAACAGGTAATTGCAGCAGTGGGTTTCTTCATGGCCGCTGTCGATGAAAAACTCGACCTGGAATCGTTTGCCGACCAGCCGTCCCTGCATGTCGACCATGCAGACCAGGACGGTATCAATTTCGCCGGCAACGGCGGCACGCTTCAATTCATCAAAGCTGAGGAGGGGCTCGGTCATCACGTCAGTCCTGCGTGAACAGTGTGGGCCTGTCTGAAATAGCTGTTGCAGACGCTCTTCAGAAAAACCCAAACCCTGCCGGAGCGAGCATCGTGCGCAATAAGCTGATCCTTAGCTTAGCCTACTGTCGATTTGTGCAAGTTTTGATGGAGTTGGCGATACGCAGCCACCAACTGATCCAGCGAAAACGCCAGATTGCGCCCGCTCGGGTTGGGCAAGGTCCAGACCTGGGCGTCGCCGAAAGTCTTGGATTGAAGACCCCAGGCAATCTCCCGCTGGCCGGTTAACGCGCTGTAGGCGGCCTTGCCGAGAAACGCGACGACGCGGGGTGCATGGCGCCGGATCTTCTGTTCAAAGTCGGCAGCGGCGGCGGTGAACTCGTGCAACGACAGCTGATCGGCGCGCGCCGTGGGTCGGTCGACCACGGCGGTCAATCCGCAGCGGTACTGCAAAATCGTCCGGTCGTTTTCCGGGCGCACTTCCTCGGGGGTAAACCCGGCAAGGTGCAGCGTGCGCCAGAAACGATTACTCCGGCCCGCAAAGTGATGCCCTTGGGCGGCGGCCGTCATGCCCGGATTGATCCCGCAGAAAATCACATCGAGATGATCGGCCAGTATGTCTTCAAGTCCTTCACCCGCCATAAAACCTCTCAACCGCAAATCACGTTGACCGCGTTGCGCGCCAGTTCGGTCAGCTCCGTGCGGGATTTGCCTGCCCGTGCCCGGATCGAAATGCTGTGCAGCAGCGAGGAGGCGAGCACAGCGAGGGCGGCCGGGTCGACGTTGTCTTTGAGTTCGCCGGCGGTGACGGCTGTTCGCAGACGTGCTTCGAGATCGGCGTCGAGCCGGCTCAGGCGGTCCGACAACACTTCGCGGATTTCAACATCCTCGACGGCTTCGGTGGTTGCCGTGCCAATCGCGAAGCAGCCGCGGGGTTGGCCGTCGCCCGAGAAGTAAATCGATAGTTGCCCCTCATAGAAACGCATCAGCGCCTCGCTCAAGGACAGCTGGCTGTCCGTCAGCGCCGCGTGCATGTCGGCGGCGGCAAATTCCCAGTACTGCTCGAGCGCCTTGATGTACAGCGCGTGTTTGTCACCGAAGGCGGCATACAGGCTCGGGCGGTTCATGCCGGCTGCCGTGGCGATGCTGTCCAGGGACGCGGCGGAATAGCCGGTGCTCCAAAACACACCAAGCGCTTGCTGCAGCGCGGTCTGCGGGTCGTAGGCGCGTGGGCGGCCACGTCCTTTTGCTTCGGTAATCTTTTTTTGTGCCATATCGTACAAAAACCTTGTGTGAAGGTAAGTCGAGGCATATTCTTACACCATCGCACAAAATTAAGGAACCAGAAGTTCCTCAATTTCAGGTTTGTTGAAGCAGAGCTCGAACTGGGTACAGCGGCGACGAAACAGGGTGCGGCGGAGCGATCCTTCTGACTGCGCACGGTATGGCTGTTTTTTATGGGTATTAGCCCCTGACTTCCCGGTTAAAGGTGTTTTCGATCATGACTAAACAGTTCGATATTCCGGCTTCACAAACCTTTGAGCACCCAGGGCCGAATCCGACAGCGCCCAGCAAAAAAACGCTTAAAGAAACCGTACGACCACTGCTGATGGTAGGTGTCCCGGCGCTTTTTGCAGCGATCGGCTACGCCCACTATGTGGCTGGCGAGCCTTACATCTCGACCGATAATGCCTACGCCCGAGTGGCCAAGGCGTCGATCAACGCGCGCACTTCCGGCCAGGTCATCGAAATCGCCGTCGAGGACAACCAGCCCGTCCGCAAGGGCCAGGTATTGTTCCGCATTGACCCCAAACCGCTGCAGATCGCCGTTGACCGGGCGCAAGCCCAGCTAAGCGTTGCGCGGTTGCGCATCGATGGACTCAAGGCCAGCTACCGCCAGCAACAGGCCGAGCTGCAATCGGCCAAAGAGTCGGCCGATTTCGACCAAAAGGAATTTGGCCGCAAGAAGGCGCTGGTCGCTTCCGAGTTCGTCTCGAAGTCGATTTATGAGCGCGCCGACACCGACCTCAAAGTGTCACGGCAACGCATAGTCTCGATCGAACAACAGATCGCCAGCACCGTGGTTGCCCTGAACGGTAATCCGAACATCGAGGTCGACAGCCACCCGGCCGTTCGCGAGGCCAAGGCGCAGCTGGATGAAACCCAGCTCTACCTTTCGTACGCCACGGTGTATGCGCCGGACGACGGTATCGTCGCCAAGGTCGATGATTTGCAAGTGGGCAATTTCGTCAACAACGGCGCACCAGCCTTTGCGCTGCTGTCTGATCGCGAGGTGTGGGTGGAAGCCAACTTCCGTGAAACGGAGGTGACGCATATGCGTCCCGGTCAGGCGGCGACCATTCACCTCGATACCTACCCGGATCATGAGTTCAAGGCGCACGTGGTCAGCATGAGCCCCGGTGCCGGCTCGGATTTCGCCTTGCTGCCGCCGGAAAACGCCACCGGCAACTGGGTCAAGGTCGTGCAGCGGGTGCCGGTGCGGCTCGAACTCGACGAACTCGACCCGCAGATGCCGCTCTATTCGGGGATCAGCGCCACGGTCAAGGTTGATACCGGGCACCGCACGCCATGGTGGCAGCCGCTCAAGGCGCTGTTGACCGCAGGAGCCTCCTGATGAACACCACCCCTGCGAGTTCATTAAGGTTGGCCGCATTGCTCGCGACGTATATGCAATCGGCGAACCTGCCTTTACCCAATGCCGTGCTCCGTTTGATTCAGGGCAGCCTGTCGATGACCGACGACCAGGCCGGATGGATCTTCACCTCGTACCTCGCCGCGAGTGCGATCACTCTGCCGGTCGCGCAATGGCTGGCCGGGCGTTACGGCTTGAAGCGGGTGTACCAAACCGCGCTGGCCGTGTTCGTCCTGGGCTTGCTGCTCGCCACCCTGGCCTCGACGCCGCTGGAATTCATCGGCGCGCGGATTATCCAGGGCCTGGCGAGTGGCGTGCTGGCGCCGTTGTCGATGGCGATTGCCCTGGAAACGTTGCCATTGGAGAAACGCGCCAAGTTCGGTGCGACGTGGACCGCCATCGTGCTGTTGGGCATCGTCAGCGGCCCGAGCATCGGCGGCTGGGTCGCCGAGCATTTTGGCTGGCGCCCGATCTTCTACATCAGCCTGCCGCTGTCGGCGTACATCTTCCTGGTGATCGCACTGTTGCTGGCCGAGAAGAAGGCCGAGAAACGCCCGACGTTCGATTTCTTCGGTTTCGGCACGTTCACGCTGGGGCTGATCAGCCTGCAAATGCTGCTCGATCGCGGGGAACGCCTGGACTGGTTTGCCTCGACCGAAATCTGGCTGGAAGCAATCGGCTGTGCGCTCGGGCTCTACCTGTTCCTGGTCCATGTGCTGACCGCGAAGGTGCATTTCATCAACAAGCGGTTGTTCAGTGACCGCAACTTCGTGCTGTCGACGGTGATCTTTTTCGCGGTGGGTTTCGTGCTGCTGTCGACCATGGCGCTGACGTCGCCGATGCTCGATGAAATCCTCGGCTACCCGCCGGACACCACCGGTTCACTGACCATCCCGCGCGGTATGGGACTGGTCGGTGCGTTTCTGCTGATGGGGCGGGTTCCGGAGCGTTTCGACCGTCGACTGTTCGTGGCGGCGGGCGTGGCCATTGTGGTGTATGCCAACTGGCTGATGCTCGGTTACTCGCCGCTGATGGACTGGTGGCCGGTAGCGCTGGCGGGGGCGATTCAGGGCGCCGGCATCGGCCTGTTGATGCCGTCGCTGACCAAGGTTGCGTTCAGCACGCTTGATCCGGCGTTACGGCCGGAGGGCACCGGTCTGTTTAACCTGTCGCGTGTGTATGGCAGCACCCTCGGTGTAGCGATCGTGCAGTTGTATTTTTACAACAACACCCACGCGATGCACATGGCGCTGGCGAGCAACCTGACGCCGTATGGCGCGACGGCACATTCGGCGGCGACGTCCCTGCAAGCCATGGCGGGGCTCAATGAAATGATCACCGGCCAGGCGGCGTTTATCGGCGTGGTTGGCCAATTCAAGATTTTGATGTTCGCGATGCTGGTGGTGAGCCCACTGGTGATCTTTCTTCGCAAGCCCGTTGCGACCAACTAGTTTTCGTGGAGTTTGCCTCATGAAATCCAATGCGCGCTTCATCAACAGACAACTGATCAAGACCACGTTCGGTGCGGTGGCGGTGCTGGTGTTCCTGACCGCTTGCACGGTCGGCCCCGATTATCAAATGCCGCCACCGAGCCCGTCGCAACACTACGATCAACAGGCCGAGCAGCGTCTTGGCCAACGCATCGACCTGGGCAAGAAAGTCAATGGCGACTGGTGGACGGCGTTTCGTTCGCCCAAGCTCGACAACGTGGTACGCCGAGCCATCGACGGTAATCTGGAACTCGTCGCGGCCGATGCCACGATCCGCCAGGCGGCGTCCTCCGTCGCGGCGGCGGAAGGGGTGCTTTATCCGCAGGTCGATTTTGCCGCCCAGGCCGGTCGCCTGCGTACCCACAGCGGACCAGAGCCGGTGGTTTCCAACTTCTATGCCATCGGTCCTCGGGTTGGTTTCGATCTGGACGTGTTCGGCGGCAACAAGCGCCAGGTTGAACAACAGGAAGCACTGACAGCGTTTCAGACACATCGCTATGAAGCGGCTTACCTGACCTTGACGGGCAATGTCGCCAGCCAGGCGTTGTTGATGGCCTCGGCGAATGCGCAGATCCAGGCCGTGGAAAAACTGCTGGCCAATGACGCCAAGAACCTCGAACTGGTGCGCATGGCTCACGCCAACGGCAGCAGCACGCAGATCGATGTCTCGCTGGCTGAAACCCGGCTCGCGCAGGACCGCACGCTGCTGCCGCCCCTCGCTCAACAGCGTGATTCGGCCCGGCATGCGCTGTCGATCCTGACCGGCAAAGGCCCGGCAGACTGGATCGCGCCGGACTTCGACCTGAGTGAGTTTGCCTTGCCGGCCAACGTGCCCGTGAGTCTGCCCTCGGAAATGGCCCACACCCGGCCGGACGTACTGCAAGCCGAAGCGCAACTGCACATGGCCAGCGCCGCCGTCGGTGTCGCGACCGCCAACCTGTATCCGCACGTGGAGCTGTCGGCGTTTCTCGCGCAGTCGGCGTCCGGCAATGGTGGCGCCGCGCTCTGGGGCTTTGCCGCCGGGGTGGCGGGACCGATCTTCAATGGCGGCACCCTCAAGGCTGAACGCCAGGCGGCGGTCGACGGCTACAACGCCTCGCTCGCGGATTATCAGCAGACCGTCATCCAGTCGTTCGGTCAGGTCGCCGACACGCTGCAAGCCATCAACCATCACGCCGAAGAATACCTCGCTCAGGAAGACGCATTGCGCGCCGCCGACAGCAGTTTTCGCTTGAACCAACACGCGTACGCCCAAGGCGAGAACAGCATCCTTCAGGTGCTGGAGGCCGAGCGCGCCTATGAGCAGGCGTTGCTGGGACAGATCAGGGTGAAGACCGCGCAATACCTCGACACCGTCCAGCTGTTTGTGGCCCTCGGCGGCAATTCGGTCGGCGTGTTTGAGCAGCAAGTCGCCAGCCGCGAAGCATCCAAACGTTCATATCAGTAGAGGCTGCGGCCTCAGAGAGTGGAGTAACGACATGACCTACGAAGCCTTTCACGACGAACTTCGCGAGACAAAATTTGCACTCAACCACGGCTCGGCGGAGATGCCGTCCGTGGGTTTTGGCACGTTGTTCCGCGACCTCTCCGTCACAACCCAAGCAGTCACCCACGCGCTGGAAACCGGTTTCCGCCATTTCGACTGCGCCGAGCGTTATCGCAACGAAGAAGCGGTGGGCGTGGCGTTCAAGGCCTTCCTCGACTCGGGCAAGGTCCGGCGCGAAGACCTGTTCATCACCACCAAACTGTGGAACACCAACCATCGTCCCGAGCGCGTGTTACCGGCCTTCGAGGCCAGTTGCCGCCGGCTTCAGGTGGACTACATCGATTGCTACCTGATCCACACGCCGTTTGCCTTTCAGCCCGGCGATGACCAGGAACCCCGGGACCCGTTCGGCCACATGATCTACGACTCGGGCGTGACCTTGATCGAGACGTGGCGGGCACTTGAGCAGCTCGTAGATGACGGGCGCTGCAAATCTATCGGCTTGTCGGACATCACCCTGGAGGCATTGAAGGCGATTGTCGACGTGGCGCGGATAAAACCCGCCGTGGTGCAGGTGGAATCCCACCCGTATCTGCCGGAATGGGAGCTGCTGGATTTCTGCAAACAGCACGGCATCATCGTCCTCGCCTTTGCACCCCTCGGCCATGGCATGCAGCCTGCGGTGCTGGAAGATCCGGTGCTGACCGGCATCGCCAAACACCTGCGCAAAACCCCGGCTCAAGTCGCCTTGGCCTGGTCGGTGCAGCGCGGTGTGGCGTTTCTGACCACGTCTGCAACACTGAGCCATATTCAGGAGAACTTTGATATTGCCACGCTGCCGCACCGGGCCATGCTTGAGATCAAGGAGGACATCACGACGCGGGTGCGCTTCAACTCGGTGGTGGAAACCGGTATCCCGGGCTTTATCCCGGGCAAAAGGTAATCCATGCTGGCGCGGCGGCCTGATCTCAGGCCGCCGCTTTTTTTTGACAGGTCATTTGTGCGCCGAGGCAAAACCGATGGACGTTTTTCAAACCATGCGCTGTTTCATCGCCGTGGCCCAGAGCGGCAGCTTCACGGCCGCAGCGGCGACGCTGGACACCTCGACCACCAACGTTTCCAAAGCGGTTTCCAGCCTGGAAGCGCGCTTGCAAACACGCTTGATCAACCGTACGACCCGACGCCTGGCCCTGACCGAAGCGGGGCTGCGCTATTTACAACGCTGCGAGAGGATTATCGAGGAGATGCGCGAAGCCGATGAAGAGGCCGGAACGGCGCAAACCCAACCCGTGGGCCGGCTGAAAATTCATGCGATGTCCGCCGTGGGCAATCACTACGTGATCAACGCCATCGCTCGGTACAGAGAGACGCATCCATCGGTGATGTTTGATTTGACCCTGACCAATCGGCTGCCGGACTTGCTGGAAGAAGGCTATGACATGTCGATTGTGTTGGCGCGGGATTTACCCGATTCAGGCTTTGTCGCGCAACGGCTTGGTACCACCTACAGCATTCTCTGCGCGTCACCGGCGTACCTGAAGAAACGTGGCGTTCCCGACGCACCGGGTGCACTGGGCGCACATGATTGCCTGAGGATTGTGAATACGGTGATGCCGGCGCAGAACTGGGTATTCGAAGGGCCTGAAGGTGTGGAGACGGTAAGCGCGCCGATGTCGCCGTTTCACGTCAACACCGCGGATGCGATGACGGTGGCGATCAGCAACGGAATGGGCATCGGCATTCAACCGATTGCGTCTGCCGTGGAGGGTTTGAAAACGGGGAGCTTGGTCCGGGTGTTGCTTGAGTATCATTTTGAAAAACTGAATGTGTTTGCCATCTACCCGTCACGCAAATTCGTCGATGCAAAAATCAAGACTTGGGTGGACTTTCTCAAGAATTACATTCCGGTTTTGCTGGCTTCCGATGAAAAAATCGTGGGTTCAACCCAAAAAAACTAGCCGCCGTCGGTATGGAGTGTCGACCCTCCATCGTCTGCACGGTACTCAACCGTTTGAACACCCAGTGCCCATGACTTGATACTGCAGAACGTGCTGTTGACCGCGCGAGTCTTCGTACGTCATTTGTGCCGGTACCGGGCCACACTGGTCACCGATGTCTGACACGCTGATGACGCGTTTAATGTCGAGTTGGCTGTCGTAGGTATAGGCTTCAACCGGGGCGTTGGCGGTGGCAGCCGTTGCAGCAGGGTCGTCAGCGAAGGCAGGCGCGCCGAGGCTGGCCAGTGTCAGCAGAAGCGCGATTTGCGAAAGTTTCATGGTGTTCACCGTATCGTTTGAGGAAGGATGGGGTTCGTTTTCTACCTTGTGAGCTGTTACTAAATGCTCACCGGGCAGGAACAATGCTAGGGCTTTGCCCTGGCCTCAAACAGCAGTCGGAAGGACAAACACTGTTGCCGTTTTGCGCATGAATGCAGGGCTTGTGGACGTCATCACTGCGCTTATGGCAAGGTCGAAAAAAATGCCGCGCAGCCAACAGGAACAAGATGATGGAGGAGGGGAGTGAGGTCGGTGGCACACCGTCGATGGCGACGCTGAAGGCCTTCAATCAATGCGTGTTGCACCTCGGGCGACTGGCTCGGGAGCGCGGCGCCTCGCAATTCATCGAAGACGGGCTGCAAGCCTTCCGCCCGCTGGTGCCGTTTGCGTCGGCCTGGTGGGGCGAGATGTCTACATCCGACGCCCACGTGGCACCAAAAAGCTGGATGCACGGGCGCATCGACCTGCCCGAATCGTTTGCCGCCGAATGGCACAAGAGCGCGGGCAGTGACCGGTTCTCCCATGACACGTTGAGCCAGCCCGGCGCAGTGGTGCGCGACAGTGGCTTCACAGATCCCCATGAAGAGGTCGATGCGTTCGCTCGCCGTCATGACCTCTACCATGTGATCTGCATCACCTTCGAGTTGCCCGAAAGCGGTTTGATGTTTTTTGTCTGCCTGTATCGCGGCGAACACGGGTCAGGGTTCAACGACAATGAGGCCGCGTTGTTTTCAGGCTTCTGCGATCACCTGTTGCAGCTGTGGCGTTTCCAGGTACAGGACATGATTCGCATCGACACCGGTAACGGCGCCAGCGACTTTGGCGTCGCGCGCATGGACGGCACGCTGCTGTACGTCGGCGCCAGCCTGTGTGCGGCCATTCAGCGTGAAGTGCCGGGCTGGAGCGGGTCGAGGCTGCCAGCGCAGGTGATCGCCCAACTGCCGAAAGCGCCGAGCGTCATGCGCCTGGGCCGCTGTGCGCTGACCCTCAGCCCAAATGCCAAACACGTCATTCTGTCTCTCGAAAGCCAGTCACGCGGCGTGGTGCTGGCGCCACGGGAGCGGACGGCGGCGATGCTGTTTGCGGCCGGTCACTCGTATAAAGAAATCGCCAAAATCCTCGGTTTGAGCCCTGCGACGGTGCGCACTTATCTGCGCAACTGCTACTTGCAGCTTGGGGTGAAGAGCAAGGTCGAGCTGGGTTCTGTCTTGTCCGCGCAGGCAACCCGCCGCGAAGCCCACTGAATCACCACCCCCTCCTCATTTGTGGAGGTCCATCCAACACCCGCGCACGCTAGGGTATGCCTTGCATATCAGGGGCTTGCGCGCAGGCTGTTCGGGCCTCTTCCAAAACTATAAAAACAGAGGTGAGGCAGTTGAAATTTTCCAGGCTTTTTGTCGCCATTGCGGCAACCACGGCATTTTCGGGGCTGGCGCTGGTGGGGTGCCAGACCCAGGGTTCGACTCCGGCAGACATGGTCATGCGCAACGGTTACGTCTACACCGTCGATGGCCAGAACTCGGTGCAGCAGGCGATTGCCGTCACGGGCGGGAAGATCGTCTATGTCGGCAACGACGAAGGGGCTGCGTCGTACATCGGCAAGCAAACACAATTGATCGATCTGGCCGGGCGCATGCTGATGCCGGGCTTCGTCGATGCGCACATGCACCCCGGTGATGGCGGCCGCGCCATGACCTTGTGCGATCTGAAGTACCAGACCATGACGCGCAAGGAGTTCCAGAACACCATTCAGGCGTGCCTGGATGCCGACAAGGACAAGGGGCCTGATGTCTGGCTCGAAGTCGGCAGTTGGGACCGGATGGGCATGGAAGGCCTCGACGGCGATCCGGACAAATCGACGCTGGACGCCCTCAAGACCCACCGGCCGATTCAGGTGCGCTCCACGGACTTTCATACCGTGCTGGTCAACTCGCGTGGCCTGGCCGTTGCCGGCATCACCAAAAAAACCCCTAACCCCGGTGACGGCAAGTACGTGCGCGACAGTGCCGGCAACCTCACCGGCATCTGCGAAGACGGCGCGGCTGACACGATGGCCGCCGTGGTGCCGCCGGCCACCGACGCGGAAAAACTCAACCAGATCCGCGTCGCGCTCGATGCCATGCGCCAGCAAGGCATCACCAGTTTCTTCGATGCCTTGTCGGGGCCGGAGAACGGCAAAGCCTTCACCACGTTGCAGCAGTCAGGTGAACTGACCGCCCGGGCCCTGTTGGCGATCAAACTGGACCCGGCCGCCGCTGCAGCCGACCCGGCGAAAACCATCGCCGAGGCCAAGGCGATGGCCGCGACCTACGATCAGGGTGAAGCCAAAGTCGCACCGGGCGTGAGCATGCGTCACGTCAAATTGTTCATGGACGGCATCATCAATGCGCCGGCGGACACCGGTGCGATGCTGACGCCCTATCTGCACAACGCCGGCACCGAGAAGGCACCGAAATGGGCGCCGGGCAAGAACGTCGGTGAGTTGTATTTCCCGCCGCAAGTGCTCAAGCCGCTGCTGTTGCAAGCGGTGCAGGCCGGTCTCGACCCGCACCTGCACGCCACCGGCGACCGCGCCGTGCGTGACTCACTCGATGGCATCGAATACGTGCGCCAGCAATTGCCCGGCAACGGCTTTCGCCCGGCCATCACCCACAACGAGTCCGTGGACCCCGCCGACTACGGGCGCTTCAAGGCCCTCGACGTGACCGCCAACATGTCCTTCCAGTGGGCGCAGCAGGCACCGTCCACCGTCGACGGCACCAGCGATCACCTCGGGCCTGCTCGATTTGCGCGCATGGAGCCCTCGGGCAGCATCGCCCGTGCGGGTGGTCGGGTGGCGTATGGCAGCGACTGGCCGGTGGATCCGCTTGATGAGTTCCTGGCGCTGAAAGTCGGTGTCACCCGCTCCGGTGATCCGACCAACCCGCACAGCTATGGCCCCAAATACGCCGGTCGCCTGAACGCCGACCCGGCGCTGTCCCGAGCCGAAGTGCTACGCACCATCACCGTCAACGCCGCCGAGCAACTGAAACTGGAAAACGTCGTCGGGTCGGTCGAGGTGGGCAAGTTTGCGGACCTGATCGTGCTGGATAAAAACTTCATGCAAGTGCCGGAAGAGGAACTGGCCCGTAACACCGTATTGATGACCGTCGTGGGGGGCAAGATCGTGTGGGCCAAGGCGCCGTTTGTGGGCCAGGTGGCCATGACCGAACAACAAAAATAACTCACCTCTTAAACGCTTTCCCTGTGGGAGCGAGCTTGCTCGCGATGACGGCGGCACATCCAACATCAATGTGTCAGACAGATCGCCATCGCGAGCAAGCTCGCTCCCACAAGGGATGGTGTGTATGCCTTCTATCTTTGAAGAGAATAAAAACAATGACCCAGCCCCACGATAGTCAGCAACGAAGTCCCCTGATCGAGACCCGCTCGATTGATTTCATCCCCGAGGCCGAGCGTCATGGCAGCCTCTACAGCCAGTTCACCCTGTGGCTCGGCGCCAACCTGCAAATCACCGCAATCGTCACCGGGGCACTGGCCGTGGTGTTGGGCGGTGACGTGTTCTGGTCATTGATCGGCTTGCTGAT
This sequence comes from Pseudomonas sp. FBCC-B1667, assembly GCF_059133255.1. Taxonomy (NCBI): domain Bacteria; kingdom Pseudomonadati; phylum Pseudomonadota; class Gammaproteobacteria; order Pseudomonadales; family Pseudomonadaceae; genus Pseudomonas; species Pseudomonas sp. FBCC-B1667. Next base: position 4,194,551 of record NZ_CP101437.1, on the reverse strand, counting down.
CGGTCAGTTGCTTGGCGGTGCCGTCGTCGCCTTGCACGCTGCACAGGGACCGAAACTGGGTCTGCCGCAGATGATCTCCAGCCGTGTGCAGTTCGGGGTCTACGGCGCGGCGATTCCGATTGTGTTGGTGTGCCTGATGTACCTCGGTTTCAGCGCCACCGGCGCGGTGTTGTCCGGGCAGGCGATTGCCCAGTTGATCAGCGTCAGCGACAGCACCGGCATCCTGATTTTTGCCGCGTGCATCACGTTCCTGACGATCTTCGGCTATCGGGTGATTCACTTGGTGGGGCGTGTGGCCAGCGTGCTCGGCATCATCGCTTTTGCTTACCTGTTTACCCGCTTGATGACCCTTAACGACATCGGCCTGCTCCTGGAAAACCGTCATTTTGGCTGGAGCACCTTCCTGCTGGCGGTGTCGCTGTCGGCGTCCTGGCAGATTGCGTTTGGCCCGTACGTGGCCGACTACTCGCGCTACTTGCCGAGCACAACCTCATCCTGGAAAACCTTCACCGCCGTCGGCCTTGGGACCGTGCTCGGCGCTCAGGCGTCAATGGTGCTGGGGGTGTTTGCCGCTGCACTGGCTGGCGCCAACTTCCGCGGTCACGAAGTGGCGACCATCGTCGGCCTGGGCAGTACCGGGTTGATGGCTTCGCTGCTGTACCTGAGCGTGGTGTTCGGCAAGGTCACCGTGTCCACACTGAACGCCTATGGCAGCTTCATGTGCGTGGCCACCATCATCAGCGGTTTCCGCAGTCGCCTGGAAATCACCGCCCGCCAGCGCATGCTGTTTGTGCTGCTGATCGTCGCGGCATCGACCACGCTCGCGTTGGTGGGTCAGTACTCGTTCCTCAACTCGTTCAAGTACTTCATCCTGTTTTTGCTGACGTTCTTCACCCCGTGGAGCGCGATCAACCTGGTGGACTACTACTTCATTAACAAGGAGCGCTATGACATCCCGGCCTTGTCCGACCCGTCCGGGCGTTACGGTCGCTGGAACGTCTTGGGGATCAGCGTGTATGTCAGCGGCGTGTTGATCCAGCTGCCTTTTGTCGACACGCATTTTTACTCCGGGCCAATGGTTGCGCAGTTGGGTGGTGTGGATATTTCCTGGATCGTCGGGCTGGTGGCGCCGGGTGTTCTTTACTACCTGCTGGCGAGGAAATCGGCGGTGGTTGTGCCCGTTGCACGAAGCACGAAGGCCTGACCGAGCGGCGCGACAGTGCATGGATCTTCATTGCACTGTCGCCAAGTCCCTGTTGAAGGACCTGTGCTGATTTCGTCACTGCCTCCGCGCAAACCCATCAAGCCCTGTCGCCTCGAATAGACCACCCTGACCGGTCTGTTCAAGGAGATGACCATGATCCGACTGACCCTGATCGAAGCCTATGCGTTGGCCGAATCGATCCTGTTGCACAACGGTTTCAACCAGGCCCATGCGCGTGCGGTGGCAGCCACGGTGACAGCCGGCGAGCGCGATGGCTGCGCCTCTCACGGATTGTACCGGGTGCTGGGGTGCGTCAATTCGCTGCGGGCCGGCAAAGTCTCGGCCACGGCTGAACCCCGGGTGATCAACCAGGCACCGTCGATTGTGCGGGTGGATGCCGGCGGTGGCTTTTCGCAGCTGGCGTTTCAGGCGGGGTTGCCGTCGCTGACGGAGAAAACCCGAACCAACGGGATTGCGGCGTTGGCGATCAATCGTTGTGTGCATTTCTCGGCGCTGTGGGTGGAGATCGAGCAGTTGACCGCTGCCGGGCTGGTGGCGCTGGCGTGTAATCCGAGCCACGCCTGGGTGGCCCCGGCCGGCGGACGCTTGCCCGTGTTCGGCACCAACCCCATTGCCTTTGGCTGGCCCCGTCAGGGACAGGATCCTTTCGTGTTCGACTTCGCCACCAGCGCCATCGCCCGTGGCGACATCGAACTGCACCGACGTGCCGGTAAGGCGATCCCCGAAGGCTGGGGCGTGGACGCACAGGGGCAGCCCAGCACCGATGCCAACGTCGTACTCGACAGCGGCGCGATGCTGACATTCGGCGGGCACAAGGGCTCGGCGCTGGCGGCCATGGTGGAGTTGATTGCCGGGCCGTTGATTGGCGACCTGACCAGCGCCGAATCGCTGGCCTACGACGCGGGCAGCAAGTCGTCGCCGTACCATGGCGAATTGATCATTGCCCTGGATCCACGGCGCTTTTTGGGGGATTCGACGGAGGTGCATCTGGCGAGGGCCGAAGCGTTGTTCCAGGGAATCGAAGGGCAGGGCGCACGCTTGCCCTCCCAGCGCCGATACGCGGCGCGGGCGCGTAGCCTGGTGGAGGGCGTGCAGATTCCCGAGGCGTTGTATCACGACCTCAAGGCATTCCTGGCTTAATCCGATAACTGTAGGGGGGAGCCTGCTCGCGAAGGCGGCAGTACATTCGACATCTCTGTTGACTGACCCACCGCCATCGCGAGCAGGCTCACTCCTACAGGGGCTTCGGGTGTTTTTTAGATTGGGTTTCGGTGGCTGGCGCCGTCGACCAGTCGGGCAATACCCAGTGGATTGGCGTTTTTTAGTGGGTCAGGCAGCAGCGTGTCCGGGCAGTTCTGGTAGCACACCGGGCGCAGGAAGCGTTCTATGGCCAGGCTGCCGACCGAGGTGCCACGGGCATCGGAGGTGGCCGGATAGGGACCGCCATGCACCATCGCATCACACACTTCGACCCCGGTGGGGTAGCCGTTGAACAGCACCCGGCCGACCTTTTGTTCCAGCAGGGCCAGCAGTTCTGCGTGTTCATGCACTTCCTGAGGTTCGCCAATCAGGGTGGCGGTGAGTTGACCGTGCAAACTGTTCAACGCTTGGCGCAGTTCAGCCTTGTCAGCCACTTCGACGATGAGGGTGGTCGGCCCGAACACTTCTTCCTGTAACAACGGATCACCTTCGAGCAGCAGACTCACGTCGGCCCTGAACAGGTGCGCGCGCGCCTGATTAGCCTGTTGGCCATGGCCGGTCAGGTGGGCCACGCCCGGATGGTTGAGCAAGGCCTGCACACCTTTTTCGTAGCTGCGCAGCGTGCCGGCGTTAAGCATGGTTTGCGGCGGTTGTTCAGCCAGACGCGCAGTCAGGGTCTCGGTGAAAGCACTGAATTGCACGGAGCGCATACCGATGACCAATCCCGGATTGGTGCAGAACTGGCCACCGCCGAGCACGACAGACGCCGCCAGTTCATTGGCAATTTTTTCGCCGCGAACATCAAGGGCTTCAGGCAACACCACGACCGGATTGATGCTGCTCATTTCGGCAAACACCGGAATCGGTTGCGGACGTGCGGCCGCCATGTCGCACAACGCGCGGCCTCCTTTGAGCGAACCGGTAAACCCGACGGCCTGGATCGCCGGATGCTTGACCAAAGCTTCACCCACGCCCGCACCGTAGATCATATTGAACACACCCTTGGGCATGCCGGTCTGTTCGGCGGCGCGGAGGATTGCATCGGCCACCTGCTCGGCCGTCGCCATATGACCGCTGTGGGCCTTGAACACCACCGGGCAACCGGCGGCCAGGGCTGCAGCGGTATCGCCGCCTGCTGTGGAGAACGCCAACGGAAAGTTGCTCGCGCCGAACACGGCCACGGGGCCGACACCGATCCGATACTGACGCAGGTCGCTGCGGGGAAGCGGTTGACGGTCGGGCAAGGCGCGGTCGATACGTGCACCGTAAAAATCACCGCGACGCAGGACCTGAGCGAACAGGCGCATCTGGCCGCTGGTGCGAGCGCGTTCACCCTGGATCCGTGCGCTGGGCAGCGCGGTTTCGCGGGTGACCAGGGCGACAAACTCGTCATCCAGCGCATCCAGTTGTGCGGCGATGGCCTCTAGAAAATCCGCACGGCGTGCCGCTGGCATAGCGCGAAACTCGGGGAATGCAGCGGCAGCGGCCTCAGCGGCAGCGTGCACTTCGCCTTCGGTGGCTTGCACGAAAGAGCAGGGCAACGCCTCGCCGGTGCTGGCGTCATGGCTGTGCAACGTGAGGCTGCCGGCGGCACTGCGGGTGCCGCCAATGTAGTTGTGGCCGAGGATCTGGGGCATGAAAGAATTCCTGTCGGGCAAAAGGTAAAACATTTCCTGTGGGCGCCTGGTTTTGGTTTACGCCAGCGAGTCGCCTCGACGCGAGGTCGCGGGGGCGGTGTTATCCAGTGAGGCAATGCGCGCCGCGGACTCCGCATCCACCGCGTGCAGTGACTTGCCGCGGGTTTCCCGGGTCAGCCCGACGGCCACGACAGAGATCAGCGAGGCAGCGACCAGATACCAGGCGATGGGTGTCGAGCTGTGGTACTTGTTGAGCAGCGTGAGCGCGATCAGCGGTGCAAGGGAACCGGCGAAGATCGGTGCCACTTGGTAGCACAGCGAGAGGGCGGTGTAGCGCACGTGAGTCGGGAACATCTCGGCCATCAGTGCCGAATATGGTGCATAGGTCATCGACTCGATGGCCAGGCCCAGGGTAATGGCGGCCATGATCAGCCAGTTGTTGCCGGTGTCCATCATCGGGAAGCCGACGAACCCCCAAAATGCCGTGAGCACCGCGCCGACCAGATACACCGGTTTGCGCCCGACGATGTCCGACAGATACCCCATCAACGGGATCATGAAAAAGTGCAGCAAGTGAGCACCGAACATCAGAAACAGAATCTCTGAAGTGTCCTTGTGCACCACCAACTTGAGGTAGGTGATGGAGAACGTCACCACGGTGTAGTAGAGAATGTTTTCGGCAAAGCGTGCGCCGATGCCCACCAGCACCGAGCGCCAGTGGTAGCGCAGCACTTCCACAACGCCCAGTTGTTGCTGCTTGGTTTGCGCCTGACGCGCCTGGGCTTCCTTGAAGATCGGTGCGTCATCGACACGGGTACGAATCCAGTAGCCGATCAATACCACCACCGCCGAGAACCAGAACGCCACGCGCCAGCCCCAGGCGAGAAATTGTTGCTCCGACAGGTTCGACGACAACAGCAGCAGGGCGACGGTCGCGACCAGATTCCCGGCCGGCACACCCGCTTGCGGCCAACTGGCCCAGAAGCCCCGGCGATTGTCCGGACAGTGTTCGGACACCAGCAGAATCGCGCCGCCCCATTCACCGCCAAAGGCGAAACCCTGGATCAGCCGCAACAGCACCAGTAACACCGGCGCCGCGTAGCCGATCTGGTCGAATCCGGGCAGGCAACCCATCAGGAACGTGGTGATGCCGACCACCACCAGGCTCAGTTGCAGCAGGCGCTTTCGGCCAAATTTGTCACCGTAGTGACCGAACACCAGGCCACCCAGCGGGCGAGCAAGAAAGCCCACGGCGTACAGCGCGAACGCGGCGATGATGCCGTCGATGGGGCTGTCGGTCTGGCGAAAGAACAGTTGGCCGAAGACCAGCGCCGAAGCCGTACCGTAGAGAAAAAATTCATACCACTCGGCGACCGTACCGGCCATGGCGGCGGCCACGACACGCTTGAGTCCGGAGGGTGTGGTTGCGCGTTGAGTGTCTTGAAGGTTGGGCATGCTGATGTTTCCTGTAAGGGCGCAAAAACAGGCAGCCGGGCCGGGCCTCCAAGGCCCGCCCGGCACTCACTCAGAGACCGACGTCCGGCAGGTGCGGACGGTTCGCCAGGGCCTTGGCCATGATTTGTTCGACGAACAACCGATCCTCTTCCGGCAAGGCCAGGCGTGGCGGACGGGTCAGCGCGCTGCCGCGACCGGCGATGGCTTCACACAGCTTGATGCACTGCACCAGGTCGGCACGGGCATCCAGGTGCAGGATCGGCATCAGCCATTCATAAATCGGCATGGCTTCGGCAAAACGCCCGGCCTTGGCCAGGCGGAAGATGGTTTCACCTTCTTTCGGGAACACGTTGGACATGCCCGAGACCCAGCCTTCGGCGCCGACGGCAATGCTTTCCAGCACCACGTCATCGAGGCCGGCGAACAGCACGAAGCGGTCGCCGACTTCATTGCGTACGTCGATGAAACGGCGGGTATCGCCGGAGGAGTCCTTGAAGCACACCACGTTGTCGCAGTCGGCCAGGGAAATCAGGATGTCCGGGGTGACGTCGTTTTTGTAGATCGGCGGGTTGTTGTAGACCATCAACGGCACGTCAGCATGCTTGGCCACGTAGCGATAGTGCTCGGCGGTTTCAAACGGCTTGGAGCTGTAGACCAGTGCCGGCATCAGCATCACGCCATCGACGCCCACCTTGCGCACGGCATTGGCCACTTTGGCCGCTTGCACGCTGGTGAATTCGGCCACGCCACAAATCACCGGCACCCGGCCACGAGAGGCATCGACAGCGACTTCGGTGACGGCGATTTTTTCTTCGGCGGTCAATGAGGTGTTTTCGCCAACCGAACCGCATACCACCAGGCCCGACACACCATCGCGGATCACGTTGGAAATCACCTGATGGGTCTTGTCCAGGTTGATGGTGAAGTCATCGTTGAATTGAGTGGTCACCGCGGGGAAGACGCCACTCCAGTTAATACGCTTGCTCATTTGTTGCCTCCGGGTCGTTAATTGTATTTCGTATACGATATTTAAAATGAAAAGATTCGGCCAGTGCTTTTTCGGGTTTTTCAGGGGGTTTTGTAGCCGTTGGTCCGGGTGTTAAGAGATTAAGCACCCGGCCAGGTATCAGACAGGCGATAGCCCTGTGGCCAAGGGTCGCTCGGATCGAGCAGCAATTGGTGAGTGCCGGTAATCCAGGCCCGCCCGGAAATGCACGGATAAATGGCTGCGCGGCCGGCCACTTCGGTCAGCGAATCGATGCGGCAGTGGAACTCCGAACCGATGATCGAGCGGCCGACAAACCGCTCGCCCACCTGCATCAAACCCTTGGCGTGCATCACGGCCATGCGCGCCGAGCAGCCGGTGCCGGTGGGTGAACGGTCGATTTTGCCGGGTTGAATCACCACCGCGTTGGCGCCGGTGGCAATGCCGTTCTCATGAACGACGGGCGCCGCGATCTGGCAGAAGGAAATGTGCGACCACTCCGGGTTCAGCGGATGCACGAAGCCCAATTGTTCGTTGGCGGCGCGGGTGATTTTCAGCCCGACCGCCACCAGATCGGCGGCCTCGTCAGGGCGGATGGAAAAGCCCAGACCGTGGGCGTCGGCGATCACGAAACTGTCGCCGCCGTAGGCCGTGTCGACCTTCAATGAACCGATGCCATCGACTTCAATCCAGGCATCCAGGCGGTCGGCAAAGGACGGCACGTTCTTGATTTCCACCCGCTCGACCTTGCCGTCACGGCAATCGGCGACGGCCTCGATCAGCCCGCCGGGGGCTTCCAGCACCAGCCGGGTTTGCGGCTCGGTCATCGGCAGGATGCCGCTGTCGAGCAACACCGTGGCCACGCACAGTGAATTGGAGCCGGACATCGGTGGCGTGTCCGCCGGCTCCATGATGATCCAGGCCATCTGCGCCCGCGGGTCCTTGGCCGGCACCAGCAGGTTGACGTGGCGAAACACGCCACCGCGCGGCTCGTTGAGCACGAAGTTGCGCAAGGTTTCGTCCTTGGCGATCCAGCGTGATTGTTCCCACACCGTGGCGCCGGGTGGTGGGGCGACACCGCCAACGATTACGTCACCGACTTCGCCTTCGGCGTGGCAGCTGACGACGTGGATTATTTTTGATGAGCGCATGGTTTATTCCTTGTTTTGCCTGTGCGGGCCTCTTCGCGAGCAAGCCCGTTCCCACATTCAATCGCATTTGTTCTGGAGGAACTCGGTCAACTGTGGGAGCGGGCTTGCTCGCGAAGGGGTCATTTGTCATTTCACCGATTTCAAAAACGCCGCGGTTTCGGCATGCACCGGATTACCAATCACCTGATCCGGCGACCCAATCTCATGCACCCGCCCATTGCGAAAGAACGCCACCCGGTCGGACACATCGCGGGCGAAGCGGATCTCGTGGGTCACCAGCACCATGGTCATGCCGTCTTCGGCGAGCATGCGCATGGTGTCCAGCACCTCGCCCACCAGTTGCGGGTCGAGGGCGGACGTGGCTTCGTCGAACAGCATGTAGTCCGGTGACATCGCCAGCGCGCGGGCGATGGCCATGCGTTGCTGTTGACCGCCGGAGAGCTTGCCGGGGAAGGTCTTGAGCTTGTCGCCCAGGCCAACATGGGTCAGTTGGCGCACCGCCAGTTCCTCGGCCTCAGCCTTGCTTTTGCCCAGCACTTTGCGCGGCGCCAACATGACGTTTTCCAGCACCGTCAGGTGCGGAAAGGCATTCCATTGCTGGAACACGATGCCGATCTTCTGCCGCAAACGGTTGAGGTCGGTGGTGCTGTCATGGACCTCGACGCCGTCCACGCGGATGTTGCCTTTCTGGATCGGCTCCAGGCCGTTGATGCACATTAGCAGCGTGGATTTGCCGGAGCCGGAGCCGCCGATGATCGACACCACCTCGCCCTTGTTCACCGTCAGGTTCACGCCCTTGACCACTTCGAGGTTGCCGAACGATTTGTGTACGTTGTCGATCTCAATCATTTTCCTGCCACCTTCTTTCCAGACGAGCGCCGAGGCGTGCAACCACCAGGCTCATGACGTAGTAGATAAGGCCCGCGATGCACAGCACCAGCAACGGCTCCTGGATGCGGGTGACGATGGTTTGTGAAGCGCGAAGCAGTTCGACGATGCCGATCCACATCACCAGCGCGGTGTCTTTCATCACCCCGAGCACCAGGTTCAGCCAGCCGGGAAAGGCGACGCGGGTGGCCATCGGCAGGACGATCCAGCGCAGGTCCTGGAAGAAACTCAGGCCCAATGAGCGACTGGCCCGGCGCACCGTAAAGGGCACCGCCAACACGCCACCGCGCACGATTTCGGTGAAGTACGCGGCGGTGTAAACGCCGAGCACGATGCAGCCGACGCTGAAGGCGCTGATGTTCAGGCCGACGATGCTTTTGAGTGAGTTGAACAGCACGAACTGAATCAACAACGGCACGCTGCGGAACACGTCCAGCACCCAGGCCAGCGGCAGACTGGCCCGTGGCAACAAGGCTCGCAGCAAGCCGAACAGCAACCCGGCGATGGAGCCGAGGATGATCGACCAGAACGTCAATTGCAGCGTGACCCAGGCGCCATTGAGCAGGAACATCAGGTCATTCGAGGAAAAACCGGTGGCAAACATGGACAGCTCCTCAATAACGAAACAACCGCCAGGCCATCAACCGGGCGCTCGCGACGATCGCCTTGGCAATCGCGTAATACAGCACCGCCGCAATCGCGAAGTACTCGAAGGTGCGGAACGTTTTGACGTTGTAGTCCTGGGTTACCCCGGTCAGGTCATTGTTCAGCCCGACGATCACCCCCAGCGAGGTCATCAGCACCGCCCAGACCATTTGGTTGGTCAGCGGGTAGAACACAATGCGCAGCAGTTGTGGGACGACGATCATGCGGTAGGTTTGAAAGGCGCTCATGCCCAGCGACCGGGCGGCGCGCACCTGGGTCTGGGGCACGGCCTTGAGCCCGCCGCGAAAGTTTTCCGCGAGGTAGCCGGCGTTGTTGAATGTGATCCCGGCCAGCAGCGCGAGCCACGAGCTGACGTGCAGGCCGAGCGAGCCGAGGCCGAAGTAAAGGATGTAGATCTGGAACAGCGACGGCGTGTTGCGTGCGATCGATACCCAGCCGTTGCCGATGCCGCGCAGCAGCTGATTTTTGCTTTCGCGCATGACCGTCAGGGCCAGGGCGATGAGCACGCCGAAGATCATCGACAGGGCCGCGGTCTCGAACGTGACCACGGCGCCGGCGAGCATGTCCGGCAAGGCGCGCAGGGCCGAGCGCCATTGGAAGGTGTAGTCAAACATGCGCGGGGCTCTCCAATTGGGCGGCGGGTTGCAGCCAGGCTGGCAGACGTCCGCTGGCGCTGGCGTTGCACGCGGTATCGACGCACTCGGCGAGGCTGGCGAAATGCACCTTGCGGCCCACCAGTCCCGGTGCGTAGTGGGCGTACTTGCCCGAGTTGGTCATCAGCGTGGTGGCGGCGGGTGGAATCACCGGCTCGCCGAGCATGCACCAGCAGGTGTCGGTGACCAGGGTGGCGCCGAAGGCCTCGATCACCGCGATATGCCCGGCCTCGCGGGCCTGCTCCAGCACTGCGCGGCCGCAGGTGATGGCGAGGACGACGTCCGGATGCTTGTGCCGACCCCGGCACAAACGAGCCAGATGCGCGAATTCGCTGAGGGAAAAATGCGGGTTGCCCAGCGACACCACATCCACGTGGTGATCGCGGGCACTGTTGAGCTCGCGCCAACTCACCAGCAGGTCTTCCAGGCGGATTTTTTCCACGGGGACGCAGGCATCCGCTTCCAGCACGTTTGTCGGGTCGATGGCTTCCGGTGTCACCCCGGCAATATGAAACAGCGGTGCCGCCGAGGTGGTGGCAAACGCTGCGCCGAACGCTTTGAGATCGTCCAGGCTCGGTTGGCGATTTTCCAGACCCAGCACCAGCGGCACGCGGCTGCCGGCCAGCGCACCGATGTGATAACCGAGCAAGGGGTAAAACGCATCGTCCAGTTCACCGAGTACCGGCAACTCGATCTGCAACCGGGCTTTGCGTTGCGCGTCCAGATGGCAGCCGATCAGCGGGGCACGGCCGGTGAGGGCGATGCAGATGTCGAGGTAGTCCGGGTACTTCAGGGTGCGGGCGCCGAGCACGCTGTTGGCGTACACCACGGCATTGGATTCGGCCCAGACAATCTGCTCGCCCGCTTTGGGCGCACTGTCGAGCAGGTACGGGGCGCAGGTGTAACTCAGTTGAGCGCCCATCGCCATGTAGGCATCGCCCAAGGCACTGGCCGGCTCGCCGAGGGCCGGGTCGATGCCCAATTCGCGCCAGCGGCGCTGGTCCACGGAAATCGAATTGAGGGTGGTGGGTACTCGCACGTTCGCCCCCCATTCCACCAACTGCTGGGCAAAGCGCAGGCTGGCAGGTCCGGTGTAGATGCAGCCATCGATGTGCGCCTGGGTGACATCCACCAGGCTGCGCGCCCCTTGCAGCTCGGCCATGCGCAGAACAATGTGCATGGCCATTTGCGCGGCTTGACCGTGCTGGCCGTCGAGCAGCGCCTGGTCGAACTCGGTGAGTTCGATTGAAACGCGGCTATCGATGCTGGACAAAGGTGTGTCGAGTGTCTGCCAGGCATCGCCGGGCAGGTTTTCGAACAGGTTCAGCGTGTCGCCATCGACCCTGGCGACAGCGTGATCGCGCAACGTCGCGAAAGCCTCCCGGCCGATGCAGAGCACCGGCAGGGAACGGGCAAAAATGGTCTGTGCGACCAGCACGCCCAAGGTCAGGATCTCATCCGGTTCGGCCAGCACCAGTGCTGCCGGTGCATGGCCGTTGCTGATCAGTTCCATCAACACGCTGCTGCCGGTACACGAACCGCGTCCGCTGGGAATCGCCAGCACACACCCCGACAGACATTCGCCGCTGAGCGGGTGGTGGCGATCGATGACCTCACCACTGGCGCAATCAACGCCGCCCCAGAAACTCAGCCCGACATCGGCGAACAGCAGGGCGCCTTGAGCGGCGCCCGCGACCAGACTGCGACCGGTCAGAGAAACAGACCCAGGCATGCCGGACATCTTAGTAGTAGACCTTTGGGACGGTCAGGTCGGCTGGCGAAATATCGGTGCCGACCCATTTGACGAACAGCTCGTTGTAACGACCGGTGCGCACCTGTTGGTTGACGAACAGGTCGAGGTAGTTGAGCAAGCCGTACTCGCTGCGCTTGGCGCCGAGGGACACGTAGTCGATCACGTACGGAGCATTACCGGCGACTTTCAGGTTTTTGTATTTACCCGATTTGAGGGTGGCGGCAGCGACGGTGTTGGTGACCACGGTGGCGTCGATGTGGCCCTGGGCAACGGCGAGCAGGGTGTCGTTCTGCGACTGGTAGGCCCGGAAGCTGCCGGTGCCCCAATTTTTCACGTCTTTCTCCAGAGCGATGGCTTCATAGGTGCCGCTGGTGTTGCCCACCGGTTTGCCCTTGAGGTCGTTGAAGCCGTTGATGCCGGTATCGTCGCGGGTCAGCACGACCATCTGGAACGCGAAGTAGGGCACGGTGAGACCGACGGTCTTGGCTCGTTCGAGGGTGTCGGAGGTTGAGGCGACGATCACGTCGGCGCGCCCGGAGACCAGCGCCGGGATACGATCGGGGAACGGCGTCTCGACCACTTCAGCCTCGACCCCGAGGATCTTCGCCAGGTCGTGGCAATAATCCACATCGAAACCGGCCGGGTTGTTACTGGCATCGCGGAAACCCATCGGTGGGAAGTCCAGGGTCACGGCACAGCGCAGCTTGCCCGAACCAATGATGTCGTCGAGCTTGTCCGCCTGGGCGCTGGCGACAAAGGAGGTACTGAGAACAGCGCTGAGGGCTACGGCAAATGCAGGGTTTTTCATAGAGGCCTCGTTCGTGTGAAGTGCTGTTGAATATCGTATTGAGGATTTCGTATACGATATTAACAATAGCAATCAATGTGCCGATTTCCAGTCAGCACCGTGAATTCAGCGTCAGCCCTTGAAGTAGAGGGTTTGCAGTGGAGAAACAGGGCGCGGCGACCTGCGTGCCGGTGTTACAGATGGGAGCAATGAGGGTGCGGGCGCCCCTTTAGGGAACACCGATGACTGGCTTAGCGCTGGTTATCGCGGTACTGGCTCGGCGACAAACTGGTCAGTGCGCGGAACTGCCGACTGAATGCACTGTGATCGGTGTAACCGCAACGCAGGGCGATGTCGGTGATGGGCAACTCGGTGCTCAGTAACAGCCGCGTACCTTCTTCCAGGCGCGCTTTATGAATCATCTGTCGCGGTGTGAGCTGGAACACCCGTTTGCAGTGACGCTCCAGTTGCGCGACGGAATAGCCGCCAATCGCCGTCAATTCAGAGAGGCTGATAGGCCGTGCGAAATGGCTGCGGATATGCGCATCGACCGCGGCGAGCTTCAGGTACGCCGGGTGAGTGGACTGCGGCGTTGGCAAATCGCGAGAGATTCCGGCGAGGCCAACGATGTGACCCTGTTCGTCGTGAAGGGCCAGTTTGTGGGTCAGGCACCAGATCGGCTGATTGCCGAAATACAGGTGCAGCTCCAGTTGGTCGGCCAGCATCCGGCCGCTGGATAACACCCGCCGATCCTGCTCGGTGTACAGCGGCCCGAAGTGTTCCGGGAAGACGCTGTCGGCGGTGAGCCCGAGCAATTGTTCGCTGTGTTTAAAACCGCAACGCCGCGCCAGCGTCTGGTTGACAAAGGCGTACCGGGCGTCGAGATCCTTGATGAAAAACACCACGTCCGACAGGGTATCGAGCAGCGGCGCGATCGACTGAAGGTTGCTTAACAGGGTCGGCAGATCGCAGGGTTTGAAGAGGGTGAGTGAGGGGTACATAGCGCTGGGAGGTCCGAGGGCGACCTGCGGATCATAGAGGCTCGGTCGCATGACCGAAACCCCAGTCACGTTCATCACACGGGCGGCGTGTCGTCCAGGCACATCAGCGTCTCGATCCGCGCCGGGCTGTACGGTGGGCGCGACGCCGAGGGTTGCCAGCCAAACAAGTGCTCAACCGCAGCGCCACATACACGACCCTGGCAGGCGCCCATGCCACAACGGCTGGCCAGCTTGGCCGAGCGCCAGTCTCGGTGTTCGGTCAGTGAGGCGTAGGGCACGTCTTCACAGCGGCAAACAAGGGTGTCGGGGCGCGCCAGGGATTTGAGTTGCGGGTCGAGGGCGAATGCTCGATTCAGTGCCGTGGCGAAACCCTGCCAGCGTGCGCGGCGTGGCCACCATTGGCGGGCCTGCTCCAAATCACCCACGGCGCTGTGCCCGGCAATCGCGCCTTCGGCCAAGGCCAGTTCACTGCCGCCGAACCCGGTGCATTCGCCTGCCGCGTAATGATCGGCACGGGTGCTGGCTTGCCAGGCATCCACCTTCAACGCCTGTCTTTCGATGGCGTAACCCAATGCCTGACCCAACTGGATATTCGGGATCAGGCCGAACCCACAGGCCAGCCGATCACAGTCCAGTTCGACGATTTTGCCCTGCTGTTGCAGGCGCACGCCTTCGAGTCGGTCAGTGCCAAGGGCTGCCAGCACATGAGTACCTGCCCGGTAATGCCGGTTGAACAGGCTGAACGATTGCAGCCATTTCGCCGGCCACCGCGGCAGTTGCGCAGCGAAACCGGCGACCGACGTTAACGAAGCCTGCTCAGCGATGCGCAGCACCGATGCTCCGTGTTTTGTGGCGGTCGCCGCGCTGGCTAATAACAGTGGCCCGCTTCCGGCGATCACCACGCGTTCATCGCGCACTGACAGTCCGGATTTGATCAATGCTTGCAACCCCCCGGCCCCAGTCACCCCAGGCAACGTCCAGCCGGGGAAGGGCAGCAGCAATTCCCTGGCACCGGTGCACAGGATCAATTTGTCGTAGCTGATCAGCCAGCCGTTTTCGTCGTCCTCGACCAGCAGTTGTTTCAAGCCGGGATTGGCGATCACCCGGGTGCCGCTGTGATGGCGGATATTGCCGTGGGACTGCAAGCGCTCCCGGAACTGACGGGCCTGATCGGGAAGGCTCGCTTGAGGGCCGTCGCGCCAGATCTGCCCGCCTGCCAACGGATTGTCATCAAGCATGACAATGCGTGCGCCACTGGGGGCTGCGGCCAGTGCGGCGGCCATACCGGCGGGGCCGGCACCGATGATCAACAGGTCAGCGTATTCGTTCATGGCTGTGTCTCCACTCGCATGCCGTCACGGCAAAGGGTCTGGCACGCGAGGCGACGGCGACCGTCGATGGTCACCCGGCATTCCTGGCAAATGCCCATGCCGCACAACGGTGCGCGGCGTTGGCCGCTGACCGAGGTGCGGCTGCAACCGTTGCCGCCCAACGCCAGCGCTGCGGCGACGCTGGTGCCGTCGGCGACCGTCAGGGCCTGTCCGTCGAGCATCAATTCAGGCATACACAGGTTCTCCGAGGAAACGCTGGGGCAGGTACGGTTGGGCGGTCAGTGGCGGGGTTTCGTTGAACAGTTGCGCGACCAGCAAATCCGCGGTGCCGGGCGCGGTGGTCACCCCCAATCCTTCATGACCGACCGCCAGCCATAAGCCCTGACGTTGCGGGTGCTGACCCACCAGCGGCAAACCGTCAGGGGTGGCGGCGCGAAATCCGGTCCAGGCGCGAATGCCATTCAGTTGGGCCAATCCCGGCATGTAGCCGGCCGCACGCTTGAGCATTTTCGCGAGCATCCAGCCTTCGACCTGCGGGTCGGTCGTGCCGAATTGCCGCGAGGCACCCATGAACAATTGCCCGGTCGGACGCGGTTGAATATTGCAGGCCACCGACGGGCCTTTGGCGTTGTGGGCGCTGGTGACGTAACCCAGTTCCACCAGCGTGTGGGTGACGGTGGCGGGGTAGCGGTCGGTGATCAGCAAGTGTCCTTTCTTTGGCTCGATGGGTAACTCAGGGCACAACTGATTGGCCTGAGTGCCGTTGGCCAGCACCACTGCGTCGGCACTCAACCAATGGCCGTCATCGAGGCGTACCCGATGGCCATCGACTTCCGCGACGCGTGTCCGGCGCTGGCGGATGTTTGGCGTGTCGAGCATCCAGTTGGCCGTGGCAGGCGCATACAGAATGCCGTCACCGTTAATCAGCAGCCCTCCTTCAAGGCCCTCGGCCAGCTCCGGTTCACGCTGGCGCAGGGCACTGGCACCGATCAATTCACAGGCGATTCCCTGAGCCTGCAGGTTCAGGTATTTGCGATGGGCCACCGCCATTTCTTCGGCGTTGGCGGCCAGCCAGAGCGTGCCGTTGTTGCGGTAAGCGCAGCCGTCGGGCAAGTCCGGCCCATGCTGGCGCCAGCGTTGCAGGGAGTAATCACTCAGGGCCAGTTCGGCCGGATTGTCGTCAAGCACCAGCAGGTGGCCCATGCCCGCCGCCGTCGCGTTGTGCAGGCCGGCATCGAGCACCAGCACCTGCAAGCCGCGCCGCGCCAGCGCCTGGGCGCATGCCGCGCCGATGATCCCGGCGCCGATGACGATCACATCGGCCACGCGCCCCTCAATCATGGGCGAATGCCCCAGGCGAACGGATCGTCCTGTTCAATGATCAGGCGGGCTTCGGCACTGATGAAGGCGCGGCCACGGATGGTCGGGATGATGCGCTCACCTTGCCATTCGAAGGAGCCTTCGAATTCACTGCCAATCACACTGGCCTGACGCCAGATTTGACCAGGCTGCAACGTATCGTCAGCCGCCATGCACGCCAGTTTCGCGCTGGTGCCGGTGCCGCAGGGTGAACGGTCATAAGCCTTGCCGGGGCATAGGACGAAGTTGCGGCTGTCGGCATGATCGTCATCGGCGAACAACTCGACATGGTCGATCAGGCCGCCGTCTTCACCGCGAATACCCTGGGTTTCCAGCGCCTGTTGTACGGCGTAGGTGTAAGCGCTCAGCGTCTCAAGGTTGTCACCGGCCACTCGCAGGCCGTGGTCGGCGATCAGGAAAAACCAGTTGCCGCCCCACGCGACATCGCCGGTCACCTGACCGATCCCCGGCACCTGCAAGGTCAGGTCCTTGCGATAGCGATAAGCGGGGACATTGCGCACGCTGACCGAATGGTCCTCATGCAGGGTGGCCTGAACCGTGCCCACCGGCGTCTCGATACTGTGCACGCCGGGCCCGATCTTGCCCATGTGTGCGAGCGACGCCACCAGGCCGATGGTGCCGTGGCCGCACATGCCCAGGTAACCGCTGTTGTTGAAAAAAATCACCCCGGCACACGCGTTGGGGTCAACCGGTTCGCAGAGCAGGGCGCCCACCAATACGTCACTGCCGCGCGGTTCCAGTACACACGCTGCACGCCACGGGTCATGTTGTTCGGCGAGGATTTTGCGCCGTTCAGCCATGCTGCCGCGGCCCAGATCAGGAAAACCGGCGGTCACCAGACGCGTCGGTTCGCCGCCGGTGTGGGAGTCGATGACGGAGATGCTTTTCATGGGAGGGCCACGTCCATTCGGTTGAGTGAACGCTAGAGTGGCCCGTGCAGCGGGGTGTCGGCTTGAGGGATTTAACCGGTGCCGATGACGAAATCGGCACAGTGTCGATCACGCTCAGTGAGCGTGGGGCAGGTGCTCGAAGAGGGTTTTGCAGACCCCGGCAATGTGCTCATCCAGCAGTTTTACCGCCAGGTCCACATCCCCGGCGCGGCAGGCCGCCAGGATCTCGCGATGCTCGTGATCGGCGCGTTCCTTGCCGGCGGAGAGGCTCATCTGCATGCGCAGGTAGCGTTCCAGTTTGTCGTTGACCGAACGAATCAGGCTCACCAGAAACGGCCGCTGCGCCGGCTCGTACAGACAGGAATGCAGCTCCCAGTTGAGTTCGGCCCAACGCCCGACGTCGTCTTCGCCGATGAATTCCTGGCAGATACGCTCGGCACGGGCGAAGGTTTCTTCGGTCATGTTGGGAATGGCCAGGCGCAATACTTTGTCTTCGAGCAACATGCGCACTTCGAACATCTGCGCCAGTTCCGCATCGGAAATGCGCGTGACCATCGCCCCGCGATTGCGCTGGAACATCACCAGCCCTTCGGCTTCCAGTCGTTTGAGCGCCTCGCGCACCGGGATTTTGCTGACGTTGAACTGACGGGCAATGTCGTCCTGGCGAATCGGTTCATCCTCGGCAAAATGACCGGCGACGATGGCGTCCCGCAGATGGCGGGTGATGATTTCCGAGGTCGAAGGCGTATTGCCAAGGTCGGGAGCGTTGAGTTTGGGTAGGTTCACGTCGGCAGGTCGTTTGCAGTGAGATGGGGCTAGGGTATACGAAATTCTTTTGTACCTCGCGATCCGTTGTTTTAAACAAGAAAAATCGTCTGCGTTTAAATCTATTGACACCACTCTTTTGTAGCCGCCACCGAGCCCGCGAGGCAGCGTTCGAGCCTGCAGCCTCGCTTGATTTTGCCTGGCAACAAAGGCTGACAACAACCCGGGCAGACGGTGGCGAAAGCCAGAAAACGGCTGTGGATTCAGCCGGTCGCAACGGCTGAATGGCGGGGGCGAAGGCTGGGCATTGGGCTGTAGCGAGAGGTGGCCGGTAAGACTGAAGAAGCTTCGCGAAGGCGATGTGAGGGCAGTAATTGCCGAGGGATAGACTACGATTAACCCGTAATGGCCTAAGCCGTGGTCTGCCTCTGGTTGTCATCAGAAGTGTTAATCATAGATCAGTGGTCTTCACCAACGACCCAGAGACTTTCATATGACAGCGATGAATCGACTACTTCACCCCATCACAGCCTTGGCGCTCGCGACGATCTTCAGCTTCCTGAGCGGACCGGCGCAAGCCGGCCTGGAGGAAGGCGTCACGGCCTATCAAGCCGGTGATTTGCCGCTGGCATTCAAGGAATTCAGCACCGTTGCGGACACAGGCAACGCCGATGGCCAGTTCAATGTGGCTCTGATGTACGAGCAGGGCATCGGGGTCGCCAAGGACGAAACGCAAGCAGTTAGCTGGTATGAAAAATCTGCGCAGCAAGGCAACTCCAACGCGCAATACAATCTGGGTGTGCTGTATGAAAACGGTCGTGGCACTGCCGTGGACTATGCGCAGGCCAACCAGTGGTATCGCAAGGCAGCAGCGCAAGGCGATGCGCTCGCCATCGGTAATCTGGGCATGCTCTATATGCGCGGCGATGGCGTGAAGGTGGACAAAAATCTCGGCCTGGCTCTGCTTATACAGTCGGCAACCATGGACAACTCGCCCACAAACAAAGCCAAAAGTAACATTGCAGCGATCAGGGGTTTAACCACCCACATGCTCACAACAGCGCAGACACTGTCGGATGAGCTAAGCCAAGCCAAAAATCTGCTGATACCGCTGGATCAATACTTGAAAACCACGACGACTACCGCTGGCGGCGAATCGCAATAGGCTCAAACGCGTCCTCCGCAATACCGGGGGCGCAGGTAGCAGATGACCGCCCGCCAGTAAGGGGCAGACCACGGTTTTGCACAATTTCGATTTAAGCGTGAATCGCCCCTGGTGTTGTAACCACTGCCTAATCACCTGACGACCGCACCACCGGCCGCTGTTGGCCGGTAGCGCTCTGCCGCGAAGGACAGCAATGGGGCGGTTGCCCACCTTCGTGACCGCCAGCAACTAGCCGATGGCTGCCTTTGACGAGGTCTGATGCGGCGATCATCACCTACTCCTGATCCGCATCCACCACCGTCCAACTGTCATCCGGATCAAAACGTTTCATCGACTTCGCCACCTTGTCACCTCCGGGCCCCAGGTCTTTTTCGAACACCTGTCCTTCATGACTGATCATGAAACTCATCACGCCGGTGTCATCGTATTTCTCTGGCCAGGCGATCAGTGCAAAGCCCCGGCTCATCTTGTCGCCGATGAGGTAGCTGTAGGCGCCTCCCGGTGCCGAGGGACCCTGGCCATCAAGGATGCGGAAGTGGTAGCCATGCCAGGCTTCGCCGCCAATGGTTTTGCCGAACTCGGGGCCCAGCGGGCTGATTTGTCCGGTGTCGTCGTCGGCCCAATACAGTCCGTCATGGGTGCCGGGGGTGCTGTAAATGTTCTGCGCGTACTCAAGTGCGCCGTCGCCGTCGCGATCCACTGACGCGTAGTCCATCTGGGCGTCGTGATAGGTCAGCGCCGCTTGCACCGCGGCCAGTTCGTTACGGCCAATCTGACGTGCGCGGATTTCGGCACTGCCGGCCTTGATGTCGAAGCGCCAACCGTGGGTGCTTTTTACGATGGGGATCGGCAGTGTCCAGTGGTTGCTGCCGACCGAGAGAATCGCTGTTCGGTCGTTGGTTTTCTCAATTTTATTTTGCTCGTGGTATTGCTTCAAAAACGCATCCACATCTTCGCGTTCAGTGCCTGCGCGAGGGATGAAATTACGCCATTCATTCCCCAGCAACTCTGTCAGGCGTTGCTGATCGGCGTGGGTTGTACCCAGTGCTTCGACGAACGCTTTAGCGGCTTTTTCCGGGGTTGGAAATTCCTTCTGTGCCGTCGCCATGCACGACCACGCCAAACCGGCAGTGATCGCCAAGGCCTGAAGGAGCACGCCCAAGCGTGCCTTCATTCGAGGATAGTTATTCAACGACGGCCACCCCTTTGACTTTGACGCGCTGGTGGATTGGCCGGCCGATTGATTTGATGACCGGCGGCTCGCGAGGCACTGGGGCGCTGGGCCGATGCCTGGCTGGCCCGGCCACGACTGGCTTGTGCGCTGGCTTGAGACGGTGAGCGAGCGCCGGCGAAGGCATTGTCCCGGGCACTGCCCTTGCTGGCGGCCGTCGTGGCAGGCCGGTTTTGCGTCGTTTGACGCGCCTGCGCGTTGCCCGGTCGCTGAGGCGTCTGAGTGGTCTGTTTTTTGGGTTGCTGATTCGCCAGATTGTCTCGGGCCGTGCCTTGGCTTCTGTCCGCAGCCTGCTGTCTATTAGCTGCGTTAGCTCTGTCGGCTGCATTTTGTCTGTCGGAGGTTTGCGGTCTATTGGCCGTATTCGGTCTGTCCGTACCGGCTTGCATCCGATCGCCGGCCGTCGCCCGGGAGGCATCGCGTGCTTGATCGCGGGCTTCGCGATTGCTGGTGGGTGGGCGTTCGATACCGGCCCTGTCCATTGAACTGCGGGCGGCTTCGCGGGCCTGGGCGCGCTGGGCGTTGTCCCCACGATAGGCTTGACGCTGACTGGTACCGTTCAGTTGGCGACCGTACTGCTCGCGGCTGCGAGTATCACGATAGGGCACGCCATTGCGGTGCGCGGAATTGTGCTGCCACTTGTTCTGGTTCACGTTGATGCGGTTGTTGCCATTGATGTTGTTATAGCGTTCGACGTCGATGTCGACATCGTTATTCCCCCAGTCAAATTCCCCCCACAACGCACCGATAATGGCCACACCGGTACCAAACGCCAGCCCGGCCATCAAGGCCTGGCCAGGGTAATAGGCTGGCGGTGGCGGGTAGTACGCCGGCGGCGACGCCGGGTACGGCCAGGTGCCGTAGGTGGTTGTCGGGTTATAGGTGGGGACGTACACCACCTGCGGATCGGCGGGCTGAATGATGATGGTCGGGGGCGGAGCGGGCGCTGCGGGAGCGGATTGCGCGGCGGATTCTTTCGCCGGCGCGGCAAGATTCTGAATCGTCACGTTCTGATACTGGTTGCTCTGCAGGTTGCCGGCTTCCTGGGCCTGACGGCGCAAGCGTTGTACCCCCTCCATGAGATCGTCGGGCTGCGCCAGGAAGGCATCACCCAAGCGTTGAACCCAGACGGGATCCTGCCCCAGCGTCGCCAAGACCTGCGGGAAGGCGACGAGCGCCTGCACACTCGGGTCCCAGGGTTGGTTAGCCACTTGTTTGACCGCATCGTCGCCCTTGGCGTCCGGATGTGCTTTGGACCAGGTGACCGCTTCGGCGACTTCCCCAGGGTAGGTGGAGGCCATCAGAATCTGGGCCAGTAGTGGATCGGGATAAAGCGCAATGGGCGCCAGCATTTGATCCAGCTGTTCCTGGGTAAATACCGGATCTTTAGCGGGTGGCGTGGCGGGCGCGGTGATCGGGGCTGGCGCGGTGACAGCGTTTGCCGGCGCAGGTGTGCTTGTACCGGCTGCCACGCAGTGAGATCCGCTCAAAAAAATGACAGCCGAAAGCGCGTAAATTAATGGAATGCGCATTGCAACTCCACGTCGTCAGGCACGTTTGAAATAAGTGAATCAATGCCCGGGAGGTGGAAGCGGACTGTGCAAGCCACTGGCCTTGACCTCGAAGCCACTCACTAAGCGTAGCAAACAATAAATTTCTGCCATTTATTTACGTTCACGCGGCCTGCCGCCACTGGTATCGGTTTCGTGCTCGTCTGCAAACGTCATAAGGACATCCAGGTCGAGCACATCCAGCGGGATCCGGGCGAGGAAGGCGGAGAAGGCGAGATTGGCCGAGAGCAGGCGCAGATCGCTGGCCCACGCAGGGAGATGGATCGGGCCCTGGAGCCAGCCGGACTCGAACAGCGGCGCCAGGCGCACGGTATCGCTCAGGCTGAGGCGCCCGGCAAATAAATGGTTCTTCACGGATTACCGGGAAAGACGCTCTTGATCTTCATGAAAAAGACGCGCTGATCATGCAATGGTTCGCCCAGAGAGGCCGAACAGGAAGAAGGCCAAGTGTGATCGCTATGTTGCGCGGCCCAAGCCTTCGGTCGCATTGGCAAACGCAACGCCTGACTCGCGAACCAGTCGGCGCCATTCAAGGCTGCTGATGAGCCCCGTGCGCTCCATCTCATCAGCCGCCTTGAGCAGCTCATCGTAATGCTCTTCCACATCCATGCGGATCGCTGGCTCTCTCAGGAGTTGATACCAGGCGTCCAGGGCTTCCTGCTTGCGATCATCATTCATGGTCGAACTCCGGGGCGGTGACATCTTTTGGAAGTTTTTCCATGAGCGGCCGTTCCTCGATTCCGATATACGGCGCTAAAGCCACGCGCTTGCATTACAAACTTGTCATCGAGTTGTCAGCGTAGCCAGCACCCTCGCTTCATACAGTGGAGTCGTCAGTCACCCACACCGGGTGACACGCCTTCCACTGATGATGACAAGGGTCCACACCATGAAACCATTGAGCAAACTCTGCCTGATCGCCGCCAGCCTTCTGATGCTGGGCACCGGTTCTGCGATGGCCAGCGACATCGCGCCGGTCAAGGCCAACAACGTCGTGCTGGTGCACGGTTCCTGGGCCGACGGCTCGAGCTGGTCGGACGTAATCTCGCGGTTGCAGGCTGCCGGCCTGCACGTCACGGCGGTACAGAACCCGCTGACCTCGGTCGCCGACGACGTCGCCGCCACCCAGCGTATTCTCAATCAACAGGACGGCCCGACCGTGCTGGTCGGCCATTCCTATGCGGGTACCGTGGTCAGTGAGGCCGGGGTCAATCCGAAGGTCAGCTCGCTGGTTTATGTCGCGGCCCGGGCGCCGGATGCAGGCGAAGACTTCGTCGCGCTGTCGGCTAAATACCCGACCATGCCCGTACGCGCCGGCACCGAAGAGCACGATGGCTATGTCAGCCTGAAGCAGGATGCCTTCCTCAAATACTTCGCCAGTGACGTGCCCCACGACAAGGCGATGCAGTTGTTCGCCGTCCAGCAACCGATTGCCAAGACCCTGTTCACCGACCGCACCACCGCCGCAGCCTGGCACACCAAGCCGTCCTGGTACGCGGTCTCCAGTCTCGACCAGACCATCAACCCGGATCTGGAGCGCTTCCTGGCCAAGCGCATGAACGCCACCACCATCGAGCTGCCATCGAGCCACTTGTCGCTGGTCTCCCATTCCAAGGAAATCGCTGACCTGATCCTCGAAGCCTCCGGTCGCCAGCCGTAACCCCGGACTGCGCTTCATTACAACTTTGTCATTGAACTGTTGGTCGGCTGTCCGGATCGCCTGGTTAACCTGAACTCACTGCCAGGCGAACCCGACGGCAGCCACCCCAAATCCTGAAGAGAGACTCATCATGAAAATGTTTATCCTCGGTTTCGCCGCCCTACTCGCCACCGGTTCGGCGTTTGCGGACAATCAAACCACCGCGCCCGTGATCCATGACAAAACCGGTTTCTTCGTGCACATGGACGTCGATAAAGTCCTGTCCACCACCGATATTTCACAGCAATGCGGCGTGATTCCGGCGCGGCTCGACTACCTGGACCACCAGGGCCGCCAGCATGTGCTGGATTACCAGGTCGCCGGCACGGGTTGCACCAATGATCATTGATCGGGCTACACTGGCGCCAACTGGCTGAGGCAGATTCCCATGAACATCCTCGTAGTCGAAGATGAACCCAAGGCAGGTAACTACCTGCTCAACGGCCTGCTGGAACTCGGGTACTCGGCCAGTCTGGCGCGGGACGGGGTCGACGGTTTGCACCTGGCCCTGGAGCACGATTTCGACGTCATCGTGCTGGACGTCATGATGCCGAAAATGGATGGCTGGGAAGTCCTGCGCCGCTTGCGCAAGGAAGCCGATACACCGGTGCTGTTTCTCACCGCCCGGGACGACATCGCCGACCGCATCAAGGGCCTTGAACTGGGCGCAGATGACTACCTGATCAAGCCCTTTTCCTTCGCCGAACTGGTGGCGCGCCTGCGCACTCTGACCCGTCGTGGCCCCACCCGTGAGGAAGAACAACTGCAAGTCGACGACCTGCAGATCGACGTGCTCAAACGCCGCATCACCCGCGCCGGTGTGCGGATCACCCTGACCAACAAAGAGTTCGCCCTGTTGCATTTGTTCGCCACGCATCAAGGCCAGGTGTTGTCGCGTTCGATGATTGCGTCACGGGTCTGGGACATGAATTTCGACAGTGACACCAACGTCGTGGATGTGGCGGTGCGCCGGTTGCGACTGAAAATCGACGACCCGTTCCAGCTCAAGCTGATCCACAGCGTGCGCGGCATCGGCTACCGCTTCGATACGCAACCATGATCGCCCGCCTTCGCCATTCTTTGACGCTACGCCTGGCACTGGTGTTTGCCTTGCTGGCCTTTGTCTCGTTGGCGCTCCTGGGCGTGGCGCTGTACCGGGATCTGGAACGTGAGCTGATCCGGCGCGACGACGCGGCCCTGATCAATCGCATCGATCAATTGCGCACCTTCCTCAACGACAGCAATACGCTGGAGCTGATCAGAACCAAACCGGCGTTGTTCCAGAACATGCTGGGCAACCGCGAGGCCCTGCTGACGATCGGTGCCCCCGGCAAAAAACCCTTGCTCGTGGTCAACCCCGGTAACCTCGCCGTGCCGTCGGTCTCACCGGTGGCGATGGACCACCCGCTGAGCCTGACCGACGTGCACCATTACCCGAGCGTGGACGGCGTGCCCTTCGCGGCGCTGGCGGCGACCATTGATTCCGGCGACTTGGGCAGCCTGCAAGTGGTCACCGGACGCCTGATGACCGAGCGCACCGCGGTGCTCGCCAGTTACCGGCTCAACGTGTACCTCTTCGCCAGCGTGGCGGCGATTTTGCTGGCGCTGTCCGGTTATTTTTTGGTGCATCGCGGGCTGCTGCCGTTGCGGCGTCTGGCGCGGCACGCCCACGGTATCGGCGTCGGCAACCTCACCGAGCGCCTCGACAGCCAAGGCGCGCCACGGGAATTGCTGCCAATGATCGAGGCGTTCAATGCGATGCTCGACCGTCTGGGCAAGGGCTTCGTGCAATTGGGTCAGGTGTCGACCGACATGGCCCACGAACTGCGCACGCCAATCAACAACCTGCTCGGCGAAACCCAGGTCGCACTGCAGCAAAACCGCAGCATCGAAGCCTATCAGCAACTGCTCGCCTCCAACGTCGAGGAGCTTGAGCGCTTGGCGCGGATGCTCGACAACATGCTGTTTCTGGCCCGCACCGATCCGGTCAGTGCCCTGAGCCAACGCCAGGAACTGGATGCCGCCGACGAAATGGCACGCATGGCCGACTACTTCGAAGGGCCGGCGGCGGATGTCGGGATCAGCATCAACGCCCAGGGCAGCGGCGTGATCTGGGCCGAACCGATGCTGCTGCGCCGCGCCCTGGCCAACCTCTGCGCCAACGCCATCAAGTACGGCGCGCCGGATTCCGAACTGTTCATCCGCGCCACCCCTTCGGCCGACGGAATCCGCCTGATCGTGCGCAACCACGGCCAGACCATCCCCCCCGAACATTTGCCCCGGCTGTTCGAGCGCTTCTACCGCGCCGATGAATCCCGTCAACGGTCGGCTCATTCCAACGGATTGGGCTTGTCGATCGTGGCGACGATCATGCAGCTGCACCATGGGGCATATAGCGTCAGCAGCAGTGAGGGTGTTACGTGCTTCGAGCTGTTTTTTCCGGCGCGGGGGGTGGAGGAATGAGTCTGACTCACTGATTCTGCCTGACACTGCTAACGGGCACCGCACCTTCCCCCCTCCTTTGTTCCATTTTATAAATGGGCCATCAGTTCCGGCCGGTTGTCGCGGATCGCGATGCGCAACAGGGTGTGGACGCCGAGCAAACCGGTCAGGTAAGCGGCGTCCTTGGTAAACGCCGAACCGCCCCGCCGATTGGCGCCGCGAAACACCCCTTGGGTTGAGCGAAACGATTCTTCTTGGGACTGGCCAGCCGCCAGACAACCTTCGAACACCTGAATGAAGTCGGCGCCCTCCAGCGCTTGCTGGACGGCGAGCACACGCAGCACGAGGCGACGCAGGCGATTGATGCCCATGCTGCCGGTGAACAGCTCGGCCGGGATCTCGGCCGGGCTGGGTGGAATTCGCGCGCCACCCAGAAGCGCGTCGGTGGTATTGAGGAAAAACCGGGCGGCGTCGAGCATGCTCAGTTTCAGACGGTGGTAATAGAAGTCCGGACGCCGGTACAACGCTGACGAATAGCCGGTAAAGGCCGGAGTGCCAACCGCCCCGAGCATGCGACCCGCCGTGGCATAACTTCGCGCGGTCATCGCGAGGTGGTTACCGGCCGGATGCCCCACATCGCATCGCTCAATAAAGGCTTCCAGGGCGGTGATGTCCGCGCTGTGGTCACGAGGGCGCAGTTCGACGTCGGGCAATGCGGCTTTTCCGGCACGCCAGTTCGCCAGGAAGGTTTCTTCAACGCCATCCGGCCAGGACAGGGCATCCAGCACGCGGATCTTGCGGGCCAGACCGGGCATACAAACTGCGTTTTGGCACGGAGGCTGCGGCAATGTTTTTTGTCACTACACTGAAGTGGACCCGAAAACAACGCCAGGTATGACTCACCCACACAGGTAAAAAAACAGTTCAAGCACATAGGTAACCGTTTTTAACTGGCACTGGCCTGGGTAGCCATGTCGGTTACTGGTGCTGTGCTGACCATCGCACGCGGTGGATGAAGAACTGGGGAGGGCGCAGCAACGTTGCGGCTCTCCCAAAGCCAATATGCGCTGTACACCACGAGGTTACAGTTCCATGAGCAATTCAGATTCTTCACCCCCCGTCCCGGAACCAGGTCGTATTGCACGCCGCGTCGCAGGCGCCGGTCAAGGCCGCTGGGCTCGATGGCTGCCGGGTCTGAACACGCTGCGCCACTATCAAATTGCCTGGCTGCGAAATGACATTGTCGCCGGACTCGTCCTGACCACCATGCTCGTGCCTGTCGGTATCGCCTACGCGGTAGCCTCGGGTGTGCCCGGCATCTACGGCCTCTACGCGACCATCGTTCCGCTGCTCGCTTATGCGTTGTTCGGGCCGAGCCGAATTCTGGTGCTGGGACCGGATTCGTCGCTGGCTGCCGTGATCCTTGCGGTGATCCTGCCACTGTCCGGCGGTGATCCCTATCGCGCCGTCGCCCTGGCGGGAATGATGGCCATCGTGTCGGGGGTGGTCTGCATCCTGGCCGGCATCGCGCGCCTGGGTTTCATCACCGAACTCCTCTCCAAACCGATCCGCTATGGGTACATGAACGGTATCGCGCTGACCGTACTGATCAGCCAGTTGCCCAAATTTTTCGGCTTCAAGATCGAATCCGCCGGGCCGCTGAGAAATATATGGGCGATCGCGACCGCCGTGCTGCACGGAAAAACCAACTGGGTCACCTTCGCGGTCGGCGCCGCCACGTTGGTGGTGATCCTGTTGCTCAAAGGGCATAAACGCATCCCCGGCATTTTGATCGCCGTGGCGGGCGCCACCATCGCCGTGGGTGTACTGGACCTTGCCACGAAATACGGCATATCGGTCCTTGGCGAACTTCCCCAAGGCATGCCCGCGTTCGCCATTCCCTGGATCACGTCCGCCGATATGGTCCCGGTCCTGATTGGCGGCTGCGCTGTGGCGCTGGTTTCGTTCGCCGACACCAGCGTGCTCTCGCGTGTCTATGCGGCGCGTTCGCGCACGTACGTCGATCCGAACCAGGAGATGGTCGGGCTCGGCGTCGCCAACCTGGCGGCCGGCTTTTTCCAGGGTTTTCCCATCAGCAGCAGTTCGTCACGCACTCCGGTGGCCGAGGCCGCCGGGGCCAAAACCCAATTGTCCGGCGTCGTCGGCGCGCTGGCGGTGGCCTTGCTGCTGATGGTGGCGCCGAACCTGTTGCAGGACCTGCCCAACAGCGCGCTGGCGGCGGTGGTGATCGCTTCGGCCATCGGCTTGATCGAAGTCACGGATCTGCGACGCATCTATCGCATTCAGCGCTGGGAGTTCTGGCTGTCCCTCGCCTGCACCGTCGGCGTTGCGGTGTTTGGTGCAATAGAGGGCATCGGGCTGGCCATCCTGCTGGCGGTGATCGAATTCCTTTGGGATGGCTGGCGGCCGTATTCCGCCGTATTGGGACGTGCCGATGAGGTCCAGGGCTTTCACGATATCAAGCGTTTTCCCAATGCCCGGCTCATCCCCGGCCTGGTCCTGTTCCGCTGGGATGCCCCGTTGTTTTTCGCCAATGCCGAATTGTTCAATGACCGCGTGCTGGACGCCGTGGCGACATCGCCCACGCCCGTGCGCTGGGTGGTGGTGGCGGCAGAACCGATGACCAGTGTCGACGTGACGTCTGCCGACCTGTTGGCCGAACTGGACGAAACCTTGCGTGAGGCGGGTATCGAGTTGTGTCTGGCCGAGATGAAAGACCCGGTCAAGGACAAACTGAAGCGGTTCGGGCTGTTCACCCAGTTCGGCGAAACAGCGTTTTTTCCGACGATCGACACGGCCGTCGACAGCTACCTTGCGATGTACCCGGACGCTCGCTAGATACCACTGAACATGCCAATGATCACCGCATTGACCAGGTCAATGAAAAAGCCACACACCAACGGCACGATCAGAAAGGCCTGATGGGCCGCGCCGTATTTTTGCGTCACGGTCGTCATGTTGACGATGGCCGTTGCCGTGGACCCGAGGGCAATCCCGCCGAAGCCGGACGCAATCACGCTGGCTTCGTAATTGCGCCCCATACAGCGGAACACCACGAAATACGTGTAGAGCACGGTCAGCAGGATTTGCAGGCTCAAGGCGCTCAGAATGAACAGTAACGCGCCGCTGAGCTGCCATAACTGAAGCCCCATCAGCGCCATGGTCAAAAACATGCCCAGGCAGATATCGGAGATCAGCGACAGCCCCAGGCGGGCGCCACCCCAGGATTTCAGCCGTTGTTCATCCATAACCGCAAGAACGATGTGGTGAATGACGATACCCGCGAACAGGCAACTGACGAATTTGGGCAGGGTGATGCCGGCGTCGACCAGCAGCAGGTTGAGGCCGTAGCCGAGCATCAGGGTCAGGTTGAGCCACATCCACGCCCAGAGCACATCGTAGTAGTTCATTGACTGGTCGGGTTGTTGCTCGGGGGCGCCGACTTCCAGGCTCGCATCCCCCGAAGGCGTCAGCTGATGACGACGTATCAGTCGGTTGGCGATCGGACCGCCGATCACGCAAGCGGCAATCAGGCCGACGGTGTTACTGGCCATGCCCAGTTCATGCGCGTTATTGATGCCCAGCTTGTCGACGAACAGCGGCGCCCAGGCCAGGGTCGTGCCCGCGCCACCCGTCAGGGAAATGGAGCCCACCATCAACCCCGCCTTGGGATCGAGTCCAAATGCCTCGGCTACGCCCATACCCAGCGCGTTTTGCAGGGCGATGAACACACCCGCGAGCACCAGCAGGATCAGTAGCGGGACTCCCCCCTTGAGCAGTTGGCGCATGTCCGAATTCAAGCCAATGCCGGCAAAGAAATACAACAGCAGCGTGTCGCGAACATCCAGATCAAATTCGATCTCGATGTTCAGGCCGAAGTAAAACAGGGTCGTCACTGCCGCACAGACGAAGCCGCCAACCACCGATTCGGGAATGCAATATTGACGGAGCAAGGCGTTGCGTTGGACGAGGGTTTTGCCGAGGAAAAGCAGGAGGATGGCGAGGGTAAAACTCACGAGGGCGTGAATCGAGAAAAGCTGAGGAGTCATCAAAGCCTGCCTAAAAATATGAAAAATCATTATCAGGATTCGGTCGTCCAGGGTTTAGACCTGAGTCAATGAATGGTGGATGCAGCATGGCAGGTGGGTTAAAACCTTCCCGTCGTGCCCCAATGCTTGCTTGTCCGGGTCTTGCTCACATTCATACAACGCATGACCCACAAATCCGCGCCACGCCGTTTTGGTCCCCTATTGGGCTTATGATCACGCCTTGACATGCGACGTATAAACAGGAGGGACCTGATGGTCACAGCCCATGTTTTCATTGCCACCAGTCTGGATGGATTCATTGCCCGCGCTGATGGGGATATCGACTGGCTTTTGCAGCGCGATGATCAGACCGAGGATCATGGTTACTCAGCGTTCATCGCCGACAAGGATGTGATCGTCATGGGGCGGGGAAGCTACGAGAAGGTGCTGACCTTCGAATCGTGGTTCTACGACCGGCCAGTCGTGGTGCTGTCTGAACAGTTGGCCAATTCGCCGGTGCCCGACGCATTGAAGGGCAAGTTGCGGTTTTCCAGTCTCACCCCCGCAGCCTTGATGGAGGAACTGGCCGGGCAAGGCGTGCATCGGGTCTATGTCGATGGCGGGCAGTTGGTGCAGTCATTTCTTCGCGATGGGTTAATTACTGACATGGTGATTACCACCGTGCCCGTGCTGATCGGGTCGGGACGGCCATTGTTCGGCACCCTTCAGCAGGATGTTGACTTGAAACTGGTATCCAGTCGCTGCTTTCCTTCCGGGTTGGTGCAGTCCACGTATCGGTTGTGCCGATAACCCTG
Source organism: Pseudomonas sp. FBCC-B1667 (assembly GCF_059133255.1). NCBI lineage: Bacteria > Pseudomonadati > Pseudomonadota > Gammaproteobacteria > Pseudomonadales > Pseudomonadaceae > Pseudomonas > Pseudomonas sp. FBCC-B1667. Next base: position 4,163,812 of record NZ_CP101437.1, on the reverse strand, counting down.
ACACAGGCGCGGGGCCGATCCGGGCCCCGGTCGCAGGAATTTGTAATGCGTGGCGTTGCCCGACACAATCGCGTCCCGATCCGGCCGAAGCTGCCGGACATCCGTGGTAAAGGGAACTGCAGTTGAACGAACAGACATTGTCCATGCGCCTGGAACGCGTGGCGGCGCATGTGCCCGCGGGCGCGCGACTGGCCGATATCGGCTCGGATCACGGCTACCTGCCGGTCGCGTTGATGCGCCGTGGCGCCATCGTGGCGGCCGTTGCCGGTGAGGTGGCGTTGACGCCGTTCCACGCGGCAGAACGTACCGTGCGCGAGAACGAACTGGACGCGTGGATCACCGTGCGCCTGGCCAATGGGCTGGCGGCGATCGAGCCGGGCGACGGGATCACCGCGATCAGCATCTGCGGCATGGGCGGCGAAACGATTCGCGACATCCTCGCCAGCGGCAAGGCACGCTTGAGCGGGCAGGAGCGCCTGATCCTGCAGCCCAATGGCGGCGAGCAGCCACTGCGCCAATGGTTGATGGAAAATGGCTACAGCATCCTCTGCGAGGAGCTGCTGCGGGAAAACCGTTTCGACTACGAAATTATCGTTGCCGAGCGCGCCGGCCCGATGACGTACACCGCCGAAGAGCTGTACTTCGGCCCGCTGCAAATGCAGGCACGCAGCCCGGCGTTCCTGGCCAAGTGGCAGCGTGTGCTGCGTGAAAAGCAGAAGACGTTGACCCACTTTGCACGGGCGCGGCAGGCCCTGCCCGAGGAAAAGTTGCAAGATGTCGCCCGGCAGGCCCGGTGGATCTCTGAGCTATTAGCGTGAGCCGGTCGTCCATTTAGAACGATCACAAAATAAAACGATTGAAAAAAACTCCCATTAGCTTTAAACGGGAAGCTAACCGGCACATTGCCAGCAATCAGTAAGTGAGTATCGCCAGTTTTTGGCTCAGGGAGGGCTGATGAGTGTTCGTCCATTGACCGACGCCCCGAGGCAATCGAACGATTGCGACGTTGTCGCATCTCAACTGAAAGGACATCTGGACACGGTCGGCATGACTTACGCTGGCAACAAGGACACTATTGAGCAATTGTTGATCCCCGCGCGCCACTGGGCGCACTCGACCGCGTGGGCGGTTTACCGCGCCGGTGAACAAATGCACCTGGTCGGGCAGGGCGACCCAACGGTGCAGTGGCCGTCGAGCGTGGCAAATGAAGACTTCGACGCGTTTTGCCAGACTCAGCGCTTGCACCGCTGGCCGACCGGTAAAGGCGAAAGCGAGCTCGGCTGGCTACTTGCGCCCATCAATGAAGCCGCGGACCCGGCGCTCGCGGATTTTGCCCAGCGCCTGGGCATTGAGGTTCAGACCAATACCCTGGCCCGCGCGCAGATTACTCAGCGTGTGCTCTATGAAATTACTTACCTCGCCAGTTCGACCCGCGACCGCTCGGTGTTTCTGGTGGGGGTTCACCAGCTGCTGGCCAGCCTGATCGACGCCGAGAACTTCTACCTCGCGCTGTATGACCCGCACACCGGCAAGATTGACTACCCGTATTACGTCGACATCATTGACGTGGATGCCGTGGAGTCCCAGCACTACGAATACCTCGACCCTTCGCACCTGTCGTTGACCGGCCAGGTACTGACCACCGGCCAGCCGCTGCTGATCGACGCCGCTGGCATTATCGCGGCGCAGGCCGAAGACCGTTTCTACTGCGTGGGTGATCGTCCGGAATTCTGGATGGGCGCGCCGTTGAAAAATGCCTCGGACGACGTCTTTGGCATGCTGGCCATGCAGGTCTACGACGTTTCCCGTACTTACAGCGCTGAAGACCGCGCGCTGTTTCTGGTGGTGGCGCGCCACGTGGCCATGGCGCTGGACCGGATTCTGCACCGCGAAGACCTGGAAGGGACGGTGATGCGCCGCACCCTGGAACTTTCGGCCGTCAACGACGCGTTGAGGCAGGAAGTGGCCGACCGACAGCGCGCCGAACACCTGCAGAGCGCGCTGTTCCAGATTGCCGAACTGTCGAGCCAGCCCGGCGACATGGCGGAGTTGTTCCAAACCTTGCATGGCATCGTCGGTGATCTGCTGTTCGCGCGGAACTTCTATATCGCGCTGTTTGATGATGCGATCAGTGAAGTGACCTTTCCGTATTACGTCGATGAGCGGCAGACGATTTGCCCGCCGGCACGGCGTGGCTGCCGGGGCTTGACCGAGTACGTTATCCGTCAGCGCCGGCCGTGCCTGATTGACGTCGGCGAGGCTGAACGATTGGCGGCGAACGGTGAAATCGAACTGGCCAATGAGTCTGTGCGGTCTTACTCCTGGCTGGGCATTCCCTTGTTCGATGGCGATGTGGTGCGCGGTGTGCTGGCGGTGCAGAGCTATACCTCGCAGGTGCGCTATACCTTGCGTGACCAGGAACTGCTGACGTTTGTATCGCGACACATCGACACCGCGTTGTCACGGCGCACGGCTGCCGAAGCGATCCATGCTGCCAATCTCAAGCTGGAGGCCCGGGTGCAGAACCGCACCCGCGAGCTCGATCACGCCAATGCCAAGTTGCAACACGAAAACTCTCACGATGCACTGACCGGGCTGCCGAATCGTACTTACCTGCAACAGCGCCTCAGCCAGGCCTGGTCAGAGTTTGGCAGCGCCGGCGGGCACCTGGCGGTGATGTTCATTGACCTCGACCGTTTCAAGATGGTCAACGACAGCCTCGGCCACCACTTCGGCGACCTGCTGTTGATGCAGGCCGCCCAGCGTCTGCGCGGTTGCCTGCGTGAAACCGACATGCTGGCGCGCCTGGGGGGCGATGAGTTTTCGGTACTGGCGCCCGAGGCCTCGCTGGAGGTGGTGATCGAAATCGCCGAACGGATTCTGGTGGCGTTTGACCTGCCGTTTTTCATCAATGGCCATGAAGTGTTTTCGTCCTGCAGCATCGGTATCGTCAGCGCCGACAGTCAGTTCCATCACGAACCCGCCGACTTGCTGCGCGATGCCGATGCCGCGATGTACCGGGTCAAGAGTGCCGGGCGCGACAGCTACGCGGTGTTCAATCAGGAAGTGCGCCGTGAAGTCTCGGACCAGGTCGAGCGGGAAGGGGCCTTGCGCAACGCGCTCAAACGGACTGACGAATTGCTGCCGTATTTCCAGCCGATCGTCAGCGTCGATACCGGCGAATGGGTCGCCCTTGAAGCATTGGTCCGCTGGCATCAACCGGGGGGCCGGGTGATCGCGCCGGGCGAGTTCTTGCCGGACGTCGAGGGCTTGCGCCTGATCGGTCGACTGGACCTGTACATGCTCACCAGCGTGGCCGTGATCCTCGCACAGCCCGAGCATGCGGGTTGGCCTGCGGTGCATGTCAATTGCTCCAGCTACAGCATGACGCGTCCGGACTTCGCCAGCGAAGTGCTTGCCCTGTTGGCGCGGCACGGGGTTGCGCCCTCGCGGATCTGCCTGGAGTTGACCGAAGGTGCGCTGGTGGCTGAGCCGGCCATCGCTCGCCTGACCATGCAGCAATTGGCCGACAACGGGATGTCGGTAGTGCTCGATGACTTTGGTGCAGGGTTTTCGTCCCTGAGCTACGTGCATCAATACCGTTTCAGCGGCTTGAAAATCGATAAATCGTTCATCCTCGAACTGACCACCAGTGCGCGCAGTCGCGCCATCGTCCGGGCGATTGTGCGGATGGCCGAATCGCTGGACCTGAATGTGGTCGCCGAAGGGGTCGAGGATGAAGCGACGCTGGAACTGCTGCGAGAAATAGGCGCCGGGCAGGCCCAGGGTTACTACTTCGCCAAGCCGATGGGGTTGAAGGCATTGTTGGCGAGTTCGCTGATTACATCATCCAGTCGGGCGCTGGCCGGTGACTCGCCAACGGTTTACTCCAAGTGAACGTCGTTGCCAGGGAAACTCAGATCAACAGGGCAAACAGTGTGTTCAGTTGAGCAGTGTTTTCATCAGCCCGCGAAAACGCCTGGGCTTTGAGGCACTCGATTGTGCGCTTGGCCTTGTAGATCAGGCTGCACGTGTTCAGCTTGGAATCAGTGCGCCGTGAACGTGATGCACCCACCGGACTGCACTCCTGGGAAAGCGGATACGGAGGCTTCGGCAAGGTCCTACAGAATCAGGCGCCTTATCGACTTGCTGACCCAAGATGGGTTTGACCTGTTAGCGGTGGCGCAGCAGCGGATGATGGGGTGGAAGGCGCCGATCTGACGGCTGATCTTTACACAAAAATCCAGCGCTCGAATGGCGCTGGATTTTTATGAGGACGTCGAGTAAGTACATTGCTAAGAATGGAAAATGCTTTCTTTATTCAAGAGCACGAAGGGGTGGGTCCTGATAAGACTCAACTATCTCGATACAAGCGGCACGAGCTTTTTCTTCAAGTGTAAATCGTGCTACGTGATAGGTTCTGGTCTATTTGGCAAGAGCTCTTTCCAGTGAAGACTGTCTTTCTCGTGGACTTGCCCCTACAAAACCGGACACCAACTCCCCGTTAAATTGATGCTGCTGCCAAGCGCCTGAACTCCCTAGGCGAGCGATAGCTCAAGGCGCTGTGCGGATGCTGCTCGTTGTAATGCTCGAAGGCAATTGCCAGGTTACGTAGCGCCGTTTCTCGATCCGGCTTGGGCATGTGCGCCACGTAATCCCGCTTCATCGTCTTCACGAAGCTCTCGGCCATGCCGTTGCTCTGCGGACTGCGCACTGGGGTGGTCACCGGCTGCAAACCGATCTGCCGAGCAAACAGGCGTGTCTGTTCGGCGGTGTAAGCCGAGGCGTTGTCGCTGAGCCATTGCACCGGGATGGCGGGTAGTTGATCACCGAAGCGCTTCTCCACACTTTCCAGCATCAAGTCGCGGATATCATCACCGCTATACCCGGTCGGGCTGGCGACCCAGCCGATGGCTTCGCGGTCGCAGCAGTCCAGGGAGAAGGTCACGCTCAGTTTGGCGCCGTCCTCGCAACGGAATTCAAAGCCGTCCGAGCACCAACGCGTATCGCTGGTTTGCACCGCAATACGGCCTTCGTGTCGACGCGGCACGCCGGGTTGTTTGATCCGGCGTTCAAGCAGTAGGTTGTGATCACGCATAACCCGGTAAACCCGCTTCACGTTGATCGCGGGTAGCAACTGGGTTTCACGGGCGCGACGCAGCAATCCCCAGACTCGACGGTAGCCATAGCTGGGCAGTTCGCTGACCTGTTGCTGGATTTCGGCCACCAACTCAGCATCGTTCACAGGCCTGCTTCGCCGTGTCTTGGGCGATGCCGATTGCTTGATTCGAACCGTTAATTGCGAGCGCGCCACACCGAGACATTCGCTGACCAGTTTCACTGGTCGTCCCCCGGCAACAAGGGTGAGTGCGCAATCCATTTTCGCGACCGGGCGATCTCCACGGCCTCTTTGAGGATTTCTGCTTCCATCGTTTTCTTGCCCAACATCCGTTGCAGTTCACGGATCTGCTTGAGCGCATCGCTCAGCTCGGAGGCCGGTACCACGGCTTCGCCAGCACTGACCGCCGAGAGGCTGCCGCCCTGGTACAGCTTGCGCCACAGGAACAACTGGTTGGCATTGATGCCGTTGCGCCGAGCCACCACTGAAACGCTTTGTCCCGGTTCAAGGCTCTCTCGAACCATGGCCAGCTTTTGCTCTGGGCTCCAGCGACGACGCCGCTCCTGGCCCAAAAGCTCACCACTCTTATCGTTGCTATTAGTCATAAACATAACCGTTTGCCTATCCCTTATCGTAAGGGGGAAACGGTGTCCTGTCTTTCATGGGGCTCGTTCATCTCGTCACTGATGCCCTCTTGCCAAAATGCTCTCTGCGCGGTATTCGTTTAGGGACATGAAGTGTCCGCTTAATAGCCAGCCACTATAGTGTTATTTCTCACCTGACCAATACCAAAGCGTGTCACCCCACGTTGAACCGCTGAAGGTTGGCAAGATTTCGCCTTTGCTGAAGTAGCGTCGGGAGTCCGCCTGGGAGGAACTGAACCAGTAACCAGAAACAGTGCATGGCTGGCCGGCCTCAAGGCGTGCCGGAGTTTTCGATTGAATATCATCCTGGTCGAAACGGGCATACCAGCGAGCGGTGCTGTCTTCCTCAAAGCAGTTTCCATAAGGAGAGTATGTGTGCAACTGGCCTGGATTGGGGATGCGCAGCGATTTTACGACTCGATTGACTGCCACATAGGCAGGGGGAAACTGTTCGTTGTCGCCGCCCAGTTGGGGAAGGTCTCCCGCGCGGAGGATTAGTCCATTGTCGTAAGTCAATATCGCTACATCGCCGCGACCACTAAACGCATGGCCTAGTGAGTTTTCACCCCCCAAGCGTTCTACAAACTGTTTGCCAAGAACGGTGTACCAGTTCACGCCCTTTATATTATCGAGCAATTCTCGCTTGAAGTTATGGACCATCGAGTCCACTTCAAGTCCGGAAAACTGCTGAGCCAACTGAAATTCGATTGGCATGTAGCTATCGAAATCATAAGGCAAGACGCTGGAAAGTCCGCCATAACCGTGATCGGCCTTCACCTGATTACAAAGGTAGATTAGCCAGTTTTGGAATCTCGCAGCGCCGTTGACTTCCTGTAAGAAAGTCCAAGGTAATGTGATTTTCAGGTACGAGCGCTTCTGGTCACCATGGACCTCGAAAGAGTTCAATGCTGAAAGGCTATATTCGCCGGCCCCAGCTGCAGTCGGAGCGCTGCTGATGTGCCATTCATACTGTTCGTTTGAGTCGGTTTCAAGAATCTTCAACGTCGTTTTCTTGAAACTGTCGTCGGTCAGTTTCTTATAACGGCCATCAAATTGCCCTTTAAGGTGTTGACCGAATTCTGCCTTAAACCGGTCGAAGCACTCCATTACGCTTTTCTTACTTTGAAATAAGTAACCTTCTTTGAAGTAGATCGTAGCGATCAGTCCCAGCCTGACGACGGGTGTGCTGTCCGGTAATTCAAAAGTCAAGTCCGGGGCTTGTTCAGCCAGTTTTTTCATAATGTCCATAAGTATCCTTTTATCCGGCCGTGACTGTTGCAGTAACGGCTACGCCGCCCAAGATGCTGGCTAGCAAGGCCCACGAAAGTTGCGCTAGACGCACAATAACCAAGAGGCCGGCAACAATGGCCGCAGGGATACCCGCCGCTACACAAGCTGCTCCGATGGCAAACGCGATCACTACAGTTGCCGCTGCGATGCCCAGATCGATCAAAACCTGAACCCAATCGATTTGCCGAAGCATTTCGAGCGTCATGTCTGTATAGCGTTGAATCTCTTTCCAAACGGCTCTCAATTGCTCATCTGTCCAGCGGATGACCTGGGCCCCCGTTTCACTAACCCACTCCCAAGCTTTTTGTGATTCGCGTCGGATCCACTCACCTTTGACTCCAAGCCACGTTGCGGCATCCTCGAGATGTTTTTGTACTTCCTGAGAAAGCTTGCGAATTCCTTGAGCGCCTTGTTCCAGAAGACCATCTACAGCCTCCTGAACCTGTTGAGTCCAGCTTTCAACATGGGCAGGCCTGGGGGTTGTTGTCGGACCGTACACAGGTACTGGAACAGGTGCCGGTCTTGGGGATTCATCAGGGCCCCTTGGGGGTAATAACACAGGCCACTGTAGAGGATTGAATTCCCCTGTTGGCTTGTGCTCTCTGTTGTATTGGCGATCTCGTTCGCGATCACCATCATCACGGCAGTCATTAATTTCCAAAACGGAGAATCGATTCGGTCCCCCTGCGATATCAAGGTATGCCTCTCTTTGAGCCATCCCAAGAACGTCCCCAGGAAATTTTACTTCCACCAATCGCTCTAGATTATTCGGGTGACCAATACCCTGATGATCAGGTCCTGCCTGTCCCGGCCAACGGACACCTCTACTTTTTACGATGATAACGTCTGGTCGCCGCAGAAGCCCTTTAACCGAGCCTTTGGGAAATGGAAACAATGCATGGCGCCGCTCGGGGTCGAGTTTTTTATCGTCACCCATCCACGAGGAGCTGAGGAATGGCTTCGGTGGTAGGAACGCCATGTCAAAACACACTTCCGCCTTATAGTCCCAGAGAAAGTCCCACCGGTACTCGTCAGCCCGGATCAATCCACTCATGACAAGTTGTTTTAGTTCCAGCCCAGTGACGCCGCCGTCGTTTGCCTTCTTGATCGATAGCTTCGGGAATCGCGCAGCGTAATTGGCTTTCTCCATCAAATAGGGCTTGTTTTCAGGATTAGGCAGTTGTGCCTGTTTGACCGTCCCTTCAATGCTTGTGCTGGTACATCCCTGTGGTGTTTGGGGTGGTTGTATGACTGCCATGTATCAGCCCTCCGAATTGGCGTCTTTGAAGTCCAGGGTCAATTCTTTCGGTGCACTTTCACCTGCCCTGATCAACAGTTCCTCAGGTTCCGGCTTACGGATTGGCGTCAGCAATTCCACCTCCGCCGGGTTGGTGCTATAGGCCTGAAAAGTTTTCCCTTCCTCATTGGTGTAACCGGCAATACGTGTGCCATCTGCCAGCTTCAATGTGTAGGGGCTTCTTGCTAATGGCTCTCCTGTTTTTTCGTCTTGGAGCAGGTAGCGGGCTTTGTGGCTTCGCGGGGCACTATCAAGTAGCTTGCCGAATTTGTCCTTGTCAGCCAAGCCGGGCAAAAGAGGCCCCACTATCTGAATCCCACTCCCCGAACCCGGCGATCCACCCGAATTGGTCTTCACCTCAGCCCCACTAATCGTCACACCCCCGGCATCCACCTTGACGAAACTCCCGCCAGCCTTGGCCGTCAGTTCCATCCCGCCTTCAACCACCACCTTGTCGCCAGCGTTGTAGTGAATCTCTTCTCCCGCCTCGACGAACTGCGCCGTGCCGACCTTCACATGCTGGGTGGTCGCCACGGTCAGGTGATCATCGGCCCGCGCTTCAGTCTTGCGATCCAGATAAGTGATGCGATGTTCTTCGACCTTGAATTCGCTGAAGACGTTGGCCTCGACCGTGTCGTGCCGTTCGTTGCCGATGCGGATTTTCTGGTCGTGTTCGATGTTTTCATCCCAGTCGCGCTGGGCGTGGAGGTAGATCTGTTCCGCACCTTTTTTGTCTTCGATGCGAAATTCGTTGTAGCCCTTGCCGCCCGGTGAGCTGAGGGTCTTGAAGGTGCTGCGGGTTTTGTTCGCCGGCAGGTCGTAGGGGACGAGGTTTTCCTTGTGGTACAGGCAGCCGGTGACCAGTGGCTGGTCGGGGTCGCCTTCGAGGAAGGTGACGAGCACTTCCATGCCGACACGCGGGATGGCGATGCCGCCGTAGGCACTGCCGGCCCAGCCGGTGGCGACGCGCAACCAGCAGCTGGTTTTGTCGTTGGCCTGGCCGTCGCGGTCCCAGAAGAATTGCACTTTGACGCGACCGTATTCGTCGCAATGGATTTCTTCGCCTGGCGGGCCGGTGACGATGGCGGTCTGGCTGCCGAGGACTTGCGGTTTCGGGTGTTCGAGGGCAGGGCGGTAGTGCGCGTCCCATGGCGTGGCGAGGAAGCGGTTGCGGTAGCCCTGGTGGAAATCGTCTTTGTTGTGGGTGACGTCGCTGGTGATGTTCTCGCTGAGCACTTGCGGCTGTTTGCCTTCGTGGACCACTTCGAGCAGCAGCCAGAGGTCGTTCCATTCGGTGCGCGGGTGTTCGCTGAGGGCCATGAAGTGGCCACTGGCCAACGTCGGTTCGTCACCTTTGCCTTCAGCGAGTTTGTAGTCGCTGCGATGGCGTTCCAGCGCGCGGGTTGCCAGTTGTTTGCCGCGTTCGCGGTTGAGGAAGAGGCCGGGGTAATCGTAGTCTTCGAGGTCCGGGGCGACGCCGCTCTTGGCGGCGCCTTCGGGCAGGATGCGTGGCTTCTCGAAGTCGTAGTCGCGGCGGCTGACGCGGCTGGTGCGGGTTTCCAGACGCAGGTTGAAGCGTTTGATTACCGGTTTCTCGGCGGCCATGCCGGAATCTTGCTGGTAGGCCACGGGCGCGAGTTTGCGGAACACGGTCTGATCATCGCCGAACACCAGTGTGTGGCCGCTGGCGCTGTGCTGGAAGTGGAAGTGAATGCCTTCTTCTTCGCACAGGCGCTGGATGAAATGCAGGTCGGATTCGTCGTACTGCACGCAGTAGTCGCGGTCCGGGTAGACCGCGCCGCACTGAAAGCTGTAGGCGTCAGCGAGGATGCCGCGCGCTTCCAGGACCTGCGCGATGATCTTCGGCACGCTTAACTGCTGGAAGATTTGCTGGTCGTGGTTGTGGCGCAGGTAGGCCAGTTGCGGGCACAGGCTGATGCTGTAGCGGGTCAGTTTTTTACCCGAGTCGCCTTGCTCGATGCGATAGACCAGGCCATGGATGAGGCCTTTGCCGGTTGCGCCGAAGGTCAGGCAACCGGGTTTGTGCAGGATCTCTTCGAGTTTCAGGTCGGGGCGGGCGCTGACCAGTTCGATGTCGAAACAGAACGGCTGGTTGAGGGCTTCACGGCCGACGAAACTGAGCACTTGCAGGTCGGCGCAAACGCCTTCCAGCGTGAGGGAAATATGGGTTGCGTTAGCGTCCAGCATGCCTTGAATTCCGTCCTTTGGATAAGCTGGGGCGGATGGTGCAGGATTAAACCGCCCCGTTCAAGGCGCAAACGGCGTAGGTGCGGGGGGCTTGGGGGATAGGGAAAACCCTTAGTGGCACGGTTTTGGGCCCGTAAGTATGGGGAACTCACCTTGGTATATCGCTATCGAAGTGGCGACCAAGGCAGCGGTGACCTGCAGCAGTGGCGGGTGGGGCGGGCCATGGAGCGCGTCGCCGCCAATGAGGGGCGCCTGAACATGGTGGTGTTCCTGGGCGACAACTTCTACGGCAAGTCGCTGGCCAGTACCCATGACCTCAGTTGGCAAACCCGGTTCGAACGTGTTTATTGGGGCCACTGGCTAGTCATGTGCTGTTCTACGAGGTACCGGGCAATCACGATTACCCGGTGTCGCAAAAGTACGAGATCAAGTGCGGACAGCAGCACACGGGATCGGGCCGCTGGCAGATGCCGATGAATTTTTACGCCAAGGATTTCGGGGAAGTCGACGGTCGCCCATTGGTGCGCATGGTGTTCCTCGACACGTCGGCGCCGCGTGAAGGTTTGCAACAGCAAATCGACTTTATTGATCAGGCGTTCCAGACACTTGGTCCGGCGCCGGTGTGGCGAATCGCAGCGTCCCATCACCCGGTGCGCAATCAGGGCCAGCATGACGAGGAGTCTGATCGATTCGCCGGCTCGCCGCGCAGGCCCGGTATAGGACAGTTTCAACTGGTACTAGAGGTCGGAGTTGTTGATCGGCTTCGACAGGTTTTCGTAGATCGGGAACGAGACGAAGGCCTCGCCGGTGACGGCCAGGCTTGCCACCCCCGCCGAGTCGACATTCCAGGAGTCGTACTTGGAATGAATGTTGACGCCCTGGTAGCGCAGCAGGAAATTCCACATCGCTTCGGCACCCGATTGCGGGATCGGGAACGGCACCGACCAGCGTCAGGCTGGTGCCCAGTTCGGCAGCTTGCTGACTTGATACATAGGCCTGGGCATCAATCGCCAGCGTCATCAGGAGTGAAGCAGCCAGAAGACTTTTCACGCTTTTCATATTGTTATTCTCTGCTGAGTGCACCCGGCCACTCGTGGCTCAGGCGGAGCAATCGTGTTCACCTTGTGGGCGATCAGACAGGCTCAAACGCCAGATGCTTTTTTATGACTCCCATTAAAAAGCCCCCGAATCGGGGGCGCTTTTCATTTGACGACAGTCGCTTGGCTATTCATGACAGACGCGAAAAATCACGCCCACCGGCAAACCCGGCCTCATAGCTCTTCCTCTCTCAATGCAATGATCCGACCTGATTTCTCGGCGGCCACCAGCGAGGCATGGTCTTTTGCGTTTTGATCGGCATAGGTAAGGGCAAATGTTCCGATGGCCTGGTCGAAGGAGTCGGTCTTGCCCAGGTAGCCACTGATAAGTGCAGCATCCCCGGATTTGGCGTGGGAACGGGCCAGGGTCAGACCGCACCACTCGGCGTATATCTTCAATCGTTGGGCGGAAATGCCCTCGGTGGGCGCTGACAGTTTCATGTCGCGCAACTGACGCACAAAGAAATAGCGGCCGTTCTGACCGCGTGTCCAGCCCAGAAAGATGTCGCTGGACGACTGCATCAGACGCTGCCCCGTGACGACACGTTGTCCCTGATTCTCGTATTCGCTTTTTCCGGCGTAGGGCGCGAGTACCGAGGGACAGGCTTCCTTGAATTGCAGAAGCAAGGGGTGATTTTCTGCGGAAAAAAACAGGCCGACGAAACAATAAGTGCCGACGCTGCCGATGCCGACCGCTTTGACGGCAATGTCTTCGAGACGGTAGCGATCGAACAGCACGCGCCGTTCATGGGGCAGCGACAATCGATAATCCTGCAGCGCCAGATGGACGTTGCGCACGAAGCCCTTTTCATACACATGAAAAAGAATCGGCGGTTGATCGATCAGACGCCGTCGCCCTCCGACTTCACCGCTAATTTTGGGATAAAGGTAATCGCCAACACGCAGCTTGGCCTTGGCGACCAATTGCTGACGGATTTTCTTGATCTCAGCATTGGGCGCCATGTCGATGATCGCTTGGGCGCCATGTCGATGATCGCTTGGGCGTCCAGGCAGTCGTACCAGACTTCCACCGGGCTCATCTTGGAAAATTTGCGCAGGCTCTCGCGGTAGGCACGCACACATTCGGCGGCACTGGCCTTTGCCGCTTTATCGCTGAGGCGGTTGTCGCGGGCGGCCACGGCAAAACTGATCGCCAGGCGTTTGACATCCCATTCCCAAGGGGCGGGGAGGGTTTCGTCGAAATCGTTGATGTCGAAGATCAGATTGCGCTCAGGTGTCGCGAACAATCCGAAATTCATCAGGTGACAATCCCCGCACGCCTGGACCTGAAAGCCGGTGATCGGGGTGGTCGCCAGGTCATGGGCCATCAACCCCGAAGAACCGCGTAAAAAGGTGAACGGACTGGCCAGCATGCGCCCGTAGCGCACGGGCACCAGATTGGGCAGTCGATAACGATTGGACTCTTCAAGGAGCGCGATAGGGTCGCGGTGTTTGCGCGCGGGTTTCCATTCGGCGTGAAGGGCATGCGGCAGACGGGCGCGTAACTGCTCGCCCGCGTACAGGCGCTCCTTGCGTGAGTGAAAGACCCGTTCTTCCCCGTCGTCTAGCAGTTGCCCTGACTTGCTGTCGGCGGGCGCTTTTTTACGGGGTGGCATGATCACTCCTTTGCGCAACGAAGTGTGTTTCGGTTGGGCGCAGGATCTGATCATTCGGCTGTTCCATCAGCCTGCAGAGAGTGTGTGCGCCAGTGTGTTGGAAAGCGCGAAAGTCAATGCTTGAAGCGTAGCAGCTCTTATCCGGGGTGCCGCTTGGCGCGGATTATTATGTGTTATTTATGCGAGGGTTCCCGGTGTCAGGTAGGCCGCGTGTTCAGTCGACAGGCTGGCTTAAACAAGAAAAATCGCCCGCGTTTAAATGAAGCCTTCGGTTACCACTCAGAGGCTACAACGCCTTGCGCCATCGCCTACGGGTAAGACAGAATCCGCCGGCTTGTTTGCTTTGTCCCCGGCCTCTATCGTTTCCCTGCCACTGCCCATCAGTGGTCGGGTTTAGTCGCCCGGGGTTAAAAGTAAGGTGCATTAGCTCTGTCATTCAGGCATTCCCATGCCTGCACTTGATGGTGGTTGTGCGCAGGGCGCCTTCGGGCGCGCCGGCTTTGCTAGCTTCCCCGGTCGACTAACCTGCGTACAGCTGCCTCCCTCTCGTTTAGTCGCAGGAGGGCGGCGCTCAATCATGGAAGCGAGCATATGTTCAAAGTAACACCCAACCCACCGGACACCGATCCGGCATCCCCGTACGAACCCGATTCAAAAAAACTCAACGAAGCCGCCGAACGCGCCCTCAATTTCCACTTCCCGTCGAACGCCGACATCAAAGCCAAACCGCGAACCCGCAGCACGCTGTTTTCCGTGGACCCGCACGCCACCGCCGAAACCCTGGGCGTATTTTTGGTCGAGACCCTGGCCTCGATCGACGTGATGGTCCATCAATTGGTGGATCATCTGGAGGGGGAGGCCCGCTACGCGCTGCTGGGCATTTCAAACAGCATCATGGTGGCCGAAATCACGGCAAACGGCGTGCTGGATAAAATAGAACCCCCCAGGTAACCGCTGCTATAGACGAGGCTACCACCACCCTCTTGGAGCAGCTGCCGATCGCGCGAGGCTGCGTTCGAGCCGGGGTCGCGCTCGACCGCAGTCCTCGCCATCATTGACGGCGGCCTCCTGGCAGACATGGCTGCGAGCCCCGCTGCAACGTGAGAAACCACACAACCCAGGCCGTGGCGCTGATCAAGGCACCCAACAGACTGACGGCCATCCATCCCCATAACGCGTAAACCTGAGTCGCGGCGGCGGCGCCCAGCGCGCTACCGACGGAGTAGAAGCACATGTAGGCGCCGACCATACGACTCTGGGCGTCGGGCCGTGCAGCAAAAATGATGCTCTGGTTGGTGACGTGCACGGCTTGCACCGCGAAGTCGAGCAGGACGACGCCGCAGGCCAGCGCGATCAGGGACGTCTCGGCAAACGTGATGGGCAACCAGGACAGCGTCAAGAGCGCCAGCGAAATGCCGGTCACTCGTTGCCCCAGACCTTGATCGGCCCAGCGGCCGGCTCTTCTGGCCGCCAGGGCACCGGCGACGCCGGCCAGGCCAAAGAGGCCGATGGCCGTGTGTGAAAGCGACAGTGGCGGGGCGCTTAACGGCAGCACCATGGCGGTCCACAGCACGGAAAAAGCGGCAAAGATCAGCAGGGCCAGCAAGCCCCTGACGCGCAACGCAGGCTCGGTGATGAACAGATTGAACAGAGAGCGCATGAGCGTTAAATAGGATTCGTCATGCCTTGGCGACGCCGTGACCGGCACCACGAGCCGCAGCACTGCCGCGAGGGTCAGCATTAACCCTGAGGACACAAAGTACACGGCGCGCCAGCCCGCGATGTCCGCAATCAGGCCAGACGTAAACCGCGCCAGTAGAATGCCCAGAACAATGCCACTGGTGACCGTCCCCACGGCATGCCCGCGTTGTGAGGGCGTTGCCAGCACGGCCGCATAAGCCACCAGCACCTGAACGACCACGGCCAACAAACCCATCACGACCATGGCACTCAACAGGGCCAGCCATTGCTGTGCTGCGCCGACTGCCGCGAGCGCCACCGCAGACAGCAACACTTGGGAAAGAATCAGCCGCTTGCGGTTGACCAAATCGCCCAGCGGCACGATGAACAGCAACCCCAGTGCGTAACCGACCTGAGTGGCCGTCACCACAAACCCGATCATGGATGATTCCACGCCGAGGCTCTGAGCCATTGAGTCGAGTAAAGGCTGCGCGAAATAAACGTTGGCGACGGCCAGCGCGCAGGTGACAGAAAACAACAACGTGAGCGACGGAGAAAGCCCCGCAGGCTGCGTGGACAGTTGTTGGGTGGTTAAGTCGACCTTGGCTGTCATGCACATCTCCATGGTGTTAATCTGGTTTCAAATAAAAACCGGATGCGATTGTTGCTGCATCTGGTTTCAAATTGCAACCTGAAAGTCACGTTTGGGAAGGGCAACAAAATGGTCAACGATGCTTCACCGCAAGGCAGCGAATGCCCGGTCGCCAGAACACTTGAGGCCATTGGAGATCGCTGGTCGCTGATGATCATCCGCGACGCATTTGACGACATTCGCCGATTCAGCGAATTTCAAAAGAGCTTGGGCGTGGCCAAAAACATTCTGGCGTCGCGCCTGAAAACGTTGGTCGAGGTCGGGGTCTTCGACATTCGACCGGCGTCAGATGGCAGCGCCTACAAGGAGTACGTGCTGACGGAGAAAGGGCGGGAGATCTTTCCGGTAGTGGTCAGTATCAGGCAGTGGGGCGAACGTTTTCTGTTCCAGCCCCAAGAGACGCGTTCTGTGCTGCTGGATAACCAGTTCGGCCAGCCGCTGATGCCGCTTGAGGTTCGCTCATCAAACGGTCAAAAACTTGAGCCTTCTGACTGCCACAGGGTGAGACTGATTGTCGGCGTTTAAGACGTATCGATCAGCTTTCAGCGGTAACGGCTGAGTCTGAACTGGCCTCGGCCTCGAGTTTCAACCGGTCAGCCTTGCTGATGTATTTTTCCTTGCTTTGCGGCGCCAGTTTGGCGCTGGCCTTTTTGGCGTGAGCCTTTAATAGCTGCTGTATTTTTTTACGGCGGTTCATGTTTTTTACTCGGCGTATAAATTCTCGAGCGATGGTAAGCGTGAATCGGGGCAGTGGCTAGATGGATGCGGTTGAGCTCCGACTCGGAGCTCAACCCTTGGCTCGGTGACGCAAGCGCGAGTAAGAAATCAGCATGCTGGTCAGTTCTTGTGTGACTCGGTTGGAGGAGGGCACTCGACGGCTGATCAAGCACACCTCACATGACTCCAGCGGCTCGCGAATCGAGATGTTGATAAGCGATGAGGAAAATAACTTCATGCCGGGGATCATGCAGGGCTCAATGGTCAGGTAGTCAGTCGCTGAGATGATGTGAAGGATTTCCAGTAGCGACTCGGTAGTGATCGCGATCTTCGGAGGGGGCAAGCCTTGGGCTTTGAACAGTTCGTTCAGGTGGTTCTCAGCGCTACCTGCAACCCCGGCTGGCCGGACACTGATCCACTGGCAATCGGCCAAGTCGCGCACTGAGCGTGCCTCTGCCAGAGGATGGCCCTTGCGTGCAATGACGCTCGCTGTCGAGCGATAAAGCCGCTCGATGTGCAGGTCGATATCGCAGACTTTGGGGTTAAGGGGGCACATCACGAAGTCCAGCCGACCTGCTCGAATCATCTCGATCAGCATCTTCGTCTTGCCGCTGGCGATGTGTAACTGCACGTTTGGAAATCTGCTGGTAAAACTGCTGAAGACCGGCATCAGACAGATGGCCAATGTTTCCGCCGTGACACCCAATGAGACCTGACCCTCAGGCATGCCATTCCATTGGCGGACATCTTGTACAGCGCAATCGCAATCCAGGATGATCGAGCGTGCCCGCGTCAGGAAAACCTTACCGGCCAGGGTCAGGCTGATGCCTTGATTGGAACGCACCAACAAGGTCACCCCCAGTTCCCTTTCCAGACTTTGAATCGACTCGGTCAACGTACTCTGCGCAGTGTCCAGTATTCGTGCCGCCGCACGAAAGCTGCCCATGTCGACCACTGAGCAGAAGGCGCGCAACTGGATCAGTTTCATGAACCACCGCCTCCGGTTTTGCTGATTATCAGGACGTGTTTAATCTTGCTCGTGGGGCTTTTCTTTAAAGCTGCGGTGTTCATTGGCTGATGTTCAACAGTAAGGGGTTCTTGGATGCACATATATCGCAAGCGATCAAATCGCATAAGATGCGCAAATATTCAATCAAACACCTGGCGATGTCAAAGCCGACAATGCGTCCTGGCGACGGGCGGTGAGCCATTGGAACGGATCAGCCGGGGAGGGCGGTAACGCCGATCATGATCGGTTTTTCCGTTCTGTTCGGCGCCTTAACTGTGCCTATAAAATCAGTCCCGTCAGATAGTTACGTATTTTTTCGCTATCTGAATTTCATCAAAACCGTTTAGGAATCACCGATGAGCAAAATCGAAAAAGTCTTGGCAACCGGTAAATCCCATACCACCTTGAACCGCTCTGGCACTACTTCGCGCGGGCACAACGGCAAACTCGACATAGAGCTGTCAACGCCCGGCAGCGCCCAACCGGCCCATGTATTTGCTGATACCCAACCGCACCCGACCGCCGAGCAGCTGTTTGCCGGGGCGTGGTCAGCTTGCTACATCGCTGCCCTTGGCCTTGCGGCCAAAGAATTGAAGGTGGCTATTCCAGTCGATGTCTGCGTCGATATCGAGATCGATCTGGGCCAGACCGGGACTGGTTACCTCCTTCAGGCGGGTTTCAATGTGCGCCTGCCAGGCCTGACTCACGAGATGGCTTGCGCCATCGCACATACAGCAGACCAAATGTGCCCTTACTCGAAGGCAACGCGCGGCAACATTGATGTTTATTTTGATGTTCAAACGTCGTGATTGAACGGGTAACTCCTTAATCCAACATAAAAACCTGCCTGTCCAGATTGGGTGTCATCTCGGTTTAAAAAACTTATCGATATTTTTCGAGACTGGTTATAGCGGATTGAAGTTTAAATCCAGCTGAACCTGCCTGCCGTAGTGCGTCCGCGAAGACGAAGAGCTCATAGAGTTTTAATTTAAATACCGCTGATTGCCGGTGGCATCTTTTATCGCGTGGAATTCCCATGGGCCGGCTTTCTCAGGAGCCTGCATGCCTGGACACACCAAACAACTTTCCCTGACCAGACGTACATTTTGCGGTGCTGCCGCAGTGACATGTGCTGTTGCGCCGTTAGGGTTACTCGGTTTTTCAAACAAGGCTGATGCTATGACTAATACAACAAAAAAAACGGATGGTTATTCCACTGAGATACGTCCATTCCATTTCTGCGCCACAGAAACAGATCTTTCAGAGTTACGCAGACGCATACAAGCAACGAGATGGCCGGATAAGGAGTTAGTCAGTGACTCCTCCCAAGGTGTGCAACTGGCTACGATCCAGAAATTGGCCAGGCATTGGGCGACAAAGTACGACTGGCGGGTGATTGAGTCCAAAATAAACGCGGTTCCAAACTTCATCACTCACATTGATGGTCTGGATCTACATTTCATTCATGTCCGCTCAAAGCACGAAAATGCCTTGCCGCTGCTTATGGCGCACGGGTGGCCTGGATCGATCATTGAGTTGATGAAAGTCATCGGGCCATTGACCGATCCCACGGCACACGGTGGCAGTGCTGCCGATGCGTTCAGCCTGGTGATCCCGTCGATGCCTGGTTATGGCTTCTCGGAGAAACCCACCGTGGCCGGTTGGAATCCCGTTCGTATCGCCGATGCCTACATTGAGCTGATGAAGCGTCTGGGCTACACCCGGTATGGAGCACAAGGGGGTGACTGGGGCTCTATCGTTGTTGATCTGATGGCGGTAAAGGCACCGCCGGGCTTGATCGGTATTCATTCAGATATGCCGGGTGTCATTCCGCCCGAACTCGATGCAGCGCTGTTCCGCGGCGAGCCGGTTCCCAGCGGTCTGTCTGGGGAGGAGCAGCTGGCGGCGGATCAACTCGCCAACACTTACAAGCACATTGGCTACGCAATCATGATGGGGGACAGGCCCCAGTCGCTGACAGGCCTTGCTGACTCACCCGTTGGTTTGGCGGCCTTCATGCTTGACCACGATCCTAAAAGCTACGAGATGATTGCACGCTCCATTGATGGCCACGCGGAAGGGCTCACACCCGATGATGTGCTCGACAACATCACGCTGTTCTGGCTGACCAACACGGCTGTTTCCTCGGGTCGTCTCTATTGGGAAAACAAGTCAACCTTCTTCGCCGTCAAGGGCGTCAACATCCCGGTCGCGGTCAGCGTTTTTCCTGATGAGTTGTATGCGGCCCCGAAAAGCTGGACGCAGCAGGCCTATCCCAATCTTGTGCATTACAACAGGCTGCCAAAAGGTGGGCATTTTGCGGCGTGGGAGCAGCCGGTGCTGTTCTCGCAGGAAGTCCGGGCTGGATTCAAGACCCTGAGATAAGGGCCAGGCTTACAGGCATCGAACACCTGATTCTTGTGTACTGATCAGGATGGCTCGGTTCGGATCGCGTGTGAACGTGATCCGAACCGAGCAGCCAGAGGTTGATGTCAATCCTGCCATTCGTCGCCGGACCCGAAAATAGTCTTTGACATGATTCGGGCTTTGGTTGAATATTTATCCATCGCATACGATCTAATCGAAAGCGACAAACAACCCACAGTGTGCCGTTTGGAGATCCAGCCATGAACACCGGAAGCGTTAACACAATGTCCTTCACTACCGATCACGCTTTCCATGGCCACAACGGCAACAACTGGATAACCGCAGCGGGCAACTGATACAGGTTGTCTTTTTAAATCCCATAAATATCGTATGCGATGCAATCGCATGCAAAGCTTAAATCCTGAGGAAACACCCCATGAGCAAGATCGAAAAAGTACTGGCCACCGGCAAAACCCACACCACCCTGAGCGGTGCCGACATTACCTTGCGCGGCCATAACGGTAACCTCGACATCGAATTGTCCTCGCCAGGTTCCGCCCAACCGGCCCACGTATTCGCCGCCACCCAGCCACACCCGAAAGCCGAGCAACTGTTTGCCGGTGCATGGTCGGCCTGCTACACCGCTGCGGTGGGGCTGGTCGCCCAGGAACGCAACATCGTGTTGCCGGCGGATATGGCTGTCGACATCGAAGTGGACCTGGGCCAGACTGGTCCGGCCTATTTTCTTCAGGCCCGACTGACCCTGCGCGTGCCGGGGCTGTCACACGATGTCGCCACCGAACTGGCGCATATCGCCGACTCCATCTGCCCGTACTCCAAAGCGACACGCGGCAATATCGACGTTGCCCTGAACGTTATTACGGCGTGATGCCGGGACGCATCGATATCATCGCAAGCGATACAAGCGCGCGCGAATCATTAATTTGGAAAACCTGAGGAAATCATCATGAGCAAGATCGAGAAAGTACTGGTCACCGGTAAAACCCACACCACCCACAACAGCGCCGGCTACACATCGCGAGGCCATAACGGCAGCCTCGACATTACGTTGTCATCGCCCGGCAGCGCCAAGCCGGAACACGAGTTCACCGCTGTCCAGCCACACCCGAAAGCCGAACAATTGTTCGCTGGGGCATGGTCGGCCTGCTACATCGCGGCGGTGGGGCTGGCCGCGCAACAGATGAAGGTGACGCTGCCGAACGACACGGCCGTCGACATCGAAGTAGATCTGGGCCAGACCGGGCCAGCCTACTTCCTCCAGGCCCGACTGACCCTGCGGGTGCCTGGTCTGGATCACGGTGTCGCGACTGAGCTGGCTCATAACGCCGATCAAATCTGCCCGTACTCCAAAGCCACACGCGGCAACATTGATGTCGCTATCAACGTCCTCACGGCATAACGCGATGCACCATCAGCTCGCCAAGGGCATCCTTGGCGAGCCGGTGTCGACATGCACGGACTTGATGGACCTGGACAACGATTGCAACGGTGCGAGCACTTCCGACACCATCGCATGCGATGTATAGTTTGCCCCTGCGATCCATCCGTCTTTGGCCACAGAGAATGCTCATGAAATCCAATGAAAAGACCTCCGCACTGGACCTGAAGCTCGCCGACTTCCTGTGTTTTGCGGTCTATTCCTCGAACCTGGCCTTCGGCAAGGCTTACAAGCCGATGCTTGAACGGCTCGGCCTGACCTATACGCAATACATCACCCTCGTTGCACTTTGGGAGGAAGACAACCAGACCGTTGGCAGCCTCGGCGAAAAGCTGTTCCTCGAATCCAACACCCTCACGCCGATCCTTAAGAAACTGGAGGTGATGGGCTATTTGTTGCGTCAGCGCGACCCGGAAGACGAGCGCCAGGTAAGGATCCGCCTCACAAAAGAAGGACGAAAACTACGTGAAGGCCTGTCGGAAGATGGTTTCCCGCAAACCGGCCTTGATCCGGACGACTTCGTTCAAATGCA
Organism: Pseudomonas sp. FBCC-B1667; assembly: GCF_059133255.1. Lineage (NCBI taxonomy): Bacteria > Pseudomonadati > Pseudomonadota > Gammaproteobacteria > Pseudomonadales > Pseudomonadaceae > Pseudomonas > Pseudomonas sp. FBCC-B1667. The sequence goes on along the minus strand of NZ_CP101437.1, from coordinate 4,142,125 downwards.
AAAGGCAATTGTGAAACTGCGGAACAATCTCATCCGTACAACGAAAGACCGGGAATAGAGCGTAGCGAGTTGCATGCTTCGTCCAACATCGTTACGTCATCACCCCCGATACCTCCAGATGCCGGACCAACCACTCACTAAACCCCCTCGCACTGCTCTCACTGTCCCGATGCGTCAACACCGCCCAGTTCGGCCCGCGAATGGTTTGCTCCACCAACGGCTGCAACAACCCGTCACTGCACGCCTTTTGACTCAATAACTGACTCACCAACGCAATACCCAGCCCCGCGCACGCCGCGTCCAGCAGCAAACCGGGATCGGAGAAGTTCAGTCCCTGATCCTGCTGGCCCACGTCGATACCGGCTTCCACCGCCCAATGACTCCAGTCCATTTCCCGCTCGCCGTGCAGGGTGGTGCGGCGTTCGCTCGGCAGCGCCAACTGGCGTGGATGACACGCCGGGAACAGTCGGTCGGCGTGCAGCACCTTGAAGCTGCACTCCGCCTGGGAACTGATGTCATCGCGCACTGCAATGTCGATGGTCTGGGTGGTCATGTCCGGCACTTCATCGGTGCTGTAGATCCACAGGTCCACCTCCGGATGCTGAGCACGGAAATCCCCCAGCCGAGGCAGCAGCCAGTGACGGGCGAACGCCGGCGTGGTGTTGAGCACCAGTTGATTGGGCTTCTGGTATTGCCCGAGACGGCGAATGCCGACCGCCAATTGTTGCAGCAGCGCCTGGGTGGTGCTGAGCAAATCGTGGCCGGCGTCGGTCAGGGCGACGCTGCGGCCGCTGCGAAAGAACAGCGGCTGCTCCAGATAGGCCTCAAGGCTGCGGATCTGCTGACTGATGGCCGACTGGGTGAGGTTCAGCTCGTCGGCGGCCTTGTGAAAACTGCCCAAACGGGCCGCAGCTTCAAAGCCGCGAAGGGTGCTGAGGGGTGGCCAGTGCTTGAGCATTGATAAGTTCTCCTAATCACTTCTGCGCAAAATCCATCGTTTGTTCGCCCGTTTTTCCAGCCGTAGCATGCATGCCAAGACCGCCAAGGCAGTTTTCATTGAACACAATGGCTTAACTAAAAGGGCTTTTTATCATGCAGCAGGTCAAGCAGCAGCAGGAAATTCAAAACAGTGGTTGGTGGATGCCGGCGGAGTGGGTTCGCCATGCCGCGACCTGGATGGTGTGGCCGCACAACCAGGCACTCTGGGAGTCGGGTTGGCACGTCACACTGCCGCTGGTGCAAGAGGATTTCGCGCGTGTGGCCAACGCCATTGCCCGTTTCGAACCGGTAAAAATGGTCGTCGACCCGTCTGCTGTCGCCAGTGCCAAAGCCTTGTGCGGGCCGAACATCGAGCTGATCCCGTTGGCGGTGAACGACAGTTGGTGCCGCGATTCCGGCCCAAGCTTCGTCTGCCACCCGCAACTCGGCATGGCCGGGGTGAGCTGGCGCTTCAACGCGTGGGGCGGCAAGTCGGCGCATGAGCTGGACGAAAGCCTGGCGCGCCGTGCGCTCAATCATCTGGGCTTGCCGTGCTTTGGCACACCGTTGAGCAACGAAGGCGGCGCGATCCATGTCGATGGCGAGGGCACGTTGATCACCACCGAATCGGTACTGCTCAACCCCAATCGCAATCCGGGCATGAGCAAGTCCGAGATGGAAGAGATTTTCACGCGGTTGCTGGGCGTGAAGAAAACCATCTGGCTGCCGGGTGATCCGGACTACGTGACCGGTGACATGACCGATGGTCACGTCGACGGCGTGTGTGCGTTTGCGCGTCCGGGTGTGTTGTTGGTCGACGCCACCCGCGACCAAGGCTCGGTGTATGCCGACGTGGTGCGCGAAAACCGTCGCGCCCTGGAACTGGCCAGCGATGCCCACGGGCGTAAATTCGAAATGATCGAGTTGTACGAAGCCACCGACGCCGTCGACACCGACGCCGACGTCTTCTGCGCTTCCTACACCAATTTCTACATTGCCAACGGCGCGATCATCATGCCGGCTTATGGCATCGACGCCGACGATGATGCGGCGGATGTACTGCGCCAGGCGTTTTCCGGACGTGAAGTGGTGCCGGTGCGGATCAATCATCTGGCCCATGGCGGCGGCGGGGTGCATTGCATCACCCAACAGCAGCCGGCGTGGCCGGTGGAGGGTTGATCTGATGACGCTTCTGACGATTGCCACCACGCAAATGCCCTGCACCTGGGACTTGAAAAACAACCTCGATCTGGCCGAGCAATTGGTGCGAGATGCGGCGGCCAAAGGCGCGCAGGTGATCCTGCTGCAGGAGCTGTTTGCCACACCGTACTTTTGCATCGAGCAAAGCCACAAACATCTGGCGCTGGCTGAAGAATATAGCGACAGCTCAGTGCTCAAGCGCTTCGCCGCGCTGGCCAGGGAATTGGGTGTGGTGTTGCCGCTGAGCTGGTTCGAAAAGGCTGGCAACGCGTACTTCAATTCCTTGAGCGTGGCCGACGCCGACGGGCGCCTGCTGGGCGTGTATCGCAAGACGCACATTCCCAACGCCATCGGCTATCAAGAGAAAGAATATTTCAGCCCCGGCGATACCGGTTTTCGAGTCTGGGACACTGCGTTCGGGCGCCTCGGCGTGGGGATCTGCTGGGATCAGTGGTTCCCCGAGACCGCCCGCTGCCTGGCGTTGATGGGCGCCGAAGTCTTGCTGTTTCCTACGGCCATCGGCTCTGAGCCAGGCTGCGCCGCGCTGGATTCGCGGGATCACTGGCAAATGACCATGCGCGGCCATGCAGCGGCCAACATCCTGCCGGTGGTGGCCGCCAACCGTGTCGGCCGCGAAGTGGCGACCACCGATCCCGAGCTGCAAATGAGCTTCTACGGTTCGTCCTTTATCTGTAACCACAAAGGCAAGTTGCTCGCTGAAGCCGACCGCGACAGCACCGGCGTGTTGGTCCACACCCTGGACCTGGCCGCCATGCGCGAAGAGCGTTTGAGCTGGGGCATTTATCGCGATCGCCGTCCGGACATGTACGCAGCGTTGTTGAGCCAGGATGGCCGTCACCTCAATGCTCGCTGGAATGCTCAAGGGGTTTGACATGCACATTGCCAACAAACGCTTGCTCGGGGCCTTGAGCCTGGCCCTGTGCTGCGCGATACCGTCGCTGCACGCCGAAGAGAAAACCCTGCGGCTATATAACTGGGCTGATTATTTTGCCGAGGACACGCTCAGCCAGTTCACCGCTGAAACCGGGATCAAAGTGATCTACGACGTGATGGACGGTAGTGAAACCCTGGAAGCCAAGATGCTCGCCGGCGGCAGCGGTTACGACCTGATTTTCCCCGGTGATACGGTCGCCGAGCGCTTGATGCGCGCCGGCAGCCTGCAAGCACTGGATCCGTCAAAACTCACTGAGATGGATGACGTCGAACCCGGTTTGCAGAAGCTGCGTTCGCACTATGAGCATTCGAGCAAGGCCACCGTTCCCTATACCTGGGGCACCATCGGCCTGACCTATAACGCCGAGCAGATCAAGCAGCGCATGCCGGACGCGCCGGTCAACAGCCTGGACATGTTGTTCAAACCGGAACTGGCCGCGCGGTTTGCCGACTGCGGGATCTCGATGATCGATTCGCCGGACGAAGTGCTGGCGGTGGTGCTCAACTATCTGGGCAAGGATCCACGCAGCGCCAAACCCGCGGACCTGGCTGCCGCCAGTGACCTGCTGATGAAACTGCGGCCGCACATTCGCAAGTTCCAGTCGCAGCCAGTGACTGATCTGGTCAATGGCAACCTGTGCCTGTCGCTCGGCTACAGCGGCGACATGACCCAAGCGCAGCGGACGTCGGACTCAGCCGGCAAGAAAACCACGTTCCAATACCGCGTTCCTCGTGAAGGCACCACGGTGTGGATGGACACCATGGCGATTCCGGTCGACGCCAAACACCCGGAGTACGCCTATGCGTTCATCAACTTCGTCATGCGCCCGGAGAACATGGCCGCGATCAGCAACTTCACCGGCTACCCTACGTCCAACGCCAAGGCACGACCGAGCGTCGATGCGGCCATGCGCAATAACCCGGACATCTACCTCGACGATGCCACCTATGCACGGCTGATTCCAGGCAAAGATATTCCTCAAGCGGATATGCGAGCGCGGATGCGCACCTGGACCAAGTTCAAGACCGCCACTGCCCAGTGACGTTCGGCCGGCACCCGGTGCCGGCCTTCACCCATCAAGCAACAACGAACAGCTATTCAAGGATTCACACATGTCGACGCGCCGCGAGTTCATCAAACAAGTCTGCGTGGTCGCAGGTCTGGGCGCTGCCGCGTCCATGGGCTGGGTACACGCCGCCACGCGGGGGCCGTGGTTCATGCCGGATGAAGGCGATAAACACCAACGGGCCTTCATCGCTTTTGGCGCACAGGACGCGATCTGGGAGGACTTCACCGCCGATGTGCAAGAGGCCCTTGGCTTGATCGCACGCACCATCGCTCGCTATGAACCGGTCACGGTGTTCTGCCGCAGCAACGAAAGGAGCCTGGCCGAAGAGCTGTGCGGTACGGCCAACATCACCTATGTCACCACCCAGCTCGACGACATCTGGATGCGCGACATCGGCGCCAACTTCGTCATTGACGGGGATGGCGGGCTGGGCGCTGTAGACTTCAACTTCAACGGTTGGGGCAACAAACAGCAGCACACCAAGGACGCGAAACTGGCCGGTCTCGTCGCCGAAAACGCAGAGGTCAGTTACCTGCGCACCGAACTGGTGGGCGAGGGCGGCGGCATCGAAGTGGATGGTCACGGCACCGGGATCATGACCGAAAGCAGCTGGATCAACGCCAACCGCAACCCGGACTGGAGCAAGGCCGAGGTCGAGCAAGAAATGAAGGAGCGTCTCGGTTTGCGCAAAATCATCTGGCTGCCGGGGATTAAAGGCAAAGACATCACCGATGCCCATGTCGATTTCTACGCCCGATTCGTCAAGCCGGGCGTGGTCATCGCCAACCTCGACAACGACCCCGAGTCCTACGATCGCAAAGTCACGTTGGCGCACCTGGAGATTCTGAAAAGCGCCACGGACGCCGACGGCCGACAGCTGCAAGTGCATACCGTGTCGCCACCGCTGTACCCGCGCAAAAGCAAGTTCAACAAGAACAATCCGGACTTCGCGGCCGGTTACATCAACTACTTCGTGATCAACGGGGCAGTCATCGCGCCTGAGTTCGGCGACAAAGCGGCTGATACCAAGGCCTTCGAGCTGCTGTCTGAACTTTATCCGGATCGCGAGGTGGTGCAACTCAATATCGATGCCATCTCGGCCGGCGGCGGCGGCATTCACTGCGTGACCAGTCATCAGCCACGGGGGTAATCTGCAGCGGCGCCCGTTGTATCTGCAATCGATTAATGTTAAGTGGCTGTTTTAGAAGAAAAATATTTTAAGGAGGGGCTTCCCGGACGGCGTGAAAGTTGTTAAATTCCCGGCCACACGTAGCAAGTGCTACAGGGGCGTCGCCAAGCGGTAAGGCAGCAGGTTTTGATCCTGCCATGCGTTGGTTCAAATCCAGCCGCCCCTGCCATCTTCAAGAAACGCCAGATCCTAACGGGTCTGGCGTTTTTTTATGCCTGTCATTTTCTTCCCGGTGACACGCCTCAGCGGGGGTAGTAGCGGTTGATTCCACAATGGGGTTCATCAGTATTTTTCTTTTGTTCGGGGGCAGAGACGGCTTCGACAACCTGTCAGCCAAGACACAATCCAAATGTGCGAGCTTGCTCACGATGGCGTCGTAACGGGCACTCCAACTAAACCGCCCGAACCGTCACTCCTTTACACGCATAAACTCTTGCGCCCAACGAATGTAATCCTCGGGCTGCGTATACGTATGCGTCAGCTCCGTAGCACTCAAGTCCGAGGCCTGGGTAAAGATCTGCCGCTGCTCGCGCAAGCTGTCGTAAGTCGCCTTGATGGCCGCAAAGTAAGCGCCATGCCCATCAATGGTCACCCGCACGCCCAGTTCGGCCAGGCGTTTGTCGTCGCGCAGTGCCGGGTTGCCGTAGGTGACCAGCATCAGTGGCACGCTGAGGTGTTCGGCGATTTTTTCCAGTTGATCGAAGTCCTGCACGCCCACCATGCAGATCCCGTCCGCGCCGGCAGCTTGATACTGCTGGGTGCGGCTGATGATTTCCTGGATGGGCAGGATGCCGGCGTTGGTGCGGGCGATGATCGCCATTTCCGAATCAACCCGGGCTTCCAGCGCGGCGCGGATCTTGCCGACCCCTTCCGCAACCCCGATCAGGTCGGTGGACTTACGGCCGAACTGCGCCGGCAACAGGGTGTCTTCGATGGTCAGCGCGGCGATGCCGGCGCGTTCGAGTTCGACAATGGTGCGCATCACGTTGAGCGCGTTGCCGTAGCCATGGTCGGCGTCGGCGATGACCGGCAATTGAGCGACACGGCCAATGCGCGTGGCCTGTTCGGCGAATTCGCTGAGGGTGATCAACGCGAAGTCGGGGGCGCCCAAGACCTGTAACGATGCAACGGAGCCACCCAGAATCCCCACTTCAAAACCCAGGTCAGCCGCAATGCGGGCCGACATGGGATCGAAGACCGATGCCGTGTGATAGCAGGTGTTGGAAGCGAACAGTTCGCGAAAGTTACGGCGCAAATCTTGATGGGAAAGCCTGGTCATACGAGTTCCACCACTGCAATTGGAATGGAAGGGCTTGAGCAAAAGTGTCAACGCCGAAGGAACAAAAGGCTATCACGCGGACGAGAAGAAGATGATGACGAATTTGTACAGGGCGCAGGATTGGGCCTGTGGCGAGGGGGCTTGTCGATCAGGCAGCAACAGCCTGCCGTTGTTGACTGAGTAAATGCACGGCGCGCACCGAATTGCCGGGTTGCAGTTGCAGGCGTTTGGCGGTGAGTCGGTCGACCACCAGGCTGTTGCCGACCATGCGCGCCTTGGCGACGGTGATGCGGCAGTTTTCCAGGCGGCGGTTGTGGATCAACCACACGGGTGCCTGTTCGTCGAGTGTGCCAATGGCCAGTACCAGCGCCTGGCTGTCGCGCACGGTGCGGATTTTCGCCACCGGCGCTTCAATCACCGGCCCGGCGTCGAAGATGTCGATGTAACCCTGGTGGGCAAAACCCTCGGCGTTCAGGATTTTCATCGCCGGTTCGGTGTTCGGGTGCGCGATGCCGATCACCGCCTGGGCCTGCTCAGTCAACAGGCAGGTGTAAAGCGGTTGGCGCGGCATCAGTTCGGCGATGAAGGATTTGTTGCCCAGACCCGACAGGTGGTCGGCGTGGCTGAATGCCTTTTTGAAGAAGTGCCGGCCCAGGCTGTCCCAGAACGGTGAACAACCGTTCTCGTCGGCACTGCCACGCAGTTCGGCGATGAGTTTGTCGCCGAACAGCTGCGGAAACTCGGCGACGAACAGCAGACGCCCCAGCGACAGTAAGCGACCGTTTGTACCCCGGCGTTGATCGTGGCGCAGGAACAGCGAGCAGAGTTCCGATTGGCCGGTCATTTCATTGTTCAGAAACAAGGTCGGAATCTGCCGCTGGATCCCCAGGTCAGGCGATGAACTGACCGTGAGACCCACCCGATAGTTGTACCAGGGTTCACGCAAGCCCACGGCCCCGGCCATTGCACTGACGCCGACCACTTGCTGATCGTCATCCTCCAGCACAAATAGATAATCGGCATCCGCACGCTCCACCTGTTCGGCGAACGTCCGCTGAGCCCAGCGCACCCGGTGTGCCAGACGATCCTCGTTGACCGGCAGGGTGGTAAACCCGGGGGTGGCCTGTTGCACCAGGTCCATCAGGGCGGGGAGGTCGGTGACTCGAACCGGGCGGACAATCATGATGCAGCTCCTTCTTCGCGCCAGTTCGGGCGCTGTCGTTGGGCACGGGGCCAAGTGATGCTCAGAGGGCGATCAGCCGGATCGGGCTGCCATCGGTCACGTTGAGGGCTGCGCACAGATCGGCGCTCAACCGCACCGGTTGTCCGGATACCACATCCAGTTCGGCGACGACTGCCCGATAGTCCTTGAGCGCATCGTTGCTGACCAGATAGCGACCCCGCGCATCGATGGACGGACTGGCCTGCACCTTGGCTGTCTCGCTTTGGGCGATGGAATGCACGTTCGAGGTGCGCGCATACAAGGTCGGGCCACCATCGAACAGGTCGATGTAGCTGTTGGTTTCAAAGCCTTCGCGTTCAAGAATATCGAAGGCCTCCTGGCCGTCCGGATGAATCCGGCCAATGCAGTCTTGTGCCCCCTGGGGCAGCATCGGCACGTAAATCGGGTATTGCGGCATCAGCTCGGCGAGGAAGGTCCGGGTTTCCAGGCCGCACAGCCGTTCGGCCTCGGTGTAAGGCAGGTCGAAAAAGTGTTTGCCCACCGCATCCCAGAAGGGTGATTGTCCCTCATCGCTGCTGTAGCCGACGATTTCAGTGATTACCGCGTCGGCAAAACGCTGCGGATGGGCGGCGATGAATAACAGCCGTGCCCGTGACAGCAACTCCGAAAATGCAGTGCGCACCAGCGCGGTATCGATATGAAAGCCGCGAAGCAAGGTGTGACCGTTGAGGTCCTGGCACAGCGACAGCGCCGGCACGCCATGTTCGATGTTGAGTTCCCGGGAGGCACTGTTGAAATGACGGTTGCGCAAGCTGTAGAACGGCTCGTTGAACCCGGCGGTGGCCAGGAGCTCCGAACAACCCATCAGGCGCTCGACCGTCAGGTCCTCCAGCACGAAAAAGTAATTCTCCGGGCCATGTGCCTCAACGTCTTTTTCGAATGAGGCGCAGGAATCGAGAATCCGCAGGCGCAGGCGTTCGGTGTCGTCCGGCAACGATGTGACGCCCACCAGGCTGTCGCGCGCCAGTTGTTGCAACTGGGGCAGGTCGGTTAACTCGACTGGGCGTAAGACCAGCATGGATATACTCCTGTATCAAAGGGTTCGGCGATGTGCTCCGAACCTGACTATCACTGTCGGTTTCCACGTGTTAAAGCAGCGATCGCCTGATTTGTTGTCAGACGCTGCCCTTTTTATCTTCAGCCGTTGCTCGACTCGGACAGCATCGTAGGGGGGCCGGTTTTGATGAGCAAAAAGAAATAGACCCGTCCCAAGGCTTTGGCGCGGGGAGGGCGCGTAAACAGGCGGGGCCTGCGCAGATGGACTTGTTGCAGGTGGGTGCGTGGTGGCAAGGGAGGGCGGGCCGCGTGCAAACGGTGGACTCGATCACCGGGTAACGCATTCTGGAAATTGGCAAAACCGCTGAAACCGTGTGCTTTAGCCCGCCGCACGAGGTTGAAATCGTGGACACCGGCACGTTCCGCCAGCCTTGGTGTCGGGCCGAGCCCGTTGCGCCGGTACGGGGCCGGCAAGGCGCATGTGACCTTGCGTGCCGACGACGTCAGCTCCAGGCCGGCGTCGGTGATCAGGTCTCTGAAGGTGGGCATCCGGGCTCCTGCTGGATGGCGGTATCGGTTTCATTCCACAAATTGCGAAGCAGTATTTATGTAGCCGAGCCTACAAGTCTAGTGAATTTTTCCACGCCTTTTTTGAGCCCGAAAACAGGGCGTAAACCGCGTGTTAAAGGAGCTACATGGAATTCGACAGCACTTGTAGGCAATCGCCAGAATCCGTGTCGGAAATTGCCGAATTACCCAGCTCCATCAGACGGGCAAGCGGTGTGGACTGGTTGAAATGAAACGCCATGAACCGACCTTCTTGCGGCACAATCTGGCGAATATCGTCGGCGCGTTGCCGTTTTCCGTTTGATCGCAAGGGTGTTTATCCGTGCAAACAACCCGTTTAACCTTGATCTGTCACGCTCGAACCGTCGCACAGAAATTGGCGTATTTTCCTACGAACGAACCGTTGGAAATGGATTGGCAATCAGCGAAGGGTTCGCGTCGTCACGCGTTCAAAGGGACGCCACGTTTACTCTCCGGGCCGGAATTGCGGACCCGACAAACGGCCGCACTGTTTGGCGATGAAGTTGAAGTGGTCACCGCATTGAGTGATTGCGACTTCGGACAGTGGCAGGGCTTGCGCGTTGATGACCTGCAAACGTCACAACCCGAAGCGCTCCAGGCCTGGCTCGAAGACCCGACCTCGGCGCCCCATGGCGGTGAGTCGGTGGCGCAACTGGGTCAGCGCGTGGCGCAGTGGCTGCACACCCTTGAGGCAACTGCGGGGCATGTTGTTGCGGTCACCCATCCGTTTGTCATTCGCGCTGCGCTCACCCAGGTATTGCAGGGGGCGGCGTTCAACCAGATCGACGTTGAACCGTTGTCGGCCATCGAGTTGCGGTTCACCGGCCGCTGGCGTCTGCGCTTGCTCGGCACGGATGCCCAGGGAGTGCTGTGATGAGAAAACTGTTGGTCATCGGCATCGGCGCCGGCAACCCTGACTACGTCACGATACAGGCCGTGAAGGCGCTGAACCTCGTCGATGTGTTTTTCCTGATGGACAAGGGCCAGGACAAAGATTCACTGATCGACCTGCGCCGGGAAATCTGCGAGCGCTACATCACCGATCACGATTATCACTTCGTCGAAGCCCACAGCCCCGAGCGTAAGCGCGGTGAGGTGGACTACACGACCAGTGTCGCAGACCTCAACCTTGCCAAGCAGTTGACCTTCGAACGGCTGATCAACGAGGAAATGACTGACGAGCAGTGCGCCGGTTTCCTGGTGTGGGGTGATCCGGCGTTGTACGACAGCACGATCAGGATTTTGCAGGCGATCCTGGCGACGGGGCGCTGTGTGTTCGAGTTCGAGGTGATCCCCGGCATCACCAGCGTCCAGGCGTTGGCGGCGCAGCATAAAGTGCCGCTCAATCGCATTGGTCGCTCCATTGAAATCACCACCGGGCGCCGGTTGGCGGTGGGGCAGGTGAGTGGGGCGGACAGTCTGGTGGTGATGCTGGATGCGCAGGATGCCTACCGTCAGGTGGCGGATTCGCAGACCGAGATTTACTGGGGGGCTTATTTGGGCACGCCGGATGAGATTTTGATCAGCGGCAAGCTTGAAGAGGTCGCGGATGAGATTGAACGGGTGCGCAAGACGGCTCGATTGGCGCATGGGTGGATCATGGATACCTACCTGCTGCGTAAGCCTTGAGGTCAGCGGTGTTTGAGGGGGCCTCAAAGTCACCTTGAATCATCAACTTTGACCGCACGCCCAAACCGCTCCCGATACACCGACGGCGGCACCCCCACCAGCCCCCGAAACGCCACCCGAAAACTCTCCACCGACCGATACCCGCACTGCTCGGCAATCTGATCCGTATTCTGCCCGGTGCTCTCCAGCAACTCCCGGGCCCGCGCCAATCGCTCATGCTGCAGCCAGGCTTTGGGCGGCAACCCGGTGGCTTCGGTAAAACGGCGCAAGAACGTCCGTTCACTCATCGCCGCCTCGCTCGCCAGTTCACGAACTTCCAGCGGTTGATGCAAGCGCTCCCGCGCCCATTGCATGACGCGTGACACATCGCTGCGCGGTGTCGGACTGACCGGCGTCGGAATAAACTGCGCCTGGCCACCGGTGCGTTGCGGCGACATCACCAGCCGTCGCGCTACCGTGTTCGCCACTTGCGTGCCGAAATCCCGCGCCACCAGGTGCAGGCAGGCATCGATCCCCGCCGCGCTGCCGGCTGAGGTGATCAGTTGACCGGAATCGACATACAACACCTCTGGGTCCACCAAAATGTGCGGAAAACGCTCCGCCAGTTCAGAGGTGTAACGCCAATGCGTGGTTGCGCCGCGTCCGTCCAGCAGTCCGGTCGCCGCCAGCACAAACACCCCGGAGCAGATCGACAGCAATCGTGCGCCTCGGGCATGGGCCTTGCGCAAGGCGTCGAGCAAGTGTTCGGGCACCGGGGCGCTGCGGTCGCGCCAGCCGGGAATAATGATGGTCCGGGCGTCTTCGAGCAGTTCCATGCCGCCATCGGCCAGTACTTGAATGCCGCCCATGGCGCGCATCGGGCCTTGGTCCACGGCGACAATCCGGTGTTCGTACCACGGGAAGTCGAACTCGGGCCGCGCCAGGCCAAAGATCTCCACCGCGATGCCGAATTCGAAAGTACACAGGCCGTCATAGGCCAGAATCGCGACCAAGCCAGGGTCAGGCTGCATTTGGCGTAAAGTTCCCGGTGAGTATCTTGTGCGCCACTGTAGCGGCAAGTGGCGGGCGGATAAAGTCTTCTCAAGCCCACACACACCATGGAGTACAGAACATGACGAGCCTGGTTCGCGAAATCCCCGCCGCCCCTTCGGCCATCGCCCTGATGCATTTCAGCAACCGTCTGACGTTCGAAACCGACTGTTCCGACGTTAACGCCAGTCAGCAGGCCGGCGAGGTGGATTTTGTGCTGGTGGATGTGCGCGGTCCGCTGGCGTTCGAGCGCGGTCATGTGCCGGGCGCGATCAACATTCCGGGGCGATTGCTGACCGCTGAAGGCCTGGCGGTTTACCCGAAAAGCAGTCTATTCGTGGTCTATTGTGCAGGTCCGCATTGCAACGGCGCCAACAAGGCCGCCGTAAAACTCGCGGCGCTGGGTTACCCGGTCAAGGAAATGATCGGCGGGGTGACGGGGTGGCTGGATGAAGGGTTTGAGTTGAGCGCGGTGGCGCAGCGGCCAGCCTCGACCGCTATAGGGTGTGAATGTTGATCAATCGTGGCGCATAGCTGACGAAGCGGTCCACCATTCATCCAGCGTCGCCTGCAACCAGTCATAAACGGCGGTGTAGGCGGCGCTGTCCTGTTCGCCTCGAGGCAACGGCGACGCCTCACCAAAGTGTTCATTGAGCCTCGCCACCGACGCGGCATTCCACTCCGGATGGAACTGCAGCCCCACCCGCGTCGAGCCCACGCGATACATCTGCTGTTCGCATTGCGCGCTGCTGGCGAGCAATTGCGCGCCAGGTGGCAGATTAATCGCGTCTTCGTGCCACTCCAGCACCTTCAACCGCTGGCCATCGGCAAGCCTCACCTCGGTCCAGCCGGTTTCGGTTTGATCCATCCGCCGTACCTGTCCGCCCAGACTCAACGCCAGCAACTGCGCCCCCAGGCAAATCGCAAACACCGGGGCGCCCTGATCCAGGCTGCCCGCCAACCACTGCCGTTCGGATTCCAGCCAGACCGGCCCGGCATTGGATTCGTATGGCCCACCCAACACAATCACCGCCGCGGCACTCACCGGCGGCAACTGGCCAAGGTCGGCGCGAAAGACGTTCAGCGTCAACCCTCGGGACGTGGCCCAGTCGGCAATCGCACCGGGCCCTTCGGCGGGGTGGTGCTGGATCAAGTTCAGTGATGGCATCAGGATTTCTCTGTCGTTATTGCGCGTAGGTTTTGTCTGAAAAAGCGGCTTGTCCTACAGTCTGTGCACCGCTGTGGCGCACACTTCAAGGGACACTGCCAGGTGAGCCACTTTTCTATAAGTATTCGTCGCTTAAACACAATTTGCCCATTTGAAGCCACTCTAGACTGCCGGCCTCTTCGGTTTTCACCGGCCGAAAGTCAATCGTAAGCTGCCAATAAAAGTCTCCGCACACGGGAGTTATAAATGAAAAAGCTAGTGATGTTCGGTGCCCTGGCACTGTCGATGTTGTCCCTGACCGCTGTGGCGGATGAAGCCAAGCCGATCCGCATCGGTATTGAAGCCGGTTATCCGCCATTCTCGATGAAAACCCCTGACGGCAAACTGACCGGTTTCGACGTGGACATCGGCGATGCGCTGTGCGAGCAGATGAAAGTGAAATGTACGTGGGTCGAGCAGGAATTCGACGGCCTGATCCCGGCACTGAAAGTGAAGAAAATCGACGCGATCCTGTCGTCCATGACCATCACTGACGACCGTAAGAAGAACGTCGATTTCACCATCAAGTACTACCACACCCCGGCGCGCTTCGTGATGAAGGAAGGCACCGACGTCAAGGATCCGCTGACCGATCTCAAAGGCAAGAAAGTCGGTGTGCTGCGCGCCAGTACCCACGACCGCTTCGCCACTGAAGTGCTGGTGCCGGCCGGCATCCAGCTGGTTCGCTACGGTTCCCAGCAGGAAGCCAACCTCGATATGGTCTCTGGCCGCGTTGATGCGCTGCTGGCCGACTCGGTCAACCTGGACGACGGTTTCCTGAAAACCGACGCCGGTAAAGGTTTTGCCTTCGTAGGCCCTGAGTACAACGATCCGAAGTACTTCGGTGGCGGCGCCGGCATTGCCGTGCGCAAGGGCGATACCGCCCTGGCCGAGCAGTTCAACGCGGCTATCACCGAAATTCGCGCCAACGGCAAGTACAAGCAAGTGCAGGACAAGTACTTCAAGTTTGACGTTTACGGCGAGTAATCACGCCGTTCAAAAAAGTGGCAACCGTTGACGCGGTTGCCATTTTTTTTGTGCACTCTTTCTAGCAACAGAGAACCCTGCAGGGGGATCTCACTGTCCGGACTTCAGGAGTTTATCCATGCAACGCATCGACCATTCACTGCCCTGGAGCCACCTGGGCACCGAACGTACCCTTAGCGTATTTCGCTACGGCGCGGGCACGCGCAAGGTCTACATCCAGGCCAGCCTGCATGCGGACGAACTGCCGGGCATGCGCACAGCGTGGGAATTGAAAAAGCGCCTGGCCGAACTCGACACCCAAGGCCAACTGCAAGGCATGATCGAACTGGTGCCGGTGGCCAACCCGATCGGTCTGGATCAGCACCTGCAAGGCAGCCACATGGGCCGCTTCGAACTCGGTAGCGGCAAGAATTTCAACCGTTCGTTTGTCGAACTCAGCGCACCGGTGGCCGCGTTGATCGGTGACCAATTAGGCGACGATGCGCAGGCCAACATCGCCCTGATTCGCCACACCATGGGCCAGGTGCTTGATGACTTGCCGGCACCGGCTTCACAACTGGAAGCCATGCACCGCTTGCTGTTGCGCCATGCGTGCGATGCCGACATCACCCTCGATCTGCATTGCGATTTCGACGCGGCGATTCATATTTATGCTTTGCCGCAGCACTGGCCGCAGTGGCAATCTCTGGCCGCGCGGCTGAGGGCTGGCGTGGCGTTGTTGTGTGAAGATTCCGGCGGCAGCTCGTTCGATGAATCCTGTTCTTCTCCGTGGTTGCGCCTGGCGCGGGCGTTTCCTGACGCCGCCATTCCCCCGGCCAACCTGGCGACGACGCTCGAGTTGGGCAGCATGGGTGACACGCGGGTGGATCAGGCGCAGGCCAACTGCGAGGCTATCCTCGGCTTCCTGGCTGAGCAGGGTTTTATCAAGGGCGACTGGCCGGCGGCACCGAGTGAATGCTGTGAAGGCATGCCGTTCGAAGGCACCGAGTACCTGTTCGCGCCGCATCACGGGGTGGTGAGTTTCCTGCGCGATGCCGGTGAATGGGTGGAGCGGGGCGATGCACTGTTTGAAGTGGTCGACCCGTTGAATGATCGGGCGACCACCGTGTGCGCCGGAACCAGCGGCGTGTTGTTTGCGATTGATCGCGGGCGGTATACACAGCCGGGGACATGGCAGGCGAAAGTGGCGGGGCGTGAGCCGATTCGGGTTGGGAAACTGATCAACGACTGATCCGGATTCTCTGATGCCTCATCGGGCCTCTTCGCGAGCAGGCTCGCTCCCACAAGGGAATGCATTTCAACTGTGGGAGCCTGCTCGCGAAGGCGGCATCAGCAACACCCGAAATTCCCCGGCAGGGCTCACAGTGCTAGGCTCACCCCCGAATCCTGTTCCCTGTAAAGGAAGGCCAATGTTGAAATTTCTCGCCATGCTGACGTTTCTGGCATCCGCCACAGTCCATGCTCAAACCCCGCTGCAAACCGATCTCCCCCTCAAGTATCTGGAACAAGCCAACCCCGAGTCGCAACACCAGCCACTGGTGATTTTCCTCCACGGTTACGGCAGCAACGAGCAGGACCTGTTCGGTATCAAGGATGATCTGCCCGCGACTTACACCTACCTGTCGGTGCGGGCGCCGATGACCCTGGAGGAGGGCAGCTACCAGTGGTTTACCAAGAAGGGCGAGGGCGCCTATAACGGCAAGACGGGTGACCTGAAGACCAGCGGCCAGGTGTTGCTGCAGTTCATCGCCCAGGCGGCGAGGAAATATCACACCGAACCGGACAAGGTGTTTCTGGTGGGGTTCAGCCAAGGCGCGATCATGTCCTACGAAGTGGGGCTGCGTCACCCCGAGGCGGTCGGCGGGATTGCGGCGTTGAGCGGGCGGATTCTGCCGGTGCTCAAATCCGCACTCAAACCGGATGAAAGTCGCCAGAAACTGGCGATCTTCATCGGTCATGGCAAAGAGGACAACCGCCTGCCGTACAAGGACGGTACGGACGCCGACAACCTGCTGAAGAGCCTGTCCCTCAAGCCTGAGTTTCATGGCTACGAAGGACTGGGTCATAACATCAGCGAAGCCGAAATTGCAGATTTGAACGCCTGGCTGCAGCGCCTCAATCCTTGAGGCTTATTTACCGGTGACGATTTGTTTGATCAGCGTTTCGTGCGCGGCCATGTCACCCGGACGGGAAATCACCTGAACCACCGCCATGCGGTTGCCGGACGCCGCCATCAGCGTGGTGTTGAGGGTCATGCCGCCACCCTGCGTGGCGGTGCTGTCAACCTGACGCAATCCCAGGCCTGACGCTTTTTGCGTCAGGCTTTTTTCACTGAGTTTGTTGAAGTCCGGCAGGGCTTTGAGTTGTGCGGCTTCGAAATCGGCGGCCGTACCATCGAGAAATGCGCTGTCGTTGTCTTTGACGGTGACGTCTGCCGGCAGATTGTTTTCAGCGGCGATCACCACGGTCTTGGTCGTTTCATTGGTGTACATGGTGCCGCTGGCGCCAGACGGGCTGGTTGGCAGCGTGTTGGCGGTGAAGCCTTTGGGCAGGGAGAAGGTGAATTTGCCGCCCAGCATCGAGACTTTCTGCGAGGACGAAGGAGCGGTGGCCGTGGCCTTGGCGGCCTGTGCATTCAACGCGCTCAGACTGGCAACCGCCGTCAGCAACAGGACAGCGGCTTTTTTACTTAACAGTGACATGCAAAAAACTCCAGGGATGATCGCGCTTTGAGGGCGATCATCCCATGGAGTTTGTGAAGCATTCCAGCGCGGCAACGGTTTACACCCAGCGGCGCGACGGATAACTGCTATCTGGAACGTCAGGCCTGGTTCTGCGGGAACAGGTTGCGACGGGTTTCTTCGTCGAACTCGGCCTTGAGCACCAGCTTCTCTTTCAAACCGTGGGCACGCTGAGCGGCCGGGCGGGCACTGATTTCATCGAACAGGCGCTTGACGTTCGGGTACGCCGCCAGGCCGTTCTCGCCGAGGATGTACGGCGCGTAGTTGGCCCAGCCCCAAAGCGCCATGTCGGCGATGCTGTAGGTGTCGCCGGCCAGGTATTGATGATCGGCCAGACGTTGGTCGAGTACGCGGTAATGACGTTCCACTTCTTTCAGGTAGCGGTTTTTCGCATAAGCCAGGTCTTCCGGCGCGTGGTGCAGGAAGTGCACGGCTTGACCCGAGAACGGCGACAGGCCGGTGGCGATGAACATCAGCCACGACAACAGTTCGGCACTGCCGGCAGCCGTGGTCGGCACGAAGCGCTGATGTTTTTGCGCCAGGTGCAGCAAGATGGCCTGGGAGTCGAATACCGTGGCGTCGCCGTCAACGAGTGCTGGAACCTTGGCGTTCGGGTTGATCGCCAAAAAGGCTGGCAGGTGTTGCTCGCCCTTGAAAGTATCGACGCCGATCAATTCGTACGGCGTTTGCAGTTCTTCAAGCAGCAAGGCAACTTTCATCGGGTTTGGCGAAGGGTGGAAAAAGAATTTCATGGTGTAGGCCTCAGTCGGGTGGGTTGTGAACTGAGGCTGATGTTGAAGGAAACCCGTTCGATTGACGTGCGAGGTTATTGCTTTACTCGTTCGATGTTATCGAACGTGTCGCGACAGCCTTTTCGGAGAATCGCGTGGTGGCAATCACCGCGCCACCGATGATCAACAGTGCGGGCACGATCAGGATCGGACCCGCCTGGCTGTCGCCCACGGTGATCAACAGCAGAGTGGAAATCAGCGGCGCCAGGTAGGACAGCGCTCCCAACGTCGCCAGATTGCCGTGCTTGGTGGCATGGTCCCAGGCCAAAAACGCCAGGCCCACCGGTCCCAGGCCCAGGCAGATGATGGCGGCCCATTGACCGGCATCCGGCCAGACCGTGGTTTCAAACAGTCGATGGCAGACCAGCCCGCCGACGGCCACCAGGCCGCAAACGCCACCGATGGTGCTGCTGGGCACTTCGCTGAAGCGTCGATTGAACACCGAATAAACGGCCCAGATCAGCGCACAGCCAAACGCCGCGAGATACCCGGCCACCGGCATCGCCGCACCCGCCACCGGTGCGTGTTGCTGCATGATGAACGCCGTGCCGGCGAGCCCCAGCAGCGCGCCGAGCATTTGCCGCTTGTGCAGTTTTTCCCCGGCGGAGAATGCCGATAGCAGCACCAGCAACAGCGGCCAGAGGTAGTTGATCAGGCTTGCCTCGGCCGCTGGCGCAGCTTTGAGCGCGAAAAAATACAGCGCGTGATAGACGAAAATCCCGCTGAACCCGGTTGCCCAAACGGCCCAGGGTTGTCGCCAGCTGCTGAAGCCGGGGACGCCGTGTCGCCCCAGAATGACCACGCTCGCCACGAACGCCACGCCGAACCCGAGTGTCATCAGCTCAAAGGGCGGGATACCTTGGGTGAGGGTGGTCAGCAGCGCCAGGCAAGACCAGAGGAATATGGCAATCACGCCAATGGCGGTGGCTGAACGGGCAGTGCGCACGGGAAGCGTGGCGTGATTCATGTCTGGTCCTTCAGCACGGTGAACGGGCGACATCCTGGCCCGCAGCTGTAAAGGAGCTTAGCGGTTGATCGCGGATCGTCCAGGCTCGGTCGTCGACTTGACCGGGCGTGCCAGCAATTGCCGGGTGACCCCCAGCATCGCCACGGACACCGCGACACCGAGGGCAAACGCAGTCAACCCCATGTGCGGCAATGCTATCGCCAACACCAGGCAAAACGCCGCGAACGAATACATGCCCGTGGCCGTGGCCCGCAGCAAGGCGGCGGTAAACGCCGGGCCACGGGTTTGCTGGGAGAACACCGCCATCACGCTGCCCAATACCGGGAACACCGCGAGCAAGCCACTCCAGCGTTCGCCGACGGTGCTGGCCAGGAGCGTGACCGCGAGGGTGAGCAGGGCGCCGGCAATCATGCGCAGCAGCAATTTATCGGACTTCGGTGCCGGGCCGGACACCAGCGGCTGCACCTTGGGGAACAGGTAAGGCGCGGCGAGCAGCGCAGTCGCAGCGGCGATGACCGAAAACACCAGGGACGGCGGAATCAACGACAGAATGACCGCCGCCAAGGCCCAGACGGACAGCGACACCACCAGCGCCAACGGCCAACGGGTGCGCTGGGCCACTTGGGCATAGGTCACGCAGAAGGCAATCATCGCGAACATTGCCGACAACGCAGCGGTCGCCGATTGGGCGGCAAACACTTCGCCCTGCTCGATGGCGAGGAACAACAGAATCGGCCCGACCACCACCGGCAACCCGGACAGCCAGCCGGCCACGCTGGGGCCCCAGCGTTTACCGGCCAGGGAAATCAGCAACAGAAATCCTGGAATCACCAACAGTTTGAGCATCAGCACGCACGCGTCTCCGACCTGAGTGGGGCGCTAAACGTTAGCACTGCGGCCGCAGGATTGCTCTAGGAATGAGGAGATTTTGTATACAAAGCGTACCGCGCAAATAATTGTACAAAACAATTCTTTGCGTATAAGTTTTTAGCAGGTGCCCAAGGTGAAAAGAACGCGATGAACAGACTCCGATTACGCCTGCGTCATGGTGTGTTGTTGCTGGGATTGGCAGGCACCCAGGTCTTGGCCAATTGGCAGGAGGCATTGCCCGGCGCGCAGATCATCGGCACCGGCGAGTTTCGGGTGTTCGGGTTCGATGTTTACAACGCTCGGCTCTGGAGTGCGGGCCGTCCCTTGTCGCCCGACCAGCCGTTTGCCCTGGAACTGATCTATCAGCGCAGCATTTCCCGAGATGATCTGGTACAGGCCAGTGTCGATGAAATCAAGCGGTTGTCCGGCGCCTCGGTCAGCACTGAGCAACTCGAACGCTGGAAGGTGCAGATGCAACAGTCGTTCGTCGATGTAAAAGCCGGCACCCGCATTACCGGCGTTTATTTGCCTGGGCAGGGTGCGCGGTTCTTTGTCGGCCAGCAGCCGCAACACGAAGTGAAAGACCCTCAATTCGCCCGGGCCTTTTTCGATATCTGGCTCGACCCACGTACACGTAATCCCGAGTTGCGCCAGCAGTTGCTGGGCACCGCCAAGCCTTGAGGTGCATGACATGCTGAAGAATCTGCTGCTGGTGTTGTGCGTCTGCCTGGCCGGTTGCGGCGTCGATGTGCAGCGCTACAGCGAGCAAAACCCCAAGCTCGATCTACCCGGCTTCTTCGTCGGGCGAGTGGATGGCTGGGGAATGTTCCAGAAGCGCTCGGGCGAGGTGATCAAGCGCTTCCATGTGCTGATCGACAGCCGAATGGACGGCCAGAACCTGATCATGCATGAAGCCTTTACCTACAGCGATGGCACCCGGCAGACCCGAGTCTGGACGCTGTACCCAGACGGCCCTGGCCGTTGGCGTGGTACGGCCGGTGATGTGGTCGGCGAGTCCCACGGTGAGGTTGCCGGCAACGCGCTGCACTGGCGCTATGAACTCAGCCTGCCGGTGGACGACAAGGTCTACCAGGTGCATTTCGATGACTGGATGTACTTGCTGGACGAAAACACCATGGCCAACCGCTCAGCCATGACCAAGTTCGGTGTTGAGCTGGGCCAGGTGACCTTGTTCTTCCGCCGCCACGGCGCCTGATACATGGGTAGTTGCCCCTTGGGCGCATGGCCTGAAACCTCTAAGCTGCGCTTTTAGACCTGTCGACGGATGTTTGTGTGAAATTCACTTTGCCCAACGTTGCCACTGCGCCGTTTTGCCCGCCGGAAGTGGCGGGCAGCGTGGCCGTTGATCCTCGCGCCTCATTCTTCAAGCGACTGCTGCGTTTTGCCGGTCCTGGCTTGCTGGTGTCCATCGGCTACATGGACCCGGGCAACTGGGCGACCGCCATCGAGGCCGGTTCGCGCTTTGGTTACAGCCTGTTGTTTGTGGTGTTGCTGGCGAGTCTGGCGGGGATGGTGATCCAGTGCCTGTGTTCGCGCCTGGGCATTGCCACCGGGCGCGACCTGGCGCAATTGTCCCGCGAGCGCTACAGCACGCGCACGGCACGCACGCAGTGGGCGTTGGCGGAAATCTCGATCATCGCAACCGACCTTGCCGAAGTGCTTGGTTGTGCGTTGGCGTTTCATCTATTGCTCGGGTGTTCACTGACGTTCGGCATTGCCCTGACGGCGTTCGACACGCTGCTGGTGCTGGCCCTGCAAAACCGTGGTTTCCGTCGTCTGGAAGCGATCATGCTGGTGCTGGTGGGCACCATCGGCGTGTGTTTTTTCGTCGAATTGCTGCTGATCAAACCTTACTGGCCGGACGTGGCGCGCGGCTTTACGCCGTCACTGTCCGCGATTGGCAATGCCGCTCCGCTGTATTTGGCCATCGGCATTCTCGGGGCCACGGTGATGCCGCATAACCTGTACTTGCACACCTCGATTGTGCAGACCCGATTAATAGGCAAGGACCTGGCCAGCAAGCAGGATGCAGTGAACCTGGCGCGGATCGATACCATCGGCTCGCTGGCGTTGGCGCTGCTGGTCAATGCGGCGATCCTGATTCTCGCGGCGGCCGCGTTCCACAAGACCGGGCACACCGATGTGGTGGACATCCAGGACGCCTACCACTTGCTGGATCCACTGGTGGGCGGGGCGTTGGCGAGCGTGTTGTTCGGCGTGGCGTTACTGGCGTCGGGGCAGAGTTCGACCTTTACCGGGACCATCGCCGGGCAGGTGATCATGGAAGGCTTCCTGAACCTGCGGATTCCGTGCTGGCAACGGCGTTTGATCACCCGTGGGCTGGCGCTGATTCCCGCGTTCATCGGGGTGTGGCTGATGGGCGACAGTGCGATTGGCAAGTTGCTGGTGTTGAGCCAGGTGGTGTTGAGTTTGCAATTGCCGTTTGCGTTGTACCCGTTGATTCGCATGACCAGCGATCACGCGCTGATGGGGACGTTTGTGAATCGCTGGCCGACGCGGGTGTTGGCGTGGGGGTTGTTTGTGGTGATCAGTGGGGCGAACTCCTGGTTGATCCTCCAGTTTCTGGGGTGACCGGGCTGGCCTCATCGTCGGAACGCCGCCCGGAGCAAGCCCGCTCCCACAGGTTTTGTGTTCAGCGCAGATCCACTGTGGGAGCGGGCTCGCTCGCGAAGAACGATGACACGGTCTAGTGCTGAAATGCTTCAACCACAAAATCAATGAACGCCCGGGTCTTGGCCGGCATCAATGTCCGGCTTGGGTAGTACAGCGAAATCGGTCCCGCATCCGCGTGCCAGTCGGGCAGCAAGCGCACCAGTTCGCCACGCTGGAGGTGGGCGCTAACGTCCGGCAACACCAGCAGTGTCACCCCCAAGCCGAGCAGCGCCGCTTCGCGCATGGCCGCCGGGTCATTGAGCACGATGGTTTCGCTCAGACTGACCGGCGCCTCATGACCCCCGCCATCCTGCATGACCCACTGACGAATTCGCCCGGTGCGGCTGCCGCGCATCACGATGCCGTTGAATCGGGACAGCTGCGTCGGATCGTCCGGTAACGCGCGTCCGGCCAGATAGGCGGGAGACGCCACCGCCACCACATCCGCCGCTGCCAGCGTGCGCGAGACCACACCAGGTGTCAGTTCGAAGCCACCACCGATGGCTGCGTCGTAGCCTTCGGCAATCAAATCCACGGGGCGGTTTTCGAAGTGCCATTCCGGTGTGATCAATGGATAACGTTCGAGGAAGGCCGGCAGCAATGGCAGCACATGACCGATACCAAACGTCGGTGCGAGGCTGACTTTGAGCACGCCGGCCGGCTCGCCCCGGTCGCTGTTTACTGCATTGATTGCCGCCTGCAACGCCTCCAGATTGCCGCCAATGTTTGCCAGAAATCCCTCGCCGGCCTCGGTCAGCGACAGCTTGCGGGTCGAGCGCTGGAAGAGCCGCACACCAATGTTCCGCTCAAGCATCGCTACGTTACGACTGACTGCAGCGGGCGTCAGCGCCAGCAAGCGTGCCGCCGCGGAAAAGCTGCCGGTTTCGGCACTACGCACAAAGGACTCAAGGTTCGCGAGGGTTTCCATAGGCGGCACCTGCTAGTAATACTTGAAAATCTTTCAATGCATTACCGGCTAATCAAGCGCTAATGGCAAGCGCAGTATTCACTCCAACGACAACCCCCTCGGAGTGAAATGTTCATGAGTACTATTGGAATCATCGGCGCCGGTGCCATTGGCGCAGCCTTCGCCAGAGCCCTGTCGCGTCAAGGCATAGAAGTGGTTATCGCCAACAGCCGCGGTCCGCAAAGCCTGGCTTCGCTGATAGAAGAACTTGGGCCGACGGCACGTGCCGGCACCCGTGAGGAAGCGGCCGCGCAGCCGATCGTACTGGTCGCGGTGAACTGGTCGAAGTTGCCGACCGCGCTGGGCGGCCTGCCGGATTTCGGCGGTCGGATTGTCATTGATGCGAACAACTCGATTGAAGCGCCGTCGTTCAAGGCCGTTGATCTGAACGGGCGGATGTCCAGCGAAGTGTTTGCTGAATGGGTGCCCGGTGCGCGGGTAGTCAAGGCGTTCAATCACCTTCAGGCGCGTCTGCTTGAGAGCGATCCGGCGGCGGAGGGCGGTCGTAGAGCCCTGTTTTTCTCGGGAGATGACACCCAGGCAAAAGCCCAAGTGGCCGCGCTGATTGATCAGTTGGGATTCTTCGGGATTGATCTGGGGGAATTGAGCGTTGGCGCACGATTGACGCAGTTTCCAGGCGGCCCGCTGCCGACCTTGAATCTGGTGAAATTTGCCTGACACGCAAGGTAGGCGGTAGGACCGACGCGATGTGAATCGCGCCGGGGGTGTTGTCAGGCTGCAGCGGATCTTCGTGGGTCCCCGCGCAGTCTGATGAACGCTTTACGCCCGTTCGATCGCCAATGCCACGCCCTGACCCCCACCGATGCACAGGGTGGCGAGGCCTTTCTTGGCGTCACGCTTGATCATTTCATGCAGCAACGTCACCAGCACGCGGCAACCCGATGCACCGATGGGGTGACCCAGCGCGATGGCACCGCCGTTGACGTTGACCTTGTTCAAGTCCCATTCCAGGTCCTTGGCCACCGCCAGCGATTGCGCGGCGAACGCTTCGTTGGCTTCGATCAGGTCCAGTTGGTCGATGGACCATCCGGCCTTGCTCAAGCAACGGCGCGTGGCCGACACCGGGCCGATGCCCATGATCGCCGGGTCGACGCCCGCGTTGGCGTACGCGGCGATTTTCGCCAGCACGGGCAGGCCGAGGGCCTTGGCTTTATCGGCGCTCATCAGGATCACGGCAGCGGCGCCGTCGTTCAGCGACGACGCGTTGCCGGCGGTCACCGAACCGTCCTTTTTGAACGCCGGTTTCAGTTTGCCCAGCGCTTCAGCGGTGGTGCCGGCGCGCGGCTGTTCATCCGTGGCGAAGGACAGCGGATCGCCCTTGCGCTGAGGAATCAGGATCGGCGTGATCTCATCGACAAAACGCCCGGCTTCGATGGCGGCCGTGGCTTTTTGCTGGGAGGCCGCGGCGAAGGCGTCCTGTTGCTCGCGCGTCAGGCTGTATTTCTCGGCCAGGTTCTCGGCGGTGATGCCCATGTGGTAATCGTTGAACGCATCCCACAGCCCGTCGCTGATCATGGTGTCGACGATTTGCGCATGACCCATGCGCAGACCGGTGCGAGCACCCGGCATCACGTAGTTGGACAGGCTCATGTTTTCCTGGCCGCCGGCAATGATCACGTCGGCATCGCCGCAGCGAATGGCCTGAGTGGCCAGGTGCAGGGCTTTCAAGCCCGAACCGCAGACCTTGTTCAGGGTCATGGCCGGCACGGTGAACGGCAGGCCCGCCTTGATCGCGGACTGGCGCGCTGGGTTTTGCCCGGCGCCGGCGGTCAAGACCTGGCCCATGATCACTTCATCGACTTCAGTCGGGTTCAGGCCGGTTTGTGCCAGCAACTGACGGATCACCGCCGCGCCGAGGTCAACCGCGGAAATGTTCGCCAGAGCACCCTGGAAACTGCCGATGGCAGTGCGGGTGGCGGCGACTATGACGACGTCTTGCATGGGGTAATTCCTCACTGGTCAGCGAACTGCATTTCTGGAACGTGATCGGGAACAATCAGTTTACCAGCGGTTTTGGCGACGATTTCCTCGACGCTGACGCCAGGTGCGCGTTCCTTGAGGACAAATGCGCCATTTTCGATTTCCAGGTAAGCCAGGTCAGTCAATACGCGCTTGATGCAACCCGCGCCGGTCAGCGGCAGGCTGCAGTGGTCCAGCAGCTTGGATTCACCATCCTTGGAGGCGTGGGTCATGATGACGATGATGTTGTCTGCGCCAGCCACCAGGTCCATGGCGCCGCCCATGCCCTTGACCAGTTTGCCGGGGATCATCCACGAGGCGATGTTGCCTTGCACATCGACTTCAAAGGCGCCCAGCACGGTCAGGTCGACGTGGCCGCCGCGGATCATGGCGAACGACTCGGCCGAGGAAAAGATCGACGCGCCGGTGCGTGCGGTCACCGTTTGTTTGCCGGCGTTGATCATGTCGGCATCAATGGTTTCTTCAGTAGGGAAAGGACCCATGCCCAGCAGGCCGTTTTCCGACTGGAGCATGACTTCCATGCCTTCAGGGATGTAGTTGGCGACCAGGGTCGGGATGCCGATGCCCAGGTTGACGTAGAAGCCGTCCTGCATTTCGCGGGCGACGCGTTGAGCCATTTGTTCGCGGGAAAGTGCCATTGTTGTTATTCCTTCATTCGGTCCGGGGGCAGGGGATCACTTACGCACGGTGCGCTGTTCGATGCGCTTCTCGAACGTGCCGCAAATGACCCGATCGACGTAGATGCCAGGGGTGTGGATCTGCGCCGGGTCGAGCTCGCCGGGTTCAACAATTTCTTCGACTTCGACCACGGTGATCTTGCCGGCAGTGGCGGCCAGCGGGTTGAAGTTCTGGGCGGTGTGGCGATAGATCACGTTACCAAAATGGTCGGCTTTCCAGCCTTTGACGATGGCGAAGTCACCGGTGATGGACTCTTCCATCAGGTACTTGCGGCCATGGAATTCACGCACTTCCTTGCCTTCGGCAACGGGAGTGCCAACGCCGGTGGCGGTGAAAAAGGCCGGAATGCCGGCACCGCCAGCGCGCATTTTTTCAGCGAGGGTGCCTTGTGGCGTCAGGATGACTTCGATTTCGCCCTTGAGCAGTTGCTCTTCGAACATCTTGTTCTCGCCGACGTAAGACGCCACGACTTTGCTGATCTGCCGGTCTTCCAGCAGCACACCAAGGCCAAAGCCGTCGACGCCGCAGTTGTTGGAAACCACGGTGAGGTCGCGGGTGCCTTTGCGTTTGATCTCGTTGATCAGGTTTTCCGGGATCCCGCACAGGCCGAAGCCGCCAGCAATCACCGTCATGCCGTCTTCAAGACCCGCCAGAGCTTCCTCGTAGGAACTCACGCGCTTGTCGAAACCTGCCATATGCACCTCTTTTATTCTTTGTGGGCGGCTGGCTAGCCGAATGGGAAGGAGTGTCTCGCTGTTGTATTCATTTGTTAAGTTGATTTTTACGGTGGATTGATAGATAAAACTCACCAATCGATCATCCGTATTACGTTGGAGCCACCGGCCATGACAGTCAAGCAGATCCGCGCCTTCCTGGCCGTGGCCCAGAGCCTGAGTTTTGCCGTGGCCTGCGAGCGCCTCCATCTGTCGCAATCGGCGTTGAGCCTGACCATCAAGGCGCTGGAGGAGGGCCTGGGCGGGCGCTTGTTCACCCGTAACACGCGCAACGTGGCGCTGACCGCCGAGGGCGAATCGCTGGTGCCGCTGGCCCGTCGATTGATCGCCGATTGGGACAATGCCGAAGACGAACTGCGCCAGCGCTTCACCCTGCAGCGCGGTCGCGTGACGCTGGCGGCCATGCCATCGTTCGCCGGCAACCTGCTGCCGCCGATCCTCAAGACCTTTCGCGCGCGTTATCCAAAGGTCAACGTCACGGTGAATGATGTGATTAACGAGCAAGTGCTGGAAATGGTCCGTGACCGCCAGGTTGAGCTAGGGGTGGCGTTCGAGCCGACGCAGAGTTCGTCTTTGGCGTTCATGCCGCTGTACATGGACCGTTTCGTGGCCATTGTGCCGAAGGATTCGCCGCTGACTGAGCAGGCGGATATCGACTGGCAAACGCTGCTCAAGGAGCCGTTCATCACGTTGCAGCGACCGTCCACGGTGCGGGTGATGCTGGAGGAACATTTACAGGCGCAGGGGATGAAATTGCCGGTGGAGTTTGAAAGTCATCAGCTGGCGACGGTGGGGCGGATGGTTGCCAGCGGATTGGGCGTGAGCGCGGTGCCGGCGTTGTGCGCGGGGCAGATGCAAGAGCTCGGTGCGCAGTGCATCACGCTGCGCGATCCGGTGGTGGAGCGGGCCATCGGCGTGTTGACCCAGCCTGGAGGGGAACTGTCGGCGGCAGCGCAGGCATTGTTCGACATCCTCAAGGAAGAGCTCGGCCAACCCATCGTCACGCAATAATCACAGGCCTGATAGCCCACAGGGGATTGGGGGGGGCAGGATTTATGTGTTCAGGCGCTGGGCCAGCAGGGGCAAGAGTTGTTCGCACGAACCCTCAATTTTCAGGTCCAGAATGTCATCTGCCCGTGTCTTCCCGAGATTCATCGCAATCAACGGCTTCCCTTGATCCGCTACCGCCCGGCACAGCCGAAACGCGGAGTACGCCATCAATGAAGATCCCACCACCAGCAACCCCGCCGCCTTCTCCACCGCCGCCATGGCTTTGGCCGCCGTCACCTGCGCCACGTTCTCGCCAAAAAATACCACGTCCGGTTTCATTCGCTCGCCTGCGCAATGTGGGCACTGTGGCACCTGAAACCTGGCTTCAAACGCCGCATCCAGCAAGGTATCGCCATCTGGTGCCTGCACCGCATCGACCCCGGCCAAGTAAGGATTCTGTGCTTCCATCAATCGCTGAATGGCATCCCGCTCGCTATGTTTTCCGCAATCCAGACACAGCACCCGGTGCAGGCTGCCGTGCAGTTCGATCACATCGTGACTGCCGGCCTGATCGTGCAAGGTGTCGACGTTCTGAGTGATCAGGCCGCTGATTTGCTGCTTGCTTTGCAAACTGGCCAACGCCTCGTGCGCGACATTGGGCTGCGCCAAACGCACGCGCGGCCAGCCAAGCATTGCCCGCGCCCAATAGCGTCGACGCGATTGCGCGGCGGAGAGAAATTCCTGATACATCATCGGCTGCCGGCCGCGGCGCACGCCCTGGTTATCGCGGTAGTCCGGAATGCCCGATGGAGTACTGATGCCGGCGCCGGTCAGCACCACGAACGGCTGTTCAGTCATGAGTTGGCCAAGCCGCTCGAGTTGTTCGCGCAGGAAGCTGTCGAGCATGTTCACACTCCGTGGGAGGGCCTTGAATGTGTGCAGCGTAGCAGACCGATCCCCCGGACAGTGCGGCTGTCCGGGTGATGATTGAGGCTTATTTCCGTGCTTCCAGAATCAGGTTGAATGGCGTTTGCGTAGCCCGCCGGAACGACTTGAATCCCGCCTCGGTGAACACCTTGCGCAACCGCGCTTCACCGGCCTGGGCGCCGAGCCCGAGGCCGACTTCCTGGGACAGCGAGTTCGGCGTGCAGATGAATGTCGAGGCTGCATAGAACAACCGTCCCACCGGGTTGATGTTGTCGTCGAGCGAGTCGTTGGCGAAGGGCTCCACCAGCAGCACCGTGCCGTCCGGTTTCAGCGATTCATAGGCGTGTTTGGCCGCGCCCACCGGGTCGCCCATGTCGTGCAGACAGTCGAAGTAGCAGATCAGGTCATAGTCATCGCCGGGGTAGCTCTTTGCGGTGCCCTGGAAGAACCGAGCCCGGCCGGCGACGCCGCCTTCTTCGGCACGTTGGGTCGCAACGGTGACGGAGGGTGCGTGGTAGTCGAACCCGACAAACCGCGAGTCAGGGAATGCCTGGGCCATGATCACCGTCGACGCGCCGTGCCCGCAGCCGATGTCCGCGACGTTGGCACCGGCCTCCAGCTTGGCCACCACGCCATCCAGCGCCGGCAACCATTCGGCGATCAGGTGCGCTTTGTAACCGGGGCGGAAAAACCGTTCGGTGCCGCTGAACATGCACGGATGGTGATCGCCCCACGGCAGGGCACCGTCGCCGCGCATGGCTTTGACCAGTTTGTCCTTGTCATGGAAAAACGACGCGACCACACCGATACCACCGGCGATATAGACCGATGAGTCCTCAATGGCCAAGGCGAGGGCTTGTTCTTCGGGCAGACGGAACTGGCCGTCGCGGTGCTCCATGTAGCCGGAAGCGGCGTGGGCGCTGAGCCATTCGCGCACCAGGCGGGGGTTGCAGCCGGTTTTCCCGGCGAGTGTTTCGGGGCTGATCGGCTGACTGTCGGCCATGGCCCGGTACAGGCCGAGCTCTTCGCCGAGGATGACGTTGGCGAGCATCGCCGCGCCGCCCATGTCGTTCACCAATTTGCCCATGAAATCATTGAGTCTGGCCTCGTCCATCACGTGTGCTCCTTTGGCAGGATCACGGTCCAGAGGGCTTGTTTTCGAGGCGTTCGACTCTGGGCGGTGGTCGTGGGAATAAGCAGGACGCCAAGCACGTCCTGTGTGCATTAAGTTTAGTTCGTGCCCCGCGCGCTGCGGCCTGGAGCGACGAAAACCCCATTCACCGACCTGACACCGAACCCCTACAAGGGAATGGCGGTGTGTATCGCACTGTATCTAACCGCTGCCCTGATACATTCCACTTCACTCCCGGCCATTGCCGAACACAGCCCGGATACAAACCTGCGATGAACTGTACAAGCCATCCAGCGCCCGAACTCCGGTTCTGCCGAGGCATTCTCACTCCGTGAAGGGAACCCCCTGATGACTAAGCTTGCGTCTGAAACCAACCCCGTCGAACGCCTGCGCGTCGACCATTACACCCAAGGCATCATCGGCCCAAGCCAGCCCATGCTCGGCCCCCTGGCCGACGGTGGCACGCTGATCACCGGCACGCCGCCAGGCTGTTGGGGGCCGATGATTACCCCAGCGTTCGAAGGTGGCCACGAGGTCACACAACCGGTGGCCATTGCCGGTGCCGAAGTCGGTGATGCAGTGGCGATCAAGATCAAAAGCATGCGCGTGACCTCGCTCGCGACGTCGTCCGGGGTCATGAGTTTTGTCGAGGGGCGCTACAACGGCGATCCGTTCGTCTCCAAATTCTGCTCCAAGTGCGGCACCGACCACCCGGCCAGTCACGTCGAAGGCATCGGCGAAAACGCCATTCGTTGCAATAACTGCGGCGCCGAAGTCAGCGCGTTTCGCTTCAGCCACGGTTACGTAATCGTGTTCGATGCGCAAAATCAGGTCAGCCTGACCGTCAATCAGGACGTTGCCAACCGACTGGCGGGCAACGCGTCCGAGATGTCGGCACTGCCGGAATTCGCCGCTCAGCATTCGATCCTGTCGCTGGCCCGCGCCGACATCCCCGGCGTCGCCGCCCACATGCGCCCATTTCTCGGCAACATCGGCACCACACCGTCCCGTGACTTGCCGGACTCGCACAACTGCGCCGATTTCGGCCAATACCTGATCAACGCGCCGCACCGTTTCGGCATGACCCGCGAAGAACTGCACGTCG
Source organism: Pseudomonas sp. FBCC-B1667 (assembly GCF_059133255.1). Taxonomy (NCBI): domain Bacteria; kingdom Pseudomonadati; phylum Pseudomonadota; class Gammaproteobacteria; order Pseudomonadales; family Pseudomonadaceae; genus Pseudomonas; species Pseudomonas sp. FBCC-B1667. Next base: position 4,111,179 of record NZ_CP101437.1, on the reverse strand, counting down.
CGAAAACCGACGGCCACATGGACACTAACTCGATCCGCGAAGGCTGCGTGCTGATCTGTCCGGTGAAAGTGCCGGGCGCCGGGGTGTACATGGGCGACATGCATGCCCAGCAGGGCAACGGCGAGATCGCCGGGCATGCCACCGATTGTTCCGGGGAAACCGAAGTACAGGTTGAAGTGATCAAGCACCTGACGCTGGAAGGCCCTATCCTCCTGCAAAACCTTGACGACCTGCCACCCATGGCACGGCCGATGAATGCACAGCAGCGGCAGAAAGTCCGCGAACTGGGCGAGCGCTGGGGGCAACACGAGATCGAGCAGAGCGGCCCGATCACCTTTATCGGCAGCGGCGAAAACCTCAACGTCGCCGTGGAAAACGGTCTGAAACGCGCGGCGTCGGTCACCGGCCTGCCGTATGACGAGGTGCTCAACCGCGCGACCATCACCGGCTCCATCGACATCAGCCGGCTGCCTGGAACCGTGCGCGTGACCTTCCTGTGCCCGATGACCGTGCTCGACCGCATCGGCATCGGCCATCTGGTACGCGAGAAATACGACCTGGCGTAACGCCAACCCCACGGGTCTGTACCGAAGTGTGTACAGACCCGCTGCCGATACATCCAACCCGATTTTCCGCCGTAACCGAACACAGCCCCGATACAGCAATTCGATTAACTGTGATTCCGTTAGGGCAATCATTGAGATCGACACCATGCAGACCTCATCCACACCCATCAAGACCAGCGTCGGGCTCGGCCTGCGTCGCGGTCTGATGAAAGACCTTCTGGCCGCCCGTACCGGCGATTTCGACTTTCTCGAAGTCGCGCCGGAAAACTGGATCGGCATCGGCGGCGCCCATGGCCATGCGCTGCGCGCCCTGGCCGAGCGTTTTCCCTTGTCCTGTCACGGCTTGTCGCTGTCCCTCGGCGGACCGGCGCCGCTGGACATCGGGTTCCTGCAAGAAGTGCGGGTGTTCCTCGACCAGCACCAGGTGCCGCTGTACAGCGAGCATTTGAGCTATTGCAGCGATGACGGCCATCTCTACGACCTGTTGCCATTGCCGTTTACCGAAGAAGCGGTACACCACGTTTCCGCGCGCATCCGTCAGGCCCAGGACATCCTCGGCCGGCGCCTGGCGGTGGAAAACGTGTCCTATTACGCCGCTCCACAGCAGGACATGGACGAAGTGACCTTCACCAACGCGGTGTTGCGCGAGGCTGATTGCGACCTGCTGCTCGACGTCAACAACGTGTACGTCAACGCCATCAACCATGGCTTTGATCCGCAGACTTTTTTGGCCAATGTCGATTCAGGCCGGGTGGCGGGCATGCACGTGGCCGGGCACTTCGACGAATCCGACACCTTGAAAATCGACACCCACGGTGCCTCGGTGAAACCGGTGGTCTGGTCGTTGCTGGCGCAGGCGTATACCCGATTCGGCGCACAACCGACGCTGCTGGAGCGGGATTTCAACTTCCCGGCATTTTCTGAACTGGTGGCCGAACTGCAGACTATTCGCCGCTTGCAAACCGAGGGGATGAACCGTGGATAAGCCGAGCCTGTTTGAACAGCAAACCACCCTGGGCCGCTATCTGCGCGATCCGGATCACTGCGCGCCGCCCGGTGAAATGAATGCCGCGCGAGCCCAGGTGTATCGCGACCTGATTTTTGCCAACCTGTCGACGTTGCTCAGCGGCACGTTCCCGGTGCTGATCAAGATTCTCGGTGATGAGCAGTGGCGCACGCTGGTGCGGATTTTTCTGCGGGACCACCGCGCGCAGACGCCGAAATTCGGCGAGATCGCCCGGGAATTTATCGAGTTTCTCGCGGCTGGTCCGCCGGCATTGAGCGAGAGCATCTGGCCGCCGTTCATGGTCGAGTTGGCGCATTACGAATGGGTCGAGATGGCGTTGCAGCAATCCGATGCCGAGCCGTTGGCGCCGAGCGATCCGGCGTTGATCCTGGAACGGCCGTTGCAGGTGTCACCCCTGGCATCCCCGCTCGCGTATGCCTGGCCGGTGCAGTTGGTCGGGCCGGATTTTCAACCCGAGGCAGCACCTGCCCAGCCGACGTTGTTACTGGTGCGTCGGGCGGAGGACTGGAGCGTGAAGTTTTCCGAGCTGAGCCCGTTGGCGTGGCGGTTGTTGCAGCGGATCGAGGCGTTCCCTGAACTGAACGGTCGTGCACAACTGGAAGGCTTGGCGGTCGAGGCGGGGGCGAGCGGATCGGCGGAATTCATGGAGAGTGGCGCGGCGTTGCTGCGCCAGATGCACGAAGAAGGGGTGGTTGGCGTAACAGCCTGACTCACCAGAACCTTCACAAACACCCTAAATCCCTGTGGGAGCGAGCTTGTTCCCACAGTTTTACGGGGGGTTACTGACCGACAGGCCGAATCGGCAATTTCAGCTCCGCACACAAACCGCCGCCCTCACGATTACTCAGCGTCAACGACCCGCCGATGGCCATCGCCAGTTGCTGGGCGATGGCCAGGCCCAGGCCGGTCCCGCCGGTACTGCGGTTGCGTGAATTCTCTACCCGGTAAAACGGTTCCATCACCTGCGCCAGCTCCTCCTCGGCAATGCCCGGTCCGCGGTCCATGACATTCACCGACAGGCTGCCGTTTTTGCTTTCCACCTTCAATTCGGCCGCGCCCGCGAACTTCAAGGCATTGTCGGTCAGGTTCACCAGCACCCGGCGCAACGCATGGGGGCGGGTGTCAATGACGGCTGCACTTTTGCCGTTCAATCGCACGTCTTTGCCCATGTCCTGATAGTCGAACACCAGGCTGTCGAGGAATGAGTCCATGTCGGTGCGGCGGCTTTCTTCGGTGGAGCCGTGAATGCTGCGCGCGTACGCCACGCCTTCGCGCACCAGGTGTTCAATCTCGCCGAGGTCGTTCCACAGTTTGTCTTTGTCGACGGAGTCATCCATGAATTCGGCGCGCAGTTTCATGCGGGTGATGGGGGTTTGCAGGTCGTGGGAAATCGCCGCCAGCAGTTGCATGCGCTCTTTGAGGTACGCGGCGATGCGTGCCTGCATTGAGTTGAACGCCTTGGCTGCGTGGGCAACTTCGGTCGGGCCCTGTTCGTCCAGGTGCACGGCGTGGGCATTGGGGTCGAGGGTTTCCACGGCTTGCGCGAGGCGCGTCAGCGGGCGGATGGCGATGCGCACGGCCAGCCAGGTGCAGGCGATCAGCAACGCCAATTGGCCGAGCAATACGACAGGCAACCACGGCGACAGCGGCACCATCGAAGGGCGCACGTCGATGGTCACCGGGCTGCCATCGGCGAGTTTCAGGTGGACCTGAAAGTGTTTGATCGGGCCGGGGATGTCGGTCACGGTCATCGGGTAGTCCTTGCCGATGGCGTCCTTGATCGAAATCACCGCCATCGGCGTGTCGCGCATGGCCGTGCCCGGCGAACCTTCATCCAGCAAATAGCGGTAGTTGCGCCGTTCCAGTTGTTGCAACCAGCTCGCCCGTTCCGTAGCCGGCAAGCGGTCGAGGATGGCGATGGAGGTCGAGACGTCGGTCTCCAGGTTGCCGAGCATGGTGTTTTTCGCGGTTTCGTAACGCTCGTAATACTGCACGCCGAAGGACAATGCCTGGGCGAGGATCAAGCCGACCAGGAAGATCAGCGACAGCCTCGAGGCGAGGGTGCGGGGCCAACGTATCGCGAGGTTCATGAGGGCGCACCGAGGACTTCTACCGCCAGTGAAAACACATAGCCTTCGCTGCGTACGGTTTTGATGTAGGCCGGTTCGCGGGCGTCGTCCAGCAAACGCTGGCGCAAGCGGCTGACCAGCAAGTCGATGGAACGGTCGAACAGGTCGGCATCGCGGCCCTGGGTCAGGTTCAGCAGTTGATCGCGATTGAGCACCCGCTGCGGATGATCGAGAAAGACCCGCAGCAAGCGGTATTCGGCGCCGCTGAGGGCAACCATGGTGCCGTCCTCGTCCAACAGGTGACGGGCCGACGTGTCCAGGCGCCAGCGACCGAAGGCCAGGAGCCGGCCGCTTTCGGTCACCACCAGGTTTGGCGGCAGCATGCGCGTGCGGCGCAGCACCGCGTTGATTCGGGCGAGCAATTCGCGGGCAGCGAACGGTTTGACCAGGTAATCGTCGGCGCCCATTTCCAGGCCGATGATGCGGTCGGTTTCATCGTTGCGCGCCGTGAGCATCATCACCGGGGTGGCCTTGTGTTTACCGGCGCGCAATTCGCGGCAGAGCATCAGGCCGTCGTCGCCGGGCATCATGAGGTCGAGCACGATCAGGTCGACCGGCGTGGTTTCAAGAAAGGCCCGCATCTGCCGGCCATCGGCGACAACTGTGGTGCGCAGGCCGTTCTTCTTGAGGTAGTTGCCTACCAGTTCCCGGATCTCGCGGTCATCGTCCACGATGAGAATGTGATCGACATGTTCCATGGGGGCCTTGCCTCTGTAAATGGGGATGCCACGCAGTCTATCGAGCCTTGGCCCGCTTGCCCGCCACCCTTTGTATTGCAGTGTATCTGGCTTGACGGCGGATACACGCAGACGCAAAAACACACTTTTTCAGCGGGTTTGTATCGCTGTGTATCGCAGGGCGGCTTTGATACGTACCGATTTATACGCGTCTGTTCTCGACACAGACCAGATACCTCGCAGGCATCTAATAGGCTCCAACGAGGCAAACCACACCGCCTCGGCTCAATCGAACGAACTGCCCATTGAAGCCTTGAGGAAACCGCCATGAACACTAAAGCCATCTACGCCGCTTGCCTGTTTGCTGCCCTGAACATCTGCACCTTGTCGGCCCGTGCCGAAGCAGACGTTACACCCAAAACCTACACCTACGGCACTCATCTGGACATCAAGAAAGTCGTGTCGCTGAAACAGGACGCGACCCCGGTCTGCGGCGTGGTGGACGCGCAACTGACCTACCTGGATTCGCAAAACAAAACCCAGGTCCTCGACTACCGCAAAGTGGCTGACAACTGCAACTCGGATAACTGATTGCTGCGACCACCCCGTGTCCATCCCCTTTGAAACAGGAAGACCCGAATGAACAACGTAAGCCGCTACCTGACCGCTATTGCCTTCTCCGTCGCCGGCGCCGCCGCCCATGCCAATGCCGCTGTTGAACAGAACAGTTGTGGCAGTACCACCTGCTTCCAGCTGACGCCGGTGGCGCACAAGGATTCCAACGCGTTTCTGGCCGAGGATGGTTATAGCCGTACGCCGCAGGGGCAGCAAATGGATAACCAGACCGCCTGAAAACCCCACCGCCCTATTGCAGGAGTGAGCCTGCCCGCGATAGCGGTGTTGACTGACACACCGCTATCGCGAGCAGGCTCACCCCCATAGGGATTGAGTTGTGTCGCCCTTCATTATTTCAAGGTGATCCCATGTTCCTCATCGCTTTCCTGGGCGGCATATTGACCGTCCTCAGTCCCTGCATCCTGCCGGTCGTGCCGTTCCTGTTCGCCGGGGTCAAACGTTCCCGTTCCTCCATCCTGCTGACCCTCGGCGGCATGGTCCTGACGTTCGCCCTGATTTCCAGCCTGGCTGTCGTCAGCAGTGAGTGGGTGGTGCAAGCCAGTAACACCGGTCGCCACGTCGCCCTGTTCGTGATGGTGCTGTTTGCCTTGTCGCTGATTTCTGCCCGGATCGGTGACTGGATGGCCCGTCCGTTCGTGGCGCTGGGCAATCGTATTGACCCGCACAGCCGCAAAATGTCCGGCCCGCTGAGTTCGGTGATGATCGGGGTGGCCACCGGCCTGCTGTGGGCGCCGTGCGCCGGGCCGATCCTCGGTGCGATCCTCACCGGCGCCATGCTGCAAGGCGCCAATGCGCAAACCAGTCTGTTGCTGCTGGCGTACGGCCTCGGCAGCGCGCTGTCCCTGGGCACCTTGATCTTCGCCGGTCGCGGGCTGGTCAATCGCTTGAAAGCGTCGATTCCGGTCACCGGTTGGCTGCGTAAGGGGGCTGGTGTCGCGGTGCTGGCGGCTGCGGCGGTGATTACCACGGGTGCTGACAAAACCCTGCTGGCCGGCACCTCGTCCGAAGGCGTCAGCAGCCTTGAGAAAGGCTTGCTGGAAACCGTGCCGAAAGTTGTCGACTACTTCGTCAGCAAGGTCAACGCGGACTCCTCGATGGACAATGCTCAAGGCGCCATGCCGTCGCTGAACGGTGCCGTCGAATGGATCAACTCGCCGGCCCTGACCAACGAATCGCTGAAAGGCAAAGTGGTGCTGGTGGATTTCTGGACCTTCGACTGCATCAACTGCCAGCACACGCTGCCGTATGTGAAGGACTGGGTGAAGAAATACGAGAAAGACGGCCTGGTGGTGATCGGTGTGCACACCCCGGAGTACGGTTTCGAACGCATCATCGACAACGTCAAGGATCAGGTGAAAAAGCTCGGCATCACCTACCCGGTGGCCATCGACAATAACTATGCGATCTGGCGCAACTTCGATAACCAGTACTGGCCCGCTCACTACCTGATCGACGCCAAGGGCCAGGTGCGTTACACCCACTTCGGCGAAGGCAGCTACGAGACGCAAGAGAAGATGATCCAGCAACTGCTGCAAGAGGCGAAAGCCCCGGCAGCGTAAGCGATCCAATCAATGGCCCACAGGCTCTGCGCCGTGGGCCATTGGTTTTTGCGCCTGACTGCGCCGCCATGCGGCCGGTGGTGCACCGAACTCGCGACGAAACGCCCGACTGAACGCTGTATCGGTCTGGTAACCCACCTCTTCGGCAATGCGCATCAATGAGCTGTTACTGCTGCGTAACAGGTTGGCCGCCAGCAGCATCCGCCATTGCGTCAGGTACTGCATCGGCGAACTCCCCACCAATTGTTGAAAGCGCTCGGCCAACACCGATCGTGAGGTGCCGGCTGTACGCGCCAGCTCATCCAGCGTCCAGGCATGACAGGGTTTGTTGTGCAGGGCGTTCAACGCGGCACCGACAATCCGGTCACCGACCCCGGCCAGCCACCCGGTCCGTCCTTCGCCCTGTTCGTTCATGTGCAGGCGCAGCACTTCGATGAACAGTACCTCGGCCAGTTTCGCCAGCACGCCTTCGCCACCGGGTCTGGGCGAGCGGGCTTCCGCCAGGGCATAACGCACGGAAGATTCCAGCCACATGCCGGCGTTCGAGCCGCGCACGTTGACCCGGACCACCGCCGGCAGCCCGGTCAGCAACATACCGGCCAACCGCGTATCGCACGCCAGATAACCGCACACCAACCGCGTCACCGCGCCGCCTCCGCCATAACTCAGTTGCCGGGGACGCCGCGCCAGCACCACGTCCAGCCGCGCACCTTTGGCGGGCGGAAGTCCCGGTTTGGAACTCATGCGATGGGCGTCACCTTGCGGGAACACGACGACGTCGCCAGCCGTCAGCAACAGCGGCGGATCATCCCCGAGTTCGACGTAACACACACCCTCGGTGATCAGGTGAAAGATCACCACGCGCTCGGCGCCGGGCTCAAGAAGCGGCGCCGCCGTGTCGGCGCTGGGCGACTGGTAACACCAGGGCGCGGTGAACCGGGCGTTGATGAAAATCGCGCCGACCAGGCGCACGACCCGCAAGGTTTGGGACAGGGCGTCCATGGCAGTTTTCCGGTGCAGGGATGGCATTGATTGTGAGCCTGTCGCCGCAGGGCGGCCAACCTCCGGACGATCGGACAGGGTTGGCCGACGATCGGGCAGGACGTCGGTGTGCGCCGGGGTGATAGTTCACTCACAGGGCCACTACCGATCCTGTCATCAATAACAAGAATGAGAGGTTGCCATGCCTAAGTTCGTCATAGAACGCGAGATCCCCGGCGCTGGAACACTGTCAGAACGGGATTTGAAAGCCGCTGCGCTAAAGTCCTGCAATGTGTTGCGCGAGTTGCCAGAGGTGCAGTGGCTTCAGAGTTATGTCACCGGTGACAAGCTCTACTGCGTATACATCTCACCCAGCGAAGCGCTCATCAAAGAACACGCCACCCGCAGTGGTTTCCCGGCCACTCGTATTTCCCAAGTGACAAGCATTATCGATCCCACCACGGCCGAATAGACTGCGGTCGGTTGCCATCCGTACGGAGCAGACTTCATGAGTACACCGATTGATCTCACTGCCCTGAAAAACCGCCAGATGGCCTCCTGGGCCAGCGGCGATTACGCCATTATCGGCACCACGTTGCAGATTGTCGGCGAGCAACTTGCCGAAGCCTGCGACCTGCTCTGTGACGAGCGGGTGCTGGACGTCGCCGCCGGCAACGGCAACGCGACACTCGCCGCGGCACGCCGGGGCTGCAACGTCACCTCGACCGACTACGTGGCCGCCTTACTGGAACGGGGTGAAGACAGGGCGAGGGCAGAACGCCTGGAAGTGACTTTCCAGGTGGCCGACGCCGAAGCGTTGCCGTTCGAGGACGCCAGCTTCGATGCCGTGTTGTCGACCTTCGGCGTGATGTTCACGCCCGACCAGCCCACAGCTGCCGCAGAACTGGCGCGAGTCTGCCGCCCCGGTGGGCGGATCGGCCTGGCCAACTGGACGCCGGAAGGTTTCGTCGGCCAGATGTTCAAGACCCTGGGCCGCCACATGCCGCCGCTCCCCGGCGCACAACCGCCCTCGAACTGGGGAATCGAAGCCTGGTTGCACGAGCACTTCGATGAGCGCAACTTCCTGGTTCAGGTGACGCGGCGGACCTTCAACTTCCGCTATCGCTCAGCGGCGCATTTCATCGATATCTTTCGCAACTGGTACGGCCCGCTCCACAAGGCCTTCGCGGCGCTGCCTCCTGAGGGCGCCAAGGCATTTGAGGGTGACCTGACTGAATTGATCAACCGGATGAACAGGGCGGGAGAAAAATCGCTGGTGGTGCCCAGTGAATACCTCGAAGTAGTCATCACAAGGCGCTGAGCTGGCGTAGATCTAACCGTAGGAGCTGAGCTTGCTCGCGATGGCGGCGGCACAGTCAACACAGAGGTGGCTGACAGACCGCTATCGCGAGCAAGCTCAGCTCCTACAGGGGATTTGGTATGTTTTTGGAGGTTTACACGATGCTGGCGCCTCGGGCTGTCAGGAGTTCGCGCAATACCGAGCGATGGCAGTGCGCTTCGTCCTCGCAGTAACAACCGAGGGCCAATGAGGTTTGATGGGAGAGGGCGGCCAGCAGGTCGAGTAGCTGACTCGGCGCGGGATGATTCATCTCAGCCTTGAACTTGCGCCTGAAGGCGTCCCAGGCCTTTTCATGGGTGGCCGCCTTGGCCTCGGCGACCAATTCCGCGCTCGGCGACAGCAGCGGCTGCCACACATCATAAAAATCCCGGCGGGCAAACTCGGCCTTCGGTACGCCACGGGGCGGGCGGCGGACAGTGCCCAGGCGCAGGCCTTCATCGGGTGTGCGCGGTGAGCCGAGTCGAACGATGTGAATGGCCATGGTGGATTAAGAGTGACGCGAGCCGTCAAACCACTCCAGTGCCGTGCGCCAGATGCAGATCCCCAGAAAATACGCCGACATCAGCAACCAAAGCCCCATCACCATCGGGTTGATGACCGGATGATTGATCACCAGGGACAGACTGCACAGCAGCCAGATCGCCGTCACGGCGATGTTGATCGGCATGAAGCGGCGCACGCGGAAAGGGTGCAGGAACTTCATCCGGGTCACGGTCAGCAAGGCCAGACCGATGACGGTCAGCAACGTAATCCAGGGTGACGGTGCGATGATGTACAGGCACAGCGCAACCACGTTCCACGCGGCCGGAAAGCCCTGGAAGTAATTGTCTTTACTCTTCATGTTGACGTTGCAGAAGCAGAACAGCGACGACACCAGAATCAGCGACACGGTCAGCAGCAGCGTGTAGTCCGGCAGCGGGATGTAGCGATAGATGAACAGCGCCGGGATAAACACATAGGTCAGGTAGTCGATCACCAGGTCCAGGATCGAGCCATCGAAGCTGGGCAGCACTGATTGCACATTGACCTTGCGCGCCAGTGCGCCGTCGAGCCCGTCAACGATCAGCGCGACACCCAGCCACAGCAGGCAGTGGGTCGGCTGGTTTTCCAGCAGCGCCAGGGTGGCGAGGAAGGCGGTCACCACACCAGTGGCGGTAAAACCATGGGCGCCCCATGCTTTGAGCCTGGCAATGTGTACGGTCGAAATCACGGGGGGCGTTCTCCAGAAAGTGAAGCAAGCCTGTTATCACCCCTTCAAGCGGGGGCGTCGGCAAACCGGGTCGGGTTGCAGGTATCGACCGGAAAATCGGGAATAAGGTTCACCCTCAGTAAATCTTAGCCAATACCCCGGAAAAAACCGGGGTATTCAATGTCACGGCCGCGAGGTGCCCGGCTTTTACGTCAGCCCAACGGTGGTGGCGCATTTGCCGACGAGGACTATCGTTGCCTGACTGGATCTCTTTCCTTTATGAGGCCGTCGTCATGAACACCAGCGATTTGCTCGAACAATTACTGCGGGCCGGCCAGGGTTCGATGGCTCAGCAGGGCGGCGGTGGAGCATCGTCGCAAGATCCGCTTGGCGGACTGGGCGGGTTACTCGGCGGCCTGATAGGCGGCGGGGCCGGTTCAAGTGCGGGTGGCGGCGGTTTGGGTGGATTGCTCGGTGGGTTGTTGGGCGGCGGTTCACCCACGGGCGGCTCAACCCAGCGTCGCTTCGGGGGTGGCAGCAACTATGCGGCCCTGGCGTCATTGGGAATGATGGCATTTCAGGCGTATCAGGCCTGGCAGCGCAGTCAGGCCTCGGCCCCGCAACAGGCGCCGCGCACGGTGGATCTGTTGTCCGGCCCGGAAGTGGAGGACCACAGCCATGCCGTATTGCGCGCATTGATCGCGGCGGCGAAGGCCGATGGCCGGATTGATGACGCCGAAAGGCAGATGATCAGCTCCGAAATTGGCAAACACACCGATGACCCGGACCTTCAGCAATGGCTGGATGAAGAGGTCGCCCGGCCGCTGGATGCCGATGATGTGGCGGTGTCGGCCACTGATCCGGCGATTGCGGCGGAAATGTATTTGGCGAGTGTGATGCTGGTGAATGATCAGGGAGATGCCGAGCGTGCTTATCTGGATGAATTGGCAGCGGCACTGAAGATAGAGCCTGAATTGCAGGTGCATCTGGAGCAGCAGGCCAAGGGTGGTGTTGCCTGAGGGACAGCCTCAAAAACTGTGTTGTTCATGAGATTGCTTTCGCGAGCAAGCCCGCTCCCACATTTGACCGAGTTCTACCCGACGCACGCGATTAAACGTGGGAGCGGGCTTGCCCGCGAAGAACGATAACGCGGACAAGCGTCTGACTCGAACCCCGGCTAAACCAGAAACTTGACGCCATACTCCTCGGCAATCTCAAGTATCCGCGGCAGGTCTTCAGGTACTTTGAGGCGATCCATCGCCGCAAAGAACTGCCCACCCCGCGGGTCCGACACCACACCAATCATTTTCGCCGTCGGGCTGATGTTCTTGTAAGCATGAATCGACCCACCGGGAATATGCACATACCCCCCGGCAGAAACCCTGTTGGACACGCCTGCCACCGTCACTTCAACCTGCCCGTCGACCACATAAAACGCCTCGTCCCACGGATGAAAGTGCGGTGGCGGGCCACCTCCTTGCACGCCTTCCTGAATGTGCATTTCAAAGGGTTTGCTCAGATCACCGCCGGCCAGGATCGTGATCTTTTCGCCGACGACATTCACCGGTGCCGGCGATGTGGCCGACGCGGTGACATGAACCGTTCGCATGATTGCTCTCCAGAGGGTGAACCTGCACCTGCTGAGTATATTCGCTCGCGGCCCTGCCGCTGCCGGGGCCACAGGCCCGTCTGTCCGGGCAATTTCAACGCCGATTGAATTTTTCTCCGGCACTGTCGCTCTGCTGATGTAGAGACGTGTTGCTGAACGTCCTGCCACTGGCCATAGACCGAGGGATGCGCCCATGACTGCCCTGACACGACTCCACGCCCGGCCTGCCCATGAGCAGGCGATCTCTGCCGCCGGCAGCCTGAAGCAAACCTACGAACAGTTGCTGCTGAGCGACAACGCGCAGCCATTGGCCCGGACCTTTTTGCAGACACAACTCCAGCACGCCGCGGACCTGCCTCAGGAGATGCCTGAAAACCTGGCGGCCCTGCAAGATTTCGTCGAACAGCACTTTGCCGAAGTGGCTCGCCAATACGCCGATTACCTCAAAGCCCGCAAAGCAGGGGGCGGACGGCAGTTTTTCAGCAACAAGGCCCACGCCCTGTTTTTCCTGCAAGCGGTTGCGCCGACTAAACTGGTCGATGGCGCCTGGCTGTCCGGGGTACTGCAACACTGGCGCGACCCGCGTTTCGACGGTCTGATCTGCACTTATCTGGAAGAATTGGGCGACGGCAACCCGACGCAGAATCATGTGGTGATTTATCGCAGGCTGCTGGCCGAGCTGGGCTTGCAGGACAGCGGCGTGATCGCCGATGAGCATTACTTGCAAGGTGCGATCCAGTTGGCATTGGGTGAATGCGCCGACGAATGCTTGCCCGAGGTGATCGGTTACAACCTGGGCTATGAACAACTGCCGCTGCATCTGCTGATCAGCGCCTATGAACTGGCTGAGCTCGGCATCGATCCCTATTACTTCACGTTGCACGTGACCATCGACAACGCCAGCACCGGCCACGCGCACAAAGCCGTGCAGTCGGTGTCGCAACTGATGCCGCTGGAGGGTGATCGTGACGAGTTTCTGCGACGGGTCGCATTGGGCTATCGGCTGAATGATTTGGGCCTGGGCAGTCGGGCGATCATCGAATCGTTTGACCTCTACGGCGAAGTGCTGAGCATGCTCGAACGCAAGCGTCCGTTCGGCCAGCACATGCATTCCGACTACTGCCGATTTGAAGGCAAGACGGTCAACCAATGGTTATCGGCGCCCGAACAGTTACCCGATTTCCTCGCTGCCCTGGAAAACAAGGGCTGGATCAAGCGCCACCAAGACCCGCAAGCCAGCCGTTTCTGGCAGTTGATCGAGGGCGATGGTGCAGCCATGTTCGGGGTGTTTAGCCCTTATGAAAAACAGCTGTTGCACGACTGGATAGCCGGCGACTGGGCGCCCGAGTGTCTACCACCGGCGTATCGGCGTACCCGCCACGACGACGTCGAACCCGAGTTGCCGGCCAGCGATCCGGATGTCCAGAGCCTGCAATCCGCGCTACAGGGACGGTCCGCTGCCGAGCAGATGCAGGTACTGATCCCGTGGCTGTCGGCACAGCGCCATGCTCATCCCGCCGGCCTGCTGGCCACGCGTCGATTCATCGAGCTCAAATCCAGCCTTCACTAAGGAGCCTTACATGAATCAGGAAGTACACATGGACGCTGCGGATCTGGCGTTGCTGCAACTGGGGCGCCGATTGCAGGCTGACGGATATCGTTTCATCACGCCGACGCCGCTGACCCATCAGCGCGTGCTTGATCGCTCCTTCGGACGACAGGCCCAGACCCTGCGCGACGTTTTCGGCTGGTCGCAGCCATTCGAGTCAGGTCTGTTATCGGTGAATGAGCAGCTTCAGTTGCAGCAGGCCGGCGTCTTGGAGGAAGGCAACGGCCACCTGAAAAGCCGGGTGCGCTGGTCGAGCCTGGACGACCTGCTGTTCGTGCATTCCGCGTTTCCCACCGACGCAGCGGACGCGGTGTTCTTCGGGCCGGACACCTACCGGTTTGCGCAGTTGATCCATGCCCACTTGCAACAAAACATCGCACCGATCCGCCGCGCCGTGGACATCGGTTGCGGTGCCGGCGTCGGTGCAATTGTAGTTGCCCGCGCTCGCCGTGAAGCCCAAGTGCTGGCCGTGGACATCAACCCGGCGGCGCTGCGCCTGACATCGATCAATGCGGCGCTCGCCGAGGTGGCCAATGTCAGTGTCGAGGCCAGCGACGTGTTGCAAGACGTTGACGGTCAGTTCGACCTGATCGTTGCCAATCCTCCCTACATGGCTGACCCGGCCGAGCGGGCGTATCGCCATGGCGGTGGGGCGTTCGGCGCGCAACTGTCGCTGCGCATTGTCCAGCAAGCCTTGAATCGACTGGCGCCCGGTGGTTCGCTGGTGCTGTACACCGGGGTGGCGATGATCGATGGTCACGATCCGTTCCTCCAGGCGCTGACCCCGTACCTGTCGTCGCCGATCTTTGGCTGGACGTACCGTGAACTCGATCCCGACGTATTCGGCGAGGAATTGCTGACCCCGGGTTATCAACGGGTAGAAAGGATTGCCGTAGTGGCGTTGGTCGTCACGCGGATCGGCCCCGGTACCCGGGGGATTGTTGAGTCGGCAACGGGGGCGCCATGAACAAGAACCTCGATGACTACAACCGCATGCGCGACTTTTCGGCAACCTCAGAACCCGCCGCTAAAAAACGCACGGGTAAAAAAAACGCGAAAGACCATGCACTTCAATTCTGCATTCAGAAGCACGACGCCTCCCGCCTGCATTACGATTTTCGCCTGGAACTCGAGGGTGCCCTGAAAAGCTGGGCGGTGCCCAAAGGCCCGTCGCTCGACCCCAAGGTCAAGCGCCTGGCGGTCCACGTCGAGGACCATCCGTTGGACTACGCGACGTTCGAGGGCAGCATTCCCGAAGGGCATTACGGCGCCGGCGATGTGATCGTCTGGGACCGGGGCGTGTGGATTCCGCAGGAAGATCCGGCCAAGGCCTACGCCAAGGGCAAGCTCAAGTTCGAGTTGCAAGGCGAGAAGCTTGGTGGCCTGTGGAACCTGGTGCGCACGCACATGCCGGGTAAGCAGGAACAATGGTTTCTGATCAAACATCAGGACAGCGCAGCCAAACCCGAGAGCGATTACGACGTGGTCGCGGCCGAACCCGACAGCGTGCTGAGTGACCGGACCCTCATCGCCAAAAAATCGAAATCGGCGGAAAAACCCAAGGCCGTCAAGCCACCCGCGCGCAAGACCGCGGCCAAAGCAAAGTCGGCACCCCTCACCGGCGCCCGCAAAGCCCAACTGCCGGACCAGTTGAAACCCGAACTGGCGACGCTGGTGGAGAAGGCTCCGGACGGCCAGTGGAGCTATGAAATCAAGTTCGACGGCTACCGGATCATGGCCCGTATCGATCACGACGAGGTCAAGCTGTTCACCCGCAACGGTCACGACTGGACCCACAAATTGCCCCGGCAAGCTGAAGCGATAGCTGCGCTGGGCCTCGAATCGGCGTGGCTCGACGGTGAAATGGTGGTGGCCAACGAAAAGGGCGTCCCGGACTTTCAAGCGCTGCAAAATGCCTTCGAAGCCGGTGCCAGCGCCAACATCCTCTACTACCTGTTCGACCTGCCTTACCTCAACGGCGTGGACCTGCGCGAGGTTCCGGTCGAAGAGCGCAGGGTGGCGCTGTCGACCGTGCTCAACGCCAATCATGACCCGTTGCTGCGCTTCTCGGATTCGTTTGGCGAAGCGCCCGAAGCCTTGCTCAACAGCGCCTGCCAGATGCAGATGGAAGGCCTGATCGGCAAGCGGCTGGGCTCGCCCTACGTGTCCCGGCGCAGCAGTGACTGGATCAAGCTAAAGTGCAAGCACCGTCAGGAATTCGTGGTGGTCGGCTACACCGATCCGAAAGGTTCGCGTAACGCGTTCGGCGCGTTGCTGCTGGGGTTGCATGACCGTGACAGCGGCAAGCTGCGTTACGCCGGCAAGGTTGGCACCGGGTTCAACGAGAAGTCCCTCAAGCGCATCTACGAGCAGTTGAAACCGCTGCTGGCGAAGAAGCCGTCGGTGGTCAACCCGCCGACCGGTTTCGAGGTCAAGGGAGTGCACTGGCTCAAACCCACGCTATTGGCGGAAGTGGCCTTCGCTGAGATGACCAAGGACGGCTCGGTGCGCCATGCGGTGTTCCATGGCCTGCGCGATGACAAACCCGCCGACAGCATCACTGAGGAGCGGCCGAACGTAGTGACGACCCCAGATAAAAAAACCGCCGCTGCGGCAAAAAAGACAACCGAGCCACCCGTGCCGTCGCAGATCGGCCTGGGCGAGGGGAAGGTGCGCATCACCCATCCGGACCGGGTGATCGACGCTTCCAGCGGCACTACCAAAATGCAACTGGCCGAGTATTACGCCAGCGTTGCGCAGTGGATTCTGCCCGAGCTCAAGGACCGTCCCGTGGCGCTGGTGCGTGCGCCGGATGGCATCGCCGGCGAGCTGTTTTTCCAGAAGAACGCCGAGCGCCTGGCCATTCCGGGCATTACCACGCTGGACAAGGAATTGACCGGCCAACCGGTGATGATCATCAACAACGCCGAAGCGCTGATCGGCGCCGTGCAGATGAGCACCGTGGAACTGCACACCTGGAATGCCACCGCCGATAACCTCGATCGGCCCGACCGCTTCGTGCTCGACCTCGACCCGGATCCGGCGTTGCCGTGGAAAAGCATGGTCGAGGCGACTCAGTTGACGCTGTCAGTGCTCGATGAACTGGGATTGAAAGCGTTCCTCAAAACCAGCGGCGGCAAGGGCATTCACCTGGTCGTGCCGCTGACCCGCAAGCTCGGGTGGGACGAGGTGAAGGACTTCAGTCATGCGATTGTCATGCACATTGCCAAGCTTTTGCCGGAGCGCTTTTCCGCCGTGTCGGGACCGAAGAATCGGGTAGGGCGGATCTTCATCGATTACCTGCGCAACGGTCTGGGCGCCACTACCATTTGCGCGTATGCGGTGCGCACCCGTGAAGGATTGCCGGTGTCGGTGCCGATCTTTCGCGAGGAGGTGGCTGAACTCAAAGGCGGCAATCAGTGGAACGTGCACAACGTGCATGAACGCCTTGCGCAAATGGGTGATGGGCCATGGGCGGACCTGAAGAAAACCCGGCAGGCGATCACGGCCGAGATGCGACGGCGGGTGGGAATGAAAAAATGATCGGCGTTTTGAGGATGCCAGAGCCTCTTCATCGAGGCGCTGGCCAGGGAGCTTTTTGTTACTTGATGAACGCCTGGAGATCGGAGTTCAGCTTGTCGATGGCCACTTTGAAATCCTTGGCCGTGACTTTCTGGCTTTCGTTTTCCAGTGTGGTGCCAAATACCTTGCGCACAACCCGGCCTACGGTCTGATTGGTGTTGGCGTCAACGAACTCAGCCTCGATGTACAGCTCGGTATCCTGGTCACGGTGACCAGTTGCCGCTTGGGTCGCGCCGACGACGGCAGCGATTGGAACGATTTCATACCACTTCATACCTTCGTTCGAGGCGCTGACCCCAGTGATGGCCGCGCGCAGGATCAGGGTCCGGGAACCGGCCGGTGCCGACGCCGAGTTGCTCACAATCCGGTATTTCGTGCCCAGCGTGGCTTTGGTTTTGCTGGTCATGTAGTTTTGAATGTCGGTCAGCGTCTGCTGGTTAACCCGCTCATTGGGTTTTGGCGCTGGATACAGCTCCAGTTTGTTGAACGCCACAGTGTCGTACGCATTCGGGTTCCACGACGGGCTGACCCAGCGCATCGCCGTGCCACCGCTTGGCGTTTCGACTTCTTTCAGGTTGTTGTAACTCGACAGGTAACCGGAGTATTGATTTTTTTCTGTGATTTTCGAGGTACAACCGGTCAGCAAGACCCCGGTCATTGCAGCGCCGATAAGCAAGTTTCGGGACAGATTCATAATGGTGTTTACTCCAGGGTTTAAATCGTATTGTTCATTCGCAACGCATCAGAAACGCCACGTCATGTTCCCGGACAGCGCTTGAATCCAGGCGTTGTCGAATTGACCGGAGATTCGATTGCCCGAAACGGTTTTGGTCTGCTCGACGGGCATGTCACCCAGGTAGACCATGGCCCAACTGACGTTGACGTCGGTGTCTTTGTTAAGAGCATAGGTGGCCCCTGTCGCGATGCGCCAGGTTTCGTTCATCGGCACGATCACGCTGCGATTGCTGTCCGACACGGCGCTGCTGTCGTACGCCATACCCACGTTCCATAACCATTTTTCGGTGGCCTGGTATTGCGCCCCAAGGGAGAGGTGCCAGGTGTCTTTGAAGTCGGCATTGATCGTTGTCGATTGCGCCCCCGCTGCCGTGGTGTCGACCTGTACCCCGATTTCACCGAATTCCGACCAGTCCTGCCAGTTGGCCGAGGCCAGCAACGCCCATTGCCGGTCCAGTTGTTGATACAGGCTCAACGTGACAGTTTGCGGCACCGTCACATCGAGTTGGGTGTTGGTGTTGTTGATGCGATCCAGCAGTCGGCCATCGCCTTTCACATCCAGACGGTCTTCGAAATCCAGGTCGATCTTGCTGGTGTACGTCAGGCCAATCCGCGTGCCGGCTTGCGGGGCGAAGATCACCCCGACGTTGGCGCCATAGCCCCAGGTACCGTCCTTGTATTTGTACTGGCCGTCGGCGCGGTCGGTGAGACCCAGGGGGGAGCGGTCGATGGCGGTGTCTGCTTGCATCATGCCGTACATGGCCTTGACGCCGACGCCGACCGACCATTGCTCATTGAAGCGATACGCCACGCTGGGCACCAGGGACAAACCCAGCAGGCTTGCGTTTTGCGTGAAGTAACGGCCGGACCAGTCGTTGTCGTAATTGACCGCCAGGCCGAAATCGCCGTACTGGCCGAAACCGACGCTCCAGTGATCGTCGAGTTCATGGGTGATGAAGAAGCTGCCACCGGGAATCGGATCGAGGGCATTGCCACTGCCGCTGCCCGGCGTATTGGTGCCGGAATCGCGATTGAAGGAGAGATCACCGTAAAGCACTTGCAAACCGCCGGTGATTTGCGTGCCGGGCAGGTAACTCATGCCTGCCGGGTTGCTGGCGATGGTTGAGGGGCCTTGAGCACGGGCGGCGGCGCCGGCGTTGGCCAGGCCGGTGTTATCCGTGCCGATTTCGTAGAGCATGATGCCGCCGGCCCAGGCTTGCTGACAGCACAATGCAAGGAGGGTGAAGGTAGGTAGGGCAACTGTTTTTGTCGGCATAGATTTACCTCAACAAATGTCCATTTCAAGACGGGTGGCCCACCCCGGCCACCCGCTATCACCTGAAGCGTTACTTGGCCATTGCAGCTCGCGCCGCTTCAATTTTGGCCTTGACCGCTTCAAGGTTGAAGCTCGCGCCTTTTTGCATGGGCGGATATTCAACAGCCGTCATGGCCAGTTTTGCGACCTGGTCCTGCACAAACACGAAGCGCCAGAACTGGTACTTGAACCATTCAAAGTAGGACAGCGAGCCATTGGCGGTCAGGTTTTCCGACCAGCCCATGCGCTCAAACGGGTCGAGGCGCAGGTTGGTCAGAACCGGCATGTCCGGATGTTCTTTTGGCCCGAGCCAGCCACCCGGTTGGTTGATGAAGCGGTATTTGAAGTCGTCGATGCGGATCGCGCCGAGGTCACTTTCACCGAAGTAAAAGACCTCGTGACGATTCGACGGACCTTTGCCGGTAATCATCGGTGTCTGGTCATAGCCATCCAGGTGAACCTTGTAGGTGGTATCGCCCAGTTGTTTGCCCTTGAGCAGTTCTTGCGTGATGTTCGGATTGCCTGCCGCCGCGACAAATGTCGGGAACCAGTCCATGCCGGACATAATGCCGTTGCCAATGGTGTTAGCCGGCACCTTGCCCGGCCAGCGAACGATTGCCGGCACCCGGAAACCACCTTCCATCACCGTGCCTTTGCCCATGGCAAACGGAGTGGTACCACCATCCGGCCAGGTGAAGTTTTCCGCGCCATTGTCGGTGGTGAACACTACGATGGTGTTGTCATCCATGCCTTCTTTTTTCAGCTTGGCCATGACTTCGCCGACGATATCGTCAAGCTGTGCCATGCCGGCTTCCTGTTCCGACCAGCCATTTTCCGAATTGCGCAGTCTTTCATACTTGTCGGACAGGTGGGTGACAATGTGCATGCGAGTCGGGTTGAGCCAGACAAAGAACGGTTTGTTGTCCTGCTTGGCCTTGTCGATGAAGCTGAAGGCCTTGTCGCGGATCTCGTCGTCGACGGTCTTCATCCGTTCCGGGTAGAGCGTGCCGGCGTCTTCGATTTTCTGTTTGCCGACCTTGCCCCAGCGAGGCATCACGGTCGGATCGTCGGCGGTGGTCGCCCAACTGTGGACCATGTTGCGCGGACCGAATTTTTCCAGTTGATCTTGCGGATAGTTCGGGTGCGCCGGGTCTTCCATGGCGTCGAGGTGGTAGAGGTAACCGAAGAACTCGTCGAAACCGTGGACGGTGGGCAGGAATTGGTTGAGGTCGCCCAGGTGGTTCTTGCCGAACTGGCCGGTGGCATAACCCATGGCTTTCAGGGTAGTGGCAATGGTCACGGCTTCGGCTGGAATACCGATAGGTGAGCCGGCCTGGCCGACGGTGGTCATGCCGGTGCGGATCGGCAGTTCACCGGTGATGAAGTTGGCGCGCCCGGCCGTGCAGCTGGCCTCGGCGTAATAGTCGGTAAAACGCATGCCCTCATTGGCGAGCTGGTCGAGATTTGGTGTGCGCCCGGCCATCATGCCCTGGTTGTAGACGCCGATGTTGGACCAGCCAATATCGTCGCCCATGATGACCAAAATGTTAGGTGGCTTATCGGCGGCGTGAGTAATCCCGGAGATAAACATGGCAGACAACAGCAGTGGCGTTGTGAGTGCTGAGGCTATTTTTTTTCGGTTCATATCTAGATCCTGTGTACTGCTGTGAGCACGCTGAAAGAAACCCCCCGGCTTCTCCTGAAATATTGGATCCCCCGCGTGGAGCGTAGGTAAATATTGCGGAATATCCAGAAATGGCTAATTAAAAAGATGCAAAAGCCGCTCGGTATTTCAATTTGTTCAGCGATTGAATGGCGAGTGTCTTGAAACTGCGCTTTGCTCATACCCAAACCACAGAGGCGCTTGAACATGTCGAGTCTGCGACCTACGCATTTGCTGCTGCCGTGTGCCCTGTTTCTTGGGGGGGGAAGTGCCCACGCGGACGACTCTGCGGAGCTGGTAAAAAAATCGCTGAATCCAGTCGCGGCGATGTACAGCCTGCCGATCCAGTACACCTGGGATCAGAAGATGGGGCCTACGGGGGAGGGGATGCACAGCGTGACCAACATCCAGCCGGTGCTGCCCTTCGAGTTGAATGACCACTGGAACCTGATCTCCCGCACGATCCTGCCGGTCATTGACCAGCATGGTCTGGCGCCAGACGGCGCGGCGGACAAGTCCGGCATCGGTGATGTGACTCAAAGCTTTTTCTTCTCACCCAAGGACCCGACGGCCAGCGGCTGGATTCTCGGCGCCGGGCCGGCATTGCTGATCCCTACCGGGAGTGACAGGTTGCTCAGTAGTCGACAGTGGGGCGCAGGGCCGACCATCGTGGCGTTGAAGCAGTCAAACGGCTGGACCCGGGGCATTCTCGCCAACCACATCTGGAGCCTGAGCGGCGAGCAGCCCAATGCGGCAAAGGTTAACCAGACGTACTTGCAACCTTTCTGGTCGTACACCACCCACACCTACACCACGTTTGGCCTGAACACTGAGTCGATCTACAACTGGCAGACCAAGGAATGGTCTGTACCGGTCAACGCCACAGTGACGCAGTTGTTGAAGCTGGGAAGCCAGCCACTGACCCTTCAGATAGGCCCACGCTATTGGGCCGACAGCCCCGAGGACGGCGCTCGGGGCTGGGGTTTTCGTGCAGCGGTCACGTTATTGTTTCCCAAGTAAGGGCGAGCATTAACTGCCTTGCGGTACCACACGGGCTTGATTGCCTGAACCCTGGATATACACGTTCATCCCTCTGCTCAGGTTCGGATTGATCGGCTGGGTCACCGACACCAGCACGCCACTTCTGACGCGCACGATGATCTGTTGTGCTTCTACCGGTTGGTCGTACTTTTTCTTTTCGACGTAATTGCCGCCTGCGGCACCGGCGAGGGCGCCGGCAACCATGGCGACATCACGCCCGGTGCCATGACCGATCAAGCTGCCAAGCGCGAGACCGCCAACGCCACCAAGGACCGCGCCGATACCACTGTCGTGATTAGTCTGCATCTGCGTCAGCGTTATCTGCTCGATCTTCCCTGAGCGAATTTCGATCTCGCCGGCACCGCCATCGGTGGATCCTACGGCGGAACAGGCGCTGATCAATACAGCCGCCAAGGTGACGGTCATCCAGGACAGGATTGCTTTCATGCTGTGTACCTCTTCAGTGTCGTAAACAACGATTCAAGCCGGACTCAACTGCGGATGAACGCCCAGATATCGGCGTTCAGTTTTTCAATCGCTTCCTTGAAGTCCTTGGTGGTGATTTGCTGGCTCTCGTTCGAGAGTTGGGTGCCGAATATCTTGCGCACTACCTTGACCACGGGCTCATTGGTTTTGGCGTCGATGAGCTCGGCTTCGATGAACAGGTTTGTGTCCTGATCCCGGTGACCGGTGGCGGCCTGTGTCGCGCCGACAACGGCTGCCACCGGCACTACTTCATACCACTTCATGCCTTCGTTCGAGGCACTGACGCCAGTGATGGCAGCACGCAGGATCAGCGGGTTTGAACCGGGGCGGGCTTCGTTCACGTTGGACACTATCCGATACTTCTGGCCCAGCACGCTTTTGGCCCTGCTGGTCATGAAGCTCTGCAAGTCGGAAAGGGTCTGCTGATTGACCCGCTCATTGGGTTTGGGCGCGGGATAGAACTCCAGCGTGCGGAATGCCACGGTGTCATAGGCGTTGGGGTTCCAGGTCGGACTCACCCAACGCATGGCGGTGCCCCCGCTGGGCGTTTGGACTTCCTTCAAGTCGTTGTAGCTCGGCAGGAAGCCGGAATACTGCGTCGTCTCGGTGACTTTGGAGGTGCAGCCACCGAGCAGGAGGCCGGCCAGCACAGCGCTGATGAGCAGGTTTCGGGAAGGGTACATGGTGGTTTGTGCTCCAGGGGAAAAGACGAAATGTTCGCTAGAAATATCGATAGCGTTTCGGAGAGCGTAGGTAGCAATGCTGAAATATCCAGCGCAATGCTTTGCGCGCCGATGATTCTTGCGCTGAATCGTCTGAATTTGTCTCGATGCAATGGCGAATGCCATAAAACTGAGCTTTGCTGAGGTATCCGGGGGCATTGACTGCACACCGGTGCAAGGCATGACTTATCGAAGCGTGTTCATCGCACTATGAATTCGCTGCGACGTCACATCCGTCGCCAGGCATTTGACGCCTGACTTCGCTCTGGGGAGAACAACCGATGCCCACCCTCCAACAGCATGTCCGCTGGCTTTCGCTCAGCGTTATAGTCGCTGCGTTCGCGACCCCGTTGTTTGCCGCACAGGCGCCCGCCGCCGATGCACCCGCGACGCAACTGGAGCCCAAGGCGCTGAATATTCTCAAGGCCATGAGTGCCCGGCTGACCGGCACTCAGGGCCTGAGTTTCAAAGCCGTCACCACCTACGAAAAACCCAGTCGTCTGGGGCCACCCCTGGCCTACAGCACCGTGGCGCTGGTCAATCTGCAGCGTCCGGATCGCCTGCGTGTGTTGACCTCAGGCGATGGCCCGGCCACCGAGTTTTATTACGATGGCAAGAAAGCCTATGCCTATGAGCGCAAAGACAACCTGCTCGCACAAGCGGATGCGCCGCCCACAATCGACGCGACGCTGGAGGCCGCTTACCGGCGGGCTGCCATCTACTTTCCGTTTACCGATGTCATCGTCGCGGACCCGTATAAAGATCTGTCCCAGGACATGCGTGTGGCGTTTTACATCGGACAATCCACGGTGGTCGGTAATACCACCACCGATGTGATTGCCTATACAAGCGACAGTGTGTTCGTCCAGGCCTGGATCGGTACTGAAGACAAGCTGCCGCGCATGCTGCGCGCAGTGTTCCTCGATGACCCGACCCGGTCCCGGCACCAAGTCGAATTCAGTGACTGGAAGCTCAGTTCGGCGATGTCGGCGGATTTCTTCAAGCCTGACCTTATCGAGACGGCGCATCGGATTCAGTTTTCCCCACCGCCCGGCCTGAGAGCCCCGCAAGGCGTTAAAGACCCGGTTACCAAACCCTGAACGAGGAGGTTGACTCATGAACAGATCTACCTTGATGTTCGCTGGCCTCTTAGTCGGGGCACTGATGTGTAACGAGGCAGCCGCCTGGTCGCGCGCTTCGGCGTGGGGGCATTCATCTGGCGGTGGTGGCTCGTGGAGTCACTCTGGAGATTTTGGCTCGGCGTCGGGCGGCGGTGGTAGCTGGAGCGGCGAAAGCAATCGCGGCGGCTCGGCTTCCGGCGGTGACGGCAGTTGGAGTGGTTCCGGTTATAAAGGCGGTTCAGCGTCCGGTGGCGACGGTAGCTGGAGCGGTAGAAGCGAAGCCGGCGGTACTGCCTCCGGTGGAGATGGGTCCTGGCACGGCACGGGGGCCGAGGGTGGAACGGCTTCCGGCGGCGAGGGCGCCTGGCACGCGCAAGGGGAAAACGGCGCTACCGCCGCTGGCTACCATGACGATGGCTATGGCACGACGGCTTACCATCCGCCCGGATATGGCACGACCACGACGGCCTACCATTCTGTTCCTTATGGGACGACCTACTACCATCCGCCAACCGCCGTGGTGGCCAGCAGCGGTTGCTATGACTGCGGATACAACGAGGGTGTCAATCCCGCCGCTGCGGCAGCGGTGGGTGTCGTGGCGGGGGAAGCGGTGGCGACAGCGGCCGAACAAAATGCCAATAACAATTCTTACGGAGCAGGCTATAACGCCGGCATGGTGGCCAGCGCACCGCCGACGATGCCCTTGGGTTCGACCTTTGCCAGCTTGCCTGTCGGATGCAGTTTGCGCACTGTCAATCAAGGCACGTTCTACGAATGCGGCAATTCCTGGCTACGACCAGCCTATGGCGCCAACGGTGTTTTCTACACGGTAGTGCCGTCGCCTTGATCAGCGTTTGCTAACCCTGGCTGCACTGAATTCAGCCGCGCCTGCCCCGAGTCAACGGGACCCGGAACAGGCGCTGGCCGAGTCCTTAGCTGATATTGCGCAATGATCCCTTCCAGTATTTTTCCCGCACTTGCCGGCGCAGCACCTTGCCGACCACCGAAAGTGGTAGTTCCTTGACGAACACCAGCGTTTTCGGCGCCTTGTAGCCGCCCAGTCGCGTGCGGGTCTGGGCAATCAACTCTTCGCAAGTGACGGATTGGCCCTGACGCAGGATGACTTCGGCGTGTACGGCTTCGCCCCATTCGGCATGCGGAATCCCGACCACGGCCGCCATCAGCACCGACGGATGCGCCGCCAGTGCAGCTTCGACTTCCACGGCGTAGACGTTGAAGCCGCCGCTGATGATCATGTCCTTGAGTCGGTCAACGATGTACAGAAAGCCGTCGTGGTCGATGTAACCCAGGTCACCGGATTTCCAGGCACCGTCGTCGAACTCGGCGGCGGTTGCTTCCGGGTTCTCGTAATAACCTTTGATCACAGCTTTGCAGCGAATGCGGATCTCGCCGGTTTCACCGATCGGCAATGGCGTGCCATCCGTATCGGCGATAAACACTTCGACACCGGGGGTCGGACGACCGGCCGAGGACAAGCGTTGCAACGCGGTAGCGTTGCCGGGCTGGTGCGAGGCCTTGTCGAGTGCAGCGATGATCATCGGTGTTTCGGTGGCCGCGTAGCCCTGGACAAAAATCTGCCCGAAGCATTCCACCAGTTCACCCAGCTTGTCCGGGCTCATCGGTGCGGCACCGTAGATCAAGGTGCTCAACGAGGAAAAATCCTTGGGTGCGGCGCGTTGCATTTCCAGCAAGCGATACAGCACGGTCGGCACCAGGAACGAGTGGGTCACGCGCTCCTTTTCAACCTGCTCGCGCCAGGCTTCCATGTCCAGCTGGTTCATGGTCAAGTTGGTGCCGCCGCCATAAAACGTCGGGAAAAACAGCATGATCGTGCCGTGAGAGAGCGGCGATACATGCAACAGCCGAGTCGAGCTGTTCAAGCCCAGGTCGGTGTTGATGAACGCCGCGTCACGGCAGGCCATCCAGTTGTCAATCGAGTACATCGCGCACTTGCCCTTGCCGGTGGTGCCACCGGTGAAGCGCAACATGCAGATGTGCTGGTCGGTGTCGAGACTCACATCGTTATCGAGGTCGGACGCAGCGTCCACCAGCGACCAGAAGTTGTGAACCCCTGGCAGGCCGGCCTGCTCGGCTGTGGGCGGGTCCATGACCACGATCTCGCAGCCACGCTGGCGCAACATGCTGTAGTAGCTGTCCAGCAAGCGTGTTTCCAGGAAAACCACTCGAGGCTTGACCAGATCGATCTGTCGCGAATGCTCCTCGAGCGGGTCGCGCAGGTTGGTCATGACCACCGTGCCTTCCTGCTTGAAGGTGCTGGGAAACATCATCAGGCTGAGGTTGTCGTTTTCCAGGATCAGCATGAAGCGCTCGCCCGCGCGCAGCTGCAACATCGAGCGCAGGACATCGGCGATACGGTTGGTCAGCAGGTGATACTGCTCGTAGGTGTAGCGCCGGTTACGCTCAATGTTGACGATGGCTTCCTGGTCGCGATGACGCAGCGCGAGCAAGCGCATGACCCGGCTAAAATTCATTTTCATGGTGGACCGCTCCAATAGCTCCAGAAGACCGCAGCGCGAGTTATCGGGCACGCATGCGCGAGGCGGCATCCAGGCGGATAGTCTCGCCGTTGACGTAGGCGTTTTCGATCAGGAACGCGCAGCAATGCGCGAACTCACGCATGTCACCCAGGCGTTTCGGCGACTCCATCTGCTCTTTCAGTGAGTTGAGAACCTTCTCGTCGAGACCGGCGACCATGGTGGTGAGGAACAGGCCCGGCGCGATGGCGTTGACCCGCACACCGATCTCGCCCAGTTCCCGGGCGGCCGGCATGTTCATGCCGATCACGCCAGCCTTGGTGGCCGCATAAGCGCACTGGCCGACCTGGCCTTCATAAGCCGCGCCAGACGACACGTTGATCACCACGCCGCGCTCTTCGCCGGCTTCGGCTTCGTTGTTGGCCATGTGCTCGGCGCACTTGGACATGACGTTGAATACGCCATTGAGGTTGATCGCAGTGGCATGGGCGAAGCGGGCGAGCGGGGCGGCCTTGCCTTCGCGGCCCAGGACTTTGAAACCGGTCGGCACGGCAGCGCCGTTGATGCACACATGGATGGCGCCGAATCTGGCGATCACTGCGTCAACGGCGTTTTGCACCGAAGCTTCGTCGCTGACATCGGTCTGCACGAACATCGCGCGATCGGCGCCAATCGACGCCACGGCTTTTTCGCCGGCTTCGATGTTCAGGTCGAAAATCGCCACGCGGGCGCCTTTTTCGCCGGCCATGTAATGCGCGGTGGCCAGGCCCAGGCCCGAAGCGCCGCCAGTGATCACGATGACTTTGTCTTGAATACGCATGAATGTGTCCTTGTTCGCTGCCCGGTCCACAGGGACCGGGTTGTTATTGTTAGGAATGGAACGAGCGGTGGATCAGAACGCGTTGACCCCGGTCAGGGCACGGCCAATGATCAGTTGCTGGATCTGCGAGGTGCCTTCCGGAATCGGCACGATGATGGCTTCGCGGGCCAGTTTCTCGACCAGGAAGTCGGTGGTCACACCGGCGCCACCATGGATCTGCACGGCTTGACGGGCGACAGTCACCGCCATTTCGCAGGCGAAATACTTGGCCATCGCCGCTTCCATTTCAGCCGGAATGCCGGAGCC
Source organism: Pseudomonas sp. FBCC-B1667 (assembly GCF_059133255.1). NCBI lineage: Bacteria > Pseudomonadati > Pseudomonadota > Gammaproteobacteria > Pseudomonadales > Pseudomonadaceae > Pseudomonas > Pseudomonas sp. FBCC-B1667. The sequence continues at coordinate 4,083,530 of NZ_CP101437.1, read as the reverse complement.
GATCATCTCGGCGGCGCGGTAGGTCAGCAGACGGGCGGCGTCAACGTTGGTGGCCATTTCCGCCAGCATGCCGCTGATCAATTGGTGACCGGCGATCACTTTGCCGTGTTGTTTGCGTTCCTTGGCATAACGCACGGCTTCTTCCAGTGCGCGACGGCCGATACCAAGACCTTGAGCGGCCACGAACACACGGGAGCGCTCGAAGAACGACAGCGTGTTTTTCAGGGCCTGGCCTTCGCCGCCGATGATGTTGCTGGCCGGAACGCGCACGTCGTTGAGGAAAATCTGCGCGGTGGACTGGCTGTTCCAGGCCATCTTGTGGATGTTCTGCACTTCATACGGGTGTTCTTTGCGGTCGAGCAGGAAGTGGGTCAAGCCCTTGCGCGGGTCTTCGCCGGTGCGGCAGGTGCAGATCAGGAAGTCGGAGTACGAACCGTTGCTGATCCAGGTTTTCTCGCCGGTGATGATGTAGTCGTCACCGTCGCGACGGGCGCGGGTCTTGATTTCCAGCACGTTGGAACCGACGTCCGGTTCCGAAATGCCGACGCTGACGAACGAATCACCGCTGATCAGGCCCGGCAGGTAGCGTTCGCGCAGGTGATCCGGGGCGAGTTTCTCCAGCATCTGTGCGCCGAAGGAGTTGATCACCACTGGCGTCGACAGGTCGACCGAGCAGGCGGCGACTTCTTCAAACAACATGGTCATGGTCGGCCAGTCCAGGCCCAGGCCGCCATTGGCCTCGCTGACGGCGCCGCTGACCATGCCGAACTCGGAGAGCTGGCGCATCATTTCGGCCATTTTCTCTTTGGGCATGAACTTGTCGCGGTATTCCTTGTTGAACACCGGGTCGATCTTGTCGGCCAGGAAGCGACGGAAACTTTCGACGGCTTCGAGTTGTTCCGGGGTGCGCATGACGTGTCCCATGGGGGGCTCCTTAAATATTCTTGTTAGCGAGGATGTTGACGGCGACCACGGCTTCTTCGATGCCGAACAGGCCACCGCCGTTTTCCTGGATAGCAATGCGTGCGCCTTCGACTTGGCGCTTGCCGGCTTCACCGCGCAGTTGCGTGACCAGCTCATGGATCTGCCCAAGGCCAGTGGCGCCAATCGGGTGGCCCTTGGATTCCAGACCACCGGACGGGTTGATCGGCATGCGGCCGCCAACGGTGAAATCACCGCGCTCGGCAGCCGGGCCGCCTTCGCCGAATGGCACCAGCATCAGCGATTCGGCGTTGAGGATTTCGCCGATGGCCGAGGCGTCGTGGACTTCAGCGACGTCGACGTCAGACGGATTCACGCCGGCCATGGCGTAGGCTTTTTTCGCCGCGAGGTGGGCGATGATTTTTTCCGGCTCATCCAGACCACGGTGGGTACCGGTCTGCACGATACTGGCCAGTACGCGAACGGCACGGTCGCCGGCGTTTTTCAAACGCTTCAGGCCGTCGGCATTGCACAGCAGCACAGCCGCCGCGCCATCGCTGATCGGCGAGCACATCAGGGTGGTCAGTGGGTAGCAGATTGCTGGCGAGGCCAGTACTTCGTCGATGCTGAAAGGCTGCTGGAACTGCGACAGCGGGTTGTGTACCGAGTGCTGGTGGTTCTTCGCCGCGACGGCTGCGATCTGCCGCTGGGTGGTGCCGTAACGCAGCATGTGGTTACGGGCGATGGCGGCATACACGTCCATGAACACGCTGTACGGGCGCTCGGAAACAGTGCCCGGCGGCGGCACGATGCCTTCGCCCATGGCCAGTAAAGTCTGCTTGTTCTGCTCGACGGTAGACACGTCCCAGCCGCCATCGAACACGGCGAACATTTTGGCTTTGTCGGGAATGTTCATCTTCTCGGCGCCGACGGCGAGGGCGATGTCGCACTGGCCGGCACGCAAGGCCAGGGTGGCAAGGTTGAAGGCCGAAGAGCCGGAAGCGCAGGCGTTCTCGACCGAGAACACCGGTACACCTTCGATGCCGATGCGGCGCATGGCGATCGGGCCGGGAATGCCGGTCTGACCCTGCAGCATGCCGTTGGTCATGGTGCTGTAATACACCGAACCGACGTCAGCGGTGGTGGCGCCGGCATCTTTCAGCGCCAGGCCCACGGCTTCGTCGACCATGTCGTAGACGCTGCGGTCAAGCAATCGGCCAAACGGCGTCATGCCAACGCCCACTACATAAATATCGTTCATTGTCTGTTCCTGCTGATTCGGGGGACGGGGCGGGTTAGCGGCCCTTGAAGTTCGGTGCACGTTTTTCGCCGAAGGCTTGCAGGCCTTCCTGGAAATCCGCGGTGCGCAGGTGTTGGCGCAGCGCCACTTGCTCGTGCTGCAAGGCGTCGTCGCGTGATTTGTCAGCCGTGGCGCGAGCCACTTCTTTCATGCGGCGCAGGGCGATCGGGCTCTTTTTCGCGATTTGCGTGGCGAGCTTCACTGCGGCGTCGGCGAGTTCGTCGTCGGCATGGACTTCGCACACCAGGCCGTAGCCTTGCATTTCAGTGGCCGAGAGGGATTTGCCGGTCATCAGCAAGTACATCGCGATGTTCAACGGGATCAGGCGCGGCAGAACGGCTGCGCCGCCAGCGCCAGGGAACACACCAAAGTTGGCATGAGCATCAGCCAGCGTTGCGCTTTGAGCGGCGACCACGATGTCGGCGCACATCGCCAGTTCCAGACCGCCGGCCATGGTCACGCCGTTGAGAGCAGCAATCACTGGTTTCGGGAAATTACGCAGTTGACCGAAGACTTGGTTGGCACGGTCCAGGAAGTCCGCTTCGCCAGCAGGCAGGCTGCTGCCGGCCAATACCTCTTTCAGATCGGCACCGGCGCAGAAGGCCGGGCCTGTGCCGGTGAGGATCACCGCTCGCAGCTCATCGTTGAGTGCAATGTCATTGAGGCAGCGTTCCAGCTCGGCGAGGGTCGCCAGGTTCAACGCGTTCATGGCCCGTGGGCGATTGAGCGTCAAGCGCGCCACCGGACCTACGATTTCATACAGCAGCACATCATCACTCATGACAACTCCTCTTATTGTTAGCGCGCTTTTGGCGTTGTTGATGGGCCGATAGTAGGAACGCAAGAGAGGCTGTCGCAGGTCATTGCAACGAAAGCGGTTGTCCGCAGGGGGGCTGTCAGTCGGGTCCGGTGCTGACCTGTGGGAGCGAGCTTGCTCGCGATGACGGACTTACATTCACCATTGATGTTGGCTGACAGACCGCCATCGCGAGCCAGCTCGCTCCCACAGTGGGTCTTCATGAGTCAGTGATATTTGGATGTTGGCCGGTCTGTGAAGACTGATGAATTGATTGAGAAGACCGGCAACCCGAGCGCCTTGCTTGCACCATCGAAACGGTATTCGAATAACAAAGAGAGACTGTGCGATGAAGAAAATCCGTGTAGTGCTGACGGTGTCAGTGTTGGCCGCCAGCATTGTCGGTGGGCTGCAATGGTCGCGAGGTCAAAGCGGCATTTCTCTGCAAGCAGCCAGCAACAGCGTCGGGCAGGGCGGTCAGAAAGCCGCGACGGAGGCGACCATCGCCGCCAACGCGAACACCGCGCACAGCATGCCGGCCGTTGATCCGCTGGTAGAAGCGGACATCCAGCGCGGCTTTATCGCCAGCCTGCCGGACGCTGAAACCACCGCCGCCGACGGTCACGTGGTGTACAGCCTCAAGGGCTACGAATTCCTCGGTTCCGCCGATGCACCGGCCACGGTCAACCCGAGCCTGTGGCAGCAGGCGCGCAAAAGCATGTCCAACGGGCTGTTCAAGGTCACGGACGGTTTTTATCAGGTGCGCGGTCTGGACCTGACCAACATGACCATCATCGAAGGCAAGACCGGCCTGATCATCATTGACTGCAACCTGGCAACCGAGGTGGCGCACGCCTCGCTGGAGCTGTATTACCAGCACCGGCCACGCAAACCGGTGGTCGCGGTGTTCTACAACCACAGCCATGTCGATCACTTTGCAGGTATTCGCGGCATCGTTGATGAGGCAGACGTGAAATCGGGCAAGGTGCAGATCATTGCCCCCAAAGGCTTCATGGAAACCGCGGTCGCCGAGAACGTGATGGCCGGTAACGCCATGAGCCGTCGCGCCGAGTACCAGTTCGGCACCACGTTGCCACGCAGCGCCCAGGGCCAGATTGACCTTGGCGGCGCCAAGGCCTTGTCCAACGGCACGATCACCCTGATCCCGCCGACCCTCGAACTTGACCAGCCGGTGCAAACCCTGACCATCGACGGCGTCGAGATCGTCAACATGCTCGCCCCCGGCACCGAAGCACCCGCCGAGTTCATCCACTACTTTCCGCAATTCAAAGTGCTGGATACTGGTGAACTGGCGCTGCCGACCCAGCACCAACTGCTGACGCTGCGCGGCGCGACCATTCGCGACGGCCTGGCGTGGTCGAAATACCTCAATGAAGCGCTGCATCAGTTTGCATCCGGCGCCGATATTCTGGTGGGTCAGCACGGCTGGCCGGTGTTTGGTCACGAGCGAGTGGTCAACTACCTGTCCAAACAACGGGACATGTACAAGTGGCTGCACGACCAGTCGTTGCGCCTGGTGAACAAGGGCTACAAACCGGTCGAGATTGCCGAATACATGCGCAGCCACGTGCCGGCAAGCCTGGCCAGTGAAACCTTCACCCACGGTTTTTATGGTTCGGTGCAGCGCAACTCCAAAGCGGTGTATCAGCAATACATGGGCTGGTATGACGCCAACCCGGCCAATATGGATGCGTTGTCCGACAGTGATTACGGCAAAAAATTTGTCGAGTATGGCGGCGGTGCCGACGCCGTGCTGGCCCGTGCTCACACTGACTTCGCCAACGGCCAGTACCGCTGGGTGGCGCAAGCCATGAGCCATTTGGTCTTTGCCGAGCCGGACAACAAGGCCGCGCGCCAGTTGTCCGCCGATGCTCTGGAGCAACTGGGTTATCAGGCTGAGTCGGCAGTGGAACGCAACAGCTACCTGGCCGCCGCCATGGAACAACGCAGCGGCGGCAAGACACTCGCCTCGCCGCTGCGCACCGCCAGCCCGGACATGCTGCGGTCGCTGACCATCGATAACATTTTCGATTACCTGGGTGTGCGCTTGAAGGCGTCGGATGTCGAGGGCAAACACATCGTTCTGAACTGGAACTTCACCGATGTCGGGCCTGACGGCAAGCGTTACATGCTCAATCTGGAGAACTCGGCGTTGACCTACGTCGCCGATTACAACGCTGACAAAGCCGATGCCACGCTGACCCTGACCCGCGAAACGCTGAACGCCATTCTCGCGGAAACACTCTCGCCGATTGAAGCGGTGATCAAAGGTCAGTTGAAGATCGATGGCAGCAAGATCGCGGTCTATGACGTACTGGGCTCGCTGGACAAATTCTCGCCGGACTTTGAACTGATTGGCCCCAATGCGCCTGCAAAATAGGATCACGACCATGAACTCGCCCCTCGCTGATGAAGCGCACGCGCTTTTCGTTCCAGCCTCCGCGCGAATCGCGGCGGTGCTGGCCCGCCAACAGGCCGCCTCGTTGTCCGAGGGGCCGCCGTCCGCCGAGTTGCGTATTAAGCGGATCAACCGGGTGATCAAGCTGTTGCTGGACAACCAGCAGGCCCTTTGCGATGCCTTGGCCAAGGACTTTACCTGGCGCAGTCACGATCAGTCGTTGCTGGCGGATGTGCTGTTGCCGATACAGGGTCTGAAATACGCACGCGATCGTGTTCGCCAGTGGATGCGCCCGCAACGCCGCAAGGCCGAGCTGGGCAGCGGCTGGCTGGGCGCGAAGGCTGAGATCCATTTTCAGCCACTGGGCTCGATCGGCATCATTTCGCCGTGGAACTTCCCGATTGCCATCGCGCTGGGGCCGTTGGCCGAAGCGCTGGCGGCGGGTAATCGCGCGATTCTGCTGTTTTCCGATCAGTCTCCGGCCACGGCCAGCCTGCTGATCGAGTTGCTGGCCCGGCAGTTCGACGACACCGAGGTGGCAGGTTTCATCGGCGGCGCCGAGTTGGGCGCGGCTTTTTCCGCGTTGCCGCTGGATCACCTGGTGTTCACCGGCAGCCCACGGGTCGGCAAGTTGGTGATGCGTGCGGCGGCGGAAAACCTGACGCCGTTGACCCTGGAACTGGGGGGCAAGTCGCCCACCATCATCGGTCGCGGGGCCGATCTGCAAAACGCCGCCAAACGTATCTGGGGCGGGAAGGGCGTCAGCGCCGGGCAGGCCTGTATCGCTCCGGATTATGTGTTTGTGCACGAGGATGACCTTGAGCGCCTGTTGAGCGTCATGCAGGTCGAAATGCAGCGCCTGTTCCCGACGCTGCTGAACAATCCCGACTACACGGCGATGGCGACACCTGGGCAATACCAGCGGATGCAAGCCTGTCTGCAAGACGCCCGTGAACACTGCGTCCGGGTGATCGAGGTCAATCCGGGTCAAGAGGACTTGAGCGCCTCACGCAAGATCGCACCGACACTGCTGGTTGATCCGCCGGACTCGACACTGGCGATGCAGGAGGAAGTGTTCGGTCCGTTGTTGCCGATTCGCGGCTACCGCGATATCAACGAAGTGCTTGAGTACATCAATGCGCATCCACGGCCCCTGGCCCTGTATTACTTTGGTGACAACCGCGCCGAAGCGAAGCATGTGCTGGAACGCACCCATTCGGGCGGCGCGTGTATCAACGAAGTGATGCAGCACCTGTTTCAGACCGACTTGCCCTTCGGTGGCTGTGGGCACTCGGGGTTTGGTCGTTACCGGGGCGGATACGGGTTCAAGGCATTCAGCCTCGAACGCTCGGTGTTCACACCGCCGCGGGTTGATGTGATGGGGCTGTTGCGTCCGCCGTACGGCCAACTGTTTCGCCGGGTCATACGTCTTCTGCTGAAACCTTGACCCCAACCACACCCCGCTTGTGTCTTGCGCAGGAATTAGACTGGCGATGTGAGCGAGCAGGCTCACTCCTACAACAACCAAGGAAACCGCGAATGTTCCCGTTGAAGCCGCTTGCCCTGGCCCTGTGTTGTCTAGCGTTCAGCATCCAAAGCTTCGCCGCTTCCAAACCCCCGAACATCGTGGTGCTGGTCGCTGACGACTGGGGTTACAGCGATGTGGGTTCCTTCGGCAGCGAAATCGCCACGCCGAACATTGACACCCTGGCCCGTGAAGGGGTTCGCTTTTCCGATTTCCATGTCACGGCCTCCTGCTCGCCAACGCGTTCGATGCTGCTGACCGGCGTCGACAACCACCGCAATGGTGTCGGCAACATGCCGGAAACCATGCCCGAAGAACATCTGGGGAAGCCCGGTTACAGCGGGGTGCTCAACGACAACGCCATCACTGTCGCCAGCCGGCTCAAGGAGGGCGGTTACCGCACCTACATCACCGGCAAATGGCACTTGGGCAAAACCCCGGACACCTTGCCGAACAACCGTGGTTTTGATCGCTCGTTCATTCAGGCCGACAGCGGATCGGACAATTGGGAGGAACGGCCGTACGCGCCTCTGTACGACAAAGCCGCCTGGTTCGAGAACGGCCAGCCGGCGCATCTGCCCAAGGACTATTACTCCTCGACCTTCATCGTCGACAAGGCGTTGGAATACATCGAAAAAGACCGGCAGGACGGCAAGCCATTCTTTGCCTACCTGGGCTTTCAGGCCAACCACGTGCCGGTCCAGGCGCCTAAGGCGATCATCGACAAGTACAAGGGGCGCTATGACGCCGGCTGGACCGCGTTGCGCAATGAGCGCCGCGACAAGGCGGTGGAACTGGGCCTGATCCCGGCCGGTGTCGGCATGCAGACCATGGCCAGCACCGCCGACTGGAACGCACTGGATGAACAAGAAAAACGCTACGAAGCGCGACGCATGGAAGTCTACGCCGGCATGGCGGAAACCATGGACCAGGAAATCGGCCGCTTCATCCAGCACCTGAAAGACACCGGTGAATACGACAACACCGTGTTCGTGTTCCTGTCCGATAACGGCAGTGAACCTACCGATCCTTACGCCATTCCCGCCATACGGTTGTGGCTGGAAATGAACTATACCCGCCAGCTCGATCGCCTGGGCAGCATGGGCGCCTTCACCAGCATTGGCCCAAGTTGGGCCAGCGCCGCCGCGTCGCCGTTGAGCGGCTACAAGTTTTTTGCCGGCGAGGGCGGTTTGCGCACGCCGTTGATTGTCTCCGGCGTGCCTGGCATGCAGGCCAATCACATCGCTAAAGCCTTCACCCACGTCACCGACATCGTCCCGACCTTGCTGGAAGTGGCCGGGGTATCGGCGCATAACGGTCAGTTCCAGGGCCGGGCCGTGGAGCCGATGATCGGCAGTAGCCTGGTGCCGGTGCTTACCGGCACGGCGGACCGTGTTCATCCAGAAGATCAGGCCATCGGCTATGAACTGTCGGGCAGTGCCGCGCTGTTCAAGGGTGATTACAAACTGGTGAAAAGCCTGAAGCCGGTGGGCAATGAGCAATGGCACCTCTACAACATCGTCACCGACCCCGGTGAGGTCAACGACTTGCAGCAGCAGATGCCCGAACGCTTTGTGGCCATGCAGGCCGATTACGCCGAGTACGCCCGGGTCAATGGTGTACTGCCGATGCCGGTCGGCTATGACTACATGCACCAGGGGCAGTTGTATGCCTTGAAGCACGTGGTCATTCCCAAGCTCAAGGCTGCCGCGCCGCTGGCGGGGGCGGTGCTGGTGTTGCTGGTGGGCGTACGCATGTGGCGTCGTCGCCGCAAGCAGAGGGTGTGACCGATGACTGACGAACGCGATGAATCAGGCCGCCGGTTGATTCACCGGCGCACGGTGGAATGCCAGGGCTTTTTACGCGCCGATGGCTTGTGGGATATCGAAGGGCGACTGAGCGACAGCAAGACCCATCCGGTGACGCTCGCAGAAGGCCGCACGGTTGCGACGGGCCAGACGTACCACGGCATGTGGATACGCCTGACCCTGGACGATGACTTCATCGTGCAGGACGTGCAGGTGTCGATGCCTGACGTGCCGACCAGCCAGTGCCGCGGGGCTATGCCGGGCTATCAGAAGTTGCTGGGCGAACGCATCGGCCCGGGGTTTTCGCGGCGGCTCAAGGAACTGTTCGGCGGGATTGGCGGCTGCGTGCACCTGACCGAGTTGCTGCTACCGATCGCGACCACGGCGTTCCAGACCATCCCCATGGCGCGATCACTGGTGGCGCCGCGCACACCGGCCGATGTCGAGGCTTACCGCAATGCCAGGGGGACTTTGCTCAATACGTGTCATGCGTTGCGTGAGGACAGTCCTATTGCGGTGTTGCTGAAAGACTGATGTGGCGAGACCCACTCAAAATGCCGAACCTAAAGTGAGCCTGCTCGCGATGGCGTCGGGTCAGGAACATCCATGTCGACTGACACTTCGCCATCGCGAGCACTACAGGGCATTGTAAAACTCGGGGCCTTTGGCCCCGATGTCTCAGATCAGCCGCTGGATCTGCTCTTCACTCAAGCCTGCTTTGCGCAGAATGCTTGTGCTGTGTTCGCCGCGAATCGGCACCTTGCCAACCGCCGATGGCGTCGCGGAAAACCGTGGCGCCGGTGCCGCTTGCAGCACACCGTCCTTGCGCGAGTACACACCGCGTTCGGCCATGTGCGGATGGTCCAGGGCTTCAGCTGGCGTCAGTACCGGGGCGAAGCAGGCGTCGGTGCCTTCCAGTAGATCGATCCAGTGCTGGCGTGGCTGGCTGGCAAATACCGCTTCCAGGCGTTTGCGCAGCGGGCCCCACTGCCGCGGATCGTACGGGCTCTTGAAGTCCGGGTCGTCACCCAGTCCCAGTTTGCTGAACAGCAGGGTATTGAATTGCGGTTCAAGGGCTTGCACGCTGATGAACAAACCGTCGGCGCAGGCATAGGTGCGGGCCCAATGGGCGCCGTCGAGCAACCCGCGACCGCGTTCCAGTGGTTGCTGACCGGCAGCGTGCACAGACAGCAACAGGTTCATCAGATTAGCGCTGCCATCGACAATCGCCGCGTCCACCACCTGACCGACGCCGTTGGTGCTGGCGTTGATGATCCCGGCCAGAATGCCCATCGCCAGGTAAAGCGCACCGCCACCCAGATCACCCACCAGTGTCGGCGGTGCCAACGGCGGCTGGCCGGCTTCACCGCTGAACCACAAGGCGCCGGACAGGGCGATGTAGTTGAGGTCATGACCGGCGGCCTGGGCCAACGGACCTTGCTGGCCCCAACCGGTCATGCGGCCGTAGACCAGTCGCGGATTGCGCGCCAGGCACACGTCCGGACCCAGGCCCAAACGCTCCATGACGCCTGGGCGCATGCCTTCGATCAGCGCGTCGGCGCCTTCGATCAGGCGCAGCACCGCTTCGATGGATTCGGGGTCCTTGAGGTCCAGGGCAATCGACTGTTTGCCGCGATTGACGATGGCGTGCTTGCCCAGGTCGAGCATGTCGCCGCCCTTGCCGGCGCGTTCCACCAGAATCACCTCGGCGCCCATGTCCGCCAGCAACATGCCGCAAAACGGCCCCGGTCCGATACCGGCAATTTCGACGATACGAACGCCGTCCAATACGCCCATGTGCGTACTCCTTTGAATCAATTCAGAAGTGGGGGGAGGTTATCGACGCAAAAACAATGCGGTCATCACGGCATGAAACACCACTGCCGGCCATAGCAAAATACCGCCGCCGACCAACACGCCGATGTACGCCAGGTACAGCGCAATCGCGCCGTTGTAGAACAGCATCGAACGCAGTGCGGCTGCAGTGACGGGACGTGGCCAGCAGGCGATGCCGAGGGCAATCAATGCGATCCCGAAACAGCGGGCAATCAGATTGCTCGCGTCCGTCGAGAGGGCCAGCAACAGTTGGCTGACCAGTCCCGGCGTGAGCAGCAGCGCCACGCCGGTCGCCAGTTCGATGGCTGCTGAAACCCGCAGCAGCTTATGCGGGGTGAGGCTGCGTACTGGATTCATGATCGTCCTTCGAGGAAAGAGAGGCGCAAGTTGCGCGGTCCTGACGAATAAAATCAGCGGCTTTTTCGCCAATCATCACGGTTGCGGCGGTGGTGCTACAACCAATGATAGTCGGCATGATCGAGGCGTCGACCACGCGCAGACCTTCCAGGCCATGGACCTTCAATCGGGCATCCACCACCGCCAGCGCATCGTTGCCCATTTTGCAGGTGCCGATCGGGTGATAAAGGGTGTCGGAACGGTTGCGCAACACCTGCTCGACCTCGGCGTCGGAGTTCATCGGGGCGTCAATCACGTCCTTGGGACTGACCGCCTTGAACGCGGGGGTCGCCATGACCTTTTGGATGATCCGGTAGCCTTCGATCAGGGTTTTGATGTCATCGGGGTGGGTCAGGAACGCGGGGTCGATCAGCGGCGCGACCATTGGGTCGGCGCTCGCCAGGGTCAGTTGCCCGACGCTTTTGGGGTGCAGCAGGCAGGCATGCAGGCTCAGTCCATGACCGCGATACAGCGTGCGGCCATGGTCGGCGAACATGGCGATGGTCAGTGCCAGTTCGATGTCGGCCTGTGCCAGCTCCGGCGAGGTTTTGACGAAGGCGCAGGCCTCGGCGAAGTTGGTGGTCAGCGGGCCGCTGCGGCGGCGCCAGTAACCAATCGCCGCTTTGGCGATGTCCCACGCACCGGCCAGCGACAAGCCGATGAGGCTGCGCGACTTGACGCGGTACGAGTGCACGTAATCGATGTGATCCACCAGGTTCTGACCGACACCTGGCAATTCGTGAACCACCGGGATGTCGAATTTCAGCAACTGACTGGTTGGCCCGACACCGGACAGCAGCAACAACTGAGGCGAGTTGAAGGCGCCAGAACTCACGATCAACTCATGCCGTGCGCGCAGGGTGCGTTTGACGCCGTTCTGTACGAACTCGATACCCACCGCGCGCTTACCCTCGAACAGGATGCGTGTGGCGTGAGCGTGGGTTTCGATGTGCAGGTTCTGGCGATGGCGGTTCGGGGTGAGGTAGGCCTTGGCTGCGCTGCAACGCTGTCCATCCTTTTGCATCACCTGAACGCGACCAAAGCCTTCCATGATCGCGCCGTTCTGATCGGGGCAGGGCGGATAACCCGCCTGTACGCCGGCCTCGACAAAGGTTTCGCCAAACGGATTGGGTGAGGAATGGAAGCGCACATTGAGCGGGCCATTCTGGCCATGCAGCTCGTCTTTAAAGTGTTCGTTGTGCTCGGCGCGCTTGAAGAACGGCAGCACCTCCTGATAGCTCCAGCCGGGGTTGCCCAGTTCCGCCCAGCGGTCGAAGTCTCGCGGGTGACCCCGGTGATAGGCCATGGCGTTGATCGAAGAACTGCCGCCCAGGGTCTTGCCCCGTGGCTGGTAGCCGATGCGGCCGTTCAAGCCCGGCTGCGGCAGGGTCTGGTATTGCCAGTTATTGATCGACGTCGGCACCATCGCTGCGACGCCGGCCGGCATATGCACCAGCGGATGGCTGTCGGGACCGCCAGCTTCCAGCAGACAGACGGAAATCGTCGGATCTTCCGACAGACGACTGGCAACCACGCAACCGGCCGCGCCCGCGCCAACTACGATGTAATCGAACTCTGCGTTCTGGCTCATGCTGTTCTTCTCTTTTTATTTGATGCACCACATGAACGCATTGTGGGTACAAGACCGGCGCACCACTGGTCAATAGAGTCAATTCGCTGGTCAGTGGGGCAGGTGACTATCGCGCCAAGCACTGGAACATCGTGGAAATGCCCATCACCGAGCATTGACCGATGGACGGCCGGGGGCGAGTATCGGATTTCGCATCCCCAGTAGGCAGGCCCATGTCAGGTTCGAAAATGGATACGCCCGGCACCGAAACATCGTTGCGTGAAGAAGCATTGCAGCCCACCACCATCAGTAGCTATACCGTGGCCATCGCCCGCGCGCTGGACGCCAGCGGGGTCGACAGCAAACGGATTTTCCTCGCGATGGGCGTTCCGCTGGGCGTCGCTACCGATCCGATGGCCCGCCTGCCGGTCGCGACGATGACCAAACTGTATCGCGCTTGCGTCGATGTGACGAACAACCCGTATTTCGGGCTGACCGTGGCCAAGCACATTCATCTGACACACTTGCATGCCCTGGGCTATTCCCTGGCGGCCAGTGGCACGTTGGTGGATTTCTGCCGGCGACTGGAGCGTTATTTCCGCTTGGTGTCCCAGGTCGCCAAGGTCCATGTCACTCAGATGGATGACCAGGTGCTGTTCCGCTGCGATCACCTGCTGGAGTTGTGTTTCGAGACTGAAGATGCGTTTTTCGGCTTTCTGATCCGAACCATGCGCCTGCTCTATAAGCAGGAGTTCAAACCGGTACGGATGGAGTTCTGCCGCCCCATGCCCCACGAAGGCGGGGGGCCTTATGAGGCGTTGTACAGGTCGCCAGTATTTTTCGGGCAGGCCAGCAGCTTGATGGTGTTCAACAAGGCGGACATGATGCAGCCGCTCAGCGGATCGTGTCCGGAGCTGGCCCAGGTCAACGACAACATCATCATCAGTTACCTGGCGCGGCTCGATAAAAACGATGTGATCACCGGCGTCACCCAGAAAATAATCGAGTTCCTCCCGGACGGCGATTGCACCCGGGACAAGGTGGCTGGCGCGCTGCACATGAGCCCGACCAAGTTGCAGCTCAAGCTGTCCCAGCGTGGCACGCATTTCCAGCAACTGCTCGACGACACCCGCAAGGAGCTGGCGTACAGCTACCTGAGTCAGGCATCGCGGCCGGTGACTGAAATCACCTTTCTATTGGGTTTCAGTGACACCAGCAATTTCACCCGCGCCTTCAAGCGCTGGACCGGGTTGTCGCCCACGGATTTTCGCCAGCAGCTCTGAAACATCCTTACCGCACAAAAAGCCCCTTTCGTTCGGTTCCTCGCTGCGGCTCGGCATGCGCCAGTAGCCGCTCGATCTGTGCCAGTTCCCACGCACCGAGAACACTGACCGGGTCGGTGCCGAAACGTTGCCAGTTTTCGAGTTCGCCAGCGAGTAACCCTTAATGGCGCCGTGGGTTACGACGACAGCCATTCTTTGCGTAGACTCTCGCGCCTGACGAAACACGATTGGGAGTGAACATGAAGAAAGCCGCTGCGCTCACTTTTAGCGTGCTGCTCGCCGCAGGTGTATTCAGCCTTCAAGCACACGCGGCCGGCGATGCTGAAGCGGGTGCCACGTTGTTCAAACGGATCTGCGGAGGCTGCCATCAGGTCGGGGAATCGGCACGGGGTTCATTTGGTCCGCAGCTCAACGGCATCTTTGGCCGGCATTCCGGCAGCACCACGGATTACCTGTATTCCGACGCGATGAAATCCGCCGGTATCGTCTGGACCCGCGAAACACTGACCGCGTACCTCAAAGCGCCGAAACAGGTGGTTCCTGGAACACGCATGATTTTCTGGGGGCTCAGCGATCCCGAAAAGATCGAAAACCTGCTGGCCTATCTGCAAACCTTTCAGCCGCAGTGACGATCACAACGGCGATGACTCCCGCCGCTCGGCCACCAACAACAGCGACTGCGGTACAGGACTTTGCGGGTGTTGCGGCTCTTGCAAGGCAACCAGCCGAAAACCGCCCATGTCTAGCGCATTGAGCCAACTGGACAGGGTGCGAAAGTACCAAGGCATGGGTTGCCACTGTCCCTCGAATCCGGCAAAGGTCTCCTCCCGCCAACCATCCTGGTAGTCGCTCGCCGCTGCGGTCCATGGATGCAGTGTCTGAATCACCATTTTGCCGTCAGGCACGAGCAAGGCGCTCATGGCCTCAAGCAGAGGGATGATGTCCTGGTGCAACAGTGCGAAGTTGGCGCAGATCAGGTCGAAGTTGTTGCCGACGTTGACCTTCGCCTCCACCAACTCCTCATAATTTGCCAAATGTACCGGCGAAGAGCCTGCTGCCCGCGCCGACTCGACCAGCGTTGCATCACCGTCCACACCCACCGCCTCGATGCCCCGGTCAGCCAGCGCGCGCAACAACCAGCCCTCGCCACATCCCAGGTCGAGCACGCGCTCAGGCTGGCGGCCCATCACCGCCAGCAAAATGGCCTGGTCGGTGACCTGCTGGCGGCTTTCAATGGCGCCGGTGCGGATCGCTTCGATCCAGGATCGAGCGTTGTGGTGCCAGCTTTGGAGAAGGGTGGATTCGGGGGCAGGCATGTTGATGTCCGAAATTGTTGGTTGGAGGAGAGGATAGAACATGCGCTTTACGTTGAGGATGAGAGTGGCCGCGCACGCATCAAACCAATGGAGTCTGAGATCATTTATGGACAGTAAATCCACCGCCAAGACAGCAATCGTTACAGAGACAGCCCAAGGAATCGGTGCGCGATGGCATGACTCTTCGCGCAGGAGGGCTGCTTTATTTACGTCCCGGGACTCGAAGCACAGGAGGATCAGCGCCCAAGCCGGCCGGAGATGCCAGCGAGTGGAAATCAAAAGTATTTGAGCGAGCCGTGCTGAGCGGTATCGACCACCATGGCAAGCCTCTGAAGGCGCCAATGCCGCACCGGGCCAGTGCTAGCTTTAGATCTGACAACGGCGCAAAGCCAGGAAAAGTTGAAATGGATGCCATTCAAAAATACCGGCATCCGCAAAAGCAGCGCGTTTGCTTCAATCGACTGTTTTCGTTTCGGCGACATGCTTTTCACGCTGCGCTCACAGAATGGAGCGCAGATTACCCCTGCTCCTTTAAAGAACTCCTATTTGGCCCGCCCGCATGCGGGCCATTTTTTTGGCTGTGCCGCGACCAGCCAGGATCTGGAAGCAATGGCCGAATACCTGCACGGTTTGGTAGAGCGTTTTAACTGATGGACTTAAGTGAGACAGTAGCGCTTTAACTTTCAGCTGCATCAATACCCAAACAAAAAAAACAAAACCCAAAACACAGCGGACAAACCGCCCCTCAATGAGGAGCGGCGCTGCGGATTACTGTGCGGATTGAGCTTTCTGTTGCTGTTCGATTTTCGCGTCGACGGCTGCACGAATCTGGTCGATGCTGAAGCTCGCGGGTTTCTGGCTGGGCGGATACTCAACGAAGGTTTGCAGGAACTTTGCTGCCTTCATCGTGGCCATGCTGATGAGGTAAATATGCTTGGCGCTCCAGTCGTAATACTGATTGGAAACCACGTCTGCACGTTCATAAGGGTCCATGCGCAAGTTGAAGATTTTCGGCACCCGCAGTGGTGTGAACGGGTTGCTCCAGACTTCAAAGCCACCCGGGGCACGCTGTTCGGCGAAGACGGCTTTCCAGTCACCGAAACGCATGGAGACCAGCATCCCGTCATCATTGAAGTAATAGAACTCATTGCGTGCTGTCTTCGGCTGTTGCCCGGTCAGGTACGGCAGCTGATTGTAGCCGTCGAGATGGACTTTGAACTGGGTGCCGCCCGCAACCGGCGCCCAGCCGTTGAGTAACTTGTCCTTCACCTCGGTATCCCCGACTGCCGCGAGCAATGTCGGGAACCAGTCCAGTCCTGAGAACATGCCGTTGGCGACTTCGCCGGCCTTGATCTTGCCTGGCCAGCGAATCATTGCCGGTACCCGGAAGGCACCTTCCCAGTTGGAGTTTTTCTCGTTACGGAATGGCGTGGTCGCCGCATCCGGCCAGGTGAACTGGTTCGGACCATTGTCGGTGGTGTAGACGACGATGGTGTTGTCGGCGATTTTCAAGTCGTCGAGGGTTTTCAGCAACTTGCCCACATCGCCATCGTGCTCAAGCATGCCGTCCGCGTAATCGTTGCCGGGCATGCCGCTCAGGCCTTTATTGGATTCGCGCACGTGAGTAAACGCATGCATGCGCGTGGTGTTCATCCAGACGAAGAAAGGCTTGTCGGCTTTGACCTGCTTCTGGATAAAGGATTGCGCCGCCGCGGTGGTTTCGTCGTCGATGGTTTCCATGCGTTTGGCGGTCAGCGCGCCGGTGTCTTCGATCTTGCCGTCGGCGTAGCTATGAATGACCCCGCGCGGTGAAGCGGCTTTGACAAAATCCGGATCGTCCTTCGGCCAGTACGGACGCTCGGGTTCCTCTTCGGCATTGAGGTGATACAGGTTGCCGAAAAACTCGTCGAAACCGTGATGGGTCGGCAGGTATTCGTCCTTGTCGCCCAAGTGATTTTTGCCGAATTGGCCGGTGGCGTAGCCTTGGGACTTGAGTGCCTGAGCGATGGTGATATCACGTTTTTGAATGCCAATCGGGGCACCCGGCAATCCTACTTTGGTCAAGCCGGTACGCAGCGGCGACTGCCCGGTAATGAAGCTCGAACGACCGGCGGTGCAACTGTTCTCCGCATAGTAGTCGGTAAACATCATGCCTTCGTTGGCGATGCGGTCTATGTTCGGCGTCTTGTAACCCACAACGCCCATGGAATAGGCGCTGATATTGGTCTGCCCAATGTCATCGCCGAATATCACCAGAATATTGGGTTTATCGGCAGCTGCTGCGGTTGCCGAAAGCCCGATCATCGCAGCTGTTACCAACGCGAGCTGCGGTAGCCACTTTCGTATGCGTGTCATCTGACGTTTCCTTTTTTATCTTGAGTCGCAAAGAGCGCAGAAGGTAAGCGCAGCGACGCCAACCTTCATGACTGGCCAACCCCAAGTGTTTGACGTTTGCTGGACAGCAACAGGTGTTTTGAGCGAAATCGGTGGTCTGTGCAGGACGCTCGTCCCGGTGGATTGCAACCGCGTGTTTCACAACATCAGGGATGCTTCATGGCGTGGGATGTTGAACCAGAACGCAACGTCATCGAGCTGGCCGCGTTTGCCATCGACTTTCAGCTCGCCTGTGGCGATAGCCTGCTCCAGCGTCAGTTTTTCCGTGGCGCTGTTACTGGCCTCGGACAAGCGACGTACATCACCGGCAGTGAGTTCAATAGGCGGCCTGTTGGCAGGCTCGGCTGTGACACCAACGAAAGGTGACAGCGGAGGCTAGATCGGCGCGTGGCGGCGGGGTTCAACGGAACCAGGAAAACATCACGCCTGAGCCTTGCCTGGGAATGCGGGTAGCCCGTACGTCAACGCACGTTCCAGTGCCGGTTACAAGGGGTATAACTATCAGAACAAAAGGCGCGTCGAGCAGAATAGGCCCTCCAAAGGTAGCGCCCGGGCCAAGTGCCCGAGGCGCGGAGCGATGTGATGAGTTCCAGAGCACGGCGATGGGTTCGCAAGAGTCTTCCTGGCTGCATCGAGCTGGCCTTGCTGGCCGCTCCACTGTGCGCCAGCGCCATGTTCAAGTGCCAAGCCGGTGACGGAGCCATCAGCTACACCAGCCAAGCCATCACCAACGCCCGCTGCACTCGCCAGAATGGCATGTCCGGTGTCGGCACCAAGGCGACTAATCTGCCACAGCTTGTGCAGGACAACGATTCAGCCGCGGTGCGGGTTCGGGTGTTCACCTTCATGCACAAGGGTATTCGTCAATATGTAAGCCGACGCCCCATAGGGATCTCCGCACGGGTCAATGTCCTTGAGCTCTATTTCATCAAGGGTTGCTATCTGTGCAGGGTGCCGAAGGATTTCAAGGTCGCCTCACTGCGCCTGGACACTGATTCCTATCGGCAGGAGATCGAAGCCGCTTCGGGGCATTACGGTGTCGACAGGGCGCTGGTCCGCGCAGTGATTCATGCTGAATCGGCGTTTCGCCCCAACGCCATTTCCGAGGCCGGCGCGCAGGGGCTGATGCAGCTGATGCCCGCCACCGCCGAGCGCTTCGCCGTGGACGATCCGTTCGACGCACGACAGAACATTCGTGGCGGCGTGCGCTACCTGGCCTGGTTGCTCAAGCGCTTCAACGGCAACCAGGTGCTGGCATTGGCAGGCTATAACGCTGGCGAAGCGTCCGTGGTCGAGTACAACGGGGTGCCTCCCTACGCCGAGACGCAATCCTACGTCACCCTCGTGCAGTCCTTGACCGAACGCTATCGCAACCACCGCTAGTACGCTAAACCAGAAGCAACGGTGAGATGGCTCGTCCGCCCGTCGCGGGTTCGCGGCACCTGGATCCCATAAATGCAGACCGTCTGTGTCTATCGGCACGACTGCCAGATGGTTACGGTTCGCATTTATTGCATGTCGAGGCAACAATGGATCTCACGGCATTCCCTTTCGGTACCACCGATTGGTCAACGATAGAGCCGGTGAAGCCTGCCAAGCGCGTGTAGATATCGAGGCTGAATCGCTAACGGTGATGGCCGACCGAGGCTACTACGAAGGCCTGGAAATCCTTGCTTGCGAGCAAGCGGGCATTACTACCTTCGTACCGAAACCCTCACATCTGGCAGCAAAGCCGAAGGCCGATTTGGTAAGCAGGGCTTCCTCTATCTTGCGGCATCGGACGAGTATCGATGTCCTGCGGAGCAGCTACTAACCAGGCGGCATTCGTCGATGGAAGAAGGCATGTTATTGCATTGTTACTACTTCTCGGGCTGCCAGTCCTGCTCAATGCAAAAGCAACGTACGACGGGTAAGCAGCGCCGTGTGAAACGCTGGGAACATGAGGCTGTAGTCGATGCAATGCAAGTTCGGCTAGAACATGATCCAGCGATGATGAGGGTTCGTCGACAGGCCGTTGAACATCCTTTTTGGAGCGCTCAAGTATTGGATGGGAAGTACCCACTTCCCGACCAAAACCCTACCGAGGGTGAGCAACGAATGATGAGCATCTTCGGCATCGCAGGACTGCTTGCGGCGATTAGGGCGTGAACCCAGCCACTTAGCTCGCCAGTTAGTAGTCGTTTGGGCCGCTGACGCGGCCCATACGGCATTAGGAACTTTTATGTCACTGACTAAGCTATTCGCGCTTCCGCCCGCTGATTCCATAGGCAACCCCTCGCGACTCTCTGTTGTCGAGTTGTTTAGCGTGTTTTCACACAGCCTGGGTCGATTCTGTTGAAAAAGTCGGATTTTCAGCTCGCCTGAACTCTGGCACGACCACCACCGGAGTCTTATGTGTCGAAGACGTGATAGGTATCGTTTTCCTAAAGAAAAGCTTCGCGCGGGAGACTAAAGTTTTAACTATTGGCGACACATTCGCCGAATGTTAATCGTTTGAACAAATAAAATTTCTTTGCGGATGATCCAATCGCCTCAGTAACTTCGCGCTTGAATCTTTCTAGAAATGCAACATCCAGTTTTTGATTTGCAATCTCAGATCTCGTGTTATCTATGAGAGCCACACTCAGTTGGTCGCAAAATTTGCAAGCATACTCCTCTAGCTTTATCGCTTGCTCCGTTAAAATCCCCAGTCGGTCTATAAGTTCAGTTATGGATACTACATTAGAAGTGATGTTTTAAGTAGGGAGGCCCTGTACGCCGCTGCTTCTAATTCGCTAAGTTCGCATTGGTATCGCTGGTATAGATATCTTAGGCTTGATGGTTGTACCATTTTCAGGTACTGCGAGAGCTGTGCCAATGCTCATAAGGCACAGCTTATGGTTAACGATCACTCTGAGACTCAATATAACAGCAGGCGACGACGACCAGACAAAAGATAACAAACAACATCCCAAAAAAATCATGCATATTAAAATTTACTCACCAGATAATAAAAAGAAGAAGTTCGCTCAACTCCGAGGCGTACCGTTAAGGTCCGAAATGGGAAGGCGTAAAAAAACAACTGCTAGGCTAGACTACTAACTGCGCCTTTGTCTTTAGGAATAATCTGATAAGCAAGCTTGGATTATAGATATCTAATTAGCCAGCTCACCACAAAAGAACTAGTGAAAAGCTATATAGGGTAGGAATAAAAGCACTATTAATCAACCCCATCCCTCTAATAAGTTAAATTACTAGTTGCGAGAAGTTGGCAGGCGTTCAGGGGGTTAAGACTAGCGCTTGAACTATTATTGGAGGTGTTTTATCTTTCCGCGTGTTTGAAAGACACACGGAACCCCATTTGGAAAATAAGTGCCCGTTAATTTTCTGGGGCATCTGGAATGTAATGTGTGGTGCGCAGACTAGATAATATTTTACGCACTATTGAAACTCGCCAGACTCGATACAAAATGCCACCAATGCTTGGTCACTGTCTAAATTCAATTTACGTATCGCTGAGATTTTCTGAGCGCTAATAGTCTTAACGCTACGCTTCAAGTTGGCGGCTATTTGAGTCATTGACTCTCCGCGCATGAAGTGTCGCAAAACCTCGTATTCTTTGGGCGTTAGTTGGCTAATACTGTTTGTCGTTGAGCGAGGAGTAGCATTGAGCGGCTCGTCTTGCTCAATGCAAGGGGGATGGTAAATACGTCCTCGAGAAACGCTGTTTAGGGCAATGAGAACCTCACGCATGTCATGCCGTTTAAGCAGAACTGAGCAAACACCAATTTCATACAGCTTAGATATAATCATAGCGTTGGACATCATTGTCAAAACTATCACATGGACGTTTGGAAAGTGACGGGTCAAGTAATTAATTAGCCTGATGCCGTCCCCGAATTTCTCGTCCCCAGCCATAAAATAGTCGGTGATCACCACATCAATTGATGGGGTGGCTAAAAGCGCACTGATCAGCGAACTCGGAGTGGTAACAGCCGCTACTACCTCGTAATCACGAGAGTTGTTTAATAAATTGCTGACTGCTGCAAGTACCAGCGGATGATCGTCGGCAAGCAAAACACGAATTGTTTTCATTTACGGTTCATCCATTTCAGAAAAGACTTCCGACAGCTATACCAAGAAGGTACTGTCGGATTGGCTGACTTGCTCTAGAACTAGCAGCAACTCGATACTTTGCATGTATATATCGTCCGTTAAACCTGCGGCGCGCAGACTGTCTCCGAATGCTTCAAGTTGCTGAATCAGTGACTCGTACCCTGCCACCGCCAGAGAACCTCGGATTCGGTGCAGTAGACTAAAAATAAGGTCGTATTGTTTCTCATGGATTGCTGCTTTTAGCTTAACCAAATCCATGGACATGGTACTAATGAAAATATCCCTTAAATCCCTCGGTAGGCTATCTGGATCTTGTCTTGGTTGTGGAAGCCCCTTCAGCGTCTCTTTGTCGTTTTCGACATCGAAACTTGAAAGCTGTGCCAGGCTATCCCACAGCGTCCGCAGTTGCACCGGTTTGACCAGACAAGCATCCATTCCAGCAGCCTTGCAGCGATCTTCCTCATCGCTCATCGCATTGGCAGTTATACCTATAATGGGACGATCATCTTGTTGGGCACGCAGCTTGCCTGCAAGTTCGTACCCATTCATGCGCGGCATGTTTACATCGGTTAACAGAACGTCGTAGTTACCAATTTTCCAGAGGTCGAGTGCTTCGGCGCCATCGGCTGCGAGAGTGCTCTGGCAGCCCAACTGTTTGAGCTGATAGCCCAAGGTCGCTTGGTTGATCTCGTTGTCTTCAGCAACCAACACATTTAGGTGCAGCGGTGGTAAAAGGTGGTTACTCAGCAAATTCGGAGCCGGCTTTATTCGGCCGATGATTGATTCGCCATGGAGAGTATTCTCAATGGCAAAACCGATAGCAGCATAGTCGCAGACATCGACAAAATTTTCATTGAGCCGTCCATAAGTCCCCCCGAGACTTATCTTCGTAAGACCATGGACAGCTCGTAAGGGCACTGATGCGCTGCCTTCAAACAAACTCACGAGGATACCGGCAGACTCGGTATCGGGCGCAGTCTCGTCAAATTTACTGGCTTGAGCCCCCCATTTGTTCAGCCACTGACACAGGTTATCTGTCAGTTCGTGATGAGCACTGCAAACGAAGACACGAGCTCCGTTCAGAACGGGTTGCGGCGTGGTGTGGTGCTCGGAAGCAATAGGCAAAGCAAACTGCAATGAGAAGCTACTTCCCAATCCCTTCTCGCTCGTTAGGCGGATTTCGCTACCCATAAGTTTTGCCAGTCTGGCGCTGATCGAAAGACCTAAACCAGCCCCTTGTATCGTGTGGGAGTCCGCGTCGACCTGATGGAAGGGCGTAAACAACGCCTTCTGTTCATCTTTGCCTATTCCAACTCCAGTATCAGACACTTGCAGCGTAAGTAATACATGTCCACTGAGCCCCGGCTCGACACGAGCGCGAACGATGATATGTCCTGAGTATGTAAACTTGATCGCATTGCTGATGAGGTTAGTCAGGATCTGTCTGATACGCCCGGTATCTCCCATCAACGCTGCTGGCAATGCCGGATCAATGCTGGAGAAAAGCAGCAGATCTTTTTTCTGAGCCATAGCAATATGTGCGGCGATGCAACTTTGTATCAACATCCTAGGGTCGAAAACTTGCTCTCCAAGAACGAGTTGATCAGATTCAATCTTGGTGATGTCGAGAATATCACTGATGATCTGAAGCAGTAGTTCGGATGAAATTTGGATCCGATCGAGCAACTGCTTCTGCTCATAGTCAAGGTTGGTAAGCCCCATCAACTCCAAAGACCCGAGTACGCCATAGAGCGGTGTGCGGATCTCGTGGCTCATCGTCGCGAGGAATACAGATTTTGCACTGCTGGCTTTGTCCGCAGTCAATTTCGCCTGAGTCAATTCTTGTTCGAGTCGAGTCCTCACACTAAGGTCGACGAAGGCGCTGATGACTACATCCTGGTTGCGGTATCGGGTCGGAGTGAAAGCGATATAGAAGGAGTTACCATTGGGACTCTGGTAGCACTCGACCGCCCCCGACTCCTTGGCTTGGAGGATCTGTTCCAGCAGTGAGGCGTGCAACGTACTGTCTTGCAGCCTGCCCCCGACCTGGATATCAAACCACTTTAATGCCAGGCTGTTGGCGAAGATGATCAGGCGCTTCTCACAGCTCAACACGCACAGGGCGATAGGAGATGTTTCCAGCAGGATGCGGCTGAATTCGTCACTTTCCACGACTTGCCTATGGGCTTGCTGTGCAGGCGCGATCACGCGCCGTTGGTACCAGCGCACGTAAAACCAGCCGGCCACCGGGCTGAGTATCAATATTGTGATAATTCCAATTAGCAGCCAGTAATGGCCTCGAAGTAAGTTTTTGTATGACAGCATGTAGTAGGCAGTCCACTTTTTGCTGTCATCGTCGATCTTAAAAACCAGCCCTTCTGTACGATAACTTACCTCATCAGCAACATCCGGCAGGGGCCGGTCCCCCAATAGCAGACCGTTGTGTAGGCTCTCCAACCAATATTCATCGTAAAAACGTCGCTTGAGAGGCGTAGAAAAAATATTGATGCGGTTACGATACGTCAGTGTCGCCGCATAGGTATTGTCGGCACTGTTCTCAAGATCAGGATTGTGGATGAGCGTGTAAGTAATCATATAATCGGGAAAATTTGTTAGCCCGGTCCAACGAATCTCATCATCCACCGGTGCATTAGCCCGTATCGTAGCGATAGCTGCCATGACGAGAGACGCCGGCATTCTCGGGTTTACACTGCCCAGAAGGGGGACGGTATAGGTGGTCCCCTTATCGGTATTCACTAACATCAACGTTGATGCTGGATAGCCTGATTGCACCCAAAAGCTGGAATAGATATCAGCAAGGTAACGACCCAAATGTGCAGCCCCCACGTTATCCAGTGGGCACGAAGAAATACTCTCGCAAATCAAACTAAACGGTGTGTCTTCTAATGAAGTAGAGCTTCTAAATACAGTAGCATTCTGCGCCAACTGCTGATCCATGACCCTGAAAACTTGCGTCGACTGGTCCGTTTCCTTGCTGAATTCAAGTATCCGGTTATGATCGAGACGTTTAAGAAACGTTTCTTGTTCAGCCAGATAAAGAGTTAGCAGGGAAAAATCCACGGCAATCCGCTCTTGCTCCTGATTGATTACTCGCTGAAACCCTGCAAACAACACGCTGCCCATTATCAATATTAGCGGCAGAATTCCGAACAATAGACTATTCAACCGCCGGAAGTTCTGTGCAATGCGTCTTAATGGGGCGTCTTGCATAAGGGAAATGGCCTGGTCGGTTGTGAAAACGGCGGCGTAGCTCTACGCCCCAAAAATTGTGTAAAGGCATCGGGCTCTAGGGCTGGTGAAATAAGGAACCCTTGTACGCTGTCGCAGCCGATGCTTTGGAGAAACTCAAGGTCTCGAAACGTTTCTACACCCTCGGCTACAACTTCAAGCCCTAACTGCCGGCCCAGCTGCACCGCAGCCATCAGCGCAGCTGCGCGGGACTCATCGGCTGCGGCGCCATTGACGAAGTGGCGGTCAATCTTCATCTCAGTAAATGGCGTCGAAATCAGGCCGTACAGAGAGCTATAGCCCATGCCAAAGTCATCCTGTGCCAAGCCGAAGCCTTTCAGACGCAGGCGGCTCGCGCCCATGTGATATTGACCAGCGGATACGGGCATCTCAGTCTCCAGCAACTCGAAGCAGATATCGCTGGCCGCTATGCCTGCGCTTGAGGTTACATGATGTAACTGATCCGGTAGATCTGGGTCATCTAGCAAACCGGTTGGCAGGTTCACGGATACTATGATTCGGTGGCCTAATGAATGCCAGTGCTTTTGAGCATTGATAGCGTCATCAAGCATTAGAAACAATAGGTCGCGATCCAGTGAGTGACGTGTGATCGACGCAAGAAACGAATCCGGCATCTGCAAACCGAACGCTGGCCGCTGCCAACGCACAAGTGCCTCTGCACCGATAGTCTTGCCGGTAGCTAGTGATTTGCGTGGCTGAAATCGTGCATGCAGTTCACGGCGGGAGATTGCCAACTCGAGCGTTTCACGGTCGAAAATCGGTTCGTGTTCGGATTTTATCCGTGTCGTGCCACTTTGCCCGGTGCTTAGAGTCGTGCAAATATGTTGAATGTGCGACGCGTCCAGAGGTTTGGGGTAAGTACCCAATACCGCTAAGCCTTTCTCCTTTGCCATCATGCTGACGCTGTTCATCAGGCGTCTTGAACAGGAAGACACGATCGCCAGGATTGGCGCCCGTTTGATACCGCTCAGGGCGTTGATGAACTGTACACCATCCATATCGGGCATTTGCAAATCCAGCAACACCAGATCGTATTCCTGATGCTGGAGCATGTTCAGCGCTTGACGTGCGTCAGGTGCTGTATGCACCGTCTCAAACCCAGCATATTCAAGCATTCTCTTGACCCGGATACAGAGGACTGGATGGTCGTCCAGCACGAGAATACGAATTGTCTTGAAAATGATCATTTTACATTTCTCTTAACTGATTGAAGTACCTCGAAAAGCGCATCGAGAGGCACTGGTTTAACTAGTAGGTGATGAATACCCGCTGATTCGCAGCAAGTTCTAATTTCTGGAGACGTCTCACCACTGATGCCTATGATTGGTCCAAGAAAACCACGCTCGCGGAGTGTGCGAGCGAAAGCAAGGCCGTCTATGTGCTGCATTTGCAAATCGGTCAACACCGCATCGAAGGACATCAGGTCTGCATGCTTTAAGGCATCATCAGCATTTTTGACAGCCACCACCTCATTACCCAGATAAGTGGTTTGCTGAAGAATCACCTGCAGTGCCATGGGACTGTCATCTACCGTGAGCAGCTTCAGATTCATCTTGAGCACCCGATCACGAGCGGGTGACAAACGCATTTCCGTGACAATCCCTGTCTGCGCCTGGATCACGGCACCAAGCAGGCTATCGAGGTTGAAGGTACGGACGATCCAGCTACTACTAGCTTGGCGTTGTAACGGTTGAATACCTGGAGCGCGAATTATCACTCGCGAGCCGCTCCAGGCAACCGGCTTAGACGCTCCCAAGAAGGCTTCTACCAGTACAGATGTATTCGTTCTAACATTGACGCCTTCGGTATAAGTGGCTGCTAAAAACCCCCAGCGGTGAAGCCATTGGCATAGGTTCTGCACCACCTCTGGTACATCGCCATATACATAAACTGGTGTGATATCCGGGATCAGCAGCTTAGGCTTCGAGGGCGTGGAACATTGAGCCACGACAAAGCTCAAGTCGAAGCTTGACCCTAGACCTGGTTCGCTGAATACCTCTAAACTGCCACACATCATGCGCGCCAATCTAGAGCATATAGCAAGCCCCAACCCGGTTCCGGGAGTATTTTGACTTACCCTGCCGGGGACGCGGTAGTAAGGCTCAAACAACTTCGGCTGGAACTCATCAGCGATCCCCGGACCCGTGTCGGCTACTTGAAAACGTAGATGGCAGTTATTATCAACTTCGCGTTCACAATGCAGGCGAAGAATCACATGCCCGGACTCAGTGAACTTAATCGCATTACTCAACAAGTTATTGAGAATTTGACGAATACGTCCACCATCGCCAATAACTCTGTCTGGTGTACTTGGGTCCAGGGTTACATATAACTGCAGTCCTTTACTCCGAGCGCGGGCCGAGTAGTTAAGAGCCACCTCTTCCACCAAATGAACAGGGGAGAATGATTCTTTATTCAAGACCAACCGACCTGAATCGATCAATGACATATCGAGACTGTCGTTAATAGTTCGCATCAACGCAGAAGAAGCTTGCTGCGATGCTTCTAAGTAATCATTCTGCTGGGCACTCAACTGAGTGGTACGCAGCATTTCCAAAGAACCTAAGATGCCGTACATGGGCGTGCGGATTTCGTGGCTAAGGGTGCTTAGGAAAAGCGTCTTTTCACGGCTCGCTTGGTCAGACAGATTCTTAGCCAGCAGCATCGACTGTGCAGTTCGTTTGAATTCCGTCACATCGCTCATGCAGCACAGTACTGCAGCTGTGCCGCTGTAACCGATGGGTGCGCAAGTCAATTGTATAAAGCGGCCATCCGATAATTCGTGTTCAATTGTATGGATGCCGTTTTGGTAGCTGCTGATAATCCCCCTCAGCCGCTCGGGAATCAAAGCGAGCCACGTTCGGCCCGACTCATTCGACAGTATCAACGAACCGGTATCGCATCGAATGAGACACAGACCCACAGGAGCCACCTCAATGATCCGACTATTGAGAGAGACACTTTCCGATAGCGCATGGTGATAACGAGCGGCGGGCTCTACCAAGTGCCGACGAACGTAGCGGGCGCCTAGAAAAATGCCGAAACACAGCAGGAGAGTTGACTGAGTTGTTCCGTACAACGGTAGCAAAGTGTCGTGAAGCAACTGCGTCGTTGGAAGATAATAAACCAGCCTCCACCCAGAGCCGCCCACTGATTTGTTCAGTATTATGTAGTCAGGTAGGCCATGCTTCCATTTTATTCCGAAAGTATCTTCTGTGGCCTGGAAATACGATAGCGCTTCGGGAATATTCCAAGAGGCGCTGTGTAGCACTGCCACACCAGCAGCATCATAAAGGACATACTTACCTTGATACCTATTTGAAGGGGTAAACGCATGCTCAATCTGACTGAGCTCCAAACCTAGCCAACCGTCTCCAGTATTGAAATCATTGACGTTTCGCAGTAGGTATATTTTTTTTGAGTTCCCATCTGACGTGGAAAGCCAGAGCGCTTTCATACCTGTACTCTGGTTTAAAAGTTCCTGTGCTTCATCTTGATCCCAGCGCCCATTAAAAGAGGTGTCCAATTTAAGTTCAGCGCCAAATATATCTGATATAAAAAGCTTACTAATCTCGCTCTGGTCGGGGGAAAGGTAGATCAGTTTGTTTTGAGTGCTATCGATATCTACCAAGTCGCGGTCGGTTAAAATAAGCGTCCATTGATGGTGCATGCCATCGTGTTCTAGAGGAAATCGGCGTAGCTGACCACCATCTAGAGAACGGGGCTTCTCAAAATCCGATACCAGTGCCGATCCCATGTTATGTACAGTTGATGTCGAAATAGATTTCAACAAACGGTCCTGTTGCGTGACAAAATACTGTGCATTGAAGGCCGCTTCGTTCATCTGGCGACGATAATTGGAAAGCGTATCCGTTATCGACCAATACATGATTGTGCAGGCGATGATTGTGATACAGGAATAAAGGCTAAGGGTAAGCAACCGTAATAGAACAACCGGAGTACGAAAACCGGAAAATGAGGCGTTGATTTGCAACAGATTGGATTGTGTAGTCATAGCGCTATGCTAGAGATCTACGGTAATTTTTTATTGAGAAAATTCTGAATAGAGGAGAATATTAGAAAATTCTCAGACGTGATTTTTACGTTAATGATTAGTAATTCCATATCGTTTTTTATAAAATTCAAAACGCTATAATTCAAATAGACCTAAATTTTTTAGAGCCTTTTTAGAGTTCGCCGGGATTTGCTCATCAAATGGCTTGGAAGCACTCAAGGTTTTTAAGCGGCGTCTACTCTCCGCCTAGTGCTTACAAGCTTGTTTAGTAAAGCTTTCTTATATGATTGGCCTGTAGCTCAGGGAACTCGTTGTAATAAAAAACGGCTTTACGTATCAGCGGGTTGTTTCGGCAGTAATGTTTAATTTTATTTATTTGTGATTTATTATCCATATTAATAATCACAAGGTCGAACGGCGTGCCTGGTAGCAAAGTTGCGGCAACGACTTCTTCGAACGAATTAAGCGTTGCTATACGATGGCAGCCAAGTTGGTTTAGCATCTTTTCGATATGTAGGCGTCGCAAGTGTTGCTGATCTGCAATGAGTATACGTATGGTTTTCTGCGTCATTTCAAATCACCTCAGGATTGGAAGGTTAGGTTTACATACTGTCCTCCGGATATTGAATCTATATATATGTGATGCTTTTATATATGAGATTTTTCTGATTTTTATGATTTTTATGAAAAACGACCGTAATCAATCAGCTATCCCTGCATTTCTAGGCTGGTCTGCAAGGTGCCAGGGTGAGACTTACGTTCATGTTACAACAGATGGTAGTAACGATGTGGATGCCTCGAAGGCTAAAATATTTTGATGTAACCAAGGGTCTCGACGCGTGTATCTTACCTTTGGCGTAAATTTTTCAACTGATGGGGATCTTTTTCGTTACTGGAGAAGTATGTTTCTTAGGGTGTATATTTAGGAGGACGCTCGCCGGTTCATATCGACCAAATTTTTACCTTTTAATCTCAAGCCGAAAGAACATGCGGTACAAGCGACCTCGATTAGAGAGGATCATCGCCTCCGGTGTAAGTTTACATCTCGACGTTGCCATCAGTTGTACATTAACCTCCAAGTTGCTCTGGTCCTCTATTATTGACCCTGTTCGAACCAGTGATACAACGCTAGCGAATCAAAACGATCCACAACAAAGGCGCCGCAGGGGTAGCCATTTTTTTGCTGACTTGCCCTGGGCGAATTTTATGGTACATCTTTATACGGCGAAAGCCGAATACGTAGGTTGAGCCTTTTTAAGACAATTCTCATTCCAAAAATAGATCATAACGTTTCTAATGGTCGCAGCTAACGGTTTGTGGGTCTAACACTAACTAGTAGTAGTGAGCTGTAAGCTTTGAAATGTTTTATCAATCTATCCTTGGAGTAATAAATGATTAAGTTCCCGTTCGTAGTTGCCGCTGTTGCGAGCATGATTGCTATGTCGACCCAAGCGTCTGACGGTACCATCAATTTCACAGGTAAAATTCAAGATGTCACCTGCTCTGTAACCGCTAACGGTGGTACTGGCATCTCGACAGTAACACTGCCAACAATCTCCAAAACTGCTCTTAGCGGTATTAACAGTACTGCAGGCGACACCAACTTTAATATTTCCGTGACTGGTTGTACTGGTGCTGCAGTTGCTGGTGGTGGTGTTGCTGTACTTTTTGAACCAGGCATGAACGTGAATGCCGCCGGCCGCCTGAACAACACCGGCGCCGCAACGGGCGTTGATTTGGCTATCTACCGAGCAAACGCCGTTACCCCACTGAACCTTGGTGTGGTACCTGCTAGCGCGTACTTGCCTTTGACTGGTACTTCGCCTGCAGGTACTGCAACTCTTCCTTACACCGTTAAATATTATGCGACAAGCGCTACTCCAGGGACAGGTACCGTAACGTCGAGCGTAGTTTACTCGGTAGTTTATTTCTAAACTGAATATTGATGAGCCGTTCCGGCGGCTCATCAAGAAATAAGTTTAAACCTCCTAAAGAGAAAGTTTAATGAGCGCTATTTCCACTTCGAAATACTTATTTCATGGGCTGTTCTTGGTTGGAAGCCTACTTTTAGCGACCGCTCAGGCCGCAATTGTTATCAGTGGCACTCGAGTAATTTACCCTTCTGACCAGAGGGAAGTGACCGTAAAGCTAGATAATACAGGAGAAGCTCCTCTGTTGATCCAGTCATGGATAGACGACGGTAACCCTCAAAGTACGCCAGAAACATCAAAAGCACCGTTTATTATGACGCCACCTATCGCTCGGGTAGATGGTCATCAAGGGCAAACACTTCGCGTCCGTTACACTGACCAAAAGACACTACCACAAGACAAGGAGTCGGTGTTTTGGTTGAACGTACTGGAAGTTCCGTCATCGTCAAATGACGGGCAAAACAAATTAAAAATATCCTTTCGTAGCAGAGTCAAGCTTTTTTATCGCCCGGTAGGGCTAAATGTAGAACAAGAAAAAGCAGCGGCGAATATGCAGTGGCGCCTTACTAAAAATGCCGATGCTTGGTGCTTGGAAGCTTTCAATCCTGGCCCTTACTATTTGACGATTAGCGCAGCAAAGGTAAAAAATGTATCTGTAGAGCTAAATTTAGACAACAGCATGATCCCTCCAGGCGAACGTAGAATATTAAAGTTTAATAGTGTATTCACACCAACGAAAGAAATGCAGGTCGTTTTTTCCGCCGTCAATGATTACGGAGCAGTTGAGGAGTTTAAGCAGTCACTGCCACAATAACAGGGCTTGCAACTCTCGCTCAGGATTTAAAAAAGGTAGGCGCGCGAATTTATCTTTTCGCGTAAGAAATATTTGCCATTCGTTAGTCCTCAAAAGCATTGTTCGATTACTCCCCATATGTGTGATGCTTTGTTCTTGTGAGTTTCCTATATGTTTTCTTATCCTATGCGAAAGAATAACTACTCAACACTACAGTGCTTTATGTTAAACGCTATAAGTGTAAGTATTCTCTTTGCCTGGTCTACACAAGAAGTCTCTGCAGGAACCATGGGGTACGATGTATCAGACAAGCTTGCTAGCTTCGATAGCGACATGTTGTGGGGTGCAGGTGCAAGGTCTCTTAATGTAGATAGATATAGTCAGGGTAATCCAGTCGATGTAGGGATTTATAGCGTTGATATTAGTGTTAATGGAGTCGCGTCTGGGCGATACGATGTAAGTTTCATACCCGGTAAAATCACAAGCCAGGCGGAACCTGATTTAACCAGAGAGCTGCTTGGAATACTGGGTGTTGATGTAGATAAAATTTACGCCAGCGACAATACAGATAATCACAATTCTATTTTTGGTCGCATTGACAATGCCACTTATCACTATAATAGCTCCGACCAAAAGCTTGATATTAGCATTCCTCAGGCTTCCCTGTTAAATCGTCCACAGGGTTATGTGAATCCTGACCGTAGAGATGCAGGCGTGAACGCAGCGTTCATCGATTACAATACCAGTTATTATCGTAGTAGTAACCAGATGACCAATAATAGCGCAGCCTATGCTGGCTTAACATATGGTGCAAATTTTGGCAATTGGCGTTTACGTCAGCGCTCATCTTTAAACTGGGATAAAAATGCTGGTGGAGCCCATCAAGTAATTGAAAGTTACGCCCAGCGTGACATTGACTCAATCAGTTCGCAATTTACTGCTGGTGATACATTTACTGATGGTGAGCTTTTCGATTCTGTCTCAGCGCGGGGCGTTCGCTTAACTACGGACGATAGAATGTTACCAGATTCGAAACGTGGTTATGCGCCCGTAATACGTGGCGTTGCACAGAGTAATGCGCTGGTAACGATAACACAAAATGGCTTTATCATTCAGGAAGTGGTAGTCGCACCCGGTGCGTTCGAAATAACTGATATTAACCCGGCCAGTGGCAGTGGGGATCTTAGTGTTACCGTAACGGAAGCTGATGGCCAAAAAAATACGTTTATCGTTCCATTTTCGTCCGTAAATCGTTCTTTGCGTGAGGGCGCCTCTCGCTATACAACAACCGCAGGACAAGCACGCGAGCTAGCATACGGTAGTAAGCCTTGGATTACTCAAGCAACCTATCAGCGTGGTCTGAATAATTTGATTACAGGCTATACCGGTATATCCGCTGCGCAGGACTATAACTCGGTCCTTTTTGGGAGCGTGCTCAATAGTCAATATGGCGCATTTGGGGCCGACGTAACAGTGTCGAAAACTGTTCTTGCAGAAAAGATTTTTACCGGTCAATCCGCACGCCTTACATACAATAAAATTGTTCAAAGCACTGGTACAAACTTTACCGTTGCTGCATACCGTTATTCCACAGACGGCTATTTTGGTATGAGTGACGCTCTGAATGCCCAAGACATGCTCAAAAGTCTTGGAAATAGAAAAACCTCCGTTGACTCCATACGGCATGCTCGCAGCAAGGCTCAGTTGAATATTAGTCAGAACGTCGGTGATTCTTCCTACCTGTACCTCAATACTTCAGTACAGAATTATTGGAATAGCTCAGGTACCGACAAGCAGTTTCAGGGCGGGGTAAGCAAAAACTTCAGTTGGGGTTCTGCAGGCGTTAGCGCATCGCGAACTCAGGATATGTATGGGAACGATTCTTCCCAGTATATGTTTAATATTTCGTTGCCAATAGGTTCTTCAACTCGGGGGAGCCGATCTTACGTAAGTTCGTCTGTAAGCGCGAGTAGTGATGGTGGCGCGAGCGCGCAAAGTACTTTGAGCGGGTCAGCGGGAGATGATCAAGCATTAAATTATGGTATAAGCGCAAGCCACGATCGGCCAAAAAATAGTACTGCAAGTAGCGATGTTGGCGTTTACACTCAATATAACACTTCAGTATCGAAACTTAGTGCGTCGTTGAGCAAAGGCAGTGAGTCTGACCAATTTTCCATGGGGGCCAATGGTTCTGTTGTCGCGCACCCAGCTGGTATTACATTTGGACAGCCGCTTGGTGATTCTTTGGCAATTATTGATGCGCCCGAGGCGGCGGGAGCCAGTGTCAGTAGTTCTCCAGGTGTAAGGCTTGATAGCGCTGGCCAAGCGGTTGTATCGAATTTAAGTGCATATCGGATAAATAATCTGGAAATTGATCCAAAAGGTATTTCTGACGATGTGGAACTGCAAAGCACAAGCAAAGAAGTAGTTCCACGCTCTGGTGCCATTGTAATGGTCAAATTCGCTACCACCACGGGCAGGGCTCTACTCATCAACGCCCTCCAATCAGATGGTAAAGCACTACCCTTTGGCGCCACTGTTTACGATGAACAAGCTAAGAATGTCGGTGTGGTCGGGCAAGGTGGTCAGATTTTTGCAAGAGTCAATAGTGATCAGGGCGTTTTATCTGTCACTAAAGAAGGCAAAGAAGACAAAGTTTGTAAGATTACTTATCGCTTGAAGGCCAAAGCTCGTGGTAATAGTGCTCCAGTGCAGGAACGATTAAATGCACAGTGCGAAGATTAAAACGCCAATTTTTTGCTATTTTTTATTCGCATAAAAGTAAGGCGGTGGCTGGGCTTTAATATGATTCTTAAGAAACTTTTATAACGGGGTTATCGTTATCATGCAAGTATATAAATTAATCGAAAAAACTCTCAGATCTTGTAATTGTTTTCTTTCGCTAATATTCGCTTCATCTGCACTTTTGTATGGTGTTGTTGGAGAGGCAGCCTGCGTCACACCTTCTTTCCGCGTCCCCATGCCTGCCAGCGTCAGCATCCCTGCAAATGTGAAAAATGGGGATATATTAGCGAACTGGTCGATCCTTGATGCAACGGTAACTTGCACGGGCCTGGTCGCGGGTGAGGCATATAATTTGTCGACTTTTTGGATTACTAAATGGTCCAAGCTCGCTGTAACCATTCCTTTCCCTGACGGCTCAGGAAACGCATTAATTTTACCGGCGAGCAACTCGAGCCCCGCAATTGCGGGGTATGCAGCGGTCATCAAAGGCCCTGATGGAGTATGGCGGGATACTTTAGGGGATGGAGCTGCAACCGGTAGTGTTGTGGCCGCAGCAGACGGTACATTAGTTTTTAATTTTAAAATTGCGATGGCTCTTGTAAAAAATGGAACTGGCCTCACGGGGACGATAGATCCGATGTGGGTCGACACAGGGTATAATATTAACCGTATCAATGGAGGCTCAGTTGTCGGAAGCTCTAACTTTCGAGCAGGCTTCACGACACTATCGACTAAAACATGCACCGTAACAACAAAAAGTGTGAATGTTACTTTGCCTGATATATCTGGTCGAGATATTCCGAGTATAAACTCGACCGCCGGAAGCACACCATTTAGCATTGGCCTAACGTGCCCTCAATCAATGAATGTGTACATGACTTTAACAGATGCAAGTAATATCGGGAATCAAACTAGCATCCTTGGTGGAATGCCCGCTTCTTCAGTGAGGGGGGTGGGGCTGCAAATAACGAATAATTCTCGGTTAGTTAGCTTTGGTCCCGATTCGTTCTCGGCGAATACTATCAACCAGTTTCTGGTGGGGCTAAAAATTGTCGGAACTACCACTGTTCCACTGACAGTTAGCTACGTAAGAACGGCGACCACAATTACGCCAGGGGTGCTAAAAAGTTCTGCAACATTTACAATGTCATATCAGTAATTATTATTGTTGGCGCCGGATTTACCTACTTTACGATATGTCACTGGCCTAGTCAGTAATTCTCGAGAATCAATACCTTTGCTGTTTTTTTAATTAGACTTTTTGGTTGAACTTCTGTCAGTGCGGGGTAAATTTCAGCTTTCGTCTTAACAAACAGATGAAGGAAAAGGCCGTAGCGATCAGATCGAAATCCTCGCCTGTCGACGCTGATTGAAAACTGATACACCATGTCGATTTAATATTGAGCTAGGGTGTGCTGATTTATGCATCAATTGTGGATAAGCTTGGCTGTCGTGTCTCCGAAGAGGTATTAAGCCCTACCGTATTTAGGCAAACAACAGAGTATTTCCGGTGTTGAGGAATCGTTACCTTACGACGATTTGCAGAAGCGGTATATAAGCGTATCCAGCAACGCCGTGGTCATCTTGGCGTCGCCGACCACACTCGACCATTCTGAGAAGCTGAGGTTGGTGGTGATGACTACTCTGGTGAAGTCGTACAGCGCTCCTGCGATTGTGCTTGGGCCGAAACGATTCGGCCTTGAGTGCCTGTTCCAGCGTTTGGTGAAATAGACTGAATTTATTGAAGGCTGTACACTGCGGGTACCCTGGCTGACTTGCTTCGGGGCCTCTGACCCATTTTCGGATCGTGTTTCTCGATAGCCCGATCGCTTGGCTATCTGATGCATTAATAGCTTGTCGTGAAAACACAAGCACCGGATTTTATTCATTATTTTCATGCTGATCACTGCGTATTCCTGCCCAAAAATTGTGCAGAAGCAGTTGAGCACCTGGGTCAATTTTCGGTCAGCGACAACAAACCAACCTCGGTTGGGAAACAATGAACTGAAATCGATGCTAAATGTTTGCTTTAGATTTTGATTGACTCACATTCAGCTGAATGCCCAATACTTACGGCATGGTCAGTGTAATCAAGTACTTTCCGGATTGTACTGGCGTGCCTGCAGCATCCATCAACTCATATTGCTGATCGTAGTAACGACCGTCATGGCCACTTTCAGCCAGTAGCTTGACATTAATGTTGGATTGATCGGGAGACCTGGCAGTGTTGATTGGGTCGACGCGGCTAACGTTAACGATCGTGGTGTAGCTAGAGGGCGGGCAGCCTTTAAGCTCAAACTTAGAGTGTTCATTCGCGCGCGACGTACAGCTTGGCTCGACAATGCTGCCCCGAAACTCGATGACGCTCTGTGTGACGGCGGGCACAGCCGCCAAGCACGAACCACTCAGTGCGAAGCAAAGGCTAATGCTTACCAATTGTTCACTGTTCATACTCGTACTCCTCAGGATGTAAGGCCTACGTCTTCAATTATTGTTGAACTTTAGGATTAATGTACGCGTGCAGTCATATTTTTTACTGAGTTTGTGACCACCGTCGCAATTGTCGCGGATGGCAGCGGAATCAATACATTTACTTCCAGGCTCTCATGATCAGTGGCAAGACTTCGAGGCGCTGGTGCGCAGAAGTCCAGGCGAAAAACTTACCTAACTATTTCTCACGCTCGCTCAAAAGCTAAAAAGCAGCCGTATTACTCCCGTAGGCGACAACCATCGGACGTATGCGGGTGTGGACCGTGACTTCTACAACAGTCCGGACATCAGTTAGCGCCCGCCCAAGTCACCTTCCAGCTTAAGGGCGATGGCGTCCGCGTATTTAAGCGGTCGCGATCACCCTTATCGCCAGAATTCTCATGCGCCAACGTAGCTCAGACCTAATTCCTTAAAATCAGCAGTGCGGCAATGAAACAAGAAATTTCGGTTCTTTTTCTCTTATAGTGATCTTTCAGAATTAATTCTGTCGGTGACTAAAAATTCTGCGTTCACCTTACCCAGGTAAAAGAGGAGGCAGAGCGCTAAACCGACCTTCGTATTACTGACGAGGTCAAGCTCGCGCATCAAGCTGCGCACTTTGAATCGACAGAGCTGCTCACCGTCGTCACGTACCAGCGAAAAGATGCTGCGTCTGCCCGCAGCACTGCGATTTGCGTTAACAACTCGCTCACCCGACTGCGCAACCGAAGCCGTTCGACATCTGGCGTGCGGTGCCGAAGGCGCTGGGCGTAGTAGCACGAACGGGTGACTTCAAATACCTTGCACAGCCAATCAACCGGCTCATGGACGCTCAACTGATTGATCAGCGAATACGTTCGCGATCTTCCGACATCAAGAGCGCGGTAGCTTTTTTAATATAGATTTCTCCCGTTCAAGGCGGGCAATCCGGGCTTCTAACTCCTGAATTTTCTGCTGTTCCGGGGTCAATGCTTTGCTCTGCAGAGTGACGCCTTGGCGTTCCTGCTGAACCTGATCAACCCAGCGGCGCAGGGCTGACTCGCCGACGCCGAGTGAACGGCTGGCTTCGATGTAGCTGTAGTTTTGCTTGAGTACGAGGTCGGCAGCTCGCGCTTGAATTCAGCAGAAAAGGAACGGCGTTGTTCGGTCATCTGACACCTCGATCTGGCGAGCATTCTCGCCTAAATGGGTGACCATAGATTTCATTAGACCACTACAAATGAAAGCTCTCGTGTTTTGTGAGTTGGAGAGAGATGCAGGGGCATAGTTATCTTTTTTCTTCCCCTAGGTCTCTTCAGGCTGAAAGCCATTCTATGGCGAACGGCTGCTCAAGAACGATATCTGCCTGGGTAGTACTTTACGTAAACGACTGGTGAAGTCCGTTAAATTATTTAATAGTACATATGTTAATGATTGCTCACATATGTTGTTGATTGATATGTATTAGTATTTGGTTTGGGGTGTGGTTATTTGGAGCAAGGTCGAGTCGGATGTCAGGAAGTTTGCCAAGCGAGCCGATGGCAATGTGTTCGTCTTTACCGGCCCGATCTTCGATTCGGGTCACGGCACTATTGGCGACAACAAGGTCTGGGTGCCGACGCGCCTGTTCAAGCTGGTTTACGACGCCTCGTCGAAGCGGGCCTGGGCTTACGTTTTGCCTAACGCAGAAACCCGCATCGAGAGACCGATGGACTACGAGACGTTCGTGAAAACCACGGGGCTCAAGTTGCTCGGTAACTTGCCGGTCACAGGTTCAGTGGGGCGCACTTGATCGCTGGCGCTTGATGGACGTCACCCCAAAGGCTGGACGCAACTGATGGGGTGATTCAATTCTGGCTGCTCCAGCCATCAACCGTTGCGGGTCGACTGGCCCTTCGGATATCCCGGCGCAGTTCGCCGGTCGAGCCTGTCATTGGTCCGGCACTAAAGCCATGTATTCACCACCCGCCGATCCAGTTCCTCCCAATCCGCCATGCCCAGCACCCGCGTGGTGTTCAACCCGCGCAAATAACCGCGCAACTGCTGAGCGGTGGCTCGCGCGAGCTCGGGGTCGGGCTTGGTTTCACTCATCAGCACGGTTTCGTACTGGACCAGGTACTCGGCCACCCGGTCACGAAAGTCCGGCAAAACCGCATCGCGGATCAGGTCAAAAGTTCTCAAGGCGTGATCCTCATCAGTCTTTTCTGGTGGTGATTGAGTGTGCATCCATCGGCGTGGCGCGCAACTATCGTTAGACGTAATAGTGACCATTACCAAACGCAAGTTCTTCTTTGTCGACAATAGTCGGAAAATCCCCTCCATCGAACACGCGGCTCGAAAAAAGTGCGTGATGAACCGAACATTTTGTTTTCAGGAAGAGACCGATGCGTCCTTTATTCGTATCTGCCACGGCAGTTGTCTCAGTGTTGCTCGCGGGTTGTGCCTCCGCGCCGAACGACCCGACCCTGACCTTGCAGACCCGCAAGACCCCGGCCCAATACGCCGACTGTGTCGTACCGAAACTGCAGGGCAGTGCGTTGAACCCGACCGTGTCGCAGACCTCGCGCAGCTACCGGATCGTGGTACCGAGCAAAATCTCCACGGACAACGTGCTGGAAGCCTACAAGGCTGGAGATGGCGGTAAGGTGTTCATTTATGAGCGGCATTTGCTGACCTCGAGCCTGCTGCCGTCGAGTTTTGAACGCGCCGCACAGGAATGCATCTGACCCCGGCCCGAAAACGCTTTTTACAGAGCTCCTTTGGTTGGCCGCAACCAACCAATTTTTTGCCCCGCACCGCATTTCGGTGGCGGGGCTTTTTTTGTCTGAAATCGAACAACCACGAGGCTGAAAAAACGCCGGTCGCCCTTGCTGCTATCTTCTTAATCACCTTGCGGTTACGTGATTCCAGAGGAGGTGCAGTATGGATCGATTCACCGGCGGCTGCTTGTGCGGCAACGTCAGGATTGTGGCCTCGGGCCGCCCTTACCGGGTCGGCGTTTGCCACTGTATTGATTGCCGCAAGCACCATGGGGCGCTTTTCAACGCCTCTGCGATATTCCCTCAGGAGGCGGTGACGATCGAGGGTGAGACAGGCGATTACGCCGGGCGGTTTTTCTGTCCGCGCTGCGGCTCGTCGGTGTTCGCCCGCTCGGGCGACGAAGTCGAAGTGAACCTGGGGTCGCTGGACGCCCCTGACCCACTGATGCCCACCTACGAAATCTGGACCGTGCGTCGCGAGTCCTGGTTACCGTCGTTTTCGCTCCCCCGACGCTATGAGCATGATCGGGAAGGCGCGGGGCGCAGGGAGGAGTAGGGCAGCCAGTGGCCAGTTTTACTGTCAATGATTGGGTTCAGGGGGGTAATTGCACAGAATTTTGTGGAAAGTCCAATCTGCTCAATCAATTCCGGTAGTAGACCAAGCACAGCCACTCATTTGCTGTCGCTTAGTCCACTGGCCACTTATGGCCGTTCCCTGCCGACCATGGTGACAAGGCGAGTTAGTCGAATTCAATGCAATCGGTCAAGACGAATGGAGATGACGGGTCAGGTCGAATACAAACGGGTGGTCAAGTTGAGGCGACAAGCAACAAAAAGCCCGCTTCGGCGGGCTCTCTGCTTGGGGTCAAATCCATTTGTCAGTTCAATCTGCGCTCCGTTCTGTCAGCGTTTCGTGAAAAACGTGTTGTCGAAATGAAAAAAGTCTTTCGGAACGCGTACGACACAATGCCGATATGAATCTGAACTGTGTCTGGACCGTCATACGATTCAAAATCCGTGGCGTAACTGCGTTGCACCTGAGGATGCGCTCCAAGGCCCACCTATTTCCCCAAGCCTGGATAACGGCAGCCGGCATGGGGCCGCGGGCCTCAAAGACCATGTACTTGCCGGGCTGGATCCCGACGTGATCGAAGTCCGGATTCGGCGTTGCGGGATATTCTCGACCTGATGCCAGTTAAGGGGGGCTATTTCGCGGTGCTGCCTTGCTTGATATCGCCGCAGAAAATATCGACATTGCCATCCGTCGATGCCGTACGCACGACGATGGAATACCCACCCGCCAGCAACACCGACAGGGCAACAGGCGCGGTTCTGGATAACGTCCAGCCGCGTATCGGCTGGCGTTCGGTATTGACCTGATCATTCATGGCGTACGCCACCGCCCCGGGTTTTTCGCAACTGCCCTTATAGATGAAGGTGTAGAGGCGCAGGGGCAGGATGACACCGCTTGGCGCACCGCTGATGAAGAAACTGAGTCCGGTTTTATTGTCAAAACTGGTCAGCGTTACATCGCCGATCTGGCCGGCATTCTGCCGCGTGGCAACTAACGGCACGTTCACACTGGGGTTTGATGATGTGGCGCAACCGAAAAGGGTTGCGCTGACCAGTAGCGCTGCCAGTGAGTTTCTTAACTTCATGGCCAAACTCCTGCGTCGAAAATTACGGGGTGATTAGCCGGTATAGCTCATTAATGGTATTTCTGATGTATCGCGCACGAAATTGTGCGCACCGGCTGGATGGCAGTACTAAATTTCAATACAGCCTCCTGCCACAAAGAAGGAACGACCCATGTTTAGATCTCGCTTATTGATGACAGCCGTTACGAGCATTGCGTTGATCGTCGGCTCAACAACGGCATTAGCCGACCCTGGTAATGGAAAGGGGCAGGGTAATGGCAAGGGAAACCCGCACAGCAACCAGGCCCATGGAAACCAAGGCAAGGGCGGCGATTGGGACAATGGCCCAAGCATTGATCGCGGCAGTGTCCTGGGAATTATTGGCGGGTATCCGGGCTACTGGAACGCTGGGCCTGCATTGCCACCTGGCATTCAAAAGAACCTTGCGCGAGGCAAACCGTTACCACCGGGTATTGCCAAAAAGCTGGACGGTCGGTTAGTCGGCAGACTGCCTCATTACGACGGATATGAATGGCAACAAGCTGGCACGGACTTGATATTGGTCGCTCTCGCAACCGGGCTCATTTATGAAGTGCTCAACGGTGCTTTTGATTAGTGTTTGAGTCTCGTTTTCAATAGCGCAGTAAAGACATTCCATCTATCACGGGACTGGAACTGACGGGGGGCTGACGCGTCTTAAGACACGTGATATCAACCCTATGGAAGCAATCATGCTTTTAAAAAACAAGCGTCTCGTTGCTGTAATGTCATGCGCCATGATGCTTGCAGCCGCCCCATTACTGCCTGCTGATCTGTCCATCATGAACTCCGCTTATGCGAAGGACGGTGGTGGTGGTGGTGGTGGTGGTGGTGGTGGTGGTGGTCACGGAGGTGGCGGTGGTGCAGGGGGTGGCCATGGCGGCGGTACAGCCGGCGGCCACAACGGATCAGATCACGCAGGCGGCATTAGCAGTAACGGGCGCGGTGACGGGCTCAGCAGTGACCATGCCGGCAAAGCTGTTCGCGATCATGGTGAAAGCGGAAACCACTACGGCAGTGATCGCAATGGTGACCGCGGTCATGGCCCGACGACCTCAGGCATCGCTCACTCCAAAGACACTCGCGGCATAGCCAAAGCCCGGGCGGTGGCGACGTCGACGCCAGGTGATCACAACACCAAAGGGTTGAGCAAAGTCGGGACGTCCGTATCGCCCAAGACGCATTGATCAACCGTACTTTGGAATGGGCGCCTGTTTGATTCCGATCTTCAGGCGCCGCATTCGGCAGCCATTGGTACCCGACCGCTTTATCACTGACCTCCCGTATCCGGCATAAATTTCTGTCTTGTCCCAAGTAGCGGATAGAATCCTCGTCTACCCTCTACAAGAGCATTGTGAGCGGCCACGCGGAAGTCAGTTTATTCATAAACCGGCTAGCGCGGCCGATAGCGTGGTGTACACCCATTTTGCATCAACAACCCGCGTGAAATTATGCCGAATAGCCTCGCCTCTATCGTTCACTCCCTCTCTCATCGTTCAAGTGTGTCGCTGGCACGGACTTCACTGTTCAAGTTTGTCGGTCTGTTAGCCGGCGTGTTTTTACTGGCCAGCATTTCACTGGTTTATCTTGCACACGATTTAGACCGGACAGAGGAAGTCGAAAGTGCGTTTTACACAAAGAAGGCGGTGCAATCACTGGAAAAATCGCTGCGCTCAGTCGTCAAGGACTATGCATTTTGGGGGGATGCCTACAAGCATCTGCATGCTCAAGTAGACCCGGATTGGGCCTATGTACGGCAAAATGCCGGGCCAACGCTTTACACCGACTTTGGATTTCAGGGGCTGTTTGTCGTCGACGACGTCAATCGTACGGTTTACTCGGTGATCAAGGGCGAACTGAAATCCGTTGCAGCTTCAGAGTGGCTGGGGGACGCCATTGTGCCGATGCTGGAAAAGGCACGTGCAGGCGCGGATTCAGAAACACCGATAACCACGTTTATCAATATTGGAGGCGAACCCGCACTGGTCGCGGCCGCCGCCATTACACCGGGAACCGACCCGACCGTGGTGTCTGATGCCCGGCTACCGTCGGTGTTGATTTTCGTAGAGATTCTCGACAGCGCCAAGCTCCAGTTATTAGGCAGTGATTACGGCGTAGAAGGCCTGCATGTCGCCACGGCTGATGATATTGACGCTACGACGTACTTGCCGCTGGGAGAGAACGGCTCCGCCGGCAATCTGTCTTGGAGTGCGTCCAGCCCAGGTCTGCGGTTACTGGGCGCAGGCCTGCCATTGATCGCCATTGCTGCGTTGTTGGTGTGCTTGATGATCTGGGTTATTTTGCGTCGCACCACCGCCAGCGCGTTGGCGCTGGACGCCAGCTACACCTCGCTTCAGAACAGTCAGGACGCCCTCTGCATCAGCGAAGCGCGCTTTCGCGATGTCGTCGAAGCCATCTCGGATTGGGTATGGGAAATAGGGGATGACGGGTGTTTCACCTATTTATCCGATCGATTTGAAAACGTCACAGGGCTCTCCAGAGACGCCTGGATCGGTGCGCCGATCAATGATCTGCTGAGCACCGAATTAGGGTTGCTGACCCAGTGGTTGAGCATTCCGAACCGTCGTCCGGATATCAGCATCCAGTGCCGTTATGTCGATGCCAAAGGTCGGGAGCGCATCACGCGTATCTCGGCCCGGGACATGACGGGCGGCGGGTTCCGGGGCACCGCAACGGATGTGACGGATGAAGTCGAAGCCCGTCGGCG
Source organism: Pseudomonas sp. FBCC-B1667 (assembly GCF_059133255.1). Classification (NCBI taxonomy): domain Bacteria; kingdom Pseudomonadati; phylum Pseudomonadota; class Gammaproteobacteria; order Pseudomonadales; family Pseudomonadaceae; genus Pseudomonas; species Pseudomonas sp. FBCC-B1667. The sequence goes on along the minus strand of NZ_CP101437.1, from coordinate 4,039,506 downwards.
CATCGAATTCCTTTCCCAGCATGATGCCCTCACCGGGCTTCCCAACCGAACCCGTCTTCAGGAGTTTCTTGACGGGAAACTCAAGGCAATGCCGACGGTGGACCAACCGCTGGTCATGCTCTGTCTGGACCTTGATCGCTTCAAACCGGTCAATGACTTGCTCGGGCATGCCGCCGGTGACCGTGTGCTCAACGAAGTGTCGAGTCGCCTGGCGGATTGCGTGCGCCACGGCGACCTTGTCGCCCGGGTCGGGGGGGACGAGTTTGTATTGATCCTCAGTGACGTGAGTTCCCAGGAAGAAGTCGAAACCCTGTGTCATCGCCTGATCGAGTCCGTTGAGCGGCCGATAGAGATTGATCAGCAGGAAGTGTTTGTCAGCGCCAGTATAGGCATCGCGATGGCGCCCAATGATGCGTGCGAAGCGACCGAGTTGCTGCGCTATGCGGACATTGCGTTGTACGAAGCAAAGTCGGGCGGTCGTAACACCTGGCGCTTTTATGCAGGCGATATGAACGCCAGAATCATTGAGCGCCGTCGTCTGGAAAACGACCTGCGTTTCGCCATCAAGCACGGTGAGCTGCGCCTGCATTTCCAGCCACGTTATCGTATTTCTGACGGTCAGATGGTCGGCGCCGAAGCACTGGTCCGGTGGCAGCATCCCGAGCGCGGTTTAATCCCTCCCGATACGTTTATTCCCATCGCAGAAGAGTCCGGGCTGATCCTTTTCCTGAGCAACTGGGTGATCCAGACCGCATGCCGTTGCGCCGCAAAATGGCCGGAGAATTTGTTCGTTTCCGTCAACCTGTCATCGACCGAATTCAAGCGCGGCAATCTGGTCGAGCGCATTCAGAAAACGCTGCTCGACACCGGAATCGACCCAGCCCGGGTCGAGCTGGAAATTACCGAAAGCGTGATGCTCGAAGATGCCACAGGTGCACTTGAGATAATGCGCACACTCAAACGCCTTGGCGTGCGGATCTCCATGGATGACTTTGGAACCGGATATTCATCGTTGAGTTACCTGCGCGCGTTTCCCTTTGATGGCCTCAAAATAGACCGCAGTTTCTTGAACAGGCTGGATGAAAGTGAGGATGACCGGGCCATTATTCAGGCGATTGTGGGCTTGGGACGCGCGTTGGCGCTCACGGTGACGGCCGAGGGCATTGAAAGTGCCGAACAGATGAGCTTGTTGAAAGCGGTATCGTGTGATGAAGGCCAAGGCTATTTCCTGAGCCGGCCGCTTGACGTTAACGCGTTTAACGATTTGGTCGGCATCAGAGGCAGTGAAGTAAACGTCAGCAACGTTTGAAGGTCGGAAAATACAGACCAAAAACGCGCCCTCCGGACCCATCGCGCACTGATTTTCATCCGTTGCCAATCTGTCATATCCGGTATTCCTTCACTACAGATAGTGGTCAGCCCAATGCATATGAATGAGGCTGTACCGTGTTTCCACGTCTTCTGTGTTCGCTGTCCGTTTTGAGCCTGTCTATCGCCGCTGCCCAGGCTGCCGAGACGACCCCCCTCGACCTTCTCAACACGCCGCATTTGCGCAGCATCGACAACTTGCGCGATGTCGCCGGCACTTCCACCGCGTATTCCACCGCCAATGACGGCACGATGCGGGGTGGCGTTTTCTATCGCTCCAACGCGCTGACCCCGTCGACGGCGGATCTGGTCACCTTGAACGGCCTCGGCATCAAGTCTGTGTACGACTTGCGCAACCCGACTGAAATCGCCGGTACGCCCGACACCCTGCCCAACGGTGCGCGCTATTTGAACATCGACATTCTTGGCGCGTCCGCTTCACATCTGCCCACGGGCTCGCTTGACAGTGCCGCCGACGCCATCGCCATGATGGAGGGTATCAACCGGTCATTCGTCAATGATGCTGGGGTGCGCGGTCAATTCACTACGCTATTCAATGAGCTGGCGGGCGTTGACGGCGCCTCGTTGTTCCATTGCACGGCCGGCAAGGATCGGACGGGCTGGACCGCCGCCGTGTTGCTGAGCATTGCCGGGGTTGACAGCGCCACCATCATGAACGACTACCTGGCCACCAACGACTACACCGCCGCGCGCGTGGCGGCGACGCTGGCGCACATGCCACCGGAAATGGCTGCGATCTATGCGCCACTGCTCGGCGTGGAAGCCAGTTACCTGCAAGCCAGTCTGGATCAGGTAACTGCGCAGTACGGCAGCATGGACAATTACCTCAAGCAAGGTCTCGGGTTGTCCCAGGAAACCATTTACGTACTGCGCGGCAAGATGGTTTTCTATAACAGCCTGCCGGGCCAGGCCGGTCTCGCCGGCAACGCCGCCGGGGGTGCCGGGTTGCTGCAACAGTTGCAGAACAGCAAGCTGTCGGGCACCTACAGCGCTTACAACTATTACCTGCAATCGGCGATCGATGCCGGCAGCCTTGGCGGTGTCGAGTCCACCGTCGGTGGCCAGGTGCACGCCGATGCGGCCAACTATTTGCTGCGCCAAGGGGCGATGGTCGAGCAGGCCGCCGCTCCCTTCGCCAGCGGCACGGATTTGAAGATCGGCCAATATCGCTTGTGGAGCACGGCACTGGCGGGCTATCTGGGCACCGATGGTTCGTCCCAGGCTGCCAGCAGCAACGAACACAGCCAAGGCTTGATGATTGGCCTGACCCAGCGCTTCTCCGAACACCTCAGCGGCCACGCGGGTTTCGGCTACAGCCGCGGCAACGTCGGCGGGGCGGGCGGCGAGGTGGATACCGACTGGACCTTTTTCACCGCTGGCGCCCGTTACGCGTTGGACAGCCTGGAGCATGGCCTGTTTTTCGACGCCAGGGCCAACGCCGGCTGGCTTGACTACGACAGCAAACGCGAACTCGGTGGCGGGCTGGGCACGGCCAAGGGCGATAGTCATGGCACGCTCTCCGGTGCAACCGTCGCAGTGGGCTATCGTGTGCCGGTGAGCAACATGATCTTCGAACCGAGCCTCGGCGTACGCGTCAGTCACCTGAACGTGGCCGGCTTCCAGGAGAAAGGCAGCGAGCTGGCCCTCGACGTCGACAGTACCCAGGAAACCCGCCGCAGTGCGGTGGCCAATCTCAATGTGTCATTTGCCTCGGTCGGCTTGGGCGCCTGGCAACTGGTGCCGGGTGTTCAGGTGGGGTATGACCATGTGCTGGGCGATAACGATGTCTATAGCGAAGGACACTTGCTGGGTCTGGACGTCGAGCAGCGCGCGGCCTTCGACAACCGGGATCAATTCACCGCAGGGGTGAATGTCATGGCCAATCTTGGCCCGCTGAGCCTGGGTGCCGAAGTTGGTGCCAACGGCGGTGGGGACAGCCACGGTTTCAGCGGCGGATTCAAGGCCAGTTATCTGTTCTGACCCGCGTTTTGAGTGAAGGGGGCTGCATCGCGACAGCAGGAGCAAGCTCCCTCGCCACTAGCGCCGCACTCGCGTGCGCCCCGATTTCACGTCAGCGGGACGGACGCCATAGGCATTCTGGAAATACTTGCAAAACCTTCCGACATTGCTGAAGCCGAATCGCAAGGCCACTTCGGTCACGGACGTCGGGGCTTCCTGCGCCAGTGCATCGTAAGCGTGTTCCAGGCGCACTTGCCGTTGATAGTCAACGATCGAGAGCCCCACGAACCGTCGAAAACCTTCCTGCAAGGCACGCTGGCAAACGTTGCTCAGCCGCGCCAGATCCGTGCCACTGACCCTCTGCTCGGGATGCGCCTGAATGTAGTCGACCGCCAGCTTCACATGCCGCGGCGCGATCAGCGGAGCCGGTTGCCGCAGGGCTTGGGTGAAGTTGTGTGGCCAGGCTTCCAGCACTGTGTCGATCAGCATTTCCCGAAGACGCGAAGGCATCAGCGTACCGGCATTGATCAGTTGATCGAATTCAGTGCCGGTCGCCAGATCGATCAATGCCTTGATGCCCTGGAACGCCGGGACATTCAGATCGACCGCCGGCTCGAAGTGCAGTTTTTTCAGGATCGGCTTGTCCAGCAGCGTCGACAGTCGCTCGGTGAGGTGGGCGCGCCTGATCGACATCCCGTGCTGGGCATGATTGTCCAGAAAGTGCATCGAGCGAACGTCGGCTTTGTCGATCGCCAGACCAACGTGGGTGACGCCGACCGACTCGGTCGCGTGATTGAAGACGATCTTGCCGGCTGTAGGAATGACAAAAGTGATTTCGTCATAGGGGTCGGGAAATACGACAGTGAAGTCTCCGCGGTAATGCATCCTGCGGAAACTTACGCCTTCATGCCTGCCGTAGACGCCGCCGATAATGATGTTTGACGGCGGAGGCGGCGTGTCGCGATAGCGGTTGCCGAACATCGTCGAGAACAATGCGCCAAAGTCATCGCAACGCATGCCATCGGACCTGAGGATGATTTGCTGGCGTGTCGGAGCTGAGTACACCTTGAGTGGCACCTTGGGTCGGGGGGAGCTTGGTACGGGAACCATTGGGGTAGGCGGGGAGCGCGAGGACGTTAGCAGGCAAGGGTGACAGGATTGTGACGACGTGGGCGAATGGGGGCATGAGCATGTCATCAATGACTTCCTCGCTAGACAAACGTAATCTTGCCGGTTCGCGTTCCATGACAAGACAAAAAAAACAGGAGTCATTGATGCAACCGATTCGTCTCGGCCTGGTGGGCTACGGCAAGATTGCCCAGGATCAGCACGTCCCCGCTATCAACGCCAACCCCGCGTTCCAGTTGGTGTCTGTCGCCACGCAAGGTCAGCCCTGCGCCGGGGTGGAGAATTTTCAGTCCCTGAGCGAGTTGCTCGCCAATGGCCCGCACGTCGATGCGATTGCGTTTTGCACGCCGCCGCAAGGTCGATTCGCACTGGTGCAACAAGCGCTGGCCGCTGGCAAACACGTATTGGTAGAAAAACCGCCGTGCGCCACGTTGGGCGAAGCGATGGCGTTGGTGAGTCAGGCCGCAGAGCAAGGCGTCAGCGGCCTGTTCGCCTGGCACTCACGCTACGCGCCTGGCATCGAAGCCGCTCGCGCCTGGCTCGCCACTCGCACCCTGCAAAGCGTGCAGATCGACTGGAAGGAAGACGTGCGCAAGTGGCACCCAGGCCAGGCCTGGATCTGGCAGCCCGGTGGCCTGGGCGTGTTCGATCCCGGTATCAATGCGTTGTCGATCGTCACCCATCTGCTGGCGCTGCCGCTGTTTGTCGAGTCTGCCGAACTGCGCGTCCCCGGCAACTGCCAGTCGCCGATTGCTGCGTCGATCAGAATGTCTGATGCACGGCGCCTCGATGTCCGTGCGGAATTCGATTTCGACCATGGTCACGACGAACTCTGGAGCATCGAGATTCGCTGTACCGAAGGCGTCCTGCGACTGGACAACGGTGGCGCCCAGTTGAGTATTGACGGCGTGCGCCAGGCCGTATCGGAGGAGGGCGAATACGCGGCAGTCTATCGACATTTTCAGCAACTGATTGGCGACAACGCCAGTGACCTGGACCTCCAGCCGCTGCGATTGGTGGCCGATAGTTTCTTTGTCGGCAGTCGGGTATCCGTTGAACCATTCTACGACTAGCGATTGTTGTTCCCACTTCTTTTTATCTGACATGAACGCCTGCACTGGGGGATTGCGCATCTCCCAACGACAGGTGATCATGCTCGCCTGTATAGGTAGGGGGGGTATGGTATGTCGCACACTCATGAGCAAAAAGACGATCTATTAAAACGGGTAAGGCGCATCGCCGGGCAGGTTCAGGCAATTGAACGCGCGCTGGAGTCAGATGCCGATTGCGCCAGGACCCTGCATCTCGCCGCGGCCACTCGCGGCGCAATGAACGGTTTGATGGATGAAATCATCGAGGCTCACGCCCACGCTCACGTAGCCAACCCGGAGCTGAGCGATGAGGAACGGGCCAAAGGCGTCGAGGAACTGCTCGAAGCCATCCGCCGCTATTCCAAATAGGCCCTGTCATGCCAAATTTCGCAGAACTGCTGCAACAGGGTGGCGCCCACGCGTGGCTCTATTTCCCTAGCGCGATACTGCTGGGGGCCTTGCACGGCCTCGAGCCCGGGCATTCAAAAACCATGATGGCGGCGTTCATCGTGGCCGTTCGTGGTTCGGTCAAACAGGCGGTGCTACTGGGCTTGGCTGCAACGCTGTCGCACACGGCGGTGGTGTGGCTGGTCGCAATGGGTGGCATGTACCTGGGCAAGGGAATGGATGCACAGACCACCGAACCGTATTTTCAGCTTGCGTCCGCAGCACTGATTATCTTGATTGCGCTCTGGATGCTGTGGCGCACCTGGCGTGGCGAGCAGATGTTCAAGTTCGAGCAAGGTGAAGACCACCACCACGGCGAACATGATCACGCTCACCACGACGAAACCCAGCGAATTGATACCGGTCATGGCCGCGTCGAACTGTCGATTTTCGAAACCGGCATGCCGCCGCACTGGCGGCTGAAAACGTTGAGCGGGCATGCCTGGGGGGCATCGGATGTCCGCGTATTGACCACGCGTGCGGACGGCAGCACGCAGGTGTTCATGTTTGTCGAGCAGGAGGGTTTTCTGCAATCGACGGCCGACATCCCCGAACCCCATGAATTCAGCGTTCGCCTGAGTCTTGGGCATGCCGGGCACTCGCATGACTACGACCTGGAATATTCGGAGCATGACCACGGGCATTCGCACGCGGAACTGCAAGGCCTGGAGTTGTCGATTGACGGTTATCAGGATGCGCATGAACGTGCCCACGCCAATGACATCCGCAAGCGTTTCACTAACCGTGAAGTAACCACTGGCCAGATCATCGTGTTCGGTTTGACGGGAGGGCTGATTCCTTGTCCGGCGGCGATCACCGTTTTGCTGCTCTGCCTTCAGGTCAAGGAAGTCGCTTTGGGCGGCATGCTTGTCCTGTGCTTCAGTATTGGTTTGGCAATGACGCTGGTATCGGTCGGCGCGGCGGCAGCCATTGGTGCGCGACATGCCACGAACCGCTGGCCGTGGTTGGGGGCGGTGGCGCGCCGGGCCCCTTATCTGTCGAGTGCGTTGATTATTGGCGTGGGTTTGTACGTGGGTATTCATGGCTGGATCGGGTTGAATGCTTAAAACGCTTTGAATCGCGTGCACAAAAAAGCCCGGCTGATCAGGCCGGGCTTTTCATTGAGTACCGCGGTTAAACCCTGCATTTATGCAGCGCGGCTTTCGATCAGGCGGTCAGAACCACCTTCGGCAACGCGGTTCTGCATCAGACGATCGGAGCCATCAGCGGCAACGCGGTTTTCGATCAGACGATCCGAGCCGTCAGCAGCCACACGATTCTCAATCAGACGATCCGAGCCATCAGCAGCCACACGATTCTCGATCAGACGATCCGAGCCATCAGCAGCCACACGGCTTTCAATCAGACGATCCGAGCCGCCTTCAGCGACCACAGGTTGGGCAGAGGTCGCGGCAAAAGCATTGACTGCGAAAACCGAGAAAGCGATAGCGATGAGGGTTTGGCGTTTCATGATGGTGTGCTCCAAGGTGTTTATGGGTTGGTATGGAGCGGATGTTACGCCGTGGATTTTTTAAGAGAACTTCATTGGGTCAATGGTGACTATCGATGCCGGCAATGGTTGCATCAACTCGGACAATGCCGGGTCATTGCGCCGCGATACACAGCTCCCCGGTCGCGCGGATCAGGGCTTGGCCGTGCAATTGATCCTTGATCAGCCTGGCTCGCTCGGACCCCAGCCAGCCCGGGCAGTTGGGATCATCGCGATAGGGCGCGAAGTCGGCGTACTGCTCCAGCAGACGGTTTTGCAGTTCATCCAGCCGTGGCCGGATTTGATTGACGAGGTCTGGCCGTGGGGTGTCCGGCGCTTTGTCCGCTGCGAGCCATTGAGCCAGCAGGCCGTACTGCACCAGTTTGTTGGCTTCAATTTGTGCGGCCGTCAACTCGGCAACCTCATCCAGATCCAGTTTACGGCTCACGGCCATCTTCCTGGCGTTGTCGATGATATGGGTTTCCCGGGCCGTATCTTGAATCGGTTTGCCGCTGTCCCATTTGGTCAACGCCACCAGGTCAGCAATGTTCAAGCGCTCGTTGATCGTCACCAGCAGCGGCAACAAGCTAGCGGGTGCCGGAGAGGGCGTACCGGCCTGGGCACCGCAGGCGAAGATACCGAACAAGGCGCAGGTCAGCAGTTGTGGCAGGCGTGGCAAATGGAGCATGGGCAAATCTCCTTGAGCGCAGAATTCACAATTTTGTCTTATTTACCACAGGTGTGGCTGAGGCTTTAAGTGGGGGCTGATTTATTTTGTGCATGAAAAAGCCCGGCGGGTCAGGCCGGGCTTTTCCATGAGTGCTGCGTGAGGGCTATTCATTCATGCCGCGCGATACTTGATCAGACGGTCAGCACCACCTTCAGCGACGCGGTTTTGCATCAGTCGGTCGGAGCCATCAGCGGCTACGCGGTTTTCGATCAGACGATCAGAGCCATCAGCCGCTACACGGTTTTCGATCAGACGATCGGAGCCATCAGCCGCTACACGGTTTTCAATCAGACGATCCGAACCCCCTTCAGCCACGCGGCTTTCAATCAGGCGATCCGAGCCACCTTCAGCGACGACAGGTTGAGTAGATGTCGCGGCAAAAGCGTTAACAGCGAAAACCGAGAGAACGATAGCGAGAAGGGTCTGGCGTTTCATGGCGGTGTGCTCCGGGGTGCTTATGGGTTGGTATGGAGCCGATGTTACGCCGCGGATTTTTTAAGAGAACTTCATTGAATTGATGGTGACTATCGACGTCGGCAATGGGTCATCGCGCGCGGTGAAATCACCGCGCGGAACTAGAGTTTCGGGCGTTCAAACCGTGGTAAGCACTGAACGTGCAAGCGATAGGATCAGCCTTTACTGGCCGCCAGATAAGCCCCCAGGCGCTGTCCCATTTGCTCGCCCAAGGCTTGCAAACCGCTTAACGGTCGGACCATTACCTCAAACTCGACGATTTTCCCGGCCTCGTTGAAGCGGATCATGTCGATGCCTTTCAACTGTTTCCCGCCGACATTGGCGCTGAACTCCAGGACGACGTTCAAACCATCTGCCGTTGTCAGTTCACGGTGGTAAGCGAAGTCCTCGAACACGTTAACCACGGTGTTGAGAATCATCGAAACCACCGCCGCACCCGGATAGGGCGTGTGCGCCATCGGCGAGCGGAACACGGCTTGCGGGTCTAGCAAACCGGGCAGGGTGCTCAAGTCCGACGTGCGGATCATCTCGTGCCATTGTTTCAAGGACGCCGCCGCGTTGGGGTGCAGGTTCAATTCAGACATTTTCTACTCCTGTATTTTTATTGTGGGTTGTGCAATGTCGAGGGGCGTGTTTTTGCGAAAGCGTTGGCCGATGACCGCCGCCACATCGTCCGCCCACTGACTGTATATCGCAGGACCCGGATGGAAGCCATCCCGTGCCATCGAGCCATTCACGGGGGCCAAGCGGGTTGTCAGCAACGTGCAGTGATCGATTCGCTCAGCCAGCTCGGCAAGGCGTGTGTTGAATGCGCTGGCCCTGAGTCCCAGGTACCAACGCAGCGGTTGTGGCAGCGCGGGAAACAGGTGCATGGGTGGAAGCGGGGACAGCACGATCTGCTTTACCGCGTACTTATCGCGCAGCAGTCCAATCAATCGATGCTGTCGAGCGACCCACTCGTCAACCGCCAATGTGCTGGTGACATCGTTGACGCCTATAGATACCAGCGCCACATCGAAAGACTCTGGAGTGTGGTCGTCGAGCAACGTCAGCAGCGCCTGCGAATCAAGCCCGGACCTGGCCCAGAGTGTCCAGGACACGTGGTAATCATTGGCCAACTGGCTGACCAGTTGGCCGCTGAGTGCGTCGTCCTGAGTCGATGCCCCAACGCCAGCGGCGGCGCTGTCGCCCACAATCAACAACCGCAAGGCCGCACCGCTGCCGGCCATGCCCTGACGTTCACCTTCGGCTTCCGGCAGCCTGGGCGTTACTTTCCGGGTGTAAATACCCTGCATGATCAGCAAGGGGCCGAGCAGGATTTTGGCGAAGGTTTCAGTGTGGTTCATGCGGCGTGCCGAGTTGACCTAATGGTTATCAGCGATACATGTACAACGCCCGCGTCGCGAGTGCACTAAAAACAGCTCACAAAAAAGCCCGGCTGATCAGGCCGGGCTTTTCATTGAGTCCCGCGGTAAAGCCATGCATTTATGCAGCGCGGCTTTCGATCAGACGGTCAGAACCACCTTCGGCAACGCGGTTTTCCATCAGATGGTCGGAGCCATCAGCGGCTACGCGGTTTTCCATCAGATGGTCGGAGCCATCAGCGGCAACGCGGTTTTCCATCAGATGGTCGGAGCCATCAGCAGCCACACGATTCTCGATCAAACGATCCGAACCCCCTTCAGCCACACGGCTTTCAATCAGGCGATCCGAGCCGCCTTCAGCGACCACCGGTTGAGCAGAGGTCGCAGCAAAAGCATTGACTGCGAAAACCGAGAAAGCGATAGCGATGAGGGTTTGGCGTTTCATGATGGTGTGCTCCAGGGTGCTTATGGGTTGGTATGGAGCGGATGTTACGCCGTGGATTTTTCAAGAGAACTTCATTGGGTCGATGGTGACTATCGATGCCGGCAATGGTTGCCTGCAGCCCCCGTTTCAGACTGCATTCACGCTTCACTGATCTTGCTGACACTGGTGATCTGCCCGTTCCAGACCATCTCGTAATGAGCCGTCTGAACAATCGATGTAACCGGTCGCGGCGTCATCAGCGCCCAGCAGTCACTGCCTGGCATACGCACCGAGTGGTAACGAATACCGGGGCAACGCGCTTTTTTGATCAAACTGCCCAGTTGGCGAGAATGCGCGTAGTCGTCGGGCGAATAGACAGGATCAGTCAGCGCAATGGACGTCGCGTCTTTCATTGCCACGTCGACAAAAACACAGGACAGCCCGCGGAACACAAAGCGCTCGTAGTTCAGGTTGCGGACATTCGACCAATACAAACTCTGGTGATGCCGCACCTCAGCCAGTGCAGTTTCCATGGAGTCTGCCAGGTACAACACCCCAAAACTGCCATCGCTGAACCGCGAGCCCGCCGGGTTAACGTGGGTAAACGGCGCAATTGCGTAAGAGCAGCCAGGAATGCCGAACGGGATCTGGTCCCGCGCAATCAACTCAAGACGACCGACTTCGTTATGCAACCGGGGATTGGTCAGCGCCTGTATCTGATACAGCACATCAAATTCGTCCGCGTCCGCCACGTCATCAAACAGTGAGATGGGCGGGTACTTCGAATTGACCAGTCGATAGGCATTTAACCGCTCACCGGCAAACGCCGCCAGCTCGCTCACCTTCACCATTGCGCGCCCCGCAGCACATCGATGCGCCGGAAGGTTTCATACAGCGAAATCATATCGCCTTGGGACATGATTTCGAGCGGAGAGCGCCCATTGAAAAACTCGTTGTCGTTGGCCATCGACGGAAAGCCGTAGACGTTTTCCGGATTATCGAAAATCAGGCGCAAGGATGCGTGGATGTTGAGGACAAAACTGATGCGCTGCATCTGGTCCGCGTCCAGCGCCACCGCCCAGTTGGCGTCTTGCTGCCGGGCGCGGGTGTAGGTGCTGCGGGAAATACGCAGGATGCGACAGGCCTGTTCGCTGGAGGCAGACCATTTTTCGAGAATGCCCACGGCTGCACGCAAGCCTATGACGCATTGGCTCTTGGTGAATGCCTGTTCCTGAAGGGGGACTGCCATGTGCCAAGCCTCAATTGATCTATAGATTCAAAACTATATAAATCGAGTCCTTAGATCAATGGCGCGTCGACCAGTGGCATCCCGGCTTTCAAATCGACCGCTGATTCACCCGCTGACTCAGTTCTTGCGCCGTCTCCTTGCGTTCCGAATAACGGTCAACCAGATCCGGGCGATCCCGCAATAGCAACGTAAACTTCACCAACTCCTCCATGACGTCGACCACCCGGTCGTACAGCGCGGAGGGTTTCATGCGATTCCCCTCATCAAATTCCAGAAAGGCTTTGGGCACGGAAGACTGGTTGGGGATCGTGAACATGCGCATCCAACGCCCCAGTACGCGCAGCTGATTGACCACGTTAAACGACTGGGAGCCACCGCAGACCTGCATCACCGCAAGCGTTTTCCCCTGGGTCGGGCGAACGGCGCCCAACGCCAGCGGCACCCAGTCAATCTGCGCCTTGAACACGGCTGACATGGAACCGTGGCGCTCGGGGGAACACCAGACCTGTCCTTCAGACCATTGCATCAGCTCCAGCAGCTCCTGGACTTTCGGGTGGTCATTGGGCGCATCGTCCGGCAGCGGAAGTCCCGAGGGATTGAAGATCCGCGTCTCTGCACCGAAGTGTTCGAGCAGGCGGGCGGCTTCTTCGACCAACAACCGACTGAACGACCGTGCCCGGGTCGACCCGTACAACAACAGGATTCGCGGCTTGTGCTGGCCGTCGTGATCGTTGGCGATGGGCTCAATCAAAGAAGCGTCGAGATTAGGCAGTGGGTGGCTCATGGGGGCTCCGGTTACAGGGTGCTGATGCGGTCGAGTTCGCGCTTCAGCGCATCGCGATCAAGTTCGGCGAAGGGCAGGGCGAGGAAGGCTAGGCAGCGCGTTTCGATGCGCGCAAGGGTCGAGTGAAAGGCAGCGGTGATGGCCGCCTCATCGCCCTTCACCTCGGAAGGATCCTCCAGTCCCCAATGGGCTTTCAGCGCCGGCCCGAAGTACACCGGGCACGCCTCTCCGGCAGCTTTGTCGCAGACGGTGATCACAATGGCCGGCGGGTTAGCCTCGAAGGCGTCGTTGCCTTTGCTGCTTAACCCGCCGATGGCAATTCCGGCTTCTTGCAGCGTCGTCAGGCTGCGCGGCAGCACTTGTCCTTTGGGGAAACTGCCGGCGCTGACAGCCTCGAAACCGTCCGGCGCAAGATGATTGAACATCGCTTCGGACAGGATGCTGCGGCAACTATTGGCGGTACACATAAACAGGACGCGCATGGTGGCTCCAGGGTGATGAACAGAATCAGCAGCAGGCGGTGGTGTTGAGCGGGCGATCCCCCATTGCATCGAGTCGAGCGCTGTTTTCCTCGAGCCAGGCGGTGTTGGCCGCCAGTGTGGTTTCAAGAAGGGTGCGCACCCAACCCGGCAAATCAGGATTGAGCCGGTAATAAACCCACTGCCCCTGACGCCGATCGAGCAGCAAGCCAAACGCTCGGAGCTGCGCCAGATGGCGGGAGATTTTCGGTTGACTGTCGTCCAGCGCGCAGACCAGTTCGCACACGCACAACTCGCCCTCGCGGGTGATGAGCAACGTGGCTCGCGCACGGGTTTCGTCAGAGAGGCATTTGAATACGACGGCGGGGGTCAGCATGGACACGGCTCGATACATATGGTTGGCCGAATATACGGTTATCCATATGTATCGAGCAAGTCTCGACGCTGGCGGGCGGGCTGATGTTCTGAAAACCCAACGCGTTCACAACCCTTCAGGCGCCTGTTTTCATTTACTCCGCCACCTGGGCGCGCAAACGTCGACCGATCACGTCCATCAAGTCACAGCCATCGCGCAACGGAATGGCCAGCAATTTGGAAAAGTCTGACAGCACCACCGTGTCGCAACCTAGCTCGGCGCGGAAGGCGATGTTCTCCAGCACCTGGGTGACGATGCGGATGCGATAGTCGGCCATGGCTTGCAGGACGTCGAGCGGGGCTTGCGTGTCGATAAGCAGGGAGGCCGGGATCAGGTCGATTCCGGTGAGGGGCATGTATCTTTCCATAGATGAAGTCTCGTTCAGTTGGTTGAAACTGCCAACCGATCGTCGCCAAACGAATGAGGGTGGCAGTTGTGCGCAGGTTGGCGAACCGGGAACGAGTAACCGGCAGACCCGAAGGTCTCCCGCGCACAACCGCCATAGAACTGCGATTTTGCGGATGCGATGACGCCTGCAAATAAGCAGGACGCCCTCGCACTCGTATCTCGGGTCGCCAAACCCGGTCGCCATTGTGGGCGACGGGGCGGACTATAAGCTTCATCGTAACGACGAGCAAGGTGAGGGTTTCCGAGATAAATGTAGGACCCGATCCGAGATTGTTGTCAGCCATCGACTGACCTCGTCTGAGCCAGCGTCACCTGTGTCGCAACGCCAGATTGAGCTGGAAACGAGCTCATTGCTCATCATCCGCTAAGGTGATGTAACACGGTCTCTTCTCGAAGGTGCGCCATGAACTCGTATGTCACCCTGTTTGTCGGCATGTTTACCACGTTATTGGCCATCATCAACCCACTGGAGGCGATTCCCGTGTTCCTGGGTATGCTGCAAGGCAAGGACGTTGCCGAGCTCCGTCGGGTGGCGCGCAAAGCTTGCTTCTATGCGCTACTGCTCATGTTCTTTTTCCTGATTTTCGGCAACCTGCTGCTGCGTCTGTTCGACGTACCCCTGAGCATGATCCGGGTGGTCGGCGGGGTGATTCTGATGCGGATCGGTTTTGAGCTGTTCGCTCCCACCCCCAACAGCAGCCTGATTCCCAGCGGTCACGACACCGACCAGGATGTGTCATTCATCCCCCTGGCCATGCCCATCATGTTTGGCCCCGGTGCGATTGCCACCGTGATCGGACTGACCAGCACCATCAAAGACGCCAGTCATGCGGTGCTGTCATTTGCCGTCGTGGCACTGGCCATCTGCGCCACGATGTTCACCACGTATCTGTCACTGGCTTACGCTCAAGTCATCCTCAAAACGATCGGCCCGCAAGGCATTGATGCTGCCACGCGCATTGTCGGGTTCTTTGTCTCTGCCATGGGGGTTGGTTTGATCTTTCATGGCACGGTGGAGTTTTTGCAATCGTACGGGGTGCTTTTGCATGGCGGGGTGGGGTAGGGCTGGATCATTGTGTTGGCCTGAAAAACAGGATCGTTAACCACTGTGCGCTGAAGCAACGCTGGATAAGCGGTGACGGATCTACTGGGTAAAAAACAGATCTGTCACCCTTATCGCAGTCAGCCTTATTGCAGTTACAAGGGGGCGCTGCACCACTCGAGGTTGCCTAATAGCAAATGCGTCCACAGAAGGTGAGTGCCTCGACTTGATTGCTCTGGGCGCCGCTTAAGCGCCAACGGGTGAATTTCCCCTCCGGCAAATTCTGACGCTTGACGACTTCCATGTGTAGCGTGCGGGCATCAGGATCATTGCTTTCCAGCAAAATTTCATCCTTCTTTATTGTGAAATGATCATGTAGCAAGAGAAGTCCAAAACGTTCATAAATGCGTCTACTGTCAGAAATAACAGGCTGGGCATTATTTTGATCAACGGTCGCTGAGGCATTCAGTAATGCGCATCTTTTGTCATCGGGGAGGATGCCGGAGCCGTCGAAAACCCTCGTCGAGAAACGATCCACCGCGCTCAATTCGCGTGGCGTAGAATCCTCAAACCGCGCCCACACCCGAGACGGACCCTCAATGCAAACTCCCACCCAACCCATCCCCCTGTGGAAAACCTACCTCCTTTTCCTCGCCCCAATGGTCCTGTCGAACTTCCTCCAGTCCATGTCCGGCACGGTCAACAGCATCTACATCGGCCAAATGCTCGGCACGCAATCCCTGGCCGCTGTGTCCGGCATGTTCCCTATCGTTTTCTTCTTCATTGCCCTGGTCATCGGCCTCGGCGCGGGGGCGGGTGTGCTGATCGGCCAAGCGTGGGGTGCCCGTGAACCGCATCTGGTGAAAACCATCGCCGGTACGACGTTGCTGCTGGGTGCAATGATCGGCCTGACCGCTGCTGTCCTCGGCAGCGTGTTCGCGCGACCGGCGTTGCAGGGGTTGGGCACGCCGGCCGATGTGCTGGACGACGCCGTGGCCTACGCGCACGTGATGATGTGGATCATGCCGTCGCTGCTGGTCTACGTGCTGTTCACACAACTGCTGCGCGGGGTCAGCGATACGGTGTCGCCGCTGATTGCGCTGGTGGTGTCGACCTGTATCGGCTTGGCGCTGACGCCGGCGTTGATTCGCGGTTGGTTCGGGTTGCCGATGATGGGGATTCAGAGTGCGGCGTATGCCGGGTTGGCGGGTAACGTGTCGGCCATGGGGTGGCTGGCGTGGCGGTTGATTCGCAAGGGGCATCCGTTGGCGCCGGATCGGGAGATGTTTGCGGCGATGAAGCTGGACCGGGAGATTCTCGGCAAGGTGTTGCGCATCGGTCTGCCGACCGGGTTACAGATGGTGGTGTTGTCGGTGTCGGAATTGGTGATTCTGGCGCTGGTGAACCAGCACGGTTCACAGGCGACGGCGGCGTATGGGGCGGTGACGCAGATCGTCAATTACGTGCAGTTTCCGGCGCTGTCGATTGCGATCACGGCGTCGATCCTCGGGGCTCAGGCGATTGGGGCAGGGCGCCTTGAGCGCATGGGACCGATTTTGCGCACGGGGCTGCTGATCAATGTGTGCCTGACCGGTGGATTGGTGGTGTTGGGTTACCTGTTGTCGCACTGGTTGTTGGGGCTGTTCCTTACTGATGACTCGACGCGGGCGATGGCCGAGCACCTGTTGCACATCATGCTCTGGAGCTTGTTGGTATTTGGCTTCCAGGCGATTGTCGGCGGCATCATGCGCGCCAGCGGTACGGTGTTGGTGCCGATGGCGGTGTCGATTTTTTGCGTGGTGCTGGTGCAGTTGCCGGTGGCGTATGTGCTGGACGGGCACTTCGGTTTGCAGGGCGTGTGGATGGCGTTTCCGGTGGCGTATCTGGGGATGCTGGCGTTGCAGACGGCGTATTACCGGTTTGTCTGGCGGCATCAGCGAATCGAACGGTTGGTGTAAGCCAAGCGGCTTGCTGTCGGCCGCACACAGGTCGACAATTCCTCGGGACTGCGTAATGAAACCGGCAGGCGTGATCGCCTGAGGAGGTTTTCAAATGAGTCCCTCATCGCACATGATTTTGCAGGACCGAGCGGCGGCGGGGCGGCGTCTGGTGGCGCCGTTGCAAGCCTACGCCAGTCGCCCGGACGTGATCGTTCTCGCCTTGCCCCGAGGCGGCGTGCCGGTGGCGTATGAAGTGGCCACGGCGCTGGACGTTCGCCTCGACCTGATGCTGGTGCGCAAGCTCGGCGTGCCGTCCCACGAGGAGTTCGCAATGGGCGCGATTGCCAGCGGCGGCATCCAGATTCTCAATCAACAGGCGCTGCGGGCGCAGCCGATTGATAAGGCAGCGTTCGATGCCGTGGTGGCACGAGAGACGCGGGAGCTGCGGAGGCGCGAGCAGGTTTACCGGGGGACGCGTGCGCCGGTGCCGCTCAAGGATCAGGTGGTGATCCTGATCGACGATGGCCTGGCGACGGGTGCTTCGATGATGGCGGCCATTCGGGCGGTGCGGGTGCACGGGCCAGCCCGGATCGTGGTCGCGGTGCCGGTGGGGCCACCCGAAACGGTCGAGGCGTTGCGCAGTGAGGTCGATGAACTGGTGTGCCCGATCATGCCGGAGAGGCTGATGTCGATCGGGCATTGGTACATGGATTTTTCCCAGACCTCGGATGCCGAGGTCATGCGGTTGTTGCAGCTGGTCTGGGCAAAAAAACCTTCAGCTCAAAACGACAATTTCGGCCCCAGGTAGGCATTGGCACTGGCGATGTCGTCATCGCCCAATGCCCCGACATTGGCCGCCAACCGCAGCTTGGCCAGCAGGTAACGCAGTTTGGCTTCGAACAGGTCGCGGCGGGCGGTGTAAACCTGTTCTTGGGCGTTGAGAATGTCGACGTTGGTGCTGCTGCCCGCGAGGAAGCCTTTTTTCGAGGACTCCACCGAGCGTTCGCTGGACTTCACCGCTTTCTCCAGCGCGTGGATACGCGCTTCGCCGCTTTGTACACCGCGAAACTCCCGGGTGGTTCCCGAGATGATTTCTTCCCGGGTTGCATTCAGGTCATCTTCGGCCTGATCCCGGGTGGCAACGCTTTGCCGCGCCCGGGCGCTGACGTAGCCGCCGCTGTACAACGGAATGTTCAACTCCAGGCCGGCAGAAGAGTAGCGGTTGCGCTGGTTTTGGGTGGACAGGGTTTCGCTGTCGGCAGCGGTGTATCCCACCACCAGATCAAGGGTCGGCCAGTGACCGGCCTTGGCCTTGGCGACTTCCTCGTCGGCGGTGTTGACGTTCAAGCGTCGTGCACGGATCGAGGGGCTGTCGGTACCTGCACGGATGATCCATTCCTGCAGATTGTCCGGTTGCAGAGGTGGCGTGGGGAAGGTGTCTTGCAGTGTGGCAATTTCATCGGGTGTTTGCCCGAGGTACTCCTGCAACAGGCGTCGGGCCACGGTCACGCTGTCCTCGGCTTCGATCAGCTCGGCCTGGGCCAGGTCTCGACGGGACACCGCTTCGTCGACGTCAGTGATGGTGCCGTCGCCCAGGTCCTTGCGTCGTTGAGTCGAGGCGACTTGTTCGTTGAAGGAGTTGAGTTTGGCCGTCGCCAGCGCCACGGTTTCGTGGGCCAGCAGTACATCAAAGTAGCGCCCGGCCAGTTTCACGGCCGCGTCCTGCGCTTTGCCGTCGAACACGGCCACACCGTACTCGGCCTGGTACTCGCCTTGGCGATATTCGGCCATTTTCTGTTTGTTGAAGAGCGGTTGGCGCAGCTGAAGCGTCGCGCCCCGCGCGTTGTAGTTCAGGTCGTAGGTGTGGCTGTTGCCGAGAAAATCCGGTTGCTTTTGTGTGCCGTTGATGTGGTTGTCGAAGCCGGTGATGCCAATTTTCGGCAGCACGCCGGATTGACCGATGGCGCGGTTTTCCAGCGCGGCATCGCGTTCGTGACCGGCGGAAAGGTAGGTCGGTCCCTGAAACTGCATCAAGTTCCAGGACTCGCGCAAATCCAGCGCGGCCGCCGACTGCGCCACGCACAGCGACGCTGCAAAACTCAGAAAACCTCGTCCGCGGTTCACGTCACTGCTCCTTGAAGGCGCTGTTGACACGGTCGAGCAGGGGTTTCAACAGGTAGCTCAGCATGTTGCGTTCACCCGTCTTGATGGTGACGGAGGCGGGCATGCCCGCGCGAATGTGGTTGCTGCCCAGCAGGGTCATGCCGGCAGGTGTCACTTCGATCTGCGCCAGGTAATAGGGCTGTTTGTTGTCGTCGCTGACCAGGCGGTCGGCGGAAATGGTCAGCACCTGGCCCGGAATGTTCGGTGTCTGCACGTGATTGAACGCCGGGAATGAGATGGTCACGGGCAGGCCCGGCGTCATCCGGTCAATGGCTTGCACCGGCACCATCGCGTCGATCTGCAACGGTTCGTGGGCCGGCACGATTTCCATGATCTTGAAACCGGGAGCGATCACGCCGCCGATGGTCGACACGTTCAGGCCCTGGACAACGCCGTCGATGGGCGAGCGGATGACCGTGTGCCGGACTTGATAATCCAGCGCCTGCAAACGATCGGTGAGGGCACTGTTTTCTTTCTGAACGTCGGCCAGCAGCGACTGCACTTCCTTGCGGTAGTCGTACTCGCGCTGAAGGATGCGCAGCTTGATGTCGGCGACCTGGCCCCGCGCCTTGGCAATGTTGTTCAGGTTGTCGGCCTGGGAGGCATTGAGGTCGGAACCGGTGCGTTCCAGTTCGAGCATCCGGTTGCGGGGCACATAGCCTTCGGCGGCGAGTTGACGGACGCCAACCAGTTCCTGATTGAGAAAGCCGATCTGCGCCGTCCGGGCACCGTAGATGTGCTGCAAGCCTTTGATCTGCGCTTCGGCGGAGTTGAGTGACTCGCGAAGGATGCCGATCTCGCCCTCAAGGCTGGTGCGACGCGTGGCAAAAAGATGACGTTGCAGGCTGATGGCGTCGTTCAGATGACCGTTGCCCGCGTAACGCTGCAACATGGCGGAGTCGAACACCACGTCGGCCGCGCCATCGCGCTCCGCTTCAAGGCGGTTTTCCATGGCTTTGGTGGCGATGTACTGCGCATTCACCACCCCTTGTTCCGAGCGTGCCTGGGTGGCGTCGAGCCGAACCAGCTCCTGATCCTTGCTGACGCTGTCACCTTCGCGCACCAGAATCGCTTCGACACTGCCGCCGGTGAGGTGCTGGATGGTTTTGCGGTTGCTGGTGACCTTGACCGTGGCAGTGGCGACGATGCCGGCGTCCAGCGGTGCCAGCCAGGACCAGAGCAGAAATCCGCCAAAACCGAGGACCACCAGCAACACGCCCCAACGTGCCAGGCGGTGGTCGTCGACATCGATACTGGCCGCCGCGCGCACCACATCCTGGCCCCGCGGATCGAGACTCAACGCGCCCATTTATTCTCTCCCGCGAACGGCTGACAGGGTCGGGGCGCCCACCGTCGGCAGCACGCTGGTTTGACGCAATGCCGCAAACACTTCGTCCCGGGGACCGAACAATTGCGTGCTGCCTTCGCGCAGCATCAGGACTTTGTCGACGGTGCCGAGGATGCTCGGGCGGTGGCTGATCAGCACCGTGGTGCACCCTCGGGACTTGAGGTCTTCCAGCACCTCGATCAGGGCTTTTTCCCCGGCGTCGTCAAGGTTGGCGTTCGGTTCATCGAGCACGATGATCGACGGCTCGCGGTACAACGCACGGGCCAGGCCGATGCGCTGGCGTTGCCCTCCGGACAGCGGGTTGCCGTCGACATCCAGGGTCGTGTCATAGCCGTGGGCAAACCGCAGGATCATGTCGTGTACGCCGGCCCGTTTGGCCGCCACGATCACGGCGTCACTGTCGACGTCGCCGAAACGGGCGATGTTGTCGGCAATGCTGCCTTCGAACAACTCCACGTCCTGGGGCAGGTAGCCGACCCAGGGGCCGAGCTCTTCCTTGTTCCACAGATAGACGTCCACGCCGTCGAGCCGTACTTTGCCGCTTTGCGCCGGCCAGATGCCCACCAGCAGGCGCGCCAACGTGGATTTGCCCGACGCGGACGGGCCGATGATGCCCAGCGATTCCCCCGGCGACAGGTTGAAGTGCGGCCCGCGAATGATTGATTGACTCATGCCCGGCGCCCCGGCGTGCAAGTGCTCGACCGAGAGCATGCCCAGTGGCCGTTGCAGTTTCATCGCATCGGCGCGGGGCGGAAACTCTTGCAGCAGTTGCTTGAGCCGCGACCAGGCGCGGCGGCTGGTGAGCAATTGCTTCCAGGCGCCGATCAGTTGCTCTACTGGTGCCAGTGCGCGACCGCTGAGGATCGAGCACGCGATCATCATGCCGGGGGTGATCGAGCCTTCGATGGCCAGCAGGGCGCCGGTGCCGAGGATCAACGATTGCAGAGCGATCCGCACGAACCGCCCCAATCCACTGATGTAGGCCGCCCGGTCGGAGGCCAGGGTCTGCATTTCAAGAATCCGCAGGTGGCTGCCGAACCAGCGCTGGGTGATGGCGGGCAGCATGCCCATGGCTTCGATGACTTCGGCGTTGCGTAGATTGTTGTTGGCGAACGTGCCCGAGATTTGCGACGCCAGGTTCGCCTCGCCCAACGGCTTTTTGGTGGCGACTTCGGTGAGCCAGGTCAGGGACACCAGGATCAGCGATCCGCACAGGGTGACGATTCCGAGCAAGGGGTGGATCAGGTAGGCGACGAACAGGTAAATAGGCGTCCATGGCGCATCGAAGAACGCGAACAACCCATTGCCGGTCAGGAATTGCCGGACCTGTGCCAGGTCTTGCAGTGCCTGGGCCGGGTTGCCGCCGGCACGCTGCAAGTTACGCTCGAACGCGGCAGTAAACACACGCCGGTTCAGGGCCATGTCCAGCCGGTTGCCGACCCGGATCAGCACGCGGGTACGCACCACTTCCAGCATGGCCAGCAAGGTGTACAAACCTATCATCAGAAGGGTCAGCATCAGCAGCGTGGTGAGGTTGCTGCTGACCAGTGCCCGGTCATACACCTGCAGCATGTAGATGGCCGGGGCCAGCATCAGCACGTTAATGACGCCACTGAATCCGGCCAGCGAATAAAACGTATGTCGCAGCCGAAAAAGCACCTCGGCAAACTCGGATCGCTGCTGGCTTTTCTTGTCCATCGGAGGGTCCCCGTGCCGTGGATTCATGTACCTCAGCGTAGGGGAACGACTGTTGGTCGGATGGGGGCCTGATCCGGGTTTTCGACCTGAAAGTATTTTTGACGTTTTTGACAGCGTTCAAAAACAATGAGTTGGGAGCTGATTTTTCAGAGGCTTCTGACGTTGATTGCTTATTGACGGCCAAATTTCGTGCGACCTAAGTCTAATTTTTGCCCTCAAGGTCCCCGGCAGTTCCGACCGATGCCCGGCGCCCGTTCGGGTTACCTGCTATTAATCATTGGGTGTTTGAATACTTGGCCCTTACAGGAGCTTGTCATGAACCCGTTCATTCGGATTGGCATCGTCGACGATCATCCGTTGTTGCGTGAAGGTGTTGCCAATACGTTGAGGAAGAGGGCGGATTTGCAAGTCGTGGAGCAGGGGGGCAGTGCGGATGAAGCCCGGGGCATCGCGATGCGAACGAGGCCGGACGTGATGCTGATGGACGTCAATATGCCGGGCGACGTGTTTGGCTCCGTGCGGTTCATTTCTACGCAGCTGCCGGATGTGAAGGTGTTGATGCTGACCGTGTCCGAGTCAGAGGATGATGCTTATTCGGCGCTTGAAGCGGGAGCGCGCGGTTATGTATTAAAGGGGGTCAGCGGGCCGGACCTGGTGCTGGCCATCCGGTCGATTGCCCGGGGCGAAACCTACATCACCCCCGAATTTGCCAATAAGCTGTTGAGCAACTTCAAAAAGCATGAGGCTGAAGTTCGCAAGATCGACCTCACCCATCGGGAGGAGCAGATCATCCGTGAAGTCTCAAAGGGCCTGACGAATAAGGAAGTGGCCTCAAAACTGTTGATCAGCGAAAAAACCGTCAAGTACTACATGACCTGCGTGATGCAAAAGCTGCATGCTCGCAATCGTGTAGAAGCGGTCACGGCCTTGAGGCGCTACTGGGAACGCGAGAGCATTGGTCGACTTCATGTGACGTCGGTGACGCCGCCGCTGGACGCACGAGGTGGCTCCTGACTACAGCTTGAATTGTGCGGTGATCGAGGTGCCTTTGCCGGCTGCTGAATCAATGCGGAACACACCACCCAGCGACTCCACCCGATACCGCAACCCTGCCAGCCCCAACCGTGTCCTGCCGTGGGCGTCGGCCACCAGGGCATCGACGCTCATCCCCGGGCCGTTATCGTTGACCGTGATGAGCAACATCCCGTCGACAAGGTTGCCGCTCAGAACCTGACCTTTTCCTGAGGCATGGCGGTACGCATTGTTCAGGGTTTCCTGCACGAAGCGATAGATGCACAGCTTGAGCGGCAACGGCATCCCATCGGGCAGTTGCCCCAGTTTCAATTTGACTTTGGTGCCGGTGCGCTGCTCATGTCGCTGCGCCACAAGCTGCAATTCCTCCAGCAAGGTCAGGTCGTTGATTTCCGGAAGGGCCAGCCCCCGGGAAAGGTCCCGCACCTCTCTTAATGCATCGGTCGCCGCCCCCCGGATGGTTTCCATCGACTCTTGATCAACCTCCGTGCAGTGTTCGGCAAGGTCGTCGAGGCGGATGAGAATCAGGGTCAACAGTTGTGCGGGGCCGTCGTGCAGATCCGCTCCGATGCGCCGCAAGGTCAGTTCGTTTATTCGAGAAAATTCCTGGGTCGCGGTGGTCATCTTGCGTTGAAGCGCCGCATTGCTGATGTGCAACCGGGTTTGCTCCAGCAGTCGCAAGCGCAACGCCACTTGTTGCCGCTGGATGATCTTGTCGCCGCGCCGGACAATAAAGAACAGCAGCGTCAGCATCGCCAGGGTCGCGGCACCGACCACCATCCATACTTGTTGGCGGACGCGGTTGATTTCCTCCTCCAGACTGGCCGCCATTTCATAGAACTCGCCCACCGCGATGATTTTCCCGGAATTGAACTCTCGCAATGGTGCATAGATTTCATAGAGCGGTACGTTCAGCTTTCGCTCGAACTCGTTCTCTTCCTGATCCAGGTCCTCAAGGTCAGTGACCACGTTACCCTTGATCGCACCGGCGATTTCATCCATCGGGAATTTGCGATTGGTGATGGATTTATCGGTGCTGTACACCACCGTGCCGTCTGCACGCCAGATCTTGATCGAGACGATGTGCCGTTTCAGCGAACGGCTCTCCATCAGGCGATCCAGGGATTCAATACTCGACGCCGACAGCCCGTTATCGCGGCTCATCTCCTGAACGTAGGGTTCCAGGAACGCTTCCATATAGTGAGCGCCGGCCTCCGCTGCGCTTTGCACAGCGGCGCGTTCTATGCGCGCACTGACCAGTTTGCCGACGAAAAACATGGTCAGCCCGAGGATCAGTGCGGCGGCGATCACGAATTGGGTCGAGCGACTCAGGTTGCGTGCGCGGGTCTTGAACCTGAGGCGCCAGGCTACCTTTTGGCCCTGCTCGCTGGCGGATTGAGGCTCGACCAAAGTCTCAGTTTGATCACCGACAAAAGTCTCTTTTTTTGATTCGACTTTTGCATCTTTTGCCATCGGTTCCGTTCCCTGATCATCGTGATAAGTCGGTTGCAAACCCTGCTGCTCAACGGATATCTGGAGCTTGCCATGTATGAGCTAAAGCGCTTTACCCTCAATCAGAACGATATTTCGTTTCTGGAACAGCAGGTTACGTTTCCAACTATTCACATCGTGGGCTACAACGCCGCCGGTGAACCGCTGTACGGTTACAACGGTTCGGACGGCAATGTCCATGTGCTCGGTATCCTCGGCAGTTTCAACCCGCTGGATGTCCCGGCCGGAGAAACCCATTGGTACAACGGCGCTCGGGACCCGATCGGTTTGCGCGACGTTTCTGGCCACTTCAATAACCTGACCCAGGACGGACAGAGTTGGGGCAGCTTCGGGCAGAACTTCATCCGCCTGACCCACTCGGACTACACGCACTACGTTCATCAGAACCTGGATAACGCCGCGTTGGCAGGACCGGGCGTTCCCGCCGGTGCCACGCCACTGACTGACAATAGTTCACTGTATAGCGATCCGACAGCCTCGCTGGTGGACTACACGCCACGGATGATCAGCCAGACCATCGTCAGTGGCGGCGTGACCTTTGCCACCGATGCCAACGGGCACATCCAGCACACCGCGAACGGCGTGGCGATCGTCACGGATCCAGGCATTCTCGGCGCCATCGGCGAAGTCGATACCACGTCGCCTGACTCCGGCCAGTATTACATTCGCAACCAGAACACCGTCAGCGGCGACCCCTCGACAACTGGCTGGTTTACGTTGTTCGGGCAGTTCTTCGACCACGGACTGGACTTCATCAATAAGCCAAACCAGAACGCGATCATCACCATTCCTTTGGCACCGGATGATCCGCTGTATGGCTCGATTGGCCCGGACGGGCAGCCGGTGTACTCGATCAAGGTACATCGGGCGACAGTCAGCGAAGTGGATGGTCAAGGCCAGGCGCAATACGTCAACCTTGACTCGCCGTACATCGATCAGAACCAGACTTACGGCTCTAATGATGCCGTGACTCAATTGCTGCGTCAGTGGGTGGCGGACCCTAATCACCCAGGTCAATTCATAGCCGGGGCGGCATTGTTTGACGGAACGACCCTGAGTGACGAAGCCGCCTGGACCCTCAACGGTGTGGTGACCCACCAGACACTGCCGACCTTGAGTGAGCTGCGCGCTCATGTGCTGGCCACCGGTCGTGACGACCTGACCTGGGACGACATCGCCAACTTCCGCGTCCGCGATGCCCACGGCCATGTGCTGGACGCCGACCCGACCACGGCCGGCGTGCAAGCGGTGTACACCCGCGAGGCGATCCTGCTGGACATGAATCCGCACTTCGATGATCTGCATATCGATCAAGCGAGGCTGATGTCGCTGGATGCGCACATCACCAGCATCACATTCGACGCGAACAACCCGTTCGGAATGGTCATCAACTATGACAACTCGGGGCCGAAGAACCTGTTCAGCTTCGTCAACTTTGCCGACTTCTCTATCAGCGCCGCGCCCGGCAGTGCCGATTTTGCGGTGGCCAACGAACTGCTCCTGCAATCGGTGGGCGACCACTACATTGCCGGTGATGGTCGGGTGAACGAAAACTTCGGCCTGACCGCCATTCACCACGTCTTCCACGAAGACCACAACGTGCAGCTGATCAACCTGCAGAACGAAGTGCTGGCGCAGACCGACGCCACTGTGCGCCACAACTGGCAGGTACAGGTGAGTAACGGCAGCGGTGGTTTCTATACCGATGCCAATGGCAACTTCACCCTGGCCGATGGCGTCACGGTGTCTTGGGATCAGGACAAGTTGTTCCACGCCGCCAAGCTGACTGTGGAGATGGAATACCAGCACGTTGCGATCGATCAATACGCACGGCTGATCACACCGGACCTGCCAGAATTCGTGACCTACGACTCGGGCATCAACACCAATATCTCGCTGGAGTATGGCCAGGCTGCGTTCCGTTTCGGCCATTCGCAATTGCGCGAAACCATCGATGCCCTGGAAAAAAATGCCAGTGGTGGCTACGACCTGACCGGCGCGATTACTCACTATGCGCTGGAGCAGGCGTTCCTCAATCCTGGCGGTTTCGCCGATATCGGGCCGACGGCGATTGCGTTGGGCATGACCCGGCAGATCAGCAACGAAATCGACGAGTTCGTCACCCCGGCATTGCAGCAAGGCTTGCTCGGGCAGCCGCTGGACCTGGCGACCATCAACCTGGCCCGTGGTCGCGACTTGGGCCTGCCGACCCTGAACCAGGCGCGTCAGCAGATCCATGATGCGCTGATTGCCGAACGGGCCTCACCGGCCGGTGCGCAGCACCACACCAACCTGATCGTCGATGGCCTGACGCCTTATACGAGCTGGAGTGACTTCGCCAACAACATGATTCACCCCGAATCCCTGGTGAATTTTATCGCCGCCTATTCTTTCGACGGCGACGTGGCGCATGCCCAGGCGATCATCGATGCCGATGTCTCCGGCGTGACCACCACTTATGCCGGTGGCAGTGTGACGGCCGAACAGGCTGCGTTATTCCTCTCCGGCGCAGCAGACGCCAACGGCAATCATGTGGCCGGTTACGACGGCTACAACGCGATTGACCTGTGGATCGGTGGCCTGGCGGAAAAACACGTCTATACCGGGCAACTGGGCACCACCTTCAACGCCATCTTCGAAGATCAGATGGAACGCTTGATGGACGGTGACCGTTTCTACTACCTGTACCGCCTCGACCTCGGCCTGCCGGCGATGACCAACCTCAACGAGCAGGTGGTCACCGAACAGTTCAAGGACATCATTGAACGCACCACGGACGCCCGGCACCTGGCCGGTGATGTCTTCGGTTATGCCGACAGCTACGTCGAATTGAGCTACACCGATTCCGGTGCCAGTGCCACGGCGTACAAGAGCGAGCACAAGTACGGCACGCTGATCGCGGCCAACCATGTCGGTGTTTACTCCACCGGTGGCGCGGGCGGGATTGGCGGCAATGGCCTGCTGGTGAGTCTGACCAACCCGGAAACGCACACCGCGCAAACCTATATCCGGGACTACCGTCCGGACCAGGGCATGAACCCTGATGGCACCGCGGCAGTGGGTTACAACTCCCACGAAGTCTTGGTCGGCACCGACTACAACGACTGGCTCGACGCCGGTGACGGTGACGATACGATCTACGGCGAAGGCGGCGACGACATCCTGGATGGCAAGTCCGGTGCCGACCACATCTACGGTGGCGACGGCAACGACGTGATTTACGGTGGGGATATCGAAGACTTCCTCGATGGCGGGGAAGGGGACGACATCATTTATGCCGGGACCAGTGCCGGCGTGCTCGACGTGGTGATTGGCGGCGGTGGTAACGATCACCTCTATGGCGAAGCCGGGATTGACGAGCTGTACGGTGGCGCCGGCAATGACTATATCGATGCCGGTGGCGACACCGACCTGGTGCATGGCGGTGACGGTAATGATGAGATTTATGGCGGCGACGGCCCGGACATCCTGTTCGGTGAGGACGGCGACGACATCATTTCCGGCGGCTCCACCGGTGACCAGGAGTTTGGCGGGGCCGGCGACGACATTCTGTTGCCGGGCCTGGGTGGTGCGCCGGGCCAGGGTGACGGTGACGAAGCCATTGGCGATGTGGGCTTCGACATTGCGGCCTTCAGCGATGTGAACATTGCGCTGGATGCGGCGGCAGACCTTAATAATCAAAACGTCGTGGCAGCGCCGGGTACTTCTGTGCTGTTCCAGCCGTTCAATGCCTTGCTGACGGACATCGAAGGGTTGATCGGTTCACGCTTCAGCGACGCCCGTGCGAACACCGTCACGCCAGCCAATCCGCTGGCGGGCCTGATCGGTAACGCCACGGAAAACTGGCTGATTGGCGGCAGTGGTGACGATGTCTCCCAAGGCAACGGCGGCAATGACGTGATCGTTGGTGACTCGATCAAACTCGCTGATCTCAATCACCTGCTGGCCAGTCAAGGGTTTGCCGAGCACTTCACCGGCCTGCAAGCGACCCGTCCCGACTTCGTCCTGGGCGATAATCACCAGGCTGCCGGCACCGCCGATGGCGCGGCAGACACGGCCATCTACTCGGGCAACTATGCCAATTACAGCATCACCAAGTTCACCGATACCCGGCCGGGCGGCGAGCTGATCACCGCGTTCAAAGTGGTGGACCTGCGGGTGGGCGCCGCGAACGTCGATGGCACCGATATTGTCATTGGCGTTGAAAAACTGCGCTTCGCCGACCGCACGGTCAACCTGAGCATCACCAATCACCTGCCGACCGGCAACGTGGTGCTCTCGGGTTATGCCACCGCGCCAACCACGCCCAGTCGTCCGGTGCCAGCCCAATACCGGCTGACCGCCAACACAGCGGCCATCCAGGATGCGGACGGCTTGCCGGGGCCAAGCGGGTTCTCCTATCAGTGGCAGGCACTGGTGGGCGCGACCTGGTTGAGTATCACCGGGGCGAATGCGTCGACCTTTGCACCGACCTCGGCGCATTTCGGCCAGCAACTGCGGGTCATCACCACGTACACCGACAACAACGGCACGGTGGAACAGCTGACGTCCGACCCTTCGGAAGCGGTAGGGCGCTTCATCGAAGGCACTAACTCATTCTTCTTCGGTGATACGCTCAATGGCACCAACTATCAGGACATCCTGTTGGGCTACTCGGGCAATGATGTCCTCAATGGCGGGCTGGGTTCCGACTTGCTGGACGGCGGCGCCGGCAACGACACGATGCGCGGCAATGCCGGCAACGACACCTACATGGTCGATGCCAATGGCGATGGGGTTCAGGAGAATCTGAACGAAGGCACCGACACCGTCATGTCCTCGGTCAGCTACACCCTGGGGGCGAACGTCGAGAACCTGACCTTGCTGGGCTCGAACAACATCAACGGCACCGGTAACGCGCTGGACAACGTGATCCATGGCAACAGCGGTAACAACCAACTCAGCGGCCTGGCCGGGAACGACACGGTCTTTGGTGAGGCCGGCAACGACACGATGCTGGCGTCGCTGAACGACGGCAACGACCACTATGACGGTGGCACCGGCACCGACACCTACGATTTGTCGGCCACCTCGGCGCCCGCCACGGTCGATTTGATCGCCGGCACATCAACCAGCACCCAGACCGGCAACGACTCCCTGACCGGCATCGAGAACGTCACCGGCAGTTCTGGCGACGATCACATTCAGGGCGACGGCGTCAGCAACCTGCTGCAAGGCCAGGGCGGCAATGACTGGATGGACGGTGGCAGCGGTGACGATACGTTGATTGGCGGGCAAGGCGCGGACAGCCTGTTCGGTGGGATTGGCAATGACACCTTCCGGGCGTCGGTCAATGACGGCAACGACAGCTACAACGGCGGTGGCGACACCGATACCTATGACTTGTCAGGAACCTCGGCCAACGCCACGGTCAACCTGTCCACCGGCCTGGCCAGCAGCTCGCAAACCGGTAACGACACCTTGACCGCCGTCGAAAATGTCATCGGCAGCACGGGTGCCAACACCCTGACCGGCGATAACGCCAATAACGGCCTGACCGGGCAGGGCGGTATCGACACCTTGAGTGGTGGCGGTGGCGCCGACACACTGACCGGTAATGGCAACCGCGATACGTTGACCGGTGGTGCGGGGGCGGACATGTTTGTGTTCTCCTCAACGAGCGACTCGGGGACATCAGCCGCCAGCCGTGATGTGATCACCGACTTCACGCAGGGCTCCGATCACATCGATTTGTCTCAGATCGATGCGCGGACCTCCGGCGCAGGTGCCGCCGGTAATCAGGATTTCACGTTCCTTGGCGAGTGGAACGGCGCCGGCAACGAGTTCAACAACCAGGCGCAATTGAAGTACCACTTCGTCAATGTCGGCGGGGTCGATCACACGTATGTGGAGGGCAACGTAAACAGCGGCAATGGCGCCGATTTCCAGATTGATCTGGTCGGGCATGTGGCCCTTACCGCGAGTGATTTTGTCGGCGTGGTATAGGTTGGCAGCGTAAAAAGGGCGCCCGTTTTCATTAACGGGCGCCCTTTGTTTTTGCAGGAAAGAACGTGAACTAGACCACGGCGCCAAACAAGTGCCCCACCAGTGCGGTAATGCCCATGGCCAGCGCTCCCCAGAATGTCACCCGCCAGGCACCGGTCATGACATTGGCCCCGCCGGCCTTGGCGGCGATGGCGCCCAGCGTCCCGAGAAACACCAATGACATGCCCGATATCCACGGCACCACGCTGTGCTCCGACGCGACAAACGTCACCGCCAGAGGCAGCGCGGCACCCACCACAAAACTGGCAGCGGAGGCCAGGGCGGCTTGCAAGGGCCTGGCGGTGAGCGTGGCGCTGATGCCTAATTCGTCCCGAGCGTGAGAGCCGAGTGCGTCATGGGCCATCAATTGATCGGCCACCTGATGCGCCAACTCGGGGGAGACGCCACGGTGCATGTAGATGTTGGCGAGCTCGATGTGTTCGGCTTTCGGGTCACTGGCCAACTCGGCGCGTTCGCGGGACAAGTCGGCTCGCTCGGTATCGGCCTGGGAGTGGACGGAGATATATTCGCCTGCGGCCATGGACATGGCACCGGCCATCAGGCCTGCCATGCCAGTGACCAGCAACGTGGCGTGGCTGGCGTTGGCGGCCGCAACGCCGATCAACAGGCTGGCGGTGGAGACAATCCCGTCGTTGGCCCCAAGGACGGCGGCGCGTAGCCAGCCGATACGATCGCTTCGGTGTGCCTCGGTGTGCCTGTGCATGAATTTCATGGTTGATCTCGACTCACTGTCATTGGGCGGTTCCCATCGGACGGGTTTCAATCTGCGCCTGCAAGTGGCCGCCGACAATGGATATTTCTTTGAACTGTTGGCCGTCGCGCAGCACGAACAATGCGTCCATCCCGCGCTCCCGGGCCAGACGTGGACCTTCGGTGTCGCCCAGCACCATCAACGCCGTGGCCCAGGCATCGGCGAGCATGCACGAGGCCGCCACCACGGTGACGGCGGCAAGCGGGTTGCACAACGGTGCGCCGGTGGCCGGGTTCATGGTATGCGTATAGGACTGACCGGCCACGTCGACCCAGTGCCGATAGTCCCCGGAGGTTGCGATAGCGGCATCACCCAGTTCCATCACGCCCATGACTTCACGCACGCCCCGGTTGGGCTTTTCCAGGGCCACCGCCCAGCACTGGCCATCCGGCTTGACCCCCCGGGCGCGCATCTCGCCATCGATACCGACCAGGTAGCGGGTGATGCCCAGTCCATCCAGGCAACGGGCCAGTTCATCCACGCCAAACCCTTTGGCAATGCCATTCAAATCAAGCTGCAGTGGTGCGCGTTTACGCACCTGATTGCGATGCGCATCCACCACCAACGTGGCGCTGGCAGACAGTCGGACGCGGGACGGCATTGTGGCGAGTGCCTGCGCTGTGACCGTCTGTTCTCCGGGGCCGAATCCCCAGGCGTCAACCAGATCACCGACCGCGATGTCGAAGGCACCGCCAGACTGTTGACTGACGCGCAGTGCCGCAGACAGCACCGTCGCCAGTTCCGTTGGCACTGACACCCATTGCTGTTCCGGGGCGGCGTTGAGGCGATTGAGGTCTGAGTCGGGTTTCCAGGTGGACATTTGCTGGTCCACCCGGGACACGGCGCGTGCCAGGTGTTGGCCGACGGCGTCGATATCAATCCCGGCAGCCGCATAAAACAGGGCGGTGTAGCGGGTGCCCATGGTCTCGCCGTTGAAGCTGTAGCGTTGCCACTCAGTAGACGTCTTCACGGTAGCGTCCTTGTGCCTGGAGGATGGGTACGCTCAGGTTCAGAGGCGCCAACACTTCATCGAGGGCCTGCATCACGCCTTTGGCCATCTCGCGGCTGCCACACACCAGCACCTGGGCGCCTTTTTCAATCAGTCGGCGCAGGGCCAGGGCGTCGCCGATCAGCCGGTCCTGCACGTAGCTGCGGTCCTGAACCTGAGAGAAGGCAGCGCGCAATGCCGTGAGGCGTCGGTCCGACAAGTATTGATTGAGCTGCGGTTCATAAAGGAAATCCGAGGCCGGGTTGCGCCCGCCCCAATACAAGTGCATCGGGTGTCGCGCCGTGTTGTTGCGGATAAAACCGGCCAGGGGACCGATGCCGGTACCGGCACCGATCAGGATCACCGGGTGCGTGCCCGACGCCGGGCGAAAGTGCGGGTTGGGCTGGATAAACGCTTCAATTGGCCCGCCGATGTCCAGGTCATGGAGAAATTCCGAGCACACGCCACCGTCGTGTTTGCGTACACAGATTTCCAACACACCGTCCTGCGAACCGCTGGCCAGCGAGTAAAAACGTGGGATCGGACTGCCCGGGGGAAAAATCCCGACCAGGTCGCCGGCCAGAAAGTCCGGCAGCTTGCCGGGTGCCTTGAAGCGCAAGACGTGGGTCGGCGCGTTCACCTGCTCACCGTAGACAATGCGCTCCGCCAACTCCAATGGATGGGTCTTTGGCCGCAGCGGGGTATGGACCAGTGTCAGGTCATGCTGGAGCACTTCGCCCAACGCGTGGCCCCAGCGTGCAAACTCCTGCGAGGACTGGCGGTTGACGGTTTCCAGCCCCAGCAACGGCGAGCCACCGGCCTGCAACATCGCGTCCTGCACCTGATGGGCGTACTGACAGAACTGCGCAAACTGCCGGTCACCAAAGCCCAGCACAGCAAAGGGCAGGCCTGGCTTGAGGCCGGTTTTGGCCAGCCGCGCCAGGAACTGCGAAGCCGAGGCCGGCGCATCGCCGTCGCCGTGGGTCGCGGTGAGGATGAACACCCGCTGGGCGTTGCTGTAATGGTTGGCGTATTGATTCAGGGCCGCGCTATGCACCCGGTGACCAGCCAAATGCAAAGCGTCATGCAAGGTTTTTGCAAAGCCCCAGGTGCTGTTGTTTTCACTGCCCACCAGAATCACGCTGTCGGCCGAGTGGGCCGGGCTGTTGTGGCGCAGGGTCGGGCTTGCCTTGCGACGGCGCCACCACAACACAATGCCGGTCACGCTCATCAACGGTACGCAGAGGGCGCAGAGCCCGAGCGGCAGGCCCAGCCACCAGAGGCCTTCGCCGGTGTGTAGCTGATAAATCAATTCGTAGAGGGTGTGCATCGAGCCGTGGGCCTGATAGGACAGTAAAGCGCCGCTGGCCTGGTCCACGTAGCCGTCGCCCTGGGCCGTGCGCAGAGAAAACACGTCCTGCGCATTATTGGGGCTGGGGTAGACCAGTTCGCGCAGGTCATTGAGGTCGGTGGCCTGCAAGGCTTGCAGCTTCGCCACGGGCAGGGCCGGGCCGGTACTGACGTGAGCCGGGAAGGCGGGTTCACTTTGACTGCCGTCGGCGATAAAGCCAAACGTGGTGGCGGACATGTAGAGCCCGCTCAATGCCGACAGCAGCAGCCCCAGTAAGGCCAGTCGCCCGACCTCAGCGTGCCAGCGCTGGCTGAAGGTGCCCCGCAATGGCCGCAGCAGGTTGCGCCAGCCACCCAGGCGCCGGGCCAGCAACAGCGCGCCGGACACCGACAGCATCAGCATGAACAGCGCGCCGACACCCGACACACCGTGGCCGGGCGTGCCAAGAAACAGCGAGCGATGCAGCTCTTTCACCCAACGTGAGAACGCGGATGGCTCGTAGGGCGCGAGGCCTTGGCCGGTCAGCGGATCGACCTTTTCTGCGCCCGCCTGACCGTTGTGGTTGTAGTAGACGATGACTGTCCCAGACGCTGTGCGCTGGATCTGCTCCACCCCCGGGAAGTGATTGGAAACACGTCCGGCCAGTTGGCCGACGTTGAGTTGGCCGGCTGCGGTGGCGGTGCTGTGCAAGCGTTCCAGCGCCGGGTTGACCGAGAGGATCGCGCCGCTGATGGCCAACAGCATGACCAACAGGGCAGCGATCAGGCCGGGCAGGGAATGGGACTGGCGAAGCATGTTCAGCCTCCAGAAAGGGCGGGTGCTACAGATCGTAAGTAAAGGAGTCGACGTAGGCACTGCCGGTCGCCGGTTTGCCTGAGCCTTTGGATGTCAGGGGCACGCTGACGTCGGCGCGGGCGTCACGCTTGTCCTCGACGGCACTGTCGATGCGGATCTGGTACCCGGCATCAATCAGGGTGTCTGCCAGTTCGACGCTGACTTTGAGCGTGCGCCCACTGCCGACACTGGCGCCGCTGACTCCATCAAATTCGCTGGGGTTCATCCCGCTGCCACGCGCCCAGTCGCCCAGGTGCTTGTAGTACTTGGCCTTCTTGCCAGCCACCCAGAGGGTTTTCTGATATTGGCCATTGGCGTCTGTCACGTAGATCGCCAGGTACGCATCATTGCCGCTGTAGTCCTTGAGCTGCGTGGTCAAGGTCACTTCACGGGCCTGGGCCAGTCCCGGCAAGGCAATGGCGCCGGCGAGGCAGGTGGCTGCGATGATCTTTTTCATGAGGGTGTCCTTTTGATCGTTAGGTCGAGAGACTGGACCTGCTGGCTGACAGCAACCTGAAGCGCAGGAAATATTCATCGTCAGGTGAGGCGTCATTCGGCAAGCGGGCTGCCGAGGTAATCCCTGGCATCACCGCCGTCGCGGAAATGAATCTCAAGTGTGTGCAGGCGCAGCGAGGCCGGTGAGTAACTGGCTTCGATGGTATTGCCTTTGCGATCCAGGCCCTTGAGTTCATAACAACCGTCGTCGACCTTGATGCGCTGCACGCTCCAGCCGTATTGCCGCTCGACCTGCTGGCGCAGGGTTTCGCGTGGTTGCCAGTCGCTGACCGGGTCGCTGCAATCGTCATCCGCCAAGGCATAACCGCTGAGCAGCAGACTCAACAGCGCGGCATGGGCAATAAAACCTGTTTTCATGATCTGTCTCCTGCCGAGGTCGGCGTCTGTGGCATACCCTAAGGTGCATTCCTGACAACTAGCTGAATCTTCAGATTGTCGTCAGGTAAGGCGATTAAGGTGCTGCACGACAACCATCACAGGAGGTGCCAGATGCGGGTTTTATTGGTCGAGGACGCACCAGGGTTGGGGGAGGCGGTGCGCGAGCAGATCGCCGATGACGGCCACGCCGTTGATTGGGTGCAGCGACTGGACCATGCGCGCAACAGCGTACGCACCACGCCTTACGACCTGATCCTGCTTGACCTGATGCTGCCGGACGGTCGCGGGCTGGATTTTTTGCGTCAGCAGCGCTCGGCAGGGGACGTGACCCCGGTGATCATTCTGACCGCGCAGGATCAGATCTCCGATCGTATCGCCGGCCTCAATGCCGGGGCCGATGATTACCTGGTCAAACCGTTCGACCTGTTTGAGCTCTCGGCCCGTGTGGCCGCGGTGGCCCGGCGTTACAGCGGCAACCCCAATCCGCAGATCAGACTCGGTGATTTACAGGTCGACATGAGCGCCCGTACGGTGCAACGGGCTGGTACCACCGTGGATCTGACGGCTCGTGAGTGGGCGCTGTTCGAAGCGTTTGTGCAACGCCCCAGCGCCCTGTTGTCCAAGTCGCAACTGGAAGAACGACTGTATGCCTTCGGTGCCGAAATCGAGAGCAATACCATTGAGGTCTATATCAGTCGGCTGCGTAAAAAACTGGGGCGCGATCTGATCGAAACCGTGCGCGGCATGGGTTACCGGTTGATGCCTGTATGAAGCCCTCTTCGAGCCTGCAAAAACGTCTCGGCCTGGGGTTGACCCTGGGCATGACCTTGCTGTGGCTTGGCGCAACTGTCGGCGCCTGGCTGGTGGTGCAACATGAATTGGACGAGGCATTCGACAGCGCGCTGGAAGAGACCGCGCAACGCATCTTGCCGCTGGCCGTCCTGGAAATCAGTAACCGGGAGGGGCCCCGAGAGTCTCAGCACGTTGCGACGTTGAAAATGCACAAGGAATACCTGACTTATCTGGTGCGTGATGCCAGCGGCAAGATCCTGATGCAGTCCCATGATGCCAACCCGAAGATCTTCAACCGACAACCGATCGAGGGCTTTTCAACCACTGAAAAGTACCGCTTGTATGGCGCCAGTGCATTGCGTGAAACGCTGTTCATTGAGATCGCCGAACCGCTGGATCATCGTCGTGAAGCCGCGCGGGAAGCCTTGTTTGCCTTGTTGTTGCCGCTGTTTGCGCTGATTCCCGTCAGCCTGTTGGGCACCTGGTTGTTCGTGCGCATCAGTCTGCGCAGTGTGTTGGCGTATCGTCGTGCAGTAGAGGCGCGTGGTGTCGGTGATCTGTCACCGATCAAGGTGGCCCGCCTGCCGGCAGAAATCGATCCTTTGGCCGAGGCGGTCAATCACCTGTTGGAGCGCTTGCGCAAGGCCCTCGAAGCCGAGCGCAGCTTTACCGCCAACAGCGCTCATGAGTTGCGTACACCCTTGGCCGCGACCCTGGCGCAGATCCAGCGCTTGCACCAAGAGGCGCCCGAAGGCCCTTTGCGAGTGCGGGCGGCGAAGATCGAGAACGCCTTGCGCGAGTTGGCGCGGCTGTCGGAAAAGCTCATGCAACTGGCAAAAGCCGAGGGCGGTGGGCTGCTGTCCGAAACGCCTCAGGATTTGATTCCGTTGTTGGCCCATGGCGTCGATGAGTGGAACCAGCGCAACGACCAGCGCATTGAGTTGCAACTGCCCAGCCAGGCCCACGTGTACTCGAGCATTGACCCGGACGCCTTCGGCATCTTGTTGCGTAATCTGATTGAGAACGCACTGAAGTACGGCGCAACGGATCAACCGATCGAAGTCAGCCTTACCAAACAGGCACAACTGCGGGTAGTTAACGGCGGCCCGGTGGTGCCGGAGCCGGTGTTGCAACATCTGACCGAACGCTTTGTACGAGCTCACAGTGAGATCAGCGGTTCAGGATTGGGACTGGCGATTGCCAAAACGATTGTGCAGGGGGTTAACGCGAGAATGAAATTGAGCTCCCCTGCAACAGGTCGGCAAGAGGGCTTCGAGGTGTGCGTTTGGCTCCCGCTCGTGTCGGCTATTGACAGTTGAGGCGGGGGCTGGCGGGAGCCCGAGTTTCAGACGTGAAAAAGTATGACTGTTTTAGTCGTACAGGGGGGGTAAATGCGAGCGGGTCTCTATTACACTTTCGTCAGTAACACAACAACTAATGGATCCAATGAAAGAGCCTGCAGCTCCTCTAATTTAAAGCGGGCCAGTTAGTGCGCGGGTTACGGACAAGTTGTCGATTCGTGGTCTATTTAAATCATTGCCACTCAAGTAACCGTTTGTCGGTGGTCTGCTCAAAAAATGAACATTCGAGGCGTAACACCCTCTGATACTTCAGCACGTCACCATGACCTGCTTCAGCAACCGTAGAAAAGAAGTGGAAAACGAACCTCATATGCAGTGACTGCACATGGGGATTTTTTTATCTGTTATTCAGGGGGCAGTAACAAGTCGATCATTGGTTTGCCGAGTGAATCAATGGGCTGCGCAGTGTCAGGTCTGCGATTTGGCATCTCTTATAAAAGTAAGATCGCACTGGGGTTTGAAGATTTAAATACCCTGTTAGTGGCCGATCTGTACTGTCGAAGAAGGTGGAGAAAGTACCGTGGCGATAAATACAATTATGAGCCTGCTCGAAAATAAAGAATGTATGGAGTGGTTGCGGCTGGGCGTTATTTACGTTCATCTAGTGTCTTGTTGTGTGGCCATTGGGTTGGTGTTAACCAGTGATATTGCAATGGTTAAAGATGTGTTAAAGCGAAAAACATTTACTGAACACGATCATGCTCACATGGAAAGTCTGCAGAAGTCTGTGATCGTTGCATTGATAGCCTTGTGGGTGACGGGCATCGCGGTCATCGGTATTGATTACCTGGAAAAAGGTATGAACTACTTCATGAACCCAAAACTGCAAGCCAAAGTGATCATTGTCATGCTGCTGACCTACAACGGCATCTTGTTGCACCGCCTGGTATTGCCTGCGCTGCAAAAGGCAGGCGCCTTGATTGATCTCGGGTTCAGCGCACGGATGCTCGCGCTTTTCTGCGGCTCGCTGTCGGCCGTGTCCTGGCTGTATGCGGCCATGCTGGGCGTCGGTCGGCCATTGGCCTGGAAATACTCCCTGTCCGAACTGTTGATGGCGTATCCAGTGCTGATCGCATTGGGTTTCCTGAGCATGCTGGTGTTGACTCAGCGAGTGAAAAAACAGGGCTGCGCCGTTATTGCTCCGCGGATGGTGGCGAGCCAATGCTAGGTCCGTTCAGCAGGTAAGTCGTCCTCGTCCAGAAGGCGCCTGGTGAGCCTTGAGCCAGTCCTGAAACCGCGTCGCGCCAATCATCGGGTTGGCGCCCGGCGTCAGTGACTGGTCGTTGATCGGCGCACCAAAGTAGGGAACCGAGTCGTCCGCTACGGTTTGGCGCGGGTCCTTGGTGTGTTTGAGGTAATCGCTGGCGAACTCGACGAGAGGGCGTTTATCAGGTCCGGCCACTTCGACGGTCTGATTGACAGGCGCCTTGAGCGCAATATCCGTCAGCGCGGCCGCGACATCGTCCGAGGCCACCGGCTGCAACGCGGCAGATGTCAGGTGAATAGTGTCGCCTTCCTCACGCCCGGAGTGAGCGATGGCGTGGATAAACTCGAAGAACTGCGTGGCCCGCAGGATGGTGTAGGGAATACCCGATTTTTTGATCAGTGTTTCCTGGGCCATTTTTGCCCGGAAGTAACCGCTGTCGAGCATCCGCTCGGTGCCTACGACGGACAGGGCCACATGGTGTTTGACCCCGTCGAGTTTCTCCGCCGCGATCAGGTTGTGCCCGGCGGTTTCAAAAAAATGCAACGCCGCGTGGTCTTCGAAAGAGGGTGAGTTCGCCACGTCGATCACCACGTCGGTGCCTTTGAGTGCCTCTTTGAGGCCTTCGCCGCTGATCACATTGACCCCGGTGCTCGGTGACGCTGCAAAGGCTTCATGGCCCAGTTCCTGCAAGTTTTTACA
Source organism: Pseudomonas sp. FBCC-B1667 (assembly GCF_059133255.1). Taxonomy (NCBI): domain Bacteria; kingdom Pseudomonadati; phylum Pseudomonadota; class Gammaproteobacteria; order Pseudomonadales; family Pseudomonadaceae; genus Pseudomonas; species Pseudomonas sp. FBCC-B1667. The sequence continues at coordinate 4,000,019 of NZ_CP101437.1, read as the reverse complement.
GACCTTGCTACCCATCAGCCCGGTCCCGCCGATGACGACGACTTTCATGACCCGTCTCCCGAAGCGGTGAGTCCAGCGGGTATTAAACACCCGTCAACGTGGCCCTATCAGCGCTGGATCAGGGGCGCCGACCAGTGGTTGGAAGTCCGGCTGGTGGAAGAAACGCATTTTTTTTGCTTTAGTCCTTCTATCGCTGACATACGTGTGTGGGCGTCTCGGCTCGTGCCCGAACGCCTTTTCCGGAGAATCCAATGCCTCTTCGATTCCCGCGGCTCGCTTTTTTGGCCGTCGTGCTCACTGTTGGCAGCTTGCCCTGCGCTCAAGCGGTGCAGTACACGCAAGTCAATCAAGCCGCGAGCAAGATCTCCTTCACGTATAACCAGTTCAGCTCGCGGGTGTACGGCACCTTTGGCGAGTTCGAAGCCACGCTGGATTTCGACACGACCAATCCCGCAGCGGCCCATGCATCGCTCACCATCCAGCTCGACAGCATCGATGCCGGCAGCAGTGACGCCAACACGGAGCTGCAAAAAGCCGCCTGGTTCGATACGGCGGTTTATCCCATGGCGACCTTTGAATCGACCCATGTGAAGGCCGTCGGTGACAACAGGTACTCAATTATCGGCAAACTGACGCTCAGGGGCGTCACCCGCGAGGTCGCCGTCCCGGTCCTCCTCAAGGCGGAGAACACCATCGGCATCTTTGATGGCGAGTTAACGCTCAAGCGAAGCGATTTCAGGATCGGTGAAGGGGAATTTGCCGATACCGTGGTCTCTGACGATATCAATATCCGTTTCAAGATGGTTGCGCCGCAGCAGTAACGCAGCGGTGTCGACTTTATGATCGGCGTGAGGTCAGACGTGTTATTCATTTGTTTGTCTGGGTGGCACGGTGCCACAATCGCTTTTTTGTCGCAGCATCATGATCAGGCGGATCACATGGATGGCCCAGGATTTCGGCACCAACAGGAGACTTTCATCGCGGCACAAGTGCGCGGTGACCGATTGCGACAGCTATTCGACCAATCCGTGTCCGCTGTGTTCGGCAGCTTTCTTGCTGCGCTTATGCTGTGCGGGCTGTGCTGGGAGCGCATGGATCACAATGTGATGATCGGCTGGATTGGCCTGCTGAGCGCCTCCTCGTTACTGCGCATCCTGATGTTTGTGGTCTATTTTCGCAGCCCGGACAGTGAGCGCACGCCGCAACGCTGGGAGCGGATTTACTGGGTGACGCTGGTGTTGTCTGCCGGAATCTGGGGCGCAGGCGCTTCAGCCATCATGCCGGCCGATGACCTGCTGGCCCAGGCGCTGGTCATGCTGTTTGCCGTTGGCATGTCTGTCAGCGCGGTGTCGTGTTACTCGTCCTATCGGTACATGACACTGGTGTCGATTGGCCTGGTGCTGTTGCCGTGCACCATCTGGCTATTGTTTCAGCCGACAACATTGCAAGTCGGTATGGCCCTGGCCGTCGTGGTGTTCGCTTCATTTGTTGCCAGAGCCACCCGCAAACTGTCCGAAGCCCTGGAAACTGCGTTTCGCCTGACCCGAGAAATGGAACTGGCGCACCGCATCGCCACGCATGCAGCGCAAACCGATGAACTCACCGGACTTAAAAACCGCCGGGCTTTTTTTGAACACGCGCAGCAGTTGTTCAATAACTGCCAACACCATCGGTTGCCGCTGTGCGCGGTGATGCTGGATATGGACCACTTCAAGCACATCAATGACACCTACGGCCATCAGGTCGGTGATCAGGTGTTGCGTCAGATGGGGGTCGTCATCAGTACCTGTTTTCGCGAAACCGACGTTTTCGGCCGGTTGGGCGGCGAGGAGTTCGCCATTCTGCTGCCGGACACGTCGATTGAGGTGGCCCTCGAAATGGCCGGGCAACTGATCCAGGCCATTGGCGGGTTGATGACCGGACCGGTTCATCGCATATCGGCCAGCCTTGGCGTCGCCGCCATGGAGATGCACGACCCTGATCTGCAGAGTCTGATGAACAATGCGGACAAGGCGCTGTATAGGGCCAAGGCGCGTGGGCGCAATCAAGTGGCGGTTTCGGAGTGAAGGCGCAGAAGAGCTAGTAGAACCGGTCTTCCTCTTTCATCGCATAAACACGACCCAGCGTCCTGGCTGATATGCCCAGGAACAACAGGGTCAGCAAGACCCCGACCATCATGATGTAAAACCCCGGGCGGTTGCCGCTCAGTTCCCGGGCGATGCTGCTTTGCGCCGGTAGCCAGCGGGAGTAGAGCAGGGGGATGCTGCCGCCGGTTTCATCGGCGGTTTTTGTACAATAGCCTGGCCGATGCCCCGTAAGCCTTACCCTGGAGTCAGAATTTCAATGCCCCAACTCACCCACTTCGCAGCCCCGTGCCCGGAGCACATCAACAGCCAGATCCTGCAACTGGTCGTCGATAACCTGACCGACATCAGCATGGTCGGCATCGGCCCGAGCAACCCGCTGTACAACGTCTACCAATACACGGTCGGCTTCGAAGTGCACCTGTACCTGGAAGCACTCGACGGGTCCAAGGGGATTGCGGTCGAGTTGATCGCCGCCACCGACGACGAAGACCCGACGAAGGTCATCGGCTTTTTGCTGTACCTGCCAATCAAGGACGATCCGCAAGCCTGCGGCGTCGCCTACATGGCGGTCGACGCCGGCCATCGTCGCCAAGGTGTCGCCCGCGCCATGCTGCAAGGCATGATCAACCGTTACCCGCACGCCGAATTGACCTGCGCCGTGGCCAAGGTGCCGTGGTTCGAATCCATGGGCTTTCAGGTGCTGGGCGTGCGCGCTACGCAAGTGCTGATGAACACTCGCGACCACAGCAGCGAAGGCTTGATGGGGCTGCTGGATGTGGCGTCGATCTACAGTTCGCTGGAAGTCCGGCAGATCCATCACTACTTGCTGCAGAAGCACGGCAAGCGCGCAATGATTGACGCCGAGAAGCAGCGCGACCGGCATCTGGACCAGATGACCCGTAACGCCAAGGTGTTTGTGCTGAATCGTTTGGGCCAGAACGCGGCGAACGAGCCTCGTCTGGACTAGACTCGCAAGTCCTTTCGGGAGCGCACGGTCGCCGAGCCGTGATATTCTGCGCGCCAACTTGGTTTGACCTAATCAGTTTGCCCGTCCCTGAGACGCGCAAACAGGATCAATGTCGCTCAAGTAGCTGAAGCCAATAATGATAAAAAGTCAGTTCAGTAGGGACATATAACTGAGGTCGATGCAGACAATCGGCCTTGTGTGCCCACCCTCCAATCCTCATGCACGAACACCCACGACATTCCTGCCTGAATGCCGTGAACCGGGGTTTTTGACATGAAGATGGAAGGGCGGATGGCGTTTTATCATAGGTGCTACAGATGTTTAAAAAAATGAACACGGCCCTGCTGGGGCTGGCTTTGTCGATGGGGATCACGTCCGTTCAAGCGGAAGAGGCAAAGAAGGTTGATGTGCTGCTGATTGGCGGCGGCATCATGAGCGCAACGTTGGGTGTGTGGCTCAATGAACTGGAACCCGACACCTCGATGGAAATGATCGAGCGTCTCGACGGCGTCGCCCTGGAAAGCTCCAACGGCTGGAACAACGCCGGTACCGGTCACTCCGCCCTGGCCGAGTTGAACTACACCCCGGAAGACGACAAAGGCAACGTACAGATCCCGAAAGCCGTTGAAATCAACGAAGCCTTTCAGATCTCCCGTCAGTTCTGGTCCTGGCAAGTTCAGCAAGGCGTGTTGAAAAACCCGCATTCGTTCATCAACTCCACGCCGCACATGAGCTTTGTGTGGGGCGATGACAACATCAAGTTCCTGAAGAAGCGCTACGAAGCCCTGCAAGCGAGCCCGCTGTTCGCCGGCATGCAGTACTCCGAAGACCCGGCTGTGATCAAGAAGTGGGTTCCGCTGATGATGGAAGGGCGCGACCCGAACCAGAAAGTCGCGGCCACCTGGACCCCGATCGGCACCGACGTCAACTTCGGCGAGATCACCCGCCAGTTCGTCGCGCACCTGCAAACCACGCCCAAGTTCGACTTGAAGTTGTCTAGCGAAGTGCAAGACATCACCAAGAACGAAGACGGCACCTGGCGCGTCAGCTACAAAAATCTGAAAGACGGCACCACGTCCGAAACCGACGCCAAGTTTGTGTTCATCGGCGCCGGCGGCGGTGCACTGCACCTGCTGCAGAAGTCCGGCATTCCTGAAGCCCAGGAATACGCAGGCTTCCCGGTTGGTGGCTCGTTCCTCGTGACCGAAAACCCGACCATCGCCGAACAACACCTGGCCAAGGCCTACGGCAAAGCCTCCGTGGGCGCACCGCCGATGTCGGTTCCGCACCTGGACACCCGTGTCCTGGACGGCAAGCGCGTCATCCTGTTTGGCCCATTCGCAACCTTCAGCACCAAGTTCCTGAAGGAAGGTTCGTACCTGGACCTGCTGACCACCACCACCACGCACAACGTGTGGCCAATGACCAAGGTCGGCATCAAGGAATACCCACTGGTTGAGTACCTCGCAGGCCAACTGATGCTGTCTGATGAAGACCGCATGAACGCCCTGAAAGAATACTTCCCGAACGCCAAGGCCGAAGACTGGCGCCTGTGGCAAGCCGGCCAACGCGTGCAGATCATCAAGCGTGATGAAGCGGCGGGTGGGGTGTTGAAGTTGGGTACCGAAATCGTAGCGTCCGCTGACGGCTCGATTGCCGGTTTGCTGGGCGCATCGCCGGGTGCATCGACGGCTGCACCGATCATGCTGACCGTGCTGCAGAAAGTGTTCAAGGACAAGGTGGCTTCGCCGGCCTGGCAGGAGAAGCTGCACCAGATCGTGCCGAGCTATGGCACTCAGTTGAACGGCAGTCCTGAGAAGGTTGCGCAGGAGTGGGCTTACACTGCGAAGGTGTTGGAACTGACTCCGCCACCGGTGATCCCGCAGTTGGCGGCTCCGGTTGTTGCTCCTGGTGAAGCGCCAAAAGCGCCGAAGGCTAATGCGGCCAGTGATATGGCTTTGTAAGTAGAAGGTTTGTCGAAAGCCCGCTGAACCGGCGACGGTCAGTGGGCTTTTTTGTGCGTGGAATTCAACACTGTCGGTAATAGGTAAAGCGAACTGACAGTTTTCTTAAAAGATCGGGTTGCTCATGGGTATCCCGAGCAGACCATCGATTGCGCTGTAAAGACCGGCCATTTTTGAGGAAGTGCTCAACACTGATTTCTAGCCTGAGAAAAAACCAGCGACGTCATGCGTGATTTCTTGCTCCAGGCTAAAGCGCCAGGCGCGAAGGCCACGCTTGGCTCTCGGGAGATTGGCATGATCATTGGTGATCTGGCTCACAACATAAATAAAACCCTTTGAGCAAACGCTATGAGCAATCCCATCTTGATCGACCTTACGGAACGCATTCTGACGATCCGTTTCAACCGACCTGAAAAAAAGAACGCGTTGACCAAATCCATGTACGCGACGCTCGCCGACGCCTTTGCGCAGGGGCAGGAAGACGATGAGGTAAGGGTGATCCTGATAGCCGGTCAGGCCGATTGCTTTACCAGCGGTAACGACTTGTCCGATCCCCCGGATGGCCTCGATGGTGCGCTTGGACGTTTTATCGAGGCGATCATGACTTGCACTAAACCTGTGATTGCGGCGCCCTGCGGTATGGCTGTCGGCATCGGGTTGACCATGCTGATGTACTGCGATCTTGTCTACTGCGGAGAACAGACGTTGCTGCGCACGCCGTTCGTCAATCTCGGTGTGTGTCCCGAACTCGGTTCTTCCTATGTTCTGCCACAGATGATGGGGCACCAGCGTGCTTGCGCGTTGCTGCTGACGGGGGACGTCATCAACGCCAAACAGGCTCGCGAGTATGGGTTGGTCAATGAAGTGCTACCTAATGACCGAGTCGAAGAGTTTGCGCGAAGCAAAGCCAGGGCTATTGCAGCACAAGCACCTCACGCCGTGCGGACGACAAAAATGCTGATACGCCGATGGAGCCTGGAATTGGCCAATCAAGCGAACCAGCTGGAAATGAAGCATCTGATGGCAATGATTGATGGCGCGGAAGTCAAAGAGGCGATTTCTGCTTTTGTTCAGAAACGCCCGCCGAACTTCTCTCGCTTTGTTTAACCGAGTCATCGAATCGTTTAGAGCAACTCCGACGCCTGGATAATAATAATGAAAATGAATTTTTGCCGTGCCATGCGCTTGTTGTCGCTACGTTTTCGCAATCAGGAAGCCATCGTCAACGTCGAACGCAGTCGACGCTATACGTATGAGGAATATCACCTGCTGACCAATCGCATTGCCGATGCCTTGCGCATCAGGCTGGAGGTTGGCCATGGCGATACCTTCATGTTGATTCTGGAAAACGACAATCTCAGCCTGATGATGCTGCCCACCGTCTGCAAGCAGGAGGGGACGGTGGTCATGTCCAATCTGCGCGACTCCATGGAGGAGCACACGCGACAGCCGCGTGACTTTTCATCGTTGACCACTCTGGTCTATGGCGCTGCGCCAATGAGTCCGGCCAAGCTCAGTGAGTTGGTTGATTGCTTCGGGCAAATTTTTGTCCAGGTATATGCTGCGACCGAAGCCGCCATGTTTATCTCAGTGCTCGACAAAGCGGATCATCGCCCAGGCAATGAAGCCTCCATCAAGCGCTTGTCGTCGGCTGGTCGTACTACGCCGGGGGTCGAAGTTTTTGTCGCCGACGAAAATGGCACACCATTGCCCTTTGGGGAAACCGGCGAAATCCGCATTCGGTGCAAGGCCATCATCAAAGGCTACTACGACAATCCGCACGCCACTGCAGCAGAGTTCGAAGAAGGCGCGTGGAAATCCAGTGACTTGGGGTATATCGATAACGACGGTTATCTTTATATCGTCGACCGAATGAAGGACATGATCATCAGCGGCGGCTTTAACGTCTACGCGGTCGAAGTCGAGGCAGCACTAGCGTCTCACGCTGCCGTGATGATGGCGGCCGTGGTCGGTATTCCTCATGCGGAATGGGGGGAGGCAGTCCATGCCGAGGTCATCCTGCGCAGCGGCCAGACCGTCACGAAGGAAGAACTCATCGCGCATACCAAAGCTAGGCTCGGCAGTTACAAGGCACCTAAATCGCTGATTTTTGTCGAAACATTGCCGACGTCGGTCGTAGGGAAAGTGGTGCGACGTAGCGTAAAGGAAAAATACTGGACAGGCGCCGCCAGGCAGATCAATTGATCTGGACCCTGTCAGTTAAAGAGGAGGCACTCAATGTTTTTTCGTGGCTGACAGGGCGCCGATTTAACAGCGTATGTACCCGAACCGATGACCTCACGCGCCATAGATACCGGACGCCTTAACCCTGAGGTGTTCGCCTATGACAAAGCGAAAAACGCTGGATCGTTATCGTGCCGCGTCTTTTGCGTAATAGCGTAAATGTCCAGTGCGGCTATACCTTTGAGGTTTGCAGTTCTTTTTCGTCGTCCTGCCTCAAGGAAAATTCTTTGCCTTTGTTCAAGTTCGCTTTGCGGCGCGTGTTGTTCACGATGGTTCTGCTAATTGCCCAAGGGGCTTTCGGGCAGTCCCCCGGACTGGCCACCGACGCCAAGGGGTATGCGCCCGCCGACAGTTGCATCGGCTGCCATGTCAAACAGGCCAGCGCCTGGAAAAACTCTGACCACGATTGGGCCATGCGTTCAGCCACCCCAAACAGCGTGCTGGGTGACTTCAAGGATGCACGTTTCAAGGACGGTAAGGTTGAGGTCCATTTTTTTCGCAAGGGTAAGAAGTTTTTCGTCAACACCGAAGGCTCTGACGGGAAACCGGCGGATTTTGAGGTTCTCTATACGTTCGGCTACAAACCCTTGCAGCAATATCTGGTGGCATTTCCCGGAGGTCGCATGCAAAGCCTGACTGTCGCCTGGGACACGCGAACCAGGACCGAGGGCGGACAACGCTGGTTTTCCCTTTACCCAGGACAACACTTCGCCCCCACCGATCCCTTGCACTGGACCGGGCGCTACCAGAACTGGAACGCCATGTGCGCCGATTGCCATTCGAGCAATCTTCTCAAAGGCTACGACGACAAAACCGATACGTTTGCGACCACTTGGCATGAGCAGAATGTTGGCTGCCAGGCCTGTCATGGTCCCGGCCAGGCGCATGTTGACTGGGCTGCCAAGGAGAAACCTGCGCAGGTCAGTTACAACTCTCCAGCCGAGATCGGCCTGGTCGTTGATTACAAGGCCTTGGGCAGCAAGGGCCTGGGGGATCAGTGCGCTTATTGCCACAGTCGTCGACAGAGCTTGAATGTGGGTCAGCAAGCAGGCAAGCCATTACTCGACAGTGTTTTGCCAGCGACCCTGGACCCTGGTCTGTACCATGCCGATGGGCAAATGCAGGGTGAGGTCTATGTCTATGGATCTTTCACCCAAAGCAAGATGTTTGCTGCAGGCGTGACGTGCACCGACTGCCATGATCCGCACACCACCCAAGTGAAAATCCAGGGCAATGGCCTTTGTCAGCAGTGTCATAACACCCAACCGCCCACCCGTTTCCCCAGCCTTCAAGCGAAAAACTACGACAGCCCCGAGCACCATCACCATGCGGCGGGCTCTCAGGGCGCGCAGTGCGTCAATTGCCATATGCCGGCCCAGACTTACATGGTGGTCGACCCGCGCCACGATCACAGTTTCCGTCTGCCGCGCCCGGACCTGGATGGACAGACCGAGAGCCCCGATGCCTGCACCACCTGCCATAAGGACAAGGAGCCCGCGTGGGCGGCGAACGTCATCGAGGGCTGGTTCGGTACTCCGCAACGGCCACCGCACTATGGCCAGGCCCTGCATGCCGCACGCACTGGCCAAGTCGATTCGCTGCAACAATTAACGGCGCTGATCGGCGACCTGGGTAAGCCCGCCATCGTTCGTGCCACTGCCGTCCAGCAATTGACGTCGATGGGTGACCCCGCGTTGCCAAGCCTGGCCCAGGCGCTCAAGGACGAGAGTTCTCTGGTACGAGCGTATTCGGCCTCCGGTTTTATTGGGCAACCTCCCGTACAGCGGGTCAAGTATCTATTGCCATTGCTGCACGATGACAGTCGCGCCGTCCGTGACCAAGCCTTGAATGCCTTGGTCGGGATCCCGACGATAGCCTTGCCCGAGGCAGAGCGCGAACGCTTCAAAGCGGCTCAGGCAGACTACGAACAGCGCCTGCGCGGCAACGCCGACCTGCCGGGCAATCGACTGAATCTGGCGGTATTGCTTGAGCGCGATGGACGCCAGCAGGAAGCCATGGAGCAATATCACCAGGCCTTGAAACTCGACCCCTACTTCGTCCCGGCGAGGGTGAACCTGGCGACGCTGGCAAATTCGATGCTGCTCCAGGACGAAGCCGAGCAGGTACTGCGCGAAGGCGTCGCCTTGAAGGACATGCCCGTCACCGATCACGGCAATATCGCCTATATGCTTGCCTTGTTGCTGGCCGAAAGAAACAAGACCGACGAAGCATTGCCACTGTTTGAAACGGCAGCGATCGAGCTTCCTGGCAGCTCGCGTATTCGTTACAACCAAAGTTTATTGTTACTGAAAATTCAGCGCCGGACAGAAGCACAGGCGGCACTGGAAGCGGGCCTGGCCCAGGTACCCGATGATGCAGACTTGCTCTATGCGATGGTTTACCTGCATGGATCCGCCAATGAACGGCAGGAGGCAATCGACTATGTCCGTCGCCTGGAAGCGGTTGCGCCTCAGGATCAGCGTCTTTCCAATCTGAAACGTCAACTAGGGTTGCGCTAGCGCACTGGTCAGCAGCGTCTGCAGGGACGACGGTGCCGCTATAAAAAATGACAGCTTGATGGCCTGAATATCCGCTTAAAGCTGCCACTTGTCGGTAACAGGCTGATTGTAATGGCAGCTTATTAGCGCTTGGCTACGCTGCACGAGGGGCAGCGGGGGATTACGGGCATATTCGGGAGAGCTTCTATGAAGCGTTCTGCACCGGCATTAACAAGTGCTGTCAATTTCGCAACAGGACCATCGAAGTCAGCATTCCTCATGCTGGGGATCCTGGCCTGCATGTTGTCAGCCCTGCTGACGACACCGGCCTCGGCCCAGCAAACCACCGGTGAGCCGGGTTCGCCCGACGCGACTACCACGGTTGATGGCCGCTACCTGCCGTCGCCACCGGCCCCGTTCCAGGGCCAGATCAACCTCAATGCGATGCAGTCGAAGGCGGCTTGGCCGGCGCGTGTGGTGCCGCCCAAGGGCGCACCGAATATTCTGGTCATCATGACCGATGATGTCGGCTTCGGCGCGCCATCGACCTTCGGCGGCCTCATCCCCACGCCGACCATGGACCGCATTGCGCAGAACGGACTTCGCTATACCAACTTCCATACAACTTCACTGTGCTCTCCGACGCGAGCGGCGTTGCTCACCGGGCGCAACCATCACTCTGTTGGCTTCGGTGTAATCTCTGAAATTGCAACCGGCTTTCCAGGCTATGACAGCATCATGGGGCCGGAAAACGCGACAGTAGGCAAAATCCTTCAAGAGAACGGCTACCGCACTTCGTGGTATGGCAAGAACCACAATACACCCGCTTTCGAGACCAGCCAGGCCGGCCCCTTCAACCAATGGCCGACCGGCATGGGTTTCGATTACTTTTACGGGTTCAACGCCGGTGATGTCTCACAGTGGGAGCCGATGCTCACCCGTAACACCACGCCGATCACGCCGTTCGACGGGCATCCGGGATGGAATCTCATTACGGCCATGGCCGACGAAGCCATCAACTGGATGAGCCAGATCAACGATGTCGATCCCTCGATCCCATTCATGATCTATTACGCGCCAGGGGGCACGCACTCGCCTCACCATCCGACGCCGGAGTGGATTGAAAAAATCAGCGCCATGCACCTCTTTGACAAGGGATACGAGGCCGTCCGGGATCAAATATTTGCCAACCAGAAAAAACTCGGGGTGATCCCTGCGGATGCCCAGCTGACACCTTGGCCGAAGGACTTGCTCAAAGCGTGGGACCAATACACACCCGAAGAAAAGAAATTGCTGGTTAAACAAGCCGATGTCTACGCTGCCTATCTCGCCTACACCGACCACGAAATAGGTCGCGTGGTCCAGGCCGTGGAAGACCTGGGCAAGCTCAACAACACGATCATCGTTTACATCAGCGGCGACAACGGTGCTTCGGCTGAAGGCTCGCCAATGGGCACCTGGAATGAGCTTCTTCCATTCAACGGCTTCAACCCGACAGCGGCCGAGCAAATGCCCATGTACGACGCGTGGGGCAGCAACAAGACTTATCCGCATTACTCCATTGGTTGGGCCTGGACTTTTGACACGCCGTACAAGTGGACCAAGCAGATTGCATCCTACTTTGGTGGCACCAAGAACGGCATGGCAATTTCGTGGCCCGGTCATATCAAGGACGTAGGCGGTATCCGTTGGCAGTTTCACCACGTCATCGACATTCTCCCAACACTGCTGGAAGCCGCAGGCATTAGCCAGCCCGTCCAGGTCGACGGCATCGCTCAGAAGCCGATCGAGGGTGTGAGCTTGGCCTACACTTTCGAAGCAAATGCCGGCGGGCGCGATGCCAAGTCGCATCACACCATCCAGTATTTCGAAATGCTGGGGACTCAGGGTCTTTACAACGATGGCTGGATGTTGAGCGCAGTACCACTTCGCGCACCCTGGAACCTGACCGGGGCAGCAATCACAGATCCCGCGACAGCGTTCAAGTTCGAGCTCTACGACCTCAGTAAAGACTGGACTCAATACACGGATGTCGCCGCACAAAATCCAGTGAAGGCTGAGGAAATGAAGGATCTGATGTTTGGTGAGTTTGCCAAATATCAAGTCCTGCCGCTGGACGCTTCGGCTGCAACGCGGTTCATCACCCCCCGTCCCAGCTTGGCGTCAGGCAGGACGGTCTTCAACTATTCGGGCGCTACCATCACCGATATTCCGGCTGGCAACATGCCGAATCTGCTCAACAGCTCCTACACCATTACCGCCGAGGTTGACGTACCCAAGGAAGGTACCGAAGGCATGATCATCAACGAAGGCGGACGGTTTTGGGGATACGCGCTCTACATGGTGAAAGGAGCACCGACGTTCACCTACAACCTCCTCGGCCTCAAGCGAACCAAATGGCAGGGGCCTGAACTGACGCCGGGCAAACACACGATCGTGTTCGACTTCAAATATGACGGACTCGGCGCAGGCACCTTGGCCTACAACAACTTGAGCGGTATCGGTGGTGGCGGAACCGGGACGTTGAAGGTGGATGGCAAAGCTGTGTCCACCGAGCGGCTGGAGCACACCCTGCCGCTCACCAAACCTCTGGACACTGTATTCAACATCGGCGCGGCCTCCGGAACGCCCGTGAATGACCAGGACTACCAGGTCCCGTTTGCATTCACCGGCAAGATCAACAAGCTGAATATTGTGATCGACCGGCCGAAGCTTTCACCTGCGGACGAGAAGCGGCTGCAGGAAGCGGAAACGAAGGTGGCAAGCGACAAATAATCTCGGGAGAGCGCTGGATCGTTGCCGAGATCCTGCCTCTGATTTCACTGGCCTGCGCGGTCATCCACGCAGGCCAGCGAATGACAGACCTTCAGGGATGACACATAGCAGATCGTGTTGAAAGAAAGTCGAACCGAGTTGACGCCCCAAGGCGTGATCGACGCGAACGGTCAGTAACCGTCATGCTCCAGCCGAACTGTATCGCGTCGATTTTCGCCTGATTGACTCAGCGATGAGATCGGGAAAGGCTGATTGGCTATGGTGGATCGGGCGTCGTGAAAACAATGTTCCCTGGTTGTCATTATTCAATGGGCAGAGGATCTAATAATGCAGCGCAAACTGATTGTCATAACAGCCTTGCTACTCGCCGCCAGTTCAATGGCCATGGCCGCTGGCAGTTCCGGAAAAAAACCTGTTTCAAAGTGGACCTGTGAAGACTTTCTTGCCGTCAGCGAAACTGATCGGCCCGTCGCAGTAGGTGTCGGAGAGGTGGTGAGCCGCAAGGGTAAGGTGGAAGATGAAGTAGTGGATGTTGAAAGCATCGCAACCGTTACCCCTGCGTTGGTTCAGGTTTGTGGCCAGGAACCCAAGGCATCCTTTATGACCAAGCTCAAATCTGAATGGGCAAAAGTTAAAAAGGCTATGTAAGTTCAATGGCTTCCACCGACAGGGTGGAAACCTGACTAACAGGCAGTATCCAACATGCAATCAAACAAGGGCGCTGAAGCGCCCTTGTTTGGATAATTGTGTGCCGGGAGAGTTTTCCGGCCGCCCACTCCTGACCTGCTGCACGCCAAACAACAAGCCTTCACACCACAACGATAATGGAGACACGAGGGCCGAAGTCGTAGCGATTGAATAGCCTGCTGAGCAAGCGCTAGAAGGTGTAAACCTACTCGAGTGCCCGGGCGTTTATTTCGTAGATAAGGCCGGACGTAATACTCGACTCCAGTTACCCGAAGACATCGGCGACGGTTTTGAACTCCGGAGCCAAACGGCCCATCAGCCTCATCAACTTGACGTAATGCTGGGTCTCACGTTCAAGCCGAGGAGTACCACTATGTACGACTATGTCATCGTAGGCGCCGGTTCGGCTGGCTGTGTTCTTGCCAACCGCCTGTCGGAGGATCCCGACATCAGCGTCTGCGTGATCGAGGCCGGGCCATCAGATGCACTGACGTTCATTCACACGCCGGGCGCCTTCGGTCTGTTTATGTTCACCAAAAAATACGATTGGTCGTACGAGGCGAAATCGGATCCGGCCTTGCGCCATGGCAAACCGCTTTTTTGCCCTCGTGGCAAAACCCTTGGTGGGTCCAGTTCGATAAACGGCATGGTCTATACCCGCGGCCACCGGTCCGACTACGACGGCTGGGCCGCGCTGGGTTCCCCAGGCTGGAGCTATGACGAGGTGCTGCCCTATTTCCGCAAGGCGGAACACAATCAGCGCGGTGCCGACAGGTATCACGGCGACCAGGGACCCTTGGCCGTGTCGGACAGCGAGCTCAACTACACGATTTCGAAGGTCTTCATCGAGGCGGCCGAACAGGCTGGCATGCCGATGAGCAATGACTTCAACGGCGAGCAATATGAAGGTTTCGGGGCGTTCCAGTTCACCATCGCCAATGGTCGGCGCTGCAGCACTGCAGTGGCCTATCTGCATCCGGCCATGAGTCGACACAATCTGACGGTGATGACCGGTGCCGACGTTGTGCGTATCGAGTGCGAAGGCAAGCGGGCGGTCGGCGTCACCGTTGAGCACAGGGGCGGGCAGGCATTGATCAAAGCCAATCGAGAGGTCATTGTTTCGGCGGGCGCCTTCAACTCACCGCAACTGCTGATGCTGTCAGGCATCGGGCATCCGGACGAACTCCAGATGCATGGCATTCCCCTCGTCCATCCCTTGCCAGGGGTCGGCAAAAATCTGCAGGAGCACCCCGATACTGCGGTGCTCACCACCAGTCACTACCACGGCGGCGTGCAGCTCTCCCTTGGAGGGGTGTTACAAATGGTCGGTGAAGGTATCGAGTATTACGGTGCCCATCTTGGCAAGCTCCGCTCCTCGTTTACCGAAGTCGGGGCCTTTCTGAAAACCGATCCGTCCCTTGCTGTGCCGGACATCGAGCTCTGCACCTTGCCGCTGCTGTTCGATGATTCAGGACGCGATCTGAAGCTGATGACAGTCGATGGCTACTCATGTCACGTCGGCTGTATACGCCCAAAAAGCCGTGGCACAGTCAGCCTGGCCAGCGCCAATCCGACCCACCAACCGATCATCGACTTCAACTTCCTCAGTCATCCGGACGATATGAAAACACTGATCGGAGGGGTTCGGCTGGTGCGCAAGATCCTGGCCGCCCCGGCCTTCGATCCCTATCGCAAGGAAGAGCTGTTTCCGGGAAAGGACGTGCAGTCCGATGAGGAACTCGCCCAAGCGATCAAGGATAAGTTTGGCCTTGAATATCATCCGGTGGGTACCTGCAAGATGGGGCAAGACGACATGGCCGTGGTGGACTTCGAACTGCGCGTTCATGGCATGCAAGGGTTGCGCGTTGTTGACGCTTCGATTATGCCGACTCTGGTGGGAAGCAACACCAATGCGCCGACTATCATGATTGCGGAAAAAGCCGCTGACATGATTCGCAATAAGCCGCCATTAAAACCTGCTACGACATAGATTTAGGGTTTTCTGTTGGCAATCGTCAGGCTTGCCAGTAGCCATCAGCAACGTTGCCGGGCCAACGCCTGCATCGCACGCAGCACGCTATTTTCCGTGCACCCGAAAGACACCGTCGGAACCCTGGCGGTTTTTTCGGTCGAGACACTGGCCTCGCTCGACGTGATGGTCCATCAGTTGGTGGATCATCAGAAGGAGGCGCGCTACGCGTTGTTAAGTGTTTCAAAAAAACGGGACGCTGAGCGTCCCGTCTCTGTGCCGGTAGTGCCTGTCACGCAGTAAGAAACCCACTGAACCAGCGGCGGTCAGTGGGTTTTTTTGTGCCGGTCATTCAGGTTTTTCAGCTGACGGGTGCACCTAGTCCTTTGAAAACACCTGCCTCAGTCCTCCAGTGCCTCTGGCGAAACCACCCACACGCTACACGGCATTTTGTACAGCAGGTGTTCCACCGTGCTGCCGACCAATCGCTCAAGGCCACGATGACCAACCCGGCCCATCACGATAACGTCGACGCTGTAAGCATCGGCATAGCTGGAAAGGACGTTGGCCGGGTTGCCCATGATCATGTGCTGACGCTCCGGCGCAATACCGTTGCGCTCGGCCAGATCGCGGAAGGTCTCGCCCTGTGCATCGAACAGCGACTTGGCGTGGCCTGAAGAAAAAAACGCCGACGCATTATCAAAACCGAATTCGTCAGCGCTGATCGAGGATAGGTCATGGGCGTAGATCACATCGAGCTCCGCATTACAGATACTTGCCAGTTTCGTGGCTTCGCGCAGGATCCTGTCGTTGAAACCTGCGTATTGGCCATTACGGTGGAACGGGTCGACCGCGACGAGGATTCTTCGCGGCAGCGCGTGCTGCACATGACTCACAAAGTGCAGCGGCACCGGGCATTCGCGCAGCAGATGGATATCCAGTGGCGTGAACATCAGGCGTGACAGCAGCGACTCATGCTCCAGCGCCTTGATCAGTGCCGCCATCGGTTGTTCTTTCAGGTGAATGAGGATTTCTTGCAGGGGCTTCTCTACCCAGACCACCTCAGTGGTGACGTGCACGCCGATTTTGCGCAACGGCCGGGCTTGGTCTTCGAGCCATTGACGATGGCGCTCGACATAGCCCAGGCGCATCTGCTCCAACGCCTGATCGTTGACCAGGCCGGCGGTGGCCAGTCCCTCCAGGTAATCGAACGCCACGATATGCAGGGCGGCCCCCGCAGCCTTGGCCAACGCTGCGGCCCGGTCGAAAGCGGGGCTGTTTTCCATCAGCGGCGAGACGACCAGCATGAAACGTGATTGCTCAGACATGACAAATCTCCCGTAGGTCATCGCACAAACCCTTGCGCTCAAGGTCGACCGTGCGTTTAGGCCGTATGGCTTGGTTCTTATCCTGCCGCTGGAGAGGGGGGTTGGGCTTGATCTTTGTCAAATAGATGGTTGACCGGCTCCAACGCCTGACGCGCGGTGAATCGCAGGCAAACATTCACAAAGTATTGACCCTTATCAATCTCTGTCCTGCCACCTCGGCGCAGTCTTGGTCAGTCGTCGGGAGGTGTTTATGATCATTGCGATCTCAGAAAAACGGACGACCCATCGTTGGGTCGTGCAGCTGGATAACCTGGAAGTGAACTTCAACGGCCAAGCGGAGGCGCAGGCATTCGTTGGCCAACTCAAGGCACGGATCAACGCGCCGCATACCTGGCCCGTTGCCGCTGGCCGACCGGCATTGAACGACAGGCACAGGGTCGCCATTTGACTGCGACCATTGAATAACCTGCGTACTGCAGTCAACGGGGCAAGGCTGCGCCGCTCACCCGGTCGGGGTAAACAATGAATGAAACCCTTGGCATGGCAGGTGCTGCGGCTGCCTTGGGGATCGGCATGCTAATCGGCCTTGAGCGCGAGCGGCACAAAGGGCAAGGGGACAGCCGTGCCTGTGCCGGGTTGCGCACTTTCGCGGTTACCGCGCTGCTGGGTTATGCGGCGATGCAGGTCGGGGGCGGTCTGCTGGTGGGAGTTGTGGCGATCGGTCTGGCATTGCTGGTCACCGTGGCCTATTGGCAAAGTCTGAGTGATGACCCTGGCGTGACCAGCGAAGTGGCGTTGTTCGCAGTGTTGGTGCTGGGGGCGTTGTGCAACACCGCTCCCCAGTTGGCCATTGCCATTGGCGTTGTGATCGCAGGGCTGCTGACTTACCGCCAGAAACTCCACCACTTTGCTAACAGCCAGTTGACCGAAGCAGAAATGAGCGATGGGCTGGTTTTGCTCATTGCAGCACTGGTGGTGTTGCCCCTGACACCGGATCGCTTCATCGGCCCCTATGCCGCCATCAATTTACGTACCATTTTCACCCTGACGGTGTTGTTGATGGCGGTGGGCGCAGTGGGGCATATCGCGGTTCGCGCCTTGGGCACCCGTTACGGCTATGCGATCAGTGCCATCGCCTCCGGGTTCGCGTCCAGCACGGTGACCATTGCCGCCATGGGGCATATCGTCGCCAAGGAACCGGCGAACATCAAAGTCCTCAGTGCTGCTGCGATCCTGTCCAATCTGGCGACGGTCATTCAGGTGGGATTGATTCTGGGGGCGGTGGATCCCGCTTTGCTTCGAACCATGTGGCTGCCCTTGTTATTCGGCGTAATCGCCACGGCGTTGTATGGCGTTTGCCTGATGTTTATGGCCCCCACTGGAGTCGCCAGCGAACCGATCAAGGTCGGCGGTGCTTTCAATCTCAAGCTCGCCTTGGCGGTGACGTTGACCATGACCGGGATTACGCTGGTGTCATCGGCAATGCTCAGCCACTTTGGCCAGGTCGGGGTGATGCTGACCGCGATACTGACCGGTTTTGCCGATGCTCATTCCTCGACGGCGTCCATTGCCTCCCTGGCCAAGGCCGGGCTGTTGCCGTTTGATGCCATTGCCGGGCCCGCGTTGATCGCCGTCAGCAGTAACTCGCTGAGCAAATGCCTCGTGGCCTGGGTCAGCGGCGGTAGACGGTTTGCCGCGTATGTCATACCGGGGCAGGTCGTGCTGACGCTGGCGATGTGGGCGGGCACCTTGTTGCCTTGAACGCTTAATCAGAGGCCGGGGCCCGGTTGATCCACCCATCACTTTGAAGTTGTGCAAAATGGCGATGAAATGCGTCACCACGCCCTGATCGTCAATCACTGGGGTGATGACCTGATTGACGGTGCAATGACCTCCGTCCTTGCGTCTCTCGACCATTTCTCCCTGCCAGGTCAACCCCGCCAGAATTGTCAGCCACAGGTCCCGATAAAAGGTTGTACTTTGTCGTCCCGAAGAAAGCAGGTGCGGGGTTTTTCCGACCAGCTCGGGCTTCGAATAGCCACTCAACAGGCAGAACGCCTTATTGATCCAGACGATGCAGCCTGTGCGCTCGGTGATCAATACCGGATTTGTCGCAGCGTCCAATGCTCTTACCAACAACTGCTGGTCGTATTCGATCATTGCCCCTCCGAGACTGCATTGATACTTGAAGCCTGAATTCAGGTTAGGTCGAAGGGACAGGGGGCTGGTTGATCAAGATCAAGTCATTTGCGTCAGGAACGCTCAGTCTGGATACCTGTTCTCTTTCCTGATGGCCGTGTGCCGAGGTGACCCATGTCGCAGACTCAGCGTGTACTGTTAATTGCCCCCCCCGCCATGACCCGCACGCCGGCTTTCGACCGTGCCGCCGCGCTGGCAATGGCCATGCAATTGCCGTTGCACATCGTCGCGTTCGATTATTTGCAAGCCTTGGCGGTGGCCGGTCTGTTTGCCCCTGAGCAAATGAGTCTCGCCCGTGATGGTTATCTGCAAAGCCATCGGCAATGGCTCGCGGAACAAGCCGCGTCGATGAGCAAGCAGGGCGCGGAGGTCACCAGTGAGGTGGTGTGGGTACAGCACCCTTATGAGGAGGTTTTACACTATGTCAACGAGATGCCACTGGCGCTGATTATCAAGGATGCCCAGGAAGAGTCGGCGTTGAAGCGGGTGTTTTTCACGCCGCTGGATTGGCAGCTTCTGCGCGATTGTCCGGTGCCGGTGCATCTGGTGACCAATGCCCTCCATCCACGCCCTCGCAACGTGCTGGCCATCGTCGATGTCTTGCGCAGTGAAGAACAGGATCATGTATTCAACGACCAGATCATTGACGCCGCCGCCAAGCTTGCCGCCCTGTGTGATGCACGGCTTGAGGTGGTGCATGTGTATGACTGGACGGCGATCTATGCCCAGGACATTGGCTTTGGCGCTCTGCCGATGGCCACAGGGATTTATGAATCCCTGGGGGCGGCGCAGCACGAAGCGTTTGCGGCCATCGCCGAGCGACATGGCGTGCCACCGCAGGATCGGCATTTCATCGAGGGAGCACCGCTGAGAAGTATCTGTGATTTTGCCGCCGAGCATCACACGGACATCATTGTCATGGGCACGGTGCAGCATTATGGGTTGAGCAAATTGTTGGGGACCACCGCCGAACAGCTCTTGCACCGGGCGCCCTGCAGTGTGCTGGCGATAAAACCGGGCCGGGTGTTGCAATCCTGAGTACCGAAGTGCCCCGCGATGTGCCGTTGGCCGGCACATCGTGGGCGCTTGTTTACAAGTAGAGACGGTGAATGACCTGGCGAGCGTCATCGGGATCATTGTGTGTATCGAAGCCCAGTGCCCGGGCCAGGTCGCGCATTGATGTATTGCTGGCGGCGTCCACCGAATACATCTGGCGAAAGCCGTTTTTGCGAGCAGACTTGATCAAGTGCTCCGTCAGTAACGTCCCCAGCCCCAGGTGCTTCCAGTCGTCGGCGACGGTCACGGCGCATTCACATTCATGCTCACCGGTGGCGGCGTAACGGCTGACGCCGATCTCGATCAATTGGCCGTTCTCGTGAACCAGCGCGATGTAGGCGACGCGTTTTTTGTTATCGGTGTCCATCAACTGATTGAGCATCGCGGTGCCGGGCTCGTTGATCTGTGCGAGAAAACGCATATGTCGGGATTCGGGCGACAGTCGCTTGATAAACGCGTATTCACGCTCGCGGTCTTTTTCCGCCAGCGGCCGGATCAATACATGCCGGCCGTCCTTGAGCGCTTCGATCCAGTATTGCCCGAGGACCGCGGCATAAGCCGCTGCGGCCCGTTCGTTATGGTCTTTGACGGTAAGCATGGGGAGATCCTCCATCCGGTTTGTACAGTGTGCGCACGGTGACGAACCGCACGGCTGATTCCTTTCTACGCCGTTGGCAGCGGTCAAACCTGATCTGGATCAGAGACCCGTATGGTGGGGCGCTGATTGACCTGTGTTTGATGTAAATCAACTGGGGGGAGGGGGCGCCGGGCGCATTCTTGGAACCACCGGCGCTTAACGACCGGAGTCGAGCGGAGGTGTGTGATGGGTCAATTTCATCGTTTGCTGCTGATTGCCGACCAAACCCTGCATCAATCTCCCGCCTTGCTGCGCGCCGTCGCGCTGGCCAAGGTGAGCGGGGCTGTGCTGGATGTGCGGGCCTTTGTCGAACCGGCACCGATCGTGCATTTGTGGGAACAAAAAACGGACGAAGCCGAGTATCAGCGCTACTTGCGCCGCTATCGTCGCTGGGTGGCAGACGAAGTTGAACAGTTGGGTGGCCAAGGGCTGGAGGTCACGGTGGAAGTGGTCTTCACGACCCATCCGCTGCTGGATATCCTGAAAACCGTCGAAGAGCTCAAGCCTGACCTGTTGATCAAGGATGTCACCCTGGAGCCGGTCTTAAAGCGCGTGTTCATCACTCCGCTCGATTGTCACTTGCTGCGCGAATGCCCGGTTCCCGTGCACCTGGTCAACCAGGCGCGTTACAGCTTGCCGCACCGGGTCGTTGCGGCCATTGACCCGTTCGATCCTGCCACCCAGATCAGTGGCTTGAACGACACCATCATCCAGACCGCCAATGCCCTGGCCCTGCAATGTGACGCCCCGTTGCACCTGTTGTATGCCTACGATTTGTCGCCCGCCTTCAATGGTGATGCGCCACTGGCGGGGGGTGGCTGGGGCGTGGATTACATCGAGGAACTGCGTGAATCCCTGCACCTGGCGTTTGTCGCCCTGGCGGATCGCTACGGCGTGCCGCCAGAGCGGCGGCATTTCGTCATGGGCCTGCCGGTGCCGGTGATCAGTGAGTTTGTCGAGCAATACCTGGCGGATGTGGTGGTGATGGGCACTGTGCATCGGGTGGGAATTGACCGCTTGATCGGCAGTAACACCGAACGGGCGCTGTACTCGGTGCCGGGCAGCATCCTGGCGGTCCGGCAGGGCGTCAAGGGGTGAGCCTCCGGTACAAATCACACAGCCGCCCTTGACGGTCGTGGCCAGTGCCAGCGGCACCCGCGCACCGACAGGCGCAAAAATCAGGCTGGCATCGAGCAAGTGCGGCGGTGGTTGATCCGATGCCCCCGCCCACTCGGCACTCAAGGATCGGGCATAAGCCTGGCCTTCATGGTCATCCGGTCGAGTGAAGGCATACACCTGCTGCCCTCGGCCTCGCGCCACCTGGATCGCCAGAGGTGCAAGTATCAGCGCTGAGGACGGTGACAACCGGCGACGAGTTGCTTGAGCCCTTCCAGGTCCAGGATCTTTACCTCTCGGCCGGCGATTTCCACCAGGCCTTGATCGCGAAGGTGAGCAATGCCCCGGCAGATGGTTTCCAGCCGCAACCCCAGGTAGGAGCCTATTTCTTCGCGGCGCATTTTCAGAACGAAGTCCCTGGGTGAATAGCCACGGATGCTGAAGCGCTGCGACAGGTTCAGTAAAAAGGCCGCCAGCCGCTCATCCGAATTCATGTTGCCCATCAGCATCAGCATGCTGTGATCACGCACGATTTCACGGCTCAGCAGCTTGTTGAGGTTGTGCTGCAGCGATGGCAGGTTTTGCGCAAGTTTCTCTAGCTGCGCAAAGTGGATGGGACACACTTCGCTGTCCTCCAGGGCGAACGCATTGCAGGCGTGTTCATCGCCGCTGATGGCATCCAGACCGAGCATCTCGCCTGGAATGTGAAAGCCAGTGACCTGTTCACGCCCATCCACTGACAGCATGCTGGTCTTGAATGAGCCGATACGGACCGCGTAAAGCGAAAGCAGGGGATCTCCCGTGCGGTACAACGCTGCACCCTTTTTAACCTTGAAACGTTGCACGATCAGGGTATCCAGGCGTTCGACTTCCGGGCCGCTCAAACCGATTGGCAGACACAGTTCCAGCACACTGCAATTGGAACAAGCTGACTTGAGGTGGTGAATTTGAAGGGGGCGGGTTTCAGGCATGGGGGGCACGACGCCATCTGGGTGGAGTGCGTTAAGCATAGGTGGTGGTGCCCCGTACGCGCAGTCCATTGCACCGTTTGGCCCGGTAATAGACGAACGGGGAAAGCCCTTGATATCGAGCTCTGCAGTGACGGTCAATCGGTAGGAGGCGTGCTATTTGCTCTTCCAGTATTTCTGCATTTCGAGAAACAGAAACGACGCCGTCCAGGTGATGAGTACCAGTCCGGTCAACGCTTGCAAACCGGTCAGATACTTGAGGTTGCCCACGGGTGAAATATCTCCGAAACCGATGGTCGTGTAGGTCGTGAAGGAAAAATAGACGCAGTCGAGCAGCGAACCATCGAAATTGCCCACCAGGCCGCCCCATTCGCCGGATCGCACCATCAGGTAGTAGACCAGCGCGAAGCACCAGACTTCCAGCGCGTGGGCGAGCAGGGCGCCGAACACGCCAATGACAATTCTGAAACGACTCCAAAGCTTGAGCCGCGGCAGCCAATCGTTCAGGCGTAACAGGCATTCGTAGTGGATCACCACGGCGACGATGACCACCAGCGTATTGATCAGCGTAATGGCCAGCATGGCGAACCCCCGACAGTAGCGGATGCGTGGCGGCCCGCACAAAGGTGTCCGCTCAGTGATTTTCTACAGCAAGGTAACGCGAGCGCATTGAGCTACATCAACAAGGCTTGCGTATACCTGACAGGTTGGCGCGCTGACGCAAAGCGGTGATTCGTTGACAAAGATCAGAGCCCTCAATGGATATCGCCAGATACTCGAACCATCGATAAAGCGAAATTTAATAATCAGCCATGGCAGGAAGCCCCCAGGCTGGACGGCGGGCTGGCCGTCGGTCGGGGAAGGCGCTCGCGGGACGAGGTCTATGATGCTCAAACTTAAACGTATTCTGTTGATTGCCCCTTGCGAAATGATCCGCACCCCGGCATTTGATCGCGCGCATGCGTTGGCCTGCGCCACGGGTGCCCTGTTGCACATCGTCGCATTTGACTATGTGCAGGTGCTGGCAGTCGCCGGGTTGCTTGATCACGACGCCATGGCTCAGGCGCGGGAGGGTTACTTGCAGGTACACCGACACTGGCTGGAGCAGCAAGCCCGGTTTCGTCAATACGTCGGTATGCAGGTCACCACCGAAGTCGTCTGGTCCAGGTCCACCCCCGCGCACATATTGGACTACGTCAATGACTTCCATGCGGACCTGGTCATCAAGGACGCCACGCATGTGCCGGTACTCGACCGTGCGTTTCACCGCCCCCTTGACTGGCTGTTGCTGCGCGACTGTCCGGCGACCTTGCACCTGGTCAGCGACGCAAAAAATCCCAAGCCGATGAGCATTCTTGCGGCAGTCGATTTGTCCCATCTCGAAGAGCTGAGCCACGGGCTTAATGACCGGATTCTCGATCTCGCCTCGACGGTGGCTGCCTCCTTCGGCGCCGACTTGCACCTGCTCAACGTCAGCAACTGGTCGGTGGTGGGGGATACTGAGATGAGTGTGCCGACACTGAGCCTGGATAACAGTTTGAGCGATGCGGTCAATGATGCTCAGCAAGAGGCCTTTGATGCGCTTGCCGAACGTTATTGCATCGACAAAAACCGCCGACATCTGCTGACGGGAATCCCTCACAAAGTGATCGTGCAGTTTGCTCGACAACAGGCTTTTGACTTGGTGGTGCTGGGTACGGCCTATCACCACGGGATCGACCGG
This sequence comes from Pseudomonas sp. FBCC-B1667, assembly GCF_059133255.1. NCBI lineage: Bacteria > Pseudomonadati > Pseudomonadota > Gammaproteobacteria > Pseudomonadales > Pseudomonadaceae > Pseudomonas > Pseudomonas sp. FBCC-B1667. The sequence continues at coordinate 3,975,801 of NZ_CP101437.1, read as the reverse complement.
TTCATGGGCAGTACGGCCGAGAGTGTGCTGAACAAGGCGCCGTGCAGCTTGATGATCGTCAAGCCATTGCGCTCCCATGAATGATCAAGGAGACGACCACGCGAATGACATTTCTCGGTGCGGCAGGCACGGTCACAGGCAGTAAATATCTGTTGGAACACAGGGACCAGCATGTGCTGATCGATTGCGGCCTGTTTCAGGGCTACAAGCAACTGCGCTTGCACAACCGCATGCCATTCCAGACCTGCCGATCTACCTCAACAGCCCCATGGCAACGGATGTCACACGCTTGTATCAGCGCTTTCGCAGTGAGTATCGGCTGTCGCTCGAGGACTGCGAAGGCATGTGCCAAGGCACACATTTTGTGCGGTCGACTCGTGACTGTGCCTGTCCGGGCGGAGGTGGTGCCCATGGATACTTTGTCTGCGCACGCCGACGCTGATGAAATCATCCAGTGGTTGTGCGGGTTCAAACGAGCGCCGAAGCAGATCAAGCCTGCCTCTCTGCGTTAAAACGCCGTGCCGATGTCCCGGCACGGCGCTGCGTCCTGAATACATGCGTCGTCGTACAACGACGAACGCATGACTTCAGCCCCCACGCCGTCACTGACATCTCCTGAGAAACGAGAAGCCGAAGAGCCCATATCCAGAGGGAGCGGCGGTGGATTGGCTTTTTAATCGGAGGTGTTTCTCTGGACCAACGGCAATTTTTCAGATTGACAGCGTCGTAGTGGACTCGATATAAAAGGCACAGTTGTACGACGACAGACGATTAGCGATCTGTTCATCCTAAAAATAAGAAAGAGTGTCGGCCCATCATGAATTCAACCTGCGTCCTCACCTCGCTGAATGTCGCTGCTTACGGTTCGTTCCTGACGCTATACCCGTCTGCGCAGTCTCGCCCGTCACAGGCGGCTGTCCCGCCCAACGCTTTCCCGCATCACTACATGCCCGGTTCCCGCCATTGAGATCGCGCTACGCGTGAGCTAACCGACAGCGGAGTCCAGCTTTTACTTTAAGCGCAAGACACGGCTGAACCTGACCAGCCTTGGCGCGAACTCCTCGCGTTTTGGCGATGCTCTACGACACAATTGATCTCGCTTGAAACCGAGAGATCATCACCATAATCCAATAATAAAGTGATGCCATGAATCTGAACGAGCCCATCAATGCGCAACGCGTCGGCCAGTCGGTCGGCAAATACCGCTGGACGATCTGTGCACTGTTGTTTTTTGCCACGACGGTCAATTACCTCGACCGTCAGGTACTGAGTCTGCTGGCGCCGCAGCTGGCGACGCAATTTGGCTGGAGTAACACCGACTACGCCAACATCGCCTCGGTTTTCCAGTTTGTGTACGCGATTTCAATGTTGTTCGCCGGCCGCTTCGTCGACAAGATCGGCACCAAGAAAGCGTACATGTTCGCCATTGGCATCTGGTCCACCGGCGCGGTGATGCACGCCTTCGCGGTGCCGATGGGTGAAGGCATCGGCTTCCTGAGCAGTGCGCTAGGGCTGGCTGTCATCCCGGTATCGATTGCCGGTTTCATGTTGTCGCGGGCCGTTCTCGCGATCGGTGAGGCGGGTAATTTCCCGATCGCGATCAAAGCCACTGCCGAATACTTCCCGAAGAAGGAGCGCTCCTTCGCCACCGGCATCTTCAACTCCGGCGCCAACGTTGGCGCGATCCTGGCGCCGATCTGCGTGCCGCTGATTGCCGGCATTTGGGGTTGGGAAGCCGCGTTTATCGTGATTGGTCTGTTGGGCTTCGTCTGGGTCGCTGTCTGGATCGCACTCTACGAGAAGCCAGAACAGCAAAAACGTCTGTCGGCCGAAGAATTGGCGTACATCCGTGCCGATGAACCGGTGCAAGTGGTCACCCCGGAAGTGTCGGGTGTCGCTGCCAAAAAAGTATCGTGGTTCAAACTGCTGACCTACCGCCAGACCTGGGCGTTTGCCTTCGGCAAGTTCATGACGGACGGCGTGTGGTGGTTCTTCCTGTTCTGGTTGCCCACCTATCTGTCGGCGCAATACGAGATGAAGGGCGCGGCCATCGTTGCACCGCTGGCCGTGTTGTACAGCATGACGATGATCGGCAGTATCGGCGGCGGCTGGTTCCCGAGCTACTTCATGGCGCGCGGCGACAAGCCGTACGACGGTCGTATGAAAGCCATGCTGGTGATCGCGCTGTTCCCGCTGGTGGTGTTGTTGGCGCAGCCATTGGGTTACATCAGTTTCTGGGTGCCGGTGTTGTTGATTGGTGTAGGCGCGTCGGCGCACCAGGCGTGGTCGTGCAATATCTTCACCACCGTGTCTGATATGTTCCCGCAAAAAACCATCGCGTCGGTGGTCGGTATCGGCGGCATGGCAGGTGGTTTGGGCGGTGTGGTGATGACCAAGATCGGTGGTTACGTGTTCGACTACTACAAATCGATCAACGATATTCACACCGGTTACATGATCATGTTCGCGATCTGCTCGCTGGCCTATCTGGTGGCATGGAGCGTGATGAAAATGCTGGTGCCACGCCACAAGGAAATCACTGACCTGTAAAACGACGGTCCGAGCAGTAGAAAGCCCCGTCCCGCATCTGTAGGGCGGGGCTTTTTCGTTTCAAGCATCTGATCCGTATTTTTCCGGTTTATCTGCCTCTGTTATGCACTCAGGTGCAGGTCCACACTGACGGCCTGACGCGAACTCATCCTATAGGGGGCTCCAATGGGCAAGATGGCAATTTTTCTCGGTGGATTTCTGGTGTTGACCCTTCTGATCGGCGCCCTGGCCACTATCTCTCCGACTTAATCCTTTCTTCAAACATCTTCCCGCCACCGCCGGGTCTGCACGGCCAGTGCCGGCGCAACGTGCAGCACCACCATGCGCACCAGGTGATGGGTGAGGATGAACACAACGTTCAGGCCGCCGCTGAAGGCGACGAGGGCGATGGTCTCGATGGCGCCCGGCATGTAAGCCAGCCATAGTGACAAGGGATTGCTGCCGAAAAACTGCCCGGCGACGCCGGCAAATGCGGCGGCGATCAGCAGCATCAGGCCGACCGACATCACGGCGGCGCGCCCGTGATGCAACAGCTCGCCGAAAGAGATGTCCTTGAATTTGGAGCCGATCAGCGCGCCGAGCAGCACGGTCGCGAAGTCGACACTCCATGACGGCATGTGCAAGCCCTGCAAATAACCGGCCTTCAGGTAGACGCCCGTGAGCACGATAGCGGTGAGCATGAACGGTGCCGGCACGCCGACGTTCAGCAGCAAGCGACCGAGCAACAGGCACAAGGCGATCAGCGTCAGCAGGGGCAGCGCCATGCTCATGTCCAGTGGACTGCTTTCGGCCATTGCCACGCCGCTCTGTCCGGGAATGCAGAAGCTGACGAGAAGGGTGATGGCGAGCAGTCGAACCAGATGCACGACGATTACTTTGCTGGAGGCGCGTTCTGATTCGAGCAAGTCGAATATCGCCGCGAGTGCGCCCGGGTAGACGGCCAACAGCGAATCCTTGCGGTTCCACCTGGCCACTTTCAGTAGGGCCAGGCCGGCGACCGAGCTTTGCACCATCAGGCAAACCAGCATCAAACCCAGGCTGGGCAGCATGGCCGCGACGGTATGGCTGTCCCACGCGGTAAACATCAGGCCGGTCGCGATCCCCAGTACGATTTGCACGTAGCCGAGGCTGAAACGCAGGGTAGGGGAGAAGTGAAGATTACTGGCGATCAATACGGTCGCCAGGATTGATCCCAGCAACAGGCCATGGGGGACGCCAGCGTATCGCAAGGCGGCGCCGACGCCGGTGGCGATCAGTAAACACAAGAGGGTTTTCATGAGTCTTCCTTGATTCTCGAAATGCCCCCGACGCGGGCATCGGGACCTGCACGTTTTCCCACTGAATGGCATCAGGCGTCAAGAACGCAGGTAGACGCGTGGGGCATGTCTGTTAGGCGACATCTACTGGCTTACTAGCGTTAGTCGGTAACCCGCAGAAACGTTAGAGTCGAAATCACGTTCCTGGCAAACCCGGATGACTCCTGATGACTCGCCCCCGTTTCTTACCCGACAACTTCACCCTGACTCTGATAGGCGTCGTGTTGCTCGCCAGTTTCCTGCCCGCCAGCGGTCAGGTGGCGGTGGGGTTCGGGTGGCTGACCAACATCGCCATCGCGCTGCTGTTTTTTCTGCATGGCGCCAAATTGTCACGCGAGTCGATCATTGCCGGCGCCGGTCACTGGCGCCTGCATTTACTGGTGTTCAGCCTGACCTTTGTGCTGTTTCCGCTGCTTGGTCTGGCGCTCAAACCGGTGCTGTCGCCGCTGATCGGTAACGATCTGTACATGGGCATGCTCTACCTCTGCGCGCTGCCGGCCACGGTGCAGTCGGCCATTGCGTTCACTTCCCTGGCGCGGGGGAATATTCCGGCGGCGATTTGCAGTGCGGCGGCGTCCAGTCTGTTCGGGATCTTTATCACGCCGTTGCTGGTGACGCTGCTGCTGAACGTGCATGGCGATGGCGGTTCGACGCTGGATGCGATTGTGAAAATCAGCGTGCAACTGCTGCTGCCGTTCATTGCCGGGCAGATCGCGCGGCGCTGGATCGGTGCCTGGGTCGGGCGCAACAAGAGTTGGCTGAAGTTCGTCGATCAGGGTTCGATTCTGTTGGTGGTCTTCGGTGCGTTCAGCGAAGCGGTGAACGAGGGTATCTGGCAGCAGATCCCGCTGTGGGAACTGGCCGGGCTGGTGGTGGCGTGCTGCGTTTTGTTGGGGCTGGTGTTGGTGGCTTCTACGGTGTTGGGTAAAGCTTTCGGTTTCAATGTGGAAGACCGCATCACCATCCTCTTTTGCGGTTCGAAGAAAAGCCTCGCCACCGGTGTGCCGATGGCCCAGGTGCTGTTCGCCGGCAGCACCATTGGTGTGTTGATCCTGCCATTGATGCTGTTCCATCAGATTCAGCTGATGGTCTGTGCGGTGCTGGCCCAGCGCTACGCCAAACGCCATGAATCGGTTGCCGAACTGATGGCGCAAGTAGATCCTTGATCGGCTGATTCCCACGCTTCGTCTGGAGCCCTGCATGAAGGTTGGCGTGATTTCCGATACCCATGGCTTGCTCCGCGCCGAAGCTGTAGCGGCGCTGGAGGGGTGTGAGCGGATCATCCACGCGGGGGACATCGGCAGTCGCGACATTCTCGATCAATTGGCGTCCATTGCTCCGCTGCAAGTGGTGCGCGGGAACAATGATCTGGCCGAGCCGTGGGCGGAAGATCTGGAGGATTTGCTGCGTTTCGAGCTGAACGGATGGGGTACGTTGCTGGTGCATAACCTCGCCGATGTTCCGGCATCGCTCGATGCTGACATCAAACTGGTGATCACCGGCCATTCGCACAAGCCGTGCATCGAATGGCGCGGTGAGCGGCTATTCCTCAACCCCGGCAGCGCCGGACGGCGGCGCTTCAAGCTGCCGGTAACGCTGGCGTTGATTGAGGTGCGGGAGACTTCGATGGAACCGCGTCTGATCTCGTTATTGGAATGATCTTTTCTTCATTGCGTACAGCAATCAAAACGGTGGGAGCGGGCTTGCTCGCGAAGGCTGCTTAACATTTAAAAGAAATGTTGAATGTAACGCCGCCTTCGCGAGCAAGCCCGCTCCCACATTTGATCTGTGTTGTGGTGTCGATCGGGATCAATACCGCTGATATTTCGAACCGAACTCAGGACGGTTTTCCGCCACCACCACACCACCGCGCACGGCATTACTTGGGCTGACCAGCGCCACGCGTTCACGCAGTTCTTGCAATCGATCGGCGCCACCTTCAGCGACACGATTCTGGATCAGGCGATCCGACCCACCTTCCACCAGCAATTGCTGGTTCTGACTGTGGGACACGACGCTGGCGGTGTTCGCCGACGCGAGGTTAGACAGACCAAGACCACCGACCAATGCCAGACCGAGTGCCAGGGACGAGACTTTCGAGAAGTTGAACATGGGTGATACTCCGTGCGTTGAGTGTGAGTGAGTCGGTAGCGGCTGCTATCCGGTGATCACAGTTAAACGCTCGGGTGTATCGGTGATGTGTGCTGTGACCCGTCGAAATCGCGGATTGCGTATCTGCCGCGGGTTCTTATACAGACGGATACAAAACCCTATGAAGATTCGGCGCCGAGCAACTCTACCGGGTAGGAGAACACGTAGCCTTCGCTGCGCACGGTCTTTATATAGGTCGGCTCGCGTGAGTCATCGAGCAAGCGTTGGCGCAAGCGGCTTACCAGCAAATCGATGGAGCGGTCGAACAAGTCGGAATCACGGCCCTGCGTCAGGTTGAGCAACTGATCGCGGCTGAGCACCCGTTGCGGGTGATCGAGGAAAACGCGCAGCAAACGGTATTCGGCGCCACTGAGGGCGACCAGGGTGCCGTCTTCATCCAGTAAGTGGCGAGCCGTGGTGTCGAGGCGCCAGCGGCCGAAACCGAGCAGGCGCCCCGTTTCGGTGATCAGCAGGTTTGGCGGCAGCATGCGTGTGCGGCGCAAGACTGCATTGATCCGCGCAAGCAACTCGCGGGCGGCGAAGGGTTTGGTCAGGTAGTCGTCGGCGCCCATTTCCAGGCCGAGGATACGATCGGTTTCGTCGTTGCGGGCGGTGAGCATCAGGATCGGTGTGGCTTTGTGTTTGCCGGCACGCAATTCCCGGCACAGCACCAGGCCGTCATCGCCGGGCATCATCAGGTCCAGCACGATCAGGTCGACCTGATTGGTTTCCAGAAAATGGCGCATCTGCCGGCCATCCGCAACCACCGTGGTACGCAGGCCATTTTTCTTCAGGTAATTGCCCACCAGCTCGCGGATCTCGCGATCGTCATCGACGATCAGGATGTGGTTCACATGCTCCATTGCTCAACCCTCTTGTTATTCGTTTGCGCGGAATTGTATCGCACTGTATCGCAGGCCCTGTTTGACACCTTACGCCTGAATAACGCGGTTTCGACGACACACGGCAGATACCTCCGGGCGATTAAATGGCTTCCATCGAGACAAGACGACTTGCCTCACCGCCACCGACTATCGCTACCCTGAGGAACTGATCATGAACTGGAACACACTCATTGCCGGCAGCTTCTTCGTCGTCCTGAACGTTGCCGCGTTCTCGGCCCATGCCGCTGATCAAACCACACCGCTGACCTCAGCTCACGGCGCTCATCTGGATATCAAAAAAGTGATTTCCATCGAAGACGCAGGCAGCGGTTGCGGCCTCGTCAATGCCCGCCTGAGCTACCTTGATTCCAGCGGCTCGCACAAAGTGCTCGATTACAGCAAATTTGCGGATTGCGGCAATCAGGGTAGTTGATCCATCCATTACGTCATGCAAAACGACCGACAAATGACTGGCAGGGAAATCACTATGAAGATGAATGTGTTGAGCCGTAAATCCGAATCATATCGCCGTTTCTTGGCGCCAACGATGCTCGCTGTCGCGCTGATGCAGTTCGGTGCCTTGGGCGCTGCCACTGCGCAAGCCGCGACCCCGACTGCGGAACCGGTGGTGGCGAAAGCGGAGTCGCACGACTCGTTCGGTCCACTGAAACACGTCAAGGCTGGCTTGTTGAATGTGGCTTACGCCGAGGTGGGGCCCGCTGAAGGTCCGGTGGTGATTCTCCTGCACGGTTGGCCCTACGACATTCACAGCTACAGCGAAGTGGCACCGTTGCTGGCCGCCAAGGGTTACCGGGTGCTGATTCCGTATGCACGGGGTTATGGCGACACGCAGTTCCTGTCTGACAAGACCCTGCGCAACGGCCAACCTGCCGCGCTGGCCAGTGACGTGATCGATTTCATGGACGCGCTGAAGATCAAACAGGCGGTGCTCGGTGGCTATGACTGGGGCGCGCGTTCGGCGGACATCGTCTCGGCGTTGTGGCCGGAGCGGGTCAAGGCGCTGGTGTCGGTGAGCGGCTACCTGATCGGCAACCAGGCCGCGGGCAAGAATCCGTTGCCGCCCAAGGCCGAATTGCAGTGGTGGTACCAGTTCTATTTCGCGACCGATCGCGGCCAGGCCGGCTACGAGAAAAACCGCCATGATTTCGCCAAGTTGATCTGGCAGACGGCGTCGCCGAAATGGTCGTTCGACGATGCGACCTATGATCGCAGCGCTGCCGCGCTGAACAACCCGGACCATGTCGCGATCACCGTTTTCAACTATCGCTGGCGGTTGGGCATGGTGCAGGGCGAGCCGCAATACGAAGCGCTGGAGCAGAAGCTGGCCACGGCGCCTTCGATTACGGTGCCAACTATCACGATGGAAGGGGACGCCAACGGTGCTCCGCACCCGGCGGCCGAGGATTACGCCAAGCGTTTTACCGGCAAGTACGAGTACCGGTTGATCAGTGGCGGCATCGGCCACAACCTGCCGCAGGAAGATCCGCAGGCCTTTGCCAAGGCAGTGATCGACGCTGATCACCTGTAGAAGTTAGTACTTTGTGGTGAGTGGGCTTTTGTGGCGAGGGGGCAAGCCCCCTCGCTCCAGAGGGCCCACTCACCACGGTGTTGCGGTGTGGTTTGTTACGCCACGACTTGATAACACGGCACATACGCCGCGCCGCCCGGCAGTTTCATCCGATGCTGGGCGACGAAGGCTTTGAGCAGTTGATCCAGCGGACGCATGATCTGGGCATCACCACGGATCTGGTACGGCCCGTGCTGCTCAATCAGGCGAATGCCCTTGTCCTTGACGTTGCCGGCGACAATGCCGGAGAACGCACGGCGCAGGTTGGCGGCCAGTTCGTGAGCGGGCATGGCCAGGCTCAGTTTCAGATTGGCCATGTTTTCGTGGGTCGGGTCGAACGGGCGCTGGAAGCCTTCGTCGATCTTCAGCAACCAGTTGAAGTGGAACGCGTCATTACGTTCGCGACGGAACTGCTTGACCGCTTTCAGTCCCTGGGTCATCTGCCGTGCGACTTCCGCTGGATCGTCGATGATGATCTCGTAATGTTTCTTCGCCGCGTCGCCCAGCGTGGCGCCGACAAACGCGTCCAGTTGTTCCAGGTACGGTGCGGCATGTTTCGGCCCGGTGAGGATGACCGGGAAGGGCAGGCCGTCGTTGTCCGGGTGCATCAGGATGCCGAGCAGGTACAGGAACTCTTCGGCCGTGCCCGCGCCCCCCGGGAAAATGATGATGCCGTGGCCGACGCGCACAAACGCTTCCAGGCGTTTTTCAATGTCCGGGAGGATCACCAGTTCGTTGACGATCGGGTTCGGCGCTTCGGCGGCAATGATCCCGGGTTCAGTCAAACCGAGGTAGCGACCGCCGTGGATACGCTGTTTGGCGTGGGCGATGGTCGCGCCTTTCATCGGACCTTTCATCACGCCGGGGCCGCAACCGGTGCAGATGTCTAGGCTGCGCAGCCCCAGTTCGTGGCCGACTTTCTTGGTGTATTTGTATTCTTCGGTATTGATCGAGTGACCGCCCCAGCAGACCACAATCTTCGGCTCGACGCCGGGACGCAGGGTGCGGGCGTTGCGCAGCAGGTGGAACACGTAGTCGCTGATGCCCTGGGAAGTGCTCAGATCGATGCGCTGGCTGTCGAGTTCGTTTTCGGTGTAGACGATGTCACGCAGGGCGCTGAACAGCATTTCGCGGGTGCTGGCGATCATTTCGCCGTCGACGAAGGCATCGGCCGGGGCGTTCAGCAGTTCCAGGCGTACGCCGCGATCTTGCTGGTGGATGCGGATTTCAAAATCTTTATAGGCTTCAAGGATGGTTTTGGCGTTATCAACATGGGCGCCGGTATTGAGGATGGCCAGGGCGCACTGGCGGAAGATGTTGTAGGTGCTGCCGGAACCGGCTTCGCTCAGTTGTTGGACTTCGCGTTGGGAAAGGGTTTCCAGGCTGCCTTTTGGGCTGACCGAGGCGTTGATTACTTGTCGTTGGGTCATTCAAAGATCCTTAAAACGATGTCACTCACTGAAACGCGCGAATGGCATCCGAATAGTGTGTATCCATGGATGAAGATGGCACGAACTGCGCTATACCGCCATGTCCCCTGTTTAACGATGAAAAGATGAAAAGGAGCCCCAGCATAGCTAAATCCTTCGCAGAGGCGATAATGCCAGGCTTTCTTTTTGTCTCTGCTCCCAAGGAAACCTGTCGCGATGTTCGAAATCCAGCCGCAGAACGCTCAAACCTATCGACAACAGACGCGCCGCAGTACGGTGATTATTGCCCTGATGTTCCTCGCGCTGGCGATGGTGTTGTCCACGGCGGCGGTGGCGTTGTTCGGTGAACCCGGCGGCGATAACCTGCGCTATAACGTCGGCGGCGTGTTTATTGCGGTGTTGCTGATGGTGGCGCTCATGCGCGGCAAGTTCTGGAACCAGCCATGGATGGCCGCGGCAGTCTACGGCTGGCAGCTCAAACGCAGCCTGATGAGCGTCACCAACATCATGCATCAGGTCACCGCAGCGGTGGCGACCGGTGATCCAGTGGCCATGAAACTGCTGCGTTTCTACCACCTGGGCCTGTATCAGATGCACGAGCTGGACGGCAACTCCAGCGACCACAGTCAGCTGGTTCGCGAGATGGACCAGCACAAGGCGCGGATGGACGAACTGGGCATCGCCACCGACCAGACAAGTCTGGATCCAGCCTGGCTTGAGGCGGTGAAACAAACATCGAAGTAAGGTTTCCCGACACAAACCCGTCAAGGGCCCGGCAAATCACCTATTGTGTTTCTGATGCAACATCTGAAGGGCGAACAGGAAAAGTCGCCCTGTCATAACGAATCAGGGACCGTCATGGGGAATCCGTCCATCAAAGATCCGATTGCAAACCCGCATTCCACCACGCCTTGGGTGCCCGGCCAGATCGAGTCAAGGCTCAAGGTCCGCTACGCAGTGGTGCTGCTCGTGGCGGTGTGCCTGTCGATGACGGCGATCGTGATCTGGGAAGCCTGGACCTCACGCCACTATCACCTGCAGGACAAAGAAGTGGCGATGTCCAACCTGGCGCAGACCCTGGCCTCGCAAGCGCAGGCGTCAATCAAACAGGCTGATACGCTGCTGTTTTCCCTGGTGGACCGCCTCGAAAACGAAGGCGTCGGCCCGCAGCAACTGCCCCGGTTGCAACGGTTGCTCCGCGCTGAACGTGATGAACTCAAGCAACTGCATGGCTTGTTTGTCTACGATGAGGAAGGGCGCTGGATCGCCAACTCCAATGGCGCAGAGGTGCCCAACGCCAACAACTCCGACCGTGAGTATTTTATCTACCATCGTGACCATACCGACGGTGGCCCGCATATCGGTCGCTCGATAAAAAGCCGCTCGAGTGGTGAATGGGTCATGACCGTGTCGCGGCGGATTAATTATCCGGATGGACGGTTTGCCGGGGTGGCGCTGGCCTCGATTTATCTCAGTCATTTCCTTGCGCTGTACGACAGCATCGACATGGGCCAGAACGGGGTCATCAACCTGATTGCCGATGACGCCAGCATTGTGGTGCGTCGGCCGTTCAAAGAGGCTGACATTGGCAGCAGCGTGGCCAAGGGGCCGCTGTTTACCCAACTGTTGCCCAAAGGCGATTCCGGAACGGCCATGGTCAGGTCGTTTGTGGACGGTGTAGAGCGGGTGGTCGGGTTTCGGCGGGTCAGCGGCTATCCGCTGATCATCTTTGCCGCGCTGGACAAGGAGGAGGTCCTGGCCAGTTGGCGTAAGGAGACGGCATTGAGTGCGGCAATCGTGTTGTCGCTGCTGCTGTTTCTGGGCGCGCTGGGGTACCGGCTTATCTACTTCATGAAGCAGCAGCATCACTTCCAGCGCGTGTTACTCGATGGTCAGGAAAAACTCATCGAGGTCAATCGCAGCCTTGAGCTGCTGGCCCTGGAGGACGCGCTGACCGGGCTGTCCAACCGGCGTCAGTTCGACCTGTTTATCCTCGCGGAAATGGGCCGCGCCCGGCGCACCCAGACCCATCTCGCGATGCTGATGATCGATGTCGATCACTTCAAGAGTTTCAACGACCGCTACGGACATGTCGCCGGTGATGAGTGTTTGCGCCGGATCAGCGCAATCATCAAGGACAACATCAAGCGCCCTGGCGACCTTGCCGCCCGTTATGGTGGCGAAGAGTTCACGGTGGTGCTGCCGGGCACGGACTACGTCGGCGCCTTTCTGGTGGCGGAGAAAATCCGTCACGCGGTCTTGCTGGCGGACATTGAGCACCTTGACTGTTCGGAGGGCAGGGTGACCGTCAGCGTCGGCGTTTGCGCTTATAACACGGCCTCGCAGGACCAGCCTGACGATGTGGTCACCGCAGCAGACAAGGCCTTGTATGTGGCCAAGTCCAGCGGGCGCAACATGAGTGTGATCGCCAACTGAGTTCAGACAAACCGGTCGCTGCCCTGAACCAGTTTGGTGGACAGGTACGACTGCTTGAGTTTTTCCAGCCACCAGCCCAATGCCCGACCGTCATGATCGCCACGCCAGCCGGCGTACAGAATGTTGGGTTCGCGTGGGTCGGCCATCTGTTTTTCAACCAGCGTGCCGTTTTTCAGTAGCGAGCCCACTCGGTGCCGGGGCAACCAGCCCACGCCCAGGCCATCGCATTGTGCGAGGACTTTGGCACGCATGGTCGGCACCGCAAGCACCGGTTGGCCGCCCGAAACACCGTAGGTGCTGCCCTCGGTGACACGCGACGAGTCGGCAACCACAATGGCCCGGTGTTGCGCGACCATGGCCCGGGAAATCGGCTCTTTGGCCTTGGCCAGCGGGTGTTTCGGTGAAACCGCGAACACCCATTCCATTTCCCCCAATTGCATCCAGCGCAGCGTCGGGATTGCCGGCGGCTCATTGGTGGCGCCGATGATCAAGTCCGCGCGACCTTCCCGCAGGGCTTCCCAAACGCCTTTCAATACCTCTTGAGTGATGCGCAGCGGCACGCCGGATTGCAGCGCATCGAACTCGTGGATCACCGGAATCAAGGCTTCGAATTCGAGCAGTTCGTCGGTGACAATCCATAACCGGCTTTCCCAGCCGTTGGCCACTTGCTGGACCCGCTGGGTCAGCCGGGACACGTCCTCCATCAGCCGCGCCGCTTCGTTCACCAGCAACTCGCCGGCCGGGGTGAGCTGCAAGCGGTAGCGCCGACGGTCGAAAAGCAGGGCGTCGAAGCGCTCTTCCAGTTGCCGCGCGGCGTAAGACACGGTCGACGGCGCCTTGCCCAGGTGTGCAGCGGCCCGCGACAGGCTGCCGGTCTCGCGGATGGCCTGGAGCAATGTCAGGTCTTCAATCGACAACATGGATTTGATCCTCGGCGTTTATTTCAGGCAGCCCGGCGCAATTTCCAACGCCTGAACAACCGAAGATAGACGAGCACGTTAACCGCCAGCACCCCGCTGCCCAGCGCCAATTGAATCGAGGGTGTCAGGCCGACCGGGTAAATCACCGGCCATACGTAATGTTCGATAAAGCCGCTACTGTAGCCGGTCTGCCCGGCGGCCTGGCGCATGAGGTTTTCCCACTGCGTCAGCGGGCAAGTCAGGTGCAAGACTTCGACCATCACTCCCCAAGCCGCGGCGGGCAGGTGAGCCCAGATCACCGGCCGCCATTTGAGCACCAGCAGCCCGCCGAACAGCACGAACAGAATGAACAGCAGATGAAACAACAGCAGCCCGTCGGCGGCGATCCGGTAAAGCATGTCGACTCCCTGATCTGTCAGGTGAATCGCTTCATGGTACCCGGCCTTCGGATGTTCAGCGCAAATCTGCGAACTCGGCGCGCATCCGGCCATTGTGTTTGGCGCGATAGAGCAGCTTGTCCACCTGCTCGATGAATTCAACTGCCGTCGCTTGCAGCGGCGCGACCGTGGTGCCGACACCCAGGCTCAGGCTCAACAGCGGCGATACCGGGGAAAATTCATGGACAATCTGCTGCTGTCGAATCAGGTGCAGGCATTTGCGCGCCACCAGCCGTGCGGATTCGGCATCGGTTTCCGGAAGCAACCAGACAAACTCTTCGCCGCCGATCCGGGCGATGAAATCACGCGGTCGATTGGCCGCCAGCGACAACGTCTGGGCCACTTGGCGCAGGCATTCGTCACCCTTGATGTGTCCATAGTGATCGTTGAATTGCTTGAAATAGTCGATGTCGAGGATCAGCAACGACAATGGCAAACCGGTGCGCTGGGCGTGAGCCCATTCGCGTTCCATGACGGTGTCGAACATGCGCCGGTTGGCGATACCGGTGAGGCCGTCCTGGAACGAATATTCTTCGAGTTGCTTCTGCAGACGGCTCAGGTGTTCTTCGGTCTTCTTGCGTTCGCTGATGTCGAACATGAAACCCACCAGCGCTTCCACTTCACCGTCCTTGCGCACCACGTGCACCACGTCGCGAATCCACACGTAGTCGCCCTGTTGGGTCAGCGCCCGATAATCCGCCTCGTGATCGACCCCGGCGCGTGATTGCGAGACGCAGAATTGCACCACGTAATCCCGATCATCCGGGTGCATGCGCTCGACCCAGTCGTTGACCGTCATCCAGCTGTCCTGCTTCCAGCCCAGCAACGCCTCGATCTGCGGGCCGATGTAGCTGAAGGTCATGGTTTTCCAGTCGATCCGCCAGGGAATCGCATTGGTCGATTCAAGCAGGGTTTTGTAGACATCGTTATCGGGTTCGACTGAGCGCATGCAGGGCCTGGCCTCAAGGAAAAAATGCAGCGCCATCATGTTGCTACTATTGAGACGAATCAAGCGCCCGGCCGATGAACGGAGCCCCCTCGCCGTACTGACCACGATGCAAGTGCGCAAGATTGTTCAAGCCATCCGCCGCGAAGGCTGGCACAGTCTCGGGTCTTTTACCGGTTGTAGGGCGTTATGACGAATTCAATCATGCCGCGCAGTGCCTTTCTGCGCGGCGCCGCGGCGATCATGCCGCTGTCCCTGGCCACCGCGCCGTGGGGCTTGCTGGCCGGGTCGATGGCCATCGAGGCCAACCTCACGCCACCGCAAGGGCAGGGCTTGTCGAGCATTGTGTTTGCCGGTGCCGCACAATTGGTCGCCATCGGCATGCTCAAGGGCGGTGCCGGGGTCTTTTCGATTCTGCTGACCACCTTGCTGCTGACCTCGCAGCATCTGCTGTATGGCATGAGCATGCGTTCGGTGATTTCACCGTTGCCGGGGCGTTGGCGCGTGGGGCTGGGCTTTTTGCTGACCGACGAGTTGTTTGCCTTGACCAGTCAGCACGACAAACAGCAATTCAATCGCTGGTACGCGCTGGGCGTCGGGCTGACGTTCTACATCGCCTGGAACCTGTTCACGTTCGCGGGCATCGTGCTGGGCAGCAGCATCCCGGGGCTGGAGCATTTGGGCCTGGACTTCTCCATCGCCGCCACTTTCATCGCCTTGATCACGCCGGTAGTGCGTAATGTGCCCACCGTGGTGTGCGTCGCGGTGTCGTTGTTATGTTCGGTGCTGTTCAGCTACTGGCAATGGGGCTCGGCGCTGGTGCTGTCCGGTTTGGCGGGCATGACCGCCGGCTTTATCTGCAACAAACTCTATCTGGGGCGTACGACATGATGGTGTGGGCGGTGATTTTCGCAATGGGCGGGTTGGTGTTTCTCAACCGCTACGTGTTTCTCGAACCGCGGTTGCCGGTGCGCTTGAGCAGTAATGCCCGGCAGTTCCTCGGTTTCGCCGTGCCCGGCATGCTGACTGCGATTTGTGGCCCGATTGTGTTCATGCCCGACAAACAGTTAAACCTGCACTGGGACAACCCGTATCTGGTCAGTTCGCTGGTGGCGGTGGGGTTGGTGCTTTATACCCGCAACACCTTGCTCAGCATGCACCTGAGCATGGGGTTTTTCTTTTTATTGCGCTGGTGGCTTTGAGTCGAACGCTTGAATGTGTTCTACGCTTAAGGGGTCCCCTTCACAGGAAGAGAGGTGCGCATGGCTAAAGATCCCAAACGTCCGGAAGATGAGGATGAGCCCTCAGAGGAAGAGATCAAGAAGCAGCGACGGTTGCTGCAGCGGGACTGGAAACGTGACGACAGTCGGGAGCTGTCAGAGCGCGACGAAGAGCGTCCGCTGAAGCCCTGACCAATCCACACAGATCGAGAGCCCCGCTGAATAGAAGGAGGCCCGCAGGCCTCTGCTACTGAGAGCGCAACGAGGTCCGGTTCGTTCAGTTCGTGTGCTGAACGGCACCGGGCCTCATTTCAAAGGTCTTCCAGCGACGGAAAATCCGGATGGGAGGCTCGATAGCCCAATTTCCTGTCGATCCATGCATTCAGCTCGTTGACCATGACCGGCGGGGTGCCGGTGTAGGTGGCGAGGGTCGAACGCAGGATGTCGTTGATATTGGGGATAGAGCGCAGGTTTCGGGTCTTTATATATTGCCCGATAAAGCAGTCAAGTTGATAGCGTTCTGTCATGGACAGGTACACACACTCCAGGCTGCTGACTTGATTAATTACAAAATCGTCGCGCAACTTAGTTCTCTGCAAGGCTTGTTGATTTATAAGGATTTCCTTCTTTGTTGACTCTTTGGTCAACTGGGCGATGCCACGGGAAATGCGGCGCGCATCCTAGCTTTAGTATTACTAAATGTATGTACGACAAAGGCATTGTCGGACAAGCGGTTGATGACGGATCTCAAATACAAAAAGCCAGTGTTAATGAAATGAAACAGTCTGTGTAACGTTCTTGTGGTGAAGTTAAGTAACTAGAATTTACGTGTATATACAAGACGGTCCAACCGGTCAGTCCTGAGTAAGCTTATCAATCAACGTGCAAGACTGGTTTCTGACGTTGCCGACCGCTTTGTCGACCCTGTACCACTCGAACATTTCACTGGTTTCCCCTTGCAGCAGCGCCATCTGTTCGGCGCGTTCTTTAGGCGTGGCCGGATCGAGCCATTCCCGCGCCAGTTCCGGCGACAACACCACCGGCCGCCGGTCATGAATGTCGAGCATGCCCCCGACGCTGTCCGCCGTGATGATGACAAAACCATCGTCGCTGCGTGGTTCATTGCCCGCGCCCGGGAACTGGCCAATGGCGGCGCAATAACTCGGTGCTCCGTCTTGTCGGCGAATCAGCCATGGCCGTCGCGTCGAATCACCTGCATCCACCCATTCGAACCAGTTGTCGATCGGCACAATCGCCCGGTGCGGCCAGATCGCCCGGAAGAACGGGCCGTGCGCGACTTTCTCCACCCGCGCGTTGATCGGCGCCGCGCGATCCTTCGCCCAGTGCGGGCGCCAACCCCAACGCACCGGATCGGCGTGCAAGCCGTCAGGCTCAAGGTGCAACAGGGCCAGTTGAGTGGTGGGCGCCGCGTTATAGCGGGCCAAGGGCTCATCGCCAACGTGATTGATCATCGCGTCGGGGATGCTCAGCGCGGCGACAAAATCGTGAATGCCACGGTATTGCGACAGACGTCCACACATCGGCTGACCCTGCGGTTGGAAAGTGCTGACGGAATGTTCAGCTTAGCCTTCAGATCACATGGGCACGCTGCAGTTCGGTCAACGACAACGCCTTCAAACTGGCCAGCCGTGGATCGCGTCGATCCCGCGGATGAGGCAGCTCCACGGCCAGTTCCTGGCGGATGCTGCTCGGCCGGTTGTCCATGACCAGCACCCGGTCGCTGAGGTACAGCGCTTCATCGACATCGTGAGTCACCAGCAACAACGCGATGGCATGGCGCTCGGCCAGTTGCAGCAGCAGGTCCTGCAGCTTCATGCGGGTAAAGGCGTCCACCGCGCTGAAGGGTTCGTCCAACAGCAAAACCTGTGGCCGCGAATACAGCCCCCGCGCAATCGCGACGCGCTGCGCCATGCCGCCGGACAAGGCTTTGGGCAATGCATGGGCGAAACCGCCAAGCCCGACTTCTTCAATGAGTTGCGTAACCCAGGCTTTGTCGTAGCGGTTGTCGGCACTGAAACCGATGTTTTGTTCGACCGTCAGCCAGGGCATCAGCCGCGGTTCCTGAAAGACGAAGGCCACTTCCCCGGCGGTGTTGTGCAGTTCGCCCTGAAAGTCCTTTTCCAGCCCGGCGACGATGCGCAGCAAGGTGCTTTTCCCGCAGCCGCTGGGGCCGAGCAAACTGACGGTTTCCCTCGGCTGCAATTGCAGGTGAATGTTTTTCAGGACGGTGCTGGCGGCAAAGGTTTTGCGCTCGACGCGAATGTCCAGCAGGTGTCGGGTCATGCCTCAGTCCTCGGCACTTTGGCCATTGAAGGTGTCGCGCCAGGCCAGGAAACGTTTCTCCAGGCCGGCGAGGATACCGTCGCTGAGTTTGCCCAGCAGCGCCAACACGATGATGGCGGCCAGGACGATGTCCGGACGCGAAGTCTCGCGCCCGTCACTCAGCAGATAGCCCAGGCCCTTGGTCGCGGCAATCAGTTCGGCGGCCACCAGAAACATCCAGGCCAGGCTCATGCCGCTGCGCAATCCGGTGAACAAGCCGGGCAGGGCGGCGGGCAGGAGAATTCGCCGGACCAGTCGACGTCGACTGAAACCATACATTTGCCCGACTTCCACCCGTTTTCGATCAATGTCACGGATCGCCGCGACGCCGTTCAGGTACACCGGAAAGAACGCGCCGATGGCAATCAGGACAATTTTCGAGGTCTCGTCGATGCCCAGCCACAGCAACAACAGCGGCACCCAGGCCAGGCTCGGAATCGAGCGCAAACCGGCGAACGTCGGTTCCAGATACGCCTCGGCGTCGCGACTCAAACCCACCCACGCGGCGAACGCCAGCGCCAGGCTGGCGCCGATGGCGAAACCAGTCAGCACCCGCAGCAGGCTGGCGCTGATGTGCTTCCACAGCGCGCCTTCGGCCAGGTCCCTGAGGGTTAGCGCGACCTCGCTTGGCGCCGGCATTTGGTAGGAAGGCAGCCAGCCGATCCGCACCACGAACTCCAGCAACAGAACGATCAGCACCGGCAGCAGCAGGCCCTTGAGGCGCAGGCGCCAGGCGTAGTGCAGGGACACGCTGGCGTGGCGCGGTGCGGGCAATTCAAGTGGCAGGTTTTTGCTTTTGCTGGTCATGAGTCCCCCGTTACTGACGGGCCACGGTTTCGTTGAAACCGGTATCGAGCAGTTGATCGATGACCTGATCGACATTCACCCCACGACGAACCAGTTCTTCGGACACGAGGATCGGGGCGGCGGCTTTCGAGGCGATCACATCCTTGGCGGTCAATTGCAGGCTGCTCAGGTCGGTGCGCGACAATTGCAACTTGGCCACTTCAAGCGGCAGTCCGGATTCGCTGGCGAGCAACTTCGCCAGTTCATCAGGATTCTTCACCGCCCATTCGCGGGCCTGTTCATAAGCCTTCAACACGGTGTCGATCGTTTGCGGATGCTCTTTGGCATAGGTGTCCGTCACGCTGACTACGCCGTAGCTGTTGAACTGGGTGTTGCGATATAGCAAGCGCGAGCCGGCCTGCACCTGGCTGGCCGCCATGTGCGGATCAAGCCCGGCCCACGCGTCGACGTCACCTTTTTCCAGGGCGATGCGACCGTCCGGGTGCTGCAAATGCACCAGCTCGACATCGTCTTTGTTCAACCCGGCCTGTTGCAGGCTGCGCAAGGTAAACAGATAGGGATCGGTGCCTTTGGTGGCGGCGATTTTCTTGCCTTTGAGGTCTGCCACGGTTTTGTACGGCGAATCCTTGCGCACCACCAACGCGGTCCACTCGGCGCGGCTGTACACGTAAACCGATTTGATCGGGCTGCCGTTGGCACGGCTGAGTACCGCGGCGAGGCTGGCGGACGAAGCGAAATCGACGCCCCCGCTGTTGAGGTATTCCAGCGAACGGTTGCTGCCCTGGCTCAGGACCCAACTGACCTGAGTCTGTGGCAGGGCCTTCTCGAGGAAACCGAAGTGCTTGAGCACCAGACTCACCGGCGAGTAATAGGCGTAATCCAGATGCACTTCGGCCGGTGGTGTTTCCGCTGCCTGTACCAGCGGTTGCAGGCTTAGGGCCAGTGCGCACGCACTCAGCAAGTACCTGACGTGGGGAAAGCGGAAGGTCGATCTCATGGGATTGCTCCGGGCAAGGCGGTAAGATTTTTATATCCGAAAAATTATTTCGTCTGAGTGCATCCTGCATAAATGGAATATTGCAGGCTCTGTGCCATGTCCAGGATTTGCCGGTTTATCGGGCGTTTGTGCTGATAAGAGACGTTCGGGATGTTTGGTGGCGCACACAGTGTTGGGTTGCTGTCGCCGGGGCAACACTGTCCGTTTGAGGTCATGAGCTTATGCATAAAAAGAATTTACAAATCGCTTTGTAAGAGCGTTAGGGTCTATATAAATAGTGCCGCGGAGCTTACCGATGAACCTGTCCCGATTCGTGCGCGGTCTGCTGACCAGCGCCCTGTTTGCCACCCCGATGACTTATGCCGCCGACCCTGTGGTCCTGCACGTCGGCGATCAGAATTACTACAACGTGCGCGCCTCGGTGGAGGCCTCTGGGGTGTTGGAGGGTGCGTCCTATACCGCCGACTGGAAACACTTCCAGGCCGCTGCACCGCTGGCCGAAGCGCTGAACACCGGCGCACTGGACGTAGGCTTTCTCGGGGATTCCGGCTTCCTGTTCCTGGCCGCCAAGCAGGCACCGGTGAAACTGATCGGTGTGTCGCGGCAGAACCTCGACACCATTGCCTTGCTCGTGCCCAAGGATTCACCCGTCCACAGCATCGCCGACCTCAAAGGCAAGAAAGTCGCTTACTGGCCCGGCGCCTGGAGCCAGCAATTGACCCTGCGCGCATTGGAGAAAGCCGAGTTGCCTGAAGACTACGTCGACTTCATCAAGCTGATGCCGATTGATGCCGCTGCGGCATTGCCTCAGGGCAGCATCGACGCCTTCCCGGTGTGGGAACCGTACATTTCCCAACAGATTCTGTTCTCCGGCGCACGTCCGATTCTCACCGCTAAAAACCTGATGCCCGGCCTCAGCGCCATCGCCGCATCGACGCCGGCCATCGATACCAAGCGCGAAGCCATCGCCGACTTTCTGGGGCGCCTGAAGAAAGCCCGGGCCTGGGTCGACAGCCACACCGACGCATACGCCGACCTGTGGGCGAAGAAGGCCAACCTCGATCAGGACGTGTCGCGTCACTGGTTGCGGCAGGCCCACATGACCGTCGGCCCGGTGGATACGCAAGCGGCGGCGGATCTGCAGAGCACCGCGGACTTCCTGTTCAAGGTCAAGGCGCTGCCATCGGCACTGGCAACCGCACCGATCATCGACCACTCCTTCCAACAGGCCCTGGCGCCATAAACGAGGAGGGTGGGCGGAGGAACCAAACACTGTGTACGCTGATCCAAGCTCGGCCCGCGCAACAGGCGGGCGGTTGAAGGATGAGCGGGCGAAGGATTTTTGCCATTTGATGAGTTGACCGATACGGTCTGGCCCAAGGCAAAACATGAAACAGCTGTTCAAGGTTCTCTCTGCACTCCTCATTGCCGTCGGGCTGGCAGGCTGCATTTCGGCACCCATCGAACTGACCCCACAGACTGAACAGCGTCTACGGGCCCAGGCGCCGATTCGTTTTCTGCTGACTTTCGACGATGGTCCCAGCGCGTCGAGTTTCTGGAACCCCACCGCGACGGTGCTCGACAGCCTGAAGGACAACGCTCTGCAGCCCGACATCAAAGCGGTATTTTTCGTGCAGACCGGCGCGCCACGGGCCGGCGACAGTGATATTGGGCGCGCGCTCATGCACCGCGAACAGGCAGAAGGGCAGGTACTGGGATTTCATACCGCCACCCACTGGCACACCAATCACCGCTCGCTTAGCCCTGAAGAACTGGAGCAGGCGCTGAGCAAAGGCAGTGCAGACATCGCGGCCATCACCGGTGCGCCACCGACCCTGGTTCGACCGCCATTCTGGAACTACGACAAACGCGTATTTGCCGCCTATCAGCAGCACGGCATGCATGTGCTGCTGACCGACTTGAGTGCCAATGACGGCAAGATCTGGGGCTTCAATGCCAGCCCCCGGCGCCGGTCGCATATGCTGCGTTCAATGTCTGAAGTGCGTGAGCGCATCGCGATGGGCGAGTTGCCGACTGTGGACGGGGTGATTCCGGTGGTGGTGACCTTCCACGACCTCAATCGCTACACCGCCCGGCACGCCCGCGAGTACCTGCAAATCCTGATCGACAGCGCCAAAGCCTCCGGTGTGCCATTGGCAGATAAACCGTTTTACGACAATCACGATGCGGTGCTGCGCGCGGCGATGGCGCGCACCGTCAAGGACAGTTCGCAGCCCGTCGAACTGCCGGGGTTCTGGAACTGGTTCTGGGACAAGAATTCCCATTGAAACATTCGCAATGTGAGAGGCAGGTATCACTTTGAGTCAGCATTGATTGGGGCAGAATGCAAAAAGGCCATCTATCCTGAACAGGAAGATTTCGACCAGCCGCCACGGGGGCGACATCGATGGTTCCCCTATCAGTTATTTGCAACATTGTGGAGTCTGGCTTCGAGAAGCCACTGTCCTGCGAATGCGCAGTGCGCCCTGACGGACTGTTGCGCATTAAGGTGTCCGAGCCAGCCACCGGGCGCATCCACCTGTTGGTCAATGGCGTCTCTCCCGCCGAGTTGACCACGATTCGCGCGATCTCCGACCTGGTGGGCGAACTGCGCACCGAGATGAGTGCCGGTCGTCGAGCGTTTGCAGGCTGACGCTCAGGCCCGGGGTTGCAGCTCTTCGATCATCTTCAAACAATGATTCAACCCCGGTGACACATCACCCACCCTCCGACTGAGAATGATCGGCGAGGTGGCGTTGTCTTCCAGCAACGGGGTAAAGCCAATGTCGTCGCGGTGCAGCAATTGCACCGAGGCCGGCACCAGTGTGACGCCGATCCCGGCGCCCACCAGACCGATGGCCGTTTGCAATTCGTTGGTCCATTGCGCCACGTGAATGCTCACGCCATAGGACTCGAACAGTGCAATCACATGGTCTGCATAGCTTGGGCGCGGATTGCCGGGGTACAGCACAAACGGTTCTTTGGCCAATTCACGCAGGCTGATAGGTCCGGCCAGCAGTGGGTGCCCGGCGGGCAGGGCGGCGACCAGCCGGTCTTCGGTGAGCACCGTTTGAATGATCGCCGGGTCGTCGATGCGTATTCGCCCGAAGCCAATATCGATCCGCCCGGCCTTGAGCGCCTGCACATGTTGCAGCGTGGTCATTTCCGACAGCCCCAATTCAAGCTCCAGAGGCTCGCCGCTGCGCAGACGGCGGATCAGTTCCGGTAGTACGCCGTACAGGGTCGAAGGCGCGAAGCCGATGCCCAGCCACGTCTTTTCCCCCAGGCCTATCCGCCGGGTGTTGTCGCAGACCTTGTTCAATTGTTCGAGCAGGGCGGTGGAGTGTTCATGGAAAAACCGCCCGGCCTCCGTCAGTTTCAGCGGTCGGCCACGCTCCAGCAGCAATACGCCCAGTTCGTCTTCCAATTGCTGGATCTGCCGGCTCAAGGGCGGTTGGGCGATGTGCAACAGCTCGGCGGCGCGGGTGAAATTGAGGGTTTGAGCCAGCACCTGAAAATACCGCAGGTGACGCAGTTCCATAGGACCTCCGAACGTCAGTCGTTTGCATACCTTAAAGGTATCAAGTCAGACCAATTCTATATTGGCATCGCGAAAAAAGCCGTACGAGAATCGGTTCCAGAACTTTAAGAACCTGATGGGTATCGACATGCGTGCAACAGCCATTGAATCGATCGAGACGATCATCGTCGATCTGCCGACCATCCGCCCGCACAAACTCGCGATGCACACCATGCAGAATCAGACCCTGGTGATCATCCGTGTGCGCTGCGCCGATGGCATTGAAGGGATCGGGGAATCCACCACCATCGGTGGCCTGGCCTATGGCAACGAAAGCCCTGACAGCATCAAGACCAACATCGACACCCACTTCACGCCGCTGCTGATCGGCCAGGACAGCGGCAATGTGAACGCCGCCATGTTGCGCCTGGAGCGCAGCATTCGCGGCAATACCTTTGCCAAATCCGGGATCGAAACTGCGTTGCTCGACGCGCAGGGCAAACGCCTCGGCCTGCCGGTCAGCGAGTTGCTCGGCGGGCGTGTGCGTGACGCTTTGCCGGTGGCCTGGACCCTGGCCAGCGGCGACACCGACACAGACATCGCCGAAGCGGAAAAAATGCTCGACCTGCGTCGCCATCGAATTTTCAAACTGAAAATCGGTGCCGGTGAAGTCAACCGCGACCTGGCCCACGTCATTGCAATCAAAAAGGCCCTGGGCGACCGCGCCAGTGTACGAGTCGACGTCAATCAAGCCTGGGATGAAGCCGTCGCTTTGCGCGCTTGCCGAATCCTCGGCACCAACGGTATCGACCTGATCGAACAGCCGATCTCGCGCAACAACCGCGCCGGCATGGCGCGCCTGAATGCGATGAGCCCGGCGCCGATCATGGCCGACGAGTCCATCGAATGCGTGGAAGACGCCTTCAATCTGGCGCGCGAAGGTGCTGCGTCGGTGTTTGCCTTGAAGATCGCCAAGAACGGCGGCCCACGCGCCGTGCTGCGTACTGCCGCGATTGCTGAAGCTGCCGGCATCGGCCTGTACGGCGGCACCATGCTCGAAGGCGGGCTCGGCACGCTGGCCTCGGCCCATGCCTTTATCACCTTGAACAAACTGGCCTGGGATACCGAATTGTTCGGCCCCTTGCTGCTCACCGAAGACATTCTCGACGAGCCGCTGGTGTATCGCGATTTCGAACTGCATGTCCCGCAAACACCCGGCCTGGGCCTGAGCATCGATGAAGAACGCCTGGCGTTCTTCCGTCGCGATAAATCATTCACTTCCGTTCATCAAGCCTGAGGAGAGAGCATGCTATTCCACGTCAAAATGACCGTGAATCTACCGGTCGACATGACCCCCGAAGCCGCCGCCAAGCTGAAAGCTGACGAGAAAGCCCTGGCCCAGCGCCTGCAAGAGCAGGGCAAGTGGCGCCATCTGTGGCGCATCGCCGGGCACTATGCCAACTACAGCGTTTTCGATGTCGACAGCGTCCAGGAACTGCACGATCTGCTCCTGCAACTGCCGCTGTTTCCCTACATGGTGATCGAGATCGACGCGATGTGCCGGCATCCGTCTTCCCTCCGCGAGGATGACCGCTGAGCCCGGCCCGTTCAGTTCGCTACGCTAATAATGACAAGATGAGGATCCACCATGAACGTCAAGATTTCCCACACTGCCAGCGCACAGAAGTTTCTCGAAGACGCCAGCGGCCTGCTCAACGATGCCGGCAACCCGCGCGTCAAAACCCTGATCTACCGCATTCTGCGTGATTCGGTGAACATCATCGAAGACCTGGCCGTGACCCCGGAAGAATTCTGGAAAGCCGTCAACTACCTCAACGTGCTGGGCGCGCGTCAGGAAGCTGGATTGCTGGTGGCCGGGTTAGGTCTGGAGCATTACCTCGACCTGCTGATGGACGCGGAAGACGAGCAGGCCGGCAAATCCGGCGGCACGCCACGGACCATCGAAGGCCCGCTGTACGTAGCCGGCGCGCCGTTGTCCGAAGGCGAAGCGCGACTCGATGACGGTCTCGATCCGGGGGTGACGCTGTTCATGCAAGGGCGCGTGTTCAACACCGCCGGCGAACCGCTGGCCGGCGCCGTGGTCGACGTCTGGCACGCCAACACGGGCGGCACTTACTCGTACTTCGATACCACGCAATCGGAGTTCAACCTGCGCCGCCGCATCGTCACCGATGCCGAAGGCCGCTACCGTTTCCGCAGCATCGTGCCGTCGGGTTATGGCTGCCCGCCGGACGGTCCGACCCAGCAATTGCTCGATCAACTGGGCCGTCACGGCCAGCGTCCGGCGCACGTGCATTTCTTTATCTCGGCACCGGATCATCGTCACCTGACCACCCAGATCAACCTCGATGGCGATCAGTACCTGCACGACGATTTCGCCTACGCCACCCGCGACGAGTTGATCGCCCACATCCGCTTCAGTGACGATCAACAACGCGCTGCGGCGTATGGTGTGAGCGGGCGGTTTGCTGAAATCGAATTTGATTTCACGCTACAGTCGACCGCCCAACCCGAAGAGCAACAACGCCACGAGCGGGTTCGCGCGCTGGAAGATTGATAGCGCCGTACTCCAACCCTGTGGGAGCCGAGCTTGCTCGCGATAGCGGTTTAACATTCAGCATCTATGTTGATTGGCACTCTGTCATCGCGAGCAAGCTCGGCTCCCACAGGGATTTTCAGTCAATGTTCTAGAATGAAGCTGACACCGCCAATAACAACAACGAGAGTGACCCGATGATGCACGCGCAACTGTTGAGTCAGCGCAGCAGAGTATTCGACCATGCCGACCCTTTTGCGGTATCGGGTTACGTCAATCAGCATGTCGGCAACCATTGCATCCTCATGCCCAATGTCGGCCGGCCGCTGGCCAGCCTCGATCACCGCAAATTCGCCAGCCTGGACCTGTGCCGTATCAGCTACGGCGCGAGTGTGCGGGTGACGTCCGGTGCACTCGACAGCATCTATCACTTGCAAGTGCTGCTGCGCGGCAACTGTCTATCGCGCGGTCGAGGGCAGGAACATTACTTTGCACCCGGTGAACTGCTGCTGATCAACCCTGATGAACCGGTCGACCTGACCTATTCCGACGATTGCGAAAAATTCATTCTCAAGGTTCCGGCGAGGTTGTTTGAGTCGGTGTGCGATGAGCAGCGCTGGCAGTACCCGGGTCAGGGCGTGCGGTTCCTGGAGAACCGCTACCAGCTCGATGAGCTGGAGGGTTTTGTCAGCTTGCTCGCGATGATTTGCCAGGAAGCCGAGGCCACCGAGCAGATCCCGCGTGTGCAGGAGCACTACGCGCAGATCATCGTCAGCAAAATGCTCAGCCTGATGAAAACCAACGTGATCCGTGGAAGCCTGGGTTCGCCCGCTTTCGAGGTGATTGCCGACTACATCGCACGCAACCTCAAGCACGACATCGACAGCGATGAACTGGCGCGCCAGGCGCGGATGAGCCTGCGTTCGCTGTACGGGTTGTTCGAGCGCAACGCGGGAACGTCGCCACAAAACTACATCCGGCAGAAGAAGCTGGAGCGCATCAACCTGTGTCTCAGCGACCCGACATGCAACGTGCGCAACGTCACGGAAGTGGCCATGGATTATGGCTTCCTGCACCTGGGACGGTTCTCCGACAACTACCGTAAACAGTTCGGCGAACTGCCCTCCGACACCCTCAAACGCCGCCATTGACCTCGCAAACGCCGCCTCGTTGTTGATCGTTCCCGCGCTCCCGCGTGGGAACGCCTCAACGGACGCTCCTCGTTCGCTTTGGGACGCTGAGCGTTCCGGGCTGCATTCCCACGCAGAGCGTGGCAACGATCAACAGGTTGCGCGACAACTGCAGAAAACGGATACACGTCTGCACCCAGCGGATAGTTCGCCCGATCCACCCGTCCTAGCATGGCCCTGCCTGAATAAAAACAATGGAGGCGGCGACCATGTCCCTGCGACCCGAATACCTTCAAGCCCTGCTTGAAGATGACAAGGAAACCGGCATCTACCGCTGCAAGCGCGAGATGTTCACCGACCCACGGTTGTTCGATTTGGAGATGCAACACATCTTCGAAGGCAACTGGCTGTACCTGGCCCACGAGAGCCAAGTTCCCGAAATCAATGATTACCTCACCCTGACCATGGGGCGCCAGCCGGTGTTCATTGCGCGCAACAAGGACGGGGATTTGAATGCTTTCCTCAACGCGTGCAGTCATCGAGGGGCTATGCTGTGCCGTCACAAGCGTGGTAACCGCTCCAGCTACACGTGCCCATTCCACGGTTGGACTTTCAACAATTCCGGCAAGCTGCTCAAGGTCAAAGATCCAAGTAACGCCGGCTACCCCGATAGCTTCAATTGCGACGGATCTCACGATCTGACGAAGATCGCCCGCTTCGAGTCGTACCGTGGTTTTCTGTTTGGTAGCCTCAAGTCGGATGTCAAACCTCTGGTTGAGCATTTGGGCGAGTCCGCAAAAATCATCGATATGATCGTTGACCAGTCACCTGACGGTTTGGAAGTACTGCGCGGCGCTAGCTCTTACATCTACGAAGGCAACTGGAAGCTAACCGCCGAGAACGGCGCAGACGGCTACCACGTCAGCTCCGTGCACTGGAATTACGCCGCTACCCAGAATCAGCGCAAACAGCGTGAGTCGGGTGATGAGATTAAAACCATGAGCGCTGGCGCCTGGGCAAAACAGGGTGGCGGCTTCTACTCCTTCGATCACGGTCATTTGCTGCTGTGGACCCGTTGGGCCAACCCTGAAGACCGTCCCGCCTACGAGCGTCGCGATCAGCTTGCCGAAGATTTCGGTCAGGCTCGCGCCGACTGGATGATCGAGAACTCTCGCAATCTGTGTCTGTATCCCAATGTGTACCTCATGGATCAGTTCAGCTCGCAGATCCGTATTGCCCGGCCAATCTCGGTCAATAAGACCGAGATCACTATCTACTGCATTGCGCCGAAGGGTGAGAGCGCTGACGCTCGAGCCAAGCGTATTCGCCAGTACGAGGATTTTTTCAACGTCAGTGGCATGGCTACCCCGGACGATCTTGAGGAGTTCCGTTCCTGTCAGACAGGTTATGGCGCGGGCTTAGGCTGGAATGACATGTCACGTGGCGCAACCCATTGGGTAGAAGGCCCGGATGAGGCTGCTCGCGAGATAGAGCTGAATGCGCTTCTGTCGGGTGTACGCACCGAGGATGAAGGCCTGTTCGTGCTGCAGCACAAGTACTGGCAGGAAACCATGCTGAAGGCACTTGAAGAGGAACAACAACTGATCCCCGTGGAGGCCGTGCAATGAGCCTTTATGAAACAGTGCGGGATTTCCTCTACCGCGAAGCGCGCTATCTGGACGATATGCAGTGGGATGAGTGGTTGGAGCTGTACGCAGCCGATGCGAGCTTTTGGATGCCTTGCTGGCATGATGATGATCGCCTTACTGAAAACCCGCAGAGCGAAATCTCGTTGATCTGGTACGGCAATCGTGGCGGATTGGAAGACCGGGTTTTTCGTATCAAGACCGAACGCTCCAGCGCCACCATTCCGGATACCCGCACCTCACACAACATCAGCAATATCGAAATCGTCGAGCAAACCGAAGGCTTCTGCCAAGTGCGCTTCAACTGGCACACCCTGAGCTTTCGTTACAAGACAACCGACAGTTACTTCGGTACCAGTTTTTACACCCTTGATGTGCGTGGCGAGCAGCCGCTCATTACGGCAAAAAAGGTAGTGCTTAAGAACGATTACGTACGCCAGGTTATCGACGTCTATCACATCTGACTGTGTCTCGAACCGTCCAGTGCGTCAATCGCGTACTGCGTCTGGTTCGCCTATGAGGTGCAACATGAGCTTCCACATCGCATTGAATTTCGAAGACGGAGTGACCCGCTTCATCGAGGCTGACGGCCATGAAACTGTCACGGACGCTGCCTACCGCCAGGGCATTAATATCCCATTGGACTGCCGCGATGGCGCCTGCGGTACCTGTAAATGTAAAGCGGAGTCGGGTCGCTACGACCTGGGTGACAATTTCATTGAAGACGCTTTAAGCGAAGATGAGATTGCCGAAGGTTTTGTCCTGACGTGCCAAATGCGTGTCGAAAGCGACTGCGTAGTGCGCATCCCGACGTCCTCGCACCTGTGTAAAACCGGCCAGGCCACTTTCGAAGGCGCTATCAGTGACGTGCAGCAACTCTCTCCGAGCACCATCGCTTTGTCGATCAAAGGAGAAGCGTTGAATCACCTGGCATTCCTGCCTGGCCAGTATGTAAACCTCAACATTCCCGGGAGCGAACAGAGTCGCGCCTATTCCTTTAGTTCATTGCAAAGGGACGGGGAGATAAGTTTCCTTATCCGTAATGTACCGGGCGGAATGATGAGTCACTTCCTTACAAACGTGGCGAAGGTTGGCGACAGCATGAGTCTGGCGGGCCCTTTGGGTAGCTTTTACTTACGGCCAATACAGCGCCCGCTTTTACTACTCGCCGGCGGTACGGGCTTGGCACCGTTTACCGCAATGCTGGAGAGAATCGCTGAGCACGGGAGTGAGCATCCGTTGCACCTTATTTACGGCGTCACCAACGACATCGACTTGGTTGAGCTCGATCGCCTAAAGGTCTTGGCTGAGCTCATTCCCGAGTTCACCTACAGTGCGTGCGTGGCCAACCCCGACAGTCAATACCTTCAAAAGGGGTACGTGACGCAGCACGTAGAACCTCGCCATCTCCATGACGGTAATGTGGATGTGTATCTGTGCGGGCCTCCACCGATGGTCGAAGCCGTGAGCAATTACATTCGTGACCAAGGCATCACACCTGCCAACTTTTACTACGAGAAATTTGCTGCAGCGGCGTGATTTTCACTGGGCTTTCCGCCTCGTAGTAGCGTTGGTGGCCTCTCTGAATTCGAGCGCGTACGGCGTATTCGACGCTGGTTTTTCCCACGCTAACGTCGGCAGCTAGAGAAGGAATAGACATGAATAACAGATTTCAAAGCAAGGTTGCGTTGGTCACTGGCGCTGCGCAAGGCATTGGTCATGAAGTGTGTTTGCAGCTTTATGCCGAAGGCGCGCAAGTGGTGGCGGTGGATCGTTCCGAGCTTGTCCATGAGCTTGCTGGATTAGGTATTCTGACCCTCACGGCTGATCTTGAGCGCAGTGTTGACTGTGCACGCGTCATGGCAGCTGCGGTCGAAAGCTTCGGTCGCCTGGACGTTCTTATCAACAATGTTGGTGGAACAATCTGGGCCAAGCCCTTCGAGGAATATGAGGTGGATCAGATCGAGGCAGAGGTACGTCGCTCACTCTTCCCAACGTTGTGGTGTTGTCACGCCGCATTGCCCTACATGCTTAAAAACGGCTCAGGTTCAATCGTAAACGTCTCATCCATCGCTACTCGCGGGGTCAATCGTGTCCCCTATGGCGCAGCCAAAGGCGGAGTCAATGCGCTCACCGCTTGTCTTGCCTTCGAGACAGCCGGGCGCGGCATTCGAGTCAACGCCACCGCGCCCGGCGGTACTGAGGCGCCTCCAAGACGTATCCCACGTAACAGTGGCGAGCAGAGTGAGCAAGAGAAGGTCTGGTATCAGCAGATAGTCGACCAAACCCTCGATAGCAGCTTGATGAAGCGCTATGGCAGCATCAAAGAGCAAGTTGGCGCAATTCTCTTCTTGGCCTCTGATGAAGCCTCCTACATAACAGGCGTTACTCTGCCTGTGGGAGGGGGAGATCTCGGCTAAGCCCCACATGCACACGCTTTCGTTACGATGATTTTGATCAGGTTGTCTTGCCAGGTTCAAGCAGAGGCGACGGGCATAAACGATTACATCATGTTCGATTGGTGGAGGGCGATGTTAGGGCGGCTGCACGTTCCAGTCAGGGCATCGGGACGCTGGAAGAAATCCAGTTCGCGATCATTGAGCGCAATGGCAAGATTTCGATCATGGCTCGAGAACATTCTGTTTCTTTGCTGAAGTACGTGGTGTGACGAGATTTTCTTGGAACACTCGAAGCCGTCCGAGGCCTAAGCATTAACAGTCTCAGGAGGGCCAAATCATGTCTGAAGCTACCAGCTATTTTGCTATTGCTGTCGCGGTGATCATTCTGCTTGTCGATCTCTGGGCCATTGTCAGCGTGTTTCGAAGTGACAAAACGGTGGGGATAAAAGCTGCTTGGGCTATAGGTCTAATCGTCTTTCCGGTGCTTGGGCTGATTGTCTGGGGTGTGGCCGGGCCACGCGGGATAAAGGAAGGGCCAACGTCTCCTGAGCACAGTAAGGGGTAAACCGCGTCCGTTTGTCGACAGCCCTCAAGGTTTTTGAAATTTACCAAAGTGCATTCGCTTCAGATGAATGTGGGTTGGCATTCGATTTCTCGTTGAATGAATCGCAACCTTTATTTCGCTGAGGAGAACGTCATGTTTTTACATAACAAACGACTTCAATACACCGTGCGAGTCGCCCAGCCCAATCCTGGGTTGGCAAACCTTTTACTGGAGCAGTTCGGAGGCGCCCAAGGCGAGCTGGCGGCAGCCTCTCGCTACTTCACCCAAGCGTTGGCCGAAGATGATCCTGGCAGAAAGGATTTGTTGATGGACATCGCCACCGAGGAGCTCAGTCATCTCGAGATCGTTGGCTCGATCATCGTCATGTTGAACAAGGGCGCCAAAGGACAAATGGCAGAAGGCATTGAAGAGGAGGGCGAGCTTTATCGAGCCATAAACGGCGCTGGCAACGACTCGCATATCACCAGCCTGCTGTATGGCGCCGGGGCCCCTTTGACCAACTCCGCTGGAGTGCCCTGGTCGGCAGCTTACGTTGACACCATTGGAGAACCCACCGCAGACATGCGCTCCAATATTGCTGCCGAGGCTCGTGCAAAAATCGTCTACGAACGCCTGATGAATGTCACGGACGATCCGGGTGTGAAGGAAGCACTTGGGTTTTTGATGACACGAGAGATCGCTCACCAACTTTCTTTCGAGAAAGCACTGCACTCCATTCAACCTAACTTTCCACAGGGCAAACTGCCAGGTATGCCCGAATTCACCAACGTCTATTTCAACATGTCTCAGGGAGAGGAAAGCACTCGAGGGCCATGGAACGAGGGGGATGACTGGGATTTTGTGGAAAACCCCACACCCGCTGTTGATGGGGGTGACGGCACAGCAAGCGTGCAGTTGAGCGCACAGGATGAAGCGCTATTGATGGATATGAAAGCCAGAACGATGTCTGACCCTGACAGCAATCCGATAACCGGCGCCGACTTGGGCGCGGGGGTTCAAGGCGAATCACAACCTTGATCAAGTCACCGCACGCTGCGCAGCGTGCGGTTGTTTTCCAGTTAGTTGGGAGACCCACACCATGGCTAGCAAAAGACCAACACATCGCGATTCGATTCTTGCGGACAAATTCCACGCCACCCGCATTGCTTTCCAACGGGATGCGCAGCGGGTGTCGACGCAATTCTTGAGCTCGCTGTCCGAGACCGTTGAAAAACATAATCCAAGACAATAGGAGGTTGCCATGCCCGAGCCGTTGACCTCGTCTGGCCTGCCGTTTCGCTCCTGGTTAGCCCGATTCTCCAGTTCTGGATGGGGCGGGCGAGCGTTCTGGTCAGTACTGGTTTGCATCACAGTCTTGCTGCTGATCAGCGGCTATGGCGCATTCGTTGGCTCCAACAAACAAAATCTGCATTTTGCCTTCCTGGGCGGCATGTCAGGTTTCGCCGCAACAGCCATTGGCGCTGTCGCGGCGATAGCGTTGAGGGACATTGCCGCCCGTACGCAGGACATCATGCTTGGCTTCGCCGCCGGCATGATGCTCGCTGCCAGTTCATTTTCCCTCATCCTCCCTGGTATCGAAGCCGCTCGAGCGCTTTGCGGTAATCAGCTGCTCGCAGCCTGCGTTGTCGTTTCAGGACTGGGGCTGGGGGTCGCGTTGATGATCGGCCTGGATCGATTCGTTCCACACGAACATCAGAAGAGCGGTCGACAGGGGCCAGAAGCTAAACGCATCAATCGTGTCTGGCTGTTCGTGTTGGCAATCACTCTGCATAACCTGCCGGAAGGAATGGCCATTGGTGTGAGCTTCGCCAACGGCGATATGAAGGTTGGACTTCCTCTGACAACAGCCATCGCCATTCAAGACATTCCCGAAGGTCTGGCTGTCGCCTTGGCGTTACGAGTGACGGGCATTTCAGCGCTTCGAGCGGCGATTATTGCAGTTGGCTCTGGGTTGATGGAACCCATGGGCGCCATCGTCGGCTTAGGCATTTCCAGCAGCTTCGCATTGGGGTATCCCATAGCACTCGGTTTGGCAGCAGGCGCCATGAATTTTGTGGTGTCCCACGAGGTCATTCCCGAGACCCATAGCAATGGTCACGAGACACCTGCGACCTTAGGGCTGATGCTTGGCTTTGGCGTCATGATGTTCCTTGATACTGCTTTGGGCTAGCCAGGAGCCTTCTATCCGTCGCTCTGAAAATTTTCGGAACACCTCTTCAATGAGGCGAGTCAGTCTTCATGCACGGCGAGTTTTGCTTGCAGGTTGATCCCATGCGGGCGCCCTAGCGGGCGACGCCATACTGACCAAAAGGACGTTTGAAAATGGCTAGAAAAACTGTTGAAGACTTGTTTATCCATGAGCTCTCCGATGTTTACAGTGCGGAAAAGCAAATCACCAAAGCACTGCCGCGCTTGGCGAAAGCAGCGACTAACCCATTGTTAGCGGATGCCTTTTCCTCCCATCTGGAAGAAACTCACGGGCAGATTGAGCGCATCGATCAACTGGTGGAGCTGACGGGAATAAAACTGAAGCGCATGAAATGCGTGGCGATGGAAGGCTTGGTCGAAGAGTCGAAAGAGCTGGTGGAAGAAATCGATAAAGGTCCTGTGCTTGACGCCGCATTGATTGGTGCGGCTCAAAAGGTAGAGCACTACGAGATTGCTGCCTACGGCACCCTGATAGCAATGGCCAGGCATCTCAAGCTTGACGACGCAGCAGCTCTATTGGCGGCAACGCTCGCCGAAGAAAAAGGGGCTGACGAGAAGCTGACGAAGATAGCGGAGCAGGGCGGTAATCAGGCCGCCACTCTGGAAAAGTAACGCTAGATAAAGTGGTTCTATAGATCCTCGGCTCGGTGGCGATGGGAACATTGTCACCGTGTTTTTTTTCTAAAAAGTCGTATCCATTACCTCTCAGGACTCATTCGTTTGCCGAGAATTCTGACTTCCCAAGTAAGTGATACTGATTTAACCGCGCGCGATGCAAAGATGTTCGGCTCTCCTAAAGAGCGCCTGGATTTCTATCGTCGGGAGATTCAGTATGAGACAAGCATTCTGTCTAATCGGACAGACGCATACCTGACGGCACAATCCTTTTTAGTCATCGCCTTTGCGTCTTGTATGGCCAATCTCAATCCCGAATGGGGAACGTTGTTCACGCTAGTGGTGCCACCATTTCTTGCTCTTTTGGGTGTGCTTAGCTCGCTGAACGCTTGGCCCGGCATTCGCGCAGCCTATGACATCATCGATCATTGGTATTACAAGCAGAGCGAGCTGCTGCGGAGTGAGCCGGTGATGGGGTTGGCTTACGACGAATCACCCTTGTTTAGCGAGCGTGAGTCCACGCACAAGGGGTATCGAAAGGCATTGCTATTTTCCGTTCGTACCCCTTGGATCTTCGCGATATTTTGGGTATTGCTCGCTGCCTGGTCTGTCTATATTCAATTGAAAATCTAGGTGCGTAGCAGTAAGTTTTCCGCCGTTCCTATCGCTGATACGTACCTGGGATTCATAATTTCTGGTGCTGTCTCAAGTGAGTCAAAATCAAGGATGCTTCGGCTCGCGTGGCATCAGCGATGGCTTTTGCCTCCGTGAATTTTTTCAGAATATCGTCGGTTCTGTCATCCGTATCAAGAATGCTGTAGGCGAGTTCATCCAGCCGATCCGCCTCAAAAAAAAGCACAGTGGAACGAGCGACTTCACTGTCTCCATCCACGCTACCTACGTCGGTCAAAATGTATGCGCTCATCACGTTTAAACCTCCGTCCAGGTTAATGTCGCGGATTCCCGCCATTTGACCTCAGTCACCCCGTACCTCTCAGCTAGAGGTTTAGAGACGACCTTTAGCGGTGGTCTCCCAGGCTTCGGTATAGGAGCCAGTCCAGCATCACAACTTGCCCAATGCCAGGCATCCGCATTGCGCATTGCTTTTGTTCGAATGATGAAGGACTTCGGCTCCCCATGGAGCTTGTATTCAATAACGAAAAGATTAGTGTTCATGAGACCCTCCTTATGCTCATAGACAAAGGAGTGATCGCGCCAAAAAAAATTCAAATCGTTTGCCGGTCAATTGAAGGCTTATGATCTTTGGGTGTTTTTCAAGAAATTTGTACTAGCGAAGGTTATCCGTTTCAGTGTTCTAGCCTCCTGTCGGCCACTCTGAACCTGTAACGAACTCTTTTGATCCATTCAGAAGTCCCGTCGGGCTACCTGTAGCCATGGACTCATTCAGAAACCTGCTGACGCAAACTCAAGAACGAAAACTTCGTGCGCTGGATTCATGGCATCGAGCGTTTGACAGCTGCTCGCGACGTATGAAATCCAGGCGCCTGGGCGCGCACCGGCCCAGGCACATGACAACCGCGCCGACCTCATCCCCCACTTACCTTCCAATGTTTGACATCGTCAGCGAATACCATCTGCTGCATCTCATGAGCAATGCCATAGGCTAGAGATTCGTGTGCGGCAATGACTTTCTCCTCTGCTGAAAGGCAATGGAAAATATCGAGTTTGGTCTCTGCATCAACAGTTTCTAATGTGAAAATTTGCACGTAGCGCGCGAGATCGTTGTCGAGGCTCGACAGGTACTCACGCAAGCGCTGATGGTCGACCGATTTTTGACTGAAGTACCAGTTCATTGGGTGAATCAGAAAGCGCGCGTGAGGCGAAGTGATGCGACGACCTGCAGCCAAAAACATGATGATGCCCATCGATTCGATGTTGCCAGCATTGATCGCGCAAAGTGGCACCGGCAATGATTTCAGGAAGGTGTAGAGCGTGAAGCCGAAATTGGTGCTGCCACCGCAGGTGGACAAATTCAGTAGCAGCGACGTGGCACCTTGATCAACCGCTTCGAGGCAGCAATCCCTGAAACGCTCAGTTGTTCCCTGATCGATCTGGCAGTGAAAATGGATAATGTGTTCAGTCATCGTGTTATCTCCCGTGAGCGGCGCTCGGAGGGATTCATACAGGCTTATAGCCTAGTAAAAAATCGGACTTATTTGCTAATAATCCAAGCGGCAAGGTGATCAGTGGTTATCCCCGCCGCCAGTCTATTTGACTGAATTTCAAGGGAACTAACCTCTCGATTCCGCCCGTCGTGAGATGGAATATCAGTTCAAACTTTCGATTTTTCATGGCCTCGGAATTAAAGACGAGCACACGAGTTCGTCCTGACACAAGAAGAGGTGAACTGAAATGGCTAACACCGGAAACAACAATCCCGGGAATTTTGCTAATGACCGGGATAAGGCCTCGGACGCCGGCAAGAAAGGCGGAGAGGCATCAGGTGGCAATTTTGCCAACGATCCACAACGAGCTTCTGAGGCGGGCCAAAAAGGGGGGCAAGCCTCAGGTGGACAATCAAGAGATGCTGATCGTATGCCTGGCGGCGGACAGGGAGCAGGGCGCGGAGACAACATGACCGAGGATGCAGACAAAGCCTCTGAGGCAGGCAAGAACGGCGGTCAGGCTTCGGGCGGACGTCAGTCTGCTGATTCAGATCAGTCGACCAGCGGGGGCCAGGGAAATAGTCGCGGCGGTAACTTTGCCGACGACAAGGAAAAAGCTTCTGAAGCAGGTCGAAAAGGCGGGGAGCATAGTCACGGTGGCGGACGTAATTCCTAATGCCGTGTGATTCATCTCAAGCCCCGTATTTTTCTCGGGGCTTGATTTTTATCACGGGTTTGTCGCTGGAGGTCGCTTTAATCGAGCCGCAATATGTTCGAACTGACGGCTCTCGATAATGAGTCATCCCAGATACATCCAGTCGATACTCAACTTACGTAGCCAGAACTCCAGCGCCAGGATCGCTCACTGGCAACACCACGTGATTGTCACCCGGCGTCAGGATGACCTTTCTGCAACTCTCTTCCTTCTTGTCGAAAATCTTGTATCCCTCAGCGGCCTGTTCCAGTGACATTCGATGGCTGATGATGACCTCGGGGGATAGGCGACCTGTCTCGATATGTCCAAGGAGCTCTGGCAGGTAACGTTGCACGTGCGTCTGTCCCATTTTGAACGTCAGTCCCTTATCGAAGGCGTCACCGAACAGAAATCCGTGAATGAAGCCCGAGTAGACGCCGGGCACGCTAACGACGCCACCGCGCCTGACTGCGGCGATGCACTGACGCAAGGCCTTGCCGCTGCTACCTTCGAGCTTCAAGGTTGCAAGCACCGTCTCGGTGGTACTGCCTTTGGCTTCAAAGCCAACCGCATCGACGACACCATCCACGCCCCGCATGCCTTTCGTTTGTCGAATGATCGTATCCGCCGGGTCATCGTCTTCGTCGAAATTTATCGGAATGACACCGTAGGTTTCTTGCGCGTAGGCCAAGCGATAGGGGTGGTGGTCAACCATGAAAATCTGGTCTGCACCGAGCATCCTTGCGCAGGCTGCACTCAACAAACCGACAGGGCCTGCGCCATAGATGGCGATGCTCGAGCCATTTCCAATGCCTGTGTTGGTCACGGCTTGAAAAGCTGTGGGCAAAATATCCGAGAGAAACAATACCTTCTCATCCGAGAGCGTGCCTGGCACTTTGAACGGCCCGGTATTGGCTTTGGGGACTCGCACGTATTCCGCTTGTCCGCCAGGCACGCCACCGTACAGGTGACTGAAACCAAAGAGTGCGGCGCCGGGCGGGATGGCTTTCTTGTTCAGAATCGCCCCACGACCGGTATTGGTGGTTTCACACGCGGCGAACAAATCCATCTGACAGAAGAAGCAGCTGCCACAGGCGATAACGAACGGGATGACCACACGGTCGCCTGATTGCACGGCAGTGACAGCCGAGCCTGTTTCCTCAACGATGCCCATAAACTCGTGGCCGAAAATATCGCCATGCTCGACGGTCGGGATCTTTCCACGATAAAGATGAAGGTCGGATCCGCAAATCGCAGTGGCTGTGACTCGAAGAATGATGTCCTCGCCATCCTCGATAACTGGATCAGGAACAGTATCGACTTTTACGTTATGCGCGCCGTGGTACGTGAGTGCTCTCATGACTTCCTGCCCCTATCAATAGCTTGGTGGTAAGTGGGAGAGGAGTGAGGCAAAAGATTAGTTCAGAGAAATAGACGAGGACGTGACTAGCGGTCTGTACGGTGCTGTTTGGTGGTCTGCCTGATCTCTACTCGTTAATACGTTCTGCGATAGCCCGGCGTACGGCCTGGGCGAGGAATTCCGTGACCACTTTTACAGAGCCAGTACGGGTTTCGGTGCTGATTCAGTGACGCTCATTTACAACAGTTATGGCTTAACAATCTTCAGCGGAAACGTTCGCGCTATTCGTGATTGACTGCAGCATCTCAACGCTGCTCAATCCAGAACCGGTGTACGGCACCTTGCGAGCCTTGCACCGGATCCTGATCGGGAAACGGTAGCGTGTTGATGCTCGCCTGTTGGGTGCTGGTGGGGACCTCGCGGCAAATATCGGCATGCTGTCCCGGTGGATAAGCACCGACGACCAGAAAATCTTCACTCGAGTTTAAGTTGCAGTGGCCGGTGCCGGCGGGTAACAGCAATACGTCGCCGGGACTGACTTCAAGTACATGACCCTCCGGGCCACCCAACATCAGCAGCGCCCGACCGCTGGCGATGCCGAGCACTTCATGACCTTCGGTATGGTAGTGGTGGTAGCTGTAAACCCCATCTCGCCATTGTGGCGGCCAGCCATTGGCGATAAAGGTTTGTTCGAACAGCGCAGCCGGGTCATCGCCCTGAATTGCAATCGCGTGGAGGTAAATGATTACCGGCAGGCGTAGGTTGTTGGGAACCCATTGGTTACGCTCAAACGTCAGGGTTTGAACGGTAGCTGTCTCAACTCGAGATTTGTTCATTAAGGGTCTCCGAAAACCAGATGCGCCGATGGATTTTCATCTATCGATCTGCAACTCCAAATCAGCATTTTTCAGTCTGCGGGCGTGTGCCACTGTGCCGTTCAAGCGCTCTCCTGAAGAAAGAGTAAGGGTCAAGGAGTGAGCCTTGTGGAGGTCTTCTGGCACCGGTGACATCACCTGCACCTGAAAGGCACCTGGCGTTATGGGGGTGATGTGTACGTCGCAATCAATGGATTTAGAGATAGGGCCGAGAAGGGTGTCATTCAAGTAATTCAATCGTGCACGCTCGGTCATGGGTATGTCCTTTAAGGGCAAGGGTTAATGCTTCATTTCTTTCCTCATCTATGTGCTAGACGTAGCCATAACAGAAGAGTTCAACGTCGGTGGCTGACGGCTACAGGCGAACACAGGCCGTGTCTCAAAGAGTTCGAGGCTACTCAATAACCAATATTGAGTCTTCAGCTGAACTAATAGCTGACCTGTAAGTCGGGTTTGTAGATAGCACCCAACAGGATGGACTTGCCCCTACAAAACCGGACACCAACTCCCCGTTAAATTGATGCTGCTGCCAAGCGCCTGAACTCCCTAGGCGAGCGATAGCTCAAGGCGCTGTGCGGATGCTGCTCGTTGTAATGCTCGAAGGCAATTGCCAGGTTACGCAGCGCCGTTTCTCGATCCGGCTTGGGCATGTGCGCCACGTAATCCCGCTTCATCGTCTTCACGAAGCTCTCGGCCATGCCGTTGCTCTGTGGGCTGCGCACCGGTGTGGTCACCGGCTGCAAGCCGATCTGTCGAGCAAACAGGCGTGTCTGTTCGGCGGTGTAAGCCGAGCCGTTGTCGCTGAGCCATTGCACCGGGATGGCGGGTAGTTGATCACCGAAGCGCTTCTCCACACTTTCCAGCATCAAGTCGCGGATATCATCACCGCTATACCCGGTCGGGCTGGCGACCCAGCCGATGGCTTCGCGGTCGCAGCAGTCCAGGGAGAAGGTCACGCTCAGTTTGGCGCCGTCCTCGCAACGGAATTCAAAGCCGTCCGAGCACCAACGCGTATCGCTGGTTTGCACCGCAATACGGCCTTCGTGTCGACGCGGCACGCCGGGTTGTTTGATCCGGCGTTCAAGCAGTAGGTTGTGATCACGCATAACCCGGTAAACCCGCTTCACGTTGATCGCGGGTAGCAACTGGGTTTCACGGGCGCGACGCAGCAATCCCCAGACTCGACGGTAGCCATAGCTGGGCAGTTCGCTGACCTGTTGCTGGATTTCGGCCACCAACTCAGCATCGTTCACAGGCCTGCTTCGCCGTGTCTTGGGCGATGCCGATTGCTTGATTCGAACCGTTAATTGCGAGCGCGCCACACCGAGACATTCGCTGACCAGTTTCACTGGTCGTCCCCCGGCAACAAGGGTGAGTGCGCAATCCATTTTCGCGACCGGGCGATCTCCACGGCCTCTTTGAGGATTTCTGCTTCCATCGTTTTCTTGCCCAACATCCGTTGCAGTTC
The DNA here is from genome assembly GCF_059133255.1 of Pseudomonas sp. FBCC-B1667. NCBI lineage: Bacteria > Pseudomonadati > Pseudomonadota > Gammaproteobacteria > Pseudomonadales > Pseudomonadaceae > Pseudomonas > Pseudomonas sp. FBCC-B1667. The sequence continues at coordinate 3,934,613 of NZ_CP101437.1, read as the reverse complement.
ACGGATCTGCTTGAGCGCATCGCTCAGCTCGGAGGCCGGTACCACGGCTTCGCCAGCACTGACCGCCGAGAGGCTGCCGCCCTGGTACAGCTTGCGCCACAGGAACAACTGGTTGGCATTGATGCCGTTGCGCCGAGCCACCACTGAAACGCTTTGTCCCGGTTCAAGGCTCTCTCGAACCATGGCCAGCTTTTGCTCTGGGCTCCAGCGACGACGCCGCTCCTGGCCCAAAAGCTCACCACTCTTATCGTTGCTATTAGTCATAAACATAACCGTTTGCCTATCCCTTATCGTAAGGGGGAAACGGTGTCCTGTCTTTCATGGGGCTCGTTCACAGGAGAAGCACACCATGCGCATCTACACGATTGAATACCTCTTCAACGGCGAACCTCGCACGCATCAATTTGAACTCAAGCAGCCTCAGCTACCTGTCCATGAGGCGGCTATGCACCTGATACAGCTGCATTTTGGGGACGGCGAGAACAGCTTGGTCATGCCCACTGCGGACGCGACGCCGGAGGAGATTTTAGAGCAGGCTGAACGGGTAGGGCTGGCAAGGATTATGGTGGTTGATCAACCAGGTTGAAGTGAGCTGTGGCGAACACTACGGCCCGTTTCCACATATTTGAATGACTGATTTTTGGGCCGGTTGCTGCCGATTGCGAAGCGCTGCAAACGAATCATTACTGCCGCTGGGGACATCGAAGGCATCACAGCGAAGCTAGGGCTTAAAGCCCTAGCAGATCATAGATTTCACTTTTTCTTTTTCGCCGGCTTGTCTGTTTTCTCTGATTTCTTAGCCTTTTCCGGCTTGCTATCAGCTTTTTTTGCAGATTTCTTAGGTTCGGCGTCTTTTTTCTTGTCTTTCTTTTCGGAAGATTTCGAAAGAGCCGACGCCGCAGTTGATTTCTTTGCAGGTGATGACTTTTTGTCCTTCAATTCCTTGCTGGCTTTTGAAGTCTCACCTTTGCTTTTCTTCTCATCTTTGGCCATGTTGCCCACCTCGCTGGGTATCTCAGAATTGGGACACTGCCTGTGTGATTATTCACAGGTTGATCATTAGGCGAGCGCGTCCAATAGCGGTTCAAATTTTTTGATGCGTCGACATGGGCTTTGAGGGTCACCGATGGGTGCTGAGGGCTGGGTATTCCTAAGCAAGCAGGTCATCCGCTACGCCTCGGGTGTCCAAGGCTGATCGATTGGAATCGTAACCAACAGCTTCTGGCCGATATCTGCCTGTCGCGAGAGAGCGTCGAGGGCCACAGCTTTATGCCGTTCAGAAAACGATTTCGCGTCGTGCTTCCGCGGCCTGTACACGTATTGTCAGACCAGACTCGAAGCGCATGTCTAAGTGATGATCTTGTGGATGCGACCCTGAATTTTGAGCCTATTTTCGCCGTAGCTCTTCGATAGTTTCGATCAAGCTGTCGTAGGAAACAGGTTTCCCCAGGTGACTATCGAATCCTGACTTTCTGGCTTCGTCGATATCGCTTTGAGCCCCATATCCGGTCAATGCAATCGCCGGAACGCCCTGTATATGCGGAATCTTGCGCAGTTCGCGCATCAGTTCGTGGCCATTCATCAGCGGCATCCCCACATCAGAAATAATCACGTCGTAGTGCCCTGTCTTCGCAGCTTCCAGTCCTTCCAATGGCATTACAAAGGCGCTGACTTCAGCCTCTTCCATTTCCAAAAGCATCTTCAGTGTTTCCAGCACCTCTGCGGAATCATCCACCAGCAGGACGGTCACGCCGTCCAGTCGTCCCAATGGGGCTTCATTTCGCGTTGCGGGTATTGATTCCTCAGCAAGTTGGCTCAAGGGTAAACGAATGGTGAACGTCGAGCCCAATCCGACACCAGGAGAAGTCACTTCGACATTGCCACCATGGGCTTCGGTGAGTTGCCTGACCAAAGATAAACCTATGCCAAGACCGTCCCGTTGATGGGTGGCATGCTGACTGGCGGCCTGACCAAACAGGTCAAACACTTCAGTCATGCTTTCGGCACTCAGCCCCATGCCACTGTCCTTTACATCGAGTTTTGCCATTTCGCCATCGCGCGAAGCGCGAAGCTCAATCTGGCCGCCTGACGGGGTGAATTTCAGGGCGTTGTTGACCAGGTTCCAAGTGATCTGTTCGACCCGTAATGGATCTGCATTGACCACCAACGGAGGTTGTGCCGCGTCGGGAAGGTGCAGGGTGACATCGATACCGGGGTGGGTATTCGTCACCAAGGTGTGAATGTCCTGGAGAGTTTGGCCCAAATCAATGTCGGTGCGATTGAGATTGAGCTTGCCGGTGCGCACCCGTGCCACGTCGAGTAAATCGTTGATAATTCGAGCCTGGCTGACGACTGCTTCGCAGATGGTATCCACGGCCTTGGCAGCGTGAGCTATTGATTTTGTAATGGGCAGGCGTCGCAGAAGCTCGGCATTGAGCTGAATCAGATTCAGCGGGTGCTTGAGTTCGTGCGACATCACTGCAAAGAACTCATCTTTCAGTTGGCTGGTATTTTTGGTTTCAACCAGTTGCTGGTTTTGCTCTTCAAAGAGACGTTTGTGGCCCGTCAGATCCCGGGCGATTTTTACGTAGCCCCGGAGATTGTCGCCTTGGAGCAAAGTCACCTCGCCACTGCAAAAGAAGCGACTGCCGTCTTTGCGTAGGTGCCAGCGCTCATCTTCATTGTGCCCATGGGTTCGGACTGCCAACAGCTCCGTCTCAGGCACCCCGCTGATACGATCCTCTTCCGAGAACATGAAATCGTAATAAGTGCCTTCAGCCTCCTCTTTGGCGTAACCGAAGATCAGTTCGGCACCTTGATTCCAGGAGGTGATGATGCCGTGTTCATCCAATGTGATGATGGCGTAGCCACGCGTGCTTTCGGCGATCAGCCGCATGCGTTCTTCCCCCAAGCGCAACTCCTCTTCAGCCGCATGACGCTTAGTGATGTCGATGAAGGTCAGCACAGTACCGTCGATGTGATCTTCGCTGGAGCGATAGGGCAGCAGCCGCGCGATGTACCAACGACCGTCGCTGCTGCCGACTTCGCGCTCGATCATGTTCAACGATTCGAACACCGATACCGCATCATTGGCCAGATCGTCGTAATGCAGGCGATGGGTGATGTCGAGCAACGAGCGCCCAGTGTCGACCGGCAACATGCTGAAAATATCCGTAGCGCGTGGTGTGAACCACTTAATCCGCATACTGCGGTCGACAAATACTGTGGCTATTGAGGTAGAGGCGATCAGATTGGTCAGGTAATCGTTTACTTTGTCAGTTTCTTCGACTTTGGTTTTCAGCTCGAAGTTAACCGTCAGCAACTCTTCGTTGATTGACTGCAGTTCCTCCTTGCTGGTTTCCAGCTCTTCGGTGGCCGAACGCAGTTCTTCGTTGATGGACTGCATTTCTTCGTTGGAAGCCTTGAGTTCCTCACTGGTGACCTCAGAGTGTTCCAGGGTGTCCTGCAATTGCAGTTTGTTGCGTTGCAGTTCGCGCTCAAGGCTGGACAGCACCTGGCTATCAGTTTGCCGAACGAGTGTGGAGGCCACTTCGGTAGCATCAAGCTCCACTTCCTCAACGATGATCAAGACGTAATCGCTGTCCGATGCTTCGTCGTTGTAGGGTTGGGCTATCAAGTCGACGAGGTAGGTTCGATCCCCGCGCATGATCGATACCCCACGGGACTTCATCCTCAGACCGCTTTGCTGAACCTGGAACAATAGAGTTCGGACTTCAAGTCGTAACTCCGAAAGGATCAGGGTCAATAGATTGCGTGAAACCTCACCACCGACATGGCGTAGATAACGCCCCGCACTTTCGCTCATGTACAGCACGTCGGCGTTTGTATCAACGATTATGCTGGGTGGCGCTGACTGTTCCAGTGCACGCTGGTGAATGTCGGCAAACGGCAGTTTGCGAAGTACCGTGCTTTTCGGTTCATCACGGGTGCTGGTCGTGCGCAGGTGGCCACGGCGCGGTACGGGTGGCGTGGGACGGCTGTTGGCGGTGCCGGATTTGGCGCGAAAAATTCGGTTGCGTTTGTCCACTGTCGTGAATAGTTCGTCACATGCATCCGCACTTTCTGAGGATCCGAGAAACAGAAAGCCACCGGGACGAAGAGCAAAGTGAAACATCTGGAGAATCTCGAGTTGAACTTCGCGATCCAGATAGATCAGCAGATTGCGGCATACGATCAGGTCTAAATGAGAGAAGGGTGGGTCAGTTAGCAAATTGTGTTTAGCGAACAAAACTTTCTCACGGAGTTCCTTGCGAATGCGGTAGTGCGCGTCTTGTTTAACGAAGTAACGACGCAACCGCGTCGGCGGTACGTCGGTGATGATCGCTTGCGGATACAAACCGGCCCGCCCGAAGCGAATGGCGCGCTCATCAATGTCGGTGGCGAACAGCTGCAGTGACGTTTGGCTGGACTCCAGTTGCAGTTGATCACTGAGTAACATCGCCAGGCTGTAGGCTTCCTCACCGGTGGAGCAGCCAGCCGACCAGATGCGAATTTCTTCATCCTCGGGTTTAGCGGACACGGCTGCGTTGACCAGTTGCGGTATTACATCGCGCTCCAAGGCTTCGAAGGCTTCGCGGTCGCGAAAAAAGTTGGTCACGCCAATCAACATGTCTGCCAGTAAAGCTTGGGTTTCCTCGTGATTATTTTGCAGGTAGCAGTGATAGGCTTTCAGGTCAGGCTGAGTTGTAACCTGCATCCTTCTCTCTATACGGCGCAACACGGTGGCGCGCTTGTAATGTTTGAAATCATGGCCAGTTCCAGCGCGCAGTTGAATCAGAATGTCCTGTAACAGTTGCTCGGCGACCACGGTTTCACGTTCCGCTATCGAGGCCACAGTTCGCACGTTCGGGTCGTTGGCGCTGGGTAGGGAAATATTTTTCGCATTGCGCCACAATTCCAGCAGTTTTTGTGGCATTTCTACGACCGGAAGCACCAAGTCGACCATGCCTGTTTCGATGGCCGCACGCGGCATGCCGTCGAACTCGGCATCTTCCGGCGTCTGAACCAGCGTGACGCCGCCATGTTCCTTAATTCTGGATAATCCCACGGCACCGTCGGATCCAGTGCCCGATAGCACAAGGCAAAAAGCACGTTCGCGATGTGCCGAGGCCAGGTCGCGAAAAAACAAATCAATTGAGGCATGACGCCCATGGCGCGGATCGATAGGACTGACCTGCAGATAGCCGTCATTCATCGCCAGCCGATGCGCCGGTGAAACGACGTAGACACGGTTTTTTTCGATAGATACCGTTTTGGTTACTTGCTGAACCGGCATCTTGGTCGATACCTGGATGATCTTGTCGGCAATACTTACGTGATCCGGCGACAAATGAAGAACGATCACAAATGCCATGCCATTGTCATGGGGCATGTTCTCAAAAAACAGTTTTATAGCCTGCAGGCCGCCCGCAGACGCTCCGATGCCGACTACGCCGAAATCCACTTCGCGAGATGGGGTCGGTGTTGCGTCCGGGGCGTTCTGCGATTGATCGAAGGAAGTTGTCATAAAGGTGTTGCCTTCAAAAGGCGACGCCCTGACGTCGCTTCAGTAGCTTGATGAGCGTCTGCCGAAAAAAAACGAAGACGCGATTTTTTTGGCCTGCGCTTGCACGGCTATTCCTTGCTATGCATTGAGCCAGACATATCAGGCGCAGAAGTTCGCTTCCTGCGCACATGATTGTGAGGGGTTGCTTGGGGACTGAAGCCAGTTTGTTAGCGCTTACAGCCGCCCCATGAGGGCAGCTCAGTACATTAAGCGTAGCCGATAATTAAAAGGACATTAGTCATTGAAAGGTTCAGCAGGCGTCAGTTGAACACTGGTCGCTGACAAACATTTTTCAAACCTTCTTATAAACGAGAGTGTCGATAGCAGAAGGTCTCAGGCTGCGCTATATCGAGGACGAAATGATCAGTGGTGTGATACCCACCCATAATGAACAGAAGCACATCACCGCTTGCCTGACGTCCATCCTGATCGCCGCGAAGTATCCAGGACCAGGCGGTCAACAGATCAGCGTGCTTGTCGTCATGGACGACTGCTCAGACGGCACCGGCAGGTTGGTTTGCGCATCGGAAGTCAAAACACGCCATGGGTTCGTTCCAGCGACATGGAGCGGTACCTGTCCATTGAAAACCATCGCCATATCCATGGTGCCAACCTCGGTATGAGCGCCGTAGCGAATAGATACCCTCCAGTCGCAGCCGCGTATTGATGCCAAACCTTGAGGTAGGAGCGTACTGGGAGGAAGGGATTTGGATTACATAGCTAAGTTTGAACCGGGGAGCATTGAGGATTTTCGCTCCCATGCAGACCTCTGGGGGCACAATGAAAGAGAAGCATAGAAGAGAAGCCATATCTGCCTGGCAAGACCTTTTTAATCTTCCCGGTGACTGCGTCGACGCTGAGGACAGGTACGACAGGCTTTTGAGGTCTGCTGACGACATGGAGCGTAAAGGCCTCATTTCCAGCACCGAGTGGCGTAAGCTCGTTCAGCAAGCCGGGACGTTACTCGCGAGCACGGCAGAGTACCAAGTAGCGAGAAGCAGCTCATCGTTGTTTGATGGTTCCTAACGGTGTCCGCCCCCCAACATCTTTCTATGTGCGCAATCACTATGTGCCGCGTCATTCAATCCGGGTTCTGATGGTTGGGTATGGCTTTCGATTTTCCCAGAATGTAGCAGGGATGTAGCTGACCGTTAGGATGCGTTGTGACAACCACGGCTATCAATGACCAGCCCTCCTTAAGCTTCAGGTTTACATCGTTGGTAGACAGCGCCTCCATGACTTGGGTTGTCTCGGACACATGCATTTCGTCATTCCTAAACTCTAGGGTTCAACCGTTAGGCGCCTAGCAACGATAGGGGTTCCTTTATCAATACCTCTTCGCTCTGGAGCGTTCGTTGGGGGGCTGGGTCTAAATTCTTGATGCCCATCATGGCTTGAAGGAATGAACCGATGAACAAAACCATCAGCGCGCAAGACCTGCAGATCGACTTTCAAAGTGCGAAAGAAGCTGCCCTATTCAAATGGCTGATTGCCAGTTTTCTGATGGGTAAAAGAATTCAAGGCGCAATCGCGGCCAAGGCATACCAGGTCATCGTCGATCAGCATCAGCGAGATACACCGCAAAAGCTCGCGCACTGCACCCACCGTCAGTTGGTCGGTATGCTTGGTCAGGCTCATTACGTGCGTTACGACGAGACCACTGCGTCGCGATTGCTCGCATTGGCCGGCAAGCTCAACAATGACTACGGCGGCAGGGTGGGCAACATCGTGGAGGCGAGTTCTGATCGTCAGGAATTTGAAAAACGTCTGTCAGAATTTGAAGGGATAGGACCGAAGACCATCGAGATTTTCATGAGGGAAGCAGCCGCCTTGTTGTTCTGAGCCCCCGGAAACTTCTCACCCAAGAATCGGAGTTCTTATCCACCATCACCATCTCGGCTACGTGCAGCAAGGGGAAACCATGGCAACGCACAAACTGACGATTAATGACTTGCAGTTGAACATTTCAATCTGCGGTCAAGGCCCGCCGCTGCTGTTGCTCAATGGCCTGGGTGGTTTGATCCGTACGTTTGATCCCTTGCGCGATGAACTGGCGGACTACACGACTGGACTTGCCCCTACAAAACCGGACACCAACTCCCCGTTAAATTGATGCTGCTGCCAAGCGCCTGAACTCCCTAGGCGAGCGATAGCTCAAGGCGCTGTGCGGATGCTGCTCGTTGTAATGCTCGAAGGCAATTGCCAGGTTACGTAGCGCCGTTTCTCGATCCGGCTTGGGCATGTGCGCCACGTAATCCCGCTTCATCGTCTTCACGAAGCTCTCGGCCATGCCGTTGCTCTGCGGACTGCGCACTGGGGTGGTCACCGGCTGCAAACCGATCTGCCGAGCAAACAGGCGTGTCTGTTCGGCGGTGTAAGCCGAGCCGTTGTCGCTGAGCCATTGCACCGGGATGGCGGGTAGTTGATCACCGAAGCGCTTCTCCACACTTTCCAGCATCAAGTCGCGGATATCATCACCGCTATACCCGGTCGGGCTGGCGACCCAGCCGATGGCTTCGCGGTCGCAGCAGTCCAGGGAGAAGGTCACGCTCAGTTTGGCGCCGTCCTCGCAACGGAATTCAAAGCCGTCCGAGCACCAACGCGTATCGCTGGTTTGCACCGCAATACGGCCTTCGTGTCGACGCGGCACGCCGGGTTGTTTGATCCGGCGTTCAAGCAGTAGGTTGTGATCACGCATAACCCGGTAAACCCGCTTCACGTTGATCGCGGGTAGCAACTGGGTTTCACGGGCGCGACGCAGCAATCCCCAGACTCGACGGTAGCCATAGCTGGGCAGTTCGCTGACCTGTTGCTGGATTTCGGCCACCAACTCAGCATCGTTCACAGGCCTGCTTCGCCGTGTCTTGGGCGATGCCGATTGCTTGATTCGAACCGTTAATTGCGAGCGCGCCACACCGAGACATTCGCTGACCAGTTTCACTGGTCGTCCCCCGGCAACAAGGGTGAGTGCGCAATCCATTTTCGCGACCGGGCGATCTCCACGGCCTCTTTGAGGATTTCTGCTTCCATCGTTTTCTTGCCCAACATCCGTTGCAGTTCACGGATCTGCTTGAGCGCATCGCTCAGCTCGGAGGCCGGTACCACGGCTTCGCCAGCACTGACCGCCGAGAGGCTGCCGCCCTGGTACAGCTTGCGCCACAGGAACAACTGGTTGGCATTGATGCCGTTGCGCCGAGCCACCACTGAAACGCTTTGTCCCGGTTCAAGGCTCTCTCGAACCATGGCCAGCTTTTGCTCTGGGCTCCAGCGACGACGCCGCTCCTGGCCCAAAAGCTCACCACTCTTATCGTTGCTATTAGTCATAAACATAACCGTTTGCCTATCCCTTATCGTAAGGGGGAAACGGTGTCCTGTCTTTCATGGGGCTCGTTCAACGACCATTACGTTGGACGTGCCTTGCGTCGATTTCATCTGCCTGGAGCTGCCAGAGGATGCGCAACTGCACGTGATGCTCTGAATTATCGCCATCACTTTCCAGCACCCTTTGGCGAGCCTCTCTTCACCCGCATCACATAGCGACTAAGAACTCTGTCCCCCAGCCACATCCATGTTTATTTTGCGCCAGGCGGCTTCGGCAAAGCTGTAAACCGAAAAGGCGATCAACCCCAGCGCCATTACCATTAAAATCAAGGTTCCGGCTGGCAGGTTTTGTAGAGCATCAAGGGCTTCTTTCATGCCCGGGGGATCCATAGCTTTATAACGGGAGCCGCTGATCGCAAGCAGCAGCGCTATCTCAATGAACACCACGCCTCGGGCAATGAGCCCAAACCGAGACACCGGGCGTATATAGCGCATTACGTCTTCGTCAGCCTCAAAGTACTTCTCGAACGACGCCTTCCATGCCTTGATGATGTGCGCAATACCTACTCCAAGTGGGACGAGCGCCATGAGGTAGACCAACAGGTTTGATTGATCCCAAGACAGCAGATGCGCCAGTAAATCCTTGGTCTCTCCACCTCCGGAGTTGCTTGAACTTCTAACGCCGGTGATGAGTAGGCCCAATGCAAATAGCGCAAGAGCGCCGTTAACAAAACCTCCCGCCAACAAACCTGCACGAATCACCCATCCCATGAGTTTGGTACCGTGATGATCGACGTCGCGAATCGCTTGCAAAACGCGCCAAGCCGCAAAGGCGAGCAGACCCAGCACTACAAGTCCGACTAAAAAATAACCGAATGGCTGGCTTAGCAATGCTTCCAGGCTCTTGTGGCTGTCCTTCGGTTTTGCGGAGTCTTGAGCTGCCAGGAGAGCGAAGATGCCAATGATCAAATACAGAACGCCTCGAGCGGCATATCCGCCCCGAGCGAGTACGACAAGGGTGTGTTGAGCGGACATCGGATCATTTCCAAGGAGTGATACAGGAGCAGACCTATCGCGGGTGGAGGGGTTCGATAAAAGTCAAAGTCTTCAGTCACTCAGGATGGTCACTCATGCGTCATGGGTACCGCGTGCGTCATTTTGATACATTTCTCGCGGTTTGGTGATCATGCTGCCGCTGGTACTCGCGCGGGGCGGCGATGCGGGGCAGTTGCGCGAATCCCTGGGCAAGAGCCTCAAGCCAATCGCCTCAATCATCATGATCATCGCCGGCGGTGGTGCCTTTCAAGAACTGCTGACCAGCGCCAAGGCGGGCGATGCCATTGTGCACCTGACTCAGCAGTCTGCGTTCCCTCCGCTGATCTTGGGTTGGTTGATCGCGATGTTGCTCTCGGTATCTACCGGTTCTGCAACTGTAGGTATCGTTGGTGCTGCTGGCTGGCTGGCTTGCTAGCGCCGCTTGCAGGTGCGGATCCCAGGCTCAACCTGCCTCTGCTTGTCTTGTCGATAGGCTGTGGCTCGCTGTTCTTCAACTATGCGAACCCTGCAGGCTTCTGGATGGTGAAAGAATCCTTCGGCATGACTATGGGCGAAGCCACCAAGACCATTTCGGTGGTTCAATCCATCGTAGCCGTGGTCGGTTTGATTGTGGTGTTGATGTTGAATGCGGCTGTCACGGTGAACTGAGTCTGGTCTTCAGCTGTGCGACTTCAGCTTCCAGCTCGCGCACTCGCTCCCTGGCCTCCACTTCGGCGCTGACGTCCTTCTGGATACCGATGAAGTAGGTGAGTTGATCGCTGTCGTTGAACACCGGGGTAATCGACAGCTCATTCCAGAAGGGAGTGCCGTCCTTGCGATAATTGCGAATGACTTGGCGGCAGGGGAGCAGGTTCCTTATCGCCTCGCGGATGACTGTCAAACCAGCTTGGTTACGGTCATCACCCTGCAGGAAGCGGCAGTCCTGGTACAGGATGTCGTCAACGCTGTACCCCGTCAGGCGCTGAAAGGCGGGGTTGGCATAGATCAGGATGTTTTCGTCGCCTTCCTGCTCTGCTACCACGATGCCATCGTTTGATGCTTCAACCACCAGTTTCAGCAGTTCTGCGTCGATCATTTTCAGAGCCCCAGTGAGTGACATCTCATTTTTAGCGGTTACCCGCCATGCACGGAGTTATCAGTATAACCCTCGGCATGAGCGCCATACACCGCGGCTGAGTCCAGAGGGGGCATCGGCCAATCGTTCGTCCATCCAGCATCTGCGTACCGCTTTGTGCGGTATGACGACCGGTATAGCTGATCGCCCCGTTGGAGGTTCCACGGACTGCGCGACGGAACGATTCCAGCATTCGCGGCATCATCCCAGTCCGCTTCGGCGATGGAGTGGTAAGTAATCCCAAAATTCTCAAGTACTTTGATCGCTTCGATGCCGGTGGTATCGCTACCTGTTGAAGCGTTCAACCAGGGCTCGCAAACCACGTGAAGTAGTTTCAAGCTCACTGCCACGAGCGACTGCTGCGTTAGCATTTTTAGCTGTTCTATCAACCGTCACGGCGACGTTGTTGATCTGCCGAGCAATATCTTCGGCGACATGAGCCTGTTCTTCTGAAGCGGCGGCCATTTGCTGACTCATACCACTAATGCGTTCAACCGCATGGCGAATGCCTTGAAGGGCTCCCTGAGCCTCTATAACCTGTTGCACGCCGTGATCTGCCTCGCGGATACCGTGTCTGGCAATGCTGACTGCGTCATCCGCACCCTTTTTAAGGGCTTCAATAACACTCTGAATTTGTTGGGTAGACACGCGGGTTTTACTGGCCAAAGCGCGAACTTCATCAGCGACCACAGCAAAGCCCCGGCCTTGTTCACCAGCCCTGGCTGCTTCAATTGCTGCATTGAGCGCAAGCAAGTTGGTTTGATCCGCAATAGATTGGATCACACCAGCAGCAGTCATGATTTGTTGCGTTTCGTTGGCGAGGTTATCCACCGCAGTGCTGATGTTTGTTACCGTGCTAGCCAGAAGCTGAATTGCCTCTCTTGTGGTGCCGGCGACCTTGTCGCCTTGTTCTGCAAGTTCATTTGCCGTTTGCGCTTCAATTGCGGTTTGTTGAATATGCCCCGCCACCTCGCTGATTGAAGCCGCCATTTCAGTCATGGCCGCAGCAGTCATGTCCGTTTCGGTCCTCTGCTCCAGTAAGGCATGCTCGGTTTGGTTAGAGAGCAGAGAGGAATGTGCAGCTGCTTCAGTCACTTGGTTAGCCAGATCGCTCAGCCGGGTTAAGGCGGTTTTGAGGCGGGCATCCTCGCTGATCAGCAACATTTCCAGTTGCGCTGAAGGGCCGTATGTATCGCTGTAAGTGAGGGCGCTGACGGGATCACTGAAAGCATCAGGGGCGCTTTTAATGATTCGATTGAGTTGGTTAACCTCGCGCGTGTAAGTCCACCATCCAATGGCCAAAAAGAGCAAGGCGATGATTGTTTGCGCCAGCAGATTCGGTAGAGTGTTAATCACTCCCATCGCCATTATTGCGGCAATTACCGGTAAAGCCAGTCTGCCCATCAAAGCGGTACAGTGACGCCTTCCTGGCACGGCCTGTTTGCCGGCACGAAGCCGCTGATACAGCATGTGTGCCCGCTCAATCTGTTCGCGAGTCGGCTTGACCCTTACGGACTCGTAGCCTATTAGATGGCCATTTTCGAGGATGGGGGTGACGTACGCGCTGACCCAGTAATAGTCGCCATTCTTACAACGATTTTTTACGACGCCCATCCAGCTTTTTCCGGCCTTCAGGTAACTCCACATCATCCCGAAAACAGCAGGTGGCATGTCAGGGTGGCGAACCATATTGTGGGGGCTACCGACTAACTCCTCACGGGAGTAGCCGCTTATTTTCGTGAACTCATCATTGCAGTAGGTAATTTTACCGCTGGAATCAGTCGCTGAGATCAAGCGCTGCTGGGCAGGAAAAATTTGCTCAACAGATGTAATTGTTTGAGTTGCGCGCAAGGTTAATTCTCTACAAAAAAGGCATACGTTATGGCCATTATGCCATCACTGTTGCTATTGTCGTAATTTTTGTAAGGCTATTGAGTTAGGTTGAAGATTACCGTCTTTTATTGCGTGATTGTCAGTCAAGGGCGGCGTTAATCTGGGAGGCACATCTTCCGCAGCTTGCATGGAGGCTACGGTGTCTGGCATGGCAGGCAAATGGTGAAAGGGGAATGTGCCTCAATCATCCGTAGCTGGATCTAAAATGCGACCTTCAAGGTGCCGCCACTGACCCGAAATGGTCAGTTGATCGTGGGTGTTCAACGTCGACGATATGGGCCGTGCTGTTTCAAAGTGGGCACAAGGGGGCAATCCTAGCAATGCTGCGACTAACAGGTTCTCCGAAAAAGACTCAGAATATTGATTGCCTCGATTTATAAAAAATGAGGACACCTTGTCTCTAGCCGATGTTGGTTATCGGCCAAGTCACGTTAGGCAACGTTTCATATTCGGGCTTTGCAAACAAATAACCTTGATAGTAATTAATGCCCAAGGTCAGTAACTTCTGTAATTCAGCGATGGTCTCTACGCCCTCTGCAATCACTTCAATGTTGAGCGCTTTGCATACACCGAGGATGCCTTGGACGATGGCCTGTCGAACCGGGTCAGTGCTGATGCTGCGTACCAAGGCCATGTCCAGTTTGATGATGTCGGGTTGAAATTCTGCCAGCAAATTGAGCCCCGCGTACCCAGCGCCGAAATCATCTATCGCTGTCTTGAAGCCTTTAAGACGATATTCTCGAATGATGCTTTTTAGATGTTCCTTGTCCACCAGTTCTTCGTTTTCGGTGATCTCAAAAATCAGCCTTTCGGTGGGAAATCCAAATCTGCGGGCGGCTTCAAGCGTCGCACGAATGCACGTGGCTGCTTGATACACCGCATTGGGTAAGAAGTTGATGCTGACAAAGCAGGGTATTTGTAAGCGTGAAGCAAGCTCAACAGCCTTGACTCGACATGCTTGGTCAAAGGCATAACGGTTCTGTTCGTTCACCTTTCCAAGAACGGCAGCGGCACCACTACCATCGCAACCACGTACCAAAGCCTCGTAGGCAAAAATACTGTTGTCGCGCAGATCTACGATTGGCTGGAACGCCATACTGAACTCAAAATCCAGTTCATTGCCTTCCCGGCAGGCGCTACAAGGAGCTACTGATCGTGATCTTACGTTCATTCAAACCCCGTTTTCTCACTCGCTATGAAGGTGCCGATCAAGCCAAGATTTTGCACATGCCGCAAGGCTGAATCATCTAGCCAATGTCGACGAGAAATTGCTGATCGCGTCTACGACTTGGCGAGCACTTTCCTGAATATCCAGGATTACCTGGCCAGCCTCACCGGCTAATTTGACTCCTTGCTCTGCCTTGTCCTTACTCACCTCCATCCTGGCCACGGCCCCCCGGGCCAATTCACGATTGTGCTGCACCACCTCGACAATCTTGACGGTCGCCTGGCTTGTGCGCGAAGCCAGATTGCGCACTTCGTCAGCGACCACCGCAAAACCACGACCTTGCTCTCCGGCACGAGCCGCTTCGATGGCTGCGTTTAGCGCTAGAAGATTCGTTTGTTCGGCGATACCACGGATGGTCTGCACGATGCTGCTGATTACTTCCGACTGCTGACTGACATCATTGATACCTTCGGCTGCATGATTCAATTCGCCAGCCAGGCTTTGCATGACCTCCACGGTCTCCTGCACCACTCGGGCGCCTTCGTGTGCGGTATTGTCGGTTTTCAGTGAAGTCTCGTAAGCCATGCGCGCTGCACGTGACTCCGTTTCCTGCTGGAGAACCTGGGCTGTGATATCGCTCGCAAACTTAACTACTTTGTAAAGGCTGCCGCTGGCGTCGAACACCGGATTGTAAGTTGCACGTAACCAGACGGTTTGTCCCTGGTTGTTGAGGCGTTTGAAGTTGCCGGAGAAAAATTCGCCGTGATTCAGGCGCTCCCAGAACTGGCGATACTCGTTGGATTCACTTTCGCTACGCTCACAGAACAGACGATGGTGCTTGCCAACAATCTCATCCAGGCGGTAACCCATCACTGCAAGGAAGTTTTCGTTGGCGCTGATGACTTCTCCCTGCCGGTTGAACTCAATGGTTGCCATGGAACGGTTAATCGCTTTGATTTGGCTCTCCTGCTCTTGTTCCTTCCGCACTCGGCCGGTTACATCAGTAGCAATCTTGACGACCTTAATTACCCGTCCAGAGGCGTCGCGAACGGGGTTGTAACTAGCCTCCAGCCAGATCTCACGCCCCTGTTTGTCCAGGCGCAAGAAGCGGTCGTTTATGAACTCACCATTACTCAGCCTTGACCAAAAACCTTGATAAGTGGCGCTGTTGGCGTATGTCGGTGTACAGAATAAGCGGTGATGCCGGGAGTGAATTTCCTCAAGGCGATAGCCCATTACTCTCAGGAAATTTTTATTGGCGCAGAGGATCGTGCCATCAGGTTGGAACTCAATCAGAGCCATGGAACCACCTAATGCTGCGAGGGTGGCTTCGCAGTCAGCCAAACGCTGCTTGCTGATGGTCAGTTCTTTTTTGATTTGCGAGTTGAACATACGAACCTCAGTGGCTATGGACTGCTTGGCACTTTCATCAATCTGGCGCAAAACCTATACAGCGTCATGGTGATTGTACAAGATAATTCCAGATTGAACACGAGGGAAGCATGTCGATCGCGAGTCATGCGCTGATCGGGTAGGGGATTGCACACCGGCATTAGACTATCGGTTTACGTAGCTTTTGCACTCTCGACAGAGCACTCGATATCCGATTGAAAAGGGCGTGCGGATTGCACCTCAAGTGATTGTAGTGGCCAAAATTCTTAACGTGCTCAGCGCGATAGCGCCAAGGCGCGGGTTCAGTCCGATCACAACGGATACCAATAAATAGCGGTTTTGACTCATTGCCCCCTCTGCGCAGGTCATTGATGTATAGCGCGCAGAACGGGTATTCATCGATAAAGTAAGGCGTCACCGCGTGCTGATCAGTCTTGTGCGAATTTCATGGCTCTGTATAGGTTTGTATCCGGTAAACACGTCATTGCTTAAGGTTTTGATGCCGAAAAGTTAAGCGACAGTGCCGCCCTTGTGAGTAGGGGCGGCTGTCTTCACCTTCGGACGGTATCCATTTTGTATCGCTTAACGATCAATTTCCTCGGTAGGTGGAGAAGCCGTAAGGGCTGAGAAGCAACGGGATGTGATAGTGAGGAACGGTACCGTCCACTTCAAAAATGACGGGTACCTCCGGAAAGAAGCTGGACGTTTTGTGCGCCTTGAACCACTCACCAGTCTTGAAGGTGACACGGTACGTACCTTTCTCCAGACCCCGACCTTCCGGATACAGTCCGGTGATACGACCTTGCTCGTTGGTTGCCGCGCTGTTGAGCATGTCCCAGTTTTTCCCATCCTGTTTTTCCAGCGTGACATTGACTCCAGGGGAGGGCAGGCCATCCTGCAAGTTGAGTACATGCACGCTCAATGGATTTGTTGCCGCTGATGCAAGGGCTGAAAGGGCACTCAACACAGCGCCAGCGAAGAAACTTTTCAATACAGTCATGGTGTGTCCTTAGTTTTTAACGGCGGGTAGAACGTTATTGATAGCGACCTCTGCACAACTTTCATCCTGTGCAGCGCCACCCGCACCGGCCACCCCGAGAGCGCCTATGACTTGTCCATCGAACTTCAATGGCACGCCTCCACCGAGCAGCAACAACTCATCAAGGGTATTGAGATTTTCCGCATCTGGATGAGCGCGAGCGCGTTCAGCTAGCAACCGCGTAGAAGTCTTGGTCGACAGGGCGGTATAGGCTTTGCGTTGCGCGGCTAAGGTGTTGTGCGGGCCGACATTGTCATCGCGTTGCAGGGCAACCAGATTGCCGCCTCGGTCAACAACTGCGGCAACCGCTGTGCGGCCATCGGCGTGACAGGCCGTCAGCGCGGCCGATAGCAAATCGTTGGCCATTGCAAGTGACACGTCCCTGCGCTGCGCAACCTGATCCGGGGCCGCAACGGCGAACGCAGAGCTCATTGCGAGTGTGATCAGCAGTGAGGTCGATAGGCTTGTACGCATGCTGTTTCCTTGTTGGGTGGAGTCTGTCTGAGTCATTGCCGGACATCATGACCAGCCCGCTCCGTCAGAATGATTACCTCCTGATTACCAATATGTAATGTGAGAAATCAGCGAAGCGGGCTAGCCTGTGCTCCAGTCCTGGAGGAAAAAATGCGTATCCTGGTGGTTGAAGATGAAACGAAAATGGCGGATTACCTGCGCAAAGCCCTGAGTGAATCGGGCTATGCGGTAGAGATCGCCCTTGACGGGCTGGACGGTCAGCATCTAGCGCAGGAGAGTGAGTTCGATCTGATCATTCTGGATGTCATGCTTCCGGGGTTGGATGGCTGGCAACTGCTGCAAATCATTCGGCGTAAGTGGCAGACCCCGGTACTGTTCCTCACCGCACGTGATTCGGTTGATGATCGGGTCAAAGGGCTGGAGTTGGGGGCAGATGATTATCTGGTGAAGCCTTTTTCCTATGCCGAGTTGTTGGCACGGGTACGCACATTGCTGCGCCGTGGCCCACCTCGCGAGGTTGAGTATTTCGTGGCTGGCGACCTGAGCCTGGACTTGTTGCGACGCAAGGTAACGCGCAATGGAGAGCGCCTCACCCTGACCAACAAGGAATTCGCCCTACTGCACTTGCTGCTGAGTCGTGAAGGGGAGGTGCTATCGCGTTCGTTGATTGCCTCACAGATCTGGCAAATGAACTTTGACAGTGACACCAATGTGGTGGATGTCGCCATTCGCCGACTGCGGGCCAAGGTTGACGATCCATACTCCCTTAAGTTGATACATACAGTGCGTGGTATCGGTTACATGCTTGAGGTGCAATCCTGAAACTGTTACCGCGTACCCTGAGCCTGCGCCTGGCGATCATGTTCGCGCTGGTCAGCGCATCGTTACTGGGCTCCATTGGTTTTTATCTTTATCAATCGTTACAGCGAGAGATTGCGTGGCGCGATGATCAGGCCCTGCTGGGGCGCCTGGAGCGAATGCAAGCGTTGATCAGCGATAGCGACAGCATCGAGCAACTGCAAGGTCGACCCAAGCTCTACGAAAACATGTTGGGCAATCGCGACAATCTGCTGTGGATTGTCGATGATACCGGCAAGGTGTTGATCGAAATCAACCCAGTGGGTATGGCGTTTCCAAAGTTGCCGGCTGCGCCCCAGGCTAACCTGGTTGAAGATCACTCTTCCGAGCCAGTGCGGCTTGCCTGGCAAGATGTCACGCAGGGCGATCGCGGTTTGACCCTGATCGCCGGCAAGTTGTTGAGTGAGCGCGACCAAATGCTGGGTGCCTACCGACTCAAGCTCTGGCTGGCCATGTCAGTCGGCGCGCTGTTGGCTTTCGCATTCGGCTGGTGGGTGAGTCAACGAGGCTTGCACCCTGTGCGCCTGCTGGCCAAGCGCGCCGCTGGAATCGATGTGCAGCATCTGCATCTGCGACTGGACGAGTTCAATGAACTGAATGAGCTCAAACTGCTCAGTAATGCCCTCAACCAGATGCTTGCACGCCTTGAGGACGGATTCGCCCAGCTTTCACGCTTCTCGGAAGACCTCGCCCATGAAATGCGAACCCCGCTTGGCAACCTGATGGGCCATACCCAGCAAGCTCTTAGGCGCGGTCGCTCTGTCGAGGACTATCAGAATTTGCTGGTTTCCAATCAGGAAGAGTATGAAAGGCTGGCGCGAATGATCGACAGCATGCTGTTTCTCGCCCGCACCGAGCAGCCAAACGCTTGCGTAAAGTTCGAGCAAATCAACCTGCACGATCTCATTGAGCAACTATGTGAGTATTTCGAAGGCGTGGCGCAAGAGCGAGATGTGCAACTGATAAACCAGACCCAGGATCAGTTGCTGGGGGATCCAGGGTTGATCCGTCGAGCATTGGCCAACTTGCTGGCTAATGCGCTGCGCTACGCAAATCCCGCCTCTGCAGTGACGATCAGCAGCAAGATTTCGGAGGACGCGCTCGAAATCACGGTGCACAACCACGGCGAGCAGATTGCAGCCGAACATCTGCCACGATTGTTTGAGCGCTTTTACCGGTGCGACCCATCACGTAATCAGCCCGACGACTCTGGAGGGCTGGGGTTGGCCATTGTTCGTTCGATTATGCAATTGCATGGCGGTTGCGTAACCGTTGATAGCACTGAAGCAGGTACGAGTTTTCACTTGGAGTTTCCGCTTATAAACGGCTGAACCCTCTGGAGTGTCATCCCTGCGCTTATTACTTGGATTGCCACGTTACTGCCAATGCCATTCGGTTACTTGCTGTGGGTGATCGGCTTGGTTGCCCACCTCCGGCAGGACAGGCAGCTGTTGCGGGTTACGAGCTTGCCCGCCTGGCAGCCGCTTATCGCGGTTGATGCGTTTAGGCCGTTGGCCTCGGGTGTCGCGGGCGGCATGTCAGCCGAAGGTGCTCGGCAGTGGTTCCGGGCAAACGTCCGGCGCTCAGCGAACGGCTGTTGACGTCGGGCAATGTGCATCGGGTGTTCGAGTTTCAGTGTGTGCAGACCGACCCTAACTTTGCCAATTACCGTTATCAGCAAGTCTCCGGCCGGAGGGTGTTGTTGGACTTCGGCGCCACGCGACTTTATGACCGCAACACTACCGAGGCTTATCGCCGCTTGCTGATTGCAGGTCTGCATGAAGACCGCGCCGCCATCACCAATGCCGCGCAGGACGTCGGCCGTCACCATCCCATTCCTCGATCGTCATTTTCATCAGTGGCTTTTTCACATGTGATCTCCATTGGCTGAATCTGCAGACTGTTCAATTCAGAGACTCACGGCGGTAGCTTTTCTTGAACTTGCGATTTCAAAAGGATTGCAGAACCCATAGCACGCTTCTTTGCCATCGATCATCCATTAAAAAAAACACCCCTCAGCCCCAGATAACATGATTTTTCACACGTTCAAGTCTTCCATATAGTCCTCACAAGCCCATTCGGAACACATCTGTGTTTCATCGATGCGAGATAGACTTATGGATCACAAAATAAAACCCGGCCATAGCCAGGGTGCTGGTATGGGGACACGAGTGGTTTGGGGAGGGGAGCAAGTTCAGCATCCCTACAACGCTACCCAAACTCCCATCGTAGTCAGTGCTGCCTATGGCTACGACGATATCGATAAGTGGTATGACGTGGCGTTGGGAAAGGAGCCTGGCTTCATTTATAGCCGGATGAGCAACCCCACAGTCTCTGTCTTGGAAGATAAACTCTGTGAGCTCGAAAACGCAGAGTCGGCTGTCGCTTTCAGTACCGGAATGGCTGCAATCAGCGGTGTCTTACACACCTTCCTATCCTATGGGCAGCGTGTGATATCTACACGTGACAGCTACGGTGGTACGAACAAAATTTTTGAGGAATTTCTTCCACGCATGGGTGTTGAAGTAACCCTTTGCGATACGCTCGATACCGTGGCACTTGAGCAGGAAATCGCGAAAGGCTGCAATGTCCTGTACCTGGAAACTCCCACGAACCCGACGTTGAAAATCGTTGATATTCGGCGCCTTGTGGCAGCGGCGAAGCGAGTGGGTGCTTTGGTGGTTGCGGACAATACATTCGCAACGCCTCTGAATCAGAATCCGCTGGCTTTAGGCGTTGATGTGGTTGTGCACAGCGCGACCAAATTCCTGTCGGGTCATGGTGATGTGCTTGGCGGTGTCGTGTGCGGCGCTGAGCATTTGATGTCTCAAGTTCGCCATTACCGCGAAATCAATGGGGCCTCGCTGGATCCTTTTTCGGCGTATCTAATCATCCGCGGCATCAAGACGCTGGCTCTGCGTCTTCGTCAGCAACAGGCGAGTGCACAACTTTTGGCCGAGTACCTCTGTACCGAACCGCTGGTCGAGTCTGTGAACTATCCGGGGTTGCCTCAACATCCAGGTCATGACATCGCTCGTTCGCAAATGAACGGATTCGGCGCCATCGTCAGCTTCGTGCTGAAGGGAGGCATGGACACAGTGACTCGTTTGCTCCCGCTGCTCAGATATGCGCATCGGGCGGGTAATTTGGGCGCTGTCGAGACCATCTATGGGCCGGCACGGACAACCAGTCACGTGGAAAATACCCTGGCAGAACGTCAGGCACTTGGAATCTCCGAAGGTTTGGTTCGAGTGTCCGTAGGTATTGAAGACTCAGCAGATTTATTGGCTGATCTAAAACAAGCCTGTGATTCAGTGCGAAGTAATCAAGGTAATGCAAAACTTCATGCTGACAGTGCGCAATGTTTAATTGAGGTAGGAGCCTGACGACGGGCAGGACTTTCGATATTGATCTTAAGCCCTTCATGAAGAATGAAAATAATAAAATCCAGTGACAACAAAATTGTACTGCCGAAAAGTCAGTTACAAGGCGTTTGTCCAAACATTTCATGAGAGTACAACTATGTCCACGCATATAGAAGATAAACAGCCCGATCCTGACTCGCATTTTAAAAAGGAAATGCAGACCCGCCATATCGTTATGCTGGCACTGGGCGGTGTGATCGGTACGGGGTTATTCCTGACCTCCGGTTACACGGTAAATCAGGCAGGGCCACTCGGTGCGGTGATCGCTTACATGATCGGTGCAGTGATGGTGTATCTCGTCATGGTCTGTCTCGGTGAGTTGGCTGTACAAATGCCAGAAACCGGATCTTTCAGTAGCTACGCAACGCGATATCTGGGGCCTGGGACAGGTTATACGGTGGCCTGGCTTTACTGGCTTACATGGGCAGTGGCTATCGGATCAGAGTTTACAGCGGCGGGCATTCTCATGGTTCGATGGTTTCCTGACACGCCGGTGTGGATCTGGAGTGCGCTGTTTGCCATTGCGGTGTTCTTGAGCAACATTGTTTCGGTCCGGTTGTTTGCCGAGACCGAGTTCTGGCTCTCGCTGATTAAAGTTCTGACCGTAATCACGTTCATTGCGATTGGCGGCGCGGCAATTTTCGGTCTTTTACACGTACAGAATCTACAGGGTGCGGGTCTTTCCAATTTCACCCGTGAAGGGCTTTTCCCAACGGGGTTCCTGCCCATTGCAATGACGCTTCTCGCGGTTTCCTTTGCCTTTTCCGGAACAGAGTTGATCGGGATTGCGGCCGGTGAGGCGCAAGATCCACAGACAAGTGTGCCCAAGGCAATCCGCACGACAGTGGTACGTCTGGCGCTGTTCTTCGTAGGTACAATTTTCGTCCTGGCGACATTACTGCCACGGGAGCAAGCGGGGCTCGTAGAAAGTCCGTTCGTCATGGTGTTTGAGCTGATCGGCATCCCATACTCTGCCGACATTATGAACTTTGTCATTCTCACGGCACTGATTTCCGCCGCTAATTCGGGGCTGTATGCAGCCTCGCGCATGCTGTGGACATTGAGCGATCAAGGACATATGCCTAAGCGCTACGCCAGGCTTTCCAGTCGAGGCACACCGGTGAACGCCATTGTTCTTAGTATGGCGGGTGCAGTGGCGTCCCTGCTCAGCAGTGTCCTTGCCCCTGATACGGTTTATTTAGCCTTGGTGTCCATTTCCGGTTTGGCGGTCGTGGTCGTGTGGATGAGTATTGCCGCAAGCCAGATCGCGTTCCGTCGTCAATACGTCGCTAATGGCGGACGAGTTGAAGACCTTCATTTCCGTGTACGTGGCTATCCATGGGTGCCTATCGGTGCACTGTTGTGTTGTCTGCTGGCCTGTGTGGGTATCGCTTTTGATCCTGAGCAGCGAGTGGCGCTTTACTTCGGCCTTCCCTTTATCGCGTGGTGTTATTTTGTTTACTGGATCACTCGAAACAAGAGAGCAGCGCGATTGGCTTTAGCCGCAACTGCTCATTCCTCTGGCACCGCGTGAATTTCTCAGGCAATGATTGAGCACAGATAAAGCCCTGATGAGGTTGCGCCGATGAGCCAAAAGTCACTACCACCCTTGAATTGGTTGAGGGCATTCGAAGTATCGGCGCGTTATTTGAACTTTACCCACGCGGCGGAAGAACTCCATTTGACTCAAGGCGCTGTGAGTCAGCAGATCCGTCAATTAGAAAGTCACCTCGGGGTGGCGCTGTTCAAGCGCTTGCCTCGAGGGCTTGGCTTGACCGAAGAAGGGCAGTCGTATCTGCCTGTCGTACAAGACGCGATCAGTCGCCTCGCAGTCGGCACAAACGAAATTTTTGGTCAGCACAATCGAAGACATTTGAAGGTACGTGGCAGCCTTTCCTTTCTTCACTATTGGTTGGCCCCCCGGCTCGCAGATTTTTGTCGGGAGTATCCCCAGATTGATATTCGGTATATCAGCAATATTTGGGTGAAAGAACCGGATGGCGAGGATGACCTGGAGATTCGCTGGGGATGCGGTCAGTGGTCGGGCTTGCAGGCCCAGCGATTGACTTGGGACATCCTTCAGCCAGTTTGCTCCCCAAAGCTCATGGCCAGCTCACCCATACATGAGCCACGCGACTTGATGAACCATTCCCTGCTTCACGTGTTGGGTTACGAAGAAGGGTGGGGTTACTGGTTGAAGCGAGTTGGAGCAGACGACGTTGACTATTCCCTAGGCCTTCAGTTTGACACGCTGATTTCCACGATCCGCATGGCCGAATTGGGGCAGGGCGTTGCGCTAGCACGGTCTTCGGTGGTTGAGGATTTACTCAAGAGTGGGCAATTGGTTGCGCCATTCAGTCACCGAATCGAGGCAAGCGAGTCCTTTTATCTGGTGCATGAACAGAGCGAAGTGCTATCGCCTGATGCCGCAAATTTTTCTACCTGGCTGGTGGCTCAAGCCCATCGCCTTTAGTTATACCGATTGGGAGTGGTCATGGATTACGTAAGCACACGCGGCGGTGACATGCGGGCGGATTTTCGCAGTGTGGTTCTGTCGGGCCTCGCCGAAAATGGTGGCCTGTATGTCCCAACCAGTTTGCCGCTATTCACGGAGCAACAAATCACCAGTTGGTCATGGCTGCCGTTTGATGAGCTGGTATGGCGGGTAGTCTCGCCCTTTGTTGGCTCGTCCATGGACGAAAGCACCCTCCGTGCCTTGCTCCGCGACAGTTATCATCAATTCAAGCACCGCGCTATTACGCCGCTTGAGCAGATCGGGCATAACGAGTGGATACTCCAGCTGTTTCATGGCCCCACCCAATCTTCCAAGGATTTCGCCGCGCAGTTGCAGTCGCGCCTGGTCGAGCATTTTCTGGGGGAGGTTGGTAAAGAAGCGTTGGTGGTCGGTGCAACGAATGGTGATACCGGCCTCGCTGCGCTTGAAGCCTTTGCAAACTGCCCGTCTACCCGCATGGCGATATTGTATCCGCGCGACGGGCTTGCGCGTGAGCAACTCAGTGCCTTGCAGGCAGCCGACCCGCAGCGGGTTCAGCTGTTTCCGGTTGACGGTAATTTCGATGATTGCCAGACGCTGGTCTCCCGACTCTTGCGTGAGTGGCCGTTGGATTCAGTCATTCCGGTCTGTTTCAACTCGACCAATTGGATCGGCGTCCTGGCCCAGATAGTTTTTTACTTCCATGCGGCGTTGCAACTGGGCGGTGGCTCGCGTCCCGTTGGCTTTAGCATTCCAGCTGCCAGCTCGGCCGAGATCTACGCCGGTTTCATTGCGCAGAAAATGGGATTGCCCATCAATCAGGTGATCATCTCCACCAACAGCAATGATGCCCTGCACCAGTTTTTTCATTGCAATCGCTACTCCACCCGGATGACTAATCGAACAGTATCGCCGGCGATGGACTTCTCGTTGTTTTCCAACCTGGAGCGATTTATTTGGGAGATTTATGAGCACGATGGCTGCTCTACAAAGGTGCTGATGGAGCACTTTGAAAGTTGCGGAGAAATGAGCATCGGCAATCAGCAATGGCTGCGTGCCCGAGTACTCTTCGATTCCTATGCGGTAGACGAATCCCAGGTGCGCGATGAGGTGGTCGAACTGTTCCGAGAGACAGGCTCGGCCATCGATCCTCACACCGCTGTTGGTGTACTGGCCGGCCGGCTTCATCGACGCAGCCTGGGGGCGCCAATGGTCACCTTCGGGCAAATTGCGCCGGCCAAGTCGGCGGCGCTGTTGGCAGAGCTGGGTGTCTGGCAAGCAAGCGTTCCGAGCACTGTCGAGGTGCGCGCGCAACCACCTTGCCTGGCCAAGGACGATCTGGAGGGGCTGTGCCAGGCTCTTCTTCTGGCGCGGCAGAGGCTTGCATGAAGCGCATTCTGGATCCGTTGGACGAACGCATACTGGCCGAACTGACCGCCAATGCCCGAATTGCCCATATCGAACTGGGTGCCAAGATCAACTTGTCGCGCAATGCTGTGCGCCAGCGCATCGAACGCCTTGAGCGCGACGGTGCGATCCAGGGCTATACGGTACTTCTCGGTGAGTCGCGGCGGCCTACGTCGCTTATCAGTGCGGTGATCTTCGTCTACCGCTACGACCGCATGCGTGGCGAAGAAGTACTGGCTGCGCTGCGCTCTATTCCCGAAGTCGTGCAATGCGAAGTACTCAGTGGTGAATTCGATTTAATGCTGCGCGTGAATGCCGCCACCCCTGAACGTGTCCATCTCGTGTGGAAGGAAATCGCGGCCATGTCAGGAGTGGAAAACACCGTGACATCGTTCGTCCTTTCTGCGGTGTTTTAAAAGATCGCGCTTGGGCAAAACGCCCAACTAATACAGCAGACTGCCATATTCAACTGCCAGCGTTCGGCTCTTAGGATGTTCCTATCGAACAAAATCAATAAAGGAACACCTTTCATGACTGAGTACAAAATTGCCTTGGTAGGGTTTGGTGGCGTGAACCGGGGCTTCGCCCAATTGGTCGCCGAGCGTAATGCCGAGTGGAAAGAGTCTTTGGGCTTCACTGTTAAAATCGTCGGTGTCACGGATCTGTTCCTCGGCTCCATCGTTGCCAAAGACGGTCTGGATGCAAAGCAGTTGGTCGCGCTGCCGATTGAGAAAGGTGCACTCGCTCAACTGCCCGGCGGCAATGCTGAGGCCTTCAACGAAACCGTGATCAAGCATTCCGGTGCAGACATCATCGCTGAGGCCACTTTCACCAATCCGGTGGATGGCGAGCCCGCCACTACCTTTTGCCGCTGGGCCCTGGAAAGTGGCATTCATGTAGTGACCACCAATAAGGGGCCTGTTGCGCTGCACGGTGCCGAGCTCAAGGCGTTGGCCCGTCGCAATCAGGTCGCCTTTGAATACGAGGGAGCGGTGATGAGTGGCACCCCTGTGATTCGTCTGGCCAAGCAGGCCTTGGCGGGTGCCAACGTACGAGGCTTCAAAGGCATCCTGAACGGCACTTCCAACTACGTGCTCACCCAAATGAAAGACGGCCTGGCCTTCAAGGATGCCGTCGTACAAGCGCAACAGCTCGGCTACGCCGAGGCCGATCCAACCGCCGATGTGGAAGGGTTTGACGTACGCCTCAAGGTAGTGATCCTGGCCAATGAACTGCTCAATGCACGATTGAATGTCAGCGATGTAGCGTGTTCGGGTATCAGCAATATCAGCGCGGAAGATATTGCTCAGGCAAGTGCCAATGGCGCGAGCTGGAAACTGATTGGCTCAGCCGATCGTGAAGCCGATGGCTCGGTTCGAGCGAGTGTGGAAGCCCGGCTGCTGCCGAATTCGCATCCTCTGGCAGGTATTGCCGGCGCCACGAATGCCGTGTCATTCAATACCGATCTGCTTGGAGCTGTCACGGTGTCCGGGCCTGGGGCAGGGCGTATCGAGACGGCCTTCGCATTGCTGTCGGACATCGTCGCCATCCATACCGCACACGGTAAATAAAAGGTTCTTCACGGAATCCCGGGAAACACAGAAACAAGAACGCCGATTTGATTGATGATGTTCGTGCGAGCAAACACATCTAACAAACCGGCGTTCTTATGCGCGATATTAATACTTTCCTTCCTTTTTGGGAGGGCTTTTCTGTCGTCACCATCAAGCCTGATGGCGATGCCCTACAGATCGATCTGACTCCTCACGCCACTCGATTTCCTTCCTGTGGCGGCTGCCAAAAAATCTGTTCAACCACGCATGAGTATTGCGAGCGAGTCATTCGTGATTTGCCCATTCTCGGTCGTGCGGTGCGCCTGAGCGTTTTGCTCCGGCGCGTTGATTGCCGCGATTGCGGCAAACGCATGGAGGCCGTCAGTTGGCTGGATCGCTATGCCCGTATGACACGTCGTCTGGCAGAGGCGGTCATTCAAGCCTGTGAACGCCTTCCCACGTTGCACGTGGCGCAGATGTTTGGGCTGCATTGGGAGACCGTTCGGTTGCTGGAGCGTCGAGCCTTGCAAGCAGCATTGAGCATTTTGCCAAAGGCGCAACCGAGACGTTTGGTGATGGACGAGTTCGCACTGTTCAAAGGTCATCGTTATGCCAGCGTTGTCCTGGATGCGGATACACGGCGGGTGCTGTGGATCGGCGAAGGCCGCAGCCGGGCGGCGGTCAGGCCATTTTTCGAAGAGCTGGGGCCAGAGGGTTGCGCTCGCATCGAAGCGGTGGCGATGGACATGAATACCGCTTTTGATCTGGAGGTTCGTCAGCACTGCCCGCAAGCACGCGTGGTCTACGACCTGTTCCATGTGGTGGCCAAATATGGCCGAGAGGTGATTGATCGGGTGCGCGTCGACGAAGCCAATCGACTGCGTCATGACAAACCGGCCCGAAAGGTCATCAAGCAGGCGCGATGGCTGCTTCTGCGTAATCCGCAGAACCTGAAAACACCGGAACAACAGGTTCGCCTGGGGGATCTGCTGGCGGCTAACCAGGCATTGATGACGGTCTATTTAATGAAGGCCGAACTCAAAACGCTCTGGACGCCGAGTACTGCCTGGAGCTGGAGATCGGCATGGAAGCAATGGCTGCGCCATGCTCATGAAAGCGAAATACCTGCTCTGATCCAGTTTGCCAAACGGCTAAAGGCTTACTGGCGGGGCATCGTGAGCCGGGTTCGCTGGCCGATGCACACCGGTCAGTTGGAAGGAATAAACAATCGAATAAAGGTCATAAAGCGGATGGCTTACGGTTACCGGGATAGCGAGTTCTTCTTTATGAAGATCAAGAGCGTCTTTCCCGGTAATCCGTGATGAACCAAATAAAAGGAGAGCGTCATGAGCGTATCCAGCGTGGCCAGTATCCAGCTTGTTGAAGCCAAACAGATTGATGTGTTCAGTCCATTCGATGGCCGTTTGGTCGGGCGCGTTCCTTGTCTTGATGCAGCCGCAGTTCCTGGCTTGCTGGAGCGCGCGCGTATCGGCGTGCGTGAGAGCGCGACGATGCCTCGTCACCAGCGTGCACGCATCCTTGAGGAAGCAGCTCGACGTGTAGAGCACGAGGCTGAGGCGTTCGCCAGACTGATCGTTGCAGAGGCAGGAAAAACCCTGCGCCAGGCAGAGAAGGAAGTGAAGCGTTGTGTGAACACGCTAAAGCTGTCGGCGGAAGAGGCGCGTCGTAACGCCGGGGAAGTGATTCCATTTGAGGCATATGAAGGCTCCGAGTCACGGCAAGGTTGGTTCACTCGCGAGCCGTTGGGGCTTATCGTTGCGATCACGCCGTACAATGATCCGCTGAACCTGGTTGCCCATAAACTGGGCCCGGCTATCGCCGGTGGCAATGCCGTGATTTTGAAACCCTCGGAACTTGCGCCGCTGTCTGCTCTCAAGCTCGTTGAGTGCTTGGTAGAAGCGGGTCTGCCTCCGTGTGTGGTAACGCCGGCCACCGGGGGAGTCGATCTGGGTAAAGCCTTGGTGGAGCTGCGGGAAGTGCGGATGATTTCTTTCACGGGTGGTTTTGCCACTGGAGAGGCCATTGCTCGAAGTGCAGGCTTGAAGAAGCTGGCCATGGATCTAGGGGGGAATGCGCCGGTTCTCGTGCTCGAAGACTGTGATCTTGAACCGACCGTAGAGTCTTGCGTATCGGGTGCCTTCTGGGCAGCAGGGCAGAACTGCATTGGCACGCAGCGCATCCTCGTACATAGTTCAATCTACGAAGATTTTCGTGAGCGTTTTGTCAGCCAAGCGCGTGCATTGGTGCTTGGCGATCCTGATCAGCGAGCAACGGATGTTGGCCCGATGATTACGGAACAAGCGGCTCGTCGCACCGAACAATTGGTAAATGAAGCGCTGGCCGAGGGTGCTCTTCTCCTATGCGGACACCATCGCCAAGCGGGAAGCTATGCGCCGACCGTGCTAGAGCATGTAAACCATAACAGTCGGATTTGGCAGCAGGAAGTCTTCGCGCCTGTGGTCATCTTGGAGCTTTTTGACCACTTGGATGACGCCGTTGCTCTGGCTAACGCTCCAGAGTACAGCTTGCATGCGGGAGTGTTCACACGTGATCTTTCTAGGGCGTTGAAATTGGCGCGGAAAATGGAAGCCGGTGGGGTGATGATCAATGACTCTTCCGATTATCGTTTTGATGCCATGCCTTTCGGCGGCTTCAAGTACGGAAGTCTGGGGCGAGAAGGTGTCCGGTTTGCCTATGAAGACATGACGCAACCCAAAGTGATCTGCATCAACGAAATGGGTTGAGCATTCGTGACTAATTACCGTCGACCCTTACATCGGGTGAAGTCCCTCGTTCCGTGACACCCGATGTTTTTCCTCGACACTGACTGACCCGCTCGCTGCGCCTGGTAAGAAGAGTCAAGTACGGAGTTCAACGAAAACGACCTTGTCAGTCAAAGTAACCTTCTGATGACAACGAGCGCTCCGTCAGTTTTGATAGCCAACATCCAGGCGCAACGCAGCTACAGCCACAATTAAGAGCGACGCAGATTTTTTGAATGAACACCTTCGACGTCGCTCGTTAACGACTCAAAAGGCTCAACCGCACCGGCACCGATTTGGCCGCCGGCACCTTGCTGCGTTCGGCATGGTGCCAAAGTGGCACAAGCGGATTGCATTCGGGATAGTAGGCAGCGGCGCAGCCTTCGGGAATGTCATAGGCCACGATTTCGAATGGCCCAACCTGGCGCTTGACCTCGGGCTCGATGGCCGTGGTCAGTAACACTTGATCGCCGGCCTCGAAACCCAGCCGAACGATATCGTTGCGGTGCATGAAAATCACCTCGCGCGTGCCGCTGATGCCGCGAAAGCGATCCTCGTAGCCATAAATGGTGGTGTTGAATTGGTCATTGCTACGCAACGTCATCAGTTGAAGCACATCGCGCGGCATCGCGCCTGCATTCACATCATCGTCTTCGTTGAGTGTCGAGGGCATGATGAACTGCGCCTTGCCACTATCGGTTAGCCATTTGCGTTGGGATACGGCGATAGGGCGATGAAAGCCGCCCGGTTCGGCCATGCGGGACTCCATGTCGTGGAAGATGTCCGGATAGAGGGTGCCGATGGCTGTCCTGATTAGAGAGTAGTCCTTACTCCAGCCTTCCCAGTCAATGGAGGAGCCTGATGGCAGGGTGGCCATGGCCAGACCGGCAACAATGCTGGCTTCCGCACACAGATTGTTGCTGACCGGCTCCGCACTGCCGCGCCAACCATGGACGCATCCGGTGCTGTCCTCGGTGGCCCAGGTTTGTGCGACGCCGTCCTGCCGGTCGATTTCGATACGGCCCAGGCACGGCAACAGCCACATGTTCCGGGCAGGGAGCAAGTGCGTGCGATTGAGCTTGGTTGCGATCTGCACGTTCAGTTGCAGCGTTTGCCAGGCCGGCTCCATGCGCGAAGTGTCGGGAATGGCCCGCAGGAAATTGCCGCCCAGGCCAATGAAACCGCGTACCCGACCGGCCAGAATGCCTTCACAGGCGTCGACAGTGCACAGCCCCTTTTGCGACGGCACCTTGAAGCCGAACTGCTGCTCGATCAGCTCGACCGGGACTTTCTTCGGGTCTTCGGTAATCCCCACGGTGCGCTGGCCCTGGACGTTGGAATGGCCACGAACCGGGCAAATCCCGGCGCCCGGTTTGCCAAAATTACCGCGCATCAGCAACAGGTTCACCAGCATCTGGACGTTCTGCACGCCGTGCCGATGCTGGGTCAGGCCCATGCCGTAAATAATCATCACCCGTTGGCTCCGGGCGTACACCGACGCGGCCGCTTCGAGTGCGCCACGGGTCAACCCGGATTGGCGCTCGATGTGTTGCCAATGACATCCGCGCACCATCGTGGCGAAGGGGTCGAAACCCTCGGTGTGCTGCGCAATAAAGTCATAGTCGAGGATGGCGGCACGACCTTCACGTCGCGCTTGATCGTCCATTTCCAGCAAGACTTTGGCGAGGCCGAGCAGGGCGGCCGAATCACCGCCGATGGCGACCTGATGGTATTGGGTGCTGATGACCGTCGATTCCGGCGTGAGCATCTCGGTCGGCGACTGCGGATTGACGAACCGCTCCAACCCTCGCTCGCGTAAAGGGTTGAAGGTGATGATCGGCACGTTGCGTTTGCGCACGTCCTGCAACTGATGAAGCATTCGCGGCGCATTGCTGCCGACGTTCTGGCCAAAGAAAAACAGGCAATCGGTGTGGTCGAAATCCTCTAGCGTGACCGTCCCGACCGGCACGCCGATGCTTTCCTGTAAGCCCACGGAGGTGCTTTCGTGGCACATGTTCGAACTGTCCGGCAGGTTATTGGTGCCATAGGCCCGGGCGAATAATTGGTACATGAACGAGGTTTCCAGCGAAGCACGCCCCGAGGCATAAAACACCACGCTGTCCGGCTCCAGCGCCTGCAATTGCTCGCCAATTGCGCGGTACGCCGCGACCCAGGTCGTTTCCAGATAGCGATCACTGGCCGGGTCGTAACGCAAGGGATGGGTCAGGCGACCGTGCTGTTCCAGCTCATAATCCGGCCATTGGCGCAATTCACTGAGGGTGTGCTCGGCGAAGAAGGCCGGGCTGGTCTTCCTCGACGTCAATTCCCAGGCCGTGGCCTTAGCGCCGTTTTCGCAAAACTCCAGCGCATGGGGATGGCCGGGCTTGGCCCAGGCACAGCTGACACAGGCAAAACCATCCGGCTTATTTTGTTTCAACAGTGCACCCGGAGCCTTGGCAAATGCCTGCTCGCGCCACAGGATTTTCATCACTGACTTGGCGGAACCCCAGCCGCCGCTGGCATGGGTATATGGGTGAAAATGGGTTTTCGGATGAATCAGCATCGACGGCTCCGACAGGCTTATCGTGAAGTTATAAAGCTGAGACGAATGGGCGGGATGAAAGGTTCGAGTGGATGGTTGGATGGTGGATGCTCATCTGGCCGCTACCGCTCAACCATTATTCAGGCAGTGATCAGTTCTTTTGGCGTGCCCGCGAAGAGGGCTCACTTGAGTTGGGATGATTACTTGTTAAGACAGTCAACTGATGAGAGTTATCGCCGCTACCATTGATGAGCGGTTGTGAAGTTACGCGGGCAAAGGCGTTGGCCGCGTTGCATGACAGCACCGCGAATGTTGCCGTAGCGACGACGTTCGTAGCTACATATCGAGGTAACATGAAAACCTGCCATTATTTCAAAAAGGGTATCTGGGCTGCGGCAGACAAGCAGTGATGGTTTGATCAGGCACTAAGCGCATGGAGTGGTTTGCCCAGAACGTACTTTGGCGAACAGAACGAACAATCGACACCACTTACGTGTAGGTACAAGTGATGGGAAACGATTACAAAGATGAGCTCGTCAAGGCGACAGAAACCGTGCGGACTGCTATGGATGAGATATTGCGATTGGTTCGCAAGGGTAAAGCGTTTGGCCCTGAATGGGATGCGGCCTCGGACAAACATGACGAGGCTGTACGTAACTGGCGTGCGTTAATCAATAAGCCGCCATTGATAAACCAGAGCAAACAGCTGGATTGATTCTGAGCCTTGCTTCTATGCGAGCGAATCCATCCGCACGCTGTAGCATCGATATAAATAAAGCGGATTGGCCAGCGCTCGATGCATTGAGCCGTATTGCACGTAGTTGTTAGTTGTTGGTTATTGGTTATTGGTTATTGGTTATCAGCCAAGAGGCTCCTGACTCGTGCAATGATTAAATCAATGTTGAACGGTTTCTCCATCACCGCATTGAATAATTCAGGCCTTTGCTTGCCAATGTGTGCTTGCGCGCCGCTCATCAAGATAATCGGTAAGTGATTTATTGAGGATGAGGCGCGAATGGCCGTGGCGAACTCTAGCCCGTCCATGACCGGCATCATGAAATCGGTGATGATAAGGGCAGGTCGTTCTCTCTCCAGCACTTCAAGTCCTTTCTGGCCATTGCTGGCTTTAACGACCATGAACCCCTCGTCCTCAAGCGCAAAGGCGAGAATGTCAGCGATCAGATACTCGTCGTCGACGACCAGAATTGTGGTCATGGCAATTTAATCCAAATCAAGGACGCATCGTGTTGAGCCTGACAAAGCTGCCTAATTAGCGGCTGGCGGTTCATTTCTCGAAGCCTTTTTCAGATCAACAACTTGATCACGAATAACGACCTCATATCGTGAAGGATCGTAATGGCTATCTCGTACTTTGAGGATAGAAAGTGTCCTGCTTAATTCACCGCGATTCTCAAAAAAGCGCATGAGTATCAGGTTGTCGACGATGCTGGACAGGTCAGAATTTGGCGAACTAACCTCGGAGCCGAAAAGATCACGCATCTCCCAAGATGCAAATACTGTAACCCCTCGTGATCTCAACTCGTTCATGAGGGCGCTGTAAAAGTCGGTTATACGTGCAGGATTCGTCGATATTCGCGTCATGCCGCTCAGGCTGTCGATAAATAAGCGCTTGATGCCCTTTTCTTCGACGATACTGAGCAGTCTCGCGCCAAGTCCATCCAGTAAACCCTCAGTGGTCGGTTGCCAGACAATGCTCAACGCGCCGCTTTCTTCCATGCCCTTGATATCGATCCCTAGCGAGAGACCTTTCAGGCGCAATCGCTGTGGGCTTTCGTAAAAACCAAAATGCAGGCCTGGAGCCTCAACCGACGACTCGGATAAAAATTTTAGGCCTAACGTCGTTTTACCTATTCCGGATGGGCCAATAACTAAGGACACGCTGGAACTGTACAACCCGCCACCTAATATGCCGTCCAATGAAGTAATGCCGCTGGCGATGCGCGTCATGTTGGCGCTGTCCGGAGAAGACGGATGGCTGTAGAGACTTTCCAAACGAGGGTAAACCAACAAACCGTGGTCGGTAATTTCGCATTCATGAACCCCCGTCAGCGCTCCACTGCCACGGGTTTTACGCAAATGAATACGACGTACTGAGCGAGAGCCATAAAGCTCCTCACCCATTTCAATGACCCCATCAACCATCGTGTGTTCGGGGCTGCCATCGTCGAGCCTGGAACTGGTGAGAAAAAGAACCGTGCAACCAGCGAAAGCCGCATGTCCTTGCAACTCAGAAATGAATTTCTTGGTGTCGATACTCGAGTCGGCCTTGGAGCGTGCGTTGAGCAAGCCATCTACGACCATCACTGTGGCTTTTTGACGGCTGATCTCACGTCTAAGTAGCTTAACCACCTCATCCAGGCCTTCATTTTCCAACGTGTCGAATGCGCTGACAAATTGAATTTCGGCCCCGACTCGTGAGGAATCGAAAAAGCTCATTGTTGAAAGAAACTGAAAAAGACGGTCGTGAGATTCGGCCAGAAGCGTTGCGACAAGAACCCGTCCCCCATTGCTCGCATGGTGGAACCCAAGCTGGTTGGCGAGGATCGTTTTGCCAGACCCGGGACGGCCTTGGATGATGTACGACGCACCTGCGACCAGCCCGCCCTTGAGTAGAGCATCCAGTCCCTCGATTCCGCTTTGGAGGCGTTTTAGCTTTTCCACAATGCGTTCCTGATCTGATACAGGCTGTTCAAGCCGAATACATGAATGCTAAAACCATTTCTGAAATAGAGCTATCCACACCAGAACCTGATTGAGCGAGATAAAGGCATTTTCGTCAGCGAACGGTTCGTTCCGAAATCACCGCGAACCTTAATCATCGACTTCAGACCATTCGTTTGAACCGAAAGTTTTCACTCCAAGGGGCTCCGGTTTTCTGGTGGCTGAGCGATCCTGGATGCATGTTGAATCTCATCCAGCGCAGACCATGGATTAACGCTTAAACGGAGTCGCCAGCAATCGCTCGCATGACAACCATACCTTTACAATAGTTGTACAATTATAAGATTATTGTATCGGTATTTTCATTCCTCGAAAGCCCCCTTCAAGCCAAATTTTTTGCTGGATCTCAAGAGCAAAAATGGGTGAGGGCCACCCCCTCTGAGCCTTTAGGCGTGCTGAAAAAATGGCCTCGATCTGGGCATGCATTCTGGGCATGCATTGCCATTTGCGCACCATCCTGATTTTTCTTCCAGAAAATCCTTTGGTCGCAATTTTCTTTCCCCAAGATTGACCGCAAGCGTGCTTCAACGTTAACTGTATGTATATACAGTTTGGTTAAGGCATTGCTCATGAGCGTCACCATCATCGGCCCGTTGGCAGCGGGGGGAGTCCAGCTCCCGTTTTACTCGTTCAAAGTCCCTGCGGGCTTCCCCTCACCGGCGGCTGATCATCTTGAGCAACACATCTCCATTGATGAGCTGCTGGACATCCGAGCACCTCATATTTACCTGGTGCGCATCGAAGGCCACAGCATGGAAGGGGCCGGAATCTTCGATGGTGATATGGCTGTAGTTGATCGATCAATCACCGCTGAACACGGTCACATCGTGATTGCGGCAGTGAACTGCGAGCCGGTGTGCAAGCGCCTGAACAAGCGAGGCTCCGACATCATCCTGTTGTCCGAGAATGCAGGTTATCCCCCGCGATATATCCTTGAAGGTGACGAACTGATCATCTGGGGTGTGGTGACATTCAGTGTGCGTGCTCATGATCCGAAAGCCTGATCCAGTCTTCGCCCTGATCGATTGCAACTCGTTCTATGCGAGCTGTGAGCGAGTCTTCCGTCCTGACCTGGCGAAGACCCCCATCGTTGTGCTCTCGAATAATGATGGTTGCGTGATCGCCCGCAGTGCGGACAGTAAGCCGTACGTAAAAATGGGCGAGCCGTACTTCCAGATCAAGCACAAACTGAAGCAGTACGGGATCGTCGCGTTCTCATCGAACTATGCGCTCTATGGTGACATGAGCGAGCGGGTGATGAGCGTGATCGAATCCATGGTTCCAGCCGTTGAGGTCTACAGCATCGATGAAGCCTTCGCAGATTTGGCGGGTGTACCAGGAGATCTCGAAGCGCTCGGGCGACGGATTCGAGCACAGGTTTATCGCAGCACAGGCATCCCGGTTGGTGTAGGTATTGCGGGCACCAAAACCCTGAGCAAACTCGCCAACCATGCTGCGAAGAAATGGCAGGCACAAAGTGGTGGCGTGGTTGATCTTCGCGATCAAACCAAATGCGATTGGGTGCTGAAAAAATGCTCGGTCTCCGATGTTTGGGGAGTAGGGAGGAAGATGACCTTGCATCTGGAGGGGATGGGCATTAGAACAGCCTGGGAACTCTCCAAAACCGACCCCTGGATGTTGCGCAAAAAGTTCAGCGTGGTGATTGAGAAAACTGCCCGTGAGCTGGCAGGCACACCATGCCTTGAGCTCGATGAACCTGATCCGCCGAAACAGGAGATTTGCTGTTCCCGAATGTTTGGCAAGCGCCTCACCGATAGCGCACCAATCAAAGAAGCTGTGGCCAGCTACATGCAGCGTGCGACTGAAAAGCTGCGAGCCCAACAGTCACTGTGTAAAAAGATTCGAGTCAGCATCCGCACCGGCATGTTCAATCCCGAAGAAGCAAAATACGCCAACGGTGTGCTGGTCGAATTGCCGTATCCAACTGACGACGTGCGATTGATGACTAAGGCTGCTGTAGACGCGGTTGATCAAGTGTTTCGACTTGGTTTCAAGTACAGCAAAGCGGAGGTCCTGCTACTCAGCCTTTGCCAGAAAGGTGAATACACCGATGACCTGTTCTCAACTTCCCAGCCGGTCGCCACTGAGAAAGTCATGAGCGTGCTGGATTCCATCAATGAGCGATGGGGTAGGGGAACACTGCGTTTGGCGAGTGTGCCGACCAATCCCGATTGGGGTATGCGCCGGGAGATGATGAGCCAGAGCTTCACCACGCGGGTTGATCAACTTTGGACTGTTTACTGCAGGTGAGGCAGGTTCGACGTTATTACCGGATTGGATTTAGCTTTGCTTCCGGTGTCGAACAGGGCATAGGGGGACGCTAAAAGTGATGCCCCTTTCGAGGACGAAATCATGCTCAGCTATTTGTTCATAGGGGCCAATGATGTCGAGGCTTCTGCACGATTCTACGGCGCTATCCTGTCGCCGCTAGGTTATGGAAAAGATCGATCGGAAGGCCAACACTGTTTCTCGCTTCCTGAGATCGCGGACAAGTCCAATGGGCCTGGCAGCATTCATATCGCCAAGCCTTTCAACGGTGAACTCGCTACGGCGGGTAACGGCATGATGCCGGCGCTACGGGCAAACTCAAGGGCGAAGGTAGATGAAGTTCACGCAGCCGGCCTTGCCAATGGCGGTACAGATGAAGGCAAGCCGGGTATCCGAGAGGCTTACACCGACGACTTCTATGTCGCCTATCTTCGCGATCCCGTGGGGAACAAAATCGCCGTTTTCTTTAAGGGGTGACGCGTGCCCTGATCAGGGCGACGAAGATGATACGTAGGTAACGATAGCGCGAGTTCGAAGGTTCACGTTATCGAATACGCAGACGCTATCGTCTCTAATGCTGGAGCCTTGAAAGGTGTGTTCGCCAGCCCTTGCCATATAGCCTGAAGCTAGCCTTTTATTCCATAAAACAAGTACAAACGTATTTTATAGTGCGTTTTAATCTATTCAGCATTTTGAATTGATTGGAGTATTTGTCTTTGAAAACTACGGCTCTTCTACCTTTTGGCTTGGCTTTGCTCGCAACCTGCTCAACGGCTTTCGCAGGCCCCATCCTGGATCGTGTGACGAAAAAAGGAGAGTTGACCGGTGTGCTGATGGAAAACTATCCCCCGTTCTCGTTCCTCAACGAGCAGAACCAACTGGACGGGTTTGACGTGGATGTCGCTAAGGCTGTTGCGCAGCGGCTTGGCGTGAAGCTCAAGTTGGAAACACCGTCTTGGGATGTGATCGCCGCTGGCCGCTGGAGTGGGCGTTATGACATCTGTGTCTGCTCGATGACTCCGAGCAAAGCCCGCGCCGAAGTGTTCGATTTCCCTGTCGAGTATTACCAGTCACCAGCGGTCATAGTGGTGAATGCCAAGGACAAAGAAATCACAGCGAGCAAGGACTTGTCTGGCAAAAAAGTGGGTGTGATCAGTGCGTCGACTTACGAAGCTTACTTGAACAAAAATCTTGTGATCGAGGGCGCCGAGGACAAGCCTTTGATTTATCCATTCGATAACGTTCAAGTCGCACCTTACGACAACGAAACGGTGGCCTTTCAGGATTTGGCACTGGGTACTGGCGTGCGTCTTGATGCCATGGTGACCAACTTCATCACTGCCCGCGACCGTATCGCTCAGGATCCTCGCTTCAAAATTGCCGGCGACGCGTTGTATGCCGAACCGAACGTGGTGGCGATTGAAAAGGGCGATCCACAATGGAATGCCAAAGTCACCGAAGTGGTCACTCAACTTAAAGCAGACGGTACGCTGAGCAAGATTTCGCGGAAGTGGATCGGCTCTGATATCAGCCAATGACAGCCCTCATCCCACCCCCAGCCAAGGTGACTGTCCCACCCGAAGCCGAATCGCGTCGATTGAGCCAGCTCTTTGGTTTTCGCACTCGATTGTATTTGACGTGGTCAGGGCTACTCGGGTTGTGCGTCATGTTTTTCATGAGCTTCGATCTGAAGTTCTCCATTATTCTGGAGAAGTGGCCAAATCTGGTCGGCCTGCATTTGGGGCCAAACGGCTTTCTGCAAGGCGCCGCGTTGACGTTGTTTCTATGCTTCTGTTCGATCTGGCTTTCATTGCTCCTGGGCTTTTTGACGGCGCTCGCGCGTCTGTCACGCAGCGCGGTAGCTTTCGGTATTGCCAGTTTCTACGCCTCTTTTTTTCGCGGAACTCCGCTACTGATTCAAATTTTGTTGATCTACCTTGGTTTACCGCAGTTGGGTGTCGTTCCTGGCGCCATTAGCGCCGGGATCATTGCGCTGTCGCTTAATTATGGTGCCTACCTCAGCGAGATTTTTCGCGCCGGCATCCTGGCGGTAGCACCTGGGCAGCGAGAAGCGGCGATGGCATTGGGTCTAAGGCCGAAGGCGACGTTTCTGCACATCGTCCTCCCGCAAGCCATGCGCACGATCATTCCCCCGGCTACCAGTCAGTTCATTTCAATGCTCAAGGACTCATCGCTGATTTCGGTCATGGGAGTATGGGAGGTCATGTTCCTGGCGCAATCCTATGGGCGGTCTTCCTATCGCTACATCGAAATGCTCACCACTGCAGCAGTCATCTATTGGTTGTTGTCCATCGGGCTTGAACTGATCCAGCACCGCCTTGAGCGCCACTACGGCAAAGGTTTCAAGAGACAGCGCTGATTCGTCCCGGTTACTCACTTTTTTAGGAACCACAATGTCCGATCCAAAACCTCTGTTGTTTGCGTTATACGAGCAAGCCAGTGTTGGCTGTGGCGGCGCACCAAGCCTCTGGACGCACCCGGCTGACGAGCGACTGACCATCAACTCGCTGGGCTACTGGTCGAACCTGGCACGCATCGCCGACCAGGCTCATCTCGACATGCTGTTTTTTGGTGATGTGCTGGGCTTCTACGATGTGTTTGGTGGCAATGCCGATGCGGCCGTGAAGTGGGCGGTGGAAGCACCGGCCAACGATCCGTTGATGATCATCCCGGCATTGGCGGCCGTGACGGAAAACCTGGCCTTTGGCGTCACCGTGACCACCAGTTACGAACATCCTTTCACCCATGCCCGGCGTTTCAGTACGCTGGATCACCTGACCAATGGCCGGGTCGGGTGGAACATCGTCACCTCCTATTTAACCAGTGCCGCTCGCAACTTCGGCCTGGAGCAGATGATCAAGCACGATGATCGCTATGAACGCGCAGATGAATTTCTCGATGTCGTTTACAAACTCTGGGAAGGCAGCTGGGCGAACGATGCTGTGGTGGCCGACAAGTCCAGCCAGGTCTATGCCAAGGGTGATCGCGTGCGACCGATCAATCATGTGGGTGAGCACTACCGGGTGGCCGGGCCGCACTTGACTTCTCCATCACCGCAACGCACACCGCTGCTGATCCAAGCCGGTTGGTCAGGTCGTGGTCGGGAGTTTGCGGCCAAGCACGCCGAACTGATTTTCATCGCCAAGTCCAATCCGCTGGAGATTCGCCAGGGATTGGAAGATATATGGACACAGGCCAAGGCTCGGGGTCGTCACGCTGAGGATGTAAAATCACTGACAGTGCTTCGGATAGTAACGGCCAAGACGGAGATCGAAGCCCAACTCAAATATGACGAACTGCAAAGCAACTATCACTTACAGGCGCAACTGGTGAGTTATGCCGGTGATACCGGTATCGACATCAGCCGCTACGCGGACGGCGACGCGTTGTCCACTCACACCGAAGGCATGACCTCCTATGTGATGCGTCCCGATGGCAGTGGCAAGCCCTTGACCGCCGGTGATGTTAAACAGCGCTTTGCCAACGTCACTCGGGGCAGTG
The DNA here is from genome assembly GCF_059133255.1 of Pseudomonas sp. FBCC-B1667. Lineage (NCBI taxonomy): Bacteria > Pseudomonadati > Pseudomonadota > Gammaproteobacteria > Pseudomonadales > Pseudomonadaceae > Pseudomonas > Pseudomonas sp. FBCC-B1667. The sequence goes on along the minus strand of NZ_CP101437.1, from coordinate 3,893,975 downwards.
ATCTGATTTTGGTGGGAACGCCGCAGCAGGTGGCCGATCGTATCGAAGAGCATGCACGGATATCCGGCACAAGCGGCTATATGCTCAACCCGCTGATCAGCCCAGGTAGCCTTGAGGACTTCGTTGAGCTGGTGATCCCCGAATTGCAAAAGCGTGGCTTATATCGTACCCAACCCCAGAGCGGTACTTTCCGCTCGCGGTTACGGGCCGACGGTTCAAGCCATTTGCCAGCGTCGGCATATGGCGCCTCGTTTCGTTTCGATAACGATTTGTAGGGCTGATTACACTCGGTAGTCGATGTTCATCCTGCGCAACAAGGACGGTGTGCTCAACGCCTTCATCAACGCTTGCAGCCATCGCGGCGCCACGATGTGCCGGCACCTGAAGAAAAAATGTGGTATCAGCAGGTCGTCGCTAAGGAACACTGGATGAGCAGGCAGGCGTTATTCTGTACCTGGCCAGCGACGAAGCGTCGTACATCGCCTGCAGGATCATGCCGGTTGGTGGCGGCGAGCAGGGCTGAACACGCCTACAGGCGACGCCGAAACGCCTTGATGATCTGGCGCGTGGCGTCGCTGGTGCTCAGGTTGTCGACCGTTTCCAGTGGATGCCAAACGCAGTCGATGATTTCGTTTTGTGGCCGGGCCTGCTCAAGGTTGGGCGCCCATGCTTCGTAGACATGGTGGCGAGTGTCACCGGATTCCAGTTCCATGAGGTACAGCAGGCTGTCGGCGCCCAGACCGGTTTCTTCTTGAAGCTCACGCAAAGCGGCGCCCGCCGTGGTTTCACCAGGCTCGACTTTTCCGCCGGGCAAGTTCCAGCGACACCTGGGTTTGCGCACCAGGAGAACATGTCGGTCCAGTTCGCAAATGACCGTTGCACGTACTTTCATTGGTTACCTAACAATCGCTTGTCATAAAAACGAAATAAAAATGCAACATTCGGGCCGTGCACTCTATTTCAGGGTTTAGAGCGATGCTCTTGGTGAAAAGTGCAATTGAACGCTGGATTACTGACGCGACGTCTGGTCGGCACTTGGGTGAAGGTCGGGTGTAAGGTATTAAAGTCAATCGTCGGTACCACTACCTAACAGGAGGTGACCATGAGTGTTCCGATGCTGAATAAAATGCACATGAACGGTTATGACGTACTAAGCGTAAACAATGGCCCTTGGCGGGTTTGCACCCAAGGTGACCGGTTGGGGTCATTTAGCAGTAGGGAGGAAGCACTCGCCTATGCCGCAACGCTTCCCGCCTATAGGGCTAGGGCGGTTCGCCCGTCAGCGCAGAAGTCAGAATGACAGTACGCTTGGAGCCCCGGAATGCCGGGGCTTTTTTGTTGCAGCAGCGAACTGCCGAAGATGTTAAACGCAGCATTGGAGTGATAGGGTGGCCGTTTTCAACTCAAGGAAGACCCCATGTTGAAAGCGCGCTGGAGGTCTCTGGCCGTGTTGGCTGCAATTGTCTGGGCTTGCACGAGCCCGGGTTTGGCCTTGGCATTGGGCGACATTAAAACCAACCCGCAGGTCTGCGAATCGTTCCGTGTATTGGCCGGATCGATCATGCAGTCTCGTCAAAATGGCGAATCGAAAGCCAGTTTGCTTGCCATAAAGTCGGGCAATCCCGACCACGACAAGTTGGGGGCAATGCTGATCAACGAGGCATACACCCAACCCGTTCGCAATTCCCAGGAGCGGAAAAGCCAGGCGATCAATACCTTTGCTGATAAATGGCGGGATATCTGCAACAAGCCGGTTTCTGGTTAACCCACTCAGTCGCCATCACCACCACTGCTCGTACGTGAAGGTCCCCGGGCTTTCTCTTGAACATGGCTCCAAATTGGCGCAGGTCATGAAGCTTTCATGGTCGACCTTGCCGTTACCATCGAAACTGCTGTTGCAGGACTGATGCTGGCCCGCCAATTTGTAGTCCAAACAAGTGCCCGGTTGTACTGTGCGGTCGGTGATCGACAGATGGACCACCGATCCGCTCCACTTGATCCTTGTTCATCCCTCTCTAACTTGGCGACCACGGCTGGGTGCCGTAAAAGCGGTCCTCGTGAATATCGGAAGCGCTCCGGTTAGTGAGCTTTCGTCCGTCTGATCATCTTGGCTTTCACTTCCTCGGAATAACCCGCCAGGCGCGCTTCATCGCCCTGAAACAACTCGCATAACCTGCGCACGGCTTGCGCATCCGCCTCATTACCCGCTTGGCGTAATTGCTGCTCAATGCGCAGCAGTTCGACCGCCGACCATCTCAAATCTGATGCAACGCTTTGCAGGTCACGGCGAAGTTCGTTTTCATTTTCGTTAAGCCACATGACGACCTCCAACAATGTCTCGGTAGGAAAGAGTAGTTCCATTTAGAACGGCACAACGTTTGTTCGTCAGATTCGCGTGGGATAAGAGGTGCTTCCATCCGTCGGGAAGCTGGGGGCGAGTGACCTTCGCGGATGTCGTACGAAGGTCAATGAATTTCGTCAGGGCGAGGCCACCTCCTATGATCAATACCGATGACTTCAGATTTCATGCCCATGAGTTGATTGTTGACCTGGATGCCGCCACCACAGAGATGATGAAGCTGATTTCAGCGCACCAACTGAGCGGCCCAGAATGGGAGCGTGTCACGCAATGGCAGCATGAAGCCTATGAACGGTGGATGGCATATCTCAACGAAAGTACCTACCCAGAGCTTCCTGGAGACATTGCCCCACATTGAGTTGTATTCGATAGATGGATGTCTGGACGGCGAAGCGTTACATTTCGCGTTTTTACGAGATAAGGATGCGTCATGCGGATGTGGATTGGGGGAGTAACGCTGGCGATGCTGGCGGGTTGTTCGTTGCCGGCGTCGGTGGTGCCGGGCGAGCCAAACGTCAGCAAATACAGCAACAAGCCACCGAAAGAACTGGCGGCGTGCATTTTGCCAGCGTGGCAGAAAGAAATTCCGAAAACGACTCAGGTCGGCATTTCCAATGGCTATCGGCTGAATGCGCCGAGCATCATCACGGCGGATGAAATTCTCGATATCGTCAAATACAAGGACGGCAGTCGGGTTTCGCTGTATCAGGGGCCACCGTGGGCCAAGTCCGGCGCCATGCGCAAAGCTGTAAAGGATTGTCTTTAAAGAAGCGGACCGGCCTGTTCAACTGGGTAATTCTTCCCAACTGACGTCGATCAGGCCGCCCGCTTTCGCGTGGCTTTGAAGTGCCTCGTCGTTTTGTTGATCGAAATCGTGCCCATATAAAAGTCCCAGCCCTGAATGCAGGCAGGCGTAATACCATGCGTCTGCGTGACTCATGTGCGTGTCTGGCTGTACGAAAATGTGCCGGTCATCGTTGAAACGGTAGGTGATTTGAAAATAGCGAGTGCGAGTCATCCGATTCTCCAGGTGCTACCGCTACGACATTAATGGCGTAGTGCCAGTTCCTTTGGATTTCGGACTTCTTTATGCATGAGTAAAAGGCAGAATGTGAACTTGGTTATCGGACGCGGGTTACTGATGGTTGTTCCCGCCCGCGTTGCGTCGCTCACTGCCTGAAGGATTGCCGAGGTTGATTAATCGTCTTTCTACCAGAATGTTTTCGAGCGCCTGGCGCGAGATGGGGTCCAGTTGGTGTTCGCGCTCCTTGAGCTCCAGCAGGATCGGGCTCGACCAGGCTCGATAGGTTTTTTCGACAGCGTGAATGGACGGCATTTATCTCTCCTTGATCAGGGCCCCCCACCTGTGAGCGGTGGCGTTTGATTGCGTAGAGACCCTAGTTGAGGAAGGCGGTTTTTGCCAACGGATTGCACTGCAATGGTGCGACTGTTTCAGCCCATCACATTTTGCGCGCGTCGTTTGGCTGCGTCGATATATCAGTCAGCCGCTTTTTCGAAGTGTTTTGATGGTTTGGCAACTGGGCACTGAGGTTCCAGATTTCCAGCATTTTTGCGTATTCAAAGGCGTGGCGAGGATCCATCTGAATCCACTCTTTAAAGGCGGACAATTCTTTTTGCGTGCAGGTATTTTCCTGTAATCGCATACACCAATGAGCGGCTTGGCTGAGGATTGCTTCGTCCATGTCGCAAGAGCTGGATGGATTCATTGACTGCTACCTGTACGTCCTGAGTGCTCTCGAGGCCAATATCGAGGCGCTCGCGCTCGGCCACGTCACGAAGTGGAATGGGGGGATTTTCAAAAAAACTTTTTAATCGATGCGTATGCGCTATTAATTTAATGGACCTTTGATTTTCGAAGTCGCTCTTTAGTGCAGATGAGCAAAGGACGAAACGATGAGTAGCGAAAGACCAGGTACTAAAGCTGAGCCTATTCGTATCCCGCGCACTATCTGGACACTGGGCTTTGTCAGCCTGTTCATGGATCTATCCTCTGAGCTGGTACACAGCTTGCTCCCTGTATTTTTGGTGACGACATTGGGGGCGAGTGCATTGACTGTCGGCGTGATTGAGGGGATTGCAGAGTCGACTGCGATGCTGGTCAAGATATTCTCTGGCGCTATCAGCGACTTTATTGGGCGGCGCAAAGGGTTGCTGCTGCTTGGGTATGGTTTGGCCGCTTTGAGCAAACCTCTTTTTCCTCTTGCGCACTCGGTTGAAGTCGTCTTTATCGCACGTTTTCTGGATCGAATCGGCAAAGGCATTCGTGGTGCACCACGAGATGCCTTGGTTGCAGATGTGTCGCCAGCAGAAATCCGGGGCGCCTGTTTTGGGCTGCGACAGTCGATGGATACCGTGGGGGCTGTTCTTGGCCCCGCTCTGGCCATCCTGCTTATGTTATGGCTTGCAGATATCGAACTTGTGCTGTGGTTTGCAGTGATCCCCGCAACAATAGCGGTGGTGCTCATTGTCGCTGGAGTAAAAGAATCTACCCCTGCCTCCAGCACACATAAGTTCCGTTCCCCAATTCATTGGAGAATCCTTCACGACTTCTCCTCCGGGTATTGGTGGGTCGTCATTATTGGAGGGGTTTTTACACTTGCCCGTTTCAGCGAGGCGTTTCTGGTATTGCGGGCGCAGCAGACAGGGCTGTCGGTCACCTGGGTACCGCTGGTGATGGTGATCATGGCACTTTTTTATGCGTTGTCCGCTTACCCGGCCGGTTGGCTATCAGATCGTATCAGTCGCACGAAGTTGCTCTGTGTGGGCATGGGGTTGCTCGTTCTGGCGGATTTGGTACTTGCTCAGTCCAGTTCAGTGCTCACGATGATGTTGGGGGTCGCGTTGTGGGGGCTCCATATGGGATTTAGCCAAGGCATTCTTGCCTCACTGGTAGCTGATAAATCGCCGCGAGAACTCAAGGGAACCGCTTTCGGCATTTTTAATCTGGTCAGCGGTGTCTGTATGTTGATGGCCAGTGTTCTAGCAGGCGCGTTATGGCAAAGCATTGGATCGAACAGCACATTCCTCATGGGGGCCGCGATTGCCTTCACAGCGCTACTCTTGCTGTTACTCAAGAAACAATAACGCCTCAGGCGAACCGGGTCGGCGTCCCGCGAAAATCAGCTGGTTTTATTCTCAGGAATTGCAACCGGTGACGCTGGGCGTCTTTGTCGCTCAAGCCCTTCGAACAGCCCCATGCCAGCCAGCATGGCCATGACAAACACCACGCCCTTCAGAATGCCTGAGCCCATCAGTACCAACGCGGGGCCAGGACAAATCCCCGCCAATCCCCAACCGATTCCAAACAGCATGCTCCCGGTGACCAGACGCTTATCGATGTGTCGACCTGTGGGCAGATTAATCGGCAGGCCAAGCAGTGATCGCTTTCGCGTTCTTGACACCTGGAAGCTAACGGCTGCCACGGCAATGGCGCCCACCATGACGAAGGCTAGAGAGGGATCCCAAGCCCCGGCCACGTCCAGGAAACCGAGCACTTTGGCGGGGTTGGTCATGCCCGAAACCAGCAAGCCCAGACCGAATATGAGCCCCGCTATCCAGGCGAAGAAAAGAGCCATGGTCAGTTCACTCCCAAAAGGTGGCGAATGACAAAAACGGTGATAAACCCAACACTCATGAACACCCCTGTCGCCACCGCCGAGCGAGGTGACAAACGCGACAGCCCGCAGACACCATGTCCGCTGGTGCAGCCAGATCCATAGCGTGTGCCGATGCCGACTAATATCCCGGCGCCAATCAACAGCGGATAACCCGCATCGATCTGCAGCTCGGGCAGTGGCGCGATCAGTCGGTAAAGCAGCGGAGCCATGACCAGCCCCAGCCCCAGCACAAATGCCACTCGCCAGGTGACATCACCGGCCACCGGGCGCAACAGTCCGCCGATGATGCCGCTGATACCGGCGATGCGTCCGTTGAACAGTATCAACAGCGCCGCGCCTGTGCCGATCAAGAGACCGCCGAGCAATGCGCTCAGTGGTGTGAAATGACTCATATCGAGCATGACGATCTCCTCCTAGCCCTTGGTTCAGTCCTGGCAATCGTCACTGCTTCATCGGCATGCCCATCATTGACGACTGCTGATCCATCATTTTCATCATCATGCCCATCATTCCATGACCCATGCCGTCCTCGGAGCCAGACATCCCCTTTTTGGAGCCCATGTTCATGCACCCCCCAACATCATGCTGCTGACTCATCATGGCCATGCTTTCCTTCATCGTCTTCATGCTCTCCTGCATGGCTGCGTGTCGCTCGTCGGGGGTTTTAGCAGCGGCAGCTTTGTCGTGAGCCGCCTGCATTTTTTGCATTTGATCACTCATCGCTTTGGACATTGAGGGCTCGGACGGTGTGCTGGCAGTCGCTGCGCCGGCAGGTGCATTGGCAGATGCATCGGCAGGGTGATGCTCATCTTCTGCGTTTGCCATGAAGAGGCTGCTGGCCAAAAGAGCGGCGAGAAACCATTTCGATTGTGTTTGCATGATGGACTCCAAGTACTCAGAGATAAGCAGGAAGTACTGCACCGCGCCAAAACGACGCCATAAAACACAATGGCCACGGTGTGATCGCCTAGAGCGGCGCCTCCGTGGGAGGGGAGGTGATTGTCCGGGCGGGGTCAGGCAGCCACCCGAAAGTGAGTTGCAGGAGATCGCGGCAGTGATGACGGAACCCGTACATGACTTGCTCCTCGGACCTGTAAGCCCTCAGTTGTTCAAGCGTAAACATCTGGTCAAGCGCAGAGTTGACTTTAATCAAGCAAGCCGGCTTTAGGGCGCTTGTGCAGGCTGAGACTCGCTCCCTGAGCGGTAGTCGCAGAATTGTGGCTCGGGCGCGGGCGTCTCAGAGATAGCTTCGTGGCAACTGCACCTGCCACAGGCAGCAGCTTATCGAGGTTGCGGCAGCGCCGTTGTGTACTTGATCTGCTCCATGGCGGCGCTTCAGAGCACCTTATGCGTGGCACTCTTTTTTCACGTCACCAGACGCGTATTCATTTGTAATGGGCAACCTCAACAAAGAGCTAACGATCTAGCTCTTTTACAACATTGCCGAGTCTGTAGCGCTGCATCAGTGCAGTCATCCTGGCAGCGCGGCATCACCCTGTGCGGGCGGGCTATGAATTCGTACTTGAATCGTTGAGTCAACCCGTAGCGCCTGCATCGTGCAGTAATCCCTGTCATCCATGAAGAACCAAAGAAAAGCGTCTCGACTAACCGATGCGGTCTACCAGGTCGCAAGTGGCGCATGTTCAATTCCGGTCGGGTGCGTCATGTCGACGCGGCAATGGGCAAGCTGACAACGTTCTACGCACGAACCCTTTGATGGGCTGTTCGGGGATCGCGTGTCCATGCGGAACCTGCTTGCATGAAATAATTACGCGATCCCCATGAGAGGCTCGAAGCAATGTCACGCGCCATTCTCAACGATCTGCAAGCCTGAGCCGCGAAGGCAGCTAGACCCGCGCTATGACGCAGGGGTACGGCTTGGGGACAGTGGCCAAGGACATGATTGCCGTTCCTATCGGGCCGTCCTTGCGCATCGCGGTCGTGGGCTCACCCGAATATTTTAAACAGCGCCCAGTGCCGAAGATGCCGGGTGATCTGGGAGCACACAATTGCATCAATCTGCGCCTGTCCACCCATGGAAGCCTGACGCAATGGGATTTTGAAAAGGATGGTCACGAACTCAAAGCGCGCGTTGAAGGACAATGGACGTTCAACAGCAGCGTGCCCATTCTGCGTGCCGTGGTTGTGGGAGGTGAGTTGGCTTTCCTTCCGGAAGATATGGTTGCCAAGAAAATTACCGTGGGAAGCCTTCTGCGAGTGTTGGAAGAGTGGTGCGACCCTTTGCCGGCTACCCTCTCTATTACCCCAATCGCCGTGAACATTCATCAGCGTTTGCGTTGTAGTTGAAGCGTCGCTCTACAAGCGCTGAATTATGGACTATCAAGCCGTCTCAATTTTTACCCCTGTCTCACAAACCCGCGATTGAGCAGATGCTTTGGATCGATTGCAGTCGTGGACGAACGGCAGCGATGGGTCAAACGGGGGAAAGTCAGTGCAGTTACCCAGAAAAAGCCCGGCTGATCAGACCGGGCTTCTTGGGTATTGCGGTGACACGATTTGTTTATGCGGCGCGGCTTTCGATCAGCCGATCCGAGCCACCTTCAGCAACGCGTTTTTCGATCAGCCGATCCGAGCCGCCTTCAGCAACGCGTTTTTCGATCAGACGATCCGAGCCACCTTCGGCAACGCGTTTTTCGATCAGCCGATCCGAGCCACCTTCAGCAACGCGCTTTTCGATCAGGCGATCCGAGCCACCTTCAGCAACACGACTTTCAATCAGACGATCCGAGCCGCCTTCAGCGACAACCGGGTGAGTCGAGGTAGCGGCGAAAGCGTTAACTGCAAAAACCGAGAAAGCGATGCTGAGGATGGTTTGGCGTTTCATGATCGTGTGCTCCGGGGTGTTGTTGGGTTGGTATGGAGCAGATGTTACGCCGCGGATTTTTTAAGAGAACTTCATTGACGTGATGGTGACCATCGACGGCATTGATAGGGCGAGCGGCCTACCTCTGGTGAGCGTGATAACAGGGGCAGCCTTCGCAACCGGCATGTGACCGCGCATTGATTACATTGCGTATCAACTGTAATGCGCGACGACGCCATTCTCATTGCCTCCAGTGACAAATACAGTAAGCCGCACGCGACTCGCCACGGTTTTACCCACCGCATGTACTGGCGGCATAGGCGACGATCTCAATGTGTTTACTGCGTAAATAAGGTGCCTTTCATGATTCGGAACATTATGAACACTGCGGGTCTGGCTGCATTTCTTGTCGCCAGCGCAGCAATGCCGTTCGCCCAGGCACAACCATTGCCACTCGATAATGTCGGTGCCTTGCACAATGAAGACGTGGAGTGGCGCAGCTTTCCAGCGTTCCCGAAGGAAGTGAAGCTGGCTGTGTTGGCCGGCGACCCGAGTAAGCCAGCACCCTATGTGGTGAGAGTCAAAGTGCCGAATGGCACAAAATTAATGCCCCATACCCATCCTGAGGATCGTATCTACACCGTCATGTCTGGTGTTTTCTACATTGGCTTCGGTACCGTTTTCGATACGGCCAAGCTGGTGGCTTATGGGCCAGGCAGCGTAGTGATACTTCCGGCCAATACGCCACACTTTCACTGGGCTAAATCAGGCGAGTACATTTCACAGGTTTACGGAACGGGTCCGCTAGGCCTTGAGTATGTTGATAGCCATGATGATCCTCGTAAGGCTTCGAAGTAACTTCACCTTTAATAGCGTCTATGCATATCGTTCGGGTTAGGGTCTTTGGCGCCCTGGTGAAGTGTTCTTGCTGACAACCGCTTTGGCCGTTCTCTGTTGAAAAAGTAGCTCCCCTGTCTGGGCTGTGAACGGTCTGGGGTAACAACTCCGTGGGCGTAAGAAAATCCGGGTGATAATTGTGATCGTGTCTACTTATAAACGCGGACACCCCTGGCGCCTGAAGCTGGCGTTCGGAAGGTGTGTTCACCACCCCTTTTACAATTGACGTGGTCGGCGTGCGTTTGGGTCAGGAGGGTAGGGTTGCGGAATCAATAGGATAGATGCGGAAACGATCCAGAAAGGGAGGCGCGAAATTCGCAAACCCCAGAAACGACAAAGCCCTGAATAATCAGGGCTTTGTCGTATAAAGATGGCGGAGGCGATGGGATTCGAACTCATGGACCTGTTACAGTCGACGGTTTTCAAGACCGTTGCCTTAAACCACTCGGCCACACCTCCGTTTGCGTTGCGGGCGCCATAATACCTGAATGAAACACACTGTCAAACTCTCTGCGTAGCTTGTTACAGAGCGTCTGTTATGATCTTTGCGACTGAACGTTTCAAACCAACAGGAGTGTCGCCATGCGCGAACAGGATTACGCAGTTAATAACAGCGTGCAGGCTGAGCAGCTAGAGGTTAGCCGCGTCCTGCGCAACACTTACGGCTTACTCGCTCTCACCCTCGCATTCAGCGGCGTGATGGCGTTTGTCGCTCAGCAGATGCGGGTCGGTTATCCGAACGTGTTCGTGGTGCTGATCGGCTTCTATGGCCTTTTCTTCCTCACCAATAAACTCCGCGATTCGGCCTGGGGCCTGGTTTCCGCTTTTGCCTTGACCGGTTTCATGGGGTTCCTGCTCGGCCCGATCCTCAACCGTTACCTGGGGATGCAGGGCGGCGCTGAAGTGGTCAGTTCGGCGTTCGCGATGACGGCACTGGTGTTTGGTGGTCTGTCGGCTTACGTGCTGATTACCCGCAAAGACATGAGCTTCCTGGGTGGCTTCATCACCGCAGGCTTCTTCGTCCTGCTGGGTGCGACGCTGGCGAGCTTCTTCTTCCAGATCAGCGGCTTGCAACTGGCGATCAGCGCAGGTTTCGTGCTGTTCTCCTCGGGCTGCATTCTGTTCCAGACCAGCGCCATCATTCATGGCGGCGAGCGCAACTACATCATGGCGACCATTAGCCTGTATGTATCGATCTACAACCTGTTCATCAGCTTGTTGCAGCTGTTTGGCATCATGAGCCGCGACGACTAATCGCAGGCTTTGAGTAAAAAACCCGTTTAGGCGGGTTTTTTATTGCTTGAGATTCAGGGTTACTCAGAGATGACAATGTTGCCATCGGCCTGCTGACGGTAAATGGTGTAGGGCAGCAACAAAGTGTCGAGCGCGCCGGACATGACCACGTCAATCAGCACAATGGCTGGAGCGTCGGTGTGGGTTTGTGCATCCAGCCCTTTTTGCAGCGGTGCATTCAAACTGCAAAAATCATAAGTCACACCGCTGTAGATTCGCGGAATGGCGCCGCAATAGGATTTCTGATCCTTAAGACTTTTAGACGCCACTTCGTCACCACGCACGGCCGTTTGTATCGTGCCGCAGCCCGCCAGCATCAGCGCCGCCAGTAGCATCGCCTGAGTTTTCATGCCGCCAATCCTTCGCCGGAAAAACCTCAATCTACGCCATTGGCGAACAAACATCACTCACGCCATCGGCGGCAACCGGCGTTTGACCGGGGTCCTCTTCACGATCGCCGTGTTGGTTTCTGCGTGGGTATTGAGACGGTCGAGCAGGGTGTCCAGTTGTTCCATCGAACGCACGTGAAGGCGCGCGATGAAGCAGTCGTCACCCGTGACCTTGTCGCACTCGGTGAATTCGGGAATCGCCTGAATTTGCCGCTCCACTTCCTGCAACTGACCCGGCAATGGACGAATTCGCACAATGGCCTGGAGTTGATAGCCAAAGCATTTTGGGTCGATTTCCACCGTGTAGCCCTTGAGTACACCGCGCTCTTCAAGGCGACGCAGGCGCTCGGCGACACTGGGCGAAGACAAGCCGCTGAGGTGCGCCAGCGCCTTGAGCGAGCGCCGTGAGTCTTCCATCAAGGCGCTGATCAGCACTTGGTCGATATTGTCGGTCATGGCAAACCTCCTGTAAGGCGACTTATTGAAACGGCCTTGATAAAAAAGGCAGAAACCGAGTTTAGCCTGCTTTTTGCTCTGGAGAAGCCCTCGCGCGGATTGGCATACTTTGCGCTCAAACACAGGAGTCTGAAGATGGACACATCAATACGTCGCGGCTCATTCGAGATGAGCGCCGCCATGCTGATCTCCGGGACCATCGGCTGGTTTGTGCTGGTGTCGGGGCAACCGGTGCTGGACGTGGTGTTCTGGCGCTGCCTGTTCGGGGCCGGCACCTTGCTGCTGATTTGCGCGGCGTTCGGCTTCCTGCGCCCCGGCATTCTGACCCGTACCACCTTCCTGCTGGCGGTGCTCAGCGGGATGGCGATCGTCGGCAACTGGGTGCTGTTGTTCGCATCGTATTCGCGCGCCTCGATTGCCATTGGCACGGCGGTCTATAACGTGCAGCCGTTTATGCTGGTGGGCCTGGCCGCGTTGTTCCTCAACGAAAAGATCACCCTGCAGAAACTGTTCTGGCTGGGCCTTTCTTTTCTCGGGATGCTGGCGATTGTCAGCGCGCATGGAGGGCAGGGCGAGAGCGGCAGTGATTACCTGATGGGGATCGGGCTGGCGCTGGGTGCGGCCTTCCTTTACGCAATTGCCGCGCTGATCATCAAGCGCCTGACCGGTACGCCACCGCATTTGATTGCCCTGATCCAAGTCTGCACCGGGGTGCTGTTGCTCGCACCATTTGCACACTTTTCGGCGCTGCCGCAGGCACCGAGTGCGTGGGCCAGCCTGGTGACGCTTGGCATCGTCCATACGGGCGTGATGTACGTGCTGTTGTACGGCGCGATTCAGAAACTGCCGACGGCACTGACCGGAGCGTTGTCGTTCATCTACCCGATTGCAGCGATATTGGTGGACTGGTTTGCCTTTGGTCATCGCCTGGAACCACTGCAATGGCTAGGCGTCGCGGCGATTTTGCTGGCCGCCGCCGGTATGCAACAGGGGTGGGGGTTCAAATCGCGCAAACTGGCGGCACAGTAAGTGTCAGATGTTCCAGCGCGGCGCGGTCTTGGCCAATCGCTGGCGCATCTCACCTATATTGGCGGCAAACTGTCGGGTCAGCAGCCGATAACCGTCGAGCGGGCTGTAGACCGGTGCTTCGAGGCTTGAAGCGGGCGGCAGTTCTATGGGCCGGCTCAGCCGTTGCGACGTACCGGTTTTCAGCGCCCGCGCCATCCCGATCAATTGCACGCGGATTTGTCGATGCTCGGCAGTCATCGCCGATTGCAATTGCGCCATGGCGTTCGAGTCGCTGGGGTCCGGGCGAGTGTTGGCGAGGATTTCCAGGGTGCTGACGCACATGCGTAAATTGCGCTGAATGGCATCCAGTTCGGTCATGGAGATTTTCACTTCCTTGGACACCGATGGCATTAGCGAGCGCAATTGCACCATCACCGAATTCAGGCGCCCCATGAGTTTGAGGTGATCGTCATCGCTGACAGGCTGGCCATTGATGATGCGCCCGTAGATCGTCGCGCAATCGCGCAACGCATCGGCCAGGTTGTAGCGCCAGGAAAATACCGCGTAGAGCGGCAGCGCGAAAGAAAACGCCAGTGCCAGGGCGATGCCGATCAGGATGTCTACCCCGCGCCACAAGCCGTCCGTGACCGGGTTGTCACCGTGCCCTGCGACAATAAACACGGTGATCGCCGCCAGCAGCGCCGTGTAGCCACCCTTGCCGATGGCGTGATACGAGAAAAAACCGCACACCACCGACATGGCGAAATAAGTCAGCCACGGCATCCCGAGCCAGGCTTGTTGCACGACCAGCAGCAGACCGACGCCGGCCCCGATCAACGTGCCAATGGCCCGCTCGGCAGCTTTTTTGCCAATGTTGCCGTGGTGCTGCAAGCCGCCGATCACCACCAGCATCGTCACCGACGCCCATTCACCATGCGGTAAATGGATGCCGGTGGTCAGCAGGATCGTCGCCAGCAATCCCAGCGAAACCCGCACCGCATGAATCAGTCTGGCGTGGCGATAGCGCCGGTACGGGTCCAGCAACGGACGCAGCAGTCGGCGCAGCAACGGTGGCAGTCGATGGCTGAAGGTACTCAGGCTCGGTGTCCTCAGAAAATGTAATCGGTGGTCAGGAAACTCGAACTGCGTCCACTGATGATCTCGCTGATGAGGTCCTTGTTGGTTTCCTGGAACTTGGTGGCGACCAACGTACGGATCGAAAACACCCGCAACGCATCATGCACCGACAGCGTGCCTTCGGCCGAGTTCTTGCGGCCGTTGAACGGGAAGGTGTCCGGACCGCGCTGGCATTGGGCGTTGAGGTTGATGCGCCCGACCTGATTGGCGAATGTGTCCACCAGCCGGCCGACCGCCACCGGGTTGGTACCGAAAATACTCAACTGCTGGCCGAAGTCCGATTCCAGGACGTAATCGATCACCGTGTCCAGATGGCGGTACGGCACGATCGGGATGACCGGGCCGAACTGTTCTTCCTGATAAACGCGCATCTGCGTGGTCACCGGGTACAGCACCGCTGGGTAGAAGAACGAGGCGCGGGCCACGCCGCCGTTGGGGTTGACCACTTTGGCGCCCTTGCTTTCGGCATCGGCCACCAGCGAATGCAGGTAATCGACCTTGCCCGACTCTGGCAGTGGTGTCAGTGCCACGCCGCTGTCCCACGGCATGCCGGGTTTGAGGCTGGCGAGTTTGGCGTTGAATTTTTCGATGAACGCTTCGACCACGTCTTCGTGCACAAAGAGGATTTTCAGCGCGGTGCAGCGCTGGCCGTTGAACGACAGCGAGCCGGTCACCGCTTCGCTGACCGCGTTGTCCAGATCAACCTCCGGCAGGACGATGCCGGGGTTCTTCGCATCAAGGCCCAGCGCCGCACGCAAACGGTGAGGTTTTGGGTGGAGTTTCTTCAGGTCGCTGGCGGCTTTGTTGGTGCCGATAAACGCGAAGATGTCGATCTTGCCGCTGGCCATCAGCGCGCTGACAGTCTCGCGGCCGCTGCCGTAGATCACGTTGATCACCCCGGCCGGGAAGCTGTCGCGGAACGCTTCGAGCAGCGGGCGAATCAACAGCACGCCGAGTTTGGCCGGTTTGAACACCACGGTGTTGCCCATGATCAGCGCCGGAATCAACGTGGTGAAGGTTTCGTTCAACGGGTAGTTGTAAGGGCCCATGCACAGGGCCACGCCGAGCGGGACGCGACGAATCTGGCCGAGGGTGTCCTGTTCCAGTTCGAAGCGGCTGGAGCGGCGGTCGAGTTCCTTCAACGCATTGATGGTGTCGACGATGTAGTCGCAGGTGCGGTCGAACTCTTTTTCCGAGTCCTTGAGGTTCTTGCCGATCTCCCACATCAGCAACTTGACCACGGCCTCACGCTGTTGGCGCATGCGGCCGAGAAAGGCTTCGACGTGTTGAATGCGTTCGGCCACGCGCAGGGTCGGCCACAAGCCCTGGCCACGGTCATAGGCTCGGACGGCGGCGTCCAGCGCGGTCAAAGCCGTCTCGGCATCGAGCAGCGGTGTGCTGCCGAGGATCACTTGTTCGTCGCCATTCGCACCGGCCAGGTACACCGGGCTGCGGACCTGGGCGAGCGGCCCGTGCCAGGTTTTCAGTTCGCCATCGACCAGATAGTCGCGCTGCTCGGTCTGGCCGTCGAGGCGGTACTTTTCCGGGATGTCGGCGAGGCTTGGAAACAGGTTGTCGAGAATGTTGGCTGTGGTCATGTCGCTACCCCCTCTGGATTGGGTCATGCACTGATGAATCGTTTTAGCAGACCTCTGCCTCGCTTGTCATGACTCATCTCAGCGTTTTGTGCCGGTGGGTAATGGCGCGTGGATTTCACGGCGCATCGGTCATGGCCTCAGAAGCCCCCCTTGTTGGCCCCCAATGCCCTCAACCCGCCCACGCCGGGTGCCTTAGTGTGGAGTTCTCCTTGATCACAACAGTAAACGGTGCACCCGGCTGACCGGGCGCCCCATGAGAGGAACACCATGCGGGCACGCCGTTCCAGTGAAAAGCCTAGCCTTTGTTTTGCCTTGGTGGGGGTCGCGATGTTGCTCGCAGGGTGTGGCGAAGACCCGAAAAGCCCGGCGACGCACATTGACGCGGCCACCGCCAGGCCCGCCGACACCGAGCTGGCGCAGGTCTATGACAACAGTTGCAAGCTCTGCCACGCCAACCCGGCCGCCGGCGCGCCGCTGACCGGCGACAGCAAAGCCTGGGAGCCTCGGGTCCTGCAAGGCGCCGACACGCTGCTCGATCACGCGATCAACGGCTACAACGGCATGCCGCCGATGGGCCAGTGCGTGCAGTGTTCAGAGGAACAGTTCCTGGCGCTGATCAGCTTCATGTCCGGCCAGCACATCCCACAATAAGAACGACAGGGTGCGATTCATGACGATGGACTTAACACGGCGTCAGTTGTTGCAACGGGCGAGTGTCATTGGCGCCTTTACCGCGCTCGGCTCAACACCGGCGCTGGCCGAACTGCTGCGCGCGCCACGGCTGATCCCCTGGCGTAACTGGTCGGGGGGCCAGAGTTGCCTGCCGACGGCGCGGCTGGCACCGAAGAACCTCGATGAATTGACCGAGGTTGTGCGCCAGGCCACGGGCAAGATTCGCCCGGTGGGTTCGGCGCATTCCTTCAGCGCGCTGGTGCCCACCGACGGCACGTTGCTGTCCCTGAGTTATTTCACCGGGTTGCTCGATCACGACGCGAAAACCCTGCAAGCCGAGTTCGCTGCCGGCACACCGATGTCGCGCATGGGCCCACCGCTCAAGGACATTGGCCAGGCCCTGCAAAACATGGCTGACATTGATTACCAGACCCTCGCCGGCGCGATCTCCACCTCGACCCACGGCACCGGCAAGCACTTCCAGTCCTATTCCGCCCACGTCTGCGGCCTGCAATGGGTGACGGCCACGGGCGAGGTGCTGGACTGCGATAGCACACGTCATCCAGAGGTGTTCAGCGCGGCGCGGGTGTCCCTCGGTGCGCTTGGGGTGGCGACGAAAATCCGTCTGCAAAACCGCCCGGCGTATCGCTTGAGGGAGCGGCAGTGGATCGCCAAAACTGAAGAACTGCTGGAAGACCTCGACAAAAACACCCGGGAAAACCAGCACTGGGAAATGCTCGTGGTGACCCATTCCGACTACGCCTTGTCGATTGCCCTCAACGAAACCACCGACCCGGCGACACCACCGATTCCGGCGGATGAGGAGGGCGGCAATGAGTTCGTCACGCTGATCGAGAAGATCGACAAGTACGGCAGCGACTTCCCGGACCTGCGCCGCACGATGCTCAACAGCCTGCGCCACCTCGCCAGTTTTGATGACCGGGTGGGCGACTCGTTCGACATCTACGCCAACGTGCGCACGGTGCGTTTCAACGAAATGGAATATTCAGTGCCGGCCGAACACGGCCCGGCGTGCCTGCGCGAAATCCTCAAGCTGATTCAGGACAAAGACCTGCGCACCTGGTTTCCGATTGAATACCGCTACGTCAAAGCCGACGACATTCCCCTGAGCATGTTCGAAGGCCGCGACAGTTGCTCGATCTCTGTTCACCAGCATTATCAGATGGACCATCACAACTTTTTCGCGGCTATCGAGCCGATTTTCTGGAAGTACAACGGCCGGCCGCACTGGGGCAAATTGCACACGCTCAACGCAAAAAACCTGCAGCCGCTGTACCCGCGCTGGCAGGAATTTATCGAAGTCCGGGAGGCACTGGACCCCAGCGGCAAATTCCTCAATGCGCACTTGTCATCGATTCTGGGGGTGAGCTGATGGCGGTCAATCGACGCAATTTTCTGATGGGCGCTGCCGGCATGGGCGTGTTGCTGGCGGGTGTGGGGGCGTGGTTGCGGCCGGGTGACCGAGGCGCGCCGTACAGCGAATATTTTCATACGCTGAACAGCGAACTCAAGGAACACGGGCCGATGCGGCCGGTGATGCTGATCGATCTTGATCGGCTGGATCACAACATCGATGAGGTGATGTTGTCGGTAAAGCGGGGCGGCAAGCACCTGCGCCTGGTGGAGAAATCACTGCCGGCGCCGGGGCTGCTGGCCTACATCGCCAAGCGCGCGGGCACGCAACGGTTGATGTCGTTTCATCAGCCGTTTCTCAATCATGATGCGCTGCAGTTTCCCGAGTCCGACATTCTGTTGGGCAAGCCGCTGCCGGTGCGTTCGGCCGAGTTGTTTTATCAGTCGCACAAAGGGCCTTTCGATCCGTCGCAGCAATTGCAATGGTTGCTTGATACGCCTGAACGACTTCAACAATACCTCACGCTGGCGCAGGGGTTGGGCACGCGATTGCGGGTGAATATCGAACTGGATGTGGGGCTGCACCGCGGTGGTGTGAGTGATGCGGCTATGCTCGGGCCGATGTTGGCGCTGATCAGCAAAAATCCTCAGCACCTGGAGTTCGCCGGGTTCATGGGCTACGACCCGTTTGTGGGCATGGGCGTGCCAGGGATATTGGGCTCGCCCGAAGAACTGTTCGCCAACGTGATGGTGATTTACAACCGCTGCGTCGACTTCACCCGTCAGCAATATCCCGGACTGTGGCATGAAGGGCTGACCCTCAACACTGCTGGCAGCCCGAGTTATCGCATGCATGAGCATGAACGGCTCAGCAGTGAGGTTTCGGTGGGGACGGCGATGCTCAAGCCGACACATTACGATTTGCCGTCGCTGGTAGAGCATGTGCCTGCGGCTTTTATCGCCACGCCGGTGTTGAAAAGCACCGGGGCGGTGAACATTCCGGCGCTGGATGACAAGTCCCGGCTGTTCTCGTGGTGGGACACCAATCAGCGCGAAACGTTTTTCATTTATGGCGGTAACTGGATGGCGGAGTTTGAATCGCCATCGGGGTTGCAGAGTAACGGGGTGTATGGCCGCAGCTCGAATCAGGAAATGGTCAATGGTTCGGCGGCGGTGGGGCTTGGGGTTGAGGACCAGGTGTTTTTGCGGCCGACCCAGACGGAGTCAGTGTTGTTGCAGTTTGGGGATGTGCTGGCGGTTCGGGGTGGGCGGATCGTCGACTCTTGGCCGGTGTATTACTGAAGGTTTTCTGGTGTCTGGCCTATCGCCTTCGCGAGCAGGCTCCCACAGGGAATGCATTCCAAATGTGGGAGCGGCTGTGCGACGGTTCGACTTGCTCGCGAAGGCGGTCGTTCAGTCAAAACGCATAAGGAATACTGACCTTGGCCCAAAGCATTTCCCCTTCCGGCCGGTTCTCCACATCAAACTCCTTGGCCCAGCGAATTTCCGCACTGGCGTATTCAAGAAAGGTCCAGTGCAAAGCCGGACCGATCGCAAACACCTGGCCGCGTACGCCGTCATTCACATTCTCACCATTGAACTGCACGGTGTGGCCGAACTGTTTGTCGTCGGTGGTTTGCTTGAGGTAGTAGCCATTCAACCCGAGCATCAGGTTGTCGGTGATTTTGTAGCTGGCCGAATAATCGAAGTGGAAAATCTGCCCTGACTCGTAATCGGTGTCTTTGTTTTTGCCATTGAAGCTGTACGTCGTCTTCATCGACATCTCAGTATTTTCCGTTGGCAGCCAAGTGAAGGAGAACAACGGTTTGTAGGTGTAGAAGTTGTTGCTGGTGTTGGCCAGGCGATCGACGCTGTATTCGCCGGTCGGCACGGTGATTTCCAGGGCGGCACCGAGGGTCAGGTTAGGCCCCATGTCCCACAGAATGATCGGTGCGACGGTGGTGTCGCCCATGCCTTCGCGGGTGTCGTGCAAGCCGAACACCGCGACTTCCTGCTTGAGCCAGGGCTGCGCGATGTAGCCCGCCAACCGGCCGCCGAACACCCGCACCGGGCTGAGGTAATCCAGGCGCGGAATGACGGCCGTGGATTCGATATCGACGTCCGGCACCTTGCCGCCGAGCGAGCTGATGTTCAGCTTCGTCGACGTGTAGTGGTTGTAGTAGAGGTTGAACGCAACCATGTTGTCCGGAAGGCTGTCGGGCGACAGCGGCAACATGAAAAAACCGTCGGTGCCGGTGCCGATGTTGTCCACGCCAGCCTCGGTGGCCAGCGCCGAATGAGCGGCGCAGACGCCCGCCAGGCTGATGACCAGTAGGGGAAATCTCGTGCGGGTCGGGATCATGGGTGTACTCATTATTATTGTTAGCGGGCTGTCCTGCGTCCATACGAGGGCCGCAACATAGAAATAAGCTGTCCTTGCCGTGCAAGGCAGGGTATTGGCGGCCATTTAGGGGGACTTCTGCGGACAGCCTTTAAACCCTGTGCTAATTTCCTTCGACATAACCGGTAACAAAAATAAGAATGCAGTTCGCCCCGGAATGCACAGCCCCATGCAAATGAAAGTGACTGATCCCACCTTTGAACTGGCGCTGGTGTCGCCGTTTCTCCTGCAAACCCTCGCCGAAGTCGCCGAGCAAAATGGCATCAACCCTGACAGCCTGTGCCGAGGGCTGGGTTTTACCTTTGAAGATCTCCAGGACCCGGCGCAACGGATTTCCTATCGGCAGGCCGTGGCGATGATTCAGCGCGCACTCAAAGCCTTGCCCAATCAGGGCCTGGGCTTGTGGGTCGGGGCGCAGAATGTGCTCGGCACGCTGGGGTTGCTGGGTCATGTGTTGTCGCTGTGCAAGACCCTGCGTGATGCTTTTGAACTGGGCATTCGGCATCAGCACACCTCCGGCGGGATTGTCGTGTCGAGCGTGGAAGAGGCGGGGGGGCGGGTGTTTGTCGACGTTGAATGCCGCTTGCCGTTCGCCGATGTGCAACTGTTTGCGGTCGAGGAGTTTTTCGCCAGTCTGCTGGTGTATGGCCGGGCGTTGGTCGGGGCGGATTTCAAGCCGATGGCGGTGGAGTTCATGCACGCGGCGCCGGATTATCTCGGCGAATATTCGCGGGTGATGGGGCCGGACGTGCGCTTCGGATGCTTGCAGAATCGCATGGTGATCGCGGGGCATTGGCTCGATGTTCGCTTGCCCAATCACCATTCCCTGGCCTTGCGTCAGGCAGTCAAATTACTGGAGCTGGAAGCCGCGCAAGTGCACCAGAAAATGGACTTGATCCAGGCTGTGGAACGGGCGATTGCCCGGGACCTGGCCGAGGGCAGTCACATCGAGAAAATCGCCGGCGACTTGAACATGAGCAGCCGCACCTTGCGCCGCCGCCTCACCGAACACGCGCTGACCTTCGAAACCTTGCTGGAACAAGTGCGCCAGGCCCGCACCATGAGCCTGCTGGCCAACCCGGACATGTCTATCGAACGCATCACCGAAGAAGTTGGCTACAGCGACGTACGCAGCTTCCGCCGCGCCTTCAAACGCTGGACTGGCATGAGCCCTAGCGCATTCCGCAACGAAACCCCACACCTCGACCCCCTGACCCCCTGGAGCAACTGACGAGCAACGCGAGGCTGCTAAGGGACGGTGCACACAAATGGTCTTTCCCCGGTTAAACTCCGTGCTCTTTTTCAAGGAGTTCATATGAGCTATTACCAGCCGGGCATTCTCGCCACCCCCGTTCCGCCTCAAGCCCGTCATATGTTCTTCGCCCTTGAATCCGTCGAAGCCTTGCCTGTCGCGCTCGACAACTTGATGCAACTGGTGGACGGAAAATCGGCTGTCGTCGGTTTCGGGGAATCGCTGGTCAAGGCGTTACACGCAAAGGTCGATGGCCTGCGTGCCTTTCCGGCACTGACCGGTGTGGGCGTCGACAACCCGTCGACGCAACACGCACTCTGGTGCTGGTTGCATGGCGTCGACCGGGGTGAGTTGCTCAACCGCAGCCAAGCCATCGAAGCCGCGCTGGCACCGGCCCTGCGCCTGGTGCAGATGAACGAAACCTTCCGCCACATGACGGGCCACGATCTGACCGGCTACGAAGACGGCACCGAAAACCCGCACGACGACGCCGCTGTCGCCGCGGCCCTGTTGGGCGAAGGCGCTGACGGCTTGGTCGGTGGCAGCTTTGCCGCGATCCAGCAGTGGCAGCATGACCTCAAGGGCTTCCACGCGCTGCCGTCCCATGAAAAAGACAACATCATGGGCCGTCGATTGAGTGACAACGAAGAACTCGATGACGCCCCAGTCTCGGCCCACGTCAAGCGCACCGCCCAGGAAAGCTTCGCCCCCGAGGCGTTCGTGGTGCGCCGCTCGATGCCTTGGATCGAAGGGGATCGCGCCGGCCTGATGTTCCTCGCGTTCGGCTTTTCCCTCGACGCTTTCGAAGCGCAACTGCGGCGCATGAGTGGTCTGGAAGACGGCATCACTGACGGTCTGTACCGTATCAGCCGCCCGATCACCGGCGGCTACTACTGGTGCCCGCCGCTCAAGGACGGTCATCTGGACTTGCGCGCCTTGCGTATCGGCTAACCAACAGGACGTGAACATGGACGTGGTGCGGTGGGGCATGATTGGTTGTGGCAGCGTCGCTGAGCGCAAGAGCGGGCCGGCCTTTTACAAGGCGCCCGGTTCGGCATTGGTAGCGGTGATGGGGCGGCGTCTGGAGGCGGTGACGGATTACGCCACGCGCCATGGCATCGACCGGGTGTACACCGACGCGCAAGCGCTGATCAATGACCCCGAGGTGGACGCGGTGTACATCGCCACGCCACCCGACAGTCACCACGCCTACAGCCTGATGGTGGCCGCCGCCGGCAAACATTGCTGCGTCGAAAAACCGATGTCGCTGAATGCCGGGCAAAGCCGCGAAATGCACCAGGTCTTTGCTGACGCCGGATTGCACCTGTTCGTTTCCTACTACCGACGCTCGCTGCCGCGCTTCCAGCACGTGCGGCAGTGGCTGGAAGCGGGGCGGATCGGCGAGGTCCGGCACCTGACCTGGACCCTCACCAAAGCCCCGTCACCCGTCGATCTGGGCGGCGCGCACAACTGGCGCACGGACCCCGGCGTTGCCGGTGGCGGCTACTTCGTGGACCTCGCCAGCCACGGGTTTGATCTGTTCCAGTACCTGCTTGGCGACATCACTGAAGTGGCCGGTTTCACGGCGCGACAGGCCGGGTTGTATGCCGCCGAAGACGCGGTCAGTGCGACGTGGCGGTTTGCGTCCGGCGCGACGGGCATGGGTTGCTGGAACTTCGTGGCGGATCGTCGGGAGGATCGGGTCGAGGTGATTGGCAGCCAAGGGCGGATCAGCTTTTCGGTGTTCGACGAGCATCCCGTGCAGCTCCAGGCGGATGAACAGCTCAGCCTGCACATCGACCATCACGAGCACATCCAGTGGCACCACGTGCTGGGCATGAACGCGCACATTCGCGGTCAAGCGCAGCACCCGGCGGTGGCAGCGCAAGCCCTGAAAACCGACTGGGTGATGGACCAGATCCTCAAGCGCACCTGAGTTTCACAGCTCCCTCGCCACAAAAACTGCCTCGGCAGGTTCGTTTTGCGAGCCGCTCTAACCTTATGCTCAAACAGTATTTCTCAACCCCCGCACCTTCTCTCTAAGATCACGTCATAACTCGTTATAACAAGTGATCTTCCATGACTGATAACGTTCTATCCCTCAGCAGCGTCCCTCTGCACACCCAGTTACGCGACGTGCTACGCGCCCGCATCCTCGACGGTGAATACCCGCAAGACAGCCAGATGCCCTCCGAAAGCGAACTTGGCGCGCTGTTCAAAGTCAGCCGCATCACCGTGCGCCAAGCCTTGGGTGATCTTCAGAAAGAAGGGCTGATCTTCAAGATCCACGGCAAAGGCACCTTCGTCGCCAAACCCAAAACCTTCCAGAACGTGAGCACCCTGCAAGGCCTGGCCGAGTCCATGACCGGTCGCGGCTACGAGGTGATCAACCGACTGCGCAGCTTCAAATTCATCGCCGCCGACAAACTCGTCGCCGAACGCTTGCAGGTCGCCGAAGGGGAAACCGTGGCCCAGATCAAACGGGTGCGGCTGATCAATCGCGAGCCGATCTCGCTGGAAATCACCTACCTGCCCAAAAGCCTCGGCGAACGGCTGGAGAAGGCTGATCTGGTCACTCGCGACATCTTCCTGATTCTTGAAAACGACTGCGGCCTGGCCCTTGGCCACGCCGATCTGGCCATCGACGCGGTCCTGGCCGACAGCGACCTGACCCAGGCACTCAACGTCGAACCGGGTTCGCCAATCATGCGCATCGAGCGCCTGACCCACGACGCCAGCGGCCAGCCCGTGGACTTCGAACACCTTTACTACCGTGGCGATGCCTTCCAGTACCGCCTGCGGATCGACCGGCAAAAAGGGGCGCAGGCATGACGCACAGTTCAATAACCAGAAGCACGTTGGAGCAGGAATACGACATCGTCGTGATCGGCGGTGGCACGGCAGGGCCGATGGCGGCGATCAAGGCCAAGGAACGCAACCGCGATCTGCGCGTGTTGTTGATCGACAAGGCCAACGTCAAGCGCAGCGGCGCGATCAGCATGGGCATGGACGGCCTGAACAACGCGATCATTCCTGGCCATTCGACGCCGGAGCAGTACACCAAGGAAATCACCATCGCCAACGACGGCATCGTCAATCAGGCGGCGGTGTACGCCTACGCCACCCACAGTTTTGAAACCCTCTCGCAACTGGACCGCTGGGGCGTGAAGTTCGAGAAAGACGAAACCGGTGACTACGCGGTGAAAAAGGTCCATCACATGGGTGCCTACGTGCTGCCGATGCCGGAAGGGCACGACATCAAAAAGGTTCTGTATCGCCAATTGAAACGGGCTCGGGTCAGCATCACCAATCGCCTGGTGTGTACCCGATTGCTGACGGACGAAGAGGGCGCGGTCAACGGTGTGATGGGTTTCGACTGCCGCACCGCCGACTTCCATGTGATCAAGGCTAAAGCGGTGATTTTGTGCTGCGGCGCCGCGGGGCGCCTGGGATTGCCGTCCTCGGGTTACCTGATGGGCACCTACGAAAACCCGACCAATGCTGGCGACGGTTATGCCATGGCGTATCACGCCGGGGCTGAACTGGCGAACCTGGAATGCTTCCAGATCAACCCGCTGATCAAGGATTACAACGGCCCGGCCTGCGCCTACGTCACCGGACCCTTGGGCGGTTACACCGCCAACAATAAAGGCGAACGTTTCATCGAGTGCGACTACTGGAGCGGCCAGATGATGTGGGAGTTCCACCAGGAACTCGAAAGCGGCAACGGTCCGGTGTTCCTCAAACTTGACCACTTGGCCGAGGAAACCATCCAGAACATCGAAGAGATCCTGCACAGCAACGAACGTCCGAGTCGCGGCCAGTTTCACGCCAATCGCGGCAACGATTACCGCACGCAGATGGTTGAGATGCACATTTCCGAGATCGGTTTTTGCAGCGGACATTCGGCGTCCGGTGTGTGGGTCAACGAGCGAGCCGAGACGTCGGTCAAAGGTTTGTATTCGGCCGGTGACATGGCGGCGGTGCCACACAACTACATGCTAGGTGCGTTTACTTATGGCTGGTTTGCCGGCACCAACGCAGCGGATTTCGTCGCCGGACGCGAGTTCTCAGTCGTCGATGCCAAACAGATCGAAACGGAAAAACAGAGGGTCTACGCGCCAC
Source organism: Pseudomonas sp. FBCC-B1667 (assembly GCF_059133255.1). Lineage (NCBI taxonomy): Bacteria > Pseudomonadati > Pseudomonadota > Gammaproteobacteria > Pseudomonadales > Pseudomonadaceae > Pseudomonas > Pseudomonas sp. FBCC-B1667. The sequence continues at coordinate 3,868,552 of NZ_CP101437.1, read as the reverse complement.
TTGACCGCGAACACGGCCTGCCGCCCGCGCAAGTCGAATACAAGCTGCGACGTTTCGTGAACGACTACCTGCAACCGCCGAAAGTGACCAGGAAGATGCAAATCGGCCTGCAACGCTTTAGCGATATCCAGCGTGATCTCGATCAAATCAAGGCCCATAACGCCCACGAACTGATGCGCGCCATGGAAGTCAGCATGATCCGCGACTGCGCCGAAATGGCCGCCCGCGCCTCCTTGTACCGCGCCGAAAGTCGCTGGGGGCTTTACCACTATCGGGTCGACCACCCGCAACGCAATGACGGCGACTGGTTCTGCCATTGCCACCTGAAAAAGGGTGACGACGGCCAGATGACCAGTTTCAAGAAAGCCGTCGAGCCTTACATCATCCCGCTCGATGCCGAAGAAATGCAGGCCTACGACCGGTTGCGCGTCGGTGCCTTTGCCGCCTGAGCATCATTAACAGAGAGACTGCCCGATGGCCTATCAACCCCAGGAAATCTTCTTCCGTTCCAACGCACCGGTCACGGTCGACGAGGATCTTTGCATCGCCCACAAAGGCTGCACCGTGTGCGTCGACGTCTGTCCGATGGACCTGCTGGCGATCAACCCGGCCACCCAAAAAGCCTACATGGCGTTTGATGAATGCTGGTACTGCATGCCCTGTGAAAAGGACTGCCCGACCGGGGCGGTGAAAGTTGAAATACCTTATTTGCTCCGTTGAAACACAGTCCCTGTAGGAGTGAGCCTGCTCGCGATAGCGATGATTCAGGCAATGAGATGTTGGATGTGCCACCGCTATCGCGAGCAGGCTCACTCCTACATCGGATCTTTGACAGCTCCAAAAAAGCCATCCGCAAACCCCGGACGCTGAATTGAAAACCACCCCTCGTTTCCCACCACGCCCTGATCGTGGCGGAGACGAACATCCAACAAATGATTCGAGGGGATATACCCATGTTGCGTGCAGCATTCGCCGGTCTGGTACTGGCCTCATTCACCCTGTCGGCCTCCGCCGAAACCATCCGCATTGCCATTGGCACCCAGGACACCACCATCAATTGCGCCGCCGGCGGATTGCTGATTCGTGAGCTCGGCCTGCTCGACAAATACCTGCCTCACGGCGGCCAATACAAAGACGCCAACTATGAAGTGGAGTGGAAAAACTTCACCAGTGGCGCACCGCTGACCAACGAGATGGTCGCCGGCAAACTCGACTTCGGCGCCATGGCCGATTTCCCCGGCGCGTTCAACGGCGTGGCGTTCGAAACCGCCGGCAAGCACAGCCTGTTCATCAGCGTGCTCTCGGGCAGCATCAAGGGCAGCGGCAACGGCATTGTGGTGCCGAGCGCTTCGGGTGTGCAGTCCTTGTCGGAGCTGAAGGGCAAAACCATTTCCGTGCCGTTCGCCTCGACCGCCCATGGCATGTTGCTGCGCGCCGTCGCCGCTCAGGGGTGGGATCCGCTCAAAGACGTCAACATCATCGCCCAGCCGCCAGAAGTCGCAGGCTCCGCGTTGCAAGCCGGAAAAATCGATGCCCACGCCGACTTCGTGCCGTTTGCTGAACTGTTCCCGAGCCGTGGTTTCGCGCGCAAGATTTACGACGGTGCCCAGGCCGGCGCACCGACCTTCCACGGCGCGTTGGTGGATCAGGCGTACGCGAAGAAGTACCCGGAGATCGTCGTCGCCTATCTGCGGGCGAGCATCGAGGCCAATCAGTTGCTGGCGGCAGAACCGGAGAAATACAGTGAACTGATTGCCAAGGTCACTGGCGTCGATGCCGAGGTCAATTATCTTTTCCATGGTCCGTTGGGCGTGCAAACCCGCGACCTGAGCTGGAAGCCGGAATACCGTCAAGCCGTGGGTACCGCCATCGATACGCTCAAATTATTGAAGAAGGCTGATCGTGGTCTCGATCTCACGACCTTTATCGACGATCAATACATCCGTGCTGCGTTCAAGGCTTCAAATCTGGATTACACCGCGCAACTGGCCAACTACGGACAAACGCCGTTGAAAGCGGTTGATGCATCGAATGGCCAGGCGATCACCGACTTCAGCCATGTCGCGGAAATCTGGGTGCGCGGCGAACCGAAAGTCCGACAGTACGCCTCGGCGCAAGCGGCCTTCACCGCGTTGGCCGGTTTGAAGTCGGAAGGCAAAAACATCCGTGCGGTGTACGCCCAAGCCAGCGACAGCGGGATCAAGTTACTGGCGGATCAGGCGTGGTTTGCCAGTGATGCAAAAGGACGCCTCAGCGCGTTCCTGCTCAAAGGCCAGGCTCAACAATTTGCCACGACTCAGGGCGGAAAAGTCTTCGACTTCAGCGAAGCCACCACCCAGGCCGTTGCCGCCCGCTAACCCAAACACACCGCATTTCCCCTGTGGGAGCGAGCTTGCTCGCGATAGCGTTGGAGCAGTCGACATCAATGTTGAATGTCAGTCCGCTATCGCGAGCAAGCTCGCTCCCACAGTGATCCCGGTTAAGAGGAAGAATTGTGTATCGATCCTATGCACGCTGGATCCCCAGAGCCGCTTCGCTGCTGCTCTGCCTGCTGTTCTGGCAACTCGCCGCCAGCCACCACTGGAACCTCGGCCTGATTACTTTCGCCAACGTCCCGACGCCAGTGGCTGTCATCCAGGCTGCGTTGGGCCTCGGTGATTCCGGCAAACTCGGCCAACACCTGAGCAGCAGCCTCAGCCGGGTCTTCGCCGGTTACCTCGCGGCGCTGATCATCGGCATCGCCCTCGGCTTGGCCATCGGCCGCTCGACATGGGCTGAAGACGTGCTGCTGCCGCCACTGGAAGTCCTGCGGCCAATCCCCGCCGTTGCCTGGATTCCGCTAGCGATCCTGATGTTCCCATCCTCGGAACTGTCGATGGTCTTCATCACCTTCACCGGCGCGCTGTTCCCGATTCTGCTCAATACCGTGCACGGCGTTGAAGGCGTCGACCCTCGCCTGATCGCCTCGGCCAAAAGCCTCGGGGCAGGGCGTCGGGCGGTTCTGCTGGAAGTGATCCTGCCAGGGGCGGCGCCAAGCATCATCACCGGCCTCGCCATCGGCATGGGCACCTCGTGGTTCTGCCTGGTGACGGCGGAAATGATCTCCGGCCAGTACGGCATCGGCTATTACACCTGGGAGTCCTACACCATCCAGAACTACGCCGACATCGTGGTCGGCATGTTGCTGATCGGTGTGCTCGGGATGGGCAGCAGCCTGCTGATCAAACGTCTCGGCGGGCTGTTCACGCCGTGGCACCGACCACGAGGAAAAGCCTGATGAGCGTGATGCAAACCCCGGAAGGGCGGATCGATATTCGCCAGTTGTCCATCGTCCTCGGAGAGGGTCCGCAGGCCTTCGAAGCCGTGCAAGGCCTGGACTGCCAGATTGAAGCGGGGCAGTTCGTGTGCATTCTCGGGCCGTCCGGTTGCGGCAAATCGACCTTGCTCGGTGCGCTGGCGGGGCATCTGCAACTGCGCGCCGGAACCGTGAAAGTCGATGGTGCGAATGTCTTGGGCCCGTCGCCGCAGCGCGGCATGGTGTTCCAGCACCACACGTTGTTCCCGTGGCGAACCGTTCGCGACAACGTTGCGTTCGGCCTGAAGATGCGCGGCATCGGCAAGGCTGAACGCCATACAGCCGCCGATGAAATCCTTGCCTTGGTGGGCCTCGAAGATTTTGCCGAGCGCTGGCCGGACCAGCTCTCCGGCGGCATGCAGCAACGGGTGGAAATCGCCCGGGTGCTGATCAACCGCCCGCGCCTGTTGCTGATGGACGAACCCTTCGGCGCCCTCGACGCACTGACCCGGTTGAACATGCAGGAACTGCTACTCGACATCTGGACGCGGATTCGCACCACCGTGGTGTTTGTCACCCATGACATCGACGAAGCGTTGTTCCTCGCGGATCGCCTGCTGGTCATGAGCTCGCGGCCCGGCCGGATCATCGAAGACCTGCGCCTCGACTTCTCAAGGCCCCGCACCACCGAACTGGTGACAAGCCATGAATTCTCTCGCCTGAAGCGCCATTGCCTCGAATTACTGCGTCACGAAGACGGTCGGCAGCTCCCGCGCCTGAACCCTCTCGGACTGCCCCCTGAAAACAAACTGCCGCGATTTGCCCTATGACCTCTCTATTCGATGTAACCGACAACGACGAAATCCTTGCCCTGCAACCGCGCCTGACTGATGACGACCCCGGCGTGCGCCGCATCGCGCTGATCGAGCTGGCCGACCTTGAAGAACCGGACGGCTTGTTGTGGCTGGTCAATCGACTGGCTGAAGATCCGAACGAAGCAGTCCGCGCCGAAGCCGCGCGTTTGCTCGAGGCCTGGGAGGAGCAAGCCGTGGTTGAAGCACTGTGCCAGGCGCTGACCGATCCCTCGTCGGCCGTGCAAGCGGCCGCCGCACAGAGCCTCAGTTTGCTCAAAAGCGAAGCCGCGGGTCGGGTGATTCTGCCGTGGGCCGGGCATGCCGAGGCCCGTGTGCGCATTGCCGCGTTCAGGGCGTTGCGTGAGTTGCGCTTTCCGGAGGCTGCCGCGGCCGCTTTAGCCGCGTTGAACGATGCAGACGCCAGCGTTCGTCGTGAGGCGGTGGGCGTTCTCGGCTGGCTCAAACACCTCGACGCGTTGCCGGCGTTGGCGAGATTGGCCAGCGCCGACCCGGACACCGAAGTCCGTCGCGCCGCCACCGGTGCCCTCGGTCTGGCGTCCGACGCTCATGTGCTACCCGCGCTGCGCCAAGCCTTGCAAGACGATGCCTGGCAAGTGCGCGAAGAAGCCGCGACTACGTTGGGCAAAGTCGGCCACATTGATGCAGGCAGCGCACTGGTCGCAGCCTTGAGCGACGACTATTGGCAAGTCCGCCTGCGCGCCACTCGCAGCCTCGGCCGCTTGCGTTACGTCCCGGCCCTGAACGGCCTGATTGAAACCCTCGGCCATCGCATCAGCAATCTGCGCAAGGAAGCCGCGCTGGCCCTCGGAGAATTGAACGATAAAGGCGCCATTGCCCCCTTGCAGGCCGCACAAGACGACGGTGACCCGGAAGTCCGCAAAGCCGTGCGCATTGCCTTGAGTCAGCTGCTGTGAACCCGGTGGCGGTGGGTAATTCCCAGAGTAAACAGCAGCTGCGATTGAACTGGCCGGATGGGCGTGAGCAACGGCTGGATCATGCTGAACTGAGGCGTCAGTGCCCGTGCTCGCAATGCCGGGCATTTCGGCTGCAAGGGCTGACGGTGAAGGTTGATCCGCGAATCCGTGTGGTCGAGTTGAATCCTCAAGGCTATGGCGTGCAACTGATCTTCAGCGATGGCCACGAACGCGGCATCTACCCGTGGCCCTACCTGGCACAACTCACCCCTGAAACTACAAATATCTAATGTGGGAGCGTGTGGGCCTGAAGGATTTGCTGACACCACGCCAATCAATGTGGGAGCGAGCCTGCTCGCGAAAGCGGCGGCTCAGTCAACATTGATGTTGAATGTTAAACCGCCTTCGCGAGCAAGCTCGCTCCCACAGTGGAATTGTGTGGTCAGAAGGATTTGCTGAAACCCTTGAATCAATGGGGGAGCTGTGTGGGTCAGAAAGACTTGCTGACACTCGCCACCACGGTGGCGCTGCACACGTCGTCGTAGCCCCAGTTGCTGGTGCATTGGCTTTTCGACAGGTCGGTGTCGATGTAGCTCAGGCCCAGCATCACCCCGGCCAGTTCGTGGGTCAGTTTGACTTCCCATTCGCGGTACGAGTCCTCGGCATGGCCGGAGCTCGAGTACAGGTGCGGGTCTTTGAAGTCCATGTTGCCGTAGCGCAGTTTCAGGCCAGTGTCATAAGGCAACTGGGTTTCGTAACCGACATAGCTGTACAGCGAGTTCTGCTTGCTATCGACTCCCGGTGCATCGTCGGAGTAATAAGCGCCGAGTTTCACCCCGTAGGCGCTGAGAATGCCGTAGACCTCGCTCTGGTTGAACTGGCTTTCTTTCGGGTACGTGTACTTGAGGTAACCGATGTCGAGGTTGACGTCCTCGGTCGCTTCCCAGAGCCAGCCGCCGTAGTAATCCACTTCCTGGCGGGTTTTCAGGTCGCCGCCGAAGTCGACGTTGGAACTCCAGGCACCCACGTATAAACCCGTGCTGTGCGCCAGGGTCACACCGGCTTGCACGGCGGGGTCATTGAGCGTTTGCGAAATGCCGCGGGTGCGGTAATCGCTCGCCAGGGTCAGGTCCACCAGTACGGAGAAGTCGTCGTTCAAGACGATGGCCTGGCTGCTCAACGGCAGCAGACTCAAGGAGCCAAGGGCGAACAGGGTGAAAGCTTTCATGAATGCAGTCCCGATATTGTGATTGTTATGGGCAGTTTTTCTGTGGCAAAGCTGCGCCAAACCCCAACGTCGAGCGTGGGATCGGGCAGCGGATTACAGCGGGTTTTTATTAGAGGGTCGGTGCGTAGACTTCGCGCCCGGCGAACCAGGTTTGCAGCACTTGGGTGTCGCTCAGGGCCTTGTTGTCGACGGTGAAGACGTCGCGGTCCAGCACGATAAAGTCAGCTTGCTTGCCTGGAGTCAGCGAGCCGATCTGCTTCTCCAGGCCGATGGTGCGCGCGGCATTCAGGGTATAGGCGTAGAACATCGTTTCGCGATCCACAGCTTCTTTGATGTTCAGCACGCCCAATGGCCCGACGCGAGTGATGGCCTGGGCCATGGCGTTCCACGGGTTGGGCGAAGACACCGGCCAGTCACTCGCCCCCGAGATGGTCGCACCCTGTTTGAGCAGCGAATGCGCCGGGTATTGATAGCGGAAGGCGAGGGCGCTGACGTAAGGCTTGATCATGTCCGTGGTGTAGTCGTCGGCCGAGGCCCACAGCAGTTGCATCGAGGCGATGACGTTCAGCGGTTTGAACCGCGCAAACTCTTTCGGATTGACGATTTGCAGGTGGGTGATCGAGTGCGTCACACCGCTCTGGCGATCCTTGCGCGCCTGTTCGATGCCGTTCAGCGCCTCACGCACCGCGCGGTCGCCGATGGCATGGATGTGCACCAGCCAGCCGCGCTGGTCGATGGCGCTGACCAGTTCGCCGAAATGCTTCGGATCGATCAGCAACTCGCCCTGTTTGTGCGAGTTGTTGTAAGGGTCGATCATCGCCGCGCTCTGAGCCGGGAATTCGATCACGCCGTCGGCGAAGATCTTGACCCCGGGCAGCGTCAGGTTGGGGATGCCCTGGAATTGCTGGCGAACCTTGTCCAGCGTGTCGAGATCGGCCGGTACGCTTTTTGAGTTGGCCACCAGCAGGGCGGCTACGTGGACCGTCATGCCACCGGTTTCGGCCAGCGCTTTATAGGCCGGCAGCACGCCGACGGTTTTCTCCGTGGGCTTGAGCGCGAACAGCGCTTCGCCGGGTGCGGCATTGGCGGCGGGGTCCATCCATGCGGTGATGCCGAAGCTGTTGTTATAGCGCACGGCCGATTGGGCGGCCTTGAGCATGTCGGCGGAGCTCGGCACAGGTATTTTCGAGGACACCCGGTCCCAACCGGCGTCCACCAGGAAACCGTTGGGGGTGCCATCGGCACGTTTGCCGAGGGTGTCCGCTTCGGCGGCAGGCAATGACTTGAGCAATGCGGCATCAATCCCGGCGCGCTTGAGCATGAAATCGTTGGCCCAGGCTGTGTGGTGGTCGCTGCCGGTGAATACGACGGGCACGTTGGCCCATTCACCGTGGCTGAATTTTTTGCCCAGGTCTTCGGCCTTGGCCCAGTACACCGAACTCATGCCGGCGATGGTCAGCACATCGCCGTGTTTGGCCTTGCCGTCGTCACGCCAGGCGCGCAGGCGTTTTTCCAGTTCGTCGAGCTCGACCACCTCGTCTTCCATGTTGGCCGAGACCATTTCCAGGCCGCCGAAAATCGCGTGGGAATGGGTGTCGATCAGGCCCGGCATCAAGGTTTTACCGCCGAGGTCGACCACTTTGGTGTCGGGCGTGATCAAGGCTTTGATCTGCGCATCGCTGCCGACCTGCAGCACCTTGCCGTCCTGTACGGCCAGCGCCTGCACCTTCGGTTGGGCACGGTCGGCGGTGAAAATCTTGCCATTGATCAGCACCAGATCGGTGGCTGCCATGGCTTCCATCGAGGCAAAACTAACAGCGGCCATCAAGAGATTCGGGATGAATCTTTTCATTGAATGTTTCCTTGTTATTGCGTCTGATGGCCAGATTAGTGGCTGCTTGTGCGCAGCAGAACGCCTTCCTCACGAAAAACGTTTTTGCCGGAATGGAAAAAGTATGGACAAGCTGGGCGCATTGAAAATGTTCGTGGTCACGGCGCAACTGGGCAGTTTCAGCCGCGCCGCCGAGCAGTTGGGCAAGACCCCGTCGGCCCTGACCAAAGCGGTCAATCACCTGGAAGCGGAGCTCGGCGCCCGGTTGTTCGAGCGCAGCACCCGACGGATTCTGCTGACCGAATCCGGGCGGCTCTATCTGGAAACCGCACGCCAGGTGTTGCAGCGACTGGAGGAGGCCGGCGAAGAAATCGAGCAGTTGCAGCATGGTCTGCGCGGCAACCTGAAAATCACTGCTCCGCTGGCCTATGGGCAGGCATTTCTCGATCAAGTGTGTGGCGGTTTTCTCGAGCAATACCCGCAGATCAATCTGCAGGTGGACCTGTGCGATGAATTCGTCAATTTGCTGGAAAGCGGCTACGACCTGGCCCTGCGCGAAGGCCATGACGACTTGCCTGGGTTGATCGCCCGCGTCGTTGGCAGTAATCGTCTGGCGTTGTGCGGCAGCCCCGCCTATCTGGCGCGCAAGGCATTGCCGGTCACCCCGCACACCCTCGATGACCATGAATGGCTGCTGTATCGCCATCCGTTGCTCAGCCGCGAATTCTGGTGGGTCGTGCACGACGGCCAGCGTTTGAGCCTGCCGCAGCCGCAAAATCCACGGTTGCGCAGCGACAATTACGACCTGCTGCTGGCCAACGCGCTGGCCGGGCGCGGGTTGTTGCATACGCCGTTGTGGAGTGCCGCGCCGTACATTGCCGATGGCCGGTTGGTGCAGCTGATGGCCGACTACGACATCGATCCGGACAGCTTTGGTCCGCACATCCTCGCGGTGTACCCGAGCCATCGACGGGCGACCGCGAAGGTGCTGGCGTTTATCGATTACATCGCAGGGTTTCTGGCGTCCCGTGGTTTGAGCTGATTGGCGGTTCTTGCCAGGAAAACGCCAAAAGAGTACAAATGTACTCCATGACGACTTTAACTCCCCGCCGTACTGCCATCCTGACCTTTATCCGCGACCGGATCGCGGAGCACGGTCAGTCCCCGAGCCTCGCTGAAATCAGCGAGGCCTTTGGTTTTGCCTCCCGCAGCGTGGCGCGCAAGCACGTGCTGGCGCTGACCGAAGCCGGTTTCATCGAGGTCAACCCGCACCAGGCCCGTGGTATTCGTTTGCTCGGGCAACCGGCGCGGCCCGAGTTGCTGGACATACCCGTACTCGGCCGGGTCGCGGCGGGTGCGCCGATCGGCGCTGATGCCGAGGTGCACAGCCGGTTGCTGCTTGATCCGTCGATCTTCTCGCGGGTGCCGGATTACATGCTGCGGGTTCAGGGCGATTCGATGATCGGGGACGGCATCCTCGACGGCGATCTGGTGGGCGTGCGGCGCAACCCGGAAGCGCTCAATGGCCAGATCGTGGTGGCGCGACTGGACGGTGAAGTCACCATCAAGCGTTTCGAGCGGGCCGGCGACACGGTTCGCCTGTTGCCGCGCAACCCGGCGTATCAGCCGATCATCGTGCAGCCCGGTCAGGACCTCGCCATCGAAGGGGTGTTCTGCGGTCTGGTGAGGCAAGGGTGATGGGCGCCGTCGTTGCGCTGGATACGCTGTTCAATGGCGGTCAGGTCTGGAAGGGCCGGCCTGCGCCACCGGCCGTCAGCCCACAACCCACCGGGCATGCCGCACTGGATGCGGCGTTGCCCACCGGAGGCTGGCCGGAAGCGGCACTGACCGAAATCCTTCTGGCCGGGCAGGGCGTCGGCGAGTTGCAACTGGTGTGGCCGGCACTGGCGCGGTTGTCGGCGGCGGGCGAGCGCATCGTGCTGGTGGCGCCGCCTCACGTGCCATATCCCCAGGCGTGGCAAAACGCCGGGGTCGATCTGCGCCAATTGTCGATCATCCAGGCCAGCGAGCGCGATGCCTTGTGGGCCACGGAACAATGCCTGCGCTCGGGCAGTTGTGGCGCCGTGCTGTGCTGGCCGCACAACGCCGATGACCGGGCGTTGCGCCGCTTGCAGGTGGCGGCGGAAACCGGCTCGACCCTGGCGTTCGCCTACCGCTCGATCCATGAAGCCGTCAACCCTTCGCCCGCCGCCCTGCGCATCGCTATCGACGCCAGGCCTGCGCAATTGCGCGTGCTCAAGTGCCGGGGCGGGCTGGCGCGTTCGGCGCCGATTGCCTTCCCTGTGGGGCATTGAGGTTGCCATGCGCTGGGTGTGCATTCTTTTCCCGCAATTGGCGCTGGACGCGGTGCTGCGTCAGCGTCCCGATCCCGATGAGCCGCTGGCGCTGCTGACCGGCCCGGCGCAGCGCCGGGTTTTGCAAGCGGTCAACGCGTCGGCGCGGGCGCTGGGCTTGCGCCCGGGGCAGTCAATGACCGCCGCGCAGGCCTTGAGCAAAGGCTTTGCCACGGCCGAATACGACGCTGCCGAAATCGAACACTGGCAACAGTTTCTGGCCGCATGGGCCTATCGCTTCAGCTCTCAGGTCAGCGTGCATTACCCGCGTGCCGTGGTGTTTGAAATCGAATCCAGCCTGGGCTTGTTCGGGCCGTGGCCAACGTTCGAAGCGCGGTTGCGTGCCGAGCTCGGCGAACTGGGCTTTCGTCATCGGATTGTCGCCGCGCCCAACCCGGTGGCCGCGCGGGTGCTGGCCAACGTGTATGACGGGCTGGTGGTGCCGGACAACGAAGCCTTGCAATACCCTCTCGGGCAATTGCCCGTCGACCGCATCGGGTTGGAGTCCGGCGTTGCCACGGCGTTGTCGCGCATGGGCTTGCGCACCTTGAGCCAGGTGCAGGCGCTGCCACGACAGAGCCTTGCCCGGCGTTTCGAAGCCCAGGTGCTCAAGCATCTGGACGCGTTGACGGGGGCGCGCCAACTGGCCTTGGCGTTCTACCTGCCACCGGACCGTTTCGACGTGCGTATCGAACTCAATTTCGACGTGCAGTCGCATCAGGCGCTGCTGTTTCCGTTGCGTCGGTTGACCGGCGACCTGTCGGCCTTTCTCTGTGGTCGGGACAGCGGCGTGCAGCGATTCGACCTCCACCTGGAACACGCCGGCTTGCCGGACTCGGTGATCAAGGTCGGCCTGCTCAGCGCCGAACGCGATCCGGCGATGCTCTTCGAACTGGCCCGGGGACGACTGGAACAGGTTCAAGTCGAAGCCCCGGTGCGCGGTTTTCGGCTGTGTGCCGAAGACTTGCCGAGCTTCGTCCCGCAGTTTCAGGAGCTGTTCGACGACCGCCCGCAGCAATCCTTGCCCTGGGAGCAACTGCGCGAACGCTTGCGCGCACGGCTCGGCGATGACGCGGTGCATGGCTTGCGCTTCCAGGCCGATCATCGCCCTGAGTGCACGTGGCAGGCGCGGGTCGACAGTCAACTGTGCGCGGGGTTGCCGGGTGTGCAGCGTCCGGGCTGGTTGTTGACGGAGCCGCAGGCGATCCACGAAGGGTCGACGCGCATCCTCATGGGCCCGGAGCGCATCGAGTCCGGCTGGTGGGACGGCGCCGACGTGCGCCGCGATTATTACCTGGTCGAAACCCGTTCCGGCCAGCAGGGCTGGGCGTATCGGGCAGTGGGTGAGGGCGGCCCGCTGTGGCTGCAGGGCTGGTTCGCATGAGCATTGACTATGCCGAGTTGCACTGCCTGTCGAACTTCAGCTTCCAGCGCGGGGCCTCCAGCGCCCTTGAACTTTTTCAACGGGCGAAAAAGCACGGCTATCAGGCGCTGGCAATCACCGATGAATGCACCCTGGCCGGCATTGTCCGCGCCTGGCAGGCGGCCAAATCGGTGGAGCTGCCGCTGATCATCGGCAGCGAAATCCGCATTGAGAACGGCCCGAAACTGGTGCTGCTGGTGGAGAACCTTGAGGGTTACCAGACCCTGTGCCGATTGATTACCCAGGCACGACGCCGCACGCAGAAAGGCCAGTATCAAGTGCTGCGCGAAGACTTCAGCGAGCCGATGCCAGGGCTGTTGGTGTTGTGGGTGCCGGACGCTGTCGATGACTTCGAGCAGGGCCGCTGGCTGCAACAGACCTTCGCTGATCGGTTGTGGCTGAGCGTCCAGTTGCATTGCGGCCAGGACGATACCCGGCGCCTGGAAGCGCTGCTGACCCTGGCCCGGGCGTTGCGAATTCCAGCGGTGGCCAGCGGCGATGTGCACATGCACACCCGTGGCCGCCGGGCCTTGCAGGACACCATGACCGCGATCCGCCATCACCTGCCGGTGGCCGAAGCCGGGTTGCGCCTTCACCCCAATGGCGAGCGGCATGTGCGCAGCCTGGAGGTTTTGCAAGCGATCTACCCGCCAGCTTTGCTTGTTGAAACGCTGGCCATTGCCCGGCGGTGCACCTTCGACCTCGGGCAGTTGCGTTATCAGTACCCACGGGAGTTGGTGCCGCATGGCCAGACCGCCACGTCCTGGCTACGTCATTTGACGGATGAAGGCATTGCATGGCGCTGGCCGAAAGGTCCGAAAACGGCGGTGCTGAAGCAGATCGACAAGGAGCTGGAGCTCATCGCCGAACTGGGCTACGAGAGCTATTTCCTGACGGTGCACGACATTGTGCGGTTCGCCCGTGACCAGCACATTCTGTGTCAGGGCCGGGGCTCGGCGGCCAACTCGGCGGTGTGTTTTGCCTTGGGCATCACGGAAATCGACCCGGACCGCACCACGTTGCTGTTCGAGCGTTTTCTCTCCAGGGAGCGCAACGAGCCGCCGGACATTGACGTGGACTTCGAACACGAGCGTCGCGAAGAAGTCTTGCAGTACGTGTTCCAGCGTTATGGTCGAAAGCGCGCGGCATTGACGGCGGTGGTCAGCACTTATCACGCGGCCGGCGCGGTGCGTGACGTGGCCAAGGCATTGGGTTTGCCACCGGACCAGATCAATGCGCTGGCCGATTGCTGTGGGCACTGGAGTGATACCGCGCCGCCGGTGGAGCGCCTGCTGGAAGGTGGCTTCGACCCCGAAAGCCCGGTGCTGCGCCGGGTCTTGAGCCTGACGCAACAGCTGATCGGTTTTCCCCGACACTTGTCCCAGCACCCCGGTGGCTTCGTGATTTCCGAGCAGCCGCTGGACAGCCTGGTGCCGGTGGAAAACGCCGCCATGGCCGAGCGCACGATCATTCAATGGGACAAGGACGACCTCGACGCGGTCGGGTTGCTCAAAGTCGATATTCTGGCCTTGGGCATGCTCAGCGCCATCCGCCGTTGTCTCGATCTGCTAAGTCGCCACCGCAACCTTGACCTGAGCCTGGCGACGATTCCGTCTGAAGACTCGGCCACCTACGACATGATTGGCCGTGCCGACACCATCGGCGTGTTCCAGATCGAGTCCCGGGCACAGATGTCGATGCTGCCCCGGCTCAAGCCCCGCAAGTTCTATGACCTGGTGATTGAGGTGGCCATCGTCCGTCCGGGCCCGATTCAGGGGGGGATGGTGCACCCGTACCTGCGCCGTCGAAACAAGGAGGAGCCGGAAACCTATCCTTCCCCGGAACTGGAAGCGGTGCTCAAGCGCACCCTGGGTGTGCCGCTGTTTCAGGAACAAGTGATGCAGATCGCCATCGTCGCCGCCGACTACAGCCCCGGCGAGGCCGACCAGTTGCGGCGCTCCATGGCGGCCTGGAAGCGCCACGGCGGGCTGGAGCCGCACAAGGATCGACTGGCCGCCGGGATGAAGAAAAACGGCTACACGGCCGAGTTCGCCGCGCAGATCTTCGAGCAGATCAAAGGGTTCGGCAGCTACGGTTTCCCCGAGTCCCATGCTGCCAGTTTCGCCTTGCTGACCTACGCCAGTTGCTGGTTGAAATGCCACGAGCCGGCGGCGTTTGCCTGTGCGCTGATCAACAGTTGGCCGATGGGGTTCTACAGTCCGGACCAGATTCTCCAGGACGCGCGCCGGCATCACTTGCAGATTCGTCCGGTGGATGTGTGCGCCAGTGACTGGGATTGCAGCCTCGAACCGGTAACCGGTGCGCAACCGGCGATTCGCATGGGGTTGCGGATGATCAAGGGTTTTCGCGAAGACGATGCCCGGCGCATCGAAGCGGCCCGCGCGCGAGGCGAGTTTGTCGACATTGCCGACCTCGGCGAACGTGCGCGACTGGATGCCCGCGCCCAGGAGCAACTGGCCGACGCCGGTGCATTGCGGGGGCTGGCCGGTGACCGGCATCGGGCGCGCTGGGAGGTGGCGGGGGTGCAAAAACAACTCGGTTTGTTCGTCGGCCTGCCGCGCCAGGAAGAAGACGTCGTGTCATTGCCAAAACCCAGCGTCGGCGAAGACCTGCAAGCCGATTACGCCAGTGTCGGCACCACCCTCGGTCCGCATCCGCTGGCGTTGCTGCGCGGTGAATTGAGGGCACGGCGTTGTCGCAGTTCGCAAGAATTGATGACGGTCGAACACGGGCGGCCGGTCAGTGTCGCGGGGCTGGTGACGGGGCGGCAACGACCGAGTACCGCCAGTGGTGTGACCTTCGTGACGCTGGAAGACGAGTTCGGCAACGTCAATGTGGTGGTCTGGCGCGACCTGGCCGAGCGGCAACGCCAGGTGCTGGTGGGCTCGCAATTGCTCAAGGTCGATGGCCGCTGGGAACAGGTAGGCGAGGTTCGCCACCTGATTGCCGGACGCCTGAGCGACCTGAGCTCATTGCTCGACGGCATCAGCGTGCGCAGCCGGGATTTCCGCTGAATTGTGGCGAGGGAGCTTCTGTGGCGAGGGGGCAAGCCCCCTCGCCACAGGTTATGGATGAAGGCGGGTTACTTGGCTTCTGGCCAAAACCGTTCCCCGCCCCCCGGTGCGTCCGTCCACGCTTGCAACGAGCGGGTCGGCAAATCGAAATAATCACGCGTTCGTGCATAACCATGCCCGCCCATGCGCCCGATCGCGTCCAAACCCAGCTGATCGATGTACAGGGTTTTCGGGTCGATCAGTTCGTCGCGCACATGCGCCATCAGCACCTCGCCAAAGATAATCTCCCGCGATTGCCCGATGGACAGCGCCATCATCCGCCGACACTCCAACGCCACGGGCGCTTCGCCGATCCGCGGGCATTTGACCGTGGTGCCGGGAATTGCCGTGAGGCCCGCCGCCGTCAACTCATCGAAGCCGGGGGCGAAGGGCACGGCGCAGACGTTCATGGCTTCGACCAGCGCGTCGCTGACGATGTTGACGGTAAATTCCTGATTGAGCTGGATGTTGCGGGTGGTGTCCTTGGGGGTTTGATCGCCGTAGTTTTCCACGCCCAGCGCCAGAATCGGCGGGTCGGCGGACAAGGCATTGAAAAAGCTGAACGGCGCCGCGTTGATCCGGCCTTCGCCATCGATGGTGGTGACCAGCGCAATCGGGCGCGGGACCACGCTGCCGATCAGAATCTTGTACTTGTCCCGCGCACTCAGGGTGCTGAAGTCAAAGCTTTGCATAGGCAGATTCTCTAAAGAAGGGGATCAATGGTGCTCAATGGCGCCTGTGCGCTGTAGTCGTCGGCGTACGGGATGGCCGGCTTGAACAGGCCTTTCCAGTCCGGTCGGCCAAAGGCCCGGTCGCTGTGGCTGCGCATCAGCGTTTCGAATTGTCGTTGGGCCTGGCGTTGCTGCGCGGGGTAGTCGACGCCCTGCACCTGGCGGTCCTGCATCACGCAGCGGCCGTCGATGTAGCTGGCGATGCAGTCATCCCCGCGCCCGGCCAGCACCAGGTTTTTCAGCGGGTCGAACAACGGCCCCAAGTGCTGGCCGCGCAGGCTGAACACCGTGATGTCGGCCTTGGCCCCCGGCGTCAGACGGCCAAGATCATTGCGGCCCAAGGCCTTGGCGCCGCCGAGAGTGGCGGCGTTGTAAAAATCCAGCGTGCTGGTCAGCGAGTTGTCGCCCTCCATCAGGCGAGCGATGTTCAACCCTTGGCGCATGTTTTCCAGCAAGTCCGCCGGCCAGGTGTCAGTGCCCAGCGCGAAGTTGATGCCCTTGGCCCGATAACGCCCGAACGAGTTCAGCGCTTCGCCATCGCGGGCAAATACCACCGGGCAATGCACCAGGCTCGCGCCGCCGTCCACCACGCGTTGCAGGTCATCGTCGCCACGGGTGTAGATGCCATGGGGCAGCAGACTGCGCGGGGTCAGCAGGTCCAGTTGCTGCAACCAGCCCAGCGGTGACGTGCCGCGCAGTTGCTCGACCATCGCCACCTCGCCCAAGCCCTGACAACAATGCAAACGCATCGGTGCGCTCAGTTCGCGGCTCAGTGCGGCGGTGCGTTGCAGCAACGCCGGGGTGCAGGTCTGGATACGGTCGGGCAGCAGCGCGCCGCGAATCAAGCCGTCGTGCGCACCGTCGAAATCCTTGAAAAAACGTGTCGCGGCGTCGATCCCGGCCAGACCACGGGTTTCATCCCAGTGATGACCGAGGCTGCCATCGGCTCGCCAATAACTCATGCCGCTCATGTAGCAAGGCCCCAGGTACGTGCGCAGCCCCAGCTCGGCCGCCACGTCGACCACGGCAGAAAATTCGTCGTAGGTTTCGGCCCACTCGCGGTAATACATCGACGTGATCGGCATGGCGGTTGTGATGCCGTTGCGGATCAGTTGAGTGAAGGCATAACGGTATTTGAAAACCTCTTGCTCGGCGCTGTAACTCTCCCGCGGACCGGCCGCCAGATAGTCTTCTGACCACATCCGGCCCATGTCGCGTTCATCGCCGTTGTCAAGGGTCAGTACCGTGGAATCGAGATCGCCCAGCGCATCCAGATCGATGAAACCGGGGCCGATCAGCGCGTTGCCGTAGTCGATCCACTGATCCACCGGTCCCGTAAACGCACGCCCGACGAACACAATGCGCGAGCCCTCGAACACCACTTCCCCGTCACGCCACAGCACGTGTTGCGTACCGTCGAAACCGACCACGCAACTGGCTTTCAGGCCGATGCGTTTCACAAGCGGCTTTCCAACAGACGACCACCTGCAGCGATCAATTCACCCGCGCGATACACCTCACGCATCGGCCGCGAGACCACGGCTTCACCCAGGGTCTGCACCGGCATCAGCAAAAAGTCCGCCGGCCGGCCGATCTCGACGCCATAACCCTCACAGCCCAACGCACGGGCGCCATTCACTGTCGCGGCCGCAAATGCCGCCGCCAGTTCATCGTCCTTGTTCAAGTCGAACCGGAACGCTAACAGCATCGCTCGCTCCAGCATGTCGCCGTTGCCCATTGGCGACCACGCATCACGAATGCCGTCCGAACCCAGGCACACATTCACCCCGGCCTCGCGCAACGCCAGAAACGGCGGCACCGCACAATCGGCTGGCGCCGAACTCATCAGCGAAATGCCCAGCACTGCCAGGCGATCGGCCAGCGGTTTGACCTGACGCCAGGGCGCCATTCCAAGGCAGTACGCGTGGCTGATCATTACCCGGCCCTGACGCCCGAAGCGTTCGGTGTAGTCGGCGATCAATGCGATCTGCCACAGGCCCAGTTCACCTTTGTCGTGCAGGTGAATGTCGACGCCACGGTCAAACTCGCTGGCCAGTTTGAAGACGAAATCGAGCTGCGCAACCGGATCGTTATCGATGCCACAGGGATCGAGTCCACCCACGTTTTCCACGCCCAATGCCATGGCTTCGCGCATCAGTGCGGCGGTGCCGGGGCGGCTGATCAGGCCGGTTTGCGGGAACACCACCAGTTGCAGGTCGATCAGGTCACGGTAGGTTTCGCGCAGCTGTTGCATGGCTTCGACGTGACGCAGGCCGAATTCCGGGTCGATGTCGACGTGGCAGCGCAGGGTCAACGAACCACGGGCAATGCAGTTTTCCAACAGGGACCCGGCGCGTTGGGCGATGGGCGCTTCGACGTCCCGTAGCACCCGACGCTCGTTGGCGATGTAGTCCTTGAGCGTCGGGCCGGCGCTGTTCGGGCGCCAGGGTTGACCCCAGAGGGTTTTGTCGAGGTGGGCGTGGCTTTCGACCAGGGCTTCGGTGAGCAACTGGTGTTGGCCGTCGATGTCGGTGGCGGCCAGCGGGGCACTGGAGGCCGGGCGCCGGTCCTGGAACAGGCCGTTTTCGATCAGCAGGTCTTCGGCGGGGCCGCCGTGGGGGCGCACGTTGCGTAGCCAGCGGGGGTGGGTCATTTCATACCTCAAAATGTGTGGTGTCTGGGCGGGCCTCATCGCGGACAAGCCCGGCTCTCACAGGTTTTTTGATTGGCACACTATTGTTGTTCCAACAAAAATCCCCTGTGGGAGCCGAGCTTGCTCGCGATGGCCGCGACTCGGTCTCAAGCCAGGCAATCAGCCCTTGAGCTTCGACCAAACCCGGTCCTGCAGCTCCCGCGCCTTGTTGCTGCATTCCTTTTCAGGCCGCAAGCGCGAGGCGAACTCGTCGGGCATGTTGATCGCGTCCATGACCTTCCATTTGGCGTCGAGCAGTTTGTCGCTCTGGATGCCGTTGGCGTAGGCAATGGCATTGGACACGGCCGCGGCGTTTTCCGGTTTCATCATCCAGTCGATGAAAATCTTCGCGTTGCCGGGGTGCGGGGCGCTTTTCGGCACGGCGAAGTTGTCCTGGAACATCGCCAGGCCTTCTCGCGGATAGACGTATTTGATGGTGCTCTTCTGCAACGTGGCCCGAGCGGTCGAGCCGTTCCAGTTTTGCATCATGATCACTTCGCCCGAGGCCATGCGGTCGACGGTGTTGTCCGAGCTGTACATCTTCAGGAACGGTTTCTGTTTTTGCAGCAATTCGAGGATGCGCTTGGCGTCCTGCGGGTTTTCGCTGCACTCATCGACGTTCAGGTAATGGCTGGCGGCATTGATCACGCTGCTGGAGGTGTCGAGCGCGGCGAGTTGTCCTTGCAGTTCCTTGCGCGGTTCGAAGAACTCTTTCCATGAATCGTCGAGCTTGCCGCCGGGCACCCGCGCACTGTCATAGGAAAACCCGGTGGTGCCCCACAAGTACGGTGCCGAAAATTTGCGGCCGGGGTCGAAGCTCGGGTCGCGGAATGCCGGTTTTACATACTGGAAGTTCGGCAGGGCGGAGGCGTCGATTTCCAGCAGCAAATCCTGATTGATCAAGGTGCGCATGATCGACTGCGACGGCACGATCACGTCATACGCCGCGCCCCCGGCCTGCAACTTGGCGAGCAAGGTTTCGTTGCTGTCGTAGCCGTCCATGGTGACCTTGATCCCGGTCTCCTTTTCGAACTTGGCCAGCAGGTCGACCGGGTAATAATCAGTCCAGTTGTAGAAGAACAGTTCCTTGGGCTCGGCGGCCTGTGCGGTAAAAACGGTGAAGCAACTGAGGGCCAGACCGGCGACGCCGTAACGCATGGTGTTCAATTTCATGACAGAACGCTCCAGACTCATTGGTTTTTGCCGCGCTGTCCCAGCCAGAAGGCCAGCACCACCAGCACGATGGAAATCAGCAGCATCAGGGTCGAGATCGCATTGATCTCTGGCGTCACGCCGGCCTTGATCGCCGAGAAGATGTACACCGGCAAGGTCGTCGAACCCGGGCCGGCGACAAAGAAGGTCATGATGAAATCGTCGAGGCTGACCACGAACGCCAGCACCGACCCGGACAACACCGCCGGCCACAACAGCGGCAGCGTCACCCGGCGAAACACCTGCCACGGATTGGCGTACAAATCGTTCGCCGCCTCCAGCAAGCTTTTATCCAGGTCGTTCAACCGCGCGCGAATCGGCAGGTAAGCGAAGGGGATGCAGAAGCCGATGTGCGCGACGATCACTGTCAACAAACCGAGCTTGATCCCCAACGCCATGAACAACAGCAGCGTGGCCACGGCCGTGACGATTTCCGGCAGGATCAGCGGCAGGTTGATCCCGCCCTCGACCATTTTCTGGCCATAAAACGGCCGGTAAGTCGCCAGTGCCGCCAGTAAGGCAATGGCCGTGGCGCAGACCGTGGCGATGCTGGCGACGATGATTGAGTTCAGTGCGGCGGTCTGGATTGACGGGTTGGCGAGGATCCGTCCGTACCAGGCAAACGAGAACTCAGTCCACACCGTTGCCGAGCGGTTGGCGTTGAAGCTGTAGGCAATCAGCACGAAGATCGGCACGTACAAATAGGCCAGGATCAACAGGCTGACTTCGCGGGTCAGCGGCAGTTTTTTCAGGTGCAGGGCGATCATGCGGTGGCTCCCCGACGTAGAGTTTTGGCGGCGCTGCGGCTATAGAGGGCGTAACCCACCAGCGACAACAGCAGAATCCCCAGCAACAGGAAAGACAGCGAACTGCCCAGCGGCCAGTTGCGTGCGGTGCCGAACTGCTGCTGGATCAGGTTGCCGATCATCAACGTCTTGCCGCCGCCGAGAATCGCCGGGGTGATGAAGGCGCCGAGGCTTGGTACGAACACCAACAATGCGCCGGCGATCACGCCCGGCATCGACAACGGCAAGATGATCCGCTTCAGCGCGTGCCAGCGATTGGCGCCGAGGTCGTAGGCGGCTTCCACCAGGCGCCAGTCGAGTTTTTCCAGGGTCGAGTAGATCGGCAAAATCATGAACGGCAGGAAGCTGTAGACCAGCCCGACGCTGACCGCGAAGTCGTTGTAGAGCAGGGTGATGCCACCGGCCTGCGGGAACAGCGCATTGAGGCTTTGCGCGACCCAGCCGTGCTCGCGCAGGATGATCAGCCAGGCGTAGTTGCGGATCAGCAGGTTGGTCCAGAACGGGATGGTGATCAGCAACACCATCAGGTTGCGCCGACGCGGGGTCAGGCTCGACATCCACAACGCTACCGGAAACCCGAACAGGAAACACAGCACCGTGGTGCCGCCGGCCTGGAACACCGAGCGAATCAGCGCCTGGGCGTAGACCCAGTTAAGCTCCAGTTCGCCGTCGAAACCTTCCTGGAAAAACAGTTGCACGTAGCTTTGCAGTTGCCAGTTGGCCTGCCAGTCGACGCCGCCGTACACGTTGCGCGGCAACAGGCTGATGTAGCCCATGATGCCGAGCGGAATGGCGATCAGCGCCAGCAAGGTCAGAACCACCGGGCTGAGCAACAGCGCACGGTTGAGGGCGGGAGAAGTGCTGCTGACGCTCATCTCAGGCCTCCATCAGCAGGCAGGCATGGGGCGGCAGATTGACCGCGACACGATCGCCGACCGCCCGGCCACGGTTCAGGCCTTCGTTGTTTTCACGCAACGTGACCTTGATGTCGTTGTTCAAGCGGCACTGATAAAGGGTGGCGGTGCCGACGTACAACACCGCCTCGATCACGCCGCGAAGATGGTGCGGTTGTGTCGGGTCGACCAGTTGCGAACGCTCCGGGCGAAACGCCAATTGCACAGCGGCACCGTCAAAGCTCTGGGCCGGGCAGGGGATTTCCACCGGCATCCCGTTCGGCACAAAAAGTTTTTCGTTTTGCTGACCACGCTTGACGTGGCCGGGGAGGAAGTTGATGTCGCCAATGAACTGCGCGACAAACTGATGATTCGGGCGTTCGTAGATATCATTCGGCGTGCCGATTTGCAGGATCTTGCCGGCGGACATCACGGCGATCCGGTCAGACAATGTCAGGGCTTCTTCCTGATCGTGGGTGACGAAAATGAAGGTGATCCCGGCTTCCTTTTGCACGCGCTTGAGTTCGACCTGCATTTCCTTACGCAACTTGAGGTCCAGTGCCGACAGCGGTTCGTCCAGCAACAGCACTTTCGGTTTGGGCGCCAAGGCCCTGGCCAGTGCCACACGTTGCTGCTGGCCACCGGACAGTTCCGCCGGTTTGCGCCCCGCCAGGTGTTGCATTTGCACCAGGGCGAGCATCTCATCGACACGCTGGGCAATTTGCTTGCGATCAAGACCCTGCATCTCGAGGCCGAAGGCGATATTCTGCGCGACACTCATGTGCGGAAACAGCGCGTAACTCTGGAACACCGTGTTGACCCGGCGCTTGAACGGTGGCAAATCATTGACCGGTTCCCCCGCCAGACGAATCTCGCCATCGCTGACGTGTTCGAAGCCGGCGATGGTGCGCAGCAGGGTGGTTTTGCCGCAGCCGGAAGGGCCGAGCAGAGTGAAGAATTCGTTGTCGGCAATGTCGACGGAAACGTTGTCGAGGGCGGGAGCCAGCCCCGGATCGTCGGAATACCGCTTAGAGACGTTACGCACTTCGATAGCTATCGGTTGACCCATAATGGTGCAATCCTCAAATTATTGTATGCAATATCTGGATGCAATCTACAAATAACCGGATTAATCTGCTGGTGCAACCCCCTTTTTCAATGGCTGCTCATCGCCAAGGGGCCGGTTGTTTAGCGCTAAAGGAGTGTTGAGATGACCGAGAAGAAACTTGAAACCACGGTCGACCGCGTCTACCAAGGGGTTTACGAAGCGATCAGCAAGCGTTCATTGCGTCCGGGCATGAAGCTTGGCGAGGCGTCGCTGGCCGAGCTTTTTAATGTCAGCCGGACGTCGGTTCGTGCCGCGCTCAAGCAATTGGAAGCCGATGGCCTGGTGACTACCGAGCCCAATAAAGGTGCGTCGGTGTCGTTGCCCAGCGACGAAGAGATCCGTTCTTTGTTCGAAACCCGGCGCCTGATCGAGATTGGTATCGTCAGCGAACTGTGCCGTCGACGTGACACTTCCGTGACCCAGGACTTGCGCGATCACTTGTTACTGGAAGATCAAGCGCACCGCAGCGGCGACCATGAGCGGCTGATCCATTTGCTCGGCGAGTTCCATATCAAGCTCGCGCGAAGCCTCAATAACCCGGTGCTGCTGGACTGGTTTCGCAAGCTGATTTCCCGCGCCTCGCTGTACGCTGCCGCGCTGGATGACGACAGCCACGAGGCGTGCCGCGACGATGAACACTTGCGGTTGATCGAGTACATCGAAGCGGGCAACCAAAGCGCGGCGATTGAACTGACTTGCATGCATTTGAATGGCATCGAGAAAGCCATTCTTGACGTCGCCGCCACGCTGAAAACCGGCTATCACCCGCTCAAGCATTTGATTGAGGTGTGATTCACCCTCTGACACCGAGGTGATCACCTGTGCGAGCTTGCACGCTCCCGCAATGAGTCGGGGGGGCCGCAGTGGCCCCGAAGAATCAGCTAACCTCTATGAAACCATTGACGTCGGCGATGCTCGAAACAAACGGGCGACATCGTCTTCACACAATCGCGAGCCCTTGAGTCAGTTCATTTACGGGGACTAAGAGCCAGTCAATGCAGTTTCTAGAGCAAAGCCACGGGTGTGCTGGCTGGAACGGCGAAATGGCCGGGCGCATTCGTGCGTTCGACTGGAGCAAGACCGAACTGGGCAACCTCGACACCTGGCCTGCGAGCCTGTGCAGTACGGTGCAGCTAATGCTGGCCTCGCCACTGCCGATGGTGATGCTGTGGGGCCGCGCCGGGTACATGATCTACAACGATGCCTACTCCGAATTCGCCGGTGGCCGTCATCCGTATCTGCTGGGGGCTCCGGTGGAACTGGGCTGGCCGGAAGTCGCCGAATTCAATCGTAATGTGGTCGATACCTGCCTGGCGGGCAGCACCTTGTCCTATCGCAATAAAGAGCTGGTGTTGCTGCGCGACGGAGTTCCTGAAGACGTCTGGCTCGATCTCTATTACAGCCCCGTGGCCAATGATGAAGGCAAGCCGGCCGGGGTCATGGCCATGGTGGTCGACACCACCGAACACGTGATTTCCGAACGTCGCCGCCAGGCTGCCGAAGACGCTTATCGCGCCGACAACGAACGAGTGCGCCTCGCACTCAATGCCGGGGCCTTGCTCGGCTCGTTCGTCTGGGACATCAAGGCCAACAGGCTTTCCGGCGACGAACGTTTTGCCCGGACCTTCTCCTATCCCGCCGATCAGGACCTGGCCAACCTGCCGACAGATGTCGCCGAAGCCAAGGTCCACCCCGACGACCTCAGTTGGATGCAGGAACAGGTCAATCAGTCTGTAGAAACCGGCGAAGCATTCAATGCCGAGTATCGGGTCCTTCGCCCCGACGGCAGTTATCTATGGGTGCAGGCGAGCGGCTGTTGCGAGTTCAATGAACAGGGCGAACCGTTCCGCTTTCCCGGCGTATTGATCGACATCCACGAGCGCAAGTCCGCCGAAGAGTCCTTACTCAGGTTCACTCGCAACCTGGAGCAGCGCGTCGCCGATGAAGTGGAAGCGCGCCTGGCCGCTGAAGAACAACTGCGCCAATCGCAGAAACTCGAAGCCATCGGTGGCCTCACCGGTGGCGTGGCCCACGACTTCAATAACCTGTTGCAGGTGATCGCCGGCAACCTGCATTTGCTGGCGCGGCATGAGCCGGACAACCCCAATGTGCAGCGCCGGGTCAAAGCGTCGATTGCGGCGGTTGAACGTGGCGCCAAGTTATCTTCGCAATTGCTCGCGTTTGCCCGCCGTCAGCCACTGTCGCCCGCGGTGTGCAATCCGCGGCAGGTTTTCGAAGGCCTGACGGAGTTGTTGCAGCGAGCACTAGGGGAAACCCTGCAGATCCAGATGAGTGCGCCGAATGAACCCTGGCACATCTTCGTCGACCGCAATCAGCTGGAAAACGCCATTCTCAATCTGGCGATCAATGCCCGTGATGCGATGAAAGGCGAGGGCAGCATTGGCCTGAGTGCCGAGCACATCACCCTTGACCAAAAGTTTTGCGCCGGTAAGGGCATCATGGCCGGCGACTACGTGTGTGTCGCGGTGACGGACACGGGTATCGGCATGCCGCCGCAGGTGCTTGCGCAGGCCTTCGAACCTTTTTTCACCACCAAGGCCGATGGCCAGGGCACAGGGCTGGGGTTGAGTATGGTGTTCGGTTTCGTCAAGCAGAGCGGCGGGCACATCGAGATTTCAAGTACCGAAGGACAAGGCACTCGGGTGCGGTTGTACTTTCCGCGCAGCCTGCGAGCGGCCCCCAGCGAAACCGTGCAGCATGACGCGCAGCAGGGTGGGGGGCATGAAACCATTCTGGTGGTCGAAGACAATGAAGCGGTCCGCGCCTCCGCGGTTGAGTTGCTGTGCGAAGAAGGCTATCAGGTGCTGACGGCGGCCAATGGCGACCAGGCGATGCAGATGTTGCTGGAGGGCACGGCGGTGGAGCTGATTTTCACTGACGTGGTCATGCCCGGCCTGATCAAAAGCTCGGACCTGGCCGCTTGGGCTAAAGTGCAGACCCCTCCGGTGGCGGTGTTGTTCACCTCCGGGCATACCCGTGACATTATTTCGCGCAACCACCAACTCAGCCCCGACACGCATTTGCTGAGCAAACCCTACGGGCCTGAATCACTGACCCGCATGGTGCGCACGGTTCTTAACGGTTAACGCAGCCCAACTGTGGGAGCGGTGTTTATTCAGTTCATTCATTAAGGGTTTTCGATGACATCCAAGCGCAGCTCCAACCCTCCCTCCGGCATGGTCAGGGTGCGTGGCGCCCGGGAACACAACCTCAAGAACATCGATGTCGACATTCCGCGCGATGCGTTGGTGGTGTTCACGGGTGTCTCCGGTTCGGGCAAGTCTTCGCTGGCGTTCTCGACCCTGTACGCGGAAGCGCAGCGCCGCTATTTCGAATCCGTGGCGCCTTATGCGCGGCGGCTGATCGATCAGGTCGGCGTGCCGGATGTCGATTCCATCGAAGGCCTGCCGCCGGCCGTGGCCCTGCAACAACAACGGGGCACGCCGAGTACCCGGTCTTCAGTGGGCAGCGTGACGACCCTGTCTAGCCTGATCCGCATGCTCTACTCGCGGGCCGGCAGTTATCCGCCGGGGCAAGCGATGCTGTACGCCGAAGACTTCTCGCCCAATACCCCTCAAGGCGCATGCCCGGAATGTCAAGGGTTGGGCCGGGTTTACGACGTCACCGAAGCGCTGATGGTCCCCGACCCGAGCCTGACTATCCGCCAGCGTGCGGTCGCTTCCTGGCCCATGGCCTGGCAAGGGCAGAACCTGCGCGACATCCTCGTGACCATGGGTTACGACGTCGATATCCCGTGGCGCGATCTGCCGAAAAAACAGCGCGACTGGATTCTCTTTACCGAAGAGACTCCGACGGTGCCGGTGTACGCCGGGCTCACCCCGGAAGAAACCCGCGTCGCGCTCAAACGCAAAATGGAACCGAGTTATCAGGGCACGTTTACCGGCGCCCGACGTTACATCCTGCACACGTTCACCCATTCGCAAAGTGCACTGATGAAGAAACGCGTTTCGCAATTCATGCTCGGCAGCCCGTGCCCGTTGTGTGACGGCAAACGGCTCAAGCGCGAGGCGTTATCGGTGACGTTCGCGGGTTACGACATCGGCGAGTTATCGCAGATGCCGTTGCTGCAAGTGGCCGCCGTGCTGAGACCGGTGGCGGCGCACAGTTACCTGGAAGAAGCCGATGAGGCAGGCGAGGTGTTGAGCCATCGGCAAACCCGAGAAGCTCGTGAAGCGCGGGTTGCCCACGGTGCCAGTGGGCATGTCAATGCGCCGGACGTGCGTCATACGCGGAATCTGTCGGTGGAAAAACGCCTGGCCGCGCAACGCATCGCTCAGGATTTGCTGGAACGGGTCAGCACCCTGACGGACCTGGGCCTCGGTTACCTGGCACTGGAGCGCAGCACGCCGACGCTGTCCTCCGGCGAGTTGCAGCGCCTGCGGCTGGCGACTCAATTGGGCTCGCAACTGTTCGGCGTGATCTACGTGCTGGATGAACCTTCGGCCGGCCTGCATCCCGCGGACGGCGAGGCTTTGTTTGAAGCGCTGCAACGCCTGAAAGCCGCCGGTAATACGCTGTTTGTCGTTGAGCATGATCTGGAAACCATGCGTCGCGCGGACTGGTTGATCGACGTCGGCCCGGCGGCGGGCGAGAACGGCGGCCAGATTCTCTATAGCGGCCCGCCGCCAGGGTTGGCCACAGTGGCGAACTCCCAGACACGCGCCTATCTGTTTGCTGAACGGGTCGGCGAGCTCCGTGCCAGCCGCGCGGCGACGGATTGGTTGAAACTGGAGGGCATCACCCGAAATAACCTGAACAACCTCAGCGTCGAGTTTCCGCTGGGTTGTTTTACCGCGGTGACGGGTGTTTCCGGCTCGGGTAAATCGAGCCTGGTCAGTCAGGCTTTGCTGGAACTGGTCGGCGCGCATTTAGGTCGGGCCGCCGGCGACAACGAAACTGAGGCGTTGAGCCTTGAGGACGATGCACCCCAAGTCAGCGGCGGTCAGGTCACGGCGGGGCTGGAGTCGATCAAGCGTCTGGTTCAGGTCGATCAAAAACCCATCGGCCGTACGCCGCGCTCCAATCTGGCGACCTACACCGGGCTGTTCGACAACGTGCGCAAGTTGTACGCCGCCACACCTGAGGCACAGGCCGAAGGCTACGATGCCGGGCAGTTTTCCTTTAACGTCGCCAAGGGCCGCTGCGCGACCTGCGAAGGTGAAGGCTTTGTCAGTGTCGAGTTGTTGTTCATGCCCAGCGTCTACGCGCCATGTCCGACGTGTCACGGAGCCCGCTACAACCCAGAGACTCTGGCGATCACCTGGCAAGGGTTGAACATTGCCCAAGTGTTGCAGCTGACGGTGGATGAAGCGGTCGAGGTGTTCGTCGAGCAACCAGGGATTCGCCGTTCGCTGGAGGTGCTGCGGGACATAGGGTTGGGTTATTTGCGCCTGGGACAGCCGGCGACGGAGTTGTCGGGCGGTGAAGCTCAGCGGATCAAATTGGCGACCGAGCTGCAACGTAATCAGCGTGGGGCGACGTTGTATGTGCTTGATGAACCCACCACGGGATTGCATCCGCGAGATGTGGACCGGTTGCTGGAACAGTTGAATACGTTGGTAACGGCGGGGCATACGGTGATCGTGGTCGAGCATGAAATGCGCGTGGTGGCGCAGAGTGACTGGGTGATCGACATCGGACCGGGGGCGGGGGATCAGGGCGGGAAAATCGTCGTGGCCGGCACGCCGCAGACAGTGGCTAAGAGCAAGAAGAGCCGGACTGCACCGTTTTTGGCTCGGGTGCTTGGCAGGGCTTGATGGGTTGATTCTCTTCGCGAGCAGGCTAGCTCCCCCATTGAAAGGCGGTCAACTGCGGGAGCGAGCCTGCTCGCGAAGGCGGTCTGTCAGGCGTAACCGAGGGTGCGTCTGACCTTGTCCAGCAGTTCACTGATCTGGAACGGCTTGATCAACATCTCCATGCCGTCCCCGAGAAACACTTGCCGGTTGATCGCGTTTTCCGCATAACCGGTCATGAAGAGGATCGGCAATCCTTCACGCCAGCCCCGTGCGACATCCGCCAGCTCCCGGCCGTTCATACGCGGCAGACCAACGTCCGTCAGCATCAGATCAATCGAAGGGTCGTTCTGCAGGCGCTCGAGGGCGCCCTCGATATCGCCCACTTGCGTGCAGCGATAACCCGCATCCGCGAGCACCTCAGCGACGAACATGCGCACCGAAGGCATGTCCTCGACAATCAGGACATGTTCACCGGCTCCTTGCTGATCCACAGCATCCGAGACGACGGCAGTCGTGGTCGGGTCCGAACTGGCTGGCAGCATGATGGTCACTTCGGTGCCGCGTCGCGCCACGCTGCGAATGTGCGCGTCGCCCCCAGATTGTCGGGCGAACCCGTAAATGCTCGACAACCCCAACCCCGTGCCCTGACCCAGCGGCTTGGTGGTGAAAAACGGGTCGAATACCTTGTCGATCACACTGTGCTCGATACCCGTACCGTCATCACGCACCGACAGCGCAACGTAGGCGCCATCCGCCAGTTTCAGGTCGCCATGAGAATACGCCGCATACGTGCTGACCCAAATGTTCCCGCCTTGCGGCAGGGCATCGCGGGCATTGATCACGAGGTTGAGCACCGCGCTTTCCAGCTGGATCGGGTCGACCAGAGCAATCGCCGCTTTGGAGGTCAGCTCGAGTTTCAGCGCAATGTGTTCGCCGATGGTGCGCACCAGCAACTCTTCGAGAGAGCGAATGTGTTCGTTGATGTCCACTGGCCGCGTATCCAGCGGTTGCTGGCGGGCGAAGGCCAGCAGGCGATGGGTCAGCGCGGCGGCGCTCATGGCTGAGTTAAACGCTGCTTCGGCATAGAGCTGAACCTTGTCGGTGCGCGAATCGGCGACGCGTTTCTGGATCAGTTCCAGGCTGGTGATGATGCCGGTCAGCAGGTTGTTAAAATCGTGTGCAATGCCGCCGGTCAACTTACCCAGTGCGTCCATTTTCTGGACCTGAAGCAACTGGGCTTCGGTGCGCACGCGCTCGGCGATTTCACGTTCCAGTTGCGAAGTGGCATCGTCGAGTCGAGCCAGGTGCGAGCGTTCGCGA
This sequence comes from Pseudomonas sp. FBCC-B1667, assembly GCF_059133255.1. Classification (NCBI taxonomy): domain Bacteria; kingdom Pseudomonadati; phylum Pseudomonadota; class Gammaproteobacteria; order Pseudomonadales; family Pseudomonadaceae; genus Pseudomonas; species Pseudomonas sp. FBCC-B1667. Next base: position 3,839,019 of record NZ_CP101437.1, on the reverse strand, counting down.
TGGCGGTGTTCGGTGACATCTTCGACAAACACCAGGCTCAACCCCGGAGTGCGGTACGGCGAAATCTGCCACTCGGTTTCCCGTAACTCTCCCTCCACACGCATGTTCAATATGCCTTTCCAGCGCTCGCCAGCGAGCAGGCGCAGGCGCAGTTCTTTGAGCACCGCCTCCTGGTCCTCAGCGAAGCATTCACCCAGCGTATCCGGGCCGACATTGTCCTGAATCAGCTGGGCAAAGGCGTGGTTGCATTCGTGAACTTTGAAATCCGCGTCCAGCACCGCGATGGGCGCCGAGACGTTGACGAAAATCTCCCGAAACCGCGCCTCGCTTTCGCGCAGGGCGTGTTCGGTGTCGCGCACCCGCAGCAGGGTGCGCAGGGTGGCCAGCAATACGTCCGGGTCTACGGGATGGATCAGGTAGGCATCGGCCCCGGCGTTCAGGCCGGTGATGATGTCGCCGGTCTGAATCGAAGCGGCCGACACGTGAATCACCGGCAGAAGCGCGGTGGCGGCCTCGGAGCGCAGCTTGCGCACGATGTCGAAACCGCTCATGTCTGGCAGGTTAACGTCCAGAATCAGCGCGTCGATGGTTTCGCTGTCGATCAGCGCCAAGCCTTCGCCGCCGGTCCCGGCCTCCAGCACGACGTAGTTGTGGGACTCCAGGCGTCGGCGCAAGGCGTAGCGCGTCGCAACGTTGTCATCGACGATCAGCAAGCGAATGTCACGTTTCATCGACGGGCTCCATGGCGATGGCCAGCGGGATGATCACGAAGAAGGTCGAACCAACCCCCGGTGTACTTTTGACCCCGACTTCGCCGCCCAGTAATGCGGCGAAGCGTTTGCACAACGACAATCCCAGGCCTGTGCCGCGCAAACGCTTTTGCAGGGGGGAGTCGACTTGGGAGAAGTCTTCGAACAGTGCGCCATGCAGCTCGGCAGCGATGCCAATTCCGGTGTCGCTGACGGCAAAGCGCACATGGTTTTTCCCTTCCAGCCGAGCCGACACCCGCACCTCGCCGCGCGTGGTGAACTTCAGCGAATTGGAAATAAAGTTGCGCAGGATTTGCGCGAGTTTCTTGTCATCGGTAAACAAGCGCGGCAAACCCACCGGTTCCTCGAAAATCAGGTCAACGGCGCTGGCGTCGACAATCGGGCGAAACATGCCGCGCAGGGCGGCAAACAAGTCGAACATGTCGAACCAGGCCGGGGAAATGGTGATGCGCCCGGCCTCGATCTTCGCCAGATCGAGCAGATCGTCGACCATGTCGCTCAACTCCCGCGCGGCGGTGCTGACGAACGTGACCTGCTTGTGTTGCTCGGGGCTCAGAGGGCCATCGAGTTCATCGCTCAACAGGCTGGCGATGCTCAGGATCGAGCCCAGTGGGGTGCGAAATTCATGGCTCATGTACGACAGGAAACGGCTTTTAAGGTCCGAGGCCTGCCGCAGTTCCTCCGCCTGGTTGTCGAGCTCGGCGTACAGTGCGAGCACGCCTTGATTGGTTTCATCGAGTTCTTCACGCAGGGCGGCGGTTTCGCTCTGCAAGCGGGCGATCAGCGCTGACGGATCTTCCGGCGCGAGGGTGGGTGACTCAGCCATGAGCGGCCTCCAGGGCAACGACCAACACCGTCACATCGTCCCGGCCGCGACAGAAATCGCGGTGCAGGATGGCGGCTATCACGGCGGGATGCCGGTGCACCAGGCCGGGGTAGTCATGCAAATTCCATCGGGACTGCAAGCCGTCGCTGTACATGATCAGTAGATGTCCATTCACGTGAGCATAGTCAAAGGGTTGGGCTTTTCGATACTGGCCGCCAACGATGCCTGGATGGGACGCCAGGCCACGGGATTTGTCCGCCGCAATCAGGCTGGCACCGATGTTGCCGATGCCGGTGAAGGTTATCTTGTCGAGCTGTGCGTCGAACTGCGCAATGGCCAACGCTCCGCCACGGGTGCCGATCATGGCCTGGTGAATGTCTTCGAGCAGCAACACCGGCGAGGCAAATGGCGCGTGCGCGAAGGCTTTTTCACCGGCACGGCCGGCGCGTTCGGCTTCTTCGCCATGGCCCAGGCCATCAATCACCAAGGCGCTGAGGTTAGCCCCGTCCATCGCCAGATGCCAGACGTCGCCGCACGCGGGGTCGTTGGCGAGCGAGTGCTGGCTGACGCCCAATCGCAGGTCCACGACTGTGTGAGTGCGCGGATACAAACGGGCCAACAGCACGGCGCCCCTTGAGTCGGCGTACACGTCGAATACGTCGGTCTGACGCGATACAGCACCCAGGCCAATGCCTTGGGTACCTCCGGTGGAGAAACCATCCGTCAGGCAGGCGTGCAAATCGAAGCCTTGTGCGCGATCCACCGCCAGCATCTCGATTCCCTGACCGTTTTTGAACGGCAGGGTCCGCAGATGCAATTCGCCCCGCGCTGCATGCTTGAGCACGTTGCTCGCCAGTTCCGTGGCCACCAGCGCCACTCGCCCGGCATCGGTGGCGTCAAAGCCGATGTGTTCGGCGAGTTTTTGCGCGGTTCGTCGTGCATGACCGATCTGGCTGCTGTCTTCGATCAGCAGGACGTCGGTCAGGGTGCCTGCAATGTTCATGTCCATCGGGTGATCGTTATGCGAGTGCCCTGGCCGGGCGCGGTGTCCAGTTCGAACTCGTCTACCAGTCGTTTGGCCCCGGTCAGACCCAGGCCGAGGCCGCTGCCGGAGGTCCAGCCGTCGGTCATTGCCAGTTTGATGTCGGGAATGCCCGGGCCTTCGTCGCGGAAGGTCAGGCGCAGACCGACCCGCGAGTTTTCGTCGATGATTTGCCAGTCCATGTCACCACCGCCGCCGTAGACCATGGTGTTGCGCGCCAGCTCGCTGACGGCGGTGACCATTTTGGTCAGATCGATCAGGCGCATGCCGCACTCGGTAGCGAGCTTGCGCGCCAGCTGCCGGGCCAGGACCACATCCTGCTCGATGTTAATCGGATGAGTGCCGCTGCTGCGCGGGGTCATTGCTCGCGTACTCGTTCCTGAAGCAGTTTCATGCCGCGCTCGACGTTCAACGCTGTGCTGACGCCGGGCAGGGTCAGGCCCAGTTCGACGAGGGTGATCGCTACCGCGGGCTGCATGCCCACCAGCACGGTTTCGGCGTCCATGATTTTCGACAGACCGGAGATGGTCCCGATCATCCGGCCAATGAACGAATCGACCATGTCCAGCGCGGAAATGTCGATCAACACGCCACGCGCCGAGGTTCGGCTGATGCGCTCTGACAGGTCGTCCTGAAGGGTCAGGGCGAGCTGGTCATGCATGTCGACCTGGATGGTCACCAGCAAGAAGTTGCCCATCTGCAGAATAGGAATTCTATCCATGGGCTTATACCGTCTTGCTGACGGTAATTCCCAGGCGGGTCAGGGCGAGTTTCAGGGCATCGGCCAGGTTGGCCTTTGTCACCACGCCTTGCAAGTCCAGGCCCAGATGCACGATGGTCTGAGCGATCTGCGGACGCACGCCGCTGATGATGCAATCGGCACCCATCAGGCGAATGGCGGTCACGGTTTTTAGCAAATGTTGCGCCACCAGGGTATCGACGGTTGGCACGCCGGTGATGTCGATGATCGCAATTTCAGAGCCGGTGTCGACGATCCGTTGCAGCAGCGATTCCATCACGACCTGGGTGCGTTGCGAATCCAGGGTGCCGATCATCGGCAGGGCCAGAATGCCGTCCCACAGCTTGACCACCGGGGTGGAGAGTTCCAGCAGTTCCTCTTGCTGGCGCTTGATTACTGCTTCGCGGGATTTCTGGAAGGTGCGGATGGTGTGCATGCCCAGCGCGTCGAGTAATTCGGAGACTTCCCACAGTTGCTCGGCGAGCACGGCCGGGTTGTCTTTGTAATGGCTTTGCAGCAGACCGAACAATGGGCCTTTGAGCGAGAAGATGAAGCTGGCAGTCTGGTGCGAGTCCTGCCCGAGCAGGGCGCGGCTGTGGGAGAGTTTTTCGAGGAACTGACGCGCCTCGTCCCAACCCGGCGCGGCGACACTCAGCCCGTTGCCCTTTTCCAGCCCGTTGACCACCAGATGCAGAAACTCGGCGGTTTGTTGTTTGAGGTCTTGTTCTTTCAGGTTACGGGCAGCGCCATTGGCTTCCAGTCCCTTGATCCATTCGGCGAGCAGTTGCGCCTGATTGTTTTTCATAGCATCGAGTGTGCTGATTTGCAGTGCTGCCATGTACTTGCGCTCCTGAGTGAGTCTTTGCCGATTCCCTGTGAAAAACGACCGGCGTGAAGTCAGTGACCTTTGCCGAATGAAATAGTTGTTCGTTTTACGCAGGTTTTTTTCGATGCGGCGGTATGTGGCCCGCTAACTCTAGACGGCACTGCTTCAGGTGGCGATTTTTTGACTGGTTCCCGACTGTTCCATTGGCAAAAAAAAGACCGCATCGGCGGTCTTTTTCATTGAGTTACTTGTCGGGGTGGGCAGCCTGGAGTTTTTTCGCCATTTCCAGATGCTTTTCCAGAGCGGGCAGCATTTGTTGCGCGAAACCTTTCAACGCTGTGGCGCCTTTGACCTTGTCGTCGGTCACGTTATTGGCTTCTTTCTTGAACAACGCGATGGTGTCTTCGTGGGCTTTCACCTGGTTGTTGGCGTACGCCGCGTCGAAAGACTCATCGCGCATGTCGAGAATTTTTTCCTTGGCCTGCTTGACCAGCGTCGTCGTGTCCGGCACCTCGATGTCGTTCTTTTTCGCCAGGGCCGCCAGTTCATCGTTGGCCTTGGAATGATCGGTGATCATCATGTTGGCGAACGCCTTGACGTCGGCCGATGAGCTTTTTTCCAGCGCCAGGCGACTGGTTTCAACTTCGGCAATGCCGCCTGCGGCCGCTTTGTCGACGAAGTCATTGGAAGTGGCGGCGAAAGCCGTGCCCATGCTGCTGCTCAAGGCGACAGCCAGGGCGAGGTGGCGCAGGGTAAATCCGTCCATTGGTCATTCTCCACACTGGTTTGGGTTGGCGATCCGGCAGATCGTTACTCAGTGGAGGCTGGCGCCCGAACAAAGGTTTTATCGCATTTGCGACAGGACGACGAACGGACACCGCTGGTCTGACAGGTGGTCGACAGAACGCACAAACCAAGGCCATTCTGATAGTTGGTGAACGCAATTGATCGCGTTTGCTACCGATCATCAAACGGAGGTGTTCCATGCCGGTGAACCATGACCTGTATCAGGACTTGAAGGTTTCAAAGGAAGAGATCCAGCAAAGACGCACCAAGGATCCGTTATTGGATTCGCTGATCAACAAGTATTCCCAGGCGGACGCCGAGGTGGTGAAGGCCGAGACCGCGAAATCCGATGCGCCCAGTGATGACCAGTTGAAGAAGCTCAAGGAACATCGTTTATTGGTCAAGGACAAGATCGTCAAGCAATTGAAGGCATCGTCCTGACGCGTCGTACCGAGTGACCGACAATCGGTGACTGAGAAGTGGAACGGCGTTAAAACCGGCGCCTCTCATGTCATGAGTCATGGTTAACGACTCACTGAGAGGTGCCTTATGTCCAATCCCGGATTTCCGAGTGAACAACAGGGTGGTTTCGACCCTATCCCGACTCATCCCGAACCGTTGAGCCCTAACCACATCACCACCCATCCGGACGATGAGGATGACGACCCTGTGCGCGAGCACGACGAAACCGCCGACGACACAGATCCCGAATAACCCCACAAATCCCCTGTGGGAGCGAGCAAGCCCGCTCCCACATGTTGATCAGTGTTAGTTCTGGAGTGCGGTGGCGAGCGGCAAACGCGCCATGTTTTTCGCTTTCAACGAGCCGAAGTACAGCCAGTCGCCATACTCGCGCACGGTCGTGATCGGCGAATAATTGCCGCTGCTGCCGTCCTGCAGATTGGCAATCACCTTGCCGTCCAGATCCAGCCCGAGCGCAAAGGCCCGGTTCTCCACCGGTTTAGGCAACACCTTCAGCGCCCGGACAATCATCTTGCGAACAAAAGGGTGCGGCGCCGTGCGGTCGAGCAAGCCGTTGCGCGGTGAATAGAGCGCGACCCAGAATCGGTCGCGGCCGTTGAACGACAGGTTGTCCGGCAGCCCCGGCAAGTTGTCGATAAACAGGTCGTGCGTGCCGGCTTTCGGCCCGGTCAGCCAGAAGCGGCTGATGCGGTAGGCGCCGGTTTCGTTGACCAGCACAAAGGCGTCGTCCGGCCCCAGTGTCACGCCGTTGGCAAACTCGAGCTTGTCCAGCAACACCTCGGTCTTGCCGGTCTGGAAGTCATACCGCAGCAAACGACCATCGCCGCCATGCTCGATGATCGCCTCGCCGTCCTTGCCGTAGCCCCAACGGCTGGAAGCATCGCTGAAATAGGCAAAATGCCCGGCCTTGTCGATGGCCACGTCATCGGTAAAACCAAATGGCACGCTGCCCGCCGTGGTGCTCAAAGGAATCAACCGGCCTTGGGCATCCAGCGACAGCAGCCCTTTGACGCCGTCCGCGATCACCAGCAAACCATTGGGGTGACGCGCCAGGCCCAACGGTCTGCCACCGGTGTCGGCCAGCACTTTGGTTTGTTTGCCGTCGAGGCTGGTGCGGATCAACCGACCGTCATGCAGGCCGGTGATCAGCGTGTCGCTCTCCAGCAACAGCGCTTCCGGTCCCTCAATGTCTGACGGACCGACACGCTCCACGCCTTTGAGACGTTCATTGTCGGCGTAGACGCCGCTGGTGAGGGAGGGCGCCGGCGGCGGATTCCAGGCCACCGGGCGCACGTTGGTCGGGAACAACAACAGGAAGGCGCTCAGGGCAATCAATAGCAGTAACAGCAGATGCCGGAACTTGATCATTCTTCTCACGCATGGGCTCCGGCGGGTGTCAGTTGTATTTGCGCCATCTCGCGCAAGGCCAGCATTGACTCGGCGGATTCACGCTCTATGCGCCGTTTGAGCACCAGCTGATTGGCGATGCGCATCGCTACCCCCGCGAATTGGTACTCCAGCGTGCGGATAAATTGCGTGCCTTCGCCCTCGGCCGCGCATTCGTACGTCACCACCAGTGACAGCCCGTGATCGCCCCGCGCCTGGGCACTCCAACGGCGTCCCGGCAGGTATTCGTTGACCTCCCACCGCAAGTGCCCGTCGCGCCCGCCGGCCCGGATGTCTTCTTCGAACCGCGAGCCGGCGTGCAGCGGCCCGGCCTGGCCGTCGACCTTGAGGGAAGACGGATGCCACTCCGGCCAACGGGTGACGGTGCTGGCGTAGGCGAGCACTTCAATCGGGTTTCCAGCAATAACGATCTGATGCTGCATGCGGGTCATGGGCGTTCTCGTCAAGGGCAAGGGGTCATGATCCGGTTCCCAGTACAGGGTGCCGAACAGGTAATCCATCAGCGGAAACACGATGTTGAAGTTACGCTCCTGCATCAGCTCGCGTCGGTGATGCAGCTCATGCAGGTGACGCATCTGGCGAATCCATGGCAAACGCGTGACCGGGTTGCCGGGCGGCAGGTGTTCACAGGCGTGAAACACTTCGTAGGTCAGGTAGCCGAGGACCAGACAGCCGCCAAACAAACCGGCAACGTTGCTATCGAAGCGACTCAGCAGCCACCACAGGGGCAGGGTAATGACCACGGTATGGACCACGATCAACCAGGCTGGAAACAGAATTACCCGCCAGTCCCGGGCGCTGTCGTAGGTCATGTGGCCGGGGGCAAAAAAGCTGTGATGGTCGCCTGCATGGCGGGCGTAGAACATCCGCGCGAAGCTTTTTTTGTGATGCCCCAGCTCTCGATGCACCTTGTACACGCCGAAGTTGAAGAACAGCAGTGTGATTGGCACTGCCAGCCATTCCAGCGGCGTGACCTGATGCACGGTGCTCCAGAATCCACTGATGGCCAGTAACCCGAAAACCAGCACAAATGCCCCGTGCAGCCAGGGGTTGTACCGGGGGTGTATAGCGGCACGATAGCGGCTGCGGAAGTCTTGGGTGGTCTGCCTCACTGCGTTCACCTCTGCTTATTGTTATCCCCAGCAGATTAGCTGATGTCCCTGCAAAGGCTGGCGCAACTTAAAGGACACAAGCGCCATGATCCGGTGTGCTCAGGTCAACGGATTCCAGCGCTGCGACCAGTCTTCATCGGACTGGATCAGTTCACGCAGCAAATCGAAGGCCCGTTGCAGGGTCGCCGAGTCGCGATCACGCGAATACACCAGGTAGGTCGGGTAACTGAACTCCGGGGCCTTGGGCACGGCCTCCAGTACACCGCTTTCCAGGTAACTGCGAACCACGCGCGTACGGAAATAGCCGCTGCCGCCATTCTCCAGGATGTACTGCAAACCCAGTGGGCCGAGGTTGAAGCTCAGCGGGGCTTTGGCTTTTTCCGGCAGGGCGGCATCGTGTTGGCGCCGGAAGTCCGAGCCCCAGTCGATGTACACGTACGGATCGGGTTTGCTGGCCAGGCGTACCTGCACCAGTTTTTCTTCCAGCACCTGCTCGACTTGCAGGCGCGGCCAGTACTCCGGCTGATAGACCAGTGCGGCATCGAGTACGCCCAGTTCCAGTTGCCGCAAGAGGTTTTCGCCGTCACGGATTTCCATGCGCAAGGCGTGGCTGGGAATCTTCTCGCGCAATTCACCGGCCCAACTGAGCATCAACGGGTTGCACAGGCTGACCTCGCCACCGATGTGCAGCACATCACGGTAACCCTCGGGCAATGGCAAGTCCCGACGCGCCGCTTCCCAGGTTTCGACCAGTTGATTGGCATACACCACAAACGCCTCGCCATTGGGCGTCAGGCGAGCGCCGGCGCGGTTGCGCACGAACAGCGTGCTGCCCAGCTGGCTTTCAAGCTTCTGCACGCGCGCGGTGATGGCGGTCTGGGTAACGTGGAGCTTTTCAGCTGCGGCAGCGAGGCTGCCGTGGCGGACGATTTCCAGGAAGGTGCGGGCGAGGTCGATGTCCATGGGATGGCCGGTGCGGGAAGTGCAGGCATTGTAGGAGTACTCCCACCCGGTGGCGAGGTGTCATGGTTTTCACAGTGCGGGTGGGGCGTGCGCACTACACTGCAAACGTCTCCAGCCCAACGGCCCGACCCATGACGGCAAAGCACGCAGCAAACATCCTCGACACGATTGAAGGTCAGCGTCTGGCGGGCAGCGATGCCGAGGCCTGGCGCGAGTGGGGGCCGTACCTGAGCGAGCGCCAATGGGGCACGGTGCGCGAGGACTACAGTGCCGACGGCGATGCCTGGCGCTATTTTCCTCACGAACACGCTCGCAGCCGCGCCTATCGGTGGGGCGAGGATGGGCTTGCCGGGTTCAGTGACAAGGCTCAGCACTGGTGTATTGGGCTGGGCTTATGGAATGAGCGTGACCCGATTCTCAAAGAGCGCCTGTTTGGCTTGAACAACGCTGAAGGCAATCACGGCGAAGACGTCAAGGAACTGTATTTCTACGTCGATGGTGTGCCCAGTCATGCCTACATGCGCATGCTCTACAAATACCCGCAGGCCGAATTCCCCTATGAGGACCTGGTGGTCGAAAACGCCCGCCGTGGCCTGGCCGATACGGAGTATGAAATCCTCGACACCGGCGTGTTTGAAGACAACCGTTATTTCGACGTGACGGTGGAGTACGCCAAACAGGCGATAGATGACGTGTTCATGCGTGTCACCGTGCATAACCGATCCGATCAGCCTGCTCGGCTTCACGTGTTGCCGCAGGTGTGGGCGCGCAACACCTGGAATTGGGCAGCGGACGTGCAACAACCGAGCCTCACGCTGAGCGGCGATGAGGTCCTGGCCGGGCATCCGCAACTCGCCGATCGGCGAGCCAGCGCCTGGGGCGAAGAGGAATGCCAATGGCTGTTCTGCAACAACGAGAGCAACTTCCCCAAACTGGAGGGCGTGGCGGCGAATGGTCCATTCAAGGATGGCATCAACGACTTCATCGTCAATGGCCACGACGATGCCATTCGACGTGACACGGGAACGCGGGTGGCCGCGCATTTCACCCTGACGTTCGCGGCAGACCAAAGCCGATGTGTCTATCTGCGTTTCGCCCCGAGCGGCGCGGCGCGGGTCAACGCCAACACTGTGTTCGAGCGGCGTCGCGCTGAGGCCGATGAGTTTTACGCGGCCCTGCAATCCGGCATCGGTGATCCGGATGCACGAAATGTTCAGCGTCAGGCGTTGGCGGGATTGCTCTGGTCGAAACAGCTGTATTACTTCGACGTCAATCAGTGGCTCGACGGCGATCCGGCGCAGCCGCCGCCACCCGTCGGGCGTTCGCACATTCGCAACAGGCATTGGCGACACCTGTCGAATTTCGACATCGTTTCCATGCCCGACACGTGGGAATACCCCTGGTACGCCTCGTGGGATGTGGGCTTTCAGGCGGTGGCTTTCGCGCTGATCGACCCTGGCTTTGCCAAGCATCAATTGTTGCTGCTGGTCAAAGACCGCTTCATGCATCCCAATGGCCAGTTACCCGCCTACGAATGGCGTTTCGACGACGCCAACCCGCCGGTGCATGCCTGGGCCTGTTGGCGGGTGTATCAGCAGGACAAGGCGCTGACGGGCGTTGGCGACATGGACTTCCTTGAACGGATCTTCCACAAACTGCTGCTGAATTTTTCCTGGTGGGTCAATCGCAAGGATGCGGAAGGTCGCAACCTGTTCCAGGGCGGATTTCTGGGGCTGGACAACATCGCACTGTTCGACCGTTCGGCGCTGTTGCCGCCCGGTTATCAACTGGATCAGGCCGACGGCACGGCGTGGGTCGCCGCTTATGCGCTGGACCTGATGCGCATCGCACTTGAACTGGCCAAGCGCAACAGTGTTTACGTCGACATTGCGGTGAAATTTTTTGAGCATTTTCTCTACATCGCCGGGGCAATCAATCGGGTCGACTCCGAGGCCGAAGGGTTGTGGGACGAGCAGGATCAGTTTTTTTATGACGTATTGCACCGACCTGACGGAGTGAGCGAACCGCTGCGTTTGCGCTCGATTGTCGGCCTGATGCCGTTGTTTGCCGTGCAGGTGCTGGAGCAACACGAACATGAAGGATTGCCCGGATTAGGCGAACGTTTACTGGGTTTCATGCGTCACCGACCGGACCTCGCCAGCCTCGTTTCACGCTGGACCGAACCGGGCGAGGGCAACCGTATGCTCCTGGCGTTGTTGCGTGGCGAGCGCACCAAGGATCTGCTGAGGCGCATGCTCGATGAAAGTGAGTTTCTCTCCCCGTTCGGGGTTCGTTCATTGTCCAAGGCCTTTGCCGAACAGCCCTTTGGATTGCTGATCAACGGTGACCAACTGTGTGCTCATTACGAGCCGGCAGAATCAGAGTCCCGGCTGTATGGCGGCAATTCCAACTGGCGCGGGCCGGTGTGGATGCCGATCAACTACATGCTGATCGAATCCTTGCGCGAGTTTCATCGCTATTACGATCAGGACTTTTCGGTGGAATACCCTACGGGGTCGGGGTTCCTGGCGTCACTGGAAGAGGTCGCCGACCGCTTGAGCCAACGACTGACCGGGCTGGTGCTTCGCGATGAGGCGGGCAATCGGCCGTCAATGGCGGCGTATCCGCAATTGCAGGCCGATCCCTCCAGTCGCGATCTGGTGTTGTTCCATGAGTATTTTCATGGGGAAAACGGACGCGGACTGGGGGCGAGCCATCAGACAGGGTGGAGCGCGCTGATCGCGTTGTTATTACAGTCATGAGTTCCCGCCAAACACAGAACTAATGTGGGAGCGAGCAAGCCCGCTCCCACATTGGGATGTCTGTGTCTGCGGGACTGTTGTTCAAAACGCAAAACACGAACAGCCAAACGCCCCCCAAAATCCCTGAAAGTCACTGACCGGGGCTGACGACATTCGGGCCCGTTCATGGTTGTGTGCATGCACCGAGCAGGCGCCTGCACATTGATGAACCTGCGCGGTCATTGGCGTGAGATGTTTCCAGTGCCCCGGTACGTTGGTGACCGGCGACCATTCAGGCACCACAGGGATCGGCGGTGGCCCTAGCTTTTCGAACTCGTGAGTGCCGTGGACAATCTTGCCATCGACAATGGTCAGCACCGACTCGATCCATTTGATCGCTTCATCCTCGATGTGAAAGTAGTCCGCCGACAGCGCAATCAAGTCAGCCAGTTGTCCGACTTTGATCATGCCTTTCTTGCCTTGCTCGGAGGAAAACCAGGCACTGCCATGGGTGAACAGCTCCAGCGCCGTGTCGCGACTCAGGCCTTGCGGGTACAGCGAAAGGCCACCCACGGTGCGGCCGCTGACCAGCCAATACATCGAGGTCCAGGGGTTGTAGCTGGAAACGCGGGTAGCATCGGTGCCGGCGCCGACCGCAAGGCCCTCGGCGAGCATGCGTGCGATGGGCGGGGTGTGCTCCGCCGCTTTGGCACCGTAACGGTCGACGAAATATTCGCCCTGAAACGCCATCCGGTCCTGGATTGCAATGCCGCCGCCCAAGGCTTTTACCCGTTCGATGTTCTGTGGCGTAATCGTTTCGGCGTGGTCGAAAAACCACGGCAGACCGTTGAATGGAATATCACGATTGACCCTCTCGAACACGTCGAGCATGCGGCTGATGGATTCGTTGTACGTCGCATGCAAACGGAACGGCCAGCGTTGTTCCACCAAGTGGCGTACGACTGGTTCCAGTTCCTGCTCCATGGTTTGCGGCAGGTCCGGGCGCGGCTCAAGGAAGTCTTCGAAATCCGCCGCCGAAAACACCAGCATTTCCCCGGCACCGTTGTGCCGCAGGAAATCGTCGCCCTGGCCGTACTGTGAAGTGCGGGTCCAGTTTTTGAAATCGGTCAGTTCCTCCTTGGGTTTTTGGGTAAACAGGTTGTAGGCGATGCGCACCGTCAGTTGCTGGTCTTTGGCCAGTTGCTGGATGACCTGATAGTCATCCGGGTAGTTCTGATAACCGCCGCCGGCATCGATGGCACTGGTGATGCCCAGGCGATTGAGTTCACGCATGAACTGGCGGGTCGAGTTGACTTGGTACTCCAGCGGCAACTTGGGCCCTTTGGCCAGGGTCGAGTAGAGAATCATCGCGTTGGGCCGGGCGATCAGCATGCCGGTCGGGTCGCCATTGGCGTCGCGCTGGATTTCACCGCCCGGCGGGTTCGGTGTGTCGCGGGTATAACCGACCACCTTCAGGGCGGCGCGGTTGAGCAGAGCACGGTCGTAAAGGTGCAGGACAAACACCGGGGTGTCCGGGGCGGCCTTGTTCAATTCATCAATCGTTGGCAGGCGCTTCTCGGCAAACTGGAACTCGTTCCAGCCACCGACCACCCGCACCCATTGCGGCGTGGGCGTGCGATCGGCCTGATCCTTAAGCATGCGCAAGGCGTCGACCAGTGACGGCACGCCTTCCCAGCGCAGTTCGAGGTTGTAATTGAGGCCACCACGGATCAGATGCAGGTGTGAGTCATTGAGGCCCGGAATCACCGTGCGACCGTGCAGGTCGATGATGTGCGTACCGGGGCCTTGCAGGGCCATGGCCTGGGCGTCGCTGCCGACCACCAAAAAGCGTCCGTCCTTGATCGCGACGGCGCTGGCCTGGGGTTTTTTGCGGTCGACGGTGTGCAGGCGTCCGTTGTACAGGATGAGATCGGCTGGGGCGTCGGGCATGATTTTACTCCCTGCGAATAGCGGGCTGATCCAGGCGCCGACAGTACCTGCCGACAGGCCTTGCAGTACGCGTCGGCGGTTAAAACCGTGAAAGTCGTCAGATGGGCTCATGGCCGTGCTCCGCGCGATGGGTGGGCAAGCAGCCGATGTCTGACGCAGGCGCCCAGAAGGAATATAGACGCTGAATCCGCAGGGGGCCGTTTTCCTCGGTCGGAAAACGACGAATCCCGCCACAAGGGGCGGGATTCGTTGATAGCCAGACCAGCTCCCGAAGGCCGGGAGCCGCCGTCTTAGCTCGGGAACAGCTCGGACAGTTTCATCGCCAGCATCATGTCGCCTTCAGCGCGCAGTTTGCCGCCCATGAACGCTTGCATGCCGTCTGTCGAACCGTCAACGATGCCTTCCAGGGTTTCGCCGTCCATCACCAGGGTAACCTGGGCGTCAGGGTTTTCGCCTTCTTGCAACTCGCAGGTGCTGTTTTTGACGATCAGCGAGAAATTCTTGTTGTCGTCGATGCGGAAACCGAAGACCAGGTCCAGACCGGCAGCAGCGGCTGGGTTGAACTTGGCTTTCATTGCTTGTACGGCATCAGCTACGGAGGTCATGGTTCGATCCTTTCTTGGGTAATAAGAGCAGGCTGATTACAGCCAGGGTCACAATAATCCGGACTCAGCGAAACGTGATGAGGTCCGGGGCCTTCAACAGTTGCAGGTGTGCATGATTGTTGAAGGAAGCCAGTGCCACCTCGTTTCCACGGAACTTCAAGTGGTGGAGCGAGGTGTTGACGATTTGCCAGTTCAGTTCGAATGCCTGCCGGGCAGGAATCTGTGTAATGAGATGGAGCAGCGCCGTGATAGTACCGCCGGAGGTAAACACGGCGATCTTCTGATGGTTGTCGGCGCTTTCAAGGATTCGCTGCAGGCCGCCTTGTACGCGTTCGACAAAGCCCAGCCAGCTTTCCAGCCCCGGCGTGTTATAGGAGCCGGTGAGCCAGCGTTCGATGATCAAGGCAAAGATGCGCTGAAACTCGGCGCGGTTTTGCGCGGCATTTCGCAGGATGTCCAGGGCTTCGGGTTCATCGTCCAGCATGGCTGGCAGCAACGCGCGGATCGCCGCGTCGGCGTCGAACTCATTGAAGGCGGGATCGATCTCCAGGGGCGGCACCGGCAGGCCCACGGCGGCATACTGTTCCATCGCGCTTTCGGCGGTGTGGCGCTGGCGGCGCAAGTCGCCCGAGAGGCAGCGATCGAAGCTGATACCCAGCTCGGCCAGGTGTTGGCCAAGGATTTCTGCCTGGCGAATACCGGTCGGCGACAAGACGTCATAGTCGTCTGCACCAAAGGAGGCCTGGCCATGTCGAATCAAATAGATACTGCCCACGTCCGCGTCATCCCGGTACGTTGAAGGTTTGGCGAGGTTATGAGGATGGCGGTGAGCTGTCAATGAAAAAACATACGCTTGTTTGAAATGGCTGTTACAGGGCTGTTGCCAGAGGTTTCACGGCTGGTCGTCGAGCTGGCGCATGGGTATGCTGATCACATCCAGCGCGTGTTTTAAGTCGCGCATCGTCATGAAGGAGTCAATGTGGAGTTTTTCACCGAGTACGCCAGCTTTCTGGCCAAGACCGTGACACTGGTGATCGCCATTCTGGTGGTCCTGGCCAGTTTTGCGGCATTGCGCAGCAAAGGTCGACGCAAGGCGGCCGGCCAGTTGCAAGTCAGCAAGCTCAATGATTTCTACAAAGGGCTGCGTGAGCGCCTGGAGCAAACCTTGCTCGACAAGGACCAACTCAAGGCCTTGCGCAAGTCCCAGGCTAAATCCGAGAAGAAGCAAAAGAAAACCCCCGAAGCCAGGCAGCGGGTATTCGTGCTGGATTTCGACGGCGACATCAAGGCGTCTGCCACCGAGAACCTGCGCCACGAGATCACCGCACTGTTGACGCTGGCCACGCCCAAGGATGAAGTCGTGCTACGTCTGGAAAGCGGCGGAGGCATGGTTCACAGCTACGGTCTGGCGTCCTCGCAACTGGCGCGGATTCGCAATGCCGGCGTGCCATTGACCATCTGCATCGATAAGGTCGCAGCCAGTGGCGGCTACATGATGGCGTGCATCGGCGAGAAGATCATCAGCGCACCGTTCGCGATCCTCGGCTCGATCGGCGTGGTGGCTCAGTTGCCTAACGTCAATCGCTTGCTGAAAAAACACGACATCGATTTCGAAGTGCTGACCGCCGGCGAATACAAACGCACTCTGACCGTGTTTGGCGAAAACACCGAGAAAGGTCGTGAAAAGTTCCAGGAAGACCTGGACATTACCCATCAGCTGTTCAAGAACTTCGTCGCGCGTTATCGCCCGCAACTGGCCATCGACGAAGTGGCCACCGGTGAGATCTGGCTCGGTATCGCCGCCCTCGACAAACAATTGGTGGACGAACTCAAGACCAGCGACGAATACCTCGCCGAACGGGCAAAAAAAGCCGAGCTCTTTCACCTGCACTACGCCGAGCGCAAAAGCCTGCAAGAGCGCATCGGTATGGCGGCCAGTGGTTCGGTCGATCGTGTTTTGCTGACTTGGTGGAGCCGGTTGACTCAGCAACGTTTCTGGTAATCGTCAGCGCCTATCGTCTTGTATAAACAACCGGGGCTCATGCCCCGGTTTTTTTTGCTTTGGCGCCGTCCACATTCTTTCCTGAATTGGCGAAATTTCCCAAGTCGGCCGTCGTCGCTGTCCTGCATCCGATTGAATAGCGTCCGGTTAGGGTGTTGTTCCAAATGTTCGCAATGGATTGCACATGACCGACCTGAATCAAGATACTGCCCCGGGCCCGACACGAATGCGCGACGAACTCGACGCAGCCGTGAACATCGCCTTGCCGCAAACCCCTGCTCAATTTGGCTCCCGCTTGATCAAGGAAAAGTGGGGGGCGGATACCGATCCGCAGACAGCCTTGCTGGTCACGCTCGATTACAACTACAAAGGCCATCCTGCACAGGGCGGTATTCAGCAGGGGCAAGTGGCGAGCTCGCAAGCGCTGTTGCAAGTGCTGCTTTCCAATTATCAAACGGTGGGTGACGGACGTTTTGCGGAAAGCGCCTTTGGCTTTTACACGCCGCCGGACGTCGGGCCGTCCGTTCAAATCGTGCAGAAAGTCGACGAGTTCGCTGACCACGGCAGTGGCAATCATGAGACCTATGAAGGCATTTATCGCCATACGTCCCCGCAAACCTATGGGCCGTCGACGCAGATCCCGATAAAACCCGCAGCCTTCAAGAAATGGGCATGGGAGCTGGATTTACAGCGTTTGTACAAAGCGTATCTCGATCAGGCCTGGCCGTCCGACGCGGCGATTATCGCGCCGCAATCCTATGTGTTGAGGACGTCGGTCAAAGCGGCATTTGTCATGACGGCCTGGCTGCAGCGGCATGAGCGACGCCTGACTGAGAACGGGCTGGAGCTTGCAATGCAGGCAGCAGGATTACCGGTGAATCAGGCATGGGAAACACTGTCGATCGAACCCTTGCAAGCACCGACCCGACTCCCTTCCACGGTGACGGCGAGCCGTTTAAAGCTGTATCGCTACACCTCGACCGATATCTGGGTTTTTCGTGCCACCGCGAAACCTGGGGTGTTGATGTACATCCCGGGCAACTCTTCCCCACTGCATGACTTCGCCGACGTGTCGCACTTGCACCAATGGGTGGTGAGCCAGAGCAACACCAGTGGCACAAAGCAGGCGCTGGCTTCGCATTTTACTGATGACGACCGACAGGACGGCACCTTCCATGCCGGTGTACTGACGGCGCTGGACGGCATGGGGGTTTACCCCCGAAAGCACTGGCTGACCAACAATGCCGGCTTCTTCAACAATGATGGTTATTGGGATCCCGCCGAGTACATCGGCTTCGATGATCAACCATCCGCGACCGATCCGTTTGCGCAGTTGGTTTTATCGATGAAACAGGCTGCCCGGGACAGTGCCAAAACGATCCGGGATGATGCGCAAGTCAATCGCGACAATTTGAGCGCAGTGGTCGAACCGGTCGTGCAATGGATAAACCGGTTCGGGCCGCTGGCCCTGTTTGTGCCGGGCGGAGAGGGGTTATTAGCGCTGGCCGGGCTCATCGATGCCGGTTACGGGCTGGAGGAGGCCGTTAACGGTGAAACCTCGAGCCAGGGCATAACCCGCACGGTATTTGGTTTGCTCAATGCATTGCCGCTGGCAGGTGCGGTGCGGGAAGTCCGTGTTGATGAAGTGATGGGCGAGAGTCGTGTTCACATTGTCGTAACACCGGTGGAGGGAAGTGTGGCAGCGCCTTCCGGTCTTTCACGGCTGGAACTGATTCGCGGCATCGGCCCCTCGGTGGTGTCATTCAGCGATGAAGTCCTGGCGCAGATCGGCAAGGTCAGCGCGGTAGACGACGACATGCTGCGGTTGATGCACACCGGTCGACCACCGACGCCTCTGCTGGCCGACACGATCAGTCGTTTCAAACTCGATCAGGAACTCGGAGGGGCCGGGAACTCCGAGTTGTTCAACAGCCGTTATGCCGCTTTACAGCAATCGACGCATGAATGGGTCCGACTGTTTCAGCGTCAGTATCCGGGGCTTCCAAAAACCGCGGTCGAGCAGATGCTCGACCGGTACGGCGTCGACATCAGCATGACACCTGATGCCGTGGAGGCCAGGCAAATCATCAAGCGCCTGGACAGCAAGGCCCGGCAATATCAGCAGCATATCCGTCTCAATCGCGCCTACGAAGGCTTTTACCTTCGCTCTATCGACAACCCCGAGACAGACACGCTGGCGCTGCATTCACTGGCGCATCTGCCAGGATGGCCCAAAGAGCTTCGAATTGACATTCTTGACCGTTCGCCTGCTGGCCGGGTGCTGGACCGCAGTGGTCCGCTTGATGCTGCTCATTGTCGAAGCATCATCAGGGTGGGGAATCGCTATCAGCGACAAGGCGTGCAATCGGACCTCTACGAAGCAATCTTCGCGATCCTGTCAGATGATGAGCGTTCGGCGTTACACCTGATTTCCGATGATCCTGCCAATGAATTACGGCTCAAGATTGGCGCTGTAGCGCTGCCTCGTTTACAAACGCTGCTTGGGCTGCAAAGGATGGACAGCGGGCTGATGTTTGAGACTCAGGGGTTGCGAGGCGGAGGTTATCCGTCGACGCCTCAAAGCGCAGTCATGACCCACCAGATGATGAGGTTACAACTTCAGGAGGTTTATCCCGACTTCACTGCTGCGCAGGCCGATGAGGCGCTGCAACGCGCGGGAAATGATACGCAGGCTTACATCGATGGGTTGAAGCAGCAATTACAGCAAGTCAACACCGACCTGAGCAGTTGGGTAGATCAGGTTGCCGATGATGTTCATGACATGATCCTTCCGTTTCTGGCAGTTGGCGATGTGGGGGCGCAGGGTTTGAGCCTGGCCCAAATTGCGACCTACAACGTCCGGCTTCTGATGGAGGAGATGGAGGGCGAGCGAGCACTCAGGACCGAGCTTGCGCAGGAACTGGTTGCCATATGGCAGAAACGGGGAACAGGACCGCGCGCCACGCTGGATATGAATTTCGAAAATTACCACCGATTGCCTGCGTTGAATGTGAGGTTCGACGACGTGACCGAGTTGTGGTTGAAGGGCTTCCACCTGACCGAGCAAGACAGTCTGAACGGCTTTCTCGAGAGCTTCCCCAACCTGGAGATTTTAAATCTGGACAATGTGGACTTGCGTCATTTCTTCGTGGCAGGTGACGCGGGTCGTTCCTTGCCTCCGGCGATTGGTCGATTGACACGCCTTCGTTCACTCAACCTGCAAGCAACACAGCTGGTATTCACTGACAGTGCCGCTTCACAGCTGCGTGACCTGACCCATCTGCAAACGCTGGACTTGAGCGACAACCCCTTGGGCGTGCCGCCGTTGGTGATGGGCATGAACGATCTGCGACAGCTCAACCTGAGGAATACTCAAATCACCCGGTGTCCGATCGGTATCAGGGAAGAGCCCTGCCTGACGTTGCTGGATTTGCGTGACAACCAGATCACACGGGTACCGCCAGCGGTCATTAAGCAGGCAGTCGAAGAAGATCGTGTGTTGCTATTGGGAAACCCGCTGACAGACGAAGACACGCTCCGCCGATTGGTCAGCCATCGAGAGGAAACAGGCATTAATCTATGGCTCGGCGCGCCCGGCGCCGGCTATGGTTCGCCGACGGTATGGCTGCGAGACTGCGACGCAGCTTTGCAACAGTCACGACAGGCCCTTTGGCAACGAGTGGCCGGCAAACCTTCCGGCACACGGTTTTTAGCTGTCATGGACAGGCTGAGTCTGACAGCCGATTTTCAAGTCAGTTACTTGTCGCTACAGACGAGCGTCTGGCGCTTGTTGGGGGAGGCGGATGCTTCGACAGAAATGTGGAATCGACTAAGTCGCAGCAGCGGGCGTTTTGATCATCCGATGGCGGCTTTCAGGGCACTGGAGGCGCGTGCCAATCTTTAACTTCAAGCAGGTGGGGAGCCTTGAACCCCACAAGGGGGTTCAAGGTTTGACCATCAGCGGCGACGGAACAGCGGCAGCGGTTCGTCGGTGGCGGCCTGGTACGTCACCGAAAAGTCCTTGAGACCTTCCAGGGCTTCGTACGGGTCTTTATCGGGGCGCACTGCAAACGCATCAAAACCGCAGCGATGCATGTAGAACAACTGATCGCGCAGCACATCGCCAATCGCTCGCAATTCGCCTTTGAAACCGTAACGGTCACGGAGCAGGCGGGCGTTGGAATAGTTACGGCCATCGGTGAACGCCGGGAAATTCAAGGCAATGACCTTGAATTGCGCTACGTCTTCACCGATTTCTTCGGCTTCTTCATCGGCATCCAGCCAGATACCCAGCCCACCGTCGCGGGCACTGAGCATACGGCTGTGCTCGCGCCACAACTTCAGCGGAACGATGTAGTCGTCGCAGTTGGAAATTTCGTCGATGTTGAAGTCCTTGGGCAGCAGGTGCCAGGTTTCGTCGACGACTTCGTTGTTCTTAATGATTCGCTGCATAGACGCGCTCCTTGAAGAGGTCGATGCCAATACGCTGGTAGGTGTCGATGAAACGCTCGTCTTCGGTACGTTGTTCGATGTACACGTCGATCAGTTTTTCGATCACGTCAGGCATGGCTTCCTGGGCAAAGGACGGGCCAAGGATTTTACCCAGGCTGGCGTCACGGCTGGCGCTGCCACCGAGGGATACCTGGTAGAACTCTTCGCCTTTCTTGTCCACCCCGAGGATGCCGATGTGGCCCACGTGGTGGTGACCGCAAGCGTTCATGCAACCGGAGATGTTCAGGTCCAGTTCACCGATGTCGAACAGGTAATCCAGGTCGTCGAAGCGACGCTGGATCGATTCGGCAATCGGGATCGACTTGGCGTTCGCCAGCGAGCAGAAGTCACCGCCAGGGCAGCAGATGATGTCAGTCAGCAGGCCAATGTTCGGCGTGGCGAAACCTTGCTCGCGCAACTCGCCCCACATCGCGAACAGTCGGGACTGTTCGACGTCGGCCAGGATGATGTTCTGTTCGTGCGAGGTGCGCAGTTGACCGAAGCTGTAACGGTCAGCCAGGTCGGCCACGGCGTCGAGCTGCTTGTCGGTGATGTCGCCCGGCGCTACACCGGTTGGCTTCAGGGACAGGGTCACGGCCACGTAGCCCGGCTTCTTGTGCGCCAGGGTATTGCGTGTGCGCCAGCGAGCGAAGCCCGGGTGCTGCTGGTCAAGTTCGGCCAGTTCGGCGGTCTGGTTGGCCAGTGCCTTGTAGTCGGGGTCGACGAAATGCTTGGCGACGCGATGCAGTTCGGCCTCGGTCAGTGTGGTCTGGCCACCGCGAAGGTGCTCCATTTCCGCATCGACCTTTTGTGCGAAGACTTCAGGCGTCAGTGCCTTGACCAGAATCTTGATCCGCGCCTTGTACTTGTTGTCGCGACGGCCATAGCGGTTGTAGACCCGCAGGATGGCGTCGAGGTAGCTCAACAGGTCTTGCCACGGCAGGAACCCATTGATGAACGCACCCACCACCGGCGTACGGCCCAGACCACCACCGACCAGCACACGGAAGCCCAGTTCGCCGGCAGCGTTGTGCACCGGCTCAAGGCCAATGTCATGAACTTCGATGGCGGCGCGGTCAGACGTCGAACCGTTGACCGCGATCTTGAACTTGCGCGGCAGGTAGGCGAATTCCGGGTGGAAGGTGGTCCACTGACGGACGATCTCGCACCATGGGCGCGGATCGATCAATTCATCGGCGGCGACACCGGCGAACTGGTCGGTGGTGACGTTACGCAGGCAGTTACCGCTGGTCTGGATCGCGTGCATCTGCACGGTCGCCAGTTCTGCCAGGATGTCCGGAATGTCTTCCACGGCCGGCCAGTTGAACTGCACGTTCTGCCGGGTACTGATGTGGGCATAGCCCTTGTCGTAGTCGCGGGCAATCTTGGCCATCATGCGAATCTGACGGGAAGTCAGTTGGCCGTAAGGCACCGCCACACGCAACATCGGCGCGAACCGCTGGATATAAAGCCCGTTTTGCAGGCGCAGAGGGCGGAATTCTTCTTCGCTCAGCTCGCCTGCCAGATAGCGTCGGGTCTGATCACGGAACTGCTTGACGCGGTCCTCGATGATCCGCTGATCGTATTCGTCGTATACGTACATATAGGTCCTGTTCTCAGGCTTGGGTCGCTCGGATGCAGCTGCGTTTTTTGCTTGCCGCAGTCCAAGAGCCTCTGCAATTCTGCGCGCACGGCCGCGCACTCCCTACGGAGCCGGGGCAAGATACCAGTTTGCAGTTATGCGCAAAAGTGATGTTTGAGTATATGTAAAGAACCAAAACGCCTAACAAGAACCGTTATGGCTAAACCCTTATTTGTGGTGCGGGCAATCGTCGTCTTTACTGTGGTCGAGTCTTTATGCAATCACCGATAAAACCGACAAGAGGCGATGCAATGAGCAACCCTACCAAAGCGACAAAACCTGATAGCACGGTCGATGCCTGGGCGATTCTGTTCCTGATCATTCTGGTCGTGGGCACTGCGGTATTTTGGGTCAGCCATCAATAACCGACCCCGTCCGGGCCCGGTTCCGACGATTGTCGGACAAAATCCGGAATAAACGCCGTTTTGCGGAAATTCAGTGGCTATAATGCGCGGCGAATTTCCGGGGGCTCGGACGTTAATGTTGAAGTTTTTTTACACCTTTCTGCTCATGCTTGGCGTGGCCTACGGTCCGGCTGCGCGTGCGGAATCGGTGCTGTTCCTGAGCCCCGGCACCCCTCAGGAAGCTTTCTGGGTCAGTTACGCGCAATTCATGCAGGCCGCCGCCAAAGATTTGGGCATTGACCTGAAAATCCTGTATGCCCAGCGCATGCCTGAACTCACGGTGGCGCAAGCCCGTCAGGCGCTCCAGGGGCGTGATCGTCCGGACTATCTGGTGTTCGTCAATGAACAGTATGTCGCCCCGCAGATACTGCGCCTGGCCCAGGGCAGCGGTGTAAAGCTATTTATGGTCAATGCGTCGCTGACGGCCAACCAGCAGAGCCTGCTGGGTGAGCGGCCCGACCAACTGGGCAGCCTGGTGCCCAACGACGAGGAGGGCGGTTACCTGATGCTCAAGGAACTGATCCGCCAGCACCCGCCGGCCGCGCCCGGCAAGACGATCGAACTATTGGCATTCTCCGGCCTGAAAATCACACCGTCTGCGCAATTGCGCGAGCAAGGAATGATGCGCGCCTTGGCCGAACATCCTGAAGTACGTTTGCGCCAATTGGTCTACAGCGGTTGGACCCGGGACCGCGCCTATGACCAGGCCAAACTGTTGTTTCGGCGTTATCCGCAGATCTCTCTGGTGTGGTCAGCCAACGACGAAATGGCATTTGGGGCGATGCAGGCATTTGAGGAGATCGGTGGAAAGCCGGGAAAAGACGCATTGTTCAGTGCCGTCAACAGCTCACCCGCCGCCTTGCAAGCGATGATCGATGGACGCCTCAGCGTGCTGCTGGGTGGTCACTTCACGTTGGGGGGCTGGGCATTGGTGGAGTTACATGACTATGACCAGGGCGTCGATATCGATCTGTACGGCGGCCGCCATCGGCTGATCCCGCTGTTGCAACTGATCGACAAGCCAAAAGCCAAACGCCTGCTGGCGTTGGGGACAACGCCGGACTATGGCGTGAACTTTCGTCAACTCTCAGCCAAGGGGCGGCCAACGTCCTATCGTTATCCCTTCAGCCTGCAAACCCTGATGCACTAAACGCCGGCCAGATGCAGAACCAGTTGCACGATGCCATACAAGGTCAAGGCAAACACTGCCGTGAACAAAATCCCAAGAATCACGAAATGACTCGGTTTGCCGTGGGTGAAGTCCCGCGCCCGGTTCTTCCCGCTCTGCACCCCGAATGCCGCAGCCATGACGCTTTGCAGCATTTGCCAGAAGGTCGGCGGCTTGTTGTCGACTGGATCGTCCATAAATCCCTCGTCACGTGTGTGTGAGCCGTAAGCATAGACCTACGGCTCCCACAGGGATTACTGCTAGCCACATTTATTGTGGCCAGTAAGCTGACCTAGTTGTCGTACCCGAGGTTAGGAGCGAGCCAGCGCTCGGTCACGCTCAGTTCCTGACCTTTGCGGGAGGTGTAGCTTTGCACCTGATCCTTGTCGATCTTGCCCACGGCAAAGTATTGCGCTTGCGGGTGAGCGAAATACCAACCGCTGACCGCCGCCGCCGGGAACATTGCGTAGTGCTCGGTAAGGAACACGCCGCTGCGGCCTGCCTTGAGCTCTTCAGCTTCCGGGTCCAGCAGCTTGAACAGCGTGGATTTCTCGGTGTGATCCGGGCATGCCGGGTACCCCGGAGCAGGGCGGATGCCGGTGTATTGCTCTTTGATCAGGGCCTCGTTGTCGAGCGTCTCGTCCTTGGCGTAACCCCAGTAGTCTTTACGGACCTGTTGGTGCAGCCATTCGGCGCAGGCTTCGGCCAGACGGTCGGCCAAGGCCTTGACCATGATCGAGTTGTAGTCGTCGCCGGCGTCCTGATAAGCCTTGGCCACTTCTTCAGCACCGATGCCGGCGGTGGTGATGAACCCGCCCACGTAGTCGGTGACTTCGCTGTCCTTCGGCGCAACGAAATCCGCCAAGGAGAAGTTCGGCTTGCCGTCGGTCTTGATGATCTGCTGGCGCAGGTGATGCAGCTTGGCAATCGGCTTGCCGTCATCGCCGTAGACTTCGATGTCATCGTCGCGCACCTGGTTGGCCGGCCAGAAGCCGAATACCGCGCGAGCACTGATCAGCTTCTCGTCGATCAGCTTGGCGAGCATTTCCTGGGCATCGGCGTACAGCGAAGTCGCGGCTTCACCGACCACTTCGTCAGTAAGAATGCGCGGGAACTTGCCAGCCAGGTCCCAGGAGATAAAGAACGGCGTCCAGTCGATGTACTCGGCCAGCACCTTGAGGTCGATGTTGTCCAGTACCCTGGAGCCGGTGAACGTCGGTTTGACCGGCGCGTAAGTGCTCCAGTCGAACTGCGGCTTCTTGGCGATGGCGGCCGGGTAACTCAGGCGCTCGGTGCGCGCGCTGCGGTTGGCGGTGCGTTCGCGAACGTCGATGTATTCCAGACGGGTCTTCTCGACAAACGCCGGCTTCAGTTCCTTGGACAGCAACTGCGTCGCCACGCCAACGGCACGGGAGGCGTCGGTGACGTAGATCACCGCGTCATTGCTGTACTTCGGTTCGATCTTTACCGCCGTGTGCGCTTTGGAGGTGGTTGCGCCACCAATCATCAGTGGCAAGTGGAAGTCCTGACGCTGCATCTCACGGGCAACGTGAACCATTTCATCCAGCGAAGGCGTGATCAGGCCGGACAAACCGATGATGTCGCACTTCTGCTCCTTGGCCACTTGCAGGATTTTTTCCGCCGGGACCATCACGCCGAGGTCGACGATGTCGTAGCCATTACAGCCCAACACCACGCCGACGATGTTCTTGCCGATGTCGTGCACGTCGCCTTTGACCGTTGCCATCAGGATCTTGCCCTTGGCTTCCGGTTTGTCGCCTTTCTCCAGTTCGATGAACGGGATCAAGTGGGCCACGGCCTGCTTCATCACGCGGGCGGATTTTACCACCTGCGGCAGGAACATTTTGCCGGCGCCGAACAGGTCGCCGACGATGTTCATGCCGGACATCAGCGGGCCTTCGATCACTTCGATCGGACGGGCGAACGACTGCCGGGATTCTTCGGTGTCTTCAACGATGTGCGTGGTGATGCCCTTGACCAGTGCATGCTCCAGACGCTTGTTGACCGGCCAGCCGCGCCACTCTTCGGTCTCGGCTTCCTTGACACTGCCGTCGCCCTTGTACTTGTCGGCGATGGCGAGGAGGGCGTCGGTGCCTTCCGGCGTGCGGTTGAGGATCACGTCTTCGACGGCATCGCGCAGCTCTTGCGGGATCTGGTCGTAGATCTCCAGCTGGCCAGCGTTGACAATACCCATGGTCAGGCCGTTGCGGATCGCATACAGCAGGAACACCGAGTGGATCGCCTCACGCACCGGATTGTTGCCGCGGAACGAGAACGACACGTTGGACACGCCGCCCGAGGTCAGCGCATACGGCAGTTCGTCGCGGATGTAGGCGCAGGCGTTGATGAAGTCCACAGCGTAGTTGTTGTGTTCTTCAATACCGGTGGCCACGGCGAAGATGTTCGGGTCGAAGATGATGTCTTCCGGCGGGAAGCCGACTTCGTTGACCAGAATGTCATAGGAGCGTTTGCAGATTTCTTTCTTGCGGGCTTCGGTGTCGGCCTGGCCGGCTTCGTCAAAGGCCATCACGACCACGGCGGCGCCGTAGCGCTTGCACAGTTTTGCGTGGTGAATGAACTGCTCGACGCCTTCCTTCATGCTGATCGAGTTGACGATGCCCTTGCCCTGAATGCATTTCAGGCCGGCTTCGATCACTTCCCATTTCGAGGAGTCGATCATGATCGGGACGCGGGAAATGTCCGGTTCGCCGGCAATCAGATTGAGGAAGGTCACCATGGCCTTCTTCGAATCGAGCATCCCTTCGTCCATGTTGATGTCGATCACCTGGGCGCCGGCTTCGACCTGCTGCAGGGCGACTTCCAGCGCTTCGGTGTAATTGTCTTCACGGATCAATCGAGCAAACTTGGCCGAACCGGTGATGTTAGTTCGTTCGCCGACGTTGACGAACAACGAGCTGCGATCAATGGTGAACGGTTCCAGGCCCGACAGGCGGCAGGCCTTGGGAATCTCAGGAATCTGACGTGGCGCGTAACCGGCCACGGCCTTGGCGATGGCTTCGATGTGGCCCGGGGTGGTGCCGCAGCAGCCGCCGACAATGTTCAGGAAACCGCTTTGAGCGAATTCCTCGATGACCTTGGCGGTGTCCACCGGCAGCTCGTCGTATTCACCGAACTCGTTCGGCAGACCGGCGTTCGGGTGCGCGGACACATGGGTGCCAGCCTTGTTCGACAGCTCTTCCAGGTACGGGCGCAGTTCGCTGGCACCGAGGGCGCAGTTCAGGCCGACCGAGATCGGTTTGGCGTGGGCCACGGAGTTCCAGAACGCTTCGGTGGTCTGGCCGGAGAGGGTGCGGCCGGAGGCGTCGGTGATGGTGCCGGAAATCATGATCGGCAACTCGATGCCCAGCTCTTCAAACACGCCTTGTACGGCGAAGATTGCTGCTTTGGCGTTCAGGGTGTCGAAGATGGTTTCGATCAGGATCAGGTCGGCGCCGCCTTCGATCAGGCCCTTGGTGGACTCGGTGTAGTTCTCCACCAACTCATCAAAGGTCACGTTGCGGTAGCCAGGGTTGTTCACGTCCGGGGACAGCGAGCAGGTGCGGCTGGTCGGGCCCAGTACGCCGGCAACGAAGCGCGGCTTGTCCGGGGTTTCCTGGGTCTTGGCGTCGGCGACCTTGCGGGCCAGGCGTGCGCCTTCTACGTTTAACTCATACGCCAGGCCCTGCATGCCGTAGTCGGCCAGGGAAATCTGGGTGGCGTTGAACGTATTGGTTTCCAGAATATCGGCGCCGGCATCCAGGTAGGCTTTCTCGATACCGCCAATCACATCCGGGCGAGTGAGTACCAACAGGTCGTTGTTGCCTTTGACATCGCTTGGCCAGTCAGCAAAGCGTTTGCCACGGTAATCCTGCTCTTCGAGCTTGTAGCTCTGGATCATCGTGCCCATGCCGCCATCGAGAATCAGGATGCGCTCTTTGAGGGCGTGCTTGAGAGCTTGAAGGCGAACGCTGCGATCGGACATTTGGACTACTCGGAAAGACCATGACGAAGGGGCGGGATCATAGCAAACCTGTGCGCTTTTAGAGCATGACCCGGTTTTGCATGAATATCGTTCATGTTGGCGTGGGTGTCTGACCGGTAGAATCGCCGCGATTTTTCATGATTGGGACCAGGGATATGTCGTATCGCGTCATCACCAGCATTTTCGTGCTGCTTTTAAGCTGGGACGCCGCTGCGCAAGGTCCGGCCATTTCCTCTGCGATTTCCTACAGCCGTGACATCCAACCGATCTTTACCGAACAGTGCGTCGCCTGCCATGCGTGCAACGATGCCCCCTGCCAGCTCAATCTGGGCAGTGGCGAAGGCGCGGCGCGTGGTGCCACGAAAGTCACGGTTTACGACGGCGACCGCAGTACCGCCGCAACCCCGACCCGGCTGTTTTACGACGCCTGGGGCAAGCACGCCTGGCAACA
Source organism: Pseudomonas sp. FBCC-B1667 (assembly GCF_059133255.1). Classification (NCBI taxonomy): domain Bacteria; kingdom Pseudomonadati; phylum Pseudomonadota; class Gammaproteobacteria; order Pseudomonadales; family Pseudomonadaceae; genus Pseudomonas; species Pseudomonas sp. FBCC-B1667. The sequence continues at coordinate 3,810,608 of NZ_CP101437.1, read as the reverse complement.
GAAGGGCTTCTATCCGGTACTCGACGCTCAAGGCAGTCAGGCTGCGTTGATGGCGCGGATGCTTGAGCTGGGCCATAAAACCCCGTTGCAACCCAATGCCAAATTGCCGGAAGACATTGTTCTCGGTCTGAATCGGGAAAACAGGTGCGCCATGCCGGCAGAGTTTGACGGCTACGCCAGTTCACATCCCAAAGAGGGCATGCCGCTGGCGGTCACGGGGCTGACCGATCAGCAATACCAGACACTGCAACGCTGGTTGGCGTCGGGCGCACCGCTCGATGAGCAAGCGCTGATGCCGAGCGCGAAAGAAGCGCTGGAGGTGGTGCAATGGGAAAACCTGCTCAACGCGCCAGGCTCCCGGCAAAGCCTGGTGGCGCGATGGTTGTTTGAGCACTGGTTTCTGGCTCACATCTATTTCAAGGACGGCGAGCCTGGGCACTTTTTCCAGTGGGTGCGCTCGCGCACGCCCACCGGCCAGCCGATTGACCTGATCAACACCCGTCGCCCGAACGACGACCCAGGCACTCAGGTGTATTACCGCCTGTGGCCGGTGCAGGGGGTGATTGTGCAGAAAACCCACATCACTTATCCGCTGAGTGCGGCGAAGATGGCGCGGGTCAAAAGCCTGTTCTATAGCGGCAACTGGCAGGTCAACGCCTTGCCAGGCTATGGGCCGGAGCGGCGGGCCAATCCGTTCGATACCTTCGAGGCGATCCCGGCGCAAGCGCGCTACCAGTTCATGCTGGATAACGCTGAATACTTCGTACGCACCTTTATTCGCGGCCCTGTCTGCCGTGGCCAGATTGCCACGGACGTGATCCGCGATAACTTCTGGGCGCTGTTCCAGGCCCCGGAACATGACCTCTATATCATCGACCCGAACTACCGCGGCCAGGCCACGCCGTTGCTGGCCATGCCGGGACAGAACGATGACGTCGGCAGCGTCTTGAACCTGTGGCATGACTACCGCGACAAACGTAACGAGTACGAAGCGCTGCGCCGGGACAGCTACGCCGACACACCGGCGCCCAGCTGGTCGACCTTGTGGGCCGGGAATGACAACGCGCTGCTGAGTATCTTCCGCCACTTCGACAGTGCGTCGGTGAACAAGGGCCTGATCGGCGATGTGCCGCAAACGATGTGGCTGTTCGACTTCCCGCTGCTGGAACGCACCTACTATCAGTTGGCGGTGAACTTCGATGTATTCGGCAACGTCTCTCACCAGGCACAGACCCGCCTGTACTTCGACCTGATCCGTAACGGCGCCGAGCAGAACTTCCTGCGCCTGATGCCGGCCGATTCCCGAGACGGTTACCTTGACGATTGGTACCAGAACGGCGGCAAGTTCAAGATGTGGCTGGACTACGAGGCCATCGACGACGACACGCCGACCGCGCTGAAACTCGACGAAAAAGACCCCAAACGTGATTTCGCCCAGCAGTTGCTGGCCCGTTACGGCGATCTGAACGCCATGCCCGATCCGATCAACCGCTGCGACGGCGCGTATTGCTCGCGGCCGAACATCGACCCGGACTTGCAGGATGCCGAACAGGCCCTGAGTCGCCTGACCTCGCGCCCGGCGGCGGGTTTGAAGGTCATCGACCAACTGCCGGAAGCGACGATGTTGCGCATCGAAACGACGAGCGGCAAACGCCAGGTCTACAGCCTGCTGCGCAACCGAGCGCACAGCAATGTGGCGTTCCTGCTGGGTGAGTCGTTACGATACCAACCGGGGCTCGACACGCTGACGATTTTCCCGGGCGTACTCAGCAGTTATCCGAATTTCATGTTCAACATCCCGGCCGACCAGGTGCCGGCCTTCGTTGATGCCATGGAAAACGCCAGGGACACGGGCAGTTTTGAGAAAATCGTCGAACGTTGGGGTATTCGGCGCAGTCATCCGCAATTCTGGTTCTATTTCCACGATCTGAGCCGCTACGTCCACGAGACCGACCCGGTGGAAGAAGGTGTGCTGGACATGAATCGCTACGAGAACCTCTAAGGCCCACCGTCCCAGTGTTTATTTCCCGACAAAAATACTAGGACTTTGTGCGGCGCGTTGATTGGCGTAAACTGCGCCCAAGCCTGCGAGGAGTTTCCATGACCGCTATAACCATTACCGACGCCGCCCACGATTACCTGGCTGACCTGCTCTCCAAGCAGAACACCCCGGGCATCGGCATCCGCGTCTTTATCACCCAGCCTGGCACCCAGTACGCCGAAACCTGCATTGCCTACTGCAAGCCGGGCGAAGAAAAACCAGAAGACACGGCGTTGGGGCTTAAAAGCTTCACCGCTTACATCGACTCGTTCAGCGAAGCGTTCCTGGACGACGCGGTAGTCGACTACGCCACCGACCGCATGGGCGGCCAGCTCACCATCAAGGCGCCAAACGCCAAAGTACCGATGGTCAACGCCGACAGCCCGGTCAACGAGCGCATCAACTATTACCTGCAAACCGAGATCAACCCGGGGCTGGCGAGCCACGGTGGTCAGGTCAGCCTGATCGATGTGGTCGAAGACGGCATCGCCGTGCTGAAGTTCGGTGGTGGTTGCCAGGGCTGCGGCCAGGCCGACGTGACCCTGAAGGAAGGCATTGAGCGCACGTTGCTCGAGCGCATTCCGGAGCTCAAGGGCGTACGTGACGTGACTGACCACACGCAGAAAGAAAACGCCTACTACTGAGTAAGGTGTTCACTGCGACTTAAAAAACGGCGCCCCGTGAGCGCCGTTTTTTTATGGGTGAAATTCACCGGGGCCCTATGGGCGATAGAGATGCGCATGCCCCGCACGATACAGCGACGACTCACTAAAGTGATCACTCCCCAACACCCGTCCCACCAGAATCAACGCCGTGCGGCGAAACCCCTTGGTTTCAACCTTCCCGGCAATATCCTCTATCGTCCCCACCACCCAATCCTGATCTGGCCACGTCGCCCGGTGAATCACCGCAATCGGGCAGTTCGCGCCGTAATGTGGCAGCAGTTCAGCGAGGATTTTCTCCAGATGATTCACACCTAAATGAATCGCCATGGTCGCCCCATGCTGCGCCAGGCTACCCAGTTCTTCACCCGCCGGCATGGCGGTCTTATCGGCGTAGCGGGTCAAAATCACGCTCTGTGAAATGTCCGGCAAGGTCAGTTCAGCCCCCAAAAGCGCTGCACACGCCGCCGTCGCCGTGACTCCTGGAATGATTTCAAACGGAATATCCAACTCGCGCAGGTAGCGAATCTGCTCGCCAATCGCGCCATACAGACTCGGATCACCCGAATGCACCCGCGCCACATCCTGCCCGTTGGCGTGGGCGTTTTTGATCAGTTCGATGATCTGTTCCAGGTGCAATTCGGCGCTATTGAACACCTGCTCGGCGTGATGGCCATCCAGCACGGCCGCGGGCACGAGGGAGCCGGCATAGATGATCACCGGGCAACTGCGAATCAACCGCTGGCCTTTGACTGTGATCAGTTCCGGGTCGCCGGGACCTGCGCCAATGAAGAAGACAGTCATGGTCGTTCCTGTGAAAAAAGGGGCTGGGCAACGCTTCAGATGAAGATTGCTCATGATCGAAAGCACGATTATCGGGGATTTTACGCAGCGCCGGCCAACGCCAGGGTCGCTTGCGCATATTTTTGTCGGGGAATCAGCAGCTTTGCCGGTGCCTGAGTCAGTTGTTCGGCGAGTGCCAGGGCGGCACTTTCCGCTATGCCGTAGCAGCCGGTGCGCTCGAACGCGATGTCGGAACGATGGCTGAGGCGGGTGTGATACCCGGCCAATTGTTCACTGCTGAAGAACATCAACGGCAGGCTGAGCTGTTCCGCGAGTTCGATCAGGCCAGGTTCGTCGCGCTTCAGGTCAATGCTGGCGAGTGCCTTTATCTCGTGAAGCCCGATCTGATGAGCCTGTAGCGCTTGATCAAGCAATGCCCGCAGCGTGCTGGCGGGGCAGCCTCGCTGGCAGCCCAGGCCGACCACTAACGTCGGCACTGTGCTGGCATCGGTCATGCGTGATATTGGTCGTCGCTTTTGCGGCGGAACAACCAGGCGCTGATCAGGCCCAGGGCCAGCCAGAACGCGACGTTGGTCAACTGCGAAGCGATTTTGAATTGAGTTTCCAAGGCGTGCGGCGCGAGCATCGAATGCACTTCCGGTTGTGGCGCGCCAATCACGTGCGGGACGGCCAGAATGGCAACACCCAGCACTTTCATCATCCAGTGACGGCTGAACACGATCAGGGCGATGCCGGCAGCGGTGGACGCGGCAGTACCGATCCACCAGATCTGCCGTTGCGCCAAATCCGCCGCCGCAGTGCCCGGCAGTTCCGGTGGCAGGCCCAGGGTCGGCGCCAGTACGAACGTCGCATAACCGGCCAGACCCCAGAGCAGCCCCTGAGAGGTTTTGGTCGGTGCGCGCAGGGTGTAGAGGCCCGCGAGCATCAGGGCAAAACCAACCGCCACCACCAGATTCCCGCCAGTGGTCGACAGCACGCGCTGCCAGCCATCTTGCGGTTCCCAGGCTTCCGCGTCGTGGGTGTGCGCGGCCATGGCGCCGTCGGCGTGTTCATGGGGTTGAACCGCTGTCGGCTCGGATTTCTCGTACGTTTCCGCCTGAAGAATCAGCGGTGCGACCCAGAAACTTTGCAGCAGGGTCAGCAGCAGGGCGGCCAGGAGCCCTGTAAACCCTGCGGTTTGCGCAATGCGCTTGATCATGTTGTCAGCTCTCAATGGCACGGGAACGCGGAGCTGTGACGGGTGTCGTGAGCGGCGTTGTGCACGGCTTCGATGTGCGAGAAACCGGCGAAATACACCAGGCACGCGCCCAGGATCGACGCGCAGAGGGCGGCGGTCAGGCGTTGAGTCAGGGTAGAAGTGGTGCTGGTGGTTGTGTGGCCGGTGCTACTGATAATCGACATGGCGCATCCCTCTGGTCTGTCAGCGGGTGAATAGGGCGCATGGAAACCCCTGCGAACCGGGCACGCAGACGTTTAAACAGCGCCCGCCCACCGCGGGTTTGTTGTTCAGTGGCCGTAACGGTCACTTTGTGTTGCGGGCCGGTCTCCGGGCTCACGAGGGGCGCTGGCTTTCGCCTTGACCTGCAAGCATCACCTTCCCATGCCGAACTGCTGGCACAGTGGATTTGATGCTTCGCTCGCTTACCGTTGCGGGGGCAGCACCGGACTGACATGGCTTTGAGTAAAGCACATGAATCACCGGTTTCCCGTTTCACCCTGTGAAGGGCACCCGTAACAAGATGCGTAGGAGAGCATGGGCGGGGGATTCGCGTCAATTGGCAAAGGTTCTCAACTTGGAACCGAGGTGGTTCCTTCACGAGCAAGCCCGCACACATTCGACCGCATGCCTCTGAAGGAACTCGGTCAAGTGTGGGAGCGGGCTTGCTCGCGAAGGGCGCGCCGCCAATGTCATGTGAACATTGACCCGCCCCAGCGCGATGCGTAGCCTTGCGCTTTCGAGGTTCTTCGGCGTTTGCCGAAGCTAAGAAGGGAACGCGGTCAATGCCGCGGCTGCCCCCGCAACTGTGAACGGTTCAGTTTCTGCCATGCCACTGCATGCGCCAGCCATGGCGCGAGCGGGAAGGCGCAGCAACCGCCAGTCAAACGACTGGCCAGCCGTCAGCCAGGAGACCTGCCTCGACACAGATTCTGACTTTCAACCGGGCGGGGTGATCCGGTGGCGAAATCTTCCGTGCAGCGTGTGCTGCGGCGGTTGTCGTCCCGTATGCCCGCCACCTTGCCAAAGGGCATCCGATGAAAACACTGGCCAAACTCCCCGTCACCATCGTTACCGGCTTCCTCGGCTCGGGCAAAACCACTTTGCTGCGGCACATGCTCGACAACGCACAGGGCCGTCGCATTGCAGTGATCGTCAACGAGTTCGGCGAGCTGGGCATCGACGGCGAAATCCTCAAGCAGTGCTCCATCGGCTGCACTGAAGAAGAAGCCAACGGTCGCGTCTACGAACTGGCCAACGGCTGCCTGTGCTGCACCGTCCAGGAAGAATTCTTTCCGGTGATGCGCGAATTGGTCGCCCGTCGCGGTGATCTCGACCACATTCTTATCGAAACCTCGGGCCTGGCCCTGCCCAAGCCGCTGGTACAGGCTTTCCAATGGCCAGAAATCCGCAGCGCCTGCACCGTCGATGCGGTGATCACCGTCGTCGACAGCCCGGCCGTGGCCGCCGGCACCTTCGCCGCGTTCCCGGATCAAGTGGATGCCCAGCGCAAACTCGACCCGAACCTGGACCACGAATCGCCGCTGCACGAACTGTTCGCCGACCAACTGGCCAGCGCCGACCTGGTGATCCTCAACAAGGCCGACCTGATCAGCCCTGAAAACCTGGCCCGCGTGCGCCTCGAAGTCGCCGAAGAACTGCCGCCAGCGGTGAAAGTCATCGAAGCCAGCAGCGGTCGCGTGCCACTGGACGTGTTGATCGGCCTTGGCGCCGGCTCCGAAGAACACATCGACAGCCGTCACAGCCATCACGATCATCACCATGACGGCGAAGACGATCACGACCACGATGCGTTCGACTCGATCTCCATCGAGCTGCCGCAAGCCGACGAAAGCCTGCTGATGGATGCGCTGACCCAACTGGTGGTCAAACACGGCATCCTGCGCGTCAAAGGTTTCGCCGCGATCCCGAACAAGCCGATGCGTTTGCTGATCCAGGGCGTGGGCACGCGTTTCGACAAACACTTCGATCGTCAGTGGGGCGCCGAGGAAGCGCGCACCACACGCCTGGTGCTGATCGGCCAGGAATTGGACGCTGTGCAACTCGAAGCGCAATTGCGCGCCGCGCTTAGCGTTTAAGCCATGCACCTGCTCAGGACCCAGCCCGGCGGCTTCGTGTCGGATGACAACATCGCCGACCTCGGACAAACCCCCGCCGAGCTGGTGATCCTGTGCAGCGGCGACTCCAGCCTGGCGCTGCTCGCCGAAGCCGCGCAGCAACTGCCCGACGATTACCCGAGCGTACGCCTGGCCAACCCGATGCAGGTGCAGAATCACGCCTCGGTCGATGTGTATGTCGACGAAGTACTGCGCCACGCCAAGGTGATTCTGATCTCGCTGCACGGCGGGATTGCCTATTGGCGTTATGGCGTCGAGCGTTTGGTGCAATTGTCCGAGCGGGGCGTGCAGCTGATTCTGGTGCCGGGCGATGATCGTCCGGATCCGGAACTCAGCGACCTCAGTACCGTCGAGGCCTGCGACCGTGATCGGCTCTGGCAGTTTTTGCGACAGGGCGGCATGGGCAATGCCCTGGATTTCTTCCGCTGCCTCGCCACTCGTTGGCTGGGTCGCGATTACGCCTGGGCCGAGCCGCAAGTGCTGCCGCGCACCGCGATTTATCACCCGCACAAAAGTCCCGCTGAGCTGAGCGATTGGCAAGCCGACTGGCAAGCCGATCAACCGGTGGCGGCGGTGCTGTTTTACCGCTCGCATTTGCAAGCGGCGAATACCGATTTCATTGATGTGTTCTGCCAGCGGTTGCAAGCCGCCGGGTTGAACCCTTTGCCAATAGCCGTGGCCAGTTTGAAAGAACCCGGCTGCCTGACGGTGGTCGAGGATTGGCTGGATGACGTCGAGGCGGGGGTGATTCTGAACACCACCGGTTTCGCCCAGTCCAGCCCCGAAGCCCCGCACCTGCGACCGTTTCGCCGCAACATTCCGGTGATCCAGGCGATTTGCGCTCAGGACAACGAGCCCGGGTGGCGTGCCAGCGAGCAGGGCCTTGGCCCGCGTGATCTGGCGATGCACATCGCGTTGCCGGAGCTGGACGGTCGGATTATCAGCCGCCCAATCAGTTTCAAGGATCTGGCGTGGCGCAGCGAGCGCAGTCAGTCGGACGTGGTGTGCTATCGACCGCAACCGGAACGCATGGATTTCGTCGCCGAACTGGCGCGGCGCTGGATCGATCTGGCGCGGGTGCCGAACAGCGAAAAACGCATCGCCCTGATCCTTGCCAACTACCCGACCCGCGATGGACGGATCGGCAATGGTGTCGGCCTCGACACGCCGGCCGCAGCGTTGAACATTCTGCGTGCGCTGCATCAGGAAGGTTATCCGTTGCCGGCCGAGTTGCCGGACAGCGGCACCGCATTGATCCGGCAATTGCTTGGCGGCGTCAGCAACGACCTCGATACCCTTGACCAGCGACCATGTCATCAAAGCCTCGCGCTCGACGACTACAACCGCCTGTTCGACGCCTTGCCCGAGGCCAATCGCCAGGCCGTGCTGGAACGCTGGGGCACACCCGAAAACGATCCGATGTACCGTGGCGAACGGATGATGATTGCGGGGCTGCGCTTCGGCCTGACCTTCGTCGGCATTCAACCGGCGCGCGGCTATCAGGTCGACCCGAGCGCGGTGTATCACGATCCGGATCTGGTGCCGCCTCACGGCTATCTGGCGTTCTACTTCTGGCTGCGCAACACCTACGGTGCCCACGGCGTGATTCACGTCGGCAAGCACGGCAACCTCGAATGGCTGCCAGGCAAAGGTGTCGGGTTGTCGGAAAACTGCTGGCCGGATGCATTGCTGGGGCCGCTGCCGAACATCTATCCATTTATCGTCAACGATCCGGGCGAGGGCGCTCAGGCCAAGCGTCGCACCCAAGCGGTGATCATCGATCACCTGATGCCGCCGCTGACCCGCGCTGAAACCTACGGTCCGCTGCGCAACCTCGAACTGCTGGCCGACGAATATTACGAAGCACAACTGCTCGATCCACGTCGTGCCCGGGAGTTGCAGCGCGACATCCTGCAACTGGTGCGCGATACGCACATTGATCGCGAACTGCAACTGGACGAAAAACTCGACAGTGATGCCGATGCGGCGATCTGGTTGCCACGCTTGGACACCTACCTGTGCGATTTGAAGGAGTCGCAAATTCGCGACGGCCTGCACATCTTCGGCGAATCACCGACCGGGCGGTTGCGCATTGACACCTTGCTGGCCTTGCTGCGGATTCCACGTGGCGATGGCCGTGGCGCGCAATCGAGCTTGCTGCGGGCGTTGGCGAAAGCGTTTGAGCTGGGGTTTGATCCGCTGGATTGTGGATTGGCCGAGCCTTGGGAAGGGCCGCGCCCCATTGAACTGCAAACCCTCACCGATGAAGCTTGGCGCACGGCAGGTGATACCCGTGAACGCCTCGAGTTGTTTGCCGCTCGACTCATCACCCAAACGCTGGATGCTGAACCCGATCCCTGTAGGAGTGAGCCTGCTCGCGATGCGGTTCACCCTCCACCATTGATGTCGATTGACCCACCGCTATCGCGAGCAGGCTCACTCGTACAAGAGGCGGTTTGGTCTGAAGTGGACGACATCCTCGACAGCCTGCGTGAAGTGGTCGCACCACGGCTCGACGCTTGCGGTCCCGCAGAAATGCGCGGCCTGCTTGACGCCTTGAATGGCCGCTTCGTCCCCGCCGGTCCGAGCGGCGCACCCAGTCGCGGCCGCCTGGACGTGCTGCCGACCGGGCGCAACTTCTATTCGGTGGATGTGCGCAACCTGCCCACCACCACCGCGTGGCGTATCGGCTTCCAGTCAGCCAACCTGATCCTCGAACGACACCTGCAAGACCACGGCGATCACCTGCGCCAGCTCGGCCTGTCCGTCTGGGGCACCGCGACCATGCGCACCGGCGGCGACGATATCGCTCAAGCCATGGCGCTGATGGGCGTGCGTCCGGTCTGGGCCACGGGCAGCCAGCGGGTCGACGATTTCGAAATTCTGCCGCTGAGCCTGCTCGACCGTCCACGCGTGGACGTGACCTTGCGTGTCTCCGGGTTCTTCCGCGATGCGTTCGCCAACCTGATCCGCCTGTTCGACGCCGCGGTGCAAGCGGTCGCGGCACTGGATGAACCCGACGACCTCAACCCCTTGGCCGCCAAAGTGCGCGCCGAGCGTGAAGCGTTGATGCAATCGGGCCTGGATGAGGACGCCGCGAACCGCCAGGCTGGTTGGCGAATCTTTGGTGCCAAGCCCGGTGCGTATGGCGCCGGCGTCCAGGGCGCCATCGACGGGCGCCTGTGGCAAAGCCGTGACGACCTGGCCGAGGTTTACCTGAATTGGGGCGGCTATGCTTACGGGGGTTCCGACGAAGGCACAGCGGCCCGCGAACAATTCGCCCAGCGCTTGAGCCAGGTGCAAGCGGTGCTGCAAAACCAGGATAACCGCGAACACGACTTGCTCGATTCCAACGATTACTACCAGTTCCAGGGTGGCATGCTTGCTGCCGTGGAAAGCCTCAGCGGTGAAACAGCGGCCAGTTACCACGGCGATCACAGTCAGCCGGATTTGCCCAAGATCCGTACCTTGAAGGAAGAGCTGAACCGGGTAATCCGCTCCCGAGCGGCAAATCCAAAGTGGATCGACGGGGTCAAGCGTCACGGCTACAAAGGCGCGTTTGAACTGGCGGCGACGGTTGATAATCTGTTTGCCTTCGACGCCACGACGCAACTGATTGACGATCACCAGTACGCGTTGCTGGCCGACGCTTATTTGCTTGATCCGGCGACGCGCGAGTTCGTTCGCGAGCACAATCCGCACGCCTTGCGCGACATGACCGAACGGATGCTGGAGGCGCAGCAGCGGGGGATGTGGAAGGAGCCGGGCGAGTACCGCGAGGCGCTGGAAAACCTGCTGCTGGATATAGAAGAAGACAGTTGATGCACCGCAAATCCCACAGGTACAAGGTTCACCTGCCACCGACCATGACCGAGTATTGAAGATGACCGACACCTCGCATTTCCCTTTATCCGCCGTGGTCGGCGCCGACGATTTGAAGCTCGCCCTGTACCTGACCGCCATCGATCCGAAAATCGGCGGCGTGCTGATCGAAGGCCCGCGCGGCATGGCCAAATCCACTTTGGCCCGGGGCCTCGCGGACCTCTTGGCCAGCGGGCAATTTGTCACCTTGCCCCTGGGAGCCACCGAAGAGCGACTGGTCGGCACGCTCGACCTCGACGCCGCACTAAGCGACGGCCGCGCGCAATTCTCTCCCGGTGTATTGGCCAAGGCGGACGGTGGCGTGCTCTACGTCGATGAAGTCAACCTGTTGCCCGATCACCTTGTCGACCTGTTGCTTGATGTCGCCGCCAGCGGCATCAACCTGATCGAACGCGACGGTATCTCCCATCGGCATTCGGCGAAGTTTGTGCTGATCGGCACCATGAACCCGGAAGAGGGCGAACTGCGTCCGCAACTGCTTGACCGCTTCGGCCTGAACGTCGCGCTCAGCGGTCACACAGCACCGGCTGAACGGGGCCAGATCATCCGTCGGCGGCTGGATTTCGACAGCGATCCGCAACACTTTTGCGCGCAATGGGAACACCAGCAGCAGTCGCTGCGCGAACAATGCGAGAAGGCCCGTAGCCTCCTGGCAAGCATTCCACTCGACGATCAAGCGTTGGCGCTGATTACCGAGCGTTGTTTTGCCGCCGGTGTCGACGGCTTGCGCGCTGACCTGGTGTGGTTGCGCGCCGCTCGCGCCCACGCCGCATGGCGCGGAGCAAACGCGATCGCCGAAACCGATATCGACGCCGTCGCCGAGTTCGCTTTGCGCCATCGTCGTCGTGAGCAATCACCGCCGGCACCGCAAAACAGTCAGGCGCCATCGCCGCAACATTCCGCCCCGAGCGAAGGCCAGGGTCAATGGGGTGAAATGCCCGCCCAGGCGCTGCCGGTTGGCGCCCGTCGTGAAGTGCCGAGCTGGCCAAAAAAGCCCTAGGCATTCGCCCTCGATCTGACGCGGGGGCGAATGCCAGACCCCGCTCAGGACGGCTGGACAACGGCAAACAGGGCAAACGCCATGCCGCACGCAGCGGCTCGATCAACTGGCCCGGCACCCTGCTCAATGGCCGGCCACGTCAGCGCAGCGATGTGTTGTTTCAGCTGCGCACTCGAAGCGCCCATGAGTTATGGCTGGTGATTGTCGATGCCTCGGCCTCGACGCGGCGTCATCGGGCATTAAGCGATGCCAAGGGTTTGCTCGCGCAGCTATTCGACGATGCCTACCGCCAGCGTGCGCGGCTAGCATTGTTGACGGCCAGCGGCAATGTGCCGAAATGGCAGGTGCAAGGCTTGAAAGCATCGTCTGGATTGCGCAACTGGCTCGATGGCTTGGGGGCGGGCGGTGGTACGCCGTTGTTGGCGGCGCTGGGTGAGGCGGGGCATTGGTTGACGACTCGACAGAAGCGCTTTCCGGCGGAGCAGCAGCGTGTGTTGCTGCTGACCGACGGGCGATTGAAGGAGTGGTCATTATTGCCAACGCTGGAATGCCCCGGCCTGCTGATTGATATCGAGCGCGGGCCAATCCGGTTGGGGCGGGCGAGACAGATGGCGGCGGAGTTACAAGCGGATTATCGGCACATTGATGAGCTGATTCCTGGCTGAATTATTGGTTTCGTACTCGCCCCATCGCGAGAAGGCGACTCGGTCTGTATTTATTGACCCATCGCCTGGCGGTACTGCCGCGTACGCCGGCCACTGTACAACCGGTCAAGAATCAACGCCCACACCGCCGACACCTGCGGGCGAGGCTTGCGTCCGCGACTCAATCGATGCAGCTGGAACTTCACCACCGCCATACTCGCCAGCGCGGCCAAAGGCTTGCGTTTCCACAGAATCGGCGGCAGTTGCGGATGGCTGTTGCGACCTTCGCGCCAGTGTTTGACCAATTGCGGTTCAACCGCCAGCGCCGTGCCGATACCGGCCATGGCAATGCCGCTGTCGAGCACCTGTTCGACGATGGCCAGGCGCCGAATGCCGCCCGTTACCATCACCGGCAAATTCGCCACGCTGGCGAGCTCGCCGGCCATTTCCAGAAAGTAGGCTTCGCGAGCCAAAGTGCGTCCATCACGGGCTTCGCCTTGCATGGCCGGGGCTTCGTAGCTGCCGCCGGAGAGTTCGAGCAGGTCGATGTGTTGCTCGTTGAGCCACAGAATCACTTGGCGGGCATCGTCGGCGTCAAAACCGCCCCTCTGGAAGTCAGCAGAGTTGAGTTTCACCGCCACGCAACACTGCGGCGAGACGGCGCGGCGAACGGCGCTGACCACTTCCAGCAGCAAACGCGCGCGATTCTCCAGTGTTCCGCCCCAACCGTCAGTGCGGCGATTGGTCAACGGCGAGAGGAATTGGCTGATCAGGTAACCGTGGGCCGCATGAATCTGCACACCGGTGAAACCGGCCTTTTCGGCGATGGCTGCGCTGGTGGCGAAGCGTGCGATCACTTCGGCGATATCGGCCTCGGACATCGGCTTAGGCTCGGCAAACATTTTCGAAAACGCCCCCAGGTCCAGCGCCACAGCCGACGGTGCCAAGGCTTGTTGACCAAGGTTGGCCATGGTCTGGCGGCCGGGATGATTGAGCTGCATCCAGAACTGCGCACCACCGGATCGGCCGATAGTCGCCCACTGACGAAAGCGTTCCAGATTGCGCTCATCCTCCAGCACCACGCCGCCGGGCCCGGTCATGGCGCGCCGGTCGATCATCACATTGCCGGTCAGCAACAGGCCCGCTTCGCCCTCGGCCCAAGACTGATACAGCTGAAACAATGCGCCTGACGGTGCTTGCCCGGTGTCCGCAAGATTTTCTTCCATGGCGGCTTTGGCAATACGATTGCCGACGGTCTGGCCGTTGGGCAGATTTAACGCATGGAAGGGCGACATGCTTGACTCCTCGTCAGTAAAGAGCAGAGGCTAAGCTTAAAGTTAACTTTAATGTCAAGCAGGCAAATGAGGCCGGAATGAAGATTGGTGAATTGGCGCAGTTGAGCGGGTTGAATGCATCGCGTATTCGCTTTTACGAGTCTCAGGGGTTGATTCGTCAGGTCGAGCGTTCGGCCAATGGCTACCGGCGCTATCCCGCGCAAGTCCTGCAAACATTGATGATCATTCAGTGCGCGCAGCAGGCCGGGTTCAGCCTCGAAGAGCTCAAGCAGTTGTTACCGGACACGGTGACGGGCGAGTTCAAGCACGAAGCGTTACTGGCGGGGTTGGTGCGCAAGGTCGAGCAGATCGAAGTCATGCAACTTCACCTGGCGCAGAGCAAGGCGAAGTTGCTGGGGGTGATTGAAGGCATCCAGGCACGGCCCGAAGGGATGGCCTGCGAAGCGAATGCCGAGCGAGTAATGGCATCGCTCAAGCATCAGTTCTGATCGATGCACGAATCACCGAATGCCTGATAGCGCAGGACGTGAGTGGCGCCCATTGTGTCGACGTAGGTCATCTCCCGTGGACCGATGCCGCAATAATCGCCGCTGGTGATGTTGACGACCTTGGCAATGTTCAGCGATTTCGAATAGCGGTAGTCCTCGACGTTCGAGGTGCTGGCGGTGGCGACAGACGCGGCGGATGCGGTGCCGCTCAGGGCAATCAGAAACAGCGCGGACAGGAAACTTTTCATGGCAGGGCTCTCGTGGTGGCTACTGAGCGATTTCAGTGGCAGTACGACGAGCCCCGCCAAGGTTTATTCCAGGCTCAGGGAAAATTTTTTGGGCGCCGGGACTGGATGGCGCATCAACGTACCCACCACCAGCGACCCCGCCAAGGCCAGCACACCGGCGACGCAGAGCAACAGACTGAAACCGCCGACAAAGGCCTGGCGCGCCAATGGTTCGACCAGCGGCCATGCTGTTTCCGGGAGTAGATTCAGTGCCGCTGTCATGTCGCCGGCCACCACCCTCGACGCGATGCCTTGGGTCTGGCTGAGCCATGCCGCGCCTTGTGTCGATAGAGCGCTGCGCAACAACAGCTCGGTATGGCTGGAGAGCAACGCTCCATAGACCCCGATGGCCAACACGATGGCGCTGAAACGCATGGTGGTGCTCATGCCAGAAGCCATGCCGGTGCGCTCGCGGGGCACGCAAGCCATGATGTTTTTTTGCGTGTCGCCATTGAGCAGCCCGGCACCGGCGCCCGATACGCCAATCGCCAGGGCGAAGGGCAGGTAACCGCCGCTGCTGACGGCCCAGGCACTGAGCAAGTTGCCGCAGCCGACCAAGGCTAATCCGCCCGCCATCAGCGCGGCAGGCGAAAATCGGCTGGCGAGTCGCGCGCCGATGCGTGGGAAAACCAGCATGGTCAACGCAAACGGCAACATTCCGAGTCCTGACGCGATGGCCGAAAAGCCAAGGCCGTTTTGCAGGTAGAACGGCAGCAAAGTCATCATCACTTGAGCGCAACCGGCGTAAGCGAACATGCCGAGTAGCGCCCCGATAAAGCGTGGGTGTTTGAACAGTTGCAGGTCGACCATCGGCCGCTGTTGCATTCGCTCGATCACCACGAACAACCCCAACAGCGCCGCGCCGCCGATGAGCCGGGCGTAGGTGATCGGGTTGCTCCAGCCAATGCGGTTGGCCTCGATCAAGCCCCAGATCAGGCACAGCAAACTCGCACTGAACGCCAGGCTGCCCCAGGGATCGAGGCGCGCGGACTGGGCGTCTCGGGATTCCGGCACGGCGCGCCAGACCATGAGCATCAAGAACAATCCCACCAGCAGGTTAAGGTAAAAAATCCAGCGCCAGCCGACGTATTCGGTGATCAGCCCGCCGACGGTCGGCGCGGCGGTCATCGCCACGCCCATGCACGCGCCCCAGAATGCCCAGGCCTTGGCCCGTTCGGCTTCATCGTGAAAGGTGTGGCCGATGGAAGCCAGGGCCGAGGTCAGCAACAGCGCTGCGCCCACGCCTTTGATCGCCCGGGCAATGTCGAGGAACAACGCGTTGGGCGCCGCTCCGCAACCGAGGGAGGCGAGGATGAAGATACCCAGGCCCCAGAGCAGGGTTTTCTGCCGGCCAAAGCGGTCGGCAATGCTTCCTGCCGGCAGCAGCAGGGCAGCGAACGCCAGCATGTAGGCGCTGACCACCCACTCGATGTCGGCAAAATTGGCGCCCAGGTCCCGTGCGATGGTCGGCAGGGTGACCGCGACGATGTTGGTGTCGAGCACGATCAGCGAGCAGACACCTGAGGCTGTGAGTAATGTAAGGCGCGGGCTCACCTTGGGTATGGCGGACATGGCGGCAACTCTTTACGGTGGAGGTCGGTGCAGCTTATCGTCGAGCACCGCTGGCTGTGTTAGGCGCGGATCGTCACTTCATTACCTTTGAGCTAACGCACATGGATATTCGCCATTTTCGCTACTTCCTGGCCGTCGCCCGGCAGCGCAATTTCACCCGCGCCGCCGAACAGCTGGGTATCGCACCGCCGACCCTGAGCCGGCAGATCCAGGACATGGAAAGCGAGCTGGGCACTCGATTGTTCCTGCGCCAGCAGCGAGACGTGAGACTGACCGAAGCGGGGACAGCGTTAGTCAGCGAGGCCGAGGCGACCGTGCGCCAATTCGAGTATGCGCAGCGCAATGCGCAAAGGGCGGGGCGTGGCGATATTGGTCATATCGAACTCGGTTACGTGGCCTCGGCGGTGTTTTCCGGTTTGCTGCAAAAACAGGTGCAAGCCTTCAGCCGCGAATGCCCCGACGTGAGCCTGAATGTGCGGGAGAGTCCCATGGCCACCTTGCCGGCGATGGTGCTCGATGGTCGATTCGACTTGGGCTACGTCCGTTCGCCGATGACGCTGCCCGAAGGACTGGAAGCCATTCGCCTCGACGAAGAAGGCTTTGTCCTGGCGCTGTCGACCGAGTCCTGGCTGTGCCGTCTGCCCGACATCGGCCCGGAGCATCTGCAGAACGAGACGTTCATCCTGCCGGAGCAAATCAGCGGCACGTTGCAAGTGGCCGTTGCCGGGGGATTCTCCCCGACATTAGGCGCGCAACCGGGCGGATTGGTGGCGGTGATTGCCTTGGTGTCGCTGGGACAGGGCGTAGCAGTGGTCCCCGAATCGGTGGTCGGGCATGTGGGGTTGCCCGGTGTGCTCTATCGGCCGATCAGCGGTTATAAAGCAACCTCCTGGTTGTCGTTGATCCATCGGCGATTCGAGAAGTCGGCAGCAGTGATGAGGTTTATCAAGCAGGTCAGGCATCGTTGACTACAGATCTTGAAATGATTTTGATTGTAGGAATTGGCGATTTCGCCTGTACGATTCGAGTCCTTTTGTCTTTCAGGACTTGCATGAACACCCTCTTGGAGCCTCCCGGTCATCCTTCCTCATCGCGCCAATGCGCGTGCTTGAAACATTCGGTCTTTCGACCTTCAAAACACCTAGTCATGGCAACCCCACGGCCTCTGCGCCGCGCTTTGCCGTGCCCGGCATTCTGAATTCACTGAAGAGATCGAGACGTTTTTATGGAATGGTTAGCTGACCCCACCGCCTGGCTGGGCTTGTTGACGTTGATTGTGCTGGAGCTGGTGCTTGGCATCGACAACCTGGTGTTTATCGCCATCCTTGCGGACAAACTGCCGCCCGAGCAGCGCGACCGTGCGCGAATCATCGGTTTGTCGCTGGCGCTGATCATGCGCCTGGGCCTGCTGGCGAGTATTTCGTGGCTGGTTACCTTGACGCAACCGCTGATCGAGGTGTTCGACAAGAGCTTCTCCGGCCGTGATTTGATCATGCTGTTCGGTGGTGTATTCCTGTTGTTCAAGGCCACCATGGAATTGCACGAGCGGCTTGAGGGGCATGTCGGCCAGCGCTCGGCCAACGCCGCGTACGCGATGTTCTGGCCGATCGTGGCGCAGATTGTGGTGCTCGATGCGGTGTTCTCCCTCGACGCGGTGATTACCGCGGTGGGCATGGTCGATGAACTGGCGGTGATGATGATCGCGGTGATCATTTCCATCGGCTTGATGATCGTCGCCAGCAAACCGCTGACCCGTTTCGTCAACGCGCACCCGACAGTGATCATGCTCTGTCTGGGCTTCTTGATGATGATTGGCTTCGCGTTGACGGCCGAAGGGTTGGGTTTCCACATTCCGAAAGGTTATCTGTATGCCGCCATCGGTTTCTCGATCCTGATCGAAGTGTTCAACCAGATCGCCCGCGCTCGCCGCAAAAAGTCTCTGCAGGGGCTGCGGCCCATGCGTGAACGCACGGCCCATGCAGTGTTGCGTTTGCTCGGCGGCCGCAGCATGGCGGTGGAGGAGGTCGGCGAGGAGGTTGCCGACCTGCTGGACAACGGCGAGGCATCGGGCGAAGCACTGTTCGACCGCCGCGAGCGGGTGATGATCAGCGGCGTGCTGCAACTGGCGGAACGGCCGATCCGCACGTTGATGACCGTACGTGCCGACGTTGATTACATCGACCTGGCCGATGACGCGCCTACCATTCGTACGCGGCTGATGCATTCGTCCTATTCGCGCTTGCCGTTGATCCGTGACGGCGCGGTGGACGAGCCGCTGGGCTTCGTGCACAAAAAGGAATTACTGAAAGAATATTTGGCCGGTAACGAACCGGATCTGGAGCAGTTGGCGCGCAAGACCGTCAACTTGCTGGACAGCTACTCGATCCTCAATGCACTGGAACAGATGCGCCAGGCCTCCACGCACATTGCGTTCGTGGTCAATGAATTCGGTGATTTTGTGGGTGTGTTGACGATGACCGACATTCTCGAATCGATTGCCGGCGAACTGCCCGACGCCAGTGAAATCGAAGGCCCGGACGTGGTGGAGGAGCAAGGCGGGTTTTTGGTCAACGGCGCGTTGAACCTGACACGGGTTCGACAGCGGACCGGATTTGTGGCTGAACCTACCGAGGACTATCAGACCCTGGCCGGGTTGGTCGTGAGCCTGCTGGATCGATTGCCGGTGATCGGCGACAGCCTGCAGTGGCAGAGCTGGCAAATGACAGTGGTGGCGGTTGAAGAGCGGCGGGTGACGCGGGTGTTGCTGGTGCGTGTCGGCCGCTAGATTTTTTCCGGGATTCAGGGCCTCTTCGCGAGCAGGCTCGCTCCTGCACGGGTCTTGTGAACACTGAAGAGCCAATGTGGGAGCGAGCCTGCTCGCGATAGCGTCCTGCCAAATGCCATCACTCCCAAGCCCTAACACCCGCTTCGATAATTCAACCGCTCAAAAGCCCTCGGCACCGTACACAACCCACGCAACGTCTGGCGCAACCACGCCAGATCGTGAGTCGGTTTATGCGGCACGTATCGCGGCCTGAGCCTGCCAACGTGGCTGGCGAAATCCTCCTCCAGCGTCTCCCGAGAGCCAATGCCCTTGAGCTTCTTCAGCAATCTCCCGTCCTTGAAGAACAACACGGTCGGCGTACCGGTAACGTTCGGGTGCCGCGGCGATTCACGGGTGCTCAATACATAAATGTTCGCGTGATGACGATAGCGCTGGGCAACTTCGCGAAAGATCGGTTCTGCCCATTCACAGGCCGGGCAATGCTCATTGGTGAAAAGCCAGATCACCGGACGCCAGGTTTTCAGCGCCTTGCGGTAGACCGGAGCCAGCGATGCCAAGTGGTTTGTCGAGCTCATTGAAAATCTCCTTTTCACAACGACCATCGAGGTCTGTCGACGTTAAAGGAGGGAGCGGGGCCGGGTCTACTGTCAGAAATTACAGGTGGAACGCTGCATCAATATCGGTCGTTCAACTTCAATTGTGGTGCAACTACCCGCACGCTGTAGCCAACGGTAGCGCTCCCCCTCACGTGCGTTTGGTAACAGCTCTTCCTGCGTTTTTCCCATCCCGTTGATTCAAATCGTTTTTCAATCTCCCCACCGTTCGCTCTACAACCTGTGGCACACTTTCTGCTGTCTATTCCGTTGTTACATACCTGTGTCCGGTATAGCGGAATAAACATCATCCTGGAGTGCTTGCCATGCATCGCCGACCTTACTTGTTGAAAGCGTGTGTTTTTCTTCTCGCGGCTACTGCTGCTGCCATGGGCGTGGTCCAGGCGGCGGACGGTAAGCTCGATAGCGTGCTGGCCCGCGGGAAATTGATTGTGGGCACGGGCAGTACCAATGCGCCGTGGCACTTCCAGGGAGCGGATGGCAAGTTGCAGGGGTTCGATATCGATATCGGGCGGATGATTGCGAAGGGGCTGTTCAACGATCCGACCAAGGTCGAGTTTGTGGTGCAGTCGTCCGATGCGCGGATTCCCAACTTGCTGACCGACAAGGTCGATATCAGCTGCCAGTTCATCACCGTGACCGCCAGTCGTGCGCAGCAGGTGGCGTTCACTCTGCCGTACTACCGTGAAGGCGTCGGCCTGCTATTGCCGGCCAACAGCAAGTACAAGGAAATCGAAGATCTCAAGGCTGCCAACGACAGTGTGACCGTAGCGGTCTTGCAGAACGTATACGCCGAAGAACTGGTGCATCAGGCACTGCCCAAGGCCAAGGTCGATCAATACGACAGCGTGGACCTGATGTATCAGGCCGTGAACTCCGGCCGTGCCGATGCTGCTGCCACCGATCAGTCGTCGGTGAAATACCTGATGGTGCAGAACCCTGGCCGCTACCGCAGCCCGACTTACGCCTGGAGCCCGCAAACCTACGCCTGTGCCGTTAAACGCGGCGATCAGGACTGGCTGAACTTCGTCAACACCACCCTGCATGAAGCCATGACCGGCGTTGAGTTTCCGACTTACGCGGCATCGTTCAAGCAGTGGTTTGGCGTAGACCTGCCGTCTCCTGCCATCGGTTTCCCTGTCGAATTCAAATGATCCCGTGAGAGTGGGGCGCTGCCATGCGCCCCGCTCAAGGTACTGCTGACCATGAACTATCAGTTGAACTTTGCCGCCGTGTGGCGCGATTTCGACACCTTGCTGGCGGGGCTCGGTTTGGGTCTTGAGCTGGCGCTGGTGTCGATCGCCATAGGTTGCGTGATCGGCCTGATGATGGCGTTTGCTTTGCTGTCGAAGCACCGCGCATTGCGGGTGCTGGCGTCGGTGTATGTGACGGTGATCCGTAATACGCCGATTCTGGTGTTGATTCTGTTGATCTACTTCGCCTTGCCGAGCCTCGGTATCCGACTGGACAAGATCCCGTCGTTCATCATTACGCTGTCGCTGTACGCCGGGGCGTATCTGACCGAAGTGTTCCGAGGCGGTTTGTTGAGCATTCCCAAAGGCCAGCGTGAAGCCGGACTCGCCATCGGTTTGGGCGAATGGCAGGTCAAGGCGTACGTGACCGTCCCGGTGATGCTGCGCAATGTGCTGCCGGCCCTGTCGAACAACTTCATTTCGCTGTTCAAGGACACCTCGCTGGCCGCAGCGATTGCGGTGCCGGAGCTGACCTATTACGCACGCAAGATCAACGTCGAGAGCTACCGGGTGATTGAAACCTGGCTGGTGACCACCGCGCTCTATGTGGCGGCCTGCTACCTCATTGCCATGATGCTGCGGTACCTCGAGCAGCGTCTGGCGATCCGCCGATAGGAGCCCCCCATGTACGAATCCCCCAGTTGGTTGCATGAGTTATGGGTCGCGCGCGAAGTGTTGTGGCAAGGCTTCTTGACCAGTGTGCAGGTATCGGCGCTGGCGATTTTGCTGGGCACGATGGTCGGCATTGTCGCCGGTCTGGTGCTGACCTACGGCAAGTTCTGGATGCGCGCGCCGTTTCGCTTCTACGTTGACCTGATTCGCGGCACGCCAGTGTTTGTATTGGTGCTGGCCTGCTTCTACATGGCGCCGGCACTGGGTTGGCAAATCAGCGCGTTTCAGGCCGGTGCCTTGGGACTGACGTTGTTTTGCGGTTCCCACGTCGCCGA
Organism: Pseudomonas sp. FBCC-B1667; assembly: GCF_059133255.1. NCBI lineage: Bacteria > Pseudomonadati > Pseudomonadota > Gammaproteobacteria > Pseudomonadales > Pseudomonadaceae > Pseudomonas > Pseudomonas sp. FBCC-B1667. The sequence goes on along the minus strand of NZ_CP101437.1, from coordinate 3,788,980 downwards.
GATCGTGCGCGGCGCGCTGCAAGCATTGCCCATTGGTCAGATGGAAGCGAGCAAGGCGATTGGCCTGACGTTTTACCAATCCCTCGGTTACGTGCTGTTGCCCCAAGCATTGCGACAGATCCTGCCGACCTGGGTCAACTCGTCCACCGAGATCGTCAAGGCCTCGACGCTGTTGTCGGTGATCGGTGTGGCGGAACTGCTGCTCAGTACACAGCAGATCATCGCCCGCACGTTCATGACCCTGGAGTTTTACCTGTTCGCCGGATTTCTGTTTTTCGTCATCAACTACGCCATCGAATTACTCGGCCGGCACATTGAAAAGCGGGTGGCCTTGCCATGACTCAACTCTCCAACACGCAAAACGGTCAGGCCCTGCTGGACATACGCGGCCTGCACAAACAATACGGCAAGCTCGAAGTGCTCAAGGGCGTCGACCTGACCATGCAGCGTGGCAACGTTGTCACACTGATCGGCTCCAGCGGTTCGGGCAAGACCACGTTGCTGCGCTGCGTGAACATGCTCGAAGAATTCCAGGGCGGGCAAATCATGCTCGACGGCGAATCCATCGGTTATGACGAGGTCAACGGCAAGCGCGTACGCCACCCGGAAAAAGTCATCGCCCGGCACCGTGCGATGACGGGCATGGCGTTCCAGCAGTTCAACCTGTTTCCGCACCTCACCGCGTTGCAGAACGTCACCCTGGGTTTGCTCAAGGTGAAAAAACTGCACAAGGATGAAGCGGTTGCCCTGGCAGAAAAATGGCTGGAGCGCGTCGGCTTGTTGGAGCGCCGAGATCACTATCCCGGTCAGTTGTCCGGCGGTCAGCAACAGCGCGTGGCGATTGCCCGGGCGATTGCGATGAACCCGAGCCTGATGCTGTTCGACGAAGTCACCTCGGCCCTCGACCCGGAACTGGTCGGCGAAGTGCTGAACGTGATCAAGGGCCTGGCCGACGAAGGCATGACCATGCTGCTGGTCACCCACGAAATGCGATTCGCGTTCGAAGTGTCGGACAAGATCGTTTTCATGAATCAGGGGCGCATCGAAGAGCAGGGGCCACCCAAGGAGCTGTTCGAGCGACCTCAATCACCGCGGCTGGCTGAATTTCTCAAGAACACGCGGTTCTGACTTTTACAAAAAATACTCATTTTCAATCAGGAGAAACACTCATGAGCATTACTCGTTACGGCACCGGTAGCACCGCCGCTGGCGGTCAACCTCGCCCTTTCGCCCGAGCCGTTGAAGCCGATGGCTGGCTGCACGTTTCCGGGCAGGTGCCGGCGCTGGATGGCGAGATCATTACGGGTGGCATCGTCGAACAGACGCACCAGGCCATGAAGAATCTGATTGCGATTCTGCAAGAGGCCGGTTATGGCCTGGAAGATGTGGTGCGTGCTGGCGTGTGGCTGGAGGATCCACGAGACTTCACGAGTTTCAACAAGGTCTTCTCCGAGTACTTCAAACCTGAACACGCTCCGGCCCGTGCCTGCGTGCAGGCGAACATGATGGTCGACTGCAAAGTCGAGATCGACTGCATCGCGTACAGGAAAAAAGCTTGAGCCGAATCGCGCCCATCGCGGGCAAGCCACGCTCACACAGGGTTTTGTGTGCTGCCATAGATTGCAGGCACACCTTCATCCCCCTGTGGGAGCGAGCTTGCTCGCGATGGCGGCCTAACGGTCGCCACCGCACTCTAGGTAAACTCCCGGCACTTTGAATGGGAACCACAGACATGACCGAAGACACCATCAAGCGCCGGGCACGCGGTCTGGACCGGGCGTTCGATATCCTCGACTTCCTCAAGGAAATCGGCAAACCCCTGCGCCCGAATGAAATCGCCAGCGGCATCGGCAGTCCGAAATCCACGGTCTACGAACTGGTCGCGTCCTTGCTGGAACGGCGCATTCTGGAAGCCGTGGGCAAGGACGGTCACGTCTACCTCGGCCGTCAGCTCTACTTCCTCGGTCAGGCACATTTGCGCCATTTCGACCTGACCCGCGAAGCCGATCAGGCCTTGCAGCAGATCGTCAGCCAGACCCACGAAACCGCCCAGATGTGCCTGCTCAACGGGCGCAAATACACCGTGGCGTTGATGAAGGAGGGGGAGCGGCATTTCCGCATTTCCTCGGACATCGGCGAGAACGCGCCGATTCCCTGGACGGCGTCCGGACGCCTGCTATTGGCCCATTTGAGTGACGAGGAAATTGTCGACCTGATCGACCACGACGATTTCGTCATGCCCAACGGCGAACGCCTGCCGCTGGAACAGTTTCTGGCTGAAATTCGTCAGGCCGGCATCGACGGGTTTTTCTCCTTCGATAGCGTCGCCGACACCTTTACCCATTGCTTCGCCGCCCCGGTCAAAGACCCCGGCGGCGTGGCCATTGCGACCCTGTGCATCGTAGCCCCACGGGCCGATGCCAAGACCCATTACGACGACTATCGCCGAGTGCTGATCGACAACGCCAACACTCTGGCCCGGCGTATCAACGAATAAATGCGGCTGTCTGCGGCCGCGAATGTGAGGAGTTCGACCATGTCTACTGCCAACAATACTGCCGCCGTGGAAAAGGGCTTTGCCCAGACCGGTGCCAATCTGGTCCGCGACGTCAGCCTGCCTGCGCTGGTGCTGCACCGTGAAGCGCTGGAACACAATATTCGCTGGATGCAGGCCTTTGTCAGCGACAGCGGCGCCGCGCTCGCGCCCCACGGCAAAACCAGCATGGCCCCGGCCCTGTTTCGCCGCCAACTGGACGCCGGCGCCTGGGGCATCACCCTGGCCAGCGCCACGCAAACCCGTGCGGCGTACGCCCACGGTGTGCGTCGGGTGCTGATGGCCAATCAGTTGGTCGGTACGCCGAACATGGCGCTGATCGCCGATCTGCTGACAGACCCGACGTTCGATTTCCATTGCATGGTTGATCATCCGGACAACGTCGCCGACCTCGGCGCCTACTTCGCCTCGCGCGGCGTGCGCCTGAACGTGATGATCGAATACGGCGTGGTCGGCGGTCGTTGCGGTTGCCGCACTGAAGATGAAGTCATCGCACTGGCCAAGGCCATCAACGCGCAACCGGCGCTGGCCCTGACCGGTATCGAAGGCTACGAAGGTGTGATCCATGGTGATCATGCGGTCACCGGCATCCGCGCATTTGCCGGGTCGCTGGTGCGTTTGGCCGTGCAGTTGCAGGACAGTGGCGCGTTTGCGATTGCCAAGCCGATCATCACCGCATCGGGATCGGCCTGGTATGACTTGATTGCCGAGGAGTTCGAAGCGCAAAACGCTGGCGGGCGTTTCCTCAGTGTGTTGCGTCCGGGCAGCTACGTGGCTCACGACCATGGCATCTATAAAGAAGCGCAATGCTGCGTGCTCGACCGCCGCAGCGATCTGAATGAAGGCCTGCGCCCGGCGCTGGAAGTCTGGGCGCACGTGCAGTCGATGCCGGAGCCGGGTTTTGCAGTGATCGCCCTGGGCAAGCGCGATGTGGCCTACGACGCCGGTCTGCCGGTGCCGTTGCTGCGTTACAAGGCCGGTGTGGTGCCGGCGAAGGGCGATGACGTCAGTGCCTGCAAGGTGACGGCGGTGATGGATCAGCACGCGTTCATGACCGTGGCGCCGGGGGTTGTTTTACGGGTGGGTGACATCATTTCGTTCGGCACCTCACACCCGTGCCTGACGTTCGACAAGTGGCGCACGGGGTGCCTGGTGGATGAGCAGATGAATGTCATCGAAACCATGGAAACCTGTTTCTAAGGCTTCAGACCGAGGCGCGGCCTTCGCGAGCAGGCCCGCCCAGACAACAAAGAAACACCAGAGACCCCACACCATGCACACCATCAACACCCTCGGCCCCAACACCCCGCGCATTGCCCTGATCGGCGAATGCATGATCGAGCTGCAACAACGCGCCGACGGCAGCCTGCAACAAAGCTTCGGCGGTGACACGCTGAACACCGCCGTCTACTTGTCCCGTGAAATGGGCGCGAACGGCATCGTCGATTACGTTACCGCCTTAGGCGACGACAGCTTCAGCGATGCGATGTGCCAGAACTGGGCCAGCGAAAATATCGGCCTGGGCATGGTCCAGCGTTTACCGGGACGTTTGCCCGGCTTGTATTGCATCCAGACCGACGCCGCCGGCGAGCGCCGCTTCCTGTACTGGCGCAACGAAGCGGCCGTGCGCGAGTGTTTCACCACCCCGGCTGCCGCGCCGATTCTCGCGGCACTGCCGGATTATGACGTGCTGTATTTCAGCGGCATTACCCTGGCGGTGCTCGGTGTGCAAGGTCGGGAAAAATTGCTGGAAACGCTGATCGAAGCCCGCCAGCGGGATGCGCGAATCGTCTTCGACAACAACTACCGGCCACGTTTGTGGGCGTCGGTTGAACAAGCGCGCGGGGCGTATCGCAGTGTGTTGCCGTATGTGGACCTGGCATTGCTCACCGTTGAGGACGAGCAAGCGCTGTTCCATTTTTCCAGTAGTCAGTCGGTGTTCGATGCTTATGAGCAGATCGGCACGCCGGAAGTGGTGCTCAAGCGCGGTGCAGAGGCGTGCCTGATTCGCTGTGATGGCGAGACGTTTGAAGTGCCGGCGCACAAGGTCGCGCGTGTTGTGGATACGACGGCGGCGGGGGATTCCTTCAGTGCAGCGTACTTGGCCTGTCGGCTCAAGGGCGGGAGTGCGGTTGAAGCGGCTGAGGCGGGGCATCGGTTGGCGAGTCGGGTGATTCAGGTGCCGGGAGCGCTGATCCCTGGATAAGAGGTGAATGGCCGTTTGCTGCGCAATCGGATCGCGAGCCGCTCACACACATTGGAATGCATTTCCCTGTGGGAGTGAGCCGGCTCGCGATGAGGCCCTGAAGGCAAACCATCAATCCCGGTAAAACACCTGCACCAGGTGATATCCGAATTTGCTCTTGATCGGCCCATGCACCACTCGCAGCGGTTTCTTGAAAATCACCGCATCAATCACCCCGACCATCTGCCCCGGCCGCACTTCACCCAGGTCACCGCCGCGCTTGCCGGACGGGCAGGTGGAGTACTTTTTGGCCAGCACATCGAAGGCTTCGCCCTTGGCGATGCGTTGTTTGAGCTGCTCGGCTTCTTCCGAGGTTTTCACCAGAATATGGCGGGCTTGAGCTTTCATTTGCATACCTTGCAACGATGGTGGCTATGTCAGTGCCAGCGTGGGGCGGGCGATTATGCCTCAACTCACTCGGGTTGGCCGATCATCGTGCGAATCTTGTTGGCCAGCAGGTCGATGGAAAAGGGCTTGGCCACCATGTCCATGCCTTCTTCGAGGAAGCCCTGGCGTTCGGTGGCTTTTTCCGCATAGCCGGTCATGAACAGCACCTTGAGGTCCGGGCGATATTGACGCGCGATCTCCGCCAATTGCCGTCCGTTCATGCCCGGCAACCCGACATCGGTGACCAGCAAATCAACGCGTAAATCGGACTCCAGCAAGGGCAGGGCAGCCTTCGCATCTTCGGCTTCGTGAGCGTGGTACCCCAGCTCATTCAGCAAATCCAGTACCAGCATGCGCACCGCCGGATCGTCCTCCACCAACACCACGGTTTCACCGGCAATCGCCGGCGGCGCCTCGCCCGTGACAGGCACCAGCACATCTGCCGACTCGATGGCGTACAAGCGTGGCAGGTACAAGCGCACGCTGGTGCCCTGGCCCGGCAGACTGAACAGGCTGACATGCCCGCCGGATTGCTGGGCGAAGCCGTAAATCATCGACAAGCCCAGACCGGTGCCCTGGCCGATGGGTTTGGTGGTGAAGAACGGGTCAAATGCCTTGGCCAACACCGATGGCGTCATGCCGGTGCCAGTGTCGCTGACGGCGATCATCACGTAATCCCCGGCCTTGACCGGTTCCAGTGTGGTGATGTCGCTGCCGTCGAGGTAAACGTTGGCCGTTTCAATCAGCAGCTCGCCGCCATCTGGCATCGCATCGCGAGCGTTGATGACCAGGTTAAGCAGGGCATTTTCCAGTTGGCTGACGTCGGTGCTGATCGGCCAGACATCCTCTGTTAGCTGTAGGTTGAGCTCGATGTGGTCGCCCTTGGTCCGGCTGAGCAGATCTTCCAGCGAGCGCACCAGTTCATTGGCGTTCAGCGGCTTGAGATCCAGTGACTGGCGGCGGGAGAACGCCAGCAGTCGATGGGTCAACGCAGCAGCGCGGTTGGCCGAGGACACCGCGGCTTCGGTAAAGCGGCCGATCTCGTGAGTGCGTCCGTCGGCGATATAATGCTGCATCAAGTCCAGGCTGCCGATGATCCCGGTGAGCATGTTGTTGAAGTCATGGGCGATGCCGCCGGTGAGCTGGCCGACCGCCTCCATCTTCTGTGCATGGCGCAAGGCGTCCTCGGCACGCTCGCGTTCGATCATCTCGTTTTGCAGGCGCTGATTGGCTTCGGCCAGTTGCCGGGTGCGGGCGGCGACGCGTTCTTCCAGGGTTTCATTGAGATTGCGCAGGGCTTCTTCGGTGTGTTTGCTTTCGGTTTCGTCGATCACAAAAATGTAGAAACCGTTCACCGCGCCATCCGCACCGTGGCGCGGAAGGTAATTCATCAGTGCCTGACGAAGACTGCCATCGCGGTGTGGCGTGCTGATGCTGAAACTGCAAGCCTTGCCCTTCAACGCTTCGGCGATGTATTCGGCGCGCAAGGCATAGGCCTCGTCACCCAACACCTCACGAATGGTTTTGCCAAACAGTTCCTGCGGCGTCAGGCCATACCAATCCAGGTACGCGGAATTGTTCAGGCGAAAACGCTCTTCGCTGTCGACGTAGCTGATCAGGACCGGCATCGCGTTGATGATCAATTGCAGCTCGGTTTGGCTCTGGCGCAAGGCCTGTTCGGTGCGTTTGCGCTCGGTCAGGTCCAGCGCGGCGCCGAGAAAACGCATCGGCCGGCCGTGGTGGTCCTTGTAGCAGCGCCCCCGCGCAAACACCCAGCGTAACTGGCCGTCGGGTTGCAGCAGGCGATATTCCTCGGCGTATTCGGTGCCATGGGTGATGCAATGCTTGATGCTGCGCGCAATCATCGCCCGGTCTTCCGGATGCACGCCGTGTAGATAGGCGCTGATCGGTAACTGCCCGGCCATGCCCGGATCGATACCGTGCAACTGGGCGAAATGAGCGTCGGCGAGGAAACGGTCTTCGCCGATGTCCCAGTCCCAAGTACCCACCGCGTCGGTCGCGGCCAGGGCCAATTGCAGGCGCTGCTCGGTGTCTCGTTGAGCCTTGAGGCTGGCGGCCGAGCGCTGTTCCAGCTCGAGGGCGATGCGGCGGCGTTCGTTGGTTTCGATGGCGGTGACCAGAATGCCGGCGACCTCGGCGCTTTCATCGCGGATCGGGCTGTAGGTCAAATCCAGCCAGAAGTCGGAATCATTACCGTCACGCTGCAAGGTAAAGCGCTGTTCGCTGTAGGTGCGCACCTGGCCCTGTAGGACGGCGCTGTAAATAGGGTCGGTAAAGTCCTGGAGTTCCGGCCAGATTTGGTGCGTCGGCTGTCCGAAAGCGTGTGGATGTTTGTTTCCGGCGAGCAGGGCAAAGCCATCGTTGTAGATTTGCGTGAGTTGCGGCCCCCACAGCAACAGCATCGGCATCGGTGAGTGAATCACGATATCGACGGCGGTACGCAGGCTCTGCGGCCAGGTGCCGGCAGGTCCCAAAGGGGTCTGCGTCCAGTCCAGTCGGGCAATCAAGGCCTGGGCATCGCTGCCGGTGGGTGATGCGTTCATCAAGTGGTCCTGCGCTTAAGTCGGTGTGGCGGCGTCAACTATCCTTGCACGGCGGTAGACGCTGAATGACCCGTTTTGGGTCATTATTTTTTCATTGAATGCTTCGCGGGTGCTTTTTGCCATGGAAATCGATGCACTGTTAACACAGTTGTCTAAATGTAATGGCGCTGATCTTTACCTGTCCACGGGAGCGCCGCCCAGTGCGCGATTCGACGGCGTGCTCAAATCCCTGAACGATCAGCCGTTCAAACCGGGTGAAGTGGCGGCGATTGCCGCGAATATCATGGACGCCGAACAGCGTCTGGAGTTCGACCGTGACTTGGAAATGAACCTGGCCCTGTCGCGGCCGGGAATCGGGCGCTTTCGGGTCAACGTGTTCAAGCAACGCAACGATGTGTCCATTGTGATCCGTAACATCAAACTCGACATCCCGCGTTTCGAAGACCTCAAGTTGCCGTCCGTGTTGCTGGACACCGTGATGCTCAAACAAGGCCTGATGCTGTTCGTCGGCGCCACCGACTCGGGCAAGTCGACATCGCTGGCAGCGTTGATCGATTACCGCAATCGCCACAGCCGCGGCCATATCGTCACCATTGAAGACCCGATCGAATATATCCACCGGCACCAGCAGTCGATCATCAACCAGCGCGAAGTCGGGGTCGACACCCGAAGTTTTCATGCCGCGTTGAAAAATACCCTGCGCCAGGCGCCGGATGTGGTGCTGATTGGCGAAATCCGTGATCGCGAGACCATGGAGCACGCATTGGCGTTCGCCGACACCGGTCATCTGGTGATCTCCACGTTGCACGCACACAACGCCCATCAGGCGCTGGACCGCATCATCAATTTCTTCCCCGAAGAACGTCATACGCAACTGCTGCATGACCTGGGCACCAACCTCAAGGCGTTCGTCTCCCAACGCCTGGTTCCGACCCGCGACGGCGAGCGCCGGGCGGTGGTGGAGGTGATGCTGGGTACGCCGACCATAGGCGATTTGATTCGGCGCAATAAATGGTCCGAGTTGAAAGGCATCATGGAGAAGTCCACGGATTCGGGCATGCAGACGTTTGACGGGGCGCTGTATGCGTTAGTCGTGGAAGGGGCGATCAGTGCGGAGGTGGCGTTGAAGCATGCGGATTCGGTGAACAACCTGCGGTTGCGGTTGAAACTGCACGCGGATGCGTCCGCGCCGCCCCCAGGCGAGTGGGGCCTCATGGACTGACGAAAATCAAAATGTGGGAGCGGGCTTGCTCGCGAAAGCAGTGTGTCAGTCAGCACAATGTTTACTGATACACCGCCTTCGCGAGCGAGCCCGCTCCCACACTAGATCTCTGTCATTCAAGGAGTTCAGGGCGGTTGCGGAATTGTTCCAGCGCCTCGGGATTGGCCAGGGCGTCGGTGTTCTTCACCGTTTGCCCATGCACCACATTCCTCACGGCCAGCTCGACAATTTTGCCGCTGATGGTCCGTGGAATGTCAGTCACCGCGAGAATCTTCGCCGGCACATGCCGTGGCGTGGTGTTGGCGCGGATGACCTGGCGGATCTGCTGCTGCAAGGCTTCATCCAGTTCGACGCCGTCCTGCAGCTTCACGAACAGCACCACCCGCACGTCATCCTGCCATTGTTGACCAATGGACACGCTGTCCAACACCTGCTGGACCTTCTCCACCTGACGGTAGATTTCCGCCGTGCCGATGCGCACGCCGCCGGGGTTGAGCACCGCGTCCGAGCGGCCGTGGATCATCATTGCACCGTGTGGCATTTGCTCGGCGTAATCGCCTTGAGCCCAGACACCGGGGAACTGGCTGAAATACGACGCGTGCAGCTTTTCCTGCCGAGGGTCATTCCAGAAACCGATGGGCATGGCCGGGAAGTGGCGCGTACACACCAACTCACCTTTTTCACCCATTACCGGTTGACCCTTGTCGTTCCAGACTTCGACCGCCATGCCCAGGCTCTTGCCCTGTATTTCGCCACGACGCACCGGTTGAAACGGGTTGCCGTTCACAAAGCACGAAACGACGTCCGTGCCGCCGGACATCGACGCCAGGCAAACGTCTGGTTTCAGGTCGCGGTACACATAGTCGTAACTCTGGGGCGATAGCGCGGAACCGGTGCACAGCAGGGTTTTCAGGCTGCTTAGGTCATGGCTTAGCCGCGGCTTCACGGCGTTGCTTTCCAGGGTCGCAAGGAACTTCGGGCTGGTGCCGAAGACGCTGATCTGTTCATCTTCAATCAGGTCAATCAAGCGTTCCGGGGCTGGATGGAACGGCGAGCCGTCGTACATCACTATGGCACTGCCCACGGCGAGGGCCGAGACCAGCCAGTTCCACATCATCCAGCCGCAGGTGGTGTAGTAGAACAAACGGTCGCCAGCGCCGAGATCGCAATGCAGCCCATGTTCCTTGACGTGTTGCAGCAACACGCCGCCGGTGCTGTGGATGATGCATTTCGGCACGCCGGTGGTACCGCTGGAGTAGAGGATGTACAGCGGATGCGCGAAAGGCACAGGGACGAAATCCGGCTCGCCGCCGATGTCGTAGAAATCATCCCAAAGTGTCACGTTGGCCCGGGTGTGGAAATGCTCGATGTGTACCTGTGGCCGGGCATAAGGCACCACGATCAACTGCTGCAAGGACGGCAGGCGTTCGAGAATGTCATTGACCTTGGCGGTCTGGTCGATGTCCTTGCCGGCGTAGCGGTATCCGGCGCAGGTGATCAGCACTTTCGGTTCGATCTGGCCGAAACGGTCGATGACGCCCTGGGTGCCGAAGTCCGGCGAGGAACAGGACCAGATCGCCCCCAGACTGGTGGTGCCGAGCATGGCCACCAGGGTTTGCCAGGTGTTAGGCATGCACGCGGCGACACGGTCGCCGAGGCCGACGCCGGCAGCGATCAGGCTGTGCTGGAACCCGGCGACATGCTCGGCGAGTTCGGCCCAGGTCAAGTGTTCACGCTGGCCGTTCTCGCCAATGGCAATCACCGCGACGGCATCGTCGCGCCGGCGTAACAGGTGTTCGGCAAAGTTCAGGGTGGCACCGGGAAACCACTGAGCGCTGGGCATTTGTGCGCCCTCGATCAATACCGCGTCCGGTTGATCGTGGAAGCGGATGTCGAAGAAATCGACAACGGCCTGCCAGAAGTCTTCGCGCTGATCGATGGACCATTGGTGCAGGGCCGGGTAGTCGTCGACGTGGACGTGATGGCGCTGATTGATGGAACGCCGGAAGGCTTCCATGCGCGTCTTGGCGATGCGCTCGGCACTGGGTTGCCAGAGGATGTCGGACATGGCTTGGCCTCTTGTTCTAGCTTCAGATCCAATCGCGGGCAAGCCACGCTCCCACAGGTAAGCGCGATCTAATGTGGGAGCGTGGCTTGCCCGCGATGAACGATAACGCGGTCTGGCGAGGGACTACTGCGCCAACCACCCACCATCAATGTTCCACGCCGCACCACGCACCTGGCTACCGGCCTCGCTGCACAAAAACAGCACCAGTTCACCCAGTTGCGGCGGGGTGACGAATTCCAGTGACGGCTGCTTTTCGGCGAGCAAATCATGCTGCGCCTGCTGCGGATCGATGCCGGTCGCAGCGCGGTCATCGATTTGCTTCTGCACCAACGGGGTCAACACCCAGCCCGGGCAGATCGCGTTGCACGTCACGTGCGTCGTCGCGGTTTCCAAGCCCACCACCTTGGTCAAGCCGATCACCCCATGCTTGGCCGCCACGTACGCAGCTTTACCCACCGAGCCCACCTGACCGTGCACCGAGGCAATGTTGATGATTCGCCCCCAATTTTTCGCACGCATGCGCGGCAGGCACAGGCGGGTGCTGTGAAACACCGACGACAGGTTGATCGCGATGATCGAGTCCCAGCGCTCCACCGGAAACTCTTCCACCGACGCCACGTGCTGGATGCCGGCGTTGTTGACCAGAATGTCGATGCCACCGAACTCACGTTCGGCATAGGCAATCATCTCAGTGATCTGCGCCGGGTCACTGACGTCGGCCGGATGATGACCGACCTTGCCGCCGAACTGCTGGACCTCGGCAATCACCTTGGAAGCATCGCCGAAACCATTAAGCACCACGTTGGCACCGGCCTTGGCCAGGCTGAGCGCAATGCCCAGGCCGATGCCGCTGGTGGAACCGGTGACCAGTGCGGTCTTGCCCGTAAGAGTCGTCATGAATACCTCACACAATGCCAGTGGCGTAGAAAGTGCCGATGACCACGAAGACCGCCAGGGTCTTGATCAGCGTAATACAGAAAATGTCTTTATAGGCTTCGCGATGCGTCAAGCCTGTGACCGCGAGCAGGGTAATCACTGCGCCGTTGTGCGGCAGCGTGTCCATACCGCCGCTGGCCATCGCGGCTACGCGGTGCAGCACTTCCAGCGGAATGTCGGCCGCATGGGCCGCCGCGATGAAGTCATTGGCCATGGCCGCCAGCGCGATGCTCATGCCGCCCGACGCAGAACCGGTGATGCCCGCGAGCAAGGTCACGGTAATGGCTTCGTTAACCAGCGGGTTCGGGATGCTCTTGAGCCAGTCAGCCAGGACCAGGAAGCCTGGCAACGAGGCGATCACTGCGCCAAAGCCGTATTCCGAGGCCGTGTTCATCGCCGCGAGCAACGCGCCACTGACTGCACTTTTACTGCCTTCGGCGAGTTTGCTGCGAATCGCCTGGAAGCCAAATACCAGCACCATGACGATGCCCACCAACAGTGCCGCCTGAACCGCCCAGATCGCCGTCAGTTTGGCGATTTCAGTGGTGACGGGTGTGGCCATACCCGGCAGCGCAAGGCTGTGGGTCTTGCCGTACCACTGCGGAATCCATTGGGTGAACAGCAGGTTCATGACCCCCACGGCCAGCAGCGGCGACAGGGCGATCCATGGGTTAGGCAGTTTGATGTCGGCGGAGGTTTCCGGTTCGTTGCGCAACTCGGTGCCGTAGCCTTCGCCGGCGCGCTGTGCCTTGTTGCGTTGCCGCTGAAGAAACAGCATGCCGGCGCAAAACACGAAGATCGCGCCGATCACGCCCAGCCACGGTGCCGCCCAGGCAGTGGTGTTGAAGAAGGTGCTGGGAATGATGTTCTGGATCTGCGGGGTGCCGGGCAGGGCGTCCATGGTGAACGAGAACGCGCCGAGGGCGATGGTCGCCGGGATCAAGCGCTTGGGGATGTTGCTCTGGCGGAACATTTCGGCGGCAAACGGGTAGACCGCGAAGACCACTACAAACAACGACACGCCGCCGTAAGTGAGCAGGGCGCAGACTAGCACGATAACCAGCATGGCTTGACGCGTGCCAAGCAGGCGAATGGCGGCGGCGACAATGGATCGGGAGAAGCCCGACAGCTCGATCAGCTTGCCGAACACCGCGCCGAGCAGGAACACCGGGAAATACAGTTTGATGAAGCCGACCATTTTCTCCATGAACACCCCGGTGAAGGCAGGGGCGACGGCAGAAGGGTCGGTGAGCAGGACGGCACCGAGGGCGGCAATCGGGGCGAAAAGGATAACGCTGTAGCCACGGTAAGCAGCCAGCATCAACAGCGCGAGGGCTGCCAAGGCAATGATCACACTCATGGTGTGTCTCCTGGATTGTTATTTTTGTAGGGTAGGTCTTTTGCGGGAAAGGGCTTTAGCGAGATTCGTGCCAGATAGTTATATCGTTGAAATATAAGGATATTTGTTTTGTTTTGATGCGTGTTTGAGAGGAGTGTCTCTTGTTTGAGACTTTCTTTCTCTGACAGGGCCTCTTCACAAACAGGCTCTCGCCCGCCGAAGACCGCATTCTCATGGGTAATTCGGTCAAGCTGTGGGCGCGAGCGTGCTCGCGAAGGCGTGTCTACCCATGGAGAATCGAGTCTCGCTATGTAGACTCTGCAATCCCCAACGCCACCATCTTCTTGTACAGCGTCGACCGCCCCAGTCCCAGTCGCACCGCCGCTTCCATCACCTTGCCCCCACATTGCGCGAGGGTAGATTCAATCAGCTGCCGGTCAAACCGCTCCCGAGCCTGGCTAAACGTCTCGTGCGCAACCGGCTCCATCATCAGCGGTGTCGAGCGTTCCACTGGCGTGAAGGTGCCAATCGCCGCACGGATCTCGCCGGCATCCAGCACAAGGTCATCACTGAGCAACGCCGCCCGCTCAAGGACGTTACGCAGTTCGCGAATGTTCCCCGGCCACGCATGCTGGCCCAGAAACTCCAGCGCCTCGCGGTTCAGTTCATGCTGACTGCGCAGCTCCTCAAGAATCGCTTCACTGAGCGCCGGCAGGTCGTCGAGACGATCACGCAGCGGCGGCACGTGGATCGGCAGCACGTTGAGGCGGTAATACAAGTCCGCGCGAAACTCACCGCGTTTGATCGCCGCTTCGAGGTCGGTCGAGGTGGCTGCAATCACCCGAACATCGCTCTGGACTAGTTCATTGGAGCCGACCGGCTCGAATTCCTTTTCCTGCAAAACCCGCAGCAATTTGCTTTGCAGCGGCAGCGGCATGTCGCCGATTTCATCGAGAAACAAGGTGCCGCCCTGAGCAATTTGCAGCTTGCCGGCGCGGCCCTTGCGGTCGGCGCCGGTAAACGCGCCGGGGGCGGTGCCAAAAAACTCCGCTTCCAGCAACGATTCTGGAATCGCCGCGCTGTTGATACTGACGAAGGCTTTGTGCGCCCGCGGCGAAGCACTGTGGATTGCCTGGGCCAGCAGTTCCTTGCCGGTGCCGGTTTCGCCGAGCAACAACACGGGTGACTCGGCGCTGGCGCTGCGCCGGGCACGTCGTTTGACTTCCAGGCTGGCCGCGCTGGTTCCAATAAAGTGGGCGAAGTTGTACTTGGTCTGGCGTGCCCGTAGCAGCGAGCGGGTCGACGCCAGTTCCTCTTGCATGCTCATGTAGCGCTTGAGCATCGGGGACAGGCTGCGCAATTCGTCGAACAGCGCAAAACCTATCGCGCCGATGACCACGCCGACGTCGTCATGAATCGGTAGGCGCATGACCACCAGCGGCTCTTTGGGGGTGTCTTGCATGTCGAGCAAAATCGGGCGTCCGGTACGCACCACTTCACGCAGCAGACTGCCGGGGATAACGCTTTCGCAGGCTTTACCGATCGCTACTTCAGCCGACTCCAGGCCGAAACGCCGGGCATAACGCTCGTTCATCCAGACGATGTTGGCATCGCGGTCGACAATCACCGTGCCTTCGCTGGACTGCTCGATGATCTCGAACAGCGAGCGGATCGCCAGCAGGCGGACACGCTGGTAATCCTTGAGGCTTTCGGTGGTGTTCATGGTGGTCTTGTCCAAAATGTTTGGTGTCTGGGCGGGCCTCTTCGCGAGCAAACCCGCTCCCACATTAGACCGCGATCCCAGGTGGGAGCGGGCTTGCTCGCGAAGGCCGCGACTCGGTCTTGCGACTACCGTGCATGCGCCGCCGCCAACAGCTCTTTGGTGTACGGATGCTGAGGCGATTCAAACACCTCATGGCTGGCACCGCTTTCCACCACTTTGCCATCCTTGATCACGATCATGTCGTGAGCCAGGGCGCGCACCACTGCCAGGTCGTGGCTGATGAACAAATAGGTCAGGCCGTGTTTTTCCTGAAGCTGGCGGAGCAGGGCGACCACTTGTTTTTGTACGGTGCGGTCCAGCGCCGAAGTCGGTTCGTCCAGCAGGATCAGCGCCGGTTTCAGCACCAAGGCCCGGGCGATGGCGATGCGCTGACGTTGGCCGCCGGAAAATTCGTGCGGGTAACGATGACGGCTTTGCGGGTCGAGGCCGACTTCCTCCAGCGCCCGAATCACTTCGGCCTTGCACTGTTCATCGGTCAACTGGCTGTGTACCTCAAGGCCCTCGCTGATGATCTGAGCCACCGACATTCGGGGGCTGAGGCTGCCATAAGGATCCTGGAACACCACCTGCATCTTCTTGCGCCATGGCCGCAGTTGTTTTTGCGTCAGGCCATCCAGTGCAGCGCCTTGAAAGCGGATGCTTCCTTGGGAATCAAGTAAACGCAGGATTGCCTGACCGAGCGTCGATTTGCCCGAGCCGGACTCGCCGACGATACCCAGCGTCTTGCCGCGCTGAATGTTGAGGCTGATGCCGTCCACGGCGTTGAGGTACGTCTTGCGCTGAAACAAGCCGCCGCCGAGGGGGAATTGCACGCGCAGGTTGTCCACTTCCAGCACGTTCTCGCGCTCGTCGCGGGGCAAGGCTTCGCCCTCCGGTTCGGCGTTCAACAGCACGCGGCTATAAGGGTGCTTCGGCTCGGTGAAAATTGTTTCGCAGGTGGCTTGCTCGACGATTTCCCCGGCCTTCATCACACACACGCGCTGGGCAATGCTGCGCACCAGATTGAGGTCATGGCTGATCAGCAGCAGTGACATGCCGAGCCGTTGTTGCAGGGATTTGAGCAGGATCAGAATCTTGCGCTGCACCGTGACGTCCAACGCGGTGGTCGGTTCGTCGGCGATCAACAGTTCCGGCTCACAGGCCAAGGCCATTGCGATCATCACGCGCTGACGTTGGCCGCCCGAGAGCTGATGCGGATAGGCTTTGAGCCGCTCTTTAGGCTTCTGGATGCCGACCAGGTGCAACAACTCAAGAATCCGCGCCTGGGCCGCTTTGCCGGTCAGGCCTTTGTGCAGCAGCAGGGTTTCGCCGATCTGCTTTTCGATGCTGTGCAGCGGATTGAGCGAGGTCATCGGCTCCTGAAAAATCATCGCGATCCGGTTACCGCGCAATTCACGCAGTACAGTGGCCGGAGCACCGAGCAGTTCCTTGCCGCGATAACGGATGCTGCCGGTGGATTCGGTGCGGATTTCCGGGAGCAATTGCAGGATCGAATGCGCCGTCACCGATTTCCCGGACCCGGATTCGCCGACCAGCGCCAGGCATTCGCCAGGGCGGATGTCCAGGCACAGGTTTCGTACCACGATTTCACCGCTGAAGGCGACGCTGAGGTCACGAATTTCGATCAGGGGGGTACTCATATCAACCGTCCGCGTCAGGATCTCGGATCGAAAGCATCACGTAATGCCTCGCCGATAAACACCAGTAAAGAAAGGATTAGTGCCAGGGTGAAAAATGCCGTCAGCCCGAGCCATGGCGCTTGCAAGTTCTGCTTGCCCTGACCGATCAGTTCGCCGAGGGATGCGCTGCCGGCGGGCATGCCGAAACCGAGGAAGTCGAGTGCCGTCAGGGTGGTAATCGCCCCGGTCAGAATGAACGGCAGGTAACTCAATGTCGCGTTCATCGCGTTGGGCAGAATGTGCCGCACAATCACTTTGCTATCTGACAGACCCAGCGCTCGGGCGGCTTTAACGTACTCCAGGTTACGCCCGCGCAGGAACTCGGCGCGCACCACGTCGACCAGCGCCAGCCAGGTAAACAGCGCCATCATCCCCAGCAGCCACCAGAAATTCGGCTCGACGAACCCGGACAGGATGATCAGCAGGTACAGCACCGGCAAGCCGGACCAGACTTCCAGCAAGCGCTGGCCGATCAGGTCGACCCAGCCGCCGTAATAGCCTTGAAGGGCGCCAGCGGCAATGCCGATCAGGGCGCTGACAAAGGTCAGCATCAACGCAAACAGGATCGACACCCGCGCACCAAAAATCACTCGGGCCAATACGTCCCGGGCCTGATCGTCGGTGCCCAGCCAATTCACATTGGAGGGAGGGCTCGGTGCAGGTTTGTTGAGGTCATAGTTGGGCGTGTCGTCGCTGAACGGGATGGGCGGGAACAGCATCCAGCCGCCGTCCTTTTTAATCAGCTTCTGCACATAATCGCTGCGGTAATCCGCCTGAAATGGCAATTGCCCGCCGAATGCCTGCTCGGTGTAGCGTTTAAACACCGGAAAATACAACTGGTCCTGATAGCTGACCACCAGCGGCTTGTCGTTGGCGATCAACTCGCCACCCAGGGTGAGCACAAACAGACCAATGAACAACCACAGCGACCACCAGCCCCGGCGGTTTTTCTTGAAGCGTTCGAAACGGCGACGGCCCAACGGCGAGAGCTTGAACATCAGGCATTCCTCGCCGCGAAGTCGATACGCGGGTCGACCAGGGTGTAGCAGAGGTCGCCGACGAGTTTTATCAGCAGGCCGAACAACGTGAAGATAAACAGCGAGCCGAATACCACCGGATAGTCGCGCGAGACGGCGGCTTCATAGCTCATACGGCCGAGGCCATCGAGGGAGAAAATCACTTCGATCAGCAAGGAGCCGGCGAAAAACACGCTGATAAATGCCTGAGGAATGCCCGACACCACCAGCAACATCGCATTGCGGAACACATGCCCATACAGCACCCGGCGTTCGCTCATGCCTTTGGCCCGGGCGGTGATCACGTATTGGCGGGTGATTTCGTTGAGGAACGAGTTTTTGGTAAGGATGGTCAGGGTGGCGAAACCGCCAATCACCAGCGACGTCACCGGCAACACCAGGTGCCAGAAGTAGTCGGCAATTTTGCCCACGGTGGACAGCGAGTCGAAGTTGTCCGAGACCAGCCCGCGCACCGGGAACCAGTTCAACGAGGTGCCGCCGGCAAAAACCACGATCAGGAACATCGCGAACAGGAACGCCGGCATGGCGTAGCCGATGATGATCGCGGTGCTGCTCCAGATATCGAAATGGCTGCCGTGGTGCACGGCTTTGCGGATGCCCAAGGGGATCGACACCAGGTAGGTGATCAAGGTCGCCCATAATCCGAGGGAAATGGTCACCGGCATTTTTTCCAGAATCAGGTCGGTGACCGTGGCGCCACGGAAGAAGCTCTTGCCGAAGTCGAGCCGGGCGTAACTGGTGAGCATTAGCCACAGGCGTTCGTGGGCGGGTTTGTCGAAGCCGTATTGTTTTTCGATGTCCTTGATCAGTTGCGGGTCCAGGCCTCGGCTGGCGCGCGAGGTGCCGTGCATGGTTTCGCCCGACCCGCCACCGATCGCCGCGCCGCCGATGCCTTGCAGGTGCGCAATGGCCTGTTCCACCGGACCGCCTGGTGCCGCCTGGACGATGACGAAGTTGACCAACAGAATGATCACCAGCGTCGGGATGATCAGCAGCAAGCGCCGCAGTATATAAGCCCACATCAGTGTGGCCCTCCGGGTCTGCCGCGGCTGATTTGCTCAGCGGTCATTTGCTGGTTGGTCAGTGGCGTAGTACTTATTTCCCACCAACTCTCGATGGCTTCGTCATTGCTGGCCTGCTCGTTGGGCCGACCGAAGCGGTTCCACCAGACTGTCGAGGTGCCCGGCGGGTAATAATTGGGAATCCAGTAGTAGTTCCATTGCAGCACCCGGTCGAGCGCGTGGGCGTAACGCAGCATCTCAGGCTGGGTGGTGGCGCGGACCACGCCGTTGATCAGGGTATCGACCGCCGGATTCTTCAGCACCATATAGTTGTTGGCGCCGGGGTCGTTGGCCGAGATCGAGCCGAAGTAGTTGAACAGTTCGCCGCCCGGTGAGGTGGTGACCGGGTAGCCGGTGACGATCATGTCGTAGTCGCGGCTCATCAGGCGATTAACGTACTGGGACGAATCGATGCGGCGTATGTTCAGGTCGATGCCGATTTGTTTCAGGGTGCGCTTGTAGGGCAACAGCAGTCGGTCCATGCCGTTCTGACTGACCAGGAAAGTAAAGCTCAGCGGTTCACCCTCGTCATTGACCAGTTGATCGCCATCGGGTTTCCAGCCGGCCTGTTCAAGCAGGTCCAGCGCTTGCAACTGCTTGTCGCGGATCACACCGCTGCCATCGGTTTTCGGTGCTTCGAAGACCTGGGTAAATACCTCGTCGGGGATCTGCCCGCGCAACGGTTCAAGAATCGCCCGCTCTGCCGCATCGGGCAGGTGCCGCGCCGCCAGGTCAGTGTTGGAAAAGTAGCTCTGCTGGCGGATGTACATGTCGCGCATCATCTGCCGGTTGCTCCATTCGAAATCCCAGAGCATGGCCAGCGCCTGGCGCACCCGGCGGTCCTGGAAAATCGGGTTCTGCAGGTTGAAGACAAACCCTTGGGCTGGCTGCGGTGCATCTTGCGCCAGATGCGCCTTTTGCAGGCGACCGTCGCTCAAGGCCGGGCTGTCGTAACCGATGGAGTAGCCGGTGGCGGAGAACTCGCGGTTGTAGTCGTAAGCGCCGCCACGCAACACTTGACGGGCGACGTCGGTGTCGCCGAAGTACTCGATGCTGAAATGATCGAAGTTGTAGAGGCCGCGGCTGACCGGTAAATCCTTGCCCCACCAATTGGCGTCGCGCTCGAAGGTGATGCTGCGACCGGAATCGACTTTGCCTACCTTATAAGGACCGCTACCCAAAGGGGCCTCGTACCCGCCACCGTTGGCGAAGTCGCGGGTCTTCCACCAATGCTCGGGAAACACCGGCAGCGTCGCGATGTCGAGGGGCAGGGTGCGGTTCTCGTTGCTTTTGAAATCGAACCGGACGACCAGTGGCGATTCAACTTCCACGCCTTTGACGTCAGCGAATTGGGTGCGATAGCGCAGGCTGCCCTGGGTCATCAGCAGGTCGTAGGTAAAACGCACGTCTTCGGCGGTGATCGGCGTGCCGTCGGCAAAGCGTGCCTTGGGGTTGAGATAGAACCGCAGGAACAGACCGTCGTCCGGGCGCTCCATCTTTTGTGCGACGAGGCCGTACACGGTGTACGGCTCATCCAGCGAGCGCTGGGCCAGCGGCGAGTACAGCAAACCGTCGATTTGCGTGACGCCAATGCCCTTGTCGATGTACGGCAGGATATGGTCGAAATGACCGATTTCGATCGCCGAGCGGCGCATCGTGCCACCTTTCGGGGCCTGCGGGTTGGTGTAGGCAAAATGACTGAAACCGGCGGGATACTTCGCAGGTTCGCCGTACACGGTCAATGCATGTTGCGGTGCGGCATTCACACCGGCGGCGCCCAATAGCAGTGCCACGGCAGTGAACAATAAAGAGGGGAAAGCCAGTCGCATTGTCAGCCTTAGAGCCGGAGGATCGAAAAGCACAATTTGTACGCTAGCGGCGCGTCCCTCGCCAGCCTAATAGCGTATTCGAAACACAACGGCCCACCAAAAGGCGGGCCGTTATGGGTAAAGCCTGGCGGATCGATCAGTCCTGACGACTGGTCACTTCCAGCAAGTGATACCCGAACTGGGTTTTCACTGGGCCTTGTACGACGTTGATTGGAGCGCTGAACACCACGGTGTCGAATTCCTTGACCATCTGACCAGGACCGAACGAACCCAGGTCGCCGCCTTGACGGCTGGACGGGCAAGTGGAATTGGCTTTGGCAATTTCGGCGAAATCAGCGCCGCCTTCGATCTGAGCCTTGAGTTCGTTACATTTTTCTTCCGAGGCAACCAGGATGTGACGGGCAGTGGCTTTAGCCATGGGAAATTCTCCTTTCAATATTCAGTAAAGTGCGGAGCCTACCGGATTCAGTGGCCTATTTCTCGTCAAAGTTACGGACAGATTATAGGCCTGCGTTTCTCAGGCGCTCGGCATGCTGCACATACAACGCCACGGGATCCATGGCGTTGCGGTTCAGGCCGCCGATATGACCGAGGCTGCTCAGGTGATCCAGCGGATAGTCGGAGCGGATGACTTTTCCCAGGTGGGAGCTGTAGCGGCCGACCAAACCGTCATTCTGCTCCGCTTCCGTGGTGAAGTAGTGGGAGAAGGCACTGAGGAATCCGTGCAATGGATCGAGCGCTTTCACGCCCTCGTCGAGAAGGGTTCCCTGTAATGTGCCGCTCCAGGAGTAATAACGCACGCCGTTAACCACCTCTCGGCCCTTGCCGCCCCAGGTCTTCGGCAACCCTTGAGGGTATTTGTCGTTGAAAGCCCCTACGCCTTCGGTTGTCAACGCGTTGAGCGCGGCGACAGCGTTCTGCGGTAAGTGCGGGTTGCCGCTGAGTAGCGACACAAAATCGGCAAACAGCGTCGCCACTGTCGCCGCGATATGTTCTGGAAGACGGCCGGGCGTCAACGCCTTGCGCAGAAAGTCGGCCAGTTCCGAGCCGTGGTTTGGGCCGCTGACCGATGTCACCGAAGCTACCGCATGGGGTGCTATCGCTGCCGCATAGCGTGCCACCAATGCCCCCTGGCTATGACCGATCAGGTTGACCTTGCTGGCGCCGGTTCCTTCCAGCACCCGTTCGATCTGTGCCAACAACTGTTCGCCACGTGCTTCGTTGCTATGGGTAGCCGAGAGGTGCGGGATGAACACCCTGGCGCCCGCACTTCGCAGTGACTGCTTGACGCTATGAAAGAGTTCAATTGTGCCGATGCGATCGAAGCCGAAGAGCCCGTGGATCAGCAGGATAGGGTGCTGGGTGGTTGCATTCCGTAGCATGTTCATTCCTTTTTCGCGATCGTTCAGAGGTGTGCAGATGGGCTCACTCTAAAGCACCCCGGCGTTTGGGCGGTGTATGAGGAATCCGCTGTAAGCTGATGAAAAAGGTATAGAAAGTGTAGGAAAGTTCGAAAGTGGTTGAGGTCTTGTTCGGAATGTTTCGACATCTTTTGATCTGTAACAGCGCGTTTGCCTGCGATGGCCTACTCAGGAATCGGCTTTAGCTGTCAGTGATGTCGTGTTTCCGCTACAACTCAATCTGTAGCAGCGGGCTTCGCCAGCTGCTACAGGATTGCGCTAGCTTTGTTTATTGATGCTGCGCTCGAAGCCGGTCGGCTGCCTGGCGCAACAACTGTTCTGTCCCGTTCCAGCCTAGACAGCCATCGGTCACCGAGACGCCGTAGCGCAATGTTGGACTCAAGGGCTGGCAACCTTCGAACAAATGACTCTCGATCATCATCCCAATCAGCGAACGGTCACCTTGCAGGCGCTGTTCCAGTACGTCATTGAACACCGCTGGTTGCCGCGCCGGTTCTTTGCCGCTGTTGGCGTGGCTGCAGTCGACCATGATTCGCGCCGGGATCTTGAGTCGGGTCAAATCGCGGTTCACCTGGCCGACGCTGTCGCGATCGTAGTTCGGCCCTTGATGTCCTCCGCGCAACACCAGATGCGTATCGGGATTGCCAGGCGTCTGGATGATTGCCGGATGCCCCTGGCTATCAACACCGAAATGTCGGTGCGGATGGGCGGCCGAACGCATGGCGTCGCTGGCCACGGTCACGCCGCCATCAGTGCCGTTCTTGAATCCGACCGGCATGCCCAGGCCGCTGGCCATTTCCCGGTGGATCTGTGATTCGGTGGTTCGCGCACCAATCGCCACCCAGCTCAGCAGGTCATCGAAGTAGCCAGCGGCCATGGGTTGCAGCAGTTCGGTGGCAATCGGCAAGCCAAGGCGGAGCATTTCGCGCATCAGCTCGCGTGACAACGTCAAGCCGCCAGCCATGTCATCGCTGCCATCAAGGTGCGGGTCGTAGGCCAGGCCTTTCCAGCCGACCGTGGTGCGTGGTTTTTCGACGTAGGCGCGCATCACTAGCAGCATTTCATCGCTGACGTCGTTGGCGAGCCGGGCAAGGTTGGTTGCGTATTCGAGAGCAGACTGCGGGTCATGAATCGAGCAAGGGCCGACGATCACCAGCAAACGGGAGTCGTCACCGTTGAGGATCGCGCGGACCGCGTCGCGGTGGTCGGCGACTTGCCGGGTCAGGGTATTGGTGAGCGGCAGTTGCTGCTTGAGTTGCAATGAGCTGGGCAGACGCAGGGTCAGTGCTTCATTGGCAGGGCTCAAGGTGGACAGCGGCAGAGCAGAGACGGACGAGTTCATGGCATGGCTTCCTGGGCTGGCGGCGGGTTCGTTCCCGCGCGCCCGGCCCTACTGGGGTGTTCGACAATTGGCCGGATTGGCTGCGTGGGTGTGCTTGCCACCTGTGGGTGACCGATCGGAGGCGGCAGGCTGTCCCGAGCGGAGGCTGCTAAATCGCCAGGCAGTGAAACTGTCGTAACGGTAATAAGTGGCGTAGTTCATGTCGTGAATCCTCAAAGTGTCTGGTGTGTCGCAAAAGTGTTCGGGGCTGAAAAAACAAAACCCCCGGTCGGGAGGCCGACCGGGGGTTTGGAAAACTCTGGCGGCGACCCGTTTAAAGTGGGCGCCGTGTGGGTATCAGGCGCGCCAGTGGCTAAACCAATACCCAAAATAAAAGCTGACCGAAGCACAGACGTCATTCACTCGCGCAGCCGCCACCGAACGCTGAGCGCTGGCAGTTGGAAGCTGTGAGAGGGGGTTGAGCATGGTCTGTCTCCGATGGATGCGCCGAGCTTACTAGAGGCCGGTGCGCGGTTTCAATCAGAAAATGCTATCGATTGCCGACGGCGTTTTCTATCGCTTGAGTGTGCGCTGCTTTATGACACACTTTGTGTTTTACCCATCCTCCAACGTCACAAGGACTCAACATGACGCGATTGAACATTGCTGCCGCTCAATCGATCTCGGTCCCGGGTGATCTGGCCGTCAACATGGTCATGCATCAACGTTTCATGCGGATTGCCGCGGAGCAGGGCGTTCAGTTGCTGGTTTTTCCGGAACTGTCGCTGACCGGGTATGAGCGGGGCTTGGCAGCTGAATTGGCCATCGCGCCGGATGCCGAGGTGTTGCAGCCGTTGCGTGATTTCGCTCGGGAAGTCTGTGTCACCAGTGTGGTCGGCATGCCCATTCGGCTGTCGGACGATTCGCCGGTGTTGATTGGTGCGCTGGTGTTGGGTACCGATGGTTCACTCGGGGTCTACAGCAAACAGCATCTGCACCCCGGCGAGGAAGTGGCGTTTGCGCCGGGCACAGGTGGCTCGATGTTGACGATCGGTGACGATACCGTCGCGCTGGCGGTGTGTGCTGATTTTTCTCACGCCAGTCATGCTGCCGCTGCCGCGGAGCAGGGCGCCGACCTCTACGCTGCCGGTGTGCTGATCACGGAAAACGGCTATGCCCCGGACACGGCGCTCCTGCAAGGTTATGCCGGCACGCATTCAATGACGGTGCTCATGGCCAACCACGGCGGTGCGACTGGAGGCTGGGAGTCAGCAGGACGCAGTGCCATCTGGGCGTCGGACGGTTCGCTGATTGCTGCGGCGTCGGGTCAGGGGAATGTAATGGTGGTGGCTCGCCGCGAGGCGAGTGGCTGGTACGGCACTGTTGTTGACGTTGGGGAGGCTTGAATGAGTTTCGAATGGCGCCTGGCGTCATCCGCCGATCTAGACTTCGCCCGAAAACTGACCTGTGACAACATGCTGCGCTATTACATTCAGCACGATCACCTTTGGCTGGATGAGGCGTTTGATGTCGCCTGGGCAGGGCGTGAGAGCCGCATGATTGTGCGCGATGAGGTGGTATTGGGTTTTGTCAGCCTGAGTCGCGGTGCGAATGCCTTGTACATCCGCGAACTGCATGTGCTCGAAGCGTTTCAGGGGCAGGGCGCAGGTAGTTGGGTGATCGATCAAGTCTTCGCGCTGGCGTGCAAGGAACGGCGCCCGGCGTTACGGCTTACCGTTTTCGAAAATAATCCGGCAAAAAAGCTTTACGAACGAAAAGGGCTGGAGGTGGTCGGTCAGGATGAGTGTTTCTTGAGAATGCAGCGTGATATCTACAGGCTTCATCGCTGAAACGCGCTGGCGACAAGCCTTTCAAGATGTATTGATACTTTTTATATGACGCTTGCTGCTAGGTCTGCCAGTTGCTTTTTGCTAAGGTGTCCGGCAACCCAATAAGACCAATTCGCGAGGTGTCTGCTTGATTAGGGTGCTAGTAGTCGATGACCATGATCTCGTTCGTACAGGCATTACACGAATGCTGGCTGACATCGATGGTCTGCAAGTAGTCGGCCAGGCTGAATCAGGGGAAGAATCACTGCTGAAAGCGCGTGAGTTGAAACCCGATGTGGTGTTGATGGACGTCAAGATGCCCGGTATCGGCGGTCTTGAGGCCACGCGCAAACTGTTGCGCAGTCATCCGGATATCAAAGTTGTCGCGGTCACCGTCTGTGAGGAAGATCCGTTTCCGACGCGGTTGCTGCAGGCCGGTGCCGCCGGTTACCTGACCAAGGGCGCAGGGCTGCCGGAAATGGTCCAGGCGATTCGCCTGGTGTTTGCCGGTCAACGCTACATCAGCCCGCAGATTGCCCAGCAACTGGCGATCAAGTCTTTCCAGCCAACCAACGATTCGCCCTTCGATGCATTGTCCGAACGCGAGATTCAGATCGCGTTGATGATTGTCGGCTGCCAGAAGGTCCAGATCATTTCCGACAAGCTTTGCCTGTCGCCCAAAACGGTCAACACTTACCGCTACCGCATTTTCGAGAAGCTTTCGATCAGCAGTGATGTCGAGCTGACGTTGTTGGCGGTTCGTCACGGCATGGTCGATGCAAACCTCTGACATGACTGAAGTCTTCGATCCAAGCGCTTTTCTGTCGACGGTCAGTGGACGTCCCGGTGTATATCGCATGTTCGATAGCGATGCGCGCCTGTTGTATGTCGGCAAAGCCAAAAACCTGAAAAGTCGCCTGTCGAGCTACTTCCGTAAATCCGGTCTGGCGCCCAAGACGGCGGCGCTGGTGGCGCGTATCGCTCAGGTCGAAACCACCATCACGGCCAACGAAACCGAAGCCCTGCTACTTGAGCAGACGCTGATCAAGGAATGGCGCCCGCCGTACAACATCCTGCTGCGCGATGACAAATCGTACCCCTACGTCTTTCTCTCGGATGGCCAGTTCCCGCGCTTGAGCATTCATCGCGGTGCGAAGAAGGCCAAGGGCAAATACTTTGGTCCGTACCCGAGCGCCGGGGCTATTCGCGAAAGCCTGAGCCTTCTGCAAAAGACCTTTTTTGTCCGTCAGTGCGAAGACAGCTATTACAAAAACCGCACGCGACCTTGCCTGCAATACCAGATCAAACGATGCAAGGCGCCGTGCGTGGGGTTGGTCGAGCCCGAGGTGTATGCCGAAGACGTGCGCCACTCGGTGATGTTCCTTGAGGGGCGCAGCAATGCGCTGACGGACGAGTTGTCTGCGGGCATGGAAGAGGCGGCGATCAACCTCGAATTCGAGCGCGCCGCCGAGTTGCGCGACCAGATCTCCTTGCTGCGTCGAGTCCAGGACCAGCAAAGCATGGAAGGTGGCACCGGCGATATCGACGTGATCGCCGCGTTCGTCAATCCGGGCGGTGCATGCGTTCACTTGATCAGCGTGCGCGGCGGCCGGGTATTGGGCAGCAAGAACTTCTTCCCGCAAACAGGTATCGACGAAGACGTTTCCGAAGTCATGGCCGCGTTCCTCGGCCAATACTTCATCACCAGCCCCGAGCGCGATTTGCCGAGTGAGCTGATCGTCAACGTGGTTCATGAAGACTTCCCGGCGCTGATTGAAGCCATCGATGCCCTGCGCGGGCGTGAACTGACCATCAGTCATCGGGTGCGTGGCACGCGAGCGCGCTGGCAGCAACTGGCGGTCACCAACGCCGAGCAGGCCTTGAGCGCGCGCCTGGCGAACCGTCAGCACGTCGCGGCACGTTTCGACGCGCTGGCGGAAGTCTTGAACCTGGACGAGCCACCGCAGCGTCTGGAGTGTTACGACATCAGCCATTCCAGCGGCGAAGCCACCGTGGCGTCTTGCGTGGTGTTTGGCCCGGAAGGCCCGATCAAATCCGATTATCGCCGCTACAACATCGAAGGCGTGACGGCGGGGGATGACTACGCCGCGATGCATCAGGCCCTGACCCGCCGCTTCAGCAAGTTGAAGGACGGTGAGGGCAAGCTGCCGGATATTCTGTTGGTGGACGGTGGCAAAGGTCAGTTGTCCATGGCCCGCGACGTGCTCAATGAGCTGGCGGTGCCGGACCTGATTCTGTTGGGCGTGGCCAAAGGGGCGACGCGCAAGGCCGGCTTCGAAACCTTGTACCTCAACGACGCGGCCCATGAATTCACGTTGCGCGGCGATTCCCCCGCGCTGCATTTGATTCAGCAAATACGCGACGAAGCTCACCGTTTCGCCATTACCGGGCACCGCGCTCGCCGTGGCAAAACCCGCCGCACGTCCACGCTTGAGGGCGTCGCCGGCGTCGGGCCGACGCGGCGTCGCGATTTATTGAAACATTTTGGTGGATTGCAGGAGCTGTCTCGTGCCAGCATCGAAGAGATCGCCAAAGCACCCGGGATCAGTAAAAAGCTCGCAGAGTTGATTTATGCAAATCTGCACAGCGAGTAGAATGCCAACTCACCTCGTAGCCAGTTGTGCCGATGAATATCCCTAATCTGATTACCGTTCTACGCGTCCTGCTCATCCCGATCTTCATTTTGCTGTTTTACCTGCCTTACCAATGGAGCTACGTGGCCTCCGCCTCGGTCTTCGCATTTGCTGCTGCCACAGACTGGCTGGACGGTTATCTGGCGCGACGCCTGGAGCAAAGTACTCCGTTCGGGGCGTTTCTCGATCCCGTGGCTGACAAGCTGATGGTCGCTGTCGCACTGGTCTTGCTGGTGCAAGAACACGGCAACCTGTGGCTCACGCTGCCGGCCGCTGTCATCATCGGTCGCGAAATTGTCGTCTCGGCATTACGCGAATGGATGGCCGAACTCGGTGCCCGTGCTCACGTCGCGGTATCGAACCTGGGCAAATGGAAAACCGCCGCGCAAATGCTCGCGCTGGTGATCCTGCTGGCCAATCCGTCAGACTTTAGCTTCTGGGTCTTGATCGGTTATGCCTTGTTGCTTGTGTCTGCGGGCCTGACATTGTGGTCCATGGTCCAGTACTTGCGGGCCGCCTGGCCACATCTGAAGACCGACGTTGAAAAGAAATAAAACTTTTTTGAATCAAGGGGTTGACGGGGCTTCTGGATTCTATAGAATGCGCCACACCAAGACGCGGGAATAGCTCAGTTGGTAGAGCACGACCTTGCCAAGGTCGGGGTCGCGAGTTCGAGTCTCGTTTCCCGCTCCAAGTTTGAACACATTTGTTGTTGTGCTACTGACAGCAAATGTTTGAGGCCGAGTAGCAAAATGGTTATGCAGTGGATTGCAAATCCACCTACGCCGGTTCGATTCCGACCTCGGCCTCCACTATAAACAAGCTCCGTAGATCTATGATTTACGGAGTTTTTTTATGTCCGCAGCCCTGCAAGATTTTGTCTTGAAAAGGTCAACTGCGAACTTGCTTCACCGAGGCGGGGTGTATATATTTCCCCCTCTGTTGCACAAGCGTCAGAACTGCCAGGTCGTCATTTGTCAGTCTTCAGACTGCTTCACCGCGCTACCGCCCGAATGGCGAAACTGGTAGACGCATGGGACTTAAAATCCCCCGCTCGTAAGGGCGTGCCGGTTCGATTCCGGCTTCGGGCACCATTTAAAATCAAGGGCTTGCGTGAGGTTTCTCAGGCTGGCCCTTGTTGTTTTTAGGGCCGCAATTCTGAGTTAGGGCCGCAACTCACCTTGTCGGGGTGACTTTTTTACCCTTCCTTTCGCGGATGTATTGCTCTGTCATGACGACAGTTGTGTGCCCGAGCTGATCCCTAGCTTGCATAATGTCGCCGCTCGACTCGGCTTTGTCGGTGCCTGCTTTGGCGCGCAGATCACGTAGTTGGAAGGCTGATTTCGCAACTCCAGCCGCTTCCCTTGCGATATCGAACCGGCCCCGCAACATCGCCACCGACATCGGTGTACCGTCCTCAGTCACGATCAACCGCGTCGACCTGACCTTGTGCGACGCCTTCCTAGCCATGATTCGGCTGATCAATATCTTCAGTTCGCCAATGACCTCGATGCGGCGTTTTGCCTTGGTCTTCCCCTGGGTCACCCAGATTTGACCGTCGCGCACGTCCCGCTCGTCCATCAACCGGGTATCTGTCACGCGCTGGCCGGTCAAGTAGGCGAGGTCCATGGCGTCTTTAAGACCGACGTCAGCGGCGTCATAGACGCTCTTGAACAACGAGTCCTCGATATAGATATCCTTTCGCCCTGTCTCCTTGTTGCCTTTGATTCCCGCGCAGGGGTTCGCCAGCGCGGTGTAGCCTTTGTCCCTGGCGAAATTCCAGATGGCGCTTAAAAGTGCTTTCTCGCGATTGGCTCGGACAGGGGCGGACTTGCGCCAAGTCAGATACTGGCGGACGTGCAGCGGCTGGATTGATTCCAGAGGGGCAGGGGGATCGTCGAAGAACTCCATAAGTTTTTTGAGTTCCCGCAAATTGTCTTTCTGTGTTGCGTCTCCCTTGGTGGGAATCATTTCAATTGAGTAACGTTCGCCAACATATCGGAATGTAATCACCTTTTGTACCAAGGCGGTCGCCGTTCGGTCCCGTTCTAGTTCGGCGTATTTCATTATCGCAAGACCGTAATCCGGCCCTAAGTTAATTTCCTTGCGCGGCTTCCCGCCGATGTCGTAGTAGTAATAAATCTTGCCGTTATTTTTCCTGCGTTTGCGTAACCTGGTAATCGAGTCGGGCTTGCTGGGGCGTCTTCCCATATCAACCTGCCTTCCTTGGTTTCCAGGACTGTATTTCTAATTCATTGGACATTGGCCCGATCCCGATAACTGCGGCCGTTGTGACACTTGGCCAGCCGTTTCTTTTTATCGAGTGCCGAATCCCGTTTTTAATCAAATTGCTGATTTGCCCAGCTTTAGTGCGAGCGTCGGTGAGCTCGCACACTTCTTTGTGACTCAGAAATTCTATTGAGCTCATGGAGGCTCCATGCCGCCCGATGGCGGCAGAAGGGGGGGAAGTTACAGAGTCAGTTCGTGGCCGAACGGCACGCGGAAGCCGGAGGCATTGCGGTGACCGCCACCACCGTACTGTTTGGCAATCTCGGACACGTCGAGGCCTTCGTCGGTGCTGCGCAGGCTGAAGCTTCGGCCATCTGGCGTGTCCCAGTAGCAGGCGGCGAATGGCTCGCCCTGCGCCATGAGGAGGCCGGCATCGCTTGTTAGGGTGTACGGCAGGCTGGCTGCTGGCACGTCGTGGCCACTGATCACTAGGCGGCGCTTAGTGACTGCCACTAACTCGGCAACATCCTTGTGATGCTTTCGTTCGATCGCTACGCCGTCTGATCGCAGCGTTTCAACATCAGCGGCCATCAGTCGGTCCCATACTTCGAAGTCGTAGGGGTAGCTGAAGAGACTGGCTTGGATTTCCCTGGTGCCGTCCAGCTTGAACAGCCACAAATCCCGGTCTTCGATGTGGCGCAGGAGCTGAGGTGGCTCCTTGTCAGGAAAGAAATGATCCCATGCCAGCATAGCGCCGCTGCGGTTCATGTCGAAACAGCAGGCAATGGATGGGGCATTTTGCAGACTCATGAAGTCATGCGCAGTCTGCCAGCCAAGCAGCATGGATCCGTCATCCGCGCGGCCGTCGATTTCAATTCCGGCATGGAAAGGCGGAAAGCGGGAAAGGTCTTCGGCGGCACTTTTGTGATGGTCCAGCACGATGATGCTGTGGGCTTTCCAGCTCATGCAGGCCAGTACGTCGTACTTGTAGCTGAAGTCGACGAGGACTACGTCCTTGTCGGTTACGTCCGGCGGCTCTTTACCGTAAATGCCAGGGATGAACTCGACATCGGCGCCGAGCGCCTGCCGAACAACCCAGGCCGCGCCGAAGCCATCAGCGCAGTTGCCGTGATAGATACACATCGTTTTTCGTTGAATCATGGACATTGCAACTCCTCGCCCGCCGATCGTCGGCAGGTCTCTCAGAAATTTATGGGGGATGGCTGCTGCATCGTGGGCGCCACCCGCCCGGTTCACTGCTCCATGCCAGCCATGGCGGCAAAAGGTGGAGGCTCAGTTGCTTACAAGGATTAAAGCGATTGCTTAGCTAGCAGCTCGGCGGAGGTAGCGATTACGTGCCCGGCCCGGGCCGCAGGTATATCCCGCCCGGCCAAAGCATCAATCAAGCAGCTGGAAACAAGTTCTAAGGCTGATACCAGCTCGGCAGTATTCGCGGCCGAACTACGGCCGATATCCCAGAACCTCTGGGCCCAGTGCTCTGCTGGTGGTGGGCAATGGTCTTGCGCGCCAAAGGCCATGGTTCCGGCTATCGAGTCGCACAGGTCGCGCTTGTAGGCGTTGTTGCCGTCGATGCTGAGGCCCGCACGGCGCAGGGTGCTCACCACCTCGTTGAGATCGATGCCTTGATCCTTGAACACGATGTCGAGCGTGGGTTTTCCAGGCTCGTAAACCACCAGAGCAAGCTTGGCGCCGGGCCACAGGTGTTCGCTAATGCTGGCCAGCGCGTCGTTAGCGACTTTGTGAAATCGTTCTGTTGCGGACATGGGAATTCCTCGCCAGCAGTAAACCTGCAGGCTGATATATGGTGGAATGAATTAGCTGAAGAGGTCGGGGCCGGGCTTCTTTGCGCGACGTAGCTGGATGTTGTGTTTGCGGAAGAAGTCGCGACGCGCTTTCAGCCAAGCTTTGTAAGGCCAGCCGCTGCGCTCGCTGAAGGGGTAGCTGTCGTCGATTACCTTGCCGATATCGCGGCCGGTTTCAGCCTGTTCGCGAACTTTGCTCATGTGTAACCAAGCAGATTCGTACCAAGTGAGGGTGCTTATGGCTGCACCTCTCGGTTATGGCCTTTGGCGCGAGCAACGTAGGAGCCGGTCGTGTAGCGGATGGTGATGGTAGTGCTCATATCAAACTCCAAACGAGGCCGACAACACTCAAGATCGTCAGTACGGCGCCCATCCATAAGAGCGGCTTGGCCGCGTCTTCCAGCTTTTGTTCGGGTGGTTCGTATTTCACCGAATGCGCTCCCATATCTCATTGTTTTGAAGGTTGGCCCGACTTACCTGGATGCAGCGGCGATCGATGCCTTCGAGTTCGCAGTAGCCAGCGATTTCCATGATCACGACGTACCGCTTTCTGGTTATTAGGTTGAGATAGCGCTCTTCAGGAGGTGTAGGCTCTGATTTATTTGACACAGGGAATCCTCACTGGCTGGCGTGATTCATTGATGTGGTCATTTCTTTGGATAGGTTTTTGTCAGCGCGCCATTGACCGTATGGCCGCGCATCAGCACGACATTGGCCAGCTTCTCTCGGTCTTTCGCACTGTGGCTGGCTTGGATGAGTAGCCCAAAGTAACTGTTGGCCGTTTCGCGAAGATCCTCGACCGGGACTACAGCGGTACGCTTCAGCGCTTGAGCCAGCGACCGCTTCCGAGTTGTGCGCCGCCACGGCTTGATGACATGGCCAACGAAGTCGACGCCGCGATCTACCGGCTGCAGAATGGTCTTGGTCGGGTTGAGTTTAGCGCCGAGGCTTGGCAGGAATGCATTGACCTGAGCCAACCATTCGTTGAGCTGTTTCGGTGACTCATGCAGGAACACGAAGTCATCGACGTAGCGGATGTAATGCTTGGCGCCGAGCTGGTGCTTGGCGAATTGATCCAGTGCGTCCAAATACACGTTGGCGAAGAACTGCGACGACAGGTTGCCGATCGGCAAGCCGAGGTGCGCAGGTTGGGCAGTGAGCCGCTTGTGCTGCGGTACCCGATTGAACAGATGGGCAGGACTGCGGATCTCGTAGTCCTCTCGCGGATCGTGCATCAGGATCTGCTCGGCGAGGGCGAGCCACCACCGCTCATGGATCTTACGGGCCAACTGCTGGCGCAGAACCTCTTTGTCGATGGCCACGAAGAAGTTGGCCAGGTCGCACTTCAGGTAGAAAATCGGCTTCGACCAGTTCTGGCTGGCACTGCGGATCTTCGCCTCGAGGCGCTTCCCCGCGTACAAGGTGCCGCGCCCTGGTATGCAGGCGCAACTGTCCGCTATGAAGCTGGCGTAGAAGCGCGGGGCCACATGGTTGTACAGCAGGTGGTGGACGATGCGGTCCCGAAATGCAGCGGCCCAAACCTCTCGGGCTTTCGGTCGGGTGACCACGAAGCAGATGGATCGGCCTGGCCGGTAAGTGTCGGTGACCAGGTCGTCGTGAAGCTGTATCAGGTTCCGTTCCAGGTTCATTTCGAAAGCTAGCGCGCTGGCGCTGTTGCGCTTGGAGCGCCGGCAGTCGTAATAAGCCTGGACCAGATCGCTGAACAGGTGGGGTGCAACGTTCGAATCTGCGGACGGGGCGGACGCGGAGCTCGTTGTTCTTGTCGTTGTTGTTCTGATTGCCATCTTCGAAATTCATGATGAATGCGTTATTGGCTGAGCGCTGCGACCTATCGTGCTATCTACGTCGCCAAGCCGAAGGCATAGCCGATCAGCAAGGAAACTGCGCGAGACCTGCACGGACGCTTTAGACCGTCGGTATCTCTGATGCGCATGGCGGTAGCTGTATGGCTAGCGGCACGACCAGATTAAAATCGCACAGACAAGAGGGCCTTGGCCTTCAAGTAACGGGCGCGGTTGCGGAGTGACGTTTCCAGGCATTCGCCTGCTTTCCAATTGAGGCTGTCAGCTCAATGGATTTTGCGTACTGCGGAATACTGATAAAGCGCTTTTCTTTGAAAAGCCTCAGCAGAAACTCGATCACCTGGACGCGCTCTACCAAGGCGACAAGGTGGGACTGCTTGTCCCAGGTTGCGTTTGCTCGAGCAATCAACACCATGATCTCGATGCATTCATCCCTGACCTTTGCGCCGAGACCGGCTTTGAAGTCACGAGGAATATTTCGAGTCAGGTCGGTGGCGAGGCTGAGCAAATCAAAAGCGACTTTGTGGATAGCGAGATCCGTGTGCATTGCCATGCGGCTGAAGCTCCAAAAAAGCAACCGGTCGCAAGCGACCGGATTAAATAAGCGAATTAATCAATAAGCAAAATGCTGCGGACGGGGCGGACGCGGAGCTCGCCGTACTTGGCGTTGCTGCCCTGAATGCCATCTTCGAAATCCATGATGAACGCGCTATTGGCTGAGCGCTGCGTAGATGACCAGTACCATTCCTCTTGGAAGGCCTCAGGCTGGCCTTCGCCGAAAGCTTCGACCGTGGTCTTGGCTGGCAGCTCATCTGTGTATGGCTCACCGATGGGGAGGCTACTAGCGTTAACGCCATCAAGACCATCCGCCCAGTTTTCACAGTCGGTTGGCTTGAGGTGGCGGTACTGCAGCTCCTGTACGTCTCGAGCAGGGATCGCCCAGTCGGTAAAGCCGCCGATGCTCAGTGCCAGAACCTGCTGCGCCAGCTCACTACCAGTGGCAGCCATTGCTTCGGTGTTGGCGCGGCTGTCGGTGAAGCTGTCGGCGCCTTCGATTTGCTCGCCATACTTGCCCCAGATGCCGGTGAGTTCGTGCGCGGCGCCAGCGGTGATATTCAGGCAGCGCTTACCGGTGTCCTGGTCGACCGTGATGCCACTGAAAAATCCACCGCCAAACGCTTGACCGATTTCAGGGATGGCTATTGCCGATGCTGCTTGTTCTGCTGCGGACATGTGGTTTTCCTTTTTTTAGGCGATAAAAAAGACGCTTATGCGTCTTGGATCAAAAGCAATTAATGAAGGATTAAATGAACAATCTGCGGACGGGGCGGACGCGGAGCTCGTCGTCCTTGGCGACGATGTCCTGATCGCCATCTCCGAAAACCACGATGAAAGCGTTATTGGCTGAGCGCTGCGTGCTTGACCAATGCCAGCCTTTGCTGAAGAGCTCAGGAACATTTGCCTCGGCAATTTGCAGCTCGCGTCGAGACGGCAAGTAGTAGTCACTGTGACCATCGCAGATGAAATTACGGCAAGCCTCTGCGGCAGGGTGGCTATGTTCGCTAGCAAGTAATGCGTTGGTGTTTGCAAGACCATCCGATGCGCAATCGGCGCCAACAATCTTCTCTCTGTGGTCGCCGTACTTCAGTTCGCCGAGGTCGTCACCTGTTGGTACGATCAGGTAGTAATCACGACCACCATTAATACCTCGCACCAAGCTTGCATTCACTCCGCCTTCGCCGTGCCAATAAGCGCCAAGAGGAGGCGCGTCTATTGTTGATCCTAATGTGGCCATACTAATTGCGCGCACATTGGCGCCTGGCTGGCAGGGTTCAGATGCGAAGTAGTTCACGGTCAGGTTTTTAATATGCAATGGCGATGGTTTCATTGAATTTTCTCGTAGGTTTCGTTTGCCCATTACGGGCCTTCAGTCAGGGTTTCCGACGTTGGAGTGCCAGGTTTTATTTCGGATCGAAAGCGCCAAGAGACAGCGCAGCAGCGGCACCAATCTTCTGTTGCAGCACGGTCTTGAACTCCTGCGCGATGTCTTCACGCTGAACCTCTTCCCCGACCCAGCGCAGTTTCAGAACCGGTTGCGCGCCGCTGGTAATGACCGATATGCGCAGCGTGATTTGCTGCTCGGTTAGGCCCTCGAACGGAATCACGCGGAATTGAAGGGCGGTTGGCAGCGTTTCTTTGCTGCGCGCCTCGATCTGATCCATGGCGCTGCGGCTGGCGCTCGTGTCGCCCACTGTTGTTTCCGATTCGCTGGTGGCCTTGATGGTTATTGTGCGTACCGCGGCGATGGCCTTGGCCACCGGGATTGAATTACCTTCGTCGTCGACCGGCGTCAGGAGTTGGTGCCAATCTTCGATCCAGTCGCTCAAGTCCTTCTGGCTCATACCGCGCCCGCCAATTGCCTGTGCGGCGGTATAGCCAGCGGTTGCCTTCAGTTTCAGGATTGCGCGGTCGTCAGCATGTCCGGGTTCGCCGGGGGTGCCAAGATTGAAGAGCATCATGCAGCTCATTTCATCCTGGTTGATGAAGCCCCGGGCGTTTGCCTCGGCGCGATCCACCACGTAGGCGCTGAAGTCGGCCAGTGAGTGCGTGGAAAAGATGCCACGGAAGCGGGAGCGGTGGCTTTGGTACTTTTCCAGATTTACCACTTCGGTACCGCTAGGGAGTACCACGGTAGGAGTGTCGGTTTGAAGCTGCTTCCCAATCGCCTCGAGGGCCGTATCGGTGATGTGTTGGATTGCTTCTTTGGTCAATGACATGTGTCAATTCCTTCGTTGGCGAACGCTTAAGTGCGAGGGGTGATAGGCGCTTCGTCGCGTGTAAAGAGCTGGTCATGCCGCTCCGCGAAGAGGCTGATTTTTCCGCCGGTACCGACATGCATCGGTGTGTCCAGGCTCGTGTTCTCGCTGCGGGTGCCGCGCTTGGTCGGAACCTTGTAGTCGAGTTTGTGTTTGATCTTCACCTGGTGGGATTCGCCGATCTGGCTGAAGTCCAGGGTGATAACAAGCTTTCCGGCTTTGCCATGATCCACAACGCCCGCGGCAACCTCGGAAAGGGCGTGGCCAATCTGGCTGGCAAAGGCGCCACCGTTCAGCTCTTCGAGGAACTCGGCGGTATCGGTTGGGTTGGGCATGGATGTTTCTCCGGGATGGCCATCAGGCCGCTGGGTGGTAGGTTGAATTGCGATTGGCGAATGCGCTGGCGCGCCTGGCGGTTGATACGCCTCACGATGGTCTTAAGAGGCGCTGCGCCTTTTCTTCAAACTGGATAGCGATATCGACTGCCGATTCGTAGGACCAGCGAAATGCTTGGGTCTTGCCGGTGACCAGATCCACGATGTGGTAAGCCTTGCCGACGGTTTTTACCTGGAAGCGCACAGACTTCTCGGGTGTTGGTAAGTCGGCAAGCCGGGCGAACGTGTCACGAGCCGCTTGGGTGCGAATCATCAAGGCGCTGAGAACCTCCCGGCGCTGTTGCATCAGTGGGTGCATGGCTGATCCCTCGGTGGTGGGTTGCGTATTCAGGTGTTTAAAGCGGATGCATGGGTCGTCACCATGGCTGGAAGAAACTTCCGAGAAGTCAGCCGGGCAAGGTGACGCTTGAAAGTGAGGAGGGTGCATCGGTGAGCTCTGAAGCGATGGCGTACAAACCATCCAACGAAACCACCGTTGTACTTCAGAGCTCGCCGATGCACTCTCGAAAAGAGAGGATCGGGCAGTTAACGACAGGCTGTCGTGGCGCTGGTTGATTAGGTCGTGGTAGCAAGTTGCTTGATGATGCCTCTTGTCTGGTCACTGAATACGCCAAGACCGATAAGTTCGTCTCGACCCAACAAGTAGTTTGCGTTTTTATTCAGATTCTCGGCTATGAAAGTTAACTCTTGAATCATGCGCTCGGCAGTTTTTTGTACTGAATTTGAAAAGTCAGTTGGTTCTTGTTCCGTGGTTCTTGAGCGGAAATCACTAAGCCCTTTATGTATTTTTGCGATTTGCTTCAATAGAAGTTC
The DNA here is from genome assembly GCF_059133255.1 of Pseudomonas sp. FBCC-B1667. Lineage (NCBI taxonomy): Bacteria > Pseudomonadati > Pseudomonadota > Gammaproteobacteria > Pseudomonadales > Pseudomonadaceae > Pseudomonas > Pseudomonas sp. FBCC-B1667. The sequence goes on along the minus strand of NZ_CP101437.1, from coordinate 3,751,152 downwards.
GTGTACTTGTGCGCCGGGAAGGGTGATCTTGATACCTACGATAGTTGGAGTGAAGGTTTTAATTTCACCGAAGATTTGACTGTTGTCGTTTTGATTCATATTAGTTTCCCTAATTAATTTCCCTTTGCCTCCGTCACCAGATGCAAAGGGTGAAATAGCCATGTGATAAATCATGTTACGAATTCGCGAAGCAGGGGAATGGTGCCCGGATATTTAGCCACGCCGGGCCGTGGTAGCCTCTCAGGTTCCACAACAATCGAGGCAATATCGAATGACTACAGATGCACAAGCAAAACCAGAAAATCTGGCAGGACGACTCAGTGCAACGCCTTCACGGAAGGGGCTTTAATATGAGGGTTACTCTCTATCGCAACAGACAGCGTGACAAGGTTCTGATTGTTAAATACGGCACAAACGTTAAGAATCTTTCAATTGAAGATCCTTCATTTGCAAGAGGCCTTATATTTGTGCGTGATATCGACATTGAAACAGATAAGTTGCCTGTATATTTAAAGAAGGATGAGGTTTATTTGGCGATAGAGGCTAATGGTTTTCATGTCGTCAGAGACGAGTATGAAATTATAGAGAGGTCAGAGTCGTAACGAATGCAAAGCGAAGCTTGCGAATAGCTTCGTCCGATAATTTGCTTAAATCGATATAGATAGGGCAGCCTACCCATAGATCCTGTTGTACCTCGATGGTCAGCTCTGAAATAAAAATAACAACAGGGCGATCATCGAGATATGTTTGGGTGGTCTTTGTGTAGCCCTTTAGCGCCCAGTCAAGCGCAAAGGCGATCCGCTGAAATACTTCTTCTCTGGGGGCATGCTGGGGTTTTCATAACCGCAGCGTCAGGCTTGACCCACAGCTCTTCCCCATCATCATTCACTATTCGAATTTCCATCACGCACCTCGTTCCTGGTTGATTTCCCGTCTAGCCCTGTTGCCAAGGCCAGCCAGTGAAATATTCCATCAGGCAAGGGCTAGCGTGTAGCCATCGGCGCCAAAGTGCTTGGTCAGCGCTGCATGTACAGCTTCCAATGAGTAAGCAATTCCGCTGACTTTGTGGCCGTTATAGATGTACATTCCGTCTTTCAATTCATAGGTGCATTTCATAAGGAGATTCCATGGTTTTGGAAATCGAGCCACGTTATGGCGTGAAGGTTTATGTTGGGGAGGGAGGGCACATTTGCATCATGCAGGAGACCGGTGTTACCGAAGATCAGGTAATCATTCTCCACATCGAGGAAGCCGAGCAGCTGATTCCGATGATCCAGGCAGTGGTCAAGCAGGCAAAAGAATCAAACGAGAAATCTGCTGAAAACGAGTGATAGGCTCTCTCCAAGAAGCCCTTCATGATGTTTCTTGGAGAGCATCCAACCTCTTGCGAGGGGTCGGGCACGTCGGGCTGACATGGCGCTGGTTGTTCTGTTACACCGGCGTACAGTGACCGATAGCGACACAGCCCGAGACGCCCTTGATCCACACGATCGCCGTGTGTCCACCCAGCATCTGGGCTTGTGTCATCGTAGTGGTCCGCTTCGGCCTGGCGTCTCGATGGAAGCGGTAATCGACTTCGGCGCCGACGGCGTGCGAGGCGTTCCAGGCCTGAACTGCTGCAGCCTCCCGCAGCGGGTCTCGTTGTTTTCGCATTGGCATTGATTGTTCTCCGGTTGCTTTCCCAATGCACCCGGTCGCCCAGGTGTATCAGTGAAATCAGTCGTGGTATCCAGGCTTGTCGCCGAGATGCTTTTTGCTTTCAGCTGTCATCGCCTCTGCGAGATCGAATGCGGCTACAGCAACCTCATGCGCAGGTCTTGGGGCGGATCCAGACAGCAGGCCTATCATTGCTGCAATTGCGATCCCTTCTCGGTTTTCGTGTTCAGCGCGAGTCATGGTGTTGCTCCGTTTGGTTGATTTCCCGCACACCCCTCGAGAGAAGGGTGTGAAGTGAAATGTTCCGTATTGCTTAGCAAACCTTGCGTGCCGAATGACCGGTCACGGAAGCAGGCTGTGTAGCAGTGTTGTTCCCCTGGCCTCAGCCGGGGTCTGTCTTCTGGTTTTTAAAGAGCGGTGGGTTGCCCCATATCGCGGCGGTGTATAGCTGCGATGCGGCAAAATATAACCATGAGCATTATTTTGGTCAATAACAAAAAACATATTCCTAAAAATATTTGCAAGGTGGCTATTTGATATCTCTAAAAATACTAAGCGGTATGTCGTCTTTGAGACGGGGAGGATGCTGGTAGCGCGGTGCCAGTCGAAAAAAGATCAAAAAAAACCCCGTCCATGGACGGGGCTGATCGCTCTGAATTTTTACTCAGGAATGTAAGTGCCTATGACCACGCCAAGAATGGTCATTCTTGGCTCCATTTCATAGGTCGGAATTTGAGGGTTCGCCGCCTTCAAATATTGGCGACCACCACTGAAAACCAAAATCTTGAATTCAGCCTCTTTAGACTCGGGGAGCGCTACGATGACTCGGGAGCCATTAGTGGCTTCTCTGCCGGGATCAATATAAAGCCGGCTTCCGACGGGATATGACTTCTCTCCGGGGTATGGAGATGTCATCTCATCAGATTGAACTATAAGGCAAAAACCACCTTCAGGACGAGGCGGTCCAGGTACCCATTCGGTTGGGATTAGGTGCTTGAGTTCGGATACTTCCATGGTTCCCCCTACCATTTTCCAAGTGAGCATAGGCCACTTTCCAGACATGGTATCTGAGGACGTTGGAATTAACGGGGAGGTTTTCGAAAACTCAAGCATCTCCCCCAGGCCTTCCAAAAGCCACATGGGGTCAACGCCACAAACAAAAGCGATTTTCGTGATGTAGGTGCTGCCCTTTGCTCGACCGCTTTCCAGGCGAGAGATGATGGGTTGTTCGATGCCGGCCCTAGTGGCGAGCTCTTTTTGAGTAAGGCTGGCGTGAAGGCGAGCTTGCTTCAGTCGTTGTGCGAGATTCATAGGGATCAAATTTATAACACTGAACATAGGGTTGCAAATGCGCACAGACATGCCAATAATATAACAAATAGCATTTTATTGGTGCGGTGAAGCCCTTGAAAACAGAACATGTTCATGACCTTGTGGAGGTGAAGCTGACGCCAGTACAGGAAGCTGTTCGGCGACTCATCAAATTTTTTGATGGGCAAAAATCCGCTGCAACAGCCCTTGGTGTTACGCAGCCAGTCATCTCTCGATGGTTGGCCGGAAAGCATTTTGTTGGCGTTGCGACCGCTTTCAAAATAGAAGCGGCAACTGGGGGGGCGATTAGAGCGTGGGAGCTTTGCCCCGGGTTGCCAAAGCCGGAGCTCGAAACCGCATCCAATAATCCTGTCGGCACTGAGGCGCTAAGCCATGCGAGCTGATCCAGTGGTGTTCATTCTGAACGCAGCAGCCCGGTAGGGAAACTAGGCCATGACAACCTCTGTACTAGAGACCCGCCGCCAGGTGATGGCCGCTGTGTCGAATGCCTTCCCGGGTGGTATGGATTGCGCAGCAGCTCGCCTTGGCATCAAACCGAAACGACTCGACAACCAGGTCTACGAGACTGTCGGGTGCAAGCCTCTTAGCGACTCGCAAATCCACGCCCTCGAATCCGAAACCGGTACTACGCACCTCCCTGACTACATCTGCGCGATGTACGGCGGGATTTTCGTGCGCCTGCCTGATGTTGAGGACCTAGACAACGTCGATCTGCACCACCGCTCGCTGAACACGATGGCGAAGCGGGGGATGGTCGACCAGATGATCGTCCAGGCACTGAAGAACGGCGAGATCGACCAATCCGAAGCGCAAGAAATTCTCGCCCTGCACGCCAAGCACATGGCGGCACGGCATGAAGAAGTGAAGGCCGTAATCGAACTGCATCGGGCGAAGTGAGGTTATCAATCTTGCTGACAGCCCTCGAATTTATCGGAGAAACATCATGAGCAAAGCAAAGAAAAAACTGGGTAAGGCGCAGATTCGAATTGCGAGCGAGGTGCTTGCAGATGCGCTTAGAGACAGCCTCTTCATGGAAGACAAAAAGCGACTGAAGGCCTCGGCGAAAGCTGCTGCCGAAGCCCTCATTGCGGGTCTGCAGGTTATTTCGAAAGCGTCTCGTAATAAGCAGTGAGTGCTTTGTGCGTGGCGATCATTGCGGAGGCCGCATTTTCTCCACCATTCGAGGTTAAGAGAGCCCCGCTTGGAGTAAACGCACCTGCTTGAACGAGCAGGGCGAGGATTTCCTGAGCGGCGATTTTTGGTTCGTCGATTGGGTTTGTAAGTTTTTCAGTCATGTCCGGCCTCCTTGGGCCTTTTCGTTTGGAAGCAATAAGTTACCACGGAAGCGCCGGATACCTTTTTTGGCTTTCACACGCTGCAAAGCTTTCGAGTTTTGTGGGGAGGGGGAGCTTATTGCCGGGCAATCGTGAATTGCCCTGAGTGAGTGGTATGGCAAATTTTCAGATCAGCGACGCGGAGTGGTCTGTCCTGGCAGAAGAGCCGGCAGACGTGTTTAAACTCTATTGCGTGATACGTCGGCATATGGATTACTCTACCGGCGTCGCGGGCAGCCACAAGCGTCGTTTCAGTGAGCAGGGGTTCAAGGAAGCTCTGTACATTGCCCCCTTGCGCGGGCGGAAAAAGTCGGGATCACCAACCCGGCAAAAGGTTCGTTCTCTGATTGCTCGCCTGATCAAGATCGGCGCGCTCTTACTTGTTGGTCCGCTCGTTTTCCAGCTGCCGTACGCCGATCGGGATGGTACGTCCAAACCATCAGCAACCAACCTGCAACCAAAACTACAACCAATCCAGCAGACCGATAAATTCAGCCTGCAAGCCACGGATTACACGGCGTACAGCCAAAGCAAAAAGCACTCAGAAAACACCTCACAAAAAACGGCGTGCTCGAACAGCAACCTACCTCCGCTTTCCGTTTTACCTATTTCTATTTCTTCTGCTGAAACTCCGGTGATTCAGGTTTTCTCAATGGCGTCGGCGTGGCTGCCTGATCCTGTGAGCTGGCCTGATGTGCTCGCGGTCAATGGCCTGAAAACGGCGGACTTCACCGGTCGACGGTTGAAGTCGTTTCGGTCCTACTGGCTTACCCGGAAGGGTAAGCAGCAATCCCAAGCCCAATGGGAGCACGAGTTCGCCCAGCACCTGCTACGAAACGTCGATCATGAAAAAGCTAAGCAGGCCAGACAGGCTAGGCAGGGCGATCAGCTGCAACTTCGCCTGCCGCGCAAAGTCACCATGGGCCTCGTGTCGAGAAAACCAAATCATGCCAGCGGTGGGCACGACATGAGTGAGATTGCCGCCGAGGCCATTGCCCAGGGCGAAGCTAAAGCCGCCGAAGTTCGAGACGCCCAGGGTGTATCGGGGGATCGCGAGACGCTCCGGGAGCAGCTGCGTGCCCAACTCAAGATCCGGAGAAGCTCATGACCGAACTTGAAGAGGCCATGCTCATCAGGGCGGGAATTCCTCCGCTAGAAAAAGCATTCGGCGAAGTACTCAGATACGCCAGTCCGAACTGGACAGGTAAGGCAAAGCGGTGGTCATGCGACGTGGTTTTCCATGCTGCTTTCGAGGCGAAGTTTCTCAAGCAGAAAAACGCTTCCCAGGAGCAGCTGGCATTGCTGTTCGAGGAGAAGTTCTACGAGGCATGCCAGATCTTTGCTCGTGGAGGGCGTTTGCATCAGCGCCCGAAATACCAGTGTAAGCCCACCGAATTGGGCCGGCGGTCGCTGCAAGAGATTCGAGCAAAAGTCACTGTCCGATCCTCTCCCGCGGTACCGAGCAAACCGACGGCACCATGCAAAATCCAATGGACCCAAAAGCTCAACAGCAAAAGCGAGTTGATCAGTGATGAGTGGGTCAGTGACAGCGGGTACAGCCTGACAATCCTGCGTGAGCCTTCGGTGCGCTATGCCATCACCCGACCGGGCGAGTCGGTGCCATTTGCCTGCACGGATGATCGACGTGACGTAGGGGCGCTGATCATCGCTGACATGCAGGGCGATGGGCGGGATGAGGCGGGGCGCTCGCAGCCGCACGTAAACAACAATCATGAGGGTTCCAAATGATGATTTTGCTTGATCCGCACACCGGCCAGGCAGTGGCTCCGTCCGCAATAAGCTCAATGCGATTCAGTGAGTCGTGCGGTAACCGTTACCTGGAGATCATGATGAAAAACGGTAGCTTGCTGCACGTACAGCACCAGGATGGTGATGGAGATTCAGTCAATATCTACCAGCTGCACAAGCAGCTTCTGGAGGCCGCATGAGCATCTCAAATCGAACCACCGAGGACATGTTGGAGCACTGGGGGCGTTGGGTGGTTTTGGGCTCAGGCGTCTCGTGTTGTGCGTCGCGGGAAAACGATCTGCCTACACCAATGATCACCGATGATGATGCTCTCGTGATGGATGGTCTGGTTGGGCGGTTGCGTAGTCGTTACGCTGAGTGTGGAGAGGTGATCATCAAGTACTACACGTCGAGAGATACCGACCTGAGTACCGTTGGTGAAAGACTGGGGTTTGGGCGCTCCAAGACCCGCGATCTTTGGAAGTCAGGCATCGCGTGGATAGATGGCGCTCTCGATCTGCGTAGACGACGCGCTTGACAGGATCGATCCGGATCTATAGATTTTTCGTTACTTTGAGGTTTTTGCGTTTGCAGCAACACACTCTGAAAAAGCCCGGCCACCGCGTCGGGCTTTTTGCTTTCTACGGCCTCGCCATTGTGCGGGGCTTTTTTGTTCTTGGCGTTTGGCAATAGCAAGCCCTTTCCAACAGCTCAATCCTGAGGTTTAGATAATGGCCTTCACCGAATACGATGCCGTCACTGCAGACCATGCCGCGGACCTAGTCGCCAAGATGGCTGTGTTAATTGCAGATGGTTGGCAACCCTACGGCAGCCCTGTCTCCATCACTGAGGGGTTTCAGGTTCTACAGGTTGTCGTGAAAGGTACAGCAAGTGGAGCCGGCGGGGGCAGTGTCGACTCGGACGGCATTACGGATGCGTCTGATGTCGGAAAGGCTGTGCTGGTGAGTGTCGACCAGGCGGCTGCCCGTGCGGCTACAGGGAGTGGCACTTCCAGTTTTTCTGGTAGCTATGCCGACCTGACCAATAAACCAACCATTCCGGCAGCGGCTGCAGTAGGTGATGCGGCGATGCTCCTTGCTGGCACCGACACTGTGACCCGCACATGGTCGGCCAAGCTGATCCATGACGAGGTTGTTCGACAGATCGCCGCGATCCCGTGACAGCCATGATTAACCGTTGCTGGCAGGGCGCGACACCCTCTGTTTCTCACGCAAACTTGTCGGGGGCGCGCACGCTGCCGGGGACCCTGCCAAAAACCGAGGGACACGGGACAGGGAACCCGCTGGACTTTGTTAGCGAATGGCATGGCAGCTTACTGAAATTTCAATCCATTGAAATTGTAATGAATTCATTGAAAAGTCGTTGAAAGGAGGGCGCATGACAGAGCCACTCTACCTGTCTAAAAGCGCCTTCGCGGCTCGGATTGGTCGGACGCCCAGTTACATCACCTGGTTGAAAAATAATGAGCGCCTCGTCATGGCGCCAAACGGAAAGTTCGTCGATGTCTTCTTGACCGAAGCACTCATTCGAGAGACCGCCGACCCTAGCAAGGCTGCCGTCTCAGCTCGACATGAACAGGGGCGAGTTGATCGAGATGTGCGCAGTCAGCTTTCCCCTCATGTTGAAACAGCCCCCCTTGAACCTGTGGAGTCGAACTCAGTCGGTGCGCCTCGAGGACTTCCAGATTTTCAGAGGGCTAAGGCCCATCGTGAGTTCTATCTTGGGCAGTTGGCCGAGGCGGAGTTTCACAAGGTGCAGGGTAGCTTGGTCGATAAGGACGCAGTCGACCGTGCGGCGTTTACTGCCGGGCGCACAGTGAGGGATCTTTTCATGGGCATGCCGCCGCAACTAGCTCCTGAGTTGGCGTCAATGACTGACCCTTGGGAAATCGAAAAATATCTTGCGAACGCGTTTCGTCGATCCTTCACGGATGCCGAGCGAATATCCGTCGCAGATCTTGAGCATGCTGTAACTAACGCGAGATGAATCTATGCCCACTGGATACGCAGACGGCGGGGAGGTATACCGCGAAGCGTATTTTCGGGGGCTAAAACCTGACCCGGATTTATGGGTAGATGAATGGGCCGATGAGTACATGTTGATCCCGCGTGACGCGGGTGCTGCAGAGCCTGGCAAATACCGAACTGCGCGGACACCATATGCCCGAGAGCCGATGCGCTGCCTTTCACCTAGTCATCCTTGCAAGCGTGTGGTGACGATGGTGGCTTCGCAGTTGATGAAAACTCAGATCGCCTTGAACTGGATTGGCGCCTTGATCCACATGTCGCCGTCGAACATTCTCACCTTGCTGCCTAGTCTGGGGTTGGCCAAGCGGGTGTCGTCGCGGATCGGTAAGACCATTAAGGCCGTCCCGGTTTTGCGGGAACGCGTCGCTGCTAGTCGTTCTCGGGATGCGCGCAACACCATGGACACCAAGGAGTTTGAGGGCGGTTCGTTGTACGTCACAACTGCCGGTTCTGCGGCGAACCTTTCGGAGCTTTCGGCGCGCTTCATTTACGGTGATGAAGTCGATCGCTGGGAGTTAGATGTTGGAGATGAGGGCGACCCCATCGAGTTGGCGGAAACCCGTGGCAGTACGTTCGGGCGCAATGCAAAGTTCTACTTTTCCAGTTCGCCGACGATCAAGGGGGCCTCAAGGATCGCAGATCTGTTCGAGTCTAGTGACCAGCGTTATTTCTATGTGCCTTGCCCATCTTGCGGTCACATGCAAACTCTTGAATGGGAATTCCTGCACTACTCGGCGGACTATCAGGTGGTGCACTATCAGTGTGCTGGGCCGGATTGTGATGTGCTAATCGAGGAGCACCACAAGGGCGAGATGTTGGCGCACGGAGAATGGCGAGCTCATGCCAAGGGTGATGGCGAGACGGTTGGCTTTAACCTCAATGCGCTGTACGCACCGCTAGGTTGGACAGGCTGGGCATCGTTGGCCAAGCAGTTTGATAAGGCTAAAAAGGCTCAAGCCAAAGGCGACCTTGAGCCGATGCAGGTGTTCTACAACACCCGTCTGGCAAAAGTTTGGGACGCGGCGCAAGAGCAGACCAAGGCCGATACCCTGCGGGCTCGGGCGCGTCTGGAGGATTATGGGCTCGGGTCGATGTCGGCAGCGGTCCTGATGATCACCGGCGCCGTCGACGTTCAAGCCAACCGCCTGGAGTTCATGGCCATGGGCTGGGGCGTCGGCATGGAACGCTGGGTGATTGATTACCAGATTGTCGCCGGTGATCCTGCCGACGATCGCACCTGGGCTGCGCTGGATGAATTGCTCAAGGTCAAATATCGCCACCCGTGTGGCGTCGGTCTGGGTATTCTCGCCGTGGCCGTCGACTCCGGTGGTCACCACACCGACGAGGTCTATCAGTTTTGCCGCGTCCGCCGCTGGCGAAACGTGTTCGCCATCAAGGGTGCGAGCAAACCTGGTCGACCGGTGATTGCCCAGCGCCCATCGATGGTGGATGTGACGTGGAAAGGCCAGACCGAACGCAACGGTGCCGAGCTGTGGTTTGTCGGTACCGACACGGCGAAGGACTGGATCTACAACCGCTACCCATTCGAAACGGGACCGGGTGCGCTGCATTTTGCCAACGATCTGCCGGATGACTTCTTCGACCAATGCGTCGCGGAACGCAAGGTGGCGCGTTACGTGCGCGGCCACAAGCGTATCGAGTGGGTCAAGGGTAAGGCCGAACGCAACGAAGCGCTCGACCTGATGGTGTATTGCCTGGCGATGGCGCATTACCTGGGCATCAATCGCTACAAGGAACACGACTGGCAGCGAATTCGTCAGGCGTTGGCGCAGTCGGGATTGTTTGACGATGCAGTGGTCACCAAGCCCGTGCAGGCCGAACGCGTCAGTAATGCCGATCCAGTAACGCCAGACGCTGTACCAGAACCCGCTCCTGTCCCAGCTCCGCAATCCGCCACGCCGGCTGTGATTTCCGCACCGGCAGCCTCACCACTTCAACGCCGTGTGGCGCCCAGTGGCTACCTGAAGAGACGTTGATATGGCCTTTACCCAAAAGCAACTCGATGCTATCGAGGCGGCGATTGCGCGCGGTGAAAAAATCGTGAAGTACACCGACCGCACTGTGGAATACCGCGACGTAGATGAATTGCTGCGGGCACGCGACGAGATTCGAACCGGCTTGGCTACGGCAGCCGGTCCACGCTCGCGGGTGTCACGGCTTTACCATGGAGGCAAGGGACTGTAATGGCGCTTACTTACCCTGCGCTGAGTAGCAGAGGATTCTTGCTGCCGACCAACATCAACGCCATCAAGGCCAGCTTTGAAGGCGCGGCGGATGGGCGCCGGTCGGCAAGCTGGGATGCGCCGGACAGCGACATCAATAGCCTGGTGACGCCGGCGCTGCGCAATTTGCGTGCACGCTCCCGGGCGGCAGTGCGCAACGACCCATATGCCTTTAATGCGATCGACAAGCGTGTCAGTAACCTGATCGGTACCGGCATCACCCCCAGACCGAAAACGCTGGACGATAAACTACGGCATCTGCTGCAGGACCTTTGGCAGGACTGGGTTGATGAATCGGACGCCGATGGTCTGACCGATTTTTACGGTCAGCAGGCGTTGATTGCTCGGACAGTCGAAACTTCCGGCGAGTGCTTTGTTCGCTTACGGCCACGCAGTCTGAATGACGGTCTCTCGGTGCCCTTGCAGTTGCAGATCCTGGCGCCGGAGTTTGTGCCGCACGACAAGTTTGAGATGGCCAAAAATGGCAACACCATCCGCGCCGGGATCGAGTTCACCCCGGACAGTCGGCGAGTTGCCTATTGGATGTACCGCACGCATCCGCGCGCGCCTTCCTCGCTAAGTGGCGGTTACAACCAACTGGTGAGGGTGCCGGCAGATCAGGTGCTACACATCTTTGAGCCGATCGAACCAGGACAACTGCGCGGCGTGCCCCGGCTGTCGCCGGTGCTGAAACGCCTGCGCAGTCTGGATAATTACGACGATGCGGTGTTGTTCCGACAGGAGGTGGCCAACCTGTTTGCCGGTTTCATCAAGCGGCCACCGATCGACCAAGGTCCGGTGCCGCGCGACCCCATCACGGGGGCGCCGCTCGAGTTGTCGAAAGACGGCTTCACGCCGATGGTTGCGCTTGAGCCGGGCACCATGCAGGAGTTGTTGCCCGGTGAAGAAGTGGAGTTCTCCAAGCCACCGGATGCTGGGAACAACTATCCCGACTTCATGCGACAGCAATTGATGGCTGCGGCAGCGGGTGCAGGGATGCCATACGAAATCCTAACGGGTGACATGCGCGACGTGAATGATCGCGCGCTGCGGGTGGTGCTGAACGAATTTCGGCGCCGACTAGAGCAGCTGCAATTTGGCGTCTATGTGCATCAACTCTGCCGCCCGGTGCGAGCCGCGTGGATGGACATGGCAGTGTTGTCCGGGGCTTTGACACTGGACGATTACGCACAGCGGCGGCGTGAATATTTGCGTACCCGTTGGGTGCCACAAGGCTGGGCCTACATCCATCCGGTGCAGGACGTGCAATCGCGCATGCTGGAAGTCAACGCTGGATTCGCCTCGCGTAGTGAGATGGTGTTGCGCACCGGCTATGACTCCGAAACGGTGGATGAAGAAAATGCTGCCGATGCCGCCCGGGCCCGTGAAAAAGGTCTCAACTACAGCACGCTCGTCGAGGTGGTCGAACCGCCCGATGAAAAGGAGTAACCATGAGCAAGACCGTATCACCCGTGATTTACAACCGGGCTGGCAAACGCGTGACTGTGCAGGACAAGTCCTGGTACGTCATGCAGGCCAGCACCGAAGGCACCGATCAGGTGATTGAAGTGTTTGTCTATGGCGAGATCGGTTACTGGGGCATCACGGCCAATCAGTTTGTGCAGGACCTGCGCGCCATGGATGATGGTGTCTCGCCGGTGGTTGTCGCCTTCAACAGCATCGGCGGCGATTTGTTCGACGGGTTGGCGATTCACAACGCGCTGAGTCGCCTCGGTGAACGTTGTACCGGCCGCGTCGATGCATTGGCGGCGAGCGCTGCCAGTGTTGCCGTGTGCGGGGCACACCGGGTCGTCATCGCGGCCAACGCCATGTTGATGATCCACAACCCTTGGACCTACGCGGCCGGGGACGCTGATGACTTCCGCAAGGTCGCTGACGTGCTTGACCAGACCTTGGAAGCGATCATCGCGGCCTACAAGTCCAAGGCACCGGACATTGACGAGGCCGAGTTGCGGCGCCTGGTCGATGCCGAAACCTGGCTCACCGCCAATGAAGCGGTGGCTTTGGGGCTGGCCGATGAAGTCGGGGACGGGATCACGGTAAAGGCCAGCCTTGGCCAGGGTGGCGTGCTGCAGCGTTATCAACATGCCCCCGCGGCCTTGTTGGCCCAGCTCGACGAACCGCCAGAGCCGGAGCCGGAGTTGCAGCCAACTGATCCGCTACCGACTCCACCGGTTGTCGATTCGGCGAAGCTGGCATTGATGATCAGCCAGCGCTGTGCGGCGGAGGGGGTCAGTAACCTGGTTGAAGCGCTACTCAGTTCGACGAAGCTTGAAAGCGAAGCGATCGTGCAGGCGGGCCTGGCTCGCGCCAAGGCGGTGAACGATCTGTGTGTCGCGGCGCGGTTGCCGGAGTTCAGTGCCGAGTACGTGGCGGCTGGATTGGATGCCCCGGCCGTGCGAGCGCGTCTGTTCGACAAGATTGTAAGCGGCGGTAAAGGTTTTGAAATCGACAACAGCCTGCCGTTGCAAGACGACCCTGCGCCGAAAGTGCAGGCCAAACAAACTGATTCATCCTCGATCTGGGCCTCTCGCCGAGCGGCTCAATCCGGGCATTCCAAGTCTGGCAAAGGAGCAAGACCATGAGCAGCCAAACCGAATCCTTTCACGCCGGTGAGTTTCTGCTGTCTGAAGGGGCCGGCAAGATTTCACGGGAAGCCGTCATTGTTGCGGCAGGTCCTGCGTTGGAGGCGGGTCAGTTGTTGGGGCTAGTCACTGCTTCCGGTCAACTGGCGCCTTATGACCCTGCCGCCTCGGATGGTACCGAGGTTGCCTTGTGCATTCTTTATGCTCCACTGAGTGAGTCGCCCGACCCGCGCCGGGCCAGCGCCGTCATTCGACTGGCTGAAGTCAGCGGTGTGCACTTGACGGGGCTGGATGCGGACGCGGAGCTGGCCTTAGCCGAACGCTTTGTGATTATCCGCTAAGTCCTTTCGCCCCCTATACCAGCCCCGCCATGAGCGGGGTTTTGCATTTTTGGAGAGTACACCCATGGCCGATATTGGCATTTTTAACGACGATGCGTTTTCCGTTTCCTCACTGACAGCGGCGATCAACGAGCAGGAATACCTGCCGGGTCGCATCAGCAGCATGGGGTTGTTTCGGGAAGAAGGCATTACCACCATCACCGTACAGATCGAAAAGGACGGCGATACCCTGGCCTTGGTACCTGCCGGTGAGCGCGGCACCTCGGGCCTGGTGGTCGGGGCGAGCAAGCGCTTGCTGATTCCCTTTAACACTGTGCACCTGCCGCAACGGTTTGCGATCAAGGCCGACGAGATCCAGGGTATTCGTGCATTTGGGACAACCTCTGAACTGCAGGCCGTTCAGGGTGTGGTCAACACTCGACTGGCCAAGGCCCGTCGACAACTGGACGCCACCCACGAGTACCAGCGCATGGGGGCGTTGAACGGCCAGGTTGTCGATGCGGATGGCACCACCGTGCTGCTGGACATCTACAAGGCGTTCGGTGTGCAGCAACCGAGGCTGTCCATGGGGTTTGCCGATGCCGCCACCAAGGTGCGACTCAAGTGCGCTGAAGCGCTGGATATGCAGGAGGATGCGCTGGGAGGCACCTCGGCCTCGGGCGCGCGCGCCCTCTGCGGCAAGAACTTCTGGAGCAAACTGATTACCCACAAGTCGGTTGAAGAGACCTACCTGAACACCATTCAGGCGGCGCAACTGCGCGGTGACTCGCGTGAAAGCTTCGAGTTGGGCGGCATCGTCTGGGAGCGCTACCGTGGCCGGATCGGCGGTCGCGCGTTCATTCATGATGACCGCGCGTTACTGATTCCTGAAGATGTGCCCGACATGTACATCTCCTGTTTTGCTCCGGCCGATTACATGGAAACGGCCAACACCCAAGGCTTGCCGTATTACGGTAAGGTTGAACTGCTGCCATTTGGCAAAGGCATCGATGGTGAAGCCCAGTCCAACCCGTTGCACCTGTGCACTAGACCCAAAGCCCAGATCCGCCTGGACCTTTGATCATGGCCTTTCGTGAGCTGGTGGATGAGGTCGACTCCGCGGTGTTCGAGCTGTTGGGCGACGTCGGGTATATCGAAGGTAGGGAGGTGCAGGGGATGTTCGCGGCACCTTGGCTGCAACCACAGATGGGCCTGAATAAAACCAGCCTGCGAGAGCCACGTTTTGTGATTCGCGTGGCGGACGCAGTGGGCGTGGAAAAAGCCCAATCGGTGCGCATCGACCTGCCGGCGCTGGACGGTGGTGGGGACTACACACTGGTCAGCGTTCAACCCGGTGGCGATGGGCTGGTGGCGCTGATTCTGAGGATGAAGGTGTGAGTACCGACCTTATCTCTCTGGGCCTTTCTGCCAAGGACGTGAAAGCCTTTGAGGATTTGGCCAAGTTGGTGCCCAAGGCGGTGGAGAACGCCCAGCGTCGGGCTATCAACAAAACCCTCGGATGGTTGCGGACCCACATCGGTCGTGCAGTGAGCAAGGAAGAGAAAATAGCAGCCACGGCGGTGCGGCAGCGTTTGCGTAGTTATCCGATGCAGGGTGGTAGCAAGGAGGGGAAGCTTTGGTTCGGCATGAATCCGATCGAAGCCAGCCGGGTTGGACGGCCACGGCAAAGCAAGGCGGGTGTCTCGGTAGCTGGCCGGCGCTACCGCGGGGCGTTCTACAAGCGCGTGTATGGCGGGACGGCGGAGGTCTGGATCCGCACCGCCAGCAAGCACTTAAAGGCGGAGGATTACCCGGGCAGTTCCGTGTCGGCAGCGGGCGGTGCCAGCTCAGGTTGGATCGCCGAAAACGACGGTCGATTTCCCCTAGCCAAGGCCAAGGTGTCGCTGGAAGACGTCGAATCACAATTCAACACATGGGCGAAAAAGGCCGATGAGCGTTTGCTTGTAGTGTTCAAGCAGGAAATGAATTTCGAGCTACAAAAATATCTAAAGGGGACTGCTCGTGCCTGATCCGACATTTACGCTTGATCAGTTGTACTCCGCGATCGAGCAGCATATCCGTGTTGCGCTGCCCGCCGCCGAGCTTGTGGCGACCTGTCCGGAAATTACCGATCGAATGGCCCTGCCGGCGGTATTGTTGGAGCCCGCTGAGTTTGAACCGGGTGAGGACAGTGGTACCGGTGAAACGGTGCTCGTCCTACGGTTTGAAGCGCGGATCATCGTCGAGCCGGAGCGTGCACAACACCAACTGAAAGCGGCCCAGATGGCGGCGCAGCTGGCGGTGCTGCTGCGCGCTCAGACGTGGGGGCAACCGGTGGAGTTTGCGCAGTTCGTTCAGGCCCGGCAGGACTTTACCAAGCCTGAGCTGGATGGTTACACCGTGTGGTTGGTGGAGTGGTTCCAGACGATCTACCTCGGTGAGGTGGAATGGCCTTGGCCTGTCGAGCCACCAGGTACGTTGTACCTGAACATCGACGGCGAGACCGGTATCGGCAACGAAGAGAATTACTTCCGGCCGGAGGACTTGGTGTGAGTTACGCAAGCGCCGAGCACGACCGCATGATCGCCGGGCTGGTCAAGTCGTGTTACGTGGTAGCTGTCGATCTGGCTGCGTCACCGCCGGCATGTCGGGTTTCCGATGGTCAATGGGTCAGTGCTTGGGTGCGCTGGCACAGCGTGGCGGCTGGCAAGGCGCGTCACTGGCGGGCACCGAGCATGGGTGAGCAGGGCGTGCTGGTCAGCCCGAGCGGCGAGCTGGCGACAGGCACCTTTGTGCCGGGGTTGTACGGTGATGCCGGACCACCACCGGACAATCGTGATCACGTCGAGGTCTGGCGTTTTGACGATGGTGGGTCGCTGGTCTACGACTGGCAGGCCAAGACCTACACCATTGATTTGCCGAGTGGTGCCAGCGCAACGATCAAGGTGGGCGGCTCATTATTCGAAGTGACTCCCGATCAGGTTGGGATCGTATCCCCGCTGATCGCCATGGTCGGCAATGTGACGATCGATGGCACGCTGAACACCACCGGCGACATCAACAGCGCCGGAAAGATTATTGATGCGGGTGGCAACACACCGAACCATCAGCACTGATGTATCACTCTTTATCAGCCCGCCGCGTGCGGGTTTTTTTGTACCTGGAGAACAGTTATGTCCGACAAAAACAACGAGGACCGTTTGCCGATGATTGTCGAGCAAGAGGATGACCTTGAAGATGAGGTGCCACCGCAGGTGGTATCACGAGAGCAAAACTCAGGACGTGGCCAGAGACGCACGAGCACGCCTCAGACGTTCCGCGACAAGGTTTATACCTCCCGCGTTCTGATCCTTCCAGGTGAGCGTCAGTTGCCAGTCGCGAAGGGCCGCGTGACCGTTGCTGCCGATGACGTCGACGCGTTGGCCTACCTGCAGAAACATGCTGATTTCGAACCGCTGCTGGAGTAATCGGGATGATCGGACTGGATCGCCGCACCGGCCAGCTCATTTCCGGCCTTGATCATTTGCGGCAATCCATTGAGGACATCCTGACCACGCCATTGGGCAGTCGCCGGATGCGTCCGGCTTACGGCAGCAAGCTGCGGCGTTTTGTCGACCTGCCGGTTAACGATGGCTGGAAAAGCGCGGTACAGGCCGAGGTAGCCCGTTCCCTTGGTCGCTGGGAGCCGCGCCTGAAGCTCGAGCGGGTTCGGGTAGTGGCGGTTCTCGGCGGCAGTATTACCTTTCAGTTGTCTGGCCAGTACCTGGGCGATGATGTGTTATTGGAGGTGACCGCATGACCATGGATCTGGCGGCCTTGCCACCGCCGCAAGTACTGGAAGACCTCGATTTTGAAGCCGTATATCAGGAAGAGCTGGAAACATTTCGCCTGGCCATGGGCGATAATTGGAGTGCAGTGTTGGAAAGCGACCCTGTGCTGAAGCTGCTCGAGCAGGCGGCCTATCGCAAAATCCAGAACCGGGCACGGGTCAATGATGCGGGCAAGGCTTTGTTGTTGGCCCACGCGGAAAGGGCAGACCTAGATCAACTGGCGGCCAATGTCGACCTGCAGCGGTTGGTGATTCAGGCCGAGGATCTGACGACGGTACCGCCAACACCTAGGGTGATGGAGGAAGATGCCGCACTCCGTGAGCGGATCCAGTTGGCTTATGAAGGGTTGACCACGGCAGGCCCACGCAACAGCTATATATTCCACGCGCGCAATGCGTCGGGGTTGGTGGCCGATGCTACGGCAGAAAGCCCATCACCGGCAGTGGTGGTGGTCACGGTCCTGAGTCTGGAAGGCAACGGCGTGGCCAGTCCGGTGTTGATCGAACAGGTCCGGGTGGCGCTCAGCGACGACGATGTACGACCGGTGGCGGATCGACTCACGGTGCAAAGTGCGGCGGTGATCGAGTACAGCATTGAAGCGGTGGTGTATCCACAGGCCTCCGGCCCGGAAAATGAAGCCTATCTGGAAGAATGTAAGACTCGCCTGGCTGCGTGGATCAACCCACCACATCGACTTGGGTTGGAGGTGGCGCGTTCGGGCGTTCATGCCCAGCTGCATATTCCCGGGATCGCTCGCGTCGAACTGGTTGGCTGGACTGACCTCAAGCCGACCAAAGCCGAGGCCGCGTATTGCACCGGCTATGTCGTGACGCTGGGAGCCTGATATGAGCAGCCTGTTACCGCTCAACAGTACGCCGCTGGAGTTGGCCCTCGAGGCCGCCGACGAGGAGCGTACCGAGATTCCGTTGCGCTCGCTGTACAACGCCGATACCTGCCCGGTGCATCTGCTGCCGCATTTGGCATGGTCTTGGTCGGTGGATCGTTGGGATGATCGCTGGTCCGAGGAAGCCAAGCGTGCGGCGATCCGCAGTGCGTTTTTCGTCCATGCACGCAAGGGCACCATCGGCGCGCTGCGTCGGGTGGTCGAACCGCTGGGCTATTTGATCGAGGTGCAAGAGTGGTGGCAGACCACGCCTGAAGGGGTGCCGGGTACGTTCGCACTGGAGGTCGGCCTCAACGATGAGGGCATCACCGAAGAGATGTTTCAGGAGCTGACGTGGCTGATCGATGACGCGCGTCCGGTCACGCGCCATCTGACCAACCTCACGATCAGTCTTGAGTCGCAGGGAATCCTGGACATCGCCGTCTGTGTCTATGAAGGCGAAGAGATCGATGTGTACCCACCGACGCCCCTCGATATTGAAGTGACCGGCCATTTCGGTCCGGCGCTGTGCATTGATGAAACAGACACTATGGACATCTACCCATGATTGATCAGACCAGCCAGTTTTTCGCCATGCTCACGGCGGTAGGCGAAGCCAAGCATGCCAACGCGATCGCGCTTGGTTTGGATTGGATGTTTACCGAGATGGGTATTGGCGATGCCAATGACACCAACCCCATCCCGGATCGCCTGCAAACCCAGTTGATCAACGAATGGCGTCGGGCGCCGATCAACCAAATCCGAGTGTCACCGACGGATGCCCGCGTAGTGATCACCGAGCAGGTGATTCCAGCGGACGTCGGTGGCAAGTGGATTCGCGAAATCGGTTTGTACGATATCGATGGCGACCTGGTGGCGGTGGCCAACTGTGCGCCAAGCTTCAAGCCGTTGTTGTCGCAGGGCACGGGCAAGACCCAAGTCGTACGAATGAACTTTATCGTCAGCAGCTCGGCCAGCATTGTTCTGAAGATCGATCCGGCCGTAGTTCTGGCGACACGTGAATACGTCGACCAGAAGGTGAAAGAAGAAATCGCCAAGCTCGATCACAAGGAGTCGGTGCTGTATGCGACGACGGGCGCGATCGTGTTATCGGGGCTGAGCGTGCAGGCTGGCGGTGACTGGCCGGTAGCGTTATCTGCGGGCGCTCGGGTGCTGGTCAAGGACCAAGCGGCGGCCAAAGATAACGGC
This sequence comes from Pseudomonas sp. FBCC-B1667, assembly GCF_059133255.1. Classification (NCBI taxonomy): domain Bacteria; kingdom Pseudomonadati; phylum Pseudomonadota; class Gammaproteobacteria; order Pseudomonadales; family Pseudomonadaceae; genus Pseudomonas; species Pseudomonas sp. FBCC-B1667. The sequence continues at coordinate 3,731,942 of NZ_CP101437.1, read as the reverse complement.
CTGTATAGCGCAGCAGCTGGGACCTGGGTTCGGACGGCAGACGCTGACAGCAATGTCGATGTCACGTCGGGACTGGTCGTTGCGGTTGAACAGGGCGCGACACTGGCCGACACCCGTTGGCAGTTGGTGACGGATGGCAATGTGGTGCTAGGCACCACGGCGCTGACGTTTAAAACGGCAAATAACCCGACAGCAACCACCGCGCCGCAGTTCGACAATAGCAAGTTGATTGCAACGACGGAGTTTGTGCGGCGACAAGGTTTGCAATACAGCGATGGGGTTGTGTCGGGAAGTGGTTCATCTTCGCTGAACGCCAGTCATATTGGCGGAATTGCGCATCTCTATCTCAGTGCGAATGGCACCATCACTCTGCCTCCGGTGGCTGGTGTGCCCGTGGGTGCCACCGTTACGCTGGCGGGGAATATGAGCGTAGGCGTCACTGCCACGCTGTTAGCTCCAGGTAGTGGCTCGCTTCGCCACGTCAGTGGTCTGCCTATGGTCGGACCGGTGACGATGAGGCGGGAAGAGGTCGCCGTATTTCAGATGTTTTCGGCCGGCGGGGAATGGCGCCTGATCGGTGGCACGGTCGCAGCGCGGTACGCGGCGGCTTCCCCAGAAGCCAACTTCATCACGATGCCGCAGTTTGACAATTCCAAGGCACTTTCGACGACTGAGTTCGTCAAGCGATCCAGTGGTAACTACTCCGGCCATATGGGGCTGACGGGAAATACCGCATTGACCCCGGCAGCCATCGGTACGGTGGTCGCGGTCGAAGGGGATCTATCCATCAGCTTGCCTGCGGCCAACACTACATCCGACGGCGGCACGATTAACTTCCGCAACATGGGGTTGGGTGTGGTCAACGTCGTATGTGCTGGCTTTGACTTGATCGCCGGCGGCAGCGGCAACTTGCCTTCCGGCATCGCGATGCAACCCGGCGCCACTTTGGAACTGACTAGTAACGGCGTAGACGTCTGGCTGGCGTCGGGGTCAGCGCAGTTGCAGTATTCCAAAGTGGATGGTGTTACGCCGCCATTGTTTGATAGCAGTAAGGCGCTGCCCACTACCGAATTTGTACAGCGAGCGCTGGGGAATAGAAATAGTTGCCAATGGCTGCAAGGCAGTCGCGCCATTGCGCTGACTGATTTTGGCGGTGAATTTGTTATTTCTGAGGTGGCGGGTTCGACGCTGACCTTTCCGGCCATTGGCTCGGTGCCTCTTGGCGCCAGTATTCGCTTTGTCAATTTGGGGTCGTCGAACTGTGTATTTACCGCGGCTGCTGGCGAGTTCTTTATTGGTGCTTACGATACCTCGGGTACGGCTACCTCGTTCACGTTGAGTCCGTCCGACGAAGTGTCGATTACCTGTTATGCCGGTGCCCATTGGGTGGTGGTGGGCAGCGGCTCGCTTAATGGTTCGCTCGCCTATGGCACGCGAACCCTTGGCGGTGGATTGATTTTGCAGTGGGGCACTGTGGTGGGGCCTGCGAACCCGCCGAGTGATCGTTGGGACTTCGATATTACGTTCCCACGCGTCTTTCCCAATCAGTGTTTTGGTGTCGTTGGCAGCCCTGGGATTGCGGCAGTTGACCTGGATCTTGTCGATGGAGGGGGTGGAACATACCGCTCCTGCCGATCAGATTCGGGGACCAGTATTCCCACTAACGCCGGGTTTGAGGCCGTGGTGCATTACACCACTGGCGCAGCAGACTCTCGTATTTTTATGTGGCAAGCCCTGGGTAACTGACCCGAAGGAAAACAACATGACGATTTATTATGGCGTAAGCCCGCGAGGTTTTTACGACGACGCGGATTTTGGACCGCGAACGATGCTGGTTCCTGACCCGGATTGGATTCGCCCTACCAAGAGCATTGAGCTTCTGTCGGGCGATTCCATCGACGTCGATGGCGAAACGATCACGAACACAGGCGAGACGCCGTTGATGGTCCCTGTATTGGATGACTCGTCTGTGCATCCGTTGATCCGCGTGGACAATCCAGCCTGCCGCATCCCGGCTGATGCCGTGTCGATTTCTAAAGAACGACATTTGGAACTGCTCGATGGTCAGGCTGCGGGACAGTTGATTCGCGAAGATGCTGGGGGAAATCCCATCCTGATTGATCTGCCGGCCCCTTCCATGGAGCAGTTGACTGCTTCTGAGCGGAGTTGGCGAGACATTGAATTGAGTGCCACTGACGGTGTGGTTGCGCGACATCGTGACGAAATCGAGGAGGGAACGAAACTAACCTTGGAGTCAGAGCAATACGTCGAGCTACAAGCTTATCGCCGGGGGCTGCGCGACTGGCCAAGCGCGGAGCATTTTCCGAATGCAGACCACCGGCCAGCTAAACCGACCTGGCTCGACCAGCCACCGTCATAACGGCCTGCACTGACGGGGCGTTTTCTTTTCCGTTATGCGTAACAACGAACATCTCACCAGCCCGCACTGCGGGTTTTTTTGTACCTGGAGAAAAGTCCTATGAGCTTCTTTCACGGCGTCACCGTCACCCTGGTCGATACCGGCGCGCGTACGATCGCGCTGCCGTCATCGTCAATCATCGGTCTGTGCAACACGTTCAAGGTGGCACCACCGGCGACGGCCAAAGCCAATGAGCTGCTGCTGATCACCCGCGAAAGCGAAGCCGTCGCTGCGTGGGGGGCAGACGCGGCGATCACCAAGGACTGCAAGGCCGTTTTTGCTCGAGCCAAGGCGGTGATCGTGGCAGTCGGTGTGGCTGAATTCGTGGACCCTGCGGAACAAATTTCCGCGATCATCGGTGGCGTTTGGGCGGACGGTACACGCACTGGCATGCAGGCGTTGCTCGATGGCAAGAGCAAGTTCAACGCCCAGCCGCGGCTGTTGATCAGCCCGAAATATACGGCGACGCAGGCGGTGGCCACCGCGCTGATCGGCCTGGCCGACAAACTGCGCGCAATGGCCATTCTCGATGGGCCGAACACCACCGATGAAGAGGCCATGGAATACGCTGCCAACTTCGGTAGCAAGCATGCCTACATGGTCGACCCGGGTGTGAAGTACTGGGATACGGAGTCCAGTGCGACGGTGGATGCGCCGGCCTCGGCGTGGACTGCTGGCCTTTTCGCTTGGACTGATGCGACTTACGGTTTCTGGGCCTCACCGTCGAACAAGGAATTTACCGGCATCACCGGTACCACGCGGCCAGTCGAGTTTCTCGACGGCGACGAAACCTGCCGGGCCAACCTGCTCAACAACGCCTTCATCACCACCATCATTCGAGACGGCGGCTACCGCCTGTGGGGTAACCGCACGCTGTCCGCTGACCCCAAATGGTCCTTTGTTACGCGCGTGCGGACGGTGGACATCGTCATGGACGCGATCCTGTACGCGCACAAATGGGCGGTCGACCGCTCGATCACGTCCACTTATGTCAAGGATGTGACTGAGGGGCTGCAGGCGTTCATGCGCGACCTGAAAAACATGGGCGCGATCATCAACTTCGAAGTCTATCCGGACGAGGAGTTGAACACGTCCAGCCAGCTCAGCCAGGGCAAGGTGTACTGGAACATTCGGTTCACGGATGTGCCGCCTGCCGAGAACCCGAATTTCCGCGTGGAAGTGACCGACCAGTGGATCACCGAAGTGCTCGACACTGCCGCCTAAGGAGGCCGCCCCATGATTCCTGAAGTGCTCTACAACACCAACATGTTCGTCGACGGCATCAGCCTGTCAGGCGAAGTGCCCAGCCTGACCTTGCCCAAGGTGACTCTGAAGACGGATGAATACCGTGCCGGCGGCATGGACGGTCCGATTGAAATCGATATGGGTATGGAAAAGCTTGAAGCCAGCTTCACCACCAATGGCGTGCGTAAAGAGGTGCTGAAGTTTTTCGGCCTGCTTGATCAGACCGCTTTCAACGGATCATTCCGCGGTGCTTTTAAAGGTCAGAAGGGGGCCGTCAAGCAGGTGGTCGCCACGTTCCGCGGTGGTCTGAAAGAAGTCGATCCAGGTGACTGGAAACCGGGTGATAAAGCTGAGTTCAAATATGCGATCGCCGTCAGCTACTACAAGCTCGAAATCGATGGCCGCGTGATGTACGAATTTGATCTGCTCGCCTCGGTGCGTGTGATCGATGGTGTCGACCAATTGGCCGCTGTACGAGCTGCCCTGGGCTTATAAGGAGTAATGCATGAGTAACGATAAGACCGCTGTACTGCCCAAGTGGCTTAAGCTGGATGGTGAAATCGCCACCGTAAGTCTGTCCAAGCCGATCGAGGTCAGTGGCGTGAAAGTCGACACGCTGACCATGCGCGAACCGACAGTAAAAGAGACGCGAGCTGCCACGCTTCAATCAAAAGGTGATGATGAGGAGCAGGAACTCAATCTGTTTTGTACCCTTGCCTCAATCACCAGAAACGAATTGGAGGGCCTGCTGATGCGTGACTATCGTCGTCTGCAGGCCGCGTATTTTCGTGTGGGAGCAGACGACGGGATTTAACCCCAAGCTGCAAAAGACATTGGCCAAGCGCTTGGCCGTCGAACTGAATTTTTCGGCGGCCGAGATTCAGGTCATGTCTTTTTCCGACATGGTGTGGTGGCTCACGGATTGAGCCCATTCCCGTATGGGTAGGTGGATCAGATGGCGAACAAACTCGCGATAGGCCTGGTGATCGGCGGCGCAGTCAGCTCAACAGTTGGGGCAGCTTTCAAGAGCGTCAGCTCCGGGATTCAGAAGCTGGAAGCCCAAGGGGCCAAGGCGCGGGTGCTGCAGAAGACTATTGGCGAAACAATTCGATTACGTGATGAGTTGAAAAAGGCGCATGCCAATGGTGCGGAAGGGGCTGACAAACTGCAGAAGAAGCTAGATGCAAATCTTGCCAGTTTGAAAAAGCAGGGCATCGAAGTTACGCAGCTGAACAAAGAGTACAAAGCGTTGGGTCAAGTCGCGCGTAGCGCCGATCTCAAAGCCAAGGGCATGGGACAAGTTCAGGCTGGCAAGGAAAGCCTGCGTAGTGGGATTGGCCAAGCTGTTGCTGGCACCGCGCTTGTTGCCGTGCCGACCAAGATCAGTGCTGATTTTCAAGCAATTATTCGAGACATTGCGATCAAGGCCAATGTCGCTGGCACGCCGCAAGAAGAAGAAATGGCCAAGGCCATGATCAAGATTTCACGCGACACCGGCATGGCTCGTAACGAAGTTGCGGATCTGCTGAACAACCTGGTCACTGGCGGTATGGACGTGAAAGAGGCGCTGCAGTTCGTCCCTGACGCAGCGAAGTTTGCGGTTGGGCAGGGATCCGCTGGCGGTGAAACCGCTGGCATGATTGGTGCGCTTCGCAAGAACGCCAAGATCCAGAACCCAAAGGAGATGCTGCAAGCACTTGAGACAATCGCGTACCAAGGGAAGGCTGGTAGTTTTGAAGCCGCTGATATGGCCAAGCATTTTCCAAGCCTGCTGGCCATGATGGCTGCTATGGGGGTGACCGGGCAGGATGCGGTCGTGCAATTGGGTTCGATGCTGCAGGTGCAGATGAACTCAGCGGGCAGCGCTGATGAAGCGGCCACCAACCTGAAGAACTTGATTTCAAAAGTCGGCTCGGGAGAGACGGTAAAAGCTTTTGACAAGGCTGGGATTAAGTTTAAGGAGTCGATGGCACTGGCTATTGGTCAGGGCAGATCTCCATTAGAAGCGCTGATTGATCTGACACAGGAATATGTCGAGAAAACGAATCCCACGAAAGCGGCAGAATTGCGTGAGAACGTTGCCAAGATTGATCAGGAGAAAGACCCGGCCAAACGTGATGCCATGATCAAGGCTTTCGAGGAAATGCTGCGCACTGGCGATATCATTGTTGATATGCAAGCTAAGACTGCACTGATTGCAGCCATACAAAATAGGGCAATGTACAAAGAACTAAAAACGAATTCTGGGTCTGCTGCTGGTGAGCTGGATAAGGGGCTGGCTGATCGTCGTGAGACTTCCGCACAGATCTGGAAAGAGACAGCGCAGTCCATTGATGATTCGATGCGAGCTATTGGTGATGCCATTCGCCCGGCTACGGACATGGCTGCCAAGGCCATTGGGTCGGTAGCCAAGAGCCTTGGCGACTTGACTGATAAGTCTCCTGGTTTGGTGATGGGTATTGGGTCTGTAGTGGCTGGTGTGGTCGCGCTGCGTAACGCATTGGCGGTTATCAAGATTGGCCGTGGATTGGCCAACGTTGCTCGTGGCTCAATGGGTGGTGGGGGCAATATCGTCCAGCGGGTATTCGTCACTAATCCCGCGATCGGTGGTACCGATACTGGTATTGGTGATGGGGGTGGTAGGGGGGGCAAGAAGGGTGGGGCGAAGGTGGGCGGGACGGTAGCCGCGAAGGCGCTTGATGTGGCCAAGACTGGAGCCCGCTCATTGAAGGGGTCCGCGCCTGTTGCGGTGTTAGATGCGGGCTTCAAGGTCGTTGATACATATCAAAATGCCGAGACTCGAAATCAAAAAGCAGAAGGTTACGGCGAGGCGGCTGGAGGGCTGGCAGGCACACTGGCCGGTGCCGCGATCGGTGCTGCGATCGGTTCGGTGGTTCCTGTAATTGGCACCTTCGTCGGTGGCCTTATTGGCGGAACGATTGGTGCGTTTGGGGGGAAGTCGCTAGGGAAAACTGCAGGTAGGGCTGCATTTGGTGAGGATGTTCCAGGTGCGTCAGGCCGGCCACTAATGATGCTCCCGGAAGATAATCCAGCAATGGGGGATGTGGTTCGCTCGATGACGGCGTCGTCACCACCAGCGGCTCCTGGGGCGTTGCTATTGGCCAAGGCTGCCGAATCGGCCAAGCCTGCGTTGACGAAAGTTGATCAGCAATTCAGCTTCGCTCCGCAATCAACGATTACTGTTCAAGGGGATGTGAAGGATCCCGAGCAGATGGCTCAGCAGCTGGCGCCATTTTGGCGGCGCCAATTTGAGGAGTTCAGTCGCGAAGTTAAATCACGCCAATTGTACGATGCCCCGGATGTTTGATAAGGAGGTTGTATGACCTATATGGAGCAGATGCAATCCGGGCTGACGTACATGGTCAGTGCCGGAGAAACGGGACGTCATAGCCTGGATGGCATGATCGGGCCGATTAATGGTGCGATCAGCGACATGAACGGAGCAGCCAGTGATCTGGAGAGTTTGCCCTTCATCGGACCTGAAGCTGCAGCGAAGGCGAAGCGGCTCATGGGTTCAGTAAATTCCGCCCAGAACAAAATCAACTCGGTGGTGAATACCTACAACAAAGCCCAGCGGGCGCTATCACAGATAGATGAACGAGTGACGGCTCTAGCGGGGCAAATTGCTCGTGCTGGGACCGCGCTTAAAAACATCGCCGGCAAGGTCAACGCCATGCTGGGCAACATTTTTCCGACGGAGTTTTTCGAGACGCCGCTAACACCGGAACCAGAGGCAGTGAAGCCGTTTCCGCATTTGCTGATCATCTATCCGCTCAGGCCGGATGAGCGCCCGTATTATTTTAACCTGGACACGGCGGCCTTCGATGAACTGCGTCGGCAGACCTCGTTTCGGTGGGCTTCGCAGGAGCGGCTGTCGCGTCGACCAGCGCAGCAGGCGGTAGGTTTCGGAGATGAGAAAATCACCATCAAGGGGGCGATTTATCCAGGTCGAGTAGGCGGGCTGAATCAACTCAATACCCTGCGCAGCATTGGCGCCAAGTTGCTTCCGCTCAATTTGACCACTGGTTATGGCGAAGTGCTGGGCAATTGGTGCCTGACCAGTATCGAGGAAGAGCAAAGCGCGTTGCTGCCGGGAGCTATTCCGCGCAAGCAGGGGTTCTCAATGGAGTTTGTCCGTTATGGTGAAGATATGCAGAACGTCTGATGGGGACCTGCTCGATACCCTTTGTCAGAACTTTTACGGCCATCTCGTTGGTACCGTTGAGGCGGTGCTAAATGCCAACCAAGGCCTGGCCGATGAGCCTCAGCCCTTTCGTGCAGGGCTGTTGATCAAGCTGCCGGAGCTGGTCACCGAGACCGATGATGTCATTCAGTTGTGGAGTTGATTCCGCAGTCGTAACCAGCCCGCCTAGTGCGGGTTTTCTTTTTCTGGAATGTCCCTATGAAACCAGTTTTTCGGATTGTTGCCGACGGCGCCGATATTTCTGCGCTGATCAATGACCGCTTGCTGTCGCTGCAAACCTCGGACAAGCCCGGCATGGAGTCGGACACGTTTGAGCTGCGCATTGATGATCGTGACGGTGCGATGTCACTGCCCAGTCGTGGTGCCAATATTGAAGTGTATCTGGGCTACGACGGCGTCGAGCTCACGCGCATTGGGCGCTATACCGTAGACGAAGTCACCTTGTCGGGTCCGCCGGACACTTTGGTCATCAGCGGTAAGGCCAGCGATATGCGGGGCAGTGGTAAGACCTCTCGCAGTGGCGGGTGGGAGAATGTCAGTCTGGCCACTATTGTCGGAGAGATCGCCGCGCGCAATGGCTGGCAACCGGCCTGCCCGGTCACCACCCTAGTGCCGCGGATCGATCAATCGAATGAATCAGATTTCAACTTCATCACCCGGCTGGCCAAGAAGCATAACTGCACCGCGAAGGTCGCTGATGGCAAGTTGTTGGTCATGCCCAGAGAGGGTGGATTGAGCGCGACCGGCAAAACGTTAAGTGTTATTTCCATAGGACGTAGCGACGTCAGTCGGTGGCAATTCCGCCTCAGCGACCGCAGTACCTATAAGGGTGTAAATGCCCAATACCAGAACAAGAAAAAAGGTGACTCGATCGTTCTCCATTTGGCGAACCCAGATGCACCTGATGGATTGCCTCCCGTACATACCGATCGCCATATCTATCCCAACAAGTCGGCCGCTGAGGCAGCGGCCAAGGCACGCTTGGTGGCCTTCAACCGCTCGACCGCCGGGATTCGGCTGGAAATGCCGGGGCGGACTGATCTATTCGCGGAGTGCCAGATTAATGCCCAAGGTTTCAAAACTGGGCTCGATGGTGAGTACCTGGTTGAATCGGTGGAGCAAACCTTTACCGCGGGCGGCTGGAGCACCACGGTCGAATGCAATGGTGGGAAGAAGGGCAAGTCCAAGGCCAAGGGCAAGAAGAAAAAGCCGGAGCCGGTAGTGCTACATCTTCCGCCGAACACCTGAACCTTTGCCTAATTTAATGCTGGCTACAAGTGCTGGCGTTTTTCTTAATTTTATGGTGGAAACAATATGTCCATTTCCAAGCAGCAGTTGCTGCAGATCCTTCCTAACGCCGGCGCCCAAGCCGGCGTTTTTGTAACCGCATTAAACGTGGCCATGGGGCGCTACCAGATTGTCGGCGCCAGACGCATCGCGGCATTCATTGCCCAGATCGGCCATGAATCTGGCCAGCTGAATTACGTTCGCGAGCTGGGCGGTAACGCCTACCTGGCGAAGTACGACACCGGCGCTTTGGCCAAGCGTCTTGGCAACACGCCCGAGGCCGACGGCGATGGCCAGAAGTATTGCGGGCGAGGGCTGATCCAGGTAACTGGTCGCCATAACTACCGTCAATGCAGCCTCGGGCTGTTTGACGATGAGCGTTTGCTGGACACGCCTGAGCTACTGGAGCAGCCGCAATGGGCGGCGATGTCGGCGGCCTGGTACTGGGCCACTAATGGGCTGAACACACTGGCGGACGCTGGCCAATTTGAAACTATCACTCGCCGCATTAATGGTGGGCTCAATGGCCTGGCTGATCGCCAAGCCCTGCATAAACGAGCGTTAACAGTTTTGGAAGCTGCGTAATGAAAATCGACTCTGGAGAGGCTGTGGGCCTGTTCAAATTTATCGTTAACAAGATGAGCTGGAAGCTGGCCGCGCAATTCATTGTGATCGGAACATTTTGTGGAGTTTCGTATTTCGTGTGGGAGGCGCGCTGGAAGATTTACACCGAGACCGCAAATCGATGGGCGCGGCCAGAGATTATCGAGGATCGATTGCCCCAGGTCATTGATGAGCTGGCCATAGAGGTACGACCAAAGACCATTTTTATTTGGGCTGCCAACGTCGCCGGCGATACGAAGCGGCCAATCTATGTGTGGGTCGATGGGCAGCGGCATCCAGAACTAGAAGGCCGCACTGAGCCGCTTTTTCCGGACGGCATCGATGGCGTCTTGCAAGTCGCTAGGCTCATCCGGGGAGAGGAGTTTTGCGGGGATCACAACCACTTGGCACGTGATCGGCCAATCCTACGTGAGGCGGGAGTGGTCTGGGGCTGTGCAATCAGTATTCCCCCTGAGTATGGCGCAATCATTGGCGCAATCACTGTCGGCTTCACGAGCGATCGAAGCGCTGATTACAGCACCATTCGATCATCGCTGGATCGCTGGTCGAAGTTCTCCACCGGTAGAGATCTTAAGTGAGCCTGAAGACTTTGCGATGGCGCCTGATCGGCGCTGTGGTGGTGGCCCTGTTCGTCTATCAATTCGGGCGCGGCACCATGGACACCGAATGGCAGGCACGCTGGGCTGAGTACGGCGAGTTCCAGGCCAAGGCCAGATCAAGCGCCGAGTCATCGGCCCGAATAGAAGAGCAGCGCCGTCAGACCGAAATCAACCAGGTGAGAAATGATGCGAGAGCACAAAGCAAAAACGCGGTTGCTGACAGCGTTGGGGCTGATGCTGCTGGTGAGCGGCTGCACATCGCCGCCGTCCAGCTGGCCGCCCATCAGTGCACCAGCGATACCGGAATTGCCAGAAGAGGCGAGGCAGCCACCCGCGCCTCCATGGTGCTCTCCGACCTGTTCCAGCGGGCTGACAAGCGAGCGGGAGAGCTGGCGAAGGCTTATGACAGCGCCCGAATAGCCGGGCAAGCCTGCGAGCGCAGTTACGACGCGATAAAAAAGAATAGACCGACTGAATGATGTAATTCCTCAAATCACTCCAGGGCTTGAAGTCATGATCGAAGTCACCCTTAACGAGTACGTGAAAAAAGTTACGCAAAAAGTTGCGGCATCTTCATTGAACGTCACGCCCGGAGCGATAGGTAAGGCCGTCAATTCCGATCGGAAAATCATCGTTCGAACGGACGACCAAGGCGTGGTGATTGCTGCCTATGAAGTAAAAAGTTTCGGCAATATACCTGCGGTATTTTAGAAAATTGCCCACCTGTACATGTCGTTCAATACTCGTTGTGCATGCCAAGGCGCTACTTAAACCAAGCGTCAGCAGCGGAGGTGAAGCATGCCGGAAGTCGATGGGACAACTCAGGCAGAACCTGCTCCTAAACCTGTGCATGAGCACAGGCACGAGCACAAACACGAGGATTTAGACATGGGCGGTATCAGTGAGCAATTGGACAAAATCAATATCAACATGCCGGGTGCGGACGGCGGCATGGGGGGCATCGGCGGCATCCTTGCTGCAATGATGGCAAACAAAGATCAGGGTGGTATGGGTGGCTCGATGTGGCCAATCCTCTTGCTTCTGCTGCTGCGTCGCGGCGGACTGGATGGCGATGTTGGAACTGTCGCTGCTGCAACCGGTGTCGATCGCTGCGAAATTACTGCGATCCTTTCCAAGCTGGGTGACCTGCAGGCTGCTGGCCCGCTGTCGACTGCACAGATCGAAACTTTTCTGGCAACTCAGACTGGTCAGATCAGCAATCAGATCAGCCAACAAACCTTGTTCATTTCGCAGGGCTTCGCCAACCTGGGCGACAAGGTCACCAATTCGGCCACTGCTGTTTTGGCGTCGGGCCAAGCCAACACCAACCAAATCCTGGTGGCGATCCAGGGCGTGAAGGATCAAGCCACCACGTTCGAAATGAGCAACCTGCAACGTCAATTGGCGGTGGCCGACTCTGCACTTTTGGATGAGCGTCACAGTCGTCGCAGCCGGGATGTTGAGGTCAACGTGACTCAGCAGGTCAATCAGCAACAACAGCAGTCTCAGCTGCAGGCGCAGATCAGTGGCTTGTTCAGCGCTTTTCAGTCGCTTTTGATCCAAAACAACCGTCAAGGTCAGGACATCGTCAACCTTGGCACCATGACTGCCAGCGGTACCCAGGCGGCGGCGAACACCAACGTTCGTTAATTGGGGGATAGGCGGGGGCTTCGGCCCCCGTTCTTTTGTGGGAGATTGAAATGGATCCGCTAACACAAGCAATTGAAGCTTTGCGTCAACTCATGATTCCGCCGGCGCCGGCCAGCAACATGGCCATGATTCGTCACCTGGTCAGCGCGGAGTACGCACGGCTCGAGGCACCTCAGGTCATCAGCTTTATTGGTGATGGTGAGCGTGAGCTGTTCGAGCAGCATAAGGATAAAGTGCAGGACTTCCTGCAGTCGCCCGATGGTGGCGATGCGTGGGGGCTGTTGGTACAGGCATTCCAGTCTTTTATCGATCCTCCGAAACAACCCGAGGATATCCCTGAGGATATCGAAGCAGAATAATCAACAGAGGTCGGCCTTATGTCTGGTCCGATTGTTCCATGGATGGGAGGAAAGCGCCGACTTGCAGATCGGCTGATCCCGCTCTTTCCTCCCCATGAGTGCTATGTCGAGGTCTTTGCTGGTGGTGCCGCGCTGTTCTTTCTTCGGCCTCAGCCCGCACCGGTGGAGGTACTCAACGATATCAATGGTGACCTGGTCGCTCTGTACCGCGTTGTGCAGAACCATCCTGAGGAGTTCGTGCGCCAATTCAAGTGGGCACTCAGTTCCCGGCAGATTTTTGAATGGCAGAAAATGACCCGGCCGGAGACCCTGACCGACATCCAGCGCGCGGCCAGATTCTTTTATCTGCAGCATCATGCTTTCGGCGCTAAGGGTTCCGGACAAACGTTCGGTACCGCCACTACTGGCCCGGCTATCAATCTGATGCGGATTGAGGAGAACCTATCCTCGGCCTGGCAGCGTCTTGCTGGGACCTATGTTGAGAACCTGCCATGGCTTGAATGTGCTGAACGCTACGATCGCGCTCACACATTCCACTACATGGACCCTCCGTACTGGCAGACCGAAGGCTATGGCGTAGAATTTTCTTTTGATAACTATGAGCGCATGGCCGACTTCATGCGTCGATGCAAAGGCAAGGTGATGGTCAGCATCAACGATCATCCAGACATCCGCCGGGTGTTCGATGGCTTTCACTTTGAGACGTTGGACATTCGTTACACCACAGCCAACCAGCGCCAAGCCAAGGCTGTGGTGACAGGGGAGTTGGTGATTATGAGTTGGGAGCCGGAGGCGCTAGGAGGATTGTTCTAGTTGGATCGTAGGGGATGAAGATTGAAAAATAAAGAGGTTCGCTGGGGAAAGCAAGCAATTGACGAGCTGGGAAACAGTCGCTTGCTGGCCCCTTCAGCGATTTTATATCCCGTACGTGTAATTAAAAATCCTGGGTGTGGCCTACAAGCTCCAGCTTCACCATTAGTTTGTGGACTATGTTGGTTTTTGTTTGAAATAAAAGGTGGTTGAGATCTTTAATTCTAAGCTCTATTTCGCCGTTTGGTAGCTTGCTCCAAACAGCATCAATTCCCCTATGATCGAAGCGATCACCGATGCTTAACGCCAAAAATGGGGTAGTTGTCGTAGCGTCCCACACAGGGTCGTTGATAAAAGAATCTTCGTAAACCTCGATGTGATATTCGATTGGCAGTAGGTTCATTATGTCTTTCCTTGCGTTATACGACATTGGGTTGCATTTAAGATACTTCACTCAATAGGCTTTCATAGGGAATTCGAAGACCATTGTGTAGTCGCTTTATCATGGCCAGGCTTAGCGAGCGCTTATGATTCAGCACCTCAGAAACACGCCCGCTCGAGCCGATGAACGCTTCAAGGTCGCGAGCATTTAGCCCTTGCTGTTCCATCATGAATTTGATCGCTTCGACTGGATCGCTTGGCCCGATCGGATGATGATCGTCTTCGTATTTTTCGATCAGCATCGAGAGCACTTCAAGCTCGTCGCCCTCTGGAGATCCTGCAGCAGCTCCCCAAAGCGCCTCAAGGCGAGCAAAAGCGCTATTGAGCTCGTCTTCGCTACGAATCGGTTTTAGGTTCATCACACAGTCTCCACATCAATTTGATCGTACTGGGCGTGGGTGCCTATGAACTTGACCCATGCAATTTGCAGGCGGTAATCAATGGCCGCCACCAGTCGATATTTGTTGCCAGCGATATTGAAGACGACTCTACCGCCTTTGATGATGCTCGCAGTGGCAATGTCAGCCTTCAGTTCCTGAGGGGTATCCCAAATCACTTTAAGCATCATGTTGTGCCATTCCGTGAGTGGTCGCTCAGCGTCCTTGCATCCTGGCTTCTCCCAGAAATCTTTCAGTGTTCGCTTGGCGATAACTCTCATTTCTTGCGGTTTCTCAAGGTTATCTCCCGTTATGGGAGAAGTATGGTGCCACCACCTATAGGTGTCAAGGCAAGGAATTTTGGTGTTTCTGAAGGGGGAATGGTAACGCATGGCAGAACGCCGGAGAGGGGGCCCGCTCCTGGCTGGTAGCGGGCAGTTGGAAGTATTGCTCAGCACGCAGTTTTCGTAAGGTTTCAGCTGATCTTGCTTGGGTCAAGACTTAGCTATTGAAGCTGGACAGGTCCATTCGCTGATGACTGGCTTTTCTTTGAGATGAACGATCTCCAGGCAACCATGAAATGGTGGGGTATTTTGTTTTGGTGGACCAGCTATAGTAACTGTAGGTGCAGGTTCATTTTGAGTTTGTTTGTTGCACTCGAGTGCATACTGATTGTAATTTCTAATGGCCTCATCGATAGGTTCTGTTTTTATAATGTCTGCTGATACATCCCATAGTACTCTTGCGTACATCCCAGCAGAGCGACAGGCGTGTAAACTTGTAGCTGGCTCACTGAAAAGTGTTCCGAATACCTCGCCCTCATTTTCAAGGCCAATCATTTTTTTGCTTGTGGCCACTAGCTCCTTGCCTTCAGGTACGTATTCCATTGCATCAATGGCTACCGCCATTTCGTGTACTTTGTTTATGTATTTTTTAGCGCTCGGAAGCAATACCTTGTAAGTGGAGATTTCGTATTTATTGTCCCCGGTTACGGCAAACTCGGTGCCTTCAGAGTTTTTAATTCTTGGTCCTGCTATTGATTCGATTGGACTTTTTTCACGCGCTAAATCGTACACGCCATACAGTATTACAAATGCTCCAAAGGCATAAAACAAACCAAAAAATATGTTCTTCACGCATGTCCCCTAGATAAATAAAAATGCAACACTAAAGTGGCTCGAGCCAGTTTGCATCTTCATGCTGTATCTAATTGTTTCTGTGTGGTGGTTTAGTCGGTGATTATCCTGCGCACGCACGCACGCACGCACGCACGCACGCAGGTATAGGCAAAGGGCACCGGTTAAGGCGTGGTTTGGCTGGAGCTTAGGTATCGCTGCTGAAGGATAGACATTAGTTTCATGGTGAGCTCAAACAGCTCAGGTCTTTCTAATGCCATTTCCTGCGGGCAAGTAAGGTACTCGACGAACCGCGGTACGGTCATGATGCAGGCATCCATCGGCAGTAGATGAGTGTGCTGCTGTCCAGCGCTATCGAAGGTCGTCAACCAGCGCTGGGCAATTAGCGGTGGGAGTTCGGGCGCGGGCTGGGCGGATGCGACCTCAAGTGCCTTTCGCTCCATTCTGATGAAGTAGCGGCGAGCCGCTCGGCCTTGCTCGTTGTTCTCCACCATCGATAGCTCTTTGGCCATGTCCAGAGTGAGATGGTAATCCTTTCGATTTTGTCCGCCGCGTTTTGCTTTGGTTGTCTGCAAAGCAATTTCGCTCCCCGGATTTGGGGAGCAAATCAAAAAATCTCGATTCTCTTCAAAGCCATACTTTTTTATGCGCTCGTTCATCCAGGTGGAGAAATCACGAGCGACCTCAAGGAAAGCATGCAGTTCACGGGCATTGCAGAGGCTGACATTGATGCCGTCGATCTGGCCGCTGAAGACGTGAACGAGTTGAGTTTCTGGTGTGGCGAGCGTGATGTTCGACATGGTGAATCTCCATTCTCAGATTGGAGTCCGCGACCATCGTTACCAAGCGAAAGGAGGCGAACTGTACGCAGGTTGGTAAACCGGGGAATGGAGACCCGGCAGCCCCGAAGGACTCCCACGCACAGCTCGCCATAAAGCGAGCACAAAAAAACCGCTTTCGCGGCACTGTGCGCCATTCATATCCGGGTTACCAAGCCCGTGTCACAGGATTGACTGCGACGGGTGAAAGGTAAACCGGGAGCGGGAGCGCGTCAAGTTTGGGGTGAAGGGCGTATGCACAAACGGCATACGAAACCAATTCTCGTTTGTCTGGTTAGCCAGGACGAGCCTGAGGATTTTTGATTGCAGTTTTCAGGGCCGCAATGGTTTTGCAGGTCTTGTAGCATCTGGCCTGTAAGGGCGTGGCTTTAGTAAGATTGCGGCCCCAGAATAACGCCGAAAGCCTTGTAAACCGGGCATCTTACTCAGGACTTAAAATCCCCCGCTCGTAAGGGCGTGCCGGTTCGATTCCGGCTTCGGGCACCATACATATCAAGGGCTTGCGTGAGATACCTCACGCAGGCCCTTGTTCGTTTCCGGTCCGCAATTATTGGATTGGTCCGCCAAGTAAGCAAGGTCCATCGCATCCCGAAGACCCACAAGGCGTTGGCCATGCTCAAGACCGACCGGGGTCTGGCCAGCACCGCGCGCGGTTCGGCCACCACCACTCCGACAATCCACCTCTTGCGCATCAAGGAAAACCTATCGGCCGCCTGGTATCGGTTCTCCGGCACGTTCGTGGAAAACCTGCCTAGGCTGGAATGCGCCGAACGCTACGATCGGGCGCCCTAGGCCCACAGCTCCGACAGGTTCTTTCCTTATGTTTACCATCCGCTTCAACGACCGCCGCAGATTCACCACAGGTCAAGCGAGTCATGAACTACTCCTTTTGGCTGTACCAATCCCCCGGCGGGACGATGAACAACGATCCAACGCGTAATCGATCCGACTGGTGGCCAGGGCTGATGGATTTTGCCTAGTTGGCTTCCTTTACCGCACTGAGAAATGCGCACGTGCGCTCCTGCTGCGGGTGTTCGAAGATTTGCGCCGGGGTGCCCTGCTCGTGAATCTGCCCTTTGTAGAAAAAGCACACACGATCAGCGAATTCCCGGGCGAAACCCATCTGGTGCGTGACCATCAACATGGTCAGGTTGTGTTCGGCGCCGAGCTTGCGAATCACGTTGAGCACTTCGCCGCACAGTTCCGGGTCGAGCGCCGAGGTCACTTCGTCGAACAGCATGACTTTCGGGCGCATGGCCAATGCCCGAGCGATGGCCACCCGTTGTTGCTGACCACCGGACAACTGCGACGGGTAATGCCCGAGTTTGCTGCCCAGCCCCACCAATTCCAGTAAATCCGCTGCACGTTCACGTGCCTCGGCGGGTTTCATGCCGAGGACTTGGACGGGCGCCTCGATGACGTTTTGCAAGGCCGTCATGTGCGGGAACAGGTTGAAACTTTGGAAGACCATGCCGATCTTGCCACGCACTCGCCGGATGTGCCGGTCATTGGCTGGCACCAATACACCGTTGCGATTGGGCATGTGGGTCAGCAAGTCGTCTTCAATGCGGATCAGTCCGTCATCGATGCCTTCGAGCGTCATCAGGACCCGTAATAGTGTGGATTTTCCCGAGCCGCTGGGGCCTATGATTGCGACTTTTTCACCCGGCGTGACGTCCAGGTTCAAGTGATCGAGCACAGTAAAGTTGCCGTAGCTCTTGGTGACATCCTGGAAGCTGACGATCGGCTTGACCGATTGGGTTTCCTGCATGGCCGTAGCCTCCTGCGGATGCAGTGGGGTAGGGTTGCTGTGCCGGGAAAGGTCGCTGGGTGTTGAGAGTGAAGAAGTCATTAGCGTAGCTCCAGGCGCACTTCAAGGCGCCGTACCAGATAAGCCAAGGCGATGCTCAGGGCGAGGAAAAACAGACCGACCATGGTGATCGGCTCCAGGTAGCGGAAGTTCTCGGAGCCGATGTTCTTGGCCTGTTGCATGATTTCCACCACGGTAATCGCCGACAGCACCGGCGTGTCCTTGAGCATCGCCACCAGGTAGTTGCCCAATGGCGGCAGGATTGGCCGCAAGGCCTGGGGCAGGATGATGTTGCGATAAGCGCTGTACGGGGCGATGTTCAGCGCGGTGACAGCCTCCCATTGCGCCCGCGGCACGGCGTCAAGGCCGCCGCGATACACCTCGGCGATGTAGCAGGCGTAATGCAGGCCGATGCCGAGAATCCCGACTTGCATTGCCGACATGCTGACGCCGTAGTTGGGCAGCACGTAGTAGAGGAAATACACCTGGATCAGCAGCGGCGTGCTGCGAATGAACTCGATCACGGCGGTAGCCGGCCACGACAGCCAGACTCTGCGGCTGCGTCGGCCGATGGCCAGGAACAGCCCCAGCACAATGGCGATCAGGAAGCCGATCAGGGTAATCCCCACGGTGTTAAGCGAAGCGCGAAGCAAATCAGGGAGGATCTGCCAGGCATAGGTCCAGTCGAACAGCGTCATGACAGACCTCCACGCATCCGCCCGCGAGCCAGGCGGCGTTCAATCTGGCGCATGCCGATGTTGATGGCTTGGGCCAGGACGAAATACATCACCAACGCCAGGCTGAAAATCTCCAGGGTCTGGAAGGTCGCCTGATCCAGTTGCCGAGCCCGGAAGCTCAGGTCAGACAACGTGATCAGCGACACCAGCGAGGTGTTTTTCAGCAGTTCGATCAGCAGGTTGGTGCCCGGCGGGATAGCCGCCAGCAATGCCTGTGGAAGAATGATGCGGCGAAAGCGCTTGTAGCCGCTGAAGTTCAGCGCCGTGGACGCCTCGTACTGACCCTTGGCGACAGAGCTGATTGCACCGCGCATCACCTCCGCGCCGTAAGCGCCGATGTGCAAGCCGAGGCCGACGATGGCCACGCTGTAGGGGCTCAGTTCAAGGTTGAACGGCGGCAGCGGCAGCACGAAAAACAGCCAGAACAATTGCACCAGCAACGACGTACCGCGAAACACTTCAATGTAGGCAATGGAAAACCAGCGCAATGGCCGCCATGGCGACATGCGCCCCAGGGCCGCGAGAATCGCCGCGACAATCGCCAGCAGCGAACCGAAGAATGTCACCTGGAGCGTGACCCAGGCGCCTTGTATCAATAGCGGAAGTAATTCACCCATGGTTAAACCTGGCCATCCGGACTAAGTAGGGAAATAGGGATCGCGCCGTGGCGCCATGCCTGTTTCGACTATTGAGCGCAGAGCTCGGCAGCCGTTTTGCTTGTCACGTTGGATTTGTCGAACCCGAAAGGTGCGACTGCCTTGAGGTGCTCTTCGGAGCCCAACCACTTTTTCATCTCGGCATTGACCGCATCGCGCAGGTCTTTGTCTTCCGGGCGGAAGGCGAGAGCACCGTAACCGATGTGCGACGGGTCGTCCTTGAACTCGGTGACTGCTTCGACTTTGTCGCCACCCTTGGCGGCCAGGCCTTTCATCGTCAATTGAGTACCCACGGCGGCATCGGCCCGACCGGCGCGCACGGCTTGCAACTGGGCGGTGGTGTCCGGTACCTGGAGGATCTGTGCGTCTTTCACGCCTGAATCCCGCGCATACGCCAGGTTCACCGTACCGGCCATGATCGCCAGTTTCACCTCGGGATTCTTGGCGATGTCTTCGTAGCTGTGCAGACCCTTCGGGTTGCCTTTGGCGGTCAGCAGCGCGTCCGGCAGTTGATACTGCGGATCGGTAAACAACACCTGCTTGCAGCGGGCCGGGGTGATGTACATGCCGGCAGCAATCACGTCGAAACGCCCAGCCCGCAGGCCCGGAATCAACGAGCCCCATTCGGTCAACACGCCGTCAACTTGTTTGATGCCCATTTTGGCGAAGATGGCTTTAGCGATTTCCGGTGACTCACCGGTGACCCTGCCATCGGTTTCGGTATAGGCGAACGGGGTTTCGTTGGCATAACCGATACGGATGCTGCTGTTTTGTCTGACGGTTTCCAGAGTTGTAGCGGCTTGGGCGCTGGCGGCCAGGCCGAACATCGCGCAAGCCACGAACAGACGACGCAAAGCATGGGTGGTGCCGGAGGGGAAATTGCTCATCGATAAAATCTCCTGTTTCTTGTGGATCCGTCGTTGACGGCTCTGTGGTAGGAGGCAGTGTTACAAGAGCAAAGCGTACAAAGACTGATCCCATGGAGCGGGGCGCAGTTCCGGTACAGATCGACTGGTTTTGTTGTGGGGCGTGAAACGTGCCCGGCTATCGACCTTGAACCGAGCATACAAAAGCCCTGAGCCTCATTGCATTGCACTAGGACAATTGCTTTGCATGGATTCTCGCGGGATGCTGTCCCGACGAGCACAGACGCGGGTTTTAGCGCTGATGGACAAGTGGAAAGCAGCATTGCAGATCGCCCGCAGCGGCGAGTCCAAATACAAGATTCTGGTGCAGTCGATTGCCGACGATATCGAAAAGGGTGTTTTGGCCAACGATCAGCGCCTGCCGCCTCAGCGCAATGTTGCCGATGCCATGGGCATCAGCGTGCAGACGGTCACCAACGCCTATAAAGAGCTGGAGCGTCAGGGGCTGGTGCGTTGCGAAGTCGGGCGCGGCAGCTTTGTGTCGCGGCGAATGAGCGATCGCGTGGCTACTTATATTCTCGATAGCCCCGAACGCGCGCTGGTGGATTTTTCCATCGCAAGGATCTTGCACACCCGCGAGCACGACCAGTTCTGGCGTGACACTTGCCGTGAGCTCAGCACGGAAGAGGATCAGCCGTGGATTCACGCATTTCGTCCGATTGCCGGTTTCGAGTCGCACCGCGAAGAGGCCATGCGCTGGATCGGACGGCAAGGACTGCGGGTTGAGCGCGACGACATCCTGATTACTAATGGCGCGGCCCACGGTATCTTCCTTGCGCTGGCCTCACTGGCTGGTCCCGATGACGTTGTGCTCTGCGAAGGGGTGACCGATCACGGAGTAATCGGCAACTCTCAGGTATTGGGGTTTACCCTCAAAGGCCTGGAAATGGACCGCTATGGCATTGACCCGGAACATTTCGAAGACATGTGCAGCAACGAGCGCATCACCGCGCTGGTGTGCACGCCGAACCTGAACAACCCGACCACCAGCTTGATGCCGGACAGTCGTCGGCGGGAGATTGCCGACATTGCCCGACGTTTCGGCGTGCACATCATCGAGGACGATGTATACGGTCCGTTGCTGGATGAACATCGCGCGCCGCCGATAAGCCATTACCTGCCAGAACTGTCGTTCTATTGCACCAGCATGACCAAGTCAGTGCTCACCGGTTTACGCATTGGCTACCTGGTGGTGCCCAAGCGTCTGGCGCTACGCACCGAGAGCATTTTGCGGGTCAATAGCTGGATGGCCACGCCCATGGTCTCCGAAATCGCCGCGCGCTGGATTCGCGACGGGCGCGCCGACACACTTGTGCGTTTGCAGCGCAAACTGTTGGCCGGCCGTCAGTCGATGGTCAGCGAATACCTGGGCGAGCACCTGCTTGGCCAGCATCCTTATGCATTGAATGCGTGGGTCGGCATTCCCCCGCATTGGGAGGTCGACAGCCTGGTGCGGGCCCTGCGTCACCGTCACATTGCCGTCACGTCTCCTGACCCATTCACCGTGCGTGGAACGCCTCGGGCTCGAGCGGTGAGGATGTGTGTCGGCGCCGAATGCAGCGACGAAGAAATGCGGGACGCATTGATGAGCATGCGCGAGATATTCGGGCAGTACCCCCAAATCCACGATTTTTGATCGGGAAAAGTCCGCCAAAAACTTTGTCGGCTAAATTGCCCTAGTACATTCATCGCGACAATCCAGCCCTCTTAGACTGCGCCCAACACCTCATTCGGGACGCGGTCATGTCAGCGCTGCAGCTAAACGATATTTACCTCGCTCGCCAGCGCATCGAATCGCTGGTACGGCGTACCGCCATGGAATACTCGCCGAGTCTTTCGCAGCGATTGGGCGTGGCGGTCTACCTCAAGCTCGAATCCCAGCAAATCACCGGCAGTTTCAAACTGCGCGGCGCGAGCAATGCCGTGGCGCAGCTCAGCGCCGAGCAGAAAGCACGTGGCGTGGTGGCGGCGTCGACCGGTAATCACGGTCGGGCACTGGCGTATGCCGCGTCCCGGCAAGGCGTGAAGGCGACGATCTGTCTCTCGCATCGGGTGCCCGCGAACAAGGTTCAGGCCATTCGGGATCTGGGTGCCGAAGTCTGCATCGTCGGCCAGTCTCAGGACGATGCCCAGCGTGAAGCCGAACGGATGGCCGACGAGCAGGGCGCGACCTTGCTGCCGCCGTTCGATCATACGGCCATCATCGCCGGGCAGGGCACCCTCGGTCTGGAAATCCTCGAACAGCAACCGGACGTGGCGCAAATCCTCGTGCCGCTGTCCGGCGGCGGGTTGTTTGCCGGCGTCGCGCTGGCAATCAAAAGTGCCAGTGCAAACATCGTCACTCACGGCATCAGCATGCAACGCGGTGCGGCCATGCACGCCAGCCTCGCAGCCGGGCATCCGGTGGACGTCGAAGAGCTGCCGACCTTGGCCGACTCGCTCGGCGGCGGCATCGGCCCGGACAACCGTTACACCTTCAACATGACCCGCAACCTGTGCGATCACTTGCATTTGCTCAGTGAGACGTCCATCGCCAATGCCATCCGCCATGCCTATCGCGAGGAGCGACTTGTGCTCGAAGGCGCGGCCGTGGTCGGGATTGCCGCGTTGCTGGAGGGAGTGATTGAGCCGCGCGGGCCGATCGTCGTGGTGGTCAGCGGCCGTAACGTCGACATCGATCAGCACCTGCGCGTCCTCGCGGGCGCAGAGGCGTGAACCCAAACAATAACAACTCAGGAGTGCCGCATTGATGAGTGAGATCACCTTATTGAGCGAAGCAGATCTGCGAGCTTGTGTGGCATTGGACCTGCCGAGCATCGAAGCCATCGAACAAGCCTTCGTGCTGCTGGCCACAGCGGCGGTGGCGATGCCGCCGATCTTGCGTCTGGACATCCCCGAACACAATGGCGAAGTGGACGTGAAGACGGCCTATCTGCCGGGCCTGGAGCGTTTTGCGATCAAGGTCAGCCCGGGTTTTTTCGACAACCCGAAACTTGGCCTGCCGAGCCTCAACGGCATGATGATGTTGCTGTCGGCACGCACCGGTTTGCTCGATGCCTTGCTGTTGGATAACGGTTACCTGACCGCGGTACGCACCGCGGCGGCCGGTGCAGTCGCTGCGCGAGCCCTGTCGCGGGTCGACAGTCGCAGCGTCGCGCTGATCGGGGCTGGCGAGCAGGCCGCGTTACAGCTTCAGGCGTTGCGTCTGGTGCGGTCGATTGAATTCGTTCGAGTCTGGGCCCGTGACTACGCCAAGGCCGAAGCCTTCAGCGCCGAGCTGGTGCGCGACAGCGGTCTGACGGTCACGCCTTGCGCGAGCATCGACGAGGCCATGACCGGCGTGGACATTGCAATCACCTGCACCCCAAGCCGCGCACCCTTGATTGAAGCGCGCCATCTGCACCCCGGCCTGCACATCACCGCCATGGGTTCCGATGCCGAACACAAAAACGAAATTGCCCCCCAGGCGCTGGCACAAGTCGACTGCTACGTGGCGGATCGCTTGAGCCAGACGCGAATCCTCGGCGAATTGCATCACGCTCTGGCGGCCGACGTTATTGCCGACGAATCGGGCTTGGCCGAGTTGGGGCAAATACTCGCGGGCCAGCGCCCGGGTCGGACCAGCGATACGCAAGTCACCTTGTGCGATCTCACCGGAACCGGTGCCCAAGACACCGCCATGGCCAATCTGGCCTTTGAGCGCGCGCGCTCGACCGGCAAGGGTTTTCAGTTCGGCAGCTAATCCACTTTTTTCATCCGTGCGTCATTTATCAGAGGGCATGTGCATGTCTCAGATAGTCGTCAATCTCCCGTTCGAACGGGAGGAATACGCCCAGCGTCTGGCCAAGGCTCGAGTGGCCATGCAGGTTCAGGGCATCGAGCTGTTGCTGGTCACCGATCCGTCGAACATGGCCTGGTTGACCGGCTATGACGGTTGGTCGTTTTACGTTCACCAATGCGTGTTGTTGGCGCTCGACGGCGAGCCGGTCTGGTTCGGTCGCGGGCAAGACGCCAACGGCGCCAAGCGCACGGTGTTCATGCAGCACGAGAACATCGTCGGTTACCCGGACATCTATGTGCAGTCCCGGGAACGCCACCCGATGGATTACCTGTCGCGGGAAGTCATCAGTGCCCGGGGGTGGGACGCGCTGACCATCGGCGTGGAAATGGATAACTATTACTTCAGTGCCGCGGCGTATTTGTCGCTGCAGAAAAATCTGCCGCAGGCCAGGCTGATCGACGCGGTCGGGTTGGTGAACTGGCAGCGAGCGATCAAGTCACCCCAGGAAATCGCCTACATGCGCATCGCTGCGCGCATCGTCGAAAACATGCACGGGCGGATCTTCGAACGGATCGAGCCGGGCATGCGCAAAAATGAGCTGGTGGCTGAAATCTACAGCAGCGGGATCCTCGGCGCTGATGGCCATGGCGGCGATTACCCGGCCATCGTACCGCTCTTGCCGACCGGTGCCGACGCCAGTGCCCCGCACCTGACCTGGGACGATTCGCCGTTTGAAAAAGGTGCCGGGACCTTCTTTGAAATCGCCGGTTGCTACAAGCGTTATCACTGCCCGCTGTCGCGCACGATCTATTTGGGCAAACCACCTCAGCACTTTCTGGACGGCGAAAAAGCTGTGGTCGAAGGCATCGCCGCGGGGCTGGAAGCAGCGAAACCGGGCAACACCACCGGCGACATTGCCGTCGCGTTTTTCAACGTGCTGGAGAAGTTCGGCATCCACAAGGACAGCCGTTGCGGCTACCCGATCGGCATCAGCTACCCGCCTGACTGGGGCGAACGCACCATGAGCCTGCGTCCCGGCGACACCAGCGTGTTGCAACCGGGCATGACGTTCCACTTCATGCCGGGCCTGTGGATGGACGATTGGGGGCTGGAAATCACCGAAAGCATTCTGATCACCGAGACCGGCGTCGAGACGCTGTGTAACGTGCCACGCCAATTGTTCGTGAAGGATTGAGCCATGAGCGAATTGCCTGACAATCCGATCAGCGCCACCGTGGATTTTGCCCGCGATGGCGTGCAGCACGGATTCCTCAAATTGCCGTACTCCCGGGACGACTCGGCCTGGGGTGCGGTGATGATTCCGGTCACAGTGATTCAGCGCGGTCAGGGTCCGACCGCGCTCCTCACCGGCGGTAACCACGGTGACGAATACGAAGGTCCGGTCGCGTTGAGCAAACTGGCCCAGGGCCTGACGGCCGCCGATGTCACGGGGCGGGTGATTATCATCCCGTTCATGAACACCCCGGCGTTCCATGCCGGGCGGCGCACGTCGCCGATCGACAAGGGCAACCTCAATCGCAGTTTTCCCGGTAAGCCGGACGGCACCGTGACCGAGAAAATCGCCGATTACTTCAACCGAACCTTGTTGCCCTTGGCCGACATCGTGCTGGACATTCATTCCGGCGGCCGCACCCTGGATTTCCTGCCGTTCGCGGCTTGTCATGTGCTGCCCGACAAAAGTCAGCAGGCGCAATGCGAAGCCGGCATGCGCGCCTTCAATGCTCCCTACAGCATGCGCATGCTGGAACTCGATGCCGGGGCGATGTACGACACCGCCGCCGAGCGTCAGGGCAAAGTATTTGTCACCACCGAGCTGGGTGGCGGGGGCACGTCCACGGCGCGCAGTGTGGCGATTGCCGAGCGCGGGGTGCGCAATGTGTTGATACATGCGGGGCTTCTGGAAGGTGAGATCCAGACCACGGCGTCAATCATGCTCGATATGCCCGATGCCACTTGCTTCATCGCCAGTGAACACGATGGCTTGCTGGAAATGTGCCGCGATCTGGGCGACAAAGTGAGCAAGGGCGAGGTGATCGCCCGCGTTTACGACGCCACTCGCAGTGGCGTCGCCCCAGTGGAGTATCGCGCCGCTCGCAGTGGTTTACTGGCTGCGCGGCATTTTCCCGGGCTGGTGCGCTGTGGCGACACCGTTGCGGTCATCGCCGATGTATTGACCTGACAGGTTGGACCGACACCTTGTGGAAGCGAGCCTGCTCGCTCCCGCAAGTCAGTGTTCCAGCCTAACCTCTTTAATCAACCGGAGTCCCCCGGACCATGCACAAGCTCGATCGGTATGACCTGAATATCCTGCGAATCCTCGCCGAAGACGGTCGGATCACCAAGTCGAGCCTGGCCGAGGCGATCAATCTTTCGGTGACCCCGGCATGGGAGCGAGTTCGCAAGCTGGAGGCGCTTGGGCTGATCAAAGGGTACCGGGCGCAAATCGACTGGAACGCGGTGTTCAAAAGCCAGCAAGTGCTGGTGGAAATCACCCTGGCCCGGCACACCGCCCAAGACATGCGGCGTTTCGAGCAACGCATGAACGAGGCCGCCGAAGTGGCGTTCTGTTACGCCACCGGTGGCGGTGTTGATTACATGGCAATGATTCAGGCGCGAGACATCGACCATTACCAGCGGTTTATCGACCAGTTGTTGCTCGATGACCTTGGCATTGAGCGCTACTTCACCTACATCGTGACCAAGATCATCAAGACCGCGGGTGCCCTGCCGACCGATCTGGCGCAAGAGCCATAAACCGTGGCAAAACCCTCACCGCAAAAAGCCCCTGTTTGTCGGTGCATAAACAGAAAAAAACGGGGGTTACACCCCGTCAAACGCCAAATCACCCGGGCTGTGCTGGCCTAGCATGGACTCACGCACACGGTTCGGAGTGAACGCCATGACATACAAACATCCGCTGTTGTTCAAAGCGCTCTGCTACGTCAACGGGCATTGGGTCCACAGTGACAGCGGCCACAGCGTCGCCGTGCACAACCCGGCCGATCAAACGTTGATCGGTCATGTTCCGATGCTCGATCAGCCACAGATCATCGCCGCCGTTGATGCCGCACACCGGGCGTTTTCAGCCTGGCGTGAACAAAGCCTGGATGCCCGCGGGACGATTCTGCGGCGCTGGGCGGCATTGATTCTTGAGCATCAGGAAGACCTGGCGCACATCCTCAGCCTGGAACAAGGCAAACCCCTGGCTGAGTCACGCGGCGAAATCGCTTACGCCGCCAGCTTCATTCCCTGGTTTGCCGAAGAGGCGCGGCGCCTTTACGGGCAGAACATCCCCAGCCATATCCCAGGAGCGCATTTGGGCACGATCAAGGAGCCGGTGGGTGTCTGTGCGCTGCTGACCCCGTGGAATTTCCCTTCGGCAATGATCACCCGTAAAGCCGCTGCGGCACTGGCGGCCGGTTGCACCGTGGTGATCAAACCGGCCCATGAAACGCCGTTTTCCGCGTTGGCTCTGGCGCAACTGGCCGAGGAGGCGGGCTTCCCGGCTGGCGTGTTCAACGTGGTGCTGGGCGAACCGCAAATGGCCATGCAAACCCTGGTGCAAGACAGTCGTGTGCGCTCGGTCAGCTTCACCGGCTCAACCCGCGTCGGTAAGTTGGTCCTGCAAGCGGCGGCCCAGGATGTGAAGAAGGTGTCACTGGAGTTGGGCGGCAACGCGCCATTCATTGTCTGCGCTGATGCCAACCTGGAACTGGCGGTGAAAGTCGCGGTGGAGGCCAAGTTCCAGACCTCCGGCCAGGATTGCTGTGCAGCCAACCGGATCATGGTCGAGCGGTCGCTCTACCCGGAATTTCTCAAGTGCTTTGCCGCTGCCGTCCGCTCGCTGCGGGTCGGCCCGGCGTTGGTGGGTGATCAGGAGCAAAGCGTCGACATCGGCCCGCTGATGCATCAGGCCGCGTTTGATGCCACGACTGCGCGCGTCGAAGACGCCCTGCAACTTGGCGCCCAGCGACTGGTGGGTGGCGAAGCACATGCCCTTGGTGGGTTGTTCTATCAGCCGACAGTTCTGTCCGGCGTTACGCCGCAGATGCGCATCTACCGTGAAGAGAATTTCGCACCCATCGCTGGCGTCATGCCTTTCGACACCCTCGAGCAAGCGATCGAAATGGCCAACGACACCGAATACGGTCTGGCTGCCTACATTTGTTCCAACCGCCTGGACCAGATCTACCCCCTGATTCGCCGCCTCGACCACGCCATGGTCGCGGTCAATGGCGTCAAGTTTACCGGCCATCCGATCCCGTTCGGTGGCATGAAAGCCTCGGGGCTGGGCCGCGAAGGTGGCACCGAGGGCTTCGAAGCCTTTGTCGAAACCAAATACTTTTGCCTGCACCATCAAGGCCAGTTCTAAGGCCAGTTCTCAGGAGACATGCCATGAACCAAGAACTCGATTCGTTGTTCGAACAAGACCGCGCGCACTTCATGCACCCGTCCACCCATGCCCATGACCACGCCAGCGGCGCGCTCAAGGGACGCATCATCAAGAGCGCGTCAGGCATTCGTATCCGCGATCACGAAGGTCGTGACTTTATCGACGCCTTTGCCGGGCTGTACTGTGTGAACATCGGCTACGGGCGCACTGAAGTTGCCGATGCAATCTACAAGCAGGCCAAGGAGCTGGCGTATTACCACACCTATGTCGGGCACTCGACCGAGGCCATTATCGAGCTGTCGAGCCGCATCATCGACTGGGCTCCGGAGGGGATGAAGAAGGTCTACTACGGCCTGTCCGGTTCCGACGCTAACGAAACCCAGGTCAAACTGGTGCGGTACTACAACAACGTATTGGGTCGCCCGCAGAAGAAGAAAATCATCTCCCGTGATCGCGGTTATCACGGCTCGGGCATCATGACCGGCAGTCTGACCGGCCTGCCGACCTTCCATCAGCATTTTGACCTGCCGGTAGAAGGCGTCAAACATACGGTTTGCCCGCACTGGTACCGCAAGGCACCGGCCGGCATGGATGAAGCGGCGTTCGTGCGCTATTGCGCCGACGAACTGGAGAAAATGATCCTGGCCGAAGGGCCGGACACCGTGGCCGCGTTCATCGGTGAACCGCTGATGGGCACCGGCGGCATCATCGTTCCACCGGCCGGCTACTGGGCCGCCATACAAGCGGTGTTGAACAAGTACGACGTGTTATTGATCGCCGACGAAGTGGTCTGCGCCTTCGGTCGCCTGGGTTCGAAGATGGGTAGTCAACGCTACGGCATGCGTCCGGACCTGATCACCACGGCCAAAGGCCTGACCAGCGCCTACGCGCCTTTATCGGCAGTGATCGTTGGTGAAAAGGTCTGGGACGTGATCGAAAAAGCCTCAGAATCCCAAGGTGCCATGGGGCATGGATGGACGTACTCCGGGCATCCGATTTGCGCGGCGGCGGCCTTGGCTAACCTCGACATCCTGGAGCGGGAAAACCTGACGGCCAATGCCGAGAAGGTCGGCAGCTACCTGAACCGTCGGCTGCGCGAAACGCTGGAAGGCCATCCGCTGGTGGGCGAAGTGCGCGGCGACGGCATGCTGGCCGCGGTCGAGTTCATGGCCGATCGTGAACAACGCACACCCTTCGATGCGGCATTGAAGGTCGGTCCGAAAGTATCGGCAGCCTGTCTTGAGCGCGGCATGATTGCCCGGGCGATGCCCCATGGCGACATTCTAGGCTTTGCACCTCCGTTGATCCTGACCGAGGAAGAAGCCGACCTGATCGTCGACATCACCAAAAGCGCGGTCGATCACGTGGCCAGCGAGATACTGGGTCAAGCCTTATAGCTCTCCCCGTAAAACCGCTCGATCTTTCACCGTCGGGTGGTTTTTTACCGCCAGTTTTGGCCTTGCCCCCCATCGATGAATAGCCCGCCTTGTGCGGGCTTTTGTTGACCTTGACTTCCCTCCCAAATCAATGAGCCCGCCAAACGTGGGGCCTTCTGTAGCCGCTTGTTCCGGTCGAGACTGCGTGCGTTGCGAGATCGAATGCCCTTCACAACAGGCTGCATACGGCTTATGCCGTCTTTCGATCCGCATCCCCGTAAAGAGGGGGCATTTGATAACACTCCTTGTTTTCACACATCGTCTCGATGTTCTCCGAGGGGGCAATCAGGTTGAAGCAGGTTTGCAACTGCCATCACTGGATCAGCTCCCACCTACCTTCGCGGCTAGAGTTGCACTTCCGACTATTCTAAAGCCAGGTCAGATTTCAACCGTGCAACGTCAGGTCTCGTGCGTTACTGCGACCTCTGGGAAACCGATATGACAATTCCGCAAGATAAAGCCGAATCCGACGAGGATTTAGCTCAGATGGTTATGGGGAAAGGTCCCCACACTTATCTATTGCTGCTCTTATTAGGATTGATCCTCCTGTTTCCCTTTCTTGAGGAAGGTATATTTGCTCGTACGTTGCTTGGCATTCTGTTTTCAATCGTGCTGCTCGTGGGGGCTTCCGCCACTAGGCAGACTCGGCGGGGGTTCATTCTCAAACTGGGCCTGGCGTTGCTGGGGGTTGGCCTTCAATGGACGGCGTTGTGGGCCGAGAGTGTCGCGATTCTTAACCTTGCCGGGATCGCTTATACGGCGTCTCTGGCAGTCTCGTTTAGCGGAGTGCTTCGCTATATTCTCAAGCGCGGGCCAATTACAGCCGACAAGCTGCATGGCGCGCTAGCGGGTTACATCATGCTGGCCTTCGGTTGGTCCTTCGTTTATGCACTGGTCGAGATATCCAGCCCTGGCTCATTTGGCCCTAGCCACCTCGACTTCGTACAGCCCGGCACTTTCTTCAAACTGATTTATTTTAGCCTCACGACGCTCACAACCACCGGTTACGGTGACGTAATCCCGTTGACCAACCATGCCCGCTCACTGGTGATGGTCGAAGAATTTTCAGGCGTCTTTTACGTGGGTGTTGTGATAGCGCGGTTTGCCGGTCTTTATCCATCGAATCAGACTAAGTGACTTTCGATTTAAGTGACTTTCGATTTGCCTGTGCCGCCTCCGGGCATTAATGATTGATCCGTCCCTGATTTAGCAGACACCTCCGACCGACTGCCAATGGTCGATTTCTATTTGTCAGGAAAGGCCAAAAACGACCCAGACTGTGTGCAAACTTTTTTGCGCGTGTCTGGCTGTACTGATGTCTCCACTATTTTGGAGCCCAGCACCGGATTTAGGGAAAGTTATCCCCCTGATGTGGGGAATTCACCATAAAGCAAAACGAATATATCGACCCGAAAGGGTTGCCTCGTTGCCGTGACCTGTCCCCAGATCTGAATAACAAATGGCTTGGATATTGCTCTGGTGCTCGTACTCAAACATTCAAGGATGATGGCAATAGGAGATTAGCGCTATGTGGAAACATCCTCTGCTTCATACCGTCATGTTTGGGGCGGCAGTTTTTGCAGTCGGATGTGCTTCAAGTTTTATCGTTTTTTATTCGATGCTGGAATGAGGCTGATGGCCTGCCGAACTGCAGAGAGTTGGCTAAAAGGTGTGGAAGCTTTGTCGCGGATGAATATTACTGCGCCTCTAGCGCACGATCAGCAACCTTGGCGTTCTGGACAAGTCGGCTCAGCGCTGCGGCGATGATGACCGACAGCAGCGGCCAGTAGATGAAAATCACTTTCAAAAACATGGCGTCACCTCGAACGAAACTGAGTCAAGCCGAATCGGCGGCCCATCATAGTGTCCACAACATGACAGGATGAGTATTGATCTCATTCGGGATGTTTGCCGGATTTATTAGCCCAACGTTCACTCGCCCAAACTCCCGTGTCCGTGGTGCGCCGCACATAATCGCTGAAGTCCCGCGCGGGGTTGGCCAAGTGCGCGCTGGACCCCATCGGCACTATAGAAACGGCATGAATAGCTACCCAGGATGCACAAGCGTTGCGCGAGGTCTATTCAGACCGGCTCGAGCAGTATTACGGCATCGCTCAAGCGCAGCCGGTGATGCGTGATATCGGGTCGGGGACGCAAACCGACCGCGCCTGAGGAGGGGCGGCGACTGTTCGAAGCATTCAAGCGCATGTCGCTCGCTGAAGTGATGGCGCCCGCTAGCGCGTTGATCAGCAGTGGGTCGAACGAAGTCGACCCCGCTGTCGAATGAGCCTGTTACACAAAAGGCTGGCCACTAAAACCACGAGGCAGTCTTTGCAACCCGGCCATGGCGGTCAGCCGTTCGGTCCAGGCGGCGCGCCAGTCATTGGCGGTGGGAGTGGCTTTGGCTTTGCGTGCGGCACGGCGTGTTGCATTGCGTTGCGCCTTGCGCGCTTCCTTGTACGCATCGGTGTTTCGGCAGCTTCTGCATTTCACGCGGTTCAGTTCTCGGGTGGACGTGAGGTTGCTGCCTTTGTGGCCGCAGGCCAGATGCCCGCTGACTTTGTAGTGGGTGATCATGGAACGTCTCCTTCGCGACGTGTGCTTGTTTGACCCATCGTAAACGCCAGCGTTCGATGGCTGCCCGGCGGGCAAAAAAAGGCCAGCATGCGGGCAGACCACGGTGATTCTTCAAAGGAGTGACTCGCTGCAGGGCGTGCGTGGTAAAGGCTGCGTGAAAGAGATGTCGCAAATAATAAGCCCGGCACAAGCCGGGTTGGAAGATGTAGCCGCAGGCATTCAGGCAGGCACATGCGCGGTGACAATAAGGTCGCCGTTCATGCGTCCTGAAACAGGCTCTGTTCTCGCGTCGCGTGTACGGCGCGAATCATCTGAACCGTGGGAGAGGCGGGTCGACAGGTTTTAACGACGACAGCGTGTTTCGAATCAGGGGAGTGTCTTTTTCGATGTCGTTCAGCCGATCACGAATTCTGAGGGCTGTCGGGTGCCCCCCCTGGTGATCGACCCAGTCGGCAATTTCCTTGCAGGCGGCAGCAAGTCGAGCCTGCCGCGAGTCAAGCAGGGTGAGGAGGGTGGTGATGGACTCTTTTTCGGACATGGAAAACACCTCCGTTGAAGAACCTGGAAAATGGCAGCAAATAGCCCGCCAAGTGCGAGCTTTCTGCCGTTGGGGTCGCCGATCCTTCAGCTTTTTAGTATAGACCCGGAATAGACAGGTACCTTTTCATCATCCTTGCCGGACCATCACTTGCAATGTGGCGTTCAACCGTTGGCATTCCCGCCTGGCATCGGCTTCCGCATCAAATCCGTCACCGATGAAACCCTGCGTTCGAGTGTCGGCGATGCGGTACCAGACGGCGGCGTCGGGCGGTGGGTGAACGGTTTCTCCGGCTCGGCGGCCATGAATGATGATCTTGTTGCAACGTTTCACAACGAAAATGTCTTCCATGGCGCCACCGTAGCTAATTCTTGTTCAGATCAACTATAGAAGTTCTTTGTGATCGTGCAAAAAATAGACAGGTCAATTCGTCGCTTCAGCGCTGGCGATCATGCGTTCAAGGAACATGGCCATCCCGACTTCCTCTGGCCTGAGCCCTTTACGCAACCTTGGTCGAGGCAAATCAGCCAGAGCACCGAGCATGTACGCGTCGAGTACCGCCGGGTGGATGTAGCATTTTCGGCACACCGCGGGCGTGTTGCCCAGTTGTCTGGCGACGTTCTTCACCATTTGAACAACCTGGCGTTTTGCATCCGACTCAGGCTCCCACTGCAATTCGCGCAACACCGACAACGCCATCACACTGCCCGCCCAGGT
This sequence comes from Pseudomonas sp. FBCC-B1667, assembly GCF_059133255.1. Classification (NCBI taxonomy): domain Bacteria; kingdom Pseudomonadati; phylum Pseudomonadota; class Gammaproteobacteria; order Pseudomonadales; family Pseudomonadaceae; genus Pseudomonas; species Pseudomonas sp. FBCC-B1667. The sequence goes on along the minus strand of NZ_CP101437.1, from coordinate 3,698,339 downwards.
GCGGTAATCCTTGGCGGTGAAATCGGCGCCGGTGAGGGTTTGCAGGTAGGCGTTGACGTCGGCGGAGCTGACGGTGTGTCGCTCGCCGTTTTCGTCCAGGTATTGAAACAGGTTTTGTCCGGGGATTTCCTGGCAACGCTTGATGATCCGGGCCAGACGTCGGTCTCTCACGGTGATCTGATGCTCGACGCCACTCTTGCCGCGGAACTGGAAGCGAATGGCGCTGCCGTTGACCTCAACGTGACGGCTGCGAAGTGTGGTCAGGCCGTAGGAACGATTGTCCCGGGCGTACTGCGTGTTGCCGACCCGGATCAGCGTCGCATCAAGCAAGGTTATGACGGTTGCCATGACCTTGTCCCGGCTGAAGCCGGGCGCGGCCAACAGGGTTTCAAGCTGCTTGCGCAGTTTCGGCAGCGCCAGGCCGAAATCGCGCAGGCGCGAATATTTGTCGGCATCGCGCACTTCGCGCCAGCGTGCGTGGTAGCGGTATTGCTTGCGACCGCGAGCGTCGCGGCCGGTGGCTTGCAGATGGCCGCGCGGGTCGGCGCAAATCCATACATCGGTATAAGCCGGGGGCACTGCGAGGGCGTTGAGGCGTTTGATTTCGTCCGGATCGGTAATGCGCTGGCCCGCAGGATCGAAGTAACAAAATTTTCCACGCAGCAGCTTTCGGCTGATTCCGGGCTGCGTGTCCTCGACATAATGCAGGTCGGGAGGCAGTACATCAGGCAGCGTGGTATCGGGCATGGCGAGTCGTCCTCGGCTACAAATCAGGGGCCAGTACAGCCATTGACCGCACTCATTTGTCGTTGGTGCCAAAAAGACTCAGGCCAGCACCGCCACCGCTTTGATTTGTGCCCAGAGTTGCTGGCCGGGATGCACGCCCAACTGGTCCCGGGAGTAGCGGGTGATACGAGACAGTAGTGGCGTGCCGGCAGCGTTCAGACGGATCAGCACATGGGCGGCGTTGTCGGCGCCGATTTCACTGATCACGGTCACCGGCAAGCGATTGAGGATGCTGCTTTGCTCGACGCTTCGCAGGCTCAGGCTGACATCGCGCGCTTGAACCTTGCAACGCAATGCCTGGCCCAGAGGCATGGGCGCATGGGCGACGCGAATGCCCAGTTCGGTCTCGGGCAATTGCAGGGTCAGCAATTGATAGTGGGCGTCATACGCGCTGACATGTCCCTCGATCACCACCCCTGCGTCATCGCCCAACGCCAGTGGCAAGTCGAGACGGGCGAGGGTCTCGCCGATGGGGCCGCTGGCCAGCGCCTTGCCTTCGCTCAGCAAGACGATATGGTCGGCCAATCGGGCGACCTCATCCTGCGAGTGACTGACGTAAAGCACCGGAATGTCCAGCTCATCGTGCAGGCGTTGCAGGTAAGGCAGGATTTCGTTTTTGCGCTGACTGTCCAGCGCCGCCAGCGGTTCATCCATCAGCAGCAATTTCGGGCTGGTGAGCAGTGCGCGGGCGATGCCGACCCTCTGCCGCTCGCCGCCGGAAAGGTGCTGCGGGTGTCGTTCCAGCAGATGCCCGATCCCCAGCAATTCCGTGGCATGGCCCATGTCGACCCGGCGCTGCTGCTTCGGGATGCGCTTGAGGCCGAATTGCAGATTCGCCATTACTGATAAATGGGGAAACAGGCTGGCTTCCTGGAAGACATAACCCAGCGCACGTTTATGAGGCGGCACGAAAATCTTCTTTTCGCTGTCTTGCCAGACCTCATCGTTGACCTGGATAAATCCCTGTTGAGCTTTTTCCAGTCCGGCGATGCAGCGAAGGCAGGTGGTTTTTCCCGAACCCGAGTGTCCGTACAGCGCGGTCACGCCACGACCGGGCAATTGCAGGTCCAGGTCCAGGGCGAAGCCCGAATAGCTCAGTTGCAAACGCATCTCGATCATGATCAACCCCAGCCTGCTTTGGTTTTACGGCTGGAGTAGAGCACCAGCAACACCGCAAAGGAAAACACCAGCATCGCCCCGGCCAGCCAATGGGCCTGGGCGTATTCCATGGCCTCGACATGGTCGTAGATCTGCACCGACACCACACGCGTCTTGTCCGGAATGTTGCCGCCGATCATCAAGACCACGCCGAACTCGCCGACGGTGTGGGCGAAGCCGAGAATCGCCGCCGTGATAAAACCCGGTCGTGCGAGCGGCAGGATCACGCTGAAGAAGGTGTCCCACGGATTGGCGCGCAAGGTCGCGGCGACTTCCAAAGGGCGAGTGCCAATGGCGGAAAACGCGTTTTGCAGTGGTTGAATCACGAATGGCATCGAATACAGCACCGAGCCAACGACCAACCCCGCAAAACTGAATGTCAGGGTGCCAAACCCCAGCGATTGAGTGAGCTGGCCAACAAAGCCATGCGGCCCCAGCGCCAGCAACAGATAAAAGCCAATCACTGTGGGCGGCAGGACCAGGGGCAGGGCGACGATCGCCCCGACCGGGCCGCGCAGCCAGGAGTGGGTGCGCGACAGCCATAACGCAATCGGAGTGCCGATGACCAACAGGATGGCAGTCGTCAGCGACGCCAGTTTTAGGGTCAGCCAGATGGCGGAGAAATCGGCACTCGTCAGCGTCATTTAGAGTTGGTAACCGTAGGATTTGATGACAGCAGCGGCTTTCGGACCCTTGAGGTACTCAACCAGTGCCTTGGCGGCCGGGTTGTCCTTGCCTTTGTTGAGAATCACCGCGTCTTGTCTGATCGGGTCGTGCATGTCGGCTGGAACGATCCACGCCGAACCGCCAATGACTTTGCCGTCTTTGAAGATCTGCGACAAGGCTACGAAACCCAGTTCGGCGTTGCCGGTTGAGACGAATTGGTAGGCCTGGGTGATGTTCTGGCCTTCAACGATTTTGTCCTTGACCTTGTCGGTCAGGCCCAGCTTGGCCAGTACCTGAGTCGCGGCGAGGCCGTAAGGTGCGGCCTTGGGGTTGGCGATGGACAGATGCTGGTATCGATTGTCGCTCAGCACGTTGCCCTTGGCATCGACATAGCCGTCTTTGGCCGACCACAAGGCCAGGGTTCCAATGGCGTAGGTGAAGCGCGAACCCTTGACCGTGTCGCCTTCGGTTTCAAGTTTTTGCGGCGTGGTGTCGTCGGCCGAGAGGAACACTTCGAACGGCGCGCCATTCTTGATCTGAGTGTAGAACTGGCCGGTGGCACCATAAGCCGCGACCAGTTTGTGTCCGGTGTCTTTTTCGAAATCGGCAGCGATGGCCTGGATCGGAGCAGAGAAGTTGGCCGCGACAGCGACCTGGACTTCGTCCGCGTGTGCGGAGCCGAAAGCAAATACAGCAAGCAGGCTGGCGAGGCAAGTGGGGGCAAAACGTGAGGCACGCAGGGTCATGAAACGGCTCCGTTATAGGCAAGTGCAGCAAAGGGTGAGGCGCTATATAGAAGAATATATAGCGTAATGCCTTCAAACGGAATGCGTTGGTTTATGCCGTTGCATGGAGGTGCAGCCGCTGCTGCATGTTTCGGCAGCGGCTAAGGGGTGTGGTTTATCGACGGAGCAGCTTGGCCAGTGCTTCATCCGCCAGGCGTCGGGTCAACTCCGCCGTCGTCATTTCAGCGCTAAGCCTGAACGCCTGCCCGGCCCACAGGTTGCTGAAATCCGCTTCATCCTTGGCTCGCAACGGCATTAGCGCACCGCCGGCGAGTGGAAACTTCGGCGCTTTATCGCTGATCGGGCCAATGTCGCGCATCACCCGATTGAGAATGCCGCGTGCCGGGCGGCCGGTGAAAATGTTGGTGACAGCGGTCTCGCTTTCTTTGGCGGTGCGTAGCGCTTTGTAGTGAGATGCGCTGACTTTGGCTTCTGGCGTGAACAAATAAGCCGTGCCCACCTGCACTGCTGAGGCGCCCAACATAAAGGCCGCCGCAACGCCGCGCGCATCGCTGATCCCCCCGGCCGCAATTACCGGCACGTTCACCGCATCGACAATCTGTGGCACCAGGGCAAGCGTCCCCACCTGGCTGCTCAGATCTTCACTGAGGAACATCCCGCGGTGACCGCCGGCCTCGTAACCCATGGCGATAATTGCGTCGCAGCCGTGCTGTTCCAGCCAGAGGGCTTCCTCAACCGTGGTCGCTGAGGAAAGGATCTTTGCGCCGGTGGCTTTCACCCGGTCGAGCAAGGATCGTTCCGGCAGGCCGAAGTGAAAACTGACGACTTCAGGGCGAAACTCTTCGACGACCGCGCAGGCAGCGGCATCGAACGGAGCACGATTTGAAACCGGAGGCGGCGAATCGAAATCAGCACCCAGTTCCCGGTAGTAAGGTTCGAGCAGGTTCTTCCAATCCTGGGCGCGTTGCTCATCCGGGGCCGGAGGTTGATGGCAGAAATAGTTGATGTTGAACGGGCGCTGGCTGTGCTGGCGAATTGTCTTCAGCTCATCGCGCAGTTGCTCGATGCTCAGCATTGCTGCAGGCATCGAGCCCAGGCCACCGGCGTTACTTGCGGCGATGACCATGGCCGATCCATTGGCGCCGGCCATAGGGGCCTGGATGATCGGCAGCTCGATCCCGAGCAGGTCAAGAATGCGGGTGTCTGGCCATTCGCTCATTCAATAATTCTCCGACGTCAAAACAGGGCAGGGACGGTTGAACCGGTTTTTTACCAGCTATCGAGGGTGAAGGGCCAGTCGACTTTTGGCTGGTCAGCGGTTTGGCTTAAAGTCTTGTACGGCGAAATGTTTCTTTATGGTATTTCAAGGGTTCCACATCCTGATTGGTTCCATTGAGAGGCGACGATGTTCAAGGGTATTTTGATCGACAAAGACGACAGCGGTTATCGGGCCACACTGCAAGAGATCAATGACGATCAATTGCCCGAAGGAAATGTAACGGTCCGCGTGGCCTACAGCACGCTGAACTTCAAGGATGGCCTGGCAATCACCGGCAGCAGTCCGGTGGTGCGAAGATTCCCGATGGTGCCGGGGATCGATCTGGCAGGCGCGGTCGAAACCAGCGATCACCCGGACTACAAGGCCGGTGATCAAGTGATCCTCAATGGCTGGGGGGTGGGCGAAGGGCACTGGGGTGGATTGGCGCAGAAGGCGCGTTTGAACGGCGACTGGCTGATCCCGCTGCCGAAGGCATTTACCGCCGCCCAAGCCATGGCCATCGGTACTGCCGGCTACACGGCAATGCTGAGTGTTTTGGCGCTGGAGCATAACGGCGTGACGCCGGATCAAGGTGAAGTGCTGGTGACCGGTGCCAACGGCGGTGTCGGCAGTTTTGCCATCGCGTTGCTGAGCAAGCTGGGCTACCGCGTCGTCGCTTCCACGGGTCGCACCTCGGAACACGATTATCTGAAACAACTGGGCGCCAGCGAAATCATCGACCGCGCCACCTTGTCTGAACCCGGCAAACCGCTCGCCAAGGAGCGTTGGGCGGCGGTGATTGACTCGGTCGGCAGCCACACGCTGGCCAATGCCTGTGCCAGCACCAAGGCCAATGGCACAGTAGCGGCGTGCGGTCTGGCGCAAGGCATGGACTTCCCGGCCTCGGTCGCCCCGTTCATTCTGCGTGGCGTGACCTTGGCCGGGATCAACAGCGTGACCCAGCCCAAGGCCAAGCGAGTACTGGCCTGGAATCGACTGGCCAAGGATCTGGACTTCGCGTTGTTGCCGCTGATCAGTCATGAAATCGGTTTGAGCGAAGCCATCGATGCCGCGCCGCGCCTGCTGGCCGGGCAGTTGCGCGGGCGGGTGGTGGTCGATGTCAATCGCTGATCAGCGCGTCTCGCGTTCCAGCAACAGGCGCTTGCGCTCAACCCCCCAGCGATAGCCCGACAGATTGCCGTCGCTGCGCACCACGCGGTGGCAAGGAATCGCCACCGCCAGGCTGTTCGCACCGCAGGCCTGTGCCACGGCGCGCACGGCTTTCGGCGACCCGATGCGTTGGGCGATCTCGGCATAGCTAGCCGTGCAGCCGGCGGGAATCTCACGCAGAGCTTGCCAGACACGCTCCTGGAACGCAGTGCCACGCACATCCAGCGGCAAATCCAGACCAAGGGCCGGCGCTTCGATAAAACCTACCACCTGAGCGATCAGTTGCTCGAACACATGATCGGCACCGATCAGATTGGCACGCCGAAACTTGTCCTGCAGATCGCAGACCAGTTGATGCGGATCATCCCCCAGCAGAATCGCACACACCCCGCGTTCACTTTGCGCCACCAGAATGGCCCCCAGAGAACACTGGCCGACGGCAAAGCGGATGTCGTTGTTTTGCCCGGCAGCGCGATAGTCACCCGGCTTCATGCCGAGCAGATTATCCGCCGCTTCATAGAAACGACTGTTGGAATTGAAGCCAGCGTCGTACAAGGCATCGGTGACCGAGCCGCCATCGGCCAGACGATCACGAACCTTGCGTGAGCGATGCGCCGTGGCGTAACCCTTGGGTGTCAGCCCGGTGATGGCTTTAAACACTCGATGGAAGTGAAAGCTGCTGAGGCCCGCTGCGTCCGCCAGGTCATTGAGTGCCGGCAGATTGTCGGCGGATTCGATGTGCCGGCAGGCGGCTGACACGGTGGCCGCGTGTTGGGCGGCAACATCACTGTGGTCCTTAGCTGCACGTTTGCTGGGACGATAACCGGCTGCCTGGGCTTGCTCCGGCGTGTCGAAAAACTCGACGTTCTGCGGGTTCGGCAAGCGCGCCAGGCTGCTCGGGCGGCAATAGATGCCGGTGGTTTTTACTGCGTAGACAAACTGCCCGTCTGCGGCTGGATCGCGCGCAACGACGGCGGCCCAGCGAGGATCGATTTCGGTAGCTGTTTTAGTCGAATGAGTTGTCATGACTGTAGTTCCATTGACCCGTTTCATTCAGATTAATCAGGCGGGAGGGGCGTGGCACTCCGGGTCTTGCGGTCAAATTCGAGCGATTCATCCGGCGGTGCGAAAGGTGAAGTTGATCCGTTGTTCCCCCAGCCTCGGATGATACCCATCCTTGATCGGCAGTACGCCGTGATAGCGCAAGCGGTCGACGCCACCCCAGACCACAATATCGCCATGCAACAGGGCTACACGCTGGCTTTTATCGCTGCGCTTAAAACCACCGAACAGGAATGTCGCCGGCAGCCCTAGCGATACTGAAACGATCGGCGCTGCGTAGGAACGTTCGTCTTTATCTTGGTGCAAAGACATTTTGGTGCCGGGGACATAGCGGTTGATCAGGCACGAATCTGGAACAAAATCCGCGAATCCTGCTTCGCGTGCCGCGGCTTGGGCCAGTTCGAAAAACACCTCTGGCATCGCAGGCCAGGGCTGTCCGGTCTGTGGGTCTTTGGACGTGTAGGTGTAGCCGCTTCGGTCGGTGGTCCAGCCCAGGGCTCCGCAACTGCTCAAGGCCACAGACATGGTGAAACCGCCGGGGGTGACCATCTGCCGAAACGGCGCGGCCGTCAGAATCGCGTCCAGCGCGACCAATAACGAGTCCAGCCAGGGCAGCGCAAAGCCGCGCAAGACGCAGGCTTGTTCACTGATCTGCTCGCGCCGTGGCGGTTGCTCGGGGGCGATGTCGGCAAACAAATCCAAGGTAGAGGGGCTCATGGCTCATAACGCATCGTGAAAGATAATTCCAAGGGTATGCCGTTTTCCGCTGTGCAGGCGACTGATGCCGTGGCGCATGTTCACCCGGTGATACCCGCGAACACCTTTGACCGGCCGCTGGCTGACGGCAAAGATCAAGGCATCGCCTTTCTTCAGGTCCATGACCAGAGGGCGTGACTGCATTCGTGGACGTTGCTCGGTGAGCACAAATTCGCCACCGGTGAAATCTTCGTCAGGTTCTGACAGAAGAATCGCCACTTGCAACGGAAAGACATGTTCGCCGTACAGGTCCTGATGCAGGCAGTTGTAGTCCTGCGGACCATATTGCAGCAACAAGGGTGTCGGGCGTTCCTGACCGGCGGCATGGCAGCGCTGCAGAAAGGCTTCATGCGTGGCGGGAAATCGCGTTGGCAGGCCCATGCATTCGTGCCAGCGATTGGCAATCGGCACCAGACTGGGGTAGAGCTCGCTGCGCAGGCGAGTGACGGGATCCGGCAGAGGGTATTTGAAGTATTTGTACTCGCCGCGGCCAAAACCGTGACGAGCCATGATCACCTGTGAACGAAATAGCCCGGGCTGCGCGTAGAAGGCGCTGATCTTGTCGCAGTCTTCGGCGCTCAGGAGCGATCTGATAATGGCGCAGCCATCCTGATCGAGTTGTTGCTCCAGCATGTTCTGACTCCTAACCAAAGGTTGAGGTGGCCAGTCTAGGCAGCGGCGGCGGGGCGAACACTCCGGCGCTTGCGGTCAAACTCCAGACACGGGAGCAGACATCCATGCTGTCGCTCCGGGGGCTGTTACAGGGCTTTGCTGACGCTGATCTCGCTGATGACATCGTCGCTCTGGCCATGAATGGCGTCGAGCGCAGCCTTGGCTTCTTCGGCGGTGCCGTTTTCAAGCTGGGCAAACTCGAAGCGGCGTTCACCATTGAGTTTGTATTTGATGACGTATTTGGTCGTTTGAGCCACGGTCATACCTGCCTTGTTTCGTGTGCGGGGCGTTACTCAGCTGAGTTTCGTGCTGGAGCGACGGATGATCTTGATCGAGTGAGTCAGGGTCGGCTTGCGGGTCACGCTGATCGGTCGGCGGTTGACCGTGTCGATGGTGATGTTCCAGAAACCGGTGCTCGGCGCGGTAATCCGGGCCGGGAAGGTATCGAATGCACCGCCGTGGTAAGTGTGACGGCCGCCGTTCTTGAAACTGCGGAAGTTGGCGTCGTTCATCAAGCGGATGTTGCACGTTTGGGAGCACTGGATGACGACGATGTCGTCTTCATTGAGGTGCTCGCGCTGGTGGATAAATTTCATGAGGCGCCTCCAGATGGGCTTTTTCTACAAAATCAAAACGATAGCATGGTCGATTGGCGCAGTTTATCAGCCCGGACAGGTTATTATCGGGTCGTCATGGTTCGCTTTGACAATTAAAAACAGTTAATCGGAATTCTGTGAGCGATAAAAGCGGGGCGCCTCGGAGAAAATCAGCATTTGTGCTGTCCGAGGGTCTTTATCGGAGGTTTTGTATGAAATGGGGTGTGCTAGTCCTGCCGTTGGCGTTAGTCGTGAGTGGCTGTGCCAGTGTTACGGAGATCAACGAGACGCTGCCGACCATGAACGTGATCTCAGGCAAGAAGCCCCATGAGTATGCCCAGTGCCTGGTTGAGCAACTGGCCGATAGCCGTGGTGCATTGCAAGTTGAGCCGCACAAAGATGGGGTGCGCGTGATTGTTCCGGCGAAGTTTTCGTCAGACCCGGCTGCCGTCTTTGATATTGAAGAGCGCTCCGGTGGCAGCAGCATCAAGCTGCATGAGCGTATGTCCAATGTGCCGGTGCGTCCCAAGGACGTGCAGAAAGCAGCGAATACCTGTATTTCCGGCTGATAGACTAGCGACAATCTACATCGATGCCGTCAAGGCTGTGCTTTGACGGCATTGTCATTTCTGGAGTCAGGCATGAAGCGAGAGCAAGTTCGGGAGCGACATGCAGAGGGTCACATCTCTGCCACCCACGTGATTCAGAATCCGGCGAATCCAGGGGAGTGGATCGTGTTTTTCAAGAAAAGCGCCGGGCGCAGTTATTTTCTGGTGGACGATAACGACGAAGTGGAATCTTTCAGCCGTCTCGACGACTTGATCGAGACCGTGCGCGGTCTCGGGATCAAGTTCGCTGAAATCCATATGTAGCGTCGGGCTTACTTGCAGACCACCACGACGCTGCGGTTCTTGAAGTTGCCAACGTCAACGCCCAGGGTCTTGTCGCTTTCCTTGGTTGACGGCGTGCCATCGGTCCCGACGATTCGGTAGCCGGTGCCAGCGCAGGAGGCATCGGCTTTTTCATAGCAGGTGGCCCAGGAGTTGGCTTCGCCGGAGCAATCGATGGCCAGCCCCTGTTCACCGTTTTTCAGGTAAGCGGTTTCTGAGGTGGCGCAGCCGCTCAGGGCCAATACTGCAATCAGAGGCAAAAATTTAGTCATGTCGTGGTCGTCGTCAGGATGATGGGGCTAAGCCTGTGACAGCGCTGGCATCAAAAGGTTATAGCGAAGGGCCACTTCTTTGCAGGTGGCCACAAAAAAGCCCTGCGCAAAGCAGGGCCTGGTCAGAAACCGGTTCAGATCAAGTCTTGTCTTTACCGCGGCGTTTGACGGTTGGGTGTTCGAGCTGCAATACGGATGCCACTTCAATCGCCAGTGCTTCGGTAGGGAACGGGCCGGTGATAGTCTCGGTGCCGCCGAAGTTCTCTATCCACCATTGGCCGTCTTTCTGTTTGATCAGGAACCCGTTGATGCTTTTTGCTTCCGACATCTATCTGCCTCGTTGGCTTGTTCAATTGCGCCATGATAGCGCCAAATGCACCCAGAGAGTGCTGATGGGCGTATGGTGGTGCGATTGCATGCCTGGCGGGATCGCCAGTGCAGGTTCCGGGTTATCTGCTATCTATTAGAGGCAACGGAACAATCTGCGCAGCAATATGCGGAACTATCCGCGGGAATATTTCTCTATGTTGGCATCGGTTAGCCAGTGCGGGGCATTGTAAGGTGCACGCCGCCTGATTAGACTGCGCCGAAACTCGTACACACAGCCCTTTCAAGGACTTATATGATCAAGAAATGCTTGTTCCCAGCAGCCGGTTACGGTACTCGCTTCCTGCCAGCGACTAAAGCCATGCCCAAAGAAATGCTGCCGGTGGTAAACAAGCCACTGATCCAGTACGGCGTTGAAGAAGCTCTGGATGCCGGTTTGACCGAAATTTCCATCGTTACCGGTCGTGGCAAGCGTGCTCTGGAAGACCACTTCGACATTAGCTATGAGCTGGAAAACCAGATCAAAGGTACCGACAAAGAGAAATACCTGGTCGGCATCCGCAAGTTGCTCGACAACTGCTCGTTCTCCTACACCCGTCAAACCGAAATGAAAGGCCTGGGTCATGCGATCCTGACCGGTCGCCCACTGATCGGTGACGAACCGTTCGCCGTGGTGCTGGCGGATGACTTGTGCGTAAACCTTGAAGGTGACGGCGTTCTGACCCAGATGGTCAAGCTGTACAAGCAGTTCCGCTGCTCGATCGTCGCTATTCAGGAAGTCGACCCACAAGAGACTCACAAGTACGGCGTTATTGCCGGCGAGATGATTCGCGATGATATTTATCGCGTTCACAGCATGGTCGAAAAACCAAAGCCGGAAGATGCGCCGTCGAACCTGGCGATCATCGGTCGCTACATCCTGACTCCGGACATCTTCGACCTGATCGAACAAACTGAGCCAGGCAAGGGTGGTGAAATCCAAATCACCGACGCCCTGATGAAGCAAGCCCAGAACGGCTGTGTGATGGCCTACAAGTTCAAAGGCAAGCGTTTCGACTGCGGTGGTGCTGAAGGCTACATCGATGCGACCAACTTCTGCTTCGAAAACTTTTACAAGACTGGCAAGGCTTACTGATAGCGTTTGACCTGCTTGTACTGAAAAAGCCACCTTCGGGTGGCTTTTTCATTTTCTGGCCCCATATCGTTTGCAACACTTGCCCGGCGAACGTCTGCGGGTATGCTTGTGGACTGCCGAGGAGATTGAAAATGGCCGTTGATTTTGATTTGTACGTGATTGGCGCCGGTTCCGGTGGTGTGCGAGCTGCGCGGTTTGCCGCCGGTTTTGGCGCGAAAGTGGCCGTGGCCGAGAGCCGCTATCTGGGCGGCACCTGTGTTAATGTCGGCTGTGTGCCGAAGAAGTTGCTGGTCTACGGTGCGCACTTCGCCGAAGACTTCGAACAGTCGTCCGGTTTTGGCTGGACGCTGGGCGAGGCGCAGTTTGATTGGGCCACGCTGATCGCCAACAAGGACCGTGAAATCAATCGCCTGAACGGCATTTACCGCAACCTGCTGGTCAACAGCGGCGTCACCTTGCATGAAGGTCACGCCAAAATCGTCGATCCGCACACGGTCGAGATCAATGGCGAGCGCCACACCGCTAAAAACATTCTGATTGCGACCGGTGGCTGGCCACAGATCCCGGAAATCCCGGGGCACGAACATGCAATCAGCTCCAACCAGGCGTTCTTCCTCAAAGAGCTGCCAAAGCGCGTTCTGGTGGTCGGCGGCGGGTATATTGCCGTTGAGTTCGCCGGCATCTTCCATGGGTTGGGCGCCCAGACCACATTGCTGTATCGCGGTGAGCTGTTCCTGCGCGGTTTTGACGGTGCGGTGCGCAAGCATTTGCAGGAAGAGCTGACCAAGCGTGGCATGGACCTGCAATTCAACTCCGATATTGAACGTATCGACAAGCAGCCTGATGGCAGTCTGAAGGTGACGCTCAAGGATGGTCGCGAGCTAGAGGCGGATTGCGTGTTCTACGCGACTGGCCGGCGTCCGATGCTCGATAACCTCGGGTTGGAAAACACCGGTGTCACACTCGACAAGAAAGGTTTTGTCGAGGTCGATGATCAGTATCAGACGGCTGAACCGTCGATCCTGGCGCTCGGCGATGTGATCGGTCGTGTGCAGCTGACGCCAGTTGCCTTGGCTGAAGGCATGGCCGTGGCTCGACGCTTGTTCAAGCCTGAGCAATATCGCCCGGTGGATTACAAGATGATTCCGACCGCCGTGTTCAGCCTGCCGAACATTGGCACCGTTGGCTTGAGCGAAGAAGACGCGCGAGAAGCCGGCCACGAGGTGGTGATCTACGAAAGCCGTTTCCGCCCGATGAAGCTGACCCTGACTGAATGCCAGGAGCGCACGTTGATGAAGTTGGTAGTGGATGCCAAGACCGACAAGGTATTGGGTTGCCACATGGTAGGACCGGATGCTGGTGAGATCGTCCAGGGCTTGGCGATTGCCTTGAAGGCAGGGGCGACCAAGCGCGATTTCGACGAAACCATCGGGGTGCACCCGACGGCGGCTGAAGAGTTCGTCACCATGCGTACGCCTGTCGCCGGTTAATCGTCCTTAGCTGCGTCTGGCGCTGTTGCAGCCGCCGCCGCCAGGCGCACGCTTTCATCGAGGCTCGCCTGAGTCTTGAGCAATTCAACTTCCAATGCTTTGTTAGCCTGCGACTGCTCGTCGACACTTTGCTTCAGCGACTGACTTTCCAGCAGGGCGACGCGCAAGCGTTCCTGGAGGAGGGTACGTTCGCTATCGATGCGGTTGACCTGTTCCAGCAGTTGGTCCTGCCGGCTATTGGTTTGCTTGAGTTGATCCTGCAGCAGGCTCAGCTCCCTCTGAGATCCGCGGTTTTCGGTGAACAAGCGCTCATTGTCGCGGTGTAACTGCGTAATCTCGTCCTGGCGCACCATCGCGCTTTGCTGCGCCTGACGCAGCTCCATCTGAATCTGCTGAACCTGGCTTTCGTGGCGGCTTTGTTCCTGCTCGCGCTGCTCCTTGACGGCATTGCGGTAGTGCTCCAGGGCCTCGCGGGCGTGCAGGTGTTTTTCTTCCAGTGAGCGAATCTGCTCGTCCTTGTCCTGCAAGCGCAATTCGAAGCCAGCCAGCGCCTGATTCAAGCCGGCGTTGCGGGTTTGCTCGGTTTGCAGCATAGAGCGGGTTTCTTGCAGTGACTCGGATTCCTGGGTCAGCGCCAGGCTTTGCATCTCGTACTGTTGATGCAATTCGGCATTGGCTTCCTGGGCTTCTGTGAGCTGGTTTTCCAGTGCTTTGCGCTGCTGGTCGAACTGCTCGCGAGCCTGGTCGATAGATTCCTGGGCCTTCTCTTTCAGGCGATGGGCCAGGCGCGAAACCAGGTCCGTCAGCTCGTCATCGATGGCTTCTGTCACGGGCTCGGCCCGTTCGCGACCGTCATCCAGTTCCTTCAGGTAGCGATGGATCGTGGTTTTCGAGCCAGTGTTGCCCATTTCGATCCGCACTGCATCGATGCTTGGGTTCTCGCCACGGGCGAGTATCGCCAACCGTGCTGCTTGCACCACTGCTTTATTTACGCCGCCACGAGCCATGAGTTCTCCTACGATTTCGTACTGTGGTACATGCCACTAAAGTACACAGTGTACCATCTGAATGATAAAGTTAAATGATGTCAGTTTGTCATGCGGGATATACTGGTATTACCCCGTGTCATGCAGTGCACGGCACGATTGCGCCCGTCAACGCGGTACGTTTTAGAGAATTGAGCTCATGACTGATCTGGATCGATACCTTCAGGCCGCCACGCGCGATAACACCCGGCGCAGCTACCGGGCAGCCATTGAGCATTTCGAAGTCACGTGGGGCGGGTTTCTGCCGGCCACCGCCGACAGCGTTGCGCGCTATCTGGTGGCGTATGCCGGGGAGTTGTCGATCAACACGCTGAAGTTGCGTTTGTCGGCGCTGGCGCAATGGCACAACAGCCAGGGGTTTGCCGATCCGACCAAGGCGCCGGTGGTGCGCAAGGTCTTCAAGGGCATTCGCGCGTTGCACCCGGCTCAGGAGAAACAGGCCGAACCTTTGCAACTTCAGCACCTGGAGCAGGTGGTTGCGTGGCTGGAGCTGGAAGCGCAGACCGCCAAATCTCAAGATGATCAACCGGCTCTGTTAAGAGCAAGGCGCGACATGGCGCTGATTCTCCTGGGATTCTGGCGCGGGTTTCGCAGTGATGAGCTGTGCCGTGTACAGATCGAGCACGTTCAGGCGATCGCCAGTTCGGGCATCACGCTTTACTTGCCGCGCACCAAGAGCGATCGCGAGAACCTTGGCAAGACTTACCAGACCCCAGCCTTGCAGCGCCTTTGTCCGGTGAACGCCTACATCCAGTGGATCACCGAGGCTGCATTGGTTCGCGGGCCGGTGTTTAGAGGCATCGACCGCTGGGGTCACTTGAGCGAGGAGGGGTTGCACGCCAACAGCGTCATCCCGCTATTGCGCCAGGCGCTGAAGCGTGCAGGCATTTCCGCCGAGCACTACACCAGCCACTCCCTGCGCCGCGGTTTTGCCAGTTGGGCTCATCAGAGCGGTTGGGACTTGAAGTCGTTGATGAGTTACGTGGGCTGGAAGGATATGAAGTCCGCCATGCGCTATGTTGAAGCGAGCCCGTTTCTCGGTATGGCTCAACTCAAGGAAAAGCCCTTGACGCTGTAGATCACGTTTTCTTCTATTAATACCGTCGGTTAATAGCGAAAACAAATCAGCAGCATGAGGTTTGCCAATGAGCCATCCGGGGATCGAGTGGGTAGGATTCACCCCATCAACTTGTTAACCCAACTTTTCAACCCTGACGGAGAGTCATCGATGCCTATCATCAACAGCCAAGTTAAACCGTTCAATGCTACCGCCTACAAAAATGGCGACTTCGTTCAAGTGTCGGACGCTGACCTGAAAGGCAAATGGTCTGTCGTTTTCTTCTACCCGGCTGACTTCACCTTCGTTTGCCCGACCGAATTGGAAGACCTGGCTGATAACTACGACGCGTTCCAGAAACTGGGCGTCGAGATCTACAGCGTTTCCACCGATACCCACTTTGCCCACGCTGCCTGGCATAACACTTCGCCAGCCATCGGCAAAATCCAGTACACCATGATCGGCGACCCGACTCACGCCATCTCCCGCAACTTCGACGTGCTGATCGAAGACGCAGGCCTGGCTGACCGTGGCACCTTCGTGATCAACCCTGAAGGCCAGATCAAAATCGTTGAACTGAACGATGGCGGCGTTGGCCGTGACGCTTCCGAGTTGCTGCGCAAGATCAAGGCTGCCCAGTACGTCGCTGCTCACCCAGGCCAGGTTTGCCCAGCCAAGTGGAAAGAAGGCGAGGCCACTCTGGCTCCGTCCCTGGACCTGGTCGGCAAGATCTAAGTCTGTGGGTCGCAACATCAGGGCGGGTTTCCGCACTTAAGTAAGCTGCAACCGCCCCCAAAAACGCCCGGGCGAGATTCGCTCGGGCGTTTTTTTATGTCTGTTTTTCATGAAATACCAGAAAGGAAATCGCCCGTATGTTGGACGCCAATCTTAAAGCCCAGTTGAAATCGTACCTGGAACGGGTCACCCAGCCGATCGAGATCGTTGCTTCCCTCGACGACGGTGCGAAATCCCGGGAAATGCTCGACCTGTTGAAAGACGTTGCCAGTCTTTCCACCCAAATTACCTTGCTCGATAACGGTGATGATGCACGCAAGCCATCGTTCTCGATCAATCGCCCTGGCGCCGACATCAGCCTGCGCTTTGCCGGCCTCCCGATGGGCCACGAATTCACCTCGTTGGTGTTGGCGCTCCTGCAAGTCGGCGGCCACCCTTCGAAGGCCAGCGTTGAAGTGATCGAACAGATTCGCTCACTCAAAGGCGAGTTCAGCTTCGAGACGTACTTCTCGCTGTCCTGCCAGAACTGCCCGGACGTGGTCCAGGCGCTGAACCTGATGGCCGTGTTGAACCCCAACATCCGCCACGTCGCCATTGACGGTGCGCTGTTCCAGGCCGAAGTCGATGAACGCCAGATCATGGCGGTGCCCAGTGTTTACCTGAACGGCGTGAACTTCGGCCAGGGGCGCATGGGCCTGGAAGAAATCCTCGCCAAGCTCGACACCACTGGTGTCGAGCGTCAAGCCGAGAAGCTCAGCGCCAAAGAAGCCTTTGATGTATTGGTCGTCGGTGGTGGTCCAGCGGGTGCAGCAGCGGCTATCTACGCGGCGCGCAAGGGCATTCGCACCGGCGTGGCGGCAGAGCGTTTT
Source organism: Pseudomonas sp. FBCC-B1667 (assembly GCF_059133255.1). Lineage (NCBI taxonomy): Bacteria > Pseudomonadati > Pseudomonadota > Gammaproteobacteria > Pseudomonadales > Pseudomonadaceae > Pseudomonas > Pseudomonas sp. FBCC-B1667. The sequence continues at coordinate 3,681,648 of NZ_CP101437.1, read as the reverse complement.
GGTGGGCAGGTGCTCGACACCATGGCCATCGAAAACTTCATCTCCGTGCAGGAAACCGAAGGGCCGAAACTGGCCAGCGCGCTCGAAGAGCACGTCAAACAATACGACGTCGATATCATGAACTTGCAACGTGCCACGGCACTGATCCCGGCGAAAAATTCCGGCGAGTTGCACGAAGTCCGTTTTGAAAGCGGCGCAACGCTGAAAACCAAGGCGCTGATTCTTGCCACGGGTGCGCGCTGGCGTGAAATGGGCGTGCCGGGCGAGCAGGAATACAAAGCCAAAGGCGTCTGTTTCTGCCCGCACTGCGACGGTCCGCTGTTCAAGGGCAAACGCGTGGCGGTGATCGGTGGCGGTAACTCCGGCGTTGAAGCGGCCATCGACCTGGCCGGTATCGTCAGCCACGTCACGCTGCTGGAGTTCGACAGCAAGCTGCGCGCTGACGCGGTGTTGCAACGCAAACTGTTCAGCCTGCCGAACGTCACCGTCATTACCAGCGCACTGACCAGTGAAGTGAAGGGTGATGGCCAGAAGGTGACCGGTCTGGTCTACAAGGATCGTGATTCGGGCGAGTTCAACACGGTCAACCTAGAAGGCATCTTCGTGCAGATCGGCTTGCTGCCTAACACCGATTGGCTCAAGGGCACTATCGAGCTGTCGCCACGTGGCGAGATCATCGTCGATGCTCGCGGTGAAACGTCGATGCCGGGCATATTCGCCGCCGGTGACGTGACCACCGTGCCGTACAAGCAGATCGTGATTGCGGTGGGTGAGGGTGCGAAGGCTTCCTTGAGCGCATTCGATCACCTGATCCGGACTTCGGCCCCGGCCTGAACGTCGTCGCTGAAAACACAAAACCCCATGAGTGATCATGGGGTTTTTTGTGTGCCTTGCGCAGTTGGTTTACAGCGGAGCAGGCTGGATAATTTCAACCCAGTAAGCATCCGGGTCCTTGATGAAGGCCAGGCTCTTCATGCGCCCATCATTCAAGCGCTTCTGAAAGTCGCAGCCCAGCGCTTCAAAACGTTCGCACGCCGCGCGAATGTCCGGAACGGAGATGCAGATATGACCAAAACCACGCGGGTCGGTGTTGCCGTTGTGGTAGGCGAAATCAGGGTCGTTCTCGGTGCCGTGGTTGTGGGTCAGTTCCAGAATGCCAGGTATCGACTTCATCCACTCTGTGCGAGCGGCAGCGTCGGCCGGGATCTGCTTCTTGTCGACCAGAGCCAGGAAATACAGGCTGAATTCCGCTTCCGGGAAATCGCGTTTTTCCACCAGCGAGAACCCAAGGATGCGCGTGTAGAAATCCAGGGACTTTGTGATGTCCTTGACCCGCAGCATGGTGTGGTTGAAGACGAACTCCTGGGTGGCGGTGTCAGGCTGGGCGGTGACGCCTGGGAAGGTGTTCAATTCGTGCAGGCTCATGGGCCCTCCGGAAAATAAGTGGGGCTAACGAATGGTCACAATAATACGCAAGGGCTCTGACATCACCAAACCTAAACGGTCTGCTATTGCCTGACAGGCGGGCGAGGCTCAGACTTTAAGGTTCAATTCGTGAGTGTTTAGTGCAATGGTTCGATTCTGTAAGCCGATCTTTGTCCTGCTGGGTGTCTTTGCAGCAGTGGCCAGCGTTCACGCAGAGGCGCCTCAAGTACCGTGGCCACGAGGGTGGGAAGTCGAAAACCTAGCGCAAGAAGGCGCGACCCCGGCTGTTTCCCGTCAACGTGCGGTCAAAAACGATCAAAGCGGCACGCCCGTCATGGTCATGGAGTTGACGATGACTCAAGTCGAGAGCGGTCATCAAGTCAATGTGCAGGGTGTTTTGCTGGAGATGCGCAAGGCGGTACAAAAAGACTTCTTTCAAAGCGGTTATCAAAGTGTCTGCAACACAATACATCCCGCGACATTGAGCCGCCTGTCGGCACTGGAAACAACCTGCACCATTACCCAAAACGGGCGGCACGTGCTGTCGCAAACATTGGTGGGGGCAGTGAGCGAGGATAAAGCCTATGTTCTTTCGTACGCGGGGCAGGCCGAGGCTTATAAGGCAAGTCAGGAAGAAATCGAGGCCGTCCGTAACAGCCTGAAACTTTAGTCGCGTGGTTTACGCGTCAGCGGGTTTTGTCGGTTTCCGACATTTTTAGATACCTAAAGGCAATAAGCACAAAGTTAATCAGTAAGTTGCGAGTTGATCCTGGCAGATCGTTGCGTTGAGTGGGTATCCATGAAAAAGCCCTGCATTGGCAGGGCTTTTTTATAACCGCAAGCCTTAACCGCGCAACCAGGAATCAACAGTGGCGGCACCGTATTGTTCCTTCCAGGCTTTCAGCCCGCGGTGGTTGCCACCCTTGGTTTCAATCAGTTCACCGGTGTGGGGGTTTTGATAGACCTTAACCACGCGAGCGCGGCGGGTTTTAGGCGCTTTTGCTTGTTGCAGACCGGATTTTGCCGGGTTCGGATCGAGGATGGCGATGATGTCACGCAGGCTCTTGCCGTAGGTTTTCATCAGTCCCTGGAGCTTTTCTTCGAATTCGATTTCTTTCTTGAGCCCGGCATCGTTCTTCAGCGATTCCAGCTGCTTTAGCTGCTCCTGAAGGGCCTTTTCAGCTGCACGAAATTCAGCGAGTCTGGACAATATCTTTACTCCAATAGTGTGTTTGGCTGATACCAACCGCAAACAAAGCTATAAGCCAAGAGCCTTGAAGCGACTCGGTGATAGTGGCTCACCTGCCCATATTGCACAGGTATGAAAAATTGTAGTAGTTAATTGGCCAAGAGTAAATCCTGACGTTTTCTTCATGTAACAACAGTAGTCTTTTGATTCAATTTGGTGCGCGTTGTCGATGGGTGTCGCCTAAAACCATTAGTTAATGGTGGGTTAATGCGTTAATGAATTCAGTGCCGGGCATCGGTCGACCGAACAGATAACCTTGCAGGAAGTTCACGCCGTGGGCGGTCAGATAGTCTCTTTGTTCTTCGGTTTCCACGCCTTCGGCGACGATCCCCAGGTCGAGCTTGGCCGACAGTTCGATGATGGTATCCAGAATGTGTCGTGAAAGGGCATCGATGCCGATCATGGCCACGAAACTCTGGTCGATTTTCAAGAAGTCCACGTTGAACTGTCGCAGATAACCCAGGCTGGAATGCCCGGTACCAAAGTCGTCAATCGCGATCATCACGCCCAGTGCATGAAGTTGTTCAAAAAGCTCAAGCGTAATGGCGCTGGGCTTGATCAATTCACGCTCGGTGAGTTCCAGCACCAGGTAGATGGAACCGGGTGCAAAGGCGCTGAGAAACTCACGACAGTCCTTGACCAGTTCCAGGTCCTTGCAGTGGCTGGCGGTGATATTGATGCCGATGTGAAAGGGTTCGGAAAAAGACGACGAAACAGGTCCAAGCAGCTGTGCGGTCTGTCGCATCAGTGAGCGGGTCATGGGCACGATCAACCCTGAGTCTTCGGCGAACGGGATGAACAGATCGGGCCGTACCAGCCCTTCTTTAGGATGTTTCCAGCGCATCAACACTTCAGTGCCAGACCACTTCCGGGTATCGCCATGCACCACTGGCTGAAACCAGGGCACAAACTCCTCGGCTGCCAGGGCTCGCTGCATCTCGTGCGTAGGAGACCAGGAGCGCCGTTGCAAGACATATCCGATGGCGCCCGATGCCACGCCAAAAAAAATCAGCAAGCTGAACAGCGGTGGGTATTCGCTGGCCATGTAGCGCCAGTTTTCTCCCTTGGGGAAACCGGCTGCGACTGTAAAGGCATAGCGCGAGGACGTGAGTACGCTTTCAGCCAGGGGCAAGGCGGGCAAGGCGCCTTCGTGAACTTTGCCGTCGACGGACAACCAATTTGGCCCCACTTGCAACAGCAGTATTGTATCGCGACCTATCAGGCGCAACATGTTGGTCAAGTGGTAGCCGTCCAGCGTCGTCAGTGCGGCCCCTTTTCCCTCACTGGCGCGATACACCAGCACGGCAGTATCGGGGGTGACCGGGTTGCCATGCATGAGCCACAACTTGCCCTGCACAAAGTCGTCGCCGCTGACCTTCTGCTGCGAGTCACCGAACAACGAACTGCAATAGAGGTTGTCCTCCCACACCAGACTGGACGAACGCACAAACGGCCGGCGGGTGACCTGTTCACGCAGGGCCAATTTGACGTCGTCACAGTTTTTTCCAGCCAGCGGCAGCAACTCGTTCGCGGACTGCGCCGTATTGTCCAGCATCAGTTCGAACTGGCGCAGCGCTTCATCTGCCGTCACCCGGGTGCTGTGCTGAAGAACCCGTTCAGCCTGCAGATAGAGAATGCCAAAGCCCAACATCACGGGGAGCAATCCACACAGAAGGGTCACCATAATGCGGATGCGCAACGGGCGACGGCTTTTGGCACTCAGTGGCATTCGCGAAATCTCTCACACAGAAACAGGGCTCTCAACTGCGGGCAGGACGACAACACGCCTCCCATAAAGAGTTCAGGTAGTGGCCATGATAGTTGGCCATCGACACTTATGCCGCTCAACGCGGGTTCAGGCTTTGGGCCTGTTTGATAAAGGCTTGGGTGGCGGGGGATGACTGACGCTGGTCCAGCACGGCCAGCCCGACCTGGCGAATGACCGGGGGCGACAGCGGTTTTTTCACATAGTGACCGTTGAGGTTCTCGGGCAGGGAACTTTCAGCCACGACCGTCAACGCATCGCCACGGCTGACCGCGTCCAGCGTACTGAGCAATTGTGAGCAGCGGTATCGGATATTCGGTATGAGGCGCGCGGCGCTGAACAGCCGAGACACCAGCTCCGATGATCCTGCTTCAGTGAGCACGAACGGGTCGTTGCACAAGTCGCTCAAGCTCAGCCTGTCACGATCTGCCAGCGCGTGATCGGCGGGCAGCAGTGCGACCATCTGATCCTCCAGCAGCGCGAAGGTGTCGAAGCGCTCTTCAGGCAGCACCACAAAGCCGATATCGATTCGCCGCTCTTCAAGCCATTGAATCACTTGGCGGTCCGGGCCTTCGTCGATGTGAATTTCAATGCCCGGATGCGCGGCGCGGAAGTGTTGCAGGATAAGTGGCAGCAGCCGGATCGACGAGGTCGGGCCAAACGAACCAATGCGCAACGTGCCTCGCTTCATCCCGCGCGCATCGGCGGCTTCCTGGCGCAAGGTGTTGGCCAGCCCGAGCATCGACCGGGCGCGCAACAGCAGTTGTTGGCCGATATCGCTCAGCTCAACCTGCGATTGATGCCGCCGAAACAGTTCGACGCCAAGTTCTTGTTCCAGCGACTTGAGCGCGTGAGACACCGCTGACTGGGAAATCCCCAGGCGATTGGCCGCCGCCGTAAACCCGCGCAGCTCAGCGACCAGCGAGAAAATCTCGAGTTGAGTCAGGGTCATGAGCTTTTACTCATTTTACGATGATCGTTCATTAGTCGAATGATACGGCATCTTCCTTAGCCTGGCTTTGCCTCTCCATGACAATGTCCGCACAAACAACGACTTCGCACACTGCGGTGTATCTGAAACTTGCCGCCGTCACCATGATCTGGGGCGGGACGTTTGTTGCCGGACGCTTCCTGGTCGATAGCCTCAGCCCGTTGTTTGCCGCCAGCCTCAGGTTTTTGCTGGCCACGGCGGCGTTGCTGCTGTTTTTGCTGCTGGCCCGAATCCCGTTGATCCGGCCAAACCCGCGACAATGGATGCAACTGGCGCTGTTGGGGTTCTTCGGGATCTTCTTCTACAACGTGTGCTTCTTTTATGGTTTGCATTACATCAACGCCTCGCGAGCCTCGTTGATCGTTGCACTGAACCCGGCGGTGATTGGCCTCGCCTCATGGCTGCTGTTCAAGGAACGCTTGAGTCGGGCCAAAGTCTTCGGCATTGCGATCTGTATTGCCGGGGCGAGTGTGGTGATTGCCAGTCGCAATCCGCAATTATTGGCCGGTAATGCCGATGCCTGGATCGGTGACCTGCTGATTATCGGCTGCGTGCTCGGCTGGGGCATTTATTCGCTGTACTCCAAAGCGCTGAATCAGTCCTTGGGGCCAGTGCAGACGGTGACGTATTCGATTTTGCTGGGCACCGCGATGCTCTGGACGACCAGTGCGGTGCGCGGTGAATTGAGTGTGGACGCGCTGCTGAGCCTCGGTCCGCAACAATGGCTGAGTCTGATGTACCTCGGCATCTTGGGTTCTGCGCTGGCCTACATCGGTTATTACGACGGCATCCGCTAGATTGGCGCAACGCGCTCAGGGGTGTTCATTGCCTTGAACCCGCTGACCGCCGTCATCCTCGGCGCACTGTTGCTGGACGAGCCGTTGACCCTGGCGATGTGCCTTGGTGGCGTGCTGATTCTGGCGGGGATTTTCCTCTGTAATAAACCCCTTGCGCGAGTAGGGGAAAAGGGGATTTGATACGGAAGGCGGACAAACTGATTTACGCTGTGTAGAATCGGGTTACGCATACAATAATAAACGTCTTCTGGCAGCAGAAGCCTCGCCCGCAAGAGCCTTGGGTCGACAATGAAGAGTTTTGGGTTTCAATTGATCTACGGTGACTTCCTCGCCCGCAGCGTGCGGGGCATCTCCTGTGCGCCACCCGCCGGTCTCAGCATTGCTAGCAACTAACGTTCGTTAATTGATAAAAATGATGAGGCGCCAAAATGGCAGATTTATACGAAAACCCAATGGGCCTGATGGGCTTTGAATTCATCGAATTCGCATCGCCAACCCCGAACACCCTGGAGCCGATCTTCGAGATCATGGGCTTTACCAAGGTGGCGACCCACCGCTCCAAAGACGTGCACCTGTATCGCCAAGGCGCGATCAACCTGATCCTCAACAACGAACCGCACAGCGTAGCTTCGTACTTCGCGGCCGAACACGGCCCGTCGGTGTGCGGCATGGCATTCCGCGTCAAGGACTCGCAGCTCGCCTACAAGCGCGCACTGGAAATCGGCGCCCAGCCAATCCACATCGAAACCGGTCCGATGGAACTGAACCTGCCGGCGATCAAAGGCATTGGCGGCGCGCCGCTGTACCTGATCGACCGTTTCGGTGAGGGCAGCTCGATCTACGACATCGACTTCGTATTCATTGAGGGCGTGGATCGCAACCCGGTCGGTGCCGGCCTGAAAATCATCGACCACCTGACGCACAATGTGTATCGCGGTCGCATGGCCTATTGGGCCAACTTCTACGAGAAGCTGTTCAACTTCCGCGAAATTCGTTACTTCGACATCAAGGGCGAATACACCGGCCTGACCTCCAAGGCCATGACCGCGCCGGACGGCATGATCCGCATCCCGCTGAACGAAGAATCGTCCAAGGGCGCCGGGCAGATCGAAGAGTTCCTGATGCAGTTCAACGGCGAAGGCATCCAGCACGTTGCTTTCCTGTCCGATGACCTGATCAAGACCTGGGATCATCTGAAAAGCATCGGCATGCGCTTCATGACCGCGCCACCGGAAACCTATTACGAAATGCTCGAAGGCCGTTTGCCGAACCACGGCGAGCCGGTTGATCAACTGCAAGCGCGCGGGATTCTACTGGACGGTTCGTCCGAGTCGGGTGACAAGCGTCTGCTGCTGCAGATCTTCTCGGAAACCCTGATGGGGCCGGTGTTCTTCGAATTCATCCAGCGTAAAGGCGACGATGGTTTCGGCGAAGGCAACTTCAAGGCGCTGTTTGAATCGATCGAGCGTGACCAGGTTCGTCGTGGCGTGCTCGCCACCGAGTAACCCGCCACACCACTAAACCTGTAGGAGTGAGCCTGCTCGCGATAGCTGTCTTTCAGTCAACATTGATGTTGAATTTGAAGACGCTATCGCGAGCAGGCTCACTCCTGCATTTGTTTTGGGTAGGGCTTAAGGTCTGCGCTGTCGCACCAAATGCTTGCAGCCTTCGAACACCAACACCACCACCGCCAGCCAGATCGGAATATAGGTCAACCATTCCCCGGGCTTGATGCTCTCCCCAAGCAGCAACGCCACGCCCAGCAACAACACCGGTTCGACGTAACTCAACAACCCGAAAAGACTGAACGGCAACAAGCGGCTGGCGATGATGTAGACCACCAACGCCGACGCGCTGAGCACTCCCAGCATCGGGATCAACAGCGACAGCCACGGGTGTTGATCGAATACGCCGAAGCCTTGCTCGCCACTTTGCACAAACCAGAATGCCACCGGCAGCGTCAACGCCATGTCCAGCCACAGGCCGCCAAGGTTGTCCGAGGCCAGGCGTTTGCGCACGATGAAATAGGTGGGGTAGCCAATGCACACCAGCAACGTCGCCCAGGAAAAACCACCGACCTGATACACCTCATTGATCACGCCGAGGCAGGCCAGTACCACAGCGACTTTTTGCAGGTAGGACAGACGCTCGCCGTAGGCGATTCGCCCGGTCAGCACCATCGTCAATGGCAGCAGGAAATACCCCAGCGATACGTCCAGGCTGTAGCCGTTGAGCGGCGCCCACATGAACAGCCAGAGTTGAACGCCCAGCAGAGCAGAAGAGGCGATCAGCGCGGCGATCAATTTCGGGCTCGCCATGGCGCGCCGGACAATTTCGACCACGCGCGTCCACTCGCCGGACACCACCATGAACACAGTCATGCAGGGCACGGTCAGCAGCATGCGCCAGCCAAAAATTTCCACGCCGCTCAAGGGCGTGAGCAACGACGTGTAGTAGTACATGACGGCAAACAGCACCGAGGCTGAAACCGATAAAGCGATACCCTTAGACAAACTGCCCTCGCGAGGTTGAAGGTGAAACGGGGCGCAGAGGATACGTGGTTTTCGTATCAAATATTGTCTGATCGATCAACACGGTCCAAATGAGGGCGCGGGCTTGCGCGCGAAACCGGTTTCATCTTCAACAGTGATGTTGACTGATACACCGCCTTCGCGAGCAAGCCCGCTCCCACAGTGGTTGTGTGTTGATTCAGTGACGGGGTTTACGGCCCGACACAAAATGGCTCACATCATTAAACCCCGGCGTCGATGAATGCCCAGGCACCACCAGCGAATCAACAAACGCCTCGTCCTCAGCCGTAATCGTCACCACTTGCGCCTTGGTGTACGCGTCCCACTGTTCCTCGGTGCGCGGCCCGACAATCGCTGAAGTGACGGCGTTGTTGTTCAGCACCCAGGCAATCGCAAACTCGACAATCCCCACGCCACGTTCTTGCGTGTACTGCTGAATCTGCTGGGCAATGCGCAACGACTCAACCCGCCATTCGGTTTCAAGAATGCGTTTGTCGGCACGCCCGGCGCGGCTGTCGGCGTCCGGTTTGACGTCCGGTGCATATTTGCCACTGAGTACACCACGCGCCAACGGGCTGTATGGAACGACGCCGAGGCCATAGTTCTGGGCGGCTGTTATCTGCTCGGTCTCGGCCTGACGGTTGACGATGTTGTAGAGCGGCTGACTGATCACAGGGCGGTCGACGCCTAGCTGATCGGCCACTCTAATCACCTCGGCAATGCGCCAGCCACGGTAGTTGGACAAACCCCAATAACGAACCTTGCCCTGCCGAATCAGATCGCCGATGGCCGACACGGTCACTTCCAGCGGCGTGTTGTGGTCTTCGCGGTGCAGGTAATAGATGTCGAGGTAGTCGGTGCCCAAACGTGTGAGGCTGGCGTCGATGCCATTGAAGAGGTGTTTGCGGCTCAAGCCACTGCGGTTCGGCACACCGTCCACCGGACCGAAGCCGACCTTGGTCGCCAGCACCCATTCGTGGCGGTTACCGGCAATCGCTTCGCCGACGATCTCTTCGGAACGACCGCCCGTGTACACGTCGGCGGTGTCGATGAAATTGATGCCCTGGTCCCAGGCCTTGTCGATGATCCGCAGGGAATCTTCGGTGCTGGTCTGTTCGCCGAACATCATGGTGCCCAGGGTCAGGGTAGAGACCTGTAAACCCGAATGACCCAGCGTGCGATAGCTCATGAGGAAGTCCTTTTACCGGTGGAGAAAGGCCTCAATCAAATACCAGAACCGTTGTCGGGAGCAATCGGAATTATCCACGCAGTCCCCTGTAGGAGGCCTGTGGCGAGGGGGTGGTGGCAATAAACAGCAATACAGCTAACACAGCCTCAAGATGATCGTTCCCACGCGGAGCGTGGGAATGATCAGGGGCAGAGGCTTCGTTACACCCGCAACGTCCGCGTCATCCGCAGCGCCAGCAAGCTGCCACACACAATCACACCCGCCAGCAGATAAAGCGCCGCATCCGTCGAACCGGTGCTGTCCTTGACCCAACCCACCAGATAAGGGCTGAGGAAACCCGCCATCTGCCCCATGGAGTTGATCAACGCCAGACCACCCGCCGCCGCACCCGCACTCAGCAGCGCCGTCGGCACCGGCCAGAACATCGGCAGGCCGGTGAGGGCGCCCATGGTCGCGATGGTCAGGCCGAGGATCGCAATCGCCGGCGTCGTCGCGAAGTTCACCGCGATCAACAGTCCCACCGCGCCCATCAACATGGGCACCACCAAATGCCAGCGCCGCTCCTTGCGCAGGTCCGCCGAGCGGCCGACCAGCAACATGAACACCGCCGCCAACAGATACGGAATCGCACTCAACCAGCCGATCACCAGGTTATCGCTAAAACCCAGGTTCTTGATGATCGACGGCAGCCAGAAGTTGATCGCGTACACGCCGCTCTGGATGCAGAAGTAAATCAAACCGAACGCCCAGATCGCGGGGTTCTTGAAGACTGCCAACAGCGAGTCAGTGGTGGTTTGCGGTTTGTTCGCCAGGTCTTCAGCGTGATCCGCTTCCAGCACCGAGCGCTCGAACGGGGTCAGCCATTTGGCATTGGCGTAGCTGTCGCTCAGCAGGAAATAGGCGAGGGCGCCCAGAATCACGGTCGGAATGCCTTGCAACAGGAACATCCACTGCCAGCCGGCCAAGCCGCCCTGGCCTGCGCCAAAGTGGTTGAGGATCCAGCCGGAAAACGGGCTTCCGAGCAGGCCGGACACCGGGATCGCCGACATGAACAGCGCCATGATGCGGCCACGGCGAAAGGTCGGGAACCACTGCGAGAGGTACAGCACCACGCCTGGGAAGAACCCGGCTTCGGCTGCGCCAGTGAACAGGCGCAAGGTGTAGAACTCGGTCGGGGTGGTGACGAACAGCAGGCACGTCGAGAGCGTGCCCCAAACAATCATCATCAGCGCGATCCAGCGCCGAGGGCCGAATCGGGTCAGCGCCAGGTTGCTTGGCACACCACACAGCACGTAGCCGATGAAGAAGATTCCGGCGCCGAGGCCGTACACGGTTTCGCTGAATTTCAGGGCGTCGAGCATCTGCAGTTTGGCAAACCCGACGTTCACCCGGTCGAGGTAGTTGAACAGGTAGCAGATGAAAATGAAGGGGATCAAACGCAGGGTAATGCGTTTGTAGACGGCGTTTTTCTCGTCAACGATGGCCTGGGTAGCGGCGGCGCTCTGTGACATGGCGGCTCTCTCTTTATTATGATTTTTTGCGATGCAAGGGTAACGTTGATCGCCCAGAGAGTCTCGGCCACGCCCTGGGTGGTTGTCTTTGTGCCTGAGCACAGGGTTTGCGACCAAGGCCTGTGCGGGTGAACAACCCGACCCACCCCGTTTTCAAGGATCCCCGTTATGTTCGAACTCGATCACGACCTGGCCCAGGACATCGTCGACCGGGCAATGGCCATCCTGCCCTACAACGTCAACGTGATGGACAGCCAGGGATTGATTCTCGGCAGTGGCGAACCGGAGCGTATCAACACCCGCCACGAGGGCGCGCAACTGGTGCTGGCCAACGGTCGGGTGGTGGAAATAGACGCGCAAACCGCGATGCATCTCAAGGGCGTGCAGCCGGGAATCAACCTGCCGCTGCTGCTGGATGGGCGCTTGATCGGCGTGCTCGGCATTACCGGCGAGCCCGAGCCATTGCGCACCTACGCCGAGCTGGTGCGGATGACCGCCGAGATGCTGGTCGGCCAGCGTAACCAGCAGGCCGAGCAGCAATGGCGGCGTCAGCGTTGCGATGATTTGCTCGCGTTGCTGCTGAGCGAGGCGGGGGATGCGCCGCGATTACTCGATGAAGCGCAGCAATTAGGGCTCAAGCCGCAGATGACGCGAGTGCCTTATCTGTTTGAATTGGGCCTGGAGCACGGCCCGGCGCAAACCGTTGAAGCGTTGAGTGCATGGCTGAGCTCGCGTTACCCGGACAGTTGGTGCGTCAGTTCGGCGAAGTCGTCGTTGCTGTGGTGCCGGCCGGCCTCGCAATCGATTGAGAATGATCGGCTGCTGGAAAAGCTCGACGGCCTGGGCTGGAATATTCTTCGCATCGCCGTGGGTGGACAGGCTGATGGGTTGTCGGGGCTGCGGCGCTGCTACCGGCGGGTCGGCGATTTGCTGGCGTATGGGCGCGATGTATTGCCGCGTTCACGCTTGCTGACGCTGACTCGCTACCGATTGCCGGTGATGCTGTGGCGGCATCGCAACGACGATGCGCTGGATGAACTGCTCAAACCGCTGCGCAAAGTCATCGCAAAGGATGGTAACGGCCAACTGTTGGCGACACTGCGCAGTTGGTGTGATCACGATGGGCAGAGCCAGGCGTGCGCTGATGCGCTGGGGATTCATCGCAATAGCTTGCGGTATCGGATGGAGCGAATTGCCGAGTTGAGTGGGGTTGATCCGCTGAAACTGGACGGGATGCTTGCGCTGTATCTTGGCGTCCAGCTCCTGCCCCAAACTGACTGACCGAACACAAACCCTGTAGCAGCAGCCTCGCCGGCTCGACAGCTGCTACAACTCAGTGTGCAGCGGCGAGGTTTTGTGAAAATGAACAATAAACCCCACACCCACTTGTGCAGCGGACTGGCGTTATTGTCCCGGGCTACTGGCAGCATGGAGCGCATTGGAACTGGAGAATTCGCATGAAAATCGTCATCGCCCCCGATTCGTTCAAGGACAGCCTCAGCGCCCAAGGCGTGGCCGACGCCATTGCGTTGGGCCTCACCAATGTCTGGCCGGACGCGCAGTTGGTCAAATGCCCAATGGCGGACGGTGGCGAAGGCACGGTCGAATCGGTTCTGGCGGCGTGCGAAGGCGAACTGCGCCGCACGCGTGTGCGGGGTCCGCTCGGCGCTACCGTCAACGCCGCATGGGGCTGGCTGCCACACAACCACACTGCAATCATCGAAATGGCTGAGGCCAGCGGCCTGCAACTGGTCCCGCTGAACAAGCGCGATGCGTGCGTCAGCAGCACCTTTGGCACTGGCGAGCTGATTCGTGCGGCACTCGATGCCGGGGCGCAACGGGTGATCCTGGCAATTGGCGGCAGCGCCACTAACGATGGCGGTGCCGGGGCGATGCAAGCACTGGGCGTTAAGTGGCTGGATGCACAGGGACAAACCCTGGCGCCGGGCGGTTTGGCGTTGACGCAACTGGATCGAATTGATTTGAGCGAGATGGATTCGCGTTTGACTGGCGTGCGCTTCGACATCGCCGCCGACGTTAACAATCCGTTGTGCGGTCCGCACGGTGCTTCCGAGATCTTCGGCCCGCAAAAAGGCGCTTCACCCGAGCAAGTCCGACAACTGGATGACGCGCTGGGGCACTTTGCCGAGTTGTGCGCCCATGCGTTAGGTCACGACGTAAAGGACGAGCCGGGCAGTGGGGCGGCGGGCGGACTGGGATTTTCCGCCAAGGCTTTTCTTGGCGCGCAGTTCCAGGCCGGTGTGGACGTGGTTGCCGAATTGGTCGGCTTGGCGCAAGCGATGCAGGGCGCCGACCTGGTGATTACCGGCGAAGGACGATTCGATGCGCAGACCTTACGCGGCAAGACACCGTTCGGTGTGGCGCGGATTGCCCAACAATGCGGTGTGCCGGTGATCGTGATCGCGGGGACGTTGGGCGAGGGCTATCAGGCGTTGTATGAGCACGGCATCGATGCGGCGTTTGCCTTGGCCAGTGGGCCGATGACGCTGGAACAAGCATGCGTCGATGCACCACGGTTGTTGCAAGATCGTGCCAGCGACATCGCACGGGTCTGGCGAATAGCCAACGCCTGACGCAAAAACATGGCGCAGCTGTCGAGCCTGCGAGGCTGCGTCCAACTGCGCAGCAGTCGCAGGATTCAAAAAAGCACGACCGCTTCGCAGTCGGACGCAGCTTTCGCAACTGTTACAGGGAAACACTCGCCCCTTCGAAATATATTTCTCCAACCCGCGCAAAAATCCTCATCCCCGGCCGATACAGCCTATAGACGCTCACACCCCCGTTCGACAGTGGCGCCGAACTGAAGGTACGCACCCACGCCTCTTCAGTGATTTCCGGCAAGGATGCTCGTAGATTCAACCACCCGAGAATCCTCCTATGTCACTGCGTAATCTGAACATCGCGCCTCGCGCCTTCCTCGGTTTTGCTTTCATTGCCTTGCTCGTCATCGTGCTGGGTGTGTTTGCCGTGAACCGCATGTCGATCATCCGCCAGGCCTCCATTGATATGGAAAGCACGCAGCTACCCAGCGTGGGCTTTCTGGGCAACCTGACCGAAAATGTCTTGCGCCTGCGGATCCTGTCTTTTCGTGTGTTGACCAACCGTGAACCTGCCGCACTGCAGGAAGCCCAGACCCGCATCGGCGTGCTGATGGACAAGGTGCGCAATGCCCAGAACAGTTTTGCCGCCTTGCCCGCTCAACCGGAAGAGGCCGCGCTGTACAAAACGTTCACGGCCACGCTTGATAGCTACATGCAAGCGCAGAACCAGATGATGGAGCTGTCGCGGCAGAACCAGACTGACGAGATGCGCACCCTGATCAATACGCGGATCAAGGACGGCACCGACCTGATGGGCGAGCAGCTGAACAAACTGGTTGCCCTCAACAACGGTTATGCCAAAGCCGCCTCGGCCGAGGCTGGTGAGCACTACAACAGCGCAGTGACCGGCATCGTGGTTGTCGCGGTCATCGCGGCATTGTTGACCGTATTGCTCGCCTGGCTGCTGACCCGCAGCATCGTCACCCCGTTGAACCGCGCGGTGCAGGCGGCTGAAACCATCGCCGGCGGCAACCTGACCAACGCCATCGAGATTGACGGCAAGGACGAGCCGGCCCGTTTGCTCGGCGCCTTGGCCGCCATGCAAACCAACCTGCGCCAAACCATCGAACAGATCGCCGGTTCCGCCACGCAACTGGGCGCCGCCGCAGAAGAACTCAGCACGGTGACCGAGGAAGCCTCGCGCGGCCTGCAACAGCAAAACAACGAAATCGAACAAGCCGCCACCGCCGTCAACGAAATGACCGCCGCAGTGGAAGAAGTCGCGCGCAACGCGGTGTCGACTTCCGAAGCGTCCAGCCAGTCGACCCAAGCCGCTCGCGAAGGTCGTGATCGGGTGGTGGAAACTGTCAATGCGATCCAGACCATGACCCACGACGTGCAGAACACGTCGGTGATGATTGAAGGCCTGGCCGCACAGGGCCGCGACATCGGCAAAGTGCTGGACGTGATTCGTGCCATCGCTGAACAGACCAACCTCCTGGCGCTCAATGCCGCCATCGAAGCGGCCCGGGCCGGTGAAGCCGGACGCGGCTTTGCTGTGGTGGCAGACGAAGTCCGGGCCTTGGCCCATCGCACCGCACAATCGACCCAGGAAATCGAAAAAATGGTCGCCGGCATCCAGAACGGTACCGGTGAAGCGGTTTCGTCGATGCAGCAAAGCAATCAGCGCACCCAAAGCACCCTGGAAATGGCCCGGGCGGCCGGCGTGGCACTGGAGCAAATTACCCAGTCGATCCATTTGATCAACGAACGCAACCTGGTGATCGCCAGCGCCTCTGAAGAACAGGCGCAGGTGTCCCGCGAAGTCGACCGTAACCTGGTGAACATCCGCGACCTGGCCCTCCAGTCCGCCACCGGTGCCAACCAGACCAGCGTCGCCACCCATGAACTGTCGCGTCTGGCAGTGGATTTGAACGCGATGGTGGCGCGTTTCGTGATTTGAGATAGGGTGAAGGCTGGAAGTCCGTGCGCGACAGGAGAATCACATGCGCTATTCAGCCTTGACCCAACGTATCGCCGGCGACGGAGCGGCAGCGTGGCAGATTCATGACCGAGCGCTGGGCATGCGCGAGCAGGGCATTGATGTCCTGCTGCTGTCGATCGGCGACCCGGATTTCGACACGCCACAACCCATCGTCCAGGCCGCCATCGACAGCTTGCAGGCCGGCGACACTCATTATCCGGACGTGCGCGGCAGTCGAGGGCTGCGTAACAGCATCGCGCGACGCCATCGCCAGCGCAGTGGTCAAGCGGTGGATGGCGACCATGTGATCGTGTTTCCGGGGGCGCAATGCGCGGTGTATTCCATCGCGCAATGTCTGCTCGATCCGGGCGACGAAGTGATCGTCGCCGAACCGATGTACGTGACTTATGAAGCGGTGTTCGGTGCCTGTGCCGCCAAAGTGGTGCCTGTGGCGGTGCGCCCGGAGAACGGCTTTCGCGTCGCCCCGGCGGACGTCGCCGCACTGATTACGCCCAAAACCCGGGTCATTCTGCTCAACAGTCCCAACAATCCATCCGGCGCCAGTTTGCCGCTGTCTACCTGGCAAGCGCTCGCCGCGTTGTGCGTGCGTCATGACCTGTGGCTGATCAGCGATGAGGTCTACAGCGATTTGTTGTTCGAGGGGGAACACACCAGCCCGGCGAGCCTGCCGGGCATGGCCGAGCGCACTGCGACTATCAATAGCCTGTCCAAATCCCACGCCATGAGCGGCTGGCGGGTAGGCTGGGCGATTGGCCCCAAACCCATGGCCCAGCACTTGGTGAATCTGTCGTTGTGCATGCTGTTCGGGATTCCGGATTTCATTCAGAACGCGGCGCAATTGGCGCTGGATCAGGACCTGCCGGAAGTGGCGCTGATGCGCGAGGAATATCGTCAGCGTCGGGATCTGGTGTGCGCGCGCTTGAGCGGGTGCCCGGGTATCAAGCCGATCCGCCCGGATGGCGGCATGTTTGTGATGGTTGACGTGCGTCAGACCGGGCTGGGCGCGCAGGGGTTTGCCGAGCGGTTGCTCGACGGGTATGGCGTGTCGGTGCTGGCCGGTGAGGCCTTCGGGCCGAGTGCGGCGGGGCATATCCGGATCGGGTTGGTGGTGGATCAGGTGAAGCTGGCGGATGCGTGTCGGCGGATTGCGCGGTGTGCGGCTGACCTGCTGGAGGCGCGCAGAGCCTGAAACATATTCGGCGAGATTGATGGCCCCTTCGCGAGCAAGCCCGCTCCCACATTAATTTTGTGTCGTTCACAAATCAAATGTAGGAGCGGGCTTGCTCGCGAAGGCTGACTAACAAACGCCAAATGTCTTACGCCTGCCACACCGAGGCATTCACCAGATTCTTCGGTCGCTCTCCAGCCAACGCCATCAACAGATTATCCACCGCACACTCGGCCATTGCCTCCCGCGTTTCATGCGTCGCCGACCCCATATGCGGCGTCGCCACCACGTTATTCAACGTCATCAACGGCGAATCTGTCTGCAGCGGCTCACGCTCAAACACATCCAGCCCGGCCGCCCGAATCTGCCCTGTACGCAGCGCCTCGATCAGCGCCGCTTCGTCCACCACTTTGCCCCGGGAAATATTGATAAAAATACTTTCCGGGCGCATCAACGCGAACTCTTCCGTGCCGATCAGCCCTTCGGTTTCAGCCGTCAGCGGCAAGGTCAGGCAAATGAAATCAGCCTGCTGCAACAGCTCGGTCAGGCTGCGGTACTGCGCATTGAAGCGCGCTTCCACCGCCGGTTTTGGCGAATGGCTGTGATAGATCACCGGCATGCCAAACCCGAAATGCCCGCGCTGTGCCAAGGCTTCACCAATACGGCCCATGCCGATGATGCCCAGCGTCTTGCCATGCACATCGGTGCCGAAATGAACCGGGCCGATGTTGCGTTTCCATTGGCCGTTGCGAACCATGTTGGCCAGTTCCACCACACGCCGGGCAGTCGCCAGAATCAGCGCGAAACCAGTGTCCGCGGTGGTTTCAGTGAGTACATCCGGCGTGTTGCTCAGCAAGATGCGGCGCTCGGTGAGGTAATCGATGTCGTAATTGTCGACACCGACCGAGACGCTGGCGATGGCTTCGAGATTCGGCGCCAGATCCAATAACTGCGCGTCCAGTTTCAGGCTCGCGCCGAGCAAACCCTGGGCGCGGGGCAGGGCGTCGCGCAGTTGCGCGAGTCCCTCGGGGTTGAGGTTGTCGATCAGTGTCACCTCGGTGTGTTCATGCAGGCGAGTCATCAACAGCGGCGAGAGTTTCTTGTACAGCACAACCTGCTTTTTCATCGTCATCATCTCAACGTCAAATCAAGGGTGAGCAGCCGCTGGCCGTGGCGCAGCAGCCTTGGCCACGACGCGGTCACTGGCGCCGGGCTTGAGGAAAATCGTCAGCACCACCGACAGCATCAACGCGCCGCTCATCAGCAAATACGAAGCGCCGGGCGAGCCGGTGGAGCTGTTCAGGTAGCCGACCAGGTACGAGCCGCCAAACGAACCGAGCGCGCCCATGCTGTTGATCAATGCCATGGCACCGCCCGCGACGTTGGCCGGGAGGATTTCCGGAACGATGGCGAAAAACGGCCCGTACGGCGCATACATGCAGGCGCCGGCGATCACCAGCAAGGTGTAGGACCACCAGAAATGTTCGGCGCCCAAGGCGTATGAGCCGTAGAACGCGATGGAGGCGATCAGCAGCGGCGGCCAGACGAAGCGTTTGCGTTTCTGCAATTTGTCCGACCCCCAGGACACCAGCAACATGCCGATCACCGCCGCCAGATAGGGCAGCGCCGACAGCCAACCGGCCTCGATCATGTCCATCTGCGCGCCGGCCTTGAGGATCGACGGCAGCCACAGCACGAAGCCGTAAACGCCAATGCTCCAGCAGAAAAACTGCAACGCCAGGATGATCACCTTCGGCGAACGAAAGGCTTCGGCGTAGTTTTTCACCGCTTTGATGCCGACCTGTTCGGCGGCGAGGGCGCTTTCCAGGTCCTGCTTCTCTTGATCGGTGAGCCACTTGGCCTGGGCCGGACGATCATCCGCCAGGCGCCACCAGATAAACGCCCACAGCACCGCTGGCAACCCTTCGATGATGAACATCCAGCGCCAGCTGTAATGCTGCACCAGATAGCCCGACACCACCGACATCCAGAGCATGGTCACCGGGTTGCCGAGGATCAGGAAGGTGTTGGCCCGCGAGCGTTCGGCTCGAGTAAACCAATGGCACAAATAGACCAGCATCGCCGGCATGACAGCGGCTTCAACCACCCCAAGCATGAAGCGGATGACGACCAGCCAGTAGGCGTTGGAGACGATCCCGGTCAGCGTCGCGAGTGCGCCCCAGAGGATCAGGCTGACGAAAATCAGCTTCTTCACGCTGTGTTTCTGCGCGTAGATCGCGCCCGGTACCTGGAAGAAAAAGTAACCGAGGAAGAACAGTGCGCCGAGCATCGACGACAGGCCCGGCGTGATCATCAGGTCGGCGGCCATGCCCGAGGCAGCGGCGAAGCCATAGTTGGCGCGGTCCAGATACGCCAGGCTGTAGGTGATGAACACGATGGGCATGATGTACCACCAGCGGCGGGTGGCGAGTGAGGCGGTTTTCATGGGTGGTGCTCCTGAGCTTGTTGTTTTTGTCGCAGCAGGTAGTGACATCTTCAGTGACGTGGATCTAGGACGGACACAATTCCCCTGTGGGAGCGAGCCTGCTCGCGAAGGGGCCCTCACATTCAGCAGATAATTCCAGCCGGGTCGGCAACCCTTCCATATCCCCCCGACTCTGCACCGCACGGCTGCCAATCCAGTTGGCACGCCGCACCGCATCGGCGACGCTGTGGTTTTCCAGCAACGCACTGATCAGACCGACCGCAAAGCCGTCGCCAGCGCCGACCGTATCCACCACGGTTTGCACCGGCACACCCGCGACAAACCCCTGATCCAGCTGGGTGCGGTAATACGCCCCATGCGGGCCGAGTTTGATCGCCACCGCTTCAACACCCAGGTCCAGATAAAACGCCGCAATGTCTGCCGGGTCTTCAAACCCGGTCAGCAAGCGGCCTTCACTCAGCCCCGGGAGCACCCAATGGGCGAGGGCGGCGAGACGGTTGATTTCGGTAATCATCTGTTGCTCGCTGTCCCACAGGCTCGGGCGCAAGTTAGGGTCGAACGACACGCTGCGCCCGGCATTGCGCAGGCGGGTCATCAATTCGAAGGACATTTCCCGGGCAGACGCAGAAAGCGCCGGTGGAATGCCGGTGGCGTGCAAGTGCCGGGCGTTGAGCAATGACGGCGAGATCGATTGCACGGACAAGTGGCTGGCGGCCGAACCACGACGGAAATACTCGACTGCCGGATCGCTGCCATCGTCGGTACGGGACTTGAATTGAAAACCGGTCGGGTGTGCCGGGTCGATGGCGACGTTGCTGCAATCCAGGCCTTCTCTGCGCAGCGTATCGACGACAAATCGGCCCAATGAATCGGCGCCGACCCGACTCAGCCACGCCACATTAAAGCCAAGCCGTGAAAGACCAATCGCAACGTTGCTGTCCGCCCCGGCAATGCGTTTGTGGAACTGGCCAACCTTTGCCAGATCACCGCTTTGCTCGGCGACAAACATCGCCATGGTTTCGCCGAACGACAGGATATCGAACTCAGACATGAGCGCTCTCCAACCGGGATTGACCGAGGCGGGCGAGGGTGGCGACGTGCTCGGTGGTCAGTTGCACCAGATCATCGCCTTGCAGCGGATATTCCGCCGCCCGCATAACGCCTTGGGCCATGTGCCGCAGCAGGTGTTCCCACTCCTGCACGTCGCTGGCGGTGGGCGGGATGGCGACCAGTTTGCCGTCGGCCCGGCGGCTCACGGCTTTGCAATGCACGTAGCCGACGTGTCGACCGAGCAGCCGTGCGGCGCTGGCGGCGGATTGGTCCTGCCAGTGCCAGTTGCCGATGTCGAAGGTCATTTTGATCGGCACAGTGTGGTGTTCGACTTGGGTAAAAAAGCGCTGGAAGGGTTCGATACGGCCGCCGTGCAAGGTCTGGTCGTTTTCCACCAGTACCTGTACCGGGCTCTGGTCGAGGACGCGGCTGAGTGCCTGAAGATCATTGTTGTCGGTGAAGTACCCCAGTGAGACTTTCAGCCATTTGGCGCCGAACGCTTGGGCACGCGCCAGGGTCGCGGACAATTCGGGATTGGGTTTTGACTGACCGGCCAGCCACAGCTCTATTGGCGATGAATAGATGCTTTCCAGGCCCTGGGCGTGGCTGTTGTCGGCCAGTTGCAGCGGATTTTCATCGGTCAGCAGCTCTTCGCGCCATTCAATGCGCGTGGCGCCGGCGGCGGCCAGCACATCGATAAAACTGCCTTGGCCGCGTTGGCGCACAAGGTCTGCGCCGTAGCTGGACAGGCTGATGGAAACGGGCGGTGTGTTCATTGTTTTATACCTCTGAAACCGGTTTCATTTTTGTTCAAAAAAAATGCATGGCTGAATAGGGCGGTATTATTCGGGGCCTCTTCGCGAGCAGGCTCCACATCGGCGTGCGTTCATCTGTGGGAGCGGGCTTGCTCGCGAAGGGGCCATGACATTCACTGAAGATTCCCAAGAGTTGACCCCCGCACAATCAATCGCGCCGAAAAATCCAGTGTTCGCACCGCCCCGATATCCCCACGCAACCGCTTTAGCAGACACTCAAACGCGCTCGCGCCAATCTGCGCCGTCGGCTGGGCGAGGGCGGTAATACCGCTTCCCACCAACGGATACCAATCCAGCTCATCCAGCGCAATCAACCCGACGTCCGCAAACAAATTGCACTGCAACTCACGCAACGAATGCGTAGTGGCCAACGCCGCAATGCCATTGGCGCAAAACAGTGCTTTCGGGCCGGGGCCGGGAGTGTTCAAGAAGGTCTTGACGTGAGCAGTCAACTCGCTACCGGTTTCGACCACTGCACCGTTCAGCGCCAGGCGTTGCTCAATCTGCGTCTTGAAACTGCTGACCCGCTCGATCCGGGAGCTGGTGCCGTCAAACGGCTCGGTCACCATCAACACATCCCGATAACCGCGATCCTGCAAGTGGGTGAGGGCCATTTCCACGGCCGCCGGGTTATCCAGCCCTACCAGATCACTGTCCAACTGTTCGACCTTGCGATCCACCAGCACCATCGGCATCTCCCGATGCAACTCACGAAGTTCGTCGCGGTGATGACCCAGCGTGTTCACGATCAAGCCTTCGATGTTGTAGGAGCGCAGCAACGCCAGGTGCTGACGTTCCTGATCGTCATTCCGGTCGGTGTTACACACCACCAGGCTGTAGCCGTGCTGACGGCAGGCGGTTTCCACCCCGTGCATCACCGCAATTGAATAAGGATTGCGGATATCGGCCACCAGCATGCCGATCAGGCGGGTTCGTCCGCGTTTCAGGCCGCGTGCCATCTGGTTGGGGCGGTAGCCGAGTTCGGCAATGGCCTGCTCGATGCGCAAGGCGGTGGCATCTGAGAGCAGGGCGCGGTCCTCGCCTATGAAACGCGAGACGCTGGCCTTGGAGACACCAGCGTGTTCGGCGACGTCGAGCATGGTGACGCGGCTGCGCTGGGCGGCGGAGAAATCGTTCAAGGGGGACGACCTTTTTATTGGAGTTAACAGGTTCAGGTACATTGCACTGAAACCGGTTTCAGGAAACTCCATTAATGACCTTCCGTCAAGCCCAGCCGTACGTGCGCACAGCGCAAGAAAGGCTGACGTTCCGATGAACGGTCGAAAAACCTGTCAGATCTGACAGTAGGCATCCAGAAGATAAGCGGGTCTAATTTCTTCAGGGTTCACCCAACCGTTCTTAGCCGGAGAACAGCAAATGGCGTCGACAAATACCGGGATTGGTGTGTTTGCCCGAGCATTCACGGTGGAGGGCGTAGATCCAAACGATCCCACGGCGCAGTTGCCAGCCGATGCATCAACCAATGGTGTAAACCTGAACATCCCTCTGTGGGACGCGCCATCCGTTGAGATCGGCAACAGCGACTTGTTGGAAATCTGGGTGCTGG
Source organism: Pseudomonas sp. FBCC-B1667 (assembly GCF_059133255.1). Classification (NCBI taxonomy): domain Bacteria; kingdom Pseudomonadati; phylum Pseudomonadota; class Gammaproteobacteria; order Pseudomonadales; family Pseudomonadaceae; genus Pseudomonas; species Pseudomonas sp. FBCC-B1667. The sequence goes on along the minus strand of NZ_CP101437.1, from coordinate 3,658,578 downwards.
AACCGGGTGTTGCGGTTGAAACGCTTTTCTACAGCAATCGATTTCCGGTCCCGATCACCCTCCCGGCACGGTTCCACCTGCCGGCCCAATACCTGAAACGTGAAGGCGAAATCAGCCTTCGGTACCGGGTGACGTCGGGAGATACTGGCAACGAGGACTCAGCGTTGCCACAACGATTCACCTTGAAAGTTCAAATACCGATCAATCTGTTAGAACCGGTGTTCCCCAACGCCACATTGTGGGGGTATTTAAATTGCAATACGGTCCCGCCCATGTGGGAGGAAATTCGGGTTCGTATCCCGCCACAAGCGGGCAAGTTCAAACGCGGCGACCAGTGTTTCCTGGATTGGGAGTCTTTCGAGAGTTTGAATGCAATCGGCGCCATCCCGAACACCGCCACGCGTTTTACCAAGACCTTAACGGCTGAACAAGCGGTCAGTGGTTTCGACTTTGTTCTCAAACGGTATGACAGGCTCATTAGGCCCATTACTAAGGGGCTCGGTTCGGCCTTGGTCAGTTATTCGCTTTATCGTGATGGTATTCCACAGGGGAAGTCCGCTGCGGGCTTGGTCAAAATTGATCGCGTTAATTCAGGGAGTCCAACGTTTTGCGGTCCGTGATGCATTGAAAGAGCAACAAGGTGCAAGTGTTTAACGTTTAACAGCGTTTTAATCTTAAAGACGTCAATGCCGGATTGTCGGAGCATGCAGCCAGCAGTCGCGCGGTTCTCCATCGGGCAATTACGTGTGCGTGCCAATGATTGAACTTATTGATGGAGAGTGCGAAATGAATATGCAAGTTAAAACAGGTGGTGGGGTTCTGGCTTTACCACCGACCATTGTTGGCAAACTAACGGATGGCCGCCTGACTTATCAGCAACTCAGGGTGGACAGAAAAATAACAGTGCAATTAGCCGATATTGACGACAAAAGCCCGGATGGCGCCGCCAAAATTGAACTTCATCTTTTCCCGAAAGGTGAAGCCCCTGTCGAATTCGATCCCACCTATGTTGTCGCTACCCTGCTCAAAGCCGATCAGCCCGGAGGGAACTGGACATTCCCGATCGATTTCGTAATTGCGACCACGACGCTGATCGATAAGTTCGATATTAACGGTGATTACGCGCCTTACGAATTGGCATTCATCATTTACGATGCCTTTGATAACGTCGATACATCGAGTCCGTTCGCCGAAGCCCTGGTCGACTTGACTGCGCCTTACCAACCGCAACCCGGCAGAGGCAACGGCACGGGCTCACGCCCGCTGTCCGTAGTGCTGACAGGCGTACCTGCCATTATCGACGACGCCTGGTTGAACAACCCGGCTAACGCAGGTGGCCTGAATCTGACCATTCCCACCGGTTATACAAAATTTGAAGCGGGCAACGACAGGGTCAACTATTTTCTCTCTACGCAAACCACCTTTCCATTGATGCAAGGCGAAGGGGCAGCGGTTTCCGATTTTCCCCTGCCAGTCGGTGGCCTGATCAACATTCCGTTAGCGTATTTGAGTACCTTGGCCGAGGGCTCTTACTTTTCTTCCTACAATCTCACCGACTTACCGGGCAATATCAGCAATAACGCTAACATCACCAACGCATTCAGAAGGGTCAAGACACCGGCGCCCGTCCTCGAAGCGCCAACCATCCTGGGTCGTACACCGATTACCTTTGTGTCGCTCACAGCACCGAACAAAGTCACTGTTGAAATCAAACATCCCCTTAATTCGTTACCCGGTGACCGGATCATTCCGTACATCACTTCCGACCCGGCGGGTGGGCCTATTATGTTGCCGGAGCAATCCATTCCAGCCACCGGCACCGGCCCACTGTTGTTCGACGTGGACTACGACGTCTGGGCTCAGGTTTTTGGAGATGCGAACGGGGCCGAGGAGGTGGAGTTCGAGTGTTGGTATGAATTGAGTCGCCCGACTATCGCGGTCAATCCCGTTTCGCCGTCCACCTTTGGCGTGATCAACTTTTCGTACGCCGGACCGGAACAACCCAACTTGCCGGACCTGGAAAACCCAAACATTCCACCTGTGGTGATCCAGGGCGCCGGCACACCGGCACCAGCCCCCAACACCCTTGGCCCAGCTCAGGCGGGCTTGGCTGCAGCCATGAACTGGCCTGTGTGGATCGACCCGAATCGACCGGTAACAGGCCGTGAAATCGTCAAATTCTACTACCAGGGCAAACTGGTGGGTGGTCCGACCCCCGTGCGTGTTGGCGATACAACGGTTACCACCAACTTGCCGTGGGCGACGATTCTGGCTGAAGGCAACGGTACTGGCGCTACTGCCCGTGAGGCGTACATCACTGTCGAATACCCTGGCAGTGACAACGTGATGAAACAGCTGATCACCACCAAAGTGGATGTGACTGCGATTGTGATCAATCTGCCGGTGGCACAAATTATTGTGTCTGCCTTCAGGACGGCAACCACGTTGGTGCCGGAGCGTGTCGCGACCAGCATTAACTGTCCAAGCCTCAACCACCCGACGGTGGTGAATGGTCCCATGCCGCCTTATCAGCAGCGCCAGCTACGGATCAGGATCCGCCGCGATGTCAACATCCCGACGGGTGCCATGGTCAATCTGGATTTTGAAGGCCGGGCGACCAACGCGGTGGGCGGGGTTGCCATCGCAGGCACACAAATTCTCGCTTCGTCGCCGATGCCGGAGAGCGGTGACCTGGAATTCAGGCTGACGGACTACACGGCAATCAGAACGATCCAGTTGCCAAGCCCCAGCGTGGGTCAACGTCCAACTATTCGCTTTGCGCGAATTGCTTACACCGTCAACGGGATTGTGTCCGAGACCATCGTGCCCGTGGCGCTGTTGAACTCGAGCCTGGTGTATTGCGAGCAAGAGCGTCCTGAGGTTACTTAATTGAACTTCAAGTAAAACTTCCTACTGATGGAGGCGGCATTAGTTGTCGTCTCCCTCAGTGGAAGCGAAGTATTTCCGCCCAGATACGGAGCCTCGCACATCAAAAATGGATAAGTCGTACATACACAAAGATTTGTCCTACATATCGCAGGGTAGGTAAACCGTAGTCTGGCGGCCGTTTTAGTCCGGCTTGCGCACCGTTTGAGTCGGAGACTTATTCCTGACGGAATGCAATCGAGTAGGACTCAACTATGTCGTCAAAAACGCAACTTCCATTTCCCCAGACATCGAACGGCATCTGGACATTATCATTCATGTCCTTGATGTTGACTTCTTCCCTGATCCAGGCTGCCACTGTCCCGACGGGCACCAGTCAGTCCATCGACGCCACTACCCCCGTTGAGACCTGGCAACTGCAAACCAACGCCGCATTGATCGGCGCCGGTGCCACAACGCTCGGTATCACCAGTGCAGCAGGTGGGACAGTCGACCTGAGCAACTCGAGCACGACCACTAACGGAGCAGGTGGTTTTGTCCACGGTATTTCCCTGACGAACGCCAGTGCCGCGCTGAGCAACTCAACGGTGACCAGTGGCACGGGTGTGGGTATCTCCGCTGTACGCGGTGTTTCAAGTGTCGGTGGTTCCAAGGTCACCCTGCGTGACCGGTCTGTTGTTCAAGGTTTCCAAGGGGGGATCGCGGGTAACCGTTTCAGTGACATCAATGTCCAGAACTCGACCGTTGAAGGCACTGGCGCCAACAGCTTCGGAGTTCGCCTGCTTGAGGGGTCATTGGTGGCCAGTGGAAGCACAATTACCGGTGGCCTCAACGGCGTGACCGTGGGCACTGACACCCTTGCAACGACGGTTATCCCTACCACTATCGTACTGGACAGTACTCGGGTGGAAGGCAGAACCGACTCGGCCATTGTGGTCGGCATCAATGCGCCGAACTTTCCAACGGTGGCCAACATTCAGGTACGCAATCGCTCGACCCTGGTTTCCGGTAACAACACGGTGCTGGAAGTCCGCCCGGGCGCGCAGGTCAATTTTCTGGTGGATAACAGCGACCTGACCGGTAATGTCGTGGTCGCTTCAGGTGGCTCAGCCGACGTCACTTTGCAAAACGATGCGTCGTTGGTCGGTGACTTACAGAGCGTGACCTCTGCAACACTCAACAATCAGGCGCGGATGACTGGCGACGTGTTGGGCGCCTCCAGCGTGGTAATCGACAACGCATCTACGCTTACTGGCAATCTGCAAAATGTGACCAATGCAGTGATCAATCACCAGAGCGTGATGACGGGCGACATGGTGGGCGGGGCTAGTGTGGTGATCGACAACGCGTCGACGCTCAATGGCAATTTGCAAAATGTCGCCAATGCAACGATCAACCACCAGAGTGTGATGACAGGCAACGTGGTGGGCGCTGCTAGCGTGTTGATCGACAACGCGTCGACGTTCACCGGTAATTTTCAAGAGGTCGCTAATGCAACGATCACCAACCAGAGCGTAATGAAAGGCAATGTCACTGCCGCCCCTGAAAGTATTTCCATTTTGACAGTAGACAACGGTGCCAGCCTGACCGGTCAGATCAACAATGTCGCCAATGTCGGCATCAACAATAATGCGCTGTGGCAAATGACTGACAGTCAGTCGGTTAACAACCTCACGCTCAATGGCGGCCGGGTACGTTTCGGCGGGAATCAGGATTACTTCCAGCTGAACGTGGCCAACCTGTCAGGCAGGGGGATGTTTGAGTTGGGCACGGATTTCAACACGGGCGTCAGCGACCTGTTGAACGTCACCGGCAGCGCTGTCGGCAATCATCAGTTACTGGTGAGTAGCACAGGTCTTGATCCGGTCAATGATTCGTCGATCAAGGTCGTGCAGAGCGTCGCAGGCAGTGCTCAGTACGGCCTCGTCAACGATCGGGTCGACGTTGGGGCATTCACTTACCGCTTGGCCAAGGAAGGTAATGACTGGTACCTGCAACCTGATAAAGCAGTCGTCAGCACGCCGACTCGTACGGTCCTGGCGATTTCCGCCGCAGCGCCGACAGTGGTCTGGGGCGAGACTGTTCTATTGAATAACCGAATGGGGGATTTACGCGCCAACGCTGGACAAACCGGGGCATGGGCCCGCTCTTTCGGTAGCCGATACAGCATCAGCAACAACGCTTACGGTGATGGTTACAGCCAGAACCAGTATGGGCTTTCCATGGGTGTCGACACGCCGGTACAGATTGCAGGCGAGCAGGTATTACTGGGCGTGTTTGCCGGCTACAGCAAGTCGAACCTCGACTTGAGTCGCGGCAGCTCCGGTGAAATCGACAGCACGTCCATTGGCCTCTACGGCACGTGGCTGGGCGATAGCGGTTACTACCTGGATACCGTGGCCAAACTCAATCATTTCCGCAACGACGCGAAGGTATCGATGAGTGACGGCAGTCTGACCAAGGGGCATTACAACAACCTGGGCGCCAGCGTGTCCGCCGAGTTTGGCAAGCACATCGACTTCAACGAGGGGTATTACGCAGAAGTATTTACCCAGTGGCAGGGCGCCGCCGTGCAAGGCAAGAATTTCAATCTGGATAACGGTTTGAATGCTGATGCCGACACCACGCGTTCGCTGCTAGGCAAGGCGGGTGTGACGCTGGGGCGCGGCCTGACACTGGCCAACGGCAGCGTTTTGCAACCGCATGTTCGGGCCGCTGTGGTTCGTGAGTTCGTGAATAATAACGAAGTGCGAGTCAACAACAACAAGTTCAACAATGACCTGTCGGGCAACCGGCTTGAAGTCGGGTTCGGGGGGGCGTTGACATTGACCAATCGCTGGCAACTGCACGCTGAACTGGAAACCAGTAAAGGTGACAATGTGACCAAGGATTACGGTGTGAATATGGGGGCTCATTACTCGTTCTGAGTGGGCGACGTAAAAAAGGGAAGCGCTGGCTTCCCTTTTTTATTGATGACAATTCAACTATTCGACTTTTAGTACTTGAAATTCGCCTTTGAGAATAAAGGTCTCGCCGTTAGTATTGGGCACTTCGAGGTTGATATTGAAAGAGCCCTTGACGTTATTTCCTAGCGCTGGCTCCAGTTTGATTTCACCCGATTCACCTTCGTAGATGGTGCCGTCTTCGTCTTTGAAACTAAAGCTCACGTCATCTCGATTTTTCAGCGCATACACACCCGGTTCGAAATCGGCAGCTATGCACACATGGATTTCTCGAGCCGGCAAACTTTTTGCTTTCGTTTTGGGGACTGGCCGGTCAATGGCTGTAATCAATACAGCGTCAGTTTTATTAGGGCCAGCTTTGACCTTGTCGATGAGACGGGAAGTAGCGATAAAATCCGGGATTTCTTTGTGAGTTGCAAAAGCGGTGGCAGTGACATAGTTGCCCTCTGCAAAGCTGATACGTTTGATGACAGCGTTCATGGATTCGGTCTCCGTTACGTTAAGTAAGGTATCCAAAGGCCATGGGTGGCCCTAATCCTGGATGAACTATAAAAGCCCGTTAAGGGGTGGGTTGTAAACTGTCATTGTTGACAGTTTACAAGGGCTGGCATTCGTGAAATTAATGATGTAACCATTGCCCATACTGTCTGCTGACAGCTTCTTGTCACGCTCTTTCTATACCGTGACCGGCCACCAGACAGCACATAGCAACAACACGCTCATCCCTCTATTGAAACGCCTTTGCGCGGCGGGTGAGCGCAACACTCTGCCAGACTTCGCCCCCACTATCGCCCAGGCCCCTACGCACGGCAGCGAGACCAAAAAGAACACCAGTGACCACTGCATCACTTGCAGCATTTTTGCTGTACCGCCTCCGGAAAATACACCGACCACGGCCAACGCCATCATCCAGGTCTTGGGGTTTATCCACTGGAGCCCGGCCGCGCCCCATAACCCGAATTGGGGCGTGTGGGACGGGGACTGTGGATCGACCTTGTCTGGCGGCAAGCGGTAAATCTTCCACGCCAGATAACTGAGCCAGACAATGCCAGCCCAGCGCATGAATGTTTCTATAAGGGGGTGAGCGTTCAAGGCTCGCCCCAAACCGCTGCCTACCAGCAATACAATCAGCGCCGCACTGGCGCACGCACCGACGATGATCGGCAATGTCGCCTTGAAACCATAACGAGCGCTGTTGCTCAGCACCAGAATATTGGTCGGTCCCGGCGTGATGGACGCGACAAAAGCGAACAGCACAAACGGCAACAGCGTGGGGAAAGTGGACAACATGACAAAAGGCTCCGTGACTGATCTCAGGAGCTGATCCTCACAAAATCCGCCTCAAGCGTCTGGAAGATTTGAGCAGCGCTTGCGGTACAGGGCCGGTGTCAAACCGTAAGCCCGCACGAACCAACGCCCCAGATGGCTCTGGTCGGCAAAACCCAGCTCCATCGCCACCGCCGCGGGTTGTTCGCCACGGGCCAGCAGGCGTCGGGCAGTGGCCAGTCGCAGTTGCACCAGATAAGCGTGGGGCGCCAGGCCATAGGCAGCCTTGAACGCGCGGGTCAGGCGGAATCGGTCGACACCGGTTGCCGCCGCCACCTGGTCGAGGCCGATGTCGTACTGAACGTTGGCGTGCAAGTACTCACGGGCCTTTTTCGCAACCAGCGGCAGGCGCGGATCTTCGGCATAGCGCGTGCGCCAGTGCAGGTGGCTGGTCAGGCGTTCAAGCAAACCGTCGAGGGCGGTCTGGCGCACGATCTTCAGTTCACTGCCATGCAGCGTCTGGAAGGCCAGGCTGGTGGCATGAGCCAGTCGTGCGTCGCTGGCCAGGGTGTTGGCGAAACTCAATTGACCGTTGTCGGGTGCATTCTCGAATACCGCACGGAGTTCGCGCTTGAGCCACTGCGGATCGAGGTACAGCATGCGATAGGTGAAGCCGTCCTCGGTCGGCGCTTCGCCGTCGTGGATGTCACCCGGTTCGAGCAAAAACACCTTGCCCGGCGTGCTTTGGTGTCGGGTGCGCCGACAATTGAATTGCTGGACACCTTGCTCGGTGACTCCCACCAGATAGCTGTCGTGCCAGTGCGGATCATAAGCGTGCCCTTCGAAATGCGCGCGCAAGGTCTCAATGCCAGTGTCGGCATCCTGGGCCAGGTCGAGCCAATTGTGAGTGGTCATGCGGCACCTGTTGGGCGAATTGCCGACTTATTTAACGTCGGCGACGAGGCTGATGACTAGAACGTTTGTGCACGAGTCAGTTGAACAGCCCCGCGGCGATGTTGATCGAGAATCCGAGAATGGCCGTGTTGAACAGAAAACCGATCAGCGATTGAGCCAGCACAATCTTTCGCATGCCTCGAGTCGCTACGCCGACATCGGAGGTTTGTACCGCCGCGCTGATAGTGAAAGAGAAATACAGGAAGTCCCAATAGTTGGGCGTTTCCAGCCCTTCAGCGAAACGCAATGCCAAGTATTTGCCGTCCCAGGTGTAGAACAGACGAGCGTAATGCACGCTGAAAATCACGCCGATCAGCAGCCATGAACCGATGACCGACAGCGCAGTGAAGCCGTAATGCAGGAGCTTGCGCGTGGTTTCCAAATCCTTGCTGCCGGCCAGTTCGAAGGTGATGGTCGCGAGACTGGCAAGCGCGGCAATGCACACCACGAACAACACCAGCCCGGCGTTTTCATCTTCGATCTCGGCGATGCGTTTCACGTCCGGAGCCTTGGCGCGAGCGGCGAGCCAAAGCATCAGAATCAGGTAAGTCCAAACCCCGACATTCCAGCCAATGAGGATTTTGCTGATGATCGAATCGGCCGGAGCCAGAATGCCTGCCGCGACGCCAAGGGTGGCGGCGGCCGACAGGCGAGGGTGGGTGCGGGCGAGGAAGGGCATGAAGACTCACGATCAGGGGCTTTGCAGCACCATAGCCCTGCCGTGAGTAGTGCGGCAAGTGCGGGGCTTTTTCCCTTTGTCAAAATGCTCAGGACGGACGCTTTGTGCCGTCGAAATGGAACAGCCCTTTTTTCACGTTGATGGTTTTTGACCCGTCAGAGAGCTCGGCTTCGAAATCGATGGAACCCGTCAAGACTCCTTCTGATGAATCCTTCAACGGGACGGCGTCGAGCTGGAGTGTCCCGTCGATGGACGAGTAACCCCGAATCCCGGAGTAATCAAAATCGATGTATATCGCCCGAACTTCAGCGCTGCCACGGGTGAGCGTGTATACCTTGTGGGTCTCTAACGTATGAGCGATAAACAGGACGATGACTGCATTCGGGGAGCCAGGTTGTTTGGACCAGCCCCGCCAATGCGCAACTGGAAAATGGGTGTCGTGACCGGGTCGCGCGCTCAGGTCAAATTCAACAGCACTGTAATCTGTCGTGAGCTCGCCGTCTTGAATGACAGCGGTGAAACTTCCGGACGCTTCGCGCTCCGTCGACCCCATCAGACTTGGGTCAAAGCCTTCAAGTTCGAACCCTCCTTCGGTTACGGAAACGATGTGTTCCGCTGTCTCGAACTCGAAGGTGGCGGCGGCATGCTCGGTGTTTTCGTCGATGGTAAACGTCAAACGGCCCGACGTGGCTAGGAACGCTGTGGCGCCTGGACCATTTCGCTCCCAAAAGGTGGCCTTGACGGTCTTCGGGTTGTTGAAGTCGTCATCAATGTCGTAAACCTTGCTCGTCACATCGCCCTCATCAGGAATGTTGATGGCGAGATCATAAAAATGGAGTTGCTCTGCCTCGACATTATGGGTGGCCAGTGCATACCAGCGACCTTCGCCAGGGTCTTTGTATAACTTCATTTTTTTTTCGTCGCCCACAAACTTTCCGCGCTCACCAAGAGCTGCGGTGTACGTTCCGATAGTGGCGTTTGTCGTACGACTGGCTGGCTTTTTCATCTGGGCATTCCTTCGCTGAGGGTGGATCTTGTGCTCAACGACACCGTCGAGCGTTGAATCCAGCGTAAAGAGGAATGCAACCCCTGTGAACTGTCAGATCTGACAGGTCACGGGGCTATGTTGGCTTATAAAATGCGGTTTATAGAATGAATGGTTCAGTCCGTCTTCTTCAAGCGTTTAACCCACTGCATCACCACTACAAAAAACACCGGCACAAACACTACCGCCAGTGTCGCCGTGATCATCCCGCCGATCACCCCGGTGCCGATGGCTTGCTGACTCGCCGAACTGGCCCCGGTGGCAATTGCCAATGGCACCACGCCGAGGATGAACGCCAGCGACGTCATGACAATCGGCCGCAGTCGCAGGCGCGCGGCTTGCAGCGTGGCGTCGATCAAGTCATGCCCCTCGTCGTACAGACTCTTGGCGAATTCGATGATCAGAATCGCGTTCTTCGCCGACAGCCCAATGATGGTGATCAACCCGACTTTGAAGAACACGTCGTTGGGCATCCCGCGAAAGGTCACGGCCAATACCGCACCGAGCACACCCAACGGCACCACCAGTAGCACTGAGGTCGGAATCGACCAACTTTCATACAGCGCCGCCAGACACAGGAACACAATCAACAGCGACAGCCCGAGCAGAATCGGTGCCTGACTGCCGGACAAGCGTTCTTGTAACGACAACCCGGTCCATTCCTGGCCCAGTCCCGCCGGGCCCTGTGCTACCAGGCGCTCGATTTCCTCCATGGCTTCTCCGGTGCTATGGCCCGGCGACGGTTCGCCTGAAATGGCAATCGCCGGGTAGCCGTTATACCGCGTCAGCTGCGCCGGGCCCTGGGTCCACTTAGCCTGGACGAAAGCCGACAACGGCACCATGTTCCCGCTGGTATTGCGTACGTGCATCTTCAGCAGATCAGCCACCTGACTGCGTTGATCGCCTTCGGCCTGAACGACGACGCGTTGCATCCGTCCTTGGTTGGGGAAGTCGTTGATGTAGGCCGAACCGACGGCGGTGGAAAGCACATTGCCAATGTCGGCAAAAGACACACCCAGCGCATTGGCCTGCTTTCGGTCGACCTCCAGCTGCACTTGCGGCGCTTCGGCCAAGGCACTTTCCCGCACGTTCATCAGGATCGGGCTTTTCTCGGCCGCTGCGAGCAGTTCGCTGCGCGCCTGCATCAGCGTGGCATGGCCGAGGCCGCCACGGTCCTGCAAACGGAATTCGAAACCGCTGGAGGTGCCGAGACCGTCAACCGGTGGTGGCAGAACAGAGAAAACCACCGCGTCCTTGATCCGGCTCAGCGCAACGTTGGCTCGGTCGGCAATTGAACTCGCTGAATCGTCGCTACTGCGCTCAGACCAATCCTTGAGTGTGGAAAACGCCAGTGCGGCGTTCTGCCCGCTACCGGAAAAACTGAAGCCGAGAATGATCGTGCTGTCGCCAATCCCCGGTTCCGTGGCGTTATGCGCTTCTATCTGTTCAACCACCTGAACCGTCCGATTCTTGCTTGCGCCCGGTGGCAGCTGAATGTCGGTGATGGTGTAACCCTGATCCTCGACCGGCAGGAACGAGGAGGGCAGGCGGCTGAAACACACGCCCAGACCGATCAGCAGCACGCCATAGATCAGCAGGTATCGGCCGGTACGTTTCAACGCGTAGGCAACCCAGCCTTGATAGCGCTCGGTCAACTGTTCGAAGCCACGGTTGAACCAGCCAAAGAAACCGGTTTTTTCATGATGCTCGCCCTTGGCGATCGGTTTGAGCAGCGTCGCGCACAGCGCCGGGGTCAGCGTCAGCGCAAGGAACGCCGAGAACAGAATCGACGTGGCCATCGACAACGAGAACTGCTGATATATCACCCCGACCGAACCCTGCATGAACGCCATCGGAATGAACACCGCCACCAGCACCAGCGTGATACCGATGATCGCCCCGGTGATCTGCTTCATCGCCTTGCGCGTCGCTTCCTTCGGCGACAGCCCTTCGGTGGCCATGATTCGCTCGACGTTTTCCACCACCACGATGGCGTCGTCCACCAGGATGCCGATGGCCAGCACCATGCCGAACATGGTCAGCACGTTGATCGAAAACCCCAGCGCCAGCATGGTTGCAAAGGTTCCCATCAGCGCGACCGGCACCACCAGGGTAGGGATCAACGTGTACCGGATGTTTTGCAGGAACAGGAACATCACCGCAAACACCAGCAGCATCGCCTCGCCCAGGGTGTAAACCACTTTGGTGATCGAGACTTTAACGAACGGCGAGGTGTCGTACGGGATCTTGTACTCCACGCCGGTCGGGAAGTAGCGCGACAGTTCATCCATCTTCGCGCGGACTGACGTGGCGGTGCTCAAGGCATTGGCGCCCGGCGCCAGTTGCACGCTGACAGCTGTCGACGGCTTCCCGTTCAGGCGGGTGGAGAAGTTGTATTCCTGGCTGCCGATCTCGACCCTCGCGACATCGCCGATGCGCACGGTGGAACCGTCCGGGTTGGCTTTGAGCACGATGTCGGCAAATTCTTCAGGCGTCGACAACTGGCCCTTCACCAAAATGGTCGCGGTGATTTCCTGGGTGGTGCGGGTTGGCAAGTCGCCGATGCTGCCGGCCGATACCTGGGCGTTCTGCGCCACGATGGCGGCGTTGACGTCAGCCGGGGTCAGGTTGAAACCGATCAGCTTCTGCGGGTCGATCCAGATACGCATCGCCCGTTCGGCGCCATACAACTGCGCTTTGCCGACACCGTCCAGGCGCTTGATCTCGTTCATCACGTTGCGCGCCAGGTAATCGCTGAGCGCCACGTCGTCGAGCTTGCCATCGCTGGAGGTGAGGGTGACCAGCAGCAAGAAACCGGCAGAGACTTTCTCGACTTGCAGGCCTTGCTGACTGACCGCTTGCGGCAGCCGCGATTCCACGACTTTCAGACGGTTTTGCACATCGACCTGGGCCATTTCCGGGTTGGTCCCCGGCTGGAACGTGGCCTTGATGGTGGCGCTGCCGAGGCTGCTCTGGGATTCGAAGTACAGCAAATGGTCGGCGCCGTTGAGTTCTTCCTCGATCAGGCTGACCACGCTCTCGTCCACGGTCTGCGCTGAAGCGCCCGGGTATTGGGCGTAAATTTCAATTTGCGGCGGTGCAACGTCGGGGTATTGCGCCACGGGCAACTGCGGAATGGCCAATGCGCCAGCCAGCAGGATGAACAAGGCGACCACCCAGGCAAACACTGGGCGATCAATAAAGAACTGCGGCATAAAAATCGTCCTGCTTACTGACCAGAAACCTGGGCAAGTGGAAGAGGGGAAAGGTCGATCTGGACCTGCTCACCGGGGCGTGCGTGTTGCAGACCTTCGGTGACAATGCGGTCGCCGGGTTTGAGGCCGCCGGTGACGATCCAGCGATCGTCCTGCACTGCACCCAGTTCAACCGGTTGCAGGCCGACGCGCTGTCCGGCGTCCAGCAGCAACACATGAGCAATGCCGGCGCTGTCACGCTGGATCGCCCGTTGCGGCACGCTGATGCCCTGCTGGTTCACCGCTTGTTCCAGGCGCACACGCACAAAACTGCCGGGCAGCAAGTCGAGGTCGGGGTTGGGGAATTCACTGCGCAGGATGATCTGGCCAGTGCCCGGATCGACGGTGATGTCGGTGAACAGCAGCTTGCCCGGCAGCGGGTAGAGGCTGCCGTCATCCTGGATCAACGTGGCTTTGGCCTGGCCCTGGCCGACTTGCTGCAACTGGCCGGAGCGGAAGGCGCGGCGCAAGTCGTTGAGTTCGCGAGTCGATTGGGTCAGGTCGGCATGGATCGGATTGAGCTGCTGAATCAGCGCCAGTGGCGTGGTTTCGTTCTGTCCGACCAGCGCGCCTTCGGTCACCAGCGCACGGCCGACTCGACCGGAAATCGGTGCGGTGACGGTGGCGTAGCCGAGGTTGAGTTTCGCCCGTTCCACGGCGGCTTTATTGGCGGCAATGTCGGCGGCGGTTTGCCGGACGCTGGCGCGGGCGTTGTCGTAATCCTGGCCACTGATGGCGTTGCCTTCGATCAACTGGGCATAACGCTGCTCTTGCAACCGGGCCTGGAACGCATTGGCCTCGGCCTTGCGTAACGCCGCTTCGGCGCTGTCCAGATCAGCCTTGAACGGCGCCGGGTCGATGCGGAACAGCACGTCGCCTTTTTTGACATCGCTGCCTTCGTTGAAGGTGCGTTGCAACACGACGCCGGCGACACGAGCGCGGACTTCGGCAATCCGCGGCGCGGCAATCCGCCCGCTCAATTCGCTGGTGATCGACAGGGGCCGGGCTTCGATGGTTTCGATACGCACGGTGGCCAACGGCGGCTGTTCTGCGGCGGTGGAGGACTTGTCACAGGCGCTCAGCGTCAGTGCCAGTGCGAGCAGACCGAGCGTGGCGAACAGATTCTTTGACATGGAATTACCCCAATAATGACCACCCGCATCCTACGGGGAGCGGACGAGGGTAGCGGTGAAGCTTTGTTGGTGCTGTGTGAAATTGTGTAAGGGTTTTACTCAGGCGGGGGTGAGGGCGTATATCCTTGGCGACTTGATATTTTTTGCGAAGCGGAGGCCGCCTTCGTGAGCAAGCCCGCTCCCACATTCGACCGCATTTTGCTGGAAGAGCTCGGTTTAATGGGGGCACGGGCTTGCTCGCGAAGAGGCCCGCTCCGTCGCCACAGCACTTTCTGGAACACCTCATGCCCAACATTCTCTTGGTCGAAGACGACTGCGCACTCTCCGAACTGATCGCCAGCTACCTGGAACGCAACGGCTATTCGGTCAGTGTGATCAGCCGTGGTGACCACGTGCATGAACGTGCACGGGTCAATCCGCCGGACCTGGTGATCCTCGACCTGATGCTGCCGGGCCTCGACGGCCTGCAAGTCTGCCGCTTGCTGCGGGCCGATTCGGCGACGCTGCCGATCCTGATGCTCACCGCCCGGGACGACAGCCACGATCAGGTCCTGGGCCTGGAAATGGGCGCCGACGATTACGTCACCAAGCCCTGCGAGCCCCGCGTCCTGCTGGCTCGAGTGCGCACGCTGTTGCGTCGCAGCAGTCTTGGCGAACCGCAAACCGCCAACGACCGCATCCTTATGGGCAACCTGTGCATCGACTTGTCCGAGCGCACCGTGACCTGGCGCGAGCAATTGGTCGAGCTGTCCAGTGGCGAATACAATTTGCTGGTGGTGCTGGCGCGGCATGCCGGCGAAGTGCTGAGTCGCGACCAGATCCTGCAACGCCTGCGCGGCATCGAATTCAATGGCACTGACCGTTCGGTGGACGTGGCGATTTCCAAGTTGCGGCGCAAGTTTGACGACCATGCGGGCGAGGCGCGCAAGATCAAAACGGTGTGGGGCAAGGGTTACCTGTTCAGCCGTTCCGAGTGGGAATGCTGAGGCGATGTTCAGGATTCTGTTTCGCCTGTATCTGGTGACCATCGTTTCGTTCAGCGCAGCGATTTACCTGGTGCCGGACCTGGTGATCAAGGTCTTCCATGAACGCTTCGTCACCTACAATCTCGACTATTCGCGTGGCTCGCAAACCCTCATCGTTAAACAGTTCCACGCCGTGCCCGAAACGCAGTGGCCGGCGTTGGCGGTTGAGATGGACAAGGATTTCGCTCCCCTGCACATCGCGTTGACGCGCAATGACAATCCCGATTTCACCCTGGACGAACGCGAACGCCTGCAAAGTGGCGAGAACGTGGTGCGCATCGGCGATTGGGGCTGGCGTACGCTCGCCGTGGCGCCACTGAACGGGGATACGGCGGTGCAAATGATCGTGCCGCCGGACCCGATGGACGTCAGCCTGTTGTACTGGAGCATCAACGTCTTGATCGGGGCCACCATGCTCGCTTGCCTGCTGCTGTGGCTGCGCCCGCACTGGCGCGACCTGGAACGCCTCAAAGGCACCGCCGAGCGTTTCGGCAAAGGCCACTTGAGCGAGCGCACACGGATTTCCCGGCATTCCAACATCGGCAGCCTGGCCAATGTCTTCGACACCATGGCCGGCGACATCGAAAACCTGCTGAACCAGCAGCGCGACTTGCTTAACGCGGTGTCGCACGAACTGCGCACACCGCTGACCCGTCTGGATTTCGGCCTGGCGTTGGCGCTGTCCGACGACTTGCCCATGACCAGTCGCGAGCGCTTGCAAGGGTTGGTCGCGCACATCCGTGAGCTGGATGAATTGGTCCTGGAGTTACTGTCCTACAGCCGCCTGCAAAACCCGGCGCAAATGCCGGAGCAGGTTGAAGTGGCGCTGGACGAGTTTATCGACAGCATTCTGGGCAGCGTTGATGAAGAATTGGAGTCGCCGCATATCGTGATGGATGTGCTGCTTCACGGCCAACTGGAGCGCTTCACACTCGACCCGCGCCTGACCGCGCGCGCGATTCAGAACCTGTTACGCAATGCCATGCGCTATTGCGAAAAGCGTATTCAGGTTGGCGTGCAGGTGTGTGCGAAGGGCTGTGAGATCTGGGTGGATGACGATGGAATCGGCATTCCGAATGATGAGCGTGAGCGAGTCTTTGAACCGTTTTATCGACTGGACCGCAGTCGGGATCGGGCCACGGGCGGGTTCGGGTTGGGGTTGGCGATCAGCCGTCGGGCGCTGGAAGCGCAGGGTGGCACGCTAACCGTCGAACCATCGCCGCTGGGCGGCGCACGTTTCCGGTTATGGCTACCCACCCAATCCTGACGCGCTCTTTGCAGCAGCAGCAGCCTCGCAGGCTCGACAGTTGCTACAGAACTATGTGCTGAGCCGGGTTCGCAATAACTTGGCGATGTCTTCAAGCTCCGCCGCCGGGTTGTGCCCGATCAACATCCACGCGTGCTCCATGTCCGCCCAATACACGACGTTCATGCCATGCCGACGCTCACGGGCGAAGTGCCGGCTGCCGCTATTGGAGAGCGTGACGCACAGCGCCATCGGTCCATTCGCCGGGTCCAGATAGGTAATCTGGGCTATCGGCACACCATCGTATTCGAGGATTTGCGCGCGCTTGAACTCAGAACGCGGCAAGGTCAACTTCGCGGGCGCAAGGCTCAAGCCCAGGCGAGTATCGATGGAGCGTAGTTGCGCAAGTTGGGTGGCTTCATCGCCGGGCAAGTGATCCAGGGTTTCTGGCACATAGAGCGACATGTAATCCGCCACCAAGCCGCGCCAGTTGTTCTTTTCCTGGCTCAATTGCCAGCCGAGGAACAAACGGTCCGCCACCACGCTGGTGACCACCAACCCGGCCGCGGCCGCCAGAAACCAGCGACGATCCATCGACGGGCGTTCAGGCGAAGGCAAGGTGTCGAGCATAGACTGCAAACGATCCGTGGGCGCCTGTTGCGCCAATTGGGCAAACGCGTCCTTGAACGGCAGGCTGCTGCGGGCCAGCCATTGCAGGCGCAGGTTGAGCGTCGAATCCTCGGCCATGGCCGTGTCGATGCGGGCGCGTTGCTCGGCATCGAGCTGATCGTCGAGGTAGGCCACCAGTTGCTCGTCCGACAGTGTGGCGCGTTCGTTCATCGACGTTCTCCCGAGGAAGGGTTCGGTACAGCGTGCAGCGGTGGATATTCGGCCAGTTTCACCCGTGCAGCGGCCAGCCGACTCATGACGGTCCCGACGGGCACTTGCAGCACCTCGGCGACTTCGCGGTACGACAACCCTTCGACGTACGCCAGGTAGACCGTTTCGCGTTGGGCTTCAGGCAACGCGTCGACACGCCGGATCACTTGAGCCGCGCGCACATGGGTTTGTGCTGCGTGCTCGCCGTCAAACGACAACTGGCTCTCGGCATCGACCAACCCTTGACCCTGGCGCACCCGGCGCGCGCGCACTTCGTTGAGCCAGATCGAATGCAGAATGCTCAGCAGCCAACGGTCCATGCGCGTGCCGGGGACAAACTGTGCGGCACGTTCGAGGGCCCGCACGCAGGTCGCCTGCACCAGGTCTTCGGCCACATGCCGTTGCCGGGACAGCAGCAAGCCATAGCGCCACAAACGCGCCAGATGTTGGCCCAGTTCTGCCCGTATTGCCTGATCGCTGGCGATAGCGGCCTCCGTCGTTTATTCGATCTCAGGTTTTCGATGAATCGTTTATCGCTTCGGCCAGGTCCTGATATTCCTCGCAGGTGCTGCTGCAAATCGATTTGATGTGCTGAAGTTGCTCTTGAGCCAGATCGAGTCGACCTTTGATCACATACGCTTCGCCGAGGTATTCGCGCACTTGCGCATACTGCGGGTCGAGTTTGACCGATTGCAGGTAGTAACCGATACCTTCGTCGGTGCGCCCCAGTTTACGCGTGGCGTAACCGCGATAGTTCAAGGCTTTGGCAGTGTTCGGTTGTTTCAGTGTATCGAGCAGGGCCAAGGCTTCTTCGTAGCGACCATCCTTGGCTAGACGATAGGCGTAATTGATGCGGTCCGCATCGGGTACCAGACTGCTGGTTTGCTTGAGGCATTTTTGCGATCTGGAGTCGTAGACCTGCCCTTTGGGACAGTCGGGTTTGGCGGGTTCATTATCGTCGCCATGGGCCAGGACCAGGGAGCTGGTCAATGCTGCCGTCAGACAACCGACGATCAGCAGCGGGGCGGTAAAAAAAGCAAAACGCAGGTTCATGTGCAGGGCTCCGAGGTTGATCCACGATAGTTCGGGGTGCTGTCACAAGAACACCGCAGCGTAAACAATTATTCATTTCTTTCTGGCAATCATTTCAGGGAAAGCTTGAACCTTGGCGCTATGCTCGACAGCATTTGTTGTCCAGCGGAGAGCGGCCATGAAAGACCATGTTCATCATTCTGCAGCGGCGGGATACAAAAACGGCGCCGACACCTATGTTCGCGGCCGTCCGGACTATCCGCCGGCCGTGGCCGATTGGTTGACGGGGGCTTTGGGTTTGAACGCGGACAGCACCGTGATCGACCTGGGGGCCGGCACCGGCAAATTCACCGGCCGTTTGCTGGCGACCGGGGCGCAGGTGATTGCCGTCGAGCCCGTGGCGCAGATGCTGGAAAAGCTATCCCTGGCCTATCCCGAGGTGTTGGCGGTGGGCGGCACCGCCATGGACCTGCCGCTGCCGGATGCGTGTGTGGACGTGGTGGTCTGCGCCCAGGCATTTCATTGGTTTGCGAGCGCTGAAGCGCTGACCGAAATTGCCCGGGTTCTGAAACCGGGCGGGCGGTTGGGGTTGGTGTGGAACTTGCGCGATACCAAGGTGAGTTGGGTGCCAAAACTGGATGCGCTCGTCAACGCGCTGGAAGGTGATACGCCGCGTTATTACACCGGTGCCTGGCGTCGGGCGTTTCCTCATCCGGCGTTCGGGCCGTTGCAGGCACAGCACTTCAGTCATGGGCACACGGGGTCGCCTGAGGATGTGATTTTCAATCGGGTGCGTTCAACCAGTTTTATTGCGGCGCTGCCAGAGGCGCAGCGGGCGAAGGTGGATGAGCAGGTTCGTGCGTTGATTGCCGGCGAGCCAGAATTGCGTGGGCGGGATGTGGTGACGGTGCCTTATGAAACCGCAGCGTTCGTAGCAGTGAAGCGCAGTTGAATCGGCGGTGTGGCCCGCCCACACACCACAAAACCCTGCCGAGTCCCGCTTTTGGCCGAACCACTGCCTTACCCCACTCGCCAATGCCTTGTTATAGTCCGGACCTCATTTTTTGCCCGGTAAAAGGATCACTGCCATGTCTCAATACACCGCGTTCACCGTCGAACTCGCTGACAACATCGCCCATGTGCAGATCAACCGCCCGGAAAAGATCAACGCCATGAACGCCGCGTTCTGGAGCGAGATCATCGAGATTTTCCAGTGGGTCGACGACACCGACGAAGCGCGCGTGGTGGTGCTCAGTGGTGCCGGCAAGCATTTTTCATCGGGCATCGACCTGATGATGCTGGCCGGCGTGGCCAATGAATTGGGCAAGGATGTTGGCCGCAACGCGCGCCTGCTGCGCCGCAAGATCCTCGCTTTGCAAGCGTCCTTCAATGCCGTCGATAACTGCCGCAAGCCGGTGTTGGCAGCGATTCAGGGCTACTGCCTGGGCGGCGCCATCGACCTGATCGCCGCCTGCGACATGCGTTATGCCGCCGAAGACGCACAATTCTCGATCAAGGAAATCGACATCGGCATGGCGGCGGATGTAGGCACTTTACAACGCTTGCCGCGTATCATCGGTGACGGCATGCTGCGTGAACTGGCTTACACTGGTCGCACGTTTGGCGCCGAAGAAGCGCGCTCCATCGGCCTGGTCAATCGCGTTTACAGCGACACTGCCAGGCTGTTGGATGGCGTCATGGGCATTGCCCGGGAAATCGCCAGCAAGTCGCCGATTGCGGTCACCGGCACCAAAGAGATGATTAGCTACATGCGCGACCATCGCATCGACGACGGCCTCGAATACGTCGCCACCTGGAACGCCGCCATGCTGCAATCCACCGATTTGCGCGTGGCAATGGCCGCCCATATGAGCAAACAGAAACCCGAATTTCTGGACTGATTAAACATGACTTCACGCTGGACCACTGCAGTACTGGACACCGATCAACCCGGGGGCTGGGCTGTGGCCCGCAGCCCGGAAGGCTTTCTGTTCGATGACAACGGCGCGCTGTTCCCGCGTGAATGGCTCAAGCGTCAGGACCTGTCGATCCTGGCCGAACATGGCATCGGCCACCTGGATGGCGAACCGGTCTACCTGCTGGAATTGCGCAGTCACAGCGAAGTCCCGGGCTGCAACTGGAAAGGCCTGCGGGCGTTTATGCTCGACGGCGACCACACGGTGTACAAGGTGCTTGGTTATGCCGCGCAGATTGGCACCTGGTACCGCGAGCACCGCTTTTGTGGCAACTGTGGACAGGCCGCAACCCAGGTACCGCGTGAACGGGCGATGTACTGCGAGCCGTGTGGTTTGCGTTATTACCCACGGATCTCGCCGAGCATGATCGTGCTGGTGACCCGTGGCGATGAAGTCCTGCTGGCCCGTTCGCCGCGTTTCGTCAGCGGGGTCTACAGCACGTTGGCCGGGTTTGCCGAGCCGGGTGAGTCGGCTGAGGACTGCCTGATTCGCGAGGTTCGCGAGGAAGTGCAGATCGAGGTCAAGAACATCCAGTACCTGGGCAGCCAGTGCTGGCCGTTCCCGCACTCGATGATGCTCGGCTTCCATGCTGAATACGCTGGCGGTGAGATCGTCTGTCAGGAAGACGAGATCGAAGACGCCCAGTGGTTCAACATCCACGCGCTGCCGCCGTTGCCGGCGTCGCGCTCGATTGCCCGTTACCTGATCGACGTGTATGTGGCGCGGCGCTTAGGCCACGCTGAACCAATGCTGCCAGGCTAGGCGCACGGTCAAGCCCAGCACGACGGTGATAAACACCGGACGAATGAACTTCGCGCCGCCGCTGATGGCGGTGCGAGCGCCAAAGAAGGCGCCGGCCATCACCGACACGCCCATGCTCAGGCCGATGATCCAGTCCACCTGGCCGGAAAATACAAACACCGACAGCGCCGCAATGTTGCTGACGAAGTTCATGCTGCGCGCCACGCCGCTGGCCTTCACCAGATCGACGGGGTACATCAGCAGAGTGCTGACGGTCCAGAACGCGCCCGTGCCCGGACCGGCCACGCCGTCGTAGAAACCGAGGCTGAAACCTTGGGTCGACTGCCACTTTTTCTTGATCGGTGCATCGCTGTCCAGCGGTGCCTTGGGTGTGCCCCCGAACAACAGGTACACGCCGCAGGCGAAGACAATCACTGGGAGCATTTTGTTTAGCCACTCGGCGGGCAAGTAATGCGCGACAATGGCGCCGGTCAATGCGCCGACCAGGGTACCGACGATGGCATGCACCCACTGCCTGGGATGGAACAGCTTGCGTCGGTAGAAGGTGAAACTGGCGGTGGCCGAGCCGAAGGACGAACTCAACTTGTTGGTGCCCAACACCAGGTGCGGCGGCAGGCCGGCGGTCAGCAGTGCCGGCGTGGTGAGCAGACCACCGCCCCCGGCAATCGCGTCGATGAAGCCCGCTATAAACGCAACGACAGCCAGAATGGCCAGGGTGGTGAGGTCAACGCTGAGTTCGAAAGGCATGGAATCGGCTTATTCGGCGGGGTGCAGGTAAGGGCTGCGGGGAAGGAGCGGTATCTTACCTAGATCCGACATCTGCGGCGACCGGTCTGGCCCCCTCATTGGATCTACGCGACACCCGAACCCCTGTGGGAGCGAGCCTGCTCGCGAAGGCCGACTCCCAGTCGCAACTGTTGCCCCGCCAACAGTCCATCGACAAATCGCCTCGTTGCCCGACAGCCAATCCCCCTGAACCCCCCATAAAATCGCCATTTCAACACTGGCACGCTTGCTGCTCTGTCCCTTGGTACATCCCTGGTTCCGAGGACATGCCAATGAGTCAGCAAGCCGTCAAATTTGCCTACTGGGTGCCGAACGTCAGCGGCGGGCTGGTGGTCAGCAAGATCGAACAGCGCACCCACTGGGGCATCGACTACAACCGCAAACTGGCGCAACTGGCCGAAGCCGCAGGATTCGACTATGCCCTGACCCAAATCCGTTTCACGGCCGGTTACGGCGCCGAATACCAGCATGAGTCGGTGGCCTTCAGTCATGCGCTGCTGGCCGCCACCACCACGCTGAAAGTGATCGCGGCGATCCTGCCCGGCCCGTGGCAACCGGCGCTGGCGGCCAAGCAGTTGGCGACCATCGATCAACTGACCAATGGCCGCGTGGCGGTGAATATCGTCAGTGGCTGGTTCAAAGGCGAGTTTCAGGCCATTGGCGAGCATTGGCTGGAGCATGACGAGCGTTATCGCCGTTCCGAGGAGTTCATCCGTTCGCTCAAGGGGATCTGGAGCCAGGACAACTTTACCTTTCGCGGCGACTTCTACCGTTTCGATAACTACAGCCTCAAACCCAAGCCGCTCGGCCAGCCGGAAATCTTTCAGGGCGGCAGCTCTCGAGCCGCCCGAGACATGGCGGCGCGGGTGTCGGACTGGTACTTCACCAACGGCAATACGCCGGAAGGTATCAAGGCTCAGGTCGACGACATCCGCGTGAAGGCTGCCGCGAATAATCATTCGGTGAAAATCGGCGTGAATGCGTTTGTCATCGCTCGGGACACCGAAGAAGAGGCGCGTGCGGTGCTGGCACACATCATCGATCAGGCCGATCCGGAGGCGGTAAATGCCTTTGGTGATGCGGCGAAACAAGCGGGCAAGGCGTCGCCGGAAGGTGAGGGTAATTGGGCGAAGTCGACGTTTGAGGATCTGGTGCAATACAACGATGGCTTCAAGACCAACCTGATAGGTACGCCGCAACAGATAGCCGAGCGGATCGTGGCGCTGAAGGCTGTGGGTGTGGACCTGGTGCTGGCGGGGTTTCTGCACTTTCAGGAAGAGGTGGAATATTTCGGTCAGCGCGTGCTGCCGCTGGTACGTGAGCTGGAGGCAAAGGCCCAATCCACGCCAGCTACCGCCGCTGCATAACCCACACCACCTCCCCGTAGGAGTGAGCCTGCGCGCGATGACTGAGTGTCAGTCGATACATACATTGACTGATACACCGCCATCGCGAGCAGGCTCACTCCGACAACTTTGGATTCAGGTGAACTTACAGGCCGAGGTCCGACAGGCCCGGATGGTCATCCGGCCGGCGTCCCAGCGGCCAACGGAACTTGCGCTCGCTTTCCTTGATCGGCAGGTCATTGATGCAGGCAAACCGGTTAGCCATCAGCCCGTTCTCATCAAATTCCCAGTTTTCATTACCGTAGGAACGGAACCAGTTGCCCGAGTCATCGTGCCATTCATAGGCATAGCGCACGGCGATGCGATTGCCGGTGAAGGCCCAGAGTTCCTTGATCAATCGATAATCCAGTTCCTTGGCCCATTTACGGGTCAGGAAACCTTTGGCTTCTTCGCGGTTGTAGGCGAACTCGGCGCGGTTACGCCATTGGGTGTCCAGCGTGTAGGCCAGCGACACCCGCTGCGGGTCGCGAGAGTTCCAGCCGTCTTCGGCCAGGCGAACTTTTTCGATGGCCGACTCGCGGGTGAAGGGCGGCAATGGCGGACGAACTTCAGTGTTAGACATGTTAAATCTCCCAATAAAAGTAACGTTCAAACAGGTTTCGGGCTTTATATGAAGTGTTACAGGTCCAATAACTTTCGCGCCATGCATTGCGCATTATCGGCGGCAGTGTGATCACCCATGACAAGCGCCACGGTAATGGCCCCATCGATCAGGATCAGCAGCTGTCTGGCCGTCTTCTCCGGGTCGCTGGCGCCATGTTCGGTGCAAAGTTCGCGCACGTAGTCGAGCAGTTTCTGTTTGTGTTCCTTGGCGACGAGACGGACCGGGTCTTGCGGGTCGCCGGTTTCGCCACTGGTGTTGATGAAAGCACAGCCGCGAAAGCCGTCGGAGGCGAACCAGGCCTTGAGCACGGTAAACAGGTTGAGAAGGCGGTCGGCCGGTGTTTCAGCCTGGTCGACGGCGGTTTTGTACCAGTGCATCCAGCGCACATCGCGGCGTTGCAGGGCCGCGACGGTCAACGCTTCCTTGTTGGCGAAGTAGCGGTAGATACTTTTTCTGGAGACGCCGGCGGTTTTCACCAGAAGGTCCATGCCGGTGGCTGCGATGCCACTTTTATAGATCAACTTTTCGGTGACATCCAGAATGATGTCGCGTGTGATATTGCTGGTGGGTTCGTTCATGTTGCGAACAGTAGAACGTGCGTTCTTCATGGTCAACATAAAATTTTTCTGCCTGTCATGGCCCCTTCGCGAGCACGCTCGCTCGCACATTGGAACGCATTTCAAATGTGGGAGCGGGCGTGCTCGCGAAGGGGACTTCAACAACACCGGAAGACCCAAGCCAATCCATGGTGTAAGCTCTTGAGTTCTTCGGATTCGACCCACTGCGAGCCCTATGCCGTCGCTTTTCAAACGCTCTCTGCTGCCCAAACTGCGCAGTTTTCCGCTGGCCGCCGATGCCGTCACCATCCTGTCAGGTGCTGCCGAGTTTCGTCGCTGCCTGCTGGAGAAAATCGCCCTGGCCACCCACCGCATCTATATCGTTGCGCTGTACCTGCAACAGGATGAAGCCGGGCAGGAAATTCTCGATGCTTTGCACGCCGCCAAACTGGCGCGTCCGCAACTGGACGTGGTCGTGGTGGTGGACTGGCTGCGCGCCCAGCGCGGCCTGATTGGTGCGGGCAAGCAACCGGGCAACTCGGCCTGGTATCAGGAAGCGACCCGCACCCACGAAAGCGAAGTGCCGGTGTATGGCGTGCCGGTGCAGACGCGCGAGCTGTTCGGTGTGCTGCATTTGAAGGGCTTTGTGATCGACGACTGTGTGATCTACAGCGGTGCGAGCCTGAACAACGTGTACCTGCACAAGTTCGACAAGTACCGCTTTGACCGTTATCACGTGTTGCAGAACCAGGCGCTGGCCAATTCAATGCAGCACCTGATCCAGCACGGTTTCATCGCCTCCAAAGCCGTGCACCGCCTCGACTTGCCGAACCTGCCGACCACCCGCAGTTTGCGCAACGACATCGGCGACCTGCGCAGCCGCCTCAAGCACGCCGCCTACGACACCACGGCCGGCACCACGCTCAAAGGCGATTTGTGCGTCAGCCCGTTGCTCGGCGTGGGCAAGAACAATCCATTGAACCGGGTGATTTGCGAGCTGATCGCCACCGCGCAGCACCATCTGACCATCTGCACGCCGTACTTCAACCTGCCGCTGGCGGTAACCCGGGAAATCAATCGGGCGTTGGGCCGGGGCGTGAAGGTCGACATTGTGGTCGGCGACAAAACCGCCAACGACTTCTACATCCCGCCGAGTGAGCCATTCAAGGTGATCGCCGCGCTGCCGTACCTCTACGAAATCAGCCTGCGCCGCTTTGCCAAAAAGCATCAACACAGCATCGACAGCGGCAAGCTGAACCTGCATTTGTGGCGCGATGGCGACAACACCTATCACCTCAAAGGCATGTGGATCGATCAGCGCTACACCTTGCTGACCGGCAACAACCTCAACCCGCGAGCCTTCCGTCTCGACCTGGAAAACGCGCTGCTGATCGATGACCCGAAAGGCGAGTTGCTGGAGCCCCGCAAGGCTGAGCTGGTGGAGATTTTCCAGAATACAAAGCGCATCGAGCGTTATCAGGATCTGGAAACGCTGCTGGATTACCCACCCGCGGTGGCCAAGTTCCTCACGCGCGTCAGTCGGGTGCGGATCGAGCGGTTGCTCTATCGGATTCTGTAAGGCGCCGCGCTGCCGGGGGCTTTGGCCACAGGGCCACCAGCAGCAGTAGCGCGGCGGCGACGAGAAAGGGCAGGCGCGGTTCCAGATCGTAGATCAATGTGGCTGCCAATGGCCCGATGACCACGCCAAAGCCTTGGGCAGCGCCGATTGAGCCCGCTGTCGCGCCTTGCTCCGAAGCGTCCACGGCGTTCGCCGCCAGCGCTGCGAATGACGGAAAGATCAGCCCCATCCCGCCCGCCGAAACGAAAAAGCACAGCCACAAGCCCCACGCGGTATTCGCGAGGATACTGCCGGCAAATCCCACGGACGCCACCAGTGCACCCGCGCGAATCAACCGCAGCGGCGGCCATTCGAGCCGGCGCACCATCAGTTGTGAACAGATCAGCGCGAAGCCGACCATGGTCAGGGCGATGCCCGCCGTTTGCGCTGCGTTGGCCGGGCTCATGCGGAGCCGATCGAGGGCGAAGAAGCCGACGGTGATCTGCGCAATCGACACGCACAACATCGCCACAAACGCGACCGCCATGGGGCGGCGAAGGCGCGGATCATTCAAGTGGACCTTGCGCGGCACTTGCCGCAGGTGCAATTCCTGGCCCTTGAGCTTGAAGCGCAACACCAGAAAGGCCAGCAACGGCAGGACGGCCATGGCGTAGAACGGCAGGCTCAAACTGAACCGCGAGAGCAGCGCGGCGATAGCCGGCCCGATCACCAGACCACAGGCGTTGGCGGCCCCCAATGCCGCCATGGCTTTGGCGCGGTGCTGGGGTTCGATGTTGTCGGCGATCAACGCGTTGCCTCCCACCGGGATGGCAGCGTAGAACACGCCGATCAAGCCACGGCCGATCATCAAACCGATGAACCCCAACAGCGCCGACGGCAAGAACTGCAATGAGGCGTCGATGAACAGGCACAAGGCCCAATAGGCGAGGGTGAAACCAGCGGTGGCGATCAACAGGATCCGGCGCCGGCCATAGCGGTCGCTGGCCTGGCCCCACGGGCGGGCCAGCAGCATCCAGATCACTCCGGACACCGTCACCGCCGCACCGGCCTGCCACGTGGCCAGGCCCAGCACCCGGGCAATCGGGCCGATCAGCGAGACGAACGCCATCATCGACATGGAGCAGGCCATGTTGGCGACCATTAATGGGCGCAGGTCGAAGGCGGGGGTGGTCATGGATGAGTCTTCCGTGAGCTTTTATAGTTTGCGGGGGATGGTAGCGCGGGTATGGGGACGGCAGGAGGAATATCGGTGCCAGTGATATTGCCATCGCGAGCAGGCTCACTCCTACAAGGCATCTCCCACAAGGGATGGGCTGCGGTAAGATGCCCACACTCAAAAAAACAACAGGGTTCACCGCGCTCCATGTCGGAAAAAGACACCATCTCCATTCAACTGGTGCGCGAAGCGCTGCTGCAAAGTTGCGCCCCCGGCCACGCTACCGACGAAGTGTTGAACAAGGTCGGCATTGATCCGGCCTGGCTGCAGACCACCGATGCCCGTGTTCCGGCTACCGCCTATGCGCGGCTCTGGCGCTTGCTGGCACGACGCGGCGATGACGAGTTTTTTGGCATGGACCCGCGCAAGCTCAAGTCCGGCAGCCTGGCGTTTCTGTGCCGCTGCTCGATGGTCCAGCCGAGCCTCGCCGCTGGGCTGACGTCAGGCCTGAGCTTTCTGTCGTTGATGCTTGAACACTTGCCCGCGCAACTGGTTCGCCAGCAAAGCCTGGCCGAAATCGTCTTGCTGGAAGACGATCAGGAGCCGCGCCGTGCCTTCACCTATTTCACCTATTGGATGATCGTCCACGGCGTTGCCTGCTGGCTGGCCGGGCGGCGGATTCCAATCCTGGCCATTGAACTGCGCTGCGCCGCGCCGGACTTTTGCGATGACTACCAGGTGATGTTCTCCGAGAACCTGCGCTTTGACCGACCGCGCACCCGGATGATTTTCTCGGCCGGCTGCCTGGATTTTCCAATCAAGCGCAGCCCGGAAGAACTCAAGCGGTTCCTCGCCCATGCGCCCGCCAATATCCTGGTCAAGTACCGTGATCCAGAAAGCCTGGCGAGCCGGATCAAACAGGACTTGCGGCAACTCCCCGCCGAACAGTGGCCCGAGACTGAACCCTTGGCGCAACAACTGTGTATGTCAGCCTCGACCTTGCGCCGGCGCCTGGCAGAAGAAGGGCAGACCTATCAAGGGCTCAAGGACAGCGTGCGCAAGGAGTTGGCCATCGTCTGGCTGGCAGAGCCGAGCATCAGCTTCGCCGAGATCGCGACACGGTTGGGATTTGCCGATGCCAGTTCGTTCTACAAGGCGTTTCGCAAGTGGTCGGGGTCTAACCCGGGGCATTACCGCAGTCTGATTCTGAACGAAGCGCACTGAGCCAAAGCGTGCACTCGCGAAGGGGCCATTTGAGGTAACCCACACCTCAAACCTTGGCCAAAGCAGTCACGCAACTTGATAACTTTGACCATTGCCCCGTTCTGCTCGCAGAGCGAGTATTTCCCTGGTTTTTACGGTTCCCCCAACCAATAAAAATACAGAGGGATTCTGGCAATGCGCGATTACTTGTCTGCCACATCACCGTTCGATTATCAGCACACCGTCGATGCCGCGCTCAGCGGTTCCCTGCAGGCGCTCAACGCCTGTGTCGAGTGTTGCGACCGGCATGCCTTGCCGGGGCGCATTGCACTGTTCTGGGAAGGTCGCGATGGTGCCAGCGCCACGTACACCTTCAGCGACCTGCAGGACAACGCTGCGCGTTTTGCCAATTTCCTGCTGGCCCAAGGGGTGAAGAAGGGCGACAAGGTCGCCGGTCTTTTGCCACGTAACATCGAATTATTGATCACAGTGTTCGCCACCTGGCGCATCGGCGCGGTGTATCAGCCGCTGTTTACCGCCTTCGGTCCCAAAGCCATCGAACACCGTCTTGGCAGTTCAGGTGCGAAGGTCGTGGTGACCGACGCGGTCAATCGCTCGAAACTGGATGAAATCGCCGACTGCCCGACCACGGTCACCGTCGGTGGCGCCAAAGGTCAGGGCATCGTCCGTGGCGACTACAGCTTCTGGGCCGAGCTGGCCAACTATTCTGTCGAATGCGAGCCCGTTTTGCTGACTGGCGAAGACCCGTTCCTGCTGATGTTCACCTCGGGCACCACCGGCCCTTCGAAAGCCTTGTCCGTGCCACTGAAAGCCATTGTTGCGTTCCAGAGCTACACCCGCGACGCCGTGGATTTGCGTCCCGAGGACGCGTTCTGGAACGTCGCCGACCCGGGCTGGGCCTACGGCATCTATTTCGGCGTCACCGGACCGCTGTCGATGGGGCATCCGATCACCTTTTACGATGGCCCGTTCACCCTCGAAAGCACCTGCCGCGTGATCAATAAATACGGGATCACCAACCTCACCGGATCGCCGACCGCTTACCGTTTGCTGATCGCGGGCGGCGATGAGTTCGCCAAGTCGATCAAGGGCAAGCTGCGCATCGTCAGCAGCGCCGGCGAACCGCTGAACCCGGAAGTGATCCGCTGGTTTGCCGACAACCTCGACGTTGTCATTCATGATCATTACGGCCAGACCGAGCTGGGCATGGTCCTGTGCAATCACCACGCACTGGCACACCCGGTCCATGTAGGTGCGGCTGGTTTTGCCTCGCCTGGCCACCGCATCGTGGTGCTAGACGAAGAATACAAGGAGCTCGGTGTCGGTCAGCCCGGCATTCTGGCCATTGACCGCACCCAATCGCCGATGTGCTGGTTCAACGGCTATGAAGGCGCGCCGACCAAAGCGTTCGTCGGCGACTATTATTTGAGTGGTGACACCGTGGAGTGGAACCCGGATGGCAGCATCAGTTTCGTCGGTCGCAGCGATGACGTAATCACCACGTCCGGCTACCGCGTCGGCCCGTTCGACGTGGAAAGTGCGTTGATCGAGCACCCGGCCGTGGTCGAGGCGGCGGTGGTCGGCAAACCGGATCCGGAACGCACGGAACTGGTCAAGGCCTTCGTCGTGATCAGCGAGCAATACCGCGCCACGCCGGAGCTGGCCGAAGAACTGCGCCAGCATGTGCGCAAGCGTCTGGCGGCGCATTCCTATCCTCGTGAAATCGAATTTGTCAGCGAGTTGCCGAAAACCCCAAGCGGCAAATTGCAGCGCTTTATCTTGCGCAACCAGGAAATCGCCAAGGCTCAAGAGGCCGCCGCGAAGAACGTTTCAGCTTGAATCCAAGGAAACAATGATGCAGATCGAAAACAAGGTTTTTCTCGTCACCGGCGGTGCTTCCGGCCTGGGTGCCGCCACGGCTGAAATGCTGGTTGCGGCCGGCGCCAAAGTGATGCTGGTGGACATGAATGCCGAGGCCGTGACGGCGCAAGCCCAGCGACTGGGCGCGCAAAGCGTGGTCGCGGACATCAGCAACGAAGCAGCGGCGCAAGCGGCAGTGCAGGAGACGGTCAACGCCTTCGGTGGCCTCAACGGTCTGGTTAACTGCGCCGGCATCGTGCGTGGCGAGAAAATCCTCGGCAAGAACGGCCCGCATGCATTGGCCAGTTTCAGCCAGGTGATCAACGTCAACTTGATCGGTAGCTTCAACATGCTGCGCCTGGCCTCGGCCGCTATCGCCGAAACCCAGCCGGACGCCGATGGCGAACGCGGCGTGATCATCAACACGGCCTCGGCCGCTGCCTATGACGGCCAGATCGGCCAGGCGGCTTATGCTGCGTCCAAAGGTGCAATCGTCAGCCTGACCTTACCCGCCGCGCGTGAACTGGCGCGCTTTGGCATCCGGGTGATGACCATCGCCCCCGGCATTTTCGAAACACCGATGATGGCCGGCATGACCCAGGAAGTCCGCGATTCGCTGGCCGCTGGCGTGCCATTCCCGCCGCGCCTGGGCAAACCCGGCGAGTACGCCGCACTGGTCCGGCATATCATTGAAAACAGCATGCTCAACGGCGAGGTGATCCGTCTCGACGGTGCCCTGCGCATGGCCGCCAAGTAAGGAGGATTTGTCATGACCCTTTCCAACGATCCGATTGTTATTGTCAGCGCCGTCCGCACCCCGATGGGCGGTTTTCAGGGCGAACTGAAAAGCCTGACCGCACCGCAACTCGGCGCCGCTGCGATCAAAGCCGCCGTCGAACGTGCCGGTGTCGCCTCTGATGCCGTCGATGAAGTGCTGTTCGGTTGCGTGTTGCCCGCCGGCCTCGGCCAGGCGCCGGCACGCCAGGCTGCACTGGGTGCCGGGCTGGATAAATCGACCCGTTGCACCACCGTGAACAAGATGTGCGGTTCCGGCATGGAAACCACGATCCTCGCCCACGACATGCTGGTCGCCGGCAGTGCCGATGTGGTGATCGCCGGTGGTATGGAAAGCATGTCCAACTCGCCGTACCTGCTGGACCGCGCACGTAGCGGTTACCGCATGGGCCATGGTCGGGTGCTGGATTCGATGTTCCTCGACGGCCTCGAAGACGCCTACGACAAGGGCCGCCTGATGGGCACCTTCGCCGAGGATTGCGCCGAGACCAATGGCTTCAGCCGCGAAGCTCAGGATGCGTTTGCCATTGCCTCGACCACCCGCGCACAACAGGCGATCAAGGACGGCAGCTTCAAGGCCGAGATCGTGCCGCTGACCGTTACCGTCGGCAAAGAACAGTCGCTGATCAGCAACGACGAACAGCCACCGAAAGCCAAACTGGACAAGATCGCCTCGCTGAAACCGGCATTTCGTGATGGCGGCACCGTGACGGCGGCCAACTCCAGCTCGATCTCCGACGGCGCGGCGGCACTCGTATTGATGCGGCGTTCCGAAGCCGAGAAGCGTGGCCTCAAGCCACTGGCCGTGATCCATGGCCACGCGGCGTTTGCCGATACGCCGGGCCTGTTCCCGGTGGCGCCGGTCGGCGCGATCAAGAAGCTGATCAAGAAAACCGGTTGGTCGCTGGACGAAGTCGAGTTGTTTGAAATCAACGAAGCCTTCGCGGTGGTCAGCCTGGTGACCATGAGCAAACTGGAAATCCCCCACGAGAAGGTCAACATCCACGGCGGCGCCTGTGCGTTGGGCCACCCGATTGGTGCGTCCGGCGCGCGGATTATCGTGACCTTGCTCTCGGCGTTGCGCCAGAAAGGCCTGAAACGCGGCGTCGCAGCGATCTGCATTGGCGGCGGCGAAGCGACTGCCATGGCTGTGGAATGCCTGTACTGATGAATGCGATCCATGTGTGCGAGCCTGCTCGCGAAGGGGACTTGTCAGTCAGCATTGATGTTGGACGACACACCGCGTTTGCGAGCAGGCTCGCTCTCACAGGTTCTGCGCATTACCCGAATTAAGGATTCACCATGATTCCCAATGACGAACAACTGCAGATCAGCGAAGCCGCCCGGCAATTCGCTCAGGAGCGGCTGAAGCCCTTCGCCGCCGAGTGGGACCGCGAGCATCGCTTTCCGAAGGAAGCCATCGGCGAAATGGCCGAGCTGGGCTTCTTCGGCATGTTGGTACCCGAAGAGTGGGGCGGTTGCGACACCGGTTACCTGGCCTACGCCATGGCCCTGGAAGAAATCGCCGCCGGCGACGGCGCCTGCTCGACGATCATGAGCGTGCACAACTCGGTGGGTTGCGTGCCGATCCTCAAGTACGGCACCGACGAACAAAAAGAACGTTTCCTCAAACCGCTGGCCAGCGGTTCGATGCTCGGCGCCTTTGCCCTGACCGAACCCCAGGCCGGATCCGACGCCAGTGGCCTGAAAACCCGCGCCAAGCTCAACGGCGATCACTACGTACTCAACGGCTGCAAACAGTTCATCACCTCCGGGCAGAATGCCGGGGTGGTGATTGTGTTTGCGGTAACGGACCCCAGTGCCGGCAAACGCGGGATCACCGCGCTGATCGTGCCCACCGATTCGCCGGGCTACACAGTCGCGCGGGTCGAGGACAAACTCGGTCAGCACGCGTCCGACACCTGCCAGATTCTGTTCGAAGACGTGAAAGTGCCGGTGGCCAACCGTTTGGGCGAAGAGGGTGAAGGTTACCGCATCGCCCTGGCCAACCTGGAAGGTGGGCGCGTCGGCATCGCTTCGCAATCGGTGGGCATGGCCCGTGCCGCGTTTGAAGCAGCTCGCGATTACGCCCGCGAGCGCGAAAGCTTCGGCAAGCCGATCATCGAACATCAGGCGGTCGCTTTCCGTTTGGCGGACATGGCGACGCAAATCGCTGTCGCCCGGCAAATGGTGCATTACGCCGCCGCGCTGCGAGACAGTGGCAAACCGGCTCTGGTCGAGGCGTCGATGGCCAAGTTGTTCGCGTCGGAAATGGCCGAGAAGGTCTGCTCGTCAGCGTTGCAAACCCTCGGCGGTTACGGTTACCTGAACGACTTCCCGCTGGAGCGCATCTACCGCGACGTGCGGGTGTGCCAGATCTACGAAGGCACCAGCGATATTCAGCGCATGGTTATTTCGCGCAATCTTTAAGAAGGAAATCTTTATGACGTACGAAACGATTTTGCTGGAAACCCATGGCCGCGTCGGCCTGATCACTCTCAACCGTCCGCAAGCCTTGAACGCGTTGAACGCGCAGCTCGTCAGCGAAGTGAACCACGCCCTCGATGGCCTGGAAGCCGATTCGAACATCGGTTGCATCGTGCTGACCGGCTCGAAAAAAGCCTTCGCCGCCGGCGCCGACATCAAGGAAATGGCCGAGCTGACTTACCCGCAAATCTACCTCGACGACCTGTTCAGCGACAGCGATCGCGTGGCCAACCGCCGCAAGCCGATCATCGCGGCGGTCAACGGTTTTGCCCTCGGCGGTGGCTGCGAACTGGCGCTGATGTGCGACTTCATCCTGGCGGGCGACAACGCCAAATTTGGCCAGCCGGAAATCAACCTCGGCGTGCTCCCGGGCATGGGCGGTACTCAACGCCTGACCCGCGCCGTGGGCAAGGCCAAGGCCATGGAAATGTGCCTGAGCGGGCGTTTGATCGACGCGGTGGAAGCGGAGCGTTGCGGCATCGTCGCGCGGATCGTGCCGGCCGATGAACTACTGGACGAAGCGTTGAAAGTTGCGGCTTTGATCGCGAAGAAGTCGCTGCCGATTGCGATGATGGTCAAGGAAAGCGTAAACCGCGCGTTCGAAGTGAGCCTGTCCGAAGGTGTGCGCTTTGAGCGTCGGGTGTTCCATGCGGCGTTTGCGACGCAGGATCAGAAGGAAGGGATGGCGGCGTTTATTGCCAAGCGTGAGGCTGAGTTCGAAGGTAAGTAAGGCGGCGTTTTGACTGACGCCATCGCGGGCAAGCCAGGCTCCCACAGGTTATCGGTGTCCTTTCCATTGACACATAACCTGTGGGAGCCTGGCTTGCCCGCGATGTTTTTAGACTTCAGACCAGATAGTTTTTGAGCTCGCGGGCGATCACCATGCGCTGTATCTCGCTCGACCCTTCGTAGATCTGCGTAATTCGCGCATCCCGGTAGTATTTCTCCACTGGATAGTCTTCCAGATACCCATAACCGCCATGAATCTGAATCGCGGACGAGCACACCTTTTCGGCCATTTCCGACGCAAACAGCTTGGCCTGTGAGGCTTGCGACAGGCAGGGTTTGCCGGCGGTGCGCAGGCGCGCCGCGTGCAGGATGAGCAATCGCGCGGCGTTCAGCTGCATGTGCATGTCGGCGAGCATGTTGGCGATGCTTTGGTGTTCGATGATCGGCTTGTCGAATTGCACTCGATCCCGCGCATACGCCAGCGCCGCTTCGAACGCGGCGCGGGCAATGCCCAAGGCCTGCGCGGCGATGCCGATACGACCCCCCTCCAGGTTGGACAGGGCGATGGACAGGCCTTTGCCGCGCTCACCCAGCAGGTTGGCTTCAGGAATGGTGCAGTTGTTCAGCGTCACCGCGCAGGTGTCGGAGGCACGGATGCCCATCTTGTGTTCAGTGCGATCGACGATAAAACCGGCGGTGTCAGTTGGCACCAGGAAAGCCGAAATGCCGCGTTTACCCAGGTCTGGATCGGTCACGGCAAACACAATCGCCAATTTCGCCCGCTTGCCGTTGCTGACAAATTGCTTGGCGCCGTTGATCACCCATTGGCCGTCGCGCAGTTCAGCACGGGTGCGCAGGTTGTGCGCTTCGGAGCCGGCTTGTGGTTCGGTCAGGCAGAAGCAGCCGATGGCCTGGCCGCTGGCCAGATCCGGCAACCAGGTTTGTTTCTGTGCTTCAGTGCCGTAGTTCAAAACGGGGCCGCACCCGACCGAGTTGTGAATGCTCATCAGCGCACCGGTAGCGCCGTCGCCCGCGGAAATCTCCTCCACGGCCAAAGCGTAGGCCACGTAGTCGACATAGGTGCCGCCCCATTCTTCAGGCACCACCATGCCCAGAAGCCCGAGTTCACCCATCTTCGCCACCAGACCGTCGTCGATCCAGCCAGCCTTTTCCCAAGCCTGTGCGTGGGGTGCGATTTCGCCGCGGGCAAAGTCCCGGGCCATGTCGCGGATCATGACTTGCTCTTCGCTCAATTCGATATCGTGCATGGCTCAGTTCCCGCTCTCATCAAGGCCGGTGAAGAAACTCGCGACATGCTCGGCGTCGAGCGCCTGCAAGGTCGGCGGGTTCCAGCGCGGATTCTTGTCTTTGTCGATCAGCAAGGCGCGTACGCCTTCGATCAGGTCGCCGCGCTCGAACCATTGGCGGTCCAGGTGCAGCTCAAGTGCGAAGCAGTCTTCCAGACTCAAGTGCCGTCCCCGACGGAGCATTTCCAGGGTTACGCCCATGGCCAGCGGAGAACGGCTGTCCAGCAGGTCGGCGGTGGTCAGTGCCCACTCATGACTGTCGGCAATCGTCACTTCACGCAGTTGCTCAACCATACTCGGCACATCAGGCAAGGCGAAGAAGTGGTCGATGGCCGGGCGCAACGCTTTCAAAGGGGCGTCGGCCAGATGCTGCACCGCAAGTCTGGCCAGCAAGCCTTGCAGGTCTTTGAGCGGCGAGTCTTGCCAGTCGAGCTTATCGAGTCTGTCGTCGAGCACGGCCAGTTTTTCGCTCTCCAGGTACCAGTCGGCCAGCCCGCAGTAGAGCGCATCCGCCGCACGAATCTGCACACCGCTGACGCCGAGGTACAGTCCCAGCTCACCGGGAATGCGTGGCAGGAAGTAGCTGCCACCGACGTCCGGGAAATAGCCGATGCCGACTTCCGGCATCGCCAGGCGGCTTTTTTCCGTGACCACGCGCAGATCAGCGCCTTGCACCAGGCCCATACCGCCGCCCAGGACGAACCCATCCATCAAGGCGAGCACGGGTTTGCGGTAATGGTGGATGGCGAGGTCGAGGGCGTATTCCTCGACGAAGAAATCCTGGTGCAGCGTGTCGCCACTTTTGAAGCTGTCATACAGCGAGCGAATATCGCCGCCGGCACAGAAGGCTTTTTCGCCGGCACCGCGCAGCACCACCGCGTGCACCTGCGAATCCTCGGCCCAGGCGTCGAGTTGACGCTGCAGGTTACGCACCATGTCCAGGGTCAGGGCATTGAGGCCGGCGGGGCGGTTGAGGGTCAGGTGACCGATGTGGTTGCGAACCTCGGCCAGCACTTCGTTTTGCGTGGCATCCATGGACGAAGTCCCCTTCGATGAAACCTGAGCAGTCATCACTAACTCCCTGCTTTTATTGTTCTTTATAGAGACGCTCGCGCGCGAGCGATGCAGGATCGTACCAGTGCAAATTTGTGATGTACAACCGGGATATGTGCAGGCTCGGTTTGCGTTTTTACCTCATGCCGGGTTAATTCCGAAGGTGCGTTTGCAGGGTTTGGGCGCACAACAGCGCTTGCTTCGCTTCGTCATAACGAGCCGGGTCATTGACGAATCCATGGGGCATGCCGAGGTATTCCTTGTGCTGAACCGGCACGTTCGTTGCCCGTGGTATTTTTTAGTTGTCGATGGCAGACAAACCGGTACGCCAGATGCGCACACAGTCCCGCGCCGCCACGTGCTGCCGCCAGCAGAAACAAGCGCTCTTGAATGAACAGCGCGAAGGCAGCGTCGCCACTCAACAACAGTGAGTATTTCTCCATAGCCAGACTTCTGTGTCATCGCTACTGGGCATTACGGCGGGCCAGACTTCGTAGTGAAAGGCAGACAACTCTATGCGGTACGGTTTGACTGTAGACGCAGATAATCGACAGGCAAGGTGATCCATTGACCGTTAGCCTAAGCGCCACGGGACAGCACTTCACCAATACTGCGCCGCTTGGCGTGCAACTCACTGGCATGGATCAGCTGTTCGAGGTCTTCGGGTGTGACATCGAAGAACGCCTCCATGTCCGCCAACGCCAGTTTCAAATCCTGTGCGGTGATCGCCTGAGCGTCGACGGGCGGGTGGTCGGCGGGGATCACGGCCGCCGGTTCGCTGGCGCGTTTCGGGTAGCGAATGCGTGTCAGGTTGTTGTACGCCAAGGCGCAGAGCAGCATCGCTGAGGCCCCGAGCATCACCGGGCCGAGCGCCTTCCAGTCCATGGCGATGGTGGCGGGGTCGGCCAGTACCAACAGCAGTGCCAAAGCCCCTGCCGGCGGATGCAGGCAGCGCAACCAGCACATCAACATCAGCGCCATGCCTGCTGCCAGGCAGGCACTGCCGAGGGTTCGGCCGAGCACGTGGGCGACCAGCAGCGAAACCACGCCTGCGCTCAAGTAGCCGCCCAGAATCGACCACGGCTGGGCGAGGGCGCCGGAGGACACAGCAAACAGCAACACGGCCGATGCACCCAGCGGGCCGATCAGGTGTTGCGCCACGTCCATGCCGAATACTTGCCCGCAAACCCACACGCTGAACAGCGTCCCGAGGGCCATGCCGATGGCGGCACGGCTCCATTCGGAAGGACGGGTGTTGATGGCGGCGGGCAACCAGCGAGCGAGCATGATGAAATCGATCCGTGGACAAAAAAACCTGCAAAAAAAAGGCTTGGCTGGAATATCCAGAAGCCCTTGAAGGTGTTCCAACTTGTGGGGGAGGAACAGGGCACAGTGTGCCGTCGATTACATGTGCTGACAAATTCATATTAATGCAGTTTCAGTGCATTAATTTTGCAGTAGCGCCACGCGCCGTCCGCTCATGAAGCAAAGGAATCCGCCCATCGCGGTCAGTGCGCTAAGGGCATAAAACATGGTGGAGGCGGGCGTATGCATCAGCAGGAAACCGCAGATCACCGGGCTTAGTGCGCCGCCGAGTGCGGCGAGGTTCTGCGCACCGTAATAGCTGCCGCGCAGTTCTTCCGGGGCCAAGGTGTCGACGAACAGGAATTCGGCGGGGTAAATGATCATTTCGCCGAGGGTGAAAATGAACATGGCCAAGCACCACGACACCAGGCTGTCGGCCAGGCTGAAACCGATCAAGCCGACGATGAACAGGCTGGTGCCCCCGACAATCCAGTAGCGCAGTTGTTCGCGCTTGAGGAACCGGCCAATCTGGTATTGCAGCAGAATCACGCTGATGGCGTTGCAGGCGAGCAGGGCAGCCATGGTTTCGAGGGCGCGTTTGGAATCGTGGGTCACCAGCAGGTATTGCGACAGGTACAACGTGAACCGGCCGTGGACCACGGTACTGAGCAGGCAGCCGCAGGTGAACATGATCAGCGTACGGTCGTTTTTCAGGGTAATCAGCGTCTTGAGAAAGCTTTGTGGCTGGCCAATGGCTGGCGCCGAGGCCGAGTCCTTGGGAATCCCGATCATCAGGAAGATGCTGAAAAACGCGATGCCACCCGCGATCAGGAAGGGCGCTATGGGGTAAACACCGGCAATCACCACGCCGAGCATCGGCCCGGTCGCGTAGCCGATGTTGGTCAAGGTGTAGCGCAGCGAGAAGGCCTTGGCGCACTGGCCCATTGGCAGGTTTTCGCTGAGGATCGCTTTCGATCCGATCAGGAACAGCGCCGAAGCCGTTTCGGTGATGACCAGCGTGGCGGTGGTCAGGTAGAGGTTTTCGGCGAATGTCAGCAACACAAAGCCGATGGCGCTGGAAAGCATGGTGAGGATCAGCAGCCGGCGTTTTTCCAGGCGGTCGATGATGTAGCCGCCATACAACGCGAGCAGGGTGGCGATGAACACTGCGATGCCCAGCAGCAAACCCACGTCCTGTTGGTTGAGGCCGAGTTTGTTGCTCAGGAACAGCGTGAGCAGCGGGCTGGTGATGGCCCGGCTGACGACAATTGTCAGCGAGACGATCATCAAGCGGCGGATGACTAGCGAGTAAACGGCCACGGCGGGGCAAATGTCCTTATTTGGTTTTGTAGTGTTCGGCGTTGGACCCAGTCGCAGCCATTCGCGAGCAACCCGGCGGCCCGTTCCTGCGACATCAGCCGCCCCAGCCAGACTGAAGAGTTTCTGCTCCACCGCCGCATCACTCAACGGATTGCCCGGCGCACCCAGCGGCACGTCGATACACAGGCTCGCCATCCTCTGACAGTTGCGGGTCCACTTCAAGACGAATGCGCGACACCCAATGCGCGATGCGCGAATCGATGCGTCTACTGTGCTGTTGGTCATCCCTGGTTTGAAGTGCCCGACGAACAGCTTGGCGGGAGTGTGCTCAAGCAATTCGAGTGAGGAAATCATCGCTACGCGATTCATCGGGACAAGCTGAACTTCGCCCACTACGACAGCTTCTCGGCGTCCGCCACCCAGGTGGACGCCGTGGCGCTGTTGATCAAGACCGGTCGTTTTGTCGGTTTCCTGCTGCAGCATTACGCGGCGTTCCTGGTGGCTCAGGGACAGTTCCTTGCGGTGAGCCCGGAATTGATCAGCATCGTTACCCCGTTCAATCTGATCCTGCGCCACAACACCATGCGCAGTCCGTTGGTAAAGGCGTTTGCTCAAGAGCTGAAGGCTGATTTAAGGGTAGTGGCTTGAGGGCTGCCTGGAGTAGATGGCTTTATTCTCCGTCAAGTTCTCGAAGTTTTTTTGGAAACGTTTTCAAGCCATATCCAGACACCAGAATAAAACAGGTAATTAAAACTATTTTTGATGCTAAAACGTCCATCTCGAATAGGTAAACTATTAATAGTGAAATCCATGCGCTGTGAAAGGCGGAGCAACTTATGATAAATATATACATTGTCGCGGCAGCAATTATTTTCTCGAGAGCCAACATTTGACCTCCCGTTTTACGGGGCATGCAAATGAGTGAAGGAAAATGCATATGAATGCAATCCAGCCAATAAACGGGTGGTCCGAAATGATATCTGGGCGGTAGCCGAGATGAGGAAAATCATTATGTTGGACTATGTTTATATACGGCACGGCGAATAATGTGTTGAATGCAAGGCCGAAATACAGTTTGGTATGATTGAGGTTCTCGCCCGATAAGCGAATTTTTATAAAATAGGCAGTGCTCACGGAGCAGGCTGCTATGAGAGGGAAAAACCAGACAATCATTTTTTTGCCTCTTCAAACACTTGTTTTCCAGTCTGAAAAGTAGTCATTCCTTCCAGTGTCAGCACTTGAGGTGTCGTGGCTTTATAAGCTTTGATATAGTCCGTTTTGATGTATCTGAATAATCGCCAAGCATCGGGCTTGAGTACAGATCGAGTCACTCCATATACAGACATCGTAATATCCAGCGCCCCATACGCCATATTGCCTTCTCTTTCAGTTTGTCCAACAAACTTGGCCAGCTTTTGATAAGCCTTGCGGGTTGGTCCCTCCGTATCATTGCGATTCTCCACAAGGTTACGCCCATTCTCATAAATATTATTTGCACCATGGAGTATCATTGGTCCGCCAGCAATCAAGCAGAAAGTACCTGCTGATCCATAGCAAATCCCTGCGCCAGTTAATATTTGCAATCCCCCAGCAATCACGCCTGCGCCTTTTTTTGTAATTTCCCATGATTGGCTGAGCAAACTACTCTGTTCGCTCTTTATCTCGTTCAAGCCCTGATCAGCGCGCTTCCGTCCCAGCGCCACATCATTGACAATTCCCCTCGCGTAGTAAGACACCTCGCGATTGAATTGCAGGCGCAGCGTCCCGTCATTGATATAACGGGCGCCTAACGTGCAGGCCTGTTGGGTCAAATTAGCCGCCGCTTTGCTGACGGCCCAGTAATCGCAACTACTGTCCTCGCAGCGCGCCTTCAACTGTCCCATTCGCTATTCCCCCACGACCCGTGCCCGCTGGTGCCCGCAAGGTGGTGCCTCCAGGTGATTTCGCGATAACGAATAGCCACGTGCTCTTGGGGTTCGACGTCGTTTTGTAAGACAACGTGGGGCATATCAAGTGTCAGGTTGGCAATAATACCGCCTTCGATTTCAATGCTGAAAAACTTCTCTTGAAGACCAAACGCAGAGATTCGATAGAAATTGATTGCACCGCTGATCTCTTCTCTGGTTGATAGCGCTTGAGCGAGTAAGGGAGAGGACTTGTCGACGTTCTTTGTGATGACGAGAGGGCTGTGCGTTGGCTTATTGATGTTGCCTATATTGGCCATATTGTGGCTGTAGGACAGCACCATGATTTCGTCTGTATGCCCTGTCTGACATTTATTGCCGATGGACGCTTGAGTAGAACAACCCGCCGATATCAATCCTTGGGTGTTGCCTGTGATGCTCATGTAGCCGTGATTGGCCATAGGGATGCCACTCCTTTTCGTCGGAGGGGTACCCTATTGAAAATGTCTCAGGGGGGATGTAGGAGGTTTCCGAGTTTTCGGTGGGACGAAAGTGTTTTATTCAGCGTGTTGCCGCACTACTGCACGACGTGCAGCAACACAAAATCATTCTTGTCGAATCGCCCACTCAACACTGGTTGCAAGTTACCCAAGGCAGTGCCTTGCAAGGCGTTGTAAGCGGGCAGGTCCATCATCAACCACGCGGGCCCTGAAAGACTTTGCAATTCCGGGATCGAGTCGGTAAACAGCGGCTGCAAGTCATGCGGGATGTTGACCATGAACTTGATTGCCTTGGCGTCTTTGCCCATGCCATGCAGCACCAGCGGCGCCGGAGCTTGTTTGACCCGCTCATAGACGGCCAGGCTGAACGTGCGAGTGTCGTAGAGCCGACGCTCGACCGGTTCGAAGACACTCATGTACACCGACCACACCGCCAGCACCGCGCAAAAGGCCAGCGTCTCTGCGCGCCAACGGGGCTTGAACAGCGTAGCCAGGGCGATGGCTTGCAACACACCGAGAACGATCACTATCGAACGGATCGACGTCAGTTGCTCGGGAAACCGGCGCTGAGCGACCACCAATCCAACGATCATGAGCATCGGGATCAGCAGCCACAAGCCCTGCATCAACCCGCGCAGCGCGGCAAACAACCGACCTTGCGTCACATAAAACGGATACGCTGCAATGATTGCTGCCATCGGCAACATCGGCAGTAGATAGCGGGCCTTTTTCGCCTGCGGTATTGATAGCCCGATCATCACAATCAACCCGGCCGCCACGCAGTACTGCAACAGCCGCCATGCCGGGCCTGCCTGGCGTGGTTTGGTCAGCGCAATCGCCGCCATCGCAAGCCAGGCCAGCGGATAGGCCAGCGCATAGTTGCCCATCGAACTGGTGAAGTAATACAGCGCACCGCTGGCACCTTCGCTGCCGTCCATGCGCCCCATAAACTGCATGCGCACTACGTCTTGCATGAAGGCCGGACCGCCATCGGTGTCGGCCAGCCACAACAAGACGCCGATGCTCAGTGCCAACAACACGGCCGCTGTCAGGCCGAAACCGAACAGGTGTCGCCATTGGCGATTGAGCAAGAAGTAGCTGCACAGAATGCCGGTGGGCACGACCAGCCCGATCGGCCCGCGCACCCCGAAGCCGAGGACCAACAGGGCAAAGATCAGCCACCAGCGGCGTTGTGCCGCGAAGTGGTCGGCGGCATACCCCAGGTAAAACACCGAAAACGCGACCGCCGCGAGTATCAGGTCCTGAGACACGGCGCGGGCTTCGGTGATGAAGGTGCTGGTCATCAGCATCAAGGCAATGCTGAGCAGCGCCCAACGTTGGGAGTAGGGCGCCAGCAAGCGGTACATCAACGTGACAATTACTGCACCGGCCATTGCGCTCGGCAGCCAGGCGCTGAGGCTGTTGACCTGCCCGAACGGCAAGGACAGCAACCAGATGAACAGCGTCGAGACGGCCGAGTAGTCGGCGTAAGGCTGGCCATAGGTGGTGGGAAACACCGACGGCCCGTTACGCAGCATTTCCTGGGCAAACATCACGAACCGGGAATCGAATCCAATGGCCGCCTGCTGATAAACCCCGGCACTGAACAGAATCAGTGCCAGTAACCCAATGCCCAGAGACTGCTGGCGGGTGGGTGACACGGTGCTCACGCGACGACCGAGTCTGCAGGCCATTGTTGATGCGGGATCGGCAGGTTGCGCGATTCACCACGGCCCATCGGGAAGTACTTGAAGCCGCTGCGCTCGAGGCGTTCGGCGTCGTACAGGTTACGTCCGTCGAAGATCACCGGCGCATTCAGGCGCTGCTCGATCAAGTCGAAATCCGGGGCCTTGAACTGCTGCCATTCGGTACAGACGATCAGGGCATCGGCGCCGGTCAATACCGATTCGGGCGTTCCCATGAGCATCAGCTTCGATTCATTCGGATAGAGCTTTTGAGTTTCCTGCATCGCTTCCGGATCGTACGCGCGGACGTTGGCGCCGGCGGCCCACAACGATTCCAGCAAGACCCGGCTCGGCGCATCGCGCATGTCATCGGTGTTGGGCTTGAACGCCAGGCCCCACACGGCAAAGGTCTTGCCGCGCAGGTCGCCACGGTAGAACGCGTTGATCCGCTCGAACAGTTTGTGTTTCTGGCGCTCGTTGATCGCTTCCACCGCTTGCAGCAGGTCGCTGGAGCAGTGCGCTTCCTGGGCGCTGTGAATCAGCGCGCGCATGTCTTTGGGGAAGCACGAGCCGCCGTAACCGCAGCCGGGGTAGATGAAGTGGTAACCGATGCGCGAGTCGGCGCCGATGCCCAGACGCACCGACTCGATGTCGGCGCCCAGGTGTTCGGCCAGTTCGGCGATCTGGTTGATGAAGCTGATCTTCGTTGCCAGCATGCAGTTGGCGGCGTACTTGGTCAGTTCGGCGCTGCGCAGGTCCATGAACATGACGCGGTCGTGATTGCGGTTGAACGGTGCATAGAGGTCGCGCATCACATCGCGTACTTCGTCGCGTTCACAGCCAATAATGATCCGATCCGGGCGTCGGCAGTCGGCCACGGCCGAGCCTTCTTTCAGAAACTCGGGGTTGGAGACGATATCGAACTGCAGCACTCGGCCGTTCGTGACCAGGCATTTGTCGATATGCGCGCGCAACGCATCGCCGGTGCCCACCGGCACCGTGGACTTCTCCACCAGAATCGCCGGTTGTTCACGATGACGCGCCACGGCATCACCGACCGACATCACGTAGCTCAAGTCTGCCGAACCATCGTCGCGCGACGGCGTACCCACCGCG
This sequence comes from Pseudomonas sp. FBCC-B1667, assembly GCF_059133255.1. Lineage (NCBI taxonomy): Bacteria > Pseudomonadati > Pseudomonadota > Gammaproteobacteria > Pseudomonadales > Pseudomonadaceae > Pseudomonas > Pseudomonas sp. FBCC-B1667. Next base: position 3,614,105 of record NZ_CP101437.1, on the reverse strand, counting down.
ATAAACAGAACCTCGCCATGCTGTACCGCGAGTTTTTCGTCGGAGGTAAATTGCAGCCGCTTGGCCTCCAGGCTTTCACGCACCAGGCTTGCGAGCCCCGGTTCGAAAATGCTCACATGACCTTGTTGCAGCAACGCAACTTTCTTCTCATCAATGTCCATGCAGACTACATCGTGGCCGACTTCAGCCAGGACGGCTGCTTGTACCAGACCCACGTAACCGCTACCAAATACACTGATTTTCATGATGCATTCCTGAGGTCCGGTGTGCGAACCGGGCGAGAATTTATAATGACGACCCCGAGCATGACCAACGCCACCCCGAGGGTTTTGGAAAGACTGAATGTTTCATTGAACTGCGGCAGGCTGGCGGCCAGCAGATAAACCAGTGCGTAGCTGATGCTCAGCAGCGAATAGGCGCGTCCCAGCGGCAAGTCGCGCAGGGCGCCAAGCCAGCAGAGCATCGAGAGCGCATAGGCCACGACCGCGCTCAACACGACCGCCACCGCGACCAGATCGATGCTGGCCGTCAACAGGTGTTCGGGAGCCGGCAAGCGCGTCATGCTCCAGCGCATGCCCAACTGGGCGCTACTGACCAGCAGCACGCTACTCATGGCGAAGGTGATTCCTCGGCGAAGGCTCATGCGTGCTGCCCCAGCAGTACCACGCCACCGATCACCAGTGCCACGCCTAACCAGTGCTGGCGGTCGATCGATTCATGGAAAACAAAACGGGCGACCAGCGTGACCAGCACAAAATTGAGGCTCAGCATCGGGTAGGCAATGCCGACTTCGAGGCGCTGCAACACCAGCAGCCAGACCAGCAACCCTGATCCCAGCGCGGCGAGCGCCAGCCACAGCCAAGGCGAGCGCAATTGTTCACCCCATCCCAAAGCCTGGCCGCGCCAACTCTCGACGGCGTATTTCTGCGCAATCTGACCCAGGCACGTCAACAGGCACGCGACCAGAACCAGTAGCAGGCTCATGGTCCCTCCTGAGGGAAAATCAGAATCACCAGGTTGCCCTGTTCATAGCGTTTGCCGTCCTTGGGCAGCAATTCGATTTCCTGCAATTCGTCCTCACCCTTGACCCGCATCACGACGCCGACGGAGCCGCTACGGCGGGCGTCGCGCATCCACTGCTGAACCTGGCCGACGGTGACCAGTTGCTGCGCGGAGTCAGGATAGGCAAGACCATATTTCAATTCGCCTATCGAGTTATACAGGGACACGTCCGGGTGCTTCATGCGCCAGGCCAGCGCCGATGCGGCGCCAAGATCATTGCTCAGCAATTTTCCGGTTTGCGCCAGTTCATCCATGTGATGGAGGATGAATTGGTCGGGCGTCTTGTTGGCGACCACCGAATTAGGCAGTCCAGCGGGTATCAAGCCGATCAGCAGCAGGCTGCCGAATGCGGGGGCAGCCCAGCATTGCAACGGCCTGAAGGCTTGCAGCAGGTTGGCCATGATCCAGCCGATCAAACCAATGAACACCAGCACCAGGTTGTGCAGTTCGTGGTCATACAGGGGCTTTTTCAGTTGCAGGTAGACCAGGGCAATCAAAGTGACCAGACCCAGGACCAGGTTCAGCAAGCCATTGATGCCCAGCAAACGTCCCTGTTCCAGTTTCAGTCGGTCGGCCAGCGTATGACCTAGCAGCAAGGCCAAGGGCAACAGGCAGGGCAGGATGTAACTCGGCAATTTGCCTTTGCTGATACTGAAAAACATCAGCGGCATCACCAGCCACAGCAGCAGGAAGCCGATGCTGGACTGGCGTCGGGTTTGCCACGCCTGCTTCAGCGCGGACGGCAGCAACGCCGCCCATGGCAGACTGAAACCGACCAGCAGCGGCAGGTAGAACCAGAACGGCTCTTCATGCTGGGCGTCCTCACCGGCAAAGCGCTGAATGTGTTCGTGCCAGAAGAAGAACCGCCAGTAATCGGGCTCTTCCGAATGCACCGCCAACGCCCAAGGCAGGCTCACCGCGATGGCCACGACAATTGCTACGGGGCCATAGGTCAGCAATTCTTTCCAGCGCTTTTGCCAGACCATGTAGGGCAGGGCGACCAAAACCGGCAGCAACCAGGCAAGGAAACCCTTGGTCATGAACCCCATGCCGCAGGCCAGACCCAGCAATGCCCAGCTAATGATTTTTTGCCGGCGGCCGACGCTGTCCAGCGCAAACCACAACGCCACCAGACTCAGGTTGACCCAAAAGGTGAACTGCGGATCAAGGTTGGCATACCCGGCTTGACCGGCGATGACGCTGAAACTCATGTACAGCAGCGCGCAGGCAAAACTCTTGCGCGGCTCGTTCCACAAGCGGCGGGCGATCAGGAAGCACAGCAACACACTCAGTCCCATGCTCAGGGCCGAGGCGAACCTCACGCCAAACAGGTTCTGTCCGAACAGCGCCTGACTGGCAGCGATCATCCAGTAGCCCGCCGCCGGTTTCTCGAAATAGCGCACGCTCATGAAATGTGGCGACACCCAGTCGCCGCTCAGGAGCATGTGCTGACTGATTTGCGCGTAGCGGGTTTCGTCCGGGATCCATAAACCGTGGGTGCCCAGTGGCAGCAGATAGCCCAAGGCGAAAAGGACCAGCAGCAGGGGGAGTGCCCAGCGTTTGCTCATGCGCCTTGCACTCCCAACCAGCCTTCGCGGCCTTCAAGAGCGCCGCGCACGACACGTCCTTTGGGCAAGGTGTTGGGGGCGTCGGGCAGCAGGTCGCCCAAGGGTTGGAAATGAATGCCACGCTGGCGCGCATCGGCCAGCAGCTGACGAAAATCGTTGGCCATCAGAATCCCTTCTACTTCTGCATGAATGGTGTAGACGTTGAGTTTGTCGGGGGAAAAGCGGTCAAGAATGAACGCGTTGAAGTCTTGGGCTGCAACGGTGGGACCCACCACCTCATCGAACGTCGGCAGGTCCACCGGTATCTGCGGTGCACCTAATTCGCCGTTTGCCAGTGCCGGCTGAAACAGGCTGTGGCCCCGGCAGTCGCTGTTGTAGCGAAAGCCGAAAGCTTGCTTGGCTTCGATCACACGCTCGTCCGCACGCCAACCGGCGGCGGCCGAACAGTCGACCTTTTTCCCGAGGATGTCGCTGAGCGTGGCGACGCCCTGGCGGATCTGCTCGATCAACTGCGCATCGCTCCAGCGTCCGGCGTTAGCCTGCCAGCCATGGTGATCCCAAGCGTGCAGACCGACTTCATGCCCGGCGGCCTGAGCCTGGCGCATCAAATGCCCCAGGTCCCGGCCGATCGGTTTTCCCGGCCAGGCAGTGCCGGCCAGCAAAATGTCCCAGCCGTACAACCCTGCGGCATTGGAACGCAGCATTTTCCAGAGGAATTGGGGGCGGATCAGGCGCCACAAGTGGCGCCCCATGTTGTCCGGCCCGACGCTGAAGAAGAACGTCGCCTTGACTTGCGCTTCGTCGAGGATTTCCAGCAGCCGGGGCACCCCTTCACGGGTGCCTCGGTAGGTGTCGACATCGATTCGAAGGCCTGCCTGCATTAGCGCTTGTCCGCGATTTCAAGCATGGCTTCGCGCAGGAAGAAGTCCAGCGTGTTACCGATGGTCTCGCTCATCTCCACGGTTGGCGTCCAGTCCAGCAGACGTTTGGCGTTGGCGATGCTTGGTTTGCGATGGGACACGTCCTGGTAGCCGGTGCCGTAGAAGGCTTTGCTTTCTACGTCGCGGAAACCGGCGAACGGTGGGAAGTTGTCGCGCAGAGGGTGAGCTTCAAACTGACGCAGCAGTTCTTCGCCCAACTGGCGAATGCTCGCTTCGTTCTCAGGGTTGCCGATGTTGATGATCTGACCGTTGCAGGCGTCGTTTTCGTTGTCGATGATCCGCGCCAGCGCTTCTACGCCGTCAGCGATGTCAGTGAAGCAACGCTTTTGCTCGCCGCCATCGAACAGGCGAATCGGCGTGCCTTCCACGAGGTTCAGGATCAGCTGGGTAATGGCCCGGGAGCTGCCGATACGTGCCGAGTCCAGACGGTCCAGACGTGGGCCCATCCAGTTGAAAGGACGGAACAGGGTGAAGTTCAGGCCTTTCTGGCCATAGGCCCAGATGACACGGTCGAGCAACTGTTTGGAAACCGAGTAGATCCAGCGTTGCTTGTTGATCGGGCCAACGATGAGGTTGGAGGTGTCTTCGTCGAAGTTGTTGTCCTGGCACATGCCATAGACTTCGGAGGTCGACGGGAAGATCACGCGCTTGTTGTATTTGACGCAGTAGCGAACCAGTTTCAGGTTCTCTTCGAAGTCCAGTTCAAATACGCGCAGCGGGTTGCGGGTGTATTCAATCGGAGTGGCAATCGCTACCAGCGGCAGGATCACGTCGCACTTCTTGATGTGATACTCGATCCACTCGGAGTGAATGCTGATATCGCCTTCGACGAAGTGGAAGTTCGGGTGGCTGCGCAGGCGGTCAATGGCGTCCGAACCGATGTCCAGGCCGTAGACTTCATACTGGTCATCGCGCAGCAGGCGCTCGGACAAGTGGTTGCCGATGAAGCCGTTGACGCCAAGGATCAGCACGCGGGTGCGACGTGGCTTGCGCCCGGATTCGGCGCCGCGAAGGACGGAACCGTCGACCAGACCCAATTCGTTGGCCAGTTGCGGGCCGCTCAGGTAGAGCCCGTTGTCATTGCGCTGACCGGCGGTGATCACCAACGAGTCTTCGCCACACGCGATACGCAGTGGATCGACACTGATCACACGGCCCGGCGCCAGACCTTCATTGCCCTTGGCAACATCGGCACTCCAGACAATCAGCTTGTGCTCGCCCACATCGCAGAATGCGCCCGGATACGGCTGGGTAACAGCGCGGACCAGGTTGAAGAGCTCTTCTGCCGGCTTCTTCCAGAGCAGTTTGCCGTCGGCTGCCGTGCGGCGACCAAATACCGTGGCTTTGGATTCGTCCTGAGCCGTTTCGGTGACTTTGCCTTGCAGCAGGGCAGGGAGGGTGTCGCGCAACAGGTCAGCCGCGGCCACACGCAATTTACCGTGCAGAGACAGTGCGGTGTCGCTGCGCTCGATGGCAACCTTTTGCTGGGCGATGATCGCGCCGGCGTCGGCGCGCTTGACCATGCGGTGCAGGGTCACGCCGGTTTCGGTTTCACCGTTCACCAGCACCCAGTTCGCGGGCGCGCGGCCACGGTAGTGTGGCAGCAACGAGCCGTGCAGGTTGAAGGCACCTTTGCGCGCGGTGGCCAGCAGTGGCTCGGTCAACAGATTGCGGTAGTAGAACGAGAACAGGTAATCCGGGTTGAGTTTGGCGATGCGCTCGATCCACAGCGGGTGGTTGGCATCTTCAGGGGCATGCACCGGGATGCCTTTTTGGGCACACATCTGCGCAACGGAACCGTAGAACGCGTTTTCTTTCGGGTCATCGGCATGAGTGAACACGGCGGCAATTTCAAAGCCGGACGCGAGCAGGGATTCGATACCGGCACAGCCAATATCGTGGTAGGCGAAGACAACAGCTTTTGCGCTCATGAGAGAACCTGATCTGAAGTGGAAGTGAGGCCGTCAACGGTGACAACGGGAGCGGGTGCGGCGGGTTGGCTACGCAAGACTTTTTCGACAAAGAAGCGCGGGCGGGCGCGGACGTCGCTGTACATGCGTCCCAGGTACTCGCCCAGCAGGCCCATGCCGATGAATTGCCCACCCGTGAAGACGAACAGCACGGCGAACAGCACGAACGATCCATCACCGGCCCATTCGGCGCCGAACACCAGGCGCAAGAAAATCAAGGTCATGGCGAACAGCACGCCCAGACCCGCCATGGCGAAGCCGACGATGCTCAGCAGACGCAACGGCGTGGTGGTCATGCACGTGATCAGGTCGAACATCAGGTTGACCAGGCGCATGGGGCTGTACTTGGATTCACCGTGTTCGCGCTCGGCGTGCAACACCGGGATTTCCGTGGTGTGCCGGGCAAAACTGTTGGCCAGGATGGGGATGAAGGTGCTGCGTTCGCGACAGGCCAGCATCGCGTCGACGATGGTCCGGCGATAAGCACGCAACATGCAGCCGTAATCGCTCATGGCAACGCCGGTCGAGCGCTGTACGGCCATATTGATCAGTTTCGACGGCCAACGACGCAGGGCCGAGTCCTGTCGGTTGTTGCGCACGGTGGCGACCACGTCATAACCGAGTTCAGCCTGGGCCACCAGGCGCGGAATTTCTTCAGGCGGGTTTTGCAGGTCGGCATCGAGGGTGATGACGACATCGCCTTTGCAGTGTTCGAAACCGGCCATGATTGCCGCATGCTGGCCATAGTTGCGGTTGAGAATAACCGCGACTACCGGGCTGCCTTCGCGGCTGGCAGCCTCTTCGAGGATGTGCGCCGAGTTGTCGCGACTGCCGTCGTCCACCAGCACGATTTCGTATTCATGGTGCAACTGCGCGCAGGCCGCTTCGGTACGCCGCAGCAACTCGGGCAAGCTGTCTTGCTCGTTGTAGACCGGGATAACAACCGACACGCAACGGATTGGGTAAGGTTTCACTGAGATCTGTCCATAACGTTTTCAATGGCATCGACCACACGATTGACATCATCGGTGGTCATGTCGGGGAACAAGGGAATCGAACACAGCCGCGCCGAATTCCATTCGGTGTTGGGCAAGTAAATGTTCGGGAACCGCTGACGATAATACGTGTGCAAATGGGTAGCGATAAAGTGGATGCCCGTGCCGATATTCTGCTCCTGCAATCCCTTCATGAACGCTTCACGGTCCAGCCCGCAACGCTCGGCGTCGATGCGCAGGATGAACAGGTGCCAGGCGTGTTGCTGTGGGTAGGTCGGTACCGCCAGCGGTTCCACGGCGCAGCCTTCCAGGCGTTGCTGGTAGAGGCGAGCCAGTTCGGTGCGCTTGGCGTTGATTTCGTCCAGCCGCTCCAGTTGCACCAGGGCGATGGCGGCATTGATGTCGGCCAGGTTGTATTTGAAACCCGGTTCCATCACTTGTGCCTGCGGTTTGCGGCCGTGGGTCAGGCGATCGTAGGCGTCGACACCGAGCCCATGAAACTTGAGCATGCGCACCCGGTTGGCCAGGGCTTCATCGTCACTGACAAACATCGCGCCTTCAGCGCAGGTCATGTTCTTGATGGCGTGAAACGAGAAGATGGCCGTGCCTTTGGAGCCGACATGACGACCTTTGTAAAAAGTGCCGGCGGCGTGTGCGGCATCTTCGATAACAGGAATGCCGTGTTTGTCAGCCAGCGCATACAGCGGGTCGAGATCGAAAGCGGCGCCAGCGTAGTGCACCGGAATGATGGCTTTGGTTCGCGGGGTGATGGCCGCTTCGATGCTTTCCAGGTCGCTCATCAGGGTGTCGCGGTCGACGTCGACGAACACTGGCGTCGCACCCAGCAGGCAAATCATGTTGGCAGTGGACACCCATGTCTGGGATGGTGTGATGACTTCATCGCCGGGGCCAATGCCCAGCGCCAGCAGGGTGATGTGCATGCCACCGGTGGCCGAGGACAATGCAACGGCGTGACGACATCCGACATAGTTGGCGAACTGCTCTTCCAGTTGCTGGCTTTTCGGCCCCGTGGTGATCCAGCCGGAGCGCAATACTTGCTCGACAGCTGCAATTTCTTCATCGCCGATACTTGGGCGGGAGAAGGGGAGAAACGCCTGACTCATGGGCACCTCGGGTTTGAATTGGACGAGCATTGATACGGGATGTGCTGGATCCAAGGCAAGCGTAGTCGATAAAAAATAAGCTGCTTCAATCAGTTACACAAAAAGTGTGACAAATCGCATCAATTGACTTTTTCTGTTTCAGTCGGCACGTTGGGGCCCTGTGTGGGACAGTCGCGGCTCATTGAGAGTATGCGCATTTTCGTGAAAGGAACATGAAAAACCGGTCGGCAAATCGTTTATCTGAGAGTCATACAGGCACTGTTCAGACTCCTGCCACTCATCGAGGTTTTCAGAAGAAAGGTCCTACCGAAGTCCCCGCTTTAGATGAGGATTGTTTCAACCCTTAGTTGTTTTACTGCAGTGTTTTAATTCAAGGCCGTTTCGTTTGACTGACTTACCTGTTATCCATCCTGTTGCTCCCAAGACCAACCCGTTGACGGTCTACCTGGCCCGGCTCGCGCCTTCGAGTCAGCTGACCATGCGCTATGTTTTGCAGGATGCCGCCGACCGATTGGGCTTCGAAGACATGAACATCGAGGAAATTCCCTGGCATCAACTACAGCCGGAAGATGTGATTGCACTTGTCTCGGCGTTGCGCAAAGACAGCTATGCGCCCAACACGTCATCGTTATACGTGAATGCGGTACGCGGGGTGATGAATGAGGCGTGGCGCATGAGCCTGATCAGTCAGGAACACCTGCTGAAAATGCGCTCGGTGAAAAGTATTGCCGGCACTCGATTGTCGCAAGGGCGCAACTTGCGGCGCACGCTGATTCAGGAACTGATGGCGGTGTGTGCCGCCGATCCGCGCCCACAAGGGTTGCGGGACGCGGCGATCATCGGGGTTTTGTACGGTTCGGGGATGCGCAAGTCCGAGTCGGTGAATCTGGACCTGTCGCAGGTCGATTTTGCCGAGCGCAGCCTGCGGGTCACGGCCAAGGGCAACAAGCAATTGATCAAGTACGCGCCGGCCTGGGCGTTCGCCAAGCTGGAAGCGTGGCTGGCGTTTCGTCGATCACAGCTCAAGGAGGGTGAGGTGGATGACCCGTTTCTGTTCAATCGCATTCGCCGTGGCAGCCATATCACCCGCGAGCGCGTGACCAAACATGCGATCTATTACATCGCGCGCCAGCGCGGTGCTGAAGTCGGGGTCAAGATCATGCCACACGATTTTCGCCGTTCCTTCATCACCCGCGTGATTGAAGAGCACGATTTATCGATCGCCCAGAAACTGGCGCACCACAGCAACATCCAGACCACTGCCAACTACGATGTGCGCGACGACAACGAGCGGCGTCGCGCCGTGGATCGCTTTGATCTGTGACAAGACACCGTTACGCGTCACTGAACACATGAGCATGGCCGATGGTCGAAACGTGGACCGCGCTGCCTGCCGGGGGCGCATACATGCCCGAACTTCGAACCGTTAATGAACGTCCTGCCTGGTCACCGGCAGTTGGGGCCTGTAGCTCCACAGTCAAGGTGCAGGTGTTGCCGCTGAAATCCCGGTCGGTGACCACGGCGCGGCAGCCGGTAGCCTCGGTCGGACTCGGCTGGGCGCTGACCAGTTGCAGTTGTTCGGGGCGCAGCATGATCTGCGCCGCACTGTTGTTGCGATGGTTGTTCACCGGTATCCGGCCGAGGTCACAATGAGCCCAGCCGGCTTCGATTCGGGCCGGCAGGACCACCGCATCCCCGAGAAACAGCGCGGTTTGTTCGTCGTCGGGGTAGCGGTAAAGATCCAGTGGATGACCTGACTGAACCAGCCGGCCGCCGCGCATCACCGCCAGTTGATCGGCAAACGACAGCGCTTCGCTCTGGTCGTGGGTGACCAGGATGGTGGTAACACCTGCGTCGGACAGCAGTCGGGCAACCATTTTGCGCATGGCGCCGCGCAGGCCGGTATCAAGGGCGGAAAACGGTTCGTCCAGCAGCATCAGGCGCGGCTGTTGCGCCAATGCCCGCGCCAGCGCCACACGCTGCTGCTGGCCGCCAGAGAGTTCATGGGGCCAACGATTGGCCATGTTCGCGTCCAGGGCTACGCTGTCCATCAACTCGGCAATTCGCTCGCTTTTTTCGCTGCCCTTGCTCGCCAGCCCGAAGCCGATATTGGCGGCGACGGTCATGTGCGGGAACAGGGCGCCGTCCTGGGGAACGTAACCAATCAAACGCTGATGCGCCGGCACCTCGTGGGTGTCGTCGACGAGTGTCTGGCCGTTGAGTGACAGTCGGCCGGTGTCCGGAAACTCGAAACCGGCGATCATCCGCAACAGGGTGGTCTTGCCTGATCCGGACGGGCCGACAATCACCGTCCGGCTGCCGGCGGGCACCGAGAGGTTGATGCTCTCCAGCGCCTGAAAGTCGCCGTAAGACTTGGAAATGGCATGCAGTTCAAGAGCGTTCATCGGCCAGCCGTTCGTTTGGATTGGTGATAAAGAAGTCCGGTCAGTGGAAGCGACAGCAGGATCATCAATAGGGCATAGGGTGCAGCGGCGGCATAGTCGATTTCGCTGGTCATGGCCCAGAAACCGGTCGCCAGGGTGCGGGTGCCATTGGGTGCAAGCAGCAGGGTGGCGGTTAGTTCGTTGGTGATCGCCAGAAATACCAGAGCAGCGCCCGCGGCGGCCCCTGGCGCTGCCAGGCGCAGGGTAATCAGCCACAAGGCCCGACCCGGTGAGCGACCGAGGCTGCGCGCGATGTTTTCCAGCTCCACCGGTGCCTGGGCAATACCTGCCCTTAGACTCACTAGCGCCCGGGGTAAGAACATCAGCAGATACGCCAGCAGCACGGTGATCGTGGTCTGGTAAATCGGCCGGGCGAAATGGATGGTGATCGTGACCAGGGCCAACGCAACGACAATCCCCGGCAACGAGCTGGTGATGTAGTTGCAGCTTTCCAGCAGCCGTTGCAGCCGGCCCGGCGAGCGAATCGACAGCCAGGCAATCGGGATCGCGGCGCAAGTGGTGAGGAGCGCGCCCGCAGCGCCGAGCTGCAAGGTTTGTTGCAGGGCTGGCAGCAAATCGTCAAGTTGCCAGACCTCGGTGCCACCGGCGATCAACCATTTGCCCAGTGTGATCAACGGCACACCCAGCGCCAGTGCGCAGGTGATGCCTTGCAGGAGCAGGCCGAGCGCGATGTCCCGCGAGCCCAGGCGAACAACCCGCTGAGCGCGGGCACTTCCTGAACCGACCCGGGCGTAACGCGCCGTGCCGCGCGCCGCAGATTCAGCGGTGAGCATCGCCAGGCAGCACAGGGCCAGCACACTGGCCAGCATGTTGGCGGCAGGTCCGTTGAAGGTGGATTTGAACTGGTCGAAGATCGCGGTGGTGAAGGTGTCGAAGCGGATCATCGCGTACAGGCCATATTCGGCGAGCAAGTGCAGCCCCACCAGCAAGGCGCCGCCGCAAATGGCCAGGCGCAATTGTGGCAGCACCACACGAAAGAACACTGCCCACGGTTTGAGCCCCATCGATTCGCCAACGTCTTCGATGGCGGGATCGAGCCGGCGCAGGGTCGCGGCAATCGGCAGGTACAGGAACGGGAAGTAGGCGATGACCGAGACCAGCACGCCGGCAAACAGTCCATGAATCGGCGGCACCAGGCTCACCCAGGCATAGCTATGTACGAAGGCTGGTACGGCCAGAGGTGCGGTCGCCAATAGCGACCAACCGCGTCGCCCCGGCAGATTGGTGCGCTCTGTCAGCCAGGCCAGCGCCAGGCCCAACATCACGCACAACGGTATGGTGATCACCACCAGCAACACGGTGTTGATCAGTAATTCAGCAACACGAGGCCGGAAGACCAGCGGCACGATGGCCGCCCAGCCAGTCTGGATCGACACGCCGATGACGAAGGCAATCGGCAGCAGCGACAGGAGGGAGATCAGTACGGACAAACCGATCACCCACGCGCCGCCGCGACCTGCGAAGACGCCACGGGAGCGTCGTCGCAGGTTCGAGGGCATCGCCGTGGCGACACCCCCTGGCAGGGTTTCAGGCATCAATTAGAGCAGTCCCGCCTGAGTCATCAATTCCACGGCTTTTTTGCTGTCGAGTTTTGAGGCATCGACAGCTGGCGCGTCGAGTTGCTGCAAAGGCACCAGTTTAGGGTTTGAGGGGGCGTTCTTGCCCACGGCGTATTCGAACGATTTACCGGTTTCGAGGACTTTCTGACCTTCTTTACCGGTGATCCACTTCAGCAGTGCCTGTGCTTCTTCTTTGTGTTTGCTGGAAGCCAGGACGCCGCCACCGGAGACGCTGACAAAGGCACCCGGATCTTTATGCTTGAAGTAATAGAGGGCGGTGTTCTTGCTGTTTTCGCCGGTCTTGGCCTGATCGCCGAAGCTGTAATAGTGATAGATCACACCGCTGTCGACCTGGCCGGCGTTGACGGCCTTGAGCACGGCGCTGTTGCCGCGATAAATCGTGGCGTTGGTTTTCAAGCCTTTAAGCCATTCGAGGGTGGCGGCTTCGCCCTTGAGTTCCAGCACGGCAGCAACGATGGCCTGGAAATCGGCACCGGCGGGCGATGCGCCCCAACGACCTTTCCAGTTTGGCCCGGCGAGGTCCATCAGCGATTTCGGCAGCTCGGCTTCTGGCAGTTTGCTCGGGTTGTAGACGAATACCGTGGAGCGCGCAGCGATCCCGACCCATTTGCCATGCGCCGGACGATACGCGGCGTCAACTTGTTCCAGCGTGGTCGGTGCTACCGGTGCAAACAGGCCGGCGTTGTCCACCAGCACCATGGCTGGGGAATTCTCGGTCAGGAATACGTCGGCCGGGGACGCGGCGCCTTCCTGGACGATCTGGTTGCCCATCTCGGTGTCGTCGCCATTGCGCAGGGTGACGGGGATTCCGGTTTCCTGAGTGAACCCCTCGACCCAGGCCTTCGTCAGGCTCTCATGTTGGGCGTTGTAGACCACGATACCGGCGTTTTCCGCGGCATACACGTGCCCGGCGCTGAGCAGTGCAGTGGTCAGCAGTGCGGTTTTGAGGAACGAAGGAATAGAGGGCGTCATTCTGGGGGCGGCTCCTGTTCTTTTAAATGTTCATGCAGGCCGATTCGCTAGCAAATCAATGCGAATCATTTGCATGTTTTGAGTGGCAGGGAATGTAGAACGCAAAATGAGAAAAAAACGTCAAAGAAACCGTTAATACATGTCATTTTCATTCAGATTAGCAGCCCCTCAGCGGCTTGCCCGGCAGAAACCCCTTTCGCGCACGTCATCAGGAGCAACGGGCGGGCGGCCGCTCATGTGTAAAAGGTGGCGAAAGGATAGTACCGCCCTCAAAGCCACGCCGGGAAGCATGGCCCGGCGTTTTAATGCCTGGTTGTGGATCACTCGGGAATAAACGCGACGCTCTGGTCTTCACGGGCGTGAAAGATTCGCTCGCCGTTGGTAGGTGTGGTGGTGATGACCTGGTGATCGACACTCAGGTAGTTCAGCGGGAGCGCATCGCCGTTGCGGTACTGCGTGACAATAATGGTGAATTGCGGATTCCAGTGCTGGCCGCTGGTACGCTCCAGCCAGGCCATCAGCGCGGCGGTGTCACCGGTGCGAGGAAAGTCATCGGTTTGCTGCACGTAAAAAAACGGTGCACCACCGGTTTGCAGGTACATGGGCACCTTATTGTCGACGTCGATCATTACCATGCGCCAATGATTCAACGGTGCCCGTTTGCTGGCCTCAAGCTTGACCGTATCACCGAAATTCACCACGCCGCCACCGCTGTTCGTCCATGGATACAGCACGCCGAGCACGGCCATCAGTATGGCTGCGCTCACTCCGAAACCGATCTTCAAGCCGCGACTGGCAAACGTGTCCATTGCGTTGCGTTCGGCCATGCGCCGGGTGATCCACCACGCCCCCAGCAATTGGGCGAAGGGTACGAGGGGCAAGACGTAGTAGCTGCGACGACTGCCACTGGCGGTGAAAAACAGCATCAGCAACCCCAGGCCCCAGACCAGCCAGCGCGCAGTGGGCTCGACACTGCGCCAGTTGCGCAACGCGACCCAGCACGCCAACAGCCAGCACGGCGCCCACGGCAAGGTGTAGATGGGGAGGTAAAGCAGGTAGGTGTAGATCGGACCGATGTTGTCGAATGGCTGGAAAAAACGGACGACATTCTCGCGCAACACCAGGCCCAGGCCACTTTCGCCAAAGGTCGGCGTACCGTAAACGTGCGACAGCATGAACGGAGTCATATAGAAAAAGCCGGCAATCAGCAGGGCCGCACACAGCCGCAGATTGAGGTGGCGTTTCCAGCGTCCGTCTTGCACCAGATGCGGCAGCAGCACCAGCCCAGGCAGGATGAAACCGATCAAGCCTTTGAGCAGCGAGGTCAGGGACAACAGCAGGAAGAACACCAGGTAACGACCCAGGCGGGTGTCGTCCGGCCCGCGCAAGTACCACCACACCGCCGCCAGCACGCCGCACACTGTGAGGATGTCGGCCGTGGCGACCCGTGCCCAGAAGACAAAATAGAAGGTCGTCGCCAGCATCCAGCCGGCAATCAAACCGGTGCCTTTGCGGAACAGCTGTTCGCCGATCAGGTACACCAGCCACACGCTCAGCCACGCGGCTATCACCGAAGACAGGCGCAATGACCAGTGGTCCAGACCGCCAGTCAACCAGGCGGTGGCCGTGATCAGCCAATAGGAGGGTAACGGTTTATCGTAATAGGCCCCGCCTTTGAGGTAAGGGTCGAAATAGTCACCACTTTGCAGCATTTGCAGCGCGATGTTGGCCCAGCGGGTTTCCGCGCCCCATAACTCGCGGGTGCCCAGCCCCAATAGCAGGATCAGCGCGGTGACGCCCAGCAGGAGCGTCAACCGGCCTCTATCACTGGCCCAGAATTTCATGACGGGTTTCCAGTCGACACGGTTGAAGTCGGATGCGCAGTGCCGGTTTGCGGGAACACCAGGATCTGTAAATTACCGCGCTGATAACGCACGCCGTCGATAGGCAGCAGCTCGACCTCTTGCACTTCCTGGACGCTGTTCACTCGCATGACCACGCCAACCGCGCCTTTTTTACGTGCTTCGGTCATCCATTTGCCGACGTTGTCCTTGGTGACTTTGCGCGAGTCCATGGCCGGATCAGTGAGGCCGTATTTCAGCTCGCCAACGGTATTGAACAGGTCGACGTGTGGCCGCTTCAAACGCCATGACAACGCTGAAGCCGCGCCCAGATCGTTACTGAGCAACGAAGAGGTTTGCGCCAATGCATCAAGGTGCTCGGCGATAAACTGATCCGGCATCTTGCTGTTGACGATCTGCGAGGGCATCGCGGCCGGTGCCAACGCAACCAGCAGCCAGATACCGATGGCCGGCATCGCCCAGAACGTCAATGGCCGCATGACTTGCAAAGCGTTGGAAATGATCCATCCGACCAACACGATGAACACCAGGGACAGGCCGAACATCTCCGTGTTTTGGTAGATTTCCTTGCTGGCCTGCAGATAGAGCAAGGCGATCAAAGCCGCGGTGCCCACGCTGATGTTGATCACCCCGTTAATACGAATTGACCGGCCTCGTCCCTGTTTCAGGTGCTCCATGACCGTGTGCCCCATCAGCAGGGCCAACGGCAACAGACACGGCATGATGTAAGTCGGCAACTTGCCGCTGCTCAAGCTGAAGAATGCCAGTGGCAACAACAGCCACAGCAGCATGAACGCGACGGCTGGTTGGCGTTTTTGCTGCCAGGCGTTGATAAAAGTGTTCGGTAACAATGCTGCCCATGGCAAGCTCGCCGCAATCAGCAGCGGCAGATAGAACCACCATGGCCGCGCATGTTGTGCATCATCGGCGGCGAACCGGCGTACGTGTTCGTTCCAGAAGAAGAAATTCCAGAAGTCTGGCTCCCGATGCTGGATGGCGAGCACCCATGGCAAGCACACCACGACCGCGACCAATACGGCCAACGAGCCGTAACGCACGAGTTCACCCATGCGTCGTTGCCAGATCATGTAGGGCAGGGCGATCAATACTGGGAGCAACCAGGCCAGAAAGCCTTTGGTCATGAAACCCATTCCACAGGCAACACCTAACAGCGCCCACGCGCCGGCTTTGCTGCGAGGCGTTTGGCTGTCGATGGCAAACCAGAGTGCGACCAGGGTCAGGTTGACCCATAGCGTGAACTGTGGATCGAGGTTGGCGTAACCCGCCTGACCGGCAATCAGCCCGAAACTCATGTACAGCAACGCACAGGCAGCGCTTTTGCGTGGATCGCTCCAAAGCCTGCGAGCAATCAGGTAAGTCAGCCAGATACTCAACCCGGTACTCACTGCCGAAGCAATCCGCACACCGAACAGGTTATCGCCGAAAATCGCCTGGCCGATGGCGATCATCCAATAGCCTGCAATAGGCTTTTCGAAGTAGCGGATACCCATGAAGTGCGGCGCGACCCAGTTTCCGCTCAGGAGCATCTCCTGGCTGATCTGGCCGTAGCGGGTTTCGTCAGGGATCCATAACCCGTGAGTCGCCAGTGGCAGGAGGTAAAAAACCACAAACGCCAACAGCAGGCCGGGCACCAACCAGGGTTCGATGGGAGCACGAGTGCGGCCTGACTGACCTGTAGAAAAGGGCAATGGGTTAAGTGAAGTCATGACTCGTCCTTGGCGCAATACCGCAAGTGGCAGCGTGGGCATCGAAGTTTAATGGACAGTGGGCAACTCATCTTGAGTCGCCGGTCTATTGATTGAGGTTGACGTAGAGCAGTTGTTTATTTCCCCTGTACAGCATTCCAGTCTTCAGGATTAACAATGCCCAGCACTTGAAGTTGCCCGTTAGCGTCAATGCGCAGGAACAGCGAGCTGCCGTATTCACTCTTTGCTGCGTGCGGGAAACCGGTCTCGGCTAAAAAGTCGCTGATGCAACCACTGTGGGATATGAGCACCAGATTGCGATGGGCTAGCTTGTGTGCCACTACATCGTTGCGCAGTGTTTTGCCGCAGCTGACCAACCATTCCTGAGTCTTGGGGTCGGTGCCGAACATGGCGTGGGACGTTTGTATCGTGCGCGTGACGGGGCTGCTCAAAACGTCGGTCTGGGCCATGCCCAGGCGTATGAAATGCTGGCCCACCGCCGTGGAAGACTCGTTGCCGAACTGTGTAATGCCATCGGCGGGCCCCAGGCAGGGGTTGCTGGATTGGTCGCAACGCTCGGCATGACGAACCAGCGCTACGACTTCGCCATTGTCCCAGTCTTGCAGGAGCTCAGCCTTGGCGGCACTGTTGGCACTGGCCAGGTGAGTGGGCGATCTCGGCCACAAGACAAAGCCCGTGACGACTACAGCAACTAACGAGGCACTGATCAGTGACGCCAGTTTTACTTTGCGCGAAGTCATGTTTGATTCGTAATTTTAAGTGGAAGAATTACGAGCAAAACTAGTGCTGTGCAGGTTGCAGAGGAGTGAAACGAATGTGAAAAAATTGCGCAGATGAATTTCGGCGCTGACTTAGTTGGTGATTGAGAATTTTTGCCTCTTGCTCGCTAGCGGCTGACCCGTATCGCAATAAGCGGACACGCCATGTGTTGCGCAGTGGTGACCGGGCACTGCTGAGCAGTGCCCGGGCGTTTTAGAAGCGGCTGCTCAGGAGGATGGGCAACTTTGTAATGAGCCCCTGGCCGCCTGACTGATCTGCGCCGCCAGGCGCTTCACGTTGTTCTGCTGGGCCTGGGCCAGATCTTCGATGTTTGCTCCAGAAGGCGTTTGCAAGGTGCTGCGACAAGTGATTGAAGCGCCTTTGCCTTCGTCGGGGACACGCAAACGCCAAGTCGCGTCAATCAGGCCGTACTGTCCGGGCACTAAGTCAAAGCGCTGCACATCAATGCGCAATGACAACCTGCGTGTAGGGTTGGCATTGACCAATTGATCTATCAGGGCACTTCGAAGCTCCTCCCCTAGCGACGCTGCCCACCATTCGGTGTCGAGTAACGCCAGGCCGCTATTGCCTTGACGAATGACCACCTGTGATCGGTCGACCTGCGCTGGCACGCTGAGGCTCTCGATCTCGATGGATACGGCTTTAATGTGCGACGCAGCCTCCGCTTGGGCCGGCATCAGGGTGTGGTAGTGAACAGGATCACTGCGGCAGGCTGCGAGCAGCAACAGCGCAGTGAACAAGGCGAACTTTGGCGAAAAAGCCATAGGTGTTGCTCCTTTCTTCTGCGACCCGGTCATTATTTCAGGTCCTTTGCCGCGGCATTGTCAGGTCGACCTCGAATCAGCGATTCCGGATGGCGAATCAGATAATTAGTCAGTTCACGCAAGGAACGCGACGTACGGGAAATTTCATCCAGGGTCTGCCCCAGTTGTTCCCGTTGCGGCGAATCCTCGGCAATAGTGGAATTAGCCGATTGCAGCGCTGTATTGGCCGACTGCAGGGTCTTGCTGACGTCCGACAGGGTGGCGTCAACGCCAGGCAGTGTCTTGCTGTTGAATTTCACCAGTCCTTTGCGCATCTCCACCAGGTTGCTGTCGAGGTTGTCGGCGATGCGCTCCACGGGCAGCTTGTTGATCTTGTTGACCATGGCTTCGAGTTTTTCCTGCAACTGTTCGAGGCTGCCCGGAAGCGTCGGAATTATGACCGGGCGCGCGTTTGGATCGAAGGCGACTTTTTCGGCTTTAGGGTAAAAGTCCAGGGAGATGTACAACTGGCCGGTCAACAGGTTGCCGGTGCGGGCCTGGGCACGCAGACCGTTGTCGATGAAGGTGCCGATCATCCGCACGCCAGCCGCTTCGTTATTGGGGTCATGATTGAGCGTTTTAATCATTTTGGTGTGGGCCTGCCCCAGAAGCTGCGGGTAGATCACAATGCCGACATTGACCGGGAAGCTGCGTTTTATCGGGTCAAAATCCAGATTGACCGACACCACCTTGCCGATTTCAATGCCGAGGAATTCAACCGGCGCATCGACCTTGAGCCCACGCATGGCCTGATCGAAACGCAAGGCCAGGAATTGCGCCTTGCCATTAGGCGGGGCGAGGGCGGTTTGCTGGTCTTCGAACAGCTCGTAGGCATACTCTTCGGCGGCCGGTTTGTCGTTAGGGTTGTAGTCCGGTGTACGGAAGGCAATACCACCCACCAGCAAGGAGGACAATGACTCGGTCTTCAGTGCAAAGCCGTTGGCGCCGACGCTCACGTCCACACCGCTGGCATTCCAGAATCGGGTGTTTTCGGTGACGTACTGGTCATTGGGTGCATGAATGAACAGGTCGATGTTCACCCCTTTGCCATCGGGGTCCAGCGCATAGGCCACCACTTGGCCGACCGGTATCTTGCGGTAGTAGACCGGTGAGCCAATGTCCAGTGACCCGAGGTCAGGTGTGTGCAAGGTGAACCGTTTACCCGGCTCGCCATAGGTGATCGGTGGCGGGTTTTCCAGACCTTGGAAATTTTTCGCGCGGCCATTGGCCTGGCCAATGTCGGCACCGATGTAGTCTCCGGACAGCAAGGTATCAATGCCCGATACCCCGCCGGCACCGATGCGCGGGCGCACAACCCAGAACTTTGAGTCTTCACGGGTGAAGCTTTCCGCCTGTTTGGCCAGTTTGATCGTAGCGTTGACACTCTTCTGGTCGTTGCTCAGCTCCACATCTGAGACTTGGCCGATCACCACATTGCGGTATTTGACCTCTGTCTTGTTGGCGGTCAGGCCATCACCGGTCTTGAACGTGACCGTGATGGTCGGGCCTTCCTGCAAGATGCTGTGGACCACCAGCGACAGCCCCACCAATACCGCAACAATGGGCACTATCCAGACCAGTGAGAGACTGCGGCCGGTCTTGACCGGGGCCTGTCCTGGGGCTTGTGGCCCTTCAGTGGCTTGAGACTTCATCCATGTCCTCCTCGTGTTGCGGGTTTTCCCGCTTTTTATCCCAGATCAGGCGCGGGTCGAAACTCATCGCCGCCAGCATGGTGAACACAACCACCAAGCCAAAAAACAGAATGCCCGGCCGCGGTTCGATGTCGGCCAGGGCTTGAAACTTCACGAGTGAGGCCACCAGTGCCACCACGATCACATCGAGCATGGACCAGTACCCGATGACCTCGACAAAGCGGTACAGTTTCGACCGTTCCTTGCGCGCCCACAGACTCTCGCGCTGTACGGTCACCAGTAACAACGTCAGTGCGCCAAACTTGATGCCAGGCACCGCGATACTGGCGATGAAAATGATCAGGGCGATGTCCCAGGCACCGGCGTCCCAAAACTCCAGTACGCCGCTCATGATCGTACTGTCGGCGCCATGGCCGACCATTTTCGTGTTCATCACCGGCAATAGATTGGCGGGCACGTAAAACGCCAGGGCGGTGAACATGTAGGCCCAGGTGCGGGTCAGCGCGTTGGCTTTGCGTCGGTGCAGCGGCGCGCCGCAGCGCTCGCATTCGTGAGGTTCACCGGTGACGTCGCAGGCCATGCCGCAGCTGTGGCACAGGCAAAGATTGAGATCGCTGGCGACCGGGGGCGTCTTCATAGGATGTCCCACAGTTCACGGATATCGCGCCCGGCGATGCGGATCATCATCAGGCTGAGCACGGCCAGGGCAAACAGGCCGATGCCAGGCAGCACGTCGAGCAGACCGGCGAGTTTGATCACCGCGACCATTGCGCCCAGCAAACAGACTTCCAGCATGCTCCAGGGCCGGAGGGACTCCAGCCAGCGCATGCAGAATTTGAAACCGGGTGATCGGCGGTGCGAGAGCGCGAAACCCAAGACCCAGATCAGTAGCAGCAGCTGGAAAATCGGGGCGATGATCATCGCAATCGCCGCGACCATCGCAATGAAGGTGATCGGTCCCTGGCTCAGGGCCAATACTGAATCCCACAGGGTTGCGCTGTTTTTCAAGCCTTTGAGGCTGATGCTCATGACCGGGTAGAAATTGGCGAAAATCCACAGCACCAACGCGGTGAAGGTCAACGCCAGACGTTGCTCCACCGTCAGGCCGTTGTAGCGCTGGAGCACGCCACCGCAGCACGTACAGAGGGTTTTCTGATTTTTTGCGAGCGTGACTTTTTCATACACGCTGTCGCAGTGCTCGCAGATGATCAATTGAACAGTATTCGCCATGGGCCAGGCTCAACAGTAGGCAGGAAGTTCAGAGCACCCCCTCAATATAGAAGTGCCCCGCAATTGAGCAAATCGAAAGTCGAAACGATGCCGTATCGGTGAGCTTTTATCTGTACCGCGTGCTGTCGATTTCGCAGTAGCCCGTTCGACTATCCATCAGGGAATGAACCGGTTGGGTCGCTGTGATCCCCGGTATTCCCTGAGCCGATACTCATCAGGAGAAGACCATGCGCAAGCTCACCGTTGCCGCGTTCATCAGCCTGGATGGCGTTATGCAGGCCCCCGGCAGTCCGGAAGAAGACACCAGCGGCGAATTCCGCTTCGGCGGCTGGATCGTGCCCTACGCCGACAATGTCTCCGGCGAGGCCGTACAGGCGCTGTTTTCGCAGCCGTTCGAGTTGCTGCTGGGACGGCGCACGTACGACCTGTTCGCGGCGTATTGGCCGCGGCAAAAGGCCGATTCACATAGCCATTGCCTTGCTGACCTGCTCAACCGCGCACCCAAACATGTGGCGACGCATCACCCCGAGACGCTGGAGTGGCAGAACAGCAGTGCCTTGGAAGGAAACGTTGCCGAGGCAATACGTGCGCTCAAACTTCGGGACGGCGCCGACCTGTTGACGCAGGGCAGTGGTGATCTGGTACGCCAACTGCTTGCTGCCGGACTGGTCGATGAACTTCGGTTGATGACCTTTCCCGTCGTACTGGGGCGCGGCAAGCGTTTGTTCGACGACACTGCGCTGGCGTCGGCCTTCACGTTGTCGCACTCGACCAGCACCGCCAACGGTGTGCTGATCACGCGGTATGTGCGCGGCGGTGAGGTGCGTACCGGTACGTTCGATAAAGATGAATAGCCAATCTGGCTGATGGCTGCCTGAACAGGCTGCATCTCCCTCTGTGGCGACGAACCGGTTCTTCGCCACAGAGGAGGGTGATTACGCCTTCACTTCAACCTTGTCCAGCGCCTGATTCACCGCCAATTCCCCCAACATCACCACTTGGGTAATCCCCAGCAGGGTCTTGCGGTTTGAATTGTCCAGTAACGCCGCGAGATTGCTGAGCATGGTGGTCGCCGAGCCCAGTGACTCGCTGGCGTTGACCAGCAAGGATTCGGTGTCGCATTTCGGGTTGGCGAGGAACATCGGTTCGGGTTCGTGGGTGCTGGCCATTATTTGAGCGGCCGGGTTGAGGTAGTGGTCGAGTGCGCGTTCGGCCGCTTCGTGGAGCTTTTTCGAATCGAGGGATTCGTAGGGCGATGCCGGATCGGTTTCCGGTGGGTTGGGTGTTGGTTTGACCATGGTGAAACTCCTGATTGTTCACTAGGAGCTACCAGCATCACTTGCAGATGATGGGTGGCAGCTATGTGCGGGTCTGCAAGACCGGGAAACCAGGAACCCGGCAGACCCGAAGGTCTCCCGCACAAAGCCGCCATTTCGCGGACATGAACGAGCGTCCGTTGGCAGGGCTATGCGACTGGTATTCCGGCGGGCTTGCAGACCCGATCACTGATGGGCAGTGACAGGAATCAAGTTAACGACGGGGACCTAGACGCACAAGCCGGCGGATTCTGTCTTACCCGTAGGCGATGGCGCAAGGCGTTGTAGCCTTTGGGTAGTAACAGAAGACTTCGTTTAAACAGGCGGAATTTTTGTTGTTTAAGCGCCAGCAACGCGCAGGGGGATCTCGCGCCGGGACGGCCCCCATCGCGAGGTCCGCTCCCGTTTTGGCAGGCGTCGTTATTGGCTGGAGCGAATCGCTCCGCCATCAATCAACAGGTTCTGCCCGGTCAAGTAACCCGCATGCTGGCTGCAAACGAAGGCACACAGCGCCCCGAACTCCTCGGGTGAGCCGAAGCGTTTCGCAGGGATTTCGCTACGGCATTCATCGAGGAACGCCTCGCTGTTTTGCCCCATGTCCTCGGCCGCCGCGACCAGATTGCCACGCAGTCGATCGGTGTCGAAGGAGCCCGGTTGCAGGTTGTTGATTGTCACGTTCCGACTGGCAATGTGTTCTTGCCGGGAAAGCCCTGCGATGAACCCCGTCAGGCCACTGCGCGCGCCATTGGACAGGCCCAGGCTTTCGATAGGCGACTTCACGGCACTCGACGTGATGTTGATGATTCGGCCAAATCCGCGTGTCGCCATGCCGTCTACCGTTGCCTTGATCAACTCGATCGGGGTGAGCATGTTGGCATCCAGCGCCTTGAGCCATGCATCGCGATCCCATTCGCGGAAATCCCCGGGGGGAGGGCCTCCCGCGTTGTTGATCAAGATATCGAAATGCTCATGGGCCATAAGGGCGGCCGTTCGCCCCTCAGGCGTCGAAATGTCCCCGGCCACGGCGATGACCGTCACCTCAGGATTGATCGCTCTGAGCTGACGGGCTGTTTCATTCAGCGCCTGTTCGCCTCGTGCCGTAATCACCACGTTCACGCCTTCGCTGACGAGTGCCTGTGCGCAGGCTTTACCTAGGCCTTTGCTGGCGGCGCACACCAACGCCCAGCGTCCTGCTATTCCAAGATTCATGCGCGTTGTCCTGAAAGAAGAAAGCTCAAAGAAAGTGATTGCCTGTTCATGCGAGATCCACCGTTGTGGACCGGTTTGGCGATTGAGCATCGATCCCCATGAAGCGCCGCACTCGCTCGCCCTCGGCATCGAACCGGATGGTTTCAGGGGCGGCATCGAGTTGAATGTTGCCGTTCTCCATGAAAATCACGCGATCGGAGATCGACATGGCAAAGTCCATTTCGTGGGTCACGATCAGCATGGTCATGCCTTCCTTGGCCAAATCGCGGATCACATTGAGCACGTCGTTGACCAGTTCCGGGTCGAGGGCCGAGGTCGGCTCGTCGAACAGCATGATCTGCGGCTCCATGGCCAGGGCCCGGGCGATTGCCACGCGCTGTTGCTGCCCGCCGGAAAGCTGATGCGGGTACTTGTGGGCGTGGGCCAGCAGGCCGACCTTGTCCAGCAGCGCATACGCACGATGTTCGCTCAGCTCGCCCGGCTGGCCATGGTAACGCGGTGCCAGCGTGACGTTGTCGAGAATGGTGCGGTGCGGGAACAGGTTGAAGTTCTGGAACACCATGCCGATGTGCCGCACGCCTTTGCGCAGGCGGGAACTGTCGGGCTTGTCCGACGCTTCGATGAATGTTTCACCGAACAACGAAATGTCGCCGGTATCGATGCTTTCCAGGCCGTTGACCGTTCGGATCAGCGACGTCTTGCCGGAACCGGACGGCCCAATGATCGAGACCACCTGGCCGTATTCGACATTCAGGTCGATCCCCAGCAGCACTTTGTGTGTGCCGTAGCTCTTCTGGATGTTGTTCAGTTGCAGAATCGGCGTTGTGTTGCTGGCTGCGGCTTTGCGCGCGATGTCGGGCAAGGCTTCGGCGCTGGCCTTGAACCTGGCAACAGTCGTCGCGTCGAGTGTGTGCGGCTTGCGAAAGTTCAGGTCCAGGTAGCGCTCCAGGCGCTGCAGGAAAAAACCGAATACGGTGACGATCAACACGTAGTAGACGCCTACCGCCGCCAGGGTTTCCATGACCAGGAAGTTGGTGGCGTAGAGGCGTTGGCCGACCGTGAGGATTTCAGTCAGAGAGATGACCGAGACCAGCGATGTCAGCTTGACCACCGTGATGTATTCGTTGATCAAGGTGGGCAGCGAAATGCGGAAGGCCTGGGGGATGACGATCAAGCGTTGCATGCCGAACACACCGACGCCCAGCGCGCGCCCGGCTTCCTTCTGGCCCTTGGCCACGGAAATCAGGCCGCCACGATGGATTTCCGCCATGTACGCCGCTTCGGTAACCACCAGGGCCAGCAAGCCGGAATAGAAGGGGTTGGAAAGAATAGGGCCGCTACCGGGAAACAATTGCGGCAAGTTGTAGACGAACACCACCAGCACCAGCAACGGGATGCTGCGGAAAAACCAGATGTAAATTGCTGCGGGAATGCGCAACAAGGGCGATGGGGACAGCTTGGCCGTGGCCAGAAGAAAACCCAGCAGCATGCCGATGAACCAGGCCAAGGCACTGAGCTGGATCACTGTGACGCAGGCGTTCCAGAAGTCCGGCAGGGAGAACAGGGAGAAAAAATACGACCAATCGAATGGCATAGGGCACCTCGATCTGCCGACCCGTGCAGGGGCGGCAGATGACCAGACTACAAGGACAGGTTCTTAATGGGAGGTCGGCTCTTCCAAGGCGTATTTTTTAAGAATAGCGGCATACTCACCACTCTTCTTGGTCTCCTCGAAGGCCTTTTGCACCGCCTGGAAGGTTTCTTCGTTGCCTTTCTTGACGAAAATGCCCAGGGTTTGCTGATAGATCGGGTGATCGGTGGTGATGACGACTCGGCCGTTGGTCTTTTCCGCGATCAGTTTTGCCGCGCCAGCGATTTCAACCTGGGCCTGAATGTTTCTGGACAGCAGGGCTTGAGTCACTTCGGGTGCCGAAGGGTATTCGCTGACGGTGATGGCGCCTTTGTTGTTCGGTACGCAATAGTCATCGGACAGTTTGCGGAATTCCTTGACCCAGGTGGTCCCCTGTTCCAGACCCAGTTTCAAACCACACAGGTCTTCAGGTTTTTTCGCATTGATTTCGCTGCCCTTGGGCACCATGACTGCCGCACCGGTATTGGCATAGGCGATGGTCTGGGCCTGAGTCTGACGCTCTGGCGTGATGTACATGCCGGAAATGACCGCGTCGTATTTGCCCGAGTTCAAGCCCAGGATCAGACTCGGGAACTTGGTGTCGACGAACTCCACCGTGGTGTTCATGTGCTTGGCCAGTGCCGCCGCCAGTTCAGGATCGGAACCCACCACGTTTTTGTCCTTGTCATAGGACTCGAACGGAGGATAGGTGATTTCCATGCCGACCTTGAACGGACCGGTTGCAGCCATGCTCACCGAGGCACCGAGCATACCGGCTGCCAATACAGCCAAGCTCAACAGGTTCTTTTTATTGTTTTTCATCTTTTACTGACTCCGGCGTAGGTAAGGGTGTCGCTGAAAACTTCAATCAGGACGGTTGAGCCTGATTTTTCAAATGTCCGAAACTGGCGGGCTTACGTGCCTTGCCTGGCAGTTGAACTTCCCCATTGGCTACCCTCTGACGCAGATACTGATAGGTCTGCAGAGCTTGGCCATACATGTGTTCGCCGATCGTGATTTCTTCGTAGTCGTTGCCTGCCTGGGCGAACCCTGGCAGAGGTTTGATTTGGGTGTGATAGTCGCAGGCATAAAACAGAGGAAAGGAATAGCGCTCCTCTTTCACGCTGCGCACCCGGTGTGCTGTGGCAACGAATGCGCCTGCCGTCATCACTTCCAGCATGTCGCCGATGTTGACCACAAAGGCATCGGCCATCGGTGGTGCATCGATCCATTGCCCAAGGTTGTTCATCACCTCAAGACCGGGTTTATCGGCCAAGAGAATGGTGAAGCACTCATAATCAGTATGCGCACCAAGCCCCGGTGCGTCGTGGGCGGCACCGTCGAAGGGGTAGTGAATCAGGCGCAGCTTGGACGGCGGACGGGTGACCAGGCTGTCGAAATAGTTTTCTTCCAGGCCCAGGGTCAGGGCAAAGCCGCCAAACAGGCGCCGGCCCAACGCGAAGATCGCTTCATAGTAGGCCTGCACTGACGCCTTGAAACCTGCCAGTTGTGGCCAGTCGTTAGGCCCCAGCAATGGAGTGTTGGCCAGCACCAGCGGGTCATCGGCCGGGACTTCGAAGCCGACGTCAAAGGCTTCCTTGTGGTCCGGCTTGCCTTTGGAGTAGACCTCTTCGCCTTCGGGAACAAAGCCTTTGTGGGTTTGCGAGGTACCGATGTAGTGCTGCATTTTGGTGTCGAAAGGCTGGTCGAAAAAATCCTTGGCAGCCTTGCGCAGGTTGGCGATCAAGTGCGGGTCGATGCCGTGATCGGTGATATAGAGGAACCCGACATCGCTGGCGGCGCGCCCCAATTGTTCGGCCACGGCCAAGCGGTGTTCCAGTTCATAGCTGAACAGGCCGGCGATGTTCACCACCGGAATGCTATTGAAGTTGGCTGTGTGCGTGTCAGTGCTGGCGCTGTTGTTTTTATTGTCAGGCATGACGCATCGGCTCCCTAGGGATGGCTTGAGTGGTGGAAACGCTCGAAGTGTTCGCGCTCGGTCCGGCCCATCCACACGTTCAACGACCACACGTCGGCGACCGGGACGTTGGTGAAGGGCAAATGATGCAGGTAGCCGTCGGCGCCGAATTCCGGGGTCAGGGTGCTGACCTGGTAACCGCGGGCCTGCTGCGAGCACCAGATGCTTTCCCAGTGCTGCTGATGGAAAGCCAGTTCTTTTGCATACTCGGGAGCCGCCGGGTGCGGTACCTGCGGGCCCTGGTCGTAGCCGACCCGGGCCTGGATATGGTGAACCCGCTCGATGAAAGCACTGAGGTCGTCGGCCGGGTCATTCAGCAGACGCTCGCAGGTCACCACCCAATGGCTGATATCACTGGTGAATAACAGATCGGGCAGTTGCCGGATCAATTCCAGGGTCACCCAAGGGTTGAACAGCGAACGTGAGCGATGGGTTTCGAAACTGCAGATCTGGCCGTGCTTGCGCGCCAGTTCCAGCGCCTGACCGAAGAACTCGACTTGTTGCGGCAAGGACCAGCGGTCATTGCCCGCCAGCACGTTGACGAAACGTGGGCGCAGTTCGGCAGCCCAGGCGAGTTTCTGATCAAGGTCATCAAGGTGGACGGCCGGGGTTGCCGACTGGTCCGGCAGCACGTCATACGCGGTGAAGACGGTGCTGATATAGCCCAGGCGATTGGCCCGGAGAAAGGCACCAAACTCAGCGCGTTCACGGGCGTTCAGTGGCAGGCGTGCTTCCATGCCATCAAAGCCCGCTTGCAGCAACTCCTCGAGTGCCTGAGCTTTGCTGGCGGTGTAACCCCACAGCGTGCGGAAAATTTCCAGCTTCATCGGTGATCCTCAAAAATCCCAGGGCCTATTGCAAAAGCACTTCGATGGCGCCAAGCCAATCAGCAATCAATGGACAGCGGCGGCAAAGGACTTTGGATCCGGACGTCTGCGTAATCTGACCCACTGAGCGACACCAAGGCTGGTTCACGGTGGCGCCGATGTTAGGCACAGGCGGTGCGGCGAAAGAATCTGAAAGTTCAAATGAATACTTCAGACTTTCGTTAACAAATAGCTAGCTACTTATCTGGCTTGCCAGACGGGAATCTCAGGGCGAGGACTTATTTGCGTGGGCTCTTGGCGAGGGGGGCCATCGTTACAGCATCATTTTGAAGACTGCCAAGCGACACCCTGCTGCTCTGCCACTTCAGGGTCGATTCCTGCCGGCTCAGTGGGCAGGAATCGACCTGGAATGTCATCGTCGAAGGGCATGCTGACATTCAACCAAACCGCCGGTTTCAGCGTTTGATCTGGGAAATCTTCGTGCCTTCGATGCTGACGCCGGCCATCAAGCCTTGCTGGTCGGTAATGAACGCGTACGCGTCATCTTTCAGCGTCGAGCTGGACAGGTTCTTCGCAATCCCTTCATCCACTACAACAACCGTTGGCCCTACACCGATTTCCCAGCCCTTGGTTTCGGCGAGGTATTTCACCGCTTTGTCGGTCATCAGGAACACCACATAGCCATACGATTGGGCGCCGGCCTGCAACCCCCATGACCCGCTGACGGAGTTGTAATACTTATCGATTTTCGTGCCTTCGATTAACACGCCTTCACCATAACTACCGCCGAAGACCAGGCCGGCCTTGATGATTTTCGGGAAGACCAGGATCGCTTTTGCCTGTTTTGAAAGGGTTTCGGCCGCTGGGGTGGATTTGTAGAGGATTTTCAACTCTTGCCGAGCATCGGCATTCAAATCCTCGGCGGTGGCCGCACCCGCGGTATTGAGCAAGCTCGCCGAGGCCAATGAGGCGGTCGCGAGGAAGATCGAGAGGAAGAAGCGCATTGATTGTGTCATTTCCGTACTCCGGGAAAGGGAGCTTGGATGGGATCAGCAGTCAGTACCTGCGTCCGGCAGGAACCGGGCTTGCTGACGTTATCCGGCGCACCCTGAAAGGTTGGGTTGCAAGCGTCGCGCCTGAATATATGAGGCCTTGGGCCGCGGGTCAGTTGCGATGCCATCATTGGTTGTGACCGCTGCATAACGGCGGGGTTCGCTCATGGGTGGTCCGCGTCGAACGTCGGTTAATGCGTTGCCGCCTGGTCGCAGACATCAGCGCTGCTAAAATGCACCTTTGAGTTCCCATCCAGGAGAATCCAGATGATCAGCAAAAACACAATTTGTCTTTGGTACGACGGCGCCGCGCTGGACGCTGCAACCTTCTATGCCCAGACGTTTCCCGACAGTTCGGTGGGTGCCGTTCACCGTGCGCCCGGCGACTATCCGGCGGGCAAGCAAGGCGATGTCTTGACGGTGGAGTTCACGGTGATGGGGATACCGTGTCTCGGCTTGAACGGCGGGTCGGGGATCAAGCATAACCAAGCCTTTTCGTTCCAGGTCGCGACCGATGACCAAGCTGAAACGGACCGTCTGTGGAACGCAATTGTCAGCAACGGCGGCACGGAAAACGTCTGCGGCTGGTGCCAGGACAAGTGGGGTTTGTCGTGGCAGATCACACCGCGTGTATTGACGGCTGCGGTCACCGATCCTGATCAAGCGGTGGCCAAGCGCGCGTTCGAGGCCATGATGCAAATGGGCAAGATCGATATCGCAGCGATTGAAGCGGCGGTGGGGCGGTAGCGAGTTACGCCTGATGCCGGGCGTCTCTTCACCCGCCGCACGCCGTTAGCCCAACATTTCCCGCATCCGGTACCAGAGCATACCCAGCGCCAGCAGTGGCGAGCGCAAGGCGCGGCCGCCGGGGAAGGTCATGTGCGGCACGGCGCTGAACACATCGAAGCCCTGGCTGTGCCCGGCATGGATGGCTTCGCCCAACAGTTTGGCGCACCAATGGGTGACGTTCAGGCCATGGCCGGAATAGCCCTGGGCGTAGAACACGTTCGGGTGCTGGCTCAAGCGCCCGACCTGGGGGAAACGATTGGCCGAAATGCCGATCATGCCGCCCCATTGGTAGTCGATCCGCACATTCGCCAATTGCGGGAACACCTTGAGCATTTGCGGGCGCATGTAGGCGGCGATGTCCGCCGGATCGCGACCGGAGTAATGGCAGGCACCGCCGAATAGCAAGCGCCGGTCCGCCGAGAGCCGGTAGTAATCGAGGCCGACTTTCTGGTCGCACAGCGCGACGTTATGCGGGATCAGTTTCGCTGCCGCTTCTTCTGACAAAGGTTCGGTGGCGATGATGTAGCTGCCCGCCGGCAGCACCTTGCCGCTCAGCTTGGGTTCGAGTTCTTCCAGATGGGCGTTGCAGGCCAGTACCAGGCTGCCGGCACGCACGGTGCCGCCGGCGCAGCGTACCTGCACAGTACTGCCATGGATCAGCTCCAGCACCGGGCTCTGTTCGAAGATCTGCACGCCGAGGGATTGCGCGACGCTGGCTTCGCCGAGGACCAGGTTCAACGGGTGCAAGTGGCCCGAGCCCATGTCCACCAGACCACCGGCATACACGCCGGAGTTCACCACCTGCTCGCGGATCTGCCCGGGTTCGACCAGACGGGTTTCATGGGCGTAGCCCGACGCAATCAGTTGCGCGTGTTCGGCCTTCAGCCCGGAAAATTGCGCCGGCGTGTTGGCCAGTTCGCAGAAGCCCCAGCGCAGGTCGCAGTCGATGACGTGTTCGCGGATTCGGTTGCCTACCAGTTGCACCGACTCGACGCCTGCACGTTCCATATAGCGCACACCTTCGGCACCGACATGTTTGGCAAACCCGCTGACGTCATGGCCGATGCCGCGAATCAACTGGCCGCCGTTGCGTCCGCTGGCGCCCCAGCCAATCCGCCGGGCCTCCAGCACAATGACCGAGAGCCCGCGCTGTGCCAGTTCGATGGCCGTGTTAACGCCGGTGAAGCCGCCGCCGATCACGCAGACATCGGCCGTCAGGTCCGAGCTCAGCGTGGGACGCGGTGTCAGGCTCTTGGCCGACGCGGCGTAGTAGGAATGGGTGTGTTCGTTGCTGTACTGAGTCATTTGTTGGACTTCACTTTGCTCCAGGAACGGGTCATCAAACGCATGATCGCCTGGGGCGGGGTGGTCGAAATGTAGAGTTTGTCGAGGACGGCCTGCGATGGGTACACCTCAGGATTGTTCACCAGCTCCGGGTCCATGAATTCCTTGGCGGGCGGGTTCGGGTTTGCATAACCGACTGACGCGCTGACCTTGGCAATTACTTGTGGGTCCAGCAGGTAGTTGATGAACGCGTAGGCTTCTTTTGGGTTGCTGGCGTCGGCGGGAACGGCCAGCAAGTCGAACCACAAGTTGCTGCCTTCCTTGGGAATGGCGTAAGCGATGTTCACACCGTTCTTGGCTTCCTTGGCGCGGTTCGCGGCCTGGAACACGTCACCCGAATAGCCGAAGGCCACGCAAATGTCGCCGTTGGCCAGGTCCGACACATACTTGGATGAATGGAAATAGGTGATGTAAGGGCGGATGGCCAACAGCTTGGCTTCGGCCTTTTTGAAGTCTTCGGGGTTTTCGCTGCGAGGGTCCATGCCCATGTAATTGAGGATCGCCGGGAACACTTCATCCGCCGAGTCCATCATCGACACGCCGCACTGGCTGAGCTTTTTGATGTTTTCCGGTTCGAACAGCACGGCCCACGAATCGATGTGATCGACGCCCAGTACTTGCTTGACTTTGTCGACGTTGTAGCCGATGCCGTTGGTGCCCCACAGGTACGGCACCGAGTGGGCGTTTTGCGGGTCGTTCTTTTCCAGCAGCGCCAACAGTTTCGGGTCGAGGTTCTTGAAGTTTGGCAGTTGTTCGTGGTCGAGTTTCAGGAACGCGCCGGCTTTCACCTGACGTGCAAGGAAGTGGTTGGACGGCACCACCACGTCGTAACCCGTGCGGCCCGCGAGCAGTTTGCCTTCCAGGGTTTCGTTGGAGTCGAATACGTCGTAGATCACCTTGATCCCGGTTTTGGCCTGAAAGTCGGCGAGGGTGGTTTCGCCGATGTAATCGGTCCAGTTATAGACACTGACCTGTGGCTGAGCCTGCACGCCGGCGCTGAACATTGCCGCCAGCGCGACCGGAACCATGGATTTCAATAGACGCATATCGACACCTCTTCTAATTATTGGATTCTTCCGGAGTTGCTTTGGTGTTCTGGTGGCCGCCTCCGCGAGCAGGCTCGCGAAGAGGCCGGCGCAGGCAAACCAGGTCTTAGACGCTCATCATCAGGAACTCACGCTCCCAGGAGCTGATCACCCGCTTGAAATTCTCGTGCTCCGCGCGCTTGACCGCGACATAACCACGCACAAACTTGCTGCCCAGGTAACGCTCGACGGTGTCGCACTCTTCCATCTGGGTCAGGGCGTCTTCGATGGTGATTGGCAAGCGCAAGTTGCGGCGCTCATAGGCGCGGCCCTGTACCGCAGCGCTCGGTTCGACACGCTCGACCATGCCCAGATACCCGCACAGCAGGCTCGCGGCAATCGCCAGGTACGGGTTGGCATCGGCACCCGGCAAGCGGTTTTCCACGCGCATCGCATCAGGCGACGACGTCGGTACACGCAATCCGACGGTGCGGTTTTCTTCGCCCCATTCGACGTTGACCGGTGCCGACGTGTCCGGCAGGAAGCGGCGGAACGAGTTCACGTTGGGCGCAAACATCGGCAGTACTTTAGGGATGTACTTTTGCAGACCACCGATATGGTGCAGGAACAGCTCGCTCATGTTGCCCTCCGCGTCGGCGAAGATCGGCAACCCGGTAGCGATGTCGACCACGCTCTGGTGGATGTGCATGGCGCTGCCGGGCTCATCGCCAATCGGCTTGGCCATGAACGTCGCCGCAACGTTGTGTTTGAGCGCAGCTTCGCGCAGGGTGCGCTTGAACACGGTGATCTGGTCCGCCAGGTCGAGCGCGTCGCCGTGACGGAAGTTGATTTCCATCTGCGCCGGGCCGTCTTCGTGGATCAAGGTGTCGAGGTCCAGGCCCTGCAGTTCACACCAGTCGTAGACGTCTTCGAACAGCGGGTCGAACTCGTTGGCAGCGTCGATGGAAAACGACTGACGGCCGCTTTCGGCGCGGCCCGAGCGGCCCAACGGCGCCTTGAGTGGCAAATCCGGGTCTTCGCAACGCTGGGTCAGGTAAAACTCCATCTCCGGCGCGACAATCGGCCTCCAGCCTTTGTCGGTGTACAACTGCAACACCTTCTTCAGCACGTTGCGCGGCGACAATTCAATCGGGTTGCCGAACTTGTCAAAGGTGTCGTGGATGACGATGGCGGTCGGTTCGATGGCCCAAGGAATGACGTACACCGCATCAGGATCCGGCTTGCAGACCATGTCGATGTCGGCCGGGTCGAGCAGGTCGTAGTAGATGTCGTCATCGACAAAGTCCCCGGTTACCGTTTGCAAAAGCACACTTTCCGGCAGGCGCATGCCTCGCTCATGCAGGAATTTGTTAGTGGGTGCAATCTTGCCGCGTGCAATGCCGGTCAAGTCGCTGACCACACACTCGACTTCGGTAATCTTGTGATCTTTCAGCCAAGTGAACAGCTGATCGAAAGGGACATTCATAAAGACCTCGTTATTGGTTTTATTAACGTCGGGGAGGGCGGTTTCATCCACCGCACTCTTCCCCTGAGACGCGTTGACGACTATCTTGGGCGAGCCTTACGGTTCCATCTATCCACTTTAAGCAGCACCAAAACGCACCAAACGAGTGCGTAAGGTCACCCATGTCAGCGTCCAGTCCGATCCAGGTTCAAGCGTTCAACACCGAAGATGTCGCCGAGCAAATCCGCGCCACACCGGGTTGGGTTCAGCACTACCAGCAAATGTCGCCGGGGCATTTCGCCGGGCGTGTGCGCTATCTGGACTTGCAAGGCGTGGAGATCTACGAAGAGCAGATGAACACCCGGGTCGAGCAGAATTTCAGTGCGCCCGAAGGGTCACTGGCGTTCTGTTTCGATCGCAGCGACAACGCGCTTTACCTGCTCAATGGCGAAAGCCGCAATATCTGGATAACCCCCGAGAACTACCAGGAAATCGCCGTGGTGTTCGGCCCGGAGTTCGTTCAGCGCCAGGGTTTGGATGTGGAACGGCTGGAAGGGTTGTTCCTGTCGCCACTGAACTCTGGACAGAATGCCTTGTTCAGCCGCTGGCTGAGCGGCACGCTGACCCGCCTGGGAGAAACCCTCGACCCACCGAGCAAGGAAGCGTTGACGCAGCAGTTGCTGGAGGACTGTCTGTACATCCTCGACAACGCCTGCGTGTGCCTTGACCGGGGTGGCTTGCAGCGCCGCACCGAAGAGCGCGCGATCATGAAACGCATCGGCGAGTGGGCGGCCGATTCCCCTGAAGAAACGATCAATCTGCTGGAGCTTTCTCAGGTCGCTGGCGTTTCATTGCGCCAGTTGCAGCACGCGTTCAAGGCCTTCACCGGGATGACGCCGACCCATTGGTTGCGTCTGCGCAGGCTCAACAGCGCTCACCGTGAACTGCTCAGCCGAACCCCCAACGAAACCACTGTTGCTGAAGTGGCGATGAATTGGTCGTTCTGGCATTTAGGGCGCTTTTCCAGCAGCTATCGGGCGCTGTTCAACGAGTTGCCGAGCGAAACGCTCAAGCGTGCCAATCAGCGCTAAGGGCCGACCCCACGTTGACCATCCTCGATCCGTCACCGGTGTCGCGAGGGTCGACATCGGTCATGCCGGCATTCGTCAGCGGGCTCAGGCTGGCGTCAGCCGCGATAACGCAACGCCTCCAGCAATAACGCAAATGCCGGCGAGGCTTGGCGCCGGCTGGGGTAGTAGAGGTGAAAGCCGGAAAACGGTGCGCTCCAGTCTTCCAGCACCTGTACCAGTCGACCGTCCGCAAGATGAGGTGCCACGAGGTCTTCGGGGATGTAGCTCAACCCGAAGCCATCCAGTGCCGCTTTGCGCAGTTGGTAAACGCCATCGAAGGTGACTTGGCCCGACACTCGGACATTCAGGCTTTCCTGGTCTTTTTTAAATTCCCAGGTGTACAAGCCGCCGTTGGTAGGCAGCCGCAGGTTGTTACATTGATGCCCGGTCAGATCGCGCGGCGTTTCGGGTAATGCGCGGTCGGCAAAGTAGGCCGGGGACCCCACTACCGCCATCCGCATGTCCGGCCCGATCCGGGTTGCGATCATGCCTTGCGCCACATCTTCGCCCAAGCGCACACCGGCATCGAAACCGTGTGCGGCGATATCGACAAAACCATAGTCGCAGCAGACCTCCACCGAGATGTCCGGGTACGTGGCGAGGAACGGTTTGAGGACCGGCCACAGGATGAACTCCAGCGCATGGTCCATGGCATTGATGCGGATTTTGCCTGCCGGTGTATCGCGTAGATCGCTCAGCGCCGCCAGTTCGAATTCGATTTCTTCAAAGTGCGGGCCAACAGTTTCCATCAAGCGCTGACCCGCCTCGGTAGGCGATACGCTGCGCGTGGTGCGGGTCAGCAGGCGCAGGCCTAGTCGTGCTTCCAGGGCACGAATCGTATGGCTCAGTGCCGACTGGGAAACCCCGAGTTTGCCGGCGGCCTTGGTAAAGCTTCGCTCACGCGCAACAGCGAGGAATGCGAGCAAGTCGGTGGCGTTTTCCCGAAGCATTCATGAGCCTCTCTAATAGGTTTGACCCGATTCTAGCGGCTAATCGTCGGAGTGCGTAGCGGGTAGATGAGTGCGACTTGCTGCTGCCTGGAGTCAGGACCGACATGAACCGGCACAGGTCAACGGCCGGTTTGATCAGATCATCGGCGGTAACGCGTGCAGTACTTTGTCCAGCGTGATCGGGTACTCCCGCACTCGCGCGCCGGTGGCGTTGTAGATCGCATTGGCAATCGCCGCACTGACACCGCACAAGCCCAGCTCGCCTACGCCTTTGGCTTTCATGGGCGAGGAGGCCGGGTCGGTTTCGTCGAGGAAAATCACTTCCTGATGCGGGATGTCCGCATGCACCGGCACTTCGTAGCCGGCCAAGTCGTGATTGACGAAAAAGCCCAGGCGTTTGTCGACCACCAGATCCTCCATCAACGCTGCGCCGACACCCATGGTCATCGCGCCGATCACCTGGCTGCGCGCAGACGTCGGATTGAGAATTCGCCCGGCCGCGCACACGGCCAGCATTCGGCGCACGCGAGTTTCACCGGTCGCGCTGTCGACGGCCACTTCGACAAAGTGCGCGCCGAATGTCGATTGCTGGTACTGCTTGCTCAGCTCTGCGAATTCGATCGAATCCTCGGCGACAATTTCGCCTGCGGTTGCCGCGTCGTGCAATGCGAAACGGTTGCCGCCCGCGTGCACTTCACCGCCGACAAACACCGCATCCTCGACGCTGATGCCTAGCCGTTGGGCCACCGCTTCGCGCAGTTTGACGCATGCCGCGTACACACCCGCCGTCGAGCAATTGCCGCCAAACTGCCCCCCCGAACCGGACGACACCGGAAAGCTCGAATCGCCTAGCCGCACCACCACGTCATTGAGGCCGACGCCCATCATCTCGGCGGCGGTCTGGGCGATGATCGTGTAACTGCCGGTGCCGATGTCAGTCATGTCCGTTTCCACGGTCACCGTTCCATTGGCATCCAGACGCACGCGAGCCCCGGACTTCACCTGAAGGTTATTGCGGAACGCGACGCCGACGCCCATCCCGATCAGCCAGCGGCCCTCGCGTTGAGTGCCGGGTTGAGGGTGGCGTTTGTCCCAGGCAAATCGTGTGGCACCGGTGCGCAGGCATTCGACCAGGTGCCGCTGGGAGAACGGACGCTTGGGGTCGACCGGATCGACCTGAGTGTCGTTGATGATCCGAAATTCGACGGGATCGAGTTTGAGTTTCTCGGCCATCTCGTCCATGGCGATTTCCAGCGCCATCATTCCCGGTGCTTCGCCCGGTGCGCGCATGGCGTTGCCTTCCGGCAGGTCAAGGGTGCTCAAGCGCATCGTCACCAAACGATTGTCCCCGGCGTACAGCAATTTGCTTGGTTGCGCGGCCAGTTCGACTTTGCCGCCGGGCAGGTCGCCGGACCAACTTTCATGGCCCATGGCGGTAATCTTGCCCTCAGGGCTGGTGCCGATACGAATGCGTTGAATGGTCGCCGGGCGGTGGGTCGAATTGTTAAACATCATCGGCCGCGCCAGCGCGACTTTCACCGGCCGACCGGCCATGCGCGCGCCGAGGGCGGCGAGTAGCGCATCGCAACGCAGAAACAGCTTTCCGCCAAAGCCTCCGCCGATGTAGGGCGAAATCAGGCGGACATTGTTCTTTGGGATACCGAGCGTGGTCGCCAGGTCCGTTACTGACCAGTCGATCATCTGGTTCGACGTCCACACGGTCAGTTGATCGCCCGTCCACGACGCGGTCGAGGCAAAGGGTTCCATCATCGAATGGCTTTGATCCGGGGTGGTGTACGTCGCGTCAAACTGCACCGGCGCTGCCGCGAACGCAGCGGCAAAGTCACCATGGGTGGTATCCGGAGCTTCTTCGGTGGGCGCGCCGGAGTTGCGAACGCTGGCCAGATCGAAGGCACCCTCGCTGCTGACGTACTGGATGTCGAGCAACTGCGCAGCCGCGCGTGCCTGCTCGAAGGTGTCTGCCACCACCAGCGCAACGGCCTGGTGGTAGTGCTGGATGTCCGGACCTCCCAGCAGCTTTGCGGTGTTGTATTTGCCTTTTCCCAGTTTGCCGGCATTGGCGGCCGTGACAATGGCGATCACGCCGGGCGAGGACTGAGTTTCTTCCAGGTTCATCGAGGCAATGCGGCCCTTGGCGATGGACGAACCGACCACCACGCCATAAGCCTGGTTCGGTGCTACGTCATGGTGTTCGTAGGCATAAGGCGCAGAGCCGGTGGTCTTCAACGGCCCTTCGATACGGGTCGTTGGCTTGCCGACCACGTTCATCTGGTCGATGGGATTGGTCGTGGCGAGGGTGTCGAATTTCATGCTCGAGTCCTCGCTTGTGCCATCACCGACGCAAGCGTGCGCTCGACCAGGGTCAGTTTGAAGGCGTTTTCCGGGGTGGGTGTCGCTCCGGCGAGCAACTGATCTGTCACGGCTTTGGCCCCTTGCGGCATTGCCGTTTCAGCCTTTTCATCGCGCCAGGGCTTGTGCGCAACGCCGCCCAACGCGACGCGGCCGCTGCCGTCCTGCTGAATCACAGCCGCTACGGAAATCAGCGCGAAGGCGTACGAAGCACGGTCGCGAACCTTCTGATAAATGTGCCGGCCGCCGAGTGGCGCCGGCAGGGTGACTGCGGTGATCAACTCATTCGCCGCCAAGGTGGTTTCGAGGTTGGGCGTGTTGCCCGGCAGTCGATGGAAATTGGCGATGGCAATCACGCGTGTCGAGCCGTCGGGGCGCACGGTTTCGACCTGTGCATCCAGCGCACGCATGGCCACGGCCATGTCGCTGGGATGCGTGGCGATACAGGCATCGCTCACGCCGATGATGCCCAACGAGCGACTGAAACCATCAAGGGCTGCGCAGCCGCTTCCGGGTTGGCGTTTATTACAAGCCTGGTGGGTGTCGTAGAAATACGGGCAGCGCGTGCGTTGCAACAGGTTACCCGCGGTGGTCGCCTTGTTGCGCAACTGGCCGGAAGCACCGGCGAGGAGGGCGCGGGACAGCAGCGCGTAGTCCTTGCGAACCCGGGCGTCGGCAGCGAGGTCGGTGTTGCGCACCAGTGCACCGATTCTCAGGCCACCGTCGGGCGTGGCTTCGATCCGGTCCAGCGCCAGCCCGTTGACATCAATCAGGTGCGTGGGCGTTTCGATGTCCAGTTTCATCAGGTCGAGCAGGTTGGTGCCGCCGGCGATAAACCGTGAGCCGTTGACTTGAGCGGCCAGTGCGGCGGCCTCCGCGGGGGTGTTGGCACGCAGGTAGGTGAAGGGCCTCATAGGTCGGCCTCGGCGACTTCGGTGATCGCTTCGATGATGTTGGAATAGGCACCACAGCGGCAGATATTGCCGCTCATGCGCTCCTGCAGTTCACTGGCGATCAGCTTCGGCGAATCGGTAAGGCTGGCGCTGGCATGACTCGGAATGCCGGCGCGGATCTCCTCCAGCACCGCGACCGCCGAGCAGATCTGTCCCGGTGTGCAATACCCGCATTGGTAACCGTCGTGCTTGATGAACGCAGCTTGCATCGGGTGGAGCTTTTCAGGCGTGCCCAAGCCCTCGATGGTCGTGACCTTCGCACCGTCGTGCATCACCGCCAGCGTCAGGCACGCATTGATGCGCCGGCCATCGACGATCACCGTGCACGCGCCGCACTGGCCATGGTCACAGCCTTTTTTGGTGCCTGTGAGGTGCAAGTGTTCGCGCAACGCGTCGAGTAGCGTGGTACGGCTGTCGAGGTCCAGTTTGCGCTGTTCGCCGTTTACCATCAGGGACACGACCGACGTGATCGGCCGCGCGGCATTGGCGGCGCAGGCTTTGGCCGAGATAAAGGGCGGCAGCACCATGGCGGTCGCAGTGACGACACCCACGATCAGGAATGTTCGTCTGGAAAGGGGTAGCGGGGCACGGTTGTCCATTGCGTCGTTTCCTGTGTGGTTGGGCGTAGCCAAGGCTCACAGAAAGAGTGACCCGCCTGATCGGCGAATGTTTTTGCGTATTTCGTTTATAGAGTTATGAACAGCGCTCATCAATCCTACGCCGTCGGCGGTTTGGCCAGTTCAATGCCGGCCGCGCCCAGTCGCTTGAGAATCTCGAACAGCAAGTCGCTTTTGGTGATGCCGACAATTCTCGGGCTGCTGACGAAACCGGTGATGGTCAAGGTGATGCCATCCGGGCTGAGCTTGCTGAAGCGGACAAACGTCGCCGGTTTATCGAGGATGTTTTCGTTCTCTTGGTAGGTGTCGTACAGCAGGTCTTTCACCTGCTCCGGGTCGATGTCCAGGGGAAACACCAACTCAAGGCTCGCCACACCTTGGGCAC
The DNA here is from genome assembly GCF_059133255.1 of Pseudomonas sp. FBCC-B1667. NCBI lineage: Bacteria > Pseudomonadati > Pseudomonadota > Gammaproteobacteria > Pseudomonadales > Pseudomonadaceae > Pseudomonas > Pseudomonas sp. FBCC-B1667. Next base: position 3,574,334 of record NZ_CP101437.1, on the reverse strand, counting down.
TGCCGCCCAGCGTCACGTTGCGCAGGTTTTGCGAGATCAATTGAGAGTTGGGCACGATCACAATCGAGCGGTCGGCGAGTTGTATTTCAGTGGCCCGGACGTTGATGCGGCGGATATCACCCTCGACGCCGCTGATGCTGATCAGGTCGCCGACCTTGACCGGGCGCTCGGTCAGGAGGATCAGGCCGGAGACGAAGTTCTTGACGATTTCCTGCAAGCCGAAACCGATACCCACCGACAGGGCGCTGACTATCCACGCCAGGTTGGTCCATTCGATGCCCAGCGATGACAACGTCAGCAGGATCACCAGGGCATAGCCGATGTTGGCGAACAGCGTGCTCAGCGAGGCACACATGCCGGGGTCCATGTCGGTTTTCGGCAGGAACTCGTCATCCAGCCATCGGCACAGGGCACGAATCAGGTAGATGCCAATCACCAGGGCCAGGATGGCATTGAGTAAATGGCCAGGAATGATGTTCAGCTTGCGCAAGCCGTCGCCGCCGAGAATCGACAGCGCCTGGGTCACCAGTTGCCCGAGGGTGGTGCCCACGCCGCCGACAAACAGTGAAATGACCGCCAACAGTATCAACGTCGCGCGACCGGCCCCGGACAAGATAATCGAGATTTGTTCAAGGCGCACATCGCCCATTCCCAGCAGCTGTTTAACCGCTTTGCCGCTGGGGCTCTTGGGTGAGAACAGGTATTCGCAACTGTCCTTGAGCAACTGGATCAGCATGTAGAAGCCGGAGAGGACGATAAAGCCCCAGACCAGTTCGTAAGTGATGAATCGTGCCAAGGAGACATAGCCAATCAGGAGGGCGAAAAACGAGACGACCACCGCGACGATCGTGCAGGTGTAAATCAGGCCCGCCAGGGCGGTGCTCGCTTCAATGCTTTCACCGGCGGCTACCAGAAGTCTTCGGGCATGGCTGGCGCGGCGCAATAGCAACGTGAAAATCACGGCTACCGCCAGCGCGATCAGGCCGCGCCCCATCAGCGTGGTGGGCCCGCTCATGCCGGCCACATTGGTGATTTGCGCCAGCGATGCCATCACCAACAAGGTCCCGGCGAGTAATCTGGGAACGGGTTCGATCGCTATCGCAACGGAATCGTCGATCGCTGGCAGGCGCCAGGAAGGATGCTGATTCGCCAGCAGCGCCCGGCTTAGTCCGGTGATCAGGACGCAGGTATAAACGACTCGTTCGAATTCCTCGGCGTAGTTCTGGATCATCGGCGACAACGGCAGTTCTCGCGTGAGCGCGTAAAACAGCAATTGCAATGCACAGGCCGTGGTCAACAAGGTGGCCACGACAGACGCCAGAGCCAGCGTGCTTCGCCGCAATCGCCCTTCAGGCAGGCGATGAATGCAGACCCAGGTCAGCCCGCGATCAGCCAATAGCCGGCCCCAGATCCAAATGACCAAGGCCAGCAAAATCAGCATGACGGCCGACAAACGCTGGCCGGGTTGCCAGGCGGCCGCGAGGGTGTTGCTGGCCTGCTCGATGAAGTTGTTGAATCGAAGGCGATCCTCCATGGGTGGATTGAATAACGGCTCCCAAAATGCCCGTCCCAAGATGCTGCCGCTGCGCAGCATGACTTCGGTTTCCAGAAGACTGCGCCGGATACTGGCGATCTGAGTAAGCAGGTCAACGGCGCTGGCTCTCAACGCGGCGAGGATTTTCAAACTGGCATCGACGACCTTCTTTTGCTCGGAAAGGACGTCGCGTTGCGTGGTGATGTCCGACTTCTCGACGGCTTCGCCACCCAGGGAAACAGGACCGCTCAACACATCAAGTTGCGCTTGTAACTGTTTCTGCTCGGGCAGCAACGATGACTGCAGGTTGTCGACGTCGTTGATAAACGACTGAACGGAGTCTTGCAGGCCGATCATCATGGTGACGTTATTGGCCAGCGAAACCCGTTGCTTGATCAGGTCCAGCCGCAGTTGCAGGCCTTGAAGTTCACTGGTGGACACCGTAAACGATGAAGCGTCTGGCGTAATGGTTGACGTCGCCAACGGGTCGGTGGCGGAATGCGCTGCACCACTGTGTACCAGCAGCGTGAGCGCGACGAAAATCACTGACATCAATGCATGACGCATAGGCGTTCGGCTCTGTTGTTGGTCACTCCGCCTATGAGGTTAGGTCATCAGGCCAAAACGATCGAAAAGTTTTATGTTGACGGGCCGCAATCGACACAAATGCCCCTGAGTCGGGTGATGGCTGATCTACACTTCTTGATGCTCAGTCAAGCGCGGGCCCCGTAGTGAATGGTCTACCCGTGCCGCGCAGGAGGTCATCATGCCTAAGTTGTCTGCCATCAGCCTGTGTGTCGCATTATCGGTTTCATGTGCCCAGGGCTGGGCGCAAACCGTAGTGCCGACCAAAGGCCAGAGTTCGCAACAGACCCAGCTGGATATCAATGAATGCCAAAGCATCGCGGCCAGCCAGACGGCTTCAACCACCCCGTCAACTTCCGGAGGACGAGTGCGCGGCGCTGCGGTCGGTGCCGCAGCCGGTGCTGTTGCAGCCGACGCACGCGGGCGCCAGCACGACGAGTTTTATGAGGGCGCCAATGACAACGTGAAGCAGGAATATCGCCAGAATCAAGCCAAACAGACCGCGGCGGCCGGTGCCGTGGTGGGCGGTTCGCGCCAGCGGCAGGAACGCCGTGCGAATGAAAAAACCAGTTCTGCCAATAACCAGGCCGCCTATACCAGTTGCCTGCAAGGCAAGGGTTATCAGGTCAATCCATGAGCCCGGGCCTGTGTTGGCCGGTCAAGCCATCGAACCATCACGCACGCGTACAACGTGACGGCGATGAACAGTCCCATGCGCACGGCGAAGGCGGTGTAGACGTCTTTGCCCAAGGCGCTGTCCTGCACGGACTGCCCCAGGAGGATGATCAACGTGATAAAGGTGTTGAGCCACAACCCCGGGCTATAACGGCTCGGGCTTAGGGCATACAGCTTGCGCGCCAGGATCAGGCCGAACAGCAGCATCCAAAGGAAGAACATCCACAGGTGCACAAACAGGCTTAGAGCGCACCAGAACACGATGGCCAGCAAGCCGCCGAGCAGGGTGGCTCCCAGTAGTTCGCGCCCGGCATTGCGGGCGCTGATGGTGGAGCATTGCTGACCCAGGCCGACGGCTTTCAGGATAATCGGCAGGTAGGCCGCCGGGTCGATCATCGCCAGCAAGAATGTAGGCAAGACGATCATGGTGGCACGTAGCGCAATCCGACTGGCTTCTACTCCTTTCGGTGACGAGGCGGCCGGCGGCGTCGGCGCATCGGCAGGCTCAGGAAACAGCCAGTGACTGAGCGCCACCACCATCACCGCCAGTAACAGACCTTTGACCAAGGCGCCGATGACCATAGCCGCCAGGTCGAACTCGGCGACGCCCGCCGAAGAGATCATCGTCAGCCCCATCACCAGCAAGGTCACGATCAGATTATTGCCGCCACTGAGTCCCCAGCGGAACACCAGGAACAGGCTGAGCGTGACCAACAACACGCCAGTCAACGGGTAGTAACGCAGGATCGGGATCAATAACAGGCCGATGCCCGTGGTCAGCATGGCGACCAGGGCGAGTACGATCGCCGCCTTGAACGGTAGCGGGCGATTGACCGAGGCCAGGAGCAACAGGCACAGCACGGGCGCAAGAAACGGAATGGGCAGCGCCAGGCCGAAACTCACAGCCAGGCACAGTGCCGCGCCACTGGCCAAGCGCAATGCGCGTTGCTCCCGTGGCGTGCGTTTAGTAGGCATAGGACAGCCAGCTCATCAGGCCTAAAAATGCGTGACCCAGTGGGTTTAGCCAATTGCCTGGTAAAGGGAAAGCCATGACTTCAGCCTGTCCGCCGGCACGGATGTTACCGCTACCGCGCAGGGTGTTCATGGACTGCTCGGAAAACTCGATGATCACCGGGAAGCGTTGGGCGGGGCGCAGCCAGTCCCGGCTGTTCTGGATGCCGGGCAAGGTACCGGGGGGTGTTGGCTGCCCGACGCTGATGCCATAACCGACACTGCGGACATGGCCCTCAAAGACTTCACCCGGCACTGCATCAAGGACGATGGACACTGGCGTGTCGGGCCGTACCAGACCGAGGTTGTTCTCGGTCATGTCGGCCGTGATCCAGATGTCCTGAATGGTGATCAGGGTCATGACCGGGCTGCCGGCCGCGGCGAACTGGCCGACGTCGGTGCGCAGGTCCGTGATCAACCCCGCCGAGCGTGCGCGTGTTTGTGTGTTGGACAGGTCCAGTTCGGCTTTCTCCAGCGCTGTCGCGGCACTGCGCAGTTTCGCGTTGACGTCTTCACCCCCGCCTTCAGTTTCTTTTGCGCGCTCTACTTCGGCACGGGCGGCGGCCGTTTGACTGATTGCGGCTTCGCGGCTGGTGCGTGACGCGTCGAGAACCCGCACGGATATGGTCCCCGGATCTTCGCGATACAACCCTTCCAGGCGTTGATTCTCTTGACGGGCCTTGGTTTCGTTGGCCTGGGCGGCGCGCAAGGCTGCTTGCGCCGAGGCAATCCCCGCCGTGCTGGCGCCCAACTGCCGACGGGTCGCCTCGAGGTCGGCGCGGGCGCGGTCGACGGCAATCTTGTAAGGGGCCGGATCCACCTCGAAAACCACGTCGCCGGCCTTGACGATTTGATTGTTGTGAACGTTTACCCGGATCACCCGGCCCGCCACTTCCGATGCCACGGGAATGACGAATGCACCGACCCGGGCCTGTTGCGTATAGGGCGTAAAACGGTCGGCCAAGAGGTACCAGACCAGGCTCAGGATGATCAGCAGCAATACCCATTTGATGCCTTTTTTCGCCGGATCGGCCGTCACGGGCGCGGCGGCGTTGGGAGAGGGCTGCGCGGCGTCATTCATGGCTGTTGTCCTTGGCGGGTAGCGGGAAAGTGGGCAGGCCGGCGGCGGGCTCGCCCAGCATGTTGCCCCAGTCGGTGCGTTGTTCCATCAGATGGCGGGTGGCCGGGTCAACCCATGGCAGGGCGGAGTACCAACCTCCACCCAATGCCTTGTACAAGGCGATGACATTGCTGACGGCATTGCCGCGTGCGATCAAGTAGGTGTCCTGCTGTTCCAGCAGCGCCCGTTGCGCGTCGAGCACCCGCTGGAAGTCGGAGTAACCTTCGCGAAACTGCACGCTGGCCAGCGTCAGCGAGCGCTTGGCAGCCACACCGGCTTCACGCAGGATGCGCTCGCTCTCAAGGGACTGGATCAGGCCGCTGGCCGCATCGTCCGCCTCGCGCGCGGCCTGGCGAACCTTGTCGCGGTAGGCTTCGATCAATTCCTGCAACCGTGCGTCCTGTACGCGCACGTTGTTGGCGATCTGCCCGTAATCGAACACATTCCAGCGCAGGCTGGGACCACCCACCAGGTCCAGTCTGCTGGACGTGCCCTGAAGCGTGTCAGTCGACCAGACAATGCTGCCAAACAACGTCAGTGACGGATAGAAATCACTTTCGGCCACGCCAATCAGCGCACCTTGGGCGGCCACGTTGAGTTCGGCGGCGCGCACGTCGGGCCGACGCAATAACAGGTTCGCGGGCACATCTTGCAACACCGCGCGATCGACCAGCGGCACCAGGCGGTCATTATCGACCACCTGAGGCAGCCCGCCCGGCGGTTGCCCGATCAACACGGCCAGCGCATTACGGGTCCTTTGCAGCTGGTCCTGGAGGTTGGGGATAGTGGCCAGCGTGCCCAAGTATTGGGTTTTGGCCTGTTGCAGATCGAGCTCGGCATCCTGGCCACTCTTGAACAGTTTTTCGGTGATCTCGAAATTGCGCTTTTGCTGTTTGGCGTTTTCACGGGCGACGCGCAGACGGGCTTCGGTGGTGCGCAGCAAATAATAGGTATCCGCCACCTGGGCGCGTAGCAAGACCAGCACGTCTTCGTAGTTGGCCTGGGCCGCAAAATAAAGCGCATCGGCGGATTCGATGGCGCGGGCAAAGCGCCCCCAGAAGTCGAGCTCCCAGCCAATGTCAAACCCGGCACTGTGTTGCCAGAAATTGTTGTCTTGCGGGTTGTTTCCACCGTATTGGTGACGTTTGACGTACAAACTGTCCGCGCTGACTTGCTGCAGTTGCGGGTACAGCGTGCTTTGCGAAATGCCCAATTGGGCGCGGGACTCCATCACACGCAGACCCGCAATTTTAAGGTTGGAATTGTAAGCATCTGCCTGTGCAATGAGTTGATCGAGCACCGGGTCGTTGAAGACATGCCACCACTGGCGCAAATCCGGATTTGCCCCGCGTTGGCTGGATTGCTCAAGGGACGGAGTGTCCCAATGTTTGATCCATTCCTGACCCGGCGGCTGGAAATCCGGGCCGAGCTGAATGCATCCGCTCAGAACCAGCGCACCCAGCAGGGTGAGGTAGGCCGGGTGCATCGGCGGGGATCGACTTGGGGGCATTGTTCCGTGTTCAGCCAAGAAAGATCACTGGAGCATAGACGTCTGATGGTGCTGTCGAGTGGCCTGCGCCGGATTATTTCCTAGCGCGAAATGATTCCGTGATCGATCGCGTATTTGACCAGCGCCGCCGGCTTGTCGATGTTGAGTTTGCGGCGGATGCTCAAGCGATGGGTTTCGATCGTGCGCACGCTGATGTCGAGCTCTCGGGCCATCTCCTTGTTGTTCAGGCCTTGAGCCATTTTGTACAGCACCTGGCTTTCGCGCGGTGTCAGCTCGTTGTCGGTGCTTTTATCGGCGATCAGGCGCTGGGCAATTTCGGCGCTGTAGAAGGTGCCGCCGCTGGCAATGGCTTCGATGGCCGCAATGATTTCCCGCGAGGGCGAATTCTTCAGCACATAGCCGCTGGCGCCGGCACGCACCGACTCGCTTACGTATTCGTTATTGTCGTACATGCTCAATACCAGCACTTTCAGCGCCGGGTGTTGGCTGCGCACTACGCGCGTCAGTTCGAGGCCGTTCATGTCGCGCAAGCTGATATCAACCAGCAATAGGTCTGGTTTGCAGCGCCCGACCATCTCGATCGCCTGCGCGCCGCTCTCGGCTTCGCCCACCACTTCCAGGGGGGCCATGACCGCCAACAGCGCTTTGATCCCGTCACGGACCAGGGAATGATCGTCGACCAGGGCGACACGGATCGGGTAGGGCAGGTTCATCGCGGGTGTTCACTCTTGTTGTATGGGGTGAGTCAGCGTTTCGTCGAGGGCACTTTCATCGGCAGCTGCACGTCCAGCTCACTTCTGCCGGGCATTGAGATCAGCTCGAAACGTCCGCCAAAATGCTCGACGCGTTCACGGATGTTGCGCAAGCCAATGCCCGCGTGACGACGTTCGACTTGGGCGACGTTGAATCCGATACCATCATCCACCACGCTCAGGCGTACCGATTCTTTAGCGCCGTGCAGGGTAATGGAAACGTTTTTTGCCTGAGCGTGGCGTTCGATATTGGTCAGTCCTTCTTGCACAATACGGAACAGCGCGACGGCCGCGCCATCGACCAGGTGACAGTCGAATTCGTTGTCGTCATACGTCACTTTCAGACCACTGCGTTGCTCGAATTCGGCGGCAAGTTGGCCGATGGCAGCCGGTAACCCCAAGGTGTCGAGCAAGGAAGAACGCAGGTCGTGGGAGAGGCTGCGGACTTCGCCAATGGCTTCGCCCAGGCGTTCGGTGGCGTCCTTCAGCGTGCTCAAGCCCTTGTCGTGGCCTTGTTCGTTTTCGAGCAGATGGCTGGCCAGTTCGAAGCGAAACTTGATCGACACCAGCAACTGGCTGATGCCGTCGTGCAGCTCACGGGACACCCGTGATCGCTCCTCTTCCTGCAGGCTGACGATGCGCTGTGTCAGGCGCTGCAATTTTTTATCCGCCAGGCGATGTTCGCTGACGTTCAGCGTCATGCCACTGGCGAACACAAACAGCACGGCCACCAGCGCCACCACGGCAATCGCCAGCATGGTCTTGCGGATACCCTGAGCCACTTCGTCACGGGCCTGCTGCGTGGCGCGCTCGACGTCCTCCAGGTAAATGCCGGTGCCGAGCATCCAGCCCCAGCGGTCTAACATCACCACGTAGGCGAGTTTGTCGGTGACTTGGCCGGAGGAGGGTTTGTTCCAGGCGTAACGCTGAAAGCCTTCGCCCGATTGCGCACTTTTGAGCAGTGCCTGAATCACGGGCAAACCGTGCGGGTCTTTCATGTCCCATAGGTACTTGCCCACCAGTTCAGTCTGGCGCGCGTGCATCAGGCTGCGGCCTTCGCGGTCATAGACGAAGAAGTAGCCGTTGATGCCGAAGCTGAGCTTGCGCAGTTCTTCCAGTACAAGCTGCTGGGCATGCGCGTCACCGTGGCCATCGTCGTACAGCGGCGCTATCAGGCTTTGCGCCATTTCGACGTAGTTTTTCAGCTCGGCACGCTTGCTGGCCAGGATGCTGTCTTCAATCAACTGGGCCTGTTGATCGCCGAGTTGGCGGTTCAGCGAAATCACCAGCGCGCAGATGACCGCGATGGCCAATACCAGCGGCAGAATCCCGAGCGCGACGATTTTGTGTTTGAGCTGCATCTTGGCTCCAGGCCGGACCGAAGAAGGGCGAAGGCCGGCATGATAGGCCAAAGGGCTGCATGTCCAGTAGCGCTGCTGGACGGAATGACTGCCGCGATGTGTCGGTTTGAATGACAACAGCCCCTGTGGGATCAACTCCGTCTACGTAGAACTACGTAGATGTGGCGTACGTAGTAACGCGGATTTATTTGTAGACGGCATGCGGGGATATTGGGCCAGCTCCGCACCGCGGACACAATTATAAAAATTACCGCCGCAGCCACTGGCTGTCGGCAGGAGACACGCTATGCCCCGTCTGGCTAAACACCTCGCCTGGTTTGCCGTGGCTGTTCTGGGAGCGTTTGCGCTAAGTGTCGTGGCCCTGCGCCGCGGCGAAGCGATCAACGCCCTCTGGATCGTCGTCGCAGCTGTCGCGATCTACCTTGTTGCCTACCGCTACTACAGCCTGTTCATCGCGACCAAAGTGATGCAACTCGATCCCAATCGTGCCACGCCCGCGGTCATCAATAACGATGGCCTGGACTACGTTCCGACCAACAAACACATCCTTTTCGGTCATCACTTCGCGGCCATTGCCGGCGCGGGTCCCTTGGTCGGTCCGGTACTGGCGGCGCAGATGGGGTATCTGCCCGGCACATTGTGGCTGATCGCCGGCGTGGTGCTGGCCGGTGCGGTTCAGGACTTCATGGTCCTGTTCATGTCCACCCGCCGCAACGGTCGTTCGCTGGGCGACATGGTCCGTGAAGAAATGGGCCGCATCCCCGGCACCATCGCGCTGTTCGGCTGCTTCCTGATCATGATCATCATCCTCGCGGTGCTGGCGCTGATCGTGGTGAAAGCGCTGGCCGAGAGCCCGTGGGGCATTTTCACGGTAATGGCGACCATCCCGATTGCGATGTTCATGGGCATTTACATGCGCTACATCCGCCCAGGCCGCATTGGCGAAATCTCCGTGGTCGGCGTGGCATTGCTGCTCGGCTCGATCTGGCTCGGTGGGCAGATCGCGGCTGACCCGGTGTGGGCAAAAGCCTTTACCTTTACCGGTATCCAGATCACCTGGATGCTGATCGGCTACGGTTTTGTTGCCGCGGTACTGCCGGTTTGGCTGATCCTGGCCCCGCGCGACTACCTGTCGACGTTCCTGAAGATCGGCACCATCGTCGCCTTGGCCATCGGCATTCTGGTGACCATGCCCGAGCTGAAAATGCCGGCGCTGACCCAGTTCATCGATGGCACCGGCCCGGTGTGGAAAGGTGGCTTGTTCCCGTTCCTGTTCATCACCATCGCCTGTGGCGCGGTCTCGGGATTCCATGCGCTGATCGCCTCCGGCACCACGCCTAAGCTGTTGGCCAGTGAAGGTCATGCCCGTTACATCGGTTACGGCGGCATGTTGATGGAGTCGTTCGTCGCCATCATGGCCATGGTTGCCGCTTCGGTGATCGAGCCAGGTGTGTACTTTGCAATGAACAGCCCGGCGGCGTTGGTCGGCGCGGACGTTGTCTCCGTCGCTCAAACCGTCAGCAGCTGGGGCTTTGCGATTACCCCGGAAGCGCTGCAAGCGGTGGCCCATGACATCGGCGAAACTACCATCCTCGCTCGTGCCGGCGGTGCGCCGACTCTGGCGGTCGGCATCGCACAGATCCTGCACCATGTTCTGCCGGGTGAAAACACCATGGCTTTCTGGTACCACTTTGCGATTCTGTTCGAAGCGCTGTTCATCCTGACCGCGGTCGATGCCGGTACCCGTGCCGGTCGTTTCATGCTCCAGGACTTGCTCGGTTCCTTCGTCCCGGCGCTGAAACGCACAGACTCCTGGCCCGCCAACCTGATCGCCACCGCGGGTTGCGTGGCGATGTGGGGTTACTTGCTGTACCAGGGCGTGATCGACCCATTGGGTGGGATCAACACCTTGTGGCCGCTGTTCGGTATCTCCAACCAGATGCTGGCGGGTATCGCGCTGATGTTGGCAACGGTTGTGCTGATCAAGATGAAGCGCCAACGCTACATCTGGGTCACGATGCTGCCGGCGGTCTGGTTGCTGATCTGCACCGTGACCGCAGGCTTCATCAAGCTGTTCGACGCCAATCCGGCCATCGGTTTCCTCGCTCTGGCGAAGAAGTACAGCGACGCGCTGGCCAACGGTCAGGTGCTGGCCCCGGCCAAGAGCATTGACCAGATGCAGCACGTGATCTTCAACGCCTACACCAATGCGACACTGACAGCGCTGTTCCTGTTTGTGGTCTTCAGCATTCTGTTCTTTGCGCTCAAGGTCGGCATCGCCGCCTGGGGCACCAAGGAGCGTACGGACAAAGAAGCGCCGTATCAGGCCATTCCACAGGCTTGATGGAGGAGGGGATTGATGTTTAATGACCTGAGTCGACTCGGTAAATACCTCGGTCAGGCCGCGCGCCTGATGGTGGGCATGCCGGACTACGACACCTATGTCGAGCACATGCAGAACAAGCATCCGGACAAACCGGTGATGAGCTACGAGGTGTTCTTCCGGGAGCGCCAGGAAGCTCGATACGGCAGCAAGGCTGGGCCGAAGTGCTGCTGACGCAGTAAGTCCAGACAAAAAAACAGGAGCCCGGCTTGCCGCGCTCCTGTTTTTTTGGCTCGCTGGCTGCTACCCAATCGCTTAGCCAGGACCGCCGGCGGGAATCTGACAACCGCTCATCGCTCAACTACGCTGCCATACAGACCCTGTCCTAATCCTTCGACGTAAGGAACTGACGCATGCGGAGCAGGTTGCTCGCAGTGATATTGATCGTTGTCGGGATGTGCGGGTCGGTGTTGGTGTGGGCCGAAAATGCACCCAGCGTGGTGGATCCGCCGGCCGAATTGAAGGTCGCCAACCGTAGCGTCATGGTGTTTCGCGCAACGATATTGGGTGAACCTCCGGTGTCGCGGGTCAAGCGCGCGAAAGCGGTGATCGGCGAAGCGTTGGATGAGGCGGATGATCTGAACGTCAGCGTCGCCCCTGTGCTGAACAGCTATATGGTGCTGCTGGGCAACCGGCGCGCGTTTATCGTTTCGGCCAAGGATGTCGACGCCAGCGAATTCGATTCGGCGCAGCAGGCTGCCGAAGCGGCAGCGCAAAATCTGCGTCTGGTGGTGTCTGAAACCCAGGAAGCGCATAGCGTGCAGTTGATCATCAGGTCAATTGGCGCTGCGGTGCTCGCGACCGGTATGTACATCGCCTTGCTCTACGCCATGGCGTACCTGCGACGCAAACTGCTGAAGAAACTTCCCGGCTTGGTGCATCGTCATAGCCAGGCGCTGAAGGTCGGGCGTACACAGCTTTTCGACGTCAGTTACCTCTATCCGTTGGTCAGTCGTGCGTTTGAGTGGCTGCGCTGGGCCGTGGTGGTGTTGCTCACCTATGAATGGCTGGGGTTTGTCCTGTCGCGTTTCCCCTACACGCGGCCATGGGGCGAACGCCTAAACGCCTACCTGTTGGAGCTCGGCGACTATTTGCTGCAAGGCATCCTGGGCGCCATTCCCGGGCTGGGCGTGGCGGTGGCGATCTATTTCATTGCCCGAGGCGTTACTGCTTTCATGCGCCGGGTTCTTCGGCGCATGGCGACCCCCGGCACTGTCAGTTGGCTGAACCATGAAACCCTGCAACCGACCCAGCGCCTGGTGTCCCTGGCAGTGTGGTTGTTTGCATTGGCCATGGCCTATCCGTACCTGCCGGGCGCCGGGACCGATGCGTTTAAAGGTTTGTCGGTGCTGATCGGTTTGATGATTTCGCTGGGCGCGTCCAGTGTGGTTGGCCAGGCCGCGGCGGGATTGATCCTGACTTACACCCGCACATTGCGTCCCGGCGAATTTGTACGCATTGGCGACTACGAAGGCACGGTGACTGAGTTGGGTATGTTCACCACGCGAATCCGCACGGGCCTGGGCGAAGTGTTGACCCTGCCCAATTCCATGATCACCAACACCGTGACCAAGAATTACTCGCGCACCGTGCAGGGCGCCGGTTACGTGGTCGATACCGTCGTGACCATTGGCTACGACACGCCGTGGCGGCAAGTGGAAGCGATGTTGCTGAAAGCCGCCAAACGAACCCAAGGCATTCTTGAAGACCCGGCCCCCCAGGTGTTTCAAACCGCGTTGTCAGATTTCTATCCCGAGTACCGTCTGGTAGCCCAGGCCATTCCCAGCCAGCCTCGACCGCGTGCGGAGTTGCTGAGCATGCTGCACGCCAATATCCAGGATGTGTTCAATGAGTACGGCGTGCAGATCATGTCGCCGCATTATCTGGGTGATCCGCAGGCAGAGAAGTGGGTGTCCAGGGACAAGTGGTATACGGCCCCCGCGCAACAACCGAAGGACAGTTGAGCGCTCTTCACATTCTCTGCCGAGGCATCGTCGAAGGCTGAAGTTGCTGCTGCGGAATGTACTTGCCATTGCCATCGGTAAACGGCGGATGCTGCACGGCGTTTTCGTTATTGTCTTGCTCAGGGCCATGGCAGGACGAACCGCTGATCGTGATGAGCAGGGCGACAATGACAGGGGGAATCAAGTGCTTGATCACGGGAGTTCTCCAGTGGACACCGTCTGTTTTCACCGGCGCTATGGCAACGCATAGACCTTGAACAGCTTTTTGGTCGTGTCGCTGGCGCCTTCCAGGTACTTATCGTACGCCTGTTCAATCTCACCGGAGCGGTACATTTCACTCAGCGTGGTGTCGACCAGCAAGCGGAAATCTTCATCGTCGCGCGGTACTGCCATGGCCGTTGGGGCGTACTCGAAAATACGCTCCAGCAGGACCAGGTTGCCAGTCGGGTAACGGCTGTCGAGGAGGTTCCTGAGCATCATCCGTTCGCTGAACATTGCGTCGGCTTTGCCTTTGGCGACCAAATCGAGACCTTCGGCGGTCGTGTTGACCGTGATCAGTGTGGCGATCACTCCGAGCAAGCGCATCTGCTGACGAATCCACGCCTCGCTCACGCCTCCTGCCGTGGTGACGTAAGTCTGGTTTGACAGACCACGGTTGACCGTGGCACGCCAAGTGGGTCCTGTGTGGGCAACTTTGCCATTGAGCACGTCCAGCAGCGTCGCCGGGGCATCCTGGTGCACCACTGCCGAGAGGCCTGCGGTGTAAACCGGCACCGAATAGCTCACTGTCTTGCGTCGTTCCAGTGTGGGAGGTGTTGGCGTGCAGAGGAGGTCGACCTTGCCTGAGCTGACGGCACTGATCTCATCGGCGACAGTGACAGGCAGGTAACTCACCTGTAGTTCGGGCAAACCCAGTTCGGCCTTGACCTTGTCGGCGATTTTGTCGCAAAGACCGATGGCATAACCCTGGACCTTGTCTCCCACGTTGACGCTGAAGGGGGCGAAGTCAGGCAGGTAGCCGAGGGTCAACGTATTGCTTGAGCGCACCCGTTCGAGGGTGTTGGCGCTGGCCAGCAGTGGCAGGCAGGCAAAGAGCAGTACGATGGTTTTGCTTCGTTGTGCATTCATGTCCCATTCCCCGCGTTCAGATGTCAGTACCGTCCAGAAACCAGACCTAAGGGACGTCGACCCTGGCGGGGTCGATGGGAGACACGTCGGCAAAACGCTTGGCGAGCCAGCCATACAGCGGATAGCCGAACACCAGCACAAGGGCGCCCCCGAACACCGCGTCCTTGCCGCACGAGTGCAGGGCATACAATGAATAGGCCAGCGCGATCAGCAACACGGGGGTATTGCGCAGGTAAACCGCTGACGAAACCCGCGCCTTGTACATCATGACCAGCAGCCCGGTCAGCGCCGTCACGTAAGGGATCAGATTGGTCACGGCGGCCAGATTGACCAGTTTGCCGAACTGGGCCGCGGCATTGGGTGAAATGGTCGACAGGGCCATCAGCGTTTGCAACACACCACACACAAGCATGCCTATGACGGGCGCGCTGTGCCTGTTGAGCTTGCTGAACAATTTCGGAAACATCCCTTGGTCGGCGGTCATTTTCGCTGTTTGAGCCAAGGTGAACTGCCATCCCAGCAGCGAGCCCACACACGCCATCACCGCCAGCGCCATGATGATAGTTCCCACCGTGGGGTTGAACATTTGCGCGTAGACCAGCGCGAAGGGTGCCGAGGAGTTAGCCAGTTCTTCATTGGGAATGATGCCCTGGATAACGGTCGTCGAGAGCACGTAGACCACCGCAGCACCCAACGTTCCGAACAGACAGGCCAGCGGTACGGTACGCTTGGGGTTTTCAACGGCGTCGCTGGCCTGCGCCGCTGATTCCATGCCCAGAAACGCCCAGAGTGTCAGCGGAATCGCGCTGCTGATCGCCTGCGCGTTGGAAAGATTATTCGGGTTCCAGGCGGACACCAATATCTCCGGTTTGAACCAGAACCAGCCAATAATGCTCAGACCCGCCACCGGAATGATCACCCCCCAAACGGTAATCGCACCGATCTTGCCGGTGATGCCGGGGCCACCGAAGTTGGCGACAGTGGTCAGCCACAGCAGGCCGACAGTACCGATGAACAGGGGGATCGCGCCCGTGCCCAACCAGGGCAGGAACGAGGTCATGTAACCCACGGCGGAGATGGCGACGGCGACATTGGCAATGGCCAGCGACAGGAAGTACAGATACGAACAGAGGAAGAAGCCGGACTTGCCATGCGCTTCTTCGGTGTAGGCGGATAACCCGCCGGAGCGCTGACAGTAAATGCCGCACTGAGAAAAGCAGTAAGCGATGGCCATGGAGCCAATCGCCGTGACGATCCAGGACAGCAATGAGATGGCCCCGAGCTGGGCCATGCTGGTCGGCAACATGATGATGCCCGACCCCATCATGTTGACCATCACTAGGGTAGTGAGCCCCACGAGGCTCATTTTTTTGCTTGAGTCGGCCATCGAAAACTCCTTTCTCCGCACGTGTGCCAAGCTGTCAGGTGTCGCCATACCACCCACTCAGATGTCGCCAAGCTCAACTTCAGGAAGCCCATGCCATGACGCAATCTCATGCAAAGCAAATCCGTCGCGAGTTTTACAAAACAGTGTGGTTCTACCTTTGTGTTGTCTGGCCGATTTTCTCAATTCTGTTGTTTACGATAGTACTGGTCGGTCTGATCATCGCGTACCTGGAAGGGTGGGGGCCGTTTGATGGTATCTACTTCGGGTTCGTGACCGGCTTGACCATTGGCTACGGAGACCTGGTACCGAAAACGCCCCTCTCGCGCGGCCTTGCAGTCTTGCTGGGTTTCAATGGCGTTCTGATGACGGCCATATTTGCCGCGGTCAGTATCCGTGCCATCGAGGAGACCGCGCGAGTGGCCAAATCCGACGAATAAGGTCGTCGGATCAGGCAGGTTCCTCAATAGGGTTCAGCGATGTATTTGAACGGGTAATTGGTCGCCTTGTAGCCGCCGATCTTGCGTTTCGGCAGGCTGACTTTTTCTTGCTTGACCTTTTTATAGGGGATGTTTTTCAGCAAGTGAGTCAGCACGTTCAACCGCACGGATTTCTTGTCCTCGGAGCGGGCGACGTTCCAGGGTGCCCAGTCGGAGTCGGTGGCTTCGAACATGTCATCACGGGCGCGCGTGTAGTCGTCCCAGCGGTTGTAGGACTTGATGTCCATTGGTGACAGTTTCCAGATCTTGCGCCCGTCAGTGATGCGCTCCTTGAGCCGTCGGGTCTGTTCTTCAGGGCTGACTTCCAGCCAGTACTTGAACAGCAACACGCCGGAATTGACCATAAGACGCTCGAACAGCGGTGCCAGTGTTAAAAAGTCGGTGACCTGCTTCTCGTCGCAGAACCCCATGACCCGCTCGACGCCGGCGCGGTTGTACCAGCTGCGATCGAAGATCACGACCTCACCCGCCGCCGGAAAGTGCGGCATGTAGCGTTGCAGGTACATCTGGCTTTTTTCTCGCTCGGACGGTGCCGGCAAGGCCACCACACGAAAAACCCGCGGGCTGACGCGCTCGGTCAACGCCTTGATCGTGCCGCCCTTGCCGGCACCGTCGCGGCCTTCGAAAACAATCACGACCTTGGCCCCGGTGGCGACCACCCACTGCTGCAATTTGACCATTTCCACGTGCAGGGTCTTCAGTTGTTTTTCGTAGTCTTTGCGGCTAAGCGTGTCGGCTTTGTCGTCCGTAGAATCGGCGATTTCACGATTGGCTTTTTTCATCGCGGTACATAAACCTCTGGTGGTCTTGAATAGTGTGTGCCTGTTGCGAATTTCCGGTACCGCTTGCGAATAGAGGGTAGTTCAAATTAACAAGGTCACTATGACGCAGGTCATCTGCAGCAACCCCTCGAAGTGCTCGTCGTCAGTCTCGGAGGTGGGTCAGAGACCTGGCAGGCCAGTGCCAGCAACGAAACAATGATCGCGACAACGTTCCGAGGAGCTCGCGACTCGCCGGGGGATTAATCCTGAAAGCCGATCTTCCTGATCGCTACGTTGTTGGTTCATGAGGTGCTCCAACCCAAACTTTTCATGCCGCGCTAAATCCCTATTCCATCGCCCACGCGGCGCCTGAACGGCGGCGTGCAGTGAGAGAAAATGCAGTTGATCGAGGACAAACAGAGGAGGGCAGGCGCCCCCTGATAAAAGGGGGCGCCCGTCAGTTTTTAATGGAATGGAAAGATGTAGTTCATCCAGGCAGCCATGCGCAGCAGGATCTTTCGCATCATTGCAATATGCTCAAAGTGCTGGCTGTAGAGCGCCGCCTGTCCATACGCGCCGCCCGGCATCTGGCTACTGTATTGGGCATAGTCCGGATCGGTGATCTCGATAATGACCGGTACGCGGCCTGCCGGCTGTGAGCCCGTGAAGCCGATCAATGTTCCGGAGGGCTGAACTTGTCCCTCTGCGATAACGTTGACGACGGTCTTGACCCGCCCCTCGAACACCCTGCCCGGAATGCCATCGAAGGCCACTTCCGCTTCATCGCCGACCGACAAGCGCAACAGGCTGTTTTGACGCATCCACGCCGCAAAGTAATGCCCTTCATCCGGGATGAACACCATGGAAGGGCGCAAGGGTAACTTGGTCGCCATCATGCCCGGACGCAAGGAAACATGGGTGACGAAGCCTTTGCTCGGGGCGCGAACGGCGGTGTTGTCCAGTTCATACTGAGCATTTTCCAGTTGTGCCTGCAAATCGTCAGAGCGAGCAACGACGATGTCCATTTCACGTTGGGTGGCAAAGTTGCGCTTGATCAGCTCAGTGATTCGGGCTCGATCAGCTTTCGCTGATAGCAACTGTGCCTTGATGGACTGGATCTTGTATTCGAACGGGGCAGGGTCGATGCGAAACAGCACATCGCCTTTTTCCAGAGGCTCATTGCCCTTGACCGGCACATCGATGACCTGGCCACTGACCACCGGAATGACCGGCACGGAGACGAAGTAAGTGCGTGCGACCTCAGAGTACGGGTGGTTGTAGTTCATCGTGAAGATCATTGCGCCCACGATCAGGATTCCACCGAGGACTGCGGTCGGCACCGTCCATTTGTTCAGTGGTATGCGGAAAACCTTGAAGATCGCGGTGCAGATGGCGGCATAGGTCAAAACAAGCAGAAGATCCATGGCTTAGATTCCCTCACCGCGATTGTCCGACGCTGGCATGCCACGCGCAGTACCTGTTGCTGTTTCCAGTCGTTCAATGCGACTTTGCAGATCGACCACCTGTTGTTCCAGATGAGCAACATGAACGCGTGGTGACTTTCCATCACTAAATCCCCATCCGCGGTCTTCCCGGTATGCCATCGCCCAGATCCACAGAAATGGCCACAGCGCGTGCAAGGTAAACAAACTCACCCAGCCGGTGGCATGGATCGCATCCTGATGCGGGTGATTGCGGTGTACGGCGATTTCATAGGGAATGTCATGTAGCGCGATGACCCCGTAGAACAGGACCAGCCCGACGAAGAACAACAGGCCTAGCGCGAAGTAATCCAGCATGGTCGCCCCCTCATGGCACAAGCGATGTACTTGGGTCAGTGTAGTCACGGTTTTTATGAGTGCGGGCAGTCCTGATTACCAGAACTGAACCGGCCACTAAAATGTCAGCCTGCGCAGGTCTGGCCTGCGGGAGAGCGAGCGAGAGGATCCGCTGGATTGCTGCAATGTTCTAGGTCGTTTTATGCCAGCCTCACTTTTACCCCTGCCGGGTGGAGAGAATCGTTGGCATCTGCAGATCCTTGTAAATGGCGAGAAACCTCAGGCCCGAAGTGAAGAGGAGGGCAATCCACCCGGCGACCTGGATGGTCGGGAATGCATCGCGTAACAAGACATAGAGGGTGCATCCCAGCAAGATTGGAGTGGCGTAGATCTCACGTGACATCAGCAATGAAGTTCTGCCCGCCAGAACGTCACGCACGATGCCGCCGCCAATACTGGTCAGTACACCCATCATTACGGCAAACGGCGCCGCGAGGTGTAATCCGAGCACTTTCTCGGTAGCGACCAACCCGAACAACGCGGCCGCAAATCCATCGAGGTACAGCAAAAGGCGATAGCGCTGCTGGAATCTTTTGGTGAGAAAAAAAGCCAGCGCTGCTGCAATCAGGGCGACCCAGATGTAGTTGAAGTCCGCGATCCAGAAAATCGGTTGATCGAGCAACAGGTCGCGAACGGTGCCGCCACCAATAGCGGTGATGATGCCCAGCACCACGGCGCCGAACACATCGACCCCAGCCTTCTGAATCGCCAATACCCCAGTGATGGCAAACACGGCGGTGCCCAGCATTTGCTGAAGATAAAGCATCCATTACTCCGTTCTCAGGCAGTGCCCATTGGCAGTCGGTCATTTGCTCGCATCCAGCACGACGCGATAGCGCGCCTTGCCCCTGCGCAGATGATCAAGTGCTTCGTTGGCCTTGCTAATAGGTCGATCATCGATTGGACGCAATGGCTGCCCCCGCGGTACTCGACGGCGACTTCCGCTTCCTCGCGGCCTAAAACGGGCCGGGATCATAACTATGGCGCTCGAGTGGCGCGGCGCAGATAAGGAAGTGTAGCGGGGCGCTTGCCGTTGTCTCGGATGTTGATGAATGGGGCACACCACTGTATGGATTACCCGGTGATTGAGTGACGGAGTTGAAGGTGAAACCACGCTACAGAGGCTTCGAAACGATCGACATGCTCACAGGGGAATGATTGGAAAACGCAGAGATGATTGCGTTGACTGCCGGGATTGACGAGCAGGTGGAATGGCATGAGCGTGGAACTGAGGGAGATTATGAAATATCCCGGGCTGACAGTTATCGGATTCCGCATGCTGGCTTCAGATAGAAGACCGCCAAACCAGAGTGGTGGCTAACTCGACTAAATGGGTATTTAGTCGAGTTATGTCGATAAAACAGGCAAAAAGGTGGATATATGCGTCGATAACGCTAACGGCGGGGTTTCACAATGACTTTAACGGCACTCAGGATAAAAGATCTGGTTGCAGCGCTTGATCTGAAGCCCATTTGGAAGGCGGCTACTACCGCAGAACGTATCGTTTGGACGATTAGAGCACGGTCACAACACCGGGTGGCCCGCGTTACCGGATGACGTAGATTTTCTATCTGCTAACGAAAGGTTCTCCCGTTGGCCATTTTCATATCAACCCGTCCGATAGTGTTCATTGCTACCATTTGGGTGGATCCATTGAATACTCGCTGATTTTAGCGGACGGCACATTTAAGACTGTCTTGATGGGCTGCGATGTCATCGCAGGAAAAACGTTTGCAGTTGAATGTACAAGTTGGCGTTTGGAAAGCTTCGCGGCTTGTCGAGGGATCGGCAGGATTCGGTTTGATCAGTGAAACGGCGACGCCTTGGTTTTATTTCGCGGATACGGTATTGGGTGATGGAGAAAAGATCAGCGAGCGGTTTCCTGAGTATTCGATTTTGATACAGAGACTTGCACGAGGATCAGGACTTGAAGTACTCGGAAGAAACGATGACCCTATCTCGATAGAGACCAGTTTCAAGCCTAATCAATAACTTAAAAAAATCTACTCCGCGATTGCTCAGTCGACATGGTCAAACTCACTTCTGAGTTTGGGAAGTGATTTTGAACCTATAGCATCACTGAGAAGTAATTTTGTCCTTAATAAATCACTAGCTAAGCAAGTTCACAAAACAATGCAGATTGCAAGACAAGCTACGCATAAAATCATTTAGACCACCCGGCCTTTATATCTTAACGTTCTTTGTATGCCGATAGAAGTTGCCAATAAGTCCTAGTAGTTGCCATCTGTCGTAGTAAAATTTTGGGAAGCGATTTCGAACCCTTGCACCCAGCGAGATCCAGTCCGATGGCAACAATGAAAGGTCACCGCCGAAAGCAGCTAATGGCTAGTAGGAAGACGAGCGGCCACAACCGCAGTCTCTGGATGGCCTATAGCCCGAAAATGAATGTTGATCTCATCATCCTGGGCGACCTGGAAATCATCCATTGGGCTACTGAGCTTGAGACGAGCTCGAGCGTGCTGGCCTACAGATTCGATGAGGATGTCGACATCAGCTTGAATGCGGATGACACCGATGACTTTACGAAGCTCAGAGGGATATGGGTTGAGCGCCGGGATGGCTCTGTCGCGCTCCATCAGATAGACGCCGAGGAGAAGCTCGACCCAGACCTCAAATCAATTCCCATTCGTTATCGCCTCACTGATCAGGTCGTTCGCCACGCGCAGCTCGTTTCGATTACGTTCGCCCACCTCGCATTAGTCGCCTATAAGTTGGGCTTCTGGCTGAAAGTGATTGCTATGGCATCGCAGGTGAGGAGTTACGTACTTGACCATGAAACTGAGCTGGTGGGTACCCAAGTTCAGTTGATGAAGGAGGGGACGATCCGGTCTCTCCTTGATGACGTGGATATCTTAGATCAAGCCATCGCGCTAGGTGTTATCTGCAGATTGATCATTGCTGGATCTGTGATGGTTGAGGTTGGCAAAAACGGCTTTGGTTACAACACCGTCTGGCGCGCACCATGAGCAGACGCTCTCGCTCGCAAATCATCGAGCTTATCCAGGCCACGATGCCTTGGGAAGAAGTCTCTGTGCAATCTTTGGAGCCGAATTCTGCCTACATCTACCGGCACAGGAAACAGGCGCTTGAGATGTACATGGGTGGAAGTACGATCGAGTCCATCAAGCATGCCACCAACATAGATGGCAGCTACTTAAAGAAAATGATAAAGCGCTGCCTGTTGTTAGCACCTGATCGATCTGTTTATGGTTACCGCGCACTCTTGCCTCATATTGCAATAAAATCCTACAGGCGTACGAAAGAAGTCGATGCGTCCCTGTGGCATTCGGGTGCGGGGCTCTCTGGCGTTCTAGGGGCGATTTTCACGCTTTACCCAAAACTTGAGTCGAAACTTAAAAATCTAATCTTGAAGAGGACGCCCAAAGGAAAAAATAAAGAAGTGCAGTTCGAAATGCGGCCTACAGATCTTCACACTGCCTTTATAAAAATTCTAAACGACAACGGGCACCCGGCAGCGAAGTGGCCATTTAACACAAAGTATCGCGGCATTAGAACCCTGACGGCCTATGTGAGCAAAGTACGAGATCAAAATTTTGAGCGAGCTGTTCATATTACTGGTGATCGGGGTGCGATAGCGCATATACCTGTCGGTACGGGGCATTCCTCATTGACCAAGTCAAGGGGACTGATGGAGAGTATTGAGATTGATTCGTATACATTCGATGCATTATTCATCTTGATACTTCAATGTGAACATGGGTTTGAAACCTATCACATCTTGAAAAAACTGCACCTCCTCGCAGCAGTCGAATCGCTGACCTCGGCAGTCCTTTGGTTTTATGTAGTTCATGGTGACGACGTGACTGCTGAAGATGTCGTGGCACTAATACGCCAAATGCTTAGCTCTAAGCTACCGAGACCCGAGTCTACAATCAAGGATTTGGAGATAAAACCGGGTGCGGGGTTTCCCGCAGAGGTGATTCCTGAGATGACGCAGGTGGAGCCGTCGATCATTCGACTCGATAATGCGCTAGCACACCTGGCTAATAAGGTTAGCGGGGAGCTCCGAAAGCAAATTGGATGCATAAATGAGTATGGTGTGCCTGGCCGCCCGGAAAGACGACCGAACATCGAGCATAAATTTAAACGAGTGGCTGCGGATTTGATTCAACGCTTTCCAAACACTACAGGTGCAGGCCCTGATAAAGGCAGAGCCGCTGATCCCGAACTAGCTGCTATCCAGTTCCGGGTCACCAGTGATGAACTCGATCAATTGGTCTACGCGTTCTTCGCTAACCTGAACGCGGAGCCGACCGAGGGCCTGCGGTGTATGTCCCCACTTGAAGCGGTCACAAAGTTGGTAAGTGAGGAAAATTATATACCGAGGCGACCTCCACTTGATATGCGTCAATCATTGGGGGTTGTTAGCGTGAAGCACTGGCGGACAGTCAAAGGTGGAGCTAAAGATGGCCATCGACCTTATATTAACTTTAAGAGAGCAAGATATACCTCGTCCAAATTGATGGATAGTCCCGATCTCGTTGGGGAAAATATAATCGTTGAAGTCAACGAGTCCGACATTCGAGTCGTTCAAGGGTTTCTGGAAAATGGCGCACCTATAGGGCCTCTCACAGTACAGGGGGACTGGGTAGAGTTCCTTCATAGCCTTAGAACCCGTGACAAGATCAACTCACTGCTGTGTCGGAAGGTCATATTTCGTACAAGTGGTGTTAACATTTGTGCGACCTACAAGCGACATCTGGAAGCGAAACTGGAAGCAGCTGCGGCGAGTAACAAGCAAGATCGAAGGTCAGCATCGGAGCTCGACAGGCTGAGAACTGAGCAATCTCGTAATGCTTCCGAAGTTGAGAAGAATGCTCAACCTGTAGCGCAGCAGCAGCAGCAGCAGCCAGCCCCCCCTCTGTCTCCGAAGGCTCCTATACCGGAGCGCGAGTTTCTTGTTCCACCTAGCAGCTTAGACCTCATCGAATTGGTCAAAAAGCTCTAAGAGGGTCTTATGAACACTTATGACCCGTACGACGTCGAGCAGCAAGAGACGCTCCTGTGGAACCACCCGTTAGTGACAAAGAACTATGTCGCACTCACTCCTAGCATGCCGCAGGTGCTCGGGATAGTCATGGACAGCGTAATGCTTCATAAGACGTGCCTAGTCTTTAAGGCTTTCCCTCGGATGGGGAAAACTACGGCATGTAACTTCGTGATCCGCGCACTGAATAGCCATCCTGCATTCAAGGACAGATTTCTGACGTGCGTCTCCGCGGATACAAACGGTGATCTGAAACGTCGGGAGAATATCGTCAAGAGTTTGGCCAGGTCATTGGGTTTCCGACTGCCGAAGAGAATAGATATCGGGACATTGCGAGCAGATGTACTGAATGACATAGAAAGCTCCTTGCGAAATAGGGGGGGGAGGCACTGGGTTCTATTCTTAGATGAGCTTCAAACGCTTACGATAGAAGATTTTGAGCAACTACAGTATATCCAGAATCAACTAGCTGTGGCTAATATTGACACTACGCTCATTGGATTTAGCCAAACACAAATTAGCTATGCCATTGAATTGCTTAAAAAGCAGAAGCGTGCGGAGTTGACTGCCCGGTTTCTTAGTGAAGTAGAGGATCTGCCGTATTGCAAAGACCATGCTTGGATGACTGAAACTATGAAAGGGTACGATGAAGATTTTACTTATCCCGCCGGAAGCAGTTGCACCTACACTCAGTTTTTTCTTCCGCAAGCTTATGCCGCAGGCTTTCGGCTTGCCAGCACGGCCTCAGACATTTATCAGGTAATGTCTGAGGATGTGAAAAAATATAATCTTCCTCTGCTTCCCACAGCATTCGTGTTTGAGGTTTTCAGGCTTATTCTGATTCGCTCCATGAAGCGAGACGCCTCGGAGTTTACTGTGACCCAAAACATTATAGAGTCTGCCACGGCAGAGTCACGGCTGAGCAGCTATGCAGAGATTCTCAAACAGAGCGGCGTGTTATGAAGCCGCTGAAACCAGTTCATCTAGTCTTTCTTAGGCCTCCGTTCAAATACACTTCTTCCTGGCTGATATTTCTCCATGTGATGAAATGGAACCATGCTCAATGGTTTCATGAGATTCGCGAACTTTTGGAGGTCGGTGACGCTGAGCCCGAGGAGTTCGATCGTTGGTGGGATGGTGCTCAAGTTCCTCATTCTAGAGTAGAGGACGCATGTGGTCTTGCGCGCAATGAACTTAAATATCAATTTTTAGATGGATGGTTTCCTTTGCCCGAAGATTCGGAGTGTGAAACGCTAGCAATGAGGCCTCGACCTAGAATTCGACACTGCCGTCAATGCATTAAGTTTGGATACCATTCGGTAGTATTTTACTTTGAACACATCACGCATTGTCCTTGGCATAATGAAGCCCTTGAATACTGCCAGCAATGCTCGGATGTGCTATCGAAGAAATGGCGCGGAAAGAAAGGGATCGCGGCTGCCGCAGAGAAATGTGAGCACTTGGGGGTAGTCCTTGATGTTTTATCGGCAGAAGTGCCGCCTGAAGATTTCCATGCCGAGGTAGTCGTTTGGTGTAATAAACTTAAGGATTGGAGCGAGCGTGGTTCGCGATTTATAGGGCAGGACATGTATGAGGTAGTGGTGGCGGAGCCGTCAAAGCTTCAAGACAAAGAAGTCGTCTTCAAATTCCTGGCAGATCGTGCATCGCCCGGACAGTTTTCAACTAATGTTGATGCTCCAGTTTCGATGTTGAAAATTCCTCTTTCAAAGCTTGCCTGGGAAAAACGCTTTTATCACATCCTCAATTCTCCTAGCGGTGAATGTATCACGTGGTATGAAATTTTACGGGGGGCTCAGCCACAAGCTGATATCGAAGTTTCAGTATCAACCATCAAGTCTATTCGCAGGTATATATTTCGTCGTTATATACGCCGCCATAGAAAATGTTTGGCGCGTCTTGTTCGTACGGCCTCGGAGAACTGGTACGCCTTCAATCTTAATACTGTATGCTCCTGTGTGATGGCCTACTTGATTGTCTTTTCTCGGCGCTGGGATGTCTCGCCTTGGGATTTGCTGCATATAAAAAAAAGCCATTTGGGTTCGTTCGCAAAATGCTGTGCTTGGCATGGGGAAACCCTACAGTGCGAGAGCGAGCTAGGGATGTATAAATTGATTGGCAACTTTTACAAGATGTGGAGCATACTTCGCCACTTTAGGGAGATAGATTGTCGCACGCTTGTGCTGAGTTACAGGCATGACGGCAGTTTGCTTGGCTTTGTCGCTCCGAAGATTTACGAAACCGCGCGCCGTTACCGAGACTATATCTATTGGGATGCGATCTTGTTCATGGAGGATCCAGAGATTGCGCTCGCAAGAAGCATCCCCGACTGTGCTATCCGTCGTAGGTATCCGCTGCATGTGTGGCTAGGGCGCTATCCCTATTGGGTGCTGAGTAACAACAAGAATATTCTGTGTGCGCTGCATAACGTGGGAGCAAACAATAACCGCCGTCTCGATCTGTAGCGGTGAGTCACTCCCAATGCTTCCTCACTGTCTGCTTGGAAACCCCAAGCTTCCGTGCAACCGAAACCTGGCTGCAGGGAATTTTAGCAAGCTTCAAGCCTAGTGTTTGATCTAGGGGCAACACAACAGACTTTGATGCGTGAGCTCATTTGGCGGGAGGTAAGCGCCTGATCATTAGTACTTTTTCCAATACTCCCTCACCGACGTCAACGCCAGCCCCAACTGCGCCGCTGCCTGCTGCTGCGTCGCACCTTCCGCTTTGAGTGCCAGTACCGCTTTCTCGTTATCTGCGTTTAGCGGCTTGCCGCGTCCTCGTTTTATGAGGTTGCCGTCAGCATCGAACTGATCGCTGAGCACCTTCATGCCACCCTCAGCCTCAAATGCAGCCACGTCGGTCAATGCGCGGCCAATTACAGTCAGCGGTTGCTCGCCCTGGCGGTGAGCAATGCAAAGGGTAAGCATCGCGATCGGATCAAGGCCAAGGGACTGCGCCAGCTCGTCAAATTGCTCGATGGTGATACTGGTCTGCGCGTTCTCGAGGGCACTGACTTTACGACGGTGTGTCGCATCCGAGACGTCAGCGTACCTAGCGCGCCGAACAAGGCGGAGCGCCCGAAGCACGCCTGCAAATGCGGTTCTCAGTTCCATGACTTTGCTCAAAAGTCAGGATATAGCCATAACTGAGCTTTACGAATAAACGTCAATATAGTGTATTATCCGTAATGTCGAGAGCTTCGAGGCATGGCGCACAGTGATCGAGAGAGAGCGGAAGGTCATCGCCAGCACCTGTCGCCAGGGGCGTTCAAGCTGAGCCCATCGAGGGCGCGCCAACTCGAGAGGTTCATCAGACCGCTTCAGGTCACCGAGATTGGGTGAGCGAAAGCGAGGATCGTGATCAGCCAATTACGCTCGCAGAGACGCATGCGGCAATACGGAATCACAGCCGATGAAAAGACTCCGGCTTTGAACACAGCAGATGAGTTAACGGAGATTGAAGTTGAGCACAGATCAAAACGAAGGAGATGGCGAGCTACTGGCCGGCCCCGGTGAACCCCGTCAAGGATCCCTGGATTCAGATGAGAATTTGATAGAACTGGTGAAGGCGCTCTATCCGCGCAAGCCTCACTGCTTGGTCGAGAACTGGACAATTTTACGAGCCTATGTCACCGATGAGCAGCTGCAGAAAATTCACGCGGCCAGGCAGCTACCTTTGGTTTTGTTTGCTCACAACGTGCGCTTCGACAGCCAACGTCGTTTTGATGTCGGCGATTGGATGCGCAGCACTTTTGCGGTTTCCTTTGAAGAAGGGTTCCTCTTTGAAACGCGGAATACCGTTTACGTGCTTATGGGGAATGGCCACGAGAAGTCGGTAAGTCTCAAGACAATTTTTTCTTTTTTCTAAGTGATGCGTTGCCCCGGCAATGACCTCCCGTAAGAGTCAATATGTTCAGAACAGTAGACACTGAAATTGCAGGTTTCCCGGGTATGTTTGGGGATGGCCTGGCTCACTGGCATAGCGTATCCCGAGTATTGAATACGCACTGGTATCACGTAGCGGTAAAGACGAGACAAGAAGACCGCTTTGCAGACATGGTCGAATTTTTGAACGATGAGACCAGGTTGCATGAGCTAATTTCATCGCAAAACGAGGATTTCGTTATTACTGAAGTGCAAGTCCAAACTCCACCCTGGATGAATGGCGGCCAGAGCTGGCGTATGGAAAAGTTGAATGCAGTGTCTATCGGTTACGACCCTAACAGCGTTGTTATCTGCTTGCTTGAGGTAGAGAGCGGCGTGGTTTACACGGACGCTCACGATAGTTCGTTCGACGCCCAATCCTTAACCAACGTCAAAAAGATCTACTGACCAACGGTCGCTGCGGAGGCATCATGCACAAAGGTATCAACACGGAATGGCACTCCAAACGGCTTTCGGATTTTCACATCAAGCGCATCATTCGGGCTCAGAGGTATATGCATGATGCCTCCATCACAGCTTATTTGAGCGACGTTTTCATAGTCGACGGTACAGCGGTTGGAGTGACTTATGGACATCAACGGGTTGACGAGTTAGGACGGTTCGCCGATGGGCATATCATGCGTACCTCACACATTCGTTTCGCCGCCAAAATTGGGCCGTTTTGGGTGCTGACGACCATGAATTCGCGCTACGTCATTGCCTCGTTCAAAAGGGGGGATGGGCGGCCTAGCTTTCACAACCTTCTCCGGTCAGCCGTGGGAGAGGTGGAAGTGCCATCGCCAGCCATTCACTGATCGATGCACGTGGTTCAGGAAAGGTACAGCACCCTCAGTACCTTGGCCTTTGAATCCGGTTTAGTGAGCACATCCGAGTCCGTGGGGTAATTTCGCAGTTGCTCGAATTTAGCCTCGACCTCTCTGATGCTTTCGCACTCTGAATAAGCCAATTCATGGGTATCAATGATTTCATGTCGAAGATTGCTAACCAATGCATTATCCAAGGAAAGATCGATTCGCAAGGTATTAACAATCATGTAGTCAATTAGGAGTTTCAATTGATGCCTTGATATTGAGATGAGTAGGGCGCGATGAATTGTTCCCTAACATGACAATTGTTATCAAGGCGCGAGCTCAAAAATAAATAGCTTTGCAACTGATATAAATCTGTATAGGTGTAAGCGATGGGATTTAGTGTTCATTTGTACAGTCAATTTATAATTTTAACGCTCTGCATTTCACCATATGAACATCGCTTTCACGCTCAAGTGATACGCAGTGCCGCCCGCTAAAATATGATGGAGATTGGGAATGGGAAGGGGTGATGACGACACCGTTTTTTGCAATGTCCAGATGCCGTTGGGGCAGGGTCGAGAAATGTTGAGCCTGGTCACCGTGTTGCGCGAGTCCGGAGCACATCCTTACCTTGATTTGGTGTTTCAGCACATGCAGCTCGAGCTCAAGATGTCGATCGATATTGTTGAAAACCCACCGACCTGGGATGAGAGCGAACCCACCAAGCACTGATTGGCCTTGTCATTCGTTCGCCGTCTGGAGATGACTTGGTGAAGCTAGGCGCTAACGCGAAAGGGCGATGGGGCAGCGCATCTGATCCCGTGCGGCGGGCTTGCATGTTCACTGTCGCACCTCGCAAAAAGCTTAAGGATTCACAAATGAAGATTCACGTGCTCTCAGATCTACATCTCGAGTTTTCTGAATTCGAGCTGCCTACGACCAACGCAGATGTCGTGGTCTTGGCGGGTGACATCGACACAAAATGTCGAGGCGTGGAGTGGGCCAACCTGGCGTTCGACTGCGAGGTTATCTATGTCTGTGGAAATCACGAGTTCTACTCAGGCCACATCGATCACACCCTTCGCAAAATGCGAGACGTTGCCGCACCCCATGTCCATGTCTTGGAAAATCAGGTGTGGATTCGCAACGGAGTACGATTTTTAGTCACGAAGGCCTGGACGGATTTCACATCTACCGGCGACAAAGTAGCGGCTTCGCTGACGTGTGGAGCGCTAATGAATGATTTCAGGCTGATCCGCGCGAAGGAGAGTTTTCGCCGACTGCGCCCAGCAGATGTGATTGAGCGAAATCGCGTGGCTTTTGACTTTCTGAAGCGCGAGCTCAGCGAGCCATTTGAAGGCAAAACCATTGTCGTTACGCATCATTGCCCTGTCCCCGAAGCGGGCCGTGAACGCCACTACGATCATCTGAGTGCGGCATATTTCAACTCCTGGCACGCGCTTCTTCCTTTAGTGGACGTTTGGATTTTTGGTCACACGCACCGAGCTGTGGATTGCGAGCTAGAGGGGTGCCGAATCATCTCCAACCCCCTTGGTTATCCAGGGGAAAAGACAGGTTTTGTTCCCAATTTGACTGTAGAAATCTGATCGCTGAAGTAGGGGGAGGCTAGGTGCACTGGATCAAAACATATGGAGCAGAGCTGTCTGATTTAAGATTTTTCAAACTGCCGAAGGTCATTGAGCGTGCACGTGAAGCTGTCGCTGATCCAGACTTCGTTGGTTATTTGCTATGCGCATTGGAGCGTCATCCGCGCATAACCGGGCTTTTGTTTTGCGTACACGCCAGGGCCTTTCCCGAAGGGTTCCCGAACACACTAAAGTGAGCAACATCATGACAGAACATCGACGCTGGATGGTGGAATGCCAGGATGCCGCGGATGGGAGTGGTGATCTCATCATCGACTTGCCACCTGAGCTACTCACGAACTCAAACCTGAATATCGGCGACGTGCTGACGATTGAAGTGATCGATGGCGTTATAGTTTTGACGCCGGTGTCGAGCGACTCAGCTCCAGCCTGATGCAATCAAGCTCGGCCAAATTGACTGCTGGGTAAGGTCGTCAACATGGAAGATTCCCGTACTCCTTTGAATGCCCCCGTAATCATCGCTCCGGGCGACGGGGCGCATCTGCCTCAAAGAGTAGGGCAAAGCAATTCTGTGTCTCAAGTCCTTCGACTTTTGGCGACCGATATCGACTGCCATCCGGAGAAGCTGAAGCTTGTCGACACACGCTTGGTGTCACGCATCAGTTCCTTAGTCCTTGGTGTGGATGTCGATCTCGATGCACCTCTTTTGTCCGCTGATGATCAACCCGGCTCGACTAATTAAATGGGTGTGAATGGGTGTGTAATCGGGTATGGAATGTGTACACCAAGTGAGTACCTAAAAATAGATCGAATCCAGTAGCCGAGCTATATCAGCACACGTTCTCGTTTTGCGCGCGGATTCCTGCTGGGGCAGTTGCGCTAGTGGTGTGACCGAGTAACTTTATTAGTCAATTTGGATTCAGTCCCAAATGGATGACCGGTTAGTGCCTTCGCTGAAGTCGGATTTCGACCAAAAGAAATCGTTATCAAACTGGTGGTGTATCCATCGAAATATCCCGATTCTTGCTCCCGAATCTACTCTGCATGGCATCGGAAAATGAGAGCCAAAAAAGTTTTTGGCCGCCTTGACCAAAATCCAGTCATGTCAGAGAAGGCCGATGGGGGTGTCGAGGATCATGATCCGTTTTGAACACCGGAAAGCTCTAATGCATTAATAGTGTGGAGAGGCGTGATGCTTGGTTACAGCTGCTAAGCTTAACCTCAATTTTTGCTATTGCAGAAAAGAGCGAGTCGTTCCAAGCCAAATTCCAATCGGCGAATTGATAAATTTTCAGTGTGCGGCTACATGCAAGCGCGATCTGGGGAGGCAAGCAATGGATATTTCGAACATGCCTAGCACATCGATGAAGTACCGTTGCTTTACTCTAAAGCGCCTAACGCCCGTCGTTGGTTTTTGCCTATTGCTTCATGGCGTAGCGGTCGATGCAGCCTCCCGGTTCGGCACTGGAACGGTAGATTTTCAAGGTACACAACACGCCATCAAAACTTGGTCTTCGTTGCCAATCGGACACGTGGTTGAAAACGGTAGAGATACAAAAATACTGCTGAATCAAATAGTTCCGCCCTCACTCAACAATGAGATTGGGACTGAGTTTTCTGCTTTCCCGATCAGAACTCTTGAAATGGATATCAAAGCACCGTTCAAGATGGAAACTGGTGAAGGTTTGCCGGCGGTTTCGGATCCCATGTCCGAAGACGTATTTACTCCATTCAACATTCAAAACTATCGAGCGATATATTCAACCTCAGTCGATGCTGATACTCCTCCATGGATAAATCATGCAAATTGGACATTCACTTATCCGCAATTGGATAAATTGGTTCAGGAACTCCTAGAGCGAATGTCTCGCGTTTCGGGACGGCATCAAATTGCAAGTCCTTCTTCTTGTACGCTCAACCCAGCTCAAGTTCAGTGGCTTTTCGCTGCACACCCTGATTTCCCAAATTCCCTTTTTGAAGAGTATGCAAAATCCCTTCAACAGTTGCCGATGCGTCTGCGCGTGCAAACCGTTAGCTCGGACGTAGTCGCGGCATCTCCGGAGTCATTCTCGCCAGACCTTAAAGCTGCTTCAACAACCTCGGGAATCACCATTGGAAGTGTTTCTGTTGATACCTTGAAAGAAGGAGTTTCGGCAGTTAGAAATATGGTGTTTTCCCCTGATTGCCGAAGGTACATGTATCATTCAGGGATCCTGAGCACACAACGTCATTTTTTTGTAGATGAGGTAAATGACAACGATTTGCTGCTTTTGCAAAATTCATGGGATGCTGCCTCTCAGACAATTACCATTTTGCCGGAGGAGGAGTCTGGGCTAATCAGTGCCTCGGATGTAGCTAAAAAATTCGAAGTTTGGCGAAAAACTCATGCAACTACCATCGATGCCGACCTAGATGAGTTTGCTCTTCTATCGGGAGGTTCGAGTACAGAGCTAGACAGATATGGTTCTTGGGTTTTCGGATATACGGACAACAATACATCAAACTACACTGTAAACTCTACCTCGCCAGTCGTCCGTTATCATGTTAACCGGTTGATATCAAATTTTCTGGGTTATGCCCGAGCCCGCAACTCATTCGACTACGAACGGCCATGGATAACGGTTCGGTTCTTAAGTGAAATGATTGAGAAAATTAGTCGAAACCAACGTAAAGCTAATTATTCCAGGGAAATAAATCCAGCGCCGTGGGAGGATAAATTCAGTCAGCGACGCGATTATATTCATAAAGCTGCATCTGACATGAACATGGGTTATGGAGCTTTTTCGGCCTGCGTATTTCAAGAAAACGGGTTGCCTGAATCAGCCTGTCAATATGGCGCGGCGTTAAAGAACGAGCAGTTCGCAAAGGACGATGCGGCAATTGAAAAGAGAGCGCATGATTACGAAGAGATGGACTTCGCACTCTACAATATAGTGGTCGATTCTCTGCTGCAGCGGCTCCAAGACGAGAAAGTTCGATTTGAATTACAACCTGACTTGCTCGAATTGAAGACTGCAGTCGACGCCACCATAGAGCTGCGCAGAAGAGCCCATGAAATAGCATTTGGTAGTATCCCATTTCGGCTTGTCGAAAACAAAATGCCGAAAAACAAAACCATTGAACAAAGCACATCTATAGCTACTATTGTTCCAGCTTTCCGAGAGGCGATACTGCTGCGAGTGAACTCTTCAGATCCACTCATAGATGCGATCAAGGTTGGTTCTATTGTTGATGTCAAGGTTCTAAAAACCAGTCAGCCTCCGATTCCTTATGAGATTATTTCTGCAACTGAAGTAAGCGATAGTTTGATGTCATCAACTGAATTAAAGGCATATGTTGGGGAGTGGTTGGGAAGGCAGGAGTATACAGGTACAGTAACGGCCATTGTATCGACAACCTCAGGATTCTCAATTGAAGTGGTTTTAGAATGTGATAAGAGTCAGTACTTGTTTGCAGAAGTTGATGAGGCCAAGGAACCATTTGTCTTCAAAGACTTGCTTCAAAAGATCTTTCCCGTTGCATCTGAGCGCGCCAATGGTGCAGGTTATTTGCAGAAGAAATTCATAACGCGGCGCGTGCCAGACGGTCTGTTTGCCGGTACAGGTGAGCTAAGTGTTCTCGTGGTGCCAAACGGTCAGGCTGATTTGGCGGCTTATAAAAATGCAATTCACCAAAGAATCGTAGGCCAGCAATGAAACACTTGCCAAGGAGGTGCTTTCAAGTGCCGGTGTTTCTGCTAGCGCTAGTATCCGCGATATTTTCGCAAACAGGGTCGGCAGGCGGCTGGTTTGGCCCTGAAGATACTACGACTTCGCTTTACCATCCCCCTCTGCCAAAAGGAGTGAATGAAGAGTTCCTAGCGCGTCTATCACGGGCGCTAGTTATCGCGCGCTCAGAAGGAATTTTTACAAACACTGAGCTGGCAACTATACAAAGAAGCTTTGCAAATCAAGAAGAGCAAGCTGAGTTGAAAGCTATTTGGGATGATTGCAAGGCCGGAAATGCTTCAGCATGTGATGAGAAAAATCGTAGGCGCCTAGTAGCCCCGCCCGCAACACAAAGCAGTCACGAGGTCGGTTTCGCAACTGATATTGGGATTAGCGCTATAGCATCAGCTAGATTACCTGACTTCGCTGAAATCCTAGATAATGAAGGGCTAACTCTGCCTCTCTTTTACGACCCTGTGCATATTGAACCCGCAGAGGATTCGTCTTTAAGCGGATTGCGTCAACAAACGCGATATGAGTTGTGGCGTTCGTCACCCACATCAGGCGCTCGATTGACAACGAATGGAAATCTGAGAGCTTTTGCTAGAGCTGGAAGCATCATATTAGGAAGAGTGCCTATAGGAAAAGAGAGCACATTGGGAAGTGATCCCCGTATTCACGAGTTTTCCGCGCTTGTGCAGCAACTCACGCGTGAGGATCCGGGATCGCACAGTGAAGCAGTAAGGGCGTTGGGTCAGGCATTTGCCAGCATACGTGAGCTATCAACAATTCGCATGAGTGCGGAGCAAGATGCCCGGGCCGTTTTTAATGATCTGGTGGCGAAAGAAATTAAGAAAGAACTCTCCGCGCAGGCGGCCGAGTCAAGGGTCGCTGATGTAGATAATTTAGTCGTTCATCTTCAATCGTCGAGCCCGTCGGATAGCTATTGGATGTCTCGATGGATGCGAAATAACATCACTCCGCAAGGGAATATCAGACTGAATGCAGAGTGGAGTTCAAGCGCCATTGCCACTCAGATTGCACACGAGCGCAGCATTCTTGAACAAGAGCGATCCTTGGCGCTTCAACGGAAGGCCTTTTGGGATGAAATGTTTGATCCAATAGGCGGCAATCGAAATCGGCCACCAATGATTTATCGCTCACCGAACTATTCTGACGATTTTCCAAGAAGAGAACCGCGCTCCCGGCCTGAGCATGAAATACGCTACCCGCAACCGGAGCGTGCGGAAAATTGGCAAAGAGAACAGCCGAAGGATGTTGAGCTCAGGGAGCGCCCCACGCCTAAACCCCCTAGAGCACGTTCTCCACTTCCGCCGCCAGATCCATTCATTGATCTCACGCGTCCATAAATGCACTGAAGTTGTATGACACTGTATCCATCAACGATGCCCGACTGTGACAAAAGCCCCCCTGAACGTGGTGGATTGTGTTTTGCGACCAGGCTTCAAATACAGTAAATCTGCAAAGTTCCTGGTCAACCGGTGTAAAAGGGAGACTACGCCGATGACCATTTTCCTATCTCACGGCCGGCCGCCGTTGATAATGGTTATGTTGTGTTGAACGCCATTGATGCGTGGTGGTGCAGGGGGATAGTGCGTTTTTTGAGTGCGCCCATCGACACGGATTTGGGGGAAGCTTCGAGATATGATTCTTCAGATTTTCAAGACGTGGGTTGATCAAGTTTGGATTGTTTAATACCTGTGGTTCCCACCGCCCGTCGATAAGGTTCGATTGCGGCAAGCTTCCACGAACCTGAATGCCGGGAGGTATCAAATCCGCGAGGCTATTGCGACTGCTTCAAAAGCTCCGCAAATTGTCGCTGAATAACCCGTGGGTTTCCACGTGTTCGTTGTACGCATGAATGGCTTCGCTATTCTCTGCCAGCCATTGCTCGTGCCGCTCCGTACGGAGCGCCTCCGTCCGATTCCGTTCCATCATCGCAGAGAGGGTAATGTCTTCCTGTTGGTGCATGGCCATCGCCTCTTCTGAGTCGATATCGACAAGATACCGGCAGCCGTGTTGCAGGAAACTGCTAACCCCGACGTTAGATTTTTGGCCCTGGTTTGTGCTCGTCAAGCATGAAAACATGATGTCTACCACGCATCCACGTCCTGCATCACCTCTTGGTTAAGCTACTGCGTGACAAGGGCAGCAGCCTTCCCAGGGGGAGAGAGTACTTAGGTGCATATGGGCCCGAGCCGATGGAAGCAGCCGGCGCTCGACGCAGCAGTTTAAAATTCTGAGTCGGGATTGCTTTCCAACCAGATAAGGGCGTCGAGTTGAGCAATGTTTTTTGCTGGATAATCTTTCGCGCGGTCGAGCGCTATGCGAAATAGGCGTGCACAGCGAATGTAGTTCTCGCCCTCGGTCGCGCCTCGTACTCTGTCTAGGCCTGAGTCTCTTAGCCAATCTCTGACTGGTTTATTGAGCACGTGGTATTGCTTCGGGAAGAATTGGCAGAGCATCTCTGAGAGGAGGGCGCCCCTGGTGGTCAAGCCGATGCTGTGCAGGCGATCAATTTCTACCCTCACGACACGATCCCTGGATACATACTGTGCGTCCAATATGCGTACTAGGCTTTTCGCCAGCTCCTTAAAATTACTACCTCGACCTTGTCTTTCCCAACCCCGCCCTTGGAACCGGCTTCCTATATCGAATGACCAGAGGGCGTTTAGCGCGGCGTAAAAACCTAGGTTGCGAGACGGATTCCACGCGCGGGCTGCAGCAGTCGTCCGAAATAAAGATTCGAGGTCGCGTTTTACGGTTTTGAACGCGAACATCTGTTGTCGCCGTCTGGTCAGAACAGCCGCGGAACGCGTGAGCGCTCGGGGATCAGGGAGTACCAGTTCGAAGACAGCTCCATCATCTTGGGCTTCTGTTTCTGATGTATCTGGTGATTTCGGCTTCTTAGGTTGAATGGCCTCCCGATAGCGACGAATCCAATTCTCGTCGAGGGTTACACACTTTTCTGTGAGGGTTTCGATCCACTGTTCGGCCGCATTGAAAGTCTTGTCAGAAATCGCTGAGTAGCCATTAGCTTCATAATTGGTAGAGAACGCAGCTTTAGAAAGATTTGAAGAGCCGACAAGCGCGTAGCATTTGCCATTCAGTTCCTTCCAAAAAACGGCTTTCGGGTGAAATCCGTCTATCGCTTCCGCGGCGAGAAAATCATCGTGCCTGTCAGGGGGAAGCCACTCGAGTACGTCCTCGCAAGCTGCTTTTCGGGTGATCCCGAAATCTTTGCCGACTATGAACTTGAATGACTCGCACTGGCTGCCCAACTCTTCCTTGATGTCCCAATGAGTCAGATAGGCGCTGACGATGTACAGATGAGTCGATTCGCGAAGAGCTCGACGATAGACGTCTTGAAGCTCTGTGCCAGAGCGATTGGGCAGTAAAAGCAATTCCATGCATTGAAATCCACGATGTTATTGGTGCGGAGTTGTTGGTAGGCTTCGACTCGATTCCCACATCCAGGTAGGTCAATCGAGCCGCAATGACTGTTTACCAGGATGAGTTATGCAGATTCGCCAAGCTACGTCTACAGCCAGAAGGGCGCGTTAGTAATCGCTTCCAAAATCAAAGCTCGCCGTGGCCATGAATTTTTCTCCCCGAAGCGTTTTCCAACCCGGAAATTTTACGGCCGTGGAGCAATCGAGGCCTTGAGCGCCGGTCTCTACCCTTTGATCTGGCGCATTTCGCAAATGGTAGGCGCATCCGCGCATCTGAATGCTCCCAGACTCTTTCTCGATGACGTAGTCACCTACAACCCAGAGACGTTCCACCGTCGATTTGGAGGGTACCAAAAAGTCCATACGGAAAGTGTTCCCGTCCTTGCTGCCTGCGATTCTTCCGTTTTTCCATTTTTGGTGAGGGACATCAAATGAACCGGTGAGCTTGGATTCCGACTGGGCGAGCTTCAGCACGCCTGAGTTTGCACCGAGCACCATCTCCCACTCACCCGCGAGAATGACTCGCTTTGTGTCCGTTCGCTCAAAGTGTGGTTTCAGCGTGGCGGGTTTGGGTGTAATGCTGAAGGTGATTGGAGTCGAATTTCTTTCCAAATCACCAGTGCGGTAACTCGCAGAGACCTGAATCGGAGCATCGGTGAAGCTGACGGCGCGGACTTTGAATTCTTCGATGAGACCCGAACCGCTGATTTCACCTACCACTGCATGTGCGGTCGGAACGACCTTCAGGCTGCTCGAGGACGATGTGACAGTGACCGTCCCTGGGGGCAGCTTGTGCTGTGCAGAGGGATAGACTGTGATTACTAAATTCTGCGTGTCTCCGACATTCAAGGATTTCGAGTCGGCGTCGATTCTCACCTCAGCATCTGGGCTTTGAAACATGGCTACTACATTTTTAAACGACTCAGCATGTTCTAAACACCACGCCAAGGCTGACCAACAACCTCCCAGAGCGCCAGCATAGATTGTGAGCTTTTTGGCTAACTGCTTACTAAAACCGGACATGGCTATTTCTCAGCCAGGCGGTCGATTCTAATTGCGTTCGGAAAGTAAGACCTTCCCGAGTCACCGAACAGCAATCCTTTCGATGGGATGTGTATCTGAGCACCAGCGCCGCCGTCCAGGGCGATGGCTCTATGAATTTTTAGCCCACGGCTTTCAGCGATTTGTTGGAATGTTTGCGCAAAGTCATAGAGCGTCGATGCTTGGCTGAATGAGTGAAAAACGCCTACAACCAGCATTTCTCCATTAAGCGTGTAACCAATGGCGACTCTGTTGAATTCGGCATCCCGGGGATTTTTGCGGATGTCGATGGCACCTTTGTGCACGATGATCGGTTTGGATTGAATTGCTTCCGACCATGCGCCTGCCTGGTTGCGATTCTGGGCTGGAATGATCCTCACATCGCCTTTACGGTCAGAGACTAGGATACCGCCATGATCCCATTCCATGAGCTTGACGAGGCGTTTTCCGTTAGATCTGATCAAGCCGATTGGCTTTTCAACACCATCTGATCTGAAACCAAAAAAGCCGCCGCTTGCTATCAGAATGGTATTTTTATTCGCGATCAAAGAATAGGCTTGCTTGGCAGTGCCTTTCTTCCGGATATCCTGGACTGACAGGGCGGAGATGTTCGCAGGGATATACGCTGTGACGGTTTGATGCTCACCGCAAACCCGAGTCGCCACTTCTGCTCCCGCTGCCAAAAGGTAGTTTTTTTCGACGCACTCTTGAGTCGTTGGTTGTTCCTGCGCTTGAGCAGCAAATGCGGCGGTCGATAGACAAATCAGAAGGGCAGCGGGTGAAATCCGTTTCATTATTTTTCTTGTCTAAATTTTGGTTTTTTGCCATCCAGACATTGTCTAGCCGGCACTAAAAAAGCGCGCGGAATACTAATGTATAAGCGTACTGGCGTCTCGCCATTTTTTTACTAGGTCTGGCGCGTCTGTGGTGTTGAATAGGGTGCCCTATGGATAATTCGGTGGGTGAGTATCCATCCACTCATTTGCAGGTCTGCGCTATGAAGGTCACCTGTACTAAATTTGAAGCTGCTTCACGTCAGCTGGATGAAGCCATTGCCTTATTTTTCGCAGATCATGATCCGCTAGCAGTCCGAACGCTGGCCGCCGCCGCACATGGCTTATTTGCAGACTTGGTTGAGCACAAGCATCCGAATGGATCCTGGCGCTCACATTTGATCGAATCTTCGGGCCTCTCTCGAAAAGAGGCATTGGAGGTCATTAACAACGCTCAGAATTTCCTGAAACACGCTGACCGCGATCCTGAGGCGAATCTCTGTTTCGACGAGGAGGAGAACGAACATTTGATTTTCACTGCGGCGCTGGAGTGCGGAGAGCTGGGCGGCCCACTAACCACGGCCATGCAAGCTTTCCAAATATGGTATTTGGCAAGGTACCCAGACAAGATCGGCGCCGAATCTGAACTGGTCATCAAGTCGCGATCAGCGTTCCCTGACTTAGATGAGCTAACACGTGAAAAACAGCTAGCTGCGGGCCTAGATTTTTTGACCTTGGCAATCGCATCATTCGGCGCAGGCTCCCTCAGAAAGAAAAAGCCAAAACCCTAGCAGAACTACAAGTGATAGACCCCATACGGAGTTCTGCTGGAGAGCTCCAATCACCACCTAAGCAGGCATTTAATATGGTGATTGAACTGGTGACTCAACTGGTGGTGTAGGAGGTTTGTCGCGAGGCCAAAGCATGGTGGGGGGATGTGGTTAGCTTCGGTATCTGCCCAATCTTCGGCTTGACTCCGGCACCGATTTTTTTCAGTATCGCGTCACGCCATTGACGGAGGCGTTCAGCCCTAGCTAGCTAAAGCTCCTGCACCGTTTCTACATTTTTTCGACCCAATCTTCTTGAATGGCCAGCGAAAAACTAGGGTTAAGCGTTGGCCGTGAGAGGTTAGGCCATGAAAAAAATCGTTACTCCCTCCCTCTGTGCATTCAAATCCGACGCCGCAATGTTGCTTCGCGATTATCGTGAAGGTTGCCCTGCTGCGGCGAAAAGAATTGCCCGCTTTCAGTCACGTAAAAGCAGCGACATCAAGCTCGCCACATGTCTACGCGTTATCGCCAAGGAATACGGAACTACCTACGAAGAGATCACCGCAGAAGAGCAGATGATCTCCATGTACACCAAGCATTCCTATGCTCAGGGATACTGGAAGCAGCCCTATGAAGGACAATTTCGCAGAGCTCGATTCCTGCTTCAGTTTGATGCGTTAATCGAATGCTTACGAGATCAGGTGCCATTGGCCGTCGCAGCCACCAAACGAGATATCGATTTCAGCGGTTTTCATTTCAGCAGCTTGCTTTTTAGCAGGATCAACCAGGTGCTTGAGCGGAAAAAGCTTCCTGATTTTAGCCATCTTCAAGCACCAGGGAGCCTCGTACATTGGCATTGGCTTTTAGACGTGACGAGCTTCAGTAACTCCAATTTCCAAAACGCCAAATTTTACTCGGTCACCGCTGATCCAATGGTGCGGCCAGGTGTTAGTTGCTGGAAGGCCGACTTCAGTAATGCTGATTTGCAGGGCGCAGATTTTCGAGGCTCGTATCTCAGGGGGGCACGTTTTTTTTGCGCGAAAGTGGGTGGCGTCGATTTTCGTAACGCCAATATCTATGAATGTAATTTTACTGGTGCCGAAGGGGCATTCGTGAGTGGCAATGTCCCAAATGACGGTTGGGATATAGGCCCATATGGGGTCGTTCAGTCAGGCGATGACTTTACGTCGTAGGCACGGAAAGACACCGCAAATGCGCCGTGGTTAAAGTTCGTCTCTCGACTAATCTCAGCGCTTATCCGGTTCGCGTGATGTCAGTTGTGACGCTGGCGAACCAGAGCGCTATGTTTTTGCTGATTCTTCGAGACCACCCGGTTTTTGATTGCGAGTTCTGGCACCGAAGTGAGAAGGGAGCCCTATTGACGAGAGAGCATCGGGTGGTCGAGTCTGCGACCGGTGATATGGAAATTTTCCTTGGTAAGGACTAACTGATGCGCATTGCTAAGCTTGAAGTCCAGAATTTTCGGGGTATCAAAACATTAATCTGGTCTCCAGGTTCTCAAGCGCTGTGCTGCATAATCGGGCCTGGTGATAGCGCAAAAACGACTGTCCTCGATGCAGTTGAAGCGGCTTTGTCGTCAAGATGGTTCACTTTCAACGAAGCTGACTTCCATCAGGGTGACACCGAGGCCCCTGTCCAAATCGAGGTCACAGTTGGGGAGCTTTCCAAGGCTCTCCTCTCTGACCAGCGTTTTGGCTTGTACATCAGAGGAATCGCAACCGACGGGACGATTCATGACGAAACCGCGGAGGATCATGAGCCGGCATTGACCGTTAAGCTCACCGTCGACGCAACTATGGAGCCGGTTTGGGAGCTCATCTGCAATCGTTATCCTACGCCTCGAGTTCTATCCAACCGTGATCGGTCACTTTTTGGTGTCGTGCGCCTTGCCGGCGAAGAGGCGCGGCATCTGACATGGGGCCAAGGCTCCGTACTTTCGAGGATGACAGGTGACCAGGAAGGCGCTGCTCATCAACTTGCTGAGGCTTATCGGGTCGCAAAGCAAACCGCCAATTTGTCCTCCATCCCATCGTTGGTAGCGGCGGCCGCACGCGCTGAACAACTGGCTAAGGAGTTAGGCGCATATGTAAATGATGGCTTCGCTCCGGATCTCGAGCTTGGTCGAGGCGGTTTTAGCTCAGGGTCTATAGCTCTGCATGATGGTACGACGCCCCTACGATTGTCCGGGTTGGGCACACGCCGACTAGCGACTCTCGCGATTCAGCGGGCTTCGATCATGGAAGGGGCGATAGTTCTTGTCGACGAGTTGGAGCAGGGGCTGGAACCTCATCGTGTCCTAGGTGCTGTATCGGCGTTGCGTACGGCTCAGGAGCGGGCAGTTACCGCGCGGACTGCTACGGGCCAATTGCTGATCACGACCCACTCCGACGTGGTGATCTCAGAGTTGAAGGGCGAATCACTTTTTGTCATGCGCAGAGACAATGGCCTCGCATGGATAACTCAGGCGCAGACGGAAGCATTGGCCAAAGTACTGAAGCATGCGCCGAGGGCATTGTTTGCTCGCAGGATACTCGTCTGTGAGGGTGCAACTGAGTTGGGCCTAATTCTCGGGCTTCGCGAGCTCTACAGGGTTCGCCACGATGATGTACCGATCGAGCATCTTGGATCGGCCATCGTTGATGGCAATGGTGCGGCCGCGCCTTCGCTCGCACTTGCGTTGGCAAGCTTGGGATATAGCACTGCGTTGTTTCGAGACTCTGATCGAAGATTGCCTGCAGCCGTCTCCGCGAGTCTTCAGCGTCAACACGTAACCGTGCTTGAATACGGGGACAACCTCTGTACGGAACACGCGATCTTACAAGCGAGCTGGCCTGACATCGTCGATGAGTTACTCGGTGCTGCTACCAGTACTTTCGGTTCAGCAACCATTCAAGCGCAGCTTAGACCTGCGTTTCCCGGTAGTAATGTAGCTGGGCCGTTCGCTAACTGGATCCCCGCACCACCAGGAGTCGGAGGAAACCCATTCCGCTTGGCAGGGCTAGCTGTCCAGTACAATTGGTTCAAGTCGGAGGAGCGTGGGCGCGCCATTGCTTCTGCGGTAGACCGCCTGGTAGAGCTTGGCGAAGTGGGCCCGTTATCTCTTTGCTTGAAAGCTGTAGAACGGTGGTTATATGGCGAGTGAGCTCGATTGGCTGTTTCAACTGAGAGGCCGTTCGATCGTGGCTCCCGCTGGGTATGGAAAAACCGAGCTGTTGGCTAAGGCCTCCGCCTACTATCCGAGCTCGTTGATTCTTACTCATACACATGCCGGTGTGCATGCCATTAGCGAGCGAGTGAAGCGCCTAGGTATCCCCAAAGAGCGAGTGACCATAGAAACAATAGCGAGCTGGGCTAGCCGTTATGCATATGCGTTCCCAAAACTTGCCAACCACCCACCTAAAAACCCAAGAGGTGCAGAGTGGAATCAGGTGTATCAGGGAGCTATCAACGTCCTTTCCAGCCCTATAGCGCATCGAATAGTTCAGTCCTCTTACGACCGGATTTACATCGATGAATATCAGGACTGCGAAAGATTCCAGCATGCGATTGCCAATAGCCTGGCCCGTATCGTACCTACGCTGATTTTCGGTGACCCGATGCAGGGTATTTTCGAGTTTGTTGATTCGAAAATCAGCTGGGGCGCTGAGGTTGTTCCAAGCTTTCCAGTGGCGTACGAGCTTAACGAACCACATCGATGGAATACTTGTAACCCCGCGTTAGGTGCGTGGATCGCCGACGTCCGTCAGAGGCTTCTAGAGGGTAGCCCCATTGATTTGAGGCAGGGGCCTATTAGCTATCGTCCAGCAGCCAACGCTTTCGATATGTCGCTCTTCTTTGAAGGTATTGATGAGCGCGCGGGGTCGACGGCTGCAATCCATTGTCGCCGGGGAGTATGCGATAACCTCGCGAAAACCAGTAAAGGTGCTTATCAGGCTATAGAGGAAATGGCAGGAGCCCGCCTCATCCAGTTTGGTCAGCAATGGGACTCCTCGGAGAGTGCGGCGCAAAGGGTAGCTGCTTTGAACGCGTTGCTGGATGATGCAATGGCTCGCAACCTCCCTCAACCAGCA
This sequence comes from Pseudomonas sp. FBCC-B1667, assembly GCF_059133255.1. Taxonomy (NCBI): domain Bacteria; kingdom Pseudomonadati; phylum Pseudomonadota; class Gammaproteobacteria; order Pseudomonadales; family Pseudomonadaceae; genus Pseudomonas; species Pseudomonas sp. FBCC-B1667. Next base: position 3,530,584 of record NZ_CP101437.1, on the reverse strand, counting down.
CCAGTTGATAACCTTTACGACCTGAATGCTCGACGGCAGGTCGCGTGGGATAAATTAGGTCTAACTGGTTCTGCAGAGAGTGCAGTCGACGTCATAGCGCATGAGAAAGCTCATCCATTATCCCGTACCCACCGAGGCGAATTGCTGAATGACGCGCGTCGTGCTTTGACGGAGCTCTCGTTTGGGCGCAGTGACTCTCTAATCGTCGCATGTCAGCAAGCACGTCAACGGTTGAGTCATACAGGGCGCGCTCCAACGAAACGGGTGGTGTCTACCCCGTTGCTCCTCAAAGGGTTGGAGTTCGACCACGTGCTAATTCCCGATGCTACTCATTTTTTGAATGAGCGCTTCGCAAGTGCCAAGCTCTTCTATGTGGCGATATCAAGAGCAAGGCATTCGTTATCAATATCCTCGTCGAGCCCGATTCTTCAGTTTCCCAAGCCGATCCTGTAATGCGCGACGACGTGGATGCCATGACCAAAGCACTCAAGAAGGTATCTGTACGTAGCTCACTTAGTCTCGTTGCCGGCGTTAGGCATAAAGTATGCGGAGGGGCTTCACATCAACTCTATGGTCGGCCCGCCGCCTGCACCTTTACTATATGCAGATCACATACGTTGCTCTGTTCAATCGCGTTGGCACTCCACGGACTACTGAGGAGACAAGGATGACCCCGATTCACCGCCCGCCGTGCCCTGATTTTTTGCGGCCTTATCTTGTTGACACTCCTGTCGACGATTTACGTACAGATGAAATGCTCAAATCACTTGAAAAGTCGCGTGGTAGCTTACCCGCATCGATAGATCGTTATAGCAGAAAGCTACGAGACATCCTCAGTGACGTGTTTCAAGCTCGCTGTTGTTACTGCGAGATCTATGCAGATCGTTCGTCTTCAGGTGTTATTGATCGCTTCCGGCCGAGGGGAGGGACTCCAGGTCGGTCAGGGTCTCGCTCTGCATCCTACTGGCACCTTCAGGCAGATTGGAGAAATCTCTACTGGGCCTGTGCGACCTGCAACCGATATAAAGCTGATCGCTTTCCACTGCTCAACGATCCAGCGCCTTTCGGGCTCCCTTACGACGACATTATCCGCTTGGAAGAGCCCGTTCTCCTTGATCCGTGCATAGACAATCCTGATGACCATCTCGAGTTTTTGGAGGATGGATCCGTGAAGGGCATCACGCCGCGAGGCTCAGAAACAGTGATGCTTTTTGACTTAAACCGTAGGCAGTTGCTCACTGCGCGAGCAGAGCAAGTGAAACTCTTCCATTTTGCAAGCCCTCGGGAAAGAGAGGAAAGGGCCGCCGGTAATAGTGCCCATTGTGCAGTCTGGCGGCAAATGCTCTATGGGAGAGATAGACCGCGTACGTCGTACCTGCCGGGAGAAGAAGGACATCGACTAGCTGTGCCCGAACAGTTAGAGAGGGTGATCGATACCGAGAGTGGAGTCGGTTTTGAAGCGTATCGAGCTAAGGCTCAGTACATCAACCGCATCAAGATTAAAAACTTTGGGCCTATTCACATTCTCGATCTTGACCTGAGCTTGTCGCTGTCACCCCAAGCACCCTGTTTTGCCTTGCTGGGGGAAAACGGTGTGGGCAAGAGCACCGTTTTGCGCGCACTAGCGTTGGCGTTGTCCGGAAAGGCATACGCGAAGCGATTAGGGGTTACGAGTGCCAAGCTACTATCTGACGGAACTTTGGATGGGGAGGTGAGGGTGTCCATCGTCGGAGGCGGCGAAGACATCATTATGAAGTTGCGGCGAAATCGTCCGATCGAGTTCAACATCGAACATTCCAGATCGTTGGTTCTTGCCTATGGTGCGACGAGACTTTTGCCCAAGGGGCGGCACAAGCCAAAGCCTGGCAGAAATCACGCGAAGATCGATAACCTGTTTGACCCTTTTCTTCCCCTCTCCAAGCCCGATGATTGGCTGGCAACCCTGGACGCTGAGCGTCTGGAGGAGGTTAATCGTGTCCTGGCCGACTTGATGCCTCAGGAGCACCAAGTGAAGGTCATCCAGGATCCTGCATCTCACGTTGTTTCGCTGGAGGTTGGCGGCGCAACAGGCAGGAAAATTGAGCACCTGAGTGATGGTTATCAGTCGATGCTCGGCATGGCGGTGGACATTATGAAAGTGTTGTACCTGTCAGGATCCACGATGGAATCGGCTGAAGGCGTGGTGCTCATCGATGAGCTGGGAAATCATTTCCATCCTGCCTGGAGGCTTCAATGTGTTTCAGCTCTGCGCACCGCATTTCCCCGCGCGCAATTCATCTACAGCACTCACGATCCTCTGTGTCTAAGAGGACTTCATGAAGGTGAGGTAGCAGTATTAATGCGTGACAGGCTTGGACACATCTATGCCTTGGAAGACCTGCCTCCGGTGTCCAAACTCAGAGTAGAGCAGCTTTTGTCATCTGAGCATTTCGGGCTCCGAAGCACGGCTGATCCTCAAATGGAGGAGGACATCCGTGAGTATGAAATGCTTCTTGGAACAGCGGATCGTACGGAGGAAGAAAACGAAAGACTTGAAGAGCTGGTGCAGAGTCTTACCGATGACCGCTATCTGGGATCGACTCGCCGAGAGAGGCTGGCCCTGCAGCTTTTAGACTCATCAGGAATGGAGCAGGTGCCGACGCAGCCTAGTGTCAGTGCACAGGATCTCTCCAGCAGGACAGTTTCTCGATTGCGATACGTGATGCAACAGGTTTCGCCTCGGGCCGGTGGCGAGCGAGGTATCCAAAATGATTAATGTTGATCGGCCAGAAGGTAGCGTGCCAGCTGGATTGATTGCGGCCGGAGTAGCGGAACGACGAGCCAATCGTCTCGCTCGAATCGCACAGCAGAAGCTCAGCTTTGGGGCATATTCCACGCCGGCAGTGAAAGCTCAGCTTAATATTTTATTTGGCCGCAAATGCGCTTTCTGCGAGTCATTGCTTGCTGGTACGCAGTCTGGTGATATCGAACATTATCGCCCTAAAGGAGGGGTCATCATCGATCCCGTACCTCCTGAAACTGTGAAGATCAAAAAGGATGGGTATTACTGGCTTGCAGCCAAATGGCCTAACCTCCTGATCTCTTGCGCAGACTGTAATCGTCCCAGGACACAGCTGGATTACGATGATGTAGCGCGAGTGATCGGTAAGTCGAACTACTTCCCTTTGGTCGATGAGAGTACGCGCGCCACAGGCCCCCGTGGACTGCGCAATGAGGTTCCCTTATTGCTTAATCCGTGTATCGACGATCCCGAAAACCATTTAGTGTTTCTTGATGATGGCCGGGTTGAGCCTGCAGTGCATGACGGTGTAGAAAGCGAGAAAGGAAAAGCAAGCATTCGTTACTTGGGATTGGCTAGGGCCGAGCTATTGCAGATGCGCGCTCGTCATCGCCGAAGCGTTATGGCTGCCATACGCCATACAGTATCCGCACTCGAAGAAGGCCGAGATCCTGGAACCGATCTGGACGACTTGCTGACGTTGCTTTCCCCTACAGAAGCATACGTAGCCTATACCCGTACGTTGGTTAGAACTCACATGAGCGCTTACCTCGAAGCACTAGGGCTTTAAGCAGATAAAGCTATAGCGCTGGATAACGCTTTGCACCAATGCGTCATCTTTTTCATTCAGCCATCTTCAATGGTCAACGAGATGCCGGGGCATAGCGTTGGCCGTTGGAGGTTTGGTCGCGAACATAAGTTGAATGCGTTTTTCTTTTTTGCTATCAAAGCGGCCTCACTCAGGAAGCTGCGCAATGGATAGCTCGCAACAAACCTTGGCCGATGCCTACCGCGATATACTCTCAGGCTTGCCGCAGCACTGGCTCGACCGAAGCCGATCCCACGAAGCAGAGTACGCCAAGCTCTCTGGCCTTTTTCTCCCAGGCACCTCGCCTGCATACTATTCCGCTCCGCGAAGGATTCTGGTGGTAGGGCGTGAAACCCGCCGCTGGGATGTGTTGAAAGGCGATGAAAAATTCGAGAGCCTAGAAACCTACATCGATAAAGCGATGGCTACACAACAGGATCACCTCACCAGATTCATCGTTAAGCCCAAGGATCGAGGAGAAAGCTTCAGCCTGCTTCGTGACTTGGCAGACGGACACGGTACGCACGGTATTGCTTGGGCTAACCTGTTCTGTTTCGCCTGGAACAAAAAATCTCCCATGCGCTGGGAGCATTTTTCAAAATTAGTAGAAGTCTCGGAGCAATTGCTCAAAGCCCAAGTAAAACTTCTGCAGCCCGACATTATTATCTTCGCTAACGGCGCTAGCAGTGCGAAGATTCGCCAAGATTATTTTCCTCATAAGGGTGAAATGAGTGTATGTAGCGAACTGGGTGACTTCTGCGAGCAAGGTATTCCGCGTAACCAACTGTGGCGATTCAAGTTACACCAGCGTATTCAATGCTATCGAATCCAGCATCCGAGTAGTATTAGCGTACCTTCCCGAGCTGCGCGTCGATTCTTGCTCGAACAGTTGAGCGTTGGTGAATAAGACGTTTGAGGTCAATTCGCCTGCCAGATAAAGCATTTGCTCCTACTGATCCTGCTTAAGCGCGGCACAGATCGCCATCTAAAATACCGAGGCTTTGGACATCCGCGTCTGATCGATTTCTGTCAGCCTTGACGGGCAGAAGTCGACCCATAGCTGAATTGGCTAGATGCAAAATCTGGCCAACAGCAGGCTTTCGCGAGGTTAAACAATCGATCCAAAACAACAGTTTTGCGAATTTCACATAACAAAAGAACAACGTGTTGTGTGAAATTTATTATTTGAGTCAAACGCAGCTTTAGTCGTTAATGAAGGGCAATCGACGCGCAGCGTTGGTACGCCCCCTTTCAATAAGTGTGTTGGGCGCCACGCATCTAGAATACAATGCTCCATTGGCCAGAGCGCTCTCGCAAAATTTCTCGCTCGGATAGCCTATTAAGGACTTTAAGAACTTCATTTTTGTATTCGGGGTTGGATTTTAATAGCCAATGTTTTGGAATGATATTTTTTTCAGGGTAAGCGTGTCTAATGTAGTCTAAAATATCATCTAGCTCTGGTGTTAAATACTTGAAGGCATCTTCATACTCCTCTGCTTCAAAGGAAACATGGTCTCCAATAATAAGTGAGTTCTGTAGCAGCGCCACAGTTTCAAAAACAACAATTTCTTCGTTATCAGATAAAGTCTCCCATGCTGACGATAGCGCTTTGACTGCATTTGCCACAGGAAGAGCTACGGAACAGGCTGTCGCTATCACGGCCAATTTATTCCACTCTGATACAGCAAGCACCGTACCAAGGAGGCCAAAAATCTCTAATTGTAGTTTGCGAAGAGTTGGCGTTATTTTCAGAATTCGCCCATATCCAAGTTTAGCCGACATCTTGGGGTCTAGTGGATCATAAGCGTTTGGTATCGCGTATTTTTTTTCGTCTTCAGCTATCTCTTCAATTGCAGATGCGAGCACCCTAGCAGCGTAGTCAGTTCGTGCGCCGGGAACATTACCACGGAGATCTTCCAGGCGCTGCTTGACGAGTTTTCCAATATCGTCGTGTAGCTTGTTATCGAAGAATATCCATTCTCCACTTTTAACAAGTTGTTGTGCGGATTCAATTGTAATCAAGTCCGATGAGACTACGACATAATCGCCTTTTTTTTCATTGCTCATGATCTGTACTCCCGCCCTGTCAGGCGTGACTGTCTGAATGTGGATAGTCCACAGACGATGTTTTTAAACGTATCTTTATCGGATAGCGTAGCTTGTAATTCGTGCAAGACGCGTCAGGTAGAGGTGTCTAGATGTCACTAGACACAAGATCTGCATCTGGCCGAAAGCTGTCCCTCACGAACGATCACTTTCCACGCGACTTTGCTTTACTGCAGGATCTCTGTGAATGCGCCCGCATCATCGAGGAAGCTTTCAATGAACTCCTGCTTCGCATCAGCGCTGCTAAAGCATGTAAAAGCGACTGGAAATAGCTCGGAGCATGCGCCGGTGGTAGCTTAGTTTGAGCGAAGTGCCCACTGCGGGCATCGGAATGGAAACATTTTTTTGGGTGAGGCTGGCGATGTTTGAAGAAACAATTCGCGCACTGAAAAAGCTTGGTGACGAAAAATCTGCTGTCTCCATCTCTGCAGACGATGACAACTACTTCGATCGTGAGTGTCCCGCGCCAGAATGCTTAGCTCAGTTCAAGGTGTTGATGGAAGACTGGAAAGAAAAGGTCAGGGACGAGGAGGTCTTTTGTCCGTTTTGTGGTCACACCGCCGATGCACAGAAGTGGTGGACGCAAGAGCAGCTTAATCATGTTCGGGACGTTGCACTGGCGAATATTCAGGGAGCAATCGGTGGTGCGCTTCGCCGTGATGCGCAGAAATTTAACCAGTGTCAGCCCAAGGGCGGATTCATCTCGATGAGCTTAAGGGTGGACAGCCGACCTCAGCATGTACCGATTCCCTATGCCGCGGCAGCGCCCATGCGTCTCAAAATCACTTGTAGTGAATGTGGGTGTCGATATGCCGTTGTCGGTGCGGCGTATTTCTGTCCATCTTGTGGAGCAAACGCAGCGGAGCTTGTCTTTGATCTTACGGCCCAGGGCATCCGGCAGTCGCTTGAAGCCATTGACGCCATAAGGGCCGCCATTCTAGATGCAGACACTGCAGAGAACACGTGCCGTCTGATCGTTGAGAGCGCTTTGCAAAACGTAGTGACGGCATTCCAGCGAAATACAGAGGCGCTTTACGCGCGTGTTGCACCGACAACCAAGATTCGGCGCAACGCGTTTCAGAATCTTGCGGAGGGTTCAGATCTTTGGGTTGCTGCCATAGGGCACGGTTACGACAAGCACCTCGCGACAGTCGAGATGGAACAGTTGACGAAGGTCTTCCAGCAGCGTCACTTGCTAGCCCATACACAGGGCGTAGTCGATGATGATTACATTAGGAAAACCGGTGACACGCGGTATAAGTCTGGGCAGCGATTGGTGATCAAGCGGGAGGCTGTGGCAGAAGCACTAACGTTGGTCGAGCAATTGATTCTCGGAATCCGCGAGGACGCCAAAGGTAAGGGGTGATCTCATCAGCGGCTACTTTTGGCCCAGAGTGTGTAAAAACGCCCGGACAAACCCTTGCTATGATTTCTGAGAATCTCATCGCAGGGGGAACCCATGAAACGGTTTATCCAGGGTGAACACCGAGGTCAAAGTACCTTACTTCCAGAAAGCCTCGACGACTACGTCAGCGATACCAATCCAGTGCGTGTGGTCGATGTCTTCGTCGATGAACTCGACCTAGCCAAACTGGGTTTCGATAGCGTCATTCCAGCCGAAACCGGCAGACCTGCTTATCACCCTGCGATCCTGCTGAAGATCTATATCTACGGCTACCTAAACCGTATTCAATCGAGCCGACGTCTTGAGCGAGAAGCTCAGCGTAACGTCGAGTTGATGTGGTTAACCGGGCGCCTGATGCCCGACTTCAAGACCATCGCCAACTTCCGAAAAGACAACAGCAAAGCCATTCGCGGTGTCTGCCGCCAATTCGTTTTGCTCTGCCAGCAGTTGGGGTTGTTTAGCGAAAACCTGGTTGCCATCGACGGCAGTAAATTCAAGGCGGTGAACAACCGCGACCGGAACTTCACCAGCGCCAAACTGAAGCGGCGCATGGAAGAAATCGAGGCGAGCATCAGCCGTTATTTGGCCTCGCTCGATGCGGCTGATCGCCAGATCCCTAGCGCCTCCAAGCCCGACACGGTGAGCTTGGAAGATAAAATCGCCAAGCTCAAAGCACAGATGAAAGAGCTTCAGGGGATTGAGTCTCAGCTCAACGAATCGCCAGATAAACAGGTTTCGCTGACCGACCCGGATGCCCGTTCGATGATAACGCGCGGCAGCGGGATCGTTGGCTACAACGTGCAGACGGCTGTCGATACGGAGCACCATTTAATCGTTGCTCACGAAGTCACCAACAGAGGTTCTGACCGTGACCAACTCAGTTCAATGGCGAAGCAGGCTCGTGAAGCCATCGGCGTAGAAACGTTGTCGGTAGTTGCCGACCGAGGCTACTTCAAAGGCGAAGAAATCCTGGCCTGTCACGACGCAAGCATCACCGCTTACGTGCCGAAGCCGATGACTTCAAGCGCCAAAGCTGATGGCCGATTCAACAAAGATGCCTTCGTGTATAACGCGACGAAAAACGAATACACCTGCCCGGCGGGAGAGGCACTGATCTGGCGATTCTCCAGCGTTGAGAAAGGCTTGTATATGCACTGCTACTGGAGTTCAAAGTGCCAGAGTTGCACGCTGAAAACCCAGTGCACGCCAAGCACAAATCGTCGAGTAAGGCGTTGGGAACATGAAGCTGTGCTGGAGGAAATGCAGCGTCGGTTGAACCAAGCACCAGAGATGATGAAGGTTCGAAAACGGACAGTTGAGCATCCCTTCGGGACGCTCAAGCAATGGATGGGGGCAACGCACTTCCTGACTCGAAAACTGAACGGGGTGAGTGCGGAGATGAGCTTGAATGTGCTCGCCTATAACTTGAAGCGGGTTATGAAAATCATCGGTACAGAAGGCTTGCTGAAGGCGATGGCGGCGTAAAAGCCGCAGCTTTTACCGCTCCAGGAGGTGCCAAAGCGCTTCATAAACGATATGACGCGCTATCGGCGCGGATCTTGGCAAATGTTCGGGAAATCGCCTCGCCCAGGAGCGCTGGGCTTAGGCATCCAACATACGGAAAGTGTTTTTACACACTCTGGGCCATAGGCTGCCTGCTGTGAAGCGCAGTAGTCGATACAACCCCGTCAGTCGTGACAGGCATAAAACGCGCCGGCGGTGAACAAAAGCGGGCACAGATTTGAGGGCTGCATTACCACGTAAAATCTACTTTTAGGCCCCATCGTGTGTCCGGAGCTTAGCGGCCAATTGCGAGCGAGGCGTCAAGATGGCTAAGGCAACCGCCACGATGAAGAGCGCCGGCACGTCACCCACCAAGTGCCCCATTTGCTCTGGCTGAGTAACCGCCTGGACGGCCATGATTCCTCCGTGCACGGCGCTAGACCACACGGTGAACCTGATGAGGCTCAGATTGGCTGATGGATCACGTGCGGCCAGAATCAAGAACACGCCAAGTGTGGCGTAGATGCCAACGATCATCATCGGGTAGTCCGAGTGACCGACGTGCCAGGCCCAGCCGGAGGGCCAGAACAACATAAGTGGATAGAGGGCAAGGCACGCGAGGCCTGCCAAAACTAGAACGACACGCAAATACCTGAGGCGTTCGACTACGGTCATCGCGGATTTCTCTTTGTGCCTAACGGAAAGCCCAATCTGCTCAATCAGTTCCAGCAGGAACTTCAGTCGAAAGTAGGGACAAACATCCCTGTCTTAACGTTACTCATCGAGACCAAGGTTTTGAAGCGCTTGACGTTGTTGCTTTCGAAAAATAGTTCTCGCGTGAGCTGGGTGTATTGCTCCATATTTTTTACGAGCATGATCAGCACGAAGTCGCATTCTCCGGCGACGTAAAAGCACTGCTGAACCTGGGGACAGGCAAGGAACGATCTCTTCATGTCGTCCAACAAATCCAGCCTCTCGTTCTCCACCTCCACCTCGGTAATGACTGTGAGCGTATAGCCCAGCATTTCCGCGCTGACTTGGGCGACGGTGCCTCGTATGACGCCATCGGCGGACATCTTTTTCAGGCGTCTGTTTACCGCAGCGGAGGACAGATTGACCTTGGCTCCTAGATCCTGCTGCGAGGTACCCGCGTCGCGCTGTACTGCATCGAGTAGAGCCAAATCGAAGTGATCAAGTGTCATTGAGCTCTGTCCGTAATTGAGGGGAGGGAAATGTCGTAAAAACGCAATGAAAATTCATAAATCAGCTAAAAATCAAGCTTTTCGTACGCTCTAAGCGAATAAAATTTCTCCATAAGCACGAATGTGGCATGACAGCCATGGTTCCGCGTCACTGGAGGAAAGTCGGATGATCACGGGTACAAAACTGCAGCTGAACGGCTCGCTGCTACTGGAGCAGATCCATGTGCTTGGGCAAATTGGCGCGGATGCCGAACAGGGCGGCAGAACCAGGATCGCTCTGACGGATGCTGAAAAATGTGGCCGCGACCTGATCGTTGGTTGGATGCGTGACCTTGATCTCGATATTCAGGTCGACCGTATTGGCAACGTGTTCGGCACTCTTCGCTCGCCAAGCGACGATGGTGATCAACATCCGCTGATGATGGGTTCGCACATCGATACCGTGACCAACGCAGGTGCGCTGGATGGTTGCTATGGGGTGTTGGCCGGTCTGGCGGTCATTCGCGCCTACCGTAATGCCGGCGTGCTGCCTGAACGTTCAATTACCGTCGGAGCATTCACCAATGAGGAGGGTGTTCGGTATCAACCCGACATGATGGGCTCGCTTGTGTACGCAGGCGGTTTATCAGTGGAAGCAGCGCTGAACACGATCGGTACCGACGGAACGCGACTTGGCGACGAACTGCAGCGTATCGGTTATGCGGGATCGCTTGAACCCGGTGCCATCGTTCCACATGAGTACATCGAGCTTCATATTGAGCAGGGGCCCATCCTCGAAGCCGAAAAGACCTTGATTGGTGTTGTCGAAAACTTGCAAGGGATTTCCTGGCAGCAGGTTGAAGTGAAGGGCAATGCCAACCATGCGGGTACCACCCCTACGCGTCTGCGTCATGATGCGGGCTTTGTCGCCAGTTCGATCGTCGCAGAGCTTCGAGCCATTGCCGTTGAGGCGGGTACTACGCTCGCGACGGTGGGGTGCATGAAGTTCGAACCTAATGTGATCAACGTCATTCCTCGGAAGGCGACCTTTACGGTCGACCTGCGCGATCCCGATGAAGAGCTGCTGGTTCGTGCAGAAAACCGGCTGAGCACATATCTCGCCGAGCTGGCTGAACAGGAAGGGGTGACCATCTCCACTGAACGCCTTGTGCGTTTTGAGCCTGTGATTTTCAACGCTGAGCTTGCTGATGAGATTGAAGCGTCTGCAAAGCGGTTTGGCTTTAGTCATCGCCGTATGACGTCGGGGGCAGGCCATGATGCGCAAATGATCGCCCGCATGGCGCCAGCGGCGATGATCTTCGTGCCCAGTCGCGGTGGTATCAGCCACAACCCTCGTGAGCATACCGACGATGACCAGTTGATCCAAGGCGCACAGGTGCTGCTCGACGTCGTAAGTCGTCGCCTCATCGCTTCCTGATTCCCTAATTTATCCCAGCCCGCTGAGGTCTGCTTCAGCGGTTTGGACTTCCTGTTGCCTGTTGAAAGGAGCACCGAATGTTTATTGCTAACCCAAAAGCCAGCCGCCTGCCGTATCCAGAATCTCTGAAATCGGTCATGAGCATCGCCAAGGCCAACGAGAGCCGCCAGTGGCTGTCACAGTGGTCTCGACTGAACGCTGGAGCAACACCGCTTTACTCTCTGCCTGACCTGGCAGAAGAACTTGGAGTCGCTGAAGTCCTTATCAAAGACGAGTCCGTGCGTTCGGTGTTGGGGAGCTTCAAAGCGCTGGGTGCTCCCGTTGCATTGGTTCGTCTGATCCTTCGGCATTTCCCTGAACAGCACTTCGATCCCCGCGGGTTATTGGAAGGGCAGTACGCTAATGCTTTGGCGGACTTCACCGTGATCAGCGCCACCGACGGGAACCACGGTAAAGGTCTGGCCGCTGCTGCTCAAAGCATTGGCTGCCGTTGCGTCATCGTGCTGCATGCAAATGTCAGTACCGAGCGCGAGGATGCCATCGCGGCCTATGGCGCGAAGATCATCCGTATCAAAGGCAACTATGACGAGTCCGTTGGGGAAGCTGCTTTGCTGGCCGCAGCCAACGATTGGACTGTCGTCTCCGATACCTCCTACGAAGGTTATGAAGTGATCCCGCGCGATGTCATGCAGGGGTACGGAACCATTGCAGCTGAGATCATAGAGGCGATGTCAGGTGATGCAGCAAAACCTGCATTCACCCATGTCTTCCTTCAAGGTGGTGTCGGCGGTTTGGCTGCTGGAGTTGTGAGCTACCTGTGGGAGCAGTATGGCGAAGCTCGCCCGACTTTCGTCATGGTTGAACCTGTGCAGGCTGACTGCTTGTACCAAAGCGCGCTTCAAGGGAAGCCGGCCAAGGCAACAGGCTCGGTGGACTCGGTCATGGCCGGTCTGGCCTGTGGAGAAACCTCACCTCTGGCCTGGCGTTTCCTTGAGTCCAGTGTCGATTTTTTCATGACAATCCAGGACGACGAAGCCGTAGCGGCAATGCGTCACCTGGCTACAGGAAGTGCTCGGGATATCCCGATGGTTGCGGGTGAATCCAGCGTCGCGGGTCTGGCCGGTCTCATCCGCTTGGTCAAAGGAGAAAGCGCGGCGGCGGACATGGCTATCAACTCCAACTCCCGAGTCCTGTTCATCAGCACAGAGGGTGCAACTGCCCCCGGCGTCTACGCCGATCTGCTGGGCGAGACCGATGCATCCGTCCTTGGACGCCAGAAGGCCTGGGCGTCTGGAGTCTGATCATATTTGTACATTCACCCAAGGGCTGAGCTTTCAGCCCCTGGCGGCTCCACACAAAAAAAATAATCGGAGATTCCATGAACAAAGTAAAACGTGACATCAGCCCTTGGTCGCTGATGTTGACCGGTCTGGGCTCCATCATCGGCTCAGGCTGGCTCTTTGGGGCCTGGCATGCGTCGGCCATTGCCGGGCCGGCTGCGATCCTGGCATGGATCATTGGTGCAGTGGTCGTGCTTGCGATCGCCCTGACATACGCAGAAATGGGCGCCATGTTCCCGGAGTCCGGTGGCATGGTGCGATATGCACGGTATTCCCATGGTTCGCTGGTCGGCTTCCTGGCCGCGTGGGCTAACTGGATTTCTATCGTTGCGGTCATTCCCATCGAGGCGATTGCCTCGATCCAGTACATGGCCTCCTGGTCATTTCCCTGGGCGAGAGCGTTGGTGCACCAGGGCGAACTGACCACCAGTGGGCTGGTCGGCAGTGCAGCCTTGGTGATGGTGTACTTCGGCCTCAATTATTGGGGGGTGAAGCTCTTCGTGAAGACCAACACGGCTATCACGGTATTCAAACTGGTGGTGCCTGCATTGACCGCTGTGGCGCTGATGGCGACGAGTTTCAACACCGCGAACTTTGGTGACGGTTCAATATCGAGCTTTGCTCCATATGGCTGGTCAGCCGTCTTTACGGCCGTGGCAGCCAGCGGCATCGTTTTCAGCTTCAACGGATTTCAGAGCCCTGTAAGCCTCGCGGGTGAAGCCCGCAATCCTGGACGTAGCATCCCGTTTGCGTTGATCGGTTCGGTGGTGATCGCTTTGATCATCTACGTGGCGCTGCAGATTGCCTTCATCGGTGCAGTAAGCCCAGAGAGCATTGCATCGGGCTGGCACAACCTGAACTTTGATTCGCCATTGGCGCAACTTGCACTGGCACTCAACCTCAACTGGCTGGCGATGCTGCTCTATCTGGACGCGTTCGTGAGTCCATCGGGTACGGGGTCGATCTATACGGCGACTACTGCTCGAATGATCTACGCGATGGAGAAGAACAACACGCTCCCCAAAATTTTCGGCAACCTCCATCCACTCTATGGTGTCCCGCGCCAAGCAATGTGGCTGAACCTGGCGGTGAGCTTCATCTTCCTGTTCTTCTTCCGGGGGTGGGGCACGCTAGCTGCCGTGATCTCAGTCGCGGTGATCATTTCGTTCCTGACCGGCCCGATCAGTCTGATGTCATTGCGAATCCATGCACCCGAGGTTAAACGTCCCCTGCGATTGAAGGGCATGAGCATTATTGCTCCATTCGCCTATATCTGTGCGTCCCTGGTGCTGTATTGGGCTCGCTGGCCATTGACGGGTCAGGTCATCCTGCTGGTGATCGGTGCTCTGCCCATCTATTTCTACTACCAAGCCAAAAGTGCCTGGTCGGGGTTTGCTCGTGAGCTTCGAGCCGCGATCTGGTTGATCGGTTATCTGCCGGCGATGGCGCTGGTGTCCTACATCGGAAGTGAAGCATTTGGAGGGATCGGCATCCTGCCTGAGGGCGTGGATATGGCGGTCGTAGCGGCGGTCGTAGCGGCTGTCGCGTTGGCTTTCTACTGGTTGGGGGTTAGCAGTGGCTATCGCACGCCATATCTAAGCGAAAGCGTCATCTGGCAGAACAACGAGCCTGCGGATGCAGCACTTCCTGCTCAGCCATCTGATCAAAGCCCTTCGTTGGCCAAGTAATAGGAGATTTCAAGCATGAGCAACGAGCAAGCGTTTGAGCAGCGCCTCAAGCAGTGGCGACATACCTTTCATCGCCACCCTGAAACCGGATTCGAAGAGTTCACCACCTCGGACGAGGTCGCCAAAATTCTCACAAATCTGGGGTTGGAGGTGCATAGGGGAATAGGCGGAACAGGCTTGGTTGCAAGCCTGACAGTCGGAGATGGTTCTGGGGTAATAGGGATTCGCGCCGACATGGATGCCCTGAACATCACTGAACAAGCGCAGGGGCGCGATCATGCTTCCTGCAATCATGGGAAAATGCATGCCTGTGGCCATGACGGTCACATGGCGATGGTTCTGGGGGCCGCAGACCTGCTTTGCCGTGAGCGAAGCTTCAACGGTACCGTCAGGTTTGTCTTCCAGCCGGCGGAGGAGCACGGTCGCGGTGCGAAGGCGATGATGGCGGATGGTCTGTTCGATCGCTTTCCGGTTGACGCTATCTACGGTGCCCACAATATGCCGGGCATGCCAGCCGGCCATATCGCGACACGTGTCGGCGGGATCATGGCCAGCGAGGATAATTTCGTCATCCAGATCCGGGGGCGAGGCACTCATGCTGCTCGACCTCACATGGGCATCGACACCATGGTGATCGGTGCCGAGATCGTGTTGGCTTTGCAGACCATCGTTTCGCGGAATGTCGATCCTAGCGTGTCGGCTGTAATTTCCTGCACCGAATTCATCACCGACGGTATCCGCAACGCTATTCCCACGAATGTCACCATCAAGGGCGACACCAGGAGCTACAGCCCTGACGTCCAGCGTCTGCTTGAGAAACGCATGCGGGAAATCAGTGAAGGCATCTGCCGCATGCATGGCGCGACGTGCGATTTCGAGTACACCCACGAGTTCGCGCCTACTGTGAACTGGGCGAAGAATACGGAAATTGCCATAACAGCTGCACGCAATGTGGTGGGTGAAAAAGCAGTCAATCCTGAGGTGTCTCCGATAATGATCTCCGAGGATTTCGGTGCGTTCATTCAGAAAGTGCCAGGGAGCTTTGTGTTCATCGGCAATGGTGCGGAAGGGTTGGATGGAGCGACACCCCTGCATAATGCCGGATACGACTTCAACGATGAGATATTGGCTACCGGTGCGAAGTACTTTGCCGAGCTGGTCAGAGTCAGCCTTCCAGCAGCATAAAACCATCGTTAAAACACTAATCGCGAGCGGCAGCTATCAACGGACGATGTTCGATTGATGACAAAGGCTGCCGTGGAAGCTGTGGATCGAGTCTTCCGACCAGGATTCAAATACAGCAAAGCTGAGGTGCTTCTGCTTAGTCTTTGCCAGAAAGGCGAGTACACGGAAGACCTCTTCGCGATCTCCCAACCGGCTGCAACCGAAAAGGTAATGGGTGTATTGGATGCCATCAATGGTCGATGGGGCAGGGGCACGATGCGTCTCGCTAGTGTCCCAACCGATCCGGATTGGGACATGCGGCGGGAGATGATGAGTCAGAGTTTCACTACTAGAGTTGACCAGCTTTGGACGGTGTATTGCCGGTAGCTGGGGGGGCAATTGTGCTTGCGACATCAAAGCGCTAAGGTAGGCCCGTGACAATAACCGAGACTCCTTATGGACGATCCATTATCAACTCCAAACGACTCCGTTTTCGTTACGGACGAGCCTATGTCGCTTGATGCGACGATGGCTGAGCTCAAGGCTGAGTTCGCGAGACTGGAGCAGGTAACCCTTGAAGCTGATAGGGAGGCAGTTCGACGGGCCAAAGCTGCTCTGGATTTGCTCGACGAGCTTGATCCAACCCCTCGGAGCGCGCAAAGGAGGATTACGTGCGCGATTGAGCGGGCAATGCTGGCTCTTAATGCCCTGGGCGAAGTTGAAGGGCTAGCGTTTGCAGATTTCTTTGTTCATCAGACCCGATATTGGTCTGCCGTCTTCAAATATTTCGTTAGTGCCCTAGCGAAACTTAATTCCCTTCTTGCTCGTTTTCAACGAGCACTCTTCAGAGTCCCGCTCTTCGCGGATGGCCCTGAGCTCAGCGGGTACAAGCACCGCCTTCGTTGATCCCTCTCGAAAAATTTTCCATTTTCGAACGGGATGATAATCATGACTCATGAACACCAATGTATCTGCGCTACCTGCTTTAAAGAGATGAGGCCAAGTCGCAATTCTTTGCATGAATCTTCGCCTTCCACGTTTCCTCAAGGGCGTCACGTCTCAACCGAGTCAGCTTACGATGGGCCTGCGGGCGTTCCTCGCGGCTGGGCTGATTGGCTGCTGGAATGGGCGAAGATTGCGCTGAAGTTCGGTTACCTGATCCTCGCTTTTTTCAAGTTGTAGCTACTGAGGGCCGCCCGCAATATTTGAGCGGGCTCGTCACCGAGAAGAAGCCACTGTCCACAATGGGGCAGTGGCCTCTCGGTGCCGAGCTTCGTCACAGCAGTACCTATCAAGTCAGCTGGAAGGAAGTAACCTTCTGGGCACATCTCAAGTATCGGCAACTACATTCGCTCTCTGATTGGAAGCATGTTCGGCGCGGTGCATGGAAGAGGCGCTTAGCCGATGGGCCATCGCTGTTTGATGTGAGCTTCCGAGCCCGCGCCCCACGCATCAGTTTAAAATTCTGACTCGGGATTACTTTCCAACCAGATAAGGGCGTCGAGTTGAGCAATGTTTTTCGCCGGATAATCTTTCGCGCGCTCGAGCGCTATGCGAAAAAGGCGTGCACAGCGAATGTAGTTCTCGCCCTCGGTCGCGCCTCGCACCCTGTCTAGGCCTGAGCCTCGTAGCCAATCTCTGACTGGTTTATTGAGCACGTGGTAGTGCTTCGGGAAGAATTGGCAGAGCATCTCTGAGAGGAGGGCGCCCCTGGTGGTCAAGCCGATGCTGTGCAGGCGATCAATTTCTACCCTCACGACACGATCCCTGGATACATACTGTGCGTCCAATATGCGTACTAGGCTTGTCGCCAACTCCTTAAAGTTACTACCTCGACCTTGTCTTTCCCAACCCCGACCCTGGAACCGGCTTCCGATATCGAATGACCAGAGGGCATTTAGCGTGGTGTAAAAACCTAGGTTGCGAGACGGACTCCAGGTACGGGCTGCCGCAGTCGTCCGAAATAAAGACTCGAGGTCGGGTTTTACGGTTCTGAACGAGAACATCTGTTTTCGCCGTCTGGTCAGAACAGACGCGGAACGCTCGAGCGTTAGGGGATCGGGCAGTACCAGTTCGAAGACAGCTCCATCATCTTGGCCTCCTGCATCTGGTGATTTTGGCTTCTTAGGCTGAATGGCCTCCCGGTAGCAACGAATCCAATTCTCGTCGAGGGTTACACACTTGTCTGTGAGGGTTTCGATCCACTGTTCGGCCGCAATAAAAGTCTTTTCAGAAATCAGTGAATAGCCATTAGCTTCGTAATTGGTAGAAAACGCAGCTTTAGAAAGATTTGAAGAGCCGACAAGCGCGTAGCATTTGCCATTCAGCTCCTTCCAAAAAACGGCTTTCGGGTGAAACCCGTCTATCGCTTCCGCGGCGAGAAAATCATCGTGCCTGTTAGGGGGAAGCCACTCGAGTACGTCCTCGCAAGCTGCTTTTCGGGTGATCCCGAAATCTTTGCCGACTATGAACTTGAATGACTCGCACTGGCTGCCCAGCTCTTCCTTGATGTCCCAATGAGTCAGATAAGCGCTGACGATATACAGATGAGTCGATTCGCGAAGTGCTCGACTATAAACGTCTTGAAGCTCGGTGGCGGAACGTTGGGGCAGTAAAAGCAATTTCATGCATTAAAAATCCGCGTTGTTATTGAGGTGGCGTCGCTTCGTTGATGCATTTGCGGCGGTCTTACCGGCAGGCATTTGCGGACTATGGCCTGCATCTCAAGGCGCGATTCAGAGGGTAACCACCAAATACGGCAGCTTGGAGGAGTCTACGAGACCAGGAACGATTCAGACGGTGAGAGTCGTCGAGATCGGTACTCCCGACGTGCTTGCCTCAAAAGACAAACCTCGAGGCGAGCGCCGCGCCTGAAAACACCACCGCGACAAGGGCTACGGCCTGCTGCCGCAGCCAGCCCGGTTTGGCCAGCAACTGCGCTTCCAACTGCTCGATGCGAGTCTGGGTTTGTTGCCGGTTTTCCAGCAGTTCGCCCACCTTCGACTCGATGCGTTCCAGGCGCTGGGCCAGCACGTCGTTTGCGTCGCTCACTTCTTTCAATGACGCTGTCATTGAGTTCGACAGATGTTCCCTCGCCTGGATTTCACTGCGCAGCAGCTTGGTCACTCGCTCGACCTGCTTCTGCTGCCCCCCCAGAGCCTCCCCCAGTTGGGCTGACTGGCGCAAGGACGATGCGTTGAATTGTTCCTGCATCCGGGTTTCGTTCGAGAAGGCCAGGCTCAATGCCTGCAACTGCGTTTCATGGTTGTTCTGCGCAGTAGCCAATTGGTTCACTGCATGCTTGCAGTACTCATAGCCGTCTGCCAACGCCAACAGTTCGTCGATCTGGTGCTTGAACTCGTAAAGCACCACCAGCGCCCCGTTCTGATTACCTTCAAGTGTCTGGGCATCCTCTTGCAGGCGTTCGATTTCGCGCACCAGGGCATCATTGAAACCGCGCAGTACATTGTTGTTCACGGTATGCACTTGGGTGACCAGTTGCACCACGCTCTGCGTCACCTCAAGGCTTGCGCCAAATTCGGTCAGCAATTTGGCCAGGTCTTTGTCGTTCTTGCCTGACAAGCCACCCCAGAACGAGTCCCAACTGCCCTGGTTCTGAAATTCGTTCAGTTGCGCTCTGGTCTTTGAACCACGCTGTATTGCCGCGTTTAGCTTTTGCAGGCCTTCATGGAAGTCTTTGAGCTGGTTCTCTTCAGAGCGTGGCGCCGGCAGCAACTGCTGCACCGGTTGGAGGGCTACTTCATCGCTCGGCGTCACGTTCAGTACGACTTTGCCACCAAGAAAATTGAACATGTCAGGACTCCTGCGAAATACGGTTGGTTGGCAAGAGTGCCGAAAAATCGATTGCACGCACGCTTGTGTGCCGGGCCAGCCGTTCGCGCTGGTCTGTCGCTTCCCTGGCCAGCGCATCTACCGAATGCGCATATTCGATCAGCCCTTCGGCCATCAGCCATTCGTTTTCCTGGACTTTGATCAGCTGCAGCGCCGCCTCTCGTTTGGCTTCCAACGACTCGCTCCACCCGGTTTTGAAATCCACCAGGTAGGCAACGATGGGGGGCACGAGGTTCTGCAAATGATAACTGCACAGGCCAAACCCGATGGCCGATAGCACACATGATATATAGGGCGCTGCCACCCCGGTCAGCGGAATCAGCTGCGACTCTATCACCGGTTCAAGGCCATCCCAGAGCACCAGCGTGCCGCTGACGACAACGGTCTCGACGATCTTCTGGATCAACTCTTCCCGGCTCATCGACTGCGCGCCTTTGTACAGTTGCCAGGCGCCGTGAGCGAGGTCAAAAAGGTTGCGGGCGAGGTTATAGACTTGGCGGATCGCCTTGGACAAGGCATTGACGATGAATTCGACGATGCCGTTGAGCAGCTTCAGGGGCGCCTCGATGATTTTTTCGATCACCGCCCAGATCTTTTTGAGGAAGCGCTCCACGCGCTGTTTCAGGCGAGCGGCGCCACCCATGAACACGTCGACCAATTCGTCTTTAACGGCCATGATGGCGGCTGAAGTCAATTGCTCCAGCAATTGCCAGCCTGAGTTTTTCAGGGCTTCCTTGCCAGCACCCAGAGCGACGTCAGTAGCGTTGCCCAAGGTGTCCTTGAGCTTTTTGGCTTCGATGTTGCTGCGAGTGCCTTGTTCCTGATGCAGCTCCTGGCGCTTGTTGATGGGCGGGTTTTCGGTCTTGATGAGGTGCGCTTCCAGGGCCGCGGCTGTTTCGGGCGAGTCCATGGTCACAAATTTCACTTTGCATCCCGCATCGAGTTGCTCGGAGAGCTTGTACGGTTCGCCTTTTTTGTTGCCATTGCGATGGTCGTTCAGGTGTCCGTCCTGCCAACGCTGTCGCATGTTGGTGCTATCGCCGATATAGACCAGCTTGCCGCTCGTGTCATACACCACATAAACGCCTGGTTTCTCGGGCAGTTGGTTGGTGCCGGAGGTGTCGGCGGCGCTAAGATCAATTTCGCCATCGAACTGTAAGGTAGCCAGCGAACCAATTCCCGCTGACAAGCTTTTGAGCAGGATTTCCTTCCACGCTACCCCACGATTGGCAACATCCATTGCACTTTGCGCCGACGTGGCGGCGAGAGTGTCCTTGCCGACCTGTAATGGATCGGCTGTCTTGGCGTTAGGACGGGAGTTCTTCTTGTTGCGAAAACCGGCGATCAGTTTTCGATTGGTGTTCTCGATCGCGCGATCGACGATCAGGTTCGCCAACGGAGACAGCGACATTTGTTCGGATTGTGGGCCCATAATTCCTTCTCGAAAAAAAACTTTCCTGTTTGAGGGGCGAATTACGGGCATGGAAGCTATCAAAGTGACACTAATGGTTCCACCTGAAATTGACGTGTTTGAAAAAGTTGTGTTCAGGGTGCTGTCAACGAGGCCCGTACCGCCAGGAGCTTTGCCGAACACGGATGCACGCGAAGTCTGCTTCTGGCCGAATGCCGTCTGTCGTGATCGACTGAAACCGACCCGAAGCGGACGATACGCACGGGACTGAGGAGAACCTATGCACACAGTTACCGTCGTTAGCAAACGGCCCGATTTTAGGTGCTTCCTGGATCTGCTCTTTGGCCCAAGGCGAGACATAAATGCTTTCGTGCAATTTGAAAGACAGCGAATATTCAATCCGTCACCTCACACCGGCAGATAGTCGACCAAGTTCAGTAAAAAACGGATTCTTAAAGGACGAAAAACAGAGCATAGCGCTAAGGCCGTCGCGTCCTGCTGGCTTACAGAAATTGTAGTGGTCTAATGAAACCGGACACCCATTTAGGCGAGAATGCTCGCCAGATCGAGGTGTCAGATGACCAAACAACGCCGTTCCTTTTCTGCTGAATTCAAACGCGAGGCTGCCGACCTCGTGCTCAAGCAAAACTACAGCTACATCGAAGCCAGCCGTTCGCTCGGCGTCGGCGAGTCGGCCCTGCGCCGCTGGGTTGATCAGGTTCAGCAGGAGCGCCAAGGCGTCACTCCGCAGAGCAAAGCGCTGACCCCGGAACAGCAGAAAATCCAGGAGCTGGAAGCCCGGATCGCCCGCCTTGAACGGGAAAAATCGATATTAAAAAAGGCTACCGCGCTCTTGATGTCGGAAGATCACGAGCGTACGCGCTGATCAATCAGCTGAGCGTCCATGAGCCGATTGATTGGCTGTGCAAGGTGTTTGAGGTCACCCGTTCGTGCTACTACGCCCAGCGTCTTAAGCGCCGCACACCGGATGTCGAACGGCTTCGGTTACGCAGCCGGGTGAGCGAGCTGTTCTCGCAAAGTCGCAGTGCTGCGGGCAGCCGCAGCATCCTGTCGCTGATGCGTGACGACGGTGAGCAGCTCGGTCGGTTCAAAGTGCGCAGCCTGATGCGCGAGCTTGACCTCGTCAGTAAACAGCCCGGATCACATGCCTATAAACGAGCGACGGTTGAACGGTTGGATATCCCGAACTTCTTGAATCGAGAGTTCGATGTTCCAGCACCCAACCAGGTGTGGTGCGGCGACATCACCTACATCTGGGCCCAGGGGAAATGGCATTACCTGGCTGTCGTGCTGGATCTTTGCACGCGCCGGGTGGTGGGCTGGGCGTTGTCGGAAAAGCCGGACGCCGATCTGGTTATCAAGGCGCTGGATATGGCTTACGAGCAACGAGGAAGACCTCAGGGTCTGCTGTTTCACTCGGATCAAGGGTCGCAGTATGCGAGTCGTTTATTTCGCCAGCGGCTGTGGCGATATCGCATGCGCCAGAGCATGAGTCGTCGGGGAAATTGCTGGGACAATGCGCCAATGGAGCGCGTGTTCCGCAGCTTGAAAACGGAGTGGATACCGACCACGGGTTACCGAACGGCTCAAGAAGCCCAGCGCGATATCAGCCACTTCTTGATGCATCGGTACAACTGGGTTCGACCCCATCAATTCAACGGTGGGCTGGCGCCAGCTCGGGCCGAAGAAAAACTTAACGTCGTGTCCGGGATTAGTTGACCACTACATAATCACGTCAGGGCAGCATTCACTCGGCTGCCCAACTCTGGCTAGAAATCGGTGATTGTTGTACCGGCTACGGTTTCGGCGAAACCGACGCCGAGCAGGTGTGCCGGGGTTTCAAAACCTGCGCGCCGTTCCCCGCACAGCACTCGGCGAGCCGCCTCAACCGCCGCCAGCGGTGTGTAGGTGTACCCGTTGACGGTCTCGATCACCGAGCGGGCCACACTGCTATCTGCATCCACGACCTCGGCCACGGCCAATGCTCGATGCGCCAGACGCTGCTCTTCACTCGGGCCTTCCGGCAATAGCGAGAGGTCGCCCTCGGGAAAGGCGGCATCCGGGATGTGCACGTACACGGCTATGTTAGGTATACCTGTGGAGCGCCAGCCCGTCACCAGATCCCCGAATGACAATGGCACACACAGCTTTGGGCCCGCGCCAAAATCAAACTCGCGGGGAGGCTGGTCGGGGGCTGCCACGAGTTCCCCTTCAATACGCGCCAGAACCCCTGCGCCGATGATCTCACTCACGCTTGATGCCGAGCCGCGAGACATGGGGCCTGCCACTTGCAGCGCCAAGTTCAACGATTGGGGTTGTTCAACCCTAGCTGCGACATGCACAGCCAGGCAGTCGGTCGGCACCACGTCCCAGCCAACGCCAGGCAACAACATGACACCCGCTTGCGCAGCTTCGAGATTCAATGACTCGGCCAGCCGATAAACGTTAATCTCTGCGGTGATGTCGAGGTAGTCCACACCTGCCCCGATACAGGCGCGCATCAAATGCTCTGCGGTATATGCGAATGGCCCGGCGAAATTCAGCAGCACGCTGATACCGTCCAATGCATCTGCCGTCACACCTTCAGCGCCAAATACGCGAAAAGGCAGCTCCAGTTCGGCGGCCAGAGGCGCCAGTCGGTCAGCGCTACGGCCTGCCAGAATCAGATCCAGGCCCACCGCTTTGGCGTGCTGCGCGGCCATGCGTCCGGTGTAGCCGGTCGCACCATAAATCATCAGAGTTTTCATTGGGCGTGCTGCCAGTTCTTGTAAACGAATTCGAGGCTATAGCCGTCCGGGTCGAGGACATTGGCCGCATAGTAGTTCGGGTCGTAATGCAGACGTGCGCCGGGAGGGCCATTGTCTGTTGCCCCTTGGGCTATGGCCGCTGCATAAGCGACATCGACCTCGGCACGGCTATTGGCGACGAAACCTACGTGCACCGCCTGTCCCTCCACCACCCCTTCGCGCAGCCAGAAGAACATTCGGCCATGGGCGCCAAATCCCTTGAGGTCAGGATGACCAGGAGGCCCGTCCTTGCCGTCGTAATCCAGACGCGCCGTGATGCCAAGCGGTGTCAGTGCTGCCTCATAAAAGTGTATCGAGCGCTTGATGTCGCTTACCGAGAGAAAAATATGATCGAGCATGGAGCCTCCATGATTCAGATGATGTAGCCGCCTGCGACTTCGATGGTTTGCGCGTTGATCCAGGCGCTTTCCTGAGAGAGCAGCATCGCAATAACACGAGCGACGTCTTGCGGCTCGCCCACCCGGCCCAGTGCTGTCTGACCGGCCAGCATGGCTTCAAACTCATCGTTCAAACCGCCCCCCAGCTCAGTACGAATGGCACCAGGCGAAACCGCATTGGCACGAATACCGCGCTCACACAATTCTTTCGCCATGTAGCGGGTCAGCACTTCGAGACCGCCTTTAAAGGCCGCATACGGCGCGACCCCTGCTGTCGCGACGCGTGTTGTGGCACTGGTCAGGTTGACGATGCTCGCGCCATCTTCAAGTAGCGGCAGCAGCGTTTGAGTGAGGAAGAAAGGCCCCTTGAGGTGCACTGCGAACAGACCGTCGAATTGCTCCTCGCTGACTGACTTCAGCGGGTTGAACAGACCGTAGCCTGCGTTATTTACCAGACCTGCCAGCGTGTTTGTACCCCAGGTAATTTCCAGAGCGGAGACCACGGCATCACGAAATGCAGCAAAGCTTGAGGTGTTACTCACGTCCAGCCGCAGCGCAACCGCCTTGCCGCCAGCGGCCTCAATTTGCCGGACGACCTGGTGAGCTGCATCAGGATTCTGGTTGTAGGTAAGGATGACGCCCATCCCCCGTTCGGCAATATGGAGAGCAGCGCTGGCGCCGATGCCGCGACTGCCTCCGGTGATAACGATGACGCCCATGGTGCACTTCCCGTGTCGATGACTTGAGCCTCCACAGTAGAGTCCCCGGCCATCCAGAACGTGGCCATTCCTACTCGAAACCTGCCTGTTTCTGCTTTTTGCTTGCCAAGTCTCAAACGAGCCGGGCAGGATCCAGCCCATGACCACACAATTGAATGAACTGCGAGCCCTGACCTCAAGTGCTGAAAATCGGCGCACTGAGACAGGAATCCCCAGGGTAGCCATGGTGCAGGGTGAGATTCCCGAGCACATGCTGGCCGCCGTCTACGAGCCGATGATCAACCTGATTCTCCAGGGCAGTAAAACCATGACCGTCGGGGAGCAGACGTTGCACTATGACCCGGCGACGTACTTCGTGATGTCCATCGAGCTGCCCGCCGTGGGCACAGTTCATCCGGCGTCGACCGGAGAGCCTTATCTCGCGGTAAGTCTGACGCTCGACCCGGTGGTGCTAACCACTCTGCTGGCCGACCTACCTCTTCCGGCTGATCGCCATGACCAAGATCCGGGTTTTTCAGTAGCGCCGGTCACGCCTCAGTTGATGGACGCTTGGGTGCGCCTGCTGCGCTTGATGGGTGACCCGCAAAGTATCGCCGCCCTGGCGCCCGCATACGAACGCGAGATCCTCTACCGTGTACTCCAAGGCCCTCACGGCTGGATGCTGCGTGAAATCGCCGCTCCGGACTCTGCGATGGCCCGCGTCAATCAGGCCATTCAATGGATCCGCCGCGACTTCGCCGAATCTATTCGGGTAGAACATATGGCAGAGAAAGCAGCGATGAGCGTTTCGGCATTTCACCGACACTTCAAGGCGGTAACCACGCTGAGCCCTCTGCAATATCAGAAGCGTGTACGCCTGCTTCAGGCTCGCACCCTTATGGTTGCCAACGCCAGAAGCGTCACTGCGGCTGCCTTTGAAGTCGGGTATGAAAGCAGCACCCAGTTCAGCCGAGATTACGCAAAAGTCTTCGGGCTACCGCCCTCACGAGACGCTGCGCGCATTCAGCACGAGAGTAAAGTTTCAAGGGCCTGATCAGATCAAATACCGGCGAGGACTGCGGGATCTCCCGTCCGCCAGACGTTGTCCACCACGATGTGCTGAATGCGCCAGGTTTCACCCTGCCTGACCAGCTTCACGTCGTAACGGTTTTTCATGAGATAGGAACGGGAGTGATCAGTTTTCAAAACATGTTGGGCTTCTACCAACGCATCCAGTACCGCCTTATCCCCTTCAAGGGTGACGCGGGGATTGTTCACAGAGTGCGTGGTATCGACTCGGCTAAGTGACGTCATGAGGGCCTGTACGATGGTGTCACGACCTTCAAGAACAGGGTATTCGAAACCGGCTTTGGCTGCTGCGGGCCGGAAATCAGAAGCGGCATTATCTGTAAGCACCGTGGCCATAAGCCCGGCATCACGAAGATCAATACTTGCAGCGTAGTCATATAAAGCTTCGGCGACTGCAAGCTTGTCAGCGGCTTCTTGATCGTATTGAGAGGACATGGCTAACACCCTAAGTTAAGTGAGGCCTCAGGGTATAAGATGCGGATCAAATAACAATTACGTACTTTAAAGTAATCAGGTATATCCAAATACACCACATGCGCGCGCGGGGCGTGATCCATGAATAATACCAACATCGACATATCAAGCGGGACGGCCAGCTGTCCCAGCCGCTATTTGTTGGATCAGATCGGTGACAAGTGGACGATGTTGATTCTCACGACACTGTGTGAAAAGCCGCTTCGCTTTAACGAACTGAAGCGGTGCCTGGACGGTATCACTCAAAAAGCGCTGACTCAGGCGCTCAGAAGGCTCGAACGCAACGGGATCCTTGCGCGCCGTGTCATACCCTCTTCACAAGTGGGGGTGGAGTATCGAATCACGCCGCTGGGGCGGACACTGGAAGAACCTTTCAAAGCTCTACATATCTGGACGATTGTGCATCTGGCAACAGTCGTCAAGGCGCAATTGGATTTTGATGAGCGCGAAGCAGAAGCGGAATGACACTGCTGGATCACTCAGCTCACAGCTGCAAACATGCCAGCGATAATCCTGGCATCGAGCAAAGCGTGGTGTGGCAACTCCGCACCTTCGCGGGTTGGCTTGAGCGTCGTTGCATCGGTAGGAAAATTACGAACGATCCTGGGCCAGCGTCCGTCCTCATAAACCAAGTCGCAAAATAAGCTCCCATTAGTAATTAGGGGCGTCAGTGACGATCTCGACTTCTTCATTGAACGACGTCAGAAATCCGAGCGGCGTTGACCTAGCGTCAACAATGGGCCGTGAGTTCCTCCCGCCCCATAGCTGCTGGAGCACGATTTCCTTAACGAACTCACTACAGTCTTCTTCTCGCGTAAGCGTCCGCCCACCTCGCCTTGCGTAAGTCAGGCCGGCCCCCACTGATGCGGCAGCAACTGCCCGCTCTCACTGGCACGCTGTGTCGGCAGCCGCGTCAGCACATCTTTCAGATAGGCATACGGATCATGCCCATTCATACGCGCTGACTGGATCAAACTCATGATCGCAGCCGCCCGTTTACCGCTGCGCAGCGATCCGGCAAACAGCCAGTTCGAGCGTCCGAGTGCCCATGGCCGTATCTGGTTCTCGACCTGATTGTTGTCGATGGGCAAAGATCCATCGTCCAGGTAGCGCGTCAGCGCTACCCAGCGTTTCAAGCTGTAATCCAAAGCCTTCGCCGTGGCCGAGCCCTCGGGCACGAGGTCGCGCTGACCCAGCATCCACTCATGTAACTTCTGTGCAATGGGCGCCGCTATTTCTTGGCGTAATCGCCAGCGTTCTTCATCGCTCATGTCTTTGGCCTGCCGTTCGACTTCGTACAGCCCGCCGATTGAGTGCAGCGCTTGTTCGGCCAACTGGCTTTTGTTCGCTACATGCAGGTCGAAGAACTTACGGCGGGCATGCGCCATGCAGCCGATTTCGGTGATGCCCAGGTCGAAGCTGGTCTTGTAACCCGCGAAGTCATCACAGACCAGCTTGCCGTTCCAGGTGCCCAGGAAGTTACGCGCATGTTCGCCGGCGCGGCTGGGGCTGAAGTCGTAGACCACCGCCTTGAGGGCCGAGAACGGCGTCGTGCAATAAGCCCAGACATAAGCTCGATGCGTTTTCTTCTCTCCGGGCGCTAGCATCTGCACCGGCGTTTCATCGGCATGCACGACTCGCTGAGCCAGCACCGCTTCGCGCAGTGCATCCACCAGCGGTTGTAGCTGTACGCCAGTTTGGCCCACCCACTGAGCCAGCGTTGAACGCGGGATCGCCAGGCCTGCACGGCCAAAGATCTTTTCTTGCCGGTACAGCGGCAGATGATCAGCGAATTTAGCTACCATCACATGCGCCAGCAGGCCTGCGGTCGGGATGCCCTTGTCGATCACCTGGGCCGGCACCGGTGCTTGGATCAGTGTTTCGCACTGGCGGCAGGCCCACTTTCCACGTACATGCTGCTCAACGGTAAACACGCCAGGTGTGTAATCCAGCTTCTCGCTGACGTCTTCGCCGATGCGCTGAAGCTGGCACCCGCAGGCACACTGGGTGTTCTCTGGCTCGTGACGAATGACGGTACGTGGGAACTGCGGCGGCAGCGGCGCACGCTTGGGCTTTTGGCGGGTTTCATCTGACGTTGGGGCGGGACGAAGCGCGTTCAGTTCTGCCTCGATAGCCTCAAGGTCGGTGTTGAGCAAGTCATCCAGCAACCTGCCTTGCGCTGGGCTGATCTGCTCGCTGCGCTTGGCGAACTTGTGGCGCTTGAGGATGGCAATCTCGTGAGAGAGTTGCTCGATGATCGTCTCGTCACGATGGATTTTTCGGCCCATGGTGTCGACCTTCGACAGCAACTGCGCAGCGAGTGCGCGCAGTTGTTCGGGTGTCATTTGGTCGAGATTGGGCGAGGAAATCATACCGTGGATTTTACCAAAGCGATCCACCTGCGACAGCTGAAAAGCGAGGCTAAATCACTGTGATTGCTCCGTTAGCGCCAACTCGCTGCCATGGCAAACCGAGCACCAGCGCTTGAAGTTGTTCAGCGTCGAGCCCGACTTCCAAGCCGCGATGAGTGCCAGGCCAGTGAAACTTGCCTTGGTTCAAACGCCTCGCGGCAAGCCAGATGCCCACGCCATCGTGCACCAGCACCTTCATCCGGTTGGCCCGGCGATTGGCGAACAGATAAGCGCAGTGCGGCTTCGCCGCACCGAACACAGCGACCACGCGGGCCAATGCAGTTTCGGTGCCGGCGCGCATGTCCATGGGCTCGGTGGCTAGCCAGATGGCGTCGATGCGTATCATTGCGAGAGGCTGCGAATAAAACGTGCGCAGCCGTCCGGGTCAGAGATGGGCCATTTGACCGTGATGGATTTGTCGCCCAGCGGCAGTGCGATGACCACAGCTTCATCAGCTTGCCGTTTAGGCATCGGTTGCAGCGGTACAAACGCGGGAAGTGGCGCGACGGCTTTATCACGGTAAATCGGGAGCCACTTGCGAATCACGTTGGCATTGATGCCGTGGCTGATGGCGACGCTGGAAACTGAAGCACCGGGTTTCAGGCATTCCTGCACGACCTGGGCCTTGAAGGGTTTGGGATAGGAGCTTCGTTGGCGCATGGAAATCCTGGCGATAAGGGTGATCGCGTCCGCTTAAAAATAGGCGGACACCATCGCCCTTAATTCCGGATTTCTGAAGGTGTGTTCGCTGGCCGCTTACGTCGTAGCATGATGTTATCGAGCTTAATGTCAGCCATAGCTTCATGCGCCAATGCGAACGTTGCCATGGTGGCGAGTGTCCTGAGTAGGCCACTAAATTCAGATCCTTCATTGGCAAGCTCAACGCAACGGTAAGCAAACTGCTCCAATTCACCTCCAAATAACTGAGGTTCGTCGTCTGTAAGTTCGATCAGCAAGGCTTCCAGCTTCTGGGTCTTCGCATCGGCCGGATCGAGATCTTGAAGCCACTCGATTTGTGCTAGCCAATAGAAATCATCTTTGTCCTCATCCGAAGGCGCGACGGGGCCGAAATCCTTTATGACTCTAGGTACGTTTGGGTTCCCCAGGGCGGACTCGATTGCCACAAAATTATGTCCGCATCCTTGTCTCGTGAGGCGGTAAAGCCGACCTTGGTCGCTAAACAACATCGTTGAAGAGCCGTACCCAAAAATCTCTGCTGAATGGAGCGGAGAGCGGCTCAAGAGAAATTCAATATAGGGGCCTTGAAAGAGGAGGTTCATCGCGCATTTCCTTGTGCCTGTGGCGTTACGGCTGTATCAGAAGAGCTGGCGCTTGCAACAAAACGGGCTCCCACAAAAGCACAATTCAGAGCTCACACCCCCATATCCATTGGCTTGTAACGTACTTTTCTCACTGTAACGTTGGGTGTGTTACATCGCACAAAATTGCGTTACACCTATGTGTCGAAAATGCTGAGGGCCTTCGCATCGGGCCATAGTCACAGATGTAACAACCGAAGATCGTCAGAAGAAAAAGAAAAGCGACGTACTGATGGCTGTTTGCCTTTACCCAGCTGCCCGATCTGGATACTGTAAATGCTATAAAGACGATAAGACCTATGAGCAGTTCTCGCTTCTGTGCTTTAGATTTTAAGAGGTTGAGGCAGCATCATCATGGAGTTCAATTTAAATGGATTGGGATCTGCTTCTAAACCACCTTTGGGCGTACGCCTCGCCGGATCCACATGTTCTGGGCAAGGAGATCCGCACCTGCCTTGAGGGCCACTCTTCGGCGGGGCTGATCGAAGCGATCTCCCTATTAGTCACTCATGGTCAGAATGAGGCGGCCAAGCGACTCCTCAGCGAATTCCTGCAAAACCATCAGGCTGCAGATGATATCCAGCGTAAGCTTGGGCAGATCCTGAGTCTCCGTACGCGTCAGACAACTGGCGGGCTATCGATCAAGAGTAAGCAGGGAGGTAACGAGGCCTTGCTTAAAGACGTCAACAGCCTAGTTGCTTCTGGGCAGTTGGACGCGGCCGAGTCTCTTCTTCTGGAGTCAATAGATAGGTCTGAGGAGCCTGACGATCTAGGCCTACTCAGCCGCGTTTACAGGCTCCAAGGGCGCGCTACGGAAAGCGCCAGGGCCGAACAGCGCGGACTGATGCTGAAACGCCAAAAGCAGGCGTTCGTCGATACAATTTCTTCGGAGACGATTTGCGACGACCTTCCTTCCCTGAGCGATTTGGCGTTTCTCGATGATTCAGCCAGTCTTCTAGCCGCATTGGACGAGTCTACAGTTTCTACAGGAAACACATTGGCGGGAGCAGCCAAAGATTCGTTTTATTTCATTGAACAGGCGTCCTCTCATTCTTTGCCACAGCCAGACCAACTCTCTTGGGAAAAATCGCATCAATCAATATCACCCGAGCATGCTGGGTGCGTCGATAACAGTATTTTCGGTGTTGGGCCGAACACCACCACAGATGTTGTCGAAGGGATGCCCGGAGTTGTTGCTGAAAAGAACGAGGCAACTACTCCAACCACTCCCAAAAACGTCCTCAAACTCGCCCGCCCCAGGAACACCGCGAAGCCGAATAGCGGACTCACGACCGTCAAGATGGTTAGCAGATCTACGCGTTTAATGCGCGTCACCCATTCACCGGAATCGACATCCTCTGAACCAGCTGACGCATCCTCATTAGAATCGATTCGTACGATAGCGCCCCGCACTAGCCCTTCGACATTTCAGATACCAGACGACCTTGAGGATGACGAAGACGATTGCCATGAATCGTCTGGCTTAGATCTGACCACTTCGACCGCCCCGAAGAGCTTCGAGCTAGGGGAGCCGGAAGATGACTACGACGTTGATCATGGTTTGCACGGCCTGTCGATTATCGAGCTTGAGACAGAGTACGAACCAGAAGCGCTTAGCGTCGTTGATGATTTCCGCGACGTTGACGATGACTATGCAGCTTATGCATTTGACCCGGATGAAGTTTTTGACGGCGAAGACGACGAAGACGACGAAGAAAAAGACGGTTTCGCTGACCGGCTCTCACGCGAAGACCGGGCGCTCCAAAAAGCTGCCGAGTTGATCGGGAACGCCAATTGGCCGCTCAGCACTCTTCCATTGGTTCAGCAGATATTTGTTATGAGCGGCTGGGGCGCAACTCGACTTGCACTGGAGAGAGAGATCGACAAAGGGCTCTCTCCCCAGGAGTTGATCCTCGCATCACATATCAAGGTTATTTGGGCCGAGAACGATATCTACTGGATCGCTTTTGACAAAACGGGCAGTAGCCGTCTATCTCACCAAGTGCTTTCC
Organism: Pseudomonas sp. FBCC-B1667; assembly: GCF_059133255.1. NCBI lineage: Bacteria > Pseudomonadati > Pseudomonadota > Gammaproteobacteria > Pseudomonadales > Pseudomonadaceae > Pseudomonas > Pseudomonas sp. FBCC-B1667. The sequence goes on along the minus strand of NZ_CP101437.1, from coordinate 3,498,702 downwards.
TGGCCTATGGCCTTGCTGATCGTACGCTCATTCGAATTTTTGCCACAGGTGGAAGAGCTTGAGGTTTTCTTGGAAAGCCTTTTCGCTGCCTGGTATGAGAACAACACCTTACGCCGGGCATTTAGGGCCTTCGCGCGATACCTGTGGTTCAGGTTCGCAAATTTGCACGGTTGTTTACCCGCCAACCAGCATTTTGACTTCTGCGACCCTCGAAGTCTGCCTGCTGAAGAGTACAGCGACTTGGGGATGAGCGATCTACTCGAAATCGAGAAGACCGAAATTCTGCGCAGCTATGGTGTGTTCGTTACCAAGCACCCGCAAGAGCCGAGTTGCTATTTCAGTGACAAGCCGCCCCCCGCGGAAGAGCCGCCACCGATCAATGCTAAGAAGAGCAAAAAGAAGATTGAAGAAACTGAATGCCTCGAAGACGTTGAGTCGGATGATGAGATCACGGACGAAGATGACGATTGCACTGCAGCTGAATCCTTAAGCGCTTCACTAGCGACTGTTTACGCACTGACTATCGACCAATCTACGCCAGGCATTGAACTGTTAGGAGAAGGATCCGCGCATGAAGCCCCTTAGACTTACCCACGTTCCAGGCTGCTGGGTCAGCCAAACCTTACCCGGTGGCGAGAGCGAACGCCGGGGCATCGTCAAAATGGCCATTGCTAAGGAGTCTGGTGACCAGCTTCAGGTTCACTGGTTTAGCCCCGAGAGGAAGCTTGCCTATGTAGATGCATCAGCTGTGCGCTCGGGTTTTAGGAACGGCATGGACGTGGTCGATCAAAACCCATTCAGCGGAGTTCGCTCACTGGGGCAGGGCGTTGTCATGCAACAACGCATCCTCGCAGGCAGCGAGCAGGTGTTGGTTGACTTCCCTGAGCGTGGTGAGCGCCATTGGCTGCCCTATCAATATTTGAGACAAGTGAAAGGCGTTAAGCATCGCTTTTGCACCGCCCAGAAAGGCGAAGTGCGCGATGCAGAACGCATGCGTCTGCGGATGCTGGCCTACGCCATCAAGGTATGGAATGAAAATACCGGAGCCCTTTCCCACCTTGAGATTGAGCCGTTGCCACACCAGATTCACTTGGTGCACCACATCCTAGCTTCCGGCAACTTCAACTGGTTGATAGCCGACGATGTGGGGTTAGGGAAAACTATCGAGACCGGGATGCTACTGCATGCACTGCGGCAACGAGATCTTGCTAGACGCATCCTTCTGATCACACCCGCTGGCCTGACCAAGCAGTGGCAAGAAGAGCTGTATCACAAGTTTAAGATCGAAGACTTCGAGATCTATGGTGAGGACTTTTTCATCAATGAGTCCCGTCAATGGAAGATGCACGATTGCGTCATCGGGTCGATGGATCGGCTCAAGCAAGCAGATCACTTGGAAAGCCTGCTTCAGGCCGAACCTTGGGATTTGGTGATATTTGACGAAGGTCATCGACTTAGTCGCCGCCAATATGGGCTAAAGCTGGATAGCTCTGAACGGTATGATTTGGCGAAAAACCTGCGCAACCATACCAAACACATGTTGTTGCTGAGTGCCACCCCACACCAGGGTATGCAGGACAAATTTGTGGCGCTGCTTGAGCTCCTGCGACCGGAGCGGCGTACCGAGCTCCTAGCGCTCAATCTGAAGCCTGAAATCCTGCACGACATGGTGTTTCGCAACCACAAGGCGGATGTCACAGATGCGGAAGGAAACTTTATTTTCCAAGGCAAGATCACTAGCGCGTTGCAAGTGCCAAGCAGCCGTGAATCGATAGACTTCGATAAAACACTTCAGGCTTATCTGCGCAAAGGATATGACGCTGGCGAGTCGCTCGGGCGTACGGGCAACGCCATCGGGTTCGTAATGACGGTTTATCGCAAACTGGCGGCGTCCAGCGCGGCAGCCATTCACCGGGCCCTGTGTAATCGGCTTCAACGTCTCCTAGACGATCAAGAAAACGTTACTGCTGATGATGATGAGGCAAGCGATGAGCGCTATCTAGGTGAGTGGGAGGAGCAATTCACAAGCGATGCTCGTGAGTTCTTTGCCGGCGAGGTGCAACTGCTTAAGGATCTTATTGCTGAGGCCGCAGCGCTGAAGGCCAACGACCTAAAATTGAAGCTGTTCATCGAAGATATTATCGGCAAAATCAACGCTGCCAATTCTGACGAGAAGGTACTGATATTTACCGAATACCGCACGACCCAGAGCTATCTCAGGGACGCCTTGGCCGACCTCTATGGTAGTGACCGGGTCGAACTTATCAACGGTTCTATGCAGCATGCTGACAGGCGCGAAGCCATCAAGCGTTTTGAGGAGCAAGGGCGTTTCCTGATCTCGACTGAAGCAGGTGGGGAAGGCATCAACCTTCAAAGCAAGTGCCACGTCATGGTCAACTATGACCTACCTTGGAACCCCATGCGCTTGGTACAACGCATCGGTCGCTTGTACCGATATGGGCAAAAAAAGAAGGTTGTTGTGTTCAACATCCAGCAATCCGATAGCTTGGATCAGAGCATCGTCGACTTGATGTACGAGCGCATCGACAGTGTGGTGACCGACTTAGCCAGGGTTCAAAAGCATGAGTTCAATGACGGTCTGAAAGACGAGATCCTTGGTCAGCTCGCGGAGCTTATTGATGTTGAAAGCATCCTCCAAGAAGCCACAAAGCTCGGCATCGACCGAACCCGAGAGCGTATCGACGAAGCCTTGAATCAGGCACGTACCGCTGCCGCCAAACAGCGAGAGTTGTTCGTCCACGCCGCTACCAGCGACCCAAGTGAACTGCGTGACGAGCTAGTAATCACCACTGATCACCTCTATAGCTTTGTCTTGGGAATGTTCGATCAACTCGGCATCGAAATCGCAGAGCGGAGCCATAAAGAGCGGCTACTGCGTATACGCCTCTCTGACCAGGTGATGCGGGAGATGGGGCTTTCGCGCAAAGCCCCACAACGCATGGACGTCACCTTAGATCGAATGCTGGCCGCCAACCGTCCCGGCACCCACATGCTCGACCTCAACTCCAAGTTGATGCAGTACCTGCTGGGTAAAGCCTGCGAGTATGACTTTGGTGGTTTGGCCGCGACGCTCAAAGCTCCTGAGCTCGGCGAGGGCGCGCTAATCGGCGCAATGTTGCTGTGGCAAGGCCCGCAGGGCAAACGCATGCGGCAGGAGTTTGTAGCCATTCAGGTAAACGATGGCAGAGCCACGATGAACCCTACAAAAGCGACTCAATGGCTGCTGACACCAGCTGAACACAGTACCCAGAGTGCAGATGAAGACTCCTCTAAATTGCTGTTCGGGGTCGCAGCGGAAATGGCTAACCAGAGACTTGCAGATGCCAGCAATCGCTACCTAATACCTGAGAATTTGGATTGGGCTGCGGCAGGCTGGACGCAGCTTTCCTGAGTTCGTAACTCTAGGCCTATGCGCTAGGTAAGCCGCAATGCCATTGCGCCTAGAGTTCAGCCGATTTCGTTAAACAACGCACGCAAGATTCCTAATGCCTAGGCGGCGTGACAGCACGCCCTCACGACGTACGCCTTGTCAGTGCTAGCCACCAGGGTCTGCAGACCTGTGTAGCTGAAGGGCGTACCTTGTTTATCGCATTGCTGGTTTCCACCAGCGCGTCACGACTGTTAGGGATTAAGGAGCCGAGCACAGATGGGAATTTTCGACTGGCTGTTCAACAAAAAGAAAGTAATCCCACCGAAAGGAAAGGCAATTCAATCCAGCACTCAGACGATAGTGCTAGACAAGCCCTACTTGAGTGTCAGCACGATCGGGTACGGTGGGCTCTATAGTCTTTCCAAATCCAAGAAGTGGGCGATTTCTTGGAGAGACTCGGATCCTGTGGCTGGCCGAGGAGGGCATCGTGAAACCGGTTATGGGGAATATGTCCTAGCTGATCTTGCCGGCGATGTTGTGTCTGCGCATGGTCAAATGCAAAGACCAAACAATGGATCAGTTGCTGACAACGGATCGTTCTGTCTCGAAGACTGGCATTGGGGGAGCTCTTTGTCGGGTACTTTCAATGTGTTCGATAGCGTCGGCACTCCAATAGTCACGAAAGAGCTGACGGCCAATATCTTCGGGAGTGGTATCTCAAAAAATGGAAAGCTAGCGTACTGCGCCACCGCTAATAGCAAGACCGAGCACGGTTATAAAGTCATCCTTTTTGACCTGGAAACGGGTGAAGAACTGTTCTGTGTGACGCCCCGCACGCAAGGCCTTGAAACGTACATTTTCGACGAGGAGAGGAGGCTCCTGATCGCTGACGTCAAAGGCGTCGGCAAATTCAGGTATGACAGCACCGGCAATTTCGTCGACGCCAATAATTTGGACAAGGCCAATCTCGACTGCTCCGACTACAGCCGTATCATCCGCGCAGCAGAAAAGATCCTCGGGGAGGAAGACGTATCTAATGAGCGTGCCACTGAGGCGCTTGAAGCTGTGATGCGGGCCAGGTCACTTGGTGCTGACTCCAACCCTGCATGGAAACCCAATGCGTTGAAGGTGCAAGGCCTTGCGCACGAGATGCTGGGGGAGTTTCGTCAGGCGATCGAAGCCTATGAGGAGGCAATCACTTTGAGCCCGAAAATAGGGGTGAAGCGCCGTCTAGATGCTCTGAAAAAAGTGTTTGCTAACAATTACCCTGAGTAAGAAACGCAACCCTGAAGCGCCTCAGAAAATGTCGCTTCCACGAATTATGGAGGAGGTCAAATTCCAAGGAGAGGACTGATGAGTAGACAGGTGAAGGGGCGTTGCATCTGTGCAATCGCCTCGACTGAGTGCATTTGTTCAATCGCCGCTGAATTTAGGCATTGAGATACTGATCCGCCTGTACCGTTGACTGTGGTCTATGGGATCTAGGGTTGTGGTATGCATCAACTTCTGCGCCGGCTCCAGACGATTAAAATTTTGACCGTGTGAGAATTAAGGGATGGGTAGAGTTCAACGGATGTTGGAAGAAGAAATGGAGCGCGGCTACTCACGCGTTGAGGATACCTACGTCTGCGAGAGGTGCATTCAAGACGTCGGGCTGAGAAAGTTCGTTAGGAGTAATCGTAGTCCCGGTACCTGCTCCTACTGCCATAGGCTAGTCAGCGTATCAACCATGGATAATGTGATAGAGCACGTGGTGAACAGCCTCTGCTTGGAGTGGGGCGACCCCTCCAATGAAGGACTTGCCTACGAGACTCGAGAAGGTGGGTGGCAGGGTGATGTCTACAACATTTACGAGTTGCTCTACGACATCGGCCCCGATTGCCCTGAAGAGATTCTAGATACGATTGCCGCGTCAATTCATGACACAGGATGGTGCGAGAAAGATCCGTATTCTCTCCCCCTTCACAAGATATTGGTTTACGGCTGGCAGAGCTTCAGCGAATTCATCACTCACACCGCGCGATTCGTATTCTTTAGGGCGGTCAACTCAGCATACGATCGTGACCAGCACGACGAAATGAACCCAGTTGACATCCTGGAAACACTGGGCCGAGTGGTGGGGAGTCTAGGTCTTGTCGATACGGTTCCGGCCGGGGAAAAAGTTTATCGCGTTCGGATCGTGAGCCAGGATGAGGTCATAGCACTGGCTAAGGATCTCGGGCCACCTCCTGCCGAAATAGCAAATATGCCCAATAGAATGAGCCCAGTTGGCATTCCGATGTTCTATGGAGCATTTGATCTCGATACAGCCATACGTGAGATTTTCGAACCTGACAATGCGAAGGGGAAGAAGGTAGCCGCTGGTGAGTTCACTACGCTTCGAGATCTCAGAGTGGTGGATCTATCGAAGTCGCTTCCTGTCCCCAGTCTATTCGATCCGAAACTCCAGAAACTGCGTAACTATTACCGTTTCATGAATAACTTTATCGACGATTTCACTAAGCCGATTGAGCGCAGTGAAAGGGCACACGCTGAGTACGTACCCACCCAGGTGGTAACTGAATATTTTCGACATGTTTACCGTACGGACGATGGAGCACAGATAGACGGGATCATCTACCCGAGCTCAAAGACAGGGCAGAAAGCGATCGTGATCTTCGCTGACTCGGCAGCTTGTATTGATGCCGAAGAAGCGCTGGGGAGTGGGGCGCTACTCAGGTTGGACAGGGCGGTTGATGTCAGCTTGGAGGCATATTCAGCTGATGGCACCGAAAGCTTTTGAACGTGCCCCCTTGCGCCCGTATGGCATACGACTAAATCCCAAAAAGTAAGAAAGGACTCTCATGTATCTATGCACCCTAGACATCGCTGGTTTTAAGTGTTTCGGCGACCCCTTCACCATAGAATTCCACGACGGCCTCAACATCCTCGTTGGCGAGAACGGAGCGGGGAAGACAGGGGTCATTGCTGCTGTCCGCCAGCTCTTCAATGACTCCGAGTCTGGTAAACGCCTGATCAACGAGCGGGACTTTCATCGCGGCTTCGACCAAGGAGCGACAGCGGTAGAGAAGATAGAAATCCAAGCCACCTTTGCTGATCTTGATGAGGATGACGTCATCGCATTCGAAGACTGGTGTGGAGACCATGACGAAGCGAAACTCACCTTCACCGCGTTAAATCTAGAATCTCGTGGGCGATTCAAACACCATATTTATGGTGGCCACGAGCGTACCACTTCCCTGGAAACCGAGACGCTCGATCTCATCCATTGCATCTACCTGCCGCCACTACGCGATGCAGAAACCAAGCTGAGGGATGGACGACAGTCTCGGCTAGCCAGGCTCCTGAAGGCGCTTTGCCGGAAGGAGCTTGAGACGGCTCGAAAGGAGGGCGCACTTCACCCCCTAGAACACCGTGTTGGCGTATTCAACCAGGAGCTATCCGAAAGCGATGAATACGCAATCAAGCAGGCCAACCAACGAATTGGAGAAAGCCTCAAGGCAGCCTTGGGGATGCACCTCTCCCAAAGCACGCTGATTCAGTTCTCGGAGGTGAGCTTTTCTCGCATCGTTGAGGGGCTGCGACTACTTTACTTCCCCAATCTAGCTGAAGCTGATGCAACTCAGTTCCGATCACTTGAAGAAAACAGCCTCGGCTACAACAACCTACTCTACATTGCCTCGATCTTGGCGGAACTGGTACTGGAGGTGGAGGAAGAACGGGGAGAGGAAACCTACCTTCGGCTCCTATTAATCGAAGAGCCAGAAGCTCACCTGCATCCCCAGCTTCAAATCCGCCTACTGAAACACCTCAGCTCAGTTGCCAAGGAAAAAGGCATCCAGGTAATTATCACTACGCACTCAACAGTCATTGCTTCAGCAGTATCAGTCGATCAGATCATCCATATTTCCAACACTGGCACCCCTGTTGCGATCCCCCTGCGGACATGTGGCCTTCCCGATCAAAGCCGGAAGTTTGTAGATCGGTGGCTAGACGTCACCAAATCCAACCTGCTTTTCTCCAAAGGAGCCATCTTGGTTGAGGGCATCGCCGAGGCGATTGTAGTACCCGAGCTGGCACGCTGGGTTCTCGGTCAGCGCGGGGAGGGCAAGAACTCGCTAGAGGATTACGGTGTGTCAGTCATCAACCTCGGCGGAATCTATTTCAAGCACTTCATGCAATTGTTTTGCGACGTGACTGATGAAAGTACAGGTCAAAACGTGCCGGTAAGGTGTGCCGGTTTGACTGACAACGATCCACCAAAAACGGTTGAAGTCGACGACGGGAACGGTGGGCAGGTGACGGTTCCGTATTTGCCGCATGCTGACGACATCCGGGTTGGTGACAACCACGCTTTAGCCCACATTCCCAAAATCGACCAATCCCAATTCGCCCGACTATTCGCCGGCAAGTACAAAACATTCGAATACGATATCGCGATGGAGGGGGCGAATCTTCAAACGATGTTTACTGTTGCCGCCGACCTCTGGCCAACACAGGAAGGAACCGTTGCTCCAGGGTTACGAGCTAATGCGGAGCTGGACTTTGGTGGAATGACAAGCCTCGAGAGAGCAGGCTACGCGGCCAACCTGCTTGACCGTATCGATTCAAAAGAAATTGGCAAAGGTATATATGCGCAGGCATTTGCCGAGGCTCTGGAAAAGTTTGAGGGCGACTTTGAAGTGCCCGCTTGTATCCGAGACGCCATCCTTTGGGCTTGCGGGTTAGAAGAAGATCCTGCCCAATGATTGAGCTAACAAAGGAGCAGCAGGCCTATATTGACGCACCGCTCGACCAGCACATTTACCTCAAGGCATGCCCTGGTAGTGGAAAAACTGAGGTTGTGGCTGCCATGGTGGCAAAGGTCATTGACGAGTGGACTGCTTTCCCATCTGGGGTGGCCGTCCTGACCTTTTCGAATAGCGCAACGGATGAGCTCAAAGACAGGTTGCGACGCTACCTCGGTGAACCACTCGCATACCCACATCTAGTGTCAACGTTTGATAGCTTCATCCTGACGCGAATGGTGGCCAACGTTGCAAAGGAAGTCACCGGCTTCGAAGGAAGGGATGGGGATAGTCGAATCAGGGTTCTGGAAAACAAAGCAAACATTTTTCTCACCAGTACCAAGATCTGTGGACGGCGGATATCTGCCTGCAAATTCAATTACGACCTCGATACAAAAGGGTTCACGTTCTCGACGGGCGATCGTATTCAAGATACAGAGCTGAATGCTGCACAGATCAGCAAGCCTACACGCCTAGACCTAATCGCAACCAAACAACGGCTCTGGAAGTCAGGATTCGCCACCTATAGAGATGTAGATACAATTGCTTTAGCGTTATTCAAGAGACCCAACCTGGCAACATACTTCAAGCGCTTAGCGCGGCGATATCCCCTCATCATTGTCGACGAGTGCCAAGACCTGTCTGCAGAGCAGCTCGCTATCGTTCGGAACCTTCATGGGCTAGGTGTCAAATTCCACTTCGTTGGCGATTTGAATCAGTCAATCTACGGGTTTAGGAAGTCCGATCCAAGCAAAGTCAGGGAGCTACTTGGCGACCTCAAATTCGCTGAGCTTGCCCTAACAGCGAATTGGCGAAGCGGGCAGGCCATCGTAGATTTCTGCAGCGATTTGCTACGCATCGAGCGGGTGAGGGGTAATCCAGATATCGCCCCAGTCAAACCGATGCTGCTCCAGTACACGAAGTGCCCATCTGAACTCCTAACGAGGATTATCGAACTCACGAGCAGGTATCAAGAGATTGTGGTCGTCGCACGTGGCCACAGTACGCTTCAACGCTTTCGTAAAGGAGACAACTTCTCGGGCACCGAAGCATTGGCTCTGGCATGCGTAGCAGCCGCTAGCGGAAGCTTGAAAGAGCTCAAGGTAGCTTTGGCACAGTTTGCAGAGTGGATCGCAGATAAGCTCGCCATGCAGGTGACGAGTACAGGCCCCTACTGTCCCATCGCCGTAGAGTCCAAACTCGCTTGGCGCAAGTTCGTCCACCAATGCTTGCAGTTCTTGGTGAGTGCCGGCGCCGGCAATCTGGATTTGACTTGGACTCAGTGGGCTGCCGTTACTAAAGGTGCCATCCGACGGCTACCCGATCAATCTTTCGTTCTCCCAGAAATCAGCGCAGAGGTTGATGCTCTCAGGAATTTCAGTCTCAGGTCTCCCGCAGGGCAAGGAGATAAGCCGCTCTCAATTCGGTTCGATCAGGGCGTAGCTCAGCAGAACTCCGTGGACAGCTTGCGCTACGAAACCATTCACCAAGTTAAAGGCGAAACTCATGATGTAACGGTAGTCGTTTCATCACTCAAGCGCAGTGTCTATCTTTCACATTGGCAGGACTGGCTGGCCGACCCGACTTCCGAAGGTGGTAGGTTCGCGTATGTAGCCAGTTCCCGGCCACGGCATCTGCTCATCTGGGCCGTGAAAACACTGAAACCTGCAGAAAAAGACGTCCTTACCGCCTTAGGTTTCGAGCTCGCCTGAGCCAGAGAAACCTGTGCATCTGCTCAAGCTAGACCGGACGATTACAGACTAAGGATTTTACATGAGCATTATCTCTACTGACCCCACAACCCAGCTCGCCTTCTCTATGTTTGAAAATCCAGGTGTCTACGCCGTCCTGCTGGGATCGGGTGTGTCACGGAGCGCCGGTATTCCTACTGGTTGGGAAATTACTTTGGAGCTGGTTAAGCGCGCTGGCATTGCTGCAGGTGCAGGCGATCAAAAAGATTGGCATCAGTGGTATGTGGGACAGCGCGACCAACAGCCTAACTATTCAACTCTCCTGGAGGAATTGGCCAGCACGCCCAAAGAGCGCCAGACAATCATTGAAGGTTTTCTCAAGCCCTCCGAAGATGAGCGAGAGCAGGGCCTCAAAATGCCAACGCCTGCTCACCGTGCTGTCGCCGACCTCGTTAAGACCGGGCATGTGCGCGTCATCATCACCACAAACTTTGATCGGTTGATGGAGAACGCCCTGCGAGATGTCGGCATCGAACCAACCGTTGTGAGTTCTGTCGATGGCTTAGCTGGTGCTGAACCCTTGACCCATACTCAATGTTACATCCTCAAGCTCCATGGCGATTTCAAGGACGCTCGGATACTGAACACCGACTCCGAGCTCGGCGAATACCCGCAGGCTTTCGATAGTCTTCTGGATAGGATCTTTGATGAGTTTGGGCTTATCGTTGCGGGTTGGTCGGGCGAGTGGGATCGAGCCCTGCGAGGCGCGATACTTCGCGCGCCCAACCGTCGATACTCGTCCTATTGGTTAGCCCGCGGTCAACTATCAGAACGAGCCCATGAGCTTGTTACGCACCGTAAAGCGAACATAGTGGTTGCCGCTGACGCTGATGCTTTTTTCAGCTCGTTAGGTTTGAAGGTTGCAACCATCGCTGAGTCCCGGCAGCACAATCCAGTGAGCGTCGAGTTAACTGTCTCAATGGCCAAGCGACTCCTGGCCAAACCTGAGTACAGTATTCAGTTCCATGACTTGTTTGTCAGCGAAGCCGAGCGCACTACATCGCAGCTGGCAGACATGTACGGCTCAGACGGAGACGGGCCTGGAAAATTCGAAGATTGGGTATTGCGGTACGAATCAGCATCAGAGTCGTTAGTTCGGCTCGCCGGTGTAATCGGACGCTGGGGCTCTCAGCGTGAGCACCAACTAATAATAGAGGTCATCCAAACCCTTCTTACCAAGGCCTATGCAAAACGCAGTGGTCATCAGGAGTGGATCGAACTTAAGCGGTACCCGGCCGCTCTCGTGTTTTACGGTTACGGTCTTGGTCTTACTAGGGCAGGGCGACTCACCGAACTGTATGGTTTGATGGAGCATCTGGTAGCCAATCGAACCAGTGTGCGGATTCCTCTCACGGAGGAGCTATCTCCCTTCCATCTCGAAAATCTCATTGGCAGTAAAATCTGGGAATCACTAAGTGGTGATGCTTCCAAATCGATTTACGACCGGCTCGCGGAAGTTCTCACACCACTTTGGTCAACGAGCTTTTCCGGCATTTCCGACCCGATTCAGCTTTACGAACGCTTTGAGCTGTTCTGTCTTCTTCAACTTCTCAAGCACCGAGGCATCGACGAAGAATCTTTGAAAGACTCGATCAAGGCGAACCAATTCCGGCGCCTAATTCACGGGCGCTTGGATATTTTTTCCTCGGCTAGAAGACGGCTGTCAGAGGAGATGCTGATTCCTGAATTTCGTGTACCTCTGACTGAAGCAGGCTTCGGCTACGGCAGTGACACTTACCTACAGAGTTTCTTTGAAGCGTTCCAGCGAATGACCCATTACTGATTCCTGCAACGCCGCAGGGGATTTGGCATTGCCCAGGTCTTGATTGAGTTCAGTGAGCTAGGCTGTCACGATCTCAGCCAATATCGAGCAACGAGGTTCGGGCATGGAGTGCTTCCGTATTGACGAGAGTGGTTATACGGGTTTTGACCTTCTGAACCACGATCAACCGTTCCAGGGCGCAACGGCGATAGCCATCGATGACGATGAGGCTGCTCGCCTGATTCGCGAGTATTTCCCAAAGCTCCAAGCGCCTGAACTGAAATATCGCGCGTTGTCCCGTCGCAAGGGTAACCATCCTCGCTTACTGGGGCTGATGGGCGACATTCTCGGTCAGTACAAATGCGTCACCCATGTCTGCGACAAACGCTTCATGCTGCTGCTGAAGTTTCTCGACTATGCCGTGGAACCCTTCTATTACGAGAGGGGAGTCGACTTCTACGCGGACGGCCAGAATTATTCTCTGGCCTCTATCCTCTACTACATCGGCCCACAGCTACTCGGCCCGCAACCGATGGCGTCCCTAGAAAGAGCGTTCCAGGATGCGATGAAACTAAAGACACCTGCCGCGTTGGATAACCTCGTTGTGACTGCTCGTAAAACCCGCTGGCGTGAGTTGCCCGAAGCGATAGGCCCATTAGCCGTCTATGCAGCCCCTGAGTGTTTGGGGGCGATCGCTACACCTGGCGTTACCACAGACATCGCGCTGGAGATTGTGATGGCTCTGATCTCCCGTATGGAAGTAATGGCCGATGGCCCGTATTGCGTAGAGCATGACCAGTCAAAAAATCTGCTGACTTACCACGATCTGCTGCTGCGGCAAATTGATCACATCGACGCGGCTGAGTTTCGGCAGTCACAGATCGCGAGTATCCGTTTTCCGCTCAAGCTCACCGCGGTCACTCAGGTGGACTCTAAAAGCAGCCCCGCCGTGCAGCTCGCCGATGTAATGATCGGAGCGGCAATCGAGATTGCGCAAAGGATTACCGGCCGAATTAGCGACGGCCTTGAGCCGGAGTCAGTGCTGGAGATGTATGCCGATGATCAGCTCATCCATATGCTGCCCTCGTTAGACATTGAGGGCCAGCTTGCATTTCGGAAGGGAACGCAGGCGTCCGCACTTATTGATTACTACGCCAAACATTTTTCTAACTAGCGAATCGATAGGCAAGCCTGATTAGCGTGGCACAGACGGCTTGTTTTTACTTGAGCCGATTGCTGTCCGTATCAGTTATCGAGCCGAATGAAATCCTTCAAGATTTTATATGGGAGTCGGCGGACGTTCAGGTGTGTCCCTTCCAGTCCGCGCCAAGAGAACGAAGCCTCTCGATCGATCAGCCCTTGAACTGAATCTGCGGAAATTGGTAGTCATGGCCTCGCTTCCTAGCTACCAAGTACCGCTGCACATGGAACGATATTGCACAAAGCTGGACAGAGGAGAAGCCAGCGAGTTTATTCGCCAAAAGCCCACTACTGATTTCACCATCACGGCCAGTGAGGTCTTCAACTCCTACGATCAACCTGCTTTTCATCTCTGGAAAAGAGCGCGGAAGGCGGTACATATCAAGGAGTGGTATTTGAGCGTCAGCAATCATCTGCCATTCTGCCGAGTACAGGTCAGGCGTATGCTCATCCAACAACGAAGCACACAAAGTGAACACTGCTGAGATACTGTGTTTGAACGTATCATCCGAGCCAGTAGCCAAGCCGTTCGGGTCTTTCCTATCTGTCAGAGAGAAAAGAAGGCTCTTAGCCGGTTCATTGAAATAGATGTCGATCGGGTCTTCGCCTTTCATCGGATGTCTCCCTAAGGGTAGGAATTACAAATCTGAATAGCGTACTGCCCAGGCTTCAGCGTCTGTGGAAGAGCGTGATTGGAGGGCAAGTGTAGTCCCGTTTTTACTGGGGATTTGGGAAAACACTGCACAAGAAGTGCTCTGACTAATCCGGAGGGTCAATGAAAGGAAGCTGCGCTTGTGGAACTGTAGGTTATGAGATCGACAGCATTGATTTGCCTATCAGCCATTGTCATTGCATTACCTGCCGGAAGACACATGCAGCGGCCTATGTCTCCACGGCTGGAATGCTGAGAGAGCATTTCAGATGGACTCTAGGCCTAGACGCATTGAGGGCTTTCGAATCATCTCCCGGCAAGATTCGACACTTCTGCTCCCACTGCGGATCGCACCTTGCAGCTGAACGTATCGGCTCAGCTGCAATGATCGTGCGCGTAGCTACGTTAGATGAGGAGCCTGGCTCTAGACCTGAGTATCACATCTGGACGGAGCAGGACGTGCCGTGGCTGGATGGGGAGGGTTTACCAAAATATTCGCAATGGCAGCCTGATCGATAATAGAAGATTTGCTTAGTCATATCGCCCTTACAACAGGGATCTGGTAGGCGAATTTGCTATCTGTTTATGGTATCGCGGCAGGGAGGAGCGCTTACTCAGCGAAGCAGAATTCGACTTGCTGGGGCTTAGTCACTGATCGATGACTTGAAGGCTTTGTAGAGGGGCGTGGCACTAGCAACTCATTACCCGAAGAAATCGACAGTTTTTCAAGAACTCCCTCACGGGCTAGATCCGCCAGTTCTTCTTGGGTATGACGCAGCAGAGCGTTAATGGACTGCCCCGACTCGGCGCAGAGAGTAATTGCCACGAGGGTCAGAGGATTCACACTGAGGGTACCACTCAAAGCCGTGATCATCTCTAGCGTTGGGCTTGACTGGGCTCGCTCCAATTTCGAGACGTATGTTCGACTGCTGACTTCGGCAAGGTTTCTCTGAGTCAATCCTTTACCGGCGCGCATCGCTCTAAGCACAGAAGCAAAAGCAATTTTGAGCGACATAGACACGTTCCCGATTTCAGCCAGTACCTTTGAGCGTCAATACGCTGGAGAGCGCCATACTAGACCAATAGAAGGTTATCACGGTATCGCTGTACTCCATGCACGCGACCATCGAGATGAACTTAACAGTGTGCGAGGGCCAGGTGCGTAGTGCTAATCGAATGAGTGGTCTTCGTCGCTGAAACATCCTCAGGCATTGGATACCCATTCTCTGAAAGAGCCTTTGACCGCTCCTCCATTTTGAGATGCACAAGATCACATACGGAGCGTTCTTGGGAGCTTAGGTCTACGAGCCATCTGGATTCAGTTGATCACTTATTTTCCAGCCCACATCGTCTGGTTCCTTGGATAGCAAGTAGCCCCAACAATTGGGCACGTGGTTCGTGATCTCATACTCACGCCAGTCAGCCATAGCTCGACTATCAAGGCATTGCGGCTTGCGCTCGATCAGCCATGCAACAGCGTTCATGAACTGACCATGCGAAAATACCGCGACTTCCTGGGCAGGATGCTCTGCAAGGTGATCCAAGAAAGACTGAGCTCTAAATATGAAGTCCAGAAACGTCTCGGCGCCCGGCCCATCCGTGAATGAAGGGTCTGACCTAGACCAATATGCTTCAACCCAGGTTCGTCGTTGAGCGACAGTCGTATTGGTACATCGCGCGGGCTCAAGGTAAGTGAATTCTTGCACGGGCCACGTCTCGAGCGGGGTGGAAGGGAAGGCAGCTATGGTTGCTTTCGCGGTCGCCTGCGCTCTTGAAAACGGGGATGCAACGATCAAATCCGGAGTATGAGTGAACGACCGAGACACCAGATGGGCTTGTTCAACACCCTTAAGTGTTAGAGGAATAGTGGCGTGATCCATACTGGCTTCGCCGGCATTCGCGGCACTTTCTCCGTGGCGTATTAGCCTGACATGCTTCACAGCCCAAATACTCGCACGGTCGCGACCATTCGCTTCTCCTCGATTCGCTAAGGTGCGTCTACCAGTGAACTCGATACACCGTAGTCACGTGTATGGTTGAGAGCACGTTTACCCGAAGATCCGAAGGTTCGGCTATTCCAGGAAACTGTGCAAACGTATCGCGCAGAACTACAGGGCCATGCGGCGATGTGGGTGATTTGTTTACACACCCAAACTGCGCCGAGACAGCTGATCGTCTTCGCTTTAGTAAAGCCAGGGGCTCAATTCATCCATGTTCGCAACCACAATCTGCTGTGCCATTGGCTTCAAGTGCATCTTAGTGGTATCGATCTGGTATCGATGCAAAATGTACTGAACCAGGGCGCCGCGGGTCTCGATTACGAGCTGCCCATTTTCCATTCCGTAGTCGGCTTCAATGATTGCACGCTGCCCAGCTTTCAGCCTCGGATCGGCTTCCAGAATCACTGTTGCCGGCGTCGTCCAGCCAGGATCCAGCAAGCGAGTGTGCTCTGTGACGTCATTCATTAGCTCCGGAATGCCGCGGAACCGACTCAACACAAAATCACGATACTCACCATTCTTTTCGCAATACGCCCGGACATGCCAACGCATGCCAGTGTGAATGAGCGTGTGAGGGGCTATGAGCCGAGTTTCGCCCTCTGGCGTCCGGAAGGACGCGTACTCACATTCCAATCGTTGGCCCTCCCGGCAGGCCTTCAGTAGCGGCCGAAGCACCTCGGGCCGTATGGATCGGTCTGGTACGTCCAACACATCTATGTGCGCATACGCCAGCGTTAAACCTTCGATGTGCGGGGCTCGCTCGTGGTTCTGGTTTAAGAGATGAAGGTACGCGCTGGCGCTATCTTTCATGAATAGCGGCTTGAAGGATTTGCTGGGCACATAGCCCTTGAGATGCTTGTCGTAAACCAGATTTCTCGGTGCATGCTCATCAATGTAGGTATTGATGTCCTTCGAAGCTTGCTGGCGGCTAATACCGAAACTTTGCATCAGGTGGTTCGTAGTCAACCGGCCTTCCCACCATGCGACTGTCTCGATCAACCTGTACCTCAATGCCAAATCCCAGCGCACGGACTCGATGGCTTTACCTCGCTTCATGATGACCTCCATCTGCTCGAAAAGTTTACCTGTATACGTAAACACCATAGATGTGTCGCCTATATCTACATATCGTTGTTGCACAGAGCAAGCACCATGGAATCGATTTGGTGCTTATTTTTGGCAACTGCCGAGCGAGAAATCGGCTGTACTGCCTTAGGGTTTCAGCCAGAGAGGCGTCCGATGTCACAGTTAATCAAGATCGTCCTAATCGATTCGCTTTGCGCAGGAGCCAAAGCAGAGCTCGTTATGGACGGAAACACCAGTGTCACCGGTGAAAATGGCATCGGGAAGTCATCGTTCATCAAATTGATCCCCGTATTTTACGGTGCATCTCCTGGACGCCTGGTGAAGGCGAGCACCAACCGTGAGAGCTTTGCGAACTGGTACCTGCCAAGGGCATCGAGCTTTATCGTGTTTGAGTACCTCAATTATGCCGGCGACGCGCGCTGCGCGATCATGCACCGCAGCGGGGAAGGGTACTCGTACCGTTTGATTTCAAACGCCTGGAGCCCTGAGCTTTTGTACCGAGATTACGAAGCCGGTCAGTTGGTGTTGCCAAGTGATCTACACGGTCGTCTTACACAGCTGGGTATCTCGTGCTCCCCTGAGCTACAGCCGCACCACTACCGGCAAATAATCCAATTTAATAGCGGCACAGCTCATCTCGAGAAAATTACCGATGCCGGCAAGCGTAAACTCGTCGTGAGCCTCCGATCTGGTTTCTCGCTGGCACCGAAACGGAAGGATTTCAATGGCATCGATTTGGTAACGCTGGCGCTAATAGAGAGCGGTGGTACCTTCGATACCATGAAAGCGACCATGGCCGAGATTCTTCAACAAGACAACGCCGATCCAAGTCGCACGCTGATGATGCTGAACGCACAACCCTTCCGGAGTGTCGTCGACAACCGTGCTGGCTATCTACTGATGGATTCGCTCAAGCCGGACATCTTTGAACTGAATCTCCAGTCTTATGAATTCCGCGCCGTCATTCGGCAAATGGGGACACAAAAGCGCCGCGTTTCGATGCTGGATGAAAAGCTGAGGGAACGTCAGAACATTCGCGCCGCGGCCTTGGCTGAGCTACATACAGAAGACGATCAGTTACAAAATCTGAATAGAGATCGGATGAGTGACCTAAATGGTCAGATGGGAGTAATAACTGGCCATGTTAGAGAGGAAGAAGCTTGGCTCCAAAAATTCGAAGAAAAGCTTGTGGTCTATCAGAAAAATCGTACTCAGGAGCTTTCAGAGGAGTTTGATCAGCTTCCCGAGATACGAGACCAACTGCACCTTAAACAGGAGCATCAGATCAAGCTAAGCCGCCAAGGGGCGGACATCCGTAATGTCTATCAGGATCTCGAAGCTTCGGCCAAGCAGGTCGCCGCGGATGGCAAAGATGCTGCGTTCTCCAAGTACAAAGCAGCTTCACAAGGCATTCAGCAGCGACGAAACGAACTAGCCGCTAACCAGCAAAAGCAGCTTGATGGAACACAAACTGCTCACGAAGGCGAGCTCACCGAGTATTCGCAGATTCAGCTGCAAGCAACGGCCACACACGCTCGCGAGGTTTCTCACTCTGACCATCTTAAAACCCTCAGTGCTCTTCCAACAGCTCAGCGCCTAGTGGATGAGTCGCAAGCTGGCATCAACAAACAGATACTCGTTGTTGATGAGCTCCAAAAGCTCCTCAATTCTATCTCAACAGAAGTCGACGGTTTGTCGCAGGAAAGGCAGGCACGAGCCGCGGAATACAGCGGTTTACAGTTGAGGAAGAATGCCCAGGTTGAGGCTCGGGATAACCTCAAGCGCCAAATTAATGCTGGCGCTGAAACACTGCTCGGCTTCCTACGACGCCATCATCCTACTTGGACAGAAAATATTGCTCGACTGATCCCAGTCGAGACGCTGATGCGTACGGATTTGAATCCCGCATTCCTTGAGGAAGTTCAGCAAAATCTCTATGGCGTTGAGATCAACCTTGAGGTACTCCCTCAGACGGCGGTTGCAAGTACTCACGCTCTTGAAACCGAGATTGCTTCATTGACTGCTCAGATCCAGGCGCTCAGCACGGATATGGAGCTGATGGAGAAACAGCAGCGTGGAGTGGAAGATCGACTACGACAAGCTGGCGCTCGGGCATCAACAACTCAAAAAGACCTGAGCAGTGCTTGCTTGGATTTGGAAATACTGAAAAGCGATCACACAGGACTGATTGACCGTGCCCGCGAGGAATTGGCTCAAGAAACTGAAATACAAGCAGCACGCGTTTCGGAAGCCGCATCTCGACTCGAGGAACTCACCACTCAGCAAGAAAACTTGAAGAAACGGCACAAGCGCGAGATCCACGATATACAAGCCGCCGGCGAAAGTTCGCGATCGCAGCTGGATCAGGAACTGGCTCAAGCAGATCGAGACCAAGAAATCACTGAAAAACGCATCGATGCAACGCTAGCGGCATCACTTCACAATGCCAAAATTGATATGGAGGCTCAGCTTCTGGCTGCAGGAGTCGATGACACAGCGAGCAAACGACTCAGCTTAGAGATTGCCGATTTGGAAAAGAGGGTGAAAAGCCTTCGGGATCACGAGTCGCTGATCGATAGTTACAGGCTTTGGGTTAAAGAAACAGTACCAGCAGTACCCGATCGGAAAGCCGCTTTAGCTCGTGCCAATGCCGATCGTGATCGTATCAAACGTGCCATCGATCAGTGGCAACTGGAGTTACAGGCTTCGCAAAGGGCGATCGTTGAGCGCAGAAAAGTATTGGTCACTCAAGGGCATGAAGATGACCTGGAACTCAACGCCGTGTCACGCGTCCTGCGAGAACTTAGTCAAATCGACGCAGCTGCGGAAGCTCATCTCGCCTCAACGGTGAAGGCATCAGACATCGAAGATGAGGTCGGAAAACTCCGTCGCCGCCGTACGGATTGCCACCGCAAGGGCACAGATCTATATCGTGAGATTCACAAGCGTTTCCAGAGGGATCGTTTGGTGCACACGCCACAGGGCGCAGCGATTGAACAAATCATGAATCATGCTGCGAATGCTACCTATGAGCTCGAACTCGCATGGTTGGAAGCCGCCCAAAATCTGCAGGAATACATTGAGATTTCTCATCCTGATCAAAAAACGAAGCTGATCATCCAAGCCAAAAACCTATCAGATGAACTCTGTGACAATCGCTCAAAGCTCCAGCAACTGCACCGAAGCATCCTCAAGCTGGGCCGTGACGCGACGGCAAAAGCGAGCGAAGTGCTTAGCTCCTTTGCGCAGATTCGTCAGTTCGAATTCAAGGTCTCATCACGAATCCACGAGATGTCGTTCTGGGATGACCTTACGAACTACGAACAGCAATACAAGCGATGGAGCGGGATGGGTGGTGAATACCTTCCAACTGATGGCTTCATGGAGGCACTTCGAACCATCGAACGTCAGATTGAAGATGGCGCCTTCACGTCCAACCTGTCGGACTGCTTTGATGTTTCAGTCACGTGCAATGACCAGGGCAGGGTGAAGGTAGCGACGAACAACGCTGAGCTCGTTCACCTGAGCAGTACCGGCCTGACAAAGATCATCGTCGCCATGATCTACGTATCGCTGTTTGAACTGCTACGGAATGATGCAGATTTCCAGATGTCGATCCCGATCGACGAGGCCCTCGAGCTCTCACCTGAAAACTATGTTGCGCTGGTCAGCTACTTCAATGAACGTGGACTCTCCATGCTGGCCTGTTTCCCTGGGGGGGCACCTGAGCTTCTTCGGCAATTCAACAACCGCTACAGCCTGGAGCGCAGGGCAGACACCGATTCAATCGTGGTGAAGGAATACGGGATTGAAGAGATGGATGAGCTTGATGACCTGAACGATGCACTTGGAAATGATGGCGGGGAGGGTGCACTGTGAGCCCATTGAGAGATGTCCTGAACAAGCTTCTTTCTGGCTGTTTCATCTGCCAGTACGCCTACCCCGAACTGCATCGGCAGTTGCGCAATGCAGAGTTTGCCGAAGGTGTCGAGAACGCGCTGGCGCCGTTAGGGCGGAAGTTGGCGACACTCGGCGAACCCGAGGCTCCCGACACATTTTTCGCACGGTTCATCGATTTTTCTGAGCCGGTTGATCGTGATGCGGCCACCGCACAATTGGTCGAGCTGCGCGATCAGATACGTCCATGTCTCGATTTCATCCGTTTGATCAATCGTGCGGGGCGCAGTGAGACCTGCTTGGCCCCGGGAGATGCTATCTCCTTCGCCGACATGCTCGACTCAATCGAGAACCACCCGACCTATCGTACGCAGCTTTGGGATTTGAGCGGGTACGACTTTTTCAGCAAGTCCAAGAGCGGCAAGGACAATAATGATCGGTTGAAATTGGTGCTACGTGCATTGGCAGACGCAGGCTACATCGTGAAGCGCAGCAGCGAGTCTGCCAACTACGTAGCCACAGGAAAAATGGGCTACGTGCATACAATCCTGGCATGGATAGCTGAATACAATTCGCTTAGCCTGGACGTCGGTAAGAGTGAATCGCATGACGGCGAGCACCAGGGAGGGCTCAACTTGTGAAGGAGGCAGACTGGATCGAACTGGGCGATGCCCTCACGCGAAATGCGACCTTTATCGAAGCATTGTCGATTGCAGACGAGGAAGGGATCGCACTGCCTGAGCGAAGGACAAAAGGCATTTCCTACCTGATGTCCAAGGGGTTAATCGAAGAAGATGATGAGCTCTACTATCTCAGTGGCCTGCTTCTAGATGTTGGCGCACAGATTTCACTCCAGGGATTCGAGCGAGCGGCTCCTGACTTACAGGAATCCCTCATTGCCATTGAGCAACACTGTGAGGCGTACCATGAAGCCAAGGCATCTGACTCTTCCAGTGAAGCCGAACGGCACCTGAAGCGTTTGACGCATAGCTGCCGTCAAGTCACCAACCATCTACGGAACGAGCAAGCCCAGACGCGCGCGTTCATTGAGGGCGGTTACGGCTTTTCACCCCGGCTCAAAGATCGGTTAAGGGATATCAACAATGCAATTGGCCGCCTCAAGCGCCTACACGAGAAGCTGGGGCTATTTACTCACGTTGGCTTATCCGGCTTAACCCGTAGCGATCGTGCGTTGCGGCGCATACTCCTGGATAACCTCCTCGGTGCCGTGTCGCGGAATCGTCTCGCTCTAGATGAAATGATCGGGCGTCTTGACCGACTAAGCCTGGCGGTGCGCAAGCGTAATCATATGCGCCAGGTTGCCCATGCCGTCGACGTATTCCTCCAGGCAGGAAATCCTATCGACTTGGAGCCTCTGTTTGACAAGAGGGATGCTGCTTCCTGGATTCCGGCAGCTGAGATTGGCTTGGTTGGTAGTGTCTATTGTGATGTCGATGCAGGTGAGAGCCTAGAGGCGCTCGAGCTCCTGATTGCGTCACTTCCACCACCGAAAGCCCGACGGGTGGAGGAGCCGCCTAAGCCTCGCGAGTCGAAGTCTGTAGTTCCCAAAGACGAGCCGCCCAAGGTACTAGAAAAACCATTTGCTCGTGATCACCTCATGCAAATGCTCCAGAGTCTGAACGAAACCAAACAACCTCAATCAGCCGTGGCGTATTGGGGAGAGCATGGGGATCCCGGGATTTCCATGAGCATATGGCTCTATGCTCTAGATGGCTACGTGCGCCTGCAGTCCGCGGTAAGCAAGGTACGGCACAAGCCTCTTAACTATCGGCTGAACTCGGTTTACGCACCCTACCTTCGCGCGTCCGCAAACCGACGAGTCCTTGATTTGATTCTAGAGAGGGCCGGGCGGGTATGAGCATATTTGGCAACATGAGAGCGATCAAACCAGTAGTAATCGCAATCCGGCAAGACGCCAGGAAGGTTCAGATCAATGCAACCTGGTCGCGGCTCAATAACGACTACAAAATTGGCAAGAAGCTGGGTAACAACTACCTGACGCTAACTGAAGCCGATCTCCAAACCGTCCGCCTGATGCTAAAGAAAGAAACAGGCGTGGATGCGTTAAATCTAAGCCTCGAAGAACTCGAGGGTGATCGCCTGGCTGTCGCGAAAAAATCGCGCAATGAGAAGCTAGCTCGCACGAAGACCGGAGATCTAATAGTCATGGTTGCCTCGGTTTCTGGCCAACTCCAACTGGCTACCGGAGTGTACACACACCCAGTTGGTGGAAGCCTCAGCGTCCCGGCAGAAGAGCTCCATGGTCTTAATACCGTGCTCTTGGTGGAGAACCAGGCTGTCATGTACGCGGTTCACGAGTACCGTTGGCCAAACGAGGTGAAACACCTGCCCATGCTCTTCCGGGGAAGCCCACAAATCACCCCTGCGGCTGTCACTAAGGCTTTGTCCGAGGTTAAGCGAGTCATATGCTTCCCCGATTACGACCCTCAAGGATGGATGAATACTCTGACTGCTAAAGCCCACGGGATCGTAGTACCGTCTATGAGCGCAATCGAAGACATCGTTTCCGAGGAGTGGGACAAGCCTCAGGACTACGAAAAGCAGAAAGTGGCCCGAGAATGGTTGGGGAGGGTGGATCTACCTCTCGTGCAAGATATGCTGAAGCGGGAGCTGGCGCTATCTCAGGAGTCTATGGCGGGGATGGAGCTGGAGTTTCTAGCGCTTGAGCCAGCAGAAAGCTTCAGCAGTTCAGTGGCACAGTTAACATTGATGTCGGAAGATTTCTCCGCGGACTAATTATGTATTTGTGCAAGCGGAGCGCGCAGACCCGAAGGGTCATAGGGCACGAGGATGGAAGCCCGCAGGGCCATGACCCGTCGAAGACAGGGCATGGTTTACGACAGCCGCCCCCGCAGGGGCATGCCCCCAACACTTGAGTGCTTGAAAGTTAGCGCACAGCGCGCTGATCATGAGTTCGAGGCGTTATACCCATGGCGCAAATATCATAAGACTTGCGCAAAGCTACCTCATCGTCAGAGGACACAAGGGATTGGGCGAAGACCGTAGACAAAAAACGCTTACGCTCGCTTTTTCCGATCTCAGACCATACCCGGGGCTGACCTTGAATATCCGGAACCGGCAAACGATCCATAAAATATTCTTCAAGGCTGTGCAGCCGTTGCTGGCCATCGATCAGGATTTCACTGTTCTCCGCCATAGCCATGTGCTCAACAGAAGAACCACACCAATCGTTAGTCAGATAACTCCCCAAGTCGGCCCCTGACCACACAGCAGTGATGAACCGGGCCTTTTGCCCTGCATTCCAAACAAGTTCTCGTTGCCATGAAGAAACAGGAAAACCCATGACAAATCGCGCGGCCCACGGGTATTTCTCATGAACAGATGATGGGTCTGCCAGGTACTGCTCAAATCGAAGCGCGAGAACATCGATCGGAAACTGATGAGTCGACGTCTCCAGCACTCGCTGAGGCATCTGAATACTGGAGTCTGAAATTTCGTCGGCGGTGTAGCGCTGGAATACGTTGGTCATGGACTTCCTAAGAGGAGGGTAACGCTCTGTGGATATGGATTCGATCTGCTGGTGCAAAAGCATACTGGCCTCCGGAGCGACCTCACAGACAAGCCGGCGGGCATGAGCTGGCAATCACTCTCGTAAGGGCAATAAAGCAGGCTTAAGCATTGGACGAACGCAGCCGCCGATACGCGCAAGATGAATTCCTGTCGCGTACACACATGAAAAACGGATCATTTTGAAAAACCTTGAACGGGATCGAAGATTTTTTCACCAGCGGAATGGAATCGCGATGCAGATCGGGGCGGGACGGGACGGGACACATCACCGGAATCGGCAGCAGTGAGTGCCCGAATTGGCCACCGTCTTCAACAGCTCTATCGAAGTAGTTTCGCGTTACGCAGATCCTGTTTTGCACGAGCGACAGCCACTTCTTCTTCACTAAAGGTCGTAGCTCGAGGATTTTTTTTGGCGAGCCGCTTTTTCTTCGGCTTCGAAGTCGCCAGCTCGTTTTCTCCGATAGCGCGCTTTTTACTCTGACAGTAAAGAGATTCGCTAAGCATGCGCTCATTAATCAATGCCCAATACTTTTCAATCTCTTTTCTCCTCAGAGACACAGGGCCGGGCTTTTTCTTGTTTTTGTCCCGGCATCCAGGCCGAGACTGGATATCCGAGATACTCATCGTGGAATACGACAAGCAGGGGTCATGCCCTATACGCAAACGGAGCCCTTCTGACCGATCATTTTCAGGAATTGAAGGGAGAACATCTCGTATTAGCCCAAGCTCCTCCGTCTCGAGAATTTCCTTGGCTCCACACCAGTAGGGGTAATCGGAGTGACCAGATAAGACTTCGCTTTCACACGCGAAATGCACGGCAATATTACGATGCGAGTTCGCCCCCGTTACGGCCATCCACAGCGACTTAATTGCAGCAAAGATGGTGCTGTCTACTTTTGCATCAAGGAGGAGATAGAGAGATTCAACGCCCACGTCCATAAGCTTGACTGGCGCCAACGCACCGATATCACGTGCAGCCTCCAAAATCTCAAACACTTCATCATCCACCCGCTGCGGATTGATCACTGCGAAGCGATGCAAAACAGGGTGAGCCAAATCCTTAAGGTTCACATCTTTTGATTGAGAACAACCGAAAATCCTGTAGACGATGAAAACGCTGGGATCGTTGTCAGGGTCGGGTACGGCACGAGCTAGCTTGAGCGAGGAAAGGTGGCGCATTTCTCTTCTCCTAACGTCGTTGATGGATGAAGGGAAGACCACTGCTGGCTGGGTGTCAAGGCGGAAATCGCAGGTTATAAATATTTTTCTTGAATTTAATCAATATCCTACGAGCATACTCTTAGGCCTCGTCGTTGTTTGGCGGGGGGATGGCAGCAGGCGGGGGGTGTTTTTTTTCACAACGGGAGGCGAAAAAATTTTTTGATTCACAGCTACCGATGCTCAGCGAGGTAGCGCATGAGACCGACGCTACACTAGGTTGCTCTGGCCTTTGCTGAATCATTGACAGGATCACGTCGGGAGCAGGAAGTCGCGGCTGGATGGCATCTCTTAATGTCCCCTAAATGGGACATTAACTTCGTTTTTGCCACTTAATGTCCCATTGTGGGGTCATTAGCGGATGCGCGTTTTAGAGTTCGAAAGAGTGACGACCATCACGTCATTTTGCTGGTGCGGTGGCTTTGGATAGGTGATAGCTCATTCGGGCACTGGACTTGCCCCTACAAAACCGGACACCAACTCCCCGTTAAATTGATGCTGCTGCCAAGCGCCTGAACTCCCTAGGCGAGCGATAGCTCAAGGCGCTGTGCGGATGCTGCTCGTTGTAATGCTCGAAGGCAATTGCCAGGTTACGCAGCGCCGTTTCTCGATCCGGCTTGGGCATGTGCGCCACGTAATCCCGCTTCATCGTCTTCACGAAGCTCTCGGCCATGCCGTTGCTCTGCGGACTGCGCACTGGGGTGGTCACCGGCTGCAAACCGATCTGCCGAGCAAACAGGCGTGTCTGTTCGGCGGTGTAAGCCGAGCCGTTGTCGCTGAGCCATTGCACCGGGATGGCGGGTAGTTGATCACCGAAGCGCTTCTCCACACTTTCCAGCATCAAGTCGCGGATATCATCACCGCTATACCCGGTCGGGCTGGCGACCCAGCCGATGGCTTCGCGGTCGCAGCAGTCCAGGGAGAAGGTCACGCTCAGTTTGGCGCCGTCCTCGCAACGGAATTCAAAGCCGTCCGAGCACCAACGCGTATCGCTGGTTTGCACCGCAATACGGCCTTCGTGTCGACGCGGCACGCCGGGTTGTTTGATCCGGCGTTCAAGCAGTAGGTTGTGATCACGCATAACCCGGTAAACCCGCTTCACGTTGATCGCGGGTAGCAACTGGGTTTCACGGGCGCGACGCAGCAATCCCCAGACTCGACGGTAGCCATAGCTGGGCAGTTCGCTGACCTGTTGCTGGATTTCGGCCACCAACTCAGCATCGTTCACAGGCCTGCTTCGCCGTGTCTTGGGCGATGCCGATTGCTTGATTCGAACCGTTAATTGCGAGCGCGCCACACCGAGACATTCGCTGACCAGTTTCACTGGTCGTCCCCCGGCAACAAGGGTGAGTGCGCAATCCATTTTCGCGACCGGGCGATCTCCACGGCCTCTTTGAGGATTTCTGCTTCCATCGTTTTCTTGCCCAACATCCGTTGCAGTTCACGGATCTGCTTGAGCGCATCGCTCAGCTCGGAGGCCGGTACCACGGCTTCGCCAGCACTGACCGCCGAGAGGCTGCCGCCCTGGTACAGCTTGCGCCACAGGAACAACTGGTTGGCATTGATGCCGTTGCGCCGAGCCACCACTGAAACGCTTTGTCCCGGTTCAAGGCTCTCTCGAACCATGGCCAGCTTTTGCTCTGGGCTCCAGCGACGACGCCGCTCCTGGCCCAAAAGCTCACCACTCTTATCGTTGCTATTAGTCATAAACATAACCGTTTGCCTATCCCTTATCGTAAGAGGGAAACGGTGTCCTGTCTTTCATGGGGCTCGTTCAGGCACTTTGACACAGCTCTACTAATCTTGAGGAGTGGTTGACCTTAACAGCTGCGCAACGGAGGTTGCCAAAATGAGAGGCTTGAGTAGCGAACTTGATGCATTCCAGCAAGAGATTGTCGGAGGAGATCATCTGCACGCCATCACGTGCATGACTGAGCTGTTGACGGAGTACCGGCAAGGTCTTTCCGATACGCTTTGGCAGAGCACCGTAGTCGATCAATGTCGGCAGCATCCAATTTTCCACCTGCTCCAGGAAGACCCCTATACCTCACGCGCTTTTGAAAAGCCGAGAGGTTATCCAGGGGACGCTATCATGCTGGACTACGCCTATTTCCAGACCCCGCCCGCTGAATCTAGTGAGATCGGAAAATCGATATTTGATGTAGTCATATCAAGCCCGAACGCTCTCAGCGTCCGCTGGCGCCGTGAGCACATTGCAGATTTGATTGAGCGGCTGGCATCACAGCGGGAAGCGCTTTCAGTCATGAGCGTCGCTTGTGGCCATTGCCGAGAGCTTGAGCTTCTCAAGCCCGAGACACGAAACCAGATTAAGCGCTTTGTCGCATTTGATAATGATGCAGAGACGCTTGCACATGTCAGGCAAGCCAGCTTGGACATCATTGAATGGCAGTGCAACGTGAAGCAGCTTCCAGAGAATGATGATCACAATGGCTTCGACTTCATCTACAGCATTGGCATCTATGACTACCTGAATCGGGCCCAGGCAAAGGCGCTCACGGCTTGGCTAATGTCCAAACTAAACCCCGGCGGAAAACTCCTGATCGCAAATTTCACACCTGATAATTGGGGTCGGGGTTACATGGAAGCTTTCATGGATTGGAATCTAGTACTACGGACGCGAGAACAGATGAGATCATTCATACCCTCGGGCACATCACCGCATTCCTGTCTGTATTTTGACCCCTATCGCAATGTCGTCTATCTACTGCTCAGCAGTCCAGGTTAGGTGCGATGTTGCTCGAGGTGGTAAGAGCGAAGCGGTGACTATGGCCATCGTTGAAGCAAGCGGAGCGCGCAGGCCAACGGCCGTAGACGTGAGGATGGAAGCCCACCGGGCCATGACTGGCGCCTGCGCCAGGCTTGGTTCACGATAGCCGTTCCCGAAGGGGCACGTAATCCTATCTTAGGTGAATTGATGCAGCCTTTCCTTGAAGAGTGCCGGCCAGGCGCGCCTCCCATTACGGGCTTATGGGAAAGCCTCGGACTACCTAATCGTGGCTCCAAGCTGAATGAGTGCATCCGTAATGGCCTGCCATTTTCTCTACTCGAGAGGCTATCGATCAGCGCTGGGATCGAGATGAAGGTGCTCAGCGAAGCCGTCGGTATGTGTCACTCCACGCTGGCTCGTAGAGCAAAAGCTGGACGATTCACATGCGCCGAAAGCGATCGCTTGTATTCGCTGACAACGGTTTTAGATGCAGCTTATGAGCCGTTCGAAGGTGATGTTTCGACGGCGCAGGACTGGATGAACTCACCGACGCGCGGGCTGGGCATGAACGCGCCTCTAAACATGTTGCGCACTAGGGTAGAAACGCAAGCAGTGCTCGACCTCATCGGGTGCCTGGAGCATGGAGTACTTGCATAGGTAAAGTCGTTGCCGATGCCCTGGCGACCGGCTAGGGGAGGTTTGCTTACGTTTTCCTAACGAAATGCTTAAGCGCATGACGACTCGCAATCACGCGTTCGCGTATCTCCTCTGGATCTGAGGGCGTCGTCTTGGCTTGGCTGACCTGCCGACCATGAACTGGTCGATTGTCGTTCGGGCCTAACAGGCCCGGCTAAGACTCAGACCTTTTCTGAGATTTCGGGGCATGGCCTCACCTTTAATCGCTCAATCCTCGCGTTTTCCTAGTTCAAATTCTTAGGTTCTAGCTCACCTCAAAAAATATTTTACTTTTTCGCTAAAGGTTTTCATCAGAGCGTCCGTTGTTATTTTTATCAATAAGACGATGGTGAAACTTGTGAGCAAAACCGAGATGAAACAAACACCGTTTTTTGCAGAGCGCAAATTTGTATGTTGGCGAGGCCGCGAGGATGACGAGATGTATTCGTGTCAGGTTGCCAGGCAGGAGGATGATTATGTCAGCCTAAACCTAGACATCATGCCTTTTAGATTTGCTGACGCAGTGGCTGAAGATATCGCGCACTGTCTTTACGATGCTGTGCTCATAACCGTGGGAAATCTCGCAGGGTTTGTACCAACGCCAGCTGGTCGCGACAGTATTCTTGAAAGGAGATATCGGAAAAGAATTTCTGGAGAATGGAGTTACTACGCCGACGGCAAGTTCAACTGTCACGAGACTGAAGATGAAGCCTACGTCGTTGAGCTTGCGACAGAAGAGAATGAAAAAACTGAAAAGGTCAGCGTTTACACAATTGAAGAAGGAGGTTTAGAGCTTGTTTTTGACTTCATGGGCTACTCGTTCAGCATGCGTGACGCGGTCTGGCTTGCCAATGCACTGATGGAGGCGATGGGGCGTGAGCCACTGGATCATTTAGAGACAATGAGCGGGTTGTAGACCTCAGGCGAGTTGAACTGCAGGGTTTCGCATGGAGCTATTCGAGCAATGTGTAGTGGTCTAATGAAACCGGACACCCATTTAGGCGAGAATGCTCGCCAGATCGAGGTGTCAGATGACCAAACAACGCCGTTCCTTTTCTGCTGAATTCAAACGCGAGGCTGCCGACCTCGTGCTCAAGCAAAACTACAGCTACATCGAAGCCAGCCGTTCGCTCGGCGTCGGCGAGTCGGCCCTGCGCCGCTGGGTTGATCAGGTTCAGCAGGAGCGCCAAGGCGTCACTCCGCAGAGCAAAGCGCTGACCCCGGAACAGCAGAAAATCCAGGAGCTGGAAGCCCGGATCGCCCGCCTTGAACGGGAAAAATCGATATTAAAAAAGGCTACCGCGCTCTTGATGTCGGAAGATCACGAGCGTACGCGCTGATCAATCAGCTGAGCGTCCATGAGCCGATTGATTGGCTGTGCAAGGTGTTTGAGGTCACCCGTTCGTGCTACTACGCCCAGCGTCTTAAGCGCCGCACACCGGATGTCGAACGGCTTCGGTTACGCAGCCGGGTGAGCGAGCTGTTCTCGCAAAGTCGCAGTGCTGCGGGCAGCCGCAGCATCCTGTCGCTGATGCGTGACGACGGTGAGCAGCTCGGTCGGTTCAAAGTGCGCAGCCTGATGCGCGAGCTTGACCTCGTCAGTAAACAGCCCGGATCACATGCCTATAAACGAGCGACGGTTGAACGGTTGGATATCCCGAACTTCTTGAATCGAGAGTTCGATGTTCCAGCACCCAACCAGGTGTGGTGCGGCGACATCACCTACATCTGGGCCCAGGGGAAATGGCATTACCTGGCTGTCGTGCTGGATCTTTGCACGCGCCGGGTGGTGGGCTGGGCGTTGTCGGAAAAGCCGGACGCCGATCTGGTTATCAAGGCGCTGGATATGGCTTACGAGCAACGAGGAAGACCTCAGGGTCTGCTGTTTCACTCGGATCAAGGGTCGCAGTATGCGAGTCGTTTATTTCGCCAGCGGCTGTGGCGATATCGCATGCGCCAGAGCATGAGTCGTCGGGGAAATTGCTGGGACAATGCGCCAATGGAGCGCGTGTTCCGCAGCTTGAAAACGGAGTGGATACCGACCACGGGTTACCGAACGGCTCAAGAAGCCCAGCGCGATATCAGCCACTTCTTGATGCATCGGTACAACTGGGTTCGACCCCATCAATTCAACGGTGGGCTGGCGCCAGCTCGGGCCGAAGAAAAACTTAACGTCGTGTCCGGGATTAGTTGACCACTACAATGATCACATATTCGATCAACGTTGGGGGGCAGATGGGCACAAGAATTATTAGGCCAGCGTATGAAGTACGTGAACATTTTCATCGGGTGGAATACATAAATGAGTTCTACGAGGCATCGATAGCCAGGATGGATGGCGAAATCATTAAGATGACCTTTGACCATTTCGCTCATGTTTATACTGCAAATCAAGCCACAGAAGTCGCCAGGAGCATTTTTGAAGCGCTTTCGGTCATGAAGGAATCCAGGCTGGCTGGCTCCCCATCTATTGGCGCTGTAGCTTCAGGTGAATACGAGGAAGTATTCAATAAATTTGTACCGTGGAAGTGCTCGCATTCAGACTTAAAAAAGGCGAAGAAGAATTCATTGAGGCCGTTGTCTCAACTGGACTATCTATACGTTGCTTCTGGCGCGTTTGCAGATCCCGACCCCATGATTGAAATTAATCTCGACGAGGGTGCCATATACGATATGACTGTCGGAACTGAGACAGGGAAAAGGCTCGAGATGAGATTCGGTATTTTCAAGATGGAATTTACTGAGGAGCAGGCACTATGGCTCTGGTTTCATTTGTCGGTTGCAGCCAATTGCTTGGGGCAGTTCACATGGAGAAGCGGTAGCTGATCCCCACACGCCAAATGCCTCCTGCAAAACAAAGACAGCTACGCGTATGGTGGATGGTGGATGGAGATGCAGCATTCACGGGTGTCTTATCGCGGGAAAGGCGCTCAGATTCCGCCGAGCAGTTCCTCGAGCTTACGATGCTCTTCTGGGCTCAGAAGCGCTACTGGATCAAGTGCGTTGATATCTGAGATGAAGTCGTACTTTCGGCCATCAGGACTGCAGCAGTTATCGCAGTAGTCCAACTCACCGCAATCGATGAAAAAAGTGATCATCCAGCCATCTGCTTCGACGGTCATCAGGCCACAGAAGATTTCGTTCCAGGTTTGCTCAGTGATTCGGCGCATTGAGCGTGAACCTGCAGAAACATCACGGAGTACCTGGCAAACCTCTTGCGCGGTGAGCATTCTTGTATCCATGGCGGGATAACCTAAAGACTGTGACGATTGAACGCTGCGGCGTTTGGCCTTGGCGCTCTGTGCCAGACCAATCTTGTAAGACTACTTTAGAGGATTTCCACTTTGGGCGCTGATGGCTTCAACGCAAGGCCACCAAAAGAAGCGCCCCCATCAACGTACCTCAGCGCTGACTTGATGTCCTTCCAGCCGACATAGCTCATCAGCGACTTGATATCCCAACCGTTAGCGGAGGCCCAAGTGGCAAACCCACGCCGCATCGAGTGGCTACTGTAAATGTCCGATGGCACACCTG
Source organism: Pseudomonas sp. FBCC-B1667 (assembly GCF_059133255.1). Taxonomy (NCBI): domain Bacteria; kingdom Pseudomonadati; phylum Pseudomonadota; class Gammaproteobacteria; order Pseudomonadales; family Pseudomonadaceae; genus Pseudomonas; species Pseudomonas sp. FBCC-B1667. The sequence goes on along the minus strand of NZ_CP101437.1, from coordinate 3,466,448 downwards.
CCTGCGTAAATATGCGACGCAGCATTGGGATCAGGCTGTTGGAATTGATGCCGTCGTCAGCAAGGTTGCCCCAGCGATCGATCTTCCTAAAGACGGGGCCGTGAGCAATGCCGGCCACGGTGATCCAGTTCATGTAAGCCTGCACAGGACATAGTTTCTTGAGGGCAGGGGTATGGAACGTCGTCCCGTGGTGCTGTCGATCGCCTTTGGTGTAAGGCAAATAGAAGGTGATGCCGGCGCCGGCCTCCGCTTGAGTATGCTCGACTTGTAGTCGTGCCAGTTCGTCCCCGCGAAACCCTCGCCAAAAACCAATCAACACCAAGGCTATGTCGCGTCGACACTTCATCACGCTTCGGTAGTCATTACGCTCAGCCGCAAGACTCGCTTCGCGCTCAAGCCAGCTCACTGCCAGCTCTAGGTGGGTCAGGAGGAGAGGGGCCGCCTGTTTCTCCTGGGTCGGATGCAATGTCCGGATCCCCTTGAGCACCTGCCTCACGTTCGGCGTTTTCGTTGGATCAGGAAACCCCTGCGTGATGTGCCACTGAGCCAGGGCAGCCAGGCGCTGCTTCAGAGTGCTGATGGTGTGCTTGTCCGCGTACTCGGCCAGGTAACGAACGATGCCATCCCCAGTCGCAGGCAGAAACCCTCCCCAGGTCACTTCGAAGTGTTCTACCGCGGCGCGGTAACTACGCCGGGTGTTTTCCCGGGTACCGGCCTGCAGGTACCTATCAGCCTTGTTCATACAGCCCCTTTGACGCGAAACGTAAATTTTCCAGCGATTGAAATGCGAAAATCAGCTCTATGATGCGATAAGCCTCTATTATTTGATCATAGAAATACGATTTTCGTGATTGATTTTTTATCCTGATGTAATATGTAATTACACTTTACGCTTACACTACTAAATCGTAGGAGAGGACATGGCGCGCGGCGGTATTAACAGGGCAATCGTCCAGATAGCACGAGATGCGCTGATCGCTCGAGGTGTAAATCCGAGCATCAATGCGGTGCGGGTCGAGCTTGGAAATACGGGCTCGATGACGACCATTGCCCGCTATCTGGGCGAACTCGAAAAAGTGGAGCCGCGCCCAAACGAACGCCGTGAACGCTTGAGTGAGGAGCTCAGTGGACTGGTTGGCCAGTTGCTGGGGCGTTTGCTGGAGGAGGGCGCAGAAGAAGTCGCCGAGGCTCGTGCTGAACTCGATAAGCACCGAGCATCCGTCAATGAACAGCTCGCGCAGGCACAAGCTGCCTTGGCGGACTTACAGCGCCAGCACGACAATCTTCAGGCAGCGCTCGACGTCCAGGCAGGAGAATTGAGTACGTGCCAAAGCAGCTTGCAATCTGAGCTCACTCGCAACGCCCGCTTGAGCCAAAGCTGCGCCGACCTGGAAGTGCGGGTGCACGAGAAAGACGAGCAGATTCGCTCACTTGAAGAAAAGCATCTGCATGCTCGTGATGCACTCGAGCACTACCGCACGGCCGTGAAAGATCAGCGTGAACAAGAACAGCGTCGTCATGAAGGCCAGCTTCAACAAATCCAGGTTGAGCATCGTCAGTTGCAGCAGACTCTTTCGGTGAAGCAGGACGAACTCAGCCGTTTAAATCGAGACAACGAGCGTCTGCTCAGTGACTCTCGTCAGCACACCAAGGTTATGGCCACCCAAGACGGCACCATTGCGCGACTTACTGCTGACCTCAATACCTTGGCCATCGCGTCAGCTAGAGAGGAGGGCGCCAAGGAGCAGCTTATCGAACAGCTTGCTCATTCCCGCGAAGAGTCAGCCTCCCTACGCGAATCCGTCACCCAGGCCGAAACACGAGCTAAGAACGCACAGACGCTGCTGGAAACGACTCAACATAAGGTCGACCAACTGCAACAAAAGCTGAAGCAACTTCAACAAGAAAAGAAACCATCTCGGAGTGAGCAAACAGATGATCAGCACAAAGAGTGATACGCATCTAGATGAACCACGCGCATCCGGATTTCGGGAGGCCCTCCAGCGACTCAGGGAGCATGCGGTTGCTGGACATCTCCAATTACAGGTGGAGCGGCGCCCTGGATTGCATTATTCAAAGGGTAGGGCTGTGACGAACCTGTGCGCGAGATAACCCGACAATCAAACATCGTGCGTGATGAGTGGGAGTGTACCGAGGCGGTGCATCTGGCGGAGAGTGTTTGATGCAGATTCGAGACAGGTCTATTGGCAGAAACTGTGCGTGGGCCCGCCGGAAAGATTGCAGTTGAAAGCGCACCGCCTGGCGTCAGGAGAGGGGTCGCCAAGCGGCGCAGCTCAGTTACTACTTACTACGTGACTTACCTGCATCGCTGCGCTTGTCACGAATCTGGCCATCCTGGTTTCGCGAACGCGGCTGCTCACCGCCACCAGGCTTCGGAACGTTCACGTTTTTGTTGATAGGGCGTCGATCAGTCATCGCAAAATCTCCTACGTCATGTGGGCATTTCACAAAAGTTACTGCACTCATCGATCACCACGAGAAACACATCATGTTGTGGTTTGTAGTGATCTATGACACAACATAGCCTAGCCTCTGCGCAGCCGCAAGGGGAAGGCTCGGCGATGGCATAGACGTTCAATGTAAAAGGTCAGCGTTGGTAATCACTCTCCGAGATGCTCTGGGAGGGATTCTGATCTGCCCACACTATCGAGCGCTTCAAGGCTTCAAGTGAGCGTCCAAAAGAGAGGCCATAGCCTTTGCTCGAAAATTGGTATTCCTCATCGAGCCCCCATCCTTTGAATTGCACCTCTCCATAACGAGCTTTCGGTATTTGGTAGTTATCGATAAAGCGACGATCCGGAGAGCCATCCTTGTTTTCACGCAGCCAGCTATATCCAGCAATGCTTGCGTCACTGGGTACCACACCCGTTTCAATGAAGCGTGTGGTACCTGCCGTAATGGTGAGATCTTTGATCGAAAGAACCTTCAGGCCAGTAATACCCTCGAGCATCACAATCCCAGGGAAAAGGTATAACGCCTCCCCATTTCCGTTTCGAAGCAGAGGCACACTTGTATAGGGATCATCAGTGGTTAGAAGACACCGAGGCTTGCCCTTTTCAAACAGTACGGGGCAACGACCTACTGCGCGGCGAGCATTGGAGCGTTCAGTAAACTGATCGACGGGACTCGAACTCGTGATATTCCAGATCACTTCACTGAGCCTGACGTCCGAAAAGGTCTTAAGCACCGTGTCATATTTCTGCACGATGTCGCTACTCATAGACCATTCAAAACTCAGCCCATGAGCGTCAAGCTTGGCCTGCACCTCCTCAAACTGGAGCACCTCCAGAGACTCCATCTGATCGAGTCGAGCTCTTGCCTTACGCTGAAAAAATAAGCTCAGGATCGGTCGTAGCCACTTGGAGCGCTTTCGTTGGGAATCCAGGGTTTCCTGACGCTGGGTGAGCTCACTCGACAGCTCTACCCGCATCCTGTCAATGTGACTGAGGATGTCCTGTAAATCCTTGATGCTGATTTCATCCGCCTCCATGCCTCGTCTATTGAGTTTTCTGACCCCCGTCCCGCCAATCTCGAACGTCGGACAGAGACTGTCGCTGGATACATGCAGCCACAGCCCATTCACAACTTTGACCCGCTTACGGTACTGCAGCGACATCTATCCCTTCCTTTTGATTCGACACTTTAAATGACACGTAAAGCTATCTACTCGCTGCGATTCTTGATAGCGATGCGGATGCATAACGATGTGGATCGTTGAAGGCTAAGATTTATGGCCTTGTCACTGATGCAGGTTAGTCACGGGTCGTACCAGTAGAAGCTAAGCACTTTTTAAGCTGCTCGATACTCATGACCTCAGATCTCCGGTGAACTACTGCGTGACAGTTCGGGCAAAGCGGAATCAAATCGGTCACCGGGTTCAGTTGGTATTCCGTGCCAATCTGACTTAGCGGGATAATGTGGTGCACATGGACGAGCCCCTGTGCAACCTCGCCGTAGACAGCGCCGAAATCGAAACTGCAGGCAGCGCATACAGCACCATGATGACGAATACATGCTTCACGGGCTTGAGGGTTGCGCTCGTACGCATTGACTTTGATTTCTCTGACGGCACCTTCCGAAAAGAATTCAGACTCGATAACTTCTTCGGGAATCATTGCTACCAGCGGCTCATCGCACGCATACCAATCTCCGTCTTCATAAGATAGCCATTTCCGTGCGATAGAGCGCTCGAAACGCTTGATCTTCGCGGGGCCGCGCCCATCCTCATCCTGGAGTTCGTCCGAATGCATGATTTTGAAAGTATGGAGTTCATATCCCTCTTCAGCGACCAACCTAAGGTGTTCCATGCTCTGCGAATAGCCGCTGTTTCGCCGCCCGTTCTCGATTTCCCAATCATCGCTGAGGATAAGCGCTCGACCAGCGTCGGTATTGATGTCCCAAGCGCCGAAGATGATTTTACGTTCTTGCTCGTTAATAAAAGACCAGCTCCACGTCCAGTTTCTACACGTCGCCCCCAATGACTCAATGAAAGCTTTTCTGGTGGAGAAGTGCGTTGTAGTCATGTGCAAATCCTGTGCGGTAACGGAAGGAAGGAGGTGATAAAAAATCTTGAATCGACTTCCCGGTTAAGGCGGTGTCCCCAACAGAGAGAATCGTGATGCAGTCGACAAATTAACCACTTCGCTTATAGCATCAGCTCACAGCGCTATCAAAGCGCCATCCAACAACAATTCGTCAAAGGAATGTCGACCGTGATCACCAAAATTCGAATCCGTGGTTACCGTATTTACAAGGATTTCTTACTGAAGCCTAACCCTGGCGTGAACATCCTGGTCGGAGACAACGACGCCGGTAAATCCACCTTAATGGAGGCCATCTCGCTGGCGCTCAACGGGCGGATCGGTGGCAGAGGAATCCTGGAGGAGCTGAATCCTCACTGGTTCAACACCGAGACGGTGGCTGAGTTTCTTGCACTAAGAAGAGGTGGAATGAAGCCGGCACTCCCACAGATTCTCATCGAGCTCTATCTGCAGGACACAGAAGATCTCCAGGGACTGCTGGGTGCAGTGAATGCCGATGTTCCAACGAACGCTTGTCCTGGTGTCTTTCTCTCCGTCTTCCCCAACGAGGAGTACAAGGATGAGCTGGATGAATGGTTAAAAAATCCATCTTCGCTACTCCCCGTTGAGTACTACACCTACGAATGGCGATCGTTCGCTGATAATGAACTCACGCGACGACCGCGAGCGCTCTCGGTGGCTACCATCGACTCCCGTACGGTCAAATCCGCCGCCGGCGTCGACTACCATCTTCGCCAAATCCTAAGCGATCACTTGGAGTCATCCGAGAAAGCAGAGATTTCGCTGGACTACCGCAATATCAAAGCGTCCATGACAGATGGCGCGCTGGCACCTGTGAACAAGAGACTTTCGGGTCTAGGCGCAGCGCTCCAGGAAGAGCCCATGGCGCTGGCCATGGATCAGACATCCCGCACATCTTGGGAAAGCGTGGTCACTCCACACGTCGACGGGCTACCGTTTGCGATGGCGGGCCAGGGTCAACAGGCTGCGATCAAAATCTCTCTCGCAATGAAGCGTCATTCCTCTCGGGCGAATATCGTGATGATCGAGGAGCCCGAAAACCATCTATCTCACACGAGTTTGACGACACTACTCAATCGTATCGAAGATCTGGCCACGGAAGATCAGCAGCTAATCATTTCGACTCACAGCACATACGTTCTGAACCGCCTCGGCCTCGATGCATTGTTGCTTCTTCACCGCAACAGCGCATCCAAAATCACAGACCTTCATCCAGATACAGTGAGCTATTTCCAAAGGCTGCCTGGTTACGACACCCTCCGCCTAGTGCTAGCGAAAAAGGTCGTCTTGGTCGAAGGCCCATCTGATGAAATCATCTTCGAACGCGTCTATCAGGATTGCTTCAGCGCACGCCCGATGGCCCACGGTATAGATGTCATCAGCATGCGTGGACTGGCTTTGGCGCGATGCTTGGAGCTTTGCGCAGCGATCAACAAGCCCGTAGCTGTGATGCGCGACAACGACGGCGTTGATCCAGCCGAGCTACGTGAACCGGTTGAAAAGTGGCTGGACGCGAAGCAAAGAGAGCTGTTCATTGGCTTAGTCGCCGACGGCACCACGCTCGAACCACAACTCATTACGGCGAATGGCGAGCCTCACTTGCGCACGATGCTTGGCATCACTGCGGCAGCGACGTTATTGACCTGGATGGCACGAGAGAAAACGGAAGGAGCAATTCGACTAGCTCAGTCGGATGAGATACTGAGCCCACCGGCCTACATGAAGGCCGCGGCGGAGTTCATCCACAATGCCTAACTTTCTTACCTTGGCTGTCGCTGGTGGAAGAAAAACTCAGGGGCTGGTTGATCACTGCAAAGTATTACCAACCGATCGGCGTGTGCTGATTGTCACGTTCACCCAGACCAATCAGCAGGAGCTGATCCATCGTCTCGGCGTCCAGGCCGGTGATCGCCTTAACCTCGAGGTTCTGGGTTGGTACACACTCTTGCTTCGCCATTTTGCAAAGCCGTTCCTGCCATTCAAATTCCCAGGTGAGCGGGTAGGGGGCTTCAACTTCGAAGGTCGCCCCAGCATGTACGCGAACGGCAAGCAGAGATTTATGGATGGCAACAACCAGATCTACGCATGCGAGCTCGGACGCTTAGCGCGGGAGCTTATGGCGGCCACCCCAGCGTTGATACGCAGACTTGAATGTCTCTACGACGAAATACTGATCGACGAGGTACAAGATCTCAGTGGCTACGATTGGGAAATCGTCCATGAATTACTTGAGTCGAGGATCGACGTCCGCATGGTTGGTGACGTGCGCCAAGCGGTGCTCTCGACAAACCCGAGGGGACAGAAAAACAAACAGTATGGGTACGCAGGTGCGCTTGAGTGGTTCCTTGTACGCGAAAAGGGAGGGCTGCTGAGCATTAACTATGCGACTACAACTCACCGCTGCCGAACTGAAATCGCGACGTTCTCTGACACCATTTTTGATGCGTCATGGGGCTTTCCAGGAACAACGTCAGAGAACCACGCAGTATCTGAACATGATGGCGTGTACTTGGTGCATTCAAAGCATGTCGAGCAATACGTCGAGCGGTTCCGGCCTCAGTGTCTTCGCAGCACCATAGCTTCGGGTAAGGAGTTCGCATTGGACTTCATGAATTTCAAGGTATCGAAAGGCGCCACGTTCGAACGTGTGCTGATCATGCCAACCACGCCGATCAAAGCTTTCATCCAGAAGCAGACGTATCTCGAGTCCACGCCAGCGGCCGCCTTTTATGTTGCAGCTACGCGGGCAAAGCAAAGCCTGGCGATCATCATCGACAAACCTGGAAACTCGAAACTTCCAGTTTGGGTGCCCTGATCCAGTTCAGCCTCGTTCTCTGGCTTGTTATGGCATTTAAACCGAACCGAGGTCGTGAGGATAGAAGCCCACCAGACGGAAACGACCGCGCCAGGCGACTCGATTTACGGCGGCCGACCGAAGGTCACACGCACATTTATCATAAATTGCCAGAACCATTCAGCACGTAGGAAGAGCACACGGTGCTCTTCGTCAATTTATGCTAAATATTGAAGGGAGGCCTAGCAATGCATGAGATGCCATCCTGCAGGCTAACGGCGCAACCCTATGCATATTAGGCATAGTATCGCCACGAGCCATCAGGGGGCACTTGAACCTTTACACTATTGGAAAATATCGGATTTATGATCAGACAAACGGTCAAGCTTAGTCCGCTAAAATGCAACAGACCGGCAGGTGGAGGCCAGTTCATGAATGCCCTAAACCGCCTTGAAGCGATCCGCCTCGCTCAGCAGCGTATAAGCGAGTTGGAGCAGGAAATAAGCGACCTTTCGAAAGGTGAGAGCACCACGCCTGACTCTGATTTCTCGGAAAAGCTCGCCAAGCTTATGAAGAAATACAAGCTCAGTTCGGAGGAGGTCATTGCACTCCTGCTAGTCAGAGGGGATCTGGATCAACGAGCCCTGAGCCTTGAGACCGTGTTGAAGCTTCGTTACATCCTAGGGCTCAAGGACGTGGAGGCTTCCCACAGCTCAGAAAAGCCTTTTCGGCTGAGAGGCTGGGTGAATGTCAATGTCGAGTAAGCGCAACAAAGCCCTCAATGGGCTAGTGAAAGAGGGCTTTTTTGATATTGAAAGCGTGGCGCGCTTGTTCGATATCAATAATGTAATTGGTAAAGAATACGCAGACGCGTGTGCAGAACTGTCGGAACCCAGGGTTGCAAGTATGGTGCGTTTCTTAGCTGATCTGGACATTTTGGCGAAGCAACACGGCGCTTCGCCGAGGGAAATCATAGTGTTACTAGACCCTGACTATTTTCAACGAAAGGGCAACTCTGTATAGGAGGAGGCGGTCACTTTCCGAAATCACACAGAATTAACTGAACTAAATATTCATTTAGTTGAGTTAGGGTCGGAGTTACATCAAAAAGGAGGGTAGTTCCGTATTTGTTGCATTGAAGTGCAACACGCGCAGGTCGGTTGCCTCGGTTGCCTCGGATGTCGCAGTCGGCGATTCTTGTTTGCCAAATCGAACAGGGTCGAGGTAGACCGGGTTCGGAACTAGGCTGGAGCATGATCGGATCGGTAAAGTTTAAGGATTTTCGGGTATCTGGCAGGCTGAGGTGACAGATTTGTGCTTAGCCAGGCTGGTCGGTAAGCCGGAGATCAAGCCTAGGCTATGGTTTGAGGCTTCATGACTATCCTTTATGAAGCAGCTGCTGTGCGCATGATCTAATTCGTTGCCTGATGGGGGCGTCGTTCAGCGGTAGTGTGATCAGGAGGCTTGCTGTAGTTCAGGGAGTAAAGTGATGCCATCGGCCCTAAATCGCTTCCAAATGCAATGAGGTGGGAATTTCTTCCAAACAGACGATTTAGACCTCTGGTCAGAAATCCGATCGCGAACCGCAGATCGTGTTTTGATCAAGAAGCGAGCCTGGATATTCGTTGCTCATGACTCATGGTTCGTTGTGCGCTTAAGGCTTTACCTAGAGCGCTTGAGACAGTCATCGCAATCTTGTGGCGCTTGAACGACTGCCGAGGTTTCAGGCGAACCTCACCAGGAAGCAATTTCATACCAATGGCATCAGTGGACAGAATCGCGAAACGGGTCTACAGGATGCGCGGACAATTCGACCAGCAAAATGGATCGTAATAGGTGGTAAACGTCGGTTAGGTGAGTTTACTTCCGAAATTGGAGTCGGAATGGCTTCCGCGGACTCTTGAGGTGCATCGTAGGCTGCGAAATCTGCGTGCAACCGGCCTGATTCTGAGATGTATTGTTACGTGTAATGTATATTATGTTAAATAATGTGTCTGAATCGGACCTCTTCCAAGGTATTATCCAATTCCACCATTCACTGGCTTGAATTTCAGCGTTCACCGGTATCCCTATGCATCAACGGCTTATTTGAGAAATCTCGATGTACCGCAAGTTTGTGTTCAGCTATCACCGGCAGCTAAGGGCTTGCTTCGGTGATTGTTGACTTAGGATCAGCGTGTGTATCTGATCGAGGAGTTTGTCGGCAACACGCTCTGCCCTGTCCTATCGAAAACGCCTCAGATTGCTGATCGAATCGACGAGCTGACTGAAGCCAGGGATATCGCAGCCCAGCAAATCGCCAATTGAATCAGAGATCAGATACTTGCGGGCCGAGAATTATGCATAGGCATGGTTAAACGGTAGCGGTACCCAAGGCGAGCATTTATCTTCCATAAAGCGCTCAAATCACGTAAGGCTCGAACAGCCTCCGGACATCCACCCGCGCCTTCAGCTTCGCGGCCAACAGGTACAAACCTCCCACCTTGCGATGCAGAAACAGTACATCTACAGGTGGCGTGTGCCAGAAGTCGCGGTCGGCACCTAGTTCCCAACCGGTATCACGTAGGCGTACGGCCAGGTCAGACGTCGCAAAGTCATAGGCACCTTGATGCCTCAGTGGTTCGCATGCCTGTGTAATGAGATCAGTGAGCACCGCTCTGTGTTTGGGCAGCGTGTCAGACTGAAAGTAGCCGACGTCCAGCGCGGCATTGGTGATGGCGGTACGGTCTTCATGCAGGCCTGCAATCAGCAAGCGGCGATAAGCCTCGGTAGTGTTGCGGTCATAAAGTCGCGTGGCGCCGAAGTCCAACAACACCATCCGGCCGGAGGCTCGCTGATAACGGTAATTGGCAAAGTTAGGGTCGGTCTGCACACACTGGAACTCGAACATCTCGCGAAGAAACAGGCCGAATAGCAACATGATGATCCGGTCGCGCTCTGCCTGCGGCGAGTGCTCCAGTGACTCCACCGCTACTCCATCGACGAAGGACATCACCAAAATATTCGGCGTACTGAACTGGGCATACGCACGAGGAACCAGAAAGTCAGGACTGTCGGCCAACAGTTGATCAAAGCGCCGTAAGTGCTCGGTTTCTTTCATGTAGTCCGCTTCATCCTGCAGCTGACGCTTGGCCTCTTGGAGCAATGGGGCTACGTCCATGCCCTTAGGCAGCATCCCGGACATGCGCAACAAGGTAGCAACGTTATCCACATCGCTCGAAATACTCTCGCGCACGCCAGGGTATTGCACCTTGATCGCCAGGCGTTGGCCATCCTTATCTTTCGCAGCATGAACCTGGCCGATGGACGCTGCCGCCAATGGCGTGAAGGAAAACCGTTCGAAGCGCCCTTCCCATCCCTTGCCCCAGCTTTCGTTGAGGACTGCCACCAACTGGCTCATGGGCATAGGATGAGCGTCGCAACGCAGACGCGAAAGAATTTCGCTGAACTCGCGCGGCAACAAATCACCTGCATCCATCGATAACAACTGCCCAACCTTCATGGCGGCGCCACGCAGTTGCGACAGCTGCTCGACCACCCGATGCACATTGCCCGACGTCAACAGCAGTTCGCTGAGCGCCGGACGTTTGCCCTGAACCCACTGCCGAGCGCCTTCGGCTAGCATGCCGCCCGCGACGCCCGAGGCCAAACTGCCAAAACGCATCAACCGCGATAAGCGGCTGCCAGGCACGGGCAACGAACCGGGCTCACGAGGCTTCATGAATGAAGCGCCTCAACGATCGCGGCAAGCAGCAAGCAGAAGCTCGCCACAAGGGTAAGCCGTAATCGCATCGGCAGGTACCAGGCGGGCAAGCTCGTAACCTGCAACAGCTGCCTGTCCTGCCGGAGGTGGGCAACCAAGCCGATGACCAACAGCAAGCAACCCAATGGCATTGTCAGTAGCGTGGCAACCCAAGCAATAAGCGCAGGGATGACACTCCAGATGAACCGGTCTCTGCCCTGCTCGGCGCTCATGTCTTGCACGGTCATGGCGAAGCCCCAGTGTAAGGCGCCGACGAAGCTCAGGATGACTGCGCCATAGTTAACAAGCGCAATCGCAAACAACGGTCGATAGTCGAGAGAGAACGGGATCAGCAGCGCCAGAAAAATAAACGGCAACAGACCGCCATAACCCAGCAGGCTGACGTGCTTTGGCAGAGAGGCTGAAGGCAACGCGTTCATTTGTATTCCTTGCAGTGAGCGACACTCAAGACTGTAGGCCCAAAAGCCCCGCTTGGGCGAGGTTGATGGCGATCCGAAGCTGAGGTCAGCGTAATGAGTCGCTTTGTAGAATCAGGTCATTGCCCCATTTATTTTCGGGCAAGCATGCGACTGCACAGGTCACCCAAAAAATGCCAGATCCAGCCATATCGCTCCAATGTCGGATACGCGTCGATCCGAGTCTTCGCCGGAATGCGCAGGTGCGGCCGTGCCGCAATGTGAGTGCAGATGCCATCCGCTCCAAAAGGCCAACCGTGATAGGGGCAATTCACGCTGTCGCCCACTTGGTTGCCGGCAGAGAGGGCGCCGCCCCGATGAATGCAAATATCAGAAAGCAGATGTGCTTCCCTGACTGTCACGGAGGCAACAAAAGGCTGACTCAGTAACCAAACAGGTACCAGCCCATCAGACAATCGAGAGGAAGGAAGCACGATGTACCAGAGATTTTTGCGCATGAGCGGCAAATGCCCAATGAGCATTGCATCAGGGACATATCCGCTAACTCTGAACGCTGCCTGCCGTGAGTGGTTCATTTCACGGTAAAGGAATGACCGTGATTGTCAGGTCGTTTTTTTGGGCCTATCTTATACAAAACCTATACAAGACGATAATCAATGTACAACAAAGAGCATTGGCCACTGACGTTGTACTTTGACGGCAACTGTCCATTGTGCGCGCGTGAAATCACGATCCTGCGCCGACACGCCGCAGAGAGCCGACTGCTGTTTGTTGACATGGGCAGTCCTGAGTTCGACGCCAAAGCACTGGGTTTCACGTTCGCGCAAATGCAGGCGACGCTTCATGCCTGTTTCGCCGATGGCCGCTGGGTTAACGGCTTGGACGCCACCCTATGGAGCTGGCGTGCCGCCGGCTTGGGATTTTGGGCCACGCCGCTGACTTGGCGTGCACTCAGACCGCTGCTTGCACTCGGTTATCGCCTGTTTTGCCGTCTCCGTCCCCATTTGGCGTGGTTACCTCACCCGGATGGGCGCCGTCGATGTGTCGATAACCTTTGCGCGGTGGCGGAATCAAAACCCGCACCCGATGAGTTGATCACCTTCAAAACAAAGCAGCTCTAGAACGCTTCAATTTGGTATTGGCCTGATGAAGAAACTGAGCCGCAGGTGATCTGGCGAACCCCGTGTTATCTGCGTCAGATCGTACGCAGCAGAAACGCCCCTTCTGCCAAGGATTGCCATCACATGAAGCGCAGCATGGCTGCGAGGAATCTAAATGAACCCATCAATCGCCGAGCATTACCGTGAAATTCTCGTCGCCGTAGGCGAGAACCCTGAGCGTGAAGGACTGCTGGACACGCCCAAGCGCGCAGCCAAAGCGCTGCAGTACCTATGCAACGGCTACACGATGAATCTGGAGGAAGTCATCAACGGTGCACTGTTCGAATCGCTTAACGACGAAATGGTCATCGTGCGCGACATCGAACTGTATTCATTGTGCGAGCACCACATGCTGCCCTTCATCGGCAAAGCTCATGTCGCGTACATCCCGACAGGGAGGGTATTGGGCCTGTCTAAGGTCGCACGAGTGGTCGATATGTTTGCCCGCCGCTTACAGATTCAGGAAAACCTCACCAAACAAATTGCCGACGCCCTTCAGCACATGACCGATGCCGCCGGTGTGGCTGTGGTTATTGAGGCAAAGCACATGTGCATGATGATGCGAGGCGTTGAGAAGCAAAACTCGGTGATGACCACATCGGTGATGCTGGGTGCCTTTCGCGATTCGTCCGCTACGCGTCACGAGTTCCTGCAACTGATAGGGCGACTGGGTTAGCGCTAATAGATCACGTCTGTCTGCGGAGAGGCTAAATGAACAGTTCTTTCAGGATGAACTCCCTTGGCGAGGGCTACCGTGCCCTGGTGATAGGCGCCAGTGGAGCGCTCGGCGCGGCGTTTTGTGAGTTGCTCAACGAAGATCCAGGATGCTCGGTTGTTCGTGATCTGGGGCGCAACAGTGTTCCAGGATTGGATCTGGAAAAGCCCGATAGTATCCCCAGGGCGGCCGCCGAATTAGCTGAAGAAGCCCCGTACCAGTTGATTTTACATGCTGCCGGTCTGCTTCATCGCGAAGACATCAAGCCTGAAAAAAGTTACACCTCTATTGAAGCGGATACGCTTCAGGCGATATTCCAAGTCAACACACTCGGGCCTGCACTGGTTTTGCGTCACTTCCTGCCCTTGCTTGACCCTCGAGGCGCGATGGGGATGCTCTCCGCCAAGGTCGGCAGTATCGGCGATAACCGCTTGGGCGGCTGGTATGCCTATCGCGCCTCCAAGGCGGCGCTGAACATGCTGATTAAAACCGCTGCCATCGAACTTGCAAGAACGCGCCCTCAGACCCGCTTATTGAGTCTTCATCCCGGCACCGTCATTTCGGGCCTGTCACAGCCCTTTCGTGGCGCCTCTGCAGCCAGGCCGGCAAGTATCGCTGCCCATGAGTTGTTATCACTGATTGACCGTTTGCCGCCTGACGAAAGCGGCAATTTCTTTGCTTATAACGGAGAACGCCTACCTTGGTAGGCAGGGAGTGAACCTTGAATCTGCAAGCATTGACCGAACGGGCCGCGAAGGGCGAAGTACGCGAGTTGGAGCTGCTGTCGCTGGAGGGCGGTTTTTATCTGGCGCGAGTCAGGCTGGATCACGGACAGTTCACTCTGCTGGACGATGCAGCGAAGCCTATGCACCTTCGCTCGATCAATCACCTGCGTGAGTTATTGCAGCTCGTCCCGCCATTTCCCTGCGCGCTCGTGCAGCAATGTGTCCATGACGAGATGTGCGGCTCACATGAAGGGCCAATCGAGTCGTTGCGCATTCCTTTCTCGCTGACTGCGCCTTGGTGAGTCACCCTTCCGTTGGATTTTGTCGAATGAATAAGACTCACCGACTATGCCTGGTTTTGGGCGACCAGTTGTCTTTTGACCTGGCCTCATTGAAGGGGCTGGACAGCGAGCGCGATACGGTTTTACTGGTCGAAGTGATGGAGGAAGCCAGTCATGTGCCCCATCACCCGCAAAAAATCGCACTGATCTTCAGTGCCATGCGCCATTTTGCTGAGGCATTGCAGCAGCGTGGCATTCGCGTGCAATACGTCACGCTCGATGATCCGCAAAACAGCGGCTCGGTGCCGGGCGAGTTACGCCGCTGGCAGTCGCTGCTGCAGCCGGATGAGTTGCACCTGACAGAATGCGGTGACTGGCGCCTTGAGCAGTCGCTCAAAGATTGCGGCTTGGCGATTCAGTGGCATACCGATACCCGTTTTTACTGCACCCGATTCGAATTTTCATCCTGGGCCGAAGGCAAAAAACAGCTGCGCATGGAGTTCTTCTACCGCGAGATGCGACGCAAGAGTGGCTTGTTGCTCAACGGCGATGGCAGCCCGGTCGGCGGCGCCTGGAACTTTGACGCCGAAAATCGCAAGGCACTGCCTAAAGGCGTTAGAGCCCCCTTACCCCTCCGTTTTTCAGCCGATGCAATCACCCGGGACGTGCTGGCGCTGGTCGCAAAAAGCTTTTCCAGCCACTACGGCGCCCTCGACACCTTTGACTACCCGGTGACTCACGCCGAGGCCCAAGCGCTGTGGGACTACTTCCTCGACTGGGGTCTGGCAGCCTTCGGCGACTACCAGGATGCGATGGCCAGTGATGAACCCTTCCTGTTCCACGCGCGGATCAGCGCCGCACTGAATATTGGCCTGTTGGATCTGCGTCAATTATGCAGCGACGTCGAGGCTGCTTACTGGGCGCACAGCATTCCATTAAACGCTGCCGAAGGCTTTATCCGTCAACTCATTGGCTGGCGTGAATATGTACGGGGCGTCTACTGGCTGAAAATGCCTGACTACGCTGGCGGCAATCTGTTTGGCAACAGCAGGCCGCTTCCAGAGTTCTATTGGACGGGCGACACCAAGATGAATTGCATGGGCCAGGCGATCGGCCAAAGTTTGAAACATGCCTATGCCCACCATATCCAACGTTTGATGGTCACCGGCAACTTTGCGTTGCTGGCCGGCATCGCACCGAGCCAGATTTGCGACTGGTACCTGGCGATCTACATGGACGCGTTCGACTGGGTCGAACTGCCCAACACACTGGGCATGGTCATGCACGCCGATGGTGGTTACCTGGGCTCCAAGCCTTACTGCGCCAGTGGCCAATATATAAAGCGCATGTCCGACTACTGCCGTAATTGTGCGTACGAAGTCAGTGAAAGCACGACGGACGACGCCTGCCCTTTCAATTCGCTTTACTGGCATTTTCTAATACGTCATGGCGACCTTCTGCGTAGCAATCAGCGTATGGGCATGGTCTATAAAAACCTCGATCGTATGACTGAATCCAAGCAGCAAGCACTCTGGGATCGTGGCCAGAAACTGCTCGCCAAACTGGATGTCGGGGAGTCGTTTTGAAGAAGAGTGAACTACCGATCAAAACCTGTGCGGTCTGCGGATTGCCTTTCGCCTGGCGCAAGAAATGGGCGCGCTGCTGGGCTGAGGTGCGCTACTGCTCGGAGCGTTGCCAACGGCGCAGGAACATTGAATGGTGAGAGTGTGAAGCAGATAAAAGTACGTATCGTGCGGGGACTCAAAGCACACGAGGTTCTTCGATTTTATCGCAACGCTTAGCGCCGATAGTTATAAGGCATTGGTAAATGCCTATAGAGAAGGCACAGCTTGCCACTTTAAAAAAACGACTTTAGTCGCTACAGATTCTGCCGCTCGCACTCAAGATCAGCTTCAACTCGTGTCTGGTAGGTGGTCTTCAGTCGCAGCCCTTCATCCCCGTTGGTCTGAACTTGAACCGGTCCCACTTCGCTAGCCATCCGAGCGGGTTAGCAGGTACTCAGACCCCCTTGTTGCCGCAAATCGTTGTTCATACTCCCCTCTCAGTACCCGCTATGGTGGGGGCAGATACCCTGGAGATGGTCATTTATTCGAACGTTCGATTTTCGGCTTACAAGCTGTCGACATCCCTTCCATCTCCCCTTCAGGCATTCAGATGTGACACTGCACTTTGCGTCGTTCTCTAGAGCAATGCCAGCGAACCTGAGGACGTCATTGTGATTGACCAACAACCGAAATGACGGGGGGGGAGCGCTACGCCGTCGAAAGCCCTGGCGATATGAGGGAAAAGCCAATTTCAATGCTACGATTTGATTTGGTCGAATCGAAATAAATGGACTCCCATCGAAAGATCCTTATCAGACGTTCGAGAGTGGCCATGAAGCAGATCGTGATCAGTGGTCTCACCTTAGCGATAATCGGCGCGATGACGTTTGGACTGCTCCAGTGGAGAGCCATCGACAAGCAGAACCAAGAATTTTCGTGCAGTGAAGCAAAGCAAACCTTAAAAAGAGTGGAGATTCGCGCGCGAGCGTTGGCTGCCGGCTTGACCGTAGAGGACTACGCTAACGCTGAAGAGGAGGAAGTGGCGAAACTAATCAGCGCCCTCGAAGGTGCCAATAGCGCGGCGGATATTGATTCGGTCATGGAGAGTCACGCTGCCACCATAAAAGCGGAGGACGCCGCTGTTGAGGCAGAGGTGCAAGCTCGAGGCGATCAGGCATTCCTCGAACAACGATTAATGAAGCAGCGGATTCCCGTCGATGTTAAACAACAGCTCGAACGCGCCGCGAAGGCCGTTAGTCTCTCTTGTAGCTAGCGCCCTGTGATACATGACCCCTTCTAAAGCTGGCTACCCAGACTAAGAGCCAACAAAAACAGGCCATCGAAAGGCCCCTCTTCTGCTTAAACCAGAATTACTTGGTCAGTCAGGTCTCAACGGTTTCAGAAGGGATTCAAAACGTTTTAATAAGCTTTGTTCTCAACCAAGCAATTGCCTCCATCCACCACGAGCAACTCACCTGTGATGTAACTCGCTTCAGGTGAAGCCAGGAATACAACGGCAGCGGCCACTTCCTCTGGCCGACCCGCTCTCCCAAGAGGTGTAGAGCGTGCTGCTTTGACTTCATCAGGAGTGCTCGACCCTGTCGCTATCCAACCAGGGGCAACTGAATTTACAGTGATACCTAGATGAGCAACCTCAAGAGCAAGACTCATGTTCATCCCTACCATTCCGGCCTTTGCTGCACTGTAAGCAGCCTCTCCTGGATTACTGGCTCGTGTGCCTGTGGTTGAGCTGATGTTCACTATGCGGCCATAGCCTCTAGCCCGCATCCCAGGCAACACCCCTTGAGTTAACAGGAACGCAGTTGTCAGATTTCTAGCGATGGAAAGATTCCAGGTTTCGAGGCTCGTATTCGTGAACTCGGCGAACGGTTCTGGACTTCCTTGCATCGCCATACCGGCATTATTTACAAGAATATCGATGCGGCCCCAGACGGCCTCAGCCCAAGCGGCGAACTCACTAACCTGAGTCTCCTGAGTCAAGTCTACCGGTCGACCCTCTGCTTCGAAGCCGGCGGCGCGTAACTCCGCAACCCGCTCATTGATGCGTGCGCTGCTTGCCGTGACGATCAGCTTGGCCCCTTGAGCCCCAAGACGATGGGCAATAGCCATACCGATTCCGATCTGACTTCCCGCACCGCTCACAACCGCCACCTGCTCTGCCCAAATTGAATTCATCGTCTTTGCCTCTGTTGAGGGTTTGCGAAGCACACTAATGGAGGTGTAGCAGATAGCCGGAAAAGCCGGTTGAGGATTTGGTTACTGAGGTCGATATCTGCAAATACAAAAGGCCCTCGAAGGGCCTTTTTGCATCCAAACCGAAATCACTTGGTTAGCCAGGACTCGACGGTTGCGGAGCCGTGTCCGACCATTTCAGACCTTTGCTACGCTGCCCTCTTTCACGGAGGAATCACAATGTCGAACTCAGACCTGCTCCCTTCCCTACTCTACAAAATCAATCAAAACCAACTCGCCCTCGAAGCGGCGATCATGGAGCTGACACTTGCCCCACCTGCCATTGATGGCGTCCAAAACTCCCATAACTTTCTCGGTCGCTTCCGGTTGAGAGATCGAAAACAAGTCGTCGGTGTACTCGCCTTCTGGCAAAGGTTGACCAGAAGCACCTCAGCTTTGCTGTATTTGAAACCAGGTCGGTCCGAGCAGAGGTTCACGTGCCACCATTGCTTCCCGTAATGCCTGACTCGGGACCGCCTTGGTGCCGGCCCGAGCATCGTAGAACACACAAGTGGCGACCCCTTCGCCACACAGATCGCCGTTCCAAATGGCGTATTCTTGCACGATGCTGGAGTTTCCCATGCGCTTGAGACGAGTGGTTATCAGGGCCTGTTCACCCAATAACATCGGCTTGTGGTAAGTAAACTCGACCGCGCGCACCACCAATCCAATCCCGCCCTGCCCTGGGAAATGGCCAGCCACTTGTGCGAAATGACGACTACGCGCCTCCTGGCACCAGTCCAGGTAAATAACGTTGTTGACATGGCCATAGACGTCAATACAGCGCCAGTCACAGTCTCGCTGGATAGCAGATCGCCAGGCCCCCTTCACACCATAGCGCTTGATCTGATGCTCATCGAGTTCGAAGGACCCGACCACCACCTGAGTTGTATTGTTATTCATTACTTTCCTCGAGCTACACCTTCCCAGCCCCACCGGTACGGCCTGCTAGAGGCCATACTTTCAGTTGGGGCACAGGCGAATATTTGGACCAGGGAAACATCTTCTGAGCAACGGGATGCGTGCTGGCAGATCAAATTCCCGCTTTGTTATAAAACCTCGAATAATCCCGCCGCACCCATTCCGCCGCCCACGCACATCGTCACCACCACAAACTTCATTCCGCGCCGCTTGCCCTCTAACAAAGCATGCCCAACCGTTCGCGCTCCGCTCGCCATCGCTGCCAAGCAAATTATGGTCGACGGAATGATGGTCACCATCGGCGCCGGGCAGGAGCAAATCAGCCTAGTACAAGCTACACACAACCAATGGGCGATCGAGTCGTACGATCCTGAAATACTGCGCCTCTGCGAGCATGCCTACATGCCAATGCTGCAGACGGCCGAGCTCGTGGCGCGTCACTATGGCATCAGCCGAGAAGCGCAGGACGCGTTGGAGTCACAAAAGCCCATTAATCCCGATGCGCACTGACGATCGACAGTCTGCCCGCTCACCGATAACGGCAGGCCGGCAGCCAAGGCTGCAAGACGCGCCGGATTGTTGGCCGCGGTGCCGCTAGGCATTGCCGTACCCAGCACTAAATCTTCGATTTGCGCCGGCTCGATGCCCGCGCGCTCGACCGCAGCGCGGATAGCGATGGCAGTCATGCTCGGCGTCTTGAAGTTGTTAAATGCACCACGCATCGCCTTGGCGATTGGTGTGCGGGCAGTGGATACAATAATGGCGTCTTTCATGCTTGAAATCCCTTGTACGAACAGAAGCAATTGCTTAGTCAATCCCAGGCTTGCTTGTGAAATTTTTCACAGCGCCCAGAGACATCAAATCATTCAAGCAATACAACTCGCATGTCGCGCTGGGGAGCCTGAAAGGTAATGCCCGCCCTCCTGTACTTCGGCAAAGCGCTTCTTGCTGGCCATCAATTGGTGAATAAGTCCAGCGGGGCGCCAATGCTCGCCAAATAACCCGTGCAAGCGCTCCAGCCGAGCAAGAGTCTTTGGTAAACCCTGCTCATCCGCCCAATGCATCGGTCCACCGGTTTGTGCGGGAAAACCATATCCGTTCAGCCAAACCTGATCGATGTCGCGGCTGTTGGCAGCGATACCTTCTTCGAGGATCTTCGCCCCTTCATTGACCAGCGCCAAAAGACAACGATCAAGTATTTCCTCGGCGGTAATATCGCGGCGGCGATAACCCAAGCCCATGGAAACCCTGAGCACAAGCGAATCGACCAGCGGATCGTGCTCGGCCCGGCGGCTACCCGGGGCATAACGGTAATAACCCTGACCAGTCTTCTGGCCCAGGCGACCGAGTTCGCACAAGGCATTGTCGATCTGCATCAGCGGTTCTTCCATGCTCTGCCCAGCCAGTTGGCGAGCACGCCACTCCAGATCGATGCCGACCACGTCAAACATGCGAAACGGGCCCATGGCGAAACCAAATTGTTGCAACACCTCGTCCACCTGCTGTGGCAACGCACCTTCAAGCAGTAATTTGCGCGCTTCGGCAATGTAGGTGCGCAACATACGGTTGCCAATAAAGCCAGGGCAGTTACCCGCCACCACCGCTACCTTGCCTATACGCTTACCAAGTGCACGTGCCGCTTGCAGCACCGTACTATGGGTGTGCTCGCCACGAACGATCTCCAGCAGTTTCATGATGTTCGCAGGGCTGAAGAAATGCAGTCCCAGCACCTGCTGTGGCCGGCTTGTGACAGCGGCGATAGCGTCGATATCCAGGGCTGAAGTGTTGCTTGCCAAAATGGCCCGTGGCTTGAGGTGCACATCCAGTGCGCGGAAGATCTCCTGCTTGAGCTCCAGACTTTCGTACACCGCTTCAATCACCAGATCGGCTTCGGCCAGTGCAGCGTAATCTTTCACCACCCGCACCCGCCGCAGGTTGGCGTCCGCCTCGACCTGAGTGATGCGCTCTTTACCGACTAGCTGCGACCACGTTGATTCGATCATTGCCAGTCCCGCGTCGAGCGTCGCGGTGTTGCTATCCAGCCATAGCACCGGCAACCCGGCACTGGCGACGCTTATGACAATGCCGCGTCCCATGGTGCCTGCGCCGATGACGGCGATCTGCTTGATATTGAATTGGGTATTCACAATGCGACGCTCCTGCATGTGTGGGAAAGAACATCCATCACCTTAAGAAGACTTAAAGTATTTGTGATATTACGGTTTCGTAAGCCATATATTTGCCACATGAATATTTCTAACTTTGATCTGAACCTGTTGCGTATCTTCGACATGCTGATGCGCGAACAGAATGTCTCGCGAGCGGCCGAGCGCCTTGGCACTGACTCAGCCCACAGTCAGCAACGCCTTGGCACGCTTGCGCGACCAGTTGGACGATCCACTGCTGTTGCGTGTCGGACGGCGCATGCGCCCTACCCCCAAAGCCCTGGCACTGGAAGGGCCGATCCGGGCGGCTTTACAACAGATCGCGCAAAGCCTTGCTACGGGAGATCCCTTCGAGCCACTCCAAAGTCAACGCCAATTACGGGGCGCTCTCACCGATTTCGTCGAACAACTGTGCATGCCACCCTTGCTGTCATATCTCCAGACGCATGCGCCACACCTGCGCATCGATGTCGAGCACCTGACACCGAACCTGCCAGTCGATGCGTTGGATCGAGGTCAACTGGACTTGGTACTGGGCCGCTTCGACGACGTACCAGCACGCTTCACCCGTCTCCTCTGGCGCAACGAGACGTTGCGAGTAGCGACGCGTCAGGGACATCCGCAGCTCAGCCACGGGATGGATCTGAATACCTTCCTGAGACTGCGTCACCTATGGGTTCATGGCGGTCAGACTCGCGGCATGATCGACCAGTGGCTGGCCGAACAAAGTCTGGCGCGGCAGATCGTCTCCACCACCCCAAACTACCTGCAGGCCGCGCACCTTGTGTCAGCGACAGATCTCTGTGTGGTGCTGCCGACGCGCCTGGCGCAGGAGTTCGCCAATCTGTTACCTCTGGATCTACATGAGCTGCCATTTGCGCTGAAGCCGTTCGAACTCGAACTGGTTTACCTGAGTCATCGCCAACACGACCCAGCGCTGGCGTGGCTGGTAACCCGGATCATGGAGATTGAAAACTGAGGGTGGCCATGACCCGCTTCGGTAGTTGCCTTGCCACTCTGGTATTGGCGAATTGCGGCAGACCGAATGAAAAATGTCGAATGGGGGTAACAGCGCGGGGCTTCATAAACACGGGCGATACGGAGATTCGACGACACGTGCGCCACGTAGGCGCACGGTCGTGCAATACCAACAAATATCAACCCATCAGGACAGGCTCTGCACGACCCTGGATGTCAGTCGAAGCCGATTTCGATCTGTTGGCCCAGCACCGCATCCAGTCGCGCGACCAGCCAGTCAATTTCTTCGCGCGAAAGGATCAAAGGTGGGGACACCTGGATAAGCGGCGTACCTTCATGGTCAACAGCGGCGCGACACAGTAATCCGGACTTGAACAAAGCCGGCGCAAGGCGAGTGCTGACAAACTCCTGGGAAGGCACAGCGGATGTCCAACTGCGGCTGGCCTTGTCGGTGACCAGTTCGAGCGAGTAGTGATAACCATCGCCGCGTACGTCTCCGACAATAGGGTGTGCCTTGAGTGCCTCAAGCTTGGCGCGGAAGTAGTCCTGATTGCGCCGCACGTTACCAAGAACGTCTTCGCGCTCCATGATCTCGATATTGGCAAGCGCCGCAGCGCATGCCGCCGGGTGACCGCCATACGTCAGGCCATGCAGAAACATCTGGTGCGGACCATTGAGGATGGTATCCATGACCGAATCACAGGTAATCATTCCGCCCAGGGGGAAATAGCCTGAAGCGATGCCTTTGGCAAACGTGATGATGTCCGGCTTGATGCCGTAGCGTATAGAACCGAACCACTCGCCAAGACGACCAAAGCCGCAAATCACTTCGTCAGCAACCATGAGCACCGCGTATTTATCGCACAAGGCACGCAGACCTTCGGCATAACCGGCGGGCGGTGTCAGGCTACCGCCAGCATTTTGCAGGGGCTCAATGAAAATCCCCGCAACGGTTTCCGGGCCCTCTTGAATAATCAGGGATTCGATTTCGTCGAGCAGAAAAGCGGTAAATTGCGCTTCGCTTTCCCCTTCTGGGCGCTTGTAGCGCTTGGTGTTGGAAACATGTCGAACACCCGGCATCAATGGCTCGAAGATGTTTCGGATGTTGGTCATACCGTTAAGTGAAAGCGCGCCATAACTGGTGCCGTGGTAGGACACACGTCGAGCGATAAACTTGCTTTTGGCATGCTCACCCCTCGCCAAATGATATTGCCGGATCAGTTTCATAGCCGACTCATTAGACTCCGAGCCGCTTGAAGTGAAAAAGACTCGGTTCATCTGCGGCGGTGCAAGTGAGGCTATTTTTGCAGCCAGGCGAATGGACGGCTCGTGGGCAAAGCCCCAATTGGTAAAATAAGGCAGTTGGCTCATCTGACGCTTTACCGCTTCGCCAATTTCAACACCATGGCTGTAACCAATATTGACGCAGTACAAACCGGCCAGCCCATCCATATAGCGATTGCCAGACTCATCCCAGACCCAACAGCCTTCGCCACGGTTCATGATCGTAAGTGGCGCGCTGTCGTAATACGCGGCGTGGGTGAAGTGCATAAGCAAATGCTTTTTCGCCAAGGCCTGAAGTTCATCACTTTTACAGGCTGGAGCAGTAACGTTTTCATGGATAGTCATGCTGAAAATCTCTATGCAGATTAATGAATCGCCCGGGCATGGGTGTCGTCATTGAAGGTGTTTTCGTCATCGTGCTGATGCAATTGCGGTGTGGGCTTACGAAAACCTTTGGTCAAACAGGCCAGATAAAGCAGCCCCCCTCCAAGCCAGGCCAGGCCGACCTCGAACGTGGCATGCGAGAGATTGGTCCAAAGCCACAGCGTCAGGATCAGGCCGACCAAAGGAACCACGCCGTAACGCAGCAAGGCCTTGCGCCCGCGAAGCCCTTTGTCCCAGATGAAGTGCTTGGTGACGGCAAGATTGACGAAAGAAAAGGCAGTCAGTGCGCCAAAGCTGATCATGGTCGACGCCAGGTCGAGACTGATCACCAGTGCAAACAGCGATAACAAGCTCACCAGTATGGTGGTTGAAACAGGTGTACCAAAACGCTTGCTGGTCAGGCCAAAGAAGCGCTTGGGCAGCACGCCGTTACGACCCATGGCAAAGAGGATGCGGGCGACACTGGCTTGCGCGGTGATGGCGCAGGCGAAACTCCCAGCGACATAAATAGCGGTGAAAAACGCCCCGAGCAGTTGCCCGCCGACGTGCTGAATCACTTGAAAACTCGCCGAGTCTACGTTTTCGAATGTGCGCCAGTCCGGGAACACCAGATGGCCGATATAGGCGATCAAGATGAACAGACCGCCGCTGAACAAAGTGCACAAGATGATGGCACGCGCAATGTTTCGCGCTGGATCACGGGTCTCTTCCGACAGCGTCGAAACCGCGTCAAAACCTAGAAAAGACAGGCACAGTGTGGCCGCTCCGCTCAGCAGTCCTGGATAGTTCATATCTGCACTGTAAAAAGGTGCTGTGAACGACACCGCAGGGGAATTGGAAAGCGAGACGATCGAGACTCCAACGAACACGGCGAGAAACAGGAATTGGACAGCGATCAAAGCGAAGTTGACCTTGGCCAACACTTTGATACCCAGGACGTTCAGCACCAATGAGGCGAAAATACTGCCGCAGATCCACACCCACATCGGTACATCCGGGAAGTATGGGGCCATGTAAATACCGATGACCAAGTAGCAAATCATCGGGACAAACAGGTAATCGAGCAACAATGCCCAACCGACCATGAAGCCGATCTTGCCCCCGAATGCAGCACTGGCATAGGCATAGGCCGAGCCGGCATACGGCAAGGAAGCGGCCATCTTTCCATAACTGGAAGCGGTAAATAACATGACGATCAGGGTAACGACGTAAGCGGCGGGAAGATGCCCGGCCGTTGTCTGTGTCACCAGGCCATACGTCGTGAACACTGTCAGCGGCACCATATACGCCAGGCCAAACAGAACCAGTGAAGGTAATCCGAGGACGCGG
This sequence comes from Pseudomonas sp. FBCC-B1667, assembly GCF_059133255.1. NCBI lineage: Bacteria > Pseudomonadati > Pseudomonadota > Gammaproteobacteria > Pseudomonadales > Pseudomonadaceae > Pseudomonas > Pseudomonas sp. FBCC-B1667. Next base: position 3,441,132 of record NZ_CP101437.1, on the reverse strand, counting down.
GCCATGCGTTTGGGTGGGGATGTATTGGAGCTAGACTTGAGCGAGCCGAGCATACTTGAGCAATCGTCGAGCGCGGCGCCCTCTGCAACTATCTGGTTCATGCGTTTTTATTCCTGTACGTGGTTGAAATCCAACGAACGGGCGGCTTGTATGATCGCCACTTGCACGCTCATTCTCTGCGCGAGCGGACACGCGGAGTCAGAGTCAAAGAGGACAAAACAGGGGATAAATCCGGACAAAAGACATGATTTCGGGCTGCGTCGGCCAGCGCTCTGATTACTCAAGAACGCGAGGAGAAGGCGAACTCCGGACGAGCAGCAAGGCTCATCGGGTAGTCGGCAATCGATCTGTACATAATGACGTCGAGAGTATGATGTTGGCGCGCAGGTGATCAGCCAACTGCCCGATGGCGATACTCGCTGGGGGAGAAACCGGTCCATCGACGAAAAGCATGTCGAAAGCTGGAAATGTCGCTATAGCCGAGGAACTCCGCTACGTCGGAAATTTTCACTCCCTCGAGCAGCAAGTCTTCAGCGCGCTTTTGCCGCGCCTCGTCGAGTAATTGCTGGAAGGAAATGTCGATCGACTTCAGACGACGCCTCAGCGTCCGTTCCGTAAGGAAAAAATGCTCGGCCACACGCCCCAAATTGCTGAATTCAATCACGTCTCGGTTGAGCAAATCGCGAATCTGCGAGATGAGGTCACTGGTCACTTTGGCTGCGCCATCGCGTTCCATGCCGAGGCACTGTAGGTAGAGCGCCTCGCCGCTTACGGCATTGGCCAGGGCTGCAGGCTGATATAACAGAACGGTGGGAAAATAGATGACGTTCTCGGGCGCCCCATAAATGACATCGCAACCAAATAGCTCGGCGCAGGAGTCGTAATGTGACGGCCGGGTGTGTCGAAGGGTAACGCCGAGCGGATGTATCGGGCACCCGGCAAGATCGGCGGTAATCGCCATTATCGCCGCGAGCATCATGTCCGTGAACATGGGCTCGAGCTGCTTTGAGTAGTAGTAATCATCGACGACGATCGCCGTCTGGTCACCCTCCTCTCGCAGGGTTACATTGAAATAGAGGCCCATTAACAACGGGAAGGTGCTTAAGCATTGGATAGCATCCTTGACCGTTGCGCTGACCAACATCGTGTAGCCCGGCACGCCGAAGCAGGAAACGTGAAGCCGTCTCCCAATCTCGAGCCCTACCGTAGCATCGCCGCTGAGTTCCAGGAGATTTTCGAACACTTTCAGCTCTTGCTCGCGGGTCAGGCAGGTCGAAGGCGAATACAGGCACTCCGGCTGGAGATTGCAGTCGCGCAGGACGGCATCAACGCTGAGGCCACGCTGCCGAGCGAAATCTATGACCAGCGCTATGGCGTGAGCCGTTGCGGGTATCTGGCCGGGATGTACGGATCGCAGAAACAGGCGCGTTTCGTTCGCTTGATCGAATGATGCATGTTGAGCCGCGACTCCATCGCCCTTGACGCGTGCAACTGGGGAAGCATGGGGTAGTCGTGGATAGTGCATGTGTGCCTCTCAAACGGATTTCTACTCCGACAACACGGCTAGCAAAATTACCAAATTCCCTGCCTGCAAGGCGAATTCGGCAAGTTCACGGTTGTTCCGGTGGACGATGTATACCGAATGTAGCAATTTTTACGCCATGCACCACAGGGGCGTGCGGTCATGCAGGGTCGCCGCATGAGTCAATGACCAGAAGTTCTGGTCGCCACTGATTGAGAAGCGCCAAACTGTCGCGGTAGGGTTTTAGACTCATGCTCAGCAATAGAACCGAGGACAGCACCGCGATGCTAGTGACAATCATCAATGAGTAGCGGATCAACATATCATCGCCAAAGACATAGTCGGTCATTACCGCCACCGCCGTTGGTCCAATGCCCAAGCCGATCAGCGTTATCACAAACAGGTAAATAGCCGACGCCTGGCCCCGCATGGAGTTGGGCATGATCTCCTGAATAGCCGCCGGGGCCACACCAAAGGGCATGCTCAGAAAGAACACGGCGGGTGCGACCAGAATTGCAGCCCAGTGTGCGCTCTCCATCAAAGGGAAGGCCAGTACAAAAGGTAAAGCACCCAGCGCGGCATATAGACCGACACGCATATTGGCGTCGCTCCTGCCCCGCCTCGCCTTCCAGTCGGCCAGCCTCCCGCCGAGCACGATACCCAAGCAACCAAAGACGGCCATTATGCCGCCGTAGACGATGCCGGCCTGACCGGCATCCCAGCCATAGGTGCGAATGAAGAATGTCGGAATCCAGGCTGCACTGCCGTAACCGGCGAACGCCAGGCCGGCAAAGCCGAAATTATGGCAAAGCACGGTGCGCTTGTTAGCGCGCAGATACCGTCCAACCTCTGAAAACGGCACGGCGATACCCGCGCCAACGCCGTGCCTGGCAGGTTCCCTAATCACCAGGAGGAGCAGGCTGAAAAGTAATCCTGCAGCGCCAAGTGCGAGAAAAATCAGCTGCCAGGGGCGCACTTCCCCGAGCACCGGCAGCAACACTTCACCTTGGGCAGAGGCCAGCTTGATGACCAAACCACCAAACAGAAACGCGAAGCCCGAGCCCAGGTACACCCCCATCGAATAGACACTGATTGCCGTAGCACGGCGCTCGGCGGGAAAGCTGTCCGCTATGAGTGAGTAGGCCGCGGGTGACAAGGCTGCCTCGCCGACGCCGACGCCGATCCGGCAAATCAGGAACTGCCAGTAGAGCCTCGCCAAGCCGCAGGCTGCCGTGGCCGCGCTCCAGAACAATATGCCAAAGGCGATCAAGCCGCGCCTGCTTTTGGTGTCGGCCAAGCGCCCAAGAGGAATGCCGCATACGGTGTAGAAAAGAGCAAAGGACAGTCCCATCAACAGACTCATCTGAGTGTCGCTGATCATCAGGTCGCGGCGTATTGGGCCGACTAACAAGTTAAGGATTTGCCGGTCAACAAATGACAACAGGTAGGCCATCATCAGTATGGTGACCGTGCCCCAGGCGCGAGCTTTAGAGGGATAGATATTATTGTTATCGGGCATGGCAACTTCCTTGGAATAAAATCTCAAACGCCTGAACGCAAAATAATCATCCTCGCTGCGCGAACTCGGTTTCTCGTATGAGTTTCTTGTCAACTTTGCCAACGCTTGTCTTGGGAATATCATCGACGAACAGGAATTTTTTAGGGATCGCCCATTTATTGATGCTGCCGTTGTCAACGAACTGCATCAGGTGGTCCTCCAGATTCGCCTGATTGATCTGCAATGAGGGTGTGCAGATAACCATCGCCATTGGCCGTTCGCCCCACTGAAGATCAGGAATACCCACGACCGCAACGGACATGACGGCCGGATGCTTACTGATCAGACTTTCCAGTTCCAAAGAGCTGATCCACTCGCCGCCAGTCTTGATCACATCTTTGATACGGTCCTTGATTTCCAATACGCCGCGCGCATCGATAGAGCCGATATCGCCGGTGTGCAGCCAGCCCCCCTCCCAGAGTTCGGCGCCTTTTTCCTGGTCGTGCAGGTAGCCCTGAGTCAACCAGGGCGCTCTTACCACCACCTCCCCCATCGACTCTCCGTCGTGCAAAACGTCCTTGCCGCAGGCGTCGACGATCTTCAGGTCGATCATTGCCGCCGGCACTCCGGTTTTGATCCTGAGCGGTAGCTGCTCCTCCATTGACTGTTCAAGCTCAGAAGCCCGTAGATAAGTTGCACATAAAATCGGGCAGGTTTCAGACATACCGTAACCGCTAAACACCTGCATGCCAGTTGCTGCCGCCTGACGTGCGGTGCCAAGTGCCAGGGCACTCCCGCCCAAGAGCATTTTCCAGCGACTGAAGTCCGTTCCGGCTGCCTCGGGGCAACCCAGAATCATCTGCAGAATGGTTGGCACGCAGTGGCTGAACGTGACCTTCTCCTGCCGATAGAGGCGCACCAGGGTATTGGGGTCATAACGTCCCGGATAAACCTGTTTTATCCCCATCAACGTCGCCACGTAGGGCACTCCCCAGGCGTGGACGTGGAACATTGGGGTGATTGGCATATAGACATCGTCAGAGCGAAGCAGCGGCAACCCTTGATAGGCACCAAAAGTGCCCACCATGGCCAGGGTATGCAGCACCAGCTGTCGATGGCTAAAGTACACACCCTTCGGGTTACCGGTCGTGCCTGTTGTGTAGAACACGGTGGCAACCGAGTTTTCGTCAAAATCGGGGAAGTCATAAGTCGCAGGGGATTGGGACAGCAACTGCTCGTACTCACCCACTACGGGCAAAGTCGTTGCTTTGGCCGTATCGTCGCTCAGTTGGATATAGCCTTTTACGGTCTTCAGTCCGCCATGAATCTGCTCCAGCAGCGGCAGAAAGTCATCATGGGCCAGGACCAAATCATCCTCCGCATGGTTCATCGTATAGAGCACCTGCTCCGCAGACAGGCGAACGTTTACGGTATGCAGTACGGCGCCGATCATGGGCACCGCGAAAAAACATTCCAGGTAGCGATGACTATCCCAATCCAGCATTGCCACGGTGTCCCCAGCCTTGACACCTGCGGCTGTCAACACGTTGGCCATTTGCCGAATACGCTCATTGAGCGTGCGGTAGCTGTAACGCAGCTTGTCAGCGTAGACAATCTCCTGCTCTGTTTCATAGCGCTGCCCTGAAAGCAGCAGACTCTTGATCAGCAATGGGTATTCGTACGCGCCTGGCGAAGGGGGAATTATTTTTGTTTTAACCATGGGGACATCTCCCAGAGGGATTTCATTGAATATCAATAAGGATTTTTTGGCGCTGGCACCAGCGTTTCAACTGATGTCGACCAGCGCCCCAAGCGTTCAGAACTGCGCGGCGTCGAGCTTGTAAAGCGACTCACTGCCGGCCTTTACTGCCGCGTTCAATGAATGAATACGTGGTAACAGACGAGCGAAGTAGAAACGCGCTGTGCCGAGTTTGCTGACATAAAAGTCACCTTCTTCTTGCTTGTCCAAGGCTGCACGTGCCATCAGCGCCCACATGTAGGCGTACGCGGTATAACCGAACACCTGGAGGTACTCGACTGAGGCAGCACCGATCTCATTAGGGTTAGTCCTGGCCTGCACGATGACCCAAGCGGTCAGCGCATCAAGGGTGTCGACAGCTGCTTGCAACGGCACGGTGAACTCGCTCAGGCCCGAATCGGCCGCGCTAATGAAATCCTTCACCTCGTTACTGAAATGCTTGTAAAAACTCCCACTGCAGCCGACCACCTTGCGCCCCATCAAGTCGAGCGCCTGGATGCCATTAGTACCTTCGTAAATCTGGGTGATGCGGCAGTCACGGATCAACTGCTCCTGGCCCCACTCACGAATGAAACCATGTCCGCCAAAGATCTGTTGGCCATGTACTGTGGTCTCCAAACCCATATCGGTAAGGAACGCTTTTGCCACCGGGGTCAGCAGGGCAACCATTTCTTCGGCACGCTCTCGCGTTACGGGATCTTCGCTGTACTTGGCAGTGTCCAGTTGCATCGCCACGTAGCTGTAAAAAGCACGTCCCCCCTCATTCAGTGCTTTCATCGTCAGCAACATACGCCGGACGTCTGGGTGCACGATGATCGGATCTGCAACTTTGTCTTTGGCTTGGGCTCCAGTCGGTGCACGACTCTGGATACGGTCCCGGGCGTATTCGACTGCGTTCTGGTAAGACCGCTCACCCAAGGCCAGGCCTTGAATACCGACGCCCAGGCGCTCGTAGTTCATCATCGTGAACATAGCCGCCAGCCCCTTGTTTGGCGCATCGACAATCCAGCCGGTGGCGCCGTCGAAGTTCATCACACAGGTGGCTGCGCCTTTAATGCCCATCTTGTGTTCGATCGAGCCGCAATGGACTGCATTTCGTTCTCCCAACGAGCCATCGGCGTTGACCAGGAACTTGGGCACGATGAAAAGCGAAATACCCTTGGGGCCAGCAGGTGCGTCCGGAAGCTTGGCCAGTACCAGATGGATGATGTTTTCGGTCAGGTCCTGCTCACCTCCGGTGATGAATATTTTGGTGCCCGTGACGGTGAAGCTGCCATCGACCTGCGGTTCGGCCTTGGTACGGATAATTCCAAGATCGGTGCCCGCATGCGGTTCAGTGAGGCACATCGATCCAGTCCAGCGACCCTCGTACATGTTGGGCAGGTATTTGGCCTTAAGCTCTTCATTAGCGTGGTTCAGAATCGACAGGCAGGCCCCGGCAGTCAACATCGGGTATAGGGCAAACGACATGTTTGCCGAGTTGACCATTTCTTCAACCTGGGCGCCGATTAATTTAGGCATGCCCATCCCGCCAAATTCCGCCGCCCCCCCGACACCCACCCAGCCACCCTCTGCATAGGTCCGGTAAGCGTGGGGGAAACCTGCAGGAGTCTTGACCGCGCCGTCACGCCATGAGCATCCCTCTTCGTCGCCGCTGCGGTTGAGCGGAGCGATCACTTCACCCGTGATTTTTCCGGCCTCCTCCAGGATGGCCATAGCGGTGTCTTCATCTGCCACCTCAGCCAAGGCCGGCAGTTGAGCCCATAACTTGGACACCTCAAACACTTCATTGAGGACAAAACGCATATCGCGCAAAGGAGCTTTGTAATCGGCCATATCAGAATCTCTAAAAATAATTTGCATTGATATGCAGTGGTTGATGTAGAGCCAGCTTCACTTGCGGGCAACACGCTTGCGAGGCAAGGAATCATTCCCAAGTACGGTGTGTGCTGAGGACGGCAGCACACTGGAAAGCGATCCAAGCACTAGTGCGCTGAGGATTGCCGGGCGCTCCGACGCTTCCAGTCCGGACTTCTCCACCCAACGTGGCAGATTGTTAAGAAATGCCATTACTGCGTGTACGATCGCCGTTAACACCGACGAGGGCGCGGTCGCCCCCGCCTCGCGCAAAAGAAACAAAAAGTGATTTTCATAATCTTGTCGCATCATGCAAATGTGTTGCTGATGCTCCTGTGATAGACAGTGAAACTCGCGTTCAGCAATTAGAAAATTCATCGCCCGTCGCTCATGCAAACTTATATGGGATTGCACAAACGCCTGCAGGCACGCAACAGAGCAATCCTTTTTGCGGCGCCGTGCCAACGCGAGCAGGTCGGTGAAAAGTTCCTCGATCAGCTCAAACAACAGCTGTTCTTTACTTTCAAAATGGCAGTAAAAGGAACCGGGGCCCATCCCCAGTTGCTGCGCCAGTTCGCGTAAGCCCACCCGAGCAAAACCTCGCAGGGCGAAAAGCTGTAAAGCGGTCTTGCGCAGCAGTTCCCTTCGAGAAGGGATAGCCTCCTCAATGCACTCCTCACCGACATGATTCATTGACGAACGTGCCTCTAGACGCGCTCAAAGATCGCGGCGATGCCCTGTCCACCACCGATGCACATGGTCGCCAATGCATAGCGCCCCTCAATGCGATGCAGCTCGTGGATAGCCTTGGTCACTATCATCGCGCCCGTAGCACCCACTGGATGGCCGATGGAAATACCTGAACCGTTCGGATTGACTTTGGCAGGATCAAACTCAAGTTCGCGTGCGACCACAAAGGCCTGGGAAGCGAAGGCTTCGTTGGACTCGATCACGTCAAGGTCTGCGACCGTCAGGCCGGCGCGCTTTAGGGCGAGACGAGTAGCAGGAATCGGCCCCAACCCCATCAGCTCTGGCTCAACCCCAGAACACGCGTAGCTGACCAAACGCGCCAGCGGACGCAAGTTATCGCTTTTGACCGCCGCATCAGTTGCCAGCAGCAGCGCTGAGGCGCCGTCATTCAAACCCGAAGCGTTGCCGGCGGTCACTGTACCGTCCGGTTTGAACGCCGCTTTCATGGCTGCCAACTGATCCAGGGTTACATCACCGCGCACGTGCTCATCGACCTCAAACAATTGCAGGCCTTTACGCGTTTTCACTTCCACCGGTACGATCTGCCCGGCAAAGCGGCCTTCAGAAATAGCGCGCGCTGCACGTTTCTGGCTTTCCAGAGCGAGCGCATCCTGATAGGCGCGGCTGACACCGTACCGCTCGGCGATGTTCTCGGCGGTAATGCCCATGTGAATGCGGTGAAAAGGGTCATGCAAAATACCCAACATGTAGTCAATAGCCTGCATGTCGCCCAGACGCCCACCCCATCGCGCGCCCGGAAGCATGTAGGGCCCACGACTCATGCTCTCGGCACCGCCGGCAATCGCAACCTCGGTTTCTCCCAACAGCAGGCCTTGTGCCGCTGAAATAATCGCCTGCAGTCCGGAACCGCACAGGCGATTGACGTTGAATGCCGGAGTCTCCTTCGGTATGCCAGCCTGGATGGCAGCAACGCGAGAGAGATAAGCGTCTCGCGTATCGGTCGGTATTACAGTGCCCATCACAACATTGCCAACACGGTCCGGTGCGCAACCGCTGCGTTGCAGAGCAGCCTGCACGGCGGTCGTCGCCAATTGAGATGGCGGGATATCCTTAAGCGTGCCACCGAAGGAGCCGATTGCAGTTCGTGTGGCGCTGACGATAAACACTTCAGGTGTAGACATGGAAACTCCACTCAGTTTTTTTATTAAGTTGCACATGCTCTTCGGCCAGCTTGAGAATCAAGTCTTGTCGAATTAGTTACTCTCTCACTCAGTTTTTGCTGGCTTTGCCGTTCGCAGACAGGCTTACGATGTAATGGATAATCGCCTTGCGATCAGCATCTCCACTAATCTGCAGAGAAATGCCGCGCATCCAGAGCCCAAGCTGATCCGCGTGACCACCACTGCCGCGCACACCCTGCACGTAGTTAACGAGCTGACGATCGAGATAGCTGGCGTCAAGAATCCGCAGGTTGGGTGCTTTAAGGTAGGCAAAGCCCCCACCTTCCGGCCCATGGCAACTGGCACACGTCCCCTGATAAAGTTCTCGACCCCGGGTTGCCTGCTCGCCGACGACCACTGGCGATGGCCGCGGCTCCAGACGCGCGTAATGAAGCGCCAAGCGTTCGATTTCAGCGTCATCGATATTGGCCGCTATGGTGCGCATCTGCGTGCCGTGGATGTCCTTGGGGTCGTAGCCCCGTGCCCCGGTTTTGAAACCGCGTAGTTGCTGTGCCAGGTAAACCGGATGCTGACCCGCCAAGTTAGGGGCGCCTAGTGCAGCATTGCCTTGACCCTGCTCGCCATGACATGCAACGCAAGTCCCGAGGGTCGTTGCGGTGGGCGCATCAACAGCCCAAGCGTTTAACGTGGCGACAAGTAAGAAAAAGCCGACACTGATGTTTGATTTCATGGGTTCAGTTTCCCTTGCGCTTTTGTTCTTCTAGGTAGGCGATATGCTGGAGTAAATCGTTACGAACCCCCGCAATGTCAGGTACAGCAACCTGACGCCATTCGTGTAACTCCGCGCCGGTGTAAGGTTTGAACCCGGAAGGCAGTTCGGCGGAACTAAAGGTCTCCAGCATCCAGTTAAGGACACCTGCCAGCGCGTCATCCGAAAGACCCGAAAGCGCTGAACCAGGCACCTGGACCAAAAAGGCGCGGCCACCCGGCACGCTGAGGAATTTACCTAACTGACCGGAAAATGCTGGCACCTGCCGCTCCGGGTTGCCGCTGCCATCCGGCAGATGACAACCCTGGCAATTGAGCATGTAATCGAACTGACGCTGTTCCGTAGCCAATAGCGAGGTCGAGCCGATCATCAGGCAGGCAAAAGCGGCGGCGGAAAGAGTGCGAGCCGACATCGCCTTACGCCTTCACACCGATTACCACGGACAACGAGCAGTGATAAGGCATGTCTGCATGACTGCCGGCGCACCAGTTGATGTCATTTGAACTCTGCGGGCGGTACATGGGTGAATCGCCCTCGTCGCGCTGACATACACAACGGCCGCAGTTTTCCTTGCCACAGCAATCGTTGTAGGAAATCACATAGTCCTTGCCGTCGGCCGGGTTATGGCATGTACCGATCCACGTGATATCCGACCGTACGGTTCCGGGCGGGCAACTGGTCGTTGATCCACCGCAGCAACCGCAAAGAAACCCATCGATCGCGCAATAACGCCAGTACTCACAACTGTTAGGGTCGCCCTCCTCAACCAAGGCGGAAGACGACTGAGCAAAAGCACTACCGCGGTAGACCGGCAGGAGCGTCGCCGCGCCCGCGCCGATCAGTACGGTGCCCAACCCACCCAGGAAGCCGCGCCGTGAAGTATTTCGAGCCGTCGTGCGGGCAAAGATTTCGGTGGCTTCGTCAAACCATTTGATCGCCATTTTCAATGCACCTGCTTGTAAAGGGAGTGTTCAGTCCCAGTCTGGGCAGCTTGAAATGCCTGCATCGATGCAAAGCCCAGAGCCTGAGCCTCGAAGAGGCTTTCAAGATGCTCGCGGGTGTTAATCAACCCGTGAGTGACCACGACGCCCGCAGCATCGATCAGCACACCGTACGGCAACTTGCTGATTTGGTAGGCCAACCCTACTTCGCGTGAAAGCATGTAAGGGAAATCCATTAAACGGTGCGCTTGAATGAACGCCTGATGAGAGGCGACGTCACCGTCACTGGCGAGAACGACTCGAAGACGTACACGCTCATGCTCAAGAATCGACTTGATCACGGGCAGCAGGTTCTTGCAGACAGGGCAGGTATCAGACAGGAAAAAGAGCAGGGTCAATTGTCCTTGGGCATTGCCCCCGCCGATGCTGACAGAGCCACCGTTCAAGCTCGGCAAGGTGAAGCTCGGGGCGATCTCACCGGCCTTGATGGTCTTGCCAAGTGATAACGCGCCCACGGGCTTGATTCGCTCGTGAAGAAGGCCGATTTGGCGGGCCAGAGCCCACACCGCCAAGGCCAGACCCAATGTCATCAGCCAGGAAAAAAAACTTGAGACAATCAGTGCATTCATCATGATTTTCACAGGGCTCGAAGAGAAACACGGTTGGAGATCAGCAAATTGGTCAGGACATAGAGTGCTGCAACAATGGGCAGTAAGAAGCCCAGCGTGACGGCGTCCAACCACACCAGTGGTCGACCATTCATAGGCGCCATCAGGTTCAACACGGGCAAAAGCAACAACACGTTTCGCCACACCAGTGCCCCGCTCAGCGCCTGGTGCTGACTGCCAAAATTGCAACCGCAGTCCTCAATGACCGCCCCGCGCGCAACACTTATCGCCAGCACGACCGCATAGAGCCCGATAAGGATCGCCGCACCCAGCGCAGTCCAAGGCATCCATATGCTCACCAAGAGTCCGATAGCGGCAATCATCTCCAACCATGGGAGCAGACGACTCAGCACCGAACGCAACCAAAGAGGCAGCCTCATTCCCAAGGCGATGCCATAGTCGTCCAGCACACGGGAAAAACTTTTCCCATCCTGCAACTTGTGCAGTGCTGCCGCTCCGAGTAACAAGCTCAAACCAAGGGAACTGGCGAGATGTACAACTGGGTCTTGGAGAGCAATTGAAATCACCACGACATCACCTCGTTCATGGCGCCTGCCGGCAGCTCGTCGACACTAAGCAAATGCTTGCCACTGCCGACGTCGTACAGATTGATGCTTTGGCGCATCAGCGGTACCAGACCAGCCTCCCCTTTGGACGCATAGATTGAGCTTATGAACTCCGCTGGCAGGGGTACCATATAGTCGAGACTATAGAGGCGCGGTTGTTCACCCTTACTAACGGCAATGGCAACACTTAATTCGTTTAGCTTTATGCGAGAAACTCTTTGTTGAGTTTTAGTGTCATAAACCCAGACTTCGGTACCAGGCTTCTCATAATTTTCCGGCTTGTCCTGGTGCATAAGAACGAACAGCCGACCGCTCTTCTCGTGCATCGCAATCCCATGGTTGCCGGCAACTCCCCAGCCGTCGACGCGCTCCTGATCGCTGACTAATGACCAGCGCTGCGACTGTTCTATGCCACTAGAGCTCATTTGGAGCCCATAAACGAAGTTTTTCTGCGATACGAAGTACCAGGTATTACCCTGGCGAGAACCGGTGGTCAGCAACAAATCTTGCAGGGGATCGAAGAGTGGAGCGCTGCGCTCTTGCTTAATAACCTGACCTTGATCGTCTAGCTGGAGGTGCAGGAAAGCGCCATTGCCACAGATCGAATAGAAATCCCGGGGGCCAGCAGAATATATAGCCGCGCAGCCAGGCGTGGGGACTTCCTTTATAAACCGATTGTTTTCGAGATCAACGATACTGATCGATTGCGCTGGGGTGAAGTTGAACACCAACAGAAAACGCTCATCGTCCGACAACACACTCAGTCCAGTGGAAATCAGGGCGGTCATGCGCTTGGCTGGAATAGCGATCTCGCGTATGGCGCTCAACGTCTTAGAATCGTAGACCGTGACCACATCGGTACGCTCACCACGAACACCTCGACTGAAATAGGTTTCGACAGCGTAGAGTTCGTCACGCTTTTGGGAAGGCAGCAGACTGTTGAACCAGACTCCAGTGCTCAACTGCCCAAGATTGCGACCCACATCATCAAACAGCATGACACGGCCACTTGCCATGCTTGGTGCGTTGCTCCCCCACGCCCAGAACCAGTTCTGGTCGCGGTGATCGCCAAGCACTTCAACTCGAACTTCCTCCGGCTCGAATTGCATCTCGGATGTGACTGGCGCTGGAGCCCCTACTGCTGGCAACGCTACGTTGATCAATGACAGACCACACATCAGATATCGGAGTGAACGATTGAGCATAGGATGTGACCCAGTGACTTTCGATAATTTTCATGCACCTACAGCTTAATTTCATTGAAGCCGACCGGCTTGACCCGGCATGACAAAACACTTGGCTTCAGATGTCACAAATAAATATCAAAGTGTGAATCGATCAATATGTTGCCCAAGCTCTTTCATCTGCTCAGCCACTTGCGCCTGTTCTTGCTCAGTAGCATCAACAGTTGATTAATCTCTTCAGCCATCTGACCCATGGAGACAATGTTTCTACTTACCTCATCAGTGATGGCACTCTGCTGTTCAACCGAAATAGCAATCTGTGAAGCCAGATCGGAAACTTCTGCGGCGGCGCCTACAATCTCTTGCAGTGCACTCTCAGCTGCCTCGGCATGCGCGACGCTGCCATGCAAATGCATCAAGCTGCGGTCGATTGCTACCACCGCGCGCTGGGTATGCGCCGGGTCATTTCATCGTGTGCCCGTAACGCAGATCGCCCCCCTAAAGACACGAGAACAATTGTAATAAGAGTGAGTAACAAGACATTGAGTAATATCAGTTTGGATCGTAACGACGACTCATCGAATCAAGTGTGCATGCAGAAATTCCTTGTAATAAAACCTGATGCAATGCATCTCGGTCCTGCACATCTCGCTAAAGAAAACATGCGCCAAGCACGAACACGGTTTCGAGGCGAGTCGGATGTGCGCAGGAAAATGAAAAAAACGAAAGTCGCGTTTCGGCACAGCACCCAGACGTATCAGGTGCAACCGTCAAACGACTTTCGCCAGGTTATTGCTTCACCACACCTACAGAACCGAACGCCAGCAGCCCCCCATCATCCATGGGAGCCAAGGCCGCCAGGTTGATACGATCTTCTCTGAGTGAGGTAGTGAAATGCTCCAGATTGGCATCTGATTCGGCGACCAGTCCACCGTTACCCACCAATGCCACACGACCATCTGCACGCTGGGCGACTGCCGTGATTGCCTCATGACTACCGCTACTCAATTCGCGCCAGTTGTCGCCCATATTGTCGCTGACCAACACTCGGCCACTCATTCCAACAAGAAGCACTTTGCCAGATCTTAGGCCAACGCCTCCCCACAACGAGCCTCTGACACCAGTATCGAGCTTCTGCCACGTAGTACCGTGATCCAAAGAGCGAAAGGCATTTCCGGTCTCTGCAGCAATGAAAAGGCTCTTATCGGGGCCAGAAAAAATATGATTGAGATGATAGTCATCACCCTCCTCGCCGACTCTAAGGCGAGTCCAACTCTGGCCGCCGTCCTCGGTCTGGGCGGCATAGCCGTAAGCGCCAACAACGATGCCATGGCGGCTATTTTCGAACCATACAGAAAGCAAGACTGGCTGCCCTTCCATGCGTTGCTGCAGGGTCCAAGTTTCGCCGCCATCCTCGGTTTTCAGCAGCGCCCCCCCGTGGCCAACTGCCCAGCCCTGCTGGGCGTCCGCGAAGCTTAGAGCGGTGAGCAGTCCATCCACCGGGACGCTCCTTGCCTGGCGCCAAGTTTGACCATCGTCGGACAATATCACCACGCCATGATCGCCAACAGCAACCATGCGTTGGCCGGCATGAGTGACAGCGAGCAGCGGAGCGTTTTGTGCACGGGCCAGCGGCAAAGCTACCCCCCCGCCTTCAGCGGCGGCGCCCAGCAGAACCAGCGACAATAACATCGGACGCAGAGAATGAATCACGGACATCAGATGTACTCCTATCAATGTGCAACCAGGGGAGCACGAACGGGTCCCCGGCGGGGAATGAGGACATCCAGCATTACGGCGATTGCTGGCAAAAGGGTAATGGCCATGATCATGTTGATCATGAACATAAAGGTAAGCAGCAGCCCCATGTCAGCTTGAAATTTCAGCGCAGAGAACGACCACGTAGCAACACCTACGGATAATGTGATTGCAGTAAACACAGTGGCAACTCCGACCTCTCGCAGAGCCAGTTGAAAGGCTTCAACGATGTTCAGGCCCTCGACAAGATGCATCTGGAGGCGGTTATAGATGTAGAACGCATAGTCCACACCGATACCCACGGCAAGTACCATCACCGGCAGAGTTGCAACAGTGAGCCCAATATCCAGTTCCTTCATGAACCAGTAGCCAAGGAAGGTTGCAAGGGTGAGGGGCAGGCAACAGGCGACCATTGCTCGCCAGTCCCGATAGACGAGTAACACCAACACCATAATGGTCAAATAGACATAGAGCATCATTGGCAACTCAGAGGTTTCCACCACCTCATTGGTAGCTGCCTGGACACCAGCATTACCGCTGGCTAATCGCACCGTCACGCCCTTAAGGACATGCGCTTGGCGATAGAGCTCGACGGCCTGCACTACCCGCTTCAAGGTACTTGCCTTGTGATCAGCAAGGTAAAGATTGATCGGCAATAACGTGCAGTCGGCATTATACAGACGCAGAGATTCAGGCACCTGGCGCACTGCCTCAGCCAGAGAAAGCTCGTCCATCGGCAGAGCCGCCCACTTCGGATTGCCCTCGTTCACGCCAGAAGCTGATAGTTTGGTCAACGCCGGTAACGACTGAGCTGACAGTACCCCTGGCACATTTCCCAAGTGCCAAGTCAAACGATCCACATAACTCATTACATCGTGCCGGTAGCATCCGCCTTCAGGGGTTTCGACTGCGACGGTGAACAAGTCCAAACCCAGTGAGAAGTGGCGCACGACGCTCTCTACATCTCGGTTATACCGCGAATCCGAATGTAGCTCGGGCGCCCCTGGGAGAACGTGCCCCACATGGCGACCTTGGCTCTGCCACACCGCGAGCACCATTAATGCGAGACAAATGACGCCGCCAATTGCTGCATTGCGTGGTTCGGCGATTCGCCCGAGTCCAACCATCGCATTGTCACGCCATTGACGCAGGCGCTCCACCTTGGCGACATACGCCGCGTCGAAGCGAAAGTAACTAGCCAGTACTGGAAGCATGATCAGATTGGTAATGATCTTGTACGCCACGCCTACCGATGCGGTAATGGCCAACTCTCGAATCATGGGAATCGGCACCAAAACCAAGGTGGCGAAACCAACGAAGGCCGTTATCAATGCCAAGGTGCCAGGAATTAGAAGCCCCCCAAAGCTCCGGCGCGCGGCAGTCATACCATCAGCACCGGCACATACCTCTCTGGAGATAAAGTTAACCTGTTGCACTCCGTGAGATACGCCAATAGCAAAAACTAGGAACGGCACTAGTATTGCGAGCGGATCAAGGCCGAAGCCAAGCAAAGTAATCGTGCCAAACTGCCAGACCACCGAAACCAAAGAGCAAAATAGCGGTAAGAAGGTCAACACCCAGGAGCGCGTGTACCAATACACAGCCAGAGCGGTGAGCACGAAAGCCAGCGCAAAAAAAATGATGACGCTCTTGGCTCCCGCTCCAATATCGCCCATTTGCTTGGCAAAACCGATAATTTGCACATCGTACTCGGCGTCGCCATATTTGCTGCGCAGTTCATCTTCAAGACGCTGACTGAACTCCAGATAGTTCAAACGCTTCCCTGTTTGCGGGTCTGGATCTGCAAGTTCAGCCACGATCATCGCACCGGAATGGTCGTTCGCCACCAGGCTGCCAACAAAGCCGCCGATAAGCGTTCGTTCGCGAATACCGGCAATAGCCCTATCGTCGAGGGTTCCGACGGTGACATCACCACCCACAACGTCTTCGGCTTTCATACCTTCCTCGGTAATCTGCACCGCACGCGTATTGGGTGTCCAAAGCGAGGTAACACTCCGCCGATCAATACCCGGCATGAAGAACACTGCCTGAGTCAGGTCATATAATCGCGTCAGTGCTTGCTGGTTCCAGATATCTCCGTGTTTAGCATGCAGCACTACAATGATGCGATTGGCGCCGAAGAGCACATCCCTATATTGGTTGAACGTCTTGATAAAAGAATGTTGCTGTGGAAGCTGCTTGTCGAAGCCCGCCGACATTTCCAGGCGCGACGCGGACAGGCCCATGACAAGCGTAATCACCGCCAACACGGCAAGGGTCGCCATTCGATGGCGAAAGAAGAAACGCTCGAGACCGAGCACCAGAGAAGCCAACATGGTGAGAATACCTGAAGGAGTGAATAGCCCCCTCCAGCGAAGGGGGCATAGGTTCAAAACGAGTACGAAACGTTACCACTGAGAAAGTCGCGATCTGCCATTAGATTGTTACCGCCACCGCCCCAGAACTGCACCCACTGCACCCCCCCCTTCCAACGATCGCGGTAGTTGAACAATAAAGAACTGGTCAGCGACTTACGGCCTTCTACAAAGGGCAATGCATTTGGTGTAGTTCCATTAACGTCATGACTGAAATCAAACTGCGGCGTGACAGTTATGCCGGTCCCAAAGACATTGGGATAATTGATACCGATCTCCGTGATATAGCCCCAAGACGTTTTGTCCGGCAGCGAGTAGTCCGGCAGAAAGTATGGTGTTTTGCCAGAGGTATCGAGATCCGGATAGTGGGTAACCGCTGCCTCGGCCACGATAAAACCGTCAGATGCACCTAGGCTACTAGGAATAAAACCGAGAGGATCATTGGCAGCGAAGGTGTAGATGGCATTAACATCAATCTGCCACTTCTTCTCTTCGACGTAACCATTGTGTACGCCCGTATCATATACGCTGTTCTTGTTAAAGGATCCGGTGAACGCGCGGCCAAATGGGACAGTCGGATCTATTCCGACGCTATCGTTAGGTCGAAATGACACCTCCCCGGCGACAGCTACCGGACCAAACATGGTGGACATCGACAGGCCAAACAAGTCTTTATCTTCTCCATAATTGACGAAGAAGTTGTCCGTACGTAGCGCATCCGGATCTGATACAGCGGTGTAACCAATGAAAGGGAGCTTGTCATGGTAGCGCTCGTAGTAAACACCAAATTCAGCTCCGATATCCTCCGCTGTCCAGCGTAACGCCACGCCATATTGACCGCCATTATCCGGCTTGCGTTCGCCGCCGTACGGAACAGCAAGGCCTTTGGCAACCAGCGCAGCATTGCTCAGACCGCTGATCAACGGTTCGCCACATCGACCGGTTGGTGTGAGCGCGCTGCACGTCCCAGTGCCAGAGAAGTTGTCGACATAACTCGTGGAATAGTAAATAGGACGACGTCCTTCGCCTACGACGTCAGCACTCGAATAATAGGTTCCTACCGGATCAAGGTCATAAGCGTTCCACTTGAACTGATAGTAGGCCTCTAGATTCAGGGTATCTGTAAGGCCCACGTTAAACGACGCCATTGGTGCCGGGATGAATACTTCCTTCAACTGGGTTCCTGGCGTGTGGTACTTCGGTAAGCTGAGGGCATTAATCTGGTTGATGCCACCGGTTATAAAAATTTCCTCCCCCCAACTGATCACCTGGTTACCAACTTTAACCTTTGAGGGCATATCGCCAAGATCGAAGCTCTTAGCCACCCACAAGTCGAGAAGATCGAGACGCTCAGTAGCATCGCGTTCGGCTTCATCTTCCAAAGGGGTGCGCCGGGTATTGTCCATTTTAAAGTCTTTGGCCCACGCAACGCGGCCCAGAGCACTCCAGCCATCTCCAAATTTCAGACTCAATTCATGAGTCCCCTTCAGCACTTCAGAAAAAACATCATGCTTGTTGTAGTTGAGATCGCCGTCATCAGAATTGGTGTAGTTGATATCGGCGTTGGCGTAACCATTGCCTTTGGTCAAGTTGTAGTATTTACCAAGTTCTGTGCTGGTGCCGTTATTACAACCGCCACTATCGCCTCCCAGGAGTTTACAATCCGGGGACGCCATGCGAGTTGCAAACCCATAGCTTAGAGTAGAATCGAAGCTACCTGATATACCCTCCTCAGAACCGAAACGGAACGCGTGACTTGGTTGAGCCCACATTAGCGTCGATATCGTCATCAATCCAAGAGTCAGCGTACTGGAGGCGCGAGGAACCCCCTGTGGCGCCGTAGCGCCACCTTTTTTATTTTTATACATTTGGGTGTACTCCGAAAAAATTAACGCTCGCCGCGACGGCGCAGTTCATTTGAACTGAACATCTTGTCGGTTACGCGTCCTTCGAGGCCCGCGGTCATATCCAGCACTTCGCCTTCTTGGGTGAAGCCGTCGCCGAAGTAGCGGCGGGCTACCAGGTCATAGCTGACGTATTCAAAGCTGGAGCATGCTTTGATGTCTGGGTTAGCCCATAGACTGCCTTCCTGCACACGCCAGAGATTGCCCTTAGCGTCATACATGTCGACGTGCAGGACGACCCAACTGTCCTCGTCGATAAAAAACACGCGCTTGGCAAAGGAGTGGCGCTTGTCCGCCTTGACGGTCGCCTCGACCACCCAGACGCGATGCCGCTCGTATCGCTGAACGTCGCGATTCAGATAGTCCTTACCGATCAGATCCTTGTACTTGTTAGACTTGTCGATCAATTTGTAGGAGTTATAAGGCACCACCATCTCTTTCTTGCCCAGCAGCTTGAAGTCGTAACGGTCCATGGCTCCGGTGAACATGTTGATCTGATCGACGAAGTACAGGTTATCGGTGCCGGCAATCGGATTGTCATAGGCGAAGGATGGCGCCCGACGCACACGACGCTGGCCGGGGAAATAGATCCACGCGTCCTGCGGTTTATCCAGCTGGGAGTGAACCAGATACAACTCCCCTGCACGAGACGACGGAGTCAGCACGTCATAAAGCAGCTTTGACTCAACACCACCCGTGTCAAGAGGCGTCTTCACCGCAGGATCGTTGTAGGGGTAGTACTCGCTCGCCCATTGCTTACCTTCGTAAAGACCGCCGTCCTTTTCCCGCATCAAATACGAATACTGGGCGCGACGCCCCATTGCCATGTAACGCAGTTTGTTATTCCACATCACCTCGATGCCACTCTTCGGCAACGGGAACGGCACCGACGCACCAACCGCCTGCTCCAGTCGCCAGCCGTCGTCACCAATCTTGCCTTGCCCAGCGAACTCCTTCGTACGTTGAGCGACTTCGGCGGGAATGGCACAGCTGCGGCGACTAGGGTAGACATCCAGACGGTAGCCCGGATAAGTCTTGATCAGCGCAACCTGGCCGGCCGGCAGTTGCGCTTGATGCTGGGCCACATTGCCTGCGTCGATTGAGTACAGCGGCTTGTCAGCAGCAAATGGATCACCGTGACCTGGCGACCATCCAGCCGGAGCTTGGGTCAGACCTCCGTTCCATGCCGGAATGCTGCCATCAGCGTTTCCAGCCTTTTCGGCACCGATGGGGGTAAGCTCGTTTCCAAGCTTGCCCACATCAACTGCCGAGGCTGCCTGCAAGTTGCCAGCGCCGAGTAGCACGCACAGTGCACCGCTCAGCAATGAAAAAGGGAAGGTTTTCATGGGGCTCTCCGGAGTATTTCTTGTGATGTACTAAAAGCACGGCTTGCGATCGGCGCGGGACCGATCAACCTGCGAACGAGACTCAAGGCATGGGAATGGAACGCCGCCGGCGTCCAGGGGTGGGGGGCTGTAAACGCCACACTCGTGCACATCAACACAGACACCTCTCATGTTCTTATTGTTTGAATAGGCAGCTTGTATTCCGCATGGAAGAAGGCTGGTCAAAAAGATCCAGCCCGATATTTCAAGCTTGCCTGGCAACTAAAGTATTCAATGTCAGAGTTGTTGGCTTGCCTGCGCATGACAGAGTCGTTGGCATCTGACGTCAATCGACAGTGATGCAAGATTGATTAGGCGGATACACTGGTGAAATAGCCTGGCACCCAAGCCCATGGACTTTCGACAATCAATTCACAGCATGGCCGCCCTGATTGAGTTTGAAATCGAGGTCACCTTTTCAACACTGCGCTGTTCGTAATACTGAACGAGTGCAAGCGACTGCAAATCGGCTCTAATAGGCAAGACAACGGCTTCAGTCCTGACAGCGGTTACTGCGCCCCAGCAGCCAGGCGATCAGCGTCATCAGCAGGGCCAAAGCGGTCAGCGCAGCGAACGGCAGGCGATAGCTACTGGATAAATCGCGCGCCAGGCCGGTAAGAATCGGTGTCAGACACGCTAGGCCATAACCGGTGCATAGCATCATCGCGGTCCAGCGACTGACCGCCAGCGGCGAGCCGGCCTCATAAAGCGGTAACACGAGCGACAGGGCGAAGGAGCCGCCGAGGCCGAAGCCGATCAGTAGCGCCCACAGCTCGGGGACGACGGTTGGAGCAAAGCTGATCATTGCCATGCAGAGGCTGCTCAGCGCACAGCAAGCCAGCAGCAACGGATAGCGGGCATCGAAACGCTGCACCAGCCAGGGCAGCACGAAGGAACTGGGCAGGCCCATTAGCATCGAGATACTCATCAGCAGGTTGCTGCGCAACAGACTCAGCCCGGCCTCGTGGTAGCGCACCACCCCCCAAGTGGCCAGGGCGTAAAACAACCCGGCCTGCAGAGCGAAGAAAAGGCTGATCAGCCAAGCGCGAGGTTGCCGCCAGGGCAAACCTGCGCCCTGCTCCTGCGCCTCGTCGGCACCGAGTCGGTTGGGTAGGCAAATCCAGAGCAGCACACCGAGCACCGCCGGCAGGGCCCAGACCGCCAAGCCAAGATTCCAAGCATCGCCAAACAGTGCAGTGGCCGGCGCGGTAAGTACCGCACCACCAGCACCACCAATAGCCATGCCGAGGGAATACCAGCCCACTACCCGGTCCATCTCGGCAGCGAAATAACGTTTGATGAACCCCGACAACAATGGGCCGGCCACGGCGATGGCAGCACCGAGAGCAATCGCGCTGCCCATCAGCACCGTACTCTGCTGCGCGCCCAGACGCGTCAGCAAGGCTAGGGCGACAAGCCCCAAACATAGCGCTATTGCGCGCTCCAGCCCCCAGCACAGCGCCAGACGCGGTGCCAGCGGAGCGAGCAGGCCCATGCACAAAACCGGCAGCGCGGTGGCCAGGCTTATAAAGCTGCGGCTCAACGAAAGCTCGGTGGCGATCCGCTCAATCAGGGGGGCTAGGGAGGTAATACCGGGGCGCAGATTAATCGCCGCCAGTACCAGGGCCATAAGCAGCAGGACCCGAGGAATTGGTTTCACAAATTATCCTTTAGTCATTCTTTTCATAATTAGTCCTCGACACTGAGATTTTCCGAGATCAGGGATGGCAAATCGAAAACCAACGCGAACAAAACTGGCTGCTAGCCCAACCTGATTTCGACCATAAACCCAACAAGGTCGGGTCGCTGAAATGACCCTGCATCTAAAGCGTCGAGGAAAATTGTATTGATCAATCTTTGATAGCCACTCCAACTAAATGTCTCGTGGCCGTGGAACGAGTATCCAAACGATCGCAGATTGGGTGTGCCAGTGTCATTGAATCTGCAAGCAAGTCCCGGAGGTGCAAAGGAACCGCAACTTTTAAAATCAGTTACAGGATCAAAGTTACTGTAGGCGATTCACGGATAGTCTGGAGTCGTCATGCTTTTCTGGCAGTGACTTCACCGCCACTGTTTATGGCAGTGGCGGCTCCACCGAATTGATCAAACCATTCGCTCATTACTGAGTGTTAAGCCACCATGGAACACGATGTTGCCCAGATTACAGGTGCACGTTTTGTTCCCCTCAATAACTAATGACGCGTCATCCTGAGGATCGAGGCGCAGGCACAGTCGTCCGCTGAGCGGTGTTCTCACTTTCACCACCCAGTATTGATCCGCGCTCCAAGATCAAACTGCAGTATTTAGCTGTTCGAGAATGTCCATGCGATCGAAGTGAGCACGCTTTTCGATGATTTTTCCGCCAGCGATGGTCAACAGCATCATGAGCGAGAAGCGCGCGCGCCCCTTCTTCGTCTCATATCCTTCTAATTCTCCGCTCTGCCGCCCGTCAAATGTCATGTAGGCCGCGACTTGGTCGCCCTCAGCCAGTAGTGTTTCTATTTTGAAGATAAACCCTTCGAAGGCAGCGAAATTCTTCTTTTCTGACTGGATGAAGCCTTCTGATCCGAAAATAGGAGTATCCACCTGCAAGTAGAATTTGAAGTCCTTATGGCACAGGCTGGCCACGACTTCGAAGTCCTGGCGCTGAATGGCGGCATAGAATTGACGGATGATTGCCTTGTTTGCTTCAACTGACATGTTTTCTCTCTCTCTTTTGGCGGGTGTGGATGGATAGGAGGATTCGACTTAGAAGCTGTAGATTTCGCCGTCCTCAGGTACCAGCAGGCGGTCGGTCATGCCTTTTTCAATGGAGAATTCGTGAAGCTCTTTACGGGTAAGAACTGCGTGATTCACCGACTCCATATGGGTCGCAATGAGCGTCGCCTTGGGCGCGGCCTGGTAGACCTCGTAAACATCCTGCTTGCCCATGATGATCGGACCAAGGCCCGTGACCTGGGCGTCACCCGCATTGAGAATCGCGACATCGGGGTCATGCTCTTTCAAGTTGGCACGGACATACTGGTTCCAAACAGTGTCGCCGGCGATATAGAGAGTCTTTTCCTTGGGGTGCTTGAACACGACACCACAAACCTCACCCAGTACAGCCCCTATTGCCTCGATTGCAGCATCCGAACCGTGCTGCCCTAAGGTCTGAACCAACGAGATGCCATTGAAGTCGGCACCTTGCAACAGACGAACGTCGGTGAAGCCCTGAGACTTGATCAGCTCGCGATCCTGCACGTGCTGGGTAAAGAGTGGCAGATGCTTCGGCAGCAGGGTCTTAGCAGCCTCGTCCCAATGATCGGGATGAGTGTGGGTAACGATGACCGCGTCCACATTGAGAATCTCGTCCATTGGCACGGGCAGATCGACAGTAGGATTGAACAGATGGCTGTTCGGCGTGCCCTCGAACCCGGGATAGGCTCCCCGCATCGCGAGCAACGGGTCGATCAGAAACTTCGTATCCGCATACTCGACTATCAGAGTGGCGTTGCGAATCTGCTGAATCTTCATCGGGATCTCCCCATTTCTGTTTATTTTGTTGGGGGCCTTTCGGTCCATATTGGGTACAAAATGGTATTCGGCAATCATCAGTCAAGATGGAAAAGCAGTAGATCCAACGCACCATGGGGCTCAGCTTGCCCATATCCGGTGCGCGCCATTGCTTGGAGACCGGGAAAGGCAAGAACCAAAAGACGGGCTAACTCTCGACCATTTCTACTACTCGTCCCTGAGCCGTCCCTCTACCCTCGATCGATAACACTGGTCAGCGCCTCTTCAATATGGCGGAAGTCCCCCATGACTCGCGCCGGGATCTTCGGATCATGTGGGCCATTCTCGATTGATGCTCATGCAACCACGCGCCGATTCGAGCGCCCCAAGGTTGGCAAAAAGCATACGGAAGAATTCCTCAATGGCCTGACGAGCATGCCCACGTCACAGAACTCGAAGCACGCCCCTTTATATTCAATGTCGAAGACGGCGGCTTGCCGGTACATGACAGCGTCATTGACATCCGGTGCCAATCGACTCCTATGCAGAATTGATCAGGTGCGGGCGCGCTGGCGATACTGCAGAGGGGTGGATTGGGTCCATCGGCGGAAAGCGCGACTGAAGGAACTCGCTTCGGAATAGCCAAGCAATAGGGCAATCTCGGTAAGGCTGTAATCGGATCTCGCCACATAGTCCTCAGCCAGGGAACGCCTAATGCCCTCGACCAACTGGCTGAAATCCAAGCCGTGCTCAATCAAGCGACGCTGCAGGGTACGTACACCCATCTTCATGCTGCTGGCTACTTGCCCCAGGCTCACATTGCCGCCTCCGAGGCTGCTGGCGATATGTTGCCCCATCTGGCTGAGCAAATCGGTGGCTGCTGCTCGACTTTTTCGCTGCTGCTCGAGAAACGGCTCAAGCGCCTGAAACAGGCGCGTGTCTGCTGTTCGCACCGGCATGTCCAACAATTCCCGGGAGAAGTACAAACGGTTATCAGGTCGGCCAAAATGAATCGGGCACTCGAGAATCTCACGATGAAACGTCAGATCAAGCGGCGCAGGGTGCTCGAAATCAACCCGGGTCGGGCGCAGGTCTGGACACTGAGTGATTTCACGCATGAGATTGAGCGAAATTCCAATTGAAAATTCGGAATCCTGACGACGCTGAACGATTGTGGGATCGGTTATCTGATAGCTAAGTGAAACAGATTTGTCATCCTCCTCGACCCCCACTCGTGCCCCCTGCGTGAGCACCGAGATGAAATGCCTCAGACAATGCACTGCCAGTTGCATCGAGGGCGCACAACGCACTGCATGGCCATAGGTGCCCAACTCGCTGCTTTGGGTGCGAATGCCCACCTGCAGACCGATAGTAGGGGAAACCTCGCGCCCCAACACCTCCCACAAGGCAACATATTGGGACAGAGGAATCTCCGATTCAGGAGACATGAGAATTTTCTCGTCTAATCCGACTGCTGCCAGGTGAGGCGCGAACAGCTCAGCGTTGCGGAGAAAAAAACTTTCGGCGAAGATCGTGTGACAACTTGGTACGGCCATGGCGCGACGATCCAACTGGACACTTTGTTACTAATCAGTCTAGCTGGGCTATCCTCGCTCCGATAGACACCTCGGCCTATGCAGGCCATGCGACTCCTTATCCCAAAGATACCTACCAATCTTCGAAATGCTGGCAAGCCACTCGCTGCGCACGCCAACACCCATCTACATTTTTCTGTGAAACAAAAAAGCCGCCCCTAAAACTAGCAGCGGCGCAGTTACGAACCGAAATTTTCGCTATCGGTGTTTAAATATTGCTTTCCTTTTGGCCAGAAACGCGCACATCCCTTCCTTTTGGTCTTCTAAAGCGAAGGCAGAATGAAAAAGGCGTCGCTCGAACAACAGACCTTCCGCCAGGCTGCTTTCAAATGCGCGATTAACAGACTCTTTAATCATCATCGTGACCGGGAGTGAATAACTGGCGATGGTCTGAGCTGCGCTTAATGCTTCATCCAAAAGGCGCTCGACCGGCACGACACGCGCTACAAGTCCGGATTTTTCGGCTTCAAAAGCATCCATCGTCCTGCCCGTCAGGCACAAATCCATGGCTTTGGCCTTGCCAAGGGCACGCGTTAATCGTTGTGTGCCTCCGGCGCCGGGCAAAACTCCAAGTCTTACTTCGGGTTGACCAAATTTCGCGTTCTCGGCAGCGATAATGATGTCGCACATCATTGCAAGCTCACACCCGCCCCCCAGGGCAAAACCCGCCACTGCGCCAACGACCGGTTTTCGAGATTTTCCAATTCGCTCCCAATTACGGGATACAAAATCGGACTTATACACCTGCATGTAATCGAATGACTTCATCGCGTCAACATCAGCGCCAGCCGCAAAGGCCTTGTCGCTGCCCGTGAGTACGATGCAACCTATTTCTTCATCGGCCTCGAATAAATCGACCGCGTCAGAAATTTTATCCATAACCTCATCATTTAACGCATTAAGAACATCGGGGCGATTGATTCGAATCAATCCTACACGCCCGTGGGCCTCAACGACGACAGAGCCTTCATTGTTCAATTTTTAATTCTCCGAAAATGGACAGTTGGGCCACTGTAAAAATGATACCAACCAATATTGAGACAGCGCTGAATTACAAGATGCTGATTATCTATGATCACATAAGTACGCTCGTGCTTTCATACGATAACCAACATCACGTTACGGACTAGTCAGTAGCTCGCGCTGTACGAATTCGTAGAGCGGGCGGTATTTAATACTCGTAGAAACCACGGCCTGTCTTACGCCCAAGATAGCCGGCTTCTACCATTTCCACGAGAAGTGGGGCCGGGCGATACTTAGAGTCTTTGAAGGATTCGAATAGAACTTGCATGACCGCTAATTGAACATCAAGGCCAATCATGTCACACAGTGCCAACGGGCCAATGGGATGATTAGCACCCAGTTTCATGGCCTCATCAATTTCCGACGCCGACGCGAGGTTCTCGCTGAAGGCGAACACAGCTTCGTTGATCATAGGGCAAAGCAAGCGATTGACGACAAAACCGGCGCTATTCTTAATTTTTACCGGCGTCTTCCCGACTGCTTTAGCCAAGGCTTCCATCGAAGAAAATGCTGTTTCGCTTGTTTGAAGCCCGCGGATAACCTCGACAAGGGCCATGAGTGGCACGGGATTAAAGAAATGTAGCCCCACCACTCTTTCGGGTCGCGTAGTGGCTGCAGCCAGACGCGTGATAGAAATCGATGATGTATTGGATGCTAAAATTGCTTCCGGCCCCACGATAGCGTCTAACTGAGCCATTAGTTCCAATTTCAACTCGAGACTTTCGGTCGCCGCCTCGATCACGACATCGCAATCAGCCAATTCCGTGAGTTTCACGCCCGTTCGAATCCTGGAGAGAGCATCCGATTTTTGCTGATCCGTAATTTTTTCCTTAGTGAGCAACCGCGTCAGGCTTTTGTCCACGGTACCGACCGCTCGTTCGAGCGCAGCAGCTGAGATGTCAACCAGTGTGACGTCAAATCCATTCAGTGCGAACACCTGACTAATACCACTGCCCATGGTACCGGCGCCAAGAACCCCAATTTTTTGCTTATTCATCTGAACTCCTAAAAACAACAGTAAACCGTAGATTTATTTCAAGTATTTTTTACTGCAAGCTTTGAACTCTTCAGTTCCTGCGCATCGCAGCAATTCAAATAGAACCATTTCTCGGGTAACCAGAATTGCACCCGCGGCTTCTAACCTAGCTAATGCCGCAGACTTATCGATTTCCGCTCGTGATCCAACAGCGTCGATTACCACGAAAACTTGATTTCCTGCGTCGATAAGGTCCATCGCAGTCAGCATCACGCAAGCATGTGTTTCGATCCCGCACAGGATCCACTGTCCTTGCGCACCCAGTTCTTCAGCAACTTCGCCGCCGTCTTCGACGCAAGAAAAGAAATTCTTG
The DNA here is from genome assembly GCF_059133255.1 of Pseudomonas sp. FBCC-B1667. NCBI lineage: Bacteria > Pseudomonadati > Pseudomonadota > Gammaproteobacteria > Pseudomonadales > Pseudomonadaceae > Pseudomonas > Pseudomonas sp. FBCC-B1667. Next base: position 3,413,592 of record NZ_CP101437.1, on the reverse strand, counting down.
TTTAGAATCGTAGGTTCCTGAGAGCACGCCAGCAGTTCAGCTGAAATTGGGCCCAAACCCTTGGAATAGTGCGCGGAAAATCGCACGGAGATCTCAAGATCCTCACACAACCCCACTAGCCACTGACAGTTCTCAAGGATTTTTTGGTGAGCCGGTATTAGCTGCAACACTTTAGGTTGCATATCAATCACCAGCAGTGCTGCTTTAGCTCTATCAATTTTCAAGCCCGCTTCTCCACTTTATTTTTTATAGCGTCACCACCACAACGACGCTGCTCCGCCTTCGTTACTAACTTCCCAACCTCTGGACTCACGGGAAGTTCACCCTGCTCGGAATATACCTGGCCATTTAAGTCAATCTCGCCAAGCGTATAATAATAATTCACCATTAAACCGTAGGATTGCCGAAGACCCGATTTTGAGTTGTCCGCCATCCAATTTATCTGGCCCAGACTCGCGCCATTGGAGAAATGAAATCTCGCCACGGGATCGACAGGTGCCCCATTTTTCTTTTCTTTTGTAAGAAAGTAGGCAACTTCGCTTTGAAGCCAAACTTTTAATTGACTTGCCAACGCTATGTTATTGCCTTCCGGTGAGCCTAGCTGCTCGCGAATCGCAGTCGGTATGTCTGCTTTATTATTTAAGAAAAACTCACGCAAGTCATTCGGCAACGTCTCTGACCGGTCCAATGTTTTACTCAACCAACGGGAAAATCCTGGCACAGGTGAAAGTGTAGAAAAATTTTTCAATTTCGGAAATTCTTGAAGTAATTGTTCCACAACTCGCTTGATCAAAAACTCGCCCATGCTGACCCCGCGCAATCCCTCTTGCGCATTAGAAATAGAATAAAAAATAGCAGTATCTGCGACGTTCGGATCCAATGTGGGCGACGTTTCGTCAAGTAATTCTTGAACGTTATTGGCAATACCTTGAACTAAAGCAACCTCAACAAAAATGAGCGGTTCTTCAGGCATCCGAGCATGAAAAAAAGCATAACACCTGCGGTCAGAATCAACCCGGTTGCGCAAGTCCCCCCACGATGTAATTTCGTGGACAGCCTCATACCTGATGAGTTTTTCAAGCAAAGAGGCAGGTGAGTTCCAACCGATGCTCTTAAGTTCCAAAAAACCGGAATCAAACCAACTCGTAAACAAACGCAACATGTCTTGGTCCATACCCGTCAAGTCACCGTTGTCCTGCAAGCGGAGCAGATCGGCCCGCATGTCCACCAACTCATGAACCCCCTGTGGAAGAAGGTTAAACTGACGCAGGATGCGGGAGCGTGGGCTCTCGAGGCTTTTCAACAGTCTACCAACGGTAGCCGATCTGGATCGAAGATCCGGAGCACTCAAGTAAACGTCTATTGACTCTCGAACAACTTTATCATCCACATCAAAAGATTCATTCAATACAGACATGAAACGTTTTTGATCGTCCGCCGTGCATCGGCGGTAAAAATCCAGCAACCGACCTACGTTGATGCGTGACTTCGCTTCGCCCCCTTTTTCAGAGGCCATTTCGTGCAGTAAAACGCTAAGAGATTCCCAGTCAAGAGACCCAAGGGGATCGTTTGCGACGTCATCGGTAATGCGCTTACCAACCAACTGCCTGAGAAGCTGCATAATCGAGCGACTTTTTTTGTGCATACTTGGAAATTTGGAAGCAGAGTACATAACTAGCCCTTATCTTATGAGGCGAATGTCGACACCAGATCCCATCACGAATAGGTTTGTTAACCGGATCTCACTCTCGTTCCAAAACGACCGTCATCCAGGCTATGCCCTTACGATCAGTCTAGAGCGATGAGTGTGTTTTTTTTTGCATTGCAGGCCAGAAGTTATGCACAATACGCCAAGATCAGGACGTCTTTGATACGCCTCAATTTTCGTTTGGGAGGATCGCCCGCAATGCAATCACATTATTCAAACAGGTCCACACTTACCGAAAGGGCACTGACAATTTCTGGACACTTCCTGCAAGCAATGCTCCGAAAAACCAGAGCTGTTCACGGCGATGAGGCAATACTGAATATTTTTCGAAAATCTAATATTCCTGAAGCGTGTCTTTATCAACCAGAGCTAAGGATCAGTCGCGCACAATTTATAGCAGCGTACAAAGCGAATGTTGTTCTAATGGACGACGAAATGCACGGGCTGTGGTCCCGATCCATACGAAGTGGCACGTTGAAGTACCTAATGTTAAGCGTGTTGGATGCAGCAAATATAGCAATAGCACTCAACAGATTCGCCCGATTCTGGAATTTACTGCTGGATGACTATAAGCTTTCATTGGTACGCGAACACACCAGAATTGGAATCATTCTAAAACCGCGAATAGAAAATTTAGAAGTGAATGTCCTGGGTCACGAACTCATGATGAGACTGGCTCATGGAATTATCAGCTGGTTGCTGAATACTAAAGTCGAGCTTGAACGTGTTCAGTTCGCATTCCCACAACCAGAACATTTCACCGACTATGCCTTCCTGTATCCAGGACCTGTCATTTTCAACGCAGACTACAGTGCCCTTTGGTTGGATTCAAAATACGGGCTCACTGGTTTTCGTCGTACTCGTGTAGACCTCTGGGCTTTCTTACGACGTGCTCCAGAAGATTGGGCATTCACAACTATAAATACTGGCTTGTACAGCACTAAAGTCAGGCAGCACCTTGCGGCTTTGGAAATCCCATCAGATGATGTTGACGAAGTGTCCAATGCGCTAGGGCTGTCTACCCGCACCTTGACTCGCAAGCTACAGGCCGAGGGCACCAGTTTCAGAATTGTCAGAGATCATTTACGTCGCGATCTCGCCGTTCAACTACTCACCCAATCCCGCATCTCAATAGATGGAATCTCAGCCCTTGTGGGTTTTGAAAACACTGCTGCTTTTTGTCGCGCGTTCAGGGGTTGGATGCAAGTGAGTCCCGGCGCGTATAGAAATCGAAATGCATAATTGCCTATGATGTATGAAGGGTGATCACTCAAGCAAGAGCAATCACCACACGCTATTACAGCGCTCCCATTATTGACTTTATTTCTAAAAACTCATCGAGCCCTGCTGCCCCCCACTCCCGTCCATTTCCCGATTGCTTATAGCCTCCAAAAGGCGCACTCATATCGACCGGAGCACCACAAAGATGGACCATCCCGGTACGCATACGTTTGGCAACCCGTTTAGCGTTTAATAGGTCAGATGAATAAACATACCCTGAAAGACCATAGATTGAATCATTAGCGATGGAAATGGCTTCTTCTTCGCTGTCGTATCCAATAACGACTAATACAGGTCCAAAAATTTCCTCTCGCGCTATTCGCATCGTATTATCAACCTGCGTAAATACGGTTGGAGAGATGTAAAAGCCGCTATTATTTTCTATTGGGTTTTCAGCGCCACCCGTTAATAGCTTTGCGCCCTCGTCAATGCCGGCCTGGATCAACTCCCGAACCTGGTTATATTGACGCTCATTCGCCATCGGCCCCATCGTGGTTTCAGGATCCATAGGATCACCCACTTTAATTTCAGCGCATACCTTGATGATAATTCGCTCGACCGTCTCCAGTTGAGTCCGAGGTACCAACATTCTGGACGGGGCCGTGCAAGACTGGCCGGAATTCGACATCATATGCAGAACGCCATGTCGAATGGCCTGTTCCAAGTCTGCGTCAGGCAGAATAATATTGGCAGATTTCCCGCCTAACTCTAAGGACATTCTTTTAACAGTTTCAGCACCGGCGACAGTCAGGCTCGCTCCGGCTTGTGTGGAGCCGGTCAGTGACACCATGTCTACAAGAGGGTGAGAAGCTAACTGTTGCCCGAGTTTTCGTCCTTCTCCATTGACCATATTGAATACACCTGGAGGAACCCCAGCCTCTTCCATTATCTCGGCTAAAATCAACGCCGAGTAGGGAGCATTCTGGCTTGGCTTTAGCACCATGGTACAACCCACGGCCAGCGCAGGCGCTAATTTGCAGACCGTCTGATTCATCGGCCAGTTCCAGGGTGTAATTAAAGAACATACACCTATGGGTTCTTTCGTGATGAGAGTCGACCCACGTTGTATTTCGAAACTGAAGTTTTTAAGTGCCTCAAGCGTAGCCTGGAAATGCCAGAGCCCAATCGTTGCCTGAAGAGGACGTGACAGTTGATGAAGAGGCGCACCCATCTCAATGGTAATGGCTTCAGCCAATTCATCTAACCGTCTTTCATAAACTGAACATATCCGTTCTAACAACGCCACACGAAAATCCACAGTGGTGGTTGAGTAGCTTGGAAAGGCTTCGAACGCGGCCTGTATAGCGGCTTCTATATCAACCGATGAACCAAACGAAACTGAGCCTGATACAGTGCCATCCGCTGGATTGATAATATCGCGATCTGACGCGCCACCCTGTGGACTGGCCCAAACACCGTTAATAAAGAATCTATTGCGATTTTTACTTTGCAGAAACATTTTCGCTCTCCGGTATCGTGCGTAACTTCTACGCAAAAATACCGAATACACGACGGTCGGGCTTGTCAGCGCATGACTAAAATACTGACATCACGCGCCAATCAGAGAAGACTGCACCTGCTGCCTGTATTGTTGAGGTGTCAACTGCATCCAGCGCCGGAACGCGCGGCTGAAGGAGCTCGCTTCGGTATAACCGAGTAACAGTGCAATGTCGGTGATGCTATGGCTGGAACAAGACACATAATTTTCTGCCAGCGAGCGACGCACCGCTTCAACAAGATGACTGAAGTCCAAGTCATAATCGGCCAACCGACGTTGAAGGGTCCGTACCCCCATGTTCATTGTGACTGCTATTTGGTCTATGCTGGGGCACCCACTGCTCAAGCTGTCAGCAACGTGGCGCAGCAGGCAATTAAGTAAATCGTTGGGACCCGTCCTCATCACACGCCGTTGCTCAAGGAACGCTTCTAACGCTTGGAACAGACGAATGTCGGCGGTGCGCACCGGCCTATCCAGCAAGGAGGCCGGAAAGAACAAACGATTGTCCGGCTGATTGAAATGCACCGGGCAATTGAATACTTCTTTATAGATGGACAGGTCACTGGAAGCGCTATGTTCAAACTCAACACGGGTCGGCGCAAGATCAGGACATCCGGTCACTTCACGAATCAGACTCAGACCAGAAGCAATTGAGAACTCAGTATCTTGCTTGCGTTGAATTATGAGAGGATCAATAATCTGATAACTAATACCCACATATTTATCAGAATGGGTGATGTCAATTTTAACCCCTTGAGTGAGGACGCCAATGAAATGACTTAAACAATGCAGAACCAACTGCATTGTTGGCGCGCTCCGAAGCGCATGGCCCCACACACCCCATCCATGACAATTGGTAAGCAGCCCCACCTGAAGCCCAATATTCGGTGATAGCTCTCTACCCAGTACTTCCCATAGACCGATATATTGAGACAACGGAATTTCGTAACCTGGTGAATTCAAAACATCCCTGCTAAGACCCACTTTCGCCAGGTAGGGTGAAAACAACTCAGCGTGTTGTGTGAAGAAGCTTTCGGCGTATATGGTATGGCAATGATGAAAAGTCATATAGCCTCTCTTGAGCACTCATACTGATTGACTTTCCCGACTCACACTGGGAAAAATCTCAATTTTTATTTTAGAGCCTCACTATAGGATGGCGTCGCGGCAATACTTTGCCAAACAAGCCACTGGATATGCAGGACACGCCAAGCCTGCAGCAGAGTTATGACGTGCCTTTAACCTCCCGTCACGCTCATGAAGCGAATAACTTGAACATCTTGCGTATGCTCAAAGGAATGAGCGGCCGGCTTCAACTTCATCGCCTCTATAATTTTTGACTTCAGTGCGTCGCGAGAGTAATCAGCATCGCGCAATACTTCCTTGAGATCAATGTCGTCATTTTGACCAAGGCAGAGGACGAGCTTACCTTCTGCAGTGACTCGAACTCTATTGCACTGACTGCAGAAATTATGACTGTGAGGTGAAATAAAACCTATATGACTATCATAGCCTTTTACGCTGTAATATCTTGAGGGTCCTCCCGTCACATCGGTTACCGCGTTCAAGCTCAAGTGTTCGCTCAACTCCTTGAGAACTTCATCACTGGTCACCAGCGTTTGACTACGATTATGGCTATCCACGACCCCTAACGGCATTTCTTCAATAAAACTAATATCCAAGCCTCGCGTCAGTGCGTAAATTGCCAAATCGTAAACTTCATCACTGTTGACACCTTTTTGTATAACGCTATTAATTTTGATTCGTTTGAAGCCGACCGCTCTCGCCGCCTCGATCCCATCAAGAACCTTTTCCAATCTGTCCGCTCGTGTCAGTTGTGCAAAACGCTCGCGGCAAAGCGAATCAAGACTTATATTAAGTCTTTTAACGCCTAAACGATTCAACTCTTTCGCTCGCCCCGCCAACTGCGAACCATTTGTCGTTATCGACAGGTCTATTAATTCTTTATGGCCTCCCAATTTACACAACAATCCGTTCAAATCTTTTCTGACCAAGGGCTCGCCTCCAGTCAAACGGATCCTGCGCACTCCCAGTTCAATAAAAGTACTGGCGACCTCATACAACTCTTCGATACTTAACACTTCGTGGCGAGCGGCAAACTGCATATTTTCAGGCATGCAATAAATACATCGAAAATCACACCGGTCGGTCACCGACAATCTCAGATAATCTATTCGTCGACCCAGTGGATCGACTAATCGAACAGCAGTCATAAGCTCTCTCAACTTATACGTGGAGCTCCTGCCTGGAGGGCGCCGCCCGCCCTCCAAAACAACACATCAGTTGCTGACAGGGCGCTTGTTCAAGAACCCAGCGATACCTTCAATGGCGTCAATCTCCATGGCATTACACGCCATGACGTCAGCGGCATATGAATACGCGTCTTCGATACACATTGACAGCTGACGATAAATCATTGACTTGCCATATCTGATTGCGGTTGCACTTTTAGAGGCTATTGCAGCCGTTAGGATATCAACAGCGCTGTCAAGATCTTCATGATCGACTGACTGATTAATCAGCCCGCATTCCGCCGCGGTATCTGCATCAATAAACTTACCGGTAAATAACATTTCGAAAGTTTTTTTGATGGGCACGTTACGCGTAAGCGCGACGGACGGAGTGGAGCAGAACAGCCCCAGATTTATTCCTGAAACTCCAAATCTAGCGCCACGTGCTGCCACGGCCAGGTCGCAGCTCGCTACGAGCTGACAACCGGCGGCAGTTGCGACACCCTGCACGCGCGCTACAACGGGTACAGGTAGCGATTGAATACCTACCATGACTTCACTACACAAGCTGAACAAGCGTCGGTAGAATGAACTGTCTTGGTTCTGTTGCATCTCTCGCAGGTCGTGACCTGCGCAAAAAGCGCCTCCTTTAGCAGCCAGGACGACACAGCGAACGCTTGGGTCGCTGGCAATTAAATTTAATTGATCCCTGAGCGCACTCAGCATTTCTTCAGACAACGCATTGTACTGTTGCGGCCTGTTAAGCCACAACGTCACAACATTATTTCGGCGCTCATGCAATACCCTATCATTTACATTCGACATATCACGTTGCCCTTATTCCTGCACGCAGTGTCAATCTACTCACGCAATAGTCTTATAGACTCAGGAGTAGCTACCGACCGTAATCTTCGCCTTAATAGAGTTTCCAACAAAGCACCTTTTGTGAGCGCCCGCATGCATACGAGCAATAGCGCCATCATCAGGTTTCTTTTCCCCAGCGAATACTATCTTTGGATACAGTTCGATGAGTGTAATTTCGAGCCCGCCGCTCTCAGTTTTCTCAAGATACCCCACCGGCGTATCACTGTAGGATTCAGGAAGAAATCCCTGTTGCTCGGCGATAGCCAAGAAAAAAAGCATGTGGCAGCTGGCAGCGGCAGTGACCAACAGTTGCTCTGGATCCGCACACAAGGCATCCCCTTTATATTCAACAGCAGCCGAAATATTTAATTTCTGCTGTCCTTCAAACCGAGCTACATGGTTACGTGAATAGGTAGAGGCGTCATCGGAATGGATATTTTTTTCCCATTTGATTTCAGCAACATGTTCAGACATAACGCACCCTCAGACAATATAATTTATGATTGCATCTTACACACAACGAATTATTAAACGCTGGACATATCGTCGATCAGATCCTGATAGTATTCCATCGCCGACGGCGCAGCATCAGTATAAGGTGAAAGGTAGACTAAACAGGTATGCGCGGCACACCCTTGGCTAAACTTGGATGACGCAATGTCTAATGTCAGGATGTTTGGATTCCCTGCGAGATCCAAATTGTTTTTTGGCGTTGTTGTTAACCACGCGCCGGTTGGAAGCACCACGACCCCTCGACTGACCGTGTCAGTTATAGTTGCAGTGGCTAGACAAGCCCCTCGTGCATTCCAAACTTTTACTGTATCGCCATCGATGATTTTCATCCGGCGCGCGTCTTCTTCGTTGATTTTTGCTTGCTCACGCCCGTTGCGCTTCAAGGCGAGACTTGCTTTGCCCGTTTCCAATTGACTGTGCAGTCGACCCTCCGGTTGATTTGATATCAGATGCAGTTGTGACGCGTCTGCATTACCCAACCACTCTGCAGGTTCCAACCAGGCAGGATGAGACAAACAGTCATCGTAATTCAAGCTCGATAACATTGAGCTATTGAGAACGATCTTGCCACTTTCTGTTTTAAGTCGATGCCCCTCTGGAGACTCGCGGAAATCTTTTAAATACGTATGATTGCTGCGTATAGGACATTGCGCATAACCTTGTTTCCAGAACACATCGAACGCTGGCATTTCAAATGCATTGCGATGATAGGCATCCGCTTTGGTTTCATTGTATATGTATTCCAACCATTCAATTTCAGTGCGCCCTTCATTGAATTCATCAGCCACACCCAACTTCGCTGCAATGGCATCAAAAATATCAAAATCCGATCTGGAATCACCCACTGACTTTATCGCGCGATGCATCGCCAAAATATAGTCAGATCGCTTACTGGCTGCAACGTCATTGCGTTCAATGGATGTGTTGGCTGGAAGCAAGATATCCGCACGTAACGCAGTCGGTGTGAACATTGGATCTTGCACAATGATCGTTTCCGGCCGCTGCCAGGCGACATCTAATCGGTTTAAGTCCTGATGATGATGAAATGGATTACCCCCGGCCCAATAAACAAGTCGTACATCAGGGTAGGTTTGCTCCTTACCTTCATACGTGAAACTCATTCCAGGATTTAATAACATATCGCTGATTCTTGCGACTGGTATGAAGTTAGAAATTGGCCTTTTAAGTTGAGAGATGGACGGTGATTTACTGAGGTTCACCGGTGCACCCATGCCACCAAGAGATGCATATCCGTAACCGACGCCGCCGCCGGGCAACCCTATCTGCCCCGTCAATGCTGCAAGCGCTAAAGCGGCCCAATAGGGTTGTTCTCCATGGTGGGCACGCTGCAAACTCCAGCTGAGCGTCAGCATTGATCGCGTACTGGCGAGTAAAGTAGCCAAGTTCACAATGTGTTGCTCTTCGATGCCCGTGATTGAGGAGGCCCACGCTGCATTTTTGTAAGTGCCGTCCTTACTGCCATCCAGATAACTAACAAATTCCTCGGAACCGCTCGTGTATCGCGCGAGGAAGTCTTTATCATGAAGATCCGAACGTAGAATCTCCCCTGCCAACCCGAGCATAAGGGCAGTGTCTGTATTCGGGCGAATAGGCCACCACTCGGCACCGACCCATTCAGGGAGATCGTCCTTCAGGGGTGAAACAAGTATCACCTTTATTTTTTTTGCTACTATTTGCCTCAGGTAACTTTCGAGTGAATGCTTCGCAATGCTACCGGCTTCGTTCTGCGCTGTTCTGGGGGAAAGCCCCCCTAAGACCACAAGAGTCTGAGTGTGCTCTACAATGGTATCAAAAGTACTGGCGTCCCCCGAGCAAGCCGCTGCATCCCCAAGAATATGTTTAAGTATGGTGGGGCCCGCAGCTATAGAATAAGTATCGACGTGCCCGGTATATCCACCTACCAGATTCAGCATCCGCTTAAGCAAAGAGGGTGCATGGTGAAGTCGACCACAACTGGTCCAGCCGTAGGAACCTGCAAATATCGCTTCGTTTCCATGATTGGAGGATACTCGCTGAATTTCTTCAGCCACTAAACTTGTCACAGTCTCCCAGCTCACCGGTATAAACTTGTCTTCACCACGCTTGGAGCGATCACTTCTCTCACGGTTCTCAAGCCAGCCTGCACGAACCATAGGCTGCGTGATGCGGCGTTCAGAACGGGCCCATTCACGAACAGAATCAATTATCGGAGAAGGCGCTGGATCGTGCTCGAATGGCTCAATCCCGACAATTTCATTATTTTGGACAAGAATTGAATAGGCTCCCCAATGACTGCAATGGGCAAATCGTTCAACCTTCATGTTAGAGCCTCCAATTTTTTCTTCTGATTCTTTGGACGTCACTGTGCATTGGCTTGCGCGTGTCGAATTCGCCCAATAAGCAAAGTAATACGAGAGGAAGGCAGGAGCTTGTCAGCAGATGACAGAGTCGTTGACATCTAATGCCATTCGAGTTTGCCGTAGCCATGACAGACCAAACAGATCTTCAGGGTGATACGCACTACGCATCGATATCCTTCAACACGCCTGCATGGGTATGATTGGCTCCTACCAAGCTGGAATTGACTCATGGGAAAGAAAAACACCGCTGCCATTGCCGTACCCACTGAAATCGGCACCAAAGAACGGATACTGAAAATCGCTGCGGAGTTGTTTTCCACTCGAGGCTTTCACGCGACCGGTATGGCCGAGCTTGAAAAGGCCACAGGGCTTGGTCGAGGTGCGCTGTATTACCATATTGGCAGCAAAGAAGAGTTGCTGTTCGAGATCACCAGCCGCTATCTGCGGGTCTTGATCGCTGAAGGCATCCCACTGTGCGAAAGCGATCTGCCTGCCGAAGACAAATTTCGTCAATTCTCTACCATCGTCATGCGTACGATCGTCACCCATCTAGCCGAGATGACGGTCTGTTTCCGTGAAGTGTATTCCGTCATTGGTGCACGTCAGACCGAACTGCTCGACCTGCACCGTCAGTATGAAAAGCTCTGGTCGCAGATCCTCAAGGCAGGTGTCAGCGAGGGTATCTTCCATACATCCGACTCATTGGCCGTCAAGGCTATCCTTGGCATTCACCACTACAGTTACCTGTGGATCAAACCAGAAGGCCCGCGCTCTCCAGAATCCATCGCAATGTTCTTTTGCGACACCATTCTGCCCGGACTCAAAACTGCGCAACACAAAGCCTGACGGCTATCAGCGGTGCATCGCATGCGCCGCCTTCCCGCTGCCCCCCTCCTCCCCCAAATCTCTTTTAACACTCTGTCGTAGCTCGCAACCACTGGACCATCGGTATTTTCCGATCTAAGCTCACCCTCCAGACTGACCGATCGGTCCATTGATCGGTGTATCTGTTCCGGCAAAGCTCCAGAGGAAAAAAAATGACAAAAAAATCCATGGTCTCCGCTGAGCAAGAAGCGTCTGAAACACCATTGGCTCGTCGAGATTTTCTGATTAAAAGCGGAGCACTTGTTGGCACCGCGGCCTTTGCTCTGGTTGACAGCAAACTCGTTACAGCAGAGACCACCAGCGCGACCAGCCTTGACCCGAACCTACCCCTTGGAGTCCCACAATGGACTCGCAGCCTGGGCACACCCACAGCAAGCCCTTATGGGCACCCTTCAACGTACGAAACCAAGGCGATCAGAAGTTTGTACCCCGGCCTGAAGGACACAATGTCGGCCTACAGCACCTCGCCGCTTCAAGAGCTGGACGGCATCATTACGCCCAACGGTCTGTTCTATGAGCGCCACCACGCAGGCGTCCCGCAGATCAATCCTGCGGAACATCGCCTGATGATCCATGGCCTCACCGAAACAGCGCTGATATTTACCGTGGATGAGATTCGCCAGTTTCCCGCTGTATCGCGGGTGCACTTCATGGAGTGCTCGGGCAACCCTTCATTCCTTCCCCCTTGGGGTAAAACTGCGGCCGAAGTGAGCGGCCTCGTGAGTTGCGCTGAATGGACAGGAGTGACTCTGAGGACATTGCTGGATGAGGCCGGCCTGAAGCCCGAAGCCAAGTGGATAATCGCGGAAGGTGCCGACGGGGCAGCGATGACGCGAAGTATTCCGATCGAGAAGTGTCTGGACGATGTGATGGTCGTGTACAGCCAGAATGGCGAGCGTCTTAGGCCAGAGCAGGGATACCCTTTACGCCTTTTTGTTCCGGGCTACGAAGGCAATACTCACATCAAATGGTTACGTCGATTACACGTCACCGACGCACCGGCCTACAGTCGTGAGGAGACCGCCAAGTACACTGATTTAATGGCCAACGGCAAAGCCCGGAAGTTTTCCTTTGTCATGGAGTGCAAATCACTGATCACCTCCCCCTCCGGCACTCAAAAGCTGACACGCAAGGGCGTCCATGAAATGCGTGGGATTGCCTGGAGCGGCCACGGAAAAATCTCACGTGTCGACGTCTCTGTAGACGGCGGTTACAACTGGACTGAAGCCAGGTTACAGGAACCCATTCTGACCAAGGCACTAACCGCCTTTAGAGCAGCCTTCGAATGGAATGGCCAGGAACTGATGATTATGAGCCGGGCCATTGACGAGACCGGATACGTACAGCCAATGATGGAACAGTTGATTGACGAGCGTGGCAAGGTCTCGTTCTATCACAACAACTCAGTGCAACCGTGGCGCGTTTCCAGCAATGGGGAGGTGACCAATGGGCGGGCTTAGATGTGGAGCGTTAGTCTTGGGCGTGCTGGGTGCATGCGTGTTCACTTATGCCGCGGCGGAACCTAAATACGGCTTGGGCACAAAAGCTACGGACGCACAGATCGCTGGCTGGAACATCGATGTAGCCCCCGATGGCAAGGCATTGCCACCGGGGAGCGCAACAATCGCGGACGGCGAAAAGGTTTACATGAGTAGCTGCGTCGGCTGCCATGGCATGAAACTCGAAGGCGGCGTAGGTCCTGCGTTAACGGGAGGTGAAGGGTCACTGACTACTGAAAAGCCGCTGAAAACAGTCGGCAGCTACTGGCCCTATGCGACGACGCTCTTTGACTACATACGCAGGGCAATGCCGTTCCAGGCTCCTCAGTCCCTGACAAACGAGCAGGTCTATGCGGTGACCGGCTACGTCTTGCACATTAACAAACTGCTCGACGCCAATGCGACGGTGGACGCGTCGACATTAGCAAACCTGAAAATGCCGAATCGAGAGGGTTTTTTTGTCGATGATCGACCCGATAGCAAAGCAGTTGCCTGCATGTCTAACTGTTTGAAAGCCCCCTAGCAAAGGGTTCAGACAACGGCCTACCATCAAGTTGGTGCATTCAAAACTTTCTGCGCCTCCGATCCCCATATCACCTTTAGTGGCGTGAAGAAGGGCAGATTTTGGTCGTGAGTTATCACACTTTGGAGTACGTGAATTCTGTAACGCACAGACGCTATGGCTGGACCGTCATTAACTGTATGAATGAGTTCCGCCAGCCTGGGTCCAGGCGAGGCGTTCTTTACCGTAATGCCTCAATCATTTCGAACAAAATCGGGTACATCTTAGAGAAGGTCAATAACAATCATGAAAGACGCCACAATCGCACTGCACCACGGTTTCAAGTCGGATCCGACCACCAAAGCCGTGGCCGTGCCAATCTATCAAAACGTTGCTTTCGAATTCGATAACGCCCAGCACGGCGCCGACCTTTTCAATCTGGAAGTGCCCGGCAATATCTACACGCGAATCATGAACCCCACCAACGACGTGCTGGAGCAGCGCATTGCCGCCCTCGAAGGCGGTATCGCCGCCCTGGCCGTCTCGGCCGGTAGCGCAGCGATCCACTATGCGATCCAGACCCTGACCCGCGCCGGTGACAATATCGTCACCACTCCCCAACTTTACGGCGGCACCTACACCCTGTTCGCCCACCTGTTGCCAAGTTTTGGCGTCGATGTGCGCTTCGCCCGCAACGACTCTGCCGATGCCATCGCCGAACTGATCGATGACAACACCAAGCTGGTGTACTGCGAAAGCATCGGCAATCCAGCGGGCAATATCATCGACCTCGAAGCCCTGGCTGAGGTCGCCCACGCCCGTGGCGTGCCGTTGATGGTCGACAACACCGTGGCCACGCCAATCCTGTGCAAGCCGATCCAGTTTGGTGCCGACATTGTCGTGCACTCGGTGACCAAATATGTCGGCGGCCACGGCAACTCCCTGGGCGGTGTGATCGTCGATAGCGGCACCTTCCCCTGGACCCAATACCCGGAAAAATTTCCGGGCCTCAACCAGCCTGAGCCGGCCTATCACGGCGTGGTCTACACCGAGAAATTCGGCCCGGCTGCCTTTATCGCCCGCGCTCGCACTGTTCCACTGCGCAACACCGGCGCGGCGCTGGCACCTATGAACGCGTTCCTGTTGCTTCAAGGGCTGGAAACCCTGGCTTTGCGCATGGAGCGCCACACTGAAAATGCCCTGAAGGTAGCGCAATTCCTGCAAGGGCATGCTGAGGTGGAATGGGTCAGCTACGCGGGCCTGCCCGATCATCCACATCACGCACTGGCGCAGAAATACATGCAGGGCAAACCATCAGCGATACTGTCGTTTGGTTTGAAGGGCGGCTACGAAGCAGGCGTGCGCTTCTACGATGCGCTGCAAATCTTCAAGCGTCTCGTGAACATCGGTGACGCCAAGTCTCTGGCCTGCCACCCAGCCTCTACCACCCATCGCCAGATGAACGAGCAGGAACAAGCCAAGGCCGGCGTGAAGCCAGAGATGATTCGTTTGTCGGTCGGCATAGAGGCAATTGAAGACCTGATCGACGACTTGCAGCAAGCGCTCGGTTCAACTCAACGCTGAAGCCAGGTCGTTAGCGCGATGTTGCTCAAGTAACGGTGCAGGCATTCGCTAACCTGGGCTGTCATTAGCCACGTTAGGAATGCCTGTCACAACTGTCACGACCTTGCAGCGATTAGCGTTGTTGCTTGCTGCCCAGGACCAATGCGACGCCGCCGAGGACAGCCAGGGAGGCTACGACCAGCCGTAGGGTGAGGCTTTCATTGAGGAAAATGATACCCGCAAGTGACGCCAGAATGGGCACACTCAACTGCACGGTAGCCGCTTGAAACGATGCCAGATCGCGCACTGCGCTGTACCAGATCGCGTACCCGACGCCCGAGGCCAGCGCTCCGGAAAACACCGCATAGAGCAGGCCCAGCGGATCCCAACGCAGCCCTGGTAAAAACACCAGACTGGCAAGAAGAACCAGAGGGATTGACCGAATGAAGTTGCCTGCCGTGGTTGCCAAAGGGTTAGAAACGCCTTTGCCAAGTAACGAGTAGACCCCCCATGCAAGCCCCGATACCAGCATTATGATCGCGCTCATAGGGTCGGGGGCCGTCGCCCCAGGGAGCAGTAAACTGATCAAGCCACCCAGCGCCGACAATAGACCGACGATAGCCGGTAGCCGCATCCGCTCGCCCTTGAAAACGCCATAGAGAACCATGGTCAGTTGCACAGCACCGAACAGCAACAATGCCCCCGTTCCCGTTTCGAGGTGAAGGTAAGCAAAGGAAAAAGCGAACACATAAATGAACAGCGCTGCGGCGCCCAACCAACTTCCCTTGACCGGCGTTGAAGGCCGTTTGAGGGCGCAAATCAGCCACAACACCAAAGCACCACTCACCAGTCGAACAACGCTGAAGCTCGCTGCATCAATGCCGGTGTGTTTCAGCGCCAGGCGACACAGCAACGAGTTGGCGGCGAACGCAACCATGGCAAAACAGGTCAGCCCTATCAGCCTCGCGGACACGGATGAGGTAGCGGTCTGCGTGAGGTGATTGCTCATTATTCTTGTTGGCTCCAATGCCCGTGTGGGCTTTTAGATGTTCCCTACGACGATGCATGACCGTGCGCGGTTTGAGTTCCTCGCAAATTTATAACGGCCCTGTACCGACCGGTCAATAGGAATTGATTCCAGGGCTGAGCGGGGTGCCGATACAGGCTTTGAATGACGTGCGCCAGGACATTCTTTCACTAGCGATGAAAACTGCTGGCTTCGTAGCTGATGTCTGCGATAGCGGCCAACAAATTAGCGTTGGGGCGTCGGTCATACACCGCAGTAAAGGGCATCTGATAACATTCGGGGGCTGTTTTCAAAATCTTCAGTTCGCCGCTCTTGATGTAACTGGCACAGGATGAGATTGGCAGCAAGCTGATGCCCAGCCCACCACGGGCGAGTGAAATGATTGCGCCTAGAGAATTACAAGTCGCCGCTCGCTGCTTACGGCCGATGGGCAGGTCCAAAAGATCATCGATCAAGTTATTAGTGTAGGACTCCGTGCCCTGATACAAAATGGGCCACTTTCGCAGTTCCTCCACAGGCATCATTTCGTTGTAGGGAATAAGAGAGTCACTGGCCATCCAGGCAAATGAAACAGTTCCAAGTTCACGTGCAATCAGGCCAGGTTCCGGAGAGTGACCTGCCACAACTGCTAAGTCCAGGTTACCACTCCGGATTCCCTCTGAAAGAAAGGGGTTCAATCCAACCTCATATTCCACTTGAAGGCCCGAATAACGAGCTCTGATAAGGGCCGCAAATTTCGGCAACCAAGTCATGGCGACCAACTCTGCAACGCCAATTCGAATGATTCCGGTCAGTGAACTCTTCGAAGCCACTGTGTGTTTTATTTGCGAGGACAACGTCTCCATCTGTTGAGCATAGACAACAAGCTCTCTGCCTTTGAACGTCAGTTGCACATGACGTTGCGATCGATCAAATAGTTCGACGCCCAGGTCTTGTTCAAGCTCAATAATGCGAGCCGAAATCGTAGACTGTGTGACACAAAGACGATCTGCCGCCGCGGAAAAACTTCCAAGTTCGGCGATTACCAAAAAAGTCTCGAGTTGTCGGAAATTCATATTTTTCTTTCTCTTCAATGATCAATCTGCACTTGAAGTGTTTAACACTAAATGCGGGGGACCACTTTTTGGCCACCCTGTAATCGATCTCGGATGTGGCAATTCGTCGGGATCATCACACGCTATCATGCCGGTCCAGTCAAGCAGGACGCCCCTCGTGTGCAACCCTCACCGGAGCACTCCGAAGGAAACGCAACCCGGGTAGGACAGCAGAATCCGATCGGGGACTAGGAGCCCCTAGCTCTGACTCCCAGCGTACGAGAGATGTGCTCCGCCGCCCCGCGCTGTCTCACCTTCACACCTCCCCATCGAAATTATCGATTAACCCTGACAAAGTTTTTTCGTTTGAATTTCAATCGTAGTTGGCAAATTATCAGCCTGGAAATGTCGAGGAGGAGAAAGGCGTCACAAGCGACTGAAAGAGGTTTTGCACATCTCATTCATGGTCATCAACCAGCCCGAACTGATGGCTTGATATGCCTGAAGTCTGCCCCTGCAACTCAAGTCATGACGCAGCGCAGCAGCGCAAGTTGTATCGAAGCACATGAATAACCCGACACGTCAGAGCTGCATGACAACTGGATCTCCAACTTTCAGTAACAGGACGTGTCGCTTCACTGCCGAACAAGGCTCCAATAATAATAGGTGATAGATGTGTTGAGCACTAAAAGTGAACTTTCGACAGATAAACTGGATACCCGTACTTGGGGCTGCCCGCCTTCACCTCGGTACGCTTCACTTGTTGAGAAGATCAATGATACTGCCGAATTTGTGGCGAAAAGAACGCGCGTTTACTCACACGGCGCCGCCAGCAAATCCTCACACGACCCGCAACTTTTGCAAGTAGTAGTCGGTGCCGTACGAGGCATGGCTTACTCAGCAGGTGCGCTGGTGATGCGACTTGCTGAAAGCATGGAGAACGTTGTCAATTTATTGAGAGACGGCGACAAGGACGCTTATGACCGAGCGTGTCCGCTCCTCGAAATCGAGACGTCTCAGATCCAGTCAGTTGTTATCGATCTGGTTTTAAACGCCGCAACTCAAGCATTTGATGCAATGAGTGCTTCCAGTACCAAACAGGGGCTGGGACTTGACCGCTATTGGAGAAACGCGCGCACCATCGCCTCGCACAATCCGCACATCTATAAACAGCGAATAGTTGGGGAGTTTGCCGTCAATGGTACGCTGCCGCCCGCTCGCTGGACGGTTGGAGCTGTATAAGAGACTGATCTCATCGCCTACAGCGCTCGTAAAGAGCGCTGACTATCATGTTGCGCGCTTATAACAATAAGAACGCTCCTTCAATATAACAACTACAAAATTCGACATCTTTACGCAAGTAAAGGGAGGATGAAAAATGAGCGATACAGTAGCGAATACTCGGCTGATTGCTGCTGAGGAATCCCCCATGTCTGACGGCTGCTCCCTGACGATGGCTCAGCGCCGACAATCACTGAAAGCAGCGGCGGCAGGGAACGTCCTGGAGTGGTATGACTGGACAATCTACAGCACGCTATCCATTTACCTGGCGGCAAACTTCTTCGAAAAAACTGATCCCACCTCTGCCTTGCTTTCCACCTTGGCCATCTTTGCCGGCGGCTTCGTCGCAAGACCTTTAGGCGGTTGGTTTTTCGGACGTATTGCCGATCGTCGAGGAAGAAAATTCACCTTGGTCGTAACGATGACCTTGCTTGCATTAGCAAGCTTGGGCATCGCCCTCCTCCCCACCTATGAGACCGCTGGAGCATTTGCTTCCTTTGCCCTGCTCGTGATGCGGATCCTTCAGGGATTTGCTCATGGCGGTGAGTCAGGGGTTTCCTACGTGTATGTGGCTGAAATTGCGCCGAGGCACAGGCGAGGGCTCTGGACAAGCTCGGTCTACGTGAGTGTCATTCTGGGCATTATGATCGCCACCGCCGTTGCTGCGGGCCTGACGTCAATTTTTACAGCCGACGTGATGAATGAATGGGGCTGGAGAATCGGCTTCGGCGCGGGCTCTGTGCTCGGTCTGTATGTAATGTATTTACGTAAGAGTGCCCATGAAACGGAGGTCTTCAATGCGGCTGATGCGGGGAAGCTTCCGCCGGCGCGCGACGTCCCAGGCAAGCCTGTAAGCATCGGTCGCATCATCATGACAGTGATGGTGATCAACGCTGCAATGAACGTCTGGTATTACACGTGGGTCGCTTTTGCTCCAGCAATGGCTATTACACAGCATGGGATGGATCCAAACAGTGCCTTTCTGTCGAGCCTTGGAGCGCAAGCTTGCATGATTGCATTCCTGCCTGTTTTCGGATGGGTTTCGGACAAGCTTGGTCGGCGCATCAATTCAATGACATTCGCTGCGCTGGTCGTTCTGTGCGGCCTTCCAATCCAGTCGCTTCTGTCAAGCGAGCCGTCGTCGTTATTCATTGCGCAAAGCCTGGGTCTGTTTATCTATGCCATCGGCGTAGGGCATTACCCTGCGTTGATGGCCGAATTGGTGCCGGCTCGAATGAGGGGCATGGGCGTCAGCGTAATCACATCGTTGGCCGCTGGTCTTTTCGGCGGAACAGCACCCTATCTTAATTCCTGGTTGCACTCGATTGGCGAAGCCTGGGTGTTTTCCGGTTACGTGATTGCCCTCAACGTCATCATGTTCGTGGTCGTATTTTTCATGCGAGAGACCAAGGGCATTGACCTCAGGCACTAATGATCAACGGGCGCACCTCCACGAGGCGCCCTCTTCCCTGTTCACATCCTGTATGGCAGTGACCCGTTCACTGCAGTCAAACAAAACCCAACTTGATTAAAAAGAGGCTTGATAGCTATGAAATTGGATAGCGTCGCCAGTGCGGTTCACGCAATCAGCCAAGGTGAGATGGTCATTGTGGTCGATGACGAAGATCGGGAGAACGAAGGCGACCTTGTCGCCGCCGCCGACCTGGTCACTCCGGAGACTATCGCTTTCATGATGCGTCTGGGACGAGGGTTGATATGTGTGTCCATTCAGCCGGAACTGGCTACCCAATTGAATCTGCCGCTGATGGTGTCCGAGAATTCGGAAAGCTTTGCCACAGCATTCACCGTTTCAATAGACGGCGTAAAGGATGTTACGACAGGGATCTCGGCAAGCGACCGCTCGAACACGATCAGACAAATGCTGGTCAAGTCTGCGACGCCACAAGACTTTCGCAGACCCGGCCACGTCTTCCCGTTGATCGCTCATCCGCAGGGTGTCCTTGGTCGTAATGGACATACTGAAGCATCGGTTGAGCTGGCAAGACTTGCAGGTTTGACGCCCAGCGGCGTTATTTGTGAAATCGCCAACGATGATGGAAGTATGTCCAGATTACCGGAACTTATAAACTTCGCCAAAAAGCATGCTCTGCGAATAGTCAGCATACGCGATCTTATCGAATACATAAGTTGCGAAGCGATGCCTTATGCGGGCATTTCTAAAATGCGCATAGCAGTTTAACGCACCCTTATAAGGGCCAATTCGTTGCTTGCAAGTTGCGAACTTACAGACCGTAATTGATGCCCCGTGGCAAACGTTAGAAATATCGCGATGCGCTTTAGACAAACGTGCTTGATAACAATAAGAATTTCATGCTGACGGTGCTCACTGTTGGCAACGAGGAAGCGCACTATGTGGTTTAAACTTATAACCTTGGGCATGGCCTGCGCCTACCTGAGCAGCGCATTCGCCAGCGCAGCAGAGTCGGCCAATGCATTCATTGAAGGCAGCACGACTTCAGTGGGCTTTCGTAATTTTTACTGGAATGCCGACAACCGCAACGGCAGTTACCGCAATCCCGAAGGCGAACGGCAAAGTTATAGGCAAGAGTGGGCGCAAGGCGTGTTAGCGAAGTTTAACTCGGGCTATACACAAGGGCTGGTCGGGTTCGGACTGGACCTGAATTACATGGGCGCGCTGAAGCTCGATGGTGGTAATGGAAGGGTCGGCGATGGCGTCGGCAATGGCGGCATCGTTTCGCGAGACAATCAAGGCGATCCGAAGAGCGGGTGGTGCGGTAAAGATGCGGGTGGGCCACACGGAACTGGCCTACGGCGACCTGTTCCCCGATTCTCCGGTGCTCAAGTACGGTGACATTCGTCTCTTGCCACAAACCCTCAGGGGCTGGAATGCCACGGACCGCTCGTTCGATGGCCTGAGCCTTAACGCCGGTCGTTTCGTCTCCAGCAGTGACCGGGCGCAACCCAATCATGGCGGGCATCTCGGTACGGCCTATAGCGGGCGCCAGGCTAACACTGAATTTGTCAGTTACTACGGCGGCATCTATACAGGCATCAACAACGTCAAGATCAAGCTATTCGGTTCCGAACTAGACGATATCTGGAACCAGCAGTTCGTCTCTATTGACTACCGCCTGCCCTTGGCCGTCGGTGGCGTGATCAACACCGGGGTCAACTATTACCGCACGCGGGATACCGGTGCCGCCTTACTAGGTGATATTCGCAACGATGCCTGGAGCACCCGTTTGGGTTATGCCCTGGCAGGACACAAGGTCGAACTTGCCTACATGCAGATCGATGGCGACCAGCCGTTCGACTATGTCTGGAACAGTTTCGATATCGAACTTGACTCAGCCGCCCAGGGAAGTGACTTCAACAGTCCCAACGAGAAGATCTGGAGTGCCCGCTACGACCTAGATGCTGCAGTGCTTGGTGTGCCGGGCCTGAGCTTTACCGCGCGCTATCTACGCGGTACCGATATCGACGGCAGGGATTCGGGCGGCGCGTACTCCCGCTATCAGGCCGTGCGCAATGGCTCGCAATGGGAGCGTGATCTGTGGGTCAAGTACGTCGTGCAGTCGGGCCCCGTCAAGAATCTATCGTTACGCGTGATGCTCGCCACAATGCGAACAGGTGGCGATTACGGCGCCATTGCCAACGACCTCGATCAGACCCGAATCATCCTTGATTACCCTCTGGATCTCGGCTTTCTGAAATAGGCCAACCAAAATCGCGAGCATCGATCCCGGGTTGAAGAGCAGGGCAAAAAAAAATCGGCACAGTCTCTCGCATCGAAAAAATCGAAGTCAAACCTGCAGAATTATTCGTTTGAATTGATGAGAGGCGCTAAGCACTATCTCTACAGGAAAACAGGAGAAATCTCATGCAACTTGATAATAAAAACACACCGGAAGTAGATCTGCGCAAGTTCGCTGGCCAATTTGCAGCGGGCGTATCCGTCATCTCGACCGCTGACGATGAGGGGCTGTGTGCGGGCATTACAATGACCGCTGTCATGTCACTCTCCCTGACACCGCCGCTGTTTTTGGTGAGCCTTGATAATAACTCCAAGACTTTGACTGCGATCCTGGAAAACGGCCATTTTTGCATCAACTTTCTTAGCAAAGACCAGAGCACCGTCTCACAACTATTTTCGTCAAAATCCGATGACAAGTTTGATAACGTAAGTTTCTACAAAGGCATCACCGGCAGTCCATGCCTTGAAGGCGCCTTGGCGCACGGTGAATGCGAAGTTCACGAATCTTACAGCGGCGGCGATCACACTATCATCATTGGACGAGTGATCAACACGGCAATTAATGGTGGTGAACCGCTTGTTTACCACAGCGGCAAGTACGCCACTCTCGAGCATCAATAATCTCCAGCCCTTCGCTCGACCATCGGAATATATATAATGTCTAAAAAAATTCTATTCAATGCATTTGATATGAACACCCCTGTGCACCAGTCCCAGGGTTTGTGGCGTCACCCAAGTGATCGTTCGTCCGAGTACAAAACGATCGCTTACTGGCAGGAGCTGGCGAAGACGCTGGAAACCGGCTTTTTTGATGGGCTTTTCCTGGCAGATGTGACCGGAGTCTACGACGTGTATGGGGGTAACTCCGACGCAGCGCTACGCAACGCTGTCCAGATACCGAGCCACGATCCGTTCGTTATTGTTCCAGCAATGGCCGCCGTCACCCAACACCTCGGGTTTGGCGTCACCGGTTCGTTGACCTATGAACCGCCGTATACGTTCGCTCGAAAAATGAGCACATTGGACCATTTAACCAATGGCCGAATCGGCTGGAATATCGTCACTGGCTATCTGAACAGTGCCGCAAAAGCCAGCGGCGCGAAGGCACAGACTGGCCACGATACGCGTTATGAAATCGCTGAAGAGTACATGGAGCTCATGTACAAACTCTGGGAAGGCTGCTGGGAGGAAGATGCTGTAGAGCGGAACGTGGAAACCGGCGTTTATATCAACCCCGCTAAAGTTCACCCTGTCGATCACGATGGTCAATACTTCAAGCTCAAAGGCATCCATCTCAGCGAGCCTTCCCTGCAACGCACGCCCGTTCTGTACCAGGCCGGTGCATCGCCCAAAGGGCAAGCTTTCGCAGGTCGCCATGCGGAATGTGTATTTGCCAGCAGTCCGACAAAAACCGTACTTGCGGCCACTGTCAAAAAGCTCAGGGCTGCCACGGTCGCTGAAGGACGGTCTCGCGATAGCGTTGCCGTGTTTGGCATGATGACATTGATTGTCGGCAGAACCGATGCGGAAGCAGAGGAAAAACTTGCTGAATACAAGCGTTACGCCAGTTATGAAGGCGCGCTGACGCTGATGTCGGGCTGGACAGGCATCGACTTCGCCTCGTGTGATCCAGGCGATACAATCAAGCATATACGTAACGACAGCATGCATACCGCGATCGATCGCTTCACCATCTCCGATCCGAACAGGGTCTGGACGGTAGGTGAAGTTGCCGAGCACATCGCCGTAGGCGGTTCTGGCCCCTTGATTGTAGGCTCCGCTCAACGGGTCGCTGATGAACTGCAACAGTGGCTAGAGGAAACCGATATTGATGGTTTCAACTTGGCGTATGCAGTGGCGCCTGACACGATCAAAGACATCGTTGAGCTGCTTGTTCCCGTCCTTCAGGAGCGGGGAATCTACAAGACCGAATACACCTCTGGGACGCTGAGGGAAAAACTCTTCAACCAAAACCGCTTGTTGCAGCATCCACACCCCGGAGCGGCTTACCGAATCTAAACACATCCTCAACGACAAAATACCAGGCGTGCAATGCGAACCTTCGCTACAGGTGAGTGCACGCCAAAACAAGCAATAGTTTTGGTATGTCGCCGAATAATCGCGGTGCTACAACGGTCATTGTCCCGTCGCGCCGAGAGCCAGTCGCGCCTGGTGTAGCCTTCCGGAAGCCGCAAATCCCAGCGAGCCGCCAAAGTTGTCATCTTTGGTATTCATCAAGAATTGATAAGTGTTGAACTCTGATTTGCAATCTTAAGAAATCGTCATTCTCGGTGCCGGTTTCGGAGGTCTGGGTATGGGCGCGTAATTGCAAATGCGCTGGATGGAGAACTTGATCATCTTGGAGCGTGGTTGCGCATTCCACGCCATCCGGCCACCTGTTCCACGCTCACCCGGCCAGGCAGTAGGAGCGTAGCGATGCAGCTTTGGATTTACAGGGGCGCTCAATTGGACTTTCGACGATTACCTTCCAAAGGTCGATGACGGCAGATCGTATAACTTCAAATTTACCGCCGGAATCATGGGTGTAACCCGAAAACCAGTCGATCATCTACGGCGGCAAATCGATGAGCTGCAGAGGATACGAATGCGTAGGTGAGTTCAGGGTGACGATTGACAAACGTACGGATCACGCTGCTTTTGTCGGCGCCATACTCACCAGTTACCGCGAAAGTGCGAATCTGATCGTTGCTCAGTGCGCCCAGTAGCTAACGCTCGTGACGCTGTGATCGATCAACGAGACAAAACGCTCCAGGCCAAGACATAACGGAAAGACGTTTTCCCGTCTTTAAGATTATTGAAACCTGGCCGGTACACACGATCAAGCGTATCCAATGAACCTCAAAGTGCTGCATAAATGCGCATTACGCTGCATTATCACAGCACTTATCCATCTCAGAATGTTAAACCTCAATGTTTACCGGCCATTTAATTGGCATGCGATATGCCCCCGCATTTGGAGCCTGAGTGTTTTCAATCAGGTACCTATAAGCCAAATCGAGCCGATCAATCGATGGACACCCTGAATTTACTGCTCAACAAAATCCAGCCCCTCTCAAGCACTGTGAATGCTGACCGCCAACTGGTCAGTCTGTCGGCAAGTCTGAGCGATCAACTGGGTTATGCACCCGATGAGCTGCTCGATCAGCCGATTGAACGTATCTACAGCGTCGAGTCGGTGCGCGCCGTGCAGTTGCTGTTCGCAAACCCTCCTGCCGACGAGCAAGTCCACAGTCTGGAGCTAACCCTGATTCGCCATAACGGCGGTCTGCTGCAAGTAGTCGCCTGCGGTCTTCTGGAATGGCGCTCGGTGCAACCGGCACGCCTGCACCTACTGAAAATCCCGCTGGGGTCGTTGGGCCATCGTCTGCGGGAAATGCAAAACGCCCATGAAGTCATGAGCCAGATGCTGCAGAGCGCCAAGGTCGCCTACTGGTGCATCGAGTTTGCCGAGGCAGTGGACGTCAACACGTCGCCGGATGAAATCGTCCGGCAGGTCTTCGAAAACGATTCCCACTGGCGGCTGTGCAACAGGGCCATGGCCGACGTCTATGAGATGCCCTCGGATGTTGATTTCAACCAGCAACCGGTTCGTCTTTACTGGCCACGCAGCCCGGCTAACGAGGAGTTCGTGCGGCGCTTGATCGAAGCCGATTTCAGCGTCGACTGCGCGCTCTCGGTGGATCGGCGTCACGACGGTTCACCGGCCTACGTCGAGAACGATGTTCGCGCGACCATCGTCAACGGACATCTGCTGAGGATGTGGGGCAGCATTCGTGACGTCAGCCAGGAATTACGCATGCAGCACGACGCCGAGCAGCGCATCGATGCCTTGCGTCGGGTTTTCGATGCAGTGCCTGATGCGGTGCTGGTCATCGATGAACACCTGCAACCGCAATGGCGCAACGCAGCCTTCGAAGAGACCTTTGGCATCACCCATGGCGCCGGCATTGCTCGACTGCTACTGGATACCGCCCTGCCCGAACGCACCTGGCACAGCCTGCCGCTGCCTGACCGGAGTGGCCGTAACTTGAACTTCAATGTGCATTGTTCGCGCATCCTGATTCGTGAAGGCGTGGCCTGGCGGGTCGCAGTGTTTCGCGAAAGTCAGGGCGTGCGCCGTGCGCACGAGTTGCACCCATGAAAGACAAGAACCTGCCACCTACACTGCAGATGGGCATGCGCTCTTCAATCAATGTCAGCAGCGATGTTCTCGGCGCGTTACTGGAAACACCCGCGCTGCACGCCTTGCTCGACAGCTTCAGCGAAGCGCTTATCGTGACGGACGGAGAAGGCCGTGTGCGTTTTCTCAATCTGGCCGCCGAGCGCATTAATCGACTGTCCAAGCAGCAAGCCGTCGGGTTGTCCGACAGTGAGTTTTACCAACGCTCGGCATTGAATTACGACGACTTACTGGCTGCACTGAATCGCGGCGGTAACAGCGCCTTGACCCGCTCACGAGAAGGCCGGAATCTGCTCAGCAGCACCCACGCCATCCCCACAGGCGCCTACGAAAAACCGTTCAGGATGTTGACTCAGAAAGACTTCGACGGGAGTCAGCCGCAGCGTCGAGCTTCGCTGGGAAACCGGCCAGCGGAGCCGCAGGGTCTGCGTGATCCTCAGGACAGTACCCTCCACCTGTCACCGCAGCTATCGAGCATCGCGGACACGGGCGTGCGCGCTTTCCGACGTCGCGCGCGGTTGTTACTGCTTGGCGAGCCCGGCGTTGGCAAGACCGCCATTGCGCGGCATATCCACCGTGCGGCCGGCTGGGGTGACCGCCCTTTCATCCACGTTAACTGCGGGAGCATTCCAGAGAGTCTGTTCGAGTCGGAGATGTTCGGCTATGAACGCGGCGCTTTTACCGGCGCATTACAGGGCGGCAAGCAAGGCTATATCGAAGCGGCTTCTGGCGGAACCTTGTTCCTCGATGAGATTGGCGAAATCCCGCTGCATGTCCAGGCCAAGCTGCTGAAATTCCTTGAGGACAGTACTATCCAGTCGGTTGGATCGCCCCTGAGCAAAACGGTACAGGTGCAAGTCATTGCGGCCACCAACAAGGACCTGCGTCACCTGGTAAGTATTGGAGAGTTTCGCGCCGACCTCTACTATCGCCTCGCCGTCCTGCCGGTCGAAATTCCGCCGTTGCGCCAGCACCGGGATGACCTGCCGTTTCTCATCGACATCCTGTTGAGCCGCATCAATGGCGATCGCGAGCCCTCACTGAGTCTGTCTGCGGGCTGCCGGAAGCGGCTGATGGACTATGATTTTCCGGGCAATATCCGCGAACTGGTGAACATCTTTGAACGGCTGGCGGTCCTCGCCGATGACGAAGCGCAGGAACATCATTTGCCGGCTGAATTGCTCGAGCCGGTGCGCCCTGAGGAACGTTTGAAGCCCTCGGCTGCGCGCGATGAACCAGAGGACAATCCAGCACAGAACCTCAAGCTTCTAGTCCAGCATTTCGAACGCCAAGTCATTCTCAGGGCCGTGCATCTATGCGGCAGCAAGCGCAAAGCTGCGCAGCACTTGGGCATCGACATCGGCACGCTCATCCGCAAGCTCCAACGCGACTGAATCCCCCGACACAGGGACGTGTCCTCCCCCTTCTTTTCGCATAAAACGCTGCAAAAACGCCTACACGAGTGGCTATTTTTGCCTGCACCTCACGCCAGTAATTACGTATATACCTTTAAAATCAACACGTTGAAGTTATGGCACGACCTGTGCTCCTGCTATCTGCACCCCATCATCGTTGGGCTTTGCATCAGTGCCGGCTTCCATCAGTCGAGCCGGTAGTCAGGAGGAATAATAAAAATGTTGATCACCGGGATCAAAAGTCGACCGGTTTACGACCGGTTGCAACCACTGCCGGGAGGTACCCGGCACATCATTGCCGGGCAAGGCAGCGGCGGCAGCGCCATGTTGCGTTTGCTGGACGATATGGCCGGGCAGGATCGGCCCATCACATTGCTGTACTCACAGGAATCTTTCTCCGGTCAGGACTTCCTGGCCGGGTTGCAGCGGCACCCAAGTCATCAATTGAACGTGTATGCCACTAGCCAGGCATTGATCGACGATTTGAATGACCTGCTTTTTGATGCGCGGATGGGCACCCGGGTGTACCTCGCCGGGTCCGAAAGCTTCTTGGGCCGCGCCATGCAAGTGGCCTCCCGCTTTGACCTCAATCGCGATGAAGTCCTGCGCGAGCACTCTGGAACGCTGGTCCGTCGCGTTTGGTGCGTGCACTGCGACACCTACACCGAAAACGTCACTCAACGCGTCTATGACTGCCCTGGCTGCGGCCTGACGCTGGTGGTTCGCGATCACTATTCCCGGCGGCTCGCAGCCTTCCAGGCAGTCAAAGCCGATGCCGAAGTCCCGGGTGAATTGCCTGAAGCCGAGGAGCTCGACACATGAGCCAGAAGAATGGGACGTTGAACCTGCGCGTGGCCCGAATCGAATCGGTAACCCCGGAAATCAAACGCTTCACCCTGGTTTCGCCGACCGGCGCGCATCTGCCGGCGTTCTCCGGCGGCAGCCACGTCGTGGTGCTGATCGCCAATCAGAACAACACCTTGCGCAATCCCTATTCGCTGCTGAGTTCACCCTACGACACCAGCAGTTATCAGATTGCCGTGCGCCGAGTAGAAAGTGGTCGCGGCGGTTCAGTCTTGCTGCACGACAACATCAATGAGGGCGATCTCATGGAGGTCACGCCACCGGCCAACCTCTTCCCGCTGATCAAACAGGCGCGACTGCACCTGTTCATCGCCGGTGGGGTCGGCATCACGCCGATCATTTCCCAACTGGAAGAGTTGCGCCTCAGCAAGGTGCCCTTCGAACTGCATTACGCGGTGCGCGGCGAAGAGCACGCCCAGCTCGGCAAAGAGTTGCAGGCGACCTACGGCGAACGGGTTCACCTTTACCGCAAAGGCATTGAGTCGCGCATGGATATTTGCCGAATCCTCACCGGCCGCCCGCTGGGCAGCCACGTTTACGCCTGCGGCCCGGACAGCATGATCGACGCGACCTTGACCAGCGCCCGCAACCTTGGCTGGACCGATAGCCATGTGCACTTCGAACGTTTCCTTGAACAAAGCAGCGGTGGCGAAGCCTTCAGTTTCACCCTCGGTCGCAGCGGCACCACCATCGAGGTCTCCCCCGACCAGACCATGCTCGAAGCGGTGGAAGCCGCCGGTTACAGCATGCCCTACCTGTGCCGTGGCGGCGCCTGTGGCCACTGCGAAACCACAGTATTGGAACTCGACGGCGAGCTACTGCACACCGATGACTGGCTGTCCGACGAAGACAAGACCAGCCGCAAGAAAATTATGCCCTGCGTATCTCGCGCCAAGTGCAATCGCCTGGTCATCGACCTGTGATCGACGGAGACATCACAATGAATATCAAATTTAAGGTTCTTCACGGAATCCCGGGAAACACAGAAACAAGAACGCCGATTTGATTGATGATGTTCGTGCGAGCAAACACATCTAACAAACCGGCGTTCTTATGCGCGATATTAATACTTTCCTTCCTTTTTGGGAGGGCTTTTCTGTCGTCACCATCAAGCCTGATGGCGATGCCCTACAGATCGATCTGACTCCTCACGCCACTCGATTTCCTTCCTGTGGCGGCTGCCAAAAAATCTGTTCAACCACGCATGAGTATTGCGAGCGAGTCATTCGTGATTTGCCCATTCTCGGTCGTGCGGTGCGCCTGAGCGTTTTGCTCCGGCGCGTTGATTGCCGCGATTGCGGCAAACGCATGGAGGCCGTCAGTTGGCTGGATCGCTATGCCCGTATGACACGTCGTCTGGCAGAGGCGGTCATTCAAGCCTGTGAACGCCTTCCCACGTTGCACGTGGCGCAGATGT
Source organism: Pseudomonas sp. FBCC-B1667 (assembly GCF_059133255.1). Classification (NCBI taxonomy): domain Bacteria; kingdom Pseudomonadati; phylum Pseudomonadota; class Gammaproteobacteria; order Pseudomonadales; family Pseudomonadaceae; genus Pseudomonas; species Pseudomonas sp. FBCC-B1667. Next base: position 3,383,692 of record NZ_CP101437.1, on the reverse strand, counting down.
TTGGGCTGCATTGGGAGACCGTTCGGTTGCTGGAGCGTCGAGCCTTGCAAGCAGCATTGAGCATTTTGCCAAAGGCGCAACCGAGACGTTTGGTGATGGACGAGTTCGCACTGTTCAAAGGTCATCGTTATGCCAGCGTTGTCCTGGATGCGGATACACGGCGGGTGCTGTGGATCGGCGAAGGCCGCAGCCGGGCGGCGGTCAGGCCATTTTTCGAAGAGCTGGGGCCAGAGGGTTGCGCTCGCATCGAAGCGGTGGCGATGGACATGAATACCGCTTTTGATCTGGAGGTTCGTCAGCACTGCCCGCAAGCACGCGTGGTCTACGACCTGTTCCATGTGGTGGCCAAATATGGCCGAGAGGTGATTGATCGGGTGCGCGTCGACGAAGCCAATCGACTGCGTCATGACAAACCGGCCCGAAAGGTCATCAAGCAGGCGCGATGGCTGCTTCTGCGTAATCCGCAGAACCTGAAAACACCGGAACAACAGGTTCGCCTGGGGGATCTGCTGGCGGCTAACCAGGCATTGATGACGGTCTATTTAATGAAGGCCGAACTCAAAACGCTCTGGACGCCGAGTACTGCCTGGAGCTGGAGATCGGCATGGAAGCAATGGCTGCGCCATGCTCATGAAAGCGAAATACCTGCTCTGATCCAGTTTGCCAAACGGCTAAAGGCTTACTGGCGGGGCATCGTGAGCCGGGTTCGCTGGCCGATGCACACCGGTCAGTTGGAAGGAATAAACAATCGAATAAAGGTCATAAAGCGGATGGCTTACGGTTACCGGGATAGCGAGTTCTTCTTTATGAAGATCAAGAGCGTCTTTCCCGGTAATCCGTGATGAACCAAATTTAATCCCGACGAAACCTACCGCGACGACTACACCTTCGCCAATAGCCCGGAAACCATCGCCCGAGCCCCCTTCCCGTTCCCTGATGACGACTACATGTACTCGATGAATCTCGAGCCGCATGTCTCGGTCGGCGACGGTGCGTTTCGCGCCGCCTTCGATATCGATGAGCACTACATCAGCGAGTGCCGGGACCGCGCGATCACCCTGGAGAAAGATCCGGGTATGCACTACGTCTCGGCGCCGCACATGATGGAGGCGCAATGGGATTTGCTTGAACTGATCATGGAGTCCTACGCCCGGGACTATCCACAGTACTTCAGTCTGGCGCGTGAAGGTCGGCAGTGGCATTGGACCAACCGTCTGCTGAACATCGACGACCATTTTACCTTCGGCGATCCAGACACCCTGCCCTACGAGCCAATGGAATACGTGACCCGTCAGGCCCAAGGCGACTGGGTACTGCAAGAGGAACGCGATGGCACGCTGTATTGGGGGGCCGGGATCGCAACCCAGCGCGCCGATTATTCACTGCGTTTCAACCTCGGCATGAGCTGGGAAGAATTCCATGGGCCGGTGCCATTGGTGAAGGAAATCGGCATGCTCGACCGCGCATTGAAGTTTTTGCTGCGCCTGCGCACGAGCCACCCGGTGCGTCGTTTGAACTGGTCGCTGACCGTCAATCCACGCCTCGAAGTCTCGGCCGAAAGTCTGCCGGAATGGGCACCGGACCGCACCATCGTGACCGCGGAAAACGCCGGCAAGCTGGTCTACCTGCGTATCGAGCTGCAGCCGCTGCATCGCCTGCCGCGCAGCAACGCCATTGTTTTTCCGATTCGCACCTACCTGCTCAGCCTCGAAGACATTGCTAGCAACCCGGCGTGGGCCCGACGCATGCATCGAGTTCTGCGGGATCTGAACCAGCAACTGGTCGACTACAAGGGCTTTAGCCGCTATCGCGATGCCGCCGTTGAATGGCTCTCGAAGTACGACGATGGCCGCGACAGCGAAAGCAAAAAACAGGCTTGAGTCTGCCATGCACTTAAACAAGAAACGCCAATAAGCGGGACAACCCGCAAGTACTGCAATCAACTGCCATTGATAATGAGGAAATAAAATGAGTGGCTTACCCAGCGCGCGTGCAAGCGTCGCCGATCAGGATGCGGAACAACTCCGCGCCCTCGGCTACAGTTCGGATTTCAATCGAAGCATGAGTCTGTGGGAAAACTTTTCCCTGGGCTTCACCTATCTGTCGCCGGTCGTCGGTGTCTACACCTTGTTCGGTTTGTGCCTGGCCGCGGGCGGCCCGCCGATGTTCTGGTCGTACCTGCTGATCGGCGCCGGTCAATTGCTGGTGTGTCTGATCTTCGGTGAAATCGTTTCGCAGTTCCCGATTTCCGGCGGCGTCTACCCTTGGGCCCGCCGTTTGGTCGGCAAGCGCTGGGCGTGGATGGTTGGCTGGGTCTACGCGTGGGCCTTGTGCGCAACCATCGCCGGAGTGGCGGTGGGTGCCGGACCCTATCTGGCGATTATGCTGGGCTTCAATCCCGGTCCTGAAGCCAATATCTATATTGCCCTGTCGATCATCCTCCTCTCGACCTGCCTGAATCTGGTGGGCACCCAACTATTGGCACGAGTCGCCATGTTCGGCTTTCTCTGCGAGCTGGTCGGGGCGATTCTCGTTGGCGGCTACCTGCTGATCTTCGAGCGTCACCAGCCGTTCAGCGTGCTGTTCGACACCTTCAACCTTGAAGTCAACGGCTCGTACTTACCGGCGTTCCTTGCTGCATCTTTGGCCGGTCTGTTCCAGTACTACGGATTTGAGGCCTGTGGCGATGTCGCTGAAGAAACCCCGAATCCGGGCAAGCGCATCCCTAAAGCCATGCGCATGACGATCTATATCGGCGGTGCGGCCGCGATGTTCGCCTGCCTGGCGCTGATTCTTTCGGTGCCCGACATGGCCAAGGTGCTGGCCGGTGAGGACACCGATCCGGTGGCAACTATCCTGGCTAACGCTTTTGGCCCGGTCGGTTCACGGCTGGTCATGGCGGTCGTCATGGTGTCCTTCATCTCCTGCGTCCTGAGCCTGCAGGCTGCGGCCAGCCGTCTGTTGTTTGCTTATGCCCGTGACGAAATGATCATCGGCAGCTCGCTGCTCAAACGACTGTCGGGCAATCACGTGCCATCGTTCGCGCTGCTGATCAGCGGAGTGGTGCCCGCAGCGATCGTCTGCCTGGGAATGTTCATGGCCGATGCCGTTGCGACCATCGTCGGTTTTGCGGCGATTGGTATCTACGTCGCATTCCAGTTGATCGTCGTCGCGGCATTGATCGCTCGCGCCAAGGGTTGGCGCCCGAATGGCCAATTCACTCTCGGCGCCTGGGGCCTTTGGGTGAATCTGGCAGCGCTGGTGTATGGCGTATGCGCCATCGTCAACATGGTCTGGCCACGCGCCCCGGATTCAGCGTGGTACATCAACTACTCGATGATCCTGACCACTATGGTTGTGATGGGCGCTGGCCTGGTCTACATGCTGCTCGGCAAGCCATACGACAAAGGCACCGCCCCCGCAGGCGATGCCTGGACGTTTTCCAAGCCGCTTGCCAAACCTGCTGATATTTCTGGCGTGTCGGTACAACAGCGCTGACAAAGTGCCGGGGAAGTCTTACTTCCCCGGCCTATAAAAGATTGAGGAACAGTTATGCAAACCAAACTCTTGATCAACGGCCAACTGATCGACGGCGAAGGCCCCGCCCAACCTGTGTTCAACCCGGCCCTGGGCCGTGTATTGGTGGAAATCAACGAAGCCAGCGAAGCCCAGGTCGATGCCGCCGTCCGTGCCGCCGACAGTGCTTTTGAAGGCTGGTCGCAAACCCCGCCGAAAGAACGTTCGCTGCTGCTGCTCAAACTCGCCGACGCCATCGAAGCCCATGGCGAAGAACTGGCCAAACTGGAATCGGACAACTGCGGCAAGCCTTACAGCGCCGCACTGAACGACGAGATCCCGGCGATTGCCGACGTGTTCCGTTTCTTCGCCGGCGCCAGCCGTTGCATGAGCGGTTCGGCGGGCGGTGAATACCTGCCGGGCCACACCTCGATGATCCGTCGCGACCCGGTCGGCGTGATTGCTTCCATCGCGCCGTGGAACTACCCGCTGATGATGGTCGCGTGGAAAATCGCCCCGGCCCTCGCTGCCGGTAATACCGTGGTGCTCAAGCCATCAGAACAAACTCCGCTGACTGCGTTGCGTCTGGCGCAACTGGCGTCGGAAATTTTCCCGGCCGGTGTACTCAACCTGGTATTTGGTCGTGGTCCTAGCGTGGGCAGCCCTTTGGTCACCCACCCGAAAGTACGCATGGTGTCGCTGACCGGCTCGATTGCCACCGGTTCGAACATCATTTCCAGCACCGCCGACAGCGTCAAACGCATGCACATGGAACTGGGCGGCAAGGCCCCGGTGATCATCTTCGACGACGCCGACATCGACGCCGCGGTGGAGGGCATCCGCACCTTCGGTTTCTACAACGCCGGCCAGGACTGCACCGCCGCATGCCGCATCTACGCGCAGGCCGGCATCTACGAAAAGTTCGTCGAGAAACTCGGCGAGGCGGTCAGCAGCATCAAGTACGGTTTGCAAGATGACCCGTCGACCGAACTGGGCCCGCTGATCACCGCGCAACACCGTGACCGTGTGGCCGGGTTTGTCGAGCGCGCCATCGCGCAACCGCACATTCGCCTGATCACCGGCGGCAAGGCTGTGGAGGGCAATGGTTTCTTCTTCGAGCCGACGGTGTTGGCCGATGCTCAGCAAGATGACGAAATCGTCCGCCGCGAGGTGTTCGGTCCGGTAGTGTCAGTCACCCAATTCACCGATGAAGCACAGGTGCTGGGCTGGGCCAACGATTCGGACTACGGCCTGGCGTCGTCGGTGTGGACCGCGGATGTCGGTCGCGCGCATCGGATGTCTGCTCGCTTGCAGTACGGCTGCACGTGGGTGAACACGCACTTCATGCTGGTCAGTGAAATGCCGCATGGCGGTCAGAAATTGTCCGGCTATGGGAAGGACATGTCGATGTATGGGCTGGAGGATTACACTGTCGTCCGGCATGTGATGTTCAAACACTGATTGCTACCCAGTGAGCCGTGTCGCTTTCGCCACGGCTCTAAGCTGAACGACCTGCAACTCTTCGCTCTCCGTCGAGATGGCTGTGAGACGGCGAACAAATCATCCGTGTACTCGCCCGTTTAGCCGTTCGGTCAGGCGGCCCCGCTATTGATCGCACAAATGGCCCAATGGTCCCGGGCTGCCACGGCGGGTCGACGAAACCCTGCGGCGGTATTCATCAGGAAACGAGAACTTTTCGCCGACAAAATCCTGGACCAGTTGCCCATTTTTGAGTGTCCAAAACCCCACTGAGACAGAAAGCGTGGACTTTTGTCGCCCCCGGACGTCGTGGTCCATGTCACCGATTGACCCGCCTGATGCATCAATGCATGCCAACAATGCGCTTATCATATCGACCTCTCTGCTCCACCATTCGCCCCAATAAGAACCGTGCGCCGCGTCCAGGCGGTGCACTTCATAAAAGCGGTGGAGTACAGGTCAATGTCAGCAGTAATCCCTTCCGGGCGCTCCCGCGCCAGTGCGATTTTTCGGGTCACCTCGGGCAACTTTCTCGAACAGTTCGACTTCTTTCTTTTCGGCTTTTACGCCACGCAGATCGCCGCCGTATTTTTCCCGGCCAGCAGCGAGTTTGCCTCCCTGATGATGACTTTCGCAGTGTTCGGCGCAGGTTTCCTCATGCGGCCATTGGGTGCCGTGGTGCTCGGTGCTTACATCGACGATGTCGGCCGGCGCAAAGGTTTGATCGTGACGCTTTCAATCATGGCCAGTGGCACGATCCTGATCGTGCTGGTACCGGGCTACGAAACCATCGGGCTGTTCGCCCCGGCCATTGTCCTGATCGGCCGCTTGCTGCAAGGTTTCTCGGCCGGTGCGGAAATGGGCGGCGTCTCGGTGTACCTGTCGGAGATTGCCACACCCGGCAACAAAGGGTTCTTCACCAGTTGGCAGTCTGCCAGCCAACAGGTCGCAATCATCGTCGCCGCAGCGTTGGGCTACGGCCTGAACCAATGGATGGCGCCGGGAACGGTTGCCGACTGGGGCTGGCGGATTCCGTTTTTCGTGGGCTGCATGATCGTCCCGTTCATTTTCTTCCTGCGCCGTAACCTCGAAGAAACCGAAGAGTTCGCCGCGCGCAAACACCGCCCAAGCATGGGTGATGTATTCCGTACGCTGGCACAGAACTGGGTGATCGTGGTCGCCGGGATGATGATGGTCGCGCTGACCACCACCGCGTTCTACCTGATCACCGTGTACGCGCCGACCTTCGGCAAAACCGTGCTTCACCTGAGCACCGCTGACGCCTTGCTGGTGACGTTACTGATCGGTGTTTCGAATTTCTTCTGGTTGCCGATTGGCGGCGCGTTGTCGGACCGCATCGGCCGGCGTCCGGTGCTGATCGCCATGGCGCTGCTGGCCCTCGCTACCGCGTACCCGGCGCTGACATACCTGGTGAACGCGCCGAGCTTCCTCAACATGCTAGTGGTGTTGCTGTGGTTCTCGTTGATCTACGGCTTGTACAACGGCGCGATGATTGCGGCGCTCACGGAGATCATGCCGGTTGAAGTCCGTGTGGCTGGTTTCTCCCTCGCCTACAGCCTGGCCACGGCCGTGTTTGGCGGTTTCACCCCAGCGATGTCGACCTTTCTGATTCAGTACACCGGCGACAAGGCCGCGCCCGGTTACTGGATGAGTTTCGCCGCGCTGTGTGCCCTGTGCGCGACGCTGTACCTGTATCGCCGCTCCTCCGGTCGCCTGCAACCGGCGTTGTTTTGAACCTGCTCTTTTCGAGAACATTGACCATGAACAAACCCTTTAAACTTGCTGCACTGGCCTTGCTGACCAGCCTCGGCCTGAGTTCATTCGCCCAGGCAGAAGAACTGCGCGTGATGACCTCCGGCGGTTTCACCGCGGCCTACAAAGCCCTCGGCCCGAAATTCGCCGCATCGACCGGCAACACGCTCGACACCGCCCTGGGCCCGTCGATGGGCAAGGCCCCGGAAGCGATCCCCAATCGCCTGGCCCGCGGGGAAAAGGCTGACGTGGTGATCATGGTCGGTTACGCACTCGATGAGTTGATTAAGCAAGGCAAAGTCGACCCTGTCTCCCGGGTCGAATTGGCCGATTCACGCATTGGTATGGTGGTTCGTGACGGTGCACCGAAGCCGGACATCAGCACCGTCGACAGCCTGAAAAAGACCTTGCTTGAGGCAACGTCCGTGGCTTATTCCGACAGCGCCAGTGGCGTGTACATCGAGAATCAGTTGTTCAAACGCCTGGGTATCGACGACCAACTGAAGCCGAAGTCGAAGATGATCCCGAAAATTCCCGTGGGGTCGGTGGTTGCCACCGGCGACTATCAGCTGGGCTTTCAGCAGGTCAGCGAATTGCTGCCCATACCGGGTGTCAGTTTTGTGGCGAAGATTCCAGAATCGGTGCAGTCGGTAACGCGTTTCGCTGCTGGCATTCCCGTGGGCGCGCAACACCCTGCTGAAGCCAAGGCATTGCTGGAGTACCTGGCCTCCTCGGCCGCTCAACCGGATGTGAAGGCCACCGGGCTGGATTCGGTCAGTCGCTGACCTGGACTTTCATTTCCACGACCAGCCGTTCCAGCTCCAACGCAGCCGGGGTCAACGTGCGGCCCCGGCGCTTGATCAGGCCGACACTGCGCATCACCTGCGGATCAGTCAGCGGCACCCGCGTCAGGATAGGATGATCCGCCGCTGGCATCGCCATTAACGGCACCGCCGCCACGCCCAAACCCGCCTCCACCAGCCCGATCATCGTTGTCACGTGCCGGGTTTCGCAGATGCTCTGGCGCTGCGGCACGATGCCGGTCAACGCCTGATCAAGCAGAAAGCGATTGCCCGAGGTCTTGTCCAGCGAGATGTAGTCCTGCTGATAGAACTCGTCCCAGCTCACGCTGCTGCGACCTGCCAACGGATGATCACGCCGACAGGCTACGACGTAACCTTCCTGCACCAACGGCTCGAAATCGACTTCAGCTTCCAGCGTGCCCATGAAACTCAGGCCGAAATCCGCTTCGCCGTTGACCACCGCAGTGAGCACATCGTGAGCGCTGGAATCCAGCACTTTGACTTTGATCCGCGGAAATTGGCGGTGGTAATGAGCGATCACCCGCGGCATGAAGTAATACGCCGCCGACGGCACACAGGCGACCGTGACATGGCCGAGCCGGGTCGAAGCCACTTCACTGATGCCGAGCAGCGCCACATCCAGGTCATCGAGCAAGCGCTCAACGCTAGGCATGAAGCCACGTCCGGCCTGAGTGAGGCTAACTTTGCGCGTGGTGCGCTCGAACAACCGCACCCCTAGGGCGTCTTCGAGTTTCTCGATGCGTCGGCTCAGAGCTGATTGTGAGATGCGCACAGTGTCGGCAGCCTTGCGGAAACTGCCCTGCTCAACTACAGCGCGAAAGGCGTGCAGGTCGTTGAGGTCGAAGTTGATGGCCACAGTACTTACTCAGGCTGCGAGACAGATTAATCAGCTTAACGCATGAGTGTCAGAGATTGATGCAAAAACCAAACTCATGAACACAAACCCGCGCAACGAACTTTGCCTTCGTGACAGCGAAGGGCTGTGTAGATCTCAGAAACCACCTGCATCGTTGCCTCTTCGATCGTGCCTTCATTACGGCATAAGACCCAGCCGTGTTTTACAACCGCCAGTTCGAACGCCAGGGTGCACGCGACATGGTCTTCCAGCTTATGGATCACCGTACTGCTCAGCCCACGCCGTCGTGCGGCGGCCCTTGCCCATGAAATTTCAGGATGGGTGACAACCCCGACATGCACGTCTGGCACTTGCACGTTTCGATCAATGTTCAACTGCAGAATCTCTGCAAACGGGACTATTCGACGAAACGCAGCATCGGACGGGTACCAGCGATCGATCAAAATGATGCTGTGTGGTGGCTGTTTAGCCAGCACATTCCGGGAAATCCAGGCGCGGCTATCCGCGAATCGTTCACAAACCTCCAACTCCAACTCACGGGTGGGGTTTCTGACGAGTCTGTTAACGAGGGCCATTGTTTCACCCCGATCGGGATCGCTTTTTTGCTCGGACAGTCGGATCACCTTTTTGTTGTCTGCCCTCAGTACTTTCGTAATGGCCTCCAACAGTGTGGTTTTGCCGGCTCCCTTGGGCCCATCCAGAGAAACAAAAAGCGGACGATTCATACTTCACATAACGATTGATATACGGTTTTTGTGCCCTGTTCGTTCGCTCGAACCGCTTGGCGCGGCTACGTGAATCGGGTGGGGGGCGCTTATGAGCAGCTACTGATGAACACTCTAACTTAGTTTTCATGGGCAAGCCCGCGCTCCACAAGGTCTACACACACCATTGTGCAAGCGAGCCTGCCACAAAGTTCCGCCCTCCCCAGCGGACTTGATGCACGGATAGGAGCCCTTCGAATGGCGAGCTATCCTTTATCCGGGGACACCCTGAAAAGGAGACGCCACCCTGACCACTTCGAAACTTCACCCTGCACTGGACACGGGTGGCCAACCCGCCGGATCGGCCGTCGCGTTTTGTACACACCGTGGCCCCCTTCCACCTGCAGTTCAGGTCGTTTAGTCCACGCGCCCTGCGCTCCAGAGAAGACGACTACAGTCTTCCCGACAAAGACCGCTTCAACCGCTCGTTTCGCGATTGTTCCGGTACGGCGCCCGGTGGCCCTCCTCCTTCATCCGGCCCTGATGCAGAAACATGACGTGGTTCGAGAGGGTGATGGTCACCCATGAATGGCGTTCGCCAGGCATGGAGCTGCACCGATTGTGTGTCGCAGGTCGTTCGGCGCCAATCCCCTGCGGCGAAGAAGGAAGATCGGCCACTGTTTGAAACGCTGCGGTGGGTGGTTTGAGGTGATGATGCGTTCCGCCTGGGTGGAACTTCTGCCACTTGGGGTTATAGTCCCCTACGGAAAATGATCTGAGTGACGTCAACATGAAAACGCTCACGGCCCTTTTCACCTGCCTGCTCGCCAGCGTCAGCGCGGCGACATTCTCCTGCGCCAATGCCGCATCGCCCCCACGAATTTACAAGACCAGTTTCGACTGCGCCAACACCCGAGCCCCCGTAGAAAAACTCATCTGCCGCGATCCACAACTGGCGCAGATGGACATTGAACTGACGCGTCTCTATCGCCTGGCGCTCACGGATGAGCACTCCGTACCGCCTCCCGACAAAGTCATCATCGACCAGCAGTTCTGGATGGACGCCCGCAATCAGTGCGGCTCCGGGCCTGAGGCCAAGGCATGCGCGATCCGCAGTTATGCCCAGCGTGCCTATCAACTGCGTCAAGGCTCGGCCATTGTGCGAACCAAGGATCCAGATCGGCTGACCGAAGGTCCTCAGGCGTTTCGTTGCGCCGGGTTTAATGGGGTGATTGCCGCGACGTTCTTCAATACGCAGCCGGGTGTCGTGTACCTGAAATGGGCGAACAGCTCGGTCACCCTGAGTCAGGTGCAAAGTTATTCAGGAACCCAATACACCGGCAAGGATGTCTTGGGGAACTACAGTTTTCGGCAAAACGAAAACGGGGTGTTTTTCCTGAAACCGGGTTCTGGAGAGATGAATTGTACGGCCGAGCCGGTCGGCTGAAGGCTCTGGTCATGCTGAAAATGGCCCGCGACGGCATCGTGCCGGACGTGCAAGGCTCTACCGCCCCGATGAAGCAAATCGAAGAAATGCGCAACAGTGGCTTCCCGATCGCCTACGTCGGTGACGGGGTCGGTACCGGCTCGTCACGTAAATCCGCTACCAACTCGGACGCCAACATTCCGGTGGTTCAAGCCTAACGCTGCAACGCAATAAAAAACGCCGCCCATCGTGAGATGTGCGGCGTTTTTTTATGCTTGCCATGCCACTCGTCAGCGCCTCAGCACCTTCCTCCGTCCTGATCTTCCAACGTTTTATACCCCTCGCAGGAAGACCTGGATGATGAACAACACAATCACCGCCCTCGCCATTGCGAGCCTGCTGTCGACAGGCTCATTGTTCGCGTCGGCCGCCGAAAAAGCAGACATTCCACCCACTGCCATTCCCGGCGTCAATCAAGCCCAAAGCGCCGAATCCAATGATCAGAAGGCCGACAAAAAGGGCGAGGAAGCATCGGGCTCAAACTCCGGCGCCGATTCGCAGGCCACGGAAAAAGACGCCGCTACTTCGAGCGGCTCGAAGGGTGAAGAAAAAGCCGAGTGAAGGCAGTCAACAGAGGTCTACGACATGCACAACGATGACGATGTGAATACAACATCCAACGCCCCTCCCACTGATGTTTCAGGTAAACCCGTCGACGTGGTCGAAAGGGACCTGCACGACACATCGAGTGAAACCGAGGGCATCGATGAAGTCCTTACGCCTTCTTCCACCCGCGTGAAGGAGCAGGACGCTGAAAAGCTCAGCGATAAAATCGCGGACATTGAACGCAAGGTGGCGGACGGCAATTAGTAACCGCGGGAAGCGGGAGGTCGATGCTTGACCTCCTTTCCCTTATTCAGCGTCTGTCATCAGACAGCGGGGTCGGCTCGTCCGCCTCCGGCATGTCTCTGTCCGGGTCCTCCCAGTCGTCAGGTCGCTGGTCGTCCGGGCGGGTCATCGGATCATATCGACCCGAATCGTCAGGATTGGCCATCGGGTCGTCAGTGCCTGGCTTCGGTCTGGATGGAGCCGCGTCTTGCACCGGGTTCTGGTCTTGTTGCTGGAAAGTCGAATCGTCGGACATACCCACCTCACCCAAATGGTCCGGATTCTCCGGGCCGTACAGATTGGAAGTGGGCCGCAGTGCCGCGTGCCTTCGAATAGACCAGCGGCTATCCCCGAATGCCGGTGGCCCGACCGGTTGCGTCCTTGGCGGCGCAGCACAGCAAAATGTCAGACATGCGCATGATCGGTAGCGGGTCGGTCCGGCGACATTCATTAAGCCATCGGCGGGTGCGTCCTGTATCCAGTTGCAGATTCAACAACACCATCAGACTGAGCAGCTCCTGGGAAACACGTCCCTGGCCGCATTCAGGGCAATTGAATGCCTGCCAGACGCCTGCGCAGAGTGTTCGTGCAAAAGGATTTTCACAGATCAAACAGGACATAGTCGCTCTCCACCCAATGAAAAGTAGAGAGCCGCGAGCGCTGAACGGTGTTCATTGCGGCCGACGAACGGTCTGTCCGGCTCAGCGGAACAACGCCTTGAGCGTTAACGCGTTACCCAGTGCAGCCCCGCTGGCGGTGTTATCGAAAATGCACCATGTCGATTCGCTGTCGGTCGTGACGGTCTGAAGATTGATAGCCAGACTCTGCAGTGCCGGCAATTCGTAAGGACTGAAGTAAGTTCGGGGCGATCCGTGCATTCGCCAATATTTCAATCCCGGCCAGCCCCCCGGCAGAGCGTCATGGCTGATGCGTGATGGATCAACCGCAGCCCGGGCAACACGATGATGGATCAACAGCAGCTCGGCATCGAGCCAGGATGCGTGCCGGGGTTCGAGCACTACGTAGCCGGCATACTGACGTCTGAGCTCAATGAAAAAGCTGTCAGCCGCCGCATAATCAAACGCCAATGAGGGCGGTAACTGCACCAGCAGGCAACCCAATCGTTCATTTAATCCTGAACACTGCGAGATAAACTCATCGAGCGCCCACCCACAATCCTGCAAACGCAGTTCGTGTGTGATCCGCTTGGGCACCTTAACGCAGAAACGAAAGCCATCGGGCACCGAGTCAGCCCATCGAGCGTACGTTTCCCGGCGATGCGGGCGATAAAACGAGCTATTGATCTCTACGCCGTTCAGTCTCGATGCATAACGTTGCAGGTGCGAGCCCGCAACCGGGAATGTCGACACATACTCACGCCCCAGACTCCACCCCGCACACCCGATGAACATCTTCTGGCTGTTCAATGTTGCTGGCACATTCGATCATGCTCCACGCCGAAAATTGCCCATGGGCGGTCCTGTTAACGGTTGAAGTGATCGCGTTTGAAGAGTTCGAATTGTTTTGCGAAGAGCCGATGAGCAGCACCGCGCGCCTTTCGATCAGCCCGATGGAACCTACATATTCAGCCCGTTCTCTATTGCAAGACCAGCAGACGGAGGAATCACCATGATCGACCCAGCAACCGGCATGAGGGCGGGCGAGCGTTATAACGTCGAGAGCCTTGAACGCACGCCGCATTTCCCCGGCTTCTTTCTCGATGGAAAGTATTACCTGGGGCCCGAGTTACAGACGGCGGTCGGGTGGGTTGAAGGGCAGCAGTTTCTGTATGACCAACTCGATCCGACGGGCGAGCCGGTGTATCCCGGGCGGGTCGCCGGCACCATTGAAAACCTGACGTTGATTCTCGGCGATGGCGCACGCCTGAAACTGAACGAGATGGCGTACAACGCCCCCAGATACCTGCCCACCGAAATGACCGATGACATTTTGAGCACGTACCCGTTGCCAGCCGCGAAACCCATCCGACCTTCACCGCTGCTGGTAATCGGCGCCGCACTGTTGGTTGCAGGCTGCCTGCTGGCGGTCAATCGTCTGGGCCGCCGCCGGACTGTGCGCTAGGTTCGCGGGCAATCATGACGATTGCCCGCCGCCTCGCTCTACAAATACCAGCGATATTCCCGTGCGCTGATTTCCTGCAAGAACGCCAAGTGATCCTGACGTTTGTTCTCGCAATAGACGTCCACAAACTCTGCCCCCAACCCGTCACGCAGTTGCGTCTGATGCTGCATCGCACGCACGGCTTCGAGCATTTCCTTGGGGAAGTCGACGCCACTGTTACGGTCTTCGTTCAGCGGCTGAATCGGTTCCTTGCCGGACGCCAACCCATGTTCCAATCCGACCAGAATTGCCGCCAACACCAAGTAGGGGTTGGCATCGGCACCGGCCAGGCGATGTTCGATGCGCAAGTTTTTCGAGTCCGATTCCGGAATACGCAAGCACGCATCGCGGTCTTCAAATCCCCAGCTCGCTTGGGTGGCAATGTTCGTCGTGCCGCCCAGGCGTCGATAGGCATTCTGGTTCGGGGCGAAAACCGGCATGCAATGCGGCAGCAATTCAAGGCAACCGGATACGGCGTGGCGCAGCGATTGTTGCTGGTTGGCGGCCAGAATGTTGTTGCCGGCCGCATCGTAAAGGCTCACGTGCACATGCATGCCGCTGCCCGGGTGCTGCAAGTAAGGCTTGGCCATGAAACTGGCACGATACCCATGTTTTAGCGCCACACCACGGCTGCTGCGACAGAACAGCGCCGCCCAGTCTGCAGCGCGCAAACCATCGTCCAGGTGACCGAAATTGATTTCGAACTGACCCGGCCCGAGTTCCGCCGTGATCACCGTACTGTCGATACCTTGGGCCCGCGACGCCTCGACCATGTCATCCAGCACCGGCGCAAAGCGTGACAGTCGTTCGATGTGCATGTTGGGTTGATCGTCGACATCGTCCGTCAGGCCGTCACGGGGAAACTGCGGTAGCCCGTCGCGCAGCTTTTTATCGAACAGGTAGAACTCCAGTTCGAACGCCACCACCGGATGAATGCCTTTGCTGGCGAGCCGGTCCAGAACCTGCGCGAGCACCTGTCGCGGTTCGAATACGATGGGGTTTGCAGTGCCATCCGAGGTGATCAGCATTTGCCCCAGCGGTTGCGCTTCCCAGGTCACAGGCTTGAGGGTTCCCGGCACCAGACGACGCACTGCGTCCGGATCGCCGTCGTTAAAGCAGTAATCTCCAATCTTGAACAACCCGCCTTGCACGCCCAGCAACACGCAATTTTGCGGCAGTTTCAGCGCACTGCCAGCCGCGACCTTTTCCAGCATGTCCACCGGGTAGCGTTTGCCGTAGAAATGCCCCGGGATATCGAGGGAAATCAGATCGACATAACGCACCTCTGGGTAGCGTTGGCGAAAGGCACGCACCTCAGCCAGCAGGTCAGAGCAGGTAGCATCCATCATTGTGGGTCCTTTTGCTTGTTATCAGGTGTAAACCCAGAGCACTCGCGTGAGTTGCCCGGTGAGGTTGCCGTAGCGGCAACGGGTATGACTGTCGAACTGAAAACTGTCGCCAGCCACCAAAGTCACAGGTTCTTCGTCGTCACCCAGCCACAGCGTCAGCTCGCCTTCGAGCACGTAACCGCCCTGCTCCGAGCTGTCAGTCATGTGCCGGTCGCCGCTGCTGGCACCGGCTTCCAGATGACTTTCGAGCATGGAAAATGACGCGCGCATTTTTGGCGAAACCAGAATGTCGGTAATGCCGTTGGCGTAGTACAGCGTGCGACGTTCGTCCGGCCGCGTGACCCACGGCAACTCCTTGGGTTTTGGCAGGCTGTAGAAGTACGTGGTCGGTACGCCCAGGGTTTCGCTGATCGCCGTCAGGTCTGCCACGGTGGGCCGTGACAAGCCGCGTTCGACCTGCGAAAGAAAGCCGACGGAACGGCCGATTTTGTCGGCCAGTTCCTTCAAGGTGTATTTCTTGTGCTTGCGCAAATCGTGAATCAGGATCGCCAGCGCAGCGATTTCTTCTTGCTTGTTCATGCCGGGAATTCCGAAAGATGACTCATCAGATACTGTCGCGCAGTCGATACCAGGCTTTGCCGATGGCTTCCAGCGGCGCAGCGAGGTATTTGCCGCCGGGAAAACTGCCGTTGTTCAGGCCCTGATACAAGGACAATTCATCGTCCTGCCCCAGAATGGCGTCGGACACGGCGCGGGCGGCGGCCAGTGTCGGCAGCACGCCATGCCCGGAATAGCCTTGCAGCCAGTAGCGATCACCCGACCGGCCAACGTCGGGCGTTCGCTTGAGGGTCAGATCGATGTGCCCGCCCCAGGCGAACGCCAGTTCCACGCCTTTGAGCTGCGGAAAGACCCGTTCCAGGAACGGCCGTGTCGCGCCGGCGATGTCCTTGGGCATGCCGCCCAGATAGGTGCAGCCGCCGCCGAACAGCAGGCGGTTGTCGGGGGTGCGACGGAAGTAGTCGAGGACAAACTGGTTGTCGGTGACGCAGACATTGGTCGGCAGCAGCGCAGTGGCTTGCTCGGGCGTCAGCGGCGCGGTCGCCACTTGATACGTCCCGACGGGCAATACGCAACTGGCCAGTTGCGGGTCGAGCCGGTCCAGATAGGCATTGCAGGCCAGCACCAGAACGTCGGCGCGAATCGACCCGCGCTCAGTGTCCACCACGAAGCGGCCGCCCTCCTCTCGATAATTCAACGCTTTGCTTTGTTCATGGATACGGCCACCCGCGCGTTCGATGGCGGCGGCCAGGCCGATTGCCAGTTTCAGCGGGTTCAAATGGGCGCCCTCAGGGTCGTACAACCCTGCCTGGTAGCGCTCGCTGGCGATCCATTCCGGCAACTGTTCACGACGGATGAACTGCAAGGCATGGTGCCCCCACTTGTGACTGGCTTCGTGCTGCCATTCAGTCAGCAGGCCGACACGGCGAGGCATCACCGATGTCCACAAATGACCGGCGCGATAATCACAGTCGAAACCATGGCGAGTCGGTAATTCCCGCAATTCCTGCGCCGCCCAGCGCATGCCGTCCCACAATCGGCGGGCGCGCTCATAACCGAGCGCGGCTTCCAATGGCGGCATGTCACATGACCAGCCGAGGATGGCCTGGCCGCCATTGCGCCCGGAAGCTGCCCACGCCACGCGACTGGCTTCCAGCAATATCACGCGTTTGCCGGCCAGGGCCAGGCGCAACGCGGTATGCAGGCCACTGAACCCTGCGCCGATGATCACGATCTCGGTATCGTGTTCACCGGCAAGTGCGGGTCGGGTGGTCAGGCGATCAGCGCAACTGTGGGCGTAGTAACTGGCGACATGCTGCGTGGATTGCCGGAACATACAAGCTCTCATGAAATTATGTTTTTATAATTTCATGAAAAACTACAGGATTAATTTCATGAGAGCAACAAGCGCAGGTCATTCAGTGTCTTGGCTGGGTCAAGCTATAAACATCCCGACAGACTTCAGGTGTCAGGCGACTTATGCCACGGATAACCCTTCGCGCTGAGCTCAAAGGCATACTCGAACAACCGCTTCATGTACTCACCATCGAACTGATGATTGCGCAGGTGATGAAAGTCGGAACCGATGTACGCAAGATTAAAATCCGCGCCGTCCTGCTGGGCGATTCGGTAAATCCGCTCCAGGTCGCTGATGCCTTGCATCTGGATCAACGCGCTGATGGCGCGACCGCCAATGCTCAACGTACGGCGTTTGGTCCCCGACCACTGCGGCTCCATCTTTCCGTTGCGAATCACATAAAAATGCCGATCACTGCGCAAGCGCGCGCCGGTCACGCTGTTCAGTGCCATGACGGTGCCTGGGGGATAAAGGAACACCTGTGTAATGACGCCGCCATCGACGTGCATTTCCTGAAACGCTTGGCCATTCACCTCCACATCGATCATGACGGGCGAAACGGCGCCGGGAATGCTCATCGACGCGATAAGGATCCGTCGGAACAGGTCGAGTGCTCCCGGCGCGCCGCTGGCGGCAATGGCGCCCATGTTCCAGGTCACCGGACGCCCCGCATCGAGGTCGGTGGTGCCGATCATCAGCAAGCGTCCGTCGGCGTATTGCTCGGCAATCGCCGCCAGTATGTCCGCAGAAATGCACTGCGCGACGAGCCGCGCCAATGGCTTGCTGTCCGCAATGCCGTCGCTGGCAAGCCGGGTCAGCACATTGCGCGAGTGGAAAACGTCCTTGGGGCCGATGGCGCTGCACATGCGCAAGATGATGTCGTCGTACTGAGGCCCCAGGTAGGCAAACGGGGCCACCAGGGCCCCGGCGCTGATGCCCGTGACAACCTTGAACGCGGGGCGCGTCCCGTGCAACGTCCACCCCGCGATGATCCCCGCTGCGAAGGTGCCGGCGTCGCCCCCTCCGGAAATCGCCAGCATGTTGGCCAGTGGCAGCGTGTCATTCGGCTCCCCTGACCTGGCCAGCGCTGCTGCCTCTCGCAGGTTGGATTGGTGCACATCGCGAATCAGCGGTGCGAGGTCCCGGTCCAGCCAGTAACGTGCCTCGGGAATGCCGTGGACGACCGCCCGTTCCGTCAAACTCGGCGGCACGGCATCCCGGCGTTGCAGACACGCCTGGCGCAACATGTTCCACGTTGAGGCGCCCGGTGCGGGCAGGTATGGTTTCAACACACCTCCTTACTACCTGAGGATGTCAGACACCCTCAGGTCGATCCTGAACCCACTGCCAGAATAATTGGTAACCCACCGCCAGCACGACCGGCCCGATGAACAGCCCGAGGATGCCGCTGGTGACCATGCCCCCCAGTGCGCCAATCAACACGACCGGCATTGGAACGTCCACACCCCGCCCCAGCAACAGCGGTTTGAGGACGTTGTCCACCAGGCCCGCAACGAACACAAAGACCGAGAAGATAATGGTCCGAGTGTTTGGCCCTTCGGTGGCCATGACATAAGCGATCACCGGCAGCGTAATCAGCGTGGCAGGTAACTGCATGATGCCCAGCAGCAATACGCCGATGGCCAGCAGACCGGCGCCGGGAATGCCTTTGAGCACGAAGCCGATCCCCACGAGCAGCATCTGAATGAAGGCGATGCCGACCACACCGAGCGCAACGGCGCGGATGGTCGCGGTGCACAGCTCGGCGATCTGTGGCCCCTTGTCCGGACCGCTGACGCGCGACGCAATATCCACCGCGCAGCGGCTACCGGCCTCACCATGGGCCATGAAAATACCGGCGATGATCAAGGCGACGATGAACATCAGCAGCCCCATCCCGACGCCGGCGATTTTGCTCAACAGGCCCAGCGTGACGCCTTTTACCTGCGGCAGGTATTTCACCATCAGGTCGGGGAGATCGGTTGAAGCCTGCAGCCATACCGCCGAGACAGATTTACCCACCAGCGGCCAGGCGGCGACCGACTCCGGGGGCGGCGGAATATGGAAACTGCCCTCCTTCACCAGGTCGACAACCTTGGCAACCGACTCCGCAATCGAGGTGCCCAATAGATACACCGGCACCACCAGAATCGCGATGGCAAACACCACCAGTATCGTCGCAGAACGCCCTTCGCTGCGGCCTAGCGACCCCATGAGTCGCAACTGCAACGGATATAGGGTGATCGCGAGGATGATCGACCACAGCATCAGGTCACGAAACGGCCGGAAAATCTCAAAGCAAAACAGCACGAGGATGAAAATCAGCCCGGCACGAATCAGCACATCGAGCATGCTGCGGGTCAACGATTTCTCGGACAGAGGTGTGGGCACCATGGCTGTTTCCTTGTGGTTGCGGCGGTAAAGGCAACGAATCGGTTAACCCAGCATAGACGCGTGTACGAAACGCGAACCATCAACGCAGTTTCAGTGGGTCGACCATCTCCGCTGCGATCGCCATGCCCACCAGGTCCGGCAAGGTATTGGCTTGCATGCGTTTCATCACACGCGAGCGATACAGGTCGACAGTTTTTGCGCTGACGCCCAGTTGCTCCGCTATTTCACGGGTGGTGTAACCCTGTACCAGCGGCAGCAAGACATCGCGTTCGCGTGGGGTCAGCGTCAGCAACCGCGCCTGCAACGCATCGTGACCCTGGCTGCCTGAGCGGTTGGCCGCGCAGTTGGTGAGCGCCTGTTGCACGCTGTCCAGCAGTAATTGCTCGTTGTAGGGTTTCTCAATGAAGTCATGGGCGCCGGCCTTGAAAGCGCGAACCACGATCGGCACATCGGCGTGCCCGCTGACAAAGATGATTGGCAGATTCAGTTCACGTGCACGCATTTCCTCCTGCACGTTCAAACCGCCCATGCCGGGCATGCGAACATCGAGCAGCACGCAGGCATCGAGCGAGGCATCACAAGCATTGAGAAACTCCACGCCACTGGTAAACGGCAAGGCCTTGAGCCCTACCGATTCCAATAACCAGACCGTTGAGTCGAGCATGCCTTGATCGTCGTCGACCACATACACCACGTGCTCCGTCACACTCGCCATTGCGTTATTCCTGTTGTTGTTTTGTTGGGCCGGCCAGCGGCAAACGGCAGCACATCAGCAGCCCGATCGGTTGGCGCAGGGCCAGCAATTCGCCACCAAAACCTTCGATGATGCTGCGGCTCATGGACAAACCAAGTCCCAGGCCATCGGCCTTGCTGGTATAGAACGGGGTAAATATCTGCTCCAGTTCAGGCTCGCTGACGCCCGGTCCCTGGTCTTGCACACTGATTTCCACGGTTGTACCACCGCCCTCCCCCGCGGCCATCACAATCAGTGACGGCTGCCCCGGATGTTGTTCGCGGTTGGCGTCGATGGCATTGCGCAATAGATTGAGCAGCACCTGCTCCAGCAACACCCGGTCGGCATAAACGGGCGGCAGATTATCCGGCAGGCAATCCTCGATTGTCACTTGGCAATTGCTCGCTTCCCAGGCACACAAGCGCACCGCCTCGCGGGCGACGTCGGTGAAATTCAGGGCCTGCATCCGGCGTTGCCCCTTGCGCAGAAACGCGCGCAAACGTCTGATGACTTCTGAAGCATGCGTGGCGTGATGAGTAATGCGCTCCAACCCTTGCGCCACTCGGGCAGCGGCTTGGGGATTGGAATCCAGTGTCTGTAAATAGCGCTGGCTGGCATTGGCATAATTGACCACCGCCGCCAGCGGCTGGTTGATTTCGTGGGCGATGCCCGAGGCCAATTCCCCCAGCGTGACCAACCGCGCGGTGTGCGCCAGTTCGTCTTGATGACGGCGCTGTTGCACCTCACGCAGTTCACGTTCGGTCATGTCCCGCGCCACCAAGGAGTAATAGCGCTCGCCGCCAGCCGAACGATGCGCCAACAGCACCAGCGAAACCGGCACTGAAGTGCCGCCTCCCGGTGGCTGCAATCGCGCATCGGTGCTCCAGACACCGTCGCGTTCGGCGCTGCTCCAGCCATCACGCTGCAGACGTGCCAGGTCGTTGCTGGCGAACAATTGCGCCAAGGCTGGCATCGGTTGTTGCTCGTCGATTCCGAGAATGCGCCGCGCCGCTGGATTGAGGTAAGTGACTTGCCCCTCGGGGTCGATGAACAACACCGGATCGGTGTTGGCTTCGACCACCTCCGCCAGGCGCCGCTTGTTCTCCTCGGCTTGCACCCGAGCGGTGATGTCCCGGGACACGCTGACCACTTCAACCACGGTCCCGGTGTAGGTTTCACGAATCGCCCGGCTCGCGGTTTCGAACCACAGGTAATGCCCGTCTCGATGGCGAATGCGATAGGTCATCGTGTGATAACCATCCTGCTCCAGAGCATCCCGCGCACGCTGCACCAGGCTGGCCAGGTCCTGACCATGGAACAGGCCTTGGGCCATTTGCCCGCGCAACTCTTCCGGCCAGTAGCCGAGCAATGTCCAGGACGCGGGCGAAGCATCCAGAAAGCGCCCGTCTGGAGTGTGTCGGGAAATCAGGTCGGTGGTGTTCTCGATGATCAACCGGTACAGCCGGCGTGCCGTAGCCGCTTCACGTTCGGCCAACACCTGGAGGGTGGCGTCGCGGCAACGGGCGAGTACGCGGTTGTCCTGCGGATCGGGGATAAACGTCCAGATCAGAATCTGTGTTTCGAATTGCGCCTCGACCCCTTCGATGGCGCGTTTCTGGTCCAGGCAGGCGCGCACCAGGACGCGGTGATTGACGGGCAAAAAGCCCAGCACATCGGTCAGCGGTTTTTCAGCCAGCAATGCCAGCAGCGCCCCGTTGAACTCCAGCGGCCGGCCCTGGGCATCGAGCAACAGACTCGGTTGCGGATCGTGACCCAACAGCGGCGAGCCGCGCAGCATGCCATTGACGCTGCTCAGCAAGGTCGTCAGCAAATCCTGGACCCAGCCCAGCCAATCAAGGCTCACGCCGTCGCACACCTCCACCAGCAGCAACCCCGGCAGCCCCGGTTGCAAGGCCAGATCAAACACCTGGCCATGGCTGATAGCGGCCCGACGCAATCGACCGGACAACCAGCAATCGAGTTGCCGCACTTGCGCCAGATCGAGCCGCCCCGCCTCGACCAGTCGATCAAACAGCAATTGATCGCTGGCCAGCGAAGGGTCGCCCAGCCCCGGTGGAAAATGCTGGGCGGCACCCTCGTGGCTGTAAATCCCGGCATTGGGTTGCCAACTCAAATAAACCGCCCGGCGCACCTCGGGACATTCCTGCAACGCACGGCACAACGCATCAGCCCGGGCGGCCAGAGACACACCCTCGCGCTGCAGGCGCAACCAGCTGTGCAATCGAACGGGAGTCAGGGTCATCACAGGTCCGCTTCGTTGGGGAAGCCAAGGATATACCGGCCTTGGCGGTAAGGCTGTATTGATTTAGATCGGCAAGAATCGAATATAGTAGATATCCTATATGCCATAGGTTGTACTTCCATATCTGTAGCTGAATGTTATATAAAGCAGGTCGGACATAAAAGATGCCCTCAGCGGCGACGCTGCAAGGACATCTATAGAGCTAACAATCAGCCACCGAGTACCCGCACATGTCGATCTATGAACAAGGGCTAGGCCCTGCGGCTGTCAACCATATTGCCCTGTCCCCGCTCAGCTTCATCGAGCGCACCGCCAGCGTTTATCCGGACTACCCCGCCGTCATCCATGGCTCTATCCGTCGCACCTGGGCGCAGACCTACACCCGCTGCCGCCGGTTGGCCTCGGCACTGGCCGGTCGCGGCATCGGCAAGAACGACACGGTGGCGGTGATGCTGCCCAACATTCCCGAGATGCTTGAAGTGCACTTCGGCGTGCCGATGGTTGGCGCGGTGCTCAACCCGCTCAACGTGCGTCTGGATGCCGAAGCCATCGCTTTCATGCTGCAGCATGGCGAAGCCAAGGTGCTGATTACCGACCGTGAATTCCATGATGTGATTCACGCGGCGATTGGCATGCTGGATCACCCGCCGCTGGTCATCGACGTCAATGACCTGGAATACGGCGAAGGCAAGGCGGTCAGCGATCTGGATTATGAAGCGCTGTTGGCCGAAGGCGATCCAGCCTTTGCCTGGCAGTGGCCGGCGAACGAATGGCAAGCCATCTCGCTGAACTACACCTCAGGCACCACCGGCAACCCCAAAGGCGTGGTTTACCACCATCGCGGTGCTTATCTGAACTCGTTGGGCAACCAGATGACCTGGGCCATGGGCAACCATCCTGTGTACCTCTGGACCCTGCCGATGTTCCATTGCAACGGTTGGTGCTACCCGTGGATTATCACCGCCATGGCCGGTGTTCATGTGTTCTTGCGCCGTGTTGATCCGCAAAAAATCCTCACGCTGATCCGCGAGCATCAGGTCACCCATCTGTGCGCTGCGCCGATCGTGCTCAACGCCCTGGTCAACATGCCAGAGTCGGCTAAAGCCGCGATTGATCACCCGGTCAACGCGATGGTCGCCGGTGCCGCGCCACCGGCCAAAGTCATCGGTGCCGTGGAAGAAATGGGCATCAAGGTCACCCACGTGTATGGGCTGACCGAAACCTATGGCCCGGTGACGCTCTGCGCCTGGCATGCCGAATGGGATGAGTTGCCGCTCGACGAACGGGCGCAAATCAAATCCCGTCAGGGCGTGCGCTATCCGACGCTCGAAGGCGTGATGGTCGGCGACTCCAAGACACTGGAGCCGACTCCGCGAGACGGTCAGACCATCGGTGAGATCTTCATGCGCGGCAACACCGTGATGAAGGGTTACCTGAAGAACCCGACCGCCACGGCCGAAGCGTTCGAAGGCGGCTGGTTCCATACCGGCGACCTGGCGGTGTGTCATCCGAACGGGTATGTCGAGATCAAGGACCGACTCAAGGACATCATCATTTCCGGCGGCGAGAACATTTCCACCATCGAACTGGAGGGTGTGCTCTATCGCCATCCAGCCGTCATGGAAGCGGCTGTCGTCGCCCGTCCTGATGAGAAGTGGGGTGAAACGCCCTGCGCCTTTATCACGTTGAAGGCTGATCACCAGGACGTTCGCGAGGCCGACATCCTCAGTTTCTGCCGCGAGCATCTGGCCGGCTTCAAAGTGCCGCGCACGGTGGTTTTCACCCTGCTGCCGAAGACTTCAACCGGCAAGATCCAGAAGTACGTGCTGCGCGACCGGGCCAAGGCGCTCTAACCGAACCAACGCTGTACCCGCCAGGCGGCAGGTGTTCTACCTGCCGCCTCGGGTTCGTGCACGCCGAATTCAGCCCAGCGACATCCCAAACATCGATAACAAAAACAATGTGGAGCCACCCATGATCGACATCCATTCAACCGATACCCAACGCTGTGAACGCATTCGGAGCAACCCGAAATTCCTTCAATTGGTGAACAGCCGTTCGCGCCTGGCCTGGTCGTTAAGCGCCGCCGTGCTGGGCACTTATTACCTGTTCATGCTGGTGGTGGCGTTCGCCCCGCAGTGGTTGCATGCACCGCTGGGCGAACATCGGATGTTGACGTTAGGCATGCCGGTTGGCGCGGCGATCATCATTTTTTCCTGGCTGCTGACCGGTTTGTACGTCTACCGCGCCAACACCCGTTTCGATGCACTGGGCGCCGCCATTCTCGAGGAGAGCAAGTGATGACTCTCCTCCGTAAACTTATTCTCGCCGCTGCCGGGCTGTTGCCGGCCTCCGTTGTATTGGCTGCGCCTGCGCTGGGTGCCGTCGAAAAACAACCGCTGAACCTGCATGCAATCGGCATGTTTTTTGTGTTCGTCCTCGGCACGCTGGCCATCACCTGGTGGGCCGCGCGACAAACCAAATCCACGTCTGACTTCTACACCGCAGGCGGTGGCATTACCGGGTTCCAGAACGGTCTGGCGATTGCCGGCGACTACATGTCCGCCGCCACACTGCTGGGGCTGTCCAGCCTGGTGTTCGCCAAGGGCTACGACGGCTTCATTTATACCATCGGCTTCTTCGTCGGCTGGCCGATCATCACCTTCCTGATGGCCGAGCGCTTGCGCAATCTGGGGCGCTACACCTTTGCCGACATCGTGTCCTATCGACTGGACCAGAACAAAGTGCGGATCGTCGCCGCGTTTGGCTCGTTGACGGTGGTGTGCTGCTACCTGATCGTGCAGATGGTCGGTGCCGGTCAGTTGATCAAATTGCTGTTCGGCCTCGACTACCCGGTGGCCGTGGTGATCGTCGGCGCGCTGATGCTGGTATACGTGATTTTCGGCGGCATGATCGCCACCACCTGGGTGCAGATCATCAAGGCTGTGTTGCTGCTTGCCGGCGGCACGACCCTCGCGTTCATGGCCATGTCGCAATTCGGCTTCAGCTACGAAACCCTGGCCACCAAAGCCGTCGAAGCCCACGCCAGCGGCTGGAACATCATGGGCCCTGGCTCAATGCTCGCCGACCCGATCAACACCGCTTCTATGTCGCTGGGCCTGGTGTTCGGGATTGCCGGCCTGCCGCACATCCTGATGCGTTTCTTCACCGTGCCTAACGCCAAGGAAGCGCGTAAGTCGGTGTTCTACGCCACCGGTTTCATCGGTTTCTTCTTCCTTGTTGTCTGCACCCTGGGTTTTGCCGCGATGGTCATCATCGGCACCGACCCGCAGTACTACGTCAATGGTGAAGTCGGCGGCGCCTTGATTGGCGGCGGCAACATGGTCGCCATGCACCTGGCCAAAGCAGTGGGCGGCAACCTGTTCTTCGGTTTCCTCTCGGCAGTGGCCTTCGCCACCATTCTGGCGGTGGTCTCCGGTCTGGCCCTGGCCGGGGCTTCGGCGATATCCCACGATCTCTATGCCACGGTGTTCAAAAAAGGCAAAGCCAGCCAGAAACAGGAAATGCGCGTGACCCGCATGGCCACTGTCGGCCTGGGCATCGTCGCTATTCTGCTGGGCATTCTGTTCGAGAAAATGAACGTCGCGTTCCTGGTGGGCCTGACCTTCGGCATCGCCGCGTCGACCAACTTCCCGGTGCTGATCATGGCCATGTACTGGAAAGGCCTGACCACCAAAGGCGCGATCATCGGCGGTTTCGCCGGCCTGACCTGCGCGCTGGTGCTGGTGATCCTCTCGCCAGCCGTCTGGGTCACCGTGCTCGGCCATGCTCATGCAATTTTCCCGTACGACCACCCTGCGCTGTTCTCCATGCCGCTGGCGTTCCTGGTGATCGTCGTGGTGTCGAAACTGGACCGCAGCGTGCGGGCCGACAAGGAGCGTGACGCTTACGCCGACCAGTTCGTTCGCGCCCAGACCGGCCTCGGTGCTGCCAGCGCTTCCGCCCATTGATAGAAAGGGCACGGCCTGCTCCAGCGGCGCCGTGCCCATCGCACAACCTTTTGAGGTCTACGTTATGCCCGAATTCAACGCCCCGCTGCGCGACATGCGCTTTGTGCTGCATGAAGTGTTCGACGCCCCGGCCCTGTGGGCACGCCTGCCAGCTCTGGCCGACAATGTCGACGCCGCCACGGCAGACGCCATTCTTGAGGAGGCGGCCAAAGTCACCTCGCACCTGATTGCGCCATTGAATCGCAGCGGCGACGAGGAAGGCGCCCAGTGGGTCGATGGCCAGGTCAGCACGCCAATCGGTTTCAAACAGGCTTATGCCACCTACATCGAAGGCGGCTGGGTGGGTCTTTCCGGTAACGCCGATTTCGGCGGCATGGGCATGCCGAAGATGCTCGCCGTGCAGTTCGAAGAAATGCTCTACGGCGCCAACTCAAGCTTTGCACTCTATTCAGCGTTGAGTTCCGGTGCCTGCCTGGCACTGGATGCCCACGCCAGTGACACCTTGAAAAACCTCTATCTGCCGCCGATGTACGAAGGCCGCTGGGCCGGCTCCATGTGCCTGACCGAAGCTCACGCCGGCACCGATCTGGGGATCATCCGCACCCGCGCCGAACCTCAGGCCGACGGCAGTTTCAGCATCACCGGCAGCAAGATCTTCATCACCGGTGGCGATCAGGACCTGACCGAAAACATCGTCCATCTGGTGCTGGCCAAACTGCCGGACGCACCGGCGGGGCCGAAAGGCATCTCGCTGTTCGTCGTGCCCAAAGTGCTGGTCAATGCCGACGGTTCCCTCGGCGATGCCAACGCCGTGAGTTGCGGTTCGATCGAACACAAGATGGGTATCAAAGCTTCGGCCACCTGCGTGATGAACTTTGACGGCGCCAGCGGCTGGCTGGTCGGCGAAGCCAACAAAGGTTTGGCGGCGATGTTCACCATGATGAACTACGAGCGCTTGTCCATCGGCATTCAAGGCATTGGCTGCGCCGAAGCGTCCTATCAGAGTGCTGTCGCCTATGCACGCGAACGTGTGCAGAGCCGCGCGCCGACGGGTGCCGTTGCTCCGGACAAAGTGGCCGACCCGATCATCGTTCACCCCGACGTGCGCCGCATGCTGCTGAGCATGAAAGCCATGACTGAAGGTGGCCGTGCGTTTGCCAGCTATGTCGGGCAGCAACTGGACCTGGCGAAGTTTTCCGATGACGCCAAGGAACGCGACGGCGCGCAAACCCTGGTTGCGCTGCTCACTCCGGTGGCCAAGGCGTTCTTCACCGACACCGGCCTCGAAAGCTGCATCAACGGCCAACAAGTGTTCGGCGGCCACGGCTACATCCGCGAATGGGGCCAGGAACAATTGGTCCGTGACGTGCGCATCGCGCAGATCTACGAAGGCACCAACGGCATTCAGGCCCTGGACCTGCTCGGACGCAAGGTGCTCGCCGACAAAGGCTTCGCGCTGCGCCAGTTCACCGGTGAGATTCGTCATTTCGCCCATCAGCCTGACGCGCCCTATTGCGCTCAACTGTTCGATGCCGTGCAGCGTCTGGAAGACCTGAGCGACTGGCTACAGGATCAGGCCGCGACCAACCGCAACGAAGTCGGCGCCGCTTCGGTGGAGTATTTGCACCTGTTCGGTTACGTCGCCTACGCCTGGCTTTGGGCGCGAATGGCACAGGTTGCCAAGCAAAAGCTGCACGAAGACGAAGGGTTTTATGGCGCGAAAATCGCCACCGCCGACTTCTATATCCATCGCCTGCTGCCACGCATTTTGAGTCTGGAGCAATCCATCCGCGCGGGCAGTGCCTCCTTGTTTGGCCTGAGCGCCGAACAGTTCTAACGATTGAACCTTGCGCGGCGTCACGCTCCTCTCTTTTGGCGTTCGCGTTTTTTATTGATAAGCCCTTGCCCAACTGGCAAGTGCCGCGGGACCTGTCTTTCCATAATAAAAACAAAGGGGCTTCACCATGGACCGCAACACCCGCATCCTCGCTACCCGACTGTTGCTGGCCGGCGGCGTCATCAGCCTCTCGGCCCCCGCCGCTGCTGACTTTGTCAAAGACAGCAAGGCCAGCCTTGAGCTGCGCAACTACTATTTCAACCGTGACTATCGCCAGGTCAACGCCGCCCAATCCAAACAAGAGGAATGGGCCCAGGGTTTCCTGTTGCGCTATGAATCGGGATTCACCGAAGGGTTGATTGGCGTGGGGTTCGATGCGATCGGACTGGTCGGCGTCAAGCTCGATTCCAGCCCTGATCGCGCAGGCTCCGGTCTGCTCAAACGGCACCGCGACACGAGCAAAGGTGCGCAGGACGAGTACGGCGAACTGGGACTGACCGCCAAAGTGCGTGCCTCAAAAAGTACGCTGAAACTCGGCACGTTGCTGCCGAAACTGCCGACGGTATTGGCCAACGATTCACGGCTGTTGCCACAAACCTTCAAGGGCGGTCAGTTGACCTCGCTGGAGATTGAAGGCTTGTCCGTGGATGCCGGGCGGCTGACCCAAGTCAATCAACGTGACTCCTCGGACTACGAGGACATGAGCATCACCCGGACTGGAGCCAAGGGCATCACTGCGCGGCATCTCGACAGCGACAACTTTGATTTCGCCAGCCTGAACTACAAATGGACCAGCAACCTCGCCACCGGCTACAGCTACGGTCACCTCGACAATTTCTACAGCCAGCACCTGGTGAACCTGACCTACGTGATGCCGGTGACGACGGGACAATCGTTCAAGACGGATCTGCGGTTCGCCCGTTCCACGGATGATGGTGGCAGCAATGTCGACAACAACGCGATTGGCGCGATGTTCACCTACAGCCTCGGCGGGCATGCGTTGGGCCTCGGTTATCAAGGCATGAGCGGCGACACCGGCTACGCCTACATCAACGGCACCGATGCATTTCTGGTCAACTTCGTGCAGATCGGTGACTTCGCCAGCAAGGACGAAAAGTCCTGGCAGGCGCGTTACGACTACAACTTTGCGGCCATGGGCGTGCCAGGGCTGACCTTCATGACGCGCTATATCACTGGCGACAATATCGATCTGGGCGGCAATCGCCCGGAAGGCAAGGAATGGGAGCGTGATACCGACATTGGGTATGTGGTGCAGAGCGGTCCGCTGAAGAATGTCGGGGTGAAATGGCGTAATGCGACCGTGCGTTCGACCAACTTCGGCAGTGATCTGGATGAGAATCGCTTGATTGTCAGCTACACCTTGCCGATCTGGTAAGACTGCATAACGGCCACCACCGCTTCGCCAGCAAGCCGGCTCCTACAAGGTTTGTGTCGTTCATAAAACATCGGCACAGCCCGATTCTGCAGGAGCCGGCTTGCTGGCGAAGGGGCCTTCAATGACACCAGGAATGTCGGCCCCGACCTCTCCCTCTCCCCGACACCATCCCGCGGCAGTGGCCATAGTAGGTTAAGATGCCTGCAAAACCAGGCCGCCGCGAGACGCCCCGCATGACTGATACTATCCCCCGCCTGATCAAGAAATACCCCAATCGCCGACTCTATGACACCCACACCAGCAGTCATCTGACGCTGGCGGACGTGCGCCAACTGGTCGTCGATAAAGTTGCGTTTCAGGTGGTCGATGCCAAGAGCGGCGAAGACCTGACACGCAGCATCCTGCTGCAAGTGATCCTGGAAGCCGAGAGCGGCGGTGAGCCGATCTTCACCAGCGAGATGCTCATGGGGATTATCCAGTTCTACGGTCCGTACCAGGGGGTGCTCGGCAGCTACCTGGACAAAAGCATCCAGACCGTCATCGACATCCAGTCGCAAACCGGCGCGCAGTCGTCCGAAGCCTGGAGCGACTTCATGCATCAACAAGCCCCGGTCATGCAGGACCTGATGCGTCAGTATGTCGACCAGTCCAAGGCTTTGTACCTCAATACCCAGAACCTGTTCGGCATGTTTGGCGCCAAGCCCGGCACCGATAACGGGCCGAAAAAAAATGGCGATGGGGAATAAACCCATCACCATTTTTTTGTGCCGCTGGCCTGAAATGACTTACTTGTTACCGCTGGTAGCCTTGGCGCTCGCTTCTGGCGCCGCTTTGGTGGCGGCGGCAGTGGCGGCGTCAAAATTGCTCTGAGCCACATCGGAAGCCTGTTTCACAGCTTTCTGAGCGCTTTCAAACACCGTACCGGCATTCGCCAGGCCCGACTTGAACGCAGCCACGACAGGCTCGGAGCCGGCCGGTGCATTCTTGCTGATCGCTTCAACAAACTCATTGACCTGCTGAGTGCCCGCCTCGACCTGACTCGACGTCAGTTTGGCGATGTCCGACTGCGTGCCCACGATCAGCGCTTGAACCTGACGATTGAACTCGGCCAGACGTTCGGTCTGCGCACTCGGCTGGGTGAACGACGCCTGCAAATCGGCAAAACCTTGTGGATCACGGACGGCCAGCAGCTTGCGCACGCCTTCGAAGTGTTCTTCGGTGGAGTCGCGCAGTGCCTTGAACTGCAACTGGCTCAGCTGTTCCACGCTGGCGAAGACTTTGCCGCTGATCTGCTGCAAAAGATCGAGGTTGGCTTTCTGAGCGGTTTGCAGTTTTTCCGAATTGAAAAAAGACATGCTGAATCTCCTGGTACTGGAAGGCCCGGATGGACCAGAGGACGCGATAGCGATCCTGCCAGACATCGCGCCAGCCTTGATATTGCAGTGCACAAAACTATTTGGCAACGGCTATTTTGTGCAGCGCACAATAAAGTTCGCTTCCTTGACCGTTATTCCCTATACACTCGTGAAAATCGAACGGC
This sequence comes from Pseudomonas sp. FBCC-B1667, assembly GCF_059133255.1. Lineage (NCBI taxonomy): Bacteria > Pseudomonadati > Pseudomonadota > Gammaproteobacteria > Pseudomonadales > Pseudomonadaceae > Pseudomonas > Pseudomonas sp. FBCC-B1667. The sequence continues at coordinate 3,352,707 of NZ_CP101437.1, read as the reverse complement.
CGGCTTGGCTGCTATCAGTCAGGGCAACGTTCCCACGCATGGCGTCAGGAGATTACGATGGGGCAGGAAGAAAATATTGCGCTGCAAGATGACAGGCTTTCGACTCCGTCCGGTTTGTTCGAGCACCTGAACCATCTGCAGCGCCTCAACACCCGCAACGTTCTTGACGCCGTGCAACGGCGGCAGGCCAAAACCTACGCACCTTCACGCCTTGAACAACTCAGGCAGCCGACCGTCGCTGACTGGCAGGAATACTTCACCGACCTTGGCCAACGCAGCGTGCTGTTCTGGGACACCTTGCGTCAGCGCGGCGATAACACCCTGGCCCACGAACGTGCCGGATATCCGCTGCTGCTCAAGTTCAATCATGAAACGCTGATCGTCGGCGAAGACCTGCCCCGCCCGGTCAACTACTCGCTGCCGCAGATCCTCCCGGGCACCGGGCAACAACTCGACAGCCAAAAGCAGCCGGTGATCATCATTGACCCGCGCGGCGGCCACGGTTCGGGAATTGGCGGTTTCAAACAGGATTCGGTCATCGGCGAAAGCCTGCGCGCCGGCCACCCGACCTACTTCATCTCGTTCAGCCATTCGCCGCGACCAGGGCAAACCCTGGCGGACATCGTTGAAGCCCAGGCTCGGTTTATCGAAGAGGTCAGCGCGCGACATCCCGTCAGCACCAAACCCGTGGTGATCGGCAACTGCCAGGCCGGCTGGGCCTTGATGGGCCTGGCGGCGACCCGCCCGGAACTGCCAGGGCTGATCATCGTCAATGGCGCGCCTTTGTCGTACTGGGCGGGCGTCAATGGGCGCAATCCGATGCGCTATACCGGCGGTTTGCTGGGCGGCGGCTGGATGGCACGCCTGGGCAGCGACCTGGGCAATGACCGTTTCGACGGCACCTGGCTGGTAAGCAATTTCGAAAGCCTCGACCCGGCCAACACCTGGTGGGGCAAGTACTACCACCTGTTCAGCGAAGTCGATAGCGAGGCCCCACGCTTCCTGGATTTCGAACGCTGGTGGGGCAGCCCTACCCTGCTCAATGGCGAAGAGATCGAGATGATTGTCGATGACCTGTTCATCGGCAATCAGTTGTCCGGCGGCCTCGGGCGCAAGAGCAGCGGGCTTGACCTCAAACGCATTGAAGTGCCGGTGGTGGTGTTCTGTTCCTATGGCGACAACATCACTTCGCCGCAGCAGGCACTGGACTGGATCACCGACGTCTATCCCAGCGATCTCGCCCTGCAAAATGCTGGTCGCACCATCGTTTACCTGCGGCACGCGAGCATCGGTCATCTGGGCATTTTTGTGTCGGGTGAGGTGGCGCGGCGTGAACACCGTGAGTTGCTGGGCGCCGTCGACGCAATCAACGAACTGCCGGGCGGGCTCTATGAAATGCTCATCGAGGACCTGCCGGCCCCTTCGAAAACGCCCTATGCCGTACGTTTTGAGCGACGACGTATTGCCGATATCCACGGTGACGTGCAGGCTCCCCGTGACGACGATCGCGAATTCGCGCTGGTCGAGCGTGCCTCTGATTTCAACAACACGCTTTACGACGGATTTGTACGGCCGTGGTTGCGTCAGTTGATCAACGAGCCGACCGCCGAGCTCATACGCAAGTCCCACCCGTTCCACCAGCAGCAGGTCCTATGGAACAGTTTGAACCCGGCACTCTGGTGGCTGCCAGGCAGCGCCGCCCATGTGAGCAAGGATCGACACCCGGCAAGCCCGTCCAATCCATTGCTGGCTTGGCAGGCCTTGTTTTCCAACCAGATACAGGATGCCTTGAACGGCTATCGGGACCTGCGTGATGCTGCTCAGGAAATGAGTTTTTACGGCGTGTATGGCGTGCTCAACAGCCTCACCGGCAATGCATCGGCACGCAATCTCCAGGCGCATGCCGAGCAGCACGATAAAGTCCTGATCCAACGCCTTCAGGACGCCCTGCCCCTGGGCGGCTTGATGGAGGCCTTGATCCGGATCCTGTTCCTGCTGGGCCGCGACAGTGATGAACCGAACAAGCAAGGCGTCGAGAAACTGATCCTTCAATTACAGGTGCTGCTGCAGGACTACAGTGCCGAGCCGCTGGACCTGCGCGAAACCCTGCGCCTGCAAAAACTGTTGGTCGCCACCCACCCGGAGGAAAGCCTGCACAGCTTGCCCCTGATGCTGGCCGAGGTCGAAGAACGCCAGCAGGTACTGGCGGCCGTTGTAAATCTGCTGCCGGAACTGCTGACCAGCGGCGCAGACAACCCGTTCTGGTGTGAGCTTCACACGCTGCTCGATGTGCCGCTGCCGGGTTTCAGCCTGACTCAACCTCCGGGTAAAGCCGATGTTGTCGAGGAGAAAGCCCCGGCGGCGACCCCGGAGCCGATCAAGGAAAAAGTCCCGGTAGTCGCACCTGCGCCAAAACAAACCAAACCAGTCGCGCAAAACATTGCAGTAGCGCCCACCGCTCCAGTGACCAAGGCAGCCACTCCCGCGTGCAAACCTGCCAGAGGCAATAAAAGCGTTAAAAAACCACCGATGAAATAACCCCGGACCGCTGAAGAACACCGCGTCACACCGGCGCGGCTTCCTCGATCTCAAACGATTCATCGGATCGGTATTGCCCCGGTGTCATGCCAAACCAGCGACTACAGGCTTTGTTGAAGCTGCTGTGGTCATGAAAACCAAGGAGATAGGCGACATGCTTCATGTTGAAGTGAGAATGACGCAGGTAGAAATCGGCCAGTTGTCGGCGTACCGCGTTCAGCACGTCCCTGAATTGTGTCCCTTCCTTTTCCAGCGCCCGTTGCAGCGTGCGCTTGCTGATGTTCAACGCCGCTGCGATCGACTCCATGTCGCATTGCCCATGGCCCTGACTCAAGCGCTCGGTGATCAGCGCACGAATTCTGCCGACAATGCAAAAACCAAACAGCAGGTCCAGTTGTGCCTCGGCAAAACTGTCATGCAGCACTGCCAACGCTTCGTTGGCCATGCTCAACGGCCGCATCAGTTCCTGCCCGTCAAACAAAATACTGTCGTAAGGCGCGTCGAAACGCAGATCGCAGCCAAACAGCCGTCGATGCTCGGTGGTGTCTTCAGGCTCGGGATAGGTGAATTCGACGCTCAAGGGTTGCGGTGCGTTGCCGCCCGCCAGCTTGCGGCAAAATCCCAGCAAAGACGCCAGCCCCGCATCGGTGTATTGGCGCGGTTTGACCGAACCCTGCTGCTGATGATCGAGCCCGGACAGGCGGTAATGTTGCTGTTCCGAGGTGAAGAAAAGGCTGAACCCGGTGCCGATCAACGGGCTGAAACGGACCAGGCGTTCAAGGGCCTTTTTCAGATTCAGGCTGGACATCATGGTATAGCCGATGATCTGAAAGCTGCCGGGGTGGAAACTGCCATAGGCCCTCAAGCCAATGTCAGGATCGCCCGAGTTCTCGGCGGCCAGTTCCCATAGTCGATAGATGTTCTTTCGCTCGCAAAACGCACCTGGTTGGTCCGCGAGATCAATGTCTAGTCCGGCCTCCCGACACAGACTGGCAACATCCAGCCCTTGAGCCGAGAGCGTATTTACCAGCACGCTGGCATAGCCTGAACTCATTCTATACATGGCGTCCTCAATGACCTGTGGAACCGGACGTCCTGTCCGGAGCCATAACTGATCTGCGTTGAATCAAAGTTTAACGAGTGGTTCAGTCGCCAATATTGATCCCAGTATAGGTAATCGTCATTTTCAGCCACTGCTCTCGGCCATTCGTCGCCCGGATGCTACTAAACCGGACATGGCACCTTTGGACACCAGCCCGTCACCTCCCAACACTTCCGCATCCCGCGCCAGTACCGAACAATCCACCCATCTTGCAACGCAAAATATAAAAAGGAACGAAGCTTATGAAGTCGCTTGGTCGTATTGCGTTGGTAACGGGTGGTATGGGTGGAATCGGTACGGCGATCAGCCAGCGCCTGTACAAGGAGGGATTCAAAGTCATTGTCGGTTGCAGCGCGGATTCCGCCCGCAAGAACGACTGGATTGCCGATCAACTGGCGGCGGGCTATCAGTTCGAATGTATCTACGGCGATATCACCGATTGGGAGTCGACGCGCAAGGCATTCGAGATGGCGCGGGAACAATTCGGCCCGGTCGATGTGCTGGTCAACAATGCCGGCATCACTCGCGATGCGTCCTTTCGCAAGCTGACGCACGAAGACTGGAACGCGGTGATCGGCACCAACCTGACTGGACTGTTCAACACCACAAAACAGGTGATTGAAGGGATGTTGGCCAAGGGTTGGGGACGCGTCATCAATATTTCCTCTATTAACGGTCAGCGTGGCCAGTTCGGCCAGACCAACTACAGCGCAGCCAAGGCCGGCATCCATGGCTTCACCATGGCCCTGGCACGGGAAGTGTCCGGCAAGGGCGTGACCGTCAACACCGTCTCCCCGGGTTACATCCAGACCAGCATGACCGCGGCCATCCGCCCGGACATCCTCGACACCATGATCGCGGCCACCCCCGTCGGGCGCCTCGGCCAACCCGAAGAAATCGCTTCGATCGTCGCCTGGCTGGCCTCCGATGAATCGGGCTACAGCACCGGCGCCGACTTCTCGGTGAACGGCGGCATGAATATGCAGTAGACCGATCAGGGTAAGGACACCCTGCTCCCGCTTGCCAGAATCTTAATGAGGTCACGCATGAACGAAGTCGTAATCGTTGCCGCTACTCGTACCGCCATCGGCAGTTTTCAAGGTGCCTTGTCCGCGATACCAGCGACTGAGCTGGGTGCAGCGGTTATTCGCCGCCTGCTGGAAGAAACCGGCCTGGACGGCGCGCAGATCGATGAAGTGATTCTCGGCCAGGTGCTCACCGCAGGCTCTGGGCAAAACCCGGCACGCCAGACGGCCATCAAGGCCGGCCTGCCGTTTACCACCCCTGCCATGACCCTGAACAAGGTCTGTGGCTCGGGTCTCAAGGCTGTGCACCTAGCCGTTCAGGCGATCCGCTGCGGCGACGCCGAGCTGGTGATTGCCGGTGGTCAGGAAAACATGAGCCTGGCGCCTTATGTGCTGCCCAAAGCGCGCACCGGTTTGCGTCTGGGACATTCGCAGTTGCAAGACAGCGTCATTCAGGACGGTTTGTGGGACGCCTTCAACGATTACCACATGGGCATCACGGCTGAAAATCTGGCCAGGCAGTACAGCCTCAGCCGCGAAGATCAGGACGTCTTCGCCGCCACCTCGCAACAAAAAGCCGCCGCCGCCATCGAAGCGGGCTACTTCAAAAGTCAAATCACCTCGATTCTGATCCCTCAGCGCAAGGGCGATCCGCTGGTGTTCGATACGGATGAACAACCGCGCCCGAGCAGCACGCTGCAAGCGTTGAGCAACCTTAAACCGGCGTTCCAGAAAGACGGCAGCGTGACCGCCGGTAACTCGTCGACCCTCAACGACGGCGCCGCGGTGTTGCTGCTGGCCAGCGCCTCCACTGCCCAGGCCCTCGGCTTGCCGGTGCTGGCGCGCATCAAGGCCTATGCAAGCGCAGGCGTGGACCCGTCGATCATGGGCATCGGACCGGTCCCGGCCACCCGTCTGGTGCTGGAAAAGGCCGGCTGGAGCCTGAACGACCTCGACCTGATCGAAGCCAACGAAGCGTTCGCCGCGCAATCGCTGGCGGTCGGCAAAGAACTGGGCTGGGACACCGCCAAGGTCAACGTCAACGGGGGTGCGATTGCGCTGGGGCATCCGATCGGCGCGTCGGGCGCGCGGATTCTAGTGTCGCTGGTGCACGAGCTGATTCGCCGTGACGGCAAAAAAGGCCTGGCCACGTTGTGCATCGGTGGCGGCCAAGGTGTCAGCCTGGTCATCGAACGATAACAAGAAACACAGGACTGCTTGCTTGACTGCTGACGCGGTGCCGAATGGCGGCACCGCGGTTTTTTTCTGCCCGGTTTACCGATGTGGGCAAGGAGCTCCATGGACAATAACGCGCACACCTTCAACACCTTCTGGTCAGGCCAGGTCCCGTTCATTGCCTCCTTTGCAGTGCAACAATTACGCCTGTGGGTCAGCACCAATCCATGGTTCACCGGCCAGGAATACGAGAAGTGGTTCGATTTGCCACGCACCACACTGGAGAGCCTGCAAGCCGAATATCAAACCCAATGGGGTGATTTGGGCCAGCGTCTGCTGACCGGCCAGCCGTTTTCCTTCGAAGATCGACGTTTTTCCAGTGGCAACTGGAGCACGCCGCTGTTCGGTTCCCTCGCGGCGTTCTACCTGCTCAATGCCGGCTTTCTGCTGAAGCTACTCGATAAACTGCCGATCAAAGACAAGAAGCCTCGCCAGCGTCTGCTGTACCTGGTGGAGCAAGCGATTGCCGCCGGTGCGCCCAGCAACTTTCTGGCGAGCAACCCCGATGCCTTGCAACGCGTCGTCGACACTCAGGGCGGCAGCCTGTTCACCGGCCTGTTGCACCTGGCCAGCGACCTGCAGGAAGGCAAGATGCGCCAGTGCGACAGCGGCGCTTTCAAGGTCGGCGTCGATCTGGCCAACACCCCGGGCGAAGTGGTGTTCGAGAACGAACTGTTCCAGTTGATTCAGTACTACCCGCAAAGCGAAACCCAGTACCGACGTCCGGTGTTCATCGTCCCGCCGTCGATCAACAAGTACTACATCCTCGACCTGCGCCCGGACAACTCGATGGTTCGCCATCTGCTGCAACAAGGTCACCCGGTGTTCCTGATGTCGTGGCGAAACTTCGATCAGGCGCACGCCGGCACCACCTGGGATGACCTGATCGACATTGGCATCATCAAAGGTCTGCAAGTGACCCGCGAGATCAGTGGCGAGCAACGCCCCAATTGCGTGGGTTTCTGCATCGGCGGGACGTTGTTGAGTTCGGCGCTGGCCGTACTGGCGGCGCGCGGCGACAAGGACATCGCCAGCGTGAGCCTGTTGACCACCTTCCTCGATTACCTCGACACCGGCCCTATCGACATCTTCGTCGACGAACAACTGGTGGCCTACCGCGAGCGCACCATCGGCGGCCAGGAGGGTCCCATCGGCTTGTTCAAGGGCGAGGACATGGGCAACACCTTCTCGCTGTTGCGCCCCAACGATTTGTGGTGGAACTACAACGTTGACAAATACCTCAAGGGCCAGAAGCCGATCCCCCTCGACCTGCTGTTCTGGAACAACGACAGCACCAACCTTCCGGGACCGATGTACTGCTGGTATCTGCGTCACACCTATCTGCAAAACGACCTGAAGTCCGGCGATCTGGACTGTTGCGGGGTCAAACTCGACCTGCGCGCCATCGATGCGCCGGCGTACATCCTCGCCACCCACGACGATCACATCGTGCCGTGGCGCAGCGCTTATGCCAGCACCCAACTGCTCTCCGGGACCAAGCGCTTCGTGCTGGGTGCCTCAGGGCACATCGCCGGAGTGATCAACCCGCCGGCCAGGGAAAAACGCCATTACTGGACCAATAATCGTGTTTCGAAGGATCCTGACACCTGGTTCATGAATGCCCAGGAACAGGCCGGTAGCTGGTGGAATGACTGGTTTGTCTGGCTGGCGGACCAGTCCGGCGAGCGTCAGCCTTCCGTGCTGCACACCGGGAACACGCAATACCCGGTGCTGGAATCGGCACCCGGGCGTTATGTGATGCAATGACCGACCGCCCCGCGCACTCACCGGTATTGCGCGGGGCCGTTCTTCGCACCTCTTCGCAAAAAACCAAACACAGCACATCGCTTCAATATTCCCGCCTGAATCTGCGCAACCATGGCCTTCTCACCCACCCGTAAGGACCTCGCCATGGCCATCGCCAAAGCTGTACCCGGCAAAACCCTGCTGACCCCGACTGACCATACGCTGATCATGATCGACCACCAATCGCAGATGTCCTTTGCGACCAAGTCGATCGACGCTGTGACCCTGCGCAACAACGCCGCGCTGGTGGCCAAGGCGGCCCGTGGATTCAAGGTCTCGACCATTCTCACCACCGTGGCCGAGAAGAGCTTCTCCGGTCCGATCTTTGACGAAATCAAGTCCGTGTTCCCGGAACACAACGTGATCGACCGGACCAGCATGAACACTTGGGAAGACGAGCGCATCGCCGTTGAAGTGAACAAGTTCGGCAAACAGAAAATTGTCCTGGCTGGTCTCTGGACCTCCGTGTGCATCGTCGGCCCGGCACTGTTGGCCATCGACCAGGGTTTCGAGGTGTACGTGATCGCCGATGCCTGCGGCGACGTCACCACCGAAGCCCACGAAATGGCCATGCAGCGCATGATTCAGATTGGCGCGCGGCCGATGACGTCCCTGCAATACCTGCTCGAATTGCAGCGGGACTGGGCGCGCAGCGAAACCTACGACGAAACCGTGAAAACCTCGATCGCCAACGGCGGTGCCTACGGTCTGGGCCTGATCTATGCCAAAAGCATGTTCGGTGCCTCGGAAGCCCACTAAGTCACAACCAGCGACTCCGCACTCGTGGAGTCGCTGCCCGGTGGTGAATGATCGATGACGTTTTTCAAGCACAAACCCGGCCTGCCGTTCTGGTTGTCGGTGATAGTCGCCAGCACGACCGCAACGGCACAGGCGGATGACACGGCCCAGGCAGCGCAAGGGTTTCTGGACGGTGCGACGCTGAATGTGCTCAGCCGCAACTTCTACCTCAACAGTGATAACCGATCCCCTTCGCCGTCCAACAAAAGCTACAAGGCCGAATGGGCACAAGGCTTCATTGGCGCTTTCGAGTCAGGCTTTACCCCCGGCCTCTTGGGATTCGGCCTCGATAGCCACGCCTTTTTGGGCTTGAAACTCGACAGTGGCAAGGGCCGTTCCGGCACTGGGTTGCTGCCGGTGGACAGTGACGGCCGCAGCGATGACAACTATTCCAGCGCTGGCGGCGCGCTGAAAATCAAGGCCTCGAACACCACCTTGGCGTACGGCGAAATGATGGTCGAAGCTCCGGTGTTCGACACCGCCGACAAGCGCCTGCAACCGGAATACGCCACGGGTTTTCTGCTGAATAGCCGTGAAATCGATGGCTTGAATCTGCAAGCCGGGCACTTCACGGCGTTCAAGAATCAGGACAGTTCATCGAGCAAGGGCAATTTTTCCGGTTACGGGGCGAACACCGACGCCGGTGGCATTTCGTTTGTCGGCGCCGACCTGTTCACCCAAAGCCCGATCGGCGGTGCGTTGTATGCGTCGACGCTGACCGACACCTGGCATCAGTACTATGGCAACGTGCATTTCAAGCAATCCAGGGTGTTCGTTGACGCCAATGTCTACCACACACGGGACACGGGCGAGGCATTGGCCGGCGCCATCGACAACACTGCGTTCAGCCTGTCCGGGAAGTACACCGTAGAGGCCCACGGTTTCACCCTGGCCTATCAGAAAGTCAACGGTGACACCCCGTTCGACTTCGTCGGTGGCGACTCCATCTACCTGGCCAACTCGATCAAGTACGCCGACTTCAACGGCGCCCATGAACAATCCTGGCAAGCCCGCTATGACCTCGACCTGAGCACCTTCGGCGTCCCAGGCCTGGCGTTCATGACGCGTTACGTCAAAGGCACGCAGATCGACGGGACCCATGCGCCACAGGGTGGCGCCTACAACCCGTTCGACGCTGCGACCGGCACCTTCGTACCGCAAGAAGGCGACGGCGGACGGCATTGGGAGCGCGACATCGATGTGCGCTACATCGTGCAATCGGGGACAGCCAGGGGCTTGTCGTTGCAACTGTCCCATGTGTCGCACCGCGCCAACGCGGCGCAGGCAGGCGATGACATCGATCGGGTGTATGTGGTGATCCAGTACCCGCTGAACGTCGGGCCTTTTTGATCGGGAAATTGGCGGAAGGCAGCCGGAGTCGAACCTGCCCGGGAACGGATGCCGTCCCCAACCGGGTTTGAAGCCCGGCCGCGCCACCGGGCGCGATTGCCTTCCTTTAACTCAGTGGTCGTTCTTATGGGCCAAGGCACTCTCAAGACGGATCTGACGTTTGTCGCCCATACGTCGAGTCAGACCGATGCGGTCAAAGTACTCCAGAATCTGAATGCTGCGCTTGCGGCCCAGGGCGACCGCATCGCGAAACGCCGTGACCTGAATCACCGGGTCGTGCTCGGCCAGTTGCAACAGCATAGCCGCCAATCGACGGATCATCGCGTCGGTGTAGAACAGGTCCCGGACCACTTGATGCAGCAATCCCAGCCGCGCCATTTTGCGCAACAGAAGGCGCACGGTTGCCTCGTCATGCCCCAGTTGGCGCACCCACGGTGGCTCGAAACCGGCCTGTTCGAACAGCGGTTGAATGTGTAGCCACAGGGCTTTGTCCTCTTCACTCAAGCGCACCTGATGATCGGGTAAATGCAGCCACGGCCCACTGGTGACGATGGCACCGCTGCCGAGTAAATCGTCGAGCAGGCGCAGGAAGGTCGGCCGTTCCAGCGTTGAGGCCGCGAAGCGACGCAGGCGATCACGGTCCGGGCCCATTTGATCCGGCTCAAGCTCGTGAAAGCGTGCCAGGTGTGCCAGCAACGGGGCCTTCAGGGCTTCCCAGCGGGCCGAATTGAATAGCAGCGGACCTTGGCGAGTCTCGATCAAACGTACGTCATCGGGCAATACCCAGATTGCACGCGGTCGGTTGAACTGACGCTCCAGTTGCCGTGGATCGAGGCCGCTGTCGCTGTTAGCCAACAAGGCCGGCAGCAGTTTTTCCAGTGAATTTCGGCTGGCGAGCGCCTGAAGCTGGGCCAATCGTTCGGGGTTGCGACGGTGTCGGCTCGGGGCATACGGATCGAGCACCCGGCCACCGCCGAGGGTGCGCTGGGCGCTCTGATCCCGCAGGATCAACGGATCATCCCTCACCGCGTGCACCGGGGCATTCAGCAGGATCTGCGCGAACATCCGCACGCCCGGTGCCAGGCTCGAACCTTCGAGCAACGCCACCCGGCCCGTCACGTCCTGAGTGCCGAGGTGAACATGCACCGGTTGAAAATGTTCGAAGGCTTTGACTTCGCTGGGCAGCAACTGCAGGTCGATGTCCAGTCGCTGAGTCGGGGCATACAGCCACTCGGCGAGCAGCCATTGACCACGGTGGATGTGCTCCAGCGCCAGGCGCTCAGCGTTCAGGTTCAATGCGACGCGTTGGCCGGCAAACGCCGTGTCCGCTGCCTGATTTTGCGCGTGCAAACCGCGCACACGCACAGGTTTGCCCAAGGGGCTCAACACCAGTGTCTCGCCCACCGCCACTTGCCCGGACAACGCCGTACCTGTCACCACGACACCGGCGCCGACGACGCTGAAAGCCCGATCAATCGCCAGGCGAAAGCCACCGTCGGTACTGCGTTGATGCACGTCACGCTGTGCGTCGAGCAAGGCCTTGCGCAACGTCTCGACGCCTTCCCCGGTCACACTCGACAGCACGATCTGCGGCGCATCGGCATAAGGTCCCGGCGCCAGCAGCGTGGTCATTTGTCCATGGACGGCTTGCACCCTGGCCGGGTCGACCCGGTCGCACTTGGTGATCGCCACCAGCGCCCGGGGAATCCCCAGCAGTTCAACAATCGCCAGGTGTTCGCGGGTCTGTGGCATGACGCCGTCGTCCGCCGCGACCACCAGCAACACCAGATCGATGCCCTGCGCCCCGGCCAGCATGTTGTGGGTGAAACGTTCGTGGCCGGGCACGTCGATGAACCCGGTCAGCTCGGCGCCCGGTTCCAGCGCGGCATACAAGTAGCCGAGGTCGATGGTCATGCCGCGTTCACGTTCTTCCCGGCGCCGGTCGCCGGCCTGGCCGGTCAACGCCTGCAGCAGCGCGGTCTTGCCGTGGTCGATGTGCCCTGCGGTGCCGACGATCACCCTGCCCGCCCCTCGACGGCCAACTGGTCGAGTTGTTGCAGCCATGCGATTTCGTCGTCGAGCTGGCGCAGGTCCAGCCACAGCGCGTCGTCATCGATACGGCCCAGTACCGGAATGGCCAACTGACGGAACGCCGCCTCCAGCCCCCGCAATTGCCGGCCGCGCAGACGTTTGGACACGTTGGGGCGCAGGCACAACGCGGCACTCGGCAAGCGCGCCACCGGTTGGCTGCCGCTGCCGATCATACCCAGCGCCGGCAGTGCACTGACGTTCCAGCCATCACCCAGAACGTTGGCCAGCGACGGTTGCAGCCGTTCTGCCTGGGCGAGGATGTCGGCTTGCGGGCGAGTCAGCAGGCGCAGGCTCGGCAGACGTTCGGCCAGACGATCCGGATCACGGTACAAACCCAGCACCGCTTCGAGCGCGGCCAGGGTCAGTTTGTCGACCCGCAGTGCCCGTTTCAGCGGGTTCTTCTTGATCTTCGCGATCAGGTCCTTGCGCCCGACAATCAACCCCGCCTGCGGCCCACCCAACAACTTGTCGCCGCTGAAGGTGACGATGTCCGCACCATCGAGCAGCGCCTGGCGCACCGTCGGTTCGGCGGGCAGGCCCCAGCGGGTCAGGTCCAGCAGACTGCCGCTGCCGAGGTCTTCGAGCAGCGGCAAGCCATGCTTGTGCGCCAGCTCCGCGAGTTCGGCGGTCGGCACCCGGGCGGTAAATCCTTCGATGCTGTAGTTGCTCGCGTGCACGCGCATCATCAGACCGCTGCGCGGGCCGATAGCCGCCTCGTAATCACGGGCATGGGTGCGGTTGGTGGTGCCGACTTCATGCAGGCGAACCCCGGCCCGCGCCATGATGTCGGGAATGCGGAACGCGCCGCCGATTTCAATCAGCTCGCCCCGGGAAATGATCCCTTCCTTGCGTGCGCCCAGACTGTTGAGCGTCAGCAACACCGCCGCTGCATTGTTGTTGACCACGGTCACTGCTTCAGCGCCAGTGAGTTCGCGGATCAAGCCTTCGATCAGGTCATCACGGTCGCCACGCTTACCGCTGCTCAAATCAAACTCCAGATTGAGCGGATAACGCGCGGCCATTTGCACCGCTTCGATGGCGACTTCCGGAAGCAACGCCCGGCCGAGGTTGGTGTGCAGCACGGTGCCGGTCAGGTTGAACACGCGACGCACATGGCTTTGGTGCTGCCGGGCCAGACGCTCACCCGCCCGCCCCGCCAATACCTGCGGGCTGATTTCCACGGCGTCCAGTTGCCCGGTGAGGACCGGTTCGCGCAGGTCATCGAGCAATTGCCGCAGGCTCGCCAGCAACGCATCACGCCCATAACGCTCGGCCAACGGTTGGCAGGCGGGATGGCGCAGCAGACTGTCGATGGAAGGCAGCCGCAAGGTTTGACTGGCGGAAGGCGAAGGCATCAGGCGCTCCTGGAAACGATTGACCGTCGCGCCTGAGTGTAGCCGTTGAGTGTTTAGTCGCCTCCGGGGGCCAGCAGCAGATTCGGCGCCGGACGCAGGTAGCCCTCCTGTTCCAGGCGCATATCGAGCATCAGGCTGGCCAAATCCGCCGACAGCGCTTCGGCTTCAGCATCGTTTTCCAGGTACAGCTGCTTGAGATAACTGCGACAACCGGGGCAGGTTTCGGCGCGCAGCGGGGCTTGATGGGCGGCGTGGCGGTCGTCATCGAGGCTGACGTATTCCAGGCCTTTGCTCTGTTCGCAATACACGCACTTGACCCGCACTACATGCCATTCGCAGGCACACAGCGAGCACACGAGATAGCGCAAACCGTTGTGTTTGCCGCGGTGGCGAATCACCCCGGCCATCGCCGGCGAACCGCAGGCCGGGCATTGATTGAGGCTGTCGCCGGGTTTCAGCGCGAGGTTCGGCGTGCTCAGCAGCCAGTGACTCCAGGCCGCTTGCAACGCGGCACCGAGAAACGGCACCAGCGCAGCGGGCAGCAACGTGAATTGGCCGCTGACCAACGCCACCGCCCAGGCTTTGCGTTGCCCTGCATCGGTATTGCGCAACGTCGTCAGGGCTTTTTCTACTGCGGGTTGCGGCGCTGACGGGTAGCGCTGCAACAAAGCGTCGAGGTACGGCAACCAATGACCTTCGCGCACCCGTGTGTCGACGGCCAGCGGCGGCAGGCCGTGCGCTTGGCATACCTTGATTCGTTCGGGATCAGGCAGGGTTGTGACAGGTGGATCGTCCAACAGGTGTTGCTGCGCCTGACACAAGCCGGCGATCAGGCGCAGGTAGTCGGCCAGCGGATGCCCCTCGGCCAGGCGCTCCAACCGCCATGCACGCAAGGTGAACAGGTTGTGCGGCGGCAGGTACAGAAACGGCGGTGAACTCGCCGCCGCTTCAATCTCTCCAGGTTCAAGAATCGTCGCCAAGGGCTTATCCTTTTTTGCTGATCGGCGGGTCGGGATGTTCGTCGCGGGTCACTTCGCGGTACCAGAGTTCATGGTGCTTTTTTGCCCAGGCGCGGCTGACCCAGCCGTGCACCATGGCGCTGACCGAGCCCTTGATCCAGATCCCGGCGTAGATGTGAATGATGATGCTCAGCACCAGCACAAACCCGGCCAGCGCATGCAGCAACATCGCCCAGCGAATCGCGGTGATGCCGAAATAAACGCTGAAATACGCGCGCCAGATCACCAGTCCGGTCAACAACAACGCAAGCATGCAAGCCAAAAAGGTCCAGAACAGCAGCTTCTGCCCGGGGTTGTACTTGCCGATGGGCGGCACGCCCTCCTCCTCGTTTTGAATCACCTTGTCGATCCGCTTGAGCCACAACCCGTCATTGCGGATAAAAAAGTTCGCCCGCCAGAAACGGATCACCAACCCGAGGAACAGCACGAACATCACCACCCCCATGAACGGATGCAGGATCCGCGTCCAGGGACCACCACCAAACAGGTTACTGAGCCAGAACAACGCCGGATGAAACAGTGCCAGTCCGGACAGTGCGGCCATGAAAAACAGGATCGCCACCAGCCAATGGTTCGTGCGCTGGCTTGAGGTGTAGCGAAGGATCTCTTTACGGATCATGGTCGGTTCTCCCCACGCGGATCAAAGGTGTGCACCGAGGGATCGACTTCGTGCACGGCAGGATCGTTAAGCGGCGGCGGTATTTCGTCTTCTTCAACGACCTGCGGCCCGATGCGCACGTAGTGGAAGAATCCGGCCAGCACTGCCAGTCCCATTGCCAGCAAGCCCAAAGGTTTGCTCACGCCTTTCCATAACCCCACCAACGGACTGATTGCCGGATCTTTCGCCAGCCCGGCATACAACTGCGGCGTGTCGGCGTGGTGCAGCACGTACATCACGTGAGTGCCGCCGACACCGGCCGGGTCGTACAGGCCCGCGTTCTCGAAGCCGCGGCTTTTCAGGTCGACGATCCGTTCGGCCGCGTGTTCCTTCATGTCTTCCTTGGTGCCGAAGACGATGGCGCCGGTCGGGCAGGTTTTCACACAGGCCGGTTCCAGCCCGACTTCAACCCGGTCCGAACACAAGGTGCATTTGTACGCCTTGTGATCCTTTTGTGAGATCCGTGGAATGTTGAACGGGCAACCGGTGATGCAATAACCGCAGCCGATGCAATGGTCCTGGTTGAAATCGACAATGCCGTTGACGTGCTTGATGATCGCACCGGGGCTTGGGCATGCCGCCAGGCAACCGGGTTCGGCGCAGTGCATGCAGCCGTCCTTGCGGATCAGCCACTCAAGGTTGCCGGCGTCGGTTTCATGCTCGGTGAAGCGCATCAGGGTCCAGGTGTCCGCGCTCAGGTCCTGCGGGTTTTCGTAGGTGCCGAGACAATGGCCGACCTCCGCGCGCAGTTCATTCCATTCCGAGCAGGCAACCTGACATGCCTTGCAGCCGATGCACTTGGTGGTGTCGATCAGCTTGGCCACTTCCTCCTGATCGCGCACCGAAGGTGGAACTGTCGTGGTGGCCGAACGGGCAATGATGTCTTGGCTGGCCATTTAGACTTTCTCCACGTTGACCAGGAATGACTTGGATTCCGGGGTCTGTGTGTTGCCATCGCCGAGGAACGGCACCAGGGTGTTGGTCAGATAACCGTGACGCGTGAGCCCGGTAAAGCCCCAGTGCAGCGGGATACCGATCTGGTGCACGACCTGGCCGTTGACCTGCAGCGGGCGAATACGCTTGGTCACCACCGCCACCGCTTCAATGTGCCCGCGCTTGCTGCTGACGCGCACACGGTCGCCGGCAACGATGCCTTTTTCCTTGGCTAGCACCTCGCCGATCTCGACGAACTGCTCGGGCTGGATAATCGCATTGAGCTTGCAATGCTTGCTCCAGAAGTGGAAATGCTCGGTCAAACGGTAACTGGTGGCCGCGTACGGGTAATCCTTGGCCACACCGAGGGAATCCCACACCGAATCGAAGATCCGCGCTGCCGGGTTGCTGGTGGCTTTTTTGTTGTTCGGGTGCAGTGGATTGATGCCAATCGGCGTCTCGAACGGCTCGTAGTGCTCGGGGAACGGGCCCTCGTTCATCTTGTCGACAGCGAAGAACCGCGCCACGCCTTCGGGGTTCATGATGAACGGATTCATCCCCGCTTCCGGCGGGACGTCGGCCTTGTAGTCGGGCACGTCGGTACCGCCCCAGACTTTTCCGTTCCACCACACCAGGCGTTTTTTCGGGTCCCAGGGCTTGCCTTGCGGATCGGCCGAGGCGCGGTTGTAGAGAATCCGCCGGTTCGCCGGCCAAGCCCAGGCCCAACCCTGATGTTGGTGCATGCCATACGGATCGCTGTTATCGCGACGGGCCATCTGGTTACCGGTTTCGGTCCAGCTGCCACAGAAAATCCAGCAGCCGGACGCGGTGCTGCCGTCGTCCTTGAGCTGGCTGAACGCGGCCAGTTGCGCGTTGCCCTTGATCGCCGCACCTGTGGCGTCGGTGAAATCAGTGGTGGCGTAGCCGTTGATTTCCTTGGCCAACTCTTCTGGCGAAGGTTCGTCGGGAATCTTGTACTGCCACGACAGTTTCAGGACCGGATCGGGATAGGCGCCGCCTTTCGCCTCATAACGTTGACGCAAGCGCAGGAACAGTTCGGCCATGATCCGGATGTCGGTTTGCGCCTCGCCCGGTCCGTCCGCGCCTTTCCAGTGCCATTGCAGCCAGCGGCTGCTGTTGACCAGTGAACCGTCCTCCTCGGCAAAACAGGTGGTGGGCAGACGAATGACTTCGGTCTGGATGTCGGCGCTCTTCACGTCGTTGTACGGCCCGACATTACGCCAGAATTCCGAAGTCTCGGTGGCCAGCGGGTCCATCACCACCAGCCACTTCAGCTTCGCCAGCGCCGCCATTACCCGGTTTTTGTCAGGCAACGCCGCGATGGGGTTGAAGCCTTGGCACATGTAGCCGTTGACCTTGCCCTGCCCCATCAAGTCGAACACCTTGAGGATGTCGTAGTTGGGAATGTCCAGTTTCGGCAAGTAGTCGTAAGCCCAATTGTTCTCCACCGTAGCGTTGCCGCCGTACCAGGCCTTCATCAGGCTGACGTGGAATTTGCTGTAGTTCTGCCAATAGGACAGTTGCCCCGGACGCAACGGTTTTTGTGTGCGTTTGGTGATGTAGCCGGCGTAATCCTGCTCAGCGTCGCTCGGCAAGGTGAGGTAACCGGGCAGCGAGTTGGACAGCAAACCAAGGTCAGTCAGGCCCTGGATGTTGGAGTGTCCGCGTAAGGCGTTCACGCCCCCACCCGGCATGCCGACGTTGCCCAGCAGCAGTTGCACCATCGCCGCGCTGCGGATGATTTGCGAGCCGATCGAGTGCTGGGTCCAGCCCAACGCATACAAGATGGTCATGGTCTTGCCCGGCACCGAGCACGTGGCGATCTCATCCCAGATTTTTTGCATGGCATCGACCGGCATTCCGCAAATCTGGCTCGCCAGGTCGATGTTGTAGCGGCTGTAATGCTGCTTCATCAGTTGATAGACGCAGCGCGGGTCTTGCAGGGTCGGGTCGACGTTTACAAAACCGTCTTCACCGAGTTCATAGCCCCAGCCGGATTTATCGGTGTAGCTGCGCTTGGCCACGTCATAACCGCTGAAAATCCCGTCTTCGAAGCCATAGCCGGCCTTGACGATGAACGACACGTCGGTGTAGTTGCGCACGTATTCGTGCTGAATCTTGTCCTGAGTCAGCAGGTAATTGATCAGCCCGCCCATGAACGCGATGTCGGTGCCGGTGCGAATCGGCGCGTAATAGTCGGCCACCGAAGCGGTCCGGGTAAACCGCGGGTCGACCACGATCAGCCGCGCCTTGTTGTGCGCCTTGGCTTCCGTCACCCATTTGAAACCGCACGGGTGCGCTTCTGCAGCGTTGCCGCCCATCACCAGAACCAGATTCGCGTTGGCGATATCGGTCCAGGTATTGGTCATGGCACCACGGCCGTACGTCGGGGCAAGACTTGCCACCGTCGGGCCGTGTCAGACACGCGCCTGGTTATCAAACCCCAGCATGCCGAGGCTCCGAATGACCTTGTGGGTGATGTAGCCCGCTTCGTTGGACGCCGCCGACGCCGCGAGAAAACCGGTGGTCAGCCAGCGGTTCACCGTCTGGCCTTGCGCGTTCTTTTCGATGAAATTGGCGTCGCGGTCCGCTTTCATCAAGTCGGCGACGCGGTCCAGCGCTTCATCCCAGGTGATCCGCGTCCACTCGCTGCTGCCGGGCTTGCGTACCTGCGGGTATTGCAGGCGGTCGGGGCTGTGAATGAAGTCCAGCAGGCCCGCGCCTTTGGGGCACAGGGTGCCGCGGTTGACCGGGTGGTCGGCGTCACCTTCAATGTGGATGATGTTTTGCGCAACGTTCTTGGCTGCATCGCCCAGGCTGTACATGATCAAGCCGCAACCGACCGAACAATACGGACAGGTGTTGCGGGTCTCATGGGTGGCGGCAAGCTTGAAGTGACGCACCTGCTCGGCAAAGGCCAGCGTCGGGGCCATGCCCAACGCGCCCAGGCTCGAGCCTGCAAGGCCGATACCAGCGACCTTGAAGAACTGACGACGGCTGAGGTCCATCGTGCACTCCTGATCAGGTGGAAATCCGGGACGTTGCCGGACTTTTCAATCAATCACCGTGGCGGCAGCCGGGCTGCCGACACTTGAAACTCTAGACAACGCAGGCGCTCCCGGTGTGAAAACCGACCGTCGGGCACGCCGGGATATCAGCCACACCACAAATCCTGTAGGAGCCGAGCTTGCTCGCGATAGCGGTGGATCAGACACCATCAATGCCGACTGTACCGGCCTCATCGCGAGCAAGCTCGCTCCCACAGGGATTGACGATTATCATGGCGACCATTACCTAACCGCTGTGACGAGACCGCGCATGACTTTCGATTTTGATCAGGTGTTCGACCGCCATAACACCGGTAGCACCAAATGGAGCCGCTACCCGGCCGACGTGCTGCCGATGTGGGTGGCCGACATGGATTTCGCCGCGCCTCCAATGATTATCCGCGCCCTGCAAAAACGCCTGGAACACCCGATGGTCGGCTACAGCGTGGCCCCGGATGACCTGCGCGACGCCATTGTCGCTGACCTCTGGAACAAATACGCCTGGCGCGTCGAGCCGCAGGAACTGATCTTTCTGCCGGGGGTAGAGTCGGGTTTCAACATGGCCCTGAAAGCGATGGTTCAACCGCAACAGAATGTCGTGGTGCAAGTGCCCAACTATCCGCCGCTGCGTCACGCACCGGGTCATTGGGGCCTCACTAAGGTCGAGCTCAATTTCGATGAGCAAGCCGACGGCACCTATACCACGCCGCTCGCCACCCTCAGCCAGTCGCTGCAAGGAGGCGGCGCGTTGCTGCTGAGCAATCCGCACAACCCGCTGGGCAAAGCCTTCCCGCGCGAAGAACTGCAAGCGATTGCCGACATCTGCCTGGAACAGGGTGCCTGGATCATCTCGGACGAGATCCACGCCGAACTGTGCTTCGACGGGCGTAAGCACATTCCGATGGCGACACTGAGCCCGGACATTGCCCGGCGCACGATCACGCTGATGTCGGCGAGCAAGGCCTACAACATCGCCGGCCTGAAGACCTCGTTCATGATCATTCAGGACCGCGTCCTGCGCGAGAAAGTCAACCACGCCCGTTGCGGCATGGTCGACAGCGTCAACCCGCTGGGCCTGGAAGCCACCCGCGTCGCCTACAGCGAAGCCGGGCCATGGCTGGCTGAACTGAGTACCTACCTGCAAAACAACCGCGATTACCTCGTCGACGCCGTTCGCACCCGCCTGCCGGGTGTCACCATGAACGTGCCGCAAAGCACCTACCTGGCGTGGCTCGATTGCTCGGCGCTGGGACTGGACAACCCGCAGCAATTTTTCCTGGAAGAAGCCAAAGTCGGTTTGAGCCCAGGCCTGGATTTCGGCGATGACGCCGGGCAATTCGTCCGCCTTAACTTCGGCTGCCCACGCGCGTTGCTTGAAGAAGGTATTGCGCGGATGGAGCGCAGCTTGGGTAATCGCAAGGCCTGATTTTCTCTCAACATCACCACCTCCCCCTGTAGGAGCGAGCTTGCTCGCTCCTACAAAGGATGTATGTGTACTTCAGTAAGTCGTCGGCACGCTGAAATCCAACCGAACTCAAGCCAAAATGCCAGGGTCAACCCTTTGACCCGATTGACTTGAACCCGGAGATTGAAGATGACCGACTATCCAAAACCCCCTTTCTCAAAGCAAGCTCAACCCGTCCCCGGTTCGCAGCGAAGAATGGACCCCGTCCCCGACTGCGGTGAGCACTCCTATAAAGGCTCAGGCCGTCTGCAGGGCAAGATCGCCTTGATCACCGGCGCCGACAGCGGCATCGGCCGCGCGGTGGCCATTGCCTTCGCTCGCGAAGGTGCGGATGTCGCCATTGCCTACCTGAATGAACACGAAGACGCGCAGGAAACCGCCCATTGGGTTGAACAGGCCGGTCGCCAAACCCTGCTGCTGCCTGGCGATATCGCGCAAAAAGACCACTGCCAGGCCTTGGTGGACAAGACCATCGAGCGATTCGGGCGCATCGACATTCTGGTGAATAACGCCGCGTTCCAGATGAGTCACGACAACGTTGAGGACATCACAGACGAAGAATGGGTGATGACCTTCGATGTGAACATCACCGCTATGTTCAGGATCAGCAAAGCCGCACTCAAGCATATGAAACCGGGGAGTTCGATTATCAACACCAGCTCGGTGAACTCGGACCTGCCCAAGCCGACGCTCCTCGCTTACGCCACCACCAAGGGCGCTATTGCCAACTTCACCGGTGGACTGGCGCAGATGCTCGGGCCGAAGAACATTCGGGTGAACAGCGTGGCGCCGGGGCCGATCTGGACGCCGTTGATTGTTTCGACAATGCCGGAAGACGAAGTGCAAAATTTTGGTTCGCAGACGCCGCTGGGGCGGCCGGGGCAACCGGTGGAAGTGGCGCCGATTTATGTGTTGCTGGCATCGGACGAGGCCAGTTATATCACCGGTCAACGCTATGGCATCACCGGCGGTAAGCCGATCCTGTGAACCCTGACCTGTGGCAGCTGCCGAAGGCTTGAGCCGCGTTTGGCTGCTGTCACAGGGCGGGTTCCACCCGAAAAAATGAACCCATGGCAAATACGCCCCCTCAATAGCAATAAGCCCCCGGTTATGGGTCGCTGAGGAGATCGTCATGTCTGCACCTATCGTGAAACTCTTCACCCAACCTAACTTCGCGTGGACCGATATCCGTCGCGAAGAAGAAACGCACCCGCGCCATTACCTCGCTCATTTACTGCTGCTCGCGTTGATCCCCGCCGTGTGCCTGTTTATCGGGACCACGTACGTCGGCTGGAGCCTGGCCGAGAACGAAACGGTCAAGCTCAGCAGTGCCAGCGCCATGCAACTCTGCGTGTTGCTGTACGTGACCATTGTCGCCGGTGTCGTGGTGATGGGCGGTTTCATTCGCTGGATGTCACGTACGTTTGACGCCCGCCCTACCCTAAATCAATGCATCGGGTTTGCCGCGTATACCGTGACACCGTTTTTCCTGGCGGGCCTCGCCGGGTTGTACCCGAGTCGTTGGCTCGCGATTCTTGTGCTCGGCGCTGCGTCGATCTACTCGACGTTCTTGTTGTTTGTCGGCTTGCCGACCTTCATGCACGAGCGCAAGGAACAAGGCCTGCTATACGCCGCCAGCGTGTGGGGCGTGGGTTTGCTGGTTTTAGTGACTATTCTGGTGGAAATGATTCTGGTGTGGTTCAACCTGCTGTCGCCTGAATACCTGCGCGCTACAGTTGGTTAATTGCATCAGCGTCTGCGACGCACCTCCTGCCCGGCGAGTTAAGACATGAGCTTCATTCTATGGGTGGCGGTGCTGGGGGCCGTGCTGTTGACGCTGGCGCTGACATCCTCGTACCTGCGCTGGATGCCGGTGACCACGTCGGCGGTGTGCCTGGTGCTCGGCGCGGCCATCGGGCCCGGCGCGCTGGGTTTGTTGAAGGTGAACGCCAATGACGCGGCTGACTGGATGGAGCACCTGACGGAAGTCGCGGTGCTCTTTTCGTTGTTTGTCTGCGGCCTGAAGTTGCGCCTGCCGCTCAAGGACAAGACCTGGCGAATCGCTTTCGGGCTGGCCGGGCCGGTCATGGTCTTGACCATTGGTGGTGTCTGTCTGCTGTTGCACTACGGCTTCGGCGTGTCGTGGGGCGCCTCTGTTTTGATCGGCTCGATTCTGGCGCCAACCGACCCGGTGTTGGCCGCCCTTGTGCAGGTCAACGATGCGCGGGATGACGACAGTGTGCGTTTCGGTCTGTCGGGCGAAGCCGGTCTTAACGATGGCATTGCGTTTCCGTTCGTGATTCTCGGATTGCTCCTGCTGCAACACGAGGGCGATCCCGGTTGGCTGGGCCACTGGGCGCTGAAAAGTCTGCTCTGGGCCGTTCCCGCCGGATTGCTAACGGGTTATTGGATGGGACGCGGCATCGGGCGTGTGGCGTTGTCGCTGCGGATCCAGAACGATGACAGTACGTTGTCGCCGAATGATTATCTTGCCCTCGCCCTGATCGCCCTGGCCTATGTCGGGGCCGAATCCATGCATGCCTATGGATTTCTCTCGGTGTTCGCCGCCGGCCTGGGTTTGCGTCAGGCCGAGGTCAGCACTACAGGCGAATCGCAAGAGCCCGCCGAGCACCTGGTCCAGCCCGTGGTGGGTCACCAGAACGTCGAACCGCAACATGCCATGCGTGGCAACACCGACCATCTGGACGGCGGGCAAGTCGCGGCGGGCATCATGATGAGTGACATGCTCGCCTTCGGCAGCCTCGTAGAGCGGGCGATGGAGGTGTTTCTGGTGACCCTGTTGGGCGTAGTGCTGGTCGCTCATTGGGATTGGCGAGCCCTGCCCATCGGCGGCGTGCTGTTTTGCCTGATCCGACCGCTAAGTGTCGCCGTTATGCCATGGGGCCGTTTGCTGGACTGGCGTCAGCGGGCATTGATCGGTTGGTTCGGCATACGCGGCATCGGCAGTCTCTATTACCTGTTTTACGCGCTCAACCACGGGCTCGGGCAGTCAGTGGCAGCACTGTGTACCGACCTGACGCTATCGGTGGTCGCGTTGAGCATCCTGATTCATGGCATGACCACCCAGCCCACCCTTGCCCGGTACGAGCGGCATAAAAAACAAATTATTTGATTTTTTTCTAAATTTTTGCGAGCTGATTTATCGAATTTTTCACTGCGAAAAATTGAAATCCCTCTTTCTCCCGGCAGTCACATCATTTAATCCCGCCATGTTTGTACATCGCAGGATCCGACAGGTTCGGTTCCACTGTGGCAACGACGCCTATTAAAAGGAACCCCGGGAAAATAAATAAAGGTGCCGGTCATGATCGAATGTTCCTCCCCTGATGAAATCAAAGCTTGCCGGGCATTCGCCTTGGAACGTAACCGTCAGATGTTCGAAGAGGCCCAGGACCTGAGCCGTTGTGCTTTCGAAATGCTCGACGGCAGCGATCTGGATGTGGAGCTGTTTGATCGCTATCAAGCGCTGCGTCGCAAAGCGGATTTGAAATTTCAAGAAGCGATTGAGCATCTGCGTTTGCTCAACGAGGATTTTCCGCCGATTCCACTGTCCGTCAGCCACTCCCATCATCTGCGCGAGCAGCTCGAATACCGAGCCTGAGCGTGAAAAAGAAGCCCGGCAACTGCCGGGCCTTTTTTTGCCCCTGAAATGAGGTGTTTGCCTGGTCGCTCAAGCTACACCGCGAACTGCATGAGGCAAACACCGGACTCATGCAGCCTGCACGAGCGCAGTTAGCCATCAATTGGCTTAACTGTCTGATTTTTAAAGAGGTTGATACCCGTCAAAAGTCGGCACGACTCCTGCTAAATCCAGTCAAGCGACTATCGGCCATTGAGACCGTGCGCGCTCATCCCCGTGACGACTTGAGAGACTTGACCATGAACGCTATCGATCTGTTGAAAGCTGACCATGAACGTGTAAAAGGCATCCTGAGCCAATTGAGCGAATCCACTGAGCGCGGTGTTAAAAAGCGCACGGAGTTGCTGGCCAAGCTGGAGATGGAAATCAGCATTCATACGCGACTTGAGGAAGAAGTCCTGTATCCGGCTTTTAAAAAGGCCGGTGGCAAGGACCAGGACGTGATGTATTACGAAGCCAAGGAAGAACACCGCACCGTAGACTCACTGGTGCTACCCGACTTGAAAGTCACCGACCCTTCCACTCCCGAATTTGCAGGTCGAGTCAAAGTGGTCAAAGAACTGCTGGAGCACCACATCGAAGAGGAAGAAACGGAGATGTTCCCGCAGGCGAATAAACTGCTGGGCAAAGCGACTCTGGAAGAACTGGGCGCGCAGATGGAAACGCTGAAGGCGAAGTACAAAAAAGAACTGAGCGATCGCAATCTCGCTGCTTGATCCTAGCCACAACGCACTTTGTAGCAGCTGGCGAACGTTGCACCCGCTGCTACAAATGCCTGTCACTTCATGGCCAGGGCGATGATTTCCACCAGGTTCAGCTGGGTGAACGGTTTGGACAAGCGTGGCAGTTCGAGCGCAAAGCCTTCCAGACGCTCCGCATAACCGGTGGCAAGGACGATTGGCACCTCAGGTCTCATGACCCGGATGGCATGCGCCAGTTGTGCGCCATTCATCTGCGGCATGGCCATGTCGGTAATGACCAGATCGATATCTGGCGTGCTGGCGAAAAGCTCCAACGCTTGTGCGCCGGAAGTCGAACTGATTACCCGGTGGCCGAGGTCTTCGAGCAACAGGCCGGTGCTCGTCAGCACCAGACTGTCGTCGTCCACGACCAGGACCGACAGTCTGTACTCGGGGGGCACTGCCTCGTCGTCGACATCTCTGGTGATTACTGACGCCGTCGTGGCGACGGGTAGCCACAATTCGGCCCTGGTGCCACTGCCTGACTGGCTCTTGAGGATGAATCGCCCGCCCAGTTGTTCGATAAAGCCATGAACCATCGACAACCCCAGTCCGGTACCCTTTCCGACGCCTTTGGTGGTAAAGAACGGGTCCATGGCTGAGGCCAGGGTGCCCGCATCCATGCCCTCACCGGTATCGGTGATGCTCATGCAAACATATTGGCCCGGCGCCAGGGACAACGCTGAATGTTCGTGAACATCTTCTGTTTGGGCGCTTATCGTGATTTTGCCGCCATGGGGCATGGCATCGCGGGCATTGGTCGCAAGGTTGAGCACAGCCAGTTCGAGCTGATTATTGTCCGCCATGACCGGCACCAGCCCTGGCGAAAAGCAAGTGTCGAGTTGGACCGCTGGCCCCAGGGAACTGCGCAACAGGCCGCTGATGCCCTCAACCAAAGCAGGGATGTCAACGGATTCGGACTTGAGTTCCTGACGTCGGGCGAACGCCAGCATGCGTTGGGTCAACGAGACACCGCGCAAGGCACCCTGAGTGGCATTGTCGATCAGGCGCATGACTTTCGGATCATCCGCGACGCGTTTGCGCACGATTTCGAGGTTGCCCAGGATCACCGTTAACAGGTTGTTGAAGTCGTGGGCGATCCCGCCGCTCAGCTGGCCGATGGCTTGCATTTTCTGCGCCTGGAACAGCGCCTCGCGGGTTCGCTCAAGGTCTTGCTGGGCCAGGGTCGCCTCGGTGATATCGCGAGTGATCTTGGCAAAACCAAACAGGGTGCCGGTCTCGCCCCAGATCGGGTCCACCACGACGTGAGCGTAAAATCGTGTACCGTCCTTGCGCACGCGCCAAGCCTTGTTTTCGAATCGCCCTTCTCGGGTAGCCGTTTCCAATGCCCGTTGCGGTTCACCGGCTTCTCGGTCTTCGGGAGTGTAGAAAATCGAAAAGTGTTTACCGATCACTTCTTCGGGACGGTAGCCCTTGATGCGCTGGGCGCCTTGATTCCAGTTGGTCAGGCACCCATCGGGGGCCAGCATGTAGATGGCGTAGTCCGTGACGCTTTGCACCAACAACCTGAATTGCTGCTCGCTTTGCTTGAGGGTTTCCTCAGCCATCTTACGGTCGGTGAGATCCCGGGTGATCTTGGCGAACCCCAACAACTTGCCGGCAGGGTCGATAATCGGGTCAATCACCACGTGCGACCAGAAGTGCGTACCGTCCTTGCGCACCCGCCAGCCTTCGCCTTCGAAACGGCCTTCATTGATGGCCGTGTCCAGCGCCCGTTGGGGCAAACCGGCACGTCGGTCTTCGTCTGTATAGAACCGCGAAAAGTGTTGGCCGAGAATCTCCGCTTCCTCGTAGCCTTTGAAACGCCGGGCACCCGAGTTCCAGCTGGTGATGATGCCGTCGGGATCGATCATGTAGATCGCGTAGTCCACCACAGCGTCAATCAGCAGGCGAAAGCGCATCTCCTCGATGGACTTGGTTTTGGATGGCACATCACTCATCGATCACACCCGTAACGACTGTTTTTATGGAGTATGCGGCAAACCGTAGGTTTGGAAAGCTGCATCACCTCGGTTCAGTGGAATGCACGCCTCAAACCACCTATGCTCGACGCCAAATGCCCTTTGAGGCTGATGTAGGGCGCCCCCATGATTCTGATGCTGTTGCCGATCTCCGACTACGACCCGACCGAAAGCAGCGTGCCTTGGCAAGCGATGCGCAGTGCCGGGATCGAAGTGAGCTTTGCCACCCCGCAGGGGTTGCCGGCCTACGCCGATTCGCGCCTGGTGGAGATTGGCTTTGGTCCGCTCAACCCGTTACTGATGACACGCAAGCCCGACCTTGCCCGCTACAGGCAAATGACCGAAGACGCATCATTTCGTCAACCGCTGTCCTATGACGCTGTGGACCCGAGCAAGTTCGACGGGTGCTTGATCCCCGGCGGCCACGCCAAGGGCATGCGCAGCTTGCTGGAATCTGCAGAGGCACAGCGGATTGCCTTGCATTTCTTTAAGGCAGACAAACCGGTGGCCGCAGTGTGTCACGGTGTGTTGCTGCTGGCCCGCACCCTCGACCCCGATACCGAATGTTCTGTACTACGGGGTCGCAAGGTCACCGCGTTGGTGGCTAACTCCATGGAGCTGCCTGCCTGGGCAATGACCGCGCCCTGGCTTGGGCGTTATTACCGAACTTACCCGCAGACGGTCGAGGCGCAAGTCACTGCCGCCCTTTCCAGCCCCGCCGATTTCCTGCGGGGCCCCTTTCTCGCCGTACGTGATTCGGCGGACCAGCCACAACGAGGTTTTGTCGTGAGCGATGGCCAGTTGTTGACCGCTCGCTGGCCGGGAGACTGTCATCGCTTTGCCGCCGAATGGGTACGACTTATCGGGACACGTATTTGACGATGCAGGCATGCAAGTCGTTGTAGACGAAGTCAGGCACCAGTGTGGCGTGTGCCTGGGTTTTGAATAGTGCCAGGTGGCATTCCTTCAGCATCTCTTCACGCTCCCTCTTGGTGTAGACGTGGTTATTGATGATGTCGGCATAGGTGCTGCACGCGGTCGGTGCCGTTGGAGGGGTTACCTCGGTCGCGTCTTTGGTATAAAGCGCGACACCCGCTCTTTCAACCCGCCGAGGCCGCGTTCATACACCGTGATCTGTGTCGCCTGGGCAGTGATGCCGCGGAACAACGTCGCTTTGATTTCATTGAAGACGGCAGTGACCTGATCCGGGGAGTAAACGTATTGCGGTGTTACTGACATACCTTGATTTCCTTATGAAAGAATCGCTTGGAAATGATTGCCTGCCCTTTGAATAAAGCGCTGATTCGGCGTTTGTTTAAATCGGCGTGTCTTTCAAGATATGTCGCTGTTTTTTAAAGGGAATATTCCTACTCGATACCGCGAAAATGCGGCGGTTCAATCGACCACCAGCGTGGGAACAGCTGTTTGACCTTGCTCTCGCCAAACCGGTCATCGATGAGCATCACCATCCCCTGATCCTGCTGGGTGCGGATCACCCGTCCAGCAGCCTGCACCACTTTTTGTACGCCTGGAAACAGGTAGGTGTAGTCATAACCGGCACCGAAAATGGCGGCCATGCGGTGTTTAATCTGTTCGTTGATCGGGTTGAGTTGCGCCAGGCCCAGTGTGGCGATGAACGCGCCGATTAACCGTGCGCCCGGCAAATCGATACCCTCACCAAATGCGCCGCCCAACACCGCAAAGCCGACGCCCTGGCTGTGTGCGGTGAACTGGTCGAGAAAGTCCTGGCGCTGGGCTTCGCCCATTCCGCGGGACTGCGACCACAGCGTAATGTGGGGGTGACGCTCGGCCAGTAACTGCGCCACTTGCTGCAAATAATCGAAGCTGCTGAAAAACGCCAGATAGTTACCGGGTCGCTCCGCGAATTGCCGTGCGATCAGCTCGACGATGGGGACGAGCGACGCCTGCCGGTGGACGAAGCGTGTCGAAATCTGGCTGACGATGTGCACCTGTAACTGGTCGGCGTGAAACGGTGATTCCACGTCGATCCACACCGTGTTCGCAGGCGTGCCCAGCAGGTCGGCGTAGTAATGCCGCGGGCTCAGCGTCGCCGAAAACAGCACGGTGCTGCGCGCAGCGGTCAGCCGTGGGCGGATGAAACCTGCCGGCACTACGTTGCGCAAGCACAGCTGCGACAGCGGGCGTTGGCGATCCAAGTCGCGCTTGCTGATGTCGAACAGGAACTGTTCATCAAAGAGTTCGGCGACCCGACAGAATTGCAGCATCTCGAAATAGAAACTTTGCAGCGCACTGTCCAGCCCCTGCGGATGATCGTTCAGATAATCACCGATACTCGCGCAGCACGAGGACAAAGCCTGGAGCAGTTTTTCCGGCGCCCTGTCGTACGCCTGGTACGCACTGGGTTGCTGATTATGCAAGGCATTCCATTCCCGATTGACCCGCTGCAAGGATTTTTTCAGTGCTTCAGGGCCGTTTTTGCGCACGCCGTTGAAAGTCGACTGGTCGAGACTGGCGCTGTACATCTGCCGGCCGCGCTCCACCAGATTGTGGGCTTCGTCGACCAGCACAGCGACGGTCCAGTTATTGGCTTGGGCGAGCCCGAACAGCAGCGCACTGAAATCGAAGTAATAGTTGTAGTCCGCGACCACCACATCGGCCCACCGGGCCATTTCCTGACTCAGGTAATAGGGGCAAATTTCATGCGCAATTGCTACCTCGCGCAAGGTCGCCTGATTCAACAGGCTCAGTTTACTGGCGGCCTGTCGAGCGGCAGGCAAGCGATCATAGAATCCCCGTGCCAACGGGCAGGAGTCGCCGTGACAGGCTTTGTCCGGATGCTCGCAGGCTTTGTCCCGGGCGATCATCTCCAACACCCGAAGCGGCGGCGCATCGGCGCTTTGCACGATCACCTGCGCCGCATCCAATGCGAGCTTTCGCCCCGGCGTCTTGGCGGTGAGAAAGAACACCTTGTCGAGTTTCTGCGGCGCCAGCGCCTTGATCATCGGGAACAGCGTGCCCACGGTTTTGCCGATACCGGTCGGCGCCTGCGCCATCAGGCAGCGCCCCGTACTGACAGCCTTGAACACTGATTCGGCCAGATGACGCTGGCCCGCACGAAACCCCGCATAGGGGAACGCCAGTTGCTGCGCCGCCTGATTGCGCGCGTCACGGTGGGCCATTTCCTGCTCGGCCCAGTGCAGAAACAACGTGCAATGGTGTTCAAAGAACGGCTGCAGTTGTGCCGCACTGAACGCCTCGACCAGACAGGTTTCCTTTTCACTGACGATGTCGAAATACACCAGCGCCAGGTTGATCTGCGCCAAGTCCAGCTTGCGACACATCAACCAGCCATAGATCTTCGCCTGCGCCCAGTGCAGCTGTCGGTGGTTGGCCGGTTGTTTGCTTAGGTCGCCGCGATAGGTTTTGACTTCTTCCAGGCAGTTTTGCGCGGGGTCATAACCATCCGCCCTGCCCTTTACCCGTAACGTTTTGTACTCGCCTTCCAGGGCCACTTCACTTTGATAACCATCATTGCGCCGGGAAGCGACCGTGCGGTGCCCGACCATACCTTCCAGCGCCGTCGGTGAGGGGGTGAAACGCAGGTCCAGGTCGCCGACCTTGGCGGTAAATTCACACAGTGCCCGTACCGCAATGCTGTAGCTCAAGTGGCCTGCTCCGCCCATTGCACATAACAGACGGCGATGGGCATTTGATGCTCATGACAGAACTCCAGCCAGCGCAATTGGTTGTCCTGCAGGCGGTCGCCGGGGCCTTTGACTTCGATCATGCGGTAGGTTTTTTCCTGCGGCCAGAACTGGATCAGGTCCGGCATGCCGGCGCGGTTGGCCTTGATGTCCAGCAACAATCGGTTAAACCAGTGCTTGAGGTGTTCCGCCGGCAGACAATCGAGCGCCTGATCCAGCAACGAATCGTTCAGTACACCCCAAAACACGAACGGTGACTGCACGCCCCACTTGGCGGCATAACGCTCTCGAATCGTCTGCGGGTAACGACCGTCATCGAGTTCGGCCATGCATGCCTCGAACAGCTCGGCACGGCGCGCGCAAAAGTCGTCATGCAACAGGTCGACCGGCCCACGCTGGAACGGGTGAAAGAACGCCCCCGGCAGTGGCGCGAAAATGGCCGGCCAGCACAACAGCCCGAACAGCGAGTTGATCAGGCTGTTCTCGACGTAATGCACGGGCGCCTGTTCTTCTTCCAGATGCGCCTGTACGTAATATTCCACCGACAGTGCCAGATCGGTTCTGGGCAATTGGAGGTCCAGGCGCTGCATGGGTCGGGGGGCGGCTCGCTTGAGCGCCGGACCGCCGAGTTTGCGCCTCAGCCTGGGCAGCACACGCAATAAGTGCTGATGCTCGGTGGCACTTTCGGGCAATTGCTGCGCATCGACGGCAAGGTCCAGGGCGAGCTGGTACTCACCGCAACGCTCCAGTACACGAATCAACCGCACCCGTGCGCCGGGATAGGCGCATTCGCGGTAAATCGTCAGCGCGCTGGAAAAATCGGCGATACGCTCGCAGTGCTGACCGATCTGGAACAGCAACTTGCCACGACGACGCTGCAGCCACGTATTGCCGAGTGTCAGACCTTTGATCTGCTCGACGATAGACGCCAACGGGTCGCCCGCTTCGAAACGCTGTTGGCATCGATAGAGGAACAGGCACGCGTCCACGTCCTCACGGCTACGCAAGCCTCGGGACTCGGCGCTGAATTCGACTTTTTCATAGGTAAAAATGCCGAGGTCGGCCAGCACAAACTCGGACCAGTCCTGATAGAGGTTGCCGAAGAACATCAGTCGAAAACGGTCACACAGGTCCATGATGGTCAGGGTCAACAGCCGGTCATTCAATACCGGGCACCATTGGGTAAAGCTTTGTGGCTCGGGAAATTGTTCGCTCAGCAGCGGCAACCAATCGCTTTTCTTGCCTTTCGGCTGATCAATTGCATCGCCAAGGCAGTCAACAATCTCGGCCTTGAGCAGCACGTCAAACAGCTCCTCGATGTGCAAGGGTGAAAGATCAGTGATCCAGCCTGCCGCCAGCAACGGTTCGGCCGCGCTAACGATGTCACCAATTTCGGCATAACTCAGTTTGCCGGCCCTGAAATGCACGCCCTTGCGCATCACCATCCTGACCAGCAGCGCCCTCGACTCCTTGGGAAGCTGGCTGAAATCACGGATGAACGCTTGTTCCTCTACGCTTAATAGGTCGGCATAACGATGTTCAAGCCAGTCAAGCACTTGCATGAAGTTGTTGAGGTAATAGAACGGGTCGTCGAGGGGATTTGCAGTCACAAGGAAAAGCGCCATGGCAAGCGAGTACTGGTTATGCGTACAGATAACAGCTACTCGCCGTGCCGTGCAAATGGAAAAAGATAAGCGGCGGAGTTATTCGGTCATTTTCGGGCGTGCATCGAACTTTCTGCCAATCGATGGCACCAACCGGCATAGAGGTTTTTTTCAGCATTGTGAGAGGTGGACATGAACATCAAAACCCTGGTTTTGCCGCTGGCCGCAGCGGCGTTGTTGGTGCTGGCCGGTTGCTCGACGCCCACGGTGGTAACCCTGCAGAACGGCACCCAGTATTTGACCAAGGACATGCCGAAAACCAAGACCAAGGATGGGTTCTATGAATTTGAGGATATTTCCGGTACGAAGATTAAAGTCAATGCCAAGGACGTGGCCACGGTTCGCAAGGAAGACTGAGGACGCGGTTTTATAGGATTTCGCTTTATCGTTCTTCGCGAGCAAGCCCGCTCCCACACTTGTTCTTCAGTGACCATGCGACAAATATCAAAAGTGAGAGCGGGCTTGCTCGCGAAGGGGCCCTTACCGACGCCCCGTGCGCCGCGATCGCCATGGCGTCGGTAAACAAGGCTTTGGAATCCGCTGTACTGAAGTTTTTGTAGTCGTACACACCCATTGCTATTGCCTCTCTTTTGTTGGCGTTGTCAGAGATGGCGCACAACCGGGACGCCTCGATCACGAAGCGCCCGGAGCCTTTAGTGCATGATCAGAACCGCCAGTCCAGCGTCAAACCCACGCCATGGTCTTTTTCGGTGGAACCGATCAGCCCGTTGTAATCCAGACTTACGCGAACATCCTGCGCCAGCGCCAAACCGGCGCGGGCACCGATCACGGCGGCGTTGCGATCCAGTGAGACGCTTTGCACGCTGAACGCGGTATTGCCGTTGACGAACGCAAGGTGCTCTTCGGATTGGGTGCTGCTCAGGTTGTGTTGCCAACCCAGCGTGCCGGACAGTTCGAGCTGCTGTTTGTCCGACAGGGCAATCGCTTTGCTCGCCCGCAGGCCCAGGGTTGAAAGCACGGCGTCACGGTTGTCTTCACCGCCCTTGAGTGCGGCGGCATCGCCTTTTTCGGTGAAGCTGTCGCTGCTCAAGTGCACGTAAGCCAGGTTGGCGAACGGCTCAAGCGCCAGCGGTTGGACGTCCAGGCGATACGCCGCTTCGGTGAACATTTGCGCGGTGGTCGCGTCGCGTTTGGATTTCTGTTTGCCGCTGACATCGCCGAATTGCAGATCGCGTTTGACATCGATGCGATGCCAGCTGTAAGCGCCGCCAACGCTCAAGCGCAGCGCGTCGATTTCATGGCCCAGGTACGTGCCCAAGTGATAGCTGTCGACCGAGGCCGACGAATGCGTGCCATCGCCCATGCTCAACGAGCTGTCGCTGTAACCGGTGACAAAGCCCAGTCGCGTGTTATCAGTGATCAGACCGTCGACCCCGGCCAGCAAGCCGCCGATGGAGCTGTTGGAACTGGCATTGTCCTGCCCGCCATCGCTCTTGCCCCAGGCGCCGAGGACTTTCAGCCAGGCGTTGCTGCGGTCATCGGTGGGCGCGGCGGCGTTGAACAAGTCACGCTCACGCAGGCGTTCACCGACAGCATCGCGCAGGTAACGGCTGTCGTTGATCAGCAGCGTGCCAATGGCCGGATGAATTTCGCCGGACAATTGCTGGAAGGCTTGCTGAGCGACGACAGCGGTTGGCGACAGCAGCAAGGTTTCGTACAGCGTGTTGCCTGCACCGAGTTGCTCGGCAGCTGCGGCAACCGCACGTTGGTTCGGCGTCTGGCCGACGCTGCTGAATGAGGTGGCGTTGCGCTCTACCGCCAGCTGAATACCGTTGGCCGAGTAATCAAGAATGCCCCCGATAAACAGGTAGTCTGGCACCACCGCACCAAAATGCCCTTGGATCCCGCCGGCCGCCTGCAGAATGTTGTATTGATGGCCGAGCAGGGAGTTCACTTCGCTCGTAGACAGCAGTGTCGGACTGTTTTCCAGGGACAGGCTGACGGTGGCGCCATCGATCACCGCTTTGCCGCTGGCGACGATCTCGTCACTGCTCGTCGGCGACAACTCCACGGCGTACGTCGAGCCGCGCTCGAAGGTCACGTCGCCCGCCACGTGCAAGGTCCCGATGGAGTTGCCTGGCGCCACGGTGCCGCCGCTTTTGGCGGTCAACCCGCCGATGCGACCGTTACCGCCGAGAATGCCGCTGTCATTGACGGTGACCGTCGAAGCCAGCGAACCGTTGATGGCCAATCGGCCCTGATTGACCAGTGTCGGGCCGGCGTAGGTGTTGGCGCCAGTCAGGACCAGCGTGCCGATGCCCTGTTTGGTCAGGCCACCATGGCCGGAGATATCGTTGCGCCAGACATCGAGTCCGCAGTGCACATCCGTGCACACACGTTCGGTGGGTTTGCCAGCGTCAATGATCGCGCCGATGCCCGGCAAATCGGCGACAAACTGACTGGAGCCGTAGGCGCCCTGAATCCGGAACTCTTCGGGAATGTCCTGTTCGGTGACGAACATCCCAGGGCCATCAATGCCTTTGCGCAGATTGATCATGCCCCACCCGTATAACGCGTCGACACCCGGTGCACCGAGGTCGGTGGCCGTGGTGCGCAGCACACTGGCGACTTGTGCGCCGGTCATGTACGGGAAGCGCTCCATCAGCACCGCCATGGAGCCTGCAACGTGCGGCGCTGCCATCGAGGTGCCGTTGTAATTGGCGTAACCGGTGGTGACATTATCGGCATTGGTGCCGCCGATGATCGAGCTGTAGATTTTGCTGCCGGGCGCCGACACGCAAAAGCTGGCGGTGTAGCCGCAGCGCGATGAGAACGTACTGATGGTGTAAGGGTTCGGGCTGGTGAGGTCCGGATTCATTTGCAATGCCGCGACGGTGACCCAGTTCGGCGCAATTTCCGGAACGAAATAGCCCAGCCCGGCAATGGCGTCCGGGTTGTTCAAGTTGTAGTCGTTGCCGGCGGCGAAGATCGTCACGATGCCGCTACGCGCGGCGGCCATTGCACCGTCATAGGCGCCGCCCGGTTTGGTCCCGAGCAGTGACTGGATTTCGTTGAACTGCAACTGCGCATCCTGCACGGTGAAATGCGGGTACGCCGGGTCGCGTCCGCCCAGGTCAAAGCGATCGGTAATGCCAATGCCCCAGCTATTGTTGATGATCCGCGCGCCGCTGGCGATCAGGGCATCCCATCCAGCCTTGTACACCGCGCCGTCGTTGCCGCGAATAATGCCATCTTCCGGGCCCGGGTCACCGTTGTCAGCGCTGATGATTTGCGCGCCAAACGCCACACCCTGCATCGGGCCACCATCGCGGCTGCCGGCTGCGATCCCGCCAACGTGGGTGCCATGGGCACCGAGCTTGCCGTTGGAGCCGACGGTAGGCGCGCCGTCGTACCGAAATGCATCCCCGGCGTTGACCGGAATGTACGGGTCGGTGTATTCGCGGATTCCGCTGGTGACCAACGTGATCACTTTATTGGCGCCGGAGAACTCCGGGTGTTGAGCGTAGACCGGTTGGTCGAAGACCCCCAGTTTCACGCCCTTGCCGCTGTAACCGGCGGCGTAGGCGTCCTGTGCGTTGATCGCGCCCACGCCCCAATCGGCATTGAATTCTGCGCTGCGCCAGCTGTTGGGGTCGCCTGCGCGTCCGCTTTCCACGTAGGGCGCAGCGTGCGCCTGTCCGAGTGTGGCCAGCGCGCAGAGCACGGCCAGTGTGTTGTGCTTGTAAATCATCAAACTACCGTCCTTAGTTGTGTTGCCAAAATCCCTTTTTTGCCTCGAAAGGCACCTGTAAATACAGATATTTCCTGTGGCAGCC
This sequence comes from Pseudomonas sp. FBCC-B1667, assembly GCF_059133255.1. Taxonomy (NCBI): domain Bacteria; kingdom Pseudomonadati; phylum Pseudomonadota; class Gammaproteobacteria; order Pseudomonadales; family Pseudomonadaceae; genus Pseudomonas; species Pseudomonas sp. FBCC-B1667. The sequence goes on along the minus strand of NZ_CP101437.1, from coordinate 3,316,733 downwards.
TTCGGCAACCGCTACACGTCCGGTTTACTGAGTCTTTGGGCCCTGACCGAAAGCCTCGTCTACCTTGGCAAGGTCCTGCTCGCTCAACGTTCCGGCGTAGTAGTGCAATTTGGTCCAGGCCATCAAGTAGTCATAGCGTGCCTGCGCCAGATCGCGGCGGGTGGTAAATAGTTGTTGTTGCGCGTTCAACTCATCCAGGTTGACGCGTTCACCGCCCAAAATGCTTTGCTTAGTCGACACCACCAGCGCTTCGGCAGACACCAGGGCTTTTTGATAAGCGCGTAGCTTGCTCACTCCCGACAGGCAGGCGCTGAACTGTCGGCGCAGCTCGATCAGGGTTTGGCGGGTCTTGCCGTCCAGTTCGTATTCGGCCTGCTCCATCGTGCGGCTGGCCTGACGGGTGGACGCCGACACCCCGCCACCGGCATACAGCGGCACGTTGACTTCAATACCGATGGTGTTGGTGTCGTATCGCTGGTTATAGGTATTGCCGCTTTCCGATTCGTTCTGGCGCACCGAGGCATAGGCGCTGACTTTCGGCAGATGCCCGGCACGATTGCGTTCAACTTCGTAACGCGCCACTTCCACGGCTTGGCGCTGTGAAGCGAGGGTCGGGTTATTCGCCACGGCCATCTCATGCCAGCTGGCGTAACTGGCCGGTTGCAGGCTGAAGGTCTGGAAATTCTGATCCAGTGGCGCCAGGTCCACGATGTCAATCGTCGGTACACCAATCAACGCGCCCAGTTCACGCAAGGACGCGTCCTGCTCGTTGCGTGCCTCGATGACTTCAGCCGTCGCCAGTTCGTAACGGGATTCGGACTCAAGTGTATCGGTGCGCGTGCCCTCGCCCTGGCGGAACATCTGCTCGTTCTGCTGGAACTGCTGTTCGAAGGCCTTCTTCTTGGCCAGCGCAATGTCGATCTGGTCCTGAGCGAACAGCGCCTTGGTGTAGTTTTCCAGCACCCGCACCAGCAGCTCCTGGCTCTTGCCGCGAAACGCCTCATCGGCAAACAACGACTGCGCCACGCCTTTGCGGTAGGCCGCATAGGCTTCGTAATCGATCAACGGCTGTTGCAGGGTCAGGGTTGAGCCATAACTGCTGTAGTTGCGATCATCGGTCTGGTTTTGCCCGCGATCGTTGAGGTAAGTGGCCTTGGACGCGTTGCGCCCCTTGTTGTAGTTGTAACCCAGCTTCGGCAGCAAACCGGCACGGCCGATGATGCGGTTTTCCAGGCCAGCATCGCGTTCCTTTAGCGCGCCGAGGAACACCGGATCATTGCGCAACGCTTGCTCGTAAATGTCGAACGGCCCCATGGCCATCACGCTGTTGCACGTCAGCAACGCCAGGGTCGCTACGAGCAGGAAAAGCTTATTCATACAGCCGAACATCCTTATTCCTCGGTCAACGCGGAGCCTGCCCGGTCGAGCAGCGGTTTGAACAGATAGTTGAGGAGTGAACGTTCACCCGTACGCACGAACATTTGCGCCGGCATGCCGGGCTTGATTACAAGGCCATTGAGCTTTTCCATCGCTTGGTCGCTGACGCTGCTGCGCAGCACGTAGTACGGCGCGCCGGTTTTCTCGTCGACCATCTGGTCGGCGGAGATCAGGCTGACTTCGCCGGGCACTCGCGGCGTGCGGCTTTGGTTGAACGCGGTGAACAGAATGTCCACCGGCAAGTGGGTGCCGACCTTGTCGATCAGGTTGATCGGCAGGTGCCCTTCGACTTCCAGACGAGTGCCCTGGGGCACGATTTCCAGCAAGGTCTCGCCCTGACGCACCACCGCGCCTTCAGTGTGCACCCCTAGGTTGACCGCGATGCCGTCAGCCGTGGCGATGATCTCGCTGTGTTGCAGATTGAACCCGGCCGAGATCAGTTGCTCCTTGAGGGTCACGCTCTTGAGTTGCGCGTCAGCCAGTTGGGTGCGGACCTCTTTCTGATATTCCTCAATGTGCTGTTGCAGCTTGAGCTTCGCTTCGAGGATGCCCTGCTCCACCCGGCCGCTTTCGCCGGCGTTCTCGGCCAGTTGCTGCTGCACTTGCGACAGTTGACGCTGGTATTCCATCAATCGGTTGCGCGGAATGTAGCCGTTGTCCGCCAAGGGCTGCAGGTTGCTCAGTTGTTGGTGCAGCGAGTTGGCCTGCGCCGTCAGGTCGGTACGCGCACGGCGCATGCCGGCCAATTGCGCGCTGGCACCTTCCATGTTGGCGCGCAGCCCACCCTGTTCGCGGAAGAATGCTTCGCGACGGCTGCTGAACAATTGCCGCTGGCTTTCGAGTACCAATGCCAAACGCGGATCGGCATCCTTGCTCAACTCGGCCGGGAAATTCACTTGCTTGAGATTGTCCCGTTCACTTTCCCAGCGCGCGACACTGGCCCAGGCCATGCGGTACTGCGCTTGCAGCGAATCGACGTCGGCCGCGACCTGGGTCTGGTCGAGCTGGAACAGCGGCTGGCCGAGCTTCACCCATTCACCCTCACGCACCAGAATCCGGCTGACCACACCGGGGCTCATCGATTGCACGGCTTTGCGTTTGCCCGATACCACCACCGTGCCTTGCACCGGAATCCCTTGATCGAGCGGCGCGAGGCTGGCCCAGGTGAAGAAACTGCCGGCGCCGACGATGGCCAGAATCCACCCCATGCGCGCGAAGAAGCGTGCGTCGCGTTCTGGGCGTTCGGCGATGTAATCGTGTTCCATCATGGCTTCGCTTTCAGAGTTCATGCGTGCGCTGCTCATACACCCGTATTCCTTGTCGTGGGCTGGTACTGCCGGCTCATACTGAGCCCGCCCGGTGCCTGCGCGGCTTTTTCACGCTGTTGTTCCTGGGCGCCGGACAACGCCTTGAGCACGTCCTGGCTCGGACCGAAGGCCTGCAAGCGCCCTTCGTTGAGCACCAGCAATTTGTCGGCCTGGGCCAAGGCCGAGGATCGATGGGTCACAAGGATCACGCTGGTGCCTTGGGCTTTCATGTGCGCGATGGCGCTGGCCAACGCAGCTTCGCCGACGGTGTCGAGGTTGGAATTGGGTTCGTCCAGCACCACCAGGCGCGGGTTGCCGTACAACGCACGGGCCAGTGCCACGCGTTGTTTCTGACCACCGGACAAGCCGCAGCCGTCTTCGCCGAGCACCGTGTCGTAACCTTGCGGCAGGCGCAGGATCAGTTCATGCACACCGGCCTGTTGCGCGGCTTCGACGACTTTCTGCGGATCTGTTTCGCGAAACCGGGCAATGTTTTCGGCAATGCTGCCGCTGAACAACTCGATGTCTTGTGGCAAGTACCCGATGTAAGGGCCGAGGTCGTCGCGGTTCCAGCGATGAATGTCCGCACCGTCGAGGCGAACCGTGCCGCCGAGGGTGGGCCAGACGCCGACGAGTACCCGGACCAATGTTGACTTGCCTGAGCCAGAAGCGCCGAGCACGCCCATCACCTCCCCGGCACCGAGGTTGAAGTTGACCATGTGCAGTGTCGCCGCACGCTGCCCCGGCGGGCCGGCGCTGACTTGTTCGAAGGTGATCTGGCCTTTCGGTGCCGGCAGCGCCATGGCTTCATCACTCGGTGGAAAGGTTTGCAGCAACGAATCCAGGCGGCGGTAGGCCAGCTTTGCGCCACTCCACTGTTTCCAGACCGCTATCAACTGATCAATGGGGCTCAGGACGCGGCCCATCAGGATCGAACCGGCAATCATCATCCCTGCGGTCATTTCCCCCTTGATCACCAGCAACGCGCCCAGTCCCAGCACCAACGATTGCAGGCACAGACGCAGGGTTTTGCTGAGGGAACTGATGACCGCTCCGGTATCGCTGGCCTGATTCTGCAAACTGAGAAAACGCGAGTGCACTTGAAACCAACGTTTGCGCAACACGCCGAGCATGCCCATCGCCTGGATGGTCTCGGCGTTGTGCAAGTGGCTGGTGGCCAACTGGCTGGACTTCTGGGAAAAACCGGCGGCTTCGCCCAAGGGCTTTTTGGTCATCGTTTCGTTGAGGAAAGCGAGGCCAATCAGCACCACAGCGCCCACTGTCGCGAAAACACCCAGCCAGAAGTTGAACAGGTAGATCACGAACAGATAGACCGGAAACCACGGCGCGTCGAAGAAGGCAAACAGCGCCGGACCGGTGACAAACTGGCGAATGTGCGTCAGATCCCCAAGGGACTGCCCGGCATTGCCCTCGCCCTGGAACAGGTTGCGCTCGAACGCGGCTTGATACACCCGCAGGTTGAAGCGACGTTCCAGTTGGCTGCCAATGCGGATCACGATGAAGCTGCGCACGATCTCGAGCAGACCGATGAAGGCAAAGAAGCCGACCACCATTAACGACAACATGGCCAAGGTTGTTTCGTTTTGCGAAGACAACACACGGTCATAGACTTGCAGCATATAAATCGACGGAACCAGCATCAGTACGTTGATCAATGCGGTAAAACAACCGACGCTGATCAAGATGCTTTTATAGTCGCCCAGTGCCTTGAATAACAGAGCGGTGGCTGGGGCCTTAGCCATCTTCATTGATTTTTCCCAAGATCATATTTCCCGCCCTGAACTGGCGAGATATTTAATTAACTGTGCGTACGCAGTTGAGACATTTTTTGTCGGCAATCACTTACAAATTAACCATCCACTTTCCATGGCCGACATTAAGCGGGTGTCTTGTTTTGCTGCTGTTAACTCCAACAGCGGGCTCTATATTTAAATCTGCACAGATCCGCCAGCCATTTGCTCTAACGCGCAGAGCGCTCAAGCGTGATGATCAGACCTGACTTCAAATTGCCTTGATAAAGCCCATCACGCTGTCGGCTGAAAAAGTAAATTCTTGAGCCTTCTTTGCCGGTGATCGCAATCCCGTCCGGCTCTGTGAACCAGCCAATGGCCGACTCTTGCAGCCAGGCCCCAAGGCACTTGGCGCCCTCGCCCAGAGTCTGGTTGGGATGAAGGTCTATCAGGCAAACGTTCGACGGTTTGTCCTGCATAGTGCGGGACTCGGATGAATCCTCTTTGGCCATCAAGGTGGCTTGCCATTGCCCGGCGAGTTCAGAGGGATCGGCTAATTTCAGGCTGCTTGCCATGGCTACATCTCCAAGAAACATCGTCAGTGTCGCTAATAGCAACACGATCATTCTGTAGGTAAAGGCGTCAGGGGCCATAGGGCGTCTCACTTCAGCGCGTAGCCTTGCGCATTGCGCGCATTGAGGCAAGGAAGCGCGGCGCAGCGTGCACCGCGCTCCTGTTCAACCCTGAATCAGGCCACGATGTCCGAGTAGGCTGCCTGACCTACGGTGCTGACCAGGAAATCCGCCACACCATGCCCGGAGAAGTCCACCGACAACAAGCTGTTACCGCTCGAGCTAGTCAACACCGCATCGCCGACCGCACCAGTGAACGAACTCACGAAATGCAGGCCCGCGCCTTGGGTGATACCGGTCAGGTCGATCTTGTCCAGGCCACTGACAAAATCGAGTATCTGATCGACAACACCTGGCTTTGAGTCGCTGCTGGCGGCGAACACAAACGTGTCTGAACCGGCACCACCCCACAGCTTGTCCGCACCGCTCGCGCCGTAGAGGATGTCGTTGCCGGCACCGCCCTTCAGCTCATTGGACACACCATTGCCGATCAGCAAGTCGTTGCCCGAACCACCAATCGCGTTCTCGATGATCGCGCCTTTGGCAATGGACACGTTGCCCACCAGACCGCCAACGTCGGAGAACGAGGCCTCATTGAGATTGATTTTCTGGTTTTGGGTGAAACCGGAGAAGTCCAGGGTGTCCTTGCCGCCAGCGTCCCATACCGAAAACACGACTTTGTCCGACGACGAAGCCGCGCCCAGGAAGTCGCGACCGGCGTTGGAGTTGAAACCGTAGGTGGTGTCTCCGGTACGGGTGCTGGTGTTGGCCCCGTAAAGTTTCTGGATAGCGGCAATGTCGTCCATCAGCGGGCCGGACGAATACGCTTCGACACCACCCTTGCTGAAGTTCTGGCTGGTATTGCTTTCACTCCAGTAGCTCATGACGCTGTAACCGCGGGTGTCTTGCCCGTAGGTGGCGTTGTTGTAAGTCGGTGCGCCTTCACCCGCGTTGTAGTCGCCAGGGTGGGCCAGGCCCAGGGTGTGGCCGATTTCGTGGGTCAGGGTTTGACGACCGTAGTTATTGAGATCCGGCGTCTTGTTAGGCGTATAGCTGCTGTTGGTCAGGTACCAGGAGGTTCCGTCGTAACCCGCGCCCGTGCCCGGAAGATAAGCGAACGCCGCAGCGCCATCCTGGCCGCCACTGTAGTTGCCGAAGGTCATGTGGCCGTCGCCGCCCCCGGACTTCTCGGTAAAAGTGACGTTAGCGACATCGGCCCAGGATTGCATGGCGAGCACTGCCTGGGCTTTTTGCTGAGCGCTGAACTGATTGAAGCCGGTAATCCCATGCTTGTTCAGGGTGCTCGATGACGCCGAGGCCAGGAACGTGTAGGTCAGTTCGATTTTGCCGCTGCCGTCCTTGTCCTGGTAGGCAGCACCATCGCGCAGCAATTGAGTCGCTGCCTGGTCGACGGAATATGAAGGTTTGCCATTGACCGTGAGATTGCCGCCGCGGTCATACTGATGGCTGAAGCTGTCGATCTGGCTGTATGCAGAACTCGGTGCAGCCAATGCATACGAGGGAGCAAACGCCTGTTCAGCAAGATCAATAGCGTTGTTTTTTTCTTTCGACATAAACACACTTCCTTGTTTGGCTATGGAACCGTTTTTGTCAGATAGCGACAATCTCTGGCGAGATCGTCCAATCACTCGCCCAATGAAGGCGAAATAAAACTGACACAATTCGAAATCAAACGTCTACATTTTTTTTGACGTAACATTGTGCCATTCCAGCAAGTGCCCGGAAACAACGCCTGAGGTGTCGAAGTTTGTTTTTGGGTATGTGCGTTTGCGCAAATTGACGGATGTTTTGATATTTAAATATTAAATAGGGGTAAGTTTGTTTTTATCTCGGAGGTCTCACTTTGCTGAGCGTATTAATATGAGTGCCAGCGCATTGATATCAATCCAGGCGCGAATACCAAAATCAGTGACGAGGAAGCTTGCCCTCCCCGCCACCACACGGCAAATCAACCGTCAAACTTCAATTCCAGAGAAAATGGTCTCTTTGCTATCGAGCACTCCTAACCGCTGGAGAACATCGTTGATAGCCCCCCACGTTCCGACGTCTTCGGGCGTTGACTTGTTGTCCAGCGTACGACGAAGGCTCTGCAACACATGCAATCGCCCTAATGCCACGTCATCGGAGGTGCTACCTTTCGCGATGATTTTTCCGGCGGCGAGGTTGATTTCATCTTCGATAAACGTTTTGAACACTGATTTTTTCATTGGGCGCTCTCCTGCAGGCGCCATGCCTGCGGGCTTCACTCTATAAGCCATCTCGACAGTCAGCTACTGTCAGAAATTACAGGTACGCACCAGCGAATGGCGTTTAACTCCCCGTCCGAATCTTGTTCCAAACCCGCGTACGCACTCGATCAATGTTCAGTGGCATCGCCTCGAGCGCGAACAGCTTTCCCATCATCTCTGGGCTCGGATAAACCTTGGTGTCGTTCTTGATCGTCGGGTCGATCAGGCTATCAGCCTGTTCGTTGCCGTTGGCGTAGTGCACGTAGTTGCTGACGCCGGCCATGACATCCGGGCGCAGCAGGTAATTCATGAAGGCGTAGCCAGCCTGCTCGTCCGGGGCGTCGGCCGGCATGGCGACCATGTCGAACCAGATGGCGGCGCCTTCCTTTGGAATGGCATAGCCGATGTCGATGCCGTTGTTGGCCTCCTTGGCGCGGTTTTCGGCTTGCAGGATGTCACCGGAGAAGCCGACCGCCACGCAGATGTCACCATTGGCCAGGTCGCTGGTGTATTTGGACGAGTGGAAATAGCTGACATATGGCCGGACTTTCAGCAGCAGCGCTTCGGCCTTTTTATAGTCTTCCGGGTTTTTACTGTGGTGCGGCAGGCCCAGGTAATTCAGAGCGGCAGGCAACAGTTCCGGACCGTTGTCGAGGATGGCAACACCGCACTTGTGCAGCTTTTGCATGTTCTCGGGTTTGAAGATCAGGTCCCAGGAGTCCACCGGCGCGTTGTCGCCCAGAACGGCCTTGACCTTGGCGATGTTGTAACCGATTCCGGTGCTGCCCCACAGGTACGGAAACCCGTGCTCGTTGCCCGGATCGTTGGACTGCAACGCCGTGAGCAATACCGGATTGAGGTTCTTCCAGTTGGGTAATTGGTGCTTGTCGAGCTTCTTCAGTGCGCCGCCCTCAATCTGTCGCGCCATGAAGTGATTGGATGGGAACACGACGTCGTACCCCGATTTACCGGTCATCAACTTGCCATCGAGGGTTTCGTTGCTGTCGTAGACGTCATAGGTAAAGGCGATGCCGGTTTCCTTCTGGAAGTTCTTGGTGGTATCCGGGGCGATGTAATCCGACCAATTGTAGATTTTGACCGTCTCGGCCGCGTGGCTGAGGGTTGCGACGAGTGCAAGGGGCGCCAGTGTCAGTGTCTTTCGGATCATGGGTCGATTCCTGTAGGGGCTTTTGTTTTTGGCAGGCAATCAGAGATCAAAAAATCAAAACGTAGGTCTTGCGCACGGTTTCCTGGATATCCCAGATGCCGAGGCTGTTAGCGGGCAACATCAGTGCATCGCCGGCTTCTATGGTGAGGGTTTCACCGTCGTCCGGGGTAAAGGTGCAGCGGCCCTGGATGAAGTGACAAAATTCCTGGGCGACGATCTGCCGACGCCAGCGGCCGGGTGTGCATTCCCAGACACCGGTCTCGACGCCATCGTCACGTTCGACGCTGCTGGTCGAAGCCACGGCCACCGTTGTTCCCAGTGGCGCGGCAACCGGGTTGGACTCTTCTAGTATCAGGTTGGCGGTGTTCTTGAATTGCGTGATGCTCATGGGCGTACCTGTCGATGATGAAAGCGCTGTTTAGTGCATGAAACCTTCCATTAAGCCGGCCACCCGACTGGCGAGTGTGCGGCGCCAGGGAGCTGAGGCCGGGTTGGCCAGGGTCTCGTCTTCGTAGACAAAGCTGCGGATGATCGCGTTGTAACCGAGCCAGCGACAGGGCTCCGGTTCCCAGGCCTTGAGCGTGTCGAGTCCGCCTTGCGGCATCACCCATGGCTGACGCACCAATTCGGTATCGCGCTCAAGAATCAGGTCTGCAAGGGTTCGGCCGCCCAGGTTGCTGGCGCCGACACCCTCCCCGCCATAACCGCCAGACACGGCGATCCCGCTGGCATGATCACAGAGCATGTGCGGCTTGAAGCGCCGCGACATGCCCAGGTTGCCACCCCAAGCGTGGGAGATTCGCACGTTCTTGAGCTGCGGGAAGAGCTCGCCGAACAGATAGCGTCGCAGTTCCACCTCGCGGGTGGTCAGGTTGAAGTCATGGCGCAACCTGCCGGCAAACTGGTAGCCGCCCCGTGCGCCGAATACCAAGCGGTTGTCGGCGGTGCGCTGGCCGTAGGTCACCTGGCGGCTGCTTTCGCTGAAGGCCTGGCCGCGATTCAGGCCGATTTCCTCCCAGGTCGCGGCGGACAGGGGTTCGGTGGCAACGATCAGGCTTTGCACCGGCAGTTGATAACGACCCAGCGGCGGCAGCGTCGTCGCGTAGCCTTCTACCGCCGGGACAATCCAGCGACTGCGAACCGAAGCCTTGGCTGTGCGCAGGCTCCCCGACTGCCACTGCGTGACCGGGCTGTTTTCATAGATTTTGACCCCCATCTTCTCCACCGTGCGTGCCAAACCGCGCACTAACCTAGCCGGGTGGAGGGTAGCGACGTGCGGTGCATAGATACCGCCATAAGGTTTCGCCACTCTGATCTGTTGCGCCAGTTGCTCGGGGTTAAGCCAGCGGTAGTCACTTTCGGTGAGGCCCTGCCGGTAGAGATCGTCCAGGTAACGACGCAAACTGGACGCTTGCTCGGGATAGCGCGCAGCGCAGTAAAGCACTCCGCCTTTGCGATAGTCGCAGGCGATGCCTTCACGTTCGACGATAAGTTCTACTTCATCGGGAATACTGTGCAGCAGGTCGAATGAGGCACGGCGTTGTTCGGGGGGCAGATCGGCGAGTAACCGGTCTTCACCGAGGATATTGCCCATCAGCCAGCCACCGTTACGGCCCGAGGCGCCAAAACCCGCGGTTTGGGCTTCGACAATGGCAATATTCAGGCCCGGTGCCTGACGCTTGAGGTAATACGCGGTCCAAAGCCCGGTATACCCAGCGCCGATGATGGCAACGTCGACATCCAAGTCGTGTTCCAGCCCCGCGCGCGCCAACAACGGCTCGTCGAGTTGATCCATCCATAAACTGATAGTGCGCCACGCCGACATGCAAGCCTCCGCCACTCAAATTTCGATGGCGTCGATCCTAGTGCTTGGGCTCAGGGGCTGTCTTGCGCGCGGGCCCGCAAGGAAATTTGTTTGGCATAGGCCTTCGGCGATAGCCCCGTGTGCTGGCGAAAACAGTTGTAAAACGCCGACAACGAATTGAATCCCGCGGCAAACGCCAGTTCATCGATACGCAACGGCGGCGTCGCGGTGTCCAGCGTGCCGAGCAAATGCCGCAGGCGCGCTTGGTTCACGTAGCGATAGAAACTCTGCCCCAGCACTTGATTCAACAGATAGGAAATCTGATTGCGACTGTAGCCGCAATCCTTTGCCACCCGTTGCAGGTCAAGTTCGGGGTCCAGGTACGGCTGCTGATGCTGGAAATACTGTTGCAAGTCGTCGGCCATGAAACCCAACTGGCGCGGGGACAGCCCGAGTCGACTGACGGCCGGGCGCAGCGTTTTAGTCGCCGTGCAGGACGGCTGCTCGTGGACCAGCGTAGCGTATTCGTTGACCCGCCAGATCAACCCGTCACGAACCGTGATCGCCTCGCTGGTATGGAAGGACACTAATCCCTCACCACCACGCAATGTCATTCGGTACTGGATAAACGCGGTATTGCCGTCCAGGCGAATCCGGTCCGAGTGCTCCAGCGCTTCGTCCGGGTTGCGCGGCATGCTGGCGCGCACATACTCGCGCAGTTCGTCGAGCCCGATCACGAGGTTCTGGAAGAAATCGTGATACTGGACGTCAGGGTGAAAGAGCGCCATGACGCCATCCAGGTCGCGGTGCTTCCAGCACAAGTGGTAGCGCATGACCGTCTCGCCCGTGGCCCCGGTTTGCTGCGGCCCATCATCATCGACGTGCATATAGGTCTCGACGGAAAAACGCCGAGCTTGTCGAAGTTCTGCTGCGAGTTCAATGGCTGAAATACAGGCTCGGCGAGCGTCTACGCGGGCAAAGGCATGAGCTTGATTATGAAAAGTCGACTAACCGCCCGACGGCCCGAAAAAAATCACATGGTTTTCACATTCGGGTGCTACTTTTAAAGACAGTCACCGGTTGAGCCATTGAAGGCTCTTCCCTCCTAACATGAGCTAAAGGAAGCGCTCGATGAAGAAGGCGGGCAACATATGAATAAAGGCTCTTTCAGCAAAGTCACGTTTCCAAACGCCTGCCAACTGATGCGCTGGCATTTTCATCCCATGGGATTTGAGGCGAGCATGGACGCACCGGGCAGTATGATCGCCCGGCTGTTTGATCGCGCCAGTGGCGAAACCATGATCGCCATCGCCGGTATTCCTTGTGCAACTGTCATGAATGCGACAGATGTTGAGCGAATCATTGAAGCCGTCGAGGATGAACTTGAGGCATTCGTTCCACCTGCGGCCCTCAAAAGCTATGCCTGAGGCTGGACACTGACTAAAAAGCCCACTTGACGTGGGCTTTTTAGTGGGCGCCAAACAGCTTATGCCAGTTTCTGACCTGCCCGATGGTCGGCGAAAAACGCTTTGCCGCTGTCGATCCGGTCTGAGGCCTTGGGCATATTCACAGCCGTGTCCTGCCCCTCGACATACCAGTAGCAATGACTGACAGCCCGGGTGATACCGACATAAGCCAGTCGCAGAATCTCGTCCTTTTGCGAGCTGTCATAGGGTTCGCTGTCACCGGCCTTCCCGAGTCCTGCCATCCGGTAAACCTGATTCTTATACGGTGAGCTGGTCAGATGCTGGCAATCGCCGAGCAAGAACACCGCGTCTGCCTGCAAGCCTTTGGCGCTATGATAGGTCAGTTGTTTCAATCGCCGCGCGTCAAATGGCAAGCTAGAATCAACATTAAGTACGGGTTGAATATGCTGTTCAATCAATGACTTATCGCTGCTTTTTCGATAGAGCATCAAGATTGAATCACCCTTTCGGTAATGCTCCATAAGGCGCTGGGCCATGCCTTGATCGTCCCGGTCCAGAACGTTCACCGGCAACAGCGCTTTTGGTTCGCCGCTGGCTTTGGCTTTCTTGCCGACGATGGCCGGTGCCGCGCGAACGATATGCTCGGCGGCGTCGATGATGTGCTGATGACTGCGATAGTTGTCGCTGAGCATGACTTTGGTGGTGCTGGGCGACCGGAATTCTTTGTTGAACTCCATGAAGTACGTTGGCGAACTGCCGCGCCAGCCGTAAATGGACTGCCAGTCATCCCCTACACACAGCAGAGATGAGCGTTGAGCACCCCGTCCAACGTGCATCGCGGGGCCTCGACTGCGGATCTCGGCCAGGCTGGCGCGAATCCAGGAGACGATTTGTGGCGACACGTCCTGAAATTCGTCAATCATCAAGTGTGACAGTGGCCGCAGCAGTTCACCGCTGAGCAGCCTCAGATTTTCCGGTGAGTGCTCGCTGAACAAGGCGAACATCCGATTGTAGGTCATCACCGGTGGTTTCTGATCGAGCAGATGATCTTCCAACGCTCGCCAGAACAGGCTCAAGGCCTCGAAGAAGTACCTGTCAGGATCGTCCTTGGCGAAACTCATCTGACCCACGGCGTTCGGAACATCCAGCCCGAGGTTTTCTATAAATCCGGCTGCCGCGACAAAACAGTCGAGTAACGGAGAGGAAGCCAGCTCACCCTTGACCTTGTAATCAAAGCCAGGACCGGCGCTGGCATCGCCTGCCAGCGAAGCCAAAACACGCCTGGAAGAATCGTAGCTATCTAACCATATCAATGGTTTACGACAGAAAGCTTGAAACAAGGTGCGCTTCACTGCCCATTCGGCCCGGACGCTCAACTTGGCATTCGGGCGGCAGACCTGCGGATTTTCCCCAGGGTCAAACCCCAGCACGACCCACGCATCAAGGCTTGGGATGTAGCCGTGGCAATGGAACGTCGCGCCATTGATATCGAAGGATTGCCGATTGGGTTCAATGCCCTTGATCGGCCAGGCACCTGCGCGAAACCACAAGTCTTCAATGGCATCGCAGAGTTCTTCATCGCGTTTGGCCGCCAGCTCGGTCACGGCCACGCGTTTTTGCACATCGGGGTGGTCGCGTTCCAATTCCTTGAGCTGCAAGGCATGGCGGGACAATGGCTTGATCAACTCGCGAAAGCGTTCATCGCGGGTATGCAACTGGTGATAACAGGCGTTGAGCTGCTGACGCTGAGCGTCATTGATTCGCAGGTCGAACGGATTGCTGTTGAGGGCATCGTCGATGTTTTGCACGCGGCTGCTGAGGTTTTCGAAGGCTTGCAGGCGCTCAAACCCCGGCAAGCTGCGAACCATCGGCAAAATTCGTGAATGGAAGGTGCGCACCAAATCACGCGCCTCCCTGAGGCCCAGCGGTCGGCCCCACACCGCAAACAGTTCGATCAGCTTGTTAATGAAGTCTTTGCGCGATTCCCGGGTAAAGGTCACGACGGTCATCGAATCCAGTTCGAAGCCCAGATAATGGGTCAGCAACAGGATTCGCAACACCAGCGTGGTCGACTTGCCGGCGCCCGCCCCGGCAATCACCGATGTCGACGGCGTGTCGCTGAAAATCATCTTCCATTGTGCAACGCTTGGCTGGGCATGGGGTGGCAGCAGCCGGGCCACGTCGGCCTTCATGCGCTTCTTCAATTCCGCACTTATTGGCAGGCGCCAATCGTCAAACAGGTTGTCATCGACATTGGGAGGACGATGCTCGGTCGATCGCGAATCTCGGATAAGCAGCACTTGCCGGCCTTGCTCCAGCCCTTCGTCCTTGCCTTCCTTGAAGCCGTAATCAAACCCCGCGCTGTGCCCGCTGCGAAAACCGTCGGCCTGCCCGTGCAGCCAGGACGCGCGGTGTTGCGCACGCAATCGGGTCAAGCCATGACCGAAGAACCGGGCGGCCAGGCGCTTGAGCAACGGCATCTCGGCCAAGGGACGAAGTTCGGGCGGAAGATCGGGGGTGTGTTGCGGCACGCGGGCGGACTCCAGGGTGTGAGGCTGTTGCGGGCTATGGTGTCTGCATTTGCGCTTGATTTCTAGTGAAATGCTTACAGTTCATTGGGTTATGCGATGAATTGAAGGCTGGGTGAGAAACTTTCGAGTGTGTTTTACATCAAGCAATTCGATAGTAATGCAGCATTTTTTACGCTTTTTATCGATCAGTACCTGATAGATGATGCTCGCCATTAACCCCTTTCAGGAGACGATCATGCTTGAACTCAGACCCTTTAACTCCCTGGGCGGCGCCCATCATGGCTGGTTGGATGCTCATCACCACTTTTCGTTCGCCGAGTACCATGACCCCAAGCGCATGAACTGGGGCAATCTGCGGGTCTGGAACGATGACGTGATTGCCTCCGGCACCGGGTTTCCAAAACACCCGCACCGGGACATGGAAATCATTACCTACGTCCGTGAAGGCGCGATTACTCACGAAGACAATTTGGGCAATAAGGGCCGCACCGAGGCCGGCGACGTCCAGGTCATGAGCGCAGGCACCGGCATCGCTCACAGCGAATACAACCTGGAAGCGACGCCCACTAAAATCTTCCAGATCTGGATCATCCCCAATGAATCCGGGCTTGCTCCGTCCTGGGGGGCCAAACCGTTTCCAAAAGGTGATCGTGAAGGCTTCGAGACGCTGGCCAGCGGCAAGTCCGGCGATGATCAGAGCCTGCGCATCCGTGCTGATGCACGTCTGGTGGCGGCAAACTTGAAGGCCGGTGAAACTGCCGAGTATCATCTGGACAGTGGTCGTCGCGCCTACTTGGTTCCAGCCACGGGGGTGATTGAAGTCAACGGTTTGCGTGCGAAAGCTCGAGACGGCGTTGCGGTGGCCGAGGAGCAGGTGCTGCGAGTGACGGCGATCGAGGACAGCGAAATTGTCCTGGTTGACCTGGCGTGATTCTGTAAACGCCGGGTAAAAAAAGGGGCGACAGTGATGGTCGCCCCTTTTTGCTGCCTGGATTACTTGGCGGCGATTGCGCCATCCACTAGCGTTTGTGCCTCTGCCACCAGCTGTTTGAGGTGGTCATCGCTCACAAAGCTTTCAGCGTAGATCTTGTAGATGTCTTCAGTGCCCGACGGACGTGCCGCGAACCAACCATTTTCGGTCATGACCTTCAGGCCGCCAATCGCCTGGTCATTGCCGGGTGCATGGCTGAGGATGCTCTGGATCGCTTCACCCGCCAGTTGAGTCGAGGTGACCTGAGCCGGCGACAGCTTGCTCAGCAAGGCTTTCTGTTCAGGGTTGGCCTTGGCATCCACGCGCACCGAGAACGGTTCGCCGAGTTCATCGGTCAATGCGCGATAGGCCTGGCTTGGGTCGCGACCGGTGCGAGCGGTCATTTCTGCGGCCAGCAATGCCGGGATCAGACCGTCCTTGTCGGTGCTCCAGACGCCGCCGTCCTTGCGCAGGAACGAGGCACCGGCACTTTCTTCACCGCCAAAACCCAGCGAACCGTCGAACAAACCGTCGGCAAACCATTTGAAGCCGACCGGCACTTCATATAAACGACGGCCCAGACGCTTGGCCACACGATCAATCAAGCCGCTGCTGACCACGGTTTTGCCCACCGCAGCGTCGGCGCGCCATTGCGGACGGTTCTGGAACAGGTAGTCAATGGATACCGCGAGGTAGTTGTTCGGTGCCAACAAACCACCGGACGGCGTAACGATGCCGTGACGGTCGTGATCCGGGTCGCAGCCAAACGCAACGTCGTAGCGATCTTTCAGACCGATCAAGCCTTGCATCGCGTGGGTGGAGGATGGGTCCATGCGGATCTGACCATCCCAGTCGACGGTCATGAAGCGGAAGGTCGGATCGACTTGTGTGTTGACCACGTCGAGGTCCAGACGGTAGTGCTCGGCTATCGCCGACCAGTAGCGCACCCCTGCTCCGCCCAATGGATCAACGCCCAGACGCAGCTTGGCATCACGGATAGCGTCGAAGTCAATCACGCTGATCAGATCGGCCACGTAGGTGTTGAGATAATCGTGACGATGGGTCGTGCCGGCTTTCAGCGCCTGCTCATAGCTGATGCGTTTGACGCCCGCTAGTTTGGCTGTCAGCAGCTCGTTGGCTTTGGCTTCGATCCATTTGGTGATATGGGTATCGGCCGGACCACCGTTGGTAGGGTTGTATTTGTAGCCACCGCTTTGCGGCGGGTTGTGCGACGGCGTGATGACGATACCGTCCGCCAGACCGGAAGTCCGGCCACGGTTGTAGCAAAGAATCGCGTGGGAAATGGCGGGGGTAGGTGTGTATTCATCCCCTTCGGCAATCATCACAGTGACACCGTTGGCAGCCAACACTTCCAAGGCGCTGGCACCGGCTGGCGTGGACAGTGCATGGGTGTCGATCCCGACGAACAATGGACCGGTGATCCCCTGGGCTTCGCGGTACAGACAGATTGCCTGGCTGATTGCCAAGACGTGCCACTCATTGAAACTCAAGTCGAACGAGCTGCCCCGGTGTCCGGAGGTACCAAAGGCTACACGCTGGGTTGAGATGGCGGCGTCAGGCTGGCCGGTGTAATAGGCCGTGACCAGTCGCGGGATATCGACCAACAATTCTGCCGGTGCCGGTTTGCCCGCAAAAGGACTGAGTGTCATGCAAAACCTCTGAAATTGAGTGGTTCAGGAATTGGATCGCAGTTTACTGACAGTTCGACCGCAACGCGACGTTATCGATCCATGAAGGTCGAGGATGTATGCCCGCCTCGCTCAATCGATCGCTTCCAGGCGCAAGGCATCCCCCAGCAAACCCAACGCTGCGCCAAGATCATGCTCACCGCCGAAGGTATGGCTCAGCCGCAAATGCTGCGCGTGCAGCCCGCGCAAGCTGAATAATTCCCCCGGCGCCACGACTACCTGCTGTTTGAGCAGGCGGTGAAACACGCCGCGAACATCGACCTGACGCAACGAGCGCACCCAGATCGTCGCGCCGCCCTGCGGGTCGACGAAGTGCAACGCGTCTGCCAGTCGTTCCTCCAGCAATTGAGTCATCTGTACTTTGCGCTCCTTGAGTAGCCGGCGCAGCACCACCAAGTGCTGATCGATGCGTCCATTGTTGTACAGGCGTGCGATGGCTTTCTGACGAATCGGCGACAACCGAAACGAGCGAAGCAGAAAATGCCGCTGCAGCTCACCTCGCAGTTGCCGCGAAAGTACATAGCCGTAAGGCGCTTCAGGCCCGATAACCTTCTCGAATGTGGAAAACACAATCAGTCGGTCCGGGTCCAGCAAATCGCGAAACCGTGGGCCTGCGGGTTCAAACTCCAGATCGCCGTAACAGTCGTTCTCCAACACCCAACTGCCGTGGCGCACCAGCAACTGCGCGATTGAAAGCCTGTTGCTTTCATCGACCACACTGCCGCGCGGCATGTTCAGTCCGGATGACAACATCACCAGTCGAACGGGTTCGGTCTCCAGCAGCGTTTGCAGATGATCGAGGTCCAGGCAGCCATCGGCTTGCAAAGACACCTCACTGACCTTGACGTCGAGGTCCTGAAACAAGCGCAAAATGGACCAGTCGCACGGAGACTCCACCACGACCGTGGAGTCCTTGAGGCAAAGCACCGCGATCAATATTTCCAGCACACCCCGCAGATCAGCACCGATGTAGACATCGTCGGCGTGCCAGCAGCGTGTCGGAGAGGACGTATAGCGTGCCGCAAGGGCTGCGCGCAGCTCCCGTTCGCCACACGGTTGAGACGTCGGTTGCGGCTGGCGCGGATATTGGCGCAACAGTTCTCTTTCCAGCAGCAACAGTGGGCGATCCAACGGCTGCAGCAATGCGGGTTCATCAGCGCTCAATACCAGCATTCCCGGACGCCTGGCATTCACATAAACCGTCTCCAGCAGGTCATTGCCGCTGCACGGTGACCGGATGAACGACACCGGAAGTGCGTAATAACCGGATTTGGCCACCGAATAGACGCGTCCTTCCTTTTCCAGCAGCGAATAGGCGTACTGAATGGTCGATATCGACACGCTCAGACGCTCTGCCAGCTGTCGTAATGAAGGAAGCCGCACACGTGTGTCGCTGACCGGTTCGTTGATCAGATGGGTCAGGTAGCGATACACCGCCTGATACGCGAAGTCGGTTTCTCGGGGGCCCTTCATGAGCCATAACCGCACGCGATGGGAGCAGTCCGATTCATCCGGGTGGGCGTTATCAAGCGAGGCACTTTCAACGTCCCGTTGACCGTTCGCCCGTCACGACGTCAATCACCCTCGTGTCGGCTTGCAGACTCGTGCCCGCAGGCCCGCCACTGGCCACCGGCCCCATGCGATACAGCGTACCGATCAGGCTGACAGGCAGCCCGCTGACGTCGACCATCCATTGCAACACCTGCTCGGGCGCAGGCTTGCCCTGCATCGCGCGATGCAGTTCGGGTAGCGCCACGAGCATGCCGGGATGGCATTGACGCAGAAAGTGCTCAAGCGATGCGCCGTTGTCGACAAAGGGTGCAAACAGTAAACACACCAGTTGAGCCTCGTTCAGGCAAAGACTTCTTTGGGCCTCGGTCGCCACCAGTTCACGCTGATCTGGATTGCCATATGCCTGCAATGCCTGTTCGCACGCGTACTCCGGGCGTTGCTTGCGACGCATCATGACCAATAGCCGCTGGACATAGTCAGCAATACCGGCTTCATAGGACCGACCATGAACGAAACAGGCTTGTAGCCCACGCAAATGCGCAGACATTGAAAAACTCACGTATTCGTTATCACCCGGCTGAGTCGTCAGCTCGTCAGATTGAATCTTCAGGAACTCTGTGAGCAGCGTCCAGCGCTCCTCCAGATTGCTGACCAGCATGTCGTGGATGTCGATGAATGTTGCGCGGCGACACGCCTCAAAACGCTCTGCGGGACGCCATGCCGGCTGATCGTGGCCGGGGTAAAACTCGCGATAGCAGTCGCTGCCTAGCGCATCGAGCCGTGCGAAGAGCTGCTCATAGCTAATCTCCGGCTGATCCGACATCGCGAAGCCCGCCTTCGCCGCTGCACGGTTCAATCCATCCATGAAGTACTTTTGCTGGCGAGGTGAATCGCTGCTGACCAAGGCATCGACACCGCGGTCCCAACGGGCAATTTGACCCAAGAACTCGCCAGTTGCCAGGTACATGTCATCCCAGAGGTCAAGGGGGCCGTGCCAGGTTCGACGGTGACCGACCATCAACAGATTGAGACGATTTGATTCGCGACCGCCTTCGGAGATCGGCGCGGCGTGATTGAACGGCAGGACCTCGCGGTTATCGACCATCAGCACTTCAACCCGTGGATCGTCGTAGAGAAACAAGGCACTGCAACTGCGATGGATGTTTTCAAGCGCCGTCGAGGCGGTGCCATTAGAGCGCAAGGTCGCCACACGCAGCTGGAAGGTCGCCGGTGCACGCCCGGCGATGCTCAATTGCGCGGCACGCAGCAACGCCAGGGTATAACAACTGTCCCGGCTCCCGGACTGGATTGTCAGCACCTTGAACTCGCCAATACGCTCCATGCCACCAGCGGCAACCACCACGCGCTGAATCATCAGCTGCAATGCAGTGCGCTCGGCCCGCGAGAAGAAACTCAGTAATCGCTGCAGTACTTGCTGATAAACATAGTTCATTGCCTGATCATGGGTATGGGTCATTATTGTTTACCTGTTACTCATAGGTTCGATGTCACGCAAACAACACCCTGCATTTCGCAATCGGTTGCCTGTCACGATTAAAGTGTTGTGCCTGATATCAAATGCTAACACTTAGTTTTTAGTCATTATTTGAAATAATTAAAGCTGATCGTTAATCATCCTGATAGTCGCGCAGCCCAAAGCCCCGCAGGCCGGGCATCAGGCAGCGAACGGAGACGTCCTAGGAAATATCCGACAACGTCCCACAGACAAGTAGCACGACAAATAAAGAAAGAAGTCACCTGTGGTTTTTTGGCAAGTGATTGATGACGCATTAATAGGTGAGTTTGTATTGCCGGAGTGCTTTGAAAATTATCTACCCGATACCTGGTCATGACTCATTCCTTGAGATGAAAGTAATCATTCAATTATCGGGGCTTATATGATGATTAGAAGATACAGATTGAGGGCAAAAACCAGTTCAGTTGCTGAACGACCCCATCAGGATTGACGGGCGCCTCATGTGTTGAGAAGAGCAATGAAAAAGTCCGTGCAAGCACGGACTTTCAGGGGGGCGTGTTACGCAGGTTCGACCTGAAGGGCAACCCGCTCGCGGCATGGGCATTCGTCCATATAGCGGTGTGCCTCGACAAACTCGGAAAACGGGAAGACCCGAGTCTTGAGCGGCAGCAGCACACGGTCAGCGGTCATCTGGTTGATGTCCCGCAAGGCGCGCTGCAGTGCGACCTCGTCCTGGATGATGCCCAGTTCCGGCTTGCCGGTGAAGTTGCCGATACAGTGCACAAAGAACTGAATGTTCTTCTGGAACGCTGCACAAGCCGGAAACGGCGTCTGGTTGCCGCCTTGCAGGCCGTACAGCACTAGACTGCCACGCGGTGCGAGGACATCGCCCAGCAACGACATCTGCGGCCCACCCAACCCATCGAACACCACATCCACGCCGCGGTTG
The DNA here is from genome assembly GCF_059133255.1 of Pseudomonas sp. FBCC-B1667. Taxonomy (NCBI): domain Bacteria; kingdom Pseudomonadati; phylum Pseudomonadota; class Gammaproteobacteria; order Pseudomonadales; family Pseudomonadaceae; genus Pseudomonas; species Pseudomonas sp. FBCC-B1667. The sequence continues at coordinate 3,295,810 of NZ_CP101437.1, read as the reverse complement.
TCGGTGATTTTGTTGATCCGCATCAGCAGATCTTCTTCTTCGGTGACGATGACTTTCTCGGCACCCAGTGCCAACAGGTTTTCGCGTTCCTCCGCCGTTTTAGTGGCGGCAATCACACGTACACCCAAGGCTTTGCCGAGTTGTACGAATGAAGGTCCGGCACAATGGCTGGCGTCAGTCACCAGCACAAACTGCCCGGGTTTGATCCGTGCCAGATCGACATAAGCAAAGTAAGCGATCAATAACGGCGTGTAATGCACGGCCGCTTCGATCGGATTCAGCACATCCGGATACCGGGTCAGGGCCGAGCGCGGCAGAACAATCTGCTCGCCGTATACGGGATAGTCGTTCGGGCTTTGGGACGGGAAGCTGGCGACCTTGTCACCGACTGCCAGGTCATCGACGCCCTCGCCGAGCGCCGTCACGACGCCGGACATTTCCTGTCCGAGGCCGGAAGGCAGGCGAGCGTGAGACGACGCCAGGTTCTGACGCCAAAGTGTGTCATACCAGCTGATGCCAATCGCCTCGACACGCACCTGCACTTCGCCCGGAGCAGGAAGCGCGGCCGCATGCTCTTCGCATTTGAGCACCTCGGCTGGACCAAACTTGTGAAAACGGATCGTGCGGGACATCGCAAACCTCGTCAAAGTAACCTCTAATGCCCTGAACTCTATCTGGGCTTTCTACCCAAGACTATCAGCGGCTATTAATAGTCGACATGCCTGTCATTGATTCCGCAGCACCGGCGACATCATCAAATGTCGTGAAAATCGAAGCAGCCCTTCAGGAAAACTGAATTACACGGTGCAGAGTAGCAGCCTTTCCCCGTAAGATTCATGCCGGCCATTGTTCTCATATGGCTGCTCTCGTCAAGCTTGATGACTCTGCCAGGACTCCAGATGAATCGTAATGACCTGCGTCGTGTCGACCTGAACCTGTTAATCGTTTTCGAAACATTGATGCACGAACGCAGCGTGACCCGCGCTGCAGAGAAGCTTTTCCTCGGCCAGCCGGCTATCAGTGCGGCGCTTTCACGCCTGCGCGGGCTGTTCGATGATCCGCTGTTCGTGCGCACCGGTCGCAGCATGGAGCCATCGGCCCGGGCGATAGAAATCTTCGCCCTGCTCTCTCCCGCGCTGGACTCGATTTCCACGGCCGTCAGCCGTGCGGCGGAATTCGATCCGGCCACCAGCACGGCGGTGTTCCGCATTGGCCTCTCGGACGATGTCGAGTTCGCTCTGCTGCCGATGCTGCTCAAGCGCCTGCGAGCCGAGTCGCCCGGGATCGTGCTGGTGGTGCGTCGCGCCAACTACATTCTGATGCCGAGTCTGTTGGCTTCGGGCGAGATTTCCATCGGCGTCAGCTACACAGCCGACCTGCCGGCCAACGCCAAACGCAAAGTGTTGCGCCGCAGCATGCCGAAGTTATTGCGCGCCGACACCGTGCCGGGGCCGTTGAGCCTGGATGATTTCTGCGCTCGACCGCATGCGTTGGTGTCGTTCGCCGGCGACCTGAGCGGCTTTATAGATGAAGAACTGGAAAAACTCGGGCGCAAGCGGCATGTCGTACTGGCGGTGCCGCAGTTCAATGGGCTGAGCACACTCATCAGTGGCACCGACATTGTGGCGACCGTACCGGATTACACCGCCGAAGCGTTGACAGCGGCTGGCGGTGTCCGGGCTGAAGACCCGCCGTTGCCGGTGCGCAGTTTTGAATTGCACATGGCTTGGCGTGGCTCGCAGGACAATGATCCGGGCGAGCGCTGGTTAAGGTCGCGGATTCAGATGTTTTTCGGGGATCCGGACAGCCTCGCCTGATCCTGAGTTTGTGTCGAGACATCTGGCCTCTTCGCGAGCAAGCCCGCCCCACATTGGTATGCATCTTTCTGTGGACGCGTGGCTTGCCCGCGATGGCCGTTACTCGGTTCCAAGCCAGCCCTTTGCATTCCCTGCAACACTGAATTGTCATCAATACAATTGATCACCGCTAAACCAAAGGTGCATGCTAGAGAGCTTTCATGGCTCTCATATCATTCCGAATGATAGTTATCTTCGCTTCATTCGATTCGTGAGATACACCCTCGCCGCTCATCATCCGTCCATTCTCAATACATTGGCGGATGCATCCATGGAACAGTCACTCAAACATTTGCGCTTCCCGTTGGCCATGTTGGCCGTACTGGTGATGAGCGCCTGCGGCAAGGCGCCGGAGTCTGCCGCGACCATGCCTGCGGCGAAGGTCAGCGTCGCCAAGGTGCTGGAACAACCGATCAACGAGTGGGACGAGTTCACCGGGCGCCTCGAAGCGCCGGAAACGGTAGAAATTCGTCCACGGGTCTCCGGTCAGATTGATGAAGTGGCGTTCACAGAAGGCGCACTGGTCAAGAAAGGCGACTTGCTGTTCCAGATCGACCCACGTCCATTCCAGGCAGAGGTCCGCCGCCTTGAAGCCCTGGTTGCCCAGTCCCGTGCCAACGCGACCCGCAGTGAAAACGAAGCACAGCGTGGCGAACGCCTGCGCACCAGCAACGCGATCTCCGCCGAACTGGCCGATTCGCGCACCAGTGCTGCTCAAGAAGCCCGCGCCGCTGTCGGTGCCCTGCAGGCACAACTGGACCTGGCCAAACTGAACCTGAGCTTTACCCGCGTCACCGCGCCCATCAGTGGACGCGTCAGCCGTGCGGAAATCACCGCCGGCAACCTGGTGACCGCCGACACCACGCCGCTGACCAGCGTCGTTTCCACCGATAAGGTCTACGCCTACTTCGACGCTGACGAGCGTGTATTCCTCAAGTACACCCAACTTGCTCGTCAGGGCAAACGCGGCGCCACCACCCCGGTTTACATGGGCCTGTCCAACGAAGACGGCAACCCGCACCAGGGCGTGATGAACTTCGTCGACAACCAGGTCAATCCGAAAACCGGCACCATTCGTGGTCGTGCGGTCTTTGACAACGCCGACGGCAGCTACACCCCGGGCCTTTATGCTCGCTTGAAACTGGTGGGCAGCGGCACCTACTCCGCCGTGCTCATCAACGACGAAGCGGTGGGTACCGATCTGGGTAAGAAATTCGTACTGGTGATGGATGCGGACAACAAAACGGCGTACCGCGCCGTCGAACTGGGACCGAAGATCGAAGGTTTGCGCATCGTGCGCAACGGCCTGAACAAGGATGACACCGTCATCGTCAAGGGTCTGCAACGGGTTCGTCCTGGTTCGCCAGTCACCCCTGAAGTGATCCCGATGGCCAGCGAACAAACGCTCGCGGCCCTGGCTCAACAACGACAGGCGCTGGAAGCCAGCAACCTGCCCCAAGTCGCACCTGCCAAGGTCGCGCGGGGTGAGGTTGTGAAACTGGCTGCTGCGACTCCACGCGGTTAAGGGACAACGACTCCGATGAACTTTTCCCAATTCTTCATTTCACGGCCGATCTTCGCAGCGGTACTGTCGCTGCTGATCCTGATCGCCGGCGCCATCTCGCTGTTCCAGTTGCCGATCAGCGAATACCCGGAAGTCGTGCCGCCGACCGTTGTGGTCCGCGCCAACTTCCCGGGTGCCAACCCCAAAGTCATCGGTGAAACCGTGGCCGCTCCGCTGGAGCAAGCCATCACCGGCGTCGAGAACATGCTGTACATGTCCTCGCAGTCCACCGCTGACGGCAAAATCACCCTGACCATCACCTTCGCGCTGGGCACTGACCTGGACAACGCACAGGTGCAGGTACAGAACCGGGTTACCCGCACCGAGCCGAAACTTCCAGAAGAAGTGACGCGCATCGGTATCACCGTCGACAAGGCTTCGCCCGACCTGACCATGGTTGTGCACTTGACCTCGCCGGACAAACGCTACGACATGCTCTACCTGTCCAACTACGCCCTGCTCAACATCAAGGATGAGCTGGCGCGTCTTGGCGGTGTCGGTGACGTGCAATTGTTCGGCATGGGCGACTACTCGCTGCGCGTCTGGCTCGACCCGAACAAGACCGCGTCGCGTAACCTGACCGCCACCGACGTAGTGAGCGCGATTCGTGAGCAGAACCGTCAAGTGGCCGCCGGTGCACTCGGCGCTCCACCTGCACCGAATGCCACCGCTTTCCAGCTGTCGGTCAACACACAAGGTCGTCTGGTTTCTGAAGAAGAGTTCGAAAACATCATCATTCGCTCCGGCGATAACGGTGAGATCACTCGCCTGAAGGACATTGCCCGCGTTGAGCTGGGTTCCAGCCAATACGCCCTGCGCTCGTTGCTGAACAACCAACCGGCGGTGGCGATCCCGATCTTCCAGCGCCCGGGCTCCAACGCCATCGAGATCTCCAACGAAGTTCGGGCGAAGATGGCCGAACTGAAGAAGAGTTTCCCGGAAGGCATGGACTTCAGCATCGTCTATGACCCGACGATCTTCGTGCGCGGCTCTATCGAGGCGGTGGTCCACACCCTCTTCGAAGCACTGATCCTCGTTGTCTTGGTGGTGATCCTGTTCCTGCAAACCTGGCGTGCCTCGATCATCCCGTTGGTGGCGGTACCGGTGTCGCTGATTGGTACGTTTGCCGTGATGCACTTGTTTGGCTTCTCGTTGAATGCCCTGTCGCTGTTTGGCCTGGTACTCGCCATCGGTATCGTGGTGGACGACGCCATCGTGGTGGTAGAGAACGTCGAGCGAAACATTGGGCTGGGACTGACACCGGTCGAAGCGACCAAGCGAGCCATGCGTGAAGTGACCGGCCCGATCATCGCCACTGCGTTGGTGCTGTGTGCGGTGTTTATCCCGGCGGCGTTTATCTCGGGTCTTACTGGCCAGTTCTATAAGCAGTTCGCGTTGACCATTGCGATCTCGACCGTGATCTCGGCGTTCAACTCGCTGACCCTGTCGCCCGCACTGGCTGCCGTCTTGCTGAAAAGCCATGACGCACCCAAAGACCGGTTTTCCAAGGTCCTCGACAAGATTTTCGGTGGCTGGTTGTTCCGTCCGTTCAACCGGTTCTTTGACAAAGCCAGCCATGGTTACGTCGGCACCGTGGGCCGGGTTATCCGCAGCAGCGGCATCGCCTTGTTCCTGTATGCAGGCTTGATGGTGTTGACCTTCTTCGGTTTCGCCAACACCCCGACCGGTTTCGTCCCCGGCCAAGACAAGCAATACCTGGTGGCCTTCGCTCAGTTACCGGATGCGGCGAGCCTGGACCGTACCGAAGACGTGATCAAACGCATGTCCGACCTGGCCCTGAAACAGCCTGGCGTAGAAAGTGCGGTGGCCTTCCCTGGCCTGTCGATCAACGGCTTCACCAACAGTCCTAACGCCGGCATCGTGTTCGTGACCCTGAAACCGTTCGAGGAGCGCAAGGACCCAAGCATGTCCGCCGGTGCAATTGCCGGTGCCTTGAACGGCCAGTTCGCCGGGATTCAAGAAGCCTACATGGCGATCTTCCCGCCGCCGCCAGTACAAGGTCTGGGCACCATTGGTGGTTTCCGCCTGCAAATCGAAGACCGGGGCAACCTGGGCTACGACGAGCTGTACAAAGAAACCATGAACATCATCAACAAAAGCCACGGCGTGCCAGAATTGGCAGGCCTGTTCACCAGCTACACCGTGAACGTGCCACAAGTCGATGCCGCCATCGACCGAGAAAAAGCCAAGACTCACGGCGTGGCCGTCAGCGACATCTTCGACACCCTGCAGATCTACCTGGGTTCGCTGTATGCCAACGACTTCAACCGCTTCGGCCGTACCTACCAGGTCAACGTTCAGGCCGAGCAACAGTTCCGTCTTGAACCGGACCAGATCGGTCAGCTGAAAGTGCGCAACAACAAAGGCGAAATGATCCCGCTGGCGACCTTCATCAAGGTCAGCGACACCTCGGGCCCGGACCGTGTGATGCACTACAACGGCTTCATCACCGCCGAAATCAACGGTGCAGCAGCCCCGGGCTACAGCTCTGGCCAGGCCGAAAAAGCCATCGAGAAACTGCTCAAGGATGAACTTCCTAACGGCATGACCTACGAATGGACCGATCTGACCTACCAGCAGATTCTGTCTGGCAACACCGCGCTGTTCGTCTTCCCTCTGTGCGTGCTGCTCGCGTTCCTGGTACTCGCGGCACAGTACGAAAGCTGGAGCCTGCCATTGGCGGTGATCCTGATCGTACCGATGACCTTGCTGTCAGCGATTACCGGCGTGATTGCTTCGGGGGGCGACAACAACATCTTCACTCAGATCGGCTTGATCGTACTGGTGGGGCTTGCGTGTAAGAACGCGATTCTGATCGTCGAGTTCGCCAAGGACAAACAGCAGGACGAAGGCCTCAGCCCGCTCGCCGCAGTACTGGAAGCTTGCCGCTTGCGTCTGCGTCCGATCCTGATGACCTCCTTTGCGTTCATCATGGGTGTCGTGCCTCTGGTGTTCTCCAGCGGTGCCGGTGCCGAAATGCGTCATGCCATGGGTGTGGCGGTGTTCTCCGGAATGCTTGGGGTAACCTTCTTCGGTCTGTTGCTGACGCCAGTGTTCTACGTATTGATTCGCAACTTTGTGGAGCGCGGTGAAAAGCGCAAAGCGGTCAAGGCGCTGAATCTTCAAAAGCAACTGGAGTCGCAACAATGAGTTTGAAAGCCTTTCTGCCGAGCCTGCTGGTACTGGCCCTGAGTGCCTGTGCCGTTGGTCCGGACTACAAGACCCCAGCGACTGAACCGGCCCATATCACCACCGCTACCGATGGCGCCGCCGGCCAGAAAAACTTCGATCGATCGCACTTCGAAGGCATCTGGTGGCAGCAGTTTGAAGACCCGACACTCAATCAGTTGGTGACTCAATCACTGCAGGGCAACCGTGATTTGCGTGTGGCCTTCGCCCGCTGGAAAGCGGCCCGGGCGATTCGCGATGACATCAGCAATGACGCCATGCCGACCATTACCAGCCGGGCCAGCAGCGCTCTGGGCAAGGCGCAAATCCCGGGTGAGACCACGAAACGGGTCAACATCGAACGGTACGACCTGGGTCTGGACATGGCTTGGGAGATCGACCTGTTTGGCCGTATCCAGCGCAATCTGGAATCGGCCAACGCCGAACAGCAAGCTATCGAGGCCGATCTGTACCAACTGCAAGTCACTATGATTGCTGAACTGGTGGATTCCTATGGTCAGCTGCGTGGCGCGCAACTGCGCGAAAAAATCGCCCTGGCGAACCTGGAGAACCAACAGGAGTCGCGAAAGATCACTATCAGCCTGCGTGATGCCGGCGTCGGCGATCAGCTCGATGTGGAGCGTGCCGATGCCCGCCTGGCCTCGGTCGAAGCCAGCGTCCCGCAATTGCAGGCAGAGCAGATTCGGCAGAAAAATCGTATCGCCACCCTGCTCGGTGAGCGTCCGGACAAGCTGACGGTTGACCTGAGTCCCAAGAACTTGCCGGCAATCGCTAAAGCACTGCCCATTGGCGATCCGGGTGAACTGCTGCAACGTCGTCCGGACATCCGCAGCGCCGAGCGCAAACTGGCGTCTGCCACCGCCCGTATTGGCGTGGCCACGGCTGATTTGTTCCCCCAGGTCAGCCTCAGCGGCTTCCTTGGTTTTACGGCCGGTCGCGGTTCGCAAATCGGTTCCTCGGCGGGCAACGCCTGGGCACTGGGCCCAAGCATCACTTGGGCCGCATTTGACCTGGGCAGTGTGAAGGCCCGTATACGCGGCGCAGATGCGGATGCCGAAGGCGCGCTGGCCAGCTACGAGCAGCAAGTATTGTTGGCACTGGAAGAGTCGGAAAACGCGTTCAGCGATTACGGCAAGCGTCAGCAACGCTTGATCTCACTGATTCATCAGAGCGAGTCGAGCCGCGCCGCCGCCGACCTGGCCGAAATTCGCTACCGTGAAGGCACGGCGGACTTCCTCGTCCTGCTGGACGCCCAACGCGAGCGACTCGCGGCCGAGGACACCCAGGCCCAGGCGGAAACCGAACTCTATAGCGGCATTGTCGCGATTTACAAAGCCCTTGGCGGTGGCTGGCAACCGGAGACAGTCGCCAGCAAGTAAGTGGTTGAAGAACTCCTTTGGTTGGCCGCAACCGACCCATTTTTTAGCCCCGCGCCTCATTCGGTCGCGGGGCTTAATGAGATGGTCACCCCCACACCCTGCGAGGGCTACGCTTTCGCAGGGTGTTTTATTTTGGAGACCATCACCATGAGCGATTTAGCGCTGGTCGGTATTGACCTCGGCAAACATACCTTCCACCTGCACGGCCAGGAAAAGTCGGGGCGAGAGCTGTTTCGCAAGAAGTGTTCACGTCAGCAGATGATGTGCTTCTTCGGCAACCTGCCAGCCTGCACGGTGGTGATGGAGGCCTGCGCCGGGGCGCATTTCGTTGCTCGCGAGCTGATGGCCATGGGGCATCAAGCCAGGCTGATTTCCCCGCAGTTCGTTAAGCCCTTCGTCAAAGGCAACAAAAACGATTTCGTCGATGCCGAAGCCATTTGTGAAGCCGCTTCGCGGCCATCGATGCGCTTTGTTTCGCCAAAGACTGAGGCTCAGCAAACCCTTTCCGTTTTGCATCGCCTGCGCGAATCGCTGATTCATGATCGCACCAAGGCCGTTAATCAAATGCATGGTTTTCTGCTGGAGTTCGGCATCAGCCTGCCACCAGGACTGGTCATGATGAAACGCTTGGCCAGCATCCTGGCGGAATATGAATTACCCGTTCGGCTGACAGTTCTGTTGCAGCGCCTGCACGATCACTTCGTCTACCTGGATGAACAAATCAAGGCATTGGATAAAGAGCTGGCAGGCCAACTGGCTGACGATGATCTGGGCACTCGCTTACTGAGCCTGCCGTGTGTCGGTCCGATCACCGCCAGCCTGCTGGCTGTGGAAATGGGCGACGGTAAGCAATACGGCTGTAGCCGTGACTTTGCGGCCTCTGTTGGCTTGGTGCCCAGACAATACAGTACCGGTGGCAAGGCCAATTTGCTGGGGATCAGCAAGCGCGGCGACAAGAACTTGCGACGCCTACTGGTGCAGTGCGCTAGGGTTTACCTGCAGCATCTGGAGTACCAGAAAGGCCCCCTGGCGGACTGGGTACGCTCGCTGCTGATGCGACGCCACTCCAATGTAGTGGCCTGCGCCTTGGCCAACAAGCTGGCCCGTATCGCTTGGGCGATAGCGGCCAACCATACCGAGTTTGAAGCAGGGCCAATCAGCATGGCTGCTTGACCCTGCGGTTGTTGCAGTACCACGACTCACCCTTCAGGTTTTGCGATAGCTGAACAACAGATGACGTGAACGGCCGACCGGCCTGACGAAGATCCTGACGAAAAATTTGGCTTAATAAAGCCGTGGGCTTTTTCAAGGATCGTCAGGCGCGACTCTCATCGTGGCGCGGGGTTTGCCCCAACAGACGCCGGATAGATTTAAGCAAGCCAACCACTTCACCCGTTAATCAGTATTGCAAAAAATGGGGTGACCATAGATTTTTTCTTCTGCTGATCCTTGATCCCACCACCATCCCCTGCGGGAGGTTAGTGGTGTACTTCGGCATTGCGGTTTTCGCGGACGGTTACGGTGGCGGTTGTCCCCGCACGCAACAGGTTTTTCCCGGCATAGTCATCATCAATCTTTATCCGGACCGGCACCCGTTGCGCCAGTTTGACCCAGGTGTAGCTGGGGTTGATGTTGGCCAGCAGGCGTCCGCCCGGCAGGTTTTCCCGGTCGGCAATGGCGAAAGCGATGCTTTGCACGGTGCCGCCAAAGGCTTCGCCGCTCATCAATTCGATGTCGACCCGGTCACCCTCTGCGATACGTGGCAACTTGGTCTCTTCGAAATAGCCGCTGACATAAAACGAATCGCTGTCCACCAGTGCCAACAACGGGCTGCCAGCGGAGGCATAGTCGCCCTGACGGGTCAGCAGGTTGGTGACAAAACCGGTAACGGGCGATTCGACGCGAGTGCGCTGCAAGTCCAGTTCGGACTGGGTCAATGCCGCGATGGCCAGTTGCACATTGGCCTGGGCCAAAACGAGGATGGCCTGGTTACGGAGTAGATCGGCCTCTGCCACGGACACGTCGGTACTGGCTTTTTCCCATTCTTCGCCAGAGACGGCCGAGCGTTCCTTCAGCGTACGCCGCCGACGTTCCTCACTCTGTCGCTGCTTGAGTAGTGCTTCGCTTGCAACAATCGCGGCCTGTGATTGCCCTAATGAAGCTTTCGCCACTTCGACTGAACGCTTGGAATGCTCCACTGCCAGGATGTAGCGAGCCGGGTCGATTTCCAGCAGCAACTGGCCTTTTTCAACATGCTGGTTGTCTTGAACAGCCAGCTTGACGATGCGCCCCGAGACATCGGCAGACAGCGTCACCACGTCAGCGCGAACCCGTGCATCCCGGGTCCAGGGGGCCCGTGTGTAATGCTCCCAGGCAAACCAGCCCAGAATGAATGCCAGCAGGACAATAATGAGTGTGGCGAGTCGGGGAAGGATGTTCTTCAAGGCCTCAGGCTCCCATTACCAGAATCAGCGTCGCACACACGCAGGCATACAATGCGCCCTCGAATAACGCTTCATGCCAGACAAACCGCAGCACACCGAGGCGGCGCAAACCCCAGTCCAGCGCCAGAAAAATCGGCAGCGCCCATAACAGCGCCTGAGCGATTGGCGGCAGATACACGCCACCCAGTTCAAAATCAATGGGCAAGGGCTGGCACTCCTATTGCGTCTTCGGGTTGAAAGTACTCGCAATATCGCTGCACAAACGACTCCACGATCAGCAGCGCCACGCGCATTCGGAACACCGACCACAGGTGCTCGTGAACCATCAGATGCAGGTCGTCCAGTTCGTCGCCCAGGGCGCGAAATTCCCCCAGCAGCCGGTCGAGCTCTGCGCCCGGGCGCCCGACTACCCATCTTCCGCAATCCCGAACCGCCGCCAATAATCGTTGCTGTTGCGCCGAACTCAGCAGGGCGTTGCCCTGCCCCTGTTGCCTGAGCTGGTTCAACGCAACGCCCAGGGCCATGCACCCGAGGCTGACCTGAAACAGTTCGCGAGACTGCTTATCGCTGGTCGCCGGTAATAACCCCAGCATCATGGTCAGTCGATCGACCATGCGGCTTTCGAAGGCAAACTGCTGTTCATCGGTGGCCGGCCTTTTCATCAAGGCGTAAACCTGCTCTGCGTTTTCCTTGAACAGCCGGCGAATCCGCAGAACAGGCCTGAACGGGAAGATCAAGGCGAAGACGCTCAAGGCCAGGACCGTTGCGCTGACATAGGCACCGGCAAACTCGAACCACTGAATCGCCGTGTTCTGGCCGATCCCCACGTTTTGTGGACCCAACAACAGAAAGGTCGACAGACCAAGGCCGATGCCTGTCCCGGTAGTTGCCGGCGCGGAGAGACCTACTGCGACCGCATACAGCAATGGTGCCAACAACAAGGCCAACAGTTCGAAATCGCTGATCATGGGTACCAGCATGAATTGATAAAGCGCTGACACAATCAATGCCAGGAACAGCCCCCTTGCATAGCTTTGCGCCGCCAATAGCGGTCTGGGGAACGTGGCCATCAGCGAACACAGAATCCCGACCAGCACCATTCCGCCCCTCGCGCCATCCCAACCCGTTTCTATCCAGATCAGTCCGGCCACGAGCAACGCAATGAAGGCCCGAATGGCGTTCATCCCGGCCAGGGTGAAATCCAGATGCAGCGGATTCGCCTGTCCCCGATAGACGCAGCTGGCTTGGCGTTCCTCCTGAATCGCGTCGCTCAGTTCCAGAATCTGCTCCAGTTGCTGTAACAAGCGCGCCTGCTCCCAGCGCAATGCCCACGCCAGCGAGCGCAACGTGGCCGGCATTGTTTCGGTCAGTTGTTCTGCCTTGTATGCTTGATCGTCGAAACGCTGCTGCAATGCCGAAAAATGATGACGAGCATGGGCCGATAGCGAGCGGCCCTTTTCGGCCAGTTCATCGAGAAAAGCCAATTCTTCGGCGCGTAAATGTTGTATTTCCAAGGGCAAATCCCCCTCCCAGCGCTCGGTCAGCAGCTCACGCTGGTGACGCAACGCCGTCAGTCGGGACGTCAGCAGTACCAGTTGGTTTCCCAGCAGTTGCACCAGGCCATCGGCACTGCGTAATCGTGGGGCATCGTAATAAAGGTGCCGGCGCAATCCTTCAAGGACACTGATTTCGCCCAACAGCTGCATTTGCCTGCGATGAAAATCGGCTTCGCTTTCTTCGGTTCGAATGACCGCAGCGGCGTGTGTCGCCAGCAACTTGATCACCTGATCGATCTTGGCAAAATAGCTCCGGGCCACCGTCTCGGGGCGCGCGGTCAGCAGGCTGACGACGCAGACGCACGCTACCGCCAGCAGTGTCTCGGTCAAGCGCGTCACCGCCAGCAGGAAGGTGCCGTCCTGATCAGGCACGGCCAACAGTGCGACCACCACTGCCGTGTAACCACTGAGCACAAAGGCTTGGGAACTGGTGTAGCGCAACAGGGTGCCACCGGCGGTGCACAACGCCAGCCACAGCGCCAGGGTGATGATGAAAGGAAGCGGCGCCTGGGGGAAGATCGCCATGATCACCACCGCAACGACCGCGCCCAGGGTGGTGCCGATGACTTGGCCCAGACTGCGAGCCAATGCCATGCCGCCTAATGGCTGGCTGACGATGACCACCGCCATGATCGACCACTTGGGTTGATCGAGGTCGAACAGGAAGGCCAGGTACAGGGTCAACAGCCCGGCCACAATGGTTCTCAAGGCAAACAGCAGCACCCCGGGCCCGGGGCTGAGGATTGCCTTGAAGTATTGAAGCAGCGGTTGCATGGGAGCACTCTTCGGATTCGCGCTTCAGCAAGCGTAGTCACTGCTTCAGCGCCTAGACAGGTTTCAGTGTCGACGGAGCCTGTAGGCAACGTCGGCGACATTGAGCCACCTCAGGATTTGACTCACAGCCCTACCTGACCGAAGCTGACGACCTCTGCTAAAAGCTTGCCAGCTCCCGGATTCCTGCATGCCCCAGTCCCGCCGCTACTTGCTCATCAGTCTCTGTGTGCTGTTTGCCATCGTTATTGCCTGGTTCTTCCTGCACAGCACAGCGCCTGAGGTGCCCGAAGCGATAAAACGCGGTTACAGCGAAGCGTTGACCCAGGCGCGCGCCGGTCAGCCTGGGGCCGCACGGGTGCTGTACCAGCAATTGGGGCGTCCTGACCTTTCGCCAAAGCGGCGCATCTGGTTGCTCGCCGAACTCCCCAACTACCCAAGCCCGCAGGCCCTGAAACTGGCGGATGCGGACCTGCAGCACCCTGATGAAAACGTGCGGATCGCCGCCATAAAGAGCATCAGCGGCCTGGTGTCTTCCGGGCAACGCAGCCTGTTGATTGGCCCATTGCTCGATGACAGCGTAGAAAGCGTGCGATTTGCCGCCGTCAATGCACTGCTGGGATTGTCGCCGGATGACCTGGGCTTATATTTCGCGCCACTGGAGCAAGCCATCGATGCCTGGCAGCTAGCCCTGAAAAGTCAGCCGCCAAATGCGCAAAACCAATACCAGTTGGCGCGCCTGCACCTGCACAACGCCGAATTGAAAGAGGCACAAGATGCACTGGACCGAACTTTGCAGCTGGACCCAGGCAATCTGCCGGCGCTGGTGATGCAGATAGATGTGCTTGACCGGCAAGGTCGAAGCGATGCCGCCCGCCAGTTGCTGGCGAAACAGCTGAAAGCGCAACCCGACTCGGCTTACCTGCAACATGCCCTGGGGCTCTGGTTGCTGAACCACGGGCAAAGTGAGTTTGCCGTGCTGGGCCTTTCCAAAGCCGTGGAGCTGGAGCCCGACAACAAGGACTATCGCTACGACCTGGCGACCACCCTGCACCTTGAACAGGAGCTGGAAGCCGCGCAGAAACAGCTGCAAGAGATCGTCCAGCGCCACCCATCCGACCGAAGGGCGCGCGTGCTGCTGATCAATTACTGGAAAGAAAGCGGACAGTTGCAAAACGTTCAGGTTCTGTTGGCCCAACTGGAGCAGCTCAACCCGGATGACCCTGCGCTGCAACAAGGGCTTTAACGCCTCAAAATTACGTTGAACCCTCGTCGCGGCCAAAGGTCAAGTGAACAGGCAGTTCCAACAGGCATTTCAAGCCTGCTGCCTCACTTCCCCTGGTCATGAGAGGGTTATTTTTGTCTACATCAACCGAGCTGTTCAGTGCAAAAGCCGCCACCGGCATCGAAGGTCTGGATGACATCCTGGCCGGAGGCTTGTCCCGTGGACATGTATTTTTGCTGGAGGGTGAACCCGGAACCGGCAAAACCACCGTTGCTTTGCATTTTCTGTTGGCTGGCGCCCGAGCCGGCGAGCGCTCGTTGTATATCACCTTGTCAGAAACCGAGCGTGAGCTGCGTCAAGGCGCCCTGTCCCACGGCTGGGAGCTGGATGAGAACATTCACATCTTCGAGTTGACCCCGCCGGAAAGCCTGCTCAATGCCGAGCACCAGCAAAGTCTGCTGTATTCCTCGGACCTGGAACTGGGTGAGGCCACCAAGCAGATTTTCGAAGTGGTCGAGCGGGTCAAACCGACGCGTGTCGTGCTCGACAGCTTGTCTGAAATTCGTCTGCTGGCCCAGAGTTCACTGCGTTATCGGCGGCAGATTCTGGCGATCAAACACTACTTTGTACGTTATGACGCCACCGTACTGTTGCTGGATGACTTGACCACCGAATCCCTCGATAAAACCGTACACAGTGTGGCGCATGGTGTGATCCGCCTCGAAGAACTGACGCCCAACTATGGCGCCGAACGCCGACGCATCCGTGTGGTGAAGTACCGCGGCCAGAAATATCGCGGCGGTTTTCATGACTTCACCATCATGGGCGACGGTGTGCACGTATTCCCGCGTCTGGTCGCCGCGGAACACCGCGGTGGCTATGTCCGCCAACAGTTGACCAGTGGCATCAAGGAAATGGACGCCCTGCTCGGCGGCGGTATCGAGACCGGTTCCAGCTCCCTGATCCTGGGTCCGGCCGGTACCGGTAAATCGCTGATCTCGATGATCTTCGCCGCTGCCGCCGTGGCGCGGGGTGAAAAAGCTGCGCTGTTTATCTTCGACGAAGAACTGGGGCTGCTGTTCGAGCGCATGAAAAACATGGGCATCGACTTGCAAGCCCTGCAAGACACCGGCAACTTGCTGATCGAGCAAGTCGACGCCGCCGAGCTGTCCCCAGGCGAGTTCTCCCACCGGGTGCGCCGATGCGTCGATGAACGTCAAATCAAAACCGTGGTGATCGACAGCATCAACGGCTATCAGGCCGCGATGCCTGAGGAAAATGCGCTGGTGCTGCACATGCACGAGTTGCTGCTATACCTCAATCGCCGGGGCGCTGCGACGTTCATGACAGTCGCCCAGCATGGGCTGGTCGGTGACATGCAAGCGCCGGTTGACATCACGTACCTGGCTGACACAGTGATTCTGTTGCGCTATTTCGAAGCCCTGGGCAAGGTGCGTCGGGCAATCTCGATCATCAAGAAACGCACCGGCAGCCACGAATCGACCATTCGCGAATACCGCATCGGTAGCCAGGGCATGACGATTGGTGAGCCTTTGGATGCGTTCCAGGGTGTATTACGCGGCGTGCCGACCTATCTGGGCGCCAGCCAGCCGCTGCTCAAGGAAGATATCCGGTGACTATTGCCGAGGCGACGTCCGAGCGCGCGATCATTCTCGCGCCCTTGGGACGCGACAGTCAGATTGCGCTGATGATGCTCAACGAGGCGGGATTCGAGGGCATTGTGACCCGTGATCTGGTGGCGCTGTGCGACGAGTTGGTCAACGGTGCAGGACTGTTGGTGATTTCTTCTGAAGCCCTGATGGGGGCTGATCTTGGCCCTCTACGGAGCCTGATCGACCAGCAACCGGCCTGGTCCGACCTGCCGATCGTCCTGCTGACCCACCACGGTGGTCCGGAGCAGAACCCTGCGTCGCGGCTCGGTCCACAATTAGGCAACGTCACGTTCCTTGAGCGCCCTTTCCACCCGGTAACCTTGATCAGCCTCGTCACCACCGCATTGCGCGGCCGTCGACGACAGTATGAAGCCAGGGACCGGTTGATCGATCTGAGCCTAAGTGAACTGCGCCTGCAAGACACTCTGGAAACCCTGGAACAACAGGTCGAAGAACGCACTGCACAATTGCGTCACAACGAAGAAGCCCTCAGGCAATCCCAGAAGATGGAAGCGGTCGGCCAGCTCACCGGCGGCATTGCCCATGACTTCAATAACATGCTCACCGGCATCATCGGCAGCCTTGAGTTGCTGCGCCGGCGCCTCGCGAGAGGACGCACCGAGGATCTCGATGGGTTGATCGACCTTGGCGTGACCTCTGCCAACCGCGCAGCCGGCCTGACTCATCGGCTGCTGGCGTTCTCGCGCCGTCAATCGCTGGATCCCAAACCCGTGGAAATGAACACCCTTGTGGTGTCCATGGGCGCACTGCTGCAACGTAGCATCGATGAAAGCATTGATCTGGACATCCAGTTGAGCGATGACCTCTGGGTGGCGGAAGCCGACCCCAATCAACTTGAAAGTGCCCTGCTCAACCTCGTGCTCAACGCCCGCGATGCCATGCCCGAAGGCGGCACGCTGGTCGTCAAAACATTGAATCAAAAGCTCGATTCGGGATTCGTTGCCGCCCACGGCAACCTCCTGCCCGGTGACTACGTGGTGCTGCGCGTTACCGACACCGGCTCTGGCATGCCCGAAAGCACCATCAGCCGCGCTTTTGACCCCTTCTTTACGACCAAGCCAATTGGCCAGGGCACAGGGCTGGGGTTGTCGATGATTTATGGCTTCTGCAAACAATCGCATGGTCACGTCACGATCGACAGTGAAGTGGGACACGGTACGTCGGTGAGTATCTATTTGCCACGTTACAGTGGCGACCTGGCCGAGGAAAACCTGATCGACATCCAGCAGGCGCCTTACGCTCAGGACGGTGAAACCGTATTGATTGTCGAAGACGACCCGGCAGTGCGCGTGCTGGTCAGTGCCGTCTTGAGTGAGTTGGGTTACGCCTTCGTGGAAGCCGGTGACGCCGACAGCGCGGTGCCGATTCTCAACTCTGCACAGCGAATTGATCTAATGATCAGTGATGTCGGGCTGCCGGGCATGAACGGCCGGCAACTGGCAGAAATCGGTCGACAGTATCGGCCCGACCTGAAGGTGCTGTTCATCACCGGTTATGCCGAACACGCGGCTGTTCGAGGCGGGTTTCTGGACTCCGGCATGCAGATGATCACCAAACCCTTCACCTTTGACCTGCTGACGGCCAAGGTGCGAGAGATGATCAGTGTCTGATGCAGACTGATGGCCTAGGGCAACGAGCTCAGGACAGCATGTTCTGTATGAGCTCTTGCAGTTCATCCAGATCAAATGGCTTGGCCAGGATCGGCGCGGTCCTGGTGATGGTGCTGTCGGTCTCGCGGATTTCCTGCGGATAACCGCTGATAAAAATCACTTTGAGATCTGGTCGCAGTTTCACTGCAGGCTCGGCGATCTGCACACCGGAAATCCCGCCGGGCAAGCGGAAGTCAGTGATCATCATGTCGAGGTGTGGCTTGCTCGCCAGTATTTCAAAGGCCTGCTCGCCGTTTTCAGCTTGCAGCACCCGGTAACCTTCACCCGACAAGTAAGCGGACAATACCATCAGAATCGAGGGATCATCCTCGACAACGAGTACTACATCTTGTGCATCTTCACTCATGGGAAGCCTTTGTTCGGTCAATAGCTGCTGATACGACCGTGGGGCCGCTCAGAGGTTGCGTTTATCTGGCTCATTTCCTAAAGCGGCAGACAGACGCGAAATAAAGCGCCTTCGTTGATTTTGCTCTCGACGGCGATGGAACCGCCATGGGCGGCGATAATCTGCTCGGAAATAAACAGTCCAAGACCCAGCCCCGAGACCACGGTCTTGGCGCAAACACGCTCGAACTGTTGAAAAATACGCTTCTGGTTTTCTTCACTGATGCCGATCCCTTGATCCTGCACCTCGACCCGCGCCTGACCGTCCTGTACGTAGACCCGCACATCAATCTGGCTTTTGCCACCATAACGCAAGGCGTTGGTGAGCAGATTGGAAATCACTTGCTCGATGCGAAATTCATCCCAGTTGCCGACCACTGGCTGCTCGGCGGTAAAGCGCGTGGAACACTCGGCGGCCTCGACCTGCGGCTTGAAGTTATCCAGCAGATTACCGACCAATTGCACCAGGTCGAACTTCGTTGGCCGGATCGACAGTTTGCCGGTGCGAATGCGCGACACGTCCAGCATGTCTTCGATCAGGCGGATCAGGCTTTTGATCTGCCGCTCGTCACGGTCGACCATGGCGTGCATCTTGTCCAGGGTGAACGCCGAGGCGTTGTCCCGGGCCAGGTGCATCTTGCGCAGTTGGGTTTCGAGGATCAGGCCATTGAGCGGCGTGCGCACTTCATGGGCGACAATTGACATGAAGTCATCACGCATGCGCACCGCTTGCTCCAGTTCCAGCTGAGTGCTCTGCAATTGTTTGAGCAACGCTTCCTGCTCGCGGCGGCTCTGCTCCAGCGCTTCAACCTGCTGCTTCATCGCTTTGCTTTGGCGGTACAGGTCAACGAACACGTTGACCTTGCTCTTGACCGCGTGAATGTCCAACGGCTTGTGCAGGAAATCCACTGCACCGCTTTCGTAACCTTTGAACGCGTAGTTCAACTCCCGGCCGGCAGCGCTGACGAATACAATCGGGATGTTTTTGGTTTTTTCCGTGCCGCGCATCAACTCGGCCAACTCGAAGCCGTTCATGCCAGGCATCTGTACATCGAGAATTGCCATGGCAAATTCGTGCTGCAACAGCAGTGACAAGGCTTCGTCGGCAGACAAGGCTTTGTAGACCATGCGGTCTTCACGCTTGATCAGCGCTTCGAGCGCCAACAGGTTCTCCGGCAGATCGTCGACGATCAGCAGTTTGGCTTGGATGTTACTTAGCATGCTATTCGTTCCAGCTCGACAAGCAGACGGCCGATGCCGCCGATAGGGAGAATATGGTCTGGATCATGAATATCCAGCGCCGCCTGGGGCATGGTTGCGACCTGGGCTTCATTCGGGTCTTGCACGATGGTCATGCCACCGCGACGTTTGACGTGAAACAAACCCTGCGCACCGTCGCGATTGGCCCCGGTCAACAACACGGCGGCCAAGGCTGAACCGTAGGTGTCGGCAGCGGACTCAAACAGGTAATCGATGGCGGGTCGCGAATGGTGGAGGCGATCTTCCAGACTCAACGACAAGCTGCGGTCATGCTCCACCGACAAGTGATAACCGGGTGTGGCGAAATACAACGTCCCGGCTTCAATCCGGGTTTTATCGTTCGCTTCCTGCACAGGCATCGTCACCCGGCGTGCAAACACTTCGGCCAACAGGCTGCGACGCTCGTCGGGCAGGTGCAACACGACAATGATCGGCAGTGCGAAGCCTTCGCGCAGCGGGCTGAGAATCGTCAGCAACGCCTCTACGCCGCCGGCCGAAGCGCCGATCACAATGGCTTCAATTGAAGGAACAGCGGCAGCGTCGTTCATGATTTTCGGTAGATCCGTTCTTGTTTGACCAGCGGCTCGAATTGGTTGCCGAAGGCCGAAAAATCCGGGGTTTCTTTACTGCCCAATACCAGGAAACCACGATGACACAACGACTCATGGAACAATCCGAAGGCCCGATCCTGAAGTTTTTTATTGAAATAAATCAATACGTTACGACACGAAATTAATTGAGTCTCAGAAAAAACGCTATCAGTTGCCAGACTGTGATCAGCGAAGGTCACGTTCTCGCACAGGCTCTTGTCGAAAATGGCGTAGCCATAGGCCGCCGTGTAGTAATCGGCGAATGAGCACTGGCCACCTGCCTGCTGGTAATTAGCAGTGTAGGCGCGGACATTCTCCATGGAGAAAATCCCTTGCCTGGCCTTGTCCAGCGAGCGCGGGTTGATGTCGGTGGCATAAAGGATGGTGCGGTCCAGCAAACCTTCTTCGCGCAACAGGATCGCCATCGAATAGACCTCTTCACCGGTACTGCACCCGGCAATCCAGATCTTGATCGAGGGATAGGTCCTGAGCAGCGGCACGACTTCCTTGCGGATCGCGAGGAAGTGCGAAGGGTCGCGGAACATCTCGCTGACCGGGATCGTCAGCAGTTGAAGCAATTGCATGAACGCAGTCGGATCGTGCAGGACTTTTTCCTGCAAGGCCGAAATGGTGTTGCACTCGAATTGAACCAGCGCATGATTCACCCGACGCTTGATCGAAGCACCGGAGTAGTCGCGAAAGTCGTAGCTGTACTTGAGGTAAATCGCCTCGATCAACAAGCGCAATTCGATGTCGCTGTTTCGCTCCACTGAATAAAGGCCTTCCACTAAATGCGTTCCATCTTTGGTAACCACACGCGAATCAGCGAGAACAGGCGATCCAGGTCGATGGGCTTGGCCAGGTAATCATTGGAGCCGGCCTGCAAGCAGCGCTCCTGATCGTCCTTCATGGCCTTGGCCGTCACTGCAATGATCGGCAGCTTGCGCCAGCGCGGGTCCTTGCGAATCTCGATAGTGGCTTCGAAGCCATCCATCTCCGGCATCATCACGTCCATCAATACCAGGTCGATGTCCTCGACTTCATTCAACCGTTCAATCGCCTCACGACCGTTTCGACCAATGACCACCACTGCGCCCTTTTGCTCCAGGGCACTGGTGAGGGCGAAGATGTTGCGTACATCGTCGTCCACCAGCAGCACTTTGCGACCCTCAAAGACCTTGTCGCGGCTGCGCGCGGTCTTGAGCATCCTCTGCCGTTCATGGGACAACGTCGATTCGACCTTGTGCAGAAAGAGTGTGACCTCATCCAGCAAGCGCTCTGGCGAGCGCGCACCCTTGATGATGATCGAGCGCGAATACTTGCGCAGTTCGGTCTCTTCGTCGCGGGTCAGGTTGCGTCCGGTGTAGACAATCACCGGAGGGAACGAGCAGATGTCTTCCGTGGACATGTGCTTGAGCAAGTCATTGCCGAGCATATCCGGCAATTTCAAGTCGATAATCATGCAGTCGAAAATCGTCGTGCGCAGCTGGTCCAGCGCGTCCTGAGCCAGGCCTACCGCCGTGATTTCGATGTCCTCGTCGCCAATCAGGCGAGCAATGCTGTCGCGCTGCAGATCGTCGTCTTCCACCAGCAGCACGCGCTTGACCTTCTGGGTCAGCTTGGCTTCGAGGCGGGCGAACACATCCTTGAGTTCTTCGCGAGTCGTCGGCTTGACCGCGTAACCGATGGCGCCCATGTGCATGGCGGCCTCGACCCGGTCTTCAACGGAAATCACGTGAACCGGGATGTGTCGGGTTTCAGCGTGCTCTTTCAGGCGCTGCAGCACGGTCAGCCCGGAATGATCCGGCAGGCGCATGTCCAGCAGGATGGCGTCGGGAATGAACTCCTTGGCCAGGTCATACCCTTCGTCGGCCCCGTGGGCGACCAGACACTGATAGCCCAGTTCGTGCGCCAGGTCGAACAGGATGTTCGCGAAATTCGGCTCATCCTCCACGATCAGAATGCACCGGGTCTTGAAGGGCGCCTGGGTGCGGTCGTCGTTGAATCGAGGAATATCACCCGGAGCAACCAGTGGCGCCAGCGCTGCCGGTGCCACACGGGGGGTGATTGCTACAGGTGAAGCCTTCATCGGCTCAACAGGCTCGTCGCCCGGCTCGACGTATTGCTGAGGCAACACCAGCGTAAACACACTGCCCTGCCCCGGCTCACTGCTAACGCTGATCGAACCACCGAGCAACGCGGCCAGGTCCCGGGAAATCGACAAGCCCAGGCCGGTGCCGCCGTAGCGACGATTGGTGGTGCCGTCCGCCTGGCGGAACGCTTCGAAAATGCTGTCCTGCTGGTCTTCGGCGATTCCAATGCCCGAGTCGCGGATGATGAAGGCCACGCCATCATTCGGTTGCGAAGCCACGGTAAAGCTGACCGTACCTTTCTCGGTGAATTTCACCGCGTTCGAGAGCAGGTTTTTGATCACCTGCTCAAGACGCTGGCGGTCGGTGAAAAGCATCTTCGGCGCACCGGGTTGCAACTCGACGTGAAACGCGAGGTGCTTGTCAGCCGCCATCGGCTCGAACATCCCGCGCAAGCCGTCGATCAGACGCTCGACGCTGACGTTCTCCGGACGCATCTCCAGCTTGCCGGCCTCGACTTTGGAAATGTCGAGAATGTCGTTGATCAGGTTGAGCAAGTCATTACCGGCGGAATAAATCGACTCGGCGAATTTCACCTGCTCGGCGGTGAGGTTTTCCTGAGCGTTTTCAGCGAGCAATTTGGCCAGGATCAACGAACTGTTCAGCGGCGTGCGCAGTTCGTGTGACATGTTGGCGAGAAACTCTGACTTGTACTTGCTGGAGCGTTGCAGCTCCAGGGCGCGGTCCTCAAGCTGCACCTGGGCCAGGTTCAGCTGGGTATTCTTCTGGTCCATGGCATCGCGCTGGTCTGCGAGGATCTGCGCCTGCTCGGCGAGCTGTTCATTGGTCTGCTCAAGCTCCACCTGCTGGGTTTCCAGGTGCGCTTGGGACTCCTTGAGAATCCGCGACTGTTCCTCGAGCTCTTCGTTGGCGGTCTTGAGCTCTTCTTGCTGCACCTGCAGCGCTTCGTTGAGCTGCTGGGTTTCAGCCAACACTTCCTGCAAGCGCTGGCGATAGCGCGCCGCCTCGATGGACGTGCCGATGTTGCCGGCAATCAACTCCAGCAACTCGATGTCCCGATCGGACAACGGCCGCAGGAAGCCCAGTTCGATCACACCGTTGACCCGGTCGTCGTCACTGGTCGGTACCACGAGCACGCTGTGGGGCAGACCTTCGCCGAGGCCGGAACTGACCTTGAAGTAATTGCTCGGCACATCATCCAGACGAATCAGGCGGGCCTGGTTCGCGACCTGCCCGACAATCCCTTCATCATTGTAGATCTGCTGGTCCCGCTCCTCCTGCTCGCGAGAGAAACCGTACGAAGCAATGCGCTTGAGGCCACCGTGGTCTTCGCGCACATAAATGGCGGAAACAGCCGTGCCCAGGTACTGCGCGCAGAATTGCAGGATGTTGCGGCCCAATAAGTTCAGGCTCAACTGCCCCAGCACTTGCTCGGCCAACTCGGTCTGGCCGTTTCGCAGCCAGGCTTGTTGTTCCAGACGCAGGGCGCTGGCTTGCTGCGCAGCAAGGTTGGCACTGTAAATTTGCGAGAGATTAAGCAGGTCGCGTCGGCCAATGAAGGCGAGCAAGGCACTGATACTGGCGACGAACAACAGGTACAGGCCAATGCTCCAAATCGTGGTACGACGCACTTCGTCGCTGCGCGAGGCGCGCAGCTGCTGCTCCATGTCGACCACTTCTTCAAACTGCTTGCGAATTTCATCGGTCAGGCGCTTGCCGCGCCCGGTCCTGACCGCGCCACGATAATCACCGCTGGTGCGCTGCAAATCGATCATCGATTGCGCGTAGGTCGCCCACTCGGTCTGCAACGCCTGCAGACGACGCAAGCGATCGGTTTGCGCCGGGTTGTCCGCGGTGAGTTCGAGCAAGGTTGCAAGAGCGACGGCTATTCTGGGCTTGGCCGTTTCGTAGGGATCAAGAAAGTGATCATCACCGGTCAACAGGTAACCGCGCATGCCGGTTTCCAGATCGACGGTCAGCCTGGCCGCTTCATTGGCGTTATTGATCACCCGATCGGTGTGCTCCACCCACTGGATCACCGACAACAGATAAGTGATCAGCGAGACAAAAAACACCGCACTGATGACACCCACACCTAATGGCAGGCTGACGTTGCGGCTCAGGAGTTTGCGGAATCGTTGCTCTTCAACCGAAGACGCAGTGGTCATGGGGAGGCCTTGTCGAACTGTTCGAAATGATGGAGTTTGCCCCAAATACGGCGTGTTGATCCAATTTTCTGCCACGTATCAGGGCAAATCCCCGCAATTAGCTGCGCGAGCGCGAACGGAGCGGTTATCCTTGCCGTCTTGTACAGCTATTCTTTTTTGCACAACGCTGGGAACTTGTCGGGATCCGCCACTTACTCATGCAAGAGCCCGGTGATTTCAATCGACCTGGCCCCCCCGAATTCAATTTTTGCGAGTAACCACTATGTCCACCGACGCCTCCATCATTTTAGTAGTCGAAGACGATGCCATCGTGCGCATGCTGATCGTTGACGTGCTGGAGGAGCTGGAGTTCAAAGTTCTTGAGGCGGATGGCAGCGAACAGGCCCTGAAATTTCTCAACGACAAAAAACAACACATCGATTTGATGATGACCGATGTCGGCCTGCCCGTGATGGACGGCCGAGAACTGGCCACCCAGGCGCGAGTGCTGCGCCCTGAGTTGCCCATCCTGTTCGCCAGCGGCTATGCCGAGAGCATTGAGGTGCCTGCCGGCATGCAGGTGATCGGCAAACCGTTTTCGATTGATCAGCTGCGGGACAAGGTCAAGTCCATGCTCGACAGCCAAGCCTGATTTCTTCGTAACACCCCTCTCCATTACCCGCACCAAGGAATACCCGTTAATGAGTCAGCCCCGCGCAACCAAAGTTCTGGTTATTGGTTACGTTTGGCCCGAGCCCCGCTCTTCAGCGGCCAGCGGGCATGTCATGCAAATCCTCGATACGTTCTTGCAGCAAGGCTGGGACATCACCTTCAGCAGCCCGGCCGGCACCGGTGAACACCGGGCGGACCTCACCGCGCTGGGCATCCGTGAAGTCGCCATCGAATTGAACAACAGCAGCTTCGACGCCTTCATCACTGAACTGGCGCCGGATATCGTGCTGTTCGACCAGTTCATGATGGAGGAGCAATTCGGCTGGCGCGTTGAAAAACAGTGCCCCGACGCGTTACGCGTGCTTGAGACGTCGGATTTGCAAAGCCTGCGCCATGCCCGGCATCAACGACTGAAAGATCGATTGAAAGACCGTGATGACGCCAATGACTTCAGCGAGCTGTTTGTCCCGGCATTGCACGAAGAATTCGAGTTGATGGCGAATACGGACCTGGCGAAACGCGAGATCGCCGCGCTGTATCGTTGCGACGTGAACCTGATGATTTCCGAGGTGGAAATCGCTTTGCTGGTGGAACAGTTCAAATTGCCACGCCACTTGTTGCACTGGTGTCCGTTGATGGTCGATCCGCCGAGTGTGCCGCCAACGGCGTTTGCAGACCGTGCGCATTTTTTGAGTATCGGCAACTTTCGCCATGCACCGAACTGGGACGCGGTGCTCTGGATGAAAACGGCTATCTGGCCACTGATTCGCGAACAATTGCCCAAGGCGCAATTGCATATCTACGGCGCTTACACACCGCCCAAGGCCACGGCCTTGCACAACCCGGCGCAGGGCTTTCATGTGATGAACTGGGCTGAAGATGCCTTACAAGTCATGTCGGCGGCACGGGTGTGTCTGGCACCCCTGCGATTTGGTGCAGGTATCAAAGGCAAGATCGTCGACGCCATGCTGTGCGGCACGCCGACGGTGACAACGCCAATCGGCGCTGAAGCGATGCATGGCGAGCATCTGTGGCCCGGCGCAGTGACCCGGACAGCTCAGGCGTTCGCCGAGAGCGCGGTTCGACTGTACCAGGATCAAGCTCTGTGGAAAGACGCCCAATCCCTGGGGCAGACGTTGTTGGCCGATCGTTATCGACAGTCTGAACATGGTCCGGCACTCATCGATAAATTGTTGTACTGCCAACAAAACCTGACGCAACTTAGAAGCGATAACTTTACGGGCAGCATGTTGCGTCACCACCACCATAAAAGTACGCAGTATATGGCTCAATGGATTGAGGCCAAGAATAAAACCCCACTATAGAGAGCCAATAATAAACGGGGTGCATCAACCGTTGTATTCACCCTCGCCCGGCACTCACCTGTTAATAGCGAACCGTACGTAAGCACCATGCTTCACGTTCGGCCTCGCGGAACCCTAAGCTACCGTGCCACTAAATCGCTATTCTTGTGCACGTGTTTCCGTGACTGGCAATGCGCTCAGGCACTTCTATGCTGGGTCATGAAGTCCCCCAAGGACGGGGCGAATCAACGACAAGGAAAGGTTATGACCTTCAACACAACAACCGCACCCGACAAACAGAAATGGATGACCAACGTATTGGACATCGGCCGGTTGAAGCTGACCGATATTGTCTGGCCCGGCACGCACAATGCCGGGATGGACAAGAAGGCACCCAACTACGAAGTGGTGGTCGGCAATTGGACGACGTGCCAAAACGATTCATTTGCCTGGCAACTGGCCAATGGCGCACGGGCATTCGATATCCGGCTCGGCTGTACCGCCGGCCCTCAAGTACCGGTTTACTATTTTCATCACAACGGCTATCAGTCCCACCGCATCCTTGATGAGTTGATCGATGCGGTGACGGCGTTCCTCACGCAAAATCCGGATGAGTTCATCGTCTTCGACTTTCATCAGTTGGGAGATGCATCCAAGCCTTTCGATTACCAACAACTCAACGATGTTTTAATGCGACGGCTGGGGTCGCGGCTAATCCGCACTACGGATGCATTCAACACCGTAGAACAGCTAAAGCGCGCCAGTTTGCAGCGCCGCATCGTCCTGGCGGCGCAGGCGAAACCCGGACTGGACAGTGAATATTTCTGGCCGCAGATTCCTCATAAGTGGAATGGCAAGAGATTCACCGATACCAGCGAACTGAAGTCCCACATCCAGACAACCCTCGCGGAAGCACCCTACGAGACCTTTATCTGGTCGTTACCAGCGACCTGCTATTCGCTGCTGGGTGGCCCCCAACACATCAAAATCCAGATCGACGACTGGTTCCACACCACCCGCGATTGGGTGACCCGATGCAGCATCATCAGTACCGATTTCTTTGATGAGGCGGATATTGTCCGCTATTGCTGGAGTGCTACCAGCATGAAGGCAGTTTACGGACACCGGTTGCATGAGCCGGCATAAGCGAAAGTCGTTGCACGCTGGCATCGCAGGTGCCAAAAGGGGCATGATCCGGCAGCGATAACAAGAAAAGCGTCCTGACATGAACCGAACAGCCCGCGTAACAGACCCCTCCTACGAACTGATGGACGACCACAACGGGTTGTCCATCATCTATCGCCAGCATGGATTCCCCTGCCCTCTGGTGCGCTGGCATTTCCACAAGGAATACGAGTTGCACCTGATCGTCGCCAGCTCCGGAAAAGTGTTCATTGGCGACTACATCGGCAACTTCTATCCGGAGACATTGTTCCTTACTGGCCCCAACCTTCCGCATAACTGGATCAGCCAGGTCGAGGAAGATGAAGTGGTGCCCAAGCGCGACATGCTGGTCAACTTCACTGACGAGCTGTTCGAAAGCGGCCACCAGGTGTTCGCGGAGCTCAAGGCCCTTTCACCCCTGCTGGAGCGCGCACAGTACGGCATCGAGTTTCGTTGCAAGCGCACCATCCGCCAGGCCATCACGCTGATGCAGCGCATTGCCGACACCCAAGGGGTAACCCGCCTCGGACACTTTTTCATATTGCTGGAGCTGCTGGCGGCCTCCGACGATTTTCAATTGCTGTCAGGTGCAACGACGCCGCAATTGGCCGATGAGCACAATATCGATCGCACGAACCGAGCTGTGGACTACATCTTCGCCCACTACGCCCGGGAGCTGTCGCTCGAGGAAGTCGCCGAGCATTTGGGCATGAAGCCGACTTACTTCAGTCGCGTCTTCAAGCAAGCCACAGGACGCTGCTTCATCGAATTCGTCAATCGCCTGCGCATCAGCAAATCCTGCGAGCTGCTGGCCGATGGCGACAAACCGGTGACGGACGTGTGCTTCGAGTCGGGTTTCAACAATATTTCCAACTTCAACCGGCGTTTTCAGCAACTCAAGGGCATGACGCCGTCGCACTACCGGCGACTGGCGGTACAGCGCCTTACCGAGCAGAACCTGGGCTAGCCCCCACAGGGGACTGTAATACGGCCTGAAACCTGTACGGATTCGATGGTGCATTTCCGCTGAGAAGCCCTTCCCGGCGTCTACCGCTTTAAAGCTCAGTGCAAAATAGTATCAATTCAAGTGCGATGGACGATTTGTCTCGCCATCCATTGAAGGCTGTAATCAGTGCACATTCTTCCTGCCTTCGGAAGACACAAAAACAATAACTGTCCTTCTGTCCCCGCCGGGTGCAGAAAAGGAGTGCACGATGCAACCTTCTGTAAAAGCTCTGCTTGCTCTCACCTGCATGTCCCTCAGCAACCTCAGTCTCGGCGCCCAGACGCTGACCATCGCCACCGTCAACAACAGCGACATGATCCGTATGCAAAAGCTCTCGAAAACCTTCGAGGCCGAGCACCCGGACATCAAGCTTAATTGGGTGGTGCTGGAAGAGAACGTCCTGCGCCAACGACTGACGACTGACATTGCCACTCAGGGCGGACAGTTCGATGTGTTGACCATCGGCATGTACGAAGCCGCATTGTGGGGTGCCAAGGGCTGGCTGGAGCCGATGACGGATGTGCCGGCGTCTTATGCCCTCGACGACGTCTTCCCGTCGGTGCGTGAGGGTCTTTCAGTCAAGGGTTCCCTTTACGCCCTGCCGTTCTACGCCGAAAGCTCGATCACCTATTACCGCACCGACCTGTTCAAAGAGGCCGGGCTGACCATGCCCGAGCGCCCGACCTGGACCCAGATCGGCGAATTCGCCAGCAAACTCACGAACAAGGAAAAAGAACAGTACGGTATCTGCCTGCGCGGCAAGGCTGGCTGGGGCGAGAACATGGCGCTGATCACCACCATCGCCAACGCCTATGGCGCTCGCTGGTTTGATGAAAAGTGGCAGCCGGAATTCACCGGTCCGGAGTGGAAAAACGCCCTGAACTTCTATGTCGACACCATGAAACAGTCCGGCCCACCGGGCGCCTCCAGCAACGGCTTCAACGAAAACCTGGCGCTGTTCAACAGCGGCAAGTGCGCGATCTGGGTCGATGCCAGTGTTGCCGGTTCTTTCGTCACTGACAAAACCCAAAGCAAGGTGGCCGACCACGTTGGCTTCACCTATGCACCGCACGAAACCACCGACAAGGGCTCGGCGTGGCTCTATTCCTGGGCGCTGGCAATCCCGACAAGCTCCAAGGCCAAGGACGCCGCCAAAACGTTCAGTGCCTGGGCCACGTCCAAGGAATACGGCGCGCTGGTCGCGGAAAAAGATGGCATCGCCAACGTGCCGCCCGGCACTCGCGCCTCCACCTACAGCGAGGCCTACATGAATGCCGCGCCGTTCGCCAAGGTCACACTGGAATCGCTCAAAGCAGCGGACCCGAGCAAGCCGACGCTCAAACCCGTGCCTTACATCGGCATTCAGTTGGTGACCATTCCTGAGTTCCAGGGCATCGGCACCCAGGTGGGCAAGTCGTTCTCGGCGGCGTTGATTGGGCAAACCACGGTCGATCAAGCACTGACCGCGGCCCAGCAAACCACCGAACGAGAGATGAAGCGCGCCGGTTATCCCAAGTAAGTCGGGACACCGGGTTGCCTCCATCGGGGGCAAGCCACGCTCCTACAGGTTTAACGCAATCAAATGTTGGAGCGGGCTTGCTCGCGAAGTGGCCGGTACATCCGATGCTTCTTCAGCGCCCAGAACACCGCTTTCGCGAGCAAGCCCGCTCCCACATTTCGATCTTCGTATGTCTGTTCCTAATCGGTTTGAAGCCATGAATATTTCAACTGCCAAAGCTCACATGGACATTCCCCAACCGGTGCGTAAAAGCCGGTTGGTCAACCCCGGCTGGTTTCTGGTCAGCCCTTCAGTGGCCTTGTTGCTGCTGTGGATGATCGTGCCGCTGGGCATGACCGTCTACTTCTCGACGATTCGCTACAACCTGCTCAATCCGGGCGAAAACGAGTTCGTCGGATTGGAGAATTTCACCTATTTCCTGACGGACTCGGGCTTCCTGCCCGGTGCCAGCAACACCTTGTTGCTGGTGGGCAGCGTGCTGCTGATCAGCGTGGTGTTCGGCGTGCTGATCAGTGCACTGCTTGAAGCCAGTGAGTTCATGGGGCGCGGCATCGTACGGGTCATGTTGATCTCGCCGTTCTTCATCATGCCCACCGTCGGTGCGCTGATCTGGAAGAACCTGATTTTCCATCCGGTGTCGGGGATTCTCGCCTACGTCTGGAAGCTGTTCGGCGCCCAGCCGGTGGACTGGCTGGCGCACTACCCCCTGCTGTCGATCATCATCATTGTGTCCTGGCAATGGCTGCCCTTCGCGATCCTGATCCTGATGACCGCCATGCAGTCCCTCGATCAGGAACAGAAAGAAGCCGCACGCCTCGATGGCGCCGGGCCTGTCGCCATCTTCTGGCACCTGACGTTGCCGCACCTGGCGCGGCCGATTGCAGTGGTGGTGATGATCGAAACCATCTTCCTGCTCTCGGTGTTCGCCGAAATCTTCACCACCACCAACGGCGGCCCCGGCTACGCCTCGACCAACCTCGCCTACCTGATCTACAACCAGGCGCTGGTGCAGTTCGACGTCGGCATGGCATCCGCCGGCGGCTTGATCGCGGTGGTGATTGCCAACATCGCGGCCATCGTGCTGGTGCGCATGATCGGCAAAAACCTGACAGACAAAGCCTGAGGCCTGCGCCATGACCCTTCAACAATCCCGTCGCCTGCAAAGCCTGTTGCTCGGCACGCTGGCCTGGGCCATCGCCATCCTGATTTTCTTCCCGATCTTCTGGATGGTGCTGACCAGTTTCAAAACCGAAATCGACGCCTTTGCCACGCCGCCGCAGTTCATCTTCACGCCAACGCTGGAGAACTACCTGCACATCAACGAGCGCAGCGATTACTTCAGCTTCGCCTGGAACTCGGTGGTGATTTCCTTCAGCGCCACGGCGTTGTGCCTGCTGATCGCCGTGCCGGCCGCCTACTCCATGGCGTTCTACGAAACCCAACGCACCAAGGGCACGCTGCTGTGGATGCTCTCCACCAAGATGCTGCCGCCGGTGGGCGTGTTGATGCCGATCTACCTGCTGGCCAAGACCTTTGGACTGCTCGACACGCGGATCGCGCTGATCGTGATCTACACACTGATCAACCTGCCGATTGTGGTCTGGATGATTTACACCTACTTCAAGGACATCCCCAAAGACATCCTCGAAGCCGCGCGCCTCGACGGTGCCACGCTGTGGCAGGAAATGGTCCGGGTGCTGCTGCCGATTGCCAAGGGTGGCCTGGCTTCAACCGTTTTGCTGTCGCTGATCCTGTGCTGGAACGAGGCGTTCTGGTCCCTGAACCTGACCTCATCCAAAGCCGCACCACTGACCGCATTGATTGCCTCCTACTCAAGCCCTGAAGGCCTGTTCTGGGCCAAGTTGTCGGCGGTGTCGACGCTGGCCTGCGCGCCGATCCTGATCTTCGGCTGGATCAGCCAGAAACAATTGGTCCGCGGCCTGTCGTTCGGCGCCGTGAAATAGCCCTCAAAGAATAAGCATAAAAGGAGCGCCACCATGGCCAACCTGAAAATCAAGAATCTGCAAAAAGGCTTCGAAGGCTTTTCCATCATCAAAGGCATCGACCTGGAAGTGAACGACAAGGAGTTCGTGGTGTTCGTCGGCCCGTCGGGTTGTGGCAAATCCACCCTGCTGCGCCTGATCGCCGGACTGGAAGAAGTCAGCGGCGGCACCATCGAGCTTGATGGCCGCGACATCACCGAAGTCAGCCCGGCCAAGCGGGACCTGGCGATGGTGTTCCAGACCTACGCCCTGTACCCGCACATGACCGTGAAAAAGAACATGTCGTTTGCCCTTGATCTGGCGGGCGTGCCGAAAGCGGAGGTCGAGAAGAAAGTCGGCGAAGCGGCGCGCATCCTCGAACTGGGGCCGATGCTCGAACGCAAACCAAAACAACTGTCAGGCGGCCAGCGTCAGCGCGTGGCCATCGGCCGGGCGATTGTGCGCAACCCGAAAATCTTCCTGTTTGACGAACCGCTGTCCAACCTCGACGCCGCCCTGCGTGTGCAGATGCGCCTGGAATTGCTGCGACTGCACAAAGAACTGCAAGCGACGATGATCTACGTGACCCACGATCAGGTCGAAGCCATGACCATGGCTGACAAAGTGGTGGTGCTCAACGGCGGTAAAATCGAACAGGTCGGCTCGCCGCTGGACCTGTATCACCAACCGGCCAACCTGTTTGTCGCAGGATTTCTGGGCACGCCGAAAATGGGCTTCCTCAAAGGCAACGTCACCCGTATCGACAGCCAAAGCTGTGAAGTGCTGCTCGACGCCGGTGCTCGTATCACCTTGCCGTTGACCGGCGCCAACCTGAGTGTCGGTGGCGCGGTGACCTTGGGCATTCGTCCGGAACACCTGGAACTGGCACAACCCGGCGACTGCACGCTGCCAGTCACCGCCGATGTCAGCGAGCGCTTGGGCAGCGACACTTTCTGCCACGTCGTGACCTCCTCCGGCGAAGCGCTGACCCTGCGCGTTCGCGGCGACCTTGCCAGCCGTTATGGCGAGACGCTGAGCCTGCACCTGGACGCGGAACACTGCCATTTATTCGATGCCAACGGCGTGGCATTGACCCGTCCGTTACGCGTTGCGGCCTGATATCGAGACTATGTGATGAAACTCAATAAACAGAATCTCCACCACCTCAAGCCCGAAGTGGTCCTGCCCGCCTACGCCCTGAGCGAAACCCGCCAAGGCATCGCCCACATTGGCGTCGGTGGTTTTCACCGCGCCCATCAGGCGTATTACACCGACGCGCTGATGAACACGGGCGAAGGCCTGGATTGGGCGATTTGCGGGGTCGGTCTGCGCGCCGAAGACCGCCGCGCCCGGGACGACCTTAAAGAGCAGGATTACCTGTTCACCTTGTTCGAACTCGGCGATACCGATGACACCGAAGTCCGGGTCATCGGAGCGATTCGCGACATGCTGTTGGCCGAGGACGGCGCGGCCGCGCTGATCGACAAACTCGCCAACCCCGAGATCCGCATCGTCTCGCTGACCATCACCGAGGGCGGTTATTGCATCGATGACAGCAACGGCGAGTTCATGGCGCACTTGCCGCAAATCCAGCATGATCTTGCGCACCCGAATGCGCCGAAAACCGTGTTCGGTTTCCTTTGTGCCGCGCTGGCCAAACGGCGCGCCGCCGGGACCCCGGCGTTCACGTTGATGTCCTGCGATAACCTGCCGCACAACGGCGCGGTGACGCGCAAAGCGCTACTGGCCTTCGCCGCGTTGCGCGATGCCGATCTGTGCCAATGGATCGATCGCAACGTCAGTTTCCCCAACGCCATGGTCGACCGCATCACGCCGATGACCAGCACCGAACATCGCCTGCAACTGGCCGACAAACACGCAGTTGATGACGCCTGGCCGGTGGTG
This sequence comes from Pseudomonas sp. FBCC-B1667, assembly GCF_059133255.1. NCBI lineage: Bacteria > Pseudomonadati > Pseudomonadota > Gammaproteobacteria > Pseudomonadales > Pseudomonadaceae > Pseudomonas > Pseudomonas sp. FBCC-B1667. The sequence continues at coordinate 3,262,397 of NZ_CP101437.1, read as the reverse complement.
TGCGAGCCGTTTGTGCAATGGGTGCTGGAAGACAAGTTCGTCAACGGTCGTCCGGCGTGGGAAAAGGTCGGCGTGCAGTTCACGGACGACGTCACGCCTTATGAAGAGATGAAGATCAAACTGCTCAATGGCAGTCATCTGGCGCTGACGTATCTTGGTTTTTTGAAGGGTTACCGCTTCGTTCACGAAACCATGAACGACCCGCTGTTCGTGCGCTACATGCGTGCTTACATGGACCTCGACGTTACGCCGCAACTGTCGCCGGTGCCGGGGATTGACCTGACTGATTACAAAGACACGCTGGTTGAACGCTTCTCCAATCAGGCGATTGCCGATCAATTGGAGCGGGTGTGCTCGGACGGTTCGTCGAAGTTTCCCAAGTTCACGATTCCGACGATCAATCGCTTGATTGCCGAGGGTCGCGAGACCAAGCGTGCGGCGCTGGTGGTGGCGGCGTGGGCGCTGTACTTGAAGGGCGTGGATGAGAACGGTGATACCTATTCGATTCCGGACCCACGGGCGGCGTTTTGTCAGGGGATGGTGGCGGATGATGTGTTGATTACCCAGCGGTTGCTGGCGGTCGAGGAGATTTTTGGCACGGCGATCCCGCATTCGGCCGGGTTTGTGGCGGCGTTTGAGTGGTGCTGTAACAGCTTGCGGGAGGTAGGTGTGACGCGGACGCTGGAGCGGGTGTTGGCTTAAGTGCTGCGGTGGATGGACTACCGTCATCGCGAGCAAGCTCGCTCCCACATTGGATCGATGTCGCACACAACATCCGCATCCAATAAAGATCTCCTGTGGGAGCGAGCTTGCTCGCGATTGGCTTCACCGAGATCGACCTGACACACCAAGGATCCACCATGGCAAACCAACACCTATTCCTGGGCATCGACTGCGGTACCCAAGGCACAAAAGCCATTGTCCTCGACGCAGTCAGCGGCCAAGTGCTGGGCCAGGGCGCCGCCGCCCACACCCTGATCAGCGGCGCCAATGGCCGCCGTGAGCAGGACACAAATCAGTGGCTGGAAGCGTTCACCCTCGCCACCCGAAACGCCCTGCTCGACGCCAACGTCGACGGCCACCATATCCTCGGCATCGGCGTCTCCGGCCAGCAACACGGCCTGGTCCTGCTCGACGATCAAGGCCAGGTACTGCGCCCGGCCAAACTCTGGTGCGACACCGAATCCACAGCAGAAAACGACCGCCTGCTCGCGCACCTAGGCGGTGAAACGGGTTCACTTGAACGCCTCGGCGTGGTCATTGCACCCGGCTATACCGTGTCAAAACTGCTCTGGACCAAAGAACAGCACCCCGAGGTCTTTTCCCGAATCACCCGTATCCTGCTGCCCCACGACTACCTGAACTTCTGGCTCACCGGCCGCAGCTGCAGCGAGCACGGCGACGCCTCCGGCACCGGGTATTTCAACGTGCGCACCCGCCAGTGGGACTTGCAACTGCTGCGCGACATCGACCCCAGCGGGCGCCTGCAAGCCGCGTTACCGGAGTTGATCGATGCCCATCAAGCGGTCGGCACGATCCTGCCGAGCATCGCCGAACGCTTGGGCATCAACCCGCAAGCGCTGGTTTCAAGCGGTGGCGGCGACAACATGATGGGCGCGATTGGCACCGGTAATATCAAACCCGGCGCGATCACCATGAGCCTTGGTTCGTCGGGCACGGTGTACGCCTATGCCGATCAGCCGAAAGTCAGCGCCGATGCCTCAGTCGCGACCTTTTGCTCCTCCAGCGGTGGCTGGCTGCCGCTGATTTGCACGATGAACCTGACCAATGCGACGGGTGTTATTCGCGAGTTGTTCGACCTGGATATCCAACAGTTCAACGATTTAGTCGCGCAAGCCTCCATCGGGGCCGGAGGCGTGAGCATGCTGCCGTTCCTCAACGGCGAACGCGTCCCCGCCCTGCCCCACGCCACCGGCAGCCTGCTGGGGCTGACGATGACCAACCTGACCCAGGCCAACCTGTGCCGCGCGGTGGTGGAAGGCACGACCTTCGGTTTGCGTTATGGGCTGGACCTGCTGCGCCAGAATGGCTTACAAAGCCGCAGCATCTGCCTGATCGGTGGCGGCTCGAAGAGTCCGGTGTGGCGACAGATCGTCGCCGACATCATGAATACGCCCGTGATCTGCACCGAACACAGCGAAGCCGCCGCCCTCGGCGCGGCGATTCAGGCGGCGTGGTGCAAATCCTGGGCAAACGGCCAGGAAGACAGTCTGGCGGACCTGTGCGAGCGTTGCGTCAAACTCGACCTGGCCAGCGAAACCTCGCCGATTGCAGATCATGTAGCGGCCTGTCAGCAGGCCTACGAACGCTATCAACAGCATGTCGCAACCCTTTAAAGAGTGAACAATTATGTATCTGGTGTGTGGCGAAGCGCTGTTCGATTTCTTCAGCGAAGAAGATGCCAGCGGCCTGGCTTCAAAAGTGAATTTCAAGGCGATTGCCGGCGGCTCGCCGTTCAACGTCGCGGTCGGTTTGCGCCGCTTGGGCGTGGACTCGGCACTGTTTGCCGGACTGTCCACCGACTACCTCGGCCGACGTTTGCAGCAAGTGTTAAAGGACGAAGGCGTACGCCCGGACTTCCTCGTAGACTTCGCCGCACCGACGACGTTGGCGATGGTTGCGGTGGGCGCCGACGGCTCACCGCATTACAGCTTTCGCGGTGAAGGCTGCGCGGACCGTCAGTTGAAACCGGAACACCTGCCGGAATTGGGGCCTGACGTGCGCGGTTTGCACGTCGGTTCGTTCTCGTTGGTGGTGCAACCGATTGCCGACACATTGCTCGCGCTGGTGCAGCGCGAAAGCGGTCAACGCCTGATCAGCCTCGACCCGAATGTGCGGCTCAATCCTGAACCGAACATTGACCTGTGGCGTAAACGTATCGCGACGCTGGTCGAGTATGCGGACCTGATCAAAGTCAGCGATGAGGATTTGAGCCTGTTGTACCCCGAACAGGACCCGCAACGGGTGATTGAAGGCTGGTTGCAGCATCGTTGTCAGTTGGTGTTTTTGACCCGGGGTGGCGAAGGCGCAACGGTGTTTAGTCGGGCTCATGGTTCGTGGTCGGCACCGGCCAGTTCGGTGAAAATTGCCGACACCGTGGGGGCTGGCGATACGTTTCAGGCGGCGTTGATTACTTGGTTGACTGAGCAACAGCTGGATTCGGTGGAAGGTGTGCAATCGCTCGGCCGTGAGCAGATTGACGGGATGTTGAAGTTCGCGGTGCAGGCGGCGGCGTTGACGTGCAGCAAGACCGGGCCGGATTTGCCGTATCGGCATCAGTTGGATCTTCTCTGAGGCTAATGGCCCCTTCGCGAGCAAGCCCGCTCCCACATTTGATAATCACCGAACACAATATCTGTGTTTACTGGAGATCCAATGTGGGAGCGGGCTTGCTCGCGAAGGCGGTATCACTTACACCGCAAATGCCAGCCATTCACCACTTCAAGAGCGGCACATCAAGTGATGTATCCCCCCGCATTCACTGGCCAAAACCGTGCCACTAAGGGTTTTCCCGATACCCCGAGCCCCCCGCGCCTACGCCATTTGCGCCTTGAACGAGGCCGTTTAATCCTGCACCATCCGCCCCAGCTTATCCAAAGGACGGAATTCAAGGCATGCTGGACGCTAACGCAACCCATATTTCCCTCACGCTGGAAGGCGTTTCCGCCGACCTGCAAGTGCTCAGTTTCGTCGGCCGTGAAGCCCTCAACCAGCCGTTCTGTTTCGACATCGAACTGGTCAGCACCCGCCCCGACCTGAAACTCGAAGACATCCTGCACAAACCCGGTTGCCTGACCTTCGGCGCAACCGGCAAAGGCCTCATCCATGGCCTGGTCTATCGCATCGAGCAAGGCGATTCGGGCAAAAAGCTGACCCGCTACAGCATCAGCCTGTGCCCGCAACTGGCCTACCTGCGCCACAACCACGACCAGCAAATCTTCCAGCAGTTAAGCGTGCCGAAGATCATCGCGCAGGTCCTGGAAGCACGCGGCATCCTCGCTGACGCCTACAGCTTTCAGTGCGGCGCGGTCTACCCGGACCGCGACTACTGCGTGCAGTACGACGAATCCGACCTGCATTTCATCCAGCGCCTGTGCGAAGAAGAAGGCATTCACTTCCACTTCCAGCACAGCGCCAGCGGCCACACGCTGGTGTTCGGCGATGACCAGACCGTGTTCCGCAAACTCGCGCCCGTGGCCTACCAGCAAGATTCCGGCATGGCCGCCGAGAAACCGGTAATCAAACGCTTCAACCTGCGCCTGGAAACCCGCACCAGCCGCGTCAGCCGCCGCGACTACGACTTCGAGAAGCCACGCATCCTGCCCGAAGGCGCCGCCAAGAGCGGAGTCGCTCCGGACCTCGAAGACTACGATTACCCCGGCCTCTTCCTCACCCGCGAACGCGGCAAACAACTGGCAACCCGTGCGCTGGAACGTCATCGCAGCGATTACAAACTCGCTGAAGGCAAAGGTGACGAACCGACGTTGGTCAGCGGCCACTTCCTGGCCCTCAGCGAACACCCTCGCGCCGAGTGGAACGACCTCTGGCTGCTGCTGGAAGTCGTCCACGAAGGCAAACAGCCGCAGGTGCTCGGCGAGAACATCACCAGCGACGTCACCCACAACAAAGACGATTTCCACCAGGGCTACCGCAACCGCTTCCTCGCCACGCCGTGGGACGCACACTACCGCCCGGCCCTCGAACACCCGAAACCGCAAGTCCTCGGCAGCCAGACCGCCATCGTCACCGGCCCGCCGGGCGAAGAAATCCATTGCGACGAATTCGGTCGCGTCAAAGTGCAATTCTTCTGGGACCGCGACGGCCAGGCTAACGACAAAACCAGCTGCTGGTTGCGCGTCGCCACCGGCTGGGCCGGCAGTGCCTACGGCGGCATCGCCATCCCGCGTGTCGGCATGGAAGTGCTCGTCACCTTCCTCGAAGGCGACCCCGACCAGCCACTGGTCACCGGCTGCCTGTACCACAAGGAAAACGTCGTCCCCTACGACCTGCCGGCGAATAAAACCCGCAGCACCTTCAAAACCCTCAGCTCACCGGGCGGCAAGGGCTACAACGAATTTCGCATCGAAGACAAAAAAGGCGCCGAACAGATCTACCTCCACGCCCAGCGAGACTGGGATGAAAACATCGAACACGACCAGAAAATCCGCGTCGGCAACGAGCGGCACGACACGGTCGAAGCCAATGTCTTCAGCGAGTTCAAGGTTGAAGAACACCGCATCACTCACCTGGACCGCAAGACTGAAGCGCGGGCCGATGATCACCTGACGGTGGCGACGACCCAGCATGTGAAGGTCGGCACGGCGCAGTTTGTCGAGGCGGGTGAAGAGATTCACTACAACGCTGGCGACAAGGTGGTGGTTGAAGGCGGGATGGAACTGACGGCCAAGGCTGGCGGGAGCTTCATCAAGGTGGATGCGGGGGGCGTGACAATTAGTGGGGCTGAGGTGAAGACCAATTCGGGTGGGGCGCCGGGTGCGGGGAGTGGGATTCAGATTCTTCCGCCGATTACACCGGGTGCAGCAGCGGCTGCCGCGGCAGGGAAACTGCTGAGTGCTCCGCCGGTTGGCAAGTTTAATGCGGTGGCGGATTCGGAGCCTAAGGAAGCACGTCCGGCTGAGGAGGAAGAGCTGGAGGAAGAGGAAGAAGAGGTTGAGCTGGAAGATATTACGTTGCGGATTGGGATGTTCTTTGATGGTACGGGGAATAACCGTAACAATAGCGAGCGTGTTTATGGTTGTTACGCTCCGGATGTAAACCTGCAGGATATGGCCGAGGACATCCGTCACTTCTGCGCCGCTTACGGTTATGACGGCAAAGGGAGCTCCCCGGACAACAGCTATGGCAACGACATCAGTAACGTGGCCAGGTTATATGATCTTTATGAAGACCACTCGAACATAGCGAGGCCAATCGATACCAAGACGGCTAGCCTGCGAGTTTATGTGGACGGCATCGGTACCAGCAGTACCGCAGAAGATTCCACCTTTTCTCAAGGTACTGGTATAGGTGTGCAGGGCGTCCGGGCTCGAGTTGAAGAAACTCCAGCGTTAATTCTAAAAGCCCTCCAGACCTTTCAGGAGAACAATCCCGATAAGCGCGTGGAAAAAATCGAGTTCGATATCTTCGGCTTCAGCCGAGGGTCAGCAGCAGCAAGGGACTTTGCCAATGAGGTATTGAAGGGCAACCAAAGTATCCTCGCCAAAGCATTACCGATTGGCGGGGCAGTTTTCTCCGACACCTTCGCTTGGATACCGCATTCTGATGTTTCCATAAACTTCATAGGTGTTTACGACACTGTCGCAGCCATTGCCAATCCGCTTGTAGGGGACTGGAATGGTAATAACGCTTATAACCCTGGAATCAATATATTTTTGGCACCTGATGCAGCGAAAAAGGTCGTGCAATTGGTCGCTCGTAATGAACGTCGTTATAACTTTGCCCTCAACAGTCTTGGGACGGCCGATATTATCTTGCCGGGCGTGCACTCGGACCTGGGTGGCGGCTATTTACCCAAGGCGATGGAACGGATACTGCTCAGCAAACCGCGTAAAAGTCCGGTCGACGAAAGGACATCTTTTGTTGAAGCTAACAGTTACAAGGTTGCCCAAGAGGACTTGAGGCGGCTTCAGGATCAATTAGCCCAATATAACCTTCCGTTGGAAATCCGCACGTGGGAGGTGCCGTTTCGTACCACGGGCAAAGAAAATCGAAAAGATATGAAATACGTTTATGCCGCAGTTAGCAGCCAGCGTGAAGTCCGCAGTGACTTGTCCTTGATCTACTTTCGGATCATGCGCGAACTGGCAGTGGAAAATGGAGTACCTTTTCGACGTATCCCCGAGAAAAACCCAAGACTTGCGCTACCTGCGGAGCTCGTCACTATCTCCGAAAAACTGATGGCCTATGCCCAGGGGCAAAGAAAAACAACCGGGCTAACCTCGCAAGAGGAGGAACTGCTTTTCCAGCGTTATGTTCATATCTCCGATAACTGGAACGCCGCTAAAAATCGAAACAATAGCGACCTAAATATCGTTTTCATTAACCGACCAGACGAAAACTCTGTGCGCACGGTGCACCGTAATGAGTAATTTTATCCGCGTTGCTTTTGCCGCCTTTCTACTCAGTGGCAGCACATTTGCTAGCAGCAGCTCAATGCCTTACAAAGCGTGGACTCTGGGGTTCTCGGCTCCTGACTACATGGAAGTCTGGATCGAAACAGCCGATGTCGTCGACATTCAGGACCATGTGTTTCAACGTGCGGTGAGTGGCATCGCGTCAATGCAATCGCCTCCCAACAACGTCGGCAATCCACTTGGTTGGCCGAAAAGAGGGCCTGCCGGAGGTGGAAAACGTGTGACAGGGGCGGACTTGCCCCAACAGATCTATGTCCGCTGGCAATCGCTGGTCGAACCGCAAACCTACCTGATGGTGATTAAAATCCCCGAAGCAACTCGGCAGATCATGCGCAAGGGGGAGAAAGTGTTCTGCACGGCCGATGGGAAATGGATCACTGGTTATCGTGATTCAATCGGCATAAGGCTGGTCCCCGGAGGTATCGCCAGAGTCTGGGTAGGCGGCCCTTGCATGACACCGATCGAGGTCACAACGGTTAAAGCGGTGATTGACCCACGTGGCCCGTATGAGGGTAAGTCAGGGGGTGAGTACGACTCACTCTCCGATGAATCCAAAGCCTACGTCGAAAAATTTGGCGTGCCCTATGATTCTTGGAAGTGACAGAGCCAAAGCAGCCTGATGAGTAATTTCTTGCGAACTACGATTTGCGCATTTTTGCTCTGTGGTTGCACATACGCCAACAGCGAGCCAATGCCTTACAAAGCTTGGCGTTTGGGATTCTCGGCCCCCGCCTACATGGAGGTCTGGATCGAGTCGGCTGATGTGGTGGATATTCAGGGTCAGGTATATCCACGCGCGATGAGTGGCACTGCCTCAATACTAACTCCCCCCAACTATTCCGGCGATCCCCGCGGCTGGCCAAAAAGAGCTGGTTGGGGGAAAGGTAAGTACGTAACAGGGGCAGACTTGCCCAAACAGATCTATGTTCGTTGGCAGTCGCTGGTTGAGCCGCAAACATATCAGATGGTGATTAACATACCCGAGGCGACGCGGGACATCATGCGCAAGGGCGAAAAGGTTTTCTGCTGCGCCGACGGGAAATGGATCACCGGATATCGTGAGGCAATCGCTATAAGACTTGTCCCCGGAGGTATCGCCAGAGTCTGGGTTGGCGGTCCGTGCATGACACCGATTGAGGTGACTACGGTAAAAGCCGTGATTGATCCGCGTGGCCCATACGAAGGTAAGTCTGGAGGTCACTACCGCCCCCTTTCCGCCGTTTCCAAAGCCTACGTTGAGAAATTTGGCGTGCCCTATGATTCTTGGAAGTGACAGAGCCGTGACGCTCTAATGATTAATTATTTACGACCTACCTTCTGCGCGTTATTGCTCAGTGGCTGCGCATTCGCCAATGGCGAGTCAATGCCTTACAAAGCTTGGCGTTTGGGTTTTTCAGCGCCTAACTATATGGAAGTCTGGATCGAAACAGCTGATGTGATTGATGTAAAAGGCCAAGTGTATAGACGTGCCATGAGTGGCATAGCTGCGATACAGAGTCCTCCCAATAACACGGGCGACCCTAGAGGCTGGCCGGAAAAGCCGGGGCCGGGCAAAGGTAAGAATGTAACTGGAGCAGACTTACCCAAAAAAATCTACGTCCGATGGCAATCATTGGTTGAACCTCAAACTTATAAAATGGTTATCGAGATACCCGCGTCGACCAGGGAGCTTATGCGCAAGGGTGAAAAAGCCTTTTGTGCTGCTGATGGAAAATGGATAACAGGCTACCGCGAGGTATTGGTAATAAATCTGGCACCCGGAGGGATGGCTAAAGTGTGGGTAATGGGATCGTGCCTGCCAGCGATAGAAGTGGCTAAGGTAAAAGCCGAGATTGACCCAAGAGGACCTTATGAAGGTAAGTCTGGCGGCAAGTACGACAAGCTATCCGACCAGTCCAAAGCGTACATCGAAAAGTTTGGTGTGCCCTATGATTCTTGGAAGTAACAGAGCCAAAGCAGCCTGATGAGTAATTTCTTGCGAACTACGATTTGCGCATTTTTGCTCAGTGGTTGCGCATACGCCAACAGCGAGCCAATGCCTTACAAATCCTGGTACTTGGGATTCTCGGCGCCCGATTACATGGAGGTTTGGATCGAGTCAGCTGATGTGGTCGATGTAAAGGAACAGGTGTATCCCCGTGCGATGAGTGGCACCGCTGCGATACAGAGACCTCCCAACAATTCAGGTGACCCTAAAGGATGGCCTCAGAAACCTGGCATTGGAAAAGGTAAAAATGTGACTGGGGCGGATTTGCCCCAAAAAATCTATGTCCGCTGGCAATCTTTGGTCGAACCCCAGACTTATCAGATAGTGATCAACATACCCGAGGCGACTCAGGAGATCATGCGCAAGGGCGAAAAGGCTTTTTGTGCTGCCGATGGCAAGTGGATAACAGACTACCGAAACGCATTGGTTATCAATTTGGCTCCCGGTGGCATAGCCAAGGTTTGGGTACGAGGGTCATGCCTTTCTCCGATCGAGGTAATCAGGGTAAAAGGCGTGATTGATCCGCGAGGCCCATATGAAGGGAAATCCGGTGGCAAGTACGATTCTCTATCTGATGAATCCAAAGCTTATGTCAAAGAGTTTGGTGTGCCCTATGATTCTTGGAAGTGAAAGACCGGCAACAGATTGAAGAACTTTCACAAACCACCTTAAGCGCATTCAGGCTTGGCGCCGATAATGCTTAAGCGTGAACGCTGAGTTCCCATCGACAACAAAAAATCCAGCGTCTATATGCGCTGGATTTTTTAATGATCAGCCTCAGACCGGCGCCTTCCACCCCATCATCCGCTGCTGCGCAACCGCTAACAGGTCAAACCCATCCTGGGTCAGCAGGTAAAGCGCGTGTGTAATGTGCGGAATATCTTGAACATCGCTGTGTTTGAAACACAGGCAATGAAGCGTTTCAAGTAGCTGGGTAGAGGCTCGTACGCGCTGTAACCCGGCTTCGAATATGTCTTGGGGGTTGGCTTCGGTGTCGATCAGCAAAGGACTTGAATCGGTAACGCCGCTGTTGAGTGGACGATAGCGATCTGGAAACGGTTTGAACGTTGGCATAGTAATTACTCGGTTGTTTGTAAAAAAACCGCTAACACCGTGACCAAACGGTGGGAGGCGGACTGTGTACAGGCTTGGTCAACCGAAACAACCATCGGCTCGCTCGAAAGCGTCCGGCACACAGCCGCCATAACTACTCGACATGAGGACGTAGAAGTCCGCGGGGCGAATAATGGCACACTTAAGTGCGTTGTTTCAGGTGACCAAACCCGATCGCTGATTTTGCAGCGAACCCAAACAGTAATCGCTCCCCCCAGCAGGCGAAAGTCGATAAGGCGCCTGATCCTGTAGGACCCGGCCGAAGAATCCGTACCCCCTTTCCTAACGAAACATCCGTCAGACACCGCCCCTCGCGACAGGCGGCGTTCAGGTGGGTTAACCATCGCTTAACGCTGCGGTCCAAAACTCTACTGGACCGCACGCCCTCAGACTCCTCTGATGCCCAGTGCGGCAGGTTTGATGTTGATCGTCGAACTGACTTCCGTCTGCACTGGAGATCGTCACATGAACACTCGCATGCTGCTCCTTGCCTCCGCCCTCGCCTGCACCGCGTTTGCCGGGCTTGCCCAGGCCAATGACACGTCTACGTCCAACGCCACGCCCTATCACTACGGCATGGCACTCAATGTGGGCAAAGTCGTGGCCCTGACAGAGCCGGCGACCGATGAATGCAAGGTGATTACCGCCGACATGAAGTACATCGATAAGTCCGGCAAGCCTGAAGAAATCAGCTACCAGAAACTTTCGGACGTCTGCAGTTATCAAAACTGACGGAAAGGTCTGATTCGAAACCTGGCGGTTTTACTGTGAGGGTTCTGGCGTTATGCTTGAGCGCCTCCCTCACTGCCGCAAGGATTCGCTATGCAGTTTTCGTTTCGTACGTTATCGATGTTCACCGCCGCCCTGTGTCTGCTGCTGACGCTGGTCTGGGGTTTAATGCCTGACTGGCTGCTGGCCACTTGGGGTATTGAATACTCCTCGGCGACCGGCGTTGTTTCACGGCGCGTCGCGGTGCTGTTCGCGGCGTTGGGGCTGATCTTTTACTGGGTGCGAAACGAACCACCCTCCGTCATCCGCAACGCATTAAGCAGCGGTTTTATGGTCGGTTGTTTCGGTCTGGCGGCACTGGGTTTCGGCGAATGGCTCAACGGCCATACCGGGCCGGGAATCTTACTGGCGGTTCTGGTGGAACTGGCGCTGGGCCTTGGTTTTCTCCAGACCCGGCGCCTGTCGGTAGAACTCGAAACGGCGGGTTAAAGCGCTCTGCTGGCCTGACGCTGAGGCTCAGAAGTGGCCACGGGATGCTGCTTGGCACGAAGCCCGGTGATCAATTCGTTGATTTCTCGAGATCCGTTAAGCGCAGATGCGTCAATCCCGGTCACGTGCAAATCCAGCAAATCGGTCTGACCGTCCGCATACACTTTTATCGTCATCAATAAATCCGGCGACAACGTGCATTGGCAGCGCTTGGGCAAAAAACTGCTTTCGATGATGTTGCGAAGTTCCAAGGCAGAAAGAAACATGGCGACCCCTCCTTTGCGAGACAGCCAAATATTGATCAGCGCTGGCTCATGTGCAGTCCCGGCCAGATTAAGAGCATCTGAAGCATAAAACGTGCCCTGAGTTTTGCCATGCAGCTCATCGGCAAATCAATGGGTTAGTCACAAAACTTAATAAAACCGTCGTGCAATCTGCATGAGAGGGCCTGGAAGGCGTTGCAAAATGCCGCCTGATAGCGCCGGGTTTGCATCAAGACCTGAGCGCGGTAAGAATGGCTTCACGAATTGGATACGAGCAAGGAGGCATCATGGGTTCTTTGATCTTTACTACGACTGTCGGACTAGTGATTGTCGGACTGTCGACCATCGCGCACGCTGCAGCACTTGAAACCGTCGCCCCCTTCCCCAAACCCGAAAGTGGTTTTACCCGCCAGGTCATTCACCTCGCTCCGCAAACGAAAGAAGACGACCTCCAGGTCGAAATCCTCGCCGGCAAACCCCTGACTGTGGACTGCAATCGCCAGCGTCTGGGCGGCATGCTCGAAGAGAAGAATCTCGAAGGCTGGGGTTACCCGTTCTACCGACTGGAAAATGTCATCGGCCCGATGAGTACACTGATGGCCTGCCCGGACGGAAAGAGCAAAAAAGACTTCGTACCGGTGGTCGGCGATGGCTTCTTGCTGCGTTACAACAGCAAGCTGCCGATCGTGCTGTACGTGCCAAAAGACATCGAAGTGCGCTACCGGATCTGGTCGGCGTCGAACAAGGTCGAGAAAGCCGTTCAGGAATGACACCTTCGTGCCTCACGCCGGGACGCCGCTGATGGCGGCGCGCTCGGCCACGTGGCGCAAACTGTCAAAGTTGATGTTCGCCCCTGAATCGATGGCCACCAGTGTCTGGCCACGTGCACCGGTTTGCGCGACGTACTTTTTGATTCCGGCCACGGCCAGCGCGCCCGACGGTTCGGTGATCGAACGGGTATCGTCATAGATATTCTTGATGGCGGCGCACAATTCGTCGTTACTCACCGTCAACACCTCATCGACGCAAAACCGGCAGACCTCGAAGCCATAAGCGCCGATCTGCGCCACCGCCACGCCGTCGGCGAAAGTGCCAACGCTCGGCAGCACAACCCGCTCGTGCGCCTGTAACGCTGCCGCGAGACACGCCGAATGTTCCGACTCGATGCCAATGATCCGCACTTCAGGTCGTAGGTATTTGACGTACGCGGCGATGCCGGCGATCAGACCTCCACCGCCCACCGGCACAAAGATCGCGTCGAGCGGGCCTTGATGCTGACGCAGGATCTCCATCGCCACGGTGCCCTGCCCGGCAATCACGTCCGGATCGTCGAAGGGCGACACAAAGGTGCGACCGGTTTTTTCCGCCAGGTTCAACGCATAGTCGAGCGCGAACGGAAAACTTTCGCCGTGCAGCACCGCCTCCGCCCCGCGACTGCGAACCCCGAGCACTTTCAGTTCCGGCGTGGTAAGCGGCATGACAATGGTCGCGGCAATCCCCAGGGTTTTCGCCGCCAGCGCCACGCCTTGGGCATGATTGCCCGCTGAGGCGGTGATCACGCCGCGCGCTTTTTGCTCATCACTGAGCTGCACCAACTTGTTGTAGGCACCGCGAATCTTGAAGGAAAAGGTCGGCTGCAAGTCCTCGCGCTTGAGCAGCACCTGATTGCCCAATGCCTCGGAGAGCGCCGGTGCCGCTTGCAACGGCGTGCGCACCGCCAGTTCATACACCGGCGCAGCGAGGATCTTTTTTACGTAATGCTCAAGCAAGGTTTGCTGCGCGAGCGTGCTGGTCATGGTCGTCTCCTGGCTGTGTTCGGGGCCCTGGAGACAGATAGAAAAAACCCGCCTCTAGGGCGGGTTGGGTGCTGCAGTCGTGAGCTAGCCCGCCAGATAAGGAATGGCGGTAATAATGCTTGGCTGGCAGCGCAATACGGTGGAAGTCATGACTGGAAATTAGCCTTTGGGGGGATGGCAAGTCAATGGCCAATTTTCGTGGGCTTCAGTTACGGGCTGGTTAATCTTAAGTCTGTGTCTTGCCGGACCGTAAGTGGTGTTCTTGAGATTGCCATCGCGAGCAAGCTCGCTCCCACAGGTTTTGTGCATGCCACAAGTCCAATGTGGGAGCGAGCTTGCTCGCGATGGCGGACTGACTGCCAACGCATTCATTTAGCCAACCGCCTGAGCCCCAGCACCATGACCCCCGCCCCCAGCATCATCGCGCTCAGAAACAGCGGATACGACACCCACCACGGCGTGCCCGCGGTCATCATGCTGAACTCGGACATGCCACCAATGCTGGCGATCAGGTTCAACGGCAGAAACACTACGTTGATCAGCGTCAGTTTGCGCAGCAGGTTGTTCATGCTGTTGTTCATCAGGTTGCCCCGGGCGTCGATCAGCCCGGAGAACACCGTGGAGTAGATTTCCGCCTGTTTGTAGCACTGGTTGTTTTCGATGATCAGGTCGTCGATCAGGCTGATCGCTTCAGCGCTGAAGTGTTCCTTCGCCGCGTGATTGCGCAACCGCGTCAGGACTGCACCGTTGCTGTGGATCGCGTTGATGTAATAGATCAGGCTCTCGCTGAGGTTGAACATCTGGATCAGGTGCTGGTTCTGCATCGAGGCGTTGAATTTCTTTTGCAATTCCCGGGCAACCAGCTTGATCACCTTCAGGTGACCCAAATAGTGATGGATGTTGTTGAACAGCAGGTCAAGCAAGACATCCAGCGGCGTATTTAACCGCTGGCGGGTTCCGAGCCCATGCAGCGGCGAATCGTCGGTGGCGATCACCAACAGTCGATGCTCGCAAAACAACAAGCCACAGGACGACACCTCAAAGGCCAGGCTGTCGGCGCCGGAATAGTTTTCCGGGCGTTTCCAGATCAGGAACAGATTGTCGGGATGGAACTCGATGCGCGAAACCTCGTCCGGGTCGAGGGCCGACGCCAACGCGTGCTCATCGAGTTTGAAGTGGCTGTGCAACAGATCCCGCTCGGCCGCATCAGGATTGCTGAACAGCATCACCTCGGCGTCCAGTCGTTCGACTGACTGCAGGGCGCCATGGGTCAGTTGAAAGCTCTTGATCATCGAGCGATCACCAGGCCTGGCCGCGACGCTTGAGCTCCAGCCGGCGGACGAACTCTTCCAGCACCAACGAATACAAATCGTCCTGCAGGTAGGCGTCTTCGATGCCGGCGTCCATGTTCGGGTTGTCGTTGACCTCAATCACCACCACTTTGTCGCCGGACTGTTTGAGGTCGACGCCGTACAGCCCGTCGCCGATCAGGTTGGCGGTTTTCACTGCCAGCTCCACCACCGCTCGCGGGGCTTCGTGGACGGCCAGGGTGCGGCATTCGCCGTTGATGTCCTGACCTTTGGCCTTGTGGTTGTAGATTTGCCAGTGGCCCTTGGACATGAAGTATTGGCAGGCAAAGATCGGTTTGCGATTCAGTACGCCGATGCGCCAGTCGTACTCGGTGTAGAAGAACTCCTGAGCCAGCAACAGCACCGAGTGCTCGAACAGTTCGGCGGTGGCGTCGAGCAGGGCTTGCTGGCTTTCGACCTTGATCACGCCACGAGAGAAACAACCATCGGGGATCTTCAGTACCAAAGGGAAACCCAGGCGCTCGCCGACCCGTTCGAAATCTTCCGGTCGTTCCTTGTAGAGAATTTCGGTGGCCGGCATGCCGAGCTGATGGCTCTTGAGCAGGTCAGTCAGGTATACCTTGTTGGTGCAGCGCAGGATCGAGGCCGGGTCATCCATCACCACCAGCCCTTCGCTCTCGGCTTTCTTCGCAAATCGGTAGGTATGGTTATCGACGCTGGTGGTCTCGCGGATCAGCAAACCGTCGTATTCGGCAATGCGTGCGTAGTCCTTGCGCTCGATCAGTTCCACATCGATGCCCAAGGTCTTGCCGACGCGTACGAAATTATCCAGCGCCTTAGCGTTGGACGGTGGCAGCGCTTCTTGCGGATCGTGGAGGATGGCCAGGTCATATCGGGCCAGACGCCTCGAACGCGGCACCCGCCATATCTTGCGACTGAAACTGTCCAGCGAGTGGGCGAAATGATCTTCCTGGTCCTCTCGCAATTTATGTAGCGCACCGGATTTGATGCCTTCAATGTGCCAGCCGTTAGTTCGACGGAATTCAACTAACAATATCGGGCATGGAAAAACCTCAAACAACTGTCGTGCCAACTCCTGCAACGGCTCGATATTGGTTTTGCCGAAATACAATGTCAGGGTAAAGCCTTCGGTGTCGCTGTAAAGATGATGCGCGAGGGCTTTTTCCAGAGGTTTTTCCAAATCGTCCAGCGCAAGTCCATATAAAGACTTTTTTGTCAGTTCACTGATGGTGCGCACCGACGGAATGACCTTGTGCCCCCGCGCTTCCGCCAGCAGCGAGCAGTAATAACCGTGCCCCAGGTACTTGTAGCTGCGGCACAGGTTAATCACCTGGGTCCGCTTGCCTTGCGTGTAGTCTTGGGCCTTTTCGAGGTATTCCTGGGCGGTGACGATGTCTTCACTGGGAAAGTAGGAGGCCCAGTCTTCCTTGCGTTCGACGATGATAATCAACTGGCTTGAAGTGCTGACTGCTTCATTTAAAAAAGTTGCCGCCGGCGAAGTTTGCTCGGATACTTCGCGCCAATGACCTTGTACCGCTGACATAGTGATTGATCCGTTGGAGAACAAGACCTTTCCTATTAAGCACGAACTTTTTCGAAAGTCCCGTTTCGTTACGCAACTTTTACGGCGGTCATATGAATCTTGTCTTTCGCTTGGCGGTAGTTGAAGACTTACCTGCATTGTTGGCACTTGAACAGCAATGTTTCACTACGGACCGGCTCACCAGTCGCAGCTTTCAATGGATGATCACCCGTGCTCACGGGCAATTGCTGGTGGCTCAGCGTGACGAGCAGTTGGTCGGCTACGCCGTGGTGTTGTTTCATAGGGGCACGTCGCTGGCACGGCTCTATTCGATTGCGATTGCTGCCGAGGCGCGTGGCAGCGGGCTGGGCAAGCAGTTGCTGCAACGCATCGAGGCCTGCGCGCTGGAACACGACTGTGCCTACGTGCGGCTGGAAGTGCGCATGGATAATCCGGCGGCGATTGCCCTTTATGAGCGCAACGGTTACCGGCGTTTCGCGCTGATTCATGACTATTACCAGGACCACGCCGATGCCTTGCGTCTGGAGAAACGCATTCTCCAGCACCGCGATTCAAGAAACATCAAAGTGCCGTATTACCCGCAGACCACCGATTTCACCTGCGGCCCGGCCTGCCTGTTGATGGCCATGGGCGCACTGCAAAAGGACCGGAAACTGGAACGTCGCGAAGAGTTGCAACTCTGGCGCGAGGCGACGACGGTGTTCATGACCTCAGGTCACGGCGGTTGCAGCCCCCAAGGCCTGGCGTTGGCCGCCTGGAGTCGCGGTTTTGGCGTGCGTCTGCAACTGAGCAGGACGGGGCCGTTGTTCCTCGATGGGGTGCGTGACGAGCATAAAAAAGACGTCATGCGCCTGGTGCACGAAGCGTTCACCGTGCAGTTGCAGGCCACCGGTGTGAAACAGGTGATCGGCGGCCCGCTGGACTTGCCACGCTTGCTGAATGACGGTGGCCAGCCGCTGGTGTTGATCAGCAGCTATCGGCTGACCCGCTCCAAATCCCCGCACTGGGTCATCGTCACTGATTGCGATGAGGAATTTGTCTATTTGCATGATCCGGATGTCGACCACAGCCAGCATCGACAGCCCATCGACTGCCAGCATCTGCCGGTGAGCCACGGGGAGTTCGAGAAGATGAGCAGCTTTGGCCGGGGCAAATTGCGGGCGGCGGTGATTCTCTATGCCCCGTCAGAGTGATCGTTCCCACGTTCCTGCGTGGGAATGCATCCCGTGACGTTCCGCGTCACATTCGAAGCAGCCGCGAAGCGTCCGTGGCGGCGTTCCCACGCAGAGCGTGGGAACGATCAACAAATACCGGTTACTTCAGCCCAACCTTGTACAAGGCGCCATCGTCTTCATCGGTCAATACATACAAGTACCCGTCCGGGCCTTGCCGCACATCGCGAATTCGTGCCCTGAGTTCACCCAGCAAACGCTCTTCGTGAACCACTTTATCGTCGTCGAACTGCAAGCGAATCAGCTCCTGGCTTACCAGCGCCCCAATAAACACATTGTGCTGCCAGGCCTTGAAGCGATCCCCGTCGTAGAACGCCATCCCGCTAAGGCCCGGGGATTTTTCCCAGACATGGTGCGGCGCCACAGTGCCTACGGCAGTCTTGCCCTTGGCTTCCGGGATCGGATCGCCGGAGTAGTTGATCCCATGGGTTGCCAGCGGCCAGCCGTAATTCTTGCCACGTTCGATGATGTTCAGTTCGTCTCCGCCTTGTGGCCCGTGTTCGTTCTCCCAGAGAACCCCGGTCCACGGATTGAGCGCAGCGCCTTGCGGGTTACGCTGGCCATAGGACCAGATTTCCGGGCGCACGCCGGATTGACCGACAAAGGGGTTGTCGTCAGGCACCTTGCCGTCCGGGTAGATCCGCACGACTTTGCCTTGAAGCTTGTCGAGGTCCTGAGCGGTTGGCCGGACGTTGTTTTCGCCGAGGGTGATGAACAGATAACCGTCACGATCAAACACCAGACGCGAGCCGAAGTGGTTACCGACAGACAGCTTCGGCTCCTGACGGAAGATCACTTTGAAATCCTTGAGCGTTTTCAGGTCTTCGGACAATTGCCCACGGCCTACCGCCGTGCCCGCCTTGTCCCCCGCGCCGCCGCCTTCGGCATACGACAGAAAAACCGTACGGTCCTGCCGGAAGTCGGGGGACAGCACCACATCCAGCAAGCCGCCCTGCCCCTTGGCCCAGACCTTCGGCACCCCATCAATCGGGTCGGAGAGTTTGCCGTCGATGCTGACGACGCGCAGGTTGCCGGGCCGCTCGGTGACCAACATGCCCTTGCGATCCGGCAGAAAGGCGACCGACCAGGGATGTTCAAGCCCCTTGGTGATTGTGGTGACTTCGAGGGTGCCCTGTTCGCTTTCCAGTTCCTGAGTCGATGCCGCTAAGACGGGCGCCGCCGCTGTGATCAATGCGCTGGCACACAGGGTTGCCAGGAGGGTTTTACGCAACATGCACGCTTCCTTTTGTCGTTCCGTCTCAACGGTTGCTGGTGCCGGCATCTCGCTGAGGTGGATTGGGAATGAATTTCGGGGGGCTGGCAGGGGCCGGTTGGCTTTGGGGATAGCGGTTGCCGATGCCGCCGTTCTCCAGGGTCGGCGGACGCGGTACCGGCAGGGTGTTAGGTCCGCGAATCGCCGGGGCACTGGACTGAGAGCCTTGCATGCTGTTCGGGTTGGCACGGCGAATCGGGCTGTTGTACGGATTGTTCGAAGTCCCCGTCGGGCTTTGAGCCAGTAGCAACGATGAGGGTGGCGACGCATGAGCCATGCTGCTCAGCAAACCACTCAGCGCCAGCGCGGTGCAGCAGCCGAGTACATATCTGTTCATGGGGCAAGCCTCTGGACGTGGATAGGGTCTTCGATAGCACGCTACGCCCGGGGTTCGGTTTTGTTAACTAAAACCTCTTTCACAAGATGTAACACGAGACGACCACACCGCCCGGCCGGGGGCGCCTCGAGCGGCTGAAACTTTTGCCTCAGGCCACGGGTCAGCTGATCATCACTCGCGAGAAGACGACCATGGCACGGGCAATCTGGAAAGGCGCAATCAGTTTCGGGCTGGTGCATATCCCTGTGGCGCTGGTCTCGGCGACGTCTTCTCAAGGGGTGGATTTCGACTGGCTCGACAGCCGCAGCATGGAACCGGTTGGTTATAAACGCGTGAACAAGGTCACGGGCAAGGAAGTTACCAAGGAACACATCGTCAAAGGTGTGCAGTACGAAAAGGGACGGTACGTTGTCCTCAGCGAAGAGGAAATCAAGTCGGCGCACCCGTTATCCACGCAAACCATCGACATCTTTTCTTTCGTCGACAGTGAACAGATCCCCCTGCAAAACATCGATACGCCCTACTACCTCGCCCCGGACAAACGTGGCGGCAAGGTGTACGCGTTGTTGCGGGAAACGTTGAGCAAAACCAAGAAAGTCGCGCTCGCCCACGTGGTGTTGCATACGCGGCAGCACTTGGCGGCCTTGATGCCGCTGGAATCGGCGATGGTGTTGGTGATGTTGCGTTGGCCGGCGGAAGTGCGCAGCCTTGAGACGCTGGAGTTGGGCAGCGAAGTGATCAAACCCGAACTGGCCAAGGGTGAATTGGATATGGCCAAGCGTTTGGTGCAA
The DNA here is from genome assembly GCF_059133255.1 of Pseudomonas sp. FBCC-B1667. Taxonomy (NCBI): domain Bacteria; kingdom Pseudomonadati; phylum Pseudomonadota; class Gammaproteobacteria; order Pseudomonadales; family Pseudomonadaceae; genus Pseudomonas; species Pseudomonas sp. FBCC-B1667. Next base: position 3,242,338 of record NZ_CP101437.1, on the reverse strand, counting down.
GACATGAGTGCGGATTGGAAACCTGAAGACTACCGCGACAGCTTCGAAGACAAGATCATGGCGCTGGTCGAGAAAAAGGCCAATGAAGGGAAGATTGAGGATGTCGAGACGGCGACAGGTGAAGAGGTGCGGAAAACCGCGGATGTGATTGATTTGACTGAGTTACTTAAACGTAGCCTGGGTAGCAAAGGTGCCGGGAAGGCCAAGCCGTCGGCGCAGAAAAAAACCACCAAGACTTCGCGTGGTTAATTTGTAATTTTGTAGTGTTTGTCAGGGCCCTGGAGCGAGCAGACTCACGCCTACATTTGATCTGCGGCGTACATCAACTGCAGGCGTGCGCCTGCTCGCGACGGCTTGATTCGCCACAGCACTTCATTCAGATCAGCATAAACACCGCCAGCAATCCCCCAAAAATCGCCCACTTCTCGAGGTAATAAAGCCTGCGATTACGCTTCTTCAGCGCTTTGCCACGCAAACGAATCTTGTAGATTTTGGTGAACAGACGGTTAATTGCCCCCGTCCTGTCACCCTCATCATTTGGCGCGCCGGCCGCCGACATCACATGACAGCTGAACCACCGGTTAAACGCAGCCGCCCAGCGGTACTTCATCGGACGCTCGACATCACAAAACAGAATGATCCGGTTCTGTTGCGTGGTGTTCTCGGCGTAGTGAATGAATGTTTCGTCGAACATCACCGCTTCGCCATCGCGCCAGTGGTACTTCTCGCCGTCGACATTGATGTAGCAACCGGCCTCGTTCGGCGTTTCCAGGCCCAGGTGATAACGGTAGGAACCGGCATAAGGATCGCGATGACGAACCAGTTTCGAGCCCGGCGGCAGTTCAGCGAACATCGCGGCCTTGATCGAGCCGATGCTCTGGACCAATTCTGTGGTGCGCGGGCACAGTTTCATTGCCGAAGGATGACTGTCGCCGTACCACTTCAGGTAAAACCGCTTCCACCCGGTCTTGAAGAACGAGTTGAAGCCGACGTCGTTGTATTGATCCGAGCGCTTGATCTCCCCAGCCTTCATCAGGTTGCGGCCTTCGACACGGATTTCTTCCCAATGCGCCTGCAACGGACTCAGGTCAGGGAAATCTGCCGGATTGAGATAAGGCTTGCCGGGGATTTTCGAGAACAGATAAAGAAAGCAATTGAGCGGCGCCAGAAACGAAGAGTGGTCACTCAGTTGGCGCCCCAGCGTGTGCCGCACGCGACCGCGCAGGTGAACGTACACAATGGAAACAATGTAAATGAGTGCAATGGTCAGTTTCACGGAAATCGTCACACGTCATAAGTGAACAAAATGCCTTCCCGGTCAAACCCGTTGGCCAAGGATCTTGTGCAGCGTCTGAAAATTAAACGGCTAACCCCGTAGCGCGACCTTGAGTCTGTGCCGGCTGTCGGCATTGAGTGGGCAATCGAATTCTAGCCACTCTCTGTAACAAATAGTTAGCCTCCAGATGTGAAAATCTGTCCGCTGATACCGTCAATGCGCCCGAGCGGTATCAACGCCCTATCGTTTAAAGAGCCAGACCAGTACAATCGCCGCCAAACATTACGCGCCCCCCTTGGTTGATGACGGGAATGAACCCCGTCTCAGCGCACTTCGACTCGGGCCAAGCGCTCCATATGCTGCTGTCCACTTATTGCCAGATGGACCTTCCACTTCTGACCGGGATGCATTTCCCGTGGTTTGAATACCGGAAACGGGTACTGAATCGGTACTGCCGCAACCCTAGCTACTCTGAATGCTTCGCAGGAAAAACCTTTGATCTCTACAGCTAACATCACGATGCAGTCTTAGTCGGGTGTTATTGAGGGTTGAGAGCCAGTAAATACTGGCCCGATAACCCTCTACAACCCCCATCAATACGCCCCATTGGCCCAAGAAATGGCCCAAGCTCCCCTCCCTCTCATTGGCGTCCTGCCGACTGTAAACATCATCTCCCTGCGCTATCTAGCGAAATTTCCGGTATTCCCTACATACGACGACGAGCGGCAGCGGCAGTCTTTCCCGTGCCGACAATGGGTCGGCTTTCATGCGCATGAAAAAAGGAATTCTTATGAAAGAGCTCGCAATTAAAGTCGTGGATGTTTTTGCGTCAATCGCAATTTGGCTGTCTCTCGCGGCGGGCCTAGGCTGCTTTGGTGTAAGCGCGTCCAGCGGCAACATGATGCAAGGCATCGCCCTCTTCTTCCTCTGCTTGGTTACGGGATGCTTTCTCTGTGCAGGCTGGTCCGTTTTGAGTGGCATCTACCACAACGGCATTGAGCAAAACCGATTGCTGGCGAAGATTGCAAGAAATGGTGTGCAGCAATGATTTGGCGATCACCTTTAGTTTCTGCCTCGCTCTGTGCAAAATTCTCGCGCAAATCGCAGACAAATCTCCGATGGCTGCTAATATTTCCCACGGTACTTTATTGCTCCGTGGCTGCTGCTGAAAAGCTTGGAAAGGACGTACTGTACTGCACATCTTTCGAACATCTTCTAGAGGCGACATTAGCTTATGAAGATGGCAACCCGTTTAATACACTGAGTAAAATCGAAGAAAAAAAATGCTTTTTATCCGGGGAAAGCAAAACGTCTAATCACGACATCACAATTACAGACAAAGGCGGCACAATGCTGAATGTCTTCACATTCAAAAATGACAAAACACAGAAAAAATATTTCAAGATGGCAAGCGAGTGACAGCATGCACAACATCAAAATGGCTATCTCTCGTTTTTTTGCTGCAGGCATGCTCGCGTTTCTAACAATCCATGCCAACGCCAAAGACAGTATAGCCATAGTTATTCAGGAAGCATATCTAGAGTTTATCCCCAGAGGAATGAGCACTCCTAATTGCGAGAGCCATATATTGCAAGGAGACAAGTTCATTTCGTGCACACCGATGGCTGGCCTGTGGCTCGCAAAAGATCAAAAAGTTTACGCCATAAATGGCTCTGCACTTAATTATCTCGAAAGAATGCAAGCTATATACTCTGATATTTCAAAACTCCCGCAAAGACTAAAAACGGCAAGCCCTGGTATCATTCTTGACTCCATCAATACGGGCGTAGTGCCTGAAGCCCCTCTGGTCTGGACTGTCACCGAGGAGATGTACAACAAAGCAGATGAGGATAAGTACTGCAAATACGAAAACGAACAAAAAAAACTGAGCGCTGAGGCGACGCGCAAATTTGGGGATTACCCAAGCTCATCAAACATGAAAGCATATACAGACTACGACAAGCAGCGTAGCGCTTGGATTGAGCCGAGACTCAAAAAACTTTCAAATTCCATATTCGGAAGTCAAGATGAATTCTATGAAGCTTTGTCAATAGCAGTTGATTCCGGCGTTAATTGTAGCTGAACAGATAAGAGGATAAGGCCACAGAAGCTGCTCAAATAAAGTCCATTTCTCAATCACGCTAAATAAGCCCGTTGAAAGCCCAGCCAAGCGCTGGGCTTTTTTTCACCCCGGTCTTGACGCTCTCCTCTGCTCGGTTTACCTTTCGCCAGTCGCAGTCAATCCTGTGACCTAGGATTGGTCTCCTGGCAGCAAGGCGGATACAGCCGCCGCTTTTGAGCGGTTTTTTTGTGTCTGCAACATGGTGCACCCTTTATGGGCGGGCCGTGTGTGGGCATCTTCGGATGCGCCGGTGCTTGCCCGGTAGACCAACCCGCACGATCCGCCCACCCGCTTGGTCTCGGGAGGCGAATAAATTTCGCAAGGAGTTACATCATGCAAGCAGCAAAACCCCTATCGGTTTCATTTCAAAGCTCAGAATTGTTCTTGGTGGATCACGATGGGCAACCGTTCGTACCAATGAAGCCAGTAGTCGAAGGCATGGGCTTGGCGTGGCAATCCCAACACACAAAGCTAACTACCGGTCGATTCGCACCAACCATCACGATAATCGTGACAACTGGCGCAGATGGAAAGCAATACGATATGACCTGCCTCCCCCTCCGCAAGCTCACCGGCTGGCTTATGTCGATTCACCCGAACAAGGTTAAGCCCGAACTGCGCGAAGGCATCATTGCCTACCAGAACGAGTGTGACGATGCTCTATGGGCATACTGGAACGACCAGCAAGCCACTTCAGCAGCGACAGAGCTTGAGCCAGTCGCGAACCCAGCACCAAAGCTTCCGCCGCTCTTCATGCAGCGCTGGCTCACCACCTATGACGGCCAGGGTAAGCAGCACACTCACTTGCTGCCGCAGGAGTGTCTCGTCCTATCGGCCCCAGACCTGATCGCGCTCCTGCCTCATATGAACGAGTATGAGATACCGACAAATCAGCTGTTCGCACTGACGATGCAGATGATGGGTTTGCTGCAGCAACGGAAGATCAATTTCGCAGGTTTTGCAGTCTAGGTTGCGTAATCGCCCGCACACCTGGTGCGGGCTCCCTCTCCGACGTTCTGTCGACTGCACACCCACTCATCACAGCACAAGTAATTACAAGCTAGCACTTGTGGGTTGTAAGGTCAGGCCTTACACTCAAGTCATGATTACAACCTTCCAACATAAGGGCCTCAAAGCCTTCTTCCAAAGCGGATCTACACGCGGAATCCAGGCGGCTCACGCAAACAAGATCAGCCGCATCCTCGGTGCGCTTGATACGGCAGCAAAGCCTGACGATATGGATATCCCAGGTTTTCGTCTGCACCCGCTAAAAGGCCAGCTCGAGGAGTTCTGGTCAGTCACAGTGTCGGGGAATTGGCGCGTGATATTCCGCTTCAACGGATCTGACGTGGAATTGTTGGACTATTGTGATTACCACTGACTGGAGGGCACTGACCATGCCGATGCACAACCCCCCCCATCCCGGGGAAATACTGAGAGAAGACGTACTGCCCGCACTCAATATGACTATTACCGCCTTAGCCGAGCATCTAGGCTATTCTCGAGGACAGCTGTCCGCAGTGATGAATTGTCATGCAGCGATCACTGCTGACTTGGCTTTACGCCTTGAGCTGGCCGGTCTGGGTAATGGCCGTCATTATCTCGCGATGCAGTCTGCCTATGATTTCTGGCAAGCAGAGCACCGTGAGCATCCGCATATCACACGCCTCAAGGTCGCATGATATGAAATTCGGCAGGGGAGTTTCGACGAACGCTAGCCCTCTCTCGAGCTTTTTCAGAAACACCTCAGATACTGACAGGCGTGCGGCTTACAATTCGGCCTCATCGAAAGCGATTGATAGCCAGCGCCAAGTTCTTGAAGAGGCTAAAAACATCAAGGAAGCGAAGGAGCGCACCTGTGCCTGACCGCCATCCCAAATAAAAACCCGCCGATGGCGGGTTTTTTATTCCGCATCTCGCCCCGGATGCCAACCAACACCGACAAACCTGCCCATGCTAGCCAGCGCTGGGGGCTCTCCTAGGCCAAGTAACCTAAAAAACTGGAGGATTTTTCACCTCAAAAAACCGCTCAACCGCCAGATGCTGGTTTTCACATCCTGCGAACAATACATTAGCAGCATGATAACCTCCAAGGATACATAGCGATTGATCAATCTAGCAGGATAGTTATCGAGGCCATCAAAGATGGCCTTACCTGACGGCCAAGCGATACAAGCTTAACATTCACTCCCACAAGAAAACGCAGTATCTTGAATAAAAATCAAGCCCTCGAATTTATCAAAAAATAAACACCTATTACAAACATAGCAGGAACAGCCATTACACAAATAAAACTCAATATCCTGTGCAATCTTGAAGCCCTAACACGTGGAATGAACCCAGTAACGCCAACAAAAAAACAAAAAACCGCCAACATACCAAAATAGTCATTATCGACCATGCCGGAAAAATAACCCTCCAGGGCACTCAATTGTTAAATCCTAAAAAATTCCAGCGATAAAACTCAAAAACCTTGAGAAAATCCTCCTTCACAGAACCGGTCGTTAGATTATAGTAAGTCCAACCATCGCCAGACTTAATGAAGCATCCTTTTTCTACTGGAAGCCCTACATATCCACTACTTTGTGGGTCAGCCATATTTTCCCCCATAAGCCTTACACCCCATGTGAATGGCCAGACAATTGCCGCGTCTGTATTGCCCTGACGTATATCAATTCGTGCGCCTGTCACTACCACAGCCATCTGTATGTGATGGGCAGTTGTCATCATCGGGCGATCAAGTGCCTGTGCAAGTATATCCCCTGGCATCAACTCCCCCACGGAAGCAACAGCCATAGTGTTTGCGCCCGTTTTCTGCATTTCACGGGCTCCGTAAGTTAGCATCACCATTTCAGCGAATCCATACTTATTCGATCCGTACTGATCGTGATCGGACGGACTGTAAATTTCCATATTTCTATACGTTCTGACGCCTGTAACCAACTTCACAGGTAGCCCGCGCTTACTAGCGAACTCCACCAAAACCATAATTGCAAAATCTTCGCAGGTGAATTTATAATCACTGACTTTTCCTTCTTTATCCCAATACTGCTCATTCAGCAGCCTTTCCGCAATCAACGGCGCTTCGCTGTGATAAGCGGCAATATCTGCATCGCTCCAGAAAGCTGTTGTTTTCCAAAAAACCTTCAGAACAAGCTCCTTTCCTGCCAGATCAGCTTTTGGAGTAAGCGCTACCGACCTCAAGGCCAATATCGAAAGTAATTCCGCGCTCATTTTAAAGCTCCTTAATTGCAGGATGAAAATCGAAAATCTCACCCGCCTTGCCACCTATCATTTGGCTTTTACCCAAAGCGTCGGTTCTCCCTGAAACAACTTCGCCTTTAGCGTTCTTAATGTAATATGGAATGTCTTGTAGCGGACTTCCATCCTGATCTTTCATCACCACATGCTGGCAATGAGAGAACAACATCAAAGGTTCCGGCGGTATAAACGTCGCTGGCGTATGCGAATTCCCAATAATTACCGTCGAAGATCCAGCCGTCACCTTGTTGCCATGGCTTCCGACCGAATCCACCGTAGCCGCAGGTTTACCGTTGATAAACACGGTAGTCGAAAAGCCGCTAACCAACGCCCCACCACATTTGGTGGTATCGTCCTGGCGGGCAGCCGGAAGGCCGTCGATAAACACGTCAGGGGAACCGGAGACTATCGGGTTGGTGCCATGCCCAGGGAGCGAGCAGGCAGTGGGATCGGTGACGCGGGCGGCGGGTTTGCCGGACATACGAGTTTCCTTAGTTAACTGGATTTTACCGCTTCCATTCAGGTGCGAGGCGAAACGGACTTTACGCTGAAACCAGTAAAGCCCAGCAGGCCATTCGACATCGAACGACAGGCTTAGGTGATAAAAGTAAACAGAAAATACTAATCGAAAGAGCTAATCCAAGTCCAAGCGAGTGTTATTTCTAGATTTTTCCACGCACTAAACGATCAACAATTTCAAGAGGTAACAAATAGCCGACAACAAGAGCGCCCATTTGAACTGGCGCACGAACTCTTCGCGGTGGTCTGCACCACGCGGTACAGGTTGACGAGCTCACCGTTGATGTCGTTGAGGACCTCAACAGGAGCCGAACAGCGCGGCACCACCAGCAAAGACTTCGACGTAGCATTCGTGCGGCGGGAAAAGCGGAATCAGGCGATCGGCTAGGCGGCGCTTACTCCCCACCCAAGGAATAATGGGACCGTACATAAGACCGACCTCTATTGATTATTCTGCCTCGATATCCTCTGGTGCTCCCTCAGGGATACCCTCAGGTTGCTCCGGAGGAGCAACATAAGTCTGGAATGCCTGTACCAATAACCCCCATGCATCGCCACCATCGGGCGACTGCAGGAAGTCTTGCACTTTATCCTTATGCTGCTCGAACAACTCCCGCTCACCATCGCCAATAAAACTGATGACCTGAGGCGCCTCGAGCCGTGCGTACTCCGCACTAACCAGCTGACGAATCATGGCCATGTTGCTGGACGGCGCCGGCGGAATCATGAGATGACGCAAAGCTTCGATTGCTTGTGTTAGCGGATCCATTTCAATCTCCCACAAAAGAACGGGGGCCGAAGCCCCCGCCTATTCCCCCAATTAGCGAACTTGGGTATTCGCTGCCGCCTGAGTGCCGCTGGCGGTCATGGTGCCGAGGTTGACGATGTCCTGAGCCTGACGGCTGTTCTGGAGCATCAGGCCTTGGAAGGCACTCAGCAGCCCGCCGATCTGGGTTTGCAGTTGCGCTTGTTGCTGTTGCTGGTTGACTTGCTGAGTCACGTTAACCTCAACATCGCGACTGCGTCGGCTGTGACGCTCATCCAAGAGCGCGGAGTCTGCGACCGCCAGTTGACGCTGAAGGTTCGACATCTCAAACCCGGTAGCTTGGTCCTTCACGCTTTGAATGGCCGTCAGGATCTGCGCAGTGTTTGCCGCGCCAGCAGCCAACACGGTGGTGGCCGCATTGGTGATTTTGTCGCCTGTGTTAGCAAAACCTTGGGAGACAAACAATGTTTGCTGGCTGATCTGATTGCTGATCTGACCAGTTTGGCTGGCGAGGAAAGTTTCGATCTGCGCCGTCGACAAAGGGCCGGCGGCCTGCAGGTCACCAAGCTTGCTCAGGATCGCGGTAATTTCGCAGCGATCGACACCGGTTGCAGCAGCTGCAGCCCCCACATCACCCTCCAAGCCGCCGCGACGCAGCAGAAACAGTAAAAGAAGTGGCCACATGTCTTTCATCCCGCCACCACTGTCCTTGCCAGCCATCATGGCTGCCAAGATCCCATTCATGCCGCCGCCGTCCGCGCCCGGCATGTTGATGTTGATTTTGTCCGCGATATCGCTAATTCCAGCACCCATGTCGAATTCCTCGTGTTTATGCTCATGCACCAGAGCGTTTGCTCGTGGGTGCGCGTCTGTCTGAGTTACCTCGTCGGGCTCAGCCATGATCACCTCCAGTCTCTGCGCCTTGAGGGTTTCCCCTACACGCCTCCGGATTCTGGACCGGCATAAACACATAAGATATTGATCAGAGGACCGCAGGTTCCGCTCCAAAATCCTTGATCTCGTAGGCAGCCAAAAACTCACCTGCATCACTGACACGGATGATGATTTTTCGATCAGACTTTATGGCTTTTCGAATTGCCCTGGGCGTAATGCGGACGTGTGACGCGGCAACTGCCTGCGTCACTTTAGAGGCGTACTCAGTCAAGGTCATCTCGATCATGAGCTGTGGAACTCGGCGGGGGGAATTTGCGTTTTAGTCAGTCAACCCATTGCGCTTCAAGTGCTCGTTTTAGCGTCGTACTTGAGGGGGCCCATACGTGCGCCATTCGCCGATACAGATCGACCGCCGTGGTGACCGCTATCAGCTCCTGCGAGGTGCCACCTAGCAACTCGAGCGCCACATATAGAAGCTCGTCACAATGGGCGCGATCGATGCTATGTGGTCGCCCGTCAACTGTGATCGACAGGTATTCGCATAGCTGGTCGTGCATGACATAGCCTTGGCCCAATTTCCCCCAGGGGCTAACCAGGCTAAGGGCGATTCGTGGAATAGTTCCGCCATCGGTCAGAATTCCGGCCGGTACCGTCACCCACTGCCGTTCGCTGAGCATCAACCGAAACGGCGTGAGTACTCGCCAATGCTCTCTGCCCAAGGCTCGACTGGCTTCCGAGTCATAGCGTGTGTCGAGGGGTGCATCAAAGTACGGATAAGATCGACTCATGCCGCAAGACTCCCGCCAGCGGCAATGTACTGAGCCAACAAATCGTCAGCCTTGTGCTCTCGTTGCCCATAACCCGCACCAGGCAGGCTAGCCCAAATGTTTTTGCACTTGCTGGCTGCATTCTCAAAGCGCCCGGCAATCACGTCAGCCAGCGCTCGGCATTCTCGAATGTGCTGGATTGCCAGCCGATCCTGGCTTATGGGGCCGAAGTCTGGCAGTTGAAGCAGGTCCCTATAGTGCGGCCAATCCTTGAGCATTTGCTGATAGCGCCCAGATGCATTCGACGTTAGTCCTTTACTGTTGATCAGCTTGGACTTTCGTCCACCGGCAAACGGGTGCACGGCGTAGTCTTCGAACAGGTCGAGAAGGCCATCAATGCCGGTCACGACCACGTTGTAGCCGTCGTCGGAACAGCGCAGATTTTCCGCCCCAAGCTCTGACCAGGCCAGCATATCGAGAAAGGCCAGAACGTTTCCGCCGCCGGCTGCTTTGATATCTATGCGCGCCATAGTCAGTTCACCCGCAATACTGCGGCGACGTTTCCGCGAGCCCTAAAAACCAACATGCACAGCACCACCAGAATCAAAAGCATGAACGGCGAATGCTCCTGATACATCCCAAGGAGTACTGCCAGCGCCTGACAACCAGACCCAGCCGCAAGGAGATACGCCAAGATAGAAACCCCCACCCGGTACCGCGCTCCCTCCCTACGAAACGCAATGATTCGAGCGCACGTTGCCATGCATACGGCAGCGGTCAGAATCGCGATAGGATCAATCATCTTTTTTGCCTCCGAGCCAAGGAATGAAACGCAACCAGAATGGTGGTTTGCCACCTTTCAACCAGTCCAGTAAGCCGGTGGCCAGGATCACAAAAACGATAGCTCCGGATAGGGATGCGATACCTGATGTAACAGGTAGCCCCCGCGCCGACGCTTCACCGGCAATCAGATATCCCGCAATCCAACTCACCAACATGTAACCGACGCTCGCCCAGAACGACGGATCGCGGGCAAACACCACGAAAAACACCGCGCCAGCGAAGCCGCCCAACAAGGCGTTGACGTCCACCCCAGGCATGAGCGTGGACAGACCCGCACCTGCAGTTGCAGACACGGCAATCGCAACGCCGCTTGTAAAGTCAGTCATTCGGCACCTCGAGGTATTGCGGAGTAAAACGGATCAGCGTGTCGCGGTCGGTCTGAGCGTTTACCCAGGCGGACACGGTACGACGCCAGGCGATCGCGGCGCCGATGGCCGCGTTAAATGCAGCGACTCTGGCAAGCACGCTGTCACAGAAGGCCTGCTTGGCAGTGGCATCCAGCGGACCGGTGATCGAGTCAATCAATGGCGTCGGCGCGTCTTGGTCATTCAGCCAGGCACGCACTTCGGAGCTCTGCTCGGACCACGAATCAATTTCAGCTCGTGGATAGAGGCTCGTTAGGGGGCAAAGAGCGTCGTCAACCGAGGCATTGACAGCCATCAGAGCCCCAAGGCGCAGCTCCTCGATCGAGCGAAGGTCCGGTGGATCGATCGACTCCGGCACATTGCCCGCAGCTATCCATTGTTGGTAGGCCGTCCATTCGCTATCTCCCTGCTTGGCAATGCCGCTGTTACCGCCTTCGTCAATCCAGATAGCGGCGTCCGGCTGGCCAGCTATTGTTTGATATCGCATCGTAAAATCCCTTAGAAAAACATCACCAGGACAGCCACGCCGTCCGCACCGTCGCCACCCTTGCCGCTCATGAATCCGGTGCGAGCAGCGCCACCGCCAGCGCCGCCACATCCGTATTTCCCGCCATCGCCCCCGTCCTGACCATTGCCATCAACGGATGACGCTCCTCCCGCCCCGCCCTGACCGTTGATATGGCACGTCGCATCCTCGCCATTCAGGTCACCGGAAGGCGTAATCCTGTTGGTTTCGATCATCAAGGAGTAGCTAAGGTAACCAGGGCCGAAGGCTAGGTTGGCTGCCGTCACGCTAGCGCCGCTGCTTCCCGAAGGCATACCGCTAGCCAGTGCGCCTGCACTAATCTGAGCGGTATCGGTACTGGTTGACGTACCAGCGCTGCTGGGTAGGGCGGGCGGCATTCCCGGAAACATGCCTTGCGTGTAGAGGTATCCAGCGGCCGATCCGGTCGCTGCGCCCCTTGCCCGGGCCACAGGCCTCAGAGGCCCCGCGATGTAGGTGTTGCCACCGGGTGCCCCGGCCACACTTGAAAGCGACGATGCAGCGCCACCTACACCACCTAAGCCAACGATAATGCCCGCCGAGTCAGGTAAATCATTTGCATCGATTAAGCTGAAAGTGACCGCCCCGCCGCCTCCGCTCCTCCCGCCTAACGCAGTGATGCCGTCGTCGGCTACTGCTCCGCTGTATCCCCCAGCTCCGGCACCTATCAGCATCACCTGCATAGCTTTCAAGCCTTCTGGCTTTATCCAGGTGCCGCTAGTCTCAAATACCTCCACCGTACATCCGGATTGAAGGCCCGAGCCGATTAGGGCGTAAAAGGCGTTTCCTTCCTCCTGCGTAAGATATTGCGGGTGAGGATCTGCAGCAGCTTCATGCGCTTCCAGATCAGAATCCAGTGCATATTGAGAATGAGGGTCTGCCGCACTTTGGTGAGCATCCAATGCGGCCTGCGTGCCATTGGCTAGGCTCTCCAAGCTATCTAGCTTCGGTTCGACGACATCCAGTCGGTTGTCTAGTGCGGCAACATCACTTGTGAGACCCCCTACCTCTTGCTCGGTCGAGGAAATTCTAGATTCGTGATCAGCCAGCTCATCGCTATGGGCGACCAGATCGTTCTCAGCGCTGCGCAAACGAAGCTCGATGGCATCCGTCACGGTTGTTTCAGTTTTTGCGGAATCAAGCGATGTGAAATTGCCGTCAATTTCGGCATTCAGCAGCGGACGCCCGGTGGGTCCCCGAAGGATCAAATCAGCCATTTTCAATGCCTTCATTTTCTGAAAGTATCTTTCTGGCTGCTGCTCGCTCCGCAAGCACATCATCCGGAATTGCTTTGGCTGTTTCGTGCCAGCGAATGACATACCAGTCAGTCGACGCTAGGTAGGCTCGGGCATTGTTCATTGCGTCCTCGCGTAGACGCTTTGTCTCGGCGTCTTGGTCGAGCACCCATTCCATGTCTTTCCATTGGTGACTTGGTGATGGTCGAGGTTTCTTTGTTAGGCCCTCAGGAAGTGCGCCAAACACATTGTGCACTACGGTCACGCCATCTTCCGTGCGGAACACGGATCCCCGATGATCTTCCAGCACAACCCACTTATCGCCCTCGCGCACCACTGCCTCGCCATTATTTGCTGGCGGCGGCTCATCCTGCGTCTGTCCTGGTGCTAGAGCGCAACCCATGCTGACATACACCTTGGACTTCCCAAGATGTTCGCCGCTGTCGAGATCAAACAAATACACCAGAATTTCTCCGCTCTCCTTTGCGAAGCCATCGATGAATTCAGTCATTAGAGAGCCCTGCAGATGAAGTTGAACGCAATGTTGCGGCCCCGTGTTTCTGTGCTTGTTCTTGCCACACGAGAGGCATCGAAAGTCATCGTGCTGTTACCTGCAATGACGCCACCACCGCCATAAGCGATAGGGCCGCCGAAGCCCGCAAATACACCCGTAGGGTCTCTGCCAGTGCCCGTGTTGCTGCCATGTGAGTAGGAGCCGGTAATATTCTGAATCGCATCAAGTTGCAGACTGAGGAGTCCTCGGCCAGGATCGATACCGCGGCCATTGTCCCAGCCGCGAATGACTTCGCCTCGCATATCCGGCAACACAAGCCCCGGATAAACGAGGGCCAGTTGCGGGTAAAAAGCTGGATTAAACGCCTGCCCAACCATAAGCAAATGATTGGCGGGGGGCTCGCTGGCCGGCCATGGCAACGGAGACCCGATTGGGTATGCAGAAAGCGCTAAAATTTTCGCTTCCAGTTCATCTAGTCGAGCATCCTGCACGGAGTCAGCAACTTGCATCAGCCAGGCAGATTGAGCGCTGTCATAAGTCGCTGAATATGAGGCGCCGGCAACAACCTCATTTGGCGAAAGATTGTTTCCGTCGAGTCGCTTTAGTGCCTTTGCCCCCATAAACGTAGACGCGGATTGACCGATATTCAGCGTGGATGCGCCGAGATTCGAATGTGTAGCCGTGAAAACTACGCGAGCACCATGCAGAAGAGCGTAACTACTAGGTAAAGAAGGCCCGTTTTCGCCAGTTACCGGAATCACCGCATAGTCTGATCCGGAGCCCAACTCGACGAATGTTTGAGACTTCATCCCAGCTAGAAATATGGCTTGGGAGAGCTGGTCTACAACATTCAAATCACCACTTAAAGAAATGCCTAGTCTGCGAGCAATATTTTCCATTTCGGAAACAAGATTATTGAACTCATCAGCAGTTAGCCCGCCATCTGGACCCTGTACATTGTCGAGTTTTTTTCGAAAATCAAACATAGACCCAACTTGAAAAATCAGTATCGATAAATAATAAATACATTAGCCTGAATTAAATCATGGATAAAGCATTCTGCCGACTGATTTTTATACAAACCGAATCTAAAGGGAAAACGATATTCAAAACCTTTCCATGGATAATTTGAAAAAGTGACATATATTTTATGTCTCTCTGGCCCTGGAGGCTGCAAGTCACCTTCAACATCAACGCCTGTCCTCAGCGTGATCGTAAGATAAGGGTAACGTTTTTGAGCGGCATCCTGAATCTCCTGAAGAGTGACCGTGGTGCGGCGAGATATCCTAGCCTCAACTTCCACGCGTCTATCCGATAGAACGAGCGAGCGCTCATCCGAACATGCGTCTTTGGAAGGAACGCCAACTGATACCTCCCATTCACCTATATCGGAAACTGTATTTCGAATGTCGATCTCTTTCGAAAGAATCTCAATTTGATTTCTCAGATGGGAAAATTCTGCAGATAAGCATTTAACTAGTCCACGAGTATTGGACCCTTCTGTACGCTTTGAGTCCCAAGCAAGCCCGCTTGGCAGGTGATCGACAAGCAGCGCTGTCATAACCTCGAGTTTTTCGTTCCTTTCCTCGACGCAGGCAAAATAATCTTCCGCATCATAATTTTCGGAATCGTAGCAACTCCTATTGCTCATTGCGGAAACCTCACGACTCCGGGAATAGCCATCTGCCCAGATAGCACCCGAACATCTCCGACTGGAGAGGTCAGCGCAAACGTCTCCAGTTTCTTACCCGTTACTCCGTCAATGGTGTTTTTTATTGCACCGGAATACGCCAGCTCAGATATATCCTGCTGAAACACAACTTCATCTTCAAAAAACGCTTTTAAATGTTGGGCGATAGCTGTCCGCATAGTCGAACTATCCGGAATGATCAATGAAAACTCAAAATCGACGGGGAGTAGCGAGGGCGCCATGGTGAAGACGTCAGACTCAACTGACTGAGCAGGCAGTCTCCCCTTCGTGATTACTTCTGACTTAACTTTGTCCAAAACAGATTGCGATGGCAATGGAGGATCCGCATCGTCCGTAACAACATAAATTGCTACTTGCCCCGGAGCCGGCATAAATCCAGGAACACCCGGCGTTCCGCTTCCAGTGTGATCCTGCGGTCGGATCACGAAAACCCTGGTCACCGAAGGCACGGTTAAGGCGGCAAGCTTGATTTGATCCTCAGTAAAAACCCCCTCAAGAATAGACCTGGACAGAATCGTTCTCTGGCGCAGGCTTTCATTCAGTTCAACACCAGATCCTCCTCCGATCCCGCCAAATTGAGCGAATGCGGTACCCACGGATGCGCCCCCGGGCAGGTTGAATTCGCCCCCGGTTTTTTTGGCAATAATCTGCGCATCAGCATAAACAGATGAAACGACTATCGGCCCGGTCGCCGTGTCTGGCGGAGCACCAGAAACAGTGTAAGAGACGCTACGCGGCCCCATCACAACTGCAGGATGATTGCCGTTGTACTCGGCCTGATCGGCGCCAGATACGCTTACTGTCATCCCAGACGCTAGCGCATGATCTTCGACAAACTGGATGACTGCGGTGCCTGCTGTGCTGGTTATCGACGAAACCGAAAGTATGTTTTTTTCTACTGCGCAAATTTGCTGGGTCTCATACTCGTCAAAAGCGGTACCTGCTGGAATTATCTGGCCCTCAGTACCAGGTGCGCTGATCCTTCCTACAGCAAATCCAGCCGGCTTGCGAGTCAGGTTCTCATAGCCGGCCCATCGATCTAAATACTCATCAGTAGCCGTCTGGGGAAATGCCTGAAGTTCAAGATCACGAATCGACATCGACAGCGAATAGCTGAGAGCTGCCGCCCCCTCAATGAACGCTCGCGCCCAAGTGGCATAAATCGTCGGGTCGATATCCGGAATTTCTTCGCGCAATTTACCGATACCGATCTGCACATACTGTTCGAAGGTTGGGTACGTTATAGCCATTAGGAAATCTTCCATTCCAGCGTATATCTGTGAGAAATAGCGCCGATTACAAAATTAATATCAAGCGTCAATTTGCTAGCGCTCGGCAATACCGATACGGTCACGTCGTCAGCCTTGCCATCATCAACGAACCATTTGAGGCAGTCGTTAGCGGCGTCCTTTATTTCTGCAATGACTTTGGAAGTAAGTCTCGCCTGCGAGTACAGCCAAAGCGTTGAACCGATCTTCCTGCGAACAGTACTAATGGCGTCTCCGATCCAGCCCCGCCTATAAAGCGGATCAGGGACCTGAGAAGGGTCCGCTCGGCCATCGGTGAACATGGAAACAATGATTGAGGTCTCCATCGTAGAGACGCTGGAAATCTGCCTATTCGATATATCGACATCGTAAATCCCGTCTTCACCTTGGATTAACTTAACGTCTCTCATTCCATCGGCCCTACTTTTCCGCCCTCGGGGTTTGCGTGCACGTGAGCGTTCACCACTACCCCTGCGAGCGTTAGAACGCCTGCAATATCAGCATTGCCGCTGATAGCCGCATTGCCGTTAATAGTGGCGTCACCATTAACTGTTGCGCCTGTCGGAGCATTAACAACAACACTGGCGCCCGCCAAAATCTCTACATTGCCGTTTTCATCAAAGAAAATTCTCGTACCCGAAACATCATTTCCGAAATACGCCTCACCAGGACTTAGCGGCAATTTGCGCAGCCAGGACGCTGTTGGTATCGCCATCGCATCAGAGGCTCGTCCGGACATGGGAATAACAAGGAATACGGCGCCAGGCGGAGGTGAAGAATGCATTCCGTAGGGTAAAAGCACAGCTGCTTTCTGGTTAGTTCCGAGATACGAAACAACTGCCTGTCTTTTGGCGTCGACGTACGATAATAGCTTAGCTAAAAAATTCATCAGTATTATCCAATATCAAATGGATCACTATCTTCGTCTTTTTTTCGGCGGCGCGGCTTCCTACGCTGCTCGACGCTTGCAAATGCATCTGGCGGGACTAATTCTAATGCTGTTTTTTCGCCAGAAAGATCACTTGAGATTTTTGCTGATTTGATAAGCATTTCGCCAGATATGCCAGCGAATACATCTGTCACCGTGGCGATGGTGCCTATCTGCCACGGGAGGCCAAGTTCATTAAGTGAGCCAATTACCGTTGCGGAGTAAACTGAGCCTCTGGCACGGCGAAGATTCGACTCTTCATTGGCTCGCTCTGTAAGGCTTCCGCCCGCCATGGCTTCCTCTGTAATTATTTCGGTGATGCGGGTCGCTCGAATTTCCGGATCGATAGCGCTTGCAAAAGAATAAACCGCAGCGTCAGACACTGGTTCTGAAAAGCCATCTGACGAACTTGCGACATTGGATTGCGTTTTCAATTTGTACTCATTGAATCGCTGATCTGTCCTAACGTTGATATTGGAGCCAGTAATATTGTTTAACGAACTGTCCTCGAAATGCCGGAGGCTGCAACCTGAATGTTCACCAGGCGCCCTAAAAATTATAAGGTCACCAGCCATCGAGGGAATCAGATAACACTGCGCAATGGCTGCAAACTCCACCAGATAGCTCATGCACTTCTGTGACTGCCGCCCAGTCTTTTGAGCCTCGTGCTTTTCCGTTGCATACCCATGCGACTGATCTATCACCTTAACCGAGACGCCTAACGCGCCAATCACCAGCTCGCAAAGCTCTAGCAAAGTAAAACTACCCGATATCGAGTTGACGGATTCAGGTAGCGAGCTATCAATCAAATCGCAAAGCTTATCTCTTCCTGCAATATTTACCGTGTGGCCGGACAGCGACATGCTAATAGAAAGCGACTCTATGAAACCGTCCATAATCAGGTGACGCCCAGAGAACACCCGCAGCACCTGCCCGGCCCTAAACGGAAAATTCATTGGCCCTGGGTGAGATGACGTGAATTGAAACTGGGAGCTGTTGTTATCTAGCGAACTGGAGACGCTGGCGGTCTCCCACTCCCCCCACGTGTTGCCGTTGATTTGGAGGCTAAGCATTATCAGGCCCCCTATACACAACCACACTCCCATGCAGCTCAAGCGAGTCCTTGCCCAGATTGAGAGCTCGCAGTGTTTGAGTTGAGCTATCTAGGTTGACGGGGCCGTATAGGCTGTAGGCTAGAACAGCGGCGGCGACGGGTGAAAACACCTCGATATTCTCGCTTAGGTACAAATTCTGAATTTGGGCATCCAGTACAGAGGCTGTAGCAGCCACAACATCATTGACCGCCACCATGACGCTGCCGCTTGAACTAATTGGATACCCCGAGCGCATGATCTCGTTATAGGCGTGATCCAGCTCGGCCCTGGTCTCGATAATCTCTTCTTGCGTTTGAAAGTCAGTTGCTGCCGCGGCATCGTTTGCGAGAACCAAAGCGGCCACTCGATTAGCATCCGCGATGATAACTCTGCTTTCATTGGCTTCTTCGCGAATCCAAGTAGTCGGCTCATGCAGCTCTAGCTCGTATGGCTCTCCGCCCTCTGCAACACCAACTGTCTCGGCAACCACGATGGCTGCGGAGGTCGTGGCCTTGGCATTGTCACTAGTAAAATACGACGCCGTTTGCCACAGGCTCGGCGTCACGTCGGAAGGGAGGAACATTGCCATCCCGTAGCCGATAGGATTATCGATAAACTCGGTGGCCCTACCAACAATATCCGATGCAAGCTTTATCGCGTCGGCGGCATCGCTGGCCATCGTCATAACTTCGGTTATGCCGGATACCAGCTCAGACGATTTTATAATGTCGATCTGTTCCTGCGCCGCCGCGTAAGCTGACGTGACGGTATCCTTTAACTCATTAAATTTATCCTTGATTTTGTCCAGCGCAGTTTTTGCCTTGGCCGATACATCAGCTGGTGTTTTCTGTGGCTCAGGCTGCTGGACTGTATCGTCACCGATATAGAACTCAATCTGAAACTCAACGCAGCCGATCTCTTCCTGAGAGACCTCAAAGCCGAATGGAGCAACAAAGGCCATAGTCGAGCCATAGGCGGGCAGCACGAGCCTCCCAGGCCCCTTCTGCGCAAGGGCATTCGAGAAAGCCTTGGCCTTCTCCTGCCATTTTTCTCCGTGCACGAAAGCAGTCACGGAGATAATTGGCAACACCTCCCCCACATCCTCAATGTAGCGCCTGGCTGAGTTCGGGTATTCGTGCGCGGAGATACGTCGCCCCATGCCTTTGACAGACTCGCCACGCACGAAAAAAGTGATTCCACGCCAAGTCGCCGGCAGGAGATCGGCGAGTGGGTTGTATCCTTTTTTCCCAGCCTTGAGGCCGCCGAGAATCAGATTTGCTCCGCCGCTTTGGATGCCGTTGAAAAGACTCACTACCCGGTCCTCACATTGGTACCTGTTGCAAGCTTGACGGGAGCCACTGCCGCTTTCGTTCCTGCTTCAGCCTTAACATTTACATCGATTTGAGAGCGCTGAAACTCCTGCCGTTTAGCATTATCAGCAGCCTCCAAATCAACTTCCGTATCAAGATATGGTATATCGCTATCTCGGACGCCAGTAACCTCTTGGGGCTTTGGAATGTAAGTCGAGGCCGCGGGGCCTGCAACTTTGGCCAACTGTTCTTCATTGAGCGTCTTACGGATATTCTCATTGATTTTGGCGATATTCGCCTGATATTCGTCCCATGCCCTCCCGACACCCTTGAAATCACCACTCATAAGAGCGCCAAGCGCCCGAGCGGCTAGAGCAATTACTTGAATCAACCCCCTAAACCCGTCAATAGCAAGAGATAAGCCTTTCCCCATTCGGTCAGCTATGAAATTCCCAAAATTTTCTAGCCAACCCCAATCGCTATCGCCAAATCCAAACAACTTAGAAAAGTCATCTACTAACCCGCCGATAGACTCTCTAAGCGGTTCGGATTTGCTCCAGATATATGCGATAGCTCCTCCGACCAGCATTGCGGTAGCAGCAACCAAGCCAATCGGACCAGAAAGAACAGTGAAAGCAAGTGCAGCTAATCCCGCTGCTGCTGCCAACCCAAGCATAGCCACTATAAACATTGAAATATCAGGATGCTTACCAACAAACTCGTCGAGTTTTAAAATCACATTGGTTAAGAGATCCAGAAATTTTCCGCCAATTGAAGTAGAAAACATTTTCGTTTTAAAGTCTTCAAATGCTGAGGCTACACCAGCAAGCTTTGCATTCATAAGCTTTAAATACTGATCGGATTCTTTCTTTAGTGACCCGGCGGCTTCCGCTGATGCCGCTTTTTTTGCAACATCCGCTTGAGAGCCCACAGCTTCGCTACCTGCCTTCTCGGCGAGTTTCTTGGATACCTTAAGATGCTCCTGCCCAAATCGACCCTCGAGCTCTTTTAACTGCTTGGGAAGGCTCATTTTGCTGACTGTGCGAAAGTACAAATCCATCGCGGCAGCTGGGTCTGTTATGGCAAGCGCGCCTATCTTCCCCTTCATCATTTGCAAAGTCGGTATTATTTTATTTAGAGCAGTAGCTGCGGTCTCCGGCTCAAATCCAAGGTTGGCAAATGTCCCCACAATGGTAGTTTGCGCTAGCGAACTATACCCAGACAGCACCCCAGAACTTCGGTTTGTTATATTAAGCATCTTTTTCAAGTTAGTTTGAGTCGTATCACCTACGTAATTCATCATATCCATCAGCTTGGACATTTCAGGGGTCGTTTTTTGAAGCTGACTCCGTATGTTCGAAAATATTTCTCCGGCCAGGGAAAACGACTCCAGATTGCCTGCAATTTTCAATTGAGCTACGAGGTCAACCGCCTCATTTAGCTCGTGAGCCTCAAGCCCTGCCGAAGCCAGTCCAGTCTCCATATCGAGAATATCTTTCGTCGACATTTTATACTGCTTAGCAATTTTTTCGGCGTCTTTAAAAACAACCCCTAGCGCCTCCTCATTGGTATTTAACAGGCGTCTTAAATTCGACTGAGATTCCTCCAGGTCGGCACTTGATTTAAATATTGCTCGCAAAGCCATTGCAGGCAATGCTGCGCCAGCAACAGCTTGAATAACACCACCTGCCCCGGATGATCCGCCACCCGCTCCAGCCAATCTGCCACCTGCTACCCTTGGAGCCGGCAACACAATCTGTTTCTCCATTGCTCGCCGCATCCGCTCTGCCTCAAGCGTTGTTTGCGCGAGACTGGCTTTCAGGGTCGAGAGATTTTCAACCACCTTTTTAGTACGATTTGCCGCCGACGAAACGCCAGACAGCGAGGCCGCTATTCGGCCCGTTTGTTTGATAATTTCTGTGCTAGAACGAATCGCTGCCTTGCGGATCTTCTCTAGAGGCGCAGAGAATTTATCGACAACCTCATAGATATACGATATCGAATAAGACATTAACGCCCCCTTTTGTTCGCGTCGGAACGTCGTTTGTTGTTTGTGTTTACTCTGGCGATTACCGCCATTAAATCGGAATACGCAAGGTTCATAGCCTCGTCGTATGCAATAGCCCCTTCGCTTGCCATGGCGAGATCAACACAAGTAGCTAGCCACTGCTCGGGAGTTAGCGAGAGAGCTTCCCGGAACGTGACAAAAAATCGAACATCATCTCGTCGATGTCTTCAGCGCTCATCATCGTGTAGACGTGGAAAGTCGAAATTTGGATTCGGCCATCGATTGAGGCAAATCCGGGTGCAGTAAGCAGGGAGATGAACTTTTCAGTTAACAATTCGCCGTCACCATTCCCCATGCAAAAGGCAAGGCGTGCAGCGGCAATGGACGAGGCGCGCTCTTCAGCGGCAGATTTCTTCTCTGCAGTCTCTGGCTCTGGACGTTCGTCGCGCACTTTCATGCCTTCGACCATTCGCATCACAGCGGCGGTATAGATCGAATTGAGGCCGGAGACCTTGGCTGCAACCTTGCCAGTCGGCTCGTTAAAGCTGATCAACGAGCACTCAGTGATGCTGCCGTTTTCGGCAATTTGAAGAGGTGTGGAGAGGATAAAATCGAAGGATTTGCTCATGCTTACGTCTCACAAAATAGGATTGGTCTGTTTTAAGGCTCTCGTTTGCGCGCATCTCGCGGCAACTGAGGGGGGCCAACAGCACCAACCGGGCATCTCGCTCGACGGGCACAGGGTTGCGGGTGTTGCAGGGTTAGGCCATCTGGTCGCCTGACCACTCGATAGAAATCTTGCCATCCGCCGCAGGGCCACGCTCAACAGCATTGGTGACACTCATGCCGGAGAAGGACCGCGCTAAAACTTCGCCGCTGGCCAGCTGGTCGCTGAACTGAATTACGTTAGTGCCAATCATTGATTTCCATTTGGCAATTTTCTTGTCCGCATCCGCGGTCACGTAGATTTCGAACTTGACCTTGCTAATCATAGATTCGGCATTGTACGTATGGACCGAAACAGCGGATCCGCCGCCAGTGCTCGCAGCCCTGACCGTAATCTCTCCCTCACCGCCATCATAAGTAAGGGAGTTAGGAACGATCGCCATCGTCTCGTTATTGACGATGACCTGAGGTGTGGAAAATGCTTGCTTTGACATGACTTATCGCCTCACACCGCAAATGTTACGGAAAGGTTGTAATTGATTTCCCGCAATTGGGTCACTATTGGCAGCGGCCCAGCAATGGTCGCCGAGCCGGTTTCCAGGTTTACGGCAACAACTGTGTTTTCGATAAACTCTTGCTCTGCATCGCGCCCTGCCTGCACCAGCGCAAGATCTGCCAGCACACGATAAATGCGTTGTAGCTCTGCGGTAATACTAGATCGGTTCGCCATCTTCCGACCCGGTATCAATGCCCCCAAGGTAAGCCGACTTTGAGCAAAAGTCTGTTTCAGATTCGACCAAAAATATTCACGGCAGACGCTACCGGTGTCCAGGTACTCAAGGAACTTGAACGTATTGCTAGCCGCACCAGTGGTATCCGTTTTGTAGGTGGTGACCACCTCACCAATAATTGTCCTTCCGCTGTAGACGCCGACCAGCGAGAACCCATCGGCACGCAACAATCGCTGCTCCCTACCTGAGAATGTCAGGCTTGGATCGCCAGCAGGGATTGCAGGGAGTGGCGTATTGAAAAGCGGCAGTGACGCCAAGGCAGGACCGCCTACAGCATCAGCACCAGCGGGGGCGACAACAATGTCTGCCACCTGCGCATCTGTCGTCAAACGGCGTGAACGAGCCCCCATAATCCTTGCAGCCAGCATATCCGCCGGATAGATGATCGCAGAGCCGATATGAGTTGAAGTGGCAGCTACATTGTTACCGACCAAGACCAGCACTTGCGTGTCATTGGCCTGTGCCGCAGCGCTGGCATCGGCGAAAGAAGCATGTTTACCGATGAAGGCGACACCGTCAGCGACGCCCACAGCAGCGTTAAAGCGATCCGTTAGTAGATTGATGACATCCGCACGATTGGCGTACCAGGATTCAGGCCAGCTAATCCCGGTGTATCGGGTTTCACCGATTACATCCAGCAAGCCAACGGGATAGGTAACGGCGGCCCCGCCAGCCCATCCAGTTAATGCGGCTGTTACACCAGGTACGCTACCCTCGATCGACAGTGCATACTGATTTGGGCCAATACCGATGTCCTTCGCCGTAAAGGTGACCACTTCGTCAGCCGCAGCAGCACCGATCAATACCCCCTTAAATGCGGTTTCAACTGCTGCTGCGACTGCCGCCGCGATTTCGTCCTCTGCATCACCTGCTGACACCGGCACTTCAGCATATCGAGCGGAGTCTGCTACACGAACTGTCAACGTTCCGGGGGCTGTTGCTGGCCCAGTAAACGTGATTGTTGCTTTAGAAAAGACGCTTCCTGTAGAGCGAACACTGATTACATCAAATGGCACAGCGCCTTTCGATGCGTCCATATAGGCCGCGATTCGCTCATGAAGCTCGCCAAAACCGAATTGGCTGCGCAACTGACTAAGTGTCAGTCGGTGGACATTCTGGAAATACCCGCTGCCTGTTACAGAGGGCGGAACCACTCCGATAAGGAGGTCTCGGCGACTACCAATGGATTGCTGGCTCGGTGTCGCAAGTAGCGACAGTGAGACTCGCGGAAGGCTAATTTCACTCATTATCGGCTACCTGGTCTTCGGGCTTCTCTTGTGGCGGAGCCTCGGTTGTTTTTTTTCGCTCGACAATTACCGCGAAGGATTTGTCGGCAAGCCTACGACGCCAAAACGAATCGCTCGGCGTCTTCTCGTTGATGGCCTCAACACTGATGGTTCCCCCAGGTGAAGTGCCATCGATGACCGCTTGTGATTTATTCACGAGCGTGATTTTCAGTTTCATTGATCAAGCTCCGTTGTAAGTTTCATGGCGTCACCACCAATACCCAAACCCATATCCTGATAGATCCGCAGAAATGCGACGTCATCCGGATATTCAGTTCCGTTGATACCCGAGCAGAACGTCGTGACCGTTGGCGCTTGGAAGTCATAAACGTGAACATACCGGGCGTCAGTCATCGGGCCGGGCCCATGACTTTCAAAGATCGATCGGATGGATTGCGCAGATCCGGAAAATACGACGCCGGAAAAAGTCGAGATGATTTCAGAAGCAATTACGCCATACGCCAATTGCTGTGCACCGGCTGCGCCAATGTCATCTGCTGCTGGAATGAAGCAAGCAATGCTGAAGTGTTGAATAATCGTCATCATGTTCATGTCTTGCGCTGTAGGCATGGCCAGCGTGTCACCGACGGAATGCTGATCACGTGCCGTATCAACATCGCCCATGATGATGAAGAGATATGGAGCAGACCTCGCGCGCTGCGTATAAATTTCCGTCGCCCTATCAATATCAGCAGATACCGCGATATTCAGGGATACAGAAGCAGTGCAAACGACTGGCGTGCCATCAGGAGGGACAGGAAGGCCCGCTCTTGCCTTGAGTACGATCTGATCCCCCGTGACCGACTCCACCTCAAGAAGCCCAAACAGCGATGCGATGCGGCCGCCGCCCATGGTGGTTTTGCATAGTAGACGGACAGATTGGACCTTGTGACCGGGAGCCGTAAGCACCAGCTTTCGGCCAACGATGTCGGCGGACGCCACGGAAATCGCCTGACCATCGAATCGGTCTGTAATCGTTGAAAGAGCACTATATGCATGCTCAAGAATTTCTTTGGGTGTGATCACTAGCCCATCCTCATAGCGTTTTTATAATGCTTACGAAAGAGGCGAGTAAGCACTGCGTCTGCAAACATTCCGACAGTTCGAACATGTGGTCTGGCCCTCATGTTCTTTGTGCCCTCCTCAAGCCATTTTCCGTATTCGGCTCGATCTCCAAATTCCATTCGACGATTGTCTGAGGTGTAGCCGACAGTTCTTGCAAGGCGGCCTGTGCGCCGGGCAGGAGCTTCGCCAGGAGCGGAGGCAACATGCCTGCGCCCCCTGAACAAATATGTCCGCCCCGTCCGTCTCCCAGACGTCAGTAACTTGTAGAGCTTGTCCTGCTGGATCTCGCCGAACTCACTCAAAGCAGCACCGTTAGCGTCATCGATGAGCCCTGAGTGGCGCCGCAGCCTGTCAAGACGCCCCTGCGATGCCTTTGTGATTCTTATCTTCAGCATTACGCCTCCGAAGCAGAGCCAGCGCCCCGATAATCGCATTGAATCTTGATGCTCTCGTTGTCCAGGTCGACGTTATCAGCGCTCATGACTTTGTAGTTTTCTGGCTTCCCATCAATGCGTAGGAAAAGGTTTCCCTGTTGAAACTCCTCCATCAAGGAATCGTCGTAGCGCACAGAAACGATGTGCGTAGGAGCGTCCTCAATACTGACCCCCGTGTCTGTAGGATCAATTTTGTACGACGTGACCTTCGCCCAGACTCCCTTGGCGATCAGGTCAAAGGTCACTGGCGACATGCTCAACGAATCAGGATCTACACCGCCGACCATTCGCGCATACAGATCTATCGTGTGCCGCAGATCGCTGGCTTTGAGGCATGACTTCTTTGCGCAACTGGCCATATCAGAACACCCTGCTAATGCGATGACGCCGCAGCGACTTAATGGCTGCCTCTTCCACACCTGAAGCGCAATCACACCCGCCGCGTTTACTGAACTCGACAGCGCATAGATCAAGGATCGCCAGGCGAATGTCTGCGGGAATATCCGTGACCGCTTTGTACCCCGCACTCAACGTCACCTGAAGCGGATTCTCAACGTGAGGATTTGGCTCTGCATCCACCGCGAGCAGTACGAGCTGGCATTGCTCATGCACTGGTTCGGCGATCCATGCCGAGGTCGGCAACTCCATCAGCCCGGTATCCGTACATATTTTGATGGCCGTTACACCGCCTATAAAAAACGGTGCCGGGGTAAGCCGCTGGGATAGGTAGAGAGGAGCCGACAGAGTCAATTCACGCTCGCTGAGCATGCGGTTCGTGATTCGTTCTGCCTGGCCAATGCAACCGACTCGAATAGCATCAAGCGCGATGTCGTCAGCGCTGGTGCTGACTTTCAGAAAAGCCTTCAGTTCAGCCAGAGTGACGACATCGAACATCATTTAGCTCCTTGAGGTTTAGATTCGCTGGCAGGCGTTTTAGTCGCAGCAGGCTTGTCTGAGGAGGCGTCTTTCTGAGCGTCAGATGCAGCATTGCCAGACTCCTGCTTCTGCGCAGCCGAGTCGTTTGGCTTTTTCTCGGGCTCGTGCCATTCAGCCCAGCCGGCATCGACCAAGTCTTGGTTGTCAACGGGGGTAAAGTCTCGAACTTCCCCCTTCTTGATCTTGACCAGCTCGAACCCACCAAGAGCCCATTTGCCGGTTTTCGTGATTTCGATCTTACTCATCACGGCACCGGCGCATATGCAGGATTGGAAAGGATCGCAACCATCGCATCGGGCGCAGCACTCGGCGTCACGAACACATAACGCTTCGCGCCTAAGTAACCGATCTTTACTGCCGAGTTGGCACCATCCAGGACTGCCGGCATTCCGATCAATTGACGAGCGGGCACAATCGTCGAGTCTGCAAAAACTGCAGTGTCACCTTCGCGAACTTCAAAAGTGATCGGCGCTGCAGGATCTGCAATTGTCACCGCGGCGAATAAAATTGAACCAGATCCTGTCGTGCCTACCGGAGTACTTGCCGTAACAACAAAGACTTCTGCATCATGATAAAGATTATGCATCTGAACCTCTCCTGTTAGGCCTTGATCTTGAGAAGCTTGAATGCTTCTTTCAGTGTTACTTGGCCGTGGTTGTAGCGATGGAAAGTGAGCTCGATAATCGCGGCCTTCTTGCTAGTGATATTGTCGCGAATGACCTCGGTCCCAGTGCGATCGATGATCGTGTAACCGCGACGGAAATCCGCAAAGGCCATCGGAATCGAGTTGGCAGCGATATCAGGCATGTCTTCCATAAGCACATAGCTGAAACCGGCGATCTGGTTCGGAACCACGCCATTCAAGCCTGGCTGGAACAGATACTGCCCATTGGTGCCCTTCAGGATTCGGATCTGTGCCAAGGTTCTACGATTCAGGGCGAACACCGGGTTGTAACCAACCTTCAAGTCACCTGTTAGAAGCAAGATGTCATCACCGCTGAGCACGCCGGACCCAGCAGAAATTCGAGCATCGCCCTGGAGGCCGGCAGCGCCGGAAAGGAAGCCCATCGGCTTCTTCACATTGTCACCGACAGTAAACCCACGCCCCTCAGCGAAAGCGAATGCCTCGGCAACGTCCGTCATAACTTCATTTTCGAAGTCAAAGGCCGTGTCCAGCAGGAGGTCGCTAGTCATTGGGATGGTGGTAGTCAATCGGTGAACCGTCAGCGACTGACTCCCGTACTTCGATTGGGACTCGTCACCCTCTTCGGCCTCGCCTTCATATGTCGCGACCGGGATGCCGGTGCGCACTGGGCCCTGAAGAGTTTTTCGGGAAACCGTGCGAACTCGAGCAACAGAGCGGATCGGGGAGATCTCGGTGATCCCCTTAATGATCATACTATCCAGCTCTGGCGTGGTCAGGTAGCCGCCATCCGTTCCGGAATCAGAGCGCATCAGGCTGCTCTTTTGCTCAACATCCATGTCATCGCCGCGACTGATATAAGCGCTGATGGCCTTGTACTCGGGCGTCTCTTTGTAGTCGCGCCCAGTGCCAGGACCGCCCTTGCGCGCCAGCTCTTTTTCTAGCACGTCCATGCGCTCAGAGAATTCGGCGGACGCCTTTTTGGACGCCTCGAGCTCGGTAGTAAGACGCTGGCTCTTTTCTTCCTGCTTGGCAAAGATCTCCTCCGCTTTCGCAGCCATTGCCTTTGCCTCTACATGCTGAGCGCCTAAGCGCTCAGTGGTGCTGCGCAACTCATTAAGTACTGCACCGATATCGTCTGACATTTCCCGCCTCGCAAAATTGATTGGTCTGTTTGCCGATTTCTCGGCGGGCCATCTCAATTGATCGCATCTCGCGTCAATTAATCAGTCCACAGCACCAACCGAACATCTCGCTCGACGGGCACAGGTGTTACGCAATAATATTTTTAACTAAGTCCTATTGACGATGCCCTTCAACGAGTCAATCGCAGACTTAATTCCCGCAACCAGTTCAGTTTCAACTGGAGCGTTTTTCATCTTTATCCTTGAGACTAGGAGTTTAGCTGTTTTACGGCTAAAAGAAACTCCCTCACAAAGCTGGCGTTCCAAATCGCGCTCATTGAACAAGTCTAAGTCATCAATTCGAAATGATTTTCCGGAAAGCGGCGACTCCAAATCCATTCGCTTGTAATACATATCGACGTTATCGCAAATGGACTTACGGCTTTCGTCTGGGATGTCGACGCTTCCGCATGCCCCCGCAAGAGTCGCGGCGGCTGCAAATATGGCTTTAGGAACAATCTTTGGCTCCCCGCCTATGATATCCACGATTGGCAGCTTGCAGCTTTTGAAGTCATTCGGGGCCGATTCGTCCGCCCAAAGAAAGCATGTTTTATATTTTTTGTTTGGAGCACCTTCCGATCCCGCCCACTCACGAATCCGCAGCTCGGCAGACTTGCTATCCCACGGTGTTTCCCTGGCAGCCGTTGCATACTCCTGAACTGGATTGCTTTTCACTGAAGTGATGCGAGCCATGGTGTTTGCTGGCATGACACAGAGCGACCCCTCGAAGAGAGTGCAGGCCTTGATAATCCTGACTTCATCTCGATACGCAACCTCGTTAGCATAATAACCAATGCTCATGCCGGAGATTGACCCACACTTGATCTGAGGAATCATTCGCTCAGCTACGAATCGGTCAGCCTTTGGCAGTCTTGCCTTAACGAACAATCCATAACTGTCTTCGCGCATCTCAGTAAAAACGCCAACAGGCTCGGATCGATCATGGCTAAACAACGTCGGCAGCTTAAACCCTGAAGACTCCCATGCCGCAAGAGATTTTGTGAAGGCGCCATGTTCCACAATGTCATCCCAGTGATCGACATTACCGAAAACCGCCAGATAACCAGAAACCTCAAAAAACTCTTCATCATCCGAGAATTCTTTTCGCTCAAGCCGAATAAAGGCCTTCACTTCGCCGCCCATTATTTTTCACCCTCAGTGTAAATAGCGATACAGCGACAATGGACGATCTCTTTTGCTGGAGCGCCAAGGCTGTAATCTGCTGGAAATCTCATGCGGTAGCCGCCAACAGTAAACGTCGAATCGAAATCGACGGTCTGATTGTTGGCGAGCACATGCGTTGTTCTAACTATACCGTCATTCATGGTAATCCATGTTTTTTTATGCAGTCCCGCACTGTCGGCGGTATGGTATTTAACGCTCTCTGCACTTGCTGTTGTTTCGGTTACCGCACCAGTTGTTGCCCGCGAACTGAAAGTTTGTTTTAGATTGGCGTAAGCAGTCCGAGCAATGGCCGCACTACTGGCATCCTCGCCCGCTGCTACTAGCTCTTTTGCTGAATAAACAATCGCGGCAATGACGTTTTTTAGCGTCGTGTCTGAAATCATGCCGGATGACTCAAGGGCGCGATCATTTAGCCAGACGACATAGCCTGTAGCGTCGACAGAAGACAGGGCGAATGCTTCTCCGACCAGAAGACCGTGCTTCACTAGAATTCCCGTGAGCGCCCCCTTGATGTCGTCACGAATAGCAGGGGATTCACCACGAGCAAAGGCTCCGAGTGCTGATTTGCTTGCCTCTTCGAAGAACACAAGCAGCGAGGCATAAAGTATCTTTTCGAGATCGTCTCGCTTCTCGCTTTCCAGCTTCGTTGCGGCTGCTATACCCTCTTCGTTCATTTCGTCAAATCGAACAATCTGCTGTTGTCAGCAGTGAACATATCGGTTCCGACCGGCACCAGTGCCGCTGGCTGGTACAGAGAGTCGCCGCCATCAAGTGGCTCGCGACCTGGTATCTCCGACCGAAGCTCATTGATAGTTTCCACGCCAATGTCTTTGCGTTTTTTAAGCACTTCAATCATTCGGTCATATAGCGGGGCGATCTTTTGTTCGTCATAAGTGATGGTGTATTCACTTGGGTCAATGCCATAGCGTGGAAGCAATACTCTGGATAGCCCGGACAGCAACGTCTTTGCCAGCGGCAAAACTGCCCGATCATAAAGTTGAAAGACGGACTGGCGCATGTTGTCGTAGGTTGCGGCGTCCTGCCTTACAAGTGGAAGCGGTATTTTGAACCTGGTATAAATTGCATCGCCGGATGCTCGGTCCAGTGTCGAAAAATCCATATCGACGCGCCCCTTCCCTGCCTCCTTGATTTCCAAATCCGTAGACTGGACAACGGCGATTTTCCCGGCAGTTCCAGATCCGGAAAAATCCTCGTTTATTTTATCGCGCCGAGCTTTCATTTCCTCCTCGCCGACCGAGTCCTTGAAAAGGAATACCAGCGACAGCTTCCCGCCATTATTCAATACGGCCAAATTATGCTGACGGCTTAATACAGATTGCCTGGCATCCATTGCGCAAGAATTAAGCGGGCTGTCTGGATCGGCCCCGGTGCGACTCGAGTAACCTTGAATTATCCCAACCTCGCGCATACTGCCGTCAAGATAGCGAACTCCTTTCTTCTTTTCCTGGCGTACGTAAACACCCTTCACTGCGCCCTGGTTAACTTGTATTTGTGCTGGATAGCCATCGCCTTGGTCGTATTGCACAGAAGATGCGCCAGGGCGAACAGCAAACACCTCAAGCGGCGGCCTATTGATGTTTCCAGACAAGGTTACCTTTGCCGACGCCGTAAGAAGATAAGATCTAGCAAGTGCGCCGATGAACTGCTCAAACGTTTCAAACCCGTTGGGTCCACGTAACAGCGTAATAACATCATGCATCTCGTCTATTTTTCCGTCTGCCACCCTGACAATGATAGGCGACAGCTTTTCGACCTCATCGCAGATCATCTCAACTGAAACCGCTACTGGTCCAACGGTTTGATAAAACTTTATCGCTTGGCTCGGAGTTATGAGGCTTGACGTAATAAAATCAGCGAGCGCCCCGTTTACAGTTCGAGCTACTGTCTTGCCTCCCGAATTCGCGGCGCCAGCTTGACCGGATTTCTTGCCAAGGTTGATACCGAAGATTTTCATTATCCCATCCAGAAAGTTGACTTCTTGGCGATCTTATTAAAACAACCGCCAGCCGCGTCAATTTGGTCTTTGTATTTACCGCTCGGAAATGTTTTGTGTTCATCAATGAACAGCTTATTCCATTCACCTCTGACCAGCTTAATATTTTCGGCTTCTACTTGCACTGCATATGGTTCAGCGCGAATAGCCTTATCACCGGTTGCTCGCTCAGATTTAATGTTATACCCCGCCAAGTTCCTTACCGTGCCCTCCGCGGACTCTTTACCACCAGATCCCGGCTCTTGCTCAATCCAGATAGCACATCTATCGCCATCGAGCTCAGCAGTTTGCTTTATTGTTTTTTCGCGAGTGGTTGCACCCCACTGCCCCCTCACTACATCCAGCACATACCAGAGACCATCTTTACTGCGGCCCATCTTCACGCCTGCGGTATATGCGCCGCCACCCTCAGTGCCAGCTTTATCCCAATAACGCACTACTTCGATCAGGGGAGGCGCAGCATCGACAACTTCGAGCTTCTCCCAGGCAAAGAAACCACCGGTACGCGGCGCAGGACGCTGCTGGTTTTGTCCGGCATGCCCATAACTTCCAAGCAGCTTCTTGTCCCGCTCCACAACCTCCAGAGGGAAGCGCTCGGGAAAAAGTAGCTCACCGTCATAGGTGCGCTTGTCGGCCACGCCTAGACTGGTCACGCAGCGGCGCTCAGGCTCAAACTCCATAGGCAGCATTAGGTGCTCATACCCAAAGTCTTCAGCGATGATCAGACCTGAGACGTCCGACTCGTGCACCCGCTGCATGACAACGACGATGGCGGATGAGATAGGGTTGTTGAGTCGAGTGGGCAGCGTTTCGCGGAACACGTCGATAGCAGTGTTTCTATCTGCCTCGCTCTTCGCACCTTCAACGCTATGCGGGTCATCCCATGCCACCCGATCACCACGACGACCAGTCATGCTCGCTACGGCGCAGGCCTGACGAAAGCCAGTACTGCCGTTTTCGTAAAAGGTCTTTTCGTTCTGGTCGCCCATCAACTGGACGCCCCATCGCTCCTGGTACCAATCAGAGGTAACGAGCCGGCGCATTTTTACCGTGTCGCGGATGGCAAGTTTCTGTTCGTGACTGGCGCCAATGAAGCGCATGTGCGGCATTGCCTTCGGCCCCCACTCCCAAGCAGGCCAGAACACACCAACCAACATCGATTTCATGGTGCCAGGAGGGATGTTAATCAGCAGCCGATTGAAGTCACCTCGGGTGATAGCCTCAAGGTGCTCACACACTACCTCGACATGCCAACCATGCGTGTAAGGCTGCCCCGGTTCCAGCACATGCCAAGCCTCGCGAACGAAGGTCGCAAGAGAACGGCGGCAGGCTTCACGCTCAAGCGAGACGAGGTCAATCTGGAGCGCGTGCATTCATCAGCGCCTTGATCACGTCATCTGGGAGCTGCGTCAGATCGACGGTGCCGTGCTGAATTGGCCCGCCGCCTTTGCCGGTGTGCTCAACCTTGACTGGTGGCGCGATGTCGAAGGCGTCACGCTCCAGGCCGATCAAGATCTTCAGCGTTTCAGAAAGCTTCTTTACTGAGTCGATGCGCGATGGCAGAGCAATGACTTTCATGTACATGTCATTCAGCCGGTCATTACCCTTGTCATCGGGGCGCTCCATCATCTCGGCTAACTGCTCGAACAATTCAGCATTGCCCGTCTGCTGCTCAAGCTCCACGAGCATGCTGGTGATTAACGCACGGTAACGCGTGATACTCGACCTGTGAGAGAGCTTCACGCTGACTATCGCTCTGGCGCTGGCCTCGACAAGTTCGCACTCAGAAAGGTCGGCTCCGCTGCGTACCTCACTGCGTACTTCTTCGTCCGAATCAGCCTCTACATCAACAGATACCGAGCCTTCAGCATTGGCCGCTCTGCGTACTTCGCTGCGTACTTCTGTGCTGCGTACCAGATCATCAGCTCGCAGCCTTACCCTCTCGGAAAGATCCCTTGACCAAGAGTCGCGCTTGGCTCGCTTACGAATTGCCCCCTCGCTCACATCTGACTTTGTGGCAATTTCTCGAAGGCTAAGCAATCCAGCTCGGTAGTCGAGCTCAATACGCTCCCAGTCGATGGGTTTCTTCTTGCTCACACATCCTCCCCATTCACGCTGCCACTACCCCTTCACTCACCAATATGTCGTTGGTACGCAATACACCCTCCGCGTGATACAGCCGCATCTCATCTTTGGGCATGTCGTACTTGGCGCGACCATCAATGCGGTCGTGGCACCAAGCGCAGCACCAGGCACCTTGCAGATTGTTTGGCTTCATGCCCATGCCGCACGTACCGGAGAGGCGGTAATGGGCGAGCACGGTTGTTTCGGTGTTGTTGGGGCACCCTGGCAAACGGACTTGGCAATCACGGCCTCGGGCAGCCTTGGTGATTTTTGTTTGCTTAGCCATCAGCAGTCCTCGCTCAGCAGATCAGTGAATACAACACCCTGCGTCGAGAACGCATCAACTATACGGTCCGTGTACTCGATGCCCTGGGCGCGATTGAATAGGCGCGTGACCGGGAATCCATCAGGACCTAGCAAGGGACAATCCCCCATCAGCTCAAGCTTCTGCTCATAGTCGAGATTCAGAAGTATTCGGTTCCAAGAGTCGCGAAAGCACGGATCTTCAGACCGCATGATCGGCACACCAAAGTGCAGCTTGCAGTACTTACGCGCATCCTCAGTACCTCCGACTTGGGTCATCTCGGCGATACGCTGGTAGAGAGAGAACCAAAGGGCATTCTGGTCAAGCGTGCGGTCCTTTCCAGGGCGAAGCGAGACCACCACGAACTTCTTCTCGCGATACATGGTGGTCAGCATGGTGATAGCTTGTGACAGCCTCGGGGCGCTGTTTACGCTGATACGGTCAGCCATGGCCCCGCCCCTTCATGCGACCACAGCATTCAAGCCATGCAGCGACCGCGATACCTGCGAGCCAAGAGACAGCTGGAAGTATTGAGCTGGTGAGCTCAGTCATAACCGCGCCTCCTTGGCCATCTCAGCATCAATCACCGCATCCCACTCGGTATCGGAAACGTTGTAAGCAAGATCCTCGACAAGTGCCATTTGCTCATCAGGCTTGATGAAGCGATATCGGTCGGCGTCTTGGCGCAGCAAACTTACGACCTCAACGATGCGCGCCTCACCCTTTGCACCAGATGCCACCCAGATGGCGCCATGGCCACTTCTAAGGTGATCGTTGTCTGCCCTGAGCTGGCGTATCTCGCGAACCAGGAGCTGCACATCACCCATACCTGGTGCAACGCACTGCTCTGAATCCTTGAGGATGGAGTCAAGGTTCGCATCTGATAATCGACTATTCATTGTCGGCCCCAACTGCTTCCAGCTCACCTTGTGCAGCCTTCTCTTCGCGGAGACGCTGCTTTTCAGCCTGCCGCGCACGAGCTGCTTCAGCATCACCGCGAGCATCCAGCAGATTCCGCAGGAGACGCGCAGGGAGCTCGACCGTCAGCACCTCGGTTTCCTCTTCTTCCTCCTCTCCCCGCTCAGCTCGTGCCTGGGCAAGTTTGTAGAGTTCGGTGTGGACACTGAGCGGTACCGCT
The DNA here is from genome assembly GCF_059133255.1 of Pseudomonas sp. FBCC-B1667. NCBI lineage: Bacteria > Pseudomonadati > Pseudomonadota > Gammaproteobacteria > Pseudomonadales > Pseudomonadaceae > Pseudomonas > Pseudomonas sp. FBCC-B1667. The sequence goes on along the minus strand of NZ_CP101437.1, from coordinate 3,207,143 downwards.
GAAGCAAGGTCATCAGCAGACGCGATGTAACTAGTTACTACTTTCTTCGGGAGCGACTTACCCTTGACTGTTCCCTTTGTAACTTTGGCCTTGCCCAATCCACGAGCTTTTTGCAGTTCGGCCTCAAGATGCTTTCCGGCGCCTTCGCCGTACTCACGAATGAAGTCGATTGCGGTCTCTGTGCTGACGTGTCCCGAGGACATCAAGTTATGAACATCGACATTCGCATATGCAATCAATAAGTGATCATCAACATGCGGGCGACTCTTTTTCACCAGAGACGCGATTTCAGACGGCGGAATATTTAGAGCCGCAAGCTCTTTGTACATTTTCGCGTATTCGAGTGCGGTTAAACCGAGCTGATTGTTACTCGTGGCGATGCGCGCAATGCGCTCTGCGTTGTTACCCTTGAACGGAACGATGTCGATCAGCTCAACAGGGCGCCCTTCTGCCAACAAGCGGCCATAGGCCTCATGGCGGCGGTAACCTTCAACGATGACCAGCTCACCCGTGGCCGTGTTCAGATGGACTTCAATGGCTGGGACTTGCCCACCCTCACGCAAATAGTCGGTCAGCTTGACGATAGACTCTTCCCAGCGTGCGTCATGGTTGCGAGCATTCCAGCCAAGAACGAGCGTCTCATATTTGACTTGCATGCCGGTGCGAGCACGCTTGATGACGCCATCTTTGACAAGACTTTCAAAAGAGTAATTAGCCATCATATTCATCCTCTAATTATAAACCAGCTCAACTTTTAGATCTGGATTAAATGTTTGTTTTGTTTGATTTTAAAATGTCGCGAATAGAATTTATTGCAGCACCTGCTACTTCCGGCGTTCGAATGGAATCGGCAGGTAACTTGTACAAATAGCCGCCCTCTAAAAAACGCTTACACGCCTCAGAAAAATTCCTCTTAAACACTTCCTCGACTTTGTTGTCAGGGTAAGTGTCTCGGTTGTTCAGCATCCACCAGCCAGTTTCTCGAGCTGCGTGGTGCACAACTCGGTGACTCCACTTGGCTTTGCCAGCCATGCATGGGCGGACATTGCGGCACGCCTCTGCGAAGGCTTCAGCAAGACTGGGGATACCGGCATCCGAGAGAAGATGTTTTTCCAAGTTAGGCATCGCGCTTCTCCAGTAAGGCCATAACCTGCGCCTGAAGCTTCCGCTTACGCAGGTAAAGCTCAACTCGCTCAAGACGCGCCTGGCGCCGCTTTTTCTCGGCGCCTTGCGCAAGTGTTTCTCTGATGACCTGGAGCCGCTCGGACACTTCGGGGGATGGCTTGCAGGCCTCACCAGTGATCAAGCAGGCGATTGCCTTCCCGTCCTCAGTGATCGGCTCCTGCGCCAGATCGAGCAGATACATCTCTGCTCGATCGTGCGAAATACGCTGCATCTGCACCGCGGTGGCTAGAGCGTCGACTCGTCCTGCCGGATCGAATCCCATCGAAAGATGCCATTTGGCTGGAAGCGCCTGACGTCGCGCCTCGCCGACGATCCGGACATAGGCATCCATGAACGCCATGCGAGCGCCGATCTTGTCGCCTGCGCTCAACACGGGACGCGCAGCAGCCAGCGCCAGATGAATCTCTTCGGTCAAAACGATGGAATCGAATTCGTTGCACGACGAAACGGCGATAGCCCATGCCTCGTCCTTGCCTGGCCGACCATCTGCCGCCTGAACACGCTGGAGGATGTCGGCCATGGTCAAGCGACCACGAACCTCCTGACGGCAAGCGAGCAGCGCAGCCTGGATCAGCGCCAGCGGATAGCGACTCAGATCCACGGTCATGATCGCTGCAGTGTTCGGGCTCAGCGTGCAGCCCATTGCCTCAGCGGTACCGCAGATCAGATCGACCACGTCGTCGATTTCGTACTGGCTAAGCATGGGATTCGTTCCGCTTGCGAAGCAGTGCTTTGGCTTGATCAGCGGTCGATACGTTGGCTTGCGTGTTTTCCATCTGACGGGCAGTAGCCCCGTTCACCTGGGTCTGTGTAGCCCACTGGGTGTGGTAAGCCTCTGCGTTAGCCAGCAGCTCGCCCAAGCCATGGCACTTGCGGATCAACTGGGCGTCGTTGATCTTGACGAAGTACGCGGCCACGCTGTGAGCCACATCAGACCCAAGACGGTCGATCAGCTGACCAAGCTTTCCGCCAACGGAAGCGTTCCACACCGGCCAGGTGTGGTAGCGCTTGCGGTATGCCATGGCGTAGTTAGCCCAAGTCTTGAATGTTTTGCAGGTCGGATCTTTCGGCCCCGGCATGTCGAGAGGGATTTCGCAGCGTGGCGCTTCCGTCGCAGCTGACTGCTCACCGACCAAAACTAATCCGCCAGAACGGGTCGGCTCTGCCGTGCCCTCTGGCAAATTCTGATCACTGGTATCCTGATTGGTACCCTGATTATTGGTTACCTGATTACTGGTATCCTGATTTGTCGGAGATTTTTCCGACCTCGAACGGATTTTTTTCCGACCCCTATCGGAAATATTTCCGACCTCGCTCGGATTTTTTTCCGATCTAGCTCGGATTTTTTTCCGACCTGTTACATCGGATTTTTTTCCGAGCTCCTTATCTAAGGTCGGATATTTTTCCGACCCGTCAAGCTTGCGATTCCACTCCTTTGCTTTCTTCGTCAGACGGACCAATGTGATGCTTGAAGTGCTGGCCAGATCGATTAATCCAGCCTCCTCCAGCGCCCTCAAAAGCCGGTACGCGGTATCGGGTTTATCCGTGAGCAAAGGCAACTCTTCAACGATCTTGGCTTTGCTCAACGCAAAGAAGATCCCGCTATCTGTCTTCATTGAATTAGCCCAGCTTGGGCATTCGTAGACAAAGGCAAACAGCAGCGCTTGCTGTGAGTTCAACCCCCACTCAAGAGCTTTTGCTTGATTGATAGTAATCGTGTACTGCATGTCAATCTCACTCCTACGTGAGGAGCTTGCGAAATAGGTGTCCGGCGCATCCGTGGTATTTTGAATTTCCACAAACAAAGGCCCAAGGAGGCCGGACATGACTCAAACAAATAGCGACTTGCTGGAACTGATTCGCCGAAAAAACAATGTTGATGAAAAAATTGAATTGTTAGTGACCGCGCTCCAGACGCAGACAGCAGCTTTGATCAACGTCCAGCTGGTGATGCTTGCCGCAATCAATCGAACCGAATCTTTCGACAGGGGCAGGCTCATCGAAGATCTGGAGCGACTGCGAGATCTCGTACCTAACGACCTGAACGTCGACGAATACAAAAGTGCTATCAGGATGAGGATTCGCCAGCTGAGACCTTTGACTTGTATCTGACCCCTTGAAAAATAATCATCTCGTCTGTTTCGAGCGTTAAAATCACGCTTTCGTAGTCATCAAATGCGCCTTTCGCAGACCTATCAGATGCAGCTCTGACGGCCTCGGTCGTCAGATTTTGTTTATGCAGTTCTTGCTGATTCATAATCTCGCTCTCTCTTGGATAGTCTGCTCAATGAGACTCAACGCCTGACCGCCCGCAACGAGCGATTCACTTAACTCACGGTGGGCGATTTTCAGTCGGTCTTGGCTTGTATCGTCCAGCAGATACACCATGGCCTCTTGTGCTTCAGCGCCCTCTTTCATGACCGCCCGGACGTGGTGAAACATTCCGTCCTCAATGCTCTCCTTGGCGATCACACGCACGGAAACGCCAAGCGGAACGAGCAACTCTCCGAGTACCTGGATCTTCAGATCGCATGGCAGTGCAGCCAGAATCGACGGGATGAAATTTGCCGGGAGCAAGTTGGTATCTTTCGTGGCGTCATTGAGCCAACGAAAGATCCGCTCCGAGTTAACAGCCATCCGAGTGTGCGCATCTTGCGTTGGCGGCTCGAAGCGAATACCGGTGCATTGCGGGCCGCCGATTCGCTCGTGAGTCTCGACGATCAACTGAGCCGCAGTAGCCCGACTCATGCCCTCCCGCTTGCACCACTGATTGACGCCGCCGAGCAAGGTCGCAATCAATGTCTGCGAGTCAGCTCGCATGACTTAGAGCCTCAGCAGATGCATTATTCCGGTCCGCTTTGAGCTCTGGCCAGATTTCGTGCCAATCATTTGGGCGCAATGCTTGGCGAGTAACTGAACCACTAGTGGCAGTTTCTGTCCGAACCGCAATCTCAGCGGAAGCAGTTTTGCAGCCGTAAGCGATCATTCGCAGGTAGGCACGACTGGTGCCAGTCTTGGCCACTGCGGAGTCATCGGCTGTTTTGAGCCACACCAGCAGCTCTATGTTTTTGGTCCTCATAAGCAGCTCTCGAGTAAAAGTACCCGAAATATAACCCCAAGGTAACAGCGATGGCAACACCCTTGGGTTATTTACCTGTGGGTAGCAAACTGAGATTATTCGTTAATGGACATATATGAAATTCGACGCGAAAACCTGCGCGCCATCGTCAAACAGAAATTTAGTGGCCGGATGGCCGGATTAGCCGAAGCGGCTGATCGGGCGCATAGCTACATATCGCGCTGCCTAACAGAAAATGAAAAGCATCGAAAAAACGTCGGTGAAGAGTTCGCACGCGATTTAGAAATTCGTCTCGGTTTACCGCCGTTGGCGCTGGACAAACCTAAAGAGGAAGGACTAGTTTCCTCAGGTGAAAGGCCAGCGCTAGACAGGTCAGAAGAAGTCAAATTGCCACTACCGCATGGCTCTCGCCATGTAATGGATAGGGACATTTCCCCTCCTGTCGATACTGGACACATATACAGTGTCCCACTAATCTCGCTGAGCAATGCCATTGAATGGGTCTCAGGAGGTTACAAAATGACGGACATCGCGATAGAGGCGTACATACCGTGTGTCGTTCCGGTAGGGATTCGCGCCTTTGCCTTTCGCATGACTAATGACTCAATGTCAGGCCCTCGGGCGGAGCGCCCAATTCTTCCAGGCTGGATCGCAGTAGTCGATCCGGACGCCCCGGTGTCTCCGGGGCAACTTGTTATCGCATCGGTTGGCGGGCAAGAACCAATCATGGGGGCATTGAGCCCATATGGTGGGCGCACATTTGTTAAGCCGGCAAATCCGGAGTATGAAAAGGAGGAGATTGATCCAAACGACCCTAAAAGCCTAATTGGACGCACGGTTTTCGTAGGTTTCACTACCTAACGATCTGCATCGCATACTTCCAAACAAGCAATCGAGGCCCGCATAAAGCGGGTTTTTTTTCGTCCATTTTATTTTTATTACCTGAGGGTATTGACCGTGATTTTAACCTATGGGTAATATTCACCCCGTCGCAGCAACACACCACCGCGATACGGGGCAACCCGGCGCTCTTTAACAATCTCGACCCCACCGCAGTCCCGACAGGCGCAGCAGCATCGCGATCTGAGCGACGGTGGCAAAACATGACTGCAAGTGCCGGTTCTTTGAATCGGCCCATGCTCGGATCTGGTGACCGAGCCAGGTCGACCCGCTGACGTTTCTGGATTCAGCGACCACCGACCTGCGCTGTTAGCACTCCCTGCTGGAGCCAAGATGAGGCGCAACACCGGCACAGTACAAAGCAGTGAAAGAATGCCTCCCAGGGTGGCGAGTAACCCTGTACCGAAAAGCCAGAAGAAATACAGCGCGACACGCCAGCAGCTGAGCGCGGCACACCGATTTCACTGGCTGCCCTTCTTGCGAGGGGCAGACGGGAAATCAACCGGAGCTGTAACCATGAACCAACCAGCGGCAAGCAAGTGTACCTTCTGCGGTAAGACCATCGAAGTGGTGGTAAAGGCGAAGATCATCGATCAAGCCTATGACCAAGTACGCAGAAAAAAATACGTTCGAACTCGTGAGCTGGAGTTCTGCACTGAAGAACATGCAAGCAACTACCAGATGAGTTGTGAGGGATGATTTCACCCCTGCCACTGGAGACGGTGGCAGCGGGAAATCCAACCAAGCAAGGAGCAAGACATGCTGATACTCACCCGCAAGATTGGCGAAAGCATCAACATCGGCGACGACATCCTCATCACTATTCTGGGCGTAAGCGGCCAGCAGGTACGGATAGGGATTGCGGCGCCAAAGGATGTCGCAGTGCATCGTGATGAGATTTACAAGCGTATTCAGGCTCAAAATATCAGCGCTCTTACGGCGCCGAGCGGCTCACCACCTTGCGCCTGGACTGAGCAAGAACACCGCGAGCTTGTGACTGCCCTACGGCAGGTGACGACCGAAGAAAGTCGGTCTTGTCGATAGCGAACAACCAGCGCCGCGAGAGCCTCTCGTTAACTGCCCGATCCCTCGCAAGAGGTCGCATCGGTGAGCTCTGCAGCACAACGGTAGTTTCGTTGGATGGTTCGTGTGCCATCGCTTCAGAGCTCACCGATGCGACAGTATCGACACCTGTTCACGGCAGGCCTTCGGGATCACCGTGACGCGTAAGCCGGAAAGAGCGCGGCTGTACATCCCCGGCAGCTCAGGGCGCATAGAGAGGGCACCGTTCCCCGCAAGGGTTTGCACGGCTCCTTGTAGGGTTTCCCGCTCGTGCGTGACCTGGCATCTCACCACCCCGATTTCATACGTCGCCACCTTGTTAGATGAGCCTTGCGGAAGTCTGTTTCTGATCAAGGTGGCGACCTATGCATTCGATTTTAAAGCCCATTACAGGAGTGTTCATGAGCACCAAGGAAATCGTTTTCGATGCTGAAACGGTCAACGCCTGCGGAGAGTGCGGGCACTCGTCCAATGTTCGCGTTACCGCTGAAGCCGACCTGCAAACGTTGTTCGACAACTTCGAAGCTGTAGAGGTGATGGAGTTCATTGATCGCGCCCACTTCCTCGAAGCCATCGGCGAAGAATTTGCCCGTCAGTACTTCGGTATCGACGCCAAAGAATAAGGAGTCATCCATGGAAAACGCTAAGCCTGATAAGGCGCAGTGCCCGCAGTGCAAAAGCTGGTGCGACCCAAGCCAGCTGGAGGTCACCAAGATCTCTCGGCGCGGTCGCAGCCGTCATACCGGCAAGCGGGAGACGCAGTATCAGCTTCTGAGCTTCTGCAAGAACACGCCCTGCGCCGCTCGCTATCAGGCTGGCGCCTTGGGCTAATCCACGCTTGTCGGAGGCCTCATGGCAACCAGTTACGCAGATAGTGCACAGGCCCGCGAATGGGATAGGCGCTACGACGCTTGGGGCCGCGAGAAGAAACCACAGCTCGATGAATTCCACGACTATGAAGCCGCCGAGTTGATGCGCTCGCAGGAGAGGATTGAGCATGAGGCGCGGGAGCTTATCGAGCGAAAGGCAGCGGCGACAAAGCGTCGCGCCGCAGTTGAGCAGATAGGCAAATTCTGGGGCTACAAGGAAAAGTAATTATGCGCAAACGCTATGACAGAACCGTCAAATTCATTGAGTTTCAGATCGAATCAATCGGCAGATCTCTCTTTCCAGCCCTGAATGGCTGTGAGTGCGCAATTCAGCTCGCCCTCTACCAAGGTGATATTGATCAGGGTGAATCGATCGAACTCATGCAGCGCGTCTGCGATGCCGAACAAGCCCGCGAATCTGAGCTCAACAAGATTCAAGCCGATCGTAGGGATGCACAAGTGCGAGACCTTTGCAGGGGCGGGCTATGACAACCTCTCCAGTCAAAAGCCTGATCGAAGAAATGACCGACGAACTGATCCGCGATCATCTGTCGGAATCCAGCGAGCCGCTCAATCGCGACACGCCAGTCAGCAAGCTTCCGGTGCGCTTGTCGTCGACACTGCACAACCACCATTGGAAACATGAGGTACGTCATGACCAGCGCTCAACGTAGTCGCCGCCATGCCATTTGGCGAGGCTCTGCGGGCGCCCTATTCCTCAGCATAATTTGTTTCGCCCCGGCAATCGGCGGCCTGATTACCCAATAACCACCCCCCTTAATCACGGCGCCCCGCAAGGATGGCGCGGAGTTTTACTCATGCCTAAAAATCAACAAGCGGACGTTGCTGCCGACAAAGTTCTGACCGAAGAAGTTGCGAGTGCCGTCACCGATATCGCGGAATATCGTCCGCACGAAGAGCAGATCGTTCGTCTGGAGACGACTTACGCGAAGCTGGTCGTTGACTGCTCGACGAGTGAAGGTTTGGCAAATGCAAAAGAAGTACGCGCCGATATCCGGGACGTGCGCTATGCCTTGGACAAAACCACCAAGACGGCGCTGGTCCCCTATCAGCAGAAGGTCAAGGATGCCCAGGCTCGCGTCAACCAAGTCAAGGAGTTCGGGGAGGCATTGAAGGGTCGTGTACTGGCAATTGAGGAGCCCGTCGACGAAGCCATTAAAGCCGAAGAAAAACGCATAGCTGACGCCAAGGCCGAACGCGAGCGTATCGAAGCTGAGCGCGTTGAAGCCATTAGGGCAAAAATCACCCGATTCCGCTCTGTCGCTGCTGCATATGCAAGCCGCAGCGCTGCCGATGTCGCAAGCATTCTGCAAGGCGTAAAGGAATCGGTGATCCTGCCTGAAGAATATGCGGAGTTCGAGGCTGAAGGCACCATCGCTCGCGACAATGCTATTGAGCAACTGGAAACGCTGCACAAGTCTGCCATTGAACGCGAAGAGGCTGCCGCCAAACTGCTGACACAGCAGAAAGAACTCGACGAGTTGCGCAAGAAGCAACGCATCGCCGATGAAAACGCGGAGAAGGAACGCCAACGCATCGCAGCAGAAGATCGCCAACGCATCGCGGATCAACAAGCCGAACTGAACCGGCAGCGCGAGCAACTGCAGCGTGATCAAGACGCCCAGCGCCTAAAGGACGAGCAGAACCAGCGTGACCAGGAAGAACTGACCCGTCTGCGCGCACAAACATCTGTCTCGGTTCCAGCGGCAACCATCGCGCATATTCCAGCACTAGAAGCTGCCACAGTCACGACTTCAGTGGTTGTCGAGCCGGCACCAACATCAAAGGCTTTAACCGATCCCACAGCGGTAGACGTGGCCTCCGATCCAAATATGCCAACCGCTGCCGAAGTAGTGGAAGTGGTAGCCATGGCCTACGACGTGGACAAGGATCAGGCCTGCGCGTGGCTGCGTGCCCTGTCGTTCTAAAGAATCCAGAAACTAACCCCAGTGGCCGATCAGAATCGTCGGCTATGGAGCAAGCAATGAGCGCATCAACTCAGCTGTCAGCAATCTCGACGGATTTTGCCAGCCCCACAGCACTGATCCTAAACCGCGAAAGCATGCAGTCCATGACCGACTTGGCAGCAATGATGGCGGGTGGTCAAGCGACCGTACCCGCGCATTTTCGGGGTAACCAAGCTGACTGCATGGCCATCGTCATGCAGTCAATGCAGTGGGGCATCAGCCCCTTTGCTGTCGCTCAGAAAACTCACCTCACCCAGGGCGGCGCACTTGGATACGAGGCGCAGCTGATCAATGCCATAGTGATTTCTCGTGCACCAATTCAAGGGCGTCCGGAGTATGAGTACCTGGGCGACTGGGACAAGATTCTGGGGCGCGTGAACGAGAACAAATCCGACAAGGGCGGCAAATATTACACAGCAGCGTGGAAGAAAGACGACGAGCTAGACTTGGGCATCATTGTTCGCCTGACCATGATCGGTGAAACCCTGCCACGCGAGGTCAAGGTCATGATGACCCAAGCCTACCCGCGATTCTCTACTCAGTGGGCAACTGACCCTAAGCAGCAGATTGCTTACCTCGCAATCCGCAAATGGGCCCGACTGCATGCCCCTGACGTAATTCTCGGGGTCTACACTAGCGACGAGATGCCATCAGCCGAAGAAATCGACATTACACCGCATGAGGGTGCAGCGGCCCCCGCCGAGACGGCAACTTCGTCCGCCCAGAACGATGTGACAGACGCGGCCGCGGACTTGTTCGAGCAGTTGAAAAAGGTCGCCAAGGAACAAGGAATTGATGGCTATGAAAAGGCCTGGAAGGCACTGAAGCCCACGGAGCGCGTAGCTGTCGGCATGGCCCGCAAAGACGAACTGAAGAACATTGCGCTGAGCGTCAGTGCGGAAATTATCGATGCTGAATTCACCACCGTTACCGAAGGCGATGATCAGCAAGGCGCCGAACAATGAGCGTCGCTATAGACCTTCAGCGCACCGAGCAGTGGCACACCGATCGCATTGGCCGAATCACCGCTAGTCGGTTCAACGACGTCATGGCGTGGGGCAAGCCTGATAAAAAGGGTAAGCGAGAGCCACAAAAAGCCCGTACCAGCTACATGCTCGAACTGTGCTTTGAGCGCTTGGCGCGGAAGCCAAAGCACCAAGTGAAAAGCGCCTCAATGCGCTGGGGTACCGAGGAGGAGCGCTCATCACACGAAGCCTACGAGCTCATGACCGGGAATGATGTCGTGCCCAGCGGCTTCATAATCCACCCGAAATACGATTGGCTGGGATGCTCGCCAGATGGCCTAGTGGACGCCGACGGCGGCATAGAGTCGAAGTGCCCCTACAACGAAGCTGTTCACGTGCAAACATGGCTGGAGGGCATGCCTGGCGAGCATATGGCGCAGGTCCAAGGCTGCATGTTCGTCACGGGTCGCAAGTGGTGGGATTTTCTTTCGTTCGACTCGCGTCAAGATGGAGATTGTCAGCTCTACATCCAAACGATTTATCGCGACGAAGAATACCTAGAGACACTGCACAAAGAGCTCGTTCAATTCAATCTGGAACTGAATCGCATGGTTGATGAAGTGGCCGACAAGGCTCGAATGCAAATGCATCGACTGTCAGCCTAAAGGCCTATTTTATTTCAGTGCGTCCACGACTCGGTCCAAGGGGCATAGGTGAGTTTGGTCAAGAACCAAATTTTACTGCAGTCATTGCATTTTAAAATTGTGATGCAACGACCTATCGGCTCCCTCTTCCCCGTTTCAACAAGTTGATTTGCGTGACCCGGACGACCTGGGTTTTCAATCGCGCTCCTACATCTGCTGCATAAAACCACTCTTATCTCCTAATCAGCGAAAGGCTGGACCGAACAAATAGCTCATGTGAGGGGTTGAAGCTAGTCAAATCGCTACGTCACGCTGATTTGTAACGACTAGCCGTAACACACCGACAGGCCACGCCGCTGCCCTCTTTTTTGGCGACATCAACTCAAGGAATCCGTATGCCAATTCGTCATTGCATCATTCACCAGATCAACAAGAAACCAGATGGCTCGCCATCCATTCTCCATTTACGAAACACGGAGCTGAGTGAGTCCAATACGAATGAAGCCCTGCTACAAGGCTTCAACGAAAGCTACAACGCAAAAGCCGGCAAGGGCTGGGGCTTCTTTCAAGCTGAATCCGGAGCCTTTCCGCTCAGTGGCTGGCTTAGCCAGTACTTGGATGGAGCGAAAGACTTTGCCGAATTCAGCGTGCGTGCCACCGAGCATCTGAAGCAGTTGATGGATGAGTCAAATCTAACGGTCGGTGGCCATGTCCTGCTTACCCACTACCAGCAAGGCATGACTGATTACCTGGTCATCGCTCTCCTCCAGCAGCGCCAAACTGTTTCCGTAAACGAAAAACTTCAAACCGTTTACTCCCACTATCTGGATCTTGATCACTTGAGCTTCGCCGCTCGAATAAATCTCTCTGAATGGAAAAACAACCCGCAGTCGAAGCAATATGTGTCCTTCATCAAGCCCAAAGGCGGACGCAAGTCGGTCGAATACTTCCGCGATTTCATCGGCTGCCAGGAAGGCGTCGACGGTCCGAGCGAGACTCGCACGCTGCTCATGGCATTCAGCGATTTCGTCGCCGCTGAGGATCTACCTGAGGAACAAGCTAGGCACGCGACCACTGCCTTGGTCGACTATGCCACTGCGCAATCTAAAGTCTGCGAGCCAATCATCCTTGAGGAGCTTTCCGAGCTGCTTTCGGAGTTGATCGACGAAGAGCGTCCTACGGCGTTTCACGACCACATCAAAAACAAGGATTACGGCCTGTCACCGGAGATCCCCGCAGACAAAAAGACCATCAACAAATTCCGGCGCTTCACCGGGCGCGCCGAAGGCCTCTCGATCAGCTTCGAATCTCACTTGCTCGGATCGAAACTGCAATACGACGGCAAGGCCGGCACGCTGCTCATAAAAAACCTGCCAGTTCAACTTGCAGATCAACTCAAGCGGGCCAGCGCCTGACTGGAGATAACTCATGGGTCTACCAGTAGCTGCTCTTAGCGATGATGAGCTTATTCATTACGCAGGTTTCGACGAAGACGCCCAGGCTGAGATGGTCCGCAGATCGGCTTGTTTTAGCGGAACCTACCTCAGCGAGATCGAAAGACTCAATCAAAGGGTGGTTGATCTCGAAGGACAGCTGGAGGATGCAGAAAAAAGCAGCTCGCCAGCGGACGAACTGCAAGCATGCCTCCAGAGTGTTTACGAGCTGCTGAAGGATCATTGCGAGGTGAGTGCCGGCGAGGCAGCTGAATTAATTGATGAGGCGCTGGGATTAATGTCCGACTTTGCCGGCTGACTAAGCCTTATCTATTGTGCTGAAGATCTGGCTCAGGCCCGTAGGCAAGATCCCGCCACTGCGCCAGCTCTGCTATCAAACGAAGCCCGCCGAAAACCTCAGCCTCAAGCTTTTCCTCGGGAAGGCTGAGCAAACGAACCACCTCTTCACCAATAAGCCGAATCGCTTCTACATCGACCTTCGCACTCATCGCAGCCACCTCCGTTGCGCCAGATTCAAAAAATTACTCCACTTCAATAAATCACGCCAGCCGACGAGGATCCCTGATGTCCGCACAACAGATCGACGAAAAGAAACGCGAGCGCGCGATCCGCAAGATCAAGCATTGTCTGGCGCTAGCCCAAAGCGCCAACGAGAACGAAGCCGCAACAGCACTTCGTCAAGCACAGGCGTTGATGCGCGAGTATCGGCTAACCGAAATTGACGTGAAGTTGAGCGATGTCGGTGAAGTCGAGTCGGCCATCTTTCGCGCCAAGCGTCGATCAGCATGGGATCAACAGCTGAGCATTGCTGTGGCAGACACATTCGGCTGTACGACCCTGCGCTGTCGGAAGTGGAGCTGTTCGAAAGGCCAAGTCATTGAGTGCGCGACATTCGTTGGTGTTTCTCCCGCTCAGAACATCGCCCTGTACGCGTATGAGGCGCTGCACACCAAGCTCACCATGGCGCGCAAGGAGTACTGCTCAGCCGTCAGGTCCGGAGTTCATCGAAGTCAGTATTCGGCAGAAACTGCTGGCGATCACTTCGCGCTGGCGTGGGTGTGGGAGGTTCAGTCGAAGCTGAAAGCGCTTGTGCCTCAAGGTGACGATGATCCGCTAGGACGCCCCTCCACCGGCCAAGACCTTGTCGCAATTCAGGCGCAGGACAAGGCATTGATCAGCGAGTACCTCTCCACCCAAGACATTGGAGAGTCCCGAAAAAGCAAGGGAGTCGAGTTGGATCTGGACGCCCAAATCGCGGGCATGCTCGCAGGTCGAAATGTTGAATTGCATGCAGGCATAACACGCGCTGGCGATAACTTGCTCGCGATCCAGCACAGCGCCTAACCAGAATCCTATGAATTTGGTGCGCAAGTAGGTCGCAACCCTTCCTGTTTTTTTCCAGCCAGCACAGGTATCGCCATGCCAAAAAAGAACAAGCCCGCTGAGCGATACCGCCATCGCGTGACGCGAAAGCATTACCTGGTCATCGCCGAATCAGAGGGGATATGCAGTCTCCAGGGTGTCGATAGGCACCCAATCGAAGTCAGCCGAATCAACTTAACCACCAGTGACACCTGGGAGCGTATGCCATGAAACACGAACCACCTGATAAGACACTGGAAGAAGCGGCGAAGCCGCTTTTGTGGATGGGCGCTGTGCTGGCGATCCTCGCAGTGATTGGCCTCGTTTGGAGTTTGTTATGAGCACCATCATCACCGTCCGCTATTCGACCGGCTCGTACGTCGCTCGCGCCAAAGGTCACAAGGGTACGGCCAGCAGCACGATCAGTGCTCGAATGGCTGCCAATGGCATGGCAAACAAGCTCGGGTTCGACCTCACCCAGCTCCAACCGATCGGCGAAAAGGACCAGGTGCAAACCTTTATCTATCCGGAGACCCCACAATGAAAAAGGTTCTTTTTCTCTTGCTGCTGACGCTCGCCGGATGTAATGCCTCAGCAAACATCCCTCCGGCCATCACTGTCATGCACGATGACGACCATGCTGTGACTTGCTGGCTCTCGACGTACAACGGCTCCAGCTCGATTGCCTGCCTGCCGAACTTTATGATTGAGGATCCAGGTGATAGCGAATACAAGCCGGAGGATGACGCTCGCCTTGAGTCCTCCTCCGCGACGACATCTACTTTGAGCGGGGAGTTATTCGGACTATGAGCCGGTACATCGCTGTGATACACGGTTGGCATGTCACCAGTAACGGCTTCAACGTGCACGAACTGGAATCGCGGACTCTAGATGAGGCGCAGAAGGAAGCTTGCTGGCTGAAAGGTCAGCGCGAGGCGAGTTTTGATCGGTGTGCTTATGTGATTGTTGAGATAGACGATACCGAGCATCTACCGCGAAGCCTGACTTGGCGCGAGCGCTTAACTGGAAAACTGCACTAAAGGAGTCCGCCCGACACGGACAGCATCCATGCGCCGTTGAACGTCCGAACCGGGCGAACAATCCACCTTATATCACCAACCCTCCCCCCTTTCAAAGCCATCCGCTATAGCGGCAAAGGAACAGTCATGACTGCCAATCAATCGAAACCCATGTGCATTTACCATGGCAACTGCGCTGACGGCTTCGGCGCAGCCTGGGTGGTACGCAAAGCTCTTGGTAATGATGTCGAGTTCGTCGCTGGTGTTTACGGTCAAGAGCCGCCGGACGTCACAGGCAAGGACGTGATCCTCGTCGACTTCAGCTACAAGTACGACGTACTGGCAGCGCTCGCGAACAAAGCCAATAGCATCATCGTGCTCGACCACCATAAAAGCGCTGCTGAAGACTTAGCCCGCTTTGAGCCATTTCACGCTGGCATCGAAGAAGATACTCGGCACGACGACGGGTCTCCGTTGCTCGGATGGAAGACGGCGCACGATATGGCTCACTCGCAGAATGGTCCAGCCATTGCCTGTTGCTTCGACATGAATCGCAGCGGGGCAATGCTGGCGTGGGATCATTACTTCCCCGACCAAGATCCACCGCAACTGCTGCGACACATCGAGGATCGCGATTTGTGGTTGTTCAAACTGGACGGTACCAGGGAGATTCAGGCCAACCTGTTCAGCTACCCCTACGACTTCGAAGTGTGGGACCGCCTGATGGCCGCCGACGTTGAGACTTTGCGTTCAGATGGCGCCGCGATTGAGCGCAAGCATCACAAGGACGTCGCTGAACTGGTCGCCGTGACGAAGCGCCGCCTGGTGATCGGTGGTCACGACGTGCCCGCAGCTAGCCTCCCGTACACCTTGACCAGCGATGCCGGCCATCTCATGGCGCAAGGCGAGCCATTCGCTGCCTGCTACTGGGACACGCCGGACGGACGTTCATTCAGCCTGCGCAGCACCGACGAAGGCCTCGATGTTTCCGATATCGCCAAACAGTACGGCGGTGGCGGTCACCGCAACGCTTCCGGCTTTCGCGTGCCATTCGGCCACGAACTGACCCAATAACCAAAGCTTATATACCAGCCTGCCGGTGGGAGAGGAATCGCCATGCCTGAAATCAAGTGTCTCATGGGCCACGCACAGCACGTCAGCACCACCGACTGGGTGGCCACTCTGACACTCGACCAACTCCGCTTCGCCCGGAAGCTCATGGATGAAATGATTAAAGCAGCCGAGGCGCAACCGGAACGAATTGTCTGGCGTGTTTGCCTGGGTGGCATGTGCTTAGGAAACTATCCCGAAGATCAATACGAAAAAGCTGCTGACCATTTGTTGCAAGTGTTCAAAGGCACGTTTATGGAAGAAGCCGCTGAATACATGAAAAAACCATACGGTACCGAAGTATTCCGCCGCCAGTTACCCAGTATCGAGATCGAGCGTGTGACTCAGTTCGAATATGAAACCGAGTGGTTTCCTGAAAAATCGTAATTAGTGCCCGCCCGGTACTGCCCCGCTTTTACCAGCATGTAAATCGGAACCGGGCGAGCGGCGCACACGATACAGCAGAAAGCCTTCCTCCAAAAAATATCTAACGGCCTGCCGATGGGCGGCGGGCAAGGAACCCCCATGTCCGAAAACATAGCGATTGAACCAACTCCTCCGCCAGATCCGGACAAGCTGACAGAAAAACAAATGGCAGTTCGACTCGGAACAACTGTGAAAGGGCTTCAGGCCCGCCGCAGCCGAAAGAAAATACCGGAAGGCGTCTGGAACAAGGTAGACGGCGCCATTATGTACAGCGTCAGGAGATACGACGAATGGGTAGAAAGTCTGTGGGTATGCCCGCCGGGGTGGAGATCAGGGGCGATGCAATCCGGATCCGTTTTACTTGGAACGGTCAGCGACGCTCAGAGACGCTTACCATCCCAGCAACGAAGGAAGGCATCAAGATTGCCACCCGCCTTAGAGATCAAGTAGTCGGGCTTATTAAGATGGACCTGCTTGACGATGCGAAGTATGCCGAGCTATTTCCTAACTCGGCTACAACTTCAGGCGGAATGTTATCGTTTGGGGTGTACGCCCAGCTCTGGCTTAATGGGAGGGAGATCGAGGCAGGCACGCGCAAAAACTATAAGGGAGTTTTAAATCTTTACTGGATGCCTCAGCTGGCATTAACTCGGCTCGATTTAATTAGCACAATGCTCCTGCGCCAGATCGTCGGTGAGATCGATTGGTATTCGCCAGGTGTAAAGCGCAATGCCCTGGTGCGCCTAAATACTATTTTGGATGCAGCCGTTGCTGAGGGGCTAATCGAGAAGAATCCCGCAAAGTTGTTGGATAAACCGAAGCGTAAAAAAGAAGAGCCCGATCCTTTCAGTGTTGAAGAGGCCAATCAAATCATCGAACAGCTGTATCGGACGGAACATTGGCCCAGTAGCATATTCGGGGCATTCTTCGAGTTCGCGTTTTTTACCGGCCTTCGGTTGCAGGAAGCGATAGCCCTGCGCTGGGATGAGGTCGATATCCAAAAAAGGGAAATGCGCATATGCCGGGTAATCGCCTTGGGCGAAATTGAGGAGCGCACAAAGACAAAGAAGAACCGGGTTGTGCTACTCAACCCTCGCGCACTGCATGCTCTAGAGTTTGCGAAGAAGTATGCAGAGCGACGACTGAAGGGCGAAGGAGCATTGAAAGCGTTCCCTTACGTGTTTCCGCCATCGAGGATGAGCGAGTACATCAAACAAACCTCGGACCTGCATAAACAGTGGGGGCCGGCTCTGGCAGCCATTGGCGTCCGTTATCGCCCGCCGCACAACTGCCGCCATACTTATGCGACAATGTGCTTAATGTCCAACATGAACCCCGCCTTTATTGCCCAGCAGCTTGGCCATAGCGTCAAAATGCTGCTTGATACTTATGCGCGCTGGCTGAGCTCAAGTGGTGATTGGGAAGAGATGGACAAGCTAAACAATGGCCCAAGATTGGCCCAAGCCCAAAATGCACAGCGCGTAACCCCTTGATAGGTAACAGTTTTGATCTCTACAGCTAACATCACGATGCAGTTCGGCGCCAAGCCGCTATTCGAAAACGTTTCGGTCAAGTTCGGCGCGGGCAACCGCTACGGCCTGATCGGCGCCAACGGTTGCGGCAAGTCGACTTTCATGAAAATCCTCGGTGGCGATCTCGAGCCATCCGGCGGCCAGGTCATGCTCGAGCCGAACGTGCGTCTGGGCAAATTGCGCCAGGACCAGTTCGCCTACGAAGAATTCACCGTGATCGATACCGTGATCATGGGTCACGAAGAGCTGTGGAAGGTCAAGGCCGAGCGCGATCGCATTTACTCGCTGCCGGAAATGACCGAAGAAGACGGTATGGCTGTCGCCGAACTGGAAACCGAGTTCGCTGAAATGGACGGCTACACCGCCGAATCCCGTGCCGGCGAGCTGTTGCTGGGCCTGGGTATCGGCATCGAGCAACACTTTGGCCCGATGAGCGAGGTTTCCCCAGGCTGGAAGCTGCGCGTATTGCTGGCGCAGGCGCTGTTCTCCGATCCTGAAGTGCTGTTGCTCGACGAACCGACCAACCACCTGGACATCAACACCATCCGCTGGCTGGAAAACATTCTGACCCAGCGCTCCAGCCTGATGATCATCATCTCTCACGACCGTCACTTCCTGAACAGCGTGTGCACCCACATGGCTGACCTGGATTACGGCGAATTGCGTCTGTTCCCGGGCAACTACGACGAGTACATGACCGTGGCGACCCAGTCCCGCGAGCAACTGCTGTCGGACAACGCCAAGAAGAAAGCGCAGATTTCGGAACTGCAGTCGTTCGTCAGCCGCTTCTCGGCCAACGCCTCGAAAGCCAAGCAAGCGACTTCCCGCGCCAAGGCCATCGACAAGATCCAGCTGGCCGAGGTCAAGCCTTCGAGCCGCGTGAGCCCGTTCATCCGTTTCGAACAAACCAAGAAGCTTCACCGTCAAGCGGTCATCGTCGAGCGTATGGCTAAAGGCTTCGACGGCAAGACCCTGTTCAAGGACTTCAGCTTCCAGGTTGAAGCCGGCGAGCGCGTGGCGATCATCGGCCCGAACGGTATCGGTAAAACCACCCTGCTGCGCACCCTGGTCAACGAACTGACCCCGGATGCCGGTACCGTGAAGTGGACCGACGCTGCGGAACTGGGCTACTACGCCCAGGACCACGCGCACGACTTCGAAGACGACTGCAACCTGTTCGACTGGATGGGCCAGTGGACTCAGGGCGGCGAACAAATCGTTCGCGGTACCCTCGGCCGCATGCTGTTCTCTAACGATGAGATTCTCAAGTCGGTCAAGGTCATCTCCGGTGGTGAGCAAGGTCGCATGCTGTTCGGCAAGCTGATCCTGCAAAAGCCGAACGTGCTGATCATGGACGAACCGACCAACCACTTGGACATGGAATCCATCGAGGCGCTGAACCTGGCGCTGGAGAACTACCCAGGCACGCTGATCTTCGTCAGCCACGACCGTGAGTTCGTATCGTCGTTGGCAACCCGCATCATCGAATTGAGCCCTAGTGGCGTGATCGACTTCAGCGGTACTTATGACGATTACCTGCGTAGCCAGGGTGTTGTGTTCTAAGTATTGGTTTCAAGCTTCAACTGAAGGCCCTGTCCATGTGACGGGGCTTTCTGCATTTCATGGCCAAAGAACCTTCTGGTGCTGAAACCTTCGCGAGCAAGCCCGCCCCCACATTCGATCGAGTTATCCCTGTAAGAATGCGGACAAATGCGAGAGCGGGCTTGCTCGCGAAGGGGCCCTGAAAGACAACCAAAATAGTCAGTCAAAATAGATAGCCAGCTTCCTTTTATTCCCCACCCACGCCATGATGCAGCTCTCCCACCGCCGCCCGCGAACGAGCCCACATGTCTGCGCAGCAACAGCCCCCGCAAAGCTCCCTGGCGATCACCCTGCAGATCGTCTCCATCGTTTTTTATACCTTTATTGCCTTCCTCTGCATCGGCCTGCCGATTGCGGTATTGCCGGGCTATGTTCATGAGCAACTGGGCTTCAGCGCGATCATCGCCGGGCTGACCATTGGCTCGCAGTACCTGGCCACCCTGCTCAGCCGGCCGATGGCCGGGCGCATGTCGGACAGCATTGGCACCAAGCGGGCGATTGTCTACGGGTTATCGGGGATTGTGCTGAGCGGCGTATTGACGCTGATCTCGACGTTGCTGCAGAGCATGCCGCTGTTGAGTCTGTTGATCCTGATCGCCGGTCGCTTGCTGCTTGGGATCGCCCAAGGCTTGATTGGCGTAGGCACCATCAGTTGGTGCATGGGCCAGGTCGGCGCGGAGCACACCGCCCGCTCCATCTCCTGGAACGGCATCGCGTCTTACGGCGCCATCGCCATTGGCGCGCCGTTGGGCGTGGTGATGGTTGCCGAGTATGGTTTCGCCAGTCTGGGGATCGCGTTGTCGCTGCTGGCGCTTGCCGCGCTGCTGCTGATTCGCAACAAACCGTCGGTGCCGGTGATCCGTGGCGAGCGCCTGCCCTTTTGGGCAGTGTTCGGGCGTATTGCGCCGTTTGGGGCGAGCCTGAGCCTGGCGTCCATCGGGTATGGCACGCTGACCACCTTTATTACCCTGTATTACGTCAGCCGTGGTTGGGCCGGTGCCGCGTATTGCCTCACCGTGTTTGGTGCCTGCTTCATTTTGGCGCGACTGTTGTTCATCTCCAGCATCAGCCGTTTCGGCGGATTCACCTCGGCCATTGCCTGCATGAGCATTGAAACCGTGGGCCTGGTGCTGCTGTGGCTAGCGCCTTCGACGGGTTACGCACTGATCGGCGCGGGCCTGACCGGTTTTGGCTTGTCGCTGGTCTATCCGGCGCTGGGGGTTGAAGCGATCAAACAGGTGCCAAACTCCAGTCGTGGCGCGGGGTTGAGTGCTTATGCGGTGTTTTTTGATCTGGCACTGGCCATCGCCGGGCCGTTGATGGGCGCGGTGGCGTTGAACCTTGGGTATACGTGGATTTTCTTTAGCGCCGCGTTGTTGTCGGTAACCGGACTGGCGCTGACCCTGCTACTCAAACGCCGCGCAATGGCCTAGCCAGCTGCTACAAGGGTTGTAGTGTTTATTGATCGGCAGTTTGCAGGCCTGCCCGGGTTGCGATGCCCAGGGTGCGGGAGAAGAATCGCCCGGCTTCGGAGATCATGTCGCGATGAATGCCTTCGCGGTCGACACCGTCGGCGTCGGTGCACAGCGCCGGCATGGTGGCGATCTGTTCATCGTTGCACGGTGCCATGAACACGAAGTGCCCTGCCCCCGCCAACAATTTGAAATCCGGCGCTATCGGCAATTTTCGGGCGAGTGCAGCAGCGTTCTTGTCGAAGGCGACCAGTTTGTCACCGTCACCACTGTAGAGCAGCACCGGCACATGCACATCGGCCAGGGTGTGACGGCCGAATTTCAAACTCAACGGCGCCATTAACAGCAAGGCACGCACACGCGGGTCGGCCACAGGTTGAAGATCGTCACGGTCCACAATCAGCTCACCTTTGGTGTTGCAGGCATCGCGATCGTCGGGGCGCTCCTCGCAATACCGACGCAGACGATCCAGATCAGGCGTGGCACCGGACAGGATCAACGCCGTCTCCCCGCCCGCCGAATAGCCGATTACGCCGACCTGATTGGCATTGACGAATGGCGCAAGCATGCGATCGCCCAGCGTGGCAGTAATAGCTTCGGAAATCTGGATGGGACGGCCGTAGAGGTTGCTCAACGTACCAAGGCGGCTGTGATCTTTGGAGTTGTCGCCGGGATGGACCACCGCCACCACCACAAAACCTTTTCGCGCCAGCGACGTGGCGAGGTCGTGCAGGGCCAGCGGGGTTCCGGTGTTGCCGTGGGACAGCATCAGCATCGGGAAACGGCCGATAGCCACCGGGATGTCTTCACCGGCTTCGACCGTGTAGCCCTCGATTTTACTGGTGTGTTCGCGCTCACTGGAGGGATAAAACGCGATGGCGTGCATCGGTTGTAAATCGAGAGGGTCGAGAAAACTCATCTCATGGAAGCCGACGCTCCAGTGTGGATGCGGCGCAGGCGCGGCGTGCACTGAATTCAGGCTGCTGAGCAGGCAAAACAGTAACGTTGCACAAAGACGCACCATAAGGATGCCCCACCATTTGTTACCTGACCGGAAAGCCCGTTCTCCCCGGATGATCGAGGCAGCGGCCTTGTACCAGCTATCGCGGACACCAAGGTCGTTGCAGAACGGGAGCGTTAACCCCCTGTTGCATAACCTGGGCCACAACCTGAAACAGCCAGAAACAAAAAACTCCGTATCTGGCACTTGCGTGACCAGAATACAGAGTTTTCGGGGGTGTTGCCTGAGCTGTTTTACGTTTTTTACGCAAGCCTTACGCAGCGGCGAAAAGTTGCTCGCTGATTTGCGCTTGAGCATCGCTCATGGCTTTGGTGCGAACTTCGTCACCGTAGGCCAGGCCATGGGCGCGGACAAACTCGATGTCGGTGATACCGATGAAGCCGAACAGCACTTTCAGATATTCTTCGTGAGCCACGCCAGTGGCTTGACCGGCATGCAGGCCACCGGAAGTCGAAACGATCACGACTTTCTTGCCACCGCACAGGCCTTCTGGGCCGGCTTCGGTGTAACGGAAGGTCTGACCGGCAACGGCGATCCGATCGATCCAGGCCTTGAGTTGGGTCGGGATGGTGAAGTTATACATCGGTGCGGCAATCACCACGGCATCGGCGGCGAGGAATTCAGCCAGAGTGGTGGCGCTCAGCTCGGCCTCGTGCTGCTGGGCGGCGTTGCGCAGTTCGGCGGCAGTACCCGCAGCAACGAGAGTCGTGGCGGAGAAATGGCTGATGGCATCGGCGGCGAGGTCGCGGTAAGTGACCACGGCGCTCGGCTCTGCGGTTTGCCAGGCTTTGACGACTTCGCTGCTCAGCAGACGGGAAGCCGAGTTGTCACCAAGAATGCTCGAATCGATATGCAACAGTTTCATGTGGGATCTCCAAGTGAGGACCGCCACGGGGCGATCTGATGGAGTGAATCCTACAGACGAAACCAATGGCTGATTAGGCCGCAACAATGCGATAGTTCGTCCCACTGATAGAACAATCGGACCGCCGTCATGCAAGACCTCAATGATCTCTACTATTTTGCCAAGGTGGTCGAAGCCGGCGGTTTTGCCGCTGCCGGTCGATTGCTCGGGATTCCGAAATCGCGGTTGTCGCGGCGTATTGCCGAACTGGAAGAACGCCTCGGCGCACGCCTGCTGCAACGCACCACTCGGCAACTCAAGCTGACGGCGGTGGGCGAGCGTTATCTGCGGCACTGTCAGGCGATGCTGCTGGAGGCGGAAATGGCTGATGAAGCGGTGGCCAGCATGTCCAGCGAACCCCGTGGCCGGTTGCGGGTGTCGTGCCCGGTCGGCCTGGCGCATGAAATGTTGCCGACGGTCATCGCCCGATTTCTTGAGAAATACCCGCAGGTGCAATTGGAGGTCATGCTGCTCAATCGCCGGGTCGACCTGGTCACCGAAGGCGTCGACGTCGCCTTGCGCGTGCGTGAACTGGGCGATGAAGATCCGTTGCTGGTAACCCGACGCTTGCGCCAGGCACAAATGGCCATGGTTGCCACCCCGGCGTTTTTGCACGGGCGTGAAATCAATCACCCTGAGGACCTGAAAAATCTGCCCGTACTCGGCGCACTCGAAGCCGACCGCATGGTGCATATTCGCCTGCTGGATCAGCAAGGCAAAAGTGTCGAGCTGAGCCTGGAAGCGCGGCTCGGCATCGATGACTTTATCGTGCGCAAGGCCTGCACCCTCGCCGGCCAGGGTTTTACCTTGCTGCCCATGATGTATTGCGAGCCGGAGCTGGAAGACGGCTCGCTGGTGCAACTGCTACCCGATTGGTCATTGCCTGGCGGCTGGCTGCAAGCGGTCTACCCTCATCGGCGCGGGGTAATGCCGGCGGTTCGTGCCTGGCTTGACCATTTGATCGAAACATTCAACGCGTGTGGGGACCGACTGATATGAAGGCTGGACGTATGAGCGAAGAGGATGTCGCGCAGTTCTGTCTCGCGCTACCGGGTGCGCGGGAAGACTTTAAATGGGGCGGTGTGCGGGTGTTTTCGATTGCCGGGAACAAGATGTTCGCGTTGCAGAACCTGCGCGGCGATTCCCTGGCTTTCAAAGTCGACAAGGATCTGTTCCTGGGCCATTGCGATCGGCCGGGCATCCACCCGGCTCCCTATCTGGCGAGAGCCCAGTGGATCATCATGCAAACGCCCTACCCGCTGGGCGCCGAAGAACTGCAAGGCTTGTTGCAACGGTCCCACCAATTGGTGGTGAGCAAACTGCCCAAGCGTACCCGGGTGGGACTGTTGCTTTAGAACAAGGCCAACAGGTGTGCGCCCAAAAATAGCTGATCGATCCAGAACACTTGGTGCAGCAACACAATCAGCCAGAACAGCAGTTGATACGAGACTTTGCGGGTCTTGTGCCGAAACACCTGCTGAGCCAGCAAGGCGCCGGGCCAGCCACCGGCCAGTTCAACCGCGTGCAAGACGTTTTCCGGCGTGCGCCAGGCGTCGGCGCGGGCCTTGCGCTTGTCGCTCCAATACAGGAAAAACGCCAGCACACTGACGATCCCGTATGCGGCCAGCGGAATCAACGACACACCGCGCAGCCAAAGCGTCACCGCCCCAAACAGCGGCAGCGCACACAGGACTGCGAAAACCAGCAGTTTGAGCCTGGGATGCTGGATGCGCTCTCCCCCGGACCCGCGCCCGGGGTCGCGGCGCCCGCCGGCGTCACTCATGGCTTGGCCGCAGACCAGTCGACCCAGCCAAACTGCCAGGTGGCCAGAATGACCAGTCCAAACGCGATCCGATACCAGGCGAACGCTGCGTAGCTGTGGCTGGCGATGAACTTGAGCAGGCCGCGGACCGCGATCATCGCGAAGACGAAGGCCGTCACGAAACCGATCGCGAACACCGGAAAATCTGCCGGCACGAACAGATGACGGTATTTGAAACCCGAATACACCGCTGCAGCGACCATGGTCGGCATTGCCAGGAAAAACGAGAACTCGGTGGCCGTTTTGCGCGACAGGCCGAACAGCAACCCGCCAATGATGGTCGAGCCAGAACGCGACGTCCCTGGGATCATGGCCAGGCACTGGGCGAAACCGACCTTCAGCGCGTCTTGCCAGGTAATCTCATCGACCGTTTCGGCATGCACCTGATGCTGGCGTTTCTCCGCCCACAGCATAATCACACCGCCCACCACCAACGCGGTCGCGACGGTAATCGGGTTGAACAGGTAATGGTGAATCAGGTCGGAGAAAATCACCCCCAGAACCACGGCCGGCATGAAGGCGATCAGCAGGTTGGCGGTGAAGCGACGCGCGCTCGGTTGCGTTGGCAAACCGGTCACCACATCGAGAATCTTGCGACGAAACTCCCACACCACTGCCAGGATTGCACCCAACTGGATAATGATGTTGAACGCGATTGCGCGCTCGCCACCGAAGTTGAGCAAGTCGGCCACGATGATCTGGTGCCCGGTGCTGGAAATAGGCAGAAACTCTGTCAGCCCTTCTACTACGCCAAGTATCAATGCCTGAAAGGCGGTCCAAAGATCCATCAATCCCCCAAGAAGCAATGCCCCCAGGCATGCCCCGTCAATTTTGTTTAAACGTTCATTGCGCTGAGCGTAGTTGAAGTTCCGCGCGCACAGGATCCAGACGAAACCGTAAAAATTCCGTGAAAACAGAGCGTGATTCAGGTTTTTCTGCGCGGGGCCGAAATCCTATCAGACAAGCCACTAAAACGCTGCCGGGGAATAGGACTAGCGTCGCATATGCCCAACCGGCAAAGCGTGGTTGGATGCTGGCAATGGTTTATGACAATAAAAAGAAAACTGGAGTAACAGCGTTATGAACAGCTTGCGCAGTGTATCGATCAGCCGACGCTTGTGGCTCATCTTGATCGTGTCGGTAGTGATGTTGCTGACGTTGGGCCTGCTGATGCTCAAGCAGATTCACGACGACCTTTATCAGGCCAAGGCGCAGAAAACCCAGCACGTGGTACAGACTGCCAGCGGCATTCTGACTTACTACCATGACCTGGAAACGGCCGGCACCCTCTCCCGTGACGCAGCGCAGAAGCAGGCGCTGACCGCGGTCCGTGGACTGCGCTATGACCAGAATGACTACTTCTGGATCAACGACCTGACGCCGGTGATGATCATGCACCCGGCCAACCCCAAGCTTGACGGCCAGAACTTGTCGGCCATCCGCGACCCGGACGGTTTTGCGGTATTCAACGAAATGGTCGCCGTGGCCAAAGCCAAGGGCGCCGGCATGGTCAACTACCGTTGGCCGAAACCGGGTGCCAGCGCCCCGGTCGAAAAAACCTCTTACGTCAAACTCTTCGAGCCTTGGGGATGGGTGATTGGCTCGGGGGTGTACATCGATGACACGCAGGCCGAGTTTTATGGTCGTGCAGAGGAGGCGACGATGCTCGGGGTGGCGATCGCACTGGTGATGGCGCTGTTGGTCATCCTGATCGCCCGCAGTATTGTGCGCCCGCTCCAGGACACCGTGAACGCCATGGCCAATATCGCCAGCGGTGAAAGTGACCTGACTCGCAGCCTCGATCCCCACGGCCAGGACGAAGTGGCGCAACTGGCACGGCATTTCAACGCGTTCACCACCAAGTTGCGCCGGGTGATCACCGAGTTGCAGGTGTCCGCCAGCGCGCTGGGGCAATCGTCCAGTGAATTGGGCAATGACGCCGCCCAGGCTCAACAACGCAGCCAGCAGCAGTCCCAGCAGATGGAACTGGTGGCCACGGCTGTTAATGAAGTGACCTATGGCGTGCAGGATGTGGCCAAGAACGCCGAGCATGCCGCCAGCGAAATGCGCGACGCCGAATCTCAGGCGCAGCAGGGCCAGATCAACATCGACGGGAGCTTGCAGCAGATCGACAAACTGTCCGGCACCATCGATCAGGCTGTCGAAGTCATTCGCACCCTGGCAACGGAAAGTACGCAGATCGGCAGCGTACTGGAGGTGATCCGCTCTATTGCCGAGCAAACCAACCTACTCGCCCTCAACGCGGCCATCGAAGCGGCCCGGGCCGGTGAGCAGGGTCGAGGGTTTGCAGTGGTGGCCGATGAAGTGCGCCTGCTGGCCCAGCGCACGCAGAAGTCCACCGCAGAAATCCAGTCGATGATCGAACGCCTGCAAAACCATTCGGAAGCGGCGGTCAAAGTCATCGGCGACAGCAGCCGCGCGTCACAACTGACGATTGAACAGGCAGGCCTGGCCGGTGCGAGTCTGAATGCGATTGGCCAGGCGTTGCGCAACCTCAACGGGCTGAACGCTTCGATCGCCAGCGCGACATTGCAGCAGGCCCACGTGGTGGAAGACATCAATCAGAACGTGACCCAGGCTGCGGCGTTGTCCCACAGCACTGCGTTGGCGGCGGAGCAATCGAGTTTGGCGAGCGTTCGACTCAAAGACCTGAGCGAGCAGTTGAACGGGTTGCTCAAACAGTTCCGCGTGTAACACATCCCCTTTAGCAACTGACGAGCAACGTTTCTGGCGAAGGGGTTGCCCGTCAGTTGCTACTTGCAGGACAGGTTCTACTTGGCCGCGCCTGCCGGTACAATCCGCCCCCCACTTCGCTTTCCCCAAGGAACTTCCATGTCCGGGCTTGAACTGTTTGCCGCCGCCCTCGGTGTGGTCGCCGTCTGGTTGACGGTCAAACAGAACCCCTGGTGCTGGCCGATCGGTCTGGTCATGGTGCTGCTCTATAGCTGGATCTTTTTTGAGGTGAAGCTGTATTCGGACATGCTCCTGCAAGTGATCTACGCCGCGCTGCAACTCTATGGCTGGTGGCAATGGACCCGCGCAGGCGCAGCGAATTCTGGCCGTCAGGTCAGCCGGCTTGACTCGAAATCAGTCGCTTGGGGCCTCGCGGTCGGCGCGCTGGGCAGTGTGCTATTGGGCGCCGCCATGGCGCACTGGACCGATGCCGCCCAGCCTTGGCTCGACGCCGCACTGACCGGGTTCAGCCTGGTCGCGCAAATGTGGATGGCGCAAAAACGCGTGCAATGCTGGCCGTTGTGGATTGCCGTTGATGTAATTTTCGTCGGGCTGTTCATCTACAAAGGCATGTACCTCACGTCTGCGCTCTATGCACTGTTCCTGTTGCTGGCCGTGCAAGGCTGGCGTGAATGGCGTAGCGACCCGGCACTGCACGCATGAAGGTGCTGGTGCTCACAGGGCCCGAGTCCAGTGGCAAGAGCTGGCTGGCGGCAGGATTGCAGGAGCATTTCGGCGGTGTGCGGGTCGATGAATACGTGCGTTGGTTCATTGAACAAAACCCTCGCGATACGTGCCTGGGTGATATTTCCGAGATCGCACGCGGCCAGTTGCAGTGGGAAGATGAAGCCCGCTCGCGACAGCCACGGCTGTTGATTCTCGACACGCACTTGTTGAGCAATATCCTGTGGAGCCAAACCCTGTTTGGTGACTGCCCGGCATGGCTTGAACCTGCTTTATTGGCTCGGCACTACGACTTTCACTTGCTGCTGTCACCAGAGCATGTCGACTGGACGGATGACGGCCAGCGCTGTCAGCCAGAGTTGAGTGAACGCCGGGTATTTTTCAAGGCGACTTACACCTGGCTTGAACAGCATCGACAACCGTTTCAGGTCTTGCAGGGCAGTTGGGCAAACCGCCGGTCTCAGGCCTTTGAAGCGGTCACGCGCCTGCTGGCCTCTTGAGCCTGTTTTGAGTCGATTTTCCCCAGCGATTCCCCTGTTCTGGGGCAAGAGTGTCCATTCGTGAAACACTCATCTGCCCGCAAACAGGCCGTTTCAGCACTCTTCATCATCTTGTCATGGCTCTTGTTAAGCGTTTGAAACACCACCGCGCTAACCCTTGTTCTAGAGCTTTGCATCGCGATTGTTCGACAAAACCTTGCGGCACCTGTCTCAGCCCTGAAACACCTCGCGTATCGCTCAGTTCTCATTAAAAGCTAACCATTTGAATTAAAACAATAATTCAAATGCGGCACAGCTTTCGCTCTCTCCTTCCCAACGCTGACAAGGGCCAGCCCACAAAAGAAGGAATAGCTGCCGTGGGGACTTTCAATAAAGGCATGACCTGCCTACTGCTGATCGGATGTGCCGCCACTTCGGTACTCAGTTTCAATGCCCAGGCTGATGGCAACGGCGTTATCACTCTCAAACGCGACGTCCAGCCCATCCCTATCGGCCGCAATGGCGGCAAAGACCCCTACCCAACCACCGTCAATGCCAACCCATCGGCGCGCATCACCTCGACCATGAGCAACACCGAGTTGACTGACGGTGATTTCGCCAACATTGCCAGCGGCTCGACCATCACCGGCAACATCAACCCCAACACCAACGGTGGCAGCATGCAAGGCCTCAACGTCGTGACCAATCCCAACGGCATGCCAGGCATGAGCGCCGGTCACGGTGGTGGCAGCGGTGCCGCGATTTCCGGAACCATCAATCGGGCCATGAGTTCCGGCATGGCCCCCCTGACCAGAATGGCCGGAGGTCAATGACATGACTCGCAGCCTGATCTTCCTCGCGCTGTTTGCCAGTGCCGGCGTCATGGCCGACTCCTCCGGTGTTCCAACCGTGAACAACGCCAGCATCCAGGATGCCGGTGTCCAATACAAAGGCAACCTGAACGTCAACCAGGCAGCCGGTGATCAGCAACAACAAACCAACGTTCGCGCCATCGCAATCGGCACCAATGCCGGGGCGACGACCAGCGTCCAGCAAAAAATCAACACCCCCGCCAATCCGTCAATGAACGCGACGGCCACCATCGGCGGCACCTCTTTCAGCAATGGCAACGGCGTACTGGGCGTCAACCAGAGCGCCGGAGCCAACAACCAGATGGCCAACGCTGCGCGGATCAGCATCAGTGCCGGACCGCAGAGCGTCGACGATAGCGCCCTTTCTCAACAGAACGTGGCGTTGCTACCAAACTCAGGAGCAACTGGGTCCCAAACCGGCAGTCGCCAGGTCGTTACCAGCGACCAGGCCTTCACCGGCAGCCGAGGGATTATCCAGGTGAACCAGAGTGCCGGGGTGGGGAACCGAATGGCTAACACCCTGAGCATCCGGGTCGCTGACTGACCCAAACGCAGTGCGATTAGAAAGTACCAACACTTAACCAACTAATAAGCACGGAGAAACACCATGAAACCTACAATGGCCCTAAAACCACTGGTTTTCGCTCTCGCAGCAGTGATGGCAATCGCAGCACAAGCAGGCGGTCGTGATGATGATCACGGTCATGGCAATGGTCACGGCAATGGGCATAACAACCATCAGCCTCAACACCCTACTTTCGACGAACTGCTCTCAATCAGTGCCGGTGCCGGCGCGACAGTGATCGACGCACAAGACAGCAGTGGCAACACTGTGCTGAACCAAGGCACCAAAAATGGTGCTGCAATCGACAACTCGCTCAATGGTTCCAACGGCAACATGGGCGCTAACGTGGCAGCCGGCGACGGCAACCAACAAGACAACGCCGCCGCATTGGCGACTGCTGACGAAAGCTTCATTTTCGGTTCCGCAGTTGCGGCTTCCAGCGCCACTCAAAACAACTCCGACAACGCCGTCGCCAACTACTCCAACACCAATACCTCCACACTCACCAACGCAGGTAACAGTGGTTCCGGCAATATCGGGGTGAACGTGACCTCAGGCAACTTCAACCAACAGAAAAACAACCTGGCGATTGCTGTATCGGGTGGCCGTGTAGCCGTAGCAGCCGCCGAGGCTAATCAAACCTCCAGCGGCCTGCAAGTGGCCAACAACGGCACTCAGACCTATAAAACCGACACCCTCAGAGGCACTATCACCGCGGCTGGCGCGTTTGTAGCTGCAGGCAAAGCAGTGTCTGAACCTGCCAAAGACGATCATGGCCACGGTGGTTATGGTAACGATGACAGAGGTCATGGCGGCAACAACGGTGGTGGCAAAACCAATTCCGACTTCGTTGCAGTTGGCGTTTTCGGTCTGGCTGGCGTAACCACTCAACAAGTAATGACTCCAGATGGCTGGAAAAACCCTGTAACCAACACTGCCATTATGCAAAACTCGATGAACAACTTCTCCGGCAACGGCGGAGCCAACGTATCGTCTGGTTCTGGCAACCAACAAAGCAATTCGCTGTCCATCGCCGCAGGTTGCAAAGCCTGCCTGTAATCGCGATCGAAATGAAAGCCCCGGCAACGGGGCTTTTCCACAGTCCGCAAAGGCGTATCGATCATGCGTAAGACTGCCCTTTTCGCACTCCTCTGCCTGTCTGGCCTG
The DNA here is from genome assembly GCF_059133255.1 of Pseudomonas sp. FBCC-B1667. Classification (NCBI taxonomy): domain Bacteria; kingdom Pseudomonadati; phylum Pseudomonadota; class Gammaproteobacteria; order Pseudomonadales; family Pseudomonadaceae; genus Pseudomonas; species Pseudomonas sp. FBCC-B1667. The sequence continues at coordinate 3,176,206 of NZ_CP101437.1, read as the reverse complement.
ACTCAGGCCGCACAGATGCCGGTTGCCGCCCTGCCAGGCGGCGTGCTGGTTTATAAGCATGTGCAGAGTTTGCGTGAGCGCAAGTTTTCCGACATCGTCGAACAGAAAACCGACTTCAGCTGCGGCGCTGCCGCACTGGCGACGGTGTTACGCCAGGCCTATTGGCTGGACGTCGATGAGGAGCACATCATTAAAGGCATGCTGGTCAATGCTGACCAGAACCTTGTTCGTACTCAAGGGTTCTCCATGCTGGACATGAAGCGCTACATAGAAAGCATCGGCATGCGCGCCAGGGGCTACAAGATCCCACCTGAAAAGCTGGATGCAGTAACGATTCCGGTGGTAGTACTGATGGAAATTCGCGGCTACAAGCACTTCGTGGTGTTGCAGCGTGCGGACAAGAACTGGGTCTATATAGGCGACCCGGTCCTCGGTCACAAGCGCTACTCCCATGATGACTTTGTCAAAGGTTGGAATGGCATTGTCTTCGCCATCGTAGGTCCCGGTTATGACAAAACCAATGCATTGCGCAGTCCACCGGTACCGCTAACGGCCAAGAACAAGCTGGATAGCTTCAACCCTGTCAGAGATGCTGAATTGATGGATTTTGGTTTCATACAGAGCGACTTCTTTTAATCGCCAAAAGATGATATTGGGGCAGGATGCTCCGGGAGCAGCAGATGAAAACTTCATACTGGCTGGCCGTTGCCTGTCTGGCAGCGAGCGCATCAGGCTATGCCAATGGATTCAAACCCATCGAAATCAAGGATCAGGAACTCGCCCAGTTGCGCGGCCGCTATGTAATGCCGGGCCGAATTATCAGCTTCGGCGTGGTCATGAGCAGTACCTGGCGCAATGCCAGCGGTGACGTCATCGGGGCAGCGACGTCCATGCAAATTCAGGCAGCAACGATCAAACCCGAATTTTATGTATCAACCATCAGTCACACCGGCAATGGCACTACGCCTGACCCAGGCACCGGCAATGTGATCGGCGGAGCAGGTCTGGCGACCAGCCAGGGCGTTACCCAAAGCGTTCGAGCAGCCGGGGACGGCAACACCGCTTACAACAACGTCGCGATCAACGTGAAGGAAGCCAACCAGGCGCCGGCGCTTTTGCCGGGTCAAGGACAGGCCCTGATGGCTGGACAAACCATCTCCGGCAGCAACGCCGCCGGCAGTGTCGCCGTAACCGCCTCCGGGGGTGGCATACAAATGGCTATTCAAGCCAGCGGCAACCAAGGCACGGCTCTGCAACAAGTCGCCCAGGGCGGATTGCTGCAAAACACACGATTGCTGGGCAACAGCAACATGGTGAACAACCTCACCCAACTCAACGTGGTGCTCAATAATAATGGCCCGAGTGCTGGCGCATTGGACTGCAACCTGACCCAACTTAACGCCCTTCGCACCTTAGGATATTGAACTACGCTGACTCTCGACCATTGGGCTTTAAGGGACGGCGAATTCATGTATCGATCAGTATCACTGCGCGCAGTAGTTTGTTTGAGCACTCTGTTTCCGGCGGCGATGTTGCAAGCAGCACCCAACGCCGATGTAGAGGCCCTGAAACAGGAACTTCTGGAGTTGAAGCAACGATACGAAGTACAACAAAAAGCCTTGGCGGTACTCGAACAACGGGTCCGCCAAGTAGAGGAACAACCCGCAGCGCCCCCACCAAAACGACTGGCCAAGTCGCCAGCAGACATGAAGGGGAACGCGGGCACCGCGGTCGCCACAGGGACCGGCGCCGCAGCAGCATCGGGGGGAGCCGCTGGGGGTAGCGGCAGTTCTTACGGCCAATCGCTGGCTGACGACTCACAACCGGCACAGAGCGTTTCCAACCTGTATGACGAAGCCAGCGGCTTCTTCGGCGGCGGCAAATTCAGCCTCGAAACCGGTATAACGTACTCCCGATACGACACCCGGCAACTGATTCTCAACGGCTTTCTCGCGCTGGACTCGATCTTCCTTGGCAACATCAACCTCGATCGCATCAAGGCCGATACCTGGACACTTGATGTTACGGGCCGTTATAACTTCGACAACCGCTGGCAATTTGACCTTGACGTGCCGGTGCTTTACCGCGAATCAACTTACCAGTCCGGTGGGGGCAACCAAGGCGCGGCTAACGTCACCACTGAACAAACGGTCACCCAGGATCCGACGATTGGCGACGTCAACTTCGGCATTGCCTACAAGTTTATGGACGAATCGGTGAACACCCCGGATGCCGTTTTCACCTTTCGAATCAAGGCGCCTACGGGCAAGGACCCGTTCGGGATCAAACTGCGTCAGACCGACGCCAACTCTAACCTGTTCGTACCTGACTCCTTGCCCACTGGTAACGGCGTATGGGCCGTCACCCCGGGCATTTCGCTGGTCAAAACCTTTGACCCGGCGGTGCTGTTCGGTAGCTTGTCTTACACGCACAACTTCGAAGAGTCCTTCGACGACATCAGCGCGACGGTCAACCAGAAAACACCGGGCAAGGTACAAATCGGCGACAGCTTCCAGATCGGCGCAGGTATTGCGTTCGCCTTAAACGAAAAGATGAGTATGTCGTTCTCGGTGTCTGACCTGGTGCAGCGCAGAAGCAAGCTGAAACAGGATGGCGGTGACTGGGAATCCGTGGTCGCCAGCGATGCAAATGCCGGCTACTTCAACATCGGCATGACCATTGCCGCCACCGACAACCTGACCATCGTACCCAACCTGTCCATCGGCATGACGGACGATGCCCCGGACTTCCAGTTCAGCCTGAAATTCCCTTACTACTTCTAACCCTTACCCGAAATGGAAAAGGCCCGCTGCGACGGACATCGCAGCGGGCCTTTGCGTTTGCGGCCTCTACCGGATCTGATGTTTGTGCAGCAATCGGTAGAACGTCGGGCGTGAAACACCCAACACTCTGGCGGCGACACTGAGATTGTCACTGTGCCGATTCAGTACGTCGCACAGCGCCTGGCGTTCGGCGCGCGTCTTGTAGTCTTCTAGCGTGCCCATGGGAGTGGCGAAGGCTTGCTGGCTGATCAAGCCAAGGTCCCGCGCCTCGATTTGCCGCCCTTCGGCCAATACCAACCCACGACGTACCCGGTTGGCCAATTCGCGGACATTGCCCGGCCAGTCATGCTTGCCCATGGCAATCAGCGCGTCCTCACTGAAACTGCGCGGACGGCGGCCGGTTTCGTGGCTGTAGAAGTGGGAAAAGTGGTTGGCCAACATCGACAGATCGCCGTGGCGTTCACGCAGCGGCGCGGTGACCACCTGGAGCACGTTCAGGCGGTAGTACAAATCCTCGCGGAAACGTTTCTTCTCGATAGCGGCCTCAAGGTCGACGTGTGTTGCCGCCAATACCCGAACGTCCACCGGAATCGGCTGACTGCCGCCTACGCGCTCAATGTGCTTTTCCTGTAGGAAGCGCAGCAGATTGGCTTGGAGTTCCAGCGGTAAATCGCCGATTTCATCGAGGAACAATGTGCCGCCGTTCGCCGCTTCGATCCGCCCGACCTTGCGCTGATGGGCGCCGGTGAAAGCGCCCTTCTCATGGCCAAACAACTCGGACTGAATCAGGTGTTCGGGAATCGCGCCGCAATTGATCGCCACAAAAGGTTTGCTGTGGCGCTGGGATTGCCGGTGCAGGGTTCGGGCGACCAACTCCTTACCGGTGCCGCTTTCGCCTCGGATCAACACCGGGGATTCGGTGGGCGCCAGTTTGCTCAACAATTTGCGCAGCTCGCGAATCGGTTTGCTGTCGCCCAGTAGTTCGTGCTCGGGCTGGTCGATGTGAATCGTGCCCTGCCCACGCAGGCGCGCCATACCGAACGCCCGTCCCAGAGTGACCTGAACGCGAGAAACGTCAAACGGCAAGGTGTGAAAGTCGAAAAACCATTCGCAAACGAAGTCCCCGACATTCTGCAAGCGCAGGACTTCCTGATTGAGGACGGCGATCCACTCGGTGCCGCTGCGGCTGATCAGCTCTTTGACGGCTTCCGGGCGTTCCAGGTGAAAGGGTTGTAATCGCAAGAGGCCAACGTCGCAGGTTCTATCGGCGGCGTTCTCCAGGGAACAACTATCAACATCCCATCCCACAGAGCGTAAACCCGGTAATAGACGATGGCAGTCGTCACAGGGATCTACTACTAACAGACGTCGTAACGCGGGCGCTTCGATCATGACTGTTCCTTGGCGCCAAATTATAGGAAATATTAGTAAAAACAGTCATTTGGCGGACTTGGCTGTAACATTAGCAAGAATTTGACACGGCCTTGTATCGATTGACTATAGAGCAGCCACTTAATAAGTTATAAGCAACGACTTGCTTAGTTACCTAACGAGTTGAACCTTTCATTCAGCTTTCAAAAAAAGTCCTGCAACTGAGGTTATGAAAGAAAGTTGAAATTTCTTTTGTTTGGGTGTGACCTGACCCCCTGTTGGGGGCATCAGTACAAGTAACTAGCCGAACGGTAAGCCCAACCGACGGCACATCACTTGATTGGGCATACAGAGAGAAGACCCCATGACCGCCCCGCTCCGTATCAACGAAGCTCTTTTGATTGCCGACCGCGCATTTCAACCTTTCGAATGCGTCGCCTGGGCTCAACAAGACGGCAACGGCGAGCTCTGCATCACCGTCATCGACCGCACGAATACCCATATCGGCCGCACCCAAATCCCAAGCAGCGCCTATTCCGACCCGGCACAACTTGAACATTTGCTGCAGCAGGCCCGTGCCGAACTGAGCCAGGACGGTTATAAACTGCAATCGTGGTCCATGCCGCATTAAGGGCATTTGGCGGATTACTTCCCGATAATCCGCCCTCCCCCACACTTTTGTTTGACTGTTTACGACAGTAACAGCGCATTCAAACTTCAATCTCCCCACCCCGAGTTACTTGGCTGGCTTGTCAGTGGTTCGAAAAGACACTGTTCTGGCACACAGCGACCCTCCGCCTGTTAGTTAGGACAGTTGTGCGATCGCTCATTCAGGGATTGAATGTTTCGCAGGCAGTTGGCCACCCGCCCCGCGGGTTTCGGCCAGCTCGCAAGGAGATGCGCGCATGCCACACCAGACTGCATTTGCCCTATCTGCATCGCCGACCATTGCTGGCGACCTCGATAAAAGTTTCGCCGCCGGTGGCAAAACCCAAGTGTATTTCGCGGGCAGTACGTCAAGCATCGCCAACAGCGTCGCGATCGACCCGAACGGTCGCGTGCTTGTGGCGGCCACCGTCGGCATGCGAGAAGGCAACTGTTTTGGCCTGGCCCGGTTACTGGAAGACGGCTCGGCAGACCTGGCATTTGGCACTAACGGCAGCGTTATCGGGCAGTTCCAGCATGGTCATGAGGCCATGGCGGGCAAAGTCCACGTACTCGCCAATGGACACCTTCTGGTCGCCGGCCTGCATTATGAAAATGATCAGCGAACGCTGCCAGCGCTGGCGTTGTTCGATTCGCAAGGCCACCCGGTGGAACGTTTTGGTGACAATGGACGCTGCGTCGTACGCCTGCCGGGAAACCTGTCCCAAGGCATGCGCGACCTCTGGCTTCCTCCCGGCGTTCCGGGGGCCGAAGCCTGCGACGTGCACGTCCAGGCAGATGGCCGGGTTCTGTTACTGGCCAACCATCATTTTGAATTGGCCGATCACGTCGGCCTGCTGATACGCCTCACCCGGCATGGCGAACTGGACACCTCCTTCAACAGCCGCGGCTTCGTCATCGTCAGGCATTTACTGATGAACTCCTGGCTCCGCAGCCTGATGGTGCAACGTGACGGCCGGATCATGGTGGGTGGGTCGATCAATTTCCCCGAAGAAGGCTTGCTCGCGCGCTACCTCCCTGACGGTCGCCTGGATGACACGTTCGCCGTGGATGGTTTTATGACATTCAGGGCCGAGGAGCGCGGGGCTCAGGTCAGCCAGATCATCGAGCAGGACAATGGCGACTTGCTGTGTTTTGGCAGCAGCCGCGACCCGATGCATTGCCTGGCCTTCAAAGTACACAGCAACGGTCGTCCGGACGTTCATTGCAACGGGGGTCAGCCACAACTGCTGAAAGTTGGCCGCAGCGGCTGCCAATGGACAGGCGCGTGTAGCCAGCATGACGGCCGTGTGTTGGCAGTAGGTGCCACGGTCGGCGGGATTGAAGCCGATTTCCTGTTGGCCCGGTACTTACCCGGAGGGCAGCTGGACCCAGGTTTTGCCGAAGGCACCTGCTGGGTTCGCACGCGCCTGGGGAGCAGCCTCGACACCGCGACGTCAGTGGCCGTTCAGGCAGACGGAAGCATTGTCGTCGGCGGCTATTCGCTGGATGGCTACTACAAGGCTGTTGTAGTGCGTTATCTCGGCTAGACCCGAACTTCCCACACTTGATATTCCCATCTTGTTACGGCAAGTTGCGCGCTTCTTTAAACAAGGAGTAGCCGATGTCCGGTTCAATGGCCCAGGCGTTCGCGCATAACTTTCTCGGCCACTCACCTCGCTGGTACAAAGCGAGCATTCTCGGCTTCCTGATTCTCAACGCATTGGTGCTGTGGACGGTAGGTCCGGTTGCGGCCGGTTGGCTGCTGGTGCTGGAGTTCATCTTCACCCTGGCCATGGCGCTCAAGTGTTATCCGTTGATGCCCGGCGGGCTGCTGCTGGTCGAAGCGCTGCTGCTGAAAATGACCACACCGCAGGCGCTGTATGACGAACTGGTGCACAACTTTCCGGTGATCCTGTTGCTGATGTTCATGGTGGCCGGCATCTACTTCATGAAAGACCTGCTGCTGTTCCTGTTCTCTCGGCTGTTGCTGGGGGTTCGCTCCAAGGCGCTGCTGGCGTTGATGTTCTGCTTTCTGTCGGCTTTCCTGTCGGCGTTCCTCGATGCCTTGACCGTGACGGCGGTGATCATCAGTGCTGCCGTAGGGTTTTACTCGGTGTATCACCGTGTCGCCTCAGGCAATGATCCACGCCAGGACAGCGAGTTCAGTAATGACCAACACTTGCCCTCCCTTCACCATGAAGACCTTGAACAGTTCCGCGCCTTCCTGCGCAGCCTGCTGATGCACGGTGCCGTGGGCACAGCGCTGGGCGGTGTCTGCACGCTGGTGGGTGAACCACAGAACCTGTTGATCGGCCATGAGATGGGTTGGCACTTCGCTGAATTCTTTTTGAAAGTTGCCCCGGTTTCACTGCCGGTGCTGGTCGCCGGTCTGGTGACGTGCGTGCTGCTGGAAAAACTGCGCTGGTTTGGTTACGGCACCCTGCTGCCGGACAACGTGCGCACGGTGCTGGCCAATTATGCCGCCGAGGATAATGCCGAACGCACCACACGCCAGCGTGCTGCTTTGTTGGTGCAAGGTGCTGCGGCATTGATCCTGATTGCAGGGCTGGCGTTTCACATTGCGGAAGTCGGCCTGATCGGGTTGATGGTGATCATCTTGATCACCGCGTTCACCGGCATCACCGACGAGCATCGGATCGGCAATGCGTTCAAGGACGCCATGCCGTTCACCGCGCTGCTGGTGGTGTTTTTTGCGGTGGTGGCGGTGATTCATGATCAGCAACTGTTCACCCCGCTGATCCAGTGGGTATTGGCGCTGCCGGCCGACCGGCAACCGGGCATGTTGTTTATTGCCAACGGCTTGCTGTCGGCCATCAGCGACAATGTGTTTGTGGCGACTATTTACATCACGGAAGTGAAACAGGCCTTCATCTCCGGCCATATGACCCGCGAACACTTCGAGACACTGGCCATTGCAATCAACACCGGGACGAACCTGCCCAGCGTGGCGACACCCAATGGTCAGGCAGCGTTTCTGTTTCTGCTGACCTCGGCGATTGCGCCGCTGATTCGGCTGTCGTACGGGCGGATGGTGTGGATGGCGTTGCCGTATACGGTGGTGATGGGTGTGCTTGGGTGGTACGCCGTTAGTTTCTGGCTGTAACCCGGACCAAAAACTGTGGGGCCTGCTCGCGATAACGGTCTGAAAGGGCCTCATGGCGAGCAGGCTCACTTCTACACCGGGGATTTATGTGGGCTGGCGAGGGAGGATGTATTGCTCGATCGCCTGTGCCGCACCGTCTTCGGTGTTGGCGCCCGTCACCACGTCGGCCTGACGCTTAACCGCCTCTTCCGCCTGACCCATGGCAATCGACAGCCCGGCGCGATGAAACATCGCCGGGTCGTTGCCGCCATCGCCCAACGCGGCAGTTTGTTGCAGTGGTACTCCGAGGTATTTGGCCAGTGTCTCCAGCGCCGCGCCCTTGTTCGCCTGCATCGCCGTCACGTCCAGATACACCGGCTGTGAACGCGACACCTGGGCCTGGCCTTCAACCCTGGGCAGCAATTGTGCTTCCAATTCGATCAGCAACCCGGTGTTGTTGCTGGCCGCGACGATCTTGTCGATGCGCTCCAGGTACGGTTCAAAATTCTCCACCACCACTGGCGGATAGCCCAGACCATGCTGCTCTCGGGGAACCATCGGGCCATTGGCGTCTTTCAACAGCCAGTCGCCGCCACTGAATACCCAGACTTCGATGTCCGGCAGATCGGCAAACTGCGTCAGGGTGGTAAGCGCAGCGGTGGCCGGCAAGTAATGAGCCACCAGCAAGCTGCCGTCCGGATTGACGATCGTGCCGCCATTGAACGCGGCCGTCGGTACATCGACGCCTAACGCTTCAATCTGCTGCAACATCGCTTTGGGCGGGCGGCCGGTGGCCAGGCTGAACAACACGCCGGCCTCACGCAACGAACGGACGGCCTCGACAGTTCGCTGACTGAGCGTGTGATCGGGCAGCAACAAGGTACCGTCCATGTCACTGAGCAGAAAACGGATGGGCTGTTGCGTGACGTCCCTCATCCGAGGCTGTGCCAGACGCGACCATCACGTGCCAGCAACTCATCGGCGTCAGCCGGGCCATCCTCACCTGCTGCGTAATGCTGAACCGTTGCGTCCTGTTGCCAGGCGTCGAGAAATGGCTGCACGGCGCGCCAGCCGTTCTCGATATTGTCGGCGCGCTGGAACAGCGTCTGATCGCCGGTCAGGCAGTCATAGATCAGCGTTTCGTAGCCGGTGGACGGCTGCATTTCGAAGAAGTCCTTATAGGCGAATCCCAGTTCGATATTGGCCATCTTCAACGCCGGGCCAGGCCGTTTGGCCAGCAGGTCGAACCACATGCCTTCGTTGGGTTGAATCTGGATCCGCAGGTAGGTCGGTTGCAACTCGTCGACCTCGGTGTCACGGAACTGCGCATACGGCGCCGGTTTAAAGCAGATCACAATCTCGGTATCGCGCACGCTCATGCGTTTACCGGTGCGCAAGTAAAACGGCACGCCGACCCAACGCCAGTTATCGATCATGACTTTGAGCGCCACATACGTTTCGGTCGTGCTATCGGGCGCCACGTTGTTTTCCTGGCGATAACCGGGCAGCGGGTTACCGTCGACGTCGCCCGCGGCATATTGACCGCGGACCGAGTTGGCCCGTGCCTCTTCGGTGGACCAAGGGCGAATGGCTCCGACCACTTTGGCTTTTTCACCCCGTACTGCGTCGGCGCCAAACGCTGCCGGCGGTTCCATAGCCACCATCGCCAGTAACTGGAACAGGTGATTGGGCACCATGTCCCGCAGGGCACCGGTGTGTTCATAAAAGCTGCCACGGGTTTCGACGCCGACGGTTTCAGCGGCGGTAATCTGCACGTGGTCGATGTAATGGTTGTTCCAGAACGCTTCGAACAGGCTGTTGGAAAACCGGCTGATCAAAATGTTCTGCACGGTTTCCTTGCCCAAGTAGTGATCGATCCGGTAGATCTGGTTTTCCGTCATCACCTTGAGCAAGCAGGCATTCAAGGCTTCTGCGGTGTGAAGGTCGGAGCCGAACGGTTTTTCGATGACCACCCTTCTGAACGCTTCAGGGGTTTCTTGCAGCAAACCGGCGGCGCCGAGCCGGCGCACCACTTCACTGAAGAAACGTGGCGCGGTGGCCAGGTAGAAGACCGCGTTGCCCGTGCCACTGGCGGCGATTTTCGCCGCCAGTGCTTGATAAGTGCTGTCGTCCAGGAAGTCGCCCTGGACGTAGCTGATGCCTTGGGCCAGTTTGGCCCACACCTGCGGATCAAGCGCTTGATCGCCCTTGCCGACCTTGGCCGCCGCTTCCGTTCGAATAAAATCTTCGAGCTTGCGGGCAAAGGCATCGTCAGTGATGGCGTTGTGGTCAACGCCGATGATCCGCAATCCATCCCCCAGCAAACCGTCGCGACTCAGGTTGTACAGCGCCGGCATCAGCAGGCGCTTGACCAGGTCACCGTGGGCACCGAACAGGAACAGCGTGGTCGGTGGTGCGGGTTCTGCCTTGGATTTATTGCGGATCAGACGAGTCATTTTTTCGGTGTCTCCACGTGGCCGCCGAAGCCGAAGCGCTGGGCTGAGAGAATCTTGTCGCCGAAGGTGCCTTGCCCACGCGAACGGTAGCGCGAGAACAGCGAGTTCGACAGTACTGGTACCGGCACCGCCTGCTCCATGGCGGCTTCAATGGTCCAGCGGCCTTCACCGCTGTCAGCCACGGAACCGGAATAGCCGTCGAGTTTCGGATCACTGGCCAGTGCGTCGGCGGTCAGGTCGAGCAGCCAGGAGGAGACCACGCTGCCACGACGCCAGACTTCGGCGATGTCGGCGACGTTCAGGTCAAAGCGCTGGTCTTCGGGCAGGTTCGTGCTGGCCTTGGTCTTGAGGATGTCGAAACCTTCGGCGAAGGCCTGCATCATTCCGTATTCGATGCCGTTGTGAATCATCTTCACGAAATGCCCCGAACCCGCGGGCCCGGCGTGGATATAGCCACGTTCAGCGCGATCGTCATCGGACTTGCGGTCCTTGGTGCGCGGGATGTCACCCAAGCCCGGCGCCAGGCTGGCGAACAGCGGATCAAGGCGCTTAACCTCTTCGGCATCACCGCCGATCATCATGCAGTAGCCACGCTCCAGGCCCCAGACGCCACCGGAGGTGCCGACGTCGATGTAGTGCAGGCCTTTTTCCGACAAGGTCTTGGCCCGGCGGATGTCGTCCTTATAGAAGGTGTTGCCGCCGTCGATGATGGTATCGCCAGCTTCGAGCAAGGTGCTCAGGGTCTCGATGGTGTCTTCGGTCGGTGCGCCGGCTGGCAGCATGACCCAGACCGCTCGCGGTTTGGCCAGGCCGGCGACCAGCGCCGGCAAGTCTGCGACGCCCGTGGCGCCCTCTGCAGCCAGGGTGTCGATGAAGGCGGTATTGCGGTCGTAAACGACAGTGGTATGCCCATTGAGCATCAGGCGCCGCGCAATATTGCCGCCCATGCGGCCCAGTCCAATGATCCCGAGTTGCATGTGCTGATGCTCCCTACTACAAATAAAGTGTGTCAAAGGTTATAGCCCAACGTGAGTCATGGGGTTAGTCCAGAGCGTTGGCACATAGTTTCCGGGCATTGTGCCCGATCCTGATTGATAACGTCGGTAATCGCGCCGAAGACACAACGACCACGAAAAATAAAAAAGTTCCCTTGTGAGGCAAAAGAAATCAAAATCAGCGCCGATAGTAGATCAGCACCCGCTTGTAAGGGGGCGTTCTACAGTTGAGTCAACCAATTGCGAGGTGAGCAATGGGCACAGTACACGCAGCACGGCCAGCACAGACCCTTTACGTTACGATTCGTCGGGATGAATTGCGTCAATTGAAAGAAGAGCGCGACCTCTTGAAGCAGGAACTCGCGCAACTGCGCCAGCTGACGCAAGGCACTCAATCGCTACCTTTGCCCGTGACTCAACGCGCGCCTCATGCCTGATTTTTTCAGATAAATCGGAGACAGCGCTTCGCTGTTTCCGGTCTCGTTTTACCCTCGCAATCTCCAGCGCTTCACAAATTTTTCACAAATACTTACTGATAATCCCGCGCATTATGGCCGCTCGATTCTCGTGTGGTTTCCGTTCGTCGGCATGGGATGGCTCGACGTCGAAGTGATTTCTGGCTGGAGCGTTGAATGGCATTGTTTAAGCGCAGCACTACGTCTGCGAAAGGTTTCGATTGGGCAGGATTTCTCTGGTTATTCCTGTTCTTCTGGTATTTTTCCGGCATCACCCAATTACTCATTCAACTGACCGGCACTTCGGGCTTTACCGGATTCCGTCAGGCGTTTGTGATGAGCGCCATCTGGCTTGCGCCGATGCTGGTGTTCCCTAAACAGACGCGCGTGATGGCAGCGGTCATTGGCGTCGTGCTGTGGGCCTGCTCAATGGCCAGCCTGGGTTACTTCTTTATATACCAGCAGGAGTTTTCCCAGAGCGTCATCTTCATCATGTTCGAGTCGAACATCTCTGAAGCTGGCGAGTACATGACCCAGTATTTTGCCTGGTGGATGGTCGCGGCGTTCCTCGCCCACACGCTGTTCGCTTATTTCCTGTGGACCCGCCTGCGCCCGGTTGTCCTTCCTCGTTGGCAGGCACTGGTGGCCGCGACGGCTATCGTGATCGCAGTGGTCGGCTACCCGCTGGCCAAGCAGACCGCGCGCACCGGCAATTTTGCTGAAGGGTTCGACAAGTTCGAAACCCGCATCGAGCCTGCCGTGCCTTGGCAGATGGCCGTGGCTTATCACCGCTATCTCGAAACCCTGGCCGGCATGCAAGACATGCTGCACAGCGCGAGCAAAATTCCACCGCTGAAAAACCTCGCCGACTCGAGGGTCGACCAGCCGGCGACCCTGGTGCTGGTGATCGGCGAGTCCACCAACCGTCAACGCATGAGCCTCTATGGCTACCCGCGTGAAACTACGCCGGAACTGGACAAGCTCAAGGACCAACTGACGGTCTTCGACAACGTCATCACCCCGCGCCCTTACACCATCGAGGCGCTGCAACAGGTGCTGACCTTCGCTGACGAAGAGAATCCGGACCTTTACCTGACTACGCCATCGCTGGTCAGCATGATGAAACAGGCGGGTTACAAGACGTTCTGGATCACCAACCAGCAGACCATGACCAAGCGCAACACCATGTTGACGACCTTCTCCGAGCAAGCCGACGAGCAGGTGTACCTGAACAACAACCGTAACCAGAACGCCGCCCAATACGACGGCGACGTGATCGAGCCGTTCAACAAGGCGTTGGCCGATGCGGCGCCACGCAAGTTGATCGTTGTGCATTTGCTGGGCACACACATGAGCTACCAGTACCGTTACCCGCCGACGTTCGACAAGTTCACCGACCGTAAAGGCGTGCCGGACGGCGTGCGCGACGATCAGGTGCCGACGTACAACAGCTATGACAACGCCGTGCTGTACAACGATTTTGTGGTATCGAGCCTGATCAAGGACTACGCCAAGTCCGATCCGAACGGCTTCCTGTTGTACCTCTCCGACCACGGCGAAGATGTGTTCGACTCCGTCGGTCACACCACCCTTGGGCGTAACGAGAACAAGCCGACTGCGCCGATGTACACCATTCCGTTCATGGCATGGGCATCACCGAAATGGCGTGAAAACCATGACTGGAGTTTCGCTGCAGACCTGAGCCGGCCTTACAGCAGCTCGCAACTGATTCACACTTGGGCAGATCTGGCCGGTTTGAGTTTTGATGAGCTGGACCACAGCAAGAGCCTGGTCAGCGCCAGCTTCAAGCCGCGCCCATTGATGATCGGCAACCCCTATGAGCGCCAGGTGCGCCCGCTGATCGATTTCAGCCTGATGAAGCCGAAAGTTGATCCGACCCTCGTAAAACAGTAGACGCAGACAGGGGCCGATTCCGGCCCCTTTTGCTGTGCCCTGCACAAAACCTTGCCTCGTGGAAAACACCTTAAAACGAGATTAATTCACGTTTCCGCTAAATCCCCTCTTCTCTCCTCGTCCTTGAACAAGCGGGAATCTTCCATTGACGACGCGGAGTCGGCTGCGATGTATTACGACAACGTCGGGTTCTACAACGGCGTGTTTTGGGCTGACCCGCGCACCATCACGTTCAGCCTCGACTGCAAGCTCTGACAAGCGCATTCCCATTTGACCGAATCGGCGGATAATGTCCTTTCGACATTGGTTCACGGACGAAAGGCCCTGCTACCTGTAATGGGAGACACCCATGAAGCGTACTACCTTGATCCTCGCCAGTCTGTTGATGTTCAGTTCAGCCACAGCCTTTGCAGAACGCGGTGGCGAACGCATGCATTACTACTACGAAAAATTGCATCTCGCCCAACAAAAGGCAAATGGCTTCGAGATCAAAAACATCGAACTGCCAGTACCCACCGATCCAACCGCACAAATGACCGAGTCCTATCGACCGAAGTAAATCTCGCCAGCCGGGCGTCCTGAGGGGCGCCCTTTTTCAGGCCCGAGCGGTTAAAGGTTCTTGATCCAGAACAGCATGCGGCCATGGGTCGGGTCGAACATGCCGGCAGCAAAACCGAACTTGCCATAAGACGCCTGAGCGACCGCGTTGCCTTCGAGCACTTCCAGTGTAATTTTGCAGCAACCCCGTTGGCGGGCAATGTCTTCAACTTTTTGCAGCATCCTCTGGCTCAACCCCAAACCGCGAAACTGCGGCACCACCGACACGTCGTGCACGTTGATCAGTGGCCGGCAGGCAAAGGTCGAAAAGCCTTCGAAGCAATTGACCAGCCCGGCAGGTGCGCCGTCGACAAACGCCAACACACTGAACGCGTGGGGACGCTTGGCCAGTTCCCCCGGCAGTTGTTGCAGCCTATCTTCGGGCAACGTATGCCCGCCACCCATCGGGTCCTGGGCATAGGCGTTGAGCACCACACCAATCGCCTCGGCGTGCACCGGGTTGGTGTAACTGGCCTGAAGTACCAGAATGTCTGCGAATTCCGTTTCCATCGTTGCTATCCCGTCGAGTTGTCCCGGCGCGTCACTCGCGCCGCAAAGTCGAAGGACATTAGCCTGACTCACCATCGCCGACAACCTGATCCTGCCTTAAACACCCCAGATCAGCGTCTCGGTCCAACCCAACTCGGCAAAATCCGCCGCCCGTAAACCCGACTCGCCAGAACAAAAAAACTCGTCCAGTTGTGGCGGTGCAACCGAGGTGCCGCTGAGCATCGCGTGCACCTGGCCGCGATGATGAAGCTGGTGTTCGAACAGATGGGACAGCAGGCGCAAACGGCTGTCATGTTGCGGCGTGTCCCGGGCAATGGTCACGATTCGCCCAAGGTCGGCGTCGCGCAACTGTTCGCAGTAGGCGATCAACCGATTGTCGACCAGCGATTGCTCGCGCTTGAGGTTAGCGCCGACGCCGAACGGCTCGTTATCCTTGAAAAAAACGTAGCAGTCGGGATGTGGATCATCACCGCGCAACTCGCGCTCCAGTGCGTCCACGTAAAACCAGTCGCAGGTCAGGATGTGATTAAGCGTTGCGATGAGGCTGGGGAAGAAGCTGACTCGCGGGGCCGCAAGCTCCACCGGAGTCAACAGGCTCCAGGCCTTGGCGAGTCGGTAATTGGCCCAGGCGTTTTGATAAGCCATGGTCAGCAAATGGTGAGACAGGGGCTGATTCATGTTCGCTCCCGACAGTCAGGCTTCAGCAAAGCGTTGCAGTTGCATTTCCTTCAAACGGCTTAACGTGCGACGGAACGGGAATTCCAGATAACCCTCGGTGTATAAGGCCTCCATCGGCACCAGTGCTTCAAGGTACAGCGGGACTTTGCGGTCGTAGCACTCGTCCACCAGCGCGATGAAACGCCGCACGCCATCGTCGTGCACGGACAGTTGCGGCAGCTCGCGGTCTCCTGCAACAACGTGCTCAGCGGCGTCTTCGGTGCCTCGGGCGATGCGTCCTTCGCGTTTTTGCGCGCTGAGGTTCGGCACTTCACTCAACAGAATAGCGCTGTAGGTGTCGCACAGGGCCATGAAGTCCATGGCCGAAAAAGGTTGCTCGCACAGGTCCGCATAACGGCACCACAGCACGCCGGCGCTGGCCTGCAAGACGTTGACGTGACGGTAACCTACGGTCACCGGGTCGCTGGACACGGACTGGCCCACGGTCAACGCCTTGAACACCTCGCCCAGTGCGTCGGGGTGCGCGTCATTGGTCACCCAGTAACGCTGCAATGCAGTGCCCGGATGCAGGCGATGGTCTTCGCCTCCCTCCACCGCGATCACTTGCATGTGCCGCTTGATCGCTTCAATCGCGGGCATGAAGCGGTCGCGATTGAAGCCATCGGCGTAAAGCTGATCCGGCGGCAGGTTGGAAGTGCACACCACCACCACGCCCTGCTCGAACATTACCTGAAACAAGCGTCCGAGAATGATTGCGTCGCCGATGTCATTGACGAACAACTCGTCGAAACACAGGACGCGCACTTCCTCACTCAACTCCCGCGCCAGCGCTTTCAAGGGGTCGACGGTGCCGGTCAGTTGAAACGAACGCTGGTGCACCCAGCCCATGAAGTGATGGAAATGTTGCCGCCGGGCCGGCACGCGCAGGGTTTGATAGAACTGATCCATCAACCAGGTCTTACCCCGCCCGACCGGCCCCCACAGGTAAACGCCAGTCATCGGCGCTCGCCCTTCATGCAAGGCTTCGTGGCATTTTTGCAGCGCCCACACGGCGTGTTCCTGGGCTTCGTCCTGGACGAAGCCCTTGGTTTCAATGGCGTGTTGCCAGGCGCTTAACGGAGAGTCGACATTCATGCGCGGGAGTATACGTCCGAACTGACGCCACCGCCTCAGGGCTGCTACCCGCGAACCCATGCGGCTCCACATTTTCCGGATAGCCATAACCGGCCGGCCCCGCAATGCGTCCTGGGCTTCAGGGGCCGACACGGCGGTAATCTTGGCCAACGTTGGCCGCCGCTTTACTCAATACCACCAGGACCGACGGTCGCCCATTTGGCCTCCGTGGGTAAAGTGCATTGACGCGCATAGATTACACGCATCATATTTAATACATGTTGCTAAACATTTAAATCCAATCCCGGCGTCTTTCTTCAGGAGTCACTCCATGCATTACAAAGTGTTCGGCCGTAAAACCGGCTTGCGGGTTTCGGAACTGGCGTTGGGCGCCGGCAATTTCGGTACGGGTTGGGGCCACGGTGCCGAGCGTGACGAAGCCAAGCGTATTTTTGATGGCTACCTGGAGGCCGGCGGCAACTTCATCGACACCGCCAACGGTTATCAGGCGGGTCAGTCGGAAGCCATGCTTAGCGAATTTATCGTGGCAGAGCGCGATCGCTTGGTCATCGCCAGCAAGTACACCTTGGGGACGACGCCGTCTGCGAGCATTTCCCACACCGGCAACAACCGTAAAAACATGGTTCGCGCCGTAGAAGAAAGCCTGACCCGGCTTAAAACCGATCACCTGGACTTGTTCTGGGCGCACATGAGCGATGGCGTGACACCCATGGAAGAAATCTTGCGCGGCTTCGATGATCTGGTGCGCGCCGGCAAGATCCATTACGCGGGGCTGTCAAACTTCCCGGCGTGGCGCATCGCCCGCGCTGACGTGTTGGCCGAAGTGCGTGGTTTTTCGCCGATTGCAGCGATTCAGGTGGAATACAGCCTGGCGGAACGCACTGCTGAACGTGAACAACTGCCGATGGCAGAAGCCTTGGGCCTGGCCGCGACATTATGGTCGCCATTGGGTGGCGGCTTTCTCACCGGCAAATACCGATCCAGCGATGGCGACAATCGCGCCTCCAAACTCGGCATGTTGATTCATGCGGAAAAAGGCGCCCGGGAAACCGCCATTCTTGACACGCTGCTCGCCGTTGCGGCCGAACTGGAAGCGAGCGCGACGCACGTGGCCATTGCCTGGTTGCGCGCAAAAGCCCAGCGCTCGACCACTGCGCTGATTCCGATTCTGGGCTCGCGCACCCGTGAGCAATTGGATGCGACGCTGGGGGCACTGAACGTGCAATTGAGCGCGGATCAATTGTCGCGACTCGATGGTGTCAGCGATGTGGCCAAAGGTGTGCCGCACGAAACGCTTGCCGGCTCTTTTTCACGGTTTAGCGGTGACCAGGTCCTCGACCTGCCCATCATCCCGGTGGCCTGACAGCAGTCTAATGCGGGAGCGGGCTTGCTCGCTCCCGCATTGGATTGTTGTACTACCGATCGACCTTGTGGCGGGCGGCGTAGAGGCACAGCATTTCCATGGCCAATGTCGCTGCGGCCAATGAGGTAATGTCCGCGTGGTCATAGGCCGGTGCGACTTCCACCACGTCCATGCCCACCAGATTGATCCCGCGTAATCCACCCAGAATTTCCAGTGCCTGAACGGTACTCAAGCCCCCGCAAACCGGAGTCCCGGTACCCGGCGCAAACGCCGGGTCGAGACAATCGATATCAAACGTCAGGTACACCGGGTTATTTCCAACCCTCGCCCGTATCGCCTCGACAATCGCCTCACAGCCTTGGCGATGCACCTGACGCGCGTCCAGCACCTGAAATCCCTGATGATCGTCATTGGTGGTGCGCAAACCGATCTGCACCGACCGCGACGGATCCACCAGCCCTTCTTTGGCCGCGTGCCAGAACATGGTGCCGTGGTCGACCCGCTTGCCGTCCGCGTCTGGCCAGGTATCGCTGTGGGCGTCGAAGTGGATCAGCGACAACGCACCATGTTTACGCGCATGGGCCTTGAGCAGCGGGTAGGTAATGAAGTGGTCACCGCCGAACGTCAGCATCGCACTGCCGCTGTTCAGGATGTGCTCGGCGTGCGCTTCGATGCTTTCTGGCGCCGTGTGCGGCGAACCGTAATCGAAGTCGCAATCGCCGTAATCGATGACGGCTAAGTGATCGAACGGATCAAACGTCCACGGCCAGTGGCGCTCCCAGGCAATCCCGGTGGACGCGGCGCGAATACCCCGTGGTCCGAAACGTGCGCCGGGGCGGTTGCTGGTGGCAGTGTCGAACGGCACCCCGCTGACCGCGACGTCGACCCCGCGCAAGTCGCGGCTGTAGCGGCGGCGCATGAAACTGGTGATGCCGGCGTAGGTGCTTTCGGCAGAAGTGCCATAAAGGCTGTCGCGGGTCATGGCCTGATCGTTTTGCATCGGGACGTCCATGGTGATCTCCTTTTTAATTATTGGCGGCTACGGAATGTGGTCCACAGGCGCGTGCGCAACCGCAAGTCCTTGAGACTCATGCTTTGGTCGGCGTACAGGCGTGCACGCATGTCGGGCAGTGGAAAGATGTCCGGATCGGTGCGCACGGCTTCGTCCACCAGCGGGGTGGCCGCCTGGTTGGCCGTGGCGAAAAACAGCGTGTTGGTCAGCGACGCGACGGATTCGGGGCGCAACATGAACTCGATAAAGGCCCGGGCTTCTTCGGGGTGCGGCGCGTCCTTGGGGATCGCCAGGTTGTCTTGCCAGACCAGCGTGCCTTCCTTGGGAATCCGGTACGCCACCTCAAACGGCTTGTTGGCCTTGCGTGCCTGATCGGCCGCCATGCTCGCATCACCGTTGTAGGTCAGCGCCAGGCACACGCTGCCATTGGCCAGGTCGCTGATCTGCCGGCCGGTGGCGACGTACAGCACATTTGGCTGTAAAGCATGCAACAACGCCTCGGCAGCTGTCAGATCAGCTTTGTCAGTGCTGTAGGGATCTTTACCCAGATAGTGCAGTGCCAAGCCAATGACTTCCTGTGGCGAATCGAGAATCGCGATGCCACAGTCTTTCAGCTTGCTGGCGTATTCCGGTTTGAACAGCAGGTCAAGGCTATTGAGCGGCACATTCGGCAGGCGTTTTTGCACCGCTTCGACGTTCATTCCCAAACCCAGCGTGCCCCAGGTGTAGGGCACGCCATAGCGATTACCGGGATCGACGGCGGCCAGTTTTTCCAGCAGGTCTGGGTCGAGGTTGGCGTAACCCTTGAGCCCTTCGTGGTTAATTTCCTTCAGCGCACCCGCCGCCAGACCACGGGCCAACACGCTTGAGGAAGGCACCACCACGTCATACCCACTGCCGCCGGTGAGCAGTTTGGTTTCCAGTACTTCCGAAGAATCGAACGTGTCGTAGCGCACGTGAATTCCGGTTTCCTTTTCGAACGCCTGCAAGGTTTCGGGCGCCACGTAATCGGCCCAACTGTAGAGGTTGACGGTCTTTTCCTGCGCCTGGGCCGACACGGCCATGGCGAGCAACAGCGCGGGAAAACACAGCTTGAACACGGGAGCCATGACGAACACCTGACCAGAGGAAGTGGTTGAAGGTTGCGCGCTCGGTTACATTGGCGAAATATCAAGTTTGTTAACCTGACTTTATGGCGGAGTAATGTTTGATGCTTGGGCAACTTCACGATCTCGACCTGCAACTGCTGCGCCTGTTTGTCCGCGTCGTCGAGTGCGGCGGCTTCAGCGCAGCCCAGGGTGAGTTGGGCCTGAGCCAATCAAGCATTAGCCAGCAAATGGCTAAACTTGAAACACGGCTGGGGTATCGCTTGTGCAGTCGCGGCAAGGGTGGATTCAAGATCACGCCCAAGGGCGAGCAGCTGTTGACCGCGACGCGCGGACTGTTTGAGTCCATCGAAACGTTTCGCCATCAGTCCAACGGTGTGGCCGGCAGATTGATCGGCGAAGTACGTCTGGGCTTGTCCGAAGCCCTTGATCAATCGGTGCTGCAACAGGTGGCGGACGCGATCCGGCGCTTTCGCGAACGGGACGAATCGGTGCGCATCGAACTCATCAGTGCCATGCCCGGGGAAATGGAACGCTTGCTGCTGCAGCAACGGCTGGACCTGGCCATCGGCTATTTCTCCCAAGTGCAAAGCGCGTTTGACTATCACGAACTGTTCACCGAAACCCAGCACCTGTACTGCGCACCTGGTCATCCATTGTTCACCGATGACGCGCCGGACGATGACGCGCTGCAAGCTTGCGACCGGGTCGACCACCCTTACCGCTTCTTGCGCAGTGACGAGCCGTTTCAGGGCACATTATGCTCGGCGCGCTCGGAACAGGTCGAAGGCACCCTCGCCTTCATTCTGTCCGGCAAACATGTCGGCTATTTGCCCAACCACTTTGCCCGCAGTTGGGAAGACAAAGGGTTGTTGCGCGCCGTGCGCGAAGGCGAGATGAGTTTTGAAGTGGCGTTCCATCTGGCGCGGCATCGCGCTCAGGTGCCGGGGGATGCGCAGAAGGCGTTTGAGCAAGATTTGCTGGCCGCGTTCAGCGAAACCTGACCTTTCAGGCAGTTTTGTTTCGTTGCCCTCGCTGCCCACTGCTGGCATCCTGCGCCTCCATTTTCTGAACCGGCCCGCCGTTTGGCACGCTACCCACCATGACCGCCTCTGAAAAAGCCCCCGCTTTGCGCAACAACGACTTGATTTACGGCCTCGACGACCGTCCGCACCTGACCGCCACCGTCTTCGCCGCCTTGCAGCATGTGCTGGCGAGTTTTGTCGGCATCATCACGCCGACCCTGATCATGGGCGGCGCCCTCGGTCTGCAAAGCGAAATACCCTACCTGATCAGCATGGCGCTGTTCGTTTCCGGCCTGGGCACCTTTGTTCAAGCCCGACGGTTCGGCCCGGTCGGCTCTGGTTTGCTGTGTCTGCAAGGCACCAGTTTTTCGTTCATCAGTGTGATTCTCAGTGCCGGGTTCATGGTCAAGGCACGGGGTGGTGGCACCGATGAAATCCTCTCGACGATCTTTGGCGTTTGCTTTTTTGCGGCGTTCATTGAAGTCGCACTGAGCCAGTTCATCGGCAAATTGCGGAGGCTGATCACACCGGTGGTGACTGGCACGATCATTACATTGATGGGCCTGTCGTTGGTCAAAGTGGCCATGACAGACATTGCCGGTGGCTTCGGTGCGGCGGATCTCGGTTCGACCCGTCATTTGGCGCTGGCAGCCCTGGTGCTCGGCACCATTGTGCTGCTGAACCGGGTCGACGTGCCGTTTCTGCGCCTCGGCGCTATCGTCATCGGTCTGACCTTGGGTTATGTCGTCGCCTGGCTGATGGGCGACGTCAATTTCGCCAGCCTGCCGGACGTACCGCTGATGAGTGTGCCGGTGCCGTTCAAGTACGGCTTCAACTTCGATTGGGTCGCGTTTGTGCCGATTGCGGTGATTTTCCTCGTGTCGCCGCTGGAAGCCGCCGGTGACCTGACCGCCAATTCGATGATTTCCCGGCAACCGGTCAAAGGCCCGATCTACATTCGCCGGATCAAATCGGGCCTGCTTGCCGACGGCCTCAACTCCGCCTTGGCCGCCGTGTTCAACAGCATGCCGATGGTCACGTTCGCGCAGAACAACGGCGTGATCCAGCTCACTGGCGTGGCCAGTCGTTACGTGGCGTTCTTCATCGCCGGGTTGCTGGTGCTATTGGGGTTGTTCCCAATGATCGGCGCGGTGCTGCAACTGATGCCCAAACCGGTGCTCGGCGGCGCCGAACTGGTGATGTTCGGCACCGTGGCGGTGGCCGGGATCAAGATCCTCGCCGAAGCCGGCCTGCATCGACGCAACATGCTGATCGTGTCGATTTCCCTGGGCCTGGGTCTGGGCGTCGCGGCGGTGCCTGAGGTATTGCGCGAGTTGCCGCTGGCGTTGCACAACATTTTTGAATCGCCAATTACCGTCGGGGCGTTGTGCGCTATCGTGCTGAACATCTTCCTGCCCGAGGAGTTCATGGCGCTGGAGGAAGACGATTTCGATCCGGAAGCCTCGATCCTGAAGGTCATGGAAAACCCCGATGTGCCAGCCAACGCTGAACCCGCAATGCCTGAGGCTGTCGCACAATTGAACCGCCCGTGAGGCTCAACGGCTGAGCCGTGAGCGGTTCAGCCCTTTTCTTTTTGAGAGCCTTTTCATGCGTAGCGTCCACGCCGTCCTGCTTTCTCTGCTTTTACTGTCGTTGAGCGCCTGCGCCCTGTTCCCGAATCGTGATCCGTTGAACATCAATGTGGTCGGCATCGAACCGCTGCAAAGCCAGGGCATGGAAATTCGTTTTGCGGTGAAAATCCGTGTGCAGAACCCTAATGAAAGCCCCATCGACTACAACGGTGTGGCGCTGGACCTGGAGGTCAACGGACAGCCGCTGGCTTCAGGGGTGAGCGATCAGTCGGGTTCGATTGCGCGCTTCTCTGAAACAGTGCTGACGGTGCCGGTCAGCGTTTCGGCGTTTTCGGTATTGCGTCAGACCCTCGGACTGAGCCAGACGCAATCGCTGAATAACCTGCCTTACGTGTTGCGCGGCAAACTGGCGGGCGGATTGTTTGGCACGATGCGGTTCACGGATACCGGCAAACTCAGCCTGCCGGGCGCGATCGCAGTCCCTCGCCAAACCCCGCAATCATGATCACCACAAATCCATTTGTTATGCGGTGAAGCGGACGCCGGGTTTGGGTCGTTCATCGACGCTGAGCTCAAACACATCCGGCCGCGCATAGTGCCCGACCACGTCGTAGTCATAGCGCGCCCGAATCAGATCGTCCGTGTCGATTTCCGCTGTGAGCAGCCCTGGGCCGTCGCGCAACGGCCCGGCCAGAATGTCGCCCATCGGCCCGACAATCACACTCCCCCCTGCAATCAGCGGCCGATCCGCCGGCCAGTTGGCAATCTCCACGCCCAAGGCGTGCGGTGAGTCCTGGACCTGACAGGCGCTGACCACAAAGCAGCGTCCTTCATGGGCGATGTGACGCATGCTGACTTGCCACATTTCGCGCTCGTCCACCGTCGGCGCGCACCAGACCTCAATGCCTTTGGCGTACATCGCGGTACGCAGCAGCGGCATCATGTTTTCCCAGCAAATCACCGCGCCGACTCGGCCGACCTGGCTGTCGATCACCGGTAACGTCGAACCATCACCCTTGCCCCAGATCAGCCGTTCGGTGCCCGTGGGCATCAGCTTGCGGTGTTTGGCGATCAGTCCGGCCTGCGGGTCGAAATACAGTGCCGTGCAATGCAGCGTACTGCCCGCGCGTTCGATCACACCAATCACCAGGTTGGCACCGGTACGTGCCGACAACCCGGCCAGGGCTTCAGTCTCGGCGCCGGGTACATCGATGGCGTTGGCGAAATACCGGGCGAATGCTTCTCGCCCCTCCGGCAGGCGATAACCCAGTTGCGTGCCAAACCCCTCGCCTTTGGGGTAACCGCCGAGCAAGGCTTCAGGCATCACCACCAATTGGGCTCCGGACTCGGCAATGGCGTTTTCCCAGGCAAGAATCTGCTCCAGCGTATCGGCCTTGCCGCCGGGCAAGGCACCGATTTGCAGCGCGGCAACGATTGACTTGGGCATCGCAGTGACTCCATTGGCATCAGGTATTGCTCATTCTCCGGCGCCACGGGATCATGAATAAAGCCCGATTCGCTGCTGAATGATATGAACACCATGAATATCGCCAATGTCGACCTCAACCTGCTCAAAGTCTTCGAAGCGCTGCATGAAGAGTCCAGCGCCAGCCGTGCGGCCCTGCGCCTGGGCGTGACGCAATCGGCGGTCAGTGCCGCGTTGCGCAGGCTGCGCGAGGTGTACGGCGATCAGTTGTTCGTGCGCACCGGTCGTGGCCTGGCACCGACGCTGAAGGCCAATCAATTGAAACCGGTGGTCAGCGATGCCCTGAACAAATGCCGCCAGAGCCTGGCGATGGTCGATCCGGCGGCCCATCAATACGAAGGCCGCTCAGTGTCGGTGGGGATGTCGGATGATTTCGAGATCGCCTACGGCCGACGATTGATCGAAGAAATTGCCCGGCTTGCGCCGAAGTTGCGGCTGATCTTCCGGCAAACTCACAGCCAGATCGTCGCCCACGCCTTGATGGACCGCAGCATTGATCTGGCGATCACCGCCGGCGGTTTAGCCGAGCGCTTGCTCAGCCGTCAGGTGTTGGGAGAAGGCGGATACCTCTGTCTGGCCGATCGCGCCAGCCTGGCCCCAGAACAGCAAACCCTCAGCCTTGAAGCGTTCGTCGCCCGCGAACACATCCTGGTGTCGTCCGGCGGATTTATCGGCATCACCGATGAAGGACTGGCGGCGCTGGGGCTGAGTCGTCGGGTGTGCGCGTCGACCACCCATTTTGCCGCGCTGCCCCATTTGCTCAAGGGCAGCCAGGCAGTGGCGACCATTCCAGCGCATGCCGCCGAGAGCATTGCGGCGCTCAGTGGACTGGCGCTGCTGCCCTGCCCTTTGGCCTTACCGCGTTACCCGATCGAATTGGGCTGGCGTACCAGCACGCAACTCGACCCGGTGGTGTTGAAAGTGCGCGAAGCGATTGTCGCCTGTTTCGCTTGAAGTCCGGCCTTACTTGTTGGCAGCCATGAGGCGATTGACTTCACTGCGCACCATGTTGGCGTATTCTGGCGGCGACATCGCGTCGAGTTCGGCACGGACCCATTCAGCCCACTTGCCTTTACGCTTGGCGCGCTCCCCGAACAACCGCGCGGCCTCACCCTTGGATTTACCCAGATTGCTTTGCCAGAGGTCGAACAGACGGGATTTTTCATCTTCCAGCGCCGCACGCTCGGCGAGGGGTTTGTCGGCCAGATTGAAGCTCATGGAAATTTCCTGCTGCGTAAAATAGGCGACATCTTACACTGCAGGACGAAATGTCTGACTCAGGAATTTTCTATCCGGCAAGGTCGACGGGAAAATTCACTGCAACTTTTTCACCTGCGCGTGACTCCATTGTTCACTGCCTACTTACCTGCAAGGAGTACCTCAATGGCTCGGAAAACCGCTGCACAAGTCGCCGAAGACCAAATCAAGGATCAGGCCTTCAGCGAGCTGACCACGCTGATCGAAGAGTCGGAAAAACTGCTGAACAGCAGCGCCGCTCTGGTCGGCGAGGAAGCAGAGACACTGCGCGAGCAAATCGCCCTGAAACTCCAGCAGGCTCGGGATTCGGTCAGCAACGTGCGCGACCGCACGAGGCCCGCCGTCGAAGCCACCGAAACCTATATCGGCGGTCATCCGTGGCAAACCGTGGCCATCTCTGCCGGTTTTGGTCTGGTGGTCGGGTTGCTGCTGGGTCGTCGTTAAGCCTCCACGCTGCCCACAGCAAAAAGGCGAGCCATTGGCTCGCCTTTTTCATGCCGGCTACAAAATTGCTGATTACTGTGCGAGTGCCCGCAAATTCGCCAGCGTCTCGACGTCGAGCGTAATGCCTTGAGTGGCGGACTTGGCCCGCTGCGAATGGCGCCGATCACCCGGCAAGCGCTTGAGCCCAACGCCATGCATCTGCCGCACCAGTTCCTGGCTGCGCTCTGCAAAGTTTTGCCCGGCGGTTTTGCTCGGGTCGATCACAATCAGCAGTTGCCCGGTCCATGGGGTTTTGGCCCCAGGATGGTTCGACCAATCGAACTCGAAGGAAAAATTCCCGCCGGTCAGCGCTGCCGCCAACAGCTCCACCATCATCGACAAGGCGGAACCCTTGTGCCCGCCAAAAGGCAGCAGTGCGCCGCCTTCAA
This sequence comes from Pseudomonas sp. FBCC-B1667, assembly GCF_059133255.1. Classification (NCBI taxonomy): domain Bacteria; kingdom Pseudomonadati; phylum Pseudomonadota; class Gammaproteobacteria; order Pseudomonadales; family Pseudomonadaceae; genus Pseudomonas; species Pseudomonas sp. FBCC-B1667. Next base: position 3,149,849 of record NZ_CP101437.1, on the reverse strand, counting down.
GAATCGCTTTCGGATCCTGCGTCGGCTGCCCGAGGCTGTCCACGCCCATGCCTGCCGGCAAGCGCTCGCCCTTGCGGGCCGCGATCTGCACATCGCCATGGGCAATGGCGCTGGTGGCCAGGTCAAAGACAATCGGATCGCCATCCGCGCGCGGGGCAGCAAATGCGATCGGGTTGGTGCCGAACAGTGGACGGTCGGCGCCGTGTGGCACCACGCAGGTCATGCTGTTGACCACGCTCAGTGCCACCAGCCCTTCGTAGGCAAAGGGTTCGACGTCCGGCCACAAAGCCGCGAAGTGGTGAGAATTGCGAATCGCCAGCACCGCGATGCCTGCGCTGCGCGCCTTCTCCACCAACAGGGCGCGTGCCGCTGCCAAGGCCGGCTGGGCGAAGCCATTGCCGGCATCGACCCGGACGAATCCCGAGGCCACGTCTTCAACCACCGGCACAGCCTGACCATTGACCCAGCCACTGTTCAATGTCGAGACATAACCGGGAATGCGGAACACACCGTGACTGTGAGAACCGTCACGCTCGGCGCCGGCGCAATTGAGAGCCAGGGTCCTGGCGACGTTGGCAGAGGTGCCATGACGTAAAAAAATCTGTTCGAGCAATTGAACGAGCGCGTCGAAATCGAGCGTTTGGGTGTTCGAACTGACGGCCATTTCGGGCGATGCGGTCATCTGAAGCTCCAGTTTTATTATTGAGTACGGGCAACAGGGTGAAACAAGGTTACAGGGCAACCCAAAAGCGTCGCCGATTAAGCGCTGTTCTACCGGCATCCTGTCAAGCCTGAGCCACACGATTGGCTCAAGCAATATGTACCGCACGCAAGCTTTTCAATGACCGTACCGTTTTTCCTCCCCCCACTACATCGAGGAAAAGCCATGACTGATCCACTGGTCCCCTATTTTTTCGACGAGGCAGAACACGCCTCCACGGCGCGGCAGCCCGGTGACCGCGAAAAAGCACTGAACTTCACCCTCGCCGACCTGAAATGGTTGAAGAACGTGTATTTGGCGACCGATATCGCCCGTACCGCCCAAAAAGACCCCATGTACGTTTACCTGCTGTCACTGAACAGGCCGGGCACACCGGATATTCCATTGGCCGGCACGTTTGCCATGAGCCGGCCGGAGGACGGCGAGGTCACGCTATACACACCGTGGAAAGGCTTGATCAAGTTTGCGGACATGGACGAGCTCAAAAGCAAACTCAAGGAGTGGCTGGCGTCGGACACTGACAAACAGGAGCTGTTTCGCTTTATCTCTATCGAACAACGCTGCGCGCTGTCCGTCAACGCGACACCCGACATTTCCACGGCAGAAATCGCCGGCGCCGTGTTTCAGGATCAGCAGATCAGGCTTGAGCAGTGTCAGGCACTGAACATCAACGCGATGATGGGCGAACTGCTTAAAACACCGACCTTGCAATCAATGCTGGATGACACGCTGAAACATGCATTGCACAAGCCGTTTCCCGGTTTGGACCAGCGTCTGACTCGACTGAAGTGTTTTGTCAGGACAGCGTCCCCCTTCAACGAAGGTGAAGACCATCACACGATTGCCGAGCGCTCACTCAGTGATGCCCTCCTCCACTTCTACCTGACCAACCAGTGGCCTGCGGGCGACTCCAGGGTCTTTGCCCATCCAGGGCACGGCGTGAGCAGCGGTGCCGATAATCTTGCTTGGGAAAGTGCGGTAAAAGAGATCGCCCAAAGCTTCACACCGCACTTGCACAGCCAGCTCGACGTGTTCTGGAACACGGCCATGAGCAGTGGACTGTCACGCCGAGCGTTTTTCAGCGAGGGCTTGCGCGATTCGTTCCACCTCAAGCTCCTGCTCCAGCGCCAGGAGGGCACGTTAACGACGCAGGAATACCTGCAACTGATGAATGTCAGCCGCGGCCCTACGGACGCTGCGCTGCGCGTCGAAAAAATACGGGTCACTGCTCCCTTCAAGCACTACGTGGAGCTGGCCTCGGCCTTGATGATTGGCGGCACCGATACATTGGGATTTTTGTACACCCCGTCTCGCGGCATCGAAGCCACCGACACGTTGTCCGCGATCAAGAAAATCGTGCTGCAAATGCTCAAAAGCGAGGGGCATGAAGACACGTTGCTCAACGTTATGTCGCTGGATGAACGCAGCACCTTTCTGGGGTTGCCGCCTGAGCAGTGCTTGATTGAAGGACACCCCGTCACCGAGCCGGTATTTGAAGAAGTCATCGCCAGCATCCTCGGCAAGCAGCGGGACAACCTCAGTCATGCGTTGAGCCGTTACCGTGAAAGCGATGGCACGCTGTCCCCTCATGCCTTGATTGATAATGCGTTGGATGTCCGTGGCCTGTTCGACGACCGGCTACTGGCCTGCGATGCCGCCGGCCGCTGGAGTACACGGGTTGATCAACGCTGGAGTTCGCGACCGGTCACCGTGCGAGCCGAGTCAGCAAAGGAAGGTCTGGTGCGCCTTGAGTCGGTAGAACAGGCACTCGATCAACTGCTGGACAAGCACCCGGCTATTCCCCCAGGCCTGCGGACCCTTGCGCAGGCACAAAACCTGGTCAGTTCATCGGTGGCGAACCTGCAATCGAGTTTCGCACATACCCTGGCAACGGCATTACGCACAGAACTGAAGTTGCGCACGGTCACACGGACTCTCGGTTCGACGGAACAGGCCATCATCAAAACCGTGCTCGACAGCCCGATTCACTTGCAACGAGCCGCGCTTAACGGCTTTTTGCCGGAGGTATTTTCCCTGGCGCTGCAGCCAGGCGACCTTACCGCCCCGTTAAAACTGGCAAGCTGTTTTGTATTGACTGAACGAGGCGGACTGGACCCGAAACATTCGGGCAAGTCAGTCTTGTGGACGCCGGCGTCGGGATTTGAGGCCTTTGAGTCACTGTCACGATTACGCACCGCGCTTGATCATCGTCTGAAGGACCGCACGCTGCGGTTAACACTCCTGGAGAACCTCGGTCGTGGCGAGCGATTACCCGGCAAAAGTTACACGCTGGCACCGCTGCAACGGACCCACGGGCATTTTCTCGATCACCTTCAAAAGCCCTATGTCCATCTCGACCAGACGTGCCTCTCTCGCGCATTGGACACGGCGCTCCCCACCTCGACATTGACGGACCTGCTGAACCTGGTGGCGCTACGGCAACCGCTGACAGGATTACGCCGTGCGACGGATATTGCCCTGTCCCTGACGACTCAACAAAAACTTCCAACAGGGTTGGCCAACGCCTCGATTAAAGACCTGGTGCTGCACGGAGAACTGCTTCAGCAATACCTCGATAACGTCAAAAACGACGAGGATTACCTGACGGGCCTGCGGTCAGTGCAGCGCACGGCTCACGCCGAACTGGTACAACAACTCAAGGCAGACACCTTCGACATCGACCCGGACAAGGTTCAGATCCAGCTCAGCGCGCGGCCGACTTCACCCCCCAGTGTGCAAACCCTCACCGAATTTTCATTGACGCATTTCAAGGAACTGGACCAGGCCCGATTCAAACTGCAATCGCTTGATAGCAGCGTGATTCCCGAACTAATGGACGAACGCTACATCAAGGACCTGGTACGAAACCTGAAAACGGCGGAGCAACAGCAAAAAATACTGAGTGGGGCTCTTGCCGACACCCCGGCCAATACGAATCGCAGACAACGGTTTTACCGCCAACTGCCCTGGCAACTGTTGCATTACGCCCACACAGAAAAATTGCAAGAACGCCTGAGCGAAACCGGGTTTGATCTGATCAAGCAAATCATGGACATGCCCGACGCCATCGCCCGCGCGGCAGTCGACGGTGCCCACGCAATCATTCGCCCGCTCGAGTTCCTGGGGATCAACCCGGCACAGGCCATCACCGTTGCGGGGGTCTATCTGATCGGTTCGGCGACCGACAACGCAGCACCCCAAATCCTTGTTGCGCCACACAGCCCTGGACACGGAATCAAGGAATATGAAAACGAAGCGCAACTGCTGACAGAGTTGAAAGCACGAGGCCCCTTGTTCGACTGGATACTGACAAACCTGCCGGAGCCCGACCGGACACGGCTGGAAAACCGGATGTCGATCACGCCAAACCGAGCCACACGAGCAACATCAGCGTTTTCCGGGAATCACGCCAGCGAGGTCACACTGGCGTCCAATGCGATCAAGGGGCACCTGTTCAGCCTGTTGTTCAATGACAACATGGCGCTGTTGGGCAGATTGCTCGGTTGTCAGTCCGACGACAAAAAAGCCACGGAATGGACGACCATCAAACACGTGCTGGGTGAAGACCTGCAGCAGGCCTTCTCTTATTTCATGGGAAAACTCACTTACCCCCTTACGGTTTGGCGCAGTTACCGCAACTTCAAGCAATCCGCTGAAGACCTGCAGACGCACAACTGGGGACCAGCGATAAGCGCATTCATTAGCGGCATTGCTCAATTGGCGACGCTACGGCAATCGCTGGGGAATCAGACTTCAGTCCCTTCAACGCCCCAGGCGTCTGCATCGGCGGCGTCCGCCCGCCGGTTCAATTGGCATGATGTCGACATCACTGCTGCCGAACGTACGCAGGTCAGCCGGCATGAGGGCATCGATGTCGACCTGGGTTCACTGACACCAGACTCGTCGCTTGGGCTCTATACCCACCCAACAACCCGCAAACAGTACGCTCCCGTTGAAGGAAAGGTGTATCCGGTCGCCAAGCGTGGCACACGATGGCGCATCGCCGGCACCCAAGTCCGTGGCCCTGTACTGCGCCAAAACATAGCGAAACAATGGGTCCTGGATCGGGAAACGTCCCTGCCTCACTTCAGCCTTCTCGATCGACTGGATACCACCATGGCGGTGTGGGGAGGCATGAACGTCGACGCCCGTGGAATGCCGCAAATCCGCAAACTGTTTCCATTCAGGGCGCGTCAGATTGACGAGGCACTGGACCAGGCAACCACTTATGCCTGGAACTGCTTTCGGAATGTGCAACTGCTGAAGAATGCTGACGACACCGCAACTCCGATTCATCAACTGGTCGCAGACTTTATCGGCGTACCGCACGTATTGCCGGCGTACGTGGAACAGCTTGAGCAAGCCATCCAGGGGGTTTTTTCAGCCTTGCTCGACCCCACTCTGAGAAAGCCCGATTCCTCTCGTTTTGTCGTCGGCAGAGTGATCGAAGGCGCGGAACATACGTTCGCCTTCATCGTTCCGAATGACGCGAAACAAAAGATTCACCTGGCCGATAAATTCTTCAGTCCCGGCTTTGAGCACTACCGCCAGCACCTGCGTGACACGCATTTCCCTATCGGCGCCCATAGCCGCGCGATGACGATTATTCATGAGTTGGCACACCTCGCCTGCAAAGCCGAAGACATTAGCTACCTCGATGCCAGCCGCCCGTTCGCTGATCTGATTGAGTCGTCAGACTCGATTGGCCACTTGCTCAAAACAGGGTTGACCGAGCTTCAAAGCACCGCTCTTTCAGCCAAGACGCCCTATACCCAACTGTTCATGATTCTGGACCCTGATACCGGCGAGTGGGAGGAACTGGGTAATACGACGCTTGAAGATACTTCGAAACTCAAGGATTTTGTCTTGACGTTGACCGGTGCAGAAAATCTGAGCGGAGCCCGGCACACGTTCAAGAAAGATCCCCTGATCAGGCTCAAAGTACAACTGAGTAACGCCGACAGCGTTGCCTGGTTGATCGGTCATCTGGGACGACAACTCCACGTCAGTACGCCCTGACCTGAAAAAAAGCGAGGATTTGATGGTTAATTGCCATGACGACTGTTCTCGCAGACTGACCCGCAAGGTTAGAATGCCGGAAATCAGGATGAGTCAATGACCGACAATTCTCTATCTCCAGACGACTATGACGCGATCACCGATGCCGCGGCGCATTGGTGCATGCGCTTGCATGCCATCGACTGCACGACTGAAGAACGGGTAGCGTTCGAACGATGGCATGACGCCCATCCGCTGCATGCATTCGAATATGAAGCCATGCTGGAGATCTGGGAGGTCGCCGGAGATCTGCCGCGCCCTGATGCCGTCAATCATGCTGCGCACCTCAAACCTGTCACGCCTTGGCGCAGTCTCGGCATTGCCGCCGCCGTGTGCGCCCTGGCGTTGCCGCTGGCGGCGTACAGCGGGTGGAGTTTGGGTTGGTTGCCCAACTCATACCAACACTTTGAAGCCGGTGATACGGTCCGCCAGGTCACCCTGAACGACGGCAGTCAGGTGGAACTGAATCTTGGCAGTGAGCTGACGTTCAGCAACTACAAGGATCAGCGCCGGGTCACGCTGAAAAAGGGCGAAGCCTTCTTCAGCGTCAGCCATGACACGACTCACCCTCTGGTCGTCAAGGCCGCCAGTGGCAGGATCCGGGTCACCGGGACCCGATTCAACGTCTGGATGTACGAGGACCAAGTCCGTGTGAACCTGATCGAAGGGTCGGTGCTGGTCACCAGCAACGACGACCTGCCCGGTGATGGTTTACGTCTGGGTCCCGCCATGCAGGCGCGCTTTAAACAAGGTGACTACACGCCGCAAATCAGTCAGACCTACGCCAACGATAATTCGCTGGCCTGGCGCAGTGGCAAACTGGTGCTTGATAACCTGGCACTCATCGATGCCCTGCCGTTGATCAATCGTTACCTGAGCAAACCCGTGATGGTGGCCGACCACAGCACCGGCCAGATCCGTCTCGGCGGTATCTACAACATCAAGGAGCTCAACAACCTGGTGGCGTCCTTGCCCAAGGTTCTGCCGGTTTACCTGACCCGCAACAAGGACGGCAATCCGGTCCTCAACTCCATGCCGCTACAAACCCCTAAAAGCTGAAGGCCGCAACCCTTGTGGGGTGCGGCCTTCGTTTTTTGATCCAGGTGCCTTTGCAGTTAATGCGCAGCCAACTTTGCTGCTTTTCCATCCTGCTCGCGGATCGTCTGCGCCTGATACTGCGGGTCTGACGTTATCTGCTGTTCGGTAAACGGCAGCACACTCCATTGCTTCTTCGAAAACGCCAGCGTCTGGTCCCGCGCATACCTCGACCCCGGATCGCTGGACAACGAGAACGCCAGCAACCCTTCAGCGTGCGGTCCTTTGTCATCGAAGGTCACCACCTGCAAGTAGCTCGTGCCACTGATCACTTCAAGTTTGCCATCTGTTCTCGGCACGCTTTGAATGGCGTTGTAGATGCCCAATGTGCCGGGTCCACCATGGATCGGCGTTTGCTGACCGCCGCTGCTGACCACCTGAACATCCCCCCAACGTGTGGCGGGCTTTAATCCCTGGGTTTTCACCCGTTCAACCGAAGCGAGCATCGCCTCGCGAAGAGCCTTGGCAACATCCGACCGGTCAATGGCCAGGCCTCTCGGGGTGTTTTGCGGATCTTCGGGATCAAACGCCACGCGCCAGATATCCGGATTTTGCTGCAAGGGTTCCATGACATTCTGGAAGTGGACAAAACCCAGCCCGCTGTCCAGATTCGCACGGCGATCCCACGCCTTGAAGCTGGCACACAGCGGCTTCAGCGCCGTAGCATCGCCGCCCAGGTCACCCGAACAGAACTGCAGCAAATCTGGCATGATCTGCCCGGCCAGGTACACCTGATCGTCCATCACCATCCGTTGCAAATCCGCCGACGTCACAGGCCCGGACTTGTTGAGCGTGCTCAATCGATCCAGTGCGAAACGCGAGCGCAAGCCCAAAGGCTCGCCTTCCTGGCTGATCAGCGGCGAGAACCCGGTGAGCGGTTGCGCCGGATTGACCATCCAGGCGGAATCATTGGAGTGCTGCACAAAATCCCTGCGCGACAACTGCGGTAATTTATCTGCGGCATAAATGCCTTTTTGCGCCGCTTGCGGGTCAATGTCCCAAGCGCAGGCACTGTTGGAGCCGTCTAGCACGATCATTTGCAACCCGGCCCCTGGATCGCTGCACCGGGCCAGTTTTTCGGCATTGACGTTTGGCACCACCGAGAGGTTCATGTACAGCGTTTGCCCCTGATCATCCACGGCCAGGGTGTTGACCCACGGAATGCCCTGGAGGGCGTGCACCGAGGCCTGAAAATCCTTGAGGCTGTTTGCCTGGTTCATCGCATACCACTGCTGAAGGACCCGATCGTTATCGAGGTTGGCATCGCGCAGGCTGTACGCGTATTGATGATCCCACGCCAGTTTTCCGGGCCATTGCACGATCGGGCCGAAGGACGTGCTGTACACCACATGAGAAACCGGCAGGGTCTGACCATCCGGTTGCTGCACATCCACCACCAGGGTTTGTTGCTTCATCGGCAAGGACTTGCCGTCGAGCAGGTAGCGGGTCGAATCCTTGGGATCAAGCTGCAGTCGATACAGCGTGAAGTGTTTGGATGAGTCCACGGTGTGGCTCCAGGCCAGGTGCTGGTTGAACCCGATGTTTATCATCGGCAACCCTGGCAGCACAGCGCCCATCACATCCAGTTTGCCGGGAATGGTCAGGTGCATCTGATAGAAGCGCATTGCGCCGACCCAGGGGAAATGCGGATTGGCTAGCAGCATCCCGCGACCGTTGAGAGAACGCTCGCTGCCGATGGCCACGGCGTTACTCCCGCGATCCAGCGAAAACCGCTGCATGCGCGAGGCCGCCACCTGGAACGACGACAACTCAGCGGACAATTGCGTAACGGCTTGGGGCGGGGTGGCACCCGCCAACGCTTCGGCGAACTGCCCTACTCCACCTTCGACCAGCAGACGACGGGTCAGCTTGACCAGGTCCTGGGCCGTCATCTCGCGCACCCAGGTTCCCTGACACTGTGCAGGCAAACCCTGTGCCCGGCGTTCTGCCAGCGAACGGTTATATCCGGCGACGTAACCGTCAATGAGTTGCTGTACTTCGGGCGTTTGCGCCTGCCAGAAACCGGCAACGGCATCTGGTGTGTTCAGCCAGGTGAAAAACAGGTCGCTGACCAGATTCTCGCGCTCTTCGGCAGTCCGTTGTTCCGGCCCGAAATAGCGGGAGCGCTCACCATTGACGGTGACAATTTCGTTGGCCAGCAAACACAGGTTGTCCTGCGCGTAGGCGTACCCGATGCCATAACCGAGCCCCCGTTCGTTGACGGCGCGAATGTGAGGCACGCCGAAACTGGTGCGGCGAATGTCAGCGCTCGCCTGTTCTGGCTGACTGCGGGCGTTTGCCGCAAGACTCAACGCCACTAACAAACCCGCAAGGCTTAGCCTGGTTAACTGCCTGAAAGTAATCACACCCGCTCCTGATCGAATAGACAAACACCCAGCCTTCTTTCAGGAACGAAACAAAAGACAAAAATTTAGGCTCGCAAAGCCATTCCAAATAGCTTTCTCACAGGCTGCTCACATGGCGCTGACAAATTTTCTACATTTGGGCCTTCATTATTTGTCGTGCTCATACGTCTAAATGACTGAGAGCCCCCTTCACATTTTCTGGCCGGCTCGGAAAAGGAGTTTTTGCATGTACAACTCGCAACTGCCAATGGACGGTAGCAATGCACCCTCGGGCCCTGCCATAGGCTCCGGTATTTTCGAACCGCGCGGCGAGCGCAACGCCAATGAGCGTATCCGGTTGCTGCTCAAAAGCTTTGGCCTGCGCACCAGCCTGATTCGCCTCAAAGTCATCGATGCCCTGCTGGTCGCCGCCGAAAGCGACCGCAGTCTCGGCGTGCGGGGCGTGCACAGTCAGTTGCTGGACCTGGATATTCCCTTGTCCTTTCTCAGCGTGCGGGAAGTGTTGAAACGTTTGTGCAGCGAAGGCGTGATCACGCTCAATCCGGACAAAAGCTACAGTCTGCATCCGCACGCTGTAGCCATGCTCCATCGCGATTCACCCGTTGAAGATACGTCGCTCAAGGCTTGACCTTGCGACGCATCACGCCGTTGATCACCACCACGACCACCGCCACACCAATGGCGATGTACTGAAACAGCTTCTCGCTGATGACACCTTCGTTTTGCAGATACGAAAGGCCGAACATGATCCCCAGCACAACCAGAGAGATCAAAATCGAGTATTTCAAACGTTGCGATTGAGTCATTGCGAGTTCCTGAACCTGAAAATGTATCCACTTTGTATCCGAACGCATGCCAGCCCCCTACATTTCTTCGGGGATGGCGAGCTGTAAACGGGGTCTCATGTTACAGCCGATGAAGAGATTTGGCTTCATAGCGGCGCTAACCATGAGGATTTCGAAATGTTTCGTCGAATCACACTGCTGATTCCCCTGATCGCACTGTTGGCCTTGAGTGGCTGCATCGTTTTCCCCCACGGCGGTTGGCACGGGGATCACCACTATGACCGTGGCGGGCCCGGTTATTACGAGCATCGATAACTTCCGACCGGAATAAGGGCTATACATTATTTACTTTAGTGCGTAGGAACAATCCGATAACTTCTTAACTAATGCCCGCGCTGTCGCGGGCATTTTCGTTAAACCCATTAATACTTTCCGCCCTGTGATTCACATTGCATCATCTTGCAAACAGCTGAAACGTCCTGTTTCAATCCTTCATTAGAGCCCCCCCTGATCGCTGGATACTCTTACCGCGCAACAAGAGCACACACCCATTAACTCGCCGCAAAAAACAGGGAACATATGAACAGGCCTTTGATCAATATAAGCCCGTATCATTTGCTTGGCTTTTGCTTCGCAATAACGTTTTTCGAATTACTGACTTATATGGCCAGCGATATGGTCATGCCGGCCATGTTGACTGTCACTCATGACTTGAATGCAAGTGCACAACATGTCCCATTCGCTTTCAATCTGTATCTGGCAGGAGGGATACTCTTGCAGTGGCTTATCGGACCACTGTCCGATCACGTTGGTCGCCGTAGAATGTTACTTATCGGTTCGGCGGTATTCGCCCTCGCCTGCAGTGCTGCATTCAGTGTGCAAAGCATTTATGCGTTCAATGGACTACGCCTGATCCAGGGCATGGGATTGGGGTTTGTCATCGCCGTCAGCTACCCGGCATTGCAGGAAGTGTTCTGCGAAGCGGACGCGGTAAAAATCATGGCATTGCTGGGAAATGTCGCACTGCTTTCTCCCCTCCTCGGCCCGCTATTGGGCAGCCTGCTGCTGGAATGGCTGACCTGGAGGGAACTGTTTTTACTGCTGGGCGTGAGCGGCATGGCGGTCTGGCTGGCACTTTATGTGTACATGCCGGAAACCGTGGGAACGTTACGCCATGACGGTCAACGCCTGATGACCGTGCCGTTTGAATGGGGTGGTACCGTGCGCCGTTATGCCGCACTGCTCGGTAACACGCGATTCCTGAGCGCCAGCGTCGCACTGGGCATCATGAGTTTGCCGTTGATTGCCTGGATCGGGTTGGCGCCACTGTTGCTGATGCACAACCAAGGACTTTCGCCGCTTGCGTATGGCCTGTGGCAAATCCCGGTGTTTGCCGCGGTCATTCTTGGCAACCTGATACTCAATCGATTGATCGCCAAGACCGACATCCCACAACTGATTCGATACGCGCTCTGGCCGTTCTGCGGTGGGCTCATCGCGTTGATCGCGCTCAGTGCCTACGGCGTCTCGACCCCGTTGCTGATCGGTTGTCTTGGGCTGTACGCGGTCGGTCTCGGCATGAGCAACGCCGCACTCTATCGCCTTGCGTTGTTCTCAAGCGATGACAGCAAAGGCCTGGTCTCGGCCATGATCGGCATGATCTCGATTGTCATCATGGGGGGCGGTGGTTCGATGCTCGCGGCCGTCGGCGCTGGTTACAGCCATGAATCCTTCTCCCTGATGGCGGGCATCGCCGGGCTTCTATGCCTGTTGCCCTTGCGGTTTTTTCTACGCCGCAACGCTGTCGCACTTACCGTCTGATCCCCAAGCACAGGTCCACTGATGATCCATTTACCCTATACCGATGCGCTTTGCGCGTTAACGAAACCCTATTGCCTGGATTCGGTACCAGACGGCCTGTTTGATCGGGCGATGAGTGAAATCAGTCTGTTCCATTGCCAACACACGCCAGGCTATGAGCGCTGGCTGCACGCCAATGGATTTGATGCCAACGCGCTGGAATCGATGGATGACTGGTCAAGACTGCCGCCGATTTTTGCCAACTATTTCAAGCGCCATTTATTGCTGGGTTCTCCGGGAAAAGACGCACTTGAGCTGACGTCGTCCGGGACCAGCGGCCAAAAAAGTCGCATGCGCTATGACACACGCAGCATGGCTGCCGCCCAAGGCATGGTGAGCCACATTTTTCGGCACTACGGCTGGGACACTCCAGGCAGCCCCTGCAACTATTTGCTACTGAGCTATGAACCCGAGGCAGTCATTAGCCTTGGAACCGCTTTCACCGATCAGTTTCTATGCAGCTATGCCCCCGTCAACCGAGTCGCCTATGGACTGCGCCGCACGGGAAATGGGCACGCGTTCGACCCGTTCGGGGTTGTCCACGCCTTGCAGCAATTTGCTGAAGAAGGCTTGCCCGTGCGCATTCTCGGGTTTCCAGCGTTCCTGTCCCATGCGTTGAAACATATGGACGACACCGGCCTGACGGACCTCAAGCTGCCGAGCGAATCATTGGTGTTTCTCGGGGGGGGCTGGAAAACCCAGGCGGCGCAGGAAATGTCTCTGTCAGGGTTGTATCAACGGATCAATCGCCAATTGGGTATCGACCTGACTCGCTGCAGGGATGGCTACGGAGCCGTCGAGCATGCCGTGCCTTACGTCCAGTGTGCTCATCAGCATTTTCATGTGCCGATCTACTCGAAAGTCTTCATACGCAACGCCGCCGACTTCACCGTTCAGCCGTATGGTCGGCGCGGCTTGCTTGAGCTCGTGTCGCCCTACATTTCTTCAAGCCCGGCGCATGCCGTGGTGATGAGCGATCTGGCGACATTGCACCCCGGCGCAAGCTGCGGGTGTGGCTTGACGACCGACTGGTTTGAGCTGCATGGACGCGCGGGAACAACCGCTAGCCGAAGCTGCGCAATGGCCGCGTCCGAACTGATGGGAGGGGCATGACATGTACTTGATCAATGGCCAACTGCGTAGCGATGTCACCCTTGAGGCGACCCTTGAGCAACTGCACCAACAATTGCCACGGCTACTGAGTGCACCGATCGACAGCGAAACCGTGATTGAAACCGTCACTCGTTTTGCCCTGCAATTGCAGACTCGAACAGTTGATTTGCCCCTCAACGATGAACAACGCCAAGGGCTCGTCGACTTCTGTCAGCGCAGCAGCCTCAGCACCAAGCTTGAACGAGAACTGGGCGACCAACCCCGTTCGCTACGACGTATCGACTACCGGCAAACGAGTTTTGAAAGCTGGCACCCGCTGGGGCTGGTGGTGCATGTGACGCCAGGCAATGCACCGCTGTTGGCGTTCTGCGCGATCATCGAAAGCCTGCTGGCCGGCAACATCAATTGGCTGCGCCCCAGTTCCAGCGACGCAGGAGTGACCGCTCGGTTACTCGCGGCACTGGTGCAGTGTGACACCAGCGGCAGGTTGGCAGATTTCGTCGCGGTGCTGCCTGTCAGTACGGCACAGATCCCTGAACTCTGCACGCACGCCGATGGCGTGTCAGCCTGGGGCGGCGAAGCGTCCCTTAAAGCCCTTCGTCAACACATCCCGGCCGGATGTCGCTGGATCGACTGGGGTCACAGAATCAGTTTCGCTTACCTGTCGCCAGACGCGGCCACTGCCTCTACGCTGGATGCCTTGGTGGATGAAGTCTGCAGTCTGGATCAACAGGCTTGCTCCAGCCCGCAATGGCTGTTGGTCGACAGTGACGATCCCATGGTTTTGCAGGGGCTGGGTGAACAAATGGTCGAAGCGTTTGAACGCCGTGCCCGGCAGTGGCCGGCACTCACCCCGACCGATCAGGAAGCTTCGGAAATCACCACCCGATGCGCCATGGCTCGACTGGATCTCTGCTTTGCAAACCAGACCGGCCAGGTCTGGAACGGCCCGGGATGGCGCATCATCTGGGAGCATGATCAAACACTGGCCCCATCGCCACTGTTCCGCACGCTGATGCTCAAACCCGTGCCGCAACACTTGATCGCCGAGGCGCTGCTGCCGTGGCGTACCGTGTTGCAGAGTTGCGCGCTGATCTGTTCACCCGCACAAGCGCCACAGCTGGTACGCACACTGGTCAACGCGGGGGTCACGCGCATTGCGCCCTGCGGTTCTATTCAGGATGGTTACGCCGGAGAACCGCATGATGGTGTGTACGCGCTGTCGCGTCTGAGTCGCCGTCTCTCGGTGAGCCTGCCGCCCGATGTGGCAGGGGGCCGCGCAACACTCGACGTGCGTCCGACCGCTCCCGACTTACACCAGCTGCCGATCCTCGATAAAAACGCGTTCATGGCCCAGCCCATCAGTGGCGCAGCCCAGCTGTATTTTCGTTCGGGTGGCAGCAGTGGCAACCCGGCGTTGGCCGGGTACAGCTATCGCGACTTCGAGCGCCAAATGCGCGCGGCGGCCGACGGCATGTTCGCCGCCGGCCTTGACCCATCGACGGACCGGGTGATGAACCTGTTTTACGGCGGTGGCTTGTATGGCGGGTTTTCCAGTTTCACCAAGGTGCTTGAGCAGATGGAGGTGACCCATTTCCCGATGGGGGCACCGCCAAATGACGACTTTGGCGAAATAGCGCAAATGATCGCGGACCACCGCATCACCGTGCTGATTGGCATGCCGAGCACCTTGCACCGTCTGTTTTTCAACGAACAGGAACGCCTGCGCGTTTACGGTGGCATCCAAAAAGTGTTCCTCGGCGGTGAACACCCGGCAGAGGCCAGCCTGCGCCTGATGGAAAGTTGTGGAGTGTTGCAGATTCGCTCAGCGATGTATGGCTCGGTCGATGCCGGCCCTTTGGGGCATGCGTGTGCAGCGACGGCCAATGGGGTATTTCATTTGATGTGCGATACCCAGCATCTGGAAATCGTCGAGATCGAACAGGATGTGCCGGTTCAGGCCGATGACATCGGACGATTGCTGTTTACCTCCCGGGCGCGCCAAGGTCAGAACGTGCGCCGCTATGACGTAGGCGATACCGGTCGCTGGGTGCCCGGCCCCTGCCCTTGCGGACTTGAATCGCCGCGGTTCGAATTGCTTCAGCGCCACGGCAAGCTGCTGCGGATAGGCACAGAGTTCATTTCGCCATCGGCGCTGCAAGAACGAGTCGGCAGACCGATTCAAATTCAGCTGGACCACGCACTGGACGGCATGGAACGGCTGCGGGTTTTAGTCAATTCAGACAGCGGCAATGTTCGCCAGTCCCTCTTGACCGATGAAGCCTTGTCGAACGCGGTAAACAACGGCTTTTTAACAGTAGAAGTTCAAGAGTGTGCGGAATCGGCTTTCACACGAAACAAGCACAGCGGCAAAACACCCTTCGTTATTGATAATCGAATACAAACAGACCGCTGATTTGCAACACCCTGTCTTTTAACCGTAGACATGCCTGATAAAAAGTGAGCCCCGTGAATTCCATTTATTCGCTTGAACAACTCGTGCCCTTCATAAGGCAGCATTCGAACTTTTACCGCAAACATCTGCAAGACTTGCCCGTGGGCGAAGTTACCTTGAAAGCGCTGCCATTAATAAACGCGGATGAATATTGGGCAGACAGTCACGACTTGAATAATTGGCCCGTGCTCACAGGACACATGAACGATGGCCTGGTGTTTAAAACCGGGGGCTCGACCAGTCACGGCAAACTTAGCGTTTATACCCCCACTGAATGGCAGACATTGGTCACCCCATTTGC
Source organism: Pseudomonas sp. FBCC-B1667 (assembly GCF_059133255.1). NCBI lineage: Bacteria > Pseudomonadati > Pseudomonadota > Gammaproteobacteria > Pseudomonadales > Pseudomonadaceae > Pseudomonas > Pseudomonas sp. FBCC-B1667. Next base: position 3,134,095 of record NZ_CP101437.1, on the reverse strand, counting down.
ACACAGCATTTCCTCTCAACTGAAGAACGGCGACCGAGTCGCCAATCTGTTTTTTTCCGGTGATCTTTACGCCAGCTTCGTGTTCTTCCACGACTCACTCGCCCACGTCACACACTCGATTTGCGAGTTTCCCTTCACGGGCAATGTCGACATGGACGTACTGGCTGATGCCGTAGATCAGCATCGGATCAACGTGCTGGCCGGCGTACCCGCCCAGTTGTTGCAATTTGCCGCCTACCTGGGTCGCCATCAACGTGTACTGTGCGGCGTCGATACGCTGCTGTACGGCGGCGAAAGTCTGTTCCCCGCGCACATCGCCATTCTCAAGACAGTACTCCCCAACGCGCGCATCGCTTCCGCCGGCTACGCCAGCGTCGATGCCGGCCTGATCGGGGCCAGTAGCCGTGACTGTGCCTTGGGCGAGCATCGGACGTTTGAACCTTACACACTGCTGGAAATTGTCGATGAACACACCGGCGAAGCCATCGAAGAGTGTGACCGTACCGGTTTGCTGGTGGTCACCAGCCTGACGCGCCGGCTTATGCCCCTGCTGCGGTATCCCGTGGGTGACCGCGCTTGCTGGCGCGAGCCAAGCGCCACGCCGATGCGCAAATTCACACTCAAGGGGCGCAGTGCCCACAGTCAACGGGTTCGGGTAGGGACATTGTCTTTGCTGATTGATGAAATCGTGTTGATCGTGCAGCGCATCGCCGGCAGCGATCAATGGCAGTTGGTGATCGAGCAAGAGGGCGTCAAAGACCTCGTGACAGTGAAGTGGGTGCCTTCCATGCCATCCACCGACACCGTCCACCTTTGCAGTGCGCTGCATGATGCGCTGGCCGCCCATTATCCCGGCCTTGGTCAGCTGAATCGCCAAGGGTTGATGGAATTGCGCGTAGCGTCCTGTGCAATCACCGATTTGAACCTTCATCCACGCTCAGGCAAACAGATGCGCGTCCTGGACTTGCGCGAGTATGGCTCGCCGTCAACGGAGCTTGCGTGATGTCGGCACTCGTTTATCGTCGCTACCAGCCGGGGGATGCAGCCGCCGTAAGCCAGTTGTTTCGCCAGATCTACGGAGAATATTACCCTCGACCAGACGTTTATCTGCCGAACATGATCAGTCAGCAAAATGCCGACGGCCAATGGTTCTCGATGCTGGCGGTCGACGGTGAACGCGTGCTGGGGCATGCCGCGTTATGCCGTGACTTGTTGTCGGACACACCTGAGCTGGCCCTTAGCGTGGTCCACCCCGCGGCGAGAGGGCAGCGTATCGCGACACAATTGGGACGAAGATTGTTGTTGCAGGCGAATGCACAACAGAACAAGAACGTCTTGATCAAACAAGTCACGCACCATTCCCATACACAACGTATGGCCCACAGCATCGGCTTTCACAGCACGGGTTTGCTTCCTGACTACGCGCCGTCCCCGCTCACCACGCCGCTGCTGGAAACCATTGTGATCGGCTGTTATCTGGCTGAGGGGCATAGACGCCCGTTGCCCGACATTCAATGGCCTGAAAGTTGTCGCAGGCTTATGCAACGCTTATGCGATGTGTTCGGGACTTATCGGGCCACGGCGTTGCCAGCACCGATGCCGCTGCAAATCAGGCAACACTACCAACGCCACGTCGTTGTCATTCAGCGCTTGAGCGACGCATTGCTGGATCAACTCCGGAGTTTGCCCGGCCATTGGCTGATTTCGGCGAAAGTCGAGCTGTCACGCCACTTCGTCGAGGACCTGCATCGTTTGACGATACTGGGTTTCACCTTCAGTGGATTGATGCCCGCCCTGCACAGTAACGGTTGGTTTGCGCTGTTTCACCGAGGGGCGCAGCCGCGTCACCTCTCTCTGCATTGCCCTGACATGCAACAGTTGCACGATAACTTGCAGCGCAACGTCAGGGCATTGGACAGCACCTGCTCAGCCGCTTGACCTTCTCCTGTGAACGTCAAGACCCGGCTGCGCGCAAAGCTCCACCAGCCAGTCGACAAACACCCTCACCCGCGGGGACAACTGGCGGTGAGGCGGATACAGCGCCGTCAGCGGCATCACTGGTGGCGGCACTTTTGCGAGCACTTCACACAAACGGCCTTCGTCGAGCTGACGGGCAACGTGGTAATACGGGGTCTGAATCAATCCGTACCCCGCCTCGCACGCGGCCAGGTAACCGTCGGCACTGTTGACCGCTATCTGTTTGGGCAAATCCATGAGTTGAACGTCATCATCAACCTGGAATTCCAATCCAAATCGCTTACCGGTGGCGGCGGAGAAATACTCCACCATCCGGTGACCTTCGAGGTCTGCCAGACACTGAGGCGTTCCATGGCGTTGCAAGTAGTCAGGGCTGGCACACGTCACCTGATCCAGCATGACCAACGGACGCGCCACCAATGAATCATCCAGCGCGGCGCCGCCGCGCAACACGCAATCGACGCCCTCGCGGATCAGATCAACTGGACGGTCGTTCAGACCGATTTCCAGTTCGATCAAGGGATAACGTCGGGTGAACGCCGGCAACGCGGGAATCACGATCAAGCGCCCAATGCCTGCCGGCATGTCCACCCGCAACAACCCTTTGGGATTGTGTCGAGCGGCGGAAAACACCGCCTCAGTCTCTTCAAGGTCTGCCAATAGCCGCACACAACGCGGGTAAAAGGCCGCGCCGTCGAGGGTCAGGCTGATCTGTCTCGTGGTGCGTTGCAGTAGCTGTACCCCCAGATGCGATTCAAGCTGCTTGATCAAGACAGTGACCGAGGCGCGGGGTAATTGCAGGCTGTCTGCCGCTTTGGCAAACCCGCCCAGTTCGACGATTCGGGTAAACACGCGCATGGCGTTAAAACGGTCCATTGGTCTGGCAACCCCGAGGATTATTTAGAAAATACGAACAGTGATAGCAGTTTTAGCCGGTTTATCTTGTTTCTGTCGAGGTCGACACTGTGCGCTCACACCACAGGGAGTTGATTTCATGCAAACACGTCAATTGGGCAAAAACGGCCCGCAGGTTTCCGCCATCGGCCTGGGCTGCATGGGCATGACCGATTTCTACACCACCGGCGTGGACACCCGCGAGGCCACTGCCACCCTCCACCGGGCGCTCGAGCTGGGGATCAACCTGCTTGACACCGCGGACATGTACGGCCCGCACACCAATGAAGAATTGATCGGCAAGGCCATAATCGGCAGACGCAACCAAGTATTCCTGGCGAGCAAGTTCGGCATTGTTCGCGATCCTTCCAACCCCACCGCACGGGGCGTAAATGGCCGCCCGGACTACATTCATGCCTCCATCGACGGCACGCTCAAACGCCTGGGCATCGACACCCTGGACTTGTATTACCAACATCGGATCGACCCGCAGGTGGCCATCGAAGAAACCGTCGGGGCCATGGCCGAACTGGTGAAGGCCGGCAAGGTACGTTACCTGGGCTTGAGCGAGGCTTCCGTTGCCACGCTGGAACGAGCGCAAAAGGTGCACCCCATCAGCGCGCTGCAAAGTGAATATTCGTTGTGGAGCCGCGACCAGGAAGAGAACGGCTGCCTGGCCGCGTGCCAGCGACTGGGCGTGGCGTTTGTGCCCTACAGCCCGCTGGGGCGTGGCTTTCTGACGGGAGCGCTGAAAAGCCCGGACGACTTTGCGGCGGATGATTACCGTCGTTTCAGTCCACGCTTTCAAGGGGAAAACTTTGCGAAGAATCTGTTGCTGGTGCAGCAAGTACAGGCGCTGGCCGCAAAGAAAGGCGTGACAGCAGGCCAATTGGCGTTGGCTTGGGTGCTGGCACAAGGTGACTACCTGATCCCGATCCCCGGCACAAAACAGCGCAAATACCTGGAAGAAAACGTCGAGGCATTGGAGGTGAAACTTAGCGCAGATGAACTGAAAGCGCTGGAAGCGATATTCCCCGCCCATGCCACCGCAGGCTTGCGTTACCCCGAGGAAGTCATGAAGTTGCTCGACCGCTAGTAACGGTGCCTGGCCCGCTCCTCCGAACGGGCCACACCTATAAGCGCCTTGGAGTTGACGCTCTTTCTACTGCCGATGCCCGTTTCTTGGACGATCGTACCTCAAGCTATCCCTGCGCAAGCCGATAACCCGCTGAAGCACCGACGCCCCATCCAAACCTAATAATAAAAGTGCTGCACACAAGGACCGGTCCCATGCCCACATTCCGTTCGATCCAGGCTCGCTACACGCTGTTTCTGGTCCTGTTTATCCTGTTGCTGTTTGTGCTGACGGTGGTCGGCATCAGCCAGTTGGTCGCGCCGAAACTGCGCCATACCGAAGAACAGGTGGCCCTCAATCGCATCGCCGACGTCGCCCGGCAAATTCAGGGCGAACTGAACAAGGTTCAGGCGCAGCAACGCAGCATCACCCAAACCATTCCGTTGCTCGACAGCGCGGGTATCGACACGGTGTTGCCGGGCTTGGTGGATCAGTACGGTGAATTGAAAGTCTTTGGCGGCGGGATCTGGCCGTTGCCCGGCCAACGTGAAGCCGGGCGCAACAAATTCAGCACCTTCTGGCACCGCGACGCCTCGGGCAAACTGGCAGTCAATACGTTCTGGAACAGTGACGCTGCGCCGAACTACTATGACCAGGCCTGGTACAAGGGCGGCATGCAAACGCCACGTGGCCAATGTGCCTGGGCGGCAGCTTATAAAGATGACGCCAGTGCCGAGCCCCGCACCAACTGCGCCATGGCCATTCTGAAAAATGGCGTGGCGTACGGCGTGTCGACCATCGACGTGACGCTGGGCTTCTTCAATGACTTGATCGCGCAAAAAGAAAAAGACCTTGGCGCCGAGATGTTGATCGTCGAAGCCGACGGCAAGATCATCAGCAACAGTTCGCGCATCAGCGGGCCCATCGTCCTGAAAAACATCAGTGAACTGGCGAGCAGCTCACCCTTTGCCAGTCAGGTAAAAGCCGGCCTGCAAAACCGTGACCAGTCGCAGCGCGTGGAATTCGACAACAACGGGGTAGACAGCACTTTCTTCATGCGCCCCATCGAAGGCTCGCCGTGGTTCCTCGCTACCGCCCTGCCGAGCAAACTGATCACCGCCCAGCGCGACGACGTGCTCAGCACCCTGAGCCTGTTGCAAATACCAATGGTGATCCTGCTAGGGCTGTTGCAGATCTACGCGATTCGCCAACTGGTCCTGCGTCTCAAAATCCTCAAGGCCAACATCGACGCGCTGTCTGCGGGCGATGCGGATCTGACCAAGCGCATCACCATCCGCGCCGAGGACGAACTGGGCGCCATCGGCTATTCGGTCAATGCGTTTATCGTCTACTTGCAGAACATGATCGGTGAAGTGACCCAGGCCACCGGCGCCATGGCGTCGAGCCTGGACAATCTGCAACGCACCTCGGCCCATACCAGTCAGATTCTGGTGCGTCATGCTTCGGAAACCGATCAAACCGTCACCGCCATTACCGAGATGAGTTCGACCGCTGAAAGCGTCGCGCAAAATGCCGCCGAGACGGCAGCCTTCACCAAACGTGCCAACGAAAACGCTGACCGTTCGCGCGTGGTGGTGGGCGAAGCGTCGAGCAGCGTGGTTGCGCTGATCGAGGAAGTGGCCAGCGCCACCCACAAAGTCGAAAGCATGCAGCAGGACGCGCAACGCATCACCGAGATTCTCGGGGTAATTGGCGCCATCGCTGGGCAAACCAACTTGCTTGCATTGAACGCCGCCATCGAGGCGGCCCGTGCCGGGGAACAAGGTCGGGGTTTTGCGGTGGTCGCCGATGAAGTCCGCGCCCTCGCCGGCCGCACCCAGGCCAGCACCTCGGAAATCAATGAAATGCTTACGCGCCTGACCCAGGGCGTCAGTTCGTCGGTTGCTGCGATGGAAAACACCCAGGCCAGTTGCCAGTCCGCCGCCGACGCGACAGCACGGGTCAACTCCGGCCTGGATGAAATGGCCGGTTCCGTCAGCCACATCAACGGCCTGAGCACTCAAATCGCCACCGCCGCCTCGCAGCAAAGTGCGGTGACCGAAGAGATCAACCGCAGCATGGTGCAGATTCGTCATATGGTGGATGAACTGGTGAAAAGCGGTCAGGCCAGCGAGCTGAATACCCGGCAACTGGTGGATGCCAATGCACGCGTCAGTTCGATCATGGGGCGGTTCAAGGTTCGTTGATTACCTGAAGCCTGGAGCAAAACCTGTGGGAGCGAGCTTGCTCGCGATTGCGGTGTGTCATTAAACAGTGATGCCGACTGACATGACGCTATCGCGAGCATGCTCGCTCCCACAGGGTTCTGCAGTGTCTGCATTAACTCTGCATCACTTGGAAACAATCTCGTCCCTAATCCGTGGCTAAACTGGTCAAAATGCCTCTTTTTTTGACCGCCACCGAGTCGAGACCTTCCCATGCGAACCCCTCTGCGTCTGGCCGCCTTGAGCGTCCTTTTTATTTCCTCCCTGGCTCAGGCCGCTGACCTGATCCCCATCGAAGTCCATCGCGACGCCAACTGTGGCTGTTGCAAAAAATGGATCAGTCACCTTCAAGCCAACGGTTTCAAGGTAGAAGACCACGTCGAAACCAACATGAGCGAATTCAAGCAACAGCACGGCGTACCGCCGCGTCTGGCGTCGTGCCACACCGCGTTGATCAACGGCAAGTTTGTCGAAGGCCATGTACCGGCGGATCAGGTGCTGGCGTTGAGCAAGCGTGACGACCTGCTGGGCGTTGCCGCCCCAGGCATGCCCATGGGCTCGCCCGGGATGGAAATGGATGGCATGAGCGATGCCTACCAAGTGATCGGCCTGAAGAAAGACGGCACTGATGTCGTGGTGGCGGACTACCCCGCCCATTGATGTCCGGCGCGTACCTTGGGCTGTTTCTCGCCGCGTTCGGTGCTGCGACGTTGCTGCCGCTACAGTCCGAAGCGGTGCTGGTGGGGCTGTTGCTCAGCGAAAAATATTGGCTGTGGTCACTGCTGGCCGTCGCCACCTTGGGTAACGTGCTGGGCTCGCTGGTGAATTGGTGGCTGGGACGCGGCATCGAACGGTTTCGCAATCGGCGCTGGTTTCCGGTCAGCCCTCGTCATCTGGAACAGGCCCGACAGCACTATCAGCGCTACGGCCATTGGTCTTTGCTGCTGAGCTGGGTGCCGATCATCGGTGACCCGCTGACGCTGGTGGCCGGCGTCATGCGCGAACCCTTGGGGCGGTTTCTGCTGATTGTGACCCTGGCCAAGGGCGCACGTTATGGCGTGCTGGCTTTGGCGACCCTCGGTTGGATAGGTTAAAGACATCCTGTGGGAGCGGGCTTCCTCGCTCCCATTGGGGCTGTTTTTATGCCGGATCGATTAATGTCGCCGTAATCGCGCCCTTCCAGCATCGCCGTATTTCCATGGAGTAAACCTATGCCTCCTTCCCGCTGGTTGCCCTGCCTGCTGCTGACCGCCGCGTTGCCTAGCCTGGCCCACGCCGAAGGTCCGGAGTATGGCCCGGAACTACAGGGCTTCGATTACCCCTACACCGTCAAGCACTTTGCCTTTGAATCCCAAGGCAAATCCTTGCAAATGGGTTACATGGACGTCGCCGCCCATGGCAAGGCCAATGGCCGCAGCGTGGTGCTGATGCATGGCAAGAATTTCTGCGGCGCGACCTGGGACAGTTCGATCAAATCCCTCAGCGAGGCCGGCTACCGAGTCATCGCCCCGGACCAGATCGGTTTCTGCACTTCCAGTAAGCCCGACAATTATCAATACAGTTTTCAGCAACTGGCGACCAACACCCAACAACTGCTCAAAGCCTTGGGCATCCAGAAAGCCAGCATCCTCGGCCATTCCACCGGCGGCATGCTCGCCACCCGCTATGCACTGCAATACCCAGAACAAGTCGAGCAACTGGCACTGGTCAACCCTATCGGCCTGGAAGACTGGAAAGCCCTAGGCGTGCCGTATCGCACCGTCGATCAATGGTACGAACGTGAGTTGAAACTCAACGCCGACGGCATCCGCACCTATGAGCGCAACACCTATTATGGTGGCCGCTGGAAGCCGGAATTCGATCGTTGGGTCGACATGCTGGCCGGCCTGAACAAAGGCCCGGGGCATACGCAGGTCGCGTGGAACTCGGCGCTGATCTACGACATGATCTTCACTCAACCGGTGTACTACGAATTCAAAGACCTGAAGATGCCGACGCTGTTGCTGATCGGGACCTCCGACACCACGGCCATCGGCAGCGACATCGCCTCGCCCGAGGTCAAGTCGAAGCTCGGTCACTACGACGTGCTCGGCAAACAAGTGGCACAACTGATTCCGCAGTCGACCCTGGTTGAATTTCCCGGCATGGGCCACGCACCACAAATGGAAGAGCCGGCGCAATTTCACAAGGCCTTGCTCGACTGGCTGAACAAAACCAACCCCGTTCGTTGATGAGGTAAGGCTGATGGCGGTGCAGATTGCGGTAATCGATGACTGGCAGGACGTCGCGCGCGACGTAGTGGACTGGTCGGTGCTGGACAGCGTTGGCGAGGTGAGTTTTGTGCATGACTACCCGGCTGACAACAAAACCCTGGCCGAGCGTTTGGGTGCCTACGAGGTGATTTGCGTGATGCGCGAACGCACCCGGTTCGATGAGGACCTGCTGCGTCGGTTGCCGAAACTCAAGCTGCTGGTGACCGGCGGCATGCGTAATGCGGCGCTGGATTTGAAGGCGGCCGCCGCGTTGGGGATTCAGGTTTGCGGCACCGACAGCTACAAACACGCCGCGCCGGAGCTGACCTGGGCGCTGATCATGGCCGCCACCCGCAACCTCGTCGTCGAAGCCAACGCGTTGCGCGCGGGTCAATGGCAGCAAGGCCTGGGCGGTGATCTGCACGGCAAAACCTTAGCCATCCTCGGACTCGGCAGCATCGGCAAGCGCGTCGCCCAGTTCGGGCAAGTATTCGGCATGCGGGTGATTGCCTGGAGTGAGAACCTGACATCTGAAGTGGCTGCCGAAGTCGGCGTGACCTATGTCAGCAAGCAGGAACTGTTCGAGCAGGCCGACGTGCTGTCGGTGCATCTGGTCCTCAGTGATCGCAGCCGTGGCCTGGTCGATGCCCAGGCGCTGGACTGGATGAAACCCACAGCGCTGCTGGTCAATACGGCTCGTGGGCCGATTGTGGATGAAGCGGCGCTGATCAAGGCCTTGCAGAAAAATCGCTTGGCCGGTGCGGCACTGGATGTGTTTGATGTGGAGCCTCTGCCTGAACATCATCCGTTCAGGACGCTGGAGAATGTGCTGGCGACGCCGCATGTCGGGTATGTGAGTCGGCAGAACTACCAGCTGTTCTTTTCGCAGATGATCGAAGACATTAAGGCGTGGTCGGCGGGTGAACCCATTCGGTTGTTCACCTGATACCGAGTTATCGTTCTTCGCGAGCGAGGCCGCTGCCACATGGGTCCTGAGTACACCAGAGATCAGATGTGGGAGCGGGCTTGCTCGCGAAAGGGCCATTAGCCCCCCCCAACATCCTCATGCAACCGCACCACAACAGTGCGCCCAGCCCTCTCAACCCGCCCATCTTCGTGACTTGCCGGTCCCGTTTTGACCCATCATCAAAAATAAACCTGCCCTTCGTCGGTGCGTTCCCCCCTTCGCGCCGGGTTCTTTTACCCTCTTGAAACTGATTGTCGAACAATTTCACCACTTGACCCGCCCCGCTCTAGGATCTGGCCTAGACTCATTTTCGCGAGGTAAAACCGGTCGGTCATCTGGCGGTAAAAAACTCGAAACTTTCAGGCTTGGCCATGGGTCAGGTTAAAGGTAGGGCCAACGCGACTGGTGCATTCCTTGCAACGGCCCCTCCAACCCATCTGCTTCACCGCATTGGGCAGCATTTGCCACGATGCGTGCGCGTCTGCGCCCGGCCACAGGAATTGGCCACACCGTTTGTGCCAGACCTAAGCTTTAGATCAACACCACGGGAGATTCATATGATTAGTGCGGCTTTAGATATTCAGGGAGAGCGTGCTCATCAGCAGGTCGGCGAATCGAGCGCCGTCAATGCACCGAGCGCGCAATCCATCAGCGTCCCGGGAACCAAGACGCTGGCACCGGCTGCCAGTCAGAATCCAAATAGAAAGAAAGTGTTGTTCGTGACGTCCGAGATTGCCGACCTGGTCAAGACCGGCGGCTTGGGCGACGTCTCCGCCGCGCTGCCACGGGCCATGGCGCAGTTGCATGATGTACGGGTCCTGATTCCCGGATACCCGCAAGTGCTGCACAGCGAAAACCCGATCCACATCATTGGTGAACTGGGTGGGCACGCTGCGCTCCCGCCCTGCAAGATCGGACGCATGGACATGCCGGACGGTCTGGTCATTTACGTGTTGATCTGCCCCGAACTCTACGAGCGCGAAGGTTCACCCTACGGCGCCAACAATGGCCGCGACTGGCCGGACAACCACATTCGTTTCGCCCGCCTGGGCCTGGCAGCCGCCGATATCGCCGCCAATCTTGCACAAATTCACTGGTGCCCGGATCTGGTGCACGCCCATGACTGGCCGGCGGGCCTGGCGCCCGCGTACATGCACTGGCGTGGGCAGCGCACCCCGACCCTGTTCACCATCCACAACCTGGCCTATCAAGGCGTGACCAGCCTCGGTTCCTGCCCTGAACTGGGGATTCCCGCGCACGCCCTGCAACAGGAAGGCATGGAGTTCTACGGCAAGATGTCGTTCCTCAAGGCCGGCATGGCCTATTCGAGCCACATCACCACCGTCAGCGCCACCTATGCCCAGGAAATCACCACGCCGGCCTTCGGCTGTGGCCTCGATGGCTTCCTCGCCGCCAAGACCCAACAAGGCTTGCTCAGCGGCATCCCGAACGGCATTGATGAAAGCTGGGATGCAGCCACTGATACGCACCTGTTCCGCCCGTTCAGCATCGGTGATTGGGACGGCAAAGCAGTGAACGCCGCGCATGTGCGCGAGCTATTCGGCCTGGCCGATTCCGAAGGTCCATTGTTTGCGGTGGTCTCGCGCCTGGTTTATCAAAAAGGCCTGGACCTGACCGAAGCGGTCTCCGAGTACATCGTCAAATCCGGCGGCCAGATTGCAATCATCGGCCGTGGCGAACCGGAAGAAGAACAAGCGATGCGTGAACTGGCCCTGCGTTTTCCAGGGCAAATCGGCGTGCGCATCGGCTTCAACGAAACCGACGCCCGACGCATGTTCGCCGGCAGCGATTTTCTGTTAATGCCCTCGCGTTACGAACCCTGCGGCCTGAGCCAGATGTACGCCCAGCGCTTCGGCTCGTTGCCGGTCGCCCGCAACACTGGTGGCCTGGCTGACACCATTGAAAACGGCGTGACCGGTTTTCTTTTCGATGAATCCACGGTCGAGAGTTACCAGGAAGCCCTGAGCCGTGCGTTCAAGGTGTTCGCCTTCCCCGACCTGCTCCACGCCATGCGGTGTCGGGCCATGGCCGCGCCGTTCAACTGGTGCAAGGCAGTGGAACCCTACGCCGAACTCTACGAACAACTTGTGGCCAAGGCCTTGGGCAAATCAGGCCGACAGTAAGAGGTTTTCAACGATGCCGTTACGGACCCTTGAGACCTGGCCCCACGGCGCAATCATGCTGGACGCAGAGCACACGCGTTTTGCGTTGTGGGCGCCGGATGCGTTTTACGTCAGTGTCGAACTGGAAAATGGACAATCCTTGCCGCTATTGCCCCAAGGTAATGGCTGGTTCGTGATCAAGACCCGCTGCCCCGCGGGCACCCGCTACCGTTACAACATCGATGGCGAGCTGGAGGTGCCGGACCCGGCCTCCCGCGCGCAAGACGGCGATATCGGCAGCCACAGTGTAGTGGTCGATCCGTTGGCTTATCGATGGCAACACAACACCTGGCAGGGCCGGCCATGGAACGAGGCGGTCATCTACGAGCTGCACGTCGGTGTGCTCGGCGGTTTCAGTGCCGTTGAACAACACTTGTCGCGCCTCGTCGAACTCGGCATCACCGCCATTGAGCTGATGCCGCTGGCGCAATTCCCCGGTGAACGCAATTGGGGTTACGACGGCGTCTTGCCTTACGCCCCCCAGGCGTCCTATGGCTCGCCCGAGCAACTCAAGCACCTGATCGACACCGCCCACGGCCTCGGCCTGGCGGTGATTCTCGACGTGGTTTACAACCACTTCGGCCCGGACGGCAATTACCTGCACCACTACGCCAAGAGCTTTTTCCGCGAGGACAAACACACGCCGTGGGGCGCGGCCATCGACTTCCGTCAGCGTGAAGTACGGGATTTCTTCATCGACAACGCATTGATGTGGGTGCTGGAGTATCGCTTCGACGGCTTGCGCCTGGACGCGGTGCACGCCATTGAAAGCCCTGACTTCCTTGAAGAACTCGCGCAACGGGTTCGCCAGCAAACCGAACCCTCGCGTCATGTGTGGCTGATGGTGGAAAACGAACACAATGAGGCGAGCCTGCTGGAAAAAGGATTCGATGCGCAGTGGAACGATGACGGCCACAACGCCCTGCATGTGTTGCTGACCGGTGAAACCGACGCCTACTACGCCGATTACGCCGAGCAGCCCACCGAACAACTGGCCCGCTGCCTGAGCCAGGGCTTTGTGTTTCAGGGCCATCTCAATCGCCACGGCACGCCGCGAGGTGAACCCAGTGGTCACTTGCCGCCGACCGCGTTCGTGCTGTTTCTGCAAAACCATGACCAGATCGGCAACCGCGCGTTAGGTGAACGACTGCACCAACTGACTCCCCCCGATGCGCTCTACGCGGCCACCACACTGCTGCTGTTGTCGCCGATGATCCCGCTGATGTTCATGGGCGACGAATTCGCCGCGCAGGCCCCGTTTCTGTTTTTCACCAGCCACCACGGTGAACTCGCCGAGTTGGTGCGCGAAGGTCGACGCAACGAGTTCGCGGCGTTCAGCGCCTTTGCCGATCCGCACAAACGCGAACAGATTCCGGACCCGAACGCGCCTCAGACCTTCGCCGCATCGCAACCCAAGCTGGGGGCCAGCGCACTGCCGGCCATTCACGACCTGTATCGCCGCCTGCTGCAGCTGCGCCATCAACACCTCATCCCTCGCCTGCCCGGCACTCAGGCACTGGGCGCCGACGTGCTCGGCCATGCAGCAGTGACTGCGCGCTGGCGGCTGGGCGACGGCAGTGAGCTGCGCATTGACCTGAACCTCAGCGACACGCCAGTGGTCCACACCCCACAGGCCGACACAGTATTGCTGTTCGAACACCCGCCCCACTCGGCGGGCCTGTTGCACGAGGGCAAACTCGCCCCGTATTGCGTGCTAGTCAGCCTCATGGCCGCAGCCCCTTTGCTACCCCCGGATGGAGAGCGCCAATGAGCGATGCGCAACTTGAAATACTGGCCAGCCGCGCAGGCCTGGCCGTCGACTGGATCGACGCCAATGGCCGCCCGCAAAAAGTCGGCCCATCGGTGCTGCGCGCCGTACTTACCGGCCTTGGCCACCCAGCCGGCAGCGCCCAGGAAATCGACGCGAGCCTGCAGGAACTGCAAGCCGTCCAACAGACCCACCGCCTACCGCCGTTGTTAACGGTCGATGTCGGAGCCGGGCTCGATCTGGCGCGGTACTTTGAGCCCGAAACCCCCTGCGACATTCACCTCGAAGACGGCTCTAAGATGTACCTGAAGCTCGATGCACACGCCGTGCTGCCAGGGCTGGTTCCGGTCGGCTACCAGCACGTCAGCATCGACGGGCAATCCTTCACCCTGGCGGTGGCGCCCGAGCGCTGCTACAGCGTCGGCGACGCGGTCGACAATCCCATCCCGCGCACCTGGGGCCTGAGCGTGCAGCTGTATTCCCTGCGACGTGCCGGCGATGGCGGTTTTGGCGACACCCAGGCGCTGGAAGACCTCGCACGGGTGGCTGGCGAACGCGGCGCCGAGGCGTTGGCGATCAGTCCGTTGCACGCCATGTTCGGCAGCGACACACAGCGCTACAGCCCTTACTCGCCCTCCAGTCGTTTGTTTCTCAACAGCCTTTACGCTGCACCCGGCGCCATCCTCGGCGAGCGCGCGATGCGTGCGGCGATTGACACCACCGGGCTGGCCGCAGAATTGCAACAGCTTGAAGCGCGCCCGCTGATTGACTGGCCCGTGGCTGCGCAAGCCAAACACCGCATCTTGCAGGCGTTGTACGAAGGCTTCGTCCACGGTGAACATCCCTTGCATGAAGACTTCAGCAGCTTCCGCCATGCCTCGGGCGAAGCACTGGAAAATCATTGCCGCTTCGAAGCCCTTCAAGAAGTCCGCGCCGCCAAGGGTGAAAGCCTCGATTGGCGCGAGTGGCCCGAACAATGGCGCGACCCGCGCAGCGCTGCCCTGGCCGAATTCGCTGAAGAGAACGCCGCCCGCATCGGCTTCTTCGCCTTTTGCCAGTGGTTGATTACCCGTTGCCTGGAGCGCGCGCAAGCTGCCGCCCGCAGTGCCGGGATGAGCATCGGCCTGATCGCCGACCTCGCCGTGGGCGCTGACGGTGGTGGCAGTCAGGCCTGGAGCCGCCAGGACGAATTGCTCGCCTCACTGACGGTGGGCGCGCCGCCAGACATTCTCAACCGGACCGGCCAGGGCTGGGGCATCTCTGCATTTTCGCCAGAAGGCCTGGTGCGCAACGGGTTTCGCGCGTTCATCGAAATGCTGCGTGCCAATTTTGCCCACGCTGGCGGCCTGCGGATCGACCACATCATGGGCCTGCAACGGCTGTGGGTGATCCCCAACGGCGCACTGCCTCGCGATGGCGCCTACCTTTATTACCCGGTCGACGACTTGCTGCGTTTGCTCGCGCTTGAGTCCCACCGTCACCAAGCGATCGTGCTGGGTGAAGACCTCGGCACAGTACCGGACGGCCTGCGGGAAAAACTCATCGCACGTTCGATCCTCGGCATGCGCGTGTTGCTGTTCGAACAGGACAACGCACACTTCAAGCCTATTCTCGACTGGCCGGACAACGCACTGGCCACCACCAGCACCCATGACCTGCCGACGCTCAATGGCTGGTGGCACGGCCGCGACATCGACTGGAACGCCCGGCTCGGCCTGACCGATGCCAGCGGCGAAATCGAGTGGCGCCAACACCGCGAACGCGAACGCGAAGGCCTGCGTCGGGTGTTGAGCGAGGACCCGCAAAACTTTCGCGAAGAGTCCCATGAAACCGATCAGGTGCTCGACGCCAGCGTCCGTTTCCTCGGGCATACCCGTGCGCCGTTGGTGTTGCTGCCGCTTGAAGATGCCTTGGGCATTGAACAGCAGGCGAACCTGCCCGGCACCATCGACACCCACCCCAACTGGTCACGACGCCTGCCCGGCGACAGCGAATCCTTGCTCGATGACCCGGACGCGGCCCGACGCCTCGAATTGCTCGCCTGCGCGCGGCTTCAGGCGGGCGAGCGTGACCAATGACGGCACCGATTATCCGAGCGCCGCGAGCGACCCTGCGGCTGCAATTTCACAAAGGCTTCACCCTTGATCAAGCGGTGCCGCTGGTGCCGTATTTCGCCCGTCTGGGCATCAGCCACGTCTATGCCTCGCCGCTGCTGGCGGCTCGCGCCGGCTCCATGCATGGCTACGACGTGGTGGACCCGACTACCGTCAATCCCGAACTGGGTGGCGAAGACGCACTGCGGCGTCTGGTCGGTGCCCTGCGCGAACAAGGGATGGGCCTGATCCTCGACATCGTCTCCAACCACATGGCCGTCGGCGGCGCGGACAACCCGTGGTGGCTGGACCTGCTGGAATGGGGGCGCCTGAGTCCGTTTGGCGAGTTTTTCGACATCCAGTGGCACTCGCCGGACCCGTTGATGGAAGGCCAGCTGTTGCTACCGTTCCTCGGCAACGACTACGGCATCGCCTTGCAAGACGGCACCTTGCCCCTGCGCTTCGATGCGCAGGATGGCAGCTTTTATGTGCAGCATTACGATCACCGCTTCCCGATCTGCCCGATGAATTACGGCGAGTTGCTGCCCACCGAGGTCGAACCGCTGAAGACGCTGGCGGAGCGCTTCACCACCCTGAGTTACCAGACCGACGCACACAACCTGGCGGTGCCGCTGAAAGCCGAATTGCGCGAACTGGCCAGCGATCAGGCGCTGCTCAAGTCCATCGAACAGCACCTCGGCATTTACGATTCGCTCACACCTGACGGATTCCAGCGTTTGCACACCCTGCTTGAACGCCAGAGTTATCGACTGGCCAGCTGGCGCACGGCGGCGGATGACATCAACTGGCGGCGTTTTTTCGATGTCAACGAACTGGGCGGCTTACGCGTCGAACGCCCCGCCGTGTTCGAAGCCACCCACGCGAAAATCTTCGAACTGGTGGCTGAGGGGTTGGTGGACGGTCTGCGCATCGACCACATCGACGGCCTTGCCGATCCTCGTGGCTACTGCCGCAAACTGCGACGCCGGGTCGATAGACTGTCACCGGGGCGGCACTTGCCGATCTACGTCGAGAAGATCCTCGGCGAAGGCGAAACCCTGCACCGCGACTGGTCGGTGGACGGCACCACCGGTTACGAATTCATGAACCAGTTGTCGCTGTTGCAACACGATCCACACGGCGCGAACACCTTGGGCGAACTCTGGCAGCGCTTCAGCGAACGGCCGGCCGATTTCCAGCAGGAAGCGCAGTTGGCGCGGCAGCAAATCCTCAATGGCTCGCTGGCCGGTGATTTCGAAAGCGTTGCCCAGGCTTTGCTGCAAGTGGCCCGTGACGACCTGATGACCCGCGACCTGACCCTCGGTGCGATCCGCCGGGCGTTGCAGGAATTGATCGTGCACTTCCCGGTGTACCGCACGTACATCAGCCCCCGTGGCCGCTCCGCTGAAGACGATGTGTTTTTCCAGCAGGCCATGGACGGTGCACGACACACCCTCAGCGAAGCCGATTGGCCAGTGCTCGATTGCCTGGCCGGCTGGCTCGGCGGCGAACCGTGGCGCAAGCGTCCGGTGGGTCGCTCGCGCAAATTGCTCAAGCATGCCTGCGTACGCTTTCAGCAATTGACGTCGCCGGCCGCCGCCAAAGCCGTTGAAGACACCGCGTTCTATCGCTCGGCGGTGTTGCTGTCGCGCAATGACGTGGGGTTCAGCACCGAACAGTTCAGCGCCCCGGTGTCGGATTTCCATGCGGCCTGCGCCCAGCGTCTGACTGCGTTCCCGGACAACCTGCTGGCCACGGCGACCCACGACCACAAACGCGGCGAAGACACCCGCGCACGTCTGGCGGTGTTGAGCGAACGCAGCGCCTGGTACGCCGAGCAAGTCCCGCTCTGGCGCACACTTGCCCGACCACTGCGCGACGATGATCACATGCCGTCGGCGGGCGATGAGTTGATCTTGTATCAGGCAATCCTCGGCAGCTGGCCGTTGACCCTGCACATCGACGATCAGCCGGCGCGTGAGGATTACGCTAAACGCCTCTGGCAGTGGCAACAAAAAGCCCTGCGCGAAGCCAAACTGCAAAGCAGCTGGAGTGCGCCGAATGAACCCTATGAGCAGGCAATGCAAAGGTTTATCGAGCGCCTGTTTCTGGCCCCCGAAGGTGAACTGTTGCGCGCCGCCCTCGGTAAAGCCGTTCAGGCCATCGCCCCTTCCGGTGCTATTAATGGCTTGGCGCAAACCTTGCTGCGAATGACCGTGCCGGGGGTGCCGGACCTCTATCAGGGCAACGACTTCTGGGACTTCAGCCTGGTCGATCCGGACAACCGCCGGCCGGTGGATTACGCCCGTCGTGAGCGAGCCCTTCAAGCGACACCGGAGGTGCCCGATCTGTTGTCCAACTGGCGTGACGGGCGCATCAAGCAAACGCTGATCGCCGAGGTGCTGAACCTGCGCGCCAAGCATGCCGAACTGTTTTCCCGAGGGTGCTATCAGGCCCTTGAAGTGGTCGGCAGTCAGGCTCATCGGGTGTTGGCATTTGCCCGCGAGCTGGAGGGAAAACGCGCCATCGTGATCGTCCCGATACGCTGCGCCGAACTGCTGAAAAACAGTGCCCAACCGCAGATTGATGCGCCGCTGTGGGGCGATACACGGGTCAAATTACCGTTCGCCTCCTCCGATGAAAATCTGAAGGGACTTTTTTCCAGCCTCGCAGTCACAAAAAACAGGGAGCTGAACATCAGCGCCGCGCTGGGGGTTGTCCCGGTCAATCTCTTTATCCAACTCTTTACCCAAGCTTGAGTTCAGTTCAGGAGCATTGCGATGAGTACCGACGATAAACGCGTTCGCGAATTTGCCTATCAGATCTGGGAATCTGAGGGGAAACCCGAGGGCCATGAGGCGCGACACTGGGAGATGGCGCGCAAACTGGCCGAAGCGGAGGCCCTGGCACCGAAGAAATCGCCGAAAGCCAGTGGTAGCAAAGCCGCCGCCAAACCGACAGCCGCCAAGGCTAATGGCGCACTGGACGGTAAAGCCAGCGAAGCCAAACCGAAGGCGAAGGCCAAACCCGCAGCGGCGTCGAAAGTGATCCCGCCGGGTGAGAAAGCCGTCGAGAAGAAACCTCGCGTGGCGAAAAAACCACCGATCACCTGACGCTCCGAGCGAATTGTCCTGATCGAAAACGTGGCGAGTTCGCTCGCCATTGAGGGCGCGTTCGCCCTCGAAAAACACTTGATCCTTCCTTGCAGGAGCACTTATGACCACGCCAAAAAAAACCGCGCCAGAACCTCACGCCGAGGCGTCGCGAATCCGTGAAGGCTTGCCCTTCCCGCTGGGCGCAACCTGGGATGGCCTGGGGGTCAACTTTGCCTTGTTTTCCGCCAACGCCACCCGCGTCGAATTGTGCATCTTCGACGACGCCGGCGAAGTGGAACTTGAACGGATCGAACTGCCCGAATACACCGATGAGATCTACCACGGCTATTTGCCTGATGCCCATCCGGGCCTGATCTATGGCTATCGCGTGTACGGCCCGTATGACCCGGCCAACGGTCATCGTTTCAACCCCAACAAATTGCTGATCGACCCTTACGCCAAGCAATTGGTCGGCCAATTGAAATGGTCTGAAGCGTTGTTCGGCTACACCATCGGCCACCCCGACGCCGACCTCAGTTTCGATGAACGCGACAGCGCGCCCTTCGTGCCCAAATGCAAAGTCATTGACCCGGCGCACACCTGGGGCCACGACCATCGCGTGAGCGTACCGTGGGACAAAACCATCATTTACGAAACCCACGTGCGCGGCATCAGCATGCGTCACCCTTCCGTCCCCGAGAACGTGCGCGGTACCTTCGCCGGGTTGATGGTCGATGACGTGCTGGAACACATCCGCAAGCTCGGCGTGTCGTCGGTTGAATTGTTGCCGATCCACGCGTTCGTCAATGACCAGCACCTGCTGCACAAAGGCATGACCAATTATTGGGGCTACAACAGCATCGCCTTCTTCGCTCCGGACCCGCGGTATCTGGCCAGTGGCAAGATTGCCGAGTTCAAGGAAATGGTTGCGCACCTGCACGAAGCCAATCTGGAAGTGATCCTTGACGTGGTCTACAACCACACCGCCGAGGGCAACGAGCAAGGCCCGACCCTGTCCATGCGCGGCATCGACAACGCCTCGTACTACCGCTTGATGCCCGACGACAAACGCTTCTACATCAACGATTCCGGGACCGGCAACACCCTGGACCTGAGCCATCCGTGCGTCCTGCAAATGGTCACCGACTCTTTGCGTTACTGGGCGACAGAAATGCACGTCGACGGTTTCCGCTTCGACCTGGCGACCATTCTCGGACGCTACCACGACGGTTTCGATGAACGTCACAGCTTCCTCGTAGCCTGTCGTCAGGACCCGGTGCTGCGCCAGGTGAAGATGATTGCCGAACCGTGGGATTGTGGCCCCGGTGGCTATCAGGTCGGCAACTTCCCGCCAGGCTGGGTGGAATGGAACGACAAGTTCCGCGACACCGTGCGCGCGTTCTGGAAAGGTGATGACGGCCAACTCGCCGATTTCGCCAGCCGCATGACCGCCTCCGGCGAGATGTTCAACCAGCGCGGTCGCCGGCCTTATGCCTCGTTGAATTTCATCACCGCCCACGACGGCTTCACCCTCAACGACCTGGTGTCGTACAACGACAAACACAACGAAGCCAACGACGAGAACAATCAGGACGGCAGCAACAACAACCTGTCGTGGAACCATGGCGTCGAAGGCCCGACCGACGACCCCGAGATCAACGAACTGCGCCACCGGCAAATGCGCAACTTCTTCGCCACGCTGTTGCTGTCCCAAGGCACGCCGATGCTGGTGGCCGGCGACGAATTCGCCCGGACTCAGGAAGGCAACAACAATGCCTACTGCCAGGACAGCGAGATCGGCTGGGTCAACTGGGATTTCAGCGAGGACGGCAAGGCCCTGCTCAAGTTCGTCAAACGCCTGATCAAGTTGCGCCTGGCGTATCCGATCCTGCGTCGCGGGCGCTTCCTGGTCGGCAATTACAACGAGGATATAGGGGTCAAAGACGTGACCTGGCTCGCGCCGGACGGCAGTGAAATGTCTCAGGAACAATGGGGCGAGGCCCACGGTCGTTGCCTCGGCATCTTGCTCGATGGCCGCGCGCAGGAAACCGGCATCCGCCGTAAAGGCGCCGACGCGACGTTGTTGCTGGTGGTCAACGCGCACCACGACATCGTCAATTTCACGTTGCCGGAAGTGCCGGACGGCGGATTCTGGACCTGCATGATCGACACCAACCAACCCTCGATTCGTGGCCAGGAACGCTTTGAAATCGGCCACGAATATTCGGTGACCGGCCGTTCGCTGCTGTTGTTCGAATTGCAGCATGAGGAAGAAGAGTGAAATGGACCTTCAGGCGTTTCTCACTCGGCAATCCGCGGATTACGCTGACACTCAGGCGTTAGGTGGTTGCCTGCGGAGGCTGGTGGAAGCTGGACTGGACCAGCTTCCACTGCCGGGAAGTGGCCGGACGCTGGAGCGCTTTCAGCGTTTGGCCGAGGTCGGCGGGCATGATCTGGGGCTGTGCAAGTTGTACGAAGGTCACACGGATGCGTTGGCCATCATGGCGCAACTGGGTGGCGAGCCCACGTCTGGCAGCACGTGGGGCATGTGGGCCGCCGAACCGCCGAATGCGCGGGTTCGGGTCAGTCGGCAAGGTTTGAGCGTAAGGCTGGATGGGCGCAAAGCCTGGTGTTCGGGCGCGGCGGTGTTGAGTCATGCCTTGATCACCGCGTGGGACGAAAACGACTGCCAGCAATTGGTCGCGGTGGCGTTGGATCAATCCGGCGTCAAAGTGACGGAGCAAGACTGGCAAGCCGTCGGCATGGGCGCCACCGGCAGCGTCGAAGTGTTGTTCGACGGCGCTGAAGCGCAGCTCATTGGCCACCCTGGCGATTACTTGCAACGGCCGGGTTTCTGGCAGGGCGGAATCGGCATTGCCGCCTGCTGGTACGGCGCCGCACACAGCCTCGCCGAACGCCTGCGCACGCAATGCGCGCAACGAGAAGAACCTCACGCCCTCGCCCACCTCGGCGCGGTCGACAGCGCCCTGCACGCCGCAGCACAGGTGTTGCGCGCCGGCGCCCTGGCCATCGATCACTCGCCGCAGGACAACGCCGAATTGCTCGCCCGCCGTGCCCGTGCGGTGGTTGAACAGACCGCCGAACAGGTGATTTTCCATGTCGGCCACGCCCTCGGTGCCGGGCCTTATTGCAAGGACCGGCAATTCGCCCGACTGATCGCCGACCTGCCAGTATTCTTGCGTCAAAGCCATGCCGAGCGGGACCTCGCCGCGCTGGGCCAACAGTCGCTCAACGGAACATGGACGCTATGAAAACCAATCCCATTGTCGGTCACGGCACGCCCCTGCGCCTGTGGCAAACCTCCCGTCATCTGGCGCAATTGCCGGTGATCGACATTCTCAGCCTGGTGCCCGAAGGCGCCCGCGCGGTGATCATCGCGCCGCACCCGGATGACGAAGTGCTCGGTTGCGGAGGGTTCCTGCAGGTGCTTGCGGCGGCGGGTCGTTCGCTGCAACTGATTTCGGTCACCGATGGCAGCGCCAGCCATCCCGGTTCCACCCGCTGGCCCGTGGAACGCCTGAGCGCCGTGCGACCGCAGGAATCGGCTGAAGCGCTGCGTCGTCTCGGTTTGCCGCTGCACCAGTTGAAATGGCTGCGCGGCGGTTTCAGCGACAGTCAGGTGGCCGCACGCGAAACCGAGCTGAGCGCGTTCATCGCACAGCATCTGCGCCCCAACGATGTGGTGTTCACGACGTGGCGCGAAGACGGCCATTGCGATCATGAAGCCGTGGGGCGAGCCAGTGCCACCGCCGCCACCCGCGTCGGTGCGACCCTGCATGAACTGCCCGTATGGACCTGGCACTGGGCAACGCCGGAAGACGCGTTCGTACCGTGGCACCGGGCACGAAAAATCCTCCTGACGCCGCCGCTGATAGCGCGTAAACGCCATGCAATTCATGCCTTCGCCAGCCAGTTGGAAGGCGATCCGCAGATCGGCTTGCCACCGGTGCTGGCGCCCTATGTGCTGGAGCGACTGCTGCAGCCGTTCGAGGTGGTGTTTCTATGAGCGTCGACGATCGTTATTTCGACGGGTTGTTTGCCGGCAACGATGACCCGTGGGCGTTTCGTCTGCGCTGGTATGAGCAGCGCAAACGCGCCATCACCCTCGCCGCCCTGCCGCGTGCGCATTACCGCGCAATCTTTGAGCCCGGTTGCGCCAATGGTGAACTGAGCGTTCAACTGGCCAGTCGTTGCGATCGCCTGCTGTGTTGCGACACCGCTGCCGCGGCCGCGGCGTTGGCGCGCTCCCGCCTTGGCCCGTTCGACCATGCCGAAGTGCGCCACGCGCGCTTGCCTGGTGATTGGCCGGAGGAAAAATTCGATCTGATCGTGCTCAGCGAAATCGGTTACTACCTCGATGCCGAAGACTTGAAGCGCTTGATCCAGCGGGCCGAACAGTCCCTCACCGCCGACGGTCAACTGCTGGCCTGCCACTGGCGCCCCCCCATCGAAGGCTGCCCGTTGAACGCGCGACAGGTGCACGATTTGCTCCACGAGCACTTGCCGCTGGCGCGTCTGGTTTTGCATCAGGAAGCGGATTTCCTGCTGGAGCTCTGGAGTCGTGAACCGCGCTCCGTGGCGACACTTGAGGGCTTGCGATGATCGGCATTCTGATCCCCGCGCACAACGAAGAAGACTTGCTCGCCGATTGCCTGCAAGCCGCACTGGGCGCTGCGCAACACGAGTTGTTACGCGGTGAAAGCGTCGCGGTGCTGGTGGTGCTCGACAGTTGCACCGATCGATCTGGCGAGATTGTTCAGCGCTACCCGGTGCACAGCCTGACCATCGAGGCTCGCAACGTCGGCCAGGCACGCGCGGTCGGGGCCAGTTTTCTGCTGGCATTGGGGGTGCGCTGGATTTCCTGCTCCGACGCCGACAGCCGTGTGGCGCAGGATTGGCTGGTGGCGCAGTTGTCCCTGGATGCAGACGCAGTGTGCGGCACGGTCACGGTCGATGCGTGGCACGAGTCTTTCGACGAATCGGCACAGATTCGTTATCACCAGCATTACCAGGCCAGTGACGGCCACCGGCACATTCACGGCGCCAACCTGGGCATCAGTGCCGACGCCTATCGGCGCGCCGGCGGGTTCGAACCGCTGGCCTGCCATGAAGATGTGCAACTGGTGCGACAACTGGAGCGCTGCGGCGCGAAAATTGCGTGGAGCCATCGCCCGCAAGTGCTCACCAGCGCCCGCCTGGACAGCCGCGCACGGGGTGGTTTCGGCGACTATCTATCCGATTTGGCACGAATTGATTAAAAAAATCGGATTCAGATGAAACCGTCACGCGACGAATAGCATTAC
Source organism: Pseudomonas sp. FBCC-B1667 (assembly GCF_059133255.1). NCBI lineage: Bacteria > Pseudomonadati > Pseudomonadota > Gammaproteobacteria > Pseudomonadales > Pseudomonadaceae > Pseudomonas > Pseudomonas sp. FBCC-B1667. The sequence goes on along the minus strand of NZ_CP101437.1, from coordinate 3,110,242 downwards.
TTGAGCAATACTCAGCACGCGACAATCCAGGGTACGGAGACGTCGCACATTGCTATCAAACTGAACAAGGACGTAGCCCCGATGAAATCCGTCTCCATCATCGACAGCAGCCAGCCAGCACAAATCTGGAACAGCGCGCTGCAACTGGACAACATCCCCGTCATCAACACCCAGACCCTGGTCCCCGCCGGCGCTCGCGCCGTGGTGATTGCGCCGCATCCCGGCGATGAAGTGGTCACCTGTGGCGGCCTGTTGCAGTTGCTCTCGACCCTCGGTCATCCCCTGCAATTGATCTCGGTCACTGATGGCAGCGCCACTCAACCGGGCTCACAACAATGGTCGGAAAAGCGCCTGAGCGTGTTTCGCGGCCAGGAAAGCGTCGAAGCCTTGCGCCGACTCGGTTTGCCGATGCACAGCCTGAAATGGATTCGGGGTGGCTTCACTGATTACGTCCTGGCGGAATACGAGACGCAACTGACCCGGTTCATCGCCCGCTACTTACGTCCCGGTGACGTGGTGTTCAGCACTTGGCGCGAAGACGGCACGCCCGATCACGACGCCGTCGGCCGTGCCAGCGCCGCGGCGGCGAGCCTGGTCGGCGCATCGTTCCATGAACTGCCGATCTGGGCCTGGCACTGGCCGGCTCGCGACCAGGGGCTGATGCCCTGGCACCGGGCGCGCAAAGTACGCCTCGATACCTGGACCGTCGCACGCAAAAGCCACGCCACCCACGCCTACGCCAGCCAGCTCGACGGCGAGCCAGCCCTCGGCATTGCGCCGCTGCTGCCCCGGATTATCCTGGATCGCATGCGCTTGCCCTATGAAATCGTCTTCGTCTGAGACGCGGCATAACCCTGCTACAAAATCGCAGCGATAGCGCGATCACTCTGAACTGCCCGCCGCCGCACCAGTCGCATGCATAAGCAGTCATGATTCAGAGGAGCCAACGTGACCAGCGATCCCGACCAGCGAACCACCCTCAAGCCGTCCCCGGCGATTCATCGCCTGAGGGTGCTGACGGTCAATACTCACAAGGGTTTCACCGCCCTCAACCGGCGTTTCATCCTTCCGGAACTGCGCGAGGCGGTGCGCAGCACGTCGGCGGATCTTGTGTTCCTGCAAGAAGTGGTCGGCGAACACGATCGGCACTCTTCGCGTTATTACAATTGGCCGCAGACCTCGCAATACGAATTCCTCGCCGACAGCATGTGGAGTGATTTCGCCTATGGCCGCAATGCGGTCTACCCTGATGGCCACCACGGCAACGCCTTGCTGTCGAAATACCCGATCCGCGAGTTTCGAAATCTTGATGTATCGATCACCGGACCAGAACGGCGCGGGTTATTGCATTGTGTACTGGAAGTGCCAGGGCACGCCGAAGTGCATGCGATTTGCGTACATCTGAGCCTGTTGGAAAGTCATCGTCAGTTGCAGTTGCAGCTCCTCTGCCAACTGCTCGACTCCCTGCCCGACGATGCCCCGGTGATCATCGCCGGTGATTTCAACGACTGGCAGTTGCAAGGCAATGCTGCCCTTGCCCGTCGTGACTACCTGCACGAAGCGTTCGAACGCCACAACGGGCGACCGGCGAAAACCTATCCCGCGCGTTTTCCATTACTGCGCCTGGACCGGATTTACCTGCGCAATGCCAGCAGCCATGAACCGCGAATCCTCGGCAATAAACCTTGGACCCACCTGTCGGACCACCTGCCGCTGGCGGTGGAGGTCCACCTCCAGAAACCGAGTAAAAGCTCTGATTCGCAGTTTTTTTGACGTTTTCTCGAACAAACAGACGCTTAGATCTGCGCCATAAATCAGTCACTTGCAACGCCTAAAATACCAATACCACTTATCGGCCATTTTCTTGACGCATTATCAAGGGTCTTCTTAGCTACACCTTACTACCCCCGAAGTACCATCAGGGGGCATCCCCCCAGACACCCGCCAATCCGGGCGCCCAGCGGTTTGCCCTCAATCCATTCGGCCGCCCCTCATTCGGGGTAGGAGAGACGCCACAGCGAGATACCGCATGCGATTGCAAGGTAGACCCCCATGAAAACGTCGTTCACTCAACAAGAGATAAAAGTCACTTTTTGCACTGTCTCGAGCTCCATCCTGCTGTGCTCGACCCTGGAAGCCCAGGCGGCACCCGCGGAGGAAGAAACCCTTCCGTGGTACCGCCAGGATGTTCCGGCGCTCACCTTGCCAACCACGCATTACACCTCGCTCTATCCCGGTCACTTCGGCGCCGCGTCCGATAGTCGAAGTTCACACCTGACCATCGAAGACGAAGCACCGTCGACCTGGGACCAGGTCTACGGCAAGCCTTCGCGGCAGGCGCAGACCGATTATCTGTCACAGGGATCTTCGATCCCGGGCAACACTGAATTCAAAGGGCCGGCGATACTCACCTTGCAAAGTGGTAGCGGTCATACCCAGCAGGTCGGGCTCATCGGCGGCACCACCAGGCTACAAGGCAATGGCAACGGTTTGTTGACCAGTCCAGCCTTGGCCGACCCCGAACACGACACACTCAACCTCCAAGGCCAGAGCCTCGGTGCGTACTGGAGCCTGACCGGCCCCCAAGGCTGGCACGTGGATTTGACCGCCAGCGGCGGCCGGGTCAACGGCTTCAGTCGCAATGACCAGGGTGCGCGACAAGCCACCGAAGGCAGTGCGATGACATTGTCGGTGGAAGGTGGCTTTCCGATTGGCCTGAGTGAGAACTGGGTCGTCGAACCCCAGGCGCAGTTGATCAATCAACGCATCACACTGGATACGCCGTATGCCGGCTCAGGGAACGCGTCGTCCAGCGACCTGACATCCTGGAGCGGGCGGGTCGGTGCGCGATTGAAAGGCAGTTACGACATCAATGGCCTGGGCGTCGAACCTTACGTGCGAACCAACTTGTGGCACACCGTGTACACCGGCAATACCGTGACCCTGGACCAGGTCGACAAGATCAGCAGTAGCCGCAATTCATCCACGGTTGAAGTGGGATTGGGATTGGTGGCCAGGGTTACGCCGGCGGTGAGTTTGTACGTCAGTGCGGATTACAGCAGTGATGTGGATGACAATGATTTGAATGGGTTGATCGGGAGTCTCGGGGTGCGGATGCGGTGGTGATCGTTTCCACCTCAACGGTCTGCTGCCTTGACTGGCCCCTTCGCGAGCAACCCCGCTCCCGCATTCGACCGTATTCTCATGGAAAACCCGGTTAAATGTGGGAGCGGGCTTGCTCGCGAAGGCAGCAACTCGGTGTCAGATCAGCCCTCAGGCCGCAAGATCAACACCGCCAGCGGTGGCAGATTCAACACCAGCGACAGTGCCTGCCCATGGCTCGGCGCCTCCTCGGCAAACACCCCGCCACTGTTGCCATAGTTGGAACCGGCATACATCGCCGCATCGCTATTGATCACTTCGGTCCAGCGCCCGGCAAACGGTACGCCGACGCGATAGCCCTCACGCGGCACCGGGGTGAAGTTGGCCACGACCAGCACCGGCCGTCCCTCCTTGCTCCAGCGCAACCACGCATAGACGCTGTTGATCGCATCGTCGCCGATCAGCCACTGGAAGCCCTGCGGTGCATCGTCCTGCTCATGCAGCGCCGGCTCTTCGCGGTACAGGCGATTGAGATCGCCGACCAGTTTTTGCACCCCTTTGTGTTCGGGGTATTGCAGCAAGTACCAGTCAAGTTGCTGATCGTGGTTCCACTCGCGCCACTGGCCGAACTCGCAGCCCATGAACAATAGCTTCTTGCCCGGGTGCGTCCACATGAAGCTCAGGTAGGCGCGCAAGTTGGCAAACTTCTGCCAGCGGTCGCCGGGCATCTTGTCGATCAGCGAATGCTTGCCGTGAACCACTTCATCATGGGAAATCGGCAGGATGAACCGCTCGGACCAGGCGTACACCAGGCCAAAACTCAATTCGTTGTGGTGATGGGCGCGATAGACCGGGTCTTGCTGGATGTAATGCAGCGAATCGTGCATCCAGCCCATGTTCCATTTGTAGGCAAAGCCCAGGCCGCCCTGTTGCGTGCTCTGGCTGACACCCGGCCACGCGGTGGACTCTTCGGCGATGACCAGCGCACCCGGCGCTTCCAGCGCTACCACATCGTTGAGGTGACGCAAAAAGTCGATGGCTTCGAGGTTTTCCCGACCGCCGTGGCGGTTCGGCACCCATTCGCCGGCCTTGCGCGAGTAATCGCGATAGAGCATCGACGCCACCGCATCGACACGCAGCCCATCGACGTGGAAATGCTTGAGCCAGTGCAGCCCTGAGGCCAGCATGTAACCGTGCACTTCGGTGCGACCGAGGTTGTAGATCAGCGTGTCCCAGTCCTGATGAAAACCTTCCTGCGGGTTGCCGTATTCATACAACGCCGTACCGTCGAATTGCGCCAGACCGTGGGTATCGGTTGGAAAATGCGCCGGCACCCAATCGAGAATCACGCCGATTTCCGCCTGGTGGCAGGCGTTGACGAACGCGGCAAAGTCATCGGGTGAACCGTAACGGGCGCTTGGGGCGAATTGCGACAGCAGTTGATAACCCCACGAGCCGCCAAACGGGTGCTCCATGATCGGCATCAGTTCGATGTGGGTGAAACCCAGTTCCTTCACATAAGGAATCAGCCGCTCACCCAACTCATGCCAGGTGTACTGGCGGGCGACTTCGCCCAAATCGTCGAGCTCACATTGCCAGGAACCGGCATGCAGTTCGTAGATCGACAGCGGCGCCGCGGGTCGCTGACGTTCGCCACGCGACTCCATCCACGCCTGATCCTGCCAATCGATGTTTAGCGGTGAGGCAACCTTGGAGGCCGTGTCTGGCGGCAAGGTAGTGGCCAGCGCCATCGGGTCAGCCTTTAGCGGCAATATGCCGTGGCTGCCAAGAATTTCGTATTTATACGCCTCGCCCGCTCGCAGGCGCGGGATGAACAGCTCCCAGACCCCGGTCGGATGGCGCAGACGCATGGGATGGCGCCGACCGTCCCAGTTGTTGAAATCACCGACCACCGACACGCGCTTGGCGTTGGGCGCCCACACGGCGAAACGCACGCCGTCGACGCCGTCGACTGTCTTCAACTGCGCGCCGAGGCAACTGCTCAGGTCGCGGTGATTGCCTTCGGCAAACAGGTACAAATCCATCTCGCCGAGCAGCGGGCCAAAGCTGTAAGGGTCTTCGCTGACTTGTTCGCCGCCAGCCCACCGAGTGCGCAACAGGTACGCCTGGGCGCGATCGAAATGCCCGACAAACAGCCCCGGTGTCTGGGTGGCTTCAAGGTTGCCGAGTTCTTCCCCGGAATCCCTGGCCACCACTTGCACGCTCAACGCGTCCGGCAGATAGGCACGAATGAATTGTCCACCGTGGCCATCGCCATGGGGGCCGAGAATTGCAAAGGGGTCGTGATGCTCGGCGCGCACCAGCGCGTCGATGTCCCGCGATCTGGGCAGTAACGCCTCTTTAGCGTGACCCTGTTCCTTGTTCGAGAAACTCATGACTACTCTCCACCAAGATCGGAAAAGGGTTTAAGCCCACTCAATAATCCATACAAGCCGTGCAAAGGCACCGGCAGCCAAGTGGGTCGATTTTCGGCCTCATACGCCACTTCATAGGCCGCCTTCTCCAGACCGAACAACGCCAGCGCGGCGTCCTCGCCTTCCGGATCTTGCCACGCATGAGCAAGACTAGCTGCCGCCAGCCGATAAGCGTCGACAAATGCCTGTTTTGCTTCAATCAAGTAGCGCTCGGCGACTCGTTGACGAGCGGCTTGGGCCTCGTCGGTGTTGTCGACGTTGTGCACATTGATCGTCATCGCTGCAGCGTAATCGAAAGAACGCAACACGCCGCTGACGTCTTTGTACGGACTGTGTTTGCCCCGTCGTTCATGCAGCGGTCGTGCCGGTTCGCCCTCGAAATCGATCAAGTAGGCATCGCCCTTGATCACCAACACCTGACCCAGGTGCAAGTCGCCGTGGACGCGGATGCGCAAGCCGCCAACGGCTTTCTTGCCCAGTTCCTGGACGTGGCCGAGGATGGCTTTTTTGTTGTCCAGTAAACGACTGACCAAGGCTTGGTCCGCCGGGTTCAGTTGGTTTTGATGCTGTTTGAGCAACTTCAGCGCGTGTTCCAATTGCGCCGCCACGTCCTTGGCCGACGCCAATGCCTCTTTCGCCGTGGTCACCTGCGGTGCGAAGTCTTTGTCTTGGGTCGGGGCGGCCAGAACCTGATGCATTTCCCCCAGTCGCTGGCCGAGCATGCCGGCAAAATCCCTCAACTCGCCGAGGGCGTTGTAGTGCTGTTCCTGCTCGGACATGGCATCAGCCAACTCGTCACGCAGGGCGCGTTCGAGGTTGTTCTGGGTCCATTCCCAGGCATCGCCCTGATTGCTCAGATAGCCTTGGGCGATCATCAACAAGGTGTCCTCGCCGTGTTCGTCGCGGCGCACCACCGAGCCCAACAGTGGCGATATGTTCTGAAACCCGGCATTGGTCAGATAGGCGCTCATTTCCAGTTCCGGGTGCACGCCCGACGCGAGTTTTCGGATCAGTTTGAGCACCAGACTGTTGCCGATCACCACCGAACTGTTGGATTGCTCGGCGGACAGATACCGCACTGGCGACTCGTCCGTCAGTCCCAGCTTCGCCAGCTCAGCGGTCGGTTCGAAACGAATGTCCCCGGCGCTCGACGGCAACACCGTATCGTTCTGCATGCCAGCCAACACAGCATGGATAAAGGGTTCGAGGCTGAAGGCGTCGGTGATCAACCCCACCTGGCGACCCCGGCGCACCCGGGACAACGCCAGCTGTTGAGGCAGCGCTGCGCCGACCTGATCTTCAGGCATAAACCCGAATGGCAGCTGGTAGCGGTGAGTCTGACCCGCGCTGGTAACTTCGATTTCGCTCAACAGCACCGGGTGCAATGGATCGCCGAAGCGCACGCCGTAAGCCAGGCTGACCTGTTCGATGGCTGCGTCCTTGCCGGCAAACCAGCGACGGTTCTGCAACCAGTTTGGCAGGATGCCTTGCTCCAGCGTGCCACGGGACGGCGTTTCGAGCAGTTCTTCCATGCGTTTCTTCAACACCAGGGTGGTGAAGTCCGGCAGGCTTTGCGCCGGCTCCACGTGCCAGTTCGGCATCTGATTTTCCGCAGCAAGTCCGAACCAATAGAAGCCGTAAGGCGCCAGGGTCAGGAGGAAACTCAACTGGCCAATCGGCGGGAACGCATTACCACCGAGCATCTCCACCGGCACCATGCCGACGTACGCCGACAGGTCAAGTTCCGCCGCTTGCGCGCTGCGCGAGACGTTGGCCACGCAGAGGATGATTTCGTGCTTGCCATCCTCGCCGGTGAATTCACGGGTGTAGGCCAGAATCCGCCGGTTGCTCGGCGACAGCATTTTCAGCGTGCCACGCCCGAACGCCTTGGACTGTTTGCGCACCGCGAGCATGCGTCGGGTCCAGTTGAGCAGCGAATGCGGATCGCCGGCCTGGGTTTCGACGTTGACTGACAGGTAGCCGTATTGCGGGTCCATGATCGGTGGCAACACCAGGCTGGCCGGATCGGCACGGGAGAAGCCGCCGTTACGGTCGATCGACCATTGCATCGGGGTGCGCACGCCATCGCGATCGCCGAGGTAAATGTTGTCGCCCATGCCGATTTCATCGCCGTAATACAGGGTCGGCGTGCCGGGCATCGACAGCAGCAGGCTGTTGAGCAGTTCTACGCGACGTCGATCACGCTCCAGCAGCGGCGCCAATCGGCGGCGAATGCCCAGGTTGATCCGCGCCCGACGATCGGCCGCGTAGTAATTCCACAGGTAATCGCGCTCCTTGTCGGTGACCATTTCCAGGGTCAGCTCATCGTGGTTGCGCAGAAAAATCGCCCACTGACAGTTGGCCGGAATCTCCGGGGTCTGGCGCAGGATGTCGGTGATCGGAAAGCGATCTTCCTGGGCCAGCGCCATGTACATGCGCGGCATCAACGGGAAGTGAAAAGCCATGTGACACTCGTCGCCGTTCAAGCCCTCGGCATCGGTGTCGCCGAAGTACAGTTGCGTGTCTTCCGGCCACTGATTGGCTTCGGCCAGCAGCATGCGGTCCGGGTAATTGGCGTCGATCTCGGCGCGGATCTGCTTGAGGACGTCATGGGTTTCGGGGAGGTTTTCGTTGTTGGTGCCGTCACGCTCGATCAGGTACGGGATAGCGTCCAGCCGCAAGCCGTCGATGCCCATGTCAAGCCAGTAGCGCATCACCGAGAGCACGGCTTTCATGACCTGCGGGTTATCGAAGTTCAGGTCCGGCTGGTGGGAATAGAAACGGTGCCAGAAGTATTGGCCAGCCACCGGGTCCCAGGTCCAGTTGGATTTCTCGGTGTCGAGAAAAATGATGCGGGTACCGTCGTACTTGTGGTCGTCATCGGACCAGACGTAGAAGTCCCGCGCCGCCGAGCCGGGTTTCGCCTTGCGGGCGCGCTGGAACCAGGCGTGCTGATCCGAGGTGTGGTTGATGACCAGTTCGGTAATCACCCGCAAGCCGCGCTCATGGGCTTCGGAAATGAAGCGCCTCGCATCGGCCATCGTGCCGTAGTCGGCGTGAACACCCCGGTACTCGGCGATGTCGTAGCCGTCGTCACGGCGGGGTGATGGATAGAACGGCAACAGCCAGATGGTATTGACGCCAAGGTCGGCGATGTAGTCGAGTTTGGCGATCAGGCCGGGAAAGTCGCCAATTCCGTCGTTGTTGGAGTCGAAAAATGATTTGACGTGAACCTGGTATATCACCGCGTCCTTGTACCAGAGCGGGTCCTTGATGAAGGTGGATGCCTTGGGTTTCTTCGCCATTTGAAACTCCTGTTGAATTCGAAAAGCCGCTGAGCCGATCTCCCGCCTCAAACTCAATGATTACCTGTGGGAGTGAGCATGCTCGCGATGGCGTCTTCAAATTCAACATACAGGTCGACTGATAGGCAGCTATCGCGAGCAAGCTCGCTCCCACAGGGTTTTGCGTTCTAGACAGTGATTCGCCAGATGCCGAACGGCTGATACGCCGGATCGATGCGCATGAACTGGTACTTGCCATACCAGGTCCAGCGATGCCCGTTCATCAAGTCTTCGCCCTGGGTGCTGGCGTCGTCGGGCAAGCCCATTTCCCACAGGGGCAATTCGAAATTCGCTTCCTGGACGTTATGCGGATCAAGGCTCACCGCCACCAGAATGAAGTTACTGCCGTCCGCGCTGCGCTTGCCGAAATACAAGATGTTGTCGTTCCACGCGTTGTAGACCTTCAGGCCCAGGTGCGTATGCAGGGCCGGGTTCTGCCGGCGGATACGGTTGAGCTGCGCGATCTCGGCAATGATGTTGCCCGGCGCGTTGAAATCCCGTGGGCGAATCTCGTATTTCTCGGAATCGAGGTACTCCTCTTTGCCCGGAATCGGCGCCGACTCACAGAGTTCAAAGCCTGAATACATGCCCCACAAGCCAGAGCCCATGGTCGCCAGCGCCGCTCGAATCAGAAAGCCGGCACGCCCCGATTCATGCAGGAAGAACGGATTGATGTCCGGCGTGTTGACGAAGAAGTTCGGCCGGTAGCATTCGCGCCACGGCGATTCATTCAGCTCAGTGAAATACGTCGCCAGTTCATGCTTGGTGTTACGCCAGGTGAAATAGGTGTAGCTCTGCGAATACCCGACCTTGCCCAGCCGCGCCATCATCGCCGGCGTGGTGAAGGCTTCCGCGAGAAAAATCACTTCGGGGTGCAGCGCGCGAACATCGGCAATCAGCCATTGCCAGAACGGCAGCGGTTTGGTGTGCGGGTTGTCGACGCGAAAGATCTTCACGCCCTCCTCGACCCAACCGACCACGATGTCGCGCAGTTCGACCCACAGACTGGGAATCGCCTCGGCCGCATAGAAATCAACGTTGACGATGTCCTGGTATTTCTTCGGCGGGTTCTCGGCGTATTTGATCGTGCCGTCCGGCCGCCAGTTGAACCAGCCTGGGTGCTGCTGCAGCCATGGGTGGTCCTGTGAACACTGAATGGCAAAGTCGAGGGCGATTTCCAGTCCGTAGTCCGCCGCGGTTGCAATCAGTCGGCGGAAGTCTTCGCGGGTCCCCAGTTCTGAGTGAATCGCCTCGTGACCGCCCTCTTCGCTGCCAATCGCATAGGGACTGCCGGGATCGTCGGGACCTGCTGTCAGGGAGTTGTTCGGGCCTTTACGGAAACTGCGGCCAATCGGATGGATCGGCGGAAAGTACAGCACGTCGAAGCCCATGTCCTGAATCATCGGCAACCGCGAGTGCACATCATTGAAGGTGCCGTGACGGGCCGGATCGTCTGTGATCGAGCGCGGAAACAACTCATACCAACTGGCGAACTGTGCCAGCTCCCGTTCGACATCCAGCGGGAACTCGGGGCTGAGACTGACAAACGCACGATGATCGGCCTGCGCCATCAGCTCGGCGCTACGCTGCTGCAGAAACAGTGCCACCTGCTCGTTTTCGAGCAGGCCGGACAATTCGTGGTGCAGCGCCGCCAGTTGTTCGCTCAACTCGCCGTCGCTGCGCTCGGCAGCCTGCTGGACTTGTGTGCGCCCCTCCTGCAACTCAAGACTGACCGGGACTCGCGCCGCGTGCTTCTTCTCCAGCTCATAACAGAAGCTGGCGAACTGATCGATCCAGGCTTCGATGCAAAACAGGTAGCGCCCCTGACGCTCGACGCGCAACTGGGCTTGCCAACCGTTATTGCCCAGCTCCGTCATGACTACGCTTTGCCAGACGTCGTCGCCTTCGGCACGCCAGCGCACCCGCACGGCCAGCTTGTCGTGACCGTCGGCAAACACTTTGCTGGTCACCACCACGTCCTGACCGACCACAGCTTTGACGGCAAACTGTCCGCCATCGAGGGTCGGCTGGGTGTTTTCAATCGCGATTCGCGGTAGCAGCAACGCCTGCGACAGCGGCATGTGAGGGTTATAGTTCAGCTCTGTCGGTTTTTCAGCAGTCATCGAGCATCTCTCCTTTACGCCCCATGGACGCTCTTGTACCGGATGTTCCCAGAATTGATTCACTTAGGTTGGGAGCCACCGGCTGCGATAAAAGTTCAGAGGGAATGGCCCTGACGTTTTGCGGGGAATCAATTCCCGCGTCAGGAGGTCAATCCACTTAAGCACGACTTACGCCATGTGCCACTGGAGGCTTGAATAATGAGTATTCCAATCCCTGCCGAAACACCTGACCCGAACATCGACAGCCCGGTCATTCCACCGATCGATCCGGACCCTGTGCCCGAACAAGAACCGCCCGGCACCCAACCGCCGCCTCGGGAAGAACCGCCGAGCACGATGCCGCCGGTGATTGTGAAGCCCTGATCATGACAATTACGGCGTCTGATCCTTCTCAAACAGTCGCACGATCTTTGGCATCACGCTGAAAATCGCCAACGCCAACAACGTACTGACCACCGCCGTCGACTCCCGGCCCAAGCCGGCCGATACGCCGATAGCAGCGGTCATCCACAACCCGGCGGCGGTGGTCAGGCCTTTGACGTGGCCTTCATCGCCTTCCTGGTTTTTCAGGATCGTGCCGGCGCCGAGGAAGCCGATGCCGGCGATCACGCCTTGCACCACCCGGCTCATGGCATCGGCCTGGGAGCCAGACATCTGCGGTACCAGCACAAACAATGCGGCACCGAGGGCCACCAGCATGTGGGTGCGTACCCCGGCGGCCTTGCCCTTGTGTTCGCGCTCGAAACCGAGGATGCCACCCAGCACCGCCGCCATCAGCAGGCGCACGGTAATGCGTGTCAATTGGGACGCGTCACCAATGTCGGCGAACTCCGCTTGCAGCGTTACCCAAACCTCATGCCACCAGGCGTTCATGCTGCGTTCCTTGAGCCGATTGTTAGAGATGGACCGCGCCGACCATTAATCGGTTGCACCGAACGATGACCGACGCGTGCGCCCTAAGGTTAAGTACCCGCAGAAAAAAGGACCTCACCATGACCGTGCGCATCGAAAACGAGACCTGCTTCTTCACTACCGAAAACGGCGAGGAAATCCGCCTGTGCCCAGACGTCACCATCGTCACCGACTCGGAAAAATCCATGTCAGCGGTCGACGTGAACGGCCAGCGCCTCTACATCACCGAAGCAGAAGCCGATGCACTGACCGTAGCAGGCGCAGTGGACGGTCGCCGGCATTTGAAGGCCACGGACAGTGATTCGGTGATTTGACTGACGTCGATCCACACCCGACGCGGGCTTGAGACAGGCCCCTGCGTCCTGCCCGGGCGGGTGCTTCAAGTTGTCGCACAGCGCGGATCAGCGCTCATCTGATCCGCTTTTTTATGCAATACCTGAGTCTGTTATGCAAACAGATCGACGCTCATAGTGCGCTGGCCTGATGGAGGCTGACGAGCGACAGACCATGAGCGATAGAATCCCCGTCCGATTAGTTGAAAGCGCCCCTGCAGTGCAAACGTTTGAGCCTTCGCGTGCAAAGACGAAGGCCAGGTCCAGCGACAACCTGATCCACACCCGTAGCTTCACCGGCCTGTTCCGCACCTTGCGACTGAGCGGTGCGGGATTTCTGTTTTTGCTGTTTTTCGGCACGGTGTGGCTGAACTGGGGCGACCGCCAAGCGGTGCTCTGGGACCTTTCCGAAAGCAAATTCCACATTTTTGGCGCGACCTTCTGGCCGCAGGATTTCATCCTGCTTTCGGCGCTGCTGATCATCGCTGCGTTCGGCCTGTTTGCGATCACCGTGTTCGCAGGCAGAGTCTGGTGCGGTTACACCTGCCCGCAGAGTTCCTGGACCTGGATCTTCATGTGGTGCGAAAAAATCACCGAAGGCGAGCGCAACCAGCGCATCAAGCTGCAAGCCGCACCGTGGGGCTTGAATAAACTGCTGCGCCGTTGCGCCAAGCACACGCTGTGGCTGGCAATCAGCCTGCTGACCGGCCTGACGTTTGTCGGCTATTTCACCCCGATCCGGCCGCTGGCTGAAGAACTGCTGACTTGGCAAATGGGCGGCATCAGCCTGTTCTGGGTACTGTTCTTTACCGGTGCCACTTACATCAATGCCGGCTGGCTGCGCGAAGCCGTGTGCATGCACATGTGTCCGTATGCGCGATTCCAGAGCGTGATGTTCGACAAAGACACCCTGACCATTTCGTATGACGCGGCCCGCGGCGAAAACCGTGGTCCGCGCAAACGCGAGGTGATACCGACCGAGGTCGGGCTGGGTGATTGCATCGACTGTCAGCTGTGCGTGCAGGTCTGCCCGACCGGTATCGACATCCGCGACGGCTTGCAGATGGAGTGCATCGGTTGTGCCGCGTGCATCGACGCTTGCGACTCGATCATGGACAAAATGGGCTACGCCCGTGGGCTGATCAGCTACACCTCCGAGCATCAGTTGCAGGGGGGCAAGACGCACCTGCTGCGGCCACGGCTGATCGGATATACGGCGGTGCTGTTGGTGATGATCGGCGCCCTCGTCCTCGCATTGGTGGAGCGGCCGATGGTCTCGCTGGATGTCAGCAAGGACCGTGGGTTGTTTCGTGAAAACAGTCAGGGGCAGATCGAAAACATCTACAGCCTGAAAGTGATCAACAAGACCCAACTGCGTCAGGATTATCATGTGAGCCTCGTCAATAGCGACGGCTTCCAGTTGCAAGGCAAAACGCAACTGAGCCTGGCGCCGGGCGAGATTGTCGATGTGCCGGTGTCGGTGGCGATGACCACGGATCGGCCGAGCAGTAGCTCGCAGACGATCATGTTCAAGATTGAAGACAGCGATGAGCCGGGTATTTATAGCGAAGCGAACAGCCGGTTTGTTGCGCCGATGAATCGTTGATCCCTTAGACTGCGGTGGCCTGTGGAAAGCAGTTTCTTACGGCGAGGGAACTTTCCCCTCACCATAAGGTGCACCACACGAATAACTCCAACTCGGGCACACGATGAAACGCTACGAAAAATTCGCCGACGACATCGCTGAACTGATTCGCTCCGGTGTCCTCGGCCCCGGCCAGCGCGTGCCGTCGGTGCGCTACGCCAGCCAGACCTATGGTGTGAGCCCCTCCACGGTGTTCCAGGCCTACTACCTGCTCGAACGCCGTGGCCTGATCCGCGCCCGGCCGCGCTCTGGCTACTTCGTCAACGTCCATGCACCGAGCCCGTTTTCGGAGCCGGTGATCAGCAGCCAGGTCAACGAGTCCACCCAGGTCGACGTCAGCGAACTGGTGTTCTCGGTGCTCGACTCGATAAAGGACCCAAACACCGTCCCGTTCGGCTCCGCCTTCCCCAGCCCGACCCTGTTCCCGTTGCAGCGTCTGTCGCGCTCGCTGGCCAGCGCTTCCCGGGAGATGGACCCGCGCATGGTCGTCACCGACATGTCGCCGGGCAACCCACAATTGCGTCGGCAAATTGCCCTGCGCTACATGGTCGGCGGGCTGAGGTTGCCAATGGAAGAGCTGCTGATCACCAACGGCGCCCTCGAAGCCTTGAACCTGTGCCTGCAAGCGGTCACCGAGCCCGGCGATCTGGTGGCGATTGAAGCACCAGCGTTCTACGCCTGCCTGCAAATACTCGAACGGTTGAAGCTCAAGGCCGTGGAAATCCCGGTGCACCCTCGAGATGGCATTGACCTCGGGGTACTGGCCCAGACGCTAGAGCGCCATCCGATCAAAGTCTGCTGGTGCATGACCAGCTTCCAGAACCCGATGGGCGCAACCATGCCCGAGGCGAAAAAACAGGCACTGGTGGAATTGCTCCGTCGCCATCAGGTGCCGCTGATCGAAGACGACGTCTACGCCGAGCTGTATTACGGGCAACAAGCGCCGAAACCGGCCAAGGCGTTTGATACCGAAGGGCTGGTGATGCACTGCGGCTCGTTCGCCAAAAGCCTCGCCCCCGGTTATCGCATCGGATGGGTGGCGGCCGGACGCTACGCGCAGAAGATCGAACGCTTGAAACTCATGACCTCACTCTGCGCCTCGATGCCCGCGCAGGCAGCCATCGCCGATTATCTGCAACACGGCGGTTACGACCGGCATTTGCGTAAATTGCGTTATGCGCTGGAAGAACAGCAAAGCGCCATGCTCGCCGCCATCGCCCGCTACTTTCCGGCCCAGACGCGCGTCAGCCAACCGGCCGGCGGTTACTTTTTGTGGCTGGAGCTGCCGCCGCAGATGGATTCGCTGAAGTTGTTCCAGATGGCCTTGGCGCAGGGCATCAGCATTGCGCCGGGGCCGATTTTTTCGCCGACGCAACGGTTCAGAAATTGTATTCGGCTGAATTACGGCAGTCCGTGGACCGAGGATTCGGAGAAGGCGATGGAAACGTTGGGGCGGATTGTGCGGTCGTTCTGAAAGATTGATGTCGTCAGGGCTATCGTCTTCGCGAGCAGGCTCGCTCCCACAGGTCCTGTGCCCACTGAAGATCCACTGTGGGAGCGGGCTTGCTCGCGAAGAGGCCAGTACAGGCAATACAAAAGCTATGAATTAACGCCCACCGCCGAGATCAACAAACGTCCCGGTCGCATAAGAAGCCTTGTCCGACAGCAACCACACGATCGCCTCTGCCACTTCATCCGGCCTTCCACCGCGAGCCATCGGAATCGCCGACTCAAGCTTGCTGACCCGGTCCGGATCCCCGCTCAGTGCATGGAAGTCGGTGAAGATAAACCCCGGCCGCACGGCGTTGACGCGAATGCCCTCGCCCGCGACTTCCTTGGACAAGCCAATGGTGAAGCTGTCCAGCGCACCTTTGGACGCGGCGTAATCCACGTACTCGTTGGGCGAGCCCAAACGCGAGGCCACCGACGACACGTTGACGATGCTGCCACCCTGGCCGCCGTGTTTGGGCGACATGCGCAGGATCGCGTGCTTGGCGCAGAGGATCGGCGCGAGGACGTTGGTCTTGAGAATCCTGAGAATACGGAATTCGGACATTTCATCGACCCGGGACTTGTGCCCGACGGTGCCGGCGTTGTTCACCAGTGCCGTGACCCGGCCCAGTTCAGTGTCGACGCGGTGGAACAGAGCGATCACTTCATCTTCGATGCTGACATCGGCGCGCACCGCAATGGCTTGGGCGCCCAGCGCGCGGACTTGCTCCAGCACACTTTGCGCAGCGGACTCGTCAGACTGGTAGTTGATACAGATCCGATAGCCCTGTTTGGCAGCCAGCAACGCGGTGGCAGCACCAATGCCGCGGCCGCCACCGGTGATGACGATGACTTTGTCCATGTTTGCGTTCCCCCAAAACCCAGCGTAAGCAATCGGGATCTAGAATAACCGCCATTGCCGGCTTTTGCATGGGCTCACATCAACAGATCCCACCCACCTGTTCCACGCCTGCGAAGATCTCAGGCCGTGGTCAGTTGCTCTGCGCGCAGGATGTCGACCATGAAACGGTCGGCCGGCAGCGGGTGTCCGAGCAGATATCCCTGCAACGAATCACATCCCAGTCTGGTCAGGAAGTCTTGCTGTACGCCGGTTTCGACGCCTTCAGCCACGATTCGCAAGCCCAGCGCCTGACCGAGGGCGACGATCGCCGAGACAATGGCAGCGTCGTCGCTGTCGTGTTCCAGGTCGCGGACGAAACCGCGGTCGATCTTCAACTCGTTGGCCGGCAGTCGCTTGAGGTACATCAGGCTCGAATAGCCTGTTCCGAAGTCATCGATGGACAGGTCGACGCCCATGGCCGAGAGTTCCTGCAGCACCGTCATGCTCGCATCGGCGTCGCTCATGGCAGTGGTTTCGGTGATTTCCAGGGTCAGGCTATTGGCCGGTAGCCGATGGGTGCTCAGGGCCTTCGCCACACTTTGGACCAGACCGGTGTGGCAGAACTGCAATGCCGAGAGGTTTACCGCGATCCGCCAGTCGGTGTAGCCCAGCACATACCATTCACGCATTTGTCGGCAGGCTTCGTTGAGTACCCATTCACCGATCGGGATGATCAGTCCGGTTTTCTCCGCCAGGTCGATAAACGTGTCCGGCAGGATGATGCCCCGCGTCGGGTGCTCCCAACGCAGCAGCGCTTCGGCGCCCACCGGACGGCCATTCATCGCGTCGAACTTGGGCTGGTAAAAGAGGCTGAATTGCTTTTGCTCGAGCGCATTGCGCAGGTCTTGCAACAATTGCAGTTGCTTGCGCGCGTTGCTGTTCATCGAGGCGTCGAAGAAGCTGTAGCCGTTTTTCCCGGCACCCTTGGCGTGATACATCGCGGCGTCGGCGTTCATCAGCAGGTCCTGGGCGGTCTGGCCGTTACCCGGATACAGCGCGATGCCGACGCTGGCAGAAATTTGCAAGTCATGTTCAGCCACCCGGAACGAACGAGCAATCAAACCGACCTGACGCGCCGCCAGGCTCAGCGCATCATCCGGCTCGGCAAGCCGCACCAGCAGCACGAATTCATCACCACCGATACGGGCCAATGTGTCCTGGCTGCGCAGATCCTCACGCAGGCGCAGCCCGACTTCCCGCAACAACTGATCACCCATGTGGTGTCCATAGGCGTCATTGACCGGTTTGAAGCCGTCCAGGTCGATGAACATCAACGCGAAACAACCGCCCTGCTCCTTGACCTTGGACATCGCCTGTTCGATGCGGTCGGCCAGCAAGACGCGATTGGGTAAACCGGTCAGGGGATCGTGCAAGGCCAGTTGGGTCAGTTCGCGGTTGGCCTCAGTCAGCGAGCGCGCGAGGTCAGCGGTGCGCGCTTCCAACCGCGCATCGAGCACCGACGTCAGCAAGGCGATGCTCAACACGGCCAGCGTGGTGATCAGTACCAGATTGTCCAGCCCCTTGCCGTTCAAGCCGTTGACGGCCGCCCCACAGAAACTGCCGTCCGGGAAGCGCGCTGCCGCCATGCCGGTGTAGTGCATGCCGACAATGGCGATACCCATGATCACTGCTGCACCGCCGCGGATCACACCGACATAGGGCGTGTGCCGGCGCAGGCGGAAAGCGATCCAGAGCGCAGCACCTGAGGCGGCAACAGCAATCAGTAGCGAAGTGCCAAACAGCGTCGGGTCGTAATCAATCCCCGGTTGCATGCGCATGGCTGCCATGCCGGTGTAGTGCATCGCACTGATCCCGGCGCCCATCACGAGCGCGCCAAATGCCAGCTGCCACGCCGGCAATTTCGGCTGACTGACAAGCCAAAGGGCAAAGCCGCAAGAGAGGATGGCGGTCAGCAGCGACAGGAAGGTAATCGTGAGGTCGTAACCCAGATCAATCGGCAAGTTGAACGCGAGCATGCCGATGAAGTGCATCGACCACACGCCAATGCCCATGGCGAAGGCACCGCCCGCCGTCCAGAAATGCACGGCCCGGCCTTTGGCCGTGGCGATGCGTCCGGTCATGTCGAGCGCGGTATAGGAGGCGAGAATCGCCACACAGAGGGAAATGATAACCAGGGTGGGTGAATAGCTACCGATCAGCATGAGACTTCTCGCGGGCGCCCGCCGTAGAGCATTCTTACTCGGGGGGCAAATGCGGGCGATTGTACTGATTGCGCAAAAGAACGCACTGACAAAATAAGCAAATGGCCATCAACCCGATGAAACGCTTGTTTGATGCCCCGTAACGCCTGCATTCCAGTGATCGTGGTGGTTATTTGTTCTCGCTGACCTGCAACGCCCCGTCCCAACCGCCGCCCAGCGCGGCGATCAACTGCACACTGGCAATCAACCGGCTCTGCAAAAGATCCAACACGTTACGCTCGTTACTCAATGCCGTAGCTTGAACCACCACCACATCCAGATACGCAATCAAACCGGCCTTGTACTGATTCTGGGTCAGACGCAACGACATACGCGCCGCCTCCAGCGCCTCTTGGCGCACGCCGGCTTCCTGCTCGAGCACTTTGAGCTGCACCAAATAGTTTTCCACTTCGCGGAAGCCATCAAGCACGGTCTGACGGTACTTGGCCACGGTCTCGTCGTACGCCGCTTCGCTGCGATCGACTTCTGCCGAAAGCTGGCCGCCATCAAACAAGGTCATGGCCATCTGCGGCCCGACCGACCAGAAACGGTTGGGCACGCTGATCCAGTTGGAATAGGTGCTGCTGCTATACCCGCCGTTCAGGCTCAAGGTGAAATCCGGGTAATACGCGGCCTTGGCCACGCCGATGTTGGCGTTGGCTGCCATCACCGAGCGTTCGGCGGAGGCAATGTCCGGGCGACGTTCCAGCAGTTGCGAAGGCAGGCCTACCGGCACTTCGGGCAAGGTCGGGAGGGTGGTGGTTTCGGCCAGGCTGAACTCGGCGGGAGGCAGCCCGATCAACACGGCAATGGCGTTCTCGAACTGGGCACGCTGCCAGATCAGGTCAACCATGTCCGCTTGGGTGCTTTTGAGTTGTGTCTGCGCTTGCGCCACGGCGTCCCGGCCGGAGACACCGGCGCGGTATTGGTTTTCAGTCATGGTCAGCGAACGCTGATAGGCCTCGACCGTGGATTCCAGCAAGCGTTTTTGTTCGTCGATCACCCGCAATTGCAGGTAGTTCTGCACCAGCTCGGACTGCTGGCTCAGTCGCATCGCGGCCAGGTCAGCAAAGCTTGCCTGGGCATTGGCGGTGTCGGCTTCAAGGCCTCGACGCAGTTTGCCCCATACGTCCGCCTCCCAGCTGACCCCGGCCTGGGCGGTGTAGGTGTCACGAATACCGCTGGAGGAACTGGTCAGGCTCGAATTGCTGCTCCCGGTGCCTTGGCTTGAACGGTTTTTGCCGACGGTCAAATCCACTGTCGGAAAAAACGCCCCGCGCGCACTGCGCACCAGGGCCTGGGCCTGACGGTATTGGGCCTCGGACTGGGCCACCGTCTGGTTGGAGCGGTTGAGTTGCTCGATCAGACCGTTGAGCTGCTGATCGCCGTACAACTCCCACCAGGCACCGCGCGCCAGGGAGTCGCTCGGGCTGGCTTGACGCCAGCCGGCCGCTTCCTTGTATTGCACGGGCGCGGCAGCTTGTGGGCGCTGATAGTCCGGCCCGACAGCACAAGCGCTGAGCATCGCCACGCACAGCGCCAGGCTCAACAGACGCGAGCCTCGGGCGGCGGCCAGCGGAAAGGCCAGATTTATAAGCGAACGGTCAGTCATAGCGGAGTTTCCAGAGCAGCATCAGTACGTACCCCACGCCATTTATTGAAGCGATGGCGCAGTTTATCGAGATAGAGGTAAACCACCGGAGTGGTGTAAAGAGTCAGCACCTGGCTGAAGATCAGCCCGCCAATAATGGTCAGGCCCAAAGGCTGGCGCATTTCCGCTCCTTCGGCCCGGCTCAGCAGCAACGGCACGGCACCGAGGATCGCCGCCAGCGTGGTCATCAGGATCGGGCGCAAACGTTGCAGACAGGCACTGCGAATCGACTCCAACGGTGCCAGGCCTTGATGGCGTTCGAGTTGCAGTGCGAGGTCGATCATCAGAATGGCGTTTTTCTTCACCACCCCGATCAGCAAAAACAGCCCGAGCAAAGAGATCAGGCTGAACTCGCCGCCCAGTGCATAGATCGACAGCAACGCGCCGACCCCGGCCGACGGCAAGGTCGAGAGTATCGTCAGCGGATGAATGTAGCTTTCATACAGCACACCCAACACCAGATAGACCGCCAACAGCGCCCCGAGAATCATCCAGGGCTGGCTCTTCTGGGTCGCGGCGAACGCATCGGCGGTGCCGGCCATTTTTGCGATCACATCTTCAGGCAGCCCGAGTTTGGCAATCGCCCGTTCGATGGCGGCTGAGCCCTGCTCCACCGTCACCCCTTCGGCCATGTCAAACGACAGGCTTTCGGAGGCAAATTGACCCTCATGGCTGACCCGATCGTTCTCCAGGCTGGCTTCGTAGTGGGCGATGGTCGACAACGGAATCCGGGCGCCGTCGGCGGTAATCACTTGCACTTGCTTGAGCGTAATCGGGTCCTGGGCGTATTTCGGATCGACTTCCATTACCACCTGATACTGGTTGAGGCTGTCGTAGATCGTCGAAATCTGCCGCTGGCTGTAGGCGTTGTTCAGCACCGAAGTGACCATATCCATGTCGACCCCCAGGCGCTTGGCCTGATCGCGATCGACAATCAGCGTCACCTGCTGGGCACCCCGGCCTTCCCGAGCGTCAACTGCCGTCAACTCCGGCAATGCCTTGAGCGCGGTGACCACCTTCGGGTACCACTCACGCAACGCCCCCAGGTCACCACTTTGCAGAATGTAGGAATATTGCGACGAAGTCTGTTCGCGGCCACCGCCAAATTGCAGGTCCTGATCCGCCATCAGCATCAGCTGCGCGCCCGGAACCTTGGGCATTTCCTTGCGCAGGCGTTCGATGACTTTCTGCGCGGAAATGTTGCGTTCCTTGATCGGCTTCAGGCGCACCAGCATAAAAGCGTTGTTGGTGCCGTTGGTGCCACCAATGAACCCCGCGACGCTCTCCACCGCCTCGTCCTTGAGTACGGCACGGCGGAAGGTTTCCATTTTCGGCTGCATCACATTGAAAGACAGACCGTCGTCGCCACGCACGAAACCAATCAGTTGGCCGGTATCTTGCTGTGGCAAAAATGTCTTTGGAACAACCACATACAGCGCGATGTTCACACCAATAGTGACGAATAGGCTGAGCAGGGTCAGTCGGCGGTGGCGCAATACCCAGTCGAGGCTGGTCGCGTATTTGCCGACCATCCATTCGTTTGCGCGTTGGCTCCAGCGCTGCAAACGGTTTTCCTGACCCGGCGTGTGCGGCTTCAGCCAGCGGGCGCAGAGCATCGGCGTCAGGGTCAGCGAGACCACCAGCGACACCACGATGGACGCAGCCAGGGTGATGGAGAACTCGCGGAACAGACTTTCGATGATCCCGCCCATGAACAGGATCGACAGAAACACCGCCACCAACGAGACGTTCATCGAGAGCAAGGTAAAGCCGACTTCCTGAGCACCGAGGTACGCGGCCTTCATCGGCGGCACGCCTTCGTCGATGTGCCGGGTGATGTTCTCCAGCACCACGATGGCATCGTCGACCACCAGTCCGGTGGCGAGGATCAGTGCCATCAGCGACAGGTTGTTCAGCGAGAACCCGTAGAGGTACATCACGGCAAAGGTGCCCACCAGCGACACCGGCACCGCCAATGTCGGGATCAGCGAGGCGCGGAAGTTACCGAGGAACAGGAACACCACCAGAATCACCAGCGTCACCGCGATCAGCAGGGTCATTTCCGCTTCGTGCAGGGTTGCCTTGATCACCGGTGAACGGTCCATCGCCAGGTTCAGCTTGACGCTGGCCGGCAACACCGCCTGCAACGCCGGTAGCTGCGCCTTGATTTCGTTGACCGTCTCGATGATGTTGGCGCCAGCCTGACGGTTGATCACCAGCAGTACCGCCGCGTCGTCGTTGAAGAAGCCGCTGTTGTAGCGGTCCTCGACGCCGTCGCTGACCTTCGCCACATCCTTGAGGCGCAGGGCTGCGCCACCGTTGTAGTGAATGATCAACGACTCGTAATCCTTGGCTTTTTCCAGCTGATCGTTGGCCTGGACCTGCCACAACCGCTCGCTATCTTCGACCGAGCCCTTGGGCCGGCGCACGTTGGCATTGGCGATGGTATTGCGCACATCGTCCAGGGCCACGCCGTACTGGTTGAGCGCTTGCGGTTCGAGCTCAATACGCACCGCCGGCAACGAGCTGCCGCCGATCTGTACTTCGCCCACGCCCTGCACTTGCGACAGGCTCTGAGACAGGATGGTCGATGCCAAGTCGTAGAGCTGGCCCTTTTCCAGCACATCCGACGTCAGCGACAGCACCATGATCGGCGCCTGGGACGGGTTGACCTTCTTGTAGGTCGGCATGCTGCGCATCCCGCTCGGCAGCAGGTTGCGCGAGGCGTTGATCGCCGCTTGCACTTCCCGGGCAGCGCCGTTGATGTCGCGGTCGAGGTCAAATTGCAGGATCACCCGGGTCGAGCCCTGGCTGGAGCGGCTGCTCATGGTGTTGACCCCGGCGATGGTCCCGAAGGACCGTTCCAGCGGCGTGGCCACGGTGGAGGCCATGACCTCCGGACTCGCGCCGGGCAGGCTGGCCTGCACCACGATCACCGGGAAATCCATCTGCGGCAACGGCGATACCGGCAACAGGCCAAAACTCACGCCGCCCAGCAGCATGATCGCCAGGCTCAGCAACATCGTTGCGACCGGGCGCTTGATGAACGGTCCGGAGAGGTTCATGGCTGCTCTACCGCTTCCACGGCGTCAGACTTGTGGCCCCAACGTCGGCCGAGTCGGTCGAAGTACAAATAGATGACAGGCGTGGTAAACAAGGTCAGCACCTGACTCACCAGCAACCCACCGACCATCACCAAGCCCAGCGGTTGACGCAATTCCGCGCCGGAACCGGTGGCCAGCATCAGCGGCACCGCACCAAACAACGCCGCCAACGTCGTCATCAGAATCGGCCGGAAGCGCAGCAACGCAGCTTGATAGATCGCGGTCTCCGGGTCCATGCCCTGATTGCGCTCTGCATCAAGGGCGAAGTCGATCATCATGATCGCGTTCTTTTTCACGATACCGATCAGCAGAATGATGCCGATGATCGCGATCATTCCCAGATCATTGCCGCTCAGAATCAACGCCAACAACGCGCCGACTGCCGCAGACGGCAAGGTCGATAGAATGGTAATGGGGTGGATATAGCTCTCGTACAGCACGCCGAGCACGATGTACATCGTCACCACCGCGGCCAGAATCAGCAGCAAGGTGCTCGACAGCGACGCCTGGAACGCCTCGGCCGCGCCCTGGAACTGGGTCTGCACGCCAATCGGCATGCCGATGTCTTTCTGCACCTGATCGATGATCTCGACCGCATGTCCCAGCGCCACACCCGGCGCGAGGTTGAACGACATCATCACCGCCGGGAACTGGCCGATGTGAGTAATGGCCAGTTGCGCCTGCCTTTCTTCGATATGTGCCAGGCTGGACAGGCGAACCTGCCCGCCGTCCGTGGTTTTAACGTGAATCTGGTTCAGCGCATCCGGGCCGATCTTCTCGCCGGATTGCGATTGCAGAACCACGCGGTACTGGCTGGCCTGGGTGTAGATGGTCGAAATCTGCCGCTGACCGAAAGCATCGTAGAGCGCGTCGGTAATGTTCGACACCGAGACCCCGACGCGTGAAGCGGCATCGCGGTCGATCACCAGATAAACCTGCAAGCCCTTGTCCTGCAAATCGCTGGCAACGTCGGTCAGTTCTGGCCGATGGGACAACGCATCGACCAGACGGCCGCTCCACAGGGTGAGCAATTCCGAGTCCGGTGACGACATGCTGAACTGGTATTGCGTGCGGCTGACGCGGTCTTCGATGGTCAGATCCTGCACTGGCTGCATGAACAAGCGGATGCCGACCAGCTTGTCCAGTTCCGGTTGCAGGCGGGCAATGACCTCGGCCGCGCTGAGGTCACGGTTGCTGTGGGACTTGAGGTTGATCAGCAGGCGCCCGCTATTGAGTGTCGAGTTGTCACCGTCGACACCAATGTAGGACGACAGGCTTTCCACCGCCGGGTCAGCGAGGATCACCTTGGCCAACTCCTGCTGACGCTCGCTCATCGCTGCGAAGGAAATCGACTGCGGGGCCTCGGAAATACCCTGGATCACCCCGGTGTCCTGCACCGGGAAGAAGCCTTTGGGCACCACCATGTACAGGAACACGGTCAACGCCAGCGTGCCGATGGCCACCAATAATGTCAGCGGCTGGTGCTTGAGCACCCACTGCAATTTGCGCCCATAGGCCGCGATCATCCAGTCGATTGTTGCACCGCTCGCGCGGTAGAAACGGCCCTGCTCATTTTCCTTGGGTTCCCGTTTGAGCAATCGTGCGCACATCATCGGCGTCAGGGTCAGGGACACCACCAGCGAAATCAGGATCGCCACCGCCAGCGTGATCGCAAACTCGCGGAACAGGCGCCCTACCACGTCGGCCATGAACAGCAGCGGAATCAATACGGCGATCAGCGACAACGTCAGGGAAATCAGAGTGAAGCCAATCTGCTTGGCCCCCTTGAGCGCCGCATTCAGCGGGCTGTCGCCCTCTTCTATAAACCGGGAGATGTTCTCCAGCATCACGATCGCATCGTCCACCACAAAACCGGTGGCGATGGTCAGGGCCATCAGGGTCAGGTTATTCACCGAAAACCCGGCGAGGTACATCACGCCGAAGGTACCAATCAACGACAACGGCACCGCAATCGATGGAATGATCGTCGCACTGGCGCGGCGCAGAAACAGGAAGGTCACCATCACCACCAAGGCAATCGCGATCAGCAACTCATGTTGCACGTCTTTGACCGAGGCGCGGATGGTCTGGGTGCGGTCAGTCAGGACGGTAACGTCGAGGCCGGCCGGCAGGTTGTCGGTGATGCTCGGGAGCAAGGCCTTGATTCGGTCGACCACTTCGATCACGTTGGCACCTGGCTGGCGCTGAATGTTCAGCAGCACGGCCTGGTTCTCATTGGCCCACGCCGCCAGCCGTTCGTTTTCCGCGCCGTCGACGATTTCTGCCACGTCCTTGAGCCGCAATGGCGCGCCGTTGGCATAGGCCAGGATCAGATTGGCGTAGTCCTTGGGCGACGTCAGTTGATCGTTGGCATCAAGCATCGACACCCGGGTCGGGCCGTCGAAGTTGCCCTTGGGCTGGTTGACGTTGGAAGCGCCGATCAGTGTGCGCACGTCCGACAGGTTCAGACCGTTCGCCGCCAGGGCCTCGGGATTGACCTTGATCCGCACCGCCTGGCGCTGGCCACCGGCAATGCTGACCATGCCGACACCGCTGATCTGGGCGATTTTCTGCGCCATCCGCGTATCAACCAGGTCATTGAGCTTGGGCAACAACATGGTTTTAGAGGTAATGGCCAGGGTCAGCACCGGGGTGTCTGCCGGGTTGACCTTGTTGTACACCGGCGGTGCCGGCAGGTCCTTGGGCAGCAAATTGGTCGCGGCGTTGATCGCGGCTTGTACCTGTTGTTCGGCGACGTCCATGTTGATGTCGAGGCTGAACCGCAAGGTCAGCACCGACGCACCGCCCGAACTGGTCGACGCCATCTGGGTCAGGCCCGGCATTTGCCCGAACTGACGTTCCAGTGGCGCAGTGACCGCGCTGGTCATGACATCCGGGCTGGCGCCGGGATAGAGCGTCATCACGCGAATCGTCGGGTAATCGACCTGGGGCAACGCCGACACCGGCAGCAACCGATAGGCGATCAAACCGGCCAGTACAATGGCCAGCATGCTCAGGGTCGTGGCGACCGGACGAAGGATGAACAGCCGCGAGATGTTCATGCGCCGCCCTTTTTCGCCTTGTCGGCAGCGGCCGGCTCAGACACACCCGCCGCCGACTTGCCTTGCAGGTGCCCGGTCGGGGTAGTCGGCACGTCGTCGGGACTATTGACCACCTCGACTTCGCTGCCCTCCTTCAAGCGGTCGGTGCCTTCCAGTACCACTCGATCCCCTGGGGCCAGACCTTCGGTGATCACCGTGTTCGTGCCATCGCTGGCGCCGACTTTCAACTGGCGGATCGTGACCTTCTTGTCCCCGTCCAGGGCATAGGCGAAGGTGCCGTTGGTGCCGAACTGAATCGCCGCCGACGGAGCGAGCACCACACCCTTGAGGGTGTCGGCGAGCAAGTGAACGTTGACGAATTGATTAGGGAACAGGGTTTGATCGCGGTTCTCGTAGCGCGCCTTGAATTTCAGGGTGCCGGTGGTGGTGTCGATCTGGTTGTCCAGGCTCTGCAAGACGCCGGTGGCCTGCAATTTGGTGTCGCTGCGGTCCCAGGCTTCGGCGAGCAGTTTGGCCCCGGTGCGATAGCGGGCCAATACCACATCAAGGTTGTTTTCCGGCAAGGTGAAGGCGACGCTGATCGGTTGGGTCTGAGTGATGATCGCCAGCGCCGTGGTGTCATTGGCGGCGACCAGGTTGCCGACGTCGAGCTGACGCAAACCGACGCGCCCGGTAATCGGCGCACGGATCCTGGTGAATTCGAGATTGAGCTTGGCGTCGTTGACCGCCGCCTGATTGGTCTTGACGGTGCCCAAGTACTGACCGACCAGGGCTTCGGCAGTGTCCAGGGTTTGCTTGGCGATACTGTCTTCCTTGAACAGCCCGCGATAACGCTCGACATCGACCTGGGCGTTTTTCAGTTGCGCCTGGTTCTGCAGCAACGTGCCTTCGGCCTGGAGCAAGGCATTCTGGTACGGACGCGGGTCGATTTCAGCCAGCAAATCGCCCGCCTTGACCATTTGCCCTTCTTCGAAGGAAATCCTGATCAGCTCACCACCCACACGGCTGCGCACATTGATGGTGTTCAGTGCGGTAACGGTCCCCAGTGCCTTGTAGTACAGAGGGAAATCCCCCTTGACCGCAGACGCCACGCGTACAGGCACCGGACCGGTCGCCCCGCCGAAACCAGGGCGCATCCCCCCGGACCTGCCGGTATGACCGGCCACGGCTTTCTGCCCTGCGTCCTCCTTTTGAGCAGCGCCGGTGGGCCAGAATTTCCAGCACACGCCAGCGATGACCAAGAGAACTAGCAGGCCGAACAGCCAGCGACGAGGACTACGGGAAGCGGAGGATTGCATTGAATGATCAACCATTGGGCGCGTGGGCTTGTTTTACATGAGGCTGAACGATAAGCACTGGCGGGTATTAAGCAAAGCGGCTTTACCGGCAATTTACTTTCGGCTTACGTAACAGGATGTTTGGGCAAGACACTGAATCACAAATGAAAACGGCCTGGACAGGGCCAGGCCGTTAACCATTGTAAAAGTACGCTTATTTCAGAACGGCGAGTGCGGCTTCGTAGTTCGGTTCTTCAGCGATTTCCCTGACCAGTTCGCTATGCAGCACGTTGTCGTTTTCGTCCAGAACAACAACCGCCCGAGCGGTCAGGCCTTTGAGCGGGCCGTCAGCAATGGCAACACCGTAGTTCTCGATGAACTCGGCACCGCGCAGGGTCGACAGGTTTTGCACGTTTTCCAGGCCTTCAGCGCCGCAGAAGCGTGCCTGCGCGAACGGCAGGTCAGCGGAGATGCACAGCACAACGGTGTTGGCGACATCATTGGCCTGGGCGTTGAACTTGCGTACCGAAGTCGCGCAGGTCGGAGTGTCAACGCTTGGGAAGATGTTCAGCACTTTGCGCTTGCCGGCGAAGCTCGCCAGGGTCACGTCGGACAGATTGCCGGCAACCAGGGAAAAGGCTGGCGCCTTGGAACCGGCTTGTGGCAGTTGGCCGTTGACTTGAACCGGGTTGCCTTTAAGAGTGACTTGAGCCATGAACGGAGTCCTTCTGAACGTTGTGGTAAAGAATCTCGGAAAGGCCAAAGTTAACCACGAAATGGCTCGACGACCTATGGTCAGATACAAATCGTGAAGTGTTGTGGCCAACTTTTCATCAGCACAGTCATCCGGTGGTATGCGCTCGGCAAAAAATTCTCGATGACCTGTCGAATGCGCCCGCCGCCATTCGACCATGTAGTGAATCCCCCACCTCCAACGGAGATAACACCATGCGATTCATGATCATCATCAAAGCCAGCCAGGATTCGGAAGCCGGCGTGATGCCCACCGAAGAACTGCTGACCGCCATGGGCAACTACAACGAAGAGCTGGTCAAGGCCGGCATCATGCTCGAAGGCGAAGGCCTGCAGCCCAGCAGCAAAGGCGCACGCGTGCGCTTTTCGGGCGACAAACGCACGGTCATCGACGGCCCGTTCGCCGAAACCAAAGAGCTGATCGCCGGCTACTGGATCTGGCAGGTGAAGTCGAAACAGGAGGCCATCGACTGGGTCAAGCGATGCCCGAACCCGATGCCGGGCACCGACGCCGAGATCGAGATTCGTCAGGTCTTCGAGGCGGAGGATTTTGGTGCCGAGTTCACCCCGGAGTTGCGCGAACAGGAAGAGCGGATTCGTGCGGAGGCGAAAAAACGCTGAGCCCCCTCGGTGGAAGCGGGGCTGCTCGTAGGCCAGCGAGCTGAGAGGGGGAAGTCGATGGCTCGTTGACGCCGCTGAGTGGCTTGTATCTGTGGCGCCGATGCAGCCATCAGGGCCTGACATTGAGCATCCTCTCCTCGACTGCAAGACCCGCTTGGTGTCCGTGCTGTCGCGCGTGAGCAAAAGTTCAGGCACGGCAGCAAGTTACGTACTCCTTGGCTATGCTGCACAGTCAGGCCCTACATCGGCGGACCTCGCCTGCCTGCGCATTACGAGCGTCAAAACCCGTTCACCAAAAAGGATTTCCAATGACGAACCTGATATCGATCCGCCACCGTTTTGGGCTGAGCCTGCTTTTTGCGCTGGCCCTGCCGCTGCTCGCCCAAGCCGCCGAACCCCTGCCGTCATGGAGCGACGGCCCGTCGAAAAAGCACATCATCGAGTTCGTCCAGGCCGTCACCGATCAATCCAGCAAGGACTTCGTCAAGCCCGAAGACCGCATCGCGGTGTTCGACAATGACGGCACCTTGTGGAGCGAGCAGCCGATGTACTTCGAGTTTTTGTTTGCTCTGGAAGAGGTCAAACGCACGGCGCCGCAACACCCGGAATGGAAAACCACCCAGCCATTCCAGGCCGTTTTGGAGAACGATCACAAAGCGCTGGCAGCGTCGGGAATGGAGGGCTTCATGAAGATCTTCGTGGCGACCCATACCGGGATGACCACCGAAGCGTTCGATGACTACGCCAAGACCTGGTTGAGCCAGGCCAAGCACCCGAAAACCGGCAAGCTGTTCACCGAGATGGTGTTCCAGCCGATGCTGGAAGTGCTCGACTACCTGCGTGAACAGAACTTCAAGACCTACATCGTTTCGGGTGGCGATACCGACTTCATACGCGCTTTCGCCGAGAAGGCCTACGGTGTTCCACCTGAACAAGTGATCGGTACTTCGTTTGTCACAACCTTCCAATACAAGGACGGCGAAGCCTCGATTCTACGCACGCCGAAATTGGCCCACTACGATGACGGCCCGGGCAAACCGACAAGCATCGACGCGGTTATCGGCAAGCGGCCGATCCTCGCCTTTGGCAACTCCGATGGCGACTTGCAGATGCTGCAATGGACGGCCGCCGGGCCGGGCAAACGATTCATGGGGCTGGTGCATCATACCGACGCCAAACGCGAATGGGCCTATGATCGCAATTCCGAGATCGGCCGGCTGGACAAGGCCCTCGACGTCGCAAAAACTCGTGACTGGACTGTTGTGGACATGGCGGCCGAATGGCGCCGGATCTATCCATACGACACCGCCACTTCTGAGCAAGCGCAATAAAAGCCGTGATGCAGGACAGCAACAAATGTTGATCCACCGCGTGAGGTCTCGCTTCCAGAATGGATGTGTGGTGTACACAGATCCAGCATGGGGGCGAGCCTGCCAGGACGGCCTCCCGACGGTGAGGCCACCCGCCTCAGCACATCACTTGGATTTGAGCTTCAAATACGACTGATTCAAATCCGACGCCCAGCCATCCATCACGCCTTTGACGTCATCCGCCTTCATCACCTGCGCATCGTTTTCCAGCGGCTTGCCAGTGCCCTTGCGCACGACCTGAGCGATGACTTTGTGGGTGCTGCCATCGATAAACGCCGCTTCGGTGGCCAGATCGGTTTGCTGATCACGAATACCGCTGGCGGTGCTCACGGCTGCGGCAACCAGCGCAATCGGGATCACTTCGTAAGGCTTCAAACCTTCGGTCTTGCTGCTGACCGCAGTAATGGCGGCACGCACCACCATCACACCCGGGCCAGGGCCGGCGGCCAATGGCAGCGACTTGCCCAGTTCACGCTTCAGTGCCTGATCGTAATAACCGGTGATCCCGCTCAGCGTGGCCTGGGGGATTTTCACCGTAGGCTGGGGGGCCGGGTAGAGTTGGGTCGGTTCGACATAAACACTGGTGAACGTGGTGATATCCAGCGCAGGATCGACCCAGCGCATCACTGTCGCGCCGGACGGCGACTTGGCTTCTTGGAGCTGGCTGTAATCCTTGAGGAAGCCGGAATACTGCTCCGGTTCGACGACCTTGCTTGCACACCCTGTCACAGAGGCGGTGGCGATGCAGAGCGTGCTGATCAATAACGCAAGCTTCATGCTTGAACTCCTGTTTTGAAGGGCGCCCACCCTAGTGCAAAGCCAGCAACAGATATAGATATTTCGCGATTAAAACCTAAAAAAAATAACAAAATTCATCTAACGCCGCCTACCTGTTCACAACCGTCATTTGACAGACGCCCGGCATACAGCAAAGCTGCACACAGCTTGATCGCGCGCCTCAAGGCAAACGCACCTGGACTACGGAAGTCGCAATGCCGAAGCATAAAAACAAAGCAACAAACCCCAACCCTGACTCGCCGCTGAACCTGATTAATCGCTACCTCTTTCCAGTGACCATCGGCGCATTGCTGTTGGCGGTCATCGCCATCGGCTGGTTTCTGTTCAGCAGCACACCGGCACCGCTGAAACCCGTTCAGGTCCCTGCCCCTGTCGCACAACCCGCCAAGCCGCAACCGGTCGCGTTGGCGCCAGCGAAGATGGTCGACGAGCAACAATGCCAGGGCTGCCACAGTGAGCAGGTCAAGGACTGGAAAGGCTCCCATCATCAATTGGCAATGCAGGAGGCCACTGCCGAGACGATGCTGGGCGACTTCAACAACGTGACCTTCAAAGCGGAAAACGAAACCACCGTTTTCTCGCGCAAGGACGACGGCTTCTGGGTCAACACGCCAGGTATCGATGGCAAAAACGCTGACTTCAAGGTGGCCTATACCTTTGGCATCGCGCCATTGCAGCAATACCTAATCGAAGTCGGCGAAGGCCGCTTGCAACCCTTGGGCGTGGCCTGGGATACCGAGAAAAACCGCTGGTTCCACCTCTATCCGGGCCAGGGCGTGAACTTCAAGAATCCGTTGCACTGGAGCAAACCGAGCCAGAACGCCAACTTCATGTGCGTCGAGTGCCATACCACCGGCTACAAACGTAATTTCAATGCCGCGAAAAACACCTTCGACAGTCACTGGAACAGCCTCGGCGTTGGCTGCCAGGCGTGCCACGGCCCAGCCTCCAATCACCTGGAATGGACGGCGAAAAAAGGTGATGTGATTCACGCCGGTTTTGCTGTCGATCTCAAGGACAAGAACGCCACGGTCGAGATCGAAACCTGCGCCCGCTGCCACTCGCGCCGCGCACCGCTGAGCGATGGCTACACCGCCGGTAAACGCCTGATGGATGACTACCTGCCGAGCCCCCTGACCCGCGAGTTGTATGCGCTGGACGGCAAGATCAAAGACGAGGTGTTTGAACACGGCTCGTTTGCCCAAAGCAAAATGTTCGACAAAGGCGTGCGCTGCAGCAACTGCCACAACCCGCACAGCACCGAACTCAAAGCGGCGGGCAACGGCGTTTGCCTGCAATGCCACAACACCGCGGGCAAGACGCCGGTGGAAGGTGTCGACGGCAAGGGCCTGCAAGCGAAAAACTACGATTCCATCGAGCACACCCGCCACACCATGGGCCAGCCAGGCTCGCAGTGCATGGATTGCCATATGCCCGGGAAGTTCTACATGGGCAATGACTTCCGGCATGACCACAGCTTCAGTATTCCCAACCCGGAACGAGCAAAAAAACTCGGCACACCAGACGCCTGCCTCACCTGTCACCAAGGCAAGGACGGCGACAAGGTCACCGAGCAATTCAAACTGTGGAACAGCGCCCCCACCGCACAGGCCCCGCGTTATGACGAAAGCCTGTGGCTGATCCGCAACGGTCAACCCGGCGCGGCGCAAGCCTTGTATGAGCAATTGCAACGCAGCAACTTGCCGGCGATTCAGCGGGCCACCCTGCTGGCCGAACTGCCGTTGTATCCGAGTGAACAGGCGTTGAAACTGGCCACCCAGGACTTGAGCAACCCGGCACCCCAAGTGCGTGAAAGCGCCATTCGCACAATCAGCGCGTTCCTCCCGCCACCTGAGCGGGCGTCGCTGTTGACGCCGTTGCTGACAGACCCGGTGATGGCTGTGCGCATTGCCGCAGCCCGGGACCTGCTGGTTGCCGCCCGCAGTGGTTTGGTCACTGCCCAGACGAACTGGAATGCGGCAATTGCCGAGTATGAAGCGGCACAGAAAAGCCTGCTGGAACGCGCCGAAGCCAACCTCAACCTGGCAATGCTCTACCAGGCCAGCGGCCGTAACGACGAGGTCGAACCGTACCTGCGCACGGCGCTCAAGCGCGATCCGGATTTCTACCCGGCACTGGTGACGCTGATGCAATGGCTGGAAGCCAATGGCCGCGGCCAGGAGGCGCAGGCGCTGCTGGCGCAAGGGCTAAAAGATCACCCGGACGCCGCTTTGTTGCAGCACACCCAGGGCTTGTCACTGGTGCGCGCAGGCAAATCGGATCAGGCCATGTCAGCACTGCGCAACGCTGCGCAACTGGAACCGCAGAACGCCCAATACGGCTACGTGCTGGCCGTGGCGTTGCATGACAGCGGCAAGGTTGAAGAGGCTTGCGAGGTACTGGAACGCTTGCTCAACGTTCAGCCGGCCAACCGCAATGCACGGCTGACATTGATTCAGTACTACCTGGGGAACGGACAGGAACCGAAAGCCCAGGTGCTGTTGCAGGGCTGGAAGAAAATGAACATGGGTGATCCAGCACTGAAATAACCCTCAGTACCCTACGCCCCGTAGCAGCTGTCGAACCGGATGCGGCCTCGCAGGCGCGACAGCTGGTACATGGGTCGTGGGATGACCAGGATGAACCACTCTTCAACGCCATTTCCGGGATCGGCGTGAACGTGTTGGACATTTCCATGCTGGTGGTGATGTGCTTGAACTTGAGGTCGATGCGGTCGTTGCCCTTGAGGGGGTTGACGGTGTTTGTGAGGGGGTGGCGCTGCGCGTTACCGATTCAGATATAGGCGCGAGCAGGTTCACGCCTACAAGGGGTTTGGATCAGTCCGGGAGAACCTGGCCGCGATCACGCGGAATCAGGCTCTGCAACTGCTGGGCCAGAAAATTTGCGTCAAACGCAAACGTGTCCGGGTCTTTCAAGCCATTGGTCTTGCGCCACTGCCAGCTCGTTGACGGCGGCAGGCACACCAGCGAAACGCTGCCATAGCGCGCGGCCGTCAGCCCCATCACCGCCAGGGAAATCTGACCGCCAGCGCCCATCACGTCCGGCACGATCTCCACCGGTTTGCCGGCAATGACAATGGACAGTTTCTCGGCCCTGAACGGCGACGTCTCCATCGGCACGCTCGGCCCCGAAGCCACATACGCCTCGCGGCTCACCTCCAGCAGATGCGGCGCCTGGACCGGCTCCAGCCAGTGCTGGATCTGATCGAACAGTTCACCGATTCGCGTCGCCCAAAGCGCCGACTGCGATTCGAACGTCTGCTTTTTGTGCGCTTCGCTTTCTGCGTAGTGGCGAAGCATTTCGCCCAGTTGTTGTACGTCGTCCATTGCGGTGTTCCTTTGGTTGGAGCGGTGCTGCGGACATTGAGCATGGCAGATGCAAGCCGCTGACGTACGACTAAAAGCGCGAGCGGTATTGGCTAGGGGTCATGGCCAGGTGTTTGCGGAAAATGCTACCCATGTGCGATTGATGGGCGAAGCCGGCGTCCAGGGCAATGCTGGCCAGCGGCAGGTTGGTGTCTTCGATCATCCGTCGGGCGGCTTGCAAGCGCACCTCGACGAGATACGCATGCGGTGTCAGGCCGATGGCGCGGATGAAATCGCGCAAAAACCGCAACTCGTTGTGACCGTAGGTGGCGGCCAACTGGTCCAGCGTCAGCGGCTCATGGAACTGCTCGGCGATCTGATCAAGCACCGGGGCGAATGCCTTGGCATCCAGTCTTGATTGAGTCTTCACCGGCGCTTGGCCAATCAGGCCCAGGGCGGCTTGTTCAAGCGCCATCAGATCAGGTTGAGGGCTGAGCAACAGACGACGAATCTCGCGCGCCAACGTCAGCGCCTGTCGATCACCGGCTGACTGAACACGCTGGCTGACCGCAGGCAGAAACGGGCTGGCGAATGGCTCATCAAGGCGCATCAACAGGTATTCGCCACCGCTCGCCGATTCGGAAAACACCTCGACACCCAACGGCGTGAACGCCAGTACACCGGGCAAGGTATCGAAATCCACCCGCCGGTCTGAGTCAATGGCGTGAACGCCTCGCTGGCGCTCCAGTGTCACTCCCAGGGTCAACGACTGCGCCGGATCGCGAACACTGTAGGCCGCACGGGACAACAGTTGCAGGCAAACCCTACCGCCCAGCACGCGCTGGCTCAGCACGCCGGGCATGTGAAATTTCCTGATAGATGACCGTCAAGATCCACGGGATACTCTCGCAAGGTTAGCCATTTCACAGGGAGCACCGCATGCGCACCATCGGCCTTATCGGCGGCATGAGCTGGGAGTCCAGCGCCGAATACTATCGCCTCATCAACCAGCAGGTTCGCGACCGGCTCGGGCCGTTGCGTTCGGCGCAGTTGCTAATGTACAGCGTCGACTTCGGGCCTGTCGAACAGGCCCAGCATGCCGGGCGCTGGGACGATGCGGCGGCGATTCTGGTGGATGCGGCACGGCGGCTCGAAGCCGGCGGTGCCGAATGCGTGGTGCTGTGTACCAACACCATGCACAAGGTGGCCGGTCAGATTCAGGCCGCAATCACGGTTCCGTTCCTGCATATCGCCGACCCGACCGGTCAGGCAGCGGTCAGCGCCGGTGCACTGAAGGTCGGGTTGCTCGGAACCGCGTTTACCATGGAACAGGACTTTCTCAAGGATCGCCTGAGCGCGATGGGTCTGACGGTACTGGTGCCAGAGACAGAGGAACGCAACGCTGTCCACCGGATTATCTACGACGAGTTGTGCGTCGGCGTGATCAGCGAGACGTCGCGCAAGGTTTATCAGCAAGTGATCGAATCGCTGACCCAGCGTGGCGCCCAAGCGATCATTCTGGGCTGCACGGAAATAGGCATGCTGATCAAACCCGAGCACAGCGCCCTGCCCTTGCTCGACACCACCGAACTGCACGCGCAGGCGGCGGTGGCGTTCGCTTTGGGCGAGTAGGTCAGTCGGCGTCAAGCGTGCGGCGCAGGCGCGCCATGCTTAACGTGTCGACCAGTCGGCCGTCGCGCACGGCGTAGTCGCGGAACAAGCCTTCGGTCTCGAATCCGAACTTTCGATACAGGCCGATGGCCGCCTCATTGTCGGCGTACACCGAAAGCTCGACCCGTTGCAGGTTCATCCAGTTGTCGGCGATGTCCAGCACCGCCGCCAACAGCGTCGAACCCACGCCCTTACCTTGCCATGCCACCGCGACACCCATGCCGATGCTGCCGGCATGGCTGCGGCGGATTCGCGAAAACTGCTCCAGGCCGATGTTACCGATGACCGTGCCCTGATGCAGCGCGACCAGTTTCACCAGGCGCTCATTATCCGAGGCCAGGCGCTGGCGCCAGATCTCGGTGGATTGAAACGGCATTTGCAGGACCTGACGGGTAATGGCCGGGTCGTTGTAAAGCGCGGTGACGCCGTCGATGTGGGCTTCGCTGAAACGTTCGAGGGTAATGACCGGTTCGATGGCGGGCATGGGTGATTCATCCTTGATGCAGACATGGCCGCTTACTCTACAACGCATGCTTCAGGCATGGCGAGAACCCGAAGGTGAGAAGAACCCCTGTGAGCGAGCAGGCTTGCTCACACCGTTTGATCGTGGTTAACCCTCGAACCACTCCCGGCGCTCGGTGAAGGTGTTGTGGATCAACTCAACGATCATCTGCACGTCGGCCTGACCTTGGGTGTCGGCATTCACCGCCATCCACACCTGACGCTGCATCGGCTGATCGAACAGTTCAGGCAGTGCAATCAGCCCCCGGTCAAACTGGCTGATGTAGCGCGGCAACAGCCCGATGCAGGCGCTGCACCGGATCATCTCCAGCATCAGCTCATAAGAATGCAGCTGCACCACACCGGCCAGACGCTGATCAACCACGCTGTTCCATGGCCGGAAACTCTCGACCTGACGGTCATGCTGCCACTGCACGAGCATGAAGTCGGATAGGTCATCGAGGCTGTCCGGCCGCGCCGCGACCCGTGAATAGCGTTTAGCGATGTGCGGCAGGTACTCCAGACGCGCCAGCCGCTGTGGCTCGCTGACCGCAAAACTCGGCCCTGGCAGCGGCGACTCAGCGCCGGCCAGCCACAGCACCACATCAGCACTGATCGCTTGCAGGCTCAGTTCACTGTCGAGGGTAATGATGTCCAGGCGCACGCTGGCGTTACGGCGTAACAAGGCGACCAGGTCACGTCCGAGGATGTCATGCAGGATCGACTCCGGCACCGCCAGGCGAATCAGCGGTTGTTCGATCACCGGCGCGTCGCGCCCATGGGCCAACGCAATCAATTGCGCCTGAAGCGCCAACCCCTCACGACTCAGGGCCAGGCCATTGTCCTGGTGATTAAACAGCGAACATTGCAATTGCGACTCAAGCTGCGCCAAGTGCTTGCGCAACTGCGTGGACTTGATATTCAGGCTGCGAGCGGCCTGCATAAAGCACCCGCAACGGGCGCTGACCCGGAAGGACTGCGCCAGCACCGGGTCGATGCCGGCCGCGCAGGTGGATTCCATCAATGACATCGGTGACTCCCTGTCGATCTATCCTTGGAAACCTCATCCTGCGCAGCGTTTATGAACCTGATGTGACACCGGGCGCGGAAAATTGATTCAGCCGCCGGGGGTTTGCCGAAAACTCACCGCCAGGCGATTCCAGCTGTTGATGGTGGTCACGGCAATCGTCAAATCGACCAGTTCCGCTTCGCTGAATTGCGCCCTCGCCAGTGCGAATACATCATCCGGCACGTGGCTTTCGGAGAGCAGCGTCACGGCTTCGGTCCAGGCCAGCGCCGCCCGTTCCCGAGGGTTGAAAAAGCCGCTGTCGCGCCACACGACAATCGAATACAAGCGCCGATCAGTCTCGCCCAGACGCCGTGCGTCCACCGAATGCATGTCGGTGCAAAAGGCGCAGCCGTTGAGCTGCGAGGCGCGGATCTTGATCAGGTGCAACAAGGCCGATTCGATACTGAGGTTGCTGGTCAAGGCTTCCATGGCAATCATCGCTTTCATCGCTTTGGGCGACGCGCTGTAGTAATCCAGGCGGGAACTCATGGGGCGACCTCGTGAGGCGATGATGTGTAGATCACGGTAGTCGTCGAGGCAGCGGCGGGACAGTGCCAATTCAGCGAAATAACCATGGACCACTCGGCACCAGGCCAATCCCGGGTTTTTCACCTGCGCAACTTCTGCACGGCCGCGCATGCGGGTAATCTGGCGCGACGCACACGCGCCTCAACCGCTGCAGGAGCCCGCCGGTATGGAACTTCATGTTGTCATCAACGGCCGCAAGGACCTGATGGGCCAGTTGTACAACCAGTTGCGCAGCGCCATCGAATCCGGGCGCCTCGCCGCCGGGACCCAACTGCCGCCCAGCCGCTTGCTGGCCGAACAGCTGGGGATTTCGCGCAAGACCATTTCCGACACGTACGCGCAACTGACTTACGAAAACTACCTCACCGGGGTGATTGGCAAAGGCACCTACGTGAATGCCCGGCCCTCGAAAATCGTCCGCAAACAGAGCCATTCCGAGCTGGCGAGTTATGAGGTCATCGAATCGTGGCGCCAGCTGCCAGTGTTTCTGCGTCACCCGACGCTGGAAGGCTCGTTGCGCTATGACTTCATTGGCGGCGCCACCAGTAAGGGCCAGTTCCCGCAGGATGACTGGCGTCGCTGCACCTCCCATGCCTTGCGACAAATTGCCGGTTCCAAGGGCTTCTATAGCCTGCCCGAGGGCCTGCCGGCGCTGCGCAATGCCATCGCCCGCCACATCGCGTTCTCGCGCGGGGTCAATTGCCAGGACGAAGACGTGGTGGTGTGCAACGGCGCGCAACAGGCGCTGGACCTGATTTCCCGGGTGATCACGCGTCCCGGCAGCATCGTCGCCATGGAGGACCCCGGTTACCCGCCGGCCCGCCTGTTGTTTGGCTCGCACGGTGCCACGGTGGTCGGTGTGCCGGTGGACGCCGAAGGCATTCAGGTCGACAAAATCCCCCTCGGCACGCGGCTGATCTACGTCACACCGTCCCATCAGTTCCCTCTAGGCCTGCCTATGAGCCAGGAACGCCGGGTGGCCTTGCTGGAGCGAGCTTATGAACTGGGCGCGATCATCATCGAGGACGATTACGACAGCGAATTTCGCTACGAGGGCCGCCCTGCCGATTCGCTGCAAAGCATGGATGAGCGCGGGATCGTCGCGTATGTGGGGACCTTCTCGAAAACCTTGCTGCCGGAGTTGCGGCTTGGCTATGCGATTTTGCCGCCGGCGATACTCGAAGCGGTGATCCGCGCCAAGCAACTCACCGACCTGCACACGTCGACGATGCCGCAGTGGGCACTGGCAAAATTCATCGCCGAAGGTTGCCTGCTCAAGCATATCCGACGCTGCCATACGATTTATGCCGGGCGTCGCGAACGCATCCTGGCGCGCATGGCGGGCGACCTGTCGCCGTGGTTCGAGCCCGTGCCCACCACGGCCGGGTTCCACATGGTGGTGATGTGCAAAGTATCTATCGATCTTGGATTGGTAATTGAATTGGCGAAAAAGGTCGAAGTCGGGCTCTATTCCATCGAGGCCTTTTACTTCCAGCAAGCGCCGCAGGACGGACTTTTGCTGGGTTTTGGCGCCATTGACACCCTGGACATCGACACTGCCCTGGACCGTCTGCGCGACATTTTGCAGCAGGTGGCCTGACGGATTGGTCTGCGGCTTTACCGGGCGATTGGCTATTGGCGGTCCGGCACTGCAGGCCTATCCTGCATAAGCGTTATCCCTCAATGAGCAGGATTCGTCCGGCCTGATTCAGGAGTGTGAGCAATGTCCAACGAAGTGATCAATACCGTACAGGTGCAGGCTGCGGCAGGCCGCTCGGATGAACTGGGCAAGCAACTGCAAAAGATTGTCGAAACCCTGCGCGAACTACCGGGCTGCGACTCCTATATGGTCGACCGCTGCCCCGAGGACACCAACCGCTGGACCGTCAGCGCACGCTGGCAATCGGAAGCGGCGATGCACTCGCATTTCAACTGCCCGGAAGTCCAGGGCTTCATCGGGCTGATTGATAATCAGCTGGCCAATGCCGTGGATTTCAACAGCTTCCCGATCCGCTGACTTTATAGCCGCTGCTCGTCAGCGGCTACAAGGCAAGCACACCTTTGGCGGGCTGGATTGGTCCCCTCACCTTCCCGAATATTGGCTGTTTGATTGGCCCACCCTGCGGACTATCGTTGCTCCTGACGATAACCACCGCAGGTAATAAACCATGAAAGCTTTGCGTTTCCTTGCTGGCTCACTCGCTGTCCTTGCGTTGACCGCTTCAGTCACCGCGCTTGCCCACGAAGGCCCTTCAGAAAAGGTCACGGTGTTGCAGGACGAAATACTGCAAAACGTCCCCGGCAAAAAAGCCATGATGATCGAAGTCGACTACAAGCCTGGTCAATCATCGATTGCCCATAAACATGAAGGCACGGCCATGGCGTACGTCATTT
The DNA here is from genome assembly GCF_059133255.1 of Pseudomonas sp. FBCC-B1667. Taxonomy (NCBI): domain Bacteria; kingdom Pseudomonadati; phylum Pseudomonadota; class Gammaproteobacteria; order Pseudomonadales; family Pseudomonadaceae; genus Pseudomonas; species Pseudomonas sp. FBCC-B1667. Next base: position 3,069,631 of record NZ_CP101437.1, on the reverse strand, counting down.
CCGGCTCGATCACTTCCCAGGTAAAGGGTGAAAAAGCAAACACCTACAAGGCCGGCCAATATTGGTACGAACCTGCGGGATCGGAACATCTGGTCTCGAAAAACGCCAGCGCCACCCAGCCTGCCAAACTGCTCGTGTTCATGGTGTTGTCGCCCGATGAGAAAGTGTTGATCCCCTTGAAAAACTGATGGCTGCACGTACAGCTATAAATAAACAGGCCCAATCTTCAATGTCGGGCCTTTTTATTTCTCAGCGTCATTAACCGACACCAGTTAAACCAAATAAAACTATTAATCGCCAACAAGCACCGCCATCGGTTATTTAATTCAGTGAAGACAGGTTTAGTCTGGAATCACCGCCGGACACTACCGGCATTCAAACTTTCCGACTCAGATTGTTTCACTGGAGTAACGCCATGAAACTTGCACTTGTCAGTACCTTGACGATGACGGTTGTTTTAACCGGCTGCTCGATCCCTACCGCCCCGAGTGCGGTCTCGTCGCTGGACGGCATCTTCACTGCCCCTGTCGGCCGCAGCAACACCACGACCGTTCCGAATGGCCATAACGTCTCGTTAGGCATCGTTTACAGCCATAACACCCAGACCAATCGCGCCTACCTCCAGGACTATCAGGCCAATGCTGGCACTGGATTCGGTCAGAGTTTGCTGGTGCGGTCGATTTATGACGCCTACGTGGCCACCTCAAAACCCGACCTGGCGGTGGATTGGGTCAAGGCCTCGTTGCAGCGCCAGTTCGGTTCGGTAACGGTATACCCGGACCTGCAACGCCTCAAGGCGGCAAAGCCGGACGTGGTCGCGATTGTCGACAGCCGTAGCCAATTGATGACTTCGCGCAGTTCGGATTTAGCAGCGGATGTCAGTGCAGACTTCTATGACGCTAATCTCAATTATATTGGCACCGCACAGGGGCATGATGCGAAAACACTGAGCCCGCTTTGGGCGGACTTTAAACCGAGCCCGGAGATCGTTGCGGATATTAACGAGCAACAGAATGTGCAAGTTAGGGCGCTGCAAAAGTTTGACCAGTCACTCAGCAATTTATTGACCAGCCCGACAGATAAAGTGTCGATGCTGGAAATTAAAACAGTTCGGAAGTTGTATTGAGGCTGGTGGCCCCATCGCGAGCAAGCTCGCTCCCACATTGCAACGCATTCTAACTGTACGAGTGAGCCTGCTCGCGACGGGGACTTAACAGGCACCACTAAAAATCCAGACCAAAAAAAACCGCCTCTTTCGAGACGGTTTTTTCATTCAGCGCCTGATCAGGCCGCCGGCTCCAGCTCTTCGCTGACGGCTGAAGAGGTGGTCACCACCGCTTGCCCGCTCAATGCCAGGTCCAGCAACTCACGGTTGGCCACCGCGTACATGGCGTAGTCCGTGCCGCTTGCCGCACGGATTTCCACCAGCATCGCGCGCCAGCGTTCGATCATGCCTTCGTGCGCTTCCATCCACAGCGCCAGGCGTGTTTCCACGTCCTGAGTGCCATCGCCCTGTTGCAGGACAGAGATGGTGATCGCACGTTGCTGCCAGTCGACGTCATCACGGAACGCTTCACGGGCCAGGGCTTGCCAGTTGTTTTCAACCGGCAGCGCGCTGATCTGTTGCAGGTACCAGGTGATGTCCAGCGCGCTGCCGACGGCGAAGTAAGCCTTCGCGACGTCTGCTGCGTTCTGGCCGGTCACGTCCGACGCTTCGATGATGGGCAGCAAGGTGTACAGGTGAGTAGTGCCTGCAACCATGCGCGCCAGCAACTCAGGTACGCCAGCGGCGACGTAGGCCTGATAACGGGTCTGCCAGCCTTCGCGGGTCGGGCCTTCCAGCAGTTCGTCGAGCTTGAGGCCCAGCGCTGCCAGATGTGGACCGAAGTGCGCGACGTCACGAGCGGCATTCTGCTCGTTGCGGCGGCTGCGCAGGAACCAACGCGTAGCGCGGCGGCCCAGACGCATCAACTCGTCCATCAGCTCCAGCTGCACGTCAGCGGACACCTGGTAGTCCAGGGCTTCGATCTGACGGAACCAGTGCGGGAGATGGAAAATGTCACGCACAATCACGTAAGCGCCCGCCACGTTCGCCGGGCTCATGCCGGTCGACTCTTTGAGTCGTTGAACGAAGGTGATGCCCATGTGGTTGACCAGGTCGTTGGCGATCTGGGTGCTGACGATCTCGCGCTTCAGACGGTGACGACGCATGGCTTCAGAGAACTTGCTCACCAGCGATGGCGGGAAAGCAGTTTCCATGTCGCGGGTCAGGTAATCGTCGTCCGGCACCAGGGAGTTGAGCAGCGCTTCCTTGAGGTCGATCTTGCTGTACGAGATCAGCACCGACAGCTCGGCACGGGTCAGGCCATGGCCCTCTGCAACGCGCTCGTTGATCGCTTCTTCGTTCGGCAGGAACTCGATGGCGCGATCCAGCTTGCCGCGGCCTTCCAGATCGTTCATCAGACGTTTGTATTCAGCGATACGCGGCAAGGCACGACGGGCAGCCAGGGACAATGCCTGAGTCTGCTTGTAGTTGTTGCCCAGCACCAGGCTGCCGACTTCGTCGGTCATGCTCGCCAGCAACTGGTTACGTTGCTTGTCGGTCATGTCGCCCGCTTGAACCACTTCGTTCAGCAGGATCTTGATGTTGACTTCGTGGTCGGAGCAATCCACGCCACCGGCGTTGTCGATGAAGTCGGTGTTGGAACCGCCGCCATTGAGACCGAATTCGACACGACCCAGTTGGGTCATCCCGAGGTTACCGCCCTCGCCCACCACTTTGCAGCGCAGTTCGTTGCCGTTCACGCGCAGTGCATCGTTGGCCTTGTCGCCGACATCGGCATGGCTTTCGCTGCTGGCTTTGACGTAGGTACCGATACCGCCGTTCCACAACAGGTCTACCGGTGCCTTGAGCAAGGCATTGAGCAGTTCGGTCGGGGTCAGTTTGTCGGCCTTAATGTCGAAGCGCTCTTTCATCTGCGGGGAAATCGCGATGCTTTTTGCGCTACGGGAGAAGATCCCGCCGCCTTCGGACATGATGCTGGTGTCGTAATCCGACCAGGCCGAACGCGGCAGGTCGAACAGACGTTGACGCTCGGCGAAGCTGTTGGCCGGCTCCGGGTTCGGATCGATAAAGATGTGCAGGTGGTTGAACGCGGCCACCAGTTGCAGCGTCTCGGACATCAACAGGCCGTTACCGAATACGTCGCCGGCCATGTCGCCGACACCGACTACGGTGATGCTGTCTTTCTGGACATTGATGCCGCGTTCGCGGAAGTGACGTTGAACGCCCACCCACGCGCCCTTGGCGGTGATGCCCATTTTCTTGTGGTCGTAACCGGCGGAACCGCCGGAAGCGAACGCGTCACCCAGCCAGAAACCGTAGTCGATGGCGATGCCGTTGGCGATGTCGGAGAAGGTCGCAGTGCCCTTGTCCGCTGCAACCACCAGGTACGGGTCATCGTCGTCATGACGCACGACGTTGGCCGGCGGCACCAGCGCGCCGTCTTTCAGGTTGTCGGTGATGTCCAACAGGCCCGAAATGAAGATGCGGTAGCAGGCGATGCCCTCGGCTGCGATCTCGTCACGGCTGCCGCCCAGTGGCAGGCGACGCGGCAGGAACCCGCCCTTCGCGCCGACTGGCACGATGACCGAGTTCTTCACTTGCTGGGCTTTTACCAGGCCCAGGACTTCGGTTCGGTAGTCTTCTTCACGGTCGGACCAGCGCAGACCGCCACGAGCGACGTTGCCGAAGCGCAGGTGTACGCCTTCGACGCGAGGCGAGTAAACGAAGATTTCGAACTTCGGTACCGGCTTTGGCAGCTCTGGAATCAAATGCGGGTTGAACTTGAAGCTGAAATACGACTTGTTCTTGCCGTTGGCATCAGTCTGATAGAAGTTGGTGCGCAGGGTGGCCTTGATCAGGTCCAGGTAGCGACGCAGGATGCGGTCTTCGTTCAGCACCTGGACTTCGTCCAGCGCGGCGATGATTGCGTGTTCCAGGCGTTGCTGCTTGTCTTCCAGATCGTCGCCCGACAGCTTGCGTGCCAGGTAGAAACGGGTCTTGAACAACCGGGTCAACTCGCGAGCGATGTCGGTGTGGTTGTTCAGGGTGCTGGCGATATAGCCCAGGTCGAAGCCCAGACGGATCTGCTTCATGTAGCGAGCGTAAGCACGCAGCAGCGCCACATCGCGCCACGGCAGGCCGGCGGTCAGCACCAGGCGGTTGAATGCATCGTTCTCGGCATCGCCACGCACGATGTGGACGAACGCGTCCTGCAGCGTGTCGTTGAGTTGCTGGATGTCGAGTTCCAGACCTTCGGCAGCGGTGAACGCGAAATCGTGAATCCAGAACTCGCGGCCATTGGTGTGGCGCAGGCGATACGGGAATTCACCCAGTACGCGCAGGCCGAGGTTTTCCAGGATCGGCAACACGTCGGACAGCGCCAGCGGTGTATCGGCGTGATACAGCTTGCAGTGCAGTTCGCGCTGCCCGGATACCTGACCCAGTGGCTGATAGAAGCTCATCACCAGTGGATTTTTTTCGTTCAGGCTCAGCAGGTGTTGCATGTCGACCACAGCCGAATGGGCTGCGAAACGCTCGCGGTAACCGGCCGGGAAGCCTTTCGGGAAGTCGGCCAGCACGTTGGTGCCATGGGCTTCGCCGAAGCTTTCAACCACCAGGCTGGCGTAGTCGTCCTGCCAGCTGCGGCAGGCTTGCACGACTTCTTTTTCCAGCAGAACCGGGTCGATGTCGAGGCGGTTCTTCGGATCGACGCGAAGGATCAGTTGCACGCGAGCCAGCACGGATTCGGAGAAGAACGTCCAGAATTCGCAATCCGAGGCTTTCAGGCGATCCATCAGCACTTGCTGGATCTTCTGGCGCACTTCGGTGGAGTAGATGTCGCGTGGCACGTAGGCCAGGCAGTAGCAGAAACGGCCGTATGGGTCTTTGCGCAGGAACACGCGAATCTTGTTGCGTTCCTGGATCTGCACGATCGACATCACGGTGTTGAACAGTTCGTCGACCGGGGTCTGGAACAGGTCATCGCGCGGCAGCACTTCCACCACCTGCGCCAGTTCCTTGCCCAGGTGAGCCTTGGCCTGGAAGCCGGAACGGCGTTCGATTTCTTCGACCTTGCGACGGATGTACGGAATGACCCGCACGCTCTCGCCATACACCGAAGAGGTGTACAGGCCCATGAAACGGCATTCCTTGATCACGTTGCCGTCGGCATCGATTTCACGGATCGACACGTAATCCGGATAAGCCGGACGGTGGACACGGCTTGGGTGCGCAGCTTTGGCGAACGACAGCAGGGTCGGTTCACGCAGGTAATTCACGGCGTAGTCTTCGATGCGCAAGTCATCGTAGGTCAGGCCGGTACGCAGCAGTTTGGTCAGGCCGAGGAAGGAATCCTGGTCGTAGACGATGTGGCCGCCGTCGGCTTCATCGCGTACCACGAACTCTTCGTAGCCGAGGAACGTGAAGTGGTTGCCCACCAGCCATTCCAGGAAGCTTTTGATTTCGCCTTTTTCTTCAGGGTCGACCGCGTACTGGCTGTTGTCCAGACCGGTGAGGATTTCCTGGACCTTGGCTTTCATCGGTTCGAAATCGGCGACGGCAACGCGGACTTCACCGAGCACCTGCTCCAGCTCTTTGCTCAGGACATTGAGCTCGGCGGTGTTGGCGCAACGGTCGATTTCCAGGTACATCAGCGATTCTTGAAGAATGCCTTCGCCCTGGGTGCCTTTCGGCAGGATTTCCAGCAACTCGCCCTTGCTGCCGCGACGCACGCTCAGCACAGTGGTTTGCAGGGTATGAATGCTGTAACCGCGACGGTTCAGCTCGGTACGCACCGAGTCCACCAGGAATGGCAGGTCGTGGTGCAGCACTTCGACCGCGGTGTGGGTCGACTGCCAGCCGTGGCGTTCGTAATCAGGGTTGTAGACGCGAACCTGCGGTTGCGCATGATCGAAGCGCTCAAGCAGGCGCCACGCAGAAAGGGTGCAGCCGGCGAGGTCGGATAACCGACGCTGGGTCAGCTCGTCCAGGGAAATGATGCCGAAGAATTGTTCAGCGAACAGCGCCACTTGTGGCAGTGCCTGTTCACTGATGTGCTGTGCCAGTGCCGCTTGCAGTTGGTGCTGGAAGTCGGCTTTGCTGGCTGCGGTGAAGAACGCCATCTGTGGTACTCCGCTTGGGCTTGTTATTGATGGAAGCGTCGCGTGCAAAACCCCTTTCGGGGCGATCCGTCACCCTGCTCCTGATTCTCGGGCAGAGGAAACAGGGGACAGGTGGGTGAAGCTGGACGAGACACTCAGGTCACATTCACCTTCCAATAATGGGCATCTGCAAAAACGACTGGGCTGCGTACAACGCAATGTCTTTACAGGTGCTCATCCGTTGCGCAGCTTAACGAGTGCGGCGAGGCCCGTGCTTGCGGTGCTGCGACATATTCGGTCATCGGTACGCAACTGGCGGCACACGCCTCGAACAACACTAGCAGCCGTGGGCAAAAACGGGCGTTTTATCCCGGCTTTCCGGTACCTGCGTACCAGAAATGACCAGCAACACTCCACGTGTCCACGCCCCTCCTCTGACACTCAGCCGAGCAGAAATTCCGCCGGGCTGGCAGAATTGCGCTTTGTGCGTCTTCACCACGCTCTTCGAACCAGGAATTTCCCATGCATATGACCACCGCCCTCTTGATTGTGAACCCTTGCGATGACGAGGAAGACAACATGGCCATGCTCTGCTGCCACAGCAACGCGGGCGACATGTTCCTGATGACCCGCTACCCGGACGAAGACGAACTGGAAATCACCCTCGACGGCGAGCCTTCGACCCTGGACGGCGTGAAAGTCACCCTCAGCCCTACCCGCCTGCTGATCGAAATCGCCGCGGCGGATGCGGACGCTCTGAATGGTGATGATTCGCTGGAGATCATTCACAACACTGATGCGGCGGACCTGGTGGAAGTGGAAGAAACGCTGAAAAATATTCTCGAGGGGACCGGGACCTATCTAAGCCAGCTCTGACTATCACGGCCTCTGCCTGCTCGCGAAGAGGCCCAAAAAGAAAGGCACCACCCTCGAACCGAGGCAAACTTGAAACAATTTCAACAACCATTTCCCTTTCTTTGCACAAAATGCCGTTAGTCGCCGCCCCCCGCGATGGATTAAAGTAACGCCCCCAGCCCAAGCGTTATTCAAACGTCTTCGGCCACCTTCTCCAGGAACAGTCATCGATGGAACATCGTGAAGCGCTGCTTGCGCTGCGAACCTTTCTTTCAACGCAGATTCTCGGCCAGGAAAAACTCATCGAGCGCTTGCTCATCGCTTTGCTTGCCGACGGCCACATGCTGGTCGAAGGCGCCCCGGGCCTGGCCAAGACCAAGGCCATCAAAGAGCTCGCCGAAGGCATCGAAGCGCAGTTCCATCGCATCCAGTTCACCCCCGACCTGTTGCCCGCCGACATCACCGGCACCGAGATCTATCGCCCGGAAACCGGCAGTTTCGTGTTCCAGCAAGGCCCGATCTTCCACAACCTGGTGCTGGCGGACGAAATCAACCGCGCCCCGGCCAAGGTTCAGTCGGCCCTGCTTGAAGCCATGGCCGAGCGCCAGGTCAGCGTCGGACGCAGCACCTATGAGCTGTCGCCTCTGTTTCTGGTGATGGCCACGCAAAACCCGATCGAGCAGGAAGGCACCTATCCGCTGCCCGAAGCCCAGCTCGACCGCTTCCTGATGCACGTCAAAATCGGTTTTCCGGACGCCGCAGTTGAACGCAAGATCCTCCAGCAAGCCCGTGGTGAAGCCCTGAACGGCGAAACCAAGCCGGAACGCCGGGTCAGCCAGCAGGCAATCTTCGCCGCGCGCAAGGAAATCCTCGGTCTGTACATGGCAGACGCTGTGGAGGAGTACCTGGTGCAACTGGTAATGGCCACGCGCAACCCGGGCAAGTTCGACCCGGAAATGGCCGACTGGATTGCCTACGGCGCCAGCCCTCGCGGTTCTATTGCCCTCGACCGCTGCGCCCGCGCTCACGCCTGGCTGGCCGGCCGCGACTTCGTCAGCCCGGAAGACATCCAGGCCGTACTGTTCGACGTGCTGCGCCATCGCATCATTCTGTCCTTTGAAGCCGAGGCGGCCGGCATCGACCAGGACCGGGTGGTCCAGCGAATTCTCGACGTCGTAGCCGTCGCTTGACCCCGATGAACGCCCTACTGCCGCCCGAACCGGGCATCCGTGTCAGCCTCGCCGAGCTGATTGACATGCGCCATCGCGTGCGGGAAGTGCAGTTGTTTTCCACGCCGAGCCAGCGCAGCCCGCTGATCGGCCTGCACCACTCGAAATTTCGCGGGCGCGGTGTGGATTTCGACCAGGTGCGGGTGTATCAGGCTGGCGACGATGTGCGCACCATCGACTGGCGCGTGACCGCGCGCACCCAGGAACCTCACACCAAACTGTTCCATGAAGAACGCGAGCGGCCGATTTTCATCATGGTCGAGCAAAGTTGCCGGTTGTTCTTCGGCTCGGGCCTGATGTTCAAATCGGTGCTCGCCGCCCAGGCCGCCAGCCTGATCGGCTGGGCCGCGCTGGGCCATAACGACCGGGTCGGCGGATTAGTGTTCGGCGACAACGAGCATTACGAAATCAAGCCGCGGCGCAGCAAACAAAGCCTGCTGCAATTGCTCAACCGACTGGTGCGGGTCAATCAATCGCTGCACACCGAAACCGAGCAGAACCGAGATACCCTCAACCTCGCCCTGCGTCGGGCGCGGGAAGTGTTACGCCCCGGCAGCCTGGTGATCGTGATCTGCGACGAGCGCGCCTTGACCGAAGGTTCTGAACAACAGTTGAGCCTGCTGTCGCGCCATTGCGACCTGTTGTTACTGCCCCTTTCTGATCCGCTGGATCACGCCCTGCCCGCCGCCGGTTTGCTGCGTTTCGCCGAACGCGGTGCGCAACTGGAACTCGACACCCTCAATTTCGACCTGCGCCAGACTTATCGCGCGCAGGCCGAAGCGCGCATCGCCCGCTGGGAACTACTCGCCCAGAAGCTGCGCGTGTTGCTGATGCCGTTGAGCACTCAGAGCGAAATGGTCGAACAACTGCGCGAGTTTCTGAACCCACAGAAACCGGGGAAAGGTCGATGAGCAGCCTCGATCAATTGCAGCCGCTGATTACCCCGCCACCCATCGAATTCTGGCCGCCCGCGCCGGGCTGGTGGCTGCTGCTGTTATTGCTGCCGCTGATCGGCTTTGGCCTGTGGCGGATGCGCCACTTGGTCGTACGCAAACGTCCCATCGTGCGGGCTGAACAACCGCTGGACCCGGTACGTCTCGCCGCGTTGGCCGAACTGGCGCAAATGCCCAAGCCTTACGATGGCGCACCGGCAGGCGCCTGGCTGCAACAGCTCAATGGGTTGCTCAAACGCCTGTGCCGCAACCACTACCCCTACAGCCAGAGCCACACCCTCAACGGGCGCAAATGGCTGGCATTTCTCGACAACCGCTGCCCGGCTGCCGGCCTGACGCGCTGGATGGTGCTGGTGGAAGGCGCCTACAAACCCGAATGCAAACTCGACGACAAGGCCATCGCCGGCCTGACCCAAGCCGTCGACACCTGGATTCGCAAACATGTTTGAGTTCGCCTGGCCGTGGATCTTTGCCTTGCTGCCCTTGCCGTGGCTAATGCGCGTGTTGCTGCCAGTGGCCGACAGCGGCGAGCCGGCCCTCAAAGTCAGCTTCCTCAATGACCTCGAAGGCCTGGCCCGCCGCCGCGCCCGGGCGAACCTGCCGGCCTGGCGTCAGCAGGCACCGTTCATCCTGCTCTGGCTGTTGCTGCTGATCGCCGCCGCACGCCCGCAATGGTTGGGTGAACCGCTGCCGATTGCGGCCAGTGGCCGCGACTTGCTGGTGGCGGTGGACGTGTCCGGTTCGATGGATTTTCCCGATATGCAGTGGCAGGGCGAGGACGTCAGCCGCTTGAGTCTGGTGCAGCATTTGCTCGGTGATTTCCTCGAAAGCCGCGAGGGTGATCGGGTTGGCCTGATCCTGTTCGGCAGCCAGGCCTATCTGCAAGCGCCGCTGACCTTTGACCGGCACACCGTGCGCGTTTGGCTCGACGAAGCGCGGATTGGCATCGCCGGCAAGAACACTGCCATCGGCGATGCCATCGGCCTGGCCCTTAAACGCCTGCGCCTGCGCCCGGCACAGAGCCGCGTGTTGATCCTGGTGACCGACGGCGCCAACAACGGCGGCGAAATCGACCCATTGACGGCGGCTCGACTGGCGGCCAACGAAGGCGTGAAAATCTACCCCATCGGCATTGGTGCCAACCCGGAAGAAAGCGGCACGCTGGCTTTCCTGGGCGTGAACCCGAGCCTGGACCTCGATGAGCCGGCCCTGAAAGCCATCGCCGAAGCCACCGGCGGTCAGTACTTCCGCGCCCATGACGGCAACGAATTACAGATCATCAAAGACACCCTCGACAAACTTGAACCCGTCACGCAACAACCGACCCAGGCCCGCCCGGCCCAGGCGTTATATCACTGGCCGCTGGCGATGGCCCTTCTGCTGAGTATGCTGTTGGTGGTGCGCGAACGCTGGCCGGATAACCTGTTGCAACGCCTGTTTACCAAGGACCTGTTCTTGCAATCGCCCCTGCCTGACTGGCGCCAGCGCCTCAAACGCCTGCGCGTGCGGAGACGCCGATGAGCGTGCTCTGGCCTTTCTGGTTCCGTCCTTGGTGGCTGTTGATGTGGCCGGTGCTCGGCTGGCTGCTGTGGCAACTCTGGCACCGACAAAAACGCGCCGGCCGCTGGCAGATGATTCTGCCAGCGGCCTTTCACGCCGCACTGCTCAGTGGCGGCAATGGCCGCGACAGCAAGCTGCCGTGGGTCGTCCTCGGCCTGGCTTGGGTGCTGACCGTTCTCGCGCTATTGGGACCGAGTTGGCAACGGGTCGAACAAAACAGTCAGAAACCCGCCGACCCGCTGGTGGTGGTGCTTGAGCTGACCCCGGAAATGCTCGCCACCGACGTCGCGCCGAACCGGCTGGAGCAGGCGCGACGCAAGCTGCTCGACCTGCTTGAGGTGCGCAGCGACGCCCAGACAGCCATCATCGTCTACGCCGGCAGCGCCCACACGCTGGTACCGCTGTCGGATGACCTGTCGACCAGCCGCAACCTGCTCGATGCGCTGAAACCGTCGCTGATGCCCGAGGCCGGCCATCGCGCCGATCTCGCGGTGAGCAAGGCCTTGGCCCTACTGAGTCAAGGAGCCTTGGGCGATGGCCGGATCCTGCTGATCGGTTCGACCCTGACCGAACAGGAACGCGAAGGCATCCAAAAGGCGCTGGACGGTCATTCAACCGAATTCTTGATGCTGGGCATCGGCACCGCCGAAGGTGCGCCGGTGGCTCAGGAGGACGGGAGCTTCCTCAAGGACAGTGAGGGCGCGATTCTGGTGCCGCGCCTGGACAACTCAAGCCTCAAAGCCTTTGCCCATGACCTCGGCGGTCGCTATCGCCAGGCGCAACTGGACGACGCCGACCTGCACGCACTGGGCCTGCTGGACGGACCGCGGGCGCTGCGCAATGACGGGCAAGTGTTGCGGCTCGACACGTGGGCCGACCAGGGTTACTGGCTGATGCTGCCGCTGTTGCTGCTGGCGGCGTGTGCAGGACGGCGCGGCTGGTTGTTCTGCCTGCCGTTGCTGTTGGCGCTGCCGCAACCGAGTTATGCCTTCGACTTCGAAGATTTGTGGCTACGCCCCGATCAACGCGGCCTGCATTTGCTCAGGCAAGACCATCCGGCCAAGGCTGCACAGTATTTCGAGGACCCGCAATGGCAAGGCGTGGCGCTGTATGAAGCCGGCGACTACAGTGGCGCCGCCCAGCGGTTTGCCCAGGGCAGTGACGCCCACGCCCACTACAATCGAGGCAATGCCCTGGCCAAAAGCGGCGAGCTGGAAGCTGCGCTGGACGCGTACGAACAGGCACTGGAATTGCAACCGGATTTACGCCCGGCCCTGACCAACAAAGCGTTGGTGGAGAGCCTGCTCAAGCAGAAAAACACACCGCCGCCGGTTGAACCCGAGACCTCCGACGACGACAACAACGCACCGTCCACCGCGCAGGAGTCGCAGCCCGGTGCGACCACGCAACCGACGAGCGAAGGTGAACCGCAAACCGACGTCCAACAGACCCCACCGGACGCCGAACAACAGGCCACCGCGCCGGAGAAACCGGGCGCCAATGAGGTGCCGGGCAGCGAGTTGGGCGACGAGCAAAGCACCAAGCCGCCACCGCGTCCGATCAGCGACACGATCGAAGGCGAACAGCTTCAAGCATTGGAGCAATGGCTGCGCAAGATCCCGGATGATCCGGGTGAATTGCTTCGGCGCAAATTCTGGTACGAACAGCAACAACATCAGGATCAGGGAAAAACTCGATGACCCGCTTCACCCTCTTCATGCTTGCCCTATTGTGCGGTGCCGTTCAGGCCCAGGCAGAGGGGCTGGTTGCCAGCGTTGATCGCAGTCGCCTGAACTCTGGTGAAACGGTCGAGCTGACGCTTGAGTCCAGCGACGTCACCCAGTTCGGCAAGCCGGACCTGAGCCCGCTGGAGCCGCTGTTCGAAGTGCGCGGCACCCGCCAGGTCAACCAGTTGAACACCCTCAGTGGCGACAACCGCGCGACGACGCGCTGGATCATTACCTTGCTGCCCAAGGAAAACGGCAGCGTGACCATTGCGCCGTTGCAACTGGGCACGGCGCAGAGCCAGCCGATCACGCTGCAAGTGGTCGAGAGCGAAAACCAGGACACCGCGACCAAGCTGGCCCCGGTATTCATCGACGCCAGCCTCGACCAGAGCAGTGTATACGTGCAGGCCCAGGCGATCCTGACCTTGCGCATCTACCATTCGGTGTCGCTGTACGACGACAGCAGCCTGACCCCGTTGCAGGTGCCCGATGCGCGCATCGAACAGCTGGGCGAGTCGCGCACCTATGAAAAAGTCATTAACGGTCTGCGCCATGGCGTGATCGAAATGCGCTACGCGATCTATCCGCAACACAGCGGCGAACTGGTGATTCCGGCGCAGATCTTCAGCGCCACGCTGGTCGACACCCAGCCAGCACAGGACACCGCCGCCCAGGTGCCGAAATCCGGCAAGCTGATGCGCGTCAGCTCCACGCCGATGTTGCTGACGGTCAAGGCCAAACCCATCACCTACCCTGCCGACCTCCCTTGGTTGCCGGCTCGCAGCGTAACCCTGAGCGAAAGCTGGAACCCGGAACCGGACCACGCCCAGGTCGGTGACTCGCTGACCCGCAGCCTGATCCTCAAGGTCGAAGGTCTGGCCAGCTCGCAACTGCCGCCGCTGCCGGCCACCGACGTCAACGGCCTGCGGCGCTATCCGGATCAACCGGTACTCGGCAATCAGAACAGCGAACGCGGCCTGATCGGCAGCCGCGAAGACCGTGAAGCCCTGGTGCCTGCGCGCAGCGGTGCCATCGAATTGCCGGCGGTGGACGTGGTCTGGTGGAACACCTTCGAAGATCATCTGGAACGCAGCAGCCTGCCGGCGCGCACCCTGCAGGTCGCGAACAATCCGAGCATGCAAGTCGATACGCCGGCCGGGATGCCTCAGGTCGGTTCCGTCGCGGACAGCGAAACCCTGTGGCGCTGGAAGCTCAGCACGCTGATCCTGGCCAGCACCACTCTGCTCGGCTTCGGCCTCTGGTGGCGAGCGCGCTGGCAACCGGCGATCCTGCGAGCGACGCAGACCGGCCCGAGCCCGCGCACCGTGCTCGACGACCTCAAACGCGCCTGCCTGGCAAACGACTCCCACGCCACCCGCCAGGCACTCGACGCCTGGGCACGGCAACAACCGGAAACCCTGGCCGACATGGCCGCCCGTTTCGTGCCGCTGTCCGATGCGCTGGACGGCTTGAACGGCGCGCTCTACAGCGAAACCGGCCAGCACTGGCAGGGCGAAGAACTGTGGCGGGCGATCAAGGCGATACCGATTGCCGAGCGGGTGCAGGACCCGATGGGTGACAGCGGGTTGCCTCCCCTATACCCCAAGTAACCCTCTGTAGCAGCTGACGAGCAGCGCGAGGCTGCGTCCGGCTGCTACAGGGTTTTGGTGTCGCTGGCCACATCGAGCGTGTTTGCCAGTAAACTCCCTCCCCTTTAGCCGCCCACATTCTCTACGCGGCCATCACCTTATTTGCAACGGAGTCCGCCTTGCGTCTGTTCCACACCTCCGACTGGCACCTTGGGCAGAATCTGCACGGCCAGGAACGCGATTTCGAGCACGCCTGTTTTCTGGAGTGGCTGTTGCGCCAACTGAAGCTGGACCAGCCCAATGTGCTGCTGATCGCCGGCGACATCTTCGATACGGTCAACCCGCCGGTGAAAGCCCAGGAACGCCTCTACGATTTCATCGTCAGCGCCCACGAGCAGCAGCCGTTGCTGACCATCGTAATGATCGCCGGCAATCACGATTCCGGCTCACGAATCGAACTTCCCGCGCCATTGATGCGCCGTCTGCGCACCCATGCGCTCGGCCGCGTGCTGTGGCTGGATGACGGTCAACTGGATGCCGGACGCCTGTTGCTACCGTTACCGGATGCGAGCGGTGAGATTGCCGCCTGGTGCCTGGCGCTGCCGTTCCTGCGTCCTGCCGAAGTCACCGGCGCGCAATTGGGCGACAACTATTTGCGCGGGATTGGCCAGGTTCACGAATGGCTGATCGAAGCGGCCAACGCCAAGCGCACGCCCGGCCAGGCGTTGATCGCCATCAGCCACGCGCACATGGCTGGAGGTTCGGTCTCCGAAGACTCCGAGCGCAGCCTGATCATCGGCAACGCCGAAGCGCTGTCCGCCAGCCTGTTCGGGCCCAGCATCAGTTACGTCGCCCTCGGTCACTTGCACAAGCCGCAAAAGGTCAACGGTGAAGAGCGCATCCGCTATAGCGGCTCGCCGATTCCATTGTCGTTCTCGGAGATCGGTTATCAGCATCAGATTCTCGACGTCACCCTCGACGGCGAAACCCTGGTCAGCGTCGAACCGAAACTGATCCCCCGGGCGGTGAACCTGCAACGCATCGGCCCGGCGCCGCTGGCAGAGATCCTCCTGCAACTGGCCGACCTGCCCAACATCGATTTACTGGCCGACATTCAGCGCCAACCGTGGCTGGAAGTCCGCGTTCGCCTCGACGAACCACAACCCGACCTGCGTCATCAGGTTGAAACCGCCCTGCAAGGCAAAGCCGTGCGTCTGGTGCGCATCGCCGCCGAATACGCCGGCAACGGCAACCGTGACGGCGTCGACGACGGCACCACGCTGGTCGAACTGGACCAGCTCACGCCTCAGGAATTGTTCAGTCGCGCCTGGCAGGACAGCTACGGCAGTGAAGTCGATGAGCAAACGCTGAAGGACTTTGCCGAGTTGCTGCAAGACGTGCAGATGGAGCGCGAACAACCATGAAGATCCTCGCGATCCGCCTAAAGAACCTTGCCTCCCTGGCCGGTCCGTTTGAGATCGACTTCACCGCCGAACCTTTGGCCAGCGCCGGCTTGTTTGCGATCACCGGGCCGACCGGCGCCGGTAAAAGTACATTGCTCGATGCCTTGTGCCTGGCCTTGTTTGGCGCCGTGCCGCGTCTGAGCAATGCCCAAGTCTCCGCAAAAGCACCAGACGCCGATGGCGAAATCAGCACCGGCGACCCGCGCACGTTGCTGCGTCGCGGCACCGGCGAAGGCTATGCCGAAGTGGATTTCGTCGGCATCGACGGCCGTCGTTACCGCGCCCGCTGGGAAGCCAATCGCGCACGGGAAAAGGCTGGCGGCAAGTTGCAAGCCAGTCGCCAGAGCTTGCGCGACATCGATCAGGATCAACTGCTGGCCAGCCAGAAAGTCGAGTTCAAAACCCAGCTCGAGTCCGTATTGGGCCTGAACTTCGAGCAGTTCACCCGCGCCGTGTTGCTCGCCCAGAGCGAGTTCAGTG
Organism: Pseudomonas sp. FBCC-B1667; assembly: GCF_059133255.1. Classification (NCBI taxonomy): domain Bacteria; kingdom Pseudomonadati; phylum Pseudomonadota; class Gammaproteobacteria; order Pseudomonadales; family Pseudomonadaceae; genus Pseudomonas; species Pseudomonas sp. FBCC-B1667. Next base: position 3,053,610 of record NZ_CP101437.1, on the reverse strand, counting down.
CCTTCCTCAAGGCCAACGACAACGAACGCAGCGAACTGCTGGAAAAGCTCACCGACACCGCGCTTTACACCCAGCTCGGTCGTCGTGCGTTCGACAAGACCAAAGAGGCGCGTGAAGCACACAAGCTGTTGCAGGACCAGGCCACCGGCGTGACGCCGCTGGCACCTGAAGCCCGGGCCGAACTGGATGAGCGCTTCAATGAAGCGCAGCAACAACTGAAGACGCAGCAGGCGCAGCTCAAGCAGCTTGAGCTGCAACACACCTGGCTCAAAGAGCTGCGCCAGTTGCAGGACGAACAACTGAGCGCCACTGAGCAATTGACTGGCGCGCAGCAGCATTGGGACAGTCAGGTCGGCGAACGCTTGAAAATGACGCGCCTGGAGCAGTTGGCCCCGCAACGGCATCAATTCGCTCGCAAAACCGAACTCAACAGTCAGCTAACACCACTGGCCCAGCAGATTCAGCAACACACGCAACATCAACAGGAACTGACCGAGCGCCAGACGCAACTCGAACAGAGCCTGAGCAGCGCCCACACCGCGCTGGCCGAAGCACAACTGCAGCACACTAATAGCGCACCGTTACTGCGCCAGGCCTTTGAAGCGCAAAGCACCCTCGCCCGCCTGGTCAAGGACACGAGCCTCAGTGCCGATCTCAAGCAGCAAGCCGAACTGACCTGCACGCAGGGTCAGAGCACGATTCAAGGTTTGCTGGACCAGCAAAAACTCGTCGCCGAACGCCTGCAACGCATCACCGCAGAGCTTGAACAAAGCGCCGCTCTGGCGCCGCTCAGCGAGGCGTGGAATGCCTATCGCGATCGCCTGCAACAGCTGATGTTGATCGGCAATCGCTTGAACAAGGGCCAGGCCGAAATAGCCGCACTGGTACTCGGCGCCACACGCGCAGAGGAAGCGTTCGCCGCGCAAAAGCAGCAGCTGGAAGTGCTCTACAAAGAGGCCGGCGCCGAGCCCGAAGCCGTGGCTGAACAAATCCAGCTGCTCGGCAATCTGCTGCAGGACAACCGCAAGCAACTGCGCGCCTTCGAAGAGCTGACACGACTGTGGACCCAGCAGCGGGAGCTGGACAGCCGTGGCATGGAGCTTCAACAACGCCTGTCGACCGCTCAGCAAGAACGGGATCGACTGACCCAGGACGGGGTAAAGACCAAGAACGAACTGACAGTCGCCGAACAGACCCTGAACGTCACCCGCGAACTGCTGGAGCGTCAGCGTCTGGCCCGCAGCGCCAGCGTCGAAGAATTGCGTGAGCAGTTGCAGGACGATCAACCGTGCCCGGTTTGTGGCAGCCCCGACCATCCTTATCATCAGCCGGAAGCGCTGCTGCAAAGCCTCGGTCGTCATGATGAAAGCGAGCAGGCCAACGCGCAAAAAGCCGTCGACCATCTGAAGGAAAAACTCACTGACTTGCGCGGTGAAGTCGGCGGATTGATCGCTCAGCAAAAAGAGCTGTTACAGCAGCAAGAGCAACTGGCGACCCAGCAACAAGCCCTGACACCAAGCCTCGACGCTCATCCGTTGTCGGCACAATTGCTGGCTCATGACACGAACAAACGCGATGCATGGCTGGCGCAGCAAAACAATCAGTTGAACCAAAGCATCACCCAGGACGAACAACGGCAAACCGCCCTGCTCGCCTTGCAACAGGACGCCGCGCGCCTCCAGCATCAACTGCGCAGTGCCGAAACGGCGAGCCAGCAAGCGGCGCAGCACTTGAGTACTCAGCAACGCGAGTTGGACAGCGACCGCCAGCGCCTGGATGAGGAACTGACCGCCTTCAGCACCCTGCTCCCGCCCGAGACGCTGGAGGCGTTGCGCAACGAGCCCGCCGCGACGTTCATGCAACTCGACCGGCAGATTGCCCAGCGCCTGGAGCAACTCGATCAGCAACGCGATGAACTGAGCGAACAGCTGCAACGTCAGCAGACCCTGGAGAAAGAACAGGACCGCCAGCAGACGCGGGTTCAGCAACTCGAAGCTGCCAAGCAGCAATTCGATGCCCTCGCCGAGCAACAGCACGCCTGTCAGCTAACCCTGACGCAATTGTTGGGCGCATACGCCAGTGCCGAGCAATGGCAGCAGCAACTCGATCAAGCGGTCGAACAGGCACGCACCGCAGAATCGACCGCCAATCAAGAACTGCAAACCGTACGCACGCGGCTGGTACAACTCGCCGCCGAACTCAAGGCCTTGCACGAGCGTTCGCAGGCACTGGAAGCCGAAGACCGCGAGTTGAGCGGCAAGATCGCCGATTGGCGCGCGCGGCATCCGGAGCTGGATGACGGTGGGCTGGAAGCGTTGCTGAGCGTCGACGACCAACAGGTCAGCGACCTGCGTCAGCAATTGCAGCACAGTGAAAAAGCCATCGAACAAGCCAAGGTTTTGTTGCAGGAGCGCGACAACCGTCTGCTCAATCATCAGGCGCAGCACAATGGCAACCTTAATGCCGAACAATTGGCCACTGCACTGTCCGAACTGCAAAGCCTGTTTGCCGCCAGCGAACATCGCTGCGCCGAACTTCGCGCCGAGCAGGCTGAAGACCAGCGCCGGCAAAACGCTAATCAGGCACTGGCGCAACAGATCGCCGACGCCTACACCGAGTTCCAGCGCTGGGCGCGCTTGAACGCCCTGATCGGCTCGGCCACCGGCGATACTTTCCGCAAGATCGCCCAAGCGTACAACCTCGACCTGCTGGTGCATCACGCCAACGTACAGTTGCGCCAATTGGTGCGCCGTTATCGGCTAAAACGCGGCGGCAGCATGCTCGGGTTGTTGGTGATGGACACCGAAATGGGCGACGAGCTGCGCTCCGTGCATTCGCTCTCTGGCGGCGAGACGTTCCTGGTGTCGCTGGCATTGGCCCTGGGCCTGGCGTCGATGGCGTCCAGTACGTTGAAAATCGAATCGCTGTTCATCGACGAAGGCTTCGGCAGCCTCGATCCGCAATCCCTGCAACTGGCCATGGACGCGCTCGATGGCTTGCAGGCTCAGGGCCGAAAAGTCGCGGTGATTTCCCATGTGCAGGAAATGCATGAACGGATTCCAGTGCAGATTCAGGTCCTTCGCCAGGGCAATGGCCTAAGTACGCTGGAGGTGAAATGAATACGCTGTATTCGTTCCGGCGCTGCCCGTACGCCATGCGTGCGCGGATGGCCCTGCGCTATTCAGGCGTTGCGGTTGATATTGTCGAGGTCAGCCTCAAGGCCAAACCCGCCGAGATGCTTACGCTGTCGAGCAAAGGCACGGTACCGGTGTTGAGCGCTGATGGACGGGTCATTGATGAAAGCCTGGCGATCATGCACTGGGCGTTGGCTCAAAACGATCCGCAGGATTGGCTGCTCCAGGATGACCCCGCCGGGCAGGCGCAGATTGCCGCCCTGATCGACGCAAACGATCAGGAGTTCAAGGTGCATTTGAATCGCTACAAGTACGCCGAACGCTACCCCGAGCAGCCGATGGAGGTTTATCGGGCGCAAGGTGAGGTGTTTTTGCGTCAGCTTAATGAGTTGCTGCAGGGGCGCGATTATTTGCTGGCGGCACATCCAAGCCTGGCGGATGTAGCGTTGATGCCGTTCGTACGGCAGTTCGCCCATGTCGATCGCGAGTGGTTTGCGCAGACACCTTATGTGCGGTTGCAGGACTGGTTACAGCGGTTTCTGGAGTCGGAGCTGTTTACCGGCATCATGCAAAAATAAGAACACCCCCTCGCCACACTGTTGGATCAGGCGAACACTTCACACATCTGCAACACCGAGCAATCCACCTGGAATGGCCCGAAGAAATCGAGCTGGCGCTTGATCGGTGGATTGCCCGCCAACAGCCCCATCGTCTTCTGCGTTTCAATATTGCGTGCAAGGTTGTGATTGGCTTCTATCGACCGGGCCACGGAACCGGCCGAGCCTTGCCCGATGCCCAGCAACGAAGCGCCGTTGGTGATGAACGCCAGAAAGGCGATTACCCAGAGTTTGCGCCCTTTCATGCTCCGACCACTCCCGCCAGTTCTGCGTGATCGACCACGACGTCTTGTGCGCGGTGTTCGAACTGGATGGCGGGATAGGCGACCTGAATCGGTGCGTCCACGGTGTGTTGCGATTGAGCCGAAAGGCTGACGACCAACACCATCGCCACGTATAGACCGATGGCCAGGTAGGCGCCGTGTTTGGCAGAAGTGAGTATTGAGCTGGCCATGGTGTTCTCCGTGGGCATGTTTCGATGCCCACAGAATCAATCAAAAAAGCCGTGGCAACCACTCAGGGTTTTCCATAGTGTCCATCAGCTTCGTTGATCATTAAGCCAGTCTATTTCAGTCTTCGATAAAACTCATCATGCGCTCACGGGCCGCGTCCGGCTCGTCTGGAACGGGCTGAACGTCCGAAAGAATGGGGGTGGAATAGAGGAAAAGAAGAACCACTGCCAGACGCATCGCCATGCTGTCGATCCTTGTTATTAGAAAAGGAGTCAAAAACTCAGCGTCGAATCTAGACTCGTGGCCATGTGATATCAAGCCAGGAATCGATGGCAATGTGATGCTGTCGTAAACGCGTTATGCAGGAGCGACATCACTCAGGTTTCTCAAAGCTGTTCAGCCTGATCGACGCAAGTGACTTCGCTCCTGCATAAAAGGTGCAGGGCTGGAATTTCAGGCTTGGGTTTTGTGATCCAGTGCAGCGTAGAAGTTGGCGCTCTGTTGCAGGTATTTCTGGGTGTAGCTCTGGGCGTGGGATTTTTTCTCGCTGATTTCAACGTTGGCGCTGGCTGGCAGAGCAACGGTGGCGGAGATGGCGGAAGCGGCGATTACAGAGAAGAGATTGAAGTTCATGGCGGTATTCCTCGGATTCAGTTGGCTTGCTTGCCCGGTGGGGCCGTGAAGCAAACTTAACCTTCGAGGGTCCGCGTCTTGAAATGCTTTGTAGCATTAGCAGATATCAGCTTCATTGATAGAAGGATGCAGGCCCCTTGTACCGGGGCCTGCGGCCTATTGACGCAGCATGAACTTGAGGTCGCTCGGTGCGTCCATCGGCAGCTTTTGCACGGTTTTACCCAGCAAGCCGGTCTTGGCATCGCGTTCGACGACGACAATCTGGTTGCTTTTCTGGTTGGCAATCAGCACGAACCGGCCACTGGGGTCGAGGCTGAATTCGCGCGGGTGGTCGCCTTCCACGGAGCGTCGTTGCAGTTCCTTCAGGTGGCCAGTCGCAGGGTCGATGGCAAATACCAGCAACTGATTGGCGGTGCCACGATTGCTGACGTAGAGAAATTTGCCATCCGCAGAAGCATGCAGCGCTGCCGCTGCCTTATCGGACACGGGCTGGCCCGCCGCGAGGTCAACCCTCTGCGTTTGCTCCAGTGCGCCGTCCCTGTAATCGAACACGGCCACCTGCGCACTCATTTCCATGGTCAGCCAGGCATGCTTGCCATCGGCGCTGAACAGCAGATGACGCGGCCCGCTACCCGGTGGCAACTGCACCGATGCCGGTTGGGCTGGCGTCAATGGCAGTTCCGGGTTGGCCTTGGGGTCGAAGCGATACACAAAGACCTTGTCAGCGCCCAGGTCATTGGAGAACACGTACCGACCGTCTGGCGAGGAAATCGTCGAATGCACATGCGCCGACATCTGCCGCTCGGGATTGACCCGACTCGATGGATGACTGCTCATCTGCACCACCGAGTTGAGTTTGCCGTCAGCGTCTACCGGCAGCACCGCAAGGGTGCCACCCGGATCTTCCACCACCGAGTAGTTGCTGACGAACAGATGACTGCCATCGCCGCTGAGGCTCGAATGAGTCGGCTCGTTGCCCAGGCTCTGCACCTGATTGATCAGGCTCAGGGCATGGGTTTTGGGATCAATGGCATAACTGCTGACGCGCCCGACCGGATCTTTCTGCCCTGGACCGTTTTCGTTGACCACGAACAGCCTGCGCTGATCCTTGGACAGGGTCAGCCAGGACGGATTTTCACTCTTGATCACTTGCAGTGGCGTGGGGTTGATCTGTCCGGTCGAACTGTCGAAGCTCAGGCGATAAATGCCCTGACTCTGCCCCGCGGTGTAGGACCCCACCAGCAACTGATAGTCCTCGGCCGAGGCGACCTGAGCGCCCATCGCGCCGATACTGCCGGCCATTAACAGAGGCCAGATTTTACGCATCCTCATGCTCGTCGTCCTCGTCGTCACCGCCGCCGAATGCCTCCGTACAAACCAGACGATGCTCGCCGGAACTGCCGGTGATCAGCCAGCTTTGCAGGTCTGGATCGAAGGTCGCGGCCTCAACTTCGGCCGGGGTGAACTCCCAATGCCTGGACACACGACCGTCGATGCATTCGATGTGCAGGTTGTCGTCTTCATCGAGGGAAAATTCGAATGCGTGCAACCCGTCGATTTCCACCATGTCGCAGTGTTCGAGGGTGTTGAGCAAAGTGTCGGCTTGGGCAGTCATGGCAATCAATCTTTGAATGGGAAAGACGCAATGATAGCTCAATGTGCTTGCAGCCCAATGCCGAACACAAAACTCCGACACAACACCAAACCACTGTGGGAGCGAGCTTGCTCGCTCCCACAGGGTCCGTTTCCGGCTGTTAGGGCTGTTAGAGGGCTTCTCTGGACGGCTGCCCATCCACCAACCGCTGGATGCGCAGCGGATTGCCATTCTTCAACGCGTCCGGCAGCAGGCTGTCCGGGTAGTTCTGGAAGCACACCGGGCGCAGGAAGCGGTCAATTGCCAAGGTGCCCACCGATGTGCCGCGCGCATCGGACGTCGCCGGGTACGGTCCGCCATGGACCATCGAATCGCACACTTCCACACCGGTCGGATAACCATTGAGCAGAATGCGCCCGACCTTTTGCTCCAGCAGCGCCGTCAGTTCGCCGAATTGTTCAAAGTCCGCCGGATCACCAATGATCGTCGCCGTGAGCTGGCCATGCAGCCCGTTCAGTGCGGCGCTCAGTTGTGCCTGATCAGCCACTTCCACCACCACCGTGGTCGGACCGAACACCTCTTCCTGCAAGACTTCATCGCCCTTGAGCAACAGGTTGACGTCTGCCTTGAACAGCTGCGGCTGAGCCTGATTGCCCTTTTGCGCATTGCCCGCCAAGTGCGAGATGCCCGGGTGCGCGAGGAGTTTTTCCAGGCCTTTGCCATAGCTGCTCAGGGTTCCGGCATTGAGCATGGTTTGCGCCGGCTGATCGTTGATCAACCACGCGACCTGCTGCACGAACGCGCTGAACTGCGGCGAACGAATGCCGATCACCAACCCGGGATTGGTGCAGAACTGACCACAACCTTGAACCACCGACGCTGTCAGGTCACGGGCGACCGTTTCAGCGCGGTTCTGCAACGCCTGCGGCAACACGATGACCGGATTGATGCTCGACATTTCCGCAAACACCGGAATCGGTTGCGCGCGTGCCGCGGCCATGTCGCACAACGCGCGACCGCCCTTCAGCGAACCGGTAAAGCCGACGGCCTGAATTGCCGGGTGCTTGACCAGCGCTTCGCCGACCCCACCTCCGTAGATCATGTTGAACACGCCCGCGGGCATGGCGGTTTTTTCTGCAGCGCGCAGGATCGCGTCAGCTACCCATTCGGCCGTGGCCATGTGACCACCGTGAGCCTTGAACACCACCGGGCAACCGGCTGCCAGCGCCGAAGCGGTGTCGCCGCCCGCCGTCGAGAACGCCAACGGAAAGTTACTGGCCCCGAACACGGCGACCGGGCCGAGACCGATGCGGTACTGACGCAGGTCCGGACGCGGCAGTGGCGTGCGCTCGGGTAATGCTTTATCGATCCGCGCACCGTAAAAATCACCGCGCCGCAGCACTGTGGCAAACAGGCGCATCTGGCCGCTGGTGCGACCGCGTTCGCCTTGAATACGCCCGGCAGGCAGCGCGGTTTCGCGGCAGACCACAGCGACAAACTCGTCACCCAGCGCGTCCAGCTCATCGGCAATCGCGTCGAGAAATTGCGCACGACGTTCCGCGCTCAAGCTGCGATAGGCCGGGTAAGCCGAAGCGGCGGCCTTGGCGGCGGCGTCTACTTCATCAGGGGTGGCCTGGTAAAAATCGTGCGGCAACGCTTCGCCGGTGCTGGCGTCGATGCTCTGGAGTTTGAGTGCGCCAACAGCGCTGCGCTGGCCACCAATGTAGTTATGTCCAAGGATCTGGGTCATGCATGTCTCCTTAAAGGGTGCCGACGGTGCCGGGTTCGAACGCTGCTTGCACAGGCTCGATGCCGTTGATCAACGGCGCACCAAACTCGGCCTGGCTGATTTCAAACACGTCACCCGGTCGCGTACGAATACCGTCGGCGAACGACAAGGTCGCGGTGCCGAAGAAATGAATGTGCACGTCCCCCGGACGCAGGAACTGGCTGTACTTGAAATGGTGGTATTCGAGGTTTTCCAGGCTGTGGCACATGTTGGCCTCGCCGCTGAGAAACTCGTTCTGCCACAGCACCTCACCGTCACGTAGGATGCGGCTGGTGCCCGCCAGGTGTTGCGGCAATTCGCCAACGCGAAGTTCCGGACCATAGCTGCAACTGCGCAGTTTGGAATGCGCCAGGTAGAGGTAATTTTTACGTTCCATGACGTGATCGGAGAATTCGTTGCCGACCGCATAACCGAGGCGATATGGCTTGCGATCATGGCCGATGACGTAGAGACCACTGAGTTCGGGCTCTTCGCCGGCGTCTTCGGCGAACGGTGGCAGCGGGAACGGTTGGCCGGGCCGAACGACGATGCTGCCGTCGCCTTTGTAAAACCACTCCGGTTGCACGCCGGCCTGTCCTGCTACCGGTTTACCGCCCTCCACACCCCAATTGAAGATGCGCATGGTGTCGGTCATGGCCGCTTCGTCACCGGCGTGTTGATGCATTTTGTCCCGTGCCGAAGCGCTGCCCAAATGGGTCAGGCCGGTGCCGCTGACCAGCATGTGCGCCGGGTCCGGGTGATCCAGTGGTGGCAGGATGCGCCGCGTGGCGAGCAGTTCGGCGTAGTTATGGCTGATGCCCAGGCCCAGGGCGTTTACTTGCTGCTGCAGCGTTGTGCCGGCCTTGATCGCTGCCAACGCCAGATCGCGGACCGTGTGCGCGTCTTGCACTTCACGGACCAAACCATCTTCGACAACACCGACGCGGCGCTCGCCGTTACTTAATTCGAATTGAACCAAACGCATGATTTTCTCCTGTAAACAATTCTTCAAAACCCCGCCGAATTAATGTGGGAGCGGGCTTGCTCGCGAAAGCGGTGTGTCAGTCACCATTAATGGTTGAAGTGATGGCCTCTTCGCGAGTAAGCCCGCTCCCACCGTTGATTGATGTTGACCTTAAGTACGGGTTGCGCCGCGCGCACTGGCTGCAAATTGATCCGCCGGCAGCACATGCTTGCGCTCCAGCAACCGATAAACCACACCCGTCAACACCAGCCCGAACACCATCACACCCGACAGGAAATACAGCCCCGACGCGAGGTTGCCGGTGTACTCCTTCAGTGCACCGATCACGAACGGACCGATGTAACCGCCCAGGTTGCCGACTGAGTTGATCAAGGCGATCCCGGCCGCCGCACTGGCCCCCGCGAAGAACCGGCCCGGCAAGGTCCAGAACACCGCCGTGCAGGAGAACAGCGCGAAAGCCACCAGGCAAAGCGCCGCCAGTTGCAACACCGGCACCGTCAGCCAGGCACTGAGGAACAGGCCAATCGCACCCAGCACATACAGCACGGCGAGGTGGCCGTAGCGGTCATTCAACCGGTCGGAGCTGCGCGGAATAATCAGCAAACCGACGATCCCGAAAATGTACGGCACTGCGGAAACGAAACCGGTGACGAGGTCGCTGCCGCCGAACTGTTTGATCAACGTTGGCAACCACAGGCCCAAGCCATAGATGCTCAACGTCACTGGCAGATAGAACACCGCGAGCAGCAACACACGCTTGTCCTTGAGCGCGTGCAACGGATTGCCGTGACGGGTCTGGCCGTATTCCTCAAGGTCCTTTTTCAACTCGCCATACAGCCAGTCCTTCTCGGCCTGGTCCATCCATTTCACTTGTTGCGGGCCATCAGGCAGGTAACGCAGCACCGGCCAGGTCAGCAGGATCGCCGGTGTACCAATGACGATGAACAACCACTGCCAGCCGTGCAAACCGAGGGTGCCGTCCATGCCGAGCAATCCGCCCGACACAGGGCCGGTGACCATCATCGCGATGGGTTGCGAAAGGATGAACAGACCGAGGATCTTGCCGCGATGACGAATCGGGAACCACTGGGTGATGTAGTACAGAACACCCGGGAAGAACCCGGCCTCCGCTGCACCGAGCAGAAAGCGCATCACATAGAAGCTCTGCGGTCCCTGAACGAACGCCATGCCGATGGTGATGGTGCCCCAGGTGATCATGATCCGCGCGAACCATCGGCGCGCACCGAAGCGATCGAGCATCAGGTTGCTGGGGATTTCAAACAGGAAATAACCAATGAAGAACAGCCCGGCACCCAGACCGTAAGCCGCGTCACCGAGGCCGATGTCGGCGCCCATGTGCAGCTTGGCGAAGCCTACGGCGGAGCGATCCACATAGGCGATCAGGTAAAGCAGGATCAGGAAGGGAATCAGTTTCAGCGTGATGCGGCGGATAAGCCGCAGTTCCTGGCTCATGAGATCGGTCTCCGATTGTTGTTGTTATAGAACCTCGGGGGCCGCCTCTCGCGAAAAATCGCCAGGGCCATCCCTCCGTTGAAAATGACTATATAGTATTACTAATTAACCAACAACACTTCCAAAGGCAGGGTTTTGCGCTTATGTTACGCAGAAGCCGCAACAATATAGTCATACAATAAGAGAATCGATCATGTCTGATAAGAAACCCACCCTGCGCTCCGCCCAATGGTTTGGCACCGCCGACAAGAACGGCTTCATGTACCGCAGCTGGATGAAGAATCAAGGCATCGCCGACCACCAGTTCCAAGGCAAGCCAATCATTGGCATCTGCAACACCTGGTCGGAGTTGACCCCGTGCAACGCGCACTTCCGCCAGATCGCGGAGCACGTCAAACGCGGGGTGATCGAGGCCGGTGGTTGGCCGGTTGAATTCCCGGTGTTCTCCAACGGTGAATCGAACCTGCGCCCGACCGCCATGTTCACCCGCAACCTGACGAGCATGGACGTCGAAGAAGCGATTCGCGGTAATCCGATTGATGGCGTGGTACTGCTGACCGGTTGCGACAAAACCACTCCGGCGCTGTTGATGGGCGCCGCCAGTTGCGACGTGCCGGCGATCGTCGTCACGGGCGGGCCAATGCTCAACGGCAAGCACAAGGGCCAGGACATCGGTTCCGGCACCGTGGTTTGGCAGCTCAGCGAGCAAGTGAAAGCCGGGACTATTTCCCTTGACGATTTCCTCGCGGCCGAGGGCGGCATGTCCCGCTCGGCGGGCACCTGCAACACCATGGGCACGGCATCGACCATGGCCTGCATGGCGGAAGCGCTCGGCACTTCCCTGCCCCACAACGCGGCGATTCCGGCAGTTGATTCACGCCGTTATGTGTTGGCGCACATGTCCGGCATGCGTGCGGTGGAGATGGTTCGCGAAGACTTGAAGCTGTCGAAGATCCTCACCAGGGAAGCCTTCGAAAACGCCATCCGCGTCAACGCGGCCATTGGTGGATCGACCAACGCCGTGATCCACTTGAAGGCTATCGCCGGCCGCATCGGTGTGGACCTGGAGCTGGACGACTGGACCCGCATCGGTCGCGGCATGCCGACCATCGTCGACCTGCAACCGTCGGGTCGCTTCCTGATGGAAGAGTTCTACTACGCCGGCGGGCTGCCCGCCGTGCTGCGCCGTCTCGGTGAAGCCAACCTGATCCCGCATCCGAATGCCTTGACCGTCAACGGAAAAACCCTCGGCGAGAACACCAAGGACGCGCCAATCTACGGCCAGGACGAAGTAATCCGCACCCTCGACAACCCGATCCGCTCCGACGGCGGTATCTGCGTGTTGCGCGGCAACCTGGCGCCACTCGGTGCGGTGCTGAAACCGTCCGCGGCCACCGCAGAACTGATGCAGCATCGCGGGCGGGCGGTGGTGTTTGAAAACTTCGACATGTACAAGGCGCGGATCAATGATCCTGAGCTGGACGTCGACGCCAACTCGATCCTGGTGATGAAGAACTGCGGGCCGAAGGGTTATCCGGGCATGGCCGAAGTCGGCAACATGGGTTTGCCGGCCAAGCTGCTCGCCCAAGGCGTGACCGATATGGTGCGCATTTCCGATGCGCGCATGAGTGGCACCGCTTATGGCACTGTGGTTTTGCACGTCGCGCCGGAAGCGGCGGCAGGCGGGCCGTTGGCCGCGGTGAAGGAAGGTGACTGGATTGAGCTGGACTGTGCCAGCGGTCGCCTGCACCTGGACATTCCGGATGCTGAACTGGCGGCGCGGATGGCGGATCTGCCACCACCACAACAGATGATCCTGGGCGGGTATCGTCAGCTGTACATCGACCATGTGCTGCAGGCGGATCAGGGTTGCGACTTCGACTTCCTGGTCGGCTGCCGCGGCGCAGAGGTCCCTCGCCACTCTCACTGATCACCCCCCCCCAAATGTGGGAGCAGGCTTGCTCCCACATTTGCTTTGCACCTGCCTCAAGATCCCGTCGTGCCTGTTATCATGCGCGACACCCCTTCGCACAGGACCGCGCCGTTCCCCATGGATTACCGCAAACCCTCCGACCGCAAAAGCATGCACTCGCGCATTGTCCAGGAACTGGGCATGCAGATCGTTTCCGGGCGCTTCAAGCCGGACGACAAACTGCCCGCCGAAGCCCTGCTGTGTGAGGAGTACGCGGTCAGCCGCCCGGTGCTGCGCGAGGCCACCCGAGTGTTGGTCGCCAAAGGCCTGGTGTATTCGCGCCCGCGTGTCGGCACGGTGGTCAAGCAGCGCAAGGAATGGCACATGCTCGACCCGGACGTTTTGCATTGGCTGATGCAAAGCAGCCCGCAGAATCAGTTCTTCGATTTGCTCACCAGCGTGCGCAGCATCATCGAGCCCGCTGCCGCAGCACTGGCCGCTCAGTTCGCCACCGACGCAGACATCGCCTCCATCGGCGAAGCCTATCAGCGCATGGAGGCAGCCCCGACCCCGGAAGCGTTGCTGCAACCGGACCTGGACTTCCACAGCCGCATCGCCGATGCGACCCACAACGACTTGCTGGCCAACCTGTGCAACATGCTGTCGGTGGCGATTGCCGAGGCGCTGAAGCATTCCAATCAGCGGCCGAACCTGCATGAACTGGCGCTGCCCCGGCACAAGGCGATCCTCACGGCCATCGAGAATCGCGACGCCCTCGGCGCACGGCACGCGACACTGGTGCAGCTGGATGATGCGCGCAATGCGTTGAATGTGGTGTTGGGTAGCGATCCCAGCTGATTCAACACAATCCAACAGCTGCAAAAATCCCCTGTGGGAGCGGGCTTGCTCGCGCCTACAAGGGTTTAGCGTCAACCTTCAGATGTAAAAAAGCCGCAACCCAGGTTGCGGCTTTTCTGTTTCAGGCAAGGGTCAATGAGCGAACAGCGAGTTGCCCTTCTGCCCGGCCAGTTTCTCCGGTTTGATCAGGAAACGTGCCAGCGCCGGCAGCAGCCACAGCGCGCCGAACATGTTCCAGAGCAGCATGAAGGTCAGCATCAGCCCCATGTCGGCCTGGAACTTGATGGCCGAGAAAATCCAGGTGCACACGCCAATCGCCAGGCACAGGCCGGTGAACAGCACCGCTTTACCGGTGGACTTCAACGTTTGGTAATACGCTTCTTGCAACGGCAGACCGGCACGCAGGAAGCTTTCCAGACGGCTGTAAATGTAAATGCCGTAGTCCACGCCAATCCCCACACCCAGCGCCACCACCGGCAGGGTCGCGACTTTCACACCGATGCCCATGAAGGCCATCAGGGCGTTCCCAAGTACGGAAGTCAGTACCAGCGGCAGAACGATGCACAAGGTCGCCGCCCACGAACGGAAAGTGATCATGCACATGGTCGCGACACAGATGTAGACGAGGATCAGGATGGTCAGCTCGGATTCCTTGATGACCTCGTTGGTGGCCGCCTCGATCCCGGCGTTACCGGCGGCGAGGATGAATTCCAGGCCGTCCTTGTTGTTCTCCTTGGCGAATTCCTGCACTGCATGCACCGCGCGATCCAGCGTTGCCGCCTTGTGATCGTTAAGGAATACCAGCACTGGCGCCAGGGAGCAGCTGTTGTTGTACAGGCCATCGGCACGCGCAATGGAGTTGTTCAGCACGTCCGGGTTACGCGACAGGGTTTCCCATTTCAGGTTGCCCTCGTTCATGCCCTTGATCATCTGCTTGGACACGGTCACCAGGGAAATCGCCGACTGCACGCCCTCGGTGTTCTGCATCTTCCACATCAGTTCGTCGATCGGCGCCATGGCTTCATAGCGTGAGCAACCTTCCGCCTTGGTCTTGACCATCACCACCAACACATCGGAACTGGTGGAGTAGTTGCTGATGATGAAGTTGTTGTCTTTGTTGTAGCGCGAGTCCGGACGCAGTTCCGGTGCACCCTGATCGAGGTCACCGATTTTCAGATTCTGGCTGTACCAGAGACCGCCGCCGAAGGCGACCAGGGCCAGAAAGATCGACACCGGTGCGACTTTTTTGCTGGCGAAGTTCGACAGCAGACGCCAGAACGGGTGCTCGCGGTGCGCGTCTTTCTTGCTGCGTTCAACGGCGCGCTTGCTGATACCGACGTAGGAAATCGCCACTGGCAGCAGGATCAGGTTGGTGAACACGATCACTGCCACGCCGATGGACGCGCCGATGGCCAGTTCACGAATCACACCGATATCAATGATCAGCAGCGTGATGAAACCTACCGCATCCGCGAGGATCGCGATCATCCCCGGCAGGAACAACTGACGGAACGTGCGTCGTGCGGCGGTCAGTGCGTTGTCGGCCTCACTGGATTGCAGGGCGATACCGTTGATCTTCTGTACGCCGTGGGAAATACCGATAGCGAAGATCAGGAACGGCACCAGCATCGAATACGGGTCCAGCCCGAAGCCGAAGAAGTGCATCAACCCCAGCTGCCAGACCACCGCCACCAGCGTGGTACTGAGTACCGCCACGGTGCTGCGCATGCAGTTGGTGAACCAATAGAGCAGGATCAGCGTAATGATGAAGGCGACGCCGAAGAACATCACCACCATGACCAGGCCATCGATCAGGTCGCCGACTTTCTTGGCGAAACCGACGATGTGGATCTGCACGTTAGGGTTTTGTTTTTCAAACTTGTCGCGGATCTTTTCTTCCAGCTGATGGGAGAACTGGCGGTAGTCCAGCGCCAGCAACTTGCCCTGATCCTGCGGGTCCGGGTAGGACTCCAGCAGCGGGATATCGACGATGCTCGACTTGAAGTCGTTGGCCACCAGACGCCCGACCTGACCGGACTTGAGGACGTTGTTGCGCAGCAAATCGAGGCTTTGCTGGGAACCGTTGTAGCTCTGCGGAATGACCTCACCCCCGGCGAAGCCCTCCTCCGTCACTTCGGTCCAGCGAACGCTCGGGCTCCACAGCGACTTGAGGCCGGAACGATCGACGCCGGAAATGTAGAACACCTCGTCGTTGATCTGACGCAGAGTCTCCATGTATTCCTTGGAGAAGATATCGCCGTCAGTGGCTTCGACCGAGATGCGCACGGTGTTGCCCAGGTTCGCCAGATCGTTACGGTGCTCCATCATCTTCTGAATGAAGGGATGCTCGAGCGGGATCATTTTTTCGAAACTGGTGGACGGCCGGATCAGCGTCGCCTGCCAGAACAGAAAAATACTGACCAGCAGGCAGATCGTGATCACTGCCGGGCGGTTGTTGAAAATCAGGCGCTCAAGAAACGTCGCCTTGTCCTGATGATGACTTGTCATGGATGTCATAGCTCCGCCCTTCTTATTATTTGCCCAGCTCTGAGCCGGTTGGCGAAGTAGCGCGAACGCCGCCCTGTCCTGCCAGAATCAGATTGCCGTTGCCCGCCGCCGTCACTGCCGATACGGAAATGCGATCCGGACGGTTGAACACGCTGAAGGTTTCGCCGTTGTCGTTGCTGCGGATCACCGAGCCGCCGTTGCCGACGATCACGATGGAACCGTCGTCGAGCAGCGTTGCCCCGGACAACCCGAATTCCAGTGCGCCGCGAGCGGCTTTCAGCTCAACCTGTTCCCAGGTGCTGCCGAAATCCGTGGAGCGGTAAAGATTGCCGCGCAAGCCGTACGCCAGCAGCGTATTGGCTTGCGCCGTGCCGATCACCCCGAACAGCGAACCCTGGTACGGACCTTCGAGTTTTTCCCAGGTCTGGCCCCAATCGGCGGAACGGAACATGCTGCCCTGCTCGCCGACGATAAACAGCCCGGCATCCTTGACCGATGCGATGCCATTGAGGTGGAACTGGTCTTCGTTGTCCAGGCGATCACTGGCGTCTTCCCAGTTTTTGCCACCGTCGGTGGTTTCCAGCAGCGCGCCATACGCGCCCACGGCAAAGCCGCTGTTGACGTCTTTGAACCAGACGTCGAGCAGCGGCGCTTCACGTTTCAAATCTTCGAATTGCTTGATCCAGGTGGCGCCACCGTCCTCGCTGGCGAGGATCTGTGCGTCATGGCCGACGGCCCAGCCGTGTTTGTCATCGACGAAAAACACCGACGTCAGCAGTGCCCGGGTTGGCACCTTGGCCTGAACCCAGGTCACGCCCTGGTCGTCGGAATAAAGAATATGCCCGCGATCACCGACCGCCACCAGGCGTTTACCGGCGTGGACAATATCGAGCATCAGGCTTTTGGTGGCCTTGGCAGACTCAATGGCATAAACAGCATCGGATGCTGGCGCGGCAGCGGCCAGCGCTGGTGCCGACAATGCGGCACAGCCCAACAGCGAGAGCGCTGTAGCCAGCAACGCGATTTTGCGCAGTGCCGGCGGGCGGCAGATACCGACACCCATGACAGGCTCACTCATAGACCTTCCCCCATTATTATTGTTAGGTCGTTCAACCTTTCAGGGCGCCGTAAGGTGGCTCGTTGTGATTGGCTGTTTGGAGCGTAGTCCTGAAACGCGCAATCTAGAGCCCCTTCGGAAGCTGGCTTATCCTATCGGGGTTTGGAAAGGTCTGACAATCGACGCCACGTTATCTTTTGTTAACCTGACGGGGATGGGGTTTGGCTGAATGATTGGGTATTACGTTAGGTGATTAGGTTGTAGTGGTCGATGGTCGATGGTCGGTGGTCGGTGTATATATCCGTTTCTGCGGTAACGGCTGCTTAGGGTTTCGCTCTTACAGCGACTCACTTTTCCAGACGCCGAAAAGTAAGCAAAAGGCTTCGCCCCGGCGTACGGCACTTCGCTAAGGCTCAGTGTTCCCTCGCTACGGTATCCATCAGGGGGCATCGCCTACGGTCTGCTTCGCGACGACCTCCTCTCGATGTTTGCGGCTTCGCCGCACGGCGCTACGCGCCTACCCCCCTGATGAACACCTACGCTCGGCCTGCCGAAGGGGCGAAAGATCAAAAGCAAATCAAGATCAAGATCAAGATCAAGTTCAAGTTCAAGTTCAAGTTCAAGTTCAAGTTCAGAAGCCAAAGCCAAAGCCAAAGCCAAACACGTTCTAAAGTTTCAGCCTCCCGCCCCCTCTACAGCGAACACCTCCCGCTTCTCACCACTCAACAGGCCGAGCGTTAGCTCGCCTGCAGCTCTTGATCTTGATTCACCCGCCCCTTCGGGAGGCTGAGTGGAGGTGTGCATCCGGGGAGTGGCGCGCAGCGCCGTTCGACGCAGTCGAACACGCTGCATGTAGGTCGTCGCGAAGCAGACCGGAGGGCAGTGTCCCCGGATGGATACCGGAACGAAGGAACGCCGAGCTTTAGCGAGGGGCCGGACGCTCGGGGCGAGCCTTTTTTTGCTTACTTTTTTTTGGCGTTTGAAAAAAAAGTGAGTCGCCGTAAAGGCGAAACCCTAAGTGGCCGTTACCGCAGAAATGGATATGTACACCAAGAAAGAGAATGGTCGGCTGTCAGGCCGCCAAGTCAAAGAAACCCGCTCCCACAGAGCCCGAGCGAACCCTGTGGGAGCAAAGCATCACTCAGGCCAGACTCTTGCTCACGACTTCAAACACATCACTGGACAACTGCCCCGAAGCACGAATCCGCTCCAGCTCGCCTTTCATCAACGCCTGACGCGCATCGTCATACTTGCGCCAGCGAGTCAGCGGCGCCAACTGACGAGAAGCGATCTGCGGGTTAAACCCGTTCAACTCAATCACCAGATCCGCCAGGAAGCGGTACCCCGAGCCATCCGCCGCATGGAAGTTGATCAGGTTCTGGCCGGCAAACGCACCAACCAGCGCCCGCACCTTGTTCGGGTTCTTCATGTTAAAGGCCGGATGCAGCATCAACTGACGCACACGCTCCAGACCACCCGGCAACGCACAGCCCGCCTGAACACTGAACCATTGATCCATGACCAGCGGATTGTCCTTGAAGTGTTCGGCAAAACTCGCCAGCGCCTTGGCCTTCTCTGCTTCAAACGGCGAATTGACCAGCACCGCCAACGCCGTCAGGCGCTCGGTCATGTTATCGCTGGTTTCAAACTGCTCAAGCGTCGCCGCCAACACTTCCGGCTTACCGCTCAACATCAGGTACGACAGCGCAATATTCTGCAACGCACGACGAGCAAAGTGCTCAGCCTCGGCCACATAAGGGGTCTTCTTCGACAAATCGCGATTGGCCTGATAACGCAGCCACAACGCCTCGAACAACCCTTCAGCCAATTGCTTGCGCGCAAACTCACGAGCGATGTGAATCGCATCGACGTCAGCCACTTCACTGATTTCAGTCAGGTACGCCTCACCCGGCAACGACAGCATTTCCGCGACCATCGCCTGATCCAGCGTCTCGTCCGACAGCACGGTGCGCAGGGCAGAAATCAAACGCTGATCCAGCACCAGCGTTTCACCCGCCTGATGCTGGGCAATCAGCTCTTGGAGCACCTGCACCGACAGTTGCTGACCGGCGTCCCAGCGGTTGAAGCCGTCGCTGTCGTGCTGCATCAGGAACATCAGTTGATCGCGGTTGTACGGGAAGCTCAGTTTGACCGGCGCCGAGAAACCCCGCAGCAACGAAGGCAACGGCTGTTCAGCGATGTCGACGAAGGTGAACGTCTGCTCGGCTTCGGTCACCGAGATCACCCGCGACGTGCCTTGAGCGCTGGCTTCGCCGGACAGGCGCAAGGCAATCGGCGCGCCTTTGGCGTCCAGCAGGCCCAATTCCACAGGAATCACGAACGGCAGTTTTTCTACCTTGTCCGGGGTCGCCGGGCAGCTTTGACGGAAGGTCAGGCTGTAGGTTTGTGCCACCGCGTCATAGGACTCGCTCACCGCCAAGCGCGGAGTTCCGGCCTGGCTGTACCAGCGCTTGAACTGCTTCAGGTCGACACCGTTGGCGTCTTCCATCGCCTTGATGAAGTCATCGCAGGTCACGGCCTGGCCGTCGTGGCGGTCGAAGTACAGGTCGCTGCCTTTGCGGAAGCCATCAGCGCCGAGCAAGGTACGGATCATGCCGACCACTTCCGAGCCCTTTTCGTACACGGTCAGGGTGTAGAAGTTGGAAATTTCGATGAAGCTGTCCGGGCGCACGGCGTGGGCCATGGGACCGGCGTCTTCGGCGAACTGGTGCGTGCGCAAGTAAGCCACGTCCTGGATGCGCTTGACCGTGGCCGAGTTCATGTCCGAGGAGAACCCGGCATCGCGGAACACGGTGAAGCCTTCCTTGAGCGACAGCTGGAACCAGTCACGGCAGGTCACGCGGTTGCCCGACCAGTTGTGGAAGTATTCGTGGGCGACGATGGCTTCGACGCGCTGATGCGCGGCGTCGGTGGCGGTTTCGGCGCGGGCCAGCACGGCGCTGGAGTTGAAGATGTTGAGGCCCTTGTTCTCCATGGCGCCCATGTTGAAGTCGTTGACCGCAACGATCATGAAGATGTCCAGGTCGTACTCGCGGCCGTAGACCTCTTCATCCCAGCGCATCGACTTCTTCAGGCTGTTCATGGCGTGCTGGCACTTGTCGATGTTTTCTGGCTCGACGTAGATGCGCAACGCCACGGAACGCTCGGTCATGGTGGTGAAGGTGTCCTCGACACACCACAAATCACCGGCCACCAGCGCGAACAGGTAGGCCGGCTTCATGAACGGGTCTTCCCAGGTCGCCCAGTGCCGGCCGTCTTCGCCGGGGCCTGAAGCAATCGGGTTACCGTTGGACAGCAGCACCGGATAGCGGTGCTGCTCGGCGACGACCGTCGTGGTGAACTTGCTCATCACGTCCGGTCGGTCGAGGTAATAGGTGATCTTGCGGAAGCCTTCGGCCTCGCACTGGGTGCAGAACATGCCGCTGGATTTGTACAAGCCTTCCAGTGCGGTGTTGGTTTCCGGGTGGATCTTGACGCTGGTGTCGACCGTGAAGGTGGTGCTGGTCGGGTGCAGCGTCAGGTGATTTTCCGTCAGTTGATAGTCGCTTTCGCTCAGCTCGCGATCGGCCAGGGTCACCGCCAAAAGCTCAAGCTGCTGACCGTCGAGCACCAGCGGCGGCAGGCCGGGGCCGCGTTCAGGATTGCGCCGCATCACTAGCTGCGCATGGACCAGGCTGTGGTCCTCGAACAACTCGAAGGTCAGGTGCGTCTCGTCGATCAGGTACTCAGGCGCCTGATAGTCTTTCAGGTAAATCATCTTCGGTTGTTCGGTGCGCATGCTGGAGTCCTTACTGATGCACGGCGAGCTGATAAGCCGTGTATTTACGAATATTGATCACGCCGGTGTCGAAGATCAGGTATTGACCCTTGACGCCCAACAGCGTGCCTTCGGCAATCGGATTCTTGTCCAGGTTGAAGCTGACAATTTTGGCCGGGTATTGCTCGACCGGATAGCGGATTTCGAGGGTTTCTACGTCGGCAATGGTCTGAATCGCCTGTAGGCCAAATCGTTCCTGCAAGGTTCTCAGGCCCTCGGCGCAGCTGTCGAACAGTTGATCACGCACCTCGGCCAGATCCACCGACGCCGCTTCACCCTTGAGCAAGGCACGCCAGTTGGTCTTGTCCGCCACCTGACTGCGAAAGAGGTCTTCGACGAAACCTGACTGCTGACGGGTCGACACGCGCATGATCGGCAACGCCTGGCGGGCGCCCTGATCGATCCAGCGGGTCGGCAACTGGGTGGCGCGAGTAATCCCGACTTTCACCCCCGAGGAGTTGGACAGGTACACGATGTGGTCGGTCATGCAGAACTTCTCGCCCCACTCCGGCTCACGGCAGGTGCCTGCGTCGTAATGGCAACGCTCGGGGCTCATGATGCAGAGGTCGCACTGCGCCAGTTTGGTCATGCACGGGTAGCAATAACCCTGGCTGAAGCTGGTTTTGGTCTTGCGCCCGCAATGGGTGCAATGAATCGCCCCCAGGTATTCCAGGCGCACGGTGGTCCCGATCATGGGATTGACCGGCACCTCGAAATCGTCCAGGCGAAACGCATACTGCACGTCGGACCCGTCAAGACGCGCCGACATTTTATTGATTGCACCGCGGCCAATCTCGATCAATGGATGGCATCCGACTTGAACAGAATGTTCGGTACGCTGATCGACTTCGAACTGCATTCCTGCGGGCCCATGTAGCCAGTGCGCTGGTCTTCGGGCAGGTTCTGGATTTCCCAGGCGATCATCGCTTGCAGCGACAGTTCGCGTTGTTCGGCGGTGAGTTTGCCACCGTCGGACCATTTACCGATTTCCACCGCCAGTTTCAGGCTCTGGTAGATATCGGGTGTGATGTTTTGGATCATTTCGTTAAAAGAGGACATCAAGGTCTCCGCGCTCTTTACTGCATAAACTGATTTAGGCGGCCAGTTTACGGCGGTTATACAAACCACCCAACAAACCGGTCAGGCATCCGACGAGCAACCCGCCGACGTGCGCCGCATTGGCGATTTCACCGAAGCCGATCATCGAGACCAGCCCGGAGAGGCACAGCACCAGCCACACCAGCATCATCACCAGCACGCCACGCGGCAGGCGATAAGCCGGGTTGGGCGACAACAGCTGAAAGATCCAGCAATGCCCGAGCAAGCCATACAGCACGCCGGACAAGCCACCGAACAAGGTCGGGCCGCTGAAATAATACTGGGCATAGTTGGAGACGAGGCTGAACAGCAGCGTCAGGCCGATCAGGTTGATGCTGCCCTGACGCGATTCGATGCGCCGCCCCAGCTCCCAGTACCACATGCCGTTCATGGCCAGGTGCAGGACGCCAAAGTGGATCAGCATCGGCGTCATCAAGCGCCACCACTGCCCCGCCGCCAGGCTGTCGCCCAACGGTACGAAATGGATGTACTCGCCGATTACGCGGAAATCGAGGAAGGTCAGCCAGCGCAGGGTGTCGAGGTTTTCGCCCAGCAGCGTCACCGCGCCGACCAGGATGCTCAACAGCAAAATCGCCGCAGTCGCCTTGGCGTAGCGCAGTTGCTCGACGAAACCGGGACGCTTGGTCATGTGCGCCGCTGGAATATCCAGTTGCTGATCGGGATCACCCGCCGGAAAGCGTTCGTACAGCGAGCGCACGTCTTCGCTGATGTTGGACGGTACCCAAAGCACCTGTTCGCCCGACTCTTCGCTGACGCGATGCGGCACCTGCATGCGCTGCAGCAGTTTGACGAACCCGCTCAAATCCACCGCCAGCGGCAGACGCAATACGGCCACAACACTCATTGCAACACCTCCGGCCGTTCGACATCGACCCAGACAAATTTATGCGGATCGAGCCGGGTTTCCTGATCCAGCCGATAGGCGACCAGTTTGCCGTAGAGCACGGCGCTGTAATCCAGACAGGCCAGGTTCGGGCGAATCGGTACCGGCTTGCCGCTGCGCCAGTAGTGGCCGACGAATAACAGCGGCTCGTCGACGCCATAGCGCAGCAAGGTATTTTTTTCCGTGGATGACAGCGGCGTCCTGGCCACGGGCTCGGGCAATGCGTCGGGCTGGAACACAATGTCTCCGTAGGTTTGCGGGTCGTCTTCCCAGAATTTGGTACGGAAGAACGAACGCACCAGACCGTCGCCGCTGGTCATGGTCAAGCCATCGGGCAGGCGCATGTCGGTGCCGCGCAGCAGTCGGTCGAACACAGTGCAGGCGAAACTGCCCGGCACGGCCGAGGCCTGGAGGAAATGCTCATCAACGCAACCATTGGGAAACAATCCGCGTAACGGTTCGATCAGGCCGGAATCCCAGCACGCGTGCACCACCCGGAAGCGCCCGGCGTCGACGAACAACGGCATCTCGTAGAACCATTGAAGGAAGTCATGCCAGTCACCGGGATGGTCTTGGAACTGGGTCAGGGTTTCACCCAGCAATCGGGCATGGCGCGGCGTGTGTTCCCGGACGAACTGCTTGCCGCTACCCGGTGGCGCCGGCGTGCTCCAGCCCAGTGCGTTGAATTCATGATTGCCCATGATGCACAGCGCCTGGCCGGCCTCGACCATGTCGTGGACGATGTGCAGCGCCTCGCGAATCCGCGGGCCGCGATCAATGATGTCGCCCACAAACACGGCCATGCGCGACGGATGCCGCCAGACGCCACCTTGTTTGTGATAACCGAGCCGGTCGAGCAAGTGCTCAAGGGTCAGAGCGCAACCGTGCACGTCACCGATCAGGTCGTAGCTACGCGCGGGATCGAGCATCAGTCGCCTCCACCACCCAATCGACTGCCCCAACCGAGCTTGGTCCGGCAAACTTCGTAGTAGTTGTGGTCAAGCGGATGGATCAGTCGCAGTTTCTGCGCTTTCTTGCTGATGGTAATGGTGTCACCCGGCGCACAGGTGAAGTGGTTCTGCCCGTCACAGGAGACTTGCGGGTAAATCTGCATATCTTTGGACACGACGATTTTCAGCTCACTGTTGCCATCGACCACAATCGGCCTGCCCGACAAGGTATGGGGGTACATCGGCACAATCACAATAGCGTCAAGCTTGGGGTGCATGATCGGTCCGCCCGCCGACAGCGCGTAGGCGGTCGAACCGGTGGGCGTCGCGACGATCAGGCCGTCGGCCTTTTGGCTGCAAACGAACTGGCCGTCAATGTACAGCTCGAACTCGATCATCCGCGTTGATTTGCCGGGGTGCAGCACCACATCATTGAGCGCATCGCCCTGACCGATGGCCTCGGCGTGACGGCGGACTTCGGCTTGCAGCAGGAAGCGGTTTTCTACCAGGTAGTGGCCGTCGAGCACTTCGGCGACTTTGACTTCCAGCTCGTCGGGGCGGATATCGGTCAGGAAACCAAGGCTGCCACGGTTGATGCCGAGCACCGGAATATTGTGCCGTGCCAGCGCCCGGGCGGCCCCCAGCAGGCTGCCGTCACCGCCGACCACAATCACCATGTCACAGACTTCGCCGAGCATCTTGCGTGACGATGTTTGCAGGCCATGACCGGGAAGGACTTCGGCGATGGTGTCTTCGAGGATCACGTGCAAGTGACGATCGAGCAGAAACCGTTTCAGTCGGCGGACGGTATCCAGCACCTGGGAGCTGCCCAGGCGACCGATGATGCCGATATTACGAAATTGCTCCATGGGGTTCCTGCAAGGACGGCGAAAAAGACGATTATGGGCGAAAGCGCAGGATAGACAAAATCCTTTCAGCCACAAGGGTGTACTCATGTTTAGGGCTATGCTCGCAAGATGATCCTATTTCCCGATTTGCTCTCGTTGCCCCATCAGTTGCGCCACCCCGAAGTGCGCGACCTGGCCTGGGTCATCCTCGCGCCGCCGATGCTCGTCGATACGCCGTGGCCGCAGCGGCATCCGCTGGCTGGCAGCGACTGGGTGCAAGAACCGCAGCGCCTGGAACGCTGGCTGCGGCAACTGGACCGTGACAGTTACGACTTGCTGCACTGGCTGTCCCAGGCCCGAACCCGACGCTTGGGCCTGTATTACGAGCGGCTTTGGCAGTACGCGGTGCGTCAGGCGCCGGGGATCGAGCTCATCGCCGCCAACCTGCCGATCCGCCGTGAAGGCCACACACTCGGCGAACTGGACATGTTGCTGCGTGACCGCGATGGCGTGCACCACCTGGAACTGGCGATCAAGCTCTATCTCGGACCGCAAAATGGCGACGGGCATGACACCGCGCAGTGGCTCGGCCCCGGCTGTCATGATCGGCTGGACCGCAAACTGGCGCACCTGGCTCAGCACCAATTACCCATTTCTGCCCGCAGCGAAAGCCGTGAAGTGCTGGCGGCCCTGGATATTCAGCAGTTCAGCGCTCACTTGTGGCTCGGTGGTTACCTGCTGTATCCATGGCCGGGACTCGCCGAGCCGCCTGCCGGTGCCCATCCGCAGCATTTACGCGGTAGCTGGCTACATCAGAAAGACTGGGCGGACTTTGTCGTGCAACGGCCCTTCGGTCGCTGGCAGCCCCTGCCCCGCCATGCGTGGCTGGCGCCGGCGCGCTATCCCGCTGAGCAGACCTGGAGCGTCGAGCAGTTGAGTGCGTGGCTCGGTGAGCTGGCACCTTTGGCGCCGGCGCAGTTGATGGTGCGCCTGACCGAGAATGCCGATGGGGATTGGGAAGAGGCAGAGCGGTTGTTTCTGGTGGCAGATTTTTGGCCGAATGTACCGGGTAATGGTTGAGGTTTTGTAGCGCCTGGACCGGCCTCTTCGCGAGCAGGCTCGCTTCCACATTTGATCTCCCTATGGCGCTGATCGAGTGTGGGAGCGGGCTTGCTCGCGAAGGGGGCCGACTCGGTCTAGAGGGATAACCGCAACGCCAACGCCGCCAACGTCACCAACAACACCGGCACCGTCAGCACCACCCCGACCTTGAAGTAATACCCCCACCCGATCCGGATGCCCTTGCGCTCCAGCACATGCAGCCACAACAACGTCGCCAGACTGCCAATCGGCGTAATTTTCGGCCCCAGGTCGCTGCCGATGACGTTGGCGTAAATCATCGTCTCCTTCACCACACCACTGGCCTGACTGGCATCGATCGACAGCAAACCGATCAGCACCGTCGGCAAATTGTTCATGATCGATGACAGAACCGCCGTCAGCACCCCGGTACCCATGGCCGCGCCCCACACACCGTAATGGGCAAACCCGTCCAGCCAACCCGCCAGATACCCGGTCAGCCCGGCATTGCGCAGGCCATACACCACCAGATACATGCCCAGCGAGAAAATCACGATCTGCCAAGGGGCCTCTTTCATCACCTTGCGCGTGGAAATCTTGTGGCCTCGGGCGGCGATACCCAATAGCAACGCAGCGCACACCGCGGAAATGGCACTGATTGGGATGCCCAGCGGCTCCAAAGCGAAGCAACCGACGAGCAGGATCACCAACACCACCCAACCGGCATAAAACGTAGCCTTGTCATGGATCGCCGTGGCTGGCAGCTCCAGTTGTTCGGGGTCGTAAACCTTGGGAACGTCACGACGGAAGAACCACATCAGCATCGCCAACGTGGCCGCGACGCTCACCAGGTTGACCGGGATCATCACCGCCGCGTAGCGGTTGAACGTGATGTGGAAGAAGTCGGCGGAAACGATGTTTACCAGGTTTGACACCACCAGCGGCAGGCTCGCGGTGTCGGCGATGAAACCGGCGCCCATCACGAACGCCAGGGTCGCCGCCGGGGAGAAGCGCAGCGCCAGCAGCATGGAAATCACGATGGGCGTGAGGATCAGCGCCGCGCCGTCATTGGCGAACAAGGCCGAGACCAGCGCCCCCAGCAACACCATATAAGCAAACAGTTTGCGCCCACTGCCCCGCCCCCAACGGGCCACGTGCAAGGCGGCCCATGCGAAAAAGCCGGCCTCGTCCAGCAACAGACTGATGATAATCAGCGCCACGAACGTGCCGGTGGCATTCCAGATGATCTGCCAGACAATGGGGATGTCGCTCAGCTGCACGACGCCGAAAATCAGCGCCAGCACGGCACCGAGAACCGCACTCCAGCCCACGCCCAGGCCTTTGGGTTGCCAGATCACCAGGGTGATGGTCAGCAGGAAAATGAGTGAGGCGATAAGCATGCAAAGCAACCTTGCGCGGAAAAATAAACCGCGATTCAGCCGCAACGCACGAGCAGAGTAAAGCCCCAATTTTCTATACTTCACGATCCCGTAGCCGCTGACGAGCAGCGCGCGGCCGCGTGGCGGGCGGAGATCGGGTCGATGGTCTGTGGTCGATGGCTGAACACCCGCTAATCACTGTAGGAGTGAGCCTGCTCGCGAGGGCGGCGTATCAGCCAGGTCAATGCCGACCGACCCACCGCCCTCGCGAACAGGCTCACTCCTGCAAAGGAGACGGGTGTGTCAGACTTTTTTGTGTTGTTCGACCCATTTGCCATAGGCATTAATGAAGTTTTGCAGGAACGGCTTCACCGACTCGGACAATGTACCCGCTTCGTCAAACGCCGAGCCGGCACCACCGAGGTAGGCCTCCGGCTGCTGCATGCAGGGCACATCCAGAAACACCATGGACTGGCGCAAATGGTGGTTGGCGCCAAATCCACCAACAGCACCCGGCGAAACACTGATCACCGCGCCTGGTTTTCCGCTCCAGGCGCTCTGGCCGTATGGCCGCGATCCCACATCGATTGCGTTCTTCAAGGGTGCCGGCACCGAACGGTTGTATTCCGGGGTGACGAACAGCACTGCGTCGGATGAGCGTACTTGTTGCCGGAAAGTGCTGTAGGCTGCCGGCGGTGAAGCACCATCGATGTCTTCGTTGTAGAGCGGCAAATCGCCAATTTCGATGATCTGAAGCTTGAGATTGGCCGGTGCGAGGTCAGCCAGGGCCAATGCCACCTTGCGATTGATGGATGCCTTTCTCAAGCTGCCGACCACGACGGCGATCGTATAGACGTTACTCATGGAAGATGTCTCGACTGTCCGATGGAAAGAACTTGTAGGTATAGATGACGAATCACCCAGTGGGCGCTGAATTTCACTGCCCCTGACTATTTTTTTCTTGCAGGAAAACTTACTTCGCTTAAGCACGGTCTACAGAACCGAAAATTGAGCGATTTATCTCCAGAGGTTCTAAACAGATGGCAGCAGTACTTGTCGGTCAGTTCCATGCAAGAGACGCGGAAGGCCGCGTTTATTCCGTGCATGAGTTCCAGGAATCCACTCCGTCGGCTGACGGCCTCGGCGGCACGGAGCCTGTCACCACCTACAAACTGGCCATTGGTGATCGCGTCAAGAAGCTCGATGACGGTCGGTTCCAGTTGGTCCAAACGGATGTCACCCTGATTCGCGAGCCGGTCACTCCCATCGCTAGCGTGCTGGAAACCAACGTCGCTACATAACCCCGCGTTATGAGCAGAAGTCATATGCGCGCACTTGAGTTAGGATTCAGTCACTGATTCCCTCACCTGCTGAACATGGACTTCACGCATGCGTTTACGCCATATCGAAGTGATCCACGCGCTTGTGCAGACCGGTCACCTGGGCACCGCCGCCGAATGGCTGCAGCTGCCGGTGGCCGAGGTTGAAGGCATTTTGCGCGAGGCCGAGGGTCAGTTGGGTTTCATGCTGTTTTCCAGCGTGCGTGGGCGCTTGCAGGCGACCCGCGAAGCGCGGGAGCTGGAAGCACAAATCACCCACGTCTACGAAGCGCTGGAGCCCATCCAGCGCCTGGCCGCCAGCCTCAAGCAGTACCAGGCCCCGCCGCTGCGCATCATCTGCACCCCGCCGCTCGCTCAACAATTGCTGCCCCAGAGCATCGCCGCCCTGCGCCGACGCCTGCCCGATGCGCCTTGCAGCCTGTTCAGCCAACCGACCCGCGAGATCATCAAATCCCTGTTGTTGCGCGAAAGTGACCTGGGATTAAGCCTGCATGACCCCGATGTCGCCGACATCCATTGCCAAGTGATTGCCCACGGCAAGCTTCAGCTACTGGCGCCTCATGGCTGGCTGCAACCCAAGCAGAAATACATTTCATTGCAGGACCTGGCGGGCCAGTCGATGGTCGGCCTCGAAGGCCACGACCCACTGAGCCGCGCCTTGGAGAACAAATTGCAAGCATTGCGCCCTGCCCCGGTCGTGCATATCCGGGTGCAGACGCACCAGATGATGCGCAGCATGGTCGAGGCCGGAGAAGGCCTGGCGATTGTCGACCCGTTTACCGCCCTGGGCGCTAAAAGCAGCGGGCTGGATGTGTGTCCGCTGGCTCCGGCCGTGCCGGTCAGCCTCTATGCCCTGACCTTGAAAAACGGCGAACCAGCGCCCGCCATTCAGACCCTGCTGGACATCGTTATGGAACAAGCCGCGGCGATGCTGGCGAACTGATCGGTCTTTCGAGAGCATTATCGAACAAGCGATACCAGAACAGCGCCACTTCGGCTGTGTTTGGATCGATCCCTCGATAGCGCAGATGGTCCATCCCGCCAATCACGTAACCACAACGCTCATAGAGCCGGCAGGCACCGAGGTTGTTATTTTGGGTTTCGAGCATGATGCCCGGCAGCTTTTTCTTTCGACTCCAGAACTGAGCCACGTCCAACAAGGCCTTGGCCACCCCGTGGTGCCGCGCCGGGGCATGTACCGCCAGCTCGTCGATATGGGCAAAGCCGTTCCAGTTGGTGCTGACCACCAGATGACCGACCGGCTCATCGTCGAGGTACGCCATGAAAATCGCACTGTCGGCGGCATCACGAAAGCTGCTGAATTCTTCCGGGTCAATGCCGTAGCACTTCCTATAGGGGGTGATTGGCGTAATCAGCCACTGCTCGACCGGTTTGCCGATTTCGGCGGCACCATAGGCAGCAACTTCAAAGCTGAAATCACTGCCCCAGATGTAGGCCGCAAAGCCGTCATCGGCGACACGCACCGACAGGCCGGGATACTTGGGATTGATGACAGGTTGCATACTGGGAAAGGTCCTCATTCCTTGATGCAATCGACGGTGTAGTGCCGTCCATTGCCCTCGTCTTCGTGTTGCAATCCATGCACATCAACGACGAATCCTGGGAAACTGCTATCAAACGTCCGTGCAAATGAAAGATAGTCGATGATTGACCGGGTCGAGTGGGTGAACCGTTCACCCGGCATGATCAGCGGAATGCCTGGCGGATACGGAACCAGCATCACCGCCGCGATTCGCCCGTCCAGGGCATCGATCGACACGGCCTCCACCTCGCCCCGAACCAGATGATCATAGGCGTCAGCGGGTTTCATGACGATTTCCGGCAGGACGGTGTACATGCGTTTGAGGTGCTTGGCCGTAGCATTGCTGCGATAACAGGCGTGCAATTGATCGCACAAATCGCGCAACCCCATGCCTTGATAGCGTCCAACGCTCTGTTGCGCCACACAGGGCAGGCAGGTGGCCAGGCTGACGTTGGCGTCGTAGCTGCGCTTGAACTCCAGCAACTCGGTCAACAGCGTGCTCCATTTGCCTTTGGTAATGCCCATGGAGAACAACACCAGGAACGAATACAGCCCTGTCTTCTCGACCACCAGCCCGCGTTCCCAGAGGAATTTGCTGACCACTGCCGCCGGAATACCGCGCTCGCTCAGTGCGCCGCCTGCGGTCAGGCCGGGCATGACCAGGGTGACTTTGATCGGATCGAGCAACACATAATCGTCGGTGACTCCGCCAAAGCCGTGCCAGTCGGCATCGGGTTGCAGCAGCCAGTCTTCGGTGACCACGCGATCAATGCCTTCCACCGACGGCGGTTGCCAAATGGAAAACCACCAGTCATCCGCCGCGATGTGCTGCCGCAGATTGGCCAGCGCCCGACGAAAGCTCAGGGCCTCATCGAACATCTCCTGCAACAGCGAACGCCCGGCCGGGCCTTCCATCATCGCCGAGGCCACGTCCAGCGAGGCGATGATGCTGTACTGCGGCGAGGTGGAGATGTGCATCATGAATGCTTCGTTGAAACGGTCGCGGTCCAGTTGCCGCGCCCCGCCGTCCTGGACATGAATCATCGAGGCCTGGCTGAACGCGGCCAGCAACTTGTGCGTGGAATGCGTGGTAAACACCAGCGGGCCATCTTCGCTGCGAGAGGTGCCCATGCCATAACGCCCGGCGAAGAACTCGTGAAACGCCGCGTAGGCGTACCAGGCCTCGTCGAAATGCAGCACCTCGACACTGTTGCCCAGGCTCTGCTTGATCAACTCGGCGTTGTAGCAAAGACCGTCGTAGGTCGAGTTGGTGATCACCGCCAGTTTGACTTTGGGTGCTCGCCCTTTGGTCAGCGGGCTGGCGTCGATCTTGGCCTGGATCGATTCGCGGCTGAATTCGCTTAAAGGAATCGGGCCGATGATCCCCAGTTCATTGCGCTCCGGGCACAGGTACAACGGGATCGCGCCGGTCATGATGATCGAATGCAACACCGACTTGTGGCAGTTGCGATCCACCAGCACCAGGTCATCGCGAGCGACCATCGAATGCCAGACGATTTTGTTGGCGGTGGAAGTGCCATTAATCACGAAAAAGGTGTGATCAGCGCCGAAATTGTGCGCTGCTCGCGCTTCCGCCTCTGCCAGCGGACCGGTGTGATCCAGCAACGACCCCAGCTCGGGAACCGACACGGACAAATCCGAACGCAGGGTGTTTTCGCCAAAGAACTGATGAAAAGCTTGCCCGACCGGACTCTTGTGATACGCAACCCCACCGCCGTGGCCGGGTGTGTGCCAGGAGTAATTGGAATCGGCGGTGTGTTGCACCAGCGCCTTGAAAAACGGTGGCAGCAGACCGTCCAGGTACTTGCGCGCGGCGCGGGCCACTTGCCGGGCCAGGAACGGTACGGTGTCTTCGAACAGGTAAAGAATCCCGCGCAATTGATTGAGCTCGGCCATCGCATCGGCCGGTGCGTTTTCCAGCGTCACCTGTTCGCCGAGGGCAAAGATCGGCAGGTCCGGCGCACGCACACGCGCCAGGCCGATCAGTTCCGCCATGTTTTGCAACAAATGCGAGTGAGTGCTCGGGTCTTCGGCGGCAATCAACATGCAAGAGAGGCCGTGATGGGTCGACGCAACCAGCCGCCCTTCGGTGTAATCCACCGCCGAAACAATGCTGAAGCCTTCCTGCTCCAGCTCCCGGGCGATGCCCCGCACACGATCACCGGCGACGGTGTCGGCCTTGATGTCGCGGTGGACGATCAGGACCGGGAATTTCAAATCTTTATACATGGGGCTCAGTGTCCTGAGGCGGCAGACCGTGGTCGGCCAATACCCTCAGGGTAGAGGGTTGATGCCGATGTGGCGAGTGTCGATGCCCTGGAGTGGGTCAATCGGCGCACCAACATGTGGCCATCAACCTTGATTTGGAGAAGGACCGCGGGCCTCCCCCTCGCCTCAGGCCTGGGCCTTGGCGTCCGCCAGTTGTTGCCACAGCGACGGGGCGCCGGCGGCTTTCGCGATGGCTTCAAGACGTGCGACATGCTGGGCCAGGTCATCTTCGCTGGCGCGGATAATCCGGGCGCGTGGGCGGTCGGCGGGCAAGCGGCGGATTTCGGTGGCGGAGTTGTCCGCACCTTCGCCAGAGCCATTACCGTCAGACGCGTTGCCGGCCAGC
The DNA here is from genome assembly GCF_059133255.1 of Pseudomonas sp. FBCC-B1667. NCBI lineage: Bacteria > Pseudomonadati > Pseudomonadota > Gammaproteobacteria > Pseudomonadales > Pseudomonadaceae > Pseudomonas > Pseudomonas sp. FBCC-B1667. Next base: position 3,021,004 of record NZ_CP101437.1, on the reverse strand, counting down.
GACAAGCTGGTCTGGCCGCCGGTCATGGTCAGGTAAACGTCGGCGAGAATCTCGGAGTCGAGCAACGCGCCGTGCAATTCGCGGCCGGAGTTGTCGACACCATAGCGTTTGCACAAGGCGTCGAGGCTGTTGCGCTGCCCAGGGTGACGTTCCCGGGCCATCATCAGCGTATCGAGGATCGAGCAGTGTTGCGTGATGTCCGCACGTTCGTGCTGGCCCATCAGCGCGAATTCGTTGTTGATGAAACCAACGTCGAACGCCGCGTTATGGATGATCAGCTGCGCGCCCTTGATGAACTCGAAGAACTCATCGGCCACTTCTGTGAAGCGCGGCTTGCCCACCAGAAATTCGTTGGTGATGCCGTGAACGCCAATGGCGCCTTCGTCACTTTCGCGATCCGGCTGCAGGTAAACGTGAAAATGCCGGCCCGTCAGGCGCCGACCAATCAACTCGACACAACCGATTTCGATAATCCGGTGGCCGTCGGTCACCGGCATGCCGGTGGTTTCGGTATCGAGTACAACGGATCTGGTGGCCATCAGTGCTCAGCTCTCAACGGGTCAATCGTGCAAAAGCGGCGATGTTACCACGCTCGCCTGGGTGTTTCAGGTACACCGATTTGCGGCCTTCGCGAGCTGGCTCGCACACACTGATCGTTGCCAAGCGAAGCATGGGAACGATCAGTGTGTGATTTATGCCTGCTTGTACCCGCGCACTTCATCAACACCCCGGTTGGCCAACTGGTCAGCCCGCTCGTTACCGTCATGACCAATGTGCCCACGGACCCACTTCCAGGTGACGTTGTGGCGATTGACCTGCTCATCCAGCATCTTCCACAGGTCAGCATTTTTAACCGGCTCTTTTGCCGCTGTTTTCCAGCCGCGCTTCTTCCAGTTATCCATCCATTCGTTGATGCCTTTCATCACATACTGGGAGTCAGTCACCAACAATACGTCGCAGGAACGCTTGAGCTCTTCGAGGCCACGGATCGCGCCCATCAGCTCCATGCGGTTGTTGGTGGTGTTGGCTTCGCCACCCCACAGTTCCTTTTCAACGCCTTTGCACACCAGCAGTGCGCCCCAGCCGCCAGGGCCCGGATTGCCTTTGCAGGCGCCGTCGGTGAAGAGTTCTACGCTATCGCTCATGCCAATCTATCCAGAAAATGCGGTGGCTCGCCGATAGGATCGACGATGCCCGAGGCCGGGGCTGACCCGGCCGGGAATATAAAAAGGTGTTACGGGTCGATGCGGCGACGATTGACCTTGGCCATCGGCAAGGGAATCAGCTTGCCCATCGGTTCGCGCCGCTCCTGACGCAGTGGGCGCAAACCCACGACGATCTTGCGCGCCACCAACAAATAGAAGCCGCCGCCCGACAGTTGCCAGTCACCGGCCTTGCGCTCCCAACCAGCCAGACGAGCTTGCCAGGCAGGTGACGCAAGCGGCGGACGATAGCACCCGAAGCGGCGTTTCTCCAGCGCGAAACCCAGCAGGTTCAGCCAGTCGGCAACGCGTGACGGCGAGATACAGCGCGCCTTGCGCATGGCGTCATGGGCGAACACATGGCGCAGGCCCCAAGTGCTCCAGGGATTGATGCCAATGATCAACAAATGCCCGCCGGGCCGCACGCTGCTCGCTGCTTCACGCAGCAAACCGTGGGGCGACAGGCAGAAATCCAGACCATGCTGCAACACCACGACGTCGGCGGCGTGCTCGCTCAACGGCCAGGCTTGTTCTTCACACACGATTTCAACACCCGGCAACGGCGCACCGAGGCGCACATTGCGCTGTACTTGCGGCGCCGACGGGGGCGTCTGGGCCGACGGACCGTAATGCACAAGGTAACCGCCGAAGAAGCGCCCCAACTCGTCTTCGAGCATGCGGCGTTCTTCGTCCAGCAAAAATTGCCCGATCGGGCCGGACAGCCATTCACGGGCCGCGCTGATCAATGTCAGCCACTCGGGATCAGCCTGAGCGAACGCTTTATCGGTCATTGCATTCTCCAACGCGCCAGGAAGTTCTAAGATGCACCATTGTTTTCCGCTTGGCGAATTCGACGATGATACAGATCAGTGCCCTGCCCGCCTTCACCGACAACTACATCTGGTTATTACAGGACCACCGCACCCAGCGCTGCGCCGTGGTCGATCCGGGCGATGCCGCGCCGGTGCAGGCCTGGCTTGCGGCGCATCCGGGCTGGGTATTGAGCGATATTCTGATCACTCATCACCACCATGACCACGTCGGTGGCGTCGAGCGGCTGAAAAAGGCGACAGACGCGAAAGTCTATGGTCCCGCCAGCGAATCCATTCCGTGCCGGGACGTTGCGCTCAAGGACAACGACCGTGTCAGCGTACTCGGCTGGGACTTCGATGTAATCGCCGTCCCCGGTCATACCCTGGGGCACATTGCCTATTACCATCATGGCCTGCTGTTCTGCGGCGACACCTTGTTTGCTGCCGGTTGCGGCCGCTTGTTCGAAGGCACCCCGGACCAGATGCACACCTCGCTGACACGCCTGGCCGCATTGCCAGAGGACACGCTGGTGTATTGCACCCACGAATACACCCTGAGCAACCTAAAGTTTGCCGCAGCGGTCGAGCCAGAAAACCGCGACACCACCGAGCGTCTCGCCAAAGTGACCCAACAACGTCAGGCCGGGATCATGACCCTGCCGTCGACCCTGGCCCTGGAAAAGCTCACCAACCCCTTTTTAAGGGTTGATGAAACATCTGTTAAAGAAAAAGTGGACGAACGGAACGGCCCCTATAACCGGGCTCCGAGTGCGGTCTTTGCTGCGTTGCGGGCTTGGAAAGATACGTTCTAGGCCGTCATCCTATTGCAATGAAAATTCTGAATGGTTGACCGCAGGGGGTACCCTTTCTAGAATCGGCCGACATTTTTGCCCGGAACTTACTTCCAGCCAATGTCGTCATCTATTCGTAAAGCCATCAATTCAGACGCATTGACCCGCTTGGCTCAAGCCATTGCGGTGGCTGTGTCCGCCACGCTGGCGGGCTGTTCCAGCCATGTGCCGCAGACCGACGCGGCACATACCCCGAATATCGCCGCTCGCGCCAAACAGAAACCCATCTGGCTTAGCGAAAAACCCTCGCCACAAGTACCACAGGACGTCTGGGAGCGCATGCGCCAGGGCTTCCAGTTGCAGGACGGCCTGGGTGTCAACCCGCGTATCGAGCAACAGCGACTGTGGTTCGCCAGTAACCCGTCTTTCCTTGAAAACGCCGGCGAGCGCGGCAGCCTGTACATTCACTACATCATCGAACGCCTTGAAGAACGCAACATGCCGCTGGAACTGGCGCTGCTGCCAGTGATTGAAAGCGCCTACAACCCGATGGCCTATTCCCGGGCCGACGCGGTGGGTCTTTGGCAATTCATTCCTTCCACCGGGCGTTACTACAACCTGCGCCAGACCCGCGCCTATGATGGCCGACGCGACATTACCGCGTCGACCACCGCGGCCATGGATTACCTGACCCGTCTGCACGACATGTTCAACGGTGACTGGCTGCTCGCCCTCGCCGCCTACAACGCCGGCGAAGGCACCGTCAGCCGGGCCATCGAGCGCAACGAAAGGCTCGGCCTGCCGACCGATTACTGGAACCTGCCGCTGCCTGCGGAAACCCAGGCTTACGTACCGAAGCTGCTGGCCTTGTCGCAAGTGGTCCTCTCGCCCGAAGCCTATGGTGTGAACCTCAACCCGATTGCCAACGAACCGTACTTCCAGGTCGTCGAAATCAACCAGCGCATGGACCTGTCCAAGGTTGCCGAGGTTGCCAACATCGACGAAGACGAACTGTTCCAGCTTAATCCGGCGTTCAAACAGCGCACTACCCTTGATGGCCCCCAGCACCTGCTGGTGCCAACGTCCAAGGCGCAATTGCTGACCACCAGCCTGTCAACCATGCGTCCGGAAGAGTTGATCAGCAAGAAGCCTCGCAAACCGGTTTTCGAAGGCGCGGACGATGTTCAACTCGCCAGCGTCAAGCGCACCACCTACCGGGTCAAACGCGGCGACAACCTGGGCACTATCGCCAAGGCCAATAAAGTCGACGTCGAAGACTTGCAACGCTGGAACAAGTTGACGGGCAAGCACCTCAAAACGGGGCAGACCCTGGTGATGCAGGACACCACCAAGCGCAGCGGCGGTCGCGTCAACACGGTCGTGGCCGCCAACAGCAAAGCCGACAAAAAGAAGTCGCAGACCCAGTACAAGGTCCAGCAAGGCGATTCGCTGTACATCGTCGCCAAGCGCTTTAACGTCGAGATGCAGCACCTCAAGCGCTGGAACCCGCGCGTTGGCCAGGCGCTGAAGCCTGGACAGATGCTGGTGGTGTCTTCGCCACGCTAAAAATAGAGCCCCTGTATTCAGGGGCTTTTTTTGCCTGAAGGTTTTCACCCCCCCCTGCAACAAGGGCCCCGCAAGTCCAATTAACCCTGCATTAATCCCCTGTCTTTTTCCTGTCCATACAAGCTGTTACTGTACGGGCCACAATGCCCAAGCCGCCTGGATCGGATCTCTGACTTGAAGCGTCCCCTCCTCCTGCTCCTGATCAGCCTGGCCTTCAGCTCCACCGCAAGCGCGACGATCAGCGAAAGCCACGGTTATGCGCAGTTCGGCACGCTCAAGTACCCGGCCCGATTTACCCATTTCGACTGGGTCAACCCGCAAGCGCCCAAGGGCGGTACGTTGCGGGTGATGGCGTTTGGCACCTTCGATACGCTCAACCCCTACACCTTCAAGGGCTCAAGCCCGGTTTCAACCCCCAACTTCCTGCAATACGGGATCAATGAGCTCAACGAGCCGCTAATGGTCGGCACCGGCCAATACGCGCCGTCCGGTGACGAGCCGACCTCGAGTTATGGCCTGATCGCCCAGTCGGTGGAATACAGCGAGGATCGCAGTTGGGTGGTGTTCAACCTGCGGCCCGAAGCGCGGTTTCACGATGGTTCGCCGATCACCGCTTATGACGTCGCGTTCTCGTACCGCTTGTTGCTCAAGGAAGGTCATCCGCAGTACCGCACCAGCCTCCAGGAAGTCGCACGGGTCGATATCCTTAACCCGCAGCGCATTCGTTTTGTGTTCAAGCGCGCCGGCAATCCGTTGCAGATCCTGCGCCTGGGCGAATTGCCAGTCCTGTCGCAGCATTACTGGAAAGGTCGCGATTTCAAGGCGACCACCTTCGAGCCGCCGCTGGGTAGCGGACCGTATCGCATCACATCAGTAACGCCTGGGCGGCAGATCGTTTTCGAACGGGTCAAGGATTACTGGGGCAAGGACCTGGCGGTCAATCGCGGCAAGTACAACTTCGATCGCATGGAAGTCGAGTTCTACCGCGACAGCGATGTCGCCTTCGAAGCGTTCAAGGCCGGCGAATTCGACGTTTACATCGAGCATCAGGCGAAGAACTGGGACAACGGCTACAACTTCCCGGCAGTACGCCGCGGCGACGTGATCAAGGCGCAGATCCCTCATCAAATTCCGACCCAGAGCCAGGGCCTGTTCATGAACACCCGACGCCCGACTTTCGCCGAGACCAAAGTCCGCGAAGCCCTGGGGCTGATGTTCGATTTCGAGTGGACCAACCGCACGCTGTTCAGCGGCGCCTACAAGCGCGCCATGAGTTATTACCCTAACAGTGAGTTCGAAGCCACCGGGTTACCGGTCGGTCACGAATGGCTGATGCTCAAGCCCTATCGCGAGCAGGTGCCCGCGAAGCTCTTCACCGAGCCGTTCAGCCTGCCGCACACCGACGGCCGCGGCATTCCCCGGGAAACGCTGCGCAAGGCATTGGGACTGCTCGCCGAGGCCGGCTGGAAGCTCAATGGCCAACGGTTGCAGAACGCCGTCGGGCAACCGCTGCGATTCGAGATCCTGCTGGTCAACCCGAACCTGGAACGCATTCTTCAGCCCTACGTCGAAAACCTCGCGAGCATTGGCATCGACGCGCGACTGCGCACCGTTGACCGCGCCCAGTACAAACAACGCCTCGATCAGTTCGATTTCGACATGATTCTGATGACCCTCAACCAGACCCTCAGTCCGGGTCTGGAGCAGTGGCAGTATTTCCATTCCAGCCAGGTCGGGGTCAAGGGCAGTAAAAATTATGCCGGCATCTCCAACCCGGTGGTCGATCACTTGCTCGAACAACTGCTCGCCGCCCAGAGCCGCGACGAACAAGTCGCCGCCGGCAAAGCCCTTGACCGCGTGCTGCTGTGGCAGCACTACATCATTCCCAACTGGTACCTCAATTATCACCGCCTGGCCTACCGCAACCGGTTCGCCTTTGTGACCACGCCGCCCTACACCCTGGGTCTGAGCGCGTGGTGGCTGAAGTCTTCGGAGAAAGATCGATGAAACTCGTACGCACCCTGCTGTTGCAGGCCAGCGGTCTGCTGTTAGCCGGGCTGGCTTGTGCCGCCCCGCAACACGCTGTAACCCTCTACAACGAACCACCAAAATACCCGGCCGACTTCAAGCATTTCGACTACGTGAACCCGGATGCGCCCAAGGGCGGAATCTTTCGCCAGGCCGGTTTCGGCGGGTTTGACAGCCTCAATCCGTTTATCAGCAAGGGCGTGCCAGCCGACGATATCGGCATGATCTACGACACCCTCGCCCGGCAAGGGCTGGACGAACCGTTCACCGAATATGGCCTGGTGGCCGGCAAGATCGAGAAAGCCCCTGACAACAGTTGGGTGCGTTTCTACCTGCGCCCTGAAGCGCGCTTCCACGACGGCCATCCGATCCGCGCCGATGACGTGGTGTTCAGCTTCCAGATGCTGACCAAGGACGGCGCGCCGCTCTATCGCGGTTACTACAACGACGTCGAGGAAGCGGTTGCCGAAGACCCGCTCACTGTGTTGTTCAAGTTCAAGCACTCCAACAACCGAGAGTTGCCGCTGATCCTCGGCCAGTTGCCGGTTCTGCCAAAGCACTGGTGGGCCGACCGCGATTTCAACAAGGGCAACCTGGAGATACCGCTGGGCAGTGGCCCGTACAAAGTCAGTCAAGTGAAGGCCGGACGTTCGATTCGCTATGAGCGTGTCAAGGATTACTGGGGCAAGGACTTGCCGGTCAATCGCGGGTTTTACAACTTCGACGTGATGACCACCGACTACTACCGCGACAACACCGTGGCGCTCGAGGCATTCAAGGCCGGGCAGTTCGATTACTGGCTGGAGATGACCGCGAAGAATTGGGCCAATGCCTATAATGTCCCGGCCGTCACCGAAGGCCGGTTGATCAAGGAGCAGATCCCCAACGGCAACCCCACCGGCATGCAGGGTTTTGTGTTCAACCTGCGCCGCCCGGTGTTCCAGGACGTGCGCGTGCGCAAGGCCCTGACGTTACTGCTGGATTTTGAATGGACCAACAAGCAATTGTTCAACAGCGCCTATGCGCGTACCCGCAGCTATTTCGAGAACTCTGAAATGGTCGCCACCGGCCTGCCGGATGCCGATCAACTGGCGATCCTCGATCCCTTTCGCGGCAAGATCCCTGAGCAAGTCTTCAGCGAGGCGTTCCAGAACCCGGTGACTGACGCCAGTGGCATGATCCGCGACCATCAGCGCAAAGCCTATCAATTGCTGCAAGAGGCTGGCTGGCGGATTGTCGATGACAAAATGGTCGATGCCACCGGCAAACCGGTGAAAATTGAATTCCTGTTGGCCCAAACGGAGTTTGAGCGCGTACTGCTGCCATTCAAACGCAACCTCAGCGACCTGGGTATCGACTTGGTAATACGCCGCGTCGACGTCTCGCAGTACATCAATCGTGTGCGCTCCCGGGACTTCGACATGATCGTCGGCAGCTTCCCGCAGTCCAGCTCGCCGGGCAACGAACAGCGCGAATTCTGGATGTCGGCGGCGGCCGACAAACCCGGCAGCCGCAACTCCATGGGCCTGAAAGACCCGGTGGTGGACCAACTGGTCGAGCAACTGATCAACGCCGATTCGCGTAAAAGTCTGGTAGCCCATGCCCGCGCACTGGACCGCGTGCTGCAATGGGGTTATTACGTGATCCCCAACTGGCACATCAAGACCTGGCGCGTGGCGTACTGGAACCACATCGGCCATCCGAAAATCTCACCCCTGTACGACATCGGCACAAACACGTGGTGGATCAAACCAGACGCGAAACCTGCGATAGAAGTCGAAACCATACTGCAAGCCTCCCCTGCGGCCACGGAGTAATCAGATGCTGGCGTATATTTTTCGGCGACTGCTGCTGATCATTCCAACCTTGTTCGGCATTTTGCTGATCAACTTCGTGATCATTCAGGCCGCACCCGGCGGGCCGGTGGAGCAGATGATCGCCAAGCTCGAAGGCTTCGAAGGCGCCACCAGCCGCATTGCCGGCGGCGGTGCCGAAGTGTCGGTGGCCGGTTCCGCCTATCGCGGCGCCCAAGGTCTCGACCCGGCACTGGTCAAGGAAATCGAGCACATGTACGGCTTTGACAAATCGGCGCCGGAACGCTTGTGGATCATGGTGAAGAACTATGCATCGCTGGACTTCGGCGACAGCTTCTTTCGTGATGCCAAGGTCATCGACCTGATCAAGGAAAAAATGCCGGTTTCGATCTCCCTCGGGTTGTGGAGCACGCTGATCATGTACCTGGTGTCGATCCCGCTGGGGATCGCCAAGGCCACTCGACACGGCAGCCACTTCGATGTCTGGACCAGTTCGGCGATCATCGTCGGCTACGCAATCCCGGCGTTCCTGTTTGCGATTCTGCTGATCGTGGTATTCGCCGGCGGCAGCTATTTTGACTGGTTCCCGTTGCGAGGGCTGACGTCGAATAATTTCGATGAGTTGAGCATGGGGGGCAAAATCCTCGATTACTTCTGGCACTTGGCCTTGCCGGTGACGGCGCTGGTGATCGGCAACTTCGCGACCATGACCCTGCTGACCAAAAACAGCTTCCTCGACGAGATCAACAAACAGTACGTGGTCACCGCCAAGGCCAAGGGCCTGACCCGCCACCGCGTGCTGTATGGCCATGTGTTTCGCAACGCCATGTTGCTGGTGATTGCCGGATTCCCGTCGGCCTTCATCGGGATTTTCTTTACCGGCTCGTTGCTGGTGGAAGTGATCTTCTCCCTCGACGGCCTGGGCTTGATGAGTTTTGAAGCGGCGATCAATCGCGATTACCCGGTGGTGTTTGGCACGCTGTTTATCTTCACCTTGCTCGGCCTGGTGGTGAAACTGATCGGTGACCTCACGTACACCTTTGTCGATCCGCGCATCGACTTTGAAAGCCGGGAGCATTGAGATGAACCTGTCCCCGCTCAATCGACGTCGCTTCGAACTGTTCAAGGCCAACAAGCGTGGCTGGTGGTCGCTGTGGCTGTTTCTGCTGTTGTTCGGCCTGAGCCTGGGTGCCGAGCTGATTGCCAACGACAAACCGCTGGTGGTGCACTACGACAACAGTTGGTACTTTCCAGCGCTCAAGCGCTACCCGGAAACCGCGTTTGGCGGCGAGTTCCCGCTGGAAGCCAACTACAAGAGCCCGTACATCCGCGAACTGCTGAAAGCCAAGGATGCCTGGGTATTGTGGGCGCCAATTCCGTACAGCTATCAAAGCATCAACTACGACCTGAAAGTCCCGGCGCCGGCGCCACCGTCCGCGGATAACCTGCTAGGCACGGACGATCAGGGCCGCGATGTGTTAGTGCGGGTGATCTACGGATTTCGGATTTCGGTGTTGTTTGCGCTGACGCTGACCATTCTCAGCTCGATCATTGGTGTGATTGCGGGCGCCTTGCAGGGTTTCTATGGCGGCTGGGTGGATCTGGCCGGGCAGCGTTTCCTGGAGATCTGGTCCGGGTTGCCGGTGCTGTATCTGCTGATCATTCTCGCCAGCTTCGTGCAGCCGAACTTCTGGTGGCTGCTGGGGATCATGCTGCTGTTTTCGTGGATGAGCCTGGTGGACGTGGTGCGCGCCGAGTTCCTTCGCGGACGCAACCTTGAATACGTGCGTGCGGCACGGGCGCTGGGGATGCAGAACGGTGCGATCATGTTCCGCCACATCCTGCCCAACGCCATGGTCTCGACCATGACGTTCATGCCGTTCATCCTGACCGGCGCCATCGGCACCCTGACCGCGCTGGACTTCCTGGGCTTCGGTTTGCCGCCCGGCGCGCCGTCGCTGGGCGAGCTGGTGGCCCAGGGCAAATCCAACCTGCAAGCCCCATGGCTGGGTATCAGTGCGTTTGCGGTGCTGGCGCTGATGTTGAGTTTACTGGTGTTTATCGGCGAGTCCGCTCGCGATGCCTTCGACCCGAGGAAGTGAAATGAATCAGGACAATCTGATCGAAGTGCGCGACCTGTCCGTCGAATTTGGTATCGGTGAACGTGCTCAGCGCGTGGTCGAAGGCGTGAGCTTTGATATCCTCCGCGGCGAAACCCTGGCACTGGTCGGTGAAAGCGGTTCTGGTAAATCGGTCACGGCCCACTCGATCCTGCGGCTGCTGCCCTACCCGCTCGCCCGGCACCCCTCCGGCACCATCGAGTACGCCGGGCACAACCTGCTGGACCTGAAAGAGAAGACCATCCGCCACATCCGCGGCAACCGCATCGCCATGATCTTTCAGGAGCCGATGACTTCTCTGAACCCGCTGCACTCCATCGAAAAGCAGATCAACGAGGTACTCGGCGTCCACAAGGGCCTGATCGGCAAAGTGGCGACCAAGCGCACTCTGGAATTGCTGGAAATGGTCGGGATTCCCGAGCCGGAAAAACGCCTGAAAGCGCTGCCCCACGAATTGTCCGGCGGCCAACGCCAGCGGGTGATGATCGCCATGGCCCTGGCCAATGAACCCGAATTGCTGATCGCCGACGAGCCGACGACCGCGCTGGACGTGACCGTTCAGCTGAAAATCCTCGAATTACTCAAAGAATTGCAGGCCCGTCTGGGCATGGCGCTGCTGCTGATCAGCCACGATTTGAACCTTGTGCGAAGAATTGCGCATCGCGTATGTGTCATGCAGCGCGGTTGCATCGTCGAACAGGCATCGTGCGAAGAGTTGTTCCGCGCGCCGCAGCATCCGTACACTCGGTTACTGCTGGCAGCGGAGCCCAGCGGCACGCCGGCGACCAATGTTATCGGGCCGCCATTGCTGCAAGTCGAGGACTTGAAAGTCTGGTTCCCGATCAAGAAAGGCCTGCTGAAAAAGACCGTTGACCACATCAAAGCGGTGGACGGGATCAATTTCAGCCTGCCTCAGGGGCAGACCCTGGGCATCGTGGGTGAAAGCGGTTCAGGCAAATCGACGCTCGGCCTGGCGATTTTGCGACTGATCGGCAGCAAAGGCGCGATCCGTTTTGAGGGCAAGCAGCTAGACTGCCTGACGCAGAACGAAGTTCGACCTTTGCGCCGCGAGATGCAGGTGGTGTTTCAGGATCCGTTCGGCAGCCTGAGCCCACGGATGTGCGTGAGCCAGATCGTTGGCGAAGGCCTGCGGATCCACAAGATGGGCACCGAGGCGGAACAGGAACAAGCGATCATTGCAGCATTGAAGGAGGTAGGTCTGGATCCGGAAACCCGGCACCGCTACCCCCACGAATTTTCCGGCGGGCAACGGCAGAGAATCGCCATTGCCCGGGCATTAGTGCTAAAACCGGCGTTGATTTTGCTGGACGAGCCGACCTCGGCCCTCGACCGCACCGTACAACGCCAAGTGGTGGAGCTGCTGCGTTCACTGCAAACCAAGTACAACCTGACGTATTTGTTTATCAGCCATGACCTGGCTGTCGTCAAAGCGCTGAGCCACCAACTGATGGTGGTCAAGCAGGGCCAAGTGGTCGAACAGGGAGACGCGCAAAGTATCTTTGCCGCCCCCCAACATCCGTATACACAGCAGTTGCTGGAAGCCGCTTTCCTGGCACCAGCCACTGCGTAATAACCTGAAAGAGAGGAGCAACACATGGGTTTTCTCGCCGGTAAGCGCGTACTGATCGTCGGTGTCGCCAGCAAGCTGTCCATCGCATCCGGCATCGCTGCCGCCATGCATCGCGAGGGCGCTGAGCTTGCCTTCACTTATCAGAACGACAAACTCAAGGGTCGTGTCGAAGAGTTCGCCCAGAGCTGGGGTTCCAACCCTGACCTGTGCTTCCCGTGCGACGTGGCCAGCGATGAAGAAATCGCCAAGGTCTTCGTTGAGCTGGGCAAGAAGTGGGACGGCCTGGATTGCATCGTGCACTCCGTCGGCTTCGCCCCGGGCGACCAACTGGACGGCGACTTCACCGAAGCCACCACCCGTGAAGGTTTCCGCATCGCTCACGACATCAGCGCCTACAGCTTCGTGGCCCTGGCCAAAGCCGGTCGCGAAATGATGAAAGGCCGCAACGGCAGCCTGCTGACCCTGTCGTACCTGGGCGCCGAGCGCACCATGCCTAACTACAACGTAATGGGCATGGCCAAGGCTTCGCTGGAAGCTGGCGTTCGTTACCTGGCCGGCTCCCTGGGCCCGGACGGCACCCGCGTCAACTGCGTATCGGCTGGCCCGATCCGCACCCTCGCGGCTTCCGGCATCAAGAACTTCCGCAAGATGCTGGCTGCCAACGAAGCGCAAACCCCGCTGCGTCGCAACGTCACCATCGACGAAGTCGGCAACGCCGGCGCCTTCCTGTGCTCGGACCTGGCGTCCGGCATCAGCGGCGAAATCATGTACGTGGACGGTGGTTTCAACACCACTGCGATGGGCAGCCTGGAAGAGTGATCTTCAGCTAGCCCATAAAAAACCCGCCGTTTATGGCGGGTTTTTTTATGCCTGCGATTTGAGGCCTGATGAAGATCCCCTGTGGGAGCGAGCTTGCTCGCGATGACTGACTGACATTCACAATTGATGTCGACTGACAGTCCGCCATCGCGAGCAAGCTCGCTCCCACAGGGGGTTCGCGTTTATTCGGTCATTTGCGTCAGGCACCGCGCGAACAGCTGCTGGATCGGCTGTGTCCGCTGGCTATAGCGCTGCAACAGCACAATCTCCCGATAAAACGTCAGCTCGCCCAACGGGATAATCCTGACCTTCGCCCCATACTCCAGCCACAACCCCGCTTCGGGCAGCAGCGACACGCCCAACCCGCATTCAACCATTTTCACAATGGCTTCCAGCTCATCCAGCTCCAGCGCCACCTGCACGTCAATCTGCCGCTCTCGCAAAAACCGCGTCACCAGACGTCCGCCGAACGAGTTGCGGTCATAGCGCACGTGTGGATGGCTGGCGAGAATCTGTAACGGATCATCGCCCTCAAGGTCCATCGGCACGATCAAAACGAACGGTTCCCGGCGAATGACCTGCGCCGACAACTCCTTGGGCAGTTCAAACGGCGGCTTGATCAAAATGGCCAGGTCCACCTCACCGGTGTCCACCTGGCTCAATAGATTCAGCGACACACCCGGCACCAGTTTCGCCTCCAGCAACGGTGCCTGCTGTCTCAACCGCAACAACGCCTGGGGCAGCAACCCGGTCTGGGCCGTGGCCACAGCCCCAATCTTCAATTCACCTCGGTATTCACTGACCTCATCACTGACGGACATGCGGTTAAACGTTTCCAGCATCTCCCTCGCCATCGGCAACGCCCGTTGCCCCGCTGCATTAAGAATCGCCTGGCGCCCCGTACGGTCGAACAAGCGGATACCCAGCGCCTGCTCCAGATTGCGCATCTGCGCGCTGACCGCCGACTGTGTGAGGCCAATGTGCATCCCGGCCGCCGCGAAAGTGCCGTACCGCGTGACGGCAATGAACGTTTTGAGTTCGCGCAGCATGACCGTCTCCGTTTGATCGAAAAAATTTGAGCTCGACGCAAAAACTATCGTCTTTCAATCAAAAAGCACAGCGCTAAACTCAGCCTCACACCCATGACAATCCGAGGCCTATCCCATGCAACTGTCCCCTTTTCACTTGGCGATCCCGGTATACGACCTCACCGCCGCACGGAATTTCTACGGCGAGGTGTTCGGTCTGGAGGAAGGTCGCTCCAGCGATCACTGGGTCGATTTCAACTTTTTCGGCCATCAACTGGTGATTCACCTCGCGCCAAAAAACGCTTCTCAGGAAGCCGCGCACACCAATGCCGTGGACGGCCATAACGTGCCGGTGCCGCATTTCGGCGTGGTCTTGAGCATGAATGAATGGGAAGCGTTGGCGCAGCGCCTGACCGCGCTGGGCACGTCGTTCGTGATCGAGCCGGGCATTCGCTTTCAGGGGTTGGTGGGTGAGCAGGCGACAATGTTCCTCTTCGACCCTTGCGGCAATGCGCTGGAGTTCAAGGCCTTCAAGGACATCAGTCAGCTATTTGCCAAGTGAACGTGTCGGCCTCGACCAACAGCTCTTCGATTGATTCATGACGCAGAGGGTCGTATTCGATTTGTCCGAGGCTGAAGCGCAGGTCGTTGGCGCGATGGGCCGCGGCATTGCGCTCAGCGAGTATTTCGTCGAGACGACCCTTGATCGCGCCCGGCTCGACAGTGGCTGAACCCGTCAGCAAGGCAACGAATTTGTCGCTGCCGAGACGGCCGACCACATCGCTTTCGCGAAAAGCGATTCGCAGCACATCCGCGAAAGTTTTCAGCGCACGGTTGCCCTCGGCGTGGCCAAACAGATAGTTGATGTGTTTGAGCTCATCGAGCTTGAACAGCATCAGCGTGGTCGGTTTGTCGAGTTGCTGGCAAGCATCCAGCCCCTGTCGGGCCAAGACGGTGAAACCGTGACGGTTGGGCAGCAGCGTCAACTCGTCCATGCTCGCCATCTGCACGCCCATCAGCTCTTGCTCGGCCTTGCGGGCCAGGTCGCGCAGCAATTGTCGTTCTTGTTGTGGCGAACGCAATGGGTCAGCGCGAACGCCGTTTTTCACCGGTTTGCCTGGGATCAACATGACTCACTCCGTTGGCGGATATGGTCTTTAGAGTCGGCTATACCGGCATTGACTCCCTGTTAACGGACCGCCGGTCAACTACCCAGCACCGGACACGGACCACCCGCCTCGGCCCACAGTTTGAATTGCATGACAAAAATGTCGTGCGGCACCGGTACCGGCGCCCTGCCCTCACCGGGATTCCAACCCCACAGGACCAGTTTGTCGTCGCTGACATGTTTGATCAGCGCGACGAAATCACGGTCGCCGTTACTGGCTCGATCCTTGATCAACGCGCATAACTGGTCGGCGGGCAGACCGATCCAGGCCATTTTGTGCGACGCCGGCGGCAGGCACCAGTGCGGTGCCCCCGGTGGCGCATGCGGCCCGTAACTGGCCGGCGGATTGGTTTCGGCATGACAGGTCGCGCAAGGCAGACCGGCCGCGCCCTTGCCGTCCATTCCGCGCACAACATTCATGGCATGCGGGGTTCCGGCATCGAACTGCAGCGGCGAATCCCCCGGAATGTGACAGTTCTGGCAACGCGGGCTTTGAAAGACCTTCTGCACCGTATCGAATGCCTTGAGCGCTTCCTTGTCGTCCGCGAACAGGTCTTCGGTGTACCCCACCAAACCGACCAACAGCACCGCGCCCAACATCAGATGTCGTTTCATGTCACACCCCCGACAATTGCAGCGGCAGCTCGCGCAAGCGCTGCCCGGTCAGAGCAAACACTGCGTTGGCGACGGCCGGTGCGGTGGGTGGAACGCCGGCCTCGCCGATGCCGCCGGACCTTTCGGTACTGGGCACGATATGCACTTCAACCACCGGCATTTCGTTGAGCCGCAACACCTGATAGTCGTGGTAATTGGACTGCACCACTTGCCCGCCCTTGAAGGTCAGTTTGCTGTGCAAGGCGAAGCTGAGGCCAAACGTGATACAGGATTCCATTTGCGCAGCGATGCTCATCGGGTTGACGGCGATCCCGCAGTCCACTGCGCACACCACCCGGTGCACGCGGATTTTCAGATTGTCCTGAGACACTTCGGCGACCTGCGCCACGTAGCTGCCGAACGACTCGTGTACCGCCACGCCCAACGCGTGACCATCGGGTAACGCCGCGGTCCAATTGGCCTTCTCGACCGCCAGATTGAGCACGCCCAAATGTCGCGGGTGGTTCTTGAGCAAGGTTCGTCGGTAGTCCACCGGGTCCTTGCCGGCCGCCTCGGCCAGTTCGTCGATCAACGATTCCATGACGAACGCCGTGTGGCTGTGCCCGACCGAACGCAGCCACAACACGCTGATGCCGGTTTTCGGCGAGTGCAATTCAACCTGATGGTTGGCCACGTCTTCGAGGTAAGGACTGTCGGCGACGCCTTCGACCGAGGTCTTGTCGACGCCATCCTTGACCATCATCGCCGCAAACGCGGTGCCGTCCATGATCGACTGTCCGACCATCACCTGTTTCCAGGCGATGGGTATGCCACCGGCATCCAGGCCGATAGTGGCCTGATGCAGAAACATCGAGCGGTAGTAACCGCCGCGAATGTCGTCCTCGCGGGACCACACGGTTTTCACCGGAGCGCCTGCCGCTTTGGCGACCTGGACGGCTTCGGCGACAAAGTCCGAGGTCGGATTGGCCCGCCGACCAAAGCCGCCACCGAGGAATTCGGTGTGGATGTCGACTTGTTCGGGCTTGAGCCCGGTGATCTTGCCCGCGATCATTTGATCCAGCGTCTGAAACTGGGTGCCGGTCCAGATCTCGCATTTGTCCGTGCTGATGTTCACCGTGCAATTGAGCGGTTCCATCGGTGCGTGGGCCAGGTACGGCACGCTGTATTCGACGTCAATCTTCTTCGTGGCTCTGCCGAGTGCGGCCGTTGCATCGCCCGTCTTGCTCGCCGAAATGCCGGGCGTGGCGGCGAGTTTTCGGAAACTCTCCAACAGTTTCTGACTGTCGAGCCCAGTGTTCGGCCCCAGGTCCCAGTCGACTTTCAGCGCATCACGCCCCAGCTTCGCGGCCCAGTAATGATCGGCAATCACCGCCACGCCCGTGGGCACCTGCACCACTTTGCGCACGCCCGGCACAGCCAGTGCCTCGGCGCCCTCAAAGGATTTCACGCTGCCGCCGAACACCGGCGGGCGGGCAACCATGGCCGTCATCAAGCCGTCGAACTGCACGTCCATGCCGAACCTGGCCCGGCCGGTGATTTTCTCCGGCGTGTCCAGGCGCTTGGTAGGTTTGCCGATGACCTTCCAGTCCTTGGCCTCCTTGAACTTGATGGAGGCCGGATCCGGCGCCGGCAGCTTGCCAGCATCATCAGCCAGTTCGCCGTAGGTGGCGCGTTTGTCGCCGGCGATGACCACGCCTGATTCGGTGCGGATCTGCGAAGGCGCAACGTCGAAGCGCTTGGCCGCGGCATCGATCAACATCAACCGCGCCGCTGCACCGGCCTGGCGGTAGCGGTCAAACTCCATCCAGGTCGACGTCGAGCCGCCAGTGATCTGCATCCCGCCAAACCCGGCCAATCCATAATCGGCGGCCGAGGCCGGCGAGTGCTCGACGCGAATGGTCGACCAGTCGGCGTCCAGCTCCTCGGCGATCAACATGGTCAGGCCGGTCCAGATGCCCTGACCCATTTCGGAATGGCCGAGCAGCACGGTGACACTGTTATCGTTGCCGATGCGAAGGAAGGCATTGGGCGCAAAAATGTTGCCCTCATTCTCCGCGCCCACGGCAAAACGATGGGCGCCGGGGATGACGAAGGCCACGACCAGTCCTCCGCCCAACACGGCGCTGACCTTGAGAAAACTGCGGCGCGAGACATCCAGGATGCTGTTCATGTTTCGGACTCCCTCAACAAGGCATCAACCGATTTCGGCGGCGCGCTTGACCGCTGCGCGGATCCTTGAGTAGGTGCCGCAACGACAGATGTTGCCGGAGAGCGCCTGATCGATGTCGCGGTCGGTGGGTTTGGGGATTTTTGCCAGCAGCGCAGCGGCGGACATGATTTGCCCGGACTGGCAGTAGCCGCACTGCACCACATCGAGTTCGGCCCAGGCTTGCTGTACCGGGTGCGAACCGTCGGTGGACAGGCCTTCGATGGTGAGGATTTTTTGCCCGTTGGCCACGGCGGTCGCGGGCGTGATGCAGGCGCGTAATGGCGCGCCATCGACGTGCACGGTGCAGGCGCCGCACTGGGCCATGCCGCAACCGAATTTGGTACCAGTGAGGTGCGCGACATCGCGCAGGACCCAGAGCAGCGGCATGTCCGCGGGGACGTCCAGCGCCTGATCCTTGCCATTGATGTTGAGGGTCAGCATTGCGAATTTCCTCAGACTCACGGTGTTCTGAAGGGCGTCGCCCTGGCAATCAAATGCCTGTGCTCGCCTTGGGTTATCCCTTCAGCTAAGCGCAAAATGCCGGGGCAGACCGGTTCATCGACCACCGGTCACACAAAGGCCGCCTCAAATGGGCGGCCCAGGTGGATCGACGATTCGTGTAGCGTGGGCGTTAGACCCTCGGCTTGAACAGGATCATCGTGTAGCGCGTCAGGAACAGGCCGAACGCTGCGCACCACAGCAACGCCGAGAGTGCCAGCCCGGCGCCGGAAAACGGCACCAGCAACACCCGGCACCCACCAGCGACAACCAATAAGGCAAAACCCAGCACTATGGTTTTCGATGGCTTCAACAATCGCCCGGTATGACCGAGGCTGACGCGGGCAATCATCGCCAGAATCAACCCGCCAATGCCGCCCACAGCCAGCGCATGGGTCGCCAGACTTTGTTGTGGCATCAGGCCCGCATGCCACAGCGCCATCGCCAGCGCGGCCATCAGCATCCACGCATAGGCCAGGTACAGCGACCACAAGAGTGGCACCCGCCAGATCCCTCGATCATGCCAGCGCCACAAGCGCAACAGCTGCAAAGTGCCTATCAGCAGAAACAACGCGGCCAACCACCCCCTCGGGATGTCATTCAGTCCACTGGCGAAAGACACCGCCGCCAGCAATGAACTCACCAGGAGGATTTTGGTGGGTAACGGATGAGCCGCCGGCGTGGCGGGACGATTCAAACCGCGCTGGATGAAAAACGGAATGACCCGCCCGCCAATGACCGTCATCAGCGCCGCCACCAGCCACAAGGCCGCGAGCACACCGTGTCGCTGCAACCCGGCGTCTTCGGTAGCGATACCCCACAGCGTCAATGCCTGGCAGGCCGCCATAAAGGCAACCACTAAAAGAATCGGATAGTTCTCACGCTTGCCGGCCGCGACTAGATCGCGACCCAGCATCCAGGCCAGCAACGGCAGAAACGGCGTCTGCAGGGCGATCAGAATGGGCACTGGGATCGGCATCAGCCACGCCAATCGTGCCAACAGCCAAACCAGCAATAGCCCGATCAGAGGCCAGCCGCTCAAGCCGGGACGCCCGGTCCAGTTCGGCACCGCCGTCAACAGGAAGCCGGCAATAATCGCCGTGGCAAACCCGAACGGCATCTCATGCCGATGCCAGCTCAACATGCCGCCAATGGGTTGCGCGCCGGGTAATCGGCCGTACAACCACAGCGCCCATATCGCGACCGCCACCAGCGCAAACACGGCACCGACGAAGAAGAACGGACGAAAGCCGAGGCTGAACACCGGTGCAGCGGCAAGTTTTCTCACTTCAAGCCACCACAGAGATCAGGGCTTTGGCCAACCGGTATTGGGCCAGCAGGCGCATGACGTAGCCGATCTTGAGCAAGGTAGGGCCGATGATGGTCATGGCATGCATCGACACCAACAACGCGATCGGCATATGACCGTCGTAAAGGTAGGCGCCGTAGATGCCGGCAAACAGCATGACCAGGCCGGCGCCGAGCACTTTGCTCGACAGATGGAGAACGTTCAGAGGGTTATTGAAAAAATCGAACATTTTGTCGTACTCCTGAAGCGGGTCAGTTGTACGTTTGGAGTATCAAGTGTTGTGCCAGGTGTTAGCGCCTTTTAAATCAATAGCTTGAAGATAACGCAGTCATAAAGACACCATTGATAAATAGTCGATATGACTTGACACGCGGTCATTCTGACTGCGTTTTTCATTTAATTATCGATCTACGGTCCAACTGATCGACGGCAGCCTGACGACGCTGAGAGTCCAGCATGAGTAACCCGTAGAGGAGCACCACCATGCAACGCGTGCAAAAACGGACTCCCTGCCTCTGGTTCGACCCTCAGGCCGAAGAGGCGGCGAAGTTTTACTGTTCGATCTTCGATCATTCAAAAATCACCGGCACCACCCATGACGGCAAGGCAGGCCATGATGCAGATGAAAAAGCTCGACATCGCTGCCTTGCAACGAGCCTTTAACGGCGGGAGCTAATACACTCCAGAGCTGACCTGCCGAGGACGCTGACGATGAAGCACGCCGCTGCCAAAAACGCCGACAAAGCCCCGCGCTTCTGGCGTGATGACGCCCTGCCCTTCATCGAGGCCCGCTCCATCGCTGACGGTCGCGACGTGTGCTACACCCGGCACGCCCATGAGCACTTTTCCATCGGTGCGATCACCGCCGGGTGCAGCACTTACCTGCATGAGCAATCCGCCTTTCAGGTCAGCGCCGGCACCGTGGTGTTGATGAATCCCGACGATGTCCACGCCTGCAACCCCATTGACGACCAGCCGTGGTCGTACCTGATGCTGTACGTCGAGACACCTTGGCTGACAGACCTTCAACACCAGCTCGGCTTCAGCCAGGACTCAGCGTTTCGACGGTTTTCCACCCCCCATACCCGCGATGTCCAGCTGTTTACCGGCCTTCAAGGCCTGTACAAAATCCTCGTGGATCCGCGACAGGACGTGCTGTGCAAACACAGCGCGGCCGTAGAGTATTTCTCCGAGGTGCAGCGACGGCTCAACCCGGTCGATCAACCGCTGCGCGAACCCAATTTCAAGCTGGAGCGAGCCGCTGACTTCATCCGCGACAATTGCACGCAGTTGCTCAAGCTTGAGGACATTTGCGAAGCGGCTCAGCTGTCACCGTCCTACCTTATCCGTGCCTTCAAACAGCATTACGGCATGACACCTCACGCGTTCCTGATCAATCGGCGCATCCAGTTCGCCCGCGAACAACTGCGCAATGGCAAGTTGATTGCCGATGTCGCGCTGGAAGCAGGGTTTGCTGATCAGGCGCATTTTCAACGGGCGTTCAAACAACATCTGGCGGCGACGCCGGGGCAGTATCGCGGCTGATCAGGGCAGCAATAAATAAACCGCACTGACGGCCAACAGCGACGCCATGATCCGATTGAACCACCGCATGCCTGCCGGGTTAGCCAAATAGCCACGCAGAAACGTCCCGGCGTAGGCCCAGCAACCGACGGACAAATAGCAGATCACCAGATACACCGCCGCAAATTGCCAGACCAACCGCGCCTCCCCGTCCGCGACGAAGGCGCCCATCCCCGCCACACAGGCCAGCCAGGCTTTCGGATTGAGCCACTGCATGACCGCGCCATAGAGCATCGACGGCGCCCGCCCCGAGGCTTTGGCATCGACACGACCATCGTCAGCCGCCAGTTTCCAGGCCATGAACAACAGGAACGCCACACCCGCCAGTTGCACCACCCGCGTCAACGCAGGCCACAGCCGCAAGACTTCATGCAGGCCCAGCCCCATCAACACCAGCAATAAAACAAACCCCAGCGTTGCCCCGGCGACGTGACGTTGGCTGGCGCGAAAGCCAAACTGCGCGCCCGAGCTCAACGCCACAATGTTCACCGGCCCCGGCGTGATGGACGCTACCAGCGCAAACGTGGCCATGGAAATCAGCAGACTCATCTCACACCTTCTTCAATTCAGGGAAATCAGTGCTCACGGTACTGAGCACCGACCTTCGCGTATTGAAGAAAACTGCCTAATCATCCTCGTGCAATTTGATGCCCCGAGCGTGGAGAAAATGCGGAACGATCAGCACCAGCAATGTCAGCGCGAGGAACGATGCGGCGATGGGTTGCGTGAGAAAGGTTGTCCAGTCGCCCTCGCTGATGGACAGCGCATTGCGTAGCTGCTTTTCAGCCATCGGCCCCAGCAACATACCCACGATGACCGGCGCCACGGGGAAATCGAAGCGTCGCATCAACACCCCTCCCCAGCCGATACCGAGCATCAGCAGCAGGTCGAACGAAGAATGACGCATGCCGTACACGCCGATGGTGGCGAACACCAGAATGCCCGCATTCAAGTAAGGCCGTGGGATCTGCAGCAGCTTGACCCACAACCCCACCAGCGGCAGGTTCAACACCAGCAGGATGACGTTGCCGATGTACAGCGAAGCGACGAGGGTCCAGACCAGATCCCCCGACGTCTGGAACAACATCGGGCCGGGTTGCAAGTTGTAGTTCTGGAACGCGGCCAACAGGATGGCCGCCGTGGCGGAGGTCGGAATGCCCAGCGTCAGCAGTGGCACCAACGAGCCGGTCGCGCTGGCATTGTTGGCCGCCTCCGGCCCGGCAACACCTTCAATCGCGCCCTCGCCCTTGCTGCCGGCAAACTCCTTGGGGTACTTACTCAGTTTGCGTTCGGCCGAATAGGACAGAAACGTCGGGATCTCGGCCCCACCGGCCGGAATCGAGCCAAACGGGAAGCCAATCAAGGTGCCCCGCAGCCAGGCCGGAACCGAGCGTTTCCAGTCGGCCCGGGTCATCCACAGCGAGGTCAAACGGTGTCGGTTGCTGGCTTCTTCTTTTTGATACAACAGGCTGTATAACGCCTCCCCCACTGCAAACAAACCCACCGCCACCAATACCACTTCAATGCCGTCCACCAACTCCGGCACCCCCAGCGTGTAGCGGGCGATGCCCGAGGTCGAATCCAGCCCGATCAAGCCGATCGCCAGGCCAACCCCCAACGAGGCGAAACCGCGCAGCATCGACGCACCGAGTACCGCTGACACGGTGGTGAACGACAACACCAGAATCGCAAAATACTCTGTCGGGCCAAATTTCAGCGCCAGGGTGGCAACCACCGGGGCAAATAGCGTGAGGAGAATCGTGGCAATGGTCCCGGCCACAAATGAACCAATAGCTGCCGTGGCAAGCGCCGGCCCAGCCCGGCCATTGCGAGCCATCAGGTTGCCCTCCAAGGCCGTGACCATGGAGGATGACTCCCCCGGCGTGTTGAGCAAAATGGAGGTGGTCGAACCGCCAAACTGCGCGCCGTAGTAGATGCCGGCGAACATGATCAGCGCTCCGGTAGGATCGACCTTCGCGGTGATCGGCAGCAACAGCGCCACGGTCAGCGCCGGTCCGATTCCGGGCAACACGCCAATCGCCGTGCCCAGCAAACAACCGATAAAGCCCCACATCAGATTGATCGGCGACAACGCGGCGGAAAACCCCATCGCCAGACTTGCAAGAATATCCACCGGATTGATCTCCCGCAGCCCGGATCAGATCCAGGCGTTGACAAGGGGCGGCAGGGAAACCCCGAGCCCGGCGTTGAACAGCCAGTAAATCGGCAGCGTCAGGGCGATGCCGATGGCCAGGTCGCGCAGTGGATGGCGACTGCCAAACCCGCGTGCCGCACAGACGAACAACAGCCCGGCGGCGAGGACGAAGCCGATCAGGTTAATCAGCACCGCCACCCCCACCAGCCCCGCCGTCACCCACGCCGCACCCCGTTTACCACCGGGCAGCGCTTTGGCCGAGTCATCATCGTGATCCGCCAATTCGCGAAAACCACCGGTAACGGCCTGATAACTCAGCAGCAAACCGACCACGCCCAGGAACGCCGCCAATCCGAAGGGATAGACATGCGCGCCCAAAATGACGAAGCCCATCTCCGGCGGAAAGCGCAAAGCCCCGACCGCCAGCACGGCACTGATGGCGATCAGGCCAAGGCCGATCGCCAACTGTGGCAGCACAATGTTGCGCAGCCCGGCCATGTCAAAGCAGCCCGACCTTGACCAGCATCGCGTGCAACCGCACGTGTTCTTCGTCGACAAACTTGCCGAACTCATCGCCGGTTAACACGGACGGCGACCACGCGTTGGTTTTGATGTTGTCCTTCCACGATGGGCTGTTGGACGCCGCAACGACGGCGTCGGTCAGTTGTTTACGCTGTTCGGGGCTCAGACCTGCGGCGCCGTACACACCGCGCCAATTGCCGATGATCACGTCGTAACCTTTTTCTTTGAGGGTCGGTGCATCAATGCCGCCAACGCGCTCTGGCGCACCGATGGCGAGCACACGGAACTGGCCGTTCTTGATGTATTGGCCCAACTCGGCATAACCACCAGTGATCACCTTGATCTGGCCGCCGAGTGCCTGAGCAACCACTTCGCCGCCACCCGCGAAAGCAACGTAGTTCACCTTGTTCACCGGGATGTCCATTTTGCCGGCCAGTTCGGCGATGCCGATGTGATCGACCGAGCCTTTGGAGCCGCCGCCCCACGTGATGCTGGTGGGTTTGTCTTTGAAGGCCTTGAGCAAGTCTTCCAGGGTTTTGAACTCGGACTCCTTGCGCACGGCAATCACGTTGTACTCCGTGAACAACCGGGCAATCGGTGTGACGTCCTTCAAGGTGATTTGCGGTTTGTTCTGTTCAATGCCCGCGACCATGATCGCGCCCACCACCAGCAACGCATCGCCATCACCCTTGGTGCTGTTGGCAAACTGCGCCAGACCCAGGGTCCCACCAGCCCCGCCCTTGTTTTCGAAGGTGGCGGATTTGGCGACTTTCGCCTCGATCATGGCTTTGCCCAGCTCGCGGGCAGTCTGGTCATAGCCGCCGCCCACGGAGCCCGGGGCCATGAACTTGACGGTGTCCAGCGCCAGCGCGGGCGTCGAAAGTGCGGCGGTGATCGCCACGGCAGCGGCGTAGTTCAAACGACGGAACAAAGCGAACATGAGCGGTCTCCTGATCTTGTTTTTGTCGGTGGCGATTGAATCTCGCTCAGGAGCAACCCTCGCTCACTGAACATGCGTCTGTGAACAAGAATAGGCCATGGTTTTGAATGAGGGCGTCTGGTTGTCCATCGGATTGTCTACGTATGCGCCTCCACCACCCACTTCACTTTCACCAGCGCTTGTCGAAGTGTGTCCATGTCTACCGAGCCCAGAGCCAGCCGGAGGGCGTGGGGAACATGGAGCGAAATCGCGAAGGGTTCGGCGGTCGATACCGAAACCTGCTCGCGCATCAACGCCACGGCGATCTGGTCCGCCCGTGCGTCTTCCGACAAGGGCAGCCACAGAAAGTAGGAGGATCGGTGGCGGATAACGGCAAGCCCTTTGAGCACCTCCTCGGCCACCTTCTGCCGGGTTTGTGCGTCTGCGCGTTTTTGCGCTTCGAGCCGGGTGACGGTGCCATCGTCGAGCCAGGCGCAGGCGATGGCCGTCATGACGCCCGGGGTATTCCAGGTGGTCGCCCTGATGGTGCGCTCGAGCACGGCAACGTTTTGCGCAGGTGCCGCAATGAATCCAACGCGCAGACCGGTGGCGATATTTTTGGAAAAACCGGACACATAAAGGGTCCGCTCCGGGGCCAGTTCAGCAATGGGCGGCGGCGCATCTTCGGCGAGAAACGCATAGGCGCCGTCCTCGATGATGTGCAGGTCATGCTTGCGCGCAATCGCCACCAGTTGCTCGCGCGCATCAGCCGGCATCACCCAGCCCATCGGGTTATGCAGGGTCGGCATGGTGTAGACGGCACGCACTGTCCGGGTGCGGCAGAGCTTTTCCAGCGCCAGCAGATCCGGCCCCTGCTCCGTGACAGGAATGGGCACGATTTCAAGGTGCAGGGTTTCGGCCAGCACTTTGAAACCCGAGTAGGTCAGCGCGTCGGCCGCAATCACGTCACCGGGTCGCAGCAGCGCCATCAGCGTCACCGCCAGGCCATGCTGAGCGCCGCTGACAATCAACACGTTATCAGCCTCGACCGTCAAGCCACGGCTACGCAAATGGCGGGCAATGGAGGCTCGCTCGTGCGCACGGCCGCTGTGGGGCTGGTAGCGCAGGTGCGACTCCAGGTCGCCGGACAGCGCGAGTTGACGCAAGGCATTGCGCAACAGGTCGGCCTGCCCCGGTAGCGCGGGATAGTTGAAGTTGAGGTCAATCACCCCAGGCGCAACGTCCGGCTGATCGATGCCGTGGCTGGGCGGCAACGAGGTCTCGCGGACAAACGTCCCGCGTCCGGTTTCACCGCTGACCAGCCCCATCGCTTCCAGCTCGGCATACACCCGGCTGGCTGTAACCAGCGCCAGGCCTTCACTGGCGGCTAGCTGACGGTGCGTCGGCAAGCGTGTACCCGGCCGTAAACGCCCCGAGTGAATATCGGCGGCCAACGTATCGACCAGAGATTTGTAGCGGGAGCGTGGCATCGTGGGATGTATCCATGACAATTTTTTGATTGTTCTTAATCCTGGATCATAGGATGCCCTTCACGCAACACGACAACACGACAACACGACAACACGGAGACACAACATGGAACGGACCTCAACGCTCAAAAGCCAGACGCTGGACAAGCACGCCAGCGGGCTGATCAATGGCTTCATCGGCGTGCTGATCTTCAGCGGCTCGCTGCCCGCCACACGGGTGGCCGTGCTTGAATTCGATCCGGTGTTTCTGACGGTCGCCCGGGCCACCATCGCCGGTGTCCTGGCACTGTGCATGCTGTGGTTATTCAAGGAAAAGCGCCCGGCTCGCGAACAGTTGCTGCCTTTGGTGATCGTGGCGTTGGGGGTGGTGGTCGGCTTTCCGCTGCTGACGGCGCTGGCGTTGCAATACGTGACGTCGGCGCATTCCATCGTCTTCGTTGGCCTGCTGCCGCTCGCGACGGCGGCTTTTGGTGTGTTGCGCGGTGGCGAACGTCCACGGCCGGCGTTCTGGTTTTTCTCGGTGTTGGGCAGTTTGCTGGTGATCGGTTTTGCCGTTTCTCAGGGGCTTACCGCTTCTCCCGTCGGTGACTTGCTGATGCTATCGGCGATTCTGGCGTGTGGCCTGGGTTATGCCGAAGGCGCCAAACTGTCCAGAACATTGGGCGGCTGGCAGGTGATCAGTTGGGCGTTGGTGTTGTCGCTACCGCTGATGGCGGCGCTGACGGTGTGGCGGATGCCCGTTTCGCTTTCCGGGATCAGCATGCCGGCTTGGCTAAGCCTGGCATACGTGTCGCTGTTCAGCATGCTGATCGGATTCGTGTTCTGGTACCGCGGGCTCGCGCAGGGCGGTATTGCGGCGGTAGGACAGCTTCAACTGTTGCAGCCGTTTTTTGGCCTGGCGCTGGCGGCGACATTGCTGCACGAAAAGGTCAGTCTCGGCATGCTCGGCGTCACGGTGGCGGTAATCCTCTGCGTGGCGGGCGCGAGAAAATTCGCCAAATAAAAGTGTACTGCGGCTTGCGCGCATGGCTGTACGGGGCGAGCCGCACTGCGTCCATGATAAAAAAAGCGCTCTCGTTTCCGGAGACTCGTCATGGACCTCGCGACCCTCACCCTTTTCCTGCCCGCCTGCTTGGCCCTGAACATGGCGCCCGGCCCGAATAACCTGCTGTCGGTCAGCAACTCGACACGCTACGGCTACCGCACTTCCTGCGTGGCCGGGATCGGTCGATTGCTGGCGTTCGCCGGCATGATCGCCCTCGCCTCCGCCGGGCTGGCCGTGGTGCTGCAAACCTGCGAAGTGCTGTTCTATGGGATCAAGATTGTCGGCGCGGCGTACCTGTTTTACCTCGCCTGGCAATTGTGGCACGCCGATCCTGGGATCGAGCACGCTGACACTCGGGCCCCCGTTGGTGTGCTGGCGTTGGCGCGACAGGAGTTTTTGGTGGCGGCCGGCAATCCCAAAGCCATTCTGATCTTCACCGCGTTCCTGCCTCAGTTTGTCGACCCGACCCGTGCGGTGACGCCTCAGTTCGCGTTGCTCGGTGCGCTGTTTTTGATCCTGGAATGGATTGCGATCAGTGCGTACGCCTACATGGGATTGCACATGCGCCGCTGGCTCGCCGAGCCGCGTGGCAAGCGAATTTTCAACCGGTGCTGCGCGGGGTTGCTGTCGGCGGCGGCTTCGGTGTTGTTGATGGCTAAGCGAGCGTGATCAAACCGGGGGGTGATGGCTCTTTAAGCACGATATCGCCCCCTTTCCGCCTTTGCGTCTGAGAAATGTTATTCCCTGATCCAAACTTTTCGCGTCACTGAGCGTCCCTTCTTTAATGCTGCCAACATAGCGTTGCAGCTCCGGACAACTGACCTCAGCAAAGGATGGGTGATGAACTTTTTTGTTTTTCTTCTAGCCTGCGGTGCAGCCGCAAGCACAGGCTTCTTTTTCAAACCGGGCCAGTGGTACGAGTCGCTGGTCAAACCCGGCTTCACCCCACCCAACTGGGTGTTTCCAGTCGCCTGGTCGACGATCTATCTTTTGCTCGCCTGGGCCGGGTACCGGTTGACCCTGATACCTGGAAGCCAGGAGGTGTTGGCGTTATGGGCCTCGCAGATTGCGTTGAATACGCTGTGGACGCCGGTGTTCTTCGGCGCACAGCGCATTTTCGCCGGCATGGTGATCCTGACGTTGCTCTGGCTGGTGGTCGCGGTGCTGGTGGTGATGGCGTTGCAACTGGATGTGATCACTGGCTTGATTCTGCTGCCTTACCTTGCGTGGCTTTGCGTGGCCGCGGCGTTGAATTTTTCCATCTTGCGCAATAACCGCTGATGAGGTTCCGCTGAACCGATCACGAAAATCACATCCCGGTGCATGGCCTTCAGCGTCACGATCCCGCTACCGGGTTCGAAGATAACCATTTCTGCGCAGTGAACAGACCTGGTACGCCAGCGGTGTCGGGTTGAGCTCGCGGGCTTCCTCGCCCACCATGCACCGTTGGCGAGAAAGCAAGCTCCCTCGCCAACGTGATGCAGCGATTACTTGGGCGGAACGAAGTTATCCAGCATTCGATTCACCGCCAGCTCCCCCAGCATGATGACCTGCTGCAATGCCAGGACGTTACTGCGATGAGTCCCCTCTAGCGATGCCGCCACATTGCTGGCCATGACACTGGCCGACGCCATGTTCTCGCACGTTTGAACCAGCAAGGTTTCATGGTCGACGTCTGGAGCAATCATGTAAATGGTGCTGGGTTTACGTGGGGTGTTGTTCATGAGCGCCGCCGGATTGAGGTAGAAGTTGAGCGCGCGTTCGGCGGCGTCGTGGAGTTTTTTGGGGTCGAGGGTTTCGTACGGGGACACTGAATCAGCGGTTGGCGGATCGGTATCGGGTGAATCGGTGTCTGGTGGGTTAGGTGTTACTTTGAACATAGATGAACTCCAACTTCTAATATTGAGGAGCCATCACCCTCGCTACCAAACGAAGGGGTGGCGGCCATACGTGGGTTGGTAGACCGGTAGAAGCTGGAAACCCGGCGCTCACAATGGAGCCCCACGCATGACCACCAAAAAACAGAGTCCCCAAAAGAGACTACATAAGGTGTTGTCATGCGGCTTCTAGACGGGCTACCAAACCCGATCACTGTTTTTCAGTGACAGGGAAACGATATAGCCCACCCCGTAGCCGCACAAGCCGGCGGATTCTGGCTTGACCGTAGGTAACGGCGCAAGGTCTTGTAGCCTTCGGGACGTAACACCAAGTGTTTTTAAACACGCTTCGTTAACGCGTGAAAGCTTCCAAAAAAACCAAAGAAACGTCCGACATATTTCAGAAAATGATCGAATCCTATCGAGCGGCCGGTTTGATCCCTTGAAGTTCACGTGTTCCCCTATCGAGTTTTTACGAGAGCGGCTTGAGGAAGATGCTTAAGGCTGATCAGTCGACGACCCTTTGAGCTCGACCTGGTTGCCATCCGGGTCGAAGCAATACAACGACAAACCATAACCTTCGGCACCAAAGCGCCTGACCGCTTTCTCCGTCGTCAAACCAAACGACTGCAAGTGGCTCACAAGCGCCGCTTCATCAAACGGTTCGATGCGCAGGCAGACATGGTCGAGGTTACGCCCCTCCTGACCCGCGCCAGCACCACCCTTGCGCCCCAGCTCCCCGTCCAGGCTGACGAGGTCGATCATGGAAGTCCCGGCGCGCAGATGCACCAGCCCAAGAGGGTCTTGGCGCTTGACCAGTTCAGCGCCGAATACCTGGGCGTAAAACGTGATGCTGCGCTCCAGATCCTGAACGCGTAGCACAATGTGATCAATGTGTTGAATCGTGAACGGATGCATGAAATCAGTTCCTGAAGGGTTGCATGACCGGTAACCCGAACACTGTAGTCCAGGGCCACAAAAATTCACTGTCGATTTTCCGGTGGAGTCACCGCCCGCAGGGTTTTATGCTCAGCCCATGAACATACAAACCGCTTTGCTGCCGCCCCACGCCGAAATGGTTCGCGCCATGCTCGAACGCGACACCGCCTACGAAGGCGTGTTCTTCACGGCCGTGAAAACCACCGGGATCTTCTGCCGCCCTGGCTGTACCGCGCGCTCGCCAAAACCGGAGAACGTCGAGTTCTTTGCCCACGCCGATGAATGCCTGGCGGCGGGTTATCGCGCGTGTCTGCGCTGCAAGCCGCTGGACGCAGCGGCCATCGCGCCCGACTGGGTACAGACACTGCTGAAGTCGGTGGACGCCGACCCCGAGCAGCGCTGGACCGACGCCCAGTTGCTGGCCGAGGGCATCGAGCCGCTGAAATTGCGGCGCTGGTTCAAGCAGCATTTCGGCATGACCTTTCACGCCTGGCTGCGCACCCGTCGTCTTGGCATGGCCTTGGGCGGGATCAAACAGGGCGATTCCATCGACAGCGCAGCCTTCGACTCGGGTTATGAATCCCTCAGCGGATTTCGTGACGCGTTCCAAAAGTCGTTCCATATCACTCCGGGCCGAGCCGCGCAGAGTGAACCCCTGCTCTTCACACGGCTGACCACGCCACTGGGACCGATGATCGCCATGGCCGAGCGTCGCGGGCTGGTGTTGCTGGAGTTCCTCGACCGCCCGGCATTGACCCGTGAAGTCGAAGCGCTGCAAAACCGATATGGCTATGCAGTCGCGCCGGGGCATAACGCACACCTGCAACAAATCGAAGCCGAACTGGCGCAGTACTTCGCCGGCAAACTCAGCGAATTCACCGTGGCGCTGCACACGCCCGGCAGCGAATTTGCCCGGCAGGTCTGGGCTGCACTGGCACACATCCCGTACGGCCAGACCAGCACCTACGGCAGCATCGCCAGGTTATTGGGCAAGCCCGGCGCCAGTCGCGCGGTGGGTCTGGCCAACGGGCATAACCGGCTGGCCATCGTGGTGCCGTGCCACCGGGTGATCGGTGCAGACGGCTCGTTGACCGGCTATGGTGGAGGACAACCGCGCAAGGCTTTTCTGCTCCGGCTGGAAAACGCCGCGATGCAGATGACCCAACAACTGGCGTTCTGATTGCCTCAATCGTCATAAGGAAGGACATTCGATGGACAAGCAATTCCACCAACTGCACCACGAAGGCTTGTTGATCCTCACCAACGTCGCCGACGCCACCGGCGCGCGCATCGTTGAGCAACTGGGCTGCAAAGCCGTCGCCACCAGCAGCGCGGCCGTGGCCTGGGCCCATGGTTATGCGGACGGCAACACCCTGCCCCTCGACCGTCTGGTCTCGACCGTCGAGTCCATCGCCCGGGTGACTGCCGTGCCGTTGACCGTGGACGTCGAGGCCGGTTATTCCGATGACCTGACGCGGGTCGCGCAAGTGATAGAAGCGGTGATTGCAGCCGGTGCGGTCGGGATCAATATCGAGGACGGCGCGTCCCCGCCCGAGTTGCTGGTGCGCAAGATCGAAGTGGCGCGCAAGGTGGCGGATCAGCGCAATGTGAAGCTCTTTATCAATGCGCGCACCGATGTGTACCTGAAGGGGCTGGTTCCGGCTGAAGATCGCGTGGCCCAGACACTCAAGCGTGCCGCGCTGTATCAAGCGGCGGGTGCCGACGGGTTGTTCGCGGCGGGGGTGTCGGCGGAGTACGAAATCGCCGCACTGTGCCAAGGCACCACGTTGCCGGTGAACGTGCTGGGGCTGGCAAGCCTGCCTTCGCCTGAAACGCTGAAAGCCCTGGGCGTGCGGCGTTTGAGTGCCGGCTCGGGCATCGCCGAATTTCTGTATGGCGCCATGGCCGGGCTGGCCAAGGGGTTTCTGGACACCGGCAAACTCGACAGCAGTCAGCTCAAGGCGTTTACGTACGGTGAAGTCAACGCCTTGCTGAAAACGGCCGGGAACGCTTGACCGCGATGCCCGACCCCTATCGTTCCGCGACCGGGTTTCTGGCGTCCCTCGACGCAGACTGGGCGCGCCACATTGCCGCCGTCGGCCCGTGCCTGCACCAACCGCATGCGGCTCGCGATCCGTATGAGTCGCTAGTGCGGGCGATTGCCTACCAGCAACTGCATGCCAAGGCCGGGGATGCGATTATCGGCCGCTTGTTGGCGTTGTATCCGTCAGTGACGTTTCCACGGCCGGAACAGATCCTGGCGTCCGGGTTTGATCAACTGCGCAGTTGCGGGTTTTCGGCGGGCAAGATCGCGACCATTCAGGGGATTGCCCAAGCGACGCTGGATGGCGTGGTGCCCGATTATGCGACGGCGTTGGCCATGGACGATGAGGCATTGATCGAGCGCTTGATCACCTTGCGCGGCGTCGGGCGCTGGACGGTTGAGATGTTGCTGATCTACAGCCTTGAGCGGCTGGATATCTTGCCAGCCGATGACTTTGGGGTGCGTGAGGGGTATCGGCGTCTGAAGGGGCTGGAGGTGCAGCCGACGCGCAAGCAGATGGTGGAGATCGGGTTGGGGTGCAGCCCGTATCGGACGGTGGCGGCGTGGTATCTGTGGCGGGTGCCTGGCCAGTAGACCGCGTTATCGTTCATCGCGAGCAAGCTCGGCTCCTACAGGGGATTTGGGCGTTCACAAAACCAATGTAGGAGCCGAGCTTGCTCGCGATGACGGAATCAAATTCACCCCATGTCACAACCCCGACTTCAACCGGCTAAACGCCCGAATCAACGCCCGGTTAAACGCCTTCCCATTGTCATTCTTGCTATACAACGAAGCCCTGACCTGCGCCGACGGATACGTCCCCGGGTCATCGCGAATCGCCGGATCGACCAGCCCGTCCGCCGCCGTAATTGCATTGGCGTAGTGAATGGTGTCGGTGATCGGCGCGATCACTTCAGGTGTCATCAGGTAATCCATCAATGCCAGCCCCGCCTCGGGGTGTGGCGCATCCTTGGGAATGACCATCGCGTCAAACCAGATCAACGTGCCTTCCTTGGGTATCCGGTACTTCAGCGTGAACGGTTTCTTCGCCGCCTCGGCCTGCCCCGCCGCGATGGCCACGTTGCCGTTCCAGGACATCGCCACGCAGGTGTTGCCGTTGGCCAGGTCGCTGATGTTCAGGTCATTGTCGAAATAGCGAATGTACGGCCGGATCTTCGCCAATTGTTGCTCGGCCAGTTTCAGGTCATCGAGGTTCTGGCGGTTGATATCCAGGCCCATGTATTTCATGACCGCCGCAAACACCTCGTTGGGATCGTTGAGCAGGCTGACCCCGCAATCGGCGAATTTCGACACCACGGCCGGGTCGAACAGCATCGCCCAACTGTCCCGTGGCGCGTCGGGCAGGCGCTGCTTCACCGCTTCTTCCTGATAACCGACGCCGGTCGTGCCCCAGGCATAAATGCCGGCGTAACGGTTGCCCGGATCGAACACCGCCATGTGCTGGCGGAACTCCTCGCCGACGCCTTGAAAGTGCGGCGTTTGCTTGCGGTCCAGTATCTGGATCGCGCCACTCTGAATCGCTCGGGAAAGATGTTGCCCGGCGGTCAGCACCAGGTCATAGCCGCTGCGACCGGTGAGCAATTTGGTTTCGACGGTTTCCAGCGAATCAAAGTGATCGGCGACCACATGGATGCCGGTTTGCTTCTCGAAATTGCTCAGCGTATCCGGCGCCAGGTACTCGCCCCAGATGTACAGGTTGACCACCGGTTTGGCGGTGTCGGCGGCCTGCACACACAGGGGTGCAAGCACCAGCATTAACGCTTGAGTCAGTTTGTGCAGGCCCATGTTCATACTCCCTTTTTGTGGCTGGCAGGCGCGGCGTATTGAGGCATGGTGATGCAAGCCACGTTGCCACCACCGAGGAGGATTTCCCGGGAGTTTTCGATGCCGATGATTTTGTGCTGCGGGAACAGTTCGGCCAGGGTCGCCATCGCAGCCTGATCATTGCGATCGCCAAACAGCGGCACCACGATCGATGTGTTGCCGGCGTAGTAGTTGATGTACGACGCGCAGATTTGCGTTCCGGCCTGACGCGTGTGCGTGCTGTCTTGCTGATCCAGGCCCTCGGCTTCTTCGGCTGTCCACTCCAGCACGTCCGGTTGCGGCAGTTTGTGCACGATCAATTCGCGACCACGGCTGTCGCGGGTGCTGCGCAGGATGTCATAGGCCTCCTGATAGATTTCCCACTGCGGGTCATCGCGGTTGTCGGTCCATTGCAGCACCACTTCGCCGGGGCGCACGTAGCACGCGAGGTCATCGACGTGGCCGTCGGTTTCGTCGAATTTGCAGCCCCGTGGCAGCCAGATAACTTGCTCGGCACCGAGGTAATCGGTTAAGCGTCGCGTGACTTCTTCCTTGCCCAGATGTTGGTTGCGATTGCGGTTGAGCAGGCATTGTTCAGTGGTGAGAATGCTGCCCTGGCCATCGCTCTGTATGCCGCCCAGTTCGGCGATCAGCGGTGCGCGATAGCGGTCGAAACGTTCGATTTCGAGGACCTTGCTGGCGATCTGGTCGTCCTTGTCCCACGGGTAGTACAACCCCCCGTCGAGACCGCCGTAAGCGTTGAATTCAAAGTCGACACCGCGCACTTCGCCGCTGTGGTCATTGACCACAAAGCACGGCCCGCTGTCGCGGAACCAGGTGTCGTTGCAGGTCATTTCCACCACACGTACTTGTGGCGGCAATTGGCGGCGGGCGGTGGCGAATTGCGCGGCCGAGGCGCAAACGGTGACCGGCTCGCTGTGCGAGATCGCGGTGACGATTTGCACCCAGACTTTTTGCGCGGGCTTGGCACCGTTGCGCCAGACGTCGGTGCGCTCCGGCCAACCGAGCCAGCAACCGGACTTGGTTTCGAATTCGCCGGGCAAGCGGAAACCGTCTTGCTTGGGGGTGGAATCGAGCAAACGTGCCATGGTCAAACCTCATCAGCGGGGATTGGAATGACCACAGGCTAAGGTCGCTGGCGCCGTCCTCGCCAACGATGATTATTTCGGAACAGTTGAATTCAACTCATCAATCGATCAGCTGATCGTTGAACCATTCCAGCATCTGCGCCACGGCCGGACGCTCCAGCCGTACCCGCTCACACACCAGTGCGTATTGGCCGAGGGCGGTCATGCTGGAAGTGAAAGGCCGGACCAGGCGACCGCTGAGCAAATCTTCCTGCGCCGTCAGGTTATCGCCCATGGCCACGCCCTGCCCCTGGGCTGCGGCTTCCAGTGCGAGGCCGGCGTGAGCGAAATACAGCTGTCGCTCGGGGCGTTGGTCCCCGGCATGACTGGTCAGCCAGGCGGTCCAGGTCTTGCCGTCCTGATCGTCGTGCAACAGGCAATGGCGGGCTAGATCCTTAGGCGTTTTCAACGTGCCCTGATTGAACAGGCCGGGGCTACACACCGGGAAGAACTGCAACGCCGGCAAAGGTTTGACGAAGTACGCACTGCTGTCCACCGGACCAGTGCCATAGGTGATCGCCAGGTCGATGTCTTCTCCCGGCGCCGTGCCGTCAATCGGTTGTTCGTACAGGTGCAGGGTGATGTGCGGATAGCGCGCATAGAAATCCGTGAGGCGGCTCATCAACCACTTTTGCGCCAGCTCGGCCGTCACGGCCAGGCGCATTACCGCCAGCGATGACGGATCGCGCAGCTCATCGCAGGCATCGCCGATCAGTTCGAAGGCTTGCTGCAGGCTCTGCATCAGTCGGCCTGCGGCCATGGTCGGGCGGATCTGCCGGCCTTCGCGGATGAACAGCGAAACGCCGAGGTGTTCTTCGAGTTGGCGGATTTGATGGCTGACGGCGCTGTCGGTGACGCACAGTTCCGAGGCGGCCCGGCCGAAATGCGCGTGGCGGGCGGCGCATTCGAAGGTTCGCAGTGCGGCCAGTGAGGGTAGTCGTCGCATGAGTCAGCCTTGAAGATTAAGGCCTCCATGCTGCCTTGGCCATTTGCGGGCGTCCAGTAGGACCGCGTTATCGTTCATCGCGGGCAAGCCCGGCTCCCACAGGGGATCTGTGGCGTTCGCAATACCCTGTAGGAGCCGAGCTTGCTCGCGATGACCGCAGCCCATTCACCACAAATCCGTAGGCCCATCACCCTCCCTTATCCACCATGACTTCCCTCCAGACCCGGCGCATGTTGATGCCTCAACCGGAGGGATTCGCCATGCTCGACACACTCAAACAGATCAACTCAACCTCAGCCTTCAACCGCTGGGCCGGTATCGAAGTGACCCATGTCGCCAGCGGAGAAGCCGAGCTGACCATGGCTTTTCGCGACACCGATATGGCGCAATATGCAGGCTTTCTGCACGCCGGCCTGATCGGCGCGCTACTCGACACCGCGTGCGGTTTTGCCGCTGGCACGGTCGCCGGCAACGTGCTGGCCTCGCACTTCTCGGTCAATTGCCTGGCGCCCGCCGTCGGTGAAGTGTTCTTCGCACGCGGCCGTGTGGTAAAGGCCGGCAAGAAACAGGTATTCGCCCGCGCCGAGCTGTTTGCCCAGAGCGGTGATCAACTCAAACTGGTGGCGACGGGTGATGCGATTCTGGTGCCGGTCTAGTCTGTCTGGATAAACCCAGACAGGTTGGAGGTTGCCATGCAACTCGAAGGTTCCTGCCATTGCGGCGCGGTATCGTTCAGTTTGAACAGCGCCCACCCCTACCCTTATCAGCGTTGCTACTGCTCGATCTGCCGCAAGACCCAGGGCGGCGGCGGGTTTGCGATCAACCTCGGCGGCGATGCCGGGAGCCTCAAGGTTCGCGGTCGCAAACACATCGCGATCTACCACGCGCGCCTGAAGGACGAAGGCGATAAACGTGCGCACAGCAGCAGCGCCGAGCGGCATTTCTGCTCGCTGTGCGGGACAGGACTGTGGCTGTTCAGCCCGCAATGGCCGGAGCTGATCCACCCGTTCGCCTCCGCCATCGACACCGCGTTGCCGGTACCGCCAGAGCACACGCATTTGATGCTCGGTTCAAAAGCACCGTGGGTCGAGGTTGAGGCGCATGCGGGGGATCAACAATTCGAGGTTTATCCCGAGGAGTCTATTGCCGATTGGCACGAGCGGCTGGGTTTGACTCGTTGAGTGGATGTTGCGGTGGTGCTGATGGCCTCATCGCGAGCAAGCTCGCTCCCACATTTTGGAATGCATTCCCCTGTGGGAGCGAGCTTGCTCGCGATTGCCCTTGACCTTACAAGGCATCACGCCGCGGCAGGCACTCCGCTGTGAAAACGGAACTCCACGTCCGGCGACTCGATCAGTTCCTGCTCGGCTGCGCGAACCTTGTCGATCACTTGCGCGATGTCCTTGGCGTCGCCGTACTGGTAAGCCAGCTTCAGGTAACCCTGGAAGTGCCGGGCCTCGCTTTTCAGCAGGCCGAAATAGAACTTGCCCAGTTCCTCGTCCAGATGCGGCACCAGCGCCTCGAAACGCTCGCAGCTGCGCGCTTCGATGAAGGCGCCGACCACCAGCGTATCCACCAGTTTCACCGGCTCATGGCTGCGCACCACTTTGCGCAGGCCCGAGGCGTAGCGCCCGGCGGACAACTGGCGCAGCTCGATCTTGCGCTTTTTCATCAGGCGCATGACTTGCTCGTGGTGCACCAGTTCTTCACGGGCCAGGCGCGACATCAGGTTGATCAGGTCGACGTGGGCGTGATACTTGGCAATCAGGCTCAGTGCTGTGCTGGCGGCCTTGAATTCGCAGTTCTTGTGGTCGATCAGCAAGGTTTCCTGATCGGCCAGTGCGGCCTGCACCCAGCCGTCAGGGGTCCGGCAGCCGAGGAACTCGTGAATTTCGGGAAGGATCATGGGGCTCACGGATAAATGGTCAAAACGAAGGGCGCCGATTATACCGGCCTGCCGGCAGACCACCAGACGCCATCCGTTGATATGCATCAAGTACCTGGTTGGCGAGCAGCAACTATAGTTGTGCAACGCCGTGCTTTTTAGCCGTTTATGGAGATCCCGATCATGCAAGCCATTCGCAGCATCCTGGTGGTCATCGAACCCGAACACTCGGAGAGCCTGGCGCTCAAACGGGCCAAATTGATTGCCGGAGTGACCCAGGCCCATTTGCACCTGCTGGTCGGTGACCGCAAACATGACCATAGCGGTATGTTGGGCGTGCTCAAGGCCGCGTTGTTGGCGGACGGTTTCAGTGTCACCACCGAACAGTCCTGGAATGAAAGCCTGCACCAAACCATCATCGATGTGCAGCAAGCCGAAGGCTGCGGGCTGGTTATCAAGCAGCATTACCCAGACAGCCCGCTGAAAAAAGCATTGCTGACCCCGGACGACTGGAAGTTGTTGCGTGCATGCCCAACGCCGGTGTTGCTGGTGAAAACGGCCGGTTCCTGGAAAGACAAAGTCATTCTGGCTGCCATCGATGTTGGCAATAGCGACGGCGAACACCGTCACCTGCACAACACCATCATCGATTACGGCTATGACATCGCCAGCCTGGCCAAGGCGCATCTGCACGTGATCAGTGCGCATCCGTCACCCATGCTGTCGTCGGCCGACCCGACTTTCCAGCTCAAGGAAACCATCGAGGCGCGCTATCGCGAGCAGTGCAAGGCGTTCCAGGCGGAATTTGACATCGACGATAGGCATCTGCATATCGAGGAAGGTCCGGCGGATGTGTTGATTCCGTTCATGGTGCGCAAGCTGCAGGCGGCGGTGACTGTGATTGGCACCGTGGCGCGGTCGGGGCTGTCGGGGGCGTTGATCGGCAATACGGCGGAAGTGGTGCTGGATTCGGTGGAGAGTGATGTGTTGGTGCTCAAGCCGCAGGAGATTGAGGATCACCTTGAGGAACTGGCTCAGCATTGAAATGCTGGAGCGTCTGAACTGACGCCTTCGCGAGCAGGCTCGCGAAGGTTCAAGATTTAACCGCCAAAGGCGTCTTTCAGGAAACCCGGGGCAATGTAGCGCTGGTAATGCGCCTCGGAGAGCAAAAAGAATTCCCGATCAATGGCATCACGCAATTCCGGCAGGTTCCAGTCACGAAACTCCGGCATCAGCACCATCCCATATGCCTCAAGGTTATTGATCACCCGCGCCCCACGGGCTATCAGCTGATACGCCCAGCAATACTCCGACTGGTGCGGTACAAAACGAATTTTCCGTTGTTCAAGCTGCAGACGCAGGCGCTGGGCGTCGAAAACCTCCAGCTTGCTGGCCATCACTTGGGACAGCAATTGCTCAAGACGCAGCCATACCGCGCGCTTCTCCTCCTCGTTGTAACCATTCCAGTTGATCACTTCATGGTGGAAACGCTTGCAGCCACGGCACACCAGATCACCGTAAACGGTGGAGCAGAGGCCGACGCAGGGGGTCTTGATGGTCTGATTGGGCATAGGTAGGCAAAACACGGGAAAGCAGAACAGGTCGGCATGTTAGCCCTTTGTCTAACATTCATCACCCCTCAAAGTTCAGGGGCTAACTTACCTTTAATTTTTTTTTGCCGTAGAATCAGCCAGCCTTTTAAGGCGCCAATGTCCGTTAGAAGCTGTTTTCAAAGCGTCACGAGCACAGTCGTTCCTACAGAGCGGTGTTGGCGAAGGGTTTTTCCAGCGGGGAAAAGCTCAACGCCAACCCTCATCAGCTCCCGTTCTGCAGGCGTAAAACTTTGAAAGCAGCTTCTGTAAGGAATTGTCGGTAATTCTGGCTAAGTGGCCCACAACGCCACGCAGCGCATGAGTACGGCAATTTCGGGATGAGCGTCCCGGACACCCATTTGGGACCACTGATGAGGGTAATAACTGTGCTTGAAGCCTACCGCAAACATATCGAAGAGCGTGCAGCACTGGGTATCGTTCCCCAGCCGCTTAACGCCGAACAAACTGCAGGCCTGGTCGAGCTGCTGAAGAATCCCCCGGCTGGCGAAGAAGCTTTCCTCGTTGACCTGATCACCAATCGCATTCCACCTGGCGTGGACGAAGCAGCCTATGTCAAGGCCGGCTTCCTGTCCGCCCTGGCCAAAGGCGAAGTCACCTCCCCCCTGATCGACAAGAAGCGCGCTGTAGAACTGCTCGGCACCATGCAGGGCGGCTATAACATCGTGACGCTGGTTGACCTGCTCGACAGCGCCGAACTGGCTCCAGTCGCTGCAGCTCAACTCAAGCACACCCTGCTGATGTTCGATGCGTTCCACGATGTCGCGGAAAAAGCCAAGAATGGCAACGAGCACGCTAAAGGCGTGCTCCAGTCGTGGGCTGACGGCGAGTGGTTCCGCAACCGTCCGACCCTGGCCGACAAGATCAGCCTGCGCGTGTTCAAGGTCACCGGCGAAACCAACACCGACGACCTGTCCCCTGCCCCGGATGCCTGGTCCCGCCCGGATATCCCGCTGCACGCCCTGGCCATGCTGAAAATGGCCCGTGAAGGCATCGTGCCTGACGTACAAGGCGTGACTGGCCCGATGAAGCAGATCGAAGAAATGCGCGGTCAAGGCTTCCCGATCGCCTACGTCGGTGACGTGGTCGGTACCGGTTCGTCGCGTAAATCGGCAACCAACTCGGTACTGTGGTTCTTCGGTGACGACGTTCCTCACGTTCCGAACAAGCGTGCCGGCGGTTTCTGCTTCGGCAGCAAGATCGCTCCAATCTTCTACAACACCATGGAAGATGCCGGCGCACTGCCAATCGAGTTCGACGTGTCCAACATGCACATGGGCGACGTGATCGACCTGTACCCGCATGCTGGCAAAGTCTGCAAACACGGCTCCGATGAAGTCCTGGCCACCTTCGAAATGAAGACGCCGGTCCTGTTGGACGAAGTTCGTGCCGGCGGTCGTATCCCGCTGATCATCGGTCGCGGCCTGACCGACAAGGCGCGTGCCGAGCTGGGCCTGGGCCCGACCGACCTGTTCAAACTGCCAGAAGCACCTGTCGACACCGGCAAGGGTTTCACCCTGGCACAGAAAATGGTCGGCAAGGCTTGCGGCCTGCCAGAAGGCAAAGG
The DNA here is from genome assembly GCF_059133255.1 of Pseudomonas sp. FBCC-B1667. Classification (NCBI taxonomy): domain Bacteria; kingdom Pseudomonadati; phylum Pseudomonadota; class Gammaproteobacteria; order Pseudomonadales; family Pseudomonadaceae; genus Pseudomonas; species Pseudomonas sp. FBCC-B1667. The sequence continues at coordinate 2,979,879 of NZ_CP101437.1, read as the reverse complement.
CGTTCGTCCTGGCACCTACTGCGAACCGAAAATGACCACCGTCGGCTCTCAGGACACCACCGGTCCGATGACCCGTGACGAACTGAAAGACCTGGCGTGCCTGGGCTTCTCGACCGATCTGGTAATGCAGTCGTTCTGCCACACCGCGGCTTACCCCAAGCCGATCGACGTGACCACCCATCACACCCTGCCAGACTTCATCATGACCCGCGGCGGCGTTTCCCTGCGTCCGGGCGACGGCATCATCCACAGCTGGCTGAACCGCATGCTGCTGCCGGACACCGTCGGTACCGGTGGTGACTCGCACACCCGTTTCCCAATGGGCATTTCGTTCCCGGCCGGCTCCGGTCTGGTGGCGTTTGCCGCAGCCACCGGCGTGATGCCGCTGGACATGCCGGAATCGATCCTGGTGCGCTTCAAAGGCAAAATGCAACCAGGCGTTACCCTGCGTGACCTGGTTCATGCCATTCCTTACTTCGCGATTCAGGCTGGCCTGTTGACCGTTGAGAAGAAAGGCAAGAAGAACGCCTTCTCCGGCCGCATCCTGGAAATCGAAGGCCTGGACAACCTGAGCATCGAACAGGCTTTCGAGCTGTCCGACGCCTCGGCCGAACGTTCGGCTGCCGGTTGCACCATCAAGCTGTCGAAAGAGTCGATCACCGAGTACCTGAGCTCCAACATCACCCTGCTGCGCTGGATGATCGGCGAAGGCTACGGCGATGCACGTACCCTGGAACGTCGTGCTCAAGCGATGGAAGCCTGGATCGCCAACCCTGAGCTGATGGTTGCCGATGCTGACGCCGAATACGCTGAAATCATCGAAATCGACCTGGCCGACATCAAAGAGCCTGTGCTCTGCGCGCCAAACGATCCCGACGACGCCCGTCTGCTGTCCAGCGTTGCTGGCGAGAAGATCGACGAAGTGTTCATCGGTTCGTGCATGACCAACATCGGTCACTTCCGCGCGGCCGGCAAGCTGCTGGATCAGGTCAAGGGTCAGCTGCCAACCCGTCTGTGGCTGTCGCCGCCGACCAAAATGGACGCTCACCAACTGACCGAAGAAGGCTACTACGGCATCTACGGCAAGGCTGGCGCACGCATGGAAATGCCGGGCTGCTCGCTGTGCATGGGTAACCAGGCACGTGTAGAGCCGAATTCGACGGTTGTGTCGACGTCGACCCGTAACTTCCCGAACCGTCTGGGTGACGGCGCGAACGTTTACCTGGCCTCGGCCGAGCTGGCGTCCGTTGCTTCCATCCTGGGTCGCCTGCCGACCGTCGAGGAGTACATGGAATACGCTGGCAAGATCGACAGCATGGCGGCTGATGTCTACCGCTACCTGTCCTTCGACCAGATTGCCGAGTTCCGTGAAGCTGCTGCGAACGCCAACATTCCGGTCGTTCAAGCCTAACGCTGCAACGCAATAGAAAACGCCGCCCATCGAGAGATGAGCGGTGTTTTTTTATGCCTGCGAAATCGACCAGCACAACACAACCCCCTGTGTTAGCGAGCCTGCTCGCGCCCACAGGGTTACGCGTATGTCTTGAGGGCTTGTTGTACCGCGCCATCCACGCTCAGACCGCTGAGGCTCACCTGTGTCTCCTTCACTTCCGGTAACGCCGACAATGCCCTTTGTGCCGAGTCCTTGAGCCGAGCGAGCATCAGCTGCTTCCCTTCCCCCCGCACCCGCACGAAAAATTCCTGTAATGCCTCAATACTGGTGCCATCCAGATCCGGCGATTCCTCCAGGCTGAGAACCACCGAGTGAATCGGCGTCTGCGAATGACGGATCAAGTGCAACGTGCTACCCAGAATCCGCTCGACGTTGGCAAAGAACAACGCCTCTCCCGGCCGGACAATCAACACGCCTGGCACCGCTTGCGCCGTCGGATGGAGTTGCAGGTCCACGAAATCGTGACCGCCATCAATGCGCCCAAGAATCTGAATATCCGCCGCCGACATTTGCTTGAGCATCAGCACCACACTGATCGCCACCGACAGCAGCAACCCGTCCAGCACCCCCAGCACCAGCACGGCGGCCACCGCGCAGATGACCAGCAACCGGTCGCGCCGCCAGCTGAAATAGCGTCCCAGCGGTTGCAGGCTCAGGCCTCGGGCCAGGGCATGGATGACGATGGCAGCGAGAATCGGCTCCGGGGTCAGAGCGATGCAGGGCAACACGGTCAGCACGATGAGCAACACCACCAGCGCCGCCACTCCACCCGCCAGCCGCGACGTGGCCCCTGCTGCCTCATTGGCCGACGTTGCCGAGTACCCCGCCCCCGCCGGCATGCCATGGAACAAACCGGACAACAGGTTGGTCGCACCCAATGCCAACAGATCCCGGTTCGACGAGATCCGGTCGCCGTGCTTGACCGCGTAGGCGCTGATCGAACCGTAAGACTCCGCGTACAGGATCATCACCATGGCAAAGGCCAATTCACCCAGGCGCAGCCAGTCAGTGAAAGGCAATACCGGCAGCTTGGGCACCTCCAGGCTCAAATCGATCACACCGATCAGCTTCACGCCATACGCCGGCAGGTTCAGCCACTGACTGGCCGCAATGCCGAGCGCCACCACCAACAAGCCACCCGGCAAGCGCCGGAACCTTGCAAACAGCACCAACAAAGCCAACGCCACGGCGGCGACACCCGCTGCCACCCAGTTCCATTGCGGCAATTGCTCGAGCAGTTGCGGCAGAAAACGCACCAGATTGCCGTCGCTCAGGTGCACACCGACCACACTGGCGACCTGCTTGAGAATGATGGTCAGTGCCAGGCCGAAGGCAAAGCCGCGCAGCACCGGTTTGGCTATGAACGAAGTCACGCGGCCCAACTTGAACAACCCGGCCAGCAAGAAGAACGCGCCGGTGACCAGCACCAGGCCGATGGCCAGGGTCGAGCGCAGTTGCGGATCGCCGTTGGCCAGCGTCGCGGTGGCGGCAGCCAACACAGCCGCAGACGACGATGTGGCCGACACAATGGCGAAACGGCTGGTGCCGAACAGGCCATAACACAGCAAACCGGCAAACAACGCGATCACCCCGGCCTGCGGTGCCACTGCGGCAATGCTTGAATACGCGACCGCTTCAGGCAGCAACAGGCCGGCAATCGACAACCCGGCCAGCACGTCCTGCCAGCGATTGGGTTGTTCAATGAGATTGGGGGGTGAGGCGCTGGGCAATCCGGTGTCTCCAGGCGAAAAAAAAACCGCTGCGCGCAATACGCGCAGCGGCCACTGTAGCTGTCAATCCGGCGCTGCGCGAGCAGGCCGAACGATCACGCGGTCAGCGAGTAAATCAACGCCGTAATCGCCACCAGGCCCACCGCCGTCACGAAGACATTGGACGCTTGCCCGCGATAACGGGCCATCGCTGGCACCTTGCGGATCGCGTACATCGGCATCAGGAACAGAATCGACGCGATGACCGGACCACCGAGGGTTTCGATCATCCCCAGAATGCTCGGGTTCAGCGTGGCAACGATCCAGCACACCACCAGCATGAACGCAGCGGTCATGCGGTCGAGGGTCTTCGGCGCCGGACGCTTGCCGCTTTTCACGATCAGGCCTTTAAGCCCTTCACTGGCACCGATGTAGTGGCCCAGGAACGACTTGGAAATTGCCACGAAGGCAATCAACGGTGCCGCGAAGGCGATGGTCGGGTTGCTGAAGTGGTTGGCCAGGTACGACAGGATCGACAGGTTCTGTGCCTTGGCTTCGGCCAGCTGTGCCGGCGACAGGGTCAACACGCAACTGAAGACGAAGAACAGCACCATCACCACCATCAACAGGTGCGCGCGGGACAGGATCTGCGAGCTGCGCGCTTCCGCGTGTTCGCCGTAACGGCGCTTCTGGTCGACCGCAAACGCCGAGATGATCGGCGAGTGGTTGAACGAGAACACCATCACCGGAATCGCCAGCCACAGGGTGTGCAGCAGCGCCGAGGGCTCAGGCAGCGTGCTGGCGGTGGACAGAATGCCGCCGTTCCAGTGCGGGATCAGGAACACCGCCAAAAACAGCAATGCAACGATGAACGGATACACCATCAGGCTCATGGCCTTGACGATCGCCTGTTCGCCGCAACGCACCACTGCCAGCAAGCCGAGAATCAGCACGAACGACAGCACCGCGCGCGGGGGCGGCATGATGTGCAGCTGATGCTCAAGGAAACTGCCCACGGTGTTGGTCAGTGCCACGCTGTAAATCAGCAGGATCGGGAAGATCGCAAAGAAATACAGCAAGGTGATCAGCGCACCGGCCTTGATGCCGAAGTGTTCTTCCACCACTTCGGTGATGTCCGCGCCTTCGCGTCCGGACAGCACGAAGCGGGTCAGGCCACGGTGTGCGTAGAAGGTCATGGGGAACGCCAAGACCGCCAGGATCAGCAGCGGCCAGAAACCGCCCAACCCCGCGTTGATTGGCAGAAACAGCGTGCCTGCCCCGATGGCCGTGCCAAAAAGGCCCAGCATCCAGGTGGTGTCATGACGATTCCAGCTCGAAAGAGTCGCTGGTGCCGCCGCTACATAGCGTTTGTCGACGCTATTGGCCTGATCATTCATCCGGTGGGATCTCCGCATTCCGGTCAGTTGCTACCCGGCCAGGACGAGTCGGAAAAACCCGACGGGCAGCGCCCTGGCCGAAACAGGGGCGCGATTGTCCGGGATTAATCAACAGAAGCAAAGACTTAGCTGAGCAATGGTGGTGCGGATCAATGTTCAGGAGTGACGCAGGAGTCTGACGTTTACCTGACTGACTACCCGCCCTACGGCAGCGGTGTGCCAGTCGATCGCCCTGCTGGATGCCCCTTCGCAATCGCAAACAGACTCGCTCCACGGGTTTGTTTCATCGCCGAATAGCAGTCCCCTCTTGATAAAGGACATCTGTCATGTATTTTTAACTGACCGGCCTTTTTTCTGGAGACAGCCCATGCCACTGGTTCGTGTCGACATCAAAAAACATCAAGATCCCCTGTTCGCCAAACGCGTCGGCCAGCTGATTTACGCGGCCATGCACAGCGCCATCGCCGTTCCGGAGGACGATAACTTTCAGATCCTGGCGGAACACGATGATCACCACTTCATCTTCGACCCCGGTTACCTCGGCATCAAACGTACCGACAAGCTGATCTTCATCCAGATCACGCTGAGCGAAGGCCGAACGGACGAGAAGAAAAAACTGCTCTACAAAACCATCGCCGAGAGCCTGAATCGCGAGCTGGCAGTGCGCCTTGAGGATGTTTTCATCAATCTGGTGGAAGTGAAAAAAGAGAACTGGTCGTTCGGCAACGGGATTGCCCAGTACGCCCTTTGATTCCCCCCCATAGACCTGTGAGCCACAGATGCCCCGAGTTTCCCGCAAGCAAGCCGATCTCAACCGCGAAATCATCGTCGAAGCCGCCACGCGGCTGTTTCGCGAGCGAGGCGTACACGGTATCAGTGTCGTCGACGTCATGGGCGCCGCAGGCCTTACCCATGGCGGCTTCTATGGGCATTTCGAGTCCAAGGAAGCATTGGCGCAGGAGGCCAGTGGTCGGGCGTTCGAGCAGTCGGCTGAACGCTGGCAGGAACGAATCGCCGCCCATGTCGACGACAAGGCAGCCGCCCGTCGCGCCCTGATCGAGCCTTACCTGTCGCAGGCCAGTCGCGACAACCCGGGTGACAGTTGCCCGGTGGCCGCTTTTGCCGGGGATATTTGCCACGAAGCGGCGGACAGTGGTTTGCGCCAGACCTTCATGGACGGGCTCAACCGGCTGCTGAAATCCTATGGTTCGCTGCTGGACTCAGGCGATGCCGGTGCGGATCGGCAGCAGGCGCTGGTGGAATACTCGCTGATGGTGGGCGCCCTGACCCTGGCGCGCGCCACCCGCGGTGAGGCGGTATCGGACGAGATTCTCGACGCCGCACGCACCTATCTGACCTCAAAGGGTTCATCAAACTGAACATCGGCGTGTGCGACTGTTGGCCGTTGCTAAACTGTTCGGGAGTCCGCAATCTGAAGCAACGTTCGAGCCCCGACAATTCCGATGCCCACAGGAGCGCAGCATGCCTGCAACCGTTCTGGTACTGGTTGAAACCATCAATGATTACTTGCCGATTCTCGAACATCAGGGATTTCACCTGATTCTTGCCCCCACCCCCGCCGAACGCGCGGAGGCCATCAACCGTCATGGAGCGCAGATCGATGCCGTGCTGACACGCGGTCCATTGGGTCTGTACGCCGATGAAATCGCCGCCCTGCCCACTCTCAAGATTATTTGCGTCATCGGCGCCGGCTATGAACACGTCGACCTGCAAGCTGCCGCCGACCGCGGCATCACGGTGACCAACGGTGCCGGGGTGAATGCGTCATCGGTCGCCGACCACGCCATGGCGATGCTGCTGGCGCTGGTGCGTGACATCCCCCGCTGTGATGCGGCGGTACGTCGTGGTGAGTGGCCAAAGATCATGCGCCCCTCCCTGGCCAACAAGCGCCTGGGCATCCTGGGCCTCGGTGCCGTCGGCATGGCCATCGCCAAGCGCGCCGCCAATGGCTTCGACATGACGGTCAGCTACCACAACCGCCAGCACCGCAGCGATGTGCCCTACACCTTTTGCTCAACGCCCACCGAACTGGCACGCACCTCGGATTTTCTGATCATCGCGACCCCAGGTGGCATTGGCACACGCCATTTGATCAACAAACCTGTCCTCGACGCCTTGGGACCCAACGGCTTCCTCGTCAACATCGCCCGCGCCAGCGTGATCGTCAGCGCCGACCTCATCAGTGCGCTAGAACAACGTCGCATTGCCGGTGCCGCGCTGGACGTGTTCGATGCCGAACCGCATGTGCCAGAACCGCTCAAGTCGCTGGCCAACGTGATCCTGACGCCGCATGTGGCGGGTTTGTCCCCGGAAGCAACCCAAGGCACTGTTGAACTGGTCGGGCGCAATCTGGCGGCGTTCTTCTCCGGAAACCCGGTCTTGACCCCCATCGAACTGCCGTCACCGCTGAGCAGCGTCGCGATGTGAGGTTCATTCAAACAGGTGTATCAAAAGCAATGATTGCCCGGCAACACGCTCACCTATAAGGGCCGTTGATGGTTGTGGGGACCGGGTGCGCGGATTAGATTAGCCAATAGTCGCAGGCCTCCAAAATAAGCAGAAGGGATAAGCATGGCGCTTACTGACCAGTCCACCCGTATCCGCGCTGGCGAAGAACTTGATGCCAGCCTGATCGATCCGTACCTCAAGGCGCACATTCCGGGTCTCAGTGGTTGGCCGCAGATCAGCCAGTTTCCCGGCGGCGCGTCGAACCTGACGTACCTGCTGGAATACCCCGAACAGGAATTCGTCCTGCGTCGACCACCGTTTGGCCACAAAGCCAAATCTGCCCACGACATGGGCCGCGAATTCCGCATTCTCAACCAGCTCAAGGACGGCTTCCCGTATTGCCCCAAAGCCTACGTGCACTGCACCGACGAATCGGTGATCGGCGCCGAGTTCTATGTGATGGAACGGGTCAACGGGATCATCCTGCGTTCCGAGCTGCCGCCGGAACTGGGTCTGGATTCGGCACAAACCGAAGCCCTGTGCAAAAGCTTCATCGACAAGTTCGTCGAACTGCACCGTGTCGACTACAACGCCTACGGCCTGGGTGATCTCGGAAAACCCGAAGGTTATGTCGCCCGCCAGATCAAAGGCTGGAGCGACCGTTACGACAAAGCCCTGACCCCGGATGCGCCACAGTGGGACGTGGTCAAAGCCTGGCTCAACGACAAAATGCCGGCCGACCACCCGTCATCCAGCATCGTCCACAACGACTATCGCTTCGACAACGTGATCCTAGACCCGCAAAACCCGATGCAGATCATCGGCGTGCTCGACTGGGAACTGACCACCCTCGGCGACCCGCTGATGGATTTGGGCAACACCCTCGCCTACTGGATCGAAGCCGGCGACCCGGCACCGGTGCAACTGATGCGCCGTCAGCCGAGCCACGCTCCGGGCATGCTGACCCGCCGTGAGTTCGTCGATTACTACGCCGAGCGCTCGGGCATCCAGATCGACAATTTCGACTTCTATTACACCTATGGTCTGTTCCGCCTCGCCGGCATCGTGCAGCAGATCTACTACCGCTTCTTCCATGGTCAGACCCAGGACAAACGTTTCGCGCAGTTCATTCACATGAACAAACTGCTTGAGCAGATGAGCCTGCAAGTCATCCAGAAATCCAGCCTTTGACGACGCGCCTGGCCCAATAACAAGACTTTTTATAAGAGAACCCCATGTCCAAGACTCAGTTGTTCGACCTCGACGGCAAGATCGCTTTCGTTTCCGGTGCCAGCCGTGGCATCGGTGAAGCCATCGCCAAACTCCTGGCCCAGCAAGGTGCCCACGTCATCGTCTCGAGCCGCAAGCTCGACGGTTGCCAGCATGTGGCCGACGCGATCATCGCCGCTGGCGGCAAAGCCACTGCCGTCGCATGCCACATCGGTGAAATGGAACAGATCAGCCAGGTCTTCGCCGGCATCAAGGAACAATTCGGCCGTCTCGACATTCTGGTCAACAACGCAGCGACCAATCCGCAGTTTTGCAACGTGCTGGACACTGACCTCAGCGCCTTTCAGAAAACCGTTGACGTCAACATCCGCGGCTACTTCTTCATGTCGGTGGAAGCCGGCAAAATCATGCGCGAAAACGGTGGCGGCAGCATCATCAACGTCGCCTCGATCAACGGCGTCTCGCCAGGCATCTTCCAGGGCATCTACTCGGTGACCAAGGCCGCCGTGATCAACATGACCAAAGTGTTCGCCAAGGAATGCGCGCAATTCGGCATCCGCTGCAACGCCCTGCTGCCGGGCCTGACCGACACCAAATTTGCTTCGGCACTGGTGAAGAACGACGCGATTCTGAAGACCGCGTTGCAGCAGATTCCGCTCAAGCGTGTTGCCGATCCGAGTGAAATGGCCGGCGCGGTGCTGTACCTGGCGAGCGATGCGTCGAGCTACACCACTGGGGTTTCGCTGAATGTGGACGGTGGGTTCTTGTCCTGACAAGATTGGTCAGCAACCTGTCAAGGGCTGGCACACCACAAACCTTAGGGAGCCGCCCGGGGCGAGCTCGGCTCCCACAGGGTTTGTGGCTTGACTGACAGTAAGCAGCCAACACTTCAAGCACCCAAGGTTATTGGGTGATGCAACGCGTGGTTGTGGTCATCCGCTTCACTTCCCCATCCGCCCTCGCATCACCCAACACTTCGGTCTTGTCGATGGTTTCGCAGTGGCGTTCTACCGGGGGTAGCGGTGGTGGTGGCGGTGGAGGACTGGAGCAACCACTGAGGATCGCAACGCAGAAGGCGAGCGACAGCGGCGAAAAAGCACGTTTTCCAAGACTGTTCATAGGCTGACCCGCGGTAAGTAATCGATGTTTTCCGCGACACGACAACAACACCGCGAAGCCGCGGATCGGTCACAGAAAAATTTTACCCTCGCATTTCTTATAGCCCAGTCACCGGCCAATGCCAGCAAATAAGGCTTTGAGGTCTAGTTTTTTCCCAATAAACGACAGCTCCTACTCGCTGCCGCCCGGGCGATGCAAATTGCTGCTCTGCAATTCATAACGCAGCTCTTCAATCAACGACGCCATGGCTTGCGGCGAATTGAGGCTCGTCACCTTCAATCCGCTGACCACCAGATCGACTTCACCCGATTCAGGGTGATACAGCTTCACCGTCACGGAATTGTCGCCCGACACACTGCATTCGCAGGCGCGGGGCGAAAAGTGCTGCTCCAGCAGCGCACGCAATTGCGTCAGGTAAATCACTGCGATTCCCCCGCCGGCTGACTGACAACCTCATTGACCAAAATGGAGTTGAAGTGGCGACACATGGGGTGGTTCCTTGAGCTGTTCATAAAGGAGGCCAAGTAGTCAAAGACTGGGCTCACACCTTGGCAGCCTAAAGGTTGACTTCGGCTATCAACACCTCCATTTGCACCCTGTTGACTAGTGCATTTGCACCCTAGCGCTGGCTCTTGGGTCGCCATTTAGTGGAGAACAGTCCACGTTCCCGCGCCCACACAATTGCCTCGCTGCGACTGTGAACGTCGAGCTTGGAATACACCGTCGAAACGTGATTGCGCACTGTGTTGAGCGCCAGTTTCAGGCGCACGGCAATCTCCTTGTCGGCAAGTCCCTCGCAGATCAGACCGAGTACATCGCGCTCGCGAGCGGTCAGGTCGGTGAACGACACGTTGGGCAACTTCGGCGAGTTGACGCTTTTCACGTTGGCGAGTTTTTCGATCAGCGTACGGCTGAACCAGGAGGCGTCTTTCATCACTTCCTCGATCGCCGCGACCAGTTCGAGCTCGGTGCGTTTGCGTTCAGTGATGTCCATCAACACCATCAGGTAACAAGGACTGTCCTGAATATCCACCGTGTCAGCGGAGATCGTGCAGTCCATCAGGGCCGTGTCTTTCTTTCGGATTCTGACATCGACGCAATCCAGGCTCCCGGCCTTCTCCAGCGCCGCAAAGAGCTGCGTGCGAGCCGCCTTGTCGTCGATAAAGGCGATCTCCGCGAGGGTCTTGCCGAGCACTTCCTCGCTGGGATACGCGAGGGTATCGAGAAAGGCTTCGTTAACATCGATCACCACTAGATCCTGCGCGCTGCATACCAGCGTCGGCACCGGTGTCAGGCGGAACGCCTTGGCGAAGCGCTCCTCGCTCTGGCGCAGGGCAACTTCGGCTTTGTGCCGGGGCTCCATGTCGACGAACGAAAACAGCATGCAATCTTCTTCGTTCAATTCCAGCGGCTGCCCCGCAACGATCACCTGTTTGCTGCCACCGTCAGCCATGCGCAACTCGGCCTTCATCTGTGGAATCGTGGCGTGTTCGCGCAGACGCTCGATGGCCAGGTCTTTCTTTTCGGCGCCTTCGAGGATGTCCAGTTCGTAGGTCGATACGCCGATGACCTGATCGCGGGTAAACCCCGTCATCTCCAGAAAACCAATGTTGACCTTGATGTAACGCAAATCACTGAGGCGACAGATCACCGCCGGAGCCGGGTTGGCATTGAAGGTCTTTTCGAAACGCTGCTCGGCGCTGGCCCACTCGGTGACGTCGTCCATGATCAAAACCAGCGATTCCGGCTCACCGGTGCTGTCGGCCAGTACCATGCTGCGCACCCGGTGCACCCACCTGCGCTCTTCGTCGTCGGTCGGACTCACTTCAACCAGCACATCGCTGAACGTTTCACCTCGAGCGACACGACTGATCGGGTAATTGTCCTTCGGCACCGGGTGATTGTTGCGATAGCGCAAGGCGAAGCGTTTAGCGTACTCGCGCGCATTGGCACCCAATTCGCTGATCTGCCCGACACCGTGCATTGTCAGTGCGGCGTCGTTGGCCCAGCGTAGGCTTTGGTCGGGCTCCAGCAGAATCACGCCGTCGGACAAACCTGCAATAATCTGCTGCAACTGGCGACGATTGGTTTCGGTACTCAGAACGTCCTGGCTCATTGGATCTCCACAAGTACATCGGGGCTTTTTGCCCCGGTGAAAAGTTCGACCGCGCAGGGATTGGATCGTGCAAAGAACCTGTAGGGGGGACAGTCGGGGCCGGGTGACTGCATGTCCAACGAATCCCTTAATCCCGACAGTTTGTAAGGATGCTGAGGTTTCGGGTATGTGACGTGCGCTGATTTTTTTCAGCGCACCTCGGGTGGGTCAGGCAGCCAGTTCCCCGCTCGCAATCGCCGCCGACGCCGCCAACATCGCCCGCAACAACACCGCACACCCCGCCGCCAAATCATCCGGTGCGGCGTTTTCGATTTCGTTGTGGCTGATGCCGCCTTCGCACGGCACGAAGATCATCCCGGCAGGACCGAGTTCGGCGAGGAAGATTGCGTCGTGCCCTGCTCCGCTGACGATGTCCATGTGCGACAAGCCCAGGCCTTGCGCGGCGTTGCGTACCGCGTCGACGCAGCCTGGGTCGAAGTACAGCGCAGGGAAATCAGCCGTCGGGGTGAGCTCGAAGCTCAGGCCGTGTTGCTCGCAGGTGGTTTCGATCACGTGGCGCACTTCAGCAATCATCGAGTCCAGCCGTGCTGGCTCCAGATGCCGGAAGTCGAGGGTCATGCGCACTTCGCCGGGGATGACATTGCGTGAGCCGGGATACGCTTGCAGGCAGCCGACGGTGCCGCAGGCATGGGGTTGGTGGCCGAGCGCGGCGCGGTTGACCGCACCGACAATCACGGCGGCGCCGACCAGGGCGTCCTTGCGCAGGTGCATCGGGGTCGGACCGGCGTGGGCTTCGACCCCGCGCAGTTTGAGATCGAACCACTTCTGACCGAGCGCGCCCATCACGACGCCGATGGTTTTGTGTTCGTCTTCGAGGATCGGGCCTTGCTCGATGTGGGCTTCAAAATAAGCACCCACTGCATGTCCGCTGACCTGGCGCGGACCGGCGTAGCCGATGGCGTTGAGTGCCTGGCCCACGGTGATGCCTTCGGCGTCGACTTTGGCGAGGGTTTCTTCGAGGGTGAATTTTTCGGCGAAGACCCCGGAACCCATCATGCACGGGGCAAAGCGCGAGCCTTCTTCGTTGGTCCAGACCACCACTTCCAGCGGCGCTTCGGTTTCGATGTTCAGGTCGTTGAGGGTGCGCAGCACCTCGACGCCGGCCAACACGCCGAAGCAGCCATCGAACTTGCCGCCGGTGGGCTGGGTGTCGATGTGGCTGCCGGTCATGACCGGTGGCAGGTTCGGGTTGCGGCCCGGACGGCGGGCGAAGATGTTGCCGACGGCGTCGACGCTGACGGTGCAACCGGCCTCTTCACACCAATTGACGAAGATGTCGCGAGCCTGACGGTCGAGGTCAGTCAGGGCGAGGCGGCAGACACCGCCCTTGACCGTGGCGCCAAGTTTGGCGAGCTCCATGAGGGATTGCCACAGGCGGTCGCGGTTGATGTGCTGATGGGTGGATTGCAGAACGTCTACGGCTGCGTTCATGGTGATCTCCTCAGGCAGTTGTTATAGGTTATTCAGGTATTTCCTGGGTGTTCTTTAGGCCGCCATCGCGGGCAAGCCCGGCTCCCACAGGGTTTTTGTGACCACTGGAGATCCCTTGTGGGAGCCGAGCTTGCTCGCGATGGGGCCATCAGTCACACCGCAGATTTCGCGACGGATGGACTAGGCCGCAACGAGCACAATCCGTAATAAATCACCCCGCCCAACGCCGAGCCGGTAAACCAGCCATAGCTGTAGAACCAGCTGAACGCATCGCTGCCCAGCGACAGCAGGGTCAACGCTACCGGCACACCGAACGCGATAAAGCCGAACCAGTTCCAGGCCGGGTACACGTCATCGCGATAGAGCCCGGCCAGATCCAGTTGCTGTTTCTTGATCAGGAAATAATCCACCACCATGATCCCGGCAATCGGTCCGAGCAAGCTGGAATACCCCAGCAACCAGTTGGAGTAGACCGTTTCCAGACTCAGGTCCGAGACGATCAGCCCGAGTTTTTTCAGCAGTTCATGCGCCATCAGCAGCAGCCCCACTACCCCGGTGAGCAACACCGCTTTGGTGCGGTTGATCAACTTGGGCGCAACGTTCTGGAAATCGTTGGTCGGCGACACGATGTTGGCCGCGGTGTTGGTCGACAGCGTGGCGATAATGATCAGCGCCATGGCCAGCGCGACCCAGACCGGGCTCTGAATATGCCCAATCAGCGTGACCGGGTCGGAGACGGTCACGCCCACCAGTTTCACCGACGCGGCAGTCATGACCACGCCCAGCGAGGCGAACAGGAACATGGTCAGCGGCAGGCCGATAATTTGCCCGACGATCTGGTCTTTCTGGCTTTTGGCGTAGCGGCTGAAGTCGGGAATGTTCAACGACAGGGTGGCCCAGAAGCCGACCATCGCCGTCAGGCCGGCGGCGAAGTAACCCGCCACGCTCGCGCCTTCCGGGCGCTTGGCCGGAATCGCCAGCAACTCGGTCATCGACACATTCGGCAGCGCCCACACCAGCAGGCCTGCGCCGACCAGGATCAACAGCGGCGCGGAAAGGGTTTCCAGCCATTTGATCGACTCGGCGCCCCGGATCACGACCCACAGGTTCAGTGCCCAAAACACCATGAAGCCAATGACTTCGCCGGTGCCGCCTAACGACTTCCAGCCCTCGAACACCGAGCCCAGGAACAGGTGAATAGCCAGCCCGCCGAACATTGTCTGGATCCCGAACCAGCCACACGCCACCAGGGCGCGAATCAGGCAAGGGATGTTGGAACCGAGAATGCCGAAGCTTGAACGCAGCAACACCGGAAACGGGATACCGTACTTGGTGCCGGCGAAAGCGTTCAGCGTCAGGGGGATCAGCACAATGATGTTGGCAAACAGGATCGCCAGCAACGCCTCACCCACGGTCAGCCCGAAGTACGCGGTGAGCACGCCGCCCAAGGTGTAGGTCGGCACACAAATCGCCATGCCGATCCACAGTGCGGTGATGTGCCATTTGTTCCAGGTTCGCTCATGCAAACTGGTCGGTGCCATGTCGTGGTTGTAACGGGGGCTGTCGAGGACGTCGCTGCCGGCTTCGAGTTCATACAAGCCGTTGCGCTCGGTCACTTGCGATCTGATCTGTTGCATGGCCGCTCCACTGTTCTTTGAATTATTGTTTGCTCATCAAGGTGCCGGGGCATCAATAAACGTGCCGGGCACCTCGATTACGCATCGGGCAGTTCCATAAAACGTTACAAACTACTGTTTTTATTCATATATCCAGTGAGCCTTCGGCGACATGCCTGTTCACTCAGGCTGAATGTCAGGCAAGTTGTCCGAATCATCGGGACTCAAACTGGTGCATCACACTTTTTTGAAACGTGGCGCATCAACCATAGACCATCCTCAAGCGGCTGATTTCACATAGAAAATCTCGTCTATTTTTGGAACCTGTCAAGTGCGTCAAAATGGTGAGAAGCCTCACCATTTTGGTGATTTACAAACTTAATCGTTATTAATCAAATGGTTAAAACAGCCATAAGCTTATAAAAAATATTCTTGCTGATTTCACAAACTCAGACTAGCTTCAATTCCTGACAGTGCTGACAGGAATAAACCTGTTGGCGACAGTTTTATATAAAACACCTAGAACCGGCATAAGCCGGTCATTGCCTGCGAGGAACTCGGAATGTCTCTGTTGATCCGTGGCGCCACCGTTATCACCCATGATGAAAGTTATCGCGCCGACGTCTATTGCGCCGACGGCGTGATCAAAGCCATTGGCGATAATCTTGATGTTCCGGCAGGTGCCGAAGTGCTCGACGGCAGCGGCCAATACTTGATGCCCGGCGGCATCGATCCGCACACGCACATGCAACTGCCCTTCATGGGCACCGTGGCCAGTGAAGATTTTTTCAGTGGCACGGCGGCGGGACTGGCCGGTGGCACCACATCGATCATCGACTTCGTGATTCCCAATCCGCAGCAGTCGCTGATGGAAGCGTTTCACCAGTGGCGCGGCTGGGCCGAGAAGTCGGCGTCGGATTATGGCTTCCATGTCGCGATCACCTGGTGGAGCGAGCAAGTGCGCGAGGAGATGGCTGAGTTAGTCAGTCACCACGGCGTCAACAGCTTCAAGCACTTCATGGCGTACAAAAACGCGATCATGGCGGCCGACGACACGCTGGTGGCGAGTTTCGAGCGTTGCCTGGAGCTCGGCGCGGTGCCGACCGTGCATGCCGAAAATGGCGAGTTGGTCTATCACCTGCAACGCAAGTTGATGGCCCAGGGCATCACCGGCCCGGAAGCGCATCCGCTGTCACGGCCGTCGCAGGTGGAAGGCGAAGCGGCCAGTCGGGCGATCCGCATTGCCGAGACGCTCGGCACGCCGCTGTACCTGGTGCATGTCTCGACCAAAGAAGCCCTCGACGAAATCACCTACGCCCGCAGCAAGGGCCAACAAGTCTACGGCGAAGTGCTGGCCGGGCATTTGCTGCTGGACGACAGTGTCTACCAACACCCGGACTGGCAGACCGCCGCCGGTTACGTGATGAGCCCGCCCTTCCGCCCTCGCGGTCACCAAGACGCGCTGTGGCACGGTCTGCAGTCCGGCAATCTGCACACCACCGCAACCGACCACTGCTGCTTCTGCGCCGAACAAAAAGCCGCCGGGCGCGACGACTTCAGCAAAATCCCCAACGGCACCGCCGGTATCGAAGACCGCATGGCGGTGCTCTGGGATGAAGGGGTCAACACCGGGCGACTGTCGATGCAGCACTTCGTGGCGCTGACCTCCACCAACACCGCGAAGATCTTCAACCTCTACCCGCGCAAAGGCGCGATTCGGGTCGGAGCCGATGCGGACCTGGTGCTGTGGGATCCGGAAGGCACGCGGACGATTTCAGCCAAGACTCATCACCAGCAGGTCGACTTCAACATCTTTGAAGGCAAGACCGTGCGCGGCGTACCGAGCCACACCATCAGCCAGGGCCGCGTGGTCTGGGCCGATGGCGATTTGCGCGCCGAGCGCGGTGCGGGACGGTATGTCGAACGGCCGGCGTATCCGGCGGTGTTTGATTTGTTGAGCAAGCGGGCTGAGTTGAACAAACCTACTGCTGTGAAACGCTGAAAGCGGCCGTCGGCCTATCGCGGGCAAGCCACGCTCCCCCAGGGGAATGCATTTCAAATGTGGGAGCGTGGCTTGCCCGCGATGGCGGCAGCCCTGACAACACAAAAACAATGCCCGACAGAGGCAGCACCTCCATCACCGTGAGGCTAAAACCGTGATCAAGACCCTGAACCACCTCCCGCATCCTTATGAGAATGCCGCCGCCCTCGCCGGCCATTTCACCGACCTGGCGCCGCCGCTCAACGACCGCCAGGCCCATCTGGAAGCCTCGCGTTGCCTGTATTGCTACGACGCGCCCTGCGTGAACGCCTGTCCCAGCGAGATCGACATTCCGTCGTTCATCCGCAATATCCATCAAGAAAACGTTCAGGGCGCTGCGCAGAAAATCCTCTCGGCGAACATTCTCGGCGGCAGTTGCGCCCGTGTGTGCCCAACGGAAATCCTCTGTCAGCAAGCCTGCGTGCGCAACAACGACCAAGAATGCGCACCGGTCTTGATCGGCTTGCTGCAACGCTACGCCGTCGACAACGCACACTTCAGCGAACACCCGTTCGCGCGTGCGGCATCAACCGGCAAACGCATCGCCGTAGTGGGTGCCGGGCCGGCCGGTTTGTCCTGTGCGCACCGCAGCGCGATGCACGGCCATGACGTGGTGATTTTCGAAGCCCGGGAAAAGGCCGGTGGCCTCAACGAATACGGGATTGCCAGGTACAAACTGGTGGACGACTACGCGCAGAAGGAGCTGGAGTTCCTCCTGCAAATCGGTGGCATCGAAATCCGCCACGGGCAAAAGCTCGGCGACAACTTGAGCCTCAGCGACTTGCATCAACAATTCGACGCGGTGTTTCTCGGCCTTGGCCTGAATGCCAGCAAACAACTCGGCCTGCCCCATGAAGAAGCGCCCGGTCTGCTCGCCGCCACCGATTACATTCGCGAACTGCGCCAGGCCGATGACCTGACGCAACTGCCGCTGGCTGACCATTGCATCGTCCTCGGCGCCGGCAATACCGCCATCGACATGGCCGTGCAAATGGCCCGTCTCGGCGCTCGCGATGTGAATCTGGTGTACCGCCGTGGCGTGGAAGACATGGGCGCCACCGGTCATGAACAGGACATTGCCAAGGCCAATCAGGTGCGTTTGCTGACGTGGGCGCAGCCGGAAGACGTGCTGCTCGACGACCAAGGCCAGGTGCGTGGCATGCGCTTTGCCCGCACCCATCTGGTGGACGGTCGCCTGCAAACCACCGGGCAAACCTTCGAACTGGCCGCTGACGCCATCTTCAAAGCCATCGGTCAGGCCTTAGATGGCAGCGCCCTCGTCGATCCGCTGGCCCGTGAGCTCAAGCGTCAGGGCGAGCGGATTGAGGTGGATGAACAATTGCGCACCAGCATCCCCGGCGTGTATGCCGGCGGCGACTGCACCAGCCTCGATCAGGACCTCACCGTGCAAGCCGTGCAACATGGCAAACGCGCCGCCGAGGCGATCAATGCTCAACTGATGCTCAACGTGGAGGCTGCGTAAATGGCCGATCTCTCGATTGTTTTCGCCGGCATCAAAGCGCCCAATCCGTTCTGGCTGGCCTCCGCGCCGCCGACCGACAAGGCCTACAACGTGGTCCGCGCCTTTGAGGCCGGATGGGGCGGCGTGGTCTGGAAAACCCTGGGTGAAGACCCGGCGGCGGTCAACGTGTCGTCACGCTACTCGGCGCATTTCGGCGCCAACCGTGAGGTGGTGGGTTTCAACAACATCGAGCTGATTACCGACCGCTCGCTGGAAATCAATCTGCGGGAAATCACCCAGGTCAAAAAGGACTGGCCGGACCGTGCGCTGATCGTGTCGCTGATGGTGCCCTGCGTCGAGGAATCCTGGAAATTCATCCTGCCGCTGGTGGAAGCCACCGGCGCCGACGGCATCGAACTGAACTTCGGCTGCCCCCATGGCATGCCGGAACGGGGCATGGGCGCGGCGGTCGGCCAGGTGCCGGAGTACGTCGAACAGGTCACCCGCTGGTGCAAGACGTATTGCTCGCTGCCGGTGATCGTCAAGCTCACACCGAACATCACCGACATCCGCGTCGCCGCCCGCGCGGCCCATCGCGGCGGTGCGGATGCGGTGTCGCTGATCAACACGATCAACTCGATCACCAGCGTGAATCTGGAGCGCATGGTCGCCAACCCGATCGTGGGCAGCCAAAGCACCCACGGTGGTTATTGCGGCTCGGCGGTCAAGCCGATTGCGCTGAACATGATCGCCGAAATCGCCCGTGACCCGCAGACTCAAGGCCTGCCGATTTCCGGCATTGGCGGCATTGGCAGTTGGCGCGATGCGGCGGAATTTATTGCATTGGGCAGCGGCTCGGTGCAGGTGTGCACAGCGGCGATGCTGCATGGTTTCAGGATCGTTGAGGAAATGAAGGACGGTTTGTCACGCTGGATGGACAGTCAAGGCTACGCCAGCATTTCGGATTTTTCCGGGCGGGCCGTGGGCAATACCACGGATTGGAAGTACCTCGATATCAACTATCAGGTAATCGCCAAGATTGATCAGGAGGCATGCATTGGGTGTGGGCGCTGCCACATCGCCTGCGAGGATACGTCGCACCAGGCGATTGCCAGCGTGAAGCAGGCGGACGGGACGCATCAGTATTCAGTGATTGATGAGGAGTGTGTGGGCTGCAACCTGTGCCAGATCACCTGCCCGGTGCAGGACTGTATCGAGATGGTGCCGACGGACACGGGCAAGCCGTTTCTGGATTGGAATCATGATCCGAGGAACCCGTACCATGTCGCGGTCTGAGTGTTGCAGCGCCTGACCGGCCCCTCGCGAGCAGGCTCGCTCCCACATTTGTAAGTATTCCAATGTGGGAGCCTGCTCACGAACGGGCCCGCAGCACCACCACACACATCACGGCTCCAGGCCGATCCCCCGCAAAATCACGCTGGTCACCGTCTGCACCGCCCGCTCGAACTGCATGTCCGACAACGGCTGATGATCATTCAAAATGTTCACCTGATGATCAAAGTCCGCATAGTGCTGGGTCGACGCCCAGATCATGTACAGCAAGCTCGAAGGTTCCACCGGCAGGATGCGTTTGTCGTCCACCCACTGACGGATTTTCGCTTCTTTCATCTTCGCCCAGTCGTACAGGCTGACGTCCAGCGCCTCGCCCAAAGTCGGCGCACCGTGGATGATCTCGTTGGCCCACACTTTCGAGCCGTAAGGCCGACTGCGCGAGTGGTTCATCTTGGCGCGGATGTAGCTGCTGAGCACCACGCGCGGATCGTCGAACATCTCGAAGCACAACGCGTCCTGTTTCCACACTTCCAGCAGATCGAACAACACCGCGCTGTACAACTCGGTCTTGGTGCTGAAGTAGTAATGCAGGTTGGAGCGCGGCAGTTGCACTTCGGCAGCGATGTCGGCCATGGCGGTGCCGCCAAAGCCTTTCTCGGCGAAGACCTTTTCCGCCCCCAGCAGAATTTTTTCGACGTTACTGCGACGAATCCCGATCTTGTGATTGCCCATGAGGGCTCCCTGACACCAGCGTTGGCCAAGACTAGCATCCGGCTCTGCATCACGGCGACAGGCTAAAACGAAACTTCGACACTCAGCGGTCGGCGGGTAAACTGGCGCCACTTCGAACCTGCCTCAGAGGTATCCACGATGCTCAAGAAAGCCCTGGTCACCACCGCCCTCCTCGGCTCGCTGCTGGCCGCTTCGTCGGTGTGGGCCCACGCCCATCTCAAAGGCCAGACGCCGGCCGCCGACAGCACCGTGAGCGCGCCCGCGCAGTTGCGCCTGGAATTTTCCGAAGGCGTTGAAGCGACGTTCACCAAGGTCACGCTCACCAGGGACGGCGCCGCGGTGCCGCTCAAGAGCCTCGCCACCGAAGGCAGCGACAAGAAAACCCTGATCGTGACGCCTGCCGCACCGCTGACCGCGGGCACTTATAAAGTCGAGTGGCACGCGGTGTCCGTCGACACCCACAAAAGTGAAGGCGCCTACGCCTTCAAGGTGGGCCAGTAATTCATGACGAGCGCGATGGTGCTGTGTCGCTTCGTGCATTTCACCATGGTGCTGATGCTGTTCGGGGCGTGGGTGTTTCGACCGTTGTTGCTCAATGGCCGCGCTGAACACCTCGATCGAAAACTGGCGTTGACCAGTCGTTGGCTTGCTGCTGTGGCGTTGGCCAGCGGCGTTGCCTGGTTGCTGCTGATCACCGCGAGCATGGCCGGAGCGTGGGAGGCGGCGTTCGATCCGTCGACCCTGAATCTGGTGTTGGGCAACACGTTTTTTGGCCAGGTCTGGCGCTGGCACTTGCTGCTCAATGGAGTGTTGGTGGCGTTGCTGCTGAGTCCGTGGCGGGCCAGCAAGCTGCTGCGAATCGGCCTCGTCAGTCTATTGCTGGCGACCCTCGCGCCAGTCGGTCATGGCGCGATGCTGGACGGGCTCAACGGCCAGTTGTTGATGCTCAATCAAATCGTTCACCTGACCTGCGTGGGTGCATGGCTCGGCGGGTTGATGCTGTTGGTGATGATCTTGCGTCAACCGGCAGGGCAGCCCGTCAAAGCGATATTGCAGCGTTTCAGTGGTGTCGGTTATGGCTTGGTGGCGGGGCTGCTGATCACCGGATTGATCAACGTTCGGGTCTTGACCGGGGTGTTCTGGCCGACGCCGTTGTTCACTGGTTTTGCGTTGATCCTGTTGATCAAGGTGGCGCTGATTGCGGCGATGCTCGGGTTGGCCCTGTTCAATCGCCTGCGCATCAACGACTGCGAGCAGCGTCTGTCGACACTCAAAACCAGCGTGATCCTCGAATGGATGCTGGGGATGGGCGCAGTCGCAGCGGTTTCCCTCCTGGGCACCATGCCCCCCATGATCGCCAGCTGACGCCCAACAGGCTTTTTTTGTCCAGACCAATAGCAATTGGTCATCGTATAACTTCTGATTGACAAGCCTTCGAGCTCTCGCAAATAATCGCCGCCAATGTTGTACGACGACGTATGACAAAAATAAAAACAACAAGAAACAAGGGAGCGTCACCGTGAGCAAGCTCGTCCGCAATTCGTCCGCCCACACCCCCACCCCGATTTTCAAACGCCGCCATACCCTGAGCCTCATTGGTTGCAGCGGACTTGCCCTCGCCCTGCCGATGGCCAGCCATGCCGAAGGTTTCACCGACGACGCCAAGGCCACGCTGAACCTGCGCAACGCCTACTTCAACCGCAACTACACCAACCCGGCGTATCCGCAAGGCAAGGCTGAAGAGTGGACGCAAAACTTCATTCTCGACGCCAGATCCGGGTTCACCCAGGGCACTGTCGGCTTCGGCGTGGACGTGCTCGGTCTGTATTCGCAAAAACTCGACGGCGGTAAAGGCACCGGTGGTACGCAACTGCTGCCGATCGACAGTGATGGCCGCCCGGTCGACAATTTCGGCCGCTTGGGTGTGGCGCTCAAAGGCAAGATTTCGAAGACCGAACTGAAGGTCGGTGAATGGATGCCGGTACTCCCAATCCTGCGCTCCGACGACGGCCGTTCGCTGCCGCAAACCTTCCGCGGCGGTCAGGTTACGTCCACCGAGATCAGCGGCCTGACGCTGTATGGCGGTCAGTTCCGCCAGAACAGTCCGCGTAACGATGCGAGCATGGAAAACATGTTTATGAACGGCAAATCCGCTGCCTTCTCATCGGACCGGTTCAACTTCGGCGGCGGTGAATACGCGTTCAATGACAAACACACCCAGATCGGCGTGTGGTACGCCGAACTCAGCGACATCTACCAGCAACAGTATTTCAACCTGAGCCACAGCCAGCCGATCGGCGACTGGACCCTCGGCGCCAACCTTGGTTACTTCATCGGCAAGGAAAACGGCAGCGCCCTGGCTGGCGACCTCGACAACAAAACAGCGTTCGCCCTGCTCTCTGCCAAATACGGCGGTAGCACCTTCTACGTCGGCCTGCAAAAGCTCACCGGTGACGATCAATGGATGCGCGTCAACGGCACCAGCGGCGGCACCCTGGCCAACGACAGCTACAACTCCAGCTACGACAACGCCCAGGAAAAATCCTGGCAAGTGCGCCACGACTACAACTTCGTCGCCTTGGGTGTACCTGGCCTGACCCTGATGAACCGCTACATCAGCGGTGATAACGTGCACACCGGGAAGATTACCGACGGCACCGAATGGGGCCGCGAATCGGAACTGGCCTACACGGTGCAGAGCGGTCCGTTGAAGAACCTCAACGTCAAATGGCGCAACGCGAGCATCCGCAAGAGCTTCAGCACCAACGAATTCGATGAAAACCGTATTTTCATCAGCTACCCGATTTCGTTGCTGTAACGCCGACGTTTTTCAGGGATTACCACAATCCCCTGTGGGATCGAGCGTGCTCGCGATAGCTATCTTTCAATCAGCACATTCGTTGACTGAACCACCGCCATCGCGAGCAAGCTCGCTCCCACAGGGTGCTCTACAGTCTGGAAGATTGTCGGCGGATGTAATGAAACGACCCTCTGTCCATTTCAACCAACGTCGCGTTGACAAGACCCGGAGAGCCTTACGATACTTCCACATAGTCGTACGACAACCTACAACGAATCAATAACAACAACTGTTTGTCCAGGATTCCCATGACTACTACAACCACCCGCCTCCCTTTCAATCGCCTGCTGCTGACCGGTGCCGCCGGTGGCCTGGGTAAAGTCTTGCGCGAAACCCTGCGCCCTTACGCCCATGTGATTCGCCTGTCGGACATCGTCGATCTCGCTCCGGCAATCGATGACCGCGAAGAAATCGTGCCGTGTGATCTGGCAGACAAGCAGGCCGTGCATCAATTGGTCGAAGGCGTGGACGCGATCCTGCACTTTGGCGGTGTGTCGACCGAGCACTCGTTCGAGCAGATCCTCGGTGCCAACATCTGTGGCGTGTTCCACATCTATGAAGCCGCGCGTCGGCATGGCGTCAAGCGGGTCATCTTTGCCAGCTCCAACCACGTGATCGGTTTCTACAAGCAAGACCAGGTCATCGACGCCCACTCCCCACGTCGCCCGGACAGCTACTACGGTTTATCCAAGTCCTACGGTGAAGACATGGCCAGTTTTTATTTTGATCGCTACGGCATTGAGACCGTCAGCGTGCGTATCGGCTCCTCCTTCCCGGAACCGCAAAACCGCCGCATGATGAGCACGTGGCTGAGCTTCGGCGACCTCACCCACTTGCTGGAATGCGCCTTGTACGCCCCGAACGTCGGCCACACCGTGGTATATGGCGTGTCCGACAACAAGAACGTTTGGTGGGACAACCGTTTCGCATCCGGCCTGGGTTATCAACCACAGGACAACTCCGAAGTATTCCGCGAAAAAATCGAGGCCCAACCGATGCCGGCCGCTGATGACCCGGCGATGGTTTACCAGGGTGGTGCGTTTGTCGCGTCGGGCCCGTTCGGCGACTGACCCCCAACAACAAAAAACCAAGGGAATGTGGCCATGCAAGCCGAATTGATTGTCGATGCCCGTAACGCTGTTGGTGAATGCCCGGTGTGGGTCCCCGAGGAAAACGCCCTGTACTGGGTCGATATTCCTGCAGGGGCCCTGCAACGCTGGAATGCCGCCAGCGGGCACGTCGATGCGTGGACCGCGCCGGAAATGCTCGCGTGCATCACTCGCCACCGCGACGGTGGCTGGGTGGCCGGGATGGAAAGCGGGTTTTTCCATCTGCACCCGCACACCGACGGCAGCCTCGACAGTCAATTGCTCGCCCACGTCGACCACGCCCGCTCGGACATGCGCCTGAACGATGGTCGTTGCGACCGTCAGGGGCGTTTCTGGGCGGGCAGCATGGTGTTAAACATGGGCGCCAACGCCGCCGACGGCACGCTTTACCGCTACAGCACCGGTCAACGCGGGCCGCTGGAGGCGCAACTGGGCGGGTTTATTGTCCCGAACGGCCTGGGTTTCAGCCCGGATGGCCGGACGATGTACCTGTCCGACTCGCATCCCGACGTTCAGAAAATCTGGACCTTTGACTACGACCTCGACAGCGGCACACCGTCCAATCGGCGGTTGTTTGTCGACATGAAACAGTTCCCCGGCCGCCCTGACGGCGCCGCTGTCGACGCTGAAGGTTGCTACTGGATCTGCGGCAATGACGCCGGATTGGTTCACCGCTTTACCCCCGACGGTCGACTGGATCGTTCACTCGCCGTCCCGGTGAAGAAGCCCAGCATGTGCGCCTTCGGTGGCAGTCGACTGGATACGTTGTTCGTGACCTCGATCCGCCCCGGCGATGACCATGATGAACAGTCCCTGGCCGGCGGTGTGTTCGCCCTCGATCCCGGCGTTACCGGATTGCCGGAACCCCGGTTCAACGCATGAGCCTATTTAGATGACGCCTACACTGCTCGAACTCGAAGACGAACTGACCCACCTCACCCTCGCCCCCGAACTCGGCGGCAGCCTCGTCAACTGGACGGTGCGCAGCACTGGCCAACCGCTGCTCCGTCACAATGACGCCCAGGCGTTGAACACCGGCCTGCCGGGAAAACTCGGTTGCTATCCCCTGGCGCCGTGGTCCAACCGCATCGCCGAAGGTGGGTTCGATTGCCCCGATGGCTGGCTGGCGTTGGCGCCCAACAGCCTGACCGATCCGCTGCCGATTCACGGCAGCGCCTGGCAGCAACCGTGGCAGGTGGTGTCGCAATCGGCCAATGAAGTAATTCTGCAACTCGACAGCAGCACGCCGTTCGCTTATCGCGCCCGGCAACGGATTCGTCTGAGCAACGGTCAGTTGAGCATCGAATTACAGGTCACCCACTTGGCCGACCGTGCCGCGTGGCATGGCCTCGGTTTGCACCCTTACTTTCCGCGCACCGCGAACACACAGCTACAGGCCAAGGCTGAGCAAGTCTGGTTGTGCGATGGCTCGAAACTGCCGACGGAATTGATTGCGCTGCCCGCCGACTGGGACTTTCGTCAACAGGGCAATTTACCCGCGTCACTGGTCGACAATGGTTTCTGCCACTGGGATGGCCATTGCCTGATCCAGCAACCCGACCTCGGTTATTCGCTGGAATGCCAGGCCACCGGCAGCGATTACTACTTGCTCTATTGCCCGGTCGGTCTGGAGTTTTTCTGCATCGAACCGGTAAGCCACCCCGTCAACGCACATCACCTGCCGGGGCGTCCAGGGCTGCGGTTGCTGGAGCAAGACCAGTCGGCGGAGCTTGGATTCAGCCTGCAATATCGCGCGCTCGGATAACGCCATTACCCGAGCATCTGACTCAGCGCCGCACGCAGCTTGCCGGGCTTCACCGGTTTGTTCAGCAGCGGCGCGCCGAGTCGCTGCAACGAGCGCCGACACTGATCCGTGCGGTCCGCCGTGATGATCACCGCCGGAATCACCTGGCCATAATGCTCACGCAAATGCCTGACCACATCGCAACCGACCACGCCATGATCGAGGTGATAGTCCGCCAGGATCAGTTCCGGCGCTTGCCCGCGAAGCGCCGCCAGCGCCGAGGATTCATCCGTGGCCGTGACCACCTCACACCCCCACTGCCCGAGCAGCGCGCTCATGCTTTCGAGAATGCTGACTTCGTTGTCCAGCACCAGCAGGCGTCGACCCGGCAAGGGATTGCCCGTGGTCAACTGAGGCGCGGCCTGGCTGATCGGCAGCGGAACCTCATGGGAAATCGGTACGTCGATGCTGAACATTGAGCCTCGCCCCGGCACCGATTTAACCCGAATCCGATAACCGAGAATCTTGCCGATGCGCTCAACAATGGCCAGGCCCAGCCCCACGCCTTTGCGGTCGGCGGCACGTCCGACGTCGAGTTGGTTGAACTCCAGGAAAATCGAATCCAGTCGGTCCGCAGCGATTCCACGCCCGGTGTCCCAGACCTCCAGGCGCAGCATCTCGCCGCGACGCCTGGCGCCCAGCAGAATGCTGCCCTCGTCGGTGTAGCGGCAGGCGTTACTGAGGAAGTTACGCAGGATGCGCGTCATCAGGCGCAGGTCGGTGCTGATGGCGTATTCGCCCACATGCACCCGCAGGTTCAGCCCTGCCGCCTCGGCGACCGACTGAAATTCGGACACCAGCGGCCCGAGCAATTCGTCGAGACGATAAAGGGCAACGTCGGGTTTCACCGCGGCGTGATCGAGCCGGGAAATATCCAGCAAATCAGTGAGCAAATCTTCCGCCCCCTCCAGCGCCTGATGAGTGCGCTCGACCAGGACCTGTTCAACGTCAGGCAGTTTTCGCTCACGCAACGTCGAGATCAGCAAGCGTGCGGCGTTAAGCGGTTGCAGCAAGTCGTGACTGGCCGCCGCGAGGTACTTGTCCTTGCTGCGATTGGCGGCCTCGGCGGCGTCGCGGGCATCGCGCAAGGCTTCGGCAATCTGCTTGCGTTGGGTGATTTGCTGTTGCAGGTTGCGGTTGGCTTCCAGCAACTCATCGGTGCGCGCAGCGACCCGCTGCTCCAGTTCGTCGTTGAGTTGCTGTAAACGCTGCTGGGCTTGTTTGCGTTCGGTGATGTCAGCGACAAACCCTTCAACCAGACCTTCCTGATCGGGTTTGAGCAACAGGTTCATCAATACATCGAGGCTGCTGCCGTCCTTGCGCCGCAACTGGGTTTCATAGCCGTGCAGGCTGCGTTGATGCTTGAGGATTTCGCCGATGTTTTCCAACTCGCTGGCCCCGCCGACAAACAGGTTGCTCGCCAGGTCCGCCAGGGAAAACAGCACCTCTTGCGGGTTCTGATAACCGAGCATGTGCGCCAACGCCGGGTTGGCGGCCCGCATGCCTTCTTGCAGGCTGGCCTGGAAAATCCCCTGGACCGCGTTTTCGAACAGCCATTTGTAGCGATTGCGCTCGGCTTCCAGGTCGTCGAGCCGCGCGGCCAGTTCCGGGTAATGACTCTTGCGCGCCGAATGGCTGCCTAACCCGAGTAACCCCGCCAGTGCCCGTTGCTGATCGTCAGAGGGCTTCGCCATAGACGACCTCGACATCACGCTGGCTGGATTCGCGCGGATTGGTCAGGATGCACGGGTCGTGCATGGCGTGTTGCGACAGGAACGGAATGTCTGCCGTACTGACCCCGTGCAAGCCAAGAGTCTCGTGGAAGCCGATCGCGTGTTTGAGCGCGATCAGATGCTCCACCAGCCGCGCGCAGATCTGCCGGTGGTTCAGGCCACGGCAATCGATGCCGAAGGTCTCGGCGATGACCTTGAAGCGATCCGGCGCCGAGCTGTAATTGAACGCCACCACATGTTCCACCAACACCGCGTTACAGAGGCCATGGGGCAGATCGAGGAACCCGCCCAGGCTGTGGGACATGGCGTGCACCGCGCCAAGAATCGCGTTGGAGAACGCCAGCCCGGCTTGCATGCTGCCGAGCATGATCTTCTCGCGCAGGGCGATGTCCGTGGGGTTGGCAATCATTTGCACCAGGTTGCCGTTGATCAACCGCATGGCTTCCAGCGCATGGGGATCTGTCAGCGGCCCATGGCCGGTGGAGACAAACGCTTCGATGGCGTGCACCAACGCGTCGATGCCGGTGCACGCCGACAGGAACGGGTCCATGCTCAGGGTCGTTTCCGGGTCGATCAACGAGACGTCCGGCACCACCGCCTTGCTGACGATGGAGAACTTCATGCGTTCTTGCTGGTTGGAAATGATCACGAACTGCGAGACATCAGCCGACGTGCCGGCGGTGGTCGGGATCAGGATCAGGGGTGGGCTGGGCACGCGAATGGTGTCCACGCCTTCGAATTCGAGAATGCTGCGTCCGTGAGCAACGACAATGCCGATGCCTTTGCCGCAATCCATCGGGCTGCCACCGCCGACGGCGACGATCACATCGCAATGGTTTTCCCGGTACAGCTCGGCGCCGAGCATCACTTCTTCGACCCGCGGGTTGGGCGAAACATCGGCGTACAGGAAGTAGTCGATACCCAAGGCTTGCAGGCTGGCCTCGACATCGGCAACCCAGCCGGCGGCAATCACCCCGGGGTCGCTGACCACCAGGACTTTGCGGGCGCCAAAGGTCTTGGCGTAATTGCCGACATTGTGCCGACAGCCGGCACCGAAGATGATTTCTGGAGACACGAACTTACGCAACTGGCTGAGACTCTGGCTCATTGGAAAGCCTGTTCTTATTGTTTTGAAAGATAGAACCCACACTAAACCATCCAACCGTGAATGCAATCAGACCAAAGAACAGCACTTTGTGCATTCACCGCAGATCCACTGTGGGAGCGGGCTTGCCCGCGAAGACGGAATGTCAGTCAACATAGATGTTGAATGTTAAGCCGCTATCGCGGGCAAGCCCGCTCCCACAGGGATCGACGTATGGCGACTATCCGCGGTAGATCAGTCGCGAGGCCTTTTCGTTGCGCAACGTCAGGTGTTCCATGCCCTGCCCCACAGCCTCGGCTTCTTCCCGGGCCTTGAGGATCACGCCGTGGTGCGGCGACTTGCTGCACACCGGGTCGGCATTGGCGGCATCGCCGGTGAGCATGAACGCCTGGCAGCGGCATCCGCCCAGATCCTTGTGCTTTTCATCGCACGAGCGGCACGGTTCCTTCATCCAGTCATCGCCACGAAAACGGTTGAAGCCAAACGAATCGGTCCAGATGTGCTCGATGCTGTGCTCGCGCACGTTGGGAAACTGCACCAGCAACTGGCGGGCGCTGTGGCAAGGCAGCGCGGTGCCGTCCGGGGTGATGTCGAGAAACAGATTGGCCCAACCGTTCATGCAGGTTTTGGGGCGTTCTTCGTAATAATCCGGCGTGACGAAGATCAGCTTGCACGGGTGGCCCTGGGCCTCAAGCCGTGCGCGATACTCGTTGGTGATGCGCTCGGCGCGCTGCAGTTGTTCGCGGGTGGGCAGCAGGCCGACGCGATTGAGTTCGGCCCAGCCGTAGAATTGGCACGTGGCCAACTCGACAAAATCCGCTTCCAGCGCCAGGCACAAGTCAATGATCTGCGCGATCTGGTCAATGTTGTGCCGATGGGTGACGAAGTTCAGCACCATGGGATAACCCTGGTCTTTTACCGCGCGGGCCATGGCCAGTTTCTGGGCGAAGGCCTTGCGGGAGCCGGCAAGCAGGTTGTTGACCGCTTCGTCGGCTGCCTGAAAGCTGATCTGGATATGGTCCAGCCCGGCCACTTTGAAGTCACGGACTTTCTGCTCGGTCAGGCCAATGCCCGAGGTGATCAGGTTGGTGTAGTAGCCCATGTCTCGCGCAGCTTTGATCAGTTCGGCCAGGTCCTGTCGCACCAATGGTTCACCGCCGGAAAAACCCAATTGCGCGGCGCCCATCTCACGGGCCTCGCGAAACACCCGAATCCACTCCTCGGTGCTCAGCTCCTCGCCGTGTTGGGCAAAATCCAGCGGGTTGGAACAATACGGGCATTGCAGCGGGCAGCGGTAGGTCAGCTCGGCTAACAGCCACAGCGGTGGGCCGACGGGTGAATCATTCAATCCAGAATTGCGCATGGGCCACCTCCAGGAACGCCAGCACATCCTCATCAATCCCCGGTACGCCGGGAAAATTTTCGGTCAGTCGTTCTATGATCGCCGAGACACTGCGCCGGCCATTCACCAGATCGAGGATCTGTCCGGCGCTGGCGTTGAGTTTGATCATGCCTTCGGGGTACAGCAGCACGTGACAGTCCTGGCGGGGCTCCCATTGCAAACGAAAGCCCTGGCGCAACGACGGCAACGACTCGCGATGGATCAGGCTCACAGGGCAATCCCCCGGTGCCAGACCTTATCGGCCGTGACGGTGTGATATGGCGGGCGCTCCAGCTCGTAGGCCATGCTCATGGCGTCGAGCATGCTCCACAGCACGTCGAGTTTGAATTGCAGGATCTCGAGCATGCGTTGCTGCGCCTCACGCGTGACGTAGTGCGCCAGGGTAATGCGCAAGCCGTGTTCCACATCGCGCCGGGCCTGACTCAAGCGGTTGCGAAAATAGTCATAACCGCCCATGTCGATCCACGGGTAATGCGTCGGCCAAGCGTCGAGTCGGGACTGATGGATCTGCGGGGCAAACAGCTCGGTCAGCGAACTGCTCGCCGCTTCCTGCCAGCAGGCACGGCGGGCGAAATTGACATAGGCATCGACGGCGAATCGCACGCCGGGCAGCACCAACTCTTGGGACAGAATCTGCTCGCGATCCAGCCCCACCGCTTCGCCCAGACGCAGCCAGGCTTCGATGCCGCCTTCACTGCCGGGCACGCCGTCGTGGTCGAGAATCCGTTGCAACCACTCACGGCGCACGTCGCGGTCCGGGCAGTTGGCGAGGATCGCGGCATCCTTGAGCGGAATGTTCACCTGGTAATAGAAGCGATTGGCGACCCAGCCCTGAATCTGCTCACGGCTCGCGCGGCCGGCGTACATGGCTTGGTGGAAGGGGTGATGAATGTGGTAGTACGCGCCTTTCGCGCGCAGGGCGGTTTCGAATTCGGTGGGTGTCATTGCGGGGCTGGTCATTGCGGGTCTCCGATGGATTTTCGCTGTCGGGTCTGGCCTCATCGCGGGCAAGCCACGCTCCCACAGGATCACGCGATCAACTGTGGGAACGTGGCTTGCCCGCGATGGGGCCATCCGCTAAAGCTCAATACTCATGCCGTCATAAGCCACTTCGATTCCACGCCGCTCCAGCAAGGCGCGCTCGGCCGAGTCTTCGTCGAGGATCGGGTTGGTGTTGTTGATGTGGATCAGCACCTTGCGCTGGCGGGTAAAACCGTCCAGCACTTCAAGCATGCCGCCGGGGCCACTTTGCGACAGGTGCCCCATTTCACTGCCCAGGCTCTGGCCGACTTCGCAGACGCGCATTTCGTCGTCACGCCACAGGGTGCCGTCCAGCAGCAAACAATCAGCACGCTGCATCCAGCTCAGCACTTCGTCATCGATTTGTCCCAGCCCCGGCGCGTAGAAGAGTGATGCGCCGCTGCGTCGATCCTCGACGAACAAACCGATGGTGTCGCCCGGTTGCGGATGGTCGCGATTGGGCGAGTACGGTGGTGCGTTGCTCACCAGGGGAATCGCACGCCAGCGCAAGTGCTGGCAGGCAGGAATGTTGAATGGCTGGCGATCCAGGCCGATCGGTTGCCACTGCAACCCACCGTTCCAGTGACGCAACATGTTGAACAGCGGGAAGCCGCTGCTCAGGTCCTGATGAACCCGTTCGGTGCACCAGACGGCATGCGGACAGCCTTCGCGCAGGCTCAGCAGGCCGGTGCAGTGATCGATCTGGCTGTCGAGCAGCACGACGCCGGCGATGGCGCTGTCACGCAGTCGGCGAGCCGGCTGCAACAGCGGAAAACTCGCCAGTTGCGCACGAATGTCCGGAGAAGCATTGCACAGCACCCAATCCACACCGTTGTCGCTCAAGGCAATCGAGGACTGGGTACGCGGTTGTGCCCGCAGGCTGGCATTGCGCATCCCGGCGCACTGGTGGCAGTTGCAATTCCACTGCGGGAAACCGCCACCAGCAGCCGAGCCGAGAACGCGAATGTGCATGAATGAGGCTCCAAAGGCAGGCCCGGCCAACCCGATGGCTGGCCGGGTGAGCAATCAACGGTTGGCGAAATACATCGTCACTTCGAAGCCAATGCGCAGATCGGTAAACGCGGGTTTAGTCCACATGGGTCAATCCTCTTCTTGTGCCGGGCGATTCCGGTAAAGCCATTAATGCACGGGGCGCCGGGCGCCCGAATGCTACTTTCGAAGGAGAATGCGGGGTGCGTTGGTAGGGGGTGTTGCTCGATTTCCCATACGCTGCAGACCCATGTGGGAGCGGGCTTGCTCGCGAAGACGGCGTCACTTTCAACACATTCGTTGACTGACAGATCGCTTTCGCGAGCAAGCTCGCTCCCACAAGGGGTTACGGTGATTCCAAGGGTCAGAAGAACCCCAGCGGATTGATGTCGTAGCTGACCAGCAGGTTTTTGGTCTGCTGGTAGTGATCGAGCATCATTTTGTGGTTTTCCCGACCGACGCCGGACTTTTTGTAACCACCGAACGCCGCGTGCGCCGGGTACAGGTGGTAGCAGTTGGTCCACACGCGCCCAGCCTTGATCGCCCGGCCCATGCGGTAGGCGCGGTTGATGTCGCGGGTCCAGAGACCGGCACCGAGGCCAAACTCGCTGTCGTTGGCAATCGCCAGCGCTTCAGCTTCATCCTTGAAGGTGGTGACGCCCACCACCGGGCCGAAGATTTCCTCCTGGAACACGCGCATCTTGTTGTGGCCCTTGAGCAGCGTCGGCTGGATGTAATAGCCGCTGGACAGGTCACCTTCAAGCCGCTCGGCGGCACCACCGGTGAGGAGTTCAGCCCCCTCCTCCTGAGCGATTTTGAGGTACGAGAGGATCTTGTCGTATTGCTGCTCCGACGCTTGGGCGCCGACCATGGTTTCGGTGTCCAGCGGGTTGCCGCGTTTGATCTTGACGATCTTCTTCATCACTTCGGCCATGAACGGCTCGTAGATCGACTCTTGCACCAGCGCCCGCGATGGGCAGGTGCAGACTTCGCCCTGGTTGAAGAACGCAAGCACCAGGCCTTCGGCGGCTTTTTCGATGAACTGGGGCTCGGCGTTCATGATGTCTTCGAAGAAGATGTTCGGCGACTTGCCGCCCAGCTCGACCGTGCTTGGAATGATGTTCTCGGCGGCGCAATGCATGATGTGCGCGCCGACCGGTGTGGAACCGGTGAAGGCGATCTTGGCGATGCGCTTGCTGGTGGCCAACGCTTCCCCGGCTTCACGACCGAAGCCTTGGACGATGTTCAACACACCCGCCGGCAGCAAATCGGCGATCAGCTCAGCAAAGACCATGATCGACAGCGGTGTTTGTTCCGCCGGTTTGAGCACGATGCAGTTGCCGGCGGCCAAGGCCGGGGCAAGTTTCCAGGCCGCCATCAGCAGCGGGAAGTTCCACGGAATGATTTGCCCGACCACGCCCAAAGGCTCGTGAAAGTGATAGGCAGTGGTCAGTTCGTTGATCTCGGCGGCGCCGCCTTCCTGGGCGCGAATGCATCCGGCGAAATAACGGAAATGGTCGGCGGCCAACGGCACGTCGGCGTTCAGGGTTTCGCGCACGGCCTTGCCGTTGTCCCAGGTTTCGGTGACCGCGAGGATTTCCAGGTTTTGTTCGATGCGATCGGCGATTTTCAGCAGCACCAGCGAACGGTCCTGGGCCGAAGTCTTGCCCCAGGCATCCGCAGCGGCGTGCGCCGCGTCGAGGGCCTTGTCGATGTCGGCGGCGCTGGAGCGCGGGAACTCGGCAATCACCTCACCGTTCACCGGCGAGGTATTGGTGAAGTATTCGCCATTGACCGGCGCGACAAACTCGCCGCCGATGAAGTTGCCATAGCGCGGCTTGAAGGAAACAACAGCGCCTGGGGTTCCGGGTTGTGCGTAGATCATGGTGGGCCTCTGTCTGGGTCGATGCCTGTCGTGCCGACAAGCGATGAACCGATACTAGAGAGCCCCGCGTGCCGGACGAATGCGCCGTTGGCAGGAGGGCTCTCGTTATTTGGTCGTAGGTTTCACACAAAACACTGTGGGAGCGAGCTTGCTCGCGATGGCGTCTGTTCAGTCAGAACTGCTGTGACTGAGACACCGCTATCGCGAGCAAGCTCGCTCCCACAGGGGTTATGCGGTGGACTGGGGGTTAGTGCTTGGCCACCAGGTCTTTCGGCAGCTTGAAGGTCCAGAGCATGCCGCCCTGGTTGAAGTCCTTGATGCGCTTGGCCACTTCCCCGCCCCATAACGGTACGGCGCCGCCCCAGCCGGAGAGGACAGATACGTACTGTTCGCCGTCCATTTCCCAGGTCACAGGCGAACCGAGGACGCCGGAACCGGTCTGGAATTCCCAGACTTTCTCGCCGGTCTTGGCATTGAACGCCTGAAGGAAACCTTCCGGCGTGCCGGTGAACACCAGGTTGCCCTTGGTGGTCAGGACCCCGCCCCACAGCGGCGCGTAGTTCTTGTGGCGCCAGACTTCCTTGCCGGTTTTCGGGTCGATGGCACGCAGCACGCCGATGTAGTCTTCGTTCAACGGTTTGATGGTGAAACCCGCGCCGAGGAATGCCGCGCCTTTTTTGTAGGCGATGCCTTCGTTCCAGATGTCCATGCCCCACTCGTTGGAGGGCACGTAAAACAGCCCGGTGTCGCGGTTGTAGGCCATCGGCATCCAGTTTTTCGCACCGAGGAACGCAGGCGCTACAAAGACTGAACTGCCCTTGGGATCAGCGCCCGGAGCGCCAGGGCGGCTGGCTTCGTTGTAGATCGGCCGACCGTCTTTATCCAGGCCGCTGGCCCAGGTGATCTTGTCCACGAACGGGAAGCCGCGGATGAACTTGCCATTGGTACGGTCCAGCACGTAGAAGAAACCGTTACGGTCCGCCGTGGCCGCTGCTTTGATTTCCTTGCCGCCCTCGGTGTAGTTGAACGAGACCAGTTCGTTCACGCCGTCATAGTCCCAACCGTCGTGGGGCGTGCTCTGGAAGTGCCATTTGATGGTGCCGTCGTCCGGGTTGAGCGCCAGGCGCGACGACGAGTAGAGGTTATCGCCAGGGCGCAGATGCGAGTTCCACGGTGCCGGGTTGCCGGTACCGAACAGCAGCAGATTGGTTTCCGGATCGTAGTAACCGCCAAGCCAGGGTGCGGCGCCGCCGGTCTTCCACAGGTCACCCGGCCAGGTCTTGCCGGCTTCACCGCCAGAGATGCCATTCTCGATGGCCTTGCCGTCCTTGTAGACGTAGCCCATGTGGCCTTCAACCGTCGGCCGGACCCACAACAGATCGCCGTTTTTCGGGTCGTACGCCGAGATCTTGCCCACCACACCGAACTCGCCACCGGCCACCCCGGTAATCAGCTTGCCGTTGATCACCAAAGGCGCGGCGCTGATCGAATAGCCTTCCTTGTGGTCGGCCACCTGCTTGCTCCACACCACTTTGCCGGTGTCTTTGTTCAAGGCCACCAGCTTGGCGTCGAGCGTGCCAAAGAACACCAGATCGCCATACAGCGCCACGCCACGGTTGATCACGTCGCAGCACGGACGGATGTCATCCGGCAGGCGTGCATCGTATTGCCAGAGTTTCTTGCCGGTACGGGCATCG
Source organism: Pseudomonas sp. FBCC-B1667 (assembly GCF_059133255.1). Taxonomy (NCBI): domain Bacteria; kingdom Pseudomonadati; phylum Pseudomonadota; class Gammaproteobacteria; order Pseudomonadales; family Pseudomonadaceae; genus Pseudomonas; species Pseudomonas sp. FBCC-B1667. The sequence continues at coordinate 2,944,146 of NZ_CP101437.1, read as the reverse complement.
ACCGCGAATACCCGAGAGTAAGAACCGGTCATGTACATCACGCCGTCCTTGATCATCGGCTGTGCTTGCTGGCCACGCTGTTTTTCGCCGCCGAAGGAAAATGCCCAGGCAGGTCGCAACTCCTTCACGTTGTCGACGTTGAGAATATCCAGCGGGCTGTAGCGTTGCCCCTGGACGCCGAGGCCGTTGGTGACGATTTGCTCCGGGTTTTTCGGGTCCTGGAGAATGTCCTGGTCGGTGACCGCGGCCAATGCCTGGCCGGACAACAGCATGGCACTGAGCAGCAGGCTCAAGACGAAGGGCTGGCGACGTGCGGGTTGAGTCATGACGGCTACCTCTGCGGTTTTTGTTATTCGCGGGAGTGTTTCCCGGCGTAGTGCAGATTCTTGGGCGCCGTCGCCCCGACAACAATTACCCGCAATATGGAGATTCCTAATCCCTTAGTAGCGGGTCGAATGCGTTCAAGCGTTATTGGGTTGCGCCGGAATCCACCCGGTTCATCTGCCCACGCTCGTAGCGCGGGTACAAATGACTGACGCTGCGGATCAATTCATAGCGGCTCAGGGTGATATCGGCGAAACGTTCCGGGATCGGACTGCGGATCATCTCGGCCATGTCGCTGCCATTCGCCGCACCCGCTTGCAGCAACTGGTCAAGCCAGGTCAGGTAGTCGCGCATTTGTTCGAAGGGTTGTGCGTCGCTGGACACGGGGCCGTGACCCGGCACGATCAGCGTCCAGGGCACGCCTTGCAGGGTGGCGATGTCCGCCAGCCACACTGACAACCCGGGGCTATTGGGGGTGGTCAGAGCCCGTTGATAAAACACCAGGTCCCCGGCAAACAGCACGCCGGTTTTCTGGTCGAGAATAGCCAGATCCGCTCCCGTATGCCCACCCAGGCCCAGCAAGCGTAAATCGTGATTCCCAAAACTGCGTACGCCTGGCGTCACGACTTGATTGGGCAGCACCACTTCGGTGCCCCGCATCCAGTCACCCACCATTCGATACATATTCTCGGCCAGCGCATCACCTTGTTGATGCAACAGCTCGGTGGTTCCCGCCAGTGCGCCGATGGGCACATCAGCAAACGCCTGATTGCCCAGCACATGGTCCGGGTGGTGATGGGTCAGGAACACCTGGACCACCGGTTTATCGGTGATCCCGGCAATCGCCTTGCGCAAGGCTTCGCCGTAGCGCTTCGACGGCCCGGTGTCGATGACTACGACCCCGCCCTCGGTGACGATGAACGCGGTGTTGACGATATTGCCGCCGTTGGCCTTGGCGAAATTATCCGTGCTGCCTTCCAGCAGCCAGGTGTCTTCGGCGATCAGCCGGGGCTTGAGCGAATACTCAAGGTCGGCCATGGCCGGCAAGCTGACGCTCAACACCATCAGCAGTATCCAGCGCATGAACTGCTCCTTTGGCTCAGGGAATCGACGCATCAAATTCATTGCCGCTGTTGTCCCGAACAATCAGACGCGTCTGTCCTGCCCCTGCGATGTCGAAGGCCAGGTTGGGGTTTTCACTGACGGCAGGAAACAGCTCCAGCCGCGCCAACAATTGATCGTCGGCACCTCGCAACTCCGCATGATTGATGAAGAATTCCGGGATGCCGCTGACCATGCCGTTGTCCATCGGGTGCGCCACCTGCACGCGCAATCGGCTGAAGTCAGTGCGCGGGTAGCGCGCGCCCAACACTTCGCCAATGTGTTCCTCCCAGCCGGGCTGGGTACGCACCACGCTGGGGGCAGTGCAACCACCGCCCGCCGCATCGATCACGGTCGAACCGACATGCCACAGCCCATCGCGCGTCAGGACCGCGGCGCGTAAAGGGGTGGCCTGTTCGATACGGATCCGGATCGCCAACCACGGCAACACGCGGTCCAGCGGCTGGAAGTCGACGATCTTCGGCAGCGGATTGAGCTCGGCCCAGGCAAGGATTTTCACTACCTCGCCCTTGAACGCTCGCGCATCGATTTCCAGTGGCACCTGCCGGGCATCTTCGGCGAACGGCGGCGCCAGCAGCTTGACCCGGTCATCAAAGACAAAAGGAGCATCGCCGAGCATTTGCTTGTGATAGAACGCCCACATCACTGAGGGCACCGGGTCTTTGCCCGGATCGATACTCGCGGCGTGCGCGGCCAGGGGTAACCAGCAAGCCAACAGCCACAGGATTCGCCAGCTCATCACCCGCTCCTATTGATACATCTCCGGCACGTCATACCGCAGGCCGTAATGGCTGTAGATCGTCTTAACGGCACCCTCGCGGATCAGGCCTTCCAGCGCCTCTTCCACGGCATAGGCCAGTTGCCGATTACTTTCGTGCACAGCCATGCCGATCTCCCACAGTTGCTTGCCCATGTTCGGATAGGCGTTTTCTGCCAACGCCAATTGCGGGTCGGCCGCCTCATGCACCTGCCAGTCGATTTCGCCACGCATGGCCATGACCGCGTCGACCTCACCGGCCTTCATCGCAGCAAAGGCCTGGGGTACGCCCGGGTAGTGGTGGGTTTTGCCCGCGAGCATGCCGTTGAACACCGACGTCAGGTAGAACGACGGCACACTGTCGACCTCGACGCCTATCGGATGCGAGTCGAATACCGCCACGCTGCCGACCTTGTCCAGTCGGCGCTGATCATAGGCCACCTGCCATTGTTCGGTCTGATAGGGCCCGAACATCACCACATGACCGTTTTCCATTTCGCCGAATTCGTTGCGCTTCTGGGCGTAGTCACGGTCATAGGGCACACGCATCATCAGGTCGGCCAGTTGCTGGTTGTGCAAGGCACTGGCGCGCCAGATGTAATCACGCAGATCGTCATCGAGTTTTTCCCCGGCGGGGGCCCAGATCAGCGTCAGGTGCACGCCGAGGGCCTTGGCCAGTGCCTCGGCAAGCTCGACATCGACGCCTCGAGGCTGGCCGGCCTGCTCAAAACTGTAGGGGGCGAAGTCCTTGTAGACCGCCACTTTCAGCTCCCCGGCGGCGATCATTTCGTCATAATTGCGAACCTGCGCCTGCACCGTCTGGCAGCACAGCCACAACGCACTGATCAACACCGCGAGCAGGCGCATGGCATCACTCCTCGACGTGAACGCTGTCCAGATAAGTGCGCACTGCCCACAACGCTTCCTGGCTCAGGTAATCGGCCATTTTCGGCATGTAGACCCGACCGTCACGCACAGCGCCATGGCGCACGCGTTCGACAAACCACTCGTCACCCGCCTCGCCGACATCGAGCAGACGCAGGTCCGGGGCGATCCCGCCGGACTTGGCTTCCAGGCCATGACACGCCGCGCAGTTCTGGTTGTAGGCCGACGAACCGATTTCCAGGGCTCTGTCGTGCTCCGGGGAGGCTCGATAGGGGTTGGCCGCGGCCCAGCCATCGCCATCCACCGTTACACCGGCGTCCTTGATCGGTGTCAGACCTTGAGTTTCAACCGCTTGCGGCACCACATTGCCGTGAGCCCACACGGAACCCGCACTGATAAAGCCGGCCAGCAGACCGACGACGAGCAAGGCGTTGCGTTTTGTTGTCATTGTTATGCCCTCAGGATTGCACGCAAAACCTCTTGGCAGAGGCTATGGCACTCATCTTAGAAACGGCATCGCCCTCACCCCATGCTGCTTTGGTGGTCGCCTTCTAATCCCTTGGTAGTAAGGCGATGGATGCACACCTCCGGTAGGTCGCCAACAGGCCTGGTGTCCCGGCGTGACCGGAAAACCGCACTGCCGGGCGCCAGTTACTACCTTGGTACTGGCTCACCGGTACTTTCTGCATATTTCCTCTGTTCCACAGGCTTCCTATGCTGGCGCTACCTGTAAAGGAGTGCCCTATGCGCCTGCTTGCCCCTTACGCCTTGCTGTACCTGCTGGCGATTGCCTGCGCCGCTGGCGTGGCTACCCAGAGCCAGGCTGCAGAGGCGCCGCTAGAGGTGCGAATCGGCTACCTGGGTTATCGCCCCGATCCGGGTCCGCTTCTGTCGAACGTGATTCCCGAACCGAGCGATGCCGGACTGCGCGGCGCCGAACTGGCGATCACCGACAGCAACAGCACCGGACGTTTCCTCAACCACAGCTACGCCCTGGTCAGTGCCAGCGCCGACAGCCCCGAAGCCTTGCTCGATGTGGCCAACACCCAACACGCGCAGGGTCTGCGGCTGTTTGTGGTGAACGCCCCGGCCGACAGCCTGCGCCAGCTCAGCGCCGCCCTGCCCGACAGCCTGATATTCAACGCCGGCAGTCCTGACGACCGCCTGCGCAGCACCGATTGCCTGTCGAACGTGCTGCACACCCTGCCGAGTCGCGCGATGCTCGCCGATGCGCTGGCGCAATTTCTGGTGGTGCGCAAATGGCAGCGAGCGCTATTGATCGTTGGCCCGACGGCCGACGATCAAGCCTACGCCGCCGCCCTGCGCCGCGCGGCAAAACGCTTCGGCCTGCAACTGGTGGCGCAAAAGGCCTGGAGTTTTGATAACGACCAACGTCGCAGCGCGCAGGCGGACATGCCGCTGTTCACCCAGACCGCCGAATATGACGTGGTGCTGGTGGCCGATGAACGCGGCGACTTCGGCGAATACGTGCCCTACCAGACCTGGTATCCGCGCCCCGTCGCCGGCACCCAAGGGCTGACCCCGGTGGGCTGGCACAAAACCGTGGAAACCTACGGCGCCGCGCAGTTGCAAAAGCGTTTTGAAGCCCTGACCGGCCGTTGGATGAACGACCGCGATTTCGCTGCCTGGATGGCCGTGCGCAGTATCGCCAGCGCGGTGAGCAAACTGCGCCAGACCGAACCGACGGCGATCCGTCAGCTGGAAATCAGCGATCAACTGCCACTGGACGGTTTCAAGGGCCGCAAACTCAGTTATCGCCCGTGGAACGGCCAGTTGCGCCAACCGATCCCCATCGTCCAGCCCCGCGCCCTGGTCAGCACGTCGCCGCAAGACGGCTTTCTGCATCCCTTCAACGAAATGGACAGCCTGGGTTACGACAAACCCGAGGTCAGTTGCCGCTTTCCCTGATCCAGCTTTCCACAAGAACGACAACAAAAAGGAATCCGCCATGCGTCGCACTTTGATCTGCCGCTCCCTGTTTTCCGGGGCCCTGCTCTTCGCCGCCGGGCATGCCGCGGCCAGCACCGCGTGGGTCTCCAACGAAAAGGACAACAGCCTGAGCCTGATCGACATGCAGACCCTGCAAGTCACCGACACCCTGCCCGTCGGCCAGCGGCCACGCGGCCTGTTGCTGTCCCATGACAACAAACTGCTGTACATCTGCGCCAGCGATTCCGACCGGGTCCAGGTGATGGAAGTGGCCACACGCAAGATCATCAAGGAACTGCCCTCGGGCAAAGACCCCGAGCAATTCGCTCTGCACCCCAACAACCGCTGGCTGTACGTCTCCAACGAAGACGATGCGCTGGTCACGGTGATCGACACCGAAACGTCCAAAGTGCTCAGCCAGATCAACGTCGGCGTCGAACCCGAAGGCATGGCCGTCAGCCCCGACGGCAAGTGGGCCGTGAACACCAGCGAAACCACGAACATGCTGCACTGGATCGACACCAGCACCCAGACCCTGGCCGACAGCACGCTGGTGGACCAGCGGCCACGCTTTGTCGAATTCAATCAGGACGGTTCACAGCTCTGGGCGTCAGCGGAAATCGGCGGCACGGTGACGATTCTCGACGTCGCCAGCCGCAAGATCCTCAAGACCCTGAACTTCCAGATCAAAGGCGTACACCCGGACAAGGTCCAGCCCGTGGGCATCAAGCTAAGCGCCGACGGCAAGTACGCTTTCGTCGCGCTCGGCCCGGCCAATCACGTAGCCGTGATCGATGCCAGGACGTTCGAGATTCTCGACTACCTGCTGGTCGGACGGCGAGTCTGGCAGCTGGCGTTCACCCCCGATCAAAAGCAACTGCTCGCCACCAACGGCGTCAGCGGTGACGTGTCGGTGATTGATGTCGACAGCCTCAAAGTGAGCAAATCGGTGAAAGTCGGACGCTACCCTTGGGGCGTGGTGGTGACGCCATGAGCGCCCTGCAAGTCAGCGACTTGAGCTTTGCCTATGGGGCTCGGGAAGCCTTGCGCCACGTGAACTTCGAGTTGGCCCCTGGGCGTTTCGCTGCATTGCTGGGGCCCAACGGCGCCGGCAAATCGACCCTGATCGCCCTGTTGACCCGGCTGTATGATCTTCAGCACGGCGACATCCGGGTCGGCGGCTGTTCATTGCGGGATGCGCCCCGCCCGGCGCTCAAGCAGTTGGGCGTCGTGTTCCAGCAAAGCACCCTGGACCTGGACCTCAGCGTCGAGCAGAACCTGCGCTATCACGCCGCGCTGCACGGTCTGTCCCGGCGCGAGAGCGGTGTCCGGGTTGACGCCGAGCTGGCCCGTCAAGCCCTGACCGAACGCCGCCGCGAACGGGTGCGCGAACTCAATGGCGGCCACCGCCGCCGGGTGGAAATCGCCCGTGCCCTGCTGCATGAGCCACGCCTGTTGCTGCTGGACGAAGCCAGTGTCGGCCTCGATCCCGCCAGTCGCCTGGCGCTCAATCAGCACCTGCGCACCTTGTGCAGTGAACACGCCATCAGCGTGCTATGGACCACGCATTTGCTCGATGAAGTGCAGTCCAGCGACGATTTGCTGATCCTCCATCAAGGCCGGCTGGTGGCCAGCGGACAGGCCGATGCACTGAGCCTGGAACATGGCGGTGATCTCGGTTCGGCCTTTACTCGACTGACCACTTCAGGAGCGGCGCGATGAATGCGTACTGGCATTGCTTCAGCGGCATCGTGCTGCGCGAATGGCTGCGTTTTGTGTTGCAGCGCACGCGGTTTCTCAGTGCCCTGGTGCGACCGCTGTTGTGGCTACTGGTGTTCGCGGCCGGTTTCCGCGCAGCCTTGGGGATCGCCATTATCGAACCCTACGATACGTATATTCCTTATGAGGTCTACATCATCCCTGGCCTTGCCTGCATGATCCTGCTGTTCAATGGCATGCAAGGTTCACTGTCGATGGTTTACGACCGTGAGATGGGCAGCATGCGTGTGCTGCTGACCAGCCCGCTGCCCCGGAGCTTTCTGCTGTGCAGCAAGCTGCTGGCCACATCGCTGATTTCCCTGTTGCAGGTGTATGCCTTTTTGGCGATCGCCTGGCTCTATGGCGTGCAACCGCCGCCCATGGGGTTATTGATCGCGCTGCCGGCATTACTGTTGGTGGCGTTGATGCTCAGCGCGCTGGGCCTGTTGCTGTCGAACGCCATTCGGCAATTGGAGAACTTTGCCGGGGTCATGAACTTCGTGATCTTTCCGCTGTTTTTCCTGTCCTCGGCGCTGTATCCGCTGTGGAAAATGCGTGAATCCAGTGAGTGGTTGTACTGGCTGTGCGCGGTGAACCCGTTCACCCATGCGGTGGAGTTGGTGCGGTTCGGCCTTTATGAACGCTTCAATCCGCTGGCGTTGGCGGTGTGCGTGGGGTTGACGTTCGTGTTCGTGCTACTCGCTGTATTCACCTTCAACCCTCAGCATGCAGCCCTGCGCAAATCCAACTGACCACACAAATCCAACTGTGGGAGCGGGCTTGCTCGCGAAAGCGATCTTTCAGCCAACATCAATGTCGCCTGATACACCGCTTTCGCGAGCAAGCCCGCTCCTACATTTGATCTCCATCAGCGGGGAGGAATTACTACTTTAGTACTGGTTTCCCTGTCTATCGTCGCATTCACAAAGCGCCCCGTCTGGCCTGTAATAGGTCCATAACGATAAGGATCGCCCCCATGCCGCGTGCCCGACGTTGTCTGTTGCGCCCTGCTTTCGCTGCGCTGCCGCTCTGCCTTTTTCTGAGTGCTGCGCACGCCGAATCGCTGTTTTCCGCTGACGGCTTTCGCATCAACCTGTACCGCAGCCCGACGCCGGACAGCCTGCAAGGCGCGACCATCGTTGACACCCCGGCCCTGCAAACACTGCTCAGTCAAACGCCGCCACCGGTGCTGATCGATGTCTACCGCCGTCAATGGCTGCAAGGCCAGTTCATCGAAGACCAGCCGCATGAAAACCTGCCCGGCAGCCACTGGCTGGCCAATACCGGTGACGGTGACCTGACGCCCGACTGGCAAGCCTATTTTGCGCGTAACCTGAAGGCATTAACCGCCGAGGACCCGTCACGACCGCTGGTCTTCTATTGCCGCGCCGACTGCTGGCTGAGCTGGAACGCCGTGAAACGAGCGTCCGCCATGGGCTATAAGACACTGTATTGGTATCGCGACGGCCTGGACGCCTGGCAAGCCGCCAACCTGCCCGTGACGCCCGCCCGGCCTGAACCTTTCCCCTGATCTTTACGCGGGCATGTTGTTGCTACACCCTGATAAAAAATAATGAGGTGAAAGGCTATGTACAAAATTCTGATTGCCGACGATCACCCGCTGTTTCGCGAAGCGATTCATAACGTCATCAGCGACGGTTTCCCGGATTCCGAAGTCATGGAAACCGCCGACCTCGACAGTGCCCTGGCCCTGACCCAGGAACACGACGACCTGGACCTGATTCTGCTGGACCTGAATATGCCGGGCATGCACGGCCTCAATGGCCTGATTAATCTGCGCAACGAGGCTCCGACCATTCCAGTGGTGATTGTCTCTGCCGAGCAGGACAAACAAATCGTCCTGCAAGCCATTACCTACGGAGCGGTGGGTTTCATCACCAAGTCGTCACCGCGCACGCAAATGACCGAAGCCATCCAGCAAATTCTCAACGGCAACGTGTACTTGCCGCCGGACATCATCCGCACGACCCGAACCAACACCCCCCGCCGGATGAACGACACGCCGAGCTTCCCCCCTGAATTGCTCCAGGCCCTGACCCGCAAGCAATTGCAGGTGCTTGAACGCATGACCAAAGGCGAATCGAACAAACAGATCGCCTACACACTGGAAATCGCCGAGACCACCGTCAAGGCTCACGTTTCGGCGATCCTGCGCAAACTCAACGTGCACAACCGGGTGCAGGCGATCTTGAGTGCCGGGGATATTGATTTCGGGTCTTATATGCGGCGTTGAGTCAGGGAAACTGTGGGGCCTCATTCGCGGGCAAGCCCGCTCCCGAAGGTAGGGCGCTGTCCTTGTGGGAGCGGGCTTGCCCGCGATGACGGTGGTACTGACGCAGAAGCGCTCAAGGCCTGCCGAGCAAATGACTCATCGCCGTCTTGAGTTTCATCGGCCGCACCGGTTTATGCATCAGGGTGTGGCCCAGTTCGCGGATCTGCTGTTTGAGTTCGTTGCTGTAGTTGGCGGTGATCATCATGGCCGGGATGGGTGATGTGCGGCAGGCATTGATCCTGGCCACGGCGTCCACGCCATTCTGATCGTTGTCCAGATGGTAATCGGCGATCAACAGGTCGACCTCGGCGTTGAAGTTGTCCACTTTTCGCGCCAGGTCCTCTTCCGACAGCGCCGTCACTACCCGACAGCCCCAGCCTTCAAGCAAGGTGCGCATGCCGGCACAAATGGTCGCGTCATTGTCCAGCACCCACACCCTTGCCCCGCGCAGGCGTTCAAGCATCGGTTCACTCATCTGCAAGGCCGGCAACGGCTTGGGAGCCGTGGCGCTCAACGGCACTTCGACCGAGAACATCGAGCCCTTTCCCGGCCATGAGCGCACATGAATCCGATGCCCGAGGATGCCTGCAATTTTCTCGACAATGGCCAGGCCCAAGCCCAGACCGCGATCCTGGTCCGGACGCTGTACGTCCCCGCGTTTGAACTCCTGGAAAATCTCTTCCAGGCGATTGTCAGCGATGCCCATGCCGGTGTCCCAGACCTGGATCAACAGCCGCTGGTGCCGGCGCCGACACCCGAGTACCACCCGGCCACTGTAGGTGTAGCGAATCGCATTGCTCAGCAGGTTGCGCAGAATGCGCGCCAGCAACTGGATGTCACTGCGCACCAGCGCCGAACAGGCAATGAAATGCAGCTCAAGCCCTTCACTGCGTGCCACCTGAGTGTATTCAGCCGCGAGGTTTTCCAGCAGTTCGCTCAGGGCGAACGGCGCCACATCGGCTTTGATGACCCCGGCATCGAGCTTGGAAATGTCCACCAGCGTGCCCAGCAGGTTCTCTACATCTTCCAGGGAATTACTGACATTACGCACCAGAATCTCGTTACAGACCCGTTCACGTCGTTCCATCAACGCACTGGTAAACAAACGGGCAGCGTTCAGCGGTTGCAGCAAATCGTGGCTGACGGCCGCCAGAAATTTGGTCTTTGACAGATTGGCGTGCTCGGCTTCGAGCTTGGCCTCGCGCAAACGGGATTCCACCTGGCGGCGCTCTTCGATTTCACGCAACAACTGATCATTGAGGGTGGTCAACTCCGCCGTGCGTTCACGCACCCGCAGCTCAAGATTCTGATAGGCCTGATGCAGCGCCTCGGCAGTGCGGCGACGTTCGGTGATGTCGCGGATCAACACGAAAATCCCCACCACTTCCCCGGTGGCCAGGCGATTGGGCACGTAGGAGCGCAGCATGTAGCGCTCCTGATTATTAACATTGGTTTCGGCGAACTCGAAGGTGACGCTCTCGCCAGCCAGCGCTCTCGCCACATAAGACTCCAGACGCTGGTAATGCTGTTCACTGTGCACTTCGCGCAGGCTTTGGCCGAGCATCACGCCTCGGGGCCAGCAATACCATTCCTCATAGACCTTGTTAGTGAACTCGTACACCAGATCGGCATTGAGATAGGCAATCAACGCCGGTACATGGTCGGTGATCAGGCGAATCCAGCGCTCGCTTTCACTCAGCGTCTGGGCGTGCTGGTAACGTTCGGTGATGTCGGTGAAGGTGTTGACGAAACCGCCGGTCGGCAACGGGTGCGTGCGGATTTCCAGGACGCGTCCGTCATACAGGCGTTGCTCGCATTCCTGCACTGGCCGGCCATTGCCATCGTGACTGGCCGGGGTCAGCAGCTTCAATTCGCTGTCTACCATCACTTCAGCAAACGGTCGATGGGCCGCGACTGGCGCCAGACCGCTCAATTCGAGGAAACGCCGGTTCCACAATTCCAGAATGCCCTCGGCATTGACCATGGCCACACCCTGAGACAGGTTATCGACCGCCCGCTGTAACAAATGCGACTTCTGCGCCACGGCCTGTTCGCGGCGTACGGTTTCACTGAGTTTGACCTCGGTAATATCGGTGAACAACATCACGCGCCCACCTTCCTGGGTCGGACGCTCACTGACTTGCAGCCAACGCCCGTTCTGCAAGCGATACAGCAGACTCTCGTCGGCATGCCCGCGTGGCTCTTCGGTGAACAACCCATTGCTCATCATCAGGCGCTTGACCTCGGTCAGACGCATGCCCGCGCTGATCCGCACCCGGCCATTGCGCCAGAACGCCTTGAAGCGACTGTTGAACAACACGATGCGCTGCTCGGCGTCGAACAATACGAAGGCATCGGAAATGCTCTCGATGGCATCGATCAGGTGTCGATGCGCGGTCTCGGCGCGCAGACGGGCCTCACTGAGCAAATGGTTGCCGGCCTTGAGTTCGGCCATGGCCTGGTTCAAGGCATCGGTGCGCTCACGGACCTGCTCGGCCAGCACCACCGAGTGCTGGAACGCCGCGTACGGGTCATTGCCCCGGGTGATGCCCGACTCGATACGCTCGATCAACGCTGCGTTGATGCGCTGCAGTTTATGGTTGTCGTGACGCAGGCTGGCCAATTCGGCCTGCAGCTCAGCGATGTCCTGGGGCACGGCCGCGGGCAATGGCAACGCCGGTGAAGGTCTGGTTGATGTGCATGCCATTGAACTGTTCTCCGTAGGTGTTAAAACCCATCACCCGTTGCTCGCGCAAAAACGTCCCGATCTCATCGAGGCGGCCGTCGTCTTCCAGCTCCAGACGCCTGAGAAAACAGTCGCAACCGATGGTCAGCAACAGCTCACCCAAGCGCTCCTGCAATCCTTCGAACAGGTTTTTCAGGTTCGGCAGCATCGGCCCGGGGGTCATGGCGGTCAGCACGATGCCATTCTCCACGGCGCAGTAAAAACTCAGGCTCAAGTCCGCGTGCACCTGCTGGATGGCCCGCACGTAATACTGTTCGTTGATCCTCACGGCCAACGGGTGCGCGGCGAAAATCCGGTGATCCAGCTCGTTTACGGGCACGCCGATGAGCCGCGCGTACTCGGCGGCGGCGGGTTCCGCATTGAGTTCATAGACACGGCGCGAGGCGCTGTCGGCCCCGGTGACCACCAGTTTTTCGGCCCTGGGCAGCATGTGGTGGGTGGTGAACACTTCGAAATCCAGCCAAGTGTTGACCAGCACGACGACCGCCGCGCCACTGTGGAATTCGCCGTCGAAGTAGACGTGGGTATGGGTCAGGTAATTGTCGTCGCCGGCGGAACCGCCGAAATGCGGAATATCGCCCAATGCCGCACTCAAGGCCGCGAGGACCATTTCTTCACGGCTGGACAACCCATCGAGCAGGGTCAGGGCAAAGCTGTTGCCCTTGATCGGTGCCAGGGTGTTACTGCGACAGCCGCTGACCAGGCGCTCGACCATCTGCTGCGCATCGATCAGGCTGAAGCGCTCCATTTCGTCGATCAACTCGAGCGCAATGGAAAAGTGCCGGTGATCGAAGCCCACCGCCGTGACGCAATTGCGTCCATAGCCCAACGGGGTGATTTCCCCGGCGCTGGTGCAACCCACCAGGCGAATCCCCCCGAAACTGTCCTGCAAAGCCTGCCCCAGTGCCTGCAAGTCATACTCGGCGGAACAGAAAAAGAGCACGAAGCCCAGATGCGGATGCAGCAATTGACGCGCCAGTTCCTGCGCCACTAGCCGGGCATCGGTGGCCTGGGACATTGCGCTGACCACACCTTCACCCTGGACCTGCTGCATCGTCGCCTCCCGCAGGTGCGTATGGTTGAGCAGGGAGTTTACGAAACCCGTGGCGTGCAACGAATGCTACTTGGGTAGCAGTCAGGCGCTTCGATGGGATGAGAGCGGTTAGACACCCGCCCTGAGCAGCATGCAAGCGGCTATCACAATGCAGACGCTGGCAAAGCCGATTTGCAACGCTCGCGCGGGCACCTGTGCGCACAGTTGGCGGCCAATGATCATGCCGACAATGCTGGCAACGATGAAACTGGCGCCGAGGCTATCGATGCGCACGCCCGCGTGAAACGCGCCGACCACGCCGATGGCGGAAATCAGGCTGATCACCATCAAGGACGTGGCGATGATCCCGCGCATCTGCACGTCCGTCAGTTGCTTGAACGCCGGGACGATCAGAAAACCGCCGCCCACGCCCAGCAACCCGGACACCACCCCCGTCACCGCGCCGAGTGCTGCCAGCGTCGCGGTGCATTTGGCGGTCCAGGAAAAGCGCCCGGTCTGCTGATCGAGCATGCAGTTCTTCTGCCCCCAGTTGGCGTGTCCGTGATCGCTCGGCCCCTCGTCCGGACGCTCTCGGCGCAGCATCCGCCAGGCGACCATGACCATCAGCAGGCTGAACAGAATCATCAGGATTTTTTCCGGCAACTGATGGGCAAAGTAAATGCCCACCGGCGAAAACACCGCGCCCAGCAGCGCGATCAATATCGCCGCGCGATACCGCACCAAGCCATGCCGCAAGCCGTCAATCGCCCCCACCGCCGCCGCACTCCCGACCGCAAACAAAGCGACGGGCGCCGCCTGAGTCATGGTCAAACCCAGCCCCAACACCAGGGCCGGCACCGCAAGAATTCCACCACCGGCCCCGGTCAACCCGAGGACCAGGCCCATGACCACCCCAAAAAAACTCGCCAGCAACATAAAGCACTCGTGATCTGCACAAAAAGGCCGGGAACGCCCGGTATCGATGAGTGACAGGATAGAGCCCGCGCAGATTTTTTCATCAAATGAATTAATTGCGGTGCTGGCCAATGCAGGGAGAATGAATCTACCCTCAGTGCTTGTTCAGATAGAAATATTCGCCATGCCTGCCTTGATTGAAGCTTTCCTTGACCCCGCCTCGTCGACCTACAGCTACGTGATCTACGAAGCCGATGGCGGGCAGTGCGCCATCGTCGACCCGGTGCTCGACTACGATCCGGCAGCCGGCAGGACGTGCACTGTTCAGCCCGACAAAATCATCGCTTTTGTTCGTCAACATCAGCTGCAGGTGCAATGGCTGCTGGAAACCCACGCCCATGCCGATCACTTGTCTGCCGCGCCTTATCTGCGCCGCGAACTGGGGGGCAAGATCGCGATCGGGCAGTCAATCAGCAAAGTTCAGGGGGTGTTCAAAGGCCTGTTCAACCTTGAGCCGGAATTTCGCGTTGACGGTTCGCAGTTCGATCATCTGTTCGCGCCGGACGAGTCGTTCATGATCGGCAATCTCAAGGCCACCGCCTTGCACGTGCCCGGCCACACGCCGGCGGACATGGCCTACCTGATTGACGGTGAGCAGATTCTGGTGGGCGACACGCTATTCATGCCCGATGTGGGCACCGCGCGTTGCGACTTTCCGGGCGGCAACGCCAATCAGTTGTTTGCCTCGATACGCAAACTGCTGGCGTTCCCGGCCAGTGTGAATTTGTACGTCTGCCACGATTACCCGCCCGAAGGCCGCCAGGCGCAATGCCAGACCACGGTTGGCGAGCAGCGCAAAAGCAACGTTCACGTGCATGACGGCATTGATGAGGCTGCGTTTGTCGACATGCGCACCCGACGCGATGCAGGGTTGGGCATGCCAAACCTGTTGCTGCCAGCGATTCAGGTGAACGTGCGGGCCGGGAACTTGCCACCCGCCGAGAGTAACGGCGTGACCTACCTGAAAATCCCCATAAACAAGCTGTAAACGCAAAACCTGTGGGAGCGAGCTTGCTCGCGATGACGGTGTGTCAGGCAACATATATGTCGACTGGCACGACCCCATCGCGAGCAAGCTCGCTCCCACAGGGGTTCGCTTAGCTGCCGAGGGTCAAGCCATTGGCCGGCAACGGCAGTGCTGTTTTGTAGCGCACTTGCTTGAGGGCGAAACTTGAGCGGATGTTCGCCACGCCGGGGACTTTGGTGAGGAAGTCCATCATGAAGCGCTCCAGCGACTGAATGGTCGGGACCAATACCCGAATCAAATAATCCGGGTCGCCGGCCATCAAATAGCACTCCATCACTTCCGGGCGATCCGAGATCGCTTCCTCGAAATGCGCCAACGCCTCCTCCACCTGCTTTTCCAGGCTGACATGAATGAACACATTCACGTGCAACCCCAGCAGATCAGCGTCCAGCAGCGTCACTTGCTCACGAATCAGGCCCAATTCTTCCATCGCCTTGACCCGGTTGAAGCACGGCGTCGGCGACAGGTTGACCGAGCGTGCGAGGTCGGCATTGGTGATGCGCGCGTTCTCCTGAAGGCTGTTCAAAATGCCGATATCGGTACGGTCCAGTTTGCGCATGAGACAAAACCACCTGTTTTTTGTGTTTATGCAGATTATTTATCCTCAAATGATCACCAGCGCAACGAAACAGAGATAAATATTCTTCTTCGCCGGGCCTATGATTGTTGTAGGACAAGATTTCTTCCATCGAAGAATGACGGTCAGCTCACTACAAGAAATTCACAAGATCGAGCGTAGAAGCCATGAACCAAGCGTACGAACCGCTGCACCTGCACGTTCCCGAACCTTCGGGCCGTCCTGGCTGCAAAACCGACTTCTCCTACCTGCGTCTGACCGACGCCGGTACGGTGCGCAAACCTTCCATCGACGTTGAACCGGCCGACACGGCTGATCTGGCCAAAGGCCTGATTCGCGTGCTCGATGACCAAGGCAATGCCCTCGGTCCGTGGGCGGAAGGCGTACCGGTCGAGATCCTGCGTAAGGGCATGCGCGCCATGCTCAAGACGCGGATCTACGACAACCGCATGGTGGTCGCCCAGCGCCAGAAAAAAATGTCGTTCTACATGCAAAGTCTTGGCGAAGAGGCCATCGGCACGGGTCAGGCCCTGGCCTTGAACATTGACGACATGTGCTTCCCGACCTACCGCCAGCAAAGCATCCTGATGGCGCGCGACGTTCCGCTGGTGGGCCTGATCTGCCAACTGTTGTCCAACGAGCGCGATCCGCTCAAGGGTCGTCAGTTGCCAATCATGTACTCGGTGAAAGACGCCGGCTTCTTCACCATTTCCGGCAACCTTGCGACGCAGTTCATCCAGGCAGTGGGCTGGGGCATGGCCTCGGCAATCAAGGGCGACACCAAAATCGCCTCGGCCTGGATCGGCGACGGCGCCACCGCTGAAGCGGACTTCCACACCGCCCTCACCTTCGCTCACGTGTACCGTGCGCCGGTGATCCTCAACGTGGTGAACAACCAGTGGGCGATCTCCACCTTCCAGGCCATCGCTGGTGGTGAAGCCACCACGTTTGCCGGTCGTGGCGTCGGCTGCGGCATTGCCTCCCTGCGGGTTGATGGCAACGATTTTGTCGCGGTCTACGCCGCCTCTGCCTGGGCCGCCGAACGTGCGCGCCGCAACCTCGGCCCGACCATGATCGAATGGGTCACCTACCGAGCCGGCCCACACTCCACCTCCGATGATCCGTCCAAGTACCGTCCTGCCGACGACTGGAGCTACTTCCCGTTGGGCGACCCGATTGCGCGCCTCAAGCAGCACCTGATCAAGATCGGTCACTGGTCCGAAGAGGAACACACCGCTGTCAGCGCTGAACTGGAGGCCGAAGTCATCGCCGCGCAGAAAGAAGCCGAACAGTACGGCACCCTCGCCGGCGGCCAGATTCCAAGCGCCGCGACCATGTTCGAAGACGTCTACAAAGAGATGCCGGAGCACTTGAAGCGCCAGCGTCAAGAGTTGGGGATCTGACATGAACGACCACAACAATAACATCGAGCTGGAAACCGCCATGACCACGACCACCATGACCATGATCCAGGCCCTGCGCTCGGCCATGGATGTGATGCTTGAGCGTGACGACAACGTCGTGGTGTTCGGGCAGGACGTGGGCTACTTCGGTGGCGTGTTCCGTTGCACCGAAGGCCTGCAAGCCAAATACGGCACCTCCCGCGTGTTCGACGCACCGATCTCCGAAAGCGGTATCGTCGGTGCCGCCGTGGGCATGGGCGCCTACGGTCTGCGCCCGGTGGCCGAAATCCAGTTCGCCGACTACGTGTACCCGGCGTCGGACCAGATCATTTCCGAAGCCGCCCGCCTGCGTTATCGCTCGGCCGGCGAATTCACCGCGCCGATGACCTTGCGCATGCCGTGCGGCGGCGGCATCTACGGCGGCCAGACCCACAGCCAGAGCATCGAGGCGATGTTCACCCAGGTCTGCGGTCTGCGCACGGTCATGCCGTCCAACCCTTACGACGCCAAAGGCCTGCTGATTGCCTCCATCGAAAACGATGACCCAGTGATCTTCCTTGAGCCCAAACGCCTGTACAACGGCCCGTTCGACGGCCATCACGACCGCCCGGTAACCCCGTGGTCGAAACACCCGGCCGCCCAGGTGCCGGACGGTTACTACACCGTGCCGCTGGACGTTGCCGCCGTCGCCCGTCCGGGCAAGGACGTGACCATCCTGACTTACGGCACCACGGTTTACGTGTCGCAAGTTGCGGCTGAAGAAACCGGTATTGATGCTGAAGTCATCGACCTGCGCAGCCTGTGGCCGCTGGACCTGGAGACCATCGTCAAGTCGGTGAAGAAAACCGGCCGTTGCGTGATCGTTCACGAAGCGACCCGCACGTGCGGCTTCGGCGCCGAACTGGTCGCCCTGGTGCAAGAGCATTGCTTCCACTACCTGGAAGCGCCTATCGAACGCGTCACCGGTTGGGACACCCCCTACCCGCACGCACAAGAGTGGGCGTATTTCCCTGGCCCGTCCCGAGTGGGCGCGGCTTTGCATCGGGTTATGGAGGTCTGAATGGGCACGCACGTTATTAAAATGCCGGACATTGGTGAAGGCATTGCAGAAGTTGAATTGTCGGTATGGCACGTCAAGGTCGGTGACATGGTCGTCGAAGATCAGGTGCTGGCCGATGTGATGACCGACAAGGCGATGGTCGACATCCCTTCGCCGGTCCACGGCAAAGTGATTGCGCTGGGCGGTGTGCCGGGCGAAGTCATGGCGGTGGGCAGCATCCTGATCAGTATTGAAGTGGAAGGCGCGGGCAACGTTAAAGAGTCCGCGCAGCCTGCCCCAGTAAAAGAAGCGCCAGTTGCAGCCCCTGAAATTGCAGCCGTGGTTGAAAGCAAACCGGTCGCTGCTGCCGCTGCGCCGCGAGCGGCCGTTTGCCAAGGCCCGATGGTCGCTCGCGAGGCAGACGAACGTCCGCTGGCCTCCCCGGCCGTGCGCAAACACGCGCTGGACCTCGGCATTCAATTGCGTCTGGTGCGTGGCAGCGGCCCTGCCGGTCGCGTGCTGCACGAAGACCTGGACGCCTATCTGGCGCAAGGCCAGTCGAACGCTTCGACCGTGCCCACCGCTTATGCCCAGCGTAACGACGAAGAGACAATCCCGGTTATCGGCATGCGCCGCAAGATCGCCCAGCGCATGCAGGACGCCACCCAGCGTGCCGCCCACTTCAGTTACGTCGAAGAAATCGACGTCACCGCCGTCGAAGAACTGCGTGCGCACCTGAACGAAAAACATGGCGCCACCCGTGGCAAGCTGACCTTGCTGCCGTTCCTGGTCCGTGCCCTGGTCGTCGCCCTGCGCGATTTCCCGCAGATCAACGCCCGCTACGACGACGAAGCCCAGGTCATCACCCGCCTCGGCGCGGTGCATGTGGGCATCGCCACCCAGGCTGACATCGGTTTGATGGTGCCGGTGGTGCGTCACGCCGAAGCCCGCAGCCTGTGGGACAACGCCAGCGAAATCTCGCGTTTGGCCACCGCGGCACGCAACGGCAAGGCCAGCCGCGATGAGTTGTCCGGCTCGAGCATTACCCTGACCAGCCTCGGCGCGTTGGGCGGCATTGTCAGCACGCCGGTGCTGAACCTGCCGGAAGTGGCGATTGTCGGCGTCAATAAAATTGTCGAACGCCCGATGGTGGTCAAAGGCCAGATCGTGATTCGCAAGATGATGAACCTCTCCAGCTCCTTCGATCACCGTGTGGTCGATGGCATGGACGCGGCGCAATTCATCCAGGCCGTTCGTGGCCTGCTCGAACAACCCGCCACCCTGTTTGTGGAGTAAGTCATGCAGTCTCTGAACACCACACTATTGATCATCGGCGGCGGGCCTGGCGGTTATGTCACGGCAATTCGTGCCGGTCAGTTGGGCATTTCCACCATTCTGGTGGAAGGCGAATCGCTGGGCGGTACCTGCCTGAACATCGGCTGCATTCCGTCAAAAGCGCTGATTCACGTGGCTGAGCAGTTTCACCAGACTCAACACCACAGCCAGCACTCGGCCTTGGGCATCAGCGTTTCCGCGCCAACCCTCGACATCAGCAAGAGCGTCGAGTGGAAGGACGGCATTGTTGATCGCCTGACCACTGGCGTCGCGGCATTGCTGAAGAAGAACAAGGTCCAGGTCATTCAAGGCTGGGCCAAGGTCGTCGACGGCAAAACCGTCGACGTCGGCGACACGCGCATTCAGTGCGAGCACCTCGTGCTGGCCACCGGCTCGAAAAGTGTGAACCTGCCGATGTTGCCGATTGGCGGCCCGATCATCTCCTCCACTGAAGCCCTGGCGCCGACGTCCGTGCCGAAGCGGCTGACGGTGGTCGGTGGCGGTTACATCGGTCTGGAGCTGGGGATTGCATACCGCAAGCTCGGCGCCGACGTCAGCGTAGTCGAGGCACAGGAGCGTATCCTGCCGGCCTACGACGCCGAACTGACCCAGCCGGTCCACGACGAACTGAAAAAACTCGGCGTGAAGCTTTACTTGAAACATAGCGTGCAAGGCTTTGATTCTTCGAATACTTGCCTGCAAGTATTGGGGCCGGATGGCGACACCCTGAACCTGGAAACCGATCAGGTATTGGTGGCCGTGGGCCGCAAGCCTAACACTCAGGGCTGGAACCTCGAAGCGCTGAACCTGGACATGAACGGCTCGGCGATCAAAATCGACAACCGCTGCCAGACCAGCATGCGCAACGTGTACGCCATCGGCGACCTGAGCGGCGAACCGATGCTCGCGCACCGGGCCATGGCTCAGGGCGAGATGGTGGCCGAACTGATCAGCGGTAAAACCCGCGAGTTCAACCCTACCGCCATTGCTGCCGTGTGCTTTACCGACCCGGAGCTGGTGGTGGTCGGCCAGACCCCGGACGAGGCCAAGGCCGCCGGTCTGGACTGCATCGTTTCAAGTTTCCCGTTCGCGGCCAATGGCCGGGCAATGACGCTGGAATCGAAAAGCGGCTTCGTGCGGGTGGTCGCTCGTCGGGACAATCATGTGATTGTGGGCTGGCAAGCGGTGGGTGTCGGCGTGTCCGAACTGTCTGCCGCGTTCGCGCAAAGCCTGGAAATGGGCGCGCGGCTGGAAGACATCGGCGGCACCATTCACGCGCATCCGACGCTGGGCGAGGCGGTGCAGGAAGCGGCGTTGCGTGCCCTCGGCCATGCGCTGCATATGTGATTCAGGGCGATTGGTGGGGTCAATGATGGCCTCATCGCGAGCAAGCTCACTCCCACATTGGATTTGTGGCGTTCACAAAACCCTGTGGGAGCGAGCTTGCTCGCGATTTTCACAGGCAACACGATTTATCTGCCAATCAGCCGATAGTCCGGGCTGCGATTTCGCTCCGGAATGAAGTATTGTTGTCCCCATCCAAAAAACGTCAGAAGCCTTGAACCGTTTCGGCGGTTGTTCAGTGATAGAGGGTGTCATGGGTAACGAAAGCATCAATTGGGACAAGCTGGGTTTTGACTACATCAAGACAGACAAGCGTTTCTTGTCGTACTGGCGCAATGGCGAGTGGGACAAAGGCACCCTGACCGAAGACAACGTGCTGCACATCAGCGAAGGTTCCACCGCCCTTCACTATGGCCAGCAATGCTTCGAAGGCATGAAGGCCTATCGTTGCAAGGACGGCTCGATCAATTTGTTCCGCCCGGACCAGAACGCCCTGCGCATGCAGCGCAGCTGTGCACGCCTGCTGATGCCGTTCGTGGAAACCGAGCAGTTCATCGAAGCCTGTAAAGCAGTGGTCCGCGCCAACGAGCGTTTCATCCCGCCTTACGGCACCGGCGGCGCGCTGTACCTGCGTCCGTTCGTGATCGGCGTGGGTGACAACATCGGCGTGCGTACCGCCCCCGAGTTCATCTTCTCGATCTTCGCCATTCCGGTAGGTGCCTACTTCAAGGGCGGCCTGACCCCGCACAACTTCCTGATCTCCAGCTTCGACCGTGCGGCCCCACAAGGCACCGGCGCAGCCAAGGTCGGTGGCAACTACGCCGCCAGCCTGATGCCAGGTTCCCAGGCCAAGAAGGCGCACTACGCCGACTGCATCTACCTGGACCCGATGACCCACACCAAGATCGAAGAAGTCGGCTCGGCCAACTTCTTCGGGATCACCCACGACAACAAGTTCGTCACCCCGAACTCGCCGTCGGTCCTGCCAGGCATCACCCGCCTGTCGTTGATCGAACTGGCCAAATCGCGTCTGGGCATGGAAGTGATCGAAGGTGACGTGTTCATCGACAAGCTCTCCGACTTCAAGGAAGCCGGCGCTTGCGGTACCGCGGCCGTGATCACCCCGATCGGTGGCATCAGCTACAACGACCACCTGCATGTGTTCCACAGCGAAACCGAAGTCGGCCCGGTCACCCAGAAGCTCTACAAAGAGCTGACCGGTGTACAGACGGGTGACATCGAAGCGCCAGCGGGCTGGATCGTCAAGGTTTGATCTGACGCTGCTGCCTGAGCAAAAAAGCCCGGCTATCGATTGGATAGCCGGGCTTTTTTTCGCCATCGATATTTAACAGTCAGCCTTTTATTTCAATGAGTAACAGCAATACCCTGATGCTTTTTATCCATAGGCGGCGTGATGCCACCTGAAGTCGGCAGCGCCAAATCAAACTGACTGCCAAGCGCCTTGCGCCCCACAGTCGTCAACGTCAACGCCCGACTGTCCAGATCCTGCGTCACCCATTTGCGCTTGATCGCCGAATGCAGCAACGCCGCCCCCAGCGAACCGCCAAGATGCGGCCGACGCATGCTCCAGTCCAGGCACGGGCAGGCGAAACGTCGACGCAGCGTGCTCAGGTCCTTGACCTCGATACCCAATCCTTCAAACAACGCCTCGCCGCTGTCACTCAGCCGATACGCCTGCTCATCGGTTTCCAGCAACCAGCCTTTTTCCAACATCCGGTCATGCAACAACACCGCCAGCGTGCCGGCCATGTGGTCGTAGCAGGTCCGGGCGAATTGCAGCCGATCCGGCGTGCGCGAGCTGTAAGCCGGCGCGCTGTTCTGGCCAATCACCATCAGCGCTTCCAGCGCCTGGGCCACGCGCTTGTCCGCCAGGCTGTAATAGCGATGGCGACCCTGCACGTGCAGCCGCACCAGCGCCTGTTCCTTGAGCTTGGCCAGGTGTGCGCTGGCGGTTGAAGCGCTGACTTCGGCAATCGCCGCGAGCTCAGTGCTGGTGCGGGCGTGGCCGTCCATCAGCGAACAGAGGATTTTCGTCCGGGCCGGCTCCGCGATGGCGGCCGCGACCTGAGAGACGCCGATGTCGTGTTGTTCTGCGTTCATATTTCGCTCCCGGACGAATCAAGGGCCTTTGGGACTGGAGATAGTAGCAACACTTCTCCTCCAACGAACAAGGCTGCGACCCATGGACCCGATCATCGCTGCGACCCATGCCAACCCTTATCCCTATTACGCGCAACTGCGCACCCAAGGAGGGCTGATTTATCACGAAGCACTGAACATGTGGGTAGCCAGCAGCGCCCGAGCGGTCGCTGCCGTGCTGGCCCATCCTGATTGCCATGTCCGCTCGACCGCTGAACCGGTGCCCAGGGCAATTGCCGGTGGCATGGCGGGCAAGGTGTTCGGGCAGTTGATGCGGATGAATGAAGGCGAACGGCAACGCTGTCCGAGGTCGGCGATTGAGCCGGGGCTGGGATTGATTGACAGGGATGAAGTCAACGCGCTGGTGGCCGCGCGGCTGATCACGCCGGACGCCGACGGGTTGTACAACGCCATGTTTCGCGGGCCAGTGTGCGTGATGGCTGCGTTGTTGGGGTTCACGCCGGCTCAGGGGCGAATGCTCAGTGCGCTGACGGCGCAGTTCGTGCCTTGCCTGTCGCCGCTGAGCAACCAGGCGCAACTGGACGCTGCACAGGCGGCGGCTGAACATTTACAGGGGTACTTCGTTGAGTTGCTGGATGACCCGGACAACAAAAGCGCGCTACTGGCCGGGATTCGCGGACGCTTCAACGGTCACCAAGAAACCCTGATTGCCAATCTGATCGGCTTGTTTTCCCAGACTTTTGAGGCCACTGCGGGCCTAATCGGGAATGCGCTGTTGGCGGTGATGCGAAATCCATTGCTACACGAGGCGCGAGGGGAGGATCTGATTGCCGAAACCCAGCGTTTTGACCCATCGGTACAGAACACTCGGCGGTTTGTGGCCGCACCGTGCGAAATCGAAGGGATGAGCCTCCAGTTGGGCGATGTAATTTTGCTGCTGCTGGCGTCGGCTAATCGCGATCCGCAGTTGAATGACCGCCCTGACGATTTTCTACTGGATCGCCCGCAGCGCCGCAGTTTTACCTTTGGCGCGGGTCGGCATCAGTGCCCGGGGCAAGTGTTGGCGGTGGGGATTGCCAGTGCAACGTTGCGGGAAATTCTGGTGCACCGGTCTGCGCTGGGGCGGTTGGCCTGGGCGTATCGGTCTTCGCTGAATGGGCGGATTCCAGTGTTTCGTGACCTGGCTTGAGACCGCGTTATCGTTCATCGCGAGCAGGCTCACTCCCACAAGGAATTTGTGAACAATGGAGATCCCCTGCAGGAGTGAGCCTGCTCGCGATGGCGTCCTGAGAACCACTACATCACCAACCGCCCCACCACAAACTCCACAAACGCCTTCAACTTGGGCAATGACTTTCTCGACCGCGGATACACCATCTGCACCGGCTTGGGCGGCGGACCATAGTCCTCCATGATCCGCACCAGTTCACCCTTGGCCAACGCCGTCGCCACCAGAAAGTCCGGCTGCATCAAGATCCCCTCCCCAGCCACCGCCGCTTGCAACAACACCTGCCCGTCATTGCTCTTCAACACCGCACCTTCCGGCCAGGGCACCAAACTGGCGCCGTTGCGCAGTGGCCAGGCAAACCGGTTATTCCACGAAGTGTGCGTGAGAATCCGATGCCGATGCAGGTCTTCCGGGGATTTGGGCGCCTGCCATTTTTGCAGGTAGCCGGGCGATGCACAGATCACCATGCGATACGGCGGCAATGGCTTGGCCAGCAGATTGACCCCAATCAGCTCGGAAATCCTGAAGGCCAGGTCGAACGACGTTTCGTACAGATCCACCACTTCATTGCTCAAGATGAGTTCAACCTGAATCTGCGGATAAAGCTGCATGAACGCCGCCACCAACGGGCCGACCAACGACACACCCAGGCTCATCGGCGCGGTGATTCGCAACAGGCCACTGGGCTCAGGGTTCGACGCTTCGACCCGACTGAACGCGTACTTCACCTGTTCCAGCGCCAGCTTGGCCTCTTCATAAAACAACCGCCCCTCAGCCGTGATCGATTGCCGTCGCGTGGTGCGCTGAATCAGCTGGGTGTTAAGGGTTTTTTCCAGGCCCTGGATATGCCGCCCGATCATCACCGCCGACATGCCGACTGCATGGGCCGCATCGGCGAAGCTGCCCGCCTCGACCACCGCGACGAAGACTTCCATTTGCCTGAGTTTGCTCATGAACATGCCTTGCATTAAATACATCAGGTTAAAGGAGTAATAACCGGCGATGCGTTTATCCGCCGGGAGTTTCTCCCTAGAGTCAGGGTAATAACACTGAACAACGAGGCGTCATCGATGCAAACCCTACTGGATACGTCACTGAGTTCCTTTGCCCGCGCCGACCTTCTGCAAGGCCCGACACCGATCCAGCGCGCCGAACGCCTCGAACAGCGACTGGGTTTGAAAGCGCAAGGCATCGGCCTGTTCCTCAAGCGCGATGATCACATGCTGATCGGCGGTGGTGGCAACAAACTGCGCAAACTCGAATTCCACTTCGGCGCGGCCCTCGCAGCCGGGGTCGACACGATCATCACCATCGGCGGCCTCCAATCCAACCATGCGCGCCTGACCGCTGCCGTGTGCGCTCGCCTCGGGATTGCCTGCGAACTGATCCTGACCCGTTCAGTGCCCAAAACTGAAGTGGACTACGAACTCAACGGCAACGTCCTGCTCGACCAGCTGTTTGGCGCTACCCTCCGCGTGCTGGCCGGCGGCAGCGATTCGCTGGCCGAAGCCGAGCAGCGTGCCGGACAACTTCGGCTTGAAGGGCACAAGGTGCTGGTGATTCCCACGGGAGGCTCGACACCACTGGGCAGTCTTGGCTATGCGCGCTGCGCGGCGGAGATCGCGCAACAGGAGAGCGAACTCGGCCTCACCTTCCACCAGGTCGTGGTGCCCAACGGCAGTGCCGGCACCCACGCCGGGCTTGCGGCGGGGTTTGAGTTGCTGGGTCGAGGGACTTCGCTGGTGAAGTCGTACTCGGTGTTGTCCGATAAAGCGTCGTCAGCGGTCCGAACCCGGCAATTGACCCAGGAGGTTCTGGGGTTGATGGGTAGCAGTGCGGTTGTTCAGGCGTCAGAGATTGTCATCGACGGCAGTCAGTTGGGCGACGGTTACGGTCTGCCGACACCGGCCATGCAGGAGGCGGTGCGCTTGATGGCTCGGGCTGAAGGGTTGCTGATCGATCCGGTGTATTCCGGCAAGGCGTTTGCCGGGTTGGTGGCCGATCTTCGGGAGGGGCGCTTTCAGCGGGGGGACAATGTGCTGTTTGTGATGACTGGCGGTACACCGGGGTTGTATGCGTATCGGGAGGCGTTTCAGGGCTAAGCCATCGAGAAGAACGGCCGCAATTTCAGAACTCTCCTACATCTATCAGAAGCCCATTGATATAGCGTTCGCATCGTTTTTACAGATGAGAGAAGAACGCTAATGGCTCGTATGACAGAGACACCTTTGGTTCAAAACCTGACGTTGGTCGACGGGCACGCTGCCCATTTTTTCTGGATCAGCGGATTTTTAAAAGGTGATCAGGAGGGTGACTTTCTAATATACGAACTCACCGTTCCGCCCGAGTCGGAAGCCGTGATACTCGGCGTACTGGGCTGGAAGAACCTTGATCAAAGTGAGGACGGGGACTGTTTACTAGACGCCGGGCAGGTCCAACAAATCGCCATAGCGCTCAATGAGCAGCTACCGACTGAGTTGGACCTTTTCATCGGGCTGCGGGGGTAGGTTTTCAGTCAATCATCCCGCGTCAGCACTTCCAGCAATTCAATCTCGAAAATCAGGTTCGAATTCGGCGTGATCACTCCCATCGAACGTTCGCCATACGCTAGATGTGCAGGCACCAGCAGCTTGCGCTTGCCGCCGACTTGCATCCCCATGATTCCCTGATCCCAGCCTTTGATAACCCGGCCCGTGCCAATCACACACTGAAAAGGTTTGCCACGGTTGTAGGAAGAGTCGAATTCCGTGCCGTCTTCCAGCCAGCCACGGTATTGAGTGGTGATCAGCGCGCCTTTGACGGCGGTTTTGCCATCGCCTGGCTGGAGGTCGATGATTTGCAGTTCGTTATTCATGACGGTGTTTATCTGTTTGCGGTATTCGAGGGTCGTGGTTTTCCCAGAAAATCAGCTTGCTGGCAACTTTTCAGGTGCCTTTATCGGGGTGGGACAACATTTCCACGACTTTTTTGTCTTCCTTTTGTTTTGCATCGACCGCGAAGTCTTTGCCGAAGATCGCTTCTGGAAGGATCCATTTGCCTGTACTGCTTTTCTGGTCAGTCACAATCCCGATCTGGTCGCCTTTGGAGAAATCAAACCAATGCAGGTCCGGGAACTGTTTCAAGTCGAGGGTCTGGACCGTATTGCCCTCCATCACTTCGATTTTTTTAGCCGTAGGGTCCACGCTGACCACCTCTAACGGTGAGCGAGTAATCAACGATGGCGCCATGACAACGATGTCACCTCCGGCCTTGCACCGTTGGCTCGTCGGCTGGATCGTGCCGTCAGCCGAACTATGGTTTTTTTTTGCGCAATCAACAAAAATGCCTGAGTGGTCCACGGTTTCGTTGCCAAGGTACTGGTCGCCAGTGGGCATCCTCAATATCTGTTCGCCTTGCGCCGCATTCACAAATAGAACGAGCGTAAGGGTAATCTTCCGTCTGGTCATAGCGCACCTGCCTTTGGTCCAGCCCGCGTGGCGACTACAGGAACTCGTCTAAAAACAATGTCCTGATAACGCGCGGCATATTGGGCACATCCATTTCTACGTAAATCACCTGCTTCTTCGGCACTTGGTACACCGTGCCGAATGAATCGTAACGTTGCGGCTGCTTGTCGGTTTTCATCAACACCTTTTGAACCAGTACATAGTAAGTCTCGTCCGTTTCAATCAGCAGCACGGCTTCTTTAATCCCGCCATCCTTGCTGGCCGTCGCCATCATCAGTTCCGGCGGAAAGTTTTTGACCTGTTTGTCGTCGAAGTGCAGGCGAATCGGGTGCAATACACCGCTGTCGCGGACTTGCTGGGCCTGTAACGTACCGAGGTACTCAGCCAGGACGGACGTGCCCCAGAGTCCCAAGACCAAAAAAAGCGCAAATAGCATTTTGTGCAAAAAAAGCGGAAACAGCTTGTGGTCCGAAGACCAGCCTCCGTTAAGCGCAACATAGAGGATGGCACCGCCGCCCAGAATGAGGGGAATCCAGCCCCCGAACTGTTTCACTGCAGTCCAGGCAAACGCCAGGTAGAAATAAAGCGAGATATCCAGCGAAACCAACGGTACGCCGAACGTTTTGAAGTAATAAAACAAATGCAGCCAGGAATAGAAAAACAGATAAGCCGCAAACAGCAACGTCGGCCCACCAAAGTGCGCCGACAACTGTGAACTCTCCGGCGCAGGTGGTGGGGGCGTCGGGCCAGACGGGTTGACCTGAGTCATGCTGAGGATCTCCTGGCTGACGGATGATCACGAAGCAGATGGCGTGCACAGAAAGTCTAGCGCTCGTCAGACATAAAGCGACTGCAACCCAACAGCGCGGTGAACTAACATAAGCACCAACGTTTCCCTCGGTTTAATACCCAATGACTCTCCCTGAATGATTCTGGCCTGGACCAGCGCAGCCGTCGGCTCTGTCATGTTTGCCCTGCTTATCGCGGTGATCTATCGCGTGCGCACGCTGAAACAGCAGTTGGCCGAGTGTCGTGCGCTGATCAACAGCCTCTGCGAGGGACCGTCCGTACGCCAGGACGGTGACGCCGAACGCTTCAAACGCAGCCAATACTTCGCCCGCATTGGCACCTGGGACTGGGACGTCGACACCGACAAGCTCTACTGGTCGGATGCGATCTACGGCATGTTCGGCTTCAAGATCGGCGAAGTGACACCCTCCTACGCGCTGTTTTGCGCCTGCGTACACCCGGAGGACCGCGCCAGCGTGCGGGCCGGGGAATTGCGCTGCCTGGACACCGGAGAAAACCACGACGAGGAATATCGCGTCGTCTGGCCCGACGGCAGCATTCACTGGCTGCGAGAGACCGGCAACGTGGTCAAGAACGACCACGACGCCACCATCAAGATGATGGGCGTGGTGCGCGACATCACTGAAGAAAAAGCCTCCGCCAGTTACCTGCAACACTTGGCCCATTACGACCCCTTGACCGGTCTGCCTAATCGCCTGGTCCTGGAAGAACGATTGTCCGAAGCGCTGGAACAAGCGCGTATCGGCGCTACCCGGGTGGCGCTGGTGTTCGTCGACCTCAACGGCTTCAAGGCCATCAACGATCATTACGGCCATGCGGCCGGCGACCGCGTCCTGATTACCACTGCCACACGCCTGAAGAAAATCCTGCGTTCCACCGACACCGTCGCCCGCATCGGTGGAGACGAATTCGTGGTCATCCTTCAAGGGTTGCCCAAGGGCATCGATCTGCAGGATGAAGCGCGCAGCATCTGCCAGAAAATCCTCATCGAACTGTCAGCGCCCATCACCATCGGCAACGACCAGCGCCACATCGGCACCAGCCTCGGTGTCGCGGTGTACCCGGACCACGCGCCGAGCATGGACCGACTGATTCACATTGCGGACCTGGCGATGTATGAGGCCAAGCGCAGTGGTAATAATCAGTATCGGTTGGGCGAACAGATGGGGATTCACAGCCAGGTTGAATGACCCGCCCTGTCCTTGCGTTGGCCAAAAAGCATGCCGTGTAGTCGAGCCCTTAACGGCGCGTTCCGTGTATCGAACCCCGTGACACGTCGCTCTTGATTTCAGCCTTGGTATTACGCTGGCGCCGATACTCGCCCGCAACGTCGTTGCGCCGAACGCCCCGAGTACGGGTGTTTTCCTTGCGGTAAAGAGGTTTCTTTTCCAACGAGCCGCTCCTGACATCCAGTCAATGAAATCGCCGCAGAGATTCACCCGAACGGCAGGCGCATTCAATTAACCCTCCATGGCTAGTTGTTGCAGGCGACTAACGCTCCACCGGCGTAATGTCCACAATCGTCCCGTTGGTGATCATCACCATCATGTACTTGTCATTGATCTGCACCCACTGCGCCTGATCCTTCGGGGCCTTCAGGCCTTTTTCCTGCCAATTGGCGAGGGCTTTTTCGCTGCGCTGGTAGATGTCCGGGGCGCGGTCGCCGATCACCAGTTCGCGGGTGTTGTTGACGCCGGGCTGGACGGTTTTATGAGGGGACTCAGCCGCCTGAACGATGGGATTGAGACCGGAAACGCTGGCGGCAATGGCAAGGGCGGCGATGAGAGTTTTGCGGTTCATGGGTGATCCTCCAGTAATGTCATGGCACCTGAACTCCGACTGTGTTCGCGATGAATCATTCCTTACTGTTGCGATGAATCTGTGTCGGCGGTACCGGGAGTTGCGACTCAGGTTGCCACTTCGCGCTGAATGAGAAGGAAGAATAGGCGGCTCGGGGGGTGGCGCATATCGAGGCGTTTATTTTATTGCTCGGTTGCCCGCCCCATCGCTCGCGAGCAGGCTCACTCCTACAGTCAACCGCGTTTTCCCTGTAGGAGAGAGCCTGCTCGCGATAGAGGAATTTACGACTTATTGGGCATCACGGCTGACGCATCCCGCCTCAGCCTTTATCCTTGGCGCCCCGCCGTATCGAGTGTTGGAGTAAGCCATGCCCCATGAAGGCAACCTGTTGCAAGCCGCTGTCGTGTTTCTGTTCGCAGCGGTGCTCACCGTGCCCTTGGCCAAACGCCTGCAACTGGGAGCCGTGCTGGGTTATCTGTTTGCCGGGGTCCTCATCGGGCCTTCGGTGCTGGGACTGATCGGCAATCCGCAAAGCGTCAGCCATATTTCTGAACTCGGCGTGGTGTTGCTGCTGTTCATCATTGGTCTGGAGCTGTCGCCGCGACGTCTGTGGGTGATGCGTAAATCGGTGTTCGGCGTGGGTCTGGCGCAAGTGCTGCTGACCGGTTCGGTGATTGGTGTTTTAGCGCTGTTTGTCTTCGGACAGCCGCTGAACAGCGCCATCGTGCTCGGTCTTGGCCTTGCCCTGTCGTCCACTGCGTTTGGCTTGCAAAGCCTGGCTGAACGCAAGGAACTGACCAGCCCCCACGGTCGATTGGCGTTTGCGATTCTGCTGTTTCAGGACATCGCCGCCATCCCGCTGATCGCCATGGTCCCGCTGCTGGCCGGCGGCGATCACACCTCCACCGCCGCTGACGATTTGAATCACGGTTTGCGCGTGTTGGGCAGCATTGCGGTGGTGGTCATCGGTGGACGCTATCTGTTGCGCCCAGTGTTTCGCATCGTGGCCAAAACCCGTTTGCCGGAGGTGTCCACTGCCACGGCGTTGCTAGTGGTGATCGGTACGGCGTGGCTGATGGACCTGGTCGGCGTATCCATGGCGCTCGGCGCGTTTCTCGCCGGGCTGCTGCTGGCGGACTCTGAATACCGACATGAACTGGAAGCGCAGATCGAGCCGTTCAAGGGCCTGCTGCTGGGTCTGTTCTTCATCAGCGTCGGCATGGGCGCCAACCTCAGCCTGCTGCTCAGCGCCCCGCTGGCGGTACTGGGGCTGACCCTGCTGCTGATCGCAATCAAATTGCCGCTGCTGTTTGTGGTTGGCCGATTGGCCGGTGGCTTGGGCAAAGTCAGTGCGCTGCGCTTGGGCATCGTGCTGGCGGCTGGTGGTGAATTCGCGTTTGTGGTGTTCAAGATCGGCCGGGATCAAGGTCTGTTCGAGCCGCACCTGTACGACTTGCTGGTGCTGACCATCACCCTGTCCATGGCCGTGACACCGCTGTTGTTGCTGCTGTGCGCCCGGCTGTATTCGCCGAAAGTGCAACCCGTGGTGGTCCCGGAAAAATTCCGCGACATCGACACCGACGCACCGCGCGTCGTGATCGCCGGCATGGGCCGCATGGGTCAGATCGTCGCGCGGATTCTGCGGGCACAGAACATCAAGTTCGTGGCGCTCGACACGTCGGTGGAGACCATCGAACTGTCCCGCAGTTTTGGCGGTGTGCCGGTGTTCTATGGCGACCCGATGCGCCCGGAAATCCTCAGCGCAGCCAAGGTCGAACAGGCGGAATATTTCATCATCGCCACCGATGATCCGGACACCAACATCAAGACTGCCGAGGTGGTGCATCGGTTGTACCCGCACATCAAAATCATTGCCCGCGCACGTAACCGTCAGCATGTGCATCGTCTGGTGGACCTGGGGGCCGAGGCGATTCGTGAAACTTATTACTCAAGCCTGGAAATGAGCCGGCGCACGCTGGTTGGCCTGGGGCTTACCCAAGCGCAGGCCGATGCGCGGATCAAGCGTTTCAAGCATCACGATGAACAGGTGCTGGAGGCCCAGCACGCGGTGTATGACGATGCGGCGAAGGTGCTACAGACGGCACAGGAAGCGCGGGCGGAACTGGCTAAATTGTTTGAGTCGGACCAGTTGGAGGAGCAGGAAGCAGGCAAGGCCTAAGTCATGTGGTGATAGTGATGCCGCCATCGCGAGCAAGCTCGCTCCCACAGTAGACCGCACTCCCCTGTGGGAGCGTGGCTTGCCCGCGATGAACGATAACGCGGAGCAATGCCAGGATCAGTTGGAAAACACAAACTGCCCCTTCACCTTTTTCGAACCTACAAAACCCAGATCCGGAAACAGCAGCGCCTTCACCCAAGCCACAAAAATCACCATCGCCAAGGTGATTACCACACCGACCACCGTCATCACCGGATCCTCCTCATACCCCTGAAACATCCGCCCGATCTGGCTGACGGTCAGAATCATGTAAAGGGTGTAGGCCTGCGCGAAGTGCTTGTAGAACCCCCAGGCAAACGCCAGCGGCACCAGCGCCGCAAACAGGGTGAAAAACACCACCGCACCGGGGCCGATCATCGAGCCCAGGTAGAATCCGGTGGCGGCCCCCAGCAAGGCTTGAAGGCAAGTCAGTGCGAGCAGAATGTTGACCTTGAGCGAGTGTTTTTCCCGCAACGCCGGATCCGGCCTCGCGCCGATCCAGTAAGCGAGTACCCGGTCCTTGACCACTCCACCGGAAAACGCCTTGAACGTCGCGGTTTTGGAGTGCCCGTTGTCGAGCGCCACCATCAGTTGCCGCTTGATTTCCTTTTTGTCCAACGCACGTCTCCCCTAAAAAAAAACACCCCACAGTTGTAGGGCATCTTCGCTTTTTTGGGGGCCACAAAGCAAAAACGCCGCTTCCACCAAAGGCAGAAGCGGCAGAGGCATGGGCCTCAGCGGATCAATGCATGAACAAAGCGATCAGGATAATGATCGGGATCGGCACGCCAAGAAAGAACAGCAGTAATGAGCGCATGATGATTCTCCTGGTTTAGCGGACTGGGGTGGCGGTGACGTAAGTCTCGGTTTCCACGTACACAACGGCGTCCCGACGACGACCGCCAAAGGTCGCGGCAAGGCTGGCGAAAAACGCGCCGATCAACAGGGCGATGAACATCCACAGCGACGTCCAGGCAGCGGTTTTCGCGGCTTTGTCAGCTGCTTGCTGAGCAGCCAGTTTGGCGTCGGCCACGGCTTTCTGCGTACGGGCATAGACTTCATCGACACGACGTTCGGCATCGGCCTGAGTCAGGTTGGTGCGTTGAGCAACCATTTGTGCGAGGTAGGTCCGGTCGTCGGCACTCAGACCGTTGTTGCCCAGGCTGCGCACGAATATGCGCGTCACGGTGCCACGTGCAGCGTCATCGCTAACGGCGGCCGGACGATCGTCACGAAACAGGCTGTCGACAAAATAGCCGTACTGGTCGCTATTGGTATTGGCTGCAGCGGTGCCGGCCGCTTGAGTGGCCGCACTGGCCGCCCCTCCGACCATATTGGCCCCGGCTTGCATGCCGCCACTGACCACACTGCTGACCGAGCCGACCACCAGGGTCGCGGTCACCAGCGTCGCCACGCACCAGGCGAGAAAGCCGTGGGCGGTATCACGGAAATACACCTCATCCCCGTGCATGTTGGCCCACTTGACCCGCAAGCGACCGGCAATGTAACCGCCGGCCCCGGCCGCCAAAATCTGCGTCACCGCCAGCCATACGATGGTGGATATGCCCAGACCCTTGGCACTCACACCTTCATTGGCCCACGGCGACACCGCCGAAAAGCCCAGGCCGAAACCGAGCAGCACGAGGATCAGCGACAACGCTGCCGCCGCAGCGGCCCCGGCGAAGATCGCCCCCCAGGACACACCCGAGAGCGTGCTCGTTTCTTCTGCGACGGGATAGAAACCATCAGAAGATCTATTCATTGTTGTATCGCTCCAGGCAGGAAAGATGGTGTTACAGCTCTTCAAATGCACCATTGCAGTGAGCGTGCCAGTCGCTATCTTTAAATATTTCGTTGTTTTTCAATTACTTATAAAGATTGAACTTCCTTTTCTCATGCAATTTGCAAGGAATGCCTTTACGCAACGGGTTTTCTGCATTGATCAAAATAATCACCGCATGAAGTTTTATTTAGAAAGACGCCGATCATTTCTTGGCAAAATGCTGCACATCATTGAGAACCGCTAATCAGGCCAGCCCTATGACACGCATCTTGACCATCGAAGACGACGCCGTGACCGCCCGGGAGATCGTCGCCGAACTGAGCAGCCACGGCCTCGATGTCGATTGGGTCGACAACGGCCGCGAAGGCCTGGAGCGTGCGGTCAGCGGTGACTACGACCTGATCACACTCGACCGCATGCTGCCGGAGCTCGATGGCCTGGCGATTGTCACTACGCTACGGACCATGGGCGTGGCCACGCCGATCCTGATGATCAGCGCCCTCTCCGACGTCGATGAGCGCGTGCGCGGCTTGCGCGCCGGCGGTGACGATTACCTGACCAAGCCATTCGCCACCGATGAAATGGCCGCCCGCGTTGAAGTGCTGCTGCGCCGCCAGAACACCGTGACCGCTCAGGCCACCACCCTGCGAGTGGCCGACCTGGAACTCAACTTGATCAGCCACGAAGCCAGCCGTGCTGGCGTCCTGCTGACGCTGCTGCCGACCGAGTACAAATTGCTCGAATTCCTGATGCGCAACACCGGGCAGATTCTGTCGCGCATGATGATTTTCGAAGAAGTCTGGGGCTACCACTTCGACCCCGGCACTAACCTGATCGACGTCCACATCGGCCGTCTGCGCAAGAAGATCGACCCACAAGGCCAGGCCCCACTTATTCGGACCGTGCGAGGCTCGGGTTATGTCATTGCCGAACCCGTCTAAAGGCTGGCGCTCTTCCAGCAGCCGCTTGCTGGCGCTCTACAGTTCGTTGTTCGTGATCTGGAGCGCGATCCTGATGGGCGTCATGTACTACGAGGTGTCCGCTTACCTCGACAACCTGGCCAAGCACTCGCTGATGCAACGCCAACATCTGTTTTCGCGCTTCCAGGGCGAGCAACTGTTGGACGCCCTCGCCGTCAGCATGACTTTCGACATTCGGGGCATCGATGCCTATGGCCTGTTCGATCACCAGCATCGCTACCTCAGCGGCGCCCTGCGTTTTATTCCCGAAGACCTGCCGCTGGACGGCAAGATTCACATGCTCAACGATTGCTCCGACTCCGACGACCCGATCCTGCCGGCCGACAGTTGCGACGCGGTCGCGACCCAGACTCGCGACGGCCGTTGGCTGGTGCTGGTGCGCGACAATGGTTCGTTGTTCGCCGTCACCCGGATCATCCTTCATGC
Organism: Pseudomonas sp. FBCC-B1667; assembly: GCF_059133255.1. Classification (NCBI taxonomy): domain Bacteria; kingdom Pseudomonadati; phylum Pseudomonadota; class Gammaproteobacteria; order Pseudomonadales; family Pseudomonadaceae; genus Pseudomonas; species Pseudomonas sp. FBCC-B1667. The sequence goes on along the minus strand of NZ_CP101437.1, from coordinate 2,908,766 downwards.
ATTGTTCTGGGGCGTCACGCTGACGATCATTCCAGGCATCGCCGGTTGGCACCTGTTGCGACGCCGGCCTCTGCGACGTATCCGCGCGATCCAGGCCAGCGCCGAAGCCATCGTTGCCGGTGACCTGACCCGGCGCCTGCCGTTGTCCAATCGCCGCGACGAACTGGACATGCTCGCTACCATCGTCAACGCCATGCTCGAACGCATCGAGCGCTTGATGCACGAAGTCAAGGGTGTCTGCGATAACATCGCCCACGACCTGCGCACCCCGCTGACACGCTTGCGAGCACAGCTGTACCGGATTCAGCAGCAGGCGGGAGATGACTCGACGCTGGCCGTGCAACTGGATTCCGTGCTCGGTGAAGCGGACACCTTGATGGCGCGCTTTCGCGGATTACTGCGGATTTCCGAGCTGGAGGACCGCCAGCGCCGCTCGGGCTTTGTGCGATTGGACCCGGTGCCATTGCTGCAAGAGCTGCACGACTTCTACCTGCCGCTGGCGGAAGAAGGCGAGCTGGTTTTCGAGCTGCAATTGCCGCAGACATTACCAGCGCTGAATGGCGATCGGGCGTTGTTGTTTGAAGCAGTGGCGAACTTGTTGAGCAATTCGATCAAATTCACACCGCCGGGGGGCGAGGTGATTTTGCGTGGGATCAGTGAGGGCGGGTTTACCCGGATCGAAGTGCTCGACTCCGGCCCCGGGATTCCAGAGGCCGAACGCGAAGCGGTGTTTCAGCGCTTCTATCGGGCTGAGGGTGGAAATCAGAAAAGCGGGTTTGGTTTGGGATTGTCGATCGTTGCAGCGATTGCGGGTTTGCATGGGTTTTCGCTGGAGGTGGGCAGCAGCGAACTTGGTGGCGCGCGGTTGGTGCTGGATTGCCGGGAGAGCCTGATTCCCCAGTCCTGACCCGAATCTTCTGAACTGACACATAACCTGTGGGAGCGGGCTTGCTCGCGATAGCGGTGTAACAGTCAGCATCACTGTTGAATGTTAGTCCGTCATCGCGAGCAAGCTCGCTCCCACAGGGGATTTGTGGTGATTTTTAGCAGGTGTTGTCAGGTTGGGTAATTGGCCCGCAATGCCTCCAGACCACCCTGATAAATCCCGGCAAACAACGCCACCACTTCTTCCTCACTCACTCCCACCGGCTCAAACCGCCCCGACCACGTCACCCGACTACCCTGCCCCTGAGCTTCAACCTTGATCGTCGCCAGATACGCAGTAGCCGGAAACGGTGCCTGCTCAATCGAATAGCTGTACGTCTTGCCGGCGTTATCAAACGCCTCAAGCCGCTCAACGATCACCGCGCCATCCGCGGTTTGCAGGCTGCGCACCCGCCCGCCTTCGCTCAGTTCGCTTTTCGGAATAAACGGCAGCCAGTCCGGCAGCGAGTTGAAGCCGCCGATCAAATGCCACACGTCGTCGGCCGGAGCCGGAATTTCAACAAACGCTGATGCAGTTGCCATGTAACCCTCTCTCTTAATCAAAAAATTCAGATTGCCATGCTGTCGACAACACCGCCGTCAACACGCAATGCCGCGCCGGTCGTGGCCGAGGACAGCGGCGAAGCGATGTAGGCCACCAGGTTCGCCACCTCCTCGACATCCGCTACACGCTGGATGATCGACGTCGGCCGCGCTTTCAGCACAAACGCATCGGCTTCTTCGCGAACGCTACGCCCGGACGCGGCAGTGGCGTCCTTGAGCATCTGCTCCAGGCCATCGGTCAACGTCGGGCCGGGCAGGATTGCATTCACCGTCACGCCGGTGCCCGCCAACCGTTTGGCCAGACCATGGGACACCGCCAGGTTGGCGCTTTTAGTCACGCCATAGTTGAGCATGTCGGCCGGGATCGAGATACCTGACTCCGAGGACACAAAGATCACCCTGCCCCAGCCCTGCTTGACCATGTCCGGCACGTAATGCCGGGACAAGCGCACGCCGGAGATCACGTTGACCTCATAAAAGCGCGTCCACTCGCTGTCCGGCGTATCGAAGAAATCCACGTCATTAAAGATGCCGAGGTTATTCACCAAAATGTCCGCGCGCGGTTCGGCGGCGAACAGCACCTCAGCGCCTTCGGCGGTGCCCAGGTCCGCAGTCAGGCCACGCAATTGCGCACCCGGTACGCTGTGACGAATGCTCGCCAGCGCCTGTTCGACCTTGGCCGTCTCCCGGCCGATCACCACCACCGTGGCGCCGGACTCGGCCAACGCCTTGCTGATGCCCAGGCCAATGCCGGCGGTGCTGCCGCTGACAATGGCGAGTTTTCCACTCAGATCAATCTTCATGCTCAAACTCCTGTGATTGGCAATGGCGCGCGGTCGCAGACCAGGTTTGCCTCACGCATCGCCTGCCAGAAAGCGGCCGGAATCACCGCCGACAGCGCGGCAACGTCTTCAGCAATTCGCTCAGGACGGCTGGACCCTGGGATCACCGCCGCTACTGCCGGGTTAGCCAGCGAAAATTGCAAGGCTGCCGCTTTGATATCAACCCCATGAGCGGCGGCGATGCGCTTGATGTGCTCGACTTTGTTGATGATCGCCGGGCTGGCTTTCTGGTACTCGAAGTGCGCACCACCGGCCAGAATGCCCGAACTGTAAGGACCACCGACCACGATTTCGACGTTCTGCGCCAGGGCAGCGCCCATCAGACGTTGCAACGCGCGGTCGTGGTCGAGAAGAGTGTAGCGACCCGCCAGCAGAAAGCCGTCTGGCTGCGCTTCGGTCAGATCAAGGGTCAGTTCACACGGCTCGACCTTGTTCACACCCAGGCCCCAGCCCTTGATCACGCCTTCTTCGCGCAAGCGGGTCAGCACTTTGAACGCGCCGGTGCGGGCCTGGTTGAAGTACTCCAGCCATTGATCGCCGTAGAAATCCTGCGCGATGTCATGCACCCAGACGATGTCCAGACGGTCGGTTTGCAGACGCTTGAGGCTGTCCTCGATGGAGCGCAGAGTGGCGTCAGCGCTGTAGTCGTTGACGATTTTGTTCGGGAGCCCATGTTCGAACACCCCGCTTTTCTCGCCCAGGTCTCGGGCCGCGGTGTCTTCGACGTCATCCAGAATGACCCGGCCGACTTTGCTGCTCAGCACGTAGTCGTCGCGGTTGTATCGGGACAGCGCGGCGCCGAGGCGGATTTCCGACAGGCCCGAACCGTAGAACGGCGCGGTGTCGAAGTAGCGCACGCCGGCGTCCCAGGCGGCGTGCACGGTGGCCAGTGCCTCGTCTTCAGGAATGGCGCGGAACATGTTGCCCAAGGGTGCGGTGCCGAAACCCAGCGCGCCGGGCAGTTTGTCTTTCAAGCTCATGATTCAATCCTCGTCAGTTTCAGTGGCCAGTCGCCTGACCGTTGAGCCGATCCTAGATTGCGACGGTCGGACCGTCCAAGACATAATGTGCAGCACTTGAGTCCCCAGAGGTCTGACATGATCGACATCCGCCAATTGCGCTACTTCGTCGCCGTCGCCGAAGAAGAACACGTCGGTCGCGCCGCCGAACGCCTGCACATTTCCCAGTCCCCTCTGAGCCGGCAGATCGCCCAGCTCGAAGAACGCCTGGGCCTGACCCTGTTCGAACGCAGCCAGCAACGCATCCGCCTGACTCGCGACGGCCAGACCTTCCTCGCCGAAACCCGCGCCCTGCTGACCCACGCCAGTCGTTTGGAATCCCTTGGTAAACGCCTCGGTCGCGGTGAAGAAGGCGGTTTGTGCATTGGCTACATCGAAAACGCCATGCACGCCGGCGTGTTGCCCAATGCCCTGCGCGTGTTGCGCGTCGAGCGGCCGAACGTGCATGTCGCGCTGTACAACCTGCGTTCCACTGAACAGCTTGAAGGCTTGCGCCAGCGCAGCCTCGACATCGCCCTGGTCAGCGAACCGCCGGACAAAAACGATCCGGACCTGATAGGCTTTCAGGTGTTGGACGACCCGATGTTGCTGGCATTGCCTGAGGATCATCCATTGGCCAACCAGACCACATTGACCCCGGCCGACCTCGCCGATCAGGAGTGGATCGGTGTGCAACACCACACCAGCCGCCAAGACTTCGTCAGTGCTTGCATCCGCGCCGGTTTCAACCCGGACATCCGCATGGAAGCCACCGGCCCCTTCACTGCCATGGCCCTGGTGGCCTCTGGACTGGGCATCGCGATGATTCAGAAAGGCTTGAGCCGCAACGCACCGCCGGGCGTGGTGCTGCGGGAAGTGCCGTGGATTGCCTTCACCCACCCCCTGTGGGCGGCGTGGCACCGGATCAATTTGCGGCCGCTTGTGGAAACGTTCCGCAAAGTGCTGACAGAACCGAGATCAGTGCAGGAGTGAGCCTGCTCGCGATGGCGTTGTGTCAGGCGACGTCCTCTGTGCCTGATACACCGTCATCGCGAGCAAGCTCGCTCCCACAGTTGCTCGGTGATGTTCACAAATAATGTGTTCACAGAGAGCCCCTGTGGGAGCGAGCTTGCTCGCGATGAGGCCCGACCAAACGCCAAAAAACTAAGCTATTAGCCTTGCGGTTATGACATCAACTATGCGGGTCGATGTTAACCAGCATCCGGTTCACCGCCATCTCGCCCAACATCACGGAGTTTTGAATGCCCAGCGGGGTGTGGCGCTGTGTGCCGTTCAGTTGTCCGGCGAAATCACTCAACATGACACTCGCTGACGCCAACGTCTCACAGGCGTTGACCAGCAGGGTTTCGTTATCGGTGTCGGGGCCGACGAAGTAGATCGTGCTGGGTTTGCGCGGGATGTCTTTGGGGATGACCGGTTTAAGGTAGTAGTCGAGGGCGCGGTCGGCGGCGGTGTTGAGCTTTTTGGAATCGGCGGATTCGTAGGGGGAAACGTCGTCGGTTTCGGTTTCTGGCGGGTTGGGTGTGATTTTGAACATGGTGAAGCTCCTTGATTAGTGGCGCCGCCACCGTCCGCGGTCAAACGAATCAAGGTGGCAGCTGTACGCGGGTTGACCGACCGGAAATCAAGGAATCCGGCACACCCGAAGGTGTCCCGCGCACAGCCGCCGCAAAAGGTCGGAACCTTTCTTTGGCACTGGTACGCCTTGATTGAGTCGGACGGTCAAATCCGATCGCTGATTTGTCAGCGACCCGAAAACAATAAAGTCCCGGCCCAAGGCGCACAAGCCGGCGAATTCTGGCGCAGTCGTAGGCAACGGCGCAAGGTTGTGTAGCCTCGCAGAGTGTCTGGAGATGTGTGTTAAACGTCGCCGTTTAAATGACCCATTCAGGTTTGATGCTTTACTGAAAAGACCCCAAAAAAACCTGCGAGCAACCCCCATGAACCGCAACGACCTGCGCCGCGTGGACATGAACCTGCTGGTGATTTTCGAAACCCTGATGTTTGAGAAAAACCTGACCCGCGCCGGGGAGAAGCTGTTCCTCGGCCAACCCGCCGTCAGTGCCTCATTGGCGAAGTTGCGGGATCTGTTCGACGATCCATTACTGGTACGCAACGGCCGGACACTGGAGCCGACTCAGCGAGCGCTGGCCATCCTCCAAGAACTGCAACCGGCCATGGACACCATTTCCGGCGCGGTCAGCCGGGCCAAGGATTTCGACCCGTCCACCAGCCGTGATGTGTTTCGCATCGGCCTGTCCGACGACGCCGAGTTCGGCTTGTTTCCGCCGCTGCTCAAGCAGATTCGCGAAGAGGCGCAAAACGTCGTGGTGGTGGTGCGGCGGGTGAATTTTCTGCTGATGTCGTCGATGCTCGCCAGCGGTGAGATTTCGGTCGGGATCAGTTACACCACCGAGCTGCCGGCCAACGCCAAGCGCAAGAAATTGCGGGATCTGAGCGTGAAAATCCTGCGCGGCGACGACCGCCCCGGTCCCCTGACGCTGGATGAATTCTGCGAGCGCCCGCATGCGCTGGTGTCGTTTTCCGGGGATTTGACCGGGGCCATCGACAATGATCTGGCGCGTATCGGACGCTCGCGACGGGTAGTGCTGGCAGTGCCGCAGTTTGCCGGATTGCGCTCGTTATTGGCCGGCACCGATATGCTCGCCTCGGTGCCGGATTACGCCGCGTGTGCGCTGATCGAAGGCAGCAGCCAGTTGCGGGCCGACGACCCGCCGTTTGACATTGTGCTGTCCGAACTGTCCATGGTCTGGAACGGCGTCAACGATAACGATCCGGCAGAACGCTGGTTGCGCTCGAAAATTGCACAGCACATGTCGATTCAACTGCCGGGGCATGCAGCGATTTGAACGCCGTCGGCTGGGTTTCGCGCAGGTACACCGGCAAGTCCGTCACCGGTGGCATGGCCGGTATTTCGAAGTACATCTGGATCACCCAGCCACGGTGATAGCTGGCGTGGTTGACCACGTGCATCAACATGGCACCGGCGCTCATGGTCCCGCTTTCACCCGAGACAAACGTGAATTCAACGGGTGCTTCCAGCGACGCCTCGGTCTGCCGTTCGCTCCAGTCGCAGTACCAGTGATCGATCTCTCGCTGTGCCATGTGCAGTTCGGCAAGGTCGGCATGCAACAGATCATGTGAGGTTTTGAAGCCGTGCCCTCGGCCTTCGAGGTGAGCCTGCCAGATGCAGTCCACGACGTAGATGTGGTTCAGGGTGCCGATCATGTTCTTGAACACCGACGTGCGTTCTTTGCTGATCTCACCCGCCGGCAATTCGGCCAGGCTGGCAAAGAGGCGCTGGTCGGCCCAGTGCTTGTAATCGGCAAGCATGCGGGCGGTGCGTACGTTGATCATCAGAGGTCTCCCATGGTGATGGGCGCACTGCAAAGCATAGCCCTCATGGCTCGCGGCATCGAAAAGGCTGATAACCGGCAGCTGTTACAGGACCGCGTTGTTGGGACAAAGGCGTTGCACCACCCGGTCGGCCAGTGCCAGGCAACTGGTCAGGCCTGGCGATTCGATGCCGAACAGGTTCACCAGCCCCCGGCACACCATGCTCGGCCGGTCCGCTGATGATGAAGTCGGCCGCAGGTTCGGTCGGACCGGTGATTTTCGGGCGAATGCCGCTGTAGGCCGGTTGCAGACTGTTATCGGGAAGACCGGGCCAGTAACGGCGGATCGCCTCGTAAAATCCATCGGCGCGGCGCGGGTCCACGCGGTAATCGAACTGATCGACCCATTCGACGTCCGGCCCGAAACGCGCCTGGCCGGCGAGGTCGAGCGTCATGTGCACGCCAAGCCCTGCACTTTCCGGTGCCGGATAGACCAGATGCCGGAACGGCGCGCGGCCGCTGAAACTGAAATAACTGCCTTTGCACAATCGGCCAATTGGAACGTGCTGCGATGGCAAGCCTTCGATCCGGCTCGCCACGTCAGGCGCAGAAAGCCCGGTGCAGTTGATCAACTCACGGCAACTCAAATTCATGGGTTGCGCGCCCCCGATGAGCAGATCGAAACCGTGCGCAGTGCAACGAGCGAATTCCAGCGGTGTGTGAAAGGCAATCGACATTCCGCTGGCTTCCCCATCCGCCTGAAGCGCCCGACCACTACGCAGTCGGTATGGATACTCGATTGTCCTGTGCTCATTTTCAAACCGACCCTCGCTGCACTCCGTCACATAAAAAACAACTTACTGTCATTTGGCTGAACTCAATAATCAAATGTGCAACTTTTCCATTTAATGCACTATTAATCGGGCCGTTAAGGTTGACGGACTTCACCTCGCTGAGTAAATTGCCCGGGCCTTCAACGAAGGCTTTTTTTCAACTCACTCCGGAAACCAATGGACACAGTATCCAGTCGCTGTCGGATTACTGCGAAACGGCAGAATCTGGCACACAACCCAGACAATGACGGGACTCGACTTTTCGGTCGGGTGAGCTGCGCTAGAGCTTGAGGCTCCACCGTAACTTGCCTCGCCGGCGCCGGTCCGGCCCAGAGGCATGTTATGAACTTCACCACCACTGTAATGCCCGGCGTACGCGCCTTTGCTTCGACCATGCGGGTCAAGCCCTGCCGTGAGCCTACGCTCGCGAACCGCGCCGCTGCGCCGTTTTCCAGCCCTTCTTCCCCTGCCAGCGCACACCCGCGTGCCAACTGGCGCGTCTGCCCGATGACGGGTCGACTTCAGCAACGCTGGAGCCTGGACGACAGCCAGGAACCACCGGGGCGACGCATCGTTCGTCGCTTCCGGCTGCGAAGCCAAGCCTGAGAGGCCGCACATTCAATTGATTTGAAGGCACTTTAAAGTCCTTCCTTCAACGGTTTCCTGATAAGGGGAACCGACAACTTCTTATTGCCTTTTAAACCATCAGTTAATTGGAGTTAGTTATGGACGAAGCCAGTAGACGGTTCGCTGCCTGTCACTTTCTTATTGATAGCCAGCGAACGTTAAAACAACAAAACACCACTTCTGACATCGATCGCTTGTTGGCGGCTCGACATACATTCGCTCGCCTGTAGTTCGGTGAGCCGGCTGTGTGTCGTGCCGCAAGTCAGCGGCAGGAGCACACGCGATGACCACTGTAAAAACGCCCGATATCCGCACCAAAGGCACCCGCAGCGATAGCGCCAAACTGTCGATGCGAGCCGCACGAGAAGCTCAAAACGGCCTCGCCGTCACCCTCTCCAACCTCAATGCAACCCCTGACGGTCTGACGGAACTGGAAGCCGAAGGTCGACTGGCCCGTGGCGGCTACAACGAAGTCGCCCACGACAAGCCGCCTCACGCCGTCGTCCAACTGCTCAAAGCCCTGCACAATCCCTTCATCTATGTGCTGCTGACCCTGGCCGGCATCAGCTTCTTCACTGACTACTGGCTGCCGATCAGCCAGGGTGAAAGCGACGACGCTGACCTGACCAAGGTCATTATCATCATGACCATGGTCACCTTGAGCAGCTTGCTGCGGTTCTGGCAGGAATACCGTTCGGCCAAGTCCGCCGAAACCCTCAAGGCCATGGTGCGCACCACCGCCACCGTGCAGCGGCGCGGGCAACGCGGCAATGAGCCGGTGCTACGCGAAGTGCCGATGCGCGAGCTGGTGGCCGGCGACATCGTGCAACTCAGCGCGGGCGACATGATCCCGGCGGACATCCGCCTGATCGAATCCCGTGATCTGTTCATCAGCCAGGCGGTGCTTACCGGCGAAGCCTTGCCGGTGGAGAAATACGACACCCTGGGCAACGTCGCCCAGAAGTCGGCGACCGGCAACGCCGCCGATCAATCGAACCTGCTCGACCTGCCGAACATCTGCTTCATGGGCACCAACGTGGTCAGCGGCACCGCCAAAGCCGTGGTGGTTGCGACCGGCTCGCGCACTTACTTCGGATCGCTGGCCAAAGCGATTGTCGGCTCGCGGGTACAAACCGCGTTCGACCGTGGGGTCAACAGCGTCAGTTGGCTGTTGATCCGCTTCATGCTGGTGATGGTGCCGATCGTGTTCCTGCTCAACGGTTTCTCCAAGGGCGACTGGAGCGACGCGTTTCTGTTTGCACTGGCCGTGGCGGTCGGGCTGACCCCGGAAATGCTGCCGATGATTGTCAGCGCCAACCTCGCTAAAGGCGCGATGGCCATGGCCAAGCGCAAAGTGGTGGTCAAGCGCCTCAATGCGATCCAGAACTTCGGCTCGATGGACGTGCTGTGCACCGACAAGACCGGCACCCTGACCCAGGACAAAATCATTCTGGAGCACCACGTCGACGGCAACGGCCGGCGCGACGATACGATCCTCGAACTGGCATGGCTCAACAGCCATCACCAGAGCGGTCTGAAAAACCTGATGGATCAGGCAGTGGTGCAATTTGCCAACGCCAACCCCACGTTTCGAGTGCCGTTCGCCTACAGCAAGGTCGATGAATTGCCGTTCGACTTCGTCCGCCGGCGCCTGTCGATCATCGTCAAGGACAGCCGCGACGATCACTTGATGGTGTGCAAAGGTGCGGTCGAGGAAATGCTGTCCATCGCCAGTCACCTGCATGAAAACGGCAGCGTCGTCGCGCTCGATGATCAGCGTCGTAAAGACCTGCTGGCGCTGGCCAACGAGTACAACGAAGACGGTTTCCGCGTGCTGCTGGTCGCCACTCGCGAGATCCCCAAGGCGCACAGCAAAAACCAGTACACCACCGAGGATGAACGCGAGTTGGTGATTCGCGGCTTCCTGACCTTCCTCGATCCGCCAAAGGAAACCGCCGGCCCGGCGATTGCCGCGCTTCGGGACATGGGCGTGACCGTCAAGGTGCTGACCGGCGACAACGCCATCGTCACTTGCAAGATTTGCCGCGACGTCGGCCTGGAACCTGGCACCCCGCTGCTTGGCCAGGACATCGAAAACATGGACGACACCACCCTCAGGCTGCGCGTTGAAGAACGTACGGTCTTCGCCAAGCTGACGCCGCTGCAAAAGTCGCGGGTGCTGAAAGCGTTGCAGGCCAACGGTCACACCGTCGGCTTCCTTGGCGACGGCATCAACGATGCCCCTGCCCTGCGCGATGCCGACGTCGGCATTTCGGTGGACAGCGGCACCGACATTGCCAAGGAATCGGCCGACATCATCCTGCTGGAAAAGAGCCTGATGGTGCTCGAAGAAGGCGTGCTCAAGGGCCGCGAAACCTTCGGCAATATCATGAAGTACCTGAACATGACCGCCAGTTCCAACTTCGGCAACGTGTTCTCGGTGCTGGTGGCCAGTGCGTTCATTCCGTTTTTGCCGATGCTGTCGATTCACTTGCTGCTGCAAAACCTCATGTACGACATCTCTCAGCTGGCCCTGCCGTGGGACAAGATGGACAAGGAATTTCTCAGCAAACCGCGCAAGTGGGACGCGAAGAACATCGGCCGTTTCATGCTGTGGATCGGGCCGACCTCATCGGTGTTCGACATCACCACGTTTGCGCTGATGTGGTACGTGTTTGCCGCCAACAGCGTTGAAATGCAGGGCCTGTTCCAGTCCGGCTGGTTCATCGAAGGGCTGCTGTCCCAGACGCTGGTGGTGCACATGCTGCGCACGCAGAAGATCCCGTTCTTCCAGAGCACGGCGGCGTTGCCGGTGATTCTGATGACCGGGTTGGTGATGGTGCTGGGCATCTACATACCGTTTTCGCCGCTGGGCACGCTGGTCGGTTTGCAGCCATTGCCGTGGGCGTATTTCCCTTGGTTGGTGGGCACGCTGCTCAGCTACTGCGTATTCGCGCAGGTCATGAAAACGGTCTACATCCGCCGCTTCAAGCAGTGGTTCTGATGGCCTGAATACCCCCGCTTCTGAAAACCACACCCCCCTGTGGGAGCGAGCTTGCTCGCGATGGCGGTGACACATTCAACGCTTGTGTTGCCAGACACACCGCTATCGCGAGCTAGCTCGCTCGCACAGGTTTCTGAATTAAGCCTTCGATTAATGCAACTCGGATAAAGGAGAGTTCTCATGTCGGGAACGACTCTACTGATCAACCTCGCAGGCTCCATCGCACTGCTGCTGTGGGGCACTCACATGATTTCTTCGGCGTTGCTGCGTGGCTTTGGCTCGCCGCTGCGCCAGTGGCTCGGCCACAATCTGAACAACCGCTGGATGGCGCTGCTGTCAGGAATCGGCATTACCGGTCTTTTGCAAAGCAGCACAGCAGTCAGCCTGATGGCGACCTCGTTTACAGCGGCCGGCACCCTCGCGCTGGCCCCGGCGCTGTCGATGATGCTCGGCGCCAACATCGGTTCGACCCTGGTGGTGCAACTGCTCAGCCTCGATTTGTCATTGCTCACACCGCTGATGCTGCTGACCGGGTTGATCGTCTTTCGCCTGCGCGATGATTCACGTTTTGAAAGTGTCGGTTGTGCACTGATCGGCCTGGGGCTGATGCTGCTGGCCCTGCACATGCTCGGTTCAACCCTGGCGCACGTCGAAAGCACGCCAGTGTTCCAACTGATCATGCAGAGCCTGGACGGCGACCTGTTGATTGCGCTACTGGTGGCCCTGATGCTCACCTGGCTGTGCCATTCCAGCGTCGCCGTGGTGTTGCTGATCGTCTCGCTGGCCGCGACTGGCATGCTCTCGGCGACCACGCTGGTTGCGCTGGTCCTGGGGGTCAACATTGGCGGCGCCTTGCCGTCGGTGATCAGCGCCGGATCAAGCGTCGGTCGACGCCTGCCGCTGGGTAATCTGCTGGTGCGTGTGGTCGGTGCGCTGGCGGTATTGCCATTTGCCGGGTTACTGGCCGAGACGCGTCTTGATCCCTCGACGCTGGTCGTGGTCCTGCACAGCGGTTTCAATCTGCTGCTGGCGCTGGTGTTCATCGGTTTGACCGACATCCTCGCCAATGCCCTGACCCGGCTGCTGCCGGAGCCTGTGCGCGATGTCGACCCGGGAATGCCGCACTACCTGGACGAAGCCGGACTGGAAGTGGCTAACATCGGTTTGGCCAACGCTGCCCGCGAAGCACTGCGCATGGCCGATATGTTCTCGACGATGCTCGGGCGCCTGTTGCACCTGTTCCATTCGTCCGCGCCGACCTGTGTTGAGGTCGTGCGACGCATCGATCAATCGCTGGACCTGCTCAGTGCGGCGATTCGCGCCTACCTGGCCGACATTGGCAAAGAAGGCCTCAGTGATGACGACGCCGATCGCGCCCAGGAAATCCTCCTGTTCGTGATCAACCTCGAACACGCGGCAGACATTCTCTCCAGCAGCCTCGCGCAATTGGCCCTGCGCCGGGTGCGCCGTGGCGAACAGTTCTCGGCGTTCGAACTGGGCAACATCGCCCCGCTGCACGATGCATTGCTCGAAAGCCTGAGCCTGGCAATCAGCGTGTTCCTGCGCGAAGACACGGCCATCGCGCATCAACTGATCAATCGCAAGGAGGCGGTCAGACAGCTCGAAGCACAGGCCAGCCGCGAACACTTTCGCAAATTGCAGGAGGACAAAAACACCTGGGCCGAATCCGGTGACATTTTCCAGCGCGTATTGCGCGATTACCGCCGCGTGCATCACCACATCGCCGCCCTCGCCTATCCACTGCTCGAACGCGCCGGCGAGCGGGTCATCGAGAATAACGATCCGGCGAAGGAGAGCCCGTCATGCGCCTGCTGATCTGTGCGGGTCGCCATTACGCCGACAGTGGCCAATGCCGACGGGTGCTCGACGCCTTTCAGCGCGTACACCCGGTGCGCGTGCTGATCCATGGCGGTAACCAGCATCTGGGCGGTGAAATCGAAGAATGGGCGCGAGAACGGGGCATCGACATTGTGCGCTACCCGCCTAACTGGCAACGCCACGGCAAGTCGGCAGAGCGCTTGCGCAACCACTTCATGTTGCGCGACAGCCGACCGGACGTGGTGATCGCCCTGCCCGGCGGCGAAGACACCGAAGAACTGCTCGCCCAAGCCAGGGCGGCCGGTTTGCAAACCTTAACGCTGGCCACCCCAACACAACGCAACCCTTGTAGCCGTTGTCGAGGAATACTTCATGCCGAAACCGACTCGTGAATTCATGTCCTTTTTACGCAGCCTCCCGCCCGTGCAAGGCCGAAGGGTGCGGCGCAATGTGATGTTCGTCAGTATCACCCTGAGCCTGATCGCACTCCTGACGGCGATGTCCAACGCCAAAGCGGCTGGGGGTGCATACGTGGTGGATGATGCCGCGATCAATGCACCGGGCGAATGCAACATCGACACCTGGTACCAGAGCGGTCGCCACAATCAACCATCGAGCAACGCCTCGTTGTCTCAGGACTGCACGCTGAAGGGCGTGCCCAACCTGCAACTCGGCGCGGCCATTGGGCACAGTCGCGATGACGCAGACTCGGAAACTCAACTGAGCCCGCAGTTCAAGGCCTCACTGTTCGCGCGAGAAGCGCTCGGTCTTGAATGGGCGCTGTCAGGCGCGGCGCATTTCGCTGTCAACCGGGCACACGCCTTCGATGGGGGTGAACTGAACCTTCCGTTCACCTACCAGCCGATTCAAGCGCTGCGCCTGAATCTTAATACTGGCTGGGCACAGGCCTATGACGACGGTGAACACAACCATCGCTGGACCTGGGGCGCCGGCGTCGAATACGACCTGGCCCGGACACTGACCCTGATTGCCGAACGCTATGGCCAACGGGGTGCTGAACAGGCTTGGCAAGCCGGGCCACGGTTTCACCTTGGCAAGCGTATCGACGTGGATGTGGTGGTGGGACGCAACCTGACAGGGGATCGTGATCAGTGGCTGACCACCGGAGCCGCCCTGCGGTTTTGAACGAGATCGCGCGGTTAAGGAACTCCTGGCGATGGTCGTGCATCCTAAACTATGAGGTACTTCCTATTTGCGTCATGCTTTCAGAGGACACTGTCATGCGCCGTCTGATTATCATCTCTTCACTGATGCTGTGTTTACCCTTCGGCTCGGCTATGGCCAGCGTGGATGCGGGCGATGTTGCCACGTCGGCCGGGGTATCGGCGTCGCTGTACTCGACATTCAAGGACCATAAACTCATGATTCCCGCCCGGGATGACGCCTCCAGCTTCGTGGCCAGTGGCGGTGCGATTCGCGGGGTTTATCTGGAGTCGGTGCTGAAAAAAATCCGTCAGGACAATCCCGGCCTCAACGCCACTGATGAAGACCTGGCGCGGGCCATCCTGATCCAGGAAGGCAATGCTGCCGGCCAATGAAGGCCGTAAAAACAGCGGTGGGGCTAGTGACACCTGGATAGCGTTCCCGGCCCTACCTCGCTTTCCCTTGATCGCGTCTTCATCGCTGAGTACTACGGCACCACAATGCACCCACTCAACCCAAGGCTGGCGGCAGCGATGGCGGTGGCAACACCGGCATTGCCGCCTGAGGGGCACATCACTCGGCCTTTGTCCTGCGCCTTTAGCGATAACGCGGTGCGGCGCTGGAGTTGCCAAACAACCCCGACAGGTTCTGACGCTGGGCTTCATAACGGTCCCATTGCTCACCGTCGTGCAGGCTCGGAACGGTCACCACTTCGCCGCTCGCCAAACCCGCCAGCGCGGCATCGACCATCTCTTGCGCCGACATCACGATCTCTTGCGGCAGGTTTTCCACCGGGTTACCCGCCTCGCTCCAGAAATCGGTCGCGGTCGCGCCGGGCAATACCGCCTGAATGCGGATGCCTTTATCCGCCAGTTCACGGTGCATCGACTGGCTCAGGCTCAGCACGAAGGCCTTGGTCCCGCCGTACACGCCGTTAAGGATTTCCGGGGCGACGGCAACGATCGACGAGATGTTGATCACGGTGCCGGTGCCACGGGCGACGAAGCCTGGCACTACGGCGTAGGCCAGACGCATCAGCGCGGTAACGTTGAGGGTGATCATGTCTTCCATCTCCTCGACCGGGCTGCCCAGCAAAGGCATGACAGCGCCCACGCCAGCGTTGTTGACCAGCATGGTGATGCTGGCGTCGCTACGCAGGATTCCCTCGACCCTCAGCACATCGGCTTTGACTTTCAAATCGGCGGCGACCACTTCCACGGCGCGCCCGGTTTCGTTGCTGAGGCGGTTCGCCAGCGTGTTCAGCTTGGCCTGGCTGCGGGCGACCAGAATAAGGTCGTAGCCCTGCCGGGCGAGGCGGTCGGCATACACCGCACCAATGCCCGAAGAAGCGCCAGTGATCAGTGCAGTGCCTTTGGATGAGAGCGACATGTCGGGTTCCTTCACAGTGAGGCGATCAATTCGCCGGGTGTGAACCGTTATAAAGACTCTTTCACTTGTCTCAAATGACGTTTAAGGTACGTTTTCAGGACATGTCTTTTGAGAGACTGGCAATGACTAGCGTGGCATTTGTTGTGTTCGAGGGTTTCCAGTCCATGGCGCTGGCCGCCATGCCGGTGTTCGAGTACGCCAACTTCAGCGCCGGTGAGACGCTGTATGACGTCGGCGTTATCTCTGAGGATGGCAGCACGCTGCGGGCCTCCGGGGGATTAAGCGTGGGGACCCAGCCGTTCGGTGAGCGGGTATTCGATACGGTCATTGTGGTCGGTGGCGATTGCATCATCGAACAAGCGCCCGACAGTGTGTTGACCTACCTGCGCGACAGCGTGAGCAGCGTGCGGCGGATGGCAGCGATTTGTTCGGGGGCGTTCGTGCTGGCCCAGGCCGGCCTGCTCGACGGACGGCGCGCCACCACGCACTGGGCCTATGCCCGGGAGCTACAAGCACGCTTTCCTTCGATCAAGGTAGAAGAAGACCGAATCTACGTGGTCGACGGCTCGATCTGGACCTCGGCCGGCATGACCGCCGGCATCGACCTGGCGCTGGCCATGGTCGAGAAGGATCACGGCGCCGAGCTGGCGCGTTCCGTGGCGCAAAAACTGGTGATGTACCAACGACGTGCGGGCGGCCAGTCCCAGCATTCGGCCTTGCTCGAACTGGCGCCCAAATCCGACCGCATTCAGACCGTTCTCGGCTACGCCCGGGAACACCTGGCTTCGCCGCTGTCAGTGGAGCAATTGGCCGATGTGGCGCGCCTGAGCCCGCGGCAATTCAGCCGCAGCTTTCGCGCCGAGACCGGGCAGACGCCGGCCAAGGCCATCGAAAACCTGCGTCTGGAAGCGGCGCGGCAAATGCTCGAACGCGGGCGCCTGACCCTCGACCAGATCGCCACCGAGGCCGGCTTCACCGACCGGCGCCGCATGCGCGAAGCCTTTCTAAGGGCATTCGGCCAACCGCCGCAAGTCATCCGGCGTAACGCCAGATCAGCGTTGAACGCGTGAGCAGCATGGGGACTCTAAACTGAAACGGGCCATGGCTCATCGGGAGTGCCCATGAAAATCTCGACCAAACTGGCGTTCTTCGCCATCGTCGGCACCCTTGCCTACCTCGGTCTTGCCGTGTGGGGCATGGGCGGGTTTGCGGCGTTTTTTGCGCATGGGTCGTTGGTGGTGGTTGGCCTCGCTACTGTGGTGATGACCGTGGTGTCGCTGTTCAGCGAGGTCAATCTGAGTGCCGGTGAACGTGAGGACCGGGCCAATCGCTGGGTGCTGCCGGCGTTTGGGGTGATCGGGTTGCTCAGCGGATTCCTCCCGGCCTACACCGATCGGATCGATTTCTGGACCTTTGGCGGTGAAGAGGTGCGCTGGATGGGCGCGTTGTTGTTCGGCCTTGGCGGCGCGCTACGTTTGTGGCCGGTGTTTGTACTGGGCAAGCGTTTCAGCGGTCTGGTGGCGATTCAGCCGGGGCACACGCTGGTCACCGACGGGATTTATCGGCGCCTGCGCAACCCCAGTTACCTGGGAATGCTGGTGATCGCCGTGGGCTGGGCACTGGCATTTCGTTCAGGGGTAGGGCTGTTGCTGGCGGCGTTGACGGTGATTCCGCTGATTGCGCGGATTCACTCGGAAGAAGCGTTGTTGAGGGCGCAGTTCGGCGGAGAGTACGACCGTTATTGCGCCGACACCTGGCGACTGATACCCGGATTCTATTAACCATCCCACAACTCTATTGTAGGAGCCGAGCTTGCTCGCGATGGCGTCGGGTCAGTTGCATTTTTGTCAACTGACACTCCGCTATCGCGAGCAAGCTCGGCTCCTACAATTAGATTTGATTGAGGCGGATATGGTGGTCGGGATCCACGGACGCAGCGACCGTCTGATAGTTGGCCAACGTGGCATGTTGCGTCTGGATCGGATGCTCATGCGTTTCAGTAATGATCACCAAATCCGCCCCCGCCGCTTCTGCCGCGAGAATGCCTACACTGGCATCTTCGAAGATCAAACAATCCGTAACCTCGACACCCAAACGCTTGGCTGCCAAACGGTAACCCGCTGGATCCGGTTTCCCGGCGCTGACCTCTTCAGCCGTCACCATGACATCCGGTTCGGGAATCCCCGCCGCCGCCATCCGCCGCAACGCCAGTGCTCTCGGCGCGGACGTGACGATCGCCCATTGACCCGCCGGCAACGAACGAAGGAATGCCGCCGCCCCACGGACCTCGACAACCCCCTCCACGTCCTCGATT
The DNA here is from genome assembly GCF_059133255.1 of Pseudomonas sp. FBCC-B1667. Classification (NCBI taxonomy): domain Bacteria; kingdom Pseudomonadati; phylum Pseudomonadota; class Gammaproteobacteria; order Pseudomonadales; family Pseudomonadaceae; genus Pseudomonas; species Pseudomonas sp. FBCC-B1667. Next base: position 2,890,891 of record NZ_CP101437.1, on the reverse strand, counting down.
TCCGCCTCGGTAATCCACGCGGCTTCCGCTTGGGCATCAACACCCGGCAACCCCTGGCGGTTCACCGTGTCGATGGCGCGGGCGCCGTGAATGGTTGGCAGGAAAGCCGCGACGTCTACCCCGTGGCGCACGGCCCAGATCGTCCAGATCCGCTCGGCAGCGGCAATGGAGTTGAGCACAGTGCCGTCCATATCGAACAGGAACGCGCGGTAAGGTGTGTTGAAAACGGATGGGTAAGCAGACAAGGATGAGCCTCCTCTCGCAAGGGCCTGGCGGGTGTGCCGAGCAATGTAGCATTTACTTGCGAGATGGACTCATGCAACGCAATGACGCTTCAGTTGAGAGGTTTGGACTTCAAGGCGCCCGCGACGCAGTCGAGCAATTGGCCGATTGCCCAGGGCTTTTTGATGAACGAAACTGAATGCCGGACCCCGGAGCTTTGAGGGGTTTCATAACCGGACATGATCATGATCGGCTTGTCTGGCCAGCGGTCACCAAACTGATTGGCCAGGTCAGCGCCATTGAGCGTGCCCGGCATGGTGATGTCGGTGAGCAACAGGCAGACATTGTCCGCCTGTTGCTCCAGGTACACAGAAGCGGCATCCGCGTTGGGCTGTGGCTGAACCTTGAACCCCTCGCCCTCAAGAATTTCGCAGAGAAAGTCAAGGATCACCGGGTCATCCTCGACCACCAGAATCAACCCGCCAGTTACGTTCGTGCCCATCGTCGATACTGGCCCCATGATTCAATACTCCCTGAATACACCTATGATTTTGCGCAATAAATCCGCGGCTTATCCGTATGAGCAGCGGACGGGGCGGAAATTCATTTTTGATACTCAGAGGTTATGAAATCAGGCGTCCTGCAAAATCAGATCGGCGCCCTTCTCGGCCACCATCAGCACCGCCGCGTGGGTATTGCCCGACGTCACGTTAGGAAAAATCGACGCATCGACGATGCGCAATCCCTCAAGACCATGGACTCTCAAACGTTGGTCGACCACGGACTTCTGCTCATCCGAACCCATGGCGCAGGAACCACACAGGTGGTAGATCGAGCCACTGTTTTCGCGGAAGTATTGCAGCATTTGTTCGTCGGTTTCGACGACCGGCCCCGGCAACACTTCTTCAACCGTGACGCCTTTAAGCGCTGGCGCCTGCATGATTTTGCGCATCAAGCGGCTGCCCTGAACGACCTCGTCGATGTCCTTCTGGGTGCTCAAGTAATTGGGGTCAATCAGCGCAGCATCCCGCGGGTTTTTTGAGGCAATCTCGACGTGCCCGCGACTGGTCGGACGGCACGGGTTGAAGCACAACAGAAAGCCTGAGTACGGCTCCGGCTTGAGGCTGGCCTTGTTGTTTTTCGGGATCTGGTACGACAGCGGGTTGAAGTACAACTGCAGGTTCGGGTTGGTTTGCTGGTCGTTGCCACGGAAGAATCCGCCGGCCTGATTGACACTCATCGCCAGCGCGCCCTTGCGGGTAAACAGGTATTTGAGACCAAGTTTGAACTGACCGAACAACGAACTCAGCTCATCGTTGAGCGTCGGGATATTGGCCTTGTAGTAATAGCTGGCGCACAGGTGGTCCTGCAGGTTTTGCCCCACCGCCGGCAGGTGCTTGACCATCGGGATCTTGTGTTTGGCCAGCAGCTTCTCGTCCGCGACACCGGACAGTTGCAGGATCTTTGGCGTGTCCACGGCACCGGCGCAAAGAATCACTTCCTTGTTGGCGGTGAAGGTTCGGACCACGCCGTGCTGGGTGATGGAAATGCCGGTGGCGCGGTCCTTATCGAACAGTACCCGATCCACCAGGGCGTAATGCTCGACGGTCAGGTTCGGCCGAGTCAGTGCCGGGTGCAGATGCGCGAAGCTGCTGGAGCAACGCTGACCGTTTTTGGTGTTGACGTCGTAGATGCCCGCGCCTTCAAATGTCGGTCCGTTGAAATCGTCGCTGAGCGGATAGCCGAGTTCATCGCAGCCTTTGAGGAACACGTCGCAGATCGGATGGGTCTGGCCCTTCATCGGCGTGATGCTGATCGGACCGCTGCTTCCATGGTATTCGCTGTCCCCCAGCGGATGGTTTTCCAGTTTGCGGAAATACGGCAGGACGTCTTTGAAGCCCCAGCCTTCGTTGCCGTTGGCCGCCCAATCGTCAAAGTCATGGGCCTGGCCACGGACGTAGATCATCGCGTTAATCGAGCCTGAACCGCCCTGAACCTTGCCGCGGGGTGCGTAGATTTCGCGGTTAGCCAATTGCTTTTGTGGCTGGCTGTAATACATCCAGTTGAAGGTGGGGTTGTAATACATTTTGGCGAAGCCGACCGGGATCTTGAACCACAAGGAACTGTCCTTGCCGCCCGCCTCCAGTAGCAATACCGAATGTTTGCCACTGGCCGATAGCCGGTTGGCCAGGATGCAGCCTGCGGCGCCAGCGCCAGCGATGATGTAGTCGTAAGTCATGCAGGGTTACCGCGTAAGTCGTTGTACAAAAAAACCACCCAACTGTCAGTCAATCCACGATCCCTGTGGGAGCGAGCTTGCTCGCGATGGCGTCGTGTCAGTCAACATCAATGCTGAATGTCAGGCCCTCATCGCGAGCAAGCTCGCTCCCACAGGTGTTGCGAATGGGCGGCGTCCCGTCAGCCTCTGGCTGGCGATGTGTCTTTGACGTCTGCCGGAGTCGCCGCCATTTGCAGGTGCAGGCGCTCGCCGGTGTATGGCGAATGCTTGCGCACCACGTCCATGTTCAGCTCCACACCCAGGCCCGGCTCGGTGGACGGGATGATGTAGCCGTCCTCCCATTGCAGCGGCCTGGTCAGGACTTCGGCGTGGAAACCGCCCCAGGTCATGATGCTTTCCTGGATCAGGAAGTTCGGCGTGCAGGTCGCCAGCTGGAAACTCGCTGCCGCGCCAATCGGCCCGTTGTAGAGGTGCGGGGCGATCTGCGCGTAATAGGCTTCAGCCATGCTGGCGATCTTTTTCGCTTCCAGCAGACCGCCGCAACGGGCGACGTTCATCTGCAGAATCGACGCACCGCCGGCTTGCAACAGCTTGAAGAATTCGTACTTGGTGGTCAGTCGCTCACCCGTGGCAATCGGAATCGAAGTCTTGGCCGCGACCTGTGCCATGGCCTCTTCCTGACCCGGCGGCACCGGTTCTTCGAACCACAGCGGGTCGTACTTCTCAAGACGCTTGGCCAGGCGAATCGCCGATGACGGCACCATTTGCCCGTGGGTGCCGAAGAGCAAATCGCACTTGTCGCCCACCGCTTCGCGGATCTTGCGGCAGAAAGTTTCGCAACGGTCCAGCACTTCCAGGGAAATCTGGTGCCCGGAGTACGCGGTGTACGGCCCGGCCGGGTCGAACTTCACGGCGGTGAAGCCTTTGTTCATGTTCTCGATGGCGCACTCGGCGGCCAGGTCCGGGTCGTCGTAGTCGTACTCGCCCTTGCTGTTCACCGGGTAGAGGTAGGTGTAGGAACGCAAGCGTTCGTTGACCTTGCCGCCCAGCAGTTCATACACCGGTTTGTTCGCCGCTTTGCCAATGATGTCCCAGCACGCCATTTCCAGGCCACTGACCACGCCCATCATGGTCAGGTCCGGACGCTGGGTGAAACCGCTCGAATAGGCCTGACGGAAGAACCGTTCGATGTGGTGCGGGTCCTGGTTGAGCAGGTAGCGTTCGAATACGTCTTCGATGATTGGCAACATGGCTTTGGGTCCGAAAGTCGCGGCGTAGATTTCGCCCACGCCTTCGATGCCGCAATCGGTTTTGATCTTGACGAACAGCCAGTACATCCCGCCGATGTGCGGTGGCGGTACGGCGACGATATGGGTTTCTAAGGCGACGATTTTCATCACAGGCACCTGCTTATTTCAAAGAAGTCTTGATCAAAGATTTACGATTGATACGTGCGCGCAAGGTCAGGGCCGCGAAGGTCCCGAGCAGGCCGACGAAAGCGATGTAGCTGAAGTAGAGCTTGTAACCAAAGGCGCCCGGGAAATGTTCGGTGAGGTAGCCGTTGATCAACGGAATAAACGCGTCTGGCAGGTAACCGACCACCGAGACAATGCCGATGGCCAGCCCCGTGATGCGCAGCGGAATGTTGCAGGTATCGAGGATCGCCCAGTACAAGCCGCGAATGGCGTAGGTCATCAGGCCGATGAAAATCACCGTGCCGACCAGCAGGCCCATGCTGTTGAGCGCCGGGAACACGATCAGGCCGACCATCGCCAACGTCGCGCAAAACAGCGCCACGATCAGCACGGAGATGTTCGAGAACTTGTCACCCAGCCAGCCGCCGCCGATACCACCAATCGGGCGCATCCACAGCTTGATGGTGGTGATGGTGCCGGCCATGACCGCGGTCATGCCGCCGCCCTGCAGGTAATCGGAGAAGCTGTAAGTGGCCCAGAAGATGTGATAACCGCAGAACACGATGGCAGTGACCAGCCAAAGCTCCGGGATTTTCACCAGGGTGGTCAGGTCGCTGAGCAGGTTGTACTTGCCCTTCTCCACCGGCGCCGTGTCTTCCATCGACTTCGGGTCCTTGATCAACACCAGCACACAGCCGATGGCGATACAGGTGAAGGCGTACAGGTAGATCACGTGCTTGAAGCCTTCGGCCGCCGATTCGCCGCGGGTTTCGGTGGCGAAGGCAAACAGCCCCAGTGCGACCGTTGCCAACAAGGCTTCGACCAGGCCACGACCGCCATCGAGGATGCCGAAGAACCGGCCCTGTTCGGTGTGATGGGCAATCATTTTCACGCGCTTGAGCACCGAGGCCCAGAACGTCAGGCCGGTGGTCAGGCCCCAGCAACCGAAGATGATCATCAAGCCGGTCATGGACGGCGCGGTGGAATACCACAGGCCCAGGGCGCCGGTGGCGACCAGCGAGAAGAAAATCAGAAAGCGAGGGGCAATGCGATCCGCCAGCCAGCCACTCGGCAAGTAACTCAGGAGGAAAATCGTACCGAGCATCGAGTACAGATAACCCAGCTCGCTGTGGCTGATCTGGAACACGTCGAGCATGGTGGTCTGGTAGACCTGGCGCAGGTACAGGATCGGGTAGATCGCACCGGCGGCCAGCACCAATAACATCAGTTGGACATAGCGACTTCCCTTGTCACTGTGACTCATTGAACCCGCATTCGAACCCTGAACAGCGGCAGCAGTGGATGCTAGCTTGGACATCTAGGTGACCTCTGGCCGCCCGGTGGTCCGGGTGGCCCTGTTAATTGTTTTTATGGGTGTTGCGTGAGGCGTGTTGCCGGTGGATCAGTACGTCATGACCACGAGACGGGTCTGGGTGAACTCGAGCATGCCGTGCTTGCCGTCATCGCCGCCCAGGCCTGAGCGTTTCCAGCCGGCGTGGTAGCCCTGGTACGGATCGGCCGGGGTGCGATTGACGTAGAGCTCGCCGGCTTCGATGGCGTTGGCGACTTTCATCGTGGTGCGGTAGTTCTCGGTGTAGAGCACCGAGGCCAGGCCGAACTGATGGTCGTTGGCCATCGCCAGCGCTTCGTCGATGTCGCGGTACTTGAGCACCGGCAGCACCGGGCCGAAGATTTCTTCCTGGATGATTTCCATGTCCTGGCGGCAGCCGCTAAGCAGCGTCGGCGGGTAGAAATGGCCCTTGCCCTGCGGGATGAAACCACCGGTTTCCAGGACCGCGCCGTCCGCGATGGCGCGTTCGACCATGGCGTGGATGTTTTGCTGCGAACTGGCGTTGACCAACGGGCCCATCAGACGGGTATCTGTGGCGCGGTCGCCGAACTTCACGGCGCTGATTTTCGCTTTCAGCAGCGCGAGGAACTGTTCGTACACGCTTTCCTGCACGTAGACCCGCTCCACCGCCGTGCACAACTGCCCGCAGTGAGTAGTCTTCGAGGCGATGATGGTGGTTGCAGCGGCTTCAAGGTCGGCGTCGGCTTCGATGATCGCCGGGGTTTTTCCGCCCAGCTCCAGCGATGGCTTGGCGATGTTGGCCTTGCAGTAATCGAGCACGATGCGCCCGGCATTGACGCTGCCGGTCAGGGTGATCAGGCCCACAGCCTTATGCGTACATACAGCGGCAGCCGTGGCGTGATCCATGGTCAGGATGTTCACCACGCCGGCAGGCATTCCGGATTGCGCCACGGCCTTGGCGATTTCAAATGCCGAGGTCGGTGTGTTGTTGCTTGGGCGCACCACCACGGTGTTGCCAGCAATCAGCGCCGGGGCGATTTTGCGCAGCAGCGTATAGACCGGGTAGTTGAACGGAATCAGGCACGCGACCACGCCAATGGCTTCGCGGTGCAGGAACAGGTTTTCGTTCGGGGAGTCGCTGGGAATGATCTCGCCTTCAATGCGGCGGGCCCATTCGGCGTGATAGCGGGTGATCTGCGCCGCGTAACGGGCTTCGTTGCTGGCATCAGCAACGCTTTTGCCGGATTCAGCTGCCAGGGCGGCGCCGATGGTTTCGGCGCTAGCGTCCAGGGCATCGGCGAAGGCACGCAGGTGTTCGGCGCGTTCGATGCTGGTGAGTTTGCCCCAGACCTTTTGCGCAGCGGCAGCCGTTTCGACCGCGTTGACCGCTTCACCAGCGGTGGCGGCCGAGACGTGGCCCAGCAATGCTTCGGTCGCCGGGTTATAGACTGCGATCAGCGCGTCGCTGGCAGGTTCGATGAATTGGCCGTTAACAAAGTTTCGCTCGAGTCGCATGTGCATCGCCCATCGTTGTTTTTATCCAGTTCGAGCAGTCTTGGCATCCTGAGCGGGTTGAACAAACGATTTATTGAGCGGGCAAACATTCGAAAAATGAAGGTTACTCCCAAAAACGATGAGATCCCTTGTAGGAGCCGAGCTTGCTCGCGATGGCGTCAGACCTGCCAGCACCTATGTTGAATGACACGCCGCCATCGCGAGCAAGCTCGGCTGCTACAGGGGTTGTGTGGATTAGAGGGCGGCGGTGGAGGGTTCGAGCTGTCGTTGCGCCAACCAGATTTCTTCCTGCAACCACTGGCTGAACACTTGCAATTGCGGCATCTGGGTCTGCTCCGGCCGGGTCACCAGCCAGTAGGACTGGTGCCCTTCCACGTGCACGTTGAGCACCTGGGTCAACTGCCCGCTGGCCAGTTCCGGGGCGACCATGTGCCAGTCGGCAATGGTGATGCCCAAACCGTCGATGGCCGCGCGGATCGCCAGGTCCAGCAAGTCGAATTCATACCCGCCCTGGGTGTCGACCCCGTTGATGCGCGCTGCGTCCAGCCAGTGTTTCCAGGTGAGGTAACGCTGGTCTTCCCGGGCCAGCACGTGCAGCAACGTCAGGCGATTGAGGTCGATGCCCTGCTCGCCCCACTCCCGGGCATACAAGGTCGGCGCGCACACGGCGATATGCCGTTCCTGGATCAACATCGAGCTGTCCAGGCCATCCCATTCGCCGTCGCCGAAGCGGATCGCACAATCAAGGGTGCTGGTTTCCGCCAGGCTGTCCTGCAAGCGCGTGGTGATGCTCAATTCCAGCTCGGGATGCTTCTCCCGCAGGCGCCCCAGACGCGGCATCAGCCAGCGATTGGTAAAGGTCGGCGGCGCATTGATGTGCAGGCGATTGGAATGGGTTTTCTGCTGGATGCTGCGCACCGTCAGCTCGATCTTGTCGAAGGATTGATGCAACGCCCGCAGCAGCACTTTGCCGGCGCTGGTCAGTTCGAGGTGATGATGGCGACGCTCCAGCAGGCTTTCTCCAAGCTGTTCTTCCAATTGACGGACCTGGCGACTGACCGCGCTCTGGGTCACGTTTAACAACTCGGCGGCGCGGGTAAAACTACCGGTGCTGCCGGCCACTTCAAACGCCTTGAGGGCATTAAGACCGGGCATTTTGCGTTTCATGAAAAGCACTCGAGGACGTTAGCTGATGAGGCAAGCATCCCATGGCTGCCACACATTGTCCTACAGGATTTTCCCACTAACATGCATCTGAGGAAGGTTCCCGCGTATTTTTAATCGTTTGTTCAACCCACCGTTCATCGCAAGACTGGCAGGCATCTCATATAAAAATAACCGAGAGCTGCCCCATGCCCTTCTCTGCTTCATTGCGCCTAAGTCCTCTGTACATCGCTCTGTTTTGCACCTTTGCGGCCCCAGCCATGGCCGTGCAAGTGACCGACAATCTTGACCTGGGCGGCGCGGTTCGTGCGCGCTGGGACTATGACCCGGATCGCGACATCCAGAAATTTGGCCTGGACACGATGTTCCTCAGCGCCAAGTACAACTCCGACAGCTGGATCGGCGAGGCCCAGTACCGTTTCTATGGTCGTTCCTATCCGTATCAGTACACCAAGCATTACGGTGATATTCAGTTCGCCAAGTTCGCGTGGGCTGGCTACAAATTCAACCCCGACCAGCAGGTGCAAGTGGGCCTGAACACAGTGCCATTCGGTTTGCAGCCGTACTTCGGCAGCACCTTCTACGAAACCCTGGGCAACGTCATCGGCCTGGAAGATCTGCAACAAGTCGGCGCCAAGTACATCCAGCAAATCGGCGACTGGAACCTCCAGACCGGTTACTACCTGCGCCCGGCGTGGCAAGGCAAAGGCACCAGTAACGGGGTCACTTACTCCAGCGTGGTGTCCGAAGCCGACAGTTATGTCGCCGACGGCAGCAACAATCAGGAGCGCAACACCGTGGTGCTGCGAGTGGCCAAGGCATTGGACCTGGGACCGTGGAAATCGGAAATCGGCCTCTCGGGCCTGAGCTCATCGCTGGAGAACAAGGACACCCATGACAATGGCCGGCGCAACGCCGTGGCCATCCACTACCTGGGCAAGAACGGTCCATGGGGGGTGCAATTGCAAGCGGCGCGGCAACAGATGTCGCCGCGCAACCCTGGCACCGATGAGCTTGTCACCTTTGGTGGTTATGACGGCACGTACAACGTCGCCAGCCGCGGCAACTTGTATGTGGCAGATCTCAGCTACGACGTGGCCGGGAAATACCTGTTCGATCAGGTCAGCGGGGTCAAGCTGTACGCCAACTACAGCGCCTTCGATAAATCCGCCAGCGCGTTCAAGACGTCGGAGCGGATGATTTTGGGCAGCTCATTTTCGGTGAGCAAGTTGTGGGTCGCGGCGGAGTGGTTGTTTGGCAAGAATGATCCGTATATCGGGGGGAGCAGCTATACCCAGAGTCTGGGGGCTGGCGGGAGTGATCAGTGGGAGAATCAGTTGTATGTGAACGTTGGGTATTACTTCTGATCGGGTATTTCTAGCGTCCTTTAGGACGAATCAACACTTGCATCAGCCCTTGGCAAATAGTCAGATAGGCACCACAGAGACCGCCACCAAAACAATAAACCGGCCCGACGCGACACCGGAGGCCGGTACGGAGTCCACCTTCGATGCGTCAACTGCCCTCGCTCACTATGCTGCGCGTCTTCGAAGAGGTCGCGCGTCATCGCAGTTTCAGCCAGGCAGCGCTGGGCCTGAACGTCACCCAAGGCGCCGTCAGTCGCCAGATCAAGCAGCTGGAAGATTACCTCGGCGTCGCGCTGTTTGTGCGCACACCGCAAGGCTTGTCGTTGACCGAATCCGGCATCGCCCTCTCCCCGCATCTGGCGGAAGCCTTCGATCACATTGAACGGGCCCTGCAAGCCGTGCGCGTGCCCAACCTGCGCCAGCGCCTGAGAATCCTCGCGCCACCGACCTGGGCGACACGCTGGTTATCGGCGCATTTGCGCGTGTTCTGTCAGCGCTATCCCGACATCAGCCTGAGCGTCACCAACCAGGCCGGCCACGACAGCCTCGCGGAAATCGACTGCCACATCCGCTTCGGCCTCGAAGCCAACAGCCATTGCAGCAGCCAATTGCTGGTGATGGAACGGCACATCGCCGTGGCCAGCCCGGAGTTGTTCAGCGACGGTCAGCCACCGGATCTGCGGCGTTTTCCGCTGCTGCACATCCTGCACGACGGCAAGCGCCTGAAGGTCTGGGAAAACTGGCTGGCGGCCATGGGGCGCGACGATGTCGATGCGGGGCAAGGGCTGGAATTCAGCACGCTGGATCAAGTGATCCACACCGCACTGGCGGGGGGTGGCCTGGCGGTGATTGACCGGCAGATGATCGAGAAGGAATTGGCCAATGGCAGCCTGCTGCCGATTACCCCGGTGGAGGTGATCGGGCCGTATGGCTACTGGCTGGATGTGGCGAATGACAAGCAGGGATTGTCGAAGGTGCGGTTGTTTACCGATTGGTTGGGGCTGGTCAGCAATCCCTGAATCACCCCATACCCCTGTGGGAGCGAGCTTGCTCGCGATGAGGGAGTGCCAGTCGACATCAATGTTGACTGATCCGCCGCCATCGCGAGCAAGCTCGCTCCCACATTGGGACTTTGACAGTCAGTTAGACCGGGGCCGGGACTTTCACTGCCACCGCTGCGCCACCCTCCACCGGGCTCTGCGCCTTGCATGCCTGGCTCAGTGTCAGCGATTTGGTTTCCGGCGCCCAGGCCCAGGACAGCCAGGCCCCGATGGCCAGGATCGCCGCCAGAATCCCCATGGTCGGGCTCAAGCCGATCCCCGCCACACTCACCGGCAACAGGAACGTGCTGATCGCCGAACCCAACCGGCTGACCGCCGTGGCCAGGCCAATTCCGCTGGCCCGCACTTCAGTCGGGAAGCTCTCGGCCGGGAACACGCCCACCAGGTTACTTACCGCCGACAACACCAGGGTGAACAGCCCGAACACCAACACCATCAAGAACGCTGCACTGCTCGGCAACACCGCCAACATGAACAGCGCGACCGCCAGGATGATGAACGAGTTGATCAAGAACCCGCGGCGCGAGAATTTGATCGTGCACCAGATCCCGATCAACGCGCCGAGGATCAGCAGCATGTTCAACATCAGCTCAGTGCCGAAACCTTCGGCCAGGCCCATCTTCTGCAGAATCGACGGCAGAAAGGTGTAGATGGCGAAGTACGGCATGACGATGCAGACAAAGAACAGGCAGTTGAACGCCGTGCGCTTGCGGTATTCACGGCTGAACAGCACTGCGTAGCCGGAACGGGTTTCGGTGGATTGGGTTTCGTCGAGTTCGACGTTGGCGCCCAAGTGCTTCTTGACGATCGCTCGCGCCTCGGCAATTCGGCCCTGGTTCACCAGCCAGCGCGGCGATTCCGGCGTGCCGATGCGCGCAATCAGAATCAACGCCGCAGGAATCGCTGAAGACGCCAGCATCCAGCGCCAGGCGTCATCGCCGAGGCTGAGCATGGCGGTGCCGACAAACGTCGCGGCAACATAGCCGAAGGTCCAGATCACACTGAATGAACCGAGCAACACGCCACGATGTTTCTTCGGCGCAAACTCGGCCAGCATCGCGTGACCGACGCTGAAATCACCGCCTAGCCCGATGCCGATCAGCACCCGACACAAAAACAGGCCCATGGCGGTTTCCGCATAGAACTGCATCACCGAGGCGATGGTGATCAGCACGAAGCTGACCAGGAAAATTTTCTGGCGGCCGACCTTGTCGGAGATCCAGCCGAAAAACAGACTGCCCAGGAACAGGCCGATCAGGGCCGAAGCGCCGATCAGCCCTTGCCAGAACGCATCCAGGTGCATCTGCGGGCTCAGCAAGGTGAATGCAATGCCGATCAGGCCGAGGATGTAGCCGTCGGTGAAGTGCGCGCCGAAAGTCAGGCCGGCGATTTTCAGGTGAAAGCGCCCGATGGGCAGGTCGTCGATTTTTACCGGTTGTACAGACATGTAAATCTCCCATTGTTGTTATTGACGGAGAAATGAAACCGATCGTGCTTTTACTGTGGGAGCGAGCTTGCTCGCGATGGCAGTGTGTCAGTCGAAGCCGTATTGCCTGATACACCGCCATCGCGAGCAAGCTCGCTCCCACAGGGGGTGGGTGACGCCTTAAAGGCCGCCCATCAACAAGTATTTGATTTCCAGGTAGTCATCCAGACCGTACTTCGAACCCTCGCGACCGAGGCCCGATTCCTTGATGCCACCGAACGGCGCCACTTCTGTGGAAATGATCCCTTCGTTGATCCCGACCATCCCCGCTTCGAGGCCTTCGGCCATGCGCCACACGCGGCCGATGTCGCGGCTGTAGAAGTAGGCCGACAAACCGAATGGCGTGTCGTTGGCCTTTTGCAGCACTTCGGCTTCGTCCTTGAAACGGAAGCAGGCCGCCACCGGCCCAAAGGTTTCTTCCTGGGCAATGAGCATTTCGCTGCTGGCTTCGGCGAGGATAGTCGGCTCGAAGAACGTGCCGCCGAGCGCATGACGGCGACCGCCGCACAACAGCGTGGCGCCCTTCTCCAGCGCATCGCCGACGTGCAGTTCGACCTTGGCCAGCGCCGCCGCATTGATCAGCGGGCCTTGCTCGGTTTCACCGTCCAGCGCACTGCCAACCCGCATCGCCGCCACCGCTTCCGCGAGCTTGCCGGTGAAGGCTTCGTAAACGCCGTCCTGAATGAAGAAGCGGTTCACACAGACGCAAGTCTGCCCGGTGTTACGGAATTTCGAGGCCATCGCGCCTTTGACCGCCGCATCCAGATCGGCGTCGTCGAAGACAATGAACGGCGCGTTGCCACCCAGTTCCAGCGAGACCTTTTTCAAGGTTTCCGCCGCCTGGCGCATCAGCAATTTGCCGGTGCGCGTGGAGCCGGTGAACGACAGTTTGCGCACGATGCTCGACGCTTGCAGCGCCCCACCGATGGCCACTGCATCGCCGGATACAATGTTGAACACTCCGGCCGGAATACCCGCCTGCTCCGCCAACACCGCCAGGGCGAAGGCCGACAGCGGCGTCTCTTCCGAAGGTTTGAGGATCATCGTGCAACCGGCCGCCAATGCCGGACCGACCTTGCGGGTGACCATGGCCAGCGGGAAATTCCACGGGGTGATCGCGGCGACCACACCGATGGCTTCCTTGACCACAATGATTCGCGCATCAGCCTTGTGGCTCGGGATCACGTCGCCGTAAGCACGCTTGGCCTCTTCGGCAAACCACTCCAGAAAACTCGCGGCGTAAACCACTTCGCCCATGGCTTCGGCCAACGGCTTGCCTTGTTCGCGGCTGAGCAGGATTGCCAGATCCTTCTGGTTGCTCAGCATCAGCTCGCTCCAGCGCTTGAGCTTCTGGCTGCGTTCCTTGGCGGTGAGCTTGCGCCACGCCGGCAACGCGCGGTTGGCGGCGTCAATGGCCCGATTGGTTGCTTCGGCACCGGCCTTTTCTACGTCGGTGATCAACTCGCCGTTGGCCGGGTTGAACACCGGGTAAGTCGGGCCACCGGACGACCATTGGCCGTCGATAAAATTGCCCGTGCGGATCAGCGCGCTCATGCCACAGCCTCAGTCAGGGTGAAGCGTTCCAGACCCGGACGGGCCGAACGCAGGATACGTTTGCCGGCGGTGTAATCGTTGATCACGTCGCACGGGGTGTAATTGCGTTCCAGTTCGTGCAGTTCTTCGGCGTCGAGTCTGGTATCGAGCGCGGCCAGCGCACTGTCGAACTGTTCGGTGGTGTCAGCGCCGACCAGCATGCAATCCACACCCGGATGGTTGGCGACCCAAGCCTGGGCGATTTGCGCGTTGGACACGCCGCGGGCACGGGCGACACGTTGCACAGAATGGGCGATTTCGAACGAGGCTTCGTCGCTGTACATCTGCTGCGTGAAGAAGTCGGTCTGGTTGCGGGTCGACTGCGCGTCGCCGGTCAGCAAGCCACGGGCCAGCGGGCTGAACACCGAGACGCCGAGGCCTTGGTCGCGGCAGAACGGAATCATTTCCCGCTCTTCTTCGCGGTAAGCGCAGTTCAGTTGCAGCTGCATGTTGATCGGCTTGACCCAACCGTTGCGCTCACAGGCCATGAGGATTTTCGCCAATTGGCCGGTGAGCATGGTCGAGACGCCGATGTAGCGCGCCTTGCCGGAACGCACGATATCGTTCATGGCACTCATGGTTTCTTCGACCGGCGTGTTTACATCGAAGTAATGCAGCATGAACACATCGACGTAATCCATGTTCAGGCGCTTCAGCGAAGCATCGATGCTGTCCATGATGTGCTTGCGGGAATGGCCGCTGGCGTTAATACCGTTGCGAGTGCCGTAGCCGACTTTAGTGGTAATGACCAGGTCTTCACGACGGGCCAGGCGCTTGACAATGCGCCCCACCACTTCTTCGCCGACACCGGCGGAATAGAAATCCGCGAGGTCGATAAAGTTCACGCCGTTATCGAGGGCGTGCGCGACGATCGGCTCGCTTTTCTTCTCGTCGAAGATCCACGGTTTCCAGTCCGGGGTGCCCATGTTCATGGTGCCCAGGCACAGGCGGGAGACTTGCAGGCCAGAGTTGCCCAAACGTATGTATTGCATGGTGCGGACCTCAGGCTTTGGGTGTGTAGAAAGGGTTGCTGATGTGATTGACCACATCCGCCAGTTGCGCGGTTTCCGGCTTGCCGGTCAGCGCGGCACGGATCGCCGTGCGGCAGGCGTTGTAGTTGTTCAGGTAAACCGCATCAAGGTCATCGCAGGACGGGTTGACCCAGTTGGCGGTGACGATGGCCCATTCGTCTTCGGCTTCCGGCGGCAAGGTGCCGTCCAGCAACGCTTCAAGCACAGCCTTGGCGATACCGGCCTGGGAGGCGCCCCAGGTGGCGTTGCCGTGCAGGTCGCCGCTAATCGCGGCTTTGTTGACGTAAAGGGTCATTGGCTTGACCGGAATGTTCGGCTGGGCAATCACCATGAACGGGCAGTGCCCCTGGCTTGGCGACGCCAGGCTGTTGGCAAACGCCTGGCCGGCCGGGCCATTGCGCGGGCCGATCAGAATGTTGATGTGCGCGGCGTTCACGCCCGGGCCTTCGAAACCTTCACCGATGTACAGGTCGAGTTCTTTCATGAGTCGTTACTCTTCAGGGAGTTGAGGTTGATCAGAAACGCACGCAGGCAGCGGGCCTGGCGTGGCACATGTCGGGGTTCGAAGAGCGCAGCGGGACGCTGGCGAAGACGCGGCAGAGATGATGAGTCATGGTTGCAAACGCTCTTTTTTGTTGTTGATGAGCTGGTTTGCGATTTTTTAACACTGGAGGTTTGCGCGGCTGTAACCATTAAAAGTCATGAGGGCATGAGTTCAAGTCATACCCTGTAAAACCTGTGGGAGCGGACGGGCTCCCCACAGGCATTCAGAGGATTGGACTATTGCGATGGGGCGTCTTTTTTCATGGTGTCTTTGCTCATGCTGTCCTTGGACATTGCATCTTTGGACATGCTGTCTTTCTTCATCGTGTCCTTGGACATGGAATCCTTTTTCATCGTTGTTTCTTTTTTCATGGTGTCTTTGGACATGGCGTCCTTGGACATCGAATCCTTGCTCATGCCGTCGCTGCTCGTGGTATCGGTAGCAAATACACTGGCGGCGCCCAGTGCGATGCACATGGACAGAACGGCGGTTGCTAGCTTTTTCATGATGTACTCCTTGAAGCTCAGGTTGGGGACGGGGTGAGTTTGCTTGTCAGCTGCCACCGAACCAGTTGTAACCCTGGTCTTCCCAGTAGCCACCGCTGTAGGTGTTGCTGACGAAAATCGCCTGAATGTGTTTGGGGTTTTTGTAGCCCAGCTTGGTGGGCATGCGCAGCTTCATCGGGAAACCGTACTGGCGAGGCAGCACCGCGCCGTCATAGGTCAGCGTCAGCAAGGTTTGCGCATGCAGCGCCGTGGCCATGTCGATGCTGGTGTAGTAATCGTCCGCGCATTTGAAACCGACGTACCTGGCATCGGTGTCGGCGCCGACGCGCTTCAGAAAATCGCTGAACCGTACGCCTCCCCAACGTCCGATGGCACTCCAGCCCTCGACGCAAATGTGCCGGGTGATCTGTTCGGTCTGCGCCATGGCGCGCAGTTCTTCAAGCCGCCAACTGTGTTTGTCCGCAACCATGCCGGTCACTTCCAGCCGGTAGCTTTCTTCCTCCACCGTCGGTGCTTCATCAATCCCGTAGAAGGCATTGAAGGGGAATGGCCGGGTGATCATGGATTCCGGGTAGGTCGGCGCCAGGGCGTTGGGATTGAACAACCAGCCTTGCACCCGATCATTGAAACGGGACATGGACGACAATGCGGTGTCGACGCTTTCGTTGTCGGTCAGGTTGCAGCCAGACAACATCGCCACACCGCCGAGGGTCAGGCCGCGCAGCAGGAACGCGCGGCGCGAAGGGTCGGGGATCTGCGGGGCGAGTATTTTTCGGGCGTCTGTCAGGATCGAGGACTCGTCCAGCCCTGAACGTTCGATGCGCTTTTTCATACCCGCTCCTTGCGGCCGGCGATCATGGCCCACAATGTTTTTGGAACCAGTGCGACCATCAGCAGGTGCACCGCCACGAAAGCCACCAACAGCGACATGGCGAAGAAATGCACCCGTCGCGCGCCTTCGTAGCCCGCCAGCAGTTCACGCAACAGCGGAAACTGGACGGACTTCCAAAGCACCAGCCCGGAGATCACCAACAGCGTGATGTCGACCATCACGAACAGGTAGGCCACCCGTTGCACCTGGTTGTAATGACTCAGGTCGGCGTGGCTCAATCGCCCGCTCAACGCAGCCCACAGGTCATGCAGGACACCTTTGGGCGAGACGGGCAGAAAGCGGCGTTTCAGACGACCGCTGAACAGATTGATGGCGAGATAAACAAGGCCATTGATGGCCAGAAACCACATCGCCGCGAAGTGCCATTGCAGTGCACCGCCGAGCCAGCCGCCCAGCGTGATCGATTTGGGAAAACTGAAGTCATAAATCGGCGAGGCGTTATAAATACGCCAACCGCTAGTGACCATGACCAGCACGGCCAGGGCGTTGAGCCAATGGGTCAGCCGTAACCAGCGCGGATGGCTATTGACGACGGGTGAAGCAGATAGCTGCGACATGTCCGGCTCCCTGCAGTTGTTCGTTGGAGCCGAGTATGGGAGCCGAGAGATCGCCAAATCCTCACGTAAAGTTAAATTAAACGTGATAACTCCCGAGGCGTTGGAACACGCTTCGCCCTGCAATTGTGGTTAAAATGCCGCCCCCTCAAATTGCCGACCCTGCCCGATGAACTCAGACGCACTTGCCACCCTCCACGCCCACCTGCTGACGGCCCTGGCAACGGCCCCTGCGGAAACCCGCCGTTTGTTTCACGGCCGTGGCCGCTGCTGGCCGGGGCTGGAGCAGTTGACCGTCGACTGGTTGCAGGGCGTGGTGCTGGTCGCGCTGTTCAAAGAACCGGAAGTGGCTCAGCTGGAAGATTTGAAACGACTGCTGATGCAGATCACCCAGTCACCCGAGTGGGCACAATCCGGCGCGCACACCTTGCTGCTGCAACATCGCTACCTGCTCCAAAGCACCACCGAGTGGTTGCTGGGGGAGGTGATCGATGAGATGACCATCACCGAGGGCGGCTTGCGGTATCGCGTGGACTTGGGCCGCAAACAGAACACCGGGTTGTTTCTCGACATGCGCTACGGCCGCGACTGGGTGCGGGAGAATGCCCTGGGCAAGCGCGTGCTGAACCTGTTTGCCTACACCTGCGGGTTTTCGGTCGCCGCCATCGAGGGTGGCGCCCAGCACGTGGTCAATCTGGACATGTCCAGCCCGGCCCTGAGCCGTGGGCGCGACAATCACCGGCTCAACGGGCACGATTTGAGCCAGGTCAGTTTTCTTGGTCATGACCTGTTCAAGTCCTGGGGCAAGGTGATTGGCAAGGGGCCTTATGACCTGGTGATCATTGACCCGCCATCCTTCCAAAAAGGCAGTTTTTTGCTGACCAAGGATTACCAGCGCGTGTTGCGCCGGTTGCCGGAATTGCTCAGCCCTGCGGGCGCGGTGCTGGCCTGCATGAATGACCCGGCGTTTGGCTCTGACTTCCTGATCGATGGGGTGATGCGTGAAGCGCCGAGTTTGCGTTTTGAGCAGCGTCTGGAGAATCCGCCGGAGTTTCCGGATGCGGATGTTGAGTGTGGGTTGAAGGCGTTGGTGTTCAAACTGGGCGACTGAACCCTGTCGGGCTCAACGCGGCTGCAACACCAACGCAAACAGCTCCCCATGCCCGTTCACGTTGAGCTTGTGATAGACATTGCGCCGATGCACTTTCACCGTCTCCGGTGAGATGCCCATGTGCTGGGCGATGGCTTTGCTGGAGAAGCCCTGAAGGATCAACCGGGCGGTTTCGATTTCCCGCACCGACAGGCGTGCGTCGAAGCGGTCCAGCAATGTCGCCAGATCACCAGCCACCGGTTCGGCCGTCGCACCTTCCGGCGGCATCAATTGCAGATGACGGCGCATCGCCGACAGTACCCAGTCGCGCACGCACAGCAGTCGTCCCTGCTCTTCGAGGCTGAATCGCGTTGAGCGCCCCAGCGACAATCCCAGTACTGCGCCGTCGACATTGACCATGAACTGCAGCTCGTCCGCCCCCACCACCGAGCGGAAATAGCTCAGGTAGTACTCGCTTTGCTGGAATTGGTCGGGTGCCACCGATTCGAGGCTGTGCAGGCCCTCGGCAATACCGGCGCAAACGGCCTGGTAAAAAGGGTCGAGGAGGTACATGCCAGCGCTGTAGTCCGCCAATTCTTCGTGCTCGGCGGCACCGCCCTTCGAGTCGAAATCAATCAGCAAACGCGGGACACGCCCCGAGCGCATCACCGCGACCAACGCATTGTCCAGCGGCACCAGCAGCCGCAACGTGTCGACCAGCGCCCGCCAGAAACCGTCCTGGCCCAACGCGCCAAACACCCGTGCCAGCGATTGATGCACCGGCAGCTCTTTCAACAATGCGTCCACGCACTACCCCTTTCGAGTAACCCATGATGGGAATGGGTGAGTCCCCCGCCTGCCAGTACGCTGCAAGCACCTGTTCATCACCGGCCTGCAGCAGGCCAGGAGTGCCGCATCATGAGTTGTCACCGCTCGCATATCAATCTAGGACTGGGCGCCTGTTTGTGCGTCTCTCTGTCGGCCATGGCCACCGACGCCCCGACCGTGCATGTCTACAACTGGTATGACTACATCGGTCCCAATACCCTGCACGACTTCAAGCGCGACACCGGAATCGAGCCGGTCTACGACACGTTCGACAGCGCCGAAGTGCTGGAAGGCAAACTGTTGACCAGTCGCAGCGGCTACGACGTGGTGGTGGCGAGCAACTTCAGTCTGCCGACGCTGATCAAGGCCGGCGCCCTCGCCCCGTTGCCTCACGCGCAAATGCCCGACTTCAAGAACATGGACAGTGACCTGCTGGCGAAACTCGCCAACAACGATCCGGGCAACCAGTACGCGGTGCCATACCTGTGGGGCACCAACGGGATTGGCTACAACATCGACAAGGTTCGCGCCGCGTTGGGCGACAAGGCGCCGGTGGATTCCTGGGACCTGGTGTTCAAGGAAGAGAACCTGGCGAAGCTCGGCCAATGTGGCGTGGCGATGCTCGACTCGCCGTCGGAGATGTTGCCGGTCGCCCTGCACTACCTGGGCCTGCCACCGAACAGCACCAACACCGAGGACTACAAGAAAGCCGAGGCGCTGCTGCTGAAGTTGCGCCCGCACATTGCGTACTTCAACTCGTCCAAATTCATCAGCGACCTGGCCAACGGCAACATCTGCGTGGCGGTGGGCTGGTCCGGCGCGATGCTGGAAGCCAAGACCAACGCCGAGCAGGCCAACAACGGCGTGAAGATCGCCTACAGCTTGCCGAAGGAAGGCGCGCCGGTCTGGTTCGACACGCTGGTGCTACTCAAGGACGCACCGCACCCAGAACAAGGCCTGGCGTTTATCGACTACCTGATGCGCCCCGAAGTCATCGCCCCAGTCAGCGATCACCTGAACTACCCCAACGGCAATCGCAGCGCCACGCCGCTGGTGGCCGAAGCGACCCGCATCAACCCTGCTGTGTACCCATCGGCTCAAGCGCTGGCCACTTTGTTCACCCTTCAACCGCTGCCGCCGGCGACTGAACGGGTGCGCACGCGGGTCTGGAGCAAGGTCAAAAACGGCCAGTAACCCTGAGACCACGCGATTTGGCATTCCAATTATTTTTAGTGAAGATGAGAAACCCATGAAACCACGTGCCCGTGACCTGAACATCCAGTTCGGCCAACTGCAACCCGGCCCGCTCAATGCCATCACCGACGTACCCGGCGTTCGCGTCGGCCACAGTGAGGTGCGCGGCCGCACCGACAGCGGTCGAGACATCCACACCGGTGTCACCCTGATCGAACCGCGTGCCGGTTCCACCAACCAGCAACCGTGTTTTGCCGGTGTGCATGTGCTCAACGGCAACGGTGACGCCACTGGCCTTGAGTGGATTCGCGAAGCCGGCCTGCTGACCAGCCCGATCGCCTTCACCAACACCCACAGCCTCGGTGTGGTGCGCGATGCGCTGATTGCACTGGATCGCCAGGCCCAACCCGATGACGGCCGACTGTACTGGAACATGCCGGTGGTGCTGGAAACCTACGATGGCTTGCTCAGCGACATCAATGGTTTCCACGTCAAACCCGAGCATGTGGCCCAAGCGCAGCGCAATGCCGTTGACGGACCGGTGATCGAAGGCGCAGTAGGCGGTGGCAGCGGGATGATCTGCCATGAATTCAAAGGCGGGATTGGCACGTCCTCGCGCCGCTTGAGTCCTGCGCAAGGGGGCTGGACCGTCGGCGCCATCGTCCAGGCTAACCATGGCATCCGCAACGAGTTGCGTGTCGACGGTTACCCGGTCGGACGCTACATGGAACAGGTCGACTCGCCGTTCCTCAAAGCCTCGCTACCGTATCCGGGCATGGGTTCCATCGTCGTCTGCCTGGCCACGGATGCGCCGTTGCTGCCGCACCAATGCACACGCCTCGCGCAGCGTGCCAGTCTGGGATTGGCCCGCACCGGTGGCGGTAACGAGGACCACAGCGGTGACATTTTCATTGCCTTCGCTACCGGCAACCAGCACGTGCCGCCTGCCGCTTATGAAGGCAAAGGCGCGCCCACGTGCGACAACTTGCGCATGGTCAACAACGATCACATCAGCGAGTTGTTTCTGGCGGCTACCGAGGCCGTGGAGGAAGCCATTATCAATGCCCTGCTCGCGTCTGACACCGCGGAAGGCAATGGCCATACCGTGAAGGGCCTGGATGCCGACACGCTGCTCAAGGCAATGCGTCAGGCGGGTTGGCCGGGCCAGCGCTGACAGCGTCGCCCGATGCCACGTGTCGGGCGAACACGGCTTACTCTTCCAGCACCAGCAGCGGCGTGCCTTTTTTCACGATGTACGTCGCCAGCTCCGACGCTTTACCGCCCCCCAGGTTCTTCGCGACATGCGCCGTGCCCGCCGGGATGTACAGCGAATCGCCAGCCTTTAGCGTGACCGGTGGCCGGCCCTCCAGTTGATACTCAAACGACCCTTCGATGACGTAAGCCACTTCCACGCCCGGATGCGAGTGTTTGGGCGAGGCCACGCCAGCGTCGAAATCGACACGCACCTGGATCACCTCACGCTCGGCCGCCCCCAGGTCCTGGCGCACCAGATCGGTACGGTGGATTCCGGACTGCCAGTTTTTCGCAGGCTGCGGCTCGTGATTTGCCTCGCCAGCCTGCGAAAAGCTCGCGAAGGCGGCCAGTGAAAGAACGGCAAGGGCATTGCCTGACCGGCCAGCCGTGTTGCGGGAAGTGATACGGAACATCGCGAATCTCCAATGACTGCCGCCAATGCGGTGAACCCATTTAGCGGCGGCGGTGTATCCCGCGCGTGTCACGCAACCCCTGTTTTTGTATGTGAAGTTGGCTGCCGGCGCCGGAGATACGTAGCGATACAAACGTGTGCCCGCGAAGACCGATTATCTGAAGAGATGCCCACTGCCCCCTGATTACTGATCCTGAGCCGCCATCGGGTTCGCCCCGCGGCTACCCTTGAAGGCCTCTCGCCGTGCTTTGCGTTCAGCGGCGTAGGCTTCGCTGGGCGTGCTGAGCAGCTCGCCACGGCGCAAAGGTTCGCCGCAATGTGCACACAACGGGCCCAATCCGGCAGGCTGGCGACAGGTGGCGTGGGTGTAAACGACCGCCAACCCCTCCTCCTCTGACTTGCACCAGGTTTCCCCCCAGGCGCGCAATGCCAGCACCACGGAATAGAACGCATCGCCTTTGGGCGTCAGATGGTACTCGTAGCGCGGGGGCCGTTCGCTGTAAGCGCGGCGCGCGATCAGCCCGTCAGCCTCCAGGCGTTTGAGGCGGGTGGCGATCATTTGCGGGGTCCCGGCGGTTTGCGCCTGGATCTCGTCGAACCGATGACTGCCCATGAACAACTCGCGCAGCACCAGGACCGTCCAGCGGTCGCCGACGACGGCCTCGGCCCGTGAAATCGGGCACAGGGTTTCAGGAACAGGTGTATTTACCGACATGCGGTCTTGCCTCTTTTGCTGTTACTATGATTATCATATCAACATGATGTCCCGGCAAGTGTCGGGCATCGGTCACTCAAACATTCCTGGAGAACGCAGCCATGTCAAAAGCCCTCTATCCCCTCGACAGAACCGCTTATCTGTTGGTCGATCCCTACAACGACTTCCTTTCCGAGGGCGGCAAAGTCTATCCGCTGATCGAACCAATCGCCGTGCAAGTCGGCCTGCTCGACAACTTGCGCGCACTCGACCGCACGGTACGTGCCCTCGACATTCCGGTATTCATCGTACCGCACCACCGCTGGGAAAAAGGCGACTACGAAAATTGGGATCACCCAAGCCCTACCCAATGCAAGATCATGCACATGCATCACTTTGCGCGTGGCGAATGGGGCGGCGAATGGCACCCGGATTTCGCACCCAAGGAAGGCGACATCGTCGTTCAGGAGCACTGGGGTTCGAGCGGGTTTGCCAACACCGACCTTGATTTCCGCCTTAAGCAGAAAGGCATCACCCACGTGATCATCGTTGGCTTGCTGGCCAATACCTGTATTGAAGCCACTGCACGTTACGCCCAAGAACTCGGCTATCACGTCACCTTGGTGCGCGACGCAACGGCCGCCTTCAAGCCAGAAATGATGCACGCGGCCCATGAACTGAACGGCCCGACCTTTGCCCATTCCATCGTGACCACCCCAGAACTCATCGCCACATTGACTCAAGGTGAACGCCCATGACCTTGACTGGCAAGCTCATGATCGGCGCCCACGATGTGCCCGGTTCCGAAGGGACGATGAAGGCGCTCAACCCGGCCACAAACCAGCTGATCGAGCCGGACTTCGCCCTGGGTGGCGCGGCCGACGTCGACCGGGCCGCGACCCTCGCCGATGAGGCATTTGATGTTTACAGCCACACCTCGCTCGACCGGCGCGCGGCGTTCCTCGACAGCATTGCCGACAATCTCGATGCAGTCCGCCAGTCGCTGGCTGCCAGAGCCGCCCTCGAAACCGGTGTGCCGGAGGCGCAACTGGAGGGCGAAGCAATAAAAGCCGCCACACAGTTCCGCCAGTTCGCTGATGTCGTGCGCAGAGGACGCTTCCTGCAACTGGCCATCGATCCGGCACAGCCTGACCGTCAGCCGCGCCCGCGCATGGACCATCGCTTGCAGAAGATCGCCCTCGGCCCGGTGGCGATTTTCGGCGCAAGTAACTTTCCGATTGCGTATTCGGTCGCCGGCGGCGATACCGCTTCGGCACTGGCGGCCGGCGCGACCGTCATCCTCAAGGCGCATAACGCGCATCCCGGGGCTTCGGAAATTCAGGCACACGCCATCCGCCAGGCCGTACAAGCGCACAATCTGCCCGAAGGTGTGTTCTCGATGGTACGCGGTGGCGGTAACGCCATCGGTGAAGCGCTGGTCGATCACCCGCTGATCAAAGCGGTGACGTTCACCGGTTCCGAGCGTGGCGGCATGGCCCTGTATCGCCGTGCGCAACTGCGCCCCGATCCGATTCCCGTCTTTACCGAGATGACCAGCATCAACCCGACGTTCATCCTGCCCCACGCGCAGGCGGAAAAAGGTGCGTTGATTGGCGACGGCTTTGTCGAGCGCATGCTGGTCAACGTCGGGCAAGCGTGCCTGAAACCCGCGCTGCTGATCGCCATCGACGGACCTGGCTTTGAGGCGATGCGTGCGGCAATGATCAAACGCGTCAACGAGGCCTTGGCGCGACCGATGCTGACACCCGGTATTCACGCGGCCTATCTGAATGGCCTTGGCCAGATCGAGGACGCCGGGGCTCGACGCATTGCCGAAGGCTCGCCGGCCATTGCAGCGCTGGATGGCGCATCCGCCTTGATGGAAGTCGACGGCGCGCAGTTCCTGAGCGATACGCTGCTGGCCGAAGAAGTATTCGGCCCGGCGGCGCTGTTGGTGAACGTCAGGGACGAGGCAGAAATGCTCGCCGTTGCGCGTTCACTCAGAGGTCAGCTGTCGGCGGCCATGCACCTAGAGGACGAGGATTTGCCCTTGGCGCAGCGCTTGTTGCCCGTGCTGGAACGCCGCACCGGGCGCATCGTCGTCAATGCCTTCGCGCACCCGCAGGAAGTGACGTTTGCCACCGTTCACGGCGGACCGTTTCCGGCCACGTCGGACAGCCGCTTTACCTCGGTCGGCATGACCTCGATTGAACGGTTCTTGCGCCCGGTGGCTTACCAGGGCTTTCCGCAGGCACTACTGCCTGAGGTACTGCAAGACGCCAACCCGTTGGCGTTGCCTCGTCTCATTAATGGTCTCTAAAACAGCGGTTCGGGGTTCAATGCCGGGCCATCAGGCCATGCAGGACCCCGAACCTCAACCCGCCTTCTGACGGCGTCATCTGCGAGATACCAAAGACCTTGAACGCCGCCAGCATTACCACCAGACCACCGGGCAAGGTGCTCAATCGGTGGTTTTGCAGGCCGGCCAGTTTCAGCTGTTTGACGTGCCCCACTTCCAGCAGGCGCAACGACAGGCGCAGTAGGCCGCTGTAGGTGATGCCGCTTTCGCCGTCATCGTTCATGCCGTTGGCCTTGAGCACTTTGGCGAGCATCCGTGCCGTCCCCGAAGAGCCGATAGCCTGCTGCCAACCCAAGGCACGATACCGCCGCGCCACTTTCTCAAACTGCAGCGTGGCCACGCGCTCGGCCTCCAGCAGCGCCGGAGCGGTGATGCAACCACCGGAAAAGTAGCGCGCACCAAAGGTACCGCTGCCAATCGCAATGCTTTCGGTCAACAGCGGCTGAGTGCCCTGCCCCAGAATCAACTCCGTGGAGCCGCCGCCGATGTCCACCACCAGTCGCATGCTGTGCGGGCTGGGGATCGAATGAGCCACACCGGCGTACACCAGATGCGCCTCTTCATGCCCGGAGATGACGTCAATCCGAAACCCGAGATGACGCTCGGCACTGGCTAAAAACAGTTGCGCATTGTCAGCTTCGCGAACCGCGCTGGTCGCCACCGCCCGTACCCGGCCAGGTTCAAAGCCGCGTAGCTTTTTGCCGAATCGCGAAAGCGCCTGCCAGCCACGATCCAGCGCCATTTCATCCAGCGCGCCACTCTGAAAACCTTCCGACAAACGGACAGGTTCACGCAGGGTTTTCACCTCGTGAATCATCCACTTCTGGTTCCGTTTGACCGATTGGCCAATCATCAAGCGAAACGCATTGGAGCCCAGGTCAATGGCTGCAAACAGGGAGGCGTCTCCTTTCATGGGGCAGATTCCTGGCAATTTCGTCAGCCCGCGAATGGAGTTCCGCAGAGCGTTCAAGACGGTTTGCGAGGATCCTGCCATGGGCTAGGTGACACCAAGATGACACCCCGCTTTATTTCGCCATGCCCTCAACGTGATTTGTCCGTCACATCCCCAGGCCTGGCATGCCCACTTCCACTTCTGTCGGGACGCGTTCACCAAGACGTGTTTTTTGGACTGCCTTTTAGGGGCGGCTTTTTTTGTCGGGTGGTTTGGACTCGTTTTATCCCTTTTCGACTTCGGCCACGGCTCACATCGCACGCGCTTTGGCGTATAGCGAGAGCCCAATCTTGAGGCTGACCAGGAGAGGGGCAGCCACGACAAATAACAGCGCGACTGCGAAGAACGCGGTATCAAAAGCAATCACCGTAGCCTGACCTGACACGACCTTGCCCAGCAGATTAGTCGCAGCCCGGCCGGCGGCGACTTGATCCATGCCCTTCCCGGCCAGCATCGCACCCGTGGAGGTCAGCCGTTCGATGAGTGCGGTCCCTCCTGGCGTAACGTTGGCACCAAGGACCGCATTGTTGATGACGACTTCATGCTCGATCAGCGTCTGGAGCCCCGCGACGCCCATCAAGCCCCCCAATTGCCGCCCGGTGTTGAACAGGCCAATGCCGAAGGCGAGGTTGCGGCTGTTGAGGTCGCTGAAAGCAATCAGCGTGATCGACAGAAACAGGAAGCCAAGGCCCAGGCCTCGAAGCAGGATGGCTGTCATCATGCTGGCCGTGCCGCTTTCGCTGGTCGAACCGGACAGCATCCACATGGCCCCCATGATCATCAGGATGCCAAAGGGCACAGTCGCCACAGGGGGAACGTGGCGGACTTTGAAGAGAAACGCCGCGAGAAGCAGTGAACCGATAAAAAAACCGCCACTGGGCAACAGGAGCAGGCCGGCATCGGTCGGCGTGAACGCGAGCACCGACAGGGCAAACGCGGGAATCAGGAACGCGCTGCCGAACAACGCGGCACCGGCAACAAAACTGACGATAAAGGCAAAGGTGAAATCGCTCGATTTGAACGGGGTGAAATCGAACAGGCCCTGGCCTTTGCCCCATAGTTGCTGACCGATAAATGCCAGCAACGCGCTGCCGCCCATCATCGTCAGCAACAGAATGCGGGGGGCCTCGAACCAATCCCAGCGGCTGCCCTGGCTGAGCACGTAAGTGAAGCAGAACAACGTCGTAGAGATCAGTGCGAAGCCGAGCCAATCAAAGGAGCGTTGCCGCGCACTGGCAGGCGTGGGGTGGTCAGTGATGAGCAAAAGACCCGTCGCCGCCAAGGCCAGCGGCACCACGCTGAAGAAAATCCAGGTCCAGGACTGGCTGTCGATCAACCACCCTTGCAGGGCCGGGACGATCGTCCCGGGTGCAACCACCGAACCCATGGCGAACAGGGCTTGCAGGATTGGCTGGCTGGAGCGCTTATACGCGCGAAATATCAGCGCCTGCCCCCCGACCAGCAGGATCCCCCCAGCGAAACCCTGCATAACGCGAAGCCCAACCAGCACGTCCATTTGAGCGGTAATGCCGGCCATGCAGCACGCCAGCCCCATGAGCAGCGTTGAGCCGATAATCACATGACGCGGATAGAAACGGCTCAACAGCCACGGGGCGGCCATGAACCCGATCAGCTTGAGCGCGATGTAGCCGACATCCAGCCAGGCGAACTCATCGGGTGTGGCATAAGTGTCGCCGATGATGTCGCCGCGTCCGAGTGACAGAACGGTGCTGGCGATTGCTTCCGTCAATGTGGCCAGCACGATCCCCGTCATGAGCAGAACACCAGAAGCGGCGCTGTCATGACTGCGCGTCGAGACGGTCGTGTTCATGAGCCTTCCCCGCTCGCCACTTCAACGCGCGCGGACAGGCCCGGCACAATTCGCCCCGGCATTGGATTGTGGGCAAAACGGATCTTTACCGGAACCCGCTGAACGACGCGCACAAAGTTCCCGGTCGCGTTGTCGGGCGGCAGCAAGCTGAACGCCGAGCCACTGCCCGGTGCAAAACTGTCGACCACGCCGGCAATGGGCTGGTCAGGATAGCCATCGACCGTGATACGCACACGCTGACCGCAATGGAGGGTTTCGAGCTGGGTTTCCTTGAAATTGGCCACGACCCATACATCGTTGACCGGCACGATGTCGAGCAAGGAAACACCCGGTGTAACGAACCGGCCGAGTCGAATCTGGCGGTTGCCGACAACACCTGCCACCGGCGCCCGCACCACGGTGTGGTCAAGATCGAGCTGCGCGAGATCACGCGCGGCCTGCGCTTGCGACACAGCCGCCTCGGCCGCCTCTCTTTCGGCCACGAACACAGCGATGTTTTGCTGTTGCGCCTCGACCGTTGCCGAAGCGGCCGACACCGACGCCTCGGCTCTGGCGCGCGCGGTGGCGGTTTCATCGACCAGGGCCTGGCTGACCGCGTTGCTGACAATCAGTTTGCGGCTGCGATCATGGGTCTTTGTCGCCAGATCCATCTCGGCCGAGGCCGAGCGTCTTTGCGCTTCGGCCTGTCGAATCAGCGCATGCTGCAACTGGATTTGCGCATCGACATGGGTCAAGCGTGCCTGGGCTGCGCTGACATTGGCCTCGGCTTGCGCCAGTCTGGCGCGATAGTCGCGCTCATCAATACGAAACAGCACGTCACCGGCACGCACAGTCTGGTTGTCTTCGACCTCCAGCGCCGTGACATAGCCAGCGACCTTGGCGGCGAGCGACGTGACGTCACCGCGGACATAGGCATTATCGGTCGAAGTGACGCCCCTCGAAAATGCAATGACCGCCCAGGCCGCCACAACCGCTACGGCGGAGACGCACAGCAGTATGCCGATGGTCTTGCGCTTGCTTCGCCGTGCAACGACGACAGGGGTACCGGCGTCGGCAGCAATGGCGGCCTTGTCCTGGAGCGAGGTCATTGCTTCATTTCCTGTTCAATGCCTGGAACTACTCAGCCAATGGGCGGCAGCGTTTTGCCGCCCGGCTGCCCTGCATTCTTGAGCGTATTGATCGGCTCACTTTTTGATCGGTGTGACGAGCACCTTTTCATCGGTGTCGAGGACGAATACGGCCAACAGGCGTGCAGGTTGGGTGTCGCTGGCGTTGGCGCTGACCTCGTGCACGGAGCCCGGCTCCTCTACGAAGTTTTCACCGACGTGGTAAATCTTTTCCGGCTGGCCTTTGACCTTGATGCGAAATGAACCCTCCAGGACCGTTGCATAAATGAAGGCCGTTTTCGGATGGGTGTGGGACGGCGACGCGGCGCCCGGCCCGTACTCGACGACCACGCCTTTCATGCTCTTGCCGGGGATATTGGGAATGGGGCGATCGAACACGACCGTTACCTTGCCGGGGGGCGGTTCAGCGGCCGACGCTGCGCTGATCGAGAGCGCTGCGAAGGCAGCGGCTAACAGGAATCGGGTAACCATGGGATTGCTCCTTTTGTGGATTGGGAAGTGATGACGCGCGCCGTTACCGGGCCGCCGACTGAGCGATCCAGTCTTCGAAGCGGATCGCTCCAAGGCGTGGGTGCTTGCCGGGCACCAGCGACTGATCGTCGAGCACGGCACCGAAGTAACGTGCGTGCACGTCCGGCGAGACCTTGCGATTGTCCTGAGTCGCCCGCAGAAAACGCCGGGCCAGTTCGTCGAGCGGCATGGCTTCCGGGCCGCCGACTTCAACCGTGCCATTAACCGGTGCCGCCAGCACCACATCGGCCAGCGCCGCCACCACATCGTCGGACGCTATCGGCTGGATCAGCGCCGGCGAAACACAAAACTCCTCTCCGACAGCGAACGATTGGACGATGCCGTCGACAAACTCGAAGAACTGCGTGGCACGCAAGAGGGTGTAGGGAATGCCGGACGCCTTGATCAGGTTTTCCTGCGCAACCTTGGCCCGAAAATAACCGCTGTCGGGCAGCCGTTCGCTGCCAACGATAGACAGCGCAACGTGATAACGAACGCCGGCAGCCGCTTCGGCGGCCAGCAGGTTTCGTGTCGATGTTTCGAAGAAATCAAGCACGGCCTGATCTTCCCACGACGGCGCGTTCGCCACGTCGACAACGATGTCCGTTCCATCCATCGCTTCGGCCAGGCCTTCGCGGGTGATGCTGTTCACGCCGGTGCCGGGGCTGGCGGCGACTGCGTCATGGCCGCGCTCGCGCAGTGTGTTCACAAGTTTCGATCCGATGAGGCCGGAGCCTCCGATAACAACGATCTTCATGGCTTTTCTCCACGTGTCGACGGCAACCATTGCGTCGGTGTAGAGGGAGATTGCCTGCGCGCGCGAGGCAGGTCCTTGCGTCGGGCTTGGATTTACCTTTCTGAAGTCTTGAATTTACGTCCAACGATGGCGCTATTTGTCCAACCTCCTCCGCGGACGGTGCAGCGGGTTTCGAGCTGCCGTATTATCAATTTCAAATACAATTTCGAGCTGCCTGGACATGGAGTTGAGGGCGCTTTGCCAGGGGAAGCACACTTTGCAATTCGCGTTTGAAGACTACGTGCTCGATCAGCAGCGCCGGGAACTGACCTTGCGCGGACAGGTCGTGTCCGTTGGACCGCAGATCTTCGATCTATTGCTATATCTGGTCAGCCATCGCGATTGCGTTGTCAGCAAGGACGATCTCCTCAAAGCAGTTTGGAGCGGCCGAATCGTCTCGGAGTCGACGATCACCAGCCACATCAATGCGGTGCGCAAGGCCATCGGCGATACCGGCGAAGAGCAGCGCCTGGTCCGTACGGTTGCCCGCAAAGGCTACCGCTTCGTCGGCGAAATTGAGCCAGCGCGACAGCTGGGAGAGCCGGGTATCGGCGAACCCGCGCCGTTCAACCCGAAGGAAACGTCGCTACCGGTGTTCACCCTTCCGGACAAGCCCTCCATTACCGTCTTGCCCTTCCAGAACCTGAGCGGCGACCCGGCGCAGGAATACTTCGCCGATGGCGTGGTGGAGGACATCATCGTCGCCCTCTCGCGGATCCGCTGGTTGTTCGTCATCGCGCGCAATTCAAGCTTCACCTACAAGGGACAGGCGGTGGACGTGAAAGGTATCGGCCAGGCGCTGGGCGTTCGCTACGTGCTCGAAGGCAGCGTGCGCAAATGCGGGAACAAGGTGCGCATCACCGGACAACTCATCGACGCAACGAGCGGCACGCACATCTGGGCCGAACGTTTTGAAGGCCTGCTCGACGACATCTTCGAGCTTCAGGATCAAATCGCCGAAAGCGTCGTCGGAGCCATTGCGCCGCAACTGGAACGGGCAGAAATCGAACGCGCAAAACGCAAACCAACAGAAAGCCTGGACGCCTACGACTATTACCTGAGGGCCATGGCAAAATTGCACAGCGGTAGCCGTGAAGCCATCGAGGATGCGCTGCCGATGCTCTACAAGGCCATCGAACTCGACCCGGAATTTGCTTCGGCTTATGGCATGGCCGCCTGGTGCCACTTGTGGCGCAAGCTCAACGGCTGGATGACCGACCGGCCTGCAGAAATCGCCGAAGGCACACGGCTTGCACGCCTGGCGGTGACACTCGGGCGCGACGATGCCGTCGCGTTGACGCGCGGCGGACATGCCCTTGCTCATCTCGCCAGCGATGTCGATGGCGGCATTGCGCTCCTTGACAGGGCGCGCCTGCTCAATCCCAACCTCGCCCCCGCCTGGTTCCTTGGCGGTATCCTGCGAGCGGTGCGCGGTGAAACAGAAGCCGCCATCAAAGACTTGACCCATGCCGTGCGCTTGAGTCCGCTGGACCCTGAAATGTTCAGGATGCAGGTCGGGATGGCGCTCGCGCATTTCTTCGCCGGCCGCTTCGATCTCGCTGCGGACTGGGCAGAAAAGGCCTTGGGTAACCTGCCCAGTCTGTTGGCCGCCGCGGCGCTGGTGACGGCCAGTTATGCACTCAGCGGTCGCATGGAAAAAGCGACGCAGGCCATGCAGCACCTGCACGCACTGGATCCGTCCTTGCGCGCCTCCAATCTTAAGGAGTGGCTGCCCATCCAACGTCCGGAGGATCTCGCACGGTTCGCGGATGGACTGCGGCGGGCCGGATTGCCTGAGTGAACACGCCCCGTCCGGGTTCGTCGATGCCAAGGATCTGACGAACCCTATCACTGTATTTCAGCCACACGAAAACCCGGGACCTTGACGTATGAGCCGGCGAATTATCGCTGTGGGAATTGTCTGGCGCAAAAGCCTGTCGGATGCAATTCCGTCGGGCAGATTTGTATCGATCTGTATGCTCGCAGGCGTTCTTACACAGCGATACACAACGACCGGTTCCAGACACACACGCACGACATGAGGGTGCAAAAGTGCGCCACGTCGCAAGGACTTCCCTGAACCCGCGACCGAAACAAACAAGCCCTAAACCCTCAGCAGGAACTTGCCATGATCAATCAAATCGACACCGTGCTGTACACCGGCAAAACCCACACCACCGGCGGCCGCGACGGTCAGTCCAAAAGTTCGGATGCACGCCTGGACATCAAGCTGTCCCCGCCCGGTTCGTCCGGCAGCGGCACCAATCCGGAACAGTTGCTGGCGGCAGGTTGGTCAGCCTGCTTCATCGGCGCAATGGGTAAGGCGGCGGTGGCGTTGAAAGTGACCCTGCCGAACGATGTCGCCGTGGATACCGAGATTGACCTGGGCAAGACCGAGAATGCATTTTTTCTCCGGGCACGCCTCAATGTCAGCCTTCCGGGCCTGGAGCCAGCCGTCGCTCGCGCAGTTGTGGACGCCGCTCATCAAACCTGCCCGTACTCCAAAGCGACCCGTGGCAACATCGATGTCGAGATCAATCTGGTGTAATCCGGCCCGCTGGAACAGCCTGCCTTCCGGGGTGGGTTGTGCCGATAGCGTTTTTCCGTCCTGTGGCTTTTTTCACAGGAAGAAATCGGTCTAAAAAGCGCGCTTTACACTGCGGATGCTTTGCTATTCTCAAGGTGTAGGTGAAGACGCAGACTGATGCGCAAGCGGATAGCAAGGAGACGTGGGGCACGTCCCGAAGGGTACACGGTTAGAAAGATTTCCGCGCTGAGATCCAGCCCTTATGCCGTGTGAAGCAGAAGTACATAACACCGTTCTGTCAGAGTCCTGATAAACCTTGTAAGCCAGAAACCAGCACTGGCCACCTACTCGAAATCCGAAGCCCGCCTTGTG
Source organism: Pseudomonas sp. FBCC-B1667 (assembly GCF_059133255.1). Taxonomy (NCBI): domain Bacteria; kingdom Pseudomonadati; phylum Pseudomonadota; class Gammaproteobacteria; order Pseudomonadales; family Pseudomonadaceae; genus Pseudomonas; species Pseudomonas sp. FBCC-B1667. Next base: position 2,858,044 of record NZ_CP101437.1, on the reverse strand, counting down.
CGGGCTTTTTCGTTGTTCGTTCCGCAGCCCAGACCATTGCCCTCCTCCCCGTGCCTCACGCCAGATAAATTCACAAAGAAGCAGAAAATAGTCGCGAGGCTGCGTAATAATCCGTTCAAATCGATGAATACTGAGGAGTGAGTTTTATGACCACGCAATCCGAAACTGCCATTCTGGCCGGCGGCTGCTTCTGGGGCATGCAGGATTTGATCAGGCGAATGCCCGGCGTGCAGTCTACCCGGGTCGGTTACTCGGGTGGTGATGTGCCCAACGCCACTTACCGCAACCATGGCACCCATGCGGAAGCCATCGAGATCGTATTCAATCCGGCAGTGATCAGCTATCGCCAGATCCTCGAGTTTTTCTTCCAGATTCACGACCCTTCGACAGCCAATCGTCAGGGCAACGATGTGGGGCTCAGCTACCGTTCGGCGATCTTCTATCTCAACGAAGAACAGCGCGATATCGCCGAGGACACCGTGGCCGATGTCGATGCGTCCGGTCTGTGGCCTGGCAAGGCCGTCACGGAAATAGCCCCCGCCGGTCCGTTCTGGCAGGCCGAGCCGGAGCATCAGGACTACCTCGAAAAAGTGCCCAATGGCTACACCTGCCATTTCATTCGGCCGAACTGGAAACTGCCGAAACGCGCCCTCTGAAGCAATGACTCGGGTCGCGAGCAGGCTCCTACAATGTTATGGGGTGGGCTCAAGGTTGTGCTTGCACCACCCCACGCGCCTCCAGCAACCGCACAAACATGGTCAAACTCTGCGACACCGTCCCCCGCCGCCACACCAGCCAAGTGCGCAAATACCGGAACGATTGCGACAACGGCCAGATACTCACCGTGGTGCATCCCGGCATGCTTTCCAGCATGCTGCGCGGCATCAGCGCCAGGCCGGCACCGGCGCTGACGCAGGCGAGCATGCCGTGATAGGACTCCATTTCGAAGATCTTGCCCGGCACTGCCGCGTCCTTGCTGAACCAGCTCTCGAAGTGGTGCCGGTACGAGCAATTGGAGCGGAAGGCATAGATGTTTTCGCCATTTACATCCTGCGCGCGATGGATCGGCGAATGTTGGAGCGGCGCGATCAGCACCATCTCTTCCTCGAACGCCGGTACGCCTTCCAGGGCCGGGTGCAGCACCGGCCCGTCGACAAACGCGGCGGCCAATCGGCCCGACAACACCCCGTCGATCATCGTCCCCGAAGGGCCGGTCGAGAGGTCTAACTCAACCTTGGCGTGTTTTTGGTTGTAGGCCGCCAGCAGCTCGGGAATGCGCACCGCCGCCGTGCTTTCCAGCGACCCCAGGGGAAACGAGCCTTGCGGCTCTTCACCCGCCACGGTGGCGCGGGCTTCCTGCACGAGGTCGAGGATGCGCCGGGCATAGTCGAGAAAACTCCACCCGGCCGGCGACAGGCGCAGACGGCTTTTCTCGCGGATAAACAAGTCCACGCCCAGATCAAGCTCCAGCTGCTTGATCCGCGTGGTCAAGTTGGAAGGCACGCGATGGATGTGCTGCGCGGCGACGCTGATGCTGCCGTGCTCGGCAACCGCCTTGAAGATTTCCAGCTGAACCAGATCCAAGTCATTCTCCAAACGTGAACGATTGGCTCAGTATTATTCAGTTTCCAGAAAACAAACACCCCCGTAACCTGAGCGCATTCCCACGTAGCAGGACGGTGCCATGACCAGCGTTTCCAGCCTCACCCACGCTATTTCGATCAACCCGACCACCGGCGAACAGATCGGCCACTACCCTTTTGAGTCCGAGTCAGCCCTGCAAGCCGCCCTGTCGCGGGCCGCGGGCGGCTTCCGTATCTGGCGCAAAACAGCTGTCGAGCAACGCTCGCAATTGTTGATCGCCCTGGCTCAGGCACTGCGCAACAGTGCTGACAACATGGCCACCATGATCACTCTGGAGATGGGCAAGCCAATCACCCAGGCCCGTGGCGAAATCGAAAAGTGCGCGCAACTCTGCGAGTGGTACGCCGAGCACGGCCCGGCCATGCTCAACGCCGAATCGACGCTGGTTGAAGGCGGCAAGGCGCGCATTGAATACCGGCCGCTCGGACCGATTCTGGCGGTAATGCCGTGGAACTTCCCGATCTGGCAAGTGCTGCGCGGCGCCGTTCCCGCGTTGATCGCTGGCAACACCTACGTGCTCAAACACGCCCCCAACGTGATGGGCAGCGCCTACCTGCTGCTGGAAGCCTTCAAGAACGCCGATTTCCCTGAAGGGGTGTTCGAAGTGCTGAACGTTACGCCGGACGGCGTCTCCACAGCCATTGCCGATCCGCGCATCGCCGCAGTGACCCTCACCGGCAGCGTGCGCGCCGGCATGGCCATCGGCGCTCAGGCCGGTGCGGCATTGAAGAAATGCGTGCTGGAACTGGGCGGTTCCGATCCGTTTATCGTGCTCAACGATGCTGACCTCGATGAAGCCGTCAAAGCCGCCGTCATTGGCCGCTACCAGAACACCGGGCAAGTCTGCGCGGCGGCCAAGCGCTTGATCGTCGAGCAAGGCATTGTCGAGGAGTTCACGCGTAAATTTGTCGAAGCCACGGGCAAACTGGTGGTCGGTGACCCGCTGGGCGCCGACACTTACCTCGGCCCGATGGCGCGGTTTGATCTGCGTGACGAACTGGATCAACAAGTGCGCGACACCCTGGAAGAAGGCGCGACCTTGTTGATGGGCGGCAAAAAGGCGCAAGGCCCCGGCAACTTCTACGAGCCGACCGTATTCGCCAATGTCACCGACCAGATGACCTCGTTCAAACAGGAATTGTTTGGCCCGGTAGCCTCAATCATCACCGCACGCGACGCCGCCCATGCACTGGAACTGGCCAATGACAGCGAGTTCGGCCTGGCTGCCACCGTTTTCACCGCCAATGTCGCGCTCGCCCAACAGATGGCCGGCGAACTGGAAACCGGTGGGGTGTTCATCAATGGCTACAGCGCTTCCGACCCCCGCGTGACCTTCGGCGGCGTGAAGAAAAGCGGGTTTGGCCGCGAATTGTCGCACTTCGGCGTGCGTGAGTTCTGCAATGCCCAGACCGTTTGGCTGGACCGCCGCTAAGCGAAATACTCAGCCTGGGCGTCGTTGGCGCCCAGGCTGCAGTTTCCCTCGTGGGCGGCGACTATGCTGTTGGTGGTCACTTCCCGGGAGGCGCTGAAGATGCCACTGACGCTTTATTACCATCCCCTTTCGTCGTACTGCCACAAAGTGCTCATCGCGCTCTATGAGCACGCGGTCGACGTCGACAAACGGATCATTGATCTGGGCAACTCCGCCGAGAAAGCCGAGTTGCAGGCACTCTGGCCGATCGGCAAATTCCCCGTCCTTCGTGATCACACCGGCCAGTGCGATGTGGCGGAGTCGACGATTATCATTGAATACCTGGATCACTATTTTGCCGGGCAAAACCGGCTGATTCCGGGCAATTGGGACACCGCGCTGGAGGTCCGCCTGTGGGACCGCATCTGCGACAACTACCTTCAGACGCCACTGCAACAGATTGTCCTGGATCGCATCCTCGGCGCGAACGGCAATCTGAGCCAACAGCGCGCCACGTTACAGACCGTGTACGGCATGCTCGACCGCCAGTTGGCGAACAACTCATGGTTGGCCAGCGCGGAGTTCAGCCTGGCCGATTGCTCAGCGGCCCCGGCGCTGTTCTATGCCAGTACGCTCGAGCGGATGCCTGATGAACACGGCCACTTACACGCCTATTTCGAGCGGCTGATGAACAGGCCGTCTGTGCAACGGGTGATCGACGAAGCCAGGCCTTACTTCTCGTTCTACCCGTTTGAGCAAGACATCCCGCAACGGTTTCACCCGCGTCCCTAACGCACAATGTCGATCAATTGCTCGCGCTGCGCGCCCGTGAGCATCGGCCCGAAACCGGCGCCCGCATTGTCCGCCATGTAACGCGGATTGCCGGTGCCGGGGATCACGCAGGTCACCGCAGAATGGGACAGCAAGAACTTCAACGCCAGTTGCGCCCAACTGGTGACCCCCACTTGCGCGGCCCACCCGGGCAGTGGCTTGCCCTTCAAACGTTCAAGTAAACCGCCGCCCCCAAACGGCCGGTTGCAGATCACCGCAACCCCGCGTTCGCGACACAGCGGCAAGAGGCGTTGCTCGACACCGCGATCGTCCAGCGCATAATTGATCTGCAAAAAATCCAGGGGCTCGGCCTTGAGCACCGCCTCCACTTCCTCGTAGGCCATCGGCGTGTAATGGGAGATGCCGATGTAGCGGATCCGTCCTTCCTTCTTCCATTCACGCAAGGTCGGCAAATGGGTTTGCCAGTCCAGCAGGTTGTGGATTTGCATCAGGTCAATACGGTCGGTTTGCAGCAGGCTGAAGGACTGCTCCATCTGTGCAATGCCTTCCTCGCGGCCACGGGTCCACACCTTGGTAGCGAGAAACGCCGGCGAGCGCGGTTCATGGATCGACAGCAACTCACCGATGGTCTGCTCGGCGCGGCCGTACATCGGCGAGCTGTCGATGACGGTTCCGCCCTTCTTGAACAACGCGCTGAGCACCTCCGGCAATGGCTTGTAGGCGGAGCTGGAAGGCTCGACATCAAAACCGCGATACGTGCCCAGCCCGACGATGGGCAATGGCTCGTTGCTGGAGGGAATGGCGCGGGTCAGCATGGTCTTGCCTCCTGTTTCCGTCGATGGCGCAGAGGTTGCAAAAGCCCGATCGAAGGTGAAAACCGCCGAAGCACCGGCAGCCAGCGTGAGAAATCGTCGACGCGTGTATCCGTCAGTGTGGCTCATCGTTGTGCCCGTGTAGCCCCAACCCGGGGTGCCCCGCTACCGTTGAACTAAACTCTGGCACCGATCCTGTGTTAGCGGACCTCGATCCCAGAGCCGTCAATGTCGCCCCCTAAAGTTAGTCGAATGTTCAGAAACCTGACGCTTCTCGTTGTCGTCATTGCCGCGTTGTACCTGACGCTGTGTGCGGCGTTGTTCGTGTTTCAGCGCGCGCTGATCTACTACCCGCAAGCCAGCGCGGTCACCACACCCGCGTCGCTGCTGACGTTGACCGTCGAAGATGCCCAAATACAGGTGTCCGTCAGGCCGCACGATGGCCCGAACGCCTTGATCTATTTCGGTGGCAATGCCGAGGATGTGTCTCGCAATCTGTCCGGGTTTTCCCAGGCGTTCCCCGAGCAGGCGCTGTACTTGATGCACTACCGGGGGTTCGGCGGCAGCAGCGGCTCGCCATCGGAGGAAGCGATTGCTCGTGATGCGCTGAGCTTATTTGACCAGGTCTACAGCACCCATCCGAATGTGGCCGTGATCGGGCGCAGCCTCGGCTCGGGCGTCGCCGTGCGCCTGGCCAGTCAACGCCCGGCTGCGCGGCTGATCCTGATCACGCCCTACAACAGCCTGGAAAGCCTGGCCAGACAACAGTTTCGCTGGTTCCCGGTGAAGTGGCTGCTGCAGGACCGCTTCGAATCCTGGCGATATGCAGCGCACATCACGGTGCCGACGCTGTTGATCGCCGCCAGCCACGACGAGGTCATCCCGCGCTCCAGCACGCAGCAGCTCTACACCCATTTCGCCCCCGGTGTGGCGACGTTGAAGGCAATCCCGGGCACCGGCCATAACTCCATTTCCGACAGCCCCGAATACTTCAAATTGATACGTGACGGATTATGAGCACGCCGTTTGGCCGCGACGAAAACGACCTGCCCCTCGATGCGATCATGCGCACCATCGAGCGGGAAATCCTCACCGCGATGGGGGAAACACAACGTCCTCGGGCGCTCGCGCCGGTGGACTGTGTTTGAAGTGATTCACACCTGATAAAAGTCCCGGTACCACTCGACAAACTGCGCCACGCCGGTTTCGACGGTCACTTGCGGGCGGAAGTCGACCCAGTCCGCCAGCGCCGAGACATCGGCCCAAGTCTTGATCACGTCACCCGCTTGCATCGGCAGGTTATGGCGCTGCGCTTTGATCCCCAATGCCGCCTCCAGGCACTCGATAAAATCCAGCAATGCGACCGGCCGGCCACGGCCGATGTTGAAGAGCCGGTTGACGCCTCCACTCTCGTGGTACGCCACTGGCGGCTTGGTTCGCAAGCGGGCGATGCCTTCGACGATGTCGTCGACGTAGGTGAAGTCGCGCGCCATCTGACCATGGTTGAACACCTCGATGGGCTGGCCCTTGAGGATCGCTTCGGTGAACTTGAACAGCGCCATGTCCGGGCGCCCCCACGGCCCGTACACGGTGAAAAAGCGCAGGCCGCTGGCCTTCAGGCCGTACAGATGGCAGTAGCTGTCGGCGAGCAATTCATTGGCGCGCTTGCTTGCGGCGTACAGCGAAACCGGATGATCCACCGGGTCATCCACGCTGAACGGCAGCTTGTTGTTGGCACCGTACACTGAACTGCTCGACGCGTAGATCAGGTGCGCGGGCGGACAGTGTCGACAGGCTTCCAGCACATTCAGGAAACCCACCAGGTTGGATTGCGCATAGGCGTCCGGGTTGTCCAGCGAGTAGCGAACACCCGCTTGCGCTGCCAGATGCACCACTTCGGTGAAGCGATGTTCCTTGAACAACGCCATGAGTGCAGGTTTGTCGACAATGTCCATTTTCTGAAAACGGAAGCCCTGCAGCACGCTCAGTTGTTTGAGCCGGGCCTGTTTGAGTTCCACGCTGTAATAGTCATTGAGGTTATCGATGCCTATCACTTCAAGACCTTGCAGGCACAACCGTTTGACCGTGTGATAGCCGATGAAACCTGCGACGCCAGTTACGAGAACGGTCATAGCGCCTTGCTCCCGAGAGACAAGAAGGGCTTAGTTATAGCGTTGCTATTGCATCGGGTCCAGATTCGAAGCGGACTAATTAACAACCCCCATGATTGGGGATAATTCTCAACGGAGTGACTATAACCAGCGTCAAAAGTTTAATCGATCCGACGAATTAAAAATCCCCTTTAAAAACAATTGTTTGAGCAGCAGCAAAAGTACTAATGGATAAATGGCGTGCTTTTTGACGAGTAACGTTTGACAGCTCGCTTAGAGTGGTCGATAACTACACCGGTCTATTGGAACAGTTACGCAAGTGCAGACTCTCTGTTGAGCCACTGATCCTTAGCCAACTACCGAACTATGTTTATGTGGGTTTTTGTACAGACCGTGCGGTAGCTTTGCCCAAAGCAAAGTTGATTCATGCCTCTGCACAGTGCACGGTATAGCGTCACGTTATTGGCTTATGCCCTTTCGTGAAGCGCTGAGTGATTCATTATTGATACACAACACCCTAATTCTATAAGAAGAACGTATCTGCTCAATAACATTTCATAGGCCTCCTATTGAGCCACTGCCTGCCTAAACTTCTCATTCTCAGAGTTTACCAGCATGTCAGCACCTAGCTCCGAGCGGTCTAATTGGTACCTTCTGCAATGCAAACCACGTCAGGATGAACGTGCCCACCTCAACCTGCTTCAGCAGAACTATGTGATTTTCCACCCCCAGCTGGTGACTGAACGCGTGATACGCGGCAAACGCCATCGGGTCCTGGAATCACTGTTCCCTGGGTATCTGTTTGTCCACCTCAGCCGTAACGACAATTGGGCGCCCCTACGCTCCACCCGCGGTGTCAGTCGTATTGTCGAATTCAATCATGGTCCTGCGACGGTGGCAGAGCACGTCATCGAACATTTGCGCGCGCGCTGTTTTGAATCGGCGGGTGCGCGCGTCAACGTCGACCACGATCTGAAACCCGGCGAACGCTTACAAATCATTCGAGGGCCACTGTCGACACTGGAAGGCATCTTCGTGTCCTCGCAGGGGGCTGAACGCGTGATGATCCTGCTACAGTTCCTTAACCGCGATCAAACCATTTGCGTTCCGCTCAGTGATCTCGGACGCCAGAGTACGCCAATACAACTTAATAACTAATAATCTTGCCTTATATGCTTTTCCTCAGGAGCTCTGATATGGCCTTAACGTCACACTGCCCTGTTGCACTGCTGATGGCCTCTCTTTATCCAGGGATGGCCTGGAGTATTAACCCTCAGAACATTGATGTTTATGGATTCAACTTCACACCAACTTTGTTGTTCTCAGAAAGTTACGACGATAACTTTCGCGAACTGGAGAACAACACACAATCTTCCATGATCACCCGGTTAGCGCCCTCCTTCGAGCTCAAGGCTGAAGACCGCAACAGTGCGACCCGCCTGATTTGGCAACCCTCTCAGAACACTTACCACGACGAGCCGGATGCCTCCTATACGGCACAACGGGTGCGAGCGGACAGCATCATGGAATTCACCGACCGGCACCGCCTGAAACTTGAAGCCGAATACCGCAAATGGGAGCGCACGGAATCGACAGCGGTCCCGTACGAGAATGACAAACTCAACAACAAACGCGTCGGCGGCCTGTACACCTACGGCGCCAAGAGCGCGGATAACCAGATTGATGTCGGCGCCAACTACGCAGAACTTCGCTACACCAATGCCGACGGCGTCAACGAGGACAAAGAGCGTAATACAACGGGCGTGACCACCACCTGGTATCACCGCATCGGCAGCAATACCCGTGGCCTGCTGGAATACGACCATACCAACTTCGATTACCTGCAAGCCAACAGCCCGCGCAGCAGTAAATCCGACGCACTCCTGGGCGGTGCAACCTGGGACTTCACCGCCCGCACCTCGGGCAAAGTCCGCATTGGTTACGAAAAGAAAAACTTCGACAGCAGCCAATCCAAAGACCTCGACAACCCCACCTGGCAAGTGGATCTGCAATTCAAGCCGCGCACTTACTCGACCTTTACCTTCGTCGCCCGCCAGGCCCTCGCCGAAGGCGACGATGGCGCTGACGCGGTGAAATCGACCTTCACCCAGGTCGGTTGGCGCCATGGCTGGACCGAACGCATCACCTCCATCGCCCAGGCCGGTTACGGTACTTATGTCTACGAAGGCGAGAGCCGCACGGACAAGGTGCAGGACTACAACCTGGCCATGGTGTACGCCATGCGTCGCTGGCTGGATATAGAACTCGGCTACCGCTACCGGGATGACAACTCGGATGCCGAAAACGAAAGCTACACCCGCAACATCTTTTCGATCAGCTTCAACGTAAGCCTTTAGGAGGGTTGGCCATGAACTCACACACTCTTGGCTTGTTGGTCGCATTGGTATTTGTCCCCAATACGTACGCAGCGGACTCCGGCACTCAGTACAAACTGGCCGCCGGCGATGTCTTGCGCATCACCGTGTTCGGCGAGCCGGAACTGAGCATAAAAAGGGTCCGCCTCAACGACGCCGGAACGTTTTCTTACCCGTTCCTGGGCGAAATTTCCGCCAGGGGCCTCACCCCTAACCAGGTTGAAAAGATCATTGTCGACGGGCTTAAACAGGGCTACCTGACTGATCCGAAAGTCAGCCTGAGCCAGATCGAGTACCGCGCGTTCTACATCAACGGCGAAGTCACCAAGCCCGGCAGTTACCCCTTCGTGCCCGGCCTGACCCTTGAAAAAGCCATTGCCTTGGGCGGTGGCCTGACCGAACGAGCCTCGATCAAACGCGTGACGATTGTGCGCGGCGACAGCGGCCAGACCCTCACCGATGAAGTGACGCGCAGCACCACGATTGCCCCCGGCGACACCATTTCCATTGCACAAGGCTTTTTCTAATCATGGACAACAGCCCTAGCAACTACGTCGAACGTCCGCTGCAAACGCACCTGTATCAACAGCACAGCGAAGACAGGGACACCATTGATCTGCTCAAACTGTGGAGGGTGATCTGGCGTGCGAAATGGAAAATCGGCTGGCTGGTCGTGCTCAGTGTTGCGCTGGCGGTGGTGGCGGTTTCGCTGATCACCCCGCAATACGTCGGCAGCACCACGCTGCTGTTCAACGATAAGACGCCGCCGCTGATGTCCTTCCAGCAAGTGAAGGATTCAGGCAGCAACGCCACCGACTACTTGCAGACCCAGCAGGCCCTGCTGGAGTCTCGCGACTTGGCCGAACGTGCAGTGAAAAAGCTTGGCCTCACCACCAACCCGATCACTGACCCGCGCCAGCAACCGGCGCCGTGGTTCACGCCGCGCAAATGGTTGGCGGACCTTAACCTTGACCAGTGGATCCCGGGACTGGGCATGTTGATGCCGATGAAGGACGCGCCCACCGAGCAAGACGTGTTCAATCAGGTCACGCAAAACCTGATGCTGCACACCACGGTCAAGTTTGTCGGCAAAAGCCAGCTGTTGAACATCGAGGTCGAACTGCCGGACCCTGATCTCGCCGCCGCAGCGGCCAACGCACTGGCCCAGGGCTTTACCGATAGCCAGATCGACACCAGCGAAAAATCTTCGCAGTCCACCACAGCGTGGATGAACACGCGACTGGTCGAACTGCGCAACAACCTGCGCGTGGCCGAGAAAAAGCTTCAGGGCTACCGCGAAGAGCAAGGGCTGGTCGATGTCGGCGGCGTTTCCACCATCAGCGCCAACGAACTGGAGGCTACCGGCAGCCGCATGGTCGACGCCCGCCGCACCCGCGCTGAAGCCGAGAGCGAATACCGTCAGGCCAAGGCCCTGAGTACCGGTGATTTGAGTCGGCTTTCCAGTGTGCCCGCGGTCTTGAGCAACCCGTTGGTCCAGCAATTCCAGGCGGACCGGGCCAAAGCCCAGGCCAAGGTTGATGAGCTGTCGGGGCGTTATGGGCCGAAACACCCGAGCCTGATTTCCGCGCAGTCCGAATTGCGCGCCGCCACCACCGCCCTGCAATTGCAGGTGCAGCAAGTGGTCGCCGGGATCGAGCGGCAATACCAGCTCGCCTCGGCCAGCGAAGCCTCGATCCGCCAATCGTTCAACAGCAACAAGGCGCAGATCCAGGACATCGCGCGCAAGGAGTTCCAACTGCGCGAGTTCCAGCGTGAGGTCGACAGCACCCGTGCGCTGTACGAAACCTTCGTCACTCGCTTGAAGGAAACCGCAGCCACCGCCGACATGGACTCGACCAAAGTGCGCATCGTCGACCCGGCGATTGTGCCGATGGAAGCCAGCAAGCCACGTAAAACGTTGATCGTGGGCATCGTCGGGTTGCTGGCCGCCGTGATTGGCGTTGCACTCGCCCTGCTGTTCGACAGCCTGAGCAACACCTTCAAGACCGACGAGACCATCGAAAGCACGCTTAATATTCCACTGCTCAGCGTTGTCCCGTTGGTGATGAAGAAAAACCGCCGGCAATTGGCGCGGTTGTTCGAGGACAACGACCACCCGCGTTTTTCCGAGACCATTCGCAACCTGCGCACCTGGTTGATGTTGCAAAGCAGCGAAATGCCTTCGCAGGTGGTGCTGGTGACTTCAACGGTTGCCGGTGAAGGCAAAAGCACCATTGCCAATAACCTCGCCAGCTCGCTTACCTCCCTTGAGCGGGTGCTGCTGATCGATGCCGACATGCGCCAGCCGACCCTTTCGCTGAACTTCGACTTCCCGCCGGACTCCCCGGGTCTGGCGAATGTCATTGCGGGCACGGCACGCCTTGAAGATTGCATTGTCTCGGTAGGCAACCTGGACTTGCTGCCGGCCGGAAAAATGCTGCAGCCCTCGGTGGACCTGTTCACCGCACCGCGCCTGCCGTCCCCCGCCGACGCGCTCAACCCGGCACGTCAGCCTCCGCCCCAGGACTTGCTCAGCTCGCCACGCATGGCGCGGATGCTCGAAGCACTGAAGTCGCGTTATCGCCACATCATCATCGACTCGCCGCCGGCGGAGATGATCAGCGATGCGTTGCTGCTGGCGCAGCATTCGGACGCCGTGATTTACGTGGTCAAGGCCGACAGCACGCCGATCAGCCAGGTGCAAAGAGGCATCGCGATGTTGCAACAAAGCCACGTACCGGTGTTCGGTACCGTGCTCAACCAGGTCGACCTGCGCAAGGCGCGCAAGTACGGTTACAACCACTCCCGCACGTTCTATAACTACGACTTCGCGCCCCGATAATGTGTGGTGATGGGGTCTGTAGCTAGGAGGCTTCTGTGGCGAGGGGGCTTGCCCCCGTTCGGCGGCGAAGTCGTCGTAAAACCATTCAGCGCAGTTTTATCTGAGCGGCAGCGGTGACTGGTTTTTCAGGGCCGCTGCGCAGCCCAACGGGGGCAAGCCCCCTCGCCACATGAGCCCCCCAGCCACGGACGCCCCCTCGCCACAGGTAAGTGCCACACCGCAGTTATCCGCCATAACAAAAAGCTGCTTCACCTCTGCCAAAACAAAAACAACTGCTTCACCTCTGCCGAGCTACGGAAAAAGCCTGCGGGAGCCACGCCGTGTCCGCCCGTTTAGTGCTGGTGCATTACTTCTGCCTTGAGGTCAAGCCCATGACTCCGCTCTATACCGCTCACCTGACTCACCGCCGAGGCCTGACGTTCTGGGGCCAGTGGGTCTGTGCGATGACGCTGACCATCGCGCTGCTGATGCTGCTCGTCCTGTGGCGCGTCGGCAGCCTGACCAGCGATTACCGGATCCTGATTATTTTGACCGTCCTCGGCTCGGTGCCGATCTACAGCGTGATGCAGGTCTACCACAAGCGTCATGGCCTGTTGGTCGGGCTCGGTCGTTTGCTCGCCGGCTGGCTGATCCTGCTGGCCGTGCTGGCGGCCATTGCCTTCATCACCCAGACCAGTGCGACGTATTCGCGTCAGGTGATCATGGTCTGGGCGGTGCTGGGTTTTCTGGTCCAGGCGCTGAGTTTCCTGCCCCTGCATTACTTCGCCCGATTGCACTCGCGCATGGTCTGCAAGGAACGTCGCTCGGTGATCATCGGCACCTGCCCGACCGCCCATGAACTGGCGAAGAAACTCTCGCAACCGAACCGTGCGTTGGTCCTGGGGTTCATCGCCGCCGCTGACGACAGCGGTCCGGCGCCGAGCATTCTGCCGCTGCTGGGTCGGGTCGAGGGGATTCGCGAGATCATCACCCGCCTGGCCGTGCGGCGCGTTTACATCGTGCTGACGATGGCGCATGCCGCGACCATCGAAGCGCTGTACATCGACCTGCTGGACATGAACGTTGACGTGGTCTGGATCCCGGATTTCGGCAGCATGGTGTTGCTTAACCACTCGATCTCGGAAATCGAGCGGATGCCGGCGATCTACCTGAATGAAAGCCTGATCAGCTCGCACCCCGCCAGCCTGTTTTGCAAGGACCTTTTCGAGCGCAGCCTGGCGGCCACGGCCCTGATTGTGCTCAGCCCATTGCTGTTGGTGGTCGCGGCTGCCGTCAAGTTGAGCTCACCTGGACCGGTGCTGTTCAAGCAAAACCGCCACGGCTGCAACGGCGAAGTGATCAAGGTCTGGAAGTTTCGTTCGATGCGCGTCCACGACGACCGCGAAGTGCGCCAGGCCACCCGCGAAGACGATCGTGTTACGCCGCTCGGACGCTTCCTGCGCCGCAGTTCCATCGACGAACTGCCGCAGCTGTTTAACGTGCTGTTCGGCCAAATGGCCCTCGTCGGCCCGCGCCCGCATGCCGTCACTCACAACATTTACTACACCGGCAAAGTCCGCGCCTACATGGCCCGTCACCGCCTCAAGCCGGGCATTACCGGGCTGGCGCAGGTCACTGGGCATCGCGGCGAGACCGAGACCGTGGAAAAGATGCAGCTGCGCGTCGCCCAGGACCTCAACTACATCAACCAATGGTCGCTGTGGCTGGACATCAAGATTCTGATCAAGACGCCCTTCACGTTGTTCTCGAAAAACATCTACTGACGCCCTGCTTCGACTCCCCGAGGTTTGATCATGAATGTGAGCGTATTCGGTATTGGTTATGTGGGCCTGGTCCAGGGCGCCGCGCTGGCAGAAGTCGGCCATAACGTGATGTGCGTGGACGTCGACGCCGCCAAGGTCGAGGCCCTCAAGGACGGCACCTTGCCGATCTACGAGCCGGGTCTGAAAACCCTGGTGCGCGACAACTACCAGAGCGGTCGCCTGCAATTCGGCACCGATCTGGCCAGCGCCGTGCAGCATGGCGATGTGTTGTTGATCGCGGTCGGGACGCCGCCTGACGAAGACGGTTCAGCAGACCTTCAGTACGTGCTGAGCGTGGCGCAAACCATCGCGCAGAACATCGACCGGCATCAGATCATCGTCGACAAATCCACCGTCCCCGTCGGCACGGGCGACTTGGTCCGCGCACGCATCGAGCAGGTGCTGGCCGACAACGATCGCGGCCATCTGACCTTCGACGTGGTCTCCAATCCGGAATTTCTCAAGGAAGGCTGTGCGGTGGACGACTGCATGCGTCCGGACCGGATCGTCATCGGCACCGACAGCGCGCACGCCGAAGAGGTCATGCGCGAGCTGTACGAACCGTTCAATCGCAACCGCGAAAAAATCATCGTCATGGACATCCGCAGCGCCGAACTGACCAAGTACGCGGCCAACTGCATGCTCGCGACCAAAATCAGTTTCATGAACGAAATGGCCAACATTGCCGAAAAGCTCGGCGCCGACATTGAAATGGTCCGCCACGGCATCGGCTCCGACCCGCGCATTGGTTATCAATTTATCTACCCCGGTCTGGGCTACGGCGGCTCGTGTTTCCCCAAGGACGTGAAGGCACTGATTCACGCCGCCACCAGCGTCGACATCGATGCGCGGGTGCTCAAGGCCGTGGAGTCGCGCAACAACGAACAGAAAGCCACCCTGTTCAGCAAGATTTTCAATCACTTCGACGGCGCCCTGCGCGGCAAGACCTTTGCTCTGTGGGGCTTGAGCTTCAAACCCAACACCGACGACATGCGCGAAGCCCCCAGCCGGGTCTTGATGGAAGCCTTGTGGCACGCCGGCGCAAGCGTCCAGGCCTACGACCCGAAAGCCATGGAAGAAACCCAGCGCATTTACAGCTCACGCGATGACCTGACCCTGGCGGGCACCAAGGAAGCGGCGCTGAAAAATGCCGACGCCTTGATCATCGTCACCGAGTGGCAAGCGTTCCGCGCGCCGGACTTCGACCTGATCACCCAGCAGCTCAAGCAACCGCTGATTTTCGACGGACGCAACCTGTTCGACCCGCAGCGTCTGAGCAAGCGTGGCTTCACCTATGTGTCCGTGGGTCGGCCGACCCATGCCGCAACTTGAGGAGGGTCGGCCATGATCACGCTGAAAATCGTCAGGCGTTACTCACCGACGTTGCTCGACGCCAGCCAGGCGTATTCCTTCATTAATTTCGCGTCCATCGGCAGCCTGATCAGACAAACCCCAGGTAGCATCACCTACTTTTGCGACGGCATGCTGATGTCGGCGTTCATGTCGCGGGTCACCGGGCGCACTGTCGGCCGGGTCAGTTTTGATTTCACGTCCATCGCTCACCCGGTGCTCGCCAGTGCCGAGCAACAGGGCAAACGGGTGTACTTCGTCGGTGCCCGGCAGGACGAACTGGCGCTATTCATCAGCAAGATCATGGCGCGCTATCCGCGGCTGATCATCGCCGGTTATCACAACGGCTATTTCGATGCAGCTCAAGCCGAGGGCATTCAGGCCGAAATCTGTGGCAGCCAAGCAAATATCCTGATCGTCGGCCTCGGCGCCGGATTGCAGGAACAGTTCGTACAGGACGCCCAGCGCTCAGGGTTTCGCGGCGTTGCCTTTACGTGTGGCGGGTTCATTCGCCAGGAGGCCATGGCCACGCGTCAGTACTACCCGGCGGTGATCAATCGCTTGCACCTGCGGGCGTTCTATCGCATGTACCGTGAGCCGCACACCATCAAGCGCTACTTCATCGACTACCCGAGCAATTTCTTGCAGCTGCTGGCGATGGTCGTTCGGCACGAAGTCACCATCAGTGTCGGGGAATGAGCATGCACATTCTGTTCATCCTCAAGGATTTCACATCGGGCGGTGGCGTCGAGCGCGTTCAGCAGCGCTTGTCCGAGCAGTTTCTCAAGGACGGCCAACATGTGAGCTTCTTTGTCATCAACGGCGACACGCCAGACGCTGAAGGGGTGCAAAGCCTTAACGGCGGCGGTGGCAGCGG
Organism: Pseudomonas sp. FBCC-B1667; assembly: GCF_059133255.1. Classification (NCBI taxonomy): domain Bacteria; kingdom Pseudomonadati; phylum Pseudomonadota; class Gammaproteobacteria; order Pseudomonadales; family Pseudomonadaceae; genus Pseudomonas; species Pseudomonas sp. FBCC-B1667. Next base: position 2,842,028 of record NZ_CP101437.1, on the reverse strand, counting down.
TATGTGGGGAATGCTCAAATCCATCGTCCAGTTGCGCCGACTGATTCGCCGCGAGGGTGTCACTCACCTGATTTCCGCCAAGGAACAGGCCAACCTGTGCACGTGGTTCGCCACCCTTGGCAGCGCTTGCAAGGTCATCTATAGCCGCCACGCATCATTCGATTGCACGGAACAGAAAACCGGCCCCGCCAGCCTGCGCCTGCTCTACGCGCTGTACCTGTGTGGCAGCGGAAAGGTCGTAGCGGTGTCCACCGCGCTGCGCCAGTCGTTGGTCGAGATGATGCCGTGGGGTCGGCAGCGCATCCGTTATTGCCCTAACGCGGTCATCACCGACCAGCTCCTGCACGCCGCCAAGGGGCCGTTGCCTACGGAAGTCCCCCGCCATTACTGGCTGGGCCTGGGCCGCTTGGTCGAGCCCAAGGGCTTTAACCTGCTGCTCGACGCCTACGCCATGGCCCTGCAAAGCGAAGCGGTGCCGGACCTGGTGATCGCCGGCGACGGTCCCTTGCGCGAAGCCCTGATCATTCAGGCAAACCGTCTGGGCATCGCGCACCGGGTGCATTTCATCGGGTTCCTGAGCAACCCCTATCCCCTGCTGAAGAACGCCCGGCTATTCATTCTGAGTTCGGTGAATGAAGGCATGCCGACCGTGCTGATCGAAGCCCTGGCGCTGGGTACGCCGGTGCTGGCATGCGACTGCGAGACCGGGCCCCGGGAACTGCTGGACCACGGCCGGCTCGGTCAACTGGTCGAGGTCAACAACGTGCCAGCGCTGGCCGAAGGCATGCTGCAAAGCCTGTTCTTGCAGGGTCAGGTGGCGATCAACGAGGACATGATCTGCGACGCGATCCGCCAGTACACCAGCCAGGACGCCGCGCAGGCGTATTACCAGGTATGGAACCAATGAAAAAGCTGCTGATTATCCTCCACGACCTCAGCGCAGGCGGGGCGGAGAAAATGATGACGCGCCTGGCCGGTGCACTGGTGGACGCGGGAAACGACGTGACCCTGCTGATGCTCACGGGGGGCGGCATCAACGTGGCAAACCTCGATCCCCGAGTAAAAAAGGTTGAACTGGGCAGCCCGCGCAGTTCAAGGGCGGTGCCGGCGCTGGCGCGTTTTCTGTGGCAAAACCGCTTCGACGCACAACTGGCAGCGCTGACACACGTCAACGTGGTGGCCATCGTCGCCGCCGCGCTGTCCGGGACGCTGGCCCGGCTGCACGTCAGCGAGCGCAATGCGTTTTCCCACGACAAGCACGTCAATCCCGACCTCATGGTTCGGATCGCTTACCGGGTGGCGCCGCTGCTCTATCGACTGATTCCCAACCCGGTGATTTGCGTGTCACGCGGCGTCGCCCAGGACTTGATCGACACGACTATTGCGCGTCGCCAGGACGTGACCATCGCCGACAATCCGGTACTCGACAACGACTTTCGTGACAAGCCGCCGCGCCCCCCCAGCCATCCCTGGCTGCTGGAAGCGTCCAGCCCGGTGATCGTCGCCGTGGGTCGCCTGGCGCCGCAAAAAGGCTTCGACACCTTGATCACCGCGTTCGCCGCACTCCCCAATTGCAACGCACGCCTGATCATTTTTGGCGAAGGCGTGCTGCGCGATCGGTTGCTGGCCCAGGCGCGTAAATTGGGCGTTGCGGACCGCGTCGACCTGCCGGGTTACACCCATGACCCGATGGCGGAAGTGGCGGCGGCCGATTGCTTCGTCTTGTCGTCGCGCTTCGAAGGCAGCCCCAACGCGCTGGTCGAAGCATTGTCCACCGGCACGCGGGTGGTCTCGACCCGTTGTCCCCATGGCCCGCAAGACATCCTGATCAATGGCGTCGTTGCCCCCCTCGTGGCAGTCGACGACCCGATTGCGCTGTCGCAGGCCATTGCCCTGCAACTCGCCACCCCACGCGATGTACACCGCCAGGCCCGCCTCGATGCAGCGGCCCGGTTCATGAACGCCAGCGCGGTGAAAACCTACCTCACCGCCCTGCTCGGGAGCCCCTCGACATGAACAGACTGGAGATCCGCTATTCCACCCTGCGTGATGGCTTCACCTTGTTCGGCGTGCTGTTTTACATCCAGGTGATTTCGTTTGCCCTCGGCTTGGGCGGCGCCTCGAGTTTCGACGACATCGACAAAGACCTCGAAGGCAACGTAACCAACCAGGTCTGCGGCTTGATCACGTTGCTGGTGCCGTTGTTTTTCTTCATCCGCAACAAGGTGTTCCTCAGTAAAAGTTTCTACCGCGGCAACTTCTTTCTTCTGCTGTTCCTGCTCAGTGTGATCGCCTCGATCGGCTGGTCCACCGACCCGATGCTCAGCTTCAAACGCTTTGTCGCGATGATGAGCGTGGTGTTTTTCGCCGGCTTCATAGCCTACAACTACAGCCTCGAAAAAATCACTTTCATGCTCGGCTGTGCCATTGGCGCGGCGGCGTTGATCGGCTTGATCCTGGCATTGGTGATGCCCAGCCTTGCGTTTGTTTCCGGCGGCATTCGCGAAGGCGCGTTCAAGGGAATTTTCACGGAGAAGAATGCCGGCGCACGAATCAACGCCATCGCAATCCTGTTGCTGCTGCCGATGATTCGCCAGCGCAACCGATGGGCGCTGTTCTGCTCGTTCTTCTCGTTGATTGCGATCCTGCTCGCCCAATCAGCGACCGGGGTGGTGTTGATCATCGCCGGCACCATCAGCTACTGGTATTTCCTGACACTGATCCGTTTACGCATGAACCGATCGCAGCTGTTGTTCCTCGGCTGCACCCTCCTCTACCTGCTGGTGTGCCTGTTCCTCTACAGCAACTTTGCGGTGTTGCTGGAAATGGCCGGACGTGACCCGTCACTCACCGACCGCACGATGATCTGGGAGCTGCTCGAGCCGTTTGTCGACGATCAATACCTCAAGGGCTACGGCTTCGGCGCCTTCTGGTCGAGCCCCGATGCCGCCGCGTTCATCAAGCGTTGGGGGTACATCGGCAACGCCCACAGCGGCTATATGGAGACGCTGCTCAATGGCGGCATCATTCAGCTGACCGCACTGGCGCTGCTGCTTGCTGAAGCGCTGCTCAAACAGTACCGGGCCGTGACGGCGAACCAGTCTGCACAATTTCGCGCCAGCGCCCTGGTGATCATCGGTCTGTTCGCCGTCACCAACTACGTAGCGTACGTGATTCCCAACTACCGCTCTGCCGAGTTCCTGGTGTTCTGCACCCTGGCCCTGTCGTTTCGGCATCACCCGGCGGCCTCCCCCCAGAGGTCACCGGCAACCCTGCGTCAGCGTCCGTCTGGCAGGGCTTTACCGCGCGATTCAGCCAACGCGTAAAAAAGGAGAAACACCCGTGTCAGACCAAGCCCCGTCTTTACCGCATACAGTGTGTGTCGTGATCCCGATGTACAACGGCGCCGACAGCATTGAGCAAACACTGACCTCCCTGGCCGAGCAAACCCGACTGCCCGACCATGTCATTGTCGTCGACGATGGTTCCACCGATGACGGACCACAACGGGTCAAGGACTTCGCGGCACCGTTTCGCCTGACGCTGTTGCACCAGGCCAACGAAGGCCAGGCCAGCGCCCGCAACCACGGTCTGCGGCACTCTGAAGAGACGTTTGTGGCGTTCCTCGATGCCGACGACCAATTTCGTCCGCAAAAGCTGGAGCTGCAACTGGCCCTGTATGACGAACTCAGTCGTCAGGGACGGCCGGTGGGGCTGATCGACTGCTACACGCAGGTCAATTACAGCGACGGCAGGCGGCAAATGGACAATCTGCGCAAGCACGGCCGGCATTTCTACGATTTCATCCACGCCAATGTCCTCAATGGCGTGTCCACCGCGCTGGTCAAGCGCGACGTGATCCTGCAATACGGCGGCTTCGATGCCAGCCTGCGTTACTCCGAAGACCGCTTCATGTGGACCCGGATCGCCGAACACTGGGAGATCCACACGGTGCCGCAGGTGCTGCTGGAGCGCACGGTCAATGGCAACAACATGACCGCGCAACCGAAGAAGTACTACCCGAACAAGATCAGATTCATCGAGGTCTACCTCGCCCGCTACGGCGCGCAGCTCAGCAAGCAGCAACGGATTGATTTCGTGCTGGGCAACCACACCGACTTTCTCAATGCCTTTTCCCGCAAAGGTGAGTACGCCGATGTGATCGGCGTCTACCGGCGAATGCTGGACTATTCCTGGCAAACACTGATCTTCGCCAACGGTAAGCCGACCTTGCGCTACCTCAACGCTTGCGCCCGTTCATGGCGCAAGGCAACGGCGTCAACCACCGCTCACTGAACCGGTATCCGCCATGGCCAATCATCGTCTGGTGACATTGATCTGGATCTTCACCGAGAAATTCGGCCTGATTTTCCTGTCGATGATTACCTTTGTCGTGTACGCCCGGCTGCTATCGCCCGCAGAGTTGGGCGTGGGCACGGTGATCATTGCCATCGTCGAGTTGATCGGCCTGGTGTATTCATCAGTACTGGAAGACCCGCTGGTACGACTCGAACGGCTGGAGGACACACACATCTCCACGGCCTTCTGGGCAGCGGTACTCGTCAGCCTGGTGTCCATCGTCGTGATCTCGGGTGCGGCGGTTCTGTACACGCCCGACCCGGTGCTGCAATGGATGACCGCGGTGGCTTCGGTGAAAATCCTGTTCACCATGATGGCGCGGGTCTACGTGGCGCAGATGCGCCGAAGCGGCGACTTCAAGACGCTGGCGTCGCGCACGCTGCTGGGCAAAGTGTGTGGTGGCCTCGGCGGCATCGCAGTCGCGCTTTGGGGATGGGGCGCCTGGGCGGTCATTGCCCAGGCGCTGATCATGGAGTTCGTGTCCATCGTTGTATTGATGCGCGCCGACTCACGACGCATCGCCTTTCATATTGACGGCCCGTTCTTGCGCGAGCTGTTGAAGGCCGGTGCACCGGTCGCCGTCAACGCACTGAGTTCGCAAACGCTGCAGCGCGGAGTCAACGTGGTCCTGGGCATGACGGCCGGCGCAAACGCGGTCGGTATGTTCAACATGGCGATGCGCATCATCGAGCTACCACGCACCGCGATTTACAATGGCCTGCTGAGCTATGCGTTGCCGGTGTTCGCCCGGCGCAGCGCCGATCCATCAAGGCTGCGCGCGATCATCAGTGATTCGACCGCCGTCAGCGGCTTCGTGCTGACGCCTTTGTTCATCGGCATCGCACTCACGGCCCACGACGTGATCCTGTTGATCTTCGGCGCCAAATGGACCGAGGCCATTCCCCTTCTACAAGTGCTTGCGTGCACGGCAGCCATCGGCAATATCGCCATGTACGCCACGACCGCACTGGTCGCGGTCAATCGCAGTCACCTGACCATCAAGGCCGAAGTGGCCACCACGCTACTCGCACTCGCGCTGGTCTATAGCTTCGGCAGTTTCTATGGCGGCATGGCCGCCGCCCTCGCGTTACTGGCCCGGATGGTGATCATCACGCCGTTGCAGATCCGCGGTTTGAACAGCGCCATCGGTTATGGCTGGCGGCTGTTTTTCGACACCAACTATCGCAGCGTGATTGCCTCGCTCGTCATGGCCGCGATCGTTCTCCTTGTTTCCTCTCGATCGGGTTTCGACGGTTACTGGCACCTGATCTGCAGCATCGTGGCCGGCGCGCTGAGCTATGCCGTGGCGTATAGCCTCATGCACCCGCGCTGGCCGCAAGAATTCAAATCGGTATTCACCGCCCGCTGAATTCAGTCCCGAAACAGGAACACCTCACCATGCGCAAAACTACGCTAATCACTGGTGGGGCCGGCTACATCGGCTCCCATACCGCCCTGGCGTTAATCAACGCCGGACACCATGTGTTGGTGCTCGACAACCTGTGTAACAGCTGTCGAGAGTCGATCGTTCGTCTTGAGCAGCTGACCCATACCCGGGTCGATTTCATCAATGGCGATATTCGCGACTCGATCTTGCTCGACGATATTTTCAGTCGCTATGACATCGACGCCGTGGTGCATTTCGCAAGCCTGAAATCCGTTGAGGAAAGCTTGCGAAGACCGTTGGATTACTACACCAACAACTTCGCCGGTACGCTGAACCTCTGTGGGGCGATGGCCCGAAACGAGGTGTTCAACCTGGTGTTCAGCTCGTCGGCCACGGTCTATGGCGACCCCACGCAAATACCGATTGCCGAAGATCTCGGCACTGGCAAACCCGTTAACCCCTACGGTCGCACCAAGCTGATGATCGAAGAGTTGCTGACCGACCTGTGTCACTCCGATCCACGCTGGAACATCGCCTTGCTACGCTATTTCAACCCCATTGGCGCTCATGAAAGCGGCATGATCGGCGAGGATCCCCGGGGCCGGCCCAACAACCTGTTGCCGTGCCTGACGCAGGTCGCGATTGGACGAATGCCCGAACTCACGGTGTACGGCTGCGACTATCCCACTGTGGACGGCACATGCGTGCGCGATTACATCCATGTGGTCGACCTTGCCAATGGCCATTTGAAAGCGCTGCAGGTATTGCAAGACTTGGGCGGCATTCATTGCTGGAACCTGGGCACCGGCATTGGCTACAGCGTGCTCCAGATCATCCACAGTTTCGAAGACGTTACCGGCATCCCCATTCCTTACCGCTTCGCTCCGCGCCGCCCCGGAGATATCGCCCAATGCTGGGCCGATCCGAGCAGGGCTGGACGGGATCTGGGCTGGAGCGCACAACGCAATCTGGATCAGATGATGATGGATTCCTGGCGCTGGCAGTCATGCAATCCACAGGGCTATCAATCCTCAATCGACGTTCCGGCATTGACTGCGGTGAAGTAAGCAGTCGCTCCAACGGGAAGGCAAACACATGCTCAGAGACTGTCTGTGGGTACTGCTGTGGTCGGTTTCACTGGTGTGCAGCGCCGCACCAGCGCCTTCCCGTCCGCCCGCTGCCGGGCTGGTGCTGTGGCTGGACGCGGACGATGCGTCGACCATCAGTATCGACACTCAGGACCGCCTTCTGGGATGGAACGACAAGTCCGGCAAATCCAACCACGCCACGGTCGACGATGCCATTGAGTCGTCGCATCCGTTGCGCGTGGCCAATGCCCTGAACGGCCACGCGGTGGTGCGCTTCACTGGCGCTTCGGCGTTGCTGGGCAAAACCATCCGCGCCGGCAAGGGCCCGGCGACCCTCCTGATCGTTTCCCGCCGGCTGCCCGAACAGAGTCCGGCAGACCCGTGGCAGCGGCTGTTCAGCTCGCGTCCGAACAGCGCCGATAACGACAACGTACTGCCGAACTTCGCCATCAGCCTGCGACAGCCAGACGCCTACGCACCGACCTTTTCCGTCCTCGAACTTCAAGACGTGCCAATCGGCCCCTACGCGGTCGGGCGCAACGTGGTCGGAAACGCCGACAATTTCAAAGGCGATATCGCGGAAGTGCTGGTGTACGACCGCCCGTTTGCCTCCCTGGCGCAGCAACAAGAGGCGTATCAATACCTGGCGAACAAGTGGTCAATTGACGTTCCCCGCGAGGCTGATACCTGGACTCGGGTCGGGCCGTTGGGCACGTTACCCAAACCAAGCGACGCTGGCTTGCCCCTGTCCGACCAGGCCAATGCGGGCAACTGGATTTTCGATGGCAATCTGTCCGATGACTTCAATGGCGACGTGCTCGACCCCGTGCGCTGGCACGTCAACAATGCCCAAGGGAATGAATCCCTGGGCCGCAAACCGGCGTTGTTCAGGCCGGCCAATGCGTTCGTGGCCAATGGCAACCTGAACATCGTTTTTCGCAAGGAAGCCTTGCCGCAAAAGTACGTGGATCTGGGTTTCAAGGACTACTCTTCCGCCATGGTTCGCACGGTCGACCGCGGTTTTTACGGTTACTACGAGGCGCGCGCCAAACCCATGGACTCGGCAGGTTCCAGCGCCTTCTGGCTGGCCTGGACGGGCATGGCCGACAACGCCACCGAAATCGACATTTTTGAAATCGCCGGCAAGACCAAAGGCGCTGCACTCGACCGCTCGTACAACATGAACGCCCATCTGTGGGCCACGCCGCAAAGCACCGAACATATCGCCAACGGCAGCGTCTGGGTCAGCCCCTGGCGTCTGGCGAGTACGTTTCATGTCTACGGTTTCGATTGGCAGCCCGACACCCTGCGCTGGTACGTCGATGGCGTGCTGGTCCGGGAAACCAGGAATACGAACTTCTTCTTTCCCATGCAGATCGTCTTTGACAGTGAGGCCATGTGGCAATGGTTCGGCGTGGTCGACGATGCTGACCTGCCCTCTACCTTCAGGGTCGATTACGTCAAGGTGTGGCAACGCAGTCAGTAGCGTTTCTCAATCATGGATCAGCCCGTCAGGTGCCTCCGATTAGCCCTGAACTTTCGTTCGAGCAGTCGAGTCGACAGAATTCCAGCCCCGCCCGCACGCCCGATCATTCCCGCGCGTGACCGCGCTGGGTCAGCGTTCAATCGACAGGGACGTCAGTCGTCAATCAGCGCCAATCCATCTGGAGTGTGTACGTGATCAAACGCCGGCTGAATGAACTGGATTTGCTGCGCTTCCTGGCAGCGCTCGCCGTGGTGTTTTTTCACTATGCTTTTCGCGGGTATGCAAAAGGCGACATGTCTGAAATGCCCTATCCGCTGTTGGCAGAGCCTGCCAAATACGGTTACTTGGGCGTCGAACTGTTTTTCATGATCAGCGGATTCGTCATTCTGATGACGGCGTCGGGCAATAACCTAAGAGCGTTTTTCATCTCCCGCGCCATTCGCCTCTACCCTGCTTTCTGGGTGTGCTGCACCCTGACTTTTCTTGTCACGCTGGTCATCGGACAGCCGCGCTACACCGCTAGTATTTATCAATACCTTATTAACATGACGTTGCTGGGCGACTTTGTAGGCGTCGAACCAATAGACGGCGTGTACTGGTCGCTGTTTGTCGAAATAAAGTTCTACCTGATGATCTCCATTCTCCTGGCCTTCAAGAAAATAGAAAAAATAGAAACCTTTCTCGTGTACTGGCTACTGATCTCTGCCGGCGCCGAAGTATTCGCTTTTGAAAAGTTGCGCTCGACATTGATTACCGACTACGCCGCCTATTTCATCGCGGGCGCGACGTTCTACATGATCTGGGCCAAGGGGTTCACCATAAGACGCGTGTTGCTCCTGGCAGGCGCATTGGCATTGGCCTGCTTCACCGCCATCGTATGGGCCCGATTGCTCGAAACCAAATACCCGACCGACTTCGATCCGCTGATCGTCTGCAGCATGATCATCCTGTTCTTTATGACGTTCCTGCTGGTCGCAACCAACAAGACAGCAATGGTGGGAACCTTCAACTGGACGGCATTAGGTGCGCTGACTTACCCGCTATACCTGCTGCATCAAATGATCGGCTTCATGATCTTCAACATTGCCTATCCGGCGGTAAACCCGCACGTCCTGCTCTGGGGCACTGTCGCGTTGATGATCGGTGCGTCTCATGTCATCCACACAAAAATAGAAACGCCCATTGCCAGGCACTTTAAAAAAGCCCTGTCATTCTCCTTCCAGCGTGTCGAGGCGAATAAGCCAAGGTACCTGCGGCCGGTTGAGCGTCAAGCGGACGCAGAACCGACCGAGCCACTCCCTAAATCATCGGCGAAGCGCTGACCACCCGCAGCGCCAATCCTTCGAACGCGTCCAGCGTGATGGTGAATTCCCCTCCGGGCGTCAGGTCTCCTTCCACCCGTTCATTGATGATGTCGACCACCGGCCCCGGTGCAATGTTGGGCAGGTGCAAGGTTTCGGTGATCGCTGTCGAACCGAAGTTCAGCGCGGTGATTTGCGTGCCTTTGCCGGCCGGCAATTCGTGGACCATGACCAGCAGCCCCGGATGCTCGACATCCGGAATCAGGATCTGCCGGCTGGCGGCAATATCGTAGGCACGGCGTGCGGCGAGGATTCGCTTGAGTTGCGAGACGAACGAATCCGGGTCCTTCAGTTGGCTGGTGAGGCTGCCATACAAGGTTTTCGGTCGCGGCATCTGCCCCGCTGAGCGCTCTGCTTCGGGGTTGAGGTCGACCAGATCGTAGGCGCCGCGATGAATCCATCGGGTGTCGCCGTCGTCCATCAAATGCGCGACCTGCTCGGCCGGCAATGGCAGCGCACCGACCAGGTCCCAACCAGACAACGCGAACACGCCGGGCTGCATGGCGTTGTACATCACCAACAGTAAATGCACCTGACGAATCTGCTGGATGTCCTCGGCGGTGATCGCGTCAAGATCACGAATCCCCAACGCGGCCGTGATGATGCTGGCGGTGGTGCAGGACACACCGTTGGTGACGAACTTCAAATTGTACGGCGCGTGCTCCCCGGCCAGGCGTTCATACATCTGCTCGCGAATGTGCTCGCGCAGGATGTTGCCGGGGAAGGTCTGGCCCTGATAGAGGAAGTTGTCGTGGGCGTGCAGCGTCCAGAAATGCACCAGTTCCAGGGTCAGTTCGTCGTGGTTTTGCAAGGCGTGGATCAACGAACCGGGATCGATACCGAGGGTGTGCATCTGCCGCAACATCAAGCGCAGAAATTCGGTATCGCCCATCAGCAACGCGTGCTGGTAGGCCGGTCGGGTGATGAAGTCGTATGAGAGATCCGCGCCGCCATGGGACATGGCGGCGATGTCGTCGACGGTCAGGTTGAGCTCCTGAAAACTGAAGCCGCCCGCTTTGCGGATCGCCCCGGCCAGCAACTGGTTGCCGGTGATTGACAGCGGATGGCTTTCCGACCAGGCAGTGCCGTCGAGTTTGCGTTCAACGCCGAGAAAACCGTTGGCATCCAGACGCAGGATTTTTGCGCCCATCACGTCGATGGCGTGCAGCGCGTCGCCGATGATCATCTGCTGCGCGGCGAAGGTCGGGTCCAGCCAGTTCAGCGAGGGCTGCCCTTCCTTGAAGTAATGCAAATAGACCCAGCGGCGCGGCTTGCCATCGACGCCCACTACAATCGGCGTCGCACTCCAGTCGGTTTCCTTGACCCCGGGCTCGAAGAAGATCACTCGCTGCAATTGGCCGACGATGTAGTGCTTGTCGAGAAGCACGTCGACCTGCAATGGGCTGAGGTTTTGTGCATCGCGGCCTTCGGCGATGTCCGGCAGCAGCGGCCAGTCTTCTTCGCGGATTTCCACCATGTGGTAGAGGCCGGGATAGTCCTCGTACGCCATCTCGGCCAGGCGAAAATCCGCGCCCTTGCCGGTGTGCGACGGGATCACGTCATCGATGATCACCGCGTTGTGCGCGGCGGCCATGCGCACCAGCGCCTGCAACTGCGCCTCGGTGCCCAGTTGCGGGTCGATGTCGAAGCTGATGCGGTCGAAATTGCCGTCAATCGTCGGCGTGCGCTGGGTGCCGGTCAGGCCGCCGGACATTTTCAGCGGGCCATTGTGAATGCCCTGGATGCCGATTCTCGACAGCGCATGCCACAGGGTTTCATCGCCCAGGGCTTCCAGCACGGTGCCGTTTTCCCGAGTAACGATAGACGCCGGGTACGCGGTGAACCACACCGACGCCAACGCTGACGCGTCGCGCGGGCGGGTATGCGCATACGGTTGCTGCCACAAGCGGCCCTGCCCGGAATAGAGCCTGGCCCGCTGCCGGGCGGCGTGCAGCATGGATTGTTCAACCAGCCAGATCACATGGTTCTTGTCCGCTGCGGTCATAAAAACAATCACCTGTCATTAAAGTCAGTGGCGCGAGGCCCGTGTTTATCTGGCGTCGCTCGTTTTAATATGAGGCCCTGCGGCGCGATTCGTTGCATTGACCCGCGAGTGCTTCAAGTAGACGGGATCGGCGCCGATACAATGAAAGCGTCATGGATACGGCGTACGGTGTCCGGTATTGAGCGTCTTATCGCTCTCACTTGCGAGCGTCCCTCGCCAAGGAAGCACAATGATCACTGTTTCAACTTCAACGAATGCGGCGATGTCGGCCTACGCGGCGGCCGTCGATTCGAAGTCTGCCAATGCCCGGCAGCCGGTCGCTCAAGCCGACACGGCACAGGCCAAGGCGTCCAACACGGATTCGGTGAGCCTCTCCAGCACCTCCACCGATTACAGCAGTTCGATCGTCGGCAATACGCCGTACTTTCCGGTGCGCGCGGGAATGAATGCCGATGCGTTGGTGTTGGGTGCGTCAAAGCCCGGTGCGGTCTCCAGTTCCAAGGACAAGACCTTCCCGGAAGTGGCTGCCGATGCGCGCAAGCGCATGGATGAAAAATACGCGCAGATGAGCGCCAGCGGCAAGCCGTACGCCAACACTGATGAAGACCGCAGTGCCCTGTTCGGTGACCTCGATCGACGCTCGCTGAACGCCGTCGCCACCAACGAAGGCGGCAAGTTCACCGCTGACGAACAAGCCTCGGCCCAGGCCTTGATGCGCCAGCAGGGCCGTCTCGCTACCGGGTATTACAGTGGCCCGGCAGACCAGGAGAAAAACTGGAAAGACCCGTTCGCCAACGACCCGCTCGCCCGCGCCCATGCGGCCCTGGATTTTCTCGACAACATGAGCCCCGAGGAAAAGAACACGCCGCAATGGCTGGTTCAGCACTTGTCGCTCGAAGCGGCGTTGAACCAAAGCGCGAATTCGACCGATAAAAAGCCCGGGCACTTTCACAACCTGGCTGAAATCCTCGCGGGCGTGGTGACGGACGGGTCGGACCAGGAAAAAGCCAGTGATGCCAAAACTGACGATCCGCTTGCCCTCATCCTGGCCAAGCTTCAATCGCAGGTTTCCTGATCCCCAGATCACCGCAACCTCCCTGTGGGAATGGCGGTGATTTCAGGTTTTTGGGTACGTAACGCGATCAGCACCGCCAGAACGATCAACCCCGCCGCCACCGCAAACGTCACCCGCATGCCATTACCGGCAAACACCGCGCCCATCGCCGAGGCCCCTGTGATCAACCCCATATTGCGCGACAGACTGAGCAACCCGGCAATCACCCCTCGCTGATCGGCACCGGCACCGGTCATGATCAAGGTGTTATTGGCCGCCTGAAACAGCGCATAACTGCCAGTGATCACCGCGATGGGGACGACATAACCAGGCACACCAAAACCCGCCGGCATGATCGCCAACACCCCGGCGCCCAACGCCATGCTCGCAAGCCCGAACACCGTCATGCGCTGCGCCCCGAATCGATCCACCAGACGCCCCGCCGGTACACCGGCCAACGCCGCCACCAGTGGACCGACGGACAAGGTCAACCCGACCCGCACGGCGTTCAGCCCCAGCGTGCCCGACAAATAAAACGGCCCGACCACCAGCGTCGACATCATCACCGTCGACACCAATGCACTCATGGCCAGACTCGCACTCAGCCCACGCTCACGGAACATCGCCAACTTGACCAAGGGCGACCTGGATCTCGCCTCGACCCACAGGAAAACTCCACCGCCGACACCAGCAACCAGCAACGACCCCCAATCACCCAATGTCATAGCCAGCGCATACGCGCCAAGCGTCAGCGCCAACAGCAACGTCCCCGGAAAATCGAAAGCGCTACGCCGAGCCACCGGCCGATCTGCGGGCAAACAGCGATACGCGAGCACAACGTTCAAAACACCCAACGGCACATTAACCAGAAAAATCGTCTGCCAGCCGAACCCGGAGATCAGCACACCGCCCAGCGAAGGCCCTAGCGTTGTGCCCATCGCCGACATCGTCCCCAGTAAACCCATGGCGCTGCCGGTCTGCGCTGTCGGCACCGTGTCCGCGACAAACGCCACGGTGAGCGCCAACATGATCGCCGCGCCCAGACCTTGCACGGCACGGGCCGCGACCAGCCAGCCCAGCGAAGGCGCGAGCCCACAGGCCAGCGAAGCCAGAGTGAAAATGATGATGCCGCCCAACAACAAGCGTTTGCGACCGATCAAGTCACCGAGTCGTCCGACGCTGACGATCAACGCCGTGATCGCCAGCAGGTACGCCAGGACGATCCACTGCACGTCTTGAAACGCAGCATCAAACGTCTGAGCCAACGTCGGCAATCCGGCATTGGCGATGCTGGTGTCGAGGGAAGGCATCAACATCGACAGCGAAAGGCTGGCAAGCGCCCAGCGGACCGGGGTGGATGGCGTGAAGGTTTTCAAGGGGCTGACCTGTTCTGAAAGATTGGCTTTCAGCGTAAGCGCGTCACTGGCATGGCGGAAGACGCAGCGTTTGCACTTGATACCTGCACACAACGCCATGTCGCCGCCTAGTCGTGCTAACGTTCCGCCATGACCACGCCCGATCTGAACCTGCTGATTACCCTTGATGCCTTGCTGGCCGAAGGCAGTGTGGCGCGCGCCGCTCAACGCTTGCGCCTGAGCCCCTCGGCGATGAGCCGTGCGCTCGCGCGGTTGCGCGAAACCACCGGCGACCCGCTGTTGGTGCGCGCCGGCCGTGGCCTGGTGCCGACACCGCGAGCACTGGAACTGCGCGAACAGGTCCGCCAACTGGTGCAGCACGCCGAAGCGGTGCTGCGCCCTGCCGAGCAACTTGACCTCAAGCAGCTGACCCGGACCTTCACTCTGCGCACCCGCGACGGTTTCGTCGAAAACTTCGGCCCGGCACTCATCGCCCGTCTCAGCGAGGAAGCGCCCGGCGTGCGCTTGCACTTCGTGCAGAAACTCAACAGGGACAGCGCGCTGCTGCGTGACGGAAGCGTCGACCTCGAAACCGGCGTGGTCGGCGACGCCATTAGCCCCGAAGTGCGCACCCGCGCGTTGTTCGAAGATCGCTTTATCGGCGTGGTGCGCGCCGGGCATGGGTTCAGCGAGGGCGAAATGACCCCCACCCGTTACGCCTCTGGCCGGCACATCCTGGTTTCACGCCGTGGACGCGACAGCGGACCGATGGATGATGCGTTGCAATCACTGGGGCTGGAGCGTGACATCGTCACCATCGTCGGCGGTTTTTCCGCGGCACTGGCACTGGCCCGCGCCTCGGACCTGATCGCGACCGTGCCCGAACGGCACACGCGAAACCTGCGCGTCGGGTTGCACAGTTTCTCCCTGCCGATCCCGACGCCACCGATCACAGTCTCCATGCTCTGGCACCCGCGAATGGATGCGGACTCGGCGCATCGGTGGTTGCGTGATTGTGTTCGTGAGGTGTGCGCACAGGCACACTGATTTTTGCGCCACCCGGGTCTAGACTTCAATTCTTGCCAATACGGTCTGCTGGTGTGAGCAAAAGTCATGAGCGACAAAGACGATCTGCGCAAATACTCTTCCCAGGTCATCGACGGCGTCGAAGCCGCGCCCGCCCGCGCCATGTTGCGCGCCGTGGGCTTCACCGATGCCGACTTCAAGAAGCCTCAGATCGGCATCGCCTCCACCTGGGCGATGGTCACGCCGTGCAACATGCACATCGACAAGCTCGCCCTTGAGGTCGAAAAAGGCGCCAATGCGGCCGGCGCCAAAGGCGTCATTTTCAACACCATCACTATTTCCGACGGCATCGCCAACGGCACCGAAGGCATGAAGTATTCGCTGGTGTCGCGGGAGGTGATCGCCGATTCGATTGAGGTGGTGGTCGGTTGCGAAGGCTTTGACGGCCTCGTGACCGTGGGTGGTTGTGACAAGAACATGCCGGGCTGCCTGATCGGTATGGCGCGACTCAATCGTCCGTCGATTTTTGTCTATGGCGGCACCATCCGGCCCGGTGCGGGCCATACCGACATCATTTCGGTGTTCGAGGCCGTGGGTCAGCATGCGCGGGGGGATATCAGCGAAATTCAGGTCAAGCAGATCGAAGAAGTAGCGATTCCAGGCCCCGGCTCCTGTGGCGGCATGTACACGGCCAATACCATGGCCTCGGCCATTGAAGCGCTGGGCATGAGCCTGCCGGGGTCCAGTTCTCAGGACGCGGTCGGCAGCGACAAGGCGTCCGACAGTTTCCGCGCCGGCCAACAGGTCATGGAACTGCTCAAGCTGGACCTCAAGCCCCGCGACATCATGACCCGCCAGGCCTTTGAAAATGCCATTCGCGTGGTCATCGCCCTCGCCGGCTCGACCAATGCCGTGTTGCACCTGCTGGCCATGGCGAATGCGGTGGATGTCGACCTGACGCTGGATGACTTCGTCGAGCTGGGCAAGGTGTCGCCGGTGGTGGCGGACTTGCGTCCCAGCGGCAAATACATGATGAGCGAACTGGTGGCCATTGGCGGTATTCAGCCGCTGATGAAACGCATGCTTGCCGCCGGCATGCTGCACGGTGATGTGCTGACGGTCACTGGCAAAACCCTGGCGGAAAACCTCAAAGACGTACCCGACTATCCCGCAGGCCAGGATGTGATCCTGCCCTTCGACCAACCGGTCAAGAAGGACTCGCACCTGGTGGTACTGCGCGGCAACCTCTCACCCACCGGTGCCGTGGCCAAGATCACTGGCAAGGAAGGTTTGCGCTTTGAAGGCTCGGCCCGGGTTTATCACGGTGAGGAAGGCGCGCTGGCAGGGATTCTCAACGGTGAGGTCAAGGCGGGCGATGTCATTGTGATCCGCTATGAAGGCCCCAAGGGCGGGCCCGGAATGCGGGAAATGCTTTCGCCGACTTCAGCGGTGATGGGCAAGGGGTTGGGCAAGGAAGTCGCGTTGATCACTGACGGGCGTTTCTCCGGTGGCTCGCACGGTTTTGTCGTGGGGCATATCACGCCGGAAGCGTTTGAGGGCGGGCCGATTGCATTGGTTGAAGATGGCGACCGAATCACCATTGACGCAGAAACCCGGCTGATTACGGTGGACGTGACCGACGCGGTGTTGGCCGAGCGTAAGAGTCGCTGGGTAAGGCCGGAGTCCAAATACAAGCGTGGGGTGTTGGCGAAGTATGCGAAGACGGTGTCCAGTGCTTCGGAAGGGGCTGTGACGGATAAGTATCTTTAAGGCTTTGGATTTGTTTTGTTTGGGCTATTGCCATCGCGAGCAGGCTCACTCCTACATTCGATCTTGGGCGTTTACAAAACCCATGTAGGAGAGAGCCTGCTCGCGAAGGCGCCTAGACAGACACCATCAAATCAAAGCCTGAACCGATCCACCGACTGCGACAGCTTCCCCGCCAGACTCGACAGTTCATCGGTCGTCGACGCCGTCTGCCCAATCACCTTGCTGTTCCCCTCTGACATCCCCGCAATCATGTCCACCTGATGGGCGATTTCGTTGCTGGCCAGGCTTTGCTCGCCGATGGTACGGGTAATGTCGTTGACCAGTTGCGTGGTGCTCAGCGTCGCGTCGAGGATTTCACGAATCGCACGCTCGACGTCGGCGGTCACGGCCATGCCTTTGTCGACCTGCGCCACGCCCGCTTCCATGCTGGTCACCGCTTCGCGGGTGCTTTGCTGGATGCGCGCGACCATGCTGGCAATTTCCTGGGTGGAGGCGCTGGTGCGACCGGCGAGGTTGCGCACCTCGTCGGCAACCACGGCAAAGCCGCGCCCCTGTTCACCCGCACGGGCGGCTTCGATGGCGGCGTTCAACGCCAGCAGGTTGGTCTGGTCAGCGATGCCCTTGATCACCTGAATAATGTTGAAAATCCCTTCGGACTCCTTGTCCAGCGTGCGGATCACGTGAGCCGATTGCTGCGCGGAACGGGCGATGCCGTCCATGTCTTCGACGACCTGATGAATCACTCGACCACCATCCTTGGCCAATGACTCGGCCTGGTTGGCCATGTCCAGCGCACGTTCGGCGTGGCGGGTGATTTCCTCGATGCTCGCGGTCATTTCGCTGGCGGCAGCGGCCATGGTGCTGGCTGCGGCGCTTTGCTGCTGGCTGCTGTCGGCGACCTGGTGGCAACCGCTGCTCAATTGACCACTCATGCCGCTCACACCATGAGCGTTGCTGCGCACCACTTCGATCATGCCGCGCAGGTCGCGCTGCATGGTTGCCAGGCTGCGGATCAATGCGCTGGCTTCGTCCTTTTGTGTCGGCTCGACAATCGGTTCGCTCAAGTTGCCGTGGGCGATGCTTTGGGCAATCCGGCTGGCGGTCTGCAATGGCCCCATGATGCTCCGAATCACCCACCGCCCCTGAATCAGCAGCAACACCAGGCTGGCGATCAGCACAATACCCAAGGTGAAGTTGGCGCTATGAATGGCTTGTTGAGTGCCTTGGCTGGTCTGTTGCGTGTTGGTTTCAATCAACTCGCTGAGGGCCGCCATCTGGTCTTCCAGTTGGCTGAACGCGGTATTGAAAGTGCCCAGTTCCTTTTGCGCCGCTTCTGGATTTTCCAGCGCCAGGCCGACGATACGCTCGGCGGCGCTGATGTAGGTGTCGAGGCTCGGTTTGACCTTGTTCAGTGCGGTCTTGAGGGTGTCGTTGACCGGCAGCTTGAGGTTGTCACCCAGCACGTCACGGAAATGCTTCGCGTGTTCCTCGATGGAGCTGTGTACTTCTGCCTTGCTGCTGGTGCTTTTGCCCAAGCCCACCAACATGGCCGACAACACGTCAGCGCGCAGGGCGTCGTGCATCATGTCGGCTTCAAGGTGGTTGCGCAGCGCGGTCATGCTGACTTCGCTCTCGTTCACCGCTTCAGCCATCTGCGTGTTGCCCACGTAACTGACCAGGCTGACGATCAGCGCGGTGAGCACACTGGTGCCGATCAACAGGAGTAAACGGAATTTTATCGACATGGTGCAGCCCTCTGTTGGCACGTCGGCATTTATGAAAAGGCTATCGACTGCGGCTGCCACATATTTAAGGCCGGACCGGTACATTTCGCATTTTGCGACATGCGGTAGGCAATGCCGCTGCTTTTGCGCCCCTCCCTCCTGAACCTAGTCTCAAAACCCCAGTCATACAGGCGCCTTGAATGCCCACTTACCGTCGTCTCTGATCAGAGCTGTCCGCCTCATGCACCCGCCCCTCCTGGCCTTGCGCTGCGCCTCGCTGTGTCTTTTGCCTGTGATTGCTCTATTTGCTTCCCCTGCTCATGCCAATGGCGAACGCCAACTGGTGGCGGCTATCAATGATTACCGTGCCCATCCCCAGCGCTGCGACAGGCGCCCGGCACAACGCCTGGCTCCGCTGGCGCTGAATTCCAGCCTGGCGTTGCCCATCGGTTATGGCGGCGGTTTGCGAGATCGACTCAAGGCGTCCGGCTATTCAGCGGTGACGGTACGCAGCATCCGGGTGATCGGTGCGCAGGATGCCGATGAAGCGTTTGACAGGTTGCAGGACGATTACTGCGCAGCGCTGCTGGACGGCCAGTACGCCGACATCGGTGTCAGTCGCGCCCGAAGTGAATGGCAAGTGGTGCTGGCGCAGCCGGTACTCGACCACAAGGTCGGCGATACCCGAGCTGTCAGCAAAACCTTGCTGGCGCAGGTCAACGCCGCGCGCGCCAAACCCCGGATGTGTGGCGGCCAGCGCTTCTCCGCCGCGCGGCCGCTCGCCTGGAACCCTGCGTTGGGCGCTGCCGCACAAGGGCACAGCAAGGCCATGGCCTACGGCAACTACTTTGCCCACCGCGATCCCGACGGCGATATGCCCGCAGATCGAGCCAGGGCCGCCGGTTACCGTGGCCGGCAGATCGGCGAAAACATCGCCGCCGGGCAGAGTTCACCCAACAAGGCGATGGCCGGATGGCTGGCCAGCCCCGGGCATTGCGCGAATTTGATGAACCCGATGTTTACCCAGGTCGGCGCGGCGTATGCGGCGGATGCTCGTAGCGATGAGGGCGTGTATTGGACGATGCTGTTCGGGGCGCAATAAGTGAGGTCACGCCGGCCGCTTTTTCAGCAGGCACATCACCCACACACTGAAACACAAGTTCGTATCGCGCCTCTGCCTTGGGCAGCAGGGTACGGGCTCCTGGCTCAACCTCGCATTGAACGCTTGCGCGCCAGACGCTGCTGCCAATTGCCATCATTGGCAAGCTGACATTGCTCTTCAGAATCAAACTGCACATGGGCCGATACCGGATTGACGATGACATCCGCGTCGCTCAGAGCCATCGCTGTCAGTTCGACCATGCGCTCCCCTTGCCCGCCGGCCAACGCCTGATCCTTATTAGCCTGAGTGTCAAAAACCCAGATCACCCTGAGGCTTGAAGGGAATACGGTGTAATCGACTACATGGGTCAGCCAATCAAACCCGACGACTTCCGCTTTGGCGGTTTCACAGGCATCGGTCAGGGTGGCGACCAGACGGCGTTCGATGTGAGCCTGGTCGCGTTTGCTCAATCCCATGGAGGAATCCTTGTGATGATCGAGATAAAAGTGGCGGAGCCTACAAATGATGCTTCTACAAATCAAATTGATTCGCCCGTGCAGCAGTGGTTCCAATGCGCCAGCTACCTTCCGGCCTTACTCAACCCTTGTGGGCGCATGGCTTACCCGCGATAGGACCATCAGCCCCGGTCAATTCCGACGCCTCCCATAAAAGCTTTTACCTATCAACCCCGAATACTCCACCTATTAGCTGACTTGGGGATAGGCGTCTAACCTTATCCCAGCGCTGGCGTCAGCCGGCCTGTTTTAGCTGATAAGGAGACAGGAATGAGTCAGAAACATGACTAAGCCTGCCGTGGGCCACCGTGATTGCACCTCGTTTTCCGCTGTACCGATAGCCGTGTGATCAAAACAATCAGTGAATCGAACTGCTGGCCCAGCAGCCTGTGTCATTGCTTTCGCTCGTCGCTATTCCAGAACCCACAAAGGGCCGGATAGCCCGGATGAACACGACCAAAGGTAGCTCGCACATGGCAAATGAATCGAAATGCCCGTTTAACCACGCCGCTGGCGGTGGCACGACGAACCGCGATTGGTGGCCGAACCAGCTGAATCTGAACATCCTGCACCAGCATTCCTCCCTGTCCGATCCCCTGGACGAGGGCTTCAACTACACCGAAGCGTACAAAACACTGGACTTTGCTGCGGTCAAAAGAGACCTCACGGCACTGATGACCGATTCGCAAGACTGGTGGCCAGCCGACTTCGGCCACTATGGGCCGCTGTTCGTTCGCATGGCCTGGCACGCGGCCGGTACTTATCGAACCGGCGACGGCCGCGGGGGTGCCGGCTCCGGCCAGCAACGCTTTGCCCCGCTCAACAGCTGGCCAGACAACGTCAGCCTCGACAAGGCACGCCGGTTGCTCTGGCCGATCAAGCAAAAATATGGCCGAAATATTTCCTGGGCTGACCTGATCGTACTCACCGGCAACATCGCGCTGGAGTCCATGGGCTTCAAGACCTTTGGTTTCTCCGGTGGGCGACCCGACGTTTGGGAGCCGGACGAAGACGTGTACTGGGGCTCTGAAAACAAATGGCTGGGCGGCGACACCCGCTACGGCAAAGAAAACGAACCCATGCAAGAACCTGGCGACGGCCCGCTCGTGGCTGAACCCGGGGAAAACGAGGAGAGCCGTACCGAACAAGGCCGCAATCTGGAAAATCCACTCGCGGCCGTGCAAATGGGCCTCATCTACGTCAACCCCGAAGGCCCTGAAGGCAATCCCGATCCCGTCGCTTCAGCCAAGGATATCCGCGAGACCTTCGGTCGCATGGCGATGAACGACGAAGAAACCGTGGCCCTGATCGCAGGCGGTCACGCTTTTGGTAAAACCCACGGCGCCGGTCCTGCCGACAACGTCGGGGCCGAACCCGAAGCCGCGGGTCTGGAACAGCAAGGTTTTGGCTGGAAAAACAGCTTTGGCAGCGGTAAAGGCGCGGACACCATCACCAGCGGCCTCGAAGTCACCTGGACCACTACACCGACAAAATGGAGCAATAACTACCTGGAAAACCTTTTCGGCTTCGAGTGGGAACTGAGTAAAAGCCCAGCCGGGGCGAACCAGTGGGTCGCTAAAAACGGCGCTGGTGCCGGCACCATTCCGGACGCGCATGACCCGTCCAAACGGCGCAACCCGACCATGCTGACCTCGGACCTTGCCCTGCGTTTTGACCCGATCTATGAGCCGATTTCGCGGCGCTTCCTGGCCAATCCGGATCAACTGGCCGACGCCTTCGCCCGTGCCTGGTTCAAGCTGATCCACCGTGACATGGGACCTCTCTCGCGCTACCTCGGCCCGGAAATGCCGAACGAAGAACTGTTGTGGCAAGACCCGATCCCCGCAGTCGATCATGCCTTGGTCAACGACAGCGATGTCGCAGCACTCAAGGGCAAAATCCTCGCCTCTGGCCTGTCAGTCGCGCAGCTTGTCTCGACCGCCTGGGCGGCAGCCTCCACCTTCCGTGGCTCCGATAAACGTGGTGGTGCCAACGGCGGACGCCTGCGTCTGGCCCCGCAGAAATTCTGGCAAGCCAACCAGCCCGAACAACTGACGAACGTGCTGGCGAAACTCGAAAGCATCCAGAACGAGTTCAAC
Organism: Pseudomonas sp. FBCC-B1667; assembly: GCF_059133255.1. Lineage (NCBI taxonomy): Bacteria > Pseudomonadati > Pseudomonadota > Gammaproteobacteria > Pseudomonadales > Pseudomonadaceae > Pseudomonas > Pseudomonas sp. FBCC-B1667. The sequence goes on along the minus strand of NZ_CP101437.1, from coordinate 2,819,697 downwards.
AGCGGCGGCAAGAAAGTCTCGCTGGCTGACCTGATTGTGCTGGCCGGGAACGCTGGCGTTGAACAGGCGGCAAAAAATGCCGGGCAAACCGTCACCGTGCCGTTCACGCCGGGTCGGATGGACGCGTCACAAGAGCAAACCGACGTGGAGTCCTTCGGCTTCCTCGAACCGATTGCCGATGGGTTCCGCAACTACCTGAAAACCAACTATCGCGTACCGGCGGAGCACTTGTTGATCGACAAGGCGCAATTGCTGACGCTCACCGCGCCAGAAATGACCGCGTTGATCGGCGGCCTGCGCGTGTTGAACACCAACGTCGGACAAACCCGGCACGGCGTGTTCACCCAGCAACCGGAAGCGCTGACCAACGACTTCTTCACCAACCTGCTCGACATGGGCGTGGAATGGAAACCAACCTCCGAAGCCGCTCAAGAGTTTGAAGGCCGGGATCGCAAAAACGGTCAAGTGAAGTGGACCGCAACGCGGGTGGATCTGGTCTTTGGTTCGAATGCGCAGTTAAGGGCGCTGGCCGAGGTGTACGCGAGCAGCGACTCGAAGGAGAAATTTGTCAAAGACTTCGTGGCGGCCTGGACCAAAGTGATGAACCTGGATCGGTTCGATGTGAGGTGAGGCACCTGTTCCACCCCGACCCGGTGACAAGGGTTGGGGTGGCCTGACTCGGTGCCGATCGACACCACAAAGAAAATCCCCTGCAGTTTAGATTGGGTGGTGTCAGCGATCGCACACCTCGCTGAGCATGGATCAACGTTCTTGATAACGACTATGCCCAAGGGTGTTTTTTCATCGCCGGGCTCCAGCACTACAGTGGCCACATCTTCTTCCCCCACTCTGGAGCACCCTCATGAAAAGCATCATCGGTCTTGGTTTCGCCCTGTCGGTCCTTGGCGCTACGTCCGCTATCGCCGCCCCGCATGCCACCTCGCAGGTTGTCGCCGCCGTCAAGGTCAGCCAACCGGCGACACTGAACGTCAACACCGTCGGTCTCGATCACAAGGACAGCCAGCCAAGCACACTCTACGTCGCTGAAAACCGTCCAGAATTCGGTTCGAAGTATCAGCGTTATTGATCAACGGCGTTGCGCCGCTTTAACGAAAAACCCCGGGCAGATCCAATCTGCCCGGGGTTTTCTTTGTCCTATGCAGCGACTACCACGAGTCGTGCGGCAAGGGCTTTGGCCTGAAGCGCTACGTCGGTGACAGCCGTGCTTTCCCACCACATGCCGCGCAACGGCGGGCCCATGGCGTACAGGCGACGGACGATCTGACCATTGGCGTCCAGTACGGCCCCGTCGACCGCCGCTGCGATCCCCAATGCCAAGGGTCCTGGTCGGATCAGTCCGCGCGCCAGCAATTGTTGCGGCAACGGTCGAGCGACCCGGCGCCAGTCGTATTCGATACCGCTGGAGTTGATCAACGCCGCGCCAGTCACCACACAGGTATCAGCCTCGCCACGGCGGCGAATGCGGATGCTGACGCCGCCCTGCGACCCGGGCTCAAGCCCTTTGAACGACGCGGCCTGAATCCGCAACCGCCCTTCCCGGTGCAACCGTGCCACCAGGGCCGCACTCAACGGCGGCGAGCGGTGGTGATGACTTTCCCACCATGGCCGGACATGCCGCACAAACTGCCGGCGTTGCGGGTCCGTCGCCTGATTCCACAACCGGCCAATATGCGCCCGCACGGTGTCGAGCGGTGCTTGCCAATCGACGCCTTGGTGGATCGCCTCGCGGCAATGCCGACGCAGTTCGCGCACCAGTTGGCGGGGTGTGCGCAGGCGGTGATCCTCGCCGAGAAAATCTACCCAGGCCGGCGGTTGCCGTCGCACATGCGGCAACAAGCCGTGACGGGAAAACACTTCGATGGGGCCGCGATGCCCGGCCTGCTCCAGCGACACCACGGCATCGACCATGGTCAGGCCGGAACCAATGATCAGCACCGTTGAGTGTGGATCGAGCTGGCGCATCGCGGCGACATCCCACGGATCGAGCGCGGCGGCGTTCAAACCGCTGGACTCGGTCTGTGGTGTGCGCGCGGCAGGGAACATACCTGTCGCCAGCACCGCGTAAGCGCCCTGCAAGCGTTGCCCGTCGCTCAAGGTCAGCTGTACCGAATCGTCGTCCGTTTGCAGATCGATTACTTCAGCCTGCACATGCTCGACGGTTGAGCCATTCGACGCCCCGACCGCTTGCGCTTCGGCCAGACGTTGCTGCACGTACACGCCGAACAGGCCTCGTGGCGGGAACAGTTCGCTGATCGGCACCGGTTGCTCCGCTGATTCCGGCCAGCCACCGCGGGCAATGTACTCAGTCAGCCATTGCGTCAGGTCATCGGCGTTGTCCGGGTCGACGCTCATCCGCGCTGCGTTGCCATTCAGCGTATGACCCAATTCGACGGCGCTGTAGGCTTCGCCTCGGCCAAGCTCGGCACGCGGTTCAATCACCAGCACCGATCGGCGGCCGGGCAAGCGCAACAACTGCGCCGCCAGCATCGTGCCGCTAAGGCCGCCGCCAATGATCAGGACGTCGGTGTGGCGGGTGGCGTCGGTCGTCTGTGCGCTCTGGATTTCGCTCATGCCTTGCTCGTAGGTCAAATGGAAAGCTGTGGCGTGCCACCTTAATGTGTTGCTCGCGCGCGCACAAACCCACCCTTTGTAGGAGTGAGCCTGCTCGAGACGCGGAATGTCAGGCACCCGTTGTACCCGGCGCCGTTCATGTCGAAGGCGTTGAGGCAAATTTCGCGGAATTTACGTGGGGGCCGGGTTGAGATTGTCATGGGCCGACTCCGGGATTCTGAAAAGACTTCCGGAGCTTTTGCAGGGGTCGCGCCAGTACACGATTTAGATATATTTCAATGGGTTAGTGAGCCTTTCTAGAAAATCATGCAGCTGTAGACAGGCAAAAGTGACTATCCGCTGTTGATTGGCGAACAGTCAAATCACCACGTTGCGTACAAACCGCGCCGCCACCGGACCGTCATTACGATAGGCGTGGGGCTGGTTGCTGGCGAACATGAAGAACTCACCGGCAGCAATGTGCTGCGGCGTGTCGCCCAACATCAGGGTCAGGCAGCCTTCGAACACGTAGATCTGTTCGCTCCAGCCCTCGGCGTCCGGTTGCGACGGGTAGATTTCCCCCGGTTGCAGGCACCATTCCCATTGCTCCACCTCGCGAGTCGCGGTGGCCTTGGACAGTAAAACGGCTTTGCTGCCAGGGATAATTCCGGCCCAGGCCACTTCGTTGATGCGGCTCGGGTCGCGGGCGTCCGGGGCCTGGATGAGGTCGCTGAACCTCACGTCCAGCGCCTTGGCCACGCGGTCGAGGGTGGTCAGGCTGACGTTCTTCTCGCCGGCCTCGATGGCCACCAGCATCCGCCGGCTGACGCCGGATTTTTCGGCCAGCGTGGCCTGGCTCATGTCGGCGGCGTGGCGCAAGCGTCGAACGTTCAGGCTGACGTGCTGGAGGACTGAAGCCCGTGGCGTGGAATCTTTGTGCACTATATTGCTCACTCGGTAGGGTTGGGCAGTATACTGCGCAACATTCGGCGCATTGTGCGTCCCCCTCAGGTAGCGCGCAAGGTCATGACGTCGGTGAACTCTTCTTCCCCCCGTTTCTCACGGTTCAGCAAAGCCGAGTGCGTGCTTGTGCTGATCACCATGGTCTGGGGCGGTACTTTTTTGTTGGTGCAGCACGCGATGACTGTCAGCGGCCCGATGTTTTTCGTCGGCCTGCGTTTCGCCGCTGCCGCGAGCCTCGTCGCGCTGTTTTCCTGGCGCCACTTGCGGGAACTGACCCTGTTCGAACTCAAGGCCGGGGCCTTTATCGGTGTGGCGATCATGCTCGGTTACGGCTTGCAGACCGTGGGCTTGCAGAGCATTCCCAGCAGTCAGTCGGCGTTTATCACGGCGTTGTACGTGCCCTTTGTGCCGTTGCTGCAATGGCTGGTGCTGGGTCGACGTCCCGGGTTGATGCCGAGCATCGGGATCATGCTGGCGTTTACCGGGTTGATGCTGCTGTCAGGCCCGTCCGGCGCTTCGTTCAATTTCAGCCCAGGTGAAATCGCCACGCTGATCAGCGCTATCGCGATTGCCGCCGAGATCATTCTGATCAGCACCTATGCCGGTCAGGTCGATGTGCGGCGGGTAACGGTGGTGCAATTGGCGACCACCTCGGTGCTGGCGTTTTTGATGGTAGTGCCGACCCAGGAACGCATTCCGGAGTTTTCCTGGCTGCTGTTGTGCAGCGCATTGGGCCTTGGCGCCGCGAGTGCGGCGATTCAGGTGGCGATGAACTGGGCGCAGAAAAGTGTTTCACCGACCCGGGCGACCTTGATTTATGCCGGTGAGCCGGTGTGGGCCGGGATCGTCGGGCGGATTGCCGGGGAGCGGTTGCCGGCGATTGCGCTGGTGGGCGCGGGGTTGATTGTGGCGGCGGTGATTGTGAGTGAGTTGAAGACCAAAGGTAAGGGGACCGCGGCGGAGGGAGAGCTGGAGCGGGAAACCTCGGTTGAGCCTTGATAACGCTGTTGCCGGATAGATAGCTATCGCGAGCAAGCTCGCGATGGGGCCAGACCTGCTGAAAACCGGCCCTGAAAACCATGTGAATCCGGCTTTTTACGTCTACCGTGTAGGATTCTGCGACAGCTTGGCGTTTGGCGATCTTGGGAGTGGCACGTATGATGCTTCACAAACTTCCGCAGATTAGAAGCCTATGTCCCTGATAGTTCTACTGCTTCTGCCTTTTATCGGCAGCTGTCTGGCAGCCGTCCTGCCACACAACGCACGCAATACAGCCCCCCTGCTGGCCGGCCTGATCGCACTGATCGGCACGGCCCAGGTCGCGCTCCTGTACCCGCAGGTCGCCCATGGCGGCGTGATTCGCGAAGAATACTTCTGGTTGCCAAGCCTCGGCCTGAACTTCGTCCTGCGCCTGGACGGCTTCGCCTGGTTGTTCTCAATGCTGGTGCTGGGCATCGGCACGCTGGTCTCGCTGTACGCACGCTACTACATGTCACCGGACGATCCGGTGCCACGATTCTTCGCATTTTTCCTGGCGTTCATGGGCGCCATGCTCGGGCTAGTGATTTCCGGCAACCTGATCCAGATCGTGTTTTTCTGGGAGCTGACCAGCCTCTTCTCGTTCCTGCTGATCGGTTACTGGCACCACCGCAGCGATGCGCGACGCGGCGCCTACATGGCGCTGATGGTCACCGGCGCGGGCGGTTTATGCCTGCTGGCGGGGGTCATGCTCCTCGGCCATGTGGTCGGCAGCTATGACCTCGACAAGGTCCTGGCCGCCGGCGATCTGATTCGCGCACATGCCCTCTACCCGATTCTGCTGCCCCTGATCCTGATCGGCGCCTTGAGCAAGAGCGCGCAATTCCCCTTCCACTTCTGGCTGCCCCACGCGATGGCGGCACCGACACCGGTCTCGGCCTATCTGCACTCGGCGACCATGGTCAAGGCCGGGGTGTTTCTGCTGGCACGGCTGTGGCCTTCGTTGTCCGGCAGCGAAGAATGGTTCTACATCGTCAGCGGTGCCGGCGCCTGCACGCTGTTGCTGGGCGCGTACTGCGCGATGTTCCAGAACGACCTCAAGGGTTTGCTGGCCTATTCAACCATCAGCCATCTGGGCTTGATCACCCTGCTGCTGGGGCTGAACAGTTCGCTGGCGGCGGTGGCAGCGGTGTTCCACATTCTCAACCACGCGACCTTCAAGGCCTCGCTGTTCATGGCCGCCGGGATCATCGACCACGAAAGCGGTACCCGCGACATTCGCAAGCTCAGCGGCCTGATCAAACTGATCCCGTTCACCGCGACCCTGGCCATGGTCGCCAGCGCGTCGATGGCCGGCGTGCCGCTGCTCAACGGTTTCCTCTCGAAAGAAATGTTCTTCGCCGAAACCGTGTTCATCAATGCCACGGCGTGGGTCGAGTGGAGCCTGCCGATCGTCGCGACCATCGCCGGCACCTTCAGCGTCGCCTATTCGCTGCGCTTCACCGTCGACGTGTTCTTCGGCCCGACCGCCACTGACCTGCCGCACACCCCGCACGAGCCACCTCGCTGGATGCGTGCACCGGTGGAATTGCTGGTATTCACCTGCCTCGTGGTGGGGATGTTCCCGGCTCAAGTGGTCGGCTCCATCCTGGCCGCCGCGGCCTTGCCTGTAGTGGGTGGAACCCTGCCGGAATACAGCCTGGCAATCTGGCACGGCTTGAACGCACCGATGATCATGAGCCTGATTGCCATGTCCGGCGGTATCGTGCTGTATCTGCTGTTGCGCAATCAGCTCAAGCGCGGACGCTTCAAATACCCGCCGTTGATTGGCCGGTTCAACGGCAAGCGCCTGTTCGAGCGCGGCCTGGTGATCATGATGCGCATGGCCCGTCGCCTGGTGCGCCGGATCAGCACCAACCGCCTGCAAACCCAATTGTTCCTGGTGGTCCTCGCCGCCGTGCTGGCCGGGTTGATCCCGATGCTCCACAGCAGCCTAAGCTGGGGCGACCGACCAAAAATCCCCGGTTCGATCGTGTTCGTGACCCTGTGGTTGCTGGCGATTGCCTGTGCCCTCGGCGCGGCGTGGCAGGCCAAGTATCACCGGCTCGCGGCCTTGACCATGGTCAGCGTCTGCGGCCTGATGACCTGCGTGACCTTCGTCTGGTTCTCCGCGCCAGACCTGGCGTTGACGCAACTGGCGGTCGAAGTGGTGACCACGGTGCTGATCCTGCTGGGCCTGCGCTGGCTGCCACGGCGGATCGAAGAAGTCTCGCCACTGCCGAGCACCCTGCGCAAGGCGCGCATCCGGCGTATCCGCGACTTGCTGTTGTCGACCGTGGTCGGCGGCGGCATGGCCCTGCTGGCCTACGCAATGTTGACGCGCCAGACGCCCAACGACATTTCCTCGTTCTACCTGAGTCGCGCCCTGCCCGAAGGCGGCGGCAGCAACGTGGTCAACGTGATGCTGGTGGACTTCCGTGGCTTCGACACCCTCGGTGAAATCACCGTGCTGGTGGCCGTGGCCCTGACCGTGTTCGCCCTGCTGCGACGCTTCCGCCCGCCGAAAGAAAGCCTGCAGCTGCCTGCGCAGCAACGCCTGCTGGCACCGGACGTGGTCACCGACCTGGTCAACCCGCGCCACGCCAGCGACACCGCGTTGGGTTTCATGATGGTCCCGGCGGTGCTGGTACGCCTGCTGCTGCCGATTGCCCTGGTGGTGTCGTTCTACTTGTTCATGCGCGGGCACAATCAACCGGGTGGCGGTTTTGTCGCCGGCCTGGTGATGTCGGTGGCGTTCATCCTGCAATACATGGTCGCCGGCACGCAGTGGGTCGAGGCGCAAATGAGCCTGCGACCATTGCGCTGGATGGGCACCGGGTTGCTGTTCGCCACGGTCACCGGGCTTGGGGCCATGGCGGTCGGTTATCCGTTCCTGACCACCCACACCTGGCATTTTTCACTGCCGGTGCTGGGGGACATTCACATCGCCAGCGCACTGTTTTTCGACATCGGCGTCTACGCCGTGGTGGTCGGCTCGACACTGTTGATCCTCACCGCCCTCGCCCACCAATCGGTTCGCGGCCACAAAACCGCGGCCCAGCCCAAATCCGTCGCCACGCAAGGAGCCGTCTGATGGAAGAAGTCATCGCAATCGCCATCGGCGTGCTTGCGGCCTCCGGTGTCTGGCTGATCCTGCGACCACGGACCTTCCAGGTGGTGATGGGCCTGTGTCTGTTGTCCTATGGCGTCAACCTGTTCATCTTCAGCATGGGCAGCCTGTTCATCGGCCGCGAGCCGATCATCAAGGATGGCGTGCCGCAGGACTTGTTGCACTACACCGATCCCCTGCCGCAAGCGCTGGTGCTCACCGCCATCGTGATCAGCTTTGCCATGACCGCGCTGTTTCTGGTGGTGCTGCTCGCCTCCCGGGGCTTGACCGGGACCGACCATGTGGATGGTCGGGAGCCTAAAGAATGAATGCGATGACGCACCTGATCGCCGCACCGATTCTGCTACCGCTGCTGACCGCCGCCATCATGTTGATGCTCGGCGAGAAACACCGTCCGCTGAAGGCCAGGATCAACCTGTTCTCCAGCCTGCTCGGCCTGGGAATTTCCGTGTTGCTGCTGCAATGGACACAAACCACTGGCGTGCCGGGTTCCATCGGCGTGTACCTGCCGGGCAACTGGCAAGTGCCGTTCGGCCTGGTGTTGGTGGTCGATCGCCTGTCGGCCTTGATGCTGGTGCTGACCGGAATCATCGGCGTCAGCGCCTTGCTGTTCGCCATGGCCCGTTGGGACGGCGCGGGTTCAAGCTTCCACGCACTGTTCCAGATTCAATTGATGGGGTTATACGGCGCGTTCCTGACCGCCGACCTGTTCAACCTGTTCGTGTTTTTCGAAGTGCTGCTGGCGGCGTCCTATGGGTTGATGTTGCACGGCTCGGGCCGGCCGCGGGTCTCGGCGGGACTGCATTACATCTCGATCAACCTGTTGGCGTCGTCGCTGTTCCTGATTGGCGCGGCGCTGATTTACGGCGTCACCGGCACGCTGAACATGGCCGATCTGGCGCTGAAAATCCCGCTGGTGCCGGAAGCTGATCGCGGTTTGCTGCATGCCGGCGCGGGGATTCTCGCGGTAGCGTTTCTGGCCAAGGCTGGGATGTGGCCGCTGAATTTCTGGCTGGTGCCGGCCTACTCCTCGGCCAGCGCACCCGTGGCGGCGATGTTCGCGATCATGACCAAGGTCGGGGTCTACACCTTGCTGCGCTTGTGGACGCTGCTGTTCTCCGGTCAGGCCGGGGCGTCCGCCTACTTTGGCGGCGACTGGCTGATTTACGGCGGTATGGCGACCATTGTCTGCGCGGCATTGGCGATTCTCGCGGCGCAACGCCTGGAGCGGATGGCCAGTCTGAGCATTCTGGTGTCGGCCGGGATTCTGCTGTCCGCCATTGGTTTCGCCCAACCAAACCTGATCGCGGCGGCGCTGTTTTATCTGGTCAGCTCGACCCTGGCGTTGAGTGCATTGTTCCTGCTGGCCGAGTTGATCGAGCGTTCGCGTTCGGTCAACGAACTGCCACTGTTCGATGACGCCGACCTGATTGCACGACCAGCGCCAGCCGCACAACTGCTCAAAGGCATCAACCTCGATGACGATCAGAAAGCCGTGGTCGGCCAGGTGATTCCCTGGACCATGGCCTTCCTCGGCCTGAGCTTCATTGCTTGCGCGCTACTGATCATCGGCATGCCACCACTCTCCGGGTTCATCGGCAAACTCAGCCTGCTCAACGCCCTGCTCAACCCGCTGGGCCTGGGTAACGGCGTCGGCGAACCGGTGTCGAACGCGGCGCGGGGATTACTGGCGTTGTTGATTCTGTCGGGCCTCGCTTCGTTGATCGCGTTCTCGCGCCTGGGCATCCAGCGCTTCTGGACCCCGCAAGAACGGCCATCACCGCTGCTGCGCCGCTTTGAGTGCGTGCCGATCATCGTTTTGCTGGGGCTGAGCATAGCGTTGACCTTCAAGGCTGAACCGCTGCTGCGCTACACCCAGGCGGCCGCTGACGCGTTGAACAACCCGCAACAATACGTGATGGCCGTGCTGGGCACTCGTGCTGTGCCAAGCCCGGAAGCCAAGGCAGCGATGGCGGAGGTGCAACCTTGAAGCGACTGTTTCCTGCTCCCTGGCTGTCATTGGCACTCTTGCTGTTGTGGCTGGTGCTGAACCAGTCGATCAGTCCTGGCAACCTGTTACTCGGTGTGTTGTTGGGTTTCTGCGCGCCGTTGATGATGCGCAAGTTACGACCGCTGCCCATTCGAATTCGTCGTCCGGGGGTGATCCTGCACTTGCTGTTGGTGGTGGGTCGTGACGTGGTGGTGTCCAACCTCTCCGTGGCCTGGGGCGTGCTGAACGCCAGTCGCCGTCCGCCCCGCTCACGTTTCATCAAGGTGCCACTGGATTTGCGCGACGCCAATGGTCTCGCCGCACTGTCGGCGATCTGCACCGTGGTGCCTGGCACCGTCTGGTCGGAGCTGGCGCTTGATCGCAGCATCCTGTTGTTGCATGTGTTCGATCTGGACGACGAAGCGCTGTTCATCCAGCACTTCAAGGCGACCTATGAACATCCCTTGATGGAGATCTTCGAATGAGCGCACTGCTGTCGAACGCCATCCTGGCGAGCCTGTTCCTGTTTTCCGTGGCGATGATCCTGACGCTGCTCCGTCTGTTCAAAGGACCATCGGCCCAGGACCGGGTACTGGCGCTGGATTACCTGTACATCATCGCGATGCTGATGATGCTGACGCTGGGCATTCGTTATGCCAGCGACACCTATTTCGAGGCGGCGCTGTTGATCGCCCTGTTCGGTTTCGTCGGCTCGTTTGCTTTGGCGAAATTCCTGCTGCGTGGCGAGGTGATCGAATGACTGGCGAACTGTCGCTGTGGGTTGAGATTCCGGTGGCAATTCTGCTGCTGCTCAGCAGTCTGTTTGCGCTGATCGGCGCCATTGGCCTGGTGCGAATGAAGGATTACTTCCAGCGCATGCACCCACCAGCGCTGGCCTCGACATTGGGCGCATGGTGCGTGGCGTTGGCGTCGATCATTTACTTTTCGGCGCTCAAGTCCGGGCCGGTGCTGCATGCCTGGCTGATTCCGATTCTGCTGGCGATTACGGTGCCGGTGACGACCTTGTTGCTGGCTCGGGCGGCGTTGTTCCGCAAGCGCATGGCTGGGGATGATGTGCCGGCGGAGGTGAGTAGCCGGCGGAGTGAGAGTGGGAGTTAAGTCCGGAGTTTTTTTTGACGGGACCGGCCTGCTCGCGATGAGCTATAGCTCAGGCAACTCAAATCCAGGCGACGGCCAACAACCCCGCACCTAACACCACACACAACGGCGAATACACCCAGGTGTCGAGCCGGGCAAATTTCGAATCCTTGACCACTTTGAAAAACCCCACCAGGTTCGAATCGCCAATCGCCCGAGCGAACATCAGTATCGCGACACCGCTGATGACCCATTGCAGCCACACGTCCTGCACCGCTGGCAAGCACAGCCCGACTCGCAGGCACACCAGCATGGCGATCATCAGAAGCCCCACCGCCACCAGCAACGTCATGAACCCCGACGGCTTGAACGCAGGCCTTGATTGCGCGCCGCCCTCCCCAGGCAACCGCGGCACCGCCGCCTCGCTGCCCACTTTTCCGCCCGACGCCCAATACACGTGGACCAGACTGATCACCAGAAAGATTGAAGACGTCCATTGCGCAACCAACAGGTTCATATTCAGTTATCCATCCAGTGGGAGCGCACATGCTCCGGGCGGCGATAGCGAATGAAGTTGTGCGAATAATCTGTTTACTTCAGGTCGGCGGAGACCTTATCAGCCACCTCCTTGGGTAGCCATGCCTTCCAGACGTCCGGGTGCGCTCTCATGAAAGCTTCCGCGGCCTGGCGTGGCGGGGTGTGTTTTTCGCTCATCTCGGCCAGCGCCTTGTTCAACGGGCCTATGGGCAAATCGACCTTGCTGAAAAACTCGGTGATCTGCGGATACTGTTTTTGAAACGGCGCAGATACACCAATGGACAGCTTTGAGGCCAGTGAACGGGTCGGCTTGGGATTTGGATTGTCAGCGTCGGTCAGGGTTTTCCAGGCTTCGGCGTCGAAGGGTGGCTCCTCCAACTGGATAAGCTTGAAGCGTCCGAGCAAGGGCGTCGGTGACCAGTAATAGAACAACACCGGTTTGCCACGATGGATCGACGACGTGATTTCCGCGTCCAGCGCCGCTCCGGAACCGCTGCGAAAATTCACGTAACTGTCGTTCAGGCCATAGGCAGTGAGTTTCTGCTTGTTCACCACTTCCGAGGTCCAGCCGATCGGGCTGTTGAGGAAACGGCCCTTGCCCGGGGTTTCCGGGTCGCTGAACACGTCTTTGTACTTGGGCAGATCGCTGACACTGCGCAGCCCCGGTGCCAGTGGCTTGATGCCTTTGGCCGGGTCACCCTTGATCACGTACTCCGGAACCCACCAGCCTTCGGTCGCCCCCTTGACCGTATCGCCCAGGCTGGCGACCTTGCCTTCGGCCTCAGCCTTGACCCAGACCGGGCTGCGACCCGCCCACTCTTCGCCAATGACCTGAATGTCATTGTTGGCCAAGGCGGTCTCCAGGGTAATGGTGGTGCCCGGCAAGGTATCCGTCGGCAGCCCGTAGCCCTTCTCTACAATGATCCGCAGGATATCGGTGATCAGGCTGCCACTTTCCCAATTCAGGTCGGCGAAGTGGATTGGTGCCTGGGCGGCAAACACCGGAACGGGTGACGTCAATAACCCGAAACTGGCCACGGACGCAGCCATTAACCGTCGAAATCCTTTCATGCTTTTGCACCTCGTGCTGTTCACAGCAATAGCAGGATGGCCTGATTAAAGACCGTGAGCCTCTAAATATTCGGTCAATTGACTGTAGTAGAGGATCCTGATGTCGAGGGCGGGAATTAATTTCCGGAAGATTCCTGCAAGCTTGATAGCTCTCTTCTGACCATGCTGGCGTACGCCGCCGGACGCAGCGTATAGATCTGTGACGCCACCCAATTCAACCAGGCGCCCTGCAGAACAGCCTTCTGCTCGAACAAACGAAGGGCTTCAGTATGGGCACTGGCCTGGTTTTGTTCGTGGAAATCGGCGCGGGGCAGGGTCATTTACTCGCTGGCCTTGAAGGTCACCAGCTCGCCCTTGCGCCACTTGGCGGCTTTGGCGGTCACGGCCTTCAGGGTTTTGGTCAGGCCTTCCTGCAATTGCTGGTGGGCGGCGAACACCATCACCACGCTATGACCTTCCTTAAACACAATCGCCTGACCGTCGGCGGTGGTGACAAACGCGTAATCGCCCAACCCATACACCGTCAGTTTGATTTCGCGGAACTTGATGTCCAGCTTGCCGCCTTCTCGACTGGGCAGGACCGAGGCACTGAAATGATCGCCAACTTTGAGTTTGAGCCCTGGCTTGTCATCCACCACCAGTGCTTCTTCGGTGTCTATCTCGGCAATGTATATGCCTTCGGCGTTCTGTTCTGTGACATAGACGAAACGAGATTGAAACTGTTTAACCAACTTTGCGCGCAAATCACCCAGCACGAACAAAGCATGCATATCGAGATTACTTACTGCCAAGGAAACATCCCCACATCTGAAATGGATGCCGCGCGTAGAAAAAAGCGCAGCAGAAAAAAGCGGCCATGCCGAGGGTCTAGCAAATAAACCGGGTTGAAATCCTGATCCGGGCAGAGGGCTCATGCATCGCGAGGTCAGTGAGCGTACTGGAATAACACTCGCGCCGTCTTCCCTCAACGTCGTCAGATGTTGAAGGAAAATGCCCTTCTTGCTGCCAGATGAACAGGACTACCAACTTTAAGGAAAAAACCCTACAAGAAAAGCACTTTTCCGACATATCACCCGCAAAAAATTGCTTTAGATGGACACCATTCGCCCACCTTGATGGCGATTCTAGAGCAGCGATGCTGACAGAGACTAGCCAAAACGACGTACATACGTCGGCAAAACATTGAAAAGGACTTCATATGTGCACAATGACTCACTTTGCAACCGCCCAATCGACTTACACACACAGCGCCTTGCCACTGTCGCAGACGTTATACGAACAACCACCCTTCTACCCTCAAAACCCCGCCCGGCCCAGGTTTCAGGTGGTCCTGGCAGGCAAAGCGTTTTTTCATATCAAGGAAACGTCCACAGGGCGCGTCAGAGGTTTCCGCGGTGACCACAACCAGGCTTGTGCGCTTGCTCGCTCACTTGAATCGCACGAATAAAGCCACCCTTGAGTTCATTCCAATAGACGTTTCGTCACACCGTCGAGTTAACTCAGCCGTCGACGGGTAACTACTGCCATACTGCCCGCCCCATGAAACCCGTTCCCACGTCGGACGGCGCTCAAAACAACAAAACATTTCCAAGGGAAGGCTGCTACGTGACGGAATTTGATATCGGCGAATTTATTATCCGGGGTGAAGCCAGAGAGATCGACGGCGAATTCCAGGCAGTGATAGTCATGCGCGCCAAACCGAAACTGACCACGGTGACGTATCACCAGGTCGAGAAAGATCGCTGGTTCAAAACGGCAGATGTTGCCGCCGTCGCCGCTCAGGAAGCGGCTTTGGAACTGAAGGCTGCCGTCGATGCAGGCGCATTGAAAGCCTGATCATCGAATTTGCCGTCTATGCTCACTCCTGCTTTTGAATATCCATCGAACTCCTGAAGCGCGGCCGCCTCAGATGCAATGAAGCCGCCCTTCAGATCTCGCATTCGACGCGACCCACCAGGAGATGAACATGGATTCACCTACACATGACTTGCAAGGTTTGTTCGACCAACTCGGTCTGGACTCCAGCCAAAAAGGCATCGACGATTTCATCGCCCGCCATTCACCGTTAGCCGACGACAAGAAAATGATCGATGCCGACTTCTGGACTCCACAACAAGCCAGGTTCCTCAAAGAACAACTGCGTGAAGACGCCGATTGGGCGCGAGTGGTCGACGACCTGAACTTGCGCCTGCACCAGGTTTACTAACCCGCACACTCAGTGCAGGCTGTCCGATGATTCAGCATTCAATTGCGCCAGCCAGGCAGCCCTGCACTCTTCGGCTTCATCGCGACTGGAAAACGCCGTCCCCCGGCGCTCACCGTTGAGCAGTACCACCCAACAAACGCTCTGCCCCACCGCGCGCAAACTGTCAGGCACACCGCTGCCAATCATCACCGCGACATCCACTTTGCTTTGCATGTTGGCCTCTCGAATTTCATTAGCAACCTAACTATGCAGGCATATTAATGAGTTCATCCGCGAGGAAACAGCAACGAGCCTGCACAGCTTCGTTGCCGGATTCGTAACAGTGACGGCCTCTCAGCGTGGCCCCTGTGGCTTGTACCCCAAGCGCAAACCGCCCCAATGCCGGCCCTTGACGAAGATTGGCACCGAGAGATCGTGCATCAGTTCGCCTGTGTCACGGGTATACGTCTGCAACAACACAGGCTGTTGATGGCTGCCACAGCGGATACCGGTGCGGTCAGCGAATTTGCGCTTGGTGCGGTTCTGCAAGGTATCGACCTTCGCATCGCCCGTCAGCGGCTGGCTGAAAACGGTGTTATGGGTCGGCACGTAACCCTGCTGCGTACAGGCGATGGCGAACACCAGCCCTTCATGACGCGGCAACAGCGGTTCCTGAATCGTCGGCAAGACCTGATCGGTGTAGCGGTCGAAGCGGGTCTGGAACTTCGCCGGGCTGGTGTTGGGGATCGCCTGGTAATTGCGGTCGAACAAATCATCGAGGCTGACGCGACCCTGGTCGATATCCGCTTCGAAGCGAACGGCAATCTGGCTTGCGCCCTCCCGGGCCAGGTCATAAATCCGTTGGTGATAGTCATCCAGTCCGACTTCGGCCAGGCGTTCGCTGATGGATTCGGCCTGCCCTTCCATTTGCACGGCGGCCTGGGCCAGACGCTGAGTTTGTTGGTCGCTGATCGCCAGATCGCTGCGCATCTGCTCGATTGCATGAAACAGGCTGTCGAGTTGATCGCGATTGGTGTCCGCGCCCCGGGCGATTTCCCCGACTTGGTGTTCCACTCCTGCGGCCAGGCGCGCAATGTTTTCAAGGTGCTGACCGGTGTGCTCGACTTGCTCGACACCGGTGTCGAGGTCGCTGGACAGTTGACGTATCTGTTCGACGACCTGGGCGGTACGTTGCTGGATATCGGCGACCATCTCGCCAACTTCACCGGTTGCCGTCGCGGTTCGCGCCGCCAGCCCCCGCACTTCATCCGCCACCACTGCGAAACCGCGCCCGTGCTCCCCGGCCCGAGCCGCTTCAATAGCGGCGTTCAACGCCAGCAGATTGGTCTGGCTGGCGATGGATTGAATCACCAGTGTCACTCGCTGGATATCGTCGCTGCGCAGGCTCAGGGCCTCGATCAGCTCGCGACTGTTGCTGGCGCGTTCGCTGAGTTGATGCATGCGAGCGATGGACTCGATCAACTCCTGGCGCCCGGCTGCGCCGCTTTGATGCGCCTCGCTGGCGGCGCCAAGCGCTTCGCGGCTGAGTTTGGAAGTGACTTCTTCGGTCGCGATCATCGCTTCGGCATTGCGGACAATCTGCGCCGCCGCGCTGAGTTGCGATTGCAGCTTGTCCGCCAGTTGCTTGACCGAAAAGGCCACGCCGGCCGCAGACAACGCGTTATGACTGGTGGTGTAGGAAAGATCGCGGGTCAACGCGCTGATAGCGCTGGGGTTTTCCGCCGGCAAGTCTTGAGGCGCAGCGCGAGAACGCAAGCGCGGCAACCAGATAATCAGCACCGCCAACGGCAGGCCAAGGTAAAGCGGCCATCCGCCCAACGCCATGCCGCACAACAACAGCATCACGGCGATGCTTTGCAGGGTCGGCGTCAGCCAAGGGTTTTTCGGCAAAAGCACTGGCGCAGGCGCGGCCGTCGCCAGAGATCCGTCTCTCGTCATCTTCGTCACCCCACGATCTTCTAATTGTTGTCTTCGCATTAAACGCCACTACCAGGCCATTATCTATGGTCCATTAGTCGTGGGTATTGCAGCAGATCAATAGAGGCGCATGAGGTTTTTTACAGACGAAAAAAAGCATCGCGGGCCAGCCTTTGCTCCTTTGGGAGTGAGGCTCGCCCGCGATGCGGGGCGCTACGAAATCAGGCCTGACGCTGGTGCTTGTCGATCTGTTCGTGACGCTCTTGCGCTTCGATGCAGTACTTGGTGGTCGGGCTGATCAGCAGGCGTTTCAGGCCAATCGCCTCGCCGCTGTCGTCGCACCAGCCGAAGCTGTCTTCTTTGATGCGTTCCAGAGCCTGTTCCAACTGAGGCAGCATGCGCTGGTCGCGATCGATCGCGTTGACCAGCCAGGTGCGCTCTTCTTCGACCGAAGCCGCGTCTGCCGGATCGGCCGGGGTATCCAGGCTTTCGATGGCGATGCGGTTTTGCTCGATGCGCTCATGGGTTTCGACTTTCATGTTCTGCAACAGCTCGCTGAAAAAAGCATGTTGCTCAGCATTCATGTAGTCATCCGCCGGCATGGCCAGCAACTTGTCCTTTGTCATTGATATCTCTATAAAAAAACGTGCATTAAGGCGAATTAGGGAGCGTTCCGGCGGACCTGTTGAAGGCCATCGGAAAGGCGCCGTTTATTCCAAGCGCCACCCGGCACTCAATTTACGAGGGGCGGCAGTCTAAGGCCGACTTGAGGCCCCAGCAACTGAAAAGTCAGCGAATTTGTCCGACAAGGTACGCAAAGTGCTCTACGGCGACCGTTGCGGCGGTTATCGGAGTGCGTTTATAGCAAGAAATTCAATCGAGCGGCTGTATATAGAAGACAAACGGCCGCACAAGCCCTCCCTTTGCTTGCAGGTTGCGGATCCTCAGCTAAGGTTGACCGTCCCGAAATGGTCCTCTGCAGGAGTGTATTAATGAAGCTGATCGGCATGCTGGATTCGCCTTACGTAAGGCGCGTGGCCATTTCCGCCCACTACCTGGGCATCGACCTGGAGCATCAATCGGTCTCAGTGTTTCGGCACTTCGAGCAATTTCAACAGATCAATCCGGTGGTCAAGGCGCCAACCCTGGTGCTGGACAATGGCGACGTGTTGATGGATTCGACCCTGATCATCGACTACCTGGAAGCCCTGGCCGGCCCCGGCAAAAGCCTCATGCCCGACGATCTCAAGCAACGGCTGCGCACCTTGCGCGTGGTTGGACTGGCGCTGGCGGCGTGCGAGAAGTCCGTGCAGCTTTATTACGAGCGCAACCTGCGCCCGGCGCAGATCCAGTTTCAACCGTGGGTCGAACGCGTCGAAGGCCAATTGGCCGCCGCCTATTCATCACTGGAATGCGAACTGGAAAAGCACCCGCTAAACAACGGTGCCTTGATTGCCCAGGACGGGATTACGGTGGCCGTTGCCTGGAGCTTCACCAATCTGGTGATCCCGGATCAAGTCGATACCGAGCGCTTCCCGCGAATCGCCGCATTCACCGCGCAGGCAGAAAAGCTTTCGGCGTTCATCAAAACCCCGATAACCTGAGCCACCCTCTAAACCGGATTCACCCATGACTGCCGCCGAACAATCCAGCCCGGCGCTGAAGGAAATCTTCAACGCCGAGCGCCTCAAGCATATCGCGACTGAAATGACGGCGGTTTACCCCGGGTTCAACGCCAAGACCTTCCTGAAGATGGCCAACGAAGGCCTTGCCGACCTGTCAATCATGCAGCGCATGGCGCGAGTCAGCGAATGCCTATATGCAGCGCTGCCGTTGGGGTATGACGAATCGCTTGAGGTGCTGCGCGCCCTCGCCCCTCGCTTGAACAGTGGCTTTGTCAGTATTTCGCTGCCGCATTATGTGGCGATGTATGGTGCGCATGATTTCGAGCAATCGATGGATGCGCTGAAATACTTCACCGGGTTTGGTTCTGCGGAATTTGCGGTCCGGTATTTTCTGCGCAGTGATTTGAAGCGTTCGCTGGCGCTGATGCAGGAATGGTCGCTGGATGAAAATGAGCATGTCCGGCGCCTGGCCAGTGAAGGCTGTCGACCGCGGCTGCCGTGGTCGTTCCGGCTGGAACAGATCCAGAGTGATCCGACGCTGGCGGCGGCGATTCTCGATAACCTCAAGGCGGATGAAAGCCTTTATGTGCGCAAATCCGTGGCCAACCACCTCAATGACATCACCAAGGATCATCCGGAATGGGTGCTGGACCTGATCGAGGGGTGGGCGCTGGATAACAAGCACACGGCGTGGATTGCCAAGCATGCGTTGCGCAGTTTGATCAAACAGGGCAATCAGCGGGCGTTGGCGATTATTGGCGCCAGTGGCAAGGCTGAGGTCGAGATGGTCGGGGTGACGGTTGAACCGGCGGTGATTCGGCTCGGGGAAAAAATAACCCTGTCGTTTGGTGTGAAATCCACCGTACCTGACAGTCAACGATTGGTGATCGACTATGCGATTGATTACGTCAAAGCCAGTGGCAGCACCTCGGCGAAGGTGTTCAAGCTCAAGTCCCTGACGCTGCCCGGCAACGCCACCGAATTCGTCAGCCGTGGCCAGCAGATCAAGGAACTCACCACCCGCAAGCACTATGCGGGCGTGCATGCCGTGCACATCCTCGTTAACGGCGAATGCCTGGCCAGCACCTCGTTCGAAATCCTCCCCTGACCCGGCGGCGATGCAGTCGTAAATCCAGAAAATCGTTCTTGAGTGACGGTGCCGGGTTCGGGTCTACGCTGAAGCGATGCGGGTCATCGACCCACTGTGATTATTGCTCTTGCAGCATCCGCCCCCTGGAGCGCTCAATGCCGTCCATCATCAAGCGACTGATGACGCTGTTTGCTCTTTGCCTGACGCTTGAAGTGCCAGCCCAGACCAACGCCTGCCCAACCGGCGAGAAACAAGTGTGCCTGGACAGCTGCATCTGCCTGCCAGACGTGGGCCAACTGCTCGGTCTTCCATCCAATGACATCTATCAGATCGCTGCACCCGCCCTGGCACTGTGGCTCACCCAAGCCCGCGCTGAAGCCGCCATCGCCGACACCCACCCCATTCCACCGAACATCCGCGACCAACTGCTGCGCTGGTACGACCCCAGCGTGCTCGATGCCGCGCGCTACAAAGTGAGCGATAACGGCCAATTCAGCGCTGCCACGGCCATGCTGCAAAATCCCGATGTCGGTGCCGTGACGCTGATCGACATCATCCTCTTCCGGGACGCTCAAACGGCAGAGCAGAACTTTGCGCTGTGGGCTCATGAACTGAAGCATGTGCAGCAGTTTCAGGAATGGGGGGTTGGGGGGTTTGCCCAGCGGTATACACAAGATTTCAATGCGGTGGAGGCACCGGCTTATGCCGTGCAGGGCGAAGTCCGGCGGTGGGTACGGGAAGGGGCTCACTGAAAATTTGCCAAGCTGAATGCCCCCCCGGGGGACATTTCCCCTGCACAGGCCAACTCAATCCGACGGTTACACAGGCGGCAATCCCTGATAAGTCGCGGATCATCTCGTGGGAGGTGATCCGCATGCTTTTTCCTAGTCTTTGTTGCCGACCTTGTTCTGAACGGCTTCCTTGCCCGCGGCATTCAACTGCGTTGGTTCAAGCGTGACGGTAAGTTTGTGCAGTGAACCGGTGAATGCAAACGGTACTTGGTAATCCTTGTCATCGACGGGGGTGCCGGTGTCGGAACCGACATCGAAACTTTCATCCACACCGAAGACGAATGGAACGCTGTGTGGGATTGCTTGACTAGCCAGTTGCTTTCCATCCACCGACAGCACGCCAGTGCCGCCCTTACCGAATCCCGGCCCGGCATATTTGAAATCAAAGCTGATGCTGTGCTTTCCGGGCGTGAGCGCGTCGGTCCCCTCCCAGCGGAATCGCGCAACGCCTTCGAGGTTGTAGTTGAAAATCGGCTTACCTTTCAGGAGGTAGAGCGCGTACCCCCCAAAGCGGCCGCCGTCGGTCACCAATACACCGTCGCCGCCGTTTTCAGGAACAGTGATGTCAGCCGTAATGACGTAGGACTTGTTCAACACGTTGGGCTCGTTGCCTGGAAGAATGCCCGTCACTGGCGAAAGGTAATTGAACTCGGTGCGTCCGGCCACGATGCTCGGCCTCTGTGCAATGACGCGCGTAAAACCGGACGCGTCGAGTGGCAATACCTGATATTTGTTCGCTTCCACCCAGAACAGATCCTGCAGTTCCTTGAGTTTTGCGGGGTTGGCGGCGGCGATATCGTCATTCTGCGTCCAGTCCTTGGTGATGTCATACAGCTCCCATTTGACGCCATTGACGATGTCCTTGGGTGGCTGAGAAGTAATGTCCCAAGGTGCCCGGTAGGGCGTCGTCGAGGCCATCCATCCCTCGTGATAAAGCGCACGCATTCCAAACATCTCGAAGTATTGCGTGGTGCGTGTGGACGGCTTTTCGGCATTCTGCTTGTCGAAGAGATAAGCCATGCTCGTGCCTTCGATGGGTTTCTGCGCAATGCCGTCTACCTGGAGCGGCGCATCAATGCCAGTGGCTTCAAGGATCGTCGGCTCGATATCAATGACGTGGTGGAACTGGTTACGAATGCCACCGACATCCTTGATCCGGTTCGGCCAGGAAATGGCCATGCCCTGCCGGGTGCCGCCAAAATGCGATGCAATTTGCTTGGTCCACTTGAAGGGGGTATCCATGGCCCAGGTCCACCCCACGGCCATGTGTGGATAGGTCTGGTCCGAACCCCAGGCGTCCAGGTACTTCATCTGGTCGGCGACCGGCACGTCGATTCCGTTGAAAGTGGTCATTTCATTAGGTGTGCCGTTGGGGGTGCCTTCTGCGCTGCTGCCGTTGTCGCCACTGATATAGATAATCAGCGTATTGTCGAGCTTGCCCATGTCATCGATCGCCTCGATCACCCGGCCGATTTCGTGATCGGTGTACGCGAGATAGGCCGCGTAGACTTCCATTTGGTGGGCATACAGTTTCTTCTCGTCCGCCGGCAGTTCGTCCCATTTCTTCAGTGAATCAGGCCAAGGCGTGAGCTTGGCCTCTTTCGGGATGACGCCGAGGCGCTTTTGATTGGCGAAGATCTGGTCGCGTGCAGCGTTCCAGCCCATGTCGAACTTGCCCTTGAATTTGTCGACCCACTCGGGCGTGGGGTGATGCGGCGCGTGGGTGCCGCCAGGGGCGTAGTAAAGAAAGAACGGCTTCTTCGGATCGAGCGCGTTCAATTGATTGACGTAGCCGACGGCGTCATCCGCCATGGCGGTGATCAGGTTCCAACCCGGTTTGCCGACATAGGGATGGATTGGCGTAGTGTTGCGCATCAGATTGCCCGGTTGCCACTGGCTGGTTTCGCCGCCCATGAACCCGAAGAAATAATCAAACCCCATGCCAATGGGCCATTGATCAAACGGACCCGCCTGAGTGATCTGGAATGACGGCGTGTTGTGGTTTTTGCCAAACCACGACGTTGCATAGCCGTTGTCCTTGAGGATTTTGCCGATGGTCACCTTGTCCTTGGTGATAACGCTGTTATAGCCGGGGTATCCCGTTGAGATTTCTGATATGACACCGAAACCCACAGAGTGGTGATTGCGCCCGGTAATCAAGGCTGCACGTGTGGGCGAGCACAGTGCCGTCGAATTGAATTGCGTGAAGCGCAATCCCGCTGCCGCAACGCGGTCCATGGCGGGTGTGGGTATGAGGCCGCCGAACGTACTGGGCGCGCCGAACCCGACGTCATCGGTGATGATCAACAACACATTGGGTGCGTCTTTAGGCGGGACGACAGTCGGCGACCAGTAGGGCGTCGAGGTCGTGGCGTCGAGGTTGATAACGCCGCCGAACGCCGCTGGAGGATTAGGCAGGTATCGCCCATCGAGGGTCGTCGTCGCACTGGGTGAACCGGGCGAGCCGGTGACTTCTGGTGTCGCGGCATGGGCGTAGTTGAAGGCAAGCAAGGCAACGGCCAATCCTGAACGGATGAGCTGGCGCAGCCTTACAGGTTCATTCCAGTGTGCAGTGGCCATGGCCAGCTCCTGTAAACCCCCGAGACCCCAAGCCCGGAGTGTAGAACCGTTTTCTTCTCTCGCCAGTAAATTGCAACGTTAACCCGAGTGGCCGCTGACTTTTGAGGCCCGATGTCTATACCTGCGCTTGATACCAGGCAGGTTCAGCAAGGGCAGGAAAAGATCCGTTAAATCCACAATCGATAGCAGCCAGTACAGCCACTGTTTTTCGCGCCTGCAACCGATCCAGGATCATCGCTGCCGCTGGTTGACCACATTGCCGGATCGACCGGGCAGCATGCGGGTCAGGGTGTTGTCGCGTACCCAATAGTGATGGAACAACCCCGCCGCCGCGTGTAAACCGATCAGCCAGTAACCGGCGCTGCCGAGCAGTTCATGCCAATGCCTGAACTGCCGCGCCAGGTCAGGATCAACCGACACCAGCGACGGCAGGAAGAACCCGAAATAGGGCATCGGCTTGCCGCCTGCCGAGAGCATCAGCCAGGCCAGCAGCGGCGTGGCGATCATCAAGAGATAGAGCGCCAAATGCATCAGGTGCGAAACGCCGGTCTGCCACAGGGGCAATGCCGGGGTGATGGGTGGACGGGGCGTGAGTCGCCCGAGCAATCGCACCCAGACCAAAATGAAAATGCTCAACCCGAACAGCCCATGAAGCCCCAGAAACAGGCCCTTCAAGGCATGCCCGCGGGGCAGCATGCCTTTGAGCTCAATACTGGTGTAGACGCCGACAAACAAGGCCAGCATCAGCCAGTGCAAGGTCATCGACAGTTTTCCATAGCGAGGTGTTGCTGAGTCGCGGGTCATGGGGGCCTCGTGAAAGTCGTTGCCGGCCGGCGAGTCATTCGCCCAACCTGGGTCCGATGGGTCACCGGACTGACGGACCGCACACTGCCCGCCAAGTCTTAAGGCAATCTGAAGACCGCTCCCCTCCTCCTTTTTTCACCTTCAGACTCTCTTAAGTAACGCCTTTGATACTTCACCCGACCTGACCCGTGGAGGCGTCTTCCCATGCCCGATTTTGAGTGGAACATCGCGCTCCCCTTACGTTTCGGCCAAACCGAAACCGAACAGATGTGTTTGCACAGAGCGCTGCCGGACGAGCCCCTGCGCCCCCTCTTCGAAGACTTTATCCAGCAACGCTTTCGCAAGGCTCACGGTGCTGACATTCGTCATTTCATGCCGCAACTGTTCGGCATGAGCAACGCGTCGGACGAACTCTGTGCAGTGGCCGGGATTCGCATGGCGAGCGTCGGCCAACTGTTTCTGGAGCGTTATCTGGACGAATCGATCGACCCGCTGATCAGCGCGGCCGCCGATCACCCCGTAAACCGTGCCGGCATCGTCGAAGTCGGCAACCTCGCCGCCAGCGACACCGGCAGCGCACGGATGAGCATCATCGCCATCACGTACCTTCTGGCCATGGGGGGTCTGGAATGGGTGGCGTTCACCGGCAATGTCGGCCTCGTCAACAGCTTTCATCGCCTGGGCTTGAAACCTGTGACGCTGTGCGCCGCCGACCCCGAGCGGCTGGGTGACGAACGCCACCACTGGGGCAGCTATTACGAGAGCAAGCCTTGGGTACACGTTGGCAACATTCGCGCTGGCTTCATCCATTTGAACAACAGCGGGATGTTCAGTCGCCTGGGGTTGCCAACGTCCAACGAGGAATCCAGCCATGTCGCCTGAAACCGAACGATTCAACCAGACCCTGCGCAACCATGCCGAACGCACGCCCGGTGCAATTGCATTGTGGGGCGATCAGGTGAAAGTGGACTACGCCACGTTGTACGCAGAAGTGCTGACTCGTCAGCAGCGTCTGCGCGATGAAAACGTCAAGGTGCTTGCGCTGGCCTTGGACAATGGCGTGGAAGCGATGCTATGGGACCTGGCCGCGTTGTTCGAAGGCCTGACCTGCCTGACATTGCCGCCGTTTTTCAGCCCGGCGCAACGCCGCCACTGCCTGGTACAGAGCCACGCCGAACGGGTGATTGCCGAGCCGCAACTGGACACCGAATTACAGGAGGCCGGCTACG
This sequence comes from Pseudomonas sp. FBCC-B1667, assembly GCF_059133255.1. Classification (NCBI taxonomy): domain Bacteria; kingdom Pseudomonadati; phylum Pseudomonadota; class Gammaproteobacteria; order Pseudomonadales; family Pseudomonadaceae; genus Pseudomonas; species Pseudomonas sp. FBCC-B1667. The sequence continues at coordinate 2,795,078 of NZ_CP101437.1, read as the reverse complement.
AGAAAGCCAATGGGTTCTGGTGCCAGACCTCTATGGACCCGCACTGCCTGCCCGAGGGGACCGCGAAACTGACCTTCACCTCCGGCACCACGGGGACGCCCAAAGGCGTGTGCCTGAGCGCGGAGAGTATTTTGACGGTCGCTCGCGAACTGGATCAGGCCAGCAAACCCACCGATCCGCAGCATCACCTGGCGCTGCTGCCCTTGGCGATCCTGCTGGAAAACCTCGGTTGTTATGCCGCGTTGTATGCGGGCGCGACCCTGAGCGTGCCCAGCCAGCAAACCCTCGGCATTCAAGGGGCCAGCGGTGTGGACGTGCCACAGCTGCTCGGTTGCCTGGCCGCCCGCGCGCCCCAAAGCCTGATCCTGGTGCCGCAGCTGTTACTGATGTTGGTCAGCGCCGCCGAACAGAAAGCCTTCAACCCCGGCACCCTGCGCTTTGCCGCGGTGGGTGGCGCCCGGGTTTCCGAGGAACTGCTGCACCGCGCCCGACGTGTCGGGCTGCCGGTTTATGAAGGCTACGGACTGTCGGAGTGCGCCTCGGTGGTGTGCCTTAATCGACCCGGTGCACGTCGCGCCGGCAGTGTGGGCCAGCCCTTGCCCCACGTGAAGATTCGCTTGGCGGAGGACGGCGAAGTGCTGGTCAAGGGTTCGACCTTGCTGAGCTATCTGGGCGAAGCGCCACCCACCGACGATTGGTGGCCGACCGGTGATCTCGGCAAATTCGACCCCGAAGGTTTTCTCTACCTCAACGGGCGCAAGAAGCATCAATTCGTCACCAGTTTCGGCCGCAACGTGAACCCGGAGTGGGTCGAGTCCGAATTGACCCAGCGCCGCCACATCGCCCAGGCCTTCGTCTACGGCGAAGCCCTGCCGCACAACCATGCGCTGCTCTGGCCCTCGCGCCCGGACTGCACCGACGACGAACTCGCCGCCACCGTCGCCCAGGCCAACGACGTCTTGCCCGACTACGCCCAGGTCCATCACTGGACCCGACTGGATCAACCCTTCTCCCCCGCCAATGGCCTGCTGACCGCCAATGGCCGGCTGCGCCGCGACGCCATCGTCGAGCGTTACCAGGCGCAACTGTCTGAATCTGCATTTTCCGAGGAATCCGCATCATGAATTTTTTCGACCGGCTGCAAGAAGCCACGCAACAAGAACGCCATGCACTGTTCAATCTGCCGATCATTGTCGACGCCCTGGAGGGCAAGGTCAGTCTGGAAAGTTATCGCGCATTCCTGGCGCAAGCCTATTACCACGTGCGCCACACCGTGCCCTTGATGATGGCCTGCGGCGCGCGTCTGCCGGCCCGCCTGGAGTGGCTGCGCAAAGCGGTCTGCGAGTACATCGAAGATGAATACGGCCACGAACAATGGGTTCTCAATGACATCGAGGCCTGCGGCGGCGACAAGGTTGCGGTGCGCGACGGTCGTCCGAGCTTGCCCATCGAGTTGATGGTCAGCTTTCTCTACGACTTGATTGCCCGGGACAACCCGGTCGGCCTGTTCGGGATGGTCAACGTGCTCGAAGGCACCAGCATCGCCCTGGCCACTCACGCCGCCGGCAGTATTCGCGAGCGGCTGGACTTGCCGGAAAGTGCCTTCAGCTACCTCAGCTCCCATGGTTCCCTGGACATCGAGCACATGCAGACTTATCGCCGCCTGATGAACACCCTCGATGATCCGGCCGACCAGGCTGCGGTCATTCACGCGTCCAAAGTGGTGTACACGCTGTACACCGATATGTTCCGTGGCTTGCCACGTGACGGGGAGACATTGCATGCGCCTGTCTGAAGCTCGTGTGGTACTCACCGGTGCCAGCGGTGGCATCGGCCTGGCGATCGCAACCGCCCTGTGCGCCAGCGGTGCCCGAGTGCTGGCGGTCGCGCGGCAAGAGGCACCGTTGGCGCCGTTGCTGGCGCGCTATCCGCAGCAGCTGTGCTGGATCGGCGCGGACCTGACCGTCCTCACCGATCGGCGCAAGGTGTTGGCTGCTGCCCAGGCCATTGGCGGGATCAACCTGTTGATCAACGCCGCCGGAATCAATCACTTCGCCATGCTCGAACAACTCGAGGACAGCGAAATCCACGCAATGATGGCGGTCAACATCAGCGCGCCGATCTGCCTGACCAAACTCTTGCTGCCGCTGCTCAAGGAAGCCGAAAGCGCGATGGTGGTGAACGTCGGCTCAACCTACGGTTCCATCGGCTACCCCGGCTATGCCAGCTATTGCGCCACCAAGTTTGCCCTGCGCGGGTTTTCCGAAGCCTTGCGCCGGGAACTGGCGGACACCCGCGTCAACGTGTTGTATGTCGCCCCGCGCGCCACCCGCACCCGGATGAACAGCCCGGCGGCCCAAGCCTTGAATGATGCACTCAAAGCCAACGTTGATGATCCGCAAACGGTCGCGGCTGCCGTGATCCATGCCATCGCCGGTGATCACCGCGATTTGTACCTGGGCTGGCCGGAACGCTTTTTCGTGCGCCTGAACAGTCTGCTGCCCCATCTGGTGGACAAGGGCTTGCGCAAGCAATTGCCGCTGATCCGGCGCCTGAGTGAAAAGCCTGACAACGAGAATTTGAAACCATGAAAAAAATCATCGCTTGCCTGCTACTGGGCGCCTTGAGCCAAAGCGCCTGGGCGCTGGACCCTTCCGACCAGCAACGTCTGAAGGGCATTCAACAAGAATGGGCGCACATTCAATACGAAGTGCCCGAAGCGCAGCGTACTGCAGCGTTTGAACAACTGGCGGCCCAGGCGTCGGCGTTCACCCAGCAACGCCAGTCGGTGGCAGAAGCCTGGATCTGGTCCGGAATCGTCACCAGCAGTTGGGCCGGTGCCCAGGGCGGCCTCGGCGCGCTGAGCAAGGTCAAGGCGGCAAAAGCCGATCTGGAAAAAGCCCTGGCCCTGGACCCGAAAGCCCTGCAAGGCTCGGCCTACACAAGCCTGGGTGCGTTGTATGACCGCGTGCCGGGCTGGCCCATCGGTTTCGGTGACGCTGACAAGGCCGAACAGTTGCTCAAACAGGCCTTGCAACTCAACCCGGACGGCATCGATAGTCTGTACTTCTGGGGCGATCACCTCTACCGTCAAAAGCGCTACAGCGAAGCGAAAATCGCGCTGCTGAAAGCGTTGCAAGCCGCCCCAAGACCCGGCCGGGAAACCGCCGACGCAGGGCGGCGCAAAGAGATTGAAGCGTTGCTGGTGGACGTGAACAAGAAACTCGACTGACAGGAGTTCGTGTGCGCTTATTACTGATCGAGGACGACGTTGCCCTCGGCGAGGGCATCCATCAGGCCTTGGGCCGCGAGGGTTACACCGTCGATTGGCTACAGGATGGCGCCAGCGCCTTGCACGCGCTATTGAGCGAAACGTTTGACCTGGCCGTGCTCGACCTCGGTCTGCCGCGCATGGACGGGCTTGAGGTATTACGACGCTTGCGTGACAGCGGCTCCAACCTGCCCGTGCTGATCCTTACTGCGCGCGACGCGACCGAAGACCGCATTGCCGGGCTGGATGCCGGGGCCGACGATTACCTGATCAAGCCCTTTGACCTGGCAGAACTCAAGGCGCGCCTGCGGGCCTTGCTGCGCCGCAGCGTCGGGCGCGCACAAATGCTGATCGAGCACGCCGGCATCAGCCTGAACCCTGGTACCCAGCAAGTCAGTTATCACGGCGTTCCGGTGGCGCTGACGCCCAAGGAGTATCAGCTGCTGCACGAATTGCTCTCGCCGCCAGGCCGGGTCATGACCCGCGATCATCTGATGCAGTTGTTGTATGGCTGGAGCGAGGAAGCCGAAAGCAACACCCTGGAAGTGCATATCCATCACTTGCGCAAAAAATTCTCCACCGACCTGATTCGCACCATTCGCGGTGTCGGTTATCTGGTGGAGGAGCGTCGATGACGTCGATTCGACGCCGCAGCCTGACGCTCATCATTGGCCTGATGCTGGTCGGCGTCGCGGTGATCAGCCTGTTCAATCTGCACGACAGCAATCATGAAATCGCCGAAGTCTATGACGCCCAACTGGCTCAAAACGCCCGGCTGTTGCAAGGCGTGATGCGCATGCCCTTGGCCAACAAGGAACACGCCGACTTGTATCAGGCCTTCAATAAAGCCTTGGGCGAAGCAGACCCCAGGGTCGACGGCCATCCTTATGAAACCAAACTGGCGTTTCAGGTCTGGAATCGTCACGGCGAAGTGCTGGTACACACGGCCAGCGCGCCCTCTTTCAGTACACCGCCAGCGACACCCGGTTTCAGTGATGTGGTCGACCTGAACAATCGCCATTGGCGCGCGTTCCTGCTGGATGACAAACAGAACGAGCTGAAAATCTGGGTCGGCGAACGGGACGACGTGCGCGCGGACCTGGTGGATCGGATCATGCGCCATACCTTGTGGCCCAATGTGCTGGGCAGCTTGATTCTAGCGGCGCTGATCTGGATCGCTATCGGCTGGGGCCTCAAGCCGCTGGAAAACATGGCGGCGACTTTGCGGGCACGGCACAGCGGTTCGCTGGAACCGTTGCAACTGACCCCGCTGCCCAGTGAACTGGAGCCGATGCAAGCAGCACTCAATCGCATGCTGGCGCAGATTCAGGAAGTGCTGGCCCGCGAACACCGCTTCATCGCCGATGCCGCCCACGAAATGCGCACGCCTTTGGCGGTGCTGCGGGTGCATGCGCAAAATCTGCTGGAGGCTGGCACCGAAGAAGAGCGCCGTGACTCGCTGGAGTTTCTGATTGCCGGCGTCGACCGCACCAGTCGCCTGGTCAACCAATTGCTGACCATGGCTCGCCTGGAACCCAAAGCCATGGCGCCGCTGCAGCACGGCATCGACCTGGCCGAAATTGTGCGCGGCAGCCTGGCTCAGCTTACGCCCTGGATACTGAGTAAAAATCTTGAGCTAGCCTTCGACGTCCAGGACCGCCCCTTCAAAGTGGTGGCCGACGCTGCCGCCATCGACATTGCACTGAACAATCTGATCAGCAACGCGGTAAATTTTTCCCCTGATAAAGGCGTGATCACCGTGCAGTTAGGTCAGGCCGATGGCTTCTATTTGCTGAGTGTCGAGGATCAGGGCCCGGGCATTGATGAAGCGGACCGCGAGCGGTTGTTCGAACGGTTTTACAGTCGCGGCAATGTCCAGGGCGCGGGACTGGGGCTGACCATCGTCAACACCATCGCGACCCGGCTGGGCGGACACATCACGCTGGTCAACCGGCCGGAAGGCGGGTTGCGTGCGACGCTGGCTATTCCGGATAGCCAGACGCGCGCTTCTTTACCGCACATTGCACGGGAGTTGCCTCCCATCGTTTAAGTAAAGTCTCGCGAGTATGAGATTACGCAACCGATCGGCTTTGTACTCAATTAGGTGAATAGAGCCCACTGTAATTTGAGTTTGCGGCTGGAACCGCTCTCAACGAACCTTAGTGCCAACCCAATGCGATTTGGAGCCGGCAGTTGCTCATTTGCTCAGGTACTCGTCAAGCTTTACAGCGCTGGTTTGTCACTGCGCGCCTTGAGATTGACTTTGAGCTGTTCGCTCATCGGCAGTAAGCCACTTCCAAGTTCGGCCTCTTGAGCTGCCTGCGCACATCATCAACGATGGCATCAGTTAAATCGACTGAGAAACCCACCGCTTCGGTAGGACCGATCAAGTAGCTGAAAGGTATCGATGCCTCCCGGTAAGACACGGTGATTTGTTACTGTCGGCAATTTTGTCGAGTGTCTGCGAGTTGGCGGGAATGCAAGGGCAGACAAGCCTGCGGCGAGGATTGTCGTTGCTATGAAATATGAGGTTTTTCATGGGACACCCTTTAAAGTATGAAAAAGGCAAAAACATCTCAAAAACACACTGAAAACCGTAAAGGACGTGAGCACCCATTTCCGCCGTGTCTACGAAACGTTATTGCAAACACTACGCCCAGGTACGGTAGATACGTTGAGCCAGATCAGAAAACCGAGTCATGTGCGAAGTCGCGCGAACTCCATCGCGACGTTCAGGCGCAGAACAGGTAGTTTTTTATTTCATTAATACCGCTCGGATTGCCGGCGCGTCAGCTTCAGACGTCACGCTGCAGATTGGAGTATTGGGGTTGGAAACGAGGGAAGATGTTTCGATGACACTTAGGCGCATCTAAAGCCTGGGGCTTAACGTATCGATCGATATGGGGCGCCGGGCGAAAAGCCGCGTAGCGCCGGGTTAGGCCAGACCTTGAATGCCTGCTCCCCAAGCTGGCCACTTCAGCTTTTGGTCGAAAGAGGTTGTTAGTGGATCGCTGCTTTCGGCCGAGAGTGTGTAAAAACACAACTACGCTCAAAAGCCCTGTATCGAGCGATGGCGTCAAAAACGCTGTCGGTAGTGGCTGACCGAGGTTACTTCAAAAGCGAAGAAATCCTGGCTTGTCACGATGCCAACATCACCGCCTATGTGCCCAAGCCGATGACCTCTGGAGCCAAAGCAGACGGGCGTTTCAATAACGATGCCTTCATCTATGACACAGCGAAAAACGAATACATTTGCCCGGCTGGGGGAGGTGCTGATCTGGCGCGACACCAATGTTGAAAAAGGCCTGAAGTTACACCGTTATTTGAGTTCGAAATGCCGGGGCTGTGCAATGAAACCGAAGTGCACACCGAGCACGGAGCGGCGGGTTCGACGCTGGGAGCATGAAGCCGTACTGGAGGAAATGCAGGACAGGCTGAGCAACGCGCCGGAAATGATGCGAGTCCGAAAACGGACGGTTGAGCATCCCTTCGGGACGCTTAAACAATGGATGGGTGCAACGCACTTCCTGACCCGAAAACTTGCCGGGGTGAGCACAGAGATGAGCTTAAACGTGCTCGCCTACAACTTGAAACGGGTCATGAAAATCATCGGCGCTGACAGTTTGATGGGGGCACTGTCGGCGTAAGAAACGCCGGTTTTGGCCAATCCAAAGGGCTCCAAAGCAGCGCTGACATGTTCCAGGTTGCTACCAATGCAATCCGAGGCATTGACTTTGCGATAGACCCGTCAAGGAAAGTCGATGCTTGAGGAATCCCAGGTCCATGAGCGTTTTTACACACTCTGGGCCAGGAGCAGACACTCAAAAAGCTGAACGATCAGGTTCTCATGTCATGAAATCATCCAGCTGTCGTACCATCGGCACATCGACAAAACGGAGGTTGATATGGGAAATGGTCAGGACAAACGAGTCGTTGTCATTGGTGCAGGCATCGTTGGCGCGTCATTGGCGTATCACTTGGCAGGTAAAGGCGCGAATGTCACTTTGGTAGAAGCTGAAGATATAGCTTCGGGAGTGACTGGCAGCTCATTCGCTTGGCTCAATGCCTCACACCCCGAACCTGACCCAATTGCGCAACTGCGCGGTTCTGCCATCAAGGAGTACCGCCGACTCGAAACGCAGCTGCCAGGTCTGGAGATAAGATGGACAGGTGCCTTGTCTTACAGCGTGATGGCGATTGGAGCGCGGCCGATCTCAGGTCACCAAGCTTCGGCAAACCTGGTGTCTCGATCGCAGATTCTCGACCTGGAACCAAATCTCAAGAACCCTCCCCAGTCTGCTCTGTATGCGGCTGAAGAAGGGGCGCTGGACGCAGTGGCAGCTACGCATGCGTTGATCGCAGGTGCCCAGGCGTATGGGGCGAAGATTCTCACTCAGACGCGAGTGCTCGGTTTTCTAACCCAAAGTGCAACGGTGACCGGAGTCGAAACAACAATAGGCATCCTCGATGCCGATATTGTCGTACTGGCAGCCGGGACAGGCATCACGAAACTGACAGACATGCTTGGAGTGTCCCTGCCAATAGAGGCCTCGCCTGCCATTTTCATTCGTTACAAGTCACAACCCAACCTCGTGCACACCCTCATCTCCAGCCCTGAAATGGAAGTGAGGCAAAGCTCGGATGATGCATTGCTGGCGGCAGAAGATTACCTGGACGACGCCATGGAAAATCAGCCGGCTGCGATAGCGCTTCGAACTGCCAAGACAATCCAGAACGAACTCCATGGTGTTGTTTCCATAGATCCGGAACGGGCTTGTGTCGGACTCAGGCCCATGCCTGCCGATGGCATCCCCATCATCGGTTATCTACCCAAAGTGGGTGGCGTCTACGTTTGTGCAATGCACCCTGGAATTACTTTGGCTGCGACAGTGGGACGTCTGGCCAGCGAGGAGATCATCGATGACAAGGCATCCAGTGCCCTTTGCCCATGCCGGCCCGATCGATTTTTGCAAGCGTAGGGGGGATCCTCTTGTGAGGCAGAAATCGGCCCAGAGTGTGTAAAAACGCCCGGACAAACCCTTGCTATGATTTCTGAGAATCTCATCGCAGGGGGAACCCATGAAACGGTTTATCCAGGGTGAACACCGAGGTCAAAGTACCTTACTTCCAGAAAGCCTCGACGACTACGTCAGCGATACCAATCCAGTGCGTGTGGTCGATGTCTTCGTCGATGAACTCGACCTAGCCAAACTGGGTTTCGATAGCGTCATTCCAGCCGAAACCGGCAGACCTGCTTATCACCCTGCGATCCTGCTGAAGATCTATATCTACGGCTACCTAAACCGTATTCAATCGAGCCGACGTCTTGAGCGAGAAGCTCAGCGTAACGTCGAGTTGATGTGGTTAACCGGGCGCCTGATGCCCGACTTCAAGACCATCGCCAACTTCCGAAAAGACAACAGCAAAGCCATTCGCGGTGTCTGCCGCCAATTCGTTTTGCTCTGCCAGCAGTTGGGGTTGTTTAGCGAAAACCTGGTTGCCATCGACGGCAGTAAATTCAAGGCGGTGAACAACCGCGACCGGAACTTCACCAGCGCCAAACTGAAGCGGCGCATGGAAGAAATCGAGGCGAGCATCAGCCGTTATTTGGCCTCGCTCGATGCGGCTGATCGCCAGATCCCTAGCGCCTCCAAGCCCGACACGGTGAGCTTGGAAGATAAAATCGCCAAGCTCAAAGCACAGATGAAAGAGCTTCAGGGGATTGAGTCTCAGCTCAACGAATCGCCAGATAAACAGGTTTCGCTGACCGACCCGGATGCCCGTTCGATGATAACGCGCGGCAGCGGGATCGTTGGCTACAACGTGCAGACGGCTGTCGATACGGAGCACCATTTAATCGTTGCTCACGAAGTCACCAACAGAGGTTCTGACCGTGACCAACTCAGTTCAATGGCGAAGCAGGCTCGTGAAGCCATCGGCGTAGAAACGTTGTCGGTAGTTGCCGACCGAGGCTACTTCAAAGGCGAAGAAATCCTGGCCTGTCACGACGCAAGCATCACCGCTTACGTGCCGAAGCCGATGACTTCAAGCGCCAAAGCTGATGGCCGATTCAACAAAGATGCCTTCGTGTATAACGCGACGAAAAACGAATACACCTGCCCGGCGGGAGAGGCACTGATCTGGCGATTCTCCAGCGTTGAGAAAGGCTTGTATATGCACTGCTACTGGAGTTCAAAGTGCCAGAGTTGCACGCTGAAAACCCAGTGCACGCCAAGCACAAATCGTCGAGTAAGGCGTTGGGAACATGAAGCTGTGCTGGAGGAAATGCAGCGTCGGTTGAACCAAGCACCAGAGATGATGAAGGTTCGAAAACGGACAGTTGAGCATCCCTTCGGGACGCTCAAGCAATGGATGGGGGCAACGCACTTCCTGACTCGAAAACTGAACGGGGTGAGTGCGGAGATGAGCTTGAATGTGCTCGCCTATAACTTGAAGCGGGTTATGAAAATCATCGGTACAGAAGGCTTGCTGAAGGCGATGGCGGCGTAAAAGCCGCAGCTTTTACCGCTCCAGGAGGTGCCAAAGCGCTTCATAAACGATATGACGCGCTATCGGCGCGGATCTTGGCAAATGTTCGGGAAATCGCCTCGCCCAGGAGCGCTGGGCTTAGGCATCCAACATACGGAAAGTGTTTTTACACACTCTGGGCCAATTGCTGCCTGTCACGAAGCGCCGCAATCCACAACCCAAAGCGGACATCCATTGCCCCTACTGCCCCAACTTGACCGCCTCTTGGTAAACAAAATTGGCAGTGCAGTCAGTCATCAGGCGTGGGGACTCCGTCTGAATGCTTCAGTCTTGCTGCCAGCCATCCTGATTTTGCACACTGCGTCCAAGTTAAATCTCTGTGTTTGTTGACGCAGACGCTGCGTTTGTTGCCGAAATCCCAGGAAATAGCTGTGGCCTTTACCAATAGGGATCGCAAGTAATAGAAGCTTGGTTCCATGGATTAAACAGCTCAAGGTTTCAGATCGAACTGGTGGAGTTTCTTCGCTGCCGTGCCGAAGTGCCCAAGCTGGTACACCGCCGCACCCTCTGGCGAGAACGTGAACGTATCAAACGGTTCGGCGATCATCTTGTCCAGGTACTCTCTGGGTGCAAGACCGGTGGTGACGTGCGGATGGTAGTTCTCGCCAGAAGACTTAGGCACGAAGTCCGAAACGTAAGTGATCAAGGCAGGGAGGACCTCAGGAACGTCGCCGGTGACGAACGCGGCTGAGGTTCCAGTTTTCACCGTGAACGGAGTCACCGCGTCGATCACCTGCATTTCCAGTTTGATCAATTCGGGAGTTGGCTTGATGACAATGCCCGAGAGGCCAAGGTCTTTGTCCGGTATGTAGTAATACTTGATAGCTTCCAACTTCAGGCCGGTCACATTGGTGCTGGCGAAGACTTTACCGACGGCGGCATACACTTTTTCAAGATTCTCGGTGAGGACGAAACGCTGTACCAAGGTGATGTGGGGGCGGTGTGTGGCGTCCAGCGCAAAGCCCTTCGGGAAAACTTTGAGCAGGCGGTCATTCACGGCTTGCGAGTGCTGGAGCATCGTATTGTCCGGCTCAAGCAGGATGTCGATGGCCGTGACCGCAGGTGTTGCTTGCTGAGCATGCGCAGTCGCACCCAGAATTACCAAGGCGCAAGCCATCAAGCCTTTCAACACAAAAGGTTTGAGGTTCTTCGTCATGAGTTGCATGGCTGTATTCCTCTCTTCGTTTGCAGATTATTGGCGGGGGCTAACATTAATTATTTGTCGAAGGCAAAAATACGTTTCCAGTCGTCCTTCATGCTGACCACGATCCAACCCTGATTTTTCGCCTGCTCATCTAGCGCGGCAGGGAAGGCACCAAGTCTCACATCTGGCAGTCCGCGAGCCGGGCCGTAGGCATATTCGCGCGTCGCATCATCATGCAGGACCAGTAGCATAAGCCGCGCGCCCTTGCCGCCCTGCGTGTACTCCAGCATTTCTTGATCACCAATCGAATTGCCAAACGCGGCAATCGGGCGCCGGCCAATAAACTGGTTGATGCCGACGGGCTTTCCGCCCTTGTCGTCAATGAAGTTCAACTCAGGCAATCGCACTATCACCGGTTTTCCGTCACGCAGTTCAAACTGCGTCTTGATGCTACTGCCGACGACCTGTTCTGGAGGCACTCCGTAAACCTGCTCAGTCCACACACGCATGAACTCAATGCCACCGCCAGAGACAATGTAAGTCTTAAATCCGTTCTCGCGCAGATAAGCGAGCACTTCGAGCATCGGCTGATAAACCATTTCTGTGTAGTGCTTGCCAGTTTTTGGATGCGTTGCGGTGGCAAGCCAATCCTTGACCACCTGCTCAAACTCCACAGTAGTCATGCCGGCATGCGTGGCCATGATGAGTTCCAGTAATGCGTGGTCTCCTCCGGCGAGCGCTGTTTTCAGATCCCCCTTGAGCAATGAGCTAAATGGTTCCTGTGTCTTCCACTCGGGATGCTGTGGCGCAAGTGCTTTTACACGGTCAAGCGCGAAGTAAAGCTGAACGGGCATCGGCTGCTCGCACCAGAGCGTGCCGTCGTTGTCGAAAGTAGCGATGCGTTCAGCGGCCGGCACAAAGTCTGGTGAGCCCGGTTTTGTCACCTTCTCCACGAAGTCGACGATGGATTGCTTGGCAATCCCGTCGTGCCACAAGGGCAACGGATCAGCAGCATGGGCGATGTTTGTAGCGAGCACCAACGCGCCAACAAGCGCGATGAAGAGGAATCTAAGTGAACGTACAGTTTTCATGGACACGTCCTGTCAGATTTTAGGGAAGTCCTTCAGTCAATATGGCCTGAACTCAACACATGGGTGCCGCGCAATCAGGGGGTGGGAACCGATGTTGAATTACCCCTGATTACGCGGTGGACGAGATGCAATTCGCGACCTCGGCTAAGGTCACCACGGCGGTTTCAGTTGTCAGCTGGAATCTGAATTTTGATGCCTTCTTTTTCAAGGTCGTCGCGCACTGACTGGAATTTCTGGTACTTGGACAATTCGATCGGGCCGTCGTAGCTCATGCTTTGCAGTTTGCGAGGAGGATACTGAACATAGGTTTTCATCAGCTTCGCAATTGCTGTGCTGATAGGCACCATGGTCCAGGTATGCTCGGTGTAGTTGTTCATGAAAATGTCATAGCGTTCCTGTGGATCTTGCAGCAAGTCGAATACTTGCGGCACGGTTGCTACGTATTTGGTTGGCCCCTTCCAACCCTGGTTGGTGTCGACGGCCAGACCGCCCGTCACGGCCCCGTCGTCGCCCCTCAGGTTGAACACCGCTTTGTAGTTACCGACACGGGCAGCACCGGGCGACAACTCGTTTTCGGTGAAATAGAACCACTCTTTACGCGGGTCGGGTCCAGTGCCGAGCAGCACCGGTGTCATATCGTAGCTGTCGAAGATGATCGGCTTACCTTCGCGGTCTTTCTCAGGCAGTTTGATGCCGGCCACGGAGGCGAACGTTGCCATCAAATCGAGACCACCGATGATGTCGTGATTTTTTGTGTTCGGTTTGATTTTGCCTGGCCAGGCCATGATCGCCGGAACCCGGTTGCCACCTTCACGCACCGTGCCTTTGGTTCCACGGAAGGGCGTGTAGCCAGCGTCTGGGTAAACATCCTGCCAAGCGCCGTTATCGGTGGTGTAAACCACCAGGGTGTTTTTATCCAGACCCAGCGCTTTTAGCTTGTCCATGATGCGGCCAATGCGGGTATCGAGTTCGACGATTGAGTCGGCGTATTTGGTCTTGGAGATCGACTTGTGCACAAACTCCGGTGCCGGCAAGTTCGGCTGGTGTACTTTCATGAAGTTGACGTTGATGAAGAACGGTTTATTGGATTTTGACGCGGTGTCGAGAAATTCCAGCGTGGCTTTTTCCACATAGTTGTCAAAGAACGGAATGCCGACCACACCGGGTTTGCCATCAATGACCGGCGTGTCTACGTACTGACCGTTGATCTTGAACTCCTCAACCGGCTTTTCCCCGGCTTTGGCCGACAACGCGCCCTTCGTCACTTTGGCAAACATCGCGCGGGTTTCATCATCCATGTCCGGGAACCAGGTAGGGTCCGCGTAGGTGTAAGCGTTCAGGTGATACAGGCCGACGTACTTCATTACGTCGTAACCTTGAGCATTGGGTAGCGCGTAATCGTCTTCGCCCAAGTGCCACTTGCCGGTGAAATAGGTGTCGTAACCACCGGTTTTGAGTACTGATGCCAGTGTCCATTCCGCTGCTGGCAAGCCACCACCCTGACCCTGAAAGGCTACCGTGGTCATGCCGCTACGGTTGGGGATGCGTCCGGTTTGCATGGCAGCCCGGCCCGGTGTGCAACTGGGTTGAGCATAAAACGAGTAAAAGGTGGTGCCTTCTGCGGCGAGTTCATCAATGCTCGGCGTCGGCATGCCTCGACCTACACCCCCTCCGTAGGGGCCCAAATCTCCATAGCCAGTATCGTCGGAGACGATAAACAGAATATTGGGTTTTTCGGTTTGTGCTGCCTGGACAAAACCGTTCATCGCTATCAGCAATGAACAAGCAAAGTAAAACCTGGAGAAGTGTGAGAGCCTTTTCATGCTTGGTTTCCTTTCTCAAAAGCTGATCCTTTGCTCACCCAACAACGCGATGAGTGCAAGCCAAGGATCCTGCGAGGGACCACCCAATCAACAGCCTGGACAGATCTGGAGACTCGCTAACTTCGAAATAGAAATTCCCACACACTATTCAGGGTTAATGTCGAAGCCTAGTACGAAAGGTTTCATGTCGTTTGGTGCCTTCATACCGCTCGTCGAATATGTCGGCTCTAGAGCATTTGTAGCTCGATCAGGCAGTGCAGTGCCGTGTATGGACGGGGGGCATTTCCTCTCTCAATGCCCGCTATTGGCCGATTGTACCTCTCGCGAAGGACCGCAAAGGGTCGTTTCCAGCCGGCCGCGGCAGGCTGAAATCGGCCATTAGTTGCCGTTCCTGATAGGAGCAGCCGCTCCTAAAGCGACTGCCTCCGACCAGTTTGTGCCTTTCGCCCAATACTCCTCAGTGTGGACTGGCGGTCGGACGAACCACAATCTCACTCACATCGACATCGTCAGGCTGCTCGATGGCATAGGCAAGCGCTCGCGCAATGGCGTCTGCATTGAGCGCCACACGGCGGAAGGCTTTCATTTCCTCGCGGGCCACATCATCCGAAATCGTATCCGCCAACTCGGACTCAACAACCCCCGGGCACACCACGGTGACCCGGATCTTGTCCGTTTCCTGACGCAGACCATCCGAGATAGCCCGGACTGCGAATTTGGTCGCGCAGTACACCGCGGCTGTCGGAGAAACCGCGAGGCCTCCAATGGACGAGATATTGATGACCTGACCGAACCCCTGCGCCTGCATGTCCGGCAGGACGGCGGCAATTCCGTGTAGTACACCGCGAACGTTGACATCGAGCATCTGGTTCCATTCGTTGACCTTCAACGAGGCCAGGGGAGACAACGGCATCACGCCCGCGTTGTTGATGATCACATCGACCTTGCCATGTTGCGTCTTGGCGAATGCCACGAATGCGTGCATCGATTGCAGATCCGTAACGTCCAGTGCGCAGGCACTTGCGGAACCACCTTCGGCCTGGATATCGCTGACCAGTTTGTCCAGACGCTCGGTACGGCGGGCACCGAGGACCACACGCGCGCCTTTGGCGGCGATCAACCTGGCCGCCGCTTCGCCAATACCACTGCTTGCACCGGTAATCAGGACGACTTTGTTTTGAATGTTCGACATATCCGTAGCGCCTGCTGTCTGCATTGAAGTTCAGCACCGACCGCTGAAGACGCGGTCGTTACTGTGGGGTACGTCGAAAAGATTAAGGGTACGGGCCTCGTCGGTGCGTGCCGAAACCTGCGCAACTTTTGCCTATTCGTGTCTGTGTGCATCGCCTGCAAACTTGTAATGAAGCGACGCTCAGGCCCCACGGAACTCGCTGGGCGTTACGCCCACTTCACGACGAAATACCTGCGAGAAATGACTGGGGCTTGAGTAGCCGACCTCCAGTCCGACGTCGATGACGCTAAGGCGGGTTTCCAGTAGCAAGTGCCGTGCACGAACCATGCGCAAGCGGATGAAGTACTGCGATGGCGAAAGCCCCGTCGCACGCTTGAACAGGCGGCTGAAGTGGTACTCGCTCAGCTCGGCAAGGCTGGCCAGTGTTGCCAGGCTGAATTCAGCGCTCAGATGCGCGCTCATGGCGTCGGTGACTTTGCGCAACTTGTAGGCTTGCAAGGCGTTGACCCGACGCCCGGGCTGGCTTTCAGCGAGATAGCTGCGCACCAGATGTACGGCCAGCGCCTGCGCCAGAGAGCGGGCGAAAAGAGCGCTGGGCGAGCGTTCCAGAAGCAGTTCGGTGCGCAACTGCTCCATGACAAACGCGACGCGCCCGTCCCGTGCCCCTGAAACATCGCGCAAACGCACAAGCCCGGCGTGCTGACCCGACAGCTCTCGAGACGCTTGCTCGATCAGCGGCAGACCCAGATAAAGATGCATGACTTCGAAGGTATCGCCTCCGTGCGTCTGCCAGCGCATTTCATACGGCTCATCGGAACTGGTGAGGAAAAAATCGCCGGCACTTACCTGTGCAGCTTCCCACTCGCCACCCAATGCGCGCTCCTCCACCCTCGCCGCCCCGGCCAGAACCAGGACAAGCAGCGGTTCCACCACTGCCGGCACGAGAATGGGCTCGATGACGCTGCGATGGGTAAACAGCTGAATCACAACGTCCGTGATTTCCGAGCGCGATGGTAACGCCTGCGGTTCGCCTGGCAGGAACTCACCCATCGACTCGCCGGTGATGCGCAAGTCTCGAGAGGATGTCGACAATGCTTCCTGGGAGGTACGCCCGGTACTTGCCATGAACTCGTCCTTTTCAGATTCGGCTGTGCGAAGCCAGACAGGTCTCGGATGCTTGCCCGCACGCCGCGTCACGGAGACCGGCTCGATGATATCGGGCTTTTCCCTGTGGGTTGAATCGAGCACCGAACCTCCTCCACTGACATTCAGCGCAAAACCCCGACAGCGTGGGCAATCTCACGAAAGCCCACTTTGCCTCGCTGCGAGACAGTAGGCCCGTCGCCGATGACAGCGCCTCGCCGGCGCCAACACGGCTTATCCCTACTCGATCAAATCGCTGGAGAACATCATGACCGACTTCAAGAACAGCACCCCAAACGAAGTGGCCGGTAAAGTCGCTCTGGTCACTGGCGCGGCCAGTGGCATCGGCAAGGCCATCGCACTGCTGCTGCATGCCCGTGGCGCCCAGGTCATTGCTGAAGATATAAACCCTGAGGTGCAAGCACTGGCCCGCCCTGGCCTGGTCCCCCTGATAGCCGACATCACTCAGGACGGGGCAGCCGAACGCGCGGTCGCCCTGGCCGTCGAGCAATTCGGTCGGCTGGACATTCTGGTCAATAACGCCGGCATCATCATCAATAAACTGGTCATCGACATGACCCGCGAAGACTGGGAACGCATTCAGGCGGTCAACGCCACGGCGGCCTTCTTGCATAGCCGGGAGGCGGTCAAAGCAATGATGCCCAACAAATCCGGATCGATCGTCAACATCGCGTCCTACGCCTCCTATTTCGCCTTCCCCACCATTGCCGCCTACACCGCCTCCAAAGGCGCGCTTGCCCAACTGACGCGCACCCTGGCGCTTGAGGTCATTGGCCACGGCATCCGGGTCAATGCTGTCGGTGTCGGCGATGTGGTGACCAACATCCTCAACAATGTGGTCGACGATGGCCCTGCTTTTCTCGCTCAACATGGCGAAGCCGCACCAATCGGTCGCGCCGCCCAACCGGAAGAAATCGCCGAAGTGGTCGCGTTCATCGCCTCGGATCGGGCCAGCTTCATGGTCGGTTCGGTGGTCATGGCCGACGGCGGCATGACTGTCACGGCCGGCTGAGCCGCAGCATAAACGCGCCGCACGACATGTCCGACAAGCCCGAGAGGATCAGGCAAATCTGCGGCAGTTTCGTCCTAACACCCCTGCACTCGGCTACGTAATCTGAAAGCACGCAACGGATGCACACACAGGCCACGGCAGGCCGTTCAGATGAACAACGTCAATGAGGACTGAACAATGAAAAACGCAAAACGGCTTTCCCTTTCACTTGTGATCGGCGCGACGGTGGCCTGCGCGATCAACCTTTCCTCGACCAGCCTGTACCTGTCCGCTGACGGTGCTGATCGAACTCCCGGCATGCGCGTCACTGAAGGCGGCAGTGATCGCATTCCAGGGTTCCGCGTTGCCGCAGATGGTTCGGACCGCACGCCCGGCATGCGCGTAACTGAAGGTGGCAGTGACCGCACTCCGGGTTTTCGCGTTGCCGAAGACGGCTCTGATCGCACGGCTTTGGGCCGTATCAGCTCAGTCTGAAAATCCAAGGAGAAAAGTGATGAAAGATGCCAAAAAAACCACTCAGGACCATCGTTACGCAGGCATGTGGGTTACCGCGGATGGATTCATACGTCATGAGCTTCTGACGACTGGTCGTTACGACGAGGCCCGTGGTAAAAACAAGAGCGCCTATCAGGGCCGCTACGAACTGGTCGGTGATTACATCCAGTACTGGGACGACACCGGCTTCACCGCTGATGGCCACTTTCATGACGACGTGCTGTATCACGCCGGAATGATCCTCTATCGGCAATGAGTACTTTGATGATGTCGGGTGAATATCGTCTGCCTGAAAAGCTTCAGGCAGATGCTCATGAACACTTGTGAGAGCCTTGAAATGGAACAAAGCGATGCTTTCATCCTTCAGAACACGGCCGTCTACCGTGACGAACTGGTTCGCCTGCTGACGCAACGGTTTACCACACCCGGAATCTATGAGACGGCCATAGCTCCCCTGCATGTCATCCGTTTCGATGCACCTTCGGAGCTGATCCATACCGTGCACAAACCGGCACTTTGCCTGATCGTGCAAGGACAAAAGGAAATTGGCCTGGGTGACGACCACTATCTGTACGACCCGCTCAGTTACCTGGTGGTTTCGGTCACCCTTCCGGTGTCCGGTCGCGTGCTGAAGGCCAGCCCGGAGGCGCCCTACCTGTGTATCCGGTTTGATTTCGAGGCCACGGAAATCGCTCAGGTCATCGCCGATGCTCCCCCGTCGGGCGTCCCGGACGAGCCGGAGCTTGGTCTATTCCTTGAGAAAGTCGATGTTCCCCTACTGGAAACAATGCTTCGGCTGGTACGGCTGCTGGAAACACCGAAAGACATTGGCATGCTGGCACCGCTCGCCCTGCGGGAGTTGTATTACCGCCTCCTGCGAGGCGTCCACGGACGTCGTCTGTATGAGCTTGCCCTCGGTGACTCACAAACGCGGCGGGTAACGCGGGCAATCGATTGGTTGAACAACCACTACACCCAACCCTTGCGCATCGAAGAACTCGCGCGGGTCGCCAACTTGGGCAACTCCACATTGCATCATCGTTTTAAGGCAGTGACAGCCATGAGTCCGCTGCAGTATCAGAAACAACTGCGTTTGCAGGAAGCCCGCCGTCTATTGCTCGGCGAAGGACTGGATGTTGCGAGCGCCTGTTATCGAGTGGGCTATGAAAGCCCATCGCAATTCAGCCGGGAATACAGTCGCCAGTTTGGGTGTCCGCCATCCAGAGATGCCGGCCGAGTTCGCCACCCTGCGTGAAAGCCTAATCAGCGACCTATGGCTGATGTGGTTCTATCCGATTAGGAAATTGGAGATTGCTTTGGGGTCCGATTCGTCGAGCAGTCTTTTCACTAATAGTTTTCGTCAAGGGCTATCGTCTGAATGTTTGCTTTTTGGCCGAGACCGGCAATGCCTGCCGCCCCATTCTCGTGCATCCACTAGAGCCTCTGCGTCACTCGGCACTTGGGAAACGCCGAACAGCCCCAGAACCGTTTCCCCGCATTCGGGCCGGACTTCACGGTGCGAATGAGTAATGCACTGCCGCATTTTGGGCACTTGCGCTCGGCTGTTGGATCATTGCGGCGCTTGAGGTTTTGCACATGTTTACGGTGGGTGGCCAGACCTGGCGGGCGCCGGCCGCTTCGCAGAGCTTGCACAAGCGTTTCAACTTCAGCCTCAGTGAATACCGGCTGCTTGAATGACTTTATGTAACGAATGAAGCCACTACCTTGGGTGACATTGGCGGGCATCTCGGATTTGAAGGTGCTTGCGCCAACAAAAGTGACAACCGAGTGCAGATGTTCCGGTTCTACGCCGAGAGTGGTCTGCAGAGCCTTGAGATGTTTGAAGTTCTGCCGCAGTGGGTTCTGGAACGTGTATGTATTTTTATATAACTTCTGTGTCCACTGCGATTGCCTTTCGCTACCGAATATCCAGCCACTTTTGTTCTTGGTCTCCACAACGAAGATGCCGTAGGGAGACAGGAATACATGGTCAATTTGGGTGGTGCCATCGATCGTATTCAGCGTGATGTTGTGCATGCGACGGTAAGTCCGCTTGTCCAGCCGACATCTGGCAACCAGCCGTACCAGGAGCTCGCCCATGTGACCTTTGGCCCAGCGTGATTGCAGTAGAGCGATTAGCAGCAAAGGCGGGATAAACCAGCGAAGAGCATCCCAAACCTGCATGAAGCTATGAGTGAAGTCCATTCCTCTGCCTCAATGTGTAGCCGAATCGAGCATCAATGGACCATAGCGCGATACGAGAGTTTGTCCATTTCGAATTTACTCTCGAAAATTTGTGAATCGACCCTGCATTTGTAGGCGCACGGAGTGGCTGCTTTTGGCCGTTATTTGCCTGTCACAACCGCAGCCGACTGCTGCTGGATGCGATGAGCCGCCCGAGGTTGTATTCCGAGATTGCTCATGAGCGATTTACCTGCGAGAGGTCGGCGGGCTCATTTGCATTGCCCCACACGTCCTCAAACCTGAAATGGCTTTTAGCTGTCTGTGCCTGTCTCTCATCTCAAACATCACCGATTTTTTGAAATAACACCACCCATGTATTGATTCAAATCGCGCAGATCTTTAACGCTCCATGAGTACGGCGAGAGCTTTACACCGTTCTCTCGTAACGTTTTTGGAATTAAGTCTCCATTGGGACGAAGTATTATCGATGACACAATCACGCCCGGATAATTATTCAATCGTTTTTTGAAAGCGGAGGTTGTTAGATCAGGTGTAAGAGGATTGCTTTTATTAGCCAATGGCCCTGTAGCTTTGAGATCTATTCCGTGACACATGGCGCATCGCTGTAAATAGAGGTTTTTTCCATTAACATTTTCAGCGAAGGATAGTGATGTTTGAGCTAACGACACCCCCCCTAGAAAAGTAATGAATAATAGTTTCATGGTTTTTATCTTCTTTGATGGAATCGGCGTTGACTGGGTGCGATTGGTGGGTGCGCTCTGTGGCGAGCAATCAGTTTCCCGCCACAGAGGGGCCGTGCTTACTCCTTCACTACAACGTTATCCAGCGCCTGATTCACCGCCAGTTCCCCCAGCATGACCACCTGCGTAATCCCCATCAGCGTCTTGCGGTGTGAGTTCTCCAACAACGCCGCGAGATTGCTGAGCATGGTGGTCGCCGAGCCCAGTGATTCGCTGGCGTTGACCAGCAGGGATTCTGAGTCGCACTTGGGGTGGTCGAGGGCGCGTTCGGCCGCTACTTGGAGCTTTTTCGAATCGAGGGATTCGTAGGGCGATGCCGGATCGGTGTCGGGCGGGTTGGGTGTTGGTTTGATCATAGTAAAACTCCTAATTGAAAACGGAGCCTTCACCCACGCTACCAAACGATGGGTGGCGGCCATACGCGGGTTGGTAGACCGGTAACTAGGAACCCGGCGCTCCCATGAGAGCCCTGCGCATGGCCACCATAAAGCAGAGACAGAACAGTCCTGCAAACGGTGCGCTATGCGACTAGTTATACCGGGCTACCAAACCCGATCACTGTTTTTTTCAGTGACCCAGCCACGATAGAACCCGCGCCCCAGACGCACAAGCCGGCGAATTCTGTCTTACCCGTAGGCGAAGGCGCAAGGCGTTGTAGCCTTTGGCTGGTAACAGGAGGCTTCGTTTAAACAGATGCGGGTTTTGTTGTTTAAGCGCCAAACAAATGAAATCCCTGTGGGCGCGAGCAAGCTCACTCCCACAGGGTTTTGTGTTTTGTCTGAGGGATTGGGGGGCACAAATATGCCCTGCCCCCCCTGCCCGGTCACTTTTTGTTGGCGGCCAGATAGTGCGCGACCAACGCATTGGCATGGCCATGGCCCATGCCGTGTTCATCTTTCAGCCAGGCCACCATTTCCATGTGCTTCCTGTCGCGCACTGTTCCGAGCAACGCCAGCCAGTGGCTAATCGGCTGCCCATACTTTTTCTCAATGGACGGAAAGTACGACGCCGGTCCTTTTACTTTTGTCTCTTCGGTCATGCTGCAAGCTCCTTTTGTCACGACGCAGTGTCGGATAACGCGCCTTGTCGTCAGCCCATAGAGTGGCCGCGATTGGCTATCCCAGCAACAACCCCTGCTCCGCCTCACACAACCCCACCACATAGTCCCAAACCACCCGCAGCCGCACCGACTTGTGCAACTCGCGCCGCGTACTGATCCAGTAACTTCGCTCAATACTTTCGTCGGGCAACAACGGCACCAGGTCCGCATCTGCACTTGCCATGTAACAAGGCAACACCGCAATTCCCAATCCGGAGCGCGCAGCCTGTTGCTGGGCGATGACGCTGGTGCTGTGAAACACCACCCGTGGATTGCGGCAGAAGCTATTAAGGAACATCAGTTCCTGGCTGAACAGCAAGTCGTCGACATAGCCGATCCAGGCATGGCGCCCGAGGTCTTCGCGGCTGCGCAATGGCGGTGAGCGGTCGAGATACGCCTGGCTGGCGTAGAGCCCCAGTCGATAGTCGGTGAGTTTGCGGGTGACCAGCATGTCGGCGGCCGGGCGTTCGAGGTGGATGCTGATTTCGGCTTCGCGGTTGAGGATGCTGACGAAGCGCGGCACCGCCACCAGTTCCACTTCTAGCCCCGGATAGCGTTCGAACAAGCCGTTCATGCGGCTGGCGAGGAACATGATGCCCAGCCCTTCCGTGACCCCGACGCGAATCTTGCCCAGCGGCGCGGTGGACTGGGTGATTTCTTCTTGGGCCAGCAGCGCGACATTTTCCATGGCTTCGGCGTGTTTGAGCAGCGCTTCGCCGGCCGGGGTCATTTCGTAACCCTGGGCATGCTGGACGAACAGCGCGGTGCCGAGGCTCTTTTCGATGGCCTCGATGTGCCGCGCGACTGTGGCGTGGGTGGTGTTCAAACGGCGGGCAGCGGTGAGCAAACGCCCGCTGCGCTGCAACTCGAGAAAAAACCGCAGGTCATTCCAGTCGAACATGATCCGTCCTTGAGGCAATGCTGTTTAAAAACGCACAGCGGCTGCGCAAAAACTAACATTCTTTTGACGAAAGCGAACAACTAGGATGACCGACAACAAGAACAACAAGACGAGGTCAGGGATGAAGACGCTCCTGGATGAATTCGACTACATCGTGGTCGGTGCCGGTCCGGCGGGTTGTTTGCTGGCCAATCGACTGTCGGCCAACCCGCAACACCGGGTGCTGCTGCTCGAAGCCGGTGGCCGCGATAACTATGCGTGGATTCACATTCCCGTGGGTTACCTGTTCTGCATCGGCAACCCGCGCACCGATTGGTGTTTCAAGACTCAGGCACAAGCCGGCCTGCAAGGTCGCACCCTGAGTTACCCGCGCGGCAAAGTGCTCGGCGGCTGTTCTTCCATCAACGGCATGATCTACATGCGTGGCCAGGCCGGCGACTACGACCGCTGGGCTGCCGATGGCAATCCGGGCTGGCGCTGGAACGACGTGTTGCCGTTGTTCAAAAAGAGCGAAAACCATTTTGCCGGCGACTCCGAGTTTCACGGCGCCAGCGGCGACTGGCGGGTTGAGCGGCAGCGGCTGTCGTGGCCGATTCTGGACGCCTTCCGCAACGCTGCCGAGCAGAGCGGCATTGCCAGCATTGATGATTTCAACCAGGGCGATAATGAAGGCTGCGGCTACTTTCAGGTCAATCAGAAGGCCGGGATCCGCTGGAATGCGGCCAAGGCTTTTCTCAAACCGGTCCGCCATCGTGTCAATCTCACCGTGCTGACCGACGTCGAAGTGGACCGCGTGTTGCTGGAAAACGGTCGCGCTTCAGCGCTGATAACGCGCTGGCAAGGTCAGGCGAAAACCTTCAAGGCGCGCAAGGAAATTGTCCTGTGTGCTGGCTCTGTCGGTTCACCGGGCATCCTTCAGCGTTCGGGGATAGGCCCTCGTCCCCTATTGCAACAACTGGGAATCGGCGTCGCCCATGAACTGCCGGGGGTGGGCGGCAATCTGCAGGATCACCTGCAATTGCGGTTGATCTACAAACTGGAAAATGCGCGAACGCTGAACCAGATCGCCGGCAGCGTGTGGGGCAAGATGGGCATGGGTTTGCGCTACCTGTATGACCGCAGCGGCCCGCTGTCCATGGCGCCGAGTCAACTGGGGGCCTTCGCCCGTTCGGGTCCGGAACAGACCTCGGCGAATCTCGAATATCACGTGCAGCCCTTGTCGCTGGAGCGCTTCGGCGAGCCGTTGCACCCCTTCCCTGCTTTTACTGCCTCGGTTTGCGATCTGCGGCCGCAGAGCCGTGGCCGAGTAGACATCAGTTCTGCCAACCCGCAGGACGCGCCAGTGATTCAACCCAACTATTTGAGTCACCCGGAGGATTTGCGCGTGGCGGCCGATGCCATTCGCCTGACCCGACGCATCGTTGCCGCGCCGGCGTTGCATGCGTTCAAACCGGTCGAGTACTTGCCCGGTGACCGTTTGCAGACGGAAGAGGAATTGCATGAGGCGGCTGCGCAGATCGGCACGACCATTTTCCATCCGGTGGGCACTTGCCGGATGGGTAATGATGCAGACGCGGTGGTGGATGCCGAGTTGCGGGTTCATGGAATTCCCGGGTTGCGTGTAGCTGATGCCTCGATCATGCCGCGCATTACTTCGGGTAATACCTGTTCGCCGACGTTGATGATCGCCGAAAAAGCGGCGCAGCTAATCCTCGAAACCAGTGCCAACCCCATTCCTGTAGGAGTGAGCCTGCTCGCAATGACGGACTGAAATTCAACATCGATGGTGACTGATACACCGCTATCGCGAGCAGGCTCACTCCTACAGTGGGTATTGCGCGCTACAAGGAACACGCAACACCAGTGGAACAACAAAAACAATCACTGTGAGGGATACCGATATGTCAGAACATGTTCAGACCCTGGAAGCCGCGCCCGTCGCGGCGATCACCCACGACACCCGCAAAGTCATCTTCGCCTCGTCACTGGGGACGGTGTTTGAGTGGTACGACTTTTTCCTCTATGGCGCCCTCGCGGCGGTCATCAGCAAACAATTTTTCGCCGGGGTCAACGACACCACGGCGTTCATCTTTGCGCTGATGGCCTTCGCCGCAGGCTTCATCGTGCGGCCTTTCGGCGCGTTGGTGTTCGGTCGATTGGGGGACATGATCGGACGCAAATACACCTTCCTCGCAACCATCGTACTCATGGGCCTGGCGACCTTCTGCGTCGGCTTACTGCCGACTTACGCGAGCATCGGCATCGCCGCGCCGATCATCCTCGTGGTGCTGCGCATGCTTCAGGGTCTGGCTCTGGGCGGTGAATATGGCGGCGCGGCCACCTATGTCGCAGAGCATGCACCGATAGGCAAACGCGGTTTCCACACCAGCTGGATTCAGTCCACGGCGACCCTCGGTTTATTGCTGTCATTGCTGGTGGTGCTCGGTTGCCGCTACTTCACTGGCGACCAGTTTGAAGTCTGGGGCTGGCGCATTCCGTTTCTGTTTTCGATCATTTTGCTGGGCATCTCGACCTGGATTCGCCTGAGCCTGCACGAGTCGCCGGCCTTCGTGAAAATGAAAGAGGAAGGCAAACTCTGCAAGTCGCCGCTTCGTGATTCTTTTGGCAAGTGGGAAAACCTCAAGGTCGTACTGATTGCCCTGTTCAGCATCAACGCCGGGCAAGCGGTAACCTTTTATGCCGCACAGTTTTACGTGTTGTTTTTCCTCACCCAGTTCCTGAAGATGGACCCGGCCGTGGCCAATGGCTTGCTGATCGTCAGTGTGATCATCGGCGCGCCATTCTTCATCTTCTTTGGCTGGCTATCGGACAAGGTCGGACGCAAACCGGTGCTGATGATCGGCCTGCTGCTGGCCACCGCGCTGTATTTCCCGATCTTCAAATCCCTCGCGCATTACGCCAACCCGGCCATTGACCAGGCCAGCCGTCAGGCGCCGATTACCGTATTGGCCGACCCGGCGACGTGCACGTTCCAGTTCGATCCGGTGGGCAAGGCAAAATTTGATAGCCCGTGCGACAAGGTCAAAACCTTCCTGGTCAAGCAAGGCCTGCCTTACGCAAGCGCCGCAGCACCCGCCGGCAGTGGCGTGCAGGTCAGTGTCGGTGACGTGAAAATCGACGGTTACGACGAAGCGGCCTTGCGTGGCGCGGTAACGCTGGCCGGCTACCCGTCACAGGCTGACATGCAGCAAATCAACAAACCAATGATCGTCGCGTTGATTGTGGCGCTGATCATTATCTCGGCCATGTGCTACGGCCCGCTGGCGGCATTGATGGTCGAACTGTTCCCGACGCGCATCCGCTACACCTCGATGTCGCTGCCTTATCACATCGGCAACGGCTGGTTCGGCGGGTTCCTGCCGACCGTGTCGTTTGCGTTGGTGGTCTACACCGGCGACATCTTCTACGGGCTCTGGTACCCGGTAGTGATTACCGCGGTGAGCCTGGTGGTGGGGATGATCTGTTTGCGCGAGACCAAGAACGTCGATCTCGATAAAAACTGACGGGACTTTGTGGCGAGGGCCTCCCTCGCCACACACCTTGGGAAACGATCCTCAGACCTCGGAATCGAGTAACTCGAATTTCACCTGATCCGGGTAGAACGCCACGTATCCACGAATCTGATCGACGGATATTTTAGGGTTCTCGTAACTCCAGACCGCATTGGCGCCTTCATGCCCCGGGACTTGCAGGCTGTAATAGCTGGCATCGCCCTTGTAGGGGCAATAACTGGTGTGGTCGGTGCGGGCGTAATACTTTTCGTCGATGTCCTCTCGCGGTATGTAATACACCGGCGGGTAATTGGCCTCCAACAGCACCAGTGCGCGCGCGGACGCGGCCACCTGAATGCCATGAAACTTCACCAGCAGGCAGCCCGGCTGCTCGGCGATGGTAATAACAGGACTAGGACCGGAGCTTTTCATGGAATACGTTCCTCATGACGGTGATGAACCTGGGAGCGTGGCCCGCCCTTGATCGTGCGTGCAGTTGCCCCGAAACCTGAGACCACAACTGTCAGGTATAACCCAAAATCCGCCGTCGCCACGACCCCACAGCCGAACGGGCATTTTTGACGGCCGCAACCGGACGCAACAGCTTTGCTGTACATCCATACAGATAAAGATTGATCCGGCGCTCATCACCGGCCATTCTGTGCGCCTCTTGCACACTTGATGAACGATGGTGGTTATGCGGCTGTACCTCTGTGAAAAACCTTCCCAGGCCAAGGACATTGCGGCCGTGCTGGGCGCCAAGCGTCGGGGCGACGGCTGCTGGCTGGGAACAGACGTCACAGTGACCTGGTGCATCGGCCACTTACTCGAAACCGCCCCCCCGGACGCCTACGACGTGCGCTACAAACGCTGGGTACTGGCGGACCTGCCGATCATTCCCGAAAAGTGGAAGATGACCGTCAAGCCGCGTACGGCCAGTCAGTACAAAGCTGTCAAACGCTTGCTCGGCGAGGCCAATGAGTTGGTGATCGCCACCGACGCCGACCGCGAAGGCGAGATGATCGCCCGCGAACTGGTCGAGCACTGCCGCTATCGCGGGCCGATCCGCCGGTTGTGGCTGTCGGCGCTGGACGACGCGTCGATCCGCAAGGCACTGGCCACACTCAAGCCGGGGGCCGAGACGTTCAGCCTTTATCATTCGGCGCTGGGTCGATCCCGGGCCGACTGGCTGATCGGGATGAACATGAGCCGGTTGTTTACGTTGCTGGGGCGTCAATCCGGATATCAGGGTGTGTTGCCGGTGGGCCGGGTGCAGACGCCAACCTTGCGGCTGGTGGTGGACCGTGATCGCAGCATTGCTGATTTCGTCCCCGTAGCTTATTGGGCCATCGACGTGCAGTTGTTGCATGAAGGGACGACGTTTACGGCTCAGTGGCGCGCGGCGTCCGATGCTTGTGATGATCAGGATCGCTGCCTGAATCAGGGTCTCGCGCAAAACGCGGCTCAAGCGCTTGCGAACGCAGCGACTGCGCGTGTGATCAAGCTGCGCACCGAGCGCATGCGTGAAGTCGCCCCGCTGCCCTTCGATCTGGGCACCTTGCAGGAAGTCTGTTCGAAGAAGTTAGGGCTCGGCGCCCAGGAAACCCTGGATATCGCCCAGGCGCTCTACGAAACCCACAAAGTCATCACCTACCCGCGCAGTGATTGCGGTTTTCTGCCGTTGAGTCAGCACAGTGAAGCCCCCGGCATTCTCGCCGCGTTGCGTCAGGCTGACCCGTCCCTGAACGCCCTGAACGATTATCTGGAACCGCAACGGCGCTCACGGGCCTGGAACGATGCCAAGGTCACCGCGCACCACGGCATCATCCCCACTGCGGCGGCAAAGAATCTGGAAAGGCTGATGGGCAAACAGCGGGCGGTCTACACACTGATTCGCGCCCGTTATCTGGCGCAGTTCCTGCCCAATCATGAATACGACCGCACTCAGGCCGACTTCAATTGTGCCGGTGAAGCCCTGCGTGCCGTCGGCAAGCAGATCGTCGAGCCCGGCTGGAAGCGTGCCTTGCCGGAAGCTTTCGCCCCCGCCAAGGGCCGTGAGGCTCCCGCGCCACAAACGTTGCCGGCAATGGCCGAAGGGCTGGATTGCGCCGTCGCCGACGTCAGGCTCAAGGACCTGTGGACGCAACCACCCAAGCCGTTCACCGAAGGCGACCTGATCAAAGCCATGAAGAACGTGGCCAAACTGGTGGAAGACCCGCTGCTCAAACAGAAACTCAAGGACACCACCGGCATCGGCACCGAGGCGACGCGCGCCTCGATCATTCAGGGCCTTCTTGACCGTGGTTACCTGATCAAGAACGGCAAAGCGCTGGCCGCTACTCCGGCGGCCTTCAGCCTGATCGATGCGGTGCCGCGCGCGATTGCCGACCCCGGCACCACCGCGATCTGGGAACAAGCGCTGGACATGGTGCAAAGTGGCGAAATGAGCCTGGAAGAGTTCGTCACCAAACAGGCGGCGTGGATGAGCAAGCAAGTCGCCCGTTGCGCCGGTTTGAGCCTGACCATCAGCGGGCCCGCCAGCCCGGCCGGACGAGGTGCCGCACCCTGGAAGAAAAAACGCAAACCGGCGACACGCAAACCTTCGACAGGCAGCAAACGCGCCGCGAAACCGGCAAGCAAGGCTTAATGGCACTTTGAACGGACGAGGATGGTCTAGTGTTCCTCAAGTCCGGCGACTGCCTGTTCTGAAAAGACATCGCAGCTTCGTTTCACTCGACAGCGGCTACAGGAATCTTATTTATGATTATCGTGCATCACCTGAACAACTCCCGCTCCCAGCGCATTCTCTGGCTGCTGGAAGAACTGGCGATTCCTTATGAGCTAAAACTGTATCAGCGCGATCCGAAAACCAATCTCGCCCCGCCGGAATTGAAAGCGATCAATGCGCTGGGCAAATCCCCGGTCATCGAAGACGGTGCGCAGAAGCTGATCGAGTCCGCAGCGATCATCGACTACCTGATCCGCCGTCATGGCCAGGGTCGCCTGCAACCCGATCCTTCCACCCCTGCCTACGACGAATACGTCCAGTGGCTGCACTTCGCCGAAGGCTCGGCGATGTTGCCGCTGATGCTGAACCTGTATGTCGGACGCCTGGGTGAAGCCGGTGCGCCGCTGCATCCGCGCATCAACTCGGAAGTGGCCAATTACCTGGGCTACCTCGACACTGCACTGAGCCAGTCCGATTACCTGCTCGGTGATGAGTTCAGCGCCGCCGATATCCAGATGAGCTTCATCGGCGAAATCGCCCGGGCCCAGGGCAAACTGGCCAACTACCCGCACGTGGCGGCCTGGGTCCAACGCTTCCAGGCACGCCCGGCTTACCTCGCTGCGTTGAAGAAAGGCGGCCAGTACGACTTCGCGCCGCACTGAGTGATCCTGACAGGGCCACGGATGGCCCTGCATCATCTGGAGCGCCCCGCATGCCCTCGATAGAACTGCACGCCGCACACCGCGACGATCTCGACGTCCTCGAAAACCTGATGCAGTTCTACATCTACGATTTCAGCGAATGGCTGCCACTGGAACTGGGTGAGCACGGTTTTTTCAATACCCAGCCCAAACTCGATTACTGGCGTAACCCCGCGACCCAGCCATTTCTGATCCGGGTCAACGGTGAGCTGGCCGGTTTCGTGACCGTGGACGACGACACCCACCTCGAAGGCGCCGAGTACAACATCGGCTACTTTTTTGTCAGTCGGCGCTTCCGTGGCCAAGGTGTCGCGAAGTTTGTCGTTTCCACCCTCTTGAGGCAGTTCCCCGGTCAATGGCAGATTTTCCATATTGATGCGAATCCGCCTGCACGGCGGTTCTGGGCCAAAGTGATGCCTGATCTCACGGGCAATCAATTCACCGTGCATCAGCAGCCAGTAGACGGTTACCCCTGCACGTTCTACCGCTTCCTGAGCCCGCAGCCCTTGGCCTGACGGGCGTGTTCCGACCTCGCTTTTTCATTCCAATCCGTTTTGTCCGACAATATGTAGTGACTGATAAAAATCACTACATAACGGTTGACGCCTTTGGTTTGCCCTTGCATGATGCAGACATCTCCCCGATCGGGAGTACAGCAACATGTTTGAGCAAGCTCGTCTGACCGCCGAGCTGTTTTTCCCGGATACACGCTGCCCACAAGGCAGATTGAAGAAGCTGACCTGGCCCGAACGTCCAGTACAAGGACGAGAAGCGCTGGCGATCAATCCTCATGAAGCTTGTGGCCGACCCTGAAAAGTCGGCAGTGGCCTCCAGGTTCTCGCTGCTTCTCTTCGTTGTGACGCTAACGCGTAGCAGTTATTCAACACGACTACATGCAACAGACGCGAGACCCCGTTGAATTCGACGGCCGACCGCTGACGTCCTGGTTTCGGTGCCAGGGATCAACTAACCGATGGGCTACTTGTATTAGCGAACCAACTTTGAAAGATCACCAAATGGTCAAGGGGCAAATTATGAATCTGAACAATCAACCTTCTATCGATGAACTGGCTCGTCTGTTCGCGGCGCAAAAAGACAGCCACGACAGCCACATTCTGTGGATCAGCAAATCGGGCCAGGTTCATATAGACTGCCTGTCGCCTCACGCTCATGAAGCGGAGTTCGACCAGAACAACCAGAACCTGCTGGCCCGGCTGAAGATGTACCGTCGCGGCCAAGGCTATGTCGGCAAGAAAGCCGCGGCCGACAAGGACTTCATCGGTAATGTTCTGCAAACGCTGAAACAGGCATGGGCTTCGCTGCAGAACCAAAACGAAGTTCGGGTGATTGATCGGTTCTACTAATAAACTGACTCACTGATAAAAAAGGGCCTGCTCCCATTAAAGAGCAGGCCCTTTTTTGTGCCTGAGTGTTTTACAACCCCAATACCAGGTTCATAAACGCCACCGACGCTGCGCTGTGGTAGTTGTTTTTACGACGCAACAACGCCGCCCCGCGTGTAGGTGCCTCCCCCAACAATGGAATCTTGCGCAGTGCGCGCTCCTGGCTGGCGATGGCTTCCGGCAGGATGGTGGCAATTGCCGTGTGACGAATGACTTCCAGCAAGGTGCTCACAGAATTGACCTCGATGACTACCTTGGGCGTGATCTGCTCCTGAGCAAAATACTCATTGATGCGAGTGCGGGTGATGAAATCCGGGGTCAACAGCGCGAACTCCAGTTGAGCAAGTTCATCAGCGGGCAATGCGACCTGGCTGTCATACAACGGGTGATCGCGCCCCACCATCACACCCAACGTCTCGGTAAATGCCGGGATCGACTCAATGTCGGCACTTCTGACTTCATTGAACGCAATGGCGATGTCCAGTGAGTCATCCGCCAACCCCGCTTCAATGTCATCCATCGACAGTTCGAAAATCTCCAGATGGATATTAGGAAACCGCGCCACGTAATCGCGCACCAGTGGCCCCACCAGATACGCCATGAACGTCGGCGTCATCGCCAGGCGCAAGGTGCCGCGGGACAAGTCCTTCACATCATGTAACGCACGCTTGCCGGCCTCCAGCTCCACTAAAACCCGACGAGCGCACTCGATGTAGGCGTCGCCGGCATCGGTCGGCTTGACCGTGCGCGAGCTGCGGTCGAACAGGCTCACGCCCAGCGTTTCTTCAAGCTGGCGGATTTGCTGAGACAAGGTCGGCTGCGACACATGCAACGCCTCGGCGGCACGGGTGAAGCCGCCGTGGTCGGCGACCGCCAGCAAGTAGCGCAGATGTCGTAGCAGCATGGAGGCTCCATCTATAGACAAGACTTATGCGCAGCATTGTATATCGGACTTGTACGCTATGAATCAATCGGCAGAAACAAGTCGAAGACCCGGAAGGTGGCTACCGCGCGGTGATCACCCTTGACGGCAAGTTCCTGCCCCTGCGCCCGTTCTAAGTTGAGACCGGCCAGCCCTACGGCGCGGGCCACCCCTACCTCACGCATGAGGACACGTTATTCATCACCTGCCTGGCGCAGGAAAAAGGCCTGTTGAATTTGGGTGGATGGGTTTACGACATCGAAACCGGTTCGATTGACGCACTGGAGGCCGGCAGTCGCACCTTCGTCTTGCTGGCCGAACACCCGACTACCTGCGCGGTGTACGGCAAAGCCGTCGAAGCCGCGTGATGAACCCCCCTTGCGCAGCGCTCCCGATTCCGGAAGCGCTGCTGACAGGGTCATTTTTCGTCTGACGAACGTGGCCGTTGCTCAACGCCCTCTTCAGCGTTGGGGGCTTCGGGAAAACGGCCGGGTTTGAACACGTGCGTCAACAATTCCCGGGCATCGACGTCGACAACCCCTTGAACCGAGCGAGTGAGCGCAACCGCTTGTTCACATTGCCGATGGGTATTGACCCGGCCACTCAACGCCACGGTGCCCGCATGGGTTCTGACGTGAATGTGCAGGGCAAGGCTAGGTTCGCCCATGGCCAGGGCCGACTTCACCCGGGCCGTCAGCCAGGTGTCATGAGCGACCGATTCCAGGTGATGGGAATACTGCTCGAAGGAACGAAGTTTCATGATGGATCCCTCTTTCAGAACGAAGGAGCAAACACCTTAATTATAGTGTGCCCCTCGCCTGAGGTCGGAAAGCCTAGCGTTTGACCGACAGATCCGTCTGCGTCATGCGACTGCGAATGGTGAACACACCGTCGCCTGAGAGAATCGCGCTGCGCGCAAACAGTCGCCCGCTCTCCCAGTTCGAAAGACCGAGTTCCGGCTTGTTCAAGGCGTACTGTCCATCGACCCAGCGCGTGATGCCGTTGCCGACAAAAGGCGCGTTGACGGCGTTGTAGAAACGCTCATGGGCCGCGTCATCCTCACTGATCAGCGACACCGTGAACTGCGGGCTGAAGCGATTGAACAGGCCGATCGCGCGGTCCAGGTCATCGACGATCATCAGGCTGACTTCCGGGGTTTCTTCCCATTCCCACTCGCGGCCTAATTGGTCCTCCGGCAGTGGCTCGGCCATCGCTTCGGTGCAATAGCCTTCGGCGCGGTAGACCTCAACGCTCGCGCTCGACCATTCAGTCGGCAAACAAGCCTCGCTGCCTTCGACGATGTGCAGCTTGCAGCCCTGGCCCCGCGCAGTGCCGGCCTGTTGCAACGCCTCCAGAAACAGCGGCACCAGATCGGCGGCGCGGTCACGCTGGATCAGGCAGACGTTGAGGGTATTGCAGACCTTGCGGTCCAGGGAATTGCGCACCACGGCGGCAAAGCGCGTCGCGTCGGCGTGTTTGTCGGCGATCAGCCAGGCGCCACCGGTGCCGTGAAGGCTGACGGCGGTGCCCGCCTGTTGGGCGATGCTGCCCAATTGGCTGACCGCACGCCCCGACCCTCGGGCCACCGCCAGGGACAGACGCCGGTCGGCGAACATCGCCCAACCGGCCGCATGATTGACGCTTTCGACCAGCGATACCGCGCCGACTGGCAATCCGGCGTCGCTCAACGCCGGGTTCAGCGCATGAGTGACGATCGCCTGGGCGGTTCCCAACGCATCGCTGCCAATGCGCAACACGGCGGTGTTGCCGGTGCGCAAGACACCGGCGGCATCGGCGAACACATTCGGCCGACCTTCAAAGACAAACGCGACGATGCCCAACGGCGACACCACTTGCTCGACTTTCCAGCCATCATGCTCGACGCAGCTGATCACTTTACCGCGTGTGGCCGACGCATCGCGCCACGCCCGCAGGCCGGCGATCATGTCGCAGCGCATGCGTTCATCCGCCAGCAAACGCGTGATGGAACGTCCACGGGCCTTGGCGCGCTCAATGTCAGCAAGGTTGGCGGCCGCAATCAAATCCCAGCATTGCGGGGTTTCCAGACGCTGGGCAAACAGGTCGAAGAAGGTGCTGATCGCTTGATCCGACACTGCCGACATTGCGGTAAAGGCCGCTTCTGCGCGCTCGATCGCAACGCTGGCCGCCTGCTGGTCCGCCACCGGAATCAGCAACAATTCACCGCTGACCTGTTCGACCAGCAGGTGGTCTCCGGGCTGGAAGCGCGCAGCCAGTTCGGGGCTGACGAGCGTGACACGATTACCGGCAAAAGGAATCGGCGTACCAGCGACTAGACGTTCGAGCACAAGAGACATGAAGCGGTTTCACCATGCAGGGGGCGGCCGGAAAATGTATAGGAAATTTTCCGGAGCGTCATCAAGGCCGTCCGTTAAAACACCGACCAGCCAATCCGTTGGCTCAGCAATTCCAGCGCGGCCATCCCGGCCAGGGAATTGCCGGCGGCGTTCAATTCCGGCGACCACACGCACACCGTGAATTGCCCCGGCACTACCGCGACAATCCCGCCGCCGACACCGCTCTTGCCCGGCAAGCCCACGCGATAGGCGAAGTTACCGGCCTCGTCGTACAGCCCGCTGGTGGCCATGATCGAGTTGACCTGTTGAGTCTGGCGCGCGGAGAGGATCTGTTCGCCGCTGTGTTT
This sequence comes from Pseudomonas sp. FBCC-B1667, assembly GCF_059133255.1. Taxonomy (NCBI): domain Bacteria; kingdom Pseudomonadati; phylum Pseudomonadota; class Gammaproteobacteria; order Pseudomonadales; family Pseudomonadaceae; genus Pseudomonas; species Pseudomonas sp. FBCC-B1667. Next base: position 2,760,443 of record NZ_CP101437.1, on the reverse strand, counting down.
GCAGAACCCGTCGTTGGCCAGGAAACAGAAGGCCCGGGCGAGGTCCACGCAATTCATGCGCAATGCACAATGGCTGAAGTAGCTGCGCAGCACGGATTCGACATCGTTGTGAAAGTTGCCGAACGACTGCATCAGGTAGGCCATCGCGGCGTTGCGCGCACGGTGCTGGTATTCGGACTCGGCGACTTTGCTATCGACCATGACCTGCGGATTGCCGGACAGCCGACGGACAAAATCCCGCATCGACAGCGCCGGGGCGGCAAAGCGCGACTGATTGATGTCGCAGATCACCAGGGCGCCGGCATTGATGAACGGGTTACGCGGACGGCCGCGCTCGAATTCCAGTTGCACCAGCGAGTTGAAGGGTTGGCCGGAAGGCTCGTGGCCCAGACGTTCCCAGATCGCCTCACCGGAGTGTTCGATGGCCTGCACCAGGCTGAACACCTTGGAAATACTCTGCACCGAGAACGGCGTCTCGGCATCGCCCGCGCAGTACAACTCACCGTCGTTGCTGTACACGGCGATGCCCAATTGATTGGCCGGCACGGTGCCGAGGGCTGGAATGTAGTCCGCCACCTTGCCCTGCCCAATCAGCGGCCGGACGGCATCGAGGATCTCGTTCAACAACGCTTGCATGCGAGGTTCCAAAGTCACGCCCCATGGGATTGCGGGGACACTGAGGCTAGACGCTGCGCGTCGGCCAGGAATCACAGCTGCCTCACCCCAATCCAAAACTCACCGCATCCCCCCGTAGGAGTGAGCTCGTTCGCAATAGCGGTGTGTCAGTCGACTGATCAATAAATGACAGACCGCTATCGCGAGCAGGCTCACTCCTACAGGGGATTTGCGGTGGCTGTGTATCTGAGTGTGTACAGACCCGCCCCTGACACACGCCGCCCATAAAACCCCGCCCCAACGACACATCGCAGATACACCGGCTTGGTCAACTGCACTTGTCGATTGGCCAAGCCGATCAAAGCGCACAACTCACTCACTGTACGGGGTATCACCATGTTCAAGTTCTCCACTTCTTCCCTGACCCTCGGCCTGCTCATCGCCGGTGGCCTGGCCTTGTCGAACGTCGCTTCGGCCTCCGAATCCGAAGCGTTCAGCATGAAACAACTGGCCCACGGTTACAGCCAGGTCCAGGCCGACACCGCGGAAAAACCGGCCGAAGGCAAATGTGGCGAAGGCAAGTGCGGTGCCGCCGAGTAGCCCTTTTGCGCGGGGCATTCGATGCTTCGCATCCTGACCTGACGGAGATCAAGCCCTTGAACACTTCAATTTCTTCGGCCGTGAAAGGCCTGCACCTGAACCTCGACCGTGCCGGTAGCTGGCTCGCGCCCCTGACCTTGCGGTTGTTCATTGCCTGGGAATTCTTTGAGTCGGGCCTGGAAAAATGGAACGGCGAGAACTGGTTTGCCGACATCCAGGACCGTTTTCCATTTCCGTTCGATCACGTGCCTGCCACGTTGAACTGGGAACTGTCGATGTGGGCCGAGCTGATTTGCGCCCTTGCGATTCTGGTAGGTTTGGGCACGCGGGTCTCGGCGATCATCCTGATCGTGGTCACCGTTGTCGCCACTGCCGCCGTTCACTGGCCAGCCGATTGGTCTACATTAAGTGAGCTTGCCCAGGGTTACGCCATCAGCAATAAAGGCCACGGCAACTTCAAACTGCCGGTGATTTACCTTGCCGCCCTCCTGCCCTTGCTGCTCTCGGGTGCCGGCAAGCTGAGCCTCGATACGCTGCTGGCGAGATTTTTCTGGCGCCGTCACACTCGCTGAAATGCTACCGTGACACGCGTCACCTTCCACCTCACTTGCGTAGTAGACAGGAGCCACCATGAGCGTGACCACCCAATGGATCGAGATCGACAGCGACGACGGTAAATTTGGCGCTTACCTGGCCATTCCGCATACCCAGCGCGGCCCGGGGATCGTCTTGATCCAGGAGATCTTCGGTGTCAACGAGCACATTCGCTCCGTCGCCGAGCAATACGCCGCGGATGGTTATCTGGTGATTGCGCCGGACCTGTTCTGGCGCAGCGGCCACCGCATCGAGCTGACCTACGATGAAGCCGGCTGGAAACGCGCCGTCGAGTTGATGAACGCTACCGACATCACCAAAGCGCAGGCCGACATCAAACTGGCCATCGACACCCTCGATGCCCAGCCGGGGCTGGATGGCGGCATCGCCTCCATCGGTTACTGCTTTGGCGGCCTGCTGTCATACCTTACTGCCACCAACGGGCTGGTGGACGTGGCGGTCGCCTACTACGGCGGCGGCATCCAGAATCACCTGGACCGCGCCGATGACATCCAGGTGCCGCTGCTGATGCATTTCGGTGAACAGGACAGCCACATTTCCCTGGAAGCCGTGGAACAAATCGCCGAACGTTTCGACACCAACGACAACGTGGAAATTGTCGTGTACCCGGAAGCCGAACACGGCTTCAACTGCTCGCACCGCGACAGCTACAACCAGCGCGCTGCGGCTGAGGCGCATGGCAACACGTTGATCTTTCTCGGTCAGGAACTGTAAAACCGCCCTCAACGAAAAAGGCCCCTTCATCGATGGATGAAGGGGCCTTTTTGTTGGGCATCATCATCTCGAACCGACCCCGTCGCATCGAGCAACTGACACCTCACCATGACGTCATGACTCGGATCACCAGGGGCGTATACGATTCCGCAACCTGGCACATCGTCGTCCCCTCGTCGGGTTTGTCCTCGCGTTGATGCTGGCCTGCCAGATGCGCAGCGCCTTGACGGGCTATGGACTCGGCGAACCGATGTTCCTGTTTGAAGGCATCAGTGCCTGGCCGAGCTCTTGCTGTCGCTGACCGGCATTGGAGGTTCTGCAATCGTCGATGCTCTGAACTACGCGAAGTTCTAAACGCACGGGCGTTCCGCCGAACGCCCGTCCCGAAGCAATCAGAGCTGCCCCGTCACCGCCATATTCACAAACTGCGTATCAAACCGCAGCTTGATGTTGTTTTTATCACCCAACGTCGAGCCATCGGCGAATTGCATGCCCACGGCATCGGCGCTGGTCGCCGCCTGGCCGAGCAGGCCCTTGGCGAAGGAGAAGGTGCGGACCTTGTCCATGGTGTGGCGGATGGCGTCGGAATTGGCGAACTCAAACGCGGTGCCCGGCGTGTAGAACAGCATGGTTTGCGTCAGTTGATCCTCGTAGCCTTTAAGGTCGGTGCCCGAACGTTCAGCCATCGAGGTGCGTGCGGCGATGGCCTGGCCGTTGTCGCCGGACATCAGTTGCAGCGTTTCGAACCAGGCACCGACCAGCGCCTTGCCCAGTTCCGGGTTGGCCTTCAGGGTCTCGGTGTTGACCGCCATCATGTCGATGATCTCGCCCGGGATTTCCTTGGAGGTGAACACTTCAACCGCCGTCGGTGACTGTTTCATTACCATGCTCAATTGCGGGTTCCACAGCGCCGCAGCGGTCACGCCGGGGGTGGTGAAAGACGCCACGGCATCGGCGTCCGAGGTGTTCATGATCTTGATGTCCCGTTGCGACAGGCCATGGATGTCCAGGGCGCGGGACATCAGGTAGTCGGAGACCGACAGCTCCACCAGGTTGACCTGTTGGCCCTTGATGTCGGCGAAGGTCTTGCCGTGTTTGAGCACGATGGCGTCGTTGCCGTTGGAGTAGTCACCGAGGATCAGGCCGGTGGTGTCGACGCCATTGGCACTCGGAATGGTCAGAGCGTCCATGTTGGTCATGCCGCAGCCGTCGAACGCGCCGGCCGCGTATTGGTTGATCGACTCGATGTAGTCGTTGAGTTGCACCAGTTCGATCTTGATTCCGTACTTCTTCGCCCACTTGTCGATGATCCCGTGTTCACTGGCGTAACCCCAGGGCATCCAGCCGGAATAGATCGACCACGCCACCTTGAACGCCTGCTTTTTCTCCGCCGCCGAAGCGCCGAACGCGAGACAGGACACGGCCAGCAACACCGCTGCGAAACGGTAAAACACGCACGAGAATGCCTTCATGGAAACCTCACGGGTTATGAAATGGGTAATGCGTTGATGTCAAACGAGCGGCTGGGTGTAGCGGCTCAAGGTCGGGGATTCACGTTCGTACCATTGCGCGGCGCTGGCGGTGAACCCGGTGGCTTGGGCATAGCTGATGTCGGGTTCCAGGGTGTCGATGACGAAAAGGCGTTCTCTCGCAACGCCCTCGACGGTGATCAATTGCGAGACGTGCTCGCCGTCGGGGAGCCGCTCGAAACCCTCCAGTGAAATCAATGGCTGACCGATACGGCCGGCACAGGTGGAAAGCGTCACTTGGTAGCCTGCTGAGAGAGAACCTTCGGCCACCGATGTCTCGAAGTTGAACGCGCGCTTGAGCCACTGCGGGTCTTCACCGTGGCGGGCGACCAGATCCCGGAGCGGCTCGGCTTCTGGACCGGATTCGAGCGGATCAGCCCGGCCCAGCACCAACGCCGCATGCTCACCGCAGACGATCAAACCACCGCCACGGTGATGCACAACACCGCTCTGCACTTCTCGTTCTTCAAGCAAGCGCAAGCCGATCAACGCACCCGGCTTAGATAGCTGAAGTCGCCAGTCTTCGACATAGGCACCGCTGGGGGATAACTCGATCATGCAGTTGCCGATGCGCTTGAGCACACCGGGCTCGGGCCAACGGTTATGCAGCTGGAACGAGGTGTCGGTGTGCCAACTCAACACGTCGCCGTCCCATGAACACAACGCTTCCCAGCCTTCGTAACTGGCCAGGGTCTGCAATTCTTCGGCACTGTATTCCAGCAGCCGTTTGGCCGGCACTTGTTGGCCTTCCAGCGGCAGGCGCAGATCGATGGTGAAATGGCGGCTCTGGAACCAGCAGACGTGGGTGTGCACGTCGGTCAGGCCGTCAGCGAAGCTGATCGACCGGCGTTTGTAGAAGCCGAGCATCCAGTCCGGCACGCCATCAGCAGCGGGTTGCGGATGTTGGGTAACGAGCTCCAGCAGATTCATCTCAAACCTCCCCCGCCATGGCGGCGCGACCGAACGAAGACAATCCCTTCGCCCCATCGGGCAAGCTCAACTCGCCGGCGGCCAGGCGCTGTTTGAGGTAGCGGAAGGTCTGCAGGGTTTGCGCGTACAGGTGATCGCCGCAGACATGCGGCCCATAACGGCTGGGATTCTGCGGGTCGAGCAACTGCGCGATGGGTTCGATCAGCGTGTCGTAGTCACAAGCGCAAAACATCGGGAAGGCGTAGCGTTCCTGGGCGACTTTGCGCACCCGGTGAGCGGTGGCGACGTAGCGGCCGTTGCTCAGTACTTCCATCATGTCGCCGATGTTGATCACAAACGCACCGTCCACCAACGGCACGTCGATCCACTGCCCTGCTCCGTTCAACACTTCAAGGCCCGGTGCGGTCGGCAGCAGGATGGTGAAGCATTCGTAATCGGTGTGCGCACCGATGCCCGGGCGATCTACAGCGGCGTTTGGCGAAAAGGGATAGTGGATCAGGCGAAGTTGACTCGGCGGGTTGTTCACCCGTTGGCTGATGGCGTTTTCCGCCAGGCCCAACGCCAGTGCGAAGCCGCGAAACAACGTGAGACTGAGGTTGAACACCGCGTCGTAGTAGGCCTTGATGTCCTCCTTGAAACCCGGGAAGACCGGCCAGCGATTCGGCCCTAACATCGGCCGTCGCCCTGGCGCCGGCGCATAATCGAAGCCGACGTCGAAGGCTTCCTTGTGGTCAATGGACCCTTCGACAAATTGCTCCTCACCTTCGGGAACATAGCCGCTGTGATTGTTCGACAGCCCGATGTAGTCCTGCATTTTTTGCTCGATCGACTGGGCGAAATAGTCCGCTGCCCGTTGCTTGAGCCGATGGATGATCTGCGGGTCAATACCGTGCCCGGTCACATAGAGAAACCCGGCCTGCGCGGCGGCGTCGCCCAAGGCAGTCGCTGCGTTTATACGTTCGGATTCGAGGTTCGAAAACAGCCCGCAGATGTCGACGAGGGGCAGCGTTTCGAAGGCTGAATGAGGAGTAATTCGAGGCATGGGCGCCATAAGTAACCTCCTGATGATTAGTCAAAATGTCACCTGGTCGTCCAGATATCGCAGAGCCGTGAGGCTTCCGGGTCGTCCCGGATCAATCGCACCGAAAAAGGTGCGCTATGACAGGAGCAATGTGCGTGCCACGTCTGCGCCTGGCCGGCATCACACCGCTATCTCGTTGATTTGAAAGCCCCGTTCTCTTACCGGGGAGTTGATGTCATTCGCTGTGCGATTTGAAAAAAGCACCAGGATGGCGCAATGGACTTCCCCTCGTTCCGGCGTTTTAATCGCACGCGGGCTTCAAAGCACAACAAGGAATCAGCATGCTCGATATACCCCTGCAGGACCGCGCCGCACCGGATGGCGTGTGCTACGGCTGCGGCAGCCGCAACCCTCACGGGTTGCACGTCAAGAGCCACTGGCACGAGGACGGCGTGCACGTCTTCGCCGAGCACTTGCCTGATGCCAAGTATTGCGGCTGGCCGGATCTGGTGTACGGCGGCTTGATCGCGATGTTGGTGGACTGCCATTCGAACTGGACGGCCATGGCGTATCACTACCGGGCCGAACACCGCGAGCCGGGCTCCCTGCCGCGCATCGACTGCGTCACCGGCACCCTGGGCATCAAGTTCATCAAACCGACACCGATGGGCGTTGCGTTGACCTTGCGCGCCAAGGTTGAGGGCGCGGTCGGGCGCAAGAGCCGCGTCATCTGCGAGGTCTATGCCGACGGCGTGCTCACGGCGGTGGGCGACTCAGTGTTTGTCCGGGTCGATACCGGGCAACTGGCCGCCGCAGCGCAAGGTCGTGAGGTTTAAGTGTTGTGAACCTCAGGGTCGGCCGAGCTACTTCGCCGACCCGTCATGGGGCTTGTAGAACACGAACAAGCCGATGCTTGCCGTTTTGATGTACTCCTTGGCCCAGACCGGTTTCACCGTTTTGTCGTGGAAATACATCGCGCCGCCGGTGCGATCCGGCAGCTGCTTGTTTAGCGCCTTGCGCGCGATTTCCTTGGCCAGCGCATATTGGGTTTCTTCCTGAACCGAGTCCGATTTCCCGTCGCACCACCAGGAGAACTGACAACTCTTGGTTTCGGAACCTTGCTTGACCACTTTGCACACCGTATCGGGAAAACCCTCGTGGCCGAGGCGGTTCATCACCACATTGGCCACCGCTTCCATGTCGGCCGTGTCCTTGCCTTTGGCTTCCCAGTAAATAGAACGCGCCATGCAGGTAATCGCGTCGTCGAGCGGAGCCGTGCCGGCCGGGTCGACGGCCTGGACTTCGGACTGGGTGATGGCCTCGGATTTGGGCACCGGTACATCGCTGCTCTTCTCGGCAGCCTTCTGTTCAAGCACCTGCGCCTTGTTCTCTGCGACCTCCTTTTTTTGTTGTAGATCGTCCGCCATGGACGGGGCGGCAAGTAGACAAAGAGCGAGAAACGCGGCGATGCATTTAGCGGGCATAATGCAAACACTCTGAAAGGTGTCGGTTAAGTGTAGTAGCCAAATCATCTCAACTACGGACCAACAAACTGCAAAAACCCGTTGCCTTGTACGGGGGGAATTCGCGCATCATGGGCGCAGTCCGTCCAAGGGGGTTTCCATGCACGTCTTTTCATCCGCTATGCGCTTGTCGGGGTTGTCGTTGGGTCTGGTGCTTGCCGCATCGGCGATGGCGTCCGATGAAACGCAACTGGTCGATTCGATCAACGCTTTTCGCAGCCTGCCGCAGAGTTGTGCCGGTCAGGTCTCGCCGGAGTTGCCACCGTTGACCAGCGATCCGCGCCTGATTCTGCCGGCCAGCGGACAGGTCGACTTGCAGCAGGCCATGGTGCGTGCGTCGTATCCGATGCTCCATGTGCAAGCGATATCCCTGACCGGCCCGCGTGACGCGCAAGCGGCGATGATGGCGGTACAGGAAAGCTTTTGCCAGGTGGTGCTGAACCTGAAATTCGTCGACATCGGCGTCAGCCGCCAAGGTAACGACTGGCGCATCGTGCTGGCCCGCCCGCTGTTGACCGCACGCTTGGGTGATGCCGCTGCCGAAGGCCAGAAGCTCTTGGTCGAGCTCAACGCCGCGCGCAGTAAACCCCGTCAGTGCGGCAGCCAGCCATTTGCCGCCACCACGCCGCTGACCTGGAACGCCACCCTCGCGTCCGCCGCTGAAACCAACTCGCGGGCCATGGCCAACAACAACTATTTTGATCACAAGGATCGCGACGGCCGTACGCCCGGGGATCGCGCGGAACTGGCGGGTTACAACTTTCAGCAGATCGGCGAGAACATTGCCGCCGGGCAAGACACCGTGCGCAAGGTGGTCGATGGCTGGCTGGCCAGCCCTGGTCATTGCGCCAACTTGATGAATCCACAGTTCCGAGAGCTCGGCGCAGCTTACGCAAACGATCCGAAAAGCGATGCGGGTATCTACTGGACAGCCATGTTCGGTACGCAATAAGGGCGATGATCAGAGCGGCGATGCGCCGCTCTTTCAACGTTTGCTAACGGTTGCCGACGGTTTGGGCTTTTACGATGGCCCAGGCCATTGCGTCATCGAAGTCCAGAAGATGCGGGGACGGATGGTGGTCCTCCACTATTACCGAGCCGTCCGGCCGGTACACCCCGATGAACATTTTCAGGGAGCCATCTTTCAGGATTTCGGCCGTAACCTTGATCGAGCATCCGTTGGTAAGCGTTTCCTTGTGTTCCTCATGTCGTTCAGTCATCGCTGTCTCCCCCGCGTGGTGGATGGATCGAGTCAGGCCTCTTTCTGAGCGTAGTAGACGTTCGCCCGTGATCATCGCCGGCCATGGCCCGTTTCAACGCGAACCTCCCAAGACAGCGGCGTAATGCCACCTATACTGCATTTCACCAACCCCGCCCGGGGCCTGCGCTACCCACAATAACAAGCAGAGGTGGAACATGGTCTGGCAGCAAATCTACGACCCCTTCGGTAACCCGGTCATCTCAACGCTCATGGCCGCCGTGCCGGTAGTGGTGATGCTGGCCTCCCTCGCGTTTTTCCACATCAAGGCACACATGGCGGCGCTGCTCGCGCTGGCGTCTGCGTTGCTGATTGCGATTTTTGCTTTCGGCATGCCGGCCAATATGGCGGGCTCAGCGGCGTTATTCGGCGCGGCGAACGGTTTGCTGCCGATTGGCTGGATTGTGCTCAACATCATCTTCCTGCACCGACTGACCACCGAGAACGGCTCGTTCAAGGTGCTGCAGGACTCCCTGGCGCGCATCACCGACGACCGACGTCTGCAATTGCTGCTGATCGCCTTCTGCTTCGGTGCTTTTTTTGAAGGCGCAGCCGGGTTCGGCACGCCCGTGGCGGTGACCGGTGCGATTCTGATCGGTTTGGGCTTCTCGCCGCTGGCCGCGTCTGGCCTGGCGTTGATCGCTAACACCGCGCCGGTTGCGTTTGGCGCACTGGGCACACCGATCATTACCTTGGCCAAGGTGACCGGGCTGGACGAAATGGAACTGTCGATGATGGTCGGTCGCCAACTGCCATTCTTCTCGGTGCTCGTACCGTTCTGGTTGATCTGGGCCTTCGCCGGGTGGCGCAAGATGCTGGAGATCTGGCCGGCGATCCTCGTGGCTGGCGTCAGCTTCGCCGTGCCGCAATTCCTGGTGTCCAACTACCACGGGCCGATGCTCGTCGACGTGATCGCCGCACTGATTTCCATGGCCTGCCTTACCGGTTTCCTCAAGGTCTGGAAACCGGCCACGGTGCACACCTCGGCCGCCCTGACCGGGCGCGTTGATAACTCGAAAATCGACGCCGAACATGAGCAGGCACCGACGGCCAATGCGACTTTTTCTGCCGAGGCCAAACCGGCGGTGATGCGTGCCTGGATGCCGTGGATCATCCTCACAATCTTCGTGTTCGCCTGGGGCACCCAGGGTTTCAAAAACACCTTCGATACCCGCCCGGCCATTGACCCGCAAACCCAATCGGTCAAGCTCGACCCACAGGGCAAACCGATGCGCGAAGCCAACCCGGTGTTCGCGCCCGCCCTGACCTTCACCACCTTGCACCAGCAAATCGAGAAGGTGCCACCGGTGGTGCCGGCACCGAAAACCGAAGAGGCGATTTACAAATTCACCTGGTTCACCGCCACCGGCAGCGGCATCTTGCTGTCCGCCATTCTCGGCGGGCTGCTGATGGGCTACTCGATCCCGCAACTGGCACGCCAATACCTGCGAACGTTGTGGGTGGTGCGCTACTCGCTGATTACCATCGCGGCGATGCTCGCGTTAGGTTATCTCACCCGGTACTCGGGGCTGGACGCGACCATGGGCCTGGCCTTTGCCGCAACCGGTATTTTCTATCCGATGTTTGGCACCCTCCTCGGCTGGCTCGGCGTGGCGTTGACGGGCTCGGACACCGCTTCCAATGTGTTGTTCGGCGGCTTGCAACGGGTGACGTCCGAACAACTGGGGATCAGCCCGGTGCTCATGGCCGCGGCGAACAGTTCTGGCGGGGTCATGGGCAAGATGGTCGATGCACAGTCAATTGTGGTCGCGTCCACAGCCACGCGCTGGTACGGGCATGAGGGCGAGATTCTGCGGTATGTGTTCTTCCACTCGATTGTGCTGGCGATCATGGTCGGCGGGTTGGTGACGTTGCAGGCGTATGTGGCGCCGTTCAGTCATATGGTGGTGGGTGGGCATTAGTCCCTAAGACACACCGCTTGCCCCACAACCCGGACGAATGACCCGGGTGGTGGGGCAAACGCTGCTTTACTGGTACAAATCCCGAATACACGGAAAGCGCCTCGATGGAACGCCTCACCGCCAAAGACTTCGCCCCCCAACTGCTCGAACTTTATGACTATTACGTCCACGGCAAGATTAACCGCCGCGAGTTTCTCGATCGCGCGGCGTTGTTCGCCTTGGGCGGTTTGACTGCCAGCGCACTGCTTGCGTCCCTGAGTCCCGACTACGCGCTCGCCGAACAAGTGGAATTCACCGACCCGGACATCCTGCCCGAGTACATCACCTACCCATCACCCAAGGGCCATGGCACTGTGCGCGCCTATCTGGTGCGCCCGACCAGGATCACCGGAAAAGTACCGGCGGTGGTGGTCGTGCATGAAAACCGTGGGCTCAATCCTTACATCGAAGACGTCGCCCGACGCGTCGCCAAGGCCGGGTTCATCGCCCTCGCCCCTGACGGTTTGAGTTCAGTAGGCGGTTATCCCGGCAACGATGACAAGGGCCGTGAGCTGCAGGCGAAGGTCGATCCGGAAAAGCTCATGAATGACTTCTTCGCCGCCATCGAATGGCTGATGAAAAACGACACGACCACTGGCAAAGTCGGCATCACCGGCTTCTGCTATGGCGGCGGTGTCGCCAATGCGGCGGCCGTGGCGTATCCGGAACTGGCGGCGGCCGTGCCTTTTTATGGTCGCCAGCCAAAGGCTGAAGACGTGCTCAGGATCAAGGCGCCGTTGCTGCTGCATTACGGTGAACTGGACAAGGGCATCAACGAAGGATGGCCGGCGTATGAAGCCGCGTTGAAAGCCGCAGGCAAAACTTATGAAGCCTGCATTTATCCGGGCTGCAATCACGGCTTTCATAACGACTCGACGCCCCGATACGACGAAGCCGCCGCGAAACTGGCGTGGGACCGCACCTTGGCGTGGTTTCACAAGTACCTGGTTTAGGTATCAATTCCTTCGATCTTTTACATCACGAAGCCTAATTTTTTATTTGTCCCCGGCTTATTCAAGATGTCGCCCTCTCGGATAAGTCGGACGACACCTACATGAACCTGAATTTTGCCTTTGCCTGCTTCATCGTTGTGTCGTTCGCGATTGCACTGGGTCATGGCTGAACTCAGGCATCGACCTGAATCACTTCAATACCCAACCGCTGGTAATCCTCAACGTTGCCCGACGCCACCTGTTGCTCGGTAATCAGCGTATGGAGGCGATTGCACGGTGCAACCACAAACGGTTCCACGGCACCCAGTTTGTCAGCCATGGTCACCGCCACCACGTGTGACGCGCTGTCGAGCATCGCCTGCTTCACCGGCACCTCATCGAAATGCAGCGAACTGATGCCGACGTCCGGGTGAATCGCGCAGACCCCGGTGAACAACAAATCGGCCTTGATCCCCTCGATCAGCCTTAGCGTTTCATGGCCGCTGGCCGACATCGTCGCGGGATTGAGCTGCCCGCCGGCCAGGATCACTTTGATGCCTGTGTAGTCGGCCAAGGCGATAGCGATCATCGGCGACGCGGTAATCGCCGTGATAGCAATGTCCTCAGGCAACGACCGCGCGATTTGCAGCGTGGTGCTCCCTGAATCGAACAACACAATCTGGCCATCCTGCACCCGGCGCGCGGCGAGTTGCGCCAGGCGCGTTTTCACCTCATCGGTTTCACCGACCCGGGTGAAGAAATCCTTGCCGGTGTCTTTAGGTCGCGGCAATGCACCGCCGTGCACCCGTTGCACCAGTCCTGCGCTGGCGAGCTCGGACAGATCACGGCGGATGGTGTCTTCGGACACGGAGAAATGTTGGCTCAACTCTGAAGCCATCACTTTGCCGTCTCGCTCAAGAATCAGGAGGATTTTCTGCCGGCGCACGGAAGGTAGCTCGGATACGGCGTGCTGATCTTGCATGTTTATGCCTGCTTTTGCGTGTTTGTGCGAGATTAGCCAAGCCGCCGGATAAACACAATCGAGGCGGTGATGGATAAGGTTTCTGGCAAACTCCCACGGTGCCTTCGTCCAGAGCAGCCCTCACCCATGCTTTTTGCCCTTGTCTCAACCGGTTCAACGCCCACGCCTTCATACCCTCCGGTGACGGTTCCCTGGTGGAGTTTCACCAAGACCGTGCTCAGCGCCGCCGCATTGTCACTGGTGCGTGATGGCCTGTTCGACTTGGACGACACGCTGCCGGAAGGACCGTTCACCCTGCGCCAAGTGCTGCGGCATGAAGCAGGACTGGCGGATTATGCAGAGCTGGCGGCGTACCACGCGGCCGTCGCGCGCAACGAAGCACCGTGGTCAGCCGATGAAATACTGCGCCGGCTCGATGCTACCCGGTTGCGCTACACACCCGGTGATGGCTGGCGATATTCGAACGTTGGCTACCTGTATGTGGCGAATTTCATCGAGCGCCTGACCGGTTTGATGCTGGAAGAGGCACTGAACCGACTGGTTTTTTCACCCCTCGGTTTGTCAGGTGTCCGTCTCGCCAAAACGCCTGCCGATCTGCAGGGCGTGAACATGGGCGCCGCGCAGTCGTATGACCCAGGCTGGGTTTATCACGGGCTGCTGGTTGGTCCGCTGGATCAAGCGGCTGCTTGCCTGGATCGTCTACTGGCCGGCCAGACCCTGCCGCCGGCGTTACTGCGCGAGATGCGATCGGTGCGTACGCTGGGCGGGCCGATCAGCGGGCGTCCGTGGATGGCGCCGGGTTACGGGCTGGGCCTGATGCAAGGCGTGGTCGAGGGTGGATTGATTTTGAGCGGACACACCGGCGGCGGACCGGGCAGCGTGATCGCGGTTTATCGCGGCGGTGAAGGTGACAACACCGCGAGTTGCGCGGTGTTTGCTGAGGGTGGCGCCGAAGGGGCAGTCGAGGCAGAGGCCGTGAGTCGCTTGATGAACGCGGTGATTCGATAATCCCGTGTCCACTGTAAACGCCGACCTCAGTTGCTCGCTACCTGCGCCACGCTGCCCGAGGTCACCAGCGCCTTCAGCGAAGCATCAAACTGCTTCAGCGCAGTCACCTGCAATTCGGTTTGCCGGTCGATTTGCGCCTCAATTTCCGGAGCCGCTTTGCCGTGCACCCAAACCGAAGGCATTTGTTGTGCGCGTGCGCCTTCGGCCTGGCCGATGTACTGCAGGTTTGCATCGTAGAACTTGGCCATGAAACGCGCTTCGACCTGATTATTGCGCTTGGACACCAGGCGACTGTAGGTATCCAGCATCACCACCACGTCAGGATGGGCTTGCACCAAGGTGTCGAGGTTGTCGTAGACGGTCACCGAGCCGAACTGTTTTTGCAGCGAGCTCATGAGCCAGTTGATCGCAAGTTTCGGATCGGAGCTGTTGACGAACGCGCTGCTAATGCGTGGATCCAGCTGGGGGTTTTTAGCGCCGTTCACCGCCACCGCATGGTATTGCTCAAGGTATTGCAGGGTATTGATCGTGTTTTCGCTGTAGAGCACACCCACTGATTGGGCCTGTTGCAGACTGGCTGTGCTGTCGCCTACAGGGGCGAAATGGCAAGCCGGATCAGCCGCGTAGGCCGGCACGGTGGCGGCGACGCTGCCGGTGAAGACGGCGATAAAAGCGAGCAAGGTAGACATTTTCATCGCACAGGTTCCTTCAAAGGCGAATTCGGTTTGTGGCTATCCTCCTCCGATGGCGAAAAAACAGAACTTGCATTCCTTGATGGTGATTATTGATTAAACCAATGGTTGGGCGATGGACCTGGTCTACGCTGTCCTGACGCCCTTTTTCCCTGTCACCCATGGAGCCCACCTGTGAGCCGGATACCTTCTGCTGCCCTCTTGTTGACCGTGTTGTTTACCCTGTCGAATCCAGCCGCTGCCGATACGCCGGCCCTGAATGAAGCGCGCACCCTGGTGGCCAAAGCGCACATGGGCAGCAACCTCCCGGCCCTTGCGCTGTCGACGGCGCAGGGAACAGTGACCTGGTCGGTCATTGCCGAGAAACTGGGGGCTGACGACGCCAATCGCATCGTGTCCGAAGAAATTACCGCGCTGCTGCCCAAGTACCAGCCGGAATGGGACGAGAACCTGGCGCGAGCCTATGAGAAGTCGTTCTCCGAAGAAGAACTGTCATCGCTCGTCGCGGATGGTCCGGCCTCGCAATACGTGGAAAAGGTCAAAGCCCAGCAAGCCACCGTCGCTGGGGATATGCGTTCGACGTCGGAGCCGATTGTGGTGGCGCTGGTGACGGAGGCGCTGAAGGTGACCATGGAAAAACGCGTGCCGTAAAGCGGTCTACGCTGCTTCAGGTACGCCACTTCCCACGCGTACCTGGGAGAGACCACTATGCTGCGCACCTTGCTGACCGCTTCGTTATTGCTTGCACTCAGTCTCCCGGCATTGGCCGGGGTTACGCCGTTCCCCGCCGCATTTCATACGCAGGACATTACGGTCGAAGGCGTCAAGATCCATGTGCGCGTCGGCGGCAAGGGGCCGGCCGTGGTGATGCTGCATGGTTTCGGCGACACCGGCGATATGTGGGCGCCCTTGGCGGCGGACCTGGCCAAGGACCACACCGTCGTGGTGCCGGACTTGCGCGGGCTCGGTCTGTCGGCGATCCCGGAGAGCGGCTATGACAAGAAGACCCAGGCCGGCGACGTCCGTGGCGTGTTGGCCGCGCTGGGGATCGAGCATTCGGTGGTCATCGGCCATGACATCGGCACCATGGTCGCCTTCGCCTATGCCTCGCGTTATCCGCAACTGACCGATCGCCTGGTGGTGATGGATGCGCCGGTGCCCGGCATCCCGCCCTGGAACGACATCGTCCGCTCGCCGATGCTGTGGCACTTCGACTTTGGCGGGCCGGACGCCGAGCGTCTGGTGGCGGGTCGTGAGCGCATCTACCTGGACCGCTTCTGGAACGAATTTGCGGGCGACCGCAGCAAAGTCGATGAGGCCACCCGTCAGCATTACGCCAAGCTTTATGCCCGCCCCGGTGTGATGCACGCGGCCTTCGCGCAATTCCGCAGCATTCGTCAGGACGCCGTGGACAACGAAGCCTCGATGAAGACCCGGCTGACCATGCCGGTACTGGCCATCGGCGGTGAAAAATCCTTTGGGGCCAATGAAGCGATCGTGATGCGCAACGCGGCGGACAACGTCACCGAAGTGGTGATCCCGGGCGCCGGGCACTGGCTGATGGAGGAAGCGCCGGCGGCGACCATTCAAGCGATTCGCGCTTTCATTGCGCCGTGATACGCCCTTGTTACGTGGCTGATTCCAACGATGTCCACGCTGTTACCTTAGTGTCCATGTTGTCACTTCTGCGGGGCCTGGCCGGTCAATAGAGTAGTGCCTCCGGTGTGCAGGGCGGACGTTCAGCCCGGCTGCCCGCCGATCCCCCCATCACGGCTGGAACTTCACATTTGCTGACGCAACGGTGAGTGCGGCCGCGCACTAAGGCACGGTGGGGCGGTCGAAGGGCCGCCCCGTTTCATCGTTTGATACTCCGCCGTTACACACGCTGTTACCTGCCGGGCTGGAAACGTATTGATGCGCCCTCCGACTGTAACGCCAAGACACTTCGCCGCTCCGCTGCGCCCGCCTACAGTGAAGCCGTCAATGCGCCAACGAGCCATTAATTGCCCGACACACCCACCAAGGAATAGGGAAACCATGAGCAAATCCATTGCGGTAAGTGAGCAACAACAAACACTTCATGACAACGTGCAGGCCGCGGTCAAATCGCTGCTGGCCGCGCCAACGGCCTTGAAAAGCACTGATTACGCCAAGGTCCTGACGTCGACGCTGGCGGCCACTCAAAAGTCGGTCAAAATCCAGATCGCCGCCGGCGACCTGACCACGCTCAAACAATCAGGCTACAAGTTATGTTTCGCGAAGAAGGTCGGTAACGAAGCCTACAACGTGGTCTGGCAGTCCTATGTTCAATACCTGAGCAACAACACCTTCAGCTGGACCCCGCAGTATCAGCTGTTCGGTTCCAATACATTTCAAGCCAACGTGCAAGTGGAAGTCTCGACCAACATTGTCACTATTGGTCTGGGCCAACAGTCAATTCTCGACACTTCGGGGTTGATGGGGCCGGCGACGAGCGGCGGCCCTGACACGGCGATCACCCTGATCAACAATTACGGCAATATCCACCCGGGCGTCAGCCAATTGTCCACCGGCATCGATGGCAAGCAGGTCAGCACCCCGATCTACGTAGCCTCCAATCCAGTGGTCCTCGGCTCCACGGCGCTGACCCCGGTCGAAACCATTTTGGTGTGGTTCGAACAGAATGTGCAGACCAGCACCATGTTCAGCACCTCGCGGTCTCAATCCGTCGAGATCGACCTGACGTTCGGCAACAATGCCGCTCGCCTCTACTCCGGAGGCAGCTGGACCGTCGTGTAAAACCTGCAACAGGGGCAACCTTGCGGTTGCCCCTCTGCTCACGCGTCACTGCCGCCCCGGGCGAAATACCCGGTCAATGAACGGCAGATCGATTCCGCCAGATCTTCCTGCGTGGCGATGCCGTAAGGTCGATTGCGATCAAACTGCTCTGACCAGCGAATCCGCCCCTGCGCGACATCAATCAGGCGCACCGAGGCCCGGACCCGCGTCGCCTCAACCCGCACACTGCCCTCCAGCGAATAATTACCGCGCCCGGCCCGCACCAGGTCCGAGGTTTTGACGCTGCTGCGCGGCACCTTCATCAAAACGTGGCTGCCACGGTTTTGCGTGTGCTCGAACGATTCGAACAACCTGCAACTCAGCTCTTCACACAAACCCCGGGCAAAGTCGTCGCCGTCGCGGGTGATGCAGGTGAACGGCTGAATCTGCAACACCGGGTGGCGCGTCGCGATTGTTTTGGGCCGTAGTCGTTGATAGGCCAGGCGATAACACCCGGCCGGAAGACTCAGGTGTACCGGGTCCTGCTGACCGCTGGTGGCGTAATGCGCCGCGAGTTTGCGGCGCAATCGCCCCACCTGCACGCGCACCACCGGATCGTCGCCGGTGCAGTAAATCGCCGGATCACGGCGAAACACCGCCAGGCCGATAGCGTGCTCGGTGAGCGCAATGTTCGGATATTCAAGGTCATGATCGACCAGGAAGCGCAACAGGTCGCCCATCCGCCTGGACTTGGCAAACACCGGGCTGGCCAACAGTTGTGCCAACACCCGCTGCATGTCTTCACGATCCAGTGGCTCGGGAACACCCTCGGCACTCGAATTGCCAACGTGCTTGATCACCATTGCCTGCCTCCGTGCAGGTTATCGACAATCACTCGCCACCTCATTGGAGGTGGAATTGATACTGAAGTCGTACTCCTTGACCCTCTGCAGCGCCCCGCAGGGAAGGCGCGGACGCTGCAAGGTCGAAGCTTAGCAGCCGGCAGGAAATGGGTTGGATAATTGCCGCTGGCAGGGCGCCCTGTTCGTCTGATCTGTCGTTTTCTGCCGATTGTGTGTCTGTCCCGTCACCCGCGCCGGTCAGACAATGCCCAGCGGACCGCTACAGTTTGTTAATATCCACGCGCTTTTTTCGTCTGGTTGATCAGCCGCCCAGGATTTCACGTCGCTGCACAGGATTTTCCCCCATGAGTACGTTGTATACCCGTCGCACTGTCCTGCGCGGCATGAGCCTGTTGAGCCTCGGCCTGCTGGCCGGTTGTGATGACAGCAGCAAGCTGTCGTTCAAGTACGGCAAGGACCTCAGCGACAAGATCATGGGCCGCACCTTCAAGCTCAAGGACGTCGATGGCGAAACCCGGATGCTGACCAGCTATCGCGGGATGATGCCGATGATTTTCTTCGGCTTTACCCAATGCCCGGCCGTGTGCCCGACCACCTTGGCCCGCGCCGCCCAGGCGAAAAAACTGATGGGCCGCGATGGCGAAAAGCTTCAGGTTATTTTCATCACTCTGGACCCTGAGCGCGACACGCCGCCGATGCTCGACAAGTACGTCAAATCCTTCGACCCGACGTTCGAAGCGCTGCACGGCACGCTGGAAGAAACCGCCGCCACCGCCAAGGAGTTCGGCGTGTTCTTTGAAAAAGTCCCTAACGGTGACAGCTACACCCTCTCCCACACCGCGACCAGTTACGTCTTCGACTCCCGGGGCAACTTGCGCCTGGGCCTGTCCGCGTCCCTTACCGCCCAAGAGTGCGCAGAAGATCTGCTCACCGTCATGGAGGTCTGCTAATGACTGCAACATGCTTCAAGCGCATCAAACAACTGGCCTTGAGCCTGTCGCTGATTGGCCTGGCGTTCCAGGCCTCGGCGCAAACCGAAGTCCACGACGCCTGGGTCCGCGCGACCGTTGCCGGCCAACCGTCCACCGGCGCGTTCATGACCGTGCAGGCCGACAGCGACAGCACCCTGCTGAGCGTTCAGTCGCCGGTGGCAAAAACCGTACAGATTCACCAAATGAGCATGAAAGACGATGTGATGAAAATGGACAGGGTCGAATCCGTCGCGCTGCCGGCCGGCAAGCCTGTGGCCTTCGATCCCCACGGCTACCACGTGATGCTGATTGACCTGACCGCTCAGGTGAAAGAAGGCGATACAGTCCCGCTGACCCTGACCGTGAAAAACGCCAAGGGCGAGCAGGAAACCATCGAAGTGCAAGCCGAAGCGCGGGCACTCGGCACGATGGATCACAGCAACATGCACTAAGGCCCCGGCCTGATGGCGGCAGCGGATTAAAAATCGAATTGAACCCTGCGGCCCATCGCGTTTTCGAAATCCTATCGCGCCAAACTTCGACGAAGTCAGGCGCCATTGGAGAGGAAATCCCGATGAACACCCGACTTCTGCTTCTGATCGCCTGCCTGAGCCCTGCGCTGGCCATGGCCGAAAGCTGTGACGTCCAGACCCGGTCCCAAAGCCCTTCCGTGCCGGTGGTGGAATCCCATAGCTGCTATGAGTACGAGGGCATGCCGGTCAATGCCATCGACTGGTCGTGCAGCAACGAAAGCAAAGACATGCTGACCAGCACCAAGAAAAAGGTCGAGCAGTGCGACGACCACTACCAGGCCACGTGCATCGCCACGCTGACCCAGGAATCGTTGGCCAACCCGCACTCCACCAGCAAAGACAAAAACAGCACCTCGCTCAACATCCCCGACAATGCCCGGGTCACGACGTACTACTACAGTGCCGAACACTTGAGCCAGGCGAAGATTGACTGCGAATCGGGCGGCGGGCACTGGAAAGCGCAGTAGTCATCCGGCACGCGTTCCGCCAAACCCGCGGCCCGGGCGGGTCCGGGCGCTCTGCCTCAGTTATTTATACTCAAATGCCAGCTTAATAATATTTTACCGATACCAGGGTGATCCCTAGTCTTGACCCCAAGAGATGGCAGGCCATTAGCGACCTGAATCCCACTTCGAAGGGTAAAGAGATGACCAAAGAAAAAACAAAAACAGACACGCTGATCGTTGGCGCCGGTCAGGCTGGCGTGGCCATGAGTGAACACCTGAGCAAACTGGGTGTGCCGCACCTGGTACTGGAGCGCAACCGGATTGCCGAGCGCTGGCGCACCGGGCGTTGGGATTCCCTGGTGGCCAATGGTCCGGCATGGCACGACCGCTTTCCAGGCATGGAATTCGATGACCTGAGCCCCGACGGCTTTGCCCCGAAAGAACGTGTTGCCGACTACTTCGAAGCCTACGCAAAGAAATTCAATGCCCCGGTGCGCACCGGCGTGGACGTGCTGAGCGTCACACGCAATGTCGGCCGCCCAGGCTTCACCGTTGAAACCTCCGACGGCGTGATCGAGGCCAACCGTGTGGTGGCGGCCACCGGGCCGTTCCAGAAACCGGTGATCCCGCCGATCGCACCCAAAGATCAGCCGTTCATTCAGATCCACTCGGCGGATTACCGTAATCCCGAGCAATTGCCGGAAGGCGCTGTGCTGGTGGTGGGCGCCGGTTCATCGGGTGTGCAGATCGCCGATGAATTGCAGCGTTCGGGCAAGCAGGTTTACCTCTCGGTCGGCGCCCACGACCGCCCGCCTCGCGCTTATCGCAACCGGGATTTCTGCTGGTGGCTGGGCGTGCTCGGCGAGTGGGATCAGGCGGCGATGAAACCCGGTCGGGAACACGTGACCATCGCGGTCAGCGGTGCCCATGGCGGCAAGACCGTCGACTTCCGTGGCCTTGCCCATCGCGGCATGACCCTGGTCGGCCTGACCCAATCGTTCAAGGGCGGCGTGGCGACGTTCCAGCCGAACCTGGCCGAGAACCTGGCACGCGGTGACGAGAATTATCTGGCGCTGCTCAACGCCGCCGACGCTTACATCGAACGCAACGGCCTGGACCTGCCGGAAGAACCCGAAGCACGCATTACCTTCCCTGATCCGGCGTGCGTGACGAATCCGATTCTTGAGCTCGACCTGGTCAAGGCCGGCGTGACCTCGATCATCTGGGCCACCGGTTTTGCCACCGATTACAGCTGGCTCAAGGTCAATGCCTTCGACGCCAACGGCAAGCCGCAGCATCAGCGCGGTGTGTCGAGCGAGCCGGGCGTTTATTTCCTTGGCCTGCCGTGGCAGTCGCGTCGTGGGTCTTCGTTCATCTGGGGCGTGTGGCACGACGCGAAATACGTGGCCGATCACATCGCCATCCAGCGTTCATACCTCGACTACCACGATGCGGCGCAGCGTCAGGCTGAAGCCGTGCCGGTCGCCCACAAAACCACTGTCAGCGCTTAAGACCTTTTTCAGGAGCTTCACATGGCCACGCCAACCCACACCCGTATTCGCATGTTCAACACCAAGGAAACCTACCCGAACCAGAGCCTGGACAACGATTTGTGCCAAGCCGTGCGGGCCGGGAATACCGTTTATGTTCGTGGCCAGGTCGGGACTGATTTCGAGGGCAAACTGGTCGGTTTGGGCGACCCGCGAGCCCAGGCCGAGCAAGCGATGCGCAACGTTAAACAGTTGCTGGAAGAGGCTGGCAGTGACCTGAGCCACATCGTCAAAACCACGACTTACCTGATTGACCCGCGGTATCGCGAGCCGGTTTATCAGGAAGTGGGCAAGTGGCTGAAGGGCGTGTTTCCGATTTCGACCGGGTTGGTGGTGTCGGCGCTGGGGCAGCCGCAGTGGTTGATGGAGATTGATGTGATTGCGGTGATTCCTGAGTAAGGAAGTAGACCGAGTCGCGGCCATCGCAGGCAAGCCAGCTCCCACATTTGATCTTCTGTGAACACAGAATTTGTGTACGACATACATCGAATGTGGGAGCGGCGGTGCGACGATTCGACCTGCTCGCGAAGGCGCCAGCCCAGACACCTCAATAGCCAAGGGTTAACCAAGGAGCAAAACCATGACCTTCTCCATCGCCGCCCGTTGTCCCGAAACCGGTCAGTTCGGCATCGCGATCAGTTCCTCCAGCATCGCCGTCGGCGCCCGTTGTCCGTGGTTGCTGCCGGGTGTCGGCGCGGTCTCGACGCAAAACATCACCCTGCCCTCACTCGGCCCCGAAACCCTTGCCCTGATGGAGCAAGGCCTCGGACCGGCCGAGGCGCTGGACAAAGTCCTGACCCGCAACGGCTACAGCCAATACCGGCAAATCACCGCCATCGACCACCTCGGCCGCACCGCGCATTTCAGCGGCGCGCAAACCCTGGGCAACCACAACGCCGTGTCCGGCGAACAATGCGTGGCGGCCGGCAACATGCTCGCGGACCGCTTGGTGATCGAGGCGATGGTCGAAGCGTTCGAACACGGCGAAGGCCAACTGGCCGACCGCTTGCTTGCCGCCATGAAAGCCGCGATGGCTGCTGGTGGTGAAGCCGGGCCGGTGCATTCGGCAGCGATGATCGTCGTGGGCGAATTGACGTGGCCGATCATCAACCTGCGAGTCGACTGGGCCGAGGAAAACCCTATCGGTGAGCTAGAGAAACTGTGGGACGCGTATCGCCCACAAGTTCAGGACTACATCGACCGCGCCCTCGCCCCGGACAAATCCCCTGGCTACGGCGTCGCCGGAGACGACCGATGAGCCACAGCCGCGAGTTGTTGCAGGCGCTGGTAGCGTTCGACACCACCAGCCGAGAATCCAACCTGCACCTGATCGAGTTTGTCCGCGACTACCTCGCGGGCTTCGATGTGCCGTGCGAGCTGGTCTACAACGAACAACGCAGCAAGGCCAACCTGTTCGCCACGATTGGCCCGGCGGACATCCCGGGCATCGTGCTGTCGGGGCACACCGACGTGGTGCCCGTCGATGGTCAGCCGTGGACCGTGCCGGCGTTCGAACTCACCGAGCGCGACGGCAAACTCTACGGACGCGGCACGGCGGACATGAAAGGCTACATCGCCTGCGTGCTGGCGCTGGCGCCGTCGCTGGTGAACGCCACACTGAGAATGCCGGTGCACATCGCGCTTTCTTATGATGAAGAAGTCGGCTGCTTGGGCGTGCGCTCGTTGCTGGCGGAACTGGAACAGCGTCCGGTCAAACCAATGCTGTGCATCATTGGCGAGCCGACCGAGCTGAAACCGGTGCTCGGGCACAAAGGCAAACTGGCAATGCGTTGTGATGTTCACGGGCAAGCGTGTCATTCGGCGTATGCGCCGCTGGGGGTCAACGCGATTGAATACGCGGCTGAATTGATCGGTGAACTGGGGCGGATTGGCAGCCGACTGAAGGCGCCAGAGTTTCACGATTCGCGCTTCGATCCGCCGTTCAGCACGGTGCAAACCGGGGTGATTGCGGGTGGCAAGGCGTTGAACATCGTCCCCGCCGATTGCCGCTTCGACTTCGAAATCCGTGCCCTGCCTTCGTTTGATCCCAACGATGTTGCGCAGGAACTGAAAGCCTACGCCGAGCAACAGGTGTTGCCGCGCATGCGTGCCGTGAGTGAACAGGGTGAGATCCGCTTCAGCGAGCTGTCGATGTACCCTGGTCTGGCGACGGAAGCGCACAGCGAAGCCGCTGAGTTGATTGGCGCGTTTTCCGGTTCCCGGGAATTCGGCACCGTGGCCTTCGGCACCGAGGGAGGCCTGTTCGACGCCGCTGGCATCCCCACCGTCGTCTGCGGCCCAGGCAGCATGGATCAGGGCCACAAACCCGACGAATTCGTCAGCCTCCAACAACTCAACGAATGCGATGCGATGCTGCAACGGATGTTGCAATCGATCAGCTGATCCGCAATTTCACAAACACCAAAAAACCCTGTGGGAGCGAGCTTGCTCGCGATGACGGACCGGCATTCAACATCTCTGTTGACTGTCACACCGCTATCGCGAGCAAGCTAGCCCCCACAGTATCGCTTCCGTAACGAGCCCCTGTTCTCCCCGGATTTCCAGCGACCAACCGGCATACTTTTTTTAACGTTTATACCCACAATCTTACTAATTTATCTCTCCCCGCCCACCGCCCATCATCAACTCCAACAAGAAAAGCGTTGCCCTCGTGCGGCGCTCACCGAAGTACGTCCACGTACTCACATTGCCTTGGAGTTCGTCATGGTTACCGCTGCAACAACCTCCGTCCCGCTCATCGAGAAACACACCATCGGCTACGTGCCGCCCGAAGATCGTCACGGCAAGACCCGCGACCTGTTCACCCTCTGGTTTGGCGGCAACATCGCGCCGCTGCCCATCGTCACCGGCGCCCTCGGCGTGCAAATGTTCCACCTCAATCTGGTGTGGGGCATCGTCGCCATTCTCGTCGGCCATCTGGTCGGCGGCGTGCTGATGGCGCTGCACTCGGCGCAAGGCCCGCAGATGGGCATCCCGCAAATGATCCAGAGCCGTGCCCAGTTCGGCTCTCTCGGCGCCCTGCTCGTGGTGCTGATCGCCGGCGTCATGTACATCGGCTTCTTCGCCTCCAACATCGTCCTCGCCGGCAAGTCTCTGCATGGCGTGGTCGACAGCGTGCCGGTGCCGGTCGGCATCGTCATCGGCGCCCTCGGTTCCGGCATCATCGGCATCATCGGCTACCGCTTCATCCACGTGCTCAACCGCATCGGCACCTGGGTGCTCGGCGCCGGCATCGTGCTCGGCTTCGGCTACATCTTCACTCACGTACAAACCGCCGACTTTCTCACCCGCGGCAGCTTCAACCTGTCCGGCTGGCTCGCCACCGTGTCCCTCGCCGCGCTCTGGCAAATCGCCTTCGCACCCTACGTGTCCGACTACTCGCGCTACCTGCCGACCAACGTACCCGTCGCCGCCACCTTCTGGACCACCTACCTGGGCACCGTGCTCGGCTCCAGCCTCTCGTTCATCTTCGGCGCCGTCGCCGTCCTCGCCACGCCGGTCGGCATGGACACCATGGACGCCGTCAAACTCGCCACCGGCTCCATCGGCCCGTTGATGCTCGTGCTGTTTTTGCTCAGCGTCATCAGCCACAACGCCCTCAACCTCTACGGCGCCGTGCTGTCGCTGATCACCCTGGTGCAAACCTTCGCCTATCGCTGGATTCCCACCGCCAAAAGCCGCGCCGTGCTCTCGGTCATCGTCCTCGCCGCTTGCTGCTTCGCTGCCGTCGGCGCCTCGGCCAACTTCATCGGCCACTTCGTCGACATGGTGCTGGTGCTGCTCGTGGTGCTGGTGCCGTGGACCGCGATCAACCTGATCGACTTCTATGCGATTCACAAAGGTCAGTACGACATCGGTTCGATCTTCAAAGTCGATGGCGGGATCTATGGCCGGTACAACCCGCAGGCGTTGTTGGCGTATGCGATTGGCATCGTCGTGCAGATACCGTTCATGAACACGCCGCTGTACGTCGGGCCGATTTCGGAACACGTCAACGGCGCGGACCTGTCCTGGCTGGTTGGCCTGCTGATCACCTCGCCGCTCTACTACTGGCTGGCGAACCGTGACAGCGCGTACAAGCGCCGTCTCTCGACCGGAAAACTGGCCACCTCCCTCTAATTATCCCCACAATCCCTGTGGGAGCGAGCTTGCTCGCGATGAGGCCCTGACAGTCAATTCTGAATTGCCTGACAGACCACCATCGCGAGCAACCCCGCTTAACCAAAAATTAAATGAACCCCGCCCACCGCAGCTCACCTAACTGAATGACTATCAGGAGGGTGATCAATGCAAACCGAAACAATCTGGATCGTACTCGTGGCAGTGCTTCTGCTGATCGAGCTATGGGCCATCAACCGAGTTCGAAAAGCCCAAGGCAAATCGAGCAACAAACTTTTGTGGATCGTGGTGATCGTGTTCGTGCCGCTGATTGGGGTCCTGGCATGGGCAGCGTTCGGCCCGAAAGATACCGAACACAACCCGCATTCGCCGCAGGCGAGGGAATGACATCAAACGATAAAAGCCCTGATGATTTGGGGCTTTGTCATTTCTGGCCATCCGAAAATCGTGTAGGAAATCGCCCACTGTGGCGAGGGAGCTTGCTCACGTTGGGCAGCGAAGCGGCCCCAACGTGCACCAAACTTTTAAACACCCCAAAACCCTGTAGCAGCTGGCGAAGCCTGCGTCCGGCTGCGCAGCAGCCGCAAACTCGGCAAGCAACGTCCACCTGACACTAAACAACCTCTGATATCACGACAGCGACTCAACCAAACGCAGTCTCAACCATCCACCCAAAACCTGCATTTACGTCCTACAACCCCGTTTGCAGCCACCAAAATCGACGCCTATATTCGACCCGTCGCTGACCGCAGTTAGCGATTGGGTTTCGCAGCCCTACAGAATAGAATCAGCCGGCACCGTCATAAGACACCCAGGCGAGCTTCGCCTGCGTCGCAGTTTATGGCGGCTGTGCGTGGGAGACTTTCGAGTCTGCCGGGTTTGATTCTTCCTGGTCTGCGAACCCGCGCACAGTTGCCACCCATTTTGTATCGCAGCAAAAAGGTGGCAGTTAATTCCCTTAAAAAGAATCTTATCTAATGAAAACAGACAACCCGCCCCGCCGCTTCACCCCAATGTCCCAACTCGCCACCGACTACCCCGTCCTGCTCATCGACAGCGACGCCCCACTGCGCGAACTCCACAACTGCGTCAGCGAACGCCTCAGCGCCGTCCTCAAATACCTCAACCTCATGGCCTGCACCAGCCTCCCCGACTACGCTGAAAACGATATCAATACCGTCACCAACATCGCCCGGATCCTGATCCAAGACGTGAGCGATGTGTTTCGGGTGATTGAGCAGCTTGGGTTTGATATGCCTAAGGGTAAATGACCACATTTCGGCAGAAAGAAAACCTGCGTTGTTGCGGAATACGGTGCACTTAAGCTGTAACGAACCTTGTGGCAACAGGCGAAGCCTGCGTCCGGCTGCTTAGCAGTCGTGAAATCGGACGTTGTGGTGATCCAGGAAATTCGCGCGTTCAGGATTTACGGCTGCTACTACAGGACACAAAGCCGACAGATCTATGTATTCAAATAGATCTGTCGCCTTTCTTGCCCACCACATGAAAGCTTGCACAAAAAAGATCCACCCGTTGGAGGGAGGGGAAAAATGCTTTCAGAGCTTTGGTCTTATGACATGCACATGTCTTAGCCTCATCTCGACTACGCTAAACACGACATGCATTTTTGTATGCGTGCTGAACTGAGTTAGGAGCTTAGGTATGGAAGCGGGCTGGGTTTTTGGTATAGGTACTATCGCAGCGACGCTACTGGGGCCAATTTTGGCTGTCCAAGTCCAGAAATTTTTAGAAAGAAGGGGTGAAACCCGTAATGAAAAAATGTGGGTTTTCCGCAATCTAATGGCTACGCGTGGAGTGACATTGGCACCGGAACATGTTCGCGCGCTAAACATGATTGATTTGGCATTCAACGGCGGCAAATCAAACCAACGTACAAAAACTGAAAATGACGTTTTAGATGCTTGGAAGGAGTATCTCGCACATCTAAACACACCCTACAACGAGACAAATTTCGAAAGGTGGGTCGAGAAAAAACAGGCGTTGTTCGTTGGGTTGCTAGGCTCAATGGCATCGGATCTTGACCTTCGTTACGATCGAGTACTGCTTCGCGATGGGGCCTACATGCCAAAGGGCTATGCTGATCTAGAGAATGATCAGTATCTGCTCAGGAAATTGACGATTAAGGTTCTCTCCGGGGAACAGCCGGTCAGCATGAAAATCACTGATTTCCCGGTCAATGAAGACCTGCTGGTTTCTCAGCAAAAGCTACAGGAAGCATTAACAAGAACGCTTTCTGACCAAGGTCAACTCAACGTTCGAGTTCAGCGATCGGCTGGCACCGACAATCGAGAGAATGGAGCAGCACAATCCTAGGACACAATGGTGACAGATCTATTTATTAAAATAGCCCCGTCACCTTTTTTATTTGTGTTAGTACCCACCCTCCTTCTTAAAGGAGTTTATTTTTGAGCTACAAAACGTGCCCGCCACCATATATAGCCGAGCCGTAGATAAATCAGTCTCGGTTTCTTGTATAACACGATAGAAAACGCCAGCACGCGTAGGACTTTTCAACTACAAATTTCTTTATCTACTGTAAGAAAAATCCGTATTTCATGAAAATCTTAATTACAGAATACAAGCTAAAACATTCCGAATAGAATCCATTCAACACTGAAATATAGTACCCAATCGCCAAGAGCAAAAAAAAGGAACCGTTCGCATGGCTAGTCATGGTTATATGAGCATCACTGGGAAACGCCAAGGTTTGATTTCTGCTGGCTGCTCAGGCCTAAGTTCTATAGGCAACAAATGTCAGATTGGCCATGAAGACGAAGTCATGATTTTGGCTTACTCCCACAATATGATGACGGGTAGTGATGGCGGAGTTTCTGGCGGCCGGGGCAATCACATGCCTATTATGATCACCAAAAATATTGATAAATCCTCACCACTACTGGCCAGTGCACTGCATGAGCGCGAGGAAGTAGAGTGCACAATCAACTTCTACCGGACCTCGCCGGCTGGCGGACAGGATAAGTATTACTCAATACGACTCACAGGGGCAAAAGTCGTACACGTTAGTCTCCAAGTACCTCATTCCATTCATATGAACGACGCGGAACCACAAGAACTAGTATCGATCCGTTATCGCGATATTAGCTGGACGCACATTCAGGCCGGTACAAGTGCTTACAGTACTTGGGGAAATGAGGATGAGTAAGGAATCCTGTGACATCCACGACGTGACTAAAGCTGCGTCCGATCTTGTGACGTTCGGGTGCACTATTAGCGCTGCGCAGTTGTACGATAGTTTTTTGCAGCTGCAATTTAGTTCGATCGTTTCATCTTTTGCTAACGAGATTGTCCAGGCGGTTGATGAACGCTTGATCAGTGCGCGACAGGGTTTGCAAAAGATCAGAGACGAGTATGTCGAATTATCATCCAAAGCGATGTTTTACACTCAAAATGGCATTGGAATTTTAGCGGGAGTACTGCAGATCCAAACCGGGGCTTCATCACTTGGAAATTCAAGAGGCATTAAATTAACCAGTGGCTTAACCTATATCGCCCATGGCGCTAATAATATTTATGAAAGTGCAGGAAATATATACAACGGACCTGACGCATCCGGCACAGTAGGACCGGTTAGGAAAACATATCAATATCTAGCCAAAAACACGAAGGCCGGAAACACTGCCTATTACTCTGTGGACTTAGGGCTATCAGCTTTCGGCGCAATGAGTTTAGTGCGCAAACCTGACAAGCTTGAGCTTTTCAGGAAAGACCCTACCAATTATGAACGAGCTTACAGACAAATGGGAAAGCTGGCACTGGCCTTTGAAGCATTGATCGATACAATCACTATAAAAAACATAGTTGAAGAAACGGCTTTTAAATAAAACACATCATTAAACACATCACTTTTTTCGGCGCAGCTGCATTATATAAATGCATACGCAGGAAAAAACCAGCATAAAAACTGCCACACCAGCAACAAAAGAAAGATCGCCTTGCAGCGAAAACGCCTTATTCATTTGTAGAACGATAACGGTAGCCCACAACAAAGAACCGATAAAAGCGCCAAAATACGCTACCCAAGCAGAATCTCTTCCGGGATTAAAATCACGCCCAAGTGAAACATCAACGTAGCTGGGAAAACAGTAATAAAAGCTAACAAACAACAAAAAAACAAAGAGAACACCTAACACTAACCAATAATAAATGCCATTTAAAGGGATTACACTCTCTATTAACCACGCAACCAATGAAGCATAAAACATGGAAAGCATCACAGCTAGCAAATCCGAAATTAAAACTGTAAAGAAAACCCGCAACCGCATTATTACCCCCTTCAGACAGTCTGATAGTTTTGAGCTTCGATACAATCAGTGCATGCGCCCCAAATTATAAACATATCATTGCTATTTCTCACTTTAACAAACGCCCCAAACGAGCGACGATCCGAATAGCCCTACACGCTACTTCTTTTGATCTTACGTACTTTTCCCAACGGTCCAGACGCAACTCACCAAAACCAAGCCTTTAGAGAATCTCCATAATGGGAGCCTTGTAGATTCAGCTGAGTAATTTTTAGAGCGTCGCAAAAATAAAAAGTCCGAAACCTGAACAGGGATCGGACTTTTATCAATGGGCAAAATCAAGTTGAACGTTGCCAGAGTTAATTGCTATCAGAAGTTAGCCGGGGTGTTGGCGCTGATGATTTCCGCCTCATCCTGGCCAATATTGCGAAACTTGTGCGGCAGGGTTGTCGGGAAGTAATACCCATCCCCAGCATTCAGCACGCTGATCTGCCCATCAACCGTCAACTCAACCGTCCCCCGCGTAACCAGCCCACACTCCTCCCCTTCCGAATGCACTATCGGCTCCTCCCCCGAACTCGCCCCAGGCGCGTATTGCTCGCGCAAAAGCCGCATCTGCCGGCTCGGCACCGAAGCGCCGATCAGCAGCAACCGCAGGCCATGACGCCCAAGATCCGGCTGTTCATTGGCGCGGAATACGTATTGGTGCTCGCGGGGCGGTTGGTCGAAGGTGAAGAAGTCCGCCAAAGACATGGGAATGCCTTCGAGCAGTTTTTTCAGGGAGCTAACGGAGGGACTGACGCGATTTTGTTCGATCAGGGAGATGGTGGCATTGGTGACGCCGCTACGCCGGGCCAGCTCGCGCTGGGACAGTTTGTAGCTTTCGCGTACTAATTTGAGTCGTGAGCCCGTGTCCATGACAGCCTTATGCGAAGAATACTTAAGGGTTATGGGGGTGGATGGCGGGCGACTTTTGGCCGCGAAAGTACCGCTTCCCTGTCCCGGAAATGTGAAAGGCGGGTATTAAATCACGTTTGGTGGTGTTGCTCAGCAGGTTCGATGAATGGGTGGGTGAAAAGGTTGTTTGGGCCTGTAAACAGGGTGTTTGGGTGGGGTTGATGGTGGCTGGTAGGGCCTCATCGCGGGCAAGCCCGCTGCCACGGGGATCTGTGGCGACCACAAGATCTGTGATCGACTGGATCCCACTTGTGGGAGCGGGCTTGCCCGCGATGGCGGTGCGTCAGGCGACATTGATGGCGACTGATCGGGCCTTATCGCGGGCAAGCCCGCTCCCACAGGTTTTGTGCCCGGGTTAGATACCGAACCGATCACGCAGCGCATAGTACGCGGCGCCCATGGCGGTGAGCGGGGCCTGGAAGGTGCGGCCACCGAGCATTGGCATGTGCGGCAACGATGCGAAAGCATCGAAGCGTTCGGCGTCGCCGCGGATCATTTCCGAGATCAGTTTGCCGGCCAGGTGCGAGCAGGTGACGCCGTGGCCGCTGTAGCCTTGCATGTAGTAGGCGTTTTTCTCGATGCGGCCGAATTGCGGCATGCGCGACATGGTCAGCAGGAAGTTGCCGGTCCAGCGATAGTCGATCTTCACGTCCTTGAGTTGCGGGAAGGTCTTGAGGATTTTCGGGCGGATCAGTTGTTCGATGTCGTCCGGTTCCCTCGCGCCGTAGACCACGCCGCCGCCGTACAGCAGACGGTTGTCGGCGGTGAGGCGGTAGTAGTCGAGCAGGTAGTTGCAGTCTTCGACGCAGTAGTTGTTTTTGATCAGGCTGCGCGCAACCTTTTCCGACAACGGTTCGGTGACGACGATTTGCGAGCCGCACGGCATGCTTTTGCTGGTCACGCGATTGTCGAGGCCCTGCGGCAGGTAGGCGTTACCGGCGATCAGCAGGTATTTGGCGCGGACCACGCCTTTGGCGGTGCGCACGGTGATCGGTTCGCCGTAGGTGATTTCCACCGCCGCCGATTGCTCGTAGATCTTGCCGCCCAGGCCGATGATGGCCGAGGCTTCGCCGAGGGCCAGGTTCAGCGGGTGGATGTGGCCGCCCTGCATGTCGAGCAGGCCGCCGACGTAGGCGTCGGAACCGACTTCACGCTTGATGTCGGCGGTGTCGAGCATTTTCAGGTTCTTGTTGCCGTAGCGTTCCCAGCTCTTCTTCTGCTCGGCCAGGCCTTTGAGTTGCTTCTTGTTCATCGCGGCGAAGATGCCGCCCGGCTTGTAGTCGCACTGGATGTCGTAGTGCTGTATGCGCTGACGGATGATGTCGGCGCCTTCGAAGATCATGCTGCCGAGGACTTCGGCGGTCTTGTCGCCGTAGCGTTCTTCGATGACATCGACGTCGCGGCTGTAGGAGTTGACCAGTTGGCCGCCGTTGCGACCGCTGGCGCCGAAGCCGACTTTGGCGGCTTCGAGTACGGTCACGCTGTAGCCCGCTTCCGCGAGGAACAGGGCCGAGGACAAGCCGGTGTAGCCGGCGCCGATCACGCAGACGTCGCATTCCACCAGATCTTCAAGCACCGGGAATTCGCCGGTGAAGTTACGGGTGGCGGCGTAGTAGCTGTTTACATGTGTGGTGTGTTTCATACGTTTCTCCGATGGCCACCGGCAGCGTGCCGGCGACCGTCGCTTTTTTTATAGGTATTAGAGCTTGATCCAGGTCGCTTTGAGTTCGGTGTATTTGTCGAACGCATGCAGCGATTTGTCCCGACCATTACCCGACTGCTTGTAGCCACCGAACGGCGCGGTCATGTCGCCGCCGTCGTACTGGTTGACCCAGACGCTACCGGCGCGCAAGCCGCGAGCGAAGGTGTGGGCCTTGCTCAGGTTGCTGGTCCAGACGCCGGCGGCCAGGCCGAAGATGCTGTCGTTGGCAATCGCCAGTGCTTCTTCAGCGCTGTCGAAGGTGATCAGCGACAGCACCGGGCCGAAGATTTCTTCGCGGGCGATGGTCATGGCGTTGGTCACGCCGTCGAAAATCGCCGGTTCCACGTACAGGCCACCGGTGCTTTCGAGGGTGCGGCTGCCGCCCGCGATCAGTTGCGCGCCCTGGTCTTTACCGACCTGGATATAGCGCAAGACGTTGTCCAGTTGACGCTGATCGACGACGGCGCCGACCGTGGTTTCCGGGTCCAGCGCATGTCCCGGTTTCCAGGCTTGCAGCGCTTCCACCAGCAGCGGAATGAACTGCTCGCGAATCGAGCGTTCGACCAGCAAGCGCGATCCAGCGGTGCAGACTTCGCCCTGGTTGAAGGCGATGGCACCGGCCGCCGCTTGTGCTGCCGCGCGCAAATCCGGCGCGTCGGCGAACACCACGTTCGGGCTCTTCCCCCCTGCTTCGAGCCAGACGCGTTTCATGTTGCTTTGCCCGGCGTAGATCAGCAGTTGCTTGGCAATCGCGGTGGACCCGGTGAAGGCCAGCACGTCGACGTCCATGTGCAACGCCAGCGCCTTGCCGACGGTGTGACCGTAACCTGGCAGGACGTTGAACACGCCTTTGGGGATGCCGGCATCCAGCGCCAGTTGCGCAATGCGGATGGCGGTCAGCGGCGACTTTTCCGACGGCTTGAGGATGAACGAGTTACCCGCAGCCAATGCCGGGGCGAACTTCCAGCTGGCCATGATCAACGGGAAGTTCCACGGCACGATGGCGGCGACGACGCCCGCAGGTTCGCGGGTGATGAGGCCCAGTTGGTCGTGCGGGGTGGCGGCGACTTCGTCGTAGATCTTGTCGATGGCTTCGGCGCTCCAGCGGATCGCGTTGGCGGTCGCCGGGATGTCGATGCTCATCGAGTCGTTGATCGGCTTGCCCATGTCGAGGGTTTCGAGCAGGGCCAGTTCTTCCTGGTGGGCCAGGATCAGGTCGGCGAAGCGGATCAGGGTGCGCTTGCGCTCGGCCGGGGCGAGGTTGGCCCAGATCCCGGACTCAAAGGTGCGGCGCGCGACAGCGACGGCCGCATTGGCGTCGGCTTCGTCGGTGCTGGCAACGTTGGCCAGGAAACGGCCGTCGACCGGGCTCATGCACTCAAAGGTGTCACCGCTGAGTGCCGGGCAATATTGACCGTCGATGAATGCACGGGCTTCGATGGTGAGGGACTGGAAGCGTTGTTCCCAGTCGCTGCGAGTGTTTGTCATGGTTGTGACTCGACGCAGAGGAATTGGTGATCGTTGGATTGATGCCTGTCGGCTAAGGATCAGAAAACAGCAGTCCCTGTGGGAGCGGGCTTGCCCGCGATTGCGGTGTATCAGGCACCATCATTGTTGACTGTGATGACGCCATCGCGGGCAAGCCCGCTCCCACAGGGTTTTGTGGTGGACACATAATTTGTGTATCCACCCTTAACTGACTGTTTTGTGCCAATCAAACCGTGTGCAAGTACCAGTTGTATTCAAGGTCGGAGATGGAGTTCTCGAACTCGGCCAGCTCGCTTTCCTTGCACGCCACGAACACGTCGATGTACAGCGGGTCGATGTAACGAGCCATGACTTCGCTGTCGTCCAGCTCGCGCAGTGCGTCGCGCAGGTTGTTCGGCAGGCTCTGCTCGTTTTGCTCGTAGCTGTTGCCTTCCACCGGGGCGCCCGGTTCGATCTGGTTGGTCAGGCCGTGGTGAATGCCGGCCAGCACCGAAGCCATCAACAGATACGGGTTGGCGTCGGCACCCGCAACGCGATGCTCGATGCGCACCGAGTCCGGCGAACCGGTTGGCACACGCACGGCCACGGTACGGTTGTCGATGCCCCAGCTCGGCGAGTTCGGCACGTAGAACTGCGCGCCGAAACGACGGTACGAGTTGACGTTGGGGCAGAGGAACGCCATCTGCGCCGGCAGGGTCTCGAGCACACCGCCGATCGCGTGTCGCAGCGCGGCGTTCTGCTCGGGATCCTCGCTGGCAAAGATGTTGTTGCCTTCTTTGTCGAGAATCGAAATGTGCACGTGCAAACCGTTGCCCGCCTGACCCGGATACGGCTTGGCCATAAACGTGGTGTCCATCTCGTGGTCGTAGGCGATGTTTTTCACCAGACGCTTGAGCAATACCGCGTAGTCGCAGGCCTTGATCGGGTCGTTGACGTGATGCAGGTTGACTTCGAACTGCGCCGGGGCGCTTTCCTTGACGATGGCGTCGGCAGGGATGCCCTGCTCTTTCGCGCCTTCGAGGATGTCTTGCAGGCAATCGACGTATTCGTCGAGGTCATCAATCAGATAGACCTGGGTCGACACCGGACGCTTGCCCGATACCGGCGAACGCGGCGACTGCGGACGACCGTTCACGTTGTCCTGGTCGATCAGATAAAACTCGAGTTCGAAGGCTGCGCAGATGGTCAGGCCCAGGTCATCGAACTTGCGCACGATATTGGCCAACACTTCTCGCGGGTCAGCAAAGAACGGCTGGCCTTCGAGTTCGTGCATGGTCATCAGCAATTGAGCGGTCGGGCGCTTCTGCCACGGCTCAATGCTCAGGGTGCCGGGGATGGGGAAGCAGATTCGGTCAGAGTCGCCGATGTCCAGACCCAGGCCGGTGCTTTCCACCGTAGATCCGTTGATGTCCAGAGCAAACAGAGACGCCGGCAGGTTAATGCCTTTTTCGTAGACCTTATGAAGACTGGTGCGCTCGATGCGCTTGCCGCGCACCACGCCGTTCATATCCGCAATCAGAAGGTCGACGTACAAAACCTCAGGATATTTCTTAAGGAATGCGTTTGCTTCGTTGAGTTGAACGGCACGCAGAGGGACCGACATGATGCACCTATTTTTTAGCTGTTAATTATTATGTTCACTACCCTTTCACGAGCCCAGTCAACCCGAACGGCAAAGTGAAGTCAATAGCGAACACTTGGACCTTCAACCTTTATTTTTAGGCCTTTTCAGGGGACGAGAGTACCAAACAGGTCGTGCGCACCGCGTAATCACTGAAGATCAGACGCACGGCGTTTAGAATTTTTTACATGGGAGTTGTTAATTAAAATCAACAAGGCTAAGCTCCGGAAAAGCTCGTTCAAGTGTGAAACTTCGAGGTGATAAAAATGGCATTCAAGCCATTGATCGGCGTTACTGCATGCGTCAAACAGATTGGCCTGCACCCCTACCACATCAGCGGCGACAAGTACTTGCGTGCTGTCAACGTCGCGGCTCTGGGGCTGCCTGTGGTCATACCTTCCCTGGGCGAATTGACTGAAATCGATGATGTGCTCGCGCATCTCGACGGTCTGCTGCTGACCGGCTCTCCTTCGAATGTGGAACCTTTCCACTATCAAGGCCCGGCCAGCGCTCCCGGCACGGATCATGATCCGGCGCGGGACGCCACGACCCTTCCTTTATTACGTGCGGCCATTGCGGCCGGCGTGCCGGTGCTCGGCATTTGCCGGGGCTTCCAGGAAATGAACGTGGCGTTTGGTGGCAGCCTGCACCAGAAGGTCCACGAACTGCCGGGCATGCTCGATCACCGTGAAGCGGACAGTCCGGAGTTGGCAGTGCAATACGCACCGGCGCATGCGGTGACGGTGCAACCGGGCGGCGTGTTCGAAGCCCTGGAGTTGCCGACAGAGTTCCGGGTCAATTCGATTCACAGCCAGGGCATCGACAGACTCGCCCCCGGCCTGCGTGCCGAAGCGATTGCGCCGGACGGTTTGATCGAGGCGATCTCGGTGGAGCACAGTCCGACGTTTGCCGTCGGCGTGCAATGGCACCCGGAATGGCAAGTGCTCACCAATCCTCCTTATTTGAGTATTTTCCAGGCGTTCGGCGATGCGTGCCGGCGACGGGCCGCGCTGCGTAAAAGCCGCTGACTGAATAAACAAACAACCGATTACTGCCCCCGCGAGTCAGACGGGCGTGCCTTTGCGCGTCCGCCCCTCGCGACAGCAACACTGCGATAACAACAAGTACTACCAGGCAGCCAGGACGGCGGCGCCGAATAAGCCAAACCGGAATGGGCAACCCGTAGGAGCCGAGCTTGCTCGCGATGGCGGCCGAACATCCAACATTGATGTCGGTTGTCAGGACCTCATCGCGAGCAAGCTCGGCTCCTACAGGGACCGTACCCGGTTCAGGCTTGCAATCAACTATTAAGTCAGGCCGCGTTGGCCCGACGACTGAAACCTGTTGGGAGTTTCAAATGGCAAACGCCTCCAGCACTTACAGGAAGGCTCTTGAAGGTCACCAGACATCGAAAAAGGTGTTGTTGAAGGTCGACCGCGTCACCAAGAAGTTCGACGAAACCTGCGCAGTAGACGATGTCTCGCTAGAGATCCATCAAGGCGAGATCTTCGCCCTGCTCGGCGGTTCCGGTTCCGGTAAATCGACCCTGCTGCGCATGCTCGCAGGCTTCGAGCGTCCGACCGATGGGCGGATTTTCCTCGATGGCGTGGACATCACCGACATGCCGCCGTACGAGCGGCCGATCAACATGATGTTCCAGTCGTACGCTTTGTTCCCGCACATGACCGTGGCGCAGAACATTGCCTTCGGTCTCAAGCAGGACCGTTTGCCCGCCAGCGAAATCGACGCCCGCGTTGAAGAAATGCTGCGCCTGGTGCACATGACCCAATACGCCAAACGCAAGCCGCATCAATTGTCCGGCGGTCAGCGTCAGCGTGTGGCCCTCGCCCGCTCCCTGGCCAAGCGCCCGAAGCTGTTGCTGCTCGACGAACCGATGGGCGCCCTGGATAAAAAGCTGCGTTCGCAGATGCAACTGGAGCTGGTTGAAATCATCGAGCGCGTCGGCGTGACGTGCGTGATGGTGACCCACGACCAGGAAGAGGCCATGACCATGGCCCAGCGCATTGCGATCATGCATTTGGGCTGGATCGCGCAAATCGGCAGCCCGGTCGACATCTATGAAGCACCGGTCAGCCGAATGGTCTGCGAGTTCATCGGCAACGTGAACGCCTTCGACGGCACCGTGGTGGAAGACCTTGAAGGTCACGCGATCATCCACAGCCCGGACCTGGAACAGAAGATTTACGTCGGTCACGGTGTCAGTACCTCGGTGCAGGACAAATCGATCACCTACGCAATCCGTCCGGAAAAAATGCTGGTCAGCACGGTCAAGCCCGAGAACCGCTACAACTGGTCCCAAGGCAAGGTGCATGACATCGCCTACCTCGGCGGTCACTCGGTGTTCTACGTCGAATTGCCAAGCGGCAAAGTCGTGCAGTCGTTCATGGCCAACGCCGAACGCCGCGGCGCGCGTCCGACCTGGGACGACACCGTCTACGTGTGGTGGGAAGACGATAGCGGCGTGGTACTGCGCTCATGAAAACACTCAATCAGCAGTTCATGCGGCTGATGCCGAGTGGTCGAAAGCTCGTCATCGGGGTTCCTTTCCTGTGGCTGTGCCTGTTTTTCCTGTTGCCGTTCTTCCTGGTGATGAAGATCAGCTTCTCGGAAGCGGCGCTGGCCATTCCTCCTTACTCGGAGATCTACACCTACGCCGAACAGAAGTTTCAACTGTTCCTGAACGTCGGCAACTACCTGTTGCTGACCGACGATGAGCTGTACCTCTCGGCCTACCTCGGCTCGTTGAAGGTCGCGTTTTTCAGCACGTTGATGTGCCTGGTGATCGGTTTCCCAATGGCCTACGCCATTACCAAGGCCAACAAGGAAACGCAAAACGTCCTGATGCTGTTGATCATGATGCCGACCTGGACCGCAATCCTGATCCGCGTTTACGCATGGATGGGCATCCTCAGCAACAACGGTCTGCTCAATGCGTTTTTGATGTGGACCGGACTGACCGATCACCCGATCGAGATCCTCAACACCAACACTGCCGTTTATATCGGAGTTGTTTACGCCTACTTGCCGTTCATGGTGTTGCCCCTGTACGCCAACCTGGTCAAGCACGATCAAAGCCTGCTGGAAGCGGGTTCGGACCTGGGGTCGAGCAACTTCAACAACTTCTGGAAAATCACCGTGCCACTGGCCAAGAACGGCATCATCGCCGGCTGCATGCTGGTGTTCATTCCGGTGGTGGGTGAGTTCGTGATTCCGGAACTGCTGGGCGGCCCGGAGACCTTGATGATCGGTCGCGTGCTGTGGCAAGAGTTCTTCAACAACCGCGACTGGCCGGTGGCGTCTGCGCTGGCAGTGGTGATGCTGTTGATCCTGATTGTGCCGATTCTGCTGTTCAACCGCAGCCAGGCCAAAGAGATGGAGGCACGGGGATGAAACGTTTCGGTTTTTCAAAAATGATGCTGGTGTTCGGCCTGTCGTTTATCTACCTGCCGATGCTGATTCTGGTGATCTACTCGTTCAACGCTTCGAAACTGGTGACGGTGTGGGGTGGCTGGTCATTCAAGTGGTACGCCGGCCTGCTCGACAACACGCAACTGATGGGCTCGGTGGTGCGCTCGCTGGAAATCGCCTGCTACACGTCGGTGGCCGCAGTCGCACTCGGTACGCTGGCAGCGTTTGTGCTGACTCGCGTAACACGCTTCAAGGGTCGTACGCTGTTCGGCGGCCTGGTAACGGCGCCGCTGGTGATGCCGGAAGTGATCACCGGTCTGTCGTTGTTGCTGCTGTTCGTGGCGATGGCGCAGTTGATCGGTTGGCCACAGGAGCGTGGCATCGTCACGATCTGGATCGCTCACACCACGTTCTGTGCGGCGTATGTGGCGGTGGTGGTTTCCGCCCGTTTGCGTGAGCTGGACCTGTCCATCGAAGAAGCGGCCATGGACCTTGGGGCCAAGCCATTCAAGGTGTTTTTCCTGATCACCATCCCGATGATCGCGCCATCGCTGGCGGCGGGCGGCATGATGTCGTTTGCCTTGTCGCTGGATGACCTGGTGTTGGCGAGCTTCGTGTCGGGCCCCGGCTCGACGACCTTGCCGATGGAAGTGTTTTCGGCGGTGCGTCTGGGCGTGAAGCCTGAGATCAACGCTGTGGCCAGCCTGATTTTGTTGGCCGTTTCCATCGTGACTTTCATGGTCTGGTACTTCAGCCGCCGCGCTGAGGCGACCCGCAAACGTGCAATCCAGGAAGCGATGGACCAGACCGCCAGCGAGTCGTGGCAGCAACCGAACAAACAAATGGCTGGAGCAACGGCTTAAAGCCGTTGTTGAGTTAACTGTGGCGAGGAAGCTTGCTCCCTCGCCACAGGTTTTGTGTTCTAAATAAAAAGAATGGAGTTGTACCGATGAAAATGTTTGGCAGGACTCTGCTGACACTGTCCTTATTGGGCGCGATGGTTACCGGCGCCCAGGCCAATGACAAGGTACTGCGCGTCTACAACTGGTCGGATTACATCGCCCCGGACACCGTCAAGAAATTCGAAGACGAGACCGGCATCCGCGTGACCTACGATGTGTTCGACAGCAATGAAACCCTTGAGGCACGCTTGCTTGCAGGCAAATCCGGCTACGACATCGTCGTGCCGTCCAACAGTTTCCTGGCCAAGCAGATCAAGGCTGGCGTCTATCAGACGCTGGACAAATCGAAGCTGCCGAACTGGAAGAACCTCAACCCGGTCCTGCTGAAAAACGCTTCTGCCAGCGACCCGGATAACGCTCACGCCTTCCCGTACATGTGGGGCTCGATCGGCATCGGTTTCAACCCGGCCAAGGTCGAGGAGGTGCTCGGCGCCAACGCACCGACCCACTCCTGGGACTTGCTGTTCAAACCGGAAAACGCGGAAAAACTCAAAGCCTGCGGTATCAGCTTCCTCGACTCGCCGACGGAAATGCTCCCGGCCGCC
The DNA here is from genome assembly GCF_059133255.1 of Pseudomonas sp. FBCC-B1667. Lineage (NCBI taxonomy): Bacteria > Pseudomonadati > Pseudomonadota > Gammaproteobacteria > Pseudomonadales > Pseudomonadaceae > Pseudomonas > Pseudomonas sp. FBCC-B1667. The sequence goes on along the minus strand of NZ_CP101437.1, from coordinate 2,719,816 downwards.
CTGCACTACCTGGGCTACCCGGTGAACTCGCAGGACAAAGGCCAGATCGCCGAAGCCGAAGCGTTGTTCATGAAGATTCGCCCGTCGGTGGCGTATTTCCATTCGTCGAAATACATCTCCGACCTGGCCAACGGCAACATCTGCGTGGCCGTCGGTTATTCCGGCGACGTCTTGCAAGCCAAGGCTCGCGCGCAGGAATCGGGCAACGCGGTGAAGATCGACTACAGCATCCCGAAAGAAGGCGCTGGCAGTTTCTATGACATGGTCGCCATTCCTCGCGATGCGGCGAACGTCGAGAACGCCTACCTGTTCATGAACTTCCTGATGCGCCCGGACATCATCGCAGAGATCACCAACAACATCGGCTACAGCAACGCCAACGCGGCGGCGACGCCTCTGGTGGACGAAGCGATTCGTGATGATCCGGGGTCGTATCCGCCGCAAGCCGTGATGGCGACGCTGTATGCGATTCCGGATATGCCGATTGGCATTCAGCGGGTGATGACCCGGGGCTGGACGCGAGTGAAATTGGGCAAGTAAAAATCTTTAAAGATCGCCCACGTTCCGCGTGAGGTCGATCAGTATCAACGTTTTCCGTTCCCGCAGCGCCTTACCACCGCTGCCGCTCCTGCAGCAGAACGGCCTCACCTGGCTTTCTCGGTTAAGGTGAATTTGGGCGCCCTCCTCGGGCGCCTTTTTTTAGGCGGACACCAGCGGCCATTCGGCCAACGTCCGATAGCGCCCCTTATGCGATTCATACAACACGAACCGATCAGCCCGCACAAAGAACTCGGGCGACGTCGAGGACTCCGGGACCGGCACCCGATAGTCACGCATCAAGGTCAAATGCGGCCGAAACTCCTTCGCCGTCTCCTCCAGCCCAAACGGCAACATCGCCTGTTCCAGTGCATACACCAGCCGCAATAACTCCGGCGGTGCCTGCTCTGGCGCGAGCACCAACACCCCGGCCCTGCGCCAGACCTCCAGCCGATCAAGCAGCACCCTCAACGCCACACCCGGCACGCGAACCTTGGCGGCGGCCGTGCAGATCTCGCCGATCTGCGCCACGCCGACCGAGCCCAAAAACAGCAACGTCAGGTGAAAGTTCTCCGCCGGCACCGGCCGCCCGCTTCGCAGCTGTAGCGCACTGCGCCACCGGGCAATCGCCTTGCGTTGCTCGGGCGCACAATCAAATGCAAAAAACAGCCGTTTGAGTGGTGCATGGGATTCGTCGCTCATGCCTGGCACCTCCTGACATGCACGTTATAGTTGAACCAACCGAAACCAACGGGAGGGGGCCATGCGGCAGATCATCAGCAAAGAGCCATGGTGGGCAATGCCACCGCAACCGGGGCAGGATGAGTCCGAGCTGGAATGGGGCTGGCTGGTTCACTATAGCGAAGGTGAGCCACGTTTCGAGTTCGTCAGGGAGCGGCCGACGGACAACGAGATCCGTCATCGCAAGAGTTGCCGGATCACCCCGAGCGCGGAGTGATCCGGCGGTTTGTGTCAGGACTGATAGAGGATGTTGAAGCCACCGAAGATCATGCGCTGGCCATCGAACGGCATTGAATTGACGTCCGGTTGCATGCGCGGGTCGGCCATCATTTTTTGCATGCCGGCGTTGCGGGTCGACTTGTCTGGCCAGATGATCCAGGAAAACACTACGGTTTCGTCTTCCTTGAGTTTCACCGCCATCGGAAACGAGGTCACTTTGCCGTCCGGCACGTCATCGCCCCAGCATTCAACAATGCTCAGAGCGCCGTTCTCCTTGAAAATCGCGCTGGTGATTTCGGCGTGCTTCTTGAATTGCTCGCGGTTGGCGGACGGTACGGCAATCACACAGCCATCGACGTAGGACATGGTCATTCTCCTGCGGGGGGTTGAGGGTCGATCTGCTGGTTAGTCGATTGCGTCGGGCTCCAATCGACGTCACCGCCTGGCGAACCGACCGACGGTGGCGCGGCGCTCGCCGCCAGGTTGCCCTCGATCTGCCCCGCCATGTACAGCGTCCCCGCCATCACGCCGGTCGTCGGATTCTGCACCAGTTTCAGCCAGGCCTTGTCAAACGTATTGCCCAGGCTGCTGCGAATCAGCGCTTCGCTGTCGGGCCGGTCAGCGGCCTGAATGAGCGCGCGAATTCCGGCCACACCGACGGTGATCAAGCCCCCGGCCAGCTTACCGGCCGCTGCGGCCACCGCGCTGGCGGCCCCGCGCGGGGCCATTTCCGCCTCCATGCGCTGACTGGCACGCTTGGCCACGGGCGCCATGGCGGTGTCAGTCGAGCTGACGCCTTTGTCACCGCCAGCCTTGTGGATTTTGTCGATCAGCGCCGCATAGGCCGGTAGCGAATTCAGCGGCGCCGTGTGGACGACCTGATAAAGCGAGGCGTTGCGTGCGGGTGGCGGCCCGAGGGCGATAGCGGGGATTTTCTGGATGCGGCCGTTGAGCTGGGCCATCGGTATGCCGTGATGCTGAGAAATTTTCTGCAGTTCTTCCTGAAGAATGTCCACGTAGAACGCCGTGGCGAGGCCGAGAATTGCATCGGGATCGATCTCGACCGCCACCGGCGCCAGCACGCGTTGCTGATATTGCTCGAGCAAATACTCTGCCAGGCGCTTGGCCGAGGCATCCTGTTCGCCCTTGGCGCTGATGGTGTACCAACTGACCTTCATCGACAGCCATTCCTGGGTCCAGTAGCTGCTGAACCAGGGAATGAAGTTTTCTTCGGTCAGTTGGTAGACCCGTGTGCGCCAGTAGTCCATGGCGCCACGGGCATAGATTCGGGTCTGTTCGGTGGCTGATTGCGAGGCTTCGACGATTTCGCGATCAACCTGATGCCACGTGCTGTCCGACACCACCACAACCCGCTCCACCACAGGCGCACGCACAGGCGTGGCGCAACCCGCCAACACCACCAACACGGCGACGATCAGCGAACGCAGGTTCAAGATCGCGGTTTCCTACAGTCGCCCTTGGGCAGAATGCCCGGAACTCACAGGCCTATTGGTTTGAGTATAGGTGTCGCAGTTTGTTCGCTGGGAGGAATGGCGTGGTTGAGGGCCTCATCGCGAAGGTGGCCTGAAGAACACCATCATTAATGTTGATATTCACCATCGCGACGAATGCCTTCCGCAATAAAACAGCCTGGAGCACCATCACCCCATCACAACGCTACGCCCGTATCGGAGGGCCACACCATGTTGATCCATCTCCTGACCTGCCTGGCCCTGACGGCCGTATCGCTGACCCTGTTTTCCCGTTTCTTCCTGGACATCGGTCAGACCGAGGAGCAACCATCATGATCCACTCCGTCAGCCTTTCCGTGAGCTTTGCGGTGTTCGGCACCAACTACTACGCGCAGGAGTTCGTGTCGCGCAAGGCGCTGTCACTGGTGTTCGACCAGAATTTCGAAGCGTTGCTGATGCCGGCAGCCGCCAACCACTTCAACAACGAAGTGGTCGGCCTCAATGATCAGTTCCGCTTTCTCAATGACGTGCTGGTTGAACACCTGCTGGAGATTGAACTGGCCCAAAGTGCGCCTCGCTCGTCACGCCAGTTTACTTTCTAGGAAGCCACGGGCCGGCGCACGGCCCTGACTTTGCCGCTGTTGCCCCCTCCGCAGAAAAACCGCTCGCCACCATCCGACTCGAGACCTGACACCCCCACTCCAGGCGGCATTTCCACGGCCTCCAGGACCTTACCGGTGGTCGGGTCAATCCGCCGCAACTCACTCTGATCCTCCTCCCAAGTGCCGTGCCACAGATCGCCGTCCACCCAGGTCACGCCGGTGACAAAGCGATTGGACTCGATGGTGCGCAAAATGGCCCCCGTGTCCGGGTTGATCTGATGGATCTTGCGGCCCCGGTACTGCCCGACCCACAGCGTGCCTTCCGCCCACGTCAGCCCCGAATCGGTGCCGCCACCGGGTGCCGCAATGGACGCCAGGACGCGGCCGCTTTGGGGGTCGATCTTGTTGATGTGTTCCCCGGCGATCTGGAACAAATGCTCGCCGTCGAAGGCAGTTCCTGCGTCTGCGGTGATATCCAGCGAACGCAGCGGTTTGCCACTGTCCGGGTCGAGGGCGCTGAGCTTTTCGCCGGAAGCGAACCAGACGTGCTGGCCGTCAAACGAGACGCCGTGAACGCTGTCGACGCCGGGAAACGGGCCGTATTCACGGATGATTTCAGCAGATGAGCGTTTCATGGTTACATCCTCTTCACTGGGTGTGTGGAGTGGATCCTAATCACCCGGCAACAAGGCCGTGAGTAACAAAGTCGTCGCGAATCCCGGCATCGGTGGCGTCATCCAGCGGCGAGCGCGGCCCCGACCAAACGCCTGCGCTTTGCCGGCGACCGCCAGCGAGTCGAGTGCTCTTTGCACACTGCGCTGACCGGTGCCCAGTGCCAACGCCAGCGCCGAACTCGACCAGGACTCGCCGTCGGCCAAAAATGCCAACAGCGCTGCGTGCTGTTCTTCAACCGGTCGCGCCAGCACCACAACGTCCGGCGACATCAGCGCAAAGCCGCGTTTTGTCGCCGTGATCCCGGCCAGCGGTCGAAGCGCCGCCCGCAACCGCCCGACCTCGACGCGCAACCGCGCGCGGTGGGATTCGTCACTGAGTTTCAAGCGAAAAGCGCAGGCAATGAGCGCTTCCCGGGAAACATCGCCCGGCCAGGCTTCGGCCAGCACCCGGGCGAGGGAAAACAAAACCGGGCGTTTGGCCAGCGACACCGACATACCGGCGCCGCGCACCGTGTATCGACACGCGTCAACCACCAGCGATGTTGAGCTCAGCAGCGTTTCGGCCTCATCCAGCAGCAACAGTCGCGCCTCGCCTCGGCTGATTAACCGGGCGGCGGGAGTGTTCAGGACGTGAGCGACGCTCTCTACTTCCGCGCTCAGCGCCGGGATACCCGCCTCGCCCGCAAAGCGTTCGGCCCGTTCCAATGCAAACCGCGCTTTTTTGATCTCCAGCCGGCGCATGGCGATGCCGGCCACCACCAGTTCATGGGCGGCGCGCAAGGCTGGCGGCAACGGCGCAGGGTCAAGCTGGGCGAGTCGATCCTCGACCTGTTCGAGATGACCGATCAACAATAAACGCCGGATTTCCAGATACCGCGCGTGAGCCGCGTTCACCCAATCGCCATGAGCTTCCAGCGTTGCGCGCGCCACGTCGAGGGCTTTTTCCGGCCAGCTCAAATCGCGAGAAGCCAGGGCGATTTCGGCCTCGGCCACCACGCAGCGCGCCCGGGCCATCGGCTCTTTTGGACCAAATGCACGCGCCGCCCGTTTGACCAGCGCCTTTGCACGTTCCAGATCGCCGAGCTGCGCCATGGCGATCCCACGGAGTGCCAGCGCCGGCGCATCGTCGCGCAGGGCGACCCGGTTCAACGCCCCAAGGGGATCACCCGCCGCCAATGCACGGGCGGCGGCGGTGATCAGCGAATCCATGTGAATCCCGCCACGGTGCTCACTCCCATCGTTGGATGTCCGCTGGTTAGTCTATCTCACGATCCTGAAACCTTGTGGCAAAGGGCTTCTGTGGCGAGGGGGCTTGCCCCCTCGCCACAAAAGCCCCCACCACCACAAAAGCCCTCCATCATCGCGGGCGTTTGCCGGCTTGCATCCACTCGCGTGGGCTGACTCCGGTTTTTCGGCGAAAAGCCCGGGCCAGCGCCGAAGGGCTTTCGTAGCCGACTTCATCGGCGATCAGCGCAATCGACTTGCCTTCGCGCAAGCGTTTCTGCGCCAGGCTGATGCGCCAGCTCACCAGATAGTCGACCGGGGTCTGCCCCACCACTTGACGAAAATGTTCGGCAAAACTGGCGCGGGACATGTTCGCCGCCGCCGACAGCTCGGCCACGGTCCAGGCTTTTTCCGGCGCGTCATGCATCAGGCTCATAGCCCGCGCCAGACGCAAATCGGCGAGGCCGGCCATCATGCCGGGCCCCTGCTTTCGGTCGCTTAGAATATGCCGCAGCAGCTGGATCACCAGCAGTTCGAAGAGTCGATCCATCATCGCTTCACGGCCGCAGATGCCGCCGAAGGCTTCGCTGAACAGCCAGTCAAGGGTGCCGGCCATCGTTGGCACGCTATCGAGTTTGAGCAGCAAATAATCGGGCAGCGCCGCGGCCAGGGCGTTGCCGGCGCCCCCGTCGAAATCCAGCGATGCGCACACCAGTTGGGTGCCTGAGGCTTCGCTGGCGAGTAAACGGTGGCGGTAAGGTCGTGGGAAAAATATCAGCGTCGGCTCGGTGAGCACTTGCTCGGGTTCATCGGCCAGCTTCAGCGCCACTTCGCCCGTCTGCAACAGGTGCAGGTGCCCCGTTGACTGGTCGCCATCAAACACCGCGGAACCGCAAAAATGCCCGCTGTAGAAGGTCCCGGCACTGACGCCGAAGTGGGTGAGCAACGTGGACAAACGATCCATGGAACGGCTCCCGGGTGAATATCTGGACGATCTGTCGCATATCCTCGACGATTTGCACCCAAAAGGCCACTCCCGCGCAATAGCATAGACCTCGTACCCAGCGCACACCGCGCTTGAATCGACGGAGCAACACCCATGAGCCGCATCACCGCCCTGAGCCTCGAAAACGCCACTGATACCACCCGCCCGCTGCTGGAAGGCGTGCAGAAAAAAATCGGATTTTTGCCGAATGTCTTCAAAACCCTGGCGCACGCCCCTGCCGTTCTGGCCGCCTACCTGCAACAAAGCGCAGCACTGGGCAAAACGTCCCTGAGCGCGACGGAAAAAGAAGCGATATTTTTGGCCACCTCGCAAGTCAACGGCTGCGATTACTGCCTGGCGGCGCACACGCTGTTTGCCGGTAAAGCCGGGCTGTCTGCGCAAGACATCCTCAGCGCCCGACATGGCCAATTGAATGCCTTCGCCACCCTCGCCCAGCAAATTACCGAAAGCCGTGGCCACCTGAGCCCCGAGCAGATCGATGCAGCGCGCGCGGCTGGCATCAACGACGCCAAGATCGTTGAAGTGGTGGGCCACATCGCGGCACAAACCCTGACCAACTACCTCAACAACCTCGCCCTTACCGACATCGACTTCCCCGCCATCGATGCGTGAACACGGCCAATACATGCAGGAGTCCAGACGATGAACAACGTGACGATCTACACCACCGACACTTGCCCCTATTGCCGCAACGCCAAAGCGCTGCTCGCCAGTAAAGGCATCGCAGCCGAGGAAATAAACGTCGAGTCCAGCCCTGGCAAATTCCAGGAGATGCTCAGCCGCAGCGGTCGTCGCAGCGTGCCGCAGATTTTCATTGGCGACACCCATGTTGGCGGCTTCGATGACCTGGCCAAACTGGATCGCCAGGGTGGTTTGCTGTCGATGCTGGCGTGAAACCGCGTGGCCCGCGCACGACCTTGAAGTTGGGTCGTGCCGGGTATTTTCTAAAATCCTCATAGGTTGTACGATGACCGACGAGTCACTCAATCCATAACAACAAGGAAACACCTATGAAGAACGTCAAACTGCTAGTCGGTTTTCTATGCCTTTTCAGTGGCTACGTCGCCGCCGCTCCGGCACCGGGCGAGAAAGAGGTCGCCAGCGCCGTCGACCATTTGACCCAAGCCATGCTGCACAAGAACATTTCCGAACTGAAAGCCCTGACCGCCGAGAACCTGACCTATGGGCATTCCAGCGGCAAGGTTCAGGACAAGAGCGAATTCATCGCCGATATCGAAACCGGTAAAAGCGCGTTCAAAACCCTGGAGATGCAAAACCAGACCATTAATGTCTCCGGTGACGTAGCGTTGGTTCGCAATCATTTCTCGGCACAAGCGCTCAAGGGCACCGAAGTGATTCCGACCGAAATCGAGAACTTCCAGATTTGGCAGAAAAAGGCTGGCAAATGGCTGCTGGTTGGCCGGCAGGCTTTCCACATCTGAAAAAAATCCCGCTCACTTGAGCGGGATTCTTCACGACTACGCTACCCAGCCACCCGAATCATCGGATCCGCTGCGGCCAACGCGGCGGTACGATCAGCGGCCGGTGGGTAAATCCTGAAAGAGTCGGGCGCAAAGCCCCGACCGAATTCGGTGAGCAACTGAACACCTGATGAGCGATCGACGGGAAAAGAAAACCGCCAACAGTGTGGCGGTTGAGGACGAGCAGATCATTCCGACGACCGATCTCTCCGACTGACGATTCAGCGATGGGCAAAGCGGATGGGAGCGCTCTATGATTAGGGCCCATGACGACCCCTGTTTCGATCCGCTCACCCTGCCCGCCCGGCGCCTGCACCTGCGGGCGTGACCCGCTGCTGGAAACACCGGGGGCGGACGTGCGCATCCTGTTTCTGACCCGTCCGGAAGAAAAGCGCCTGCTCGACCGCCTGGAAAACCTCCAGAGCCTGGCCGACCTTGAACGCCTGCAACAGCGGATGTATGAGCAACTGGGTATCCGCGTCGAGATCGTCCCCAGTTTCAATGAAGTGCGGACCATGCGCGGCATCGGCATCACTCTTGGCGAGCAGCCCGGGCTGTGCCGAAAAACCCGCCAGTCGATCCCGGCCGCCATTCGCCGCAGTCTGGAGAAGCGCCCCGAGATCGCCTACGACATCCTCAACGCCAACGACCTGTTGGGCGGCGCATGAGGCCTGTGCCGAAGAAGCGTACCGGATTGAAAAAACCATTAAAGAAGATCAGCGGTCGTACGCACACTGCCGGTCACTGCTATGCCTTCACAGGGGATAACGGGGGTCAGGAGGTGGCCGATGTTATTCATCGTCAGTTGGTCGATTAATCCGGAAAACCGTAACAAGGCGATCGAGCGATTTCTCAAGACCGGGGCTGTTCCACCCACCGGCGTCCACATGCTCGGACGCTGGCACGCCGTAGGCGGTTCGAGCGGTATGGGCGTCGTAGAGGCGAGTGATCCGGTACCGATTCAACAATGGGTGCTGGAGTGGAACGACATCATGAAGATGGAAGTCCAGGCGGCATTGACCGATGAACAAGTGGCGCCGTTGCTGGCAGCCACAACCGCGCGGTAGCAGGCATCGGGGCGGTGCTTCACCGCCCCGTTCCTGACTGACCTCTATTTCACTTTGCGCAACAGGAAGTGCGACAGTGCCGGGATCAGCACCAACGCCCCGACCATGTTCCAGATGAACATGAACGTCAGCAAAATGCCCATGTCCGCCTGGAACTTGATCGGCGACCAAGCCCAGGTGATCACGCCTGCCGCCAAGGTAATCCCGACCAACGCCACCACTTTTCCGGTGAACGCTACGGCATTGCGATACGCCTCGGTCAGCGACATCCCGGCACGTTGCTGCGCCAGTTGCACGCTCAACAGGTACAACGCGTAGTCCACGCCAATCCCCACACCGAGCGCAATCACCGGCAGCGTGGCGACTTTGACGCCCATGCCCAGCCAGACCATCAGGGCTTCGCACAGGATCGAGGTCAGCATCAACGGCACCACCGCCACCACCACTGCACGCCAGCTGCGAAAGGTGATGAAACACAACACAATCACCGCGCCATACACGTATAGCAACATCGTACGGTTCGCGTCGCGGACGACGATGTTAGTCGCCGCTTCAATCCCGGCGCTGCCGGCTGCAAGCATGAACTGGCGCTCGCCATTGCTGTGCTCGCGGGCGAAGGTTTCGGCGACTTGCACCACGCGATCAAGGGTTTCAGCCTTGTGATCCGACAGGTACGCCACGATCGGCATCATCGAGCAGTCATTGTTGAACAGGTCAGGGCTGCTGACCGAGGCCTGCTGCGCGCCGTAGTTGAGCACGTCCTGATTGCGCGCGATGGTCAGCATCTTCGGGTTGCCTTCATAGGAACCCGCCGTGATCTGGCGCACCGCGTTGGTCAGCGACACCGTGGTTTGCACACCCGGAATCTGCTGCAACAGCCAGGCCAGGCGATCAGCCTCAATCAGCGACTGGTACTTCAGGCAACCTTCGCTCGGGGTCTTGAGCATGATTGCGAACTGGTCGCTGGACAGCGAATAGTTGGTGGTGATGTAGGCATTGTCGCGGTTGTAGCGCGAGTCCGAACGCAGCTCCGGAGCACCCGGATCGAGGTCACCGATCTTCAGATGATGGCTGACGACAATCCCGCCCACCGCCAACACAGCCGCCACGCTTACCGCGATGGTGGCCCAGCGACGCTCGGTGAATTTATCGAGGAAACTCCACAACGCGCCGATGCCTTTGCCACGCAGCTCTTTGTTCTCGGCGCGCAGACTGCGCTCGGCGGCCTTGCGGCTTACGCCCCAGTACGACAGCAACACAGGCAACAGCACCAGGTTGGTAAAGATCAGCACCGCGACACCGATGCTCGCGGTGATCGCCAGGTCCTGAATCACTGGAATGTCGATCAGCATCAACACTGCAAAACCAACGGCATCCGCCAGCAATGCCGTGAGGCCGGCGAGGAACAAACGGCGGAAGGTGTAACGCGCGGCGACCAGTTGGTGGGTGCCACGGCCGACGTCCTGCATGATCCCGTTCATCTTCTGCGCGCCGTGGGACACGCCGATGGCGAACACCAGGAATGGCACCAGAATCGAGAACGGGTCCAGTGCAAAGCCGAACAGCGCGACCAGCCCAAGCTGCCAGACCACCGCGATGACCGAGCAGAGAATCACCAGCGCGGTGCTGCGCACACAACGGGTGAAGTAAAAGATGATGGCCGTGGCAATCACGGCGGCGGCGCCGAAATACATCATCACCTGCATCAGGCCGTCGAGTAGATCGCCCACCAATTTGGCGAAACCGATCACACGAATCTTGAGTGGACCTTTGCCCTCTTCCCCCGACGCCCGAACGCTGCCTTCGAATTCGTATTTGTTGCGCAGCTTTTCTTCCAGGGTCCTGGAGAACTGGTGGTAATCAATGGCCTGCCCGGTGACCGGGTCTTTCTCCAGCAGCGGCACGAAGATCATGCTCGACTTGAAGTTGTTGCCGATCAGGCTGCCGACAATCCCCGATCGGGCGATGTTCTGCCGCAGCTGCGCCACACTTTGCGCCGAGCCGTCATAGGAATCGGGCATTACCGGGCCGCCCTGGAAGCCTTGCTCGGTGACTTCGGTCCAGCGCACCGCCGGGGTCCACAGCGATTTCATCCAGGCTCGATCAACGCCCGGCGTGACGAACAGTTCGTCATTGATTTCTTTTAAGGCGTCGAGGTAATGCGGGTCAAAAATGTCGCCGTTGCTGCTCTCGACCACCACCCGCACCGCGTTGCCCAGGCCGCGCAGGGCCTGACGGTTTTCCAGGTAGTTTTTGATGAAGGGCTGGCTCTGCGGGATCATTTTTTCGAAGCTGGCGTTGAGCGCCAGTCGCGTCGTGGCGAAGTAGCTCAGCGCAATCGTCACCAGCAGACAAGCCAGCACCACCCACAAGCGATTGTTGAAGATCAGCCGTTCCAGGGCGTTACCGGAGCGCGCGTCGAAGCCCTTGAGCTCGCGGATAACCGGCATTGTTTCGAGTTCGTAGTGACCCATCATGGTGTTCTCTATGTGATGCCGGACTTATTCGAGAGGCAATTGACGCAAGCCACGGGTGCCCGCAAGCACCAGCGAGCTGCCATTGGCCACTTGGGCGGCAGCCACGGGGGCCATCCTGGTGTCGGGTTGAATGTGAAAACTCGCGCCGTCGTCGCTACTGACCAGCACATGGCCGGCCTGACTGACCAGCACGATGCGACCATCGGCCGTGACGGTGCTGGCGGTGATGCTCAGGGGCAAACCCAGTTCGATTTTGGTCCAGGTCACGCCACTGTCGGTGCTGCGGAAAACGTTGCCGCGCAGACCGTACACCAGCGTGGCGCCCGGTTTGCCGGTGATGCCAAAAAAGCTGCCGTTGTAGGGTGTCGGCATCGCATTGAACCGGCCGCTCGTGCGGTCCAGTTTCAGCACCAGGCCCTGCTCGCCGACGACGAACAAATCGTCGCCCACCGGGCGCAGTGCGTAGAAGTTCAGGGCGCTCGGGTTATCAGTGCGTTCCAGCAACGGGGTCCAGTGTTGGCCGCCATCGTCGGTGCGCAGAATCAGGTTGAACGCGCCGACGATGTAGCCGACCTGATCGTTCTCGAACCAGACATCAAGGAAGGGTTTATCGGCACCCTCCTCGACCATGCGCTGCGCGTCGCTGACCCGGTGTTGCAAGTCTGCGTCATCCGGCTGGCTGGCGAGTTGGTGCTGGTAGTAATCGCGCAGGATCGGACCCACCTGACGGCCGTCCAATTGTCGGGTCCAGGTTTGGCCAGCGTCGCTGCTGTGCAGGACCACGCCGTCGTGTCCGACCGCCCAGCCCTGTTGTGGTGTTGGAAAGTGCACGGCAACCAGGTCGGAACTGACCGGCACTTGCGCCTGTTGCCAGTGTTGACCGGCATCATCGGAATAGAGAATGTGCCCGCGTTGGCCCACCGCAACCAGACGGTCACCGGCGTGTGTCAGCCCGGTCAGCGTCGACTGTGCGGCCAGCTCGCTTGGCAGTGCCGGCGTGTCGAGCACATCGGCGAATTCACCGGCGATCACCGGGCGGGTGAACGGCACGGTCATGGCAGCTGATAACGCAGCCAGCAGAAACCACTTGATCATTGTCATTATTATTATCTCGGTGCACACCACGGTTCCCTTGTGGGAGCGAGCCTGCTCGCGAATGCGGTTTTTCATTCAACACGGATGTCGACTGATACATCGCCTTCGCGAGCAGGCTCGCGCCCACAGGGGGTCGGGGGTTTAGCGGATGCCGGCGCCAGCCAGCGATTCAGCAGACCATTGCGCCTTCGACAGTGGATCGATGTACTTCAAGCCACCGTAAGGACCGTAGAAACCGTTCACGTTGTAGGCACCGGAAACCAGGTCGTAGATCATGTGGTTGATCGTGTCCGGAGCCTTCACGTCGTAGCTGTAGGTCAAATGGGCGAAACCGCCACGGTAGAGTTGGCCACGAGCGTCATACTCGTCGGAAGCCAAAGCGATCCAGCTGTCCTCGTCGAGGTAGAACGTGCGCTTGCTGTAGATGTGGCGTTTACCCGGTTTGAGCGTGGCTTCCACCACCCACACGCGGTGCAGTTCCCAGCGCAGCAAGTCCGGATTGACGTGGTTGGCCTTCATCACGTCGGTCGCGTCTTTGTGGTAGCTCAACTTGTAGGTGTTGTACGGCACATACATTTCTTTCTTGCCGACCAGTTTGAAGTCGTAACGGTCCATCGCACCGTTGAACACGAAAGCATCGTCATAGGTCGCGGCGCCGACAGTACCCGGGTTTGGCGTGTCGTAGGCCAGGTCCGGTGCCAGTTTCACGCGGCGTTGTCCCGGCAGGTATTGCCAGGCGCGACGCGGTTGTTGCAGCGGGTTGACCGAGTCCATCAGCAGCAGCGCTTCACCCGCACGACGTGCAGGGCCGGTGTAGGCCAGCTTGATCTTGTAGTACGTTTCATCGGATGTCACCGGACCCGCTGGGCGCGACGGGGCAAAAAGCGGGTATTCGATGTTGAACACACCCGTGGAGCTCAACGAAGCGGTACCGGAGGAGTCAACGTTCCACGAGTCGTACTTGTTGGTCATTGCTACGCCTTGATAGCGCTGCAAGTGGTTCCACATGGCTTCGTAGCCGTCAGCGGGGATCGGGAACGGTACACCCGGCAGGGAATTTTCCAGACCCAGGCCGCCGTCGATGGTCTTGGCCGTCACGGCGTTTTTCGCGGTGTTGTCCAACACGGCCTGAGGCATGGCGACACTGCGATGAGTCGGGTAGACATCAAGGCGATACGTTGGGTACCGGGTGAGCAACGCCTGCGTGGTCGCGGTGAGTTTGTCTTTCTGTTGCGCAAGCTCTTTGCCCGTGATGACCAGACGTGGTTTGTCGGCACCGAACGGATCCGGACGGAACGAGTCGCCGGTTTTGAAATCGGCTGGAATGGTAGACAGGCCACCGGTGTATGCCGGAATGCTGCCGTCAGCGTTGGCCGCTTTGTCAGCGCCGACTGCCGTCAGGCTGGTGCCCAGTTTCGCCGCTTGATCGGCGCTGACCGCCGCATGGGCGGAGCCGACGACGGCCAGTGCCAGGGCGGTGGCTAATATGGATTGAGCAAAATTCATGGGTGTCTCCTGTTAACACACAGCACTCGGATCAGAGGGTGGTTTTGAAAGTGAAAGTGACCATGCCGCGATCCTTGAGCTGGGCCACGGTACCGGCAAACGCAGTGGTCTGGCCGGGCACGCAGTTGTATTGACCGTTGGCACCAGGCGCAGCGCCATCGCCATGGGCGGAAGCATTACCGGCAGAACCACAGGTGTCGAAGTCGCCAAAGTTATCGACGTACTTGAGGTCGAAGCGGTACTGACTGTGCACATCCATGCCGACGCCGACCGAGTAGCTGCCGGTGCCTTTGTTGCCGCCCAGTTGCACGGACGACTGGCCCGCGAGGCCAACGTTGTAGCTGACCGGCATGAACATATCGATGCCGGGGAACACCTGGTACCACGTCGGGTTGAAGTTCATGCCGACGATGTAGTTGTCCTTGGTGACTTTGTCGACGCCGTTGTACCAGTCCTCACCCTTGAACAATTGCTTGTTATCGGTCACGTCCAGCCAGCGGCTGTAGGCGAGTTCAACCAGCAACGAAGAGGAATCCCAGAGCGGTGTTTCACCGAAGGTGGTCAGGCCGTTCAGCACCGCGTGTACGGTGTTGCCGCGTGCCACGCCGTTTTCGCCATCGAAGCTGCTGATGAACCCTGGCGCTTCGCGTGCGCCCAAGGTCGGGTTGACGGTGGCGGGAACGCTGGACAGCGGCATGTTATGGCGATAGTTGAGGTCGAGACCGACACTCACGCCCGCAATGTTTTTGGCCAGGCTGAAACCGTAGACATCGATGTCATCCACGTAGAACTGGTTATAGCTGCCAGCAATGCCCGAAGCGATCGCCGCCGGCGTGACTGCAGTCGGCTGCAACACCAGATTGGGCAGGATGTCCGAGGTTTTGCGGTAGTAGAGACCCAGGGTGCCGTCGAGCCATGCCGGGCTCCACTTGGCCATCAGGCCGAAGTCGCCGCTGTTGCTTGGCGTGAACGTATGGCCGTTCTGGAGGCGCAGGTATTGGTTGGCACCCAATGGGCCTGGACGGCCAAAAAATGGATTCGCCGCGCCAATCAAGGACAGGTTGTGGCCGCCATTCTGGATGCCGTCATTGAAACCCAGGTACGTGCCGGACTCCGGCAAGCGTGCCGCGTCCCAATCGAGGAAGTACTGTGCGGCGAGGGTCAGTTCCGGATTGACGGTGAAGCTGGTGGACAGCTGATTACGCGGGATGAACAGTTCTTTGGCTTCAGTGCCCGGCACAGCGAGGGCCTTGGACAAATCCAGGCCCGACTGGCCATAGCTGTTGCCGTGGGCAAAGGCCAGAACGCTTTCACCCCAGTAGACCGTGTGTTTACCGGCCTTGCCACTGAGCATCGACTCGTCGCCGATTTCCGTACTGCCGAAAACAAAGGCGTCGAGGATCTCGGAGGACGGGCCGTTGTAATAACGGTCGGCATAGCCGCTCTGGTGCTTGGAATCAGCTTTGCCGTCATTCAGCTGGTTGGTCGACGGGTTGTAGCTGCCGATATCGTCATACGCATGGTCGTACCAGCTGTTGGCGCTGACCCGAAAGCCCATCTGTTTTTTGTACACCACGTCCAGTTCCGACATGACGTCGAGACGCTGGGAGACCGGGCTGCCGGAGGAAAAATTGCGGTTACCGTCGTTGTTGTTCCACGAGTTGGCCAGCTTGCTGTTCGGTGCTTCGACGCGCTGGGCGTAGTTGAACTTCAAGGTGTTGTCGAAACGAACCGTTAGATCCTCGTTCCCCGTATCGAACTCGAACGCCTGCGCTGGCGCCATGCCCAGCCCGGCGAGTACCGCCGAAGCCAGCAGCCCGCGCCGCAGATTTGGATGGCAGATCTTATTGTTGTTATTCATCTAGCGTGCTCGCCTTCTCTGTGGTTTCACGAAAAGTCATTCAAGAAAATGCCGACTTTGGTGTGGTGCCCTGCTCTAAGGAGCACTGACCAGTTCGGTCGAGACTGTTGTATCGCGAGGGGTGGGGGGGTCGCCGGTCAATTGGGCCAAATCATCGGTCAACGGAACTTTCGATCAGATAAGTCGTTGAACGTCGGTGCCCCTGTAGGAGTGCGCCTGCAGCTACTGCTGCTCACTTAAGCAATGGTTTTGAATTCAGGAAATGACTGGGGGTATGTCCATTGTTCCGGTAATGGCCACTAATGGTTCCGCCCATACGGCGGGTCACTTGGAAAAGCCCCAAGTAACCAAGGGCTCTTGCCCCGCGAGCCAGTTTGCTTCAGGGGATTGGGGGTTCTACGGAAGTCAGGTCGGCTCTCAAGCCGCCTCGCGTTGCCTTTGATCCTGGCGCCCCGTTAAACCACGATGCCGCGCTGGGCCAGGGGATGGCCCAGCGCGGCGACCCACGGAGCCATGCCGGAGGGAGGGCATGCCGAGCCTGAGCGAGGCACCGAGTGGTGGGGCAAGAGCCTTTTGGTTACTTTTGCGCGCTTTCAAAAGTGACCCGCCGTAAGGGCGGAACCGCCAGAAGCCATCACTTAAAAAAACGGATACACACCAGAATTGCCCCTGCAACCCCTCAATCTAAAGTGAACAGCATTACGGATGAACCGGGCTTTTTCACGTCAACGCATCACCGCCAAACAACAAGGCTCCGCACTTACTGAACGTTTTTCAGCTTGACCACATCGCCGGAGATCTTGGTGGTGTAACCGGTCAGGACCCAGGCCCAGAACCAGTTTTCCTGCACCTGGGTGTTGATCATCGCATCGCCGCCCTTGGCTTTGATCGCCGCGTCTTGCGCGCGAACAAAACGGCTGTTCTGCCGGATCGGGATGACACCGAACAGCAACAGGCCGGTGGCGGTTGCTTCGCTGTGACCGATGACAGTGTATTGACTGGCGTCATAGTGCTGAGTATTCATCGGGGCGCCGGTGCAACCCGCCAAAACCAGACCGAAGAGAGCAACGGCAACTACTTTACTGAGGTACTTCACTGAACAACTCCATGAGAAAGTGCCCGAGATCCGTCACTCGGGCGGCGCACACTCTAATGGAGGTGATGGCCAATTGGTAGCACTGGCAAAAATTGCGCTGTTGTTAGGCTGATTTTCGATCACTTGGCCGGTTTACGCCGATCCGCCGCCGGCGAGAGGTTGTTTTTCACGACACGCCCACATCCAGCGCGAACCATCGACAGCGTTTCCTCTGCCACCGGCTTAATGCCAAAATGCAGCGCTCAGGTCACCGTCCAGCCCCTGCCCCGCGTCATGCAGTGCAACGAGAATCGATATGAACACCCATTTTCAGGTAAGTGATGCCCCTCAATTCCACGTCTCCCATCAGCCGCCGGCGGTCACAGCATGATTGAAGTCACTGAGGTTTCCATCGCACAACTGCGTGCTGCGCTTGAATCCGGCCAGACCACGGCGGTCGAGTTGGTGCAGGCTTATCTCGCCAGGATCGATGCCTACGACGGCGCCGACACTGCGACTGCCCTTAACGCGGTCGTGGTGCGCAACCCCGACGCAATCAACGAAGCGCAAGCCTCCGATGCCCGTCGGGCCAAAGGTGAAACGCTGGGCCCGCTCGACGGCATCCCCTACACGGCCAAGGACAGTTATCTGGTAAAGGGGCTGACCGCCGCCTCCGGAAGCCCGGCCTTCGCCCATCTGATTGCCTGTCGCGATGCGTTCACCATCGAACGCCTGCGCGGAGCCGGCGCCATCTGCCTGGGCAAGACCAACATGCCGCCCATGGCCAACGGCGGTATGCAACGCGGGGTCTATGGTCGTGCCGAGAGCCCCTACAACGCGGACTACCTCACCGCGCCTTTCGCTTCGGGTTCGTCGAACGGGGCCGGCACCGCAACCGCTGCCAGTTTCGCCGCGTTTGGCCTTGCGGAAGAAACCTGGTCGAGTGGGCGCGGCCCGGCGTCGAACAATGGCTTGTGCGCCTACACGCCCTCGCGCGGGGTGATTTCGGTGCGCGGCAACTGGCCGCTGACGCCGACCATGGACGTGGTCGTACCGTTCGCCCGGACCATGGCGGACCTGCTAGAGGTGCTCGATATTGTCGTGGCCGAAGACCCGGACACCCGTGGCGATCTGTGGCGGATGCAACCCTGGGTGCCGATTCCGAGTGTCACCTCGGTGCGTCCTGCCTCCTACCATGAACTGGCCGCGCAACCGCACGCCCTCGCCGGCAAGCGTTTCGGCGTGCCACGCATGTACATCAACAAAGATTTTGAAGCAGGCACCAGCGAGTCACCGGGTATCGGCGGGCCGACCGGCCAGCGCATCAACACCCGCGCCTCGGTGATCGGTCTTTGGGAAGCGGCTCGCAAGGCCCTCGAAGGCGCCGGCGCCGAAGTCGTCGACGTCGATTTTCCGCTGGTCTCAAACTGCGAAGGCGACCGCCCGGGGGCACCGACCGTGTTCAATCGCGGCATCGTCTCCAAGGCGTTCCTGCACCACGAATTGTGGGACCTGACGGCCTGGGCGTTCGATGATTTCCTTCAGGCCAATGGCGATCCCAAACTGAATCGCCTGGTTGACGTCGACGGGCCGCTGATTTTCCCCCACGACCCCGGCACGCTGCCCAACCGCGAGGGCGATCTGGCGGCTGGCATGGACGAATATGTGCGGATGGCCGAACGCGGCATCACGCCGTGGAACGAGATAACCACCGTGCCTGATGGCTTGCGCGGGCTTGAACACACGCGGCGTATCGATCTTGAGGAATGGATGGATCGCCTGGGACTTGATGCGGTGCTGTTCCCGACGGTTGCTGACGTTGGCCCGGCGAATGCCGATGTCGATCCTGCGTCTGCGGACATTGCGTGGAGCAATGGCGTTTGGGTCGCCAATGGCAACCTTGCCATCCGCCACCTCGGCGTTCCGACGGTCACGGTGCCGATGGGCGTGATGCCGGACATCGGCATGCCTGTCGGGCTGACGTTCGCCGGTCGCGCCTACGACGATTCGTTACTGCTGCGCCTGGCGTCGGCGTTTGAAGCCACCGGGTCGAAACGCTTGATCCCGCCGCGTACCCCGCCGCTGCTTCCCCAGCCGTAAACGTCAACCGGGATCGGGGCTGTGCAAGCCCCAATCCCGCTCAACGATTCAGGCTTTCGCGGCCATCGCAGTGACTTCTACACGCATGCCTTCGACCGCCAATGCGGCCACGCCCACAGCGGCGCGAACCGGCCACGGCTTGGCAAAGAAACGCTTGTAGACCTCGTTGAACGCGGCGCGATCAGCCATGTCGGTGAGGTAAATCGTCAGGTGCAACACCCGATCCATCGAACTGCCGGCACCTTCCAATGCTGACTTGAGCGCTCGCAGCGTGCATTCGCTCTGCTCAATGATGCCACCCAGTTCCAGACTGCCGTCGGCGCGGGTAGGGATTTGCGTGGAGACCATCAGCCCACCAAAACCGGCAACGTCGGAGGAGATGGAGTCCTGGTCTGGATCAGGGATGAACGTGATGTCTTGGTTAGCCATGAGGATCTCGCGCTTGAGGTGAAAAGGGGCTGTTGCGTATCAGGCGCGCAGTTTACATCTATCTCATTTACTCGGGGCGCAGCAACCCTGAAGGAACCACCGTTTCGATCAGCCCGGTCGTCACGTCGTACACCAGCCCCTTCACCGTAAAACCACCCGGCAGGTTCGGATTGGCCTTCAGTGCCGCCACGTCAACCACCACCGCTTTATAAACGAAAGCGATGCCTAGTTCGGGTCCAGCAACCCGCCGCTCCAGTTGCACGAAACCCGGCTGCCGGTGAATTTCGCCACCACCATGCCTTGCGAAACCAGCCTGTCCCGATAGCGCGTGACCATCCGCCCTGCTTGCTCGGCCACCAACACCACCTCGGACGATGGATCGCCCGGTCGCCGCAGAATCCGTGCAAAGCGCTGCCCCTCTTCGACAAAATCCCCCAGCTCTTTTTCAAAGATCAACACGCCGGGCTGCGGCGCCAGAATGGTTTCCATGTGCCCCATTTCCATGGCTTCGACGGGCCAGTCAATGGCTGCCTGCGCTTCATTGACGACCCCGCAGCCGCACAGCCAAACGTACAACCCTTCGGCGTCCTGCTCGGCAATCCGGTCGCTGACGTCGCCCTGCCCGCGCAGTTCCAGCGTCGCCGCCATGCGCTGGTCGGTGACGCCGTCGCGCAGCCACGGCGCGATGATGGTTTCTTCGAAAGAGCCATCGCCGCCGTCCTCCCAGATGATCGCCACGTCCATTTTCATCGCGGCGGCCAGTTCACGGCCACGGGGCCAGAAACGGCGGTGAACGTAGAGGTAGGGCAATGCTTCGTCATCGGTGTGAAGGTCGAGCATCACGTCTGCCGGCGCCGCGAGTTGCACCAGTTTCTTTTGCCATTCCTGGACGTTGGTCGAGGGTTGGGCCATGGCGGCCGATTGGTCGAACCCGCGATTGAAGTTATGCCCGGTGGCATCATGAAAGCGGCCAAGAATGCGGCCCTGGCGAAACTGCCCGATCCCCAGCGGATTGGCTTGCGGCACCACCGTCACGCTGCCGTTTAGCCGGCCGTGGGCCTGGGCGACCTCAAGCTTGTGCATCAACAGGTGCAGCACCAGCATCCCGGCGATTTCATCGGCATGCACCCCGGCCTGGAGGTGCACGGTCGGCCCGCTGCCATTGCCGTCGAAGCGCCATGCGCTGACCTGCACCGCGTCACCGTTATTGTTGCGAACACTGAACGAAACATCCTGCGCCATCTGCTTGTCCTCCTGCGTCACGAACGTTAAAAACCGACACATTGCCAAGGCTGAACTGGAGATTGAACGCACGTTCAACTAAGCTCGCCAACCAGGCAACACACCCAAGGATTCCTTGTGACAATCCCCTCCACGAAAAACCGCCGCGCCGAGCCTGACGAACGTCGCGAAATGCTCGTGGCCGCCACCCTGCGCTGCCTGGTGCGCGACGGTCACGCCGGTATTTCCGTGCGCCGGATTGCCACCGAGGCCGGGGTGTCCGTGGGGTTGCTCAATCACCATTTCGGCAGCATTGATGCGTTGATTGCCGACACCTACCAAAAGATCGCCAGCGAGCTGACCACCGCCCTGCGCCAGGAAATCCAGCAAGCCGGCACGCCCGCGCAGAAGATGGACGCGTTCCTCACCGGGTCGTTCTCGCCTCGGGTCATGGACCCGCAATTGCTCGGGGTCTGGGTGGTGTTCTGGAGCCTGATCCGGCACTCCGAACACGTCAGCCAGTCCCACGAAAAAAGCTATCGAGCCTACCTCGACCTGCTCCGCCAACTGCTGGATGACATGGCGGCCAGCGAAGGCTTCGTGATCCACGACACGCGACTGGCCGCCATTGGTTTATCGGCGATGCTCGACGGTCTCTGGATCGAGTGGTGCCTGAACCCCGAAACCTTCAGCCCCGCCAACGGCCTCCACATCTGTCGCTGCTGGATAAAGGGGTTGCGACACGGAGCATTCAGCACCGACGACGTCCTGTGAAGGGTGACGCCCGAAGATCATCGCCAGGGTGCCACTGACCGCGATCAGCCCGGCACCGACCATCAGCGACACATCCATCAGCGTGCCCCAGATCAGGCTCGACAGCAGGAACGCCCAAATCAGCCCGGTGTATTCAAAGGGCGCGAGCAAGGTGGCGGTGGCCCGCTGAAAACTGGCGAACAACAGAAACTGACCGATACCGCCGACCAGCCCGGCGCCGAGCATCCCCAGCCAGGCCGGGGTCGGCGCCGGGGTGTAGGTCCAGGGCAACGCCACGGCCATGCACATGACGAACACCACGTTGGTGATCAGCATTTGTTCCAGCACGGACGTCTGCTCATCCACCTGGCGCAACTGGATGTAGGTGAAGGCCCAGCACATCGCCGCCAACAATGTCAGCACCACCGGCACCGGATCGACCAGGTTGCCCGGGCGGCAGGCGATGATCACGCCGACAAAACCGATGATCAGGCTGAACCACTGCCAGCCGCTGGCACGCTCTTTGAGAATCACCGCCGCCAGCACCGTGACCATGATCGGTGCGGAGAAATACAGCGTGGTCATCTCCGCCAGGGTCAGGTCCCGGGCCGCCGTGTAATACAGCACCCAGGCGACTATCGATAACAATCCACGCACCACCAGCAAGCGTCGGCTTGGCGAGCGCCAGGCGCGCTGGATCAACCGCAAACGCCCTGCCAGCAGGCAGGCCAGCACCACCACAAGGGCGCGCCAGAACAGGATGCTGACCACCGAATAATCCGCCACCAGCCACTTGATGGCGGCGTCCTGCAGGGCCAGGAACGTATAACCCAAGGTGCACAGGCCAATGCCTTGCAACGATCGGTCGACCATCCTTGGCGTGCTCATTACACCGACCTGCGCACAGGCGTCCCGCGCCGTTCGGCAAGGGCAAACAGCGCCTCGATCATGAACGTCAGGCACACATACACGCCGGCCACCAACAGCAACGGTTCATACACCTGCAGGGTTTGCGCCCGCACCACGTTGGCGGCGCCCAGCAGGTCGATAATCGCAATGGTCGAGGCCAGTGCGGTGGACTTCAGCAGCATCACAGTCTCCCCGGCCAGCGTCGGCAACAGCAGACGCAACGCTCTGGGCAAACGCACCCGCAGCAACGACTGGCGCGGGGTCATGCCAAACGCCGACGCCGCTTCCATTTCTCCTTTGGGCACCGCCAGCAGTCCACCGCGAATCACTTCGCCGACATAGGCGCCCACCGACACCACCAGCGCAAACACGATGTACCAGTAGCCGTCGCGCAGGTACGGCCAGAGGAAGCTGCCGCGAATCAACGGGAACTGCGCAAACAGGCTGCCGAGGCCGTAATAGAAGATGTAGATCTGGATCAGCAACGGCGTACCACGGGTCACGCTGGTGTAAAACAGGCTGACCTTGGCGATCACTTTGTTTTTCGAGATTCGTGCCAGCGCCACCAGCACCGCAAGCGCATAACCGAACACGCTGGAGATCAACAGGATGGTGATGGTCGTTTGCAAGCCCCGGCCCAACAGCGCCGCGTATTCAACTATCCACGCTGGAATCATTTTATTCACTCAGCCAAAGGCATCCAGCGACGGATGCGTCGCTCAAGCCGTCCCGACAGATAATTGGACACCAGCGTCACCGCGTAATACATCGCCGCGGCGGTGAGGTAGAACAACAGGTAGTGACGCGTCGAACCCGCGCCTTGCTTGGCGGTGTACAGCAGCTCGTTGGTGCCGACCACGCTGATCAATGCGCTGTCCTTGATCAGGTTGATCCACAGGTTGGCCATCCCGGCCATGGCGTAAGGCGCCATGATCGGCAGCGTGACCCGCCGGAAAAGGCCAAAGCCGCTCAAGCCGAACGCCTTGCCTGCCTCGATCTGACCGAACGGAATGGCCTGGATCGCCGCCCGAAAAATCTCTGAAGCGTATGCGCCCTGCACCAGCCCCAGCACCACAATCGCCGCCAGCGGACCGCTGACATTTACCGCGTCATAGCCCAATTGCGCCATCAGCGAATTGAGGAGCATCGAACCGACGTAGTACAGCAGCAGGATCAGCAACAACTCCGGCACCGCGCGGAACAAGGTGGTGTAGCTGCGCATCAGTGCCGCGATCGGTTTCGGCGCACCCAGCTTGAGGCAGGCCACGACCAGCCCGATCAGGAGCCCGAGCACAAACGCCCCGACGGAAATCTGCAGGGTCATCCAGAGCCCTTTCAACAGCGCACCGCCCCATCCCTGTTCGCTGAAATTGATCAAATCGAACATTGCCGGCATTTCACTCTCCAGTTAGCGCACATCAACGGCCTACTGCGATCCAATGTGGGAGCGGGCTTGCTCGCGAAGGCGGTGTGTCAGTCAACATCATTGCTGAATGTCTGACCGCATTCGCGAGCAAGCCCGCTCCCACAGGGGTTTTGGGTGCGGTCAGAACGCCGGTTTCACGCTGGTGCCGAAGTAATGTTGGGAGAGGTCGTCATAGTCCTTGCTCGCCAGCAAAGTCTTGATCGCCGTGTCGAGTTTGGCCTTGAGCTCGGTGTCGTCCTTGCGCAGACCGGCGCCCACGCCTTTGCCGAAGATCGGGTCGTAGGGCACTGCGCCGAGGTAAGCCAGGTCCTTTGCATCCGGGGTCTGGACGAAGGCCGCCATGGCCGTGCCGTCCGCCATCATCAGGTCGATACGACCGGCAATCAGGTCGGCGTTGGCCGAGTCCTGGGTGTCGTAGTACTTCACGTCGGCAATGTTTGAGTAGTAGGTCTTCAGGTAGCTGGCGCTCACCGTGGAATTCTGCACGCCAATGGTCTTGCCCTTGAGATCATCCGGGTACTTCTTAACCGACGCGTCCTTCGGCCCGACAATCGCGATCACCGAGTCGTAGTAAGCCTTGCTGAAGGCGATCTGTTTTTCCCGTTCTTCAGTGACCGACATCGAGGAAAAAATCACGTCGATCTTCTTCGCCAGCAGCGAAGGAATGATGCCATCCCACGCCACTTCCTTGATCTCGCACTCGGCTTTCATCTCGCTGCACAGTTTGTGGATCAGGTCGACCTCAAAGCCCTTCCATTCACCGTTGGCCTGCTTCTCGGTGTACGGCGGATAGGGTTCGGCCGCGACCGCGAACCTGATCGGTTGCGCCTGCGCCGCGCTCATGCCCGCCAGCAACAAGCAGGCCGCGCCGGTAAACCAGTTTGCCAAACGTCGATTTCCCATGATTGTTCCCCGTCTTTTTATGGTGTTTTAGCGAGTCTGATGTGCGTTGACGAACTGTCGGCAACGTTCACTGCGTGGGTGTACGAACACGTCATCCGGCGAACCGGTTTCCTCGATCAGCCCTTGGTGCAGGTAGGCGACTTTGGACGAGACATCGCGGGCAAAAGCCATCTCATGGGTCACCAGGATCATGGTCCGGCCTTCTTCCGCGAGGGAGCGGATCACCCGCAGCACTTCGCCGACCAGTTCCGGGTCGAGTGCCGAGGTGGGTTCATCGAACAGCATGACCTTGGGCCGCATGGCCAGGGCCCGGGCGATGGCCACCCGTTGTTGCTGTCCCCCGGAGAGAAACGCCGGGTACTCGTTGCGCTTGGCCGCAAGCCCGACACGTTCCAGCAATGCTTCAGCCCGTTCAGTGGCTTCGGCACGGCTTTCACGCAGGACCTGGGTCGGCGCTTCGATGAGGTTTTCCAGCACCGTGCGATGGGGCCAGAGGTTGAAGTTCTGGAACACCATGCCCAGGCTCGAGCGGATCCGCACCAGCTGTTTGGCGTCGGACACCAGCGGCGCGCCGGGACGGTCGTGGTTGAGCTTGATGCTTTCGCCGTCCACCAGAATGCGTCCCTGGTCCGGCACTTCGAGCATGTTGATGCAGCGCAGCAAGGTACTTTTGCCGGAACCGCTGGCGCCGATCAGGGAGATCACATCGCCTTCGCGGGCTGTCAGCGAGACACCCTTGAGCACTTCGATATTACCGAAGCGTTTGTGCAGGTCATCGACTTCGATCATGGTCTTGGTCGTGACCGGTGCAACGGTGGCCTCACAGGTAACGCGGCTGATCACCGGTCGTGGCGCCTCACCCTTCAGCAGCAAGACAAAATCGCGAATACGCTGACAAGCCTGGACCAGTCGCTCTTCACCCAGGGTGAATGAAAGCCGCACAAAACCTTGCGCCGGCTCGCCAAACGCCGCCGCGTCGAGGACCGACACGCGCGCCTCGCGCAACAGCCGCCAGGCAAATTCCAACGAAGTCAGCCCGGTGTCGCGCACGTCCATCAACACGAACATGCCGGCATCGGGGTTGAGCACTGAAATGCCTGGGCAACCCGACAGACTCGCGACCACCCGATCACGCCGACGGCGATAGATATCGCGCATGCCATGGGTCACGTCTTCGTGGGCCTGCACCGCTTTAAGCGCCGCTTCCATGACAAACCCCGGCAAGCCATAGAGCATGCTCAGCACCAGGGTTTGCGCGTGGGCGATCAAGGCTTCGCTGGCGACGATCCAGCCGATCCGCCAGCCGGTCATGGCATGGGATTTCGACAGACTGCCGATCACCACGCAACGCTCGGCCATGCCCGGCAACGACGCCAGGCTCAGGTGTTCGCGTTCGAAGGTCAGGCTTTCGTAGACTTCGTCGACCACCACCCACAGGTCATGTTCGATGGCGAGGTCGGCGATGGCTTGCAACTCTTCGCCGTTGAGCACCACGCCGGTGGGGTTGTTTGGGTTAGAGAAGAAAATCGCCCGGGTGCGCGGGGTGATGGCCTTGGCCAACACGGCGGCATCAAGCCTGAAACCCGAGTCCGCCGAGCACGGCACCCGCACCAATGCTGCGCCGGAAGCCTTGAGCGTCGCCTCGTACGTCACGTACATCGGGTCCAGCGCTATCACTTCATCACCCGTGTTGAGCAGGCACATCGAGGTGATGAACAGTGCGTTCTGCGCCCCGGCCGCGACGATCACGTTCGACGCGTGCACCTCACGACCGAACAAGGAGCTGTAGCGATTGGCGATGGCTTCGCGCAAGGCCTGGCGGCCAGCGATTTCGGTGTAGTGGGTGTCGCCCTCGCGTAACGCTTCGATGGCGACATCAGTGATGAAATCGGGCGTGGGGAAATCCGGGTCACCGACGCTGAGAATGATTACATCCTCACCACGGCGCTGGGCTTCAAAGGCTGCATTGTGAATATCCCAGGCAGCCACACCGTCGCCTGAAATCCGCTCAACAAAAGGTGAAAACCGCATGCCAGTGCCTCGTTCGAATTGAAGAAACGCCAGCCCGCGCTACCCGCCGGGGAGGTGGTCATCAACATAGTCGAAGCTGAACAGTCGTTCAACAGAAAAGTCGCGTAGGTTCGCGTTCAGCGTAAACAGGTCGTTTTCACGACAGTCGAGGCGTTTTCAGCGGGGGGACAGTTGCGCTTGAATGAGTACTCAGACAGAACGTCCAGCCACGGAAGTTCTATAAACGCGCACAACTTTCGATTCAGTCTTATTTAGCCAAGCCTTGCACACTGGATAAATCACCCTGCACCTGTAACATCAACAAGACACTTATAAAATTTAATACTTCAATCGTCAGCACGCCCTCAAAAACAACAGTACTCCGTACCTACCTGATCGCCCGAAATCCTTGGCTTTCGCCCGCATACGTACAACTCAGCGCTCACTTAAAAACAACTTCCTCATTTCGATTAATCATAAAAAAGCCCGGTCAGATTGTGTTTATCGAATAGGCTTAATTCAACGTACCAACAGGCATGGGTTCTCTATTAATCCGACAGACATCACTTCAAGGAAATGAACATGAAGATCAAGATTCTGTGCGTGCATGGCATTGGCCATGAAGAAGCGGATGAGAGTTTCGAGCACGCCTGGAAACGGTCGATCACCACGGCGGTGCTGAGCGTGGCGCCGAACGCGGTGATCGAGCTGGACTATTTCGAGTATGACGCACGCTTTGCGTCCAGCGGTCTGGGCGCATCGGAAATTGCCGAAGCGACCCTGCGCCTTCTGACCAGCGCCGTTATCCATTCAGCGGGTGATCTGTTCCGGCGCGATCGCGGCATCGGGCAGTTTCCCGACCGCCTGCGCTGGACGGCCGGCATGGTTGCCCAATGGACTGCGGACGAGGCGCTGCGAACCACGTTGCGTAACGACCTCACCCGCAAAATCAACGACTCACAACCGGATATCGTCTGCGCACATAGCCTCGGAACACTGGTCGCCTATGACACGTTCCGTCGAGATCCGTCGCTGATGAACAAGCGCGTGCTGATCACGTTCGGTTCGCAGATTGCCAACCCCGCAGTTCGCGAAACGTTCGGCGGACGCATCGAAGGCATCGGGACGGCGAACAAGTGGTACCACCTCTACAACGAACACGACCATGTGTTTACCGCACCGCTGTACCTGCGCGACGCCAACTTCACCCAGGTCATGACGCCGTTCGACAAACCGGGCGACGCGCTCAATCACGATGCGACGTACTACCTCGGTCACGTCGAAACCCGCTCTAATGTCTGGGGACCCTTGTTGCAGGTCGGCCTCGCGAGAGGTTTCGACAAACGGTTGCTCGCTGTCGACAAATCAATCGGTCTGGCGGTGCCAAAGGCACGAACCGCACGTCGTTCGCGGGACAAGGCATTGCTGATCGGGATCAATGACTACCCCAATCCTTCGGACCGGCTCGAAGGCTGCGTCAACGACGTGTTCCTGATGAGTTCAGTGCTGCAAGAGTCCAACTTCTCGCCGGATGACATTCGCGTGGTACTCGATGACCGCGCTACCACTGCCGGCATTCGCGATCGCCTCCACTGGTTGCTCGACGATGCCCAGGCAGGTGATCGTCGGGTGCTCTTCTACTCAGGTCATGGTGCGCAGATTCCCACTACCAATGCCGCAGGCGAGGCCGATCGCATCGATGAATGCTTGTGCCCCTGGGATTTCGACTGGACGCCGGAACACGCCATCGTCGACAACGACTTTCGCGACCTGTACATCCAGCTGCCGTACGACACGCAATTTATTACCATCTTCGACTGCTGCCATTCGGGCGGCATGACCCGTGAAGGCGCGCGGCGTGCCCGAGGGTTGACGCCACCGGACGATATCCGCCATCGCGCACTGCGCTGGGAGGCCAGTTTGCAGATGTGGGTCGAGCGCGATTGGGTGAAACAGGCACGCAAGAATGCACAGAAGGCCGAAGCCGCCAGCACCGTGAGCAATCGCGACGGTATCCGCCGGGTCGGCCAGGCCATCGCGGTGCGCGGGAACGACGACAAGCTCTACAACAGACGTCGCATCGCTTACCAGCACGAGGGCCCTTTTCTGCCGATCCTCATGTACGCCTGCGGCGAATCCCAACTGTCGTATGAGTACCGTCACGGCGTGATTTCGTACGGTGCGTTCACCTACGCGCTCGCCCAGACCTTGCGCTCATCCAAAAAGCGTCCGACATTCAATGCCTTGGTCCGCGCCACGGGCAGGCTCCTGACCGAGCTGGGTTATGACCAGAAGCCGGCCATTGTCGGACCGAAGGTTCTACTCGGCAACGTCGTTCCATAAACCATCAACCGCCACGCTGAAAATCAAATCGGCTCTAGCGCGCAACTGAGCTAACGTTGGCGAGGGACCTATCATCGAAACCTGACCTCCAATAAAAACAACCGAGGGTCGCGATCAGGCTATGAACATTCTTTACGATGAACGCGTCGACGGTGTTTTGCCCGACGTCGACAAAGCCGCCCTGCTCCAGACGCTACGAGCGCGCTTGCCGGAGCTGGAAATCCTGCATCAGCAAGAAGAGCTCAGACCGTATGAATGCGACGGGCTCTCCGCGTATCGCACGACGCCGCTATTGGTGGTGCTGCCCCGCCACCTCGACGAAGTCCAGTGCATCCTTGAAGTCTGCCACGAGCGGCACGTTCCGGTGGTTGCCCGTGGCGCCGGCACGGGTTTGTCCGGTGGTGCATTGCCGTTGGAAAAAGGCGTATTGCTGGTGATGGCGCGTTTCAACAACATCCTGCACATTGACCCCGCCGCCCGCACTGCGCGGGTTCAGCCGGGGGTGCGCAACCTGGCGATTTCCCAGGCATCTGCGCCGTTTGGCTTGTATTACGCGCCGGATCCGTCCTCGCAGATTGCCTGCTCCATTGGCGGCAACGTCGCCGAAAACGCCGGCGGCGTGCATTGCCTCAAGTACGGCTTGACCGTGCACAACCTGCTCAAGGTCGACATCCTGACCGTCGAAGGCGAACACTTGACGCTGGGCTCCGATGCCCTCGACTCACCCGGCTTCGACCTGCTGGCCTTGTTCACCGGTTCCGAAGGGATGCTCGGGGTGATCACTGAAATAACGGTCAAACTGCTGCCCAAACCGCAGACCGCGAAAGTGCTGCTGGCCGCCTTCGATTCCGTGGAAAAGGCTGGCCGCGCGGTGGGTGACATTATTGCCGCCGGCATCATCCCCGGCGGCCTGGAGATGATGGACAACCTGGCGATTCGCGCCGCCGAAGATTTTATCCACGCCGGCTACCCCGTCGACGCCGAAGCCATTTTGCTCTGTGAACTCGATGGCGTTGAAGCCGACGTTCACGATGATTGCGACCGCGTACGCCAGGTACTGGAACAGGCCGGCGCCTCCGAAGTCCGCCAGGCTCGCGATGAAGCCGAGCGCGTGCGCTTCTGGGCCGGGCGCAAAAATGCCTTTCCGGCCGTGGGACGCCTGTCGCCGGATTACTACTGCATGGACGGGACGATCCCGCGCCGCGAGCTGCCCGGTGTATTGCGGGCTATCGCGGCACTCTCGGATGAATATGGCCTGCGCGTGGCCAATGTGTTCCACGCTGGCGACGGCAACATGCACCCGTTGATTCTGTTCGACGCCAACCAGCCCGGCGAGCTCGATCGCGCCGAAACCCTGGGCGGCAAGATCCTCGAGCTGTGCGTGAAGGTCGGCGGCAGCATTACCGGTGAACACGGTGTGGGTCGCGAGAAGATCAATCAGATGTGCGCGCAGTTCAACAGCGATGAGCTGACCCTGTTCCATGCGGTCAAAGCTGCCTTCGATCCAGGCGGCCTGCTCAACCCCGGCAAGAACATTCCGACCCTGCACCGCTGCGCTGAATTTGGCGCGTTGCACGTGCATTTGGGTCAACTGCCCTTCCCTGATCTGGAGCGTTTCTGATGCGCAGCGAATCCGACATGGATGACAGCGCCGCGCTGCTGGAGCAAGTCAACCAAGCACTGGAAAATGCCACGCCGTTGCGCATCCAGGGTTCCAACAGCAAGGCGTTCCTGGGACGCATCGTCGCCGGTGAAGTGCTCGACACGCGCACGCACCGGGGCATCATCAGCTATGACCCGACCGAACTGGTGATCACCGTCCGCTGCGGCACACCGTTGTCAGAACTGGCCGAGGTATTGGACGACGCACAGCAGATGCTGCCGTGCGAACCGCCGTCCTTCGGCGAAGGCGCCACCGTCGGCGGCATGATTGCCTGCGGCTTGTCGGGGCCACGGCGCCCGTGGTCGGGCTCGGTCAGGGACTTTGTCCTCGGCACGCGGGTGATCACCGGGCATGGCACGCATTTACGCTTCGGTGGCGAAGTCATGAAGAACGTCGCCGGTTACGACCTGTCGCGCTTGATGGTCGGCAGTTACGGAGCGCTGGGAGTGGTGACTGAAGTGTCGCTCAAGGTCCTGCCAAAACCGCGGCAGTGCCTGAGCATCAGCCTGGAAATGGACAGCGACCGCGCCCTGCTGCGCCTTGCGGAATGGGGCCAGCAGCCCTTGCCGATCAGCGCCGCATGCCACGACGGGCAACGCCTGCACCTGCGGCTTGAGGGCGGCGAAGGCTCGGTGGCGGCGGCCCATGATCGATTGGGCGGCGTGTTGCTGGATGTCACCTATTGGACGGACCTCAACGAACATCGCCTGAGTTTCTTTGATGAGGACCAGCCCCTTTGGCGGTTGTCCCTACCCCACAACACACCCCGCCTGTCCTTGCCCGGCGCTCAACTGATCGATTGGGGCGGCGCACAACGCTGGTTCAAATCCGAGGCGCAGGCGGCGTTCATTCGCAAGATCGTCGGCGAAGTTGGCGGGCATGTGACCTGTTATAGCCACGGTCTGATCGACAGCCCTTTCCAACCATTGCCTGCTGCACTGATGCGCTACCACCAGCGCCTGAAACAGCAACTTGATCCACGGGGCATTTTCAACCCCGGTCGCCTGTACGCGGAGTGTTGAGCCATGCAAACCACCCTCAGTGAACAGGCCCGCCAACTGCCCCGCGCCGAAGAAGCCGAAAGCATTCTGCGCACCTGCGTGCATTGCGGTTTCTGCAATGCCACCTGCCCGACCTATCAACTGCTGGGCGATGAACTGGACGGCCCGAGAGGTCGCATCTACCTGATCAAGCAAGTGCTGGAAGGCAACGAAGTCACGCAAAAAACCCAGCAGCATCTGGACCGTTGCCTGTCGTGCCGCAACTGCGAAACCACCTGCCCCTCTGGCGTCGATTACCACAACTTGCTCGACATCGGTCGCGCCGTGGTGGACGCCGCCGTGCCGCGCCCACCCGAACAGCGCTTGTTGCGCGAAGGGTTGCGCCGCGTGGTACCCAATCCGGGGTTGTTCAAAGTGTTGGTCAGCAGCGGTCAAGTGTTTCGGGCCTTGTTACCGAACACCTTGAAAGCCAAGTTGCCGCGCCGTGTGTACCCGGCCAAACCGCGTCCGACGGTGCGCCACGCGAGGCAGGTGCTGATACTGGAAGGTTGCGTGCAACCGGGGTTGTCGCCCAACACTAATGCCGCCACTGCACGGGTGCTGGATCGACTGGGCATCAGCGTCCTGCCGAGCCGCGAAGCCGGGTGCTGCGGTGCCGTCGATTATCACCTCGACGCCCAGGCCGCCGGCCTTGATCGCGCACGGCACAACATCGATGCGTGGTGGCCGGCGATTGAAAACGGCGCTGAAGCCATCGTGCAAACCGCCAGTGGATGCGGTGCGTTCATCCAGGACTATGGCCACTTGCTGCGCAGCGATACGGCCTATGCCGACAAGGCGAAAAAGGTCAGTGCGCTGGCCAGGGACCTGGTCGAAGTGCTGCGTGACGAACCCCTGGAAACACTCGGCATCCACGGCAACCAGCGCCTGGCGTTCCATTGCCCCTGCACCTTGCAGCACGCGCAAAAGCTCGGCGGTGCGGTGGAAGCGCTACTGACGCGCCTGGGTTTCAACCTCACGCCCGTGACCGACAGCCACCTGTGCTGCGGCTCGGCGGGCACCTATTCGCTGACTCAACCGGAACTGTCCCGGCAATTGCGCGACAACAAGCTCAACGCGTTGGAGAACGGGCATCCCGAAGTCATCGTCACTGCCAATATCGGCTGTCAGTCCCACCTCGACGGCGCGGGTCGAACCCCGGTCCGGCACTGGATTGAACTGGTGGAAGCCGCCCTGCCCTGATCACCCTTTGGAGCCATCGCCATGAAGCGTAAAGCCGTTCTGAGTCAGGCCGAAGTCAGCCAGATCCTCACCGCCGCCCGCACCGAAGCCCAGAACAATCAATGGGCCGTGACCATTGTGATTGTCGACGACGGTGGCCATCCCCTGGCGCTGGAACGCCTCGACGGTTGCGCGGCCAGCAGCGCCTATATCGCCACCGAAAAAGCCCGCACCTCGGCCTTGGGCCGGCGTGAGTCGAAGGGGTATGAAGACATGGTCAACGGCGGACGCTTCGCGTTTTTATCGGCGCCGATGCTCACGTCGCTTGAAGGTGGCGTGCCGATTGTTTTCGACGGGCAGGTGATCGGCGCGGTGGGCGTGTCCGGCGTCAAGGCCGAACAGGATGCACAAGTGGCCAGGGCCGGGGCGCAGTGCCTCAAGTAATCCGCAAACAGCACAACCCCTGTAGCAGCTGGCGTAACCAGCTGCTACAAAGTGCGTTCGTGCTCGGTTACTTGCGCGCCAACTTGTACCGAATGCACTCTTCATAAAAACTCTGCCGCACCGCAGCCGGTTTGAACCGCGACGGACTGTCGTAGGTCTGCTCTGTAATGCCCATGGCCATCATGTGCATCCACGGTTTGTTGAATTTGTAGGTCTGGACCTTCTTGCGAGCGGCATACAGTGACACCCCGGATAACTTGAGCTCCTGGGCCCTGGCGGCCGTCCCGGCACCCCAGTCGCACATGTACCTGTCATTGGCCACCAACTCCCTGGCCTGGGCCGCACCGGCCATGCTTGCCAGGGCAAACGAGATCATCGTGATCGCTACATTGCGCAATTGCATTCCGCCTAACCACCTGAAAATAAAGTGATTTTGGCGGCTGTTTTGTGCCAGCGGGGCCAGCAATTTGCCTTATTCGCACCGAAACCGTTATCGGGATCAGCGCAGCGCCGCCTTCAACTCATTGACCCGCTCATTCCAGGTGAAGTGATAGACGTTGGCCGGTGGTAAAGGATGGCACTGACCGTTATCCGCATCGGCCCCCACAATCGACCACTGGGCACGCGAGGTTTCGCCCAACTCACGGGCGGTCTGGCGATTGAAACACTTCTCCAGTTCCTCATCGGGAACCAGCGCGTAAGCCTTGGGATGGTCGCGCAGCCATTGTGCCGCTTGCTCGACCGAAGAGCCGGCCATGCCGAAATGCACAATCGGCTGCCGGGCGTACAACCAGTGCCCTTCACGCCAGTCGACCAGCACCAGCTCTGCGCCGCCGGTCATGGTCGCGGCTTGCGCCATGATCGCGTTATGTGGGTTGGCGCCGTCCCTGATCGGCTCGATGAAACCACGGGCAAACCACAACGCAAACCAGATCACAGCCACCGCCTGGAACACCTGTCGACCGCGCGGACGCTGGCTGAACCAGCGTTTGAGCAGCCAGGGAATCAAAGGTGCGGCCACCAACACCAACCCTGGCAGCGCCGGGTAGATGTACAACTTGCGTTTGCCGCTGCTGATGCAGAAAAACAGCACCACCAACAATACCCAACCGAGCAGCACCAGCACCCGACCGTCGTGTTTTTGTAACTGCCGACGCCACGCGGGGACCAGCCACGGCAACGCCAGCACCAGCGGCAGCCAGTATTGAGGGATCACGTAAACGAAGAAATACCAGAACGGCTCGCGATGGTCCCAGG
This sequence comes from Pseudomonas sp. FBCC-B1667, assembly GCF_059133255.1. Classification (NCBI taxonomy): domain Bacteria; kingdom Pseudomonadati; phylum Pseudomonadota; class Gammaproteobacteria; order Pseudomonadales; family Pseudomonadaceae; genus Pseudomonas; species Pseudomonas sp. FBCC-B1667. The sequence goes on along the minus strand of NZ_CP101437.1, from coordinate 2,685,099 downwards.
CCGCGGCATACCGCCCTGCGGTCTGACGCAGCAATATTTCCTTGGCATAGGCGATTTCATCTGCGCCGCCGTTGAGCACGATGGACAAGGCCAGGGGCAGCAACCAGATCGCCGTGGCGCCCAACATCACCGCCAGTCCCAGCCACCACTTGCGCGCCTCGCCCGGCATCGCCACCACGCCGGGCCAGTCTTTGCGCACCGCATAGGCATACGGAATCAACATCAGCGCCGGAACAAACCCGACCCCCTTGGTGATAACGCCCACGCCCATGGCCGCGCAGCCAATATAAAACCAGCGCCATGCCGGGCCGAGCAGCAGGTGACGCGCCAAGCCGTACAGGCCGACCGAGGTGAACAGCACCAAAAAGCTGTCGATCTGGCCGGTCTGCAAGATGCTGTAGGTTTGATAGGTGGCCAGGTACAACAGGGCCGCGATCCGGCCGATGCGCTGACTCCACAGGCGTCGGCCCAAATCGTAGACCACCGCCGTGACGGTCATGCCTGACAACAAGCCGGGGATATAAAGAGCAATCGCAGGCTTTGAGGTCAGCCAGCTGAAAAGCGCCACGGTCCACATGAAAATCGGCGGCTTGTCGCCGTAAATCTCTGCCGCCCGGTGCGGAATCAGCCACGCGCCGTTGTGCAGCATCTCCAGGGCAACGCCGAGGAATCGTTCCTCGTCGACATTCTGCGGCTGACGCAGCCCCAACCCTGCGCCAATCAGCAGCAGCGCCAGCAGCATCAAGCCCAGGCATTCGACGCCGGGCGATAGCGTTCTACGCATGACTCATTCCTTTGCGGCGGTGTTTTTGGCAATCAGTTGCAAATTGCGCAGGTAAACAATCGAACCAAATGCCTGACCGGCGATGAACACCGGGTCCTGGCGGTAAATGGCGTACGCGAGCAGCAGCGTGCTGCCGACAATGCTCAAGTACCAGAAACTCGTCGGGATCACGCTGCGTTTCTGGTATTCGCTGTACAACCATTGCAGGACAAAGCGGCCAGTGAAGGCGATCTGGCCAATGAAACCGACCGCCAGCCACAGGGCTTCACGGGAGAGGTTCATCCTTCGATCTCCTGCGCCTTGGTGTTCAGGCGCGTGCGTTTGATCAGCCACCAGACCCCGAACAGATCAAGAATACCCACCAGTGCCCGGTCGAGGTTGCCGTACTTGGACACCCCGGCGGTACGCGGGCGATGGTTGACCGGGTGGACGATCATGCGGCCGTTGTGACGCTGGATCAGCGCCGGCAGGAACCGGTGCATATGGTCGAAGTATGGCAAGCGCAGGAACGCCGCCCGCTCGATCAGCTTCAGCCCGCAACCGGTGTCAGGCGTGGCATCGTTGAGCATGCGCCGGCGCAGCCCGTTGGCAAAGCGCGAGGCCCAGCGTTTGCTGGCGGTGTCGCGGCGGTTGACGCGATGACCGGCCACCAGTTGAACGTCGACCGGACCATGACCGCCCCGCACCAGTTGCAACATGCCGGGGATGTCCGCCGGGTCGTTCTGGCCGTCACCGTCGAGCGTCGCCAGCCACTGCCCGCGCGCGGCGAGCGCGGCATGGTAAAGCGAGGTGCTTTGCCCCAGCGAACGCTCATGGCACAAAATGCGCAGCGTGCTCAAACCGCTGTTTTTGATCTGTTGCAGCTCATGCAGGGTGGCATCGGTGCTGCCATCGTCGACGACGATGATTTCATATGCTTCATCCGCCAACGCCACACGGATTTCCTCAATCAAGGGTTTCAGGTTATGGGTTTCGTTTTTCGCCGGAATCAGTACCGATACGAAGATGTCTTGGCTCATAGGGTTCTCCCTCCGCTAATGGTTGGTCTCAAGGGTGAACGCTTCATCACTGATAAAAGTGCCGATACCACTTCACAAACTCCGCCACACCGGTCTCGACCGCCACATGCGGGCAGAACTCGACCCAATCCGCCAGCGCCGACACATCGGCCCAGGTCTTGACCACATCGCCCGCTTGCAGCGGCAAATAGTTGCGCCGCGCCTTGATGCCCAGCACGTTTTCCAGGCACTCGACGAACGCCAGCAACGGCACGGGTTCGCCCCGTCCGATGTTGAAAATCCGATTGGCGCCTTCGCCGGCACTGTCCGCTATGGGCGGTTTGGGCCGCAGGCGAACAATGCTTTCGACGATGTCATCGATGTAGGTGAAGTCCCTCGCCATCTCGCCGTGGTTATAGATGTCGATCGGTTGGTCGTTGAGCATCGCTCGGGTGAACTTGAACAGCGCCATGTCCGGCCGACCCCAGGGCCCGTAAACGGTGAAAAACCGCAGGCCACTGGCGCGAATCCCGTAGAGATGGCAATAGCTGTGCGCGAGCAGTTCATTGGCGCGCTTGCTGGCGGCATACAACGAAACCGGATGCTCGACGGCGTCTTCGACACTGAACGGCATTTTGCTGTTGGTGCCATACACCGAGCTGCTCGACGCGTAGATCAAATGCTTCGGGCGATGGTGCCGGCAGGCTTCCAGCACATTCACGAACCCCACCAGGTTCGATTGCGCGTAGACATCGGGGTTGTCCAGCGAATAGCGAACGCCGGCCTGAGCGGCCAGATGCACGACCTCGGTGAATCGATGCGCCTGAAACAGCCCCATAAGGGCCGCTTTATCAACAATATCCATTCGCTGGAAGCAGAAACCCGGCAACGACTCCAACTCATTGAGCCGTGCCTGTTTGAGCTCTACGCTGTAGTAGTCGTTGAGGTTATCGATACCGACGACATCAAGACCTTGCTGGCACAGCCGTTTAACCGTGTGATAACCAATAAAACCGGCAGCGCCGGTAACCAGAACAGTCATAGCACCTCATTATTATTCGAAGCCCGATTCAACTTCATGTCCGGCACCATTGATAAAACCTTGAGGCCCGTGACATCGTTGAAACGCCGCCCCGTTACCCTGCCTGTGCAATGGTGAAATCTTGTTACATATTTATTTAACTTGTATGAAGGCGACAAGCGTACGGAATCGCGTTTTAGCGGTACTGATAAGCCTTGTCATTTGCGGCATGGCCAGTGCCGAACCCACGCCTGGGAACATGGTGTATTTGCGCGCCATCGACCCAAGCATCGAACAGGACATTCGCTACGCCAGCGCCCACAATTTCACCGGGCGCCGGCTCTACGGTTATGACGCGGCCGAATGCCTGTTGTCCGTCGACACCGCCAAGGCCCTCGCCCGGGTCCAGGCGGCACTGCACACCCAAGGCTACGGTTTGAAAGTGTTCGACTGCTATCGACCCAGCCGCGCCGTCGCCGACATGGGCCGCTTCGCGACAGAACCGGGTGACCCGCGCAAGGCCGAGTTCTATCCACGCGTGGACAAACCGGACTTCTGGCGCCTGGGCTATGTGGCGCGGGTGTCGGGACACTCCAAGGGATCAACCGTGGACCTGACGCTGATCAGCCCCAATGCGCTGCCCGCTGACACCTGGACACCCACAGCGACGCAAGTCGATTGCACTGCGCCCTATGACCAGCGCTGGCACGATGGCGCCCTGGACATGGGCACCGGTTTCGATTGCTTCGACGAGCGCGCGCATACCGCCAACCCGACGATCAACGCCACCGCCAAGGACAACCGTCAACGGTTGAGCAGTGCCATGGAGAAAGAAGGGTTTGTCGGGTATTCAAAGGAATGGTGGCATTTCACATTCAGTGGCGAGGGCGCGCCGAAGGACGTAATGGATTTCCCGATTACACCGATGAGCGCCAGCGACACTATCGGCAGCAGTGGTCAGTTGATTGTCGTCACCAGCAAAAACTGGGATGACATTCAAGGCACCGCGCAGCGGTATGAACGTGACGGGGCAACCTTTCGACAGTACGGCGAAGCCTTTCCCGTCGTGGTCGGCAAAAACGGCATGGGCTGGGGCAAAGGCGTGAGCAGCCTGGGTGATGTTGAAGGCCCGGTCAAACGCGAAGGCGACGGAAAAGCACCCGCGGGAATCTTCAAACTGGGCACGGCGTTTGGTTTCGACACCACGGCCGACACCCACCTGCCTTACCTCGCGCTGACACCGACCACCGAATGCGTGGATGACAGCCAATCCAGCCACTACAACGAACTGGTCGATGGCGCAGCGATGGCTACAGACTGGAACAGTTCGGAACACATGCGCAACGAAGAGGGTTATCGCCAAGGCATTTTCATCGAGCACAACACTCCGGCGACGGCGACTTCGGGCTCGTGCATTTTCTTCCACATCTGGCGCGGCCCCGCTTCGCCGACGGCGGGCTGTACGGCCATGGATCAGGGGGCTATGGCTGCGTTGCTCAAATGGCTCGATCCTCGCGAATCGCCATTGCTGGTGCAGATGCCGGAGGCGCAATACCAACAGTTTCGTGAGGAGTGGAAGTTGCCGACGCGCTGATGGGGGTGATGTATGACCAGCGCCCTTTTCAACCCTCCTTCAAATCAAGGCAATACGTGTAATACCCCCCATCACGCACATACCCCAACGCCTCATACAACCGCTGTGCACCCACATTGTCGGTGGCGGTTTCCAGCACCATGCCTTTGGCGCCACTCAACACCGCAAAGGCGCGGGCGGTGTTCATCAGCAACGTCCCCACCCCGAGCCCACGGGCCTCGGGGGTGGTGAACAGGTCGCTGAGCAACCAGGTGCGGTGGGCGTCGATGGAGGAAAACGTCGGGTACAACTGAACGAAGCCCAACGCGTGGCCCGCGGCGTCTTCGGCGAGGAAAATCACCGATTCGTCCCGGGCGATGCGTTCGGCGATGAAATCCCGGGACCGGGTCAAATTCGAGGGCTGGCCGTAAAAGCCACAGTAGGCGTCGAAAAGGCGCGCCACCTTGTCGAGATGGCTGGTGTCGACGCGCAGGGCTTTTACGTCCATTTTTGGGGACCCTCGAAGGCCGGATTACTTCGGCTGCGCCACAGTGCGCAAGTACGGCTTGATGGTTTTGAAGCCGTCCGGGTACTTTTTCCGCGCATCTTCATCGGACACCGATGTCGGGATGATCACGTCTTCGCCCGGACGCCAGTTCACCGGTGTGGCAACGGTGTGCTTGGCATTCAGTTGCAGGGCATCGAGCAGGCGCAGCACTTCATCGAAGTTGCGCCCGGCACTCATCGGGTAGATGAGCATGGCTTTGACTTTTTTGTCCGGACCAATGATGAACACCGAACGTACGGTGGCGTTGTCGGCGGCGGTGCGGGTGCCGCCGCTGGCATTCGGGTGGATCATGTCGTAGAGCTTCGCCACCACCAGGTTTTCATCACCAATCATCGGGTAGTTGACCGCGTGCCCCTGGGTTTCCTCGATGTCCTTGGCCCAGCTTGCATGATTGCTGACCGGGTCGACGCTGAGGCCGACGATCTTGGTGTTGCGCTTGTCGAACTCAGGTTTGAGCCCGGCCATGTAGCCCAGTTCGGTGGTACACACTGGGGTGAAGTCCTTGGGGTGCGAAAACAGGATGGCCCACTTGTCGCCAATCCATTCGTGGAAATGCAGCGTGCCTTCGGTGCTCTCGACGGTAAAATCCGGTGCCTCGTCGCCAATGCGGATTGCCATGTGTGTTCTCCTTATTTTTGGGTCTCAGGGAAAACCGTCAGAATCGCGGGAACCTTTCCCAACGGCATTCAGGATCAGTGTTGAACCTGCCAACGCGGGTCAGTATAGGAGACGCGGCAAAACAAGGGCGTTACCGCTGGCCCCGATCTTTAAGCCATTGAATTTCAAAACATGACAACACAGCCAGACCGCCACACCGTCGATCTGGCTGTTTCTGAACCACACCCGACGCCCTCAAACCCGGACGTTGCGTCCCGGCAGCGTCGAGCGCTGGCTGGTTTCCCAATCCTGCACCAGCCCGACCGGTGCATCAGAGGCCGGCAGCATGTTGCGCCCGCGCACCAGATCGCTGGCCCGCTCGGCGAGCATGATGGTCGGTGCGTTGAGGTTGCCATTCGGTTCGGTCGGGAACACCGACGAGTCGATCACGCGCAACCCGGCGATGCCATGTACACGCAACTCGGAATCCACCACCGCCAGGTCGTCCTCGCCCATGCGGCACGAACCGCAAGGGTGGTAGGTACTCTCGAGGTTGTCACGCACAAAGGCGTCGAGCTCTTCATCGGTATTCACCAGCGGGCCGGGGGCGATTTCGCCGTCGCGGAAACGGTCCATCGCTTTCTGGCCGATGATCTCCCGGGTCAGGCGGATGCAGCGGCGAAAGCCTTCGCGATCCTCTTCCCGTTGCAAGTAATTGAACTGGATCTGCGGATGCTCGTACGGGTCTGCCGAGCGGGCGCGCACATAGCCGCGGCTCTTGGGTTTGTTCGGACCGGTGAGCACCATGAAGCCGTGGCCCTTGATCGGTTTGTTGCCGTCATATCGCATGGCGGCGGGCAGGAAGTGGAACTGGATGTCAGGCCAGCGCAGGCCCTTGTCCGAGCGAATGAAACCACCGGCCTCGAAATGGTTGGTGGCGCCGAGCCCGTCCTTGAACAGCAGCCAGCGCAGACCGATCATCAGTTTGCTCAGCGGGTCCATTTTGCTGTTGAGGGTCACCGGTTCCTTGCAGCCGAACTGGATGTACACCTCGGCGTGATCCTGCAGGTTCTCCCCTACCCCCGGCAAATCATGGCGCACGCCGATCCCGGCTTTGCGCAGGACCTCGGCCGGACCGATACCGGAGCGTTGCAGCAGGTGCGGCGAACCGATGGGGCCGGAAGAGATCAGTACTTCGCGGTGGCAGTAAACCTGGTGGGTCTGGCCATCGTGGTCATACATGACACCGACCGCACGTTTGCCTTCAAGGAGGATCTGGCGGGTCATCGCATGGGTGATCACCGTCAGGTTCGGACGGCCCATGGCCGGGCGCAAATAGGCGTTGGCCGTGGAGCAGCGCACGCCGTTTTTCACGGTCATGTGCATGGCGCCGAACCCTTCCTGCATGTAGCCGTTGCAGTCTTCGGTCTTGATGTACCCGGCTTCGGCACCGGCTTCGACCCACGCCCCATACAGCGGGTTTTTCATGTGATTGCCGTTGGTGGTGTGCAGCGGCCCGGTGCCGCCGCGATAGCCGTCGCCCCCCTCCTCGTAATGTTCTGCCCGTTTGAAGTACGGCAGGCAATTGCGGTAGCCCCAGCCTTGGGCACCGAGGGATTCCCACTCGTCGAAGTCGTAGGCGTGGCCACGGATGTAGACCAGACCATTGATCGACGAAGAACCGCCCAGCACCTTGCCACGCGGGCAATGGATGCGTCGCCCGTTGAGGAACGGCTCTGGCTCGGTTTCGTAGCGCCAGTTGTACTTCTTGGTGTTCATCGGGATCGAGAACGCGCTCGGCATCTGGATCACCACACTGCGGTCGCTGCCCCCGAATTCCAGCACCAACACCGAAGTCGCAGGATCTTCACTCAAGCGGTTGGCCAACACACAACCCGCCGAGCCGGCGCCAATGATGATGTAGTCGTATTTTTGCGTAGCCATGGTTATCTCCCGGCTTGCGATTCGTTGAAAACAGCTGACGAGCGAAAGCTCAGCGAGTCGCCGGTGGTGTATTGCGGAGAGGTTTTCTCGATGTGCTGGATCACGGTTTCTTCGCGCTTGAGATCAATCGAGCGGCTGAACCAGTAGTACACCAGTCCCGAGACAATCAACCCGACCAGCCAGGCGATGTCGATGCTGCCCAACGCTTTGGCGAGCGGACCGACATAGACCTCGCGCTGCTCGACCCCGTCGTAGATGTAGAAGAACGGGATCATCGACACGAAACCGATGGCATACGCGGCGATGCCACGCAGGCCCCAGTTGCCGTAGATGTTGCCGTGGGGCATGAAGAAGTGCGGGATGGCGTAGCGGCCCCTGCGCACGAAGAAGTAGTCCGTCAGGTTGACCGAGGTCCAGGGCACCAGGAAGTACAGCATGACCACCAGATAGATCCCCAGCACCGACAAGCCTTTGCCCGAACTCTGGATGCTCAGGGCCACGCCGAGTTGCAGCAGAATCACAAAACCGATCGCCAGAATCCGTGCCTTGCGGGTCGGTTTGATGTGCTTGATGGAGTCGACGCAGGTCAGCGTGGTCAGTTTCGCGCTGTAGATGTTCATCGCGATCACCGGCAGGAACGCCAGGATGGTGATCACCACTACCGCTGTGCCGATCAGCGGCGAGACCACGTTGCCGACTTGTCCAAGAGCGACGAGCACGTCCGTGGAATGCAGGTGATCCGCCAACCAGCCACCCACCGAAATCATCCATGCGCCGGACAACGAGGCGCCAAGAAACACCACGGCAATCAGCTTGCCGCTGGAGGTGTTCTTCGGCAGGTAACGGGAATAATCGGACACGTACGGGGCGTAGGCGATGTTGTAACTGGCCGCCGCCGCGAACTGAGCGATGAAACCGGTCCAGTTGAAGCCCAACGGTGCCGGCGCGACTTCTCCCGCCGCCAACACCGGCATCGCCGCATCGGGCACCCAGCCCATCATTACCGCCAGCGTCACCAGGCCGTACAACGGAATCGACAGGTACAACGCCCATTTGAAGCTGCGGTGCATCCAGTCATGACCAAGGATCGCCAGGACCGCCGCCGGTATCGTCACCGCCACCGCAATCGCCCAGGGATGGAAGCCGAATAGGGTGTGCAATCCCTGCATCATCAACACCAGGTTGACGATGTTGAACCCGGCAAACACAAACAGCGTCGCCAGCAGCACGAGGATCACACCGCGATAGCCGAACTGCGCCCGCGACTGGATCATTTGCGGCAAACCCAGGTGCGGACCCTGTGAACCATGGAACGCCATGAACAGCGTGCCGAACATGATGCCCAGCGTGCCGGCGAGTGTGGTCCAGAGCGCGGTCAGGCCCACGCTTGGGCCGACGAAGCCGATGGTCATGGTGAAGAAAGTGAAGTTACCGAGGAACCAGAACGGGCCTTGGCTCGACAATTTGTCGGTGCGTTCGTGTTCCGGGATGAAGTCGATCGAATGGCTTTCGACGATCGGTTTATCGTCGAGGAGCGACACGCTAGGAGCGGCTTTGGCGTCAGTGTTCATGATGGACTCTTATTGTTGGAAGATCATGACGGAACTGCATTCCTTGCGATGAGCACCAGTGGTGAGGGAGCTTGCTTCCTCACCACTGGTGCTGCTTAAGGCAACGTGATCCACACGGCTTTGGTTTCGAGCAGGTAATCAAGCTGCTCGGCACCCAGGTCCTTGCCGAAACCGGACTGCTTGTAGCCACCGAACGGCATCGACGGGTCGAGGGTGCCGTGGGCGTTGACGTAGACCGAACCGGCCTTCAACCGTGGGATCAGGCTGTGCACCTTGCCCAGGTCATTGGAATACAGCGCGGCGGCCAGGCCGTACACCGAGTCATTGGCCAGGGCCAGCGCCTCTTCCTCATCGTCGAATGGTGCAGTGACCAGCACCGGACCAAAAATCTCTTCCTGGACAATGCGCATGTCGTTGCGGCAATGGGCGAAGATGGTCGGCTCGACGAAGAAGCCAGGGCCATCGACGGGTTGGCCGCCGTAGACCAGTTCGGCGCCTTCCTGCTTGCCGGTTTCGATGTACTCGGTCACCCGCTGCTTTTGCAGTGCCGAGACCAGCGGGCCAATGAAACAGTCTGGATCCAGACCCGGTGCAATCTTCAGCGTGCGGGTATACGCGATCAGCTCACGCAGAAATTCGTCGTACACACTGCGATGAATATAGGCGCGTGTTCCGGCGTCGCACACCTGGCCCGAGTTGAAAAACACACCGTTGGCGACCGCTTGCGCCGCCGAAGGGATGTCTGCATCAGCCAACACGATTACCGGCGATTTTCCTCCCAGTTCCAGGGTTAGTCGCTTCATTTCGTCCAGCGCCGCGCGCCCGACGGTACGGCCGACCGGGGTCGAGCCGGTAAAGGTCAATTTGTCGATGCCTGGGTGCGTGGCCATCGCCGCGCCGACCACGCTGCCGCGCCCGGAAACAATGTTGATCACGCCATCGGGAATCCCCGCCTGCTGCACCAGTTCAGCAAACCGCAGGGCCGACAGCGAGGTCAGTTCTGCGGGTTTGACCACCACGGTGCATCCGGTGGCCAGCGCAGCGCCGAGCTTCCAGGCCATGGTTTGCAGCGGGAAGTTCCACGGCACGATCGCGCCGACCACCCCCACCGCTTCCTTGCGCGTATACGCCAGGTAGTTGCCAGGCAACGAAGGCTCGACGGTGCGCCCATGCAGTTTGGTCGCCCACCCGGCGAAATATCGCAAGGTATCGACGGTGCCCTGGATATCGACGTCCTTGGCAAATGCTACCGACTTGCCCATGTCGATCGATTCGATTTCAGCCAGTTCTGCGGCGTTCTGTTCAACCAGGTCCGCCAGGCGCTGCATCAAGCGTTCGCGCTCGACCGGTTTCGCCCGACTCCAGGCGCCGCTGTCAAACTGTGCGCGCGCGGCTTGCACGGCGCGGTCCAGATCCTCGGTGGTGCCCATCGGAATCCGGGTGATCAGGCCTTCGGTCGACGGCTCGATGACGTCGGAAGTCTGTCCGTCGCTGGCCTCGACAAAAGCGCCACCGATGAACATCTTCTTGACCTTGCTGAGAAAGGTCTGGGTCGCTTCCGAGACACCGAATGTCTGCAGGTACTGTTTAACACTTGCGTCCATTTTTCATGCCCTCTGTGCGGCGGTCAGTTCACGCCGATTCAGTGGTGGTTGCGCTCACGGGGTGCTTCGCCTGAGCCCGTTCATGGAAGATGAAACCGATACTGTTAAGCAGCAGTTGCGCCGCCAGAATCGAGGTCATGCCGCTCGGGTCATACACCGGTGCCACCTCCACCAGGTCCATGCCGACAATGTTGCCTTTGCTGCGCTTGGCGAGTGCCTGGATAATTTCCAGCACTTCGTAGTAGAGGAAACCGCCGTGGCTCGGGGTGCCGGTGCCAGGGGCGATGGACGGGTCGAAACCGTCGATGTCGATGGTGATGTAGTAGTTGATGTTCTGCGGGATCAGCGCCAGCACACCCTCGACGCCGAGACGACGGACATCACGCACCGAGAGGATTTTCGAGCCGGCAGCGTGAGCCGCTTCGTAGTCATCACGGTTGGACGACGAGACGTTGCGAATGCCCATCTGGGTCATGCCGACAATGTGGTTCATTTCCGAGGCGCGACGCAGCGGGTTGCCATGGCCGTAGCGCACACCGTGGCGTTCGTCGACGAAATCCAGGTGCGCATCGAAGTGGATGATGTGGATCGGGCCGCGGCCCTCGAAAGCTTTGATCACCGGTGCGTGTACCGAGTGGTCGCCGCCCAGAACGACGGGCATGACACCGGCATCGAGGATCTTGCGCACGGCGTATTCGGTGTTTTCGTTACTGGTGACCATGTCGGTATGGACGATGTCGGCGTCACCGACGTCGACCATGCGCACGTCGGCGGCGGTCAGGTACATCACGTCGTCTTCATGGTCGTAGGCGCCGGCATGGCCGAAGGAAAACAGCGTCGATGCTTCGCGAATCCCGCGTGGCCCGAAGCGTGCGCCGGAGCGCCATTGGGTGCCCATATCGTTGGGCACACCGAGCACCGCAACGTCGGCATCCAGCGCGTCCCAATCGGTGCACACCGGGGATTTGCCAAAGGTGCAATGACCTACGAATGGCAGGTTCAGGCGACCGGATTCATAACCGTTATTCGACATTTCAAGCCTCTCCACTTTTTGTTATCGGCTGGGCGGACTGCAAGGCGACCGCCGTTGGAAAGACTATGGGCGCAGGTTTTCGTGGAAAAAATGCTAAACATCAGATACTCATATCGGTATTGCCGATGCATCCACACGCGGGAGGTTCAAGGTGATTCAGCTCCACGATGTCGATCTGAAATTGCTCAGGGTGTTTGCCACGATTGTCCGGTGTGGGGGCTTTTCCGCCGCGCAGGCCGCGTTGAACGCCGGCCAGTCGACCATCAGTGAGCAGATGACTCATCTGGAAACCCGGCTCGGGGTCAAACTCTGTCAGCGCGGGCGCAGCGGGTTTCGCCTGACCGAGCAAGGCGTGGCGATTCATGAAGCGACGCAGCGCCTGCTCTCGGCGGTGGAAAACTTCTGCATGGACGCCGACGTGCTCAAGCAGCACATCAGCGGCAAGCTCAACCTGGGGATCATCGACACCACCATCACCGACCCCGATTCGCCGCTGCCGCGCACCACTCAGCGGTTCGTGTCCCGGGGGCATGACGTGCACCTCAACGTGTACGTCGGCACCCCCGCCGAACTCGAAGAACGGGTGCTCGACGGTCGACTGCACCTGGCCATCGGGCACTTCCCGATCCATGTGCCAGGCCTGCTGCACACCCCGCTGTATCAAGAGGCCTTGGGCTTGTACTGCGGGCGCCGGCATCCGCTGTATGGCAACAAGGCCGAAGGCGACGAACTGCTCGAAGAAATCGCCGCGAGCCGCATTGTCGTGCGCGGCTACATGCAGCAATACGACCTCGAACATTTGGGGGTCAGCAAAGCCGCCGCGACCGTGGACAACATCGAGGCGCTGGCCATTTTGCTGATCTCCGGGGCCTACCTGGGCTTTCTACCGGCGCACTTTGCCGCACAGTGGATCAAGACCGGGGAGATGCACCAACTGGCACCGAACAGCCTGCAATTGATGTCGCCGTTCGACGTGATTACCCGACGCGGCACAGCCCCACCGCCGATCCTTCAGGCCTTCCTCGAAGACCTGTCGGCGTGCTCACGTAAAACCGCCGGCGGCTGATATCCCGCTCGCCATACTCGAAGCGTGCCCGGCATACTCATTGGCGCAACCACCTTGTTCACCACCCTTGCAGGCCCGTCATGCGCATCCACGTCACCTTCATCGACCGCGTCGGCATCACCCAGGAAGTGCTGGCCCTGCTCGGTGGGCGCCGGTTCAATCTGGACGCCGTCGAGATGGTGCCGCCGAACGTTTACATCGATGCACCGACCCTCGGTGCCGAGGTACTGGAAGAGTTGCGCGAGGCTTTTCTCGGTGTGCAGGGCGTACAAGCGGTGACGATGGTCGACATCCTTCCGGGGCAACGCCGCAGCTTGCAGCTCGATGCCTTGCTCGCTGCCAGTACCGACGCGGTGTTGGCCGTGGATGATCGCGGTGTTGTGCTGCTGGCCAACCCGGCGCTGATTGCTTTGTGCGGGCGCGAACCGGCCGGTGAGTCGCTGACGACGCTGTTTGATGATCCATCGCTGCAACACACCCTGATCGAACACCATTTCCGCCTGCCGATGCACGAGGTCAGCCTGGGCGGACAGACGTTGTTGCTGGACGCGATGCCGATCACCGACGCCGGCGCCCTGCTGACCCTTTATCACCCAAACCGCATCGGCGAACGCCTGTCGGCGCTGCACCATGACCATGCCGAAGGGTTCGATGCGCTGCTGGGCGAGTCCCCGGCAATTCGTACGCTCAAGGCCCGTGCCCAGCGCGTGGCGACCCTCGACGCGCCGCTGTTGATCCAGGGCGAAACCGGCACCGGCAAAGAGCTGGTCGCCCGCGCCTGCCACGCGATCAGCACACGTCGCGAGGCACCTTTTCTCGCCCTGAACTGCGCGGCCCTCCCGGAAAGCCTCGCCGAAAGCGAACTGTTCGGCTACGCCGCCGGCGCGTTCACTGGCGCCCAGCGCGGCGGCAAACTCGGCCTGCTGGAACTGGCGGATCAGGGCACGGTGTTTCTTGATGAAGTGGGCGAGATGTCGCCCTACTTGCAAGCCAAGTTGCTGCGCTTTTTGAGCGATGGCTGCTTCCGCCGGGTAGGTGGGGATCGCGAGGTCAAAGTCAACGTTCGGGTGCTGAGTGCAACTCACCGGGATCTGGAAAAAATGGTCAGCGAAGGCCACTTTCGCGAAGACCTGTTCTATCGCCTCAACGTGCTCAACCTGCAGGTGCCGCCGCTGCGTGAACGCGGCCACGACATCCTGTTGATGGCCAACCATTTCATGCAACAGGCCTGCGCGCAGATCCAGCGCCCGGTCTGCCGTTTGGCCCCCAGCACCTTTGCCGCCCTGCTGGGTAACCGCTGGCCGGGCAATGTGCGGCAACTGCAAAACGTGATTTTCCGCGCGGCGGCCATTTGCGAAAACCCGTTGGTGGATATCGACGATCTGGACATCGCCCGCACGGCTGTAGAGCGCCAGAATGACGGTGAAGTCGGCAGCCTGGAAGAAGCCGTCGAAGGGTTTGAAAAGAACCTGCTGGAGCAGCTTTACCGCAGCTACCCGTCCAGCCGCCTGCTCGCCGCCCGCCTGGAAACCTCCCACAGCGCCATCGCCATTCGCCTGCGCAAATATGGCATCCCGGCCAAATCCTGAGTCCCTCCCTTTTCCCCCAAACAACAAAAATCCCCTGTGGCGTGCTGGGGTGACTGTTTGCAAATCGATACAGCGTATCGAATTCAAGACACACCGCCTCCACCCCGTGTTTTCTTGCCCTGCTCGCTACACGTCTTTTGCCCGTATTGATTTCAATACAGATGGCGTTAGCCTCTTCACCCTAAAACCTTATAAACCCTTGATTTAAAACAAATAGAAAACATTGGCACCCCCCTTGCTATCACTCCTGCAACCACGCTCGTTGCCCGTCGCGAGCCTGTAAACGTCATCCGCCACCAGCAGCGGATGGGTCAGAACAATGAGGAGTGGGTATGAGCGAATTGCGTTTTACCGTTGATCACGAATGGCTTCGGCTCGAACGTGATGGCCTGATCACCGTGGGAATCACGCCATACGCGCAGCAGGCGTTGGGTGATGTGGTGTTCGTGCAAGTGCCGGAGTTGGGGACGTTTGGCGCCGGTGATGAAGTGGCGGTGCTGGAGTCGGTGAAAGCAGCCAGCAACATCGGCATGCCGCTCGACGGTGAAGTGGTCGAAGTCAACACGACGCTGGAATCCTCACCGGAATGGGTCAACGAAGACTCACTGGGCGAAGGCTGGTTCTTTCGTTTCAGACCGGCCGACACCGAGGCCTTCCACCACCTGCTGGATCATGACGCCTACGCGCGCCTGACCCAGGAATCCGCCGAAGCCTGAACCCCCTTTTCGCCTACAACACAGGACACCACCATGTTCAGCAAACACGACCAAATCAAAGGCTACGACGACGAACTGTTGGCAGCGATGAACGCTGAAGACGCACGGCAGGAACACCACATCGAGTTGATCGCCTCCGAGAACTACACCAGCCAACGGGTGATGGAAGCGCAAGGCAGCGGCCTGACCAACAAGTACGCCGAAGGCTATCCCGGCAAGCGTTATTACGGCGGTTGCGAACACGTTGACGTGGTCGAGCAACTGGCGATTGATCGCGCCAAGCAATTGTTCGGCGCCGACTACGCCAACGTCCAGCCGCACTCCGGCAGCCAGGCCAACGCCGCGGTGTTTCTCGCGCTGCTGCAAGCCGGCGACACCGTGCTCGGCATGAGCCTGGCCCACGGCGGTCACTTGACCCACGGCGCCAAAGTCAGTTTCGCCGGAAAGCTCTACAACGCGGTGCAGTACGGCATCGACACCGATACCGGCCTGATCAACTACGATGAAGTCGAGCGTCTGGCGGTTGAGCGCAAGCCGAAAATGATCATCGCCGGGTTCTCCGCTTATTCGAAGACCCTGGACTTCCCACGCTTCCGTGCGATTGCCGACAAGGTGGGCGCTTATCTGTTCGTCGACATGGCTCACGTCGCGGGGCTGGTGGCGACCGGTTTGTACCCGAACCCGATCCCCTTCGCCGACGTCGTCACCACGACCACTCACAAAACCCTGCGCGGTCCGCGTGGCGGCTTGATCCTGGCCAAGGCGAATCCGGAGCTGGAGAAGAAGTTCAACGCCGCGGTGTTCCCCGGCGGTCAGGGCGGCCCGCTGATGCACGTGATCGCGGCCAAAGCGGTGTGCTTCAAGGAAGCGCTGGAGCCCGGTTTCAAAACCTATCAGGCACAGGTGATCCGCAATGCCCAGGCGATGGCCAAGGTGTTTATCGACCGTGGGTTCGACGTGGTGTCCGGTGGCACCGACAACCACCTGTTCCTGGTCAGCCTGATCCGCCAGGGCCTGACCGGCAAAGACGCCGACGCCGCGCTCGGCCGCGCTGGGATTACGGTGAACAAGAACGCCGTGCCCAACGACCCGCAATCACCGTTCGTGACGTCGGGGTTGCGCATTGGCACGCCGGCGATCACCAGCCGTGGTTTCAAGGAAGCGCAAAGTATCGGGTTGGCGGGATGGATCTGCGACTTGCTTGATCACCTCGGTGATGCCGACGTTGAGGCGCAGGTCGCCAAACAAGCCGCCGCCATGTGCCGCGACTTCCCGGTCTACCGCGACTGATCAGGCCACCCACCCCCCCCTGTGGTAGCGAGCTTGCTCGCGATGGCGGCAGTTCAAGCGCCGCAAAACGGCAGTCTGAGTAATCGCTCCCACGCTCTGCGTGGGAACGTTCAAACGTGGTGCGGCTTACTGCTTGGCCAATTCCATGATCATCCGCGACAACAGATAGATCCGCGGCGCCACGCTTTCGACCTCCGCATATTCCTCCGGCGTATGAATATTCCCGCCAACAATCCCAAAACCGTCCAGCGTCGGCGTGCCCACACCGGCCGAGAGACTGGCATCCGCCGCCCCGCCACTGCCTTCCTCGGTCAGCTTGCGGCCAATTTCTCCGTAAATCCCCTGAGCCATGGCCATCAACCGGTCCGATTCCGCCGTCTGCGGCATCGGCGGTAATCCGCGCTGAAGGGTGGTGGTGACTTCGGTATCCGCAATCAGCTTGTTTTTGGAAACCCGCACCAGATCCCTCTCTATCCGGTCAAACTCTTCCGGCACCGCCGCCCGCACATCCGCCTTGGCCGTGGCCTGGTCCGGGATCACGTTGGTCCGGTCGCCCGCCTTGATCACGGTGAAATTGATGGTGGTTTTTTTCTCCGCGTCACCCAACTGGCCGAGTTGCAGAATCTGGTGCGCGGCTTCCATGGCCGCGTTGCGCCCCAGTTCCGGCGCGACACCGGCGTGAGCGGCTTTGCCTTTGACTTCCACGACCGCCGTCGCACTGCCTTTTCGCCACACCACCAGACCATCCGCCGGGCGGCCCGGCTCGAGGTTGAGGGTCACGTCGTGGGCCTTGGCGGTTTTCTTGATCAGGTCAGTGGCGACGTCGGAGCCGGTTTCTTCACTGGCGTCGAGCAGGAACGTGATCTGCGCGTAGTCCTTGAAGTCGAGGTTTTTCAGGACTTTCAGCGCATAGATCCCGGCGACGATGCCGCCCTTGTCGTCCATCACGCCTGGCCCGTAGGCGCGACCATCCTTGATGTGGAACGGACGCTCGGCGGCCGAGCCTTCCTTGAATACGGTGTCCATGTGCGCCATCAGCAGGATTTTCGCCTTGCCGGTGCCTTTCAGCGTCGCAATCACGTGGCTGCTTTTGTCAGGTGTGTTGGGTACCAGTTCGATGGTGGCACCGAGTTTTTTCAGCTCGACGATGGCAATGTCGCGCACTTGCGTCAGGCCGGGCTCATAGCCGGAACCGGAGTCAATGTTGACCAGCCGTTCCAGCAACTTCAGGGCTTCACCCTTGTATTGCTCGGAATCGGCAAGGGCCTGTTTGTGCGGTTCAGCGAAGGCTGCAGGTGCGAAGGGGCCGAGGGCGAGGGTCAGGCCGAGGCTGGTGGCCAGCAGGGAGCGAGAGAGATTGAGCGTCATGAATCGGTCCTTGTTTCTTGTCGGGGTCAAAAACACCCTACCTGACTTAGGCGCAAGGCTCTAGACCGCATGCGACACCCACAAATGCGTGACAGAAGATCCCTTCAGGAATGAGCCTGCTCGTGATGGCGTCAGGTCAGCCGATAGATGTTGGAGCCGCCATCGCGAGCAAGCACGGCTCCCACAGGGTATTGGACTTGCCTTCAGACCGGGTCGAGCAATTCGCGATACGGCGTGCCATCGGTACGGCAAATGACCCGATTACGGCCTGTGGTCTTGGCTTCATACAACGCCTGATCGGCATCGTTGAGCCATAACGTCGCATCGGTATGCGCCGAACTGAAAGCTGCCAGGCCAATACTCAAGCTGACTTTCAACGCCGGGCTCTGCTCGTAACCCAGCGTGGCAAAGCGGTCGCGCAGTGCCTCCATGGTCGCGGCGGCGCTGTTCAACGGCATGTCCGGCAGGATCACGCAGAACTCGTCGCCGCCATAACGCCCGGCCACATCGGCGGAACGCAGGTTTTGCTTGAGCATTTTGCTCAACTGGCGCAACACGATGTCACCCGCGACATGGCCGTAGGTGTCATTGATCGCTTTGAAATGGTCGATGTCGATCAGTGCAATCGCCCCGCCCTGCTGCGAGCGTTGGCAGCGCTGGAATTCAACTTCAAGCTGATCCTTCCACGCACCATGGTTCAGCAGGCCGGTCAGGCTGTCGGTACGGCTCAGGGACAGCAACTCGCGCTTTTGTTGACCCAGGGCAGTGGCCTGACGGAAGCAGATCCAGCCAAGCGCCATGGGATACAGGATCAGCAGCGGCATGCAGGCAAACATCTGCACCGGTGTTGTCGACGGAATGAAAGCAGGGGTAAACGCCAACCACCCCACCCCCATCCCGAGGATTTGCGCGACGGTGCCCACCAACAGGAATCGCATGCCGCCGATGGCAACATTGTTCATCGCCATCATCGACAGCGTTGCAACGCTGGGCAATGGATTGAACTGCATGGCCGCCACCCAGAAACCGCCGAGGAAGGCGTCGACCAGGATGTTGCGGTGCTCGGCGTGAAATGGCACCTTGGCCCGACGAGCCCATTGATAGGCAACGTGCGGCCACAACACGCCGTTGAACAGCATCAACCCCCACACCCACGGTGCCGGGTCGAGCGGGCACATCGCTGCGCCCACGCACAACAATCCCAAGGCAAGGCCCAGGGTTCGCGATGTATAAAGCCTCCTGGCTAATGAAAGTCCTTTCCCCGCTTTTGCCATAGGGCCTCTGCGTCACTCAACGGTACCTGATAACACCGGGCTTGCAGGTGCGTTTGAAGTCTATCAGGGCGACGTTAAATAGCCATCACCGGTGAGCGGTCTGAATACCGGGGCATTGCCATGAGGCGAGTCGCCAATGTTTGGCTATACATGAAGGGAGGGTTCAATCAATCACTCTAAAAAGGAGGCCCATGCAGACTTTTCAAGTGTTGATCATCGGCAGCGGTTTTGGCGGTCAGTGCGCGGCGATCAATTTGCTCAAGGCCGGCATCGACGATTTTCGCTTGCTGGAGCGGCGGGACTTTTTTGGCGGCACCTGGTGCCAGAACACCTACCCCGGCGCGGCGGTGGATGTACCCTCCCCCCTTTACTCGCTGTCCTTTGCGCCCTATCGCTGGACGCAAATGTTCGCCGAACAGGCGGAACTGCACCACTACACCCAGTACGTGGTTGAACACTTCGGCCTGCGCGACAGGGTCGAACTGGAGGTCAATGTCGAACGTATCGAATGGGATGACGCCCACAAGCGCTGGGCTGTGCACACCGGCAGCAAAGGCACGTTTTACGCGCAGTTTCTGATCAACGCGACAGGGCCGTTGAGCCAACCGGTCGTCCCGCACGTCGAAGGCGTGGAACGCTTTCAGGGCAAGACATTTCACACCAACAACTGGGACCATTCCTACGATTACCGGCAACAACGCGTGGCGATCGTCGGCAGCGGCGCCAGCGCCGCGCAGGTCATCCCGGCGATTGCCCCGGACGTCGCGCACCTGCATGTGTTCCAGCGCACGCCACACTGGGTATTGCCAAGGGCTGACCGCAAGTTTGGCCCTTTCCAGCGTTGGCTGCTGGGCCTGAAACCGGCCTATAAACTGCTGCGCTGGATGATCTACTGGCAGTTCGAAACCCGGGTGATTGCCTTCAAGTACTCAAAACCGGCGATCCGCATGGTTCAGCATCAGGCCTTGCGCTTCCTCAAGCGCCAGGTGCCTGACCCCGAACTACGTCGAAAACTGACGCCGGACTTCACCATCGGCTGCAAACGCGTGCTGGTCTCCAGCACCTATTACCCGACGCTGAGCCGCCCCAACGTGACATTGCACAGTCGCGAACAGGGCATCGCTTCTATCGATGAAACCGGCATTGTCACTCAGGACGGTCAGCACATCGACCTCGACCTGATCGTCTGGTCCACCGGTTACGACGCCACTGACGGGGTGATTTCCTACCCCGTCACCGGCAAACACGGCACCCGGCTCAAGGATGTATGGGCGCAGTACCCGCGGGCCTACCTCGGCACCAGTCTGCCGGACTTCCCGAACCTGTTTATCGTCACCGGCCCCAACACCGGCATCGGCCACACTTCGGCGCTGTTTATCATCGAATCACAGATGAATTACATCCTCGATTGCATCCGTACGTTAAAAGCACTGGGTTTAAGCAGCATTGAAGTACGCCCCGAAGCGGAACGTACCTACACTGAAATGATCCATCGGGAAATGGAGCGTACTGTTTGGAAGTCTGGAGGCTGTCACAGCTGGTATCAAAGCAAGAGCGGTCATGTGATCGCCATGTTTCCGGGGTTTAGTTTCAGCTATCACCGATTGACCCGGGCCTTGAAACCCGCTGACCACATCTTGTCCTGATCACGTTTAAGGAAGTCATCCGATGCTTCTATTGGTTGTGATTATCGCGGTTATCGTGGCCTGGAGCTGGTTGAGTTATCCAACCATCGGTTATTGGCTATACGACTGGAACATGGCGATCGAGGCCAAGCTGTATCGGCTCCACAAGATTGTCGTGCCGATCAGCGAAATGACCGTCTCAACCTGGCAAGGCGGGCCTTATGAGGCGTCCAGCAGTGTGCTGATGCTGCACGGCTACAGCGCCGACAAGAACCTTTGGCTGCGCTTTGCGCGGCACTTTGTCGGGAGTCATCGGGTGATCATTCCTGACATTGCCGGCCATGGCGAAACCGGCTTCAAGGCCGGTGGTGGTTATGACATTCCGTTGCAAGCCAAGCGGATGATCCAGCTCCTCGACGTCTGCGGGGTCGAGAAGGTGCATGTGATCGGCAATTCGATGGGCGGCTACATCGCGGCGTGGATGGCGGCCACGTACCCGGACCGGATCGCCTCCGTGGCACTGATCGACCCGGCCGGGGTCACCGCGCCCGAGGCCAGTGACCTGGAGCGGCATCTGGCCAAGGGGCACAACCCGTTTCTGATTCACTCGCGCGAAGAGTTTCGGCGCTTCTACGCCATGACCATGGCCGAACCGCCGTGGGTGCCCGGCGTGGTGCTGGACGCCGTTGCCCAGCGCTATGAGCAAAACCGCGATGAACTGGAGGAAATCTTCAACGACTTTCGCGCCAGCCCGCCGATGGAGCCCAAACTGGCCGACATCAAATGCCCGGCGCTGTTGTTGTGGGGGCACAAGGACCGGTTGATCGACGTCAGCAGCGTGGCCGTCTGGAGCAAAGGCATCGTCGATCTGCGGGTGCATATCTGGGACCACATCGGGCACATGCCGATGGTCGAACAGCCTGCCAATACGGCACGTCTGTATCGCGAGTTCCTGGGATCGCTGCGCACGGAAAGCCGCTCGCACCTGTAACCCGGCCCTGTAGCAGCAGTCCTGGGGAGAATGAAGTCCGTAAGATTCTTCGTTTGTCGGCGCCGCTAAAGGCTGCGATCTTTTCGCACATCCTTTACGTCACCGCGCCAGGAATTTCTTTCATGAGCCAGTCATCCTTCGTCAGCCCTGACCTGATCCGCCAACGCTTCTCCAAAGCGATGTCCGACATGTACCGCGAAGAAGTGCCGCTGTACGGCGCACTCATGGAGTTGGTGGAGCAGACCAACCAATACGTGCTGGACAACGACCCGCAGATCGCCCGTCAGTTGAACAGCACCGGCGAAATCGAACGGCTGGACCTGGAGCGTCACGGTGCAATCCGCGTCGGCACCGCCGCAGAACTGGCCACCCTCGCCCGTTTGTTCGCGGTGATGGGCATGCAACCGGTGGGTTATTACGACCTGACCCCGGCCGGCGTGCCGGTGCATTCCACGGCGTTTCGCGCGGTTCACGAAGACGCGTTGCAGGTGAGTCCGTTCCGCGTGTTCACCTCGCTGCTGCGTCTGGAGCTGATCGAAGACCTGGAACTGCGCGCGTTCGCCCAGTCGGTGCTGGACAAGCGCCAGATCTTTACCCCGGCAGCACTGACGCTTATCGAGCGCGCTGAAACCGAGGGCGGTCTGACTGAAACCGAGTCGCAGCACTTTGTCGAACAGGCACTGGAAACCTTCCGCTGGCACCACAGCGCCACGGTCACCGCCGAGCAATACCAGAAACTCAGCGCCCAGCACCGCCTGATCGCCGACGTTGTGGCGTTCAAAGGCCCGCACATCAACCACCTGACGCCGCGCACGCTGGACATCGACATCGTTCAGGCACAGATGCCGGCCCATGGCATCACCCCCAAAGCGGTGATCGAAGGCCCACCCCGCCGCCAGTGCCCGATTCTGCTGCGTCAGACCAGTTTCAAGGCGCTGGACGAGCCCGTCGCCTTCATCGATCAAGCTGAAACCCTTGGCAGTCACAGCGCGCGCTTCGGCGAAATCGAGCAACGCGGCGCCGCGCTGACACCCAAGGGACGCGCGTTGTACGACCGTTTACTCACCGCCGCGCGGGACGAGTTGAAAGACTTCCCCAATGAAGCCAATGCTGCACGCTACAACGCGCTGATGGCGCAGCACTTTGGCGAATTCCCTGACACGTACGAAGGCATGCGCCGACAGGAACTGGCGTACTTTCGCTACTTCGTGACGGAAAAAGGCCGGGCGGCGGATGCGCTGGCATCGTTGTCGCTGGAAGATTTGCTGGACGGCGGGTATCTGCGAGTCGAACCGCTGGTGTACGAGGATTTCCTGCCAGTAAGTGCGGCGGGGATTTTCCAGTCAAACCTGGGGGATGCGGCACAAACCCACTATGGCGTGCACTCGAACCAGCAGGCGTTTGAACAGGCACTGGGGCGATTGACGATTGATGAGTTGGGGTTGTACGCCGAAACGCAACGGCGTTCAGTTGAAGAATGCTATGCCACGTTGGGCCACGCGATCTGAGGCACACCACGTGTAGCAGAGCGCACAGCCGAACGCAGGCTGCGCCAGCTGCTACAGGGATGGTGTGTTAGCGGAGCTTCGCCAGCAATGCTTCGGCGCCTGCCTGCGAAGACGCCGGGTTCTGGCCGGTGATGAGCAAGCCGTCCGTAACTACATAGCTCGCCCAGTCATCGCCCTTGGAATAATCCCCGCCCTTCTCCTTCAGCATGTCTTCCACCAGAAACGGCACGACCTTTGTCAGCTGCACCGCTTCTTCCTCCGAGTTGGTAAACCCCGTCACCTTTTTGCCTTTGACTAGCGGCTGGCCGTCCGCGCCTTTGACGTGACGCAACACACCCGGCGCATGGCAGACCGCTGCGACTGGTTTGCCGGCCTTGATGAATGCCTCTATCAGCGCAATCGAATAACTGTCTTCGGCCAAATCCCACAGAGGACCATGACCGCCGGGATAAAACACGGCGTCGTAATCCTCCGGTCTCACCGTGCTCAGCACAGCCGTTGAAGCCAACGCCGACTGGGCTGCGGAATCCTTGCGGAAACGATGCGTGGCTTCGGTTTGAAAGTCGGGCTCATCGCTTTTCGGGTCCAGCGGCGGTTGGCCCCCCTTGGGCGAGGCCAGGGTCAGTTGAGCACCGGCGTCCTTGAAGGCGAAATACGGAGCGGCAAATTCTTCCAGCCAGAAGCCGGTTTTCTTGCCCGTATCGCCCAATTGATCGTGGGACGTTAAAACCATCAGGATTTTCATGTCGTTCTCACTCCGTTTCAGGGTTTTTCGGACGCTCGACGGCGCTGTTTCTATGGACCCTGCGGCCGGTCTATTCGTTGCACCGAAACTCAGGCGCCATTGACGGGTGGCGCAAGGCCGTTATGCGCAACAAGTTGATCATCCCGCGTGACCCGCAATCCGGCCAACCTACCGGTCAGCGCGCCCACAAGCCAGTGGTCACCACCAAAGTCTACGACAAGTCCTCGCCGCTGCTGCAAGCCGCGCTGACTTCCGAAAAAAAGGGGACAGATTTACTTTTAAGAAAGAAATAAATCCGTCCCCTTTTCGCCAAGAACATTTCAAGTAACGAAGTCATTTCAGTCCAGTTCCCTAAGGAGAATGGAGCCGCTGCGTGCTGCAAGTTAACAAAGACGACTGGGGAAGAACAACAGCAGGGCGATGCAACGGACCTGCTCAACGAGTCCGAAATACACATCTACGGGCTTGGCATTCAATACAAGGCGCCTTTCATCGGCATAGTTATAATTGGCAAAAATGCAACCGCAAACGGCGTCTCAGCCATAGAGATCAAGGACCTTGCTACAACTATCACCACCTGTTTTAGTTAAGAAGGTGTTGATCTTTCTCAAGCAAAAACGGGAGTTTGAACGGCCACTTATACAACTTCCATGAACTTGTAACCCCCCAACTCCCCCCAGATAACATCCCCCAGCCGCTGCAACCTCAGCGACCGGTTTTGACAGACCGAACACGATCAAGGCACGCAAATGCCGCTTTGCCGCTCCGTTCCTACGGAGCTTCACCATGAAAAAATGTCCACACGATTCCCGCGACCCAATCGATCTCAGCCAAGCCACCCAACGCACCGTCAGCGCCCGCCTCCGCGATCCGCCCCCCCCAATCCCATCAGCCACGTCTGCGAAACCCTCGCTTCGCTCAACGTCCTCACCACCGACCTGGCCTGCAAACTCGAAGGCTCACACCGCAGCCTCGCGCTATCAATCCAGTAACTGGCGGTAGTGGGCGAATTGTTGGTGAACCGCGCGCTGGACAATCTCGACCCTCTTGGCGACACATCCGAAGCCCCACACAGCACGCAATCGTGAGAGAGGGAGGTTCACCCTTGGCTCGATACACGCCCATCACCGGCATCGACTGCCTGATCCCTTCCCTGCTGATTGATACGGAGGCGCCCCTCGAAGTGTTGCACGACACGGCGGCCTACCGAACCCGCGGTGTGACTCGACTGGGGGAAGCTCTCCTTGGGCGATTCGATCAACGGCAACAACGCGTTACGTCAGGACTTCGCCCGTGTCATTGCAATGACACTACGCGATGGCTGCAACTTGCTGGACGTCATCGGCTGACGCTTACAAAAACAAGCCGCATAAAAAAACGGGCGATCATACGATCGCCCGTTTTTATTTATTCATTGCCATCACTTCAAAGGAAGGTGTCCGCCCAGTGCTATGGCCTCGGCATTCCATGCACTGGTAAAGAGCCGTGACACTGGGCGAACGGGGGCATTTTAATAGAAGTTTGGGCATATGTCCGCTAAGCGAACATGAAATCTTCAAACACAATGTTTAACAAAATGTCGGTTGCAATACTATTTGAACCGCTACCAAAACTCACTACCTGGACATTAAAACTGATTGTTCTTGTACAAAAAACTTATACAAGAACAATCATTTTATAGAGCCAATACTCAGCTTTTGGAGTGAGCATGTACTTTCAGGACGTCTGTGTAGGTGACGGTAACGGTTTGCCCGACTTTGAGGTCTTTGAGTTTGGCTTGAACTTCCGGTCTTACGACATCAACCGTTTTTTTGTTGCCCTTGGGACCTTCGAAGGTCACTTGGTGCTTCTTCACGTCGATATGGGTAATTTTCAGCTGAACCTGTATCTGACGGTAGGCTTCACCCGCCGGCTTTTCCGAGCCTGGAGCGGCGCGAACATCGCCCGTGCGTTCGACGGAGCCTGGCAGGCCCTTGTCGATGTCGGTATCAAGGACGACCACTTCCGAGTGAGCGACCTTGATATCAACGAGATCGCCGGCTTTCAAATTGCCAAGGTTTTTCGCCTTGTCAGTCAGTTGTACAGCGACCTCATTACCATCGGGGCCTTTGAGTACGACTTGATGGGCTGCGGCGTCGACCGAGACAACGGTGGCGGTGAGCTCATCCTCTAACACGACGCCAGCCAGCGGGATATCGGCAGCCATGGCGCCGAGGCTGACAGCGGACAGCAAGGAAGCGAGGGTGATGGCTTTAGTCAGTGCGCGGAGTTTCATAGGCGGTACATTCCTTGGTAATAAAGGGCAGCAAACCGCTCTGGCTCAGGCGTCAGCGCGATGTGTGCCAATGAGCATAGACGCTCCTCAGGAAGTGTTGGCAGTTTCTTGCGCGGTGGATTCGCCGCTGTCGGTGCCTCTACCGCTTTCCTTGCGCCGGGTCGGGTCGGTGGGGCGCAAGGCGTCATTGTCGCGCTCGACTTCGCCCGGTGGCCGTGGTTCGTCGGGGTGTTCAGCGTCGGGGGTGGGTTTCATACGGGTTCTCCTCAAGCTTCAGGATCGTCAACTTCCCGGGCGACGTTTACGGCCGGCGAGTCTTTGTGCGATTGCTCGGCCCTGGCCTTCAAGTCTTGCCACTGTTGAAGGTCGATGGCGCCCTGCCCCAGCAAGTCGTCGGCCACGCGCAGCAGTTCGGCGTAATGGGCGTCGGGGGATTGTTGCCAGTAAGCCTTGTCGTCGAACAGGCGTTGCCACGCGGCAAGGTCTGGCGGTTTGAGGTCGTCGCTCATGGCGGGCTCCTGTGAACGGGCTTCTTATCGTAGGAGGGTGTCGATCTGCCGAGAGTTCCGACTCAATAACCGGTCATTTCCAGATAGCCCCGCCCCGCATGGCTGCCGCTCAGTTGCACCGGCCCTTCCCAATAAGGAATGCGCAAATCCATCCACGCGTTGGGGTTGAGGGCGTTGAGGGTGATGTCGAGGTGCTTGCCGGGAATTTTGATCGACCAGCGCACGGGCATCTGACGGCCAGCTATCTTGGCGGTGTCTTGCGGTGTGAGGCGGATGTCGTCGGCGTGCAACAGTTGAGTCTGCCCATCAGCGTCGATCCAGGTACCGGTGAGGTAAGGCGCGCCGTCCTTGTTGCGCATGCGGTAGAGCATCACTTGCTCGCCACCGTCGAGGTGCAGGGAAAACCAGTCCCAACCGGTCTGGTCGGCGGTCAGTGGCTGGCTGCTCCACTCGCGGTCGAGCCAGGCCGGGCCGCTGACCTGATAGGTTTTACCCTCGATGTCCAGCGAGCCACTGGCCTGAAAAAACGGCTGGCTGTAGTAGTACGAGGCCTGGCCCTGTTCGGATTTTTGGCTGAAACCTTTATCGCCCTGAAGCACCAGCGGGCGCGTGGACGTCAGCCGAAGCTGGTAACCGAAATCCTTGTCCCGCGCACTGAGTTGAAGATCCGCTAAAGGATCAGAACCCTGACTGCTGAAACGCCATTCATCGATCCAGGCATTGAACGGCGCCACGCTCACGCCCGCCTGACCGACGCCGCCACGGGCGTAGCGTTCGGCCGCGTGATGCACCGTCGCCGAGGTCACGGCCGCGTGCCCCAGCCAGATCGTCTGATTGGCCCAGCCCGCCGCCTCGGGCGCTGCTTTCAAGGCGCTGCGAAACAGCGTCCATTGCACGCCGAATTCGCGGCCTTGACCGTCCTTGAGGTTGGCGGTGACGTACCACCACTCGATGCGATAACCGTCATGCGGCCCGTGATCGGCCGGGAAGCTGAACACCCGACCGGGCACCACCGGGGTAAACGTTGCCGCCTCGTCCCCGAGGCCGGCGAAGCCTTTCTCGACAGGTGCGGAGTTGTCGCAGCCGCTCAATAAAACCAATAAAAACAGGCCGATTTTAATCCTCATGAGCAAACGTCCTCAGCAGGTCCGCCGGCTGCGTGCGATACAGCGAATACAACGGCCACGCCGACGCCAGTAACGTCGCGAACAGCGCCAGCCCCATCAACTGCATCAGTTGCATCGGAAACACCCGCAGCGGCAGGCGCCAGCCGAACGCCTGGACGTTGATCACCGCGTCCAGGCACCACGCCAGCGCGATCCCCAGCGGCAACGCCAGCACCAGTGTCAACACCGCCAGCAGCCAGGTTTGACCGAGGTTGAGCAGCATCAACTGCCGGCGCGTCACGCCCAGCGCCCACAGCGGCGCCAACTGCCCGAGGCGGCTTTGGCTTTGGGTGAGCAGGCTGATGAACAACGCCACGCCCGCCACGGCCAGGGTCAGGCTGTTGAGCGCGGCCGTGGCGGCAAAGGTGCGTTCGAACACTTGCGTCGACCAGCCCTTGAGGCGCGCCTGATCGACGATACGGTTGTCGTCCAGCGCGAAACGCGCCTGCAACGCGGTGACGAATGCCGGGATCAATGCCGGTTCAATACGCAGATTGAAACGGTTGGGCGCCTGCTGTGGCCAGCCGTGCAGCAGATGGTTGACGTTGACCAGCAAGTGGCCCTTGGGATTGCCGTAATCGGCGTAGATCCCGACGATGCGCGGCGACCACGGGCCGCCTGGGGTGGGAATCGTCAGGTGATCACCGAGACGTACCTTCAGGCGTCGGGCCAGTTGCTCGCTGAGCATCAGCGCGTCGTCCTTGACCAGCCGGTCCCACGGGTTGTCACCCAAGGCCTCCAGCAGCGGCCAATGCTGACGATAGGTCGGGTGATCGATCACGCCAAAAATGTCCGCCGGCCAGCCCTGCAACTGGATCGACACCTGCCAGTTGGGCAGCACCGCAGAGAGTTGCGGTTGCTGTTTAAGCCAGGTATTCACCTCGCGGGATTGCGCTGGGGTTTGCGGGTTGACGTAAAGCTCGGCGGTCAGGCGTTGTTCGAGCCAGTTGCTGAACGTCTCGCGGAAACCGGCAGTCATGCTGCCAGCGCCGATGTTTGCCGCCAAGGCCAACAGCAATGCCATCAAGGCCAGGCTCAGGGCCGGCAGTTGCTGACGGCAATCGGCGATAAACCATTGGCCGAGCACTGAATGGCTGCGCGCCAATACGAGATTGAGCACGGCATTGAGCACCACGGGCAGCGCCAGTGCGGCGCCGAGCAACAACGCCGCCATCAGCACAAATCCACTGGCCAGACTGTCGCCCCAGATCAAGGCGCTGAGCGCAATCACCGCGGCCGTCGCCGCCACCCATCCCTGGCGCTGCAACCAGCGCGCGTGCGCCTGATGCCAGGCTTGTGGATCGGCCAGCGCCAGCAGCGGCAAACGCGCCGCCCGCAACAGGCTGTTGGCGCCGGCCAGCAAGGCACCGAGCAAACTCAGGCCGACACCGCTGAGCCACCACCACGGGCTGAGGCTCAATTGCCCCGCCACTTCGGCGCCGTACAAGCCGCGCAGGCTGGCGGCGACGTCCGGCAACAGCACGCTGGCCAACAGGTAGCCGCTGACCACGCCAGCGAGGCCGCCGATCAGGGCCAGTCCACCGAGTTCAGCCGCCAGACAGGAGATGAGCATTCGTGCGCTGACGCCACAGGCGCGCAGGGTTCTGAGCAAGCCTCGGCGTTGTTCCAGCGCCAGGCCGATGGCCGCGTGGACGATGAACAGGCCGACCACGAAGGACAGAAAGCCCAAGGCATCGAGGTTCAGGTGAAAGCTCTCGGTCAGGCGTGCGAGATTGTTCTCTTCGCCGCTGGTCTTGAGTTGGAGTTGTTCCTTGAACGCGTCGGGTAACGCAGCGCTGAAACCCTTCGGCAACAACAGACGCGACAGTTGATCCGGCAACCCCAGAATGTGCTGGGCGAAGCCGATGTCCACCAGCAACAGGCCGGGGGCCATGTCCGTTTGAGCGTGCAGCGGTGGCAGCGACTCACCGCTCGAACTCAGCGGACGTTCACCTTCGTGCAACCCCAGGTTTTTCAAGGTCTGCGGCGAGATCCAGGTGCTGCCCGGCGCACTGAAAAAATCGACAATCTGCTCAATCGGCAGCGACTGCCCCGCCACCGATGAGCCGGCGGGCAGCGACACCGGTTCGATGCCCATCAACTGCAAACGCTGCTCTTCATGGCCCTTGAGGACTATTCGGCCTTGCAGCACCGGCGACACCGGCCAACCGGCACGGCGCAAATCGACAAACAACGCCTGGGAAAACGTCCCGCCTCCCGGCGCGCTGAGGCTGGCTTGCGGTTCGCCGCCGATCAACTGACTGGCCCGCGCATAGCTTTCCCGCGCCTGACTGTTCAATGCCTGCACGCCCGTAAGCAAACTGGTGGCGAGCCACAACCCGGTCAGCACGCTGAAAAACTGCACCGGGTGCTGCCACCAATGGCTGAGCAGCGCCCGCAACGTCTCGCGAAGAACCCGCACCTCAGCGCTCGTCCGCGCCAGCCAGACGGCCCGCGTGCAACACCACTTTTTTCGCCAGCCGCGCGGCTACCCGAGGGCTGTGCGTGACCATCAATAATGTGGTGGACGTGTCATCGAGCAATTCCAGGAGCAACTTCAACACGTCGTCGCTGGTGGCTTCATCGAGACTGCCGGTAGGTTCGTCGGCCAGCAGCAGCTTCGGCTGCGAGGCCAGCGCGCGGCCCAGTGCGACTCGCTGCTGTTGGCCGCCGGACAATTGCTCCGGATAACGTCGCAGCACATCACTCAGCCCCAGACGTTGCACCAGATGCGCCTGCCAGCGCGGATCATGTCGCCCCGCCAGACGCGCCTGAAACGCCAGGTTGTCCTCGACCCGCAAACTGCCGATCAGGTTGAACTGCTGGAACACCAGACCTATTTCGGTACGTCGCCAGTGGGCCAGTTGCCCTTCGTTCATTTGCTCCAGCCGATGTTCACCGCTGCGGATGCTGCCGCGGTCGACCTTGTCCAGCCCGGCAATCAGGTGCAGCAAGGTGCTTTTGCCGCTGCCCGACTCGCCCATCAGCGCCAGGCTGCTGCCGGGTTCCAGGGTCAGGTCGACGCCTTGCAGCACCGGCAGCGGGCCTTGCGGGGTGGCGTAACTTTTGAAGACACCTTGGACCTGAAGCATGAGCAATACCGTGAAGAAGCGTGAGGCAAGGATAGCGGCCCTGCATGGTTTTTGTCCGTTGACGATTGTCGCCCGGCATCGCCGGCGCCCTACCCTCGGAGGCTGGTCTAACCATAACGATAAAAAAAGGAGACGCCATGCCTCGTTTCACCTTGAGCCCTCGCGGCCTGCTCGCTTGCCTGATCACCGTGTGCCTGACACAACCGGTTTACGCCGTCGATGAGCCAGCCGAAGCCAGTGCGATCACCACCACCCACAATGCCGCCGTGCTGCAACATTTGCCCATCAGTGACCGCACCGATTTCGAGTCGGTCAGCAAAGGCTTGATCGCGCCGTTCAAAGGCCAGGTCAAAGACGCCTCCGGCAAGGTCATTTGGGATATTGCGGCGTACGACTTCCTAGCCAAGGACCAGTCCCCGGCTTCGGTCAACCCTAGCCTGTGGCGCCTTGCCCAGCTCAGTACCCACGCCGGTCTGTTCGAGGTCAGCCCGAAGATTTATCAGGTGCGCGGCCTCGACGTGGCGAACATGACCATCATCGAAGGTGACGATGGCCTGATCATCATCGACCCGCTGACCATGGCCGAAACCGCCAAGGCCGCGCTGGCGCTGTACTACCAGAACCGTCCGCAGAAACCGGTGGTGGCGGTGATCTACAGCCACACCCACGTCGACCATTTCGGCGGCGTGCGCGGGGTGATCGACGAGGCCGACGTCAAGGCCGGCAAGGTCAAGGTGTTCGCGCCGTCCGGTTTCATGGAGCACGTGATGAGCGAGAACGTGTACGCCGGCAACGCCATGAGTCGCCGCGCGCAGTACCAGTTCGGCAGTCTGTTGCCCCGAGGCGAGAAAGGCCAGGTCGATTCGGGTATGGGCAAGAGCCTGCCCGCCGGCGGCACCATCACGCTCATCGAGCCGACCGACCTGATCAGCAAGGAACTGGAAACCCGCACCATCGCCGGTATCGAGGTGGAGTTTCAGCTGACGCCGGGCACCGAAGCGCCGTCAGAAATGAACCTCTACCTGCCTCAATTGCGCGCCTTGTGCATGGCGGAAAACGCCACGCAAATGATGCACAACATCCTCACCCCGCGCGGCGCGCAAGTGCGGGACGCCAAGGCCTGGGCGCAGTACCTGGACAGCAGCCTGGCGCGTTACGGCGACAAGAGTGACGTGTTGTTTGCCCAGCACAACTGGCCGACCTGGGGCGGTGAACGGATTCGCACGTTCCTCGCCGATCAGCGTGACATGTACGCCTTCCTCAATGACCGCACCTTGCACCTGTTGAATCAGGGGCTGACACCGATGGAAATCGCCGAGAACATGCAAAAGCTGCCCGGCGATCTAGACCAGAAGTGGTACACCCGGGGTTACTACGGCTCGCTCAGCCACAACTCGCGAGCGGTGTATCAGCGTTACATGGGTTTCTACGACGGCAACCCGGCCAACCTCAATCCGCTGCCACCGGTGGAAACCGCCAGGCGTACGGTCGAAGCCATGGGCGGCGGCGCGGCGGTGGTCGAGAAAATACGCGCGGCGATGGCCAAGGGTGACTACCGCTGGGCTGCGCAACTGGGCAATCAGCTGATGTTCGCCGAACCGGACAACGCGCCGGGACGTAGCGCTCAGGCCGATGCGCTGGAGCAATTGGGTTATCAAAGCGAGAACGCGACCTGGCGCAACATGTACCTGACCGGTGCGATGGAATTGCGCAACGGCGTGCCGCAGCATGCCGGCAGTTCGGTGTCGGTGGACATGGTGCGGGCAATGACGCCGTATATGTTCTTCGACTACCTGGCGATTCGTCTCGACAGCGAAAAAGCCGCGGGCCATGACCTGACGTTGAACTGGACCTTTGAGGATCAGAACAAAGACTTCAACCTGACCTTGCGCAATGGCGTGCTGACCCACCGTACCGGGCTGAACCCGGTGGCGGATGCCAGTGTGAGTTTGAGCAAGTCGACGCTGGAGCAGATCAGCCTCAAGCAACTGGATTTCCCGACGGCGATTCAGAAGGGCTTGATCAAGTTGCAGGGGAACGGGAAGCAGCTTGGGGCGTTGTTGGGTAGCCTGGACAGCTTTAGTCCGCAGTTCAATATCGTGACGCCTTAGGACCGCGTCGCGCCCTTCGCGAGCAAGCCCGCTCCCACATTTAACCGGGTTCTTCCAGGGAGAACGCGGTTAAATGTGGGAGCGGGCTTGCTCGCGAAGGCGGCCGACGGGCTATGCCGAAATCACTTCTACCGCAGGCATCCGCCACCGCTGTTCAATCACTTCCTGTCCCGGCCCATACAACCGCAACACCAACGTAAACGCCCCGCTCGTCGGCGTCGGCAGCCAGTTGCTTTGCTCTTGCGGCGCCGAAGACTGCATCACCAGCGTCACCCCACCGTCTGCATCCACCTGCAGCTGATTCCGACTGCTCAAGCAATATCGATCAATGGTGTTCGCGACCAATTGCCGATCCGGCAAGTCATACAGCGTCAACGACCAAAACTCACTGGCGGGCGGCAATTGCCCCGGCGCAAACCGCAGGCGATAACGCCGCCCGCCCCGCAAGGGCTGCCCCTGATTGTCCTGGCGGCTGCCGGTGTAGAACGCCTCTTCGACGCTGTTGCCGTAGATGCCAACGTTCGCCGCGACCGCTCGATTCCGGTAATTGCCCTGCAGCGCTGTGCGGTTGCCAAACAGGCCCAGCGTGGTGCGCACCTGGGTCACTGCTGTTTGCAGTTGCGCCTGAGCATCGGCTATGCCGGCGATCAACGCCTGCCGGGTTTCCACCGGCAACGCAGCGACATCGAACCCTTGGCCCGGCACGATGCCAATGCGGGCGAAACGTGCGCGCAAGGCCTGCTCGGCGGGTTGGGTCGGGCACAGCGTAAGAATCTGATTGAGCACCGTGATGAACGAGGGCCCCAATCCGCTCTTGCTGTCCCACGCAGGCCAGTCGATTGCGGGCGCCGCGATCGGCGCCTCACTGGCGGTGTACTCATGCAACGGACGCAAACGGTATTGCTGCTGCAACGCGCGAACTGCCGGCAGGTCATCGGCGTTTTCCAGGCCGGTGCGCCCGAGCACCATGACAATTTCGGTCTCGCTGCGCAGCACGGCTTTAATGCCAGCGGGCGTCGGACCCTGCCAATCAGGGCCGGCGATCAGATAATCCCCCGCCTCGCGCCCGGTGCTGAGCACACCGACGTAAGCGAAATTATGCGTGTACTGGTCCACCAACTGGTGCACGTAATAACGGTCGTCATCGACTGCCGGCACACTCAACACTTGCGGTTCGCTGCGCAGGTCGAGCCAGGCCCAGGAGTACGGTGTGTCGTTGTTCGGCGTCACGATTTCACGGTTTTTCGGCGTGTACAGCTCGCTGTAGTGACGGAAGCGATTGAAGCCGCCGACATACTCCGGCGCAGCGGGATTGAGCAGCTGTTTTTCCAGAGTCTGGTAATGCATGAGCATCGGGTAGGCGTAGATCCACGCCTCCTGCGCGATGGCTCGAAGGTCTTCGGGTTCTGCGGCCAACAACCCGCGTGGAAACATGAGGCTGCCTCCCAGAACACCCATGCCGCCGAGCAATCGACGACGGCTGCAGATCAGGTTCATGGCTCAACCCTCGCGATGGTCGGCAACTGATAACTGCCATCCAGCGCACCGGCCTTGGGCAGATATAGACGCAACAACAGATTGAACGAGCCTTGTGGCGTCGGCAGCCAGTTGCCTTGTTGCTGAGCGGGCGCAGCGGATTGCAAGGTCAGGGTCAAGCCACCATCAGCGTCGTAGCGCAGATAGGGGCTGCGGTCGCCGAGGGCGTAACGCTGGATCGGGTTGGCCGCGAGCAATTGGGTTTTGCCGTCGTACAGGGTCAACGACCAAAAGGCGTTCACCGGCGGCAATTGCCCGGCGGGAAAATGCAGGCGATAGGCTTTGGTGCCGTCCAGCATCTGACCCTGGGAATCGTGCAAGGCCATCGGGTACACCGCTTCCACCGGATCGTTGGCGTAAATGTAGCGCCAGGCGACCGCCGCACGGGTCAAGTCGTCGTCGCCGAATTTACCGACGTTGGTCGGGGAGCGAAACCAGCCTTGCTGTTCCACCGAGACCTGACTCGATACGGTACGGACTTGCTCGCGGCCGGCCTCGGCACCTTGGGCAATCGCTTCGCTGAAATCCGCTGGCGGTTCGAACGCGGCGCCGGGTTTCACCCCGATAGCGGTAAAGCGTTGCAGTTTTTCGCGCTCTGCCGGCGTCCATTCGTGTAGCGGCGCCAGGCTATTGAAGGTGCTGAACAGGGCTTGGGCCGGGCCTTGTTTAGTGTCTTGATAAGCGGGCAACTGCAGCGGTGGCAATGCCTCAGGCGTAGCGCCTCCGATCACTTTGGACAAGGGTTGCAGCGCATAACCCATCAACACCTTCGCGGCGTCTTGCTGATCGGCTTCACCTTTGACTTCAGTGCGGCCGAGCAGGAATAGCAGGCGACTCGGCGAGCGAATCACGCCGCTGAAACCTTTCGGTGTTTCGCCTTGCCAATCCGGCCCGGCGATCAGGAAACGCCCTGCTTTGCTGCCGGTGGCACGGGTGCCGATGTAGTCGAGGTTGTCCGTGCGCATGTCGACCAATTGGAAACTGTAGTAGCGCCCTTCCACGGCCGGCACGTCCAGAACCATGGGTTCGCCGCGCAGGTCGAGCAAGGCGCGGGAATAGAAGGTGTCGTTATTGGGCGACACCACTTTGTTGTCCTGCGGACCGAGCAATCGCGGCTCGCTGTAGAGCCGGTTGAAGGGCAGTCTGGCGGCGATGGCGGTGAGCACTTTGTCGTGCTCGACGGTGGCGTAGGCGAAGACGTAAGCCTCTTGCGCCAGCGCCTTGGCCTGAGATGAATCGAGGGTTGCTGCATGAACAGTGCCCAGGCTGACGCCCAAGGCCAGAGCGGATATCCAGTAGCGCACGGCAGATCTCCTGATAGATAAACATTGGCACACACCGATCCCACATCAGTTTTTCGGGGATGCGTGATTTGAGGTCACACCACATTTGGACTTGCGGTGATTCAATGAATAGTTACTTGGCCCAACGCCGCAGGTCCGAGGGGGTGTAGTCATCGGTCTTGGCCGCGAACCCGACCCGCATCGGTTCGGTCTCTTCGTTGGCCAAACCACCGGCGTAGTAGCGCCCGGAAATCAGGTCATACGAGGTTTCCAGCACGTTGTAGGTGAAGCCATGGTCGTACTGCTGAATCGCGTGCAGTTCGCCACTGCGCCACAGTTCGCCGCGACTGTCGTACTGGTCCGACTGCGCGATCTGCCAGCTGTCCTCGTCCACATAGAACCGGCGTTTGGCGTAGATGTGTCGAGCGTTCGGCTTGAGCGTGGCTTCCACCACCCACACCCGGTGTTTCTCATAACGCGCCAGGTCCTGGTTGATGTGGTTGGGCTTGATCACTTCGTCGTACTTGAGGCTGTGGCTGCCGATTTTGTAGCTGTTGTACGGGATGAACAGTTCCTGTTTGCCGATCAGCTTCCAGTCAAAACGATCCGGCGCCCCGTTGTAGCCATCGATGTTGTCGGCGGTGATCAGGCCATTGCTGTAACGGGCGCTGTTGTCGTAGGCGATCATCGGCGCGCGACGCACACGGCGTTGGCCCGGCAAGTATTGCCACGCCGAACGCGGCTCGGCGACCTGGTCGATCGGCTCGTGCACCAGCACCGCTTCGCCGGACAACCGTGCCGGTTCCAGCACGCGGCTCTTGAACATGAACAGGATGTTGGCACCCTGCTCCAACCCGCCCACGGTGTCGGCGAAGTTGATCAACGACTGGTTGCGCACGTAACTGGTGGCGCCGTTTTCACGCACCAATGCCGAGCTGCTGATGCGCTCGTAACTGCCGCCGCGATAGCGGGTCATGTGGTTCCACATCACCTCCAGGCCTTCGGTAGGCAGCGGAAACGGAATGCCGCGTGCGTAGTCGTGCAAGCCGTTGCCGCCATCGGCCATGCTGGTTTTAGCGACGTTGTCGCGGCTCTGCACCAAGATGTCCTTGGGCAGGTTGGCGCTGCGATGGCTCGGATAGATGTTCATCTTGTAGCTGTCGGGAAAGCGCTTGAACAACGCGATCTGACCGGGGCTGAGGAACTTCTGATACTGCGCGACGTTCTTCGAATCGATGGTGAACAACGGCTTCTCGGCCGCATACGGGTCGCTGTAACCGCCCTTGCTGTCGACGCTGCCGGCGTTGCTCCCCAGGCCACCGGTCCACGACGGAATGCTGCCGTCGGCATTGGCCGCCATTTCCGAACCCATGGGGGTCAGGGTTTTGCCCAGAGCGGCGGAGTCAGTGCCTTTGGCCTGAGCCAGGCCGACGGTGCAGGCCAGCGCCAGCACGCACAATTGCATACGCATAACGGTTCTCCTTAGAAGTCTGCCTTGAAGCTGACGGATGCGAAATCGCGGTCGTCGAGGGTGCTGTAATCGTTGGAACCGAAAAAGGCGTTGTAAGCCAGTTCCACGCTGTAATCGTTCATGTAAACGCCGGTCAGGCTCACGCCCAACGCTTGCTGGCCTTCCTGGAACGGCCCTTGCGGATCGTAGGAATAACCCGAGACGTCATGCCGCCAGTTGACTGCCGGAATCAGGTTGATGCCGGGCAGCACGTCGCTGTATTCGAGGCTGGCGCGCAGGCGATAACCCCACGACCACTCGGTGGCGAAACCTTTGTCGGTGCAGTACTGATTGGTTACGCCCGACGCCACGGTGTTACACAGCGTGCCGTTGCGCGGCGCACTGCGGCCAAACGCGGCGCTGCGGCCCAGACGTTCATCGCCGAGGTCGTCGATGTGCACCACGCCGGCCTCGCCGAACAGGCTCAGGCGCGTGGCACCCAGCACGTTGTCGAAGGCCTGAGTGGCCGAGCCAGTCGCTTGCCAGACGCCTTTGCGCACCCAGCCGTCGTAGGTGCTGCCGCCATTGGTGTTGAATCCCGGCGGCAACTCGACCCACGAACTGCCGCCCGCCCCGGAAATCACCGCGACGTTGATGTCCGGCGCGTTGATCGCCAGAGGC
Source organism: Pseudomonas sp. FBCC-B1667 (assembly GCF_059133255.1). Taxonomy (NCBI): domain Bacteria; kingdom Pseudomonadati; phylum Pseudomonadota; class Gammaproteobacteria; order Pseudomonadales; family Pseudomonadaceae; genus Pseudomonas; species Pseudomonas sp. FBCC-B1667. The sequence continues at coordinate 2,647,131 of NZ_CP101437.1, read as the reverse complement.
ATGTTCGGCCGATAGCCCAGTTCACCGGCCAGGGAGATACCGCTGTTGGGTTCGACGCCGTTCAGGCTGATGCCGTACAGGTGAATGTTTTCCGGAAACGCCGCCGCATAACTTGGCGCCTGGACGCCGCCGGGGAAGGTACCGGGCAGGCTGGTGTTCTTCGCGTTGAGGGTGAAATACGGCAAGCGCGAGTGATAGTTGACGTAGTAGATCGCCGCTTCAGCATCGTTCAGCGAGTGGATGATGTTGCGCAAGGCGAAGCCGAACTGGCCGTTGTCGGACGGTGATTCATTGCCTCGGGAGGTGGCGTACAGCCCCGCGGCCTGCATCTGTTGATCGGTCTGCACCTGACTCAAATACAGCGGCCCGCAGCCTTTCTGGATGGCGTCGCTGCTGGCGAAAAACGTGCCGCAGCCGTCAAGTACGCTTTCGCGCCAGTTGTACTGGTAGAAACCTTCGAGGTTGAGGCTGTCGGTCAGGCCGAAGCTGAAGGAGACCATCTCCACCGGCAATTGGCCTTCCTTGATCTCCACGCCGGGGCGGTTGAACGCCGAAATATCCAGCGGGTTGATCACGTTGATGCCGTTCTGGATCAGCAACGATTCGCCCCACGACAACACCTGGTTGCCGACCTTCACGTTCAACGGTCGATCGGCCAACTGGAAATCTTTCCAGACGTAAGCGTCGAGCGTCTTGAAACCCTGGAACTTCGACAGGTCGTCCCAGCCCGAATCGTCAAAATCCTTGAAGCGGCCGTTACGGGTTTCGTACGCATGGTCGTACCAGTATTTGAAGCGAATGAACGCGCCCTGCCCCTGACCATCGAGACTGAAATCGGTAAGGCCCTTGAAGTTCTGCGAGATGGGATCGCCCTTCTCGAAATTCAGCCGGTTGTCGTCGGCGCTGACGCTGGTGCCATTGGCAGGCACGCCTTGGGCTTGCAACGCGTTGGCGCGGGTCATCAGGCTATGGTAGGGGTTTTGCGTCGACCAACTGCTGCCCAGGGTCAGCGTGGTTTTGGTCGACAGGCTCCAATCGTCGTTGATGTCAAAAGCAGTGGCCTGTGCGGGCCCGGTCAAGACAGCAAGAATCGCCAGCGCAAGCGGTTGCGGGCGGGTGTGGCCAAGCCGATGAAGTCGTTGACGGACTCCGGCTGTGGCCGAGCTTTTTCTTATCATTATTGGGCTCCGGTCAGGATTACTCAGCCCGGACACGGTGCCCAACAATCAATGTCGACACGCAAGCGATGGCCGACAAAAAGTAATCATCACGACCACAGCGGTTACAACGACAACCGAAACTGTTTGGGGGTGATGCCGAACTGTTTGCGAAAGGCCCGGATGAAGTTGCTCGGCTGGCGGTAACCCAGGCGCTCGGCGATGCGTTCGATGGGTTGATCACCGGACGTCAGCCAGTGCCGCGCCATGTCCAGGCTGTCGCTGCGGGTCGTGTGCGCGGCAGCGGTTTGCCAGGTACGCAGCATGCTTTGATGCAGAAACGGATTAGCCCCCAGCAACGGATTGTCGAGGCGGGCCAACGGTAACGTCAGGCACACATGCGGCCCTTCTTTCACATTGATGCCGACGCTGCGTAACCATTCGCCGGCCGCTTGTTGCGGTGTCACGCACACGTCGACAAACACCTCCCCCGGTGCCCGTCCGACCCGATGGGCAATGTTGCGCACCAGGCTCAACGTTGCGGCATCCAGGCCAAAAAAGTGTGGCTGCCGGAGCGTCCCGCGCACGTGCAATCTGGCCTGTCCGTCGCCCTCCTCCAGCTCGGCTATCACGTAGTTGGTGACGCGCGGCAGAAACTCGGTGAAACAGGCCAGGCTATCGCGCAGGGTCGCGGCGGAGTCGAGCAAGATGTTCAAGCCCTGCAAGCAAGTGGTAGCCATTCCGTTGACCAGCTCGCAGCCAAATGTCGCGCCCGCGCCCAGGCGTTCGCACTCCTCCCAGAGTTTTTCGACCAGGTGCGCCGGGATGTGCAGGCCCTGCTCGTCAAGCCACGACAGGCTGATGCCCGCCCGCTCCAACAATTGTTCCTGGCACAGGCCGGACTGTTGGGCGTGAATGAGAATGGTGCGGGTAAAGGCGCTGGAAGCGAACGTTTGATCAGGCATGGCAGGCTACGGCGAGTTAACAGGGTTGTAGTTATGCCAGTGGTCGTGATATCGATCAAATGCATTAAAAGTATTCACGAAATGCAGGAGACGCATGATGGACTTACGCCAGCTTCGCCACCTTGTGGCCCTCGCCGATTACCGCAGTTTTGGTCGCGCTGCCGAAGCGATCAATCTCAGTCAACCCGCATTCAGTCGCAGCATCCAGACCCTGGAACGGGACCTCGATTGCGCGCTGGTGGAACGCAGCAGCCGCGAGTTCCGCCTGACTGGCCAGGGGGAATTGGTGCTGCAACATGCCCGGCGTCTGCTCGCCGGCAGCCAGGCACTGCACAACGAGCTAACCCAATACAACGGCTTGACCGGTGGCGAACTCCACTTCGGCAGCGGCCCGTACCCGGCGCAACTGTTGGTGCCCGAGGCGCTGGCGGAATTTATCCAGGCACACCCGGCGATTCGTACCAGCTTCCACCTTGGTGACTGGGAGCAATTGGCGCTGTGGCTGCGCGAGCAGCAGATCGAATTCCTGGTGGCTGATGCCCGATACTTCACCGGTGATCCGCAGTATCAGGTGCAACTGCTGCGCCCGCGGCGCGGGCGCTTCTTCTGTCGCACGGGTCACCCGCTGGCCTCGCGCGAAATTTTGTCCCTGAGCGCCCTGCTCGATTACGCGGTGGTTGGCACCCGGGTCCCGCCGATGATCCGCAAGATCCTCGCCGACGTGCAGGGCCAGCCGGACTTCAACCCCAGCGTCGAATGCGCGCAATTCGATGCAATTCGCCGGGTGGTCATGCAGTCCGACGCCGTCGGCATCGCGACCATGGAAGCCCTCGCCGAACTGGCCAGTCAGGGGCACATCCACTTGCTCGATTTTGCCGACATTCCCCGCGACGACCCCGGCCTGCAATTGCACTACGGCATCGTCAGCCGCCCGGGCCATTCCTTGACGCCAGCGGCGCAGGCGATGGTGGAAGCGATCCGGGCGGTGGACCAGCGTTTGCTTGCAATGGATCAGCCCTGACACCGCATACCCTGTGGGAGCGAGCTTGCTCGCGATGGCGGCGTGCCAGTCAACATTGATGCTGAATGTAATGCCCTCATCGCGAGCAAGCTCACTCCTACAAGGGGTTCTGTGTTGGCTTTTGATTCAGGCGCGACGCGCAAACGCCAGCATCGCCCTTGGCTCGCCCAACGCACGCAGCAGGCAATGCATCGCCTCCTCCCGGCTGCGCTCAAAGCGATAACGCCCCTCGATGTACAACGCCAATTTCAGTTCCACCGATTCATCCAGCGGCAAAGGTACTTGCTGCAACCCCAGCGCCGAGGCAACCCGACTCGGCAGGCTCATGCCGAAGGGTTGCCGATCGGCGATCAGCTTGGCGGCCAGCGTGCTTTGAGTGTTCACCGCGATCGTTCGGCGCAGGCTTTTCAAACCGAGGTGCAGATCCACCGGGCTGAGGCCATCGCGGCGGCTGGAGATCTGAATCTGCGGTTGCTCCAGAAAGGCTTGCAGGGTCCGTGGCGGTTCCTTGAGCGCGGCACCATAGGCAAACACGTAATGATCGGATGGCAACACCTGCTTGTGCAGACCGGCGAGGCCGGCCAGCGGCTGGTCGAGGTCGATGAGGATGTCGAGTTTGCCGCTGGCCAGTTCCTGCAAAGCGTCGCGACGGCGCGGCTGGAAGTAGCGCACCTGCCAGTCGGCCTGGGGGGATTCGAGCAAGGCATCGAGCAGCACCGGTTGCAGGCAATCCAGGCAACTGATGCGCAACAACGGATTGTTCTGCCGCGCCGCTGGAATCATCCGCAAGCCGTCGCGCAACGATTCCAGGGCAGCGCGCACAAAGTCCGCCAGTCGGTGCGCGACCAGCGTCGGGGTCACACCGAGGCGGCTCTTGATGAACAGCGGATCGCCGCACAATTCACGCAGGCGTCGCAGGGCATTGCTCATGGCCGGTTGCGACAGGCACATCACTTCGGCGGCGCGGGTCACGCTGCGTTGCTGGTAAATGGCATCGAAGGCGAGCAGCAGGTTCAGGTCGAGCTGGCGTAAATCAAGCATGGTCTTGCTCCGGCAAATCGCTTAACGTCGAGCAGCCTAACCAGAGTTTCGGAACACGCTGTGAGCCCTACATGACAAAAAGCGCTCAGCCACTGCGCCATCAACCAACACCCAATACGTTTTATGCGCCGACCTTGCTGCCGGCCATCGAAGAACTATTGGCCCGCGGCTTCGCCCGGGAAACCATCGAAGCGATGTTTCGCCGCAGCCTGTTCGAGTTGCGCACGCCGTTCATGCGTATTCCGCTGTTGCTCTCGCGGCGTTTCTGGGACTTTGCGCTGGAGCAGACCGGCGACCCGTTGATCGGTCTTGTGGCGGGTCGGCGCTTCGTTTCCACCGCCACCAATGGCCTGACATACCTGTTCGACGTAGCGGCTTCGCTGGAAAGTGCGTGCGTGTATTTCGAGCGGTTTTTCCCGTTCTTCAACGGGCATTTCCAGGCGCAGATCGTGCGCAACGATGAAGGCGTCGAGTTGCGCCTGCTCGACTGCGGCAGCCTGAAAGCCGCTGCGCCGACCACCGACTACATCCTCGTCAGCCTGTGCAGCATGTTGCGCAGAAAGTTGCTCGCCAGCGGTCTGGAGCGTGACCCGGTTTTAAGCGTTGGTCTCGCCCGGCCAGAGGCCGCCAATCCGCACGCTCACGAACTAGCGTTCCGCGCCAAGGTGCATTGGGCTCAGGCACATCATTCGATTCGCCTGGACCCGCAGCTGTTCGTGACCGCGTTGACACCGGGCAATCATGAGCTGGAACAAACGCTGGTGGACTTGCTGGAGCAGACCCGGCGCAACAGTGAACCGACGTTGCTGGAGCAAGTCAGCGACCATTTGATCGCCAACCTCGCCAGTTCCAATTGGCAGCAGTTTTGTGCCGACCATCACTTGCTGGAACGCACCGCGGCACGTCGGCTGAAGGCGTTGGGCTGGAGCTTTTCGGAACTGCTGGATGAGTACCGTCGCTGCCGCGCGGAAGATTTGTTGCAGGCAGCGGAGCTGGAATTGGTGGAGATTTCGGATCGGTTGGGGTACAGCGATGTGCAGAGTTTCAACCGCGCGTGCTTGCGGTGGCTGGGGTGTGCGCCGGGGGTGTACCGGACGCGGTGGGCACAGCCGTTAGATCTCGAGTGAATGGTAGGGCCCCATCGCGAGCAAGCTCGCTCCCACATTGGATTTGCGGCGCATACAAAACCCCTGTGGGAGCGAGCTTGCTCGCGATGAGGCCAGTAAAACCAACAATAAACCTTACTGCCCCGCCGCCACACTCGTCGGCGCCTGCGAAGGCGTCACGATGCTTTTCAAATCAATATGCTTCCACTCCGGCTTCGCCCCCAGCCGCGCATTGAACCGGTAGTTGAACGTAAACTCGTCGGCCGTCGCCACACTCAACGGCTTGCCATACACCGCCTCGATTCCCGCCAGGTCATACCCCATCAACTGCAACAGCGTCGGGAAGATGTTGTAGTGGCTGGAGCGATCCTTGTTCGTGGCCAATTGCGCCGACCAGTCCAGGGTTTTCAAACCACTGCCCTGAATCACCACCAGCGGCACCAATCCCTCTTCCTCCACCGGGTCACCACCGCAATGGGTATTGAGTCCCGGATTGCCCCGCTCATGCAGGTCCTGCCCGTGGTCCGAGGTGTAGATCAACAGCGCATTGCTCAAGTCAGCCTGGGCGAACACCCGCGAGAAAAACTCCCCGACGTTCCACAGCAAGGTGTTTTTGTAGGCATTGCGGTACAGCAGCCAGTCATCCGGTTGACCGTTAAACCCGTCTCGCTTGCCGGTATCGGCCACTTCGACAAACTGCCCGCGGGGCAAAGTCGGACGGTACGCCATGAACCCGTCGGGGTATTTATCGTGAACCGGAAAATGCGCGCCGACCTTGTTGATCACCACCAATTCCGGCTTGCCGTCATTGAGCAGATCAACCAGTTTGGCCGCCGCCGCCATGTCGCGGTCACGCACGCTGGTCTGGTCGAATTGCACGAACTCGTCGATGTCCTTTTTCTCGGCGTCGTTCATCAGGTTCTGCAAGTTGCCGCCGGTACGCTGGGCGTCGATGTAAACGGTGCGCAGGCCGGCCTTCCTGGCGTATTGCCAAATCGACGGCATCGTCGTGTTGATACGCATGTAGTCGGTGCGAGTGCCGCCGTAGCGCAACGTGACGTTGGTGTCAGCACTGCAATTGGCAATCGAGGCGGCATACCCGTAGTTGAAAATATCGACACCGGGGCGCGGTTCCCGGAGGTTGCTGTGCACACCGAACGGCGCGTTGATGTCCAGGTAGTTGCCGGAAATGCTCTCGTCGATGATCAACACAATGTCGTGGCCCACCGGCTGGTCATTGCGCACCAGGCTCACCGGCTCTCGCGGGCCGACGGTGTTGTGCAAGGCTTCATAGGTAAACAGGTTCAGGTAGGCCAGCGGCGTGTACATGATCGGCAAACCCCGGGCACCCTCGCCGGCCCGCACGAACAACACCGCGCTCAGCAGCAGCACCCCGAGCACCGGCGCGGTCACGAGTAACGCACCGGGTAGCGGCATGCGTCGGCGTGGCTTGAGGCCGATGCCAAACAACAACAGCAAGCCGCCGAGCAGGCCACTGATGATTGCATCACGGTACTGGTAAATCGCTTCCTGGATGAACCCGCCCGAATAAACCAACGACACGAAGCTGCTGTAGGTCAGGTAATCAGCCGTGACCCGCGTATAGACGTCGAAAAACACCGCCGACACGAACATCACCAACGCGAACAGATGGCGAATCAGCGTCTGCCGAATGTACGCCGTCATAAACAGCGTCACCGTCAGCGCGATGGACATGCCACCGAAAAGCAACACCGGAAAACCGATGCCCATCGCACTTAAACGTTCAAGGTAATAGTCGTAGTTCTTAAGTAAATAGAGAACTAACAAGAGTTCTTTGAGATATCGAATCATTCTCTTTAGGTACTCGTGAGGGGCGATTGGCCAATAGATTGTCGGCCATTTTTTGACACTAGCACCGGGCCATCAAAGCGCAAGAATTGTCGGACTTATTCCTAAAGCGTCAAAAAAACGTTGACTCAAATCTGACACACATGTGGGGATTTTTCCCCTGTGTTTCAAGGCACTAGACCGTCTATCGTTTTCTTCAAATCCTTCAAAACCCTTCAAAATCGAGACAAATCCAGCGCCAACAAGCACTTGATGGCATTTAGCCCCCAAAAATGGGGATTGGCTACCACAAGAGAATGTCATTTTGCTGACACGCTTTCCCAACGCTGGGCTATACCCCTTTTGACAGTATTAATTTCGTTATCTCAACCGTCTTACGAGGCACGCCAATATGGACGTGAGCGTATTTGGTACGGGCTATGTTGGCCTGATACAAGCTGCGGCACTGGCCGATGTCGGACATCGCGTCTTATGTGTCGACATTGATCCAAACAAAATAAAACAACTGCAACAAGCGGTGCCTCCGATCAGCGAACCGGGGCTTTCCAGCACGCTGGAAGAGAATATCAAGGCCGGTCGACTGCTGTTCACCACCCAGGCCAGCGATGCGGTCGAACACGCCGAGCTGATTTTCATCGCCGTGGGTACGCCCGCCGATGAAGACGGTTCCGCCGACCTCAGCCATGTGCTGAGCGTCGCTCGCCAGATCGCCCACCATATGGAGGCCGATCGCACCTTTATCATCAAATCCACCGTGCCGGTCGGTACCGCGGACCAAGTAGCCGCCGCCGCCAACGAAGAACTCAAGCGCCGTGGCAAGGGCGCCCTGAATGTGCGGGTGGTGTCCAACCCGGAGTTCCTCAAGGAAGGCAGCGCCCTCGCCGACTGCATGCGCCCTGACCGGATTATCGTCGGCACGCTCGACGATGAAGCCCGCAGTCAGATGAGCGAGCTCTATGCGCCGTTCTGCCGCAACCATGAAAAGCTTATGTTCATGGACAACCGCAGCGCCGAGCTGACCAAGTACGCCGCCAACGCGATGCTCGCCACGCGTATCAGTTTCATGAACGAACTGGCCAACCTCACCGAGCTGCTGGGGGCCGACATCGAAGCAGTACGTCGGGGCATCGGTTCCGACCCGCGCATCGGTTACCACTTTATCTACCCGGGCTGCGGCTTCGGTGGCTCGTGTTTCCCCAAGGACCTGCGCGCCCTGCTGCACACCGCCGAACAAAACGGTATGCCTCTGCGCCTGTTGCGCAGCGTCACCGACGTCAACGACACCCAGCGCCACATTCTCTTCGGCAAACTCAAGGCGCAGTTCCCGAACGGCCTCGCCGGTAAATCCATAGCGATCTGGGGCCTGGCGTTCAAACCCAACACCGATGACATGCGCGAAGCACCCAGCCGCTACCTGATGGAAGCCCTGTGGGCCGAAGGCGCGACGGTGCAGGCCTATGACCCCGAAGCCATGTCCGAATGCCGGCGAATCTACGGTTACCGCAAAGACCTGCATTTATGCGCCACCCGTGACGACACCTTGGAAGATGCCGACGCGCTGGTGATCTGCACCGAGTGGAAGAACTTCCGGGTGGTCGACTTCGACCTGCTGGCGAGCAAATTGCGTTCACGAGTGATCGTCGACGGTCGCAACCTGTACAACCCGGAGCAGGTCGCTGCGGCCGGTTTGCACTACAGCGGTATCGGCTTGCGCCACATTGCACCCGAGGCGCCGCGCCCATGAAGATCCTCGTCACCGGAGCGGCCGGTTTTATTGGTGCCCATTGTGTGTTGCGACTGTTGCGCGACGGGCACCAGGTGTTCGGCCTCGATAATTTCAACGATTACTACGACCCGCAACTCAAGCGCGATCGCGTCGATTGGGTGCAGGAGCAGGTCGGCCATTTCCAGCTCGCAACGGTTGACCTGGCCGATGCGTCGGCCATCGAAGCCCTGTTCGTCCGTGAAAAACCCGACGTAGTGATCCACCTCGCCGCCCAGGCTGGGGTGCGTTACTCCCTGGAGAACCCTCGGGCCTACCTCGACAGCAATTTGAGCGGTTTCCTCAACATTCTCGAGAGCTGCCGCCGGCACCCGGTGCGACACCTGATCTACGCCTCGTCCAGTTCGGTGTACGGCGCCAACCAACACACGCCGTACTCGGTGCAGGACGGCGTCAATCACCCGCTGTCGCTGTACGCCGCGACGAAGAAAGCCAACGAACTGATGGCCCACAGCTACAGCCATTTGTTCGGCATTGCCTGTACCGGCCTGCGCTTTTTCACGGTGTACGGGCCCTGGGGTCGCCCCGACATGTCGCCGATCCAGTTCGCCCGCGCCATTGCCGAAGGCCTGCCGCTGAAGCTGTTCAACTACGGCGAGCATCAGCGCGACTTCACTTACATCGACGACATCATCGAAAGCATCGCCCGCCTGATCGAGCGTCCACCACGGGCCAACGCCGAATGGGACCGCGAGCAACCGGATCCGGCCAGCAGCATGGCGCCGTGGCGCATTTACAACATTGGCGGCCAGCACCCGGTGGAACTCAAGGACTACCTGGCGCTGCTGGAAAAACACCTTGGACAACAAGCCATCGTCGAGTTGCTGCCCCTGCAGCCGGGTGACGTCCTCAATACCTGCGCCGACGCCAGTGACCTGGCGCGCGCTACCGGTTTTCAGCCTTGTATCGAGCTGGATGAGGGGCTCGGGCGTTTCATCGCCTGGTTCCGCGATTACTACCAACTGCCTATCGCCCACGCGCCGCTCGCGGCTGAACTTCAGCGGAGGACTCTATGACTGGACATGAAAAAGGTGTGCCCCTCAAACAAATGCGCCGGGATAAACGCCTTGATCCCGAGCACCGGATTCGCATGGATGCGGCGATTCACATGCAGGGGCGTGGCTGGATAACCGGCCGTGACGGCGGTCGTCCCTGGACGCTGTCACGCACCAACCGGGTGGTCGCCTGCCTCGGTGCATTGATCATCCTGGTATTGATTTCGCCCGTGCTGCTGGGCCTGGCGCTGGCGATCAAGTTCAGCAGCCCGGGGCCAGTGATGTTCGTGCAGAAACGCACCGGCTACCGCGGTCGCGCGTTCGGCATGTACAAATTTCGCACCATGGTGGCCAACGCCGAGGAGCTCAAGGAGTCGCTGCGGCACCTGAACAAACACGGTGCCGACGCCATCGACTTCAAGATCGACAAGGACCCGCGCATCACCGGCATCGGTGGCTTCCTGCGGCGCAGCAGCCTCGATGAGCTGCCGAACCTGATCAATGTAGTGACCGGCGACATGCGCCTGGTGGGTCCCCGGCCGACTTCATTCAACGCCTACCGCTACAAGGATAACCACCTTGCACGCCTGAGCATCTACCCCGGCATGACCGGCCTGTGGCAGATCTCCGGGCGCAGCAATATCGACTTCGACCAGCGCGTTGAGTTGGATCTCAGCTATATCGCCGAGCAGAGCCTTTTGCTTGATCTGAAGATCCTGTTGAAAACCCCCTTCAAAGTATTCAGCGGCCACGGAGCGAGTTAAATGGACGGTTCATCAAACAAAAGCCTGAGCATCGCCAACCCGAGCGAGTCCAACCTGACTTCGACCGTGCTGGATCAAGATCTGCGGATCCTACTGCTGACCGCCGCCAACGCAGGCGCGGGCACCACCACCAGCGCGCTGGCACTGGCCAGTCAACTGGCCCAGATGAGCAGCGGCCGAGTGCTGCTGGTCGACGCCAGCCAGTCCTCGAACAACCTCACGCAACAACTGGGGTTGACCAAGGAGCGCGGCTTTCGCGACTTGATGTTCAACAACCAGAGCCCGCCGATGCTGCAGGACTGTGTGGTGAACGTCGCCAGCCTGCCCTTCGACATTTTGCCCAACGGCCGTTATGCCCGCGGCAATGAACACCTGACCGCCGAAAGCATGAGCCCATTGCTCGATCAGCTCGGCAGCCAGTATCGCTTTGTGGTGATCGACGGCGACGCGGTGTATTCCGCCGCCGACACGCTGGTCATCAGCACGCAGGTGGACGGGGTGATCATGGTCGTTCGCGCGGAAGACACCCGCTGGGAAGTGGCGCAAGCCGCGGTCCAGCGCCTGACCCAGGCCGGCGCAAAAATGGTCGGCAGCGTGTTCAACCGTCGCAAGTACTACATGCCGAAATGGCTGTACAAAAACCTGTAAGCAACCAGAAAAGGATGACGCCATGAACGCCAGAATGCTTGTCCTGCTGTTGCTGCCGCTTGCAGGTTGCACCAGCAATTCGACCGAAACCCAAATGCCGGTGCAGATCCTCACGGCCTCACCGGCCAACGCCCAGGCCACCGACATGCCCAAGGTCGAACAGACCTTGCGGCCACAGGACGTGCTGGACGTGATCTTCCATATCAGCACCAGCGGCTCGGACGCCTACCGCATCCAGTCCGGTGACCAGATCGGGCTGAACTTCACCGCCGCCAGTCAGCTCAACGGCAATCAACTGGTGCTGCCCGACGGCACCATCGAACTGCCGGGCGCCAACACCTCGGTGAAGATCGCCGGGCTGTCCAGCGAGCAGGCACGTGAGGAAATCCAGCGGGCCTATCAGCGCAAGCAGCTGTTCCAGCCCAACCGCAACCAGCTGACGGTGCAAGTCATCAGCCCGCTGAGCAACGAATCCAACCTCAAAAGTGCCCTGAACCACCCCGCTACCGGCATGAGCCGGGAAATCACCGTGGGCACTGACGGTTATGCGAGCTTCCCGGAAATCGGCGCCGTGCCACTGCAAGGCATGACCGTCAACCAACTGGAGACCTTCCTCAACAAGCGCTACGCCGATCTGCCAGGACGGATGACCGTCGACGTGCTGCTCAAGTCCACCGCCGGCAACGAAATCTATGTGCTGGGTGAAGTCGGCCAGCCGGGTTCCTACCCGATCCGCCGACCGGTCTCGGTGCTTGAAGCGCTGACCCTGGCGCGCGGCAGCAATGCCAAGGCGCGGCTCGATTCGGTGGTGATCATGCGCCGCAACGGCAATCAGGTTAAGGCCGTGCATTACGACGTGGAAAAAGCCCTGGCCGGCGATGCCTCACAAATCGCCTACCTGCAACCGGACGACATGCTCTTCGTGCCCAAGACCAAACTGGCCAGCGCCGGTGAGCTTGCGCGTCAACTGGCAGACGTCGTGTTGTTCCAGGGTGTGGGTTTCAGCTTCGGCTACCGCGTCGACGACAAAGACAGCAATAACAACAACTGACTCTCAGGTGACCCGACATGAATCCAAAGGAAAACTACCTGCATGAGTTCTTCAGGATCTTCTTCGCCAACAAGCAATTGGTGAAGCGGGTATTCCTGGTCTTTGCAGTGATCGCCCTGGTCTTGCCGCTGATGCTCAAACAGAGCTTCGACATCACCGCGCAAGTCATCGTGCAGTCGAAAAAACTCTCCCAAGGTGACGCCACCACGTCACTGACCGTGGACAACGCCACCTTCATTCCGCCATCGCTGGCCGACATGGAAACCGAAAGCAATATCCTGCGCTCCCCGGCCCTGATCCGGCAGACCATCAGCGAGCTGCGCGACAAGGGCGAGTACTCCCCTGCCCCCGGCGTGTTCAACACACTGGTGGTCCAACCGTTCAAACGCTTTGTCACCACCCCGCTGCGCGAGTACGTGATCAACCCGATGAAAACCGCATTGGGCATGGAAACCGATCCGGTGCGCGATACCACGCTGGACGCGTTGACTCAGGAAGCCATCGACAAACTGAAGATTGAAACCCTGCCGGGGTCCAACGTGATCTCGATCATCTACAGCTTCGGTGATCCGCATCAAGGCACGCAGTTTGTCGCGGCCTTGCTGCAAAACTACCTGGCCAGCCGTCAGGAACTGCAATCGATCGACCTGCCACAAACCTTCTACGAAACCAAGAAGCACCAATATCAGGTGCGCCTTGATGGCCTGGAAGGCACACGGCTGGCGTTGCTCGAAGGCGTCGGCTCGTCCGATCCGAAAGAAGAAATCACCTTTCGCCTCAACGCAATCAACACCGAGGAGCAAGCGCTCAACCTGTATCAGGACCGCCGCCTGCAAAGCCAACGCTGGCTTGATTACCTGAAAACCAGCCTGGCCGCCGCCAGCAATAACAAGCTCAACGACTACACCTTCCCCTACACCTTCACCACCACCGTGGACAACGTGGCATTTGAAGATCGCGAGATCAAACAGATGGGTGAGGCACTGACCAATCAGGTCAGCCGCTACATGAACGACCTGGCCATCTTCCAGCCCAACAGTGAACCGATGTTGCTGACCCGTGAGCAGATCAGTCGCACCCGTCAGCAGTTTTTGAAAGTGGTGAGCAACCGGATTCAGGAACGCACCAACGACCTGGCGATTGTCAGCTCAGTGATCGACCAGAAGACCGCGCGTATTGCCGAGTTCAAGAACCGCATCCACCAGTTGCAGGAAACCCAGAGCAAACTGCGGCAGATGGACACCGAGATTGACGCCTTGCACGCAGCGTTCTCGACTTACGCTCAGCGCTTTGCCGAAAGCAGCACCGCCCGTTCGCTGGACAACGACCTGTCCAACGCCCGTGTCCTGAGCCCGCCGTACGAACCGACCGAAGCGGCGTTTCCCAAGCCGTTCCTGATCATCCCGTTCGGCTTGCTCACCGGTCTGTTGCTGGCGATTGCCCTGGTGTACGTGCGTGAGTTTTTCGATCACCGCTTCAAGGCGCCTGCGCAAATCACCCACGAACTGGGCTTGCCAGTGCTGTTGGTGATCAACGATCAAAACGACGACCCGATCAATCCGCACAAGAACTGGTCCGTGCCAAGCCTCGTCCATTGGGTGCGCAATTGAACGCGCCGCTCAACCCTGCCACCGCCCTGCCGATCATTCATTTGCTCAGCAGCGGTGGATTCTATGGGGCTGAGCGGATGCTGCTCGACCATTGTCTGGCGACGCCGGGGCAGCACCAGGTGCTGTTTCTCGATGCGCCGCCAGAACTGATCACACGCTTTCGTGAGGCCGGGGTGAATTGCCGTGGCTGCGCGGGGCTGGGGGAATTGCTCGCGCATTTGCGTCAACGCCGGGCAGAACAGCCGCTGATCAACACGCACAATTTCAAGGGCCTGTTGTTTGGCTGGGTTGGCGCGACGTTGTTGCGTTTGCCGCTGGTGATTACCCAGCACGGGTTCACCCCGCGCAGTCGCAAGCAGAAGTTTTACACCTGGCTGAGCCTGCAACTGTGCCGCACGGCTTCGGTGAATCGCGTGGTCTGCGTCGCCGAAAGCATCGCTACGCTGTGCCGTCAGGCCAGTGTGCGGGCCGATAAGTTGCAGGTGATTCCCAATGGTTTGCCCGCCGCTGCGACGCTGCTGTCACCCAACGTTGAACGTCAGCGTTGGCTGGCCGGTTACGTCGGGCGCCTGAGCAGTGAAAAAGGCCCGGACCTGTTTCTCGATGCGCTGATCCCGTTGTGCCAGCAACACCCGCAACTGGACGCCGTGATGCTCGGCGACGGCCCGGAACGGGAAACGCTGCTGGCACGGATCAACGCCGCCGGTTTGCAAACGCGCATCACCTTGCCGGGCTATCAGATCGACATGGGGGCGTGGTGGCGTCAACTCGATGCGCTGGTCATCAGCTCGCGCACCGAAGGTACGCCGATGATTCTGCTCGAAGCGATGCAGGCCGGGGTGCCGGTGGTGGCGTTTGGCGTCGGTGGCATTCCCGATGTGCTGCAAGACCGGCACAACGGTTTGCTGGCAACACCGGCCGACAGCGCCGCCCTCGCCCGCCAGATCGACACCTTGCTGACGGAATCGGCACTGGCTGCACAATTGATCGACAACGCAAAACGTACCCAACTGGATCGTTACGACCTCAAGGCCCTGGCCGAACGCTGGTCGCAGCTTTATATCCGTACTGCACGGGAGGCACGCGCGTGATCTTTCCGCTCTCGATCGTCAGTCTGCTCGGCCTGGTCTGCCTCGGTTTGCTGGCCAGTCCTTATCCCTTTCTGGCGCCCGGGGCGGTGCTGGGCCTGGTCGGTGTCGCACTGCTGTACCGCAAACCCACCTGGGGTCTGCTCGGCATCGCGGCGCTGGTACCGTTCGAAGGGTTCTTCAAGGACAGTTCGCTGTCGGGCACCAAGTTCATCGGCGCGTCGCTGGCAGTGATCCTGATGCTGCAACTGGCCCTGCGGCAGATTCCGTCCGAACGCCTGCGCAGCAATACCTGGCGCTACCTGATCTGGTTTCTGGTGCTGTACCTGCTCAGCCTGCTCAATACCGATGACATCGGCATGTCGTTGGGGCATCTGCGGGAGTTGAGTGTCGGCCTGATCCTGTTTGTGATTACCCTGCTGATTGGCCGTGACCTGAACCTGGACCTGTTCGCCAAACTGGTCACCGCCAGCGTCACGATGACCTGCGTGCTGGCGATGTTCTCCAGCAAATATCAGGACCAGGGGCGCGCCGCCGGGTTGCTCGAAGACCCGAACGCCTTCGCCATGCTGATCGCCTTCGCCGTGCCGCTCGGCCTTTGGCTGGTGATCCGCAGCCCGAACCTGTTGCATCGTCTGGTCTGGGGCGGTTGCTGCCTGCTGTTGCTCGGCGGCATGACCAAGACCGAATCGCGCTCAGGGTTGGTGGTGTTGTTTCTCAGCCTGATGATCGGCGCTTGGCACTACCGCGCCGAGTTGACGCGTATCCGCCCACGGCACCTGGGGTTTGCCATGCTCGCCGTGGTGATCGTGATTCCGCTGGCCATCTATGCGATGCCCGCCGGTTACGTCGCCCGCATCCAGTCTCTGAGTATCTTGAGCGCGGGGGCCAAGAGTCAGGACGAATCCCTCGGTCGCCGTGCCTCGTACATCGTGGTCGGCAGCGCGATGATCCGCGAGAACCCGCTGCTCGGCTCCGGCCCCGGCACCTTCCCGCTGCACTACGCCACCACCGGTTACGCCAAGGCGTTTTCGGCCAACCGCAAAATCGGCGACCTGTACCGCCGCGCCCACAACACCTACCTGGAAATCTTCAGTGAACTGGGGATTCCCGCCGGCCTGCTGTTCGTGGGCATGCTCGCCCTCGGTTTGTACAACCTGATCCGCGCCCGTCGTGTCTGGATGCAGCGAAACAACCGGGACCAGGCTGACTTGATGACGCACCTGGCGATGAGTTTTCTGTCGTTGACCCTGTTCCTGATGTTCCTCAGTGCACCGAACCAGAAGTACGTATGGATCATGCTCGCCCTGACCAGCGTGCTGCGTTTGAAAGCCGAAGAAAGCCCGCCCAGGGAGGCCAAGGCATGAGCCGAATCAGCATTGTGATTCCGATGTACAACGAAGCTCACCACATTG
Organism: Pseudomonas sp. FBCC-B1667; assembly: GCF_059133255.1. Lineage (NCBI taxonomy): Bacteria > Pseudomonadati > Pseudomonadota > Gammaproteobacteria > Pseudomonadales > Pseudomonadaceae > Pseudomonas > Pseudomonas sp. FBCC-B1667. Next base: position 2,630,657 of record NZ_CP101437.1, on the reverse strand, counting down.
CCCGCACGTTACTGGCCGCGCAAAAAGCCGCCCACGCAGCCGGTCTGGACTGTGAGCTGATCGTGGTCGACAACGGCTCGCACGATGAAGGCCCGCAGATTGCCCGGCAGTTCGGTGCAGAGGTGTTGGTGCAGCCGGGGATCCTGATCGGTGCCCTGCGCAATCGGGGTACCGCCATTGCCACCGGTGAGTGGCTGGCGTTCATCGATGCCGACGTCGAAATGCCCGAAGACTGGCTGACCAAACTGACCGCTATCGAAAGCAACGGGCAGGCCGATGTGTTCGGCCTGGACTTGCACACCCCAGCCGCAGCGCCGTGGTACGCCACAGCCTGGCAACGTCGCACGCTGCGTCCTTCTTCCCAGGGCTCTCGCCCGGTGGACTGGTTGCCCAGCTCCAACCTGCTGATGCGTCGCAGCTGGTTCGACAAGGTGGATGGTTTCAACGAAAGTCTGCGCACCGGCGAGGACAAGGATTTCACCCTGCGCCTGCACCAGGCCGGCGCGCGGATCCTCGCGGTCAATGAATGCGTGGCCCTGCATTGGGGTTATGAAATGAACTGGCGCGAGTGGATGGGCAAGGAAATGTGGCGCCAAAGCAGCCATGTGCAATTGCTCCGCACCCATGGCGCAAGCCTGCGGCTGCTGCGTTTTCCGTTGTTGTCGCTGGGGGCGTGGTTTCTCGATTTGCTGGCGATCTCTGCCCTGTGCGACGGTTTTCCGCATCACGCGGCGGTCATGCTGGCCATCACCACCGTACCGGCGCTGATCATGAGCCTGCGCCAGAGCCGCAAACACCGCGACATCGGCCTGACCCTGCAACTCTGGGGCCTGCACTGGGTGCGCCTGCACCTGGCCGGGGCCGCACTCGTTCTCAGCCTGTGTCATTGGAATGCCAGGAGGCCTGCTCGTGGCTGAATTCATTTTCTGGTTGTGCCTGCTGCTCCCGGTTTACGCTTACCTCGGTTATCCCTTGTTGCTGACGCTGTTGTCGCCGATGTTCGCGGCGCGGCGTCATGGCGCGCCGGAGCCGATGAACGTGAGTGTAGTGATTGCCGCCCACAACGAAGCGCGGCACATCGAACACAAGCTACGCACCCTGCTCGCCCAGGATTATCAACCGGCTTCGTTGCAGATCATTCTGGCCAGCGACGGTTCAACCGATGACACCGTGGCCTGCGCACGCAAAGTGATTGACCCGCGCATCACCGTGCTCGACCTGCCCCGCCAGGGCAAAGCCGCGACCCTGAATGCGGGCGTGGCGCTGAGCACTGGCGACATACTGGTGTTCACCGATGCCGATAACCAATGGTCGCGCGACACCCTCGGCCATTTGCTCGCACCGCTGAGTGATCCGCAGGTCGGCGCCTGTGCCGGGCACATGGTGATCCCTGTGACGGGTGGTGGCCTGAGTGTCGGCGACAGCCTGTATCGGCATTACGAAGGCTGGCTGCGCCGGGTCGAGAATCGCACCGGTTGCATGGTTTCCGCCGACGGCGCGTTGCTGGCCCTGCGTCGCGAGTTGTTCCAGAACGTGCCGGCAGAGGTCAACGACGACTTCTTCATCAGCACCTGCGCACCGGTCGCTTTCAAACGCATCGTCTATGTGCCCGAGGCACAAGTGATCGACCACGGCGTCGATGAAGCCGACAAGCAGTTCCGTCGCCGCCAGCGCGTCACGGTCGGCGGCCTGCAAAGCCTGGCGCAGCGCAGCGAGCTGCTCAATCCGCTCAAGCATGGCCTGTATTCGATTGCCTTGATCAGCCACAAGCTGATCCGGCGTCTGGCACCGATCCTGTTGTTGCCGTTGTTGCTGAGCAATTTCTGGCTGTGGGATGACCACGGTTTTTATCGCCTGAGCCTGATCGCGCAACTGATCGGTTATGCCATCGCCATCGCCGGCCTGCTGGATTCGCAACACCGATTGCCCAAGCCTTTTCGCCTCGCCGCATTCCTGCTGGTGACGTTGGCCGGGATGAGCATCGGTCTGTGGCAGTTCCTGCGCGGCCAGCGCTACGCCCAGTGGAACCCAGAACAGAATCGTTGAAAGGATTGAGCCATGGCGATCAAACAACTATTAAAGCGCACCAGTGGTTGGCTCTACCTCAACTCGCCGGTCGGGCGCCATCAGCTGCAAGGCGCCGGAGTGATCCTGATGCTGCACCGGGTGCTGGCCGACGACCAGGCCGCCGCCCTGCCCCATCGCAACGAATTATGCGTCGGCCCCAAGGCGTTCGAACACTTGCTGGTGTGGCTGAAAAAGCACTTCGACTGCGTGCCGTTGATGGAGATTCTGCACCCGGGAAAAATCCGCTCGGACCGGCCGAAAATCACCCTGACCTTCGACGACGGCTGGCGTGACAACGCGGTGAATGCCTACCCGCTGCTGCAAAAATACCAGGTGCCGGCGAGCATTTTTCTCTCCACCGATTTCATCGGCAGCCGTCAGCGGTTCTGGTGGGAAAGCATTGGTGAAACCTTGTGGGGCAGCCACGGCGAATCCGCCCGCGTCCGCTTGATCGAGTCGCTGCAACAGGCCGGTCGCCCCTTGCCGGTGCCGTTCGCGGAGCTGGATGAGGAACGCCGCAGTCTGGCGCTGCTGAATTTCCTGCAAAGCCTGAAAAGCCTGAGCCCGATGACGCTGAATCAACTGACCGATGCCTGTCCGGAGGAGTCGTTGCCCCAGGCGCTGGACTGGCATCAGGTGCGCTTGCTTGAGTCCTCCGGGCTGGTGCGTTTCGGCCCGCACGGCGCCAGTCACGCCATTCTTACCGGCCTCGACGATCAGCGTTTGCATGAAGAACTGAGCCGCAGCCGCGATGCCCTGCAACACGGTTGCAACCGGCCGTTGCCGGTCTACTGCTACCCCAATGGCGACAACGATGCGCGAGTGCGCGATCAGGTCGCCTTGCATGATTTCCCGTTCGCACTGGGTACCGGCACCGGGATTTATCGTGGCAATCAAGACCCTTTGAACCTGCCGCGTTTCGGCGTCAGCCAACGCGTGGCGCGCAATCCACAATTGCTGTCATGGCGTTTGTATCGCGGGGCCCGCGCATGAGCCGTAGCCATTACCTCAAGCACCTGGCCCTGAGCATGGGCACCAAACTGGCGATGATCGCGCTGCGACTGCTGCGCAACGTGTTGCTGGCGCGGATTCTCGGCCCCAGTGAGCGCGGTTTATTTGCGCTGCTCAGCACCCTGCCCGACCTGATCAGCGCAGCGACCAGTGGCGGGCTGAACTCGGCGGTCGGTTATCAAGCGGCCAAGCAGCGGCCGATGGGTTTGTTGCTAAGCCAAGTGTTGGTGTTTGGCTGTCTGCTGGCGGCGATGTTGACCTTGCTGGTGGTGGCGCTGGTGCGAGAATTCGGCAGCGAACTGGGCATCACCACGCAACTGGGCCTGCTCGCCTGGCTGCTGTTGCTGGCGGTACCGATGACCGTACTCAAAAGCGGATTGCTGACACTGCACAACGCCTCGGGCGGCGTGGTGGCGTTCAACGCCTTGCGCCTGGTGGAATCCCTGGCGCCGCTGCTGCTGTTCCTCGCGCTGTTCTGGATGTGGAAAGAGTCGGCCCTCGAAGCGGCGCTGATCAGTTGGCTGGCGGGCATCAGCCTGGTGGTGCTGGCCGGCTGGGTCTGGCTCAAACGCGATCAGCCGCTGAAGTTGCAATGGGACCGCGCCAGCCAGAATGAACTGCTGCGCTACAGCGCTCGCAGCCATCCGGACCTGCTGTTCCAGCAAGTGATCCTGCGTTCCGATTACCTGTTCATCGGCGCCCTGCTGGGCAGTACCGCGCTGGGTCATTACGCCATGGCCAGCGCCGCCGCCGAGTTGCTGCTGATCGTTCCGGAAGCGGTGACCACGCCACTGATGAAACGCCTGCTGCAACAGGAAGAAGGCATCGACAAGGTCACGCCGCTGGCACTGCGCCTGACCGCGACGGTGATGCTCGGCGCTTGCCTGACCATGGCGGTGATCGGTGAATGGCTGATCGTCACGCTGTTCGGCGCGGCGTATCAACCGGCGTATCCGGCACTGCTGGCGTTACTGCCGGGGCTGCTTGGCCTGTGCTACGCGAGCATCCTGCGCCTGGATCTGCTGGGCAAGAATCGCCCCGGCACCATCTCACTGTTGATGGGGCTGGGCGCCCTGCTTAACCTGGCGTTGAACCTGGTCATGATCCCGGCGTACGGCATCGTCGGCGCGGCGGCCGCGTCGTCCATCGCTTATCTGGCGGTGACCGTCGCGCTGCTGGTGATGTATTGCCGCTTGAGCGGCGTGCCGGTCTGGCAAACCCTGATCATCCTGCCCAGCGACGTGACGCCGATGCTACTGATGCTGCAAAGGAAGTCGGCATGAGGTATTTCGCCCTGCTGGTGAGCCTGGGGCTTTCGCTCGACGTCTACGCCGGGCCGATGCGCTGGGCGGACATTCGCGACGGCAGCTTGTACCTGCAAGCGGATCACCCCGACACACTGACAGTGCGCTGGACTCCGGCGTGGCAGGCGGATGCCAACGAAGAACAGCTGTACCTGCTTGACGGCACAGGCAAGCTTCAGGCTGAGCGCAAGATTGCCGCCAGTGAATTGAGCGGCACCCAGAGCTGGCCGTTGGCGCCGAGTGCGTCCAGCTATCAACTGGAGATTCCGGGTTACAGCTTTCGCCGCTACAAGGTTGAGCACGACGACAGCACCGTGGCGTTGTTCGCGCCGGCCAAGGTGCATTTCAGCGCCGAAACCCATGACGGCGACGAGTTGTTTTTCAAGGTCGCACCGGGTGAACACGCGGTGCTGGCCGGCAAGTTCCACGGTGGCGTGAGCGTCCTGCAAGCGCAACGGGTGGGCGATGGCAAACAGGTGTCGGTTGCGCTGAAACCGTATCGGGCCTATTGGCAGTTCGACCAGGTCGAATTACCGGTCACCTCAAGCGAACAAGTGTGGCGCCTGCGCCTGCAAGGCAGCGGCAAAGTCGCGTTCTGGCTCGACGGCACCGCCAACCTGTTCGCGCAAAACCCGCAGCAGCTAAAACCGCTGCGCGAAGAAGCGGGCGATGTGCGCCTGACACTCGGCAAAGACGTGCTCGGCCCGACGCCGAACCTGGGCATCGCCCTGCCCTACGTGATGCCGCCGCCCTCCAGTTATGCAGTGCTTGATGCGCTCAAGCCGCAAGCCGGCGCCTACTACACCTTTGTCGACGTCACGGCGAAAAAGCCGCAGTACGAAGACGCCTTCCGCCAGGTGTATCAGGACCGCTTCGGCATTTATCAGGACATCACGCTGCTGGCCGGCAGCCAACGCCAGGCTGATCTGCGCGCCGATACAATGAGCAATGCCGGCCTCGATGCCTGGCTCGCCTCGACCCGCGCCCTCGGTGGCAAGGGCACGCACTACATTGGTTTCGCTGACGAGCCGAATCTCAACTATTCGAGCTACGCCCAGTACCAAAGCATTTTCAACAGCATGGCCCGGCAAGTGCGCAGCAACCCGGCCAACGCCAAGGCCGGTGTGCGCATCGCCATGCCAGCCAGTTCACGACTGGTCAACGGCCCGTTCGCCGACAACGCCGCCGACAAACGCGGGATCGATTGGGCCCGGCGTTTGCTGGCGGAATCGGGCGATAACGTCGACGCAATGGCCTGGCACGAGTGGATGATTCGCGACCTGCTCGCGACCCGGGTCTACCGAGACAGCGTGCGTCGCGCGGCCGACCTGGTCGGCCGCGACGGCAAGGGCCGACCACGCAAAGCCCTGTTGCTTGACCAGACCAACCTGTCCAGCGGTTCCAGTCTGAGCCCTTACGATCAGGACACCCATTTCGCTTCGATGTGGTGGGCATCGGTCGTCATCAACTCGTCCCAGGACGGTCTGCTGGAGATGCTCAACTGGTTCCAGGCCGCCGATGAACCGAACTACCCCAAGGGCATGTTGAAGATCCTGGGCGACGATCATTTCGAATTGAAACCGGTGGGCTTTGCCCAGCAATTCATTCAGCAACACTGGCTTGCCAGCGTGATACGGCTGGAGAACGAGGCCTTTGAAGTCGATGCACTGGCCATGGCCACTGACGATCAACGCAGCCTGTTGGGGGTTAATAAAGCCAAGCGTTTGCAACATGTGAGCCTCGCCGGCACCGCCTGCCCGATGCTCAAGGGTTCATTGCGCTACTTCGGCGCGGACAACCGCAGCCGCGACGCGCCTTTCAACTGCCAGAACGGGCACGTCAGCTTCGACTTGCCAGGGGAAACCCTGTTCGCTCTGAGCTGGAGTGCCTCATGAAACCCTCAATTGCTTCGCCGCGCCGGCCCTTGCCGCGCGATGCATTACTCCCACCACGGCCACTGCCGTCAGGAGACCTGACATGAGTGTTTTGCACAAACTCAGTGAAAACATCAAACAAAAAGGCCTGAGCGCCACGCTCAAGAAAATCTGGAAGCATTACGTGTTCTTCCACCAGGAATTGTTGTGGATGGAGCGCGACCTGGTCAGCCCGGTCCCCCCGCACAAACTGCGGCCGTATCCGCCATTGCGGGTGGAAACCATCACCGCGCAGAACGCCGTGGCGTTCACCCGTTACTTCGGTGATCGCGTCGAGACCATGGCGGAACTGGCCCGCGAGGGTTACACCGGACACATGCACCTGGACGATAAAGGCGATGCGGTGGCGTTTATCTGGGGCGCGGCGCGCAACTATCACGACAAGCATTACTACGGTTGCTGGTTCCCGGTGAAGCAAGGCGAGTTTTTCGAATTCGGCGGCGAACTGACCCGCGCCTATTGGGGCACCACGCTCTCGGTGGACGTCCAACTGGAACTGTGGAAAGCCATGCTGGCCCAGGGTTGCAACAAGGTGGTAGATGTCTGCGAGTTCCACAACATTCCGGCCCTCAAGCTGCACATTCGCATGGGGTATCAGGAGCAAGGGCGGATCATGAACGTGTACAGCCTGTTCGGCTGGCGCTTCTTCCGCGAAACCCGTTACACAGGCTCGCGGCTGGATGCCTTGCGCAAACCCGCCCGAGAACCTGTCCCAGCCTCGGCGACCTGACCTTATGGCGGCACGATTGGAATGGCGCACATCACTGTGCGCCGCTGACTTCCCGGCAGCGGCTTACGAAGCGCTGCGTCTGCGGGTGACGGACCACACGCCGTTCAACACGCTGGCCTGGATGGCCGCGTCTGAACAGGCTTTGACTGCCGGGCAGCACCTGCACGTGCTGCTGGGCTGGCAAGGCAATGAGTTGCAGTTGTGCCTGCCGCTGGTGGCATCCGTCGAGCGGTTCGCCGGGCTGCCGTTTCGGGTGCTGCATCACTTGGGCTATCCCCTCGCCGATCGCCTGGCCTTACTCACTAGCATGGACGCCGAGGAGACGCGCAAGGCTTTGGTCGAGATTCGTCGACGGCTGCCCCATGCCTTGTTGCAACTCAATGAGCTGTCGGAACCGGTCGGCGAAGAAAGTGTGCTGACGCAATGGATAGCCCACAGCTCGACCGGCGAAAGGCGGCTCAGTTGCCGGGTGCCGGTGCACTTGATCAGCGAGGCCGACCATCAGGAAGTGTCCGGCGACCCGCGCTACAAATTGCGGCGTGCGCGTAAACGCATCGCCGCCTGTGGCGCCCAGGTTCGACGGATCACCCCGGATGCCTTGACCATGGGCCCGTTGCTGCAGGCCATCAGTGAAGTCGAAGCGGTGAGCTGGAAAGGTGACGAAGGCGTCGGGATTTTCTCTGACGAACGTCATCGGCAATGGATGGACCGCGCCTTCACCGCCCTCGCTAAACAAGGGCTGGTGCGGGTGGTGGTGCTGGAACTGGACGGCCGATGCATCAGCTACCGACTCGGTTTGCTGGAGCAGGGCCGACTCTACGATTACAACCTGGCGTTCCTGCCGCAATACGCCGATCTGGGCAGCGGCCGGGTGCTGCTTGAAGAATGGATTCGCTGGGGGCTGGACGAGCACTGGCGCTGGATCGATGCCTCGCGGGTCAGCCTGGAAAACTCCAGTCATCAACTGCACGAACGCATGACCGGACAGCTGGAACACTGGCGCTGGAGTTTCTACTCCTGGCGGCCCAGCGGTCTCGCACTCGGGCTGGCCCTGCGCTTCTGGCAGCGACTCAAACCGGCCTGGCAACAGTGGAAAGCCCGGCGTACGGCGGCAGCGGTAAAACCCGCACCGGTTGCCGCGCCTGTCGCCAAAGCCGTCGAGCCGGCAAAAACACTCATGGAGGGCGAACATGCCTCGCCAAGTCATAGTCAACGCTGACGATTTCGGCCTCAGTGCCTGCGAAAACGCGGTGATCCTCGGCGCTTTTCAGGCCGGGGTCATCAGTTCCGCCACGGCCATGGCCAACATGCCGGCCTTCGAAGCGGCGTGTGTGATGGCACAGCACCCGATGCTCGAAGGGCGAATCGGTCTGCACTTCAACCTCACCTATGGACGGCCCTTGAGCCAGTCGATTCTGGGTCGCAGGACATTTTGCGACGGCGCCGGCGTGTTCGACCTCAACCTGCCCCGTCACCGTCTCTGGCTCAGTCGCCGGGATCGTGCGGCGGTGCTCGAAGAACTCGAAGCGCAATGGCAGCGTTGCCTGGACAACGGCGTCCGCCCCAGCCATCTGGATTCCCATCAGCACGTACACAACATCTGGCCCATCGGTGAAATCGTCGCCCGCTTCGCTGCCCGTCAAGGGGTGCCCGTACGGCTGGCGCGCAACCTGGGGCAAAACCTGAGCCTGCCCAAGCGCGTGTTCAAGGAGCTGCTCAATCGGCGGTTGATTCACCTGGCCGGGGCCACCGCTGACTATGTGTGCACCCCGGTTGACCTGCGCGATGCCGCGCCACCGCTGGAGGGGCTGCTGGAGATTGTCGCGCACCCCAATCAGCTCGGCGCTGACTTTGGCGATGCTTATCTGGATCAGGGCGAGTCGCTGAGCGCCCTGCTGGAGCGGCGTTTGCCGGGAGTGGAACGCGTCGCCTACACCGTGCTGGGCAAGTCGTTCAGCGCGCGCGCGGAGGCCGTTCTGGAATGAAAAATCACACGGTTTTTTGACGCCTGAAATTGTGTCTGAACTGTTACTCACAAAACAAAAAGTTGGAAATGGCGACTCTGCGCTATGCCCACACTACTTTCATCCACGCACGACCATTCCTTCGTCAAGGAGGGCTTCATGAATGCACTCGACAAGCTTCGCGAACGCATCAAACAAAAAGGTCTGAGCCGCACGTTCAATACGCTGTGGAAGCGCTACGTGTTTTTCCATTGGGAGCTGTTGTGGATGGAGCGCGACCTGGTCAGCCCGGTGCCGCCGCACAAACTGCGTCCCTACTCGGGCTTGCGCAAGGTGATCATCACCCCGGAAAACGCCACGGCATTTGCCAGGCATTTTGGTGACCGCGTCGGCACCATGGCCGAACTTGCTGCCGAAGGTCACACCGGGCACATGTACCTGGACGACGAAGGCCATGCCTGCGCGTTCATCTGGGGCAGTACCCGCGACTATCACGACCGTCATTATTACGGCTGCTGGTTCCCGGTCAAACCCGGTGAGTTCTTTGAATTCGGGGGGGAAATGACCCGCGCCTACTTCGGCACCAGCCTGTCGGTGGATGTCCAGGTCGCCCTGTGGGAAGCGATGCAGGCACAAGGCTGCAACAAGGTAGTGGACGTCTGCGAAACCCACAATATCCCGGCCCTCAAACTGCACATCCGCATGGGGTACCACGAACAGGGCCGCGTGACCCACGTCTATGGGCTGTTCGGCCGCTGGCGCTTCTACCGCGAAACCACCTATACCGGCTCACGCCTGGACCCACTGCGCAAACCGGGCCGGCCAGTGGTGACGAGTGCGGCGCAGGCTTGATGTTCACTCGAGTGCAGCGGTGTCAGTGACACCGCTTTCGCGAGCAAGCCCGCTCCCACATTTGAACATCGTCGAACACACGTCATGTGTTCACTGGAGAACCAATGTGGGAGCGGGCTTGCTCGCAAGACGAGGCACAATCAGCATCGAAGTGATTGAACGACTCCCCCCAAGGCGAAACTCCTCGCCCGACGTCAGTGACATCTGAACGACCTTCTGCCATGGTTCACAGCATTGTCCATTCGCAGTCTGTGATCACAGCAAGCCAATGATGGGGGTCCGTCTCATGAGCAAAGCGTCCTACATTCCGCCCAAGGTCTGGAAAAACAACGCCCCGTCTGGGGGCGAATTCGCCAACATCAACCGGCCAACCGCCGGGCCGACTCATGACAAGGTATTACCGCTCGGCAAGCATCCGTTGCAGCTCTATTCCCTGGCCACGCCCAATGGGGTGAAGGTGACCATCCTGCTGGAAGAGCTATTGGCGCTTGGGCATACCGGCGCGGAATACGACGCCTGGCTGATCCGCATCAACGACGGTGATCAGTTCTCCAGCGGCTTTGTCGAGATCAACCCGAACTCGAAGATCCCGGCATTGGTGGACCACAGCACGAAGCCGCCGATCCGCGTTTTCGAGTCCGGTTCGATCCTGCTGTATCTGGCGGAAAAATTTGGCGCGTTCCTGCCCACCGATGTGGCAGGACGGACTGAGACCTTGAACTGGCTGTTCTGGCAAATGGGTGCGGCACCCTACCTGGGCGGCGGTTTCGGGCATTTCTATGCCTATGCGCCGGAAAAGCTCGAGTACCCGATCAACCGCTTCACGATGGAGACCAAGCGTCAGCTGGATGTCCTCGATCGCCGACTGGCCGAAAGCCCCTACCTGGCGGGTGACCACTACACCATCGCCGATATTGCAGTCTGGCCCTGGTACGGCCAACTAGTGCGAGACAAGGTGTACTCGGCGGCAGAATTTCTGTCTGCACACGAATACACCCACGTGCAACGCTGGGCGGAGGAGATTGCCAAGCGACCTGCGGTTCTGCGCGGGCAGCGCGTCAACCGTACGTGGGGCGATGAGGAGAGCCAGGTGCCCGAGCGGCATGAGGCTGCTGATTTGAACCCGTGAAAAGCCGGGCTTTCGGGTTTGATGGCTGACAGGTAAACCGTGACGCGGCCATCGCGAGCAGGCTCATTCCCACAGGGATCTACGCCAGACACAAAACCTGTGTTTCATGAAGATCAACAATGTGTGGGATTTCCGAAATGCGCGTGGACGTTGGTGCCGGCTATCGGGGTCTACTTCACTATGCGAAATAACGTCGTCAGTGTGTTGTTGGCTGGAGGTGATACATCCTCGCAATCCGCTGACATCCGGCGGGCGAAAAAATTGGCGAAGGAGGTTTAAAAATGAGCCAGACTTTGACTACTTTCGATATGGCGACTTTGCTGGACAGCGATGAAGCTATCAGTGAGTACCTTTCCCAAGTACTTGCCGACGGCGACAACGAGGAGTTTCTTCGTGCTATCGGCTATGTGGTAAAAGCACGTGGAATGACACAAATAGCCAAGGACTCGGGTATGGGGCGAGAAAGCCTGTACAAGGCCTTCTCTCCGGGTGCGAAACCTCGTTTTGATACGGTCCTGAAAGTAATTCATGCCCTTGGAATTGATCTCTGCGCGCAGCCGGGTCATTCGGTAAATCACTCGGCTGATTCTGCACAAACGGTTCACTGCGGAAATACGAACTGTCCGGGCGATACGGATCAGCCGATTCAGGATCGAACATCTCAAGGAAGGGATGAGTCTCGTATACCACCAACGCCCCGCCCGGCTTGAGGGTTTGCGCGACATGCCGCATGAACTCTCCGATGTCCGGCATCCAGTTCAACACGCCGATGGTGATCAGGGCTACGTCGAAACGCTGGTGCAACGAGGTAGGCAAATGACGGATATCAGCTTCGATAAATTCGGGCTGATGGGGTGAGCGCGACGCCAACTCCCGCGCCTGATCGAGAAACGCTGCGGACTGATCGACGCCCACCACGCTACGGGCGCCCAGCGCATACAGCGAGAGACTTTCGCGGCCGTTGTTGCAGCCCGGTTGCACCACGTCCTTGCCATCGACGCCCACCTGTTCCAGCACGCCGGTCAACGTCGCGTCCAGACAGGAAAAATCCCTCTGGCCCACGGTACTCAACATCTCGAGCCATTCGCGGGTGTCTTTGTGGTGTCGGGCGGAGTCGTTCCACGCCTCGCGGTTGCTGACGATGGCTTGTTCTTGTGTCGGCATTTCCATTGCACGCTCCGGATTCGGGTCTTGATTGACCGGCCCAAGTCTAGATCGGAGCGCCGAAAAAACCTGTTGGAATCTTGTAGACCGGGCATGGCGTACGCGTGCCCGTACGGCAGCTATAGTTAATGGCCTTGGGGAATTGCGCGAAAACCGACTACGCAGGTGTTGTCATGAAAAAAACCGAACTGATGCTGTTCACTGTCTGCCTGGCACTGGCGAGCGCCGCCCACGCAGGCGAGACCCTGCCGCTTACCACCGAATACAGCAGTGACTTCAACTATTACGGGGGCGACCAGCCCTTCGCCCACCCCGCTCCACCCTCCGCAATCTTGATACCGCCAGGTTCATATACCTCGACCTCGCCAGGGGATTTCATACCGGTTTCAAGCCAGCATGTGTTTCACGATTCACTCTTGCCGACAATCGCCAGTGCCCGAGTTCAAGTGTTCATTCGCACGTACGATGCCGACCTCAACGTGTACGTGAACGAGGAAGTCGTGAACCCGAGTTGCACACTCGAATGCCTCAGTCAACAAGGCCCGAGGTTGGAATAAGGCCTACCATTGGCGTTTATCCGGACGTGCCAGGCCGAGTTTTTCGATCCGGTAACGCAACATGTCGCGGCTCAGGCCCAATAGCCGAGCGGACTTGGTGACGTTCCAGTCGGTCTTGTCGAGCATCTTGCGCACCATGTCGCGCTCGACTTCCGGCAGGTTCATCGACTCGGTGCCGCTGTAGACCGGGCGCGGTTCGTGGTGTTGTGGCTCATGCTGATACATCGGCGGATCGTCCACCAGGCTCAGGCAGACGTTCAACTGGTGCGCGGCGATGGTGTCGCTCTGGGCCAGCAGCACAGTTTGCTCCAGCATGTTGCGCAGCTCGCGCACATTACCCGGCCAGCTGTAGCTCAGCAGCAGTTCTTCAGCCTGGTCGCTGAAATGCAGGTTCGGTTTGCCGTAGCGTTTGCCGTGGATCGACAGGAAGTGCCGGGCCAGCAACAGGATGTCTTCGCCACGGGCATACAGGCGCGGCACCTTGATGGAAATGATCCGCAGACGGAAGAACAGGTCACGGCGGAACTTGCCCTGCTGGACCATTTGTTCGAGGTTGCAGTTGGTGGCGCTGATCACCCGCAAATCGACCTTGCGCTCCTTCACCGCGCCGACCCGGCGAATGGTCCGGTCTTCCAGCAGCTTGAGCAGCTTGGCTTGCAGTATCAGGTCCATTTCACCGACTTCATCGAGAAACAGCGTACCGCCATCGGCCGCTTCCACCAGGCCGGTCCGGCGGTCCTTGGCGTCGGTAAAGGCGCCTTTCTCGTGGCCGAACAGCTCGGACTCCACGAGGTTGGACGGGATCGATGCGCAGTTGAACTCAATGAACGGGCCTTTGCTGCGCGGGCCGTCGAAGTGCAGTGCCCGCGCCACCAGTTCTTTCCCGGTGCCGGTCTCGCCCTCCACCAGCACCGGTGGCAGGTCGGCGTTGGCCATGCGGCGCTCGGCGTCAAGCAACTGCGCGATGGTGTTCTTCAGGTAATTCATCGGTGCCGATTCGCCGATCAATGCCTGCACGCCAGACTTCTGCGCCTCGCGCTCCTGATAGAACGACAGCGTGCGCTCCATGCGATCCGTGGCCAACGCCTTGTCCAGCAACAGCTTGAGTTCGGGCAAGGCCACCGGTTTGGTGACGTAGTGAAAAGCGCCCTCTTTCATCGCCACCACGGCATCTTCGACGTTGCCGTAGCCGGTCATCATGATCACTTTCAGATCCGGCGCGCTGATGCGCAGCTTCTGGATCAGGTCGTGACCACTCATGCCCGGCAACGAGTTGTCGGTCAGCACCACGTCCGGGGCGAACGTACTCAATTGCTCCAATGCATCTTCAGCAGAGTGGCAGACCGTCACCTCGAAGTCTTTGCGCTCCAGGTAGGTCTGAATATTCTCGGCGAGGATTTCGTCATCCTCGACCAGCAATATGCTGTGCTCCATATTCCCCTCCCGTTGCTACTTTAAAATTGAGACAGACTCGGGTTCCTTCCTGCTCCTGGCTAGTCAGTTCGACCGAGCCTTCGAAACGCTCCATTATTCGTTTGACCAGGGCCAGGCCGACGCCCAACCCGCCTTGCTTGGTGGTGAAAAACGGTTTGAAGACCATCTGTTGCTGCTGCCTGGTCATGCCTTTGCCAGTGTCGACGAGGGTCATGCACACATGGCCGGGTTGTGGCTGTTCGATGTCGATAGTCAGGTGGCCGCCCTTGGGCATGGCTTCAAGGGCATTGGCAAACAGGCTATTGAGAATTTGCGTGAGGAGCACCTGTTGGCTGACGACCGGTGGACAGGATTGAGGCTTGAAATGCACTTGCACGTTCGAACGTCTGATCAGCGCATCGAAAGCACTCAGCGTGTCATCAATGGCCAGCACCAGATCGACCGTTTCGTAGTCATCATTCATGGGCCGCAACGACACCAGCAATTCCCGAACCCAGCGTGACATGCGATCAACCTGGTTGATGATGTCGCCGATGTTCTTTTGCGCAGTCTGGCTGGCGATTTCCTGGGCCAGTTCGGCGCTGGAACGAATGTTTGCCAGCGGATTGCGCAAACTGTGCGCCACCGCCGACGACATTTCACCCAGCGCAACGAAAGTCTCATTGGTAATCAGTTGCTGTTGCTGACTCTGCAGCAACATCGCGGCCCGGCGCACAATCCAGAACAACCCGAGGTAAATGACCAGGCCGCCGAGCACTGTCGCCATCCAGATGGCCTTGAAACCACGCTGGATACGTTCTACCAGGTCCAACGGTTCCTTGTAGATCTCGACCATGGCGATCACTTTGCTCTTGTCGGCATTGAACATCGGGATGTAGTTCTCGACGAACAGATACTTGGGCTCGCGCAACAGCATCTGTTCGGGACGCTCCTCATCGATCTGGTGATAGCTGGTCGAGACGAGCTCCTTCATTTCAAAGGACTCGTCCAGTTCTTCATCGCCTTCGACACGCATGCCGATCATTTGTGGATTGGTCGACCAGACCACCGTGCGATCCAGGGCGTACACCACCGCCAGCAGCGTGTCCGGCAAGTGTTCGACATGATCGAGAAACTCTATGCGGGCCGCGGCACGGGCGCCTGGATTGACGTCGGAATAGGCGTTGTCGTCGCGTGGATCGAGCATTTCCCCCATGGTTCTTTGCGGGGTGATGCCAGCGTGGCGAATTTCCGCATCCCCGATAGCGTGGATGAATTGCGCAGTCAGCATGGAGTCACGTTCGATGCTTTCATCGACGACAAAACGCGTGGACACATAGCCCAGACCCAGCGCCACGGCGGCGATGATCAGAAAGCTGCCCAAAGAAAACCAGCGCAGCAGATTGAACTGTCCAAACCGATGTTGGCCGTTTGCTGCCGGCGTGACCGGCGCAGGTATTTTTTGTTGTTCTACTGTCGGCATAAGGGTGTCCTGAATTGCTCTTATCAAGCCTGTTCAGCCGTGTCACGGATCAGTGTAGGTCGCATTGAACGTGCCTGACTGACCCAATGATAGTATTTCGCCGCTATTGCGCCTGCGCCGCCTGCAAAGGCTGCTGGCGCTCGGTTTCTTCCTGCAAAAAATCCACAATCGATTGCGCGGATTTCTCATCCAGGCGCAGGTTGGGCATCGGAATTTTGTCGAAGCGTTCAAACAGCTCCACGGCAATCGGATCTTTCTCCTTGAGCATGCTGTCCGGCTCGCGAATCCAGCGATTGAGCCAGGCCGGATCGCGCTGGCGGGTCACGCCGATCAAATCCGGACCGATGCTGCGCATGCCGATGCCCTGCCCATCCATCGGGCCCAGGCTGTGACAGGACGCGCAACGGGTGCGAAACAATTCTTCGCCGTTGCTCGGTGGACGAATCTCCGGGGCGTTGGCGTAACTTTCTTCAGCGCTGGCCTTTTTCCAGTTCTGCAAGGTGTTGGCCAACTGGTCAGCCAGAATCCATGGATTCTCGAACGGTGAGGCTTTCATCCAGCGACCGGTGCCCTGGTTGCCGACGATCAGGCTCAGGTTGTGGTCCTTGCTGCGTCCATTGTCGACGCCCTCAATAAACAGCCCGAGTTTTTTTCGCAGCTCAGTGACGTCGGCAAATTCCCCGGTGAGAAATTTCCAGCCCGGCCCGACCTTGAACCGTTGCGCATAGGCCTTGAGCACTTCGGGTGTGTCGCTCAGGGGGTCGATGCTGATGGAGTAGAAAAAAATGTCCTTGCCGACCCGATCGCCGAGCAGCTTTTGCACTTGGCGCAGACGCGCGGTTTCCAGTGGGCAAGAGTCGCTGCACGAGGTGAAGATGAAGTTGATCACCACCACCTTGTTCTTGATCAGGTCATCGAAGAAATGCACCTGCTGACCGTCCTGATCAGTCAGCAGGGTGTTGGGGAAATAGTCGCCGCCCCAGGGAGTCGCCGATTCTGTCGGCGACAGCACACCCTCATGGGCCAGCAGCACCTGACTGGCCAGCAGACAGGTAACCAGCAGCAGAATCAGGTGCATGCCCAGGGCGCGGGAGCGCGGCGTGTGCACGTTCATGTCGGCTCCCTCGCGGCGTTTCATGGTTTGACCACCACTTTAGGACCGAAGCCGTCGCCAGTGCGGAAGGTTGGCAGCGCGGCGGAGTTGACGTAGCGCACACCATCCCAGCTTGGCAGCGGTGTTGGCATCAACTGGAATTGCCCGGGTTTCTCAATGTCCCAACGCAGCAGCATCGAGTTATCTTCATGCTGGGTGTTGTGACAGTGCTCCATGTACGTCCCGGCGAATTCGCGGAAGTTGATCGCCATCTCGACATTGTCCAGACCGTCTTTTTCCGTACCGATGCGGTAAACGTCCTTACGTGCCCACTTTTCCCATTCCGGTGGTGCCTTGCCGCCGCGACTGAGGATGATCCCCTCTTCGAAGTGCACATGCACCGGGTGGCTCCAGCCACTGCCGCCGAGCTTGATGTTCCACACCTCCAGGGTGCCGAACCCGGCTGCACCGGCATCGGTCGGGCCGTTGGCCAAGTGAGTCGCGGTGTTCAAGCGACGGGGGTCCATGTGGAAGCCGAAGCCGCCATCGGTCTTGACCGTCCACGGTGCTTCATCGGTGCCGTCGGAACGGCCGAAAGTGAAGGTGCGGTGACGAGCCTGGGCCAGCAGTGCCTTGTCGGCAGGATTGTCGCGATGGATCTTCAGCGGGATCATCACCAGGCCTTCAGGCTTGCCCGGTTTGGCCGGTTCGTACGCTGCAGGGTCCATGGCCAGGTCCTGACCGGTGTAGGCCTTGACGTTGAGTTGCAACACCTTGCCCACTGCCGGGTCACCCTTGTCCCACATTGGCCCTTTGCTGGTCTGCTTGATCACCGCTTTGTAATTTTCAGAGAGCACTTCAGCCAGCGACACCGGTTCTTTCGGGCCTTTGCCATCCTCGTGGGCCAGCAGGTTGACGAAGAACAGCTTGTCCCCTGGCTTGATGCCGTTTTTCGCGAAGTTGACGATGATGTCGAAGCGCTCGGCAATGCCCTGGGTTGGCAGGATTGCGTTGTGGTTCTGTTTATCGCCGTCGGCGTCGAGGTCCATGGAGCCGTCGAACGGCACGCTGTGTTCCATGATGTTGCCGTCGTTGGCAATCATGTGGAACGGCACGCGGGCATAGGACACACCCGAGCCTTTAGGCCCTTGGAACTCGCCACTGGTGCCTTTGATTTCACGCACCAGCGCCAGTTTGTAGTAACGCGATACCGAACCATTGAGCATGCGGAACCGATAGCTGCGGGCGCGCACATCCAGGGTCGGTTTCCACTGCCAGTTGACCAACACCTGGTCACCGAGGAAGCCGTCGGTATTGAAGGGGTTGAACCACAGCTGACCGTTCTGATCCCACGCCTTGTCGGCGAACACCAGGTTGACGTCGTAGTCGCGGTTACCCCATGGCAAGGCGTTGCCGCTAGGGAAACGCAGGTTGACACCGTCGTTCACCGATTCGTTGCCACGGTCGAGGGCGCTGTAGTAGTTCATCATCGCCGCGTTGCCCTTGTAGACGTTCTGCGCGGTGAAATCGAGCATGTGGTCGTGGAACCAATGGGTGCTCATGGTTTCGCGCCAGTCGCCACGGATCTTGATCGTGCCGTTCTCGCAGGTCTTGCGGCTGGGGTTGACGTCGTTGGTCCACAGGGTTTCGCCCGGCGAGCAAGGGAATGCCGCGCGTGGATCATGAGCGTCGGTGTTGATGGTGTCGTAACCGGCCAACTGGATCGGCCAGCGATAGTCGTAATACTGGCCGGGGAAGAAAAACGCGTTGGCATAACCATCGCTTTCCGCCGGTGCGTGACCGTTGTGTTCGTGGGTACTGATGGTGTGCAAGCCAAAACCCATGTTGGCTGCCGGGTCGATAGGCAAGCCGTTGTAGTGACGCATCAACACCGGTTGACCGTAACGCACCATCAGTAATTTAGGCGGCAGGGTGCCGTCGAAGGTCCAGACCGAATTGTGGTTCTGCACCGGCATGTTCGGGTGGAAACGTGCATCGACGCCTTTGGACGTGCCATTGGTTGCCGGTACACCGGCGACGTTGTGATACAGGCCACCGGGGCCGAACTCGCCCACAGCGTAACCGTGCATCTGATGGCTGTCGCGCCAGCCGCTGTTGAGCCTCGCCCCGGTTTGCACAGTTTTGTAGGCCACTTGCGGGTAGAACTCGTTCCAGCGCTGGTGCGACCAACCCTTTCCGGGCGGACGACCTTCAGCCGATGAGCCGATATGGCGGTTGAGGAACACCTCGATCTGCGCCTGCCACGGGTTGCGGTCCACCACGTTGGAGAATTGGCTGGGGAACGGGGTCAGCCCCGGTTGACGCATGAAGGCATCGAGTGCCGCGCTTGATGGTGCACTGCGGGCGGCATTGGTCGGGTCTTGTTGTGGCAACGGACCGACTGCTGCCGGCGGGAAGCCCAACGGTGCCGCCGGTGTGGTCGGGTCGAGTTTTTCCGGGCCGAACTCTTCGAACAGCACCAGTTGCTGAGTGAATGGCTGGGCACCAAACAACGGGCTCGGCTTGCCATTGGTGGGGTAGTTGAAACTGGTCTGCACCGCCGGCGGCAAGACATTTTCCTGCCGCGGGGTCAGGCGGGTGCCTTTGACACCATCGGGCAAATCGAAGGAGTCCAGGTTGGCCTCCGGCATGGTCAAAATGGCGTTCAACGCCGCGGGTTCGTCAGCCGGTTCGTCGTAGTAAGCCGAGGGGTCGGAGGGTTCGGGCTGTCGCTCGTCATCGATCGGGCTGGCACGCAGATTCGCTGTGCCCAGCGTCATCGTCAGAAGGACGCCAAGAGGCGTCAACAGGCCAAGCCATTTGAAGGGATAACGCGCTTTTATGTCCATCACCAGCCGCCTCGAAGTCATGAAGGGGGTGATGGGGCTTTTGCAAGGAGCTCGCCAGATTTGTAACTGATTTATACGAAAGTATTAACACCCGCAAAAACAATGGCTTATCAACATCAATGTGCCATACCTGGAAAAACGACTGGGGCTTGACACCCGCTAACGGGGATAGTTCACACCCAGTTTCAGGGAAATCGTTTAAACGACAAACGGACAGTCGTGCCTTCCCCTTCACGGCTGCCCAGGGTCACCGCCCCCCCAAAACGCTCCATAATGCGTTTCACCAGCACCAGGCCAACGCCCAACCCCCCTTGCTTGGTGGTAAAAAACGGCCGGAACGCCATGCTGCGCTGTTCCTCGTTCATGCCTTTGCCAGTGTCGCTGATGCTCACACAACTACCTTTGTTATCGGTCGGTTCCAGCAGGATCGTCAGCGTGCCGCCCTTGTCCATGGCTTCCAGCGCATTGGCGAGCAAGCTGTTGAGAATCTGCGTCAGCTGAACCTGCTGGCTCAACACCATCGGCGTCTCTTTTGGCTCGAACACTACGTGAACATTTGCCTTGGCGATCTGATGCTCGAAGGCCAGCAGACTGTCATGCAAGCAGGCAACCAGGTTCACCGGCTCCGCTTCGTCATTGAGCGGTCGCAAGGATTGCAGCAGTTCCCGGACCCATTTCGACATGCGGTCCACCTGACCGATGATGTCATTAATGTTCTTGTGCGCGGGGCCGCTGTCGAACTCAAGGGCCAGCTCGGCACTGGAGCGAATGGTCGCCAACGGGTTGCGCAGGCTATGGGCTACGGCCGAAGACATCTCCCCAAGCGCCACAAAGGTTTCGTTGGTGATCAGCTGTTTTTGTTGCGTGGCCAACAGGAGCGCCGCCCGCCGCACGATCCAGTACAGCCCCAGATAGATCAGCCCGCCGCCAAGGGCCGTGGCCAGCCAGATCAAGGCCAGGCCACGTTCCATGCGCTCAATCAGGTCTTTGGGCTCCTTGTAGATCTCGACCATCGCAGTCACGTTTTCGCGATCGGCGTCGAACAGCGGGATGTAATTCTCGATGAAGATGTAGTCCGGTGGCGTGACGAACTTCTGCTCCATACGCGCCTCGTCCACGTTGTGATAGCTGGCGGACACCGGCGTCTTGGAAGCGAACGCATGATCGAGGTCCTCGTCGGCATGGATCGTGGTGCCCATCAGCTCGGGGTTAGTGGACCAGATGACCATGCGGTCCGGGGCGTAGATGTTGGCCAGAATCACATCAGGCAAATGTTCAATATGGTCGAGGAATTCACCCCGGGCGCTGGCACGCGCCAGGGGATCGACGTCGGGGAATTCCTTGTCTTTGCGCGGGTCGAGCAACTCACCCATAGTCCGCACGTGGGGAATGGACACATGGCGCACCTCGGCCGAGGCAATCGCTTCGATGAATTGCGACGTCAATAACGCATCGCGTTGCACACTCTCGGTAATCACAAAGCGCGTGGAAACAGCGCCCAGCGCCACGGCCACCGTGCCGATCACCGCCATGCTGATCAGCGAAAACCAGCGCAGCAGATTGAACGGCTGTTTGCGCGAACTCAGGCGAATGTCGCCCTCGTCTTTGATCAGGGCTGTGGCTTGAATAGTCATGGACGAGGTTCCCGGGTGCTCCCTATAGGGTTATAGCCCACTGCTCGATGTTTGCCCGGCTTCGGGTGTTTTCTCCCCCACTTTCCCCGCTTGCCCCACTGCCCCGATCGACCCCCAAAACTGGGGACAGTCGCCCGCTTCAACAGCCAGTGAGATTTAGTCGCAGTCATGCCACAAGCCTTCACTACGGGCTTGTGCTGACGGTTTTCAAAAATTGGTATGGAAGTTGCCGAAGCCCTCTCAACTGACCCGCCCCCAAGGGGCAGGTCTTCTGATAGAGGGAATACTCATGCACCCTTTACTGTCCAAAACCACGATCGCCCTGGTCGTGTCCGCTTTAACCCAAGGCGCTGCCCACGCGGCGCTGTTTGCTGTCGACACCGGACCGTACCTGCCCGCCAACGGCAATTTCGCCGCCTGGTATCAGGACACGCACGGTCGCACCCTTGATCTGTGCCTGTCCAAGGCCGTCAGCTCCAGGGTGGCCAGTGCGCCGGGCGCCCCGACTTACATGTGTTCGTTGATCCCCGCGCCAGGTGTTTTCGACGACACCCAACCGATGGTGTTCCCGACCAACTTTCCCGACGAAGCGTTTTGGGCAACCGGCGAAACCACCATCGTCGATGCGGCCCGAGGCATTGACCTGACCTATGTCTCTGCGGTGGAAGCCGCCTTCAGCGGTGGTGATCCGGTGGAAGGCGATCAGATCAGCTTCGCGCGCATCCGCATCCGCATCGACGTGCCCACGGCCGGGACCTACGTCATAACCCACCCCTATGGCGTCGATGTGTTCACCGTCGATACCCCCGGGCGGCGGGCGATCAACATGACCCGGGACATCGGTATCGGCGCAGCGAAAACCTATGACGGCGCGCTCAAGGGCGATGTCGGTCCGTTCCTGCGCAGCGTCAACGGCCCCTACACCGAGACGAACCCGGTTACCGGCGCCGCCGAACAATTCGTCGGCGACCCGAACCTCACGGAAGCCGTCACCGGAAGTCCGTTCAACACCAACTTCGTGCGCATTGAGGGCCCCAATGGCATTGACTTGCGCACCGACCTTTTTGCCGTCTCCGGCAAGCTGTCGACAGTGGTCCGGCCAACGCCGGTCATTGCCCAGCGCAGCACCTACTCACGGCATGCCGGTGCCAGCGCACCGGTGGCTCAGCAGGACGTCTTCGTCATGGCCCCGCCCGCACCGGCGACGGTGACCCTGGACAGCAATAACCCGGTGTTGAACTTCACCGAAGCGGACAGTACCGGCCATTGGTACGCACAGTCGTCGACCAATCCGTCATTGCCGAACACGCTGCAAGTGACTGCCGACAACCACCTGGCCATCGCCAGCAGCACCCCGACGATCTTGCCAATGCCCCTGTCGGACCTGGTGGTGATTTCCCGTGCCGAGTACAGCCTGAGCAATGGCCAGATCACCATCGTCGCCTCAACCAGTGATGAAACCTCGCCACCGGTGCTCACCGCCACCTCTGGCACGGGGGTCGCCATCGGCGCCCTCAGCGGTGATGGCGCAGTGAAAAGCCTGGCCACCGGCATCTCGCCGATTCCGCCAGCCCAGGTTCGCGTGACGTCATCCAATGGCGGCAGCGACACCGAAGAAGTGGTCATCGTGCAATGAACGCTCACATGCCCAGATCCTCATCAGGAGGCATCATGAACAATTGGCCACGCCTGGCGCTCAACGCCCTGGGACTGACTCTATCGCTGTCCGGCAGTGCTTTCGCGCAACTCGCTGCCGTCGACCCCGGCCCCTATACCTTCGCCACCGGGAAATTCCCGATCTGGTATCAGGACAACAATCTTCTGTCGATGGAGCTGTGCCAGTCCAAAGCCGTCAGCTCGCGGGTAGGCGTCTCTGTGCCACCCGCCTACATGTGCACCCTGCTGCCGGCACCCGGCATTTTCGACGACACCCAGCCGATGGTGTTCCCGGATAACTGGCCCGACGAAGCCTTTTGGTATCTCGCAGAAACCACGATCCCCAACAATGCCGCCGGCTATGGGATGGACGCCTACGTCGCCGGGATCGAAGCTGCGTTTGCCGGCGGAAACCCGCTCGACGGTGATCAGATCAGCTTCGCGCGGATCCGGATGCGGATTAACATTCCCGTCGCCGGCACCTACACCATCACCCACCCTTACGGCGTGGAAACGGTCAACGTCACCACCCCTGGCCGTCGTGCGATCAACATCACCAGAGACGTCGGCGTCGGTGCGCCAGGCGTATTCACCGGCGCGGTGAACGGGGCCATCGGACCGTTCCTGCGCAGCGTCAACGGCCCTTACACCGAAGTGAACCCGGACACGGGTGCCGTCGAAACCTTCGTCGGTGATCCGAACCTCACCGAAGCCGTGACCGGTAGCCCCAACAACACCAACTTCGTGCGCATCCAGGGGCCTGCCGGGACCATCGAGACCAGCCTCTTCACCGTGTCCGGCAAAGTGCTCGACAGCCGAGCGCAAACACCGGTGGAGATCAGCCGCGCCACATACCGGCGCACGGGCGGAACGGGAGGCAGCAGCACCCGCGTCGAGGTCTTTGGCAAAGCCGACAACGGCTCGACCCTGTGCTTCCGCGAAAGCATCGCCCTGGTCCCCGGCCCACCTGTTTCACCTTGCCAGACCACCCTGGTGGGCGATAACAACGGCCTGTTCTTCGGCCAGCACCTGCTGGCCAATGGCGCCGTGCCTCCAGTCGTGGTGATCACCGCCACTAACCCGACCGGTTCGACCCGACCGACCTCCGTGTCGAGCAAGCTCAGCGACGTGGTGAAAATCCAGACTGCTCGCTACAACTGGAGCAATCACAGCCTGCTGATCGAGGCCACCTCCAGCGACGAAGTCGGCATACCTGACATGGTCGCCCAAGGTTACGGAAGGCTGTCGAAGAACGGCACGTTGCAGCGCCTGACCGTGCCGGACCTGCTGCAGCCGCCGGCCACCGTGACGATCAAGTCGGCCGCGGGCGGCAATGACACCGAGCCTGTCGTGGTGGTCGGCACCGCACCGGACTCGGGCCAGAACAAGGCACCGATCGGGGTTGCCGATGTCGGTAGCACCACCTTTGGCGTGCCGGTCACCCTCAATGTGCTGGCCAACGACAGCGACCCGGACGGCAACACTCCACTGAGTGTCACAGCACTGACACCACCGGCCGCTGGCCAGGGCACCGTGGCATTGGCCGTCAACAACGTGATCTACACCCCGCCCGCCGTCGTCAATGCACCGTTGACCGCGACCTTCACCTACAAGGTTCAAGACGCCAAAGGCCTGGCCTCGACCGATCCGGTGACTGTGACCGTCAACGTGGCGCCTAACCAGGCTCCGGTGGCTGTTGCAGATAGCGTCTCGACCCAGGCGGCGCCCGTGACGATCAACGTGTTGGCTAACGACACCGACCCTGAAGGCAACCTGCCGCTGGCCGTCGCCAGCATCACCCAGCCGCCCGTGGCAGGTCGCGGAAGCGTCGCCATCAACGGCACGGCGGTCACCTATACGCCACCGGCAGTCGTGCTGAGCCCTTTCACCACGACCTTCACCTACGTCGCCCGGGACAGCTTCGGCGCCCTGTCGGCACCGGCCACGGTCACCGTGCAGGTGTCACCACCGCTGGTCCTTGAAACCTTCAACGTGACGGCTGCCACGGTGACCGCCCGTGCCGGCAACCGGTTCACCTGGAACTTCACCGGTACCTCGTCGGTGGTCCTCGGCAACTCTGTCACCGTCCAGGTCACCACACCGGCCGGGCTGGTCACCCTGGGCACCGCCACCGTGGCGATTACCGGACGCTGGACCCTGACGGTCACCAACACCACGGTCGCCCCATCGCTCAACCCGACGGCCACCATCCGTTCAACCCCGGGCACGGTGCGCAACGTCTCCGTCACCGTGCAGTAAACGCTCGCCCCACCGTCCGCAATGGCCGGTGGGGCAGCTCCAACCAAGGACTCAGTCATGAAAACGTCGACCGCCGCCCTGCTCTGCCTGCTTCTGCTTTGCAGCGGCGCGGGTGTGCGCGCCGATGATTTGATGGACAACGACGACCTCGGTCCCGGTGGCGACCTCGGCGAGTTACCCCCACCGGTTGGCCAGCATGCGCTGATCGACCAGAACGGCCAGGCCAACATTGCGTTAGTGCAACAGAACGGCCAGTCGTTGCTCGGCAATGTCGTCCAGTCGGGCAGCAATCAGGAGGCTTACATCCTTCAACAAGGCAACGACTTGATGGCCATGATCAACCAGCAAGGTTCCGGCAACGATGCCTCAATCACACAAACCGGCAGCCACAACCGTGCGCAGATTTCCCAGAACGGCAATAACAACGACGCCAGCATCGTCCAGGCGGGAACGGGACTTTCCAGTGCCGTCACCCAGTCCGGGAACGGCATGAGCGTCTCCGTCAAACAATATCGCTAAAGCACTGCACCACTTGGAGGTTCCATCATGTTCAAATTAATGCCCCTCACCGCCGCCATCCTGGTCATCGTCAGTGCCCAGGCAATGGCCGACGACAGCACGTCCATCCAGAACCAGAACGGCGATGCCAACATCGCCAACGTGAAGCAATCCGCCGCCAGTTTCAGCACGTCCACCCAGCAACAGACTGGATCGGGCAATGATGCGGCGACGCTGCAAGACAACGCCAGCAGCACCATCGAACAGACCCAGGTCGGTAACTACAACGCCGGCTACGGTGAGCAACTGTTCGAAAACGGTAGCTCGATCACCCAGCAACAGGTCGGCACCTTCAACACCAGCCATGCCAGTCAGTCGATTGGCGTGGGCGCCAGCCAGGCGCTGCAACAACAACTGGGCAACGGCAACTTCTCGTTTATCTATCAGGACAGCCAGGACGGCTCCACCGGCACGACCTTCCAGCAAGGCGACAACAACGAGGCCAACATCGAGCAGATGGAACTGGGCGTGGAAAACACCGCGTCCATCATCCAGCTCGGCAACACCAACTACGGCACCGCCGAGCAAGTGTTCCACGAGGGCGGCCAGATCAACATCAACCAGACGGGCAACGATAACTATGCCTATGGCGATCAACGCAACGGACTGGGCGGCACTATAAGCATCAACCAGCTCGGCGATGGCAACGGCAGTGAAGTCTGGCAAGACAGCCAGACTGCCAGCCAGACCACCATCCAACAGATCGGGCAGGCCAACGAAACCGTGGTCGACCAGAGCTTCGGCCAAAACAACGTGGCGACGGTGCTGCAAGTCGGCGATCTCAACGCAATCTATGCCGACCAGTTCGAATCCCTCGGCTCGACCGTTGCGCTGTATCAAGCGGGCACCGGCAACGTGCATTTCACCTATCAAAGCGGCGACAGCCATGTGCTCAACGCCAACTCGGTGGGCACCGGCAACAAAGTCTACGCCAGCAACTGGAAAGGCCCGCAAACAGGTGGCCAGTTCGGCAGCAACCAGCGTGCAACCGTCAATCAGGTGGGCACCAACAACGTCGCCAACTTCACCCAGACCGGCGCCGGCCACATCATGACCACCAACCAGTCCGGCACCGGCAACACAACCAAAGTCAGCCAGGCCGATTCCTACAACGAGCTGTACTTCGACCAGAACGGCAGCGACAACATCCTCATCGCCGACCAGCGCGGCACCACCAACCTGGCTCAGGGCAGCAGCAACGGCACCGGCAACAGCACCGAGTTCGACCAGTCCGGCAGCGGCAACCAGGCCTACACCACACAACTGTATGGCAGCGACAACATGATCACTGTCAAACAGGCAGACACCATGAACGTCGCCTATGTGACCCAGGGCGGCACCGGCAACATCGCCAGTGTCGATCAAAGCGGCGTAAGCCAGACGGCGACCGTGCAGCAGTTTGGTAGCGCCAACTCGGCAACCGTGTTGCAGCAATAATCGCAAGGCGTAAAAACCGCGGCCTTTGGTGGAGGGTCGCGGTTTTTTTGTGCCGTGTGATTTTTTTCCCCGTGGGAGCGAGCTTGCTCGCGATGACGGTGTGTCAGTCGACTTCCATGTTGAAAGTTAAACAGCCCTCACAAGCAAGTCGAATCGTCGCACCCCCGCTGCCACATTTCGATTGGGGTTGGCCTGAAAATTTGGTGGAGGTCCTACAGCCGTGGCGGTTTTTGAGGAGGATTCCGACAGGTTGTGTCGGTTGTTGTGTCGGAAGGCTGGGAAATAGGCTTTGCACGTCGCTGCAAATTCAGCGACCGGGTTTGGTCGCCCAGGTTTAGAATGGCGCACTTTTCGTGCTTGCTTCATGGCGAGCTGTGCGTGGGAGGGCTTCGGCCCTGCCGGGTTCCATTCCCTGGTCGACCAACCTGCGTACAGTTTGCCACCCCACTGCTTGGTCGCAGTCGTGGCGAACTCCCTATTTACGAATGGAGCTTCACCATGATCAAAGAAACCCCAAATCCCCCGGAAACCGACGATGTTTCCCCCTACGAATCCGTCGATTCCAAAAAATTCCACGACGCCGCCGAACGCGCACTGAATCACTACCTCAATCCTGCGGCCCTGAAATCACCGCCCACCCGCAAACCCAGCACAATGTTCATGCTTGCACCGGACCTCAAGGACGAAGACCTGCTGGCTCACACCTGTGAATCCCTGGCTCAGGCCAGCGTAATGGCCGGCGATTTTGCCAGTTATCTGGAAGGCCCACACCGCAACACCGCCATGGCCATCCAGCAAATCGTCATGCTCGCCGAACTGGCCGCGAACCGGATGATGGACAACCTTGAACTCCCCAAACCCGCGCCACATCGCTAATTCCCAGCAATCCCCAATCCTCCTGTGAGTGAGCCTGCTCGCGATGACGGTGTGTCAGTCGACTGCAATGTTGAATATGAATCCGCTATCGCGAGCAGGCTCACTCCTACAATTGGATTGGGTGCATCTGGTAGAGAGTGGTCGGCTGTCAGGCCGCCATCGCTGGCAAGCCAGGCTCCTACAATTGATCGGCGTACACCCGCCGCTTCTCACCACTCATCAGGCCGAGCGTTAGCTCGCCTGCAGCTTTTGATCTTGATTCACCCGCCCCTTCGGGAGGCTGAGTGGAGGTGTGCATCCGGGGAGTGGCGCGCAGCGCCGTTCGACGCAGTCGAACACGCTGCATGTAGGTCGTCGCGAAGCAGACCGGAGGGCAGTGTCCCCGGATGGATACCGGAACGAAGGAACGCCGAGCCTTAGCGAGGGGCCGGACGCTCGGGGCGAGACCTTTGGTTACTTTGGGGCGTTTGCCAAAGTGACACGCCGTAAGGGCGGAACCATTAGCGGCCGTTACCGCAGCAACGGATATGTACACCGAGGAAGAAAATGGTCGGCTGTCAGGCCGCCATCGCGAGCAGGCTCACTCCTACAGGAGATCGCGTACACAGGGGAAAACCAGGTCGGCCCGAAGGCCGCCTCGGTTCACTCACTCTCCGGATCAACCTTCGACTGAGTCAGGTACCGGTCAAGCGTCGCATTGGCATCCGGCGTGTTATCCCCCGCCACCTGCCACAAATGCCGCTCAATCCCTTGCGCCAGCAAATGCCCAACGGCCGCCTCGATCGCCGACAACACACACAACTGCGCCGGCTCGTTCGTGGTGTAACCAACCTCCGCCTCGAGCAACTTCTTGAACTCGATAAACTTGAACACCCCGGCACTACGGCTCACCGAGTAAATCGTCTTGCTGGTCATCACGTTAGCCAACACCTGCCCGCTGCGCACATCCACCGCCCGCAGGTTGACCGTCACCTGATCCACCCGGTACTCCCGGGCAATGTCGATCCCCAGATAACGCGCCCCTTCACCGCCACTGCGCACGTTGGTGTCGTAAGCAATGATACCGCCCTCAAGCATCATGTTCGCTGCTTGCAGCGGTGGCAGCTCACCCAGGATATTCACCGGCGTATTGGCCTTTTTCTGCGAAGCGCGAATGATCTTGCGCTCGGTCAGCAGGTTCTGCAGCCCTTCGCGCTCCAGTACCACAAACCAGCCGCTGGACTGCAACGCATCCATCAACATGCTCGCCGCGCCCTGGGTCACGCTGGTTGAAAACGAACTGGCCGGGGTCGGTTTGTATTGCCCGGTCTGGTCGCGGAAACCGTACACCACCGCCATCAACCGGCCTTTGGGTCGTGGCATGGCCAGCAAGTCGTAATAAGTCGACGCCCGTGGCGTCAGTGTCGGTGTCTTGGAGTCTTGCTCGGCCGACATAGGCTCGCGCAAACCACACCCTTGTAAGGTTGCCAACATCAGCCCCAGCGCAATTATTTTTTTCATGTCCCTAACTCCCCATCGACCCAATGCCCGTTCAAGGGGCCAGGCCATTCACCTGGATTTCCGACACTTCACCGGTCGATCGGTCCGTCACTTCAATGGTCAGTGCACCCGAATCGTCGACAACGTTGACAATAAAAGCGTCGGTAGAAAGGCTCCCCGAGTTACCGGATGAAATGTTGTCCAGCACCTGCCCCAGCAAGCGGGATTGCAACTGACTGGTGAATCGCTCCAGGGCGGTGGTCCCGGCCACGGCGGTGCGGTTTTTCAGGTCCGGGTCGTCGTAATCGTTCTGCGCCTGGGCGTTGTTGAGCAGCCAGGTGCCGTTCAACGGGTTGCCGCCGAACGAAGGGTTGACGGGCGTGTACACCAGCTCCGTAGCCTGAACCAGGCTGCCGCTGCCACACCCGAGCAGTAAAATGCCGGTGCACTGCAAGAACGTTTTCGTTTTCATAATTCGTCCCTCTCCAGGTCCGTAGTGTCTTGCAACAAAGCCTCCAGCTTCTGCTGGGCAATCTGTCCGCGAACCAGGTCGGCGGCCTGCGAAGCCTCGTCCTGCAGGTCCACGGTGTTCGGCGGCAAGAAACGCCGATAAACCAGTCGCTGCCGATATTCCACGGTCACCAGGCTGCCCCAGCGAGCCGAAGGTCGTTCACGTACCACCAGGTTGAAATCCATCGGGCTGGTGGCGCGCAGTCGTTCACTGAACGAGTAGTAAAAGTCGTGGCCAATATGCGAGATCGTGTCATCGACAATGAAGCCGAGCATTTCCTCGTCTTCGCCGGCGCTGGCGAAGCACGCCACGCCTGTCAGGATCAGGGCCGCGAGCCAGTGTCTGTTCATGGCGATAACGCCTGAGGCAGTGCGGACTGGGCTTTCGGCGGGCCAGACGTGCCGTCGAGGAAGGCTTTCTCGGCCACAAACTGCCAGTCTTTGTAGCTGGCCATGCCGGCGAAATCCGACCATTGGCTGGGAAAATCATTCTGCTTGAGCGGCGTGTCCGTCGAAGGGCTGTTGAGGCCGGTGATGCGCCCGTCGAAACCGCGCATCAGCGTCCACTCTCCCCCGCCAATCGGGTCTGGGTACAGCTGGCGCAGATGATGTTTGGGCGATGGAAAACGCTCGTCCTGCAGCAGGTCTGCCAACTCTTTCGGGTACTGCGCCAAGCCGGGCGAACTGCGGTAGTAGCTGCGAAGGGCCTGGGCGTATTGGGTGCCGACCCACAGCAACTGACGCTCCCGATCGCGGCGCGAGGCGGTGGCCCACAACTCGCCGGCACTGGCCAGGCCCATGCCCATCACCATGATCAGAAACAGCACGCCCAGGTAGGTGAACCCCGCCTCGTCGGCCGGTTTACCACTCGGAATAAAGGCTGCCATCACGCGCCCTCCCTGTGGCTCCACTTTTGATATCGGCCACCCCGCCCGCCACACCGTCCGGTGGCGCGACCAGCACCCAGGTGTCTTTACGCTCGGCAATCGGGTCCATCGGCGCATTGCGCAGGTAACGCTGTTCAATCAGTTGATCAAGGGAATCGGGGTAGCGGCCGGTGTCGCCGTAGTAATGGTCCAGTGCTTCGCGCATGGCCGACAAACTCTGGCGCAGCGTGGTTTCCTTCGACGTTTCGAGGCTGTTGAAATAGCGTGGCAAGGCGATGGTCATCAGCGTCGCGATGATTGCCATAACCACCATCAGTTCCAACAGGGTGAAGCCCTTTTGCCGACGCATATGCTCACCACTCCCGGTAGGCGATGCCGTTGAGCCCCTTGCCCCGGGCCTTGGAGTAAACGTCAAAGACGTCCTCCCCCTCCCGTGGGTTTTGAGCCGTGCTGTCATAAGAGCGCAAGCCCCAGCCACCTTCGTCATCACGCTTGACCGCCGTCAGCGGGTCATGGGGCACGCGGCGCAAAAAGTAGAACTTGGCACCCTTGGCGCTACGCACATCGCGCACGCCGTCCACCAGCACTTGAAGATTGGGTGGATAGCCGCTGCTGTTCAGCGACTTCTCGATATAGCCGGCGTCAAAGGCACGTTTGTAGCCGTCGATGGCGTCGCGAATCTGGTACAGCGCGGTGCGCAGGTCCTGCTCTTTGCCCCGACGCACCACGGTCTCGGTCAGCGGCGCGGCCATACCGGCCAGCAGGCCGATCAGGGCCAGCGTCACGACGACTTCGATCAAGGTAAAACCGCGTTGTGAGGCATTCATGATCAAGGCTTCTCAACAGTGACTTGAGGGGTGGCGGAAGCCACCGGCCGGCCGACGCTCACTTCGGTGGTCACGCCAGGCACCGAGCGGTCGATGTGTTCGTTCTGAATCTGTGGCTCCATCCGGCGATCCGGCGCTTGGATGTGCATGCTGGTTTCGGTGCCGGTCGGGAATTCCATGTCCGACGGGCTCTGGTACGGCAGGTTGCGCACGATCCGAGGGGTGATCGACAGCACCAGTTCGGATTTGCCGACGGTGTCCTTGTTGCTGCCGAACAAGCGACCAAGGCCCGGGATGTCGCCAAGACCGGGGATCTTGTTGCCAGTGGCACCATGGTCGTTTCGCACCAGACCCGCCAGGATCTGCGTTTCGCCGTCATGCAGGCGTAGGGTGGTCTGCGCGTTGCGGGTGTCGACCTGAACCGGGATGGTGCCCTGGCGGGTCGGCTCCAGCGGCGTGGCGTTACTGACTTCCAGCGCGATTTTGATCGCCACTTCATTGTTCAAGTGCACGATCGGCTGCACTTCCAGCTTCAGACCGACGTCGAGGTAGGTGACGCTTTCGGTAATCACCGGCCCTTGGGTCGACGGCACCGACGTCGCGCTGATGATCGGTACGCGCTGACCAATGTGGATACGCGCCTGCTCGCGGTTACTGACGCGAATCACCGGGCTGGCCAGGGTGTTGATGTCGTTGTCCTGGGCGTTGATCTTGGCTTGCGGCGATGGCGAGATAGAGATGCGGCTGGAGTTGATCCCTTTGAGTTGATCGAGGATCGTCACCGGCGAACCGTCGGTGTTGATCACGCCGAAGGTGTTTGGCCATTGCAGGCCAAGGTCAAGAATCCGTTGACGGGCGACTTCCATCACTTCCACTTCCAGCACCACTTCCGGGTTGGACTGATCCTGGGATTGAATGAGTTTTTCCGCCATGCGCACGGCGTCTTCGGTGTCGCGCATGGTCAGGGTGTTGAGGCGCTCATCGACGAACACGTCGCGGGTCTTGAGCATGGTCTTGATCATGTTCAGCGCGGTGTTCGCGTCGATGCTGGTCAAGTAGAACGTGCGCATGACCAGCTCTTGGTAATCCTTGAGTTTCTGTGGCGAGTCCGGGTAAATCAGCAAGGTATTTTCGTTCACCACTTTCTGGTGCAACTGGTTCTGTTGCAGCAGCAGTTCCACGGCGTCTTCGATGCGCACGTCACGCACAAAGATCGTGGCTTTCATGTCAGGGCGCAGGTCCTTGTCGAAGATGAAGTTCAGACCAGCCACCTGGGACAGCACTTCGAAAATGGTTTTCAGGTTGGCGTCGCGAAATTCCAGGGTGACCGGACGATCCAGGCGCGTACGCAGTTGTGGGTACGGGACCACGTTGCGGCTCTGCACCAGGCGGATGTTGCCTTGCAGTTCCAGAGCACCTTCATTCTTGGGGTCGAGTTCGAGAATCTGTTTGACCTGGCGTTCAGCGCCGTAGATGTCGCCGCGACGCAGGTCGCCACGGGCCAGTTCGAGTTTTTCGTCCATGCTGCGCAGGTAGTCGAGCTGGTTCAGTGCTTCTTGGGCGCGACGGTTGTGCGGCTCGATGTTCAGTACTCGGCCGTAGGCCATCCGCGCCGAGGCGAAATCGCGGGTGGCGCGTGCCATGTCGCCTTGGCTCAACAAATTGGTGACCGCCAGCGCGCGCCCGCTGTTGAGGGCCAGGTGCAGTTCGGTGTCGCGAGGATCTTCGCGCAGCCCTTCTTCGATACGGGCCAGGCCGGCTTCGTACTGCCCCGACTCAATCAGCTGGGAAGCTTCCTGGTTCGCGAGCTGCGCTGAACTGCACGCGGCCAGCGCTGCAGCGATGCAGACACTCAACAGCAAACGGGATGTGTTCATTGCGCGCTCCCCACAGACAAGGTCTGGGACAAATGCAGAGGCAAGTAGACAAAACTGAGTTCCACGTCGGAAATCCGCTCGATCCGCCAGGTTTCGTCGATCACATCCCCTTTGCGTACGACGTATATTTTTTCGCCGTTCTGCAAAAATACTTGCAGGTCGGAACGGTCATTAAGCTTGCCAATGAACTGGAAAGGCATCGGCGGTACGCTAGGGGCTTGTACCACCGGGGTCTGGTTGACGGGTTGTTCGGTGACGCTGGCAAGGGTCGGCGCGACCTTCCAGCTGCGGGCGGTGAACAGGTCGCCGGAGGGGCTCAGGTCCTTGATCTCCGCCGGTTTGCCACTGGCTGTTGCTGCCTGCAGCGGGCCGGTTTTACTGTTGACCGGGCTGGTCGAGGCGGCAACAGACCCGTCGCCCTCATCGGTTTTCTGAAAGTATTGCGGTCCCCAGGCCAGTCCCGCGGCCACGCCGAAGAACGCCATCCAACCCATTACGCGCTTGGTATTCATCATGACCTCGACAGGTAGAGGGTCATGCGGATCCGCCCGGTGAGGTCGGTGTCGGCGATCTTTTTGCGCTGGAACTCCACGTCTTCCACCACCACCGCCGGCAACTGGCCAAGCAAGGCGTGCAGGAAGCGTCGCAGTTGCGGATAACTGCCGCGCACCGGCAGCAGGATCTGGTAACGGGCCAGGTGCGTCTTGGGGTCGATGCCCAGTGAATATTCACCGCGCGACAGGGTGATGTGTTCCTGGCTGGCCAGCGCGTAGATCTTGTCGATGGCCACGGTGGCCTGCGGCTGGGACGGCAATTTGCTGCGGAAGTCATCGAGCTGACGTTGCGGCACCACCGGGGCGGCGACGCTGCCGTCTTCGACCTTGGCCAGGTACTCACCGGCTTCACGGGTCTGCTGGCTCAGCTGTTGCAGCGCTTGCCAGTCCGGCATCAAGCCGCCCAAGCCATACACCAAAGCGACCAGCATCAGCGCCATGCCGACCAGGCCGGGAACGCCCAGGCCTTGCAGGTATTCGTGGACGATCAATTTAGGGATTCGCATCGCCGATCTCCCAACTGGCCGACAGGTTGAATTGCACCGGGTGTTCCGGCACGTTGGCAACGATTTCGTGGCTGAGCAACGACACGTCGGACAGCTCGTCGCTGGCTTCCAGGCGCTGGTGGAATTCGAGCATGGCTTCCAGATCCCGCGCCTCGGCGCTGATGCGCACCTGGCCTTTGCGCGCATCCGGGGTGAGGGTCAGCAAGGCGACGTTGTCGCGCGGCATGGCTTCGAGCATGGCAAACAGGCGTTCCCAAGGCCGGCGCAGCTGCTGGGAGACTTTGCGCATTTCGGCCAGGTTCTGCGCCTGCTCGCGGGTTTCGGCCGGGGTCAGGGTGACCTTGCTGCCGTTGTCGCCGGTGAGTGCACGCTGGGCATGTTGCAGGTGCCCTTGCTGCTGCGAGGCTTCTTCGTCGAGGTGCTGCTGGACGAAGAAACACACCAGCGCCAGCGTCACGCCACCGGCCAGCAGGCTCCAGCCCAATGGGCCGGAACGACGACGCGGCTGGAAGTCGAGCATCAGCGGGCGCATGTCAGGCCACCGCCCGAGACATCACGTACAAGCTGTCGCGTACGGCTGTCTGGTCTTCTTCAAGGGTGCGCAATTGCACACCGGGCACGTCAGGGTGTGAATCAATGCGCGCCGGGGCGTGCAGGTAGAGACTCAGCGGCCGTTCGCTGGTGGACGCCTGCAATTGACTTTCACGGCCGATCAGCGCGGTCAGTGCGGCATCGCTGTCACTGCTGCCCACCGAACGCACCGCCACCCAGCGCCCTTCCCGCGCCAGCAGCAACACACTGCGAACCGGCTCGGCCACCACGAACAGAAAGTCACCACCGTCAAAGCTCTTGTCGAAATGGTTGAACGCGGCCATCAGGTACGGCTGCACCGAACGCAGACGGATGCCGCGACCGCTGACCAGGCTGCGAAGGCGTGTCAGCAAGTCTTGCGGCAATGCGGTGGCGATGCGGTCGTAACCTGCCGGCTCGGCCGACAGCACCATGTTCCAGGGCTGGGTCGGTACGCCGTAAAGGTCTTCGAAGCACAGCTGGGCGAACCCGAGCAATTCGTCAGGACTGCTGATTTCTTCGCTCCAGGGCACCAGGCAGAAGCGGCTGAAGTGCCCGGAGATCACCACACTCAACTCCGCACCGGCACGCGCATGTTCGCCGAGCAAACGGTCGAGGGTTTCGAGGGCGACGGTCCAGGCGTGAAAGCCTTCGTCGATGAAGCCGACGCTGCCCAGCCACAGGGTTTCGCTGCCCTTGCGCTGGCCGAGGCCGACACCGCTGGCGCCGAGCACGGCGATGTACCGATCACGAGACAAAAGTGACACGATTGATCTCCTCGAGCGTGGTACGCCCCTGTTGCACCAGTTCCAGGGCCGACTCGCGCAACAGGCGCAAGCCACGTTTGCAGGCGTGTGCCTTGATCTTCGAAATGGGTTGGCGCTCGACAATCATTTGCCGCAGTTCGTCGTCCAGGTGCAGCAATTCGGCGATCGCACTGCGCCCGCGATACCCGGTGCCCCGGCAGTGGCCACAGCCCTTGCCATGCACAAACTGGTAGTGCCCGACGTCTTTGGGATCAAGGCCCGAGGCCAGCAATTCATCGTCGGTGGGGGTGACTGGCGCGCTGCAACTGGCGCAGACCAGGCGGATCAGCCGCTGCGCCAGCACCGCGTTGAGGGCCGACACCAGGCTGTAGGGGTCGATTTCCATTTGGGTAAAACGGCCGATCACGTCGAACACGTTGTTGGCGTGGATGGTGGTGAACACCAGGTGACCGGTGAGTGCCGATTGCACGGCGATTTGCGCGGTGTCCGGGTCGCGGATTTCACCGACCATGATCTTGTCCGGGTCATGGCGCAGGATCGAGCGCAAACCCCGAGCGAAGGTCAGGCCTTTCTTTTCATTGACCGGGATTTGCAGCACGCCCGGCAGTTGATATTCCACCGGGTCTTCAATGGTGATGATCTTGTCCACGCCATGGTTGATCTCGGTGATCATCGCGTACAGCGTGGTGGTTTTGCCGCTACCGGTCGGGCCCGTCACCAGCACCATGCCGTAAGGTTCGGCGGCCAGGCGCCGCAGTTGGCGCAGGGTTTCCTCTTCAAAGCCCAAGGCCTGCAATTGCACGCCGCTGACTTTGTCGGCCAGGTCCTGCTTGTCGAGGACCCGCAGCACCGCGTCTTCGCCGAAAATGCTCGGCATGATCGACACCCGAAAGTCGATTTGCCGGCCGCTGATGCCGATCTTGAAGCGACCGTCCTGGGGCACGCGTTTTTCGCCGATGTCCAGCTCGGCCATGACTTTGACCCGGGAAATCACCTGTTCGGCGAACTCGCTGCCCTGGATTTTGCTGATGTTGTTGAGCACGCCATCGATCCGGTACTTGATCACCAGACCGCTGCCGGTGGTGCCCAGGTGGATGTCACTGGCGTGCATTTTCAAGGCGTCATAGAGGGTCGAGTTGACCAGTTTGACGACGACGCTGGCGTCTTCGCTGATGCTGGTCAGGGACAGGCTTTGCAGGTTGTCGATTTCGATGCCGCCCTCGGATTGGGCATTGAGCGATTCGACCGCGTGGAAGCTTTCTTCGTGACGGGCCAGGTAGGCTTTCAGGTCGTCGGCATGCACCAGGTACAACGGCGCACCGTGCAGGCAGTCGTCGATCCAGGCCAGGCGTGAGGTATCGAAGGGGTCAGCAAACACACCGATGACCGCGTCTTCGTGACGCAACAGGATGAATTCGCGCTTAAGGCATTGGGCCAGGGTGACCCGGTCGAATACCGGGATGGCCTTGAACAGGCTGTCGGTGTCGAGCACCGGATAATGCAGGGTGGTGCCGAGGCATTGGATGAAGGGCATAGGGGCCAGTTCGCACAACACCCCGAGGGCTTCCAGTACCCGTTCGCCGGAACTGGTGGCCCGGGCCCGGGCCTGGGCTAATTGCTCACTGGAAAAACGAGACGGTACACAGTCCAACAACGCCGGTTCAACGACAAGGGATAGACGGTCCATGGCATGCTCTCCAACACCCGGGGCTTTGAGCCCTGTCGGCGCGGCGAGTCATCGCGGCGGGTGCCGGAACGTCTTGTCGCGCCAATTACTCCCCGGTGAGCAGTTGTTCGTCGTTTGGCGCCATGGAGGCCGATGTGTTTCGTCGGCGATCCGCAAGCACCCAACTACCGTCGTACAACTGCAGCGGGAAACTCTCGGTCCTGCTCTGGCGTCGTTCGACGAATCCTTCGCAGATGCTCACGCCCGTTTGGGGTTCCCGTTGCCTTCCCAGAAGATCAAGCACTGCACGAGCCAATTCCGCCAATGGAAAAGGTTTGAACAGAATATGGCTGACCCCCAGTTGCCGGGCCCGCTCGCAAACCTCTGCGGTTGGATGCCCTGTGATCAGCACAAAATGACACTTCTGTTTCTGGCGGACGGCGTCGAGCACCTCAAAGCCTTCCATATCGGGCAAGCGGTAATCGAACACCATCACATCGGGTGCAAAATCGTCAGCTTCTACGATTCCTTGCGCACCGTCGTGAGCAATCCGGACTTCCAACTCTTGCGCCTGCAGGTAACCCTGGAGGTTTTCCGCAAGAAGTTGTTCGTCATCAACAACCAGTATTTTGTTTAACAAGGTGGACTCCTTGTAGCCGCAGGTCCGATATTCGTGCCTGGGAGTACGCGCCCTTAATCAGGCTAACGCACACTTCATGCCAGACTGAGCGACGCTTTTTGGACGACTCATCGCTTTGATTTTCATGGAAAAACCTTTTCGCCCGCAAACCTCGTCCCCCAAAGACGGGGAAGCGCCCGGATTTGCACTCAAGCTTTCCCCACATTTGGGGGACAAGCTTCAATCATCGTCAATCCGTTCGATTCGATTGTTTGTTCGAAGCTGCGCCAAGACTTGCAGACGTGCTTGGGCCTGTTGCTGTCGGCCAAGGTAAGCCCTGACCATTTCAAGCCCCTGCATTTCTGAGACATCGGCCGCCTCCAAGTGGTTCTGAAGATAAATCAAATGCCAGCCCAACGGCGTACGCACCGGTTCGCTGAGGCCCCCCGGCGTCAGGGCGAAAGCCGCCGCTTCGAACTCGGGCAGCATGCGCCCACGGGGAAAATAGCCCAGATCGCCGCCCTCTTTGGCCGACGCATCTTCGGAGCCGGCCCTGGCGACACTGGCGAAGTCCTCGCCCAGGCTGATTTTCGCGCGCAGCTCTACTAAGCGTAGCCGCGCCGCTTCGACCGTGGCGGCATCCGCGCCTTGGGGCACTTTGATCAGGATGTGCCGGGCCTGGATTTCTTCTGGCCGGCTCATCTCGGCACGGTGATCCTCGTAAAACGCCCGGACCTCTTTCTCATCCGGTTTCCCGCCCGCCTGGACCAGCTCGGCAAAGACTTGCTGGGCCGCCAGCTCACGGCGTGTGTATTCCGTGAAACTGGCTTCATCGAAACCGGCGTCTTCGAGTCGGCGGGCAAACACCTCGGGGCCGCCAATGGCTTGCCGGGTCTGGTCAACCTGACGTTGCACGTCGGCATCGCTGATCACCACGCCGCGCTTGACCGCTTCCTGCCACAGCAGCTCCTTGTCGATCAACGCATCCAGCGCCTTCTGCCGCAATTGCTTGTAG
This sequence comes from Pseudomonas sp. FBCC-B1667, assembly GCF_059133255.1. Lineage (NCBI taxonomy): Bacteria > Pseudomonadati > Pseudomonadota > Gammaproteobacteria > Pseudomonadales > Pseudomonadaceae > Pseudomonas > Pseudomonas sp. FBCC-B1667. The sequence goes on along the minus strand of NZ_CP101437.1, from coordinate 2,591,410 downwards.
GCCTTGGGGTTACGAATATTGCCTACCGCCCGGCCCTGATCCTCCAGGAATTCGGCGAAATAACGCTCCAGGCGGAACTCGGAAATTTCCTCGCCATTGACCCGGGCGGCAGCCGGCCCGTTATTGCAGAACGCCACCGGAACCCACAATGTCAGCAGCATCAGCGCAATGTTGAGTTTCATGATCGGCCTCCGGTCAGGGCATGGCAGCAATGGGTTTGTAGGGGGCAACCAGAAAGAAGCGCTGGTCGGGCAAGTCCACCGTGACAACATGGGCACCGCTCAGGCCCAGGCGTCGGCCCGGGCCAAAACTGATCAGCGGGGTCAGCCCGGTCTCGAAATCGTGCAAGCCTTCGAGGGCACTGATGAGTTTCTCGCGGCTGGCATCGCGACCGGCCTGCTTCATGCCTTCACTCAGCAGAAGCATCGAGCTGTACGCGCCGACTTGCAGCACCGCGTGCTGACCGCCCAATCCCTGGTTTTCGCGCAATTGCGTCAACGCCAGGCGCCCGGCCAGCGTCCAGTCGCTGGGCACGAACGGGTAGGCCAAAAACATCCGGCGAGAAAACCCGCTGGGCATCTGCAACAGATCACCGGCCACCTGATTCGACGCCGCGAACAGGTAAGGCACCTGCCCCGCCGTTTGCAAACGCTCGGCCAGGCGACTGAAGCCGCTGCCACTGCCCAGATAAAACACTGACCGCGAACCCAGCGGCAGTTCGTCCTGTGTCTTGTCGTAGGCTTGCAGACGCACCTGCTGCCAGGCGTGGTCTTGCAGGTATTGGCCGAGGCTCTCCGCCGCCAGCCGCTGGCTCGGTTCGTCCGGATAAGTAATCAGTGTCGGCCCCTGGAGCACGCGCAAACTGGCCGCGGCATAGTCGGCCAGGGCAATCAGCTGTTCGCGCAGCCCCGACAACGGTTCAAAGATTTGCCGACTGGCCTGCGCCGCGCCCTGCAACGACAGCGGCCCGATCAGGGGAATCCCGGCCCGTTCCAATAGCGCCGCCAGATCGGGGTCCAGCGCTGGCGCCAGCGGTGCAATCAGGGCGAACACTTGTTCCTGTCCGATCAATTGCTCCAGCGCCGACTCGGCACTGGCACGGTCCGGGCCCGGGTCAAGTATGGTCAGGCGCAATTGCCTGCCATGAATGCCGCCCGCTTCATTAATTCGTTCCACGCTGCCCTTGAGCACCGCCGCCACCGTGGCGCCCTCCTCGGCCAGCGGTCCCTGACTCGGCAACAAGGTGCCCAGGTGCAGACTGTCGGCGGTCAAACCGGGGTCGCGGTCATCGGCCACCCGCTTGAGGTAGGCCGTGAGGTTGCGTTGATCCTTCATCGACAGCACGAACCGCGGCATCGCCGGATCGAGTCGGTTGTTCGCCGAATCGCGACCCTCGGCAATGGCGCGGGCCAACGCGCCCTCGGTATAGGCAGGATAGTTGCGGCCGTTGACTTGCTCCTGGCCATAGCGACTGGAGAGCCGCGACCAGCTGATGTCCGGCGGACGCACCCCGCCTTCCGGCCGCCCCTGACCGTCGGCGCCATGGCAGTTGACGCACGGCAAGCTGCTGGCCGGCAAGATCATGTCGGCCGCGCCAACCCGCGCCATGACCGGTTCACCGCTCTCGGACAGCCCCTCGCGGTACAGGCGTTTGCCCGCACTTTCGCCGGGGGTGAGCGCTAACGCATGAGCGGTGCAATGCATGCCGCCAAGCAGTAGCAAGCCGAGGACCAGGGACGTTTTCATGGCGCGCTCAACGACCGGCCACGGGCATGGTCAGCAACTGCAAGCGCTGAGCAATGGCGGCGGCCGGGGCATCGGGACGGATTTTGCTCCAGCGCTTGTTCGCCACGTCACCGACGATCAACTGCGTGGAATGCTGTTCGGGGGTCGGCACGATCTGGCCGATACGACTCAGGACAAGGTCCATTTGCGCCTTGTCGCCGGTAAGAAAAAACCAGTGGGGCCCATCGACGCCCTGTTTCAAGGTGTAAGCCTTGAGTACCGCCGGCGTATCGCGCAGCGGATCACTGGTAAGGGAGATAAAAGTGATGCCATCCGCCTTGTCGCCCAGCAACTCACGCACCTCCTTGAGCTTGCGGGTGATCAGCGGACAAGCATCGTTGCAGCTGGTGAAAATCACGTTCAGCAGCACCACGCGGTTTTGCAGCGCATCGCTATAGAAGCGCAGGGTTTCGCCGTTCTGATCCTGCAGCGGCGTGTCGGTGAACCAGGTTTTCGCATCGTGCGTGCCGGTCGCCGGTTGTGCGCCGGCCACCGCCGGCGCGGGCTCTACGTGCCCTTCGTGGGCAAACGCCATCAAGCTGGCAATGCAAAAGCACATCGTGAAGAGGATCAGGGCGAGCGCTCTCATGGCTGTTGCTCCATGGCAATGGCGGTGTGTTTGGCGTGGGCATTGCGCTGGCCGCTGATCTTCTCGACTTCGCGGGTCAGCACGGTCGGGTCAGTGAAGCCGTAGTAGCGCGTCCAGTGCCGGCTGTTGCCGTCGCCGACGAGAATCAATGGCTGATGGTTCTTGAAGTCGCCGCTGAACGAGCCCAAGCCCTTGAGGGTTTCATTGATCGACTGCGAACTGCCGGTCAGCCAGCTCCAGCCCGGGCCGTTCTGGAAATTGCGGGCGTAGTCGTTCAGGCGTTTGGCGTCGTCGCGCTGCGGGTCGACGCTGATCGACACCAGTTGCACCTCGCCGCCGACCCGCGCACCGAGTTGTTTTTGCACCTTGCCCATGATCGAGGACACCACCGGGCAGACCGTGGTGCAACTGGTGTAAATGAAACTCATGACCACGATTTTGTTGCTGATCAGGTCCTTTTCCAGGCGCACCGATTTACCGTTCTGGTCCACCAGTGCCACGTCGGCGAACTTGACCTGGGCGCTTTCGGAAGTGGCGGGTTTGGCCGGCATGTCGTGCCCGGCGTGTTCGTCCGCCGAGTGCGCCAGGGCTTGACCGATACCGGCCGCCAACAGGCAGAACGTCAGCAAACCACGGTGTGCGAAACGGTTCATGTCAGTGTCCTCTCAGTTCGCCGTGCCGGGCACAACCCGGACGCTGGCAAAGGTCTTATCGTCGAAATTCGCACCCAGCGACGCCGCACGAACGTGCAGGTACCACGCGCCGTTCTGGTCCAGGGTCACCGGGGCTTCATAGACGCCGTTGCCCACTTCGAGGGCCGCGACCTCCTGCGCCCGAGACGTCGGGGCGCGGAAGTAACGCACCTGAACATCCTTGACCCCGCTGCGCTGGGTCTTCTGCTGGCCCTGGACAATGCGAAAGCGCACCACGTAGGGGCTGCCGAGGGCGGCCGTGGCCTTGTCGAGCATGAACTCCACTTTCGGCACGCCGGGGTGTTGTGCGACAGATGGGTCGGGCTCAACCAACGCGGTGAAGCAATGAATGATGTTCGGTTGATTGAGCAGGAACGCCACGTCGAAACGCCCGGCCGACGGCAACTTGATGCGTGCGCTGTACAGCCCCGGCTCGACCTCGCGCAGGCTGCGGTCGATCACCATCGCCGCCCGCGCCACTTGCCCGCGATTGGGGTAACCGGACATCGGCGCGTTCATGCCTTCGGCGTAAAAATACGTGGTGTTGTCCACCGGGTTGACCACAAACACTGCGTTGTCGTCCCGCGACACCGCCAGGCTCGACGCCAGTGGCAGATCACCGGCCAGCCGTGGTGCTTGCGGCCCTGCTTCGAACCCTTGGCTGATTGGCGTGCGACCCTGCCCCAGCGACGACAGATTGATCATCGTGACCTTGGCCGACGCCAATCCGCGGACATAGGCATAGGCCTTGGTGAACACCACTTGATACGGCTCGGCCGACACGTCCAGTTCATGGATCAGCGAGTCGGTGGCGGCGTCGATCACCGAGGCCTGGTTCTCCAGGGTGTTGAGCACAAGGCCGAAGCGACCGTCAGCGCTAAAGCCCATCGGCCCCAGCCCCTGCTTCGCCTTGATCACCCGGCGCACTGCCAGGCTTGCGCTGTCGACCACGGTCACGGTGCCGTCCTGGCCATCGGCGACGTACACCGCTTGGGACAGCGGCGAGTACGCCACTGACAGTGGGTGCGAACCGGTCTTGAGTTGCTTGCTGACGGTCAGGCTGGCGATGTCGATGATGCTCAAGGTGCCGTCGTCGCGGTTGGTGACGAAGGCAAAGCGGCTGTCCTTGCTGAAGGCGATTTCGTGATGCCCGGCCCCGGTGGCCAGGTGTTTGAGGGGCTTGAGGCTGCGGGTGTCGATCACCGTGACCCCGGACTCGTCGGCGGTCGACGCGTTGTTGCCGACCCACAGCAGGCGCTCATCCGGCTGCAGGGCCACGCGCACCGGGTTGCTGCCGGCGCTTACCGATTCCAGCAATTTGAATTGCTCGCTGTCGATCACCGCCACTTCCCCGGCGGTCGGCATCGAGACAAAGACGCGTTTGTTGTCCTTCGGGGTGACCCAGTCCATCGGCGGTTGTTTGAGGTCGATCCGGGACAGGGTGCTGGTGATGCCGCCCACCGACACCGAAGGGTCGACCACTGAAACGCTGGCATCACGGTTCATCACCAGCAGGAAGTAACTATTCAGGTCCAGCAGCGGCCGCGCGCCGATGCTCGATTTGAGGAACACCCCGACCCGGGATTTGCAGCTTTGCTCACGACCCTGGGCCTGGTCGGCGGCAACGGTTTCGGGGTCGAGCCAGGCGCCGGGATTGACGCCCGATAGCGGTTGGCCCGAGGTGCTGTCCTTGACCCGAAACTGTACGTCGGCAAATTCGCCTTCGCGCAGTACACCGTCCCTGGCCAGCGGCTTGACCTCAAGCGCCACCGAGACCCCGTCACGGGAGAGGTTCTGGCCGCTCCAGGTGTCTGGCAGGGCGACTTCGCTGAGCATGCTCGGCGGCGCGGTTCGCCACACGCCCAGACTGATCAGCGCAACGCCGATAACCAGCGCACCACTGGCGATTCTGATGGTCCTGTTCATCCCTTTCTCCCCTTCAGATCAATTCCTGCCCCACCTGACCCCTGTGGGAGCGAGCTGGCTCGCGATAGCGGTCTTACATTCAGCATCCATGTCGACTGACACTCCGCCATCGCGAGCAAGCTCGCGCCCACAGGGACGGTGGTCTACGGCGCCGGTGCCGGTTCGGGTTCATTGGTCACCCGCAGCAACCCCCACAAGCCGGCGGTATTGCCGTAACCCGCGTAGTCACGGAACAGGTAGTCGCCCGGTATCGCATTGCTCCCCCCCGCGCTCGGGAGCATGAAGCTGAAGTGCGCCGCCGGCAGGATGCTTTCATGGGCGCCGATGTACATCGACATCGGGTTGTAGCCGAACCGTACCGACCCCACGCCCGGCGTCATCATCGGGTAACCGCCGGTGTCGCTCTTCTCCGACTGGAACGGGTTGACCGACCAGACATGACCGTCCAGCTGGAACGTCGAACCACGGCTGCCACCGGTGGGCATCAGGATGTGGGTGCGCAATGGCTGCCCCGGTTTGGCATACAACACCGGCGTCTGCGGATCGCCCCCCACCAGTGCATTGCTGTAAGCCATGTGCGCATTGGGCACGTCGCCGTAACCGTTGCCGTCGGCGTGACCGAACGGTGCGTCCGGCGGCAGGCCGAAGCGGTACCACATCGGCTCGGTTTTATAGTTGATCGCCATGCTCGAGTTGTCCTGCGGATCAGTCGGCACACCCGCTTCCGAGGCAATGCCTTCCACCGGACGGCCATTGGCCCAGCGCATGTTCAGCGCCTTTTGCCAGACCATCGCAAAGTCGCGGTAGGTGGTTTGCCCGGGCGCAGTGACCGTCGCGTTGGCTTTGCGCACGTCCTCGACCCAGGTCGCACCGATCGGCAGGATGCTCATCGCACCACCAAGGCCTTTTTGCGGCTGCTTGATCACGTCCGCCGGAGTGAAGTTCAACCCGCCGAACTCCACCGCCGTGGCATTGATGTTGTCGACGCTGCGGCCCAGTTGCGTAATCGGCTTGCCTTCACGCTCCAGGTGCCCGGCGTAGTACTGATAAGTACGCGTCGGGTACGCCCCGCTGTTGCCCACCCGTGGCGGTACGGTCTGGATCGGGTTGGTGCCAACGTTGGTGCCGTCGGATTTGGTGATGTCGTACGCCAGCAGCTGAGCGTGCAGGCCCACGGTGCTGGACGGCCGCATCAGGTTGTTGCTGAAGGTGGTCGAACCTTCGCCACCGTTGCGGTCACGCTTGACCATACCCATCACCGAAGCGGTCTGGACCAAGTCCGGCATCACGCTCGGCAAACGGTTTTCCAGGGTGATGTTGATGCAATCACCAGCCGCCGCGCGCAGCACCAGCGGTTCGACAGGCACACCGGGTTTCAGCTTGCCGGTGACCGGGTCGAGGTCGGACTTGCGCACGTACAGAATCGCGGTCGGATCATGCAGCGGGCCGCTTTGCCCGCCGATGGTGAAGGTCGTCCCGTCCTCGGGGTCGTTCACCGTGACCTGAGGAATGCTCACCGCACGGGAGTTGTACACCAGCGTACCGCCCACCGGATTCAACGGTCCGCCGACATGCTGGCCGATGCCCGCCGGGTCTGCCATGGACAGGTTCAGCGGATTGCCGAGGATGTCGTTGGCCAGCGCCGCGACCACTTCATAGTTGCGTTGCACGGTCGGCCGGGTGCCGATGCCGTTCGGGTTGGCGCCAATCCGTGGGCAAGCGCCATCGAAGGCCACGGTATTGCGCATGCCCGCCGGTTTCGGGTTGTTCGGCAATGCGAACAGGTCGTTGCGTTGCGCGGTGTAGTTGCGCATCACACCCCAGATCCCGCTCCAGTAACCTTCCAGGGACGCGTCCATCGAGTACAGGTAATCCCCGGTGGTCGCCGCTGAACTGGACAACATCGAGACCGGTGCGATGAAGCCCATCTGCTCGGAGATCCCGATCATTTGCGACGAGCGCCAACCGGAGTTGGAGCTGTTGCCGAAACCGGAACCGCTTTGCAGCCACTTCACACCGTGCAGGGTCACGTTGTGCTCTTCTTCGTGACCGCCGGCATGCACCCGCAGCCGCACGTTGTCACCGGTGTAGGTGCGCAGCATCGGGGTGAACGGATCACCCGGTTCCGCACCGCCCTTGTTGATGTGCGGCGGGAACAGCGTGGTACCGCCGGTAGGGCCGGTGGCGGCAGTGACCAGGTTGGGTGCCAGGTTCATCGCCGGGATCGCCCGGTCGGTGCGGCTTTGCATGGCGTACGCCAGGTCGCCGCCGAGGCCGTCGGCCTGCATGCCGCGCTTGCCATCCGGGCCGACCTTGTTCGGGTCGTACACCCGCAGGGCCAGCGGCTCGTTGCGGTAATTGACCACGAACATCCCTGGGTCATCCACCGAGATCGCTTGCGGGCAAGGCCGACTTGGGCAGCCGGGTGAAAGCCCACCGCGGGCTTCAACCACCTGCTCAAGCAGGGTCGCGGCTTCCTTGCGCACCGGCGGGTTGATCGCGTAGCGGAAGCTGTCGGCCGTGGCCGGGAAAGATTGCGCATCCGGCACGCCATTCGGGCCGGCCCCCACATACACCCCGGCTTCATAGGCGTGCTGGAAGTCGCTGTATTCGAGGAAGAACTCACGGAAGCTGTCGTTCTTGCCGTCGCCGTCCAGGTCACCGGTAGAAATCACGGCCTGCCACGAGGTCGGCCCGCCGTCCTGCCGCGCGCCGCTGTACAGCGGCTCGCCGGTTTCGGCGTGGAACCAGGTGGAACCGGCCGGCTCTGCCAGCACCGTGGCGTACAGACCGATTTGTTGGTGCGTCGATGGGCCGAGGTGGTCGTGGGTGAAAATGGTCCCCAGGCCACGGTCGACGCCTTTGCTGTTGACCACCGGATCGACGAACCAGCGCTGCATCGCCGTGCGCGCGCCCACCCAGTCGGCCCGGCCATATTGACCAAAGAACGGATGCTGCTTGGCTACCGGGCACGTCGGTGTGCCGTCACGCGGGTCGGTGCCTTCGCACTGATTGAACAGACGGATGGCGTGGATACGCTCTTGCACGGCACCAGGGGAAAGCACGCCGTCTTCATAGTTCCAGCCGTTGGCCGAGCCGTCGGCGGCGGTCAGGTCCCATTTCGGCAGGTGGATGTGCTGACCGATCACGTCGGTCGGCGTGCGCACCTGGTAGTCATCCATCTCGTAGATGGCCGGCACCAGGTTGGTTTGCTGATACTGCACGCAGTCGAAGGTGTTCATGCGCATCACCAGCGGTTCCGGCGGACGCTGTTTGGTGATCACCGGCCAGGCGTCTTCCCACAGGGCCAGGATGCGCGCTTGCGGGAAGTGGTAGCCGACCTTGTTGTACACCGCGTCGAACTGGATGTTCGCAGCCTTATAGATGCGCGGACGGTCGGCGGTGAAGGTCGAGGCACCGGTGAACGACAAGCCGTCGATCCGTTCGCCGCTGTTGAACTCGCCAGTGCCGGCGCTGGCGGTCAGGCGTTTTTGCCGGTCGTCCATGCACGGTTCGTAGTACGGCGCACCGGCCATCGGCAACGCGCCGTTGGTGCGGAAGTTGCGCGCCACCACTTGATTGCCTGGCAGCACGGCGAAGCTCGGGTGGTCCTTTTTGGCGTGGAACGCCATGGCCGCCTGCTCCACTTCAGTGCCCTCTTCGGGCATATAAATCGGTTTGGCGCGGGTCACTTCCTTGGAGAAGTCCAGCGACGTGGTGACGGTATGCGCCTGACCTCCCGAAGAGAAACCATCCAGCGAATGACGCCCCAAACCGCCGTCCCAGCCTCCGGACTGCGCCGGATCAAGGTTGGCCCACAAGGCATTGCCGCTGGTTTTCAGGGATTGCGCCTTGGCGGCGTCGAGCATGTCCAGCGGCGGGGTTGGCGGGCGTTGGCCGACCGAACTTTCCATGCCGCCGATCCAGAACGGATAACCCGGGTTTTTCAGGCTGCCGTCAGCGTTGCGGTTGGCTTCACTGCGGTCCACCAGGGCCAGGGAACCGATGGCTTGAGCACCATCGCTACCGCCGTGATGTTCGCCGTCGTCATCGCCTTCCTCGTCGTCATCATGACTGGCCACCAGGGTTTCGGAGATCTTCGGTACGACCGCGACTTTGCCCGGCATCGGCGCCATGGCTTTGCCCGGTAGCGGCACGACCGCCGGAATCGGTGTGCCGGCGACGATTTCGCCATCGGGCAAGGCCCGAGCCCCCGCTGCCGGTTTGCCGCTGCGCAGCGCGTAAGGTTCGCTGTGATAGCCGTCGTTGCCCTGTTGGGAGACTTCGAGTTTGGTGCCTTCTTCAAACACGTCGTGCACCCGCCACATGCTCCACATGCCTTGGGCAAAGTGCGGATAGAAGTGGCAGTGATAGATTGCATCCCCCGCCACGCGGTTGCGATTGCCCGAACCGCCATTGGCGATTTCATAGGTGTAGCCGGCGCCCGGACCGATGCCCTGCGCGTCGACATAATCGGAGTTATCGTCGTTGGGGTTGAACAGCCATTGGTGCCCGTGCAAGTGGAAGATGTGTTGCTCGTGACCGTTGTGGGTGTTGCGGAATTTGACGAAGTCACCGATGTAGCTGTGGTTGACGTTGGCCGGCTCGGACGGATACAGCGCCATGGTCGCTTTGACTCCGACCTGATCGGCCCGCGGGGTTTCGCCCGGACGAATGTTTTCCAGGCCGACGTTGGCCGGTACATCCACCAGCATCGCCACGTCTCCCACGGTGTGGGAACTGAGGAAGAATTCTTCATAGGCGCAGGACAGGCAATCGTGCATCGGCCCGACGCCTAGTCGGTTGGCCACCACCTCGGCCCCCATACCGCCGGAACCGTAGTTGATCATGAACGCGTCGCGGGTCGGCTCCAGCACGTGGGCCATCACCGGGTCCGCCCAGTACGCCGGGAAAGCCTGGGTCGCCGCCACTTCATCCTGGAATTGCGAGGCGAAATCGCGGAACGGTTCCAGCCGGTTAGGCAGCGCCGGGTTGCGTTTGCCGATGGCTTCCAGCGGATAGGTCGCGGGCGGGAAGCTGCCATCGGCGTTGCTGCCCATGATGATCGCATCGCTCTCGCTGGAGATGATTTCACTGCCGTCGACCATGCTGATGATCGGCGTGCCGGCCTTGCCTTCGCGGATCCATGGTTCGCGCTGCGGGTAGCGTGCCTGGTAATCGACAATCGGCTGACCGGCCGGGGTGCGGCCGCTGCTGGCCAGGCGCATCTCTTCTTCGGTCACGGTGTTGCGATAGGCCCGGCCGCCCTTGGGCACCACCACCACTTCGCCGAACAGACCGTTGGCGACGTTGCCCGCATCGCCTTCACCACCGAATGTGGCACCACGGCTGCTGGCGGCAAACGCGCCTTCGCGCTCGGCGTACAGGGTGTAGGAACGGGTGGCTCCGGGCGGGATCAGCGTGTTGGCGTTGCGCCCGGTGAAAGATGCAATGTCGTCAATGCTGTTGACCGCTTGCAGGCCGTTGACTTGGAAGCCGATGTGGCGATCGGTGACTTGTTCGTCGACCTTGAAGTTGTCGACATTGCCGACTTCGCCTTCGACGCCGGTGTCTTCGTGTTTACCGGGGTTGGCCTGATACGCCAGCAGGTTCTGCAGGTTGATCGTCAGGCAATCACCGGCAGCCACGCGCAGCACCAGTGGACGCGGACGCTTGTCGGGCCGCAACGAGACTTTGCCCGGCACTGCCGCCCCCCCTTGGGCGAGGGACATGTTGTGATCATCGACCACATCGCGGCGCAGGGCGAACATCATGCCGTTAGCATTCTGTGCGCCGAGACGGTTGAACATCAGCGGCTGATCCAGCGCCACGACGTTCGCCACCAGGTTGCGTTCGCAACGGGCGGCCGCATCGGCCAGCTCGATGCCAAACAAGGGCGCGAAAAACAACAGCAGGTTAATCAGGTGATGAGCGTTAGGTATGCCGGACATAATCACGGGCCTCGCATTGGGTGCTCACAGGGAACAATTCTCGACAAGTGCGCTGGAGCAATCCCCATGCCAAAAATAATTGTGTTTTTTTTCAGCCAGTTACGCTGACGACTTGATAACTCGGGGGATATTCCCCACTAATTCCCCACTTTTCTGCCGGGGCCATCATTCCCCACTGTTGGGGCAAGCCTTCACCCCGTATCGACTACAACGGCGCGTCCACGGCGAGGCCCTGCAAACGACGGTATTGGCGCAGAACATCCGGCACGTAGCGCTGAGTTTCGGCAAACGGCGGGATCACCCCGCCGCGACTGAGCACCGCTTGCGGCCCGGCGTTGTAGGCCGCCACCGCGAGGGCAATGTCGTTGTCGAACAGGGTCAACAGGCGCTTGAGGTATTTGGCGCCGCCCTGGATGTTGGCTTTGGGATCGTAGACATCCTTGACCCCCATTTCCCGAGCGGTCTCGGGCATCAATTGCATCAGCCCGCCGGCCCCCTTGGCAGACGTTGCATCCGCGTTGTAACGGGACTCTGCGCGGATGACGGCGTGCAGCAGCGCCTCTGGGACTTCGTTGGCCTTGGCAGCCGCAGAGACCAGTTCGGCATAGGGCTGCGCGGCGATCATCTGCGGTTGCTGATCAAGGCTGACGACCGCCGCGGCGGGCTCGTGTATGACCCGTTCATAGGTGCGGCCGGGGCGGTGAACGTTGGACAGTACGTAGCTGCCCTTGGCGTCCACGGAAACGAAGACATCGGCCTGTGCGACGCTGGTCAACAGCAAACAACCGAGCAATCCAGTGGTGAGTGTTTTCATTGTTCGACCTCCCCTGGCCGGCCCCGAAAATTGGGGGTAATGCCCCACTGGCCGATCGTTAATCAGCCATACGCAAGCACTGTGCCGTAAGCGTGAAAGGCCGTAGCACGGGAGGTTCAGAAGGTTGCCCAAGGCTTTGCATGGCAATTGCATAAGCCTTTAGTGCGACCCTTCTGCCGATTGTGTGAGGTCATCATGAATCAACGTCTGTGCTGTGCTCCGCGTACGCAACGCGGGTTCACCCTGCTCGAGCTGTTGGTGGTGCTGGTGGTGCTGGGGCTGTTGGCCGGCATCGTTGCGCCGAAATATTTCGCCCAACTCGGACGCTCCGAAGTGAAAGTCGCCAAGGCGCAAATCGAGGGCCTGGGCAAGGCGCTGGATTTGTATCGCCTGGAGGTCGGTCACTACCCGTCGACCGAACAGGGCTTGCAGGCGCTGGTCACCGCGCCGAGCGACGAAACCCACTGGACCGGCCCTTACTTGCAGAAAAAATTGCCGCAGGACCCCTGGGGCCGTAACTACACCTACCGCTATCCCGGTGAAAACGGTGAGTACGATCTGCTCTCCATGGGCAAGGACGGGCAGCCCGGTGGCGAAGGCGAAAACGCCGAAATCACCAGTTGGCAATGACGGGGGACGACCATGCGCTTTCATCTAAAAGCCGTGGGCAAGGCCGGCGTGGTCTCGATGACGGTCGAGGCCCCCGGCCACAGCGAAGCCCGGCGCATCATCGAAGACCAGGGATTGCGGGTGGTCAGCCTGCATGCCGAACGGCACTGGCGCGCCTTGCGTCTGCAACAGCGAGAGACTTTCAACCTGGTGTTGTTCAGCCAGGAACTGACCACCTTGCTCAACGCGGGCTTGCCGTTGATCGATGCACTGGAAAGCCTGGCCGAAAAAGAAAGCGCGCCTCAGGCCCGTAAAACCTTGAGTGAGCTGGTGCGCTTGCTCTACGAGGGCAAATCGTTCTCCCAGGCCCTGGGCCAGATGTCGGCCGTTTTCCCGCCTTTGTATGTGGCGCTGGTGCAGTCCAGCGAGAAGACCGGCGCCGTGGGCGAAGCCCTGGGCCGTTATGTCAGCTATCGCCAGCGCATGGACGAGGTTCGGCAAAAAATCGTCAGCGCGTCAATCTACCCCATGCTCTTGCTGGTGGTGGGTGGTGGCGTGGTGTTGTTTTTGATGGGCTACGTGGTGCCGCGCTTCAGCCTGGTGTTTGAAGGCCTGGGCTCGAACCTGCCATGGCTGTCGCAAGTGCTGATGACCAGCGGGATGTTCCTCCACGCGCATCAGGGTGAATTCTTCGGCGGGTTGCTGGCGATCATCGTCGCCATCGCCTTCCTCCAGCGCCAACCGGCCTTTCGTCGGGGCGTGGACCGGCTGATCGAAAAACTCCCGGCCATCCATCAACGCATCTTCATGTACGAACTCGCGCGCTTCTACCGTTCGCTGGGCATTCTGCTGCAGGGCGGCATTCCTCTCGTCACGGCCATGGGCATGGTGCGCGGCCTGCTCACCGTGGCCTCCCGTACACGCCTGGACGAAGCCTGCGAACGGGTTCGCGAAGGCCAATCGCTGTCGGCCGCGCTGGAGCTCAATCAACTCGTGACTCCGGTGTCTCTGCGCTTGCTGCGCGCCGGCGAGCAGTCCGGCAACCTCGGGCAAATGATGGAGCGCAGCGCCGACTTCTACGACGAAGAAATCAGTCGCTGGCTCGAATGGTTTGTCCGGCTGTTCGAACCGCTGCTCATGACGTTTATCGGATTGTTGATCGGGGTCATCGTGATCCTGATGTACATGCCGATTTTCGAACTGGCCTCAAGCATTCACTAAGGCTCTGGAACGGGGCCTGGCGCTGTGTGGCTTTTTTTATCGACGTTCCAACTGAATAAATCCGAACCCAGAGGTGTTCACCTATTGAATTGAGCAGCACGTTGCATTGTTCATCAACGTTCCAACCCTGAAGAAAACGGAGAACGACATGCACATCAACAAGCTTTTACTGGCAGTAGCTATTGGCGCGGTCTTGTCGGCGTCCACCGTATTGATACCGGACAGTCTGTCCAGTATGTCGACCGCTCAGGCCAAGGATGGTGGGGGTGGCGGCGGAGGGGGTGGAGGTAATGGCGGCGGCGGTGGCGGCGGCGGTGGCGGCGGTCATGGCGGCAATGGCGGTGGCGGCGGTGGTAATGGCGGCGGTGGCGGCGGAAATGGCGGCGGCGGTGGCAATGGCGGCGGTGGTGGCGGCGGAAATGGCGGCGGCGGCGGCGGCAATGGTGGCGGCGGCGGTGGTAATGGCGGCGGTGGCGGCGGTAATGGCGGCGGTGGCGGCAATGGCGGCGGTCACGGCGGAAGCGGCAGTGGCGGCAACAGTGGCAGCGGCGGCAATAGCGGCAGCAGCCACAGCGGCAGCGACCATGGCCCGGGCAATGCCGGTAATACAGCCTCCTCCAACTCCGGGCGCAGTGGCACACACGCCGAAGCTGGCGACGATCATGGCGTTCATGCCAATGGCGAAGCCGGCGATGACCATGGCGTTCATGCCAACGGCGAAGCAGGCGATGACCATGGTGTTCATCGTTCCGGTGAAGTGTCCCATAACCAAAATGGCGTTCATCGCTCCGGTGAAGTGTCCCATAACCAAAATGGCGTTCATCGCTCCGGTGAAGTGTCCCATAACCAAAATGGCGTTCATCGCTCCGGTGAAGTATCCCATAACCAAAATGGCGTTCACGCCAACGGCGAAATCGGCGATGACCATGGCGTTCATGCCAACGGCGAAGTCGGCGATGACCGTGGCGTACATGCCAATGGCGAGGTCGGCGATGACAAGAAGAGCTAATAACCGCTAAACACGGCAACCTCAAAAATCTCCTGTGAGAGTGAGCCTGCACGCGATTGCCATTTGTCATTCAACATTGATGTTGTCTGAGACGCCGCCATCGCGAGCAGGCTCACCCCTACAGAGGGAACTGTGTGTGAGGCTTAGAGTTCGCCTTCAGATTGATCCAGCCATTCGCGCAAAAATTCGATCAACGCCTGCACCGGACGCGAGCTTTGGCGATGCTGCGGATAGACCGCTGACAATCTCAGCGGCTCAGGTCGAAACGCCTCCAGCACCGGCACCAGCCTGCCATCCTGCAAGGCTGCACCGACGATAAACGTCGGCAAGTACGTAATCCCCATTCCGGCAATCGCCGCGTCCTTGAGCAACTCCCCGTTGTTGACCCGCATCCTGCCCGTGACATTGACGGTCAGTGGTTTGCCCTGCCCGTCAAAACGCCATTGCACCTGGCGACCGTGACCATACGGCAGGCAGTCGTGGCCGTGCAGGTCTTCGGGTTTGAGCGGCGTACCCCGTTCGGCCAGGTACGTCGGGCTGGCGCAGTAAACGCGCTGGATAGACGCGATGCGTCGGGCGATCAGCGTCGAGTCTTCCAGAATGCCGATGCGCAAGGCCAGGTCGTAGCCCTCACTGAGCAAGTCCACCGGGCGATCACTCAGGTCCACCTCCACGGTGACGTCGCGATAACGCTGCAAGAACACCGGCAGCAGACACCCCAAATGTGCCACCGCAAACGACAACGGTGCGCTGATGCGAATGGTGCCGCGTGGCTCGGCGGTCTGCCCGGCGATGCCCTGCTCCACTTGCTCGACCTCACCCAGCAGGCGCAAGGCTGACTCGTAATAACTTTGCCCCAGCGGCGTGACGTCTAGCCGCCGCGTCGAGCGATTGAGCAAGCGCACGCCCAGGCGCTCTTCGAGCTGCATCAGGCGACGGCTGACGAACTGCTTGGACAGGCCCAATTGATCAGCCGCCGCCGTGAAGCTGCCGGAGTCCATGACCTGGCAAAAAATACGCATATCTTCAAACGGGTTCATTGTCACGCCTTGGTTGACAGTCAAACACTTTATAGCCGCTTTTTCGCGTATCGGCACCCTATTAATCTGTGTTCACGGTGTTGCTGAGGCCTGAACCACAGAGCCCGCAGCAACCTGGACCTTCGGTAATCAACTTCTAACCAATTAAAAAGGATTTACCCATGAACCTCGTCAAAAAAACCCTGACCGCGTCCCTCCTCGCCCTCTCCATCGGCAACGCATTTGCTGCCGGCAGCCCAGGGGTCGAACACAACACCCAAGCCTTCCTTGAGGCCCTCGCCGCCGGTGGTGGCAAGCCACTTGAGCAACTGAGCCCGAAAGAGGCCCGTGCGGTACTGACAGGTGCGCAAAACTCGGTGAAGGTGGATTTGTCGGGTGTGGACGTCAGCGACCGCGCGATCAAGGTCGATGGCCAAACCATTAACCTGAAAATCGTGCGTCCGGCCAAGGTCAAGGGTGAATTGCCGGTGTTCATGTTCTTCCACGGTGGCGGTTGGGTGTTGGGCGATTACCCGACTCACCAACGCTTGATCCACGACCTGGTGGTCGGCTCCGGCGCTGTCGCGGTGTATGTCGATTACACGCCGTCGCCGGAAGCCCACTACCCGACGGCGATCAACCAGGCTTATGCCGCCACCCGCTGGGTCGCCGAGCATGGCAAGGAAATCGGTGTTGACGGCAAGCGCCTCGCGGTGGCCGGCAACAGCGTCGGCGGCAACATGGCAGCCGTGGTGGCGTTGATGGCCAAGGAGCAGAACACCCCGGCGCTGCGGTTCCAGTTGTTGATGTGGCCAGTGACCAATGCCAAGTTTGACACCGTGTCGTACCAGCAATTTGCCGAGGGCCACTTCCTGACCAAGGGCATGATGAATTGGTTCTGGGACAACTACACCACCGATCAGACTGAACGCGCACAGATCCATGCGTCGCCGCTGCAGGCCAGCGCCGAACAGCTCAAAGGCTTGCCGGCAGCCCTGGTGCAAACCGCCGAGTTCGACGTGTTGCGCGACGAAGGCGAAGCCTATGCCCGTCACCTCGACGCGGCGGGTGTGCCAGTCACGTCCGTGCGCTACAACGGGATGATTCACGACTTCGGGCTGCTTAACCCGCTGAGCCAGATTCCGGAAGTGAAAGCGGCGGTTCGCCAAGCGGCACTGGAACTCAAGACGCATCTGAACTGAGTCCTTACAACTCGCCACACAGCACTGTGTGGCGAGTTTTTTTGTGATGTGCGGTGCGCCTGTGGCGAGCCACAAGGCGTTTTGTAAACCTTCGAGAGTTCCACTCATGTCCTTCATCCTCGCCCATCCGCTGTCCTGGAGTGCCCTGCTGCTGGTGATCGACACCGTGCTCTGGCACCTCGCGCCGTTCAAGCACCGCGTCACGCGGGTCGCCGTGCGCCTGGCACTGTTTGTGATGTTCAGCGCGCTGGTGATCAACGCCGGTGTCAGCCCGTTGCAGGCACCGCTGTTTGCCGAGGACCGGGTGGCGCAATTGGGCGCCACGGCGCTGGGTATTCTCTGGTGGCTGTACGCCGCGCGCGTGCTCACCGAAGTCATCGGCCTGGTGCTGATGCGCCGTGTCGGTCACAGCGGTCGATTGTTGCAGGACGTGATTGGTGCGCTGGTGTTTCTGATCGCCATCGTGGCGGCGGCCGGTTATGTGCTGGAACTGCCGGTGAAAGGTTTGCTGGCGACGTCTGGCGTCGTCGCCATCGTCGTCGGTCTGGCGCTGCAAAGTACCTTGAGCGATGTGTTTTCCGGGATCGTGCTCAATACCACCAAGCCGTATCAGGTGGATGATTTTGTAGTGATCGACGGTGTAGAAGGCAAGGTGCTGGACATCGACTGGCGCGCCACGCACCTGCTGACCAGCGCCGGCACCACAGCGGTCGTGCCGAACTCGGTGGCGGCCAAGGCAAAAATCGTCAACCTCAGCCGGCCAGACAACATGCACGGCGTGTCGATCAGTATTCAAGTGCCGAACCCCATCCGTCCGCGCCGAGTGTTGGACGCACTGGATCGTACCCTTCAAGGCAGCAGCAGTTGGCTGCTGAATCCGCCGCCGAAAGCAGTGTTGAAAGAGGCCGGCGAAACGATGTCCGAATACGTGGTCAGCGGCTTTATTGCCGACCTGAGCAAGAAGAGCGAAGTGCGCAATCAATTGTTCGACCTGGCGCATCGGCACCTCGAAGCGGCGGGCATTTCGCGGCGAATCGATGGCGTGATTGAACCGACCACCCGCGCACGGGCGTTGCTCGACGAGGTGAAAATATTTCGTTCCCTGAGCGAGGATGAGCGCGATCAAATGGCCGGATCGATGGTTGCGCAGCAGTACGCGGCCGGTCAGGTGGTGCTGGAAGTCGGTGAAGTTCCAGACAGCTTGTTGGTCATCGCAACCGGCGTGGTCAGCGCGACCGTGCCGGACGGCGCCGGGCACACCGAAGCCGGCCGCATGGGCCCGAGCGAAGTGATGGGTGAACAGAGCATCCTCACCGATACGCCATCCCAGGCGACCTTCACTGCGCTGACCTCGTGCATCATTTACCGGATCGACAAATCGCTGACTCGCAGTTGCATGGAACAACGGGTTGAAGTGGGTCGGGCATTGAACAAGTTGCAGGCAGTGCGGCAGCAGAACAGCCGGTTGGCGTTGATGGCCAAACCGCTACCGATCAAGAAAGGAGGATTTCTGGGGTGGCTGCAAAAGCATTGAATGCAAGACATAAACACTGTGGGAGCGAGCAGGCTCGCTCCCACAGGTCATGCGTCGATAGTGACAGGACTTACTTCGACGTCAGCGCCGAATAGCTGTTCATCAGATTGCGATAGTTCGGAATACGCGGCGACAGCAAATTCGCCAGGCCTTCCATGTCGTTGCGCCAGTCGCCTTGCAGTTCGCAAGCCACCGAGAACCAGTTGACGAGTTGCGCACCCGCCGCCGTCATACGCGCCCATGCCGCTTGTTGCACGGTTTCATTGAAGGTCCCCGAGGCGTCGGTGACGACGAACACTTCAAAGCCTTCAGCCAGTGCTGACAGTGTCGGGAAGGTCACGCAAACGTCCGTCACCACGCCGGCGATGATCAACTGCTTGCGGCCCGTGGCTTTGACGGCTTTGACGAAGTCTTCGTTGTCCCAGGCGTTGATCTGGCCTGGACGCGGAATGTACGGCGCGTCCGGGAACAGTTCTTTGAGCTCCGGCACCATCGGGCCGTTCGGGCCGTTTTCGAAGCTGGTGGTGAGAATAGTCGGCAGTTTGAAGAACTTGGCCAGGTCCGCGAGGGCCAGCACGTTGTTCTTGAATTCGTTCGGTGAGAAATCCTGAACCAGCGAAATCAGGCCGGTCTGGTGATCGACCAACAGGACAACAGCGTCGTCTTTGTTCAGGCGTTTATACGGAACGTTGCTCATGTGAAACTCCTCGAGGTTGGTTTTTACGTCGAGCGCCGATGCAGTCCATCGGCGCTTTTTTATGATCGTCAGAACGCGAAGCACGAGCAGCCAAAGGCGCCCCAGAAACCCGCGAAATCGCTGACTGGCGCATTCGACAAACGCGCCTTTTCGTGGCTGTGGGCATGCACGCCGCACGGCCCACTGCAATGGTGAACCTGCGCCTGCATCGGCGAGGTCGGCCGCCAGTGACCTGGCACCTTCACCACCGGCGACCAGTCCGGCAGCACCGGCACGCTGGCCGGCCCGAGTTTTTCGAAGTCACCGGCGGCGTACACCACTTTGCCGCCGACTACGGTCAACACCGACTCGATCCATTTGATGGCTTCCTCGTCGACGCTGAAAAAGTCCGCGCTCAGAGCCGCGACGTCCGCCAGTTGACCGACCTTGATCATGCCTTTCTTGCCCTGTTCGGAAGAGAACCAGGCGCTGCCATGGGTGAACAGTTCCAGCGCGGTCTGCCGGGAAAGGCCTTCCGCGTGCAGTTCCAGGCCGCCGACAGTGCGCCCGCTGACCATCCAGTACAAAGAGGTCCAAGGATTGTAGCTGGACACTCTCGTGGCATCGGTGCCAGCGCCGACCGGTACACCTTCGGCCAGCATGCGCTTGATCGGCGGCGTCGCTTGCGCGGCTTTGGCGCCGTAACGCTCGACAAAATATTCGCCCTGGAATGCCATCCGGTCCTGAATCGCAATACCACCGCCCAGCGCCCTCACCCGCTCAATGTTCTGCGGGGTGATGGTTTCAGCGTGGTCGAAAAACCACGGCAGACCGTTGAACGGAATGTCGCGGTTGACCTTCTCGAACACATCGAGCATCCGGCTGATGGATTCGTTGTAGGTGGCGTGCAAACGGAACGGCCAACGCTGCTCGACCAAGTGGCGCACCACCGGTTCCAGCTCGTCTTCCATGGTCTGCGGCAGGTCCGGGCGCGGCTCGAGGAAGTCTTCGAAATCCGCCGCCGAGAACACCAGCATTTCGCCGGCACCGTTGTGCCGCAAGTAATCATCGCCCTGGTGCAGAGTCACGCTGCTGGTCCAGTTCTTGAAGTCGCTGAGTTCTTCTTTGGGCTTCTGGGTGAACAGGTTGTAGGCGATGCGAATGGTCAGTTGCTGATCCTTGGCCAACTGCTCGATCACCTGATAATCGTCCGGGTAATTCTGGAAACCACCGCCGGCATCGATAGCGCTGGTCAGGCCGAGACGATTGAGTTCGCGCATGAATTGGCGGGTCGAGTTGACCTGATATTCCAGCGGCAATTTCGGCCCCTTGGCCAGCGTCGAGTACAAAATCATCGCATTGGGCCGCGCGACCAGCATGCCGGTCGGGTTGCCGTTGGCATCACGGACAATCTCGCCGCCCGGCGGATTCGGCGTATCGCGGGTGTAACCGGCAACGCGCAGCGCCGCGCGGTTGAGCAAGGCGCGGTCATACAGGTGCAGCACGAACACCGGGGTGTCTGGCGCGGCCTGGTTGAGTTCTTCGAGGGTCGGCATGCGTTTTTCGGCGAACTGGAATTCATTCCAGCCCCCCACCACGCGCACCCATTGCGGGGTCGGCGTACGGTCGGCCTGCTCTTTAAGCATGCGCAACGCATCGACCACCGAAGGCACGCCTTCCCAGCGCAGTTCGAGGTTGTAGTTCAAACCGCCACGGATCAGGTGCAAGTGCGAGTCGTTAAGGCCGGGAATCACACAGCGACCCTTGAGGTCGATCACTTGCGTGCCCGAGCCGCGCAGGGCCATGGCCTCGGCATCGGTGCCAACCGCGACAAAACGGCCGTCGCGGATCGCCACGGCACTGGCTCGGGGGTTTTCACGGTCAACGGTATGAAATTGGCCATTGAACAAAATCAGGTCGGCGTTCATCGCGTTTCCTTGGGCTGAGGGGAAGGAGATAACCAGGGCGCGAACAATCGGGTCGCCATGGGCATGAACAGGTACACCACCGACAGCACGATGGTGAGCGTGATCAGGAACGTCGCTACGACGTAATTGGAGAGAACGGCATTGAGTTGCAGCAGCGGTCCCCAGATCAGCGGCACCAGCAAGGTGTGCGGCAGAATCACCAGCAAGGTCACCACGGCCTGCTTCCAGCGTGGCGGTGGTGGCGACGCGGCGTCGGCCTGGGGCGCGAACCAGAATTCATTGACCGGATTGACCTCAGTCTGGTCGCCGTCAGCGAGCATCGGGGTGGCTTCGCTGACCAGTTCCAGGCGTAGCGGCGAATCGAGCCACTGCTGCATTGCATCGGTGGTGCAAAAGCGCAGCACGCAGGTGTACATGTCGAGCCCGGCGTTTTTACCGCGCATCACGTCCACGCCCAAGTGCCCTTCCTGTTGTCCGGCGATACTGACAATGTTGCGCAGCCAGGCTTCGTAAGGCACCTCATAACCGGCCTTGACCCGGTGCTTGATGACCAGGGTCACGACTTCTTCAAAAGGTTTGGCTTCAGGCATAACGCAACACTCCGGCGAATCGGACATTGAGCGCCAGCCGACCAGGCCCGGCGATGAAAATGCTGGTGAACAAGATCAACAACAACCAGCCGAATTGCCCTTCTTCGAGGCTCCATTGCGGATGCACGACCACCATCGCCACCAGCAACACAGACAAAATCGGCAGACACGCCAAGCGCGCCAATAGCCCGGCAATGATCAGCAGCGGGCACAGCACTTCGGCGAAAATCGCCAGCACCAGCGTCAGGTTAGCGCCGAGGTGGAAAGGGTCTTCGATGACGTGCAGTTGAGTGCTGTAGTTAAGCAGCTTCGGTAAACCGTGCACCCCCAACAGGAACAGGCTGGCACTGACTCGCAGAAACAGCAGGCCCCAGTCTTGGACCCGTTCATCCCGTTGCGATGTGTTCATGGGCTACCCGTACAAATGAAAAAATCAACGGCAACGATATGCCGGGACGTTTTTCGATAGTGCCGGTGTGGGGACGGGAAAAATTGGATGGGTGTGCTCTTTTTGTGGATGCACCTGGATCTACCAACCCACGCAGATCAATTGCAGGAGTGAGCCTGCTCGCGATAGCGGTGGGTCAGGCAACATCCACGTTGAATGGCATGCCGCCATCGCCAGCAGATTTTTGTTGCCCGCCGGTTTTTGTCGGGCATAAAAAACGGCCCCTTCAAAGGCCGTTCTGTGCAACGGGCAAAGCTGCGCAGATCTCAGCGCCCGGCCCTACTCGCCTGCCGGATTGGCCAGCACATTCAGACTCAAAGGCTCTGATACCACAGGGGGCGATGTTCCACGGGTATAGCTGAAGGTCACCGTGACCCTTGTGCCGAGGTTGGCGCTTACTAGCGTTGTGGGTAACAGTATTTCTCTGGGCCTTGAGTTGCCAACCTGGACTGGAGCGGTGGTTCGCGTCCCGGCACCCGGCGTTCCTACCCACATCACTCTGACCAGGTCTGTGGATATCATGTCGTAGTTCAAAACGGCAGTCAGGCGGTCCCTGGCCGCTGCCGGGTCCAGGTTGGTGTTATCGGGGGCCTCTTTGATGGTCAGCGGCAACGGTAATTGTGCCGCAACGTTGATTGTCCAGGTGTTGGAGTCCTCATGACCGCCATACAAGGCCACAGCCTTGAACACGTGACGCCCATTGCCCAGGCCCACCATCAAAAATTCCCAACGACCGGAAACGGCCCTGACGGTGCCTTTGGAAATGAGCCCGTCAAAAACTTCCACTTCTCCACCCACCATGGCGATCCCTTCTACCGTCACGTTGTTATGCCCGATATTCCCGCCATCGATGATGTCCTGACCGAATGGATCCTTCACCGACAAGATCACCGGCGTCACCGGTGCATCAGTTCTCACAATGTAGTTGCGCGGCGCAAAAATCAGAGCAGTGGTCTCATCATCGCTTCCATCCAGCGTCGCCATGAACTCCAGAATCAACGTGCTGCGATCCCTGAGCTGCTTGAGCGGAACGGCATCAAAATTTTGTTTATAAAAGCCGTAAAAGATCAATTGCTGATCAACCACAGTGCCAGGCCAGTACACAGCCTCGAAATCACTGCCGTTGGCGTTGGTCCCCCGGAGCCGAAGCCAATGCGTTTGACCGTAGGCAATCAAGGGCCATGCATTAATTCGCAAGGTGAATTCTGTCAGGTTATTCACATTCAGGACCAAGCCTTCACCCGCGTCGTCCGCCTGCGGGATAAACGGTCTGGGCAGATCGCGTTGTGCCAGCGGCAGCACATACAAAATCAACGGCTGCGAGGTTCTGGGCGCCGAGCCGTCGCCACTGTTAACGGTGTAAGTCAGCGTGATCGTTCGGCCCAGATTGAATGTCACCAACGAATTGGGGATTCGTAGCTCCATGGGGCGAGTATTACCGACCTCGACGAAGCCCGAGGTATATGAACCTTCGGACGGAGTGTCCGGCGCCCCCTGCCAGTTCACGCTGATCCTGTCCGTGGCCTGGCTTTCGTAGTTCACAACGATGGTCAGGTTATGCCTGACCGCCATCGGGTCCAGGACCGTGAACGCGGGGTTTTCCTTGATCCTGGGCGGGGCCAGGTCATCGGTGGCGACGGCAGTCAGATTATTCATCATTCGCTCTCAGTGCGTGATTGACCTTGCCCATAGGGTACTGGCCTATCTCACACTGGATCGGGAATAGCCGCCACTGTCATAACTGACAGGTTGATGATTTTTTCGGACGAGTGGTTATGCCTCGAGAACTGGCCTCCATAGCTCCTGTAGGCGTGAGCCCGCCCGATAGAGAGGCGATCACGTTCAAGCAGGAATTGGCAAAGGCGCCGACATGAACTCACTGATGCGCGAGCGTAACCAGCGCTCCGCCGGGTCATTGTCATGGACCCCGCTCCACGCCATCGACAACTGCGCCGCATCGATGGGAAACGGCGGGTCTTCAGCGCGCAATCCGCAGCCTTCCACCAACGCACAGGCGGCATAGTCCGGCACGGTGGCGATCATCTCGGTGCCGGCGAGCAAGGCGCGCAAGCCACTGAACTGCGGCACGCCCAACACCACACGGCGGCTGCGACCCAGCTTGGCCAGGTCGAGGTCGATGTTGCCGCTCAGGTCTCCGGAAAACGACACCATGGCGTGGGGCCGTTCGCAGTATTCATCCAGCGTCAGCGTGCCCGGTCGCTTGTCCCCGCGCAGCACTTTGCAGGGAATATCGCGCAGTTTTTTGCGTTTGGCGTTCGCCGGCAGGTCGGTGGTGTAGCTCACCCCCACGGAGATTTCCCCGGAGGCCAGCAACGCTGGCATCAGCAAGTAGTTGGCGCGGCGCACCACGACCACGATCCCCGGCGCCTCTTCTTGCAGCTGTCGCAGCAACGGTGGAAACAAGCCGAACTCGGCATCGTCCGACAACCCGATTCGAAACACGTCGCAACTGGTCGCCGGCTCAAACTCCTTGGCCCGGCTGACCGCGCCCGAGATCGTATCCATTGCTGGTTGCAACTCCTTGAGGATCGCCAGCGCCCGCGCCGTTGGCTCCATGCCGCGACCGTTACGCAGCAACAACGGATCGTCGAACAAATCGCGCAACCGTCCCAGCGCCGCACTCACCGCCGGTTGGCCCATGAACAGTTTTTCCGCGACACGGGTCAGGTTTTTTTCGAACATCAGCGCCTCGAAAATCACCAACAGGTTCATGTCGACGCGGCGCAGATCGTTACGGTTCATTGGCACGGTTCCTTTGTGTGGTAAGCCAGAGGACTTTACTCGATCAGCGGTACGTTGGCCGCACGTTTGTAAGGGCCATATTCCACCGGCACCCACTGGAAGTGCTTGCCCTCGGCGGCAATGTGGCCGATGCCCGGAAACGGCAAGTGCGCCGCCGTCACCCAGGTCTTGCTGGCAGCCGCATCGCTGAACACCTTGGCCCGGCTCTTGATCGCTTGCTGGCTGTTGACGTCAAAAGCAATCGACACCTCGGGGTGCTCGAATTGCACCGCCAGGTTATGCACCAGATCGCCCATGAACAGGATGCTCTGACCCTGCGAAGTGAAGCGGTACGTGGTGCTGCCGGGGGTGTGCCCGGCCTCCAGCACCGCATCGACCACGCCTGGCACAGGTGACTGACCGGCGTTGAACGTGTTGAAACGACCTTGCGCAACATAAGGCGCTGTGGAGTCCTGGGCGATTTTGAAATACGGCTTGGCGCCGTCGGGTGCCTTGGCGATGGCTTGCGGGTCGAGCCAGTAATCCGCCTCGGCTTTCGCCGCGTAGACCGTGGCATTGGCGAACACTGGTTTTTGCGCTGCGTCGACCAGCCCGCAGACGTGGTCGAGGTGCAGGTGGGTCAACAGAATCACATCGACCTGAGACGGCTCATACCCCGAGGCTTTCATGTTGTCCGAGAGCATGCCGGCCGTGGCGCCGATGCACTGGCCGGCGCCGGAGTCCACCAGAATCAGCTGTTTCCCGGTGTTGACCAAAAACGCGTTGAACGCGGTTTGCATGCCTGGCGTTTCAATCGAGCGACGGGCCAGCAGCGCGCGAATCTGGCTTTGGGTCAGGCCCTTGAGCAGTGTTGGCGAGAGGTCGTTGTAACCATCGAACAACGCCGTCACTTCGTAATCGCCCACCGCCAGGCGGAAGTAGCCCGGCACTTGGGTGCCGACTTGCGCCGGAGCCTGCGCCGAGGAAATGCCGGATGCCAGCGCTGCTGTGAGACCCAGCGCGCCAACCAGAGAATGCTTCATGCGTTCACCCTTGATCGATAAAAAAGCGGCCGCGCGTAACGCCACCGGATGACGTCGATAGTGCAAGCACGGCGTCTGGAGAACTTGCAGCAATGTGCTGAGTTAGCGCCTTTGCCGGGGGTGCGCGAAGACGGAATTAACAACGTTTAACTCGCCTGCCAACACCCCGCGACGAAGAATGAAGCTCACCGACACGGATATTTGTCATGGCTCACTCTCAGCAAAACGTTGCCCGCGCGACAGTCACTGAATCGCCAAAGCAGGCCACCGGCGGCCTGACCCCATGGCGCGAAAGCCTGGCGAAACAATTGATCCTTGACCGTCTCGATGAAACCGTCGAGGTCACTGAACTGGCACGGGCTTGCGCCCTTTCGCGCAGTCATTTCTCCCGCGCGTTCAAATGCAGCACCGGTTATTCGCCTCAGGACTGGATACGTCTCCAACGTATTGCACGGGCCAAGCAGTTGATCCGCGACACCGACTTGAGCCTCACGCAAATCAGCCTCGAATGCGGTTTCTGCGATCAGGCGCACTTCTGTCACATCTTCACCCGCAGCGAAGGCATCAATCCGTTTGCGTGGCGATGCCGTACCCCGCGTTCACAACCCCATCCTCCCGCCTACACCGCTCAACTTCTCGCGCAATAACGCCCAACGTCGAACGCTCGACAGCGGCTACAGGGGCGCAGGCACCTGTAGCCGCTTGTGTCAGCCCTTGAGGAATGCCAGCAGATCAGCGTTGAGTTGATCCTTGTGGGTGTCGGTCAGACCATGGGGCGCGCCCGGGTAGATCTTTAACGTAGAACCTTTGACCAATTTTGCCGAGGCAATGCCCGCGGCTTCGATCGGCACTACCTGATCCGCGTCGCCGTGCACCACCAGGGTCGGGATGTCGAATTTCTTCAGGTCTTCGGTGAAGTCGGTTTCGGAGAAAGCCTTGATGCAGTCATAGGCATTCTTGTGGCCGGCCATCATGCCTTGCATCCAGAACCAGTCGATCATGCCTTGCGACGGTTTCGCGCCCGGCTGGTTGAAGCCGAAGAACGGACCACTGGCGAGGTCGATGTACAGCTGCGAACGGTCGACCAGCGACGCCTGGCGAATGCCGTCGAACACTTCGATCGGCAGGCCGCCGGGGTTGGCTTCGGTCTTGAGCATCAGCGGCGGCACCGAGGAGATCAGCCCGGCCTTGGCCAGCCGGCCCGTGCCATGGCGACCGATGTAGCGCGCCACTTCGCCGCCGCCGGTGGAGAAGCCGAACAGCACCGCATCTTTGAGGTCCAGCAACTCGATCAACTGCGCCAGATCGTCGGCGTAATGGTCCATGTCGTTACCCGCCCACGGCTGGCTGGAGCGTCCGTGACCACGGCGATCATGGGCGATGACCCGGTAGCCCTTGGAGGCCAGGAAAATCATCTGCGACTCCCAGCTATCGGCATTCAACGGCCAGCCGTGGCTGAAGACGATGGGTTGACCGGTGCCCCAGTCCTTGTAGTAGATCTCGGTGCCGTCGCGGGTGGTGAATGTAGTCATGGGCTATCTCCTTTGCGAGTGTCGGGGGGTCTATCAAACAGGTGAGTGGTTCATGCGTTCGGCCAGCCGTGCCACGCGCTCGCCCAGGTGCGCCGCAGTGCAGCGATCTTCAGGTGGCGGGGCCAGTTCGGGAGGTTGTTCGACATTGGATTGGGACATGGCACCGAGCGAGCTGCCCAGGCGATTCATCTGCCCATCGAACACGCCGGTACCGGAACGCGCCGGCAGCAGGTCGAGGCCGACCCAGATCATTGAGTGCTGAGCGGCGAACACCGACATTTGCAGCAAGGTGTTGAGCTTGTCGCCGCACAGGCTGCCGGAGTTGGTGAACCCGGCGGCCAGTTTGTCGCGCCAGGGCTGGGCCAGGTAAAACGCCGAGGTGGCTTCCATGAAGCCTTTGAAAGGTGCCGAGGCGCTGCCCATGTAGGTCGGGGCGCCGAAGATGATGGCGTCGGCGCTGTGCAAGCGGTCCCAGTGGTCGTCCACTTCCTCGACCGGAATCAACAGGCAGGTGCTGCCCAAGTGCCGTTCCACCCCCTGGGCCACGGCTTGCGCCATGACACGGGTGTGCCCGTAGCCACTGTGATAGACCACCACGACATTGCTCATTCCGATGTCCTCATGACAATAAATCCCTGCTTCACTTCAATGCCAACATCAACAAACGTTGCGTACGGCGACCGACCGATGGCCGTTGAAGAACCAGAGTTTTGGGCGTAGACCAGACGCAGCACGAGTTAAACGTTGTTAATTTTCCCTGGCGCGCCAAAAGCCGTAACCCCGGCTTTGTTACCGTAAACACGGCACAGGCCAGCGGTTACAGGTATGAATAGTCGCTGCGAACACCTGACAGTCATCCACCGCCCGGATTGCACTGATCCCAAAACCTGCGGAATATGCTCGAAAACCGCGTACTAGACGGATGCAAGCAGGAGCGACACGTTGACCCTCTCCCCCGAACAGGCTGTGCATTTCGGCCCCTACCGGATCTACCCCGCACGACGTCTGGTGATGGAGGCCGACCAGCCCCTGCGCCTGGGCCGGCGTGCCATGGACATTCTGCTGATCCTGCTGGAGCACGCCGGACAGGTGGTCAGCAAACAGCAACTGATCGCGGCGGTCTGGCCCAAAAGCGTGGTGGAGGACATCAACCTGCGGGTGCACATGGCAGCGTTGCGCAAAGCCCTCGGCGATGGCCAGGCCGGCCAGCGCTACATCGTCACCGTGGCGCAGCGCGGCTATAGCTTTGTCGCGCCCTATTCGCTGGAACGGATCGAGCAACACCCCGAACTTGAAGGACCGGTGCCCAGCGGCCATAACCTCCCCGTGCGGCGCACCCGACTGATCGGGCGCCAGTCCCTGGTCGATCATTTGGTGACACAACTGGCACGCCAGCGCTTCATCACCCTCGTCGGCCCCGGCGGCATCGGCAAGACCACCGTGGCCCTGCGCGTCGCCGAACAGTTGATCGGGCGCTACCGGGACGGCATTCGCCTGCTGGACCTGGCGCCGATCAACGATCCGCTGATGATCACCGCCCATTTGGCGACACTGCTCGACGTGTCCCTGCACGATGGCGAACCGGTGAGCGCACTGGCGGCCTTCCTGCGCGACCGGCAGATGCTGCTGGTTATCGACAATTGCGAACACTTGGTAGACGCCATCGCCCTGCTCTGCGAAAGCACCCTGCGCGCCGCGCCCGAAGTGCACATCCTGGCCACCAGTCGCGAAAGCCTGCGAGCCGAAGGCGAGTTCGTTCAGCGCCTTGAGTCGCTGGATTGCCCACCGCCTATCGCCGTGCTGGACCGTGCTCAGGCCATGACGTTTTCGGCGTTGCAATTGTTCGTCGAGCGGGCGATGGCCAGCCACGACAGTTTCGAACTGAGTGAAGACGAGCTGCCGCAGTTGATCGACATCTGCCATCGCCTGGACGGCATTCCGCTGGCCATCGAACTGGCTGCCGCGCAAGTCGTCCACTTGGGTTTGAGCGGCGTGCTGGAGCAGTTGCAAGGCAGTTTTCGTCTGCTGACCCAAGGCTGCCAGTCGGCATTGGGTCGGCACCAGACGCTGCGCGCCACGCTCGACTGGAGCTACGAACTGCTGACGAACTGCGAGCAAACCTGCCTGCGCCGGCTGGGCGTGTTCAGAGGAGGATTCACCCTGGAGTCCGCAGCGGCGTTGATCGTCGGTGAACACATCGACCCCGGCAAGGTGTTTGGTGCGATCACTCAACTGGTGGCCAAGTCGCTGCTGAACGTGGAAGTGGGCGACGAAGAAGTGTTCTATCGCCTGCTCGACACCACACGCAGCTACGCCCTGGAAAAACTCGACCAGGCCGCCGACCTGGCGGACACGCGAATCCGCCATGCCCAACGCTGCCTGGCGTTGATGCATCAGGCACGCAATGACTGGGAGCTCATCCCGACCAGTCTGTGGATCGAGCGGTACGCCCGGGGTCTGGAGGACATTCGCGCGGCGCTTGATTGGGGCTTGAACGGGCACGGTTCGCACACACTGGCCATCCAGTTGGCCGCAACGTCCACGCCGCTGTGGCAGGAACTGTCGCTGCTCAAGGAACATGGCATTTATGTGCGTAAGGCGCTGGCACTGCTCGATGCGACACCCGAGCCCTGCCCTCAGCTGAAAATGAGCCTGAAACTGGCCCTCGGCAGCTCCTGTTACCACACCCAGGGCGGCACTGCGGAAACCATCGACGCCTTCGTCAGCGCCAGAATGTTGGCCAGACAGTGCCGTGACATGGCCGGTCAGTTGCGGGCGGTGTCCGGGCACATGGCGGTCAATCTCAGTTGCGGAAATTATCAATCGGCGCTGGAACAGAGCCTGCAGTTCGATCGTCTGGGCGGGGATGACGACGCCGTGCTCGCGTTGAGCACCCATCGGCTGCGCGTGCTCGCGCTGCACTTTGCCGGGGATCAGGCGCGGGCCCGGGGCAACGCCGAAGAAGTGATCCAGCGCATGGCCCACAGTGGTCACCTCAACCGCTTCACCCACGGATTTGGTGTGCAATACGACCAAAGCGTTGCGTCCCTGACGATTCTGGCGCGCATCCTCTGGTTGCAGGGCCAACCGGAGCAAGCCTGGCGCACGGCCCGCCAGGCACTGGACATCGCGATCCAGATCAACCACGGCACCTCGATTTGCTACACCCTGGCCCTGGCCGGCTGCCTGATCGCCCATTACAACGGCGACACCCGCAGCGCCCGCGAGCTCCTGCGCCTGCTGCTGGAGCAAGCGCAAAAACATTCGGTGCTGTTGTTCTACACGTGGGCGCGTCATTACGCGCAGGTGATCGATCAGGCAGAGGCGCACTTGCCGCCTCCACCGGCCAGCGGATTGATCAAGGACATCATGGTCACGCTGGACAGCGGTTTCGTCGATGACGCTTTGCTGCACCGCGCGGATACCGGTATAGCCGGCTGGAGCACCGCAGAAATTCTTCGGGCCCAAGCGAATGCCCTGCTGGAAGAGGATTGCCCGTTGAAAAACCAGGCGGCCGAGGCCGTGCTGATACGGGCATTGAACGTGGCCAGAACCCAGGGCGCCCGCGCCTGGGAGCTGCGCAGCGCCATGTCGCTGGCCCGGCTCTGGCAGCGTCAGGGTCGCTATCGGCAGGCCCATGAACTGCTGGCCCCGATCTACCAGCAATTCACCGAAGGCTTTGCCACACCGGACCTGATGAACGTCCGCCGGTTACTCGACGAGTTGCAATGCCACCTGCCCAGCTGACGTGGAGCGCCCCCGGCTGATGAAACGGGCGTAGCGCCTTTCGAAATCGTGAAACGCTCCACTGTGCTCGAGTTTTTCCAAGGCGTACAAGCGCGTAGTGTTGAGGAAACGGTAGCGGGTCATACCGCTACCCTGCTCCAGCGACAACAGCGACTTGAGCGCGAGGTGTTCCACCGCTTCCTTGACGCGGCCGGGCAGCAGCACCGCGCAACTGAGTACGCCGATGGCGGCGTCCAGAGTAAAGGACATTTTGAACACGGCCAGGCGCTGCAACACCGTTTGCTCCAATGGGCTGAGCTGGTCATAGCTCCAGTCCAGCGCGGCTTTCAGAGTTTGATGCCGGGGGACGGCCGTGCGCCGGCCCTGGGTCAGCAACTGAAAACAATTGTCTAGCTGCGCTTGCAATCCCACCAGCGCCAGTGCATCAATTTGCGCGGCCGCCAGCTCGATGGCCAGCGGCAAACCATCAAGCCTGCGGCAGATATCACCGACAGTGTCGAGGTCTTGTTCGCGCAGGGCAAAGCCTTGTTGACGGGTGCGGGCGCGACTGACGAACAACTGCACGGCCGAATAGCCCATGACTTGCGCGACACTCTGCCACTCGCAGATGGGCGGCACCGCCAGTGGCGACAGACGCACCAGCGTTTCCCCTGCGGCCAACAACGGTTCGCGGCTGGTGGCCAGAATCGACACCCGGGGCGCCGCGATCAGCAGGCTTTCAACCAGCGTGCGACAGCGCTCCAGCAGGTGCTCGCAGTTGTCGAGCACCAGTAATGCATGGCGCTGCGCCAACGCCTCAAGGGCGGTCCCGGGATCCAGTTCAAGGGTGCGCGCCAGATGTTCAATAACTTGCTCGGGATCATCAATCGCTCCCAGATCAACCAGCCAGACACCGTCCCGATACTGTTGCAACACCAATTCGGCAACGCGCAATGCCACGATGGTCTTGCCGATCCCGCCGGGACCGACCAATGTCATCAAACGCCGCACCGGCAACTGTCGCACCAGACTGCCGACAATCGAGTCGCGGCCGGTCACCGGCGTGAGCCGTGCAGGCAAGTTGTGTTGAGCTTTCTGTATGGACTGGATCGACACGGGCGCGCCCGCCGGCTGTGGCAAGACCGGGGCCACAAAACTGTACCCGTGCTGAGGAATGTTGACGATGTAGCGCTGGCCGTTCTGCCCGTCGCCCAGAGCGCGACGCAGCGCAGCAATGTGCACGCGCAGATTGATTTCTTCGACCACCGACGTCGGCCAGACCCGGGCAATCAGTTCGTCCTTGCTGACCACCGTTCCTGCACGCTCAACCAGTGCCTGCAAGATGTCCATGGCCCGCCCGCCCATGCGCAGCGGCCGATCACCGTCCAGGATCAGCCGTTGCCGCTGGTGAAACGCGTAGGGGCCGAAATGCAGCACCGCTTCGCTGTTTAAATCTGTGAGGCTGTTCATGCACGTTAGCGTGCTGAAAACCTGCTCCGGCGCAAAGTGCCAACGACCTCTTTCGCACTCGCCGTCCAGGCTCCCGCACCTCCCTCGCAAAGAGTTCAGGGGTATCTTGGCAGTCCTGCGTGACGGTTCAACGGCCACGGAGGGAGCGTCCCGGCCATCAAGGTGCGCATGACGGACACACCACGTCAGCTGAACTGTTCGCGGTACTGGCTGGGTGTCAGCCCGAGTTTTTCGCCGAACAGAAAACGCATGTGCCGCACACTGCCAAAACCACTTTTGAACGCCACGGTCTTGAGTGGCAGGTCACTGGTTTCCAGCAAGCTCCTGGCGCGGTCGATGCGCGCGTTTTGCAAAAACTCCATCGGTGTCATGTTCACTTCCCGGGCAAAAACCCGGGTGAAGTGCCGCGTACTCATGGTTGCCAGACCGGCCATGCGCTCGATGCAGAACGCTTCATCCAGATGTTCCAGTACATAGTTTTGCACCCGGGTGATCGGCGTTTCGTGCGGGGCAACCGTGGCCATCAACGGGCTGAATTGCGCCTGTCCACCCTGGCGCTTCATCACCACCAGCAGCACTTTGGCCACGTCTTGCGCGACTTTTTTGCCATGGTCCTCGGCGACCACCGCCAGCGCCAGGTCGATGCCGGCGGTCACGCCGCCGGAGGTGATGAGGTTACGGTCCAGCACATAGATCTGATCGGTCTCGATCGTGGCCTTGGGGAAGCCTTTGATCAGCCGTTCGGTGTAGTGCCAGTGAGTGGTTACGCGGTAACCGTCGATCAAACCGGCGTGCCCCAACACGAAGGCGCCGGTGCAGATCGAACCATAGCGCCCGGCGCGATTCACCGCGCTCTTGAGCCAGTTGAGCAACGCCGGGTGTTTCTCGTTATATGCGCCGGGGCCACCCGGCACCAGCAGCAGATCGTAATCTTGAGTCGCCTGATCAATGTGCAAATCGGCGTGGACGCTGACGCCATTGGACGCACGCAATGTGCCAGGCGCGGTGCCGATGGTCGTGAGGTGGTAGTGCTCCGCCGGGGCGAGGTAGCGGTTGGCGATGGAAAACACCTCCATGGGACCGGCCATGTCGAGCAGGAGGAACTCCGGGAATAACACCATTGCCACGGTTTTCATGAATTAAAAATCGCTAAGTCGGAAAAGAATACTGGCCAGACACCGGTCCCGGTAGGAGTACGGCGTTAAAAGGGTGCTATGCATTATGGCCAATCGTGGCGTCAGCGTCGGGAAAGAATGCGTGATCATTCGCACAAAACTGTCAACCTCATCAGGACAGTGTTTCAATTTCCATCTACTTATTGCACCCGCCAGTAACCATTAACCTTCTCCTCACTCGGACGAATCAACGTCCCACCAGGAGATTTCATCATGCTGACCCTTCGCAAAGCTTCTGATCGCGGCGCGGCCAATCACGGTTGGTTGAAGTCGTTCCATACCTTTTCCTTCGCCAACTATCGCAACCCGAAAGAACAGGGTTTCTCAGACCTGTTGGTGATCAACGATGACCGCGTAGCGGCCGGTAAAGGCTTCGGCCAGCACCCTCACCGCGACATGGAGATTTTCTCCTATGTGCTCGAGGGTGCGCTGGAGCATAAGGACACGCTGGGCACCGGTTCGGTGATCCGTCCGGGTGACGTCCAGTTGATGAGCGCCGGCAGCGGCGTGGCCCACAGCGAGTACAACCACTCGGCGACCCGGCCTGTGCATTTCTTGCAAATCTGGATCGTGCCGGAAGTGAGCGGCGCCAAACCGCGTTATCAGCAAGAGCACTTCAGCACGCAAAAGAAACGCGGTCGTCTGCAACTGATCATCTCCCCCGATGGGGACAAGGGTTCGCTGAAGGTGCGTCAGGATGCACGGGTGTATGCCGCGCTCATCGACGGCAAGGAAAGCGCTGCGCTGGAACTGGCCGCGAATCGTTATGCCTATGTGCACGTGGCCCGTGGCAGCGTTGAACTCAACGGCGTGCCGTTGCAGGAAGGTGATGGCGTGCGGGTTCGTGATGAGCAGCTGCTGACGTTGAGCAACGGTGTGGACGCCGAAGTGCTGGTGTTCGACCTGCGCCCGCAAGAACTGCCTGAAATGCCATAAGGTCTACCAATCGCCGCCTCGTTTTGCTCATAAGCGCCCACAGGTTTGCGTGTAGCTGTGGGAGCTGACGAGTGAAACGAGGCTGCGATCATTCAGGCTTCACTCACCCGTCCCTGAAAATACCGCGACAATTTCATCAATCACCGCCCGCACCCGCGCGGTGTGCCGCAAGTCGGCGTGGGTCACCAGCCAGACATCATACGGCAGCGGTCGTGTGCGCTCCGGCCAGAGCCTGACCAGGCCATCCCTCTCCCCCATGTACACCGGAATTTCCCCCAGCCCGATACCCGCCGCAATGGATCGGCGCACCAGCAGGCTGGAGCTCAGGCTCGACACGATCCGTCCACGATGCAAGGGCTCCGACACCAGCGTCATGTCCTTCTGGTTTTGCAGGTACGGCTGATACACCACCAGATCATGCCCCTGGAACGCCGAACCCGGCGCCGGCATGCCGTGGGCGTCCACGTACGCCCGGGACGCGAAAAGGCCCACCGGCCAGCGGGCGAGTCGTCGTGCAATCAGGTCCGGGTTATCCGGCCGGGTATTGCGCACGGCGATATCGGCTTCACGTTTGGCCAGGCTGAGAATCTGCGTCGAGGCGTCCAGTTGCACGCGTACGTCGGGGTGCTGTTGATGCAGGCGCGCCATGGCCGGGATCAGGAAGTCGATGGCCATGGAATCGGTGGTGCTGACCCTGACGAGTCCGGTCAACCGGTCGTCCAGCCCTTGGATCTGCCGCTGCAGCTCCAGTGCCGAACGCTCCATTTTTTCCACCGCCGCCAGCGCCGCCTCGCCGACCGCGGTCAGTGCATAACCTTCGGAGGTGCGCAGGAACAACGTGGCACTCAAGGACTTTTCCAGCGCCGTAATCCGCCGGCCCACCGTGGCCTGGTCGACCCCCAGCAACCTCGCGGCGCCGCGCAGTGTCGACTCCCGGCACACCGCGAGAAACACCCGTGCATCATCCCAATTCATGAGGCGCTCCAGTTGATGCAGATATGCATCACCATAGCGCAAAATCGCTGCGCTATTGCATCAGATAATCACGATAGGCTGAAGGCCAGCGAACACCTCTCAGGATCCTGCTCATGCACAGCTCATCGACTCCCTCGCGCAACGCCTTGTGGCTGCCGATCTTCGCCGGCCTGAGCGCCAGCCTGGTCAGCATTGGCCTGGCGCGTTTTGCGTACACGCCGTTGATTCCAGCGTTGATCCAGGCGCACTGGTTTTCCGCCAGCGACGTGGTTTACCTGGGCGCTGCCAACCTCGTCGGTTATCTGATTGGCGCCCTGATTGGCCGCCCTGTCGCGCAACATACCTCGAACAAAACCGCGCTGCGGCTGATGATGTTTGCCGTGACGGTATCGTTTTTCGCCTGTGGTTTTCCCTTGTCGGTGAGTTGGTTCTTTGGGTGGCGCCTGCTGTCGGGCGTTGCCGGTGGCGCGATCATGGTGCTGGTGGCTGCGACCGTGTTGCCCCACGTGCCGGCCTCGCGCCGAGGGCTGGCCAGCGGCGCAATTTTTCTCGGGATTGGCTTGGGCATTGCCGGTTCGGGGACGATTGTTCCGCCGTTGCTGAGCCTTGGCTTACAGCAAACTTGGTTCGGCCTTGGCCTGTTGTCCCTGGTGCTCACCGCTGCCAGTTGGTTCGGCTGGCCGTCAGAGGTGCACCACGCAGCCGTCGCACCCACAACCGACGAGCTCAGGATTGCCACTGATCCACGGGTTTACCTGCTGTTCGCTCAATACGCGTTCATGGCCGCCGGGCTGGTGCCCGCCATGGTGTTCCTGGTGGACTACGTGGCCCGTGGACTCGGAGCCGGGCCGCACGTCGGCGCGCTGATTTGGGTGATGTATGGCCTTGGCGCGATTATCGGGCCCGTGAGTTATGGCTTTCTGGCGGATCAGTTCGGCGCGAAAGTCAGTATTCGCCTGGTGCTGGTGGTGCAGGCGATTGCGGTTGGCCTGTTGTCGATCTCGAGTTCTTTTGTGGCGCTGGCCTTGCTGGCAGTGATTCTCGGCTCGTTCCCGCCGGGCATCGTCCCATTGGCGCTGGCGCGGGTTCACGAACTGATCCCCCAGCATCACCAGCAGCAAGTAGCGTGGAGCCGCGCGACGGTGTCGTTCGCCACCTTTCAAGCCATCGCCGGGTTTGCCTATTCGGCGCTGTTCAATGCCTGCGGCGGTCACCACGCTTTGTTGTTTGTCATTGCGGCCGGTGCGATTGTGGTTGCACTGCTGTTGGAACAGGGCATGCGTTTGTTCAACCGTCGTGACGATTTACTGCCTGTTTTGAACTGAATCACCGCTGCCTGGATGCGGTCCCATTTTTATGACTTCTCTATCTCAGGACTTCGACATGACATTGCCCCAAACCATGACCCTGATTGAAATCACCGAGCCCGGCGGCCCCGAGGTATTAAAGCCGCGCCAAGAGCCGGTGCCTGCCCCGACTGCGGGTGAAGTGCTGATTCGCGTGCACGCTGCCGGGGTCAACCGCCCCGACGCGCTTCAACGGGCAGGCAAGTACCCGCTGAAACCCGGCATGAGTCCGTTCCCGGGCCTGGAAGTGGCCGGTGAAGTGGTGGCCATAGGCGCAGGCGTCAGCGAATTCATTGTAGGCGACAAGGTCTGCGCGCTGACCAACGGCGGCGGCTACGCGCAATATTGCGTGGCACCGGCCGGCCAGACGCTACCGATTCCTGACGGCATGGATTGGTTGCACGCAGCGGCGATCCCGGAAACCTTCTTCACGGTGTGGGCCAACCTGTTCGACATGGGTGGCGCCAGCAAAGGCCAGCGCGCATTGATTCACGGCGGCACCAGTGGCATCGGCACCACCGCGTTGATGTTGTGCCGCGAATTCGGAGTCAAGGCCTTCGCCACGGCGGGCAGCGAGGACAAGTGTGCAGTGATCCGCCAGTTGGGCGCCGAGCCGATCAACTACCGCGACCAGGATTTCGCCGAGGTCATCGCGCAAAAAACCGCCGGCAAAGGCGTGAACGTGATCCTCGACATCATGGGCGGTTCGTACCTGAATCCGAACATCGCTGCGCTGGGCATGGAGGGTCGATTGGTGATGCTGGGCTTTCTCGGCGGCGCTCACGCCAAAGAGGTCGACCTGCTGGCGATCATGGCCAAGCGCGCAATCATCACCGGTTCCCTGTTGCGCTCACGCACCCGCGAAGAAAAGGCTTCGATTGCTGAACAGTTGCGGGAATATGTCTGGCCGGTTCTTGCCGCCGGGCGTTGTCTGCCGATGATTGACAACGTGTATGCGCTCAACGATGCGTCACAGGCCCATGCGCGGATGGAGGCTGGGGATCATGTTGGGAAGATTGTGTTGAAGGTGGATTGATCCGGATTTGGCTTTGGCTGTAATGGCCCCCCATCGCGAGCAGGCTCGCTCCCACATTGGATCTATGGCGCGACGCATATCGCCTGTGGAAGCGAGCTTGCTCGCGATGAGGCCGGATGATTCACCGCCGGTTTTCATACGGCTGTCGAAATTGTTCCCGCCCCCGCCACACATCTGTTAAAACCCGTCCTTTCCCGCTGATCTTCCGGACCACCGCATGTTGTCGAATTTGTTGAGCCGCTTAGGTCGTCGCTGGCTGCCGCTGCTGTGCATGGCCATGTTGATCGTCGGCCTGCCGGTGAGTTGTGGCGTACTCAAATACAAAGAGCGCGAGCTGCTGTTTCGCATCGAGCCGGGCACCGCCGGCTGGTATCGCGGCCTGCCGAGCGATGTGCAGGAGTTCGACATCAAACCCGCCAGTTTCAAGGCCGGACAGAACCTGCACGCCTGGTGGTGGCCGGCCGCGCGCCGGGATGCGCCGTCGATCCTGTACCTGCACGGCGTGCGCTGGAACCTGACGGGCCAGGCGTTTCGCATTGAGCAATTGCGCGCCATGGGCTACTCGGTGCTGGCCATCGACTACCGCGGCTTCGGCCAAAGCAAAGGGGACCTGCCCTCGGAAGCCAGTGTTTACGAAGACGCCCGAGCCGCCTGGGAGCGTTTCATCCAGATGCAACCGGACGCCAACAAGCGTCTGATTTACGGCCATTCCCTGGGCGGCGCAGTGGCCATCGACCTCGCGGCAGATCTGGCCGCACAAGCGAAAAAGCAACATGATCCCGTGCCGGTGCGCGGCCTGGTGATTGAATCCACGTTCACCTCGCTGGGCGATGCCGTGGCGCAAGTGGCCGACAGCAACCTGCCAGTAAAATGGCTGCCAGTGCGTTGGCTGGTGTCGCAGAAATTCGATTCCATCGACAAGATCGTCGACATCGACATGCCGTTGCTGGTGGTCCACGGTCTGGCCGACCCGTTCATGCCTTCACGCTTCAGCCAGCAGTTGTTCAATGCCGCCAATGAACCCAAGCGCCTGCTGCTGGTGCCCGGTGGTACGCATAACAACAGCATGAGTCTGGGCGGCAGTCAGTATCGCCAGGCAATCGATGGTTTGATGAAAGCCAAACCTAGCGGTAACCCCGGGCTTGCAGGTTAAACAACTGCGCGTAACGCCCGCCCGCCGCCACCAGGCTGTCGTGATCGCCACGCTCAAGGATCGTGCCCTGGTCCAGCACGATGATGTGATCGGCATTGCGCACGCTGGAAAACCGGTGGGAAATCAGCAACGTCATGCGGCCTTCGGTGTGCTGGCTGAAGTGCTCGAACACCGCCGCTTCCGCCGCCGGATCGAGGGCCGACGTCGGCTCATCGAGAATCAGGATATCGGCGTCGCGACGCATGTAGGCACGCGATAACGCGATCTTTTGCCACTGCCCGCCGGACAACTCTTGCCCACCGGCAAACCATCGCCCCAATTGCGTGGCATAGCCGCGATCGAGACGCTCGATGAATGGCGCAGCCATGCCTTGGGTTGCGGCGTCCTGCCAGCGCTGCTCATCGTTGAACGCCAAGGTGTCGCCAACGCCGATGTTTTCGCCCACCGAGAATTGGTAGCGGATGTAATCCTGGAAAATCACGCCGATGCGCTGCCGCAGAGTGTCCTCCTGCCAAGCCTGCAAATCACTGCCGTCGAGCAAAATGCGGCCTTGATCGGGTCGATACAAACGGGTCAGCAACTTGATCAGCGTGGTCTTGCCCGAGCCGTTCTCCCCCACCAGCGCCAGGCTGCGCCCCGGCACCAGGTGCAGGTCGATGCCTTCCAGCGCTGCACGACTCGCACCCGGATAACGAAAAGCCACGTTTTCGAAACGCAAACCATCGCCGGGTACGGCACCCTCCGTGAGCGTCCCGGTATCGGCCACCACCGGTTCCGCCAGGTATTCATAGAGGTTCGACAGGTAAAGGCCGTCTTCATAGAGCCCGCTGATAGCGCTCAAGCTGCTGCTGACCGCAGTCTGCCCCTGCTTGAACAACACCAGGTACATGGTCATTTGCCCCAGGGTGATATTGCCGTGGACGGCATCGACCACCACCCACGCATACGCCAGGTAAAACGCCGTCGTACCGAGCAGGCCGAGAACAAATCCCCAGCCATCGCGACGCAGCGTCAACCGGCGGTCTTCAGCGTAGAGACGGGAGAAGGTGTCGCGATAACGCTGTAACAACAGTGGCGCGAAACCGAACAGCTTCACCTCTTTGATGTACCCCTCGTGGGAAAGCAGCGTCTCGATGTAGGTCTGCTGCCGGCTCTCCGGCGCCCGGCGGGTGAACAGCCGAAACGCATCCCCGGAAAAATGCGCCTCGGCGAAAAACACCGGCAACGCACCGACCACCAGCAACACCAGCGCCCACGGTGAAAAGTGCACCAGCAACACGCCGAAGCTGATCAGCACGATCAGGTTCTGGATCAGCCCCAACGACTTCATCACCAGCGCCAGCGGCCGGGTCGACGCCTCGCGCCGTACCCGCACCAGCTTGTCGTAAAACTCGGAATTCTCGAACTGGACCAACGACAACGTCTGGGCTTTCTCCAGAATCATCGTGTTGACCTTCTGCCCCAACTGCACGCGCAACAGCGACTGCTGAACCGACAACGCCCGTTGCGTACCGGACAACAACGCCAACACCCCCGCCTCCATCAACACATAACGCACCACCGGCCACAACGGCGCACTGCCCTGCTGCGCGTGCAGCTGCATGGCGCTGACCACTGCGTCGACGATGCGTTGACCAATCCACGCGGCCAGCGCCGGGAGGACACCGGCAATCAGCGTGGCGAGGACCAGGCCGAGAAACAATCCGCGGGACGTGCCCCAGACCAATAGCAAGGCGCGTCGGGCCTGGTCGAATAAAGCGGTGAGCCGGCCAAAAACAGGGGTCACCCTGAGCACTCCACCTGAAACCGCGCCCGATACCGCCCCGGGCTCTCCCCCGTCCATTTCTTGAACGCCCGATGAAACGCGCTCGGTTCCTGAAAGCCCAGTCGTTCAGCAATATCACTGATGCTCGCCTTGCTCTGGCGCAACTGTTCAAAGGCCACGCCGCGCCGTACTTCGTCCTTGATCTCCTGATACGAGCAGCCTTCGCGCTCCAGTTTGCGGCGGAAGGTGCTGGGGCTCAGGTGTTGTTCGAGAGCGAAATCCTGCAGGGTCGGCCATTCGCTGTAATCGCTGTTGCGCAGGCGCTGGTGGACTTGCGAGGCCAGGCCATGCTGGTTGCGGAAGCGGATGACCAGCCATTGCGGGGCCGTGCGCAGGAATACCTTGAGTGAGGCCAGGTCTTGCACCACCGGCAGGCGCAGGTAGTGACTGGCGAATTCGATTTCCGTGCGCTCGGCGCCGAAGGTCAGGTTGGGCCCCCACAGCAAGCGGTCGTCGCTGAGGGACACGCGTTCATGACGGAAGTCTGCGCGGTCGATGGGAATACGTCGCCCGCCGAGCCAGCACAGCAGGCTGATCATCAGCACCAGGAATGTCTCTTCGCCGAAACGGCTGACGTCTTCGTTTTGCGCGTGGGAGTCCAGACTCATGATGGCGCGTTTGCCGCGCACGGTCAGGGTGCCGCGAAAGTCGCGCAAAAAAAGGCCGAAATTGACCAGGCACTGACGCATGGCTTTGTGCAAGTCGGGTTCCTGGATCAAGGCGCGGCAGATCAAAGCGAAGCTGCCCGGCGGCATGCCGTGGGAGTCGAGCCGGAAAAACTCGTCGTTCAACTCGCGAATCTGATTCAGCCACAACTGGGCAAATGCACTGGCCGGCACCCGCGCCGTGGGCTGAGCCATTAACGCCGGGTCAATACCGGCCTGTTCCAGCGCAGCCTTCAGGCGCTGCGGATCTTTCGCCAGCGCATGGATCATGGCCTGCACGAAGTAAACGGCAACCGAGTCCTTTTCCCGCATGTGAACGTTTCGCTCCCTAACTCTTGAAATGGCAAAAAACACCAGCACCGTTGAACAGTTGCGGCATAGGACTACCGGGCTGTCGGTTCTAGACTCGCGGCCAATAGTACGCCTTCGACCGTTGTGACGGCCAAGGTATCGCAAGGTATGAATGGAAGGACGGCAACATGAATCTGCAAAACATCGGCGTGATCGGCGCGGGCACCATGGGCAACGGGATTGCGCAGGTCTGTGCGCTGGCCGGTTTCACCGTGACCCTGATCGACATCTCCGAGAGTGCCCTGCAAAAGGCCCTGGCCACCGTCAGCAAAAACCTTGATCGCCAGGTCGCCAAGGACACGCTGACCGAGGAGCAGAAGCAGGTTGCCCTCGACAGGATTCGCACCTGCACCCACTACGACAGCCTGAAGAACGCGCAATTGGTGATTGAAGCGGCTACCGAAAACCTCGACCTGAAACTGCGCGTGCTGCAACAGATTGCCGCGCAGGTCAGTGCCGAGTGCGTGATTGCCTCCAACACCTCGTCGCTGTCGATTACCCAACTTGCCGCCAGCGTCAGTCAGCCTGAGCGTTTCATCGGCCTGCACTTCTTCAACCCGGTGCCGGTGATGGGCCTGATTGAAGTGATTCGCGGCCTGCAAACCAGCGACGCCACGCACGCCCTCGCCCTGGACATGGCGACCACCCTGGGCAAAACCGCGATCACCGCCGGCAACCGCCCGGGCTTTGTGGTCAACCGGATTCTGGTGCCGATGATCAACGAAGCCATTCTGGTGTTTCAGGAAGGCCTGGCCAGTGCCGAAGACATCGACGCCGGCATGCGCCTGGGCTGCAACCAGCCGATCGGCCCGCTCGCCCTGGCTGACCTGATTGGACTGGACACCTTGCTGGCCATCATGGAAGCCTTCTACGACGGCTTCAACGACAGCAAATACCGCCCGGCACCACTGCTCAAGGAAATGGTCGCCGCCGGTTATCTGGGACGAAAAACAGGACGTGGCTTCCATGCCTATGCCTGAGCGTTGCTCGCGCTTTGCCGAGTACCGGGACAAAGTGCTGGAGCTGTTCGCCAGCAAGGGTTTCGGTCAGGTCGGCATGCGTGAGCTGGCCACGTGCCTGGGGCTCTCCCCGGGCTCGTTGTATCACCATTACCCAAGCAAGCAGCACTTGCTGCTCGACCTGATCGAGGAGTTCTACGAAGAGCTGCTGGCGACCCTGGATCGCCTCAATCAAAAGGGGCCGGCGAAACGCGACAAGCTGCAAAACCTGATCCGTGCGCATTTGAATCTGCACCGGGAAATGCCTTGGCATTTTCGTCTGGCGGAGCGTGACAGCGGTTGCCTCAATGACGAGCAACAGGCGCGAGTCCGGCAATTGCGCGAGCAATACGAACATCGCCTGCTGCTGATGCTCGGCACCAAACCCCGGGTTGGCGAACAGGCGCAACGTGCCGCCGCGCACGCCATCGCCAATTTGCTCAACAGCGCCCCCAGCTGGTTGATGCAACATTCGCTGAATGACCATGAGCGCGATGAACTGCTGGAAAATATGGTAAGCGGGGCCATTGAGCGTCTACTGCGGCCTTCGGCGCCACGAGCGGTGGCGTGAGCACCTGACGCAATGTCAGGTG
Organism: Pseudomonas sp. FBCC-B1667; assembly: GCF_059133255.1. NCBI lineage: Bacteria > Pseudomonadati > Pseudomonadota > Gammaproteobacteria > Pseudomonadales > Pseudomonadaceae > Pseudomonas > Pseudomonas sp. FBCC-B1667. The sequence goes on along the minus strand of NZ_CP101437.1, from coordinate 2,547,851 downwards.
TAGGCGTGCGCAGGCCATAAAACAGCGCACTTCAATAGAAAAATCATCTAAACGAATTTTGCCAAAACCTCCCTCTAACGTTTTGCTAATGGCGTCCAAATACTGTGTGGGGCCAGCGGTTGATCCACTCTCGACCGGCCTCCTTCGTTACCGGGAGCACAACATGAAAATCAATCCCTACCTGATCTTCAATGGCGACTGCAAAGCGGCCTTCACCTTTTATGAGAAAAGCCTGCCTGGCAAGATCGAAGCCATGATGACCTTCGGTGAAACTCCGGCCGGCGAGCACGTGCCAAGAGATTTTCACAACCTGATCATTCACACCCGCCTTGTGGTGGGCGATCAGGCGATCATGGGCTCCGACACGACACCGGATCGTCCTGTCGATGACATGGCCGGTTTTTCGGTTTCGCTGAATGTTGACAGCATCGCGCAGGCGGAACGGGTCTTTAATGCCTTGTCGGAAGACGGCACCGTGCACATGCCGCTGGAACAGACGTTCTGGGCGGCGCGTTTCGGCATGCTGGTGGACCGGTTTGGCGTGTCGTGGATGGTCAATTGCGAGAAAGACCAATAGCAGGCTTTTGCGACGGGCATGAAAAAGCCCAACCTGAAAAAGTTGGGCATGGAATGTCGCCGGGCAACCTATCGGAGGGCGAAAGGCTCAATAGAGAATTGGCTAGTCGCGGCCTGAGCGACTAGCTTTAACGTGGTCCGGATCATCAACGTATTGTCAGCATTCGCTGAGCAGAGACACAGGCAGGACACTGACCCTTCGCTTGATTGGCAAAATCACATTAATGGAGCACAGTCCCGATGAATATCAAAAACAAAAGCCGTGCCCTGCTGGGTTTGGCACTGCTGGCTGCTGGCCTTGCCGGTTGCCAGACTAACCAGCAATTTATTGCTGCCAATCAAGATGCCGCGTTGAAGGTGGTGACCACTCGCGCAGCCTTCGAAATGAACTGCCAGGCTGTAACGCCGACCATCTTGTCGAGCAAAGTAGCCCAAATGCAATATGGCTATGCCCGTACCGAATACACCGTGGGTGTTCGTGGTTGCGGCAAGCAAGCGGTGTATATGGCACTGTGCCTGGACACCAGCACCTGCAATGCCTACACCGATACCGCCCGCCTCGGCCAATATTGATTGACCTGCCGCCGCAACCCTTTGCGGCGGCTTTCCAATAGCATCCCCGTCCTTTCTAAAAAGGGGACAAGCCGCAACGCTAGCTGCTGTTACAACGTGCGTGTTGGCTGAACTGCCGGTTGGCTTCAGAGCTTGGCGATCGAGACCTCGGTGGATTTGACGAAGGCAATCACTTCGCTGCCCACTTGCAGTTCAAGGTCACGCACCGAGCGCGTGGTAATTACGGACGTAACGATTCCAGAGGCGGTTTGCACGTCGATCTCGGACACCACTTCGCCTTGAACGATTTCCTTGATGACGCCCTTGAACTGGTTCCGGACGTTGATCGCTTTGATGGTCATGATGAGGCTTCCTGTCTGGTGGCGGACGCATCCGTGCGGATGCGCAGGCCTTCAAAGTGCATCACCTGCACAAACAACAAAAGGAATAAATAATTATTTATTTATTCCTTTTTTGAATATAAAACCCCGGATCATTGCCCGGGTTTTCAGGACATTTGAACCATTCGTCGTATAGGCAAATCTTTGACGCCATGCTCATTGTGTCTGGCTTGGGGATTGCAAAGGCCGGTCGTAGCCGCCCGGAAACGACGTTATTCTGACGCAGCGACAATCAATTCAACATTTAAGGACCCCGGCGAAACGCCTGGTGAGTCACCGGAGATTTAACGTGTCAACCCTCAGTGAAATCGCAGCGAACCACGCGAGAATGGCTAAATTACAGGCACAAGAGTCGACCGGATTGAGTGAGCGGCACGTTCAAATTGTGGGGTGCTTCGAAGTGCCCGTCATGGAAGAACAACAGCAACACATTCCATTGCACTTGATCGCTGGGGCGCAGGACAACCACCTTGCCCAGGCAGCGGGTTATTTGCTCTGAGTGAGTTTGTGCGCAGGGAGTGACACCAACCGGTTGGTAACTACTCCCTGCGCACTGATCCAGTGCATCAGAAACTTCGTTAAACTTTCTGACCCAACAGCAACCCTGTGGGGAGGAAGCCAGTCGCTACTGCGAAGGCATTGCCCGCAATCGCCGGCCCACTACATCCAGCACATCGCAGCCATCGCGCAATGGGATGGCGCACAGCAACGCAAAGTCGCTGAGGATGAAGGATTCGCACTCAATCGAACCGCGCATCGACATGTTTTCCAGTACCTGAGTGACGGCACGAATTCGGTAGTTGGCGGCTTCATATAAAACGTCGAGCGGTGCGTGGGTATCGACGAACAGCGTGGGCATGTCGGTGCAGTTGCTGGTGAGGGCCATGAAGCGGCTTTTGGGGTGAGGGATTGGTTTTTCGTAGGGTGGATCTGGGTGAAGGGTTTTCATTTTTTTTAACCTTTGGCGGATAAGTTTAAGCTACCAACGGCCTTCCTACGGGCTTGGGTGGCAGCCGTACGCGGGAGTAGGAAACTGAGGATCCACCAAACTCAGCCACGCCGAAGCGTGTCCCGCGCACAGCCGCCGCGAACGATCTTACGGACACTAAGTAAGTGCCGCAATCACACGACAGCGCTGACGCGCGGTGAAAATCCAAGGGTTCCTACACCCTGCCACTGCATTTGCAGCGACAGCCAAAGACTATCCATGGTTCTCACTTCGCACCAGTTCATCAAAGCCGCTACAACTTGAAGGAAACTTCCGACGACCTTGCCCAGAAATTTCGCCCTCGCGCAGCGTTTTGAGCGCGCGAGACTTTGCGGGAGATCAATCAGGAAAGAAGTCAGAGAAGTAGGAAAACGGCGTAGGCCAAATCCTTAAATAACACCCAAAAAACAACAAGCAACCCCAAACGAAAACGTGGCGTGAGGTTTCCCCCACGCCACGTTCTTTCATCTACCCAACGAGCCTGACAATTTCTTCAACCGTCAGCCCTGCTCACTCTCCCGAATCAGCTTCTTGTTGGGAAAAAGGGGACGGATTTGAATGGCACTTCCTTAGTAGCTAACCACTTGAGCTGAAAGCAAAAAATGAAGAAGGGCTGGTCTTGGTCTACGGTGATAGTTGCGAACACACCCCGACGAACCAAGGACACAGCCCCAATGAATCGTAGACGTCAAATTCTCCAGCATCAACAGCAACGTTTTCATCGACACGCTTCGGACTGCGATGCCTATGCGTTTTTCAATCTGCTCACTGCGCCCGAACTGTTACAGCGCGTCGAGTCTGCACTGCCGGAGTATCGGGAGCGCCTGTTTCCGCCGACTGAAACGCTGTCCATGTTTCTGGCTCAAGCGATGAGTGCCGACCGTTCCTGCCAGAACGCCGTCAACGATTTGTCCATCAAGCGGTTTTGTGGCGGCATGAAGCCCAACAGCACTCGCACGAGCGCCTACTGCAAAGCCAGAAAGCGCCTGCCTGTGGAAATGGTTTCCACGCTGGTCAGGCACACAGGTGCTTCGATAAGTGATAACGCACCCTCGTCGTGGCGCTGGATGGGACGGCCTGTGCGGCTGGTGGATGGCACGACGGTCAGCATGCCCTACACCGCAGCCAATCAGGGGGCCTATCCGCAGTCACGCAGTCAGAAGGTGGAAGTTGGTTTTCCGCTGTGTCGAGTGGTTGGCATCGTTTGCCTCTCCAGCGGCGCCGTTTTAGATGCCGCCCTTGGGCGTTTCCGAGGCAAGGGCGGCAATGAACAGACGCTGCTCAGATCAATGCTCGACACGTTGAAAACAGGCGACATTTTGTTGGGCGATGCTTACTACGCAACCTACTTCCTTCTGTGCGAGTTGCAACGAAGAGGTATCGATGGCGTGTTCGAACAATATGGCGCTCGACGGCGCAGTACGGACTTTCGCTTGGGGCAGAGTCTCGGTTCGGAAGATCATTTGATCGAGTTGAAAAAGCCCGAAAGAAGGCCAGCCTGGATGAGTCAGGCGCATTACGAACAGGCACCTGAAAGACTGACCGTGCGGGAGCTGAAGGCTGGCGAAAAGACATTGGTGACCACGTTGCATTGCCCGAGGCAGACACCAAAAACAGCCCTCAAATCTTTGTACAAGGGGCGATGGCATGTCGAGTTGGATTTGCGAAATCTCAAAGCTACGCTGGGACTTGGAAAGTTAAGCTGCAAAACCCCAGGCATGGCAGTCAAGGAGTTATGGGTCTATCTGTTGGCTCACAATCTGATCCGAATGCTGATGGCGCAATCGGCTCTGTTAGCTGACTGTTTACCTCGCGAACTGAGCTTCAAACACAGCCTTCAGCTATGGCTGGCGCTGCGACAATATGGCAGTCCTGAAGAAGAGAATGGCCTTTCAAATTTATTGACGCTGATCGCTCAAAGGCGCGTTGGAAACCGGCCTGGTCGTATCGAGCCGCGAGCCATAAAACGAAGACCTCAAGCCTACCCCTTGCTGACCAAGCCACGTCGGTCAGCAAGGGCAGATGTCAGAAAAAACGGGCACCCAAAACATGTTAAGTAAGTGCCATTCGGGACGGATTTATTTTTTGCTCTTATCAAAGCTAACGGCAAAAATAAATCCGTCCCCCTTTACCGACAGGCAACAAAGCCAGTTCGGTGACCAAGCTAATATCCATCAGGCTCGACTTTTACAACTGCCTTTTTTTATCTGCCTGACTCCAACTTAGATGGCTAGGCTTAAGCTCCAAATGATAGTGCTCACTATGATGCCTCACGTTAAACACTAAAAAGGGAACGGATTTATTTGTTGCGCCATAACAACACCTTCGAAGCTGGCAAGAAAATAAATCCGTTCCCTTTGCAGCTTACCAAGTGGATTGATCTTCTAACGCTGCTCTTTGAAGATCATCCTTCCACTTTGCGCATGCCAATCTATATATATCTTCAAAAAAACCACGAGGATTCTCAATCTCCGTTTCATCCCACGCAATGGTGCTACATTCCTCATAATCACTTTCAAATTGCGTCGAAAAGTCATAACTGCCATCAGCCAAGGCCACTTCAAGTACTTTCAATAAAGCAAAACGGTGTCTATAACTTAGATAATCCAAACTGCAAATTACGAATTTTTCAATAATCTCACATCTATCCTGACTAATATTAGGATTATATTTACGGACAACATCTCCTATCGTGTCCTCCCGATCATATATTTCAAGGCCTGCCAACAAATACGAAAGACGAGGTTCCCAAGCCAAGTTTACATTTTCAAATGGTGATTTCAATTATCTACACCTCGTTTCTATCTAGTAAATGCCGTAAAGGGCCGTTTAATATTTTCTTTATCAAATCGTATTTCCGCTTCATTCATAACTTCTACGAACTTGGGGTTATCCAGATCCTTATGATTAGGCTTATATCCTCTCCCCACGCCTGGAATTTTCACTCGTACAACCGGATTACCGTGCTTATCATACCCACTAGGCTCAGGAATTTTTTTATTCATTTTTGCAATAGCATATCCGATCGCTTGGCACTGTAAAGTCCAACTAGTAAATTGTGAACTTGAGTTAATTTTTTCCTTTACCCCTTTTTTGGTTGGGTGACTTCCATCAATAGTGCGCTGTTTCAAAGCTTTATCTTGGATGTCAGGGGAGTGTTTCTCAACACTATGCATGCCGTATTCTTTTTCCCACGACAGTACTTGGCGTTTAGCCTGTTCTTTGGGCAAAGGTTTTGGAAGAGTCGGATCACCGGCATTGATGACAGCTTTGCTAACGACATCGGGTGACGAACAGCCGACATTTTTTTTATTGTTCGGCGATGGACAGTCCGTCGAGCTCAACCCCAACGGATCAACCCACCCCGTCGGGTTCGGCGTGTATTGGTACTGATTCAGCCCACCCGCCAACTTCACCGGGTCCGGCGTCAGGTACCGTCCAACCTCCGGATCATAGTACCGATGCCGGTTGTAATGCAGGCCGCTCTCAGCATCGAAATACTGCCCTTGAAACCGTAACGGCTGCTCAAGCTGCTCGCCCCCGCCGAACGCCTGCTGCGTGACTTTGCCGTAAGCGTTGTACCTCGCCGACCACACGATCTCGCCACCAAAATCCGTCAGTTCCTGCGGTGTGCCGAGGTGGTCGAGTTGGTAGTAGAACGGGCAGGCTTTGCGTGGGCCTTTGCCGTCGAGCATGGCCAGCGGGCGGAAGCTGCCGGGTTCGTAGACGTAGCTGCGGTAGTGTTCGCGGCTGCTTTCGGCGATGAGGTTATCGCCTTGCCAGAAGAATTCGGTGGTGTGGCCGTCGACGGCTTTAGCGATGCGGCGGCCGAAGGCGTCGTAGCGGTAGCTGGCGGTGCGACCGTCCGGAGTGGTGACGCAGACCAAGCGGTGTTGGCAGTCGTAGCGGTACTCGGTGACGAGTTTTTGCCCGGTGCCGCGGCGTTCGCGGATCAGGTTGCCGAAGGCGTCGTAGTCATAGTGGCGATCACCTTGCATCAGCTGGCGATTGACCAGCACTTTCGCGGCGCCGGGGCGGTCTTGCATCAACAGGTTGCCAGCGGGGTCGTGGGCGAAGTTTTCCGGCGGGGTGTCGCGGGTGTGGCGCACGCGGGTCAGGCGGTTGAGCGGGTCGTAGGTGTAGTTGCGTTGGCCGTGGCGGGTGTCGGCGATATGGTCGAGATTGCCGTTGGCGCTGTAGGCGTAGTCGCGGCGATACAGCGGTTGTTGCTGTTGGCTGACAGCGTGAGCCTTCAGTCGGCCCTGATCGTCGTAGGCAAACTCGCTGAGCAACTGGCCTTGTTGGCGTTGTTGCTCGCGACCAAACGCAAATTGGTGGCTGGTCAGCCGCGCGCCGTTGAGGTCGATGGCGGTGAGCGCGCCGCCCTTGGCGTGGTGGTAATCGAGTTTGCTGCCGTCGGGCAGGCGCAGGCGATTGAGTTGGCCGCAGGCGTCGTAGCCATAGCGCAGCGTGCCCCAGCCCTGATGTTCGGTGATCAGGCGGTCCTGTCGGTCGTACTCGAATTCCAGCGGATGGTCGTGACCGTCGTCGACGCCGATCAGCCGGCCGAGGCTGTCGTAGCGGTATTCGACCTTGACGCCGTCGGGCAGGGTTTTGACCCGCAATCGGCCGGCCGAATCCCGCTCATAGGCGGTAACCAGTTGTGAACCATCGTCGCCGAACTCGGTTTTCTCCAGCAGCTGGCCATTGAGGTCGTAGACGTACGCCGTGCGCTGACCGTCGAAGCCGGTTTCCTGTCGGATCAATCCGCCGGGGGTGTAGTCCAGCCGATAGTGTTCACCGGATTCGTTTTCGATTTCCGTGAGCAACAGCTGCGCGTTGTCGTAGCAATACTTCAGCTGGGTGCCGTCGGCATTGAGGCGACGGCTGACCAGGTGCAGGTCGTCGAGGTATTCATAGCGCGTGATGCGGCCGAGTTCGTCGCGTTCGGCGGTGATTTTTCCGTAGGCGTTGTAGCTATAGGCACGACTGGCGCCGGTAGGCAAAGTCGTCTGGATCAGTCGGCCAACGGCGTCCCATTGCGACTGGGTGACCGCGCCATGTTCGTCCTGACGGGTAAGCTGCCGCCCCAGAGCATCGTAGGAAAAGCGCCGCTGCCCGCCGTCCGGCAACGTCTCCTCGACAAGTTGCCCCAAACCGTTCCAGACGAACACATGCCGACTGGTATCGGGGTAACGGATCGACAGCAGCAGCCCTTTGTCGTCGTAGTGGTAATGGGTGACCTGGCCGTCAGGGTCGGTCGCTTCGGTGATGTCACCCTGGGTATTGCGTTGATACTTCCAGACCGCTTTACCGCGATAACGGGCGTGCAGGAAACCGTTGCGATACTCGTAGGCCGTGGGCTCGTCTTCCGGCGGAATCAGCGCAATCAGGCGTCCGACTTCGTCGTAACGGTATTCGGTGACGGCGCCGAGCGGGTCCTGCTCGGCGATCAATCGGCCGTCATCGTCGTAGGCCTTGAGCTGTTCACCGCCATCCAGTTCGACTCTGCGCACCAGCCGGGCGTGGTCGTCGTGGACGTAAACCTCTTCGCTGCCGTCGAGGTTGTGCACGGTGACGCTGCCGGCGTCATCCCAGACATAGCGTGCATCCATCTGCGCAAACGAGGCCCAGTGGCGGATGCAGCGCGCCGCTTTGCCGGACCTTTCCCACGCCCAGAAGAAACTTGCCCCACCGGCCAGTTGCCGCTGGAGAATGACGTGCTGCTCGTCGTAGTCGTAGCGTTCGCTTTCGCCGGCGGCGTTGCTGGCTTCGATCAGTTGATCGCGTTCGTCGTAGGTGTAACTGACCAGGGTTTGCTCGGTCTGCCAGCACTCATCGAGCGTCTGCGCCGGGGTAAAAGCCTGATAGTCGACGGCGACCAAATGGCTGCGTTCATAACGCAAACGCAAGGCGCGGCCGGCACCGTTGTCGAGGCGCTGGATGCGCGCCTGGCGGTCGCGAGTGATGCGCAGGCGGTTGTCGTAAGCGTCGCTGATCGCTGTTAGTCGACCGTGATGAAAGTGATAAAACCGTGCGTCGTCGCCGGCCTGGGCGAGGATCAGTTCTTCGAGTTCAGCCCCGAGATAAATCGCCGCGCGGGACAGGCTGTTGTGAATCGCCGGGCGTTCAGCGGTCGGCAGCGGGAACGTGGTGCGACGGTTTTCGTGGTCGATCCAGATGACGCTGTCACCGTCGATCTCCAGTCGATGGGAGAGCGAGTGGCTCCAGCCGAAACCGAGGCCGCCATCGATTTCGGCAGCGCTGGTGCGATAGAGCCGGGTGAAGTCGAACGGCAGAATGCCGTCCAGCGCACCGTCGGTGAGGGTCAGCAGTTCTTCGCCGGTGACCATCGACACCGGGCATTTGTTGGTGGCGGTTTTATTGGCGGAATCGGCGGCGTCGCCGTTGGGGTTTTTCGCCTGATCCGGGGCGTTGTCGTGGTGTTCGTTTTGCTTGAGGGTGGTGTTGCGTTTGGCATCCCAACGCAGTTGCATGCGGCCTTGTTTCAAACCGGCCGCGACGCCGCGCGCGGCGACCGCTTTGTAGCGATCCACGTAGGACATGAAACTGTTGATGATCGTGAAGATCGCTTTGACGAAACCCAATACGGCGCTGACGATCCGGGCGCCGTAGTGCGCAAGACGCATCCCCAGATAGGCAATGCCCGCCCCCGCACCGGCGAAGGTCAAAACGATTCCGATCAGAATATCGATGAGCAACTGCACCACTGCCGTCGAAACCGCTTCAGTCGTTTTACCGGCGATTTCGCTGGGCGGCAGCATCTCCAACCAGAGGCTCGCGGTGCGAAGCAATAAACAGAGCGCCGCTTCGTCACTGACCAGTAACTGAACCTTCTCCATCGTGGCCGGAAATTGTTCAGCCAATTCCACCAAATGGTCGGCACCACTGCCCAAGCGCTCAACGAACTTTCGAGGATTCTGCAGAATGTCAGAGAGCAGGCTGACGCTGTCCCACACACCAGAAATCGCCGCCCAACTTCCCGCGAGTATTCCATTCCCGGCGGCCGCAAAAGTCGACTGCGACCACTGCGGTTTAAACCCTTCCCATTCTTTGCGTAGCCAGCCCTCCAGTTCTGCGGTCAGACCGTCGTAAGAAGAGAAAAGATCATCGACTTGCTGTGGTGTTACTTCATCGTTGACGTGAATGCGATAGAACTTGCCCACCTCCCCCGTGAAAATCCCTTTGCCGTTCTGATCAAGCGTGATAGGCGTTTTTTTGCCGCCATCCATAGCAATCACATCGACCTGAATATTCCCCACGGGCACGTCATAAACCGATTCGAACTTGCTCTCGATCTCCAGTTTTCCACCCTTCGGGCATTGCACGACGGTAGAGAGAAAATCGTCATCGCCACTGCTCATCGTGGTGATGGTGTCGCCGAAACGAATGATCCGCTCCATACCCATCAACGAAGGCAAATCAGCAATGTGACTGGCTTGGTCTGCCGCTTGGCTGAACCAGCGTTTCAGCTGTTCACGGTAGAGCGACAGGGTGTCTGGAAAACGGTCGAGCTCCTGCTCGATGCGGGCGATGTGCGCCATCAACGCACCGAACGGCATGAAGTGAGGTGGAAAATCGGGTCGAACATGTGCAATCCCTCGCGCAGAAATTTGAGCGCGCGAGACTTTGCCGGGGATCAATCAGGAAAGAAGTCAGGAAAGTAGGATGTTGACGTAGGACAAATCTTTAATTAACGGCCAAAAAACAACAAGCAGCCATAAACGCAAACGTGGCGTGAGGTCTCCCTCACGCCACGTTCTTTTATCTACCCAAGAAGGCCAACCGTCAGCCCACCTCACTCTCCCGAATCAGCTTCTTGTTGATCTTCCCGACACTGGTCTTGGGAATCTCAGCCACGAATTTAAATTGCTTCGGAATCGCCCATTTGTTGATACGCCCACACTCGACAAACGTCTGCAGGTGCGTCTCAAGCATTGGCTTGTCCAGGTACTGACCCGGCTCGCACACCACCATCGCCATGGGCCGTTCGCCCCACTGTTCATCGACAATGCCGACGACCGCGACGGACATCACCGCCGCGTGTTCGCTGATCAGGCTTTCCAGTTCCAGTGAGCTGATCCACTCCCCCCCTGTCTTGATCACATCCTTGATGCGATCCTTGATTTCCACGCCGCCCATCGAGTCGATGGAAGCCATGTCACCGGTGTGCATCCAACCGTCGAGCCAGAGTTCGGCGCCCTTTGCCGGTTCTTTCAAATAACCCTGGGTCAGCCAAGGCGCACGAACCACGATTTCGCCGAGAGACTCACCGTCATGCACAACATCGTTGCCGCTGGCATCGACGATTTTCAGGTCAACCATAGGCACCGGTGTGCCGGTCTTGATGCGGGTCGCCAATTGTTCTTGCATGGGTTGTTTAAGCACGTCGTCACGCAGGTAACTCAGGCACAGCAGCGGGCAGGTTTCCGACATGCCGTAACCGCTGTGGACCACCATGCCTTTGGCGCTGGCTTCGCTGGCGATGCCGAGGGTCAATGCGCTGCCACCGAGGAGCATTTTCCAGCCCTCGAAACGGGTCTGTTTCCCGGCCGCGCAGTTCAGGATCATTTGCAGAATGGTCGGCACGCAGTGGGAGAAGGTGACCTTTTCCTCACGGTACAACCGGACCAGGCTGTTGGGCTCGTAACGGCCGGGGTACACCTGTTTCAGGCCCATCAACGTGGCGACATACGGCACGCCCCAGGCATGCACGTGAAACATCGGCGTGATCGGCATGTACACGTCATCGGAACGCAGCAACGGCTGGCCTTGATAGACGCCCAACGTGCCGACGGCATTCAGGGTGTGCAGGACCAGTTGGCGGTGGGTGAAATACACGCCTTTCGGGTCGCCAGTGGTGCCGGTGGTATAGAACAGGGTCGCCACCGAGTTCTCGTCGAAATCGGGGAAGTCGTACCGGTCGGATGCCAGCGACAACAACTGCTCATATTCACCCAGCACCGGTAGCGAGGTGCTGGCGGCGTTGTCATCGGTAAGTTGGAGATAGCCTTTGACGGTGGTCAACCGAGCCTGGACCTGCTCGAGCAACGGCAGGAAATCATCATGCACCAGCACCAGATCATCTTCGGCGTGGTTCATGGTGAACAGCACCTGATCCGGCGACAAACGAATGTTCACCGTGTGCAGCACTGCGCCAATCATCGGCACGGCGAAGAAGCATTCCAGGTAGCGATGACTGTCCCAGTCCATCAGCGCCACGGTGTCCCCGGCTTTCACGCCGGCGGCCGTCAAGGCGTTGGCCAGTTTGCGGATGCGTTTGTTGAGCGTCTGGTAGTCGTAGCGCAGTTTGTCGGCGTAGACGATTTCGCGACCCGGCTCGTAGCGTGCACCGGACAGCAACAGTTGCTTGATCAGCAAGGGATAGGCATAGGCGCCATCGGCGGGCGGGATTATTTTTGTCGCCATCATGTTTGGGTTTCCTGGTCCTTTTTAATGCATTGGCTCGGCGATCAGAACTGCGCTGCGTCCAGTTCGTAGAGGCACTCGCTGCCCGCCTTGACCGATGCGCTCAATGAATGGATGCGTGGCAGCAGGCGGGCGAAGTAGAAGCGTGCGGTAGCCAGTTTGCTGACGTAGAAGTCGTCTTCGGCCTGCTTGCTGATGGCGGTCTTGGCCATCAATGCCCACATGTACGCGTAGGCGACATAGCCGAAGGTTTGCAGATACTCGACCGAGGCGGCGCCGATTTCATTCGGGTTGTTTTGCGCACGGTCGAGCACCCACGCGGTCAATTCGTCGAGGACGTCCACGGCGGCGTTCAACGGTTTGCTGAACTCGCCGAGCTCAGCGCTGGCGTTGGCGGCGAAGTGGCGAACCTCGGAGGCGAACAAGCGGTAAAGCGCCCCGCCGCTGCCGACGATCTTGCGCCCGACCAGGTCCAGCGACTGAATGCCGTTGGTGCCTTCGTAGATCTGCGTGATGCGCACGTCACGCACCAATTGCTCCTGGCCCCACTCGCGGATATAGCCGTGGCCGCCGAAAATCTGCTGGCCGTGGACGGTGGTTTCCAGCCCCATGTCGGTGAGAAACGCCTTGGCCACCGGGGTCAACAGCGACACCAATTGCTGTGCACGATGGCGCGTGGTCGTGTCTTCGCTGTACTTGGCCGTGTCCAGTTGCAGAGCTACGTAGCTGGAAAACGCACGGCCGCCTTCGTTCAAGGCTTTCATGGTCAACAACATGCGTCGCACGTCCGGATGGACGATGATCGGGTCGGCAGCCTTGTCCTTGTTCTGCGCGCCAGTTGGTGAACGGCTTTGCAGACGGTCACGGGCGTACTCGACGGCGTTCTGGTACGAGCGCTCGCCCAGGGACAAGCCCTGAATGCCGACGCCCAGACGCTCGTAGTTCATCATGGTGAACATCGCCGCCAGGCCCTTGTTCGGCGCGTCGACGATCCAGCCGGTGGCGCCGTCAAAGTTCATCACGCAGGTGGCGGAAGCCTTGATGCCCATCTTGTGTTCGATCGACCCGCAGGACAGCGCGTTGCGTTCGCCCAGGGAACCGTCGCCGTTGACCAGCACCTTGGGCACCAGGAACAGGGAAATGCCTTTCGGACCGGCCGGTGCATCCGGCAGTCGGGCCAGTACCAGATGAATGATGTTTTCGGTCAGGTCGTGCTCACCGCCGGTGATGAAAATCTTGCTGCCGCTGACCTTGTAGCTGCCGTCGGCCTGAGGCTCGGCGCGGGTGCGGATCAGGCCAAGGTCGGTGCCGGCATGGGCCTCGGTCAGGCACATCGAACCGGTCCAGGTGCCGGCGTACATGTTCGGCAGGTAACGCTGCTTGAGTTCTTCGCTGGCGTGGGCATTGATCGACAGGCAGGCACCGGCCGTCAGCATCGGGTACAGGCCGAAGGACAGGCCGGCCGAGTTGACCATCTCTTCGACCTGCGCCGAAATCGCCTTGGGCATGCCCATGCCGCCGAACTGCGGATCGCCGCCCACACCGACCCAACCGCCTTCGGCGAACGCCTGGTACGCAGCAACAAAACCGTCCGGCGCGATGACTTCGCCGTTGTTCCAGGTGCAACCTTGTTCGTCGCCATTGCGGTTCAGCGGTGCGATCACTTCACCGGTGATCTTGCCGGCCTCTTCCAGGATCGCGGCAGCCGTCTCTTCATCAATCACCTCGGCCAGGCCAGGCAATGTCGCCCACAGGCTGGACACCTCAAAGACTTCATTGAGGACGAAGCGCATGTCGCGCAAGGGAGCTTTGTATTCGGACATAGTGACTTACTCAGGTGTGCTCAAGGCATGAGGAACGGGTGAAGTGTGCGCGGTGGCGGTCTCTTCGGCGGGCGCCAGCGGAGCGTCCTCGACAGGATGCGTCTCCAGGGATTTTTCACGCAGCAGGAAGTACGACAGGGCTGGAATCAGGATCAGCGCGCCGAGCATGTTCCACAGGAACATGAAGGTCAGCAGGATGCCCATGTCGGCCTGGAACTTGATCGGCGACCAGACCCAGCACACCACGCCGGCGGCCAGGGTGATGCCGACCAGGCCGACCACGCGGCCGGTGAACGACACGGCGTTACGGTACGACTGCGACAGCGACAGGCCCTGACGCTGGAAATGCAGCTGGACGCTGAGCAGGTACAACGCGTAATCCACACCGATGCCCACGCCCAACGCAATCACCGGCAAGGTCGCGACTTTCACGCCGATGCCCATCGCCACCATCAAGGCTTCGCAGAGGATCGACGTCAGCACCAGCGGCAGCAGCGCCACCAGCGTCGCGCGCCAGCTGCGGAAGGTGATCAGACAGAACAAGGTCACCGCCGCGTAGACGTACAGCAGCATGGTGTGATTGGCCTCGCGCACCACGATGTTGGTCGCCGCTTCGATTCCGGCGCTGCCGGCAGCGAGCAGGAACTGACGATCTTCGGTGCTGTTTTCCTTGGCGAACTGGTCGGCGATGGCGACCACGGCGTCGAGGGTTTCGGCCTTGTGATCCTTGAGGAAAGCGATCACTGGCATCAGCGAGCAGTTGTTGTTAAACAGCTCCGGCGAGTTGACCGAGGCTTGCTGCGCGGCGTAGTTGAGCACGTCCTGGTTGCGCTGGATGCTGTTGAGCTTGGGGTTGCCCTCGTAGGTGCCGGCGGTGATCTGGCGTACGGCGTTGACCAGCGACGTCGTCGCCCGCACGCCCGGACTCTGTTGCAGTTCCCAGGCCAGACGGTCGGCCAATACCAGGGTCTTGTAGTTAAGGCAACCTTCCGGGGCGGTCTTGATCATCACCGCGAACAGGTCGCTGGACAGCGCGTAATGCTGGGTGATGTAGGCGTTGTCGCGGTTGTAGCGCGAGTCAGCACGCAGCTCCGGCGCCCCGCTTTCGAGGTCGCCGATTTTCAGGTGCAGGCTGACCATGAAACCGCCGACGCCCATCAACACCGCGACCACGACTGCACCGATGGCCCACTTGCGGGTGGTGAAACGGTCGAGCAAATCCCAGAGTCGGCCGAAGCCTTTGTTCTTTTCCGCGCGGGTGTCGATTTTCAGTGCGCGCTCGGCAGCCTTGGCCCCGACGCCGACGTACGACAGCGCCACCGGCATCAGCAACAGCGAGGTGAAGATCAACACCGCGACACCGATGCTGGCGGTGATCGCCAGGTCCTGGATCACTGGAATGTCGATCAGCATCAGTACCGCGAAACCCACGGCGTCGGCCAGCAACGCGGTGACGCCGGCAATGAACAGACGACGAAAGGTGTAGCGCGCGGCGATCAGTTTATGGGTGCCGCGGGCGATGTCCTGCATGATTCCGTTCATCTTCTGCGCGGCATGGGACACGCCGATGGCGAAGATCAAAAACGGCACCAACACCGAGTATGGATCGATGGCATAACCCAGCCACGCAACGATGCCCAGTTGCCAGACCACCGCGATCAGCGAGCAGCCAACCACCAGCAAGGTGCTGCGCACGCAGCGGGTGTAGGCGTAGATGATCACCAGCGAAGTGATCACCGCCAGGCCGAAAAACATCATCACCTGAATCAGGCCATCGATCAGGTCGCCCATCAGTTTGGCGAAGCCGATCACCCGGACTTTGTAGTGACCTTTGCCTTCCACACCGGACTTGCGCGCGGCGCTGTCACCGGCGTATTCGATCTTGTCGCGCAACTGCTCTTCGAGCATCTGCGAAAACTGATGATAGTTGATGCTCTGGCCAGTGGCCGAGGTTTTGTCCAGCAACGGCACGATCAGCATGCTGGATTTGAAATCGCTGGCGACCAGGCTGCCGACGATCCCGGCGCGGGAAATGTTCTGGCGCAGTTGTTCGATTTCTGCAGGGTTGCCCTGGTAGGTGTCGGGCATCACCGAGCCACCCTGGAAGCCTTCCTCGGTGACTTCGGTCCAGCGCACCGACGGGCTCCACAACGACTTCATCCACGCTCGATCAACACCTTCGGTGAGGAACAGTTGGTCGTTGACCTGCTTGAGCACGTCCAGGTATTCAGGGTCGAAAATATCGCCCTGGGTGTTTTCCACCACCACGCGCACCGAGTTACCCAAGCCGCGCAGGGACGCACGGTTTTCCAAAAAATTCTGGATGTACGGCTGGCTCTGCGGAATCATTTTTTCGAAGCTGGGGCGCAGCTCCAGGCGGGTCGCCGCCATGTAGCCCAGCACCACGGTGGCGAGCGCCATCAGCAGCATGAACAGCGGGCGGTAGTTGAAGACCAGGCGTTCCAGCAGGTTGCCGGAGCGACGGTCGAAATCGCGCACGTCGCGGATCACCGGCATGGCTTCTTGTTGTTTTATGTTGCCCATGTCTGGGTACTCGCTTTAAGGGTTCGAGGTCTTAACGACGGACAGCGCCAGTGCGCCACGGCTGCCAGCCACGACCAACGAGCCGTCGGCGGCCTCGGAGGCGCCAGCTATTGGCGTCGGTACGGGCTGCTGAACCAGGTGCAGTTGCGCGCCAGAGCCTTGGCTGACCAGCATCTGCCCACCCTGGGTGAACAAGCGGTAGTCACCATGGTTATCGATGAGGCCGGCGGTGACGCTGATGTGCAGGCCGGTGTCCAGCGCGGTCCAGTTCTGGCCGTCATCGGTGCTGCGCAACACGTTGCCGCGCAAACCGTACACCAGCACTTCGCCGGGCTTGCCGAGCACGCCGAAGAAGCTGCCTTGATAAGGCGTCGGCACGGCGGCGAAGCGCTGGCTGGCGTCATCCCATTTGAGCAACAGGCCCTGCTCGCCGGCGATGTACAACGCGTCGCCGGTCGAGGCGATGGCGTTCAGGTGAAAGCCTTGCGGGTTATCGGTGCGGTCTTGAAACGGGGTCCAGGTCTGCCCGCCGTCTTCAGTGCGCAGAATCAGGTTGAACACGCCGATCACATAGCCGACCTGCTCGTTGGCGAACCAGACGTCGAGCAAGGGTTTATCGGCGCCCTGCTCCATCAGGCGCTGACCTTCGGCGGCCCAGTGGGCCCATTGTTCGTTGCCCGGTTCGGCACTGGCCAACGCACCGTAATGCCTGACCAGCAATTCACCGATCTGACGGCCATCCAATTGCTTGCGCCAGGTCACGCCAGCATCCTCGCTGTGCAACACCACGCCATCATTGCCGACCGTCCAGCCTTCCCTGGCCGATGGAAAATTCACCGCACTGAGATCGGCACTCACTGGCACGACGGCTTGCTGCCAGTGTTTACCGCTGTCATCGGAATAGAGAATGTGCCCACGCTGCCCGACGGCAACCAATCGGTCGCCCGCACGGGTCATGCCGGTCAACGGGCTGCTGACCGCCAGCGGACTGACTCTGGCAGGCAGGTCCAGCACATCGACGTAACCGGCTGCCTGGATGACGCCCTGCGACATAGCAAGCAGGGCGCCGAGCGTTAACTGCAGGTACTTTTTGTACGAACACATACCGCGTCCTCTTGGGAAAACCGCGTCAGGCACTGCAAGCGTGCGGCCCGACGTTGAAAACCGGCGCTACGACGATCGGCGAGCACCGACCGTCGCCGGTCACACGGCTGCGGGCCGTGGACCGATGAACGCCTTGTTGCGGTTTGCTCAGCGAATGCCAGCGCCCGCCAGGGATTCTGATGACCACTGCGCCTTGGAGAGCGGATCGATGTACTTGATGCCGCCGTAAGGGCCGACTACCCCGTTGATGTTGTAGGAACCGCCCACCAGGTCATAAATCATGAACGGCGTGGAGTCAGGCACCTGCTTGTCATAGCTCTGGCTGAGGAAGGCAAAGGAGCCACGGTACAGCTGACCACGGGCGTCATATTGGTCCGAGGCCACAGCGGTCCAGCTGTCTTCGTCGAGGTAGAAGCGACGTTTGGCGTAGATGTGACGTGCACCGGCCTTGAGGGTGCCTTCGACGACCCATACGCGGTGTTTTTCCCAGCGCACAAAGTCCGGTGCCAAGTGGTTAGGCGTGGTGATCGACTTCGGATCCTGCACGTAGGTCAACTTGTAGGTGTTGTACGGCACGATCATTTCTTGCTTGCCGACCAGCTTCCAGTCGTAGCGATCCAGCGCACCGTTGAACACGAACACATCATCGTAAGTACCGGCGCCGGCGGTGCCTGGGTTAGGCGTGTCGTAGGCCAGGTTGGGTGCCAGCTTCACACGGCGCTGACCAGGCAGGTACTGCCAGGCACGACGCGGTTGTTGCAGCGGGTTGGCGGCGTCCTTGAGCATCACCGCTTCGCCGGCACGACGCGCCGGGCCGGTGTATTGCAGCTTCATCTGGTAATACACGTCGGCGCTGCTGATTGGCTGCGCCAGGTTTTCATAGATCGGGTAGGAGATAAACGCCTGCCCGGTGGTCGCCAGGCTCGGTACGCCCGCGGAGTCAACGTTCCAGGAATCGTACTTGGAGTTGATGCTCACGCCCTGATAGCGCAACAGGAAGTTCCACATTGCCTCGTTGCCCGATTGCGGAATCGGGAACGGCACGCCCGGCAGCACATTGTCGATGGCCAGGCCACCTTCAAGGGACTTGGCGCCGGTGGCGTTTTTCACGCCGTTGTCGAGGATCGCTTTAGGCAGCGAAACGGTGCGGTGAGTCGGGTACACCTCGACTTTGAACGTCGGGAAACGCTTGGCCAATTCCGCGGTGGTGGCGGTGAGCTGCCCCTTGTACTGATCGACGTTTTTACCGTCGATGACCAGCAGCGGTTTTTCGTTGGCAAACGGATCCGGGCGCATGCTGTCACCGGCCTTGAAGCTGGCGGGTGGCGTGGTCAGGCCGCCGTCATAGGCGGGGATGGAGCCATCGGCATTCCCGGCTTTTTCAGCGCCGACGAGGGTCAGGCTGCTGCCCAGTTTGGTGGCATCCTGAGCAGATACAGCAGCGTGTGCCTGTGCGGCAACAATCATCGCCAGCGAGGCAGCCAACACGGTTTGTACATATTTCATGTTGAGGTTCTCCTGCTTACGTCGAGTAAGCGAGTGGTGAATCAAAAGGTGGTTTTCATCGTCAGGTAAACAGCACCACGATCCTCAGTCGTGGCACCGCCACCGGAAAAGGACGAGTAGCCACCGGCGTAGCACGCATAGTTTTCGTTACCGCTGAAGGCGTTTGGAGTAGAGCCGTCGCCCCCCGTCGGGCCGGTACTCACGCCGCTTTTATTGCACTTGTCGGTCTGGCCGAAAGAGTCCACATACTTCAGGTCGACAAAGTATTTGTTGTACACAACGGCACCCACGCCGAAGGCATAGTTGCCGGTGTCCTTGGCACCGCCTCCGGACACCGGTGACACACCCGCGAGGCCGACGTTGACGGACATTGGCGCGTTGAGGTCGACGCCCGGGAATACCTGGTACCAGGTCGGTGTGAAGTTGACCGCGACGCCCCAGTTGTCACGGGTCGGCTGGTCAATACCGCGATAACTGTCTTCGCCCTTGTAGAGCGCTTTGTTCTTGTCATCGAGGCTCAGCAGGTTGCTGTAGTACAGCTCGCCCAACAGGGTGGCCGAATCGAATACCGGCGTTTTAGGCATGGTCATCAGACCGTTCAGCGTCCAGTGCAAGGTGTCGCCGGTGGCGCTCATGCTGTCGCCGCGGCTCGGGGTGTCGTAGATCACGCCCGTGTCAGCGGTGCGCGCCGGCAACAGGCCGAGGCCTTTGCCCAGGCCCAGCGGACTGGTGGAGCTGACGATTGCCGGGATACTGGCCAGCGGCATGTTGTGACGAATGTTCAGGTCAGAACCCACACTCACGCCACCGACGTCCTTGGACAGACTCAGGCCGAAGACTTTAATGTTGTCGGCATAGGCCAGTTGATAGGTCGCGGTGTTCAACGAGTTGAGCGTGTTGACCACGGCAGGTACTTGCCCTGCTGGACGAGTGCCATTCGGGTTGGCCGACGAGATGCCTCGGGCATCCAGCCAGGCTTGCGGCAGGATTTCCGACGTCTCGCGGTAGTAGACGCCGAGCGTCCCGTCCAGCCAGGCCGGAGACCACTTGGCCATCACTCCCCAGTCGCCGCTGCTGTGCGGCGTCAGGTCATGTCCACGAACCACGTTGGTCAAGCCGTTGCACGGCGCCAGTCCGCAACGCAGCGGGCTGCCCGGAACCACGGCGTTGGTGTTGCCCAACAGGAACGATTGCGCGCCGAAGCCCACCAGATCTGAACCACCGTAATAGGTGCCGGCTTCAGGCAAGCGAGCGGCGTCCCAGTCCAGGAAGTACTGCGCGCCGATGGTCAATTCAGGGTTAACGGTGAAGGTCGTCGACAGTTGGTTTCGCGGCACGAACAGTTCTTTGGCTTCAGTGCCCGGGGACGCCGCCAGCTTGGCGAGGTCAAGGCCGGACTGGCCGTAACTGATCGAATGCACCGGGTTGAGAAGGGTCTCGCCCCAGAACACGTTGTGCTGACCGGCCTTGACGCTCAGCAAAGATTCCTCGCCCACTTCGGTGCTGTAGAACACGAATGCGTCGAGGATTTCGCCGGACGGACCGGTGTAGTAACGCTGGGCATAGTTGCTCAGGTGCGGGCTGCCAAAACCGACGTTGTCGTTGGTGACGGCGGCCAGGCGCGGATCGTTGGCCACCAGGCCGGAGCGTGCATCGTTGCCGTTGACGAACGGGTTGGAGTTGGAACCGGTGTTTTCATACGCCTTGTCGTACCAGCTGGCGGCACTGACACGAAAGCCCATGGCGTTTTTGTAAACCACGTCCATTTCGGTCAACAGGTCGATACGGTTGGTGATGTTGGTGCCAGCCTTGCGGAAGTTGTAGTCGCCGTCGTTGTTGTTTGGCGTCCCCAACATGCGCTTGTCGGCGCTTTCGGTGCGCACACCGTAGTTGTACTTGATGGTGTTATCCAGACGCGCGGTCCAGTCCGGATTACCGGTATCCAGTTCAACCGCCTGGGCGGTTGGCATGGACGCGGCCAGAATGGCTGAGGCCAGCAATGTGTAGCGCGAAACCGTGAACCCGTGACTCTTATTGTTGTGCATTGCGTTGTCTCCGCCTTTTGTATTTGTTTTAAGCGCAGCCGCCCTCACGCATTCCCTTGTTCCAGGGTTTTGCGTTGCTCAGGAATGAGGGCAAATGCCGTTTGGCTTAGGGCCAACCGGCGCCTGAATTAACGATCCAGCTCGAGGATGAAAGCTTCGGCTTCTGGCCAGTGGCCAAATCCTGCAGCCGGGTTCAGATGACCGACTGCACCGAGATTGCGCAGTTCTGCACCCCAGCCTCGAGCCATGCGAGTGACAGCGTCGAGACTGGCCAAGTGATCGTTGGTGCTGCCGATCACCAGGCTCGGGAACGGCAACCGACCTTCGGGGAGCGGATTCCAGCCATGGGAGCGCAGAGAATCAGAAGAGGGATAGCCTTGCGGCCAGGTGGCATCGAGGTCCGGTGGCGCAGCCAGCAGAGCGCCCTTGATCGGACGGCGGTGCAAGGCGGCCCAGTGCGCGACCATCAATACGCCGGCACTGTGGGCGACCAGAATCACCGACCCGTCGATCTGCTCCAGTTCGTGCTGGATCGCACGGACCCGTGCAGCGCAGTCGAGTTTGTCGGTTTCAAGCGGCGGGACGCTGCGTACCTTGGCGAGCCTGGCTTCAAGCAATGTCTGCCAATGCTCGGCCACGTGCTCACGCAAGCCAGGTACGATTAAAACGGTTGCAGCAGTTTGCAGTTTGTCCACATCAGCACCTACGCGTTCTCGATGACTCGACTGACTCATAGGTCAGACGTTTTTGTAGTGCTGACATTAAAGAGCCCCCACCCCGGGCGCTTTTCATTGGACGTCAGTCGCTTTTCTTTTCATGACAGATTCGGGGGTGTCGACGTGAGGTGCCCGCTGGTCGAAAACCACGGCAGGTTTGCCCAAGGCCACTGTAATCAATACGTGAGACGGTTATGTCGCGATGAGACGGAAGTGATTTGAGGGGGATCCGGATGCCGTTCGGCGCTTGCGCAACAACTTTCCATTTCATGACGTGCTGGCTATAGTCGCCACGCTCGTTTCCACCGTTACCGGCCCAGGGAAGACCCACGCATGACCAAGCTTGTTCGCGCCGCCGTCTTGACCAACTACCTGGAGGTCACTAATTACCTGGGTTTCAACCCGCGTGATGTATTGGCTGCCAACGGCTTGAGCAGGGCTCAGTTGCTGGCGCCGGAACACCGGATCCCTATCGATTGCGCCGTGCGTGTACTGGAAGATTCGGCCGTTGCCAGTGGCTGCCAGAGCTTCGGCCTGAGCATGGCCGAGTCGCGCCAGCTCTCGGATTTCGGCGTGGTCAGCCTGCTGCTTACACACCAGCGCACGCTGCG
Organism: Pseudomonas sp. FBCC-B1667; assembly: GCF_059133255.1. Classification (NCBI taxonomy): domain Bacteria; kingdom Pseudomonadati; phylum Pseudomonadota; class Gammaproteobacteria; order Pseudomonadales; family Pseudomonadaceae; genus Pseudomonas; species Pseudomonas sp. FBCC-B1667. Next base: position 2,525,535 of record NZ_CP101437.1, on the reverse strand, counting down.
CGAAGCCTTGCAGGTGGTAGTGCATTACCGGCACTTGATGAATGATTCGCTGGCCATTTTCATTGAAGAGGCCGGCAAGATGGTGATCATTCGCGAAGAGGTGGTGACCGATACGCCGATGCCCTCCCGGCAGGCCAACGAACTGGCCATCGGCGTGATGTTCCGCTTGTGTGCTGCGCTGCTCGGCGCGCACTGGCATCCCTACAGCGTCAACTTCACCCACCAGCCTCCAGACAACCTGCAACTGCACCGCCGCCTGTTTGGCTGCACGGTGGAGTTCGGCAGCGAGTTCAACGGCATTGTCTGCCCCAATGCCAGCCTGGACGTGACCAACCCCCACGCCGACCCGGCCATGGCGCGTTACGCCCAGGGCTACCTCGACTCGTTGCTGAGCCATGAAGGCGAGTCGTTGCTGTTCGAGGTGCGCAAGGCCATTTACCTGCTGCTGCCAATGGGACGCGCCACCATCGAGCAAATCGCCCAGACCCAGGGCATGAACGTACGAACGCTGCAACGCCGCCTCAAAGACGACGGCTGCGCCTTCAACGACCTGATCAACGACGTGCGCCGTGATCTGGTGCTGCGTTATCTGGAGAACCCGAATTACTCGCTGGGCCGCATCGCCGACATGCTCGGGTACTCGATGGCGAGTTCGTTCACGCGCTGGTTCATCACCCAGTTCGGCATGCCACCGGCTGCGTGGCGTGCACAAAAGCAAGGCGCCGCCAAATCTGTCCCGGGTCAACACGAATCCTGAGGCCGCCAAACCCCTGAGTTCCCCCTTGGGTATTCGGGGTATTAAACATCGCCCGAAAGCGCTTGTTTAAAACCCGTCCAGGTTACTTCCGGAAAGCCACAAGACCTTGCGCCGTTGCCTACGGCTACGCCAGAATCCGCCGGCTTGTGCGCCTTGGGGCCGCCCGGTAATTTGATTCGTGTCACTGCCCATCAGTGATCGGGTTTCGCAGCCTGGGAAATCTCTAGACGCACAACGTCTACCGTCCATGAGCAGATGCTTTTTCAGGTCTGTCTCTCATGTCATGGCGGCTGTGCGTGGGAGACCTTCGGGTCTGCCGGGTTCCTAGAGTCCTGGTCTGCGAACCCGCGTACAGTTGCCACCTTATTTTCGTTTCGCAGCGAATCGTGGCAGCTCCATTTCTCTAGGAGTTTCACCATGTTCAAGGTAACGCCCAACCCACCAGACACCGATCCGGTTTCCCCATGCGAACCCGATTCAAAAAAACTCAATGAGGCCGCCGAGCGCGCGCTCAACTTCCACTTCTCGTCGAATGCCGACATCAAAGCCGCCGCGCGCAAACCCAGCAAGCTGTTTGCCGTGAACCCGGAGGCGACGGCAGAAACCCTGGGAGTGTTTTTGGTCGAAACACTGGCTGCGATCGATGTGATGGTCCATCACTTGGTCGATCATTTGGAGGGTGAGTCGCGTCACGCCCTGCTGGGGATTTCCAACAGCATCATGGTGGCGGAAATCACGGCGATCCGGGTGCTCGACCACATTGAGCCACCCGTGTAACCGCCACTGTTCATTGCCTGAAGCCTTTTCTGACAGTTCCAGGCTTCAAGCATCCCATCCCGATCCTACAAGTAATCAGGCGGCGACTGGCAGCGTCGCCCATCCCCCACAGCGCATCGTTTTTCCCTGAAACCAATCATTTGATTTGGCGCCCAGGGAAGGGTTTTGCGCTCGAGGGATGCATCCATGAAAAATGGCTATGGGAGTTGCCAATGTGCTATTTGCCGCAGCCTGCGCCACAGACGAGGACCGCGACCGGACCAGGCAGCGGAACAACGTAAATACGACGAAGCAATGGCCCGACAACGAGCAATGGAGGAAGCGCTCAATACGGCCTGGGAAGACAAGGAAGCACGCGAGGAAGCTTCGCGGGTGAAGATCACTCTGCGTATCGGGGTGTTTTTCGATGGCACTGGCAACAACCGTTCAATGTCGAGATGGGACAAAAGTGCGGCGCTCATCATCCGGTGTCCGTGCAGGATATGGATGGGGGTTGCAAGCCGTACATGCAAGACCCTGACAGTCGTTATGGAGGGGAAGTGACGAATGTTAAGCGGTTGCATGACTTGTACTTGGAGTCGACAGCACAAGAAATTCTTCAGAAGAAATTGGCATTCGACAACGTTTATATCGATGGAATTGGAACATCGGCTGGCGAGCCAGACAGTTTATTGGGCATGGCGTTTGGGCGCGGTGAAACGGGTATCGAAGCACGAGTATTTCAGGCATTCGGTCAAATCAAACAACGGTTGCGTGCCTTTCATGGACTCTACCCAAACATCCAAATAGGCGCGTTGACCTTCGACGTGTTCGGCTTCAGCCGTGGTGCGGCTGCCGCCCGACATTTCGCTTGCTTGTGCCTAAATAGAACCAATAGCCCGCTCAAAGACTCCCTGGACCAACCGGATAGCCTGTTCACCCAAGGTTTCGGCAAGGGCTTTGGCGAAGGGGTCACCACCGGATTTATTGGCCTGTTCGACACTGTCGCGTCTGTGGGCGGCCTGAGGAACCTGGGCTATGTGCGCAGCCCGGCAGCCCCCGGGGTCAAGTTGTAGTTGATGCCGCGTTTCTTTCCCAATGTTGTGCAACTGGTGGCACGCGGGGGATTGGCTTCACCGAGCCCGCACACATGACCGTTTGGGTGGAAACCTCGGCAGTCGAAGACATCAAAGGTCAGATGTTTTACGCTGTCGCATCGGGTGCAGCCGCAAGAAGTGATCATGACGATGGAACTGAAACCGCACGAGGCTGGGTAGGCATCGGCGGAGCGGGAAAGTCGGTCACGGGGGCCACCCTGCCAAAACGCATCTTCGTGCGCTGGCAATCGATAGTCGAACGCAAGACCTACGCCGGCTGGGTCGATATCTCCGATTCCACCCGCGACATCATGCGTAACTCAACGGCCCAGCGCTGCCACGAAACCCCTCAGTTCACCGCCAACCCGAGCGCAGCCCTGAATGTGGGACTGGCGCCGGGCGGCATCATTCAGGTCTGGGTCTCGGACGACTGCTTGCGCGCCCATAAAGTCGACCGAGGGCAAGTCGGCATCGAGCCTCTTGGTCCTTATCTCGGCAAAAACGAAGGGCGTTACGCCTGGAAGATCAAAGACTCCTCCCAACGCTATATCGAACGTTTCGGCATCCCCTATGGCAGTTGGTAATGAAGTGTTTTCGAACCAACGAAAAAAGCGGCGACTGCGTATACAGTCACCGCGAAAAGCCGGCGTTTGTGACACCGACCGAGAGCCGCACAGCGCTGAGGAGTCAAACCCCGTGCGGCCCTGCCATAAAACGGATGTTGATCGGGTTCAGAATCCCCAGCGCAGCAACAGCAGCACCAAAACGACGAGGAACACCGTCTCCCCCACCATCAGGAGGATCGGCTTGATGCCAACGGAGGCCAGTTCCTTGAGCTGAGTCTTCATGCCCAGGGCACTGATGGACACCACCAGGCACCAACGCGACAGGTCATTGACCGTGCCTTGCACGACGGGCGCTATCCATCCCGTGCTGTTGATGCACGCCAGCAGCAGAAAACCGACGGCGAACCACGGCAGCAGCGGCGGTCGCTTGCCGCCCGTTTCGGCGCCTTGCATGCGCGTGACCATGGCCGCACAGACGATCACCGGCAGGAGCATGGCGACTCGCATCAGCTTGACCACCGTGGCCGTGTCGCCCGTTTCGGTCGACATGCTGTAACCGGCGCCGACCACCTGGGCCACATCGTGGATGGTGGCGCCGAGGAAAATACCCGCCATTTGCGGTGACAATGACAACCAGTTGGCAATCATTGGATAAACAATCATCGCCATCGTCGAAAGGGCTGACACGCCAATGACGGTAAACAGTGTGGCGCGTTCTTTCTGCGGATGATTGGGCAAGGCGGCCGCCAGCGCCAGCGCCGCCGAAGCGCCACAGATCGCGGTCGCGCCACCGGTGAGCATGCCGAACAAACGCTGAAAACCCAGCATCTTGGCCGCAATCACCGAAACGCCAATGGTCACCACCACCAGCGTCACCACCAGCGCAACTGGCTTCCAGCCCAGACCGGCAATCTGCTCAAGGGTAATGCGCATGCCCAGCAGGGCCACGCCGATGCGCAACACGGTGCGCGCAGTAAATTCGATGCCGGCCTTGCACACGCCCTCCCCGGCCAGGAAGTTCAGCGCCATGCCCAGCAGCAAGGCAAACAGCATCACCGGTGCACCGTAGTGCTCGGACAAAAACGAAGCGGCTGCCGCCACGATCAGACTGACGATAAACCCCGGTGCCAGTTCACGTGTTCGGCTATGGATTCGGGTGAGAGCGATGGCGCTCATGGCGCGGACTCCTCAGAAGCAATAACGATAAAAGCCTGGCCGTCGATGACGTCGACCAGATAATTGTTGACCTTGAGCTGTGTGGAATTGAGCAAGTAACCACTGCGCAGATCGAAGCGCAGGCCATGGGCGCAACATTGAATCACCCTGCCCTCCAGACGCCCGCCGCACAGCGAAGCGCCCTGATGCGGGCAACTGTCATCAATGGCAAACACCTCGCCGTCGACGTTGAACAACGCCAGGCTTTTGTTCTCGAATTCGAACAGTGCACGACCGCCCGCCTGCGGGAGTTTTGCGGCAGGCAGCGGGACACGACGCGTCATGACGGCGTCCGCACGCGTTGGCGCTCCAAGGCTTCATGCATGACGCCCAGAATCGCCTCGGCAGGCTGCGCGCCGACCAGCGTTAATTGGCGGTCGAACAGAAAACTCGGCACACCGCTGGAGGCCCCGACTTCATTTCCGACAAAGGGACCTGATTCATCTTTCAGGTAATCCCTCACCGCGTCAGCGTCGTAACCGCACGACTGCGCGATGGCAATCAACGTCTCGCGGCGACCAAGATCCTCGCCGTTCTGGAAGTACGCAGCGAACAGGCGCTCAAGCAACTGTTCACGCTGAGCCGTGCTACCCCGCGAATTGGCATGCGCCAACAGACGGTGGGCGTCCGCGGTGTTGGGCATGGTGGTGATGCGACTCAAGTCGACGTCTACCCCGACCGCTTTCGCCGCCTGCTGCACCTGGGCCTGACGCATGGCGACCGCTTCGGCACTGCCCAGACGGTTGAGGTAGAACTTGGCGAACGGCTCGCCCTTTACCGGCAGGTGAGGCAACAACTGCACCCCGTGCCACACCGTGGTCACCAGCACATCCGGCTGCTGCGAATGCAACAACGCTTGTGCGCGTTCCAGTTGGCGTTTTCCGATCAAGCACCAAGGGCAGATGAAATCGAAAAACACATCGATACGTAAACGAACACTCACACCTTCACCTCTACCGCAGCTTCACTGACAGAATCATTGACACGCTCACCCGCCAACCGGGCGATATCCTTGTGGTAATGGCACTTGGCAAAAAAGAACACCGCCGCTGCCGCGATGCTTACCAGCGGTACCAGCTGGAAGGCCGCTTGCAAGCCAATCAGGTCGGACACCTTGCCGGTGATGAACGGCCCCGGCGCGAGGCCAAGCAAGTTGTTGGCCAGCGTCAGCGTGGCAAACGCCGTGCCGTGCACCGAATAGTGGGTCAGGTTGGCAACCATCGCCCCGGCCGGGCCGGTTGTGCCCGCGGCAATCAACATGCCCAGGCCAATCAACAGCAATTGGGAGGGTCCCGGCGGCAAGGCGAACGCCGCCGACAGCAACAGGCAACTGCCCAGGCAATAAGCGATGGCCAGTGCGACCTTGCGCTCGGGCGACTCGCGACACAGTCGATCGCTGAGCATGCCGCACAGGATCATCCCGGCGCCGCTGCACAGGACGATGATCGCCGCGACGCCACCCGCCTTGTCCGGCGCCATGTCGTAATAGCGATTGAGGTAGCTGGGCATCCACACAATCACGGTGCCCCCCACGAACAGTTGCAAGCCACTGCCGATGTAAGCCGCGATCACCGAAGGGCTGGAGCACAACGTGCGCAATGGGCGCTTGACCACCGCGGCGACTTTTTTGCCCGCCTCGGCGGCGCGCTGCGGTGCAATGCGCGCTTCCTTGACGATGATCGGGTAAAGCACCGCCAGCAGCAGACCAAACAAGGCCATGCCGGCAAAGGACCAGCGCCAGCCCAGCTTGGCCGCGATAGCGCCGCCCAGGGCCATGCCCAACACCGAGCCGAACATCCCGCCCGCCATAAAGGCACTGGCCAGGGTAGCCCGCATGTGTTTCGGAAACACCGAAATCACCACGGCAATACCGACGCTGCCATAGGCAGCCTCACCGACGCCCACCATGAAGCGGGCGATAAACATTTGTTGGTAGTCCTGCGCCAGCGCGCAACCCAGCGTGGCCAGACTCCACAGCAGTGCCATCAGCGCCAGGCTTTTAACCCGGCCGAAGCGGTCAGCCATCAACGACAGCGGAAACGTCAGCAGGCCGACCATCAAGGCCACCACGCCGCTGAGCAAACCGAGCTGGCCGTCAGTCAGCGCCCACTCGCCCTTGAGCATCGGGAATACCGCGTTCAGCACTTGGCGGGACATGTAATCGGAAATCAACAGGCCGAACGTCAGTGCGAAGACGATCCAGGCATATGTACGCGCAACGCCGACACCACTGGTGTCGTCATCGTCAGCGGCGATTGGGTGAAAGGCCATGCAGCCTCCTCGAAACATTATTTTATTGTTGTTATCGAGCGTGTTTCACTGCAGCGAGCGAGGGGTCTACCCCCCTCGCTCCCGCTGTCGGTCAGCCGCGTTGCGGCACACCTTTTTGCCCAGCCTTGCGGTTGGGGGCCATGCCGTTGGCCAACAGGGTTTCCTCGATAGTGTCGTACTTCACACCGATGCGATAAATCTCGCGGGCTTCTTTACCGGTAGCGATTTCGCGACCCAGTTCATGCGCGATGCGCACGGTTTGCTTGATCTGTGCCACCGAGCCAAAACGATCGCCCTTGTGATCAATGATAGTGTCTTCGTTACCCACACGCGGGTGCATGCCCATGGCCATCGCCATGGTGTTGAACGGCAGTACGTTCTTGAGCAGCGACTCGGAGGTCAGGGTGCAGCCGTCCGGCACGCGGTGGATGAAGTTGAAAAAGTTGAACGGATTAGGACCATCGAAACCGCCGCCGATGCCGATCCAGGTCAGATTCAACGGACCTTTGTAGAGACCCTTGCGCACCATTCGCTGCAGCGTTTCCAAAGAGTGCATGCCGGTCAGCTGGAAGTGCGGCTGGATGTCGTTGTCCATCAGACGCTTGAGGTGCTCGATAACCCAGGACGGGCCGGCCGGTACGGTCATTTCGCTGTAGGCAGCCTGATACGCAGGGTTGGCCAGGGATGTGCCTTCCAGGTATTCCGGATACAGCAGTTCCATGATGTTCATCTGGGTGGTGTTGATCGCCACCGTGACCTGATCCGGTTTTGGCGTCAGCTCGGCCAGCATGTGGCGGGTATCGTCGGACAACCACAGCGCGGCTTCGCCATCGCTTTCCGGTGCGAAGGAAATCGAACCGCCGACCTGGATAATCATGTCCGGCACCGCTTCACGTACGCCGGCAATCAATTCGTTGAACTTGGACAGGCGCTTGGAACCCTTGCCGTCCAGTTCGCGTACGTGCAGGTGCAGCACGGTAGCGCCGGCTTCATAGCACTCGACAGCCTTCTGGACTTGCTCGTCCATGGTCAGCGGGATGTCTTCCGGGAAATCTTCCGGCATCCACTCAGGGCCGTAAGGGGCCACGGTGATGACCACTTTTTCCATGTTTTCCGGGTGCAGGGAATCGTCGAAGAATTGCATGAGTTACTCCAGTTTTTATGATTGTCCGCCTGCCGGTCATGCCTGGCAGGCGTGTCTACAAGTTCGAATTCAGAGAGGGTCGGTCAGAACGTCTTGTCGCCAATAATCCCGGCGCGTTCCATCTTGCGATGGCACGGCGGGTAATCCATGACCGCGTAATGCTGGGTACTGCGGTTGTCCCAGATGGCGATGCTGTTCGGCTTCCAGCGCCAGCGAACCTGATACTCGGGGATATACGCCTGGCTGATCAGGTAACGCAGTAACTCGCCGGCGCCAGGATTGGCGTCCTGGCCGAAGCGCACCCGCTCAGGGGTGTGGTAGTTGCTGAAGTGGGTGGTAAACGCGTTGACGAACAGCACCTTCTCACCGGTTTCCGGATGGATGCGAACCACAGGGTGTTCGGCGTCCGGGTACATCGCCTTGAGCGCCAGGCGTTTTTCAATCGGCATGGCAGCACCGAAGCTCGCTTCGATACTGTGACGGGCACGCAGGTCGGCGATCTTCACCTTTACGTCTTCCGGCAAGTTCGCATAGGCCTGGACCATGTTGGCCCACATGGTGTCGCCACCCACCGGCGGGCACTCTACGCAACGCAGCACACAGCCCATCGGCGGGGCTTCGCGCCAGGTGGCGTCGGTGTGCCAGGCGTTCTCGTAGCGGTCCATTGGCTGGTCCGGATTCTTGTAGATGCGCACCAGCCCCGGGTGATCCGGGTCGCTGCCGGCCACCGGATGGTCCTCCAGCTCGCCGAAGCGACGGGCGAAGGCCACGTGGTCGGCGCGGCTGATGTCCTGATCGCGCAGGAACACCACCCGGTGCTTGAGCAACTGGGCACGAATCTCGGCAAACAGACCGCCGTCATGCACCGCGTCGGCGAGGTTGACGCCGATCAGTTCGGCGCCAATGCTGCAGGTCAATTGTTCGACTTTCATGGCTGGCAACTCCTTAAATGACGAAAATCGAGGAACCAGTGGTCTTGCGTGACTCCAGGTCGCGATGGGCCTGAACAGCGTCTTGCAAGGCGTAGTGCTGGTTGATTTCGATCTTGATCCGACCGCTGCCGACATGGTCGAACAACTCGCCGGCCAGCTCGGCTTTTTCCGCCGGATCGGCGATGTAGTCAGCCAAGGCCGGGCGCGTCATGTACAGCGAGCCTTTCATCGCCAGCAGCGCTGGATTGAACGGCGGAATCGGACCGGATGCAGTCCCGACACAGACCATCAAGCCACGACGCTTGAGCGAATCCAGCGAGCCCTCGAAGGTGGTTTTGCCAACACTGTCGAACACGACGTTGACACCCACGCCGTCGGTCATTTCACGAACGCGCTGGGCGACGTCTTCATGGCTGTAATTGATGACCTCGGTGCAACCGTGAGCCCGGGCAATTTCACCCTTGGCCTCGGTGGACACGGTGCCAATGACGTTCACGCCGAGCAACTTGGCCCACTGCGAAACGATCAGGCCGACACCACCGGCAGCGGCGTGCAGCAAAATAGTGTCACCCGCCTTGAAGTCGTAGATGCGGCGCATCAGGTACGACGAAGTCAGGCCGCGCATGGTCATGGCGGCGGCGGTTTCGAAACTGATGGTTTCCGGCAACTTGATCAGCGGTGCCGCCGCGATCAGACGCTCGGTGCTGTAGGCACCCAAGGTATTGAGAAAACCGGTGTAAGTGACGCGGTCCCCCACTTGGACATTGGTCACGCCTTCGCCGATAGCCTGAACCACACCGGACGCCTCAACCCCCATTCCGTTGGGCATAGGGATCGGATAGGTGCCATTGCGAAAATAGGTGTCGGCATAGTTCAAGCCAACCGCCACATGACGAAGACGAACCTGGCCTAGACCGGGATCGCCGACTTCCACGTCTTCATAGCGAAGGACTTCGGGACCACCGGTTTCGTAGAAGCGGACGGCTTTGGCCATGATTTCTTATTCTCCAATCTGCAATGTTGGCTTGCTGCGTCGAATTGCGCTGATTGGACTGTAGGACGCCGCCTGGGGAACCGCTTCTCATCAGACGACAATGGCTTTTCATTTCATGACACGAGCGCGAGGGAAGTTTTTGAGCGTGAGACCGGATACGGACTGGCGGCCACGTTTAATAGTTTTTAAGGGTTATTGATTCGGATTATCCAGCCATTGCGGGCAGCATCTGCCCCGCCTTGTCGGAACCTTAATGACAACTTTCATCACTTGAGAACAGAACACATGAGCATGTCGAATAAATGGATAGCGGGTATCGCCTTGAGCTGCGTGTTTCAGGTCGGCTGCGTCTCGAAAGTGGCGCAGCAGGAGCAGTATTCGGGCTTTCTGGCTAACTATCAGGGACTGGAAGAGCAAACGACGCCAAGCGAACAGAAAGTCCTGCGCTGGGTCTCACCCGGGTTTGATCCTCATGCCTATACCACTGTCGTGTTCAAGGAAGTAGAGCTGTATCCCGCGCCGAAGCCAACCGAGCGCGTCAACCTGAAAACCCTGCAAGACGTACAAACGATGGCCAGCAACAGCATCAAGACAGCCCTTGCCCCTTCCTACACCGTGGTCTCGAATGCAAAACAAGCACCGGCCACTTCGCGGACATTGATCTTGCAGGCGGCGATTACCCATGTCAGTGCCAACAACGAAGGTATGCATTGGTATGAGGCCGTTCCAATCGGCGGGATTATCGGCGCCACTCAAGCCGCTACCGGTCATCGCGATCAGACCGCAGAGTTGTTTATTGAAGCCGATCTGATCGATGCCAACACGGGTTTGGCAGTTGCCAAGGTGGTACGCAAGGTGTTCGGCGCGACATTGAAAAACGCCAGCCAGCCTATCGCGGCCAATGACTTCAAGGCCGCACTCAAAGACATGACGAATGACATGCATGCACTCCTGACCAAGCAGTAAGCACCGCGGCATACCCCATTGCGAGCAGACGTGCGTGGGGTTTCAGCCTCTGGCCTGTACAAAGCGTCAGGCTATGCAACGACGTTTACGAGAGTCCGGCTTGATGAAAATACTGATGTTTACCTTATCGATCCTGGTATTGCTCGCCAGTGCGCAGGCATTGGCGGTGACGGTGGTACCACTGAAGAGCCAAACTTCCCAGACGATCCAGCAAGACACCAGCGCCTGCCAATCACAGGCCAATGCGCAATTCCCGATACAGAACACAACGCCATCGGGTGGTCGGGTAAAAGGCGCGACCAAAGCCGCGGCCGTCGGAGCCACTGCTGCGGAGGTTCGAGGCCGGCAACATGACAACCTCTACGACCAGGTCGACGACGATATCAAGCAAGACTATCGCCAGAACAATGCGCGCAGCGCCGCCGCGGCCGGCGTGGTGATCGGGGGCTCACGACAACGCCAGGAGCGCCGTCAGGACGCTGCCGCCACCGACCAAAGCATTACCGCCAACAACTCCGTGTACAGCAGTTGTCTGCAACAGCGTGGCTACAACGTTTTGCCTTGATTTAGGCGCTCCTTGAGGGAGCGCTGGCCTGCCTGAAAAACCCGCCTCGCAGTTTTCGGATAGCGCCGAAGACCCGTATCGAGCATCATCACTGCCCTCGATAGAAACCTCGTGGGTAACCATTCCTTGATTCCAGTGATGCTTTTTATGCGCTGACACCGGCCTTCGCTAATGGCTCCCTCCGCACCTTCCGCGCTTGTCCGCTTGTAGCCGTTCAGCTCCCTGACAAGAATGTTCACGTCAAATCCGGCTCATTCGAACCGTCTCTATACTTAGCCAGAACCGCCTGAACGGAGGATTCCCATGCGCTACGCCTTCAAGTTGAAAAATGGTGCCATGGTCCTTTTCGACCCCGATACCGCCTTGCTTTCCATCACGACGCTGCATGGCGATGTTCAAAGTTCCACGATTGGCCGGGCTGAATCCCGTCTCCTGGACCTGCTGCTGATGGAGCCCGGCCAGACCAAGAGCCGTGATGAGATCATCGACTACACCTGGAATGACCGCGTCGTCGCCTCCGGCAGTTTGAATCAGGCCGTTTTTTCCCTTAGAAACCTGCTTAATGACAGTCGGGATCATGAGATTCTGATGACGGTTCCTCGACGAGGTTATTGTTTCAACCGTCAGTATGTCGTCGATGCACAGACAGACTTGCTCGCACCAGAAGAGCAAGCCATGCCACCTTCTGCGCCCGTTATTGAAGAGCTTGTTGCGCCAGCCGAAGATGAGCCTGTCCCGCCACCTTCTGGCAAAACCACACAATCGACTTACATGACCAAGGCCCTGTCAGTCGCTTATGTCCTGACCTTGGGCGTCTGCGCATTTGCCGGTTTCCACTCCGATTTCGACACACGGAAAGTAGAAGTCTCCAGCCTCAAACAGAACGACCTGACGATCCATGCAGTAGGCAATAGCGTCGCTGAAGCTGAATCGCTGAGGGATCTTTCGGCTAGACAGGTTCAACAGGCTTCGCTGAACTTGAAAGGTCAGGTTTGGCTGAATCTGTTTAAATCAAACTACTCCGTTTCATGCGTTCGGCCAGATGAAAGCACCGTAAATCTTCAACTGAATAGCGATCAAAAAGACCTCGCATTGATGATCCGGCAATGTCTGGAGACAACCCTATGAAGTCAATTCCGCCCATTGCGCACTGGACAGTGCTTGCAATCATCAATGCCGTTTGTATTTTCTCCCTGTTTTATTCGCCGTCCTATTACATGGAAAATACCAGTTATCAAACCATCACCCGTCAATGGCTGGAAGATTTGAACCAGCTCAATACCGAAGAGTATCTGACCATCGGGCATGCTCGACTGACGCAAACCACTCTGGAAAGCCTGAACGGAAAAATTCGTAACGCCACTATTACCGCGGACATCATTCGCGAAAGCAAACATCACGTTCAGATAAAAATAAGCAATGTCAAACTTAGCCAGGACTCCGAACTGTTTGCCATTGAAAAAACGCCTGATCTTTTTTTCCGACGCCAATATGTTCTGCAAGAAGGTGCCGTGCTGAACTACGAGCTCATCCCTACCAATGACAAAAGCACCGTGTGTTTTTACGTGCACGATCTTGGCCGTCTGCGCTGCATGAATCACTGAGTCTGCTGAAACCAGGTCAAACAATAAAAATAATAATTACTAATTTGTATCAGCCGTTCTCCCCCTTCAAAGTCCCTCCTCTAGCGTTCCGGAGCCGTATCAGTTGTCGCTCAGCGCACAACGGCTCCAGGCTTACCCGAAAACATACATTTTTGCGAGCCGTCATACCGATGATGACCCAGTTGCTGGCAGTCCTGTCTCTAGCCGCATTGCCGTTTCATTCAGTGGCACACGATGAATACTCCAACGGCAGCACCGAGATCGATTTCTATTTAATAGAATTGAGTCCGAATGAAAAACTAAAAATATCGCACCTGCAGATTTACTCCGAGAATGAGTCTCAGGACGACGAAGGGGCAAATGACAATTCCTTACCTTCTCCGCCACAACACGTTATCAACGACGCCCCTTCTCTGATCCCACTATAGTCATTGCTTTTCGCTTGACTGCCTGACCTTGGGCAATATGAGTTTTTGACTTTAATCAGCATCGCCGGTGCGTGATCATCCACAGGCCGAGCCGTGAGCATCATGCGGCTGGCACCAGGCCCTGACTGAATAATCACTAACAAGGAAAGCACGTCAATGCAGCTAAAAAACTTCGCAACCGTTTCGTTTGGTGTATTGCTTTCTCTCAAGGCCATGGCCTATGACAAGCAAGTTTACAGTGCCGAGATGACGCGTGTTGAAAGCAACAAGAAGACGCTCGACGATGAACACGCTCGTTACAAGATTTGCACAGATTATCGAGTCGAAGATTATTTTGCCTTTGATGCCGCCGCCATCGGCCCGGCCAGTGAAACATCGGCCATTTTTGGGTCAAAAATAGCGCCGTGTAAACTTCAGAGCCTGGTGGATACCCCCCTGAGTGACGCGTACGTTTTTTCCGCGGCGCTGGAGCTTATGCCGGCACTGCCTGGCGCCGTCCATTTTGCTGAAGAGCCTTCAATCCCATGAACATCCCTGATGAAGTCTTTCATGTAACCGCTACTCCTGCGGACAACGCCAATATCACCATTGGCCGATGGGAGATAAACCTCATGACATCAGAACATGAGGCGAACATTCGACAGCACAAGCTCATGCATAGCCCCAGAGTGCAATGCAGTCGGCTGGAGTTTGATTCGGCTGTCACTCTGATCAGCTCTGTGCCTCATGGCTGTGTCAGCTTTGCCATTTCACGGACGTCCGTTGGACGCCCCATCGTCAATGATCATGAATTGCGCCCCAACGAAATCATCGCGCTGCATAGCGATGAACCTGTGCATTACACCTGCGAGCCGAATGAAACGCTGTTTACCCTGACCACGACGCTGGAACACTATGCCCAGTGCCTGGACAATCATCCCGCGATCGACGTACTGGCCAATCGAAAGGAACAGCGCTTTCAGGTGGCCAATTTCAAATCGATACAAGCTGCCATTCAAGCGATCAGCGCTTACGCAATCGACATCAAAACCCCTTCTTCAAAACAGCGTGACAGCTCGAAAGCGTCAGGTATTGAAAGTGCACTGCTGACTTCATTGCTGCGGGCTCTGACGCCGGTTGGACGCTCCGCGCTTAAAACCCCGACCAGAAGAAGAGTCGCGATAGAAGCCATTGAATACATTCACGGCAATGCAAAAAAAGCGTTGTGCATGAAAGCGCTGGTCAAACAACTCAGAACGACGACTCGCACCTTGCACCATGGTTTCGTCGAAACGTTCGGCGTGACGCCAATTGCCTACATTAGAAATGTAAGGCTTGCTAATGTTCGCCGAGACTTGATCCGCAACACCTGGCCAACAGTCACCGAAACGGCTATGTATTGGAACTTCCATCACCTGAGCAGGTTTTCCAAGGCGTACCACGATGCTTATGGGGAAGTGCCCTCGGAAACCGCCCGGCGCCACTCAACAAAGCTCCAGCGTCGATAAGCGCCAGATCCAAAAATAACAATCATTAATTTTTCTTCGCCACATCCAATGGCCAACCTTGCTTATTTCTCACTCGAGGGGACAAGCATGCGCTATCGATTGAATTCATTACCGCTCAAACAAAAGATCTTCTTTTGCCTGGCTGCGTATTTAGGTGGTGTCGCGTTAGCCTGGCTGATTGACGGCTTATAACGCACATCAAATATCAATCATTGATTTCTATCAACCATCGCGCCCCGCCAAATTCTTAGCGTTCACCTCACCACCGACAATCTGTAGAAGGACTTCACCTCACATGTTATTTCGAAACCTTGGCTTCGTTTCGCTGCTTTCGTTACTGTCTTTTCAGGCACTCGCAGATGACAAAGGTTTGTATCTTGGCGCTGGCGTCAGCAGCATTGAAACCGACAAATCCCAGCTGAGCGATGACGACACCAGTTATAAGGTTTATGCAGGCTATCGTCTAAACAGTTATCTGGCGTTCGAAGGCGCCTTTGTTGATCTCGGCCAATTCGAGGACAAGGATCTTGATTTCGATGGCAAGTCAGTTCAGGCCGCAGCCCATATTGGATTTCCTATAGGCGATCGCGTGCGAGTGTTCGGCAGTGTCGGTGCTCATGCTTGGGATGCTGACGGTAATGCCAGCGATGACGACACTGGCGTTGACCTGACTTACGGTGCCGGCGTGGAATTTGATGTATTTCGCAACATTGGTATCCGTGCCGAATATGAAGTTCTGCAAGTCGGCGAAATCGATCTGAATCAAACAACGGCCTCTGCTTACATCCTCTGGTAATACGCACTTGCATTGAGCGGCCGTGTGGGTCGCTCAATTCAAATCCTCGAAACCCTCTTCCTTACCAAGAAGCCGATGATTGACTACGAACTTTTAAGTGACGCCGAGCGAGCGGCAATCAACGCCGCCGTCCAGGGCCCGGATTTGCCACTTCAAACAGCCTTGATCGTCGATGACGACGATGCCACACGCGAGTTGCTGGCCGAAATCCTTCAGGTCAATGGCATCGCCTGCGTGACAGCTGACAGCGTCGCAGAGGCTTTGTGTTTGTTGGAAATCGACAGTTCGATCGGGATGGTGATCACAGACTTGCATATGCATCCGCTGGGTGGCTTGACGTTGATTCGCGAGATCCGCAAGTCGGAGTGGGCGGATCTGCCCGTTGTGATCGTTTCCGGAGATGCAGAGGTTCGAGACGCCATTGAGGCCATGCATTTGAATGTGGTCGATTTTCTGTTGAAGCCTATTGATGCATACGAGCTGATCAACCTGGTTCAGTTGGAACTGGGCCTCAAAACCTTGAAGGGATCACTGCTACGCTGATTACTCAATGGCGATCAGGGAAAGAGCGATACGAGACCGCTTGATGGTCGAACACCCGCAGATCAACCTCGACAGATGACTCTATGAAAGACACCATTCGCTACGCCGAATACTTGCATAAGATCGGAGCGGGTCGCCGCGAAATACCCATGCGCGAACTGGTATCCGCACCGGTTCGCGATGCCGATGGCCACTGGCGGGCCGCCCCTCACACAGCAGTGAAATTACAGGGAGGCGAAATCGCCGCCATCCTCAAGCCTTATCTCAATGTCCGTCTGATGGAGCAGCTTCGCGCCGTGGTGCCGTTGGCCCTGTACCTGGTGTTGTTTCAGATCATCATCCTGCGCCAGTTGGTCGAGGACTCGTTGCTTGTCACCGCCGGCCTGTTCGCCGTCATCGTCGGGCTGATGCTGTTCATGGAAGGCCTGAAACTCGGCCTGATGCCGTTCGGCGAAATCATCGGCAGCAACCTTCCGCGCAAGTTATCGCTGCCAGTAGTATTGCTGGTGACCCTGCTGCTGGGTATCGGGGTGACGTTCGCCGAGCCCGCCATTGGCGCGCTGCGCGCTGCCGGGCAGAACGTTTCTGCAGAGCGCGCGCCTTACCTCTGGGCGATCCTCAATCAGTGGACCCGCGCACTGGTTCTGGTGGTGGGGGCCAGCGTCGGCCTGGCCGCTGTCATCGGCACGCTTCGCTTCCTCTACGGCTGGAGCCTGAAGCCGCTGATCTATTTATCACTCGCGCCCGTTCTGCTGTTGACCGTGTACATGAGCAGTGATCCTGAGCTGGCAAAGATTATCGGCCTGGCCTGGGATGCCGGCGCGGTCACCACAGGACCGGTCACTGTCCCGCTGGTGCTGGCGTTGGGCATCGGTATCGCGGCGGCTGCCGGCAAGGGCGGTTCCGGGCTGTCCGGGTTCGGTATTGTCACCCTCGCCTCATTGTTTCCCGTCATCGGCGTCATGCTGCTGGGCCTGTACGTGTCGGCCATCTCTTCGCCGGCAGACATCATCGCCGCAGCGCAGGCTGCGGCCATCGCCGGACAAACGACGGCTGACTGGCACACGGTCAGCCCCGGACTGGAGATCGTTTCCGGGCTGCGGGCCATCGTGCCACTGGTGATATTCCTGCTGATCGTCCTGAGACTGCTGCTGCGCCAAAGCCTGCCACGGCGCGGCGAGATCTTCCTCGGCATCGCCCTGACCGTGGTGGGCATGTGCCTGTTCAATCTCGGCCTGACCTACGGTCTGTCGAAGCTGGGAGGAAGCGCAGGTTCGCTGATTCCGGCAGCCTTCATGCAGACGCCGGGTGCGGACGATTCCCCGCTCTACCGGTATGAGGTGGGGTTGGTATTGGCCCTCGTGTTCGCCTGGGTGCTTGGGTACGGGGCGACCGTCGCCGAACCCGCGCTGAACGCGCTCGGCGTTACCGCCGAGACGCTGACTAACGGTTTTATCCGCAAGCGCAGCCTTATACGTGCGGTATCGATAGGTGTCGCCTGCGGCATTGCCGTGGGTGTGGCCAAGCTGGTGTTCGGCCTGCCACTGGTCTGGCTGGTGGTGCCGCCCTACCTGTTGGCGGTGGTACTGACGATTTTCTCAACCGAAGAGTTCGTCAACGTGGCCTGGGACAGCGCGGGTGTCACCACCGGGCCCATCACCGTTCCGCTCGTTCTGGCGATGGGGCTGGGGCTGGGCAATGCGACCAACGCCGTCGAAGGTTTCGGCATTCTTTGCATGGCCTCCGTCGGCCCGGTCATCAGCGTCATGCTCCTCGGACAATGGGCGCGTTTCCAGTTGTGGAGACAGACAAAGGCCGCCGCAGAACAACCTGCGAAGCAATTAATGGGCACGGGAGAAGCAGGATGAAAGCGCAAGGAATTACCTACCTCACTGACGTTGCACTGATCACCTGCATAGTCCCCGTCGGGCGCGCGGATCTTGTAATCCGTGCGGCCCAGGGCATGGGCGCGCCAGGCGCCATTGTCTACCACGCCAACGGGATTGGCCCTCGCGAGCGTCTCGGCCTGCTCAGCATCGCCATCGATGCCGAGAAGGAAGTGGTGAGCCTGCTGGTCGCTGCCGACTACCAGGACGCGGTACTCGAGGCGATCTATCACGCGGCCAATTTGAATGTTCCCGGTGCTGGAATGATTTATGCGACCCCCGTGGAAAAAGTGGCGACCTACATTCCCCGCGAGATGCTGAAACAGGAGAATGCCTCGTGAGTCTGGCGGTCGCGGGAGTACCAGGTGGGGCTGCAAAACTCATTACCTGCGTGTTGCCCGACGATGGCACGGAGCGCAGGCTGCTGCAGCTATTGCGAGAGAAACATGGCATTACGCGCGCGGACAGCGTTCATTGCCGTGGAGTGGCCGTTTTACAGGCTGCCAAAGCTCCCCCCGACGAAGTGCCGGAGGCGGTTCTCACCCGGGTGGTTAATGTGGTGGTGGATGTAACTCAGGCAGAAGAGGTGTTCGACTTTATCTGTGTGAACGCCAGGCTGTCCGAGCCTGGCAGAGGGTTGATGTATATGGTGGGGTTGAATTTCGCTACTGCAGTGGCGATGCCTGAGGGGGTGACGGACGAGCAGGAGGGGAGATAAAGGGTAGGACGCGATGGTTTGATTCCAAATCGGCCCCTTGGCCTTGTGATCAATGGGTCTACATAAGGCCCACAGCCCGTCAGCGAGAACAGGTAACGGCATGAGCACCGCCCCATCGCCGGCAGCCTTTTCGGTCGTGATTCTCGGATTGTTAGCACGGACGTTGCTCGGCATCCTTCGCGGCGAGTTGCGCACCCTCACCGGTGATCTTACTGCGCACTGAAAGCTGGAAAGCATGCTGATCAGGGCTTTAAGATTTTCTTCAGTGAGGCGCAGTGACTAAAACGAGAAATGCCCCGCAAGCGTAGACCAGCGGAGCATTTCTTTTTGTTTATAAGCCCGGCTTGGGCGCAGGCAAACAAGGGTGTTCACGCCAGACGATGGATCAGCGTGGGTGAAGATTCTCTAGTCAGTATTGAATGATGGCCCGCGCAGGGAGCGCGGGCCGGTATCCAATGCAGCGCATAAGCAGGACCTATGCATTGTGAGTGCGAGATTCACAAGCGCAGAAACGCCAGAGAGGTTGTTATCTCGGGCGGATATCTCGTTGGCAGTTATTGCGCGCAGTTGGCCGTGGGAGAGCCGAGGCATATGGCGTGAATGACGATTATTTGGCATTGCACAGCCAAAAATAAACAATCAATAGCATTAGCTGCCAAAACCTTGCGTATTTTTAGCTCATTACGCAACCACCTGCCCCACCCCTGCGCCCTACACTTTCATCTCCCTAATCAGTCACCGAGCTGCTCCAAGATGGAAGATTTAGCGCTGTATCTCTTAGCCCTCTCAATGATCTTTTTGATGCCTGGCCCCGATATGATCCTGCTCCTGCAAACCGGTGCGAGACAGGGCCGAACTGCGGCGCTGGCAACAGCCTTGGGTCTTGCCATTGCCCGAGCCTGCCACGTAGCACTGACTGCAATGGGACTGGCAACATTATTCAAAATCCTGCCTTGGACGTTCGACGTCGTAAAATATGCAGGGGCTGCTTATCTACTCTGGATTGGACTACAAATGTTCAAAACCAGTGGTGAAAGCTCTTGCGCAACCGAAGACAACCATCTGACACCCCCCTCCTTGAGAGCGGCTGTTCGGCGTGGACTACTGACCAACTTGCTTAACCCGAAGGCACTATTGTTCTGCTCGGTTTTGCTGCCTCAGTTCCTGGATCCCAATCGATCTTCGGTTTGGGAGCAGTTGGCAGTGCTAGGTGCGGTGCTGGTTATCACGGGCCTTGCCTTCGATTCTGTGTATGCAACGGCAAGTGCGTGGGTAGGTCGCTGGTTGGAGCGAAATGCCAAGGCGCAGCGGATTCAGCAATGGCTATTCGGCACGCTGCTAATCGGGTTCGCTGTGCGTTTGGCGTTCATTCAGCAAGGCTGAGGAAACACCCATCTGGAGAAGATGACGTGCCGCCTGCCTGAAGGTCGAGTTCTCCAGGCAGTCGACAAGTGCGACTGATTATTTTCCTCCGGAAAGATACTCAATTTTCAAAGATCCCAGAGGACTTCATCATGAACAAGTTACTGATGAAAACAATTGTTTAAGTGCAAACGCTTACGCAGGAGTGTTGGACATCAACGATGTACAGCAATCGTCCGCATATTTCTGTTCAGTCAATGGTGAAACGTCCGATTACATGGACCGAGCGTTGGGATCTCTTGGGCGGCAACGTCAAGTTGTCCTCGCAGTTCGACAATACAATGCGCTTAAAACATTACTCAAAGGCACGGATTTGCGGGTCGTAGTGCCTGATTACGGAGCCAGAGCGATGACTCGAACTAAGTCCGACAAAGGCGGCTGCTTAATATCCTGATCAACAATGGCGCCTACCCATGTCTTATTGTTGCTTTACTTGGTTGTGGATATGTTGAGACTTCTATCTTTCATGTTCAGCCAAGAGAAAATTGTACGCACTTTAGATTGATCCAATATAACCATTGAATCGTTACTCCTTCTTATTCTTGGACGGCCTTCAACGAGCCATCTACCATCGGCCTTCGAAATCCACCCACACCCCAAACACCGGAACTTGCCTATGAAAGCGCTCATCGAGGGTTTCATCAAGTTTCAAAAAGAAGTATTTCCGGAGCGAACCGACCTCTTCAAATACCTTGCCACGACTCAAAATCCAAAAGTTTTATTTATAACGTGTTCGGACAGTAGAGTTATTCCGGAATTGCTGACACAGCAGGAGCCAGGAGAACTATTCGTTATTCGTAACGCTGGAAATATAGTGCCGTCCTGTGGACCACAACCTGGCGGTGTGACGGCCTCTGTCGAATACGCGGTTGCGGTACTTGGCGTTGAAGATATCGTCATCTGCGGGCACTCCGATTGCGGGGCAATGACCGCCGTTTCAAGTGAAAAGCGTCAGGCTCGCTATAGAGCAAACAAAATTGAACCTGCATGGCTGGGTCTATGACATAGAAACCGGGTCAATTGACACGCTTGACAGAAAGACAAATACGTTCGTGTCACTCGCAGAGTTCCCTGAAACAAAGGCATAACCTCAGCAACTGCTATCGGACACCTGGGAAACCTATCGGGAGTAAAAATCATGGCTGACTCTGACACTCGTCCACCGCTACCTCCTTTCACTCGTGAGACGGCGATCCTCAAAGTCCGTCTTGCCGAAGATGGCTGGAACACACGGGATGCGGAAAAGGTTTCTCTCGCCTATACGCCTGATACCAAATGGCGAAATCGTGTCGACTTCGCAACAAATCGCGCGGAGGCCGCAGCGTTCTTGACCAGAAAATGGAACAAGGAACTGGATTATCGACTGATCAAAGAACTGTGGGCGTTCACCGATAATCGCATCGCTGTGCGGTACGCGTATGAATGGCATGACGACTCGGGTAATTGGTTTCGCTCCTACGGTAACGAAAACTGGGAGTTCGCTGAAAACGGTCTGATGGCGCACCGTTTTGCCTGCATCAACGATATGCCAATCAAAGAGTCAGAGCGAAAATTCCGTTGGCCACTCGGCCGTCGTCCTGACGATCATCCTGGCCTTTCTGATTTGGGTCTTTAATCTGCACCTTCTCGACCAAGGTAAACAGGGACGTTTCGTCGTCAGTAGCCAGATCTGCATCTGGTATTTACCTCACCGCAACTCTGGGAATCGAGGTTGAGCCGATCTAGGCAAAGACTACTGTGCGAGGTTGTTCCCCAATGCCGCCCATTTGACTGCCAGCAATTTCGCGACGGTCTCTGGCAGTTCGGCGAACCACTCCTGGAGCGGACGCACGATTGGCGTTTGAGGTTCTTCTCTCACAGCATCCGTCGTCCATACAACACCATAGCGGGAAAGTATCTCAACCATCTCGCTACGTAGAACAGTGGTGTGTTTAGCCGCGTCAGCCAGCTCGCGGAAAGCCGATTCAACCACTCCAGGCCACAACACAATTCCTACCGTGCTTGGGCACGCACCCTGCTGATGGATTCGGTGCGCGGTACCGGCATGAAGCTTTACCGCGTCGCCTTCTTTGAGCAACGCAATTCGTTGTCGACCCGAACGAACTTCCAATGCGCCACTGAGCGCCACCACCAGTTTCGTCTCATGGCGATGCATCAACGGCAAATTGTGGGCATTGACCGGCAATACAAAGCGCATCGCCGTGCCCGCACCTCCCGTGGTCGCCTGCGGTACGTCGATCCACACGGGATAACCATTGGGTACCAGCAGCAACATCTCAGACGTTTTCACGCTCATGTCCTCCGTAGCCACAATGCATAGGTCCTGCTTATGCGCTGCATTGGATATCGGTCTTGGACGCTATTGGTGAATCGGCAGAACATTGCTTCACACCCAAGCGACATCCACCCGGCAACATCCACTCAGTGACACCCGACAGGAGATCCACCATGCAACAGTCTCACGCTTACAACGACACCAGCCTGCAACTGACCGCCGAAATTCTGGACGCAAAAGCCAACAAAGGTCTGTCCTTTGCCGACCTGGCGGAAGGCACCGGCCTGGGCCTGGCTTATGTCACCGCAGCCCTGCTCGGTCAACACCCACTGCCAGAAAGCGCAGCGAAAGTGATTGGCCAAAAACTGGACCTGGACGCCGACTCGGTCGCCCGCCTGCAAGTCATCCCGCTGCGCGGCAGCCTGTCGGGCGTCCCGACTGATCCGACCATTTACCGCTTCTACGAAATGATCCAGATCTACGGCACCACCCTGAAGTCCCTGGTTCATGAGCAATTTGGCGACGGCATCATCAGCGCGATCAACTTCAAGCTGGACATGAAAAAAGTCGAAGACCCAGAAGGCGGCCACCGCGCAGTGATCACCCTCGACGGCAAGTTCCTGCCACTGCGTCCTTTCTAAGGATGCAAATGAAACTGTAATTCGGCCCGCAGCCACTGCGGGCCTGCTTCAAAAAATTTACTTAACCAACTTATTGAACACCAACTTTGACTGGAGGATTCGTCATGAAAAAAATTCTGTTTCTCGCCTTGTCCCTGACGGCCTCGCTGTCAGCCTATGCACAGGAAACTGTGGTCACGCCGGATGCCGTTCCCTACGCATACGGCATGCACCTGGATATCGCCAAGGTAGTCAACATCTCCCCTGCGGCGGATGTATGCGGTCCAACCCCAGTGCAAATGACTTACAAAGATTCGCACGGTGGTACCCATATTCTGGAATACAGCGTGATCGGTGCCGGCTGCACCAACTGATCGTCATCCATCACTTAGCAATCAATCAGAGGTACACATTATGAAGGCGCTCATCGACGGTTTTCTGAAGTTCCAAAAGGACGCATTTCCACAACGGACTGATCTGTTCAAACACCTGGCCACTACCCAGCATCCAGGTACGTTGTTCATCACTTGCTCCGATAGCCGCGTTGTACCTGAACTGCTGACCCAGCAAGAACCTGGCGAACTGTTCGTGATCCGTAACGCCGGAAACATCGTGCCGTCCTACAGCCCGCATCCTGGTGGTGTGTCGGCAACAGTCGAATATGCAGTCGCTGTGCTCGGCGTCACCGACATCGTGATCTGCGGTCACTCCGATTGCGGTGCCATGACCGCTGTTGCCAAGTGCAAATGCATGGATCACCTGCCCGCTGTCGCTGGCTGGTTGCAACATTCCGAGTCAGCGAAAGTCATCAACGAATCGCGCCCTCATGCAAATGAAGCCGCCAAGGTGAGTTCGATGGTCCGGGAAAACGTCATCGCTCAGCTGGCCAATATTCAAACTCATCCGAGCGTGCGCCTGGCTCAGGAAAAGGGTCTGCTGAATCTTCATGGTTGGGTTTACGACATCGGAACCGGTTCAGTCGATGCGCTGGATGCCGACAACAAAACGTTCAAATCACTGGCCAAGCACCCGACCACCGTTGCCGTGCATGCCCGCCCTGCAAAAGCCGTTGCTTGATCACCAAAACTATTTACGGAGTCCTCAACATGCATGAAGTCACTGTGTACACCACCAGCACCTGCCCCTACTGCCGTGCTGCCAAGAAGCTGCTTAATGCCAAAGGCATTCGCTATACCGAAATCGACGTACAGTCCGCACCGGTGAGGAATGAAATGGTTAGCCGAAGTGGGCGCCGCACTGTCCCACAGATCTTTTTCGGTAATCACCACATAGGCGGGTTCGACGACCTGGCTCAACTTGAAAGCGAAGGCGGTATCGACGAAGCGCTCAGCCCACGTTTGGTGGGATGAGCGGTCGATGGCACCCACATTACAAATCCAGCACAAGGGGGGCATCGCCCTCCTTGGCTTGTGCAGGTACAGCGCAGCAAATCAGCACTTCCCCTTCGGCCGGCATCTCAGCTGGCAAATTCAGATAGTGCACTTGCCCACTGATCAGTTTGGTACGGCAAGTTCCGCACGATCCACCCCGACAACTAAAGTCCGGATTCAGACCACGGCTTTCAGCTAACTCCAGCAGGCTTCCGCCACCTGGCTCCCAACGTGCCTCTTTAGACGATCCTGCAAACAACACTTTGACCGGGCTGCTTGCCGCTGGCACTTGCTCGACTGCTGGAGTCAATTGATCCCGCTGACGGACCAACGTCGACGGGCCAAAAGTCTCCGCGTGTATACGATCATCGCCAATGCGCAATTCGCGTAATCCGTCATACAGCGCCTGGGTAAATGGCCCAGGTCCACACAGGTAAAAATCATAATCGTCCAAGGGCAACAACGCCTTGAGTAACTCGACGTCGATGCGTCCAGCCATTTCATAGTGTTCGCCTACGCGTGCATGAGGCTCTGGTTGACTGAGTACTCGTAAGGCACGGATTTTATCTTTGGCGCGAACTGCCAATTCATACAATTCGTCACGAAACCCAAGTTCAGACAAAGTGCGCGCACTTTGAATAAACCAAGTGGGACGTGTGCGCCGGATACGCTCCCCTTGATAGATCACCTCACGTAGCATCGAGAGCATGGGCGTTATTCCGACCCCTGCTGCCAAGAGCACCAAGGGCCGATGCTCATCGGCATGAACGGTGAAACGCCCCTGCGGTGCACGGGCCTCAATCAGATCGCCTACCTGAACGCGGTCATGCAAATGCGACGAAACCACCCCGTCACGCTTGACGCTGATGCGGAAAAAACTGTCGGAGGGTGCGCCCGACAAACTGTAAGTTCTGACCAAAGGTGGCTCGCCTTCGGCCACGCAAATACGCACCGGCAAGTGCTGGCCAGCCTCAAAGCGCGGCAAGCCTGCACCATCGTCAGGTTCAAAGTAAAAGGATCGAATTGAACTGCTTTCATCAACAATGCGGGTTACCCGTAATTGCCGCCATTTGTCGCGTAAGGCATCAGCCTGCAAACGTCCCGCGGTTTGCTCCCAACTACCCGTCATCAGACTGTTGGGTGAAAAGCCCTCAAACTGCCAACGTAGCGCCAAAACCGCGTGACGTCGAACCACCTGTTCAACAGTCAGCGTCCATAGCCGTTCTGCTCCCTGGAATGCCCCGATCTCCGGGCTGTCGAGAATGATTTCGGTGCGTCCAGCGACTTGCAGTACATCGCCAGTTTCAAAATCGATGAACACTAGCCCAGCGCGTGGATTGAGTAAAAAATTGCCCAAGGTATTGAAGTGCAGGTTGCCAGCGAAATCGGGAATCGTCAGAACGTTGCCTTCAATTCTGACGAAGCCCGGGTTGCCTCCCCTGTGAGAAACATCCACTGAACGCTTGCCGTCCTGGTCCAGGTAGCTCGCAACAAAAAACGTATCAGCCTTGTTGATCGTCTCCTTTGCGGCCTCATCAAGTTCATTGAGATGCTCGGCGACGGTGTTGTGGGAAACGTGCCCCAGACTGACGGGCTCGACACTGCGTAGTTGGATGTACTGCGGGCAATTACCGAAACTGTGAACGACAGAAATGGCAAAACCGCCAGGCGAGGCGGTGCTGATGTTGCCATTCATACGATTTCGCCTTCGAGTCTTCAGGTCGATACCCAATACCCCGACAGCGTCCCCCTTTTTCAGTCCCGACTTAACCGGGTCACCGTCCGCAGGCAGGCAGTCGATTTGAAGCACACGCGGATCGGGAGAATGGGCAAAGCCTGGGGAGCCTTCAACAAGTGTTGCCCAAGGAGTGCCGTTCTCATCGACAGCCCCCAAAATCAAATAAGGGAGTTGGCTATAGAACAGTCGATGTTGGTCTGGCATAAAGTCGCGTACGACCCTGCGCCCGTTTGCCTCCATGACCTGCGCGACGCCAACACTTTCTTGCAACTGCCGTTCGCCTGCATGCCAGGGTGATTCCCCCAGCCCGTCTGTCTGACTCATGATCACCTCTACGTATTCACATTCGTAAACAGGTGCATTTCACTCGCCGTTCAGCGAGGAAAGATGTTTCTCGGCGGCGGGTCAAACTCGCGCTTACCGGTGATCATCAACTCAACGTTTCGCACGCCCACGGCCTGCAAATACTTCGCGGGCTCGAAGGCTTGAAAGGGCCTTTGAGCTAACACACTCACTAACAACAACGAATGAGCTAAGGAAGCTCATAGAGCTTTTTCCTGTCTTGCTCGGTTTGTCCCGAGGGACGAATTGACTCCCCTTTAGCGTAGGCACGAATCACGGCCGGGCGCTCACTTATCTTGGCTAACCACGCGGCTATGTGCGGGTATCCATCGAGTGTTATTCCCTGTTTGTCGTACTGAAGCACCCAAGGGTAAATCGCCATGTCGGCTATCGAATACTCGCCGGCGATGTACGGTTGCTCAGTCAGCTGTTTCTCCAACACCCCGTAAAGGCGCTCCGTCTCCTTACTGAATCTCGCCACGGCGAGCGGGACATGTTCGGAGGCAAAATTCAGGAAGAACACGGTCTGCCCCAGGATCGGGCCCAAATTCGCCGCCTGCCAGAACAGCCACTGCAGGACTTCAGCCGCCTCTCGGTTATCAGCCGGGATAAATTGCCTGTGCCGTTGTGCCAGGTACAACAAAATGGCACCCGACTCAAAAACCGACGCGCCAGCCTCGCTATCGACGATAGCTGGGATGCGCTGATTTGGCGAAAGGCGCGTGTACTCGGCAGAAAACTGTTCACCCTTGCTGATGTTGATGGGGTGCGCGGTGTAAGGCAGTCCCGACTCTTCAAGAAAGATGGCGACTTTCTGCCCGTTGGGCGTTGGCCAGTAGTAGTAATCCACAGCGCTGGAGAGATTGGACATTTGTTGAACCTCTGGGCAAAACAGCGAAAAAACTAGGCCAGATACTCATCTGCACTTAGCACCTTGGCGTAGCCAAATTGCAGGGCCGCCATGAAAGCCGCATGCACCAGACGTGCAGGCACCTTGACGTGATTGAACTCCAGGTCGTGAGTCGTGCAGGCATCGTGAATAACTGTCGTCTCGAAACCGAAGTCGTCAGACGCGCGAGTGACAGCATCAATGCACATGTGACTCATGTTTCCGACCACCGTGACCCGTTCGATCTCGTTGTGTTCAAGCACATGAAGCAGTTCAGTTTCGCGGTACGGGTTCATGAAGTGTTTAACGATGACCAACTCGTCCGCGAGGTTGCGCACTTTCTCGTGCAACTGCGCACCTTCGGTACCCGGGACAAAAAATGGCGCATTGGGGGCTAACGTTTCGTGACGGATATGGACGACTAAATCCCCCCGTTCACGTGCCGCACCGATCACACGAGCAGCATTGTCAGCGGCTGCGTCGGTAGCATCAAGTTCCCATTTACCGCCAGAAAAATAGTCATTTTGGATGTCAACGACGATGAGTGCAGTGCCAGTCATACAGTTACCTGGATAGATGATGAGTACCGAGTGAAGGGGTCGAATCAGGGTACTTGGGGTGTCTCGAACCATGCTTGGGACGGGGTCGCAAAGCGCATTTTTTTGCGGACATGCGCAGAGTTTTCAGCGCTGGTCAGTTTCTCCAGCAGCAGAAAAGCGACTTCGGTAGCCGTGCCAGGCCCGCTTGAGGTGATGATGTTGTTATCGACGATCAACGGCCGGTCCACGAAATGAGCACCGGTCTCAAGCAGCTGACTTTTTCGTTTTCCACCTTCTTGGTGGTAGGTCGTGGCATTCCTGCCCCGCAATACTCCGGCGACGCCCAGGCATACCGAAGACACACAGACACTGGCCACTGGTTTGCCGGCCTCGACAAAGTGGCGGATGGTGTCCAGAAAGGGTTCGCTTAGTGCTTCCTCGTAAAAACCAGCGGGTTCAAAACCACCGGGTAACGCCAAGGCATCAAAGCTGCTCAAATCCAGTTCATTCAGTAAGAAGCTGGGATTCAAGGTGAGCCCAAACGTGGTAACGATTTTTCTACGAAGGCCGGCGTTGACCAATTCAATAGAGTCATCACCGATTAAATCGGCCCAGCCGAGTACATCGGTAAAGGCCGCCATTTCGAGAGGCTCAACGCCATTGGCTAACAACATAAGCACGCGTTTCATCTGGAAATAGCCTCCATCGGCGGGTGTGAATATCTGCCTGAGTGTGTGGGTGCATGCTCCGCTTTAACCGCTATTCGGAGAACGACCAAAAAAAACAATCCACTGTTTCGCTCACTGAAATGCTCATAAAGACAAGAACATTCCCGCACAGGCACAGGCGTTTATGGCTGAGCGCGCGCACGCCTAAAAGACCGATGTGGCCAAAGACACGTCCCACGTGGTGATGGTGTCCAATCCGAAAGCCGTTGCCAGCCGGATTGAAACGGCAGCTACCGCAAAGTAACCAGAGAAATTAACTCAGGGAGCATCCGCGCGCATGGCCGGATGCTCGCGGAGGCTGTCGACGATGAAATCAACAAAGCTGCGCACCCGCATCGATGCTTTGCGCCCCTCGCGGTAGACCACATGCACGGGCAACGCGGGTAACTCATAGGGTTGTAAAACACGACGCAATTGCCCGCTATTCAAATAGTCGTACAGCGGATAACTGAGGCAGCGCGTCAGGCCTGCACCGTGGGCTGTCGCATCGATGGCTGCCTGCACGGTGGCACAACTCAACCGCGTACGAGCCTTGATGGGATTGAGCGCTCCCTCCTGTTGAAAGTCCCACTGAACCTTGTCTCGATAAGCGTGCGTGGCAACCAATCGATGATGCCTGAGGTCCTCAGGTACTTGTGGTTCACCCTGTCTTGCAAGGTAGGCAGGACTGCCACATACGATTGAACGCACATGACCGACAGGCCGCGCAATCAACGACGAATTTGGCAAGTTACCCACCAGCACCGCGACGTCCAGCCCATCCTCATTCATGTTCGGAAACCCATCATGGTATTGGGCGAATACCCTGACCGCCGGATACATGCTCATGTAATTTGCCAAGATCGATGTCATGACATACCGGCTGAAAAGCAATGGCAGCATCACTTTCAGATTGCCTTGAGCTTCGACATGCAGCCCCTTGGCAGAAGCTTCAGCCTCCTCAATCCCCTTGAGAATGCGCGAACAATCCACCATGAAAGCTGCACCGGCCTCGGTCAACGCCACCCCACGCGTACTACGCACCAACAACGCTACACCCAGCCGCGCCTCCAGCCGAGCAATGGCACGAACGACCGTAGGACCGGATACATGAAGACGACGTGCTGCCGAGGCGAGGCTGGGACGTTCGGACAATGCCTCAAACATTTGCATCTCATGGTAGCGATCCATCAGTCTGCGCTCTTCACAACGGGCTTCAGGGCGGCATCCTGGCCAAGTCGGTCCGCGAGGAAATTAACAAACGTACGAACCTTCGCGGGCACTCGATTGTTTTTTTGGTAAACCACCTGGATTGGTAGCGCGGGTGGCTCAAACTCCTGGAGCACCACCTCCAGCCCGCCATTAGCAACATGACCGGCTATCTGGTAGGACAAGACACGAGTGAGCCCCCAGCCCAGACAAGCAATATTAATGGCTGCCTGATTCGCGGTTACCACCAAACGTGGTTCAAAACGAAAGCTCAGTGCATTGCCATCATTCACAAATTGCCAATCGCTCAATAAGTGACTGGCGGACGACATGACAATGTTGGCTGTACTCAACTCTCCAGGGTGCTGCGGCCTACCGTACTGCTCAAAATAAGCAGGTGCGGCACATATTACCTGTCGCACTTCACCGACTTTGATGGCGTGCTGATTGTTCTCATGCAAATGCCCGATGCGTATTGCCACGTCAACGCCTTCGTCGGCCATGCTCACTACGCGGTCGACCAGCAACGCATTGAGATGCACAGAGGGAAACTGATCCAGGTACTCCGCCAACAGTGGCGCTATATACAACTCACCAAACATAACCGGAGCGGTCACAGTCAAGTGCCCGCGCGGTATCGAGTAGCTGTCGGCGGCGGCCTCCTCTGCTTCATCGACTTCGTTCAGTATCCGTCGACAATCTTCCAGATAGCGTTGCCCTGCTTCAGTCAGGTGCAAGCTGCGGGTCGTTCGGGAAAGGAGTTGGGTGCCGATTCGCTCTTCCATCGCGGCGATTGCACGGGTCACGCTGGGAGGTGAGATATTCAACCGACGCGCCGCGGCGGCAAAACCTTCCTCCTCGGCTACCGCCATAAAAATCTGCATCTCATGAAAGCGATCCATGGGCGACCCTCTCTTGATCAAAGAACAACGAGGTATGTGATTGCGAACGCTTACAGCTCAATCTGCCAGTATTGTTGGCGATAGCGTCTTTCGCACGTTATCGGCCCGAGGTTTTTGCAAAAAAATGCTATTCGCAGGAAAAACTGCGGAAAAAATAAAAAAGGGGCCTGCCGGAAGTCATTTCGGCAAGCCCCTTTGTTTTGAATCACGCTTCTTGCAGGCCCTTCGCGGTGCGTTGCATGCCAACGAAGTTCGGCAGACCTTCGATACGGCTCAGCCAGGCGCGGACATTTGGGTAGTCAGTGAGTGCGACATTACCTTCCGGTGCATGGGACACATAGGTGTAAGCGGCAACATCAGCGATGGTTGGCTTATCGCCAGCCAGAAACATGCTCCGCCCCAGCTCTTCTTCCATGACTTTAAGCAAGGCATGAGAACGCTTGATGGCCTCTTCAGCGTCATAACCTGCTCCGAAAACGGTGATCAACCGGGCAGTGGCAGGGCCGGAATTGATCGGACCGGCGGCCACTGACAGCCAACGTTGAACCTTGGCTTGATCGACTGGATCGCTTGGCAACCATTGCCCTTTACCGTATTTGGCGGCGAGGTAAACCAGAATTGCGTTGGAGTCCGCCAGGACGGTGCCGTTGTCATCAATCACCGGCACTTGCCCAAAACTGTTGCGAGCCAAAAACTCAGGGGTTTTGTGCGCGCCTTTCATCAAGTCTACAAAAACAAGTTCGGTTGGTAAGCCAAGCAGGGACAACATTAATTCGACACGGTGAGCGTGACCGGACAAAGGGTGACGATAAAGTTTGATCGCTTGCTGGGACATGACGTACTCCGATTGTTGTTTGAGTTCGACCCGGTTATCGCGTCGAGGGAGGTATCTTCTCCTCCCCTCTCAAACACAGGAATGACCAGCTTTTACAATCCAGCATTCCGCAGGCTGAAATGATGAATACCAGCTTGCTGAATGACGGGTTTACGGGTCCACGTCCTTTCCCCAGCATCAAGCTCAATGCATTAACCGAGTTGACCTCCATCACACGGGCTGAGTTAAACACCAACCATTTTTTACGCCGATAGCCAGCAGCAAGATCAGTGACAAAAAAAGACGTTTCAAGCGTCAGATTCAAGCCTGTCCGCCTGCCCAGGTGTCGCGTCGGAACCTGAGAGAAAATGTCTTGGCGTACTGGGCACGATCTGCAACGAAACTATTGCGGCGGGGTGGATTTGAAGCTGGGCAATGCCTGGATGCGGGACCACCAATCAGCAAAGCCGTTGATTGCAAACACGTGTTCCGCGAAGGCTCGCAGCTGACGACGTTTGACCATCTGCGCAAGCTTGCCGGCAGACGAATGGCAATGACCGAGTGGAGTCTAGGGACAAGTCACGCATGGCATGACTGGGTGGGGTTGCGGTCCCAGCTTCAGTCGACGCTCTGACCCCATTGTTTCATCCAGCACAATTAAGTCATGACATCCTTGCCCATTCTCTAATCACCCCTTGATGGCGAGACTGGTGCCAGAAGCAACTAACCGTTTCCGGTCATTGCAGCGTTCTTCATCTTGGGAGTCTTCACATGGTTGATTTCAATCACTCCAACAAAAGCAGCTCATGGCCGGACTATTCGGTCATGTCGCAAAGTGAGCACGAAAGCGGCTTTCTGCTCCCCCAACTGATGGGAGCGCTTGCCCGCGATTTCGAATTTTCAGCTCTGAAAAGTTGCTCTCGGCAATCAGCCAGCAGTGTTCTTTTCCGGAAGTTGCGCACCTCACTGAAGCGCGCGCTGACGCTTCGACACCTTACCCGTTAATGACGACGGACAGCCAAGAGCCGTTCACTCCTTGTAGAGAAATGACATGACCTACGACTTTGATCTGTTTGTAATTGGTGCGGGCTCCGGTGGTGTAAGAGCTGCACGTTTTGCCGCAGGGTTTGGCGCGAAAGTAGCGGTTGCCGAAAGCCGCTACCTCGGCGGTACCTGCGTCAACGTCGGTTGTGTGCCGAAAAAACTGTTGGTCTACGGTTCCCATTTTGCCGATGACTTCGAACAGGCCGAGGGCTTTGGCTGGACTGCCGGCAAAGCACAATTTGACTGGGAAAAGTTGATTGCCAACAAGAACCGCGAGATCGAGCGACTCAACGGCATTTATCGCAAGTTGCTGATTAACAGTGGCGTGACGTTACTTGAAGGCCACGCACGCCTGACCGATCCGAACCACGTCGAAGTCAATGGACAGACCTTCAGTGCCGAACGCATTTTGATTGCGACCGGCGGCTGGCCGCAAATTCCGGATATCCCGGGTCGTGAGCACGCCATCACCTCCAATGAAGCCTTCTTTCTCCCGCAACTGCCTAAGCGTGTGCTGGTGGTGGGTGGCGGTTACATAGCGGTCGAGTTCGCCGGCATCTTCAACGGACTGGGTGCCGACACGAGCCTTCTGTATCGCGGTGATCTGTTCCTGCGCGGGTTCGATCAATCAGTTCGCACCCACCTGGTGGAAGAACTGACCAAACGCGGACTGCAACTGAAATTCAATACGGGTATCGTCCGGATCGACAAACAATCGGACGGCAGTCTACTGGCTACGCTCCACGACGGTAGCCAATTGGAAACGGACAGTATTTTCTACGCTACCGGGCGGCGGCCAATGCTCGATAACCTGGGCCTGGAAAATACCCGCGTCGAACTCAATGAGAAGGGTTACATAGACGTCAATGACAACTATGAAACGCGTGAACCTTCGATTCTGGCGTTGGGTGATGTGATTGGCCGAGTGCAATTGACCCCGGTAGCTACGGCAGAAGGTATGGCGGTTGCGCGTCGCCTGTTCAAGCCCGAGCAATATCGCCCCGTAGATTACAGGCATATTCCTACCGCCGTATTTAGTCAGCCAAGCATTGGCACCGTTGGACTGACGGAAGAGCAAGCGCTGGAGAATGGCCACAAAGTGACCGTCTTCGAGAGCCGCTTCAAGCCGATGAAATTGACCCTCACGGAGTCATCCGAGCAGACGCTGATGAAGCTGGTGGTGGATGCACGTACTGATCGAGTATTGGGCGCGCACATGGTCGGTCCGGACGCCGGGGACATCATTCAAGGGCTGGCAATCGCTCTGAAGGCAGGTGCGACCAAGCGCTTGTTCGATGACACCATCGGTGTGCACCCTACTTCGGCAGAAGAGTTTGTAACCTTGCGTACACCTGTCGCCGGTAGCTGACAGCGGGTGCTTGATCGGTAAGGCGCCAGTCACAACTTCAGCGACCGCCAACAGCGCAGTCGCTGTCGCTCCGGGCACGAGGCTGGGAGGTATCCGTAACTAAACGCGACGTTCGCGGAGTAATTGTCGGGCCGAGTCCGCCATCACAGGAAGAGAGCCGGCCAGCATCATGACGTCCTTAAGTACCAGGCGACCGGCACCGGACAGATAGGGAAAACCATGCTGACCATCGCCGAGCGCACCAACCCAGGCTTCAGGTGTGGTGATCAGAAAGGTCAACGTCACCAGTGGCGTACCGAAGGCCATCGCACCACCGAGCAACCCCGTACGACGTGAGATCGGGTTGGACAGCACCAACAATCCAATCAGGATTTCGACAACGCCCAGGCCGGTAGAAAAGCCATAAGTGTTGTTGGCTGTCTGCCAGGCACGCTTGTCAGCATTCAGTTCACCTTCATGGGTGAGGTGCGCTTTGTATGCCTGCGGGTGCTCATAGAAGAACGACATGAACGGGCTGTTGGCAACAAACGGTGTGATGCTATCTGCCTCGTAAGGGATGAATTTGAGGAAACCGATCCAAAGGAAAACCACAGCGATTGCCAGTCGCATGAGTGATGTACCTAATGTGTCAACTTTACTGATGAACCGTAGCCAGCCAGTGAATGAGGTAAGCATGAGACTTCTCCGAATAATTGAATGCGGAGCCAGTCTGGGACGTTTTCCGCCGGCACTTTTGTGCGCCGTGCTCAAGTTATTGCTTGATCGTCTCAAGGTTTTGAAGGCATAAAAAAGCCTCGAAACTTCACAGTGCCGAGGCCTCGGAGGAATGATATAGCCGCTCAGTTTTTCAGCGTGTCATACGCTTCTAGCGTGCGCAGCGAATAGATGTAGGCGGCGCCAGCGTTCATCGAAATTGCCGTAGCCAACGTCGCAGCGACCTCCTCGCGGCTCGCACCTGCCTTGATCGCTGCATTCGTGTGTGCGGCGATACAACCGTCGCATCGCGTAGTGAGGGCAACAGCAATCGAGATCAACTCGCGTGTTTTGACATCCAGCACATCATTTTCGGCAGCGGCTTCCCCAAGGGCCATGTAAGCCTTGACCATTTTGGGATTGCTCTTGCCCAGTGCGCCAAAGGCTTTCTGGATGGTGGGCAACAATTCGGACCAGTTACTGAACATTGCATTAACTCCTGAGCAGGTTGGTGTACTGTTTCTACACGCTCAGTTTTCCCTTACGGCGCGATTTGAGTTTGTTCAATCCGCTCAGTTTTTTCTGCGAAGCTCTCAAATGAATTCAATCGATAAGCTCATAAGCTTGGCAAACGTTCGAGGGAGTCTCGATCTGCGATGTCAGTTTCAGGGGGACTGGGCTCGTGATCACGAACAGGAAGTCCTGGGAAAGGCGCCTTACCACATTGTGCTGGAAGGTGAATGCCGGGTGGAGTTTGCGCAGGGTCAGCGCCTGCCAATGCGAGCCGGTGACATATTGCTGCTGCCACGTGGAGCGCCGCATGTCATGCATAGCCCTGGAAAAACCGTTGAGCCAGTCGCGCCGAAACTTGTCTCTGGCGGGGTAATACCGATACACCGCATCGGTGGCGTCAGCAAAGATCTGGATATGCTTTGTGGTGGTTTTCACTACAACCGAGCTTCACTGTTGTTTGCAGCCCTCCCTGAGTTTCTGGTGATCCCTAGCGGCGCCCTACCCGCCAACGGCCCCTTAGCGGCGCTAGTCGAGCTGTTGCGTGGTGAAGCAGACGGCGACCAGGTCGGCGCGAGGTTTTTGCTCGATACTTTTTCTCAAGCGTTGTTCACTTTGATCCTTCGCGCGCACTTGGCCAGCCATGGACAAGATAGCGGTACGCTGGCCTTGCTCAGCGATAGACGCTTAGGCCGCGCTTGGCAGGCGATGTTGGCTGACCCGGCTCACGAGTGGACAATTGAAGGCTTGGCCGAAACCGCGAGCATGTCGCGCGCGACCTTTATGCGGGCATTCGTTCGGGTAGCTGGCGTATCGCCGTGGGTGTTGTTGACGCAAGTCCGAATGGAGTTGGCCTTCAGCCTCTTGAGTCATTCACACCTGGGATTGAGTGATATTGCGGCCCAGGTCGGGTATCAATCTCACGCGGCATTCAGCAAGAAATTCAAAGAGATTTATGGAGAGGCGCCAGGGAGAGTGCGACGCGGAATTTAGTGTCTCCGACAGCGCAATCGCCGCGTCAGCAACAGGCCATGGTCTGCGCAGATTACCGTGGAATTTCTGCTCTATCTGGCTCTCATGTGCCGGAGTATTGGCTGGTTTGTTTGGGGTCGGCGGCGGCCTCATTATCGTCCCGGTGCTCGTGTTCAGCTTCACCCTCCAGGGCTTTGACAGCTCGGTGCTGACTCATCTCGCGGTGGGCACTTCACTTGCAACCATCATATTTACAACGACCCTGTCCGTACGCACCCATCATCGCGCCGGTGCGGTTCCAACAGCGGTAGCGGGCACCATCAGCTACATGATGCTCCTGTCTGCTCTGCCGCCACTCGCGGGCCTCGGTGAACCCCGCAACCATTCCACACAATGAAACAGTAGATTGTGCTTTCTGGTCGTTCTCACATGCTCACCTCAAGCAGACCATGATCCACGCAGCTGATCGATTTGCAGCCAGTTTCAAATTGACCTCACTGCGTCAATTCTCTTCACATACAGGAATGCTCGATGAACAAGTTATTCGCAGGTCTGACCCTCGCGGCGGCAATGGTCAGTGCGACCTCTGTGCTCGCTGCTCCGGTCAAACCGACCGTGGTGTTAGTGCACGGTGCCTTCGCCGACTCCAGCAGTTGGAACGGCGTGGTCAAGATTCTGGAAAAGGACGGCTATCCAGTGATCGCCGCCTCCAACCCACTTCGCTCGCTCAAGGGCGACGCACAGTCGGTAGCTGATGTGTTGGCGAGCATCAAGACGCCAGTTGTACTGGTCGGGCACTCTTATGGCGGCCCGGTCATCAGCGAAGCTGCTTATGGAAATGCCAACGTCAAAGCCCTGGTTTACGTCGCTGCTATTGCGCCCGATGCGGGCGAGTCCACCGCAGACCTGGCAGGTCGCTTCCCAGGCAACACACTTGGCCCAACGTTGGCGCCACCGGTTGAGTTAGCCGACGGTGGCAAGGACCTCTACATCCAACAGGACAAGTTCCACGATCAATTCGCCGCGGACGTGTCGAACGCCGACGCCAAGGTTATGGCGGCGACCCAACGCCCTGTGACCGCAGCGGCGCTGAACGAAAAGTCGAGCGAACCGGCGTGGAAAACCATTCCTTCATGGTTCGTTTACGGTGACAAGGACAAGAACATTCCTGCGCAAGCCCAGGCGTTCATGGCTGAACGTGCGCATGCCAGAAAGACTGTGGCGGTCAAAGGCGCTTCCCACGTCGTGATGGTATCCAATCCGAAGGTTGTTGCCAGCCTGATTGAAACGGCTGCCACCGCCAAATGACGACTGCTTGCAGCCGTCAATGTGCGGTCGCGGCATTCGTTCAATCAGTATCCGGCCGAAAGGCCGGATGCTCTTGCAGGCCGTCGACAACGTAATCGACAACACTGCGTAACTCATCGTTGGAGAATGTGTGATGACTTCAAAATGGCTCGTGCTGACCGTGACCGCCAGTTTTCTCTACGGGCTGTTTTTTTCGGTTGCTGCCGACGCTGATTCAACCCCCGGCCCCGTCGCAGAAGGATCACCCGTATTCGGCGTGACACTCCCACCGGGCTACAGAAACTGGCAATTTGTCAGCATTGCTCATGAAGAAGGTGATAAACCTGACATCCGGGTAATTCTGGGAAATGACGTCGCTATGAAAGCGTTCAGGGATGGGACACTTCCATTTCCAGATGGCACGATCATCGCTCGGCTCGCTTATAAATATGAATCCTCCGCGCAAAACAATGCTGTGTTTGGTCGGGACCAGTCTTTTATCGCGGGGGATCCCACGAACGTACAGATCGAAGTCAAAGACTCCAAGCGCTACGCCAATACAGGCGGATGGGGTTATGGGCAGTTTGAAAACGGCAAGCCCAATCCCAGTGAAAAGATCATAAATAGCTGCTTCGCCTGCCATACGAAACTGCCCCCTGCGACAGACCTGATCTTCACAAAGTACTCAGAATAACGGGCCAAGATTCGTTAGCAATCTTCACTGGGGACTGGCGTTCACCGATGCGAGAATTGCTCAATGTTCGACAGGGGAATCCGGTACACGCACCCGTCACAGGTGGCCAGCAGGACTCAATTACGTTGACACCACTTGTCGGACGAGATCGATAAATGCACGTAGTCCTGCCGGCATGTGGCGATTGGCAGGGTAATAGAGACTTAAGCCCGGGTAAGGAGGTGTCCAATCTTCAAGAACGCGTACCAACCTTCCCGACGCTAAGTGTGCAGTCGCTGCGAACTCACTAACCCACGCCAGGCCCGCCCCTTGGAGTGCTGCCTCTATCATCAAATGGTGGCTATCGAGCGTCAGCGACCCACTGACCTCTACAGCGTGCTGCTCACCTCGTTTTTCAAATTCCCATTTGTAGATGGTACCGCTGGGAAAACGGACGCGGATGCAGTTATGCGCACTAAGGTCCGCTGGTACCTTGGGTTTTTTGCGACGCACAAAATAATCAGGCGCTCCAACCACCGCAAACCGTAGCGGAGGGCTGATAGGAATCGCAATCATATCCTGCGGAACGCTCTCTGCCAGACGTATGCCAGCATCGAACCCGCCAGCAACAATATCTACCAGACTCCTATCCGTAACGAT
This sequence comes from Pseudomonas sp. FBCC-B1667, assembly GCF_059133255.1. Taxonomy (NCBI): domain Bacteria; kingdom Pseudomonadati; phylum Pseudomonadota; class Gammaproteobacteria; order Pseudomonadales; family Pseudomonadaceae; genus Pseudomonas; species Pseudomonas sp. FBCC-B1667. The sequence continues at coordinate 2,486,754 of NZ_CP101437.1, read as the reverse complement.
ATCCACTCGCATGTCTGGGTAGCGCGTCAAATACTCCAGCACTACCGGGGTCATTACCATTTGCGCGGCACCTTCCGAGGTGTTCAAACGTAATGTTCCTGCCGGTGTATCGCGGAACTCGCTGACCGCTTTCATGGCTGCCGATATGTCGCGTAGAGCTGGTTGCACACGAAGCAGAAACTGTTCGCCAGCTTCGGAAAGCGAAACGCTTCGAGTGGTTCTGTGGAACAACCGAACGCCAAGGCGCTGTTCAAGCGTGGCGACTGCATGACTGAGTGCTGAGGGCGACATACCCAACTCTAATGCCGCGCGACGGAAACTGCGATGTATCGAAACGGCGACGAAAGCGTTCAGCTCAAGAAGGCCTGACTTGTGCATTGTCCTATTCCCTTCATCAGTTCATCCAATATTAGCCTGATTGTTTGTACAAACGGACAGGCTTATTTTAATTCGAACGCCTACGCCAATTCAGAACCGTAAAGCTTTGTTTTGCGTGGCACTCACCAGAATTCCGGGTGCTCATACAAAAATTATCGAGGTTTCTTTATCCGTTTTAACGCATTTCTCATGCGGGCAAAAAATGGCGCGCTGACCAGTTTTAAACAGGCCTACACCGGATATCCGGTTGGACTGCCAGCCAAAAATTTACTGAAAGACAATACACATGCGAGGACATTTTTCATGACACGTATTACGACACCGTTTGGCTTTCATTCGACCGCGAGAGACGTTATCGCTGGCGTGGACCTCACCGGTAAACGAGCGATTGTCACTGGTGGCGCAGCCGGTATCGGCATTGAAACGGCGCGCGCTTTGGTCAATGCCGGGGCGGATGTAACACTTGCCGTCCGACGACCCGACGCGGCGGAAAAAATCGCTGCAACACTACAAGAGGAAGGCAAGGGCAAAGTCGATGTTCGATTGATAGATCTTGCAGACATCTCTTCAGTTACATCGTTTGCGGAGTCGTGGTCAGGGCCGCTTCATATCTTGGTGAACAACGCGGGGATCATGGCTCTTCCTGAGCGGGAGTTGACACTCCAGGGCTGTGAAATGCAGTTTGCAACGAATTTCCTTGGTCATTTTGCGCTCGTACTTGGTTTGCAGGAGGCTCTGATCCAAGCCGAAGGCGCTCGTGTTGTATCGCTTAGTTCAAATGCAATTCTATTGGGGCCAGTGGTCTTCGACGATATAAATTTTGACTTCCGCAACTACGAGCCTTTCGCATCCTATTCCCAGGCGAAGACGGCATGCGCGCTGATCGCGGTTGAGATCACGCGCCGTTGGGCCGATCGAGGTATTTTTGCTAATTCACTGAACCCCGGCGCTATCGCGACCAACCTCCAAAAGCATACCGGGGGTCTCAAGACACCGGTGGAGCGTCAGAAGACAGTGCAGCAAGGCGCGGCAACGTCTGTATTACTCGCTGCATCACCGTTGCTGGAAGGGATCGGAGGCCGGTATTTCGAGGACTGTAACGAGGCGCGGATTGTCCACAAGCGCCCAGCCGATTACACAGGGGTTGCGCCTTACGCGATTGATCCAGATAACGCGCAACGGTTGTGGAAAGTTGCGACGCGAATGCTTGGTCAGGAGGATGACTGCGTTAGCAACGATCAGGGTGAGGGGTGTCGGCCTTGGTGATCAAAGTGCTCCAATGGTTCACGCCATTTCTCAGTCTGCTTTTTAGCTAACCCTATCGCTACAACTGCTACAGAGGTACCGACGAAACGCTGCCCTTGGCTTGTAGCTTTGAACGCGCATCTGCATTCGAGCCCCATTGATCTGGGGCTTTCGGTTTATGAATCAGGCTACGTAGCCGCCATTCACGTCAAGGACGGAACCGGTGATGTAACTCGCAGTGGGTCCCGCCAGAAAAAGGATGCCCGCAGCAACCTCTTCGACAGTCGCCATACGGCGGATCGCATGCACGTCCCTAAGACTGGGTGGTAAGCCGTCTTTCGATGCGGCCGCCATGTCAGTGGCCATCAATCCTGCTTGAACAACGTTGACCGTAATATTGCGCGCACCTAAATCGCGTGCAGCGCCCTTCGAGTAGCCAATGACGGCTGCTTTGGTAGCGGCGTAGTCAGCAGTACCCGGGAAACCTGCACGAGTTCCGGGTCCAGAACCCACGGAAACGATACGGCCACCCTCAGGCAAATGTTTCACAGCGGCCCTGATGTATTACTGAGCCAATTGCCATCGGCGTCAATCGGCACGGAAACGCTGACTGAGCGATCCCTGAAAATGCTCCAGCAGAAAATCCACGAACACTCGTGTTTTGGCCGGCAAAGCTTTTCGAGACGAGAAGTACACCGAGACGACACCGAGATCCACATACCAATCCGGTAATAAGCGAACCAGATCACCCCGTTGCAACCAGGGCCACGCACGCTCCATGGGTACCAGCCCGACGCCCAGCCCCATCAATGCGCAGCTACACAATGCTTCTGGATCGTTCATGATGGCGATGGGTTTCAGGTTGAGGTCAAACCGCCCTTCTCCAGCATCCCGAAGTGTCCAGTCGAGCAAACGCCCTGAGCGGGTCGAACGCATGACGATGCCATCCACCCCCTGCAACTCGCCAGGAACAGCGGGCATTGTCCGCCCCTCCAACCACTGCGGAGCTGCAACAGCGACAAGATGAAGTTTGGCCAACTCTCTCGCTACGATTCCCGGAGACAATTCAATACCGCCACCGATGGCCACATCAAAACCTTCACCAATCAAGTCGACGCGGCGGATTTCCAAGTGCCAGTCCGGAACCACCTCGGGGTAACGTTGTTTGAATTTTTTGAGTAGCGGCAGGACATAATCGTAAGCGAAAGACGGAGACATATTGACCCGTAATCGCCCTGCCGGGACTTCTCGGGCATCGCCTAGTTGCGCGATAGCACCTTGGATCGTTTCGAGGCTGCCCGAAACTTGCTGGTAGAACAATTCCCCTGCCTCAGTGAGGGTCAGGCTTCTTGTGCTGCGCTGGAAGAGTCGAGTGCCTAAATTGGCTTCGAGCCGTGCCACATTTTTACTCACGGCAGCAGCGGAAATCCCCATACGCCTGGCGGCTTCGGAAAAGCTGCTGGCCTCCGCGGCACGAACGAACGATTCCAGATTGCCAAGGGTTTCCATGGTCATCTCCAACTTTTGGTTGAAGGTGATTCTACCTATTGGAGACTAATTTATCCCTGATGCTTTGGTCATGATTGTGCCTACCGGATCATCACGATGGGAAAGCAAAGACTCATGGCCAAAATTCTAGTGACTGGCGCGACAGGCAGATTGGGCAATGCAGTCTTGCGTTCACTGGTACAAAAAGTCCCCGCATCAAATATTGTGGCAATGGCACGTGATACTGAAAAGGCAGAGCCTCTGGCTGCATTAGGTATAGAAGTACGCTACGGCGATTACACCGATTACGATTCGTTGGTGGCGGCATTTGAAGGAGTAGAAAAAATCTACCTGGTATCAGCCGTAGCGTTCAGTGATCGTGTTGCCCAACATAAAAACGTGATTATTGCTGCCGGCCGGGCGGGTGTTCGCCATGTGGTTTACACCAGTATTCAACGGATCAACGATGAGCTGGCACCCATTGAAGGAGTAACGCAGAGCGATATAGCTACCGAGCGGCTGCTTGAAAAGTCGGGCCTCACGTACACGATTATTCAACATCCGTTATACGCCAACGATTTGCCCTTTTTCATCGGTGCAAATGCAGCAAAAGAAGGCTTCAGCGCCCCAGCAGGTCAAGGTCGAATTGGGCCAGCCACTTACGCAGAGCTGGCAGAAGCTGGGGCCACACTGCTCACCCAGACCGGGTATGAAAACCGCACCTGTTTGCTGAATGCGGGACAGACGTGGTCATTCCAGGAAATCGCAGACGAGTTTTCTCGATTGACGGGCGTGCCGGTTGAGTACCAGCCCATTTCCACTGGAGCATTCATTGCTGCTCGCGAAAATGAAGGCTGGCCAACCGCGGTCGCGAAATTCATCAGTGGCTGGGGTAACGCCATTGATAAAGGCGCTTTCGACCAGAGCAGCCCTACCCTTGAAACACTGTTGGGCCGTAAGCCGAAAGACTTGGGGGATATTCTTCGGGAAGCATTCAATCTTTAAATATCGCTCCTTCGTCCGCCGAGGGTGTATTGCCATCGGCCGGTCGACCGTCCAGAGCAGGCATCGGGTCCGTTTGAACGCCAGTTACAACGGAAGCCCACGCAGCATATGCATTCCTGTGTCGGGACACCGCTTCATCCCATCGGCTCCCCGAAACCTCGCTTGATACGACTAGCATCATAAGGTGATTGGTAGTTGCGTCGAGATCGAGCAAAAGTTGGTGGGCGGCGAATCGAAAATCATCAATCGAAGGCATGACGTCACACTTACAGTTTGGTGGGTGGTGCACGATCGCTCCACGCCACATGACATCAGTGTGACAGTACGCGATATTTTATTGCGAACGGTCGGACAGCCGGTTACTGGAGATTGAGTTCCAAGCAAAATCTCTCGAACCGTTCTCTTCACGCCACTTACCGCGCCCTCCACCTTCAAGGTTGACGGCTAAGTGGAGGAAGCTGATTGACGCATGGCCGAACCTCCACCAGCAGCAGCCAACTGCCTGGCTCGACCGACGCCCAAGCCAAAACTCGGGCATCGATTCGCCATGGGAAACCCCAACCTCGATGTGACGCGTTGCAGGCGCAATCAATTACACCCGTTTGAAAGCGACGTAAGCAACGCAAATCGGCTCACTGTTGCCGCAGTTACGGACACGCCTGAAGAGTTCATTCCTTTCGTCAGTGTCATCTCAATTAAATAAACCTTTCGCATGTCCGGAACCTCCATTTCTAGACAACGGAACTGAAAACGATTGGCGAGGTGCATGATGAAAGCAGTTGTATTTCATGACGTGGGTGACATCCGACTGGACGAGGTGCCCGATCCCGTAATTCTGGAACCAACAGACGCCATTGTGAAAATCACAGCAGCGGCCATTTGCGGAACTGATCTGCATTTCATTCGAGGCACCGTCCCGGATATGCAACCCGGGACAATTCTGGGGCATGAAGGGGTCGGGATAATCGAGACGGTGGGCGATGATGTAAGGAACCTCAGGGCGGGAGATCGAGTGATCATTCCGTCGACCATTGCCTGTGGGAACTGTTCCTATTGCAGGGCCGGCTATTTCTCACAATGCGATGTCGTCAATCCTCATGGCAAACAGGCCGGCACTTCTTTTTTTGGCGGCCCCAAAGGCACGGGACCGTTCCACGGTCTGCAAGCCGAGAAAGCCCGTATTCCCTACGCTCACATCGGTTTGATCAAGATTCCGCAGGCCATTAGCGATGACCAGGCCATCGCCATGTCGGATATTTTTCCTACCGCCTGGTTCGGCGCGGAGATGGCCGAAATTCGGGACGGTGACAGCGTCGCGGTATTCGGCTGCGGTCCAGTGGGCCTTTTTACCATCGTCAGTGCAAAATTGATGGGTGCCGGCCGCGTATTTGCCATTGACGGCTTAGCGGACCGCCTTGAGCGCGCCCGTGAACTGGGAGCCGAGTGCATTGACTTTGAAAAGGAAGACCCGGTGCAAACCTTGCACCGCCTCACGGACGGTATCGGTGCGGACCGTGCCATTGATGCCGTAGGCATCGATGCCAATCATGCGCACCATGCGCATTCACAAACCCAATGGCAACCGGGCGACGCACCCGCTCAAGCGTTACAGTGGGCCATCGAAGGGTTGGCCAAGGCCGGTACCTTATCGATCATCGGCGTTTACCCACCGGGCTTCGATACCTTTCCCTTGGGTGCGGCGATGAACAAGAACCTGACCATGAACATGGGCAATTGCCACCATCGCAAGTACATTCCCAAGTTGATCGAAATGACCTTGGCTGGTCGTGTCGACCCGGCAAAAGTACTCACCCAGAAAGAGCCGCTGACCGACGCCATCGAAGCCTTCAAATCGTTTGATAAACGCGAGAGCGGCTGGATCAAAGTCAAACTGATGCCTCAACGTTGATGAGGTCCTTCCTGAGTCGATAGCTGCCAGCGCACCCCAGGCAGCTATCACCTCATTTCATCAAGAGGAAAACAGCTGATGGACGATTCACAACGAGCATGGGAATTGGCCATGGCGTTGATGTCGAGCGGATAAATCGCCTTCCATCCGGCCACTCCGCAAGGTTCTGCAAAGTGCTGTTTCACTCATTTGAGAGTTTTAAACGAGGCGCTGGAAAGCCAGACAGCGCCAAAAACAGTCGTCCACTGTTCGAGTGATAGTGAGCAAGATAATCTGCTGCACAGTCGTTAAATAGCTGGATGCACGGTTCCTTCCACTGCCTCAGCGTAACGTCTGGTGGCTTTGATGACTAACTGCTTTCGTTCGGCACTGTCAATGAAACCCTCTCGAAAGTAGATCTCTGCCCGACAAAGCAATTCTTCGTACTGCTCTTGTGCGGTCATATATCCCTCGGGCTTTCCCATCATCTTGTACCAGTCTGCAAGCGCTTGAGCTTTTCTGTCCTCGTACATGGCGACACCTCCACCGTTGTGTAACGGTTGAGGCTTACGAACGATCGGTTGTTCACTGAAAACGATGCATGGTCAATGCCGAATGCGAGGGACCGACACAAATCTCGAACTCGCAACCTTTAACGCACCAGCCAGCAAGAGGCGTCATGAAGATTCAGCCGAGTCACGGCGATCCACAGGAAAAAAATTGATCGACAGCCATGTGCTACGCGTTTTCGCGAGCGCTTCAATAATCCGGCTTATCGCATCGAAGATGAGGCCATTGGCCGATTGGAGGAGATCGTGTGGAACGCGTATCGAGACAGTCGCCAAGTGCCAGCGACGTGCCCTGCAGGGCCTGGATTTGCAGATCCTGTATACGCTCTGGCCAAGGACTGGCTGGACGCCCTCCATTTGATCGAAGAGGCACGCCGGCAAAATCATCGAGGTGATTCACCGCCTCGCGTATTGCAGGTCAGCGGTCCGTCACGATGCGAGTGGGTGCATACCTGACGCTGCGGAGGAAGTCCCGAAACGTGGCGCGGTCAGTGTCAATGCGATGGAAAATTGCGTACGGGCACCTTGTCCCGAGCCGATGCCCCATTACGCGCGCCGCAACCTGAATAAGCGACATCGCTTCAGAGCCGTTCTTCGTTTTAGCGGAACCCTTTAGTGATTGTGTCCTCCATCGTATAAATAACAGGGAGGATTTCACCATGATTGCCTGAATGATCGGTGATTAGGCCGATAGACGTCATGGTTTGAGAACCGTAACTACTATGGAAAACCTCATCGAAGTCTTGCAGGAAAAAGCTGAGCCGCTACCTGACGTTGCCAGTGAACACTTTGCAACAATGTTCGACCGCTATGGGGACGCACAGGTAGTACTGATCGGCGAAGCCAGCCATGGCACGCATGAGTTTTACCAAGCGCGCGCGGCGATTACGCAACGCCTGGTGACGCACCATGGCTTTTCCATTGTGGCCGTAGAGGCTGACTGGCCGGACGCCGATCAAATCGATCGTTGCGTCAGGAACCGGGAAAACGGTGGATGGCATGAGTCTGCTTTTTCGCGATTTCCAACCTGGATGTGGCGTAACACCGATGTTCAAGTGTTCACGCGATGGCTGTATGGGTTCAACCGGACCTGCACGTCGGAACAACGCGTGGAGTTTCGTGGACTGGACGTGTACAGCCTGCGCAGTTCGATGCGCGAAGTGCTCGGTTATCTGGAAAGCGCTGATCCGGGCATGGCCAAAGAGGCACGGCAACGTTATGCCTGTCTGACCCCGTGGCACGACGACCCGGCACTCTACGGACATTTCACCGAGGTAGGTGGCATGGCCAACTGTGAAAACGCCGTGCTTGAGCAGCTCCAGGCATTATTGAATCAGCGCTTGTCACTGATCGAAAAAGACGGTGAAGCCTTGTTCAACGCGACGCAAAATGCTCGCGTTGTCCAGGCTGCCGAGCAGTATTACCGGGCGATGTATAGAGGTTCCAGAGTGTCTTGGAACCTGCGCGATCGACACATGTTCGAGACATTGCAAGCATTGCGCTCCCATCGTGACGCCAAGGTTGTGGTCTGGGCGCACAATTCGCACATCGGGGATGCCAGGGCAACGCGGATGGGTGACGAAGGCCAATTGACGCTCGGTCAACTGTGTCGTGAAGCCTTTGGGAAATCTTCGGTTCTTATTGGTATGGGAACTGACCAGGGCACCGTGGCGGCCGCTGATGACTGGGACGAACCCGTGCAGATAAAAAAAGTTGTGCCGTCATTGCCCCGTAGTTGGGAGCGCGCCTTTGTTGAGGCGGGTCATCCGCAGGCACTGTATGACTGGCGCAACGACAAACAACAGACGCTGCGCTCAGCTTTGTCAATACGCCTGCTAGAGCGCGCCATTGGCGTGATTTATCGCCCGCAAACAGAACGCCAAAGCCATTACTTCGACGCGACCTTGAGCGAGCAATTTGATGCATACCTGTGGTTCGCTCGCACCCAGGCCATCACACCGCTAACGACCGTGCACTCATCAAGTCACGAAGAGGACACCTTTCCCTTCGGAATATGATTGGCCCCCGCGCCTGCCAGCGGTTGATTCACAGTCAGGCATTCATCCATAACAGCGGACCGCATATCAGAATAATACGGCTAGGATAGTTAGTTCGGCTGCTGCTACTAAGGCTTTGATTATGAAATCTTCAGCGAAGCGCTCACTTAATGTTCCTCAACGTAAAGAGCTGATACCCAGCACTTTGGCCTTTCCTGTAGTGGGCGTGGGAGCGTCTGCTGGCGGCCTTCAGGCGGTGAAGTCATTTTTTGAGCACATGCCCCATGACAACGGCATGGCCTTCGTCATTATTTTTCATTTGTCGCCGGATTATCCAAGTCAAGTCGATCGGATCATTCAGGAAGTCACCAAAATGCCGGTGCGACAGGTGACTGAGACCATCTCCATCGAAAAGAACACCGTGTATGTCATCTCGCCGGCACACAACTTGATGATGAACGATGGTTACCTGTCGGTGACTCCATCGGATCGGCCACCGGGGACGCATGTTGCCATTGATTTGTTCTTCCGGGACCTGGCGGATGTGCACAAGGAGCGCGCTTTCTGCCTGATACTGTCGGGCACTGGTTCCGATGGCGCAGTGGGACTTTCACGGATCAAGGAACAAGGCGGCATTACCCTGGTGCAGACACCGGACGATGCCGAATATGACGGCATGCCCCGTGCCGCCATCAACACCCAGATGGTCGATCTGGTATTGCCTGTGGTGGAGATGCCGCAAAAACTACTGGAGCTCTGGCGGAATGCGAAGTCCATCACCCTGCCGACCGCAAACGACCCGGAAATCAAGACCACCCCTCCAGCTTCCGAACGCGATGCCGCCATTGCCGAGCAGCACCTGCAAGACATCTTGATCCAGCTGCGCGCTGAAACTGGCCATGACTTCAAGCACTACAAGAGAGCTACCGTGTTACGCCGGATCGAGCGTCGCCTGCAGGTGACCGCGCAACCGGATCTGGGCGGGTATTACGATTATCTCCAAGCCCACCCCGAAGAAAACAAGGCGTTGCTGGGGGACATGTTGATTGGCGTGACCAACTTCTTCCGCGACCGCGAGGCCTTCGAAGCGCTGGAACGCAATGTCATTCCTCATCTAGTGAACTCGTTTCGGGACACCGGGCCGCAACGGGATGAGATCCGTGTCTGGTCGGCGGGCTGCTCTACCGGCGAAGAAGCCTACAGCTTGGCCATTTTGCTGATCGAACAATTGGCCTTGGAAGCCAGCGCAGCCAAACTACAGGTGTTTGCCACCGACATCGATGATCGCGCGATTGCCTTTGGACGTAACGGCGTCTATCCCGAAGCAATCATTACCGACGTGCCCCCCTCGCGGATGCGCCAGTACTTTACCCTGGAACACCAGCACTACCGGGTGCGCAAGGAAGTCCGCGAGAAGGTACTGTTTGCCAAACATAGCTTGCTGCTCGATCCTCCCTTCTCGCAAATCGATCTGATTGTCTGCCGAAACCTTCTGATTTATCTCGACCGCGAAGTGCAGCGCGACATCATGCAGATGTTCCACTATGCGTTACGCCCTGGCGGTTACCTGTTCCTCGGCTCCTCAGAATCCGCCGACAGTTGTCTGGATCTGTTTACACCGGTGGACAAACGCAACCGCATCTTCCGCGCCAAAAGCTTGGCCAGCAGCGCCCGACGTGCCCCAGCCATGCCACGCGGGGGCTACGCACGCACATCACTCGCCCCCCCTGCGGCACCGGCAGAGGCACGCAAGGTGTCGTTTGCCGACATTCACCTGCGAGCACTGGAGAAGGCTGCGCCACCGAGCATCATCGTCGATACCAATGCCAATATCCTGCACATGAGCGAAGGCGCCGGACGTTTTCTGCGTTACGTGGCCGGTGAGATATCCCGCAATCTGCTGACCCTGGCCCACCCGGATCTGCGCCTGGAAATTCGCACCACGCTGTTCCAGGTACAGCAAAGCGGGCTACCGGTTACTTCGCACAAGGTGCGGATCGACCGTGAGGAGCGCACGTTTCAGGTCGATCTGACAGCGCATCCCTACAAAGACGAACAAAGCGAGAACGAATATGTGTTGGTCATCTTCGAGGAGCGCGAAGTCGACGCTCAGGAGCTGCTCGATGTCATCGCCAGCCAGAACGAAAACCAAATGCTGGCCAACCTGGAACGCGAACTGCAGCACACCAAGCAGCAATTGCAAGAGACGATCGAACAATCGGAAGTCTCCAGCGAAGAGCTGAAAGCTTCTAACGAAGAAATGCATGCGATCAATGAAGAGCTCCGTTCAGCCACCGAAGAACTGGAAACCAGCAAGGAAGAGCTGCAGTCGATCAACGAGGAGCTATTGACCGTCAATTCCGAACTCAAGGCCAAAGTCGAAGACACCTACAAGATCAACGACTACCTGACCAACCTGATTGCCTCCACCGACATCGCTACCGTATTCATTGACCGTAACTTGCGTATTCGCTGGTTTACCCCACGCGCTACGGAAATCTTCAGCATGCTGCCGGTCGATACGGGGCGCTCGCTGATGGACATCACCCATCGCTTGGACTACTTGGAAATAGCAGAAGATGTGGCGACGGTGTTCGAGTCGCTGAAGATGATCGAACGCGAGGTTCGCAGCAGCGACCAACGCTGGTACATCGTCCGCCTATTGCCCTACCGCTCCAGCGAAGATCACATCGACGGCACGGTGTTGACGTTCATCGACATTACCAAGCGTCGCACCGCCGAGTCTGAGTTACGCACAAGTGAAGAGCGCTTGCGGCTGGTTGCCGAAAGCACCCATGATTTCGCTATCATCATCCTCGACGATCACGGCGTGATTACCGACTGGAACACCGGCGCCAAATTGATTTTCGGTTACGCAAAGGAGGAAGTGCTCGGCGCCTGTTATGACCTGATCTTCACGCCGGAGGAGCGCAGCGCAGGCGCACCAGAAATTGAGTTACGCGCCGCGCGCGAGCACGGTAGAGGCGACGATGAACGCTGGCACCTGCGCAAGGATGGCAGTCGTTTCTATTGCAGCGGCGAAGTCATTCGACTTGAAAGCGAGAGCCTCAAAGGTTACGTGAAAATCGCCCGCGACCTTACCGGTCATAAGCGCCTGCACGAAGAACAAAGCCAACGTTTGGCCGAAACTCAGACCAGCAGCCACCTCAAAGACGAGTTTTTTGCGGTGATGTCCCATGAGCTTAAGCACCCGCTTAACCTCATTCAACTCAACGCCGAACTGCTGCGCCGCTTGCCTGCGACCAAAAGCGTTCGCCCGGCTATGAGGGCGGTCAGTACCATTTGCGAAGCGGTATCCAGTCAGGCGCGAATCATCGATGACTTGCTGGACGTCGCCCGCGTGCGCACCGGCAAGCTGAAGCTGAAAAAACAGGCGGTGGATCTTGGGCGGATTTTGCAGGACATACACACGGTGGTGGTCAACGATCAACGCCCCTGCGAAATCACCCTGCAGGTGCCACAGCCACCGGAGTCACCGCTGGTGGTTGAAGCTGATAGCACCCGCCTGGAACAGATTATCTGGAACCTGGTGAACAACGCCCTGAAGTTCACCCCCAACGATGGCCGTATTGAGCTGATCGCCCACCGCGTCGAGGACATGGCACAACTGGACGTCATCGACAGCGGCATTGGACTCGAAGCGGACAACCTGCACACTGTGTTCGACCTGTTCAGTCAGGCAGAAAACCAGCATGCCACCCATCAGCGCGACGGTTTGGGCATTGGCCTGTCGTTGGTTCGGCAACTGGTGGAAGCCCACGACGGCACGGTAGATGTCCACTCTGAAGGAATTGGTTGTGGCTGCTCCTTCACCATCCGCCTGCCGCTGAGTCATCCCCACCAGCAAGCAACGGATCAAATACAGGCCTCCGGCGAATCAGGGCGCCTGGGTGGCCAGAAAGTGCTGTTGGTGGATGACTCTCGAGACGTGTTAGAAGTGTTGCAAATGTTGCTGGAAATGGAGGACGCCCATGTGGAAGCCTTCAGCAACCCACTACTGGCCCTGAAAGCCGCGAAAGAGGGCAACTATGACGTGATCATTTCCGACATCGGCATGCCTGTCATGGATGGCCACGCCCTCATCCAGGCCATTCGCCAGATCGCCCATCACACATACACCCCGGCGATTGCACTCACGGGTTATGCCACCAGCAGCGATCAAAAAAAAACCAGACAATCGGGGTTCAACTACCACGTGAGCAAGCCGGTAGCCCATGATGACTTCATCGACATCGTCGATGAGGCTTGCAATACGCGGCCCTATTAACCCTGCGACCTCTTGAGTCGTCACCGACTGTCCTCGAAAGGCGTGGGTTGATTTCTGCCCTTTTCGACAGGCAGAACACAATCAATAGCGGTCTCCACCTGATTGCCTTTGTCTGGCGTCATAAAGCTCAATGCACTTTCACTTTCCTAGTCGAAGGCACACAGGCTTGTCCATAGAGCCAGCTGGCTAGGGGGCCTCAGCCCCCCTATCCGCCGATAGTCCGCCATCTGATGTTCATTGGCCGCTATTGGGGCAATTTTGAACTACTTGCTTTCCTCGGCCTTTCCCTGCTGCATTTGAACAGAGGACTTTGTGCCATCGGTGTTGTCCTTGGTGGTGTTCTGCGAATTATCAAAGCAGCCTTGCAGCATGAACAAACCGCAAAAGCTCAAGCATAGGTAGATTGTTTTCACCCTTTTTCTCCTGGTCACGAAGCTCGTCAATGGGCCTGATCTTTTGACCACGCCCATCCATTCATCGACTCAAGCCGCAGGTTTGAGCACAACTTTTGTCCAGCCATTGTCACGCGCGTCGAAATGCTTATAGGCGGCGGGTCCTTCAGCGAGTTTCAGCCGATGGGAGATTATCTGCGCGGGGTTGGCTCGTCCGTGGTGAATGAGTTCTGCCAGCCGACGATTATAGACTTTGACGTTGGCTTGCCCCGTTCGAATCTGCTGTCCCTTGAACCAGAAAGCCCCGAAATCGAAGGCCATCTTGCCTTCCTTAGCGAGGTCATTTTTTGCACCTGGATCTTCCGGGACAAACACACCGACGACACCAATCCCACCGGTAGCCTTGGTCGATGCAACGAGATTATTCATGGTCAAGTGATTGGCTTCGTGACCATGACGGTCGCAGCATTGATAACCCACGCATTCGCATCCGCGATCAGTCCCCTTGCCGTGAGTCAGATTGAGAATCTGATCCACCGCTTCCTTCTCCAGCGAGTTGATTGGCGTGGCGCCCATCTGTGCAGCCAGTTTCAATCGGTCAGGATGGTTGTCGACCACGAATACCTGCGAGGCACCTTTGATCATCGCAGAGTGAGCGGCCATCAGACCCACCGGGCCGGCACCATAAATGGCAATACTCTCACCCGGTAAAAGACCGGCCAATTCCGTGGCGTGCCAGCCCGTAGGAAAAATGTCGGACAGCATGACGTAGTCGTCTTCACGCTCTTGCGCGTCCTCCGGTAGCACCAGGCAGTTGAAGTCTGCGTAAGGCACTCGGAGCAACTCAGCCTGCCCACCTTGATACGGCCCCATTTCTGCAAAACCGTAAGCAGCTCCTGCGCTACCGGGGTTTGCGGTGAGGCAAAAACCGGTTAGTCCCTTTTCGCAGTTTTCACAGAACCCACAGCCAATGTTGAACGGCAGGCAAACGCGGTCACCCACCTTGACCCGATCAACACCGGCACCCACCTCGATAACCTCACCAAGATTCTCATGCCCAAAAACACGACCTGTCTCCATGGAGGTGCGGCCTTCATACATGTGCAGATCCGAACCACAGATGTTGGTCGTGGTAATTCGAACCAGTACGTCTGTCGGTTTTTCAATTTTGGCGTCGGCGACATTTTGCACACTCACGTCGCGCGGGCCGTTGTAAACGATGGCTTTCATATTGCTCTCCCATTAGCAAAGCGAAAGGCATATTTCGCCTGCTCAGACTTATTTGTCAGGAAGAAATGAACGTATGTTCAAACAATTGATGTGCAGAAGTGACGAGCGGTTAATCGACAGGTTCTGCGTCGAAATTACTGAATTTTTTGCAACGTAAAGTATCTCTTGCTTGAGCATTTTCGTTGGCAGATGTCCCTGCAAGACCAAGGGGTGGATTCAGGGTTCAGCGAAAACTCGTCCCACAGCTCCGGCGATTTGAAGAATGCAATTCAGTAGGGGGTAAGGCATTTGGCCGATCTTGACTGGGTTCAATGGCCAGCGATGGTTGTCACTGTGCTGGCCGCGTGGCTGATCGGATCTCAGCAGCCAAGAAGGCGAATGATTGGGTTCGTTTGCTTCAGCTCAAGTAATGTGTTGTGGGTGATTTGGGGTATGTATGCGCACGCCTACGCGTTAATCGTCCTGCAAATATTCCTCTTTCTCATGAACCTTCGCGGGTTCAAAAAAAACTATAAAGGCCAGTAAACCAGGGTGCTTGGGACGTTCCGGAACCCTGGAGATTCTCAGCCGTTCAGGAAGGCTCACGCGCAATTACCGAAATCTTGCCGTTGCGCTCAAGGATCGCAAACTTGATCTGGTCAATGGTTTCTATCCCTTGACTTGAACGCGCAGCCTCCATTACATCAGTCACCGCTAACCGCGCATGACGCAGGCGCTTATGCAGAACTTCACCGTTTTCGACGATGATTGTCGGCTCGCCATCGACCAGTTTGGATACCCATGCAGAGCGTTGCTTAAGCAGCGACAATCCGACGTCGATGGCAATAAGTGTGACGATGACCAGCATGGAGTTGGTGAAGGAAAAATCATCACCCAGCAACGCTTGTTGCGTTGCCTCACCAATGATCATCAGAAGCACAAAATCAAAGGTCGTTAATTCCGCCAACGACCGCCGGCCAGCGATTTTGAATAGCACCATCAGGGCCACATACATCGCTGCTGCGCGCCATACAGAATCCATAAGTCACCTACGGGATAATAAACTGATCGAGGTTGACGGACGTCGCTCCCGGCGACGTCACTCGGGTGCTGAACATTCCGAGGCCGTCAGCGCGCAAGGTCAGATAAAGATTAGCTTTCCCTTGAGTATCCGTTTGCAGCCACAGCTTCATCCCCTCGCCCGCGCTGCTGGCTCGCACCGGTTCAGGTTGCATAGACTCGACACTGAAGCCGTTCAAGAACTCGCCTGACAGCTCGACTTGCACTGTGGCGACCGGTGCACCCATCAGACTGATAATCATCGGGATGGAGGAGCCGCTGCGGTGGACTAGCTCGTATTGCACCCTCATCTTGCCATCGGTTCCGTGAACATCCCGGGAGCTCATCGGGCCTCGCGAAAATAGCCCAAGTAGTCCCAGAATCACTATGACCACCAAGGCATACCAGCCCCGGCGCTCAAATCGCCACACCTTGATCTGGTGAGGCATATCTTCGCGAACGGGATAGCCGCGGCTCTGATAATCATCCTGATTCATGTCGTCATTCATGGTCTGGTCCTACCCTCGCTCACCGGCCTCAGCGCGATGATGAAAGTGTGGAAGCAAATTCAGCGCATGCTGCGCCGCCTGAAGTTGTACCTCGCAGCGAGAACCGAAAAAACGATGTTCCTGGCTAAACAGGCTTCTACCTTTTGCTGATTGAAAGGCCCAGGCGAAGCAGATGGTTCCAGCCGGAATACCGTCGACATCCTCAGGGCCGAGGATCCCGGTAGTCGCTACGGCCACATTCGCGGTGCTGTCATGTAACGCGCCCAACGCCATTTCCCGTGCGACTTCACAACTGGTCAGATTAAAGGTCTTGATGGTCTCGGCGCGCACCCTGAGCAGACGTTGTTTGGCCTCTGGGGAATAGACCACGTAACCGCTCTCGATCAGTTCTCCGCTGCCTTCAACTTCCGAGAGTAGCGTGACGATCTTGCCCGCCGTGCACGACTCAGCTGTCGTCAACAGCAGCGAATGCTCGCGTAGATAGGCAACGGTTTCAGCGGGAATAGACATGACTATTTCTTTCGCTTGAGTATTTGTCAGTGGACTCTTTTTGAGGCTGATCATTCCCTGCATTTAGTCACCGGCCTTAAGTCATAGGCGCCTTTTTCAAGGCCCCGGGATGCGCTGCAATTGAACGTGCAGATCGCCAAGGCAAAAATTAATTACGCACACCATGCCGAATGCAGCAAGGTGCCGGCAGCCAAATCGTGCCAGCGCGACTAAGTCCGGCGAGTCGCCTGCCGGGTTGAAGCCGACGCGGTACGGGCTGCGGAAGGTGGATCGTGGAATTCGCCCTGAAAGAAGTCGGGCTCCAGCGCCGTTTCGACCAGCAACTGATCCACCACCTGCGAGAGCGCCGTGCCAACGTCCTCACCCCGGCGCAACGCGCGCTGACAGGTCTCACGCTGCCGTTGTGCGCTGGTGCCGTCCCGAAGCCATTGCCTGATTCGGGCGAAAACCAACTCTACCCCTAGCTCTCGCGCCGTCTCGCCCAAAGTCTGCTCTGCCCTGAACAGCCACTGCTCCAGAGTGAACGGCCGGTCGTAACCCTCAACGATGAACGAGGCGTGAACCCCGTAGCGTTTCGCCCGCCAACGGTTCTCCTGGAGTATCAACCGGGAGGTTGGCGAATAGGCAGCGCCGGGGTGCGGTTGCGCAATGGCATCGGCCACCAGCAGGCGAAACAAACAAGCGATACACGCGCTGTCATCCAGGCGAGGACAGGCGTCGGTCATGCGCAATTCCAAGGTCGGGTACCTGGCCGCAGGACGTACGCCCCACCAGCAATCGCTGGCCTGGCGGATCGTACCGGTCTGGATCAGCAGCGCGAGGTAGGCATCGTAAGCTTTTTGATCCTCCAGGTATTCGGGAATGCCCATTCGCGGCCACTCATCACAGGCCGTTTGGCGGTAACTGTCGAAGCCGCTGTCGGCGCCGTCCCAGAACGGCGAAGAGCTGCTGAGGGCCAACAACAATGGCGTCCACGGCAAGACTTCGTTCATCACGCGGATTCGGTCCAGGTGGCCGGGCACTTCCACGTGCACGTGCAGACCGGACAGCAGGCTGCGGCGGGCGACGCGCTGGTAGTCCTCGAACAACTGCAGAAAATGATCTTGCTGCGTGGGCTGCTGCAAACGCCACTCTGCTAACGGATGGCTGCCAACGCTGAGCAGGCCGAGGCCATAAGGCTCGAGGATTTGACGCAACGTCCGGCGAACCGTCGCCAGATACTGCGCAGCTTCTGGAACGCAGGTAAACACCGGAGACGCGACTTCGATCTGGCCCTGGAACATTTCATAGGCAAAGCATGGCCCCAGCGCAGCCCGGCACGCTTCGATCGCCGCGACGGAAGGCTGCGCCGACATGCGCCGGGTGCTCAGGTCAGTGATGAAGTACTCCTCTTCAATACCGAATTTCAGGTTCAGGTCCATCGAAGCCCTCCGTGCTTACGTGTGCGTTAGCCATTTCTTACCCGGTGGATCAACGGGTAAGGCGTCGGTTCATGAGGGCCGACCGAAGGCGCTTGATTCATCGGGTTGCAGACTCGCCAAGGATGAACACCGTCATCACCAGCAGCCAGAACAGGTACAGCCAGCCAAACAGTTGCACCCAACCGCGCTGCCGATAGAGGCCCAGGTAGAACACCAGCAGCAACAAAAACTGGCCAGCGGCGGCGAGCATGATCAAGCCGGGGTGCCGCGGCCAGAACAGCGCCACCGACACCTCCACGGCCAGTAGCAGCAGCAGGCCGGCGTAGACTTTCAACGCACTCAACGGGCTCATTTCAGCGTCCCACGAGGTAGAGCGTGGGGAACAACAACACCCAGATTCCGTCCACGAGATGCCAGTACAGGGTGACCATTTCCAGTCGCGTGCTGGCATGATGACCTTGCAACCGGCCGCGTGCGAAACCAACGCACAGCCAAATGCCCAACCCGACGGCGATCATTACGTGCACGCCGTGCAACGCCGTGGCAATGAAATACAGGTTCATGTACAAGCGCGCGGACGGCAGGTGCAACGGTGAATCCACAGCGAAACCGGGCAGCAATCCTTCGCGGTATTCCAGGCTGTATTCGAGGCCTTTGCAGGCGAGAAATAGCGCGCCTAACAATGTCGCGCCCATCAAACAACGAAGCAGACGCGGCACATTGACCTGCTCGCTGGCGGTCAGCGCGAGGGTCATGAGCAAACTGCTGGTCAACAGAATGAAGGTGTTGACTGTGGCCAACCCGAAGTGCAAACCGGCCACCGCTTCGGCGACGCCGTCGGGGTGCTGCAACCGGTACAACCACGCCGCCATGATCAGACTGCCGAACATCATCGCCTCGCCGGCGAGGAACAGCCACATGCCTAGCCGCGCCGCTTCACGCTGCTGCGCCCAGGCCACGAAGGGTTCAGCAGGCCTGTCCTCAGAGCGGATCACGACGCGCCTCCGGGGAGTAATCGTAGGCCTCGAAATCCACGGTCACCGGGGCTTCGAAATTGTGCACCGGCGGCGGCGACGGCACGCGCCATTCCAGCCCGGCCGCCTCCCAGGGATTCATCTGCGCCCGCTCGCCCCAGCGCAGGGAACCGAGCAGATAGAAAAACGGCAAGGCGTAGGCCAGCGCCAGAATCGAAGCCCCGGCGGAAGACAATACGTTGAGGAATTGCAGGTCCGGGTCATAGCTGTGGTAACGCCGGGGCATGCCCAGGTAGCCGAGTAAAAACTGCGGAAAGAACGTCAGGTTGAAGCCGCAGAAAACCAGCACCGCAGTGATTTTCCCCCACAGCTGCGAATACATGCGACCGGTAATTTTCGGCCACCAGAAATGTAAAGCACCGAAGTACCCGGCCACCGCCGCGCCGACCATGATGTAGTGGAAATGAGCGACCACGAAGTAAGTGTCATGAGCATGCAAATCGGCCGCCAGCAGCGCCAGGAACAACCCGGTCACCCCGCCGATGATGAACAGCCCGATAAAGGTCAGGGCAAACAGGAAGGGTGCGTGCAGGGTCAGGTCGCTTTTGTACAGCGTCGCGCTCCAGTTGTAGGCCTTGATCGCCGAGGGGATCGACACCAGAAAGCTCAACAGCGAAAACACCAGGCTGGCGTACATCGACTGACCGGCGACAAACATGTGATGCCCCCAGACCAGGAAACCAATCACCGCGATTGCCACGCTCGACCAGGCGACAAAGCGATAACCGAAGATGCGCTTGTGCCCGGCCGCGGTGATCAGCTCGCTGACCACCCCCATCGCCGGCAGAATCATGATGTACACCGCCGGATGGCTGTAGAACCAGAACAGGTGCTGGAACAGCAGCGGATCGCCGCCCAGCCGCGGGTCGAACACGCCGATGTTGAACAGGTGCTCGGCAGCCACCAGCAACAAGGTGATCGCCAGCACGGGCGTGGCCAGTACCAGAATGATCGAGGTCGCGTACATCGCCCAGATGAACAACGGCAGGCGCATCCAGGTCATGCCCGGCGCGCGCAACGTGTGCACGGTGGCGATGATGTTGATGCCGGTGAAGATCGAGGAGAACCCGGCGATGAACACACCGCAGATCACCGCCACCACGTGGCCGTTGCTGAACATCGTGGACAGCGGCGTGTAGAAGGTCCAGCCGGTATCGACCCCGCCGAGCAGCAACGCCAGCAAGGTGAATAAACCGCCTCCCAGCAGCAGGTACCAGCTGAACAGGTTCAGGCGCGGGAACGCCATGTCCCGGGCGCCGATCATGATCGGCACCAGGAAGTTGCCGAACACGCTGGGGATCGACGGGATCAGGAAGAACCAGACCATGATCACCCCGTGCAAGGTGAACGCACGGTTGTAGCCGTCGGCGGTCAGCAGGTCGCCGTTGGGCGTCACCAGCTCGATTCGGATCAGGCTCGCCGCCAGCCCGCCGACGAAGAAAAAGAAAGTCACGGTAATCATGTACAGCACGGCGATGCGCTTGTGATCCTGGGTCAGGAACCACGACAGCAAGCCTTGCCGGTACAAATAGCTGGGCGAGTTCATTTCGGATCCCCGGTGGCAGTAGCGGGCAATGAACGCAGGTAAGCCACCAGGCGCAGCACGGCTTCTTCGTCCAATAGATTACTGTAGGTCGGCATGATCGGCAGGTAGCCGGCCACCACCTGTTTTTGAGGCAGAAGGATGCTGTCATGCAGGTAGGCGTCGTCGGCCACCACCTGGCTGCCATCGGTCAGACGCACCGAGCGGTTGAATAGGCCCGCCAGGGGTGGCGCGCTCGCGGAATCATGGCAGCTGCCGCAGCCGTATTGACGGTACAAATCCTGGCCCTGATCGACCAGGTCGGCGGCGCTGCCGTTATCCTGCAGCCATTGCTCGTAGTCGCCCGGGTCAAGCACCACCAGCCGGGCGAGCATCGCGGCATGGTCGGTGCCGCAGTATTCAGCGCAGTACACCTGATAGGTGCCGCTGTGACTGGCCTGGAACCAGAGCATGCTGTAGCGCCCCGGCAGCACGTCCTGCTTGATGCGCAGGCTGGGAAAAAACAGGCTGTGGATCACGTCCTCGGAAATCATCGTCAGCTTCACCGGGCGCCGCGCCGGGACGTGCAGGGTGTTGATCTCGCGCTGCCCGCCCTGATGCTGGAATTTCCACATCCATTGGCGCGCGGTGACCTGCACTTCCAGGGCATCGGCCGGTGGCGTACGGGCAAAAAAGAACAGCCGCGCCGAGAACACAAAGATCACCAGCGAACCCATGAGCGGCAGAATAATCCACGCCAGTTCGATCGGCAGATTGCTCCGCGGCCGATGATCGCGATCGGCCTTTTTCCCGCGCCGATAACGCCAGATGAAAATCCACAGCGCCACGAACACCGGCACCACGAACAACGCCATCATCCCGGTGAACCCGATCACCAGCCAGTCGACCGATACCGCGTAATCCGACGCCTGCTCGGGCCACAAAGGCAGGAAGCGTTCGTTCATGACAGCCTCCGGCGTTCACGGCGCAACGCCAGCAGGATGAACACGCCCAGCGCCAGCACGGTCGCGACGCCGGCCACCTGCAGCAACAGGATGATCCGGCTGTTATAGGTGCCGCTCTGCGGATCGTAGTGATAACACAGCAACAGCAGTTGTTCCTTGAGCGCCCCTAACCGGCCCTGCCCGGCTTCGGTCAATCCCAGGCGCAGATCGTCGGCCTGATAACCGAGGCCGTAGAGCCAGCGCGACAGACGTCCATCGCCGGTCACCACGGCGACGGCGGAGCTGTGGGCGTATTGCTGCTGGTGATCGTCATAGCGGTAGCCAAACCCGAGCGAATCGGCCAAGGCCTGACTGGCGCCCGCATCGCCAATGAGCAAATGCAGGCCCGGTTCGTTTGACAGCGCCGGCCAGTGCTGGCTGAGTTGGGCCAGCTCGTCACGGGCGGCCGTGGCGTCTTCCCGCGGGTCGAAGCTGAAGGCGATCACCTGAAAGTCGCGGCCGATCCGGTAAGGCTGATGGGCCAGTTGGCTGAACAACGTCGAAAGCGCCGCGCCGCAAACGTTCGGGCAGCGGAAATACACAGGCACCAGTAGGGTGGGCTTGCCGTTCAACAGGTTGCCCAAACGAACCGGATGGTCGTGCTGATCGATAAACCGCGTGTCCAGTGCCAGATGCTCGCCGACCCGGGCCGGGTCGATGCCGGCGGCAGCAAACGGGTCGAATGGCTGCCCGACGCTGTGTTGCAGCGTCATCAGCCACAGCAGCGCCAGCAGCAACGCGCCCCGTTCAAGGTTCATGGGGTGCGTCCGCGTTTGTTGGCCAACCTTGCTGCAGGATGATCTGCCGCGCTTGCTCCAGAGGAAGGTGGACGACGCGGTGTTCGCGGTCGACCCAACCGAAGCTGTCGAGGTGAATGCGTTCGGCGGCGAGCTGCCGTTCGCCGTCCTGCCGTGGCTGCGCTTGCAAGCGTGGAACCGGCGGTAGCAGACGTTCCCGTTCGAGACCGCTCAAGGGTGGTTGTTGCGCCGCCGCGCGCTGCTGATAACCATTGAGCAGCCAGGCCACTCCGGTCAGGCACAGCACAATGGCGGCCAGCAGTAACACCACCAGACCGGCGACTTTGTAACGGTCGACCCGATTGGGTTCATAGCCACGCGGCTCTTCAGGTTTCATGGCGCCTCCTTTGCCATTGCCAACGCCACCAGGTCCACAGGCCGAGGCCGTAAACGCCTTGACAGAGCAGCGCCACGACCCCAGCCACGAGTGAAACCTCAGGGAACGCCGATGGCAAACTGAGCCAGATCGACTCCAGCGTCCCCAGCAACAGAATAGCTACACAGCCCCGGACCAGCACCCGTGGTCGACCACCCCACGGCGAAGCCAACGCCAACAGGCAAGCCAATTGCCCCGCCACCAGCACCGCGCTGACCACACCCCATGCACCGACTTCGCGCACGCGATACCACTGGGTTTCGTGTTCAAGGTTGACCGACCAGATGATCAGGTACTGCATAAAGTGTACGTACGCCCAGAAGGCCAGCGCGCTGACCAGCAATCCTCGCAACACCTGACACTGTGGCGCGGGCAGCTCCACGAGGTTCCAGCACAATACGCAGAGACCGGCGAATGCCAGGCCCTCGAGCAGTTGTCGCGCGATCAACAGCAAACCAAAAATGCTGGAGGCAAACCCCGGCTGCAACGACATCAACCAGTCGACCGCCGCAAGGCTGGCGACCAGTGCGTAAACAATCAGCCCCGGACCACAGCGCCGGGGCGCCCAGCGTCGCAGAACCAGCGCAATTGCAGCGTACAGAACGGTGCGCAGCACAAAGAACCACGGCGACAACCACACCCCGCGAAACCCGGAACCCTCGACCGCGTACCACGGATACACCCACGCCATGGCGAATAACACCGGCAGCAGCATGGGCAATAGCCACACAACCGCGCTGCCCCCCAATCGACTGCCCGGTGCCAGCAGCACTTGCCAGCGGCCTTTGATCAAGGGCGTCAGCAGCGCCAACAACAAACAGCCAAAGACGATGTTGCTGCCGTTGACGGCGGCGGCCAATGCGCCGACGCCGACCCCGGCCGGTTGCCAGAGTCCGAGCATCACGACGGCGCCGGCGCCAATGGCGAAGGCTGCGGTCAGGCGACTCATGGAGCGCCCTCCTCGAACGCTTGCCGCACGGACTCGGGCAAGCGGTCCAGGGACGCATGCTGGCTCAATTGCAACACGCGTACATAGGCGACAATGGCCCAGCGCTCGGCCGGCGGGATGCGCGACTCGTAGCCGTACATCAAGCCTTTGCCCTGGGCGATCACCTCCATCAGTTGAGCATCGGAAGTCCCAAGCAAGCGTGCTTCGGTGAAGGGCGGCGGCGCGGGGAAGCCACGACCGACCACCAGACCATCGCCCCGTCCACTCAGGCCATGACAGGGCGTGCAAAATGTCTGATAACTCGCTTCGCCGCGATCGAGCAGTGCCTCGGTCATCGGCGGACGCTGCCGCACCATCGCTTCGCGGGCCAGCTGCCCGCGGGCGACCGTGCCGGCGGGAGGCTGGTGACTGCTCAAGCCATTGGCGAACAAGGCACCGGGGCGTTGCTCCTGAACCTTGGCCTGGCGCGACATGTCATCGCAGCCACCGCACAGCACGGCGATCAGCAAGGCCCACGGCCAGACGTTCATGGCTGAACCTCGTGCACCTTGATCGCCCGTTCGGCCAGCCAGGCGCGGGTGACTGGTTCGTCGAACAGTGGGTCGTTGGCGTCGATGAACAGAAAGAAGCCATCGTCGCTGGCCCGTTCAAACGCCTGTGCGCCGAACAGCGGGTGATGCAGCCGTGGCAGGCGACTGCCGATCAGCAGCGTCAGAACGGCTGCCACCGCGGCCCCGACAATGCCGAACAAAAACGTCACCACCATCAGCGACGGCCCGGCAATCAACGGCCGGCCACCGACGTTCAGCGGGTAGCTCAGGACCGAGCCGACCTGCATCCACAACGCCAGCGCGATGCCCAGCAGCGCCCCGACGCCAGCGATGCGCGGCACCCTAGACGCCCTGGGGTTGAACAGCGGCAGCAGCGCTTCCAGCGGAAACGGCGCAAACGCATCAAGGCGCCGGTAACCCAGGGACCAGGCATGCAGGCTGGCCTCAACCAGTGGTTGCGGCGCATCGAACTCAGCCAGCAAGCCCAGGAAGTCAGGCATCGCCACGCTCCTTGTGCAGCGCCTGTTTGACCTCGAACGCCGAGACCATGGGCACATAGCGCAGGAACAGACTGTAGGGCACCAGAAACACGCCGAAGCTTCCGATAAACAGGCTCCAGTCCCCTAGCGTCGGGGTGTAACCACCCCACGCCGAGATCAGGAAATCCCGGGTCTGCGGCGCAATCAACAACATGAACCGCTCGGCCCACATGCCCACCAGCACCGCCAGCGCCACTGCCGCCAATGTGCCCGGCCGCTGGCGCATCGACCGCCACCACAATGACTGGAGCACGCCGGCGTTGCAGACAATGGCCAGCCAGAAACTCCAGGCATGCGGCCCGGCCAAGCGCGTCATCAAAACGTCGATTTCATGAGCATCGCCGCTGTAGAACGGCATGAACAGGTCCGTCAAATAGCCGTAGGCCGTCATCAAACCGGTCGCCAGCAACAGGCGCCCGAGCATGTCCAGGTGTCGCAGGGTGATCAGCGCTTCGATGCGCAGCAGCCAGCGCACGCCAATGGCGAGCAACGCCACCAGGGCAAAACCGGAGAACACCGCGCCGGCCACGAAGTACGGCGGGAACAGCGTCGAGTGCCAACCGCTTTGCGGGCCCATGGTCAGCAGAAAGGAATAGCCGCTGGACACCGCGAACACCAGCGCAATCGCCAGCATCGCCAACACGCGCGTGGTCTGTCGCCATAGCGCCCAGTGCCGCTGCGAACCGCGCCAACCCAGCGCCATCAGGCCATACAGGCGTTGCGCAATGACCCCGGTGGCACGGTCCCGGGCGGTGGCAAAATCGGGAATCGCCCCCACCAGCAGAAACAGCACCGACACGGTGAGGTACGACAGGATCGCAAACATGTCCCACGCGGTCGGGCTCTTGAACTGTGGCCACAGGCCCATTTCATTCGGGTACGGCATGGTCCAGTAGAACAGCCAGGGCCGCCCCAGGTGCAGGATCGGGTACAACGCGGCGCAGATCACCGCCATCAGGGTCATCAGTTCCGCGAGGCGATTGAGGCTGTGCCGCCACGGTCGCTCGATCAACCACAGCAGTGCCGAGATGAAGGTACCGGCGTGACCAATGCCCAGCCACCAGATGTAATTGAGAATGCCGAAGCCCCAATGCACCGGATGATTGTTGCCCCACATGCCCACGCCGTTGGCCAGCAGCACCGTGGCGGCGGCCAGGTACATCAGCAGCAAAGCGAGGCCGAGGCCGAACAACCAGCGCCAGGCCACCCGGTGCGGAAACTGCTGCAACGGGCCGAACACCTGGCGCGACACCTGCTGATCGCTCAGGTCCCGGGGCAGGAAATGCCCGGTGTCGTGCAACAGAGGTTCAGGCTTCATCGCTGCCCTCCCCATCCTCGATGCGTGCCAGGTAACTGGTGCGCGGGCGCGTGCCCAAGGCTTCAAGCAGACGGTAATGCCGTGGATCACGGCGGCCGCTGCTGACGGCGCTGGCGGGGTCGGCGACGTCGCCGAAGCGGATCGCCTGACTCGGGCAGGTCTGCTGGCAGGCGGTGACCACGGTGCCAGCGTCGAACTCGCCGCCCTGTTGCTTGCCGTCGATCCGCGCGGCGCTGATGCGTTGCGTGCAGTAGGTGCACTTCTCCATCACTCCGCGCGAGCGAACGGTCACCTCGGGGTTGCGTTGCGCCTGAATCGACGGGGCGGCGTTGGCGCTCCAGTCCAGCCAATTGAAGCGCCGCACCTTGTACGGGCAGTACGACGCACAGGTGCGGGTGCCGATGCAGCGGTTGTAGACCATCTGGTTCAAACCATCGCGGCTGTGCACGGTGGCGTTCACCGGGCAGCCGGTTTCACAGGGCGCCTGTTCGCAATGCATGCACGGCAAGGGTTGAAAGCGCGAGCGCGGCGCGTCCAGGGAGCCCTGGTAATAATGGTCGATGCGCAGCCAGTGCATGCTGCGCCCGTTGGCGACCTGTTCAGCTCCGACCACCGCAATGTTGTTTTCTGCCTGACACGCCGTGACGCAGGCATTGCAGCCGGTGCACAGGTCAAGGTCGATCACCATGCCCCATTGCGGGCCGCTGTCCGCGGCAGGGGTGTAGAGCGACACCGGAATCCGTTCTGCCGGAAGCTGCGGCCGATCCCGCGGCACCAGGCGAATCGGCGGGGTCTCGTCGTGCGGCAACAGGTGATGAGCCTGCGTGAACGCCAGGACATGGCGCTCGCCACTTGCACGCACCGACGCACTCACTGATGAAGCCTGGAGGGGGCGCACCGCGTAGCCCAGGCCGTTGCCCACCCGCCCGGCATGACGACGCCCGTAACCGGCATAAAGGGCAATGACCTGATCGGCCTGGCCCGGCTCAATCCACGCCGCACCGCGAAGCAACTGGCCCGGCAGCGCCACTTCGACGCCGTCGCCATTGCTCACTCCGACCTGTTCCGCCAGCCGTGGCGATAACCCGACCACGTTGCTCCAGGTCAGGGTGCTGATGGGTTTGGGTAATTCCTGCAGCCAGCCCAGGTTGGCGAATCGCCCGTCCCACACGCACGGGTCCGGACGCACCACGGCTTCCAGGCCTTCGGGGTCGGGAAGGTTCACCGCCACTGTGCCGGTGGCAGGGACGTCGATCGGCGCCGACGCGGATTCGATCCAGCCATCGGCCAACGCCTGACGCCACTGCTCTTGCTCGACATGGCCCCATGTGGTGCGCACTTGACTCAAGGCATCGCTGTCGGCGGACGTCAGCCACAACTCGATGAGCTGATGCACGGTGCGGGTCGAATACATCGGCTCGATCAATGGCTGAACAATGCAGGCGCTGCCGTCCGCCGCCCGCGCGTCGGTCCAGCCGTCAAGCGCATGGTTGAGGGGGACATGCCAATGACAATGCGCGGCGCTTTCGTCGTAATACAGCCCGGCGTGCAGGCAGAACGGCACCTTTTGCATCAAGCCTTCCAGGCCCAATTCCGGTGCCGAGCCGGGCAAAGGATTGCAATCGAGCAGCATCAACTGACTGACATTGCCGCCGGCCAGTTGCTGGCTCAACTGCTCCAGCGGTGCCCAGAATTGTCCGCGTTCGTAACCCAGCAACGACGGCGCCTGCCAGTTCAGCGTCTGGCCGTGCGCGCCCAGGCGTTGGTTAAGCCGCATCACCTGAGCCTGCACATCCACCGCCGCTTGCGAGCCGACGCAGACCAGGCCGCGGCCGGGATGAGCCTTGAGCGCTGCGGCGGCGGCCTCGACCCAGTTGAGTTGACGCGTACTCAAGCGTGGCTGATCGACGACGTTTTCGCCCAATGCCCGACTCAGCGCCAGCGTCAGGTCGGGCAGTCGCGACGGCGCTATCGCCAGTCGGCGAGTCGCGGCGGCGCCGGTCAGGGTGGGAATGCTCTCGGCGACAAACGACAACGCCACGCCCTGCCCCTGCGCCGCTTGCCGTCGACGTTCGGCCCAACCGCGTTGCAACGGGGTCTGGCGTGGACCACTGCCCAGCGGATCGTCTTCCAGGCAGACCAGCACTTCGGCGTTCTGCAGGGAGCGCCGGGCCTGCAACGGCTGGCCGAACACCCGCTCGCTGGTGCGCAAGGCTTCGGTTTCGGCGAAGGGTTCGGCGTGATAAAAGCGCGCCTCGGGCCAGCGCCGACGCAGCGCCTCAAATTGCCGCGCCAGGGTCGGCGAACTGCTTGCGCCGCAGACGATGTGCAGGCCTTTGCCTTGGGCGGCGTCCAGCTTCAGTCTTTGCCGGGCCAGCGCACCGCGCACCTCGTCCCAACTGGTATCCCGGCCCTTGAAGCGCGGGGCTTGGGAGCGGTCCGGGTCGTACAACTGCAAGATTGCTGCCTGGGTGAAGGCATCGCACGTACCACCGGACATCGGGTGTTGCGGATTGCCTTCGAGTTTGATCGGCCTCCCGGCCAGAGTCTTGCCAAGCACCGGTTGGGCAATGCCGCAAAAGGGGATGGCGGTGGCGTACCAGCTCGCAACGCCGGGGGTCAGTTGCGGCGCCTGACGGACCGCCGGCACGGCGTGTTCAGGGGTTTTGCCGCAGGCCGCGAGACCGGCCATGGCCAGAGACGCTGCCATCAATTGCAGAAACCGCCGACGGTCCATCAGGGGTGCGGTGCCGGGAAATTCAGCTTCGATCAACGCCTGCGCCTCGGGGGTCGCCGCCAACGCTTCAAGCCCGCGCCAGTACGCGGCGCCCTTGAGCCCGGCGAGGTGTTCGCGCAGTGCGGCAAAGTCCATGACGGAGGCGCTCATCGATGACAGGTCCCGCAGTCGGTCAAGCCTTGCGGATCAATGTGCCGGTCTTTCATCAGGCGTTCACCGAGCACCCGCCGATCCTCGTCGGTGTGCCATTGCTGTGCGGTGACCTGCCCGACCGGACGCAGGTGCGGTGCCGGATCGCGATGACAAGCCAGGCATTGCCCCATGTTCAGCGGTTCGGCCTTGAACAACAGTTGCATACGGTCCACCGCGCCGTGGCATTCGCTGCAGCCGACGCCGGCATTCACATGCACGCCGTGGTGGAAGTACACGTAATCCGGCAGCTCGACCACGCGCTGCCAATGCAAGGGCTGTTGCTCGCGCAGGCTTTTGCGCAACGGCTCGAGCACGTCGGCGTTCTTCCAGATTTGCGAGTGGCAGGTCATGCAGGTTTCGGTGGGCGGCAGACTGGCCATCGAGGAGGATTCCACCGAGCTGTGGCAGTAGCGGCAATCGATCCTCAGCTCGCCCGCATGGTGCGCATGGCTGAACGGCAACGGCTGCTCGACCACCCAGTTACGGCCGGTTCGGTAATCGGAGCGGTCCAGGGCCAACACCACGAGCAAGCCTCCCGCGAGGCCGACGAACAGCATCAGTAGCCCCAGGCGCAGCCAGGTATCGGCCGAGCGGCTGAAGATCTGCGCCATCGCCGGGTTCCAGAATTCAGGTTCTTAAGGCTATGGCTACGTTTACGCCCAGGAGTTCTTATTTTTTAGCGATTCAATCCGGCCAGACACCTAACCTGGGTTTGTCCGGATCAACGCGGCGCATTTACGTCCATCGCCAGCAACCTGGCGCCTATAGCGGTGTGCATTTATCAAGGGAGTTGGCGTTAACCCTCTTTCCCGGGAGGGCGTGAAGGGTCTTATTTTTTGCTGCGAGGCAGCATCGAGCCCACTACCTGTTTTGCGGTTTGCACGATCACTCCGGCTTCGTCCGGGTCGCCCTTGAGCAAGGTCGAGGCGAATTTTTTCGCTTGTTCGAGCTTGATGTGCGGCGGCAGCGGCGGGACGTTGGGGTCGGTCTTGAATTCGATCAGCACCGGAACGTCCGACGCCAGGGCCTTGTCCCAGGCCGCGGCGACGTCCTCTTCGCGATCGACGAAAATCCCCTTGAGCCCGATCGACAGGGCGAACAGGTGATACGGGACATCGGGGATGCTCTGCGACGCCTCAAACTTGGGATCGCCCTCCATCACCCGCTGTTCCCAGGTGACCTGATTGAGGTCTTCATTGTTGAACACGGCGCAAATCCATTTCGGGTTGTCCCACTGCCGCCAGTATTTGGCAACGGTGATCAGCTCGGCCATGTTGCTCATCTGCATCGCACCGTCGCCCACCAACGCAATCACGGTACGTTGCGGGAAAGCGAATTTTGCCGCAATCGCGTACGGCACGGCGGCGCCCATGGAGGCCAGGCCGCCGGAAAGCGAACATTTCATACCCCGGCGGATTTTCAGGTCGCGGGCGTACCAGTTGGCACAGGAGCCGGAGTCGCTGGTGATGATCGCCAGCTCCGGCAACCGTGGCGACAGTTCATAGACCACCCGCTGCGGGTTGATCGGGTCGGCGCTGACCAGCGCGCGCTTTTCCAGGGTCTTCTCCCACGTGCTGCGCCAGCCTTCGACTACCTTGCGCCATTTGCGTGACGTCTTTGGCACCAGTAACGGTGCCAGCGCCGCAAGCGTTTCCGCGGCGTCGCCCACCAGGTTGACCTCCATTGGATAGCGCAGGCTGAGCATGTCGGGTTGCAAATCGATCTGCACCCCGCGCGCCTGCCCTTCCTTGGGCAGGAATTCGGAATAAGGGAAACCGGAACCAACCATCAGCAAGGTGTCGCATTCCATCATCAGCTTGTAGCTGGGCTCGGTGCCCAGCAGGCCGATACTGCCCGTGACCCACGGCAGATCGTCCGGCAATGCCGCTTTGCCCAACAATGCCTTGGCCACGCCGGCACTCAGTTTTTCAGCCACCACAATCAGTTCATCGGTGGCGTTCAAGGCACCCGCGCCGATCAGGATGGCGACTTTCTCACCCGCGTTCAGCACCTCCGCCGCGCGTTGCAGATCAGCGTCGTAGGGCACGACTTTCGGCTTGCTGTAACCGACGCCGGAATGCACCGTGCCGTGCGCCCTGGCCGGTTCCTCGTAGGGCAAATCTTGCAGATCATTGGGCAGGATCAGCGCAGTCACCCGCCGCTCGCCGATGGCCGTGCGCACTGCCCGGTCGAGCAGGTGCCGGACCTGCGCAGGCACTGAGGCCTGTTGCACGAACGCACCGGCGACGTCCTTAAACATCGACAGCAAATCCAGTTCCTGTTGATAGTGACCGCCAAGCGCCGCGCGCGCCTGCTGGCCGACGATTGCCAATACCGGCATATGATCCATGCGCGCGTCGTACAGCCCGGTGATCAGGTGCGAGGCACCGGGGCCGGATGTCGCGATGCACACGCCCAGCTCGCCCGTAAATTTTGCATGGGCCGACGCCATGAACGCGGCCATTTCTTCATGACGGGCCTGAATGAATTCGATTTTTCCCTGAGCCCGGCTCAGCGCGCCGAAAACGCCGTTGATACCGTCGCCCGGATAACCGAAAATCCGCGTGACGCCCCATTGGCTGAGTCGCTCTACCAGAAAGTCGCTGACTGTGGTTGTCATGAAGATCCTCTTCTTTAGTCCGATGGCGATAATCGCTACAGAAACACCAGATATTGTTTAGCCAACCTTGTCGTTGTCCTGGTCCGGCGTTTCCATGCCGATCTCTTCTTCAGGGTCATCCTGCGGGTAGCCAGGTAACCCACGGGTGTCATTCGACTCTTGAAGATGGCCTGGCAGGGTATTTCTGCTATTCCCATCCGTGGTGCGATTTGGATCTTCATCACGGCCAGCCGTGCCGAGCACGCAACCGTCGTCATTGGGGTTACTCAGATCCTCAGCGGGTCTGTCCTTCGTGATAGATGGTTGGGTTTTCATAACGCCTCCAATTCAAAGTCATGAGACTTCTTTTGAAGATGTGACCAGCACCAGAGTGCAGCTCAATTGACGAATGGTAATTTGGACTCCTGCTGAAAAGAAAAGCCGAGTCGTTGTTTTATGAGGCTCTGGACCCTCTCGTCTTATTGAATGAAATTTTTCCGCCCCCCTCAACGAGTCGCCGAATAGTTTTGCGCGGACACCAAAAAGCCGATACGACCGATCGGCTTTTCGGAGTGACGGTCGCCCCTCGGTTACATTCCTGAACAATGACCGAGCGCTGGCAGTTCACGTCTTGGCTTTGATTACAACACCTCGAACAATCCTGCCGCCCCCATCCCTCCGCCCACACACATCGTTACGACCACGAACTTCACACCCCGCCGTTTTCCTTCGAGCAACGCGTGCCCGGCCATCCGCGCTCCGCTCATGCCATAGGGGTGCCCGATAGAGATTGCACCGCCGTTGACGTTCAGCTTCATCGGATCGATTCCCAAACGCTCAGCACAGTAAAGCACTTGGCATGCAAAGGCTTCGTTTAGCTCCCACAACCCGATATCGCTCACGCACAAGCCGTGCTGCCGAAGCAGCTTGGGCACCGCCAGTACCGGTCCGATGCCCATTTCTTCCGGCGCCAGGCCGACGACGGCGATGCCTCGATAAAGGCCCAGTGGCGCAATGCCTGAACGGGCCGCGAGGCCTCCCTCCAGCAACACACACGCACTGGCGCCGTCAGACAATTGGCTGGCGTTGCCGGCCGTGACGCAGCCGCCTTCTATGACCGGTTTAAGCCCTTGGAGATCGGCGAGTACGGTGGCGGGTCTGTTGCCTTCATCCTTGGCCAGGGTGACCTCCTGATAGCTGACCGCCCCACTCTCTTTATCAATGATTCGCTTGCGCGTTGTCACCGGGACGATCTCGTTGGCAAACAACCCCGCTTCTTGCGCCGCGGCTGTTCGTTGCTGGGACTGCAACGCGTAGGCATCCTGCGCTTCCCGGCTGATGCCATAACGACGCGCCACCCATTCAGCGGTTTGAAGCATGGGCATGTAGGCGTGTTCGCTCATACGCAGCACAGTCGCATCGTACGCCTCACTCGCCAGCTGATTGTGAGCCTGTTGTACCAGGCTGATTTGCTCTTGGCCGGCACCGATGGTCACCTGCATTCCGTCGACGATGATCTGCTTGGCGGCGATGGCAATCGCCATCAAACCCGATGCGCACTGACGGTCGACAGTCTGCCCGCTCACCGATACTGGAAGGCTGGCCGCCAATGCCGACAAACGCGCCGGGTTGATGGCGGAGGTACCGCTTTGCATGGCTGTGCCGAGCACCAGGTCTTCGATTTGCGCCGGTTCAATGCCGGCTCGCTCGACAGCAGCGCAAATGGCGATGGCCGTCATGCTCGGGGTCTTCAGGTCGTTGAACGCACCGCGCATGGCCTTGCCGATTGGCGTGCGGGCGGTGGATACGATCACGGCGTCTTTCATGGTTCAAGTTCCTTGTTCGAGGAAGTGAGGCAATCGCAAATCAATTCACTCAACGCCAGGCGCAGGCGTTCAGGGATCGGCACTGGGCGGCGCTCATGCCGGTCGACAAAGACGTGCACGAAGCGCCCGGTCGCACAGGCCCGTGGCTGCCCTTCGCGGAATACAGCAAGCTGATAATGCACTGAGCTGTTGCCGAGTTTGCTCACCGCCAGCGCCACTTCGATGCGCTCCGGAAACGCGACCGGCGCGTGGTAATCGCAGCTGGAACTGACTACCAGGCCGATCACCGGACCACCATGGATGTCCAGCCCACCGAGCTCGATCAGGGCACTGTTCACAGCACTGTCGAAGAAGCCGTAATACACGACGTTGTTCACGTGACCATACAGGTCGTTGTCGCGCCAACGGGTGGTGATCGTTGTGAAGTGTCGGTAGCTGTCGCGCTGCGTGACGTTGGTCATCCGTACGCCGCCTCATAGATGGCCAACGCATCGGCTTCACTGACCGGGCGCGGGTTGTTCACCAACAGGCGCTGTTGCTGCATCGCGTCAATGGCCAATTGAGGCAGGCTTTCTCTCGGCACTCCGGCATCACGCAGTGTGGTTGGCAAGCCGCAACGAGATGCCAATTGCTCCAATTCACAGACAAATTGTTCGGCGCGACTCTGTCGATCACCCGCCTGCAGCCTTTCGCCCAACAACGGCAGCGCCAGTTCGGCGTAGTCCGCCATTGCTACCGGCAGGTTGAAGCGCAGCACATGAGGCAGCACCAGCGAATTCGCCAACCCATGAGGAATGTGAAAGTGTCCGCCCAGCGGGTAGGCCAGCGCATGCACCGCCGCCACCGGCGCGTTGGCAAATGCCTGGCCGGCCAGGCAGGCACCCAGCAACATCGCTTGGCGCGCGGCCAGGTTACTGCCGTTGTACACAGCCTGGTCGAGGTTGGACGCCAAAAGCCGTAACGCCTCTCGCGCCAAGAGGCTGGACAGCGGATTGCGCTTGAGCTTGCTGGTGTAGGCCTCGATCGCATGCACCATGGCATCAATGCCCGTGGCCGCCGTCACGGCTGGCGGCAGGCCTAACGTACAGACGGCGTCGAGTAAGGCGAGATCCGGCAGCAACAACGACGAGACGACGCCCATCTTGGTGGTGTCACCGGTGGTGACGATCGCGATGGGTGTCACCTCCGAGCCGGTCCCGGCAGTCGTCGGCACCTGAATCAGCGGCAAGCGCTGCCCCTTTGCCTTGTCAACGCCATACAACTCGGTGATCGGCTGAGTGCACTGCGGATGCGCCAGCAGCGCGACCAGTTTGGCCACGTCCAACGAACTGCCGCCACCGAAGCCGACGATTAGATCGGCGCCGATATGCCGTGCCCGTTCAACGGCGGCGAGCACGCAAGCCTGACTTGGATCCGCCGTCACGTCACTGAAGATCGTCACGGCAACTTTGGCGAGGGTGAAACCAGGCAACACCTCATCAAGCATGCCCAGGCGAGCAATACCCGGGTCGGTGACTATCAATACACGGCGCGCGCCGCGTTCCCTGCACAGATTGGCAAGGCGCGGCGCGGCGCCGGTTTCGCAGAGCATCTGCGCCGTAGTGGCAAAGCTGAAAGGCTGCATGTCAGCGACTCCTGATTTTTGTACTTCGTCTGCAATCAGCAACTGAAGTCAGTTGCCGGCATCGCCATCAAGCAGTTCGCACCACCCGACAATGCTTCCCGGTGTGCGCTTGCACGGGGTAATACGCGCCGCCAGTAGAAGTCCGCGGTTTGTAGCTTGGCTTGATAAAAGGCGCTTTCATTGGTCCCGTCAGTCAGGATTTCACCCGCTCGAATCGCTGCCTGCAGCCAGAGCCCCGCCAGCAGGACGTAAGCCGAATACGCGAGGAAGTCCACCGAGACCGCGCCGATTTCCTGCGGGTCCCGGTGGCAGGCCTCGATGATGGTCTTGCCCAATGCCCGCCATTCCTCAAGGCGTTGACTGACTGCGCTTGCCATTTCCTGCAGCTGGGGTTGATGGCCAGCAGCCTCGACGTGCTGAGCCAGCTCATCGACCAGCGCGTGCAGTTCGGCACCGCCATCGCCCATCAGCTTGCGCCGGACCAAGTCCAGCGCCTGGATGCCATTGGTGCCTTCATAGAGCTGGGTGATGCGACTGTCACGCATCAACTGTTCCATACCCCATTCGCGGATGTAGCCATGCCCGCCATACAGTTGCACGCCCAGGCTGGCGACCTCTTGGCCGACATCGGTGAAGAACCCTTTGACGATCGGGATCAGTAGCGCAGTGCGACGCATGGCTGCACGACGAGCCTCGGACTCTGGGGCACCGTGTTCGAGATCGAGTTGCCGTGCGGTGTAAGCGCCGAGCATCCGGCAGCCTTCGGTGAGGGATTTTTGCGTGAGCAGCATGCGCCGCACATCCGGATGAACGATGATCGGGTCGGCGGGTTTGTCCGGCGCCACCGCTCCGGTCAGCGAGCGCGACTGCAGACGTTCACGGGCGTACGCCAAGCCACCCTGAAACGCCGCCTCAGCAATTCCCAGCCCTTGCAGGCCGACCTGAAAGCGCGCGTCATTCATCATGGTAAACATGCATGACAGGCCCTGATTCGGCTCGCCCACCAGCCAGCCTTGGGCACCGTCGAAATTCATGACGCACGTCGACGCCCCCTTGATGCCCATTTTGTGTTCCAGTGCGCCGCAGCTCAGGGTATTACGCCGACCGTCGATCAAGACTTTCGGCACCAGGAACAAGCTGATGCCTTTCACGCCGGCAGGAGCATCCGGCAGGCGTGCCAGCACCAGATGAACGATGTTGTCCGTCAGGTCGTGCTCGCCGCCACTGATGAAAATCTTGCTGCCAGTGATGCAATAGCTGCCATCGGCCTGAGGCTGCGCGCGGCTGCGCAGCAACGCAAGATCAGTGCCGGCCTGGGGCTCTGTCAGGCACATGGTGCCGGTCCATTCGCCGCTGACCATGTTGCTCAGCCATGATTGCTTGAGCGCTTCGCTGCCATGGCGATGCACGGCTAACACCGCGCCTTCAGTCAGCCCCGAATAGATCCGGAACGACAATGACGCCGCCATCAGCATCTCGTGGACGCTGGCCGAGACCATTTGCGGAAGGCCTTGGCCGCCATACTCGGTTGGCCCGGTCATGCTCGCCCAACCATTGTCGATGTATTGGCGATAGGCATCGCGAAAGCCATCGGGTGTGCTGACCTCGGTGCCATTCAACCGGCAGCCTTGCTCGTCGCTGTTACGGTTCAGCGGCGAAATGACGTCGCCAGTGAAGCGCCCGGCCTCTTCAAGAATGCCGTCGAGGGTATCGCGATCGAGGTCGATACCCAGCTGTTCGCAGTGACCAGATACGTCAAACAGTTCGTGCAAGACGAAGCGCATATCGCGCAGTGGTGCTTGATAATTTATGACCGTCCCCCCTCGACATCGGCGAAGCGCTTGCCGGCAGCCACCAACGTGTGGATCAGCCCGGCGGGACGCCAATGCTCACCGAGAACCCCCTGCAGATGCTCCAGTCGAGCAAGCACCTCGTTCAAACCCCGCTCGTCCGCCCAGCACATCGGCCCGCCCGTGACTGCCGGGAAACCGTAGCCGTTGAGCCAGACCTGATCGATGTCATGGCTGCTGCCGGCGATGCCTTCTTCAAGAATTTTTGCGCCCTCGTTGACCAGCGCCAAGAGGCAACGGTCGAGGATCTCCCGCGCGTCGATCTCGCGGCGACGATAACCCTGGCCCTGCGATACCTTGAGCACCAGCTCGTCAACCTGCGAATCTTGCTCGGCGCGACGACTGCCGGGGGCATAGCGGTAGTAGCCATGGCCGGTCTTCTGGCCAAGGCGACCGAGTTCGCACAAGGCGTTGTCGATTTGTACCAGAGGATCGTCCATGCCCTGCCCCGCCAGTTGTCGGGCGCGCCATTCCAGATCGATGCCGACCACGTCATACATGCGGAACGGGCCCATTGCGAAACCGAACTGTTGCAACACCTCATCGATCTGTTGCGGCAGGGCGCCTTCAAGCAGCATTTCCCTAGCCTGCGCCACGTACCTGCGCAGCATCCGATTACCGATGAAGCCAGGGCAGTTGCCCGACACGACGGCGACCTTCCCGGTTCGCCGGGCGAGCACCCGTCCAGCGTCCAGCACCGCGCTGTTGGTGTGCTTGCCGCGGACGATTTCCAACAGTTTCATGATGTGTGCCGGGCTGAAAAAATGCAGGCCCAGCACGTGTTGCGCACGCCCCGTCACAGCAGCAATGGCGTCAATGTCGAGGGCCGAGGTGTTGCTGGCCAGAATGGCCTGTGGCTTGAGGTGGGCATCCAGCGCGCGGAAGATCTCCTGCTTGAGTTCAAGGCTCTCGTACACCGCCTCGATCACCAGATCCACATCGGCCAGCGCAGCGTAGCTTTGCACCGGACTTACCCGTTTCAGACAGGCGTCAGCCTCGATCTGAGAGATGCGTTCTTTGCCAACCTGCTGCGACCAGGTCTGTTCAATCATGGCCAGGCCTGCGTCCAGGGTCAGGGCATTGCTTTCCAGCCATAGCACTGGAAACCCGGCGCTGGCCAGGCTGATGACGATGCCCCGGCCCATAGTGCCGGCACCGATCACGGCGACCTGTTGGATATCGAAAGTGGTGCTCACACGCGGCGCTCCTGCATCTGGGGAAAACGAAGGCCCTCACCCTAAGCAGGCTTCAAGTATTTTTGAAATTTCAATTTCATATGCCATATATTTGCAGCATGAATATTTCAAACTTTGATCTGAACCTGCTGCGTGTCTTTGACATGCTGCTGCGCGAGCAGAACGTCTCCCGCGCCGCCGAGCGTTTGGCACTGACTCAACCCACCGTCAGCAACGCTTTGGCCCGTTTGCGCGATGCACTGGGCGATCCGCTGCTGGTGCGCGTCGGCCGGCGCATGTGCCCTACCCCTCGGGCGCTCGCGCTGGAAGGGCCGATTCGCGCAGCGTTGCAACAGATCGAACAAACCCTGGCCACGGGTGACACGTTCGATCCGCAACGCAGTCACCGGCAGTTGCGTGTTGCCTTGACCGATTTTGTTGAACAGCTGTGCATGCCATCACTGTTGGCCCACCTGGAGACGCGAGCACCGAACCTGCGCATTGACGTCGTTCATCTGACGGCGAACCTGCCGGTAGAGACGCTCGATCGTGGCGAGCTGGACATGGTGCTGGGGCGATTTGACCACGTTCCGGCACGCTTTAGCCGTCAGCTCTGGCGCAGCGAAACACTGCGGGTCGCGGTACGACAGGGCCACCCGCACCTGGTTGACGGCCTTGAACTGGACACCTTCCTGCAACTGCGCCATGTCTGGGTGCACGGCGGCCAGACCCGGGGCATGGTCGACCAGTGGCTGGCAGAACAGAACCTGACGCGGCAGATCGTCTACACCACCCCCAATTATTTGCAAGCTGCACACTTGGTGGCGGCGACCGATCTTTGCGTCGTATTGCCAACGCAACTGGCGCAACAATTTGCCCGGTTGCTGCCTCTGGAATTGCATGAACTGCCGTTCGCATTACCGCCATTCGAGCTTGAGTTGGTGCATCTTTCGCATCGCCAACACGACCCGGCGCTAGCGTGGCTGAAGGCGCAGATCCTGGTCATTCAGCCGGTCTGAGTCATCACGCAATACGATGGCCGCCATGCTGTTCTGGTATTGGCTGCGACTCGACCCGCTGCCTAAAGTGGATCGCCCAAACAATAACAAGGACTCCTCCATGCGACTTTCCCAGCCTTTGCTCACCCTTGCCCTGCTGGTACCGCTCACGACTCTCGCGGCTACGCCTGCCAAGGATGCGACGGCGATCACCCTGCAAAACAATCAGCAATGGCTGCAGCGACTGCCCTTCGCCGACCGTGGCGATTTCGACGCGGCACAGCGCGGTTTGATCGAGCGCTACGAAGTTGTCGTCAGCAATTCGAATGGCAAGACCGTCTGGGATCCAGGCCAATACGCATTCCTCAACCAGACCCGCGCACCGGGTACCGTGAACCCGAGCCTGTGGCGAATAGCCCAGCTCAATACCATTGCCGGTTTGTTCAAGGTCACTGAAGGCGTTTATCAAATTCGAGGCCTGGACCTGGCCAACATGACCATCGTCGAGGGCGACAGTGGACTCATCGTGCTCGACCCACTGCTGTCGGTTGAAACCGCCAGAGCGGGCCTTGAGCTGTACTTCAAAAATCGCCCGCGCAAACCGGTCAACACGGTGATTTACACGCACCCGCACGTTGACCATTTCGGCGGCGTACGTGGGGTGATTGACGAAGCGGACGTCAAGGCTGGCAAAGTCCAGGTGATCGCGCCTCAAGGCTTTTTCGAGCACGCCATCGGGGAGAACGTCCTGGCGGGGCCGGCGATGAAGCGTCGCGCACACTACATGTACGGCGCGACGTTACCGCGCGGTGAACGTGGACAGGTAGACGCCGGCCTGGGCAAGGGTGTACCGGCAAACCCGACGGTCAGTCTGATCGCGCCGACCAAGGAAATCACCCAGCCGCTGGAGCGCCTGACCCTCGACGGCGTTGAAGTGGAATTCCAGCTCACTCCCGGTACTGAAGCGCCGGCGGAAATGAACATTTACTTCCCGCGATTCAAGGCACTGTGCATGGCCGAAAACGCCACTCACGTGCAGCACAACGTACTCACTTTGCGCGGCGCACTGGTTCGCGACCCGAAGATCTGGGCGCACTACCTGGATCAGTCTTTAGTCCGTTACGGCAACCAGGCTGAGGTGGTGTTTGCCCAGCATCACTGGCCGACCTGGGGCGGCGCGCAGATACGCGATTATCTGGCTGACCAGCGCGACATGTACGCATTCATCGACAGCCAGAGCTTGCGCCTGATCAACCAGGGCCTGACGCCGATGGAAATCGCCGAAACCCTGAGTTCGTTGCCACCACGCCTGGCGAATAAGTGGTCCAGCCGCGATTACTACGGCTCCCTGAGCCACAACGTACGCGCCGTTTATCAACGCTATATGGGCTTTTATGACGGCAATCCGGCGAACCTTAACCCCTTGGCGCCGCAAGCCGCCGGCAAGCGCTACGTGGCGGCCATGGGTGGTGCCGACCAAGTCTTGAGCAAAGCACGCCAAGCCTTCGACGAGGGGGATTATCGCTGGGTCGCGCAATTGACCAATCATCTGGTATTCGCTGAGCCGGATAACGCTGATGCGCGGCAATTACAGGCCGATGCGCTGGAGCAACTGGGTTATCAGAGTGAGAACGCCACGTGGCGCAACGCTTACCTCAGCGGCGCCCAGGAACTGCGCGACGGTGTAGCGGCCGCTTCCGCCAGCGGCGGTAATACCGACGACATGGTTCGGGCGCTGACACCGACGATGTTCTTCGATTACCTGGGTGTTCGTGTGGACGCGTTGAAAGCCGCCGACAACGACTTAACCATCAACTGGCGGTTCACCGATCTGGGCGAGGATTATGCCCTGACCCTGCGCAATGGCGTCCTCACCCATCGCGACCTGACCCGACATGATCAGCCCGACGTGGAAATAAGCATGAAAAAGTCGACCCTCGATCGCATCGCGCTTAAACAGACGGGCTTTTTGAAAGAGGCAACGTTGGGCGATATCGACATCAAGGGTGAACGGCTCAAGTTCCTGCGCTTCATGGGTGGGCTGGACGAACCGGATTCGCGATTCAATATCGTCACGCCTTGAACCTGCATGAGCGGCGCCTCAAGCGCCGCTTATCAACTTGAGCATCGCGCTGGCCCCTAGCAAACACACTGTTGCGCCTAATGCCAGAACAGCCTCGGGCGAAGGCGCCGACTTCTCGGCTCGCAGCATCGCCAAGCCTTGTTGATAGCGGCGACCCTGCCTGGCGAGCAGCACCAGGGCGGCAACAACGCCCACCCCCATCGAAAACCAGTCGCCCACTCGCCCCGCCAGAATCAGCACCACCAGCAACGCCAACAACGTCCGTCGCCAAGCCAGTTCCGTCCGCTCAGCCTGCAACCCCGGATCACCCATGCCAACGGGGCCAAAGCACAATACCGAACAACAACGTTGCGGTGGCGCATCCCATCGCCAGCAATGGCGCGAGTGTCGGTAAAGGCAGCGGCCGTTGTTGGCGCAGCGCTCGCTCCACCCTGAGCCAGCGCACGCATGCACCGACGCTGACCAGTTGGCTCAGGAGCATCAGGCTCATCGCCATGATCATGCGCAAATGGGGCTCGAAGACGTGTGTCGCGAGGGCCTCAATGGCGATCCCGCCCCCCATCAGGGCCAGCGAAGTTCGAATCCAGGCGAGAAAGGTGCGTTCGTTGGCCAGCGTGAATCGCGGGTCGGGCGCCTCACCGGCGCCCAACAGGATTTCAGTCCACGTACGACGTTTTTGCTCCGTGCCCATCAACGCACACCAAAGCTGCGCAAGGCACCAGGTGAAAAGTAAGAGAGGCTAATCGGCAGGTTGAACACATAAGGCTGGCGTTGCTCGTTAATCAGGCCCGAAACATGGTAGCGGCCACTTTTCAAATCATAGGTGACCTCCATGGCATTGACCGCAGCCTCACCGCCGGGGTGGTAAAAACTGTGTGCCTCGGATGTGCGCCACAATGTACCCCGCTGGTCGTAGACATCGGCCTCGAGGATCGCCCAGGTGTCTTCGTCAATGTAGTAATGGCGCTTGGCGTAAATGTGTTGAGCCCCGGGCTTTAAGGTCGCGACTACCTCCCACACCCGATGCAGTTCATAGCGGGTGGGCACGGGGTTGACGTGGCCGGGCTTGATCAACTCGCTGTAACGCAAGTCGGGCGAGGCCAGGCGATAACTGTTATAGGGCACGTAAAGCAATTTCTTGCCCTCCAGTTTCCAGTCATAACGATCCGGCGCGCCGTTGAACATGTCGCGACTGTCCGCCGTGCGCAAACCCGCAGTCCCCGGGCCGGTTGTGTCATAGGCGATACCGGGTGCGCGCCTCACCCGCCGTTGACTGGAACTGTAGACCCAGGACAAACGCGGTTCGGCAACCTGATCGAGCGTCTCGTGAACCACCATGGCGTCTCCGGCGAGCCGCGACGGCGCGGTCATTCGGTAAGTGAAGTAGTAAAGAATGTTGTCGGCGCCAGCGCTCGAAAGTCCGTCGGGGCGCGCGAATTCCTGACGTGCGCTCATGAGGGTGAAACGACCATTACCCAGCGGCGTGACGCTGTCAGAGATCAGGCTGTAACTGGCATTGCGGTTGCGGGTCAGGTGATTCCAGATCACTTCCAGTCCATTCCTGGGCACCGGAAAGGCGACCGCTCCGGCGAAGCCTTGCAGACCGTTTCCCTGATCCTTGAGTTGCGCAGACACGGCGTTGCGTGCGGCCGAAGCGGCGAGCGGCGCCGGTATCGCTACGCTGCGATGCGTGGGGTACACCGGTAGGCGCATCGTTTCGGGAAAGCGTTTGAGCAAAGCGATCTGCCCGCCGG
This sequence comes from Pseudomonas sp. FBCC-B1667, assembly GCF_059133255.1. Classification (NCBI taxonomy): domain Bacteria; kingdom Pseudomonadati; phylum Pseudomonadota; class Gammaproteobacteria; order Pseudomonadales; family Pseudomonadaceae; genus Pseudomonas; species Pseudomonas sp. FBCC-B1667. The sequence continues at coordinate 2,443,868 of NZ_CP101437.1, read as the reverse complement.
ACAACTGATCCTCATACAGGTGGTAATTCTGTGCGGTTATTTCGTACAGCGGTTGTTCGTCGGCGTAAGGGTCGACCGGCGTGCCGTTGCTTGCAAACCGTTGCTGCGCAGCCGTGAGTCCGCCCTGCCATGGCGGGATTCGTCCGTCAGGACTGGCGCCTCGCTCGGCACCTATCGGGGTCAGATCATGGGGCCATTCGCCAACGGCCAGCGATCCTGCCGCCCATGACATTCCAAGTAAAAACAGGCATGACAATGAAACTGAAGGCAACCGAACGAAACCTCGGGTACGGGTTGTCATCACTCTTAACCTCTTATTGTGTTTATCAGAGAGTGAACATGTGCAATGCCCCGCCAATAGGTAGAAACGCTCGACGGGACTGCTGGCAAATCAATTTTTACAGGGTATTTAATGGCCTCTGGGTAGGTATCAATGGATACTAAGTAGCCCTTTGGGCCTCGACAAATAGCGTCTTCAGATAGTTGCCATATCACTTCGGCATAGCCAGAGATCTGCCCATGACTTTGAAACAGCTGCGTTACCTTATCGCTATTGCGGAAGCGGGAAGCTTCTCCAATGCCGCACGCCGGGCGTTCATCGCTCAGCCTGCCCTGAGCCGACAGATCGGTTTATTGGAAAGCGAACTGGAAATGCAGCTACTGGCGCGCCAACACGACGGCATCGAGCTGACAGATGCTGGCCGGCAGTTGTACGAGGTGGCGCGCTCGGTGATCCAGAAGCTCGACTCGGTGAAAGACGAACTGAAATCGAGCCGGGGCAATCCGATGGGCCATGTCGCTATTTCCATACCCGCAACGGCATCGGCGCTCCTGCTGCCCACCATCATTACCCAGGCGCAGGCCAAGTTTCCAGGAATCAAACTAACGATTTGGGACGGCCTGAGTCGCGAAGGCGGTCAGGCGATCGAGCTCGGCAAAGTGGATTTCGGCGTCGTGCCCAACGCTGAAGAACTGGAACATGTCATCGCCGAACCCGTGTTCACCGAAGACCTGTACTGGGTCGGCACGCCTGCTGAGGAAGCAGACAATTCGCCCATTACCCTGACTGAGGCAGCGGCGACCCGTCTTGTGATGCCCCCGCGTGCCCTGCACCTGCGCCGCCGGATCGAGCAAGCGGCGATGGAAACCGGGGTAACACTCGATTCAAGCTATGAACAGCAATCCGCGCCAGGCATCAGCAGCCTGGTACGCGCAGGGTTGGCAGCAACCATCAGCAACTGGCCGCCGCTGACCGAGTTGCTCGAACCGATTTCGGCACGGTTGATCGTGGAACCGCGGATCACCCGCACGATTTCCCTGGCCTATTCGCAGCACAAGCCGCTGTCCTTCGCAGCAACGTGCATGCGCGATCTGGTGCGCAGCCTGTTGGTCGAATCAGTGGTCAATAATCGCTGGAAAGGAAGCCTGATTGAACGAGTGCCCGAAGAACGCCTGAGCCTGGCTGATCAATAGCGACGCCGCAACGGTGATCCGTGCGGCGCCGGAGCACTCAGTTAGCCCGAGGCTGTGCAACAACCGCGATCTGGCGCAGCCGCTCACGGGTTTTCTGCGGATCCATCCAGAACAACCCGATCAGCCCCGCAATGACCAGCACCGCGCCGCAGACCAGGAACCCTTCGCCATAACCCGCCGGATGCTCGGCGCCCGCTCCCTGCACCAAGATGCCGGTCACCACGGGCGCTGACAAACCGGCCAGTGAGGCGATGCCATTACCGATTGCCAAGACACCCGCGCGTTGAGTACCTGGAGTGAACTCGGCGAGCATGGCTGGGCCCACCGAATACATCACCAGCGCCAAGCCACCGCTGAACGTCAGGCTGATGATTCGCTCGATGCTCGACAAGCCCGGCAGAAACAGCGCTGCACTGAGCAGACCGCTGGCAATCAGGCAGAGCGAAACGAACGCCCCTCGCGACCAACGCGTCGCGATACCGCCACGCAGCATGCGCTGCGACAGCCAAGCCATGAACAGACTCAGCGGCGTGGTCACCACCACGAACAGCACGAACACCCGGCCGGTCATGATCGGGTCAATACCCAGCCCGTTTTCCAGATAGCTCGGCACCCAGGTCAGCGTCAGCGCCAATGACCAATTGGCGGCGAAATGGCACAGATAATTGCTCAGCACAGTAGGATCGGTCAGCAGACGGCGATACGCCACACGCCCGTCGTCCTGCTTCAGCTGCCCTGGGCGAATGCGATCCAGCGTGCCTTCACGCCCCAGCAGCCACCACAACACGCACCACACACCGCCGATCACCGCGAGAACAATGAAGTTCATCCGCCATCCGTAGTGCACGCTGATCCACGGGATCATTGCGCCCGCAACCAGCAGACCCAAAGCGCTGCCTGTGTGCAGCAACGCCACTGGCAGATTGCGTCGGTCGTTGGGAAACCATTTGTATAGAGCGTGGGTGGCCACCGGCGACGCCGGCCCTTCGCCAATGCCTAGCAGCACCCTGCAAGCGACAATGGCCCAGAGCGAGCTGACGAACAGCATGGGCAGCTGAATCACCGCCCAGAACATGCCCATACCCAACAGCAAGGTTCGCGTGGGTCGGCGATTGGCCACGAAGCCACCGATCACCGCAGAAACCGCGAAGAACCAGTGCAAGGCACCCCCTACGAGGCCGAACTCGGTGGGGGACAGGCCAAGCTCTTTGGACATCGGCACCGCGACCAGGCCGATGACCACCTTGTCGAGGAAGTTAACCAGCATCAGCAGCGCCAGCAGTACCGCAACCATCCAGGCGGTGCCCGGACGTGCGGGGGTGTCAGTTTCAGTCATGGTCGTTTCTCGTTATTGTTTTTGTCAGAGCGTCCGGCCTGATGGGGCCGGACGTAAAGCGGGCGACGCTAGCCAGGCATCAGCACGCCTTTTGCAATGGTGTTGCGCTGGATTTCGCTGGTGCCCGTCAGGATGCGCATCATACGAGTGGCCCGGAAGATCCATTCCACCGGATGACCACGCAGCAGTCCCGCGCCGCCATGGATTTGCACTGCGCGGTCAGCGATGCGGAACGCTGTCTCCGACACAAACAGTTTGCACATGGGTGCCTCGGTGCGGATATCACCCCCCGCGTCGTTCACCGCTGCGGTGGCATAGACCATGCTGCGGGCAGCATGCAGTTCGGTGGCCATGTCGGCGATCATGTGGCTGATCGACTGGAACATGGCGATCGGCTGACCGAACTGTTTGCGCGTACGGGCGTAGTCGATCGACAAGTTCAGCGCCAAGCCAGCCAGGCCCAGCATGGTCGGGCAATGCAACAGGCGATTAAGGGTAATCCGTCCCATCGCCAGTTTGAAACCCTGTCCCTCTTCGCCGATGCGGTTGGCCACGGGCACCCGCACTTCGTCGAGAAAGATATCACCATGGGCACCGCCCCCGGACATCACCGCGTAGTCGCTCTCAACTCGCACCCCTGGCGCCTTCAAATCGACAAAGAACGCCGAGATGCCTTGCGCGCCGCCGCCGGAACCGGTGACCGCGAGCAGCACGGCGATGTCGGCATAAGGCGCACCGGAAATGAAACGTTTGCTGCCGTTGAGCACATAATGCTCGCCTTCACGGCGTGCGCTGGTCTTGATCGCGGTTGCATCGGAGCCGGCTTCAGTCTCGGTCAACGCGAAGCACACAGCCTTCTGTGCGCGGCACACCGGCTGCAAGAAAGACTCGATCTGCTCAGGACTTGCGACCTTGAACAGATGCCCGATGCGAGGCGGGCCGGACAGTTCGCCGAGGATATGCGGCGCCAGCATGGATCCACTCAGCACCGTGGCTTCCTTGACCGCGCACAGGTCAGAAACGCTCAGCCCGGCGCCGCCGATAGCCTCGGGCAGCATGATGTTGTAGAAACCCTGGGTGCAGGAGCGCTGCCAGACTTGTTGCAACACCTCCCGCGGGTGCGGCTCGGCCCAACTCAGGCCAGCGCTTTTCTCCAGCGGCAGTATTTCATTCCGAACAAAGCCACCAATGGCCTCGATGATCTGGCTGGCTTTTTCACTTGGCTGGTACATGGGGGAGCTCCTGGAGTCAGATGCGACGTTCGCTGTTTTGCCAGTAGGCATCGCGGATCAGGCGGCGAACCACCTTGCCGTTGGGGTTCTTCGGGAGTTCGCTGACAAAGTCCACGGCGCGCGGTTTCTTGAACCCGGCCAGGGTTTGCGAGCAATGCTCCATGATCTCGGCTGCACTGAGCACGGCGCCCGGTTTGAGGACGATCACTGCGCGTACGGCTTCGCCCCACTGTTCGTCCGGGACGCCGACCACTGCGGCCTCAAACACTTGCGGCAGGCTGTAAAGCACTTGTTCGACTTCGGTGGGATACACGTTGAAACCGCCGGAAATAATCATTTCTTTCTTGCGGTCGACGATGAATACGTAGCCCTCTTCGTCGACTGTCGCCAGGTCGCCGCTAAGGTAATAACCATCGCGCATCACCTCAGCGGTCAGCTCCGGCGCGCGCCAATAGCCCTGCATGATGTCCGGGCCTTTGACCACGATTTCACCGATCTCGCCGGGTTTGACGTCTTCGAAATCTTCATTGACCACACGCAGGTCAGTCTCGAAGTAACAGCGACCGCAAGAAGCCAGACGCCGGTAGTCGCCGTCTTCGCAGAGGTGATCCTGCTCGGTCAGTACGGTGACCAGCGAACAGGTTTCGCCGGCCCCATAGCCTTGCGCCAGGATGGGTCCGAACACCTCGATGGCGCGCTTGACCAGCGTTGGCGCCATCGGTGCCGCGCCGTACATGACCAGGCGCAGGCTACTCAAGTCGTAGCGTTCAACGCCTGGGAAATTCACCAGACGGTTGATCATCGCCGGCACCAAAAACAATCGGGTGACACCCTCGCGCTGAATGCTCTCGAGCAGCAGTTGATCGTCGTAGCGATCCAGCAACAGGTTGCACGCGCCCACCGCCAACAGCGGCATCAGTTGCATGCCGCTGGCATGGGTGATCGGGCCGACATGGGCCATGACATCCCCCGACGCGGCTCGCCGAGTGGGGCTGGCGATACTCTTGCGGATCAGCGCTTTGCGGTTGCCGACACTGAGCATGGCGGCTTTGAGTACGCCGGAGCTGCCTGAGGTGTAATGCAGCACCGCGAGCGCGTCGTCCGGCAGATCACAGCTGATCGGACTGTCGCTGCCCTGGCTCAGCAATGCGCGATAGGTCATATCGCCTCCCTCTTCCCCCAGCGTGACCACCAGGCGCAACGCCGGGACTTCCGCCCGGCGCGCACTCAAGGCCTCGGCGAAGGCCGGCACCGTAATCAGGCCGACGCTGCATGAGTCATTGATGATCTGGATGATTTCGTCGAGGGAGAGGCGCGCATTAACTGGCACTTTAACCAGGCCGGCCTTATAGAACGAGACTTCCGCCTCGACCAGTTCTACCCGGTTGGGCGCGAGAATGGCGACATGCTCACCCGCACTAATGCCCTGGGCCAGCAGCGCAGAGGCCAGACGGTTGGTACGTTGTTCAAGCTGAGTGAAGGTCAGCCGCGTTTGATGGTCAATTACGGCCATCCGCTCCGGCCAGTACTTAGCACTTCGACTGATTATTTTTCCGAGGTTCACGTTGTTGTTCTCGTCGACAGTTAAGACTGTGGCGATGCTAAACAGCGTTGATGCGAGAACCGTAATACCAGTTGTTGATGCCGGGTATAGCGTTTTTAGCTGGGCACGTTGCCTATCCAGTTACTGAGTCATCTCCCGCCCCGCCCATGCCAAAGTGTTATGGCAACGATCCAAAGACGCTATTTGTGAGCCCGACCGGGCGCTCCCTATTATCCGTCGCGACTCAGTCAGAACAGTCAGCGGCGCGCAATCGCCAGGATGTTCCTCCTGTTGTCAGTGCTCTCCCCCCTCACTCTCGAATAAAAAAACAAGAGGTTAAGAGTGAACACTACCTTTCCCGGCCGACTTCGGTCATCGCTGGTTTTACTGTCGTGCAGTCTGCTTGCTGCTCCGGTGAGCGCCGTTCAATTTGAAGTCGGCGAAATTGACGGACAGCTTGATTCAGCCCTGGCATTGGGTGTCGGCATCAGCACGGCCAATCCGGACAAGTTGCAAGTGGCGGCCGCCAATGGCAATGACGGCCGGCGCAATTATCGATCTGGGGACGTGTTCTCGACGATTTTCAAAGGCACCCATGATCTGGAGCTCAAACACGACAACCTGGGCATGTTTGTGCGAGGCACCTACTGGTACGACACGGCGCAGCGTGATCACAGCCAACGCTTCAAAGACATTGACGACAACAACCGTCAAACCTCGGCAAAGACGGCAGGGTTTCAGCTGCTCGATGCATTCGCCTATTACATATATGACATCAACGGCGAGCCAGGCTCGACGCGCGTTGGCAAGCAAGTGGTGAACTGGGGTGAAAGCCTATTCATCCAGGGTGGCCTCAACGTCGTGAATCCTTTTAACCAGGCCGCACTGCGCCGACCCGGTTCGGAGGTCAAAGACGCGCTGGTGCCCGTGAACTTGCTCTACGTAACGCAAAACATCAATGAAGCGCTGTCCTTTGACGCCTTCTATCAGTTGGACTGGGAACAAACCCAACTTGAAAACTGCGGTACCTTCTTCTCGGGCAATGACTTTATGCCCGAGGGTTGCGATAGCCTTGATGTCGGTGGGCGACAGGTCAATCTCGCCGCTGCGAATCGGGGACTGAGCCCTTTTGGCGTGGTCATGGGCGAGGAAGGCGTGCGCATTCCTCGCTCCGGCGACCAGGATGCGCGCAACAGCGGCCAGTGGGGTCTGTCGTTACGCTGGTATGTGACGCAACTGGATGCCGAATTCGGCGCCTATGCGGCCAACTACCACAGTCGTTCGCCGTATCTGGGCACCATCAGCAGCCAGTATTACAGCAACAACAATTTCGCCTCGCAGTTGTGCGGCAACCTCGGCGTGCCATCGGCGGGCTGCGGTGCATTCCTGGCTTCAAACGCAGGGCAGACATTAGCCGGCGCGTTACGGATGGGCACCTCCGAATACCTCGCCCAATACCCTGAAAATATCCACTTATACGGCGTGACGTTCTCCACCACCCTGCGAACCGGCACGGCACTGCAAGGTGAGTTGAGCTATCGCCCGAATATGCCCGTGCAGCTCAACGGCACCGATGTGCTGCAGTCGCTGCTCAACGTCGATGGCCGCAGTCCCTTGTCCGAACAAGGCCTGCGACCGACCACCGACTCAACCATGTTCAACGGTTATCGGCGCAAGGAAGTCACCCAGGCACAAATCTCGGCGATGCACTCGTTCGGCCAGGTCATGGGCGCGAATCAGCTGCTGCTGGCAGGTGAAATCGGGGCTACGTACGTCGGCGGGCTGGAAGGGAGAAACGGGCCACGCTACGGCCGATCCGGTGCCTACAACAACGGCGAGCTGGCCGACAACAGCGTCTGCCTGAGCATTTCGAAAAGCCCTGAATATTGCAACGATGAAGGCTTTGTCACGCCGTTTTCCTGGGGGTATCGGATGCGGGCGACCTGGAGTTATTCGGGCGTGATGCAGGGGTTGGATCTGCGCCCCAACCTTTCCTGGTCGCATGACGTCAAGGGTTACTCGCCCGGCGACGGCTCAGCCTTCAACGAAGGTTCGCGCTCCGTCAGCCTCGGCCTGGACGCAACGTTCATGAGCAAGTATTCGCTAAGCCTGTCTTACACCGATTACATCGATGGCAGCTATGGGACGCGGGGTGATCGCGACTTTGCCTCGATCGGTATCGGTGCCACCTTCTGAATATCAAGGAAAACGACAATGCCAAAATCCGTTAATCGATCCGCTCCTGATAAGTCCACGCCCAACCTGGTGCTTGGTGTAGCGCTGCTGTTCTCGAGCGCCGTCTGTCCAGCCCTCGCGGCAAGTGGCTCAGTTGTTAGTGGCGTCATGCAAGGATTCCCACCCGCACCGGAGCTTCGTGTGAACAAAGCCAACGCCTTCCAGCCGCCCTTCTTGCGCTGGTCCATACGCCACGCCAGGGAAGTATCGGCGACGCGCAACATCGGTCGCGCTGCCCAGTCTTTGTCGTTAGCCGAAGCAGCAAAGCATGATCTTGACCCGATCACGTTCAAGGCCGGAGAGGACGACCTGACCCTCTCTCGCTACCTGCAAGATACCGAGACCGACGGTCTGATTGTGCTGCAAAGCGGGAAGATCATCTATGAGCGCTATCTGGAAGGATTCGAACCGGGGCAGCCGCATATCTGGGCGTCAATGACCAAGTCGGTGACTGGCCTGCTGGCGGCACAGTTCATCGCCGAAGGCGCGCTCGACCCGCAGGCAAAACTTTCCACCTATGTCCCTGAACTGAGCGGCACACCATTTGGTGAGGCTACGGTGCAGGCCAATCTCGATATGCAGGTGGCCGTGGCGTACCCCGAAGATGTGCCGCCCGACCTCGGCCTGTTCGCCGCAACGGGATTGATCCCGCGTAGCGCAAAGATGCCCAGCGATATTTATTCCTTCCTTAAGGTCGCGCAAACAACTACCGGCGAAGCCGGGTTCTTTTACCAGAATGGTTCGGCCGAAGCGTTGGCTTGGGCACTGCGGCGTATCTCCGGATTGAACTGGGCGCAATTGGTTCAGCAACGCATCTGGTCGCGCTTCGCCCAGGAAGATGCCTATGTCCAGGTCGACGAGTTGGGCACGGAGATGGCCAGCGGCGGGATCAGCGCCAACCTTCGTGATAGCGCTCGTTTTGCCGAGCTGGTGCGCCGGGAAATGACGCGGGAGCCAAGCACCGACAGCTTCAATCGGGCTGTGCGCAGTACCTTCCAACGGGGCGATTCGGCGGTCTTCGCTCGCGGCAACCTCGCACCCGGCCGACCCGGTTATGCCTATCGCAACTACTGGTTCCAGCGAAATGATGGAGACGGAGCGGTGGAGGCCAGTGGTCGCTTTGGGCAAAAAATTTACATCAACCCGAAGCGTGAGGTAGTGATCGTGAAATTGTCCTCCACCGCCGATCAAACCAGGCGCGCCACCAGCGCACAAGGCGCAGCGAAGGTTGCTAGCCGGGTGATCGATTCGCCGGGTACGTTCAATAACATGGTGAATGCCGTATTAGCTCAATTGAGGGATTGAACGGCATTACCCGCTTTCGCGCTTTGCTGACAAAGCTTGAATTCTGTTCAGCTTTCGAGGCTAAAAAGGTAGTAGCTAATTGCCTGATGGAAGGACGATGCCCCTTCCAATAAGCTAAACCTATGCCGTCGATGCCGTATTGACCCATCGAAGGGGTTGCGAGATAAAATCTCGTAACCCCTTTAATTATATGGTCGGGATGGAGTGATTCGAACACTCAGTGCCTGGCCTTTCGCGGAAGCAGGGCTGCCAAAAAGGTACGCGTGCAGATCGGATACCCACCCTCCAGCGACAAAACAGAGGATGAGGAGGAAAATGCAACGCCTCGAGGTGTGCCATAACTCACTTCAGCGTGACAACCTCTGCAGACTTGAGCGCCAGACGATCCGCACCCGATCAAGACGCGGGAGCGGTGCCGACGCGATATCCGCAAGGCGCTGGAGATTAGGTGTAGATCAGGCGCTCGTCGAGCGGGTGCCCCGGTTCAAGAGTGATTTCAGGGCCTGGTTCGCGCTGGGTTTTTGGTTTCCACCGTTCGTCTATTGCACCGCACTCGTAACGCTTTAATCGACTCTCAAATTCATGCACGGTTATCCCGCGCCTCAGAATGGAGAGTTAACGTGGACATCGATGAGAATGCTACTGGAAACATCTCTCAGCAGGCCGTAACGCGGTCGACGGATAACGAAACGGGCCATGATTCCCATCGGCAAGAGGTTCCGCTAAAGGCTCCCGACCTCAACCCTGGCAGCGGAGAAATAGAGCAGGGGAAAGACCAAGGTTCGCCAGATGTTTCTGATTCACAAAGCGAATCGTCAAGTTCTGCCACGGCGCCTAATAATCCAAAGCAGGATCCCATTGCTAAAGAAAACCCCTACAGCCCTGACTTTAAATCCGAACCGGAACATAAGCCGGCTCAAGACGCTGATATAGATACTCAGGGCGGTTAGCTCAGGCAAAACATCCTGCGAATCAATATGGAGTATAAGCATGGACACTGATGATAATGCTCGTAGAGACATGTCCCAGCAGGGCGACGATTCCAAGCGAAATAAAACTGAGGTTCCGCTGCCTGCGGACGACGAAGCACCTGTCGATGAAGAAATGGCAGATGTGGATGCCAACAACTCGGTTTCAAGTGAGTACCCCGCCCCCCAATGAACACTTCAAACTAATGAGCCCGGCCACTGCGCCGGGCTTTTCGTTTTCGGCTCCGCCACACCCATCGCCTCAAGCTGAGGGTGCTGCGGGGGCTGATTCAGATCCGCAGAAGATGGAACGTAAAGCGCCGTTGATATTTAGGCAAAGAAAAGCCCGCTAGAGAGGACAGAAGCGGGCTAAATACTCAAGTGGCTAAAAATTACAGGTAATTTATTTCGTGCCTCCGTTGCCGCCACCACCAGCACTTCCCCCACTACTGCTGCCACCACCGACTTGGCCTCCGCCGCCAGTCTTTGCGCCACCAGGTATAGGGCCATTATCCGTTGTGCCGCCATCCGCCCCCTTCGGCAGAGACCCTGCATCTGGATCGGCGTTTGTGGCTTTAGGCGCTGGCTCACGTGTTTGGCTTTTTCCATCGTTCGTGGTCGACCCTACAGTCGACATGTCTTCCGCAACAGCATAAAGCGAGCAGACGGAGATGATCCCGGAGAGGGCGAGCATAGCGATTTTGTTGTTCATCATTAAATACTTCCGCGCAAATGGATGTACAACATCTGAAAAGACCTGCGCCTCAAGGTGCGTTTCATCGGACGAGTGGCTGTATGGGTAAGTTCGCGCCGGCTGTAAATCAGGAACGCAGCGGTCAAGTACTTCGGATTGCTGAGGGGGCCGTCACCGTGGAGCACCGAACTCGTCACCGGTGATGAACGGCACAAGCTTGTCCGTCAGGCAGGCACGTCGCTCGCCGCTACCGCAGGTTGCATAGGCTGTCCCGGATGGGGCAGAACTAAAAGCCCGGCGATGGGCCGGCCTCTTTAGAAGGGCGCAACTTTGCTCGTCTTCAGCCAGTTGCAGATCGAGTTCTTGCTGCTTACCAAATCTGGCTGCAAATTTTTTCCGTAGTCTGCACTAGAGCTAGAAGACTCAGCCATCTCCAGAATGCAGCCCATGTGAATACGGAGTGAGCAAGCGCCAATTTCATTCAGGAACTGGCAACGATTTCTTCCCTGGTTCTGTCGAAACCGAGATTGGCAGCATCACCAGTCACTACTCGGCCACAGTGTTGAACCAACTGATTGAAGCTGCGAATACAGTATCAATTACCGACTCACGCGCACCAGCGCTGACGATTCTGAGACAGACTTGAAAAAAGAACCCTGGCTCACTCGGAAAGTCACTAGGGCAGAAATGAAAAAGCCACCAAAAGGCGGCTAAGTCATTGAAAAAAATGGTCGGGACGGAGTGATTCGAACACTCGACCCCTAGCACCCCATCTCCTTTTTCATACTTCTTGAAAGACTCCAAAATTTTACTCTGGATTTTTCCAAGCTAGTATTTACTTGAGCTCCAGTGGTGTTCTGCTCTACGAGAGTCCAGGAACGTCCATCAAGAGCCGGCGTTTTTGTGGGGGTAAAAGTAGGGGGAGTCCGTTTCATGGCCAAAATCACCATCAAAGAACTTGAGGCACTAACTGCCAACGATGCCGGCCGAATCCTCCGGGAAGATGGCGATCTAGCCAGTCGAATTGCAGTGCACAAGGACGGCGCGTCGGTCAGCTTTTTCTATCGCAATCGGTGGGGCGGACAAAACAAAGAGTACGCCTGCGGGTCTTGGCCGCGCAAATTACTGACGGACATCCGCAAGGTACGCAACCAAGCCCGAGCGCTCACCGATGAGCAGATCAATCCCAACGAGCATAAGAAAACCGCCAAGGCATAGACATACGCCGCGGCTAACGTAGAGGCCGAACAAGTAAAAACGACGAAGGTGCAAACGCTGACCGTCCAGGACCTGATCAAGGCCTGGCTGTTGGATGGCGTCGCGCGTAAAGATGGCAACTCAGTTGGGCCAGAAAGCGCCAACTTGGCGGGCCTTGTTGGTCGAGGGCAATCCGACGGAACTGGTCGACATCACCCCACTGACCCCTGTCGACTACGAAGCCGAAAGAAACCGCATCCTTTCACCGCCGGAGCTGTTGGAACTGCACAAAAAAAGGTGTTGAGGACGGGCGCAGGCACTTCCTGACTTTTCACTGCATCCCTGCCCCCCCCTTCTTTCGAAGACAACTGCTTGAACGATACTTGGGCAATGTGTTGATCAGGAACGAGCCGTCACGGGGAATTCTTGACCCTCTAGCTTCTCCATAACCAACTCAATGAATGCAGACACAGCTAGCGGCAAATGTTGCCGACTGGGGTAAAGCACGTGCAGGCCGTATCCGGTTCTATGGTACTGCGGAAGCACAGACACAAGGCGCCCTGTCTGAAGATCAGACTTTGTCATGGCGGGCGGCAGCAAGGCAATTCCTAGCCCGGCCAACGTCGCCTTGCGCAAAGCTTGGGCGGTGTTTCCATTGAAACGGCTAGTGACCCGCACTTCTTCCGCTGCACCATTTGGCCCATGGAGAGTCCAGGTGGTGACGCCACTAGGATGGCCAAAAGTTACACAATCATGATTGACCAAATCTCCAAGTGAATCAGGTATACCTTTTTTTCTAAGATAATTCGGGCTGGACACCAGACCTTCGTTACCAGCTCCAAGCAGCTGGCGACCGACATATCCCGAGTCCTGCAACGCTCCGCCTCGAAACGCAATGTCGATACGATCAGCGATTAAATCGGCGCGTGCATCACTCAGTACAAAGTCGACGTGTACCCGTGGATGCGCGCCAAGAAAATCGGCCACCCACTCCATAGGAAAGAAGTCGAAGAAATCAGCCATTGCCGCAATGCGCACGGTGCCGCTCGGCTCTTGGTTTCCTGTCATCAGCTGCTCACCAGCGTCAATCAGACCTTCCACAGCTCCACAGCATCGTTCGTGAAAAGCCTCACCGGACTGGGTGAGTGTGAGCTTACGCGTGGAGCGTTGCAGAAGCCTTGTACCGAGTTGCGCCTCAAGCTGTTGAACACGCCGGCTTAAGGTGTTTGAGGGCATTCCAAGTTGCCGCGCCGCCTCAGCGAAACTGCCGCTGCGCACCACTTTTACAAACAATGCGACGTCATTCAGATCGATCATCTTGTTGCCACCCCTCTAAAAATGGATTAGTTCAATCCAATTGTGCCATCTAATAAAGCAATCACTAGACGCATATGATTCAGGCATCGCTGCAGCTGACCTGCCGGAATCCTTCATGTGCTAACCGCTCCCGCTATTCGGCATCACTGAGTTCGCGCACATCTAGCTAGGCAGCAGGAACTCCGCTCGACGACATCGTCTACCGGCACGGCGGCACAAAACTCTAGAGAAAACATATGACCGCTAACGCAGTAGTTCGACCACGCACCATTGTCCATCGTACTGAAGGCAGAACACATGGCCCCATAACGAGGCTGATTAGCCCAGGTGATTTAGGCGAGCTTTTGAAGCCGTTTATTTTCCTGGACATTTTCAGCCTGAAGGCCAGTGGTGGTAAGTCGAGTTTCGGCATGCATCCGCACTCAGGAATCGCAACGGTTACCTTCATGACAAAAGGGGATGTCTCTTACGAGGACACCACCGGGGCGACCGGCTTATTGCTTGCCGGTGGTGTTGAGTGGATGCAGGCCGGCAATGGGGTGTGGCACGACGCTACGCTAGCAAGCGAGTCCGCGATACAGGGATTCCAGCTCTGGGTGGCATTGCCGCCGTCGCTTGAAAACGCTCCCGCGATGAGTGTCTACCTTGCGCCGTCACAAGTTCCACAAGTGGGCCCAGCGCGGGTGCTATTGGGACGTTACGGGGCAGCTCAAAGCCTGATCGACGCACCGAGTGCAATGAACTATCTCGCCGTGAGTTTGAAAGACGGTGAGCATTGGCGTTACACCCCACCTTCCGGTCACAGCATTGCTTGGCTCGCGGTGAATTCAGGAAGTCTGGACGCAGGAGGGTTGATCAATGCCGGCGAATTAGCCGTGTTCGAAGAGTCAGAGCGCCACATCAACTTCATCGCGAAAGGCGATTGCTCTTTCGTGATGGGCTCAGCGGTAAAGCATCCGTACGACCTGGTGACAGGTGATTACTCGGTTCACACAAGCCAGGCAGCTCTGGCTCAGGGCGAAACGGAAATACAGCGGATTGGCACAAGGCTGCGGCAGCAAGGACGACTCAACTAGCGCCGCTTAGCCCTGCGCGAAAATCATCTCGACGATAACTACCCAACATCCCAAATCATACCGAGGCACGTCATGACTACGAGCAATCTCAACCTTCTGTTGTCCCCAGCCCAGATCGCCAACCTCCCCCTGAATAATCACATGGTGATGGCGCCGCTGACGCGAAGCCGGGCTGGCCAAGGCGATGTTCCGACTTCCACAGTGGTCGAGTATTACCGTCAACGTGCAGGCGCTGGCCTCATCATTACTGAGGGCTCTCAGGTCTCCGCCCAAGGCAAAGGCTATATGAGAACGCCGGGCATCTTCAGCAGCGAGCAAATCGCCGGCTGGAAACATGTGACCGACGCAGTGCATGCAAAAGGCGGACGGATATTCCTCCAACTCTGGCACGTTGGACGCCTGTCGCACTCCCTGGTACAGCTCGATAATCAGCTGCCGGTAGCCCCCTCAGCGATCAAGGCTGATGGCGAGATCTACACGCCTGAAGGACTGAAACCTTACGAGTTGCCACGGGCGCTGAGCCTGGATGAAATTCCTGGCGTGATCGCGGATTTTCGCCAAGGCGCTGAAAACGCAAAACGTGCAGGTTTCGACGGTGTGGAAATCCACGGTGCGAACGGTTACTTAATCGATCAGTTCCTGCGCGATGGCACTAACACCCGAACCGATTCATACGGCGGCTCTGCAGAAAATCGCGCTCGGTTTCTCAGGGAGGTTGTGGAGTCGGTCATCGAAGTATTTGGGGCCAGCCGCGTGGGCGTGCGCCTGTCGCCGATCTTTAATTACTTCTCCATGAGCGACAGCAATCCACAAGCGACATTCAACTACGCAGCGAAAATGCTCAGTCACTATGGCTTAGCCTACATTCACGTCGTTGAACTTGGTGCCGGGTCATTCGATTTCAGGAATCTGAAGCGTCATTTCGGTGGCACCTACATCGCCAATGGCGGCTATGACGCTGAACGCGCAGAAACGTCGCTCCGGGAAGGAAATGCTGATCTGGTGTCGTTTGGCACCGCGTTCCTGGCCAACCCCGACCTGGTAGAGCGATTCAAACAGGGTGTACGACTGAATGACGTAGACCCGACCACCTTCTACCAAGGTGAGGAGCGCGGTTATACGGATTACCCGACCATGGCCCAGACCTCATAACGATAAGGTGCTCCGCTAGAGTAGCCGCCGGATAATCCCTTCGCAGATCATTCGACCCATAGGCAGCAATTCTGAACCGGAGTGGGGCCTGTACCTACTCGGTTAATTACCTGTCAGTCTGCAGCAATTCTGTCTTGACAAAAAAACTGTGATCACATATCACTTAGTGAGATTTCCTTGCCTACGCGCGCCGTAGCCAAGGAAGAACTCATGAACAAAAATAAGACAGGACGCACTGGCTATGAACGTGATGAAGCGGCTGACACCCTATACCGGATTAAAGGTTTTAATTTCCGGTGGGGCAGCAGGCATTGGAGAATCGATCGCGGCTGCATATCTCGAAATAGGAGCGAAAGTTCATGTATGTGATGTGAGTGAGCAGGCGATCTCACAATTTCGTGAGCGCTACCCAGAGGCCTTGGCCACGCTGGCCGATGTATCCGACTCTGCTCAAATTAAGCGAGTTTTTGAAATCCAACAGGATTGGGTGAATGGGCTCGATGTGCTGATCAACAACGCCGGTATTGCAGGGCCGACCGGCGGAATTGACAAAATCAGCGATGCTGAATGGGAACAGACAATAGACATCAACCTCAATGCGCAGTATCGCTTCGCTCATCATGCTGTTCCCCTCCTTGCGGAGTCAGAACATGCTCACATTATCCACATCTCATCCGTCGCAGGGCGCTTAGGTTACGCTTGGCGGACTCCCTATGCGGCGACCAAATGGGCAATTGTAGGGCTGATGAAGTCATTGGCAGCCGAGTTGGGCGAAAAAGACATTCGAGTCAACGCACTCCTGCCAGGTATCGTCGAGGGCCATCGACAGGATCGCGTCATCAGTGATCGCGCTAAGCAGTTAGGGATTTCAGAGCCGGAGATGCGTCAACAAACATTGAAGAAAATCTCATTGCGTCGGATGACTCCACCCGAAGACGTGGCAGCAATGGCCTTATTTCTCTGCTCTCCTGCCGCTAACAATGTGACAGGACAAGCAATCAGTATCGACGGCAATGTCGAGTATCTCTGATTAAGTCAGATCTACAACGTCTCCCACCTACCTCGGTGGCGAGACGTTTTTTTGCGCATGTGTACCTAGAGAACTCACCTCTGCCGAACTCCACCATTTTCGAACTATTTGACCGGCGAATCCGTGATCACAGATGCCTTATTTTTCTATGCCAGCTGATCGAACCTGCCTATAATTCTCGCCATGAACCTATCCACACTCGTAACGCCCATGATCCGCCAGACACTCAGTGCGGACGTTTATGCTCAGCTCCGTGACCTGCTGATTAGTGGGCGGGTTATGCCTGGGGAAAAGCTCTCGCTCAGATCTATCGCGGACGCTCTAGGTGTTAGCGTCATGCCAGTACGAGAAGCGGTTCACAGGTTGGTCGCTGAGCAAGCGCTTGAAATGGCGGCTAATCGATATATTCGCGTTCCTGTGCTGACGGTCAGCCAATTCCGGGAAATCACCAGTATCCGGCTGAATCTGGAAGGGCAAGCTGCGGCCCGTGCTGCAGAGCTTGTTGGCTCAGAGGCGCTTGCGGAGATAGAGGAGATACACGAGGCATTTTGTGCAGAGTTTGCAAAAGTCGCTCCTGATGAATCTCAGCTCATTACGCTGAATAAACAACTGCACTTCGCGATTTACAATCAGGCAGACATGCCCATCCTGCTCCAGATAGTTGAGTCCCTGTGGTTGAGAATAGGGCCTATCATCAATTACGACCTACGATCTGGCACTGAGCGCGTGGTTCAGAGGGTGCAAGCTAGTCATCACGCAGCGATGGTTGATGCTTTAAAGAAGGGTGACCCTGTTGCCGCATGTGAATCACTACAAGATGACATCAAAAGTGCTGCCGAGTTTATCCTGAATACAGGGGCGTTGATCGTTGCCGATGCGCAGACGCCTGTCGAAGCTGATTAACCTCACCAACAAGTTGTAAAAAGAAGGCGCCCTGGTATCAGGACGCCTCTTTTTTTGTTCGCTTATTACATTTGAGCGCCGATCATCCAAGGCACTGTTTCTTCATTGCCAACGCCCAGCGCCTCGCTTTTAGATTTTTCACCAGAAGCAACGCGTATGAGCATGTCGAAAATCTCTTTGCCCTTCGACTCAAGGGTGGCATCGCCATCCATGACATCGCCGCAGTTGATGTCCATATCATCCTTCATGCGAGTGTACATCTTGGTGTTCGTCGCAAGCTTGATCGAAGGAGCAGGTTTGGCACCAAAGCACGAACCGCGTCCCGTGGTGAACGCAACGAGGTTTGCGCCGCTGGCAATTTGGCCGGTGGCTCCCATCGGATCGTAGCCAGGCGCATCCATGAACACCAAGCCTCGAACTGTGATGGGCTCGGCGTAACGATAAACGCCCATGAGTGCTGACGAACCACTTTTGGCAACTGCGCCTAGAGACTTTTCAAGAATGGTCGTTAAACCGCCAGCCTTGTTGCCAGGAGTGGGGTTATTGTCGATGCTGCCTTTTTCACGATCTGCGTAGCTCTCCCACCATTTGATAAGGTCGACTATTCCCTGGCCAACCTCACGGGTTGCCGCACGGCGAGTCAGCAGGTGTTCAGCGCCGTAGATCTCTGGCGTTTCGCTAAGGATGGCCGTCCCACCTTGCGCTACGAGCATATCGACAGCCACACCGAGGGCGGGGTTGGCCGTGATGCCCGAGTAACCGTCCGAACCGCCGCACTGGAGCGCCACGGTCAGGTGCCGGGCCGAGACCGGCTCGCGACGGCACTCGTTGGCAACCGGCAGCATCGATTCCACGGCGGCAATGGCGGCATCCGCTGCATTGCGGGTTCCGCCAACGTCTTGGATGACCACGGGAGCGATAAGCTTGCCGGTCTCAATACCCTGAGCCATGAAAAGCGCGCCCATCTGATTCGCTTCACACCCGAGGCCGATGACGACTACGCCAGCGAAGTTGGCGTGTTTGATAAAGCCGCCGAGGGTACGACGCAGTTGATTTACGCCCTCTCCATTGTGCTCTATACAGCAGCCAAAACTGTGAGTGATCGGTACAACACCATCCACGTTTGGATAAGCATCTAACACACCATTTCGCGAGAAGTGCTCCACCACCATTTTGGTGACAGTGGAGGAGCAGTTCACCGTGCTCACTACACCAATGTAGTTTCGCGTTGCTACCCGTCCGTCAGCGCGGACGAAACCTTGGAATGTCACGGGAGAGGCAGCAGGCGACGCGACCTTGGCATCCTCGCCGAACGCATAGTCTCGCTCGAACGTCGCCATCTCCAGATTGTGCGTATGGACATAATCGCCTGGCGCTATGGCTTTCGTAGCAAAGCCAATAATCTGGCCGTAACGCAGAACAGGCTCACCCGAGTTGACGTGTGCAAGGGCGATCTTGTGCGCTGCGGGAACATCGGCGAGCACCACGATATTGCCGAACTCGGTAACAACTGTCCCTTGAGATATAGAAGCACGCGCGATTGCAACATTGTCATCAGGATGTAGTTTAAGTGCTAGGGACGTGCTCTTCATTTTGTCCTCCCATTATCAGTAATACACGGCGCAGCTTGGGGCAATACAATGTTGTCCCGAGTTGTTGTAGTGATCGTTTCCTGTGCCTGGCGCAACTTTAAACTCAAAAATGCGGCGAGCGTCAAAAGAGCAGCAACAATAATAAGACCATTCTTCGTGCTCCCCGTTGTTTGCTCTACGAAGCCCAGCAACGAAGGCCCGAAGAAGCCACCAGTAATACCAAAGGTATTCACTAACGCTAGACCCGCTGCCATTCCTGCTCCCGCTAGCCTTGAACTGGCGAAGAGAAATATCACAGGCTGAACGACAAAAAACATCGATGCCGTCAGAGTGAATCCTATTAGTGCGATTAACGGAGTTGTATATGCCGCGAGGGTCAATCCAGCCGACATCAGAAGCAGACCACCAAACATTATTTTTCGTGAAATTTTTGGAGTAGTGGCATATTTTGGAAGAAATGCTGCGCCGAGTGCTGCAGCTATCCATGGGATTGAATTTAACAACCCTATTTGTAAGGATGACAACCCTCCATAGGTGCCAATGATGCCCGGCAAGAAGAAAATTACCGAATACACACTAATTTGATGGAGAAAGTAAACCGCGATGGCAAGCCAAATTTGAGGGATTTTAAGAACACCCTTAAAAGAATGACCAACGTTGCCCGATGCGATTTCTTCATCATGTTCTTTTTTCAGACTTCGCTCTACCTCAGTAGCTTGTTCCTTTGACAGCCAACTTGCAGTGGATGGGCCGTCCGGAAGCTTTCGCCAAATAACGACGGAGAAAAGAACCGCTGGTATGCCCTCCAAGAAAAACAGCCACTGCCAGCCGTGCCAACCCAAGATTCCGTCCATCTGTAACAACAAACCGCCAACCGGGCCGCTGATGATGTTCGCGAGACAGACCCCGATTAGAAAATAGCCGCTGGCTCTTGCTCTTTGCTCACGACCAAACCAATAGGTTAAATAGAGCATTACGCCTGGGAACAATCCGGCTTCAGCTGCGCCGAGCAGCGCACGGGCAATGTAAAACGTAGTCTCATCGGTAATGAAGGCCATACCGGCAGACAATAAACCCCACGTAATCATGATCCTGGTGATCCAGAGTCGTGCACCCACTCTGTGCATGATCAGGTTGCTGGGTACTTCCATGAGTGCATAGGAGAGAAAGAAGAGGCCTGCACCAAAACCGTAGGCGGCGGCGGAAATACCCAAGTCGACTGCCATGTGAGTTTTGGCAAGTGAGATATTTGTTCTGTCCAGAAAGCTGATGACGTAAGCGAACACCAACATCGGCATTAACTTGCGAAACATTAAAGCGTTCAGCGACTGTCCCTTTTGTGTTTTTGTATGGGTCGTAGCGAACATGATTCAGGTCTCCTCATAAGGATAGATTGCTAGGGCGCCAGTTTTGTGAGGCGACCTTTAGCAATTCATTTCCTCTAGCTAAACTTAAAGGTGTGAGTACCCGCGCTTAGAAGTTGACGTTATCGCCACCTTTGAGCTTCAGGATTTCCCTGGCGTCAGCAGGTGTCGCCACTTCAAGTGAAAGCCCTTCGAGGATTTTTCGCATGCGCAAGACTTGATCGGCGTTGCTTTTTGCCAATTGGCCTGGCCCGTCCCAAAGCGAGTCTTCAAGACCTACACGCACATGTCCTCCAAGCGTGGCTGATTGAGCACCAATGCTCATCTGCTGCTTTCCTGCTGGAAGAACCGACCACTGATAGTCTTCCCCAAAGAGACGATCAGCTGTGCGCCGCATATGCAGGACGTCCTCAGGGTGACCGCCGATACCGCCCAAAATGCCGAAAACCGACTGGATCAAAAATGGGGGTTTGATGAGGCCACGATCAATGAAATGTGCAGCCGTGTAGAGATGCCCAATGTCATAGCATTCGATTTCAAAACGGGTACCGTTCTCACTGCATGACTCGAGGATATGGGCGATATCGGTAAATGTATTTTTGAAAATGCGGTCATGACTACCGGCGAGGTATGGTTCCTCCCAAGCGTGTTTGAACTCCTTAAACCGATTGAGCATCGGGTAAAGCCCCATGTTCATCGTCCCCATGTTCAGTGAGGCCACTTCCGGTTTGAACTGATGTGCTGGGCGAAGTCGATCTTCAAGAGACATTGTCGGGGCGCCACCTGTGGTCAGGTTGATCACCACATCGCTAGCCTCTTTGATAGCAGGCAGAAACTGCTTAAAGAGTTCTGGATCCTGAGAGGGGCTGCCATCAATTGGATTACGAGCGTGTAGGTGAACAATTGAGGCGCCAGCTTCAGCAGCGCCAATTGCCGCTTCGGCAATTTGACCCGGCGTTACCGGCAGATAACGGGACATAGAAGGTGTATGAATTGCGCCGGTGACCGCGCAAGTGATGATGACTTTACGAGCCATGGTGATCTCCTGGTTACTTTTATTTTGGTGTTCAGGATGAAGTGATGCCGTCAGGAATTTGGGGCTTGACGCTTGTGTGCAGCGAGGGCCATCAGGCGGCGGTCACGCCAAGCGGAACGCAATGCAATTCCTTCGAGCTCAAGTTTTTGGCGACGCTCGTCATGCACTCGGGCAACCGCTGATTCCGACCAGTCGAAAGCATTTTCGGAATTGATCGTTTCGCGATTTTGCTGACCGTAGCGTTTGGCATAGTCGGATACGCCGGCAGGGGCGTTGAGATCGATAGTTTCGAAGGGGCCCATAAATGACCAGCGAAGGGCAAGCCCATCTTTAAGCACCCGATCAATGTCTTCTGAGCTAGCAAAGCCTTCCTCATGCAATTTGAAGCATTCGTTGAGGACTGCGGCTTGGACTCGGTTCAACAAGAAGCCGTGGATCTCTCGGGATAGAACGACAGGGCTCTGCCCGGCTGCGGTGTAGATCTCATGCGCTCGAACCATGACTTCAGAGTTTGTCCACGGCGCAGGGCATAGTTCTACCAGCGGAACCAGATATGGCGGGTTGGTAGGGTGAGCAACTACGCAGCGTCCCCGACCTGGAAGATCCTTGGTGAACTCAGAGGCCGGTAGCCATGAAGTTGAACTGGCGAGAATCGCGTCTTTGGGCGCCAGCGCATCCATTCGACTGAAAATGTCGATTTTTGCCTCCACCGTTTCCCGAACGTTTTCCTGTACGAGCACCACGTCACGTAGCGCTTCCGCCAAGTCGGGGACGCAAGTAATGCGTGCAAGTACGGTAAGGGGGGTGTCATTGAGAAGATCGAATTCTGCAAGCTCGTCGAGTCTCGCTTCGATGTAGGCATGGCTGTTCTGCATTGTCTGCAGATCCATGTCGTGTAGTCGCACCGGATGTCCTGCCCGAGCAAAAACAATCGCCCAGGCTCTCCCAATCAGGCCCGCGCCAACGATTGCGATGGGGCCACGGTCGGTCGCAGATGGAGTTGTACTTCGCATGATGTTCTCCAAATTTTGTATTTATGTTTAGGAGTAATCGTTTGAGCGATTGGTGAACAATGCTGACGCTCAGATGTTCGCTCTGAGACAGATGCTATCCACTGTGATCACAGATCACAAGAAAATTCTTCGGATTGTCTGACGATCGGCTGTGCAAAGAATTCGAGGGATAGAGATGGCACCTGCCAACGGCGTGAACCTCAGCGGGTCGGCGCGATTCAGGTTTTTGTGCGGAGGTTGTGAGGGCTTTCGGAATTGAAACTTCACATGAAATAAACGCAGAAAAGCCCGCCTGCCGAGCGGGCTCTTCAATCACATCTTTCAGTCTGCGTGGCCGTGACCCGCTTCGCGAAGGAACGCGCGTACCGTGTCACAGAACTCCAATGGGTTCTCAGTCATTGGATAGTGGCCAGTACCTGCGAGCACGGCGATTTTACTGCCGGGAATGCGAGATGCTGTCTCCTCAACCTTCTCTTGGTACACCAACCAATCCGCGTCACCGCGCAGAAGTAAAACAGGCGCTTTGATCTTTCCAACTTGGTGCCGCTGATCAAAGTTCGCATAGCCTGTGAGGTCACCCTTCATCACCTGCGGCGTGGTTCGCGAGATCTGCCACACCACCTCCCTCGCACGATCTGGTGGAGTGCGATTGCCCGTCATCGAACGAGACCAGGCACCGATGATCTCTGGCCCATTCATGAGCAACATATCGAGGAAGAACTCGGAAACCGTCGGGGTAAAATCTGCCCCTTCAGCTGAAATGATCGCGCTGTACGCATCGGGCCGACGCGCCCCCAATTCCAGCACCAGATTGCCACCCATCGAGCATCCCATGATGGCGGGTTTCTCAAGTCCCAAGGCCTCCATAAGGTGCTCATTGAACTCCGCATGGCGAGTGAGGCTGTGGAATGGGCCTGATTCGGGTAGCTCTGATTTGCTGTGCCCGGGGGCGTCAATTGCGATGACGCGGAACTCATCTGAGAGACCGTCCAGTACGTGCCTGTACATCAGAGAATCTTGTGATGCTGCGTGGAAGCAAACGAGTGGACGTCCCTCCCCTGATTCTTCGTAGTAAACGCGAATTCCATCAACGGTAATGTACCGTCCTACCGTCTCTTTCCCCGACGGCTTCGGCCCGGGAGAATAGGAAACTGGTGGGTTAGTATCGGTTTTTCCTACACGCTTCATTGCGTCGAACGCGCGAGCCATCACATCTACGTACTGCCATGCGGCGACCACGTTGCCCTCAAGCTCAAGCTTTCCCAATCCAGGGGACAACGCTTCAAACCAGTCGATCTTTCCGTCAAGAACGCGCTGCCACTCATCATCAGCACCAGACACGATGATGTCAGCGCCCAACGGGCTTCCTTCCGGGTAAACCGCAACGACTTTACCGGCGAGAACCGCAAGCGTTGAGAAACCTGTGCTGTGCTTGAATTGAATGCGCCCATCGAAATAGCGAGCAGCGGCAGTCCAATTAGCATCACCGTTCAACTCGTCGGCGAATTGGCTCAACCATTTGGCATCATTAATAAGGGTCATGACTTTCTCCTAGCTTTAGCTATCCCCAAGGGGATTTTCTTGTAAGTGCAGGTGCAATAGGTTCGTTACAAACCCATGTTGCAAGAGTGTTTCGAGACCAGCGCCTTGTCGTACTTAAGGAACCAGCCGGTAGTTTCACGTGTGAAGAAAATAGTGATGATGGCCGCCAGTACCATGAGGCCGGAGATAAAGTAGAGCGCGTAGTTGTACCCAGCAGCCTGCTCAAAGCCACCACCTGCGCCGATGAACATCCCGATCACGAAAGGCCCGAAGCCACCAGCGTAAATACCGACGTTGACGATTGAGCCTGCTAGGCCAGTCGTGCCTTGTTTTGCAGAATCGAACGCAATGGCATACAGCAACGTGTAGGGCGCGTTCATCGCGAACCCAGCAAACAACTGAATCGCGATAAGCCAAGTCAGGCTGACGGATGAGTATTTGAAGAGGTACATGCCCACCGCAAGCCACGCGAAAACAAGCACTAGGCAAAGTTTTCGGCCTGCACGGTCTGAAATCCATCCCCAAACGATCTGGCCGATACCACCGGTGATCGTGAAGAGCACCGAGTAAGCAGCTGCCTCTGCGAAGTTGTAATGGGCAACAAAGGCCAGGTACTGAGGTAGCCAGAAGCTGATGCCGAAATAGCCAACGATTGCGAACATCGAGATTAGAGCGATAGCGGAGATGTTCGGATTTTTCATTGCAGACTTGAACGCGCCTTTGGGCACCTCCACCACACCCTGTACCGCTTCCATTGATGGAGGCGTCTCACCGACGGCTTGAGCGTGTTCAACAAAGGACTCGTAACGCTTCTTCGTACTGAACCACCAGTAGACCGAAAAGATGATGATCATCGGTACGGGGAACAGCAGGAATGCCAAGCGCCAATTTTCCGGGCCGTAAGCGTGGAGTAGAGCACTGATCGCCAAGCCACCGATCAATGTGCCCCAAGGGTATCCGGTGTGATGAAGTCCTAGGGCGAAACCACGGCGCTCCTTCGACCACCACTCAGACAAGGAGGTGACTTCGATGGCTTCGCCAGCACCGCCAAATGCGTGAGACATCACTTGCAGCGCGACAAGCACTCCAAGCGAGCCAGTCAAGAAATTGAGGCCGGTCAGAAAGGTGAATAGCGTGTAAGCAATCACGATTGGCAGGTGGCGGTATTTTCGCATCCATCCCTGACCGCCTTTATCAGCCCAAATCATGCAAGGCACGGCTATCAAAGATGTAGCGATCGTGATGAACGCGGCAAGCAGTCCAGTCAGCTCAGCGCTTGTCTTGAACTCGCTGGTGATGGAGGGCAATACCATAAAGAACATCTGGCGGGAGTTGGCATCCATGGCATACACGAGCCACAAAAGAGCCATCGCGCCCCACGAGGCTGCACCTGCCCCTTTTTGCACACGATTGACCGCAGGTAATGCTTCGATTTTGTTTTGAGCAAATCCCATGGGGATATCTCCGGGTATTTATTTTTATTCTCCGGCTGAGGATCGGTGTTTTGCACACATACACCTCAACATCCGAGGTGTATCAGCACTTGTCGTACTGCTCACCATGGACAGAGGTTATGGCTCAACTTCAGTGCTGAATATAGCTGGCAGAGCACACCTGCTGTGACCGCCAGGAACAGGTCAGTGGCACAGCATGAGAGATGCACCAGCAAAGCATGTGGCTAGGTATTTACTGGGGAATAGGTCTCAGATTTTGAGAGATCTGTTGGGCACAGAGCAGGAGGGGAAATGACCAGAGAGGTGGATTAGTGGCTCCCTTGTGCAGGAGCCAACGTTGCACGCTAGCGCGGAGGTAGAGTGAAGATAAGCGCGGGGCCGTAGTGGCTATCAAGTCGCTTCGGGTAGTACTCTCACGACCTTCCATGGATGCTCAATCCATTTTTCCTGAAAAAACTCGATGAAAACTCGGATGCGAGGACTTAGATGCTTTCTATCCGAGTAGAGCAGGTATATAGGCTCTAAGATCTCCGCTTTGTACTCGTCAAGCAGGAGCACCAGCGATCCGTCCTGAATGTCTTTTCCAATGTGAAAATCTGCAAGGCGGACTATACCCGCGCCTGATTTGGCCAGGTCTCTTAGCAACTCACCCTGGGTAAACGATCCACGGGGCTTCACAGGGGTCGTCACACCTAGGCCATCTTGGATAAAGGCCCAATTGTTCCAAGGGCTGGAAAAACTGAAATTGAAGCATCGGTGGTTCATCAGGTCTATTGGCTGCTGCGGTGTTCCATACTTTTCCAGGTAGTCAGGCGAAGCACACAGCAACCATTCACATTCGCCTATCTTCTTCGCGATTCTGGAAGAGCTCGGAAGAATCCCGCTATGGATGGCTATGTCCAACCCTTGCTCAAACTGGTCAACGAACTGAGCGCCTAACTGAATCTCGACATCAAGACCAGGATAAGTGTCGAGGAATTCTGGCAACCAAGGCACGATTTGCTGCTTCGCGAAAGAGGTCATCGTGTGGATGCGTAGCGTGCCACTCACCCTAGAGGGAAGTCCCTCTGCCAGGGAGTCAGCCTCACTCATCGCTTCAACCACCGCCTTCGCACTGCGTAGGTAAGCAGCACCCTCCTCCGTCAGCGTGAGGACTCGGGAACCCCTCTGAAAAAGACGAACGCGAAGTCGATCTTCCAGTCGCGCAATCAATTTGCTGATGGCTGAAGGCGTCATCTCATGCGCCCTGGCGGCAGCAGAAAAACTTCCGCACTCTGTCGACCATATGAACGCTAGCATTTGAGAGTATTGATCCATTTCAGTACGCTCCTTACGCGACTGAATCCACCTGTTTATCTACACAAAAAAACGCGCCGTAGCGCGTTTTTTTTTGCCCGAAAATCAGCGAATGAACTGCTCGATATAATCGTCCGGCAAGCCCAAGGTTTTGTAGTGGCTGCGTGCGGCTTCCAGCTTGGTAAAGACGTCCTCATAGCCAACAGCGACACCTTGCGGGTCGACATAAGTGTAGCCCCCCTGAACGTGGAACCAGGTGATCATTTCTTCAACATCTTCAGGGACGAACAGAGTATGAGTTTCCCCTGGCGGCTCGAATGCAAAGGAGCCTTCATCAGCCACCCAATCATGTTCAAGGTAGTACCAACGCCCCTTCAACACGATCGCATGCACTGCTCCCGAGTGACGGTGACGTGACAATACCCCGCTCTGCCGCACTCGGAGCAGGTTGATGTAGTACCCGCCGCTAACGCTCAGCAGCAATGGTTTGAAAGATACTGACTTGGTAACAGGCACCCAGAGATTATCGTCTTCGAGCCAAGTGGTCATAACGCCTGGATGCACCATGTCTGGAGACATGAAAGGCACCTGCGGCAAAGCATAAGGAATGGCAAGTTCATCAGGTTTAACGGGCGTATTCATTATAGTTTCTCTCAACGTGTGACTGGCGAGCGAGCCAGGATTTCAATCGCTGAGTGAGAGTAGGTGATGCTCTCGCACAGGAGAATACTCAGAAATTCACACCATCTGTGACCACTCGTCACAGCGCGTAAGGCTCATCCTGTTGAAGGCCGCGACGCATCTCAGACGCCTACTGCGAACGAGTTCAAGCGATTGACCCAGCAGATTTTTCACTCAGGGGATAGCGGCCATCAGTGGATCGCGCCCCATCAGAGGGGACACATTTTCCCCAATACCTTCACTACCATGCAGACCTGTTCATCTAGAAAGCCGCTTACACAGTAGTAATCGGCTTGAAATAATGAGGTTTAGCAATGACTTCTCTCAGCCCTTCCCTTGAGCTCAGTCCCGAGCTTGCAGCTCACCCGGCCTATTCGCGAGTGTTCCAACCCGAAGGCCTCACCTTCGGATACATCATGCCCTTGGAAGGCTACCCAAACTCACCGTTTCCTACCTTGCAGGATCATCAACGTCTTGCTCGAATCGCGGATGAGGCTGGTTTTGCAATTTTATGGATGAGGGACGTGCCCTTTTACGATCCAAGCTTTGGTGACACCGGGCAGATGATCGACCCTTTCGTCTACCTTGGATATTTGGCAGCCGTAACTAAACAAATTGCTCTAGGAACGACAGGAATCGTTCTTCCACTGCGCGAGCCGTTGATCGTTGCTAAACAGTCTGTGTCGGTTGACCAGCTCACTGGTGGACGATTCTTGTTAGGGCTCTCCAGCGGAGATCGCCCGATTGAATATCCAGCATTCGGGATTGATTTCGAAGCGAGAGAAGAACGATACCGGGAAGGCTTCGAGCTGATTAAGACAGTCACTGAAAATAGCTTCCCAAGCGTCTCAACCAAACTTTTCGGCAAGCTGGAAGGCTTGCTAGACATGGTACCCAAGCCAGTTGGCCCTCGACTCCCCATGATTGTCGTGGGCCGAGCCCGTCAGACGCTTGAGTGGATAGCCAATAATGCCGATGCCTGGATTTGGCATCTGAGCGACTTCAATCGTTTGCCCGGCCTCATCCGCGAGTTCCGTTCTGCCAGTCAGACCGGCAATGCAAAACCATACGGCTACGCGACATTTTTCGATCTAGCGAAGGATCCGAGCACACCGCTGGAACGCGGCTACAACGGAATAAGGATCGGGCGTAATGCTCTCGTGGATCTCTGGAAACGGCAACAGGATGAAGGTGTTTCACACGTCGCACTTAATATCAAACCTCTGCAGCGACCAGCCGCTGATGTCCTGGAGGAGATGGCTGAGTATGTCCTGCCACACTTTCCCATAGGCCAACCTGCCTCGCAGGTGAACCAGTGACCGGTTCAAGTGATCGCACCGACATTAAAGGCGTTATAGCCACCTTTCTGGAAGCCTGGGAGAGCGGTAATTGGGAATCTGCTGGGGATATATTCACTGACAATTGCCAGCTGGTAACAAGCCACATGTCCGCTCATGAGGGTGGACGCAAGATTGCCAGAGCTTTCCAGCAAGACCGTGCCAAGGCTGATGGCTTTTCAGTGAAGGCAACCAATCACTATGTGGGTGGTGGAGAAACCGACGCCACTTTCAGTTTCTACGCCTATGGCCATATCAGCAAAACCACAAAGTCGGCCACGCTCGGATTTGGTATGACTGTCACAGGCTCTCTGAAAAAGACAGCAGGCACCTGGCGCCTCGACAGCGTGCTGATTGCCTTGAATTGGGTAACCGGGGACTACTCGCTTGCAATTCACTGGCAGCTTCCACCAAGAGACGACGGATGGAGGATTGGCGACCCAGCCCCGACCATCGTTAGCGAGCTGAATTCGCCATGGCTTGCTTTCCCTAACTCAACGGCTTCGGTGACCAGTGCGGAGTGTATTGCTGAAACCTACGCTCGTTACTCATGGGCGCTGGATCAGGCTGACATGCAGCTGCTTGCTCATTGCTTTACCAACGACGCCGCTGGTGATTTCCAACCGATGGGCCTTATTGAAGGGCGCCAGGCGATCATCGGCTCCTTCAAAGAGTTTCGCAGGCCCTGGCCGTGGATGCAGCATTTCGCGGACGTGCTGGAGATCAAGTCTGACGAGGAAAAGGGTATAGCGGAAATGATTGTCGGCAGAGTCATTCCTGGAAACTCACACACGCAAGATGGCACGCCTCTCTATGGCGCGCATTACCGGATGCGGCTTCGTCGCAAGCATGAGGGATTCTGGCAACTGACCTGGAGCGAGTACCGCCCAGGCTGGTTCAATGCCAATGAAGCACCAAGAGTTTAGTCCCTTCCTGAAAACGCTCTAAGGCCGTGGCGCCGTACTATCTCGGACGACGAGTTCGATTTGTATGCGCTCGCGGCGTGCAAGTGGGCGCCCCTCGATCAGCGCAACGATGTTGTTGGCGCTGCTGATACCAATTTTCGAAGTCGGCACCCTGACGGTCGTCAGGGCTGGAACGTAGGCAGCCGCGAACTCGATATCATCGAACCCGCTGACTGATAGTTCTTTGGGGACGTCGATCCCATTGGAGCGCGCTTCCGCCAACGCTCCGATACAGGTGAGGTCAGTGCTGCAGACAATGGCTGTAGGCTTGGGGTTAAGCTCCATAGCAATCCGCAGCCCGGCGCGCCCTCCCTCAATCGTGAATGGCTGCTCAATAATCCGTTCACTTGAAAGCTCTATCCCTGACTCGATTAGCTGAGCGGTGATTCCTTTCAGACGGTATTTTGCCCGTTCGTTGTTAGAAACAACTCCACTGATCATGGCGATACTTTGATGACCAAGGCTAAGCAAGTGCTTGGCTATCAATCGACCACCCTCCTCATTGCTGAACCCCACGCAGTGATGGTCGTGAGCACCATCTAGCGACCACATGAGAATGAATGGGCATTGGGCGGCAGTTAGTGCTTCATAAATTTCTGGACTATGTTCAGTACCCACCAACAGTAGGCCTTCGACGCCCCGCTCAATCATGTTCCTTACGTTTACCAGTTCTTGCGCCTGGTCGTATTCATGCGAAGAAATGATCAGGTGATACCCAAGCTCCGTTAGCCTTAACTGGAGGGCCTGGACAGCTTCAGCGAACGCTGGGTTGTTAAAAGTAGGAAAAACGGCTCCGATGCTGTGCGTGCGCCTGGATGCCAAAGCACGCGCGGCCCCGTCTCGCACGTACCCGAGCTCTTGAACAGCTGCTTGTACTTTGGCCAGCGTTGCAGGTTTCACTAAGTGCGGGACAGCCAACGCTCTTGAAGCACTCCCCATCGAGACGCCCGCCAATTCAGCCACATCCTTGAGCTTCGGTTTCTCGATTTTTTTCATTGGAGATTCAGCATCCTTGATCGTAGCGCGGAGACAGGACGATCAGAAGAACGCCCTCGATTTGCGCAGAGGATGATAAGCCAACAGCCTGCCGTTCGGGAGCCGTTAATTGGAGAGAAAAACCTGAGAGCAGCGTTTCTGCTGCCCCCAGGCAAAGACACTTATTTTATGACGATCGGATTCACAGGGGCGCCGGTTCCGCCAACGACCTTTAGAGGGGCTGCGGTGTACAGGAACGTCCACTGACCGTCCTCAGCGCAGTCTTCAGCGAGAGGATCAAGCTGAGCGATCTCAGTGAGAGTGATGCCCAAGTTCCTCATGAGTGCGTTGTGCAACGGCAACGCAACCCCTGACACGGGATCGACGGTGACTTCGTTAGCGATGGTGTCGGTGACAATGTTCGGAATTTCCATCTCCTGAAACCACTTCACCAGCTCAGGGCTGTAGGTCAGGCCTGGCTCGATAAAGTCTTTGTAGAACTCTTCCGGGTCGCGTTTATAAAACGAGCCGATCCACCCAGTGCGGATGATGAGAATGTCGCGCTTGTTGATAGAGACGCCTTGAGCCCGGGCCGCAGCCATTAGATCCTCATGGTTGAAAGTTTCACCTGCATCCAGCACGTCTTTACCACGGTGGCGCGCTATGTCGATCAGAATGCCTCGGCCAACGATGCCTTTTTCACCCAATGGAGCAACGCTCGCCTTGGCCAGGGAGCCGATAGTGGTATCAGCGCTGTAGCCATTCCAAATCTGATCGTCGTACCAGACATGCCCTAGGGCGTCGTACTGAGTTGACCCTTGAAGATGAAAAAACATCACGTCGTCGGCGAACTCGTAAGAGCCCGGAAAATGTGGGCCTTTGCCACAGTTGTAGTGACCACGATCCATGATATTCATGCGTTTTGACTGAGAGCGGCCAGGCCAGACCGGGTCACCAGCAGGATCTGCCATCCGCACCTGCAAAGTAAATGTCTTGCCTTGCTTGACCTCTTTGACCCCTTGGAGCACTTCGATACCTGTAAGGTAGTTGAGTGAGCCTACCTCATCATCCGGGCCCCACTTACCCCAGTTCTTAGGGGAGTCTTTGAGCAAGTCATGAATGTGCGGAACGGTCTTGTCTGTCATTTTCTGAGCCTCTTTTATTCTTGGATTAGCTGTGCTGCATTTAGCGGTTAGTTGAAATGTTCAAATCGTTGTCCCAGCTCGTCAGCACGAGCGAGTCCTCGGATGAGTCGTTCAGCCGTAAGGGCTGGCGCCATATTTTTCGCGTACACCGCACCCAGTGTTGCCTGGACGACAATGTCCAGTTCCTTAGAGGTAAACGGAGACGTCTGGCCAAGGCCGTCGAGGGTGACGGGAAGATTCACATCATTCAGAAGCTGAGCGACCTCTAAGATCTCTGAGTCTGGGCGCTCTTCGACGGACATCTGCACCAGCGTCCCGAATGCGACAAGCTCACCATGCAGCATGGAAGTAATCGCAGGAATTGCCGTAAGACCTCGCACAAGCGCATGGGCTAGCGACAAGCCGCCACTCTCGAACCCAACGCCACTGATAAGGACGGTTCCTTCAACAACCCGCTCGACATCATCATTAACCTCGTGCCGGCCTACTGCTTGGTAAGCGCTGTACCCGTAGGTCATAAGCGTCTTAAACACTGCCTCTGTTAGCAGCAATGCAGTGTTCAACGCTGGAGTACCAAATGAGTTATTGCCTCCGGCAGACTGACATTGTTGCGCCTCAAACTTTTTACTGATGGCGTCGCCGATGCCTGCGGCGAAAAACCTTGCAGGCGCACGGACAATCACTTCGGTGTCAACGACGACTGCGGAGGGGTTCATGTTCAGGTACTCGACACCA
Source organism: Pseudomonas sp. FBCC-B1667 (assembly GCF_059133255.1). Taxonomy (NCBI): domain Bacteria; kingdom Pseudomonadati; phylum Pseudomonadota; class Gammaproteobacteria; order Pseudomonadales; family Pseudomonadaceae; genus Pseudomonas; species Pseudomonas sp. FBCC-B1667. The sequence continues at coordinate 2,411,272 of NZ_CP101437.1, read as the reverse complement.
ACGACCTTGTGCGCTTCGTCGTAAAGCACAATCAAACGGCTGGTTGGGGCGTCGCTGGAAGCAATGGTCGGGCATACGACAATGGGGACGTTAAGCTGAGCAGCCATCCCTTTAGCCGTGTCAATTGTCTTACCCCCGCCCAAAGCGATGATGGTATCTGGCCTGTAATCTGCTGATCGCTCACAGAGAGACGCAATTGCCGCTTTAGTGCACTCACCAGGAAAAACGATACTGTTCGCCTCGAAGCCATGCTCCGACAATGCATTCCCTACCTCAGGCCACAGATGCCTCGAGACGAACTCGTCGCATAAGACCAAAGGGCGCGATTGCCCCATATCCGAAAGGATTCTGCCAAGCTGCTTTAGCGCGCCTGGCCCTTGCTCGTATCGGCCAGGAAAACCCATTGTTCGAACCATGCCACCACCCGCTGCTGAAAAACTGTGAGATAAATCGTTACGTTGAATACGAGCCAGGCTGGATCAGCGCATCAACCAGCCACCTGCCACATCCACGACTTGGCCCGTGATGAAGTCGCTGTCGTTTGAAGTCAAAAAGCATGCTGCTTTAGCTACCTCAAGTGGCGTTCCAAGACGGCCCAACGGAGTCTCATCAACGACTGCCTGGTTCGCTTGCGCAGAAACGGTTTTTAGAAGCGGCGTTTCGATGCGTCCCGGAGCCAGTGCGTTTGCCGTAATGCCATAGGGCCCGAGCTCACCTGCCAGGTGACGGGTGAAACCAATAACTGCGGCTTTCGTGGCGCTGTAATGCGCCGCGACGATAGGGAGGTAAGCGCTGCCAGCAACGGAAGACATGTTCACTATTCTTCCAAAACGGCGCTCGACCATCGCTGGTGCGAGAGCTCTGACCAAGTTGAACGAGCCAGTCAGGTTGATGCCAACGACGCGATCCCATTCCTGAGGATCCATTTCCCAAATCGGCGCTGGTGCGCCCTCGTGTTTGGGTGAAATACCTGCATTGTTAATCAAGGTGTCGATCGGGCCGAGCTGCTCACTAAGTTCAAGACAGGCTCGACTGCATTGAGCGAAATCTGATACGTCAGCTTTAGCCCAAGCCACCAAATGTCCGGCAGCACTGAGTTGCCGGGAAAGCTCGGAAACTGACTGTTCGTCGAAATCTACCAAGGCAACCCGCGCGCCCTCCTCGCAGTACAGCCGGGCAATCGAGGCACCGATGCCCCCACCGGCCCCGGTAATGAGAACTGTGCGTCCTGAATGTCGAAGATTCGTCATGCCAAATTCCCCGCGCTGAAAAAACAGAAACAAGACGCGATGATGCTCACACGCGTCTGATGCCGCACTGGCTGACCGAAAATTTCGGGCTCATGTAAGCGGGTGGTGTTAGGAGATTTGCGTGGCGAAGCCAGTGTCCACGTGCCGGAGCGGTCGGTGACTTTGGATAAGAGAGTGGCGAGGGCTGCCCGCGTGCGTGACCGAGCGCAGGCTAATGATGCAGTGACCATCATGATCTCCAGACTTGCCTAGGAAAACGGCAAATATGAATCGTTTCACGCTCATAGCCTGCGGCCCTAAGCCAACAAAATCTATGATCTGTTCACGACTCTATTTTTTGTATTTATTCTCGAAAGAGATATTTATGAAGCGCTTCATTTTTATTCGGATATTTGACCGCTGTCAAGCGTCTGCACAGTCACTCCCCGCGCAAGGAGGGCCAATAGCTCCTACGAAACTGAGCAGTGGTGAATGCCTTCGCAGTCATGAGCATCTGCGCCAATCATATTGAGGATGTGGAAAACACCGGCGCACTAAGCCTCTGAGCCACTGGCTCCTTTGGCAGATGCACGGAATACGGGCGCAGTGCCCACGCCTGGAAGTCGATGCTCAAGTGAGATGAATACGCGATGCATATGCTATGCATCGACTAGACGCGCGGGCCTCGCTCACGGGTCAGGCAGAGTGAATGCCTTCCGCAGAATGCTGCTCCCATGGTGGGCATGGTGACCAAGCCTCCACGAGCTTATCGATGAAGAGTCGAATTTTTGGAGATAGGTGCCGCTTGCTAGGGTAGATCACCCGAATAGGCTCTGCGGCCTCTGCATACCCAGCGAGCAATTGAACGAGCTTGCCGCTCCTCAAATCGTCGTTCACCACGTAGGAAGGAAGAGTCGCAATACCCAGGCCAGCTACAGCTGACTGGTGTAATGACTCAGCACTGTCCATCTGTAGCCTTCCACCATGAGTAACGGACACAGAGCTACCATTCACGCGAAAATTCCAAGGAAGCAATCTCCCACCGCTCACGAAATGCAGGCACTGGTGCTCGGATAAATCCTCAGGCGTTTTAGGCTCGGCATGCTCAGCCAAATATTTGGGGGAAGCGCAGGTAATCATTTGTTGGTAGGCCACAGTGCGCGTTAACAACCGAGAATCTTCCTTCGGTGGCCCGATGCGCATGGCCAAATCAAATCCCTCATCGATCAGATCGACCAGCCTGTCAGAAAAGGTGATATCCACGCTCAGGGAGGGCCAATCCTTAAGACAGCACTCAACGTGCTGAAGGACATGAAGTCTGCCCAACGCAACCGGCAGACTCATCCGCAGTCGCCCACTAGGTGTCGAACGACGAAACGCAAGGGCATCCTCCACGTCGTCCAGATCCTGAAGAACGCCCACACAGCGCTCATAAAGAACCTGGCCGTCATCCGTCATGCTCAAGCTACGCGTAGTGCGATTCAGTAGACGTACATGTAAACGAGCCTCGAGCCTGACTATCGACTTCCCCACTGCAGAGCGAGTAAGGCCAAGCTGCTTTGCCGCCGCAGTGAAGCTTCCAGCGTTTACCGAGCTTACAAACGCGGCGATATCGTTCAGGTTATGGAGTTCCATACGGCCTCAGTGGTCTCAACGTTCGGGCGGCTTAGCACCTGTTATGGGGAACCCTATTCCCTAATACTAAGCATAGTATCTCAATTAGCTAATCCACTCCCAACGATCAATTGAGGTCATTATGAACACTAAAGTCCAAGCAGCCGTCCAAACCTGGGCCAACAGCCTTAGCGATCTGGTACCCGTTCTTAAGGGAATCGATACCACCACAAAAATGAGCGACATCCGCGACTCTTACGCAAAAATGCTCGCACAAAATCCAGCGCCTGCTGGCGTAAAGTTTGAAGCGGTCGACATGGGTGGCGTGCCAGGCACACTGGTCACTCCTGACGAGATCAAAACCGACGCAGTCGTGATGTACATCCACGGAGGTGCTTACATTGTTGGCCGTCCAGACGGCTACCACGGCATCGGCGGCAACTACGCGAAAATGCTCGGCGCTCGTGTGTACATGCCGGACTACCGTCTTGCCCCTGAGCACAAGTTCCCAGCCTCTATTGACGACACACTGCGTGCCTACGAGTGGTTGCTTGAACAAAAAATTCCGGCTAACAAGATTGCATTCTCTGGCGAGTCGGCTGGCGGCGCGATGGTTGTCAGCGTGATGGTGGCGGCGAAATCCAAAGGCCTTCCATTGCCTGCGGTTGGCTCCTCCATTTCGCCATGGGCAAACCTTGAACATACCGGCGCCTCCATGAGCAATCGTGAAGGTCTGGATCCTCTGAACTCTAAGCCTGTCCTGGACATCCTCGCCAGAGCGTTCTTGGGCGACACATTGGCCAATCATCCTCTGGCCTCTCCTGTGTTCGCGGACGTCACCGGACTTCCTCCAATTCTGGTGCAGATCGGCGAGAACGAGTTGATGTTGAGTGATGCGATGCGCCTTGCAACTCATCTTGCTGATAACCGCGTTCGCGTCAACTTGGAAGTCTGGCCTGCGATGTTCCACGCCTGGCACTTCTACGCCACCATGCTGCCAGAGGGTCAGCAGGCGATGGAGAGTTCCGTTCGGTTCATCGAGGCTGGCTTGGCCGACGCTAACCGCTAAAACGCAGTACAACCGCGATAGCTTTTCCTGCTCTCGCGGTTTTACTAATGCTGTTCCACAAAAGCTTCATCAGGCTAATAAAAAACCTGAGCAAGCGCCCTGCCCAACTCTTGTCACTTACCCCCCCTTCTTGGCAGGTCATGTCCACTGAACTCAGAACATGGTTTTTCCGATGACACGAGACCGCAGCACGATCAATCCCCGAGTCTACCCCGTCGTGCGCTACCTTAGAGCATCATCCGCATCACGGCGCGACCAGGAACCATGGAATGAATCGCAAGCAGTTTCTCGAGCAACCGGACATGCTCGGCCTCATCGAGTGGCTAATCGAAAACCTTCCCACTCTTCCAGTACATCTGAAGGTCGCGCGCAGTAGGCTCGTGCGCAACGCGATCGACTCCAAGGTTCAAGGTATCGAAGCGGCGAATACCAGTGGGGCGGGAATTGGGAGACGGTCAAGGCGGAGCTGCGCCGGCTGCGCATTCGCTTGCGTTGGCGGTTCGCGCCCGCGATGAGTTCGCCACGCATGGAGCCTGCGAAGCGATCCTAGCGTGGGGAAAAGTCGATGGCGCCGTCGGATTCCTCAAGAATCAAATGCACGACAAGAACTTGATGAATTACCTAAAGCAGTGCCAGGCGCTTCTCGCGCTGGACCGCAAGCAGCAGCTCAACCACCTCACCAAGCAGAACATCCTAAGATTCGACTCGGGCATGACTAAGATCCATGCCCTGCTCGACACTACTGGCTCTCCAATCTATGACGGCCGGGTCGGTGCCGCCATCGCGCTGCTCTACTGCCTGTAACGCCAAGGCACCAGCACCACTGCGCCGCAGGTAGTGGACTTCGCCTGGGGGCCATGGATCAGCGACCAGATTCGAAACCCAAAACAGTTAAAGCTTGGGTACAACGGTACACCGCAACTCTCCACCACCAGTCGGCACCTTTGGGCACGGCGTCAGCGCCAATTAGGTTGGATCATCCGCGCGGTACTAGAAGGGTCCGAATTATTCGCCAAGCAGCCTCAGCTAGTAGACCGCTGCCACGCTTTTGAAGCTGGATTGTTCATGATGGGCTATGACCTACGCAATCCCCGACGGCTATACGATCCCAGTGCCGCCCAAGCCTAACTTCCGGGTACGTAGGATGACCCGAGCGACCTGAGATAAACAAGCTGATGGTTGACCTGTATGTAGTTCTCAATACACAGGAAAATAGTCTTAAACACTCAAAAACGTCAGGACCTGAAGAGAAAGACCAAACAACATTGGTAAAGAGACCACGCGTGAGCGCCAAAGCCTGCGCCCGCTCACGCGGAACCCGTGAGGATTCCACCCAGAGCCAGCCGTTTTGTGGGGGTAAAAACGCCTAAAAATAAAAAAGGGTCGCGAGATAAAATCTCGCAACCCCTTGAATTATATGGTCGGGACGGAGTGATTCGAACACTCGACCCCTAGCACCCCATGCTAGTGCGCTACCGGACTGCGCTACGCCCCGACTAGGCGTGAAACTCGCCCCTCTTCTCGAAGGACGCTCAAGAATATATCGCAAGCGTTTGAAAACTGGAAGTATTCAAACGCAGGAAATTATTTCTTGAGAACCACCAACACATCTTCCAGCTCGGCAATCATCTGCCGAATCATCTGCTTGTATTGGGTAGTATCGTCTTTGGCTTCATCGCCGGACAAGCGCAAGCGCGCGCCGCCGATGGTGAACCCTTGATCGTAAAGAAGCGCGCGGATCTGCCGGATCATCAGCACGTCTTGTCGCTGATAATACCGGCGGTTCCCGCGGCGTTTGACGGGGTTGAGTTGAGGAAACTCCTGTTCCCAATAGCGCAGCACGTGTGGTTTTACCGCACACAGCTCGCTGACTTCACCGATGGTGAAGTAGCGTTTGCCAGGGATGACGGGGAGCTCGTCGTTATGACTTGGTTCCAGCATAAGCCTCAACTCGGGCCTTCAACTTCTGCCCTGGACGAAAGGTGACCACACGGCGAGCCGTGATCGGGATTTCTTCCCCCGTTTTCGGATTGCGGCCAGGCCGCTGGCGTTTGTCCCGAAGGTCGAAATTGCCGAAACCGGACAATTTGACTTGTTCGTTGTCTTCAAGAGCGTGCCTGATTTCTTCAAAAAACAGTTCGACCAATTCCTTGGCCTCCCGTTTATTCAGGCCCAGCTCTTCATACAGACGTTCCGCCATCTCAGCTTTCGTCAGAGCCCCCATACGTCACTTCCTTAACGTGGCGTTCAACCTTTGTTCGAGCGAGGTGAGGATATTTTGCGTCGTGGTATTCACCTCATCGTCATTAAGAGTGCGCGATGGATGCTGCCAGGTCAAGCCGACTGCAAGGCTTTTTCTATCAGGATCAATGCCTTTACCCTGATACACGTCAAATAGCCTGAGGTCCGTCAGCCATTCCCCTGCATTTTCACGGATTACGTCCAGTACAGCGCTGGCTGCGACGTCTTTCTCGGCGATCAGTGCAAGATCACGACGCACTTCAGGAAAGCGCGATAACTCGTGGAATGTAGGCATTTTGCCCAACGCCACTTCCGCCAGAACCAGTTCGAAAACGAAGACCGGGCGGTCGAGACCGAGGGTTTTCGACAATTCAGGGTGGATGGCGCCGACAAAACCGACCAGACGGCCTTCACGTTCGATGCGCGCGGTTTGACCCGGGTGCAATGCTGGGTGTTTGCCCGGTACGAAAGTGAATGAATCGAGCGCACCGGCGAAGCCTAGCACTGCTTCCACGTCAGCTTTGACGTCAAAGAAGTCAACAACATCGCGCCCTTGTGCCCAGCCTTCCGGCAGACGACTGCCGCACACCACACCGGCCAGCATTGGCTCTTGCTTCAGGCCTTCAAGTTGACCGACAAAGCGCAGGCCGCTTTCGAAGAGACGGATGCGATCCTGCTGACGGTTCAGGTTGTGCTGAAGCGCCTTGACCAGACCTGGCCACAGGGACGAGCGCATGGCTGCCATGTCGTTCGAAATCGGGTTGGCCAGCAGCAGCGGCTCCACCCCCGGATTAAACAATTCAAATTGTTTCGGATCGATGAAGCTGTAGGTGATCGCTTCCTGATAACCACGAGCCACTAACAGGCGACGCAGCTCGGGCAACTCGCTGCGCGCTTCAGCCTTGGCTTGTGGCGCAAGGCGAGCTTGCGGGTAGCGAACCGGCAGACGGTTGTAACCGTACAGACGGGCCAGCTCTTCGATCAGATCGACTTCCAGACTGATGTCGAAGCGATGGCTTGGCACTTCAACGCGCCACTGCCCTGTCCCATCGGCGGAAACAGTCAGGCCCAAAGCATTGAGCAGACGCTCGACTTCGGCCGAATCCATTTCCATGCCCAGCATTTGGGTGATCCGCTGTGCGCGCAACGTCACAGGAGCAATCTTCGGCAGATGTTGTTCGCTGACGGTTTCGATGATCGGGCCGGCTTCACCGCCAGTGATCTCCAGCAGCAGGCCAGTCGCACGTTCCATGGCTTCACGGGCCAGTTTCCAGTCCACGCCACGCTCGTAGCGGTGCGAGGCGTCCGTGTGCAGGCCGTAGGAACGGGCCTTGCCAGCGACAGCGATCTGATCGAAGAACGCGCTTTCGAGAAAAATATCGCGAGTGGTCGCGGTGTTCACACCGCTGTGTTCACCACCCATGACGCCAGCGATAGCCAGGGAGCGCGTGTGGTCGGCGATCACCAGCGTATCGCTACGCAGGGTGACTTCCTGGCCGTCGAGCAGCACCAGTTTCTCGCCTTCTTCGGCCATGCGCACGCGGATGCCACCGTTGATTTCGGCGAGATCGAAGGCGTGCAGCGGTTGACCCAGCTCCAGCATTACGTAGTTGGTGATGTCGACAGCCGCGTCGATACTGCGCACTTCGGAACGACGCAGGCGCTCAACTATCCACAGCGGCGTAGGTTTGGACAGGTCGACGTTACGGATCACACGACCCAGGTAACGCGGGCAAGCGGCTGGCGCCAGCACTTCAACCGAACGCACTTCATCGTGCACGGCTGGAACAGAGGCAACAACCGGGCGGGTGACGGTGGCAGCGTATAGCGCGCCGACTTCACGGGCCAGACCAGCCAGGGACAGGCAGTCACCGCGGTTCGGGGTCAGGTCGACCTCGATGCTGGCGTCGTCCAGGCTCAAATATTCACGAATGTCCTGACCGACCGGCGCATCGACCGGCAATTCCATCAGACCATCGTTGCCTTCGCCCACTTGCAGCTCGGCTTGCGAGCACAGCATGCCGTTGGACTCAACGCCACGCAGCTTGGCTTTCTTGATTTTGAAGTCGCCCGGCAGCTCGGCACCGATCATGGCGAACGGGATTTTCAGGCCCGGGCGCACGTTTGGCGCGCCGCAGACGACCTGGAAGGTCTCCGAGCCATTGCTGACCTGGCAAACGCGCAACTTGTCAGCGTCCGGGTGCTGCTCGGTATTCAGCACCTCGCCCACGACCACACCGCTGAAAACACCAGCGGCCGGCGTAACGCTATCGACCTCAAGACCGGCCATCGACAGACGAGCAACCAGCTCGTCGCGACTTACCTGCGGGCTTACCCAGCCACGCAGCCATTGTTCACTGAATTTCATCCTGCTCTCCTAAGAATTCGTTACGACTAGCGAAATTGCGCGAGGAACCGCAAGTCGTTGTCGAAGAACAGACGCAAGTCGTTCACGCCGTAACGCAGCATGGCCAGACGCTCAACGCCCATGCCGAAGGCAAAGCCCGAAAACTCTTCCGGGTCGATCCCGGACATACGCAACACGTTCGGGTGAACCATGCCGCAGCCCATCACTTCCAGCCAGCCCGTCTGCTTGCAGACGCGGCAGCCTTTGCCGCTGCACATCACGCATTCCATGTCGACTTCAGCGGAGGGCTCGGTGAACGGGAAGTACGAAGGACGGAAACGAACGGCCAGTTCTTTTTCAAAAAACACGCGCAGGAATTCTTCGATGGTCCCTTTGAGGTCGGCGAAGTTGATATCGCGATCGACCAGCAGGCCTTCGACCTGGTGGAACATCGGCGAGTGGGTAATATCGGAGTCGCTACGGTACACACGGCCTGGGCAGACAATGCGGATCGGCGGCTGTTTCGATTCCATGGTGCGGACCTGTACCGGCGAGGTATGGGTGCGCAGCAACATGTTGGCATTGAAATAGAAGGTGTCATGCATCGACCGGGCCGGGTGGTGACCTGGGATGTTGAGCGCTTCAAAGTTGTGATAGTCGTCTTCGACCTCAGGGCCTTCGGCAATGCCATAGCCAATGTGGGTGAAAAACTGTTCGATACGTTCCAGAGTCCGGGTAACCGGATGCAGACCACCAGAGGTCTGGCCGCGGCCAGGCAGGGTCACGTCAATGGACTCGGCAGACAGTTTGGCGGCCAGGTCGGCCTCTTCAAACAGTGCCTTGCGGGCATTGAGAACCTCTGTGACACGCTCCTTGGCAACGTTGATCAGGGCGCCGACTTGCGGACGCTCTTCTGCCGGTAAATTCCCCAGGGTCTTCATCACCTGAGTCAATTCACCCTTTTTGCCAAGGTAGTGAACCCGGATTTGCTCCAGGGCATTGATATCTTCAGCGCTTTGCACAGCCTCTAGTGCTTGAGAGACGAGCGCGTCCAGGTTTTCCATGTACAGACTCCAGATACAAAATAGGGGAAGAGCTTGAAGGCTCTTCCCCTATTTATGACGTTTAACACCCGGCCCCACAGAGGTGAGGCCAGGTGACTGTCGGGGGTACTTAAGCCAAGGTGGCTTTAGCTTTCTCGACAATCGCAGCAAACGCCGCTTTTTCGTTCACTGCCAGATCAGCCAGAACCTTACGGTCGATCTCGATGGACGCTTTTTTCAGGCCGGCGATGAAACGGCTGTAGGACAGACCGTTGATACGTGCACCAGCGTTGATACGAGCGATCCACAGAGCGCGGAACTGACGTTTTTTCTGACGACGGTCACGGTAGGCGTATTGGCCTGCCTTGATTACCGCTTGCTTGGCAACACGGAATACGCGCGAGCGAGCGCCGTAGTAGCCTTTAGCAAGTTTCAGAATTTTTTTGTGACGTTTACGGGCAATGACGCCACGCTTTACACGAGCCATGAGTTACTTCCTCTATTCTTGACTAAATTAACGAAGGCGCAGCATGCGCTCGACTTTTGCCACGTCACACGGTGCCAGCAAGCTGCTACCGCGCAGTTGACGCTTACGCTTGGTCGACATTTTAGTCAGGATGTGGCTCTTGAAAGCGTGCTTGTGCTTGATACCGTTAGCAGTTTTCAGAAACCGCTTAGCAGCACCACTTTTAGTTTTCATTTTTGGCATGTTCGGATACTCCGCATTCAGTTGATAAACATAATCAGAAGGCCTGCCGTGCCCTGTTGATTACTTCTTCTTTTTCGGGGCGATGACCATGATCAGCTGGCGTCCTTCCATCTTAGGATGCTGTTCGACCGAACCGTACTCGAGCAAGTCACCTTCAACTCGCTTGAGGAGTTCCATCCCCAGCTCCTGGTGGGCCATCTCACGGCCGCGGAATCGCAAGGATACCTTGGCCCTGTCCCCATCACTCAGGAAACGTACCAGGTTGCGCAGTTTTACCTGGTAATCCCCTTCCTCCGTCCCTGGACGAAACTTGATTTCTTTAACCTGAATCTGCTTCTGGTTTTTCTTGGCCGCAGCAACCTGCTTCTTCTTCTCGAAGATCGACTTGCCGTAGTCCATCAGCTTGCAAACAGGGGGTACTGCATCGGCGGAAATTTCCACCAAATCGAGCTTGGCTTCTTCAGCCTTAAGAAGCGCGTCTTCAATTGACACAATCCCAAGCTGCTCGCCTTCAGCCCCAATTAACCGAACCTCGCGTGCCGAGATATTCTCGTTGATCGGGGCTTTCGGTGCAGCTCGTTTATCTTGTCTCATTTCACGCTTAATAATAATTACTCCGAATCTGGGCGACCACGCCGGGAAACCGCTTGCGCGAGAAACTCAGCGAACTGGGCGACGGGCATCGAGCCCAGGTCAGCACCTTCACGAGTACGCACAGCGACAGTCTGCATCTCGACTTCCCGATCTCCGATAACCAAGAGATAGGGAACCTTGAGCAAAGTATGCTCGCGGATTTTAAAGCCGATCTTTTCATTTCTCAAGTCAGACTTGGCACGAAATCCGCTTTCGTTGAGAGTTTTTTCAACTTCAGCAGCAAAATCGGCTTGTTTATCAGTGATATTCATAATCACGGCCTGGGTCGGAGCCAGCCACGCAGGGAATGCACCCTCGTAGTGCTCGATCAGGATTCCGACGAAACGTTCGAAGGAGCCCAGGATCGCCCGGTGCAACATTACCGGGTGCTTGCGACTGTTGTCTTCGGAGACGTATTCGGCTCCCAGACGGACAGGCAGGTTAAAATCGAGCTGAAGGGTACCACACTGCCAGACGCGGCCAAGGCAATCTTTCAGCGAGAACTCGATCTTCGGACCATAGAAAGCACCCTCGCCTGGCTGCAGATCGTACGGCAGGCCAGCGCTATCAAGGGCTGCAGCCAATGCCGCTTCAGCGCGATCCCACAATTCGTCGGAACCAACGCGTTTTTCCGGACGAGTGGACAGCTTCATCTCGACGTCTTTGAAGCCGAAATCAGCATAAACGTCCATGGTCAGCTTGATAAATGCAGCCGATTCGGCCTGCATCTGTTCTTCAGTGCAGAAAATGTGGGCGTCATCTTGCGTGAAAGCACGCACACGCATGATGCCGTGCAACGCACCCGATGGCTCGTTACGATGGCAAGCACCGAACTCGGCCAGACGCATCGGCAACTCGCGGTAGCTTTTCAGGCCCTGATTGAACACTTGCACGTGGCAAGGGCAGTTCATTGGCTTGATGGCGTAGTCGCGATTTTCCGACTGAGTGGTAAACATGTTGTCGGCGTAGTTGGCCCAGTGCCCGGATTTCTCCCACAGGCTGCGGTCAACGACTTGCGGAGTCTTGATCTCCAGGTAACCGTTGTCACGCTGAACCTTGCGCATGTACTGCTCGAGTACCTGGTACAGCGTCCAGCCGTTCGGGTGCCAGAACACCATGCCTGGCGACTCTTCCTGAGTGTGGAACAGGCCCAGGCGCTTGCCGATTTTGCGGTGATCGCGCTTTTCAGCTTCTTCGATGCGCTGGATGTAAGCCGCCAACTGCTTCTTGTCTGCCCATGCAGTGCCGTAAACGCGCTGCAACTGCTCATTCTTGGCATCGCCACGCCAGTACGCGCCGGACAACTTGGTCAGCTTGAAGGATTTCAGGAAACGCGTGTTCGGCACGTGCGGGCCGCGGCACATGTCGACGTATTCTTCGTGATAGTACAGGCCCATGGCCTGCTCGTTCGGCATGTCCTCGACCAGTCGCAGCTTGTAGTCTTCACCACGGGCCTTGAACACCTCGATCACTTCCGCGCGCGGAGTGACTTTCTTGATCACGTCGTAATCTTTCTCGATCAGCTGCTGCATGCGCTGTTCGATGGCGGCGAGGTCGTCCGGAGTGAAAGGACGCTCGAAGGCGATGTCGTAATAGAAGCCCTCATCAATCACCGGCCCGATTACCATTTTGGCGGCCGGGTACAACTGCTTGACCGCGTGGCCAACCAGGTGGGCGCAAGAGTGGCGAATGATCTCCAGCCCCTCTTCATCCTTTGGCGTAATGATTTGCAGCGTGGAATCGCTGTCGATGATGTCGCTGGCATCGACCAGCTTGCCATTGACCTTGCCGGCCACAGTGGCTTTGGCCAAGCCAGCACCAATGGATGCGGCGACCTCGGCTACGGAAACCGGGTGATCGAATGAACGTTGACTGCCGTCGGGAAGAGTAATAGTTGGCATGGCGCCTCCTCTCCTAGTGGTGACCCCTACCAAAGGTCACGTGGGTTGGGATGAGCCAGTACAAGATCCGGTCCAGGCCATTCAATGACGAACGCCTGCCTTACAGCGGCAGGAGCCTTGCGGCCAACCGGAAAACCGAACCAGAGTGACTGGGATTCAAATCAGGGTTATTCGCGCAGTTGCCGCCACCGGGACTGAAGGTCATCCGGGGCTTGCAAACGCCCGAGCGAGGCATGCTAGCACAGATGAACGGTCATCGACGCCTACGCGTCCAGACAATGAAGATTTCACACTTTTATGGCACAGAGTGAACTTGAGATGTACGGGTCACCTCAAATAGGCTGAGAATCGCTACAGATTATCGACCCCAAGGAGTTCCCGACATGCGCCTGACCCGTCTTTTCGCCTTTGCCGCCCCGCTCGCCTTACTGCTGCCACTGAGCGCCCATGCCGCATGGCCAGCCGGTGTGAAAGCCCAGTACATGAGCGATTGCACCAAAGCTGCCAGCCAAAAGTTGAATCCGGCCGAAGCGCAGAAGCATTGTGCATGCGGAGCCGACGTTCTGGATAAAAAATTCACCACCCAGGAAATTACTCAGCTGATGGACAAAAACAATCCACCTGGCCCTGAGTTGAGCCAGCGCGCCCTGAAAGAAATCTCGGCATGCAGAGTCCAGAAATAGGGTTTTACAGCGCAGCTTTTGATGAATTAGCAGGTCAAAACCAGCCAAAAAAGGGCTGATTTACATAATTTACGCAGCTTTTACGGCTTTTTTTACTGCCCTGCTTTTTAGCGCAAAGCCTCTTAAACCGGGGCCTCCAGCCATTTTACGCGACGAAAAGCATGCTATCTGAGGGCAAACAGCACGTCCGGGGGGCTCCCAAACCGAACATTTCGACTATGATACTCCGGTGTGCCCAGTTGGCCTGAGCAGCACAGCACTACTGAAAATATATGTTTCTTGGAGATACACCATGTCTAATCGCCAAACCGGCACCGTTAAATGGTTCAACGATGAAAAAGGCTTCGGCTTCATCACTCCTCAAGGTGGCGGTGACGACCTGTTCGTACACTTCAAAGCTATCGAAAGCGACGGTTTCAAAAGCCTGAAAGAAGGCCAGACCGTTTCCTTCGTGGCTGAGAAAGGCCAAAAGGGTATGCAAGCTGCACAAGTTCGCCCAGAGTAAGTTTCTGGCGCACTAAAAAAACCCCGTCCATGCGACGGGGTTTTTTATGGGCGAAACAAAAGCCTGGTGCGATCAGCCGCAGTTGACGCGAGTGACCACCCGATTGGCATCGGTGTTCAGGTTCAGACGGTCGGAGCGGTACTCCAGGGTCACCATATCGTTGGGGGACAGGAACCGTGCGTTCTGTGCGCCTGCGCGAGTGCGCGCCTGCTCCAACAACTCGGGCGAAGCCGTCTTGCCAACGGTGAATTCCGCAGCCTTTGCCTCGCAGCGGCTATGACCCGTGTCAGTCGTCGTTACAGGGTCAGTTGCCGACTCGGATGACGTACTGCTGCAACCTGCCAGCAGAGTGACGACAAACACAGCACCCAATGACGCGAGCTTCCAAGGCATGAAGCCTCCTTTTCAATAGTTGACCAGAGAACGTGCGACCGCCATTTCGGCGATAGGTTTCAAGGTGAATGCCCTCACCCTGCCCTCAAGCCGCACAAGCGCCGAGTTTGCCTGAGCATCGTCCTGCCCTTCAGTACTCAATCGTGACTGAATATGAACAGCGATCAGTAAACGTCGATGTAGTCGTACGGCGGATTCGGCCAGTTCTCTTTCAACGCGTTGAAAATCTGCATGACCCAGACTTCGTCACTGGCCGCGACCAATCCTACATAGCCCGAGCCCTTGGCCCACGTCTCCAGCCGAAATCGCAGCCCACCAATGTCAGTGCCGCCTACGACACCCGAAGAGATGTAGGCGATGCCGCTTTGGGTTACCCGCAATTGAGTGTGCTCATCGTCACTGGCGCTGGCCAATAGCTGGCGCACTGCCTCAAGGGTCAAACCGTCAGGGGAGTTCAAATCGATCTGCACAGCGCGGTCCTTGAAAATTCGTCAAAGACCAAGTGTCGCATAGCCCTCCTCCCATGCCTAAGTCGGAGTGCCAAACGCCGCGCAAAATGGTTAACTCGACACTCAGACTTTCCCGACTTCACGAGCGCCATCATGACCACCGTAAGCATCGACGCCGATATCAAAGCAAAATGGCCGGACGGGCACAGCTCTTACAGCCCAAGCAGCACGGAAGAGCTCGCCATTATCGGTATCGATCTGTTGGTCCGGGACCTTGGCACCGAAGCCGCCCAGACGTTCATCAAGCAGATCTTCGAAAAACACCTGGCAGACCAAAAAGCCGCGCTAGAAGGAGGGCGGGGGTGAGGCCCGCAGGCAGGCACCTGCGGGCTTAAAACTTAATTCAAACGAGCCAGACGCTGAGTCAGCAAGTCGAAGAAGCCCTGGACGTCACCACTCTCAACCCAAAAAGCGTTCTTCGGCGCTTTGAGACCGTCATACCAGTCGACAATGGTTTGACCAAAGGTTGGACCTTCGCGGCTATCTACGACCACGTTGACCGAGCGACCGCTAAACAGCTCAGGCTTTAGCAGGTAGGCGATGACGGTAGCGTCGTGCACCGGACCACCTGTAAGACCGTAGTGCTCCATGTCATCCTTGATGTATGCATCAAGAATATCGCCCACCAGTTTGCTCGCGTTGTTGTTGATCGCCGCGATCTGTTTGAGGCGTGATTCGCTGGTGAGGATCTTGTGCGTCACATCCAGCGGTAGATAGGCCAGCTTCACACCACTTTTCAACACAATTTCAGCCGCCTGCGGATCGGCGAACAGGTTGAACTCAGCCACCGGTGTAATGTTGCCACCGTTGAAATGCGCGCCGCCCATAATCACCACTTCCTTGATGCCCTGGACGATTTCCGGCTCCTGGATCAGCGCCAACGCCAGGTTGGTTTGCGGGCCGAGCATGGCAATAGTGATGCTATGAGGTTTGGCCGCTTTCAAGGTGCCGATCAGGTAATTGACCGCACTGCCTTCTGCCAGGCCCTTCTTGGGCTCGTGCACGGTAACGCCTGATAAACCTTCCTTGCCATGAATATTCTCGGCATAGATCGGCGTGCGCATCAGCGGCTTGGGTGCACCGGCATAAACCGGCACATCTTCGCGCCCTGCCCACTCGCGGGCCAATCGCGCATTACGCGATGTCTTGTCCAGACGCACGTTGCCGGCCACGGTTGTCAGCGCAAGAACGTTCAGTTCTTCGGGCGATGCCAAGGCAAACAGCAAAGCGACCACGTCGTCGGTTCCGGGATCGGTGTCGATGATCAAGTCGATCTTTTCCGCCGCTCGGGCGTGGGTTGCAGTAATCAGGGACAAAAGCAGCAGACTCCGGAGCAGGTGGCGCAGTTTCATAGCATAGCGGGGCATATCGCACTCCTTGTGCGCGGGGAAAAACGAATGGATACAGCGCTAGAACGTCACCCCCGACACCAGCACGACGTTGCAGTACGGCGCACATTCGCCGGTACGAACAATCGCCCGCGCCTGTCGGCTGAGGACCTTGAACTGGTCATGGCTGACTAACTCACGCGAACCCAGCACGCCTTCAGCGTTCAATTTGTCCAGAACACTCAATGCCGGCGGCTGCTTGTCGAGGATCTCCCGGGCCAGCAGATGGCTTTCGACCTGCATTTCGCTCAGTACGACTTTCAAGGTACTGACAAAGTCCGGAATCCCCTGGGTTAGTGCCAGATCGATCAGTTCGACACCTGGCGGCACCGGCAGACCGGCATCACCGATCACGACCATGTCGCCGTGACCCAGGGAGGCAATCAGCCGCGATAACGCAATATTGAGCAGCGGTGTTTTTTTCATGGTGCTTTGAACGCCTGTACATCGGACAAGGTGGGAATCGAGGGTTGGGCGCCAGCCCGGGTGACCGACAAGGCTGCGGCAACCTGACCGAACCGGATCGCATCAGCTTCGCTGCTGCCAGACGCTAATGCGGCGGCAAAACCACCGACAAAGGTGTCCCCTGCGGCCGTGGTATCGACGGCTTTGACCTTCGGTGCCGGGAAATGCTCCAGTCGTGAGCCGTCGGCGAACAGCGAGCCCTGGGCACCCAAGGTGATAATCACTTTACCCACGCCCAGGGCGATCAATCGGGTTGCGGCAGTTTCTGCCGTCTTCAAAGAATCCACCGACACCCCCGTGAGGGCAGACGCTTCGCTTTCGTTGGGGATCAGGTAATCGATGGCGGCAAACCAGTCCGCCGGCAATGGACGGCTGGCAGGCGCAGGGTTGAGAATGACGGTCTTACCCAGCGCTCGACCCCGCTTGAGGGCATACCCAACCGTTGCATCCGGCACTTCCAGCTGACAAATAATCACATCCGCCGCCTGCAATACGGCGTCAAAACGGTCGATGACTTGCGGCGTCATTGATCCATTGGCACCCGCGACGATGACGATGGCGTTCTGACTGTTGTCATCGACCACGATCAACGCTACGCCGCTGGAATCCTCGACAGTGCTGACGGCCTGACAATCTATATGCTCGGCCAACAGCGCCCCGCGCAGCTCTGCGCCATAGGCATCGCTGCCCACACAACCGACCATCGACACCTCGGCGCCCAGACGGGCTGCTGCGACGGCCTGGTTGGCGCCCTTGCCACCGGACACCGTGGAAAACGACTCGCCGATCAGCGTTTCACCGCCACGCGGCAGCCTGGGCGCCCGGGTTACCAGGTCCATGTTCAAACTGCCTATCACCACTACTTTTGCGGGCATACATTGCTACTCATCAATTCTGGTTCAGCGAAACTGGGCAAACATGCCGGCCAACGGCGCGGTTGACTCTCGCAGGACAATGCTGGGGATCACGATGCGCTGATCGGTAGCCATGTCCGGCGTGGCGATCCGGCGCAAAAGCACTTCAGCGGCCATCTCACCGAGTTGCAGGATCGACTGCCCCACCGTGGTCAGCGCCGGATAGACATAACGGCTCATCTGGATATCGTCGAAGCCGATCACCGACAGCTCGCTCGGTACGCGCACATTGCGTTCGGCCGCCGCTCGCAGCACGCCGATGCCGATCATGTCGTTGCCGGCAAAGATCGCGCTGGGCGGATTGCGCTCCAGCAAAATCGCTGCCGAGTTGTAACCGCCGGTGCTGGTAAAGTCGCTTTCCAGCATACGCTCACGATTTACGTCGACGCCCGCCTCTTGCAAGGCACGGCAATAACCGGCCAGACGCATTTGCGCCACGCTGGTACCTGCCGGACCGCCGATCATGGCAATGTCACGATGCCCCAGCTCCAGCAAATGTCGAGTCGCCAGGTACGCGCCGTATTCGTGATCGATGCGCACCAGATCGGCAATTACGCCTTCCAGTCCGCGGTCGACGATGACCATCGGCGTGCGCACACCGGCAAGACCCTCCGCCAACCCCGCATCACCACCGGCAGACGCCACGATCAAACCATCGATACGCTTTTCGAGTAACACACGCAGGTAGCTGCGCTGCTTGTCCGGATTGTCGTCGGAGTTGCAGAGGATGACGCAATATCCCTTACGCTCGCAGTAATCTTCAATGCCTCGCGCCAGTTCAGCGAAGTACGGGTTGAGGCTGTTGGGCACCAGCAAGCCGATGGTCGCGGTGGTTTTGGCTTTCAACGAACGGGCCACGGCACTCGGCACGTAGTCCAGGGTTTTGATCGCCTCCTCGACCTTGATCCGCACCTCCTGACTGACCGGCCGCGTCTTGTTCACCACATGGGACACGGTGGTGTAGGAAATGCCCGCGAGTGCGGCTACATCCTTGATCGTTGCCATGATTCAGGTCCGCCGGCTTGCGCGCTGACTGCGATAAGTATCCAGCACCACCGCCACCACGATCACCGCGCCAGTGATGATGCGTTTGGTGGGCTCGGTTGCGCCGATCTGCGCGAGGCCCGCTGCCAGTACGGAAATGATCAAGACGCCGAAAAAGGTGCTGATCACCGAACCACGGCCCCCCATCAAACTGGTGCCGCCGATGACGACAGCGGCGATGACCTGCAACTCCAGCCCGGAGCCGGCATTCGGATCCGCGGCCTCAAGCCTGGAAATCTGGAACAACGCGGCAATGCCAGCCAGCAGCCCCATCAGGCTGAACACCAGGATTTTGTAGGGCTTTGGATTGATCCCTGCCAGACGCACTGCTTCTTCATTGGTGCCAATGCCGATCAGGTAGCGGCCGAACACCGTACGGGTCAGCACGGCTTGAGCAATGATGATAATCAGCAAGGCAATAATGAACGACGGCGAGATGCCGAACGCAATCGGGTTGGACAACCAGCCGAAGGCATCACCGATATAAGCGGTGCGCGACCCGGTCATTTGATACGCCACACCGCGGGCCATTTCCAGCACGCCCAGCGACACGATGAACGACGGAATCCGCCAGGCCACGGTGATCGACCCGGTGACGGTCCCGGCCAATGCAGCCGCCGCCATGCCCAGCAACGCGGCGGGCAGGACGCTCCAGCCCCAGCCGAGAATGGCCACGCTGACCGTTGACGCCGCCAGCGCCAACACCGAACCGACCGACAGGTCGATACCACCAATAATCAACACGAAGGTCATGCCGACCGCCAGCACCATCAGATCGGGAATCTGGTTGGCCAGGGTGCTGAACGTGTCGTAAGAAAGAAAGTGGCTGCTCAATACCGAGAACAGCGCAATCATCGCCAGCAGGGCACCGGCCAGGCCCAGATAGGTGCCCAGGCCGTAGAAGTTGCCACTATGTTTGCCGGCAGAAGATGCAGTTTTCATGGAAGGTCCCTAGGCGCCGCTTCGTTGAGCAACGCATCACGTTTTTGGTAGCCGGCAAAAGCGGCGGCAAGCAAGTCATCCTGGGTCCAGCTGTCGCGCTCGAACGTGTCGATCAGGCGCCCCGCCGACAGCACGCCGATCCGGTCGCAGATCAACATCAGTTCGCGCAGGTCACTGGACACCACCACCAGCGCCTTGCCCTGTCGGGTCAGCTCGCCGAGCAACGCATAAATGTCGAATTTGGCGCCGACATCGATGCCACGGGTGGGCTCGTCAAACAACATCACCGAACAATCGCGCTCCAGCCAGCGACCGATTACGACCTTCTGCTGGTTCCCTCCGGACAGTTCGCAGACCAATTGTGTCGGGCTCGAACTGCGGATGCGCATGGCGTCGATCTGACGCTGGGCCAGGGACATCTCGTCGCCATGGTTGACGAATCCACCACTGGAAATCACCGGCATATTGCCCAAGGCAATGTTGGCGCTGATCGATTGGGTTAGCAGCAAACCCTCGCCCTTGCGGTCTTCCGTGATCAGGGCAATGCCGTGCCCCACCGCATCGGCCGGCGAGCGGATACTCACCACCTGAGCCGGAGACCCGAGCGCGACCGTGCCGCTGTCAGGCGTGTCGGCACCGAAAATCAAGCGCAGCAACTCGGTGCGCCCTGCCCCGATCAAACCAGAGATCCCGTAGATTTCGCCGGCACGCACTTCGAAAGACACATCGCGAACTTTGTCTGCGCGGGTCAAGCCATTGACCGTCAACGCCGGAGCGCCAATCTTGCGCGGCCCCAAGTCCATATGTTCGCCGAGTTCACGACCGACCATCAACGTGACCAGTTGCTCGCTATTGTAATTGGCCATCGGCTCGACGCAGACCAGGTTGCCGTCGCGCAACACCGCAATGCGCTGGGCAACCCGCGCCAGTTCTTCGAGGCGATGGGAGATATAGATGATCGACACGCCACGGGATTGCAGGCGGGTGATCTGCTCGAACAGCATCTCGACTTCACGAGCTGTCAGCATCGCCGTCGGCTCGTCGAGGATCAGCACATGGCAGTCGCCGATCAGGTTGCGGGCGATCTCGACCATTTGCTGGTGGCCGATGCCAAGGTCGCCGACCAGGGTGTCCGGGTCGATCGCGTCGAGGCCAACCTGGGCCATGGCCTCGATCGCCGCTTTGCGCAACTGCTTGCGACTGATCCAGCCGCCGTTGCTGGGCAAGTTGTCGAGAAACAGGTTTTCCGCCACCGACAGGGTCGGCAACAGATTGAGTTCTTGCATGACCATGCGGATGCCCAGGTCTTCAGCCTGGGTCCGGCTGCCGGGACGGTAATCCTCACCCTGGAATTGCATCTGGCCGGTGGTCGGCGTGACCAACCCGCCAATGATCTTCGACAGCGTGCTCTTGCCGGCGCCATTTTCACCGGTCAGCGCCAATACTTCACCGCGAATCAGCGTCAGGTCGATGCCAGTCAGCACCGGCTGGGCGTAGGTCTTACCGATACCACTGACCGTGAGGACAGCGTTCCGAGCGCAAACGGACATAAAACTCTCCCTGTGCCCGCCCGGACGGACGAGCACCAGTGTGTCGCCAGAAGGCTTACTGGGTGACCAGTTCTACCGGGGTTTCGATCACGCCGTTGGTGCCGCTGTCGACTTTCTCGCCCTTGATGATTTTCAGCGCAGTCTCGATACCGAACACGGCTTGTCGGGCTGCAAACTGATCGGCGGTTGCCAGAACGCGACCATCCTTGAGCATCGGCTTGATGGCGTTGATATTGTCGTAACCGACCACTTGCACCTTGCCGGCCTTGCCCGCTGCACGCACGGCGGAAACGGCACCGACGGCCATGCTGTCGTTACCGGCCAGCAGGGCTTTGACGTCCGGGTATTCGCTGAGGATCGAGGCGGCAACCTTGTTGCCTTTGTCGATCTCCCAGTCACCGGACTGCAACGAAACGACCTTGATCTGCGCCGCCTCCATTGCATCTTTGAAACCCGCGGTGCGGGCCTGTGCATTGGTGGTGGTGGACACGCCCTCGATGATGCCGACCTCGTCACCGGCCTTCAGTTGCTTGGCCAGGTACTCACCGACCAGACGCGCGCCTTTGCGGTTGTCCGGGCCTACAAACGGCACCGTCATGTTCTTGCTTTTGAGGACGGTCGGGTCGAGTTGGTTGTCGATGTTGATCACGGTGATGCCGGCATCGATGGCTTTCTTGATCACCGGAACCATGGCTTTGGAATCCGCCGGTGCGATGACCAGGGCATTGACCTTGGCGAGGATCATTTGCTCGACGATGCGCGTCTGGCCAGCCGTGTCCGTTTCGTCCTTGATGCCATTGGAGATCAGGTCGAATTCGCCGGAGTGGTCTTTTTGATAAGCCTTGGCGCCGTCTTCCATGGTGAGGAAGAATTCATTGGCCAGGGATTTCATGACCAATGCGACTTTGGGTTTTTCAGGAGATTCGGCGAATGCCGATGAGACGGGCAGCGCGGCGGATGCGACAGCCAGCATAGCGACAGCAAGAAGGCGTCCAGCGAATGGCAGCTTCATGGGTTCACTCCGATCTTATGATTATTGTGAGCAAGCTTGCGCTGAAGAAATGCCTGGACTCCCATCGTCGAAGGAATGAGGACCGACACTACCGCGCAAACGTTTGCGTAGATCGAACTATGCGAACCCTGCTGCTATTTGTCAACGACCTGTTTTGTTTCTGCGTTGGCACAAGCCGCCCACTCGTTACGCCGTGGTGCTGATCAGACCACCTGTGCCGGAATCCTTGGCCAGTTCTTTCACCAGATTGCCCGCCACTTGTGACAGCGCGCCGTTGGTGTCGGCGATTTGCCCCTGGATCGACATCACCGCCGTGGCCTTGGCTTCCGGGGTCGGGTAAGACGCAGCCTGAGCGGCCGCCAATTGTTGTTGTTGCTCACGCAGTTGCTGTTGTAATTCCTGCATGCGCTTGAGCAGCACCTGCACCGCAACACTTTGGGTGCTGCCGCTCTCGGACTTGGCTTCATCCTGAGCACCGCCACCGGTTCGAACCCGGTTGACGCCGCCCTCTTCCTTCCCCAGAACCTGGGTCGCGGTTTCGGCCGTCGCTTCGCTCAAGGAATTGATCGTAGACGGGGCCTTGCCGCCGATGGTGACCGCGCCCGCATTTGGAAAACCGACATTAAACGACATGGGAACTCCTGTAAGTAAATAACCATAACGGGGCATCGACCGGCGCGGTAGTTTCTTTAGCATTGATTCTTGTTTTGGCAAGGCGCGCTTTTCTACAAGCGTCGTAGGCATTTTCGGAGAGCCGAACGCGAACCCTCAACCTATTCGGAAACCCGGACGCATTCATGTTTAACCCCGATCAGAAACATAATAATTACTGTTATAAATCAAATATTTAAAAGTTTTTCTCATCCAACGCTTAGATGGTACAGATCCTGCTCTTCACCTACACCCCCGGCGTTCAGATCTGCCGGGGGCGTATCTAGATGAACTTGCATCAGCACCGTCTGACTACTAGAGAGAAAATAATGAAATCTGCCTTCAACACTTTTATTCCGGGCGCTTTGGCCCTCCTGCTGCTACTCCCTGCCGCCCTTCAGGCAAAAGAAGTCGAAACCCAACAGAAACTGGCGAACGTAGTCATCCTGGCCACCGGCGGCACCATCGCCGGCGCCGGTGCGAGCGCCGCCAACAGCGCGACATATCAAGCGGCAAAAGTCGGCATCGAACAGCTAATCGCCGGCGTTCCGGAACTCAGCCAACTGGCTAACGTTCGTGGTGAACAGGTCATGCAGATCGCCTCGGAAAGCATCACCAATGACAACCTGCTTCAGCTGGGCCGTCGCGTGGCCGAGCTGGCCGACGACAAAAACGTCGATGGCATCGTGATCACCCACGGCACCGACACACTGGAAGAAACCGCCTACTTCCTGAACCTGGTGGAAAAAACTGACAAACCGATCATTGTCGTCGGCTCCATGCGCCCAGGCACCGCGATGTCGGCTGACGGCATGCTCAACCTGTACAACGCCGTCGCCGTCGCCAGCAGCAAAGAAGCACGCGGCAAGGGCGTCCTCGTGACCATGAACGATGAGATCCAGTCGGGTCGCGACGTCAGCAAGATGATCAACATCAAGACCGAGGCGTTTAAAAGTGCATGGGGTCCACTGGGCATGGTGGTCGAAGGTAAATCCTACTGGTTCCGTCTGCCGGCCAAGCGCCACACCATGGACTCGGAATTCGACATCAAAACCATCAAGAGTCTGCCTGATGTAGAAATCGCCTATTCCTACGGCAATGTGAGCGATACGGCGTACAAGGCACTGGCGCAGTCCGGCGCCAAGGCGATCATCCATGCCGGCACCGGCAATGGCTCTGTTTCCTCGCGCGTCGTTCCGTCCTTGCAAGCCCTGCGCAAGGACGGCGTACAAATCATTCGTTCGTCTCACGTTAACGCAGGCGGCTTCGTACTGCGCAATGCCGAACAGCCTGACGACAAATACGACTGGGTTGTCGCGCACGACTTGAACCCGCAAAAAGCCCGCATCCTGGCCATGGTTGCACTGACCAAGACCAACGACAGCAAAGAGCTGCAACGGATGTTCTGGGAATACTGATTCGCCCTCGCCCGCCCCGTTCGGGCCGGGCACGCTCTTGACCACTCGTCAGCATTGACGAGTGGTTCACGCCTCAAGCAACACTCCCCCTGAAAGCTTTCTCCTCTTCCTACACCAAAAGGTAAAAACCGCCGTCAGAGGATTTTCTTGAATTTTAAGCAGTTGCGAAAATGCTTACAGTTAAATACTGTATGCACGTACAGCTTAATAAGGATAATCCTGTGGTCACACCCTCCGCTGCTCCTGACACCTATGCACGCATGGGTCTGCGCGTTCAGAAAATAATCAATTCCCCCACCGCTCAAAGAACCAAGGCAGCACTGATCTTCCGCCTGCCGGACGAACCAGTGGATGAGTGGGAGCAGTTGCTCGAAGAAATCGACGAGAACGACAACGTCACCCTCGCCTATCGCGACGATGGCGGCGTGCAGGTTTTCTGGGTCGTGCCAAAGGAAGATTGAGTCAATGAGTGTCCGCTGGTTTGCTTGGCTGGTTTTATTCATCTCCCTCGGGGCGCAGGCCGGCGCCCCACGCACCTTCAGTGAAGCCAAAAAAGTCGCCTGGAAACTGTATGCACCGCAATCCACCGAGTTCTATTGCGGCTGCAAATACACCGGCAACAAGGTGAACCTGGCCGCCTGTGGTTATGTGCCGCGTAAAAACGCCAAGCGCGCTTCACGCATCGAGTGGGAGCACATTGTCCCGGCGTGGCAGATCGGCCATCAACGCCAGTGCTGGCAGGCCGGTGGGCGCAAGAACTGCAGCCGTTACGATCCAGTATTCCAGAAGGCCGAAGCAGATTTGCACAATCTGGTGCCGAGCATTGGCGAGGTAAACGGCGATCGCAATAACTTCAGTTTTGGCTGGCTGCCAGTGCAGACCGGTCAATATGGCTCCTGCCTGACCCAAGTCGACTTCAAGGCCAAGAAGGTCATGCCCCGCCCTTCCATTCGCGGCATGATCGCCCGGACCTATTTCTACATGAGTAAGCAGTACGGCTTGAGCCTGTCGAAACAGGATCGCCAACTGTACGAAGCCTGGAACAAAACCTATCCGGTTGAAGCCTGGGAACGTCAGCGAAATCAGAGCGTGGCGTGCGTCATGGGGCGCGGTAACGAGTTTGTCGGGCCGGTGAACATGAAAGCCTGCGGCTAATGCCGCCGGAAAGTAGAAAGGCCTCGGTGTGAAAGCCGAAGCCTTTTGCTTTTCCAGGCACTGCGTTACTGGACCGCAGGACGCTCAAGCACCAGCAATTCGACATTCTGTTTCTTGGCCCGCGCCAGCGCTGCAGCCACTTCTGCCTGCTTGGCCTCGGTCTCGGCTTTTGAACTGAATGGCCCCATCAAAATGCGCGTCTTGCCGTTTTCCATGATGACGTTGGAGATGAAGCTGTGTTCAATCAACCAGCCACTCAGATCACTCACTGCCTGGGGTGTTTCGCCTCGCACTTCGAGGTCCCACTGCGGCCCGTTAGTCGCTGCGGGGGCGGAAACGACTGCCGGCTTCGTTTTTTGTGCATCAACACCCTTCCCTTCACCGCATCCAGCCAGCGCCAATACAGCGATTACCAAGACCATTTTGCGCACAACGGTTCCCTCTGAATGCCGAAAGCGGTGATTTTAACATTCATGAATACTTCCCGAGTGCCGCAAAATGGGCACAAAACAACGAGATTGATGGTTGCGGCCTCTGTATAGTTACGCCTTGGGAATTAATGCACCATCTGCGCGTCAGAAAGAGGCACCCAAACCGCGAGACTTCGCACTAATCTATACATACCACCGACCTCTGCACTGTTCGAATCAGGTGCCCTACAAGCAATCAAGGAGAAGACCATGCTGATACTCACCCGCAAAGTCGGTGAAAGCATAAATATTGGTGACGACATTACGATCACCATTCTGGGCGTGAGCGGCCAGCAAGTCAGGATCGGCATCAACGCCCCGAAAGACGTTGCAGTGCATCGCGAAGAAATTTATCAGCGCATTCAGGCTGGCCTCACCGCGCCAGACAAGCCACAAACTCCCTGAGTCCTGTTGCAGTCAGTAGCCAGCCCGTTCGCCCCGGACACCGGCTGGCTAAAGATTCGAGCGCCGCACGCCCGCCGGCTCGCTCCCCCTCTCCCGCCAAAACTTGAAGCCGATACTACCGGCATATCTCATGCCATGGCTGTCAGACGTTTCCGAATAACCCCGAGGAAGTAAGTGATCGCTCTCGGTTAACCAAAGGTTACCCCGCGCGCCATCCCCGTCCCTGCGATAACCATCAGCAACACCAGCAAGCCTTCGACATGACTGAAACGAGCAAACAGTTTTGCCCACGCGGTGTCGATCGTCGTGCCACGCCTAAGTGCAATCCGCCATTTGATCAGCGTCATCATGGGGGCAACTTCAAGCAGCAGGATCAGCACGAAAAGCGTCATCTTGAGGTGGAACAGTGGCTGGTGAAGGTAGTAATCGGTGCCTTTTTCGTACCCGCCAAAGGCCCGCATCCCACCGGTGATCAGGAGGATGACTGCAGAAATCCCCCATAGGTTATCGGCTATCAGCACGCGACGAGCCTCCCCTGTCCCGGCTGCCAGGCGCCTGAATGCCGTGCCGCGAGTCAAAACGGCCCAGAACGCCAGCGCAACAGCCAGCAGGTGAATTGCCGCAAGAGACCAATGAACCAGCATCGATGCACCCCATCAGACCGAGTTTGAGTTGGCCAGACAGTAGTAGCCCAAAAGATCGAGATTTGCGCGCTTGAGCGGGTCTTCGAAGGGGCAGGACAAATTTTAGGCAAAAAAAAATCCCAAGCAGCTGATGGAAGCTTGGGACTTAAAAATGCATAAACCGTGGTGGTGAACGCAGGGCGATAATATCCCAGCAATTCACTTGTAACAATATATTTTCGACCATTGGTCGGTTAATAAAGATCGTAAGCCATTAAATATCCACACTTTTTTCATTAGCCATGAACAAAAAGCGGGCCAACCCAATTCATCGCTAACGAAACCAACAGGCCTTATATAGCACTTGAAACATTACGTCACAGATCAACTAGACTCCACGCACAAGAGCTGAAGCGTTCTAGAAGCACCCGCTTTTGACTGCGAGCTCCCCTTTCACCTGAGTACACAAGCCATGTGTGAATCATGTGATTCAAAACCGCCTCAAACCGCGGTTAGTCGCCGTAAGCTCCTGATGTTTGCCGGCCTCGGCGCCAGCGCCCTGCTATTGACTGGCGCCCTGCCTGGCCAACTCCTACAGGCCGCCGAGATCACGGCGACACCACCAAAACCGCAAAACTCAATCAGCCCCGACGCAGCCCTCCAAAGGCTTATGGAGGGAAACGAGCGATATGTTTCCGGCACCTCCAAAACTCATGACTTCAAGGCTGAACGAGAAGCCCTGGTCATGGGCCAGAACCCGTTCGTGTCGGTGCTCAGTTGTTCTGACTCTCGTATCGCCCCCGAGTACGCCTTTGACACTGCCCGGGGAGATCTTTTCGCCATACGCATTGCCGGCAATTTCGTCACTGATGAGGGTTTGGCCAGCCTTGAATACGCTGTCGCAGTGCTCGGCTCACCACTGATCCTCGTGCTCGGACATGAAGACTGCGGTGCGATTAACGCAGGTATCAAGGCGGTAAAAGATCACACCATTTTTCCTGGTCACATCCCAAAACTGACTGACGCACTCAGGGGCTCTATCGAGATGGTGCTTAAGGAGCCAGGGAGCCTTCCCGCTAATGCGGTAGCGCAAAATGTCAAAGACTCGGTCGAGCGACTAAAAAATGCTTCCCCCCTGCTGACTGACGCCCTCACCAAAGGCAAGCTGAAAGTAGTGGGCGGCGTTTATCGCCTGGCCACCGGAAAAGTGGACCTGATCGCCTGATTCAAACACCGGTCATTGGCATAGCCAGATGAGAAGAGCCCAGCGCAATGGCTGGGCTCTGATTACCATCTGAGATCCATCATATTGTCAGCAAGCGCCTTGGCTCTTTCGATCACAGGTTCTGCCTGTCTTCGTGAGTAGCCCCCACCCACGACCGGAGGCCGTCAGGTGCTTCAGCAATCAATGCAGCGCAGAAGAACTGAACCGCCTCTTACCTGGATCGAACCACGATCGTAGAAGCGAGCATATCGCCCAGTCGCTTGCGCGAACCAAAGAATATAAAGATCCAGTCAAAAATACTCAGGAACGGCGTGGTGATATTGCGCATAAATGATTGATAAAGATTGCAGTTAAGGTAGCTGCGCTCATCAATCACGGACATGCCCAACAATTTTTTCCCAACACTTTGGCCCTTGGGCATCGCATCGGAAAACAGGTAATAACCCGCACCGGCGCCCAGCGCCAAAATGCCGACCACGGTGGGTGGCAGACCTATGAAGTCGCCCATTCGACCGAAAAACAGGAACAGAAAGAACGTGATGAGTGAGTCAATCATTTGCCCGCCCCACCGACGCCCCAGACCCGCCAGGTTTTTTGGCTTTTGATATTCGTTTTGAGCGTCGCTGACTTCCATGCGTCGTCGCCTGTTGATGTTGGTTACAGGCGTATCGGCACCAGATTAGTAACACTTAATGGCGCACTGAAATCTAAAGCGAGGCGAGCACTCTCGCCTAAATGGTGTCCGGTTTCATTAGACCAGTACAATCCCACCCGAAAACGAACTGATATCGGCGTTCACATTGCCCAGTGTGAACGAACCCGATATTTTGTGAACGTTCTGAAGAAATCCAAAGACAACAAAAAAGGGCCCACCTTTCGGTGAGCCCTTCTAGACCGCCCAGCAGAGCGGATTTTGTTTGGTAGGCGCGATTGGACTCGAACCAACGACCCCCACCATGTCAAGGTGGTGCTCTAACCAACTGAGCTACGTGCCTGCTGTGAGGCGGCATTCTACGGAATTCCGGAGGGGTGTCAACACCTTTTTTCGAGCTAACCCTATGAATATGCAAAATATTTAATTTTGCGGTGGTGAAGAAGATTTTCCGGTGGCTGGCGGTCGATTTTTAACTCGGGTAGGATCAAGGCACTCGTAAAATATATTAAACAGAGGCAGCAGGATGGCGAACACTTCCTACCCAGAGTCCTATTACGCCGCATCGGCCAATGCGGTTCCGCCGCGCCCGGCCTTGCAGGGTGAAGTAGAGACGGATGTCTGCGTGATCGGTGCCGGTTACACCGGTCTGTCCTCTGCCCTGTTTCTGCTGGAGAACGGTTTCAAGGTAACGATTCTGGAAGCGGCCAAGGTTGGTTTTGGTGCATCGGGCCGTAACGGCGGTCAGATCGTCAACAGCTATAGCCGCGATATCGATGTGATCGAGCGTAGCGTCGGACCCAAGCAAGCACAGTTACTTGGGCAGATGGCGTTTGAGGGTGGGCGGATCATCCGTGAGCGGGTTGCCAAATATAATATCCAGTGCGACTTGAAAGACGGCGGTGTGTTCGCGGCCATCACAGCCAAGCAGATGGGTCATCTGGAATCGCAGAAGCGCCTGTGGGAACGTTTCGGTCATACGCAGCTTGAGCTGTTGGATCAGCGTCGTATCCGTGAAGTGGTGAATTGCGATCAGTATGTCGGCGGCATGCTCGACATGAGTGGCGGGCACATTCACCCGCTCAACCTGGCGCTGGGCGAAGCGGCAGCCGTTGAGTCGCTGGGCGGCACTATTTATGAGCAGTCGCCAGCGGTGCGCATCGAGCGCGGCGCGAGTCCGGTAGTGCATACGCCAGAGGGCAAGGTCAGGGCCAAGTTCATCATCGTGGCGGGCAATGCTTACCTGGGCAATCTGGTGCCAGAACTGGCGGCCAAATCGATGCCCTGTGGGACACAGGTGATTACCACCGAACCACTGGGCGAGGCATTGGCGAACAATCTGCTGCCGCAGGATTACTGCGTCGAGGACTGCAATTATCTGCTCGATTATTATCGCCTGACGAGCGACAAGCGGCTGATCTTCGGCGGCGGCGTAGTGTATGGCGCGCGGGACCCGGCGAACATCGAGGCGATCATTCGACCAAAGATGCTCAAGGCGTTCCCGCAGCTCAAGGACGTGAAAATCGACTACGCCTGGACCGGCAATTTCCTGCTGACCCTGTCGCGCCTACCGCAGGTGGGACGGATCGGTGACAACATCTACTATTCCCAAGGCTGCAGTGGTCACGGCGTGACGTATACGCACCTTGCGGGCAAGGTGCTGGCCGAGGCGCTGCGAGGTCAAGCGGAGCGTTTTGATGCGTTTGCCGATCTGCCGCACTACCCGTTCCCTGGCGGACAATTGCTGCGCACACCGTTTGCGGCGCTGGGTGCCTGGTACTACGGGCTACGGGACAAACTCGGATACTAATACAAAAAAGGGGCCGTTGAATGCGGCCCCTTTTTTTGCAGGAGTGTTTACAGCTTGTTCCGCGCAATACCGCTGCGGATTCGCAAGATGTCAGCAAGTACCGCGACGGCGATTTCAGCGGGTGTCTTGCTGCCCAGGTTCAATCCGATCGGCGCATGAATCCGCGCCAGCTCGGCCTCCCCCAACCCACCAATCCGGCGCAACCGTTCAAAGCGCTTTTGCGAGGTCTGCATGGACCCCATCACACCGATGTAAAACGCCTCAGTGCGCACCGCCTCCATCATCGCCAGGTCATCAATGCGCGGATCATGGGTCAACGCCACCACCGCCGTGTCGCTGTGGCAACCGCCATCAGCAATGAACACCGAGGGCAACTGACGACGAATGTCGACGTTTTCCAAGACCACGCCTTGCAGCACCTCGTCGCGCGGATCACAAAGAATCACTTCGAAACCCAACCCGACGGCAAACTCTGCACAGGCCTGAGCAACCGAGGAATACCCGGCCAGCAACAAGCGCTGGGCCGCACCGATCCGCACGCGCACCCGATCGATCTCTCGCTCAATGCGCACGCCCTGCTCGCGATCATCGAACAGGCTGCGCGCACCGCTGGTCAGATCGACTTCGCGGATCAGCCGACGCTGACCCAACAGCGCCGACTCCAGTTCTCGCAGATGCGCCTGAACCTCACAAACCGGCTCAAGCTTCTCCACCAACACATCGAGCACACCACCACAGGGCAAGCTCACCCGAGAGCGCGGATCATCGCCATCGCCATAACGAACAACGCTGACTGCCTCAAGAAACGCCCCTTCGGCGACTCGTTCGAGAAAATCCTCCTCGACGCAGCCGCCCGACAGCGAACCGATCCATTGCCCGTCAGCGTTCACCGCCAGCAGCGAACCCGGCGCCCGCGGCGCCGAACCGTAGGTGGCGAGTACCGTGCACAGCCAGACACGCTGGCCGGCCGACGACCATTGCAGCGCCCGGCGCACAACTTGCAGATCGAGATGCTGCATGTCAGTGCGCCTTGTGCTCGAGCGGCGGCGCATCAGCCCGCAACTTCTGCACGTCCTTCACCGCCAGATCACCCGGCTGGCCACCCCAGCCCTCACGCAGGTAGTTCAGCAGATCCGTCAGTTGCTCGTGACTGAGCTTCTCGGCGAACCCAGGCATCGGCTGCATGTGCTCGAACCCGGTAAACTTCTGCTCACCGATCCCGTCGTCGATCACCCGCACCAGGTTGCGCGGGTCTTCCAGACGCAACGTGGTGTTCCCGCGCATGGCCACGGCGATGTGGGGCTTGCCTTCGCCACCGACCGCGTGGCAACCGGCGCAGACGTTCAGGTATTCCTGACGGCCGCGCTGGGCGCTCGCAGTAAGTTTGTCAAACGGCACATCCGCCAGCACCTTGGCTTGCGGCGGTTGATCGCCGAGCAAGAAGGTCGCCATCGCCGCGAGGTCCGGGTCATTGAGGCCCTGGGTGCTGTTGTGGAACACCGGGAACATTTCATTGAACATCGTGCCCTGGGCGCTCATGCCGTGCTTGAGGAACGAGCTCAGGTCTTGATGGTTCCAGCCGCGAGCCGCCAGGTCATTGGCCAACAGGCTTGGAGCCAGATAGCCGTTGAGTACGCCGCCGGTCAGGCGCTTGTCCTGCTGCATCGCACCTGGCAAACCGCGCGGGGTGTGGCATTCGCCGCAGTGACCGAGCACGTCGACCATGTACTGGCCGCGTTTGAAGGCGTCGCTTTTACCCTCGGTGGACGAAAGCTTCACGTCCTTGCCGTAGAGCATGTTCCAGCCCATCAGACCCAGGCGCATGTTGAACGGAAAGCTCAGGCTGGTGACCGGCGCTGCGCGCTCGATCGGCTCGACGGTTTTCAGGTACGCGTGAATCGCGTCCGAATCGTCGCGCGGGATCAGGTGATACGAGGTGTACGGCATCGCGGGGTACAGGTTGGCGCCATCACGGCGCTTGCCTTCGGTGAGCGCGGCGAAGAACTCGTCATCGTTATAGAGGCCGATGCCGTGTTCTTTGCTCGGGGTAATATTGGTGCCGTAAATCGTACCGAACGGCGAGACAATCGGCAGACCGCCCGCGTACGGCGCGCCGCCCGACGCGGTGTGGCAGGCCATGCAGTCAGCGGCACGAGCAAGGTATTCGCCGCGCTTGACCTGATCTTCCGCGTGCGCCAGCAACACCGGCGCAGCCAGACCGACCGCCAATGCCAGGCGGGAAAGTAGTTGCTTCATGCTTAACCCTCCTTGACCAGGCCGAGATCGGTCAGCACGTTGCGCGTCGCGCTGTAGTAACGCACGTAGCCTGTGCAGCGGCAGATGTGGTGACCGAGGCTATCCTCGATGACTTTTTCCAGCTGGCTTTTGACGATCGGCCGACGCTGCAGCTTTTCCACCAACACGGTCGCGGCATTCACGAAGCCCGGGGCGCAATAGCTGCACTGGAAGGCAAACTCGTCGACGAAACGCTGTTGGATCGGGTTCAGCTCAGTGACTTTTCCTTCCTCGTCGCGTTTCGCGTGGCCTTCGATGGTGCGTACTTTTTTGCCCTCGAAGTAATGCGCGCCGGTGATGCAGGTGCGCACTTCTTCGCTGGTGCCGTCCGGGTTGTCGACGATCACCACACAAGCGTGGCAGATGCCCTGACCGCAGCCCAAGCGCGAGCCGGTGAGGTTTTTGTATTCGTGCAGGTAGTCGATCATCGGCAGGTCATCAGGGATGTCCACCGGGCCGACGGATTGACCGTTGAGAGTCAGTTGAAGCGGACGGTTAGCCATTGAGGGCCTCCTTGATGCGTGCAGAAGTGATAGGCAGGTCGCGGACCCGTTTGCCAATGGCGTGTGCCACGGCGTTACCGATGGCACCGACCACCGGGATCATCACCACTTCGGCGATGCCCTTCGACGGATCACTCGGCGACAGCGGCGGCAGGATTTCAGCCGTCTGCTTCCAGACCGCTACGTGGCGCGCCATCGGCAAGCGGTAACGGTTGAAGTTCCAGTCACCCTCCCCTGGCCCGCCTTCGTACAGCGGCATCTCTTCCATCAGCGCATGGCCGATGCCCATGGCGATCCCACCTTCGAGCTGCCCCTTGACCAGTTCTTCCACCAGCACCCGACCGCACTCGACCCACGAATGGTGATTGAGCACCTGAACTTCGGCCGAACCTTTGTTCACTTTCAGCTCCACCAGCGTCGCGACAGGGCTGTAGTAAGTCACCATCGCGTTGTTCAACTGAGTGTCCGGGTAGTGCACGTTCTGGCGATCCAGCAGATGGAAACCGGCGCTATTCATCTGCGCTTTTTTCACGTTCGGCGCGCCGTCGCCGTACTTGACGGCCAAGCCGTCGAGCGGCAGACGTTCACGCACGCCATCGATGCTGAACTCGGCCTCGGCCCAACTCCATCGGTTGAAGCCGTGCACAGTCGCGCCAGTGACCAGGCCCTTCTCGTGAGCGTGCATGGCCAGCTGTTCAAAGCTCAGCGGCTGCATGCCGTTGGCGGTGAGCTTGCCGTCGACCCAATGCGCATCTTCGCGACGCACCACGTAAGGGTTGGCAGAACCACCGTAAGGGCCCTGGCTCCAGATCTGCAGCGCCGCCGGCCACAAACCATGGTTGAACAGCACACGCGCGGCTTCGCGCGTGGCGTGGCTGAAGTAGTAGGCCGAGTTGGTGGCCGACGATGCCGAGGCGATCTTGCCGACCCAGCGCGGGTTACGCAGCAGGCTGTCCTGCTCAGCCTGACTCATGATGTAAGGGTTGCCGCTGCTGATCAGCTGCAACTCTTTCCATTCGGTCTCCCCAGTTTTAACTTCAGTCGCTGCGATGCCGAGGAAATCGGCGACAACCAAGGCTTGCGAGGTCGACATGCCGGTGCCGATTTCGATACCGATGTGGCGCAGGGTGATGTGACCTTGCGCGGTGAACTCGATGCTCGCCATCGGCGCTTCTGAACCGGTGCCGAAGTCTTTCTGGCAGATGGCGAAACCAACGCCGTACCAGTTGTCCGGATCCTGCGCTTCACGCTGCTTTTTGATCGCATCGCGATTTTTCCAGACGTCGTGAACGGCGGCCTTGTCGAGAATCTCGTGCAAGCGCAACGCACCCGCTGGCACCGCGCCCTGGGTGTTTTTCATGCCCGAGACCATGGCGTTTTTCTTGCGCAGGTCAATCGCGTCGATGCCGAGGCGATCGGCAATTTCGTCGACCATCATCTCGGTGGACGCCATGCTTTGCAGGGTGCCGTAACCACGCATCGAGCCGGCTTCAACGGCGCGAGAATGATAGGCGGTGACCTGCAAATCGTTTTGCGGCATGTAGTAGATCGACTGCGCGGCCGTGGCGCCAACTGCGGCCACAGATGGGCTGTAGTTGACACGGCCACCGCCGTCGACACTCATTTCGGCGCGGAAAATCTTGAAGCTGTGATCGGTTTTGTCCACGGCCAATTGATAGCGGATGTCGAACGGGTGACGCTTGATGCCGCTCTGGAATTGCTCGTAGCGGTCGTTGGCCAGACGCACCGGCACACCCGCGCCGTACAACGCCGCGAGGGCTGCGTAGTAGACAAAAATGTTGTGGTCTTTGGAACCGTAACCCACGGTGTAACCCGGGTGCATATTGAGGTTGGCCAGGCCGAAGCGCGACGGTGCGATCATCTTCGCGGTGTCGGTCGCCGCTTCCAGTGGGCACTGGGTCGCCACCACGAAATGCAGGGTTTTGGTTGCCGGATCGTACCAGCCATTGCCGTTGTCGGGCTCCATGGCGGCGGGTTCGATCGAAGGGGTTTTATAGCGCTCGTCGAACACCAGCCAGTTGTCCGGCGGCGTGTCGATTTGCTGCTTCATGCGATCGGCATAGAACAATCCGCGCTCGGTCAGGTTGCCGTGCAGGTTCGGCTGGGAATTCCACACCGGGCGACGGTTTTTCAACATCGGAAACAGGATCGAGTCCTTGAGGCTGGCGAATTCGTCTTCGTCTGCCGAAGTCGCCCCGCCCACGCGCACGTAGCGGAAACTGCCGTAGGGATCGCTTTCGTAGAACGGCACTTGTGCACCGTAACGAATCGCTTTGTCATTGAATTTGAGTTTGGCCTTGGCTTGACGGAAACGCTCGAAGTCGTTCCAGATCAGGATTGCCACCGGGTGACCGATGAACATCGGCACCTTGCCTTCCGGCAACAGCGGATCCGGCGCGTGCTCTTCCGGGAAGACGATGCCGTCTTTCTCCAGATCAGCGGCGGTGACGATGCGATCAGGCTGCAGTTCGGCGCCAAGCCACGACAGGTCCATGCCCGCGTAGATGCGGTCGGCCTTGATCGTTTTCAGCAGCATCGCGTGGCCTTGCTGCTGCGGCCAGCCCGGCATGTCCTTGGCGCGGATGTCGCGGGCAAAGACTTTGCTGCCGCAGACCTTGGACAAGGCGTCATTACGCGAGCGTGCCTTGCCGTTGTTGCCGAGCCATTGCTCGGACGGCACGGTCACGCTGTTTTCCATCAAGGCGGCGAGCGCCTGACTGCTGAGCGGTGTGAGCGTCACGCTCACACCTGCCACCAGCCCGCCCTGAAGGAACGAGCGCCGGGATATTTCACGGTTGGACATGGATCATCCTCTGGACGGTTACAGGCCCGCCCTTCTGATTATGTTCTGGAAATCTCGAGTCGTGCAGAAGCCCTTTTTGACGAAACGAAGGGCTGAAATGAGAGTGCAAAGCTGACCGAAAGGTTAAGTTTATAGGCTTATGCACCTGCGGCAAACAGCCTCACACAAAAAAACTGACCAGCGAATCAAAAAACTGTGTTTTTTCAGTGTAAAGAATTGATCAGGCAAGCGGATGCACCGCCAAGGTCAGCCCGGCAGGACGGCGTCGTCGCGACAAACTTAGAGGCAGCATAGAAGAAGGCAGGCACGAAGGCCCGGCAAGGAAGACTGCAAGCGGAGAAAAGCCAAATTACAGACACAAAAAACCCCGGTCTTTCGACCAGGGTCTTTGCTATCGACTCGAAGTAAACACTGGCAAACCAGCATTTTACTTCGTAGCTCCAAGGCGTTCAGTAGGCCTTGTAGCAGATATGGCGCAGCGGACGGGACTCGAACCCGCGCCCCCCGGCGTGACAGGCCGGTATTCTAACCGACTGAACTACCGCTGCGTATCGCTTTGGACTTTCATCCAAGTAACTCGTCTGATTGAAAACTCAGAAGCTTTCCAATCTCGAACCAGATAAATCTGACTCGGCAAATATGGCGCAGCGGACGGGACTCGAACCCGCGACCCCCGGCGTGACAGGCCGGTATTCTAACCGACTGAACTACCGCTGCGCGTCGGTGGAGGCATTTCAGCCTACCTCTTGCTTTCGCAAGTACCTCGGAAGTGGTGGGTGATGACGGGATCGAACCGCCGACATTCTGCTTGTAAGGCAGACGCTCTCCCAGCTGAGCTAATCACCCGTTTGCATCTCCGAGGCCGCGAAATTTACGCAGGTACCGAACCTAAGTCAATAGCAGGATTGAAGTTTTTTCAAAACAGCTGCAAGAGACACGCTTCACGCCACCAGCGGAAGCCGGTACGCATGAAGCCGGCATAACACTGTCGAGCTTTAACGTGCAGCTTGAAGCTTGAAACTGCTTCTCACTGCTCGTAAATCATCTTCTTGGTCATGCCACCGTCGACCACAAACTCCTGGCCCGTGACGAACCCTGCGTTCTTCGACAGCAACCAGGCCACCATCGCCGCCACGTCTTCGACCGCCCCTACCCTGCCCGCCGGATGCTGGGCATGATCGGCATCGGTCAGTGGCTCGGCACGCCGCAAAGAAGGATCCCGGGTGTCGATCCAACCCGGACTGACCGCATTCACACGAATCTCCGGACCAAGACTGATCGCCAACGCGTGAGTCAGGGCCAACAGGCCGCCCTTGCTCGCCGCATAAGCCTCTGTATCGGGTTCCGATTGTCCGGCACGGGTCGAGGCCAGATTGACGATTGCACCGCTGTGAGCGCGCAGATACGGCGCACAGTGCTTGGCCAAGAGCATCGGCCCGCTAAGATTCACCGCCAACACTCGATTCCAGTAGGCCAGATCGAGGCTTTCCAGAGTGATGTTGTGCGGATCAGCCACCGCCGCGTTGCACACCAGCGCATCCAGGCGCCCGAACTGTCCGAGCACCTCGGCAACGCCCAGTGCCACCTGCCCTTCGTTTGAGACGTCCATGGCGATAAACCAGGCATTGTCGCCCAGCACCTTCGCCACTTTCGAACCGCGCACCCGATCCAGGTCGCTCAGCACCACCTGCCAGCCTTCGCTGATCAGCCAGGCCGAGATCCCCAGACCAATGCCGCGCGCAGCGCCGGTGACCAAGGCGACACGACCATTGGACCCGGACGTCGGCGTGGACAACTCGATCACAAGGCCGCCAACCCGCGCGCCAGGTCGGCCTGCAGGTCAGCCACGTCTTCCAGGCCGACCGCAATGCGGATCAGGCTGTCACGAATGCCCGCGGCTTCACGTTCTTGCGGCGCCAAACGACCGTGGGAGGTGGTGCTCGGGTGAGTAATGGTGGTCTTGGTGTCACCGAGGTTGGCCGTGATCGAAATCAGACGGGTCGCATCGATAAAGCGCCAGGCGCCCTCTTTGCCGCCCCTGACCTCAAAGCTGACCACCGCACCAAACC
Source organism: Pseudomonas sp. FBCC-B1667 (assembly GCF_059133255.1). NCBI lineage: Bacteria > Pseudomonadati > Pseudomonadota > Gammaproteobacteria > Pseudomonadales > Pseudomonadaceae > Pseudomonas > Pseudomonas sp. FBCC-B1667. The sequence continues at coordinate 2,372,981 of NZ_CP101437.1, read as the reverse complement.
CTTTCTGCTGACGCCGGGCGAGGTCATGCTGCGGATGGCTTTTCAGACCGGCGTAATGGACCTTCTCGATGCCGTCCTGCTGCTCCAGCCACTCGGCCAGTTGCTGGGCGTTGGCGCAATGCGCCTTCATCCGCAGGTTCAGGGTTTCGAGGCCCTTGAGGAAAATCCACGCGTTGAACGGGCTCAGGGTTGGCCCTGCTGTGCGCAGGAAACCGACGATTTCTTTCATCTGCTCGCTGCGACCGGCGACCACACCGCCCATGCACCGGCCCTGGCCGTCGATGAACTTGGTGGCCGAATGCACGACGATGTCCGCGCCCATCTTCAGCGGCTGCTGCAACGCCGGGGTGCAGAAGCAGTTGTCGACCACCAGCATCGCGCCCTTGGTGTGAGCGATTTCCGCCAGCGCGGCGATATCCACTAGCTCGGCCAGCGGGTTGGAGGGCGATTCGACAAAGAGCAATCTGGTGTTGGATTTGATCGCTGCATCCCAACCGGACAAGTCCGCCAGAGGCACGTAATCGACTTCGATACCGAAGCGCTTGAAGTACTTTTCAAACAGGCTGATGGTCGAACCGAACACACTGCGCGACACCAGCACGTGATCACCGGCGCTGCACAGGCTCATCACCACCGCCATGATTGCAGCCATGCCGGTGGCCGTTGCCACGGCTTGTTCGGCGCTTTCCAGCGCGGCAATGCGCTCTTCGAACGCACGTACGGTCGGGTTGGTGTAACGCGAATAAACGTTACCCGGCACTTCACCGGCAAAGCGTGCCGCCGCGTCGGCAGCGGTGCGGAAGACGTAGCTGGAAGTGAAGAACATCGGATCACCGTGTTCGCCCTCCGGCGTGCGGTGCTGACCGGCGCGTACGGCCAGGGTATCGAACGCTACGCCATCAAGGTCGCTGTCCAGCCGACCGGCATCCCAATCCTGACTCATGCTGTCACTCCTTGCCCTGCTTCTTGATATAGAGAGTTTTTAGTAGATACAAAACCGGCCCCTCAGGGCCGGTAGAAACTCAGTTGTTGTACAGATCGATGATCGCACTGACTGCCTGCGTCTTGACCTTGGAGGCATCGTTACGTGCCTGCTCGATCTTGTTCAGGTAAGCCTCGTCGACATCGCCGGTGACGTATTGGCCATCGAACACCGCGCAATCGAACTTGTCGATCTTGATCTTGCCGCCACCGACCGCTTCGATCAAGTCAGGCAAATCCTGATAGATCAACCAGTCAGCGCCGATCAGGTCAGCAACGTCCTGGGTCGAACGGTTGTGGGCGATGAGTTCGTGAGCGCTCGGCATGTCGATGCCGTAGACGTTCGGGTAACGAACGGCCGGTGCGGCGGAGCAGAAGTAAACGTTCTTGGCGCCGGCTTCGCGAGCCATCTGGATGATCTGCTTGCAGGTCGTACCGCGAACGATCGAGTCGTCCACCAGCATCACGTTCTTGCCACGGAATTCCAGCTCGATCGCGTTGAGTTTCTGGCGTACGGATTTTTTCCGTGCAGCCTGGCCCGGCATGATGAAAGTCCGGCCGATGTAGCGGTTCTTCACGAAGCCTTCGCGGAACTTGACGCCCAGGTGGTTCGCCAATTCCAGGGCCGCGGTGCGGCTGGTGTCCGGAATCGGGATGACCACGTCGATATCATGCTCAGGACGTTCGCGCAGGATTTTCTCAGCGAGCTTCTCGCCCATGCGCAGACGGGCCTTATAAACCGACACACCGTCGATGATCGAATCCGGACGCGCCAGGTAGACGTGTTCGAAGATGCACGGGGTCAGCGACGGGTTGGTCGCGCACTGACGGGTATGCAGCTTGCCGTCTTCAGTGATGTAGACCGCTTCACCCGGTGCCAGGTCGCGAATCAGGGTGAAACCGAGCACGTCCAGAGAGACGCTTTCGGAGGCGATCATGTACTCGACGCCTTCGTCGGTGTGACGCTGGCCAAAGACGATCGGGCGAATGCCGTGCGGGTCACGGAATCCGACGATGCCGTAACCGGTCACCATCGCCACGACCGCATAGCCACCGACGCAACGGTTGTGCACGTCAGTCACGGCGGCGAACACGTCTTCTTCGGTTGGCTGCAACTTGCCGCGCTGGGCCAGTTCGTGTGCGAACACGTTCAGCAGGACTTCCGAGTCAGAGTTGGTATTGACGTGGCGCAGGTCAGATTCGTAAATCTCCTTGGCCAGTTGCTCAACGTTGGTCAGGTTACCGTTGTGCGCCAACGTGATGCCATAAGGCGAGTTGACGTAGAACGGCTGAGCTTCGGCCGACGTCGAGCTGCCCGCGGTCGGGTAACGCACATGGCCAATGCCCATGTGGCCGACCAGACGCTGCATGTGACGCTGATGGAACACGTCACGCACCAGGCCGTTGTCCTTGCGCAGGAATAACCGGCCATCATGGCTGGTCACGATACCGGCAGCGTCCTGGCCGCGGTGCTGGAGCACGGTTAGCGCGTCATACAGCGCCTGATTGACGTTCGACTTACCGACGATACCGACGATGCCACACATGCGACGCAACCCCTACTTAATGGATCTGAACTGAACAACACTCACTGAGGCGTTTTGGCCATCGGCAAGAGTTGCTCCTTGAACGGTATCTCAGCGGGTACGCTGATACCGCTGGCAAGCCACTGACTGCTCCACCCGAGAATCAGGTTTTTGGACCAGTCTGCAACCAATAGAAATTTTGGCACGAGCTGTGACTCTTTCCACCACCCGTCCTGCTGTACCGGCCCCAGGCTCAACAGCCCGACCGCCACGACCACCAGCAACACGCCACGCGCGGCGCCAAAGGCCATGCCGAGGAATCGATCGGTCCCGGAAAGCCCGGTGACGCGAACCAATTCGCCGATAAGATAATTGATCATTGCGCCTACGATTAACGTGGCGACAAACATGATGGCACAGCCCGTGATCACACGAGCCGACGGCGTTTGAATGTATCCGGCGAGGTACTCGGACAATGAACCACCGAACATCCAGGCAACGGCTCCTGCGACGATCCAGGTCACCAGCGACAGTGCTTCTTTGACGAAGCCGCGGCTCAGACTGATCAATGCGGAGATGGCGACGATTGCAACGATCGCCCAGTCAACCCAGGTAAATGGCACAGTGCAGCCTACAGACGGATAAGGCGGCGCATTTTAGCAGAGCGCACGGCTATCGGTAAGCTGCGATTGTCAGTGCATTTCAAATCGGCGTGATAGTTTTTACCCGCGCTCAGGCTGGAAGCGCACGACAAAACCCTTGAGTTTCTTCTGGCGGTCCAGCAAGTCGCGAAGACGGTCGGCTTCGGCGCGCTCGATCAGAGGCCCGACAAACACTCGATTTTTGCCATCAGAGGATCGGATGTAAGCGTTGTAGCCCTGACTGCGCAGTTCTTTCTGCAGGCTTTCGGCGTTTTCTCGGCTCGTTAGACTGGCCACTTGCACTGACCAGCTAACCGACAGGCCATTGGCATCGATGCGACTTTGAGTCGTATCAGGCTTGGTCGGTGCGGCCGCGATCGGCTGTGCCGGCGGCGTTGTAGCCTTGGCGACTGGCGCTGGCGCGACCGGCTTGGCGACAGGTGCCGGAACTACGGGGGCTGCCGGCGCAATGGGGGCCGTCGGAGCCTCTTGCTGAGCGATTTCATCATCGCTCGGCACCGGTTCTTGAGGCAACGCTTGCGGCTCAGGCACCACGACTGGCTCGACCTGCACTTGCGGCATCGCCGGGGCATGCGGCGCAGCCGGGGCGTCGACCACCACTTGACGCTGTTCATCCTGACGGGAGAACAACATCGGCAGGAAAATCACCGCCAGTGCCACCAGCACCAGCGCGCCAACCATGCGTTGTTTGTAGGCCTTATCCAGCAATGCCATTTGCCGCTTCCTCCGTGGAGCGCCGGGCCAGCCATTCAAGGGCCTCGGCAACACAATAAAATGATCCGAACAACAGAATCTCATCGTCGCTCGTCGCCAGCGCGCTTTGCCCTTCCAGGGCGGCCGCCACGCTGTCATAGGACGTTACCGACGCGCCAAGGCTCTGCAATGCAGCCTGCAAATCGGCAACCGGTCGCGCTCTCGGAGAATCCAGCGGCGCAACAGCCCAGTGCTGGACACTAGCATTCAATTCACCGACAACACCATCCAGATCCTTGTCCGCCAGCAAACCGAACACCGCCAGACGCTTGCCGGCCGGTGGACGACTGGCCAGACGCCGCGCCAGGTACTCGGCCGCATGCGGGTTATGCCCTACATCCAGCAATATATTCAAACGCTTGCCGTGCCAGTCGAACTGACGGCGGTCGAGACGACCTACCACCCGCGTCGCTTTCAGCGCATCAATAATCTGCGCATCCACCCACGGCAAGCCGAGCAGCAGATACGCCTGCAACGCCAGCGCAGCGTTTTCCATCGGCAGATCAAGCAACGGCAGATCGTGTAATTCGACCGCACGCCCTTGAGCATCCAGACCGCGCCATTGCCAATTGTGATCGGTTACGCCAAGGTCAAAATCGCGGCCACGCAGGAAAAACGGACAAGCCAGCTCGCGCGCCTTATCCAGCAGGGGTTGCGGGGGATTCAGATCACCACAGAGCGCAGGCGCGCCCTGGCGGAAGATGCCGGCCTTCTCAAAGGCCACGGACTCACGGGTATCACCTAGATAATCCGCATGGTCGACGCCGATGCTGGTGACCAGCGCCATGTCGGCGTCGACCACGTTGACCGTGTCCAGGCGCCCGCCCAGACCGACTTCCAACACCACCGCATCAAGCCCGGCCCCTTGAAACAGCCAGAACGCCGCCAGGGTGCCCATTTCGAAGTACGTCAGGGAGGTGTCGCCGCGACCGGCCTCGACAGCCGCAAAGGCTTCGCACAGCTCGGCGTCAGTGGCTTCGACGCCATTAACCTGCACCCGCTCGTTGTAACGCAGCAGGTGCGGAGAATTATAGACACCAACGTTCAGGCCTTGCGCCCGCAGCAATGAAGCCACGAATGCGCAGGTAGAACCCTTGCCGTTGGTGCCAGTGACCGTGATCACCCGAGGCGCCGGCTTGCCCAGCCCCATGCGGGACGCTACCTGTTGCGAGCGCTCCAGCCCCATGTCGATGGCCGAAGGGTGCAACTGCTCAAGGTAGGCGAGCCACTCGCCAAGGGTGCGCTCGGTCATATGTTCGCAGGTACCGGCGGAACCACGACTGGCTCGATTGGCGCGGCGACGAATTTCGGCGTCGGCAGGCCCATCATTTGTGCCAGCAGGTTGCCCAGACGCGGACGCAGTTCCTGACGGTGAATGATCATGTCGATGGCGCCGTGTTCCAGCAGGAATTCGCTGCGCTGGAAGCCTTCCGGCAGCTTTTCACGCACGGTTTGTTCGATCACGCGTGGACCGGCAAAACCGATCAGGGCCTTCGGCTCACCGACGATCACGTCGCCAAGCATCGCCAGACTGGCGGAAACACCGCCGTAGACCGGGTCGGTCAGTACGGAGATGAACGGAATGCCCTCTTCACGCAGACGCGCCAGTACCGCCGAGGTCTTGGCCATTTGCATCAGGGAGATCAGGGCTTCCTGCATCCGCGCACCACCCGAAGCGGCGAAGCAGATCATCGGGCATTTGTTTTCCAGGGCATAGTTGGCGGCGCGAACAAAACGCTCACCGACGATGGCCCCCATCGAACCACCCATGAAGGAGAATTCGAACGCCGACACCACCACCGGCATGCCCAGCAAGGTGCCGCTCATGGAGATCAGTGCGTCTTTTTCGCCGGTCTGCTTCTGGGCAGCGGTCAGGCGATCCTTGTATTTCTTGCCGTCACGGAATTTCAGGCGGTCAACCGGCTCCAGGTCTGCACCCAGCTCGGCACGGCCTTCGGCGTCGAGGAAGATATCAATGCGGGCGCGGGCGCCGATGCGCATGTGGTGGTTGCACTTGGGGCAAACGTCCAGGGTCTTTTCCAGCTCCGGACGATACAGCACAGCCTCGCAAGACGGGCACTTGTGCCACAGACCTTCAGGCACCGAGCTCTTCTTGACCTCGGAACGCATGATCGAAGGGATCAGTTTGTCTACTAACCAGTTGCTCATGCTTTCTTTCTCCAGTACCGGCGGCCCGAACGCTCTGGTTCGCAGCCCCGCGTATGCCCTTGAGCTAAATTCATGTGTGTGGCGATGGTCGGTGGATGGCCGGGTCAGAAAAACTGACCTGCGTACAACCCGAACAACCCTCAGCCTCTTTTCTACAGAGCTGTGGACGGCGGCAGTTAGCCAGCCGTCACATCACGTACCGCTTTGATGAACGCCTGAACCTTTGCGTGATCCTTGATGCCCTTGCTCGCCTCTACCCCACCGCTGACGTCCACCGCATAAGGCCGGACCCGGGCAATCGCGCCGGCGACGTTATCGGGGGTCAAGCCACCCGCCAGAATGATTGGCTTGCTCAAGCCTTGCGGAATCAGAGACCAGTCGAATGCTTCACCGGTTCCGCCGGGCACGCCTTCAACGTAGGCGTCGAGCAGGATACCGCTGGCACTTGGGAACGCATTGCAGGCTGCCGCGATGTCGTCTCCGGCCTTGACCCGCAGTGCCTTGATGTAAGGCCGATGCCACCCTTCGCACTCGGCAGCCGCTTCGTCACCATGGAACTGCAACAGGTCCAGCGGCACGGCGTCGAGCAATTCGCCCAACTCGCAGCGGCTGGCGTTGACGAACAACCCCACGGTGGTGACGAACGGCGGCAGCGCCTTGATGATGTCGCGCGCCTGCTGGAACGTCACGGCCCGCGGGCTCTTGGCATAGAACACAAACCCGATGGCATCGGCCCCGGCCTCGACCGCTGCCAACGCATCTTCTATGCGGGTAATCCCACAAATCTTGCTGCGAACGGCTGACATGTCGATAAATCCTCAGGGCAATTCCGGGAAAGTCCCGGATGGTAACAAATGCGTTCGAGGGCGTCAGCCGTCAAGTTCCGTGAAACCGGTCAGGAAGTGTGGGCCGATATAACGCTCGGGCAACTCGAACTCATCGCGGTACTCCACCTGCACCAGATACAGGCCAAACGGGTGCGCCGTGACCCCGCCAGAACGGCGAATACGGCTTTCCAGTACTTCCTTCATCCACTCCACCGGACGCTCGCCGGCACCAATGGTCATCAGCACACCGGCAATGTTGCGCACCATGTGGTGCAGGAACGCGCTGGCGCGAATATCCAGCACGATCATCTTGCCGTGACGGGTCACGCGCAGATGATGCAGCTCCTTGATCGGTGACTTGGCCTGGCATTGACCGGCGCGGAACGCACTGAAATCGTGGGTGCCGACCAGATACTGCGCGGCCTCGGCCATGCGCTCGACGTCCAGCGGACGGTGGTTCCAGGTGATTTCTTCGTTGAGGTGCGCCGGGCGGATCTGATCGTTGTAGATCACATAGCGGTAACGCCGGGCGATGGCCTTGAACCGCGCATGGAAATGCGCCGGCATGACTTTCGCCCAGCTGACGCTGACATCGTGCGGCAAATTGATGTTGGCGCCCATGACCCAGGCCTTCATGGACCGCTCGACCTGGGTGTCGAAATGCACCACCTGACCGCACGCATGCACGCCCGCGTCCGTTCGCCCGGCGCAGAGCAGCGACACCGGTGAGTCCGCGACTTTGGACAAGGCTTTCTCAAGGGTTTCCTGCACCGTGAGCACACCGGAGGCTTGGCGCTGCCAGCCGCGATAACGCGAGCCTTTGTATTCAACGCCCAATGCGATCCGGTAAAAGCCGTCGGCCGCCATTTCGGCAGCCGGATTATCAATATTTGCCAAGGGGTACAGCCTGCTGATCTACGCAAAGGCGGGCATTATAAGGCCGCCAGACCGAGACGCCAGAGTGGCTTCAGCATTTGCGGTGAATGTCAGGGCCTCATCGCGAGCACGCTCGCCCCCACAGGGGTTTTGTGAACAGCGCAAATCCACGGTGGGCGCGAGCATGCTCCGGGCGGCGTTCCGACGATGGCAATAGCCCAGACACACACGCCCCCCCTGAAACAAAAACGGCAGCCTCAATGGGCTGCCGTCTTATTGACTGCTGAGCAACACTCAAGCCAGACGCGAAAGCATTTCCTTGGCTTCGCTTTTCTGCCCGGCATCGCCCTCGGTCACCACCTCATTGAGGATGTCCCGAGCGCCGTCGTTGTCGCCCATATCGATGTATGCCTGGGCCAGATCGAGCTTGGTAGCGACTTCATCAGTACCGGAGAGGAAGTCGAAGTCTGGCTCATCCGCCGCCGAGGCCATGGCGTCTTCCGCAGTGAAGCGCGGCTCGCCAATGCTTTGCGACAGACGATCCAGTTCAGCGTTGACGTCATCCAGCTCTGCTTCAAAGTCATCCGGGATATCAGTGGCGACAGGCTTGGCCGGGGCCGCGGCCATTTCATCCGCGAGCGACAGGTCAAAATCGGCAGGCAACTCCAGATCGTCCTGCGGCACTTCAGGCGCGACCGGAAAATCTTTCACGCCTTCGTCCAGATCCAGCAGGAAGTCGTCTTCAGCGAGAATGGCCGGCGACGGATTTGCACCCAGATCCATATCGAGATCGAAGTCTGACAGGTCGTCGAGGTTTTCCTTGATGTCGGTTTGCTGCTGCAGCACTGATTCAAAGCTCAAATCGTCATCCAGCGGGAACTCGTCCAGCTCGGTCGACGCGTCTGCCTCAGGCGAAACCACAGCCGGGGAAGCAGCTTCCAGATCGTCCAGGCTCAGGTCGAACGCGCTATCGAGATCGTCATCGATTGCGGCTGCCGGGGCTTGCGGCTCGTCCAGCAGCAGGTCCTTGACGTACTGCGCATCCAGCTCGGCGGCGATGGCTGCAGCAGCCAGGCCACTGGCGGCGACCACCGCCATGGCCGGGAAGCGGGTCTTGAGTTTTTCGACCTGGGCGAAGTTGTCACCATTGGCGACCAGTTGGCGCTCCTGGCCCACGAACGCATCACGGTCGCCCTGCTGACCATACACTTCCATCAGCTTCAAACGCAGATCACTGCGCTGTGGCTCGTGCTTGATACCGTCTTCCAGCAACGCGGCAGCCTGGTTCAGACGACCCGCAGCAATGTGCGACTGCGCCTTGGTCAGCACGTCGTCATCACGTTCGCCGGCAGGCGACACCAGAGGTGCGGCAATCGGCGTAGTCATCACAACCGATGCAACGGGTGCTGGCGTCGGCGCAGGCGCAGGAGCAGGAGCCGGTGCTGGCGTCGGCGCGGTGGCGAGCTTCACGCTAGGCGGCGGAACCTCCAGACCTTCAAAGCTGCTGTCAGGCAGGTCATTGTCAAAGGACATGTTCTGTTCTTCAGACAACGCACGGGCCATGCGCAAATGTTTCTCGGCTTCTTGTTGAGCTTTGCGGCGACGTGCCAGCAACAACAGCAAAAGCGCCAAGACCACTGCACCGCCACCGATAAGCCCCAGCAGGATCGGGTTAGTCAGCAGTTCATTGAACTTTTGGTCGTCGGAGACCGCGGGTGTCGGCTCGATTGGCGGCTCGGCAGGTGCCGGTGTCGCTTCAGGTGCCGCCGCCGGAGCAGGCGCCACCTCAGCCGGTGCCGGCGCAGGGTTGGCGGCCAACTCGGCCGACATGGCCGGAGCGGTCGCAGTCGCCGCCGCAGCAGGTGCACCCGCCGCGCCTTCGGCCTGCATCTTGGCCAGTTGATTGTTCTTCAGCTCGATCAGTTTTTGCAGCTTGTCCAGCTGACTTTGCAAATCGGTCATGCGGCTTTTCAGTTCAGCGTTGTCACGACGGGTCGTGTCGAGGCTTTCCTGGGTCACCGCCAATTTGTTGCTCAGGTTCTTGGCATCGCCCGCGACACCTTTACCGCCGGCCTTGCCGGATTCGGCAGAGACCAGGCTCAGTTTGTCCTTGGCAGGTTCTGTACTACCGGCGTCAGCACGACTGCGCTTGGTGGCATCGAGTTGTTGCTGCCCGGTGCCGGGTTTCGCCACATAACGACGACCCTGGCGCCACGCGGTGTTCTGCGCGGCCACTTCAGCAATGGCCTTGGGTTGCGGCAAAGTGGTGGCTTGCGCCTGATCCGGCATGCGCAACACCTGACCGGTTTTGAGCCGGTTGATGTTGCCGTCGATAAAGGCATCGGGGTTCAGCGCCTGGATGGCCAGCATGGTTTGCTGAATCGAACCACCGTTGCGCGCCTTCGCAGCGATTTCCCACAAGGTATCGCGCGGCGTGGTGGTGTGTTGAGCCGGGTTGGATGCGCCGGTCACCGGAGCCGTTACGGTTGAGGTCGGCGCTGGCTGCGCAGCCGCTTCAGCGGTCTGCGGCGAGAATTTGGACGGATCGAGCAGCACGCTGTAATCGCGCAGCAGGCGACCGTTCGGCCACATGACCTGAACCAGGAATTTCACCATCGGTTCGGACAGGGGCTTGCTGGAAGTTACACGCAGGATGCTTTTACCGCTGGCGTTGAGCACCGGCGTGAAGGTCAGGTCATTGAGAAATGCCTGGCGGTCGACACCGGCCTTGGCGAAATCTTCAGGCGAGGCCAGGCTCGGCACCACTTCGGCGGCCGTAAGGTCCTTGACGTCGAGCAGCTCGATCTCCGCCACCAGGGGTTGGTTCAGCGTCGACTTCAGGGTCAATTCCCCGAGCCCGAGGGCATGCGCCATACCGGATGACAGCGCCGAGGCGGCCGCAATTGCTAACACCAGTTTGCGAACTTGAACCATAGCCTCATCCTTTGTTTGAACATTCCTCGGCCAGCGAGAAGGTATTGAAAGTCGCCGCCGTAAGGCATTGCGCGCGGCGTCGACGTGTCATCGCGCGCGATCATTTCTTGCCTGCCCCGGAAAGCCTGTTGAGCGGCTTTCCTTCAGCAGTGCGGCCAAGCATAGCGCCCGGCTAGAATCATTCTGTAAATTGTTGCCAAGTATCTTTTACAGCAGGTCTTTTATCAACAATTCAGCCACCTGCACAGCATTGAGCGCGGCGCCTTTTCGTACGTTATCTGACGTCAGCCACACATTAAGTTCCGACAGGTCGTCGACTCCGCTGCGAACCCGACCGACGTACACCACGTCCTGTCCCACCGCATCGCCCACTGCGGTCGGGTAATCACCGGCCTCAACCAGCTCGATCCCGGGTGCATCTTCCAGGGCCGCATTGACTTTCGCCAGGTCGACAGCGCTCGCTGACTGCAAGGTCACGCTAAAGCTATCGCCAAAAAACACCGGGGCTTGAATGCAAGTGGCAGAAATCTTCAATTGAGGCAGCGCAATCACCTGACGCAACTCACGCACCAGGCGTTTTTCCAGCAGCGTATGGCCCTGCTCATCCGGCTTGCCGACCTGAGCCAACAGGTTGAACGCCATTTGCCGATCGAAGAACGTCGGCTCCAGCGGACGCACGTTAAGCAGTTCGGCGGTTTGCCGGGCCAGCTCTTTCACCGCTTCGCGACCTTGGGCGGAAACCGCCAGGCTGGCGGTGACGTTGACCCGCTGTAGATCAATGACCGAAAGCAACGGCGCCAGCACCACGGCCAACGTGGTGGCCGATGGGCTTGGGCTGCTGATCAGAAAGGGCTTTTTCAACGTCGCGAGGATTTCGGCATTGGCTTCCGGCACCACTGGCGGCGCCTGATCGGCCGACAAAGCGCCAGACAGGTCGATTACCGAGCAACCGGCGGCGCTCGCACGCGAGGAAAAACTGAGGGTCACTGCCGGGCCGGCGGCGAAGAACACCAACTGGACTTTGCTGAAATCGAATTCATCAACTTCGCGTACCCGCACGTTCTTGCCGCGAAACGGCACCGAATGACCGGCCGATTCGCTGCTCGCCAGCAGGTGCAAGTCGCCAACCGGGAAGTCACGCTCTTCAAGAATCTGCACGAGCGTTTCGCCGACAGTACCGGTGGCGCCGACTACGGCGATATCAAAGGACTGGCTCATGGTTCTACCTCAGGCGAAACGGGGGAGCGGCACTTTACCGGGTGGGGGGCGTGCAGGCAATTTGTGCCGGTATTTGTGGTGCCTGTGATGGCCCCCTCGCGAGCAAGCCCGCTCCGACATTTGAAAGGCGTTCTAATGTGCGGGCTTGCTCGCGAAGGGGCCGGTACAGATAACTCATCGACATCAGGCTGCCGGGAATAAAAAAACCCGCACCTCTTTCAAGGCACGGGTTTTTTCACTGCTTCAACCAATCAACGCTCAAGCAGAATCCGCAGCATGCGACGCAGCGGTTCGGCCGCGCCCCACAGCAGTTGGTCGCCGACGGTAAAAGCACCGACGAACTGCGACCCCATGTTCAGCTTGCGCAGACGGCCCACCGGCACGTTCAGGGTGCCAGTGACTTTCGTCGGGCTCAGTTCCTGAATGCTGATGTCGCGGTTATTCGGCACCAGTTTGACCCACGGGTTGTGCTGACTGATCAGCCCTTCGATGTCGGCGATCGGCACGTCTTTGTTCAGCTTGATGGTCAGCGCCTGGCTGTGGCAGCGCATGGCGCCGATGCGCACGCAAATGCCGTCGACCGGGATCGGGCTCTTGAAGCGACCGAGGATCTTGTTGGTTTCGGCCTGGGCCTTCCACTCTTCGCGGCTCTGACCGTTCGGCAGTTCCTTGTCGATCCACGGGATCAGGCTGCCGGCCAGCGGTACGCCGAAGTTTTCGGTCGGGTACGCTTCGCTGCGCATGGCGTCGGCCACACGACGGTCGATGTCGAGGATCGCGCTGGCCGGGTCGGCCAGTTGATCGGCGACAGCGGCGTGGGTCGCGCCCATTTGTTTGATCAGTTCACGCATGTTCTGCGCGCCGGCACCGGAGGCCGCCTGATAGGTCATGGCGCTCATCCACTCGACCAGACCGGCTTCGAACAGACCGCCCAGGCCCATCAGCATCAGGCTGACGGTGCAGTTGCCGCCGATGTAGTTCTTGGTGCCCGCATCCAGCTGCTGGTCGATGACCTTGCGGTTGACCGGGTCGAGGACGATGACCGCGTCATCCTGCATGCGCAGGCTGGAAGCGGCGTCGATCCAGTAACCCTGCCAGCCGGCTTCGCGCAGTTTCGGGAACACTTCGCTGGTGTAGTCGCCACCTTGGCAGGTCAGAATCACGTCGAGGGTTTTCAGCTCTTCAATGCTGTAAGCGTCCTTGAGCGGAGCAATGTCCTTGCCCACGGACGGGCCTTGGCCACCGACATTGGAAGTGGTGAAAAACACCGGCTCAATAAGATCGAAATCCTGCTCTTCCAGCATCCGCTGCATGAGCACGGAACCGACCATACCGCGCCAACCGATCAGACCTACACGTTTCATCGCAACTACACCTTCTTGAAATGTGGGCCGCTGCTTTGTATAGAATTTCGCAGCGGGCCGGAGAGATTACAGATTCCGCAGCGCGGCGACTACTGCGTCGCCCATTTCCTGCGTACCGACTTTAGTGCAACCGGCCGACCAGATGTCGCCTGTGCGCAGGCCTTGGTCCAGCACCAGGCTCACGGCTTTCTCGATAGCATCGGCTGCCGCCTGCTGGTTGAAGCTATAACGCAACATCATCGACACCGACAAAATGGTCGCCAACGGGTTGGCAATGCCCTTGCCGGCGATGTCTGGCGCCGAACCGTGGCAAGGCTCGTACATGCCCTTGTTGTGGGTGTCCAGGGACGCCGACGGCAGCATGCCGATGGAACCGGTGAGCATCGAGGCCTGGTCGGACAGAATGTCGCCGAACAGGTTGTCGGTCACGATCACGTCGAACTGCTTCGGTGCACGCACCAGTTGCATCGCGGCGTTGTCGACGTACATGTGGCTCAGTTCGACCTGCGGGTAATCCTTGGCCACTTCCTCGACGATTTCACGCCACAGTTGGCTGGATGCCAAGACGTTGGCCTTGTCCACCGAGCACAGCTTCTTGCCGCGCACCATCGCCATGTCGAAGCCGACGCGGGCAATGCGGCGGATTTCGCTTTCGCTGTATGGCAGGGTGTCGTAGGACTGACGCTCGCCGTTTTCCAGGATACGGGTGCCGCGTGGCGCGCCGAAGTAGATACCGCCGGTCAGCTCGCGGACGATCAGGATGTCCAGGCCGGCCACGATTTCCGGCTTCAGGCTCGACGCCTCGGCCAGTTGCGGGTACAGGATCGCCGGACGCAAATTGCCGAATAGGCCCAGTTGCGCACGGATTTTCAGCAGGCCGCGCTCAGGGCGGATGTCACGCTCGATGGTGTCCCATTTCGGGCCGCCCACGGCACCCAGCAGCACAGCATCGGCAGCGCGTGCACGCGCCAGGGTTTCGTCAGCCAACGGCACGCCATGCTTGTCGATGGCCGCGCCGCCGATCACGTCGTGGCTCAGTTCGAAGCCCAGGGAGAACTTATCGCTGGCCAATTCCAGCACTTTGACCGCTTCGGCCATGATTTCCGGGCCAATACCGTCACCTGGGAGAATCAGAATCTGCTTGCTCATGCTTTCCTCATGTCATCAGTCGGTGCGCCTCTAGGGCACACCCGGAAAAATTCTATCGCTCGGCCATCAATACCAAAACATCGGTACTGAACGAACCATCAGCCTCAATCTCAAAATATTCGCGCACTTCGTTGCCCATCGACTGCTGCAACTCGCGAATTGCCGCGCGCATCACTTCAGGTGTGCGCATGCGCTCGACCCAGGAGGTGTACTCCAGACGCAGCCTTTGGCGCGTCGTGCTGCGGGTATGCAACCCCGCTTCGCTGACCTGGCGCAACCATTCGCCGGCGGAATAATCGCGCACATGGCTGGTGTCACGCAGCACTTCGACGCTTTGCAGGTACGTGTCAAACAACGGGCTGCCCGGTGACAACACATCGACAAACGCCGCCACGCCGCCTGGCTTCAGCACCCGACGCACTTCCCGCAGCGCCAGGCCGAGATCGCTCCAATGGTGCGCCGAATAACGGCTGAACACGAAGTCGAACTCGCCATCGGCGAACGGCAGGCGCTCGGCGGCACCGAGGACTGTGGACACGTTGCTCAAGCCGCGATCGACGGCAGCAGCGGCCACTACGTCGAGCATCTGCTGAGACAAATCGTAAGCCACCACTTCCTTGGCCAGCGCGGCCACGTGAAAACTCACGTGACCGGCGCCGCAACCGAGGTCGAGCACCCGGGCATCGCCCTGCCCCGCCAGTTCAGCCTGTAGCAACGCGAATTCAGTGCCTTGAGCGTGAACGGCGCTGCTCAGGTAGGCAGAGGCCTGTTCACCGAATTGCTTTTGTACGACTTGGCTGTGCTGGGCGGTGCTGGTCATAGTCATTTCCTTTGATTTTGTGGAGCCAGTTCCGGCCTCATCGCGGGCAAGCCCGGCTCCCACAGGTTTTGTGTACACCGCAGGACCCAGTGGGAGCGGGCTTGCCCGCGAAGAGGCCGGTCCTATCCTTTCAAATCCCGGATCAATCAAGCGTCGCGAAACAACCAAGGCTGGCTCGCACGGTGTTTGGCTTCAAACGCTGCAATCGCTTCATGGTCCTGCAACGTCAGGCCGATATCGTCCAGACCGTTCAACAGGCAATGTTTGCGGAACGCATCGATCTCAAAGTTATGCACCTTGCCATCCGGACGGGTCACGGTCTGCGCGTGCAGGTCAACCTGCAACTGGTAGCCCGGATTCGCTTCAACCTGCTGGAACAGTTCATCCACTTCAGCGTCACTCAAGATGATCGGCAGCAAGCCGTTCTTGAAGCTGTTGTTGAAGAAGATGTCGGCGTAGCTCGGCGCGATGATGCTGCGGAAACCGTATTCTTCCAGCGCCCATGGCGCGTGCTCACGGCTGGAGCCGCAACCGAAGTTTTCACGCGCCAGCAACACGCTGGCGCCTTGATAACGTTCGGCGTTGAGGACGAAGTCCTTGTTCAGCGGACGCTTGGAGTTGTCCTGATACGGCTGCCCCACATCCAGGTACCGCCATTCATCGAACAGATTCGGACCAAAACCGGTGCGCTTGATCGACTTCAAGAACTGCTTCGGGATGATCTGATCGGTGTCGACGTTGGCACGATCCAAAGGCGCGACAAGACCAGTGTGCTGGGTAAAAGCTTTCATGCTGCGCTCCTTTAGATCAATTCACGGACGTCGACGAAACGACCGTTTACAGCAGCGGCGGCAGCCATTGCCGGGCTAACCAGATGAGTACGACCACCGGCGCCTTGACGGCCTTCGAAGTTGCGGTTGGAGGTCGACGCGCAATGCTCGCCCGATTCCAAACGGTCCGGGTTCATCGCCAGGCACATCGAGCAACCCGGTTCGCGCCACTCAAAACCGGCTTCGAGGAAGATCTTGTCCAGACCTTCAGCCTCGGCCTGCGCCTTCACCAGACCCGAGCCCGGCACGACGATGGCTTGCTTGATGGTTGAGGCCACTTTGCGGCCCTTGGCGATCACGGCAGCGGCGCGCAAGTCTTCGATCCGCGAGTTGGTGCAGGAGCCGATGAACACGCGATCCAGCTGAATGTCGGTGATCGCCTGATTGGCGGTCAAACCCATGTACTTCAGGGCTCGCACGATCGAATCGCGCTTGACCAAGTCCATTTCCTTCGCCGGGTCCGGCACGTTCTGATCCACGGCCAGGACCATTTCAGGCGAGGTGCCCCAGCTGACTTGCGGCTTGATCTGGGTTGCATCGAGCTCAACGATGGTGTCGAACCTGGCATCCGCGTCAGACACCAGGTCTTTCCACGCTTCGACGGCCAAGTCCCATTCCGCGCCTTTCGGAGCGAATGGACGGCCCTTCACGTAAGCCACGGTTTTTTCGTCAGCGGCCACCAGACCTACGCGTGCGCCGGCCTCGATGGACATGTTGCAAATGGTCATGCGGCCTTCAACGGACAAGTCACGAATCGCGCTACCGGCGAACTCGATGGCGTGGCCGTTGCCGCCTGCGGTGCCGATTTTGCCGATCACGGCGAGGACGATGTCCTTGGCGGTCACGCCGAACGGCAATGTGCCTTCGACCGATACCAGCATGTTCTTCATCTTTTTGGCGACCAGGCACTGGGTGGCGAGCACGTGCTCCACCTCGGAAGTGCCGATACCGTGAGCCAAGGCGCCGAACGCACCGTGGGTCGAGGTGTGGGAGTCGCCGCAGACCACGGTCATGCCTGGCAAGGTCGCGCCCTGCTCTGGGCCGATGACGTGGACGATGCCTTGGCGAATGTCGTTCATCTTGAATTCGACGATGCCGTATTCATCGCAGTTGTCGTCGAGGGTCTGAACCTGCAAACGCGAGACTTGGTCGACAATCGCTTCGATGCCGCCCTTGCGCTCCGGGGTGGTCGGTACGTTGTGGTCCGGGGTCGCGATGTTGGCGTCGATCCGCCAAGGCTTGCGCCCGGCCAGGCGCAGGCCTTCGAAGGCTTGCGGCGAGGTCACTTCGTGGATGATGTGACGATCGATGTAAATCAGCGCAGAGCCATCGTCGCGCTGTTTGACCAAATGCGAATCCCAGAGCTTGTCGTAGAGCGTTTTGCCGGCCATCAGACGGTTTCCTCATCAGCTTGTTTCTATGCCCCGGGCTGTTTGTATAACCCTTTGGCTTGTGAGGTCGATCCTAGGGGGTTACATTAAATAACTCAAATTCATATTTTTTATGCTTTGGATAACCAACTGGAATACAGCAATGGATTTGGCCAACCTCAATGCTTTCATCGCCATTGCCGAGACCGGGAGTTTCTCCGGCGCGGGAGAACGGTTGCACCTGACGCAACCGGCCATCAGCAAGCGCATCGCCGGGCTGGAGCAGCAATTGAAGGTGCGCCTGTTTGATCGCCTCGGCCGTGAAGTCGGCCTGACCGAGGCTGGCCGCGCCCTGCTGCCACGGGCCTATCAGATTCTCAATGTGCTGGACGACACCCGGCGCGCCTTGACCAACCTGACCGGCGAAGTGTCCGGCCGCCTGACCCTGGCCACCAGTCACCACATCGGCCTGCACCGTTTGCCGCCCTTATTAAGAGAGTTCACCCGGCGTTACCCACAAGTGGCGCTGGATATTCAGTTCCTCGATTCGGAAGTGGCCTACGAAGAAATCCTCCATGGCCGCGCAGAACTGGCGGTCATTACCTTGGCGCCGGAGCCACATTCGCTGGTCAAGGCGACGCCCGTGTGGGACGACCCGCTGGATTTCGTGGTTGCCCCGGAGCATTCATTGATCAGCAACGGTGCGGTCACCCTGGCCGACATCGCCCTGCACCCGGCGGTTTTTCCCGGCGGCAACACCTTTACTCATCACATCGTGCAGCGTCTATTTGAAGCGCAGGGCCTGACGCCGAACATCGCCATGAGCACGAATTATCTGGAAACGATCAAGATGATGGTCTCGATCGGACTGGCGTGGAGCGTGTTGCCGCGTACGATGCTCGACGATCAGGTTGCGCGAATACCTTTGCCGGGCATACAACTGACTCGCCAGCTAGGCTATATCCTGCACACCGAAAGGACGCTATCGAATGCGGCAAGGGCTTTTATGGCTTTGCTGGATGCACAGATCGATTTGCCAGGGATTCAAGGCTAACGTGTGCTACGCCTATAGAACTGCGAACTCCTGCGCCTAACGCCCATTTCTGCCCAAGGCCTGCTGCCAATGCCGAAATCTGTTGACCGTGTACCGCCGATGCCGCGTATCCAGGCGCTTGACCCAAAACGGTCCGAGCTGAGTTGGGAAAGCGCGCCGCAATTACTGGCAGCCCTCAACGGCGCACGGCTGGGGGCCTGGTATTGGGACATCGAACGTGGGCAGATCAGCTGGTCACGGGGAACTCAGGCGCTATTTGGGTTCGATCCACATACGCCGTTGCCCGAGGACCTGGAATACCTTGATCTGCTGCCGCCAGAGGACCGGGCGAAAACCGTCCGCGCATTCAATGCGGTGATTGCTGGCGCGCCGCTTGAGCAAGCGATGCATCATCGCATCCGCTGGCCCGACGGCAGCCTGCACTGGCTGGAAATCAGCGGCAGCCTGCAGCCGGATAAATACGGGCGGCCACGCATGATCGGAGTGATCCGCGAAATTACCCACCAGCGCCAGCGCGAACAAGCCCTGAGCAGCTCGGAAAAGCGCTTCGCCACGTTGTTTCACCTGTGCCCGAACATGGTGTTGCTGACCCGACAGGAAGACGGCCTGATTACCGAAGCCAACCAGTATTTCGAAAGCCTGTTCGGCTGGCCGGTGCAGAACGCGATAGGCCGCACCACCCTGGAACTGGGTCTGTGGGTGCACCCTGAGCAACGGGCCAAACTGGTCGCCGCCACGAAGGCCAAAGGCGAGCTGTTCAGCATGGAGGTGCAATTTCGCGCCAGCAACGGGCAGGTCCTCGATGGCATCCTCAGCGCGCAAAAAGTCGAACTCGAGGGTCAGCCGTATCTGCTGAGCACCTTCCTCGACACCACTGAACGCAAAGTCGCTGAACAAGCCCTCAAGGACAGCCAGGAACGCCTCGATCTCGCCCTCGACTCGGCGCAACTCGGCACCTGGGACTGGCACATCCCCAGCGGCATGCTTTACGGCTCGGCGCGGGCCGCCCAGTTGCACGGGCTCGAAGCCAAGCCCTTTCATGAATCCTTCGATGAGTTTTTCGAAGGCGTACCCGGTGAAGAACGCGACACCATGCGCGACGCTTACCGCAGCCTGCGCGAAGGCCCGGCCGGCAATTATCAGCTGACTTACCGCGTGCAACTGCCGGACGGCAGCTCACGCTACCTGGAAAGCCGCGCCCGCCTCTACCGCGATGAAAACGGTTTCCCCTTGCGCATGGCCGGCACCTTGCTGGACATCACCGATCAGGTGGAGCGCGAACAACGACTGGTGGCATCAGAAGAGAAATTCGCCACGCTGTTTCAGGTCAGCCCGGACCCGATTTGCGTAACCCGCCAAGACACTGGCCGGTTTATCGAGATCAACTCCAGCTTCACTCAGACCTTCGGCTGGAGCGTCGCCGAAGTGATTGGCCGCAGCGCCGACGAGATTGGCCTGTGGGACGCCTCGACCAAAAGCCTGCAACGGATCGAACAGGTCATCCGCGAACAGGGGCTGAACAATGTCGCCATCGTCGCTCAGCACAAGAACGGGCAATCGCTGACCTGTGTGATATCCAGCCGCAAGATCAACGTGGATAACCAACCCTGCATTGTTACCACTTTGCGCGACATCACCCAGCAACAACGCTCCGAAGCGGCGCTCAAGGCCAGCGAAGAGAAGTTCGCCAAGGCATTCCACTCCAGTCCCGACGCCATCACCATTACCGAGCGCGACACCGGACGCTACCTGGAGGTCAACGACGGCTTCTGCCGCCTGACCGGCTATCGTGCGCAGGAAGTGATCGGTCGTACGGTGTATCAAGTGGGCATCTGGGCTGAAGAGAAACAACGTGCGGCGTTGCTGGCCGAGCTACAGCTCAAGGGTCGCGTGCATCACCAGGAAATGCTCGGGCGCAATAAGCGTGGGGAGTTACTGACCGTCGAAGTCTCGGTCGAGCCGATCACCCTCAACGAAACCCCCTGTTTGCTGTTGACCGCCCGTGACGTCAGCCTGCTGAAAAACGCCGAAGCGCAAATCCGTCATCTGGCCTACCACGACCCCTTGACCAACCTGCCCAACCGCGCCTTGCTGATGGATCGTCTGAGCCAGCAGATCGCCCTGCTCAAGCGCCATAACCTGCGCGGTGCGCTGCTGTTCCTCGACCTCGATCACTTCAAGCACATCAACGACTCTCTCGGTCACCCGGTTGGCGATACCGTGCTGAAAATCATCACCGCGCGGCTAGAAGCCAGCGTGCGCATGGAAGACACCGTGGCGCGACTGGGTGGCGACGAATTTGTGGTGTTGCTTAGCGGGCTGGAAGGTTCGCGCAATGAAGTCAGCGCCCAGGTCCGGGAACTGGCTGATACGCTGCGAGAACTCTTGTCAGAACCGATGTTCCTCGACGGCCAGCGCCTGCAAGTGACGCCGAGCATTGGCATCGCGCTGATTCCCGACCACGGCTCGACCCCGACCGACCTGCTCAAACGCGCCGACATCGCGCTGTACCGCGCCAAGGACTCGGGGCGCAACACCACGCAGATGTATCACAACACCATGCAAAAGGCCGCTAGCGAACGCTTGCGCATGGAAACCGACCTGCGCCTGGCGCTTTCTCGCGGTGAATTCAATGTGCACTACCAACCGCAGATCGACGCCCGAGGCAATCGCATTGTCGGTGCCGAAGCGCTGGTGCGCTGGAACCATCCGGAACTCGGCGCACAATCACCGGCCGAGTTCATCAAGGTGCTGGAAGACAGCGGACTGATTCTCGAAGTTGGCACCTGGATTCTTGACGAGGCTTGCGGGGCTTTCAAACAACTGGTCGCCAAAGGTCTGGTAAATCCGCTGAGCTTCAGCCTGTGCGTGAACATCAGCCCGAGGCAATTTCGTCAAACCGACTTCGTCGAACGCATCGAACACAGCCTCACCAGCCATGGCCTGCCCTGCTCGCTGCTGAAACTGGAAATCACCGAAGGCATCGTCATCCAGAACCTGGAAGACACCATCAACAAAATGCGCCGCCTGAAAAAACTCGGCGTGAGCTTCGCGATGGACGACTTCGGCACGGGCTACTCCTCGTTGACCTACCTCAAGCGCTTGCCGGTCGACACCCTGAAAATCGATCAGTCGTTCATCCGTGATGCCACCACTGATCCAAACGATGCCGAGATCATCCGCGCGATTGTCGCCATGGCGCGCAGCCTGGAGTTGAAGGTGATTGCCGAAGGGGTGGAGACGGCTGAACAACTGGAGTTTTTGCAGGGCCTGGGCTGCCATTTTTATCAGGGGTATTTGCACAGCCGGCCGTTGCCGGTGGAAGCGTTTCAAAAACTCCTCAAATAACCCGACCCGTGTAGCAGCCTCGCGGTGCTCGTCAGTTGCTACAGGATATGTGTGATGTCTGGCCACAAAAAAGGGCGCCGCGAGGGCGCCCTTTTCATTGCTCTGGCTTAGTGCTGCAGAGCCGGTTTTTGCGTCCCGTTGATCGGGATGCGTTTGGCTTTCGCCTCTTCTGGAACGATGCGCACCAAGTCGATACTCAATAGACCGTTACGCAGGTCAGCGGCCTTGATCTCGATGTGGTCTGCCAGGCGGAACGACAGCTTGAACGCACGCTGGGCAATGCCTTGGTGCAGGAAGGTCACGCTCTCGTTCGCTTCACGTTTGCCACCACTGATAGTCAGCACACCTTTCTCCACTTGCAGGTCGAGGTCTTCTTCCTGGAAACCGGCCGCGGCGACGACGATGCGGTATTGATCATCACCGTGTTTTTCCACGTTGTAAGGTGGGTAAGTGCTGCCTGGCTCGTTGCGCAGGGCGGTTTCGAACAGGTCGTTGAAACGGTCGAAGCCTACCGAGGAACGGAACAGTGGGGCCAGGGAAAATGCAGTAGTCATGGTTCAAATCTCCTGAAAACAATCAGCAAGTTTTTTTGTCTCCGCGACCCGGATTCGGCATCGCGTAACCCTTAGATAGGGACCGCTGATTGCATTTCAAGAGATTATTTCGAGATTTTTTTCAGGCCGCTTTACTGACTTGCAGACCGAGCAAACGTGAGACGTGATCCAGTTCGGTCTCGCGACGCAGGACGGTGAAAAGTTCGACCGCTTCCGGGTAATTGCGGGTCAGCATCGCCAACCATTGCTTGAGGCGGCCGGGGGATTGGCGGGCCGTCATCTGCGCCTTGGCCTGCAGCCAAAAGTCCTGGATCAGCGGCAGCAGCTCGGCCCAGGTCATCTCGACCACTTCCTCACCGGCTCGCGCTGCCGCGATTTGCCGCGCCAGGTCCGGGCGTGAGACCAGACCGCGGCCGAGCATGATGTCTTCGACGCCGCTGATTTCACGGCAACGACGCCAGTCCTCGACGCTCCAGATGTCGCCGTTGGCAAACACCGGCACCTTGACCACCTCCTGCACGCGAGGGATCCACTCCCAATGCGCCGGGGGTTTGTAGCCATCGGTCTTGGTCCGCGCATGCACCACGATGTGTGCTGCGCCGCCTTCAGCCAAAGCCGTGGCACAGACCAGCGAACCGTCCGGACTGTCGAAGCCGAGGCGCATTTTGGCGGTCACCGGAATGTGCGCAGGCACCGCACGACGCACGTGTTCGACGATTTCGTTGAGCAGTTCGGGCTCTTTGAGCAACACCGCGCCACCGCGAGACTTGTTGACGGTCTTGGCCGGGCAACCGAAGTTCAGGTCGATGACCTCCGAACCCAGTTCACACGCCAACGCGGCGTTTTCCGCCAGGCACACCGGATCGGAGCCGAGCAGTTGCACGCGCAACGGCACGCCGGACGCGGTGCGGGCACCGGTCAGCAGTTCCGGGCCGAATTTGTGGTAGTAGGCAGGCGTAAGCAGCTGGTCGTTGATCCGGATGAACTCGGTCACGCACCAATCGATCCCGCCCACACGGGTCAGCACGTCCCGCAGGATGTTGTCGACCAACCCCTCCATGGGCGCCAAAGCAATTTGCATGAAAAACACACTCGACGAAAAACGTGCGGCAGTTTACTGGATTGCGCAGGGAATCTGCAGAACATCGCAGATTCCCTTGTGAGAGCGAGCCTGCTCGCCCCCACATTAGGTGTTGGTCGTATCCAGCATCTGCAGCGCCGGGCCGTAGCCTTCAATGAACTCGGTCGGCATGCGTTTTGGCTTGCCGGTCGACAATTCGATGCAGACGAACGTGGTTTGCGCGCGCAGCAACGTAGTGTTGTCGCGAAGGCGCTTCAACTGGAAGTGTCGGGTCATTTTCAGGCGCTGATCCCAATCCACAATCCAAGTCGCCAACTGCAATTCATCATCTTCGTAGGCGGCAGCCAGATAATCGATCTCGTGCCGCACCACCGCCATCGCCCGGTCCAGCCGCCGATACTCGACCAGATCAAGACCCAGACGCTGCGAGTGGCGCCAGGCACATCGTTCGAGCCACGTCACGTAGACCGCATTATTGGCGTGACCCAGCCCGTCGATGTCCTCGGCGCCCACTTGCAGATCTATGATAAATGGCGTTGCCCGATCCCAGCCCATGCCCCACTCCCGATCAGATAATGTCGACCGGGGCAGTGTAACGGATGCTTACGCCGATTGGCGCGATTGCAGTCTGCGACCGGCCAGCAGTGATAACACACCATCAATGACCCGGGGATCGGCCAGTACTTTCTGATGGCCGCCTTCCTCGAGACGCAACAAGCGGCTGTCAAACCAGGCTTCGTGAATCAGTTGCGATTCCTTGACCGACACATAGCGATCATCTTCGGCATGGACGATCAGGCCCGGCATGTCGAGCTGATAGTGCGCCACGTCCAGCGCCGCAGCGCGCATGCCAACGTCTTTCTCGACCTGACGGATGAAGGCCGAACGCGCCTTGGGCGGCAGTCGCACGTACCTGGCAAAGCCGCGCAACACGCCGAGAATCCGCGCCGGAGCGGCGATGGTCACCAGGGTTTCGGTGCGCAGGCCCAACTGGACAGCGAGCATGGCACTGGCGCCGCCCATCGAATGACCAATGACCGCTTGAAGCGGCGGCAACTCGGCGGCAGCTTCGAGCAGGGCCCGGGCGAACAGCACGACGTTCGCCTCTTCACCTGGAGAGCGACCATGCGCGGGACCGTCGAGGGCGACCACGCTGTAACCCGCATCGACGAGTGCAGTGATAATACTGGCGAACTGCGTCGGCCGCCCTTCCCACCCGTGCATCAGCAACACGGCAGGGCCTTGGCCCCAGCGCAGCGCGGAGAGCCCAAAGCGCAGCGTGATACGTTCGGACTTCGCCAGCAGCGGCAGCTCCCAATCACGCGGAGGCAGTTCTCGCGGGGTCATGAATGCCAGTCGCATTTTGCTTGCGACCAGTTGTGGTGCGAACCAGCCCAAGGTGCCATTAACGCCACGAACCCACTTCAACGTGCTCATCGCTCTCACTCCTCAGGCCAATGCCTTCAGGTCACAGCACCGCCGATTTGGCGGCGCGCAGCAATCGATCGGACAACTCTCCTGGCCCCAGCGCGCGGGCCAGCGCCAAACCACCCACCATCAAGGCCATGTCAGCCAGGGCTTTGTCGGTGTCTTCCGGACTGGCCGCCAACTGCGCGACCATCATTTCCACATGCTCATTCAGTGCGACACGAAACGCGTCCGGCAGCCGCCCCAACTCGCCGACCGAAGCCGGAATCGGGCACGCCGACTCGGAGGAATCACGGTGTTTACGTGACAGGTAAAACGCCGCCACCAAGGCGCGACGTTCTTCGCCGGTCAACTCGGCATCCATGTCGGCAATCATGCCTCGACGGTGACCGAGCAACTGCTGGAACGCTTCCAGCATCATTGCGTCCTTGCTTTCGAAGTGCGCATAAAAGCCGCCAACCGTCAGGCCGGCTGCGCCCATCACTTCGCCAACGCTCGGCTCTGCCGGACCGCGCTGAATCAGCGCTGCGCTAGCAGCCTTGAGGATGCGTTCGCGGGTTTGAGCTTTTTTATCGTTCATCGTTGCCTCCGAATATTACGACTAGAATATTATTCTCATAATAATTTTTCGCAAGTCGTGAATGCGACCGCTGGTCTGAAGAACAGTTTGAAAGAAATGGGGGATTTGGCCAAACGCCAGACAAACAAAAGGGCCATTCAATAATTGAATGACCCTTATAAAATCCCGCAGAGCGGGTAATCGTGGCGTCCCCTAGGGGACTCGAACCCCTGTTACCGCCGTGAAAGGGCGGTGTCCTAGGCCACTAGACGAAGGGGACGCAAAACCTTCTATACAACTGATCAGTGCTGAGAGCTGATCGATTCAAGGCCGGTGTGGCCAGACCTTGAACTGTAAAATTGGTGGAGCTAAACGGGATCGAACCGTTGACCTCTTGCATGCCATGCAAGCGCTCTCCCAGCTGAGCTATAGCCCCGGATTTTTCGCCTCGCGGCGGAGCGACATCTTGCAACATCGCTTCTGTAAAACTGGCGTCCCCTAGGGGACTCGAACCCCTGTTACCGCCGTGAAAGGGCGGTGTCCTAGGCCACTAGACGAAGGGGACGCAAACCCTTCTATACAACAGATCAACGCTGAGTGTTGATCGCTTCAAGGCCGGTGTGGCCAGACCTTGAAGTGTAAATTGGTGGAGCTAGACGGGATCGAACCGTCGACCTCTTGCATGCCATGCAAGCGCTCTCCCAGCTGAGCTATAGCCCCTCATCGCTGAGGACGGGGCGAATCTTAATGGCGGATCGGAAAGCTGTCAAACTTATTTTTAAAATATTTCAAAGTTTTTTGCCGACATAACAATCACTTACCGCCCTCCCCCCGAAAAATCGGGGGGAGCGCCGAAGATTGCGATCAAATGACCGAAGCCTCCGGGAGTTGCTGCAGGGTCAAACGTCCTCAGGCGATGTTGCCCAAGAGTTTTTCCCATTCCTTGTTTTCTTTCTTCGACACGCCGCCCAGCAGGTCAATCGCCTGACGCAGACGGAAACGAGTCAGGTCCGGACCGAGGATTTCCATTGCATCCAGCACCGATACCGAGCTGGCTTGACCAGTGATCGCAGCAAACATCAGCGGCATGGCGTCTCGCAGCTTCAGCTCCAACGATTCAACCACCGCCTGAATCGTCGCGGTGATGCTGTCCTTTTCCCACTGACGCAGGCTTTCCAGCTTCCACAGGATCAACTGCATCAACTGCCGAACCTGATCGCCCGAAAGCTTCTTGGATTCGAACAATTTGGCATCCGGATTCACGCCACCGGCAAAGAAGAACCCGGCCAGCGGAGCCACCTGGCTGAAGGTTTCAACGCGACCTTGTACGTGCGGCGCGATTTTCATCATGTATTCAGGGTTCAGCGCCCAGGTCTGCAGGCGCGAAGCGAACTCTTCCACCGGCAAATCACGCAGCCACTGGCCGTTGAGCCAGGACAGCTTCTCGATGTCAAAGATCGGACCGCCCAGCGAGACACGACTCAGGTCGAAGTGATCGACCATTTCCTGCAACGAGAATTTCTCGCGCTCGTCCGGCATCGACCAGCCCATCCGCCCCAGGTAGTTGAGCATCGCTTCCGGCATGAAACCCATGCGCTCGTAGAACGTCACCGAGGTCGGGTTCTTGCGCTTGGACAGCTTGCTCTTGTCCGGGTTACGCAGCAGCGGCATGTAGCACAGCTCCGGTTGCTCCCAGCCGAAGTACTCATAAAGCAGGATCAGTTTCGGCGCCGACGGCAGCCATTCTTCACCGCGCAATACATGGGTGATGCCCATCAGATGGTCGTCGACCACGTTGGCCAGGAAGTACGTCGGCAGGCCGTCGGTCTTCATCAGCACTTGCATGTCCATGCGATCCCACGGGATCTCGACATCGCCACGCAGCATGTCTGGCACCACGCACACGCCTTCGCTCGGCACTTTCATGCGGATCACATGCGGTTCGCCAGCGGCCAGGCGGCGCGCGACTTCCTCTTTGGACAGCAACAGCGCACGGCCGTCGTAACGCGGGGTTTCGCCGCGAGCCATTTGCTCGGCGCGCATTTGGTCCAGTTCTTCAGCAGTGCAAAAGCACGGGAAAGCATGGCCCATTTCAACCAATTGCTGGCAATACTTCTGATAGATATCGCCGCGCTCGCTCTGACGGTATGGACCGTGCGGGCCGCCGACGTCCGGGCCTTCGCTCCAGTCGATACCCAACCAGCGCAGGGCGTCGAAAATTTGCTGTTCGGACTCACGGGTCGACCGCAATTGGTCAGTGTCTTCGATCCGCAGAATGAACTCACCGCCATGCTGCTTGGCAAAGCAGTAGTTGAACAAAGCGATGTAAGCGGTACCTACGTGGGGGTCCCCGGTAGGCGATGGCGCGATGCGCGTGCGGACGGTGGTCATGGCAAGTCTCGAAATGAAGATAAAACAAAGGGCGAATGGTAACAGGCGATACCCGCCCGGCTCCAGTGAGCAGGGCATTTAAGCCAAGTTTGCGCCTACAACGCGTGTATGCCTTGGCGAATGGCCGAATATCAGCCGATGGCATTTACCGCTTGTCGGCTGTATGACAGATTCACCTGCTGATAACTTTCCTTACAATTTCTCGACTACAGTCTGCCCCATGCCTGCCCAACTCAAGCGTCGCCTGTTTATTTTCCTGCTGATCGTCCTGCTGATTGCCGGGGGCTTTTTTGCCCAATGGTTCTTCAAGGGACGGTTTTATGAAAGCACCGACAACGCCTATGTCCAGGGCGAGATCACCCGTGTCTCGAGTCAGTTGAGCGCGCGCATCGACCAAGTGCTGGTGCATGACAACGAGCACGTCGAGAAAGGCCAGTTGCTGATCAAGCTCGAAGGCGCCGATTTCGACCTTGCCGTCGACCGCGCCAACGCGACCCTTGCCACCCGCCGGGCCGAACGCCTGCAAGCACAAAGCAAACTGACCCAGCAGTCCAGCCTGATCGCGGCCAGCGAAGCGCAGGTCGCGTCCAGCCAGGCCAGCCTCGGCCGCTCGCTTATCGATTTGACTCGCGCCGAGACCTTGCGCAAACCCGGCTACATCTCGGAAGAGCGGGTAACCACCCTGTCCGCCGACAATCACATCGCCCGCTCGCAAGTGGCCAAGGCCCAGGCCGACGCTCAGGGCCAACGCCAGCAGGTCAACGCCCTGAATGCCGAGATCAAACGCCTCGACGCGCAGATCGCCAACGCCAAGGCCGATCTGGCGCAAGCCGAACTGAACCTGACCCGCAGCGAAATTCACGCGCCGATCAGCGGCCTGATCGGCCAGCGCGCCGCCCGCGAGGGGCAAGTGGTGCAAGCCGGCGCGTATTTGCTGTCGATCGTCCCGGACCAGGACATCTGGATTCAGGCCAACTTCAAGGAAACCCAGATTGGCCACATGCAGCCCGGCCAGAGTGCCGAGCTGACCTTCGACGCCTACAGCGACACACCAATCAAGGCGCGCGTCGACAGCCTGTTCGCCGCCTCGGGCGCGCAATTCAGCCTCTTGCCACCGGACAATGCCACGGGCAACTTCACCAAAGTCGTACAACGGATTCCGGTCAAACTGACTTTCGCGGCGGACAACCCGCTGCAAGGCAAGATCCGCCCGGGCATGTCAGTCACCGCCAAAGTGAACATCAAAGACGCCCCTGACGATGGCCGGTGATCAACTGATCCGCCCGGTCGGCGAACCGACCCGGCGGGACTGGATTGCGGTCATGAGCGTGATGCTCGGCGCCTTCATGGCCGTGCTGGATATCCAGATCACCAACTCGTCGCTCAAGGACATTCAGGGCGCCCTGTCGGCCACCCTGGAAGAAGGCTCGTGGATTTCCACCTCGTACCTGGTGGCGGAAATCATCATGATCCCGCTAACCGCCTGGCTGGTGCAGTTGTTGTCGGCGCGCCGACTGGCCGTGTGGGTTTCACTGGGCTTTCTCTTCGCCTCGCTCCTGTGCTCGATGGCGTGGAGCCTGGAAAGCATGATCGTCTTCCGCGCCCTGCAGGGTTTCACCGGCGGCGCGCTGATCCCGCTGGCGTTCACCCTGACGTTGATCAAACTCCCGGAACACCACCGCGCCAAGGGCATGGCCATGTTCGCCATGACCGCCACCTTCGCGCCCTCCATCGGCCCGACACTGGGTGGATGGCTGACCGAGAATTGGGGCTGGGAATACATCTTCTACATCAACGTGCCACCGGGCCTGATCATGATCGCCGGTCTGATGTACGGCCTGGAGAAGAAAGAAGCCCACTGGGAATTGCTGAAAAGCACCGATTACATGGGCATCCTCACCCTCGGCGTCGGCCTCGGTTGTTTGCAGGTATTTCTGGAAGAAGGCCACCGCAAGGACTGGCTGGAATCGAACCTGATCGTGACCCTGGGCAGCATCGCGCTGATCAGCCTGATCACCTTCGTAATCGTGCAGGTTTCCAAACCCAACCCGCTGATCAACCTGGGCATTCTGCGCAACCGCAACTTCGGTCTGTCGAGCATTTCCAGCCTGGGGATGGGAGTCGGATTATACGGGTCGATTTATCTGCTGCCGCTGTACCTGGCGCAGATTCAGAATTACAACGCCTTGCAGATCGGCGAAGTGATCATGTGGATGGGCGTGCCGCAACTGTTTCTGATTCCGCTGGTGCCCAAGCTGATGAAGTACATTTCGCCGAAGTGGCTGTGTACCCTGGGATTCGGTTTGTTCGGGCTGGCGAGTTTTTCATCGGGGGTACTGAACCCGGACTTCGCGGGACCGCAGTTCAATCAGATCCAGATTATCCGCGCACTTGGCCAGCCATTGATCATGGTCACCATTTCGCTGATCGCCACCGCGTACATCCTGCCGCAGGACGCGGGCTCGGCGTCGAGCCTGTTCAACATCCTGCGCAACCTCGGTGGCGCTATTGGCATCGCCCTCCTCGCCACTCTGCTGGATGCGCGAACCAAGACATACTTTGATTACTTGCGTGAAGCGATCGTACCGAGCAATCCACAGGTGGCGGAGCGGCTGGCGTCGATGGCGGATCGACTGGGTATTGAGACCGCGGCACTGGGGAAAATCAGTGAGATTGCGCATCAGCAGGCGTCGATCATGGCCTACAACGATGCGTTTCACTTTGTCGGGATTGCGTTGGGGGTGAGCATGCTGGCGATCTTGCTGACCAAGAAGTTGCCGGAAGGGATTAAGGCTGGGGAGGCGCACTAGCTGGAAAGTGCAGTGTGCTGTCGACCGAGCAAGCCCGCTCCACGCATTAGCCTGAAGTTCGCCTGAACTACGCGGACACGTGTGGGAGCAGGCTCGCTCGCAAAGGAGCCCTCTCAGACCCAGCCGATCAAACCGTGATCAACCGCTCCCGCAACTTGCCGATCTCATCACGCATCTGCGCCGCCGCTTCAAACTCCAGATCTCGCGCCAGCGCGTACATCTTCTCTTCCAGGGCTTTGATACGCTTGGCGATCTCACCCGGCGAACGCAATTCTGCTTCGTATTTGGCGCTCTCTTCGGCAGCCTTCGCCATGCCTTTGCGCTTCTTGCTGCGCGAACCCGGCACGGTGGCGCCTTCCATGATGTCGGCGACGTCCTTGAAAACGCCCTTCGGCGTGATGCCGTTGGCCAGGTTGAAGGCGATCTGTTTGTCGCGACGGCGCTCGGTTTCGCCGATTGCCCGCTCCATGGAGCCGGTAATGCGATCGGCGTACAGAATCGCCCGACCATTGAGGTTACGCGCCGCCCGACCGATGGTCTGAATCAGCGAGCGCTCGGAACGCAGGAAGCCTTCCTTGTCCGCATCGAGGATCGCCACCAGCGACACCTCCGGCATGTCCAGGCCTTCACGCAGCAGGTTGATCCCCACCAGCACATCGAACGTACCCAGACGCAAATCGCGGATAATTTCGACCCGCTCCACGGTGTCGATGTCGGAGTGCAGATAACGCACGCGAACGCCGTGATCGGCCAAATAATCGGTCAAGTCTTCCGACATGCGCTTGGTCAGTGTCGTGACCAGAACGCGCTCTTCCAGCGCGACACGCTTGCCGATTTCCGAAAGCAGATCGTCGACCTGAGTCAGCGCCGGGCGGATTTCGATTTGCGGATCGACCAGCCCCGTCGGACGCACCAACTGTTCAACGACTCGACCTGCGTGTTCTGCTTCGTAATTGCCGGGTGTCGCCGAGACAAATATCGTCTGCGGGCTAATGCTTTCGAACTCATCAAAACGCATTGGCCGGTTATCCAGCGCCGACGGCAGGCGGAAACCGTATTCCACCAGCGTCTCTTTTCGCGACCGGTCGCCCTTATACATGGCGCCGACCTGCGGCACGCTGACGTGGGATTCGTCGATCACCAGCAAGGCATCGGCCGGCAAGTAGTCAAACAATGTCGGTGGCGCCTGGCCGGATTCGCGACCGGACAGGTAGCGCGAGTAGTTTTCGATCCCGTTGCAATACCCTAGCTCAAGGATCATTTCCAGGTCGAAGCGCGTGCGCTGCTCCAGACGCTGGGCTTCAACAAGCTTGTTGTTGGTGCGCAGGTAATCCAGACGCTCCTGCAACTCGACCTTGATCCCTTCGACGGCACCGAGCAGGGTTTCTCTCGGGGTCACGTAGTGGCTTTTCGGGTAAAAGGTGAAGCGCGGCAGCTTGCGGATCACTTCGCCAGTCAGCGGATCGAAGGCGGACAGGCTTTCGACCTCGTCATCGAACAGCTCGATGCGAATTGCTTCAAAATCGGATTCCGCCGGGTGGATATCGATCACATCGCCACGCACCCGGAAGGTCGCACGGGCGAAATCCATGTCGTTGCGGGTGTATTGCAGGTCCGCCAGGCGACGCAGCAAGGCGCGCTGATCGAGCTTGTCACCGCGATCCACGTGCAACACCATCTTCAAATAGGTTTCCGGGCTGCCCAGACCGTAGATGCACGACACGGTGGTGACGATGATCGCGTCTTTGCGCTCCAGCAACGCCTTGGTCGCGGACAGACGCATCTGCTCGATGTGGTCGTTGATCGACGCGTCCTTTTCGATAAAGGTGTCGGACGACGGGACATAGGCTTCGGGCTGGTAGTAGTCGTAGTAGGAAACGAAGTATTCGACGGCGTTGTTCGGGAAGAACGCCTTGAACTCGCCGTACAACTGCGCGGCCAGGGTCTTGTTCGGCGCCAGCACCAGGGTCGGTCGCTGCACTTGCGCGATCACGTTGGCGATGCTGAAGGTCTTGCCGGACCCGGTCACACCGAGCAACGTCTGGTGCGCCAGCCCGGCTTCGATGCCCTCGACCATCAGGCGGATGGCTTCCGGCTGATCGCCGGCAGGCTCAAAGCGGGTGACTAGCTGAAATTCAGACATTCAATACCCCTGGGGTCGCGCCTGACCGGTCAAACCGGACAGCGACGAGAAAGACCGCAAACGACCGACGTCGCCCGAGGAAAAAACTGGATTGTGCTCAATGTGGAGTCGATTGCCTGCTCTTTCAAGGCAAACGTCCTACATCCCTTGATTCCTTTGACGACGACAATCGACTAACGGTCGAAAAATAATCGGAAAAACTTAGCTGAAAAGCCGAAACGTCTGTCGCCATCCGCCGCTGATGGCCTCTATACTAGCTCCCCGTTTGTGCACCGCTCTAGTGCATTCGGCTGGAGCGCCACACGTCCCTCCACTCTCCATTCAGAGCCGCCGCAAAAATGAGCCTGTTCTCCGCTGTCGAAATGGCACCACGCGATCCAATCCTGGGCCTCAACGAAGCATTCAACGCCGATACCCGTACAAACAAGGTCAACCTGGGAGTCGGTGTTTACTGCAACGAGGAGGGGAAAATTCCACTCCTGCGCGCCGTTGTCGAAGCCGAGACGATTCGCGTCGCTCAACACGCTTCCCGTGGCTACTTGCCAATCGACGGTATCGCCGCCTACGACCAGGCTGTGCAGAAACTGCTGTTCGGCAATGACTCGCCATTGATCGCTGCTGGCCGCGTCATCACCACCCAGGCCGTGGGCGGTACCGGTGCACTGAAAATCGGCGCCGACTTCCTCAAGCAACTGCTGCCGAACGCCGTCGTGGCCATCAGCGACCCGAGCTGGGAGAACCACCGCGCCCTGTTCGAAACTGCTGGTTTCCCGGTGCAGAACTACCGCTACTACGACGCCGCGACCCACGACGTAAACCGTGTCGGCCTGCTGGAAGACCTGAACGCCCTGCCCTCTGGCTCGATCGTTGTGCTGCACGCCTGCTGCCATAACCCGACCGGCGTGGACCTGAGCCCGGCCGACTGGAAGAACGTACTTGAAGTGGTTAAAGCCAAAGGCCACGTACCGTTTCTCGACATGGCTTACCAGGGCTTTGGCGACGGCATCGACGAAGACGCTGCCGCTGTGCGCCTGTTCGCCGAGTCGGACCTGACCTTTTTCGTATCGAGTTCGTTCTCCAAGTCGTTCTCGCTGTACGGCGAGCGCGTTGGCGCTCTGTCGATCGTCAGTGAATCGAAAGAAGAAAGCGCGCGCGTGCTGTCGCAAGTCAAACGCGTGATCCGTACCAACTACTCCAACCCGCCAACCCACGGTGCAAGCATCGTTGCCGCGGTGCTGAACAGTCCGGTCCTGCGCGCCCAGTGGGAAGAGGAACTGGCTGAAATGCGCCTGCGGATTCGCGGCATGCGTATCCAGATGGTCGACACCCTGGCGAAAAACGCCCCGCAACGCGATTTCAGCTTCGTCGGTCGTCAGCGCGGCATGTTCTCCTACTCCGGCCTGACTGTTGAGCAAGTCACCCGCCTGCGCACCGAATTCGGCATCTACGCCCTGGACACCGGCCGCATCTGCGTGGCTGCGCTGAACCAGAGCAATATCGACGCAGTGACCAAGGCCATCGTTGCGGTGATCTGAGTCGTTCGGTGATGTGAAAAACGGGAAGCCGATTGGCTTCCCGTTTTTTATTTGTCACAGATAATTCCCGTTAACGGGAGCGAGCCCTCTAGACTCCCCACTATTCAAACTGTAGGAGTGAGCCTGCTCGCGATACCGGACTGTCAGGCGACAATAGATGTTGAATGTGAAGGCCTCATCGCGAGCAGGCTCACTCCAGCAGGTTTTGTGTACACCCAGGAATTTTACGAGAACCCACATGAAAAATGATGACCTACGCGCCGACCGAGATGAGCTGGACCACTTCGTCCCTCGCACCCCGGCCAAACGCGGGAATAACCTGGTACTTCAAGTCGCTGCGGGCGTATTTCTCGGCGGCCTGGCCCTGTGGCTGGTTCAACTGGGTGCCACGATGCTCTACGCAAAGATGATGCTCGGCACCTTCACGTTTGGCGGTTAAGCCAGTTCGGTAGCGCGCTGGCTGGCGGCGTCGTCATAGGCGACATAGAGCGACTCGGCAATCTGACTCTTGATCGCCTTGGCACTTTCTAGGCCCAGAACAAAACCCTCGGCCTTGCCACCCGCACGGTTCAGATCCTCAACCGTACTGGCCTGCGTGATTGCGTCGAGCAGTTTTTCGGCGTGAGGGCCGACACCTTTGGGCAAGCTGATCTGAGCGATGCTCATGCGAACACCCCGTTGGTGTGAGGTGCAAGGATTGAATGATTCATGGCGCATACCTGTTTCGGCGAATGGCCGGTAGCGCGTGTGACCACTTCCGGGCAGCCATGGTAGACCTCTGGGACGATTCTGGTAACCGCTTGTGGCCGATAAACCACCGTCTGTCCCGACGAAACGCTCAAGTTGCTATCAGGCGCTTGACTTCTCTTTTTGAATCAGTAACATAGGCGCCATTCCGCGATAGCTCAGTTGGTAGAGCAAGTGACTGTTAATCACTGGGTCCCTGGTTCGAGTCCAGGTCGTGGAGCCAGACTGCAATATCGAAAAGCCCCTGAATCGAAAGGTTCAGGGGCTTTTTTGTGGGTGTTGGAAAAGCAGAAGGCCGATCTGTCTTTTCAACAGATCGGCCTGCTTAGCAGGTGCTGCCGTCAGACATGCTCACCGCTTTTCGCATGCGCGGCACGCGGCTCGCCATGTCCATGGTCCGCCTCCACCACCGGGATTTCTTTCCCGTCGCAGTCATGCAGCTTGCCTTCGCTGAAGTAATCCCCTTCGCGCAACGCTGCCAGATCCTGATAACGCAGTACGCGCTCCGTACCGGCCGCGAACACCGACTGCTGATCCGAGTTACCGGCCGTGAGGTGGTTGAAGGTCAGGTTCAGCACGATGGCCATGATCGCCGACGAGCTGATGCCCGAGTGGAAAATGGTCGCGAACCAGCTTGGGAAGTGATCGTAGAAATTCGGTGCAGCAATCGGAATCATGCCGAAACCGATGGAAGTGGCGACGATGATCAGGTTGACGTTGTTACGGTAATCAACCTTGGACAGCGTACGAATACCACTGGCCGCCACGGTGCCGAACAGCACGATACCGGCGCCACCGAGAACCGACGTCGGCACAGCGGCGATGACCCGGCCCATGAAGGGCAGCAAGCCGAGGATCACCAGGAACAAACCGCCCGTGGCGACCACGAAGCGGCTCTTGATCCCGGTCACCGCCACCAGCCCGACGTTCTGGGCGAAGGCGCTTTGGGTGAACGAACCGAAGATCGGCGCGATCATGCTGGAGAGCATGTCGGCGCGCAGGCCGTTACCCAGGCGCTTGGAGTCGACTTTGGTGCCGATGATTTCACCGACGGCGAGGATATCCGCCGAGGTTTCCACCAGCGTCACCATGACTACGATGCACATCGACAGGATGGCGGCGAAGTGGAAGGTCGGCATGCCGAAATGGAACGGCGTCGGGAAGCCAAACATCGGGCCCTGAGTGACAGACGAGAAGTCTGCCATACCGAGGAACACCGCGATGATCGTGCCGATGACCATCGCCAGCAGGATCGACAATCGAGAGATGGTCGCGCTGCCGATCTTGCTCAGCAGCAGGACCAGCACCAGCGTCACCGCCGCCAGACCGATGTTCGCCATGCTGCCGAAGTCCGGCGCGTGGCTGTTGCCGCCCATAGCCCAGCGTGCCGCCACCGGCATCAGCGTCAGGCCGATGGTGGTAATCACAATGCCAGTGACCAGGGGCGGGAAGAACTTGGTGATGCGTGAGAACACCGGCGTGATCAGCAAACCGATCAGCGACGCGGCAATCACCGCCCCGAGAATTGACTGAAACCCGCCCTCCCCGCCACTGCTGACAATCGCCACCATGGTCGCGACGCCCGAAAACGATACGCCCTGTACCAGCGGCAACTGACAACCGAAAAACGGCAAACCAAGGGTCTGGAGTAACGTCGCCAGCCCCCCTGCAAACAATGAAGCAGCAATCAACAAACCGATGTCCGCCGGCGAAAGCCCGGCCGCCTGACCAATGATCAAAGGCACCGCGACGATGCCGCCGTACATGGTCAGAACATGTTGCAGGCCGTAAGCCATATTCGCGCCGATCCCAAGGTTTTCATCCTCGGGCCGTTGGTGTGAAACATGGGGCGTTTTCATGTTAAGGGGGTTCCCTGGTTTTTGTTATGCGCACACTGTATGCAAGACTCAGGACAAATGTCTATAGAGTTGTATACAACTAGCCAGTCAGATTATGGACAGGTATCCATTTCGGCCTTATCGGTGGGGCTTGCTGGCACCTTAAAATTTTTGAAATACCCTTTCGACAGGGTGAATTGAGGCCATGAAGATGAAAGGTGAATACGACTTCAGTAATGCCAAGCGTGGTGCCATAGCCCCCAGCAAAGGCAAAACCCGAATCACCCTCATGCTGGACGATGCCGTCATAGAGGCGGCTCGCTCTCTTGCCGAGAGCGAGGGCTTTGGCTATCAGACGGTGATCAATAACACCTTGCGTCAGGCATTGCTCAATCACCGGGAAACACCGGCTGAGCTCGATCAGCGCACGGCTGTAGCGAATGCCAGGCATTTCAAAGAGGGGATAACCCCTGGCGAGCTGACAAACCTCGAGAAAAAACTAACCGAAGCGCTCAGTGAAATTCATCGGGTAATGGCGCCTTAAATACACCGCGCCGAGGCCAAAAAAGACACTGGCTCAGCTTGGGCGAACCAATTGCTCAAGCCGCCGTTTCAACGGTGCATTTTCCGGCACCCGAATCCCGAACTCGTCCTGCAGCACCCCGATCAACTCGTCCACATCCGCCACCTGGCGCCGTTCACTTTCGCGACCGAGCCGGTGTATCGCAAAGCTGCCGTTGTTCAGCGTACGGCGCCAGCCGTCTCCGGTCCGGGCGACCATCAGTTGCCGCGCAAACGATGACTCGGGATGGGTGGAGACGTACCAATTGCCAACGGTGTAGTCGATGTCTTCCTGACGCTGGAGATCGAAGATGTACATCGGCCGCCATTCGCCGCCGACGTTGGCCCGCAAGGTGTAGCCATCTTCATGGCGTTCAATGCGATAGGGTTCATGGGGAGTGAGTTGTTCAGCGTCGGTATCGAGTATCAGGGGTGCGGTGGGGACCATGCCGCCGAAGCCGACGTCAGTGATGTAGCGCACGCCGTCCAGCGTGACCAGGCTCAAGCGGTGCGTGCGCGCAGTCCATGCGCCTTCGGGTTGGCCCATCACGACACGGCCGGTAATACCGCGAGCATCGAAGCCCAGTTCCTGGAGCAAGGCCAGGAACAGGTTGTTGAGTTCATAGCAGTAACCACCGCGACCGTCGAACAGGACTTTCTGCTCGATGGACGGCAGGTCAATCAACACGGGCTCGCCCGACAACGTGGTGAGGTTTTCAAACGCGAAGGCACCGGTGTGGCGCAGTTGCAGCTGACGCAGGGTTTCCAGGGTAGGTAACGGAGGTGCGTCGAAGCCTAGACGCTGGAGGTACAACGCAAGGTGGGTCAGGCGTGGCTCGCTCATTGCTCAGTCCTTATGCATGGGCCGCGGATCTTTCCGCCGATGGCCGACATGTATAAGGGATAAGCCTGCTCAACTGACAATTGATTTCGCCAATCACGGCGTCCATCAATATCAACGTTGCTTGCGCGAACTCACACGAATCCACGTCGGCGCATGATCACTGGCATGCGGTTCATTGCGCACCCAGGCATCGACACCCGCCTCCTGAAGATAGGGACTCAGCGCCGGGTTCAGCAACAGGTGATCGATGCGCAGCCCGGAATTGCTCTGCCAGTGCTGGCGGAAATAATCCCAGAAGGTGTAAAGCCGTTCATCCGGATACAAATGACGCAAAGAATCAGTCCAGCCCTGATCCAGCAATCGTTGATAACACTCGCGGCTTTGCGGCTGCAGCAGCGCGTCCTTGAGCCAGGAGCGCGTGTTGTAAATATCCAGATCGGTAGGCACCACGTTGTAGTCACCCGCCAGCACCACCGGGTGTTCGCTGTTCTGCAGATCCTTGGCATAGGCGATCAGCCGCTCGAACCACGCCAGTTTGTAATCGAATTTAGGCCCCGGCTGCGGGTTGCCATTGGGCAAGTACAGACACCCCACCAGCACGCCGTGCACTGCCGCTTCCAGATACCGACTGTGGGTGTCCGTGTCGTCACCCGGCAAACCGCGTCGACTTTCCAGCGGTTGCGCATCCCGCGCCAGAATCGCCACCCCGTTCCACGACGCCTGCCCCTGCCAGAGGGCACCATAGCCGGCCGCTTCAAGCTCGGCAACCGGAAACGCCGAGTCGACCGACTTGAGCTCCTGCAGACACGCGATGTCCGGTTTTTCCCGCTCCAGCCACGCCAACAAGTTGGGCAGGCGTGCTCGCAGTCCGTTGACATTGAAGGTGGCGATTTTCAGGTTTTTCATGGTCCAGGGCTCGCGGCGGATTGGCAGTATCCGGTTGTGACCCGATTGAGTGGCGACAGTTGCCATGACCAGCGCAGCAAGCGATTAAAGGTGTCAGTAGCTCACTTGCCAATCGATGACGGCTCTCTTTTACCCGAGGCTGCGCCATGCATTCGAGGTGCTGGACTGTGCGCGTGTGCAATTCGCCTCCGACGAAAACAACCAGGGTACGGCTTCGAGAAGAAACTGGCGGAATACGTCGCTCGAAAACACCTCACTCCCACACTGATTCACTCCCAATCAGAGGGTTAAGCACTGACCACTCGTCATCCAACCGGCACCAACCACCCCGCCCTTCGCACCAACATCAGGTAACGACTCATCTTTTGGAGACGAACCATGATGACCAAAAAATTCACGTCGCTGTTACTCGCGGGCTTATTAGGCGTCGCCTCGGCAGCCACGTTTGCAGCGTCCAACGACGGCACCAGCTCGACCGGCTCCCAGTCCGGAACCAACAGCGGTTCGAACACGTCAACCGACCACACTCCCGGCACGCCGCCGGCCGGAAGTAACACGGACTCGGGCGGCGGCACCGGCACCGGGACTAATGGCGGCGCCAGTGGTTCGGGCTCCGGAGCAGGCGGCGGAACCGGGGCGGCGGGTGGCGGAACCGGAGGTGCCGGGGGTGGAACGGGCAGTTGAATGAATAAAAGCAGGCCATGAAGCGATTCATGGCCCGCTTTCATTACCCGTCCATTACATGCGCTTGACTGCGGGAGGGTTCCACTTGCCGTTCAACGCTTTGGGTTTCGGGCCGTACAAGCGCATGGTCAAGTTGAACGCGCCTTTGGGAGCGGGCAGCCAATTGGATCGAAATGCAGCACGTACTTGTTGGCCCCGTCGAGCGGCTTGCCCTGG
Source organism: Pseudomonas sp. FBCC-B1667 (assembly GCF_059133255.1). Taxonomy (NCBI): domain Bacteria; kingdom Pseudomonadati; phylum Pseudomonadota; class Gammaproteobacteria; order Pseudomonadales; family Pseudomonadaceae; genus Pseudomonas; species Pseudomonas sp. FBCC-B1667. The sequence goes on along the minus strand of NZ_CP101437.1, from coordinate 2,332,803 downwards.
TCATCGCCCAGGTTCAGCGGATAAATCGCGTCCCCGGGCAAGTTCGCCCCCAACCCGACCTGTGCCACGATCGCGCGCTTAAGGTAGTAGTTGCCATAGACGCCCATGGTGTCGGTGTTCATCGACCCGCCATTGACCACCCGAGCAAGGGTTGCCACGTTCCACTTCATCAGCGTCTGCGCTTCATCAGGCACCGTCTGCAGCGCGGCTTTCACGGCCGGGTCCAGCACCCAATGGCGTGCGTTTCTTCGGGAGTGACTTTCGGTTGAGCCTGGCTGGCCTAATGGGAAAACGGCAGCAGCCGCGAGGGGTGGCGCAACGGCTGTCAATGCTTGAGTAATCAACATTTGGCCGATTGCCCGTACGCTGGGGGAGCGTTGCCCGGCTCGGCAGGGCTGATGGAAATCTAGACGTTCGATTCAGCCAGAAATTGACAGGCGGACCGCCGGTTGTCGGGGATGTCGCAACACTGAAACAACGAGGCGATCGACTCAACGATCCGAGCGCGCCAGCGCCTCCATCCCCCCTTCCATCGACAACACGCAGGACCGGTTACGCCCCGAATGCTTGGCCTGATACAACGCGGCATCAGCGCGTTCGATGAACACCTCAATGCTGTCGCGCCCGGTCGGTATAAATGCGTAACAGCCCAGACTGACCGTCACATAGCCCGTAGGCGAACCACTGTGGGTGATGTTCTTGTCCATGACGCTGCGGCGGATTTGCTCGGCAATCGCCAACGCGCCATGAATGTCAGTGTTGGGCAGCAACACGGCGAACTCTTCTCCACCATAACGCACCGCCAGATCGGCCTTGCGATGACAGCAACTCTTCAACGCTCGCGCCACCTCGGCCAGGCAATGGTCGCCGGCGACATGGCCGTAGGTGTCGTTGTAGCGTTTGAAGAAATCAATATCGAGCATGACCAGGCCCAATGAACTCAACTGCCGGGCCCCGCGCGCGAATTCGATGTCCAGTGCCCTTTCAAACAACCGACGATTGGCCAGGCCGGTCAGACTATCGTGAGTGGCAATCAGCTCCAGCGCTTCTTGCGCCTTGCGTAAATCAGCCTCGATCCTCTCACCGTCGCGCACCTGATGGATGAACACCCAGCCGAACAGCCCAACCCCCAGGATCACCAGCGCCACGATGACGCTGGATTGAAACGCCGTGTCATACCAGTCCTTGAGCACCGCGTCCCGTGAGGACGCTGCGGAAACCACCAGCGGATAACCTTCAAGCTGACGATAGCCGTACAGACGGACGATGCCGTCCACGACCGAACTGATCATCGCGCTGCCGGCCGGTGCGTTCGGCAGCAGCGTCTGAAAGATGTCGCCCTTGGCCAATGACGTGTTGATCAGCGACTCCACAAACGGCCGTCGCGCCAACAGTGTTCCGTCGGTCAGGGCCAAAAACATCGAACCCTTGTCATCGATGCTGAAGCTTTTGAAGAATTGATCGAAGTACGCCATCTTGATGCCGGCCAGCACTACGCCCTGAAATTTGCCGCTCTTGTCATTGACGCGCTTGGACACTGGAATGATCCACTCGCCATTCTGCCGACTGCGGATGGCCGGTCCGATGTGCACGACCGACGACACGTTTTGCTGGTGAAACTTGAAGTATTCACGATCAGCCACCCCGGCCCCTCGAGGCATATCCTCGAACGAGGTCACTACCCACTGCCCTTGCTTGTCGAACAGGAAAATCCCGTGCAACTGGTCCAGCGTCAGCACCCGGCGGGCAAAGGCTTTCTGCAAGCGCGGCCGTTGTGCAGCGCCATAACCGTCGGCTTGAATCCAGTCCACCAGGCTGGTCAGCACCAAGTCGGCTTTCATGAAGGTGTCTTCAGCCTGCTGCGCCATCGCCCGGGTCAGGTTTGACGAGGCCACTTGCGCTTCGTCCAGATCGTGGCGGCGCGACTGCTCCAGTTGCAGGTACAACAAAACACAGAGGCACAGGCACACCGTCGCAATGAAAAGCACCGATGCTGTCAGCAGCGGCAACCGTTTCAACGCGCCGCCGGGGGGGTGGTGCGGGTCGTGAAGAGGGATAGGCAAAAGCTCGTCCTGAAAGGGTAAGGCGTGGGCGAAGGCCCAAAACCCTTATTTTTTGTGAGCTTAGTCTACGCCGTGGTGAGGGGCAATTGTGCTTTGGACTGACGCCGCATCGAATGTGCGCGAGCACTCTCGGCTGACCCGGTTGCAGCGCGGACTGGTGGATTTTTTTGCGGAGAGTTGACGGTCCTGCCAGTCTGAAAAGAATTGTCACGTTTGTATGGCAGGCATGACCCAAGGCAAGACCCGGATGACGTTGGAGGCGCTACGCTTACCCTTACATCACAACAAGGAGTCGAAATGAGTAAGACAGACGAGCTCGTCGCGAAGTTGAAACACACCGGGTCCACCTGCGCCGATCAGGCGATCGACGGCTGGCCGAGCCAGGTTTACGAACTGTATCGTCAGATCGAGATTTGGTTGCATCCGCTGACCGAAGTGGGTTTGGTTCTGCGGCGTAATCCCACTCATGTCATCGAGAACAGTCAGGACGGGGAAACGTTCGACTATGCCATCGACCAACTGGTGATCGAAGGTAATCGCCACACCCTGACGTTCGACCCGGTCGCCCGCTTCACCACGGATGGCGAGGGGCGCATCGAGATTCATTCCAAAAGTAAAGAACTCGCCCTGTTGCGCACTGTGGATGAGCACGGCGAGACGCATTGGTGGCTGCAGACGATTGAGCAGTCCGGTGAACAAGCCGATGCGGTGGCGTTAACAGAACACATCTTGCTGACGGCAGTGCAAGACGGCCTGGAACTCTAGACCAGCGCGACATAAGGGGTCCAAGCCTAACGTCCCCCTCCTTATTGCACACCCGGCCCCGACGCCACCACCGACCCTGCCGCCGCACGTAAATCCAGCGCCGGCAGGGGCGCCGGACGGTTCAGCGCCTGCAACACCGGCGCGTCATAACCATACACATCAGGTTTGAACGCCACTCGCCCGTCACTCTCCAGGTCCACCGTCCAATACGCCAACAACACTGGCACTTTCACCGGAAGCCGGATGTTCTCGGTCTTGCCATTGGCCAATTGTTTTTGAATGCCGGCGCTGTTCCATTTCACCGGGTCGTTGAACAACAGTTCCACCAGTTGCAGCGGGTTCTCTACCCGAATGCAGCCCGAACTGGTCGCGCGGACAGTCTTGGCAAACAACTCGCGATGCGGCGTGTCGTGGAGATAAATCGCATAGTCGTTGGGGAAGCGGATCACGACCTGGCCCAGCGAGCTCTCAGGCCCGGCATCCTGCCGCAGGGTGAGCCCGCGTGCATTGTTCCAATCGACGGCGGACGGGTCGAGCACGTTGCCTTCTCGATCCAGCACGCGTATCCGGTTGCTGGCCAGGTAGCCTGGGTTGGCCTGGACTTTGGGAATCACGTCTTCCTTGAGGATCGTCGGCGGTACCGTCCAGGTCGGGTTGAAGGTGATGTAGGTAATCTGCGCCTGAAAAATCGGGGTATTGCGCGCCGTTTTGCCCACCTGCACCCGGGAGCGCCAGATCGGTTGACCATCGCGGTACATCGCCACCTTATAGCCAGCGATATCGACGATAACGAACGTGCCTTGCAGTTTATAAAGCAGCCAACGCGCCCGCTCCATGTTCACCCGCACCTGGTCGATGCGCGACTCAACCGGCACATTCAATGCCGCCAGGGTCGTCGCGCCCGCCATACCATCTGCACCAAGGTACTGCTCGGTCTGGTACTTTTTCACCGCTGCAGTGACGGCGCCGTCGTACTTCGTACCGTGGTTCAAGCGCGGATCGAGAAAACCTGCCGCGACCATCCTCGCGCGCAACTGCGCAACAGCGGGCTCGTCCATGCCGGGCTTGAGAGAATGGTCCACCACCACTTTCGGCCAGCCGCCCCTGTCCCGAATGCCTCGAAGTTGCGCCAACGCCTGACGCAAACTGACGTACACCGCTTCTTGCGGCGGCGCCAGGGCAAAGGCGCTTGCCACGTCGTGATTGTCGAGCGCAGCGAAGAAGGCGTTGATGTCGTTACGGGGATCGACGCCACTGGAGTCAAAATTCCAGTGATTGTCGAGCCGCGAAGGGTCGACCTTGCCGCGCCGTAATTGCAGCAACGCGGTAATAAAGGTGTGGGTGGTGGCAATATCAAACGCTGCCCGCTGCTCAGTCGTGGCGGTCAACGCCTGTACCGACGGCTGAGTGCGGACAATTTCATCGATATGGAAATCCGCCGGGTTCAGACCCTCGGCCTGGAGGTTGCTCAAACTTTTGATCAGCTGTGCGACATCGCTGTCGTTGGACCAGGCTGCGCGATAGGCGCGATGGGTATAAAAATCCATGACCAGCCGACTGACATCCACCCGCCGATAGCGCTTTGAAGTGAGCAAGGGCGGGAAGGCGGTTTTCAATGGCGCAAGTGATGCCTGAATCGTTTGAGCGACGTTGTCATCCGCAGCGGCATCCATCGCGGTGCTCGGCGCAGTTACCGGCTCAATCGGCGAAGTTTCGGCGACTGCTGCACCGCTGATCAGAAAGCCCATAAAAAATACGCGGCTTATGACGAATAACCTTGTTAATTGCACCATGGATAATCCTTAATCTCCCGCATTCACTCGCTAGCTTCCCACGCACTGCTAGACTCGAACTTAACATGATGAGACATCTATATGGCGCTACTACGTTTTGGCCTTCCATTGGCGGCCCTGTTACTGACTGCAATGTCCGTACCGTCAGCCTACGCCGATTCGCTGGCCGCCGCCCTCGTCAAAGCAGCGCCGGGAGCCGACGCCAAAGTCATTAACCTGGCCGTCCGCGCTTCACAATGCAGCATCGCTCAAGGCGCAGCCCCTGTCCAAAGGCTTGCGATCATCGACTATTCCCTGCCCTCCACCGAACAACGGTTGTGGGTATTCGACCTTAAAAAGCGCAAGTTGCTGTTCCATGAACTGGTGGCCCACGGTCGAAACAGCGGCGAGAACATGGCCGTCAACTTTTCCAATCAAAACGAAAGCTTCGCCACCAGCCTCGGCTTGTACCGGACACAGTCAAGTTATGTCGGCCAGAACGGCTACTCGCTGCGCATGGAAGGACTGGAACCGGGTTTCAACGACAACGCCTTTGACCGGGCAATCGTGATTCACGGCGCGCCCTATGTGAATCCAATGCTGGCCCGGGTCAATGGCCGGATTGGCCGAAGCCTCGGCTGCCCGGCCGTCAGGCCGGCGATTGCGCATCGGCTGATTGATTCGATGAAAGATGGGCAGCTGTTGTTTTCCTACTATCCGGATCAGCGTTGGTTGAAGACCTCTTCGTATATCAACTGCGGCAGTGGCACGGTTGCATCGGCGTCCAAATCGACCATCCGCAAGTAAACATCACTGCCCCCTCCTCAGTCTTCTGAAAGACAGCCCTCTCAGTCTCGCCGTCAACTCAATGTTGACGGACCGGGAACAGCGACACGCGTCCCCTGGATGGTATTTAGTGTTTATTATCCGTTCGGGGACGGCTCTGCGTTAACGCCGGGCTGATGAAATTCCATCAAAAAAGTCCGAGAACAATGAAGAACATAAAAAGCACAATGATGCTCGGTGGTTTGTTCGCTCTATCGTTTGGCGTTCAGGCAGAACCCTCGCATCTGGACAGCGTCATTCAGCAACGCCAACTTCGCGTGTGCACCACAGGTGACTACAAACCCTATACCTCCAAAGCCGAGGACGGTGAATATTCAGGCATCGACATCGCCATGGCCCGATCACTGGCGGACAGCCTCGGTGCCAAAGTTGAATGGGTGCCAACCACCTGGAAAACCCTGATGCCGGACATGCTGGCGGGCAAGTGCGACATCGGCATGGGCGGAATCTCGGTGACGCTGGAACGGCAGAAAAAAGCCTTCTTCAGCACCATGCTGGACGTCGACGGCAAAGTCCCGTTAGTGCGCTGTGAAGAGCAGGCGCAGTATCAAACCATCGAGCAAATCAACCAGCCATCAGTGCGCCTGGTTGAACCGGCCGGTGGCACGAACGAAGCGTTTGTTCACGCCTTCCTGCCCAAGGCGCAACTAAGCCTTCACGACAACGTGACCATCTTCCACGAACTGCTGGACAAGAAGGCTGACGTGATGATTACCGATGCGTCGGAAGCGCTGTACCAGCAGAAACTAAAACCCGGTTTGTGCGCAGTGAACCCGAGCCAGTTCATGCAGTATGGGGAAAAGGCTTACCTGCTGCCGCGCGACGACATCACCTGGAAGCTGTATGTCGATCAGTGGCTGCACCTGGCCAAGGTGACGGGCACCTACCAGAAGGTTCTTAGCCAGTGGATAGCGACGCCCGAGACTAAATAACCCGCTAGCCCCCACACGCCATCTCAGGCAAATCACAAAACGGCGGAAACACTTCCGCCGTTAGCTAATCGTCGTGCAACAACCCCGAACTGTACTCGCCGAAACTGTTGCCGAGCGCACTACCATGTACATTCAACTTGCCGGGATTGTTGGTCGGCCCCGGGCCAAAACCGGCAGAAGGCAGGCTGGCTTCAGAATACTCGCTATGGGTACTTGCACCCGAACAGGCGCTCAACAGCACTGCACCCCCGATTAGCACGACTTTGAAGAGATTCGAGATCATTTTTCAGTTCCCTGTGGGGTGGAGGGCGCGGTGATACGAGGTTTAGTTGTCATCCTAGGCTGCAATTTCGCGGGGGATTATGAAACTTTGCGGGGCGACAGCGTTGGTTCAGGAATCGCAGTGTTGGGTCGGTTCAATGGTCGCAGAACGTTACAAAGCCAACCGCCTAACGGGTGACCCCATCCAGCCAAATGGCATCAGACGTTGCTAGCGGTGCTTTGCTCGCGAGCAACGAGCAACGTAGATGGGCTGACTGTCGCCCTTACTCTTTTCCGAGACACGATGAATGAAGCAATCGCGAACATGGATACCTGTAGTGTTGTTGCTGATCTTGACGGGCTGCACTACGTCACCGCCAAAAGACCAGAACAATCTCTGCAACATTTATCTTGAATACCCCGATTGGTATGAAGACTCGCTGAAAATGCAGGAGAAGTGGGGCACGCCTCAACATGTAGCGATGGCCATCATGAAGCAAGAAAGCAGTTTTATTGCCGATGCCTTGCCACCTCGCGACTACCTGCTGTGGGTTATCCCTTGGGGTCGAGTCAGTTCCGCCTACGGCTATGCGCAAGCGCAGGATCCGGTGTGGGGTGAGTACAAAAGCGGCACCGGCAATGGCGGTTCGCGTGACAACTTTGATGACGCGATCATGTTCATTGGCTGGTACACAACCGGCACCCAGCGCCAACTCGGGATCTCCAAATGGGATACTTACAACCAATACCTCGCTTACCACGAGGGCCGTGGGGGTTATCGTAATGGCACGTATCTCGCCAAGCCTTGGCTGATGCAAGTAGCGCGCAAAGTAGAACAACAATCACAGAGTTATAATTCGCAGCTCAAGCTTTGCCGCCAGGCATTGGAAAATGATCGGAGTTGGTTTTTTTGAGTTGGGCCCTTGACGAGAGTGCTCGAGAAAAGGGGCAGAGCTGTCTAACGCGTAGCCTCCTTTTCAGTTCAAAAATCAGAAAGCCTCTACAGGCGCCTCAACTTTGAACAGGTCGGCCTGACCTCTTGTAATCTGACCAATACGCTCCTCATACAGCCTTGTAATTTTTAGCCAGATGCCATCGGTCCGTCTGATGACTGTCTCGCTCAATACCGTTCCCTGCGTCCGGAGGCTTATCCCGCAGGACTCGCCTCAACCCAACCAACCCATTCCTGATAAACTCCGGTCTTTCGCCCCACCGATTCCAGATCCCAAATGCCCCCAATCACTGCCGCCCCCGCCCCGCTCTCCCGCCGTTTCTCCGTCGCCCCGATGATGGATTGGACTGATAGACACTGCCGTTTTTTCCTACGCCTATTGTCGAAACACGCCCTCCTCTACACCGAAATGGTCACGACCGGTGCGCTGCTCAATGGCGATCACGATCGCTTCCTCCGTCACAACGAAGCCGAGCACCCGCTCGCCCTGCAACTCGGTGGCAGCGTCCCGCTGGACCTCGCCGCCTGCGCCCGCATGGCTCAGGAACACGGCTACGACGAGGTGAATCTCAACGTCGGCTGCCCGAGTGATCGGGTGCAGAACAACATGATTGGCGCGTGCCTGATGGGGCATCCGCAGTTGGTGGCGGATTGTGTGAAGGCGATGCGCGATGCGGTGTCGATTCCAGTGACGGTGAAGCACCGTATCGGGATCAATGGCCGGGACAGTTACGAGGAGTTGTGTGATTTCGTTGGCACGGTTCGGGATGCCGGGTGCACGAGTTTTACGGTGCATGCGCGGATTGCGATTCTTGAGGGGTTGTCGCCGAAGGAAAACCGCGACATTCCGCCCCTGCGTTATGACGTGGCGGCGCAGTTGAAAACGGATTTTCCGGAGTTGGAGATTATTCTTAACGGCGGGATCAAGACGCTGGAGGCCTGTCACGAGCATTTGCAGACGTTCGACGGCGTGATGTTGGGTCGCGAGGCGTACCACAATCCTTATGTGATGGCTGAAGTGGATCAGCAACTGTTCGGCAGTACAGCACCGGTGATCAGCCGCGCCGAGGCGTTGGCGCAGTTGCGGCCTTACATTGCCGCACACCTCGATGCGGGTGGCTCGATGCACCATATCACCCGGCATGTGCTGGGGCTGGGCACCGGGTTTCCGGGGGCGCGCAAGTTTCGGCAGTTGTTGTCGGTGGATATTCACAAGGCTAAAGAGCCTTTGGCGTTGCTGGATCAGGCGGCAGAGTTACTTGAGGGGCGCTAACGGTTAGCGATTGGCGAGTGAATAAACCAGGCTTGGGTTCCCGCAGCCTGGTGTTTGTCAGAGCGCTGCCGCCTCAGTCCAGTTAGCCCAGCCGAATGCCAAGGTTGCCAGGATCAACAAACCGAATGCGATCCGGTACCAGGCAAATGCGGCGTAACTATGGCTGGCGATGAACTTGAGCAAGCCGCGCACAGCAATCATGGCGAAAAAGAACGCGGTGACAAAACCCAAGACAAACACTGACAGGTCGCCCGCCTGGAACAGGTCCCGATACTTGTAACCTGAGTAAACGGCGGCGCCAACCATGGTTGGCATGGCCAGAAAGAACGAAAACTCGGTGGCAGCCTTGCGCGACAGGCCAAACAGCAAGCCGCCGATAATGGTCGATCCAGAGCGTGAGGTGCCCGGTATCATTGCCAGGCACTGTGCAAAGCCGACCTTCAGGGCGTCGGACCAGCGCATGTCGTCAACATGCTCGACATACACCACATGTTCACGCCGCTCTGCCCATATACTACCGGACAGGCCACACGCCTCACCAAGTTCATTACCGACGTCAAGCAACTGAACATACCGCTAACCTGTCTTTACGAATGAAAAAACAGCGACTCAGGCAGCAACGATCGAGAGCGAAGTGTTGGATTAAAGTCTTCTGATGGCAACTCAGAACCAGCGGAAGCGGCCGTCAAGACGCTATTAAAGGCACAATGAATAAAGGCCTCCATGGTTAATGGAGGCTCTTGTTCTTACAATCGGAATAACTCGTCGCGTCGAGCGCCAGTGAGGCTTCCACCATCACTTCCAACAAGACGACGTGCGCTTCAATGCGCAGGTATTGCTGACGTTGTTGCGCGTCATTCATTTGCTCCATCATTACGCGCGTTACTTGAGAAGGCACGCCGTGTTTCACTCGCTTCAGCCAACCGGAAATATTTTTTGCAGCTTCAACCCTTCCCATTTCAACCACACCCTTCAAATTATCCGGGTGGTTATCTTTTGAAACCGCCATCAACTCTTCAAATACTTCGGTGAGTTTCTTCAGGACATAACCCAGGATAAGGTCATCGAAGGCCTCCACATTTCCAGACACCTGCTTCCCCTGTGAAGTCATTTCCCCGTCCGATAGATCCATTTATCAGCAGCACGTTACACGGCATCCGGGCCTCACTATTTGACATATTATAACGAACGGCCCCGACCCTTTTTAACATCGATATCCCCTCTAGATAAGGCGTCAACGGTCAGTTACTTTGAACCTGCGCCCGGTTTTGGCATCGTATTAACCGATACCGTGCCCCGCCATTCAAACAGCCGTTTTCAGGTTGTTGCCGCTGGGGCCATTGATACGTACATGCGCCCTTGAGTGGCTGTCAGCGCTCGGGTAATGTCATTAGACCCACAGGACAGAGCACGCCCATGACTTCCAAGCTGGAACAACTGAAACAAATGACCACCGTGGTTGCCGATACCGGCGACTTCGAAGCGATCGCTCGCGTTAAACCGGTGGACGCCACCACCAACCCTTCCCTGCTACTCAAAGCCGCGGCGATTCCTGCCTATGCAGAATTGCTGAACGCCTGCGTTCACGATTGCAAAGGCGATGTGGGCCTGGCCAGCGACCGTTTTGGCGTCGCAGTCGGCCAAGAAATTCTGAAAGTTGTCCCGGGCCGCATTTCCACCGAAGTGGATGCGCGCCTCTCGTTCGACACTGACGCGGTATTGAAGCGTGCGCACCGTCTGATCGAGCTGTACGACAAGGCCGGCATTGGCCGTGACCGCGTACTGATCAAGATTGCCTCCACCTGGGAAGGCATTCGCGCAGCGGAGACACTGGAAAAAGAAGGCATTCAGACCAACCTGACGCTGTTGTTCTCGTTTGCTCAGGCGGCGGCTTGTGCCGATGCGGGTGTGTTCCTGATTTCGCCGTTCGTGGGCCGGATTTACGACTGGTACAAGAAAGCCAACGGCAACGATTACACCGGCGCGGATGATCCGGGCGTGCAGTCGGTGACGCGCATCTACAACTACTACAAAGCCAATGATTACAAGACGGTGGTGATGGGCGCGAGCTTCCGTAACCTGAGCCAGATTGAGCAATTGGCCGGTTGCGATCGCCTGACCATCAGCCCGGACCTGCTTGAGAAGCTGGCGGCGGACACGGGCAAGCTTGAGCGCAAGCTGGCACCCGGGCATGCCGGTGAAGCGCGCTTGAGCTTGAATGAAGCGCAGTTCCGTTGGTTATCCAACGAAGATGCGATGGCGACCGAGAAACTGGCCGAGGGCATTCGTCAGTTTGCTCGCGACCAGGAAAAGCTTGAGGCTCTGCTGCAAGCCAAGCTGTGATTTGAGATAGCGCAATGCAAAAAGGGCGAACCTTGGTGGGTTCGCCCTTTTTTGTGCCCGTTATTTCAAGTGATCAGTGACGCTCCAGCGCATTCACCAGATCATGGAACGCTTCGCGGTTGTGGTCATTGAGCCCCATGAGGATTTTGTGGGCTTCAAGCACCTTGATCCTCACCACTTCTTCGGACTGATCCTGGTCTGGCAAGTCGTCCAGGCATTCCGGGCACGGCACAGGCTGGTCAACAATGTTGAACACTTGCTCGAAGCCCATGGACTCCAACAGACGGGTGATGTCTTCGTGGGTGGTGACGACAGTCGGCAGCAGGCCGACCTTCTGCCGCGACAGGATCGACAATTTAGCCAGCAGGCCAAGGGTGGTGCTGTCGATGCTGCGGGTTTCGGTCAGGTCGATCACGATCGCGTTGAAGTTCAACGCGGTGAAGATCCGATCAATAGTCGCATCCAACGCCGAACACAGGGTCAGGCGAACTTCACCGACGAATTTCAGGACGAAGGTGCCATCCTGCTCGGCGAACTGGATTCTACCGGTACTCATTAAAGATTCCTGCTCAACACCAATAGGGCGATATCATCCGGCATCTCCCCAAGCGTGGCCAATCCAAAAACCTGCCGCAGCCCATCCAGGGTGCCGCCCGCAGCCTTGACCCGTTGGGGCAACGCCGCTTCTTTTTCTTTGAGTGTGGGTTCTGGCAAAAGGTCCAGGATGCCATCAGACATCAGCGTCAGGCTGAACGTCGGCGGCAGCTCCAGCACGTGGTCTTCGTAGGTGGCTTCATTAAAGAGGCCCACCGGCAGACCGCGCCCTTCCAGATAACGAACACTGTCTGGCGTGTACAACACAGGCAACGGCAAATGACCACCGATGCTATAGGTCAACAAACCTGTCTCCTCGTCGATGACTCCACCGACCATTGTGACGTGTTTACCCAGCTTACAACTGATCAGGCCTCGGTTGATATGACCAAGGACCTCCGAAGGCTTGAATTCCGGCAATGTGCCGCTGCGCTTGGATTCGAACAACAAGCGCGTCGTCATGAACTTCAGCAGTACGGTGACGAACGCTGAAGAAGCGCCATGCCCGGAAACGTCTGCCAGGTAGAAAGCTACCCTACGCTCATCGACCCGAAAGTAGTCAACGAAATCACCCGACAGGTACAACGACGGGATGATCTGGTGCGCAAACTGGAACTCGTTGATGGTCCAGGGGCTGACCGGCAGCATGTTCATCTGCACCTGGCGACCGGCATTCTGGTCTTCCTGGAGCAGGTTCAGGCTGGCGGCGAGCTCACGGTTGGCCTTTTCCAGCTTCTCGCGGTAGCGCTGGTTTTCCAGCAGCAGACGCGCACGGTCCAGGGCCCGGCGCACAGAGTGCTCGAGCACGGCCAGATCTTCGAGAGGTTTGATCAGGTAGTCCGCCGCGCCAAGGCGCAATGCCTCTACCGCGTCGTTCATCACGCCGGCACCCGAAACCACAATCACCGGCGTTTGCGGGGACCGTTCGGTAACCTGGCGAATGAGTTCGAGTCCGCCCATCTGCGGCATGCGCAGATCGCAGATGACCAGGTCGGGCTTGTCTTGCTCGAATACCTGAAGACCCTGTTGGCCATTGCTGGCCTGCAGGACACTGAAACCACTGTCTTCCAAATAGGCCGCGAGACTCGCGCGCACTACTTCGTCATCATCGATTATCAGCAGCGTGGCACTGGTTTTTGGCATGTGGGCAAACGGCGCCAGAATTAGGTTGGCGTAGCAGGCACGGGGATCAAGCCCGGCTCACACTACTGGATTCGCTTTCTAGCCTCTCTATTGCACCGTTTTCGAGCATTTGCCCTACTCACCTGTACACCAGAGGTGCCCTTCTAAGGCGCAGACGGTACTCCCATCCGAGAGGCGTTTCAAGCTCACGCGGATGCTCGCTTGGCGTCTTTACTTGTCAAATCACCGGGAGTTATAAGAACAGACAAATCCGTAACCCAATGGAAGGATCGAGCCCATGAGTCAAACCGGTCGGGACTATAGCGAAAAGCGCGATTTCATCCGGATGCGAGTCGATGCCGAGGTGTCGTTGATTCATGAAGGTGATGAGATTCCAGCCGTCTGCATCGACCTTTCCAGCGGTGGCATGCAGGTTGAAGCGAAGCGTGAGTTCAAGGTGGGTGACCGGCTCAACGTGCGCATCGATTCCGATCACGTCGCATTAAAAGGCCTTGAGGCTGATACCGAAGTGGTGTGGGTGAAGCCTTTGGACGGCGAAGGTCAGAAACTCGGGCTTACAATCTTGAAGATGAAATAAGCCGGATCCAAACGAAAGAAGGCGGCCCATGGGCCGCCTTCTTCGTTTATCGGTCGAGATTAAAAATCGTCTTCAACCTGGCCGTCTTTCACTTTGAACTCGCGGTTCTGCAAGTAAGCATTACGGATGAAGGTGTACTTGTCGCCGGTGATCAGCTTCTCGCTCGACAGCAAGCTGGCGCGCGTGTCGACGATGTTCAGGCCGAAGACCGAGTTACGCACCGGCACGTCGTTGATGTACGGATACGGACCTGTGTAGCTGTCGACGAACTTGGACGGCGCATCACGCAAGGTGCTTGGACCCAACAGCGGCAGCATCACGTAAGGACCGCTGCCCATTCCCCAGTAGCCGAGGGTTTGACCGAAGTCTTCGTCGTTGCGATTCAGGCCCATCTTGGTGCCCACATCGAAAAATCCCAGCAAGCCGAACGTGGTATTGAAGATGATACGTGCGGTATCGACGCCTGCGGCGGCCGGTTTGGCCTGCAGAATGTTGTTCACCAGGTTGGTGACGTCACCGACGTTGCGGAACATGTTATGGATGCCGTCTTCCAAAAACTGCGGCGTGATGAACTCATAGCCCTGAGCCACAGGCTTGAGCGCATAGGTGTCGATCACATCGTTGAACTTGTAGATCGGACGGTTAACGCTTTCCCAAGGGTCGTCTTCCGACGCAGCCTGAGCCGCAAACGGAACCAGCAAAACGCTGGCACACACAAAAAGCTGAGCGAGATGATTGCTCCAGCGCATAGAAAAACTCCTTGGATTTTTTTACTGGCGCGAGCGCTTGGCCCGGGCGTTAAGCTGATCAGTATAAGACGGAAAAGCCGGTTTAGGCAGTAACGCGCGCATTCACCTAGAGATGAATCGTCCGGATTGAGAGCGCTTCACATAATGTCACTCAACTGTCACTGACGCCGCATAGCCTTGTCACTATTTCAGGGACGCTCCTATGCCGCACGCCGAAGCCTTGCCCATTGCAGCACCCAGTTTGACTGCCGTCCTGTTCGGCCTCAGTGGTTGCCTGGTGGATTTCGGCGCCCGAACGCGCGCGAACGGGGCTTATTCTGCCGAGCACGCCGAAGCCACTCCCGGCGCGCTGGACAGCCTGCTCAGTTTGCAGCGCCAGCAAATTCCCTGCGCATGGCTTGATGAATTACCCCCCGCCCTCAGCCATTCCCTGGCCGTCACCCTGCCCTCCTGGATCTCCTCGTCGAAACATCCCGCAACAATCAATCCATGGCCGGCGCCAAACGCTTGCTGGCAAGCCCTGATGGCGTTGAATGTCGAACGCCTGGATGGCTGCGTGCTGGTCAGTGGCGAGCCACGGTTGCTGCAATCGGGCTTGAATGCCGGGTTGTGGACGATTGGCCTGGCGTCCTGCGGATCGCTCTGCGGCCTCGGACCGGGTGAATGGCACGCATTGACCCTAAAGGAACGCGAGCACTTGCGCGGCAAGGCGACGATGCAGCTATTCGGTTTAGGTGTGCATTCGGTGATCGATCATCTCGGCGATCTCGATACCTGCCTGGCCGATATCAGCTCGCGCCGGCTCAAAGGCGAAAAGCCCTGACCGAGATCATGCAGGTTGCGCGCAAGTGGATTAATCTAAAGGCCAGCCATAGACCTTTGGCGCGAGGCTGCGGTCTATGCCAGTGCCTATCGATAAAAGGAAGAACGCCATGCCTGCCCGCGAACTGCAAGAACAGCTCAATACTCTGCGCGAGCAATTGGAACAGAATCCACCGCTGTCCGAAGCCGAGCGCGACGACCTGCACGCGCTGATGCAACAGATCGAACTGGAACTTGAACTGGAAACCAAAACCAAGGATTCGAGCCTGGCTGACGGCGTCAACCTGGCCGTTGAACGCTTTGAACTCGAACACCCTGTTATTGCTGGCACGTTGCGCAACATCGCGCAAACCCTGGGCAACATCGGGATCTGAACCCGCCGGATACAAAAAAGCCCCGCTAGCGATAGCGGGGCTTTTCAATATCCGGGATTTGCAAAGCACTCGCGCATTAGATCTTCACTGTCGGACCAGCCGGTGGTTCGGCAGTTGAGCGGTTTCAGTGCTGCGATAGGGGTTGATATCCAGCCCGCCACGGCGCACATACCGCGCATACACCGTCAACTTCTCCGGCTTCAGCAACCGCTGCAAGTCGAGGAAAATCCGCTCCACACACTGCTCATGAAAGTCCGAGTGCTGACGGAAGCTCACGATGTATTCCAGCAAACTCGCGTGATCCAGTGCAGCGCCACGGTATTCCACCGCCACGCTGCCCCAATCCGGCTGGCTGGTGACCGGGCAGTTGGATTTGAGCAAATGGCTGTGCACGCTCTCCTCCACGATGCGCGATTCATCGCAACGCAGCAGCTCCGGACGCGGATGCTCGTAGTTGCTGACGCTGATGTCCAGGTCATCAATACACACACCCGGCAACGCAACCACGCCTTCGGACTCAACGTCCTTAAGGCTGCGAATGCGCACGCCAACCGGTTTGCCGGCAGCAGCCGACAGGTCTTTGGCCAGCGTCGCTTCGAGGCTCGCCGTATCGGCGAACGGCGTCTGGTTCAGCGAATTCAGGTACAGCTTGAACGACTTCGATTCGATGATATTCGGCGAATCCGCCGGGATGCTGAACTCACCAATCGCCACGACTGGCTTGCCGGAAGGCAACAGCCACGACAGCTCGAAGCAGTTCCAGAAGTCCACACCCTTGTAAGGCAGGGTTTCAGCCGTCAGGCCCAGCTCGGCCCATTTCGCGGTACGCGGAATCGGGAACAGCAAGGACGGCGTGTAAGTGGCGATGTATTCGCTGGATTTGCCCAGCGGCGAGTGTTCGGCTGCGGGATGCATGGCGGAAACCTGACTGAAGAATCAGCGGATTCTACCAGCCTTTGCGCCCGCCATTGAGTGCTTACTGACTGACAGTCAACTTGCCGACCATGCCCGCCTGATAATGGCCGGGGATGTTGCAGGCAAATTCCAGGCTGGTGGCCTTGGTGAAGGTCCAGGTCAGCTCGGCGGTTTTACCCGGCTCGACGAGGACGCTGTTCGGGTCGTCGTGCTTCATCATTCCATGATCCATGCCCGCCATCGAGCCGTGGTCCATCTCCTTCATGCCGGTAGGCGTCAGCATGCCGCTCTGCTGCATCTGCAACATTTCCTGCTGGTGTTTGGCATGCATCGCCGCGTCCCCCAGGTTGAATTCGTGCAGCAACTGGCCTTTATTCACCAGCACAAAACGAATGGTCTCACCGGCCTTGATATCGATGGCCTTGGGCGTAAACGACATATCGCCCATCACCACTTCAACACTGCGAGTCGCCTCGGCCGCCGCAGCGGGCTGGCCGAAGTTGTAGGACTGCGCCGGGCCAGCCCACACCGGCGAACTCAACGCCAACAGACACGCCACCCGCAGCAAAGATTTGCGCAAAAACATCGTCGTACTCCAACAAAATAAGGTTCAGCCTGTGGAAAACTCTAAACTGCCGTCACTGCCCGCAACCTGACAGCCAGATTACAACTTTGTCAGGTTGACCTGTATTAATGCTGCCCACGGTATAAAGCGTTCGTTCCATTTGCCCAGAGTCGCTCATGAAATTGCTGATCGTCGAAGACCAACCGAAAACCGGCCACTATTTGCGTCAGGGCCTGACCGAGGCCGGTTTCAACGCCGAACTGGTGGCCGACGGAAGCACCGGGCAACAACTGGCGCTGAGCGGCGACTACGCTTTGTTGATTCTCGACGTGATGTTGCCCGGTCGCGATGGCTGGCAGATTCTGCAAGCGGTGCGCAGTGCCGGCCTCGATACGCCCGTGCTTTTTCTGACGGCGCGTGACGCGGTGGAGGACCGGGTCCACGGACTCGAATTGGGCGCCGACGACTATCTGGTCAAACCGTTCGCCTTTTCGGAATTGCTGGCCCGGGTCCGCAGCCTGTTGCGGCGCGGCAGCGCCTCGCCACAGGAAACCAGCCTGCAACTGGCCGATTTGCGCCTGGACCTGATCCGCCGTCGCGTCGAACGCAGCGGCCAGCGCATCGACCTCACGGCCAAAGAGTTCGCCTTGCTGGAAATGCTCCTGCGCCGTCAGGGTGAAGTCCTGCCCAAATCGCTGATTGCCTCTCAGGTCTGGGACATGAATTTCGACAGCGACACCAATGTCATCGAAGTCGCGATCCGTCGTTTGCGCCTGAAGATCGACGACGAATTCCCCAACAAACTGATCCACACGGTGCGCGGCATGGGTTACGTCCTGGAAGAGCGTGTGGCCTGATGCGGAGCCTTTCGTTAAGCAGTCGACTGGCCCTGCTGTTTGCGGCTTGTACGGCAGTGGTTTCGCTGTTCGCCGGGGTGTTATTCAGTCGCGCCAGCGAGGCGCACTTCGTCGAACTTGATCAGCAGTTGCTGGATGGACAACTGATCGGATTGCGCCGGGCGCTTCACGGCATTCAATCCAGCGAGAGCGGAATCAGACTCACGGATGAATTGAGCCGCCAGGCCGATCTGTCGCTGCGTATCACCGGCAGCGATGGCCAACGCTGGTATGAGAGTTCGACGCGGCTGCCGGACAAGCTGCCGCAAACTCCCGGCTTGTCGACGCTGAACGACGGCGGCACCGACTACCGCGTGTTGAATGCTCCGCTGTTTGTCGACAACCCTGACTCCCCACAACTGACGTTGTTGCTGGACATCACCCATCACCAGCACTTTCTGCAACGCATGCAGCATCTGATCTGGCTGACCGTGGGGTTGTCAGCACTGGCCACCGCCCTGCTCGGTGCCTGGGCGGCGCGCAGCGGGTTGCGCCCGTTAAGGCGCATGAGTGCGGTCGCCCGAGGTGTGTCGGCGCAATCACTGAATGCGCGCCTGCCTGAAGAGAACATGCCGCCAGAACTCGCGGAATTGGCCAACAGCTTCAACGCCATGCTCGGACGCCTTGACGACTCTTTTCAACGACTCTCGGCGTTCTCCGCCGACATCGCCCACGAACTGCGCACACCACTGTCGAATCTGCTGACCCATACGCAGGTCACCCTTACCCGCCCCCGGCCCATCGAGGATTACCGCGAGGCGTTGCACAGCAACCTCGAAGAACTGCAATGGATGGCGCAACTGGTCAATGACATGCTGTACCTGGCCAAGGCGGATCACGGATTGCTGACGCCCAAGCGCGAACCGCTAGAACTGGCGCAGGAAGCGGATCTGTTGCTGGAGTTTTTTGCGCCGCTGGCGGAAGACGCCCGGATTACGCTAAGTCGTGAAGGTAGTGCGCGGATTGAAGGTGACCGCAACATGTTGCGGCGGGCACTTTCCAATTTACTGAATAACGCATTGCGATTTACGCCGGCCGAAGGCGAAGTTCGGGTGCGGATTGTCGAGCAGGCCAAAGGGTTGACCCTGACGGTGGAGAACAGTGGCGAAGGCATTGACGGGGCGTTGCTGCCACGATTGTTTGACCGGTTTTATCGGGCAGATCCGGCACGTCAGGAAGGCAGCAACGAACATGCAGGGTTGGGGCTGGCGATTACGCAGTCGATCGTGCGTGCCCATGGCGGGCAAATTCGTTGCGAATCGGGGAATGGATGGACCCGGTTTGTGATTGACTTGCCCCGCACCTGATCATTCCCACCATTACGTGGGAATGATCACGGGCGGCTTACGAATACCGCAACGCGTGAGCCGGCTCGATCTTCGCCGCGCGCCAAGCCGGATAGACCGTCGCCAGGAAGCTCAAGATAAACCCCGCCGAGCAAATCAACAGCACATCCCCGCCCTGCAACTCCGAAGGCAGATTACTGACGAAGTACACATCAGAACTGAAGATGTGCTGACCGCTTACCCGCTCGATCCAGCCCACCAACTCACTGACGTTCAACGCCGCAATCACGCCCAGGACGCCGCCGATCAAGGTCCCTACGATGCCGATCACCGTGCCCTGGACCATGAAGATCGCCATGATCTGCCCCGGCGTGGCGCCAATGGTGCGAAGGATCGCGATGTCCGCGCCCTTGTCGTTCACTACCATGATGAGTGTCGCGATGATGTTGAACGCCGCCACCGCGACGATCATCAGCAACAGCAGGCCAATCATGGTTTTTTCCATCTTCATCGCGCTGAACAGACTGCCCTGAGTGTGGGTCCAGTCATCAGCCTTGAAGGCAGCCCCCAAACCGCTGGCGATGTCACTCGACACTTGCGGTGCCGCGTACAGGTCCTTCACCGCCAAGCGTACGCTCTGCACCTGGTTCGGCTCCCAATGCTGCATCTGCGCTGCATCGGCAACGTGGATCAACGCCATCGAACCGTCCAGTTCAGCCCCGACCTTGAACACACCAACCACGTTCAGGCGCTGCATGCGCGGGGTAATACCGCCAGGGGCAGTACTGACTTCCGGCACGATCAAAGTGATTTTGTCGCCGACGTTCAAACGGAAACGCCGCGCCGTGATCTCGCCAATCACCACGCCAAACTCACCCGGTTTCAAGGCATCCAGACGCCCCTGAACAATGTGCCGGGCAACAATTGACACCTTGCCTTCCAGCGCCGGATCGACGCCGCTGACCTGGATCGGCTGCATCGTGCCCTTGTAGGACAGCATGCCTTCCATCTCGGTGAACGGTACGGCGGCCGTCACTTGCGGGTTCTTCATCGCGGCCGCTGCGACCGGCTGCCAATCGTCAATCGGGTTCACGCCGACGATGGTCGCGTGTGGCACCATGCCGAGGATTCGCGAGCTCATTTCGCGCTGGAAGCCGTTCATCACCGACAACACCACGATCATCGCCAGCACGCCCAGGGCGAGGCCGATCATCGAGGTCATCGAGATAAAGGAAACAAAGCGATTGCGGCGCTTGGCGCGGGTATAGCGCGCGCCGATGAAGATCGATAACGGTCTGAACATTCGCTGGGCACCGTATAAAAATAAAAGACCCGACGTCTTTCAAGACGCCGGGTTTTGGTCTGTCAGATGGGCGTCAGGCGACCTTCCTGCAGATGCAGGACGCGATCCATCTGGCGAGCCAGGTTCATGTCATGGGTAACCACCAGGAACGCAGTGCGCATCGAGGTGCTGAGTTCCAGCATCAAATCCTGAATGCCCTGGGCGGTGTGGGAGTCGAGGTTGCCGGTCGGCTCGTCGAGCATCACCAGGCCTGGCTTGTTCACCAGGGCGCGGGCGATGGCGACGCGCTGACGTTCCCCGCCGGACAACTCGGACGGTTTGTGCTCCAGGCGATGGCCGAGCCCTACCCGCTCCAGCAATGCCGTGGCGCGCTGACGTGCTTGCGGGATCGCCGTCTTGCCGATCAGCAACGGCATGCAGACATTTTCCAGCGCGGTGAACTCCGGCAGCAAGTGGTGGAATTGGTACACGAAACCGAGGGAACGGTTACGCAGCAGGCCGCGATTCTTCTCGCTCAGCGCCGACAGTTCCTCACCGTCGAGCCAGACGCTGCCCTTGGTCGGCGTATCCAGACCGCCCAACAGATTGAGCAAGGTACTTTTGCCCGAACCCGACGTGCCGACAATCGCCACACGCTCGCCCGGGTGCAACTCCAGTTGCAGACCGGCCAGCACTTCCACCGACTCCGGGCCTTCCTCGTAGGACTTGCCCAGGTTACGGCAGCTCAAGATTGCTTTATCACTCATGCCCGACTCACTCATAACGTAGCGCCTCCGCAGGCTGGGTGCGCGCGGCACGCCAGGCTGGATACAGGGTGGCGAGGAAACTCAGGACCAACGCCGCGCCGCAGACCATCAAGACATCTTCGCTCTGCACTTGCGACGGCAGGTAATCGATGAAGTACACGTCGGCGTTGAGGAATTTGTGGCCGATCACGCCTTCGAGCGCCGAGATCGCGGCGCTGACGTTCAGCGCGGCGAAGATCCCGACCACGGCGCCAATCAGCGTACCGACCACACCGATGACGGTGCCCTGCACCATAAAGATCGCCATGATCGTGCGCGGCGTGGCGCCCAGGGTGCGCAGAATCGCGATATCGCCCTTCTTGTCGTTCACCACCATCACCAATGTGGAAATGATATTGAACGCGGCAACGGCGACGATCAGCAGCAACAGCAGGCCGATCATGGCTTTTTCCATGCGGATCGCCTGATACAGGTTGCCGTGGGTGCGAGTCCAGTCGCGGGCGTAATAACGATCTTCGCCCAGTTGTTGAGCGATGCTCCACGCGGTGCGCGGCGCCTGGAACAGGTCGTCGAACTTCAGGCGGATGCCCTGCACCTGATCCGGCTTCCAGCGGTGCAGCCTGGCCAGATCCTGCAAATTGGTGATGCCCAGGTAACCGTCCAGCTCACCGGCGCCGACATGGAAGATGCCGACCACGGTAAAGCGTTTCATGCGCGGAAACATGCCAGCCGGGGTCACAGTGACTTCCGGCGCGACAAACGTCAGCTTGTCGCCGAGGGCCGCGCCGAGCTTGGCCGCGGCCTTGTCGCCGATGACGATGCCGAATTCACCCGGCACGAGATCGTCGAGTCTGCCCTGCTGCATGAAGTTATCAATGATCGAGACGTTGCGCTCCAGCGCAGGATCGATGGCATTGAGCAGGACTTTGGAAACTTTGCCGTTATTGGTCAGCAAACCCTGCATCTGGGTAAACGGCGCCACGGCCGTCACCTGCGGGTTCTGCTTGACCTTGGTGGCCAGGCTCTGCCAGTCACTGATCGGCTCGCCGGACTCGATCGTCGCGTGGGGCACCATGCCCAGCACGCGGGTGCGCATCTCATGATCGAAGCCGTTCATGACCGACAGCACCACAATCATCACCACCACGCCGAGGGCGAGACCGATCATTGAAGTCAGGGAAATGAACGACACAAAATGATTGCGACGCTTTGCACGGGTATAACGCGTGCCAATAAATACGAAGAGAGGTCTGAACATGTCGGGGCTTGTTCGGAGGGAAAAGGAACGTCCTTGTGGCGGGGGTCGATAACCAGCTTTACACTCAGACCACCGCCGCTACCATGGGTTCGCCATGTCGACATTAGATGAAGAAGATCGCCGCGAATACTACCGTATCGAGGACACGATCGCACTGGAAATTCGGACCCTGTCCGCTCCCGAGGCCGCAGGCCTGGAAGTGTTGCAGGATGCTTCCCCACTGTTCAACTTGCTCAGCGAACTGCACCTGAGCGAATTCGAGTCGCAACACCTGCTACGCCAGATCAGTGAACGTGACCGCAACCTGGCGGCGTTCCTGAAATCCCAGAACAAACGCATTGATTTACTCAGCCAAGTGATCGCGATCACGGTGCTCGGGCAGATTGGCGAGCCGCAGCCGGTGATTATTTCCGAAGGCGGCATCGACTTTCAGTCTCCGACGCCAATCGCCGTGGGCGCGCACCTGTCGGTCAAACTGGTGTTGATGCCGCAAGCCCTCGGCCTGTTGCTGCGAGCCCGCGTCACCCACTGCGACCGCAAGGCGGGTGCCTTTGACGTCGGCACCGAATTCGAACGCCCGACCGATGCTCAACGGCAGTTGCTGGCCCGTTACATTTTGCAGAAACAGGCCCAGGAACGACGACTGGCCCGCGAAAACGAATCAGGCATTTAATTTAAGGAAGAACCGTGACCCTCATCTACGGCCATCGCGGCGCCAAGGGCGAAGCACCGGAAAACACCCTGAGCAGCTTTCAGGAATGCCTCAAACACGGCGTGCGCCGTTGCGAACTGGATCTGCACCTGTCCATGGACAACGAGTTGATGGTCATCCACGACCCGACACTCAAGCGCACCACAGACCGTCGCGGCAAAGTCGTCGAACATACGGCGGCCGAGCTGGTGACTTACGACGCGCGCAAGGGTGGCCCGGGCTGGATAAAGCCATGCCCGATTCCGACGCTGGAAGAATTGTTCGAAAAGTGCGACTTCGAGCACTGGCAGCTGGAAGTCAAAAGCGCCTCACGCACCCGCGCCGCGACAACGGTGCTGGCGATTCGTGAAATGGCTCAGCGTTTCGGCCTGCTCGACAAGGTCACGATCACCTCGAGTTCGCGCGAAGTGCTCAAGGCTGCGCTGGACCTGGTGCCGGATGTGTCTCGCGGATTAGTCGCCGAATATGCCTGGCTCGACCCATTGAAGGTCGCACAAAGCTATGGCTGTGACATTCTGGCGTTGAACTGGACGCTGTGTACGCCGGAACGCCTGCAGAAGGCGCAGCGTCAGGGGCTGCATGTGTCGGTGTGGACAGTCAACGAGCCCGCGCTGATGCGCAGACTCGCCGACTTCGGCGTTGACAGCCTGATTACAGACTTTCCCGGTTTGGCCAGCGCCACGCTCGAGAATTGCTGAAATCGGTCTCCCCGGCCGGCTCAGGCCACCGGCCGGAGCCGCTCAAAAAAGCCGGTTGAGGCCATCGTACGCCGCTACCCGATAGGCTTCAGCCATGGTCGGGTAGTTGAACGTCGTGTTGACGAAATACTTCAGCGTGTTCAACTCACCCGGCTGGCTCATGATCGCCTGACCGATGTGAACGATCTCCGACGCCTGATAACCAAAGCAGTGAACGCCCAGCACTTCCAGGGTTTCGCGGTGGAACAGGATCTTCAGCATGCCCTGCGGCTCGCCGGCGATCTGTGCACGCGCCATGCTCTTGAAGAACGCCTTGCCCACTTCGTACGGCACCTTGGCCTGGGTCAGCTCCTGCTCGTTCTTGCCGATCGAGCTGATCTCCGGAATGGTGTAGATGCCGGTCGGCACATCATTCACGAAGCGCCAGCTGTTGTTATCGACGATGCTGCCAGCGGCCGAACGGCCCTGGTCGTGGGCGGCACTGGCCAGGCTCGGCCAGCCGATCACGTCGCCGGCACCGTAAATGTTCGGAACGCAGGTGCGGTAGGCCTCGTCGACTTCTATCTGGCCACGGCTGTTGACCTTCACGCCAATGTTTTCCAGACCCAACTGATCGGTGTTGCCGGTACGGCCGTTGCACCAGAGCAAGGCGTCGGCCTTGATCTTCTTGCCGGACTTGAGGTGCAGGATCACACCGTTGTCCACGCCTTCGACGCGGTCGTAGTCTTCGTTATGGCGAACCGTGATGTTGTTGTTGCTGAAGTGATAGCTCAACGCCTGGGAAATTTCCGAGTCGAGGAAGCTCAACAACTGACCGCGGTTATCCACCAGCTCAACCAGTACACCCAGACCGCTGAAGATCGAGGCGTACTCGCAACCGATCACGCCTGCGCCGTAAACGATGAGTTTGCGCGGGGTGTGGCCGAGGCTGAGGATGGTGTCGCTATCGTAGATGCGCGGGTGATGGAAATCGATGTCCGCCGGGCGATATGGACGCGAGCCGGTGGCGATGATGATGTGCTTGGCCACCAGTTTTTCGACTACACCGTTGGCGCAGACCACTTCGATGGTTTGCTCGTCGGCGAAGCTGCCGGTGCCGAAGAATACGTCGACGCGGTTACGGGCGTAGTAGCCGGTGCGCGAAGCGACTTGTTTGGAAATGACTTTCTCGGCGCTTTTCAGCACGTCCGGAAACGAGAACCAGCGCGGCTCACCAATGGCCCTGAACATCGGGTTGGTGTTGAACTGCATGATCTGCCGCACCGAGTGACGCAGTGCCTTGGACGGGATGGTACCCAGGTGGGTGCAGTTGCCGCCGACCTGGCGACGGCTGTCGACCATCGCGACCTTGCGCCCTGCTTTGGCGGCGTTCATTGCCGCGCCTTCTCCCGCCGGGCCGGAACCCAACACCACCACGTCGTAGTTGTAGACAGCCATGCGTACTCCTCAGAACAGGCCGCGGCGCCATCGGCGCCCTGCGGCTAAATCACGCCGATCTGCGGCGTGAAGGAACAATTTGGGGCCAGTGCAGAACCCGGACACAGTCTATAGAAGCGTCAACGCCGCGCACATTAACCCTTGGTCGCGTCGTAGGCTAGTTTTGCCTGCACTACAACGCCAGTCTTCACTGCTTGAATCATTGCCATCACTCGACTTTGCCGCCACTGAGGCGTTCAAAAGCCTGATTGGTTCGTGTGACGAAAGCTGTATCGGCACGAATCACAAAAAATGCACCAATGTCATGGGCCTGGGCATAGTCCCAACCCCGTTCAGGGCCGAGAATCAGCAACAGCGTCGATAGTCCATCGGCCATCAACGCCGAAGGATGAATCACCGTGACTGACGCCAGGGTGTGCAGGATCGGTGCACCGGTGCGCGCATCGAAGGTGTGGGAATAACGCCGACCGTCCTGCACGAAATAGTTTCGGTAGTCACCCGACGTGGAAACGCCATAACCGTCGACGGCAATGACGCGCTCCGCCACGTGCCGGTCATCACGAGGCTCTTCGAGGGCAATGCGCCAGGGTGAGCCGTCGAGCTTCTTGCCGGCGGCCTTGAGTTCGCCGGTGGCTTCGGCGAGGTAGTTGTGGATGCCCATTGCGTCAAGTTTTTCGGCAATTCTATCGACCGCGTAGCCGGCGGC
Source organism: Pseudomonas sp. FBCC-B1667 (assembly GCF_059133255.1). NCBI lineage: Bacteria > Pseudomonadati > Pseudomonadota > Gammaproteobacteria > Pseudomonadales > Pseudomonadaceae > Pseudomonas > Pseudomonas sp. FBCC-B1667. Next base: position 2,306,815 of record NZ_CP101437.1, on the reverse strand, counting down.
AATGCTGTTGAAGTCGACCTCGACCGCCGCGTCCTTGCACAGCTGATCATTATCAATACGCAGGTGCTGGTAACCGACTCGCTGCCGCACTTCGGCCAGCGCTTGGGCGCTGGGGATTTTTTCTTCCCGGGCCTGCGGGCCGAAGCCCCAGAGGTTAAGCAACGGTTCCACCGTCAGGTCGAAGGAGCCTTCGCTTTGTTCCGACAGACGCTCACCGACACGCACCAGCTTGAGAATCGGTGCGGGCATTTTCTGACAGCGATTAGCGGGCAGATCGTTGAAACGTTCGATGTCGGAGTCGCTGCGGTAGGTCGACATTTGTTGATCGACTTCAGCGAGGATCTTTTCAACCTGAACACGAACGTCCGTCGGGGCGGGGAGCCCGGGATGGCGAAGGTACTTGATTGAATACGTGCTGCCCATGGTCGGCCCGCCGAAGCTTTCCAGGCTGTCACCGTTGCCACAACCGCACAAAACGCCGGCCAGCACCACAAGTCCACCCAACCGTCCAGTTAACAAATCTTCATCTCCCCTCAAAACCGCGCCCGCCATTATGGGCATCAGAGCGCATGAGAGCGAGGCTACTTGCGTCCGCCAGTCAAACGTAAAACCTGTGGGAGCAAGCCTGTTCGCGATAGCGGTGACCGGACTTACGACCGCCGCACACAGGTGCAGCGTTTTCAAACAAGATCCAGCGTGAGTACCTTGAGATGTCTTCCAATACGAGCAAAGGCAAAGCCATTTTTCGCGTCGTCAGCGGAAACTTCCTGGAGATGTTCGACTTTATGGTCTACGGCTTTTACGCCACGGCCATCGCTAAAACCTTCTTCCCTGCCGACAGCGCCTTCGCTTCCCTGATGTTGTCACTGGCCACGTTCGGGGCAGGCTTTTTGATGCGTCCGCTGGGGGCCATTTTCCTCGGCGCCTACATCGACCGTCATGGTCGTCGCAAAGGCTTGATCATCACACTGGCCATGATGGCCGCTGGCACGGTGCTGATTGCCTGCGTGCCGGGTTATGCAACGCTGGGCGTCGCGGCGCCACTGATCGTTTTGTTCGGTCGACTGCTGCAAGGCTTCTCGGCCGGCGTGGAATTGGGCGGTGTGTCGGTGTATCTCGCCGAGATTTCGACACCGGGTCGCAAGGGGTTTTTCGTCAGCTGGCAATCCGCAAGCCAACAAGCCGCGGTGGTATTCGCCGGCCTGCTGGGCGTCGGTTTGAACCACTGGCTCAGCCCGGAACAAATGGGTGATTGGGGCTGGCGCGTGCCGTTCCTGATCGGCTGCATGATCGTGCCGGTGATCTTCGTGATTCGCCGTTCGCTGGAGGAGACGCCGGAGTTCCAAGCGCGCAAACACCGCCCTACCCTGCGTGAAATCGTCCGCTCGATCGGTCAGAACTTCGGCATCGTCATCGCTGGCATGGCACTGGTAGTGATGACCACGGTATCGTTCTATCTGATTACGGCCTATACCCCGACGTTTGGCAAAGCGGAACTGCATCTGTCGGACATGGATGCGCTGCTGGTGACGGTGTGTATCGGCCTGTCTAACTTCTTCTGGCTGCCAGTGATGGGCTCGTTGTCCGACAAGATCGGACGCAAACCCCTGCTGTTGGCGGCGACGATTCTGGCAATCCTCACCGCTTACCCGGCTCTGTCGTGGCTAGTGGCGAACCCGAGCTTCAGCCATTTGCTGATTGTCGAGTTGTGGCTGTCGTTCCTGTATGGCTCGTACAACGGCGCCATGGTGGTGGCACTGACCGAGATAATGCCGGTTGAGGTTCGTACGACTGGTTTCTCGTTGGCGTACAGTTTGGCGACTGCAACGTTTGGCGGGTTCACCCCGGCGGCGTGCACGTATCTGATTCATGTGCTGGACAACAAGGCTGCGCCGGGGATCTGGCTCAGTGGCGCGGCGGTGCTAGGGCTGATCGCGACGCTGGTGTTGTTCCGGGGGAATAAGCATGAGCTGCGCACGGCGAAAGCGGCAGCCGTCGGCGACGCCTGATCTGCTCTATCCCGCAAGAAAAGCGGACGCGCGCGTCCATTGAGGCATTCCCACGCAGAGCGTCGCACAAACAAAAACGCCCCGACCTGGGTCGGGGCGTTTTCATGTGTAGCTAACGCTTAGCGCGGGAACGCTGGCGGGTTTACACCGGCCATGTCTTCCATCACGCGAACCACCTGGCAGCTGTAACCGAATTCGTTGTCGTACCAAACGTACAGAACAACGCGGTTGTCTTGGGTGATGGTTGCTTCAGCATCCACAACGCCTGCGTGGCGCGAGCCAACGAAGTCGGTGGACACCACTTCCTGCGAGTTGACGTAATCGATTTGCTTATGCAGATCGGAGTGCATGGCCATTTGGCGCAGGTACTCGTTGATCTCTTCGCGGGTGGTGGCTTTCTCAAGGTTCAGGTTGAGGATGGCCATCGACACGTTTGGCGTTGGAACGCGGATCGCGTTACCGGTCAGCTTGCCGGCCAGCTCAGGCAGTGCCTTGGCAGCGGCAGTGGCAGCACCAGTCTCGGTGATGACCATGTTCAGCGCGGCGCTACGGCCACGGCGATCGCCCTTGTGGAAGTTGTCGATCAGGTTCTGGTCGTTGGTGTACGAGTGAACGGTTTCAACGTGACCATTCACGATGCCGAACTTGTCGTTTACAGCTTTCAGCACCGGCACGATGGCGTTGGTGGTGCAGGAGGCGGCGGAAACGATCTTGTCATCAGCGGTGATGTCACCGTGGTTGATGCCGTGAACGATGTTCTTCAGCTTGCCTTTGCCAGGTGCGGTCAGAACGACACGGTCGATACCCGGGCACGCCAGGTGTTGACCCAGGCCCTCGGCGTCACGCCATACACCGGTGTTGTCCACCAGCAGCGCGTCTTTGATGCCGTACTGGGTGTAATCCACTTCAGTCGGGTTCTTCGCGTAGATAACCTGGATCAGGTTGCCGTTGGCGGTGATGGTGTTATTGGCTTCATCGATGGTGATGGTGCCGTCGAACGGACCATGCACCGAGTCGCGACGCAGCAGGCTTGCACGCTTGACCAGATCATTCTCGGCGCCCTTGCGGACAACGATGGCGCGCAGACGCAGACCGTCGCCACCACCGGTTTTCTCGATCAGGATGCGCGCCAGCAGACGGCCGATACGACCGAAGCCGTACAGGACAACGTCGGTGCCTTTGCGCGCGGAAACGTTCTGCTGACCAACCACGTCAGCCAGTTCTTCACGGACGAACTGCTCGGCAGTGCGACCTTTGCCTTCGGCCTTGAACTTGACCGCAAGCTTGCCCAGGTCTACCGAAGCGGCGCCGAGCTTGAGCTCGCTCATCGCTTTGAGCAGCGGGAATGTTTCGTGGACGGACAATTCGCTGTCATCGGACTGACGATGACGGGCAAAGCGGTGAGCTTTGAGAATCGCAATGACTGAACGGTTGATCAGGCTGCGGCCATAGATCGAGCTCACCACGTTGTTATTGCGGTAGAGCTGACCGATAAGCGGAATCATCGCTTCTGCGAGTGCTTCACGGTCGATCCATTCACCAAGACACTGGTCGGGCTTCTGAGTCACGGGAACCTTCCACATGTAGGGGCAGAAAAAAGGGGCTACATTATGCCGCCGACTCCCTCCCGTAGCAATGCGCGCTTGTCGTGCGATCCGTAACATTTCCCTGTTCAAAAAAATCACGCCGCGCTAAAGCCCAATAAAAACGGGGCTTGCAGCGCAGTCAATTTTTTGGAGACAACGCCACCTTGTCCGTAACCCTCCGTAACACTGGTTGGTTTTGCCACTACATAATCAGCAAATATCAGTAAAAAAGCGGCGGATTTTGTCTTTACCACTACATTTCGCCAAACCTGCGTAATAGACACAGTCTGCAACTGACAGGCGGCACCCGGGGCCGCTACAATTACCGACTTTGTCGCAACGCTTGGAGCTCAACCTTCCGTGCCCGTTCTGCGTCTACCGCTTCTCCCTGCCGCGGCAGGTAAACAGCACTGGGGCAACCTGCCCGGTGCCGCCCTCAGCCTGGCCATCGCCGAGGCTGCCAGCGCTGCCAAGCGCTTTACCCTGCTGCTGACCGCCGACAGCCAAAGTGCCGAACGGCTGGAGCAGGAGCTGAGTTTCTTCGCCCCGGATTTGCCCGTACTGCATTTCCCGGACTGGGAAACCCTGCCCTACGATCTGTTTTCGCCGCACCAGGACATTATTTCCCAGCGCATCTCCGCTCTTTATAGACTGCCGGAGCTCAGCCATGGCGTTCTGGTGGTACCGATCACCACCGCCCTGCATCGTCTGGCGCCGACCAAGTTCCTGCTGGGCAGTAGCCTGGTGCTGGACATCGGCCAGAAACTCGACGTTGAGCAAATGCGCACCCGGCTTGAAGCCAGCGGTTATCGCTACGTCGACACGGTGTACGAGCATGGTGAGTTCACGGTGCGCGGCTCGCTGATCGACCTGTTTCCGATGGGCAGCAAACTGCCGTTCCGCATCGACCTGTTCGACGACGAAATCGAGACGCTGCGCACGTTCGATCCGGAAAACCAGCGCTCCATCGATAAAGTCGACACTGTCCGCCTGTTGCCTGCGCGTGAATTTCCGCTGCAAAAAGATGCGGTCACCCGCTTCAAGGCACGCTTCCGTGAGCGCTTCGACGTGGACTTCCGCCGCTGCCCGATCTTTCAGGATCTAAGCAGCGGGATTACACCGGCCGGTATCGAGTACTACTTGCCGTTGTTCTTCGATGAAACCTCCACGCTGTTCGATTACCTGCCGCAGGACACGCAAGTGTTTTCCCTGCCGGGTATCGAGCAGGCGGCGGAGAATTTCTGGAACGACGTGCGCAATCGCTATGAAGAACGCCGCGTCGACCCTTCCCGTCCTTTATTACCGCCGGCCGAGCTGTTCCTGCCGGTGGAGGACTGTTTTGCCCGCCTGAAAAACTGGCCCCGCGTGGTGGCCAGTCAACAGGACGTGGAAACCGGTGTCGGCCGCGAGCGTTTCCCGGCGCGCGAACTGCCGAACCTGGCCATCGAAGCCAAGGCCACTCAGCCATTGGCGGCGCTGGCGGGCTTTCTTGACGAATTCCCCGGGCGCGTGCTGTTCACCGCCGAATCGGCGGGCCGTCGTGAAGTGCTGCTGGAACTGCTTGAGCGCTTGAAGCTACGACCAAAAACCGTCGATAGCTGGCCGGACTTCGTCGCGAGCAAAGAACGTTTGGTAATCACCATCGCCCCGCTCGACGAAGGCCTGGTGCTCGACAATCCGGCCCTGGCGCTGGTGGCCGAAAGTCCACTGTTCGGTCAGCGGGTGATGCAGCGTCGCCGTCGCGAAAAACGCGCCGACGCCAACAACGATGCGGTCATCAAAAACCTCACCGAACTGCGCGAGGGCGCACCGGTGGTGCACATCGATCATGGCGTCGGTCGCTACCTCGGCCTGGCAACGCTGGAAATCGACGATCAGGCCGCGGAATTCCTCACGTTGCAATATGCCGAAGGCGCCAAGTTGTACGTGCCGGTGGCCAACCTGCACCTGATCGCGCGTTACACCGGCAGCGATGATGCCTTGGCTCCGCTGCACCGTCTCGGTTCCGAGACCTGGCAAAAAGCCAAACGCAAAGCCGCCGAACAGGTGCGCGATGTTGCCGCCGAATTGCTCGACATTTATGCCCGTCGCGCCGCTCGTGAAGGTTATGCCTTCGAAGATCCGAAAGCCGACTATGCGACGTTCAGCGCAGGCTTCCCGTTCGAGGAAACTCCCGACCAGCAAACCACCATCGAAGCGGTGCGTGCCGACATGCTCGCGCCGAAACCGATGGACCGGCTGGTCTGCGGCGACGTGGGTTTCGGCAAGACTGAAGTGGCCATGCGCGCAGCCTTCATTGCCGTGCACGGTGGTCGCCAGGTAGCGATTCTGGTGCCAACCACTCTACTCGCCCAACAGCACTACAACAGCTTCCGCGACCGCTTCGCCGATTGGCCGGTAACCGTGGAAGTGATGAGCCGTTTCAAGTCGACCAAGGACGTGAACGCTGCGGTCGCGGACCTCGCCGAAGGCAAGATCGACATCGTGATCGGCACGCACAAGTTGCTGCAGGATGACGTGAAGATCAAAAACCTCGGGCTGGTCATCATCGATGAAGAACACCGCTTTGGCGTGCGTCAGAAGGAGCAGCTCAAGGCTCTGCGCAGCGAAGTCGACATTCTGACCCTGACCGCCACGCCGATTCCGCGCACGCTGAACATGGCGGTGTCGGGCATGCGCGACCTGTCGATCATTGCCACCCCGCCGGCCCGACGCCTGTCGGTACGGACGTTCGTCATGGAGCAGAACAAGAGCACGGTCAAAGAGGCCCTGCTCCGTGAATTGCTGCGCGGCGGTCAGGTCTACTACCTGCACAATGACGTGAAGACCATCGAGAAATGCGCTGCCGATCTCGCCGAACTGGTACCGGAAGCACGGATCGGTATCGGCCACGGGCAGATGCGCGAACGCGAACTCGAACAGGTGATGAGCGACTTCTATCACAAGCGCTTCAATGTATTGATCGCCTCGACCATCATCGAGACCGGCATCGACGTGCCGAGTGCCAACACCATCATCATCGAGCGTGCCGACAAGTTCGGCCTGGCGCAGCTGCACCAATTGCGCGGCCGCGTCGGGCGCAGTCACCACCAGGCTTACGCTTACCTGCTGACGCCGCCGCGCCAACAGATCACCCCGGACGCGGAAAAGCGCCTGGAAGCGATCGCCAATACTCAGGACCTCGGCGCGGGCTTCGTGCTCGCCACCAACGACCTGGAAATCCGTGGCGCTGGCGAGTTGCTGGGGGATGGTCAGAGCGGGCAGATCCAGGCGGTTGGCTTTACGCTGTACATGGAGATGCTCGAACGCGCGGTGAAGTCGATCCGCAAGGGCGAGCAGCCGAACCTCGATCAACCGCTGGGCGGTGGTCCGGAAGTCAATCTGCGCGTACCGGCATTGATCCCCGAAGACTATCTGCCGGACGTTCACGCCCGATTGATTCTCTATAAACGTATCGCTTCGGCCACCGACGAAGAAGGCCTCAAGGACCTGCAAGTTGAAATGATCGACCGTTTTGGCCTGTTGCCGGAACCGACCAAGAACCTGATGCGCATCACCGCGCTGAAGTTGCAGGCCGAATTGTTGGGCATCAAGAAAGTCGACGGCGGCCCGCAAGGTGGCCGAATCGAGTTCGCGGCTCAGACGCCGGTCGACCCGCTGACGCTGATCAAACTGATTCAGGGCCAGCCCAAACGCTACAAATTCGAAGGGGCCACGATGTTTAAATTCATGGTGCCGATGGAGCGCCCGGAAGAACGCTTTAATACTGTAGAGGCGCTGCTTGAGCTCCTTATCCCGAAAACTGCTTGAAGGACGCCGCATGCGCCTGTTTCGCTCACTGACCCTGCTTTTGACGCTGGTCGCACCCACGGCGTTTGCCGATGATCTTTATCAGATTGAAATGATTCTGGTCCGGCAAAACGCTGTACCCGCTATCGTCAGCCGCGCCGCACCGGAAGACTGGGCCGCCGGCGCGCAGATCATCAGCAAGGACAGCCTGCGTACGCCAAGCCTGAATGGCGAAGTGGAAAAACTCACGGCCAGCGCGGACTACACCGTGTTGCTGCACAAAGCCTGGCAACAAACCCTCGGCGAACATGCCAGCAAAGTGGCGATCAGCGATGGCAAGGAACAATATAGTCAGTACCCGATCGAGGGCACGCTGAACCTGAAACTGGGGCGTTTCACCGACGTCGACGCCGACTTCTGGGTCAACCAGATCGACGGCAATGGCATGGTCACCGCCAGCGAACGCCTCAAGCAAGAAAGCCATACCAAGAACGGCCAGCTGAACTTCCTCGACAACGGTCACCTCGGCTTGTTGATCAAGATCACCTCGCTCACAGCCCCTGCGCCTCGGCCAGTCCCCGATGAAATACCGGACTGATTGAAGTCCCTATGCCCTCGACCCTGAGCAAACCTCTCGCACCTTCCTGGGTCAGCCGATTCAAGGAGCAGAGTCTGGAACGTGGCCGTCGCTACGCACTGGAGAATCGCGTCAGGATTGTCGAGGTCGGTGACGCCACGATCACGGCTGCGTGCGAAGGCTCTGGCGGTAATGTGTACCGTCAGACCATTCGCCTGCGCGAGTCAGCCAAAGCCACCTTGCTGATGGTCGATGCCACCTGCACGTGCCCGGTTCACAGCAACTGCAAACATTGCGCGGCTGTGTTGCTCAAAGTCCAGGAAACACTGGCCTACCCCGCCGCCGCACAAGATGCCGACCTGCTGGAAAAACTGCAGGCCGTTCTGGAAAACCGCGGGCCGAAAGCGCCTCCGCAAGTTCTCGTGGATAACGTGCAACCGGTGCCTCGCCTGTGGCTGGCGAGTGTAGAGTTCAGTGCTTTCGAACCACGCAATGGCAAAATGCAGCGTTACATTCAGCATCGCGCCGCACTGTCGTTCAGCTATCTGGATGAATACGTTGCCGGGCAAAAGAACGCCGACATCCTGATCCGCCAGGAAACTCAGACGCTGAGGGTAAAACGTCACCCGGATGTGGAACAAACCTACAGGGAACAGCTGCGGATCCTCGGCTTTAGAATCGCCACCCGGCAAAGCAAGGCCTTGCCGGAGAGCGCCGGCGAACTTTACGAGATGGTCAACGACAGCGCCTGGCTGACGTTCACCCTGAATGAGCTGCCGAAGTTGCGCACCCAAGGCTGGGAGTTGCAGATAGACGAAGATTTCGGTTTCGACCTGACTGCCGTGGATGACTGGTACGCCACCGTCGAGCAAGCACCGGAACGCGATTGGTTTGATCTGGAGTTGGGGATCATTGTTAACGGTGAGCGGCTGAGTTTGCTGCCGATCCTGTTGAACCTGATGCGCTCGCACACTGAAATCCTCAACCCGGAACGCCTTGCACGACGTCGCGACGATGAACTGATTCTGGTGAACATCCCTAATCGGCCGAATTCCGAGCACGGCCCACTGCAAGTCGCCCTGCCCTTCGGCCGCTTGAAGCCGGTACTGGCGACGCTCGGCGAGTTCTATCTGCAAGGACCCGGCGAAACCACCCTGCGTTTAAGCAAGGCTGACGCCACGCGCTTGAATCCGCTGGAAGACCTGCCACTGCTTTGGGAAGGCGGCGAGCAGATCCGAACGTTTGCCCAGCGCTTGCGCGACATCAAGGACTACACGGCGACGGCCCCCGACGCCTTGAACGCGACATTGCGTCCTTATCAGCTGGAAGGCCTGAGCTGGATGCAGTCTTTGCGGCAATTGGAAGTCGGCGGGATTCTCGCGGACGATATGGGGCTGGGCAAAACCCTACAGACTCTGGCGCACATTCTCACTGAGAAAACGGCTGGGCGCCTCGATCGGCCGTGCATGGTGGTGATGCCCACCAGCCTGATCCCGAACTGGCTCGACGAGGCTGCGCACTTCACGCCGCAACTCAAGGTGCTGGCACTGTACGGCGCCAGTCGCAAAAAGCATTTCGATCAGTTGGCCGACTACGACCTGATCCTGACCACGTATGCGCTGCTGCCCAAGGACGTCGAACGCCTGGCCGCGCAGCCATTGCACGTGCTGGTGCTGGATGAAGCGCAGTACATCAAGAATCCCAACAGCAAGGCGGCCCAGGCGGCCCGCGAGCTGAACGCGCGGCAGCGTCTGTGCCTGAGTGGTACGCCGCTGGAAAACCACTTGGGTGAACTGTGGTCGCTGTTCCATTTCCTGCTGCCCGGCTGGCTGGGCGATGTGAAAAGCTTCAACCGCGATTACCGGGTACCGATTGAAAAACGCGCCAGTGAAGTCAGGCTTCAGCACCTCAATGGCCGGATAAAACCGTTCCTGTTGCGCAGGACCAAGGAACAGGTCGCGACGGAATTGCCACCGAAGACAGAGATTATTCACTGGGTTGAGCTTAATGAAGCGCAGCGCGACGTGTATGAAACCATGCGCCTGGCGATGGACAAAAAAGTCCGCGACGAGATCACCCGCAAAGGCGTGGCGCGCAGTCAGATTATCATTCTTGAGGCGCTGCTGAAGCTGCGACAGGTGTGCTGTGATTTGCGCCTGGTCAACGACGCCGTCCTGCCGACGCGCGGCAGCACATCAGGCAAGCTTGATAGCCTGATGGAAATGCTTGAGGAATTGTTTGAAGAAGGTCGACGGATTCTGTTGTTCTCGCAGTTCACGTCAATGCTGGCGCTGATCGAGGTCGAACTGAAGAAGCGTGGCGTCGAATACGCGCTACTGACGGGACAGACCCGCGACCGACGTGCGCCGGTGAAGGACTTCCAGAGCGGCAAGCGTCAGATTTTTCTGATCAGTTTGAAGGCAGGCGGTGTTGGTTTGAACCTGACCGAAGCGGATACGGTGATTCACTACGATCCGTGGTGGAACCCGGCGACGGAAAACCAGGCGACTGACCGGGCGTATCGTATCGGTCAGGAGAAGCCGGTATTCGTCTACAAGATGATTGCCCGGGGTACGGTGGAAGAAAAAATTCAGCATCTTCAGAAAGAAAAATCCGAGCTGGCCGCTGGTGTGCTGGATGGACGCAAGACCGGGGACTGGAAGTTGCAGAGTGATGATATTGAGGCGTTGTTTGCGCCGTTGCCGGATAAGCCCGAAAAGCGCTGAGGGTCGCGTTGCCAGTTACATTGCCTTCGCTAGCAGGCTCGCCCCCACATTTGGATCTGTGTTGACCCACCAGACTGGGGACACCACAAATCTACTGTGGGGGCGAGCCTGCTCGCGAAAGAGTCAACTCGGTGTCAAGGCTGACTTAACCCTTCAACACCCGCGCCAACGTCGACTTCACCTTCCCCATCCCGTCATGCAACGCCTGCTCGATCTCGGCCATGGTGATCACCGCCGTCGACTTGCCCGCCGCAGGGTTTACCACCAGGGCCAGACAGGCGTAATCCAGTTCCAGTTCACGAGCCAGCGCCGCTTCCGGCATTCCGGTCATGCCGACGATATCGCAGCCGTCACGTTCCAGCCTCGCGATTTCAGCGACGGTTTCCAGACGTGGTCCCTGGGTGCAGGCATACACGCCATGACTGCTGTAACCGACGCCTTCAGCCGCCAGCGCCGCGATCAACTGCTGACGCAACGGTTCGCTGTAGGGATAGCTGAAGTCGATGTGGGTAACCTGTTCCAGATCATCGGCGAAATAAGTGTGTTCACGGCCGCTGGTGTAATCGATCAACTGATGCGGCACGCAGAAATGCCCGGTGCCCATCGCCGCATGAATGCCGCCCACGGCATTGACCGCGAGGATCGCTTCGGCGCCCGCCTGCTTCAACGCCCAAAGGTTGGCGCGGTAGTTCACCTGATGCGGCGGCAAACGGTGCGGATGACCGTGACGCGCGAGGAACAGCACTTCCTTGCCGGCGTATTCGCCGATATGAACCTCGGCCGAAGGCGGACCGTAAGGCGTGTCCACCGCCAGTGACTGACGAATACTCAGGCCTTCGAGTTGAGTCAGGCCGGTGCCACCGATAATCGCGTAAACCGTCATAACGTAAAGTCCTTATTCAATCAGTTGAGCGTCTTTGAGCGCACCGACAGCCGCCAGCCAGCGTGGGTTCTGACGGTAGTCGGTATTGGCGTAGGACTGGCCGCGCATCCGCGCAATTCGCTCGGACGGCTTGACCTTCAGGCGCTGAGCAGCGCTTAGCGCCAATTCCGCAGCGGCGCGGTCGTTGCACACCAGCCCCATGTCGCAGCCAGCGGTCAACGCGGCCTCGATACGGCTGGCGGCATCGCCCACCACATGGGCGCCGGCCATCGACAGGTCGTCGCTGAAGATCACGCCGTCGAATTGCAATTCGCCGCGCAGGATGTCCTGCAACCAGCGCCGGGAGAAGCCGGCTGGCTGGGAGTCGACTTGAGGGTAAATGACGTGGGCCGGCATGACCGCAGCCAGTTGTTTGCTCAGTTTGGCGAACGGCACCAGATCGTTGGCGCGGATCTCGTCAAGGCTGCGCTCGTCATTCGGGATGGCAACGTGGGAATCAGCTTCGGCCCAGCCATGGCCAGGAAAATGCTTGCCAGTGGCCGCCATGCCGGCGCTGTTCATGCCGCGGATGAATGCACCGGCCAGCAGCGCGACGCGCTCGGGATCACCTTCAAATGAGCGGGTACCGACGACGGCGCTGCGCTGGTAATCCAGGTCCAGCACCGGGGCAAAACTCAAGTCGAGGCCGACGGCCAGCACTTCGGTGGCCATGATCCAGCCACATTGCTCGGCCAGGTACTCGGCGTTCGAGTTGTCGGCGATGGCGCGCATGGCCGGCAGGCGCACGAAGCCTTGGCGCAAACGCTGAACGCGGCCGCCCTCCTGGTCCACCGCCAGAAGCAGATCGGGACGAATGGCGCGAATCGCGGCGCTCAGCTCGCGCACCTGACGCGGGGTTTCGATGTTGCGGGCAAAAATGATCAGGCCGCCCACTTCGGGCTGGCGCAACAATTGGCGATCTTCGGCCGTCAGCCAGGTACCGGCGACGTCCACCATCAACGAGCCTTGCAGGCCAGCAGTCATAGATATTCCTTGATAACGAGAAACACGGCCCGTACGTATTCGCCGCCTTGGGCGAAGCCCGGCAGGTCGGCGATACACATGGGGGACGGGTTTAGAACGAGAGTCGGCATGGGCGGCTAGCTTAGCGGATGTCAGCTGCCGCGCCCACCCGTGAGCGGTTAAACCTTGGCGGCAGCCGGGGCCGACTTGCTGCGTGGACGCAGCTGTGCGGTGGCCATGGCCGTGTCGGTAACACCTGTTTCGGCGCGCATGCCTGCGGCCAGGAACGGTACCATCAGGCGCATCACTTGCTCGATGGAAGTGTTGACGCCGAAATCAGTCTCGGCAATCGCGCGCAGGGCCTTGATACCCGACATGCTAAATGCCGCGGCGCCGAGCATGAAATGCACGCGCCAGAACAGTTCGATCGGTGGAATGCGCGGTGCGGCTTCATTGACCAGCATCATGTAGCGGCGGAAGACCTTGCCGTACATGTCTTCCAGGTAACGACGCAAGTGGCCCTGGCTCTGACTGAAAGCCAGACCCAACAATCGCATAAAGATAGAGAGGTCGTTGCCGCTGCGTGGCTGCACTACCAAGGCTTGCTCGACGAGGATTTCCAGCAGCTCTTCGAGGGTCGGCTTGTTTTCAGGCTTAGCCTGGCGCCGCTCCAGCTCTTTATCAAGGCTCAGGCAGAACGGTCCGAGGAATCGCGAAAAGACTGCCTGGATCAGGGCTTTCTTGGAGCCAAAGTGATAGTTCACCGCCGCCAGATTGACACCGGCCTTGCTGGTAATCAGACGCAATGAGGTTTCAGCGAAACCTTTTTCCGCGAACAACTGCTCGGCAGCATCAAGAATGCGTTCAACGGTTTCCGACTGGGCCATGGGTACTCCGCCTGACAAACACTTGTTTGAAACATACGTTTCAGCCTGTGTATTGTCAAGCTTGGCTGTTCGTTTTGGGAATGGTCGGTCAGCTATTTAACCATACAACGACGAAGCTTCAATCAGCGGGCCTATCGACCGTCCGGCAGTCGATAAAAAAAGGGGCATTGCCAAGACGCTTCCACTGTATATAATCCCAGTCACTGTATAAAAAGACAGAGCGACCAAAATGCTAAAGCTGACGCCACGCCAAGCAGAGATTCTGGCCTTCATCAAACGCTGCCTCGAAGACAACGGCTACCCGCCGACCCGCGCGGAGATCGCTCAGGAACTGGGTTTCAAGTCACCCAACGCAGCGGAAGAACACCTTAAGGCGCTGGCCCGCAAAGGCGCCATCGAGATGACCCCGGGCGCTTCACGCGGCATTCGCATTCCAGGTTTCGAAGCCAAGACTGACGAGTCCACCCTGCCCATCATTGGTCGAGTGGCTGCCGGCGCTCCCATTCTGGCCCAGCAGCACATCGAAGAGTCCTGCAACATCAACCCTGCTTTCTTCCATCCGCGCGCCGACTATTTGCTGCGCGTTCATGGCATGAGCATGAAGGACGTCGGCATTTTCGACGGCGACCTGCTCGCTGTACACACCACGCGCGAAGCCCGTAACGGCCAGATAGTGGTCGCGCGAATCGGCGACGAAGTGACGGTCAAGCGCTTCAAGCGCGATGGCAGCAAGGTCTGGTTGATTGCCGAAAACCCTGAATTTGCCCCTATCGAAGTGAACCTGAAAGATCAGGAACTGGTGATTGAAGGCTTGAGTGTCGGCGTGATTCGCCGCTAAAGGAGGCTTTATGCAGTTCCCACACACTTCACAGCAAGCCCAACTGCCACTGTTCGAGGCATTCATGGCGCAACCAATGGCGCCAATCCTGAAAGACGTGGTCGAATCGCCCTGGAGCGCCGAGCCCGAAGTTTTCAGTGAGCTGTCGCTACGTGGTGCCGCCGGGAACTGCCTGAACCTTCTGGCGCCGATTCTCAGGGAACTGAGTCAGGACCAGGACGCACGTTGGCTGACACTGATTTCGCCGCCAGCGAGCCTGACCCAGGCCTGGCTGCGGCACGCCGGGCTCAATCGCGAACGCATCCTGTTGCTGCAACCTCGCGGTGCCCAAAGCGCCCAGCAGTTGACCTGCGAAGCCTTGCGCCTGGGCCGCAGCCACACGGTGGTCAGCTGGCTCAACCCGTTGAACACGACTTCACGACAACAGTTGATCAGCGCCGCCCGGACTGGGGATGCACAGAGCTTGAATATTCGATTGGGTTAACAGAGAAACAACGTGCGCTGAGAACTGCGCAGGGCTTCTCCAAGGACAGAGAAGCCGGCCTGTAGCGATACCCGGAAACCGACAGGCGGGATCAATGAAGGACGCGAGATCCCTGATCCTTGTCAAATTCGCCTTCAACCAAGCGTCCCGCCATCTGAACGCCGACGCTCAACATCGCTTTGGCGACCTCCACGTACTGGCCTTGCAGGAACGCTTTGGCATCCTCGGAGAAATCCAAAGTAACCAGAGAACCCTCGTCCTCTGCCCTGCGCAGCTCGATACGACCGTCTGGTAACTCGACAATTTCTAGAAAGGACGTTGGCATAAAGGTCTGTTCTCCACGAAAGGCGGGGATTATATAGGCATCGGCCAGGCTTCGCTCAGCAAGTTGACCAGATGTCATGGCAATGAAATATCTTTTTGCACTCATCCCTGAGCGGACACCCTGTCGGGGCATCCGTCTTTGCACTCAATCCTTCAGCACTCGTTCAATCCTTCGCGAAACCGAATCGCCAGACCTTTCAGGTTCTGACGCCAGCTTTCCAGCTCTTCCCGGCTCAACTCTTCAGGCGCCTCTTCTGCATCGAGGTTAACGGCCATGATCAATGGCTGAGTCACGTCGCCTTTAGGCTTGTGCGGCGCACGTGGCGGTTGAAACAACGCCGAATGGGCCGCCAACAACTTGGCCAACCAGGTTTCAGGATTTTGCGCTAGCTCAACCATCTCCGCCATTTCTGGAATCGCGATAGTTTCGAGGACTTCGCGAGTCAGCAACAACTCAGCCCGAGGCGCATTGGCCTGTGGCAAGCGATAGAAGCCGGCGATTTCATGGCATAGCCCTAACAAGGCTCCGTAAAGGTGAAACAACGCCGATTCGCGCCCCGCCTGGATCAGCGCCAGCGAGTTCATTGCCCGCCCCTCTTCGGCCTTGGCGAGCGCTTCCAGCGACAGGCCGGCGAAATAAATCTTCTGATTGGTACGGGTATAAAGTTCGTGGGCCATGACGGCAGCCTCCACAACGAAATAATTGCTTCACGCAGGTCAGACAGTGTCGTGGATCACCCTCGGCGACCGCAAGCACAAAACAAAAAGGCCGCATGAAAACCCGAGGGTTGTCATACGGCCTTTTGTGTACAGCTCTATTTAAGCCTTGGCTGCCGGACGCTTGTCTTCAACCGTCCACTTGCCGCCATCGTAGTATGCCTTCCAGCCAGTCGGCTTACCGTCGACCTCTGTCTGCACATATTGCTCTTTGGTCTTGCGGCTGTAACGGATCACGGAAGGGAGACCGTCCGGATCTTTCTTCGGCGCTTCGCAAAGGAAGTGATACTTGGGATCGATCTCATCCTTGTGCGGCACAATTTCCATGACCAGCGGAGCACGGGTCTCGCGGTTTTTCGGGAATTGACTGGCCGCCAGGAACAGGCCGGAAGCACCGTCGCGCAGGATATAAGTGTCGTTGACCTTTTCGCATTTCAGCTCAGGCATCTTCACCGGATCCATTTTCGGCGGCGCCGCGTCACCGCTTTTCAGCAGCTTGCGGGTGTTCTTGCACGTCGGGTTGGTGCAACCGAAGAACTTGCCGAAACGGCCGGTCTTGAGCTGCATCTCGCTACCGCACTTGTCACATTCCAGGCTCGGACCTTCATAGCCTTTGATGCGATAGGTGCCCTCTTCGATTTCGTAACCCGAGCAATCCGGGTTGTTACCGCAGATGTGCAGCTTGCGCTTCTCGTCGAGCAGGTAAGCGTCCATCGCCGTGCTGCAGATCGGGCAACGATGCTTGCCACGCAGCACCAGGGATTCCGACTCGCCCTCATCATCCGCGGCGATTTCATCCCCCGGCACCAGGTTGACGGTGGCCTTGCAGCGCTCTTTCGGCGGCAGGCTGTAGCCCGAGCAACCGAGGAACACACCGGTCGAGGCTGTACGAATCTGCATTGGACGGCCACAGGTCAGGCACGGGATGTCGGTCATGACCGGCTGGTTGGCGCGCATGCCGTTTTCGGCGCTTTCGGCTACTTCGAGTTTTTTCTTGAAGTCGCCGTAGAACTCGTCCAGCACGTTTTTCCAGTCGCGCTCGCCTTGGGCCACATCATCGAGGTTCTCTTCCATGCCGGCAGTAAAGCCGTAGTCCATGAGGTTGGAGAAGCTCTCGGACAGACGCTCGGTGACGATGTCACCCATCTTTTCCGAATAGAAACGACGGTTGTGCAGCGCGACGTAGCCGCGGTCCTGAATGGTCGAAATGATCGCCGCGTAGGTCGAAGGACGACCGATGCCGCGTTTTTCCATTTCTTTGACCAGGCTCGCTTCCGAATAACGTGCCGGCGGCTTGGTGAAGTGCTGGCTCGGATCAAGCTTGATCAGCTTCATCGCGTCGCCCTGTGCCATGTCTGGCAGCACATCGTCATCGCCCGGCTTGGCAATTTGCGGCATCACGCGGGTGTAACCGTCGAACTTGAGGATGCGGCCCTTGGCACGCAGCTCGAAGTCACCAGCACTCACGGTGACGGTGGTCGACAGGTATTGCGCCGGCAGCATCTGGCAGGCGAGGAACTGGCGCCAGATCAGCTCGTAGAGCCGCTCTGCATCACGCTCCATGCCCGACAGCTTGCTTGGCTCGGTGTTGGCGTCGGACGGACGAATCGCTTCGTGAGCCTCTTGTGCGCCTTCTTTGCTGCTGTAGACGTTCGGGGTTTCCGGCAGGTACTTCTTGCCGAACTCGCCTTCAATATACGTACGCGCCATCGTCACGGCATCGGCCGAGAGGTTGGTGGAGTCGGTACGCATGTAAGTGATGTAGCCGGCTTCGTACAGACGCTGGGCCATCATCATGGTTTTCTTCACGCCGAAGCCCAGGCGGTTGCTCGCAGCCTGTTGCAATGTGGACGTGATGAACGGTGCCGACGGCTTGCTGCTGGTCGGCTTGTCTTCGCGCTTGGCGATGCTGTAGCTGGAAGCCTTGAGCTTTTCCAGCGCAGCCATGGCCTGGGCCTCATTAAGCGGCTTGAAGGCCTCGCCTTTCTCGCGAGCCACGTCGAAGCGCACAGTCGCGCCCTTGGCGGTGCCGAGATCAGCGTGGACTTCCCAGTATTCTTCCGGGTTGAACGCACGGATTTCGCGTTCGCGCTCAACCACCAGTTTTACGGCAACCGACTGCACGCGACCGGCGGAAAGGCCACGGGCGATCTTGGCCCACAGCAGCGGCGAAACCATGTAACCCACCACACGGTCGAGGAAACGACGCGCCTGCTGGGCATTTACACGGTCGATGTCCAGTTCGCCCGGCTTGGAGAAGGCTTCTTGAATCGCCTTCTTGGTAATTTCGTTGAACACCACGCGCTTGTAGCGGCTGTCGTCACCACCGATGGCTTCGCGCAGGTGCCAGGCAATGGCTTCCCCCTCGCGATCCAAGTCGGTTGCGAGATAGATGGTGTCAGCATCTTTGGCGAGCCGGCGCAGCTCTTCGATGACTTTTTCCTTGCCCGGGAGGATCTCGTACTTGGCTTTCCAGCCATGATCGGGATCGACGCCCATGCGCGAGACCAACTGCTTGCGCGCTTTCTCTTTCGGCGTGAGCACCGGACCTTCGCCCGCGGCAGCCTTGCCGCGCTTGGCGGCCGGCTCTTTGCTGGCGCTAGCCGAACCGCTGGTGGGCAGGTCTCGGATATGGCCGATACTCGACTTCACCACGTATTGGTTACCCAGATACTTGTTGATGGTCTTGGCCTTAGCCGGGGATTCCACAATGACCAGCGATTTGCCCATGGATCAGAAAATTCCTGAATTCTAGAAGTGAAAGGCGGTTGGCGCCTGACGCGGCACCGCTATATATAGTGGCTACAAGGTGAGGTCAAGCGCAGGGTTTTGCACGCGCTCAGCTTATGGCTTCGAAAACAGGCTCGGTTCGGCTTGCACCAAAGCAAAGCGCGGCACCTGTTCGCCGTCAACGTCGACCGACTCCAGGAACATGCTCGAGGGACGCACCCAAAAGCCGTAATCGCCATACAGGGCTTGGTAGAAGACCACTTCCTCTTCGGTTTCCGAATGCCGCGCAACACTGAATACGCGGTACTGCGGACCTTTGTAATGTTGGTAGAGCCCAGGTTGTATCGGCATGGTTTGGCCCTCACTCAAATCTTTTCAAAATAAAAACAAAAATAAAATTCAGAAAAACAAAAACCGGGGCACTTGGCCCCGGCTTCCGTCAACGGATCGCTTAAACGCGTTCGAAGACGGTGGAGATGCCTTGGCCGAGACCAATGCACATGGTAGCCACCCCGAAGGTGCCGCCATTTTGCTTCATCACGTTCAACAGCGTGCCGGAGATACGTGCACCGGAGCAACCGAACGGGTGACCCAAGGCGATTGCGCCGCCGTGCAGGTTAACCTTCTCGTTCATCTTGTCGAGAACTTTCAGATCTTTCAGCACTGGCAGGGCCTGTGCGGCGAAAGCTTCATTGAGCTCGAAGAAGTCGATATCGTTAATGCCAAGGCCCGCGCGCTTCAGTGCTTTTTGTGTAGCCGGTACTGGACCATAGCCCATGATTGCCGGGTCCACACCTGCCACTGCCATCGAACGAATCACGGCCATAGGCTGGATGCCCAGGTCCTGAGCACGCTGCGCCGACATCACGATCATGCACGAAGCACCGTCAGTGATTTGCGACGAAGTACCTGCTGTCACGGTGCCGCCCTTTGGATTAAACGCTGGCTTCAGAGCCGCCAGGCTTTCCAGGGTGGTTTCCGGACGAATGGTTTCGTCGTAATCGAACAGTTTCAGGAAACCGTTCTCGTCGTAGCCTTGCATCGGGATGATTTCGTCTTTGAACTTGCCTTCCAGGGTTGCCTTATGGGCGAGCTGGTGGGAGCGCACGCCGAAAGCGTCCTGTTGTTCGCGAGTGATGCCGTGCATTTTGCCCAGCATTTCAGCGGTCAGGCCCATCATGCCCGAGGCTTTCGCCGCGTACAGGGACATGTGCGGGTTCGGATCGACACCGTGCATCATGCTCACGTGGCCCATATGCTCGACGCCGCCGACGACGAACACGTCACCATTGCCAGTCATGATCGCTTGCGCGGCAGTGTGCAGTGCGCTCATCGACGAGCCACACAGACGGCTGACGGTCTGACCGGCAGCAGTGTGCGGGATCTGAGTCATCAGGGACGCCATGCGCGCGATGTTCCAGCCCTGCTCCAGGGTCTGGTTTACGCAGCCCCAGATCACGTCTTCGACTTCGCTCGGGTCAACCTTGACGTTGCGTTCCAGCAATTTGCTGATCAGGTGCGCCGACATGTCTTCGGCGCGGGTGTTGCGGTGCATGCCGCCCTTGGAGCGGCCCATCGGAGTACGACCGAAGTCGACAATCACGACGTCTCTTGGATTCAAGCTCATAAAATTTCACTCTCGCTCAAGTGTTGGGACGCTTAACCGAAGAACCGTTGGCCGGTTTTGGCCATTTCACGCAGTTTTGCGGTCGGGTGGTACAGCGCGCCCAAATCAGCGTACTGGTCAGCCAGGGCAACGAACTCGGCAACACCGATCGAATCGATGTAGCGCAGTGCACCGCCACGGAATGGAGGGAAACCAATACCGTAGACCAGACCCATGTCGGCTTCGGCAGCGGTTTCGACGATGCCGTCTTCCAGGCAACGCACGGTTTCCAGGCACAGCGGGATCATCATCCAGTTGATGATGTCTTCGTCAGTGACTTCGCGCTGCTCGTAAACGATTGGCTTGAGCACTTCCAGTACCGATGGATCGGCGACTTTCTTCTGCTTGCCGCGTTTGTCGGTCTCGTAGGCGTAGAAGCCCTTGCCGTTCTTCTGGCCCAGGCGCTTGGCTTCGTAAAGCACGTCGATCGCGGTACGGCGATCATCTTTCATGCGGTCCGGGAAGCCTTCAGCCATCACGTCGCGACCGTGGTGACCGGTGTCGATGCCGACCACGTCCATCAGGTAGGCCGGGCCCATTGGCCAGCCGAATTTTTCCATGACCTTGTCGATACGGACGAAGTCCACACCGGCGCTGACCAGTTTGGCGAAACCGCCGAAGTACGGGAACAGCACGCGGTTGACCAGGAAGCCCGGGCAGTCGTTGACGACGATCGGGTTCTTGCCCATTTTCTTGGCGTAGGCAACGGTGGTGGCAACCGCCAGTTCGCTGGACTTCTCGCCACGAATCACTTCAACCAGCGGCATCATGTGCACAGGGTTGAAGAAGTGCATGCCGACGAAGTTTTCCGGACGCTTGAGCGCTTTGGCCAGCAAGGTGATGGAAATGGTCGAGGTGTTGGACGCGAGGATGGTGTCCTCTTTGACCTTGTCTTCGACTTCAGCCAATACGGCTTGCTTGACCTTAGGGTTCTCGACGACCGCTTCGACCACGAGGTCCACGTGACCGAAATCACCGTAGGACAGGGTCGGACGAATGCCGTTGAGCACTTCAGCCATTTTCGCGGCGGTCATGCGACCTTTATCAACGCGACCGACCAGCAGCTTGGCGGCTTCAGCCAGGCCTTGCTCGATGCCGTGCTCGTTGATGTCCTTCATCAGGATCGGCGTACCTTTGGAGGCCGACTGATAAGCGATACCGCCACCCATGATGCCAGCGCCCAATACAGCAGCCTGCTTCACGTCTTTGGCGATTTCGTCGTAGGCCTTGGCCTTCTTCTTCAGTTCCTGATCGTTCAGGAACAGACCGATCAAGCTCTGCGCGGCAGAGGTCTTGGCCAGTTTGACGAAACCGGCGGCTTCGACTTCCAGCGCTTTGTCGCGACCGAAGTTCGCGGCTTTCTGAATGGTCTTGATCGCCTCAACCGGCGCCGGGTAGTTCGGGCCAGCCTGACCAGCGACGAAACCTTTGGCGGTTTCGAAAGCCATCATTTGTTCGATTGCGTTCAGCTTCAGCTTTTCCAGCTTCGGTTGACGCTTGGCCTTGTAGTCAAACTCGCCGGAGATGGCGCGCTTGATCAGCTCAAGGGCCGCTTCCTGCAGTTTCTCAGGCGCAACCACTGCATCCACAGCGCCGACTTTCAGCGCGTCTTCAGGACGGTTTTCCTTACCAGCGGCAATCCACTCGATGGCGTTGTCGGCACCGATCAGGCGCGGCAGACGCACGGTACCGCCGAAGCCCGGGTAGATGCCCAGCTTGACTTCCGGCAGGCCGATCTTGGCCTTGGTGGACATGACGCGGTAGTCCGCCGCCAGGCACATCTCCAGACCGCCACCCAGGGCGATGCCGTTGATCGCGGCGACAGTCGGGACGTTAAGGTCTTCGAAATCGCTGAAAATCTTGTTGGCTTCCAGATTGCCAGCAACGAGCTCGGCATCAGGCAGCTTGAAATTTTCGACAAATTCGGTGATGTCGGCGCCGACGATGAACACGTCCTTGCCACTGCTGACGATCACGCCCTTGATCGAAGCATCTGCCTTGATGGTGTCCACAGCCTGACGCAGTTCGTTCAGGGTTAGACGGTTGAACTTGTTGACGGACTCACCCTTGAGGTCGAATTTCAATTCGACGATGCCACTTTCAAGAGCCTTAACCGTGATGGCTTTACCTTCGTAAATCATCAACTGATCTCCACGATATGGAAGCTGAACAGTACACGTCGGACGCAGGCGAATGGCTCGGCAAGACGTTAAACGTCAATGCTACGCCAATCCACCCGGCACACCCTCCAACGCGATAGTCGGGATTCTGTAGGAGCGATCTGAAATACAAACGCTCAATTCATACGCCCGTTTGATTTGGGTACGCCACCTTCACGGAATTTCCGACAATTGTCAATCGCCCAAAATTCGGGTTGAAACGCGACTTTGCGGTCACTTCCGTACTGCGAAGATCTTCAACACGCAGATGCATGCGAACTCATTCATAGAATCAATAGTTAGAAAAGTCGCCCTAATTCGCTGCAGCCCGCGTTTAACAAGCTAAGCTGGCCTGAACCTGAGGAAAAAAGATGAACGCGCCTAATGAATATCCGGCGCACGATCAGCGCTACAGCGAATTACCGGCCTGCCTGGCCAACCCCAGCCCGATGATGATGTCGGGCTTTTTATTGCTTGTCTGTCGGACCAATCGCGCCATTGCAGCGCGAAATTTCGTCACGTCACGCCAGCGCTTTCAGCACCGCGTCAATGTCCTGCAAAACGGTCGCCTCACCCTTCTCGCCCCAATACAAGGTGATCATCTGCTTGTCCGCCTCGACCTTGTAGACATTGGCCGGCAATTTTTCGAAATGGTTGAGCAGCGCTCGATCCTCGCAAACCTCCTGCCACTGATTCACCCACACGCCCGGCGACTTTTGCCAATAACTCCAGCACACCGGCTGATTGCCACGGCGCGGCCGATGATACTGCGCGCACGGGCTCGGCGGCTCCTGGCTCAACCAGTGCGGCCACTCCTGAGGCGCCAGCTGCATGGCCAGGCCGATACGTCGAGCCTCCATACGCAGGGCCATGCGCCCGCTCTGACCACGCGACGGCCGCAACCATGCTAATGGACTCAGTACCACCAGCAGGATTGACACCACTATCCAGACCGTCATATCTGTACTCCCGATTCTTGATGAGCGCATACAGTCACTTTGGAACCATTGCGCTTGAAACCAGCCATACTTACCAATATTGCAGTCCTCAGGAGGAGCACCTCATGCCCTACAACCATATTCTGGTCGCTGTAGATCTAACCGAAGAGTGCGACCCTGTAATCCACCGCGCCAGCGAGCTGTCTGCGAGCAACGGGGCGAAGCTGTCCCTGGTACACATTGTCGAGCCAATGGCGATGGCCTTTGGCGGCGACGTCCCCATGGACCTGTCACAACTGCAACAACAGCAGTTCGATCAGGCCAAGGAGCGCCTGGAGCGCTTGAAGCTCAAATACGCTGAGCTTGAGGGCGCCAACTGCCACCTGACCTACGGCCAGCCACGCCAGGAAATCCACCACTTTGCCAAGGAACAGACTTGCGACCTGATCGTGGTAGGCAGCCATGGTCGACACGGCCTGGCCTTGCTGTTGGGCTCGACCGCCAATGACGTGCTGCACGGCGCGCCATGCGATGTGCTCGCGGTGCACCTGATTAAACGCTGAAACGCAGAACTTGCAGGAGATCTACAGCGACCAGTAGATCGCACTTCATACGAAAAGCCCGGCGTTCATCGCTGAACGCCGGGCTTTTTTGTTACTGGATCAATCAGGCATCCAGCTCGGCCCAGCGCTCGACCATTACATCCAGCTCAGCCTGCAACTGCTCCAACTGCGAGATCACCGCGGCCGTCTCGGCAGCAGGACGCTGATAGAACCCGGCATCAGCCATTTGCGCTTCAACCGCCGCAATTTGCTGTTCCATGGCTTCGATCTGAGCCGGCAACATTTCCAGCTCACGCTGCAGCTTGTAGCTGAGTTTCTTCTTCGCCACCGGCGCTTCAACCGTAGCAACGACAGGCGCAGCCTCAGCCGTCACAACAGCGGAGGTCAGGTCAGCCTTGCCGGACTTGCTCTCGGTCACGCCCAGCAGGCGCGGCGAGCCGCCCTGACGCAGCCAGTCCTGATAACCACCGACGTACTCACGAACCTTGCCTTCACCTTCAAAAACCAGGGTGCTGGTCACCACGTTATCGAGGAATGCCCGGTCGTGACTGACCATCAGCACCGTGCCGTTGAAAGTCAGCAGCACCTCTTCCAACAGTTCGAGGGTTTCAACGTCGAGGTCGTTGGTCGGTTCGTCGAGGACCAGCAGGTTTGCCGGCTTACTGAACAGTTTGGCAAGCAACAGACGGGCACGCTCACCACCGGACAGCGCCTTGACCGGCGTGCGGGCACGCTGCGGGCTGAACAGGAAGTCACCGAGGTAGCTCAGCACGTGACGGCTCTGACCATCGATATCGATAAAGTCGCGACCTTCGGCGACGTTGTCGATCACAGTCTTTTCCAGGTCCAGTTGATGGCGCAACTGGTCGAAGTAGGCCACGTCAATGCGCGTCCCCTCTTCCACCGTGCCACTGGTTGGCTGCAGACCGCTGAGCATCAGCTTCAACAGCGTGGTCTTGCCGGTACCGTTGGCGCCGAGCAGACCGATACGGTCGCCGCGCGTCAGGACCATCGAGAAGTCCTTGATCAGGAACGGGCCGCCCGGGTGAGCAAAACTCACGTTCTCGAGGACCATCACCTGCTTGCCGGACTTGTCAGCGGTGTCCAGCTGAATGTTGGCCTTGCCGGTGCGCTCGCGACGTTCGCTACGCTCGACGCGCAAGGCTTTCAATGCCCGGACGCGGCCTTCGTTGCGGGTGCGACGGGCCTTGATGCCTTGGCGGATCCAGACTTCTTCCTGGGCCAGCTTTTTGTCGAACAGCGCGTTGGCGGTTTCTTCAGCGGCCAGCGAGGCTTCTTTGTGCACGAGGAAACTGGCGTAGTCGCCGTTCCAGTCGATCAGCCCACCGCGATCCAGTTCGAGAATGCGGGTCGCGAGGTTTTGCAGGAATGAACGGTCGTGCGTGATGAACAGCACGGCGCCCTGGAAATCCTTCAGCGCTTCTTCGAGCCAGGCGATGGCACCGATGTCCAGGTGGTTGGTGGGTTCGTCGAGCAGCAGCAGGTCCGGCTCGGAAACCAGGGCCTGAGCCAGCAGGACGCGACGGCGCCAGCCGCCGGACAATTCGGCGAGGGTCTTGTCGGCCGGCAACTGCAGACGGCTCAAGGTGCTGTCCACCAGTTGCTGCAAACGCCAGCCATCACGGGCTTCGAGGTCGTGCTGGACGTGCATCAGCTTGTCCAGGTCGGCGTCGGTGACGATGTTCTGGCTCAGGTGGTGATACTGCGCAAGCAACTCGCCCACACCGTCCAGGCCTTCGGCAACCACGTCGAACACGGTCCGCTCGTCGGCTACCGGTAATTCTTGCGGCAATTCGCCAATCTTGAGGCCTGGCGCGCGCCAAACAGAACCCTCGTCGGGCTTCTGGTCGCCCTTGACGAGCTTCATCATGCTGGACTTGCCAGTGCCATTGCGGCCGATGATGCACACCCGCTCACCACGGGCGATCTGCCAGGACACCTTGTCCAACAACGGCATAGCGCCGAAAGCAAGGGACACATCGCTGAATTTGAGCAGGGTCATGAGCTTCTCCAAAAACCGGGCGCGCATTCTACCTGACTTGAGGCATCAGAAGGCCGGCAATTTCATTCTCGAAGCACTCTGCCTCACAAATGTTACGAACTTTGGCTGACAGGTCCGCAAAGCTTTCGCCCGTTGCTGGCAAAAGGCTAAGCTACAGATTATCCAGTGCGAGCTGTGCCCGCACTTGTCATGATTTCTCTGCCCGGACGTCTCATGCGCAGTCGCCTTTTCAGTCTTTTATCTTGCCTGCTACTTTCTGCCACTGCCGTCCAATCTGCGCAGGCAGTGGACTTGTCCATCCAGCGCCAATATTACGATGAAGCCAAACGCGCCCTGGCCAAGGGCGATACCGGTCCCTACTTTCGCTACAGCCAGGCCCTGAGTGATTATCCACTGGAGCCCTACCTGGCCTATGACGAGTTGACCGCTCGCCTGAAAACCGCCAGCAATGCCGAAATCGAGAAATTCCTCGCCGACCACGGAGACCTGCCGCAAGCCAACTGGATGAAATTGCGCTGGTTACGCTGGCTGGCCGACCGTGGCGACTGGGCGACCTTCGTCAAGTATTACGATCCCAAGCTCAATTTCACCGAACTGGACTGCCTGAATGCGCAGTATCAGATTGGCCACAATCAGAAAGCCGAAGGCTATGCCAATGCCAACAAACTCTGGCTGACCGGCAAATCCCAACCTGCGGCCTGCGACGCGCTGTTCGGGCAATGGGCTGCAGAAGGCCAACTGACCGAGCAAAAACGTTGGGAGCGCACCAAACTCGCTGCCCAGGCGCGCAACTATCCACTGGCCAACAGCCTGTCGAGTGGCCTGACCACCCTCGCCCCTCGCGGTCGGCTGCTGATCGATGTGGCGCAAAAGCCCGAGCTGCTTAACCAGCCGTCACGCTTCACCCCGGCTGACGAACCGATGTCCGATGTGGTCAGCCTCGGCCTGCGCCGACTGGCCAAGCAGGACCCGGACAAAGCCATGGACCTGCTCGACGGTTATGCCAGCAGCATGCATTTCTCCCGGGATGAAAAAGTGGCGATCGCCCGGGAAATCGGCCTGACGCTAGCGCGACGTTATGACCCGCGCGCGCTCGATGTCATGACCAAGTACGACCCGGAACTGCGCGACAACACCGTGTCCGAATGGCGCCTGCGCCTGCTGCTTCGCCTGGCGCGCTGGGACGATGCCTATCAGTTGTCTCGCCGCCTGCCACAGGATCTGGCGACCACCAACCGCTGGCGCTACTGGCAGGCTCGCTCCCTTGAGCTGGCGCAGCCACAAAATCCGGAAGCGCAGACGCTGTACAAGAATCTAGCCCGCGAACGTGATTTCTATGGCTTCCTTGCCGCCGACCGTTCGCAGCAACCCTATTCGCTGCTCAACAAACCGCTGGTACTCAGCCAGGCCACCATCAACAAGGTGCGCAATACGCCTGGTATACGTCGAGCACTGGAGTTCCACGCCCGCGGGCAAGTCGTCGATGGTCGCCGCGAGTGGTATTACGTCAGTCGACACTTCAACCGCGACGAGATGGTTGCCCAGGCGAAGCTGGCCTATGACCTGAAATGGTATTTCCCGGCGATCCGCACCATCAGCCAGGCGCAGTACTGGGACGATCTGGACATTCGCTTCCCGATGGCCCACCGCGAAACCCTGGTCCGTGAAGCCAAGGTACGTGGCCTGCATTCCAGTTGGGTGTTCGCCATCACGCGCCAGGAAAGTGCTTTCATGGACGACGCCCGCTCTGGCGTCGGCGCCAGCGGCCTGATGCAACTGATGCCCGGCACCGCCAAGGAAACCGCGCGCAAGTTCAGCATTCCGCTGGCCTCGCCGCAGCAAGTGCTCGACCCGGACAAAAACATCCAGCTCGGCGCCGCGTACCTGAGCCAGGTCCATGCCCAGTTCAACGGCAACCGGGTCCTGGCCTCTGCTGCCTACAACGCCGGCCCCGGCCGTGTGCGCCAGTGGCTGCGCGGCGCAGACCACCTGAGCTTCGACGTCTGGGTGGAAAGCATCCCGTTCGACGAAACCCGTCAGTATGTGCAGAACGTACTGTCGTACTCGGTAATCTACGGCCAGAAGCTCAACTCACCGCAGCCGTTGGTGGATTGGCATGAGCGGTATTTTGATGATCAGTGATCCTCCGCCGACGCACTAAAAAAAACGCCCGCATTGAGAAATGCGGGCGTTTTTTTAGGGTGTTTTACTTAGTCGGTTACCGGGTCGGTCACCGTGTTGTGCCCATCACTAAACTGCAACGCTGCCAACCGCGCATACAGCGCATTGCTCGCAATCAACGCCTGATGCGTGCCCACCGCCACTAACTTCCCTTGGTCCATCACCGCGATCCGGTCGGCATTTTTCACCGTGGCCAAACGGTGGGCGATCACCAGCGTGGTGCGGTTTTTCATCAGGCTGGGCAGGGCTTGCTGGATCAGGTGTTCGCTCTGGGCATCGAGGGCGCTGGTGGCTTCGTCGAGCAACAGGATCGGCGCGTCTACCAGCAATGCCCGGGCAATGGCCAGGCGTTGGCGCTGACCACCAGACAAACCGAGACCGCCGTCGCCCAGATGCGTCTGGTAACCGTGGGGCATTTGCTCGATGAAGTCGTGGGCGTACGCGATCTTTGCCGCTTTCTGAACCTGGGCCAGGGTTGCGCCCGGATTCCCGTAGCGGATGTTCTCTTCGATGCTGCCGTAGAACAGCGCCGGATTTTGCGAAACCAGCGCGAAGCAACGACGCAGGTCGAGTGGATCGAGTTGAGTCAACGGCACGCCATCCAGCAAAATCTGTCCTGCAGCCGGATCGTAAAAGCGCAGCAACAAGTCATACACCGTGGATTTACCAGCCCCGGATGGCCCCACCAGCGCGAGGGTTTCGCCCGCGTTAATGGTCAGATTCAAGCCATCGACTGCGTAGCTTTCAGGCCGCGAGGGGTAGGAAAAATGTACGTCTTGCATTACCAGATCGCCCTTCACCCGCTCCGGCAAGGTCACCAGACCGGTCGTCGGCGGCTGAATGATGTTTTCCGAGCGCAACAATTCGGCAATCCGCTCGGCAGCACCTGCTGCTCGCTGCAACTCGCCGATCACTTCGCTCAATGTGCCGAAGGCGCTGCCGACGATCAGGCTGTAGAAAACAAACGCCGCCAGTTCACCGGCCGAGATCCGACCGGCGATCACGTCCATCCCGCCGACCCATAGCATGACGCCGACGGCGCCGAGCACCAGCACGATGACCAGTGTGATCAACCAGGCGCGCTGGAAGATGCGTTTACGCGCGGTGTCGAACGCCTGTTCCACGGTCACGGCGAAGCGCTGCTCGTCCTGGATCTGATGGTTGTACGCCTGCACGGTTTTGATCTGGCCGAGGGTTTCGGAGACATAGCTGCCAATATCGGCAATCCGGTCCTGGCTCAGGCGTGACAGATTGCGCACTCGCCGGCCGAAAACCAGGATTGGGGCAATCACCAGCGGCAATGCAATCACCACGATGCTGGTCAGTTTGGGGTTGGTGACAAACAGCAGCACAATCCCGCCGATGACCATCAGCACATTGCGCAGGAACAGCGACAACGAAGAGCCGATCACCGATTGCAGCAACGTGGTGTCGGCGGTCAGCCGCGACTGGATTTCGGAACTGCGATTGTTTTCGTAGAACCCCGGATGCAGATAAACCAGGTGATTGAAGACCTGCCGGCGGATGTCCGCGACCACACGCTCACCGATCCACGACACCAGGTAAAAACGCGCGAAGGTGCCGATCGCCAGGCCCACCACCAGCATCATGAACAAGCCGATGGATTGATTGAGCAGGTGCGGTGACTGGGTCATGAACCCCTGATCCACCAGCAGGCGAATGCCCTGACCCATCGACAAGGTAATGCCGGCAGTGAGAATCAATGCGAGCAAGGCGCCAAAGGCTTGCCAGCGATAAGGCGCGAGAAAACGAAGGGTAAGGCGGATCGCGCGGCGGTGACGGGCAGAGAGCATCGGGGTAATCCAGTACGCCATTAATATCGACAGCCTACACGGTCAGAGGGTGAACGCTGTAAATCACAATGAGTCAGGTTAATTATGACCGCCACGACTAGCCCCTAGACGCTATTGGTCTAAAGTCCGGGTGGCAACGTTTTTAAATTTCTGGTGGACTGACATTGCCGTTCGGGAAAGATCGCAGGGAGTTGTCATAGCCCGGTCACCTGAAGGTTCTAAAGTAAGCACACACCTGAAGAGGAGACAGGCCATGTCCTTGCAAAACAGCAGCGAAGACAAGATTCAAGTGATCCGCACACAGCCACACCAGTCTCTGGGGTGCTCGATTATCGATGCCGATGGGCGTGAAGTACCGATCACTGAAGAGATGATCCAGAAAGCGTGCAGCGAACTGGAAAAGCGATTGGTCAAGCCTGCCGAACAAAAGTGATATAGCCACTGTCTTCTTGACCCGGTCCTGGTTGGCCGGGTTTTTTATGGGCGCTTTCTGGTGTTTGCGGTGCGGCCCTCGTGAGCAAGCTCGCCCCCACAGGTTTTGAGTCATCCACCCATTTAGCGAACGACCCAAGACGTGTGGGAGCGTGGCTTGCCCGCGATGGGGTCAGCCTGATATTCAGATGAGCGAAGCACCCAAAGCCACCACAATCTTGTGCAACTCAGCCGAATCCCCCTCAATCCGCACCTGCAACCCATCAATCTCCCGACGCGACGGGTAATATTTACGCAGCGCATCAAACGCCGCACGCTGCTCGCTCACACTGCCCACAAGGCTGCGGCGGAAATCCGCATCGTCACGGCGCGGGTCGTATACGCCACGGCACAGCATGGCCAGCGCCCACGCCGGATCAGCCTGCGCATGCAGGGTCACTTGCGACAACCACGGTGCCGGCAGCAGATCACTCAGGCTGACCTGAGCCGACTGTCCGAGAAACTCGCAATACGCCTGATAAATCTGCGCCGTACCGCGCTGTTTGCCATCAAGGCTGTAACCGGCAATGTGCGGCGTCGCCAGCACGCACAACTCCGCCAGCGCGACGTCGACCTCAGGTTCACCTTCCCAAACGTCGAGCACCGCTTGCAGGTCTTCGCGCTCAAGCAGCACCTGACGCAGCGCCGCGTTGTCGACTACCGGGCCACGACTCGCGTTGATCAGCCAGGTGCCGGGCTTGAGCCGGCCCAAGCGTTTTTTATCGAACAAATGCCAGGTCGACTGCGCGCCGTGCTTCTTTAACGGCGTGTGAAGGCTGATGACGTCGCACTGCTCGATGATCTGTTCAAGGCTGACGAAATCACCGCCTTCAGCCGCCTGCCGGGGCGGATCGCACACCAGCACGTTCCAGCCCAGACCTCGCAGGACCTTGACGAGACGACCGCCGACTTCGCCGGCACCGACCACGCCATACGTGCGCCGAGTCAGGTCAGCGCCTTCGATTTCAGCCAGGGTCAGTAGACTGCCGAGCACATAGTCGACCACGCCCCGCGCATTACAGCCGGGAGCGCTGGACCAAGTGATACCGGTTTGCTGAAAGTAGTCCAGATCCAGGTGATCGGTGCCGATGGTGCACGTACCGACAAAACGCACATTGCTGCCTTCAAGCAAGGCGCGATTGACGTTGGTCACCGAGCGGACCAGCAGCACATCGGCTTGCTCGACGGTGGCGCGGTCGATGGAACGTCCCGGTACCCGGCGGATTTCACCGAACCCTGAGAAGAAGGCATCGAGCAGCGGGATATTTTCGTCGGCAACAATCAGCATGGCAGGCTCCTTTGGCGGATCGGCAGTGTAGGCGGAGATGACCTTTGTGAGCCAGCAAGCATTGCGCAGGGAATCTCGCAACGTGGCGAATACGATTACAAATCCCTAACACAGGACTTTTCCTGACCACTGCGTCAGGGCGTAGAATGCATCGCCTTGCGCATCAACACCTTTGGACGTTTCGCCTTTGAATTCCGTGACTGACCGTCTTGCCGCTGCCACCCTCACCCGCCCGGCCCGGGTTCGCCTGGAGCTGAAAAACCTGCTCACCCTGGCGCTGCCGATCATGATCGCGCAACTGGCCACTACCGCCATGGGGTTCGTCGATGCGGTGATGGCGGGTCGGGTCGGGCCTCGGGATCTGGCGGCGGTGGCACTGGGCAACTCCATCTGGGTGCCGGTGTTTCTGCTGATGACCGGCACCTTGCTGGCCACCACGCCAAAAGTCGCCCAGCGCTTTGGCGCCGGCACCCACAGCGAAATCGGGCCGATTGTGCGTCAGGCACTGTGGCTCGCCCTGGTGGTGGGCTTGATGGCGACCGGCATGCTGTTCAGCGCCGAGCCGATCCTGCACATGATGAAGGTCGATCCCGAATTGATCGGTCCGTGCATGCAATACCTGCACGGCATCGCCAGTGGCTTGCCCGCCGTCGCCTTCTACCATGTGTTGCGCTGCTTCAGTGATGGCCTGGGCCGTACGCGTCCGGCGATGGTGCTGGGCCTGTGCGGGCTGGCGTTGAACATTCCACTCAATTACATCTTCATCTATGGTCACTTCGGTATGCCGGCCATGGGCGGGGTCGGCTGCGGTTGGGCCACGGCGATCGTGATGTGGGTGATGGCGCTGGGTATGGCCGGCTGGGAACGCTGGGCGCCGGCGTATCAGTCGAGCCAGTTGTTCGGCCGATTCGACTGGCCGCAATGGTCGGTGATCAAGCGTTTGCTGGGCATTGGCCTGCCGATCGGTATCGCGGTGTTCGCCGAGTCGAGCATCTTTGCAGTGATTGCGCTGCTGATCGGCAGCCTCGGCGCCACTGTGGTCGCCGGGCACCAGATCGCCCTGAACTTCAGCTCGCTCGTGTTCATGATCCCCTACTCCCTCGGCATGGCCGTGACGGTGCGGGTCGGCCAGTCCCTCGGTCGACAGGAACCACGCGAGGCGCGTTTTGCCGCAGGTGTCGGCATGGGCACGGCGCTGGCGTATGCCTGCCTGTCCGCGAGCTTGATGCTGTTGCTGCGCGAGCACATTGCAGCGATCTACACCGCTGACCCGACGGTGATTCGAGTGGCCGCGATGCTCATCGTGTACTCGGCGCTGTTCCAGTTTTCCGATGCGATCCAGGTGACGGCAGCCGGCGCGTTGCGCGGTTATCAGGACACGCGGGTGACGATGATCCTGACCCTGTTCGCCTACTGGGGGATTGGTTTGCCGGTGGGTTACGCGCTGGGCCTGACCGATTGGCTAGGTGCGCCAAGTGGCCCGAGCGGGCTGTGGCAAGGTTTGATCGTGGGCTTGAGCTGCGCGGCGCTGATGCTGTCAATCCGCCTGGCGCGCAGCGCACGCAAGCGGATTCGTATCAGTCATTCGGCGGGTTAAGCGAGTTTCTTGCGGATCCAGTACAGGTAGGTGCCTGCCTCTTCGTGCTGCGCCACCAGTTCATGGTCAAGAAACACGCAGAACTTTGGAATGTCGCGACGGGTCGACGGGTCGGTCGCGATCACCTTGAGCAGGCCGCCGGGCACCAGGTCACGGATGTGCTGGTGCAGCATCATCACGGGCTCCGGGCAGTTGAGCCCGGTGGCGTCGAGGGTGCCGTCTACCGGCGTATCAAGCATTTCACTCATGATTAACTCCTGAAACTGGCCGGCATTGTCGCGCATTGCCGGGTGCTAGGTCATCTGTGTCATTACACCGCACTTGTGAATGCAGGCTTTTGTGGGAGCCGGGCTTGCCCGCGATGCAGGCGACTCGGTCTGACGTCGAACCGGGTTGATGCCATCGCAGGCAAGCCAGCCCCCACAACAGTTCTTTCCCACAGGGTGTTGCGTGGATCAGCGCGACTTGGGTTTCTTCAGGTCGATCCGACGCAGGTGGCACGTCACTTCTTCTCGGTCGTGATACAGCTGCTTGCAGCCAATCTCAACCCGAATGCCCCGCTCCTTGAACCCATCAGCAATACGTTCCAGCAAGCGCTTCACTTCGGCATAACGCTGTTTCATCGGCAGTTTGAGGTTGACCACCGCTTCGCGGCAATGCCCCTCGCCAATCCACTCTTCGAGCATCGCGGCGTTGCGTGCTGGCTTCTCGACGATGTCGCAGACCATCCAGTCCACCGGCTGCCGGGGCTTGAAGGTGAAACCGTCAGCCATCAAGTGTTGCACCAGACCAGTCTCCATCAGGCTTTCGGCCATCGGGCCGTTGTCGATGGCCGTCACCAGCATCCCGCGGTTGACCAATTGCCAGGTCCAGCCGCCAGGTGCGGCGCCGAGGTCAACGCCGGTCATGTCACTGTGCAGACGCTCGTCCCACTGATCGCGCGGAATGAAGTGGTGCCAGGCCTCTTCCAGTTTCAACGTCGAGCGGCTGGGGGCTTCACGCGGGAACTTCAGGCGCGGAATGCCCATTGGCCACATCGCCGAATTGTTCGACTCGGCCAGGCCCATGAACACTTCACGGCCACTCTTGAACGTCAGCAGCAGGCGCGGTTTGTGCGCATCTTCCACCAATTTCCCAGCGGCCATCAGCGCCTTGCGCAGGTGCCCTTCAAACTTCTTGCAGAAGTTCGACAGTTCTTTGCCATCGTTGGTATCGACCATTTCCAGCCACAGGCTGCCGCACAGCGGAAAGTCCGCCATGTGCGCGAGAATCACGCTGATGCGGTCGGTTTCCGGCAGATCAATAAAGATTCCGCGCGCCCATTGGCGCGGGAAGATCAGCTCGGCGAAACGCTGACCACGCATCAGGCGCTCGGCGCCGTCTTCTTCGGTGCAGATGAACTCGGCGCAGGCGCTGGCGGCTTTGGCCTTGGCATAACCGGCCACGTTAAGGCGGGCAGCGTGTTCGGCAATCTCGGAACAGACTTCGCCTTCGAAGCCCGGCCGGCAATGCATAAAGAGGGTGTTCATTGAATCTCCTGGGCAATCGGCAATGAATCGATGCGCAAACTTGCCCTGTAGCAAAGCCTGTCACGAAAACCGGCGCATGATAGCCGAGTTCGGAACCTTGGACTTAACCATAGAGTCCAGTTATTAGCCTTAACGTCCAAACAAGGCTAGGTTAAGAGCTCTGTCCGTCCCGCCAGTCCGTCGCCGTGCGGACCAAAAGGAGTCATTTCAATGCCGTCCCTCGATAGCCTGAAAACCCTTAAAATCTTACAAGTTGACGACAAGACCTATCACTATTTCAGCTTGCCGGATGCCGCCAAGAGCTTGGGCGACCTCGACAAGCTGCCCATGTCGTTGAAAGTGCTGCTGGAAAACCTGCTGCGCTGGGAAGACGAAAAAACCGTCACCGGCGCCGACCTAAAGGCGATTGCCGCGTGGCTCAAAGAGCGTCGCTCCGACCGCGAAATCCAGTACCGCCCTGCCCGTGTATTGATGCAGGACTTTACCGGCGTTCCCGCCGTGGTCGACCTGGCCGCCATGCGCGCCGCCATGGCCAAGGCTGGCGGCGACCCGCAGCGCATCAACCCGCTGTCGCCGGTTGACCTGGTGATCGACCACTCGGTGATGGTCGACAAGTTCGCCAGTGCCAGCGCCTTCGAGCAGAACGTCGACATCGAGATGCAGCGTAATGGTGAGCGATACGCGTTCTTGCGTTGGGGCCAAAGTGCCTTCGACAACTTCAGCGTGGTGCCACCGGGCACCGGGATCTGCCACCAGGTCAACCTCGAATACCTCGGCCGCACCGTCTGGACCAAGGATGAAGACGGTCGTACCTTTGCCTTCCCCGACACGCTGGTCGGCACCGACTCCCACACCACCATGATCAACGGCCTCGGCGTGCTCGGCTGGGGCGTCGGCGGGATAGAAGCGGAAGCGGCGATGCTCGGCCAACCGGTGTCGATGCTGATTCCGGAAGTGATCGGCTTCAAACTCACCGGCAAGCTCAGGGAGGGGATCACCGCCACCGACCTGGTGCTGACCGTCACCCAGATGTTGCGCAAGAAAGGCGTGGTCGGCAAATTCGTCGAGTTTTACGGCGACGGTCTCGCCGACCTGCCATTGGCCGACCGCGCGACCATCGCCAACATGGCCCCTGAATACGGTGCCACTTGCGGCTTCTTCCCGGTGGACGACGTGACACTCGAGTATTTGCGTCTGTCCGGTCGACCGCCCGAAGTGGTCAAACTGGTAGAGGCTTATACCAAAGCCCAAGGCTTGTGGCGCTTGCCGGGCCAGGAACCGGTGTTCACCGACAGCCTGGCGCTGGACATGACCAGCGTCGAAGCCAGCCTCGCCGGCCCGAAACGCCCACAAGACCGTGTTTCCCTGCCCAATGTCGCGCAGGCGTTCACGGACTTCATCGACCTGCAATTCAAACCCACCAGCAAGGAAGTAGGACGTCTGGAAAGTGAGGGCGGCGGCGGTGTCGCGGTGGGCAACGCGGATCTGGCCGGTGAAGCCGATTACGAACACGGCGGTCAGACCTACCGATTGAAAAACGGTGCGGTGGTGATTGCCGCCATCACCTCCTGCACCAACACCTCCAACCCGAGCGTGATGATGGCGGCGGGCCTGGTGGCGAAAAAGGCTGTGGAAAAAGGCCTCAAGCGCAAACCGTGGGTCAAGAGTTCGCTCGCCCCAGGCTCCAAAGTGGTCACCGACTACTACAAGGCTGCCGGCCTGACCCAATACCTCGACGAACTGGGTTTTGCGCTGGTCGGCTACGGTTGCACCACCTGCATCGGCAACTCCGGTCCATTGGCGGAGCCGATTGAAAAAGCCATTCAGGCCGCCGACCTGACCGTTGCCTCGGTGTTGTCGGGCAACCGCAACTTTGAGGGGCGCGTGCATCCACTGGTGAAAACCAACTGGCTGGCCTCCCCGCCACTGGTCGTCGCCTATGCGCTGGCCGGTACCGTGCGCATCGACATCAGCAGTGAGCCGTTGGGCGACGACAAGGACGGCAATCCGGTGTACTTGCGAGACATCTGGCCGAGCAGCAAGGAAATTGCCGACTCCGTAAGTCAGGTCAACACGGCGATGTTCCACAAGGAATACGCCGAAGTGTTTGCCGGCGACGAGCAATGGCAAGCCATCCAGGTGCCGCAAGCGGCGACCTATGTGTGGCAGGACGATTCGACCTACATCCAGCATCCGCCGTTCTTCGACGACATCGGCGGCCCGCCGCCGGTGGTCAAGGACGTCGTCGGGGCCAGGGTGCTGGCGTTGCTGGGCGATTCGGTGACCACCGACCACATCTCCCCCGCCGGCAACATCAAGGCTGACAGCCCGGCCGGTCAGTACTTGCGCGACAAGGGTGTAGAACCGCGCGACTTCAACTCCTACGGTTCCCGTCGCGGCAACCATGAAGTGATGATGCGCGGCACCTTTGCCAACATTCGTATCCGCAACGAAATGCTCGGCGGTGAGGAAGGCGGCAACACCTTCTATATTCCCACGATGGAGAGAATGCCAATCTACGACGCAGCCATGCGTTATCAAACGTCGGGCACGCCGCTGGTGGTGATTGCCGGTCAAGAATACGGCACCGGCTCAAGCCGCGACTGGGCGGCCAAGGGCACCAACTTGCTGGGGGTGAAAGCCGTCATTGCCGAAAGCTTCGAACGGATTCACCGCTCCAACCTGGTCGGCATGGGCGTGTTGCCGTTGCAGTTCAAACTGGATCAAAACCGCAAGAGCCTGAACCTGACCGGCAAGGAAACCCTGGATATCCTTGGGTTGACCGGCGTTGAACTGACGCCGCGGATGAACCTGGCGCTGGTGATCACCCGTGAAGATGGCAGCAAGGAAAAGATCGACGTGCTGTGCCGGATCGATACGCTCAACGAGGTCGAGTACTTCAAGTCCGGAGGGATTTTGCATTACGTGTTACGTCAGTTGATAACATCGTAACCCCGTGCTGACAGAGACACCGCCTTCGGGCGGTGTTTTTGTTTGTGTCGCGAGCGTCCCTATAATCACCGCGCTTTGGCATGCCCAAGACAAAACCTTGTGGGAGCCGGCCGCAGCATTTCGCCCGATAAGGATGTTCAATGATCGCCCTGCCATGGACCTACCTGGCCCTTCTCTCCCTTGGCTTCGGCCTCGCTCTGACCTACGGCCAACTCAGCTGGCTGGCCTTGATCACCATCGTCCTGCTGATAGTGGCCGGCGCAGCCGTTCGCCAACAAAAACTCCCGATCGCCCGCTACCTCGGTCACGGTCTGTTCATCATCCTGGCCATGGCGCTGGCGATGCACTGGCTCCCGGGCTTCTTCAACGGCCGCGCGATCGCCCCCCATCGCCTCACCCATGATGCCGTGACGTTTGCCATGTACCTGAATCAGGACAAACCGCTGATCGGTTTCTGGCTGCTGTTGGTTTGCCCATGGATTGTCGGCCGGCGCTCCTGGCGCCTTGGCGTTTACGCCACTGCCCTCGCCCTGACGCTAAGTGCCGCATTGGCCTTCGGTGGAGCGCTGTGGCTGGGCATGATCAGTTGGGCGCCGAAATGGCCGGATCAGGCCTGGCTATGGATATTGAACAATCTGTTGCTGGTCACGCTGGTCGAGGAAGCGCTATTTCGCGGTTACATCCAGGGGGGTCTGAGTCGTGCCTTCAAGCAACTGTCTTGCGGTGAAAACCTCGCCCTGCTGCTGGCCTCGTTACTGTTTGGGCTGGTGCACGCGGGTGCTGGCTGGGAATGGGTGTTGCTGACGGGCCTCGCCGGTATCGGTTACGGCCTGGCCTATCGTTACGGCGGCTTGGGCGCAGCCATCGCCACCCACTTCAGTCTGAACCTGCTGCACTTCGCGCTGTTCACCTATCCGATGCTCGCGGGCTGAGGCAATGCGCGTTTTGCGACGCAGTGCTGATTATTTAAAAATAATTTCAACTAATTCCTGACACCGCCGACAACCTTTCAAAGCCTTGCGGATTGAAACAGCCATGCGTAACAACCAGCCCACTACCCAACGCGAACGGACCTTCCCGGCACAGCAGCGGTTGATTTCGACCACCGATGCCAAGGGGATGATCACCTACTGCAACGACGCGTTCGTCGAGATCAGCGGGTTTTCTCGTGAGGAACTGATCCGTGCGCCGCACAACCTGGTCCGTCACCCCGACGTACCGGCCGAGGTGTTCGCGCACATGTGGGGCACTCTGAAACAAGGCTTGCCATGGATGGGCATCGTCAAGAATCGCTGCAAGAACGGTGATCACTATTGGGTCAACGCCTACGTGACACCGGTGTTCGAAGGCAACCAGGTGATCGGCTACGAGTCGGTGCGGATCAAACCCACCACCGAACAGATCCAGCGTGCCGAAGCGCTCTACCAACGCATCAACCAAGGCAAGTCCGCCATTCCATCGACTGATAAATGGCTGCCGGTGCTTCAGGACTGGCTGCCGTTCGTTCTGGTCAGCCAATTGAGCT
Organism: Pseudomonas sp. FBCC-B1667; assembly: GCF_059133255.1. Taxonomy (NCBI): domain Bacteria; kingdom Pseudomonadati; phylum Pseudomonadota; class Gammaproteobacteria; order Pseudomonadales; family Pseudomonadaceae; genus Pseudomonas; species Pseudomonas sp. FBCC-B1667. The sequence goes on along the minus strand of NZ_CP101437.1, from coordinate 2,267,557 downwards.
TCGTGATCGGCGCCACGCTGACGTCGCAGTGGGGCTTTGCCTTGGCGGCAGGCCTGTCGGTGCCATTGGGCCTGATGGGTTTGAGCTGGCAACAGCGCGGACTCAAGCGCCTGTTACGCCTGGCCGAACAGACCACGTCCGACCCGCTCATCGCGCAGATGTACACCGACAGCCGCGGCGCTCAGGCGCGCCTGGAAATGTCGATCCTCAGTCAGGAAGCTCGCCTGAAAACTTGCCTGACCCGTCTGCAGGACACCGCTGAGCACCTGACCGAACAAGCAAAACAGTCTGATACCCTGGCGCACAAAAGCTCCAGCGGCCTGGAACGTCAACGCGTCGAAACCGAACAAGTGGCCACTGCCGTCAACCAGATGGCCGCTACCACCCAGGAAGTCGCCAGCCACGTACAGCGCACCGCCGACGCCACCCAGGAAGCCAATCGCCTGACCGGTCGCGGCCGCGACATCGCCGGGGAAACACGCGAAGCCATCCAGCGCCTGTCGGTAGTGGTCGGTGAAACCGGCCTGACCGTGACTCAACTGGCCAAGGACAGCGATGAAATTGGCGGCGTGGTCGATGTGATCAAAGGCATCGCCGACCAGACCAACCTGCTGGCCTTGAACGCCGCCATCGAAGCGGCCCGCGCCGGTGAGATGGGCCGTGGTTTTGCGGTAGTGGCAGACGAAGTTCGCCAACTGGCGCAACGCACCAGCGAATCCACCGGGCAGATTCACGCCCTGATCGCCAAGTTGCAGCAGACCGCCAGCACCGCCGTTCAAACCATGGAAGCCGGGCATCGTCAGGCCGAAGAAGGCGTGGCGCGGGTACTGGAGGCGGATCAGGCACTGGTGGGGATCAGCGAAGCGGTGGCCAACATCACCGACATGACCACCCAGATTGCGGCGGCGACTGAAGAGCAGAGTGCGGTGGCTGAGGAGATCAGCCGCAACATCAGCAATATTTCGCAACTGGCTGACCAGACCTCGGAACAAGCGCAGAACTCGGCGTTGTTGAGTGAAGAGCTGACGAAAACCGCGAATACCCAATATTCGTTGGTGGAGCGGTTTAACCGCTGATTGTTGCTGGAATGAAAAAACCCGGACAGTGGAAGCTTCCGGGTTTTTTGTTGTCTGTCAGATCGCGATGAGGCAATGTGCCGCGCCACAAAAATCACCGAAGGAATGAGGCTACCTTCTGCGCCGCAACCGCCAAATGCTGCTCATGCGTAAACCCGGAAACCTTCAGCGGCTTCAAATCATGATCCCCCGCTCCCAGCCAAAACACCTCAATACTCGGCGATAGGTCGTAAGCCTCGACCGCCTCACGATTACCCAGCGCATCCCGCTCGCCCTGCACAATCAACGTCCGCGTCTTCAGCCCGGCCAGATGCTCAACCCGAGGTTTCTGCGGTTTGCCAACCGCATAAAACGGATAACCCAGACACACCAACGCATCCGCACTCAGCTCATCCGCGAGCAAACTCGCCATCCGCCCGCCCATGGACTTACCGCCAATGGCCAGGCGCCCAGTGACATGGCGTCGCACCAGAGCATGCACCACACGCCAACACTCCAGCAGTTTCGGTGCGGGATTGGGCGGACGCTTGCCCCCATCCACACGCCGCTGCGCCATGTACGGAAACTCGAAGCGCAGCACGTTGACGCCTTGATCGGCGAGGCGTGCGGCCATGTCGTTCATCCAGGCACTGTCCATCGGCGCACCGGCACCGTGAGCGAGGATCAGCGTCGGCGACCCCGCTGTCGAAGCGGCATTCCACAGCCATCCATGTTCCCGCACGCACTGCGCCCATTGATCCCCGTCAATACCGGCCTTGTGCTGATTGTCCATGCTTGCCTCGCTTTTAGTCTGCCTATAACTCCGGCCGAAGGAAGCGTCATTGCCTTGCGCAGATGACTTCACTTCAGCTGAACCGTGGATGGGGAACCATGAACACTTCTATCAGTACCGCCTACAACTACAAGGTGGTCCGCCAATTCGCCATTATGACGGTGGTGTGGGGCATCGTCGGCATGGGCCTCGGGGTTTTTCTCGCGGCCCAGTTGGTCTGGCCCGAACTCAACTTCAATTTGCCGTGGACCAGTTTCGGGCGGTTGCGCCCACTGCACACCAACGCGGTGATCTTCGCGTTCGGCGGTTGCGCGCTGTTCGCCAGTTCGTTCTATTCGGTGCAACGCACCTGCCAGACCCAATTGTTCGCGCCGAAGATTGCCGCGTTCTGCTTCTGGGGCTGGCAACTGGTGATCCTGTTGGCGGCCATCAGCCTGCCGCTGGGCTACACCAGTTCCAAGGAATACGCCGAGCTGGAATGGCCAATCGACATTTTGATCACCATCGTCTGGGTCGCCTACGCCATCGTGTTCTTCGGCACGCTGGCCAAGCGCAAGACCAAACACATCTACGTCGGCAACTGGTTCTTCGGTGCGTTCATCATCACCGTGGCGATTTTGCATATCGTCAATAACCTTGAGTTGCCGGTGAGTTTCACTAAGTCCTACTCGGTGTATTCCGGTGCGACGGACGCCATGGTCCAGTGGTGGTACGGCCATAACGCCGTAGGCTTTTTCCTCACCGCCGGTTTCCTCGGGATGATGTACTACTTCGTGCCGAAACAGGCCGAGCGTCCGGTGTATTCCTATCGCCTGTCGATCGTGCACTTCTGGGCGCTGATCACCCTGTACATCTGGGCCGGCCCGCACCACTTGCACTACACCGCGCTGCCGGACTGGGCACAGTCGCTGGGCATGGTGATGTCCTTGATCCTGCTGGCGCCAAGCTGGGGCGGGATGATCAACGGCATGATGACGCTCTCGGGCGCCTGGCATAAGTTGCGCAGCGACCCGATCCTGCGCTTCCTCGTGGTGTCGCTGGCGTTCTACGGCATGTCGACCTTCGAAGGGCCGATGATGGCGATCAAGACCGTGAACGCCCTCTCCCACTACACCGACTGGACCATCGGCCACGTTCACGCCGGGGCACTCGGCTGGGTGGCGATGATTTCCATCGGCGCGCTGTACCACATGATCCCGAAAATCTTTGGCCGTGAGCAGATGCACAGCATCGGCCTGATCAACGCGCACTTCTGGCTCGCCACCATCGGCACCGTGCTCTATATCGCCTCGATGTGGGTCAACGGCATCGCCCAGGGCTTGATGTGGCGTGCGATCAACGAAGACGGCACGCTGACCTACTCCTTCGTCGAAACCCTGGTGGCCAGCCACCCAGGCTTCATCGTGCGACTGGTGGGCGGGGCGATCTTCCTCAGCGGCATGTTCCTGATGGCTTACAACACTTGGCGCACCGTACGGGCCTCGCAGCCTGCCGACGTCGCCGCTGCCGCGCAGATGGCTTGAGGAGTCCGCCATGAAACACGAAACAATCGAGAAAAACGTCGGCCTGTTGCTGTTGTTGATGGTGCTGGCCGTGAGCATCGGCGGCCTGACCCAGATCGTCCCGTTGTTCTTTCAGGACGTGACCAACAAACCGGTGGAAGGCATGAAGCCCTACACCGCCTTGCAACTGGAAGGTCGCGACATTTACATCCGCGAAGGGTGCGTCGGTTGCCACTCGCAGATGATCCGCCCGTTCCGGGCCGAGACCGAACGCTATGGCCACTATTCGGTCGCCGGGGAAAGCGTCTGGGATCACCCGTTCCTCTGGGGCTCGAAACGCACCGGCCCTGACCTGGCCCGGGTCGGCGGTCGCTACTCGGAAGACTGGCATCGCGCGCACTTGTACAACCCGCGCAACGTGGTGCCGGAATCGAAAATGCCCGCCTACCCATGGCTGGTGGCCAATCAACTCGACAGCAGCCACACCGAAACCAAGATCCGCGCCATGCGCACCTTGGGCGTGCCGTACACCGACGATGACATTGCCGGGGCCACCGCTTCGATCAAGGGCAAGACCGAAATGGACGCTTTGGTCGCTTACCTGCAAGTGCTCGGCACTGCCATCAAGAGCAAGAGGTGAGCGATGGTCATTGAATTGAGCAGTGGAATGATTCGCGGCCTGGGCACGGTCGTGGTGTTTGTGGCCTTCGTCGGCCTGACGCTGTGGGTGTTCAACAGCAAGCGCAACCCGGAATTTGCCGAAGCGCGCCTGCTGCCGTTCGCCGACGAGCCCAAACCTGACGACGCCACCCAAGAACCTGAAACAAGGAGTACCCGGCCATGACCACCTTTTGGAGTACGTGGATCTGCGTGCTGACCCTCGGCAGCCTGATCGGCCTGACCTGGCTGCTGATCGGCACCCGCAAGGGCGAAACCAAGGGCAGCGTCGACCAGACCATGGGCCATAGCTTCGACGGCATCGAGGAGTACGACAACCCGTTGCCGCAGTGGTGGTTCATGCTGTTCGCCGGCACGCTGGTGTTTGCCGTGGGTTATCTGATTCTTTACCCGGGCCTGGGTAATTGGAAAGGCATCCTGCCGGGCTATGAAAATGGCTGGACTGGCGTGCACGAATGGGAAAAGGAGATGGACAAGGCCGACGCGAAGTTCGGGCCGATCTTCGCCAAATTTGCTGCGATGCCCGTGGAAGAGGTGGCCAAGGATCCGCAAGCACTGAAAATGGGCGGGCGCCTGTTTGCGTCCAACTGCTCGGTGTGCCACGGCTCGGACGCCAAGGGTGCATTTGGTTTCCCGAACCTGGCGGACAGCAATTGGCGCTGGGGCGGTACGGCCGACACGATCAAAACCACGATCATGGGCGGGCGCATGGCCGCGATGCCGGCCTGGGGTGAAATTCTCGGCGAGACCGGCGTGAAGAATGTCGCCGCGTATGTGCGACATGACCTGGCCGGCCTGCCGTTGCCTGCCGACAGCGGCGCCGACCTGCAAGCGGGACAGCAACTGTTCAGCACCACCTGCGTAGCCTGTCATGGGGCAAACGGCCAGGGCACTGAAGCCATGGGCGCGCCGAACCTGACGCACCCGGCCGGTTTTATTTACGGTACAAGCCTGGCGCAACTGCAACAGACCATTCGCCATGGCCGCCAGGGCCATATGCCGGCGCAGAACGAATTGCTCGGCAACGATAAGGTGCAATTGCTGGCCGCTTACGTGTACAGCTTGTCGCACGGTGCCGGCACCGAGCGTTTGCAGGCTGAAGGCAAGCAGGAATAATTCTCGACCGCTCTGCTGCCGCATTCTCCCGGATGCGGCAGTTCCCTGCCTCTTTGCGACCCATTGTCGCACCCTCCCCTTGCTCTTTCTTTCGGTTCACCAGATTCGGGTCTAAGCTTGCTCGGTGCGGACTGGCATGAGCCGGTTCCAGGTCCTTTTTAGCCGATGTGTTCGACGATTCTGTTCGATGACAAGCCGCAAAGGCTGGTAGATACCGGCTGTCGCGCCCATTGCCGTCGGTCACTCGATCGTCGCGTTTGAACACACCCAGTTACAACTGACCGGACCCCCTCCTCATTTTCGTCCGCTGCGACATTTTGCCCTTGGGTGATTTTGTCCTTACGCGGCGCATGGAAAGGCCGCAGAATCAGCTTTTGAAAGCATTGACCCAGGTCATGGCGCGTTGCAATGACCCCCTGCTTTCTCCATACTTGCGGCCGATTTTTACTCCTAATAAAACACCCAAACCGTGGAACCTTAGAATGAGCACAGCAATCAGTCCGACTGCTTATAACTATAAGGTAGTCCGCCAGTTCGCCATCATGACGGTGGTCTGGGGGATCCTTGGCATGGGGCTCGGTGTCTTCATCGCCTCACAGCTCGTATGGCCGGAATTGAACTTCGGTCTGCCGTGGACGACTTTTGGACGCTTACGCCCGTTGCACACCAACCTGGTGATTTTTGCCTTCGGTGGTTGTGCACTGTTTGCCACTTCTTATTACGTCGTGCAGCGAACCTGCCAAACGCGACTGATTTCCGACAGCCTCGCGGCCTTCCACTTCTGGGGATGGCAAGCGGTGATCATCGGCGCAATCGTTACCTTGCCGTTGGGTTACACCACCACCAAGGAATACGCGGAACTGGAATGGCCCCTGGCTATTCTGCTGGCCATCGTCTGGGTCGTTTACGGTCTGGTGTTCTTCGGCACCATCGTCAAGCGCAAGACCAAGCACATCTATGTGGGTAACTGGTTCTACGGCGCGTTCATCGTCGTCACCGCGATGCTGCACATCGTCAACCACATGTCGCTGCCGGTCAGCCTGTTCAAGTCCTACTCGGCCTACTCGGGTGCGACTGACGCGATGATCCAGTGGTGGTACGGCCACAACGCCGTAGGTTTCTTCCTGACCACCGGCTTCCTGGGGATGATGTACTACTTCGTTCCGAAGCAGGCCGAGCGTCCGATCTACTCCTATCGCCTGTCGATCGTGCACTTCTGGGCGCTGATTACCCTGTACATCTGGGCCGGTCCGCACCACTTGCACTACACCGCGCTGCCGGACTGGGCTCAATCCCTGGGCATGGCAATGTCGATCATCCTGCTGGCTCCGAGCTGGGGCGGCATGATCAACGGCATGATGACCCTCTCGGGCGCCTGGCATAAGCTGCGCACCGACCCGATCCTGCGCTTCCTGGTCGTGTCGCTGGCGTTCTACGGCATGTCGACCTTCGAAGGCCCGATGATGGCCATCAAGACCGTCAACTCGCTGTCTCACTACACCGACTGGACCATCGGCCACGTACACGCTGGTGCCTTGGGCTGGGTAGCGATGATCTCGATCGGCGCGATCTACCACATGATCCCGAAACTGTTCGGTCGTGCGCAGATGCACAGCGTTGGCCTGATCAATACGCACTTCTGGCTCGCGACCATCGGTACTGTTCTGTACATCGCTTCGATGTGGGTCAACGGCATTACCCAAGGCCTGATGTGGCGTGCAATCAACGATGACGGGACCCTCACCTACTCGTTCGTCGAAGCGCTGCAAGCCAGCCACCCTGGCTACATTGTCCGTGCCCTGGGCGGTGCGTTCTTTGCCAGCGGCATGCTGTTCATGGCCTACAACGTATGGCGTACCGTACGTGCCTCGAACCCGGCTGAAGCCGAAGCCGCCGCTCAGATTGCTGTAGTTGGAGCTCACTGATGAAGCATGAAGCAGTCGAGAAGAATATTGGCCTGCTGGCCTTCTTCATGGTTATCGCCGTCAGCATCGGCGGCCTGACCCAGATCGTTCCGCTGTTTTTCCAGGACGTCACGAACAAGCCGGTCGAAGGCATGAAGCCTCGCCCTGCGCTTGAAGTCGAAGGACGCGACGTCTTCATCGCCAACGGTTGTGTCGGCTGCCACTCGCAGATGATCCGCCCGTTCCGTGCTGAAACCGAACGCTACGGCCACTACTCGGTCGCCGGTGAAAGCGTCTGGGACCACCCGTTCCTGTGGGGTTCCAAGCGTACCGGTCCGGACCTGGCCCGCGTCGGCGGTCGTTACTCCGATGACTGGCAGCGTGCGCATTTGTACAACCCGCGCAACGTAGTGCCTGAGTCGAAAATGCCGGCCTATCCATTCCTCGTGGAAAACAAGCTCGACGGCAAAGACACCGCCAAGAAACTGGAAGTCTTGCGCACGCTCGGCGTCCCTTACACCGACGAAGACATCGCCGGCGCCAAGGATGCTGTGAAGGGCAAAACCGAAATGGACGCGCTGGTGGCCTATCTGCAAGGCCTGGGCACCATCATCAAAAGCAAACGGTGATTTAGATGGATATCGGGATGATTCGTGGCCTGGGCACCGTTGTCGTGATGGTGGCCTTCATCGGTCTGGCGTTGTGGGTGTTCAGCCCCAAGCGCAAGTCGGAGTTTGAAGACGCGACCTTGCTGCCTTTCGCGGATGATCCCGAAGCCATCAAGCACGTCGAGCAAGCTTCTAGGAGTAACAAAGAATGACTACGTTCTGGAGTCTGTACGTCACAGTCCTCAGTCTCGGCACCATCTTCGCCTTGACCTGGCTGCTGCTGTCCACCCGTAAGGGTCAGCGCGCCGAGCAGACGGAAGAAACGGTTGGCCACTCCTTCGACGGGATCGAGGAGTACGACAACCCACTGCCAAAATGGTGGTTCATGCTGTTCGTGGGCACCATCATTTTCGCGCTGGGCTACCTGGTCCTGTACCCGGGCCTGGGCAACTGGAAAGGCCTGCTGCCGGGCTACAACTACCTCGACACAGAGAAGCAGACCGCGTTCGCCAACGGCCAGACCGGCTGGACCGGCGTTCACGAGTGGGAAAAGGAAATGGCCAAGTCCGACGCCAAATTCGGCCCGATCTTCGCCAAATTCGCCTCCATGCCTATCGAAGAAGTCGCCAAAGACCCTCAGGCCCTGAAGATGGGCGGCCGCCTGTTCGCCTCCAACTGCTCGGTCTGCCACGGCTCCGACGCCAAGGGCGCTTATGGCTTCCCGAACCTGACCGACGCCGACTGGCGCTGGGGCGGCGAGCCGGAAACCATCAAGACCACCATCATGGGTGGCCGCCACGCGGTCATGCCGGCGTGGGCTGACGTGATCGGCGAGCAAGGCGTTTCCGATGTCGCTGCCTTTGTCCTGACCAACCTCGATGGCCGCAAACTGCCGGAAGGCACCAAGGCTGACCCGGTTGCCGGCCAGAAGCTGTTCGCTGCCAACTGCGTGGCTTGCCACGGTCCTGAAGGCAAAGGTACGCCAGCGATGGGTGCCCCTAACCTGACCCACCCGGCCGCGTTCATCTACGGTTCGAGCTTCGCTCAACTGCAGCAGACCATCCGTTATGGCCGTCAGGGTCAGATGCCGGCGCAAGAACAGCTGCAAGGCAACGACAAGGTTCACTTGCTGGCCGCTTACGTCTACAGCCTGTCTCACGGTGAGAAGGCTCCGGCGGCAGACGCCCAGTAAGACAAACGCCTGAAGCAACAAAAAACGGCCCCGCCAATGAGAATTGGCGGGGCCGTTTTGCTTGAGCAGCATTATTCATGGGCTTTAACCTGGCGACGTATTAAACATTCTTGGTCATTTCATGAAACAGGATTGACGGCTCGGCCAGGAAAAGTCGTCCATAATTCACAAGTCAATTGATTCAAGTCATTACACCGTCCGTTGATTTTCACCAACGTGACCAAAGGTCGCACCCCTGTGCTAGAGCTTCAGGCGTATCATTGCGCCACTGCAACACCCCTTTTGACCGCGGTTGGCATGCACTGACCGGGGCATTTTTCCACTGCCGTGGGATGCAATGATGAGCAACCAGATTCCGGTACACGACGTCACGCCGCCTGCCAAAGACGCGAAACAAACCGTCGACCTCTACGCCTCTAGAGAAAAGATCTATACCCGCGCCTTCACTGGCCTGTTCCGCAATCTGCGGATGATGGGCGGCGCGTTTTTGTTTCTGCTGTATTTCGGCACGGTGTGGCTGAACTGGGGCGGCCATCAAGCTGTCTGGTGGAACTTGCCGGAGCGTAAGTTCTTTATTTTTGGCGCGACCTTCTGGCCCCAGGATTTCATCCTGCTGTCGGGGATTCTGATCATCAGTGCCTTCGGCCTGTTCTTCATTACCGTCTACGCCGGTCGCGTGTGGTGCGGCTACACCTGCCCGCAGAGTGTCTGGACGTGGATTTTCATGTGGTGTGAAAAGGTCACCGAAGGCGATCGCAACCAGCGCATCAAGCTCGACAAAGCGCCGATGAGCGCCAACAAATTCCTGCGCAAGCTCAGCAAACATTCAATGTGGCTGCTGATCGGTTTTGTCACCGGCCTGACCTTCGTCGGTTACTTCTCACCGATCCGCGAACTGGTGTTCGACTTCTTCACCGGCGAAGCGGATGGCTGGTCGTATTTCTGGGTCGGGTTCTTCACCCTCGCCACCTACGGCAATGCCGGCTGGTTGCGCGAGCAGGTGTGCATTTACATGTGCCCGTACGCGCGTTTCCAGAGTGTGATGTTCGACAAGGACACCCTGATCGTTTCCTACGATCCGCGCCGCGGCGAGTCCCGTGGCCCGCGCAAGAAAGGCATCGACTACAAGGCTCAAGGCCTGGGCGACTGCATCGACTGCACGATGTGCGTCCAGGTTTGCCCGACCGGCATCGACATCCGCGACGGCCTGCAAATCGAGTGCATCGGTTGCGCCGCCTGTATCGACGCCTGCGACGCCATCATGGACAAGATGGACTACCCGCGCGGCCTGATCAGCTACACCACCGAGCACAACCTGTCCGGGCAAAAAACCCATAAACTGCGTCCCCGCCTGATTGGCTATGCCGTGGTGCTGCTGGCGATGATCTCGTTGCTGATCACCGCGTTCTTCATGCGCTCGCTGGTCGGTTTCGACGTCAGCAAAGACCGTGTGCTGTACCGCGAGAACGCCGAGGGCCGGATCGAAAACGTCTACAGCCTGAAGATCATGAACAAGGATCAGCGCGACCACACCTACGTGCTGGAAGCCACCGGCCTGCCGGACCTCAAGCTGCAAGGCAAGCGCGAGATCAAAGTCGCCGCCGGGGAAATTTTCAGCCAGCCGGTGGAACTGTCCAGTGCACCGGAACAATTGCCGTCGAGCACCAACGAGGTGAAATTCATCCTCAAGGATGCCGATGACAACAGCATTCATGTTGAAGCCAAGAGCCGATTCATCGGCCCACAAATTCGTTGAGAGAAGTGATCATGCCCGCAGCAACTGCCGCAAGTCCCTGGTACAAGCACCTTTGGCCGTGGATCATCATCGGGATTCTGGCCTGCTCGGTGACCCTGACCCTGTCCATGGTGACCATCGCGGTGAACAACCCGGACAACCTGGTGAATGACAACTATTACGAGGCGGGAAAAGGCATCAACCGCTCGCTCGACCGCGAATTGCTGGCCCAGACCCTGCTGCTCCGCGCCAGCGTGCATCTGGATGGTGTGACCGGTGAAGTCGACCTGCACTTGAGCGGCAACAGCCAACCGAAAACCCTCGAACTGAATCTGATTTCGCCAACGCAACCGGAGAAGGATCGCAAGATCACCCTCGCCCACAGCGACACGGAACAGGGCCGCTACATTGGTCAACTGAGCGACAAGGTCGAAGGCCGTCGCTTTGTGGAACTGCTGGGCGTCGAGGGCGACAAGACCTGGCGCCTGTTCGAAGAAGAACAGGTCAGCCATGACAAGGATCTGCTGCTGGGCGATGAGCCGCTGCAAGGCGCGGAAGACCTGAAAAAGTAGGCCTACCCTGATCGTTCCCACGCTCTGCGTGGGAAACGCAGCCGGGGACGCTCTGCGTCCCAGCCGAAGCGGACGCGGAGCGTCCGGGGAGGCATTCCCACGCAGAGCGTGGGAACGATCATCGGACAACACCCTGTGAAAACCCCATGACCACTCCAACCCCCTGCTACCACTGCGCCCTGCCCGTCCCGGCCGGCAGCCGCTTCACCGCGGCGGTCCTGGGTGACACCCGCGAGTTCTGCTGCCCGGGTTGTCAGGCCGTGGCCGAGGCGATTGTGGCGGGCGGATTGGAAAGCTATTACCAGCATCGCAGCGAGTCATCGGCCAACCCCGAAGCCTTGCCGGTGCAGTTGGTGGACGAACTGGCGTTATACGACCGCGCCGACGTACAGGCCCCCTTCGTTCGCCACGACGGCGACCTCGCCGAAACCACCCTGTTGATGGAAGGCATCAGTTGCGCCGCGTGCGGCTGGTTGATCGAGAAACACCTGCGCGGTTTGCCGGCGGTGGCCGAAGCACGCCTGAACCTGTCCAACCATCGCTTGCACGTACGCTGGGCCGACGCGCAATTGCCGTTGAGCCAGGTCCTCAGTGAGCTGCGCCAAATCGGTTACGCCGCCCACCCTTATCAAGCCGACCGCGCCAGCGAACAACTGGCCAGCGAAAACCGTCTGGCCCTGCGCCAACTCGGTGTGGCCGGGCTGCTGTGGTTCCAGGCGATGATGGCGACGATGGCCACCTGGCCGGAATTCAACATCGACCTCAGCCCCGAACTGCACACCATTCTGCGTTGGGTTGCGCTGTTCCTGACCACGCCTATCGTGTTCTACAGCTGCGCACCGTTCTTCAAAGGGGCCATGCGCGACGTGCGCACCCGCCATCTGACCATGGACGTGTCAGTGTCGCTGGCGATTGGCAGCGCCTACCTCGCCGGAATCTGGACCTCGATCAGCGGCGTCGGTGAGCTGTATTTCGACGCGGTCGGGATGTTTGCACTGTTCCTGCTCGCCGGTCGCTATCTGGAACGCCGCGCCCGAGAGCGTACTGCCGCCGCAACCGCACAGCTTGTCAATCTATTGCCCGCTTCATGCCTGCGCCTGAGCGCGGATGGCCAGAGCGAACGGATCCTGCTCAGCGAATTGCGCGTCGGCGATCAGGTGCTGGTACACCCTGGCGCGATTCTGCCGGCGGACGGCAAGATCCTCGACGGCCAGTCGAGCATCGATGAATCGCTGCTGACCGGTGAATACCTGCCGCAGCCGAGAATGCCAGGCGACGCAGTGACCGCAGGCACACTGAACGTTGAAGGCGCGTTGACCGTGCAGGTGTTGGCGCTGGGCCAGGACACCCGACTGTCCGCCATCGTCCGCCTGCTGGATCGCGCACAAGCCGAAAAGCCGCGCCTGGCGGAAATCGCCGACCGCGCCGCGCAGTGGTTTTTGCTGCTGTCGCTGATTGCCGCTGCCGCCATTGGCCTGTTGTGGTGGGAACTCGATTCTTCGCGCGCCTTCTGGATCGTCCTGGCGATGCTCGTCGCGACCTGCCCGTGCGCGTTGTCCCTCGCCACACCAACCGCGCTCACCGCCGCCACTGGCACGCTGCACAAGCTTGGCCTGTTGCTGACGCGCGGCCATGTGCTGGAAGGCTTGAACCAGATCGACACGGTGATCTTCGACAAGACCGGCACCCTGACTGAAGGGCGCCTCGCTCTACGTTCAATCCGCCCGCTGGCCGCACTCGACAGTGACCAATGCCTGAGCCTGGCGGCCGCGCTGGAAAACCGCTCCGAACATCCGATCGCCCGCGCCTTTGGCCGCGCGCCACTGGCCGCCGAAGAAGTCCACAGCACACCGGGCCTGGGGCTTGAAGGCCTGGTTGGCGTGCACCGCCTGCGCATTGGCCAGCCGGGGTTTGCCTGCGAACTCAGTGGTGCAGCGGTGCCTTCGATGCCCGATGAAGCGGGCCAATGGCTGCTGCTCGGCGACACTCAGGGGCCTCTGGCGTGGTTTGTCCTCGACGACCGTTTGCGCACCGATGCACCGGCGCTGCTGCAAGCCTGCAAGGCGCGTGGCTGGCGAACCTTGCTGCTGTCCGGCGACAGCTCGCCGATGGTCGCCAGCGTCGCCGCGGAACTGGGTATCGACGAGGCACGTGGCGGTTTACGTCCAGACGATAAATTGCGAGTCCTGCAACAATTGCACAAGGAAGGCCGCAAGGTGTTGATGCTCGGTGACGGGGTCAACGACGTACCGGTATTGGCCGCTGCCGACATCAGTGTGGCGATGGGCTCGGCCACCGACCTGGCGAAAACCAGCGCCGATGCCGTGTTACTGTCCAACCGTCTCGACGCGCTGGTGCAAGCCTTCAGCCTGGCTCGGCGCACCCGCCGGGTAATCATCGAGAACCTGCTGTGGGCCGGGTTGTACAATGGCCTCATGTTGCCGTTCGCCGCCCTCGGCTGGATCACTCCGGTGTGGGCCGCCGTCGGCATGTCGATCAGTTCGTTGACCGTGGTGCTCAATGCCCTGCGCCTGACTCGCTTGCCGAGCATGCCAGCCGCCAGCGCCACGCCAGAAACCCGCCCGCTGCCGGCCTGAGCCGCGCGGGCATGGAGTCCACCCATGCCAGCTCTTTACGTGATGATCCCGGCCGCGCTGCTGATCGTGGCCATCGCTGTCTACATCTTCTTCTGGGCGGTCGACAGCGGTCAGTACGATGACCTCGACGGCCCGGCCCACAGCATTCTGTTCGACGACCAGGACCCGGCCCACAAGGCTGCGGTCGACGAAGCCAGCGGCCATCCGGCCAAACCCGACGACAAGGCGCCACCTCATGCTTGAATTGGCGCCACTGCTGGTGTCTGCGGTGATACTCGGCTTGCTCGGTGGCGGCCATTGCCTGGGCATGTGCGGCGGCTTGATGGGCGCGTTGACCCTGGCGATTCCCAAGGAACAACGCAGCCGACGCTTTCGCTTGCTGCTGGCCTACAACCTGGGACGCATCCTCAGCTATGCCACCGCCGGCCTGCTGATCGGCCTGGCCGGCTGGGCCGTGGCGAATAGCCCGGCAGCGATGTTTATGCGGGTCATCGCCGGTCTGCTGCTGATCGCCATGGGCTTGTACCTCGCCGGCTGGTGGAGCGGCCTGACCCGCATCGAAAGCCTGGGTCGCGGCCTGTGGCGGCATATCCAGCCGATTGCCAACACACTGCTGCCGGTGTCGAGCCTGCCCCGCGCCTTGCTGCTGGGCGCGCTCTGGGGCTGGCTGCCGTGCGGGTTGGTTTACAGCACATTGCTGTGGTCGGCGAGTCAGGGCAATGCACTGGACAGCGCTTTGTTGATGCTCGCATTCGGCCTGGGCACCTGGCCGGTATTGCTCGCCACGGGCCTGGCGGCTGAACGGGTAACGGCGTTGCTGCGCAAACGCAGCGTGCGCATGGCCGGCGGGTTGCTGGTGATCCTGTTCGGCCTCTGGACCTTGCCGGGGCCGCATCAGCATTGGTTGATGGGTCACTGACCTTGTGGCGAGAGGGCAAGCCCCTCGCCACAAAAACCGCCTAAACCACCAAACACTCTTGATACAAATCAAGATGCCCCAACGCCTCCCCCCCTAGACTCGCTAACACTGCAAGCCTATCCGGGGGAACGCCCGCATGATGCTCGACGCCATTCGTTGGGACACTGATCTGATCCGCCGTTATAACGTGGCGGGACCGCGTTACACCTCTTACCCGACCGCGGTGCAATTCCACAGTCAGGTCGGCTCGTTCGACCTGTTCCATGCGCTGCGCGACAGCCGCAAGGCCCTGCGCCCGTTGTCGCTGTACGTGCATGTGCCGTTCTGCGCGAACATTTGCTACTACTGCGCCTGCAACAAAGTCATCACCAAGGATCGCGGCCGCGCCCTGCCCTACTTGCAGCGTCTTGAGCAGGAAATCCAGCTGATCGCCTGTCACCTCGACCCGGCGCAGAAGGTCGAGCAATTACACTTCGGCGGCGGCACCCCGACGTTTCTCAGCCACGATGAACTGCGCCAGTTAATGGCTCATTTACGCAAAAGCTTTAACTTGCTGGACGATGATTCCGGCGACTACGGCATCGAGATCGACCCTCGCGAAGCCGACTGGTCAACCATGGGCCTGCTGCGCGAACTGGGTTTCAATCGTGTCAGCATTGGCCTGCAAGACCTCGACCCGGCCGTGCAACGGGCGGTCAATCGCCTGCAAAGCCTGGAAGAAACCCGCGCGGTGATCGATGCGGCCCGGACCCTGCAATTTCGATCGATCAACATCGACCTGATCTACGGCTTGCCCCGGCAGACGCCCGAAAACTTCGCCCGCACGGTGGACGAAGTGATCAACCTGCAACCGGACCGACTCTCGGTGTTCAACTACGCGCACCTGCCCGAACGCTTCATGCCACAGCGACGCATCAACAGCGACGAACTGCCGACACCGGCGCAGAAGCTGGAAATGCTCCAGCGCACCATCGAGCAACTGACCACGGCCGGTTATCGCTACATCGGCATGGACCACTTCGCCCTGCCGGACGATGAACTGGCGATTGCTCAGGAAGAAGCGACCCTGCAGCGTAACTTTCAGGGTTACACCACTCATGGCCATTGCGATTTGATCGGTCTGGGGGTGTCCGCCATCAGCCAGATCGGTGATCTGTACTGCCAGAACACCAGCGACCTGGCTCAATACCAGAACACCCTGGCTACGGGTCAACTGGCCACCAGTCGCGGCCTGGTGTGCAACGCTGATGATCGCCTGCGGCGGGCGGTGATACAGCAGCTGATCTGCACGTTCAGCCTGGAATTCGTCGATATCGAGCAGGCATTCAACATCGACTTTCGTGGGTACTTCGGCCAATTGTGGCCGCAGTTGCTGACCATGGCCGATGACGGCTTGATCAGCCTGGACAATGAACGAATCAATGTGCTGCCGGCCGGTCGCTTGCTGGTACGTTCGGTATGCATGGTGTTCGATGCTTATTTGCAGCAACTCAACCACCAACGATTTTCCCGGGTGATCTAGTGCTTCATCGCCAGGGAGACGGATGTCAGCATTTACGCGAGACCACCAAACATCACGCTGTATCGTGGCGTGACAATATCTGCACAAACTGGCCCGAACGCCATCCAGTGGGTTACCCTTACGTCTTATGTGTGTTTTCCCACAAGGATTGAAGAAATGTCCGAGCCAGTCAAACTGCGTGCTCATAACCAGGCCCATTGCAAGGATTGCAGCCTCGCGCCCCTGTGTTTACCGCTGTCTCTGAACCTGGAGGACATGGACGCGCTGGACGACATCGTCAAGCGTGGCCGTCCGCTGAAAAAAGGTGAGTTCCTGTTTCGCCAGGGCGACACCTTCGATTGCGTCTATGCAGTGCGCTCCGGTGCCCTCAAGACGTTCAGCCTGAGCGACAGCGGTGAAGAGCAGCTCACCGGTTTCCACCTGCCGAGTGAACTGGTAGGCCTGTCGGGCATGGACACTGAAATGCACCCCGTTTCCGCGCAAGCCCTGGAAACCACCTCAGTGTGCGAAATCCCTTTCGATCGCCTCGACGAACTGTCCGTGCAACTGCCACAACTGCGTCGCCAGTTGATGCGCGTCATGAGTCGCGAGATTCGCGACGATCAACAAATGATGTTGCTGCTGTCGAAAAAAACCGCCGACGAACGCATCGCCACCTTTCTGGTCAACCTCTCGGCACGTTTCCGTGCCCGCGGTTTCTCGGCCAACCAGTTCCGCCTGAGCATGTCGCGCAACGAAATCGGCAATTACCTGGGTCTGGCGGTCGAAACCGTGTCCCGCGTGTTCACCCGCTTCCAGCAGAACGAATTGATTGCCGCCGAAGGCAAGGAAATTCACATCCTCGATCCGATCCAGCTCTGTGCGTTGGCCGGCGGCTCTCTCGAAGGCTGATTTGTAACCAATGGGGCTGAGCGAATCGGTTCAGCCGCCGTTATACTGCGACGTTTGCAGCCTGCCAGGACACCTCGACGATGGTCTTCGACTCCTTCGACATCAAATCCCTGATCCGCCCCGTGATCGACTTCCCCAAGCCGGGCGTGATCTTTCGTGACATCACGCCGTTGTTCCAGTCACCCACGGCGCTGCGCCTGGTGATGGACAGCTTTGCCCATCGCTACGTCGAGGCCGACTTCACCCACATCGGGGCGATGGACGCGCGTGGCTTCCTGATCGGTTCGGTGCTGGCGTATCAGTTGAACAAGCCGCTGGTGCTGTTTCGCAAGCAAGGCAAATTGCCGGCCGACGTGTTGGCCGAGGGTTACGCGACCGAATACGGCGAAGCGTTCCTCGAAGTCCACGCCGACAGCCTGTGCGAAGGCGATTCGGTGGTGATGTTCGATGACCTGATCGCCACGGGCGGCACGCTGATTGCGGCGGCGAACCTGATTCGGCGCATGGGCGCACGTGTTCATGAGGCGGCGGCGATTATTGATCTGCCGGAGCTGGGTGGGTCGCAGCGGTTGGAAGACATGGGCATTCCTACGTTCTGCCTGACGCAGTTTGCGTTGACTGACAAGTAAGCGGCGCACTCACTGACGCCTTCGCGAGCAAGCCCGCTCCTACGTTTGATCTTTGTCATGCACAAAATTTGTGTGCGCCGCAGATCCCCTGTGGGAGCGAGCTTGCTCGCGATAACGTCAGCCGCCACCCCGGCTGATTAAAGCCCCATCTGCTTACTGATAATCTCGTTCATCACTTCCCGCGTCCCGCCACCAATCGACAGAATCCGGTTATCCCGGTATAGCCGCTCGACCAGGCTGTCGCGCATGTAACCCATACCACCCAAAATCTGCACCGCGTCGTTGACGATCCGGTCCGCGGTGTCGGTGGCAAAATTCTTGGCCATCGAAATCTCCTTGATCACACTCTGCCCCGCCGCCATCTTCGCCGCCTGGCGATAGGTAAACTCCCGAGACACTTCCAGCGCTGTCGCCATCTCGGCGAGGCGGTGCTTGAGGACCTGGAACTTGCCGATGGGTTTACCGAAAGCTTCGCGTTGACGCGCCCATTTCAGGCTCTCCTCCAGCGCCAGTTGCGCGGTCATGTTGGCCATCAATGCCAACGCCAGCCGCTCACTCTGGAAGTTACCCATGATGCAGGCGAACCCCATGTTTTCCGCGCCGATCAGATTGCCCACCGGCACCCGGCAATCGTCGAAGAATAACTCGGCCGTATCCGACGCCCACCAGCCCATTTTCTTCAACTGACGGCCAACGGTGAAACCGGGTGTGCCCTTCTCGATCAACAACAGGCTGATGCCGCCAAAACCCGGCTCGCCGGTGCGCACCGCGACGGTGTAGAAATCGGCACGAACGCCGCTGGTGATGAAGGTTTTGCTGCCGCTGACACGATAGAAGTCGCCGTCACGCACGGCGCGGGTTTGCAGGTTGGCAACGTCGGAACCGCCGCTGGGCTCGGTGATCGCCAGGGCGCTGATCTTCTCTCCGGACAGCACTTGCGGCACAACGCGATCACGCACTTCGAGCCGGGCCCACTTGAGGATCGGTGGCAAGCCGATGTCCAGCGAACCCAAACCGGCCACCAGTCCACCCGAGCCACAGCGCATCAGCTCTTCGCTGGCAGCGACCTTGGCGAACAGATCACCTTCATGGCTGCCACCCAGCGCTTCGGGGTAGCCAATGCCCAGAATCCCGGCAGCACCGGCCTTTAGGTAGAGCTCACGGGGAAAGCTTTCCGCTTCCTCCCACTGATCAATGTCCGGAAGAATCTCGCGCTCGACGAAACGTCTGACGCTGTCACGGACCAATTGGTGGCTGGGATCGAAGTATTCCTGGAAGGCAGGCATCGGCGAACTCCACTGAAGGTTCAGCGAAGTTAACCGAGCGCTTGCTTGGTTTTCAACAGGATTGTGTGAATCAGGCGGATCGAGTTGTGCCCTTCGCGAGCAGGCGCGCTCCCACAGGGGTTTTGTGAACACCGCAAACCCAATGTGGGAGCGAGCTTGCTCGCGATGGCGTCAGTCCAGACACTACAAGGCTATCGGCTTACGCCCGGCAAATGAATGCGCCAACGTCCCGCCATCCACCAATTCCAGCTCACCACCCAACGGCACGCCATGGGCAATTCGCGAAGCAATCAACCCTTTATTGCTGAGCAACTGCGCAATGTAATGCGCCGTCGCCTCACCTTCGACCGTCGGGTTGGTCGCGAGAATAACTTCGGTAAAGGTCCCGGCCTCTTCGATCCGCGCGATCAGTTGTGGGATACCAATCGCCTCAGGGCCGAGGCCATCAAGCGGCGACAAATGCCCCTTGAGCACAAAGTAGCGACCACGAAACCCGGTCTGCTCCACCGCATAGACATCCATCGGCCCTTCCACCACACACAACAAGGTGTCATCGCGGCGGGTATCCGCGCACTGCGGGCACAGGTCGTCTTCGGTCAGCGTGCGGCACAACCGGCAATGGCCCACCCCTTCCATGGCCTGGCTCAAGGCCGACGCCAGGCGCGAACCACCGCTGCGATCACGTTCAAGCAGTTGCAGCGCCATGCGCTGGGCGGTTTTCTGACCCACGCCCGGCAAAATTCGCAGGGCATCGATCAGTTGGCGAATCAAAGGGCTGAAGCTCATGGGGAAACGTCCGACAAAACAACGAGACGCGGTTTATACCCGCGCCTCTCTTTAGCGTCAAATACTCAGTCTTGCGCGACCCGCACCACCAGTTTGCCGAAGTTGCGCCCTTCCAGCAGACCGATGAACGCTTCGGGCGCCTGCTCGAGGCCATCGACCACGTCTTCGCGGAATTTCACCTTGCCGTCGCGCACCCACGGCGCCATGGCACTGACGAATTCCGGCTGACGATCACCGTAGTCGTCGAACACGATGAAACCCTGAATTCGCACGCGCTTGGTCAATATTGCCCGCTGCAATTGCGGGAGGCGGTCCGGGCCGGTCGGGGCTTCGTGGGCGTTGTAGGACGCGATCAGGCCGCACAGCGGAATTCGCGCCTTGGCATTGAGCAGCGGCAATACCGCGTCGAACACCTTGCCACCGACGTTCTCGTAATAAATGTCGATACCGTTGGGGCACGCCTTCGCCAGCTCCTCGGCGAAGTTAGGACTCTTGTGATCAACGCAGGCATCGAAGCCCAATTCGTCGACAACATAACGGCATTTTTCTGCGCCACCGGCCACGCCGACCGCGCGCAAGCCCTTGATCTTCGCCACCTGGCCGACCACCGAACCCACCGCACCGGACGCCGCCGCAACCACCAGGGTCTCGCCCGCCTTTGGCTGACCGATGTCCATCAGGCCCATGTAGGCCGTCATGCCCGGCATACCCAACACACCCAAGGCCATCGACGGGCTCGGCAACCCGGACGGTACCGGGATGATGTTGCGACCGTCGCTGATGCTGTGGCTTTGCCAACCTGTGGAGCCGACGACCACATCACCTTCCTGGAATTTTGGATTCAACGAGCGCTCAACCCGACTGACAGCACCGCCGGTCATGACTTCGCCGATTTCGACCGGGGCGGCGTAGGACGGTGCGTCACTCATGCGACCGCGCATGTACGGGTCCAATGACAGGTAAAGGGTCTTGAGCAGGACCTGGCCGTCAACGAGGTCCGGCATTGCTTCCCGCTCCAGACGGAAATTCTCCGGCGTCGGCGCGCCTACCGGGCGGGACGCCAGGACGATACGTTGGTTGAGGGTCAATGCGGGTGGCATGTGAGCGTCTCCTTTGATCGAGAATCGAGTGGTATAGGGGAGCAGACCGTTACGGTGGTGTGGCGTTCGAAGTTTCTGAACCCGATCATTCCCACGCTCTGCGGGGGAACGATCAACGCTACACCCATCCGGCAGAAACAAAAATGCCAGGCGCGATGCCTGGCATTTTTTTGTAGCTCATCCGACGCGCTTCAGCGAATCAGAATGGCAGTTTCATGCCCGGCGGCAGTTGCATGCCAGCGGTCATGCCGGACATCTTGTCCTGGCTGTTCGCTTCGATCTTGCGCACGGCATCGTTGACGGCGGCGGCGACGACGGCTTCCAGCATTTCTTTGTCGTCTTCGCTCAGGCCTTCGACCAGGCTTGGGTCGATGGTCACGCTCTTGACGTCGTGACGACCAGTCATCACCACGGTGACCATATCGCCACCCGCTTTACCGATGACTTCGGCGTTGGCCAGCTCTTCCTGCATCTTGGCCATTTTTTCCTGCATCTGCTGTGCCTGCTTCATCAGGCCGGCCATGCCACCTTTCATCATGGGAATCACCTCAAAAGTACTTGGATTAAATGGCGTCCGGCCCTGTTGACCGAACGCCTTCAGTTATTAGCCCTGACTGACCAGGGCGTCGACAGGTTCAATAGTATCGTTACGGATCACCGCACCGAACTGCTGCATCATTTGCTGGATGAACGGATCGCCGTGAATCGATTCCTCGGCCTCGCGCTGACGGTTGGCACGGCGCCGGGACGCCGCCTGGGCCGGGGTTTCCTGTTCAGGCTTGATCAGCTCCATGCTCAGGGTCAGTGTGCGCCCGTGAAACTGGTTCAGCGCATCGTTGAGACGCCGTTGCTGAGTCGCGTTGAACAAGGCGCTGTGGGCCGGGTCCAGGTGCATCAGCCAATGATCGCCTTCGACGGAAATCAGCGTGCAGTTGGCGGCAATACTGCCTGTCATGCCGGAAATCGGCAGTTTGGGAAACATTTCCAGCCATTGCAACGCCAGACCGGTGGCCGGCATCGCAGCGGGTTCCGGCTCAGGTTCCGGCGCGGGTTCGGCGGTATGTTCGCTGGCCAGCTCATCAAGGTAACTGTAGGCCGAATCCATGTCCGGCTCGATGTAATCCTCGTCCAGCGGCGGTTCGTCGTCCTGGTCCATGCCCGGCGTGGCGGCATCGACGTCGGCAACGGAAGGCTCCGGGATCGGCGCAGCGGCCCATTCCGGCGCGTCCGGCACCACGCTGTCCGGCGTTGGCAACGGCATTGGCGGCAACTCGGGCTGCTCGCTGGCGGTTTCCAGCACCGGTTCGACAGCGGGTTGCTGCACGACTTCGGGCACGACCGGGTCGTTCCACGGCAGGTCGATAACAGCTTCGACCGCTGCCGGCTCGATCACAGGTTCCGGCACGACAACCGGCGCAACCGGCGCAGGTTCCGGCGCGGTCACTGGAACGGCGACAACGGGAGCCGGTGCAACTGCCGCAGCGACTACCGGCGCAACAACCGGCGCGGCAGCCACTGAATTTGCGGAATCAACTGTGGCCTGGCTGATCCCCACTGGCTTTAGCGGTTGCCTCGGGGCGTCCACCGTGTCTGCCGGCCGGAAGGCGAGCATCCGCAGCAGGACCATTTCAAAGCCACCACGCGGGTCCGGTGCCAGCGGCAAATCACGCCGGCCGATCAGGCCCATCTGGTAATAAAACTGTACGTCTTCGGCCGGTAATGCCCGGGCCAGCGCCAATACGCGGTCACGGTCGCCATGACCATTGTCGACGCCTTCGGGTAAGGCCTGGGCGATGGCGACACGGTGCAGCACGTTGAGAATTTCCGAGAGCACGCCGTTCCAGTCCGGACCTTGTTCGGCCAGATGGCGAACGCCTTCGAGCAACGCCTTGGCATCACCTTCGATCAACGCATGCAAAACGTCGTAGACCTGGCCGTGATCCAGCGTACCGAGCATCGCCCGTACGTCGGCAGCCATCACCTTGCCCTCACCGAAGGCGATGGCCTGGTCGGTGAGGCTCATGGCGTCGCGCATCGAGCCATCGGCAGCACGACCCAGCAGCCACAATGCGTCATCTTCGAACGGTACATTCTCGACCCCCAGCACATGGGTCAAATGCTCGACCACACGCTCCGGCGTCATGTTTTTCAGGGAGAACTGCAGGCACCGCGACAGAATGGTTGCAGGCAGTTTCTGCGGATCGGTCGTCGCCAGGATGAACTTGACGTAGGGTGGCGGCTCTTCAAGGGTTTTCAACAGCGCATTGAAGGAATGGCTGGAGAGCATGTGCACTTCGTCGATCAGGTAGACCTTGAAGCGCCCACGGCTTGGGGCGTACTGCACGTTGTCGAGCAGCTCGCGAGTGTCTTCGACCTTGGTCCGGCTCGCGGCGTCGATCTCGATCAGGTCGACAAAGCGCCCTTCATCGATTTCCCGGCACACCGAGCACTCGCCGCACGGCGTTGAAGTGATACCTGTTTCACAGTTCAGGCATTTGGCGATGATCCGCGCAATGGTGGTCTTGCCAACTCCGCGCGTGCCGGTAAACAGGTAGGCGTGGTGCAGCCGCTGGCTGTCCAAGGCATTGATCAGAGCCTTGAGCACATGGGTCTGGCCGACCATTTCGCGGAACGAGCGCGGACGCCATTTACGTGCAAGAACCTGATAACTCATCGAAAACCGTCGCAACGAAGGAACAGAAGCGGCTAATGCTAGCGGAGCAAGGCCGAAATTGCATCCGGTGTGCTCGTCTAATCTGGCTAAGCTGAACTTTGGGGGCTTTTATCGGCTCGGGTTTCAGCTGTGCCGGAGCGTTTATGCGTCGTGCCTTGGGGGCATTGCTGTGGATAAGTATGAGCGCCGCCGCTGCTGAAGCGCCGTTGCGATTTGTCGTGCCCGACAGTTGGGCGATGCCGATGGTGCAACTGGATCACGGCCGCCTGACGCAAGGCATTTTGTATGACGTGATGCTCAGCCTTGCCACTCAGGTTGGCGTGCCGGCGGAATTTCACGTACTGCCCCGGGCGCGGGTGCAAAATGCCATGGAACACGGCGAGGTTGACGTGCGTTGCTATGCCGCGCAGTCATGGCTACCGAATCAGTCCGGCGACTACCTCTGGAGCATTCCGCTGTGGATTCAAGATGACGTTTTGATCGGCCTGCCCGATTCGCCAGACTCGGCCACCCCCGCCCATTTGCCTCGGCAACCCGTCGGCACAGTGCTGGGCTACAGCTACCCGACACTGCAACCGCTGTTCGATGCCGACCAACTGCGGCGCGAAGACGCGCGCAATCAGGAACAAGTATTGGAAAAACTCAGCGCCAGGCGCTATCGCTATGCCGTGAGCAATCAATGGACACTGGATTGGTTCAATCAGCGCCTGCTGCCCGACCGGCAACTGAAAGCGGTGGCGGTGTTGCAGGAACAGAATGTCGGTTGCTACGTGCGCAACGACCCCAAGGTGCCGGTGCAACGCATTCTGCGCACGTTGTTGCGGATGAAAATGTCCGGGGAAATCGACGACATCATCCGGCTCTACATCGGCTCGGAGCCGGGTATCCCCTGAGCAATTCATCTAGTCAACACGGCCCCCGTAGCTGGCTCGCCCCTGCAGAGGATCAAACCTGATCCGGCGTCTGCCATTGCGGTGGCACCAAAAACCCCGCCACCCAGCCAGGCACCTCTTCTGGCGGCATTGGCCGGGCGATGAAATAGCCTTGGGCGACCTCGCATCCCAGTTCCAGCAACAACTCACCGTGCTCGACGCTCTCCAGCCCCTCGGCAATCACCTGCCGACCGAACGCCTGGGCCAGACCGATCACAGCGGTGGTCAGCGCCAGGTCATCGCGATCCTCCAGCATGTCGCGCACGAACGTCTTGTCAATCTTGATGGTCTGCGTGCGCAGACGCTTGAGGTAGCTGAGGGACGAATAACCGGTGCCAAAGTCCCCCAGCGAAAACTGCACTCCCAGCGCCTGACAGGCCTGCAAACAGGCGCTGACGTGATGAATATTCTCGATGGCCACCGACTCGACGATTTCCAGATCAAGCATCTGCGCTGGAACCTCGGTGTGCCGAGCGAGTACCTGCTTGAGCCGGTCAACAAAATCCGCGCGCTGAAAATGACGGGCCGCAATGTTCAGGCTGATCGGCCAGCAGTGCCCCGCCTGCTGCCAGCAGTGCAATTGCGCCAGGACCTGATCCATCACCCACTCACCGATGTCGATGATCAGGTCCGTCTCCTCCACCGCCGGCAGGAAATCCCTGGCCCGTATCAAGCCGTTTTGCGGATGCGCCCAGCGCAACAGCGCCTCGAAACCGACGACGCTACCCAAGCGCATGTTGACCTTGGGCTGAAAATGCAGACGCAATTCACCGGCTGCCAGCGCCTGACGCACGCGCCGGACGGTCTGGTGCGTCGCCTTGACTTCTTGATCCCGGGTCACGTCGAACAGGTGAAAACGGTTGCGTCCGCGCTGCTTGGCCACGTACATGGCTTGATCGGCGTGACGCAACAGGGTTTCGGCATCGTGATTATCGAGGGGAAACAGCGTGACCCCAATGCTGGCGAACACATGCACGTCCTTGCCATGCAGTACGTACGGCGCCGAAATCGCACCCAGCACCCGGTTCAGCGCCGCACGCAATTCGGGCAGATCCCGCACGTGACGCAACACCAGCACAAACTCGTCACCCGCCAGCCGCGCCACCACATCCTCGGCGCGCACAATGCCACGCAAACGCCTGGCCACCTCCACCAGCAACACATCACCGCTGGCATGGCCGTAGCCGTCGTTGACCGCTTTAAACCCGTCGAGATCGAGCATGCACACGGCCAGCGGGATGTCTTCCAGCCGGGAGAACTCCAGCGCCTGATCCAGCAGGTCCGAGAGGTACGCACGATTGGGCAGCCCGGTCAGCACGTCATGCCCGACCCGCCATTGCAAGGTGTGAAGCAATTCGCGTTTTTCACTGATGTCGAACCGGATCGACAGGTATCGATCGACGCGCCCGGTTTCGTCGTCGAGCAACGGCACCATGGTGCTGTCGACCCAGTACAGGCTGCCGTCCTTGGCGCGATTGCAGATCTCGCCTTTCCACACACTGCCCAGCGCAATGGTGCGCCACATCGCCGAAAAGAATTCGGAGGAATGCAGGCCGGAATTGAGCAGACGGTGATTCTGGCCGATCAGCTCTTCCCGGCTATAGCCGGACACGGCGCAGAAATGGTCATTGACGTAGGTGATCCGGCCGCTCAGGTCGGTCTCGGAAAAAATCGCGGCGGCATCCACAGCCCTGCGGTACTTCTCATCCATGAATCAGGCTCGCTGTCGCTAGCGGAAGAATGGCGTGTCATCCCGGACGCGCATTTGATGGCCCATGCAAGACTGCAGATCAATCTGACTTAACACCTCGCGCCAGTCTGACGAGGGTGCGCAATGCTCGCAGCTTGACCAGGCCTTGTCCAAGCCTTCGTGCAGCAGTGAATATCGGCGCATAAGTGAAATGTTCGTTCTGAAAAACCACAGACGACGAAAAACCACCCTGGAGATGATCCATGGCAGAACGATAACAATATTTTCAGATAGATAACGCGATAGAGGAATCGCGGTGCGTTATGGAGGCAACCCCACCAGCCACACCCCGGCACACAATGTTCCCGCTGTGGCTGCTTCCTTCCGGATCTGACCAGGTTCACGGGTAATCGTTGCGGGGGGACCGATGGGGTCACCATAACGACGCTCACCTGACGGCGAGCCGCGCCATTGTACCTATCTGAGACGAAGTTACAACCGTTGAAGCGGATTAAAAAATATGAGCAGCTTCAAGGACATGCAATGCCCTTGATTCCCCGCGCTACAGGCGGACGTCGGTTTGGCGATCATTAGAGGTCCTGCAGCACTTCATCCGCCCTGCCGCCTTCTTGCTGAATCACCAGGTGGATAAAGTGCAGCTTGGCGATCACGGCAGGCGGCAAGACGAACGGGTAGAAATCCGGTTGACCCATGCTGCGTGACAGTTCATTGAGCATGCCCGCCAACTCGATCCACGCATTGACGAACGACAGAAACGCCGCGCCTCCGGGGTGCTCTGGGTCGTAGAGTGTGCTAGACGGAAATGGCTGGTAATCGAAATCCATTTCCCGCGCACTCATGCCGAAACCCAATGCGGTGTCCACGGCATCCATCATGTGCAGGTAATGCGCCCAGGTTTCCGCCCAGTCTTCCCACGGGTGCATGGTCGCGTAGGCGCTGACGCATTGGTGTTGCCAGTCGAGTGGCGCGCCCTGCTGGTAATGCCGCTCCAGCGCCTCGGCGTAACTGGCTCGCTCGTCGCCGAACAGCCCGCGAAACGGTTCCAGCCAATGGCTGCTGGCGACCAACCGGTCCCAGTAATAGTGCCCGACCTCATGCCGAAAATGCCCGAGCAACGTGCGATAGGGCTCGCGCATCTGCACCCGGAGCTGCTCGCGGTGGGCGTCATCGGCTTCCTTGATGTCGAGGGTGATCAGGCCATTGGCATGACCGGTGGTCGGTGATTTGCCCTCCAGGTCGACACCGATGAAGTCAAACGCCAGGCCGGTTTCTTCGTCGACGGTTTTGGGAGTCACCTGCAAACCGAGGCTGACTAACTGCGCGACCAGCCGCCGCTTGGCTGTTTCGACTTTGCGCCAGCGTTCGTGGTTGTCGGGAATCGACAGGTCAGGGATGGTGTGATTCAGGCTACAGGCAATGCAGAGCGCATCGTGGTCATTGGCCGGGAGCAGCCAGTTGCACGCGGCCGGGGAATCGAGATTGGCGCAGCGACGGAACACACCGGCCTGCGGGTCGGCATCGAGCCGCCAGGTATCGGCCTGCTCACCCGGTTGCAGCGAGGACAAGCGACTCTGTTCAGGCTGGTAACCCAGTGCCGCCGAACAGGCCAGGCACTGGCTGTTGCGAAAGAACAGCGACTGCCCGCAGCGACACTGCCAGACCTTGCTGTTGCGCGAACTGTCGCCCATGAAGGGCGCGGCGATGCGCGAGCTGAGCTGTTCGAAGAAGCGGTACATGGCGATCTCTCCCTGGGGCTTGCCAAGACTAGATCATTCTCTGGACAAGATCGTTCCCAGGTTGTGGCGAGGGGGCTTGCCCCCGTTGGGCTGCGCAGCGGCCCTAGATCCAACGAACGAGTTGTCACAGACAGAAGAATTGCGCCGGCTTCGCCGCCGAACGGGGGCAAGCCCCCTCGCCACAAAAAAGCTACCTAGTGACATTTTTCGTGTCAGACAGGGATACCGTATTGCTTCAGGAACTCGACGAACGCCTCTTCATCAAGCACCTTCAGCCCCAGCTCATTGGCCTTGGCCAACTTGGAACCCGCTCCCGGCCCCGCCACCACGCAATGGGTCTTGGCCGACACCGAGCCCGCCACCTTGGCCCCCAGGCTTTCAAGCTTGTCCTTGGCAACGTCGCGACTCATCAACTCCAGTGAACCGGTCAGCACCCAGGTCTGCCCCGACAGCGGCAGCCCTTCGACAACTTTTTTCTCGCTCTGCCAGTGCATGCCGAAGTCACGCAACTGCTTCTCGGCAGCCTCAGCGAGCTGGCGATTTTCCTCGACCGCAAAGAACTCGCGAACTGAATTCGCCTGCTTCTCCGGCAGCGCCTGACGCATGTCCAGCCAGTCGGCGCTCATCACCCCTTCCAGTGATCCAAACCGATCCGCCAGCTTCTGCGCCCCGCCCGGCCCGACCGAAGGAATGTGCAGCTTGTCGAGAAACCCGCCCAGCGTGGTGCTGGCCGCGAACTCGGCCCCCAGCTCGCCCTGATCCTGAATCTGCAGGCCGTGTTTGAGCAGCTCCTCGATCACTTGCTGGTTATGCGCATCTTCAAAGAAGCTGTGAATCTCGTGAGCCACTTCCAGGCCGACGTCCGGCAAGTACGTGAGCACGTGCGGCAATGCCTGCTGAACCCGCTCCAGCGAGCCCAGAGAACGCGCCAGCACCTTGGCCGTCTCTTCGCCGACATCGGGAATCCCCAGGGCGTAGATAAACCGCGCCAGGCTCGGCTTTTTGCTGTCCTCGATGGCGCTCAGCAACTTGTTGCTCGAAACCTCGGCAAACCCTTCCAGATCGACAATGTCGTCGAATTTCAGGGCATACAAATCGGCAGGCGAGCTCACCAGGCCTTCGTCGACCAGTTGCTCGACGCTCTTGTCCCCCAGGCCTTCGATGTCCATCGCACGGCGGGAAACGAAGTGAATGATCGCTTGCTTGAGCTGCGCACCGCAGGCCAGGCGACCAACGCAGCGGTACACCGCGCCCTCGCTGACGGTCTCGCGGCCTTTGCTGCGCTTGACCAGTTGTGTGCGCTCGACCTGCGAGCCGCAGACGGGGCACTGCTCGGGAATGTGTACTGGCCGGGCATCGTCCGGACGACGCTCGAGCACCACTTGCACCACTTGCGGAATCACGTCACCCGCGCGGCGGATGATGACGGTGTCGCCAATCATCAGGCCCAGTCGCGCGACCTCATCCATGTTGTGCAACGTCGCGTTGGCCACGGTGACACCCGCGACCTTGACCGGTTTTAAACGCGCCACCGGCGTGACGGCACCGGTACGACCGACCTGGAACTCGACGTCGAGCAGCTCGGTGAGCTCTTCCATCGCCGGAAATTTGTGCGCAATCGCCCAACGCGGCTCGCGAGCGCGGAAACCCAGCTCGCGTTGAGAGGCGATGCTGTTGACCTTGAACACCACGCCGTCGATTTCATACGCCAGCCCGTTGCGGCGTTCGCCGATGTCGCGGTAGTAATCCAGGCATTCGTCGATGCCGTGCGCCAGCTTCAGCTCATGACTGATCGGCAAGCCCCATGCCTGAAGCTGCTTGAGATTACCAATGTGCGTGTCGGCAATATCGGCCGAAATCTGGCCGATGCCATAGCAGCAGAATTCCAGTGGGCGGTTGGCAGTGATTTTCGAATCCAACTGTCGCAGGCTACCGGCTGCCGCGTTACGCGGGTTGGCGAACGTTTTGCCGCCGACCTCCAGCTGGCTGGCGTTGAGTCGCTCGAAACCGGCCTTGGACATGAACACTTCGCCGCGCACTTCAAGGGTCGCCGGCCAGCCAGTGCCGTGCAGCTTGAGCGGGATGTTGCGCACGGTGCGCACGTTGACGCTGATGTCTTCGCCGGTGGTGCCGTCGCCACGCGTCGCGCCGCGTACCAACACACCGTCCTGGTACAGCAAGCTGACCGCCAGGCCATCAAGCTTGGGTTCGCAGCTGTATTCCACCGCCGCACCGCCGCCGAACAGGTCACCGACCGGCAAGTCCAGGCCTTCCGTCACCCGGCGATCGAACTCGCGCATATCGGTTTCTTCGAAGGCATTGCCGAGGCTGAGCATCGGCACTTCGTGACGCACCTGAGTGAACGCCGACAACGCCGCACTGCCGACGCGCTGGGTCGGCGAATCGCTAGTGATCAGTTCAGGGTTAGCCGCTTCAAGCGCCTTGAGCTCGTGGAACAACCGATCATATTCGGCATCCGGAATACTCGGTTCGTCCAGCACGTGGTAACGATAGTTGTGCTGATCCAGCTCAGCGCGCAGCTCTAGAATGCGGTGTTTGGCGGCGGTCATGGGTGTTCTCTCATAAAGCAAAAGAGCAGCCGAGGCTGCTCAATCTTCTAATCACGATAGCCTAAAGGCTTGCGCTATGTGGCGAGGGGGCTTGCCCCCCTCGCCACAACAGCCCTTTTGAATCAACGCTTCTGGGTCAGCGCGCGGCGTTCGAACTCAACGATGCGCTGACGGTAATGCTCAATCGTCTGGGCGGTCAACACGCTGCGCTGGTCGTCTTTCAGTTCGCCGTTCAGCTCCTGGGACAGTTTGCGCGCCGCAGCCACCATCACGTCAAAAGCCTGCTTCGGATGACGTGGGCCTGGCAGACCCAGGAAGAAGCTTACGGCCGGAGTGCTGAAGTGGTCGATGTCGTCCAGATCAAAGATGCCCGGCTTGACCGCATTGGCCATGGAGAACAGAACTTCGCCATTACCGGCCATGCTTTCGTGACGGTGGAAGATATCCATCTCGCCGAAACGCAATCCGCTTTCCAGAATGTTCTGCAACAGCGCAGGGCCTTTGAAACCGGCAGCGTCGCGGCAGATCACGCTGATCACCAGCACTTCTTCAGCTTGCGGCTGATCTTTTTCAGTGACCGCTGGCGAAACCTTGGTGTCATCCGGGAAATCGTCGTCCCGACTGCTGAAGCTCGGGCCGCCATCCAGATCCAAACTGAGGTTCATGTCACCTTGCGACGGTTCCCCATGGCCACGCTTGCCGCGCTTGGAACCCGAATCACGCGGTTCACGAGCAGGCATGCTCACCGACGGCAGATCGTGTTCATCCAGTTGCGGTTCTTTGTGCGTGTCCAACACACGGGGCGGGCCCAACAGCTCGGCACTGGTGTCCTCGTCCGGCAGATTGGACAAACTTCGGTCAAGACGGAATTTCAGTTTTCCCTTGCCGCCGCGCATACGGCGCCAGCCATCAAAAAGAATACCGGCAATGACAATAATGCCGATGACGATCAGCCACTCGCGCAGACCGATTTCCATGTAATCCCGTGCCTCTATAAAAAATGCTGAAAAATAAGAGGTTTACAACCTGTAAACCGCTTTAAAACGTGGCGCCAACTCTATGTTCTGACAGGCGTTTTGCCCACGTATACGAAAAATTGATATTAAACTAGCACGACCAAAGGCAACTTTACACCGTCTGTCGAAATCGCTGCGCAAATTGTGTCGATTTGCCATCTTGCTGCAACAGGTAAAGCAGTCGTAAGTTTTGCGCAGCTATAGCTGCAAGCCTCAACTCATCCCCCTGCAGTTTACGGCTTGCAGCCTGTGACTACAGCGCTAGGCATCCACCATCGCCATCGCCTCTTCGACATCCACCGCCACCAGACGCGAGCAACCCGGCTCGTGCATCGTCACACCCATCAGTTGATCGGCCATTTCCATGGCGATCTTGTTGTGGGTGATGTAGATGAACTGCACCGTCTGCGACATTTCCTTGACCAGTCGTGCGTAGCGTCCAACGTTAGCGTCATCCAGTGGTGCGTCAACTTCATCGAGCATGCAGAACGGCGCCGGGTTCAATTTGAAGATCGCAAAAACCAGCGCCAATGCGGTGAGGGCTTTTTCGCCACCGGAGAGCAAATGGATGGTGCTGTTCTTCTTCCCTGGCGGCTGCGCCATGATCGTTACCCCTGTATCGAGTAGATCTTCGCCCGTCAGTTCCAAATACGCGCGCCCTCCACCGAAAACTTTTGGGAAAAGCGCCTGTAAACCGCCATTGATCTGATCAAAGGTATCTTTGAAGCGGTTACGGGTTTCCTTGTCGATCTTGCGAATCACGTTCTCAAGCGTGTCCAGCGCTTCCACCAGATCATCGTTCTGCGCATCCAGATAACGTTTACGCTCGGATTGTTGCTGGTATTCGTCGATGGCCGCGAGGTTGATCGCACCGAGACGCTGAATACGCGCGGCAATGCGTTCGAGTTCTTCCTCGGCGTCCTTCTCGTTGGCTTCGGCCGTCAGCGTGGCAAGCACGCCGTGCAGGTCGTAGCCATCTTCCAGCAACTGATCTTCGAGGGTCTTGCGGCGCACGGTCAGGGCTTGCCATTCCATGCGCTGGGTTTCCATCTGGCCACGAATGAGCTGCGACTGCTGTTCGGCCTGGTTACGGCGTTTTTCCGCATCACGCAGTTCACGGTCAGCATCCTCCAAGGCGATCTGCGCGGTTTTGAGCTCTTCGTCGACGGTCATGCGCTTGTCGAGCAGTTCTTCCAGTTTCAGTCGCAGTTCTTCCAGCGGCGCCTCACCCTCTTCCAGATTGAGACTGAGCTGTTCGCGTTTTTCGGTCAGGCGCTCGGACTGCATTTCCAGTCGCTCCAGCGCCTGACGCGTCGAGTCGTGTTGCGCCTTGAGCGAACCGAGACGCACCGCCAATTGATGTGCGTGATCCTTATGCTGCCGAGCTTCCTGACGCACCCGATCCAGCCGCTCGCGCAAGCTGTCGCGCTGGGCCAGCAGCAATTCACGCTGCTCGGTGTCCAGCGCCATGGCGTCGAGGGCTTCCTGCAACTGCAGGCGCGCTTCGCCAATGTTTTCGTGTTCCAGCGCACGCTGTTCGCCCAGTTCCGCGAGTTCTTCGTCGAGGCGCGTACGGCGCAGCGTCAGCTGCTCTGCCTTGGCTTTGCCGGCGGACAGTTGGGCCTTCAACTCCCCTTGCTGACGCGCTTCGTCCTGCAGCAGACGACGCAGATGTTCGCGACCGTTTTCCTGCTGACGCTGTTGCGCCCGAAGATTCTGCAGTTGGGTTTCCAGGGTCTCGACCGTGGCTTCGCGCTCTTCACGCTCCTCGGTCAACCGCTGGATTTCCTGACCGCGCGCCAGCACACCGCTTTCGGCTTCGCTGGCCCGTCGCACCCGTAAAAAGTGCCGACCGACCCAGTAACCATCACGGCTGATCAGACTCTGCCCCGCGGTCAATTGACTGCGCAATGCCAGCGCCTGTTCGAGGCCGTCGACCGGTTTGACCTGCCCCAGCCATGGCGACAGATCGATCTGCGCCTCGACCTTGTCGAGCAAGCTGCCCGGCACGCGCACGCCATCAGTGGCCGGGCTGAGCAAACGCAAATCGCCCTGAGCAAAACCGGCCAGGTCGAAATCGCCGAAGTCGTCCACCAGCACCGCTTGCAGGTCGGCGCCGAGCACGGTTTCCACCGCCAGCTCCCAACCTGCTTCTACCTTCAGGCCTTCGGCCAGACGCGGGCGATCCGCCAGATGCTGCTCACGCAACCATTCGGCAGTGCCGGTGCCCGGATCGAGCGCAGCCTGCTGCAAGGCTTCAAGCGAGGCGAGACGACCGTTCAGGCGCTGCAAATCGCCCTGCGCCTGCTGCTGATTGTGCAATGCGAGCTGCAATTCCTGACGCAGTTGTTCAAGGCGTTCGACCTGGGCTTCTTCGCTGGCCTGTAAATCTTCAAGCGTGGCTTCACTGGCGGCCAACTGCTCGCTGAGTTCCATGATCGCCGCGTCTTCCGGGTCCGCCGAGAGCAACGCACGCTCTTCGCCAAGGCGCTTCTGCCGGTCGGCGATACGCTCAATGCTGGTTTCCAGTTGCTGAATCCGCGACTGCTGCACTTCGGACTGACGACGCGGTTCGGCGGCAGTCAGGTTGAACGTGTCCCACTGCTCCTGCCAGCCGTGCATGGTGGTTTCGGATTCTTCCAGCGCGGCGGCGGCCTCTTCGGCGGCGGCGCTGGTGACTTCCTGCTCCGGCGTAAGCATGTCGAGCTCTTCGCCGAGGGTCAGCAACAGCGTGCGGTCGTGGCCCAAGTGCGATTCGGTTTCCAGGCGTGCACGCTCGGCTTCTTTCAGATCGTCCTGTAACTGACGCAAACGCTGCTGACCGTGCTGGATGCTCTGCTCGACCCGGGCGATGTCGCCGCCGACCGAATAGAAGCGTCCTTGCACCAGATTGAAGCGCTCGGACAGGTCATGGTGCCCGTCGCGGAAGCGCTCAATCGCGGCATCGGCGTTGCGTTGCTCGGCGACCAGCGCTTCGAAAGTGACTTCCTGGTTGCCGATCACCGCCTCGCGCTGACCGACCTGCTCGTTCAATGCCTGCCAGCGCAAGGCTGACAATTGAGCCTTGAGCTGGCGCTCTTCGCCTTTGTATTCCTGATATTTCTTCGCGGCTTCGGCCTGACGGTGCAGACGCTCAAGCTGACGCTCAAGTTCTTCACGCAAGTCGGTCAGACGCGCCAGGTTTTCGTGGGTGCGGCGGATGCGGTTTTCGGTCTCGCGCCGACGCTCCTTGTACTTGGAGATGCCCGCCGCTTCTTCAATGAAGTTGCGCAGGTCTTCGGGTTTGGACTCGATCAGTTTGGAGATCATTCCCTGTTCGATGATCGAGTAGCTGCGCGGGCCGAGGCCGGTGCCGAGGAAAATGTCAGTGATGTCGCGACGCCGGCATTTGGTGCCGTTGAGGTAATAAGTGGTCTGGCTGTCGCGGGTCACTTTGCGGCGAATGGAGATTTCCGCATAGGCAGCGTATTCGCCGAGCAGCGTGCCGTCGGAGTTATCGAACACCAGCTCGATGCTGGCCTGACTCACCGGTTTGCGGCTGGTCGAACCGTTGAAGATGACGTCGGTCATCGACTCGCCGCGCAAATTCTTGGCCGAGCTCTCGCCCATCACCCAGCGCACGGCGTCGATGATGTTCGACTTGCCGCAACCATTGGGCCCGACCACTGCCGCCATGTTGCTGGGGAAGTTCACCGTGGTCGGATCGACGAAGGACTTGAACCCCGCCAGCTTGATGCACTTGAGCCGCACGCTTAAGCGTCCGTCAGGGCAGAAATCACCAGATCGCAACTGCGCTGGGCATACGCCGTCAGCACTTCGCGGATCTGCGCAAAGTCACGGGCCAGCACGGCGGCGAGCAGGCGCTCGAACAGTTCGAGGAATTCGCTCATCGACGCCTTGCGCTGGTCGAGGGCGAGGAAATACGCGCGGCTCATGGCCGGCTGCAGATTCTCGACGGTTTCCTGCAAGTACGGGTTGTTGGCGAACGGGTACGCGGCGCGCATCACGTTGAAGCTGTCGTCGACGAAGGTGCGGATGTCCTGACGCTCGTAGCTGGCGGCCAGGCGTTGCTGGATCTGCACGAACGGCGCCATGTCGGCCTGGACTTTCCAGCCATTGGCCACGGCATTGCCAAGCAGGATGTACAGCTCGCTCATCAGCGTGCAAAGGCTCTGGACCTTGTGCGCCGTGAGTTCGGTGACATGGGCGCCCCGTCGCGGCAGGATCGCGATCAGGTGGCGACGCTCGAGGATCAGCAACGCTTCACGGACCGAGCCGCGGCTGACATTGAGGGCCAGCGTGACCTTCTGTTCCTGAATGCGCTCCCCGGGCTTCATTTCGCCGCGAATGATGCGTTCGGCGAGGTGGTGAGCGATTTGCTCGGCGAGGCTGTCCGGCGCCTTGAACGTCATGGTTGTCCTTCAAACTCTTCGATCTGCACAAGCGGCGCAGTGTAACCCACTTGATAGGTCATGGCGCAGGGCCCACTCGGCGGTTTTGGCACGATTCAAGCAAAAAAGCAGGCGTGCGCGTGAGGGTCAATACTGAAGCAATGAAGTGTTTGCTGACAAAATGCTATTTCCTGACCTTTAAGTCAGAAAATCATTGACCGAAAAGTCAGACCTGCTAAATTCGGTTCAAGTCGGTTAACAACAATAATGAGTCTGCGAGG
The DNA here is from genome assembly GCF_059133255.1 of Pseudomonas sp. FBCC-B1667. Classification (NCBI taxonomy): domain Bacteria; kingdom Pseudomonadati; phylum Pseudomonadota; class Gammaproteobacteria; order Pseudomonadales; family Pseudomonadaceae; genus Pseudomonas; species Pseudomonas sp. FBCC-B1667. The sequence continues at coordinate 2,231,361 of NZ_CP101437.1, read as the reverse complement.
CCTTCCGTGATCCAGTTTTTACTTAACCAGGAACTCCGTAGCGAGCACGCCCTGGACCCAAACCTGACCGTGCTCAATTATCTGCGCGACCATGTGGGCAAACCCGGCACCAAAGAAGGCTGCGCCAGCGGTGACTGCGGCGCCTGCACCGTGGTGGTTGGCGAGCTGCAAACGGATGACGACGGCCGCGAACACATTCGCTATCGCAGCCTCAACTCGTGCCTGACGTTCGTGTCGTCACTGCACGGCAAACAACTGATCAGTGTTGAAGACCTCAAGCACCAGGGCGAACTGCACAGCGTGCAGAAAGCCATGGTCGAGTGCCACGGTTCGCAATGCGGCTTCTGCACCCCGGGCTTCGTCATGTCGCTGTTCGCCCTGCAAAAGAACAGCGATGCACCGGATTCTCACAAGGCTCACGAAGCGCTGGCCGGCAATCTGTGCCGTTGCACCGGCTACCGGCCAATCCTGCAAGCCGCCGAACAGTCCTGCTGCGGCAAGCAACCGGACCAGTTCGATGCGCGGGAAGCCGACACCATCGCGCGCTTGAAGGCTATTGCCCCGACGTCCATCGGCGAACTCAACAGTGGCGACAAGCGCTGCCTGGTGCCGCTGACCGTCGCTGACCTGGCCGACCTCTACGACGCTTATCCACAGGCGCGCCTGCTGGCCGGCGGCACGGACCTGGCGCTGGAAGTCACGCAATTCCACCGCACCTTGCCGGTGATGATCTACGTCGGCAACGTAGCCGAAATGAAGCGCATCGAAAGCTTCGACGATCGCCTGGAAATCGGCGCCGCCACCGCCCTCTCCGATTGCTACGAAGCGCTGAAAGCCGAGTACCCGGACTTCGGTGAATTGCTGCAACGCTTTGCCTCGCTGCAGATCCGCAACCAGGGCACCCTCGGCGGCAACATCGGCAACGCCTCGCCCATCGGTGACTCGCCGCCCCTGCTGATCGCTCTGGGCGCACAAATCGTCCTGTGCAAAGGCGAAACCCGCCGCACCCTGGCTCTGGAAGATTACTTCATCGATTACCGGGTCACCGCGCGCCAGGAAAGCGAGTTCATCGAGAAGATCATCGTGCCGCGTGCCAGCGCCGAACAATTGTTCCGCGCCTACAAGGTTTCCAAGCGTCTGGACGACGATATTTCTGCTGTGTGCGCGGCGTTCCAGATCCGTCTGGAAAACGGTGTGATCGCCGATGCCCGCGTCGCCTTCGGTGGCATGGCGGCCATCCCGAAACGCGCCAGCGCCTGCGAAAAAACATTGCTCGGTGCGCCGTTCAACAGCGCCACCGTTGAACGCGCCTGCGCCGCACTGGCCGAAGATTTCACCCCGCTGTCGGACTTCCGCGCCAGCAAGGAATACCGCCTGCTCAGTGCGCAAAATCTGCTGCGTAAATACTTCATCGAACTGCAAACACCGCACATCGAGACTCGGGTGACCGCTTATGTCTAATCATCACGCTGTAGAGAAGACCCAAGCCGAACTGGCTGAACTGTTCGCCAAGGACCTGACCACCGGTGTCGGCCGCAGCGTCAAGCACGACAGCGCCGCCAAGCATGTGTCCGGTGAAGCGCAGTACATCGACGACCGCCTGGAATTTCCGAACCAGCTGCACGTTTACGCACGCCTGTCGGACCGCGCCCACGCGAAAATCATCAGCATCGACACCAAGCCCTGCTACGCCTTCGAAGGTGTACGCATCGCCATCACCCATAAAGACGTGCCGGGCCTGAAAGACATCGGCCCACTGTTGCCAGGCGACCCACTACTGGCCATCGACGATGTGCAGTTCGTCGGCCAGCCGGTGCTCGCCGTTGCAGCGAGAGACCTGGAAACCGCACGCAAGGCCGCCATGGCCGCGATCATCGAATACGAAGATCTGGAGCCGGTGCTGGACGTGGTCGAAGCCCTGCGCAAACGCCACTTCGTGCTCGATAGCCACACCCATCAGCGCGGCGATTCGGCCGGCGCGTTGGCCACAGCCGAGCATCGCATCCAGGGCACGCTGCACATCGGCGGGCAGGAACACTTCTACCTCGAAACCCAGATTTCGTCGGTGATGCCGACGGAAGATGGCGGCATGATCGTCTACTGCTCGACGCAGAACCCGACCGAAGTGCAGAAGCTGGTCGCCGAAGTGCTCGACGTATCGATGAACAAAATCGTCGTCGACATGCGCCGCATGGGCGGCGGTTTTGGTGGCAAGGAAACTCAGGCGGCAAGTCCTGCGTGCCTGTGCGCAGTGATTGCGCACCTCACCGGCCAGCCGACCAAAATGCGCCTGCCGCGTGTCGAAGACATGTTGATGACCGGCAAGCGTCACCCGTTCTACGTCGAGTACGACGTCGGCTTCGACAGCACCGGCCGCCTGCACGGCATCGCCCTGGAACTGGCCGGCAACTGCGGTTGCTCGCCGGATTTGTCAGCGTCGATTGTCGACCGTGCGATGTTCCACGCCGACAACTCGTACTACCTGGGTGATGCGACCATCAACGGTCACCGCTGCAAGACCAACACCGCGTCGAACACCGCTTACCGGGGGTTCGGCGGCCCGCAAGGGATGGTCGCCATCGAAGAAGTGATGGACGCGATTGCCCGTCATCTGGCCCTCGATCCGCTAGCGGTGCGCAAGGCGAACTACTACGGCAAGACCGAGCGCAACGTCACGCACTACTACCAGACCGTCGAGCACAACATGCTCGAAGAAATGACCGCCGAACTGGAAGAAAGCAGCCAGTACGCCGAGCGTCGCGAAGCGATTCGTCGCTACAACGCCAACAGCCCGATCCTGAAAAAAGGCCTGGCGCTGACCCCGGTGAAGTTCGGTATTTCCTTCACCGCGAGCTTCCTCAACCAGGCCGGTGCGCTGATCCACGTTTACACCGACGGCAGCATCCACCTGAACCACGGCGGCACCGAAATGGGCCAGGGCTTGAACACCAAAGTTGCGCAGGTCGTAGCCGAAGTGTTCCAGGTGGAAATGGACCGCGTGCAGATCACCGCGACCAACACCGACAAGGTGCCAAACACCTCACCCACGGCCGCTTCCAGCGGTGCTGACCTGAACGGTAAAGCCGCGCAGAACGCCGCAGAAATCATCAAGCAACGTTTGGTTGAATTCGCGGCCCGCCAATACAAGGTCAGTGAAGAAGACGTCGAATTCCATAACGGCCACGTGCGGGTTCGTGATCACATCCTGACGTTTGAAGCGCTGATCCAGCAGGCGTATTTCGCCCAGGTGTCGCTGTCGAGCACCGGCTTCTACAAGACGCCGAAAATCTTCTACGACCGCAGCCAGGCCCGTGGTCGTCCGTTCTACTACTACGCCTTTGGTGCAGCGTGCTGTGAAGTGATCGTCGACACCCTGACTGGCGAGTACAAGATGCTGCGCACCGACATCCTCCACGACGTCGGCGCCTCGCTGAACCCGGCCATCGACATCGGCCAGGTCGAGGGCGGTTTCATCCAGGGCATGGGGTGGCTGACCATGGAAGAACTGGTGTGGAACAACAAAGGTAAATTGATGACCAACGGCCCGGCCAGCTACAAGATCCCGGCCGTGGCGGACATGCCGCTGGACCTGCGGGTGAAGCTGGTGGAAAACCGCAAGAACCCGGAAGACACGGTGTTCCATTCCAAAGCTGTGGGTGAGCCGCCGTTCATGCTGGGCATTGCGTCGTGGTGTGCGATCAAGGACGCCGTGGCGAGCCTCGGTGACTACAAACATCAACCGAACATCGATGCACCGGCGACCCCGGAGCGGGTGTTGTGGGGATGTGAGCAGATGCGGCAGTTGAAGGCGGTGAAAGCCGTGGAAGCTGAAACCGAACTGGCTTCGCTCTAAGACCGCGTCGCGGCCATCGCAGGCAAGCCAGCTCCCACAGGTACGATGCAATCCTTGTGGGAACGGGCTTGCCTGCGAAGAGGCCGGTACAAACAACAACGATGTCGAGGTGGACTATGTACAACTGGATCGACGCCCTCGCCGACCTGCAATCCCGGGGTGAGCCCTGCGTGTTGGTGACCATCATCGAAGAGCTCGGCTCGACGCCGCGCAATGCCGGTTCGAAGATGGTCATCAGCGCCAGCCAGACCTTCGACACCGTTGGTGGCGGGCACCTGGAATACAAGGCCATGCAGATCGCCCGCGACATGCTCGCCAGCGGCAAACAGGACACGCACCTGGAACGCTTCAGCCTCGGCGCCAGCCTCGGCCAATGCTGCGGTGGTGCGACCGTTTTGTTGTTCGAACCGATGGGCCAGGTCCAGGCGCAGATCGCCGTGTTCGGCGCCGGTCATGTCGGCCGGGCATTGGTGCCGCTGCTCGCCAGCCTGCCCTGCCGCGTGCGCTGGATTGATTCGCGGGAAGAAGAATTCCCTGAACAGATCCCCCACGGCGTGCGCAAGATTGTCAGCGAAGAACCGGTGGACGAAATCGCCGACCTGCCCGCCGGCAGCTACTGCATCGTCATGACCCACAATCACCAGCTCGACCTCGAACTCACCGCCTCGATCCTCAAGCGCAACGACTTCGCCTACTTCGGCCTGATCGGCTCGAAGACCAAACGCGTCAAGTTCGAACACCGCCTGCGCGACCGCGGATTCGACAACAGCGTCGTGCAACGCATGCGCTGCCCGATGGGCATCGGCGAAGTCAAAGGCAAGTTGCCTGTGGAAATCGCCATCTCCATCGCTGGCGAAATCATCGCCACCTATAACGCGAATTTCGGCCAGCAGACCGCCAGCGCCGGATCATCGATTGCCAAACTGCTGCCTGCTTCACGCCGCAGCCAAGCCTCTAATTGATAAGCCTTAGAAACCGAGAGCTCCCATGCCTTTGACTCGCAAAGCCTACCGCGCCGCCATTCTGCACAGCATCGCCGACCCCGCCGACGTCGGCATCGAAGCCTCGTACGAGTATTTCGAAGACGGCTTGCTGGTGGTCGACAACGGCCAGATCAGCGCACTCGGCCACGCCAGCGACTTGCTGCCGACCCTGCCAGCCGACTTCGAGATCACCCATTATCAGGACGCGCTGATTACCCCCGGCTTCATCGACACCCACATTCACTTGCCGCAAACCGGCATGGTCGGCGCCTACGGCGAGCAACTACTGGACTGGCTGAACACCTATACCTTCCCGTGCGAAAGCCAGTTCGCCGACAAGGCTCACGCCGACGAAGTCGCCGACATCTTCATCAAGGAACTGCTGCGCAACGGCACCACCACGGCGCTGGTGTTTGGCAGCGTGCACCCGCAATCGGTGAACTCGTTCTTTGAGGCCGCCGAACAGCTCGACCTGCGCATGATCGCCGGCAAGGTAATGATGGACCGCAACGCGCCGGACTACCTGACCGACACGGCCGAATCCAGCTACGTCGAAAGCAAGGCGCTGATCGAGCGCTGGCACGGCAAGGGCCGCTTGCACTACGCGGTCACTCCGCGTTTCGCCCCGACCAGCACTCCGGAACAACTCACCCTCGCCGGCCAGTTGCTCAGCGAATTCCCTGACCTGTACATGCAGACGCACATCAGTGAAAACCTGAAGGAAATCGAATGGGTCAAGGAACTGTTCCCGGAGCGTAAAGGCTACCTGGACGTCTACGATCACTACCAGTTGCTCGGCGAGCGCTCAGTGTTTGCCCACGGCGTGCACCTGTGCGACGACGAGTGCGCGCGACTGGCGGAAACCGGCTCGGCCATCGCCTTTTGCCCGACCTCGAACTTCTTCCTTGGCAGCGGTTTGTTCAACCTGCCGATGGCCGAGAAGCACAAGCTGAATGTCGGTGTGGGCACGGACATTGGTGGTGGCACCAGCTTCTCGATTCTGCAAACGTTGAACGAAGCGTACAAAGTCATGCAGTTGCAAGGTGCTCGGTTGAGCCCGTTCAAGTCGCTGTACCTGGCGACGCTCGGTGGCGCTCGCGCGTTGCGTCTGGAGGACAAGATCGGCACCTTGAAACCGGGCACCGACGCCGACTTCCTGGTGCTGGATTACAACGCCACGCCGTTGCTGAGCTATCGCTTGAAGCAGGCCAATAACATTGCCGAGACGTTGTTTGTGTTGATGACACTGGGGGATGACCGGACTGTTCTGCAGACCTATGCGGCGGGGAATCAGGTGCATCAGCGCTAGTTTTCTGCGGGCATAAAAAAAATCCCCCGCACTGTTCAGTCCGGGGGATTTTTATTGCCGTTGAGGCCGCGAAGGGCGCGCCTCGGTCTGTCAGAGCTTGGCTGCCGACCGCCCAGGCTTCTTGGTCTGCAACAAATGCGAGAACACCGCATGCAAATCATCCGACGCGCTTTCTTCGTCGAGGTTGAGTTTGCTGTCGATGTGATCCATGTGATGCATCATCAAATTCACCGCCAGCTCACCGTTGCGCGCTTCGATGGCGTCGATCAGCTGGGTGTGTTCGTCGTAGGAACAGTGCGAACGGTTGCCACTTTCGTACTGCGCAATAATCAACGACGTCTGCGACACCAGGCTGCGCTGGAAGCTGATCAGCGGCGCATTCTTCGCCGCTTCGGCGAGTTTCAGGTGGAATTCGCCCGACAGACGGATGCCGGCACCGCGATCACCGCGCGAGAAGCTGTCGCGCTCGTCGTTGACCATCTGGCGCAATTCGGCGATTTGCTCGGCAGTCGCGTGTTGAACGGCCAATTCAGTGATCGCTCGTTCCACCAGACGGCGCGCGAGGAACACCTGGCGGGCCTCTTCGACGCTCGGACTGGCAACGACCGCGCCACGGTTCGGACGCAGCAGCACGACGCCTTCGTGGGCCAGGCGTGAGAGCGCGCGGCGGATGATGGTGCGACTGACCCCGAAAATTTCCCCCAGCGCTTCTTCGCTCAACTTGGTGCCGGGCGCCAGGCGCTGTTCGAGGATGGCCTCGAAGATATGCGCATAGACAATATCGTCCTGGGTCCCGCTGCGGCCGGCTTTGCCTGCTCGCGGTTGTTTTTTGAGGGGCTGCAACTGTTCGTTCATGGGCACTCGAGTCGGGGAGAACTGCGGCGAATTGACGGTGACTGTAATACGGCACAGTGGGTCGCTGGCAAGTATCGCGTAAAAAACACCGCGATTGTACACAATGAAGGGTGGCAACACGACTGTACGGCTGTTTGTCGCTTCCGCTGTATTGCAACGATCCCTTACGTTTGAGTTTAGGCTTGAACGCAGAATCCGCAGCTCGAATGCAATCCCTGTGGGAGCCGAGCTTGCTCGCGATGGCGTCTCGCCAGTCAACACATGTGTCGATTAACCCACCGCCATCGCGAGCAAGCTCGGCTCCTACAGGGTTCAGCGGCGTTTCGGACATTTTTCTCAGAAGGAACACCACCGTCATGAACGACGCCACGCACACGCAGCTCCGACCACTGGCTGACACCTCGCCGTCGGCCATCGTCGCCGGCTTCATCGCGATGATGACCGGTTACACCAGTTCCCTGGTCCTGATGTTCCAGGCCGGGCAAGCGGCGGGCCTGACCAGCGGGCAGATTTCGTCGTGGATCTGGGCCATCTCGATTGGCATGGCGGTGTGCTCGATCGGCCTGTCGCTGCGTTATCGCACGCCCATCACCATTGCCTGGTCGACCCCGGGCGCGGCGTTGCTGATCACCAGCCTCGGCGGTGTCAGTTATGGCGAAGCCATCGGCGCCTATATCACCTGCGCAGTGCTGGTGACGATCTGCGGCCTGACCGGTAGTTTCGAACGGCTGGTGAAAAAGATTCCGGCGTCCCTGGCCGCTGCGTTGCTGGCAGGGATTCTGTTCAAGATCGGCAGCGAGATTTTCGTCGCCGCCCAACATCGCACCGGCCTGGTGCTGGGCATGTTTTTCACCTATCTGGTGATCAAGCGCTTGTCGCCGCGTTACGCCGTGCTGGCCGCGTTATTGATCGGCACTGCATTGTCCGGGCTCATGGGGCTGCTGGATTTCAGTGGTTTTCATCTGGAAGTGGCAACGCCGGTCTGGACCACGCCGCACTTCTCGCTAGCCGCAACCATCAGCATCGGCATTCCGTTGTTCGTGGTGGCCATGACCTCGCAGAATATGCCGGGCATCGCCGTCCTGCGTGCCGACGGTTACACCGTGCCGGCCTCCCCACTGATCACCACCACCGGCATCGCCTCGTTGCTGCTGGCACCGTTCGGCTCCCACGGCATCAACCTGGCAGCCATCAGCGCTGCGATCTGCACCGGGCCGCATGCCCATGAAGATCGCAACAAGCGCTACACGGCGGCGGTCTGGTGCGGGATTTTCTACGGGATTGCAGGTGTGTTCGGCGCGACGCTGGCGGCGCTGTTTGCCGCATTGCCCAAAGAGCTGGTGCTGTCGATTGCGGCGCTGGCGTTGTTTGGCTCGATCATCAATGGCTTGAGCATTGCCATGACCGAGGTGAAAGAACGGGAAGCGGCGCTGATCACCTTTATGGTCACGGCATCGGGGCTGACGTTGTTTTCAATCGGTTCGGCGTTCTGGGGGATTGTGGCAGGGGTGTTGACGCTGGTGATTTTGAATTGGCGTAAAAGCTGAAAAAATCCGCGCATAAAAAAACGGCGACCCTTGGGTCGCCGTTTCTTATTACATCAAGCTACCGGATTGATCGGCTTTTCCGGGTACCAGACGTCGATCAGCGGGCTGACGGTCGCTTCGGTCAGTTCGCTGCGGCCTTTGAGCCAGGCTTCAACAGCAGCGCGCTGCTCTTCGGACACCGAGCCACGCTTCTGCAGGCAAACCAGACCGAAGTCGTCGCCGCCAACATAACCCAGACCGTTGGCTTCCATGGCTTCTTTCAGGAACGCGTCGAGGAAAGCATCAATGGCTTCATCAGCCAAATCTTCTTTGAAATCCAGGTTCAGTTCGAAACCCAGCTCTTGAAATTCATCGACGCACAGTTTTTTGCGCAGACGCTGGGAACGGTTAGTCGCCATTGGAACAATCCTCATAAGTAATAACGGGCGGCACTTTAGCAGTTTAAGCCGCTAATTGCCCGACTCTCTGGGGTGCATCGCTGACCGCCGGTAAAAAAATAGCAGATTAGAGGGTGATGGCACGGCACACGCTTTCAAGCCTTGGGGCATAATGCCGACACTTTCATGACCACTGAGGGATTTTATCGCCATGCCCTCGTCTTTTTTCCCCTCGGCTGTAGGGTTTTATTACAGATGATCAAATCTTTGCGTCCATTGTTGCTGGCCAGCTTTATCCTTCCGCTGGCCCTCTCCGTTTCCGCCGCTCCGATCAACACTGCGCTTACACCCAACGTCGAAAAGGCCCTCAAGGCCAGCAAGTTGCAGGACAGCGCCCTGTCGCTGGTGATGATCCCGCTCACCGGCCCGGGCACCCCGACCATTTTCAACGCTGACGTTTCGGTCAATCCGGCCTCGACCATGAAGCTGGTGACCACGTACGCCGCGCTGGAAATGCTCGGCCCGAACCACCAGTGGAAAACCGAGTTCTACACCGACGGCACCCTCAGCGGCGGCATCCTCAATGGCAACCTCTACCTCAAGGGGGGTGGCGATCCCAAGCTGAACATGGAAAAACTCTGGCTGCTGATGCGGGACCTGCGTGCCAACGGCGTGACGCAAATCACCGGCGACCTGGTGCTGGACCGCAGTTTCTTCGTACAACCGCAGTTGCCCGAGTTCAATGACGACGGCAATGACGAGAACAAGCCGTTCCTGGTCAAGCCCGACTCGCTGATGGTCAACCTCAAGGCCCTGCGGTTTGTCGCGCGTAACGACGGCGGCAGGGTCTTGGTATCGGTGGAACCACCGATTGCCAGCATCCGTATCGAAAACCAGGTCAAGGCCGTCAACTCCAAGCAATGCACCGGCGGCGTGCGCTACAACCCCGTGACCCAGCCCGATGGCAGCATGACCGTGACGGTCGGTGGACAGTTGGGCGATGGCTGCAGTTCGCAAACGTACCTGTCGCTGCTCGACCACGCGACCTACACCGCCGGCGCCGTGCGGGCCATCTGGAAAGAGCTGGGCGGCAGCATTCAGGGCAAGGATGTGCTGGCCCCGACCCCAGGCAATGCAAAATTGCTGGCCCGGGCTTATTCGCCGGACCTGGCGGAAATCATCCGCGACATCAACAAATACAGTAACAACACCATGGCTCAGCAGCTGTTCCTGAGCCTGGGTCAGAAATACCGCACCGACGCCGACGGCGACGACGCCAAAGCCGCGCAGCGCGTAGTGCGTCAGTGGCTGGCGAAGAAAGGCATCACCGCACCGCACCTGGTGATGGAGAACGGTTCCGGCCTGTCCCGCGCCGAACGCGTCAGCGCCCGTGAAATGGCAGCGATGCTGCAAGCCGCGTGGCACAGCCCGTATGCCGCCGAGTTCATCAGCTCGATGCCGATTGCCGGCACCGACGGCACCATGCGCAAGCGCCTGAAGACCACCGCGATGCGCGGCGAAGCCCACGTCAAGACCGGCACCCTGAACACCGTACGCGCCATTTCCGGCTTCAGCCGCGACGTCAATGGCAACACGTGGGCAGTGGTGGCGATCCTCAACGACAAGGCACCGTTTGGCGCGTCTTCGGTACTGGATCAAGTGCTGTTGGACCTGTATCGCCAGCCGAAACTGCCAGACACGGCTTCGGTGCTCTAACCCGATCTACGGCTCACCAAAGATCCAATGTGGCTGCGGGCTTGCCCGCGAATGCGCTGTATCAGTCACTGAAAGGCTGAATGACACACCGCTTTCGCGAGCAAGCCCGCACACAAGGAGTCTGCGTCAGGCCCTAGATTTTCTGCGCCTCAACCCGATCACGTCCTGCCTGCTTCGCCGCATACACCCCCGAATCCGCCCGCAGCAACAGCGCATCCGCGCCCTCTCCGACGCGCCAACTGGCGATCCCGAAACTCGCGGTAACGAACCCCACGCTGTCGATCGGTGAACTGCGCAGCCCTTGCCACAATTGCATGGCCAGCACATGCGCCTGCTCGCGGTCGGTGTCCGGGCAAAGCACCATGAATTCTTCACCCCCGAGGCGACAGAACACGTCCGTGCGCCGCAGTCGATGACCGATGCGCTCGCAAACAGCCTGCAACACCCGATCCCCCACGGCATGGCCATGCTGGTCATTGATGCGTTTGAAGTGGTCGATGTCGAGCATGATCACCGACAACTCGCCCACGCCACGCTGGACCCTCGCCATTTCGGTGGTCAGGCGCTCCTGGAAATAACGTCGGTTGTGGATCCCGGTCAACGAGTCGGTGATCGACAGCGCCCGCAGTTCCTCTTCCACCCGCTTCAAGTCAGAGATGTCGGAAATGTAGCCATGCCAGAGCACGCCGCCACCGGGCAACTCTTCGGGGGTTGCCTCACCGCGAACCCAGCGCAGGCCGCGCATGGGCAGCTGCACGCGGTATTCCTCGCGCCAAGGGCTGAGGGTGTCCGCCGACGCGCGGATCGAGGCACGGACCCGGGTCGTATCCTGTGGGTGGATGCGCGTGAAGATCGCTTCGGCATTCAACAGCAGCACGTCCGGTTCGAGCTCGTAGATCTCGCGAATACCGTCGCTGGCATAGATCACACTGAAGCGGCCGTCGAATTCCATCTTGAATTGGTAGATGCCACCGGGCACATGGGCGCTGAGTTTTTTCAACAACAGGTCCCGTGCCGCCAGCGCCTCATGCACGCGCTTGCGTTCGGTAATGTCGATGCAGATTGCCAGGTGACCGACCCACAACCCCTGCTCGTCGAGCACCGGGGTGGCGAGCATGTTCACCGCCAGATGGCTGCCATCGCGGCGCACCAGGGTCCACTCCCGCGCCTCGCTACCGCCCTCTTCGCCCCCTTCGACCAACATCGCCTGACAGGTCGGAATCGGCTTGCCAAACCGCGCACTCAACTCCGCCGCCCGTGCCGCCAGCTCCCGGGAGAGGTGCAGGTTTTCCAGGGTCATGTGACCCACGACTTCAGCGCTGGCGTAACCCAACATTTGCTCGGCGCCGGCGTTGAACGTGCTGATAACCCCGCGCAAGTCGGTAGCGATGATGGCCACCTGAGTCGCCGCATTCAGCACACCGCGCAATTGGCCGTGGGTACCGCTCAGTTCCTGCTCACGGGCACGCAGTTCCTCGGTCCGTTGCTCCACCATTTTCAGTGCGCGCTGGCGCTGGCTGACGAGCACATACAGCAACGCGCTGAGCAGCAAACTGAGCAAGCCGCCCAGCACCATCAGGGTCGTCACCGAGGAATGATTGGCTTGTATAAAGGCTTGGCTCGGCGTGATGTCGACTTGATAATCGTGATCGGCCAATCGCAACAGCCGACTCGCGGACAAATCACTGGCCGCCGGTGGGTTCAAGGATTCGTAGAGCACTTCGTGCTGATCGTCGATCGACAAGTCGAGAATGCGCACCGAAAGATAGTCGTAGTTGGCGTCCGGCAATCCATCGGCCAGCAACTGGCGCATGCTGATCACCGCCATGACATAACCGAAGGGTTTTACCCCCGCTGCGCTGAGTGGGGTGCGTGAAAACACCGGGGCCACCAGCAATACGCCGCGTGCATAGGCTGGCTCGATGCTGACCAGATGCATCGGCTGCGACACCGCCATGGTGCCGAGCCTGTCCGCCCGTTCAAGGGTTGCGCGGCGCATCGGCTGGGCCAGCAAGTCATAACCCAGCGGCGAGCCCAGGCGACTTTGCGTCTGGCTGTAAAGGACCGCCACGTATTCATCGCGCTCGGCGGCCAATTGCAGTTGACCGTTGCCGTCGAGTTCACGAAGGGTAAAGTTGCTGATGCCCTCGTCTCGCACCTTTTGTTCGAATTCCGCGCGCTCGGCACGGGTCACCCGGGCCGCGAAGGAATAGGCCTGGGTTCGGTGCAACAGGGGCTTGGTGTAACCGTCGAACTCCTCGCGGGAGACCGAGTCGGAATTGGCGAAAAATCGTCGCAGACCGTCGAGGCGCTGCTCCTGGTCTTCGAAACGTTCTTCGATGCGGCTGTAACGCTCACTGGCCAGCAGTTGGAAGCGTTGCTTGAGTTGATGGTGAAACACATTGACCGTCGACCAGGCCAGTAACCCGGTGAGCACGCCGCCCATGAGCAGTACCAGCAGCGCGACCAGCCAGGCCGACGCATCTTCGCTGATAAAACCCAGGATTTTGGGGCGTACGGCCTGAAACGACATAAAGGCAACTCAAAATGCCAGGCGCCGGAAAAGCCCATTGGCCAAGAGTAAGTTATAGCCATTAGCCACTAATTTGACCAGCACAGAAAGGAGCCAAGAGCCTTTAAAAATCAAGGCTCTGTGGATCCAATCAGTTCAAGTGTCAACGCGCGGTGATTTTCCAGGCGCGGTGGATCTTGCCATTACGGGCGAAATCCGGATCGATGGTCTGGGCGGTGATTTCTTCAACGGCGTAACGCTCAGCGAGGTTTTCCTCAAGGGTGAACTTGCGGAAGTTGTTGGAGAAGTACAACACGCCACCGGGTGCCAGACGCGCCATGGCCAGGTCGATCAACTGCACCTGATCGCGTTGAACGTCGAAAATCCCTTCCATGCGCTTGGAGTTAGAGAACGTCGGCGGGTCGATGAAGATCAAGTCGTATTCGTCACGGCAGGCCTCGAGCCAGGCCATCACGTCGCCCTGCTCCAGACGGTTCTTGTCAGAGAATCCGTTCAGCGACAGGTTACGCCGCGCCCAGTCGAGGTAGGTTTTTGACAGGTCGACGCTGGTGGTGGTGCGTGCGCCACCCTTGGCCGCGTGAACACTGGCCGTTGCGGTGTAGCAATAGAGGTTGAGGAAGCGCTTGCCGGCCGCCTCTTTCTGAATGCGCATGCGCATTGGGCGGTGGTCGAGGAACAGCCCGGTGTCGAGGTAATCGGTGAGGTTGACCAGCAACTGCACGCCACCTTCGTTGACCTCGACGAACTTGCCCTGCGCGGCCTGACGCTCGTACTGCTTGGTACCGCTCTGACGCTCGCGTCGCTTGACCACCACACGGCTCTTGTCGATGTTCAAGGCCTGCGGAATCGCGGCCAGGGCATCGAACATGCGGGCCGAGGCTTTTTCCGGATCGATGGATTTCGGCGCGGCGTATTCCTGGACGTGGACCCAATCCTGATACAGGTCGATGGCCATGGAATACTCCGGCATGTCGGCGTCATACACGCGATAGCAGTCGATGCCTTCACGCTTGACCCACTTACCCAGCGCCTTGAGGTTTTTCTGCAGGCGGTTGGCAAACATCTGCCCGCCTTCGCTCAAGCGCGGTTGCTCGATCACCACCGGGGCCGGTTTGATCGGGTTGCCGTTCTTGTTGTATTTCTCGTACTTGCCAGGCACAACGTCGTTGTCGGCGACTTCGACTTCAGCCTGCTCGCGCTCGACCTGACGCTGTTCCGGAGTGCGACGTTCGCCGGTGACGAACTGGTCCGGAGTGACTTTGATCAGCAGCAACTTGCACGGCAACGCGCCGTTCCAGAACGAATACTGTTTGTGGCTGCGAATGCCCATGCGCTTGCCCAGGTCCGGGGCGCCGGTGAACACCGCGGCTTCCCAGTTCAGGCAGGCCTGACGCAGACGCTCGCCGAGGTTCTGATAGAGGTAGAGCAAGCTCGCCTCGTCGCCCAGACGCTCGCCGTAGGGAGGGTTGCAGATCACCAGGCCTTTCTGGTTCTGGTCCGGACGCGGCTCGAACGTACCGACTTCGCCCTGGTAAATCTTGATCCACTCGCTCAGGCCCGCACGCTCGACGTTGTTGCGGCCCGGTTGAATCAGGCGCGGGTCGGCTTCGTAACCGCGAATCCACAGCGGTGGCTTGGCCAGGCCGGCCGCGCAACGCTCGGTGGCTTCTTCGTGAAGTTTTTTCCACAGCGCCGGAACGTGACCGAGCCAGGCGGTAAAGCCCCACTGCTCGCGACGCAGGTTCGGCGCCATGTCGGCGGCGATCATCGCGGCTTCGACAAGGAACGTACCGACACCGCACATCGGGTCAGCCAGCGCGCCGCCTTCGGCCGCAATGCGTGGCCAGCCGGAACGGATCAGGATCGCGGCCGCGAGGTTTTCCTTCAGCGGTGCCGCGCCTTGCTGCAAGCGATAACCGCGCTGGTGTAGGCTGTGGCCGGACAGGTCGAGGGAAAGAATGGCTTCGCCACGGTCCAGGCGCAGGTGAATGCGCAGGTCCGGATTGAGTTTGTCGATGGACGGACGGTCGCCCTGTGGGGTGCGCAGCTTGTCGACGATGGCGTCTTTGACTTTCAAGGCGCCGAAGTGGGTGTTGTCGATACCCGAGCCGTGACCGCTGAACTCAACGGCCAGGGTGCCGTCGTTGAGCATGTGGTCTTGCCACTCGATATCCAGCACGCCGTGGTACAGGTCTTCGGCGTCCTTCATCGGGAAACGCTTGAGCACCAGCAGCACCCGGTTCGCCAGCCGCGACCACAGGCACAGTCGATAAGCGGTTTCCATGGTCGCCATGCCGCGCACGGCAGAGGTGTGCTCACGTGCTTCTTCAAGGCCAAGCCCGACGGCTTCCTCGATCAGCAGGCCTTCAAGGCCTTTGGGGCAAGTGAGGAAGATTTCGAATTGATCGGACATTGGAATTTCAGAGCCTTTAGCTAAGTGAACCGACAACGCATTGCCGGTCCGGTTTTCAATCAGGCGCTTTTCTAAAAGAGCGCCCGCGTGGCACGAAGGTGTGCCGTCCCACCTGTGCTGCTCAGGTTAAAAGAGCTTAGATGCACAGGCAGATAAAAAAGTTGAGGCAACAAAATGTAATAAGTCGACCCTTCGTCGAATAATGCGTTCGAAAACAGAATTCATTCTCACTGAAGGATTAACCCCGTCATCCTGCGGGGGGCCGATCATACAGGGGTTTTACCCATAAACACGGGCCAGACATCATGTTACTTATGGCCATAGCATCTTTATGGTTACGTTCTTATGACAAAACGATCATTCCCTCGATGTGATGCATTGGTTAGAACTCAACACAGGTTGACGCCGCAACGACGTCAACACCTTGGCTCGCGACGCCGGCAGCGGGCCCCAACGGCAGAAGTTTTTTCTGCCAGACCTCGATTGAGGTCTACGCGATAAATACAGTCAACAAGTGAGGGCAACACCCTATGAGAAGACTTAAGCGTGATCCGTTGGAAAGAGCATTTTTGCGCGGATATCAATATGGCGTTGGTGGCAAATCCCGTGAGCTTTGCCCATTTACTCTACCGTCAGTACGCCAAGCCTGGATTAACGGCTGGCGCGAGGGACGCGGCGACAACTGGGACGGTATGACCGGCACTGCGGGAATCCACAGACTCAACGAACTTCACGCCGTCGGCTAATTTACAGGGCCTAACACTCCGACACGACAATCTGATGACTGAATGAATTAACCACGCACGTCCCATCCGGGCGGCGGGCTCCGGCCCAGGGGCTCCTTTAAGGAGCCCTTTTTTATGCCTGCCCAAAACTCAATCTCTGGCTACACACAAACCAACTGTCGAAGCGGGCTTGCTCGCGAAAGCGGTGTATCAGTCAACCTCATCGTTCAATCTTAAATCGCATTCGCGAGCAAGCCCGCACCCACAGGGATCAGCGTAATGCGGCGATGGCGTCTACCGACTCACGAATCAACGCCGGGCCTTTGTAGATAAAGCCGGAATAGATCTGCACCAGGCTCGCACCCGCGGCGATTTTCTCAGCAGCATGTTTGCCTTCGGTGATCCCGCCCACGGCGATGATCGGCAAACGACCGGCCAGCTCTGAGGCCAGCACCTTCACGGTGTGAGTACTCTTGTCGCGAACCGGCGCGCCGGACAGACCGCCCGCCTCGTCGCCGTGTTCCATGCCTTCGACCCCGACGCGACTCAGGGTGGTGTTGGTGGCGATCACCGCGTCCATCCCGGTTTCGATCAGCGCTTGTGCGACCTGCGAAGTTTCTTCGTCGGTCATGTCCGGTGCGATCTTGATGGCCAGCGGAACGTGTTTACCGTGACGCAACGCCAACTCGGCGCGGCGCATGGCCAGGTCAGCGAGCAACTGCTTGAGCGAATCACCGAACTGCAGGCTGCGCAGGCCCGGAGTGTTCGGCGAGCTGACGTTGACCGTGACGTAGCTGGCATGGGCGTAGACCTTATCCAGGCAGATCAGGTAATCGTCGACCGCGCGTTCGACCGGGGTGTCGAAGTTCTTGCCGATGTTGATGCCCAACACGCCCTTGTACTTGGCGGCGGCGACACGGGCCAGCAGGTGATCGACGCCAAGGTTGTTGAACCCCATGCGGTTGATGATCGCCTCGGCTTCCGGCAGGCGGAAAATCCGTGGTTTCGGGTTACCCGGCTGTGGGCGTGGGGTGATGGTGCCGATTTCGACAAAACCAAAACCCAGCTGAGCGAAACCGTCGATGGCCGCGCCGTTCTTGTCCAGACCAGCCGCCAGACCCACCGGGTTCGGGAACTCCAGGCCCATGACCGACACCGGCATTTTCGCCGGAGCCTTGCACAGCAAGCCGTTGAGGCCCAAACGTCCGCCCGCGCCGATCAGGTCCAGGGACAGATCGTGGGAGGTTTCCGGGGAAAGTTTGAACAACAGCTGACGGGCCAGGGTGTACATGGGCGGGTTTGACTCTGGGCTACGAAAAGTGGCGGCAATTATAGCCGCGCATCGGGGCCGCAGGCGAGGCGCGCGACAAAATCAGCACACGATGGCATATGCCTTGCAGCTTCACCGCTATCAGCACTCATGCCTACGGCGGGATGGGTCGAAAGACAATGGCGTCGTCACTGGCCCTTGCTCTGGCAAGGCGCCCGGTACGGCGTTTTTTTATGCAAGGTGCTTAACCATGATCGAAGTTCCAGCCAACTCTTTGGCGTGGGTCAATGGCAGCGATGCCCCGGAAAAGACCGACATCAACCTCGGCTTCATGGCCCTGAGCGATTGCGCATCGGTGGTGGTCGCCGCCACTCAGGGGTTCGCCCAGCCTTACGGCTTGACCCTGAACCTCAAGCGCCAGTCGTCCTGGGCCAACCTGCGCGACAAACTGGTCAGCGGCGAACTCGACGCCGCCCACAGCCTGTACGGCCTGATGTATGCCGTTCACCTGGGCATCGGCGGCGTGGCCTCCACCGACATGGCCGTGCTGATGGGCCTGAACCAGAATGGCCAGAGCATCAATCTCTCCCACGGTTTGCAGGCGCTAGGCGTGACCAGTCCTGATGCACTCGACCGCCACGTGCACCAAACTCGCCCGAAACTTACCTTCGCCCAGACATTTCCCACCGGCACCCACGCCATGTGGCTGTATTACTGGCTGGCGAGTCAGGGCATTCATCCGTTACAGGATGTCGACAGCGTCGTGGTCCCGCCACCGCAAATGGTCGCGCACCTGCAAGCCGGGCGCATCGACGGTTTTTGTGTCGGGGAACCTTGGTCCGCCAGCGCAGTTCAACAGAACCTCGGCTTTACCTTGGCGACGACCCAGACCATCTGGCCCGATCACCCGGAAAAAGTCCTCGGCTGCACCCATGCGTTTGTCGAGCAATACCCCAACACCGCACGGGCCTTGGTGATGGCGATTCTGGAAGCCAGCCGGTTTATCGAGCAAAGCACGGAAAATCGCCGCAGCACCGCACAACTATTGAGCGCGCCCGACTACCTCGACGCCCCCCTCGACTGCATCGAACCGCGCCTGTTGGGCGACTACGCCGACGGTCTGGGCCATCGCTGGCAGGACCCGCACGCTTTGCGCTTCCATGCGGACGGCGAAGTCAACGTGCCGTACCTGTCCGACGGCATGTGGTTCATGACCCAGTTCCGGCGCTGGGGTTTGTTGCGCGACGACCCGGATTACCTCGGCGTGGCCCGCCAAATCCAGCAACTGGCGTTGTACCGCGAGGCTGCCAGCGCTGTCGGAGTCGCCGCCCAGAATCAAGACATGCGCAGCAGCCAGTTGATCGACGGCAAAGTCTGGGATGGATCCGACCCGGCCGGCTATGCCCGCAGCTTCAAGTTGCACGCCCTGAGCGACAGCTCGCACCGATTCGCCCAGCGCTGACAGGAGACTGCGAACATGCTGCGTATCCTGCTGATCAACGACACCGCGAAGAAAGTCGGTCGATTGAAAGCCGCCCTGACCGAAGCCGGGTTCGAGGTGATCGACGAATCGGGCCTGACCATTGACCTTCCCGAGCGCGTCGAAACAGTGCGTCCGGACGTGATCCTGATCGATACCGAGTCACCGAGCCGCGATGTGCTGGAACAAGTGGTGCTGGTGACCCGCGACCAGCCACGACCGATCGTCATGTTTACCGACGAGCACGACCCCGGCGTGATGCGCCAGGCGATCAAGTCCGGGGTCAGTGCCTACATCGTCGAAGGCATTCACGCACAGCGCTTGCAGCCGATTCTCGACGTGGCCATGGCGCGGTTTGAAAGTGACCAGGCGCTGCGCGCCCAACTGCATGCCCGCGACCAGCAACTGGCTGAACGCAAGCGCATCGAGCTGGCCAAGGGGCTGTTGATGAAGATGAAGAGCTGCAATGAGGAAGAGGCTTACACCCTGATGCGCCGACAGGCGATGAGCCGGCAGCAGAAGTTGATCCAGGTTGCCGAGCAGATCATTGCCATGAGTGAGTTGCTCGGCTGAGGTTTTGTGGTGCCTTTGAAGGGGCCGCAACTCGGTTCTGAACTGTTGGCACAAATCTGGCTAAGTAATTACCACAGGTAACCAACGGCGGTTGCCCCACCTACGACAAAGACGTCGCTCACCTCATTTGCCCTTGGCGAATCAGGTGGCGGCGTTTTTTCGTTTTGGCCCCACAGCCCGGGGCCGGTGGTGCGGCCCACAGGCGCCCCACCTGCTAGCTCATGACTCCTTCTCGAGACTCTTCACAGCTGAGGTGCGCGATGAATTCAAGCTTCTGGAAATCCGGCCATACGCCGACACTGTTTGCGGCCTTCCTCTATTTCGACCTGAGCTTCATGGTCTGGTACCTGCTCGGCCCGTTGGCGGTGCAGATCGCCGCCGACCTGCACCTGACCACCCAACAGCGCGGGCTGGTTGTGGCGACGCCGATCCTGGCCGGGGCCGTGCTGCGCTTTATCATGGGCATGCTGGCGGATCGTCTGTCGCCAAAAACCGCCGGGCTGATCGGCCAGGTGATCGTCATCTGTGCGCTGTTCGGCGCCTGGAAACTCGGGATTCACAGCTACGAGCAAGCGCTGGTGCTGGGCCTGTTCCTCGGCATGGCCGGTGCGTCTTTCGCCGTCGCTCTGCCGCTGGCCTCGCAATGGTATCCGCCACAGCATCAAGGCAAAGCCATGGGCATCGCCGGTGCCGGTAACTCCGGCACTGTGCTCGCCGCACTGATCGCTCCGGTGCTGGCCGCCGCATTCGGCTGGAGCAACGTGTTCGGCTTCGCCCTGATCCCGCTGATCCTGACCCTGATCGTCTTCGCCTGGCTGGCGAAAAACGCGCCGCAACGACCGAAAGCCAAGTCGATGGCCGACTACTTCAAGGCCCTCGGCGATCGCGACAGCTGGTGGTTCATGTTTTTCTACAGCGTGACCTTCGGCGGTTTCATCGGTCTTGCCAGCGCCCTGCCCGGCTATTTCAACGACCAGTACGGCCTGAGCCCGGTGACTGCCGGTTACTACACGGCGGCCTGTGTGTTCGGCGGCAGCTTGATGCGGCCGTTGGGCGGTGCGCTGGCAGACCGTTTCGGCGGGATTCGCACGTTGTTGGCGATGTACACGGTGGCGGCGCTCTGCATTGCGGCGGTGGGTTTCAATCTGCCGAGTTCCTACGCGGCGCTGGCGCTTTTCGTCTGCACCATGCTCGGTTTGGGCGCAGGCAACGGCGCGGTGTTCCAGTTGGTGCCGCAGCGTTTTCGTCGCGAGATCGGTGTGATGACCGGTTTGATCGGCATGGCCGGCGGTATCGGTGGCTTTGCCCTGGCGGCAGGCATGGGCGCGATCAAGCAGAGCACCGGCAGTTATCAGTTGGCCCTGTGGTTGTTCGCCAGCCTCGGCGTTCTTGCCTGGTTCGGTCTGCACGGCGTGAAACGTCGCTGGAGAACCACTTGGGGTTCGGCCGCAGTGACGGCGGCGCGGGTCTGAGACCTCAATGAGCCTGCAACTGAGCTTTGCCGAAGCCAGCGCCATTGGCCCGCGCGAGGAAAACCAGGACGCCCTGCGCCTGGTGACGCCGGCCCCGGCATTGGCGGCGAGCAAGGGTTACCTGTTTGCCATCGCCGATGGGGTCAGCCAATGCGCCGATGGCGGTCTCGCCGCCCGTTCGACCTTGCAGGCGCTGGCGCTGGACTATTACGCCACCCCGGAAACCTGGGGTGTCGCTCAAGCGCTGGACCGCCTGCTGCTGGCGCAAAATCGCTGGCTGCAGGCCAATGGTGGCGGGCAACCGCTGCTGACCACGGTCAGTGCGCTGGTCATGCGCGGTCGGCGTTTTACGCTGGCCCATGTCGGCGATTGCCGGGTGTATCGCTGGCACGCGGATCAGTTGCAGCGCATCAGCGAGGACCATGTCTGGGACCAGCCGGGCATGCAGCATGTGCTGAAACGGGCACTAGGCCTGGATCAGCATCTGGTGCTGGATTTTCTCGATGGCGAATTGCGCCTGAATGAGTGTTTCGTGCTGCTCAGCGATGGCATCTGGGCCGTGCTGGGCGACACTGCGATTGCCGCCATTCTGCGAGATCAGCCCGATCTGGACAGTGCGGCAGACACTCTGGTGCAGGCCGCCCATCTGGCCGGTAGTCAGGACAATGCCAGCGCGCTGCTGGTACGGGTCGATGCATTGGGTGCAACGAGCATTGGCGATGCGCTGATTCATTTGCAGCAATGGCCATTGCCAACGGCGCTGAAACCCGGTCAATCCTTCGAAGGCTGGCTCGTAGAAGGGATACTCAGTCAGAGCCAGCAATCGCTGCTCTATCGGGTTCGCGACGGGCAACAGCAACCCTGGCTGTTGAAAACATTGCCCGCCGCGCTGAACGACGATCACTTGGCCGGGCAGGCGTTGCTGTCGGAGGAATGGTTTCTCAAGCGCGTGGC
Source organism: Pseudomonas sp. FBCC-B1667 (assembly GCF_059133255.1). Classification (NCBI taxonomy): domain Bacteria; kingdom Pseudomonadati; phylum Pseudomonadota; class Gammaproteobacteria; order Pseudomonadales; family Pseudomonadaceae; genus Pseudomonas; species Pseudomonas sp. FBCC-B1667. The sequence goes on along the minus strand of NZ_CP101437.1, from coordinate 2,209,301 downwards.
CGGACGGCATTTTCCTGAAGTCCATGCCGCCAGCCAGCGTCAGCATTTGTACTATGTGATGCGCGAATATTCCGGAACGACGCTGGCAGACCTGCACACCCGTGTCGGACCTTTGCCGCTGGCGCAATGGCAAGATCTGGCCGAGCGCTTGCTTCGGGCAGTTGGCCTGTTGCATCGGCGGCAAATTCTTCACCGAGACATCAAACCGGAAAACCTGCTGCTGGGTGACGACGGCGAATTGCGCCTGCTGGATTTCGGCCTCGCGTATTGCCCCGGACTGTCCGAGGATCAAGCCTCTACCCTGCCTGGAACGCCCAGTTACATCGCGCCGGAAGCCTTTCGCGGGGATATCCCGACGCCGCAACAAGATCTGTACGCGGTGGGCGTGACCCTGTATTTCCTGCTGACCGGGCATTACCCCTACGGTGAAATCGAAGCGTTCCAGCGACCACGGTTTGGTGTACCGGTCAGCGCCAGTCGTTATCGGCCGGATCTGCCGGAATGGATTGCGCAATGTCTGCAACGTGCCGTTGTGGCGGATCCGGATCAGCGGTTTGAAACAGCTGAGGAGTGGCTGTTGTTATTGGAACAGGGTGAACGGCATAGCTTGAGCGTTCGACCCAGACCGTTGCTGGAGCGTGAACCGTTGAGGGTCTGGCGAACATTGGCCTTGGTGTCGTTGCTGTTGAATCTGGTGCTGCTGGTGTTGGTTTTTCACGACTGACGCAACTACGTGTAAAAGCCGCGCCAATTGCGGGCGTCGCGCATTGTTTCGGTGCGAAAACGCTCTTCTCACACTCGTAATCTTCGACAGCACCCAATAAACCCGGCCACATGAAGCACTTGGCACAACCACTGCATTACCCTTTCCACCACACATAAAGCACAGCCTTCAACGATGAAGGCTGCGCTTCCCGAGAGAACGGGACCAGGACAAAGGCGTCCTCGCTAGGCAACTAGCGGGACGCCTTTTTTTGTTTGCGCAAAATTTGTCGAGCCAGACCTGAAGCCCTGATGAGGCGGGTCACCGCTCCCCGGAGAACCTGATGAAAAAACTAAAACTGGTGATGATCGGCAACGGCATGGCCGGGGTTCGTACCCTGGAAGAACTGCTCAAGCTGAGCAACGAGCTGTACGACATCACGGTCTTCGGTGCCGAACCCCATACCAATTACAATCGCATCCTGTTGTCGCCGGTACTGGCCGGTGAGCAAACATTCGAAGAGATCGTGCTCAACGACCTCGACTGGTACCTGGACAACAACATCAAGCTGCTGCTCAACCGCAAAGTGGTGGAGATCGATCGGGTCAAACGCCGCGTCATCTCCGAAGACGGCACCGAAGCCGAATACGATCGCCTGCTGATCGCCACCGGCTCGACCCCGTTCATTCTGCCGATTCCGGGCAACACCTTGCAGGGCGTGATCGGCTACCGCGACATCGCTGACACCCAGGCGATGATCAACACCGCCAAAACCCATAAACACGCCGTCGTCATCGGTGGTGGCTTGCTCGGTCTGGAGGCCGCGAACGGCCTGATGCTGCGCGGCATGCACGTGACCGTGGTGCACCTCGGCGAATGGCTGCTGGAGCGCCAGCTCGACAAGACCAGCGGCCAGTTGCTGCAAACCGCCCTTGAAGCGCGTGGCCTGCACTTTCGCCTGTGTGAGCAAACCCAGGCCCTGCACGATGCCGGCAATGGCCGGGTGGGCTCGGTTGAGTTCAAGAACGGCGACATCATTCCCGCCGATCTGGTGGTGATGGCCGCGGGCATTCGCCCCAACACCGAACTCGCGGAAAAATCCGGCATTCCCTGCAATCGCGGGATTCTGGTCAACGACACGATGCAAACCTACGACCCACGGGTCTACGCCATCGGTGAATGCGCCAGCCATCGTGGCATCGCCTACGGCCTGGTCGCGCCGCTGTTCGAACAAGCCAAGGTCTGCGCCAATCACCTCGCCCAATTGGGCTTCGCCCGTTATCAAGGCTCGGTGACGTCGACCAAACTGAAAGTCACCGGGATTGACCTGTTCTCCGCCGGCGACTTCATGGGCGGCGAAGGCACGGAAACCATCACCCTCTCCGACCCGATCGGCGGCGTCTACAAAAAACTGGTGATCAAGGATGACGTGCTGGTCGGCGCCTGTCTGTACGGCGATACGGCGGATGGCGGTTGGTATTTTCGGCAGATTCGTGAGAATCACGCCATTGGCGAGATCCGCGATCACCTGATGTTTGGGGAAAATGCTTTGGGCGACGTAGGACATCAGGGCCAGGACAAAGCCATGAGCATGGCCGACACCGCCGAAGTCTGCGGCTGCAACGGCGTGTGCAAAGGCACCATCGTCAAGGCGATCCAGGAACACGGGCTGTTCAGTGTCGACGAAGTGAAAAAACACACCAAGGCGGCCAGCTCTTGCGGCTCCTGCGCCGGCCTCGTCGAGCAGATCCTGATCAACACCGTGGGCGGCGCGGCAGACGTGAAGCCGAAAAGCGAAAAAGCCATCTGTGGTTGCAGCGACCTCAACCACGGGCAAATCCGCCAGGCCATTCGCGAACAGCATCTGCTCACCATCGCCGGCACCCAGAGCTACCTGAACTGGCGTACCCCGAACGGCTGCGCCACCTGCCGCCCGGCGCTCAACTACTACCTGATTTCCACCTGGCCGGGCGAAGCCAAGGATGACCCGCAATCGCGCCTGATCAACGAACGCGCCCACGCCAACATCCAGAAAGACGGCACCTACTCGGTGGTCCCGCGGATGTGGGGTGGCGTGACCAACCCTTCGGAATTGCGCCGCATCGCCGACGTCGCCGACAAGTACAACGTGCCGATGGTCAAGGTCACCGGCGGTCAGCGCATCGACTTGCTGGGGATCAAGAAACAGGACCTGCCGGGCGTCTGGAAAGACCTCGACATGCCGTCCGGCCACGCCTACGGCAAATCCATCCGCACCGTGAAGACTTGCGTCGGCAGTGAGTTTTGCCGTTTCGGCACGCAGAATTCCACGCAGCTGGGCATCGAGCTGGAGCATGACCTGTTCAACATGTGGTCGCCGCACAAAGTGAAACTGGCCGTCTCCGGTTGCCCGCGCAACTGTTCGGAAGCAGGCATCAAGGACGTCGGCATCATCGGCGTGGATTCCGGCTGGGAGATGTACATCGGCGGCAACGGCGGGATCAAAACCGAAGTCGCCGAGTTCTTCGTGAAACTGAAAACCGCTGAAGAAGTGCGCGAATACAACGGCGCGTTCTTGCAGCTCTATCGCGAAGAGGCTTTCTACCTCGAGCGCACCGTGCATTACCTGCAACGGGTCGGCATGGACCACATCAAGAAAGCTGTGCTGGAAGACCCGGAACGGCGCAAGGCGCTCAATGACCGGCTGCAATTCTCGCTGTCGTTCGAACAGGACCCGTGGAAAGAACGCCTGACCCAGCCATTGCTGAAGAAAGAATTCGACGTCATTCCCGTGAAGAACCTGGAGGTGCTGGCATGAACTGGCTGGATATCTGCGCACTGGAAGAAATCAACGCCTTGGGCTCGCGGATCATTGCCGGCCCAAAAGGTGACATCGCGATTTTTCGTACCAGCGACGATGAAGTGTTCGCCCTCGATGACCGCTGCCCGCACAAGGGCGGACCGTTGTCCCAAGGCTTGATCTACGGCAAGCGTGTGGCCTGTCCGCTGCACAATTGGCAAATCGACCTGGAAAGCGGCGAAGCCCTGGCCCCGGACATCGGCTGCGCCCATCACCACCCGGCGCGGGTCGAAAATGGCCGAGTGATGCTAGCCCTGCGGGATGCAGGCTGATGGACCGCCAGATCACCGCGACCACCTGCTGCTATTGCGGGGTTGGCTGCGGCGTGCTGATCGAACACGACGGCGAGCGCATCCTCGGTGTCAGCGGCGATCCGGCACACCCGGCGAACTTCGGCAAGTTGTGCAGCAAGGGATCAACCCTGCATCTGACCGGCGACTTGACGGCACGAGCGCTGTACCCGGAACTGCGCCTGGGCAAAGGCCTGGCGCGCAACCGCACTGACTGGGACACCGCGCTCGATCACGCGGCCAACGTTTTCGCCCAAACCATTGCCGAACATGGCCCGGACAGTGTGGCGTTCTACATTTCCGGACAGTTGTTGACCGAGGACTACTACGCCTTCAACAAACTGGCGCGGGGGCTGGTGGGCACCAATAACATCGACAGCAATTCCCGTCTGTGCATGTCGTCGGCGGTGGTCGGTTACAAACGCAGCCTGGGCGCCGACGCACCGCCATGCAGCTATGAAGACCTGGAATTGAGCGACTGCGTGATGATCGTCGGCAGCAACATGGCCTACGCCCACCCGGTACTGTTTCGTCGCCTCGAAGAAGCCAAATCCCGCCGACCGCAGATGAAAGTCATCGTCATCGACCCACGACGTACCGACACCTGCGATTTGGCTGACCTGCACCTGGCGATTCTTCCGGGGACCGATGTCGCCTTGTTTCATGGGATTTTGCACCTGCTGCTGTGGGAGGACTGGATCGACCGCGACTACATCAAGGCCCACACCGAAGGCTTGCCCGAGCTGAAGAACCTGGTGCGCGATTACACCCCGCAGATGGTGTCGCAACTGTGCGGAATCAGCGTTGAGCAATTGCAGCAATGCGCTGAATGGGTCGGGAATTCACCGAGTTTCCTGTCGTTATGGTGCATGGGGTTGAACCAGTCCACCGCTGGCAGCGCAAAGAACAGCGCATTGATCAATTTGCACCTGGCGACCGGTCAAATCGGCCGTCCCGGCGCAGGACCTTTCTCGTTGACTGGTCAGCCAAATGCCATGGGCGGCCGGGAAACTGGCAGTCTGTCCAACCTGTTGCCGGGCCATCGCGATGCGGCCAATGCCGAGCACCGCGCTGAAGTGGCGGCTTATTGGGGGGTCAATCAACTACCGGAAAACCCAGGGCTGACCGCCATCGAGTTGTTCGAGCAGATGGGCAGCGGAAAGATCAAAGCCTTGTGGATCGCTTGCACCAACCCCGCGCAGTCACTTCCCGACCAGACTGCCGTGCGCGCGGCGCTGGCAGCGTGCCCGTTCGTGGTGTTACAGGAGGCCTTTCGTACCACTGAAACCGCGAGGTTTGCTGACCTGTTGTTGCCCGCCGCCAGTTGGGGCGAGAAGGACGGTACGGTCACCAACTCCGAGCGGCGCATTTCCCACGTTCGCCGAGCGATCGTCGCACCGGGTGAAGCGCGCCCAGACTGGGCGATCACCGTGGATTTCGCACAGCGGCTGGAAAAGCGTCTGCGCCCGGATGCGACCAGCCTGTTTGCCTTTGACACTCCGGCACAGGTATTCGACGAATACAAACAACTGACGCGTGGTCGGGATCTGGATTTGTCCGGAGTCAGCCACGCATTGATCGACAAGATCGGCCCGCAACAATGGCCCTTTCCTGCGGGCGCCAGTGCAGGCACTGCACGTCTTTATCTCGACGGTATTTTCCCGACCGTCAGCGGCCGAGCGCAGTTCGTGGCTGATCCGTATCGCGCCGCCAAGGAACAGCGCGATGCACGTTTCCCGCTGACGCTGATCACCGGACGACTGCGCGATCAATGGCACGGCATGAGCCGCACCGGCACAGCCGCGCAACTGTTCGGTCATGTCAGCGAAGCCGTGTTGAGCCTGCACCCCGATGAACTGCGCCGGCATCGCCTGCAATCCGGCGATTTGATCAGCCTGAAAAGCCGCCGCGGCGCGGTGATCGTGCCGGTCGCCAGTGACGACAGCGTGCGCCCGGGCCAAGCCTTTTTGCCGATGCATTTTGGTGACCGTTTTCTCAAGGGGGGCGTGAACAGCCTCACCCTGCCCGCTTTTGACCCGTTGTCGAAACAACCTGAGCTCAAACACAGCGGCGTGCGCCTCGAACCGGTGCAATTACCCTGGCACCTTTTCGCGCTGGTAGAGGGCGATGTCCAACAACATTTTGAGACGCTACGACCCCATTGCGACGCGTTTTCCTACGTGAGCCTCAGCCTGACAGGCCGTGAGCGCCCTGCGCTGCTGATACGCGCTGCCAGCACCGCAGCGCCCGATCCACAACTGCTGCGCGATATCGATCAATGCCTGGGGCTCAACGACGGCCCGGTCCTGGCCTACGACGATCCACGACGCTCCATCGGCAAGCGTGTGCGGATCGAGAACGGACGGATCACCGCAATCCGCTTGGCGGGTGAAACCCTTGCCCGGCACTGGCTGCAAAACCTCTGGCTCGAAGGTCGCGCCGATGAACAACTGCGACGCTGGCTGCTCGCCCCGCTGAGTGCACCGCCGGGCCAGGTCGACGCCGAAGCCATCGGCAACAAAACCCTGTGCAACTGCAATAACGTCAGCCAAAACGCGGTCTGCGCCGGCATTCGCCGCGGCCTGGACTTGCAGGGCTTGAAACAGGAATTGGGTTGCGGCACGCAATGCGGCTCTTGCGTCCCGGAAATCAAGCGTTTGCTGGCCGCCACCGCGCAGCCGGTCGCCGTCATCTCGTGAGGAAAAGACAATGAATGCAAAAGTCTGGCTGGTGGGCGCAGGCCCCGGTGACCCTGAATTGCTGACCCTCAAAGCGGTTCGGGCGCTGAGAGAAGCGGACGTGGTGCTGATCGACGACCTGGTCAACGACGCGGTGCTTGAGCACTGCCTCGGCGCACGGATTATTCCTGTAGGTAAACGTGGTGGCTGCCGCTCTACGCCACAGGAGTTCATTCATCGTTTGATGCTGCGTTATGCCCGTCAAGGCAAATGCGTGGTGCGGCTCAAAGGGGGTGACCCGTGCATCTTCGGGCGTGGCGGTGAAGAAGCGCAGTGGTTGCGTGAACGCGGGGTCGAGACCGAACTGGTCAATGGCATCACCGCCGGCCTGGCTGGCGCGACTCAATGCGATATTCCGTTAACTCTGCGCGGTGTGGCGCGAGGCGTGACGCTGGTGACCGCCCACACTCAGGATGGCAGCAACCTGAACTGGCGAGCACTGGCTCAAGGTGGCACGACGCTGGTGATCTACATGGGTGTAGCGAAGCTCAGCGAGATACGTGAGCAACTGCTAGCGGGCTCTATGGCAAGAGATACGCCGGTGGCGATGATTGAAAACGCGTCATTGCCGCATCAACGGGAATGTCGGAGCAGCCTGATGGCGATGGAGGACGATGCCTGCGCCTTCGAGTTGAAAAGCCCGGCCATCCTGGTGATTGGTGCGGTCGCCGCCAACGGTGCTCGCGAAGAGGCCCTGTCCGCCGAAATTAACGTCGGATATCAACACGCCTGACACGGGACTTCACCAAATCGCAGACAAAGAAAAGCCCGGCCTAAGCCGGGCTTTTCTCAAAGCGGCGGGTAATTACTTACCTTGGGCTTCAACCTGCGCTTCTACACGACGGTTTACAGCGCGGCCAGCTTCAGTTTTGTTGTCAGCAACTGGGCGAGTTTCGCCGTAGCCGATCGACTGAACGCGGGACGATTCAACACCGTACTGGTTGGTCAGAACTTGTTTAACGGCGTTTGCACGACGCTCAGACAGTTTCTGGTTGTAAGCGTCAGGACCGACGTTGTCAGTGTGACCTTCAACAGTAGTGGTGGTGGATGGGTACTGCTTCATGAAATCAGCCAGGTTCTTGATGTCGCCGTAGCTGTTTGGCTTGACTACCGACTTGTCGAAGTCGAATTTCACGTCCAGCTCAACACGAACAACTTCAGCAACTGCCGGGCAGCCATCAGCGTCAACAGTTACGTTGGCTGGGGTGTCTGGGCACTTGTCAACGTTGTCGCACACGCCATCGTTGTCGCTGTCGGAGCAGACTTCTGGAGCTGGAGCAGCAGCGACTGGCTTGTTGCCGCCACCGAAGTTTACGCCCAGACCGATCGATGGGATGTAGTCCCAACGGCCGTTGTCCAGTTTGTAGTCAGCTTCTACGCCAGCACGAGCGTAGACGTTTTCCAGGAAGTAGTACTTCAGGCCAGCGCCAGCAGTCAGGAAAGTCGACTGATCGCGACCAGTGTGGCCGTCAGCGGCTACGTTGGTCAGGCTGCCGTGCTTAACGCCACCTTGAACGTAAGGACGCAGAGCGTCGCCAGCGTTGTTGAAGTGGTATTGAGCGTTCAGACCGAACTGGTCGCCTTCAATTTTCTGAGAACCAGTGCCGTTGTTCGAACGGGTGTAGTCGTCAGCATTGTAGGTGAAGTTCAACGAAACGTCGTCGGTCAAGAAGTAACCGATGGAGGCGCCAGGAGTGTAGCCGTCTTCAACGTTGTTAACGCTGTCGTTGTACTTCTTCCCGTAGTTGAGCTCGCCTTCAACTGCGCCTTGGCCTTGTGCCAGAACGCCGAACGAAGTAGCGGCAATAAGAGTACCAATGGCCAAGCCCAAGGTGTTTTTCAGTTTCATCCGTTAAATCCCCATCTGGTGATTGTAAAGCAGTCCCTCAAACCGGGGGACAACTCGGCGGCTAGTCTATCAGAACTAGCCTACACGTAAGAGATATTTGCGCTGAACTAAGTTTCAGCAATGCCTGCAAATTTCTCACGCAATTTATCAAGAGCACGTTTGTACCGCATTTTTGTCGCACTCAAACCCATATGCATGATATCCGCGATCTCTTGAAATTCCAGCTCTGCGACAAAACGTAGCACCAGAATTTCACGGTCAATCGGGTTTACATACACCAGCCAGCGATCGAGTCCACCCTTATCCTCGGGTTTCGGCGCCTTTTCTTCAGACGCTTCCTCGAGGGGGTCCAGACTCAAAGCGTCCATCAAGCGACGCTTTCGCCGTTCCTTCCGATACTGTGTGATGCATTCGTTGTACGTGATGCTATATAGCCATGTCTTGAACTTCGATTTCCCCTCGAAGTTCTTCAAGCCGTACAGCACCTTCAACATCACTTCCTGACAGACATCGTCTGCGTCGCGATCGTTCCCAAGGTATCGGGCACAGACGTTAAATAATGTTCGCTGGTAACGCCGCATCAGTTCTTCATAGGCGCGTGTTACGTGAAACAGCTCGGTATGCGAGCGCGCGACCAACTCCTCATCAGAGAGCTCGCGGGGGTCGTAGCGCGTGGAGAGCGATTGAGCTTTATTCAAAACAAGTCGGGCCGACAGTCAGGTCAATGTCCGCCGCTGCCCTTTCGGGACAATTTGCGGCGGCATACATTAGCAGGGTTTGCCGGGTTAGCGGCTACTCACATGCTGCTCCAGGAGAATCCGATTGGAGAGAGAGACTAGCTCACCCTCATCGGTCAGCAATGTGGTTTTAACCGTGCCAATCTCTTCGATCTGGCCTTCGACCTCGCCAACACGCACTTGTTGCCCAACCTGATAAAGCTCACGCACATAGATTCCCGCAAGAATCTGACCGGCAATTTCCCGGCTTCCCAACCCCATGGCCAGCGCAACCGCCAGACCAACGGTGATCAATACGATGACAATCACGTGGTTGAGCAGGTCAGTCTTGACCTCCAACTGGCTGATCGCTACCGAGAGACTGATAATAATCACCAGGCCCTGAGCAATCCGTCCCAACCCCGAAGCATAGTCCAGTCCCACGCCTTCTGCCGCGCCACGCACCAGCCCATTGGCCAATTGCGCCAACAACACACCCACCAGCAAGACCAGCGCCGCGCCGAAAACCTTTGGCAAATACAGAGCAAGCATATCCAACGTAGCTGAAACTCGCTCAAGCCCAAGGGATTCTGCTGCAGATACCAGAAAAATCAGCAGGACGAACCAATAGACAATTTTACCGATCAAGGTCGAGATCGGTACTTGAAGACCGGCCCGAGACAGCAATTTAGTCAGACCGGTGCCGCCCATCAGGCGATCGAGACCCAGCTTGGCGAGCAGCTTGGACAACAAAGTATCCAAAAGTTTCGCCACGACGAAACCCAACAGCAGCACGACCAGTGCGCCGAACAGGTTCGGAATGAAGTTCGCAACCTTTGTCCATAACGCAGTCATCGCAGTGACGAGGCTCTGAGTCCAGAGATCAAGTTCCATATTCAATCAGCCTTATCAGCAGTGCGAACGGTAGGTTTACGGTGGCGGGATACCGGCGCGACGTGGGGCGAGCCGTTGTTGAGGGCAATCATCAGCGCGGGCAACCAGCGGCCCAGCAGGCTGAACAGATCGCCAGCGCCGACCTGGCGGTTGGCGGTTTTCAGAACACGCCCAAGGCATGCATCGTCGTCCCGGGTGGACGGTGATGAATTGAGCATGTCGCGCAAAGACTGTTCAAACGGATCGTGCATACGCACCTCTCGTGATATCTGTGAAAGACGCGGTCAAAATTGCCCGGGTCACATGACGCATGCTCAGACCCATCGCAAACGCCTGAATAACCACCACTGCCCGAGCGCCACCGAGACCATCATCAGGCACGCAATCAGGAAGCCATATGGGCTCGCCGAAAACGGAATACCACCGACGTTGATCCCCAAAAGACCGGTCAGGAAACTCATCGGCAAAAAGATCCCTGTGATGATCCCGAAGCGGTACATCGTGCGGTTCATGCGCACGCTCAAGCGCCTGTCTTCAGCCTCGAGGACCAGCCCCACCCGCTCCCGGGTCAATTCCAGCTCCTCGAGGTAGCGGGTCAGGCTGTTGTTCAATTCGTTCCAGTAATCGCCATCGTCTTCGACAAACCAAGGCAGCTTTATACGCGTCAGCTGGCCGAAAATATCCCGCTGAGGCGCAAGAAAACGTTTCAGCGCTGCCGCCCTGCGACGGATCTGCAATATGGCGCCATGTTCGGGCGTATACCGTTCGTCGGCATCCAGTTTTTCTTCTTCCTCATCGACCACTTCCGAGAGGCAACTGACCAGATCCTGCACTTTGTTGGTGAGGTACTGCGCCATGTACAGGACAAGTTCAGACGCAGTTTTCGGCCCTTTGCCGTCGGCGAGTTGTACCAACAACTCGTCAGTGGCGCGCAACGGACGCAGACGCAAAGAAATAACCCGCTTGGCCGAGGCGAAAATCCGCACCGAGACCATGTCTTCCGGTTCTGCGCCGGGATTCAAATTGACCCCACGCAAAAACAGCAACAATTCGCTGTCCGAAAGCTGTAGAAGACGCGGCCGGGTGTTTTCTTCGAGCAAGAGATCACAGCTGAATTCACTCAGACCGCTGGTTTTACGCAGCCAGGTCTGGGTTTGCGGGTGACTGCGATCCCAGTGCAGCCACAGGCTCTCATGGGCCTGAAGCTGCAAGTCATCGAGTTCAGTCCGGGCTATCGAACGCGCACTGCCTTTACCGTCCAGCACCAGGGCATGCACCAGGCCCCACTGCGCGTTTTCTTCCTCGAACATCCGCATCCCTTTGTTGGGTTCTGTTTATTCAGGCATTTTCAGCGGGCTTGGCGAGATGATCACGCCGTTGTTGTCCGCATAAATGTAATGGCCTGGATGGAACGTCACGCCGGCAAAGGTCACCGCTACGTTGAGATCGCCGATGCCGCGCTTGTCGGTTTTCATCGGGTGGCTGGCCAGTGCCTGAACACCGAGGTCGGTTTGTGCAATGACGTCGACGTCACGGATGCAACCGTAGATCACCAGCCCTTCCCAACCGTTTTTCGCAGCTTTCTCAGCGATCATGTCGCCCAGCAGTGCACGACGCAACGAACCACCACCGTCGACCACCAGCACCTTGCCATTGCCCTTGAGCTCGGCTTGTTCCTTGACCAGCGAGTTGTCTTCGAAGCATTTGATGGTCACGATTTCGCCGCCGAACGAATCACGGCCACCGAAATTGCTGAACATCGGTTCCAGCACCTGCACCAGCTCCGGATAGGCGTCGCACAGGTCAGGCGTTAGGTAATGATTCATCGAGAAACTCCTGTAAAGAGGAAGACAATCGAGGGTGTCGAAACGTGACCGAAACTGCTCAATGCGTCATATCTTAGCCGCAAGCCGATCAGAGCGAAATGCCCTTGTTAGAGCATCAGGCTCAAACTGCCGTCGCCAGATCCGGCTTATCACCCATCAAGGGCGTCCGTTGATCAGCCAACCAACGCGCTACCAACGGCCAGACTTCGGTTTGAGCCGCTTTACTGACCAGCATTTCAACGTGACCAAAATTGTCGCCAAAGCCCTGCTCCGGACCCAGGTTGATGAATTGCTTGTGCTCGGAACCGATCTGCTCGAACAGTTTTCGACAGGCCCACGCCGGGTCTTGATGATCGCCGACTGCGCTCACCGCCAAAACTGGCATCGCCACATTGGCCAATCCGGCCCACCAGTCTTTATCGGCATCGCCAAAACGCCCGAACAGGCCGTACCAGCGCATGCTTTCCAGAGCCAGGCCAATCGGCTCGTCCTCAGGGCCGCGCTTGAGCCGTGAACCCGACAGTTGCGCAAAACGCTTGAGAATAAAGCGCCCGCTCCACTCTACCGGGGGAATCTTCAACGGCCAGTAGGTGCGACTGACTTGCGTACCAAAAAACGCCGCAGACGCCACCACCGGCTCGCCGATGTACTCACCGCCCAATGCCGCTGCCAGCGTAATCCCGCCCAGCGAATGACCGATCCAATGCGGGACCTGGCCACTTTGCTCACGCACAAACGCGCCAATGGCGGGCAGATCGTAACGCGCGTAGTCGGCGACACGGTTTTTGCGGTAATTCTGGTTACGCTGGGACAGGCCATGGCCGCGCATTTCGGGAATCCACACATCGAATCCCAGACGCGTCAGATAGGCGCCCAACCCCAACCCTTTCGGGGAAAACCAGAAGCGACGATTGGAGAAGCTGCCGTGCAACAGGATCACCGGCACGCCACGTACCGCCGGCTCATCAGCCATGCCCAACCGGGTAACCGCCAGCTCGACGCTGACGTCGGGGCTGTTGGCCGGCTTCAAACGGTAAACATCTTCGCTCAGATCACCGCGCCGTTCGGCGCTGATCAGGGCGACAGGAAATAGGTTGCTGCTGCTTTGCATAATGCTCTTGCACAAAAAAGGGCGGCATCCAGAGGAGCCCGCCCTACTCAATTCTTAAAGCCCCGGCCACTTGACCGGGGCTTCATTCACATCACGCCGAAGCCTGACCTTCAGCCAGGAAGAACCAGGTTTCCAGAACGGAGTCCGGGTTCAGCGAAACGCTTTCAATGCCCTGCTCCATCAGCCACTTGGCCAGATCCGGGTGGTCCGAAGGACCCTGACCGCAAATGCCGATGTACTTGCCTGCCTTGTTACACGCGGCAATGGCGTTCGCCAGCAGCTTCTTGACCGCCGGATTACGCTCGTCGAACAGGTGCGCGATGATCCCGGAGTCACGGTCCAGGCCCAGCGTCAGCTGAGTCAGGTCGTTGGAGCCGATCGAGAAGCCGTCGAAGAATTCGAGGAACTCTTCAGCGAGGATCGCGTTGGATGGCAGTTCACACATCATGATGATGCGCAGACCGTTTTCGCCGCGAGCCAGACCGTTTTCGGCCAGCAGATCGATCACCTGGCTGGCTTCGCCCAAAGTACGGACGAACGGCACCATGATTTCGACGTTGGTCAGGCCCATCTCGTTGCGCACGCGCTTGAGGGCACGGCACTCGAGTTCGAAGCAGTCGCGGAACGATTCGCTGATGTAACGCGAAGCGCCACGGAAGCCCAGCATCGGGTTTTCTTCTTCAGGCTCGTAGAGCTTGCCGCCGATCAGGTTCGCGTATTCGTTGGACTTGAAGTCCGACAGACGCACGATGACCTTTTTCGGCGTGAACGCGGCAGCCAGGGTGCTGATGCCTTCGACCAGTTTATCGACGTAGAAGTCGACCGGGTCGTTGTAACCGGCAATGCGCTTGTCGACGCTGTCCTTGATGTCCTGGGGCAGACCGTCGTAGTTCAACAGCGCTTTGGGGTGAACACCGATCATGCGGTTGATGATGAATTCCAGACGGGCCAGGCCCACACCGGCGTTCGGCAGTTGCGCGAAGTCGAAGGCGCGGTCCGGGTTGCCGACGTTCATCATGATCTTGAACGGCAGGTCCGGCATGGCGTCAACGGAGTTTTTCTTGATGTCGAAACCCAGTTCGCCTTCGAAGATGTATCCGGTGTCGCCTTCAGCGCAGGAAACAGTCACGCCCTGGCCGTCTTTCAACAACTGGGTGGCGTTGCCGCAACCGACCACGGCCGGGATGCCCAGCTCGCGAGCGATGATCGCCGCGTGGCAGGTACGACCGCCACGGTTGGTGACGATGGCGCTGGCACGCTTCATGACCGGTTCCCAGTCCGGGTCGGTCATGTCGGAGACCAGCACGTCGCCCGGCTGGACTTTGTCCATCTCGGACACGTCCTTGATGATGCGGACCTTGCCGGCGCCGATGCGCTGGCCGATAGCACGGCCTTCAACCAGCACGGTGCCGGTTTCTTTCAACAGGTAACGTTCCATGACGTTGGCCTGGGTGCGGCTCTTCACGGTTTCAGGACGGGCCTGAACGATATAGAGTTTGCCGTCGTCGCCGTCTTTGGCCCACTCGATGTCCATCGGGCACTCGTAGTGCTTCTCGATGATCATCGCTTGCTTGGCCAGCTCGCTGACTTCAGCATCGGTCAGGCAGAAACGTGCGCGATCAGCCTTGTCGACGTCAATGGTCTTGACCGATTTACCGGCCGTGGCGACTTCGCCGTAGATCATCTTGATGGCTTTGCTGCCCAGGTTGCGGCGCAGGATGGCTGGGCGACCAGCGGCCAGCGTGCCTTTGTGCACGTAGAACTCATCCGGGTTCACCGCGCCTTGAACGACGGTTTCACCCAGGCCGTAGGCGCCGGTGATGAACACCACGTCACGGAAACCCGATTCGGTATCGAGGGTGAACATCACGCCGGCGGTGCCGGTTTCGGAGCGAACCATGCGCTGGACGCCAGCCGACAATGCCACCAGCTTGTGGTCGAAGCCCTGGTGCACGCGGTAGGAAATCGCACGGTCGTTGAACAGAGAAGCGAACACCTCTTTGGCGGCGCGAATGACGTTTTCGACACCACGGATGTTCAGGAAAGTTTCCTGCTGACCGGCAAACGAAGCGTCCGGCAAGTCTTCGGCGGTAGCGGAAGAGCGCACGGCCACGGCCATGTCAGGGTTGCCGGCCGACAGCGTGGCGAACGCGGTGCGGATCTCGGTGTTGAGTTTCTCCGGGAACTCGGCTTCCATGATCCATTGACGGATCTGGGCGCCGGTACGGGCCAGGGCGTTGACATCGTCGACATCCAGGGCGTCGAGGGCGGCGTGGATCTGATCATTGAGGCCGCTCAGTTCCAGAAAATCACGATAAGCCTGAGCTGTCGTGGCGAAGCCACCGGGCACCGATACACCGGCACCTGCAAGGTTACTGATCATCTCGCCCAGGGATGCGTTCTTGCCCCCTACGTGCTCAACGTCGTGTTTGCCGAGCTTATCGAGGGAAACTACGTACTCTACCAAGGTGATCTCTCCACTAACTGTGTTGGAAAAGCTCAGAAGCCGGCTGCTCGGGGGAGCGTTTGCCAGCTGTATGGCCTGGACCTGGAAAATAAGTGAGAATGCGGGCCACTGGCGGCCGACAAACCGCGCCTATCATATCCAAGATTCGTCATTAGCTTAAGGCCCAAGGTGCAAATGAAACGATCTGCTTTCTTTATTTCCGACGGTACCGGCATCACGGCCGAAACCCTGGGTCAAAGCCTCCTGGCGCAGTTCGAAAACATTACCTTCAGCAAATTCACGCGACCGTACATCGACAACGTGGATAAAGCGCGGGCCATGGTACAACAAATCAACAAAGCCGCCGAAACCGACGGCTTCCGGCCGATTATTTTCGACACCATCGTCAATCAGGACATTCGTGAGATCCTCGCGACCTCCAATGGTTTCATGATCGACATTTTCTCGACCTTCCTGGCACCGCTTGAGCAGGAGCTGACCGAGCATTCGTCCTACACCGTCGGCAAATCCCACTCCATCGGCGCCAACACCAATTACATGGAACGTATCGAAGCGGTGAACTTCGCCCTCGACAACGACGATGGCGCCCGCACGCACTACTACGACAAGGCCGATCTGATCCTGGTCGGCGTGTCGCGTTGCGGCAAGACCCCGACCTGCCTGTACATGGCCATGCAATTCGGTATTCGCGCGGCCAACTACCCGCTGACTGAAGACGACATGGAGCGCCTGACATTGCCAAGCGCCCTGCGCGCCCATCAGCACAAACTCTTTGGCCTGACCATCGACCCGGACCGGCTCACCGCGATCCGCAACGAGCGCAAGCCCAACAGCCGCTATTCGAGCTATGCCCAGTGCGAATTTGAAGTGCGCGAGGTGGAGAATCTGTTCCGCCGCGAGAACATTCCGCACATCAACTCCACGCATTTTTCGGTGGAAGAGATTTCGGCGAAGATTCTTGTTGAGAAGGGTGTGGAGCGGCGGTTCAAGTAGGTTTTGTGGCGCCTGTAACGGCCTTCGCCAGCAAGCCAGCCCCCACTTTCGACCGCATTCTCATGCAGGATCTCGATTGAATGTGGGAGCGCGCTTGCGCGCGAAGAACGATTACACGGTCTGGGCGAGTGCCCCCACCAACGCTTCAAACCCTCGCAGCAACAACCGGTCATCCCCCGCCGAATTGCACACACTCGCCCGGATGAATTGCGGCACCGTCCCATGCCCCACCGCGAACGCCTCGGCAGTGGCCACCAGAAAGTTATTCTCCTTGAGCTCCGCCGCAATCTGCGAAGCTCGCCAGGGCTCGGGCACTTCGATCCAGAAGTGCGGGCTGTGGGAATGAGTCTTGTAAACCACCCCATCCAGCGACGCCGCGACCAATGATTTACGTCGACTGATCTCGGCAACCTGCTGTTCCAACAACTGCTCGGCAACGCCGTTTTCGACCCACTGACTCGCCACTTCCAGCGTTAGCGGGCTGGCCATCCAGCACGTGCCGCGCACCGCCGCGCTCAAGCGTCCGACCAACGGTTGCGGCGCATGCAGATAACCGACGCGCAAACCGGCCGAAACAGCCTTGCTCAAGCTGCCCATCAACACCGAACGCTCCGGGGCAAAATGACTCAGGGGCAGCGGTCGCTGCTGTGCCAAAACGGCGTGGGCTTCATCCTCAAAAATCAGCAGATTATGCTGTCGGCAAACCGCCGCGATGGCCTCACGCCGAGGGACGGACATCACCGCCGCCGTAGGATTCTGAATCGTCGGTGTGCAATACAACGCCGACACACGATGACTGCGACAAACGTCCTCCAGCGCGTCCGGCATCAGTCCTTCATCATCCATCGCGACACCGATCAACTTGATCCCAAGCATGCGCGCAACGCTGATCAAACCCGGATACGTCAGGTGCTCCGTGACCACGGTATCGCCCGCTTTCAGCAACGCCATCAAGGCACACAACAGACCGTGCTGACCGCCGTTGACGCAGACGATCTGCTCGGCATTCGGCACAAATACCTGGTGCCGCAACCAGTGCGCACCCGCTGCACGATGACGCGGTAATCCAGCGTCGGCGGTGTAGCCGCTGAGGTGCTGCAACGCTTGTGGATCAAGGGCCAGCGCTTGCAGGCTCTGACTCAGAAACAGCGCCTCCTGCCCTGGAATCGGCTGGTTGCGGCTCATGTCAAAAAAGCCCTGCGGCTCTTCGCTGACATTGCGAAAACCACCGTCACGCGGACGCTCCATTCCGCGCTGACGCACATAGGTGCCATCGCCTACACGAGCGACGACCAGGCCCACGCGTTCAAGCTCGCCATAGGCGCGACTGATGGTGCCAATGGTCACGCTCAGGCTGTCCGCCAACAGTCGATGAGGCGGCAACTTGCTGCCGGGTTCGATCACCCCTTCTGTCATGGCCTTTTCCACAGCATCCGCCAGACGCTTGTACTTCACGCCCACCCCGTTGACGAGGCCGTCGCGCAGGATTGACACCATGGCAATACTTGCTTTGACAGTCATTGAATCCCCGAATAGCGTGCTGGAAAAAGGTGCAATCAGGGATAGACCTTTTGCGGTTGCAGGTCAATTCCGACGATAAGGGAGCCGACTCATGTCCATCGCCATCAGTGCCACTTCAAGCGTTCCAAAAGCCTGGCTGACTGCTTTGGTCACCAGCGTGCTGTTCCTGATCGTGTGCCTGAGCTGGGGCACGACATGGCTGGGAATAAAGATTGCCGTCGAAACCGTGCCACCGTTGACGGCTGCCGGCTTGCGCTTCCTGATCGCGTTTCCGTTGTTCCTCGGCTTTGCCCTGATCCGCCGTGAACCACTGCTGTTTCCCAAGGAAAGCCGCTGGTTTTTTGTGTTCGTCACGCTGTCGTATTTCAGCCTGCCGTATTACTTGCTCAACTACGGCGAGATGCACGTGTCGTCCGGGCTGACAGCACTGCTGTTCAGCTGCATGCCGGTGTTCATCCTGTTGTTTTCGGCGTTGTTTCTGCGCGAGAAAATCTACCCGTCGCAAGTGCTCGGCATTGCCATCGGTTTCGGCAGTCTGTTCATGATTATCCGCAGCCAGGGCTTGCATCTGGACCATGCGGAATTGTTCGGTGTATTGGCAATTCTCTGCGCGGCGGTGATGCATGCGTTGTGTTACGTGGTGACGAAAAAACACGGCACCGCGATCAGCGTGATCACCTACAACACCCTGCCCATCGGCATCGCCGGGGCGATGTTGTTTATAGCTGGCCTGCAGGTTGAAACGCCCGTGTTTACCGCCATCAGCGCGCGGTCGTGGAGTGCCCTGCTCTACCTGGGGCTGGTCGCGTCGGTGGGCGGATTCATCGTCTATTTCCTGCTGCTCAAACGCCTGAGCCCGATCATTTTGTCCTTTGTGTTCATCATTTTTCCGGTATTCGCCGTGATCATCGGCGCCTGGTACGAGGGGCAACCCTTGTCCCAGGAACTGATGATGTATTCGGCGATTTTGCTGACCGGTTTTGCGATCACCAAATTGCCGATGGAAAAATGGCTCAGAGCACGAACAGGTCCACGAAGCGATTGACCGGCGTGGCCTCCAGAGCCACCTGATCCGTGCACAACGCAACAATCTGCGCACTGCGCCGGGCGGTAAAACGCGCGGCCAGGTTGGCCTTGAATTTGTCTTCCAGCAGCGGGATACCGTCGGCGCGACGACGGCGATGGCCGATCGGGTATTCGACCACCACGTTCTCGGTGCTGGAGCCGTCCTTGAAGAACACTTGCACCGCATTGGCGATGGAGCGCTTGTCGGCTTCGAGGTATTCGCGGGTGAAGCGCGGGTCTTCGACAATGACCATTTTCTCCCTCAGCACATCGATGACCGGATGCGCTGCGTGGAAGTCATCTTCGTAGTGCTCGGCCACCAGATTGCCGAACGCCAGCGGCACGGCGGTCATGTACTGGATGCAATGATCGCGGTCCGCTGCATTGGCCAATGGACCGACTTTAGAAATGATGCGGATCGCCGACTCGTGGGTGGTGATGACGATGCGGTCGATTTCATGCAGCCGATTACGAACATGCGGGTGCAATGTCACGGCCGCTTCGCACGCGGTTTGCGCATGAAACTCCGCCGGAAAACTGATTTTGAACAGCACGTTTTCCATGACGTAACTGCCATACGGCCGCGAGAAACTGAAAGCCCGTTTTTCTTCAGGCTTGAGCGCCAGATCGTTGTTGGTGTGACTGAACAAGACGTCGTAAAACCCCCACTGTTTGGCCGTCAGGACACCGGGAATGCCCATCTCTCCACGCATCGCAATGTCTGCCAAGCGTACGCCACGACTGGTCGCATCCCCGGCCGCCCAGGATTTACGCGAACCGGCATTGGGCGCGTGCCGATAGGTGCGCAGCGCCTGGCCGTCAGCGAACGCATGGGACAACGCCGACAACAGTTGCTCGCGACTGGCGCCCATGAGTTTGGCGGTGACTGCCGTTGAGGCGACTTTCACCAGCATGACGTGATCCAGGCCGACGCGATTGAAGGCGTTTTCCAGGGCGATCACGCCTTGAATTTCGTGGGCCATGATCATCGCTTCGAGTACCGCGCGAACGGTCAGCGGCGCCTCGCCATTGGCCAGGCGTTTTTGCGACAGGTGATCGGCCACCGCGAGAATGGCGCCGAGGTTGTCCGACGGATGCCCCCACTCGGCGGCGAGCCAGGTGTCGTTGTAATCGAGCCAGCGCACGATGCAGCCGATGTCCCACGCGGCTTTGACCGGATCAAGGCGATAGCTGGTGCCGGGCACGCGAGCGCCGAACGGCACGACGGTGCCTTCGACGATAGGGCCCAGGTGTTTGGTGCATTCGGGAAAGCGCAGCGCCAGCAGACCGCAGCCCAACGTGTCCATCAGGCAGTTGCGGGCGGTGTCGAGGGCTTCTTGGGATTGGATGTTGAAGGTGAGAACGTAGTCGGCAATGTCCTGCAGGACACGGTCGTACTCGGGGCGGATGTTTTGGTCGACGTTGGCACTCATGTTCGATTCACTCGTGAAGTGGTTCGTTGATGGGACCTCGGTTCAGGTTCTTTATCTCGGTGGCCTACTACTTTCTTATTCTGGAAATGGAGATCAAATGTGGGAGCGGGCTTGCTCGCGAAAGCGGTCTATTAGTCGACATTGATGCTGAATGTCAGTCCGTCTTCGCGAGCAAGCCCGCTCCCACATGGATTCGTTGTCGGGTTAGAAAGAATCACCCGGCACGCGAACATAACCTTCCATCAACACCCGCGCACTGCGGCTCATGATGGCTTTGTTCACGGTCCACTCGCCGTTGACCAGGCTGGCTTCCGCCCCCACGCGCAATGTGCCGGACGGATGGCCGAAACGGACTGCGTTGCGTTCGACACCGCCCGCCGCGAGGTTGACCAACGTGCCGGTAATCGCTGCTGCCGTGCCGATCGCCACCGCCGCCGTGCCCATCATCGCGTGGTGCAATTTGCCCATCGACAACGCACGTACCAGCAAGTCGACATCCCCTGCCGCAATGGCCTTGCCGCTGGACGACACGTAATCCGCCGGCTTGGCCACAAAGGCCACCTTAGGCGTGTGCTGACGCTTGGCCGCTTCGTCGATGTTCGAAATCAGGCCCATGCGCAATGCGCCGTAAGCCCGGATGGTTTCGAACATCAGCAACGCTTTCGGGTCGCTGTTGATCGCGCCCTGCAACTCGGTGCCGGTGTAACCGATGTCTTCGGCATTGACGAAAATCGTCGGGATGCCGGCATTGATCATGGTCGCCTTGAAGGTTCCGACACCGGGTACTTCGAGGTCGTCCACCAGGTTACCGGTAGGGAACATCGAGCCACCGCCACCCTCTTCTTCTGCCGCCGGGTCCATGAACTCGACCTGCACTTCGGCGGCCGGGAAGGTCACGCCATCGAGTTCGAAGTCACCGGTTTCCTGCACTTCACCGTTAGTGATCGGCACATGGGCGATGATGGTCTTGCCGATATTGGCCTGCCATACCCGAACCACTGCCACGCCGTTGTGCGGAATGCGGCTGGCGTCGACCAGACCGTTGCTGATCGCGAAGGAACCGACCGCTGCCGACAGGTTGCCGCAGTTGCCGCTCCAGTCCACAAATGGCTTGTCGATGGACACCTGACCGAACAGGTAATCGACGTCGTGATCGGCCTTGATGCTTTTTGACAGGATCACGGTTTTGCTGGTGCTGGACGTTGCACCGCCCATGCCGTCGATCTGCTTGTCGTACGGGTCGGGGCTGCCGATCACGCGCAGCAACAAAGCGTCGCGGGCATGGCCTGGAATTTGTGCCGCTTCAGGCAAGTCTTTCAGGCTGAAAAAGACGCCTTTGCTGGTGCCGCCACGCATGTAGGTGGCAGGGATTTTGATCTGAGCTGCGTGAGCCATGTGCTCGTTACTCCTTACCTTGAAAACAGGCACGGGACTTGAAGTCCCGTGCCCGTACGGTGCGTGTCAGACGGCGACTGCCGACTCTTCCAGGAAGTCCTGGGCAAAGCGTTGCAACACGCCGCCGGCTTCGTAGATCGACACTTCTTCGGCGGTGTCGAGGCGGCACATCACCGGCACCTCGACGCGTTCGCCGTTCTTGCGATGAATCACCAGCGTGAGCTCGGCGCGCGGTGTGCGCTCACCGATCACGTCGTAGGTTTCGCTGCCGTCGATGGCCAGGGTGTGACGGTTGGTGCCGGCCTTGAACTCCAGCGGCAACACGCCCATGCCCACCAGGTTGGTGCGGTGAATGCGCTCGAAACCTTCGGCGGCAATCGCTTCCACACCGGCCAGACGCACGCCCTTCGCCGCCCAGTCGCGGGACGAACCCTGACCGTAGTCGGCGCCGGCAATGATGATCAGCGGCTGCTTGCGCTCCATGTAGGTTTCGATGGCTTCCCACATGCGCATGACCTGGCCTTCCGGCTCGACACGCGCCAGCGAACCCTGCTTGACCTTGCCGTTTTCCAGAACCATTTCGTTGAACAGTTTCGGGTTGGCGAAGGTGGCGCGTTGCGCAGTCAGGTGGTCACCACGGTGAGTCGCGTAAGAGTTGAAGTCCTCTTCCGGCAGGCCCATTTTCGCCAGGTATTCACCGGCGGCGCTGTCCAGCATGATCGCGTTCGACGGCGACAGGTGATCGGTGGTGATGTTGTCCGGCAGCACCGCCAATGGGCGCATGCCCTTGAGCGGACGTGCGCCGGCCAACGCGCCTTCCCAGTACGGCGGACGGCGGATGTAGGTGCTCATTTCGCGCCAGTCGTACAGCGGCGTCACTTTCGGGCCGGTGTCTTCGTGGATGGCGAACATCGGGATGTAGACCTGACGGAACTGCTCAGGCTTCACCGAGGCCTTGACCACGGCGTCGATTTCTTCGTCGCTCGGCCAGATGTCTTTCAGGCGGATTTCCTTGCCATCGACCACAGCCAGCACATCTTTTTCGATGTCGAAACGGATGGTCCCGGCGATGGCATAAGCAACCACCAGTGGTGGCGAGGCGAGGAACGCTTGCTTGGCGTACGGATGGATCCGGCCGTCAAAGTTGCGGTTGCCGGACAGCACGGCCGTGGCGTACAGGTCGCGGTCGATGATCTCTTGCTGGATCACCGGGTCCAGTGCGCCGGACATGCCGTTGCAGGTGGTGCAGGCGAAGGCGACGACGCCAAAACCGAGCTGCTCCAGTTCGTCGGTCAGACCGGCTTCATCCAGGTACAGCGCGACGGTTTTCGAACCCGGTGCCAGGGACGATTTGACCCAAGGCTTGCGGGTCAGGCCGAGCTTGTTCGCGTTACGCGCCAGCAGGCCGGCAGCGATGACGTTGCGCGGGTTGCTGGTGTTGGTGCAGCTGGTGATCGCGGCGATGATCACAGCGCCGTCGGGCATTTGGCCAGGAACGTCGTCCCATTGGCCGGAGATGCCTTTGGCGGCCAGGTCCGAGGTTGCGACACGGGCGTGCGGGTTGCTCGGGCCGGCCATGTTGCGCACGACCGAGGACAGGTCGAAGGTCAAGCCGCGCTCGTATTGCGCGCCCTTCAGGCTGTCGGCCCACAGGCCGGTGGTCTTGGCGTAGTGCTCGACCAGTTGCACCTGATCGTCTTCACGGCCGGTGAGCTTGAGGTAGTCGATGGTTTGCTGGTCGATGTAGAACATCGCCGCGGTGGCGCCGTATTCCGGGGCCATGTTGGAAATGGTTGCGCGGTCGCCGAGGGTCAGCGCGGCGGCGCCTTCACCGAAGAACTCAAGCCATGCGCCCACGACTTTCTGCTTGCGCAGGAACTCGGTCAGCGCCAGCACCATGTCGGTGGCGGTAATGCCCGGTTGCAGCTTGCCGGTCAGTTCGACGCCGACGCTTTCTGGCAGACGCATCCAGGACGCGCGACCGAGCATCACGCTCTCGGCTTCGAGACCACCAACGCCGATGGCGATCACGCCCAACGCATCAACGTGCGGGGTGTGGCTGTCGGTGCCGACGCAGGTGTCGGGGAACGCCACGCCGTCACGCACCTGGATCACCGGAGACATTTTCTCCAGGTTGATCTGGTGCATGATGCCGTTGCCTGGCGGGATCACGTCGACGTTCTTGAACGCCTTCTTGGTCCAGTTGATGAAGTGGAAACGGTCTTCGTTGCGGCGGTCTTCGATGGCGCGGTTCTTCTCGAACGCCTCCGGATCGAAACCACCGCGCTCGACGGCCAGGGAGTGGTCGACGATCAACTGAGTCGGCACCACCGGGTTCACTTGTGCCGGGTCCCCACCTTGCAGGGCGATGGCGTCACGCAGACCGGCGAGGTCGACGAGCGCGGTCTGGCCGAGAATGTCGTGGCACACCACACGGGCAGGAAACCACGGGAAGTCGAGGTCGCGTTTGCGTTCGATGAATTGCTTCAGGGATTCGGTGAGCGTGGCCGGGTCGCAGCGACGCACAAGGTTTTCCGCCAGCACGCGGGACGTGTACGGCAGGGTGTCGTAGGCGCCGGGTTGAATGGCTTCGACAGCCGCGCGGACGTCGAAGTAATCCAGATGGCTGCCGGGCAGCTGTTTGCGAAATTCTGTGTTCATCGTCAGGACTCGGGTCACGGTAAATACAAAGGGTGGGGCCTGGCACCGGGCTTGAACTGAAACCGGATCAAATGTGGGAGCGGGCTTGCTCGCGAAAGCGGTGTATCAGTCGACATCAATGTTGAATGTCAGTCCGTCTTCGCGAGCAAGCCCGCTCCCACACTAGTTTCCGGTTCGTTCAGCGAACAGTGTGGGAGCCCCCACCATTCAGCGTTGTTCGATTGGCACGAACTTGCGCTGTTCAACGCCGACGTACTCGGCGCTCGGACGGATGATGCGGTTGTTAGCGCGTTGTTCGAACACGTGAGCGGCCCAGCCGGTCAGGCGCGAGCAGACGAAAATCGGCGTGAACAACTTGGTCGGGATGCCCATGAAGTGGTACGCCGAGGCATGGTAGAAGTCTGCGTTCGGGAACAGTTTCTTTTGCTCCCACATGGTCTTGTCGATGGCTTCGGAAACCGGGAACAACACCTTGTCGCCCACTTCGTCGGCGAGTTTTTTCGACCAGCCCTTGATCACTTCATTGCGTGGATCGTTGTCTTTGTAGATCGCGTGACCGAAGCCCATGATCTTGTCTTTGCGCTCGAGCATGCCGAGGGTGCCTTCGATCGCCGCTTGGGGCGAACTGAAGCGCTCGATCATTTCCATCGCCGCTTCGTTGGCGCCGCCGTGCAGTGGACCGCGCAGCGAACCGATGGCAGCCGTGATGCAGGAGAAGAGATCCGACAGTGTGGATGCGCAAACTCGTGCGGTGAAGGTCGATGCGTTGAACTCGTGCTCCGCGTAGAGGATCAGCGACACGTTCATCACCTTGACGTGCAACTCGCTCGGTTTCTCGCCGTGCAGCAGGTGCAGGAAATGACCGCCGATGGTCGGCTCCTCAGTCACGCAGTCGATGCGCTTGCCGTCGTGGCTGAAGCGATACCAGTAGGTCATGATCGCCGGGAATGCGGCCAGCAGACGGTCGGTCTTGTCGTGTTGCTCGGAGAAGTTCGCTTCCGGCTCCAGGTTGCCCAGGAACGAGCAGCCGGTACGCATCACGTCCATCGGGTGGGCGTCGGCGGGGATGCGTTCCAGTACCTCTTTCAACGCTTGTGGAAGGTCACGCAGCTTGCTCAGCTTACTGACATAGGCAGCCAGTTGCGCTTTGCTCGGCAGTTCGCCGTACAGCAGCAGGTAGGCAACTTCTTCGAACTGCGCGTCAGCCGCCAGTTCACGAACGTCGTAGCCACGATAGGTCAGGCCGGCGCCCGACTGGCCCACGGTGGACAGTGCGGTTTGCCCGGCAACCTGACCACGGAGCCCGGCGCCACTGAGTACTTTTGCTTCGGCCATTGCTGTCTCCAGTTTCTTGAATTTGTTAAGGAGTAAATCGACTTACTTCTTCGCAGCGAACAACGCATCGAGCTTCTGCTCGAAGGTGTGATAGTCGATGCGATCGTAAAGCTCCATGCGGGTCTGCATGGTGTCGATGACGTTCTGTTGCGTGCCGTCGCGACGGATGGCGGTGTAGACGTTTTCCGCGGCTTTGTTCATCGCACGGAAAGCCGACAGCGGGTACAGCACCAGCGATACATCGGCACCGGCGAGTTGCTCGGTGGTGTACAGCGGCGTTGCGCCGAATTCGGTGATGTTGGCCAGGATTGGCGCTTTCACGCGGCTGGCGAACAGCTTGTACATGTCCAGTTCGGTGATGGCTTCCGGGAAGATCATGTCGGCGCCAGCCTCAATGCACGCAGCCGCGCGCTCCAGGGCAGATTCCAGACCTTCGACTGCCAGGGCGTCGGTGCGCGCCATGATCACAAAGCTGTCATCGGTACGCGCATCCACCGCAGCTTTAATGCGGTCGACCATTTCCTGCAGCGAAACGATTTCCTTGTTTGGACGGTGGCCGCAACGCTTGGCGCCGACCTGGTCTTCAATGTGAATCGCCGCTGCGCCGAACTTGATCATCGACTTTACGGTACGGGCGACATTGAACGCCGAGGAACCGAAACCGGTGTCCACGTCCACCAGCAGCGGCAAGTCGCAGACGTCGGTGATGCGACGCACGTCGGTCAGCACATCATCCAGGCCAGTAATGCCCAGGTCCGGCACGCCAAGGGAGCCCGCAGCCACACCGCCACCGGACAGGTAAATCGCCTTGAAACCGGCGCGCTTGGCCAGCAATGCGTGGTTGGCGTTGATCGCGCCGACCACTTGCAATGGATGCTCGCTGGCGACCGCATCGCGGAAACGCTGGCCTGGAGTGCTCTTGTTCAAACTCATGACTCACCTCGTTTGGCTGTCGGGTTGGCGCCGTCCTGGTAATGACGGGCGATATTGCGTTTGGAGGCGCCGATGTGGCGGCGCATCAACAACTCGGCCAGTTCACCGTCACGGTCGGCGATGGCATCGAGAATTCGGTGGTGCTCGGCAAACGCCTGGTGTGGGCGATTTGGCGTGGTGGAGAACTGGATGCGGTACATGCGCACCAATTGATACAGCTCGCCGCAGAGCATTTGCGTCAGGGTGCGGTTGCCGCTGCCCTGAATAATCCGGTAATGGAAGTCAAAGTCGCCTTCTTGCTGGTAGTAACCTCGTCCGGCCTGAAACGCTTCGTCACGCTCGTGGGTTTCGAGGACGCGGCGCAGTTCGTCGATTTCTTCGAGGGTCATGCGCTCGGCAGCCAGACGGCAAGCCATGCCTTCAAGGGATTCACGGATTTCGTAAAGTTCGAGCAACTCGGCATGGTTCAACGAAACCACTCGAGCCCCGACATGCGGAATGCGCACCAGCAGGCGCTGGCCTTCCAGGCGGTGGATCGCCTCACGCAGCGGCCCGCGGCTGATGCCATAGGTGCGCGCCAGCTCTGGCTCGGAGATCTTGCTGCCCGGGGCGATCTCGCCCTTGACGATGGCCGCCTGAATACGCCGGAAGACGTTTTCGGAAAGTGTCTCCGAATCGTCTTGGGCAGTGAGCGGAGGATCCAGTTGACCCAGCATATTGTCGACACCTTGAAAGCTGATGCGGCAAAAACTAGCGAAAACAGGCCGCACAGTCAAAGGTTAATTCGATATTGTCGACAATCGTCTAATAACCCGTTGCACCATAACAAAGCAGCGCAATGGTTTATAGCCACCGGCCAGCGCTGGCGCCCGCAAACCACCGTGCTAGAATGCCGCCCGCATTTGTTTGTGACATCTGCACTGTTTGTCACAAATAGCTGATAGGCATACGAGGGAGCTTGCGCAGCAATGCCAGGGCCTTGAATCGACGTACGGACCGCTGCGCGCCAGGATTTATGAGACTCAAGCCCTTCCCGACATTCCTTTATCTACTGTGTCTGCCCGGTTTTGCCGCGGCGGGGGAAAAGACGGTGTACGGCCTCAACGAGTACGCCTCCCTGGATGGCATCGACCTTGAAGTCGCGGCCAAGCTCGACACCGGGGCGAAGACCGCCTCACTGAGTGCCCGCGACATCAAACGCTTCAAACGCAACGGCGAATCCTGGGTGCGCTTTTACCTGGCCATCGATGCCGCCCATTCGCACCCGATCGAACGGCCACTGGCCCGCGTCAGCAAGATCAAGCGCCGGGCCGGTGACTACGACCCGGAAGAAGGCAAGAAGTACACGGCCCGCCCGGTGATCGAGCTGGACATCTGCATGGGGTCGGCATTACGCAGCATCGAAGTGAACCTGACCGACCGCAGCGCCTTCCAATACCCGTTGTTGATCGGCTCCGAAGCGCTCAAGCGCTTCGACGCGCTGGTCGACCCCAGTCTTAAATACGCTGCTGGCAAACCCGCCTGCGCCACCAACGTACATACCGCAGAGTAATTCCAATGCGCTCTCTTACCCTCCATCTGAAACTGCTGATCGCCATCCTGGTGGTGCTGGGCATTTCAGTCACGGCCTATCAGATCTTCGTGCTCGGGATTCCCGTGACCGAAGACGCCACCGACGACTTGTGGAACATCGACGCCAAGGTCGAGTTCGTCGCCAGTGCCAAGGACCCGGTCAAGATCCAGATGTTCGTGCCGCCGCTGAGCCGCGACTTCGTCAGCCTCAACGAGAGCTTCATCTCCAATAACTACGGCGTGGCGGTGAACCGGGTCGACGGCAACCGCAAGGTCACCTGGTCGGCGCGTCGGGCCAAGGGCAATCAAACCCTTTATTACCGCCTGGTCCTGACCAAGCGTTACTCCGGTGAAAAATCCAAGGTCAAGGGGCCTACTTTCCGCGACAGCATCGCCGTCGAAGGCGCGGAAAAAGTCGCGGCCGAAGCCCTGCTCGCGCCGATCCGCCAACACTCGGCCGACGTTGAAACCTTTGTCGGCGAAGCGATCAAGCGGGTCAACAACGTCAGCGACGACAATGTGAAACTGCTGCTGGGCGGCGATCCGTCCACTGCCAACAAAGCCAAGATCGTCGAACTGGTCCTGTCCATCGCCCACGTGCCGGTAGAAAAGGTCCACACCATTCGCCTGGTGGCCGACCAGCCACAACTGCCTGAACTGTGGCTGCGCAGCTTCAACGGCACCGACTGGCTGTACTTCAACCCGGAAACCGGCGAGCAAGGTCTGCCGACCGACCGTTTACTGTGGTGGACCGGCGACGAAAACCTGATCACCGTCGATGGGGGCAAAAAAGCCAACGTGACCTTCAGCCTGAACAACAGCGAAATGAACGCCATTCGCCTGGCCAAGCTGACCGACGAAAACACCGACGCCAACTTCCTCGAATACTCGCTGTACGGTTTGCCGCTGCAAACCCAGCAGACGTTCATGATCATGGTGATGATCCCGATTGGCGTGCTGGTGATCCTGATCCTGCGCAACCTGATCGGCATCCAGACCCTCGGCACCTTCACCCCGGTGCTGATCGCCCTGGCCTTCCGCGAAACCGGGCTCGGCTTCGGCATCGTGCTGTTCACAATCATCACCGCGCTGGGTCTGTCACTGCGTTCCTACCTTGAACACCTGAAGCTGCAAATGCTGCCAAGGCTGTCGGTGGTGCTGACTTTCGTAGTGGTGCTGATCGCGGCGATCAGCCTGTTCAGCCATAAACTTGGCCTCGAACGCGGGCTGTCGGTGGCGCTGTTCCCGATGGTGATCCTGACCATGACCATCGAGCGCCTGTCGATCACCTGGGAAGAGCGCGGCTCGGGCCACGCCATGAAAGTGGCGATCGGCACCTTGTTCGCCGCGTCCCTCGCGCACTTGATCATGACTGTGCCGGAGCTGGTGTACTTCGTGTTCACGTTCCCGGCGGTTCTGCTGATCCTGGTGGGCTTCATGCTGGCAATGGGTCGCTATCGCGGCTACCGCCTGACCGAACTGGTGCGATTCAAGGCGTTCCTGAAGGCTGACGCCTGATGTTCGGTTTCTGGAAGACCTGGAAGGCCCTGGAAGCGCGGGGAATCATGGGCATCAACCGGCGTAACGCCGACTACGTGCTCAAGTACAACAAGCGCAGCCTGTACCCGATTGTCGATGACAAGATCATCACCAAGGAGCGCGCCATTGCCGCCGGCATTCATGTGCCGGAACTGTATGGCGTGATTTCCACCGAGAAGGAAATCGACAACCTGGACTCCATCGTCGGCGGGCGCACCGATTTCGTGATCAAACCGGCCCAAGGCGCGGGCGGCGACGGCATCATTGTGGTTGCCGACCGTTTCGAGGGTCGCTATCGCACGGTGTCCGGCAAGATCATCAGCCATGAGGAAATCGAGCACCACGTCTCCAGTATTCTCACCGGCCTGTATTCTCTGGGCGGTCACCGCGACCGCGCGCTGATCGAATACCGGGTGATCCCGGACCAGATCTTCAAGAGCATCAGCTACGAAGGGGTGCCGGACATTCGCATCATCGTACTGATGGGCTACCCGGTGATGGCCATGTTGCGCCTGCCGACCCGGCAATCCGGCGGGAAGGCCAACCTGCACCAGGGCGCCATCGGCGTTGGTGTTGACCTCGCAACCGGGGAAACATTGCGCGGCACCTGGCTGAACAACATCATCACCAAACACCCGGACACCACCAATGCCGTCGATGGCGTGCAACTGCCCTACTGGGACGGTTTCATGAAGCTCGCGGCCGGCTGTTACGAGCTGTGCGGGTTGGGCTACATCGGCGTTGATATGGTCCTGGACCAGGAAAAAGGCCCGTTGATCCTTGAGCTCAATGCCCGGCCGGGGTTGAACATCCAGATCGCCAACGATTGCGGGCTGACCTTGCGTACGCATGCGGTTGAAGCGCGACTGGAAGAATTGAACGCTCGCGGGGTTACCGAGACGGTGAAGGAACGAGTGGAGTTTGTTCAGGAGATGTTTGGGCATATTCCGGCGATTGAGGGCTGACTTGTGGCGAGGGGGCTTGCCCTTGTTGGGTCGCGCAGCGCCCCCAAAACATTCACCTCAGTACTGTCAGGCAGATCACATCAGCTGGTTTTACGACTGCTGAACAGTCGAACGGGGGCAAGCCCCCTCGCCACAGAATGCAATCACCCGTTATCGATCTATCTCATCCCGACATCCCCTCTAGGAGCAAATCCTGCAGAGGACTACAATCGCCACCCCGCCTCGATGGCTGATCCGCCCCGCCCATGTTGACCTGTTCCGTACACCCGCTTCCTTATCGCGCCAACCCCGCCGACTACTTCGCGGCGATTCGTCAGGCGCCCGGCGCCGTGCTGCTCGACAGTGGCCGCCCTACCGCCGAGCGTGGGCGTTTTGATTTGCTCAGCGCCTGGCCGCTGGAGCAATTGGCCGTTCTGCCTGACGAAAGCGGCAGCGATTTCCTGCAACGCCTGCGCGATAACCTGACACGACTCGGTAAAGCGCAAGTGCCTGACGAACTGCCCTTCGCCGGCGGCCTGATCGGTTACCTGAGCTACGACTTCGGTCGGCGCCTGGAAAACCTGCCGAGCCAGGCACTGGACGATCTGCAACTCCCCGACGCGCGTTTCGGGTTGTACGGCTGGGCCTTGATCAGCGATCACCACGTGAAAACCAGTCAGCTGGTGTTTCATCCGTCGTTGAACGACAGCGAACGCCAGCGTCTGATCACACTGTTCAGTCAGCCCACCGCAAACGCCATTGAACCTTTTACCCTGAAAGCGCCAATGCGTGCCGACCTGAGCGCCGAACAGTATTGCCAGGCACTGCAACGCATTCAGAACTACATCCAGGCCGGCGATTGTTATCAGGTGAACTTCGCCCAGCGATTCCGGGCCGAATGCCAAGGCGATCCCTGGGCAGCGTATGTCGCGTTGCGCGCCGCGTGCCCGACGCCATTTTCCGGTTTCCAGAGTTTGCCCGAGGGTGGCGCAGTACTGAGCCTGTCCCCCGAGCGCTTCGTCAAAGTCAGCGCGCGGCAGGTGGAAACCCGTCCGATCAAAGGCACCCGCCCTCGCGGCCGGACCGCTGCCGAAGACGCGGCGAACGCCGCCGAACTGATGGCCAGCCCCAAGGATCGCGCGGAAAACCTGATGATTGTCGACCTGCTGCGCAACGACCTCGGCCGCACCTGCCGTATCGGCTCGGTGCGGGTGCCGGAGTTGTTCAGCCTGGAAAGTTATCCGAACGTGCATCACCTGGTGAGCAGCGTGACCGGTGAACTGGCGGATGACCGCGATGCGCTGGACCTGATCGCTGGCAGCTTCCCCGGCGGCTCGATCACGGGTGCGCCGAAGATTCGGGCGATGCAGATTATTGATGAGCTGGAGCCGACCCGGCGCGGATTGTACTGCGGGTCATTGTTGTATCTGGATGTGCGCGGCGAGATGGACAGCTCCATCGCGATCCGCAGCTTGCTGGTCAAGGATGGGCAAGTGTGTTGCTGGGGCGGCGGCGGGATCGTCGCCGATTCCGAGTGGCAGTCCGAGTATCAGGAATCGATAACCAAGGTCAAAGTCCTGCTCGATACCCTGCAAAACCTCTAGCTTTATTGAGACGAGGGGGCTTGCCCCCTCACCACAAGAATGGTTTTACAGGCTTAAAGCCCGATTCGAAGCCTTGATGAACTCCTGCTTCAACGCCTCAAACGTATGCACCGCCGGAAACTGCGGGAACTCACGAATCACGTTGTCCGGCGCGTGGAACAGAATCCCCGCATCCGCCTCACCCAGCATCGTTGTGTCGTTGTAGGAGTCTCCCGCCGCGATCACCCTATAGTAGAGGCTCTTGAAGGACAGAACCGACTGACGCTTGGGATCTTTCTGACGCAACTGATAACTTGTCACCCGACCCGAATCGTCCGTAATCAGTCGATGGCAGAGTAAGGTGGGGAAGCCCAGTTGACGCATCAGCGGCTGGGAAAACTCGTAGAAGGTGTCCGACAGGATCACCACCTGGAAGCGCTCGCGCAACCAGTTGACGAACTCAATGGCGCCATCGAGTGGCTTGAGCGTGGCGATCACTTCCTGGATGTCGGCGAGCTTCAGGCCGTGTTCATCGAGGATTCGCAGGCGTTGCTTCATCAGCACGTCGTAGTCGGGAATGTCCCGGGTGGTAGCCCGCAGGGATTCGATCCCGGTTTTATCGGCAAACGCGATCCAGATTTCCGGGACCAGTACACCTTCAAGATCCAGACAGGCAATTTCCACAAGACACTCCCATTTGTATTGATTATTGAGTCGAGCGAGCAAAAAGACTGCCGAACTCTAGCGATTCGAGCTGACCGGCGCAACGCAGAGGGCGCGCCAGCGGCTGCAGGATTTTGTTACCATCGCAGCCACATAGAGCGCCCAGCGCCACCGACCTGTAGGAAGCCGCCCTGATGAGCCCAACGTTTGACGTCGTGGAACTCGCCACGACCTATGCCAATAAATCCGCCCAGGACATCCTGAAACTCGCGTTCGCCGAGTTTGGTGATGACCTGTGGATATCTTTCAGCGGCGCCGAAGACGTGGTGCTGGTAGACATGGCCTGGAAGCTGAACAAGAACGTCAAAGTGTTCAGCCTCGACACCGGCCGCCTGCACCCGGAAACCTACCGCTTCATCGATCAGGTGCGCGAGCACTACAAGATCGACATCGAACTGGTGTCGCCGGACTACACGAAACTTGAACCGTTCGTGAAGGAAAAAGGCCTGTTCAGCTTCTACAAGGACGGCCATGGCGAATGCTGCGGCATCCGCAAAATCGAGCCGCTGCGCCGCAAATTGTCCGGCGTCACCGCTTGGGCCACCGGCCAGCGCCGCGACCAGAGCCCCGGCACCCGTAGCGCCGTCGCCGTGCTGGAAATCGACACCGCGTTCTCGACGCCCGAGCGCACCCTGTACAAATTCAATCCGCTGGCGCAAATGACCAGCGAAGAGATCTGGGGCTACATCCGCATGCTGGAGCTGCCCTACAACAGCCTGCATGAGCGCGGGTTCATCAGCATTGGCTGCGAGCCGTGCACCCGTCCGGTACTGCCGAACCAGCATGAGCGCGAAGGTCGCTGGTGGTGGGAAGAGGCAACGCAGAAAGAATGCGGGTTGCATGCCGGGAATATCATCAGTAAATCGAAGGCATAACCGTCAGCCTTGTGGTGATCCCTTGGGGAGTGAGCCTGCTCGCGAGACTGAGTGACATCCAGTGAAGATGTCGACTGATACACCGCTTTCCCGAGCCGACCCGTTTCCACAGTCGATGTTCACCTAAATAAATGTGTACACACCAATGTCACCGCAGGTGCCATTTTGTGTGCACTTTTCTTTTTGACGCCCCCGAAAGTTACAACCTCCTCTCCAGACTTCCTCAGTCGATCATCTCCAGAATCCCGCAGAAAAATACAAACGGTTCTAGCGGTCATCTTTTATCGTTTTTATTTCAGATAGTTACCGTCAACCGGTAACAAATGAAACCAGCCACGATGTTCATAAATTCCCGGCTGGCATGGATCTGGCTATATTGCATACATCTTTTGCATACAAACACCGTGAAACACACACTTTCGATCCGCAAGCCTGAAACGCCCTATCCCGTAAAGACTGCGGATGGCACGTAACCAACGATGCTGATTGCCCACGAGGAAGCTTTGCCGAGCCCACGCTCATGGACAATCGTCACGCGGCAAAGCTCGAACTGTTGTACGGCGGTCGACTACTGGTTGGTGCGAAAAGGCCAGGTCAACGTGCCTCTACCTGATCATCGCCAAACGGCAGCCCCACTACGCCGACATCAGCCATCAATCCCTTGGCAGCCCGGTAATGTAGGGACGCAGTACGGCTCCGCTATAAGGACTTCTCATGCGAATTCTCGTGGTCAACGTCAACACCACCGAATCCATCACCCAGGCCATCGCGCGCTCGGCTCAATCGGTGGCCGCACCCGGCACGGAAATCATCGGCCTGACACCGCACTTCGGTGCTGACTCCATCGAAGGCAATTTCGAAAGTTACCTCGCCGCCATTGCCGTGATGGACCGGGTGATGTCCTACGACCAGCCTTTCGACGCAGTGATTCAGGCCGGGTATGGCGAACACGGCCGCGAAGGCTTGCAGGAACTGCTCAACGTCCCGGTGGTAGACGTTACTGACGCGGCGGCCAGTACTGCAATGTTCCTCGGCCATGCCTATTCGGTGGTGACCACACTGGACCGCACCGTGCCGCTGATCGAAGATCGCCTGAAACTGTCCGGCCTCTGGGATCGTTGCGCATCGGTTCGAGCCAGCGGTCTGGCGGTGCTGGAGCTGGAATCCGATCCGCGGCGGACATTGGAAGCGATTGTCCGTCAGGCGGAACTGGCAGTGCAGGAAGACAAGGCCGAGGTGATTTGTCTGGGTTGCGGCGGGATGGCCGGGCTGGATGAACAGATTCGTCAGCGCACTGGCGTGCCGGTGGTGGATGGCGTGACGGCGGCGGTGACCATTGCCGAATCGCTGGTGCGGTTGGGGTTGTCGACATCGAAAGTACGCACGTATGCCACGCCGCGTCCAAAGCACATCGTTGGTTGGCCGGGGCGGTTTCGCAGATAGGCTGCGATGGCGGCACCTCGGTTCCAGGCCGAAATCAAACCGCACTAAACCTGCGCCCCAACCCCTGCTCCGCAAACTGCTCGATAATGAAATCCACAAACGCCCGAGTCTTGCCCGGCAACAATTTGTGTTCCGCGTAATAGATCGAAATGTTGCCATCGTCGACATACCAGTCTGGCAGCACCCGCTGGAGCTTCCCGTTCTCCAGGAACCCCGAGGCGAACGGCATGCTCACCAGCGCAATCCCCAGCCCCTGAGCCGCCGTCGCGCACGCGGCTTCCGAATCACTCATGGTCATTCGCGCCTTCAGCGTCAGCGGACTGTGTTGCTGCGTGCGACTGGTCAACTGCCAGGAGCGCACCCGACCGGTCTGCGGTGAACGAATCAAAATGCCGTCATGGTGCTTGAGGTCATCGGGCTCGGTTATCGCATCATGCGCCTCCACATAACCGGCTGACGCCACCAACACCCGATGCGCCGGTGTCAGTTTGCGCGCCACCACCCCCTGGGGCAGTTCGAAGCCGCCGCCAATGGCCGCATCGAACCCCTGCGCAATCAAATCGACCTGACGGTTATCGAAATGCCAATCCGGATTGATCGCCGGATAGCGCCGTAAAAACTCCCCCAGCAACGGCACGACATACAAACGCCCGAACACCGTGCCCATGCTGACCTTCAGCGTTCCCGCCGGTCGGCCTTCAGCGCTGGCCAGATTGGCCACGGCATTCTGGATCGTGTGCAGGCTGGAACTGACTTCTCCGAGGAACAGCTGACCAGCCTCGGTCAGCGTCAGACTGCGGGTGCTGCGCTGAAACAGCCGCACACCTAGCCGACCCTCGAGTTTTGCCACACTCTTGCCCACCGCCGCCGGGGTCAGGCTCAAGCGCCGCGCGGCCTCGGCAAAGCTGCCGACCTCGGCGCTGCGCACAAAGCATTCGATACTGCTGAAGGTTTCCATACGCGCCACTATAAACTTTTGGTTTACACAGACTAATGCAATTACCGTCTACTCAGCCTTCAGTGGTCATTAGAAAATAAAACGAAGTCATTAGTTTCTGTGACGGAATCCGAACCCAGCTGGCCAAATGAAGTAACCAATCGAATCCTGGCAGGATAAATCTCACAGTTCTGAGGGATCACTGTGAAAGAGACTGTATAACTTCGCATTGACTGATATCGCATGCACGTCTTCACTCCTGCCTACCCGTGACAGGAACAGAGGATGGATCCCAATGGCCGCATGCTTTCACTACCTCAAAGTTGAAAATTTCAGAGGCATTCATTCCTTGGAATGGCGCCCCAACGCTGGGGTCAACGTCATCCTAGGTGGAGGTAATGTAGGGAAGTCGACGTTACTGGAGGCGATTGCTCTTCTTCTCAGTCCAACCAACAGCTACACCTTGGCAGATGCTGATTACTGCAATCGAGAAGTAGCGGCTGAATTTCTCATCGAGGCAGTGATTTCGTTACCTGGAGAAGGCGCTATCAATCAACAAGGAGCGATGGCTTGGCCTTGGGAATGGGATGGCAGCAATGCCGTCCTACCTGAAGCTGTTGGAGATGAGCAAGCACCCCGCCCGGCTGTATACAAGTTAAGAGTCAGAGGTACCGCTGAGCTGGAGCTCGCGTTTGAAATAGCACAGCCGGATGGCACCTGTGTTTCGATGTCCGTGGCTCTTCGTCGATCCATCGGAGTCGTTAAACTCTCCGGAGATGATCACAGCGACCGCGATTTACGCCTGGTGTACGGCGCCGGTTTGGACAGACTGCTTGCTGACCGAGGGCTGCGCGCACGTCTTGGCAGAGAGATCGCGTCAGACCAAATTGAGCAACATCTGGATCAGCCGGCCAGGGACAAGTTAAACGCACTGGATGATTTGTTTGGGCTTAGATCGCTACCAACCGAGTTAGGCCTGGCATTTGTTGGCAATGCGGGAGTGTCAGTCAACGCACTGATCGGCTTGACCTCAAATAAAAACGGAATCGCTCTCCCCCTAATCAGTTGGGGATCCGGAACTCGGCGATTAGCCGCGTTGGCTATTGCTGACTCCCTGCAGGAAGGCCATCCTATCACCGTTGTAGATGAGTTAGAGCGCGGGTTGGAACCCTACCGACAGCGACAGCTGATGAAGACGCTTATCGAGAGCACTGGCCAAGCATTCGTCACGACCCACAGTTCGACAGTTGTCAGTGCCTCTGGGCCAGCTTCTCTTTGGTACATTGATTCGACCGGCAGCATTGGCGCCTTACCCCGGGACAAAGTCGAGCGGCATCAGTCAGCAGATCCTGAGGCATTCCTCTCTCGACTTACTATTGTTGCTGAGGGTTCAACAGAGGTGGGCTTCTTAGCGGCTTTGTTGGACAGATACGTGTCCGGGTGGCGCGACCAGGGCATTTACATCAGCGACGCGACGGGGAATGACAATGTTTTAAGTCTATTAGAGGCGCTGTCTTCAGGCGGTATTAAATTTGCGGGTTTTGCAGATTTTGAAGGGAGATTCGAGGGGCGCTGGCAAACGCTAAGGGAACGAATGGGCAATCTCCTCTTTCAGTGGCAACAGGGCTGCCTCGAGGAAAACATTATTCCCCTGATACCTTCTGCTCGTATATTTCAACTCATCGAAGACCCAGCTGCAGAAAAAACAGGCATGCGTCTGAGGACCTTAGCCGACCGGCTTGAGATCCAGGCAGCCGATTTCAATCTGATTGCTGATCGCCCCGATCAAGAATTAAAAAGCTTGATCGTTGCCGCTGCGACTGGTCAGATCCCTGAGCATTTGGCGAACGCCGAAAGAACCATCAAAAACCCTTATAAGGGGCATTCCTCCGTCTGGTTCAAGTCTGTAATTGGTGGCCGAGAACTGGCTGACAAGATTCACGCACTTGAGGCATGGCCGCACCTGCAGGCACGTATGGTGCCGTTCCTAAATGCTATTCGAACCAGTGTTGGGCTTGTTCCTCTCCCAGAGGTTGAACAATGAGCGATGCCTCCGTTGCAGCAGCTCTTCGTTCGGATGCCCGCTTAGTCGTCATAGAAGCCCCCGCAGGTTGCGGAAAAACCTATCAAGCAGCGGAGTATGCAAGAGAAGCGGCAAGCTCGGTCAGACAAGGCCAACGAATCTTGATACTGACTCATACTCACGCCGCTTGTAGCGTGTTTACCGCGAGAACCAGAGGAGTGGGTCCGCGTGTGCAGATTGGCACCATAGATTCGCTCATTGTCCAAATTGCGTCGGCCTACCATCGCGTGCTCAATCTGCCATCCGACGTTTCCGCTTGGGCTTTTGCTCAAGGTGCTTCGGGCTTTGATCAACTCGCCAGGAAAGTCTCTGCGTTACTGGACCGGTCATCTGCAATATGCGGGGCGCTGGCAAGCAGATATCCCATTGTTATCTGTGATGAGCACCAGACGCGAACGAGGGACAGCATGGCGTCATAATGACCATCGGAGTTGCCGGTTCTCGGCTGATCGTGTTTGCAGATCCAATGCAGGCAATCTACGGTTCTAACGCTGAGACTACCGCCAGGTGGGAGCGACTCGTGGAAGCCAGCAACGCCACAGAACTTTTGGACTATCCACATCGCTGGGATCAAGGCTCGCGCGCGTTGGGCGAGTGGACTCTGGAAGCACGTGAGATGCTACGACAAGGTAACGCAATAGATTTGCGAGGTCGGCTTCCACCAGGCCTTTCAATAATTGAGGCTGATAACCAAGCTCAGCGACATGGGCAGTATCAGGTTCCCAGAGAGGAAGCTCGGCAGATCAATCGCGTGACGCGAAGAGACGGAGGACTTCTCATCCTTTCTGCCCATAACACGACAATTCGCAGTCTGAATGCGATGTGGTGGCGGACCATTCCCATTTGGGAGGGATTCACCCGATCGGCATTATCACAACTCGTAATTAGTTGCCGTCGGCATATTGGAGACGCCCTGGCTCTGGCGAAATCCTTTTGCGAATTCGTTGGCGAAGTTGGTATTGGTTTTACGCCGTCTGCTTTTGGAAACCGTCTGAAGCAGGAAATCCAAACGGGATGTGCGGCTAGGTGCCGAGGGAAGCCGGCATTAATTCAGCGATTAGCGCGCTGTCTTCTCGAAGCCCCTGACCATAGAGGGGTTGGAGCAGCCTTGAACCTCTTACATGAATTCATCAAGGACGAAGAGGCTTTCAACGGTGTAAAAATAGATCTTCGACGCGAGTTTTATGAGGCGCTCAAGCTGGGAAGTTTCGATGATCCGGAACAGGGCTACACGCAGCTGAGCAGCCGTAGAACTCAAATGCCCCCGTCCATACCGCCCCGCGCTATAAGTACCATTCACAAGGCCAAAGGTCTTGAATGCGCCAACGCACTGTTGATTCCTTGTGATGCCCAACACTTCTCCGCGGCGGAGAAAAATCGCTGCCTTCTTTACGTCGGGTTGAGTCGGGCGAGTAGTTCATTGACGCTAGTTCTTTCACCAACGACGCCGAGCCCATGGATAATTATGTGAAGATAAAAAAGCGCAACACAGCAGTTCAACACGCCGGCTTAAATTTAGAGGGGGATGCGGACAAAAACTTGGACTGGTTATGCCGCGAAGCCCAGGCTTTCACGATACTCAATGGGGCTGAGCGCGCCGAGGGAAATCTTTATACGTTTTTCGTTGTACCAGCGAATGTATGAATCCAAGGCCTGAATGAACTGCTCGATGCTCGTTGACTGCCAGTTGCGAGGATAGAACAGCTCCGTTTTCAGTCGGCCGAAGAAACCTTCACAAGCCGCGTTGTCAGGTGAGCAGCCTTTGCGCGACATCGAACGAATCATCTTCGCATCAGCGATGCGCGATAACCAGCCGGGCCAGCGGTAGTGAGCGCCACGATCAGAGTGAACAACAGGCCGTTTATCGTTGTTGGCCACCGTTTCGACAGCGGCATCCAGCATCGTGTTCACAAGCTCGGCGTCGGGACGCGTGCCGATCGACCAACTGATTACCTTCCCATCGAAGCAATCGATCATGGGGGACAGGTACACCTTTCCGGCCGGGATCTGGAACTCCGAGATGTCGGTCAGCCATTTCTCATTCGGAGCTAGGGCCGTGAAGTCGCGGTTGAGGAGGTTTTCCGGCGCCGGACTGATCTCCCCGAGGTAGGAACCGTATCGACGCCGTTTCGGCTTGGCGACGACTAGGCAATCCTGCTTCATCAAGCGCTGCACCACCTTCTCTGAAAGGCGCACACGCTGCCTGCTCAACGAAGCTCGCATCCGACGGTAGCCATAGCAACGATGATTGCGCTCGAATATGTCAGCCATGGCACGACGCGCTTCGGTGTACTTTTCCGCGACCTGCATTCGGGCTCGATGATAGAAATAGGAGCCTCGGGCCAAGCCCAACGCGTCAAGCAGCTCTAGCAAGGAGTACCTCTGCCTTAGGGCATCAGCCAGCAATGTCTTCTCCCGATTGGTCAGGACTTGCCGGTTGATGCCCGTCTCTTTTTTTATGAGTTCATTCGCCCTCATCAACAGGTCATGTTCAAGCTGCAAACGGCGAACATCGAGCTGGAGAGATTCGAGTTGCCGCTGCAACTCCTCTCGTTCCGGTGACGATGAGGGTTCAAGCTGACACTTCATGGATGGGGATACCTATGGGCCGAGTAGCTGGTTTTTCCAGTTGTACAAGGTAGGCCTGCACACGCCCAGCTTTTGAGCCAGGGCTTTCGCACTTTCTTTTCGCGTGCACAGCGCGATGACCGCTGCCTGCTTCACCGCTGGCGGCCGGGCAAACCCGTCTGATCGACCGACAATACGCGTATGCAACTCGGGGTGCATTTCGTAAATCCAGGCACGCAACGAATCCCGCGCGGGGTAGCCCAACGCCTTGATGGTAGCGGCGATGTTGCGACCGTATTCGAGATAGTGCCCGACAGCCTTTTCCATTTGGGCCAGTGAGTACTTCGACTTCGAGTTCTCGTAGCCACGCGGCAGGTCGAGGCATCGCTCATACTCTGCGTGCCAGCTCTTCAAAGAGTTCTTCGTCGGGCAGCCCAACTGAAGAATAGTTGCCCCGGTTCGCTTGCCCAGTTTGATGTAGAGCTTGACCGCTCGGATACGGTCTTCGTATGAATACATGAACTACCTCCAGGTAGTCCAAGATTTACGCCGCATCCCCACTATGTCAATTTGGCGTCGGCGCCAACAGTACAGGCACAGGTTGCGCGAGTTCTCGATCATCCAGTCGGCGCGGGCCTTGCCGAAGTCCTGGGCGAGTTCGTCGCGACGCTCGTACAGCGGACGGTCAATAGGCGCTATTCAGCTCGGAAACGCGTCGTATTGCCGGTAGAGGCTGGGACGAGCTGCATGTGTAAAAAAAACGGAACCCCGGCAGGATCAACCTATCGGTTTTTTTCGTTCGTTGGCCAGAATTCATCGCCGCCGGTGGTTCTTGATCGATTCAGGAGCAGCGCCCAACCCTGACCAGGGAGGCCGCAGTGTATCGAGTCAGAATTTCATTTCCGCTGCGAGCAAGTTCACCAACACTGCAGCAGGCAGTTCACGGGCCAGTGGTGCTCCCTGGCCGGCCCACTGCACGGCAAAATCCGTGTTTGCTTTGGCGGTTGTTGCGGCGTTAAGCGCTTTGTTGGCGTCATAGGTGAGCGGATAGTCTGGCAGCGCTGTGCCACTCGCCTCGAGATAAGTGAAGTTGCGATTGACCATACCCCGAGCCGGACGGCCGGAAATGACGCTTGTGACTTTGGTTTGATGTGCACGCGGACCTTTCAAGGCCTCACGATAGGCGCAATTGGCAGAAGATTCAGGGCAGAGGATGAACGCTGTTCCCAACTGTGCGGCACTGGCCCCCAGTTGCATGACCGCCTTGATACCTGTGCCGTCCATAATACCGCCCGCCGCGATCACCGGCAGTCTGCAAGCACCGTTCAACACCCGCACAAGCGCAAACGTCCCCATCTCAGTGTCCTGCTGTGGATCGAATACCCCGCGGTGCCCCCCGGCTTCGAAACCTTGAGCCACCAAGGCGTGCAAACCTGCATGCTCCGCCATCTGCGCTTCGGCCAGGTTCGTCACGGAACATAACAAGATGATGCCTGCGGCCTTGAGTGCATCGATCGCAGGTTGAGGGGGCAATCCAAAATGGAAGCTGACCACCGCTGGCCTTTCTTCCAGCAGCATCTGAAGCATGTCCGGGTCTTCGACGAATGAGGTATAGATCTCACGAAGCGACGCTGGAGGAGCGGCCCCGAACTCAGCAAAAAGCGGCCTCAGAAAATTCAGCCACCGCGACTCTCGGAGACCGTCGTGGACAGCAGGTTGGTGGCAAAAAAGATTCACATTGAAGGGTTTTTCCGTCAGCGCAGCCGTCTCTCGGATTATGCTCCGCGCCTGCTCGACGTTGCTCGCCCCGATGCCAATGGCGCCCAGCCCGCCGGCACC
This sequence comes from Pseudomonas sp. FBCC-B1667, assembly GCF_059133255.1. NCBI lineage: Bacteria > Pseudomonadati > Pseudomonadota > Gammaproteobacteria > Pseudomonadales > Pseudomonadaceae > Pseudomonas > Pseudomonas sp. FBCC-B1667. The sequence goes on along the minus strand of NZ_CP101437.1, from coordinate 2,166,426 downwards.
CGACACCGCTGCCGCAAGTCTGGGGGTGGAAACGCCCACCATGGGTGATTGAAGGATCGGGAGTTCAATGCTCAAAAGGGACAGCAGTGTATTGGACATGGCATCACCTGAAAGGAATGTATGCGGGTGTCAGGAAGCGCTTGGACGCTGCATCCAAACTGGCAGCCTGGCCACGCTCTATTTGGGAGTAAAAGCTATTGCGCCTGTTCTCTTGGCGCTGTCTTTCCAGAACATTCAAACTCATTGGAGGCCATCCCTCCTTCCTCCAAAAGTTTTATAAACATCACCAGACTTTGGGAAGCCCTCCCCCGGCGCCACACCAGCCAGGTATTCAGCAAGCGAAATGGCTCGGATATCGGCCAAATACTCACCGCGCTGCCTCCAGGCATGCTCTCCAGCAAGCTGCGAGGCATCAGCGCCACACCAGCACCTGCGCTGACGCAGGCCAACATTGCGTGATAGGACTCCGTTACGTAAATTTTCCCCGGTACGGCCGCATCCTGTGCAAACCAGTTTTCAACGAGGTACCGAGATGAACAGTTGGCACGAAACGCATAAATGCTCTTGCTGTTGACGTCTTGCGCACGACCGATGGGTGGATGATTGAGCGGTGCGATAATCACCATCTCATCCTCGAACACCGGCATACCGTCCAGAGCCGGATGCAAGATCGGCCCATCGACGAACGCTGCTGCCAAACGTCCGGACAACACGCCGTCGATCATCGTCCCGGACAGCCCGGTGGACAGCTCTATCTCGACCTTACGGTATGTCTGGGCGTATTCGGCCAGCAACGCAGGAAGGTGAACGGCCGCAGTACTCTCCAGTGCTCCCAGCGAAAAAGGTCCCTGAGGCTCCTCACCCGCGACCGTCAGGCGGGCTTCCTCTACCAGGCTCAGGATCCGCTTTGCGTAGTCCAGGAAGTTCCAGCCAATGGGAGAAAGCCGTAACCGCTTGTTCTCGCGAATGAACAGGTCCACACCCAGATCCGCTTCCAGTTGCTGGACTCGCGTAGTCATGTTCGAAGGAACCCGGCGGATCCGCTGCGCCGCCGCACTGATACTCCCCAGCTCGGCGACGACCTTAAATATCTCAAGCTGAACCAGATCCATTTTTTTCTCCCGACAGGAATCGATCCACTCGGCTAAGGCTAGAGCTCCCCGGTCAAGAATTGCGCCCTTCCACGGCCGAAGGACCAGTCCGCATCGGCGTTCTCCACCAGCGAAACAATCAAGTCATCGGGCGACAGACCACAATCGACCCACAGCTTCTCAGCCAGCAAGCGGTAAAAAGCAGTCTTCTGCTCCTGTGACCGCGGTCGCGAAATCACCGTCAGCAAGACGGCATTGGCTGAGCGTGTGTAACCCAATCCGGTGTCTTGCAGCACCAACTCCCCTAGACGATGTTGCGTGATACATTGATAGCGATCACTGGATGGCACTTCAAAGGCCTGGACCATGGCCTGATGGGTCGCATCCAAAAGGGTCTTGAGCTGTGCGTCATCGCGGCCCAGGATAATGTCGAACTTGAGCAGTGGCATAACGGTGCACCTTAGCGGTAAAAAATTGGGAGCGTGGAGTTCGCCCCCCTGGGAAAAACGATGCATGCAATCCCGTGCCAACACGTCATCCACCCCAAACCTGTGGAGCAGAAAGCAGTGCTTACTTGGAGGTCGGCATGGCAAATTCCGCGCCCTTGGCGATGCTGTTCGGCCAACGCTGCATGATCGACTTTTGCTTGGTGTAGAAGCGCACGCCCTCTTCGCCGTAAGCGTGTGTGTCACCGAACAGCGAGCGCTTCCAGCCACCAAAACCGTGCCACGCCATCGGCACCGGAATCGGCACGTTGATGCCGACCATCCCCACCTGAATGCGGCTGGCGAATTCACGGGCGATGTGACCGTCGCGGGTATAGCAAGCGGTGCCATTCCCGAATTCGTGTGAATTGACCAGATCGACGGCCGCTGCAAAATCCTTCACGCGCATGCACGCCAACACCGGACCGAAGATTTCCTCTTTGTAGATCTTCATCTCGGGAGTGACATGGTCGAACACGGTGCCACCGAGCCAGAACCCTTCAGCACAATTCGCGCCGGCCTGCGTGCCGTCAAAGCCGCGCCCATCGACCAGCAACTCTGCGCCTTCCTCAATGCCCTGGTCGATGTAGCCAGTGATGCGTTGCAGCGCCACTTGCGACACGATCGGGCCCATCTCGGCCGCCAGGTTCATCCCCTCAAGCACCTTCAGTGTCTGGGTGCGCTCCACCAGTTTCGGCATCACCTTATCGGCAACATCACCGACAAAAACCGCCACAGAGATCGCCATGCAGCGCTCGCCAGCGGAACCGAAAGCCGCGCCGATCAGCGCGTCGACCACTTGGTCGATGTCGGCGTCGGGCATCACCACCATGTGATTCTTCGCGCCCCCCAGCGCCTGCACACGCTTGCCATGACCGGCCCCCGTCTCGTAGATGTAGTTGGCAATCGGCGTCGATCCGACAAAGCTTACCGCTTTGACGTCCGGGTGATCGATCAGCGCATCCACCGCTTCTTTATCGCCCTGTACAACGTTAAAGACACCGTCCGGCAGCCCAGCTTCCTTGAACAGTTCGGCAATCAGCAACGAGGGCGAAGGATCGATCGGGCTTGGCTTAAGCACGAAGGTGTTGCCGCAGGCGATGGCCACCGGGAACATCCACATCGGCACCATCACCGGGAAGTTGAACGGGGTGATGCCGGCCACCACGCCCAGCGGCTGGCGCATGGTCCAGTTGTCGATGTTGGTGGAGACCTGCTCGGTGTAGTCACCCTTGAGCAGTTGCGGAATACCGCAGGCGAACTCGACGACCTCAATGCCGCGCGTCACTTCGCCCTGGGCGTCGGTGAAGACTTTGCCGTGTTCGCTGGTGATCATTCGCGCCAGTGTGTCGCGGTGTTCGTTGAGCAACGCCAGAAACTTGAACATGATGCGTGCGCGACGCAGTGGCGGCATTGCCGACCAGGCTGGAAAAGCCTGCGCTGCCGATTTCACCGCCGCGTCAACTTCAGCGGCGTTGGCGAGGGCCACTTTGCCAATGACTGAACCGATGGCGGGGTTTGTGACGTTCTGCGTGCGGCCTGAAGTACCGTGCGTCACGCGGCCGTGAATGTAGTGTGCGATGTCTGCTGGCTGGGTGCTCATGGCGGGTGTCCCCTGATGGTGGATAAGAGCCATCTCTTGTTGTAGTCAGGAAGTGCCAGGCGGGTTTTCAAACACTCGGATCAACTGCGATCCTCGGGCCATCAGCGCGCCTGTCACGGCCAAAGTAGGCCAGCCTATAAATCGTGTAAAATGATGATTAGTGATCCTATGAATCACATTTTGTGAAGACGTTTTTGCAGCCACTTCGCTCGCTCACCCAGGCGTCGCTTCCAATCCTCGGCCAGGCCACGCACAGTAGTCAGCTCCAGGAGATCGTCGATCAAAGGCCTGTGCGACAACTGCACCTGCCAAAACTCATCGATGGAAAAGCGCTGCGTTTGCCTTTCCAGCAATTCGATCGTGTCCCCCGCTTCAATGAAGCCCGGCTGAATGACCCGGTAATACCAACCGGTGATTCGCTCTTTGGCGACATGCATCGACATTCGCTCAGCGTCAAAGCGATGATTGATTTTCCAACACGGGCTGCGAGGCTGAGAGATCTGCAAAACCGCACTCCCGATCTGGAACACGTCACCGATATGCACGTTTCGCTCGGAGAGTTCGAGCGCTGAAATGTTCTCCCCCAGGCTGCCTGGGATCAGCTCATGGGCGCAGTGCGCAAAGGCCAGCGCCAGACGCTGATAATTTTCTGCCGCATAGTGATGAACAGCCTTTTCCGGTCCGCCGTGAACCCTGGGGTCGCCGTGCTGGTCACCGACAATTCCATGGAACTCGACGCGAGCGGGGCCTGAGACTTTCTGTTTAAAGATGCCCGTAAGCTGCCCCTCGGGCTTCAAGGTCCCCATGCCTCCGGCAAAGATATGGTCAATTTTTGAAGTGAGTGTCATCGTCCAGTTACGCTCATCAGCCTGTTTTGTTGACTTTACTAACCGCCAACAAATCCAGTAAAATGATGACTTGTGATGCTATTCATCACTTTTTATGATAGGTAGCAATGATCATGGAAATGCGCCAACTGAAGATTTTCTGCGCGGTTGCCGAGCTTGGCAGCTTCACGGCAGCCGCCGTCAATGTGAATACGGTGCAGTCCAACGTCACCATGCGGGTGAAGGAGCTTGAAGCCGAACTCAATCGGGAGCTGTTCATCCGTAAAAAGTCTGGGGTAGTGCTGACGTCGGCGGGCGAGACCTTCCTCGGTTATGCGCGGCGCATCCTGCAGCTGACCGACGAAAGTCGCAGTGCCTTGACGGATACCGGTATCCCGACGGGATTACTTCGGCTGGGATCAATGGAAACCACGGCAGCCATCCGGTTGCCACAAGTCCTGACGAAGTACCGCGAAAAATACCCCGAGGTTCAGCTGTCGCTGCTAACCGGGACAACCGTTGAGCTGATCAAGGCGATTGAAGCGCATCGACTCGACGGCGCATTCGTGGGCGGATTTCACCAGAACTCAGCGTTGGCGCAGGAAGAGGTTTTTCAAGAAGAACTGGTGCTGGTCAGTAGCGGCCACTTTGACTCGCTGGCGGCGCTCATCGAGAAAATTCCCCAGCAAACGGTGCTCGTCTTCCGCACTGGATGCTTCTATCGCTCAACACTGGAAAACTGGTTCTATCAAGTCGGACTGGTGCCCAACCAGATCATGGAACTGGGAACGCTCGACGGCATCTTGTCGTGCGTCGCCGCCGGCATGGGCGTGACCTTGCTGCCCAAGACCATTGCAGAGACTTGCAGCGTGCGGCATGCGATTCGCTGCCACACGCTACCGTCCGAGTTCGCAAACGTTTCAACAGTCTTCATCCGCAGAAACGACACGATGATCACCTCGGCAATGAGCGCGTTCCTCAGGTTGGCGCAGGAACAGAGTGCCCGGCCAACGACTCTGTAAATCCGGTCCCGGCAACAGCTGCGCGAGAAGGAAAAACGGCTCGGCGAATAACACCGAGCCGCTGGCAGCAGACCTTGATTAGAGCGGCCGTTCACTGCCACCCAAGCGGCCGCGTTGTACTTCTCTGCTCAAGAAAGAGCCGACCATTCGTGGAAAAATCAACGTTGCCGCCCTCCTCTGCTTGAAGTCGATTTGCCGCAGCCGGTAGCCCTAGGGCGAGCTCAGCGACACGCTCTGCAGCTGGGACGACACTGTGGATCTTTCCAACGCCCTGGCCCGCGTACAGTGACAGTTTCCTGGCCATCCGTGGCTTGTCGATCGCGCGGGCGCCACCGCCGATAAAACGCAACAGGTTCCACTTGTCTCGATTGGGAATGACCCGATGAGGTGTCCCGTAGGTCCAGCCGAACGAATACCCCGTCCGGTACTCAGTGTCATCCGTCGTCGCCTCCACGATTTTTTGCTTGTACAACGGATGCGCATTCGACTCGTCGGTGGCAATAAAAGCCGTGCCCACCACCACCCCTGACGCGCCGAGCGACATCAGCGCCCGCACATCGTCGCCGTTGGTGATGCCGCCCGCCGCCAGTACCGGTCGCCCCTGCGAAACAGCAAGGATTGAAGTCAACAACGGCATGATGCCGATCGTGCCTCGGTTCAAATGACCACCACTTTCACTGCCTTGCGCCACGATAATGTCAGCACCTTGCGCGAGGGCAATGTTGGCCAACTCCACCGACCCCGCTTGCACCATGACGATCAACCCCGCGTCTTTCGCCCGGGGAATCATATTGGCGGAATAAGCCTCGGCATAAAACAGTGACAGCAGCCTGGGTTTTTCTTTGAGGATGACCTGAAACTGCGCTTCGAAGACATCCGGGCCACCGAACTGCGGAACCAGGTTCACGCCAAAGGGTTGGTCGGTCAGCGCCCGGGTTTCCTGTATCCATCGGCGCAAGGCCAACGGCGGGAGACGCAAACCGCCAATCACGCCCATGCCTCCGGCATTGGCGACTGCCCCAACGAGCTGAGGGCCGGAAATGGCCGCCATCCCACCGAGAAAGATGGGGTACTTCACACCACAGAGTTGAGTGATCGCATTACCAGGAAAATCAAATTTGGCTTCGTTCATGACTCACAGCTCCACATGTTTTCCAAGCATCCGCTTTAGCGTGTTGTTCTTTAGGAGAAAGTGATTCTTGACCGCCCCGAAAACATGCAGTGCCAGACCCGCCAGGAACGCCGACGCACCGACATCGAAGAGCACATCGACGACATGCTTCAGCGCTGTGTTAGGGGGCAAGAGCGCCGGAATTGAAAATCCTCCAGGCAGATCGACCGCCTCTCCGGCAGCAGACCTCGAAGCCCACACCGCTACCGGCAGCAGTACCATCGCCAGGGCGAGCGCCACGGCAACGGAACGGCTGATGATCACTTCGATGGGATTGGGTGTGCCCACGGGCAGAGGATGGTAAGAGGTGATCCTGCCCCAGAACCGGTAGATCGATACCAGAAACACGACCAGACCCAGCAGGTTTTGAAGGTGTGCGAACGGCATCCGCATGGCGTCGCTGGACGCTTGGCCGATCACCACCTGCAGGCAGATGATTGCAAGCAGCGACAGCACCACGACCCAATGCAGCACGACGGTGATAGGTGAGAACCTTAAGCCATTGTCTCGAAGTTGCATGGCTGACTCCTTTTGCAGAGTGTGCAAATCAGGATAGGAAAGTGACTGGCATTTCTTCGTCGGGATGACGGCGTCTTAATGACTGACAGCCTGTGAAGCTCCAAGGCCGGTCTGGGCGCGGATGAGCTGGTCATCGAAACGCTCGCGCTCAAGCACTGCCCCGGCGCTGCGATCGGTGACCGAGCCGAGCCAGGTGAAGAAGAACGCCAAGTTCATCGAAATGATTGCCGGGTAGTCGAAAGGGAAAATCGCCTCGGGATTCCCCAGCACTTTGACCCACACCGCCGGCGAGAGAACGACCAGGCTGACCGAGCTCACCAGCCCAGCGATACCGCCGATCAACGCGCCTCGTGTGGTCAATCCTTTCCAATACATCGAAAGCACCAGTATCGGAAAGTTGACCGAAGCCGCCACGCCGAACGTCAGCGCCACCAGGAACGCGATGTTCTGGTCCTTGAACAAAATACCCAGCACCACCGCAACAATGCCGATGCCGACCGAAGCGATCCGCGAAACACGTCGCTCGTCTGTTGAATTGGCGAGATTTTTCCGGAAGACCATGCCATACAGGTCATGTGAAATCGCCGAGGTACCCGCCATTGTCAGTCCGGAGACCACGGCCAGGATCGTGGCGAAAGCGACGGCGGAGATGAAGCCCAGTAACAGGTCACCGCCGACGGCTTTTGCCAGATGCATCACCGGCATGTTCCCACCGCCGATGAGTTTTCCACCCAAAATGCCCGACTCATAGAAGGCTGGGTCTTGCCCAACGATCACTATCGCCGCCAGACCCAATATCGCCACGATCAGGTAGAAGAAGCCGATGAAGCCTGTCGCGACGAATACCGATTTGCGCGCTTGCTTGGCGTCCGGCACAGTGAAAAAACGCATGAGGATGTGCGGCAATCCTGCCGTGCCAAAGACCAGGCCAAGTGACAGCGAAATGAGCGCAAGCGGGTCGGCCACCAGCTTGCTTGGCAGCAGGATCAGCTCGCCATCGTGATGAGCAGCAACCGCTTTCTCAAACAGCAGCTCGAAGGAAAACCCGAATTTACTCATAGCCAAAACGGCCAACAACGTTCCGCCCAACAGCAAAAGCCCTGCCTTGATGATCTGAACCCAGGTGGTTGCGACCATCCCGCCAAACGTGACGTAGACCGCCATCAAAAGGCCGACAGCGATCACCGCATAGTTGTAGGGAAGACCGAAAAGAAGCTGGATCAGCTGCCCCGCTCCCACCATCTGAACCACCAGATAAAAGCAGACCACGGTCAACGAACCAAAGGCTGTCATCGTTCGGATTCGATTTTGATCGAGTCGAAACGACGCAATATCCGAGATGGTGATCCGCCCCAGATTGCGGATGCGCTCAGCAAAAAGAAACAGCAGCAGTGGCCATGCGACGAAGAAACTGATCGAGTAGAGCACCCCATCGAAGCCGTTGAAGAAAATCATGCTGGTGACACCCAGTAACGCAGCCGCCGACATGTAGTCACCAGCCAGCGCCAAACCGTTCTGAAAACCGGTAATTCCCCCGCCGGCGGTGTAGAAATCGTCCATCGATTTGGTCTTGGAGGCAGCCCAATAGGTAATGCCTAATGTCGTCAGCACGAAGACCAGAAACATCGCAATCGCGGTGATGTTGAGGGGCTGCTTTTCGACCGCCTGCAAGACGTCGGCGGCCGAGGCGCAAGTCGTTACCGCGCCCAGGAGAGAAGGAACTATGAGGTAGCGAAGGATCGGTTTCATACGATTGCCCCCGCGCGGACTTCTGCGGTGAGATCATCGAACTCACCATTGGCACGCAGGATGTACAAGCCGGTAAACAACCAGGCCCCGACGATGAATGCGACGCCCAGCGGCCAACCTATATTGATGATGCTTGTCGCGGAGAGCTTCTGGGCAAGAAGGTGGGGCGCAAACGCGGCGATGAGGATGAACGTGAAGTACGGGACAAGGGTGGCGGCAGTAAGACAAGCGATGAATCTTCGCTGCCGTGATACCAAATCCCGATACCGGGGGTGGTTGCGAATTCTGGCTGATTCGGATGCATGATTCACGTTGACTCCGTATTGCAGTGGAAGAGTTATTGTTGTTCCACAGCCTCAAATTCGAAGACTCGATTTGCCACTGGCTGCGGTGCATGTGCACCCTCAACCTATGCCTGGCCCATGATCATGTAAAACGATCATTAATGATGCTTGCAATCTCTTTTGATGAAAACAGCAAAGCTTTAATTGTCTTTGACTTCCATGAAAACCAATCTCTCAAAAGCTACTTTATGTAATCAGTTATTGGTTTTTGAGATAGGTGAACAACGATGGGCGTAACGGATCTCAAGGTGCCGATGCTTGCGCGGCACGGCAGCATGAACAAGGCAGCCAGCGAATTGAACGCCGTGTAGTCGAACGTTTCCGCGAGGATTCGCTCGCTGGAAGACGAGCAATTCCGGGTGATTGACCGGGTCCACGACAAAAGCACTATCAAGCTTACTGTCGATGACGCCCTGGATCAGTCTGCAAGTGGTGCCTGTTGGCGCCGACGCCGAATTGATCTACGTGCCGACGCAAGACTGACCCAACTCCAATCGGCAGAATCAAGCACTGGAAATGGTTCGCGAGGAATCCGACTGGGTCAGTGGCATCTCGGTAACTGGGTCAATTCAGCGTCGGCGCCAACACGCACAGATCATAAATATTGCCGTCAGAGAACTTTCCCGCAAACTTGAAGGAAAGGATCTGCGATTGGAGGGCGTACTCCGCATTACCACGTGCGATACTTTGATGGCGTCCATTTTACCGCGGGTACTTGGGGAGTTCAGCGAACGCCACCCTAAGATATCACTTGAAGTCACCACCGGAAATTTCATCAGCGATCTGGCCCAACGGCATGCCGATGTAGCAATACGGACCGGTGACAGTCCTCCCGACACGTTGATAGGAAGGCGAATCGCCGATGTCAGGTTTGCCGTTTATGCCGCCCGGGGGTTTTCTGAGCGTCACAGGAACATTGATCCAGTCCACTTCAATCGGTGGCTCGCCCCGGACCTCGCACTAGGTCAGCTGGACATCGCAAAATGGCTACGTGCCAGCGTGCCGGTAACGTCCATTGTTTTCAAAGCCGACTCTTTGGTCACCCTGAGGCAAGCAGCTTTGGGCGGTTTGGGAATAGCCGCACTGCCCTGCTATTTGGGAGATTCAACCCCTGGCCTTGAGCGGGTCCCGTTCGAAGGACTCAACGCCTTCAAAACGGGACTTTGGGTTCTCACCCATCAGGACCTGAGACATACCGCTCGGGTGCAGATCTTCACCCGCTTTGTGAATGAAGCACTTCAACGTGCCTGGCCAGGACCGGCAACCACCTGACCATTAAGCAGAGTGACGTACATCAGATGAGACGTGACCTTATGTACCTTTCAATTTCGATTTTTCCGGACAGTTTCTTTCTTCATTCCTGAAGTTCTTGCCGGGGGAGCAATCCCTAGTTTTCACCAGTGCCGCGATCATTGCGCTGGTGACTTTGCTGCTCTTGCTTCTCACTCACAAATGGTGCTGGATCAGGTAAGTACTGCAACCTGATCTCAACCGACTCAAACCAGAAACTGTTCAACTAACCGAACCCAGTAACTGGCCCCCGTCCCCAGGCAGTCGTCGTTGAAGTCGTACCCAGGGTTATGCACCATGCACCCCCCCTCCCCATCCCCATTACCGATAAAGAGATAGCTGCCAGGACAATGCTCAAGCATCACTGCAAAATCTTCACTGGCAGCAATAGGTGCCATGTCTTGAATCACCCCCGATTCACCCAACCAATCAACAGCGACCTGACGGGCAAACTCAGTAAGCTGAGGATCATTGATCAAAGGTGGCAACGATTCTTCCCTATCAACCTCCACACTCACATTAGCGCCGAAGCTAAGCGCCTGAGCCTGGGCAACCTGGACAATCCGCTTGAGAAGGTCAGCTCGAACGTTAGGCTTCAAGGCGCGAACACAGAGTCGGAGCACTGCATGCCCCGGTATGACATTGGGCGCCTCCCCAGAGTGAAAGGAGCCCACAGTGATCACCGCAGTGTCCAGAGGATCCGTATTGCGCGACACAATACTCTGCAACGCCATGACAATTGCCCCCCCAGTAAGTATGGGGTCAATGGCTTTGTGGGGCATTCCACCATGCCCCCCCGTACCGTCAATTCGAATTTCCACAGTATCGGTGGAGGCCATGAAGGGCCCAGCCCTAAAACCCAACTTCCCTACTGGCAACCCAGGCATGTTGTGCATGCCGAACAACGCATTACAGGGAAATCGCTCCAGGAGACCATCATCCAGCATTTTCTGCGCGCCACCATCGCTTTCCTCGGCTGGCTGAAAGATGACCACCAGCGTACCGTTGAACCGCCGGCAGTTGGCTAGGTGCTGCGCAGCAGCCAACAGCATCGCAGTATGGCCGTCATGACCACAGGCATGCATGGCGCCTGGATGCTGGCTCGCATACGGCAATCCGGTCTGCTCCAGAATCGGCAACGCATCCATATCTGCCCGAATACCAATAACCTTGCTTCCACAACCTTGCTGCAAACGCCCTACGACTCCAGTCCCCCCAACGCCACGATGCACCTCAAATCCCCACGACTCGAGCTTGGCAGCAACCAAATCTGAGGTTTTGAACTCCTTAAGGCTGAGCTCCGGGTAAGCATGGAGGTGGCGGCGCAACTCAATCATTTCAGCTTCAATGGCACGGATACCAGGCAGCATGGGTCGAACGGTCATGGACTTCACCTGTTTCATGTAAGGGAGCCTCGCCTGTAAAGTGCGAGGCTATAAAAATCATCAACGTTAAGTGCTGCAAGCTCTGCTCAATCATAGGCAGGCATCGTTCCCTCCAATTGGTCTCGTTTCAGGTAAGGAGATACATCCGACGTGTGATGCGATTAAGTTTGCTCAATTGCCCTCAGTATCAATAAGTTAGGGTTCGCACTAAACAGGACAAATTAATAATCAGCAGCGTTCGATCTATTAAACTTAAGTACGGAAGCTATCCACCAGATACTTGAGTCGGTTGGCTTGTTGCTCGAGGTCATCACATGCAAGCAAGGTGACCTGGAGATTTTCCTTGCCTTCCTGGTTGAGGGATTTGATCTCGGTGATGTCCATATTCAGCGAGTCAATTACTGAAGTCTGCTCTTCCGTAGCAGTAGCGACCGACTGGTTTATGCCATCGATTTCGCCAATACGCTGAGTGACGCTACCCAGTCGCTCTCCAGCCTGGTTAGCAATAATCACACCATCGTTGCTATAGCGTTCGCTTTCGCTCATGGTGCAAACCGCTTCACGGGCGCCGACCTGAAGCTCCTCAATCATCGTATGGATTTCTTGGGCCGATGTCTGAGTGCGATAAGCAAGACTGCGTACCTCATCCGCTACCACAGCGAAACCGCGACCAGCCTCACCAGCCCTGGCAGCCTCTATAGCGGCATTGAGCGCCAGCAGATTGGTCTGTTCGGAAATACCTTTGATTACTTCAAGGATCCGGCCAATGTTCACCGTCTTACCATTCAGCGTCTCTATGTTGCTGCAGGACGTACGAATTTTCCCTGAAAGCTCGTTCATCGCGTTGATCGTCTGAACCACCACTTGCCGGCCACTCTCAGCTTGAAGCCTTGCATCAGATGCCTGGAGTGACGCATCACCAGCATTGCGCGCGATTTCCTGAGCGGCCGCACCCAATTCATTGATCGCAGCAGCAATGCTATTAGTCCGATTGGCCTGTTCGTCGGAGTTGGCCATGGATGAGTTGGAGGTAAGCACCACGCGCCTTGCCACTTCATTAACTTGTTCGGTTGCAGATGAGACTTCGCGTATTGAGTGCTGGATACGCTCCACGAAAAGGTTGAAGTCGCAGGCCAATGCTCCAAACTCATCTTGAGAATGTACGGCCAAACGTCGGGTCAGGTCCCCCTCCCCTTGGGCGATATCGCGCATGGCTTTGCCCATTAACCTCAGAGGTTGCATCAGTACGTGGATGAGCATGCCGAGTAAAAGCAGCGTGATTAACACGGCAATCAGAGTGGCGAAAATAGCTGAAGCGCGGAAATCGCCTAACGCCTCGTAGGCTTTTTTCTTGTCGATGGACAAGCCGATATACCAGTTCACCGAGGGCAGTCCCTTGACCGGGTAGAACGTTAGAATATAAGGAACACCCGCCTGTTCAGTCTCACTGAAATGGGTGCTGATAGCGGGCGTGTGTTGCGGATAGAGATCGCTAACATTTTTCATCACCAGGTCTTTATCCGGGTGGGCAAGTATCTTGCCGTCGGCACTGACCAAGAAGGCATAGCCGATACCGCTCAGATCGAGCGAACTGACAATTTTCGCGAGGGCTTCCAAGCTTAGATCGCCACCGACCACGCCGAGTGGTTGGCTTCCATGGTGAGCCGGAGTAGCGACAGTCATCATCAACTGGCCAGTGGATGCATCCAGGTACGGCTCAGTCAAAGTCGCACCACCAGCCGCTATCGCATCCTTGTACCAAGGTCGTGTACGCGGATCATAGTCGGCAGGCAATTCGTCTTTTGGTCGCATCGCAAAGCTACCGTCGCCGCCCCCAAGATAGGTGAAGGTAAACGTTGAGAGCAGAGCCTTCTGTTCAAGCAGGCGTACCACACTGTCCGGTTTATTGTCATTGGCAACGGTTTGAGCGATGGTGTCTATCAACAGAACACGTCCAGCCAGCCAGGACTGGACATTACTTGCAGTAATTTTGCTCATCTCCTCAAGGTGGCGCTCCAAATTGGTACGTATAGCGTTGCGCTGAAAATAATCGTTGTATAGTGTGAATAATGAGAATGCTGTAATGACTACGAGCGATGCAACGAGCAAAACTTTGTGGCTGAACTTTAAGTTGACATTCATTGGCAATTGACCCGAGATTAAAAATACTGTTTTTATTATTTAACGCCAACGTCACGCGCTCAGTCCTTCGCCGCCTCATCTCATGCATAGCTTGTATATTGCAATACTCTGAACCACTAGTCGTAGTGCGCAGATGAATGTTTAACTATAGCCAGCTCAGGATAGGCAACCAGTTTGTCGATATACAGCTCCTCATTCTCCAACCAAACCTCCGTAAGTGCACGATAGTGCTTCATATCCTGGCAGCGCATGCGTAGGCTATATTCGAACGGACCACCAATAAGCCGGCACTCCAGGACCTGAGGACAGTTATCCACACACTCTTCGAATGCTTTCTGCGCAGTGCGTCGGTTCTGGTTGGATATAGCGACGAATACCTGTAGGGACAACCCCGGTGAGACCTTTTGCACATCAATGAACGCACCATAACCGCGAATCACCCCTAGCCTTTCCAGCTTGCGAACTCGTTGCTGGCATGGGCTTGCGGTTAGGTGCACCAGCGTTGCTAGTTTCTGATACGTGATGCGCCCGTTATGGCGCAATACGTCAATGATTGCCTCATCAATACGCCCCAATGTTCGTGAAGAATCGGGATTTTTTCCTTCCTTTTCATTGTTAGTTCTATTCACTTCAGCCCATTAGACAGAAATTGTTGAAGGCGCTCGCTGCGCGGATTATCCAGAATCTCTGCCCCACCCTGCTCTTCGACGCGGCCTTGATGCAGAAACAGTAATTGGCTCGACACCTTGCGGGCGAAGCTCATTTCGTGGGTCACCATGATCATGGTCCGGCCTTCTTCGGCCAGCCCCTGAATCACCTTCAGCACTTCGCCCACCAATTCCGGGTCCAGCGCCGACGTCGGTTCGTCGAACAGCAGAACTTCCGGCTCCATCGCTAATGCACGTGCAATCGCCACTCGCTGTTGCTGGCCGCCAGAGAGGAATGCCGGAAACTGCTCCGCTACACGCGCGGGTAGCCCCACCTTGTCCAGATAACGTCGGGCACGATCTTCAGCATCTTTTTTGCTAACACCCAGCACCCGACGCGGGGCCATGGTGATGTTTTCCAGAACCGTCATGTGCCCCCACAGATTGAAGTGCTGGAAGACCATGGCCAGACGAGTGCGCAGTTTTTGTAGCTCAGCGGCATCGGCCACATGCATGCCATGATGGGTTTTGACCATGCGAATCTGCTTGCCGTCCAGGCTCATGGCTCCGTCGTTGGGTGTTTCGAGAAAGTTAATGCAGCGCAGGAAGGTACTTTTGCCTGACCCACTGGCGCCGATCAAACTGATCACATCACCGGTTTTGGCTTTCAGAGATACGCCCTTGAGTACTTCGTGGTTACCGTAACTCTTGTGTAGTTCTTCAACAGTCAATTTGTACATGTTCGCAATCATCCTCTAAGGGAAAATGGCTCGCCGCTGCACAGCCATCAAAGCCGGCGACAAAGCCCGTGGCCTAATCAGCGGCCAAATAAAGTACTAAGTTCTAGTGAGCCGGACCAAGGAAGGCCAGCCACCGACGCTCGGCGATGCGGAACACTCCAACCAGCGCAAAGGTAACGATCAAGTAGATCAGTGCGGTAATACCAAAAGATTGAAAAGTCAAAAAGGTCGCAGAGTTAGCGTCACGGGCGACTTTGAGAATATCCGGGACGGTTGCAGTGAAGGCCACGGTGGTCGAATGCAGCATCAGGATCACTTCGTTGCTGTAGTACGGTAACGAGCGGCGTAGTGCCGATGGCATGATCACATAGGCATAGAGCTTCCAACCCGTCAGGCCGTAGGCCTTCGCAGCTTCGACTTCGCCGTGGGCCATGTTGCGAATTGCTCCGGCGAAAATCTCCGTGGTGTAAGCGCAGGTGTTCAGCGCAAACGCAAGGATGGTGCAGTTCATCGCGTCGCGAAAGAATGCATCGAGCACAGGTTGGGCACGCACTGCAGCCAAGCTGTAAATCCCGGTGTAGCAGATCAGCAACTGGATGTAGAGCGGCGTCCCCCTAAACAGGTAGGTGTAGAACTGTACAGGCCAGCGCCAGTAACACTTGGAGGAAACCCGGGCAATCGACAGCGGAATCGACGCCAGAAAACCGATGAAGATTGAGGCACTGAGCAACCACAAGGTCATGGCCAGACCCGTGATGTGATGGCCGTCGCTATAGAGAAAAGGCTTCCAGTAATCCTGCAAGAGTTCGATCATCGTACTGCCTCCCGGGAGCCTGCCGCATAATGCCGTTCCAACCAACGCAGGACATAGTTCGAAGTGCTGGTAATTGCCAAATAAATCAGCGCTGCCAACAGCAGAAAATAGAACAATTGATAGGTGCTTTTACCGGCGTCCTGAGCTGCTTTTACTAAGTCAGCAAGGCCTATAATCGACACCAGTGCAGTGGCTTTGAGGATGACCATCCAGTTATTGCCGATGCCTGGTAAAGCAAAACGCATCATTTGTGGGAAGACCACAAAGCGAAAGCGCTGAGTACGACTTAAGCCATATGCGGTGGCCGCTTCCACCTGTCCACGGGGCACAGCAAGCATCGCCCCGCGAAAGGTCTCAGTGAAATAGGCCCCGTAGATAAACCCCAACGTGATGATCCCGGCAACAAATGGATTGATCTCTATGTATTCCCAATCCAGTGCCTCCGTGATGTTGGTCAACCACGTTTGCAGGCTGTAGAAAATCAAGAGCATCAGCACCAGATCCGGCACCCCGCGAATCAGTGTGGTATAGAGCTGTGCGGGGACTCGTAGAAATTTCACACTAGAGAGTTTGGCACTGGCCCCGATAAGGCCAAGCAGCACGCTCAACAGCAGCGAGAGTACTGATAACTTGACGGTCATCCAGGCGCCTTCCAGCAATAGAGGACCAAACCCTTTCATGCTGTAAGTGGAGAGCCCGAGAGTTTGTAACAGTATTTCGAACATAATTCAGGAACCTATCGCGATAAAAAAGCGCCCGCCCCGAGGACAGGCACCGGGGCCTTACTTTCCGCTGTAGAGATTCAAATCACCGAAGTGTTTTTTCTGGATTAAATCGTAGGTACCATTATCATGTAACGCTTGGATGCCTTTATCCAAAAGTGCCTTAAGGTCTTTGTTACCTTTAGAGATACCAATAGCTGTTTTGGCTGGCAGTAATTCGCTATCAACTGGCTTGCTGACTTCGTAACCCGCGCCTTGGGGTGAGTTCAAAAAGCCCAGTTCTGCTTGGAGCTTGTCCTGAATCGCCGCATCAAGACGACCGGAAACCAGGTCGTAATACACTTGATCCTGGTTCTGATAGGCCTGGGTTTTGACACCGACCTTATCCAGAACCGCTTTGGCATAGGCTTCCTGGATGCTTCCTTGCAAATAGCCTACGGTCTTACCCTTCAGAGAAGTGGAATCTTCGCTCAGGCCAGAATTTTTCTTGAACACATAAGAGGTTGCGCCGGAGAACAACTCATTCGAGAAGTCGATGACCTTCTCGCGGGCTGGGGTCACCGTCATTGAAGAGAGAATGCCATCAAACTTGTTGGCCTTCAGGCCAGGAATCGTGCCATCAAAATCGCTCTCAACCCATGTGCACTTAACCTCCAGGTTGGCACAGATCGCATTACCCAGATCGATATCAAATCCCGTAAGGCTACCGTCCGCTGCTTTAGACTCAAACGGTGCGTAAGAAGCATCAACTCCAAAGCGTAGTTCTTTGTACTCCTTAGCCAGTGCAATATTCGCGCAAAGTGGGAAAAGTGCTAACACGAAGAGCTTTCGAAGCGAAATCATATGGGAATCCCTAGATGTTGTAGTTTGATTTAAGGGCAGTTAACGAATTTACGGTTTTAACCATATTGCTTTTGGCAACTACTGTTCGGATTTAGAACCTCTCAATAGTCAAACTTTAATGCTGCTCGACTATTTAGGGACTACTGACAAGCACTTCCCAAACGCGCAGCAACAAAATTTAGATACACCTCCAATTTTTAAAAATTCAAGCGAAGCATTTTTTCACCCATTCACGACCAAGATCTCATGGCAATGCACTGGGTACTGAAATAGTACGCCGATGGTCCGCTCTGCCAAATATGGCAAACAGATCAATATTATGAGCAAAACGCTCGTAACAGAGGGCAATTTGCTTGACTGAAACCATTTCGAAAAACCGAAAGAAGAAATAAAAATACGAAATAAGCCAAGCGATGCGAAAACATCACTCCAGCCCATGCTGGTTAGCTTTATAACCGGCACAATTTACTCTCTCGCTATAGCTTCTCCCTTACGACAGCTGATCCCACTCTGAAAATGAAATGGAACCAGGCCAAGAAAAGTTTAAGCAGAAGCGAGCTTCATCATCACAAGCCCACTGATGATCAAAATGGCTGCGACCATACGCATAAGACTGGCCGGCTCGCCCAGGAGAATGATGCCTACTGCAAACGCTCCAACGGCGCCAATGCCAGTCCATATCGTGTAGGCAGTACCGAGAGGTAGGCTTTTCATAGAAAATGACAGAAGCGCAAAACTTGCCATTACCATGACCAAGGTAACAACAGTTGGTCCAAGCTTGGTCATACCGTCAGATTGCTTCATTGAAAAAGCCCAAACAACTTCAAGTATTCCTGCAAATATTAAACATATCCAAGCCATGATAAACCTCCAATCAAAGAACCGTCACAACCAAGACGAATACAACTTACATGTATTGGGGCCACGCCCCCTGAAAAAAAACACAATGGATCGGGCTCTTAAAAAAGCCCCCGCTGGTACGGGGGCAAAGGAGGGTTTCCGACCAGACCATATTTTGAGCAATGCCGTAAATACAACGCTAAAGGTGCCACCAATTTTTTGGCGTTCAGGTCATTTAAATGTCTCATCCAAGGCTAATGAAATATCTTTGATCAAATCGTCCGGATCTTCGAGCCCTACCGAAAACCGAAGATGACCATATGTGCGGAATTCTTCAGGGTATTTGTCAAAGCCGCCTCGGCCTTCCGCACCCACATGAACGATGAGGGACTCATCGTGCCCGAGGGATACTGCAGAAGTGATGATGCGCAGATTAGAAACGAATCGATTTTGAGTATCTGGATCGCCCTTCACTGCAAAAGCCATCATCGCCCCGTATCCCTTGCCTGCGAATTGGCGACGGGCTAGTTCATGCTGCGGGTGGGACGGAAGCCCCGGATAGTAGATATAGGCTATACGATCATCCGAGTTGAGAAACTCAGCCAATTTTTCAGCAGTATTTAGAAGTTGTTTCAGACGCAGAGGCAGAGTGACTGAACCGCGCATTATCATCCAGGCGTTAAATGGAGAGATGGTCGCGCCAAGGTCAACAAGAGCGTCATTCTTGATCTTGGTAATCATTTGAGTGGAACCGATAACCACCCCGCCCATGGCATCACCATGGCCATTGATATACTTCGTCAGAGAGTGGACGACCAGATCAACCCCGTGCTGACTGGCACGGAAAAACGGAGGTGGAGTGAAAGTAGCATCGACGGAAATCAGTGCGCCGTGTGCATGGGCAATTTCAGCCAGCGCAGCGATATCTGCAACCTTAGTGGTTGGATTAGCAATCGTCTCGGTATGGATCAGTTTGGTATTAGGGCGGATCGCTTGGCGAACAGCCTCTAGGTCACCTACGTCCACAAATGTGGCTTCAATGCCATAACGCTCAGGCAAAAGCTCCGCGAAGAGACGCCATACGGCCTGATACGTAATATCACTGACAATGACGTGGTCACCGGTTTTCAAGAAAGAGAAAAATACTGAATGCAAAGCGGCTACGCCGGTAGCAAATACAACCGCAGCCTCACAGCCTTCGAGTGCAGCAAGTTTCTTTTCAAGGCATACCTGGTTATGCCCCTGGTTCCGCGTGTAGACAAGGCCGTCCGGGCTGGACCAATCCATCGTGGCCGGATCTTCAGGTAAGAGATAAGAATTAGCCATCACCAGTGGCGTGCGAACAGCACCAGTAGTAGTGTCGGTTACGTTACCACCATGAACTGCCAGCGTAGCCGCCGAAAGTGTGGACAGATTTTTTTTGTCTGGACGCATGTCTATTTCCTCCAAAGTTACTTTTTTTTGGGTGTTATTGATTCTGAAGTTGCGTTAAAGCAGGATGACTGGCCTGATCTACTCGGACCAATTCTTGATCTTCATCAAAGACCAACTCGCCAGTTTCGATCGCACGAACACGGCCGCGAACCATATACCAACCAGCAACAAGAGCAGCGGCATAAAACGGAAGAGAAACAATAGAGTACGTACCTACGGGATAATCCAATGCGATAAGAACCAGAACCAAACCGAAGAACACTAAAGTGGCGTAACCACTGTAAGGTGCAAACGGCATTCGGAAGGCCGGACGCTCCAAATCACCTTGCTGGGAGAATTTGAAGAGCTTGATCTGACACAAGACAATTGTTGACCACGAACCGATCAACATAACGGCAGTGAGTGTCAGCGCGATTTCAAAGGCTTCACCCGGGACAATTGCGTTAAGTACGACCCCAATTAGTGAAGCAACAGTCGTCAGCATGATGCCAGCGAACGGGACACCTTGACGGTTCATCTTGGCCAAGAAGCTTGGTGCTGACCCGTTGATTGCCAGCGAGCGAAGCACCCGGCCGGTGGAGTAAATGCCAGCGTTCAAAGAAGACACGGCTGCGGTAATCAAGACCATGTTCATAATCGCATCTGCGCCCTTGATCCCCAGCGATCCGAAGAAAGTCACAAACGGGCTCACCCCCGCCGAGTACGCGGTGTGGGGTAGCAGCATTGCCAACAGCAATACAGAACCAACGTAAAAAACAATAATGCGGAAAACAACTGCCCGAATTGCTTTTGGCATGACCGTAGCGACGTCTTGAGCTTCTCCAGCCGCAGTACCCACCAACTCCACGCTGCCATACGCAAATATCACCCCCTGGATCATGATTACGGCGGGTAGAAGGCCTGATGGGAACCAACCGCCATTGTCAGAAATCAGTTTGAACCCGACCTCATGGCCTGGCAGCGGTGTGCCAAACAGCACCATGTAAATGCCGACCCCAAGGAATGTCGTTAATGCAGCCACCTTGATCAGGGCAAACCAGAATTCGAGCTCACCAAAAATCTTTACTGAGACAAGGTTGATCACCGTGACGAAACCCAATGCTCCCAGTGCCAGCGACCATTGAGGAATGTCGCCCATAAAAGGGACATAGGCTTTGAAGAAATTCAGGTAGAGCGCCGTAGCTGTCAGATCTGCAATGGCAACCATTACCCAGTCAGTCCAGTACATCCATCCCACGGCGTAAGCCCATTTCTCACCGTAAAACTCTCGAGCATAAGAGACAAACGAGCCTGAGGATGGGCGGTACATCACCAATTCGCCCATGGCCCGAATGATGAACCAGGCAAAAAAACCACAAATTGCGTAGACAAACACAAGGGAGGGCCCAGCTTCAGCAAGTCGTGCGCCTGCTCCCATAAACAGACCACTGCCGATTGCCCCCCCGATGGCAATCATCTGAACCTGGCGAGGTTTAAGCACCTTTTGATAGCCCGCATCTTCTGCGCTGAAGTCTCTTTTTCGAGTGCCTCCAGACGATAGCTCGCGTGTGGGATTAAGATCACTCATTTGGTTACCTTTTATTTTTGTATTGGGCAAGACTCTTCCAAGCAAAAGAGCCTTGCCAAGGATCAGATTTAATCCTAGGGATTCACATCAATCCTTTAATCAACTTCCGCCAACGCCGTTCAAGCAAATCACTTTGGGCTGCGTCATATCTTCATACGCGAAACGAACACCCTCACGACCCATGCTGCCGTATTTGAAACCACCGAATGGCATTGCATCAAAACGGTAGTCAGAAGAATCATTAATCATGACGCCTCCGGCTTCGAGTCGTTTAGCTGCCTTCATGGCAACATTTAAATTGTTGGTAAAAATACCAGCATGCAAGCTGTATTCTGGTTCATTCGCCAGTGTCAGCGCTTCATCGAGCGAGGCCACGCTTTGAAGAATGACAACCGGACTGAATACTTCCTCGCACCAAACCTTACAACTTTGGTTAACATTCTCCAAGACCGTCGGTGGATAAAGCGAGCCTTGACGCACATTACCAAATAACAGGTTAGCCCCTTTATCAATTGCCTCGGCGACCACTTCTTCGGTTCGTTTGGCAGCTGCTTCAGTAATCATTGGCCCGACATCCGTTCTTTCTTCAGCAGGATTCCCCACGACTAAAGCACTTGTCTTCTCAACGAATTCCTTTTTGAACTCCTCATATATTGACGCTTCAATAAGAATTCGTTGCGTACCAATACAGTTTTGCCCAGCGGCCCAAAAAGCACCTGACACACATGATTCAACGGTTTCATTCAGATCACAATCGCCCATGACGATAACTGGGGCATTGCCCCCCAAATCCATCGCCAGTTTCTTGAGACCTGCAATGCGAGAGATTTGTTCGCCGGTAACAAAACCGCCCGTAAAGGAAACCATGCGTACCGCCCGATGAGCGACCAGCGCTTTACCTAGTGCGGCCCCTCCAGTTGCAATGGACACGACCGCAGGAGGGAGGCCAGCGGCGTTGAGACAACCGACCAGTTTAATCGCAGATAACGGTGCTAGCTCAGAGGGTTTGAGAACAACAGCATTACCACCAGCGATTGCAGGCCCCAACTTATGAGCGACTAGGTTGAGTGGGTCGTTATATGGAGTAATCGCAACAATTACACCCAAAGGCTCCCGAGTAAACCATCCCTGACGGGACTCTGATCCGACATAGGAATCGAAGGGGATGACTTCACCTGCATTACGCTTGGCCTCCTCAGCGGACAGCTTCAACGTATTGACGCAGCGTAAAACCTCCTTCCTCGCCTGCTTAATCGTTTTTCCGGACTCGGCAACAATCAGACTGGCAAACGCCTCCTTATCGCTCTCGACCAAAGCAGCCGTTTTTTCCAGTATGCGAGCACGTTCGTGTCGTGGGAGCTCTCTGGCGATCAGCGCACCAAGCTTCGCCGTATCAATGATCGCAGTAGCAAATGAAGCAGGTATGTCCGTCACCTCTCCAACTGCAGTGCCATCGTACGGACTCAAAACTGTTATGGTTTTATAATCAACAGCGAGCGAAAGACTCAAGCTATTCATGATCATTTACCTATCTTAGTTTTGTTCTTATGAATGCTGACGATATCCGAGAGTAAGGCGAATGCTGTTTCAAACCGACCTGCACCCGCTCCGACAACCGTTACCGGACCAAGAATATTTGTATTAAAGGTAATTGCATTCGTTGCGCCACTGACACCGGCCAGTGCGTCACCCAGAGGCAACAATTGAGGACTAACAGAGGCAGCGATGGATCCATTGCTCAGTTTTTCCGCGCTGCCAATTAGCTTCCACCGAGCATTGGCCTTCGTTGCTTCGGTGATGTCTTTTGACGTGATCTCCGAGATGCCTTTGCAAAGGACATCGCTTGGAGTCAACTTCGCCCCCAGAAGCTCATTCGCCAAAATGACTACTTTAAGACGAACATCATGCCCTTCCACGTCTGCGGTGGGATCAGCTTCTGCGTAACCCAGTTCCTGAGCTTTGGCGACGGCATCAGAAAAGTCGAGACCCTCTTCCATGCTGGAAAGCACGAAATTGGACGTACCATTCATGATGCCCTTGAATCCGCTGATTTCCGAGCCGGCCAGCGACTCCTTGGCCAAACGAATAACTGGGGTGCCGCTCATCACTGAGCCCTCAAACTCGAATTGGGCACCGGTGCTTCTGGCCAATGCTTTCAGGCTTTCAGCGTGCAACGCTACAGGCCCTTTGTTGGTGGTGACCACACTAATGCCTTTTTCCAGAGCCCAGCGACAGAAAGTCGTGGCTGGCTCTCCGTCTACAGGGTTGGTGAACGTTGCCTCGGCGATAAGATCAGCCCCCGAAAAGCGGATAACCGTCTCGTTGGCCGGTTCAGCACTACCTGCTGGCAATGTTCTAAACCCACCTTTTACAGCAGGAACCGCAGCCAATTCGTGGGCATCCAGCCCGTCCTTGTTGATAATGGAGCCAAAGTAAAGATCACTGACACCAACAATTTTTAGTTTGAAGCCAAACGCATCAGCCCAGCTCTCGTTCTTATCTGCGATGAGCTGCGTCAAAGCACGGTTTACACCACCAAAACCAAGCAAAGCAATTTTATATTCAGTCACGACAAGGGCCTCATTGTTATGTTTTCAGTGCTGAAATACTAAACTGCTGCAGTGCTCATACGAATATGGCAAACAGATCATTGTTGCGAGCAAAATGCTCGTTAGAGGAAGCGTTTTGCTTTTTTAACGAACTACTTTGTGCAGGACAAAACAAAAGACGTAACCGTATTCAGAACGCCCGGCAACGCGGATATGTCGGTCCAGACTCGATGAATACAATCCGAGCTTGTCGCTTCAACTGTCACTACAATATCCAGGTCGCCACTCATCACATTGCAGGATACAATTTCGGGCATTGCTATAATTGAACGCACCACTTCAGCACCGCGCATCCGGTCTTTTCGATACACAAAGATCAGGGCATTGATTGTCCCCGCCTCAGAAGGTGGCCCTCCTTTGACGATGGTGTAACCTCTGATATACCCGTCCCGCTCCAACCGTTCAATCCTGAGTCTGACCGCATTCCTGGATAAATTAACCTTCATAGCAATGTCATTATGCGCAAGTCGGGCATTGCGAGTAAGCTCTTCCAGTATTCTTTCATCAGTCTTATCTAAAACGCGTTTCATCTCTAACCCCAAGATTATAGCGAGCAAGACTTCGTGTCTGGGATATGTCCTTAATGAGCTCCGAAAGGATGTCGACATCATTGGGTATTGAAATGCATTCGACGTTTGATAAGGGTTGAGTGCTCACGCTCTTAACTGGAAATGGAACATCTGCCTCAGCTAAAACTGAGGCAGAGGTTGCGGGATGCGTAGTTGCCAGGCAGATCATTGGGATCAGTAAGCTACGCCTGCTAACTCGTGCAGCTCGTAATCCAATCGCGGTATTAGGACTGATCAGGTAGCCACTTTGAACAAATACTTCATGAATACTAGAAAACGCTTCCGTATCCTCTACTGCCAACGAGTCAAACAGCTTTCGAGCCTCTAACCATTCATCCTGTTCTAATTGAATTTGGCCATACACCTCTAACAGCTCCATATTCCTGGCCACTTTGTCACCGCACCTATTGAGGATACTCCATTGCAGTCGCTCAAAATTTGAGGCTAACGACACATTCATGCAAGGCGTATTGGTAGTACGAATCTCAACCCGCCTATAGAAGTTAGACTGAAGAAAGTTATGCAAGCCCGCGTTGGCGTTCGTTGCTACAATCAACTGCCTGATAGGCAACCCCATTTCCCTAGCGATGTAGCCGGCATAAAGAGCACCAAAATTTCCGGTAGGCACACTGAACGCCACTTCTCTTTTTGGAGCACCTAGCTGAAGCGACGAATAGAAATAGAAAGACAGATGCGCAAGCACCCTCACCCAATTCACCGAATTAAAAGATATCAGTTGTTGACCTGTTTCGTTAATGCCTCTGTGAAGCTTTTCACACAGCCGATGACAATCGGCGTAATCACCTTCAACCGAAACATTTACAATGTTTTCTTCTGCCGCATTTAATAAGCGGCGTCGATGTTCATCCGTTATCCCTCTGGAAGGATGCAGAACAATCAATGTCACGCCTTCCATGCCATTGAAGGCTTTTATGGCTGCGGTGCCAGTGTCTCCACCAGTGCAACCAACAACAAACGCTTTCTTTCCAGATTTCAGTAAGGAGTATTCAACCAAACGAGACATCAATTGAAGGCCGAAGTCTTGATAGACGCCTGCCGGACCATGGAACAACTCTAATACCCACTCATTTGTCGCCGTCTGATAGAGCGGCGCAACGGCCTTGCTTTTAAAGCGGTCAAATGTTTCCTCAAGAATTCGAGGCAGCTCATCTTGAGGGATATAGTCCCCCAGGAATGGCTCGATTACATGACGTGCCAGTTCATGAAATGGTAGCCATTCAAGTTTCAGGAGATCCTCCCTTTTGAAGCGAGGAACCTTGCGAGGAACGAACAGCCCTCCATCCGGTGCATACGCACCCATGAGGACCTCGCTGAACTCGAATTCTTTACCAGGCGTCCGTGTGCTGACGTACTTCATGATTTGAGACACCCTCTCGCCATTTCTGAGCCTGCCACCTGTAAGGCGGTGCCCTGCTGAAATTCAGTGCTGCTGTGAGCCTTTTCTGCGCAATGCGAGGCCTTTTACTGAAGCGTTGAACCGGATCGACTTCACCAGCAAACGCAGAGTGGGTGAGGGTCGCACGTCGCTCGCTCCAGGCCAGCGCACCTTCACTCGGCAGCCGTGGCGATTTTCGTCGCCTGCCGTTCAAGCTAACGCCTATTGACTAAAAAAGTCAATATAGTGACTATTCCGTCTATCCAACTGTGCGTGGTTATACCCTGCGGAGAGGAGCCCGAGCCGCTCTCCCATCACACCACTTAGGGCAGTCAGAACTTTTAGAAATCCAGGAGAACGCCATGAGTACCACGCCCCTTCTTCATTTACTTTACAAATACAAGGCATGGTCCGAGGAGGAGCTGTTTAAGTATTTGAAGGCCCCTGCGGCAAAAAACTTTCCAATAGAGATGGAGAAAGCGCTTTACTGGCTCGCCCATATCAACATTGTTGACCAGCTGTTCATTGCCAGACTGCAAGGAAAACCGGACGATTTTGACTCCGTCTTGACCGAACAGAGGCAAGACCTGGGTCGACTTGAAGAGGATTTTTCTAAGGCGAATCGATGGTTTGTGAACTACACCCAATCGGTCACAGCAATGGAGCTGTCTGATCCGGTTGCGTTTATTTTCAAGGATGGAAAACCAGGCAACATGACGAAAGAGCAAATTCTTGCTCACGTGCTATCACACGGACTGCAACATCGAGGGAGTGTGGCGACTATCTTGCCTCACGAGATCCTGCAGGATCATAAGGACCATTTCACGACGTTTTTGAAACTCTAAGCATTGATCGGCCTTACCCGTGGATGGCGATGAGGCAGGCTTCACTGGACCGACTAAAAATAGCGGTTTAGCAGCCCCACCATCAGCGGTGCGTGCGAGGGCTGCAGCCATCACATATCGCGCAAGCGCACTGGCAGGAGATATCGAGGGACAATGCCAGTGCCGTCGTTCATTGCCCCCTCTCACGGGCAACTCGATTCGAAGCAAAAGCCCTGGAGCTGGGATCTACACAAACTCGACCCTCCCGCACCTGCCACGCTGCATCATTGTGATGATGCAGCTGCGGCGTCGCGGATGCATTCCCAGCGCTTGTTGCTCAGCTCAGTTCGAGCTCGTCGATCACCGTAGCAATTTGCTTACGCCCTACTCCACTTATGGTTCTGAGTGGCAACGGCAGGCTGGGAGAGTTGGTAAATCCACGAAGTTCGGCCGCAGTTGCAACAACGCGGAAGCTTCCCCCAAATTGCCTGAAGAGGGCCCATAGGGGCGTCAATCGTTCAGACAGACGGGTTGCTTCTTCGGCATTACCTGACAGCGCCGCGCGTGTGATTGCTAGTGCTGTCTTTGGGAACAAGCCCCCAATGACGGAGTACCAGACCTCACAGCCTGTGTTCAATCCAGTAGCAGCAAATACATCCCCGCTTACCCCGATTGTTACGTGTTCCGGAATCAGATCCCGAAGGCGATCGACTCGTGCCTTGGCCTGATCTGGTGCTTCGGGAACACCTGGGATCTTGATCGAGCGCACATTCGGCAGATGGGCAATGCGTCCGTGGAGCTCATCAGTAAATTCAAAATGGGTAGTGCCGGGGTTGTCATAGACGCATAGCGGGACGGAGATATTGGCCGTGACTGTTTCGTACAGCAAAAAAACATCTTCAGCCGATAGTTTCTGATAGGAAACAGGCGGAAGCAACAATGCTTTGACTCCCGCTTTCTGCGCATCCTCTGCCAGCAACAGCACATCACGTGTACGCAGCGATCCTATGCTTACCATGACGGGAACATTCCCGGCTGCCTCGACTGCCAACTGCGTAACCCGAGAGCGTTCAGTCCGAGAAAGGTACGCATAGCTTCCTGTAGATCCGAGCGCACCGATGGAATCCACTTTCGCAGCCACCAGTTGCTCCACAAGGCGAGCAAAGGCGCCTTCATCCACACCTTGCTCATTCATTGGTGTCAAAGGAAATGCGCTAAGACCGGTAAACATCGTTCATGACTCCTTTGTGTGATTCTGGAATTAGATCTCTACAGGACGGACTGACTCCGAAACACTCATCGCTTAATAATCGACTTCGCCGTGGAGATTTCTTCGATTCAGCAGCAGGCTTTACAGGGTGATGTGGTTTGGCATGATTGCCACCTATAAAAAAGGCTGCGTGCGAGGCGAGATTGGGCATAACCCCGTATGCATCCCCACAAGCAGCCTGTGCCGACTCGTTTACTTACTAATTGGCGCCAGGACCGATGAGTGCACTCTCAATCTGGGCACCTGGCATCATCAGTTGCAGACCTTCGATCAGCTTGTCACCGGCTTCAGTCAACGCTTCAAGCGGCATTGCCGGCAGACTCTCCAGAATGAACCACATGTGCTTTGCATCTGCACCCAACCGAGTTCTGACGCCTTGGCGCCAATTCCAACGACGGCAAGTCACCCCCTTATCGTCCCGCCAAACAACCTCACCAGAATCAGGATATTCGTGGGCTGGAGCGCCTTCTTTCATGGTGTCGAAAGGTTCCGACCCATCCGCAACAGCGAGTCGCGGCGAGCCCACATAAGCTTCAACGTTCTCACCGCCGACTGGGACTGCGTACTCAATGCTGATGGCGTTGTAGAGATCAACCACTGGATCGATACTCGCCAGGCTGCCGTCACGCAGAACCCGTTTGCGCAGAGCTTCAGCTGAGCAAGGAGTGCGCTGCGGTTTAGCACCGAACTTTCGGAAGAGATCCGCCCAAGCGGTCAGGTGAGCTTCTGCCCATATTGCACCACCCGCCGTGACTGATTGACAGGCTCGAGCCAAAGCGTCCTTGCCAATATCCGGATTGGCGATTGGTGCAGCTTCGACCACAATGCTGATCGCTCTGAACTCAGGTGCCAAATTGATTACATCTTGGTCGATTGACGGCAGTACGGACAGCATCAGAGAATCCCTTTAATCCTAAATTTCAATTCATACTAGCGATCAATGACCAAAATAGTCAATATACCGACCAATACTGGGGCCGACGTTCAGACCGTTAGCGAAGCCGTTTCCCGTAGGCTCAAACAGGAGCGAAAAAAGCGGAAAATCACTCTGGACGAACTATCTCGTCGCTCGGGCGTGAGCAAAGGGATGGTGGTGGAGATAGAGAAATGCACAGCTAACCCAAGTATTGCGATCCTGTGCAAAATCGCTGCGGCCTTGGGCCTTTCCGTAGCGGATGTCGTGAACGTGTCCGACGCCCCATCTGCTCACCTCATCGAGAGCAAGGATATTCCCACACTCTGGACGGGAAACATGGGAGGGACGGCTCGGCTCCTGGCTGGAACCAGTGGTCCGAACATGATTGAGCTTTGGCGGTGGGAAATGTTTCCCGGTGAAACTTTTGCCTCCTCAGGTCACCCTCACGGCACAACTGAGCTATTTCACGTGGAGAAAGGGACACTCCACTTCACAGTCGGTGATACCGAACTGAGCATTTCTGCGGGTTGCTCCGCCGTAGCAAAAACAGACGTACCTCATGCTTACTCGAATAGCGGTAAATCAAAACTGATATTCACTATGTCTGTAACGGAAATTCACCAATCCGGGCGTGAAATATAGCGGTCAGACAGCATCGAGCTGAAGCTTACAGAGGAGTCGGCGCGGGTCGGTTCTTGTGGTCGTCAATCATCGCCCCGTCATAGGGCTGCTAACATTAGAGCCGCTGACTGACCTAGAACTTCATTAAAGGGCTTTCAATGTCATTTGATTACCACCATCTTCTACTCGTGTTCACGGCCTATATTGTTGGGGCGGCAAGTCCTGGGCCGAGCAATATGCGGATTATGGGCGTCGCGATGCACCAAGGCAGGCAGCCTGCGCTCTTGCTAGCGGCGGGTGTCATCAGTGGTTCGATTTTCTGGGGATCGATGGCAGCCACGGGTGTCTCAGCCATCCTCACGCAGTATGCGCAGTTGCTGGGCGTCTTGAAAACGGTTGGCGGCGCTTACCTACTCTTCCTCGCCATCAAAGCAGGCCGCTCTGCTCTAACCTCCAATGAGCGGCTCGAGAAGGAACCAGCGGCCGCGCCAAAAATCTCAGGCTTACGTCTATATCAGCGTGGCTTGCTCATGCATCTCACAAACCCTAAGGCACTGCTCGGCTGGGTCGCGACTATGACCCTTGGTTTGGGCCCACAAGCTTCGCCAGAAACGGTCGGAATAATTCTCGCAGGTTGCGCCGTGCTCAGCGTCACCATCTTCTGTGGCTATGCGATCGTCTTCTCCACCGCGCCTATGATTCGGGGATACCGCCGAGCGCGTCGATGGATCGAAGGCACTCTTGCGCTGATGTTCGGAGCGGCTGGAGTAAAGCTGATGTTCTCCCCACCCCTAGCCTGTATCTAGGCAGGCTGTAACCCTTAGCCTCAGTAGCGTAACAACCTGCAACGAACACCCGCTATTACGGAAAACCAGCAGCGCTCGACCCAAGAGTTAATGTTTCCAGTAACTAGGACAACCATTACTGTGTATGGCATATGCAACGGATGCCTCACTAGCACTTGCCTGAGCGCGCCGGATCTTTAACGATCGTGCCACGATGCTGCGCTTGTGAATCAGCAATCGCTTCTTCAAACAGCAATGACCGGGTTGCACGGAACGTCGGCGGCTTGAAGCGTATCAAGCCGGTATTCACGGCCATGGCCATAAAAGCAAGCGATCATCAATAGCGGAGGTCACCGGCAACGTTCACGGTGCTTTGGAAAAGATCAGCGAGAACGAAGAGTTCATCAACACGTCGCTCACGTTGCTCAATACGTCAGAGTGAAAAGCCTCTATCTGGAAAGGCGAACAGCAGACCATTTAATAAGTGAAGCTATGTCCCAGCTCACTCTCCATCCACTCCAGAAAGCGTCTGACTCTAGGAAAGCTGGAATGCGCCTTTGGAAACACCAGATGGTGGGCTGCCACTGGGGCGCTAAGTGATTCTCTCGCCACTTCGACCAACGTGCCTGCCGCGAGATACTTTTGCGCTAGCAGCGTACTTTCCAAGGCGAAGCCCAGCCCGTGGCTGGCGGCTTCCAGGCTCATGTATGAACGGTCAAAGCTCAATGCATATGGATTTTCGGGGCGAGCCAAACCGTGTTGGGCAAACCACTGTGGCCATTTGAGCATCGTGGCTTCAGAGAGAATGAGATCGCAGTCCAGCAAATCGGCCGCGCTCCTGATCGGACGTTGCGAAAGTAATTTCGGAGAGGCCAAGACAGCGAAGGTTTCATTGCGCACGGTGCGAACTTCATAGCTCGGCCAGTTGGGTATCCCGTGACGAATATCGACGTCTATCTTGTCCCGGCTGAAATGCAACGATTCATACGAACAAGACAGGTTGATCTGGATATCTGGATGGCTCGAGCGAAACGCTTCCAACCGAGGCATCAACCACAACAATCCAAAACTTGGTGAAGAGTGCAGTCGAAGGCAGTCAAGGCTCACATCACTGGCTGCCCGCTCGGTGGCTATGGCCAGACTATGAAGTAACCCCGACACCTCTTTCAAATACTGCTCACCCACGGGCGTCAGCGTTACACCCCGTGCACCTCGTACGAACAGTTGCCGACCAATCATCCCCTCAAGTTTGGCTAGCTGATGGCTGACCGCAGATGGAGTCAGATCCAACACTTCAGCCGCCCGCGCAACATTCCCAAATCTAGCCGTTTGCTCGAAGGCCTGAATTGCTCTCAGCGGTGGGAGGTTGGCAGGGGCTACGTTATCAGGGCGCATGACGGAGAGCTCCATTGTAATTCTTCTGATCGTTGGTCTTTCCCATTCAATCATCTGTTCCCTGGCTTGACGAGCGCTGAATTTTTTTCAGCATCGAGTGACATTCACGTTATTGCTCCGGGTTCTCCTGAAGAACAAGCTGAGTCATCGGTTCATTGCGGATCGACCCAATAAAAACAATCAGAGGTACTCTTCCATGCTTCTTCAAGGCAAAGTCGCGATCATCACTGGTGCAGCCTCCGCTCGTGGCATTGGCCGCGCTACAGCGACCACCTTCGCGCAACAAGGCGCTCACGTCGTGATCCTCGATCTGGATGAATCTGCCGCGCGCGATGCCGCTGCATCGCTGGGTGAAGGTCATCTCGGTCTCGCGGCGAACGTCGCTGACGAATCGCAGGTTCAACAGGCGGTTGCCAAGATCATCGAGCATTTCGGCCGTATCGATATTCTGGTCAACAACGCTGGCATCACCCAACCTCTCAAGACCCTCGACATCCGCCCTTCCGACTACGACAAGGTACTGGATGTGAGCCTGCGCGGCACATTACTCATGTCGCAGGCAGTCATCCCAACCATGCGTAAGCAATCGTCGGGCAGCATCGTGTGCATGTCGTCAGTTTCCGCTCAACGCGGCGGCGGTATTTTCGGTGGCCCGCATTACAGCGCTGCTAAAGCAGGCGTGCTTGGTCTAGCCAAGGCTATGGCACGGGAACTGGGCCCGGACAAGGTGCGCGTTAATTCCATCGCTCCCGGTTTGATTCACACCGATATTACCGGTGGCCTGATGCAGGACGAGCGTCGCCACGCGATCATAGATGGCATCCCGTTGGGTCGCCTGGGCGAAGCGCAGGATGTGGCGAATGCAGCCTTGTTCCTCGCCAGTAATCTGTCCTCTTATCTGACCGGCATTACGCTGGATGTGAACGGCGGCATGCTGATTCATTGATAACACCTGGCGGGCCTTAGGCCCGTGCGGTTCTGGATCGACGACGCAGCTGGGCCCAAGGGCCTGGCGGTCAATAAAAACAAGAGATCAGACCATCATGACAACTCTGTCGCTCGAAGCGGTTTCGACCGTGCGCTCTAACGCCTACCGTAAAACGGCATGGCGTCTGATGCCTTTCCTCATGCTGTGCTACCTGTGCGCCTATCTTGATCGTGTCAACGTGGGCTTTGCCAAGCTGCAAATGATGAACGATCTGGCGCTCAGCGAAACCGTCTACGGACTGGGCGCGGGTATGTTCTTTATCGGCTATTTCCTCTGCGAAGTGCCCAGCAACATCATCCTGCACAAGGTCGGTGCGCGGGTCTGGATCGCGCGCATCATGATCACTTGGGGCATCGTTTCTGCCCTGTTCGCCTTCATTGAAACCGCGTGGCAATTCTATGCGCTGCGATTTTTGCTCGGCATCGCCGAAGCCGGCTTGGCGCCGGGTCTGCTGTTGTACCTGACCTACTGGTTCCCGTCTTACCGTCGTGCTCGCATGACCGTGTTGTGGTTTATCGCCATTCCGCTGTCAGGCATGGTGGGTGGCCCCCTCTCCGGCTGGATCATGACCCACTTCGCAGGTATGCATGGCTGGGCGGGATGGCAATGGATGTTCGTGCTGGAGGCTGTGCCCACAGTCGTGGTTGGACTATTGGTGTTGAGCTATCTCAAGGATGGCGTGCATCAAGCCAGCTGGCTCAACGATGACGAAAAAGCGCTGATCACTCGCGAACTGGCCGAGGATGACCAGCAAAAAGTCACCCACGCCTCGGTAGGTGAATTCATCCGCGACCGTCGTCTCTGGTTATTGGCCGCCATCTACTTCTGTGTCGTGATGGGACAGTACGCAATCACCTTCTGGCTACCGACCCTGGTACGTAACGCAGGGGTGTCCGATCCGATGAAAATTGGCTTGCTGACCAGCCTGCCCTACCTCTGTGCTATTGCGGCCATGCTGTATGCCGGACGCAGTGGCGATAAACATCGCGAGCGCCGCTGGCACCTCATCGTACCGATGATCGCGGGGGCTATAGGGCTGAGTCTGGCGGCTCTGATGGGCGGAAATGTGATCCTTTCCATTCTGAGTCTTTGCCTGGCCGCCTCTGGAATTCTCTCCGCTACATCGCTGTTCTGGATGCTGCCAACCACCCTGCTCGGTGGGGTGTCTGCCGCCGCAGGCATTGCGGCGGTTAACAGCTTCGCCAACCTCGCCGGCTTCTGCTCGCCTTACCTGATTGGCTGGATTACCACGCTGACTGGATCCAGCGCCATCGGCATGTATCTGATCACCGGCGTACTGGTGGGCGGTGCCCTATTGGTACTTCGCATTCCCGCCGCCCTGGTCAATCGTTGATTTAACGGAGTTTTTAGCATGACTACCAACCCTTCATCTGTTTCATCCAAGACCCTGGTGGAACGCGCCCACAACATTCGTCGGCACGCACTGCGCATGGGCCAAGTCCAGGGACAAGGTTATGTCGGTCAGGCCCTCGGTGCGGCCGACCTGCTTGCAGTTTCCTACTTCCATGCCCTTAGCTATCACCCCGAAAACCCTGAATGGGAAGGACGCGATCGTTTCTACCTTTCGATCGGACACTACGCGATTGCTTTGTATGCAGCCTTGATCGAGGCAGAAATCATCCCGCTCGATGAACTGGAAACCTACGGTTCGGATGACAGCCGCCTGCCAATGTCGGGCATGGCGACCTACACCCCAGGTATGGAAATCACCGGTGGCTCGCTGGGCCAAGGCCTCGGCATTGCCGTAGGCGCCTGCCTGGGTCTGAAACGCAAAGGCTCGACTTCATTCGTTTACAACCTGCTGTCCGACGGCGAGCTGAATGAAGGCTCGACTTGGGAAGCCGTGATGTCGGCCTCACACTGGAAGCTCGACAACCTGATTGCCATCGTTGACGTCAACAACCAGCAGGCTGACGGATATTCAAGTGAAATCCTGTCGTTCGAACCGATCGTCGACCGCTGGCAGGCTTTCGGCTGGTTCACTCAGCGTGTCGACGGCAATGACCTGGATGCACTGGTCACCGCTTTTGACGCCGCGCGTAACCACCCCGGCGCCGAACCACGCGTAATCATCTGCGATACCAAAATGGGTAAAGGCGTGCCATTCCTGGAATCCCGCGAGAAGGCACACTTCATCCGCGTGGAAGATCACGAATGGGATCTGGCACTGAACAACCTTGAAGAAGGAAAAAAACAATGAGCAACGCAGCTAATACTTCAACCTCTTCGAGTGAGCCAGCCAAAAAGCGCCTGACCACCTCGGCAATGATTGCTTCGATTGCCTCTGAAGGCCAAGCAACAAAATCCGCACCATTTGGACATGCTTTAGCCGCGCTGGCAGATCAGCGTCAGGATGTCGTCGGCCTGTCAGCCGACTTGTCCAAGTACACTGACCTGCACATCTTCGCCAAGGCGCATCCGGATCGTTTCTACCAGATGGGTATGGCCGAGCAACTTCTGATGAGCGCGGCAGCCGGGATGGCCCGCGAAGGTTTCGTACCGTTTGCCACCACCTACGCTGTGTTCGCGTCGCGCCGAGCCTATGACTTCATCTGCATGGCCATTGCCGAGGAAAACCTCAACGTCAAAATCGTTTGTGGACTACCCGGACTCACTACCGGTTACGGCCCAAGCCACCAGGCCACAGACGATCTGGCAATCTTCCGCGCTATGCCCAACCTGATGATCGTCGATCCTTGCGATGCACTGGAAATCGAACAGGCTGTGCCTGCCATCGCAGCGCATCAAGGGCCGGTATACATGCGTTTGCTGCGCGGCAACGTACCGTTGGTGCTCGACGAGTACGGCTACAAATTCGAGATTGGCAAAGCCAAGACCCTGCGTACTGGCAACGATGTATTGATCATCTCCACAGGACTGATGACGATGCGGGCCCTAGAAGCAGCCAAGCAGCTTCAGGCGGATGGCGTCGACGTCGCCGTGCTCCACGTACCGACAATCAAACCTTTGGACGAACAAACCATACTTGCTGAAGCCAGAAAGTCCGGTCGACTGGTCGTTACTGCAGAAAACAGTTCGATAATCGGTGGTTTGGGCGAAGCGGTTGCCGGCGTTCTTTTGCGCAATGGCGTGACACCAACGTTCCGGCAGATAGCATTACCAGATGCGTTCCTTGATGCGGGCGCACTGCCGACGCTCCATGATCGCTACGGTATTTCCACTCAAGCCGTTTGCGCGCAAATCAAAGCCTGGTTGTAACTGACGGTGTGGGCGCCTTAAGTAGGCGCCCTATTGTACGGTTGTGAAGGGGTCGAAACGTTGAAACCACATGAATTGCTTGATCCGGATTTTCACAGTTTTCTAACTCCTGGCGAAGAAGACTGGTCACTGAGCACGCTAGCAGGGATCAGGGAGCGCGTCAGTTCCACTTACAAATCCGCGCAAGCTGCCCGATGTGAGCAGCGATGGACGACTGCAGACTCAACTGGCCAGCGCATCCGCCTTTGCCTTTATTGGCCCAAGCTGTCGGCCAAAGGTGCAACCCTTCCAGCGGTGCTATACATCCACGGCGGCGGCTTCGTACTCGGCCGTCCTGAAATGGCCGACGACTATTTGGCAGATCTAGCCCAAGAGTTGCAAACTTTGATCGTAGCAGTGGATTACCGATTGGCCCCCGAACACCCTTTCCCCTTTCCCCTCGAAGATTGCTATGCGGCACTGGATTGGATGGTTTGCAATCAACGCATTTTGGGCATCGATACTCAGAGAATAGCGATCATGGGACACAGCGCCGGTGGCGGCTTGGCTGCTGCATTGGCAATCTTGGCTCGTGATCGAAGGGAATACGCCATTGCAGGACAGGTTCTTGTCTATCCGATGCTCGATCACCGTACCGGCTCCGAAGGCGTGCCTTCTAAAAATGAAAGTATCGGAACAATTGGCTGGCTGCCCACTCCCAATCAATTTTGCTGGAAGTGCATGCAGGGAAGCTACAATCTCGACGATGACCGCGCAGGTTTGTTTTCTCCATCAATGCAGCTCGAACTTGCTGGACTGCCCCCCACTTTCATATCGGTAGGTGCACTCGATTTGTTTCTCGAAGAAGACATCGCCTATTCTTTGAGCTTGTCTCGTGCGGGAGTAGCCGTAGAGGTTCACGTCTATCCTGGAGCCCCGCACATGTTCGACCAGAACCCAGGACGCATTACCGATCAGTCTTCTCTCGATGTTATGCGCGTGTTAAAGAAATTCTTACAATAGAAATGAGCTATATGGCATCCGTTAATCACTCATAATAATCCGAACGCCAAATCAGATGTCCTGTTAACAGTGGTATAGACATAACCTCGTCACAATTACGCATAGCATCCTTGATCTCATCGGGTTGGCAATGCGTCTTATAAAATCATTAAAAACGTCATATCTGCCGCGCTCAGAATTTTAACTTCAAATGACTCCTGATATCATTTTTTTACAAACTAATGCTTTTTTTCTTCACCCTTTAATGACCTTCGGGCCTCAACCCATTGATCTGAAACACCGCAATTTTATTTTCTGATGACCACCGAAGTCAGCGCCCTATCATCAATTGATACTAGGCTCCATCAACCGAGGCATCTCGCCTCGGGACTTTGGAGATCGTTATGACTACTCAGAACCTCAGCGGCAAAGTGGCTTTGATTCAAGGCGGGTCCCGCGGTATCGGTGCAGCCATCGTCAAACGCCTGGCCGCTGAAGGCGCGACCGTTGCCTTCACCTACGTCAGCTCCACGGCCAAAGCCGAAGAATTGCAAAACAGCATCACCACCAGCGGCGGCAAAGCCCTGGCCATCAAGGCGGACAGTGCCGACGCTGAAGCCATCCGCAACGCCGTGAGCGCCACGGTCAACGCCTTCGGCCGCCTGGACATCCTGGTCAACAACGCCGGCGTATTGGCCGTTGCACCGCTGGAAGATTTCAAACTCGAAGACTTCGACCAAACCTTGGCCATCAACGTGCGTAGCGTGTTCATTGCCACTCAGGCCGCCGCCAAACACATGACCGAGGGCGGTCGCGTCATCAATATCGGCAGCACCAACGCCGACCGCATGCCATTCGCCGGTGGTGGCCCTTACGCCATGAGCAAGGCTGCGCTGGTCGGCCTGACCAAAGGCTTGGCCCGCGACCTCGGCCCACGCGGCATCACCATCAATAATGTGCAACCCGGCCCTGTCGACACCGACATGAACCCCGCCGACGGTGACTTTGCCGAAAGCCTGATCCCGTTGATGGCAGTGGGTCGCTACGGCAAAGCCGAAGAGATCGCCAGCTTCGTTGCCTACCTTGTCGGTCCGGAAGCCGGTTACATCACCGGGGCCAGCCTGACCATCGATGGCGGTTTTGGCGCCTGATCCACGGCTTGATCGAAACAAAAATGCCGCCAACCTGTTAAAGGTTGCCGGCGTTTTTGTTTGTTTATCACTTCAAGCCCATTCGAGGGCCGGTAAGCCACAGGCACTCGGCGTGAACGCCTTCAGCGTACGAAGAATGCCATCGGCATGCGCATATTTTTCATCCCCCATGGCCGCATCCGGAATGGCTATCGCGGTCATCCCCGCCGCTTTCGCCGCGGTGACGCCAAACGGCGAATCCTCAAACACCAGACAGTCCTCAGGTGCAACGCCCAGGCGCCGCGCGGCCGTGAGGAAAATATCCGGCGCCGGTTTGGCTGCGCCAACTTCCGGGTCATCGGCCGTCACGATGAAGTCGAAGAGCGCAAACCAGTCACGGTGCAACGTGGTTTTCTGCCCGAACGACTGACGCGAAGAACTGGTGCCCACGGCAATCGGAATATTGTTGGCTTTCAAGTGCCGCACCAGTTCCTCTGCGCCCGGCATTGCCAGTGCGGCAGGGAAACGTTCGCGCATCAGCGGCTCTCGAATCACCAGAAACTCTTCGGCGGTGATCGGCAGATCAAGCGCCTCGACCACGTAGCGCGCCAGATCACCGGCCCCACGGCCAATGATGTTTTGCTTGATGCTCCAGTCAAAAACCCGACCGTAACGCGCGGCAATCAGCGACGTGACCTCGGTGTAAATGCCCTCGGTGTCCAGCAACAAGCCGTCCATATCGAAAATCACAGCCTTGATCGGGCCGAACTGATTGAGCGCTGCATTCATCGCATCGGATCCGTTTTCAAATGACATCCCGGAGGCCGCTCTGGTGTGGCCGTGTCCGTGATCGATTAAAGGATTCAGCAGCATAGCGAGCGCGGCTGACATTGAGCAACGGGCAATGCCCGACCGTTACAAAAAGTGCTGGTCGTCATTTAGCGACTTTCCCTACATAAAACGCCTCTTTTCCCGACTTCTTTACCCGCTGATCCCAAGCAAAGTCTCGCGCTCACATTTGATCTGCGCGAGGGACTGCGAATGTTCGCACCTGAAAAGGTTCTGGCCTTGAACAACACCATCGGACTGCTGGTGGTCGCTGCCATGGATCCTGAGCAGCCGAATGTCGAAGGGTTGCTGGCTGACTTTCGACTGTGCCTCAACGACTACGACGCCTGGGCGGAGAGTTTCTGGACCGGCCAGACGCTGGAAATCGAGCAGGTGTTCAAGGTCGGCAACGAAGTCCGGCTGGACGCGCCAAAGCATTCCACTGCGCCTGTCAGCTCCACCGTCGGGGCGTGCCCGGCTAACGGCCCGTTGACGCTGGTGCACATGTTCGACGCGGCGCGATTCGTGCCGATTGGCAATACGCCGGTAACGCTCGAGCCGTTGAACGCTGACGGCACCTATGGCGAGCCGGTCAACCACACTATCGGCCCCAGCGGCATTCTCGAAATCCCCGACTGCGACCGCGGTCAACGTTACCGCATCACCTTCTTTCCGAATGTTTCCACTGACCATGTCAAAGCGCTGTACGCCTCCTATCAAGGCGTCATCGACGGCCTGGAAGACTGGCTGCGCAATGAGTGGACGACTGAATTCGAAGCTTCATGGGCCGAGTTCTCCGAGGCCGGATTCATCAAGCGCTACGGCCTGCTGAAACAGGCTGACTGGCGCGGTGTCGAGAACTCGCTCAATGGTGTGTGGGACGACGTGAAGCAGATTTACGAGCTGATCACCGACCTGCAGGCCAACAGCGAAAAGCTCCTTGAATACCTGACCGAGGTCGAGCTTGAAACGCTGCTGAACGCCTCGGCTGAATCGATTGCCAATCTGCTGCTGGTGTTGAGTGACGAGCCGTTGATGTTCATCCATCTGGCGGCGCTCACCAGTTGGTTGCGGATGATGCCACCGCAGCATATCGCCGAAGTTGTGGCGGAAATTCGTACAGGGATATTGATCGGACTCCTGTTGGCACGCTACACGGGGTCTGTAGGGGTGAGGGTCGGTATCAGTGCCAAGGTGCTGAGCACGATCAAATCGGAGCGAGCGAGAAAATGGCTGGCAGCCGCGAGTTTGCGACTGGCTACCCTATCCGATCTGACGCCCCATGCGGGTGTATTCAAGCCCCTCGCCGTCAACATTCGGAATGCGCCGCTGAACCCTGCGCCTGCGGTGCCGTTACAGATCAGCGCGGGCTCTGCCCCGGTTGTGTTGGTCAACAACCCGGTCGCCATCGCTCGCAACAAATCAGCAGCCAAGACTCGCCTGGGCCGGCACGAACAACGGGACGATGCCGCCGAGCAGGCGAAAAACCCAAACGGCGACAGCGCCGATTGCGCTCCACTGACCTGCACCAATGGCTGCCCGGTGTCGATGGTCACCGGCGAAGAACTGCTGACCCTGGACGATGGATCGCTTAACGGTTTGCTGCCGTTTGCGTTCACCCGGTTGTACCGAACCAGCGCTGTGGAAATCGATTGCGGACTGGGCTGGGGCTGGAGTCATTCGCTGGCGCACCGCTTGGAACTGGACGCAGAACAGGTCGTCTGGATCGACCACGAAAACCGTCGCACAACGTTTCCGCTGCCCAGTCTGGAACGCCCGGCTATTCACAACAGCCTGTCGCGGTCAGCTATCTACCTAGGCGATCAGCCAGAGGAACTGGTGCTCGCCCTCGCTGGCGAGACTGTGCGGTTCTATCACTTCCGCAATGGTCGACTGACTGCAATCAGCGACGCCTACAACAACCGGTTGCACATCACTCGTGATCGTCAAGATCGCATTCAGCGCCTCGACAACGGCGCCGGTCGTTCGCTGTTGTTGCGCTACGAGCGCCGGCACATTGTCGCCGTCGAGTATCAGTCATTTCATCCCACCGACACCGCGAATGACACCTGGCGTAACGAGCAAACGCTGATTGCCTACCGCTACGACGCCCGACAGCGACTGATCGAAGCGACCAATGCCGCCGGGGAAAGCGAACGGTACGACTACGACGACCAACACGTGATTCTCCAGCGGCAACTGGCCGGTGGCGCCAGTATCTATTGGGAGTGGGAGCGATCTGGCAAAGCGGCCCGATGCACAAGGCACTGGGCGACGTTCGCACAAATGGATACGCACTATGCCTGGGACAACAACGGCGCAGTACGGGTTAAAAACGTCGATGGCAGCGAGGAGGTTTACGTCCATGACGATACGGCGCGGTTGGTGCGCCGGGTCGCGCCGGATGGCGCCGAGCAGCTCAAGACTTATGATCAAAAAGGTCAGCTGATTGCCGAACAGGGGCCGCTGGGGGCGATTACTCAATATCGCTATGACGATCTCGGGCGGCTGGTTGCGCTGATTCCACCAGAAGATGAGCCGACGTCCTACGAATACCGCAACGGTTTCCTGCATGCGCGCTATCGCGGACAGGCGGTTTGGAAATACCAACGCAATGCTCAGGGCGATGTCATCGAGTCCATCGCCCCCGACGGCCAGATCACTCACTACCACTACGACACTCAAGGACAACTGGCATCGATTCGTTATCCGGACAACGGTCGTCATGTGTTCGTGCGGGACGCTATCGGGCAACTGATCGAGGAAACCCTGCCAGACGGCGGCCAGCGGCGATTTTCCTACGACGCTCTGGGACGGCAGATTTGCCGTCAGGATGAATATGGCGCTGTTACTTACTTCCAATGGGACGCCGTCGGCCGACTGATACAGACGACGCTTCCTACCGGCGCCAGCCGAGCCTTCAGCTACAACGCCTACGGCAAAATCACCGCCGAACGCGATGAACTGGGACGGATCACGCGCTTCGAGT
The DNA here is from genome assembly GCF_059133255.1 of Pseudomonas sp. FBCC-B1667. Classification (NCBI taxonomy): domain Bacteria; kingdom Pseudomonadati; phylum Pseudomonadota; class Gammaproteobacteria; order Pseudomonadales; family Pseudomonadaceae; genus Pseudomonas; species Pseudomonas sp. FBCC-B1667. The sequence continues at coordinate 2,124,650 of NZ_CP101437.1, read as the reverse complement.
ACGACGATGACCTGCATCTGGTCAGCCGCCGGATCAACCCCGACGGCACCCAACTGCATTACCGCTATGACAACGCACGGCTACTGCTGACCGAAATCGAGAACGAATCCGGCGAACACTATCGACTGGACTACACGCCCAGCGGATTGATCCGACAGGAAGTCGGGTTTGACGGTCGACAAACGGCGTATGCCTACGACCTCAACGGCCACCTGCTGGAGCGAACCGAGTTCGGCGATGACGGCTCGCAACTGCTGACCCGTTACCAACGAGACTCTGCCGGTCGCCTGCTGATCAAAACCCTGCCCGATGGCAGCAATGTTGAATACCAGTACGACAGCCTCGGCCGCTTGGTCAGCGTCGATGACAACCACGATCACCCACTGGAATTCGAATACGACACTCAAAACCGGCTGATCACTGAACACCAAAGCTGGGCCACATTGCGCTATGGCTACGACGCTTGCGGCCGACTCAACCACCTGCGCCTGCCTGACAACAGCAAAATCGCTTACCACCGCGCCCAGGGTGGTGCGCTGACAGCCATCGACCTCAACGGCACCCGTCTCACAAATCACACCTATGAGTTCGGCCGCGAACTGCAGCGCCAGCAAGGCTTGTTACACAGTCAGTACGACCACGACGAACAAGGTCGCCTGACAGCCCACGCTGTAAACCAAAATCAGCAATCGCTTTATCGTCGCGACTTTGCCTACAGCGCCAACGGCAATCTCAACACCATCGCCGACACCCGCCACGGCCAACGCAACTACCAATACGATCCGCTCAATCGCCTGATCCGCGTCCGCCACTCCCGCGATCAACAGCCCGAAAGCTTCGCCCACGATCCCGCCGGCAACCTGCTGATGCAGGATCGCCCCGGCCCGGCCTCCGTCAAAGGCAATCGCCTGCTGATGCAAGGCGACCGCCACTTCGAGTACGACGCGTTCGGCAACCTGATCAACGAACGCCGGGGCACCGGGCAAAAACTCGTCACCGAATACCGCTACGACTGCCAACACCGATTAATCAGCGCCACGCTGCCCAACGGCACCCACGCAATCTACCGCTACGACGCCTTTGGCCGCCGCATAAGCAAAACCGTCGACGGCAAAACCACCGAGTTTTTCTGGCAAGGCGACCACCTTGTCGCCGAACACAGCCAGGACCACCACCGCAGTTACCTCTACGAACCCGGCACCTTCCGCCCACTCGCCATGCTCGACGGCAAAGGCCCGCGCCAAGCCTGCCCGTTCTACTACCAACTCGACCACCTAGGCACCCCGCAAGAACTTACCGACTACAGCGGCGACACCATTTGGGCCGCGCAATACACCGCCTACGGTCGCTTGACCCGACTGAACCGCGACACCCATCAGGTGCTGGATCAACCGTTGAGGTTTCAAGGGCAGTATTTCGACGCAGAGACGGGGCTGCATTACAACCGGCATCGTTATTACAACCCGGATGTGGGGCGTTATCTGACGCCCGATCCGAGTGGGTTGAAGGGTGGGTTGAACGGGTATCAGTACACGCGGAACCCGACAGGGTGGGTTGATCCGTTGGGGTTGAATGACTGTCCTGGGGTGGATGGGTGTAAGCGGCCGGCGTTTGGGGAGGAGGATCCGGCTAGCAAGATAACGATTAAAGATCGTGAACCCCAATTACCGAAACCCAAAAAAGAGGACGACTTCTTATATCGCGGAGACGAAAGGGAGCCTCACGATGTATTTGAAAATGGTTTTAAAAGCAAAGGAAAAAGCAACGACCTACTTCTACACTCATTGGACAGTCGGGATCCACCGAGCAATTTTATTAGCACATCCACTTCTAGGGAAGCCGGGAAATTTTTTGCCACTGAATACAACACAAAAACGGGCTATCTATACACACTCAACAAAATCCCCGGACACGATCTAAATATTGAATTAGGATCTTTGTACGAGTTTGGTAGAGAAAAAGAAATTGCCATTCCAAGCCGCATTGAAAAAGAGGATGTACTGGGAGCAACCCTAATTCTTGATAATGGCAAAGACTTTGGTTATTCCATACCTAACCCCAACAGGAGGATTAAAAAATGATCCGGACAGTAGAAATAACAATTGAAAACAATGGAATTAAAGAAACGGCTCGATTGACATGCGATAACAAAGGTGGAAACGGCGATGTAACCATTATGTTTACGATGCAAAACGGAGTATCTAAAACCTATTCTGACTCTGATTTTTATAGATGCTTCGCTCGCACTAGAGAAGACAACACTGAAATAAAATTCCTATGCAAAGGATCAAAAGTAAATGTTCATACGTCCAGCATGTCATCACAGATGTCCCTTGGGCTGAAAGCATATGAATTGACTTTAGGTAAAGCATCATCATTCGACGACGTGATTTACATATTCGATTACGACGAACACAATTTAACTAACGACTCAGCCAAACAGCGCGCCTTTTATAGAAAATGGATAGAGACTGAAAAAACCTACGATGAGGACTAGTCGTAACTAAATACCAAAAGCCCGGTACATTACCCGGGCTTTTTACCGCTTTAAGTACCGGTCTCTTTCTTTCTCCCATCAGCCTCTTCTCCAGAGCTGTCCGATCCACCTGCCCCACTCCCACCACTTACCGCCCCACTCCCATTCCCCGGACTAGTACTACTCCCATTAGCATCACCCCCATTCCCACCATTAATACTCCCCGGCGGCAACGCATTCCCATCCGCAGAATTCGCATCCATTTCAGTCGACGGAGGCATCCCCCCTTTATCCACAGGCGCATCGTTCCCATTGGATTGAGCAAACGCATTCAACGAGCCAAGACACAACAGCCCTGCAATGGTCAGGGCTGTTAATTCTGAACTGACCATGACGCATCTCCTTTAAAAAATGCACACTCCTGATCTGGCAGCGCTCTTTTTTCAAAGGTGCAACACAATCGACGAGCGGCTTTTCAGCTCGGCTCACCCGAGTAATCCTCACCGGCAATGTCCGGATCTTCAGGATCCGCCTCGACATCACCGCGCGTCACATCATCGGCGGGCACTTGTTCCACCGCCGTATCGTCATCCGGCGGACGCTGATCACGACTCAACGAATCAGTGGGCGAAGGCAGCGGATATTCAGGGGTGTCGTCAGTGTCGGTGTCTTTCGGACCTGCGTTCATAAGCACCTCTCAAAGGGCCTGAAAATCAGGCCCTGGTATTTCGAGGTGTGATGCCTAGTTGCGTTCGATCAGGGAGACGATCGGTCTTACAAGACACATCAACCTACGTCTTCATCCTCTTCTTCGTACTCAAGGTTTCCCACGTCACCCGCGTCATCAGAGTCGTTGAGGGGCACCGTGGCGTCGTCCATCAATGACCCCGGATCTTCATTGCCAGGGTCGTTGATGAACGGAAGCCCGTTCGGGCCTTTTTGTTCCTTACCTTCGGTTTCCGGCGTCATGGCATGCCTCGCGTAGTTGGGGGGTGTATGAAGTTCGAGACTGCCTGTAGCCAATCGTTCCGGATTGCGAATGACAGACGCAAAAAACCCGGCACCAGGCCGGGTTTCTATTCGAGAGCGTATTAGTGATTCTTGTTTTTGTGCTTATGTTTGTGACCGTTTCCGTGGCCGGAATGCGAGCCGCCATTGTTGCCGCCGTCGCCCAGGTTGTTCCCGACTGCACCACCCGCGGCACCACCAAGGCCCGCACCGATGGTCGAACCGGTAGAGCCGCCGAGGCTGTTGCCAACCACCGAGCCGCCTGCCGCACCTAATCCACCGCCAATGGCCGCTTCATTGCGATTGCCCTTGCTCGCACCGACTGCGCTACCTGCCGCACCACCAACGCCCGCACCAATGGCGGCGCCTGTGCTGCCGCCCAACTGTCCGCCGACGACGTTACCCAACGCACCGCCCAGACCACCACCCACTGCAGCGGTGCCGTCGCTGGCCGCCATTGCACCTTGAGCCGCCAACAGTCCAACCACAAACGCAGACAGCACCAAAAGTCGAGCCATGATGTTTCTACAGTTTTTGCCGTTGTTAACCGGAGTCATGGAACGCCTCTTGTTCTTCGGGGGTATACGACCTTTGAGGTGTGGGTCAAAGAATCGTTCATTAACTAAAAAGCCCGGAGTTTACCCGGGCTCTTCGATGCAGATTGATCAGGGTCAGTGACGCTTGTGACCGTTGGCCAGGTTGCTGCCAACGCCGCCGCCCAAAGCACCACCCAAACCAGCGCCGATGGTAGAACCGTTCTTGCCGCCCAGGCTGTTGCCAATCACCGAACCACCGGCCGCGCCAACGCCACCACCAATGGCAGCGGAAGTACGGTGGCCTTTGCGTGCGGCAACAGCACTGCCGGCTGCGCCCGCTACGCCCGCACCAATCGCTGCACCGGTGCTGCCGCCCATGCTCTGGCCGACCACATTACCCAGCGCGCCGCCCAGACCGCCGCCGATTGCCGCGGTGCCATCACTGGCAGCCATCGCACCTTCAGCAACCAAAAGCCCAAGAACCAGCGCAGGCAGTGTTAAACGCATGACGAAAACCTCAAAAATAGGGGATAAACGAAAGGCGGGAATTGAATGCTTTAACGCGGTAAACGTCCACACAAAATCCTCCGCACTTCGCAATTAGCGACGGTTGGACAACTTTTATGGAAAAGGTTTTATCACAGGCAAAAAAAAGCCCGCTGGGGAACGGGCCAGGTACTGCTTTCTAACGGATGGTTTGAGCCTACGGGCGACGGTGTGAAAAGTTTGTGAAAAATAAACAGCCATCACCACCGAGCGGCTGTGGACCGTTTTAAACCGATAACCGGTACCAAAATGAAAACCCCGCTCAATGGCGGGGTTGGACCGGGGAACGGTTATTTCCTGGAAGGCGCCGCCACTCTCGGCAGAAATTTCGCCTTCGGTCCTCTGGGCACTGTTGATTTCACTTTGTTGATCTGGACCGGGTCTTCCCCGAAGCCCGCCACATACTCTGTCTGGCCGCATTTAACGCAATTGTTGATTGGAAATTCAGCCCCGTCGTCTTCGATATACGGATCAGCCATACCTTTTCCCCTCTCAAAAAGAGTCGACACCGGCAAAGCCTTTTGCCTGAAAAATATCGACCACCAATGCGTTTGAGACTAGCCGGTCATTACCGGACTTGTAATTCAGATTTTTGCATGCCCGACGAATGGCCCGCGTTGGGCCGGAAAAAAACTGCGCGATTAAACAGGTCGGCTCAGTTCAGCTTGACCGCCGTCCCCGTCACAAATACCACCACCATCCCGCCTTTCCCTGCCGGCATGCTGATCTCAAAATCCAGCCCCACCACTGCGTCTGCCTGAAGTGCCCGCGCCCGCTCCTTGAGCTCGTCCGTCGCCTGAATCCGCGCTTCCTTCAACGCCCGCTCCAACGTCTGAGAACGACCCCCGAAAAAATCCCGCATTCCGGCGAAGATGTCGCGGATAACGTTAACGCCCTGCACTGATTCAGCGCTGACGATGTCCAGGTAAGCAGTAATCTGGCGGCCTTCGATGGCGTGGGTCGTGGTGGTGATCATGGGTATTCCTTTCCAAGAGAGGCTCAAGAAGACGCTAAAACCTTATAACGCACCATCCGGTACGACTTCCTACAGGTAAGAGACTCGTCCTACATAAACTTCAAAAATGAGAGTGCCACTTATAAAATCCAGCACCCAGAAACCACAAAACCCCTGATTTCTCTCGAAATCAGGGGTTCTGGTTACATCGAATTTGGCGGTGAAGGAGAGATTCGAACTCTCGATACAATTTCTTGTATACACACTTTCCAGGCGTGCTCCTTAAGCCACTCGGACACTTCACCGTATCTCGTCAAACAAGTTCTGTCTGTCGAGGCGCGCTAATGTAGTCGAAAGCTTTTCCGATGGCAAACTTTTTTTGCAGAATTTTCATGCGCTTAGCGTTTCAGTTGTTCCACCGGGTTGGGGGCATGGCAAACCCGCCAATCTCCGGCTTCGCGCCGGCTTCTATATAGAAGGGAATGCGCCGCGGATGTGGCGGGATACACGTGTCCGGCGGGGAAAGGGTGACTGGCGGGTCAGTCACGGCGCTTTACCTGGCCTGTCGTGGTGGGTAACGTCTGCCCCAACTTTCATACAAGGAATAGCGTCATGAGTGAGTTGATTTCCTACCATCTCGAAGACGGTATCGCGACCCTTACCTTGAGCAATGGCAAGGTCAATGCCATCTCGCCCGACGTGATTGCCGCATTTAACGCTGCGCTGGATCAGGCGGTGACTGATCGCGCGGTGGTGATCATTACCGGTACGCCGGGGATTCTGTCGGGTGGTTACGACTTGAAGGTGATGACGTCCGGCCCGAAAGAAGCTGTGGCGTTGGTTACTGCCGGTTCGACGCTGGCCCGTCGCCTGCTGTCGCACCCGTTCCCGGTGATCGTGGCGTGCCCAGGGCATGCCGTGGCCAAGGGTGCGTTCCTGCTGTTGTCGGCGGATTACCGCATCGGGGTTGATGGCCCGTTCAGCATTGGTCTGAACGAAGTGCAGATTGGCATGACCATGCACCACGCCGGCATCGAGATTGCCCGTGATCGTCTGCGCAAATCGGCGTTCCATCGTTCCGTGATCAATGGCGAGATGTTTAACCCGCAGAGCGCTGTGGATGCTGGTTTCCTTGATGCGGTGGTGTCGGCCGAAGAGCTGGAGGGCGCGGCACTGGCGGCAGCTCGTCAGCTGAAGAAGATCAACATGACCGCGCACAAGAACACCAAGTTGAAAGTACGCAAAGCGCTGCTGGAGACGCTGGACAACGCGATCATCCTCGATCAGGAACACTTGGGTTAACCCAAACTCGCCGCACCGAAAAGCCCGGCCGTCGTGTCGGGCTTTTTCTTACGCATTGCGTTTAAAGTCTGTAACCGCTCTAGAACGCGTCTGACCCACAAGTCGGAAACATGCGCACAAACATCGCCTATCTCCCTCCTCTGTAGCGGCAATTGCCGAAAACAGTGCACATCCGTACACTGCGCCACCTTTCGTCCCGGTGGGCCTGTAAATGCTGTTTGTGTTTCGTATGTTATTGATGGGCCTGCACTTTATTCTGGCCGGTGTGCTTGGGGTGATTCTGGGCCTGTGTCGCCCGTTCAACCCGGACAACAGCCGTTTGTGCGCGCGTCTGTATGCGTGGCCGGCGATGTGTATTTTGCGTTTACGGGTGAAGGCCGATGTCGGCCCCTTGATGGACAAGCCTGACAGCTGCGTGATCATCGCCAATCACCAATCCAACTACGACCTGTTTGTGTTTGGCAACGTGGTGCCACACCGTACCGTGTGCATCGGCAAAAAGAGCCTGAAGTGGGTGCCGTTGTTCGGGCAGTTGTTCTGGCTGGCCGGCAATGTATTGATCGACCGCGGCAATGCGCACAAGGCACGCCAGTCGATGTTGACCACCACCCACACCTTGCAGCATGAAGACACGTCCATTTGGGTATTCCCGGAGGGCACGCGCAACCTCGGCGAAGAGTTGCTGCCCTTCAAGAAAGGAGCATTCCAGATGGCGATTGCTGCCGGCGTGCCGATCGTACCGGTGTGTGTCAGCAGTTACGTCAAACACATGCGATTGAACCGCTGGCGCAGTGGGGAAATTCTGATTCGTTCGCTGCCGGCGATTCCGACAGCGGGTTTGAGCCTGGACGATATGCCCCTGCTGATGGCTCAGTGCCGCGAACAGATGCGCGAGTGCATCGCTTCGATGGATCGGCAACTGCAAGCCGCATAAAAAGAAACCCGCCTGGTGCGGGTTTTCTTTTGCCTGTGAACGTTCACCCTAGAACTCTGCAGCGTTCGCTCACTCTGAAGCATCAGACAAGGCTAAGCTAAAGATTGCCTGCCACTGCCACCTGCTAATAAGAAGTGAACCTGAATCATGGGTAGAGTTGTTGCTGCTGCGGTTTACAGCGCCGGTAAGAAAGTCACCAATATCACCCTCGACGAAGGCGCCGCCTGGGCCGCAAAACCTGGCCACTTTGTCTGGATCGGCCTCGAAGAGCCGGACGCCCAGGAACTGGCCAATCTGCAACGCCAGTTCAACCTGCACGAACTGGCCATCGAAGATGCCCTGGAGAAGCACAGCCGACCGAAGCTCGAAACGTTTGGCGACGCACTGTTTATCGTCACGTATTCGCCGATTCGTAACGACGGCAAACTGCAGTTCATCGAGACGCATATCTTCGCCGGTAACGGCTACATCATCACGGCACGCAATGGTCATTCGGCGTCCTATGCCTATGTCCGGCAACGCTGTGAGGCCCGCCCGCTGTTGCTTGAACACGGGGAGGACTTCGTTCTCTACGCCCTCCTCGACTTCGTGATCGAAAACTATCAGCCTGTGGGCGAAGCGATCCACGCCGAAATTGATGAGCTGGAGCGCAACGTGTTGTGCAGCGCCCTGAATGAACACGACATCCAGAAACTGCATGGCCTGCGCCGGGACGTATTGCGCTTGCGTCGTTATGCAGCGCCGATGGTCGAGATCGGTGAGGAACTGCAGAAACTGAGCTTCCCGTTTATCGACAAGAACATGCGCCCGTACTTCCGCGATGTGCAAATCCACGTGACGCGGCAGATGGAAGACCTGACAACGTTGGCCGACATTGCCAGCCAGACGATCGAAGTTGGGGTGTTGCTGGAGGCTTCACGCCAGAGCGTGGTGCAGCGCAAGTTTGCGGCGTGGGCAGCGATCTTGGCGTTTCCAACGGCGGTGGCCGGAATTTACGGGATGAACTTCCAGAACATGCCCGAGCTGGCGTGGCATTACGGGTACTTCGGGGTGTTGGGCTTTATCGCAGTGGGATGCACGGGTTTGTGGGCGAGTTTCAAGAAGTCGGGATGGTTGTAGCGGCTTGATTACCTGTGGCGAGGGTGTCCCTCACCGCAGATATTGTGATCGTCAGACTGTTTCTGGCTTGTGTGCGACAAACCGCATCATCCACTCCGCAACCGTGGCGCCATGATGCTCATGCTCAAGGCTGGCCACGCCTTTGGAGTAGATTTGCTCGCCCAACACTTGCTGACGAATTTCCAGCAGCGCTCGCGAATAATCGTGAATGAATTCCGGATGCCCCTGGAAGCACAGCACCTGATCGTTGATGTGATAAGCCGCAAACGGGCAGAAATCGCTGGAGGCGATGACCGTCGCGTTTTCGGGTAGTGAGGTCACCTGGTCCTGGTGGCTGATCAACAAGGTCAATTCTTCCCTGACCGGGTTCATCCATGGCGCCTTGGCCGCGAGTTTGTAACTGTGGGTGCCAACGCCCCAGCCTTGGGTGGCACGTTCGCTTTTGCCGCCCAGCAACAGCGCCAGCAATTGATGACCGAAACACACGCCCAACAGTTTGTCGCCGCGTTCGTAGCGGGTCAGCAGGTATTTCCTGAGCGTTTCGATCCACGGATCGGTGCCGAAGGAATCAGCCTTGCTGCCGGTGACCAGATAAGCGTCGAAGGTCTGATCGTCGCTTGGGTATTCGCCCTGCATCACGTTGTAAACCGTGAACTCGGCAGCGATAGGTTGCTGCGAAAACAGGTGTTTGAACATCTGCCCGTAGCCCTGATATTGGTCGACCAACTCTGGACGCAGAATGTCGGTTTCCAGAATGCAGATGCGTAACGACATAAAAAATACCTGACACGTGATGGGAATAATGCACACCCCCAGAGCCTGCCTTGAAACACCGTTCCAAGGCAAGCCCCGCGAGGCGTCACCGGTCCCTTAGAACGTCTCCCCTTTGGCGGCTTTTTCCAGCAACAAGGCCGGCGGATTGAAGCGCTCGCCATACTGCGCGGCCAGGTATTGGGCGCGGGCGACGAAGTCTTGCACGCCGTACTGATTAATGAATTGCAGCGCACCGCCGGTCCAGGCCGCGAAACCGATGCCGAAGATCGAACCGACGTTGGCGTCTGCCGTCGACGTCAGCACGCCCTCCTCCACACAGCGCACGGTTTCGATGGCTTGTACGAACAGCAGGCGATCACGCACATCCTTGGGCGAAATCTGCCCGTCAGGCTTCTCGAAACGGCTTTTGAGCTCTGCCCAAAGATGTTTCTGGCCAGCGGCCGGGTACTCATAGAAACCGCCGCCTGCCGCTTTACCGGGCCGTTTGTATTCGTTGAGCAGCAAGTCGATCACCGCAAAGGCCGGATGTTCTGTCAGCGGTTTCCCTTCAGCTTGCAGGTCTTTGGCCGTTTGCTGACGGATATGGCTCATGAGGCTGAGGGAAACTTCGTCAGAGATCGCCAGCGGGCCGATGGGCATGCCGGCCTTGCGCGCCTCGGTTTCGATCATCGCCGCGCTGACGCCTTCGCCGAGCATGGCGATGCCTTCGTTGGTGAAGGTGCCGAACACCCGCGAGGTGAAGAAACCGCGACTGTCATTGACCACGATCGGGGTTTTCTTGATTTGCAGGACGAAATCAAAGCCGCGAGCCAGGGTTTCGTCACTGGTATGGGCGCCTTTGATGATTTCCACCAGCGGCATTTTTTCCACAGGACTGAAGAAGTGCAGGCCGATGAACTTGCTCTGATCCGGCACCGCAGTAGCCAGGCCGCTGATTGGCAAGGTCGAGGTATTGGAGGCGATCACCGCATCCGGGCCAACGACTTTTTGTGCGGCTGACGAGACCTTGGCTTTGAGCTCACGGTCTTCGAACACCGCTTCGATGATCAGGTCGCAACCGGCCAGGTCCGCATCGTTTTCTGTGGTGTGGATCCGCGCCAGAATCGCCTCACGCTGCTCGGCAATCATCTGGCCGCGAGCGACTTTCTTGTCCAGCAATGCTGCCGAATGGGCCTTGCCCTTCTCCGCTGCCGCCAACGTGATGTCCTTGAGCACCACCTCGATGCCTGCCGATGCGCTGACAAACGCGATGCCCGCGCCCATCATCCCGGCACCGAGCACCCCGACTTTTTGCGTCACGTAAGGCGCAAAACCTTGCGGCCGCGAGCCGCCGGCATTGATCTCATTGAGCTGGAACCAGAAAGTACCAATCAGGTTTTTCGAGACTTGGCCGGTGGTCAACTCGGTGAAATAGCGGGTTTCGATCAGGTGCGCGGTGTCGAAATCCACTTGGGCGCCTTCAACTGCCGCGCAGAGAATTTTCTCCGGCGCGGGCATGCAGCCCTGGGTTTTACTGCGCAGGATGGAGGGCGCAATGGCGAGCATCTGCGCGACTTCCGGGCTGGACGGCGTGCCGCCGGGGATCTGATAACCCTTCACGTCCCACCGCTGTACCGCCATCGGATTGGCCAGAATCCAGGCCCGTGCCTTGCTCAATAGTTCGTCAGAGTCCTTCGCCAATTCGTCAATCAACCCGGTTTGCAACGCCTGTTGTGGCCGAACTTTTTTGCCTTCCAGCAGGTAGGGCAAGGCTTTCTCGATGCCCAGCATCCGCACCATGCGCACTACCCCGCCGCCACCCGGCAGCAAGCCAAGCGTGACTTCCGGCAGGCCGAGTTGCACGGATGGATTGTCCAGCGCTACGCGGTGATGGCAGGCCAGACAGATTTCCCAACCGCCGCCCAATGCGGCGCCGTTGATCGCGGCAACCACCGGTTTGCCGAGAGTTTCCAGGGTGCGCAATTGACCTTTGAGGGTCAGCACCCTGTCGTAGAACGCTTTGGCCTCGGGCTTGCCGACCTTGATCAGTTCATTGAGGTCGCCGCCGGCGAAGAACGTCTTCTTCGCGGAGGTGATGATGACCCCGGCGATGCTGTCTTTTTCAGCGACAAGGCGGGCGACGCAGGCTGCCATGGCTTCGCGGTAGACCGCGTTCATGGTATTGGCGCTCTGGCCCGGCATGTCGATGGTCAGGACCACGATCTGGTCCTGACCTTTTTCGTAACGGATGGCTTCAGTCATGAACATGTTTCCTTGGAAGTCGGGGCTCAGAGGCGTTCGATGATGGTGGCAATGCCCATGCCGCCACCGACGCACAATGTTGCGAGGCCATAGCGCAGGCGTCGGGTTTCCAGCTCATCGAGTAGCGTGCCGAGAATCGCGCACCCCGTCGCGCCCAGCGGATGGCCCATGGCAATGGAGCCGCCATTGACGTTGACCTTGTCCGGATCGATGGCCATGTCCTTGATGAATTTGAGCACCACCGAGGCAAACGCTTCGTTGACTTCGAACAGGTCGATGTCTTCCACCCGCAGGCCGGCCCTGGCCAGTGCTTTACGGGTGGCCGGCGCCGGGCCGGTGAGCATGATGGTCGGATCGGTGCTGGTGACCGCCGTGGCGACGACCCGCGCCCGAGGCTGCAAGCCCAGCGCCCGGCCCTTGGCTTCCGAACCGATCAGCATTAGCGCCGCACCGTCGACGATCCCGGAGCTGTTGCCCGGCGTGTGCACGTGATTGATCCGTTCGACATGGCTGTAGACGCGCAACGCCGTGGCATCGAAGCCCATTTGCCCCATCATCTCGAAACTCGGTTTGAGCTTGCCCAGGCCTTCGAGGGTGGAGTCGGCGCGAATGAACTCATCGTGATCGAGCAGGATGATGCCGTTCTGATCCTGCACCGGCACCAGCGACTTGTTGAACGAGCCGTTCGCCCGTGCCCGCGCCGCTTTTTGTTGCGAGTGAAGCGCGTAGGCATCGACGTCCTGGCGGCTGAACCCTTCGAGGGTGGCAATCAGGTCGGCGCCCACACCTTGTGGAGTGAAATGGCTGTGCAGGTTGGTTTCAGGGTCCAGCGCCCAGGCCCCACCGTCACTGCCCATCGGCACGCGGGACATCGACTCGACACCGCCGACCACCACCAAGTCTTCGAAACCGGAGCGCACCTTCATCGCGCCGAGGTTCACCGCTTCAAGCCCCGAAGCGCAGAAGCGGTTGATCTGCACGCCCGAGACGCTCACATCCCAATCCGCTACCAGGGTCGCGGTTTTGGCGATATCGGAGCCTTGATCGCCAATCGGCGTCACGCAGCCAAGCACCACATCATCAACCTGGCTGGTATCGAGCGACGTGCGCTGTTGCAGCGCGGTGAGCAAGCCGGCCACCAGATTAATCGGTTTGACGCTGTGCAAGGCGCCATCGGCCTTGCCTTTGCCACGGGGCGTGCGTAACGCGTCGAAAATCAAAGCTTGGGTCATGACGTCCTCGAACCTGGGCGGTGAGTAAATACTGAGTACTCACTCTTATGCCGGGCCGCCACGGATTCAATGACCGCAGCGCTCACGGACGTTGACTGACACGCTCAGACGGACGGTAGTGAGCTAGGGGATTAACCGATTCAGGACACGGAGCTGTCTAGCAGAAGGGCGTCCAAGAAGCTGGCAATAGGCCTCATGCCTTTTTGATAGCTTTTATAGACAATCCCATACGAAATGGATCTAAACCACGCGTGACGCGGGCTCTAAGGTGAAGTGTACGAAGTTGTCGTCGGGTTTTGCCGAGGCGCTCGTCCTACAGGAAGTGCACCGCTCTGTCGTCATGGAGATATGCAGGCAGGCATCAGGAAATAACAAAAAAGGCGGTCAAGCCATGTTCAAACATTCGAAAGTACGTCAAGCCGGGCTCATTCTTTTCGCCACCACGCTGTTGTTGATTTTGCCGAATCTGACCAAGGTGATTGGCTAGTCGGTTAAAAACGATGTCAGGTATTTATGTCGTCATTCTAAAAATGTGACTGGCCCGCTACTCGGGCCAACGTGGCTGTGCCAACCTATGGGCACTTTCACGACATGGACGGCGATCTAATGAAAACACTCATTCTGTTCGGGGCCTTGCTGCTCAGCACACCTCTGTTTGCCGCACAGTTGGTCCTCGAGCTGGGCGCGACCAGTCGCACCTGGCAGACCGAAGAACTGCTCAAGCACCCGCAAATCCAGACCCTCCCTATTGCCGACGACGTTTCCTACAAACGGGACATGAGCTATCAGGCGGTGCCGCTGGCGGCGCTGTTGACCGGCATCAAGCCCGATGACCATTTGCAAGCCGTGGCGCTGGATGGATTTGCCGCCGAGTTGGCCGCAGCTCCTTTGCTCAGCACCCAAGGCGCGCGAGCGTGGCTGGCGATTGAGGACCCGGCGAAACCGTGGCCGCCGTTGTCGGAAGGCAATGAGAGTGCCGGACCGTTTTATCTGGTCTGGACGGATCCGCAAGCCGGCAATATCAGCCCGGAGCAATGGCCGTTCCACGTGTCCAGCATCAAGCGCCTGGCGCCGGTGGCTGCACGCTTCCCAACCCTGCTGCCTGATCCGGCACTGAAGGCGGACGATCCGGTGAATCTGGGTTTTGCGCTGTTTCAGAAGAACTGCCTGGCGTGCCATCGATTGAACGGTGCCGGGGATGCGCAGTTCGGGCCGGATCTGAATATTCCGTTTAGCCCGACCGAGTATTTCGGGGCGGAGTTCTTGAAGCGCTATATCCGTGATCCACAGAGCTTGCGCCAGTGGCCGCAGGCGAAGATGCCGGGGTTTACGGCGCAGGTGTTGCCTGATGCGGATCTGGACATGTTGGTGGGGTATTTGAAACACATGAGCGGACGCAAAATTAAGCCCTGACACAGAATCCCTGTGGGAGCGAGCCTGCTCGCTCCCACAGGGGGTTGTAGTGATGCGGATTATTGCTGTTGAACGGAGATAACCGGCATCGGCGTCGGCGACACAGACACCTTTGCATGCATCTGCTCACACCCGCCGCCCCGGCGCATTCCGCGTACCGGGCAGGCATCCAGATAATCCAGGCCCACCGCCAGTTTCAAGTGCCGCTCAGGCCGGGCCAGTTCGTTGGTCACGTCAAAGCTGTACCAGGCGTCATCGAGCCAGGCTTCCGCCCAAGCGTGACTGGCCAGGTGTTCGCTGTTCTCGCTGTACAAATAACCCGACACATAACGCGACGGAATGCCCAGGCTACGCGCGCAGGCGAGAAACGCATGGGTATGGTCCTGACAGACGCCAGAACGGCCGGCAAAGGCTTGGGCAGCGCTGGTGTCGACTTCTGTTGAACCCGGCGTGTAGGTCATGTGCTGGTTCAGGCCATGCATCAAGTCGATCAGCGCGGTGCGATCCCGGCGTGTCTTGCATTCCTTTTGCGCGAACGCTCGCAAGGCTTCGTCGGCTTCGGTCAGCCGGGTGAAACGCAGGAACGGCAGCGCCGACTGACTCTCATGCTCGGCCTCGCGAAGCTCATCGATATCCACCTGACCACGGGCGCCGATGATGATCGCCTCGTGCGGCTCGTCCATGGTCAACACGTGCAGGATATTGCCGAACGGGTCGAGTTGCGCACGCACCGGCCGCGGCAGATCGAGTTGCCAGCTGAGCACGTGCTGGCGCTCGCTGTCGTGGGGTGTCAGTCGCAGGTACTGGATGCTCGCCCGCACCTGATCTTCATAGTGATAGGTGGTTTCGTGGCTAATGGACAGTCTCATGCAGCCTCCAGGTAGGAACTGTGAATGGCGTTGCCCAACTGGCGCACCAGCGGGATGAATTCGGTCAGCCAGGCGTGCAGGCCTTCGTCGAGAATTTCGTTGATTCCGGTGTAACGCAGGCGCGAATCCATTTCTGCCGCCAAGCGTTGCGCGGGGCGGCCGTTGGCGCCGGGTAAGCTGGCGAGGATCTGGTCGATTTCTTCGGTGCAGGCGCGCAAGGAGCGCGGTACATCGGCCCGCAGCAACAACAATTCGGCTACCTGACGGGCACCGGGCGCATCGCGGTAGATCTCGGTGTAGGCCTCGAACGAAGACAGGGCTCTCAGCAGCGCACTCCACTGGTAATACGCATGAGCCGTGCCGTCACTGACTGCTTCAGCCTGATCACCGGCCATTTCGTAGCGCGCATCGAGCAGACGCAGCGTGTTGTCGGCCCTTTCGATAAACGTCCCCAGACGAATGAAGCGGAATGCATCGTTACGCATGATCGTGCCGTAGGACGCTCCCCGGAACAGGTGGGAACGTTCCTTGATCCATTCACAAAAACGGCTCATGCCGTAGCGGCTCAAGCCCTGTTCGGCGATACCGCGAATTTCCAGCCAGGTGGCGTTGATGTTTTCCCACATGTCCGCTGTGATTCGCCCACGCACGGCATGAGCACTGGCCCGTGCCGAACCGAGACAGCTATAGATACTGGCCGGGTTGGCCGCATCGAGGGCAAAGAAATGCAGCAGCCGTTCAGCATGCAGCTCGCCGTGGCGCTCCAGGTAATCGTCCAGGGTGCCTGTGATCAGCAGCGGCATGGCGAGTTCGTGCAGCCCGTCGCCGCGACCATCCTGCGGCATCAACGACAGCGAATAACTGATGTCGAGCATCCGTGCGAGGTTTTCCGCCCGCTCCAGGTAACGCGACATCCAATACAAATCCGAGGCAGTTCTACTTAACATGGCAGGCTTCCTTCAATCCTCGACCACCCAGGTGTCCTTGGTTCCGCCACCCTGGGAGGAATTCACCACCAGAGAGCCTTCACGCAGGGCGACGCGGGTCAAACCGCCGGGCACAACCCGGGTTTCGCGGCCAGACAATACAAACGGACGCAGGTCGATATGGCGTGGCGCAATGCCATTTTCGACAAAGGTCGGACAGGTCGACAGGGACAACGTCGGTTGCGCGATGTACGCGTGCGGCTTGGCTTTGATCCGTGCGCGGAACGACTCGATTTCCGCCGCCGTCGCCGCCGGCCCCACCAGCATTCCGTAACCGCCGGAGCCTTGTGTTTCCTTGACCACCAGATCCGGAAGATTGGCCAGCACGTGGGACAGTTCAGAAGGATTACGGCACTGGAAGGTCGGCACGTTCTTCAGGATCGGTTCTTCGTCGAGGTAAAAACGGATCATGTCCGTGACAAACGGGTACACCGACTTGTCGTCCGCCACTCCGGTGCCGATGGCATTCGCCAGCACGACATTGCCAGAACGGTACGACGACAATAGCCCCGGAACGCCCAGCATCGAGTCCGGATTGAACGCCAGCGGATCGAGGAACGCGTCGTCGAGGCGACGGTAGATCACGTCGACGGCTTTAGGCCCGTCCGTGGTGCGCATGAACACTTTGTCATCGCGCACGAACAAGTCCGCCCCCTCCACCAGCTCAACCCCCATCTCCCGAGCCAGAAAGGCATGCTCGAAAAATGCGCTGTTAAAACGACCTGGGGTCAGCACCACCACGCTCGGGTTGTCGATCGGGCTGGAGCTTTTCAGGGTATCCAGAAGCAAATTCGGATAGTGATCGATGGGGGCAATGCGCTGTGCCGCAAACAGTTCGGGGAACAGACGCATCATCATCTTGCGGTCTTCGAGCATGTAGCTCACACCGCTCGGTGTCCGTAGGTTGTCTTCGAGCACGTAATACGTGCCGTCACCGTCGCGCACCAGATCGACGCCAGAGATATGCGAATAGATATCGCGGTGCAGATCCAGCCCTTGCATCGCCAACTGGTATTGCTCGTTGGCCAGCACTTGCTCGGCCGGGATGATGCCGGCCTTGATGATGCGCTGCTCGTGATAGAGGTCGGCAAGAAACATGTTCAGTGCCTTGACCCGCTGAATGCAGCCGCGCTCGACAACCCGCCACTCGCTGGCAGGAATGCTGCGAGGGATGGTGTCGAAAGGAATCAGGCGCTCTGTCCCCTGTTCGTCTCCGTAGAGCGTGAAGGTTATCCCGGCGCGATGAAATAACAGATCGGCCTCGCGTCGCCGTTGTGCCAAAAGCTCGTCAGGCGTTTCGGCCAGCCAACGGGCAAACTCCCGATAATGCGGGCGGACCTGGCCGCCGGCATCGTACATTTCATCAAAATAGGTGCGGATCATGCCGTACTCCTTGTCACCCGGACATCTAGGCTTCGCAAGGCCCGTGCCATCGGCAGAAACGCTTTGATATCAATCGGTTGGATAATCGCCCCGTTTACATCGCACCATTCCTGTGCAGCAAACGTCCCAACCTGACAGCCCCCGCATCATTGCAAGGCGACCGTGTCGCCTATCACCAGCATAGTCAGAGTTGATTTCACTGCCCGGCCACCGGTGCGGATAATTCGCGCATTCGCTGGAAAATCAGCCCGAACTTCCCTTTAGCCGCCTGCTCAGGCGGTTTTTTTTGCCCCGGATTCTTGTTTCAGGGTTTTGCCGGACGTGTTTTACGCCCACTGAAAACCAAAACGGCCAACCCGAAGGTCAGCCGTTAGTGCGTGTCACTGTTCATAGGATTATGCGAGTAGCCCTCGTACCTCCTGCTTGACGCCCCATCCTTCGATGATTCCACCCAGAGGCTCGACCACCGCCTCAAAGCCTTGCTCGAAATCGCCGATGTCATCGTAAGTGGCATACATCACTTTGCTCAGTTCGAGCGCCCATGCGCCGTCGTCGCGCACGCTGATTTGCGCATTCAGGGATTCACCACGGTAATGACCTGCTGCTCTGCGGGCCCGCTCCTCGTCGGGGAAAATGGCGTAGAACTCGATGGGGTGGAATCTTGAAAAGTCGAAACCGCCTTCTTTCATGCGGCGCAGCACCGAGCTGCTGATGTCTTCTTGATAGGCTGTGCTCATGAAACGTCCCCCTCATAGTGATGGATAGACTTTCCGTATTCCCGGCACGCGCAACCGAGTGGTGCGAGCGATGCGGCAACTTCGTTGCCGGTGGGAAGCAAGCATGTAGCTGACAAGACCAGACCTTAGCGATCCATTCGCTGATCTCGATTGCAGAGTAGCCTCAAGAGAGAGCCGCTGCCAAGGCCTGGATGAGAATGAGACAGGAGAGGTTCAGATTGGCGTGATGCCGAGGATTTGAATACTGTTCTGGGCTTTGAGACTTTTGACGCTCGCATCGGGGGTTCGCCCTTCCAGATCGTTCAGATCCAGTTCGGCGGCGACAGGCAGGAGTCGGGCCTTGATGAGTTTGGCGGCGTGCTCATTATCCGGGCACTCGTCGCACTCAAAGACTTCATCGACTGTTTCACCATGATCATCGACGAAAGTGATTTTCCACTTTTGCATCAGTGCCTCCTCGATAAAACCCATGGATGGGCTTACATGCATCTGGACTTTTGCGCTGATTGATCGTTCAAACGGATTGCGTTGTTCTGACAGGAAAAACATACCCCTTGTGGGAGCGAGCAAGCCCGCTCCCACATTGGGGTTGGGTACAACCTTTAGTCGTTACTTGGCTTGTTCACCGCTTGCAGCACGTATTGCGGCAAGGCGAAGGCGCCGATGTGAATCTCTGGATTGTAGTAGCGAGTGATGATGCCGCTGCCGGCGAAACGCTGTTGCAGGGTGTCACGGGACAGTTTGCGATAAGCGGTATTGGTCGCGCCCCAGGCGAACGTCATCGAGCCGCCGATGTAGGTCGGCACGGCCGCCTGATAGAAGTGCCAGTCCGGGAACAGGCTGCGCAGACGCCCGGCGGTGGTTTTCACTTCTTCGATCTGCATGAACGGCGTGCCGTTCTGGGTTACCAGAATGCCGCCCTCGTTCAGGCAGCGACGGCAGGCCTGATAAAAGTTTTCCGAGAACAGTACTTCACCCGGACCGATCGGGTCGGTGGAGTCGGAAATGATCACGTCGAACTTTTCAGTGGTGGTGGCGACGAAGCGCATACCGTCGTCGATCACCAGGTTCAGGCGAGGATCCTCGAACGCCCCTTTGGAGTGGTTCGGCAGGAACTCCTTGCACATGTCGACCACGGTGCCGTCGATCTCGACCATGGTGATGTGTTCGATGCTGCGGTGCTTGGCCACTTCACGCAGCATGCCGCCGTCGCCGCCGCCGATGATCAACACGCGCTTGGCGCTGCCGTGCGCCAGGATCGGCACGTGGGTGAGCATTTCGTGGTAGATGAATTCGTCGGCTTCGGTGGTCTGGATCACGCCGTCCAGTGCCATCACCCGGCCCATGCGCGGGTTTTCGAAAATCACCAGGTGCTGGTGTTCGGTGCGCACTTCGTGCAGCAGTTTTTCCATGCGAAAGCGCTGGCCGTAACCTTCGTAGAGGGTTTCCAGGTATTCGCTGGTAGGGGTATTGCTCATGGGAAGTGCTCCGATGAATGCGGGTGGCAACGGACGGTTACCCGCCCATGATGGCCAATCGAGCAGCTCGATCAACCGGGAAAGGCGCGCATTCTACGTCGCGGAAGATGACAGGTCGAACCTCACTTGATGAGGCGACACATTCCTCTGTGGGAGCTGCGGTGCGACGTCTCGACTTGCCTGCGATGCGGACGTCTCGGTCTGTCAGGTGGACCGCAGCGAATTCATCGCGGGCAAGCCACGCTCCCACAGGTTCAGTGTCGGTTGCGAGGACGCATCAGATGCGGGCATTGCCCCGTGGCCCCGCAATGGCCCAGATGATCAGGCCCAAGACCGGCAGGAACGCGATCAACAGCACCCAGAGGATTTTCATCCCGGTGGTGGCGCCACTTTTGAGCACGTTGATGATGGCCCAGATATCCAGTACGAAAATGATCAAGGCGACCAGGCTATTGAACGTAGAACCCATGGTGACGCTCCCTAAGAATGATGTGCACCCTTAGGATAGCCGGGCCTTGCGAGGGTTCCGCTTTTTATACGTGAATTGCAATCTTCAGCGCTTCCAGCGACGGCGCAGCGGCGATGCCGATTTCGGCGCACAACTTCACCACGCGGGGCACGTCGTTGCCGTAGACCAGCACCACTTGCAGTTCGTCGTCGAGCAACTGGCTGAAATTCATCAGCGTGTAACCGCCGTTTTCCTTGTTCATGCTGCCCATTTGCACCTGAATGCGGTTGAGCGCGGTCAGGGCCTCGGTCTTGGCCAGTTGCTTGGGTTTGATATTGAAATCAACGCCGGGGCCGAACGAGGCGACGATCTGGGCGAACAGGTCCATATAGGTATCGGCCTGAAACAGCACCGTCTCCGGCAGACTGCCGACCACCACCCATTCACCCAAGGGCATCGGGAACGTGTCGTCGTAGTTGATATCCGGGTTGGCCGTCAGGAAAGCCTGAGGATCGGCGTAGGCCTGAGCCGCTTCGTCAGCGACTTTGAGGATTTCGTCATCGCTCATGCACCCGGAGCTGATTTTGCTGATGAGTTCGACGAGTGCGGCTTTCATGAGGTGGATCCTGTAGCGAATGAATGTTGAGGGCGCGAAGGATAGCGCATTCGGAGGAAGTTACCGAGCAGGGTAAGGCCTGTGGCGAGGGGCTGCCCCCCCGCCACAAAGGGTCAGCCGAGCAGTTTTTCCAGCTGGGCGATGGTGTCGGTGGCGCCGAGGGTTTTAGCGGCATCGAGGGCCGACACGCCGTTGGCGTCCTTGGCTTTCGGATCGGCACCTTTGCTGATCAGGTAGTCGACGATTTCGACGCGGTTGAACATCGCCGCCATCATCAGCGCGGTCCGGCCATCAAACGATGAACCTTCCACTTGCGCCCCGCCCTCGACCAAGGCCTTGACCACCGCCAGGTCGCCCTTGAACGCGGCACCGGCAATCGGGCTTTGGCCGTTGTCATTGCGGATTTCCGGATCGGCCTTGTGTTCGAGCAGGACTTTCACCGTATCCACGTGGCCATGGTAGGCGGCCAGCATCAGCAGGGTGTCGCCCTTGTGGTTACGCAGGTTGGGCGGCAGGCCTTTGGTCAGCAGCGCAGCCATCATGGCCGCATCGCCCTCGCGCGCCTTGTTGAATACCTGTTCGGCAAATTCAGCGGCTTCTTCGGGGGTCATCTGGCGGCTTTGGTCGGACATCGGGGGCTCCCTGTTCGGTTATTCGCAAAGCCGACAGTTTCCAGAGCAGCCCCCAGGCTGTCACTTGTTTTTTCTCAAAAGCCGCCATAGGCACATTCAATAGCGGTACTTGCCGCCGTGAATATCCGCCAGCACCTGCTCGGTGACCTGCACGTAGGTCTGGGTGCCGGGCAGCCAGGCGTAGATCGGGTCATCGCCAGTTTTGCCGGGGTCGAAGGCTTCGTCCTTGAGCCGGGTTTTCTGGTATTTGAAGGTCCCGGTGGTTTCCATTTTCACCTTCACCCGCAAAAACAGCGGCACGGCATAGGCCGGCATTTGCTGGCGAGCGAAATCCAGCAGTTCGCTGAAGTCCAGGGTGGCCAGGGATTCGGCCGGAGTAATCGCGGCCATGCCGGCACGTCCATTGGTGTTGTGGACTTCGACGCCATACGCCACGGCTTCCGCGATATGCGGGTGTTGCAGGAGGATGTTTTCCACTTCCGTGGTCGAGACGTTCTCGCCCTTCCAGCGGTAGGTGTCGCCCAAGCGGTCGACGAATTGCGCATGGCCGAAACCAATGTTGCGCAGCAGGTCTCCGGTGTTGAAGTAACGATCGCCCTTCTTGAACACGTCATGCAGCACGACTTTTTCGGTCTTTTGCGGATCGGTGTAGCCGTCCAGCGGCGCCTTGTCGTCGATTCTCGCCAGTAACAAACCCTGTGCGCCCTTGGCCACTTTGTTCATGAAACCCTTGGCATCGCGAATCGGCTGACCGCTGTCGTGATCGTAGGCCACCAATTCCCAGGCCATCAGCGAGAATCCGATGGTGTGGTCAAAGTTGAGAATGTTGGTGAAGCCGATATTGCCGTCGCTGGCCGCATACAGTTCACAGATATGCTCGACGCCAAAGCGGGTCTTGAAGGCGTCCCACGCGCCGGGTCGCAAACCGTTGCCAATCATCTTTGTCACACCGTGCTGACTGTCGTCGGGATTGGTTGGTTGATCCACCAGATAGCGGCACAGCTCGCCGACGTAACCGAGGGTGGTCGCGCGGTACTTGCGCACGTCATTCCAGAACTGACTGGCGCTGAACTTGCGGCGGATGGCAAACCCCGAGGCGCCGCTGATGGCCGAGCCCCAGCACACGCAGAGCCCGGTGGCGTGGTACAGCGGCAAGGTGCAATAGACGATGTCGTGGGGCTGCATGTCCAAGGCGATCAGGCCGAAACTGGCGGAGCTGCGCATCCAGCGTCCGTGTTTGAAAACGCCAGCCTTGGGCAATCCGGTGGTGCCCGAGGTGTAGATATAGAAACAAGGATCGTCGAAGAAAACCTGCTGGCTGCTGGCTGGATTGCCGTCGACCGCGTCGGCACTGGCTGTCATCAGGTTGACGAAGCCGTCGGGCGCAATGCCCGGCTGGTTGTAGGTATCTTGATCGGCGACGAACCAGGTTCGCGCCGGCGCGATGGACACCCGTTCGCGGACCTGGGTAAACGCCGGAACCAGCTCACCGCCGACAATGATCGCCACCGGGGCCACCAGGTTCAGGCTGTGCGCGAGGGTATCGCGGGTCTGCGAGGTATTGAGCAAGGCACTGATTGCGCCGACCTTGGCCACCGCCAGAATCGTCACCAGTAACTCCGGACGGTTCTCAATGAAGACCGCGACCACGTCACCCTTGCCGATGCCTTGGGCCGTCAGATGATGAGCAATACGGTTCGCCCATTGATTGACCTGCGTATAGGTCAGCGTCACGTCACCCTGCAATAACGCGGGGCCATCGGGATTGCGTAACGTCGCCTGTTCAAAACACCAGCCCAGGCCACACGGTTGGGTCGGATCCTTGACGTTGGCGACTTTCAGGCCTTTCACCACGCGGGGAATGGCTCTGGCGATCGTCGGCAGTTTGCGGAGCATCATGCCCCAGGTAATCGTGTCGTTCAGCCTGCGTTTCATGCGTGCTCCCGCTGATTTTTTTATTGTCGGGCGGCGTTCCATGAGCTCGAAAATACGTCAGCGGTTCTTGGACTGTACACGCGGTTTTTGCAATGTTTTGTATCCAAAGCCCGCACAAACGGACCCTGAACCTCGACGTGCGGATTGGTTCCATCGAATCAGCAACATCTTTCAAAATGCAGGATGCACGATGGCCATTCATGCAGATTGCACGAAAGCAAAAACAAGATAAAAGTTTATCTTATTGATTTATAACGATTTTATTGATTTTAAATACTGGCACAATCGCTGCAACTACCTCTCCATGCTTGCCAATCACGTGCAAACGGAGCTGATAGACATGAGCCTGATTCAAGAAAAATTTTCCTCCCTGTTCTCCAACTTCGAAGTCACCACCCAGGCCCGCCCTGACGGCGGGATTCTCCTGACCCTGCGCAGCAGCGAAGGCCGGGTGTTCAAGCGTTCGATTTCCTACCAGCAATTGCACGCTGGCGATCAGTTGACGTGGGTAATCAGTGCAATTCGCCGTGACCTTGCCGAACAGGCGAGTGAACTGCCGCAGATCTCCATGCTGCAAAGCCAGCAACGATTTGCCTTGCCGACTTATCACACGGCGTAAATCGTTGCCGCGCTTAAAACAAACAGGCCGTGAGCTTTCGCTTCACGGCCTGAGTTGTTTCTGGCATAGCAAAATCCCTGTACGAGCGAGCAGGCTCACTCCAACAGGTAATGTGTTTGGGTTTCAGAAAGTGGAGGGATTGATTCGCGCGAAACTGTCGACGGTCAGATGCCCCGCCAATTCCCCGCCCTCTCGTGCCAACCCGCAGGTCGCCATCCCGGCCGTGCGCGCAGCGTTCAGCTCCTCGACGATATCGGATAGAAACAGAATCTGCGCCGGCTCAAGCCCGATAACCTGAGTGATGCGTTCGTAAGACTGCGCTTCCCGCTTGGGCCCCGACGTGGTGTCGAAATAGCCGCTGAACAGTGGCGACAAATCCCCCGCTTCCGAACAGCCGAAAATCAGTTTTTGCGCCTGGATCGAGCCCGACGAATACACAAACAGTTGATAACCTTGCTGATGCCAGCGCTTGAGCGCGTCAACCGCATCCGGGTAAACGTGGCCCTTCAACTGCCCCGCCTGATAACCCTGCTCCCAGACCATGCCTTGCAACGCTTTGAGCGGCGTGGCTTTGCGGTCTTCGGCGATCCAGCTCAAGAGGATGGCGATCACCCGCTCAACGTCGGCGTCCAACTCGGCGCTGTCGCGGCGCACGGCCGACAGTTGCTCCGCCACATCGGCGCGCGCGGCGTGCTGACGGACAAACTCCGGCAGGTGTTTGGCGGCGTAGGGAAACAGCACGTCGAACACAAAACTCACCGCGCTGGTGGTGCCTTCGATGTCGGTGAGAATCGCTTTGATCGGCATCGGTTCAGTCCTCAAGACGCGGGAAGCGGCTGGCGATGTCTTCGCCGGTGAAGTTGGCCACCCAGCCTTCAGGGTTGTTGAACAGGCGGATCGCGACAAAATGCGGATGCTCGCCCATGTCAAACCAGTGCGGCGTGCCGGCCGGCACCGAGATCAGATCGTTCTTTTCGCAGAGCACCGCGTAGACGTAATCGTCGATGTGCAGGGTAAACAGTCCACGACCCGCCACGAAAAACCGCACTTCGTCTTCGCCATGACGGTGTTCGTCGAGGAACTTGGCGCGCAGTTCGGCTTTTTGCGGGTGATCGCTGTTCAGGCTGATGACGTCGACGGTGATGTAACCGCGCTCGGTCATCAGTTTGTCGATCTGTTCCTGATACGCGGCGATCACTTCTTCCTGACTCGCGCCGGGCTGGATTTTCGCCGCCGCTTGCCAGCGGTCGAAACGCACGCCTTTCTCGGCCAGGGTCGAGGCGATGTCTTCGAAATGGGTCAGGACCTTGTTCGGCAGGTCAGGGCTTGAGACGTGGTAAACGGACAGGCTGCTCATCAGGGCAACTCCTTAACGGTTCATGCTTTACGGTTAAAGAGCGCGCGCATCTTCAACTCGCACTCGAACAAAAATTCAAAGGCCTCGATCTGCCGCAGCGCATCGCTCATGCGCGCGCCCCAGGTGTAGAGGCCATGGCCGCGAATCAGGTAGCCGACGCAATCGGGATGGGCGTCCAGCCAAGGCTGCACCTTGGCGGCGAGGCGCGCAATGTCCTGATCGTTGTCGAAAATCGGCACTCGCACCCGCGACTCGTGGGTCGACACGCCGGTGAAAGCTTTTTGCAGTTCGTAGTCTTCGAACTCGATGAAGTCTTCTGGCGTGAGGCGCGACAGCACCGTGGCGTTCACCGAATGGGTGTGCAGCACCGCGCCGATTTCCGCGCGCCAGCTGTAGAGCTGGGTGTGCAGCAGGGTTTCGGCGGACGGCTTTTTGCCCGGTTCCAGGCTGTTGCCCGACAAATCGGTGGCGAGCACATCGTCGAGCCCCAACTGTCCTTTGTGCTTGCCGGACACCGTCAGCAGCGCTTCGCTCGGCGACAGGCGCGTCGAGTAGTTGCTGCTGGTGGCCGGTGACCAACCGCGGCCATACAGAAAACGCCCGGCGTCGATGATTTCCTGGGCGAGGTGTTCACGGGTAAGGCTCATGGCCTGTCCTCTTGCAGTCGTGTGGCAATGATAATGGCAGCCGCCAAGGCTGCGAGGCTTGCAATACTAAAGGTCAACGGGGCGCCGAGGGCATTCCAGCTGTAGCCGGAATACAATGCGCCCAATGCGCCGCCCGTGCCGGCCAGTGCGGCATAAAGCGCCTGGCCCTGCCCTTGCTGGCGTGCGCCGAAACTACGTTGCACGAACTGGATGGCAGCGGCGTGAAAGCTGCCGAACGTGGCCGCGTGCAGCACTTGGGCAAACAGCAATACCCAGAGATATTCGGCAAACGAACCGAGCA
Source organism: Pseudomonas sp. FBCC-B1667 (assembly GCF_059133255.1). Taxonomy (NCBI): domain Bacteria; kingdom Pseudomonadati; phylum Pseudomonadota; class Gammaproteobacteria; order Pseudomonadales; family Pseudomonadaceae; genus Pseudomonas; species Pseudomonas sp. FBCC-B1667. The sequence continues at coordinate 2,098,106 of NZ_CP101437.1, read as the reverse complement.
ACAGCCAACGCAACGCCGCCAACAGGAAACTCGCCAGCAGTACCCGGCGCACCGAGAAGCGTACGAGGATTTTGCTCATGGCCAGGAACATCAGCACTTCAGCAACCACGCCGACCGCCCAGAGCATGCCGATCACACCACGGCTGTAGCCCAAACGCTCAAGGTGCAAGGTCAAAAACGTGTAATACGGGCCGTGGCTCATCTGCATCAGCGCCACACAGGCATAAAACGCCAGCACGCCGGGGCTGCGCAGTTGTTTGAGAAACCCGTCCCCCGCTTCACGAAGGCCTTGAACCGGTTGTGCGTTCGGCACCCACAGGCTGCTGACGACAATCCCGGCCATGATCAACACCAACGCCACCGGATAGATGTCGAGACTGAGCCATTCGAACAATCGGCCCAGCAACACCACAGTGATGATGAAACCGATGGAACCCCAGAGCCGAATCTGGCTATAGCGCGAGGTCTGGCCCTTGAGGTGCGCCAGGGTGATCACTTCGAACTGCGGCAACACCGCGTGCCAGAAAAACGCATGCAACGCCATGACCATCGCCAGCCAGGCGTAGGTCTTGCTGACGAAAATCAGCGAAAACGTCAGCAGCGTACACACCGCACCGAAGCGCACGATGGCCAGGCGCCGGCCGGTGTAATCACCCAGCCAACCCCAGATGTTCGGGGCGACGCAGCGCATCAGCATCGGGATCGCCACCAGTTCGCCGATGCGAGCACTGGAAAATCCCAGGTGATCGAAGTACAGCGCCAGAAAAGGCGCTGTCGAACCGAGCAAGGCGAAATAGAACAGATAGAAACTGGAGAGCCGCCAGTACGGGAGCGCCGCCACGTTCTTCAGACCGCAGCGGCGTTGAAGTCAGCCATTAAAGCTGACCCAGCACCGGGGTGCTCACGCGCACATCGGCGTTCTGCCCACGGTGACGCAACAGGTGATCCATCAGCACGATGGCCATCATCGCTTCAGCGATGGGCGTCGCGCGGATGCCGACGCACGGGTCGTGACGGCCCTTGGTGATGACGTCCACCGGGTTGCCATGAATGTCGATGGAACGGCCCGGCGTGGTGATGCTCGACGTCGGCTTCAACGCCAGGTGCGCAACAATCGGCTGACCGGACGAAATGCCACCGAGAATGCCGCCGGCATTGTTGCTGAGGAAACCTTCCGGGGTCATTTCATCGCGGTGCTCGGTGCCGCGCTGGGCGACGCTGGCGAAACCGGCGCCGATTTCCACGCCTTTCACCGCGTTGATGCTCATCAGCGCGTGGGCCAGCTCGGCATCGAGGCGGTCGAAAATCGGCTCGCCGAGGCCCGGCATCACGCCTTCAGCGACGACGGTGATTTTCGCGCCGACCGAATCCTGGTCGCGACGCAACTGGTCCATATAGGCTTCCAGCTCCGGGACTTTGTCCGGGTCAGGGCTGAAGAAGGCGTTCTCTTCCACCGAGTCCCAGGTCTTGAACGGGATTTCAATCGGGCCGAGCTGGCTCATGTAGCCGCGAATGACGATGCCTTGGGTGGCCAGGTATTTCTTGGCAATCGCGCCAGCCGCTACGCGCATGGCCGTTTCCCGCGCCGAACTGCGACCGCCGCCACGGTAGTCGCGCTCACCGTATTTATGGTGATAGGTGTAGTCGGCGTGGGCCGGGCGGAACAGATCCTTGATCGCCGAGTAATCCTTGGACTTCTGATCGGTGTTGCGGATCAGCAGGCCAATGGAGCAACCGGTGGTGCGCCCTTCGAATACGCCGGAGAGGATTTCGACTTCATCGGCTTCTTGGCGTTGCGTGGTGTGACGGCTGGTGCCGGGCTTGCGGCGGTCCAGATCACGCTGCAAATCCTCAAGGGAAATCTCCAGCCCCGGCGGGCAGCCGTCGACAATGGCGACCAACGCCGGACCATGGCTTTCGCCCGCGGTGGTGACAGTGAACAGCTTGCCGTAGGTATTGCCGGACATGCAGGACGCTCCGTGAAATAGAACCTGAATACATAACGCGCCAGTATACGCAGGCTACCCAAGTAGTTCATCCTCGAACCTTATGGGTGCCTGCGAGTCCAACCGGCACCTTTGTGAATGATGGCGTGATGATGCTGCGAGTTTTAGCCTTGAGCCTGACCTTGTTTACCGGCTACGTGCAGGCCACCGTCCTGCAACGACCTATTACGCTGGATACCGGCACCGGAGAGCTTTTCGGCTCGCTGTTGCTGCCAAAATCCGACAATCCTGTACCGGTCGTCCTGATCATTTCCGGCTCCGGTCCTACGGATCGTGACGGCAATAACACTGACGGCGGACGCAATGACAGCCTCAAACGGCTGGCCTGGGTGCTGGCCAAACACAATATCGCCAGCGTGCGTTACGACAAACGCGGTGTGGCAGCCAGCCTTGCCGCCACGCCGGACGAACGCAATCTATCGGTAGAGGCCTATGTAGCCGATGCGGAAGCCTGGGGACAGAAGCTGAAAAGTGATCCGCGTTTCGGCCCGCTGATTCTGCTCGGCCACAGCGAAGGCGCCTTGATTGCCACCCTGGCGGCGCCGAGTGTGGACGCCGCGGCAGTCATCTCGCTGTCCGGCAGCGCGCGCCCGGTCGATCAGGTGTTGCGTCAGCAATTGAGCAATCAACTGCCTCCGGCGCTGATGCAGCGCAGCAATGAACTGCTCGACAGCCTCAAGGCCGGCCACACCGACGACAACGTGCCGCCTCCCCTTCAGACGATTTTCCGCCCGAGTGTGCAGCCGTACCTCATTTCATTGTTCCGTCAGGACCCGGCGGCAGCGTTCGCCAAATTGAAGATGCCGGCGCTGATCATTCAGGGCAGCAACGACATTCAAGTCGGTGTCGGTGACGCCAGGCTGCTGAAGGCCGCCAAACCGGACGCCGAGCTGGCGCTGATCGACGGCATGAACCACGTCATGCGCATCGTGCCCAACGACGTCAAACGGCAATTGGCCTCGTATAAAGACCCGCAATTGCCACTGGCGGCCGAGCTTGGGACACGCATCCTCGGGTTTATTGACGGACTTCGCCCCAGTTAAGCGCTGTCGACCCTCCAGTCCTGCCAAAAACGGCCGATAAGCCTTTGTCGCCAGCGCAATGGCTGGCGGCAGGGCTTGGACAGGATCTCGCCGTTATGACTGATACCCAGACTTCACCCGACACCACCGCTGAAAAAGACGCACCACCAGTGGTTGAGCTGCCGTGGGCGGACGTCCACGTCGAGCACCACAAGATGCTCCGTCTGGCGCCGCTGAAAACCGACCGCAACACCGGCGGGCGACCGCTGCGCTTTGTCGAATTCGGTTATGCCGAACGCAACAGCAAGGAGCAGAGCCTGATGCGCATGAGCATCACGCTGCCCGCCCAGCGCGTGCGTAAAGAACAGAATCACCTCGACGTGTGGGTCGATCACACCACCAGACGTGTGCACTTCGGACCCGACAGTGGACTGCAGATTGAACCGATGAACCGTGGCATCGGCCGCTTCATGGCCGCTCAAGGCATCACTTGGGCGAAGAAGCGCTGGTCCGGTTACACCGTCGACGGTATGGATCTGAACAACAAGGATGCGCTGAACGAAGACACCCGCCTGCGCCGTGATCACTTCCTCAAGGCCCATGGTTTTGAGGTGGTGTACGCCGATGCCCAGCATTTGAAGGGCAGCGTGAAAGACGTACAGGTCGGTGACCTGTCAGGCGAATGGAACACTGAAAAGCTGCAACTGGTGGAAATTCTCGAAGCGGCGCAGATGCTTCAGCAGGCCGAGCAGAACCTGGCCGAGCAGGAAGTGAAGCTGAAGACGCACGAAGAAAAGGTCAGCAAGTACAGGCGTGAAGACGCCGGGTTGCGCTTTACCATTACGTGTCTGGTGGCGTTTGCGGTGTTTCAGGCCGGGTTGTTGATCTGGATTGCTACGCACCGGTAAGGCTTCAGGACCGAGGCGCGGCCATCGCGAGCAAGCTCGCTCCCACAGGGTTTATGTCGTGACGCACACCGAACCTGTGGCAGCGAGCTTGCTCGCGATAGCGTTCTAAAGTCAGACGCGAGAAGCGAACAGTGCCTGATGGTCGCGGCACTGCTCAGCAGACAACATGAACACCCCATGCCCGCCCCGCTCGAAATCGAGCCAGGCAAAATCGACTTCCGGGTACAGCGCGTCGACGTGAACCTGGCTGTTGCCCACTTCGACAATCAGCAAGCCCTTCTCGGTCAGATGATCCGCCGCTTCCGCCAGCATGCGGCGCACCAGGTTCAAACCGTCATCGCCACAGGCCAGGCCCAGTTCCGGTTCGTGCTGATACTCGTCCGGCATATCGGCGAAATCTTCCGCATCGACGTAGGGCGGGTTCGATACGATCAAGTCGAAACGTTGACCCGGTAAACCCTCAAAGCCATCACCCTGAACCGTGTACACGCGCTCATCAACACCGTGACGCTCGATGTTCTGATTGGCCACTTCCAGCGCTTCAAACGACAGATCGGCCAGCACCACTTCGGCGTTCTGGAACTCATAGGCGCAGGCAATGCCAATGCAACCGGAACCGGTACACAGGTCGAGAATGCGTGCAGGCTCGGCGCCCAACCAGGGCTCGAAGCGCTTTTCGATCAGCTCACCAATCGGTGAACGCGGGATCAGCACGCGGTCGTCGACGATGAAGGACATGCCGCAGAACCACGCTTCGCCCAACAGGTAAGCGGTCGGAATGCGTTCTTCGATGCGGCGCTTGAGCAGGCGCTGCAGATTGACCAGTTCATCATCTTCCAGCGCACAGTCGAGGTAGCTGTCGGCGATTTCCCACGGCAGGTGCAACGCACCCAACACCAGTTGACGGGCTTCGTCCCAGGCGTTGTCGGTCCCATGGCCGAAAAACAGATCCTCCCCATGGAAGCGGCTGACGGCCCAACGGATATGGTCACGCAGGGTACGGAGGCGGGAAGTGATCACGGCGGCAAACTCCAGAAAAAACGACTGGCGATTCTAACAGCCAAAACGCGCCACGACGACGCAGGAAAAACCCCGGACCGAATGTAGGATCGATCCCTTTTTTCCGCTGGCTATTGAACAAAACCCCCCTCTTGACAAGGCTGTAAGCCAGTAATGACGGCGCCTACGATAGTAGCGATTCACAGAACCGCTCAGCCAGAGGACAATGTCGCAAAAGCCCCACTCCAAGGAGCCCCAGAATGTCCGTTCCAAAAACGATGTTTCAACTCAGTGGCCGCGGTTACGCAGCAGCCAATCTGAGCCATGCGACCCTTGTCATCATCGATGCCCAGAAGGAATACCTCAGCGGTCCGCTGGCCCTGAGCGGCATGGACGCTGCCGTCGCGAACATCAAACAATTGCTGGCGGCTGCCCGCGCGGCCGGCCGTCCCATCGTGCATGTACGCCATCTCGGTACTGTCGGCGGGCTGTTCGATCCACAAGGCGAGCGCGGAGAGTTCATCCCCGGCCTTGAGCCACAGGGCGACGAAACCATCCTCGGTAAATTGCTGCCGAGCGCGTTCCACGGCACCGAACTGGCAAAACGCCTGGAAGACCTTGGCGCCCTTGACCTGATCGTCTGCGGTTTCATGAGCCATTCCAGCGTCAGCACCACGGTGCGTGCCGCCAAGAACCTGGGTTTCCGTTGCACCTTGGTGGAAGACGCCTGCGCCACGCGAGACTTGCCTTACAAGGGCGGCGTACTGAGTGCCGAGCATGTTCAGCAGACCGAAATGGCGATCATGGCGGACAACTTCGCCACCCTCGCGCTCACTCACGATCTGATTTGATCGGCCCGTAATGAGCGGCCAATAGCGCCGCTCATCTGCAAAAGCCTCTCGTTTGCCGCAATTGTCTTAGCCTCAGGAACATCCCGGTCAACTCCCGGTCGAAGGGCCGATACCCATTGAGGAAGGTCGGAATGAAGTTATCCGATGGTTTTGACGCTCGCCGCTTGCGGCCCAAAGGCCAACGCAACTGGCGTTTTCGTATTGGCGCGGCGTTTGCCGCATTGCTGGCAACGTGCGGTGTGTTGCTCGCCATGGCCGCTGCCGCCAGCCTGTTTGGCCACGTCCCCGCGCTAGGGGAACTGAACACCAGCCGCACCGCTGCGGCAGTGGTCCTGGCGGTTGGCCTGTTCGTGCTGTACCTCGGCATATGGATGTGGCGTCGCTGCCGACGCCGTTCGCGTCAGTCGCGCGAGCTGAACATGTCGCCGCACCTGATGAAAAAACACGATTGAGCCGAGGCTTGGCATTTGCCGGGCCTCATTTGTTATGGATAGCGCCTCGACTTGGGTAAACTGGCCGACCTTCGCGGAGGCTGACATGCAAGACGACGATTTTTCCCTGTTCAAAAGTGCGATCCAAGGCGTAAAGCCGATCAAGCACGACCGCGCCGAAACCGGCAAACCCAAGGCTGACCGCGCGCAGATCGCCAAGCTGCGTCAAGCCGCAACCATTCGCACCGATGCCACCACGGTTGATGGACTGTCCGATCAGTTCGTCATCGACGTCGGCCCGGAAGATGAGTTGATGTGGGCCCGTGACGGCGTCCAGGAAAGCCAGATGCGCAAGCTCAAGGTCGGGCAGATTCCGTTCGAGGGCAGCCTCGACCTGCACGGCATGAGCGTGGAAAAAGCCCGGGAAACCCTCTGGGCTTTTCTGGCCGAAGCAACCAAATTCGAAATTCGCTGCGTGCGCGTCACCCACGGCAAAGCCGTGCGTCTGGACGGCAAGCGGCCGATGATCAAAAGTCATGTCAACACGTGGTTGCGCCAGCATTCACAAGTGCTCGGCTTTACCTCGTGCCAGGCCAGACATGGCGGCGCCGGAGCGGTGTATGTGATGCTCAAACGCACCATGATGGAAGGTCGCGACGAGTAAAGCTGTCGCGTCATGCTTGCAGCGCCGTGTTTGCCACCGTACCCTTGCCCTTTGCGAAAATCCCCACAGGTAGTTTCATGTCCCTGGAACAGAATTACACCGCGATTCTCGGCCAACTGGGCGAGGACGTCTCCCGCGAGGGCCTGCTCGACACGCCAAAACGTGCCGCCAAAGCCATGCAGTACCTCTGCCGCGGTTATGAACAGACGCTCGAAGAGGTCACCAACGGTGCCTTGTTCAGCTCCGATAACAGCGAAATGGTGCTGGTCAAGGACATCGAGCTGTACTCGTTGTGCGAACACCACCTGCTGCCGTTTATCGGCAAGGCCCACGTCGCTTACATCCCGAGCGGCAAAGTATTGGGCCTGTCGAAAGTGGCGCGCATCGTCGACATGTACGCTCGCCGCCTGCAGATCCAGGAAAACCTCAGTCGCCAGATCGCCGATGCGGTCCAGCAAGTCACCGGCGCCCTGGGCGTTGCGGTGGTGATCGAGGCCAAGCACATGTGCATGATGATGCGCGGTGTGGAGAAACAGAATTCGTCGATGATCACGTCGGTGATGCTCGGTGAGTTCCGCGAAAACGCGGCCACCCGCAGCGAGTTTCTCAGCCTGATCAAGTAACGTGCGACACGAAGAAAACCGGCATTCATCGCCGGTTTTTTTTCGTCTGCAAAAAATCAGGTAAGCTGCGCGCCCTTCTTCATTCGCACCGTGAGGCTTTCAACGTGTTCGTAAAAGCGCTTCGTGTCGGCCTTGGCCAACTGATCATCTTCATCGACTTCATCACCCGTCCGGGCAAGAAGCAGCGCCCTGCCGAGGCACAGGCCAAGGTCAACTCCGCTGCCAAGGACCTGACCCTGTATCAATTCCACGCCTGTCCGTTCTGCGTGAAAACCCGCCGCAGCCTGCGTCGCCTGAATGTGCCGGTGGCGCTGCGTGATGCAAAAAACAACGAACAGGATCGCCAGGCCCTGCTGGAGCAAGGTGGCAAGATCAAAGTGCCGTGCCTGCGCATTGAAGAGAACGGCCAGACCACCTGGATGTATGAATCCAAGGTGATCATTGATTATCTGGATAAGCGGTTTGCTGCTGCTTGATGGTTTTGGTGGTGTTCTGACGAACGCCGGTACAGTCATCACAAACCCCAGTCAAAAATAAACCGGCCTTGCGCCGGTTTATTTGTTTCTACCCCCCTCAGGTGGCTGGCCTGGCCCCTTCGCGAGCAAGTCGAAGGCGTCCGCACAGGCGATATATTCCTTTCGCCAAACTTTTCGCAAACAAAATCGAAAACATTATTTGCTTTCTTTGTATACAAAAGCATAATCCACTTCGTGCGAGTTCCTGACCAACCGGTCAACAAATTCGCAAGTGCCTCAAAGGATCGCTGCCACCCTCATGGGTCCGGTCCTGGAAATAACAATAAAACTCTTGAGGAGTACTCGCTGTGGAAAGCCGCAAATCCGAAGCATCGACGCTGGAACTCTCGCCGCCGTTACGCAATGGCTTGCTTGAGCGCATCTTCAAACTCACCTTGCATGGCACCACGGTGAAGACCGAGCTGATCGCCGGTCTGACAACCTTCATCACCATGGCTTACATCATCTTCGTCAACCCCAACATCATGGCCGACGCCGGCATCGATCACGGCGCCGCGTTTGTGGCGACCTGCATCGCGGCTGCGCTGGGTTGCCTGTTGATGGGCCTCTACGCCAACTGGCCCGTCGGCCTGGCGCCGGGCATGGGCCTGAACGCGTTCTTCACTTACACCGTGGTCGGCACCATGGGCTACAACTGGGAAACCGCCCTTGGCGCGGTGTTTGTCTCCGGTGTGTTGTTCATGATCCTGACGTTTTCCAGGATTCGCGAATGGCTGCTCAACAGCATTCCAGTCAGCCTGCGCTTCGCCATGGGTGCCGGCGTCGGTTTGTTTCTGGGGCTGATCGGCCTGAAAACCGCAGGCATCGTTGTCGATAGCCCGGCGACTCTGATTAAGCTCGGCTCCCTGCGCGAACCCGGCCCGCTGCTCGCCGCCATCTGCTTCCTGATGATCGCCATCCTCAGCTACCACAAAGTGTTCGGCGCGATCCTCATCAGCATTATCACCGTGACCCTGGCCGGTTGGGGCCTGGGCCTGGTGCACTATGAGGGCATCATGTCGGCCCCGCCGAGCCTGGCCCCGACCTGGATGGCGATGAACCTGGCCGGCGTGTTCAACGTCAGCATGATCAGCGTGGTCCTGGCCTTTCTCTTCGTGCACATGTTCGACACCGCCGGCACCCTGATGGGCGTGGCCCAGCGTGCCAACCTGGTGGGCGCTGACGGCCGGATCGAAAACCTTTCCCGTGCGATGAAAGCCGACAGCGCTTCCAGCGTCTTTGGTGCGATCGTCGGTGTTCCCCCAGTCACCAGTTATGTTGAAAGTGCCGCGGGTGTTGCCGCGGGTGGCCGGACAGGTCTTACCGCCGTGACCGTCGGTGTGCTATTTATTGCCGCGATGTTCTTCGCACCACTGGCCGGGATGATCCCGGCCTATGCCACCGCTGGCGCGCTGATTTATGTGGCGATGCTGATGATGGGCGGTATGAAGCACATCGAATGGGACGAAGCGACCGACAGCATTCCGGCCATCGTGACCGCGATCATGATGCCGCTGACCTTCTCGGTCGCCGACGGCATTGCACTGGGTTTCATCACCTACGTGGCATTGAAGGCCGGTACCGGTAAATACAAGGAAATCTCTGTCAGCTTGTGGGTGCTTTGCGCCATCTTCATCGCCAAGTTCATTTTCTTGTAAGCGCTTACGTTCCAAAAACAGTGTTTCAAAACAGCCTCACCCCACCGGGTGGGGCTTTTGCACAAATGGAGGAAAGTGATGAGTCTGGAAACCTGGCTGCTGTTCAGCGGCGCTGCGCTGGTGGTGATCCTGATCCCGGGGCCTCTGTCGTTGCTGATGATCAGCAACAGCCTGAATTACGGTTTGCGCCGCTCGTATCCGGCGTTTCTCGGTGGCGTGATTGCTTCAATCTGCTTGCTCAGTGCTTCCGCGCTGGGACTGGGCGCCTTGCTGCTGGCGTCGGAACAGCTGTTCAGCGCGCTGAAAATCGTCGGGGCACTGTACCTGTTCTATCTCGCCTGGCAGAGCTGGCAGCAATCGCGCCTGCCATCGGTGGGTGCTGAAGTACCTCAGGCGGCGCCGGTGCCACGCTTTCGCGCACTGTTCGGTCGTGCGTTTGTGTTGGGGGCGAGCAATCCGAAAGACATTCTGTTTTTCGCAGCCTTCCTGCCGCAGTTCTTGAGCGCTGAACAACCGTTCCTTCCACAGTTGCTGGTAATGATTGCGACCTGGACCGTACTCGACCTGCTGTGCAAATTGGCTTATGGGCTGGGTGCGCATGGTGCGGCGCGGTATCTGCGCAGTGGCAAGGGACAGAGCTGGTTTAACCGGGTCAGTGCGGGGTTGTTTGGCGGGGCTGGGGCGGCATCCCTTTTGAGCCGCTAAACGCTAAAAGCATCGCGAACAGGCTCACTCCTGCAGGGGATTGCATTCTCCTGTAGGAGTGAGCCTGCTCGCGATTGCGTTAGACCGGACACAACATTCCTCAAGGCGAAAAAATCTATGGTCACCCCATTTTTTGCAATACTGATTAACGGGTGAAGTGGTTGGCTTGCTTAAATCTATCCGGCGTCTGTTGGGGCAAACCCCGCGCCACGATGAGAGTCGCGCCTGACGATCCTTGAAAAAGCCCACGGCTTTATTAAGCCAAATTTTTCGTCAGGATCTTCGTCAGGCCGGTCGGCCGTTCACGTCATCTGTTGTTCAGCTATCGCAAAACCTGAAGGGTGAGTCGTGGTACTGCAACAACCGCAGGGTCAAGCAGCCATGCTGATTGGCCCTGCTTCAAACTCGGTATGGTTGGCCGCTATCGCCCAAGCGATACGGGCCAGCTTGTTGGCCAAGGCGCAGGCCACTACATTGGAGTGGCGTCGCATCAGCAGCGAGCGTACCCAGTCCGCCAGGGGGCCTTTCTGGTACTCCAGATGCTGCAGGTAAACCCTAGCGCACTGCACCAGCAGGCGTCGCAAGTTCTTGTCGCCGCGCTTGCTGATCCCCAGCAAATTGGCCTTGCCACCGGTACTGTATTGTCTGGGCACCAAGCCAACAGAGGCCGCAAAGTCACGGCTACAGCCGTATTGCTTACCGTCGCCCATTTCCACAGCCAGCAGGCTGGCGGTGATCGGACCGACACACGGCAGGCTCAGTAAGCGAGTGCCCAGATCATCGTCAGCCAGTTGGCCTGCCAGCTCTTTATCCAATGCCTTGATTTGTTCATCCAGGTAGACGAAGTGATCGTGCAGGCGCTGCAACAGAACTGTCAGCCGAACGGGTAATTCATATTCCGCCAGGATGCTGGCCAAGCGTTTCATCATGACCAGTCCTGGTGGAAGGCTGATGCCGAACTCCAGCAGAAAACCATGCATTTGATTAACGGCCTTGGTGCGATCATGAATCAGCGATTCGCGCAGGCGATGCAAAACGGAAAGGGTTTGCTGAGCCTCAGTCTTTGGCGAAACAAAGCGCATCGATGGCCGCGAAGCGGCTTCACAAATGGCTTCGGCATCGACGAAATCGTTTTTGTTGCCTTTGACGAAGGGCTTAACGAACTGCGGGGAAATCAGCCTGGCTTGATGCCCCATGGCCATCAGCTCGCGAGCAACGAAATGCGCCCCGGCGCAGGCCTCCATCACCACCGTGCAGGCTGGCAGGTTGCCGAAGAAGCACATCATCTGCTGACGTGAACACTTCTTGCGAAACAGCTCTCGCCCCGACTTTTCCTGGCCGTGCAGGTGGAAGGTATGTTTGCCGAGGTCAATACCGACCAGCGCTAAATCGCTCATGGTGATGGTCTCCAAAATAAAACACCCTGCGAAAGCGTAGCCCTCGCAGGGTGTGGGGGTGACCATCTCATTAAGCCCGCAGTGTGAGCGGGCGAAAGACCAAAGAAGCTATATGCGCAGTCGCTTCCAGGTTGAGGCAGCTGCTTGGGGGATCAGCTGCCGCGGTACGTGGAATAGCTGTACGGCGATATCAACAGCGGCACATGGTAGTGATCCTGTTCCGCAGAGATGCCGAAACGCAGCACCACCACATCGAGAAACGCCGGCTCCGGCAGCTGAACGCCACGGGCACGGTAGTAGTCGCCCGCATGAAACTGAACCTGATAGACCCCGGTACGGTAGTCATCGCCTTGCAGCAGCGGTGCGTCGACACGGCCATCGCTGTTGGTTGTCGCACTGGCGACCAATTCCAGCTGAGAACCTTCAACACGGTACAACTCGACTTTGATCGAGCTGCCCGGGCAACCGTGTGCAGCGTCCAATACGTGTGTAGTCAAACGTCCCATTGATTCTGCGCGCCTGCCTGCGTGGAGCAGCCAGACCTCGCGCCCCCCGAAGTCAGTTGAAAAGGAGACCGCACCGATTCGGAGCACGAATCACTGCGGCGAGCGATTGATTAAGACACTTTTCAAAAAAATTGTACACAATAAAAACGACATTTTTACCGCCATGTCCGCCAGCCGGGAACTTGCAGCGCATTGACGGCCACACCATACGACTGGCGGACCTTCTATCCCATAGCTGACCTGACAGGCAGGTTTCTTGCAATACCTGCCATTCATGCCTGTTCGCGAAAAATGCAGAAATACAGGCTTACAAAGTGAATATAAAGTTGTATACAATCAGCCCATCGCTGTGACGCCAGCCTGACTTTCATCGCCAAGGCGCCATACAACCTGTCAACACGAATAAGAAGGAAGACTGCAGTGAGCGCTGACTACCCACGCGACCTGATTGGTTACGGCAGTAACCCTCCTCACCCACACTGGCCGGGCAATGCCCGCATCGCCCTGTCTTTCGTACTCAATTACGAAGAAGGCGGCGAGCGCAATATCCTGCACGGCGATAAAGAATCCGAAGCCTTTCTCTCCGAGATGGTATCGGCGCAGCCGCTGCAAGGCGCGCGCAACATGAGCATGGAATCCCTTTACGAGTATGGCAGCCGTGCCGGCGTCTGGCGGATTCTGAAACTGTTCAAGGAATTCGACATTCCGTTGACTATTTTCGCCGTCGCCATGGCCGCTCAGCGCCACCCGGATGTAATCCGTGCGATGGTCGATGCCGGCCATGAGATCTGCAGCCACGGCTACCGCTGGATCGACTATCAGTACATGGACGAAGCGCAGGAACGCGAGCACATGCTCGAAGCGATCCGCGTGCTCACCGAAATCACTGGCGAGCGCCCGCTGGGCTGGTACACCGGCCGCACCGGTCCGAACACTCGTCGCCTGGTGATGGAAGAAGGCGGTTTCCTCTATGACTGCGACACCTACGACGACGACCTGCCCTACTGGGAACCGAACAACCCGACCGGCAAGCCGCACCTGGTGATCCCGTACACCCTCGACACCAACGACATGCGCTTCACCCAGGTCCAGGGCTTCAACAAGGGCGACGATTTCTTTGAATACCTGAAAGACGCGTTCGATGTGCTGTATGCCGAAGGCGCCGAAGCACCGAAGATGTTGTCGATCGGCCTGCACTGCCGCCTGATCGGCCGTCCGGCGCGTCTGGCTTCGCTCAAGCGCTTTATCGAATACGCTAAAAGCCATGAACAGGTGTGGTTCAGCCGTCGCGTCGACATTGCACGCCACTGGCAAGTTACCCACCCGTACCAAGGGGCTGCCCAATGAGCACCTTTCAAACGCTGAAGCCATCGAGCCTGAGCCGCGATGCATTCGTCGCCGCCTTCGCCGACATCTACGAACATTCGCCATGGGTGGCCGAGAAGGCCTTCGACCTGGGCCTGGACGCCTCGATCGACCAGATCGAAACCCTGCACCAGCGCATGAGCGACATCCTGTTGAGCGCTGATCACGCAAGCCAACTGGCCCTGATCAATGCCCACCCGGACCTGGCCGGCAAAGCCGCCGTCCAGGGCCAACTGACCGAAGCCAGCACCAACGAACAGGCTGGTGCCGGTATTCACCAATGCACGGCCGAAGAGTTCCAGCGCTTCACCGAGCTGAACGACGCCTACAAAGCCAAGTTCAAGTTTCCCTTCATCATGGCGGTAAAAGGCAGCAACCGGCATCAGATCCTCGCGGCGTTCGAAACGCGCATCCACAACTCGGTCGACACCGAATTCAAGTGCGCGCTGGCGGAGATCAACAAGATCGCCCTGTTCCGTTTACTGACCCTATAGCGATCCTGGCCCGAGCGTAACTGAACGCACAAATCGCCCAGGGCCCTGAGAGCATCCCAAGCCAACTTATTAAAGGCAGACAAGAAGAATGAAAGCTTACGCCGTACCTTTCGAGAAGTTCGTCAACCTGGCCGATGCCCGCCTGGGCACCAAAATCATCTCGGTCACCGATGACTGGTTCGCTGATGCCAACCGCCTGTTCCAGCCGACCCCGGCGGTGTGGAAAGAAGGCGTGTTCGATGACAACGGCAAGTGGATGGACGGCTGGGAGTCGCGCCGCAAGCGCTTCGAAGGCTACGACAGCGCCGTGATCCGCCTCGGTGTACCGGGCTCGATCAAAGGCGTCGACATCGACACTTCATTCTTCACCGGCAACTTCCCGCCGTCGGCCTCCCTGGAAGCCTGTTTCCTGGCTGAAGGCGAGCCAACTGAAAACACCCAGTGGGTGGAAGTGCTGTCGGCCGTCGAGCTGCAAGGCAACAGCCACCACTTCCACGAAATCAACAACGACCAGGCGTTCAGCCACCTGCGCTTCAACATCTACCCGGATGGCGGCGTCGCCCGTCTGCGTGTGTACGGCGTGCCGCACCGCGACTGGTCCGCTGTGGGCGACAACGAGCAAATCGATCTGGCAGCAGCCCTGAATGGTGGCCGCGCCCTCGCCTGCTCCGACGAACACTTCGGCCGCATGAGCAACATCCTTAACCCGGGCCGTGGCATCAACATGGGCGACGGCTGGGAAACCGCACGTCGTCGTACCCCGGGCAATGACTGGGTGATCGTCGCGCTGGGCCATGCCGGTGAAGTCGAGAAAGTCATCGTCGACACCCTGCACTTCAAGGGCAACTACCCGGACACGTGCTCGATCCAGGGTGCGTTCGTCAAGGGCGGCACTGACAGCCAGATCGAAACCCAATCGTTGTTCTGGCGCGAACTGCTGCCGGCGCAGAAACTGGAAATGCACGCCGAACACACCTTCGCCGAGCAGATCAAGGCACTGGGCCCAATCACCCATATCCGCCTGAACGTGTTCCCGGATGGTGGTGTGAGCCGCCTGCGTGTATTGGGCAAGGTCGCTAAATAAGCAGTGAGGCCATTCGCGAGCAAGCTCGCTCCCACATTTGGAATGCATTCCCCTGTGGGAGCGGGCTTGCTCGCGAAGACGTCAGAACTAACAACATAGAATTTTGGATAAGAACAGCATGCGCACCCTGACGATTGAACCGCTGACCAAAGAAGCCTTCGCCCCTTTCGGTGACGTGATCGAAACCGACGGCAGCGATCACTTCATGATCAACAACGGTTCGACCATGCGCTTTCACAAACTGGCGACGGTGGAAACCGCGAAGCCAGAAGACAACGCGATCATCAGCATCTTCCGCGCCGACGCGCAGGACATGCCGCTGACCGTCAGCATGCTGGAGCGTCATCCGCTGGGCAGCCAGGCGTTTATTCCGCTGCTCGGCAACCCTTTTCTGATCGTGGTCGCGCCACTTGGCGATGAACCTGTATCAGGCTTGGTCCGCGCCTTCGTCACCAACGGCAGGCAGGGCATTAATTACCATCGCGGCGTTTGGCACCATCCGGTGCTGACGATCGAAAAGCGGGATGACTTCCTGGTGGTTGATCGCAGTGGCACAGGCAATAACTGCGATGAGCATTTTTTCAAAGAGGATGAGCGTTTGATCCTCGCCCCCCACCAATAAGAGAAGGTCTGATCACTCGACAACAGAGTGACAGGCGAGAGGTAAAGACTGTGGAAGCACATCTGTTCGAATGGCTGAACCTTAGCGTGCGCTGGGTTCACATGATTACTGGCGTGGCCTGGATCGGTGCGTCGTTCTATTTCGTCTGGCTGGAAAACAACCTCAATCGGGTCAACCCGAAAAGTGGTCTGGCGGGCGATCTGTGGGCGATCCACGGCGGCGGTATCTATCACCTGGAAAAATACAAACTGGCTCCATCGACCATGCCGGACAACCTGCACTGGTTCAAATGGGAAGCCTACTTCACCTGGATGTCGGGGATCGCGCTGCTGTGCGTGGTGTTCTACTCCAACCCGACGCTGTACCTGCTGGCACCGGGCAGCAGCCTGAGCGGCCCTGAAGGGGTGATGTTGGGCATCGGCTCGCTGTTCGTCGGCTGGTTCGTCTACTCCTTCCTGTGCGACTCGGCGCTGGGCAAACGCCCTGCTCTGCTCGGCTTCATCCTGTTTGTGCTGATCATTGGCGCCGCTTACGGCTTCAGCAAAGTGTTCAGCGGTCGTGGTGCTTACCTGCACGTCGGCGCGATCATCGGCACCATCATGGTCGGCAACGTGTTCCGCATCATCATGCCGGCACAACGCGCACTGGTGGCGGCGATCGCCGAGAACCGCACGCCGGACCCGGCACTGCCGGCCAAAGGCTTGCTGCGTTCGCGTCACAACAACTACTTCACCTTGCCGGTGCTGTTCATCATGATCAGCAACCACTTCCCGAGCACCTACGGCAGCCAATACAACTGGCTGATCCTGGCCGGGATCGCAGTGTTGGCGGTGTTGGTGCGTCACTACTTCAACACCCGTCATGACAGCCACAAGTTCGCCTGGACGCTGCCAGTGGCCGCCGTCGGCATGATCAGCCTGGCTTACGTCACCGGCCCTGCGCCGATGACCAGCCCGGACGTGGCCAAGGCGCCTGCGAAGATCGAATACCAACCGCTGCCGGAAACGGCTGTGGGCGGTGGTTTGAAACCCGCCGAGGCCAAACCCGCAGAAGCCCCCACCGCGGCACCTGTTCAAGCCTCTAACGCCGGCCCTGGTTTCGACAAGGTCCACAGCGTGATTCAGGAGCGTTGCGCGGTTTGCCACTCGGCCAAACCGACCAGCCCGCTGTTCAGTGCCGCGCCTGCCGGTGTGATGTTCGACACCCCCGAGCAGATCCGTCAGAACGCGCCGCGTATCCAGGCTCAGGCCGTCACCAGCCAGATCATGCCCCTGGGCAACATCACGCAGATGACCCAGCAGGAACGTGACCTGATCGGCGCCTGGATTGTGCAGGGAGCCCAGACCAATTAAGTAGCAAAAGCATCGCGAGCAAGCTCGTTCCCACAGGTTTTGTATCGCCCGTGTGGGAGCTAGCTTGCCTGCGATTGGCCGCAACGCGGCCCACCCGATTCGAAAACAGCTGCCAGCAGCACCGCAGCTGTACATCACAAGAATAAAAAAGATCCGAGGTGTTGCATGTCCGAGCTATCCCAAGCGCGCATCCCCGACGCACCCGCCATTCAGCGTTTGCCCCTTTTGCAATTGATCCTGGTCGGTCTGCAACATGTTTTGCTGATGTACGGCGGCGCCATCGCGGTGCCGCTGATCATCGGACAGGCCGCTGGCCTGAGTCGTGAAGAAATCGCCTTTCTGATTAACGCCGACCTGCTGGTTGCCGGCATCGCCACCATCGTCCAGTCGTTGGGCATCGGTCCCATGGGCATCCGCATGCCGGTGATGATGGGCGCCAGTTTCGCCGCCGTCGGCAGCATGGTCGCCATGGCCGGCATGCCCGGGATCGGTCTGCAAGGGATCTTCGGCGCGACCATCGCCGCCGGGTTCTTCGGCCTGCTCATCGCGCCGTTCATGTCTAAAGTCGTGCGCTTCTTCCCACCCCTGGTGACCGGCACGGTCATCACCTCGATCGGTTTGTCGCTGTTCCCCGTGGCCGTGAACTGGGCCGGCGGCGGTGCCAGCGCCACACAATTCGGTTCGCCCATTTACCTGGCCATCGCTGCGCTGGTGCTGGGTACCATTTTGCTGGTGCACCGATTCATGCGCGGATTCTGGGTCAATATTTCCGTGTTGATCGGCATGTGCCTGGGCTACGTACTCTGCGGCCTGATCGGCATGGTCGACCTCAGCGGCATGGCGCACGCGCCGTGGCTGCAATTCGTCACCCCGCTGCATTTCGGCATGCCGAAGTTCGAGCTCGCGCCGATTCTATCGATGTGCCTGGTGGTGGTGATTATCTTCGTCGAGTCCACCGGGATGTTTCTCGCCCTGGGCAAGATCACCGGCCAGGAAGTCTGCCCACGGATGCTGCGTCGCGGCTTACTGTGTGATGCCGGCGCCTCGTTCTTCGCCGGCTTCTTCAACACCTTCACCCACTCCTCTTTTGCGCAGAACATCGGTCTGGTGCAGATGACCGGCGTGCGCTGCCGTTCGGTGACCATCGTCGCTGGCGGCTTGTTGATCGTCTTGAGCCTGCTGCCCAAAGCCGCCTTCCTGGTGGCGTCGATTCCACCAGCGGTCCTGGGCGGTGCGGCGATTGCGATGTTCGGCATGGTCGCCGCGACCGGCATCAAGATTCTTCAGGAAGCGGACATCGGTGACCGACGCAATCAGCTCTTGGTGGCCGTCAGTATCGGCATGGGCCTGATCCCGGTGGTACGGCCGGAATTTTTCGCACACCTGCCGGTATGGATGAGCCCGATCACCCATAGCGGTATTGCCATGGCCACGATCAGCGCCCTGACGCTGAACCTGTTATTCAACATTTTGGGTGGCGCTGAACGCGCGGCCATCAACGACTGCCCTGCTCACCCGCATTGATACCGACGAGAACAAAACCTGTGGGAAATCATTCCCACAGGCGCGACTGACTGCGCCTCAACAATAAAAACAAGAGGGAGCAACAGATGGTTTTTACCGACGTAAGCCGCTCGTTTTGCGACGGGCAGCCAACCTCCGACAACCGTGCCCCACACCTGTCGTCGGTGCGCTGTTGCGGGGCACTTGAGACCTGTCCGAGTAGTCAGTATTCTCCGCGGCCGCCTGAATCGGCTTTAAAAAAAAGCCCGAATTTAATTCCTGACCAGAAAGCCAGCTTATCCTGGACCTGGACGGTACAAAGGCACTCCACCTTCCCTCTCAATCGACTGTTTTTGAGCAGCCGAGCGGGAGTTTTTTTGTTTTTTGAAAGCCTTGGCGCAGCTCTTGCTATCAGCATCAAAGCTGACCGATTGGATGATTTTTTACCGCTACAGAAACAGGCGTCACACCAGAGCGCCGACCTTAAAAAAATAACGTGGAACCACCTACTTTTTGGGAGCAACCGAATGAAACGTACGTGCACCAGCCTGATGCTCGCGGGATCTTTACTGGCCGGCGGCCAGGCCATGGCCGGCGACCTGCTGCAATGGCAGACCAACAGCCTGACTTACCTGTACGGTAAGGATTTCCAGGTCAACCCTAACATCCAGCAGACGGTGACCTTCGAGCACGCCGATGGCTGGAAGTACGGCGACAATTTCTTCTTCATCGACAAAATCTTCTACAACGGCAAGGAAGATGCCTTTGCCGGGAAGAACACCCACTACGGTGAGTTGAGCCCGCGTTTGTCGTTCGGCAAGATTTTCGACCAGAAACTGGAGTTCGGCCCGATCAAGGACGTCCTGCTGGCGATGACCTATGAGTTCGGCGAGGACGACACCGAGTCGTACCTGATCGGTCCGGGTTTCGACCTGTCTATCCCGGGCTTCGACTACTTCCAGTTGAACTTCTACAACCGCCACAGCGAAGGCGGCCGCCCGGGTGACAACATCTGGCAGGTCTCTCCGGTCTGGTCCTACACCATTCCAATGGGCAGCTCGGACGTCGTGATCGACGGCTTCATGGACTGGGTAGTCGACAACGACGTCAACAAAGAAGGCGAATACCACGCCAACCTGCACTTCAACCCACAGATCAAATACGACTTGGGCAAGGCACTGAAGCTGGGGGACAAGCAGTTGTACGTCGGTGTCGAGTATGACTACTGGAAAAACAAATACGGTATTGAAGACAGCCAGGGCTTCAAGACTGATCAGAGCGCGACGAGCTTGCTGGTCAAGGTTCACTTCTGATCCGGCAGTAAGTGGCGTCCGCAAGGACGCCATCGCGAGCAAGCTCGCTGCCACAGGGTTTCAGGTCGTTCTCAATTGGTGTAAACGACACAAAACCCTGTAGGAGCGAGCCTGCTCGCGATAGCCGCGCCACCCATCTCAAGCCGTAACCACAGACTCCGCCAACCCAAGAAACCGGCAAAGCTCCTCACGCTTGGCCAACGCATCCCGCCGCCCCAGATCGATCAATTCGCTGCAATACCCCGCCTCGAACAGCAAATAACTCAACACCCCCGCCCCGCTCGTCTTCGTCGCCCCCGGCCCACGCAGAAACAAGCGCAGCGCCGCCGGCAATTCCTGCCGATGCCGCGCCGCAATCTCATCAATCGGCTGGCTCGGTGAAATCACCAGCACCTCCACCGGCGCCACACCCAACGCACGAGTTGGCGTACCCGCGGGCATCAAGTGGCTGAACTGGTTCAGACGCTGCAACAACTCGATGTCGCTTTCCAGGCTGTCAATGAACGTACTGTTGAGCATGTGCCCGCCGATCTGCGCCAGGGTCGGCTGTTGCCCGGTATAGGCGCGTTGCAGCGGCTGCTGCGGGTCGACGCCACGCGGGTTGCCGCTGACGCCCACCACCAGCACGCGACTGGCGCCCAAGTGCAACGCCGGGCTGATCGGGGCGGATTGACGAACCGCACCGTCGCCGAAGTATTCCTCGCCGATTTTTACCGGGGCAAACAGCAAGGGAATGGCCGAACTGGCGAGCAGATGCTCGACACTCAGTTGGGTCGGAATGCCAATGCGCCGATGGCGCAGCCACGAATCGATGGTGCCGCCGCCCTGATAAAAGGTGACCGCCTGACCGGATTCGTAGCCGAACGCCGTCACCGCGACAGCCTGCAACTGTTTCCGGGCAATCGATTCGGCGATGCCGGCCATGTTCAGTTTGTCGTTGAGCAACCCACGCAACGGCGAACTGTTGAGCAACGCCACCGGTACGTGGGTGCCAAGCCCGAGCAAACTGTGACTGACAAAGCGGCTGGCTTGATGGATGACGCCGGGCCAGTCACTGCGCAGCACCAGATGGCTGCGAAAACCCTGCCAGAACGCAGTCAATCGCTCGATGGCACCACGGAAATCCATCGCGCCACTGGCGAGGCTGACCGCGTTGATCGCCCCGGCCGAAGTGCCGACGATCACGGGAAACGGGTTGCTTGCCCCCAGCGGCAGCAACTCCGCAATCGCTGCCAGCACGCCCACCTGATACGCCGCCCGAGCCCCGCCGCCGGAAAGAATCAACCCTGTAACCGGTTCAGCAGGACTCATCGCAACACTCCAAGGCGCTTAAGGGGTCAACCGCGTTTTTTGTACAACTTGGGTTCACCGGGGGGCCGGCTCTTGAAACGACGATGGGCCCAGAGGTATTGCTCCGGGCATTCGCGCAAGGCGCCCTCGACCCACTGATTGATACGGATGCAATCGGCCTCTTCGGTCTCGCCGGGAAAACCTTCGAGCGGCGCATGGATCACCAGTCGATAACCGCTGCCGTCCGCCAGACGTTCTTGAGTGAATGGCACCACCAGCGCCTTGCCCAGCCGCGCAAACTTGCTAGTGGCGGTCACGGTGGCCGCCTGAATGCCGAACAGCGGCACGAAAACACTTTGCTTGGCGCCGTAGTCCTGATCCGGTGCGTACCAGATCGCCCGGCCGGCGCGCAGCAGCTTGAGCATGCCACGTACATCGTCGCGCTCGACCGCCAGCGAATCGAGGTTGTGCCGTTCACGTCCCCGGCGCTGGACGTAGTCAAACAGCGGGTTCTTGTGCTCGCGGTACATGCCGTCAATGGTGTGCTGCTGCCCCAACAGTGCCGCGCCGATTTCCAGCGTGGTGAAATGCAAGGCCATCAGGATCACGCCCTTGCCGTCGCGCTGAGCCTTTTTCAGGTGTTCCAGGCCTTCGACGTGGGCCAGTCTGGCCAGACGCTGACGCGACCACCACCAGCTCATGGCCATTTCGAAGAAGGCAATGCCGGTGGAGGCAAAGTTTTCCTTGAGCAGGCGCTTGCGTTCGGCAGCCGACTTTTCAGGGAAACACAGTTCAAGGTTGCGTTTGGCAATGCGCCGTCGGTCGCCGGCCACCCGATACATCAAGGCACCGAGCACTCGCCCGATAAACAGCAACGCCGGATACGGCAACTGAACAATCAGCCACAACAGCCCCAAGCCACACCAAAGCGGCCAGAAACGCGGCATAAGAAATGTTTTTCGAAAACGCGGGCGATCCATTAAAGGTTCCGGAAAGACAATGGCCGCGCATTCTACATCGTTCGACCCGGCTTGCGGCTTGCGGGCGTTCTCGTTATAAGTCTCGGCACTTTTAGTGACAAGCCGTTGTATGCCGACCATGAGCCAAACCGAACCGCAAGACCAGGATCCCGTGTTCCAGTTGAAGGGCAGCATGCTCGCCATTACGGTGCTGGAACTGGCCCGCAACGACCTCGAGAACCTTGATCGGCAATTGGCCGCCAAGGTCGCTCAGGCACCTAACTTTTTCAGCAATGCACCGCTGGTGCTGGCCCTGGACAAGCTTCCGGCCAGCGAAGGCGCGGTGGATTTGCCGAGCCTGATGCGTGTCTGCCGCCAACATGGCTTGCGCACCCTGGCCATCCGCGCCAGCCGCATCGAAGACATCGCGGCCGCCATTGCCGTCGATCTGCCCGTGCTGCCGCCGTCCGGCGCCCGTGAGCGTGCGCTTGACCCGCTCGAAGGCCAGGTGAAGAAAAAACCGGAAAAGCCGCCGGAACCGACCATCAAGCCGACGAAAATCATCACGTCGCCCGTGCGTGGTGGCCAGCAGATTTATGCCCAGGGCTGCGATCTTGTGGTGATTTCCTCGGTCAGCCCGGGTGCGGAACTTCTCGCCGATGGGAACATCCATGTATACGGCCCGATGCGCGGTCGTGTATTGGCCGGCGTCAAGGGCGACACGAAAGCCAGGATTTTCTGTCAGCAAATGAGCGCTGAACTGGTGTCCATCGCAGGCCACTACAAGGTCTCCGAGGATCTGCGTCGCGACCCGTTGTGGGGCGCGGGGGTACAGGTCAGCCTGTCCGGTGACGTGTTGAACATCATTCGGCTTTAACGGATACTGCCGCATTTTCCAAGCATCTCTAAAACGTAGCGAAAACGGCTCAAACGAAGTAGGAAAACGGCCAAAGGCAGTGTTTACCGACGGTAAGCCCCGCTGAGGACCGGATTCCAGCCAAGGCTGTCCGACTGCAGTAGTTTTTCAAGAGATGTTTTTCAGGGGCTAAATGTCCTTTTTCCTTAGGGGTGAAACACCTTGGCCAAGATTCTCGTGGTTACATCCGGCAAGGGTGGTGTGGGTAAGACCACCACCAGCGCCGCTATCGGTACCGGCCTCGCTCTGCGTGGTCACAAAACAGTGATCGTCGACTTCGACGTCGGCCTGCGTAACCTCGACCTGATCATGGGTTGCGAGCGTCGCGTGGTGTATGACTTCGTCAACGTGGTCAACGGCGAAGCCAACCTTCAACAAGCCCTGATCAAAGACAAGCGCCTGGAAAACCTCTACGTCCTGGCCGCCAGTCAGACCCGCGACAAAGACGCGCTGACCGTGGAAGGCGTGGAACGAGTCCTGATGGCGTTGAAAGAAGACTTCGAATTCGTGGTCTGCGACTCTCCGGCCGGCATCGAAAAAGGCGCCCACCTGGCCATGTACTTCGCGGACGAAGCGATTGTCGTGACCAACCCGGAAGTGTCCTCGGTACGTGACTCGGACCGTATGCTGGGCCTGCTGGCCAGCAAATCCCGTCGCGCCGAACGTGGCGAAGAGCAGATCAAGGAACACCTGCTGATTACCCGCTACCACCCGGAGCGTGTAGAGAAAGGCGAGATGCTCAGCGTCGAAGACGTCAAGGAAATCCTCTCGATCAAATTACTTGGCGTGATCCCGGAATCCCAGGCGGTCCTCAAGGCCTCCAACCAGGGTGTGCCAGTGATTCTCGACGACCAGAGCGACGCGGGCCAGGCCTATAGCGATACGGTTGATCGCCTCCTGGGCAAAGAAAAGGAACATCGTTTCCTCGATGTCACGAAGAAGGGATTCTTCGAGCGCCTGTTTGGAGGTAGGTAATGAACATTTTTGACTTCTTTCGTGCCAACAAGAAGCCAAGTACCGCATCGGTAGCGAAAGAGCGTCTACAGATCATCGTGGCGCATGAACGCGGCCAACGCAGTACGCCGGACTACCTGCCAGCCTTGCAGAAGGAACTGGTGGAAGTGATCCGCAAGTACGTCAATATCGGGTCCGATGACGTGCACGTCGCTCTGGAAAACCAGGGAAGCTGCTCGATTCTGGAACTCAATATCACCCTGCCGGATCGTTAATCGATCCGGTCGGAGCCACGGCGGCTCAGGGCCCTTCTATCACTGGAAGGGACTTGAGCCGCCGTTGGCGTTTGTTACGAGGCTGTTTTAATGCCGTTGTCCAATGTCCACATTCTTTATCAGGACGCCGCCGTACTGGTGGTGAACAAACCGACCCTGTTGCTCTCCGTCCCAGGCCGGGCCGATGACAACAAGGATTGCCTGATTACCCGCCTGCAAGAAAACGGCTACCCGGAAGCGCGAATCGTCCATCGCCTGGACTGGGAAACCTCCGGCATCATTCTTCTGGCCCGTGACCCGGACACTCATCGTGAGTTGTCTCGGCAATTTCACGACCGCGAAACCGAAAAAGCCTACACCGCGCTGTGCTGGGGTCAGCCGGAACTGGACAGCGGCAGCATCGACCTGCCCTTGCGCTATGACCCGCCGACCAAGCCACGCCATGTGGTCGACCACGAATTCGGCAAGCACGCCCTGACATTCTGGCGAGTGCTGGAACGCTGTGGCGACTGGTGCCGCGTTGAACTGACGCCGATCACCGGCCGCTCGCACCAACTGCGCGTGCACATGCTTTCCATCGGCCACCCGCTATTGGGTGACGGGCTCTACGCCCACGAACAAGCCCTGGCGGCCTGGCCGCGCCTATGCCTGCACGCCAGCATGCTCAGCTTTACTCACCCGCAAACCGGTGAGCGCCTGCGTTTCGAGTGCCCTGCGCCGTTCTGACAGTCAACATACAAGGAGTGAGCATGCTCACTCCTACAAGTGATTTTCCACACCCGCAGCCCACCGCCAATTCTCTGACCAATACGTTAAACTGGCGCCATTGCTGTCTGGAGCTTCTTATGCGCGAAGAGTTGAACCAAGGCCTGATCGACTTCCTCAAGGCCTCCCCTACCCCGTTCCATGCCACTGCCAGCCTCGTCCAGCGCCTGGAAGCGGCCGGCTTCGTGCGACTCGATGAGCGCGAGCCATGGGCCACCGAAGCCAATGGCCGTTACTACGTCACCCGTAACGACTCCTCTATCGTCGCGATCAAGATGGGCCGTCATTCGCCACTGCATGGCGGTATTCGCCTGGTGGGCGCGCACACCGACAGCCCGTGCCTGCGGGTCAAGCCTCAGCCGGAGTTGCAGCGTCAGGGTTTCTGGCAATTGGGCGTCGAAGTCTACGGCGGTGCATTGCTGGCGCCGTGGTTCGACCGTGACCTCTCCCTTGCCGGCCGCGTGACCTTCCGCCGTGATGGCAAGGTCGAGAGCCAGTTGATCGACTTCAAGGTGCCTATCGCGACCATTCCGAACCTGGCGATTCACCTTAACCGTGAAGCCAACATGGGCTGGGCAATCAACGCGCAGACCGAATTGCCGCCGATCCTCGCGCAATTCGCCGGTGACGAGCGAGTGGATTTCCGCGCCGTGCTCACCAACCAGTTGGCGCTGGAACATGGCTTGAACGCCGATGTCGTGCTGGATTACGAACTGAGTTTCTACGATACCCAAAGCGCGGCAATCATCGGCCTGCACGGTGACTTCATCGCCGGCGCACGCCTGGATAACCTGCTGTCGTGCTACGCCGGCCTGCAAGCGTTGCTGACCGCCGAAACCGACGAAACCTGCGTGCTGGTCTGTAACGATCACGAAGAAGTCGGTTCCTGTTCAGCGTGCGGTGCTGATGGCCCCATGCTCGAGCAGACGCTGCGGCGCCTGCTGCCTGAAGGTGACGAGTTCGTACGCACCATCCAGAAATCCCTGCTGGTCTCGGCCGACAACGCCCACGGCGTGCACCCCAACTACGCAGAAAAGCATGACGCCAACCACGGCCCGAAACTCAATGCCGGCCCTGTAATCAAGGTCAACAGCAACCAGCGCTACGCCACCAACAGCGAAACCGCCGGCTTCTTCCGTCATCTGTGCATGGCCGAAGAAGTGCCGGTGCAGAGTTTTGTGGTGCGCAGCGACATGGGTTGTGGCTCGACCATCGGCCCGATCACCGCCAGCCACTTGGGCGTGCGCACCGTGGACATCGGCCTTCCGACGTTCGCCATGCACTCGATCCGCGAACTGTGCGGCAGCCACGACCTGGCGCATCTGGTCAAAGTGCTGAGCGCGTTCTACGCCTGCCAGGAATTGCCTTAACGCCCAAAAGCATCGCGAGCAGGCTCACACCTGCAGTTGGAACACATTTCAATTGTAGGCGTTAGCCTGCTCGCGAATCACTTTGCTTGATGCACATCACCCTCGGTCTCCCAAAGCCACCTAGACTTTAATTATTCCTTTCGACAAGGCAGTCTCCATGATCTCGATGTCTTCGTTCCACGCCATGCTGATCCCGATCCTCGTCGGGATGATCATGCTGGCCATCGGCTTCAACTTTCGCGACAAAAATGCCGGTGTGTTCGCCATGTGGATTGGCATGCTGATCATTTTCGGCACCGTGGTATTCAAGATCCTCGCCAAACTCAACGAATAAATTCTCCCCCCGACTCGCATTGATTTAGACGGGCTCGTACACTCGGTCGATCCGCTCATCCCGAGGTTGACCGCCTAGTGCTTGCCCGTCTATTCGCCCTGCCGTGTTTCTTCCTTGTCTGCCTGATGACGCTGCTGCCGATGGCGCCTGCCCAGGCAGCCGGCTTGCCGAGCCTGCTCAGCGGCTCGACGAAAGCCCAGCCAGAGGCGCAAGAACCGCTCGGGCAATCGCTGGACGAAGTCATCAAGTCGCTGGAAAACGACCAGCAGCGCAGCAAATTGCTGGCCGACCTGAAGAAACTGCGCGACGCCACCAAAAAGGCTCAACCCGCCGCCGAAGAAGGCGTGCTGGGCTTGATCGGCGGCACGCTCGCCAGCTTTGAAAAACAATTCTCCGGGGCCGACAGCCCACTCAATCGCTGGTCTGAAGAGTTTGGCCTGGCGAGAGACGAACTGTCAGCCTTGATGATGCCGGCCAGTGAATGGCTACCGATCATCTTCGCCTTCGCCATGATCCTGATGGTCTGGAGCCTGCTGGCGGCGGCGCTGATCTGGGTCAGTCATCGGGTGCGCATGCGCTTCGGCCTGACCGAAGAACTGCCGCAACACCCCAGGGCCGTGGACATGTTGCGCTTCGCCCTGCGCAAGCTCGGGCCCTGGCTGATCGCTCTGGTAATCACCGTCTACATGAGCTACGCCCTGCCCTCGTCGCTGGGGAAAAGCCTGGCCATGGTGCTGGCTTACGCGCTGGTGGTCGGCACCTGCTTCTCGGCGATCTGCGTGATCGCGTTCTCGCTGCTCGATGGCCCACACCGCCATCGCGCCTTGTATATCCTGCGCCACCAGGCGTTTCGGCCGTTGTGGCTGATCGGCAGCTTCGCCGCGTTTGGTGAAGCGCTGAACGATCCGCGACTGGTTGCCGGGCTTGGCAGTCACCTGGCGCACACGGCGGCGACGGCGGCCAATGTGCTGGCGGCGATTTCTACCGGGTTGTTCATCTTGCGGTTCCGCCGGCCGATCGCGCATTTGATCCGCAATCAGCCGTTGTCCCGGCGCCTGACCCGCCGCGCCCTCAGCGACACCATCGAAATTCTCGGCACCTATTGGTACGTGCCGGCACTGGTGCTGGTGGGCGTCTCGCTGTTCGCCACGTTCGTTTCAGCCGGCGACACCAGCACGGCCCTGCGACAGTCGCTGATCTGCACCGTGTTGCTGGTGTTGTGCATGGTCATCAACGGACTGGTCCGCCGTCATGCGCTTAAACCGCAGCGCGGTGTGAAGCGCCATGCGCTGTACTCGGAACGCCTGAAAAACTTCTTCTACACCCTCGCCCACTTGCTGGTGTGGCTGGCGTTCATCGAGCTCGGCCTGCGGGTCTGGGGCATGTCGTTGATCACCTTCACCGAAGGCGAAGGCCACGAGGTCAGCGTCAAACTGTTCAGCCTTGCCGGCACGCTGATTTTCGCCTGGCTGATCTGGATCCTCAGCGACACCGCCGTACACCTGGCGCTCACTCGCTCACGCAAAGGCCTGGCCAACACCCGCGCGCAGACGATGATGCCGTTGATCCGCAACGTGCTGTTCGTGACGATTTTCATCATTGCGTTGATCGTCGCGCTGGCGAACATGGGCATGAACGTCACGCCACTGCTGGCCGGTGCCGGTGTGATCGGCCTGGCCATCGGTTTCGGTGCGCAGTCGCTGGTGGCGGACTTGATCACCGGGCTGTTCATCATCATCGAAGACTCCTTGGCCATCGATGACTACGTGGACGTCGGCGGCCACCTGGGCACCGTCGAAGGATTGACCATCCGCACCGTACGCCTGCGAGACATCGACGGCATCGTCCACACGATTCCGTTCAGTGAAATCAAGAGCATCAAGAACTACTCCCGGGAATTCGGCTACGCGATCTTCCGGGTGGCGGTGCCGTCCGACATGGACATTGATAGCGCGATCAAGCTGATGCGCGAGGTGGGTCAGAAAATGCGCACCGACCCGCTGCAACGTCGCAACATCTGGTCACCGCTGGAGATCCAGGGGGTTGAGAGCTTCGAGTCCGGCAACGCGATTCTGCGCGCCCGATTCAAGACCGCACCGATCAAACAGTGGGAGGTTTCACGGGCGTTCAATTTGTCGCTGAAACGGCATCTGGATGAGGCAGGGCTGGACTTGGCGATGCCGCGCATGAGTGTTCAGGTGGCGACGGCAGCGGGTGGGCAGGCGAAGGAATAGCTTCGCCTGTCAGGCCGCCATCGCGAGCAAGCTCGCTCCCATATTGGATCTGTGTCGTACATAAATCCCCTGTGGCAGCGAGCCTGCTCGCGAAGGGTCGGCGCGTATTCAGCAGGCTAAACCACATCCACCCCGACATGAATTGCATCATGCCGCCAGAACTCTAGGTCACAATCGATCAGCCGCTCATGCTGATCATAATTGACCCTGGCAATGCGCAACCCCGGACTTCCTACCGACACCCGCAGTGCCGCTGCCGCATCCACCGACAGCGACGTCGGCACAATCTCGAACCGCACCCGCCCGTAGTGCAAATCGTAATGCCG
The DNA here is from genome assembly GCF_059133255.1 of Pseudomonas sp. FBCC-B1667. Taxonomy (NCBI): domain Bacteria; kingdom Pseudomonadati; phylum Pseudomonadota; class Gammaproteobacteria; order Pseudomonadales; family Pseudomonadaceae; genus Pseudomonas; species Pseudomonas sp. FBCC-B1667. The sequence continues at coordinate 2,068,665 of NZ_CP101437.1, read as the reverse complement.
TGCGTACAACTCGGTAATCGACTGATTCAAATCAAACTCGAGAATCCCCGGAAAATACTGTGGATTCAAATAGTGCTCCACGTACAACACCAGCCGCTCATCAATGCGCCGCGTACGGCAAATCTGGATCACGCTCGACAGCGCCGGCAGTTGCAACCAGGCACACACCGCCGCCGAGGCAGGCTGCAACCGCGCCGAAATGACCTCGGTGGACGGCACTCGTCCCTGCGCGCTGACCATCGCGTGAAAGTGACTGCGCTGCATCAGGTTATAGGCCAGGCGCGGTGGCGAAACGAACCAGCCGCGACGCTCCTCACGATAAATCTGCCCCTGCGCTTCTAACTGCAACAATGCCTCGCGCACGGTAATCCGTGTGGTCCCGAACAACTCACTGAGCTTGCGCTCCGCCGGTAGCTTGCTGCCGGGCGCCAACAGACCATGGTCGAGTTGCTCCTGCAGGACCTGACCGATGGCTGTCACCGCTTTTGTTGCCTCATCACGCATCAACGTTACCTATCTGGACTAGACCAGCACTGTTTCGGGGCAGAACCGCGCTGAAAACCGGCTCATATTTCATCCTTCAAGCGTAGGCAGTGCAGATGACTGATAGATGACAAAGCTACCCAACGGTCATTTGATCGCCCCTTCAACCCTTGCAATACATCGGCCAAGTCCCTTTGTGCCGGGCCTTTGCCGATGGTCTACGCTTACCGGGCACCTGCCAATACCGGGCAAATAATTGTGCTGCCGGGCGACGACCGACATGAAAGTGTCATCGAGCCCGCCTAAATTGGCTCAGGTATTGCTGACCTAGACCAACACAACCGCAATCGCAGCGTTGAAAACGCCCAAAGGAGCTTCGGATGAAAAAGCTTTTCCTGGCATCACTGTTAGGCTCGACCATTGCCATGTGCACCGCCGCCATGGCGGCTGATGATTTGAAAACCCTCGAAGCCGCTGCGAAAGCGGAAGGCGCAGTCAACAGCGTCGGCATGCCCGATGACTGGGCCAACTGGAAAGGCACTTGGGAAGACCTGGCAAAAACCTACGGCCTCAAGCACATCGACACCGACATGAGCTCGGCTCAGGAAATCGCCAAGTTCGCCGCTGAAAAAGACAACGCCAGCGCTGACATCGGCGACGTGGGCGCAGCCTTCGGCCCGATCGCGGTCAAGCAAGGCGTGGTGCAACCGTACAAACCGACGACGTGGGCACAGGTGCCCGACTGGGCGAAAGACAAGGACGGCAACTGGGCACTGGCCTACACCGGCACCATCGCGTTTATCGTTAACAAAAAGCTGCTGCACGGTTCGGAAGCCCCGACCAAGTGGGCTGACCTCAAGGGTGGCAAATACAAGGTGTCCATCGGCGACGTGAGCACCGCGGCCCAGGCGGCCAACGGCGTACTGGCAGCGGCCCTGGCCAATGGCGGCGACGAGAAAAACCTGCAACCGGCCCTGCTGCTGTTCGCAGACATTGCCAAACAGGGTCGCCTGTCCATGGCCAACCCGACGATTGCCACCATGGAAAAGGGTGAAATCGAGGTCGGCGTGGTCTGGGACTTCAACGGTCTGAGCTACAAGGCCAAGATGGCGAACCCGGATGATTACGTGGTGCTGATCCCGTCCGACGGTTCGGTGATTTCCGGTTACACCACCATCATCAACAAATACGCGAAGAACCCGAACGCCGCCAAGCTGACTCGCGAATACATCTTCAGCGACGCCGGCCAGATCAACCTGGCAAAAGGCAACGCACGTCCGATTCGTGCAGAGCACATCAAACTGCCAGAAGACGTGAAGGCCAAGCTGCTGCCTAACGAGCAGTACAAGAAGGTCACGCCGATCAAAGACGCCGACGCATGGGAAAAGACTTCCAAGGCCCTTCCTCAGAAGTGGAACGAAGAAGTCATCGTCAATATGCAGTAATGCGGTAGAGCAAACGCTGAAAATCTAATGTGGGAGCGGGCTTGCTCGCGAAAGCGGTGTGTCAGTCAACCTGAATGTTGAATGTGAAACCGCTTTCGCGAGCAAGCCCGCTCCCACACTGGACCGTGTGAAGTCTGAGTTTTTTGAATGCCTGTTCGCGGAGTTTTTGCCCCTATGAAGCACAACGTCATCCTTGTCGTGCTCGACGGCCTCAATTACGAGGTCGCGCGCCACACCATGGGGCACCTGCAAGCCTACGTCGGCGCAGGACGCGCGGCACTCTACAAACTGGAGTGCGAACTGCCATCCCTGTCCCGCCCTTTGTACGAATGCATTCTCACCGGGGTCCCGCCCATCGAGAGCGGCATCGTTCACAACAACGTGTCGCGCCTGTCCAATCAGCGCAGCATTTATCACTACGCCACGGACGCCGGCCTTAAAACCGCGGCGGCGGCGTATCACTGGGTCAGCGAGCTGTACAACCGTTCGCCGTTCGTGGCTGCCCGGGATCGTCACACCGACGATCAAGCCCTGCCGATCCAGCACGGTCATTTCTACTGGAACGACCACTACCCGGATTCACACCTGTTCGCCGACGCCGAAAGCCTGCGCCTGCGGCATGCACCGAATTTTCTGTTGATTCACCCGATGAACATCGACGACGCCGGGCACAAACACGGCCTCGGCACCCCGCAATACCGCAACAGTGCGCGCTCGGCTGACATCATCCTCGCCGACTACCTGCGCACCTGGCTAGACGCCGGCTATCAAGTACTGGTGACCGCCGACCACGGCATGAACAACGACCGCTCGCACAATGGCCTGCTGCCGGAGGAACGCGAAGTGCCGCTGTTTGTCCTCGGTAATGCGTTCAGTTTCGACGCCAGCGCCGAACCGAAACAGACTGAAATCTGCGGCACGGTCTGCGAATTGCTGGGCGTGGCCCACGACAAACCTGTGTGCCGGGAGCTGCTCAAGTGAATGCCAATACCCGTGGCAAGTGGCTGGCAGCCTTGTGCCTGGTACCCTTCGCGCTGTTCTTTATCGTGTTTGAAATCGCCCCGCTGGTCTGGGTGATGATCAACAGCCTGCAATCGGAAGAGTTCGGTTGGGGCATCTCCAACTTCACCAAGATCTTCAATTCGAAGTTCTACTTGCAGGCGATCCAGTACAGCCTCGAGATCAGTTTCTGGTCCAGCGTATTCGGGATCATCATCGCGGTCCTGGGCGCTTACTCCTTGCGTCGGGTCGACTCGAAACTGCGCAACTTCGTCAACGCCTTCGCCAACATGACCAGCAACTTCGCCGGCGTGCCCCTGGCTTTCGCGTTCATTATCCTGCTGGGCTTCAACGGCAGCTTCACCATCATGCTCAAGCAGGCCGGGATCATTCAGGATTTCAACCTGTACTCAAAGACCGGGCTGATCATTCTCTACACCTACTTCCAGATTCCGCTCGGCGTGTTGCTGCTTTACCCGGCCTTCGACGCCTTGCGCGAAGACTGGCGCGAGTCCGCCGAATTGCTCGGCGCCAACGGCTGGCAGTTCTGGCGGCACATCGGTTTGCCGGTGCTGACGCCAGCGTTGCTCGGTACGTTCGTGATCCTGCTGGCCAACGCTCTCGGCGCTTATGCGACGGTGTATGCGTTGACCACCGGTAACTTCAACGTCCTGCCAATCCGCATCGCGGCGATGGTGTCCGGTGATATTTCCCTCGACCCGAACCTCGCCAGCGCCCTGGCAGTGGTGCTGGTGGCGTTGATGACCCTGGTGACCCTCGTGCATCAGTTGCTGTTAAAGAGGAGCTACCATGTCTCGCGCTGAACTGGGCCCCGTCGGTGTCTACCACCGCGTCGTGGTGTACCTGCTGTTTGCCATTCTGTTGCTGCCGCTGTTCGGGACGTTGATCTACTCGATCGCCAGCAGTTGGTCGGCGACCATCCTGCCCAGCGGTTTTACCTTCAAGTGGTACATCCAGCTGTGGAGCGACCCGCGTTTTCTCAACGCGTTTGGCCAGTCGCTGCTGGTCTGCGTCGGTTCATTGATTTTGTCGGTGGTGCTGATTCTGCCGCTGTTGTTCGTGGTGCATTACCACTTCCCGAAACTCGATGCACTGATGAACATCCTGATCCTGCTGCCCTTCGCGGTGCCGCCAGTGGTGTCGTCAGTGGGGCTGTTGCAGCTCTACGGTTCGGGGCCGTTCGCGATGGTGGGTACGCCGTGGATTCTGATTGGCTGCTACTTCACCATTGCGCTGCCGTTCATGTACCGGGCAATTACCAACAACCTGCAAGCGATCAACCTGCGCGACCTGATGGACGCCGCTCAACTGCTCGGCGCCAGCACCTTTCAAGCGGCGTTCCTGGTGGTGCTGCCGAACTTGCGCAAAGGTTTGATGGTGGCGCTGCTGCTGTCGTTCTCGTTCCTGTTCGGTGAGTTCGTGTTCGCCAACATCCTCGTCGGTACCCGCTACGAAACCCTGCAGGTCTACCTCAACAACATGCGTAACAGCAGCGGCCACTTCACCAGTGCGCTGGTGATTTCCTATTTCTTCTTTGTGCTGGTTCTGACCTGGGCGGCCAATATCTTGAACAAGGACAAAAGCGAATGAGCTATGTCAGCGTCCAACATCTTCAAAAGAATTACGCGGGTACGACGGTATTCAGCGACATCAACTGCGAAATCCAGAAGGGCGAATTCGTCACCCTGCTCGGTCCTTCCGGTTGCGGTAAATCCACGCTGCTGCGCTGCATTGCCGGACTGACCTCGGTCGATGGCGGCAAGATTCTGCTGGAGGGTGTCGACCTGGTGCCAATGAGCCCGCAAAAGCGCGGCATCGGCATGGTGTTCCAGAGCTACGCCCTGTTCCCCAACATGACTGTGGAGCAGAACATCGCCTTCGGTTTGCGCATGCAAAAGGTCAACGCCGACGACAGTCACAAACGTGTCGCCGAAGTGCTGAAACTGGTGGAGCTGAACGACTTCGCCTCGCGTTATCCGCATCAGCTTTCTGGCGGCCAATGCCAGCGTGTCGCCCTCGCCCGCTCACTGGTGACCCGCCCACGTTTGCTGTTGCTGGACGAACCGCTGTCGGCCCTCGACGCGCGCATTCGCAAGCACTTGCGCGAACAGATCCGTGCGATCCAGCGCGAACTGGGCCTGACCACGATCTTCGTCACACACGATCAGGAAGAAGCGCTGACCATGTCTGACCGGATTTTCCTGATGAATCAGGGAAAGATCGTACAAAGTGGCGACGCCGAAACCCTGTACACCGCGCCAATCGATGTATTTGCCGCCGGCTTTATCGGCAACTACAACCTGCTGGACGCCGACAGCGCGTCGAAGCTGCTGCAACGGCCGATCAGCCACCGCATCGCGATTCGCCCGGAAGCCATCGAGCTGAGCCTCAACGGCCAACTCGACGCGCTCATCCGCAGCCACAGCCTGTTGGGCAACGTGATTCGCTACCGGGTCGAAGCCCGCGGCGTGGAATTGGTAGTAGATGTGCTCAACCGTTCGGCGGCCGACCTGCATCCCGATGGTCAGCGTCTGGCGCTTTCCATCGATCCGACGGCCCTCTGTGAGGTAGCCTGATGCCTTTGCTGATGTTGAAGAGAGAACTGCACTGATGGCCCTGGCAATTTTTGATCTGGACGAAACCCTGATCCACGGCGACTGCGCCACCCTCTGGAGCGAGCAAATGGGCCGCTTGCGCTGGGTCGACCCTGAGTCGTTCATGCGTCAGAACAACGAACTGATGGATGCCTACAGTCACGGCAAGCTGCGGATGGAGGACTACATGACCTTCAGTCTGGAGCCGATGATCGGCAGGACACCTGAAGAGGTCGACCATTTGGTCGGGCCGTGGGTTGAAGATTTCATCGAGCCGATCATCTTCAGCGACGCCACCAAAGCCATCGCCGCCCACCGCAAGGCCGGCGACCGGATCCTGGTGATCTCTGCGTCCGGCACGCACCTGGTGCGACCGATTGCCGAACGGCTGGGCATCGACGAGATTCTCGGTATCGAACTGGAAGTGGCGCACGGGGTATACAGCGGCCACACCGTCGGCACCCTGACTTACCGCGAAGGCAAGATCACCCGCCTGCTGGAATGGCTGGATGCAGAAGAGGAAAACCTCGAAGGCGCGAGTTTTTATTCCGACTCACGTAACGATTTGCCGTTGTTGCTGAAGGTGGATTTCCCACACGTGGTAAACCCGGACCCGGTGCTGCTTGAGCACGCCGAAAAAGCCGGCTGGCCGATCCATATCTGGAAGTAACACTCCCCTTGTGGGAGCGGGATGCTCGCGAAAGCGGATTCACATTCAACTTTTATGTTGAATGACACTCCGCATTCGCGAGCGAGCCCGCTCCCACAGGTTTTGTATTCTCAGGTCAGAGTTTCGTTGATCACCAACACCAGTTTCCCCGCCACGGTATTGGTCGCCAACTCGGCAAACGCCGCTTCGGCATCCTTGATCGGGAACGTCCTGGCCAATTGCGGGCTCAGTCGTCCCTCGGCAAACAGCGGCCAGACCTGCTGGCTCAAATCACTGAACAAATCCGCCTTGAACTGATCGTCGCGACTGCGCAAGGTCGACCCCAGAAGCTGCACGCGCTTGGCCAGTACCTGCGCCAGGTCCAGCTGCGCGTCACGCCCGCCCATCAGGCCGATCAGCACCCAACGACCATCAGGGGCCAGCAACTTCAGATTCAACGCGGCGTAGTTGCCGCCCACCGGGTCGAGGATCACATCAAACGGCCCCAGGTCATTCAAACTGTCCAGGCCGCCCTTACGCACCACTCCACCTTGCGCCCCCAGTGCTTCACAGTAAGCCAGACGCTCGGCAGAACCGACGCTGACCCAGCACGGGTTACCAAACGCCTTGCACAGCTGAATGGCGGCTGAACCAATTCCACTTGCTCCGGCGTGCAGAAGAACTTTCTCACCTGGCTTGAGCGCAGCGAGTTGAAACACATTCAGCCAGACGGTCGCATACACCTCCGGCAGCGCTGCCGCTTCGATCAGCGATAAACCTTCGGGAACCGGCAACACATGCCGTCCGTCGACAACTACCTCTTCGGCCATCCCGCCCCCGGCCAGCAAGGCGCAAACCCGATCGCCAACCTGCCAGGAAGACCCCGCGCCCACCTCGCTGATCACCCCCGAACACTCAAGACCCAGTACGTGACTGGCTCCCGGCGGTGGCGGATAGAGGCCCGCTTTCTGTAATAAATCGGCGCGATTGAGACCCGCAGCCGCTACTCGGATGCGAACTTGTCCTACATCACATGTAGGACTGGGCTCTTCAAGCCACTCCACTTGACCTTCAACGCCTTGCAATGCTTTCACAGTGCCTCCATAGTGAGTCTGGACTGAGCCCGTAGCTGTAGCGCCGGGCTTTCTTGCATTATGCGACCGGCCCTCGTGGATCCGGCGACTTCAAAGACGGCCTAATATGCGTGATCAATTGTCCCCGCGTCGAATCAGCATGAAGCATTTTTTCCCTGGCACCGCCCTAGCCCTTTTCATCGGTATCGGTCTGTTACCGATATCGACCAATACGTTTGCCGCCAATAGCTGGGACAAGCTTCAGCCTGATCGTGACGAAGTAATCGCCAGTCTGAACGTCGTCGAATTGCTCAAGCGCCATCACTACAGCAAGCCGCCGCTCGATGACGCGCGCTCCGTGATCATCTACGACAGCTACCTCAAGCTGCTGGACCCGTCGCGCAGCTATTTCATGGCCAGCGACATCGCGGAATTCGACAAGTGGAAAACCCAGTTTGACGACTTCCTCAAAAGCGGCGACCTGAATGCCGGGTTCACCATCTACAAGCGCTATCTGGACCGCGTCAAGGCGCGCCTGGACTTTGCCCTTGCCGAGCTGAACAAGGGCGTCGACAAAATCGACTTCAACACCAAGGAATCCTTGCTGATCGATCGCAAGGACGCCCCTTGGCTCAAATCCACCGCTGAACTCGACGACCTGTGGCGCAAACGCGTCAAGGACGAAGTGCTGCGGCAGAAGATCGCGGGCAAGGATTCCAAGCAGATCCAGGAAACCCTGACCAAGCGCTACAAGAACCAGTTGGCGCGCCTGGACCAAACCCGTGCGGAAGATATCTTCCAGGCGTACATCAACACCTTCGCCATGTCCTACGACCCGCATACCAACTATCTGTCGCCAGATAACGCGGAAAACTTCGACATCAACATGAGCCTGTCCCTGGAGGGCATCGGCGCCGTGTTGCAGAGCGATAACGACCAGGTCAAAGTAGTGCGCCTGGTGCCGGCAGGCCCGGCCGACAAGACCAAGCAGGTTGCCCCGGCCGACAAGATCATCGGCGTTGCCCAAGGCAACAAAGAGATGGTCGACGTGGTCGGCTGGCGCCTGGACGAAGTGGTCAAGCTGATCCGCGGTCCGAAAGGCACCGTGGTGCGCCTGGAAGTGATTCCGGCCAGCAATGCGCCAAACGACCAGACCACCAAAATCGTGCCGATCACCCGCGAAGCGGTGAAGCTCGAAGATCAGGCCGTGAAGAAGTCGATCCTCAACCTGAAACAGGACGGCAAGGACTACAAGCTCGGCGTCATCGAGATTCCAGCCTTCTACCTCGACTTCAAGGCGTTCCGTGCCGGTGATCCGGACTACAAGAGCACCACGCGTGACGTCAAGAAGCTGTTGACCGAGTTGCAGAAAGACAAGGTCGACGGCGTGGTCATCGACCTGCGCAACAACGGCGGCGGCTCCTTGCAGGAAGCCACCGAGCTGACCAGTCTGTTCATCGACAAGGGCCCGACCGTTCTCGTACGTAACGCCGATGGCCGGGTCGATGTGCTGGAAGATGAAAACCCCGGCGCGTTCTACAAAGGCCCGATGGCGTTGCTGGTCAACCGCCTGTCCGCCTCGGCGTCGGAAATTTTTGCCGGCGCCATGCAGGACTACCATCGCGCGTTGATCATCGGCGGCCAGACCTTCGGTAAAGGCACCGTGCAGACCATTCAGCCGCTGAACCATGGCGAACTGAAACTGACCCTGGCCAAGTTCTACCGGGTTTCCGGCCAGAGCACCCAGCACCAGGGTGTACTGCCGGACATCGATTACCCATCGATCATCGACACCAAGGAAATCGGCGAAAGCGCCCTGCCTGAAGCCATGCCATGGGACACCATCCATGCGGCGATCAAGCCCGCGGTAGACCCGTTCAAGCCGTACCTGACGCAGCTCAAGTCCGAGCACGATGCACGCTCGGCCAAGGATGCGGAGTTCGTGTTCATCCGCGACAAGCTGGCCCTGGCGCAGAAACTGATGGAAGAAAAAACCGTCAGCCTCAATGAAGCCGACCGTCGGGCGCAGCACACCGACATCGAAGCCAAACAGCTGGTGATGGAAAACATCCGTCGCAAAGCCAAAGGCGAAGAACCGCTCAAAGAGCTGAAGAAAGAAGACGAAGACGCCATCGCGGCCGAGCCGGACAAGACCAAGCCAGAAGACGACGCTTACCTGAGCGAGACCGGTCGGATTCTGCTGGACTACCTGAAACTCAACACCGCGGTTGCCAAGCACTAAGTGGTTACACGAAACATGATGGCAATTTAATGCTGACGCTCCCCGGAGCGTCATCAAACAGTCATCATCCTGTCGTGAAATAAGGGACTGGGAGCACCTCTGACAAGAGGCTGCTCCCAGTCCTTTTTTATCGCCCCGAGATTGCCATGACCACGACAGAACAGCTGAGTGCCTTGAGTTCCATATTGGCTCAAAGCGGTCTGCACAGCCTGTTCCAGCCGATCATCAGCCTTTCTGAACGCAGAATTCTCGGCTACGAAGCCCTTAGCCGCGGCCCCTCGAACAGCCCGCTGCACTCCCCCATCGCGCTGTTCGCCGTCGCTCGACAGGCCGGTCGGTTGAGCGAACTGGAAATCGCCTGCCGAGAAAGCGCGTGCCGACGTTTCAGCGATCAGCAACTGCCCGGCAAACTGTTCCTCAACGTCTCGCCCGAATCGCTGCTCGAAGCTGACCACCAACCGGGGCGCACCCTGCAATTGTTGCAGGACTTCGGCATTCCGCCGAGTCAGGTGGTAATCGAACTCACCGAGCAAACCCCGACCGACGACTTCCAACTACTTCAGACCGCGCTGCATCACTATCGGGCCATGGGCTTTTCGATTGCGCTGGATGACTTGGGCGCGGGTTATTCGAGCCTGCGGTTGTGGTCTGAGCTGCGTCCGGACTACGTCAAAATTGACCGGCACTTCATCGACGGCATTCATCAGGACGCACTCAAACGCGAATTCGTCGGCTCAATCCTGCAAATCGCCAAGGCTTCACGGGCGCAAGTGATTGCCGAAGGTATCGAGTTGCCAGAAGAACTCGCGGTGCTGACCGAGATGGGCGTCGACCTGGTACAAGGTTACTTGCTGTGCCGCCCGCAAGAGCATCCTCCTCGCGAAGCGCGCGCCCTGATGCCCAAACACGACAGCACTGCCGTGGCGCTAAACGACGAAGGCTGCGACCTCAGTGCCCTGCTCAACGACCAACCGGCCGTACCCCGCGACACACCGACCGCCACGGTGCTGGAAGCCTTCCGCCGCCAGGCCAACCTCAACTCGCTGGCGGTACTCGACGCGCAAGGCCAGCCGTGCGGCATCGTCCACCGGCATTCGCTGTCAGACGCGCTGCTCAAGCCCTTTGCCACCGACCTGTTCGCCCGCAAACCCATCAGCCGCTTGATGAACGACGACTTTCTCGCCGTGGAAATGAGCCAGTCACTGCAACAGGTCAGCCGACTCATCACCAGCCGCGCACGGCAACGCATCGAGGAAGACTTCATCATCACCCTCAACGGCGGTTACCTGGGATTGGGCCGAGTCATTGACGTACTCAAGCTGATTACCGAACTGAAAATCCAGCAAGCCCGCTACGCCAACCCGCTTACCCTGCTACCGGGCAACGTGCCGATCCAGCAATGCCTGACGCGCCTGCTGCAACAGGAACGGGAGTCGGTGATTTGCTACGTCGACATCGACAGCTTCAAACCCTTCAACGACATCTACGGCTACGGCCGCGGAGACGAAGTCCTGCTGTGCCTCGCGCAATGCCTGAACGACCGCGTCGACCCTTCCCGCGACTTCGTCGGCCATATCGGCGGCGACGACTTCCTGCTGGTCCTCGGTCCCGACGACTGGCGCAAACGCCTGAACCAGCTACTAGAAGACTTCCAAAGCCAGTGTCGACGCTTCTACCGCAGTGAACACCTGGAAGCCGGGTGCTTTATCGCGCCGAATCGTCAGGGGGTGCGGCAGGAGTTTGCGCTGCTGTCATTGTCGATCGGCGTGGTGCATTTGCGTCCAGAGGCCTGTGGACAACTCGATGCGAGCCAGTTGGCGGAGATGGCATCGCAGGCTAAACACCATGCGAAGAATGTGCAGGGGTATAGCGTGCATGTGATTGATAGTTTGGCGGTGCCAGAGAAAGGAGATTCATTATTCGCCGGCCACCGCTAATCTTGCTTTATGGCGAGGGGGCAAGCTCCCTCGCCATAAAAATAGCGTTAGACGCTACGCCGAAGGCATTGCTTGCAACCGCCGCCCGATCACATCCAGCACATCACAGCCATCGCGCAACGGGATGGCGCACAGCAAAGCAAAATCGCAGAGGATGAAAGATTCGCACTCGACCGAACCGCGCATCGACATGTTCTCCAGCACTTGCGTGACGACGCGGATTCGATAGTTGGCGGCGTCGTATAAAACATCGAGCGGCGCGTGGGTATCGACGAACAGCGTGGGCATGTCGGTGCAGTTGCTGGTGAGGGCCATGAAGCGGTTTTTTGGGTGGGGGATTGGTTTTTCGTAGGGTGGATCAGGATGTAGTGTTGGCATTTGAGACCTTCCGATGAAAATAGGAGCTGCCAAAAGCCTTCCTACAGGCTTGGGTGGCAGCTATACGCGGGGTAGGAATACCGAGCATCGGAAACTCGACCACGCCGAAACGTGCCCGCGCACAGCCGCCGTAACAGATGTTACGGACGTACATTGACGGCCGCAAATCAAGTTTCGAACGCTTACGCGCTACCGATGCTATGAAGGGTTCCTACACCCCACCACTGAGTTTTCAGTGATCATCAAAGGCTATCGGTTGAATTCGATTCACACCAGTTCATGGAAACCGATACGAGTTGAAGGAAAATTCCGACGGGCTTGCCCGGAAATTTCGCTGAACACCAATCGATCAAAATTGACCAAGCTGCTTGGTCAACCTGCTCGCAATGTGGCGCAACCACGCCTCTCCTGACGGCCATGCATTCCAGTAGCAGTAGTAACAACTCAATTCTTTCAATAAATACTCTTTCAGTACCAGCTCATCTTTCTTCAGATTAAGCAGTGCATTGAGTTCCTTCAGGACCACGATTAAATCGTCGACATGAGACTCGGTTAAAAAGGAGTCGAGCACCTGCTCTGCAGTTTCGTGTTCAACCAACCAATCTTGATGAAAGTACGCACCAAAAAAGTCGTGCAACTCCGAAAATTCAACATTCATAGCTCTGGAAACCCTGTCAGCAAAAAATACCTCTCAGGAAGTCGAACATCCTTTATCAATACCAACAAGACCTACGAAGCCGGCACATATTCGGTACTACCATTGGGCAAGCTGATTCCAACCGGTTCATCGAATTTATGCATGATACTCGTCTTACCCTTCGCACTTTCTAAGAATTTGTCGATTCGCTTTTTATTTTCAGCCAATGCCTAGCGACAAATGATTCCGCACTAGCTCTATCCGAGAATGTTGAGGCCGCGGGGATATTGGGCTCTGCCTCAAGTCTTTGAGCTAACTGCGACTTCGTTCTCCCTACATGCTTGGCAATAAGATGTCCCCCTTGCGCCTCAGGCGCAGCTAAACCTCCGCCTGGAACAATTTCGCTAAACGGCCCTTCAGGCTCACCGGGACAAGGCAGACATGCCACCCCCAACGGATCAACCCACCCCGTCGGATTCGGCGTGTATTGATACGGGTTCAGCCCCCCCGCCAACTTGATCGGGTCCGGCGTCAGGTATCGGCCAACGTCCGGATCATAGTACCGATGCCGGTTGTAGTGCAGACCGCTCTCGGCGTCGAAGTATTGCCCCTGAAAGCGTAAATAATGGGACAGATTTATTTACATTTTCTATATTTATCGTTGTTAGGGGAGTCTATTTTGTTGTTCAAAAAAAACTTTGTAGGTGAGAATAACCTCTTTCCAATTTTCAAATAGTTGCCCTTCAGATCCCTCTAGTCCTTCAGGAGAAGGCATATACCTAATTATAGAGGAGATCTCTACTGGATAATCGAAGTCTGCGTACAGCTCCCCCACTATTTCAAGTGGATCTTCATACTCATCTTGATGCTCAAATAGAAACGAGATCAATAAAAAAATCCAAGGCTTTGCAGGTTCTTCCGTTTTGGGTGACGGCTCTTTTTTTACCAGTGATTCAAGTAGGTTGCTTACCAAATAACTTTCTTCAAGTAGCAATGAGGCCAGATCAATAGCTTCTTGTGAGGATTCAGTAGTTAAGGCTTCGCATGCGTATTCCGAAACTCCTTTTTCATCTATAAATCCGTGCTCGAACCCATAGAGAAGTTCAGCCCAGTTTAGCCACGGGGTTTTGCTGTGTATGTATTGACCATCGAGTAATAGTTTTTTCATTAGCATCTACTTAGGTAGCCTGGATGGAGTCTGATTTGGTGCTCCAGTTACTTTTCCATCCGGAATAAATCTCTGATGAGTTAACTCTAGCTTTAAATTTACAATCCATTCATAAATACCACTTTTATTATTCACCACCCCTACCAACTGTGTGAGCGTATTATATGATCCATCACCGCCCCTTAGTGAAAAGACCCTCCCCTGAGCAGGTATCTGATCAACAACGTAGCTAGGGGCTCTGTGCATTGGATCTTCTTTCAGAGCGCTTCCTACTGGTTGAGCAGCATTTATTTCTTGTGCTGCATAGCCCGCGCGTTGTCTCTCAAAAAGAGCCACATTATGAGCTGAGTTATCCCTGAGCTCTGGAAGTGTTGGCGTTCCCTCATCAACCCTAACGCCAGCCGTATCATCCGGCGCCCCACACCCAGGCTTATTCGGTGGCGGGCAATTCCCGCTCAACCCCAACGGATCAACCCACCCCGTCGGATTCGGCGTGTATTGATACGGGTTCAGCCCGCCCGCCAACTTGATCGGGTCCGGCGTCAGGTATCGGCCAACGTCCGGATCATAGTACCGATGCCGGTTGTAGTGCAGACCGCTCTCGGCGTCGAAGTATTGCCCCTGAAAGCGTAGCGGTTGCTCAAGCTGCTCGCCCCCGCCGAACGTCTGGCGCGTGACTTTGCCGTAGGCGTTGTACTTCGCTGACCAAACAATCTCGCCACCAAAATCGGTCAACTCCTGCGGCGTGCCGAGGTGGTCGAGTTGGTAGTAGAACGGGCAAGCCTTGCGCGGGCCTTTGCCGTCCAGCATGGCGAGGGGGCGGAAGCTGCCGGGTTCGTAGACGTAGCTGCGGTAGTGTTCGCGGCTGCTTTCGGCGACGAGGTGGTCGCCTTGCCAGAAGAACTCGGTGGTGTGGCCGTCGACGGTTTTGGCGATGCGGCGGCCGAAGGCGTCGTAGCGGTAGCTGGCGGTGCGACCGTCCGGGGTGGTGACGCCGATCAGGCGGTGCTGGCAGTCGTAGCGGTAATCGGTGACGAGCTTTTGCCCGGTGCCGCGGCGTTCGCGGATCAGGTTGCCGAAGGCGTCGTAGTCGTAGTGGCGGTCGCCTTGTAGGAGCAGGCGATTGCCCAGCACTTTCGCGGCGCCGGGGCGGTCTTGCATCAACAGGTTGCCGGCCGGGTCGTGGGCGAAGGATTCCGGCGGGTTTTCGCGGGTGTGGCGCACGCGGGTCAGGCGGTTGAGCGGGTCGTAGGTGTAGTTGCGTTGGCCGTGGCGGGTGTCGGCGATGCTGTCGAGATTGCCGTTGGCGCTGTAGGCATAGTCGCGGCGATACAGCGGATGTTGGTTTTGGCTGATGGCATGGGCTTGCAGACAGCCCTGATCGTCGTAGGCAAAGTCGCTGAGCAACTGGCCTTGTTGGCGTTGTTGTTCACGACCGAAGGCAAACTGGTGGCTAGTGAGCCGCGCGCCGTTGAGGTCGATGGCCGTGAGTGCGCCACCCTTGGCGTGGTGGTAATCGAGTTTGCTGCCGTCCGGCAGGCGAAGGCGATTGAGTTGGCCGCAGGCGTCGTAGCCATAACGCAGCGTGCCCCAACCCTGATGCTCGGTGATCAGGCGATCCTGTGGGTCGTACTCGAATTCCAGCGGATGGTCGTGGCCGTCGTCGACCCCGATCAGCCGGCCGAGGCTGTCGTAGCGGTATTCGACCTTGATGCCGTCGGGCAGGGTTTTGACCCGCAGTCGCCCTGAGGAATCCCGCTCGTAAGCGGTGATCAGCTGCGAGCCGTCAGCGCCGAACTCGGTTTTCTCCAGCAGATGGCCGTTGAGGTCGTAGGCATACGCCGTGCGTTGGCCGTCGAAGCCGGTTTCCTGTCGGATCAATCCGCCGGGGGTGTAGTCCAGCCGATATTGTTCGCCGGATTCGTTTTCGATTTCCGTAAGCAACAGCTGCGCGTTGTCGTAGCGATACTTCAGCTGGGTGCCGTCGGCATTGAGGCGGCGGCTGACCAGGTGCAGGTCATCGAGGTATTCGTAGCGCGTGATGCGACCGAGTTCGTCGCGTTCGGCGGTGATTTTTCCGTAGGCGTTGTAGCGGTAGGCGCGACTGGCACCGGTAGGAAGAATCGTCTGGATCAGTCGGCCAACGGCGTCCCATTGCGACTGGGTGACCGAGCCATGTTCGTCCTGACGGGTAATCTGCCGACCCAGTGCATCGTAGGAAAAGCGCCGCACCCCGCCGTCCGGCAGCGTTTCCTCGACCCGTTGCCCCAAACCGTTCCAGACGAACACATGCCGACTGGTGTCCGGGTAGCGGATCGACAGCAGCAGACCTTTTTCGTCGTAGTGATAGTGGGTGACATGGCCATCGGGATCGGTCGCTTCGGTGACATCGCCCTGGGCATTGCGCTGATACTTCCACACCGCTTTGCCGCGATAGCGTGCGTGCAGGAAACCGTTGCGATACTCGTAGGCCGTGGGCTCATCTTCTGGCGGAATCAGCGCCACCAAGCGTCCGACTTCGTCGTAGCGGTATTCGGTGACCGTGCCGAGCGGGTCCTGCTCGGCAATCAGCCGACCCTGGTCGTCGTAGGCCTTGAGGTGTTCACCGCCATCCAGTTCGACCTTGCGCACCAGCCGCGCCCGGTCGTCGTGGACGTAAACCTCTTCGCTGCCGTCGATGTTGTGGACGGTGACGCTGCCTTGGTCATCCCAGGCATATCGCGCGTCCATCTGCGCAAACGACGCCCAGTGGCGGATGCATCGGGCGGCCTTGCCGGACCTTTCCCACGCCCAGAAGAAACTCGCCCCACCGGCCAGTTGCCGCTGGAGAATGACGTGCTGATCGTCGTAGTCGTAGCGCTCGCTTTCGCCGGCGGCGTTGGTGGCCTCGATGAGTCGACCGCGTTCGTCGTAGCGGTAACCGACCAGGGTCTGCTCGGTCAGCCAAGCTTCGTCCTGGGTTTGGGCCGGGGCGAAAACCTGATAATCGACGGCGACCAAATGACTGCGCTCATAACGCAAGCGCAGGGCGCGACCGGCGCCGTTGTCGAGGCGCTGGATGCGCTCTTGGCGGTCGCGGGTGATGCGCAGGCGATTGTCGTAGGCGTCGCTGATCGCTGTGAGTCGACCGTGGTGGAAGTGATAAAACCGTGCGTCGTCGCCGGCCTGGGCGAGGATCAGTTCTTCGGGTTCAGCGCCGAGATAAATCGCCGCGCGCGACAGGCTGTTGTGGATCTCCGGGCGTTCAGCGGTCGGCAGCGGGAATGGGGTGTGACGGTTTTCGTGGTCGATCCAGATGACGCTGTCGCCGTCGATGTCCAGTCGATGGGAAAGCGAATGGCTCCAGCCGAAACCGAGGCCGCAGTCGATCTCGGCGGCGCTGGTGCGGTAGAGCCGAGTGAAGTCGAACGGCAGGACGCCGTCCAGCGAACCGTCGGTGAGGGTCAGCAGTTCTTCGCCAGTGACCATCGACACCGGGCATTTGTTGGTGGCGGTTTTGTTGGCGGAATCGGCAGCGTCGCCGTTGGGATTTTTCGCCTGATCCGGGGCGTTGTCGTGGTGTTCGTTTTGCTTGAGCGTGGTGTTGCGTTTGGCATCCCAGCGCAACAGCACTCCACCTTTTTTCAGACCCGCCGCAACGCCGCGCGCGGCGACTGTCTTGTAGCGGTCTACATACTCCATAAAGTTATCGACGATCGTGACCATCGACTTCACGAAGCCCATCGCGGCCTGAAAAATTTGCGCACTGTACTTGGCCAGTCGCACTGTCAGCCAGGCAATACCGACGCCGACCACGCTCAGCACCAAGCCAATCAACAAGTCGATGACCAGGCCAACCACGACTTTGGAAATGGCCTCGGCAGACGTACCGGCCAGTTGCGATGGCGGCAATGCTTCGAGCCATAACATTGCGGTGCGCATCAGCAAACACAGCGCCGCCTCGTCGCTGGCCAGCAACATGGCTTTTTCCATCTTGTCTGGAGCGCTGACTGCGAGCCTTGCCAGTTCTCCTGCGCTTTCACCCAGTTTCTCGGCAAAGGCTCCAGGGTCTTTCAGAATGTCAGTGAGTTCACCGATACCATCCCAAACAGCCTGAATCGCCGCCCAACCTCCTGCGAGCAACCCATTGCCCACGGCGGCCAACGATGCCGACGCCGATTGCTGCGACCACCGCGGCTTGAACCCCTCCCACTCCTTGCGCAGCCAGCCTTCCAGCTCCGTGGTCAGGCCTTTGTAAGAATCAAAAAGCTTGTCGATCTGCTTCGGCGTAACTTCACTCTGAACATGAACCCGATAGAACTTCCCGGGTACCCCTTCGAATTGCCCTTTACCGTTCTCATCGAGCTTGACCGGTGTGATCTCGCCGCCATCCCGAGCAATCACATCAACCGAAATATTCCCCAACGGAATGTCATAAACCGATTCGAACTTGCTCTCGATCTCCAGAATCCCACTGGCCGGACACTGCGCAACACCCGAGAAAAAATCATCATCGCCGCTGCTTACTGTGGTGATGGCGTTGCCGAATCGGATGACCCGCTCCATCCCCATCAACGAAGGCAAATCAGCAACGCGACTGGCCTCGTCCGCCGCCTGGTTAAACCAGCGTTTCAGCTGTTCACGGTAGAGAGACAGGGTGTCCGGAAAACTGTCGAGTTCCTGCTCGATGCGGGCGATGTGCGCCATCAACGCACCGAACGGTATGAAGTGGAGTGGAAAATCGGGTCGAACATGAGCAATCCCTCGCGCAGAAAATGGAGCGCGCGAGACTTTGCAGGGGATCAATCAGGAAAGAAGTCAGGCAAGTAGGTGATGACTGTAGGATAAATCCGTAATTAACCACCACTGAACAACGGACAAGCAGAAACGCAAACGTGGCAGGAGGTTTCCCTCACGCCACGTTTGTTTATCAGACAATGTTGGGGGTTACTGCGTAGGACCCCGAGCCGCCAACTCTTTCAGCTTAAGCTCAGCCAACGGATGCCCGGCCTTCGCAGCCATGCCCCACCAGCGCGCAGCTTCAGCCGGATCCGGCGCTTTGCTCGGCGTTCCCGCCAGACTGATCACGCCAACCTGATACGCCGCCTTGCCATCCCCCGCCAACGCCGCCAGGCGCAGCAATCGCACACCCTCCTCGCGTGCCCCAAGGCCGACACCGCGAAAGGTCAGGATGTGGCCATAGAAGCTCTGAGCGTCGACGTCACCCAGGTTTGCCATGCGGGCGAACTGGCCTTCGAGCCAGCGCCAGCCTCGCGGCTGGCGCACAAACCATGACCAATGAAACAACCGGCGGGCCAGCCAGTAACCGGCTTGGGCCTTGAGCTTTAAAAACACTCAGGCCTCGGCCGATTCGGGGTATTCGTATTCAAACACGCGCACCACTTCCGAAGCGTGCCAGGATGCAGCAGCGACACCATCGGACGGTCCGGAGAAACGCCCCAGACGCTCGACACATTCGAAGAAGCCGGTGCGTGGCAGGCGACTCGCACCCTGGCTGATCACCAGCGAGCTGCGCAGCGGTTGCTCGGCCCTGGCATCCAGCGCAGCCAGATGTTCGAGTGCCGCTGTGAGGGTTTGCATGGCCGGCGTGGGCAGTTGCAAACGCTCCAGCAACGCTCGATAGGTCAGAAGATGGCGCTGACGTCGCGCCTGATCCAGCTCACCCAGCAACCCGTCCCAATGTTGACGACTGATGCGTACGCTCACGATTCATCCCTCCACCCTGGCACCGTCAATTCCCAGGCCAGGCTGCGGCGAATCGCAGCGTCGGGTAGACGCTCGCCACTTTCGATCAAGGCCAAATAAGACGGGCTGATGCCTACCGTGCGGGCGAGCGCCTCGATGGCGATGCCCTTCCCTTCGCGCAAACTGCGTAGTTGGTCCAGACCTGGAAGAATCTGGTCCGGTGTTGCCGTGCGATGCACTGGGGCGTCTGGCGCCGGTTGCTCGTTGATGCCTGCTGCTTTCAGTAGAGCCTGGTACTGAGCCCACGGTAAAACTGCATACTCGGGCTCGCCTTCGCGTGTGATTATCTGAATATCCATGACTTCCCCGTAGGACAACGACACTTTGCGAGTCGGCACTTTTCCCTAGAAGTGTAATCCTAACAGCGGCCAAGGTCGCGTGGGGGTATCAATAAATTGGATCCTCAGTCGCCCCGTTTTTTTTGGGGCCCCTGGAGCTGAAGTTTTTCCGGGGTATCGGGCAGGCGTTCGACCACCGTCAGCATCTCCGGCACCTGACGCTTGCGCCAGGCGCGGAAGGCATTGAGTTCGTCGTCGAGGACTTTCATCAGCCAGGCCAGTACGGCGATGTCATCGAGCATGCCGAACACTGGAATGAAATCCGGGATGGCATCCACCGGGCTGAGGAAGTACATCAGGCCGGCGACCACCGAGACCAACGCCTTCGGGCTGACGGCACGATACTCCCCACGCCAGTAGGCCAGGCACAATGCCTGCAACAAGCGCAGATCATCCTTGACCTTGCCCAGGCGATTGCCCTGGCTCGCACTTTTGCTGGCGACGGCGAACAGCAGCGTCGGCAAGCGCCCCCGCGCGAGCAAGCGCCCGGCGAGGGGCAAGAATCGAGCGAAATTCCAGGGTGCTTTCATCATTTTCTCCCACTGAAATGTTATCCACACAAATTGTGGATAACCTTGTGAACAGAGCTACTTTTCACGGCTGAAAGCCCCGTTTCATAAGGGTCCTGCTCAGATCGGGCGTTTTTTACTCACATAAAAAAACCCAAGATTTCATTGACTTGGCGGGCGGGCGCGGCTAGTACGGGCATCTTCAATGGCTATGACTCCAGCGTACAGCAACCGTTCGCTTTGTTTACCTACGCCGAACCCCGGATGCAACAACGCCCCGCATAAGCGAGGCGTTGTTGTCAAAGCAGACGCTGATTACTTGGCTGCGTCTTCTTTGGCTGGATCTTTGATCCCCAGCAGTTCCAGGTCGAATACCAGCACCGAGTTGGCTGGAATGGCCGGGCTTGGGCTTTGGGCGCCGTAAGCCAGTTCGCTAGGGATGTACAGCTTGTACTTCTCGCCAACGTGCATCAGTTGCAGGCCTTCGACCCAACCCGGGATCACGCCGCTGACCGGCAGATCGATCGGGCTTCCGCGCTCGACGGAGCTGTCGAAAACGGTACCGTTGGTCAACTTGCCGGTGTAGTGAACAGTCACTACGTCGGTCGGCTTAGGCTGCGGGCCATCGGCTTTCTTTTCCACTTCGTATTGCAAGCCCGAGGCGGTGGTCACTACGCCAGCTTTCTTGGCGTTTTCTTCGAGGAATTTCTTGCCGGCAGCGGCCGACTCTTCGCTCATTTTGGCCATACGCTCTTCCGCGCGCTTCTGCAGTGCAGCGAAGGCTTCGACCAGATCCTCGTCTTTGAGCTTCTGCTCTTTCTTGCCAACGGCATCTTCGATGCCCTGGGCTACGGCTTTGGAGTCCAGGTCGTCCATGCCTTCCTGAGCCAGGCTTTTGCCCATGTTCAGGCCAATGCCGTAGGAAGCTTTTTGCGCCGGAGTTTTCAGCTCTACACTGGTCTGCGAATCACAACCCGCGAGTACCAGGCTAACCAGGGCTACCGCCGCCGCCAACCGATGCTGTTTCATGCTATTTCCTTGTTCATGCGCCAAAAGGGCAATCGAGTAAAGCCGCGAGCTTATCAGGCGGCCACGACCAATGGCTACCGGCATGAGAGCGGGAATATTCTGATTAGTTCAGGCGTTTCAACGCATTTCAGGGTTGGCATCATGAAGCATCTGTCATCCGGCACCTACAGCGGCGGATCCCGTATCCCACAACATCTGGCGTAATGGCCACTTGCCGCACCCCGACCCCTGGGGCATAAGAGAGCCACAATTCGACAAGGATGTTTATCTTGCGCCTCTTATTTCGCCTGCTGATGCTGGTGGCTGTGCTGTTGGGACTCGGTCTGGCCGTGGTTCTGTACTACGTCGCCAACCCGAAACTGCCGACCTGGTCGCCCGCGAAACAGGTGTATTACCTGGAACAATGGAGCGCTGAAGACCGCCAGATCTATTACTTCACACCTCAGGGAACCCAGGTCAAAGGCTTGCGCTATGACTGGTTCAACGCCCTCGAACTGCCCTTCTCGCACGAACGATTCGCCTCGCCCGAATATCTCGCCCGCTTTGGTTTCCTGATCGACCCCGGTCAGAAAGCCACGCCAAACAACCCGGGGAATTTGCCCGTAGGCTTTGCCCGTCATCAAAACCCCGGCAGCCAGGACGAGTTTCTCGACATCACGTGTGCCGCTTGTCACACCGGTGAGTTGCGCTTCAACGGCCAGGCGATCCGCATTGACGGCGGCTCGGCGCAGCATGTTTTGCCCTCCAGTGTTCCTACGTTGAAAGGGGGCAGTTTCGGCCAAGCGATGGTCGCCAGTCTGACCGCGACTTACTTCAACCCATGGAAATTCGAGCGCTTCGCCCGCAGCGTGCTGGGCGAGGACTACGACGCCCGGCACCAACAATTGCGTGAGGACTTCAAAGCATCTCTCGACGCGTTTGTGAAAGTCGCGTGGAACGATGCCCATCGCGGGCTCTACCCCACCGAGGAAGGACCGGGCCGGACCGACGCCTTTGGGCGTATCGCCAACGCCACGTTCGGCGATGCGATTTCGCCTGACAACTACCGCGTGGCCAATGCCCCGGTGGATTACCCGCAATTGTGGGACATGTGGATGTTCGACTGGGTGCAGTGGAGCGGTTCGGCGCAACAACCGATGGCCCGTAACATCGGCGAGTCTCTGGGTGTGGGCGCCACATTGAGTGTCTTCGATGCCAACGGCCAACCGCTCAAAGGTGACGAGCGCTATCCGTCAAGTGTGCGATTGCGCGATCTGCACCAGATCGAAGAAACCCTGCAACGGCTCAAACCACCCGCCTGGCCTGAAGAACTACTCGGCGCTGTCGACAAGCCGTTGGCGGCGAAAGGTCGCGAGTTGTTCAGCGAAAACTGCGCCGGTTGCCATTTGCCACGCACTGTCGAAAGTGACGGGCGCTGGGTGCAACATTTGAAAATGCTGCCGGTGGATATCATTGGCACAGACCCGGGCGCCGCCAACAACATTGCCGACCATCGCTTCGACCTCTCCGCCTTGCAATGGGATCTGAAGGAACTCAAGCAACTGGATGTGCACTTGCTGCCAACACCCACTGAACCGCTGGACCTGAGCAAACTGTCATCGGCCAAGGGGCTGGCCTACATCACCGCTTTCGTCGGAAACCGCGCTTACCGGGATGCGAACATTCCTGCCGCGGAACAACCCGCAATGAATGGCTTCGGCCTGCCGATTGGCGTACGCGAACTGCGCGCCTATAAGGCAAGGCCATTGGCTGGCGTCTGGGCCACGGCGCCGTTTCTGCACAACGGTTCAGTACCGAGCATTTATCAGCTGCTCTCGCCTCAAGATGAACGCGCCTCGACCTTCTATAAAGGTACGTTCGAGTACGACCCCCAACATCTTGGTTATCGCACCGATGCCTTCACCGATGGCTTCATGTTCGACACACGCATCACCGGCAATCACAACAGCGGTCACGAATTCCGCGCCGGTCAGCGTGGCAACGGCGTGATTGGCCGCTTACTGCAACCGCAGGAACGCTGGGCGCTGCTGGAATACCTGAAGGTATTGGACGGCCCGCTGGAGGCGCAGTTGCCATGAGCAGACTCTGGATGGGCTTTGGCGCGTTTCTCGGCAAGACCCTTCTGTGGATGCTCGCCCTTGGCGTGCTCGGTTATGCGCTGGCCATGGCGTGGTTCGCCTGGCAGCACAGCGGACCTGTTTCAGCGCAAGAAGTGATACCGGATGGCGAAGCCGCCATGACGCAGGACGTCATTCAGACTGCGGTGCGCATCGTCGATCAACACCGGGAAAGCACCCGCTACCTGCGCGATGCCCATGCCAAGGCCCACGGTTGCGTGAAGGCAGAGGTTCAAGTGCTGGCGGATCTTTCCGCGGAACTGCGCCAAGGCGTGTTCAGCGAACCCGGCAAAACCTGGCAAGCGACAATGCGTCTGTCCAACGGCAACGCGTATCCGCAGTTCGACAGCATTCGAGACGCCCGGGGCATGGCGATCAAACTGTTGAATGTATCTGGCAAACAGCTGCTCGCCGATCAACAGCCTCGTGGCGAACAGGACTTTGTGATGTTCAGCCACCCGAATTTCTTCGTCAGCGATGTCGCCGAGTACCGTCAGAATGTCGCGGAACAGGCTGACGGCAAAAAACTGATGGCGTTTTTACCTGGCTGGGACCCACGGAAGTGGAAGGTTCGGCACCTGTTTATCGCTCTGGCGACACTCTCTCCCGCGCCGCAAAGCCCGGCACAGTCGACGTATTTTTCGGTTGCTCCCTACAAGTTCGGAGAAGCCAATGCCAAATTCCGAGTGATGCCGGACCCTGATAGCTGCCCAACTTACACCCTGCCCCCGCAGAACCAGAAATTGCCAAACTTCCTGCGTAATGCGCTGAACCAGCAATTATCGACCGACCGGGTGCCGGCCTGCTTCGTCCTGCAAATTCAGCGTCAGGACCCAAGCCAGTACATGCCCATTGAAGACACCAGCATCGAATGGAGTGACAACGTGGCGCCGTTCCAGACCGTGGCGCGAATCAAAGTGCCTGCGCAAGATTTCGACACGCTGGCATTGAATATCCAATGCGACAACCAGTCGTTCAACCCCTGGTTTGGTCTTGAGGCTCATCGACCGATTGGCGGCATCAACCGACTTCGCAAAGCGGTGTATGAAGCTGTGAGCGACTACCGACACAGTCGTAACGCCGAGCAATAAGCGCAATTGCCAAACGCCAGACAGCAAAAAGCCCGCATTAAGCGGGCTTTCTGTGTGGTACCTGGCGTTCAGCGTTCCAGGTGACCGAATATGGCGCAGCGGACGGGACTCGAACCCGCGACCCCCGGCGTGACAGGCCGGTATTCTAACCGACTGAACTACCGCTGCGCGTAGCGTTGAAAGTGGTGGGTGATGACGGGATCGAACCGCCGACATTCTGCTTGTAAGGCAGACGCTCTCCCAGCTGAGCTAATCACCCTTTACCTTCGTTGCGGGGCACATTATGCCACAGGTTTTCGTAAAGTGTTGATTTAATTGAATAATTTTTCAAAAAAATCCGAAAACCGGTGAATCGATGCGACCTGCAGGAACAACGGACAATCTACAGACAGAAAAAAACCCGCATGAGCGGGCTTTTCCGTGGTGACCTGGCGTTCAGCGCTCCAGGTGACCGAATATGGCGCAGCGGACGGGACTCGAACCCGCGACCCCCGGCGTGACAGGCCGGTATTCTAACCGACTGAACTACCGCTGCGCGTAACACTGAATGCGAATGGTGGGTGATGACGGGATCGAACCGCCGACATTCTGCTTGTAAGGCAGACGCTCTCCCAGCTGAGCTAATCACCCTTCACGTTCGGTGTGGCGCGCATTCTACGGAGCGACCTCACCTCTGGCAAGCACTTTTTTAAATAATTTTCTCAGGCCTTCCAAAGGCTTAGCGAAGGGTTGGCCTATGACGCCGCTAAGAGAATAATGCCCCCCTTTGTATATAAGGAGAGACTTACCCCATGTGGTTCAAAAACCTGCTTATCTATCGCCTGACCCAAGATCTGCCTGTTGATGCCGAGGCGTTGGAAACTGCACTGGCCACCAAACTGGCGCGTCCATGTGCAAGCCAGGAGTTGACCACCTACGGTTTCGTCGCGCCATTCGGTAAAGGCGAAGATGCACCGCTGGTCCATGTCAGCGGCGACTTCCTGCTGATCTCGGCGCGTAAAGAAGAACGCATCCTGCCGGGCAGCGTCGTGCGTGACGCCGTGAAGGAAAAGGTCGACGAGATCGAAGCCGAGCAAATGCGCAAGGTCTATAAGAAGGAACGCGACCAGATCAAGGATGAAATCATCCAGGCGTTCCTGCCGCGCGCCTTTATTCGTCGCTCGTCGACCTTCGCCGCCATCGCGCCGAAACAAGGCCTGATCCTGGTCAACTCGGCCAGCCCGAAACGTGCCGAAGACCTGCTGTCCACCCTGCGTGAAGTGATCGGCACCCTGCCAGTACGTCCGCTGACCGTAAAAATGTCGCCAACCGCCACCATGACCGAATGGGTCACCACCCAGAAAGCCGCGGACGACTTCTTTGTGCTGGACGAATGCGAGCTGCGTGACACCCACGAAGACGGCGGCATCGTGCGTTGCAAACGTCAGGACCTGACCAGCGAAGAAATCCAGTTGCACCTGAGCACCGGCAAAGTGGTGACTCAGCTGTCACTGGCCTGGCAAGACAAGCTGTCGTTCGTCCTCGACGACAAGATGGTGGTCAAGCGCCTGAAGTTCGAAGACCTGCTGCAAGATCAGGCCGAACAGGACGGCGGCGAAGAGGCCCTGGGTCAACTGGACGCCAGCTTCACCCTGATGATGTTGACCTTCGGCGACTTCCTGCCCGCCCTGGTTGAAGCGCTGGGTGGTGAAGAGACTCCGCAGGGGATCTAAAGGCTGGTGATTACTAATGTGGGAGCGGGCTTGCTCGCGAAGGGGGAGTGCCAGTCGACATCGATATTGACTGACACACCGCTTTCGCGAGCTAGCCCGCTCTGACATTCGCCCTGTGTGATTTATCAAAACGAACAATAAGGATCAGGCCATGCGCGCACTCGCTGCATTAAGCCGCTTTGTCGGCAACACTTTCGCTTACTGGGTACTGATTTTCGCGGTCGTGGCGTTCCTGCAACCGACGTGGTTCATCGGTCTCAAAGGCGCGATCGTGCCACTGCTGGGGCTGGTGATGTTCGGCATGGGCCTGACCCTCAAACTCGAAGACTTCGCCGAAGTCGCCCGCCATCCGTGGCGCGTGGCCCTTGGGGTGGTTGCCCATTTCGTGATCATGCCCGGTGTGGCGTGGTTGCTCTGCCAGGCGTTTCACCTGCCGCCGGAAATCGCCGTCGGCGTGATTCTGGTCGGTTGCTGCCCAAGTGGCACCTCCTCGAACGTCATGACCTGGCTGGCACGCGGCGATCTGGCCCTGTCGGTGGCCATCGCCGCCGTCACCACCCTCCTCGCCCCGCTGCTCACCCCAGCACTGATCTGGCTGCTGGCCTCGGCGTGGTTGCCGGTGTCCTTCATGGAGCTGTTCTGGTCGATTCTGCAAGTGGTGCTGTTGCCGATCATCCTGGGTGTGATTGCGCAACGCGTGCTCGGCGCCAAGGTTCGCCACGCGGTAGAAGTGTTGCCACTGATTTCGGTGGTGAGCATCGTGATCATCGTCACCGCCGTGGTCGCCGCCAGCCAGGCGAAGATTGCCGAGTCCGGTCTGCTGATCATGGCCGTGGTCATGCTGCATAACAGCTTCGGTTATCTGCTGGGCTACTTCACCGGGCGCCTGTTCAAGTTGCCGCTGGCCCAACGCAAATCGCTGGCACTGGAAGTCGGCATGCAAAACTCCGGGCTGGGGGCCGCGCTGGCCAGTGCCCATTTCTCGCCACTGGCGGCGGTGCCGAGCGCTTTGTTCAGTGTGTGGCACAACATTTCCGGGGCGCTGCTGTCGACGTATTTCCGTCGAATGAGCGAGAAAGAAGACCGGAAAATCGCTGCGCGACAGGTTGCTGAATAAGCCGAAAACTTGATCCCCGGATTAATGATGGGCACTCTATGGCGCAACGCGAGGACGACCTCGCGGCTCGATCGAGTCATTAATCTGGGGACGACCCCGTCAATCGATGGAGGTCTTTCATGTCCTGGATCATCCTGTTTTTCGCCGGCCTGTTCGAAGTCGGCTGGGCCGTTGGCCTGAAGTACACCGACGGTTTCAGCCGTCCTCTACCCACCGCGTTGACCGTTGCAGCCATGGCCATCAGCCTCGGCTTGCTCGGCCTTGCCATGAAGGAATTGCCACTGGGCACGGCCTATGCGATCTGGACGGGGGTGGGTGCGGTCGGCACGGTGATTGCCGGGATCATTTTGTTTGGTGAGTCGATGGCGTTGTTTCGGCTGGCCAGTGTGGCGCTGATCATTGCCGGGTTGGTTGGGCTCAAAGTCAGCGCTTAGACCACTACCGCTTTCGCGAGCAAGTCGAAGGAGCCGGCACAGCCACCGACTATTTAACTGTGCCGCGCAACTCGCCAACCATCGCTTGCAACGCCGCCGGCGCAGCCGCTTCAACTGGCACTGCCGGCCCAGCCACCAACGTCACCCGCGACCACAACCGGCGAAACAAGCCCTTACCCGGATCGCGGCTGAAGAAACTCCCCC
This sequence comes from Pseudomonas sp. FBCC-B1667, assembly GCF_059133255.1. Lineage (NCBI taxonomy): Bacteria > Pseudomonadati > Pseudomonadota > Gammaproteobacteria > Pseudomonadales > Pseudomonadaceae > Pseudomonas > Pseudomonas sp. FBCC-B1667. The sequence goes on along the minus strand of NZ_CP101437.1, from coordinate 2,040,743 downwards.
ACAAGCCCTGCAACGCCAGCGGAATCACCGGCACCGGAGTCTCTTCCAAAATCCGCGTCAACCCGTTCTTAAACTCATTGATCTCCCCGTCAGCCGTCAATTTTCCTTCCGGGAAGATACACACCAACTCACCATCCTTCAGATACTGCGCAATCCGCTTGAAGGCGCTTTCGTAGATTTGAATGTCTTCCTGACGCCCCGCGATCGGAATCGTCCCGGCCGTGCGAAAGATAAAGTTCAACACCGGCAGGTTGTAGATTTTGTAGTACATCACAAAGCGAATCGGCCGACGCACCGCGCCGCCAATCAGCAGCGCATCGACAAAGGACACGTGATTGCACACGAGCAGCGCCGCGCCTTCATCGGGAATCAGGTCCAGATTGCGATGCTCCACGCGGTACATGGAGTGGCTGAGCAGCCAGATCATGAAGCGCATGCTGAATTCGGGGACGATCTTGAAGATGTAGGCATTGACGCCGATGTTCAGCAACGACACCACCAGGAACAGCTGCGGAATCGACAGCTTGACCAGGCTCAACAGGATGATCGAGACAATCGCCGACACCACCATGAACAAGGCATTGAGAATGTTGTTGGCGGCAATCACCCGAGCCCGCTCGTTCTCGGCGGTGCGCGACTGGATCAGCGCATACAGCGGCACAATGTAGAAACCACCGAAGACCCCCAGGCCAAGGATGTCGATCAACACCAGCCAGGCGTGACCAAAGCCGAGAATTTCAACCCAGCCATGGCCGGTCGCGCTATCCGGAATACCGCCCGAATGCCACCACAACAGCAACCCAAACACCGTCAGACCGAACGAGCCGAACGGCACCAGGCCAATCTCGACTTTGCGTCCGGAGAGCTTTTCACAGAGCATTGAGCCGAGCGCGATCCCCACCGAGAACACCGTCAGAATCAACGTCACCACCGTTTCGTCGCCGTGCATCCACTCTTTGGCATACGCCGGGATCTGCGTCAGGTAAATCGCCCCGACAAACCAGAACCACGAGTTACCGACGATCGAACGCGATACCGCGGGCGTCTGTCCAAGACCCAGCTTCAACGTGGCCCAGGACTGGCTGAAAATGTTCCAGTTCAGGCGCATTTGCGGCGAAGCGGCCGCCGCGCGCGGAATGCTGCGGCTGGCCAGGTAACCCAGCACGGCAACGCCGATGATCGCGCTGGAGACGATAGGCGCGTAGTGACTGGACGACATCATGATCCCGGCGCCGATGGTCCCGGCGAGAATCGCCAGGAAGGTGCCCATTTCCACCAGCCCATTACCGCCAACCAGCTCTTCTTCGCGCAGGGCCTGGGGCAAGATCGAGTATTTCACCGGCCCGAACAGCGCCGAGTGGGTACCCATGGCGAACAGCGCCACCAACATCAACGACAGATGATCAAAGACGAAACCCACCGCGCCGACCGTCATGATCGCGATTTCGCCAAGTTTGATCAGCCGGATCAGACGGTCCTTGGCGAACTTCTCGCCGAACTGTCCGGCCAGCGCCGAGAACAGAAAGAACGGCAGGATGAACAGCAACGCACAGAGGTTGACGTAGATCGAGCGATCACCGTCGATGGTCAGCTTGTACAGAATGGCGAGGATCAACGACTGCTTGAAGATGTTGTCGTTGAACGCCCCGAGGGACTGCGTCACGAAAAACGGCAGAAAGCGCCGGGTGCGGAGCAAGGTGAACTGCGAGGGGTGACTCATCTTCCATGTGTCCCTGATGTTAGGTAGCGAGTGGCGTGGATACGGTTATTGGAATGCCGAACGTCGATCCAGGCCACACATTACCTAATCTTTGCAGGTTATTTCTTTAATCCTGCAATGCACGGCGAGACAAACAGTTCACCGCGCCACGCGCCTTGCAAGGTGCGCCGTGCAACGATCAGCCACATGACCGCCAGCATCGCCACCAGCACACAGCCAAAGGCACTGAAGAACGTCAGGTTCAAAGTGGTGGCCAGTTTCAACGTCGTCAGCGAGTAGACGCCCAACGGAAAGGTAAATCCCCACCAGCCGAGGTTGAACGGGATGCCGGCGCGCAGGTAACGCAAGATAATCAGCACGGCGATCAACATCCACCACAAACCGAAACCCCACAGAGCAATCCCGGCCACCAGGCCCAGGCCGTTGGCGATTTCACCGATACCCGGCAGACCATTCGCGGCGAAGATGGCCGGCGCGTCCGCTCCCAGCAGCAACATGCCCAATGCCCCGGTACCAATCGGACCCAACGCGAGCCAGCTGGAGGCGGCCATGTTTTCGTGGGGCAGTTTATGCAGCGCCATGCGCAGCAACAAGATGGTCAGAATGCTGAAGGCAACCGGCAGGGAAAACGCCCACAACACGTAACTCGTTACCAGAACCACCAGTTGCGAATGGGCGTCCGCCAAGTGCGGCGCCAGCAAGCCACCGCTGGCAGCAGCGACTTCCGCGGCCACCACCGGCAACAGCCAGACGGCGGTCATCTGGTCGATGCTGTGTTCCTGACGGGTGAACATCATGTAGGGAATCAACACACCGCACGCCAGCGACAGCGCCACGTCCAGCCACCAGAGCATTTCAGCGAAAGGAATGACGCCGTCGCCCCAGCGTGGCAGGCCGAACACCAGGAAACCGTTGATGATGGTGGCGAGGCCCATCGGAATGGTTCCGAAAAACATCGAGACCGTGGAATGGCCGAAAATTCGCCGCGCTTCATCGAAGAACAACACCCAGCGCGCCGCGTAAACGGCGGCGAACATGACAAACAGGAAGATATTGAACAGCCACAACCCTTCGGCGAATGCGCGCAAACCGGGAATGGCGAGAGGCAATTGCGCGAGTGCCAACGCGAGCACCCCGGTGCCCATGGTCGCAGCGAACCAGTTGGGCGTGAATTGACGGATCACTTCACGCGGGTGCTGCAATTGGCTGAATGGTTTAATACTGGTTGTGGCGCTGTTAGGGCATGTCATGGCGAACTCCTGTCCTCTGGTGAGGTGGAGCCCATCGTAGAACCGAATCGAATATCTATATAACGGGTAATTTCTCTATAACTTATCTGTTTTGCAGATATAGGCTTAGACACTGCCTTCCGATTCGATTACCAAAATCCTCGCCGCGCCTTGGGGATGCGCCACATGCTCGGTGCCGACGGACGCATAAAAGATATCGCCGACCTCCAGCAGTGCTGCCTTCTCGATGCCCTCTTCGCGATACCGCATCTGCACCTGCCCATCCAGCACCACGAACACTTCCTGACCATCATTGACGTGCCATTTGTAAGGCTGGTCCGTCCAGTGCAAACGGGTGGTGATGCCGTTCATGTTGGCAATGTCCAGCGCTCCCCAGGCACGCTCAGCGGTGAAGGATTTGCTGCGGATGATCTTCATGGGGCAGTCCGTCGAGATGAATGGCGAAGCCAAGGCTAGCGATCAACGCACCTTAGCGCTACAGACTTTCAACGAGCGCTGACGCAGCAAGGCTAGCAAAGCACCAATGGAGAGCACGATCAACACGGCACCGTATCCGTCTGTAGTCGCAACCAGGCCGAAGCTTCGCGTCAGGTTCCCTGCCAACAAAGAAGGCAAACAGAACGCCAGGTAACTGAGCACATAAAAGGCCGACATCAGCCCGGCACGTTCATGGGGTAAAGCCAACGACACCAGACTGCGCACGGCCCCGAGAAAACCGGCGCCGAAACCACAACCGGCGACGAGCGTGCCGAGGAAAAACAATGCCAGGCTGGCGCTGTGCACCCCCAGTAAAACCAGGACGATGCCGGTGGGCAGCAGGCTTGCTCCCAATTGCAGCGCCAGGGCGGCGGGACGATTGCGCAGGGTAAAAATCATCAGCGCCCCCGTTACCGTCAGCGCGGCGACGGTCGACCCGGCAATCAGGTTCGAAGTGGAACCCGTCGCCGTGCGCACCAGCGAAGGAGCCAGAGACGCATAAAAACCGCCGAGCGCCCACGTTGCGGTGTTGAGCGGCAATACCCGCCACAAGGTGGAGCGCGCCTGAACCGGCACATGCAGGGTCGGCCGCAGTGAAGCCCAAGCCCCCGGCTGACGCGAGACACTTTCCGGCAAACGCCAGATATACAGCGCCTGCCATGCAAACAGGATGAGCAACAGCCAATAAGTCAGGTGCAACGGCGCGGGTGCAAATTCGGCGAGCAAACCACAGCCCAACCCACCCAAAGCCATGCCAAGCAACGGTGCAACGCTGTTGATCAACGGTCCTTGCTGGCGGTCCGTGTCGAGCAGCGTGGCACTGAGCACGGCAGTCGCCATGCCGGTTGCAAACCCTTGCAGCACTCGGGCACTGATCAGCCACGCAACACTGTCAGCATTGATAAACAGCAACATCGCCAGACCATTCAACGCCGCCGCGGTGAAAATCACCGGTTTGCGCCCGAGGAAATCTGAAAGCGAACCGACCGTCAGCAGCGCCGCCAGCAGGCTGAAGGCGTAGACACCGAAGATCAGGGTCAACGTCGCTGCCGAGAAGTGCAGTTGCTCCTGATACAAGCGATACAACGGCGTCGGCGCCGTGGAAGCGGCCAGAAAACTGAGTAAAGTGATCGCCAGAAACCACAGGCTTGCACGATTTGATTGAGAACTGGACATCCGCACACTCCGCAAAAGCTAACTTTTTGCTTTTGCGGAGTGTGCTACTGGCTGGCGATTAAAGCAAATTCTTTGTGTTAAGGTCCGATGCATGGCTTTAGAGCTGGGACTTTTGTCTTTACGACGTGTCTTGGCGAGAACAGGAAACAGGTTATGACAGCCCCCACTTTACGTCCCGGCGGCCGCAGTGCCCGGGTGCAGGAATCGATTCACAAAGCCGTGCGCGAATTGCTTGAAGAGCAGGACCGCGCCACCGTGACCGTGCCGCAAATCGCCACGCGTGCGGGGGTTACGCCGTCGACTATCTATCGGCGCTGGGGTGATTTGTCGGCATTGTTGGCGGACGTCGCACTCGCCCGTATGCAGCCGGAAACCGCATCGGCCGATACCGGCAGCCTGCACGGTGATGTGCAGGCCTGGGCGGACCAATATTTGGACGAGATGAGCTCCGAACCTGGCCGCAACATGCTGCGCGACGTGCAAGCGAGTCTCAAGCCGAGCTATTGCGCGACGATCATTGGCGGGCAGTTGCAGATGATTCTGGACCGTTATCCGAATGAGCCGAAACCGAGTGTCGATCGGCTGATCAACATGGTGGCGGCGCCTATCGTGTTTCGCATCCTGTTTTCCGAGACGCCGCTGGACGTTGAAGAATTGCATCGGTTGATCGGAATTGCGCTGAGTCAGTGAGGGCCCTATCGCGAGCAAGCTCGCTTCCACGGGGAATAGGTGTTTTCAGACTGTATGCATTCCAACTCTGGGAGCGAGCTTGCCCGCGACAGGGCCGGCACAGACAACCAACATCCGCCTGACACACCGCCTGCGACACCCCGCCACGCCACGACCTTGGTCGACACTGACTAACCGGGGCGGTCGTGCGAGACTGTCTGACCGGGCGGGAGTCCCGGGTGAATTTTGTCTGGAGTTCCCATGTCGCTGTCCAGCGGGCTGATCGCCGCCGTCGCCCTGGCCTATATGGCCATCATGTTCGCCATCGCCTTCTACGGTGACCGTCGCAGCACGCCGTTGCCGCCGCGCGTGCGCGCGTGGGTGTACAGCCTGTCGCTGGCAGTCTACTGCACCAGTTGGACGTTCTTTGGCGCCGTGGGCCAGGCGGCGGAACAGCTCTGGTCGTTCCTGCCCATCTACCTCGGGCCGATCCTGTTGCTGGTGGGGGCGCCGTGGGTCCTGCAAAAAATGGTGATGATCAGCAAACAGGAAAACATCACCTCCATCGCCGACTTCATCGCCGCCCGCTACGGTAAATCCCAGTCACTGGCGATTGTGGTGGCGCTGATCTGCCTGGTCGGCGTGTTGCCCTACATTGCCTTGCAGCTCAAGGGCATCGTGCTCGGGGTGAACCTGCTGATTGGTGCGGGCGCCGACGCCATGGGGGTTCGCGCCCAGGACACCGCCTTGATTGTGTCGCTGGTGCTGGCACTGTTCACCATTGTCTTCGGTACCCGCAACCTCGATGCCACCGAACACCATCGCGGCATGGTGCTGGCTATTGCGTTTGAAGCACTGGTCAAACTGTTCGCGTTTCTCGCCGTCGGCGCCTTCGTGACCTTTGGCCTGTACGACGGTTTCGACGACCTGTTCAACCAGGCCATGCTCGCTCCGCGCCTCGAAGCATACTGGAAGGAAACCATCAACTGGCCGTCGATGGTGGTGCAGACGGGCGTAGCGATGATGGCGATCATCTGCCTGCCTCGGCAGTTCCACGTGACGGTGGTGGAGAATATTGATCCTCAGGATTTGCGCCTGGCTAAATGGGTGTTCCCGGCCTACCTGGCGCTGGCAGCGTTATTTGTCGTACCGATCGCCCTCGCCGGTCAGATGCTGCTGCCCAGTTCGGTATTGCCGGACTCGTTCGTCATCAGCCTGCCGTTGGCCCAGGCGCACCCTGCTTTGGCGTTGCTGGCGTTTATCGGCGGTGCCTCGGCAGCAACCGGCATGGTGATTGTCGCCAGCGTGGCGCTGTCGACCATGGTATCCAACGACATGCTGTTGCCATGGTTGCTGCGCCGCAACAACGCCGAGCGACCGTTCGAAGTGTTTCGCCAATGGATGCTCTCGGTTCGCCGCGTGAGCATCGTGGTAATTTTGCTCCTGGCTTACGTCAGCTATCGCCTGCTGGGCTCGACCGCCAGCCTGGCAACCATCGGTCAGATCGCCTTCGCCGCCGTGACGCAGCTGGCCCCGGCCATGCTCGGCGCACTGTACTGGAAACAGGCCAACCGTCGCGGCGTATTCGCCGGCCTCGCCGCCGGCACATTCCTTTGGTTCTACACGCTGATCCTGCCGATTGCCGCCCGCAGCCTTGGCTGGCCGCTGGAGGGCTTTCCGGGCCTCGCCTGGTTGCACAGTAACCCAATGAACCTGCCGATCACCCCGCTGACCCAAGGCGTGGTGCTGTCGCTGGCCGGTAACTTCACCTTGTTTGCCTGGGTGTCGGTGTTGTCGCGCACGCGGGTGTCGGAGCACTGGCAGGCCGGTCGCTTCATCGGCCAGGAAATCAGCGCACGCCCCAGCGCACGGTCGATGCTCGCCGTGCAGATCGATGATTTGCTGCAACTGGCCGCCCGTTTCGTCGGTGAAGAACGGGCGCGTCAGAGCTTCATTCGTTTTGCCTACCGCCAGGGCAAAGGCTTCAATCCGAACCAAAACGCCGACGGTGAATGGATCGCCCACACTGAACGCTTGCTGGCGGGTGTACTCGGTGCTTCCTCGACGCGGGCGGTGGTAAAAGCGGCCATTGAAGGTCGGGAAATGCAGCTGGAAGATGTCGTGCGCATCGCCGACGAAGCGTCGGAAGTGCTGCAGTTCAACCGCGCCCTGCTGCAAGGTGCGATCGAAAACATTACCCAGGGCATCAGCGTGGTCGACCAGTCGTTGAAACTGGTGGCCTGGAACCGGCGGTATCTGGAGCTGTTCAACTACCCGGACGGCTTGATCAGCGTCGGACGACCGATTGCCGACATCATTCGCCACAACGCCGAACGCGGCCTGTGCGGCCCCGGCGAGGCCGAAGTGCATGTCGCACGTCGCCTGCACTGGATGCGCCAAGGTCGCGCCCACACTTCTGAACGACTGTTCCCCAACGGGCGGGTGATCGAGCTGATCGGTAACCCTATGCCCGGTGGTGGTTTCGTCATGAGTTTCACCGATATCACCGCGTTCCGCGAAGCCGAACAAGCGCTGACTGAAGCCAACGAAGGCCTGGAGCAGCGGGTGGCTGAGCGCACCCACGAATTGTCGCAACTTAACGTTGCGCTCACCGAGGCCAAGGGTACCGCTGAGTCCGCCAACCAGTCGAAAACCCGGTTTCTGGCCGCCGTCAGCCATGACTTGATGCAGCCACTGAACGCCGCGCGCCTGTTCTCCGCGGCCCTCTCCCACCAGGACGATGGCTTGTCCGGTGAAGCGCAAAAGCTGGTCCATCACCTGGACAGCTCGCTTCGCTCGGCAGAGGACTTGATCAGCGACCTGCTGGACATTTCCCGCCTGGAAAACGGCAAGATCAACCCCGACCCGAAGCCCTTCGCGCTCAACGAATTGTTCGACACCCTCGGCGCCGAATTCAAGGCGCAGGCTCAGGAACAAGGGCTGGCCTTCCGGGTTCGCAGCAGCACGTTGCGGGTCGACAGCGACATCAAACTGCTGCGACGGATCCTGCAAAATTTCCTGACCAATGCGTTCCGCTACGCCAAAGGGCCGGTGTTACTGGGCGTGCGGCGGCGCAAGGATGAACTGTGCCTTGAGGTCTGGGACCGCGGGCCGGGCATTGAGCAAGACAAACTGCAGGTCATTTTCGAAGAGTTCAAACGCCTGGACAGTCACCAGACCCGCGCAGAGAAAGGCCTGGGACTGGGCCTCGCGATTGCCGATGGGCTGTGTCGCGTGTTGGGGCACACGCTGCAAGTTCGCTCCTGGCCGGGGCGCGGCAGTGTGTTCAGCGTCAGTGTGCCGCTGGCTCGAGCACAAACCGTGCTGGCACCGCAGACTGCCGAACTCAACGGACAGGTGTTGAGTGGCGCGCAGGTGCTGTGCATCGACAATGAAGACAGCATTCTGATCGGCATGAACAGCCTGCTGACGCGCTGGGGTTGCCACGTCTGGACAGCGCGTAACCGAGAGGAATGTGCCGCGCTGCTCAACGACGGTGTTCGTCCGCAACTGGCGCTGGTGGATTACCACCTGGACCATGGCGAAACCGGAACCGAGCTGATGGCGTGGTTGCGCACTCAACTGGGGGAACCGGTGCCGGGGGTGGTGATCAGCGCCGATGGCCGGCCCGAAACGGTGGCGCAGGTGCATGCGGCGGGGCTGGATTATCTGGCCAAACCGGTGAAACCGGCGGCGTTGCGGGCATTGTTGAGCCGGCATTTGCCGTTGTAGCGCGATCCTCCTGCCAGTACCAAATCTGTGGTGAGGGAGCTTGTTCCCTCGCCACAAAAGCAGTGCAGTGCTGAAAGGTTACTCCGGCAACTCGGCCAAGCCATCCACATCGGTCATCGCCCGCTCCAGCAAATCCGCTGGCAAGCTCTTGCTGGCTCGCGCGCCGAGCAACTTGAGCTGTTCGCTGCGACTGACCAGATTGCCACGGCCTTCTGTCAGCTTGTTGCGCGCAGAGCTGTAGGCTTTGTCCAGTTGCTGCAAGCGATTGCCGACTTCATCCAGGTCCTGGATGAACAATACAAACTTGTCGTACAGCCACCCGGCACGCTCGGCGATTTCCCGGGCGTTCTGGCTCTGACGCTCCTGCTTCCACAGGCTGTCGATCACCCGCAGAGTCGCCAGCAACGTGGTGGGGCTGACGATCACGATGTTGCGGTCGAACGCTTCCTGGAACAACGTCGGTTCTGCTTGCAACGCTGCGGAAAATGCCGCTTCGATTGGCACGAAAAGCAAGACGAAATCCAGGCTGTGCAAGCCGTCGAGCCGTTTGTAATCCTTGCCGGACAGGCCTTTGACGTGATTGCGCAGCGACAGCACGTGCTGCTTGATAGCGATCTGGCCGATGGCATCGTCTTCGGCCGCCACGTATTGCTGATAGGCCGTCAGGCTGACCTTCGAGTCGACCACCACCTGCTTGTCGCCCGGCAGGTAAATAATCACATCCGGCTGAAAGCGTTCACCGTCCGGACCTTTGAGCGTGACCTGGGTCTGGTACTCGCGGCCCTTCTCCAGGCCCGCGTGTTCAAGCACTCGCTCAAGAATCAGCTCGCCCCAGTTGCCTTGGGTTTTCTGCCCTTTCAAGGCGCGCGTAAGGTTGGTGGCTTCGTCGCTCAAGCGCAGGTTCAGCTGTTGCAGGCGCTCCAATTCCTTGGCCAGCGAAAAACGCTCGCGGGCTTCAGCCTGATAACTTTCCTCGACGCGTTTTTCAAAGGACTGAATGCGCTCCTTCAACGGATCGAGTAGTTGGCCCAAGCGCTGTTGGCTGGTTTCGGCGAAGCGCTGCTCACGCTCGTCGAAAATCTTGCCCGCCAGTTCGGCGAACTGAGCTCGCAGCTCGTCTCGCGAACCCTGCAGGTCACTGAGGCGTTGCTGATGGCTTTCCTGTTGCTCACGCAGCTCGGCGTTGAGTGAGGCCGCCAAAATATCCAGGCGACGCAGCTCAGCCTCTTTACCGGCGCGCTCGATGTTCCAGGCATGAGACGCATCGCGAGCGTCGTCGCGCTCGACTTGCAGCAGTTCGACTTCACGGCGCGTAGCCGCGAGGTCTGCTTGCTTGGCGGCATTGGCCTGGCTCAGGTCACCGATTTCATCGCGACAGGCGTCGAGTTGGGCATTCAGGCCGTCCTGCGCCAGCTGGGCCATGGCCAGACGTTCTTCCATCAGAGCGGCCTCGGCCTGCAAACCGCTCGCACGGCGCTGAATTTGCCAGGCCAGTATCAGCAATGGCAGGCCCGCGCCGGCCAGACCGAGTAATAGGCTGGTCAAGTCCATAACCATAGAAATACCTGTCAATGAGATAAAGCTTGAAGGTTAACCAAGGCCACCTGACTTGGACAGCTCAGTCTTCGATCAGACCCAGTTCCTGCTGGGCGCGCGCGTCCCCTGCCCGGGCGGCCTGACGCAGCAAGTCCTGACCAATGCGGCGATCACGGGCATTCCCGCATTCACGGCACATCAGTTGCCCCAGGCGACTTTGCGCAGCCACCACGCCTTCACGAGCAGGCTGTTTGAGCAAGCGCCCGGCGAAGTGCTTGATGTTGGGATTATCCCCAAGCCGCGGATTGTCCAGCAGCCATTCGGCTACACGCATCGAAAAACGCTTGGGTGGGGTAACACGTGGAGGTGTGGAGGTAGCAGAGATTGATACTGAGCGAAACTTCATAAAGCACTGCGGGACAGATCGGAAGGCGCGCAACTTTACTCTTTTTTTCTGACAGGTAAAGCCTAAAAAAACCCGGCACGCCCGTGCTAGAGCAAGCGCTCGGGACAATCCACAGAAGCTGTGGATAACTCAGTGGACAACCGCCCTTGAACTCGCGCAAAGCCCTGTGGAATGGGGCTCGCAGTCAAACTGACGATTTTTTCACCAGTAAAAAAAAGCGATGTTTTTCATTGACTTAAATTTTCAATACAGGCACCCACTGCGACCTAGGTCTGGATGACAGTGGGGTGACAGTCTGCGCAACTTATGTGCACAAGTACCTCAGTGGCGGTTATATGGGTGCCCTTTTTCGGCGCGTTTTGGCATGGCCCTCTGGGGATAAACCGGCATAACCCTTGACCCAGGCAGATCGCGCGCCGATGAGTGACAGCCACCACTGGTCGGAATGTGAGCGATTGCGGAGCGTCTTGCCCAGACTCATCGATCTTTTTTGCTAACACACTTCCATTCTCAAATTCAATCCGTTAGTATCCGCGGCGTTAGTACCAAGCTGAAAGTCAATTCTGGTCGAACAAATCCTCGCGGTCAGCCTTCCCTCAAGAGAAGCCTCCACCGACAAAACAGGATCGACCACCTCGATGGTTTCCAGGTAAACGTTGCGCCAACACTGCCTTCGAACAAAGCGAAGGGTGTTGCGAAGCTCAATTACTCTGACCGAACCAGCCTGCAAATTGATCAGGATCTTCACCCCGGGCCCAGAACCTTTGCCCTTGATGTGTTGCCTGCCCTCCTAAGTACCTACCTGCCAGCCCAAGCGCGCCATTTTTCAGCGCTTCAAACTGGCTGCTTTGTTCCAGTCGGGTTCTTCGTTCGATCAATGGTGGTCGTCGTCACTGGAACGTTTTAATTTTGCACGGTTCTTATCCGTGTCGCTTGTAGGAACACCAACACTATGTCTACTCAAATCCACACTCAGGATGCCATTCGCACCCTAACCAACGCTTTTGCACCAATGAACTGCCTGATCATGGCTGCTCGCAAAGGCTGCTTCAGTTTCACTCTGGTCAACGAACACGGCATCGCTCGTCACAGCGAACGCTTGTACCCCGATCAATACTCCAGCGCCGAGCCGCTGCAGGCCGTGATCGAGCGTACCCGCCAGGCACTGATTGCCTGAGACGCCAGCAAGACTGAAAAACCAAAAGCCCTGCTCTAACAGCAGGGCTTTTTATTACCCGATATTTCCCGTTGCGCTGCCAGTCGCTAAGCACCAACCGATATAACGGTTATAACTCGAAGCTGGAAATATTTTAAAAACAGTCCTTTACAGCGCGAATATGACACTACACTTCAACTCAAGCGGCTTGATCCGCTTCCGGCGAGCCTGATTCGATCCACCGCTGCCAAAGCCCCTTCAGGTATCGCCGCCCACTTCAGGTTTCGAGGGCTTTATGGGTATCGCTGCCAGCGAACTGTGCCGTTATGTGATTCGTCCGACCTTGATTTACCTCGGACGCCATAGCGCAACTGCCGAATCCTTGCTGCTGGGCATCGCCGCCAGTCAGTCAGCCCTTGGTTCCGCCCTGCATGACCGCCGTGGACACGGCCTGTACCGAATCGCCGAACCCCGCCACCAGGCACTCTGGGATCACTACCTGGCCCTCGACCCGGAACGGGCAAGTCTCGTCCGCGGCCTGGCCAGCCAACATGCCTTCCTCAGCGGACCGCACCTGGAATTAACCGTCAACCTGCGCTACGCCACCGCCATTGCCTGGCTGCTGATCGAAGAACAGAACACCCCCCTCCCCGCCGCCGATGATTTGTTGGGCATGGCCCGAATCTGGCGTCAGACTTTTCAGCCTCAAGGACGCCTGCGCGACTTCACCTGTGCCTGGCAAACCTGTGTTTCACCGCTGAATCAAGTCGCCTGCTGACCCACCGGTTTTACAAGATCGTGTATCTGGGCGCGAATTTGGTCGGATTGTCCTACAAAACCCCTCTAACTCAAGCCATACAGCCTATAGCGCTGGGACGAAAATGTTGGTAATTTTCGCCCCGGTGATCACCAGGAGTTCTAATAATGAAAAAAGTAATGCTCAAAACCACCCTTAGCCTCGCCGTTACCCTGGCATCCACCCAGCTCTTTGCAAGTGGCTTTGCCCTCAACGAACAAAGCATCAGCGGGATGGGGACAGGTTTTGCCGGGCGATCTTCTTCTGCCGACGACGCATCCACCATTGTTGGCAACCCTGCCGGCATGTCCCGCATCAAGCGCGAACAAGTGACCGGCGGCGTTGCATTCATCGACGCACACACTGACATCAGCAACGCCAGCTCCAGCCCGAATGGCGGTACCAATAAAGGTGACATGGTCCCTTTCATGGGCGTGCCGATGGGCTACTACGTCAAGCCAATCGACGACCACTGGGCATTCGGTATCGGTGTGTACGCACCATTCGGCCTGGTAACCGACTACGAAAACGGCTTTGCCGGTCGTTATTTCGGCAGCAAGAGCGAAGTTAAGATCGTCACCCTGCAACCGACTGTCAGCTACGCCTTCAACGACAAGGTGTCCATCGGTTTCGGCCCGACCATCAACCGCATCGACGGCACCCTGGAATCGAACCTGTCCATCACCCAGGCCGCGCCAGACGGCAAGGTCAAGATCAAGGGTGACGACACTGCGCTGGGCTACAACATCGGCGTGCTGGTTCAAGCCACCGACAGCACTCGCGTAGGCCTGACCTACCACTCGAAAGTGAAGTACAAGCTCGACGGTGACACCAAGGTCAATTACAACGTGCTGGGCCTGATCGGCCAGAACCCAAGCCAGAAATACGACGCGTCGCTGGACCTGACCACTCCTGAATCGGTGGACTTCTCGGTCACTCACCAGCTCGACGACAAGTGGACTCTTTACGCAGGCAGCACCTGGACTCGCTGGAGCCGCCTGAAAGAAATCACCGTCGAAAGCAAAGGTGTTCCAGCCGTGCTGAACGGTCAGTTCGGTACCATCACCGAAGAACAGAACTGGCACGACACCTGGGCTCACGCCATCGGCGCGTCCTACCAGCTGAACAAGGAATGGGTGCTGCGTACCGGCCTGTCCGTTGACCAGGCGCCGACCAACAACACCGACCGTTCCCCACGCATCCCGACTGGCGATCGCAAGATTTTCAGCCTGGGCGCTGGCTGGAGCCCGACCGACGACCTGACCATCGACGTAGCGTACTCGTACCTGCGCGAAGAGTCGGTCAAGGTCAACAACACCAACGACCGTGGCCAGACCTACAACGCAAAGTATGAAAACTGGGCGAACGGTTTCGGTGTCGGCGCGACCTACCGCTTCTGATATTCAAAGCGAGGCTCAACCCCTCGCCTGCTGAATAAAAAAGCCCCGCTCTCTTGTACAGAGGCGGGGCTTTTTAATGGACGCTGATCAGGGTTGGGAAGCCAGGGCTTTCTGCACCGCGGCAATAAACTCGGGATCATCGGGTTTGGTCAGACTGGAGAAATTGGCGATTACCTGGCCTTTGCGATCGACCACGTATTTATAGAAATTCCACTTCGGCGCGCTGCTCTGCGCAGCCAGGACCTTGAACAGGTGCGTGGCGTCTTCGCCTCGCACTGCCTGCGGTTCGGTCATGGTGAACGTCACGCCGTAATTCACGTAACAGACCTTGGCGGTTTCGGCGGTGTCCTTGGATTCTTGCTTGAAATCGTTGGATGGAACGCCAATCACCTCCAATCCCTGCCCTTTGAATTGCTGATTGAGCGCCTCAAGGCTCTTGAACTGAGGGGCAAAACCGCAGTGGCTCGCGGTATTGACCACCACCAGCGGTTTACCCTCAAAGCGTTGACACAGATCGATCGATTCCTTGGCCCGCAGTTTTTGCAACGAACCTTGTAGCAGTTCAGGGCACTCGGCCTGAGCCAGCCCGGTCATTGCCATCAGCAACGCGGGGGCTGCAATCCAGCGCATCAGCATGTCGGTGCATCCTTGATAAGTCGTCAAAAACGAAGTTACTCGCCCTCACCGCTCGCTAGCAAGCACCCATGCCCAACTGCATCAGCGCCAGCCCGCCCTGTTGCCAGCCCCACCACGATAATGCGAGTAGCGAGGCGCAGAGAGCCGCTACAGCGATTCGCGGCCAAAGACTGTTCATATCGCACTCATCTGTGTTTGCAGGCGCGCTACCGGCCGCTCACGCACCGGCCAGTTCAGGGCAGCGGCCAACAGGCTCAAAAGAATTGCCACTTGCCAGATCAAGTCATAGCTCCCGGTTCGGTCATACACTACCCCGCCCAACCAGCCGCCAAGAAACGAACCGAGCTGGTGAAACAGAAACACAATCCCGCCGAGCATGGACAGGTTGCGCACACCGAACAAGGTCGCCACGGTGCCGTTGGTCAGCGGCACGGTCGACAGCCACAAGAACCCCATGGCCATGCCGAACAGGTACGCGGTGGTCGTCGTGACCGGCGCCCACAGGAACAGCGTGATCACCACCGCGCGCAACAGGTATAAACAAGTGAGCAAACGCGGTTTTGACATGCGCCCGCCGAGCCAGCCGGCAGTGTAGGTACCAAAGATGTTGAACAACCCGATCAGCGCCAGCACCGTGGTGCCCACCGTTGCCGGAAGGTGCTGATCCACCAGATAAGCCGGCAAATGCACGCCGATGAACACCACCTGGAAACCGCACACGAAAAAGCCGAACGCCAACAGCCAGAACCCCGAATGGGAACAGGCTTCGCGTAGCGCTTCGGAGAGCGTTTGCTCATGGCCGAATGTCGGCAGTGGTTTGTCCTTGAGCATGCTTACCAGCGGCACGATCAACGCCACCAACAGGCCCAGCACCAACAGCGCGGCGGACCAGCCGAGCCAGCCGATCAGCCCCAACGTGCCCGGCAACATCGCGAACTGACCGAACGAACCGGCAGCACTGGCGATGCCCATGCCCATGCTGCGCTTCTCGGGCGGCACCGCTCGGCCCACAACGCCGAGGATCACCGAGAACGAAGTACCGGACAGGCCGATGCCGATCAACAGGCCGGCGCTCAGGGACAGTGTCACAGCCGAATCGGACATCCCCATGAACACCAGGCCCAGCGCATAAAAAACGCCACCGACCAGCACCACTTTCGCCGCCCCGAAGCGGTCGGCCAGTGCGCCGGTGAAGGGTTGCGCCAGGCCCCAGATCAGATTCTGCAAGGCGATGGCAAACGCAAAGGTCTCACGCCCCCAGCCGAACTCGGCACTCATCGGTGCCAGAAACAGCCCGAAGCCGTGGCGCACGCCCAATGACAATGCAAGGATCAGCGCACTCCCCACCAATACCCAACCGCACGTACGCCACATCGATGTCATTTCTTATTCTCCGGTAGCGGGTATATACCCGCTTAAGATCGGAAAAACCGGCATCAGGCCAGTTCGTCCAGCAGTCTCAACAAGGTTTCGCGTTTCTCTGCACCCAGTCGGTCAATCAATCGTTGTTGAGCCGCTTCCCAGGCCGGCAAGGCTGCTGCCAAGCGTTCAGCCCCCGCCTCGGTCAGTCGGACGATGCGATTGCGCATGTCCTCGCCCTCGACCAGCTTCACCAGCCCTTCGCCCTCCAGCACACGCAAATTGCGCCCGAGGGTGCTGCGGTCCAGGCCCATGGCTTCGGCCAGCGTTGAAATACTCGGTTGATCCAGACGCTGTAAATTACACAGCAAAGAATACTGGGCAACGTTAATCCCGAAGCCGTCGAGAGCGCCGTCGTAATGCCTGCTGACGCCACGCGCGGCGCGACGCAGATTGATGCATAAACATTGGGAGTCGAGCATGGTGCGTGTATATACCCGCGGTCGTGTTTAATCAAGTTACAGGTGGTTTTAATCAGCGGTTTGGAGTGTCAGGCAGACCGCCTTCGCGAGCAAGCCCGCTCCCTCATTTAACTGAGCGCCTCGAGGAAGAATGCGATCGAATGTGGGAGCGAGCTCGCGAAGAGGCCAGCACATCCTGCACTCAAACCATCAGGTCAACGCCAATCCTGCCAGCACCACCATCTCCAGCAACTCCAGCATCGCCCCGGCCGTATCGCCCGTCGTCCCGCCCAATCGACGCATCATCAACTGCCGCAACCACACAAAAACCACTGCCGTCAGCACCAGCGCCCAAACACCGCTGAGCCCCGCAATCAGCACACACGCCACCGCACTGATCGCCAACACCTGCTGACCCGCCATACGTGGCAGATGATCTGCCAGCGCCTGCCCCAACCCGCCCGCGCGCACATACGGCGTAGTCAGGAACAAGCCCAGCATCGCGCTGCGGCCGGTCAGCGGAACGATGATCAGGAAAAGACTGTGCTGCTGCTCGACCAACGCCAGCAACGCGGCGAATTTCAATAGCAGCACCAACACCAGCGTCACCACGGCAATCGGCCCACTGCGTGGGTCTTTCATGATCGTCAGCGTGCGCTCACGGTCGCCAAATCCGCCCAGCCACGCGTCGGCGCTATCGGCCAGACCGTCCAGGTGCAACGCGCCGCTAAGCAAGACCCAAGCGGTCAGCAGCAACGCCGCATGCAGCAACACCGGCGTGCCCAGTAATAGCCAGTTCAGTGTCCACAGAATCGCGCCGAACAGCAGCCCCACCAGCGGATAAAACAGCAGCGACCGACCCAGCTCCTGAGGCGTCGGCATGCCCGACAGACGAATCGGCAGACTGCTCAGAAATTGCAGGGCGATCCAGAACGCCAGCATGGTCAGATCGCTTCCTTGAGAATGACGCCGGGTTCGACGCGCAACCCAAACAATGAACCATGAGCGACGTCGACATTGAGCAACTGCTCACGCGGCAATCCTCGCGCTTGAGCCAGCAATAAACGCATGACGCCACCATGACTGATCAACAGAACCCGCTCGCCAGCGTGGGCAACTGACAGCCGTTCGATGGCCGCCAGTACCCGAACAGAGAAGTCCGCCACCGGTTCACCGTCCGGCGGCGTAAACGAATAGGGATCAGCCCAGAACAGCCCTAGCGCGTCGGCATCGGTGTCCATCAACGCCGCAGCGCTCTGCCCTTCCCAGGCCCCGAAGTGCAGCTCTTGCAGATCCTTGTCCAACTGCACCGGCAACCCCAGTTGCGCGCCGAGTTCTTCAGCAAACCGCGCACAACGCTGCAACGGCGAACTGACCAATCGATCCCACGGCCCCTGCTCGATCACCGCTGCGCGCATCTGCGCCCAGCCTTTTTCCGTCAGCGCATCATCGAGACTGCCACGCAACCCGCCACCGAGCTCGGTCTCGCCATGTCGCAACAGGTCCAGACGCAACGTCATGCCGGGCGGTCCGCAACCGCGGCTTCGGCGAAGGTCGCCATCTGCCCGTGAAGGTCGCAGGCCAGGCGCAACAACGGCACAGCCAACGCGGCACCGCTGCCCTCGCCCAGACGCAACCCGAGGTCCAGCAGCGGCTCAGCGCCAAGGGTTTCCAGCACATGTCGATGTCCCGGCTCAGCACCGCGATGTCCGAATAGCAGCCACGCGCGACATTCGGGATTCAAACGCACCGCCACCACTGCCGCGACGCTGCAAATGAACCCGTCGACCAGCACCGCCACGCCTTCCTGCGCACACGCCAGATAGGCACCCACCAGCGCAGCAATTTCAAAACCGCCCAGATTGAACAATGTCTGCAACGCGTCCCCGCGCTGACCACCGTGCAGCGTCAACGCGCGCTCGATGACCTGAGCCTTGTGGCTGACACCCGCTGCATCCAGGCCGGTGCCCGGGCCAGCCAGATGCACCACCGGACAATCGAGCAAGGCACAGGCCAATGCACTGGCGGCGGTGGTGTTGCCGATGCCCATTTCACCGCCGATAAATAACTGCGCCCCGACTGCGATGGCGCGCTGCACGCTGTCGCGACCGGCCTGCAGGGCAAGCTCACCCTGGACCGCCGTCATGGCCGGGCCTTTGATGAAATTCGCCGTACCAGGGCCAACGTTCACGTGACGGACACCGGGCAGATTCAAGGTCGGGGTCACCGTGCCCAGATCCACCACTTCCAGGGATGCGCCCAACTGCCGCGCCAACACGCTGATCGCCGCGCCGCCGGTGACGAAGTTGTGCAGCATTTGCCCGGTGACTTCCTGAGGAAATGCCGAAACCCCTTCAGCCACGACACCATGGTCACCGGCAAAAATCGCAATCCACAGCTGATCCAGGTTCGGCTTGACCCGCCCCTGCAACCCGGCCAATTGCACCGCCACCGACTCCAGTCGCCCGAGGGAGCCGGCCGGCTTAGTCAATTGCTGTTGACGCGCCTGCGCCTGTTCGACGGCTTGCGCATCGATCGGCTTGCACGGGTTTAGCCACCAGGATTGAGTCATAACGCAGTTCCTTTCAGAGTCAGGGGCAGGCCGGCGACGGTCAGGACGACACGTTGGCAGCGTTCGGCCAGGGCTTGATGCAGCCAACCGGCTTCATCGACATAGCGGCGAGTCAATTCGCCCAGCGGCACGACACCCATACCGGTCTCGTTGCTGACAAAAATGATTTCACCTGGCAACGAGGCCAGGCAATCCAGCAGGGCTTCGCGCTCAGTGTTGAGGCGCTCAGCGTCGTCGAGCATCAGCAGATTGGTCATCCACAGCGTCAGGCAATCCACCAGCAGGCACCGGTCGGCGCTGGCGGTTTCACGCAGGACGCGGGCGAGTTCGACCGGTTCTTCAATCAAGGCCCATTCAGCCGGACGGCGGGCGCGGTGATGGGTGACGCGGTCGTTCATTTCGCCGTCCAGCGGTTGGCTGGTGGCGATGTAGGTCACGGCCCGTTGACTGTCGATGGCAAGTTTTTCAGCCAGTCGACTTTTGCCGGAGCGGGCGCCGCCGAGGATCAGTTGGAGCATGGTCATTTACCTTTAAATGGCGGCGTTGCGACTGGCCTCATCGCGAGCAGGCTCACTCCTACAGTGGGTCGATGGCGAACAAAAAGTGTATGTTCGCTGGCGATCCACTGTAGGAGTGAGCCTGTTCGCGATGAACTCACCTCAAATCCCGCAGAGTTCACGCAGCAGCCCGGTGTCCAGATGTTTCTCCACCAGATCCGCCAACCGTTCGATATCGCGCTCGCGCAATGCGTGGTAATCGACCTCCTGCACATCCTGCAACCCCGCCCAGCGCAGCAACGCGCTGCACGCCGCCGGCGATTCAAACAAACCATGCAAATATGTGCCGAAAATCTGCCCATCGACACTTTGCGCGCCATCGCAGCGACCATCGTCCAACTGCACGGCGGCGTTTTCCAGCGCTGGCCCGGTGGTCACGCCGGCATGAATTTCGTAGCCGCTGACCGCCGCGTCTTCCAGCGCCAGACGACCGCGCACATTGCGCAACTGCTTCTCTTCTTCGAGCTGCGTTTCAAACGCCAGAACCCCTAGGCCAGCGCTAGAGCCCGGTGCGCCCTCCAGGCCCAACGGGTCGTGCACGTGCTCGCCGAGCATTTGCAAACCACCGCAAATCCCGAGCACTTTGCCGCCGTAGCGCAGATGACGACTGATCGCTGAATCCCAGCCATTGGCCCGCAGGTACGCGAGGTCGCTGCGCACGCTTTTCGAGCCTGGAAGAATTATCAGATCAGCCGGCGGGATCGCCTGGCCGGGGCCGATGAATTGCAGGTCGACTTGCGGATGCAGACGCAGCGGATCGAAATCTGTGTGGTTGCTGATGCGCGGCAGCACCGGCACCACGACTTTCAGTACCTGGTCGGCCTTGTCGGTCTGGCGCTGATCAATGCCATCCTCAGCCTCCAGATGCAGGTCCATCACGTACGGCAGGACACCGATCACTGGTTTGCCGGTGCGCTCTTCGAGCCAGTCGAGACCGGGCTGCAGCAAGGCGATGTCGCCACGAAAACGATTGATGATGAAGCCTTTGACTCGCGCCTGTTCGGTCGGCGACAGCAGCTCCAGCGTGCCCACCAGATGCGCGAAAACACCGCCGCGATTGATGTCGGCGATCAACACCACCGGGCAATCCACCGCTTCGGCAAAGCCCATGTTGGCGATGTCGCCGGCGCGCAGATTGATTTCGGCCGGCGAGCCCGCGCCTTCGACCATCACCACCGGATACGCCGCGCTCAAGCGTTCGTGAGACGCCAGCACCGCTTGCATGGCGATGGTTTTGTAGTCGTGATAGGCAACGGCGTTCATGGTCGTGACCGCGCGCCCGTGAATGATCACCTGGGCGCCGGTGTCGCTGTTGGGTTTGAGCAGCACCGGGTTCATGTCGGTGTGCGGTTCAAGGTTGGCGGCCTGGGCCTGCACGGCTTGCGCGCGACCAATCTCACCACCGTCCGCGGTCACTGCGCTGTTGAGCGCCATGTTCTGCGGCTTGAACGGCACGACGCGCACACCCTGGCGCACCACCCAGCGACACAGCGCCGTCACCAGCGTGCTTTTGCCGGCATCGGACGTGGTGCCCTGCACCATCAATGTGCTCATTGGGCTTCCTTGGCATAGGTTTCAAAGGCTTGCGTCAGGCGTGTCCAGTCGGCTTCATCGGCGGGCAGGCCAAATCGCAGGCTGCTGTTGTGGGGGAACAAGCGCAGCAAAATGCCTTGTTGGGCCATGAATTCGTGCAGTTGCTCGGCTTGATCAATGATGAGCCACTGGAACAAGGCGCATCCACCCAAAGGCTTGAACCCGAACTGCTCAAGCAGTCGCGCCAGCCGTTCGCTGGCTTCTTCACTGCGCCGGCGTTGGCGGACGTGACCTTCGGTGTCCCGAAGACAGGCCTGGCCAATTACTCGGGTCGGCCCGCTGACCGCCCACGGTCCGACTTGCTCGGCGAGCAGTTTGAGCAGCTTGCGTTCCGCCAGCACAAAGCCCAGCCGTACACCGGCCAGACCAAAAAATTTGCCGAACGAACGCAGCACGATCAAGCCGACCAGATGGGTAAACGGCGCCACACTCAACTGCGGCGTGTTATCCATGAACGCCTCGTCCACCACCAGCCATCCACCGCGCGAGGCCAGGCGCGTGTGCCAGTCGAGCAGCCGACTCGGGGTCAGGCTCAGGCCGGTCGGGTTGTTCGGGTTGACCACCACCAGCACGTCGAGGCTGTCGATAAAGAAGTCGACTTCCTGCTCCAGCACTTCGCGCACGATGTAGCCACAGCGCCGCCAGGCTTCGGCGTGCTCGGCATAACACGGCGACAGCACGCCAACCTTGCCGGCGCGGCGCAACCGCGGCAGCAACTGGATGGCCATTTGCGAACCGGCCACGGGCAGCGCTTGTGCTGCACCGTAATAGTCGCAGGCCGCCTGCTCCAGACCGTCATCGGTTTCCGGCAAGCGTGCCCAGGCGCGCAACGGGATGTCCGGGACCGGAAATGGCCAGGGCGCCAGGCCACTGGACAGGTCGAGCCAATCAGCTTCCGCGATGCCGTATTCGAGCGCCGCCTTGCGCAATCGACCACCATGCTCAAGCATAGAATTCAGCCCCCACGCAGAGAATCAGCAACCATAACCATACCCCGCGCTGAACCAATTGCCAGCCACGGTCAATAGAGTCCGCATCCGCCGGCACACCTTCACCCAATTGCGGACGCTGATGAAGTTCACCGTGATAAATAGCCGCACCGCCCAACTCCACGCCCAATGCGCCGGCACCCGCCGCCATCACCGGGCCGGCATTCGGACTGTCCCAGGTCGGGCCTTGGGTACGCCAGCATTTCAACGCCAGGCGGGTGTTACCCAGCAGCGCGTAGGTCAACGCCACCAAGCGTGCGGGAATGTAGTTAAGGACGTCATCGATCTTCGCCGCGGCCCAGCCGAAACGTTCGAAGCGTTCATTGCGATAACCCCACATCGCATCCAGCGTGTTGCTCAATCGGTAGAGCACCACACCGGGCGCGCCGGCCACCGCAAACCAGAACAGCGCGGCGAACACCGCATCGCTGCCATTCTCCAGCACCGATTCTGTAGCTGCACGGGCTACTTCGGTTTTATCCAGTTCGCTGGTCTGGCGGCTGACCAGATACCCGACACGCGTACGGGCCTCTTCCAGGTCATCACTGCGCAGCGCCTTGGCCACCGGCTCGACATGTTCACCGAGGCTGCGCATGCCGAGTGCGCAATACAACGCGAGAATCTCGACCACCCAACCGACATAAGGCGCCCAGGACAATGCCGTGGCGAGCAAGGTCAGCGGCACGACCGCAATGACCCACGCGGTAACGCCATGACTGCGCCAGCCGCGTCCACCGCCGTTGAAACGTTGCTCGATTCGCTCGGCAAAACCACCGAACGCCACCAGCGGATGCCAGCGTTTGGGTTCACCCAGCAGCGCGTCCAGCGCTACCGCGGCGACACTCAATAACGCCACGCTCATTGACTCACTCCCCAATAATTTTCATACAGCAATTCGCTAAGCGGACGCGCTTGCGCCCAGCCTTCGAGTACCAGCATCGGCGCCGGATAGAATTCCTTGACCGGCCCCAGACAAAGAACCGCCAACGGTTTGGCCCCGGCCGGCAAACCCAGCAGGTCCGCCAGCGCTTGCGGTTCGAACAGCGACACCCAGCCCATGCCAAGGCCTTCGGCGCGGGAGGCCAGCCACAGGTTCTGGATCGCGCAGGACAACGAGGCCATGTCCATTTCCGGCAAGGTGCGACGGCCGAAGATGTGGCGCTCGCGATCATCCATCAGCGCGGCGACCAGCACCTCGGCGCAGTCGTTGATGCCTTCGACCTTGAGCTTCATGAATTCGTCCGTGCGCTCGCCGAGGGCGTCGGCGGTGCGGATGCGTTCTTCTTCGACCAGTTGCTGGATCTTCCCGCGAAGGGCTCGGTCGCTGATGCGGATGAAGCGCCAGGGCTGCATCAGGCCGACACTGGGTGCCTGGTGTGCGGCTTCGAGCAGACGGCGCAACAGTTCGGGCTCGACCGTGCCGCCGCTGAAGTGACGCATGTCGCGGCGTTCGGCGATGGCGCGGTAGACCGCTGCGCGTTCGGCTTCAGAGAATGCGTTGTCGCTCATGGCCTCTTCGCGAGCAGGCTCGCTCCCACAGTGGACCGCATTTCTTCAGACAATCCACTTTCTAATGCAGGAGTGAGCCTGCTCGCGATGGCGTCCTCAAGGTCAGGCACAAACAGCGCGGCAACCGCCGATGGATTGGACGGAAAATAAAAGTGCACATAAGAAGCCGTCATCCGCCCCTCGCGATAAACCGCCTCCGCTCCCCGCCCGCCATTCGGGCTCAGGCCACGCGCAATCGGCTCAAGCTCGGTACTGGTCAGGGAATGGTGATACGTGTGGCCACGCAACGAACCTTCCGGCAATTCCACCGCTTGCAACGCCAACGCGGCCAGACGCTTTTGCATCACCGCGTCGCCCTTCAGCAGCCCCACCAGTTCGGCGCGAGTGCCTTCGACATCCGTTAATGAATCAAGCAAATACAACATGCCGCCACACTCGGCCAACAGCGGTTTACCGGCCGCATGATGCACACGGATCGCGTCGAGCATCGTGGTGTTCTGCGACAGTGCAACATGGTGCAATTCGGGATAACCACCCGGCAGATACAAACTGTCTGCCTCTGGTAATTGGCTGTCACGGATCGGTGAGAAAAACCGCAACTCGGCGCCCATGGCTCGCAATAAATCCAGACTCGCGCCATAAGTGAACGCGAACGCCTCATCACGGGCCACGGCAATTCGCACACCCGCGAGCAACGGCTCGGCAGGGATCACATCCGGGGCGGCAAATTCCACCGCTGGCGGCAGCGCCACCTCGCAACTGCTGGCCAACGCATCGGCCGCCGCATCAAGGCGTAGATCGAGGTCGTTCAACTCGCTGGCTTGAACCAGGCCCAAATGACGGCTCGGCAATTCGATCCCGGTTTCCCGGGACAACGCGCCGTACCAACGCAAGCCTTCGGTCAGGCTGCCTTCGAGCAGTTGCGCATGACGCAATGTGCCGACGCGGTTGGCCAAGACGCCGGCAAACGGCAAGTCCGGCTGATACTTCGCCAGGCCCAACGCCAACGCACCAAAGGTCTGTGCCATGGCGGTGCCGTCAATTACGGCGAGCACCGGCACCCCAAAGTGCCGCGCCAGGTCGGCGCTGGACGGCGTGCCGTCGAACAAGCCCATGACGCCTTCGATGAGGATCAAGTCGGCTTCAGCGGCGGCTTCCCACAACAGTCGACGACTTTCCTGCTCGCCGACCATCCACATGTCCAGTTGATACACCGGCGCACCGCTGGCGCGCTCGAGAATCATCGGGTCAAGAAAGTCCGGGCCGCATTTGAACACGCGAACGTTGCGCCCCTGATTGCGATGCAAACGGGCCAGCGCGGCGGTGACGGTAGTCTTGCCCTGACCGGAGGCCGGCGCGGCAATCAGTACTGCCGGGCAGTGACGACTGTTTTTCATAACGTAGTATTCACAGCTCGACGCCTTTTTGCGCTTTGATCCCGGCCTGGAATGCGTGCTTGATCACGCCCATGTCGGTGACAGTGTCGGCGAGTTCGATCATTTCCGGCCTGGCGCCGCGACCGGTCACTACCACGTGCTGCATCGGCGGACGCGCCTGCAAATCACTGAGCACCTGATCGAGGTCGAGGTAGCCGTGCTTGAGTGCGATGTTCAGTTCATCCAGCACCACCAGACCGATGGACGGATCGCTGAGCAATTCACGGGACACCGCCCAAGCGGCTTCGGCGGCGGCAATGTCACGCTGGCGGTCCTGGGTTTCCCAGGTGAAGCCCTCGCCCATGACGTGGAAACGCACTTGCTCCGGGAAGCGACGGAAGAACAGCTCTTCGCCGGTGCTGTTACGGCCCTTGATGAACTGCACCACACCGCACTGCATGCCGTGGCCCATTGAGCGGGCGAGCATGCCGAACGCCGAACTGCTTTTGCCTTTGCCGTTGCCGGTCAGCACCAGCAACAAGCCGCACTCGTTCGGGGAATTGGCAATGCGTTCGTCGATCACGGCTTTTTTGCGCAGCATGCGCGCCAAATGGCGTTCGTCACGATCTGGGGTATCGGTCATAGGGAGCTCTCCGTTGAGGCTGGATAACGGCGGGCGGGGCACAAGAATAGACGGCAAGAAGCCTGGCATCGCCCACCGTGATGCCGTTGGATGAATCAGGCCGGTCTCCGGGCTCATGAGCGGCGTTGGCCGGACTGCGCGCCTTCCCATGTCGACAACAGACACAGTGGCTCAAGGCGCAGTTTTCACTCATTTACCGTTGCGGGGGCAGCGCCGGGATCGTGACGCTTCGTCGCTTGACGATGGTCACTCACCGGCTTCCCTGTTTCACTCTGTCGGCCACTGCCACAGAGCACCTGAAACAAGCCGCGAAGGTTAGAGGGTTGGGGGTGGAGCGTCAAATAAAGACAAAGCCCCGGCGAGCGATATACTGCCGCCGCTCGATTTACTGACGCCAACTTGCACCGCACGGCCAGCAGTGATATCAAAGAGCCACAAACCCAACAACACAATTACAAGGGTGAGCAACATGCAAGGCATGATTATCAGCAATCCGAAGCTGGAATTCCTGCGACCGGTGCTGGAACGCTGGTTTGACTGTATCGACCGCTACAACTCGGTTCGCGGCGATAACGAAGCGCCTTACTGGCATGACGAAAAGGCTAACCTCGGCCTGCTCAATGCCGCTGCGTGGATGGCGGAAATGGTCACACTGCAAGCCACAACGACACGCAAACAGCACGAAGAAGGCGAGCGCAACGCCCGCGCTGACCTGTTTATCGCCACCGCCGAAGAGCGTGCTTATTTTCAGGCCACTCAACGCTGGCCCAAGGTCAACAGCCTGAACCTGACGCAGGCACTGCAAGACATCACCAGCGACGCCAAACGCATCAGCTACGCCAGCGACCTGAAACTCGGCTGCCTGTTCGTGGCTCCGCAAAAAGCCCAGCAGAGCGCTACCCCTGAAGAACTTCAGGACATGGTCGACGACCTGCAAAAGGAACACTGCTGCGCCGTCGCCTGGTATTTCCCTTACGCCTACCGCAAGTTGCGCAATGAAGCCGGCAACTATCACCCCGGTATCGCGGTGTTGCTCAAGGAAGCTCGCGGCTGATCCATTGAACCATCGCTGCGTATATCTTCTCTATGATTTAAGACACCGCCTTCATAGGGAAGACCCGCATGCGCAAGCCCCCGCTCATACTCGTCATCGTGCTCGCCGGAGGGCTTGCCGCCTGTGGTGAAACCTCCAGCCTGCAAGTCTCCGACGGCACCGGTCCGTCACCCAAGCTGCCCGAACCGAATAAAACCCTGATCCCTACGGTGAACATCGCCCCGGCGATCGGCTGGCCGGCCGGCGCGAAACCCACCGCGGCTGCCGGCACCCAAGTGGCGGCCTTCGCTGAAGGCCTTGATCACCCTCGCTGGCTCTACGTACTGCCCAACGGTGATTTGCTGGTGGCCGAAACCAACGCGCCGCCCAAGCCCGATGACGCCAAAGGCATTCGTGGCTGGGTTATGAAGAAAACCATGAGCCGCGCCGGCGCCGGCGTGCCCAGCCCGAATCGCATCACACTACTGCGAGACAAGGACCACGACGGCATCGCCGAAACCCGTACGGTGTTCCTGGAAAATCTCAATTCGCCGTTCGGCATGACGCTGGTCGGCAATGACCTGTACGTGGCCGACACCGACCGCTTGCTGCGTTTTCACTATGAAAACGGTGATACCGCGATCAAATCGCCACCGATCAAAGTGGTCGATCTGCCGGGGGGCACGCTGAATCATCACTGGACCAAAAACGTCATCGCCAGCAAGGACGGCAGCAAGCTGTACGTCACAGTGGGCTCAAACAGCAACGCCGGTGAAAACGGTCTGGACAAGGAAGAAGGCCGCGCGGCGATCTGGGAAGTGGACCGCGCCACCGGTAATCACCGGATATTTGCCTCAGGGATTCGCAATCCCAACGGCCTGGCTTGGGAGCCTCAAAGCGGCGCGCTGTGGACGGCTGTCAATGAGCGGGACGAAATCGGCAGCGACCTGGTGCCGGACTACATCACGTCGGTCAAGGACGGGGCGTTCTACGGTTGGCCCTTCAGCTATTACGGCCAGCACGTCGACATTCGGGTTGAACCGCAAAACCCGGATCTGGTGGCCAAGGCCATTGCGCCGGACTATGCGGTCGGCCCGCACACCGCTTCGTTGGGCCTCACGTTCGCTGAAGGCAACACCTTGCCCGCGCAGTTCAAGGAAGGGGCGTTCATCGGCCAGCACGGCTCATGGAACCGAAACCCGCACAGCGGTTACAAAGTGATTTTCGTACCCTTCACGGGCGGCAAACCGACCGGGCAACCGGTGGATGTGCTGACTGGATTCCTCAATAAAGACGAGGACGCCATGGGCCGGCCGGTGGGCGTGGTGATCGATCAGCAAGGTGGCTTGCTGGTGGCGGATGATGTCGGCAATAAAGTCTGGCGCGTGTCCGCAACCAAATAACCGCAACCCCCTGTAGAAGTGTGACTAGGGATTGCGCGCCAGGTGCTCAGGCTGCAGAACGCGCTTGGCGCTCAGGTACGCTTTCTGCCAGTACGCCTTGGACAGGCTGTCGAGCTTCACCGTGCCGCCCGTGGCGGGCGCGTGAACGAAGCGTCCTTCGCCGACGTAAATCCCGGCATGGCTGACTTGCGAGCCGCCATTGGTGGCGAAGAAAATCAGGTCACCGGTCTGCAAACCTTCCTTGCCTACATTGGCCGCTTGCATGCTGATCATTTCGCGTGTGGTGCGCGGCAGGGAAATGCCGGCAGCATCCCGGTAGACGTAGCCGATCAGGCCACTGCAATCGAACCCTGAGTCAGGTGTATTGCCGCCCCAGCGGTAAGGCGTGCCCACAAGCCCCAACGCACGAAACAGCACCTCTTCGGCCTCGGGGGAGAATGCTTGAGAAGAACCAAAGACGATGGGAGCACGAACAACCGGCGCAGGAGGCGGTGTGCGGCTGGCGCAGGCGCTGAGCAGCGCTGCGAAGAACATAAGTGCGAGGCGGGCCGACATCGTCATAAGCAGAACATCCTGATCTGGCTGCGGCTATTTCTGCCGGGGAGACAGAAAAGAAAACCGCCTGCGTTGGACGCAGGCGGTTTGCCATCAATATTAGATCAGGATTCTAGCGGCTACGCGGCAAACTTCAAGTAAGACTTTAACTTCGCCTTACAAACTGTACGTTTACTTGCGAGCGGTGACCACGGTCGGGGCCATCGCGAGGGCGCGCTTGGCCTCGATGAAGGTCTTGTTCCAGTAGCTATCGCCCAGGCTATCGACCCGGACACCACCACTTTTGCGGCTACTGGAGTGGATGAACTGGTTGTCACCCAGGTAGATCCCGGCGTGACTGACGCGACCGCGACGACCGTTGGTGGCGAAGAACAGCAGATCACCGGGCTTCAGCGCGCTGCGAGCGACCAGAGGTGCGTTCACGTTGATCATTTCGCGAGTGGAGCGCGGCAGGTTCATGCCCGCTTCTTCACGGAACAGGTAGCCGATGAAACCACTGCAATCGAAACCGGCTTCAGAGGTGCCGCCGAACCGGTAACGGGTACCGATCAGGGACATGCCACGTTCGAGAATGCTGTCGGCCAGAACCGGAAGCTGGTACGACTTGCCGTCGGCAAAGTCAGCCAGTTCTTTATCGGTGGCCAGCTCTTCCTGGAAAAGAACGGAAGAGGATTGCGCGGTAACTGAATTTTTAACCTGCTGCTGTTGCTCTTGCTGGGACACTGGAGAGTGAGCAGCGCAACCGAACAACAGGGTGACGAGTGCGAGAGGCACGAGGGGTGCGAAGCGCTTTAGCATGGGCACGACCGTGGCTGATAGTTGTAAAGAAGTAGAGACTATGCCCGCTATCATCCTCATTTGCAAATTCAATCGAACTTTATGTGACTTATCGGTTTCTCGTTAACATCTAAGCGCTTAAGCCCCTTTTAAACGCTTACGCAGCCTGCAACCTTGTAGGAAAGCGCAGTTTCTGGCGCCTGAAATACGCCGAAACCCCGCCAGGCCTTGGCTTCACCAGCCTAGCGTTTCTTTCAGGAAGGGGATGGTCAGCTTGCGCTGAGCTTGAAGAGAGGCCTGATCGAGACGTTCCAGCAGCTCAAACAGCGCGCTCATACTGCGAGTACCGCGAGTCAAAATAAAATGCCCGACTTCATCGGTCAGGTGCAGACCACGACGCGAAGCACGCAATTGCAAGGCACGCAATTTGTCTTCGTCGGAGAGCGGACGCATTTGAAAGATCAGGGCCAGGGTCAAGCGCGACTTCAAGTCCGCCAGCTTCACCGGCAGTTCGCGCGGCGAGGTCGACGCGGCGATCAGCAGGCGCCGCCCGCTATCGCGCAGGCGATTGAACAGATGGAACAGCGCCTCTTCCCAATCCGCCCGGCCGGCAACCGCCTGCAAATCATCCAGGCAGACCAGTTCGTATTGTTCGAGGTTATCAAGAATCGAGATACCGCGATCCAGCAGTTCGGCCAATGGCAGATACACTGCTGGCTCCCCCAACTGCTCGAAGCGCAGGCAGGCCGCCTGCAATAAGTGCGTACGCCCTACCCCGTCCTTGCCCCAGAGATAAATCAGGCTTTCAGTCCACCCAGCGTCGGCTTCGCATAGCCGCTCGACATAGCCGAGTGCAGCGGCATTGGCGCCTGGGTAGTAATTGATAAAGGTAGCGTCATCACGCAGACGCACACCTAGGGGCAGCTGAATCGGTTTCATGCTGACTGAACAGTTCCAAAGGAACCGTTAGTGGCCTCTGTGTAAAGTTTGCGAAGTTTATACCCGTGACGCTGGCCGCACAATGCGACAGACCACAAGCAAATCAAAGGTTTGCGTTAACGCACTGGTTTTATGACAGTTTTGTTGGCGGTGCATGTGACAGCCACGCGAGGAACGCCAGCCAACCCGGCGATGATCCGGGTTGGCCGCGACGACCGCTCAACAGCCCTTACAGCTGCGGCTCGTCCTCGCCGCTGTACATCTCAGAATCTTTATACAAATCATGTACATGGCGCACCAGCACCATAATCACCGCCGCCACTGGCAACGCCAGCAAAATACCGGTGAAACCGAACAGCTCGCCGCCCGCCAGAATGGCGAAAATCACTGCCACCGGGTGCAGACCGATTCGGTCCCCGACCAACAATGGCGTCAACACCATACCTTCCAGTGCCTGCCCGACCATGAACACCGCGACAATGCCCAACATCGGATAAAGGTCACCATGGAACTGGAACAGACCGGCGATCAACGCCGCACCAATCCCGATGACAAAACCCATGTACGGCACGATCGCGGCCAAACCGGCGATCAGACCGATCAATAGCCCCAACTCCAGCCCCACCAGCATCAGGCCAGACGCGTAGATCACGCCCAGCGCCACCATCACCAGCAATTGACCACGCACAAACGCACCGAGCACTTCATGACATTCACCGGCGAGCTCGACCACGCGCTCTTCGCGATCACGTGGCAGCAGGCTGCGAATCTTCGCCACCATCAGGTCCCAGTCCCGCAGCAGGTAAAAACTCACCACCGGGATCAACACCAGATTGGCCAGCCAGCCAATCAACGCAAGACCGGACGCCGTGGCCTGACTTAACACTACACCGACAATGTCGGTGGTCTGGCCCACGTGCTCGCTGATCGCGGCCTTGAGCTTGTCGAACTTCCAGAAGCCCTCCGACAAACCGAATTTTGACTGCGCCCACGGCAATGCCGTGTGCTGTAACCAGTCGAGCATTTGCGGTGCCAGCTCATACAAGCGAAACAACTGCCGGGCCAACAACGGCACCAACACCAGCAGCAGCGTGGTGAAAATCAGGGTGAACAACGCGAACACCGCCACCACGCCCCATGTCCTTGAAAGCCCGAGTTTCTCCAGCCGATCCACCAGAGGATCGAACAGATAGGCCAGCAGCAGCGCCACCAGAAATGGCGTCAGGATAGGATGCAGCAGCCAGACAAACGCGCAGAGCAGAACCACTCCACCCAACCAGAACCAACGGCGCGTATCGGCCATGTACCACTCCATATGCATCTATATAAAGAAAGAAAACCTTACCAGCGGAATCGCAACTGCGGCGTCGGTGCCGCGGCCGGTGCTGCAGCAGGCGCCGAACCTTGCCCAACCGGCTGAACCGGGGCGACGGGCGCCGTGCCTTCACCGGCCGGCACTTCCTGCAACCTGGCCAGGGACAACTGCGAGCGCAGCTGCTCGGCGCTCCCATTCACCCTGTAAAGGATGCGATCACCGTCAACACGTT
Source organism: Pseudomonas sp. FBCC-B1667 (assembly GCF_059133255.1). Lineage (NCBI taxonomy): Bacteria > Pseudomonadati > Pseudomonadota > Gammaproteobacteria > Pseudomonadales > Pseudomonadaceae > Pseudomonas > Pseudomonas sp. FBCC-B1667. The sequence continues at coordinate 2,008,476 of NZ_CP101437.1, read as the reverse complement.
GCAGGCGCGCGCCAAACGGGTCGAGCAAGCGCCCCAGCGCCGCGTAGCGTTCCAGGTTCATGCCCTGCACTTCCAGCAATTGCTCGCCCGAAGCCCCTGCCTTGACGACAAACCGCGGCGCCAGTCGCTCGCTGACCGCGAGCATCACCGCATCGGCCACCGCAGCCTGATCCGCGCCTTGCACGCTGCCGGCTTCCTTCTTGTCGCCCAGCCACAAATTCCACTTCGCCTGCCACTGGCCACCCTCCTCCTTGGCATGCACCGCGAGCAAGGCGTCAGCGTTGTAACGTTCCGAGGCATTGTGCAGTGGCGTCGCATCCACACCTTCAAGCGTCGGCGCTGTCGCCACCAACTGCTCACTCAAATCCGCCAGCGGCAAACGCAACGGCAAACCACGATGCTGCGCCGCACGCCGCAATGGCGCAGCACTGGCCTGGCCATCGCCCACCAGGTTCGAACCTTCGGTGGAGTCGTTCAGCCACCAGCCGAGGATCGAAGGCCGATTCGCGCCCCACAACGACAGCCCCGCACGGCGCAACGTCTGCTCGGTGGTGGCCGGATCGAAATCGACCTTCAACACTTCCGGCGGCCCGGCATCAAAGCCGTATTGACTGATGATCTGCTGGGGATCCTTGCGCAACGCCGCCAATCCCGGGCTCTGCGCTGCCTTTGGATCGCCGGTCAGGCGCAGCACCAGCGTGTCCAGCGCGCGCTGGGTCGCCTGGTCACGCTCCTCGGTCGACTGACTGGTGACAGGCTCGCGCACCTGATAAAGACCTTTGACGTTCTCGGCATGGCTCGCGAGGCTGAAAAGGGAAAAACAGCTCAGATACAAAAATTTAGAAAGAAAACGCATGGAAGATTCCTGACGACAAGAGCGGCTGGAACAGACCGCATGAAGACGCTCGAACAGGGCTGTGACCACATCCCTGTGCAAAACATTCACACGGCCGCGATAAGTTTTCGCGCTGTCATAACGATAGACGGTTAATCGGGATACCTTATACAGCCATGCCACACGGCGCTAACACGCTCAATCTCAATTTTTTTTATAGGATATGCCCCTGCTGTCGGCCTGAGGATGGCCGCTGCCCCTCAAGCCTGATAAAATCGCGCGCCTTCGCAGACCGGCAACAGCCGGGCGGCTCGAATTTCGCGTGAGGCAATCGCCCGCGTCGAATTCGGCGTCCCCGCTGGACTCGGTCGTTACCCCTGAATCCCCCCTAAAGGCCTGGATCATGAGCAAGCAACCCTCCCTGAGCTACAAGGACGCCGGTGTAGACATCGACGCCGGTGAAGCATTGGTCGAACGCATCAAGAGCGTCGCCAAGCGCACTGCGCGCCCGGAAGTCATGGGCGGCCTGGGCGGTTTCGGCGCCCTCTGCGAAATCCCGGCTGGCTACAAGCAGCCTGTGCTGGTTTCCGGCACCGACGGCGTGGGCACCAAGCTGCGCCTGGCGCTGAACCTGAACAAGCACGACAGCATCGGCATCGACCTGGTGGCCATGTGCGTGAATGACCTGGTGGTCTGCGGTGCCGAGCCGCTGTTCTTCCTCGACTACTACGCCACCGGCAAACTCAACGTCGAAACCGCGACCCAGGTCGTGACCGGCATCGGTGCAGGCTGCGAACTGTCCGGCTGCTCCCTGGTCGGCGGCGAAACCGCTGAAATGCCTGGCATGTACGAAGGCGAAGACTACGACCTGGCCGGCTTCTGCGTCGGCGTCGTGGAAAAATCCGAAATCATCGACGGTTCGAAAGTCGCTGCCGGCGATGCCCTGCTCGCCCTGCCGTCTTCCGGCCCGCACTCAAACGGCTACTCGCTGATCCGCAAGATCATCGAAGTGTCCGGTGCCGACATCGAAAACATCCAGCTCGACGGCAAACCACTGACCGACCTGCTGATGGCCCCGACCCGCATCTACGTGAAGCCGCTGCTCAAGCTGATCAAGGACACCGGCGCGGTCAAGGCCATGGCCCACATCACCGGTGGTGGCCTGCTGGACAACATCCCGCGCGTTCTGCCAAAAGGCGCTCAAGCGGTGGTTGACGTGGCAAGCTGGACTCGCCCGGCCGTATTCGACTGGCTGCAAGAGAAAGGCAACGTCGACGAAAACGAAATGCACCGTGTGCTGAACTGCGGCGTCGGCATGGTTATCTGCGTGGCTCAAGAGCATGTTGAAACCGCTCTGAACGTTCTGCGTGAAGCCGGCGAGCAGCCTTGGGTCATCGGTCAGATCGCCACCGCTGCCGAAGGCGCGGCTCAGGTTGAACTGAAGAACCTCAAGGCTCATTAATGTCCGCTCCCTGTGATGTCGTGGTGCTGCTCTCCGGCACCGGCAGTAACTTGCAGGCCTTGATCGACAGCACGCGGACCGGCAACAGCCCGGTCCGTATCGCTGCGGTGATTTCCAACCGCGCCGACGCCTACGGCCTGCAACGCGCCAGGGAGGCGGGTATCGACACCCGATCCCTGGATCACAAGGCTTTCGAAGGCCGCGAGGCCTTTGATGCTGCGCTGATCGAGCTGATCGACGCCTTCAACCCCAAACTCGTGGTACTGGCCGGTTTCATGCGCATTCTCAGCGCTGACTTCGTGCGCCACTACGCGGGTCGCCTGCTGAATATCCATCCTTCGCTGCTACCCAAATACAAAGGGTTACACACTCATCAGCGCGCGCTGGAGGCCGGTGACACCGAGCACGGCTGCTCCGTCCACTTCGTCACCGAGGAACTCGATGGCGGACCACTGGTCGTACAGGCAGTAATACCGGTAGAGTTGCACGATTCGCCGCAGAGTCTGGCGCAGCGAGTCCATGCCCAGGAACACCTGATCTACCCGCTGGCTGTTCGCTGGTTTGCCGAAGGTCGTTTATCCCTCGGTGAACAAGGTGCTTTACTGGATGGGAAGTTACTCGCGGCCAGCGGCCACTTGATTCGAAACTAGGAGATATTATGCGTCGCGCCCTGCTCTTCGCTTGCGCTCTGTTTGCCCTGCCCTTTGCGCAGGCAGCGGACCTTCAACCCTTCTCCGCCAGCTACACCGCCGACTGGAAACAACTGCCCATGAGCGGCACGGCTGAACGCAGCCTGAGCCAACAAGCCAATGGCGTCTGGAAGCTCAGCTTCAAGGCGTCGATGATGATCGCCAGCCTGACTGAAGAAAGCACCCTGACGCTGGACAAGAACACCCTGTTGCCTCAGTCCTACCTCTTTGAACGTAGCGGCCTGGGCAAAGCCAAGAAGTCGAATCTGGATTTCGACTGGACCACCAAGATGGTCACTGGCATGGATCGCGGTGACCCGGTCAAGGTCCCGCTAAACACCGGCATGGTCGACAAATCCACTTATCAACTGGCTTTGCAGCGCGACGTCGCCGCCGGCAAAAAAAGCATGAGCTATCAGGTAGTCGACGGCAATGACGTCGATACCTACGATTTCCGCGTGCTGGCCTCGGAAAAGGTCGAGACCAAGGCGGGCAACATCGATGCGATCAAGGTCGAGCGCGTGCGTGACCCGACACAAAACAAGCGCACCACCGTCCTGTGGTTCGCCAAGGACTGGGATTACCTGCTGGTCCGTCTGCAACAGGTTGAAACCGACGGCAAGGAGTACAACATCATGCTCCTCGACGGTACGGTCAACGGTAAATCTGTCAAAGGCAGCTGATACGCGATCGACAGAAAAATCCGGAATCCGCCAAGGGTTCCGGATTTTTTTTGCCTGCCTGAAAGTCAGATCCGCGCCAGCGCCTGCGCCAGATCGGCGCGCAGGTCAGCAACATCCTCAACCCCCACCGACAATCGCACCAGCGCATCGCCAATGCCGAGCTCGGCACGGGTATCGGCGGGGATCGTGGCATGGGTCATGATCGCCGGGTGCTCGATCAGGCTTTCCACCCCGCCCAGACTCTCCGCCAGCGCAAAGATCCGCACCCCCTCCAGAAAGCGCTTGGCGCCTGCCAGGTCGGTGTTCAGATCGAGAGAAATCATCCCGCCAAAACCGCGCATCTGCTGCCGCGCCAGTTCGTGCTGCGGATGTGACGGCAATCCCGGGTAGTAGACCCGCGAGACCTGCGGCTGCTGTTCCAGCCATTGCGCCAGCGCCAATGCGTTGCTGCAGTGACGCTCCATGCGCAATGCCAGGGTCTTCACACCGCGCAGGGTGAGGAAGGCGTCAAACGGCCCGGCGATGGCGCCTACCGCGTTTTGCAGAAAGCCCAGCCGTTCGGCCAACGCCGCATTCTGCCCAACCACCGCGATACCGCCAATCACGTCGGAGTGACCGTTCAAATACTTGGTGCTCGAGTGCACCACGACATCGAAGCCCAGCTCCAGCGGACGCTGGATCCACGGGCTGGCGAAGGTGTTGTCGGCCACGCAAATGATCCCGCGCTGACGGCAAATGCGCGCGATGGCAGCGAGGTCCGTGAGGCGCAGCAACGGATTGCTCGGCGTCTCGACGCAGACCATGCGGGTGTCGTCTTGCAGCGCCGCCTCGAAGGCCGACAGGTCCGTCAGGTCAACGAAACTGAAGCGATGCCCGGCGCTGCGCCGACGCACCTTGTCGAACAGACGGAACGTGCCTCCATATAAATCATTGCCCGAGACGATATGCGAATCGGCATCAAGCAGCTCAAGCACCGTGGAAATAGCCGCCAGCCCGGACGCAAACGCGAACGCCTGGGTGCCGCCTTCAAGATCCGCCACGCAACGCTCCAGCGCAAAGCGCGTCGGGTTATGCGAGCGCCCGTAGTCGAGGCCTTTGTGCACGCCCGGACTTTGCTGCAAATAGGTGGAGTTGGCGTAAATCGGCGGCATCAACGCGCCGGTGGAAGGGTCCGGCACCTGCCCGGCATGGATCACGCGAGTGGCAAAGCCATGGGGCGCAGCATCTGTATCGTGACTCATGTCAGGGATCTCCGTAAATGATTGAGTAGGTCGACGCGGGTAATCAGGCCATGGAAGCCTGAGGCATCGGCAATGATCGCCACCAGACCACGATCGAGTTCTGCCTGCAGCTCAGCCAGGCTGGCAGCGGCCGGCAGGGTTTGCAGTTTGTCGGTCATCGCGCTGGCCACGGTCAAGCGAAAATGCGACGCGTCCTGGTGCACCCGCAGCAGTATGTCGGACTCATCGATCACCCCGACCAGCCGCTGGCCGTCTACCAGCACCGGCAGTTGCGACACGTCAGTCAGACGCATGCGCTGGAACGCAGTCAGCAGCGTGTCGTCCGGACCGACGCTGATCACCCGGCCATCCTCGAAACGGCGCGAGATCAGGTCGCGAAGATCACCGTAGCGCTTGTATTGCAGCAGGCCCTGATCCTTCATCCACTGATCGTTGTAGACCTTCGACAGGTAGCGGGTGCCGGTATCGCAGACAAAACTCACGACCCGTTTCGGCTCGGTTTGCTCGCGACAATAACGCAGCGCCGCCGCCAACAAGGTGCCGGTCGACGAACCGCCGAGGATGCCCTCGGCGCGCAGCAGCTGGCGGGCATGATCGAAGCTTTCTTCGTCGCTGATCGAATACGCGTGGCGCACGCTGGACAGGTCGGCAATTGAGGGAATGAAGTCCTCGCCAATGCCTTCCACCGCCCATGAACCGGGCGTTCCGAGGGTGCCACTGCGGCTGTATTCGGCCATTACCGAGCCGACCGGGTCGGCCAGCACCATCGCCAGGTTCGGCTGCACGCGCTTGAAAAACCGGGTCAAACCGGTCAGCGTCCCGGCCGAACCGACACCGACGACGATGGCATCGACATCATGCTGGGTTTGCGCCCAGATCTCCGGCGCCGTGCTGCATTCGTGGGCCAGCGGGTTGGCCGGATTGTTGAATTGATCAGCAAAAAAGGCGTCGGGAATTTCCTTGGCCAGCCGCGCGGCGACGTCCTGGTAGTACTCGGGATGCCCCTTGCCGACATCGGAGCGGGTGATGTGTACCTCGGCGCCCATCGCCTTGAGGTGCAGGACTTTCTCGGTGGACATCTTGTCGGGCACCACCAACACCACGCGATACCCCTTGGCCCGGCCGACCAGCGCAAGGCCCAGACCGGTGTTGCCGGCCGTGGCCTCAACGATGGTGCCGCCGGGTTGCAGGCGACCGTCGCGCTCGGCGGCGTCGATCATCGCCAGACCGATGCGGTCCTTGATCGAACCGCCGGGGTTTTGTGATTCAAGCTTGAGGAACAGTGTGCACGGGCCGGTATCGAAGCGGCTGACACGCACCAGTGGCGTGTTGCCGATGAGTTCGAGTACGGCGGGGCGGGAGTCGTTTGGCATGTCTTCACCTTGCTATGGTTTTCGCACTGGATGGACACAAGCCTGTGGCGCGTCATTATGTGATGGTCGCAGGCAATACCTCGCTTGGACCATAGGCCGCGATTGCGTCATTCGCAACCGCGCACGGCCGGCCGGTAACCCGGTCTCCAACCCGCGACCGAGGATGACCCGCAAGAAAGTGGAACGCGCCCGCAGAGGAATGCTCTATAACTTCAAGGTCTTTTTTGACCCAACGACTTTTCCAGCCTGGGAGGCTTTCCATGACCGTTACCGTCAATACCGTTTCCGCCGAAGGTTTTCGCCACAGCGTTCAAATCGATGAACACGAACTGTTTGCCGACGTGACGACCGCTTCCGGCGGCGAAGGCTCGGCGCCAGAACCCCACGATTATTTCGATGCGGCCCTGGGGGCGTGCAAAGCCTTGACCTTGAAGATGTACGCCAAGAAAAAGGACATCCCGCTGACCGGTGTCACCGTCGAGGTCAAACGCGACAACAGCGAAGAGCAAAAAGGCAAATACGCCCTGCACGTCAAACTGACCCTCAAGGGTGTACTGACCGATGCGCAGCGCGATGAATTGCACCGTGTCGCTGACCGCTGCCCGGTTCACAAACTGATGACCACCACCGACGTCAGCATCGAAACCCACCTGTCCGAAGGCGCGTTCAGCCAATAGCGGCAACGGCAGCGCAAGCGGGTTATGCTCCCTGCATCACCCGCTCAGCCTGGAATGCAACATGAACACTCCGCTCGTGATCCGCCCCCGCGCCGAAGAGGTTGAAGGCCAGCCGATTCTTCGCCCGTTGCCGTCCGCCAAGTGCCGCAGTGTCGGGCCCTTCGTGTTTTTCGACCACATGCTGCCAACCCGTTATCCGGCGGGCAAAGGCATGAACATTCGTCAGCATCCGCACATCGGCCTGTCGACCCTCACCTATCTGTTTGAAGGGCAAATCCAGCACAAGGACAGCCTCGGTTCCGATCAGGTGGTCAATGCCGGTGATGTCAGCTGGATGACCGCCGGCAGGGCGATTGCCCACGTCGAGCGCACACCCGAGGCGTTGAAAGACAGCGGCTTTACGATGCACGGCTTGCAGATCTGGCTGGCCTCGCCCAAAGAGCATGAACAGGGGCCTGGGTCCTACAGCCATCATCCGGCGAGCACCTTGCCGGTCAGCGATAACCTTGGGGTGAAGATCCGGATGATTGCCGGGTCAGGCTTTTGCCTGGAATCGCCGGTGCCGGTGCTTTCTCCTACGTTGTACGCCGAATTGAACCTGCAAACGGCGACCACGCTGCTGATCCCCACCGAGCATGAAGAACGTGCCCTGTATGTCTTGAGTGGTGAAGCGCAGCTGGATGGCGAGGCGCTGGAATTGAATTCGCTGGTGGTGTTGCCGGCGGGAGAAGAGATGACGCTTTTTGCCGAGAGCGACTGTCACGCCGTGTTGTTTGGCGGCGCACCTATGGACGGGCCTCGGCGGATCAACTGGAATTTTGTCGCGAGTGATCCGGCGGTTATCGATGACGCCCGGCGGCGCTGGGCGGCCGGGGATTGGCCGACGGTGCCAGGGGAAAGTGAGCGGATTGAATTGCCTTGAGCTCTCCTGATCGTTCCCACTCCGCGTGGGAACGATCGTGTGTCGATCAGCCTTTAAACACCTCATCCAGCAAATTGTGCATCGACGTAAACGCCCGCGCCGCAATCTTCGCGTCATCCATCATCATGCCTGGCACATTGGCTTGGATCGTTGAAGGAATGCACCGCCTTGCCGTAGCTCAGCAATTGCCAGCCCACGCCCGCCGCGTTCATTTCCGCTTCGAAAGCCGGCAGTTGCTCTTTAGGTACCAACGGATCCGCCGCACCGTGCAGAACCAACACCGAGCCCTTGATGTGTTTGGCGTCCGCCTGATCAGGTGAATCCAGCGGGCCGTGGAACGACACTGCCGCTTTCAACGGCGCACCCGTGCGGGCCAAGTCCAGTGCGCAGGCTCATGATTCACTCCTGCTTAAAAACACCAGAATGAAAAAAACCCGCCGAAGCGGGTTTTTTTTACAACGCAGTTAAACCGACAGTTCAACCAGCAGCTTGTTCAGACGGCGCACATACGCCGCCGGGTCCTTCAAGCTGTCACCGGCAGCCAGTGCCGCCTGATCGAAGAGAATGTGCGACAGGTCGCCGAAGCGCTCTTCGCTCTGCTCGTTGTCGAGCTTCTCGATCAGCGGGTGAGCCGGGTTGAATTCGAAGATCGGCTTCGACTCCGGAACCTTCTGACCGCTGGCTTCGAGGATCTGACGCATCTGCAGGCCCAGGTCCTGCTCGCCGATCGCCAGAATCGCCGGGGAGTCGGTCAGACGGTGGGAAACCCGTACTTCAGCCACCGAGTCGCCCAGTGCAGTTTTCAGACGCTCAACCAGACCTTCTTTGGACTTGGCGACTTCTTCCGCAGCTTTCTTGTCCTCTTCCGAGTCCAGATTGCCCAGGTCCAGGTCACCGCGTGCCACGTCGACAAAGCTCTTGCCGTCGAAGTCGTTGAGGTAGCTCATCAGCCACTCGTCGATGCGATCGGTCAGCAGCAGCACTTCGATGCCTTTCTTGCGGAAGACTTCCAGGTGCGGGCTGTTTTTGACTTGTGCGTAGGTTTCGCCGGTCAGGTAGTAAATCTTGTCCTGACCTTCCTTCGCGCGAGCCAGGTATTCAGCCAGGCCAACCACCTGCTCGCCTTCCTCACCGTTGGTCGATGCGAAACGCAGCAGGCCAGCGATTTTCTCTTTGTTCGCGAAGTCTTCTGCCGGGCCTTCTTTCATGACCTGACCGAAGTTCTTCCAGAAGCTCTTGTATTGCTCAGGCTCGTTCTTCGCCAGTTTCTCCAGCATGTCCAGAACGCGCTTGGTCAGTGCCGACTTCATCGAATCGATGATCGGGTCTTTCTGCAGGATTTCTCGCGACACGTTCAGCGACAGGTCGTTGGAATCGACCACGCCTTTGATGAAGCGCAGGTACAGCGGCAGGAACGACTCGGCCTGGTCCATCACAAACACACGCTGGACGTACAGCTTCAGGCCTTTCGGCGCTTCACGCTGGTACAGGTCGAACGGAGCACGGGCCGGCACGTACAGCAGCGAGCTGTATTCGAGCTTACCTTCGACCTTGTTGTGACTCCAGCTCAGCGGGTTCTCGAAATCGTGGGCAACGTGTTTGTAGAACTCCTGGTATTCCTCGTCCTTCACTTCGGTGCGAGGACGGGTCCACAGGGCACTGGCGCGGTTGACGGTTTCCCATTCGGCGGCAGGCTGCTCTTCACCTTCGGCAGCGGCCACTTCTTTTGGCAACTCGATCGGCAGGGCGATGTGGTCGGAGTACTTCTTGATGATGTTGCGCAGACGCCAGCCATCGGCGAATTCGTCTTCACCGGACTTCAGATGCAGAACAATGCGGGTTCCGCGCTCGGCTTTTTCGACGGTGGCAACTTCGAAATCGCCTTCGCCCTTGGACGACCAATGCACGCCTTCGCTCGCCGAATCACCGGCACGACGGCTGAACACGTCGACTTTGTCGGCGACGATGAAGGCAGAGTAGAAACCCACACCAAACTGACCGATCAGGTGCGAATCTTTCTTCTGATCGCCAGACAGGTGTTTCATGAAATCGGCAGTGCCGGATTTGGCGATGGTACCCAGGTGGGTGATCGCTTCTTCACGGTTCATGCCGATGCCGTTGTCTTCGAGGGTGACGGTTTTAGCGTCCTTGTCGAAGCTCACACGGATTTTCAGTTCGGCGCCACCTTCCAGCAACTCAGGCTTGGACAGGGCTTCGAAACGTAGTTTGTCGACAGCGTCAGAGGCGTTCGAGATCAATTCGCGAAGGAATATTTCCTTGTTGGAATACAGCGAATGGATCATGAGGTGCAGCAGTTGCTTCACCTCGGTCTGGAAGCCCAGGGTTTCCTTTTGAGTTTCCACACTCATGGTCATCAAACTCCAATCAGATGGCTAAGCCGCTACCTTGAGGGTCAGCGGCGGGTTGTCATCAAAGTTGGGGGCTGTGTTCAGGATTTCAAGGGCTCTTCGATTTTGAAATGGGCGCGGGCTGTCGCAATAGGTTCGGATTCGGTGCTTTGCCAGGCGGTAACGGCCACGTTGGCGACCCGGCGCCCCTGTCGGCACACCTGACATTTGGCCCAGGTATCGCGAAACTGCCCGGCGCGCAGGTAGTCGAGGGAGAAGTCGATAATTTTCGGCACGCCCGGTGAACCGGTGAAAATCAGCAGGTGCAGCGCCGCCGAGAGCTCCATGAACCCGGCGATCACACCGCCATGAATCGCCGGCAATAAAGGATTACCAATGTTGTCCTTGTTGGCCGGCAGGCGAAACAACAGATCGTCCCCGACCCGCGAACAGTCGACGCCAATCAACTTTGCATAAGGAATCAGGTGCAGCAGCGAGGCGTAATCGCCCTGCTCATGGGCCTGTTGCAGCTGTTCCTTGAGTGAGTCGGTCATTGCGTGCCTCCGGCGATGGCGCCGCCAAAGCCTCTGGTGCCCTTGATGGCTTTACCCATGCGCATAAAGGTGCCGACGACGTGGGCGATGGGGTGCTCTGGATCATCCTGATAGGCAAAACCGCGGGCGAAGATCACGTCAGTGGTCACTCGATAGCATTGGGCGAAACCGTAGACGTCCTTGTGCGGCTCTGCTGCATGCATGTAATCGATGCGCAAATCGAGGGTCGGGCAGACCTCGAATTCGGGCAGCACGCACAGGGTCGACATGCCGCAGGCGGTATCCATCAACGATGTCAGGGCACCGCCGTGAATGACGCCGGTTTGCGGATTACCGACGATTTGCGGGCTGTAGGGCAAGATGACCGTTAGTCCGTCATTACTGGCGCTGTGGACCCTTAGCCCGAGGACCTGGCAATGACGCAACGCGGACAGGAAGCGTGTCGCACGCTCAAAAACGGGGTTTTCGGCCATTTCTTGAAACTCTTCTTAGTGTTTGATCAAAGCAGTTCGCCTGCGAGCAAAAGTTCCATCGCAGCACAAACTTATATATCTGAACGAATTGAGGAACTTAACGCTGTGGGCTGTGCTCGAAAGGCCAGTAGTTATTTCCATAAGGAGAAACACCCCATGCGTAAGACTTTAGCTATTGCCTTGATGTTGACCGCTTCCCTCGGTCTCGCTGCTTGCGATAAAAAATCCGAGGACAAAGCTCAAGATGCTACCAAACATGCTGAGCAAGCTCAGCAGGACATGAACAAAGCTCAGGATAAAGTGAACGACGCTGCGAAAGAAAACGCCGAAGCTGCCAAAGCTCAGGCTGAATCGAACGAAGCTGCGGCAAAAGAAGCACCTAAGAACTAAATCAGTTTTTAGCGTGATAAAGAAAACCCGCCAAGTGCGGGTTTTCTTTTGCCTGCGATTGGCACCGTTAGAGCAAAACGGTTCTAAAAGTCGGACTAATCATCAGTAACAATGAACAGACGAAACCAACAATCCAGACCAGGCTGCGCTGCCAGGCCAGATCCCCCCAATAACACAGCAAGTAAATAATCCGCGAGATCACAAAGATGATCGCCAGCAGGTCGATCAACCACCCCGCCGTTTGCGTGGTGTGCGCCATCAACACCCCCACTGCAAACAATATGAAGGCCTCGAAACAGTTCTGATGCGCGGCCACGGCACGGGCGCCGAAGCCAGTAAGGTGCGCCTGTTGCTCGCGGGGCGCGTGATTGTTGTAACCGCCCTGCTCTTTCATCGCCTTGGCCACCGGCATGCGGGCCACGTAAATCAACAACGCGCTGATCAATACACACCAAAACGGAATACTCATCAAACAGTCTCTTTGTTCGCCTCGGGCAAGGGTGCCTCTGTAGGGGTATAGACCATCACGTCGAGAACGTCGGAATGAAACTCCCGGCGATACAACACCAGCACCACGCCCGCGCTCATCAGCATGAACAGCCACGGGCTGACGAACCAGGCCAGCATGGTCATGCCAAAGTAATAGGAACGCAGGCCGAAGTTGAACTGGTTGGCCGCCATGGAGATCACCCGAGCCGCACGAGCCGCGAAAGCTTTGCGCTCTTGCTCGGATACATGGCGCTCACCCACCATCGGCGCCGAGCCAATCAGAATCGCCGCAAAGTTGTATTGACGCATGCACCAGCTGAACGTGAAGAAGGCGTAGACAAACACCAGCGCCAGGCACAGTAACTTGATCTCCGACATGCCTTGGGACGCCTGTTGCACCATCGGAATATCTGCCAGCAACGACACCGCCCTTTCCGACGCACCGAGCACGGTAAGAATGCCAGCGAGGATAATCAAGGTGCTGGAGGCGAAGAACGAGGCGTTGCGCTCCAGATTGCCGACCACGCTGGCGTCGGCGATGCGGTTGTCGCGCAGCAACATGCGACGCATCCAGTCTTCGCGATACAGGTGCAACACGCTGGCCAGGCACGCGGTGTCGCGGCCCTTCCACGAGGCATACCGGGTGTAACCGCCCCAGCAGATGACAAACCAGAGCGCGGCGAGGATGTGGATCAGGTTGGCGTGGATGAACGACATGCAGGTCCTTGTGATGTATGTGCGGAGTACATAAATCCCGTGGGAGCGGGCTTGCTCGCGAAGGCGATGGATCAGTCGAGATCAATGTTCAATGATAAACCGTCTTCGCGAGCAAGCCCGCTCCCACATTCGATTTTCGCATGGCGTCAAAATCCGGCCATAAAAAAATGCCCCGTATCGATGGATACGGGGCATTTCCGTTTCGGCTTGATGGCCCGCTTGTGGCGGGCCGTTCAGCGACTCAAGCCAGCGCTTCTTCGCGCTTGCCCAGCAGACGATCGCAGACCACCGCAACCACCAGGGTCATGACCGACGGCACCAGCCACGCCAGGCCCTGCTCGCTTAGCGGCAGGTGCGACAGCTGAACCGGCATCCAGTCCGCCAGACCTGCACCCTTGAGCGCGTCGATCATGCCGAAGATGAACGACACCAGCATCACCGGGCCGACGATGCGGCCCTGCTCATGCCAGAAGTCCTTGCAGAAGCTCAGGGCTACCAAGGCGATGCACGGCGGGTAAATCGCGGTCAATACCGGGATGGAGAACGCAATCAGCTTGGTCAGGCCCAGGTTGGACACAAACAAAGAGAACACCGCCAGGATGATCACCAAGGTCTTGTAGGACAGTGGCAGCACCCGGCTGAAGTACTCGGCGCAGGCACAGGTCAGGCCGACCGCTGTCACCAGGCAGGCCAGCGAGATCAGCACTGCGAGGAAACCGCTGCCCAACGACCCGAAGGTGTGTTGAACGTAGGCGTGTAAAACCGCCGCGCCGTTGGTTGCTCCAGCGGCCACTTCATGGCTGCCCGAACCGAGGCGGAACAGGCTGATATAAACCAGCGCCAGACCCACGCCGGCAATCAGCCCGGCAATGATCGCGTAACGAGTGATCAGCACCGGCGATTCAACGCCACGGGAGCGGATGGCGTTGACGATGACGATGCCGAACACCAAGGCGCCCAGGGTATCCATGGTCAGGTAACCATTGATGAAGCCTTGGGAAAATGGCGCCGCAACGTATTCCGGCGTGGCTACGCCGATATCACCGGCCGGCAAGGCAAACGCGGCGATGCCGAGCGCTGCCAGGGCGATGATTTTCATCGGTGCGAGGAAACGGCCTACGGTATCCAGCAAACGGCCCGGATACAGCGAGATGAAGAACACCAGCAGGAAGTACACCGAACTGTAGAGGAACAACGCCAACGGGCTCTCGCCGGTCAGCGGCGCCAGGCCGACTTCGAACGACACGGTCGCAGTACGCGGGGTGGCGAACAGCGGGCCAACCGTAAGGTAGCACGCAGCGGCCAGCAGGCCACCTGCGATCTTGCCGATCGGGCTGCTCAAGGCATCCATCGTGCCACCCACTTTCGCCAGCGCCACAACGGTGATCACCGGCAAACCGACCGCGGTGATCAAAAAGCCCAGCGCTGCCATCCAGACATTAGGCCCGGACTGCAAACCGACGATAGGCGGGAAGATGATATTGCCAGCCCCGACAAACAGGGCAAACGTCATAAAACCAAGTGCCAGAATGTCCTGGCCTTTCAACACTTTCATTAAGGAAATACCACACTACTGAATCGGAATTTAGAGAGGGATTTCCCTGTGGGGTGAGGGAAATGCTGTCGGTCCGTATAGGACTGACCCTTTAGCGCGCAGCAACCTTGTGGGTCGCGGACGCAAAAATGGCGGCTAGCCTAACGAATTTGGCTTGAAAACGCACTGTTACAGGGCGAACTATCCGATACGCGACGTTTCAGTGTCGCGTTTACATATCTAATTTACCTCGGCAGAACCCTGTGGCGAGGGGTTGCCCCCGTTGGGTCGAGAAGCGGCCCCAAAAACCGGTAATCGCTTTACGTCAGACAGATCGCGTTTGTCAGATTTGCGACTGCTTCGCAGTCGAACGGGGGCAAGCCCCCTCGCCACAAAAGCCCCGGAAACGACAAAGGCCACCCGAAGGTGGCCTTTGTTTGATGAAGCGTGAATTAAGCGCGAGGCTTACTTCATCGCCCAACCGGTCAGCTCGGACAACGCCTTGCCGATGTCTGCCAGCGAACGCACGGTTTTAACGCCTGCGTCTTCCAGGGCAGCAAACTTCTCGTCTGCAGTGCCCTTGCCGCCAGAGATGATTGCGCCAGCATGGCCCATGCGCTTGCCCGCAGGGGCAGTCACACCAGCGATGTAGGAAACAACCGGCTTGGTCACGTGTGCCTTGATGTAGGCAGCCGCTTCTTCTTCAGCCGAACCGCCAATCTCACCGATCATGACGATCGCTTCGGTCTTCGGGTCTTCCTGGAACAGCTTCAGGATGTCGATGAAGTTCGAACCCGGGATCGGGTCACCGCCGATGCCGACGCAAGTCGACTGACCGAAACCTGCGTCAGTGGTTTGCTTCACAGCTTCGTAGGTCAGGGTGCCGGAACGGGAAACGATACCGACCTTGCCTGGCAAGTGAATGTGACCTGGCATGATGCCGATCTTGCATTCGCCTGGAGTGATCACGCCTGGGCAGTTAGGGCCAATCAGGACAACGCCCAGCTCGTCGCACTTAACTTTAGCGTCCAGCATGTCCAGGGTAGGAATGCCTTCAGTGATGCAGACGATCAGCTTGATGCCGCCGAAAGCTGCTTCCAGGATGGAGTCCTTGCAGAAAGGAGCTGGAACGTAGATCACGCTGGCGGTGGCGCCAGTGGCAGCTACAGCGTCTTTCACGGTGTTGAACACTGGCAGACCCAGGTGCTCGGTGCCGCCTTTGCCCGGCGTTACGCCGCCAACCATCTTGGTGCCGTATTCGAGAGCTTGCTGGGTGTGGAAACTACCTTGCGAACCGGTAATACCCTGGCAGATAACTTTGGTGTCTTTATTGATCAGGACGCTCATTATTTGCCCTCCGCAGCTTTAACGACTTGTTGAGCAGCGTCGGTCAGGCTGGTAGCAGCGATGATGTTCAAACCGCTTTCTGCCAGTACTTTAGCGCCCAGCTCAGCGTTGTTGCCTTCAAGGCGAACAACAACCGGGATTTTCACGCCGACTTCTTTCACTGCGCCGATGATGCCTTCGGCAATCATGTCGCAACGAACGATGCCGCCGAAGATGTTAACCAATACTGCAGCGACGTTAGTGTCGGACAGGATGATCTTGAACGCTTCGGTAACGCGTTCTTTGGTAGCACCGCCGCCCACGTCGAGGAAGTTGGCTGGTTTGCCGCCATGCAGGTTGACGATGTCCATGGTGCCCATGGCCAGGCCAGCACCGTTGACCATGCAACCGATGTTGCCTTCCAGTGCTACGTAGTTCAGTTCGAACTTGGCAGCGTGCGCTTCGCGCGGATCGTCTTGCGACGGATCGTGGAAAGTCTTCAGCTTAGGCTGACGGTACATGGCGTTGGCGTCGATGTTGATCTTGGCGTCGAGGCAATGCAGATCGCCGTCAGCCTTGATTACCAGCGGGTTCACTTCCAGCAGAGCCAGGTCGTGATCCTTGAACAGTTTGGCCAGACCTACAAAGATCTTGGCGAACTGAGCAACCTGCTTGCCTTCCAGACCCAGCTGGAATGCCAGCTCGCGACCCTGGAATGGCTGAGCGCCAACCAGTGGATCGATAGTGGCTTTCAGAATTTTTTCTGGAGTGTCGTGAGCGATTTTCTCGATGTCCACGCCACCTTCGGTGGAAGCCATGAACACGATACGACGGCTCGAACGGTCAACGACAGCGCCCAGGTACAGCTCTTTAGCGATATCAGTGCACGATTCAACCAGGATCTTGGTGACTGGCTGACCATTGGCGTCAGTCTGGTAAGTCACCAGACGCTTGCCCAGCCACTGCTGTGCGAATGCCTTAGCGTCTTCTTTGCTGCGAACCAGCTTTACGCCGCCCGCTTTACCGCGACCACCAGCGTGGACCTGGGCTTTGACAACCCACTCGGTGCCGCCGATTTTGTCGCAAGCTTCTGCTGCTGCTTCCGGGGTGTCTACTGCGTAACCGGTGGAAACTGGCAGGCCGTATTCAGCGAACAGCTGCTTACCCTGATACTCGTGAAGATTCATGCTTATTACCGTCTTCGTTAGGTACTGCGCATTCGGTGCTGCACTTGTTCAAGTGCCGCACCACCTGTGACTGCTGCTTGCGTAGCCTTTCCGGACAACCGGTGCAGCTACGCAAGACTGCGTCCAGCGGATATTCCGCGGTGAGTCTTGCATGCAAGGCTCACGACGGGCCATACCGCCGTGGTTTCTTATTGTCTTAACGCTTCTTGCGGTTGGCGATGTGAATGGCGCCGCCATTCACTGCCAGAGCAGCTTCGTGCAAGGCTTCAGACAGGGTCGGATGGGAGAAAACCATCATGCCCAGGTCTTCAGCGCTGGTGCCGAATTCCATGCCGATCGCGCCTTGCTGAACCAGTTCTGCAGCGCTCGGGCCAATCACATGGACGCCCAATACGCGGTCAGTCTTGGCATCGGCGATGACTTTGACGAAACCGCCGGTGTCGTTGGCTGCCATGGCACGGCCGCTGGCTGCGAACGGGAAGGTGCCAACGTTAACTTCAACGCCTTCTGCCTTCAAGGCCTGCTCGGTTTTACCCACCCACGCGATTTCCGGGTGAGTATAAATAACCGAAGGGATCAAATCATAGTTCATCTGGGCTTTGTGGCCCTTGATGCGTTCGACGACCATGATGCCCTCTTCCGAGGCCTTGTGCGCCAGCATCATGCCGCGAACCACGTCGCCGATGGCGTAGACGCCCGGTACGGTGGTGGCGCAGTGATCATCAACGTGCACGAAACCGCGCTCGTCCAGGGTCACGCCGCAATCAGCGGACAGCAGATCAGTGGTCACCGGACGGCGACCAACGGCTACGATCAGCTTGTCGAAGGTGATGTTCTGTTCGCCGTTGGCATCGGTGTAGTTCACAACGACTTCGTCGCCGTTCACTTTGGAACCGGTCACACGAGCGCCCAGCTTGATGTCCAGACCCTGTTTGGTCAGGGTTTTCAGCGCTTCCTTGGAAACGGCAGCGTCAGCGGCCATCAGGAAGGTGTCCAGCGCTTCAAGAACGGTCACTTCTGCACCCAGACGGGACCAGACCGAACCCAGTTCCAGACCGATCACACCAGCGCCGATCACGCCCAGACGCTTAGGCACGGATTGGAATTCCAGCGCGCCAGTCGAATCGACGATCACATTCTGATCAACCGGAGCCGGTGGAATGTCGATCGGACGTGAACCTGGAGCCAGAATCACGTTCTCGGCTTCGATGATTTCTACCGAACCGTCAGGCTTGGTGACTTCGACTTTCTTGCCGGCCAGCAGCTTGCCATGACCCTCGATGGAGGTCACACCGTTGGCTTTGAACAGGGTGGCAACCCCCGAGGTCAGGCCTTTTACGATGTTGGCTTTACGGCCAACCATTGCCGCCACGTCCATGGTCACGCCAGCGTGATTGATACCGTGGATCGCGAAGCCTTCTTTGGCTTCCTTGTATTTCCAGGAGCTGTCCAGCAGCGCCTTGGATGGAATGCAGCCGACGTTCAGGCAAGTACCACCAAGGGCCAGTTTGCCCTCTTTGTCGGTGTACTTCTCGATGCAGGCGGTGGTGAGACCCAGCTGGGCTGCTTTGATGGCAGCTACGTAGCCGCCAGGGCCCGCGCCGATCACTACTACGTCAAATTTCTGCGACATTCAAAAAATCCTCTTTTTTGCAAGCTTGAAGCCGCAAGCCTCAAGCCAGACTGCCCTTTCATGCAGACTGGAGCCTGAAACCTGCGGCCGCTTCTATCAGATATCCAGCAACAAACGAGCCGGGTCTTCCAGCAGGTTCTTGATGGTAACCAGGAAGGTCACAGCTTCTTTGCCATCGATCAGACGGTGATCGTAAGACAGAGCCAGGTACATCATCGGACGGATAACGACCTGACCGTTGATCGCCATCGGACGCTGCAGAATGTTGTGCATGCCCAGGATAGCCGCTTGCGGCGGGTTGACGATCGGGGTCGACATCATCGAACCGAAGGTACCACCGTTGGTGATGGTGAACGTGCCGCCGGTCATTTCGTCCATCGACAGTTTGCCGTCACGGGCTTTCTTGCCGAAGGTAGCGATGCCGCCTTCGATTTCAGCCAGGCTCATCAGTTCGGCGTTACGCAGAACCGGTACAACCAGACCACGGTCGCTGGAAACAGCCACACCGACGTCGGCGTAGCCGTGGTAAACGATGTCAGCACCGTCGATCGACGCGTTGACAGCCGGGAAGCGTTTCAGCGCCTCGGTGGCCGCTTTCACGAAGAACGACATGAAGCCCAGGCGTACGCCGTTGTGGGACTTCTCGAACAGGTCCTTGTACTTCGAACGCAGGGCCATGACTTCGGTCATGTCGACTTCGTTGAAAGTGGTCAGCATCGCCATGTTCGACTGAGCTTCTACCAGACGCTTGGCCACGGTAGCGCGAACGCGGGTCATCGGAACGCGCTTCTCGATGCGGTCGCCAGCGGCGAACACAGGAGCGGCGGCAGCAGGAGCAGCAGCCTTGGCAGGCGCGGCAGCCGGAGCGGCTTTCTTGGCAGCAACAGCAGCAACCACGTCTTCCTTGGTCACACGACCGCCTTTGCCAGTACCGGCAACGGAAGCGATGTTGATGCCGTTTTCTTCAGCCAGCTTGCGAGCAGCCGGTGCAGCAACAGGATCGTCTTCACCTTCAGCGGCTGGGGCAGCAGCTTGTGCAGCGGCCGGAGCAGCAGCGGCAGCCGGGGCAGCAGCAGCGCCGCCCGCTTCGATGGAGCCCAGGACTTCGTCGGACAGAACGGTGTCGCCTTCGTTCTTGACGATAGCGCCCAGTACGCCGTCAGCAGTCGCCAACACTTCCAGCACAACCTTGTCGGTTTCGATATCGACGATCAGGTCGTCACGCTTTACAGCGTCGCCCGGTTGTTTGTGCCAGGTGGCAACGGTGCCATCGGCAACCGATTCCGGGAAGGTGGGGGCTTTGATTTCGATAGCCATTATCTGTGGGTCCTTAAATTCGGTTTCAGGTGCGCGAAGGCGTTAAACAGTAAAGGCGTCTTGCAGCAGTTTTTCCTGCTGCTCAGCGTGCATCGATGCATAACCACAAGCAGGTGCAGCAGAAGCCTCACGGCCCGCGTACTCGAGTACGAGAGACTTGTTGAGATTGCTGATGCTACGACGCAAGTGGTGTTGGCTGCAGTACCAGGCACCCTGGTTCATTGGCTCTTCCTGACACCAGACGGCATGTTTGGCGTTGGTGTAAGGAGCCAGGACTTCTTTCAAGTCGTCCTCAGGGAATGGGTACAGCTGCTCGATACGCACGATGGCGATGTCATCACGACCTTCGGCACGGCGTTTTTCCAGCAGGTCGTAGTAGACCTTGCCGCTACACAGAACAATGCGCTCGACCTTTAACGGGTCTTGAGCATCGATTTCCGGGATCACGGTCTGGAACGAACCTTCGGCCAGATCTTCCAGGGTCGAAATAGCCAGTTTGTGACGCAGCAGCGACTTCGGAGTCAGAACGATCAATGGCTTGCGCAGCGGGCGAATCACCTGACGGCGCAGCAAGTGGTAGATCTGAGCCGGGGTGGTCGGTACGGCTACCTGAATGTTGTGCTCGGCGCACAGTTGCAGGTAACGCTCCAGGCGAGCCGACGAGTGCTCCGGCCCCTGACCTTCATAACCGTGCGGCAGCAGCATGGTCAGACCGCAGAGACGGCCCCACTTGTGCTCGCCACTGGTGATGAACTGGTCGATAACCACCTGGGCACCGTTGGCGAAGTCGCCGAACTGGGCTTCCCAGATCACCAGCGCCTCAGGCGTGGTGGTCGAGTAACCGTATTCGAACGCCAGCACGGCTTCTTCGGACAGGAACGAATCGTACAGGTCGAAACGTGGCTGGCCCTTGTACAGGTTTTGCAGCGGGACGTAGGTGCCCGCGTCTTTCTGGTTGTGCAAGACCGCGTGACGGTGCGAGAACGTACCGCGACCGATGTCCTGACCCGTCATGCGAATCGGGTGACCTTCGAACGCCAGGGTCGCGTACGCCATGGTTTCGGCGTAACCCCAGTTGATCGGCAGGCCGCCGGCTTGCATTTTCTGGCGGTCTTCGTAAATTTTCGCGACCTGGCGCTGTACCACGAAGCCTTCCGGAATTTCCAGCAGCTTGGCGGACAGTTCCTGCAAGGTTTTCAGATCGAAACGAGTGTCGTGACGTGCGGTCCAGGCGTGGCCCAGATACGGACGCCAGTCCACGAACAACTCTTTGTTCGGCTCTTTGACCAGGCTTTTTACAACATGCAGACCGTTGTCCAGCGCATTGCGGTATTCGTCGACTTTCGCCTGAACACGCTCTGCGTCCAGCACGCCGCCCTGAGTCAGACGATCGGCATACAACTCACGGGTGGTGCGCTGTTTGGTGATCTGCTGATACATGATTGGCTGGGTGCCGCTTGGCTCGTCGGCTTCGTTGTGGCCGCGACGACGGTAGCAGACCAGATCGATCACCACGTCACGCTTGAACTGCATGCGGTAGTCGATGGCCAGCTGGGTCACGAACAATACGGCTTCCGGATCATCACCATTCACATGGAGGATCGGCGCCTGGATCATTTTCGCAACGTCGGTCGCGTACTCGGTGGAGCGCGAGTCCAGCGGGTTGCTGATGGTGAAACCCACCTGGTTGTTGATCACGATGTGAACAGTACCGCCGGTCTTGAAACCGCGGGTCTGCGACATCTGGAAGGTTTCCATGACCACGCCCTGACCGGCGAATGCCGCGTCACCGTGGATGGAGATCGGCAGAACCTTCTCACCGGTCGGGTCGTTACGACGATCCTGACGGGCGCGGACCGAACCTTCTACCACCGGGGAAACGATTTCCAGGTGGGACGGGTTGAACGCCATGGCCAAGTGAACTTCACCGCCGGCGGTCATCACGTTGGACGAGAAGCCCTGGTGGTATTTAACGTCACCGGAACCCAGCTCGACCTTCTTCTTGCCTTCGAACTCATCGAACAGCTCGCGCGGGTTCTTGCCGAAGGTGTTGACCAATACGTTCAGACGACCACGGTGGGCCATGCCGATGACGATTTCCTTGGTGCCGTAGGAACCGGAACGCTGGATCAATTCGTCGAGCATAGGAATCAGGCTCTCGCCGCCTTCCAGACCGAAACGCTTGGTGCCCGGGTATTTAGTGCCCAGGTATTTTTCCAGACCTTCGCCGGCGGTGACGCGCTCGAGCAGGTGGCTCTTGATGTCGGCGGAGTAGGTCGGACGGCCGCGTACGCTTTCCAGACGTTGCTGGAACCACTGGCGCTGCTCGGAATCGGTGATATGCGTAAATTCAGCGCCGATGGTGCGGCAATATGTCTGCTGCAACGCTTCGTGAATTTCGCGTAGGCTCGCCTCCTCTTTGCCGATGAACAAGTCGCCGGCACGGTAGGTCGTATCAAGATCGGCATTGGTCAAGCCGTAATGATTGATTGACAGGTCTGCAGGTGCAGGACGCTGCCACAGCCCCAGCGGATCAAGCTGGGCTGCCTGGTGGCCACGCATACGGTAGGCCTGGATCAATCGCAGCACTTCAACTTGCTTCTTTTCGTGCTCACTGCTCACGCTGCCGGCGGAAACCGGTTGTGCGCGGCGCTGGTTCTTTGCCAGCAAGACGAAATGATCGCGAATTGTGGAGTGCGAAACATCGGTGGCAGTGTTGCCGTCAGCCGGCAACTTCTGGAAGTAGGTGCGCCACTCTTCTGGCACAGCGTTAGGGTCGTGCAGGTAGAGCTCGTAGAGCTCTTCCACATAGGCAGCGTTACTACCGGATAGGTAGGCGCTGTTCCACATGCGCTGCATCACGCTTTCTTGCATGCTTGGTCACCCTCGGTTAGGGGAACACCACCGGCGTCGACACCGAGCACACTTGCAGAAGTCCGAATGCAGCGACCAAAACAAGCCACTTAGGATCACGCTGATAGTCCGGGTACCAGCCCGGATGCCCCTGCTTGTCTCATTTCTTCAAAATAAGAGCCGCAGCTTTATGAGCTGCTGCTCAGGTTAAGACTACGGCGCCGGTTGAAGCCTGCGCCGTAGCATCTTCGGTACAGCGATCTTGCAGTTACAACAGCTGAATCACACGCCGCTTTGCAGCAGCATGTTACGTACGTGACCAATGGCCTTAGTCGGGTTCAGGCCTTTCGGACAGACGTTGACGCAGTTCATGATCCCGCGGCAGCGGAATACGCTGAACGGATCATCCAGCGAAGCCAGACGCTCGGCAGTCTTGGTGTCGCGGCTGTCTGCCAGGAAGCGATACGCTTGCAGCAGAGCAGCTGGACCCAGGAACTTGTCCGGGTTCCACCAGAAGGACGGGCAAGAAGTCGAGCAGCAAGCGCACAGGATGCACTCGTACAGACCGTCAAGCTTTTCACGCTCTTCAGGGGTCTGCAGACGTTCGATGGCCGGAGCCGGCGTGTCGTTCTGCAGGTATGGCTTAACTTTCTCGTATTGCTTGTAGAAGATGCTCATATCGACGACCAGGTCACGGATAACCGGCAAACCTGGCAGCGGACGAACGATCAGCTTGTTACCTTTTACGACAGAAGACAGCGGCGTGACGCAGGCCAGACCGTTTTTGCCGTTGATGTTCATGCCGTCGGAACCGCAAACACCTTCACGGCAAGAGCGACGATAGGAGAAACCTTCGTCCTGCTCTTTGATCAGGGCCAGCACGTCCAGCACCATCAGGTCTTTACCACCGGTATCGACCTGGAATTCCTGCATGAACGGCGCGGCGTCCTGATCAGGGTTGTAGCGATAAACACTGACTTGCAACATGGCGGCCACCCTTAATAAGTCCGAATCTTAGGTTCAAAAGTCGGAACAGTCTTCGGCGAGAAGTTCACAGCACGCTTGGTCACGCGTTTGTCACCCGGGAAGTACAGGGTGTGGCACAGCCAGTTTTCGTCGTCGCGGTCTTCGTAGTCTTCACGGGCGTGAGCGCCGCGGGACTCTTTGCGGATCTCTGCAGCGATGGCGGTGGCTTCGGCCACTTCCAGCAGGTTCTGCAGTTCCAGCGCTTCGATACGAGCGGTGTTGAACGCCTGGCTCTTGTCGTTGATCTTGACGTTGGCGATACGGCCACGCAGGTCAGCGAGCTGGGCGATACCCTTCTGCATGTATTCGCCGGTACGGAACACACCGAAGTAGTTCTGCATGCAGCTTTGCAGTTCTTTACGCAGAGTGGCGACGTCTTCACCTTCGGTACGCGAGTTCAGGCCATCAAGACGAGCCAGGGCTGCGTCGATGTCGGACTGGCGAGGGCGAGCGTAGTCGACGCCTTCTTTCAGGGTCTGCTCCAGGAACAGACCGGCGGCACGGCCGAATACCACCAGGTCGAGCAGCGAGTTACCGCCCAGACGGTTGGCACCGTGAACCGATACGCACGCCACTTCGCCTACAGCGAACAGGCCAGGAATGATCTGGTCAACGCCTTCGGCGTCCTGAGTGATTGCCTGGCCATGAATGTTGGTGGCAACGCCGCCCATCATATAGTGGCAGGTTGGAACGACCGGAATCGGCGCCACGGCTGGATCGACGTGAGCGAAGGTCTTGGACAGTTCCATGATGCCTGGCAGACGGCTGTGCAGAACTTCTTCACCAAGGTGATCGAGTTTCAGCATTACGTGGTCGCCATCCGGACCGCAACCGTTGCCGGCGATGATTTCTTTAACCATCGAACGGGCAACTACGTCACGACCAGCAAGGTCTTTGGCGTTCGGAGCATAACGCTCCATGAAACGCTCGCCGTGCTTGTTGATCAGGTAACCGCCTTCACCGCGGCAGCCTTCAGTAACCAGTACACCGGCACCGGCGATGCCGGTTGGGTGGAACTGCCACATTTCGATGTCTTGTACCGGCACGCCAGCACGCAGAGCCATGCCGACGCCGTCACCGGTGTTGATCAGGGCGTTGGTGGTGGACGAGTAGATACGACCTGCACCGCCAGTCGCCAGAACCGTGGCGTTAGCGCGGACGTAGGAGGTCTCGCCGGTTTCGATGCAAATGACGATCATGCCGACAAAGGCACCGTCTTCGTTCTTCACGAGGTCGACGCCGTAGTATTCGTTGAGGAATACAGTGCCGGCCTTCAGGTTGGCCTGGTACAGGGTGTGCAGCAGCGCGTGACCGGTACGGTCGGCAGCGGCGCACGTACGGGCAGCCTGGCCACCTTTACCGAAGTCTTTCGACTGACCGCCGAACGGGCGCTGGTAGATGCGACCCTGTTCGGTACGGGAGAACGGCAAGCCCATGTGCTCGAGTTCGAAGACCGCTTCCGGGCCTACGGAACACATGTATTCGATAGCGTCCTGGTCACCGATGTAGTCGGAACCCTTGACGGTATCGTACATGTGCCAGCGCCAGTCATCGTTCGGATCTGCCGAGGCGATGGCGCAGGTGATGCCACCCTGAGCGGATACGGTGTGCGAGCGAGTCGGGAAAACCTTGGTTACCACGGCAGTCTTGTGACCACCTTGTGCCAGTTGCAGCGCAGCGCGCATGCCAGCACCGCCGCCGCCAATAATAATGGCGTCGAACGAAAGCGTATTAACTGTAGTAGACATGAATCAGATACCCCAAAGAATCTGCACACCCCAGACGAAGTAGGCGAACATCGCGACGCCGCATACTGCCTGGAAGAGGAAACGTACTGCAGTCGCGGACTTGCCGAACGCCATTGGCGTCAGGTAGTCGGTCGCGATGGTCCACATGCCGACCCAGGCGTGAGCGCCGAGGGCAACGAGAGCCAGGAGACTGAAAATACGCATCCAGTTGCTTGCGAACAGTTCATGCCATTGGGCGTAGCCGATGCCAGGATGGGCAACGACGTATCCGATCAGGAAAATGAAATAAGCCGCGAGAACGACCGCAGACACACGTTGTGCCATCCAGTCATAGAGGCCCGAACGCGACAGGTTCGTGACGTTAGTTACCATATCCAAACTCCTGCCAGAACGATTACCACCACGGAAACGGCGATAACGATTTTCGAGCCCAGTTTGCCGCCTTCAAGCGACTCGCCGATGCCCATGTCCATGATCAAATGGCGCACACCGGCTACCAGGTGATACAGCAAGGCGGACAGGATTCCCCAAATCACTAGCTTGGCTAGCGGACTGGTCAGACACGCTTTCACCTGGCCGAAACCTTCTTCCGAGCTCAGCGACTTGTCCAATGCGTAAAGCATGATGGCCAGGCTGACAAAGAGAATGACTCCGGAGATTCGGTGAAGAATGGACGTGTAAGCAGTGACTGGGAGTTTGATGGTCCTTAGGTCTAGGTTTACAGGTCGTTGGCTATTCACGGCTTTTTTTCACACTGAAGAGCCCCTAACAATCAGGGCAAAGTTGTTGGGGAGTGCACTGGTCAGGTACCCACCACCCAGGGAGTGCGACCCCCAATAAAGCAGGCCCAAAAGCCCCTGGCGGTCGGAGGCCGAGTATAGACAGTTAGGCTACTAATGACAACGCGTTCACCTTCCCCTAATAGCTGATTGCACAAGTTGGATAAAAGGCGTAAATGGCAGTCAATTTCGAGGAAAAAGTCCGGTTAAAGCCTTCTGGAGCAAGACTTTAGGCAAATTGACATTCGAATTTATCTCACTATAGTGGTGCGGGCCCTGCGTGGGGGGTCTGTCTGATGATTTCAAGCATAAATAGGAGGCCACATGGCTGACAAAAAAGCGCAGTTGATCATCGAGGGCGCAGCCCCCGTCGAGCTGCCCATTTTAACCGGCACCGTTGGTCCCGATGTTATCGATGTTCGGGGCCTGACGGCCACGGGCCGTTTCACCTTTGACCCTGGTTTCATGTCGACAGCTTCCTGCGAGTCGAAGATCACCTATATCGACGGCGACAACGGCATCCTGCTGCACCGCGGCTACCCGATCGAACAGCTGGCTGAAAAGTCGGACTACCTGGAAACCTGCTATCTGCTGCTCAACGGCGAACTGCCGACCGCAGAACAGAAGGCCCAGTTCGTCAGCACCGTGAAGAACCACACCATGGTTCACGAGCAGCTGAAGACCTTCTTCAACGGCTTCCGTCGCGACGCCCACCCGATGGCCGTCATGTGCGGCGTAGTCGGCGCCCTCTCGGCCTTCTACCACGACTCCCTCGACATCAATAACCCGCAGCATCGCGAAATCTCCGCGATCCGCCTGGTTGCCAAGATGCCGACCCTGGCAGCGATGGTTTACAAGTACTCCATGGGCCAACCCATGATGTACCCGCGCAACGACCTGACGTACGCGGAAAATTTCCTGCACATGATGTTCAACACCCCGTGTGAGATCAAACCGATCAGCCCGGTACTCGCCAAGGCCATGGACCGGATCTTCATCCTCCATGCCGACCACGAGCAAAACGCATCGACCTCTACCGTTCGTCTGGCCGGCTCTTCGGGTGCCAACCCGTTCGCCTGTATCGCCGCCGGCATCGCTGCACTGTGGGGCCCTGCCCACGGCGGTGCGAACGAAGCCGTTCTGACCATGCTCGATGAAATTGGCGATGTCTCGAACATCGACAAATACATCGCCAAGGCCAAGGACAAGAACGATCCGTTCAAACTGATGGGCTTCGGTCACCGGGTTTACAAAAACCGCGACCCACGCGCTACCGTCATGAAGCAGACCTGCGACGAAGTGTTGAAGGAACTGGGCATCAAGAACGACAAACAACTCGAACTGGCCATGCGCCTGGAAGAGATCGCCCTGACCGACCCGTACTTCATCGAACGCTCGCTGTACCCGAACGTCGACTTCTACTCGGGGATCATCCTCAAGGCGATCGGCATTCCAACCAGCATGTTCACCGTGATCTTCGCCCTGGCGCGGACTGTCGGCTGGATCTCCCACTGGAAAGAAATGCTCTCCAGCCCGTACAAGATTGGCCGCCCGCGCCAGCTGTACACCGGCTACGAGTCGCGTGACATCACCAAGCTGGAAGACCGCAAATAAGACCTGTCTTGCGATAACGTCTTAAGTTGTACCGGGAACGGCCTCTATTTATATAGAGGCCGTTTTTGTTTGTGTGCTTTTCCCGCCCTCTTCAAGTATTGCAGAGCCCGCACTACCGCCTTCGCGAGCAAGGCCGCTACCACACTTGACCGCATTCCAACGGGAGGAACCCGGTTAAATGGGAGAGCAGGCTTGCTCGCGAAGGCGTCCGCTCTGACACCACACTTCCCAACCTGCGAACAAACAAAAATGCCCCGATCTCTCGACCGGGGCATTTCTGTTTAACACCGCTTACATAACCAAACCTGAAGCCTTAGTGAGCAACCGCTCCACTCGCCCCCAACCCCGTTTGCGAACGCACAAACTGCGGGAAGAACAGCGCGCGCTCGTTGGCACCCGCGGTCGACTTGTCAGTGATCGAGAAGAACCAGATACCGACAAAGGCAATCGCCATCGAGAACAACGCCGGGTACTCATACGGGAAGATCGCCTTCTCGTGATGCAGGATCTGCACCCAGATGGTTGGCCCAAGGACCATCAAGCCAACAGCACTCACCAGGCCCAGCCAGCCGCCGATCATCGCACCGCGTGTGGTCAACTTCTTCCAGTACATGGAAAGCAGCAGTACCGGAAAGTTACAGCTCGCCGCGATGGAGAACGCCAGGCCCACCATGAACGCGATGTTCTGGCTTTCGAACAGAATGCCCAGGCCAATCGCCAGCACCGCCAAGGCGATCGTGGTGATTTTCGACACGCGGATCTCATCTTTGTCGTTAGCTTTGCCCTTCTTGATCACGCTGGCATACAGATCGTGAGACACCGCCGAAGCACCGGCCAATGTCAGACCCGCCACAACTGCCAGGATGGTCGCGAACGCTACCGCCGAGATGAAGCCCAGGAAGATACTGCCACCGACCGCGTTGGCCAGGTGCACCGCCGCCATGTTGTTGCCGCCCAACAGCGCGCCAGCCGCATCTTTAAAGGCCGGGTTGGTGCTGACCAGCAGGATCGCGCCGAAGCCAATGATGAAAGTCAGGATGTAGAAGTAACCGATGAAGCCGGTTGCATACAGCACGCTCTTGCGCGCTTCTTTTGCGTCACTCACGGTGAAGAAGCGCATCAGAATGTGCGGCAGGCCAGCGGTACCGAACATCAGCGCAAGCCCTAAGGAGAACGCCGAGATAGGGTCTTTCACCAGTCCGCCGGGGCTCATGATCGCTTCACCTTTAGGGTGAACCTTGATCGCCTCCGAAAACAGCACGTTGAAGTCGAAGTTGACGTGTTTCATCACCATCAGCGCCATGAACGAGGCACCGGACAGCAACAAGACAGCCTTGATGATCTGCACCCATGTGGTTGCCAGCATGCCGCCGAACAACACGTACATGCACATCAGGATACCAACCAGGATCACCGCAACGTAGTAGTCGAGGCCGAACAGCAACTGGATCAGCTTGCCGGCACCGACCATTTGCGCGATCAGGTAGAAGGCCACCACCACCAGCGAACCGCAAGCGGACAACGTGCGGATCTGGGTTTGCCCAAGGCGGTAGGACGCCACGTCGGCAAACGTGTATTTGCCCAGGTTGCGCAGGCGTTCGGCGATCAGGAACAGAATGATCGGCCAGCCCACCAGGAAACCGATCGAGTAGATCAGGCCGTCGTAGCCAGAGGCGAATACCAGGGCGGAAATCCCCAGAAAGGACGCCGCGGACATGTAGTCACCGGCAATCGCCAGACCGTTCTGGAAACCGGTGATCTTGCCGCCCGCCGCATAGTAGTCGGCGGCCGAGTTATTGCGCTTGGAAGCCCAGTAAGTGATGCACAGGGTCAAACCGACAAACGCCACGAACATCAGGATCGCGGAAACGTTGAGTGGTTGTTTATGCACTTCACCCGTCAGGGCTTCAGCCGCCCACGCACCCGGCGCAAAAGCCGCAATGCTCAATAGAGCCATTAGACGCCGGATCATTGCTGAGCCTCCTTGAGAATCGCATTGTTCAGGTCGTCGAATTCGCCATTGGCGCGTCGTACGTAGATTGCAGTCAGGACAAAGGCCGAGACAATCAGCCCGACACCAATCGGTATCCCCCAGGTAATCGAAGACTCAGGGCTGATTTTTGCCCCCAGTACATGCGGCCCGTAAGCAATCAAAAGGATGAATCCGGCGTAAAGCCCAAGCATGATCGCAGAAAGAATCCAGGCGAACTTTTCTCGCTTGCTAACCAGCTCCTTGAAGCGCGGGCTGTTTTGAATCGAGAGGTAAATGCTGTCGTTCATTGTTTTTATCCTCGCAGCACAGATTAAAGTTGGAACGTTATCCACTCTATGCGGCTGCGGAACAGGTTCCAGACGACCTTAGTATTAGAACGACATGACAGAATCGCCATTTTTCAGCAGACATTAAATAATGTGGGAGCTGCCCTGCTCCCCCAAGGGAAAGCAAAAGGCCGCTTGGCGGTTATGCCAAGCGGCCTTCAAAGGTGCTGACCAGACGCCTCAGCTCAAATCACTTGGTCCACTCGGCAACACGCTCCGGGTGTTTGGCCACCCAATCTTTCGCTGCGGCTTCCGGCTTGGCGCCATCCTGGATCGCCAACATGACTTCGCCGATTTCGTCTTTCGACGCCCACTGGAAGTTTTTCAGGAACTTGGCCACTTCCGGTGCTTTGGTGGCGAGTTCTTTGCTGCCGATGTTGTTTACAGTTTCAGCAGCGCCATAAACGCCTTTCGGGTCCTCAAGGAAACGCAGTTTCCACTTCGCGAACATCCAGTGCGGCACCCAACCAGTCACTGCGATGGATTCGTTTTTCTTCTCGGCACGGGTCAGCTCGGCAATCATGCCGGCGCCGGAACTGGCCTTGAGTTGATACCCGGTCAGGTCGTAGTCCTTGATGGCCTGTTCGGTCTTGAGCATCACGCCTGAACCGGCGTCAATGCCGACGATGCGGTTTTTGAAGCTGTCATCCGTTTTCAGATCGCCGATGGTTTTGGCTTTGACGTACTCCGGCACGATCAAACCGATTTTTGCATCTTTGAAGTTCGGACCGTAATCGACGACCTGATCCTTGTTTTTCGCCCAGTAATCACCATGCGTTACTGGCAGCCAGGCTGACAGCATGGCGTCGAGTTTGCCGGTGGCCACACCCTGCCACATAATCCCGGTGGCGACGGCTTGCAGCTTCACGTCATAACCGAGTTTCTGTTTGATCACTTCGGCCGCTACGTGAGTGGTCGCGACGCTGTCGGACCAACCGTCAACGTAACCGATGCTCAGGGTCTTGCTCTCGGCGCTGGCCATGGTGGAGCCAATCGCAAGCACCAGAGCGGCACCTGCACCTAAAAGTCGTCGCATCTTCATCGTTACTTCCCCGAAAGTGCTGCGCTCGACGGATGCCGAGTCGCGTCAACGTATTGTTATGGTGCACAGCGCCCCCATCACGCCCACCGCAAACTCGTCCGACCATCAGCGTGATTTATCTATGAGAGCACTGATGCGTCGATAATCAACCTGACGACAACCGCGACCTGCTCTGTCAGCGACCTCAAGGCATCGAGAAACGACATCAGAACGCCATTAATTTCGAGCGGCGAAAACGCCTCGACCCGCCCGCTCGAACTTTGCATGTCAAAATCATGCAGGCCACCAAGCCGGCGATAAATGCAGGTAACATGCGCGGCTTTGCTCTCAGACGGCCTGATCATGCCCGCGACATCACGCTTTCCTTTTTTTGCTTATCTATTCGCCTGCCTGTTGGGGCTGTTTGCCTTCGGCGGCTTCTGGTACGGCCTTGGCAAACCGGTGATTCTGCCCGACGTGGCCAGCGCGACGCACAAGCTGCAATGCGCCTCCTACACCCCGTTCGACAAGGACCAGTCGCCGTTCGATCAGCCGTTCAAATTGCGCCCCGAGCGCATGGACGCCGACCTCGCGCTGCTGGCCAAAAACTTCCAGTGCATCCGCACCTACTCCATGACCGGCCTGGAGGCGCTGCCTGATCTGGCGCGCAAGCATGGCCTGAAGTTGATGATCGGTGCCTGGGTCAACAGCAACCCGGTGGACACCGAGAAAGAGGTCGACCTGCTGATAGCCTCGGCGAATGCCAACGCCGACGTGGTGACCGCAGTCATCGTCGGCAACGAGACCTTGCTGCGTAAAGAGGTCACCGGCGCACAACTCGCCAAGCTTATTAACAAGGTCAAAAACCAGGTCAAACAGCCAGTCACTTATGCCGACGTCTGGGAGTTCTGGCTCAAGCACCCGGAAATCGCCCCGGCAGTGGATTTCCTGACCATCCACTTGCTGCCGTACTGGGAAGATGACCCCTCCAACATCGACGCAGCCCTGCAACATGTGGCGGAAGTACGTCAGGTGTTCGGCAACAAATTCGCGCCCAAAGACGTGATGATCGGCGAAACCGGCTGGCCGAGCGAAGGCCGTCAACGTGAAACAGCCCTGCCGAGCCGGGTCAATGAAGCCAAGTTCATTCGCTCCTTCGTCATCATGGCCGAACAACAAGGCTGGCATTACAACTTGATCGAAGCATTCGACCAACCGTGGAAACGCGCGAGTGAAGGTGCGGTCGGTGGTTATTGGGGGCTGTTTGACGCAGATCGTCAGGACAAAGGCGTGCTGGCAGGACCGGTATCGAACGTGCCGTACTGGTCGCAATGGCTGGCCGTGGGCGGTGTGATCTTTCTCGTGACGCTGATGCTCGGCGGCCGCGTTCGCAGCACTCGCGCGGCGCTGGTACTGCCATTGCTCGGTGCCTTGGCGGCGTGCTCGATTGGTGCGTGGGGTGATCTGGCTCGCATCACCACGCGGTTTGCCAGCGAATGGGTGTGGGTGGCATCGCTGACAGCGTTGAATCTGCTGGTGCTGGCCCACGCCGCGCTGACGCTGAGCGCTCGCACCGGTTGGCGTGAGCAGGCATTCAATGTGTTGGAACGTCGGGCTGGCTGGTTACCCGCGACCGCGGGGTTTGCCGCGGCAGTGATGATGCTGGAGCTGGTGTTCGATCCGCGTTATCGCAGCTTTCCGAGCGTCGCATTCATCCTGCCGGCACTGGTTTATCTGTGCCGTCCAGTGAGCGTGCCACGTCGGGAGATTGCGTTGCTGACCTTCATTATTGGTGCAGGCATCGCGCCGCAACTGTTCCGTGAAGGTTTACAGAACCAGCAGGCCTGGGGCTGGGCGCTGGTGAGCGTGCTGATGGTTGCGGCGTTGTGGCGCTGTTTGCGGGTTCGCAAGGCGTAAATTTTCAGCGTTCTTGCCGGCCTCTTCGCGAGCAAGCCGCCCACATTCGACCGAGCTCTTTCAGGATGCGGTTAAATGTGTGGGGCTTGTTCGTGAAGACGATTTATCAGGCGCTACGAGACGCCCTGACCAACCGCAACCCGGCAATCACCACCGCAAAAACAGCCAGCGTCGTGTTGTACAACGCCAACGCCGGAAACCCGAACACCAGCGCCAGCACCGCCAGCCACCACCCTGCCCGGCCCGGCAGTACGAAGCCGATCACCGCCGCTGCTATCGCCGCCCAGCCCAACACGCCGAAGTGGATCATCAGGCCCAGGCTGGAGCGAACTCCACATTCCCAACGGCTCGCCTCGTCCACGCAGATGCCGACCCACTGCGCATCCTCCATGAAGCCATAACGTGCGCCGTAACTGGCGGCCAGCCATAAAGGCAGCAAAACGAGCAGCAAAACCACGGGCAGACGGCGGGACATGAAACACTCCAATAGGCGAAAACGGCGGCCAGCTTAATACCCCGCCAGCGGGATGCAAACGCGGGCAACAGAAAACTGGTCAGGAAATCACTGCAAAGTGTATCGTCCAGCTACCATTACCCGAAAATATGCCTCTTGGGTGCCGATGCGTGGCACTTTGGCGCAACACCGATGGTCATAGCCTGCGAACTTCATTCGGCACCTTCCTCTAAGGGATCTAGTCATGCTCCGCTTCTTGCGCTTCGCCGCCCTCTTTGGCGGCCTTATATTGAGTGCGTCCGCACTGGCGGTCGATATCGACGCGGCCAGTTATGGCTACCCCTTGACCAATCCGTTCGAGGCGACCATCGCCACGACACCTCCAGATTTGCGTCCGGAGTTGCCACTGGACGAAGACATCAATCAGAAGGATCGCAGCCTCACGCTGCGCCCGGAGCGTGAATTCCAACTACCGGACAACTTCTGGGCAGTGAAGAAGCTCACTTACCGAATCGCCACACAAGATAAACCGGCCCCCCTGATTTTCTTGATCGCCGGCACGGGCGCACGTTATGACAGCAGCCTGAACGAATACCTGAAAAAGCTCTACTACAAGGCCGGTTACAACGTAGTGCAGCTGTCGTCGCCGACCAGTTTCGACTTCATCAGCGCCGCCTCTCGCTTCGCCACCCCCGGCGTGACCAAGGAAGACGCTGAAGACCTGTATCGGGTGATGCAGGCCGTGCGGGCACAAAACCCGAGATTGCCGGTGACCGATTACTACCTCACCGGTTACAGCCTGGGCGCACTGGATGCCGCATTCGTCGCTCACCTGGACGAGACCCGTCGCAGCTTCAACTTCAAGAAAGTCTTGCTGCTCAACCCACCGGTCAACCTGTACACCTCAATTACCAACCTGGACAAGCTGGTCCAGACCGAGGTCAAGGGCATTAACAGCAGCACCACGTTTTATGAACTGGTACTGGGCAAACTGACGCGCTACTTCCAACAGAAAGGCTACATCGACCTCAACGATGCCCTGCTCTATGACATCCAGCAGTCCAAGCAACACCTGACCAACGAACAGATGGCCATGCTGATTGGCACCTCGTTCCGCTTCTCGGCGGCCGACATTGCCTTCACCTCGGACCTGATCAACCGTCGCGGCCTGATCACCCCACCGAAGTTCCCGATCACCGAAGGCACCAGCCTCACGCCGTTCCTCAAGCGTGCGCTGCAGTGCGACTTCGACTGCTACATCACTGAACAGGTCATCCCGATGTGGCGCGCCCGCACTGACGGAGGCAGCCTGCTGCAACTGATCGACCAGGTCAGCCTGTATGCCCTTAAGGACTACCTGCACGACAGCCCGAAAATCGCTGTGATGCACAACGCCGACGACGTGATCCTGGGCCCTGGCGACCTCGGTTTCCTGCGCAAGACTTTCGGCGAGCGCTTGACCGTTTATCCACTCGGCGGCCATTGCGGCAACCTTAATTACCGCGTCAACAGCGACGCCATGCTGGAGTTCTTCCGTGGCTAAATATCTCCTGCTAATCGCGGCGTTACTCTGTGCAGGCGTCGCCCATGCCGACAACAGCAAAGCCAATGCCCCCGTCGTGATCGACAATGACGGCTTCAAGGAACCGCTGAGCAAACTCAAGTTCAACCCGGGGCTGGACCAGCGAGAATTCGAACGCTCGACGCTCAACGCCCTGGCTGTCTACGACCCGCTGGAAGAATGGAACCGCCGGGTTTATCACTTCAACTACCGCTTTGACCAATGGGTGTTCCTGCCCGTGGTCGACGGCTATCGCTATATCACGCCAAGCTTCCTGCGCACCGGCGTGAGCAACTTCTTCAACAACCTCGGCGATGTGCCAAACCTGGTGAACAGCCTGCTGCAGCTCAAGGGCAAGCGCTCGGTGGACACCACTGCGCGCCTGCTGCTCAACACCACCCTCGGCATCGCCGGCTTGTGGGACCCGGCCACCGCCATGGGCCTGCCTCGCCAGAATGAAGACTTCGGTCAGACCCTGGGCTTCTACGGTGTACCGGGCGGCGCCTACTTCGTCCTGCCCATCCTCGGGCCATCGAACATCCGCGACACCAGTGGCCTGGCGGTCGATTTCACCGTCGAGTCGGCAATCAACTACCTGAACGTCGCCGAAGTCAGCTCCAACCATCCGGAAGTCTGGATCCTGCGTGGCATCGACAAACGCAACCAGACCAACTTCCGTTACGGCCAGCTGAACTCGCCGTTCGAGTACGAGAAAGTGCGCTTCGTGTACACCGAAGCGCGCAAGTTGCAGATCGCCGAGTAAATCCGGCGGCAATAAAAAAGGCCATTCGATGCGAGTCGAATGGCCTTTTTTACATTCCCGCCACCCCACAACCACCTGTAGGAGTGAGCCTGCTGGCGATGAGGTCAGCACAGTCAAAATTCATTGACTGACCCACCGCTATCGCCAGCAGGCGCCCCCTACAGCTGGACAATATCAGCCTTTGATCGAGCGCCAGATTTTGCTGGCAACCATCACGCCCGCCAGCACCACCGCCCCGGCGACAATCCCCGCCACTGCGTTCAGCAACGTCGGCACGATAAACCTGGCGCCACCGGCCGCTGCGCCGACGCCTTCAATCCAGTGATGGACCACCGGCACGCCGTGGGTGAGGATCCCACCGCCGACCAGGAACATCGCCGCCGTACCGATCACCGACAGGCTTTTCATCATGTAAGGCGCGGCTCGCAAAATGCCGCCGCCGATGCTTTTGGCCATCTGCCCGGGTTTTTGGGTCAACCACAAACCGAGGTCATCGAGTTTGACGATGCCCGCCACCAGGCCATAGACGCCGATGGTCATGACGATGGCAATGCCCGACAGTACGATCACTTGCTGGGTCAGCGAGGCTTCTGCCACGGTGCCAAGGGTGATGGCGATGATTTCTGCCGAGAGGATGAAGTCGGTGCGTACCGCGCCTTTGATCTTGTCCTGTTCGAAAGCCACCAGATCCACCGCTGGATCGGCGACCGCCTCGACCAGTTCCGCATGTTCGGCCTGATCTTCAGCCTTGCTGTGTAGGAATTTGTGCGCGAGTTTCTCGAAGCCTTCAAAGCACAGGTAAGCGC
The DNA here is from genome assembly GCF_059133255.1 of Pseudomonas sp. FBCC-B1667. Taxonomy (NCBI): domain Bacteria; kingdom Pseudomonadati; phylum Pseudomonadota; class Gammaproteobacteria; order Pseudomonadales; family Pseudomonadaceae; genus Pseudomonas; species Pseudomonas sp. FBCC-B1667. Next base: position 1,971,765 of record NZ_CP101437.1, on the reverse strand, counting down.
CGCCGATCATCAACAACGGCGTGACCAGCCATGGAATGAACGCGCTGATGGCCAAGGCCGATGGCACTAGGATCAGTTTGTTGCGAAACGAGCCCTTGGCCACGGCCCAGACGACCGGGATTTCCCGCTCGGCCCGCACGCCGCTGACTTGCTGGGCATTGAGCGCCAGATCGTCGCCGAGCACGCCGGCGGTCTTCTTGGCAGCCATTTTCGTCATCAATGCCACATCGTCGAGTACCGCGGCGATGTCATCGATCAGCACCAGCAAACTGCTTCCTGCCATGAATCAGGTTTCCTTCTTGAATGAATGCTGCGCAGCATAGCGCGGCCGAGTGCCACACGGGGGCATTCTTGAGCGCCGCGCGAGCCCGGTGATACCATGCGCAACCGCCAGAACAGGCAAGGAACCCCTTGGTTTATGAGCACTATCCGCGAGCGCAACAAAGAACTCATCCTGCGTGCCGCCAGTGAAGAATTTGCCGACAAGGGCTTCGCTGCGACCAAAACCAGTGACATCGCAGCCAAGGCGGGATTGCCCAAGCCCAACGTCTACTACTACTTCAAATCCAAGGAAAACCTCTACCGCGAGGTCCTGGAAAGTATCATCGAGCCGATTCTGCAGGCTTCGACGCCGTTCAACGCCGAAGGCGTGCCCAGCGAAGTGCTGAGCGGCTACATCCGCTCCAAGATCCGCATTTCCCGGGATTTGCCCTTCGCCTCCAAGGTGTTCGCCAGCGAAATCATGCACGGCGCCCCACACCTGAGCGCCGACCTGGTCGAACGCCTCAATGGCCAGGCCAAACACAACATCGACTGCATCCAGACTTGGATCGACCGTGGCCAGATCGCCGCCATCGACCCCAACCACCTGATGTTCAGCATCTGGGCCGCGACCCAGACCTACGCAGACTTCGACTGGCAGATTTCTGCGGTGACAGGGAAAGCGAAGCTGGATGAAGCGGATTACGAAGCGGCAGCGCAGACGATTATTCGGTTGGTGCTGAAGGGGTGTGAGCCGGATCGTTAGACCGCGGCGCTGCTATCGCGAGCTTGCTCGCTCCCACAGGAATTGTTGGTGTTCATCTATTTTGTATTCACCCCAAATCCCCTGTGGGAGCGAACTTGCTCGCGATGAAGGCACCTCGGTGCCTGCTCAAACCCAGATCGCATCCCACAGCGGATAGTCGCCATATCTTTCAACCAGTCCCGCCCGCAAAGGGTTGGTGACCACATAACGCGCTAACGCCACCAAATCCTCTTCTCGCCTTAATGCCCGGTCATGGTATCCCTGCTGCCAAAGACCGCCCTTTCGACCGGCGGCCATATTGACGGCTCTTGTACTCAGTGATTTGGTTTTTTGCATCAGTTCACTTAATGACCCCTGCTGCAACTCGACCAACCAATGAAAATGGTCTGGCATGACAACCCATGCCAGTGAGTTAGCCCACCCCAGATTCTGTGCATGACGAAATTGCTCCACAACCAATCGCCCCAAGGCAAAATCCCTGAAGACAGGCTTTCGGTCAATGCTATTGGTGGTCAGCAGGTAGATGCGGTTTCGTTCGGCGTAGCGGCCAAGGCGAAGTCGATGTGACGCGGGGAAATCAGGCATTCCGTTGCCTCTCTCATGATTTAAGTCATGGAAAGGCTAGACCTGTGGATGCTCAGGTCCAGGGCAGATTTTTAGCTGGATGTTTCCTGTCGATAGCTATCGCGAGCAAGCTCGCTCCCACAGTGGATTTAGGACGAACACAAATTACGTGATCGCCCTCTATCCCTGTGGGAGCGAGCTTGCTCGCGATAGCAATTGCTCAAACGCTGAAGATCAAGCAGCAACCCCCGCATCCGCCCGCAACCCCTGCGCTTCAATCGCGCTGATCGCACACTGCTCATCCACATCCGACAGATCGCCGCTGATCCCCACCGCTCCCAGCACATTCCCGTCCTGATCCCGAATCAACACACCGCCCGGTGCCGGCACGACGCTGCCCTGCCCCAAGCTATTAAGTGCGGCGATAAACGCCGGTCGTTGCTGAGCGTCCAGTGCCAGCAGGCGGGAGCCTTTGCCCAGGGCAATCGCGCCCCAGGCTTTACCGATGGCGATTTGCGGGCGCAGCAGGCTGGCGCCGTCTTCGCGTTGTAGAGAAAGCAGGTGCCCGCCGGCATCCAGAACCGCGATGGTCAGTGGTGCTGCGGAGATTGCACGCCCTGCGGCGATGGCCTGACTGGTCAGGCTGACTGCGACTTTCAAGGTTAAAGCGCTCATGGTGCCGTCCTCATTTTGTTTTTTGGAAAGCCGTTGGACTGCTTCGTTATGCCGCAGTCCGATGCAACAAATAGAACACAATAGATTATTTTTTTGTATACAATAATTCTCGAAAAGCGCCACATGCGACGAAAAGCCACAGTAGAACGGGCTTCCGACGAATGAAACAGACGCTTGAGAAAATGAATTGACCTGCGCCGTCCGCCGTGAATACACTCTGCGCAAAGCCACTTGTATACAATTACAAAACGTAAGAGGCACCAAAACCATGAGCAAAATGAGAGCAATCGAAGCCGCCGTTCTGGTGATGCGCCGTGAAGGGGTTGATACCGCTTTTGGCATCCCGGGCGCCGCGATCAACCCGCTGTACTCCGCCCTGCAGAAGGTCGGTGGCATCGATCACGTCCTCGCACGCCATGTTGAAGGCGCTTCGCACATGGCCGAGGGTTACACCCGCACCAAGGCTGGCAACATCGGCGTGTGCATCGGTACGTCCGGCCCTGCCGGTACGGACATGGTCACCGGGCTCTACAGCGCCTCGGCGGACTCGATCCCGATCCTCTGCATTACCGGCCAGGCCCCCCGCGCCCGTATGCATAAAGAAGATTTCCAGGCGGTCGACATCACTACCATCGTCAAGCCAGTGACTAAGTGGGCAACCACCGTCATGGAACCGGGCCAGGTGCCATACGCGTTCCAAAAAGCCTTCTACGAAATGCGCTCCGGCCGTCCCGGCCCGGTGCTGATCGACCTGCCGTTCGACGTACAGATGGCGGAAATCGAATTCGACATCGATGCTTACCAACCGCTGCCGCTGGCCAAGCCCACCGCGAACCGCGTGCAAATCGAGAAGGCCCTGACCATGCTCGATCAGGCGGAGCGTCCTCTGTTGGTGGCCGGTGGCGGCATCATCAATGCTGACGCCAGCGACTTGCTGGTGGAGTTCGCCGAACTGACCGGCATTCCCGTCATCCCGACCCTGATGGGCTGGGGCACCATTCCGGACGATCACCCGTTGATGGTCGGCATGGTCGGCCTGCAAACCTCGCATCGCTACGGCAACGCGACGATGCTCAAATCCGACGTAGTGTTGGGCGTGGGTAACCGTTGGGCCAACCGCCACACTGGCTCGATCGACGTGTACACCGAAGGCCGCAAGTTCATTCACGTCGACATCGAACCGACCCAGATCGGCCGCGTGTTCAACCCGGATCTGGGCATCGTGTCCGACGCCGCTGCCGCACTGACCGTGTTCATCGAAGTCGCTCGCGAATGGCAAGCTGCCGGCAAGCTGAAAAACCGCAGCGCCTGGCTGCAAGACTGCCAGCAACGTAAAGCCAGCCTGCAACGCAAGACGCACTTCGACAACGTGCCGGTCAAGCCGCAACGCGTGTACGAAGAGATGAACCAGGTGTTCGGCAAAGACACCTGCTACGTCAGCACCATTGGTCTGTCGCAGATTGCCGGCGCGCAGTTCCTGCACGTCTACAAGCCGCGTCACTGGATCAACTGCGGCCAGGCCGGCCCGTTGGGCTGGACCATTCCGGCGGCACTGGGCGTGGTCAAGGCAGATCCGACCCGCAAAGTCGTGGCGTTGTCGGGCGACTATGATTTCCAGTTCATGATCGAAGAATTGGCGGTGGGCGCGCAGTTCAAGCTGCCGTACATCCACGTTGTGGTAAACAATTCGTACCTGGGACTGATCCGTCAGGCTCAGCGCGGCTTCGACATGGACTACTGCGTGCAACTGTCCTTCGATAACCTGAACGCTCCGGAACTCAACGGTTACGGTGTCGATCACGTCGCGGTCGCCGAAGGCCTCGGCTGCAAGGCACTGCGGGTGTTCGAGCCAAGTCAGATCCAGCCTGCCCTGCGCAGGGCTCAAGAGCTGATCGAGGAGTTCAAGGTGCCGGTGATCGTCGAGATTATTCTGGAGCGTGTGACCAACATTTCCATGGGTACCGAGATCAACGCGGTCAACGAATTCGAAGACCTGGCGCTGGTCGGCAACGATGCGCCGACCGCAATTTCGATGCTTGATTAACTGCTGATCGTTCCCACTGCGGGAGCAGGCTTGGTCACGAAGACGGCTTCACATCCAACAAAGATGTTGACTGACCCACCGCTTTCGGGAGTAAGCCCGCTCCCACAGGGGACCTCATACACATTCAGGAGACCACCATGCCGCGTTTCGCAGCCAACCTGTCCATGCTGTTCACTGAGCAGGATTTTCTTGCCCGTTTTGAAGCGGCCGCCAAGGCCGGTTTCAGTGGTGTCGAGTACCTGTTCCCTTATGACTTCAGCTCCGCCGAAATCAAGGCCAAGCTCGATGCCAACGGTCTGACCCAGGTGCTGTTCAACCTGCCGGCCGGTGACTGGGCCAAGGGCGAACGCGGTATCGCGTGCCTGCCGGACCGGGTTGAAGAATTTCGCGCCGGTGTCACCTTGGCCATCGCCTATGCACAAGTGCTGGGCAACACCCAGATCAACTGCCTGGCCGGTATTCGTCCACAAGGCGTCGATGATGCCACCGTGGAAAAAACTTTCGTCGACAACCTGAAGTACGCGGCCGACAAGCTGCAAGCAGCGGGCATCAAGCTGGTGATGGAAGCGATCAACACCCGCGATATCCCGGGCTTCTACCTGAACAACACGGCGCAGGCCCTGTCGATTCGCGAGCAGGTCGGCAGCGCCAACCTGTTCCTGCAATACGACATCTACCACATGCAAATCATGGAGGGCGACCTGGCCCGCACCATGGCTGCGCACCTGGGCGAGATCAACCACATCCAGTTGGCCGACAACCCAGGACGCAACGAACCGGGCACCGGTGAAATCAACTACCGCTTCCTGTTCGAACACCTGGACCGGATTGGTTATCAGGGTTGGGTCGGCTGTGAGTACAAGCCGCTGACCACCACCGAAGCGGGCCTGGGCTGGCTGAAAACCCACAACGCGATCTGACACAGATCCCTTGTGGAAGCGAGCTTGCTCGCGATAGCGGTGGGACAGTCAACATAGATGCTGAATGTCAGGACGCCATCGCGAGCAAGCTCGCTCCCACAGAAAAGCAGTGCTCCCCTATTTGCTTGAGCAACACAAAAACAAGAGGATTTTCTCATGGCTAAAATCGGATTTATCGGCACCGGCATCATGGGCCACCCAATGGCGTTGAACCTGCAGAAAGCCGGTCACAGCCTGTTCCTGTCGGCGCACCACGACGCCGCACCTGCCGACCTGATTGCCGGCGGCGCCATCGCCCTGGCCAACCCGAAAGAAGTCGCGCAAGAAGCTGAATTCATCATCGTCATGGTGCCGGATACCCCACAGGTAGACGACGTGCTGTTCCGCGCAGACGGCGTCGCGGCCGGTGTCGGCAAAGGCAAAATAGTCATCGACATGAGCTCGATCTCGCCGACCGCCACCAAAGCGTTCGCGGCCAAGATCAACGAAAAAGGCGCTCAGTACCTCGACGCGCCAGTGTCTGGTGGTGAAGTCGGCGCCAAGGCGGCGAGCCTGAGCATCATGGTCGGCGGCGATGCCGACGCCTTCGAACGCGCACTGCCGCTGTTTCAGGCGATGGGCAAGAACATCACCCTGGTCGGTGGTAACGGCGACGGTCAAACCGCGAAAGTGGCGAACCAGATCATTGTTGCGCTGAACATCCAGGCGGTCGCAGAAGCCCTGCTGTTCGCCTCGAAAAACGGCGCCGATCCCGCCAAGGTTCGTGAAGCACTGATGGGCGGTTTCGCTTCGTCGAAGATTCTCGAAGTACACGGCGAGCGCATGATCAAAGGCACCTTCGACCCGGGCTTCCGCATCAGCCTGCACCAGAAGGACCTGAACCTGGCCCTGCAAGGTGCCAAGGAACTTGGCATCAACCTGCCGAACACCGCCAACACCCAGCAAGTGTTCAGCACCTGCGCGGCCATCGGTGGCAGCAACTGGGACCACTCGGCGCTGATCAAGGGCCTGGAACACATGGCGAATTTCTCGATTCGCGATAAGTAAGCCCTGCCTGAAGCTGGCTCGGTCCCCTGTGGGAGCGAGCTTGCTCGCGATGGCATCGCCTCGGTCTACTTGAAAGACCGCGTCGCCTGATCGCAGGCAAGCCAGCTCCCACAGGACCGCGTCGCAACGCCTGCTGTCGTTTTATCCCAACAACAAGAATTCCGGGAGCCCGCCATGTCGGTCGATCCGCAACAATTCCTGCGCGAGCTGTTCGCCACAGCCATCGACGCCGCCCATCCGCAGCAAGTCCTCGAAGCTCATTTGCCCAAAGATCGCAGCGGTCGGGTGATCGTCATCGGCGCCGGCAAAGCCGCGGCCGCCATGGCCCAGGTGGTCGAGCGTTGCTGGCAGGGTGAAGTGTCCGGTCTGGTGGTGACGCGTTACGGTCACGGCGCCCCGTGCGAAAAAATCGAAGTGGTCGAAGCGGCGCATCCGGTGCCGGACGCTGCCGGCCAAGCTGTCGCCAAGCGGGTCTTCGACCTGGTCAGCAACCTGAGCGAAGACGACCGCGTGATCTTCCTGCTGTCGGGCGGCGGCTCTGCCCTGCTCGCCTTGCCGGCGGCCGGCATCACCCTCGCCGACAAGCAATCGATCAACAAAGCCCTGCTTAAATCCGGCGCGACCATCGGCGAGATGAACTGTGTGCGCAAGCACCTCTCGGCGATCAAGGGCGGCCGTCTCGGCAAGGCCTGCTGGCCAGCCACTGTGTATACCTATGCGATTTCCGATGTGCCGGGCGACCTCGCCACGGTCATCGCTTCCGGCCCGACCGTGGCCGACCCAAGCACCTGCGCCGAAGCGCTGGCGATCCTCAAGCGCTACGGCATCGACATCCCGGCCTCCGTGCGCAACTGGCTGCAAAGCCCGGAATCGGAGACAGTCAAACCCGGCGATCCGAGCCTCGCACGTAGCCATTTCCAGTTGATCGCCCGTCCCCAGCAGTCGCTTGAAGCGGCCGCCGTGAAAGCGCGGCAGGCCGGTTTCAGCCCGCTGATCCTCGGCGATCTGGAAGGCGAATCCCGGGAAGTGGCCAAGGTTCACGCCGGCATCGCCCGTCAGGTGGTGCTGCACGGTCAGCCACTGGCCGCGCCTTGCGTGATTCTGTCAGGCGGTGAAACCACCGTGACCGTGCGCGGCAATGGCCGTGGCGGACGCAACGCCGAGTTCCTGTTGAGCCTGACCGACAACCTCAAAGGCCTGCCCGGCGTCTATGCCCTGGCCGGGGACACCGATGGCATCGACGGCTCCGAAGACAACGCCGGCGCGATCATGACCCCGGACAGCTACGCCCGCGCCGCCGCCCTCGGTTTGAGCGCCAGCGACGAACTCGACAACAACAATGGCTACGGCTATTTCGAGGCGCTGGACGCACTGATCATCACCGAGCCGACCCGCACTAACGTCAACGACTTCCGCGCCATCCTGATTCTCGAGAGCCCTAAACATGACGCCTGACAAGAAGGTTAAGATCCTCGCCACCCTCGGCCCCGCCATCGACGGGATCGACGACATCCGCGAGCTGGTGCAGGCAGGGGTCAACATTTTCCGCCTGAACTTCAGCCACGGCGATCACGCCGACCACGCTCAGCGCTATCAGTGGATTCGTGAAGTCGAGCGCCAGCTGAATTACCCGCTGGGCATTCTGATGGACCTGCAAGGCCCGAAACTGCGGGTCGGCAAGTTCGCCGAAGGCAAGGTGCAACTGCATCGCGGTCAAGCCTTGCGCCTGGACCTGGACCCGACGCCGGGCGACGAGCGCCGCGTCAACCTGCCCCATCCGGAAATCATCGCCGCGCTCGAGCCAGGCATGGACCTGCTGCTGGACGACGGCAAGCTGCGTCTGCGCGTGGTAACCAAGTACGCCGACGCCATTGACACCACCGTGCTCAATGGCGGCGAACTGTCGGACCGCAAAGGCGTGAACGTGCCGCAAGCGGTGCTGGAACTGAGCCCGCTGACCGCCAAGGATCGCCGTGATTTGAGCTTCGGTCTGGAGCTGGGCGTGGACTGGGTCGCGCTGTCGTTTGTGCAACGTCCGGAAGACATTCGCGAGGCCCGCGAACTGATCGGCGACAAAGCGTTTTTGATGGCCAAGATCGAGAAGCCATCGGCGGTGACTCATCTGCGGGAAATCGCTGAATTGAGCGACGCGATCATGGTGGCTCGCGGTGATCTGGGCGTGGAAGTGCCGGCCGAAAGCGTGCCGCAGATTCAGAAAAACATCATCACCCTCTGCCGTGAGCTCGGCAAACCGGTGGTGGTGGCGACACAGATGCTCGAGTCGATGCGCTTCTCCCCGGCCCCGACCCGCGCCGAGGTCACCGACGTGGCCAACGCCGTGGCCGAAGGGGCTGACGCGGTGATGTTGTCAGCGGAAACCGCCTCTGGCGAATACCCGCTGGAAGCCGTACAGATGATGAGCAAGATCATCCGCCAGGTGGAAAACGGCCCGGACTATCAGACGCAACTGGACGTGAGCCGGCCGAAAGCCGAGGCCACGGTTTCTGACGCGATCAGCTGTGCGATTCGGCGTATCAGCAATGTGCTGCCGGTGGCGGTGCTGGTGAATTACAGCGAGTCCGGCACATCGAGTCTGCGTGCGGCGCGGGAACGGCCGACGGTGCCAATTCTCAACCTGACACCGAACCTGCAGACCGCTCGCCGCCTGACCGTGGCGTGGGGCGTGCACTCGGTGGTCAATGATCGGCTGCGGCAGGTGGATGAAGTGTGTTCGACGGCGCTGGAGATTGCCCAGGCCCAAGGCATGGCTCAGCGTGGCGACACATTATTGATCACCGCGGGTGTGCCGTTTGGGCAGCCGGGGTCGACTAACTCATTGCGCATCGAGACGTTGATTTAGCGCCTGTACTGGCCGCTTCGCGAGCAACCTCGCTCCCACATTAGAGTTGTGTCGATCACACATTTAAAACTGAACGCAGATTCAGTGTGGGAGCGGGCTTGCTCGCGAAGCAGGCAACTCGGTCCTTCAGACACACCACAGACTCCTTCATGCCTGCCAATCACTTCAACACCCACTGCCCCGACTGGGCGACTGCCCTGCTCAACGGTTTCAGTCAGATCTTCCTCCAGCGAAATCCGCTGTGCGGCCTGCTGTGCCTGTTGGCGATTCTGTTTACCGCGCCCACCCTGCTCGGCGGCGCACTGCTGGGCGGTGTCGCCGGATTGCTCACCGCGCAACGTCGCAACTACGCCAAGGAGGATCGCCAGGCCGGACTGTTCAGCTACAACGGCGTCTTGCTCGGCTTGCTGCTGAGCCTCTATTTCCCCTGGTCCGCCCTGCTGCCGCTGATGATCATCGCCTGCGGTGGCTTGAGCGCGATGCTGACTCAACAGTGGCTCAAACGCTCCCGGTTGAGCCAATACCTGCCCGCTTACACCGCGCCCTTCGTGGGGTTGGGCTGGTTGCTGCTGTGCTTTGCCACGCCGTCGACCCAGGCGCACTTGATCGAAATCAGCACCTTGAACATGCTCGCCGCCCCCTTCAAGGGCCTCGGTCAGGTGATGTTCCTCGGTCACCCGCTGGCCGGCGCGCTGATTGCCGCGGGATTGCTGATTGCTGACCGCCGCGCCTTTTGCTGGGCGATGTTCGCGTCTGTCGCGGGCATGGGCTGGAGTCTGCTGAACCATGACTTCTACACCGCCCTCATCGGCCTCGGTGGCTATAACGCGGTGCTGGCCGCCCTTGCCTTCAGCGCGCAGCGCCAGCAGCCGTGGCTGCCACCAGCGGCTGTTGCACTCGCACTGCTGCTGACGCCCTTGTTTTCCGCTATTGGCCTACCCACGCTGACTGCGCCGTTCATCCTCGGTTGCTGGCTGATCCGTACGACCGTTCAAGTGCTCGGCAAAGCCAAGGGTGGCACTGCGCCTTGCGCTTCTGGGGAGAATCAACCTAGGCTGCGCTGATCATTGGTTCAGGCGGTATCCATGGACAGCAGCAAAAACTGGCGTGAAGAACTTTACGTCATGGTATTCCAGAGCGACACCAAGGCAGGAAGACGTTTCGACGGCATCCTGTTGTTGATCATCCTCGCCAGCATCGTCATCGTGATGCTCGACAGCATCGACGCGGTTCACCAGAACTACGCCGATCTGCTGGCGTATATCGAGTGGGGCTTCACCTTCGTTTTCGCCGTCGAATACATCCTGCGGTTGTACTGCTCACCGAAGCCGTTGCGCTACGCGTTCAGCTTTTATGGGCTGGTGGATTTGCTGGCCATCGTGCCCGGCATCCTCGCGCTGTATTACGCCGATGCGCAATACCTGCTGATTATCCGGATCATTCGGATGCTGCGGATTTTCCGCGTACTCAAGCTCAGCCCGTACCTCAAGCAAGCCAATTATCTGATGTCGGCGCTGCGCGGCAGCAAGCAGAAAATCGTGGTGTTTCTGGTCAGTGTCTGCACGCTGGTCACGGTGTTTGGCACGCTGATGTACGTGATCGAGGGCCCGGAGCACGGCTTCACCAGCATCCCCAAAGGCATCTACTGGGCAATTGTCACGCTGACCACCGTGGGCTTCGGCGACATCGTGCCGAAGACACCGTTGGGCCAGGTGATTTCGTCACTGGTGATGATCACCGGTTACTCGATCATCGCCGTGCCTACAGGGATTTTCACCGCCGAACTGGCCAACGCCATGCGCGGCGAACAGCTGCAACATGACTGCCCGGTGTGCAAGAAAAACAGCCACGAACACGGCGCGGCATTCTGCTCGCGATGCGGCAACGCACTGTTTAAGAAACTGGAATAAGCAAAGAGCTTTTTAATCTTTAAAGGCCTATGCGAGCCCGGCTATAGTCGCTGGCAAATTGCCTCACTTTTAAATTAGAACAAGGACTGCGCAGTGAAAAAACTCTTTGGCGCCTCACTTCTGGCCGCTGGCCTGGCATTGACCAGCGTGGCTCAGGCCGCCCCGACCCTGCTCAACGTTTCCTACGACGTGATGCGCGATTTCTACAAGGACTACAACACTGCCTTCCAGAAACACTGGCAAGCCGAGCACAACGAAAACATCACCCTGCAGATGTCCTTCGGCGGCTCCAGCAAACAGGCGCGTTCGGTGATCGACGGCCTGCCGGCTGACGTCATCACCATGAACATGGCGACCGACATCAACGCCCTGGCGGACAATGGCAAACTGGTGCCGGAGAACTGGGTCACGCGCCTGCCGAATAACAGCGCACCGTTTACTTCCGCCACCGTATTCATCGTCCGTAAAGGCAACCCGAAAGCCCTTAAAGACTGGCCGGATCTGCTCAAGGACGGCGTTCAGGTGATCGTGCCGAACCCGAAGACCTCGGGCAACGGTCGCTACACCTACCTGTCGGCCTGGGGCTATGTGCTGAAGAATGGCGGTGACGAGAACAAAGCCAAGGAGTTCGTTGGCAAGCTGTTCAAACAAGCGCCTGTGCTGGACACCGGCGGCCGTGCAGCCACCACGACGTTCATGACCAACCAGATCGGCGACGTGCTGGTGACCTTCGAAAACGAAGCCGAAATGATTGCCCGCGAGTTTGGTCGTGACCAGTTTGAAGTGATCTATCCAAGCGTTTCCGCCGAAGCTGAACCGCCGGTGACGGTGGTCGACAAAGTCGTCGACAAGAAAGGCACTCGCGCAGCGGCCGAGGAATACTTGAAATACCTGTGGTCGCCGGAAGGTCAGGAGATTGCGGCGGCGAACTACCTGCGTCCGCGTGACCCGGCGGTGCTGGCGAAGTACACTGATCGCTTCCCGAAAGTGGACTTCCTGTCGGTAGAGAAAACCTTTGGTGACTGGCGGACGGTGCAGAAGACTCACTTCAATGATGGCGGGATTTTTGATCAGATTTACACCGATCAGTAATTCCCGAGTGCTGTGAAAAAGGCGACCTGAACAGGTCGCCTTTTTTTGTGGCCGCTGACCGATCATTACATCGGCGGTGTCACGCCGTCTTTGCCCGCCGAGATCGATTGCGCCGTCAGCGTCCCGTCCGCACTCTGCGTCACAAACGTCACGATCTTCACCCCCACCTTCAGCAAACTGCGATCACCCGGCACCAGGTTCACAATGGGTACGTCCATCGGCACCAGAATCTTCTGCTGCCCGCCCTTGTAATTGACCGTCAACACCCGACCATTGCTGACCACCAGATCGCCGACGCTGCCATTGGTCATGCTGCTGCCCTTGACCAGATCAAACGGTCGATGCCCGTCGCCACTGCCGGCCAGTTCCGGCGGGAAGACGTGGACTTCCAGCGCCTTGAGGGTGCCATCGTCCTGAGGAATGGCCGCCGAGCCGATGTAGCTGCCGGGTTTTATGTCTTCGATGTTGGCCAGGGTGACGGCGCGGATTTTGGTGTCATTGGTCAGGTTGATGACCACGTTTTCTCCGCTGTTGGCATGGAGTTTCAACGCGTCGGGGCTGACCCCGGTGATCTCGCCGCGAACACCCATGCGCAAGCCCGGCGCGTCGGCGGCCTGGGCCAGGCCAGTGGTCAACAAGGTCATCAGAGTCAGGGCTGAAGCGCCGCGAACCAGGTGGCGAATCATCGCATTCATGGCAGTGCCTTCCGGTTATGAAACGTGAGAGAGAACATAAGCACGCTATCGAACAGGATGTAAGTGAATGTATCATCAGACTTCACATTTTTTGGACGCAAGGTGCATCAGCAAAACAGCACATGACCGGCATCACTCATTCCGCAATGGAATGATTACTATCACTTCAACCTCTCTTCCGCCGTTTGGGCTTGCCGCTTAGCCTTCGCGCATTCCCTTCCGTTCAGCGAGACCCGTTATGAATCCATCGACCCAGGCGCCCCCCGTCGCCGCGACAATGACCAAAGGCATGGTGTTGCTTTTCGCCTTCTGCTGCGGCGCCATCGTGGCCAATATTTACTATGCCCAGCCGATCATTGGCCTGATCGCGCCGGACATCGGCCTGACCAGCACCATGGCCAGCCTGATCGTTTCGCTGACGCAGATTGGCTATGCGCTGGGGTTGTTCTTTCTGGTGCCGCTGGGCGATCTGCTGGAAAACCGTCGATTGATGATCATCACCACCGTGGTGGCAATTGCCAGTTTGCTGGGCGCTGCGTTCACCGATCAGCCCAATGTGTTTTTGCTGATCTCGTTGTTGGTGGGCTTCAGCTCGGTGTCGGTGCAGATCCTGATTCCACTGGCCGCGCACCTCGCACCGGAAGAATCACGCGGCCGCGTGGTCGGCGGGATCATGGGCGGTTTGCTGCTGGGCATTCTGCTGGCTCGACCGGTGTCCAGCGTGGTGGCTGACCACTTCGGCTGGCGCGCGATGTTCATGATTGCGGCAGCGTTGATGGCGGCGATCAGCATCGTGCTCGCGCTGACCATCCCCAAGCGCCAGCCTGATCACAGTGCGTCTTATGGGCAATTGCTGGGCTCGCTGTGGACGCTGCTGCGCCAGCAACCGGTCTTGCGTCAGCGCGCGTTTTATCAGGGTTGCATGTTCGCCACCTTCAGCCTGTTCTGGACCGCTGTGCCGCTGGAACTCGCCCGCAATCATGGCCTGTCGCAAACCCAGATTGCGATCTTCGCCCTGGTCGGTGCCATCGGCGCCATCGCCGCCCCCATCGCCGGTCGCCTGGCCGATGCCGGCCACACGCGCATCGCGTCTTTGCTGGCCCTGATATTTGCCAGCCTGAGCTTTCTGCCGGCGTTCATCCATCCGGTGTACAGCGTCATTGGCCTGGCCGTGACCGGCGTGGTGCTCGACTTTTGCGTACAGATGAACATGGTCCTCGGCCAGCGCGCGGTCTACGCCCTCGACGCCAAAAGCCGCAGCCGCCTGAATGCGCTGTACATGACCAGCATCTTCATCGGTGGAGCGTTTGGTTCGTCGGTGGCCAGTGCGGTGTATGAACACGGCGGCTGGTTGTGGATCGTAATTGTCGGCAGTGCATTTCCGCTGTTAGCGTTGCTGCGGTTTTTGAGTGCTTCGCAGAAGGCTTCGTTGGCGACGGCTTAAGCCTTTAAAACATCGTCGGAACACCACTCAGAGCCCAGTTCCCACCTGTTATTCACCTGACCTGTGGGAGCGAGCCTGCTCGCGATGCGATATGACGGCAACCGCCTGAATCAAACTTTCAACATTCCCCATCCTTTGCCTGCGAATGCCGGTTTATCCCGATGCGTGCTCACTGGTCAGTGATGGCGTGATTCGTTACGCCGAGGTCAACCCGGATTACACTCAGCGTCCTGAGCCTGAAGCGATGCTTGATGCGATTCGCGGCTGACCCATTCAATTGCCGCCCGCCCCGGCGGCAGGTTCTTTCAAGGAGTGTGAAATGACCCGTCGTACTTTTCTCATCACTGGCGCCAGCAAAGGCATTGGTCGCGCGGTGGCTGAGCATCTGGATCGTGCCGGGCACCGGGTGGTCGGGATCGCCCGGACGCCTGACTTGAGTTTCCCCGGCATTCTGTTTCCGCTGGATTTGAGCGATCGGGCGCTGACGCAGGAAGTCCTGGCGGATCTGGCCAGGACGTACGAGTTTGACGGGCTGGTGAATAACGTCGGTCTGGTACGCCCGCAAGTGTTGGGCGAGATAGATCTGGATACGTTCGACGATGTGATGCGGGTCAACCTTCATTCGGCGTTGCAGGCCACCCAGGCACTGTTGCCGAACATGCGCGCCAAAGGCTGGGGTCGGGTGGTGAATATTTCCAGTTTGACGGTGCTCGGAATCACCCAACGCACGGCGTATGCGGCGGCCAAAGCGGCGCTGATCAGCTTCACGCGATCGTGGGCGCTGGAGTTGGCGCAAACCGGGGTGACCGTGAATGCCGTGGCACCGGGGCCAACCGAAACCGAATTATTCCGCGCTAACAATCCACCCGGCAGTGAGGGTGAAGCGCGGTATCTGGCGGGCGTGCCGATGGGGCGATTGGGGCAACCGCAAGAGATTGCGGCGGCGATTGCATTTTTGCTGTCCGAACAGAGCGGGTTTATCACCGGGCAAACATTGTTCGTCGACGGCGGCGCGTCCATCGGCAAAGCCGCGTTCTAACCAACATCCCCCCTGCAGGAATGAGCCTGCTCGCGATGGCTGCCTGACATCCAACGACGATGTTGGCTGTCTGGACCTCATCGCGAGCAGGCGCATTCCTGCAGAGGACTTCCTAAAGGCATCAGACCGCACAAGGGCTTCAAATGGACCGCCTCGCCGCAATGGAAACCTTCGTCTACGTCGTGGAAACCGGTTCGTTTTCCGCCGCCGCCCGGCGCCTGAATATCGGCCAACCCGCTGTGTCGAAGGCCATTTTGCAACTCGAATCACGCCTGGCCGTGCGACTGCTATTGCGCTCGACCCGAGGCCTGACGCCCACCGAGGCCGGCCTGGCGTTTTTTGAACGCGCCAAACGTGCCATCGAAGAAGCCGACGAGGCCGACAACGCCGCGCGCGGTGCCGCCAGCAGGCTCACCGGCAACCTGCGCATTTGCGCCGCCGTGACCTTCGGCCGAATACATATCGTGCCGCACCTCGGACCTTTCCTCGATCAGAACCCGGACCTGAACATCGACCTGCTGCTCGACGACCGCAACCTCAATCTGGTCGAAGAAGGTGTCGACGTCGCCCTGCGCATGGGCGCCCTGAACGATTCCGGACTCACCGCCCGCAAGATCGCCGAATGCCGACGTGTTGTACTCGGCACACCGGCCTACTTCGAAAAACACGGCAAGCCCGCCTGCCCGGCTGACCTGTGCAAACACCAGGCGGTGGTCTACGCCCTGGGCGGCGGCGCCAACTGGCAATTTCGCAAGGCGAGCGAAGAGCAGTCCGTGATCATCAACGGCCGAATTCGCGCTAGCGCGGCAGAGGGCTTGCGTGAAGCGGTCCTCGCCGATCTGGGGCTGACCATGGCCTCCGAATGGATGTTTGCCCCGGAACTGGCCAGTGGTGCCGTCAGGGAAGTGATGACGGATTGGACCCTGCCGAACCAGGACTTGTGGGCGGTGTTTCCAACCGGAAGAATGGCGAGCGCGAAGGCTCGGGCGTTTGTGGAGTATGTGCAGGGGTTGTTAGTGAAATAGAACCTGAACAGGACTCAAGCGGCAAAACGGCGATCCTCAGATCGCCGTTTTCATTTACTGGCCGAATTGCCGTCCCAACCCGCCCGGCACACCATGGATATCCGTGTCTTCCCACGGCCCGTCGGGGCTGACCGAACGGCTCCAGCCGTTGTTCCAGCGGTAGTAGGTGCGCTGGCGGTAGAAGGTGTTGGTTTGATCATCCAGCACATAGACGCCCAGCTTGGCATCCCAATGGCTGTTGCCACCCGGTGGTGGTGCGAAGCTGGCGGAGGTGCGAGGCATCGGTTTGGCCGGCTTGGCAGGGATGCCCGGTTTGCCCGGTGAGGGTGTCGTGGACGGTGTAGGCCTTGGTTGCGACGGCGGGATCGGTGGTGGTGTCGTCGGCTCTGGCCGTTGGACCGCACATGCACTCAACCCCAAAACCAGACTGAGCAGGGTGATACGAGCAATAGCGGTCATGGCGGTGCTTCCTGTTATTTGTCCGGGCTGTCGATGGTCAGTGTCTGCGTCGCGGTGGTGCTGCTGGCCAGAGGCTGGCTGCGACCGACCCATTCACCGGCAGTCGGCTGGCCGGCACGGGAGACGCGCGCAACCAGTTGGACTTCAGGAAAGTTCGACAGTTTCAACTGCGGCATCATTGCGTCGGCATCACCCAGTTCGACAGTCACCGGCAAGTCGGCCACGGTCAGGCGTTTGGCCGCCAGCGGTGCGGGTGGACCGGAGGTGGCGCGGGCGAAGATGAAGACGCTGTCGCCCGGCTGGACCTTTGCTTTGAGCGCTGGCGCCAGGTCTACAGTGACTTTCAGCAACGCTGCTGCCTTGGCCGCAGGGGCCTGGGCAACCTTGCCGCCGCTGGCTTCCAGCTTCTCGGTGGCCCGGGTGATACCGCCTTGCAGGGCGGCGCGGGAGCTGTCCTCGGGTGGCAGCTGCGCCAACAGGCGATTCCAATAGTCGATGGCGTCCTGGTAACGCTGGGCTTCGAAGGCCGCGATGCCAAGCAAGCCAAGGCTGGTGACTTCCTTCGGATCGGCCTTCAGCGCTTCATCGGTCAGTGCCTGGATTTTGTCCGACCACTTTTTGCCATCGGCAAAGTATTGGGCCTGAGCCCATTGGCCGAGCAGTTCCGGTTGACGACCGGCCAGGTTAACCGTGCGCTCAAAGATCTTCGCTGCATCGCCGGGGCGGTCCTGAGCCATGTAGGTGCGACCGAGGAAATACAGGCCTTCAGCTGACTCCGGTTGAGCGGCGACGGCGCGTTCCAGGCGACGGGTCATCTCTTCCATCGATTGCGGCGCCTGGGAAAATTCGCGGGTCAGTTCGACTTTGTCGCTGGCGCCGAAATGCAGGTACAAGCCAAGGCCGAGCACCGGAACCAATACCGCCGCCAGCAACGGCAACGGCTTGCCGAGGCGCCCCACGCGAGGCGCCGCAACGCCTTCGGTATCGGCGAGCAGCTCACGGGCCGCTTCGGCACGGCCGGTGTCCATTTGCCCGGCGTCAAGCACGCCCTCTTCCTGCTGAGTCTGCAACTCAGCCACGCGCTCTTGGTACAGCGCGACGTTCAGGGCGGTACGATCCTCTTCGAGTTGTGCGCGACGACCGCGCAAAACCGGGATCAACAGAAAACTCAGGGCAACCAGAAGTAGCAGACCTGCAGCGAGCCAGAAATCAATCATTCTTGGTTTTTATCCAACAGGTGGTCGAGGCGCTCACGCTCCTCGGCAGAAAGCGCGTCCGGGGTGTCGGCGCGTTGAACGCGACGACGGCGGACGATCACGGCGATGATCACAAAACCACCCAGCAACAGGCCGGCCGGGCCGAACCAGAGCAAAGCAGTCTTGGCGTTGAGTGCGGGTTTGTAACGGACGAAATCACCGTAGCGATCGACCATGAAATCGATGATCTGCTGGTTGTCCTTGCCCTCGCCGAGCATGCGGAAAATCTCTTTGCGCAGGTCGGCGGCAATCGGTGCGTTGGAATCGGCGATGTCCTGATTCTGGCACTTGGGGCAACGCAGCTCTTTGGTCAGCTCGCGAAAACGCTCGCGATCACCTTCTTTGGCGAACTCGTAGGTATCGATGGCGGCGTGTGCCACGCCGGCCATGCTCAAGCCCAATACCGCGGCGGCTATCCAGCGCTTCATGGTTTGGCCTCATCGACCAGCGCCTGATACTTGGCCGCCAGTTTTTCGCGCCAGACCTGCTCGTCGATCACGCCGACAAACTTGTCGCGGATGATGCCCTTGGCGTCGATGAAAAAGGTTTCCGGCGCACCATACACACCGAGGTTCAAGCCCAGGGTGCCGGCGTCGTCACGGATGTCCAGTTGATACGGGTTATGGAATTCCGCCAGCCACTTCAAGGCGTCGGCGTTGACGTCCTTGTAGTTGATGCCATAAATCACCACGCCCTGCTGGGCCAGTTTATTCAGCACCGGGTGTTCGACCCGGCAGGAAATGCACCAGGTGCCCCAGACGTTGACCAGCGCCGGTTTACCCACGATGTCAGCCTTGGTCAGGGTCTTGTCGCCCTGCACGCTCGGCAGGGAAAACTCCGGAAACGGCTTGTTGATCATCGCCGAAGGCAACTCGGCCGGGTCGAGGTACAACCCGCGATACAGGAAAACAGCCACCACCAGAAAAATAATCAGTGGCAACAGCATCAACCAACGTCTCATGCAGTGGCTCCCGTCATGCCCAATGCTTCACGCACCCGGCTTTTCACCTTGACCCGATAACGCCTGTCCAGTGCCGCCAGCAACCCGCCAAAGCCTGTCAGCAGACCACCGAACCAGATCCAGCGCACGAACGGTTTGACGTGAACACGCACGGCCCAGGCGCCATCGCCCAGCGGTTCGCCAAGGGCGACGTAGAGGTCACGGGTGAAACCGGCATCGATCCCGGCTTCGGTCATCACCGAATTCTGCACGGTGTACAGGCGTTTTTCCGGGTGCAGTACGCTGACTTCCTTGCCGTCGCGGATCACCCGAACGGTGCCCTTGTCGGAGGTGAAGTTCGGGCCTTCGAAGTGTTTGGCACCTTCGAACACGAAGTGATAACCGGCCAGGTCCATGGACTCGCCCGGTGCCAGGCGCAAGTCGCGCTCGGCACTGTTCTGGCTCGACAACACGACACCCAGCGCGCACACGGCGATGCCGAGGTGAGCGATCTGCATGCCCCAATAACTGCGGGTCAGGGTCGGCAGGCCCTTGATCAGGCCTTTGTGACGGGTCTTGTCGAGGATATCCCGGACACCGGCGAGCAATACCCACGCCGCGAGCATGAAGGTAGCGATCACTGCCCAGTTGAAATCGCCGTAAGCGACGCCGGCCACAACCGCCAGCGCAGCGCTGCCGAGCAATACCGGCGTGAGCATGCTCATCAGCCATTTGACCGGGGTGTCTTTCCAGCGCACCAGCATGCCGACCGCCATCACCACCATCAGCAATGCCATCAACGGAATGAACAGCGCATTGAAATACGGCGGGCCGACGGACAGTTTGGCGCCGGTCATCGCGTCGAGAATCAGCGGGTACAAGGTGCCGAGCAAGATCATCGAAGCCGCCACCACCAGCACCAGATTGTTACCCAGCAACAGGGTTTCCCGAGACCAGAGATTGAAGCCGACCTGGCTCTTGACCACCGGAGCGCGCAAGGCGAACAGCGTCAGCGAACCGCCGACTACAAACAGCAGGAAAATCAGGATGAACACACCGCGCTCAGGGTCAGACGCAAACGCGTGAACCGAGGTCAGCACGCCGGAACGCACAAGGAACGTACCGA
Source organism: Pseudomonas sp. FBCC-B1667 (assembly GCF_059133255.1). Lineage (NCBI taxonomy): Bacteria > Pseudomonadati > Pseudomonadota > Gammaproteobacteria > Pseudomonadales > Pseudomonadaceae > Pseudomonas > Pseudomonas sp. FBCC-B1667. The sequence continues at coordinate 1,951,642 of NZ_CP101437.1, read as the reverse complement.
GCAAACTCAGCGAGAACGCGGCGATGGCCAGCAACACGGTCCAGCTCTTGAACACCCCACGTTTTTCCGTGACGGCCAGCGAATGAATCAGCGCCGTGCCCACCAGCCAAGGCATGAAGGAGGCGTTTTCCACTGGGTCCCAGAACCACCAGCCGCCCCAGCCGAGTTCGTAATAAGCCCACCACGAACCGAGGGTGATGCCGATACCGAGGAAGGCCCAGGCGACGATGGTCCACGGACGTGACCAACGTGCCCATGCTGCGTCAAGGCGACCGCCCATCAGCGCGGCGATGGCAAAAGCGAAGGCTACCGAGAAACCGACGTAACCCATGTACAGCATCGGCGGGTGAACGATCAGGCCGATGTCTTGCAGCAACGGATTGAGGTCGGCGCCATCACTGGGCACTTGCGGCAGAATGCGCTTGAACGGGTTGGACGTGAGGATCAGGAACAGCAGGAAACCGGTGCTGATCATGCCCATCACGGCCAACACGCGGGCCAGCATGACCTGCGGCAGTTGCCGGGAGAACACCGACACCGCGAAGGTCCAGCCGCCGAGAATCAATGCCCACAGCAGCAACGACCCTTCGTGCGCGCCCCACACGGCGCTGAATTTGTAGTACCACGGCAAGGCGCTGTTGGAGTTGCTCGCGACGTAGGCGACCGAGAAGTCGTCGGTCATGAACGCGTAGGTCAGGCACCCGAAGGCAACCACGAGGAAGGTGAACTGGCCCCAGGCAGCGGGTTGAGCAAGGCCCATCCACAAGCGGTCACCGCGCCAGGCACCGAGCAGCGGCACCACGGCCTGAACCAGCGCGAAACACAGCGCCAGAATCATGGCCAGATGGCCGAGTTCAGGGATAAAGATTCCAGACGTCATCAATTAACCCTCTTTGGCTTGTGTGGGCGCCGACTGGCCACTGTCTTTCAGGGCCTTGGTCACTTCCGGCGGCATGTATTTCTCATCGTGTTTGGCCAGCACTTCGTCAGCCACCACCACGCCGTCGGCGTTGATTTTGCCCAGGGCAACGATGCCCTGCCCTTCACGGAACAGGTCCGGAAGAATGCCGCGATAGGTAATGGTCACGGATTTATTGAAGTCAGTGACGACGAATTTGACGTCCAGCGAATCGCCGGAACGTTGCAGCGAACCTTTTTCGACCATGCCGCCCGCACGGATGCGCGTGTCTTGCGGCGCTTCGCCATTGGCGATCTGGGTCGGGGTGTAAAACAGATTGATGTTCTGCTGCAGGGCGCTCAGGGCCAGGCCGACGGCTGCGCCGACACCCACCAGGATCGCGAGAATGATGATAAGACGCTTTTTGCGCAGCGGATTCACTTGCCGTTCTCCCGGCGCAGACGACGCGCCTCTTGTTGCAGATACCGCTTGCGGGCCAGGATCGGCGCCGCCACGTTAAGGGCCAGCACCGCCAGGCAGATGCCATAGGCGGACCAGACATACAGGCCGTGATGGCCCATGGCGAGAAAGTCGCCGAATGAAGCAAAACTCATCGAGCGGCCTCCAGACTGTTCTGTACTTCGGCCTTGACCCAGCTGGCGCGCGCTTCACGCTTGAGCACTTCAAGGCGCATGCGCAGCAACAGGACCGCGCCGAAGAAACAGTAGAACCCCAGTACCGTCAGCAGCAGTGGCAGCCACATCTCGGCGGGCATCGCCGGTTTTTCGGTGAGGGTGAAGGTCGCGCCCTGGTGCAGGGTGTTCCACCACTCCACCGAGTACTTGATGATCGGGATGTTAATCACGCCGACAATCGCCAGCACCGCACAGGCTTTGGCAGCGCTGTCACGATTGCTGATGGCGTTGCCCAGCGCAATAAGACCGAAGTACAGAAACAGCAGAATCAACATGGACGTCAGTCGCGCATCCCAGACCCACCACGAGCCCCAGGTCGGTTTGCCCCAGATCGCGCCAGTGACCAGCGCCACGGCGGTCATCCAGGCACCGATGGGCGCCGCGCATTGCAAGGCGACGTCGGCCAGTTTCATCTTCCAGACCAGCCCGACGATGCCGCACACGGCCAGCATCACATAGCAGGACTGCGCCAACATGGCGGCCGGAACGTGGATATAGATGATGCGAAAGCTGTTGCCTTGCTGATAGTCGGGCGGCGCGAAGGCCAGGCCCCAAACGACACCGACGCCGATCAGCAGCAACGCTGCGACGCTCAGCCAGGGCAGCAGTTTGCCGCTGATGCCGTAAAACCATTTGGGCGAGCCGAGCTTGTGAAACCACGTCCAGTTCATACTGTTTCCATCACGGTTGCCCTTCGCTGTGAAAGGCTGGGTCTTTACTGGTTAAATTTTAACCAGACCTCATTATTCGCCGACGCTGATCTTCAGGCCAGCAGCTATTGCAAAAGGTGTCAGGGTTATCGCCAAGGCGGTCAGGCTACCAAGCCACAAGAGATAACCGGTCGCCGGCATACCCTGCAAGGCTGCCTGCAAGGCGCCACTGCCGAGAATCAACACCGGGATGTACAGCGGCAGAATCAACAGTGCCAGCAACAGGCCACCGCGCTTCAATCCTACCGTCAGGGCTGCGCCCACCGCACCGAGCAGGCTCAGCACCGGTGTACCCAGCAATAGAGAAAGCAGCAACACCGGCAGACAGCCGGCAGGTAAACCGAGCATCAACGCCAGCAATGGCGCGAGCAAAACCAGTGCCAGGCCAGAGAAGGCCCAGTGTGCCAGTACCTTGGCCAAAACCAGAAGAGGCAGGGGGTGCGACGAAAGGACCCACTGCTCAAGCGAGCCGTCTTCGAAATCACTGCGGAAAAGCCCGTCCAGCGAGAGCAGGACCGATAAAAGCGCGGCCACCCAGACCAGTCCCGGAGACAAGGTTTGCAACAATTGAGCCTCGGGGCCGACCGCCAACGGGAACAACGCTACCACGATGGCGAAGAACACCAGCGGGTTAGCCAGTTCCGCAGGACGGCGAAACAATAAACGGGCCTCACGGGCGACCAACAGGCCGAAAACACTCATACGGCCCAATTCCCCAGATCAATGTCGCGATAGCCGGCCGGCATCCGGGTCAGCGTGTGGTGCGTGGTCAAGACGACCATGCCGCCCCGCTCGCAGTGCGCGGCCAGGTGTTCTTCAAGTTGCGCCACGCCTTGTTTATCAAGGGCAGTGAACGGTTCATCGAGTATCCACAACGGCGGGCTGTCGAGGTACAACCGCGCCAACGCCACGCGACGATGCTGACCCGCAGACAGGGTGTGGCAGGGAACGTCCTCGAAACCGCGCAGTCCGACCGCTGCCAGTGCTTGCCAGATGGCCTCATGGGAAGCCGGATGATGCAGGGCGCAGAGCCAGCTGAGGTTTTCCTCGGGGGTCAGCAGTTCCTTGATACCGGCGGCATGACCGATCCACAGCAGGTTGCGCGCCAGCTCAAGACGTTGCTCATTGAGCGGCTGGCCATTGAGCAGCACCTGACCGGCGGTCGGCTGCATCAGGCCGCACAGCAGGCGCAACAGGCTGGTCTTGCCACTGCCGTTGGGGCCGCTGATTTGCAACATTTCGCCACTGGCCAGTCTCAAATCGAGATTTTCGAAGAGCAGCCGAAGGTCTCGCTCACAAGCGAGGGCAACGGTTTGCAGGACTGGGCTGGTCAAGGGATCACGGGCCTTTTGCGGTTCAAGTCGGCGGCGCAGCGGCCGCTAAAGAGATGCAGCATAGATGCATTGGCGGTCTGTTCTAGAGAGCTGCGTCAAACAATTGCAATGTTTTCGCCACTCCCCGAAAGACGGGCGGCATTATACATGCCATACCCTACTCTAAAGAGTGCATTTTCCTCAGGTTGTGACCGCGTATGACAGGCGAAATGAATATCCTCCCGCTACCCCAGACCACGCCTGCGACTTCGCGGCCGCTGGTGGTCAGTGGCGACCTGCTGAAGTTGCTGACGCCCATGGAGGGCCTGATCTCCGTCGGGCAAACCGCCAAGGCTGAAGTGCTGTCGCTCAAGCAGACGGATCAGACTTTTCAACTGCTGCTCAAAGTCACCCTCGACAACGGTCGCCAGACCACCGTCCAAGCCACGAGCACCCAGCCGCTCCCCCAAGGCACGAGCCTGGCGATTACCCAGCCGTCAGCCAGCAATCTGGCCATCACGGTGCAGCAGGCCATCGCTTCCAGCATCGCCACCCTCACCCGCATCGACACGGCGCAAGTGCCGGTCGGCACCTTGCTGCAAGGCAAAGTGCTGACCTCACAGGTGCTACCGCAGGTGCCAGGACAACCGACGGTGTTTCGTTCGATGGTGAGCTTGTTGAACACAGTGCTGAGCGGCAGCACCCTGAGCATCGACAGCCCGACGCCGCTGCGCATCGGCACATTGTTGAGCGCGATGGTGCAAGACACCCAGACGCTGAAATTCGTCCCGTTGAGCAGCCGCCAGGAACAATTGGCCGTGACCCACCAATTGGTCAGCCAGCAAAGCCGCCAGGGCTCGTTGGATGGTTTGATCAAAGTCCTGCAAAACCTGCCATTGCCTGCGCCGTCGTCGCCGGCTTCCTCGGACCAGACCTCCAGCGACCTGCGCGTTGCCGTGGAAAAACTCCTCGCCGGTTTGCCGGATGTTCAGCAACTGAGTACGCCAAAGGGCCTGGCTCAAGCGCTGGCCAGCAGCGGCCTGTTCCTCGAAGCGAAATTGCTGACCGGACAAAACCCGACGCTGGCGCCGGACATGAAGGGCGATTTGCTCAAGCTGATCGCGCAACTGACACCGGGGCTTCCAGCCAACACCAACCTCAATGCACTCATCGCTGCCAACACATTGGTGCAGGCAATGCCAAGTTTCGTGCGCAGCGCCCTCGGCATGCTCGGCCAGGTTAGCGCCAAACCGCTGCCGACCAGTTTCCCGCTGCCCGAACGCCTGCTGCAACGCCAGGACGGTGAAGGTGATCTGGAGCACTTGCTGCGATTGGCGGCGGCGGCGGTTTCGCGCCTGCAAAGCCATCAACTGTCGAGCCTGGAGCAAACCGGCCTGACGGACGATGGGCGGCTGATCAGTACCTGGCAGCTGGAAATCCCGATGCGCAACTTGCAGGACATCGTGCCATTACAGGTCAAGTTCCAGCGCGAAGAAGCGCCCGAGAAAGAACAACCGCAAGAACGCCGTGACGAACGCGAGCCGAAGCAGCCATTGTGGCGCGTCGACCTCGCGTTCGACATGGAACCGCTTGGCCCGTTGCAGATTCAGGCGCAGCTGATCAAGGGCAGCCTGTCCAGCCAGCTCTGGGCCGAACGCCCGTACACCGCGAGCTTGATTGAAAACAACCTGGCCGGGCTGCGCCAACGCCTGCTGGACTCCGGGCTGAACGTCGGCGATCTGGATTGCCACCTGGGCAAACCGCCACAAGGCCCGCAAACCCGACTCGAACAACGCTGGGTCGACGAAACCGCATGAAAAACCCCAACACCCCGCGTCAGGCCATCGCCCTCAAATACGACGGCAGCCACGCTCCGACCCTCACGGCCAAAGGTGACGAAGCACTGGCGGAAGAAATTCTGCGGATCGCCCGCGACTACGAAGTGCCGATCTACGAAAACGCCGAACTGGTGAAACTGCTGGCGCGGATGGAGTTGGGCGAGAGTATTCCGGAGGAGTTGTACCGCACGATTGCCGAGATCATTGCGTTTGCCTGGAACCTGAAGGGCAAGTTTCCGGCGGGGCATGATCCGCAGGCGGTCATGGTTGAGAAGGACATTACAGATCGAGGGGATGATTACTGAGTTTGATCGTTCCCACGCTCTGTGGGAACGATCTCTGAAAGGCGTCAGTTTTTGTGAAGCTTGCGCATCAACTCCGCCTCAGCCTGGGTCAACCCGCAGGACTGAGTGAGCTCATCCACCGTAGCGCCCATCCCGACCAGTCGCGCCGCCTGGGCAAACGACAGGCTCGACGGGTCGCGCTGTTCCAGTTGCGCCAGTTTGTCCGGCAGCGGGCCGACCACCGCGCGCAACTCGTGCAGGTCTTCACCCATGCGCACGTTGCCGCGCTGATAGTCGTCCACGCGTTTGGCCAGGTCTTTGATACGCTGATCCCGCAGCGCATCGCCCTGAGCCTGTTGCGCGGCGATCAATCGTTGACCGCGAATGTACGCCAGAAACATCGCCAGCGTGCCTGCCCAAAACAGGAACAGGACAATGACCGCTACCTCAAGAATCAATCAGATGTTCTCCAGGTCCGACCATTCTTCTTCGCTCATCATCTTGTCCAGCTCGACCAGGATCAGCAGTTCGTTGTTCTTGTTGCACACGCCTTGAATGAACTTGGCCGATTCTTCGTTACCGACGTTTGGCGCGGTTTCGATTTCCGACTGACGCAGGTAAACCACTTCAGCCACGCTGTCGACCATGATCCCGACGACTTGCTTGTCGGCTTCGATGATGACGATACGGGTGTTGTCGCTGATCTCGGCGTTCATCAGGCCGAAGCGCTGACGGGTATCGATCACGGTGACCACGTTACCGCGCAGGTTAATGATGCCCAGCACGTAGGACGGGGCACCCGGGACCGGGGCGATTTCGGTGTAGCGCAGGACTTCCTGAACGCGCATCACGTTGATGCCGTAGGTTTCGTTGTCCAGCTTGAAGGTTACCCATTGCAGGATCGGATCTTCGGAACCCTTTGCATTCGTCGCTTGATTACTCATACCTGACCCCTCGAAAAACCGCCTTGGCGGTGTGTGTTCTGTGCGTCGGCAGTGACTGCCGTTGCGTGTTTTTTATGTTGGTTTGTGAGCCGGTTTCTTGATGCTGCTCAGGTGCTTTGCCCCGCCGCTGGCGATCAACTCGGCCAGCGCGGAAACGTCGAGCAACGCACACATGTGTTCGATCACGGTGCCCGCCAACCACGGTCGTTGACCACGGTGGCTGCGCCATTTGATTTCGTTGGGATCCAGGCGCAACGAGCGGCTGACCTGATGCACTGCCAGCCCCCACTCATAGCCCTGAACCGAAATGACGTATTGCAGGCCCTGGCGGAAGTCATCGCGGTAGCGGTCGGGCATGACCCAACGCGCGGTATCGAGGACCTTAAGGTTGCCGGCCTGGCTCGGGAGAATCCCGAGGAACCACTCCGGCTGACCGAACAGCGGCGTCAGCTCGTGACCGGCCAACGAATAAATCGAACCCAGGCACACCAGCGGTACCGCCAGCGTCAGGCCGGCGACATCGAACAACAGGCATTCGAAGGGCTCGGCGGCCCACGATGGACGGCCGTCAGTGTCGACCGGAGGCGGCGTGTTGCTCGGTGGGAGATGAACGTCCACGACCGGCGGCACCAGCGTTTGCAGCAACGGTGCAATGGTCGATACCGGCGCGAGGATCGGTGCCGGTGCTTCCATGACAGGCGCAGGCTCTTTCGCCACTGGCGCAGCCGCAAGAGCAATCACCGGCTCAGCAGCCACCACACCAGGACGCGCGTCACGCGCCTGTTCTTCGAGCACCGCCAACTGAAACTCGTCGAGGGTGCCTTCAGGCTCGATCACTTCGACGGGCGCTTCCATAGCCGGCGCCAGCTCCTCGGTCGCGTCCTGCAGCAAGCTGTCCAGATAGCTCTGGAGTGCCAGTTGCGGGCGAGAGGTGATTTTCACCGGCCGATTCATTTAAGCACCACGCAAGGAAGGTTCATCTCACGCCACCTGCGCAACGGATTGCTGCGCCAGCAACTGCTTGAGCAGTGCGCGGTACGCCAGAACACCACGGCTCTTGCCGTCGAACTGCGAAGGCGTGAGCCCGGCCCGGCTTGCGTCACGCAGACGCGTGTCGACCGGGATGTAACCTTGCCAGATTTCTTCCGGGTACAGGTCGCGCAGCACGCGCAGGGTTCCGAGGGACGCCTGGGTGCGGCGGTCGAACAAGGTCGGGATGATGGTGAACGGCAGCGCCTGTTTGCGTGAGCGGTTGATCATCGCCAGGGTGTTGACCATGCGCTCCAGGCCTTTGACGGCGAGGTGCTCGGTCTGCACCGGGATCACCAACTGCTGGCTCGCCGCCAACGCATTGACCATCAGCACGCCGAGCAACGGCGGGCTGTCGATCACGGCGTAATCGAAGTCCTGCCACAACTGCGCCAGGCTCTTGGCAATCACCAGGCCCAAACCACTCTGACCCGGCGACTGACGCTCAAGCGTGGCCAGTGCGGTGCTGGAGGGCAACAGGGAAATGCTTTCGTGGCTGGTGGGCAACAGCAACTGACCGGGCAAGCCTTGCGGCACGCTGCCCTTGTGCAGGAACAAGTCGTAGCTGCTGTGCTCGAGGCTGTCGGGGTCGTAACCAAAGTAGCTGGTCATGGAGCCATGCGGATCGAGATCGACCACGACCACGCGCTTGCCCGCCTCGGCCAGTAAACCGGCTAAAGCGATAGAGGAAGTGGTTTTACCAACACCACCCTTTTGATTGGCAACTGCCCAGACTCTCATTCGAAGGGTTCCGCCCGGCCGACAGGGTCGACCGAGAAATAGCTCAACGTGTTAATACGGGTGACGGAGAATTGACGGCGCTCTCTCGTACCGGCGACTTGACCGGGGTCGGTGCAGTTTGTGTGCCAGCACGCTTCAATGCGGCGTCCGGTTGTGCATGAGCGGTACCGGTGCCAGTCAGGCTGCGGCGGACATCGAGGTTGCGCGACACCACAAGCACCACACGACGGTTGCGTGCGCGGCCTTCAGCGGTGGCGTTGTTGGCCACCGGCTGGAATTCGCCGTAGCCCACCGACGCCATACGGGCCGGGTTCACGCCCTGCATCGCCAGAATGCGCACAATGCTCGCCGAACGTGCCGAGGAGAGCTCCCAGTTGGTCGGGTACTGCGCGGTACGAATCGGTTGATCGTCGGTAAAGCCTTCGACGTGAACGGGGTTGTCGAACGGCTTCAGAATCCCGGCGACCTTGTCGATGATGTTGAACGCGTTGTCGCTGGGCATGGCATCGCCGCTGCCAAACAACAGGCTGGAGTTGAGTTCGATCTCGACCCACAACTCGTTGCCACGCACGGTCATCTGGTTGGATTGGATCAGGTCACCAAACGCCGCACTGATGTCATCGGCGATGCTTTTCAGCGGATCGTTGGAGCCGGCAACACCGGCATCGACCTGTTCGCTGTCTTTCACCAACGGCTTGGCCGGTGTCACAGTCATCGGCCGCTCTTCACCGACTGGAATCGGCTTGAGCGAGCGATCGGCGTCGGTGAAGACCCCGATCAATGCCTGCGAAATGACTTTGTACTTGCCTTCGTTGATCGAAGAGATCGAGTACATGACGACGAAAAACGCAAACAGCAAGGTGATGAAGTCGGCGTAGGAAACGAGCCAGCGTTCATGATTTACATGTTCTTCAGGTTGCCGGCGACGAGCCATAGTCCATTACTCCTATCAATCCATGAAGCCCTGAAGCTTCAACTCAATAGAGCGAGGGTTTTCACCTTCGGCGATCGACAGGATCCCTTCCAGCAACATTTCGCGATACCGCGATTGGCGCAAGGCCACGGACTTGAGTTTGGAGGCAATCGGCAGCAACACCAGGTTGGCACTGGCCACGCCGTAGATCGTAGCGACGAAGGCCACGGCAATGCCGCTGCCCAGTTGGGTCGGATCGGCCAGGTTGCCCATGACATGGATCAGGCCCATCACCGCGCCGATAATCCCGATGGTCGGCGCGTAGCCACCCATGCTTTCGAAGACTTTGGCGGCCTCGATGTCGCGGCTTTCCTGGGTGTAGAAATCCACTTCCAGAATGCTGCGAATCGCTTCCGGTTCGGCACCGTCAACCAGCAGTTGCAGGCCTTTGCGCGAGTAGCTGTCAGGTTCGGCATCGGCCACCCCTTCCAGACCGAGCAAACCTTCCTTGCGAGCCGTCAGGCTCCAGTTCACCACGCGATCAATGCCACCGGCCAGGTCAACGCGCGGCGGAAACAGAATCCAGCCAAGAATTTGCATGGCACGCTTGAACGCACTCATCGGCGATTGCAGCAAGGCTGCGCCGATGGTCCCGCCCAATACGATCAGGGCTGCCGGGCCGTTGGCCAGCGCACCGAGGTGGCCGCCTTCAAGGTAGTTGCCGCCAATGATGGCGACGAACGCCATGATGATGCCAATCAGGCTTAAAACATCCATCAGATACACGCCTCGACCAGGTGCTTGCCAATATCTTCCAACCCGTAGATCGCATCGGCGAGATCGGCTTTGACGATGGCCATCGGCATGCCGTAGATCACGCAACTGGCTTCATCCTGAGCCCAGATCGCGCTGCCACTTTGCTTGAGCAGGCGAGCCCCTTCACGACCGTCAGCACCCATGCCGGTCAACACGACCGCCAGAACTTTGTCGCCGTAGGACTTGGCGGCCGAACCGAAGGTGATGTCCACGCTGGGTTTGTAATTCAGACGCTCGTCGCCCGGCAGGATTTTCACCGCGCCACGGCCATCGATCATCATTTGCTTGCCACCCGGTGCCAGCAACGCCAGGCCAGGACGCAGGATGTCGCCATCCTCGGCTTCCTTGACGCTGATGCGGCAGAGCTTGTCCAGACGTTCGGCAAAGGCCTTGGTGAACGCCGCCGGCATGTGCTGGATCAACACCAGCGGAGCCGGGAAGTTCGCCGGCAACTGGGTCAGGACCCGTTGCAGCGCGACCGGGCCGCCCGTGGACGTGCCGATGGCCACCAGTTTGTAGGCCTTGCGTTTCGGTGCAGGCGACGATGGGCCGGACGACACAGGCCCATGGGTGCGCGCCGGGATCGGAGCAGGCGCTGGACGCGACGGTGTGTGGCTGGCGTAACTGCTGGTGCTCGAAGGCGCAGGCGTCGGGGCTGGCGCGGCGACCGGAGCCGGTGCGCTGTAAGTGTTGGCGCGACGGTTACTGCGCGAAATGCTCAGGATCTTTTCGCACAGCAGTTGCTTGACCTTCTCCGGGTTACGGGAAATGTCTTCGAAATTCTTCGGCAGGAAATCCACGGCGCCGGCGTCCAGCGCATCAAGGGTCACCCGGGCGCCTTCGTGCGTCAGCGAGGAGAACATCAACACCGGCGTCGGGCAGCGCTGCATGATGTGCCGAACGGCGGTGATGCCGTCCATCATGGGCATTTCGTAGTCCATCGTGATCACGTCCGGCTTGAGGGCCAGAGCCTGATCGATCGCCTCTTTTCCGTTAGTCGCCGTTCCGACGACCTGGATATTCGAATCCGCTGAAAGAATTTCCGAGACGCGGCGGCGGAAAAACCCCGAATCGTCCACCACCAGGACTTTGACTGCCATAAACACTCCGTTAGACGGAGCGAGGCTCAGTCGCCCCGCCCCACCAGAATCAAATACGCCGCGTGGCGTAACGCTTGAGCATGCTCGGAACATCGAGAATCAGCGCAATGCGGCCATCACCGGTGATGGTGGCGCCCGACATGCCCGGGGTTCCCTGGAGCATTTTGCCCAATGGCTTGATGACCACTTCTTCCTGGCCGACCAACTGATCGACGACAAAGCCGATCCGCTGAGTACCCACCGAAAGGATCACCACATGGCCTTCACGCTGCTCTTCGTGAGCGGCGGAGCTGACCAGCCAGCGCTTGAGGTAAAACAGTGGCAGTGCCTTGTCGCGCACGATCACCACTTCCTGGCCGTCCACCACGTTGGTGGTCGACAGGTCGAGGTGGAAGATCTCGTTGACGTTCACCAGCGGGAACGCAAACGCCTGGTTGCCTAGCATGACCATCAGCGTCGGCATGATCGCCAGGGTCAACGGAACCTTGATGACGATCTTCGAGCCCTGGCCCTTGGTCGAGTAGATGTTGATCGAACCGTTGAGCTGGGAAATCTTGGTTTTCACCACGTCCATGCCCACGCCACGACCCGACACATCGGAAATCTCGGTCTTGGTCGAGAACCCTGGTGCGAAAATCAGGTTGTAGCACTCGGTGTCGCTCAAGCGATCCGCCGCGTCCTTGTCCATCACACCGCGTTTTACCGCGATGGAACGCAGGACGTGCGGGTCCATGCCTTTGCCGTCATCGGAGATCGACAGCAGGATGTGGTCGCCTTCCTGTTCCGCCGCAAGGACCACTCGACCGCCACGGGACTTGCCCGAGGCTTCGCGTTCTTCCGGCGACTCGATGCCGTGGTCGACCGCGTTGCGCACCAAGTGGACCAGCGGATCGGCCAGGGCCTCGACGAGGTTCTTGTCGAGGTCGGTTTCTTCGCCGACCAGTTCCAGGTTGATCTCTTTCTTGAGCTGGCGAGCCAGGTCGCGAACCAGGCGCGGGAAGCGCCCGAAAACTTTCTTGATCGGTTGCATCCGGGTCTTCATGACCGCGGTTTGCAGGTCAGCCGTGACCACGTCGAGGTTCGACACGGCCTTGGACATGGCCTCGTCGGCACTGTTGGCACCCAGGCGAACCAGGCGGTTACGCACCAGTACCAATTCGCCGACCATGTTCATGATTTCGTCGAGACGCGCGGTATCGACCCGCACGGTGGTCTCGGCTTCGCTCGCTGGCTTTTCCGGTGGCGGCGCGGCCGGAGCACGGGCCGGGGCCGGTGCGGCCGCGGCAGCCGGTTTCGGTGCCTCGGCTTTCGGTTCTGGCGCCTTGGCCACAGGTGCCGCTGCCTTGGCGACGGGCGCCGCGGCAGTAACGACAGAGCCTGTCGCCACGTCGGTGAACTTGCCTTTACCGTGCAATTCGTCGAGCAGCGATTCGAACTCGTGATCGGAGATCAGATCCCCGCCCACCGCGGCAGCGGTTGGCGCAGGCGAAGCCGGTACCGAAGCAATGGCCGACTCCAGCGCATCCACCGCAAAATTGCCTTTGCCGTGCAACTGGTCGAGCAGTGCTTCAAATTCGTCGTCGGTGATGTCAGAGCTGTCGCCTGCCGCTATCGGCGCAGCCGGTGCGGCGGGCGCAGGCGCCACGGCATCGACGGCGAACTGGCCTTTGCCGTGCAATTGATCGAGCAACGACTCGAACTCGGCATCGGTGATTTCGTCGCTGGCAGCGGCATCGCTGGCAGGCTTAGGTGCAGCTGCAACCACTGGCGCCTCGGCCTGAGCCTTGACGGCGTTCAGCGAGTCCAGCAGTTGTTCGAATTCGTTATCGGTGATGTCACCCGATTCGCTTTCGACGGCAGGTGCTTCAGCCACGTGAGCAACCGGCGCAGCTTCGTCTGCCGTTTGCGGCTCGGCCAAACGGGCCAGGGCCTCCAGCAATTGCGGGGTCGCCGCCGTAACCGGGCTGCGCTCGCGGACTTCGCCGAACATGCTGTTCACCGCGTCCAGCGCTTCGAGGACCACGTCCATCAGTTCCGAGTCAACGCGACGCTCACCCTTGCGCAGGATGTCGAACACGTTCTCGGCGATGTGGCAGCACTCCACCAGTTCGTTGAGCTGGAGGAAGCCGGCGCCCCCTTTTACAGTGTGAAAACCGCGAAAAATTGCATTGAGCAAGTCCGCGTCATCCGGTCGGCTTTCCAGCTCGACCAGTTGTTCGGACAGTTGCTCTAGAATCTCGCCGGCCTCAACCAGGAAATCCTGAAGGATCTCTTCATCGGCGCCGAAGCTCATTAAGGGGGTGCTCCTACAGGTCTAAAAACCTAAAAAACCTAGAATGCTAAAACTCTAAAATCCCAGGCTGGATAGCAAATCGTCCACATCGTCCTGACCGGACACAACGTCTTCTCTTTTATCGGCATGGATCTGCGGACCTTCACCCTGAGAGAGATGTTTTTGTGGATCTTTTTCGGCGAGCATCGATTCACGGTCATGTTCGATACCCGCAAAGCGGTCTACCTGGCTGGCCATGAGGACGAGCTTGAGCAAATTGCTTTCAACTTCGGTGACCAATTGGGTCACGCGCTTGATCACCTGACCGGTGAGGTCCTGGTAATCCTGAGCCAGCAGGATGTCGTTGAGGTTGCTCGACACCGTGCGGTTGTCCTGCGTGCTGCGTGTCAGGAAACCGTCGACGCGGCGGGCCAACTCACGGAACTCTTCAGCCCCGACTTCGCGGCGCATGAACCGGCTCCAGTCCGTGCTCAAGGCCTGGGCTTCTTCGCTCAAGCTGTTGACCAGCGGCGTGGCGCTTTCTACCAGGTCCATGGTGCGGTTGGCCGCAGCCTCGGTCAGCTTGACCACATACCCCAGGCGCTCGGTGGCGTCCGTGATCTGCGACACTTCCTCGGCTTGCGGCATGTTCGGGTCAATCTGGAAATTGACGATCGCGCTGTGCAGCTCGCGAGTGAGCTTGCCCACTTCTTGATACAGGCCACGGTCACGGGTCTGATTGAGCTCATGGATCAGTTGCACAGCCTCGCCGAACCTGCCTTTTTCAAGGCTGGCGACCAGTTCGACGGCATGTTTTTTCAGGGTCGATTCAAAATCGCCCTGTGAAGATTCTTTATGCTCCATAGCTCCCCCGTGGCGCAGTGGATCAACCGATGCGTTCGAAAATCTTCTCGATTTTTTCTTTCAACGCCTGGGCCGTGAAGGGTTTGACCACATAGCCGTTGACGCCGGCCTGGGCCGCTTCGATGATCTGCTCGCGCTTGGCTTCAGCAGTCACCATCAGCACTGGCAGGTGCTTGAGCTTTTCATCGGCGCGGACGTGGCGCAGCAGATCGATACCGGTCATGCCAGGCATGTTCCAGTCCGTGACCAGAAAATCGATGCTCCCGCTGTTGAGAACCGGAATGGCAGTAGTGCCATCGTCGGCCTCGACCGTGTTGGTGAACCCAAGGTCACGCAACAGGTTTTTTATGATTCGCCGCATCGTTGAGAAGTCATCAACGATGAGGATTTTCATGTTCTTGTCCAATTCGACCTCCAAGCAGTCTTAAACGCGCCCAGCACCTGGACGCGCCATTTCAATCAATTCGGCAATTCACTCGATGACTGTCTGGAGCACAACAGATCGCGACCGGTGCCGTTCAAATCCGCACCAGCCCCGTTCGCAGTGTCCCCACACTGCCTTCAGCGCGCTCGCCACTCCCCCAAACGCCCCCGCAAACGGGCCGCGCACTGGCTGTGTAACTGGCTGACCCGCGATTCGCTGACCCCCAGGACCTCACCGATTTCCTTGAGATTCAACTCTTCGTCGTAGTACAGCGCCAACACCAGTCGCTCGCGCTCCGGCAAATTGGCAATCGCGTCCGCCAGCGCCGCCTGGAAGCGTTCATCTTCCAGATCGCGTGACGGTTCGAGATGAGCACTCGCGCCATCCTCGTGCAGCCCTTCGTGTTCGCCGTCCTGCAACAGATCGTCGAAACTGAATAAGCGGCTGCCCAGGGTGTCGTTCAAAATCCCGTAATAATCGTCGAGGCTCAATTGGAGTTCGGCCGCAACCTCGTGATCTTTAGCGTCACGGCCGGTTTTAGCTTCAATAGAGCGAATTGCGTCGCTGACCATACGGGTATTTCGGTGAACCGAGCGTGGCGCCCAGTCCCCCTTGCGTACTTCATCAAGCATGGCGCCGCGGATTCGTATGCCCGCGTACGTCTCGAAACTGGCGCCTTTGCTGGCGTCGTATTTGGTCGACACTTCAAGCAGGCCGATCATCCCGGCCTGGATCAGGTCTTCAACCTGGACACTGGCCGGCAGACGGGCCAGCAAGTGGTAAGCAATGCGTTTGACCAGTGGCGCGTAACGCTCGATCAGCTCGTACTGCGCGTCACGTGCCGACTTCTTGTAGAGGTTGTAGCCACTGGCTGTCATAGGACGGGTCCTGCGGTCTGTTGCACAAGGCGCTCGACGAAAAATTCAAGGTGCCCGCGCGGGTTGGCAGGCAGCGGCCAGGTATCAACTTTCTGCGCGATAGCCTTGAACGCCAGGGCGCACTTGGAACGCGGGAAGGCTTCATACACGGCACGTTGTTTCTGCACAGCCTTGCGCACGCTTTCGTCGTAAGGCACCGCGCCGACGTATTGCAAGGCAACGTCGAGAAAGCGGTCGGTGACCTTGGTCAACTTGGCGAACAGGTTGCGACCTTCTTGCGGGCTCTGGGCCATGTTGGCCAGGACGCGGAAGCGGTTCATGCCGTAATCGCGGTTAAGCAGTTTGATCAGTGCGTAGGCGTCGGTGATGGAGGTCGGCTCGTCGCAGACCACCAGCAAGACTTCCTGCGCTGCCCGAACAAAACTGACTACCGAGTCACCTATGCCCGCAGCGGTGTCGATCACCAATACGTCGAGGTTGTCGCCGATGTCGCTGAACGCCTGGATCAGGCCGGCATGCTGAGCCGGGCTCAAGTGAACCATGCTCTGTGTGCCGGACGCGGCCGGAACGATTCGAATACCGCCCGGGCCCTGCAACAGAACGTCGCGCAGCTCGCAGCGGCCTTCGATGACGTCGGCCAGTGTACGTTTGGGTGTCAGCCCCAGCAGGACGTCGACGTTCGCCAGACCCAGGTCAGCGTCCAACAGCATGACGCGACGGCCGAGCTCGGCCAGGGCCAGTGACAAATTCACTGACACGTTAGTCTTGCCGACGCCACCTTTGCCGCCGGTCACCGCGATCACCTGTACGGGATGCATGCTGCCCATGTTATTTCTTTACCTTGTCTTGCATAGACGGAGGCCACATTACTGGCTGCGCGTTCAGCAACTGAACAATGCATGGCAGACCATCGATGTAGGTACAAAAACTTTTCATTAATACCTCAGCCAACCTGCTTGGTCGGGCTGTGGTAAATATCAGCGAACATGTCAGCCATGGCTTCTTCGCTGGGTTCTTCCTGCATTTGCACGCTGACGGCGCGACTGACCAGCTGATGACGACGCGGCAGATGCAAATCATCCGGGATCCGCGGGCCATCGGTCAGGTACGCCACCGGCAATTCATGACTGATCGCCAGGCTCAGCACTTCGCCCAGACTTGCCGTTTCATCCAGTTTAGTCAGGATGCAGCCAGCGAGCCCGCAGCGTTTGTAACTGTGATAAGCGGCTGTTAGAACCTGTTTCTGGCTGGTGGTTGCGAGCACCAGGTAATTTTTTGATTTGATGCCACGTCCGGCCAGGCTTTCGAGCTGCATGCGCAGGGCTGGATCGCTGGCCTGAAGGCCTGCGGTATCGATCAGCACCACGCGTTTGCGCAGCAGTGGTTCCAGCGCCTGAACCAGTGATTGGCCCGGATCGACGTGGGTCACCGACACATTAAGGATACGGCCCAGGGTCTTGAGTTGCTCCTGGGCGCCAATGCGAAAGCTGTCCATGCTCACCAGCGCAATGTTCTGCGCGCCGTACTTGAGCACGTAACGGGCCGCGAGCTTGGCCAAGGTGGTGGTCTTGCCCATGCCGGCGGGACCGACCATGGCAATCACGCCGCCCTCTTCCAGTGGCTCGACTTCCGGTGTGGCAATCATCCGCGCCAGGTGCGCCAGCAACATGCGCCAGGCCTGACGGGGCTCATCGATATCACCGATCATTGCCAGCAGATCGCGTGACAACGGGCCGGACAGGCCGATACGTTGCAGGCGACGCCACAGATTGGCCTGGGCCGGACGGCTGCCTTGCAGCTGATTCCAGGCCAGCGAACCGAGCTGTACTTCCATCAGTTCGCGCAGGCTGTTGAGCTCGAAACGCATCGAGTCGAATGCACGTGGGTCAACGCCGCCAGCGGCCGGTGCCGGGGCAGGCGCCGAGCGACGCGGTTCGGCGTAGGTCGGTTCGATCAGTGGTTCTGCAGCGGTGAGTGGCAGGCCGGCGAACAACTGGCGATTGGTGGTCTTGTCGCCTTCGGTCTCGCCATCGCCGCGCAGGCTCAATTCGGCCTGGGCAGTGACGATGCGCGTCTGGGTCTTGCGCAGCTCATCCTCGAGTTCCATGTTCGGAACACGCGGGGCCAGCGCCGACAATTTGTAATCCAGCGCAGCTGTCAGCTCGACACCACCGGCGATCCGGCGATTGCCAATAATGGCGGCATCGGCGCCCAGCTCATCACGAACCAGTTTCATGGCCTGACGCATATCGGCGGCGAAAAAACGCTTAACTTGCATAAACCACTACCTCAGCCGTTGGGCCCTACTGTCGCAACGATGGTCACTTGCTTGTTGTCAGGGATTTCCTGATAAGCCAACACATGCAAACCCGGGACTGCCAGTCGGCCAAATCGCGACAACATGGCGCGAACCGGGCCGGCCACCAGCAGAATCACCGGTTGACCTTGCATTTCCTGACGCTGCGCCGCATCGATCAACGAGCGCTGCAGCTTCTCTGCCATGCTTGGCTCCAACAGAACGCCCTCTTCCGAGCCTTGTCCTGCCTTCTGAAGACTATTGAGCAATATTTGTTCCAACCTTGGCTCCAGGGTGATCACTGGTAGCTCGGAGTCAGTGCCTACAATGCTTTGGACGATTGCGCGGGACACGCCGACCCGCACAGCGGCCACCAAAGCGGCAGTATCTTGACTCTTGGCGGCGTTGTTGGCGATCGCCTCGGCGATGCTGCGAATATCCCGCACGGGCACTTGTTCGGCCAGCAGCGCCTGCAACACTTTGAGCAACTGCGACAGCGAAACCACGCCGGGTACCAATTCCTCAGCCAGCTTAGGCGAGCTTTTGGCCAGCAATTGCATGAGTTGCTGGACTTCTTCGTGACCGATCAGTTCGCTGGAGTGCTTGTACAGAATCTGGTTCAAGTGGGTGGCCACAACCGTACTGGCATCGACCACGGTGTATCCGAGTGATTGCGCCTGAGCGCGCTGGCTGATTTCGATCCAGACCGCCTCCAGCCCAAAAGCCGGATCTTTGGCGGTTATGCCATTAAGTGTGCCGTAGACCTGCCCGGGGTTGATCGCCAGCTCGCGATCCGGGTAGATCTCGGCTTCAGCCAGAATCACACCCATCAGTGTGAGGCGATACGCACTCGGTGCCAGGTCGAGGTTGTCACGGATATGCACCGTCGGCATCAGGAAGCCCAGGTCCTGGGACAGCTTCTTGCGCACGCCCTTGATCCGCGCCAGCAGTTGTCCCCCCTGATTGCGGTCCACCAACGGGATCAGGCGATAGCCGACTTCCAGGCCAATCATGTCAATTGGGGTGACGTCATCCCAGCCAAGTTCCTTGGTCTCCATGGCGCGAGCCGGCGAAGGCAGCAGTTCCTGCTGACGCTTGACCTCTTGCAGGGCCTGGACCTTGACCACGTTCTGCTTCTTCCAGAACAGGTACGCACCGCCAGCCGCCAGGGCTGCCATGCTCAGGAAAGAAAAGTGCGGCATGCCGGGCACCAGCCCCATCACCGCCATCAGACCTGCCGCCACAGCCAACGCTTTAGGCGAGGCAAACATCTGGCGATTGATCTGCTTGCCCATGTCTTCCGAGCCGGAAGCGCGGGTCACCATGATCGCCGCCGCGGTCGACAATAGCAGTGATGGCAATTGCGCCACCAAACCGTCACCGATGGTCAGCAAGGCATACACGCGTCCGGCGTCGCCGAAGCTCATGCCGTGCTGGAAGATACCGACCGCCATGCCGCCGATCAGGTTGATGAACAGAATCAACAGGCCGGCGATGGCGTCACCGCGCACGAATTTGCTGGCACCGTCCATGGAACCGTAGAACTCGGCTTCCTGGGCGACTTCCATCCGGCGCAGTTTGGCCTGGTTCTGGTCGATCAGGCCGGCGTTCAAATCGGCATCGATTGCCATTTGCTTGCCGGGCATTGCATCGAGGGTGAAGCGCGCGCTCACCTCGGAAATCCGCCCGGCACCCTTGGTCACCACGACGAAGTTGATAATCATCAAAATCGCGAAAACCACGATACCGACCACGTAGTTACCGCCGATCACCACCTCACCGAAGGCCTGGATCACCTTACCGGCGGCGGCGTGGCCGTCCTGACCGTGGAGCATCACCACCCGCGTGGAGGCCACGTTCAGCGCCAGTCGCAGCAACGTCGCGACCAGCAGAATGGTCGGGAACACCGCGAAATCCAGCGGCCGCAAGGCGTAGACGCAGACCAGCAGCACGACGATCGACAGCGCAATGTTGAACGTGAAGAACACGTCCAGCAGGAACGGCGGCACCGGCAGCATCATCATCGCCAGCATGACCAGCAGCAACAACGGCACGCCCAGATTGCCCCGACTTAAGTCGGCAACGTTTGTGCGAGCACTGTTGAATAACTGAGAGCGATCCACGGTTTTCCCCGTTCCTTTAAAGCAAACTTTTGACGCCTGAAGCTGGCGCAAAGCGGCTATTGCAAGAAGCCTTCCAACTTTTGCAGAGGAGCTAAACAGAGGGATTGATTGGCGTTTTTTGCTACAGCGGTGGGTCAGGAATCGCGGCGCAGATCCGGTGGAATCGGCAGGTCATCCTTGAGCGGCTCAGGCGGCTTGCCTTTGCCCGCGCGGTGCTGGCGGATCTGGTAGACGTAGGCCAATACCTGGGCGACAGCCAGGTACAGGCCACCGGGGATTTCCTGCTCCAGCTCGGTGGAGTAATAGATCGAACGCGCCAGGGCGGGCGATTCGAGCAGCAGCACATTGTTGGCCACGGCGATTTCGCGGATTTTCAAGGCCAGGAAGTCGCTGCCCTTCGCCAGGAGCACCGGCGCGCTGCCTTTGTCCGGGTCGTACTTGAGGGCGACGGCGTAGTGCGTCGGGTTGGTAATAACCACGTCAGCCTCGGGAATGGCCGCCATCATCCGCCGCTGCGACATCTCGCGCTGCAATTGGCGAATGCGTTGCTTGACCTCCGGCCGCCCTTCCTGATCCTTGTGCTCGTCGCGCACTTCCTGCTTGGTCATCAGCAGTTTCTTGTGGCTTTCCCACAGCTGCACCGGCACGTCGACGGCGGCGATGATGATCAGCCCGCAGGCCATCCACAAGGTGCTCCAGCCCACCACCTGCAGGCTGTGAATAACCGCCATTTCCAACGGCTCGTGCGCGATGCGCATCAAGTCGTCGATATCGGAAGACAACACCGCCAACGCCACGAACAGCACGATCAGGAATTTTGCCAGCGCCTTGAGCAGTTCGACGAGCGACTTGGGTGAGAACATCCGCTTCAGTCCGGCCGCAGGGTTCATGCGGCTGAATTTCGGCGCCATTGAGCCCGCCGCGAATAACCAGCCACCGAGGGAGATCGGACCGATCAATGCAGCTAACAGCAAGGTGATCATCACCGGCTGAATCGCCACCAGCGCAATCTGCCCCGAATGTAGGAGGAAGATACCCATGTTGCGCTGATCCAGAATCACCTCCCGCGACAGCGTGAAGTTCATCCGCATCAATTCCATCATTTCCTGCGCCAGGGCACCGCCGAAAATCAGCAGGGCGCCGGCGCCGGCGAGCATGATCGCGAGCGTGTTGAGCTCCTTGGATCGCGCAATCTCACCCTTTTCCCGGGAGTCCTTTTTGCGCTTGTCCGTGGGGTCTTCTGTTTTGTCCTGACCGCTTTCGCTCTCAGCCATGACTCAGCGCGCCCGTGCCAGTTCGCGTAAAAACTGCAAGGCCTCGGTGGCCAGCGGTTGATACTGATTGATGATGTCCGCCAACCCGACCCAGACGATAAACAACCCGAGCACCAGAGTCAGGGGGAAGCCGATAGAGAAAATGTTCAGTTGCGGCGAGGCGCGGGTCATTACGCCAAATGCGATGTTGACCACCAACAGCGCCGTGATCGCCGGCAACACCAGTAACAACGCGGCCCCCAGGACCCAACCGAGCTTGCCGGCCAGTTCCCAGAAATGATTGACCAACAACCCGCTGCCAACCGGCATGGTGGTGAAGCTTTCAGTCAGGACTTCAAACACCACCAGATGGCCATTCATCGACAGGAACAGCAGCGTCACCAGCATGGTGAAAAACTGTCCGATCACCGCCACCGAAACGCCGTTGGTGGGGTCGACCATCGACGCGAAGCCCATGCCCATCTGAATCGAGACGATTTGCCCGGCGACCACGAAAGCCTGAAAGAACAGCTGCAAGGCAAAACCCAGAATCGCGCCAATCAGGATCTGCTCGGCAATCAGCAGCAGCCCGCTCAAGTCCAGCGCACTGACCGGCGGCATCGGCGGCAGCCCAGGCGCAATCACCACGGTGATCGCCAATGCGAAGTAAAGGCGCACGCGCTTGGGCACCAGCGTTGTACCGAACACCGGCATGACCATCAACAACGAGCCGATGCGGAACAGCGGCAACATGAACGTCGCCACCCAGGTACTGATCTGGGTGTCGGTCAGCTGCAACAGCGACGGCATGGTCTAGCCAATGACCAGAGGAATACTGCCGTACAACTGCAGGATGTACTCCATGAACGTCTGCACCAGCCATGGGCCGGCAACGATCAGTGTGACCAACATCACCAGCAAACGCGGCAGGAAGCTCAGCGTCTGTTCGTTGATCTGCGTGGCCGCCTGAAACATCGACACCAACAGGCCGACCAGCAGGCTTGGAATCACCAGAATGGCGACCATCATGGTGGTCAGCCATAGCGCTTCGCGAAAAATGTCTACTGCGACTTCCGGCGTCATGGCGACACACCGCCGAAGCTGCTTGCCAAGGTGCCGATGATCAATGCCCAGCCATCCACCAGCACGAACAGCATGATTTTGAACGGCAGGGAAATGATCAGCGGTGAGAGCATCATCATGCCCATCGCCATCAACACACTGGCCACGACCAGGTCGATGATCAGGAACGGAATGAAGATCATGAAGCCGATCTGGAACGCGGTTTTGAGCTCCGACGTGACAAACGCCGGCACCAGAATGGTCAGCGGCGCCTGATCCGGCGACGCGATGTCGGTGCGCTTGGACAGGCGCATGAACAATTCAAGATCGCTGCTGCGCGTCTGCGCCAGCATGAAGTCCTTGATTGGCACCTGGGCCTTGGCGACGGCATCCTGAGCGGTGAGTTTTTCCGCCAGATACGGCTGCAAGGCGTCTTGATTCACCCGATCAAATACGGGCGCCATGATGAACAGCGTCAGAAACAGCGCCATGCCCGTGAGGATCTGGTTGGACGGGGTCTGCTGCAGGCCCAGGGCCTGACGCAGGATCGAGAAGACGATGATGATCCGCGTGAAGCTGGTCATCAGCATGACGAACGCCGGGATGAAACTCAGCGCGGTCATGATCAGCAGGATTTGCAGGCTGACCGAGTATTCCTGAGCGCCATTGGCGTTGGTGCCCAGCGTGATCGCCGGGATCGACAACGGATCGGCGGCGAACGCCAGCGGCGCAGCCAGCATCAGGGCCAGCGTCAAGACGAGGCGTAACGCACCCATTACTTCTTATCCTTCTGATCCTTGCCGAGCATCTCCAATAGACGCTGGGCAAACTCCGGGGTCGCTTTTTCAGTCACATCCGGCACTTGCACCGGCTCCTTGAGCACATGCAGCGCGGTGATGGTGCCAGGGCTGAGGCCGAGCAGGATCTGTTCGTTGCCGACCTGCACCAGCATCAGACGATCGCGAGGGCCTAGTGCACGGGAGCCGATCAGCTCGATCACCTGCCCTTTGCCGGCCGGCCCGGCCTGCTGGACCCGGCGCAACAGCCAGGCGAGGAAGAAAATCAACCCCAGCACCAGCAGCAAGCCGAACACCAACTGCGTCAATTGCCCCGCCACACCACTGCTGACCGCCGGCGCGGCCGCCGTCGTAGCGGTCGCTACCGTCTCGGCAGCCAGCGCACTGATCGGCATCGCCAGTACACACCCCAGAACCTTTTTCACTTAGCGCAGCTTCTTGATGCGTTCGCTTGGGCTGATCACGTCCGTCAGGCGGATGCCGAACTTCTCGTTGACCACGACCACTTCACCGTGAGCAATCAGCGTGCCGTTGACCAGCACGTCCAGCGGCTCACCGGCCAGACGATCGAGCTCGATCACCGACCCCTGGTTGAGTTGCAGCAGGTTGCGGATATTGATGTCAGTGCTGCCCACTTCCATGGAAATCGACACTGGGATATCAAGGATCACGTCCAGGTTCGGACCTTCCAGGCTGACCGGATCATTGTTTTTCGCCACGCTGCCGAACTCTTCCATCGGCAGACGGTTGGACGACGAGCCAGCGGTATCGGCAGCCAGCAAGGCGTCGATATCGTCCTGACCGGCGTCACCGGTTTCTTCCAGGGCCGCAGCCCATTCATCAGCCAGCGCCTGGTCGTCCTGCGCGTTCATATCGTCGTTCATCATTTGTCCTCGGCGGGCAAAAATTCGGTTAGTAGCAGTCTGTTAAAAAAGGAGGTTTGAGCGCCGGTCAGCGGCGCTCGATCGGCTCGATCACCTGCAACGCGAGGTTGCCTTTGTGCGAGCCCATCTTGACCTTGAACGCAGGCACGCCATTGGCGCGCATGATCATTTCTTCCGGCATCTCGACCGGGATAATGTCCCCCGGCTGCATGTGCAGGATGTCGCGCAAGCGCAACTGGCGACGGGCAACCGTGGCACCGATCGGCACATCGACATCCAGCACGTCCTGACGCAGGGCGTTGACCCAGCGCTCGTCCTGATCGTCGAGGTCCGACTGGAAACCTGCGTCGAGCATTTCGCGCACCGGCTCGATCATCGAGTACGGCATGGTCACGTGCAGGTCACCACCACCGCCATCGAGTTCGATGTGGAAGGTCGACACCACCACCGCTTCGCTTGGGCCGACGATGTTGGCCATGGCCGGGTTCACTTCCGAGTTGATGTACTCGAAGTTCACTTCCATGATCGCCTGCCAGGCTTCCTTCAAATCGACGAAGGCCTGCTCCAGCACCATGCGCACCACGCGCAGTTCGGTCGGGGTAAATTCACGCCCTTCGATCTTGGCGTGACGGCCATCGCCGCCGAAGAAGTTGTCCACCAGCTTGAACACCAGCTTGGCGTCGAGGATGAACAGCGCGGTGCCGCGCAAGGGCTTGATCTTGACCAGATTGAGGCTGGTCGGAACGTACAGCGAGTGCACGTATTCGCCGAACTTCATCACCTGCACACCACCGACGGCAACGTCCGCCGAGCGGCGCAACATGTTGAACATGCTGATACGGGTGTAGCGGGCGAAACGCTCGTTGATCATTTCCAGGGTCGGCATGCGTCCGCGGACGATGCGATCCTGGCTGGTCAGATCGTAGCTTTTGACGCTGCCGGGTTCAGCAACGTTATCGGTCTGTACCAGACCATCGTCGACGCCATGCAACAGCGCATCGATCTCATCCTGGGACAGCAGGTCCTGCACGGCCATGTCGTGTTCCTACTGCAGTACGAAATTAGTGAAAAGCAACTGTTCGATAACCACTTTGCCGAGTTCTTTCTGCGCCACTTCCTGCACGCTGGCCGTGGCCTTCTGACGCAACATTTCCTGGCCAACCGGCGTCGCCAGGGTGGTGAAATCCTGTCCGGAGAACAGCATGACCAGGTTATTGCGGATCACCGGCATGTGCACTTTGAGCGCTTCCAGATCGGCCTGATTACGGCCCTGCATGGTGATGCTCACCTGCATGTAGCGCTGACGACCATTCTGGTTGTAGTTGGCCACGAAGGCCGGCGCCATGGGTTCGAAAATCGCGGGCTGCTTGCCGACCACGACGGTTTCCACCGCAGCCGGTTTGCTCTGGGCGCTGTGCATGAAGAACCAGGTCGCCCCCACGGACATGCCGATCGCCAGCAGCAAGGCCACCACGATCAAAACAATCAGCTTGATCTTGCCTTTGGTTGCGGGGTCTTTTACTACTGCTTCGCTCTTCGCCATGCCAATAATCCGTCACTATTCGGGTTTTCACAGTCGCACGGCAAGGCAAGAGCAAGTGTTATGCCAGAAGTGTCGGGAGGGTGCCGGGCGGGGATGTCAGGGACACCACAAACAAATGTGGGAGCGAGCCTGCTCGCGAAGGTGGCTTCACATCCAACAGCGTTGTTGGCTGATACACCGCTTTCGCGAGCAGGCTCGCTCCCACAGGTTTTGCGTTTTATCAGGCGTAGTAGTCGACGGCGCTGGAGCCAATCACGCTGGTGGCGGCTTGGGCCACTTCAGCCACGGTCGGTGCAAGCTCTTCATCCATTGAGTCGACACGACCACCCGCGGCGTTGGTGCGACCACCCTGCCCCTGTTGCGCCTGCTCCTGGCCCTGCCCTTGCCAGCCACGCGACTGATCGGACACGTTGACGTCGACCTGCCCCATACCCTGCTGCGTGAACATGTCACGCAGGCGATGCATCTGGCTGTCCAGTGCTTCGCGTACGCTTGGATGGGCGCTCATGAAGGTGACCTGGGTCTGCTGGTCCGGAACCATGTTCACCCGGATATCCAGACGCCCCAGTTCGGCAGGCTGCAACTGAATGTCGGCTGCTTTGAGGTTGGCGCTGGAGAGGTACATGACCCGGTTGACCACTTCTTCAGTCCAGCCACTCTGGTGCATGGCGATGGGCTGATTCACAGGCAATGCATTGGCTGTTTTCGGCGTAGCCGCTTGAGTCAACGCCGCCAGACGGTTGGCAAAATCATCGACGCGGGTATCGCTGCTGGCGGATTTCAAGTCTTTCAGGCCGTCATCGATCAGGCCGCTGAACGCTTTCTCGCCACCCTGACTGGTGCTGTCCTTGTCGGTTTGCAGGTCGAGCATGCTCGCCATGCCGGCGGCAAAGTTCTGCGCCGAGGTCAGTTCGCCGTCAGCCTGAGCCTGGGGCGGGGCCGGCGATACTTTGGGCTGGGACTGGCTGGACGCAGAAACATGACCACTTTGTTCCATGGCCAGACGCACCGCTGGCAGGGCATCGAGTGGATCGGCTTCAGGATCGAAATCACTGTCGGCGGTTGCCGCGACGGGTGCAGCCACCGCTTGCGCAGGCGCGGCAACGGGCGTCGCGACTTGCGGTTGCGCGGCAACGACAACCGGAGCGGCCGGCTCGACGGGCACCGTGATCACCGGCTGCACAGCCGCCATCAAGGCCGGATCAAGGGACGGATCGAGATTCGGATCGACAGGCGCCGCGTCGACTACCGGCGTCTCAGTGGTATCCGGCGCGACATCGCTGGCAACCGCCTCCTCGGTCTGCGCCGGTTTATCGGCGGGCAAGGAATTGCCGCTATCGGCAACCGCGGGTTCCGGGGCGGCAGCCTTGTCGCTGCTGACGTCTTTTCTTGCAGTGCCTTGCGCTGCATTGTCAGACGCCGGTTTGACCGGTTTATTATCGACCACGACAGGCTTGTCCTGAGCCTGATCGGCGTAGACCTCAGCGAAGCTGGACGCCTTGTCCCCTGGCTCGGCAGCCACCGCCGGGGTATTGGCGGACGCGGCCAGCGTCTTGGCCGCTGTGCTGGCCTGAAGAAGTGAATTGGGGGTAACGGGCATAAAACGGTCTCCGCTGCACTGGGATCGTAGGTACAGTTGAACGAGATGACTGCAAGGGTCGAGCCAGGTTTGTCCACCCAGCGCTAAAAGCGCCGGGAGGTCAGATTATCCGGCGAGACAGCGCTGCTTTTCCGCTTCATAAAGCGGTCGGACGATGGCGAATTCGCCGTCGATTTCTCCCACCAGCTTCTCAATGCCTGCGGGGCATTTTTGCTTGGCGCGCTGTTCCAGCTCATGGCAGAGCTCGGCCAGGCGAACGGCGCCCATATTGCTGCTGCTGCCCTTGAAACTGTGAGCGGCACTCATGAGTTGCGCGGCATCATCAGCGTTTCGCAAGACGCGCAAACGCTCCTCGGAGTCGGCGATGAAAGTATCCAACAGCTCCGGATACCCCTCCTCCATGACTTCCTGCAACGCATTCAGTAAATCGCGGTCCAGATGTGTGTCAGCCACTTGCTCACTCCTTGATCAAGAATGGGTGAATTATGCCAGAGCCTCCCAGAAAAACTCCACGCGTGCACTACGCCCCTCGTCAGACCAGCTCGCGTTACGGCCCAACTGGCGGACAAGGCTGATGCCTCGACCCGACAGACGGACGCCATCAAGGGGGCGTTCCAGCACTCGCGCCACGTCGAACCCCTTGCCACTGTCTTCAACCCGAACCAACAGACAGCCGCCCTTGCCTTCTGGCGCGACCTGCAAATGCACCCGCACATAACCGTCCTGCAACGCCTCCAACCGCTCATTGCGCTGCTGGTAATAACGAGCAAAACCCGACGCATCGCGCTTGAGGCTTGAGTCCAGCCCGAGCACGCCGTGTTCCAGTGCATTGGAATACAGCTCGGCGAGCACACTGTAGAGCGCGCCGCTTTGAGCCCGCAACCCGTGGACCTCAAGCAACAACTGCAAAAGGTAGGGCAGCGGATTAAACCGCTTGAGGGTCTCGGCGCGAAATTCGAAATTCACCGACCAGTCCAGCGGACAGGACTGACCGCTGTCGGAGTACACCAGCGCTGGCGGGCTCAGTTGCGCCGCCTCCAGCAGGCTGACTTCGACCATGCTCACATCATCGCGGGCCTCACCGCCAAAATCCCGAAGGGCCTGTTCGATGTCCCCGAACAGCGCGTCAGGTTGACGATTGGCTGCAAACACCTGTTGCAACCGGTCCACGCCAAACAACTGCTCATTACCATCGCAGGTGTCGATGACCCCGTCAGACAACAGAAACACTCTATCCCCTAGGGCCATCGGGAATACTTCGGTGCGGTCATCGAAGGTTTGCGGGCTCAGTACACCCAGTGGCAGATGGCGCGCGCTCAGCGGCTTGCGCTCACCCGTAGCGATGGTGTGCAGATAACCGTCCGGCATACCGCCATTCCAGACCTCCACCGAACGTCGCTGAAAGCTCAGACACAGCAAGGTTGCGCAGCAGAACATGTCCACCGGCAGAATGCGTTTGAGCTTGGCGTTCATCTCTCGCAGGGTCTCGGACAAGCCGTAACCCTTGGCAGTCATGCCATAGAAGACTTCCGCCAGCGGCATGGCGCCCACGGCTGCCGGCAAACCATGACCGGTGAAATCCCCCAGCAACACGTGCATGTCGCCGGCCGGGGTGAAGGCAGCCAATAGCAGATCACCGTTGAATAGGGCATAAGGCGATTGCAGGTAGCGAATATTCGGCGCACTCAGGCAGCCGGAATGCGCGACCTTGTCGAAAACCGCCTTGGCCACCCGCTGCTCATTCAGCAAATAGTCATGATGCTTGGCGATCAGGTCGCGCTGCTGCAACACGGTGGCCTGCAAACGGCGCAAGCGATCCATCGCCTTGATCTTGGCGGCCAGGATCACCGGGTTATAGGGCTTTGCCAGAAAATCGTCGCCGCCGGCCTCCAGGCATCGGGCCAGGGCTTCGCTTTCGCTGAGCGAGGTCAGGAAGATAATTGGCACCAGGGTTTCCCCGGCGAGCAGCTTGATCTGCCGCGCCGCCTCGAAACCGTCCATCACCGGCATCATCGCGTCCATCAACACCAGGTGCGGCGGCTGCTGACGAAACGTTTCGACCGCCTCAGCACCATCGGCGGCGGTCAGCACGTTATGGCCCTGGCGGCGGACGATGCTCGACAGCAGCATGCGATCGGCCGCGCTGTCTTCGGCGATGAGAATCGTCAGGGGTTCGAGCGACTGCACGACAGTCAAGTGATGTCGAACAGTTTGTCGAAATTGGAGATGGCGAGGATTTTCCTCACGTCCGAACTGCTATTGACCACGCGAATATCGGGGTTTTCACCCCCGGCGTGATCCCGCAACAGGAGCAGCATGCCCAGCGCGGAGCTGTCGAGGTAGGTGGCGTCCTTCAAGTTCACTTCGAAGGATTTGGGTTTTGGCAGAACGTTTTCGTAGGACTCACGAAATGTCTGATGCTTGTTGAAATCGAATCGTCCCTTGACCGAAATCGTGAGTGTTTTCCCATCCTGGGATACTTCTGCATGGACTGTCATTTAACGGCTTCCTTGTCTTTGGCTAACGTGCTGTACAAGGTTTAGCACTTGGTTGGAAGGGGAGCAAGGTCCGACGATTGTTCAATACGGATCATGTCTGGGCAAGCGCTGCGACAGCTCATCAAGCAATTTCTGCTCGCGCTTGTCTTCCAGCTGCCGTGCCTCGTCCATGTAGCGTTGTACAAGTTTTCGCAAACCTTCAACACGGGCGAACGCCTGCTGCCAGGTATCGCGCGCCTTGTTCAGGTTGTTTTGATGCCAATTCAGGCTCTGCCGCTGCTGATCGATGGCCGTACCGAGTTGCGCCAGGAAGCCCTGATACCCCAGCAACCACTGGCCGGATACGCCACTGCTGCCGCGCACGATCCATTGCTCCTGGTATTCGAGGCGGAAAGCTTCAAGGTCGGCGAGTTTGCTCTCCGCCACACGCACCTGGCCCTGAAAATGCCCGAGGCGCATGACCGCAGCTTTCTCGGCCTTTTCGGCCATCTCCACCACGGGTGCCAGGCGCGCGGCTCGGCTCAGTGCCATGACCGGTTAGCCGCCCGCCGCAGGGGCGAAGATGGTAGCGAGATGATTGACGCTGGCGCCCATGCCGATGTTGTCGTTCAACCCCTGACGCAGGTAAGTGACCATGGCTGGCTGGAGCGAAATCGCAGTGTCGGTTTCACGATCACCGCCTGGCACGTACGCGCCAACGCTGATCAAATCGCGACTCTGCTGATAGCGCGACCAGTACTGTTTGAACATCTGCGCGCGGGCCATGTGTTCCCGGCTGACCACCGACGGCATGACCCGGCTGATGGACGCTTCGATGTCGATGGCCGGGTAGTGACCTTCTTCGGCCAGACGCCGGGACAACACGATGTGGCCGTCGAGCACGCCTCGCGCGGCATCGGCAATCGGGTCCTGCTGGTCATCGCCTTCTGACAACACGGTGTAGAACGCCGTGATCGAACCACCCCCCTTCTCGGCGTTACCGGCGCGCTCCACCAGTTTTGGCAACTTGGCGAATACCGACGGCGGATAACCCTTGGTGGCGGGCGGTTCGCCGATGGCCAAGGCGATTTCCCGCTGGGCCTGGGCGAAACGGGTCAGGGAATCCATGAGCAACAGGACGTTCTTGCCCTTGTCGCGGAAATATTCGGCGATGCGCGTGCAGTACATCGCCGCGCGCAGACGCATCAACGGCGCATCGTCCGCCGGCGACGCCACGACCACCGAACGCTTGAGCCCTTCTTCACCGAGGATGTGCTCGATGAATTCTTTAACCTCACGACCCCGCTCACCAATCAGCCCGACGACGATAATGTCGGCCTCGGTAAAGCGCGTCATCATGCCCAGCAGCACCGATTTACCGACGCCGGTACCGGCGAACAGCCCGAGCCGCTGGCCGCGACCGACCGTCAACAACCCGTTGATCGTACGAATGCCGACGTCCAGCGGTTCGCTGATCGGCTCGCGCTTGAGCGGGTTGATGGTGGGGCCGTCCATCGGCACCCAGTCTTCGGCTTTCATTCCGCCCTTGCCGTCCAGCGCACGACCGGCGCCATCAAGCACCCGACCGAGCATGCTCATGCCCATTGGCAATCGGCCGGTATCGGCCAGTGGAACCACGCGGGCACCGGGCGCAATGCCCGCAACGCTGCCGACGGGCATCAGGAACACTTTGCTGCCGGAGAAGCCCATGACCTCGGCTTCAACCTGCACCGGGTGGTAGCTGTCGTCGTTGATGACCATGCAGCGACTGCCCATGGCCGCGCGCAAACCTTCGGCTTCGAGGGTCAGCCCGACCATACGCAGCAAGCGCCCTTCAAGGATCGGTGCGCCGGCCAGTTCCGTGGCCTCGGCGTAACCGCTCAGGCGTTTGGCGAAGCTGGTGCGGTCAAGGCGCATCAGGGATGTCCAGTTCCGCTTCGACCGGCGCAACAGCAGGCTTTTCATCGACCGGCAGTTCCAGGTGCAGGTCTGGCGCAGACGGATGCAACGCCTGATCGTGCAACTGATCGAGCAGCTTGGCCATGACTTGGGCGATGCGGGTTTCGACGGTGGCGTCGATACGGCTGTGTTCAGTTTCTACTCGGCAACCACCGGGCAACAGCGACTCGTCTTCAACGATGCGCCAGGTTTCTTCGTGGCGTTCGCGCAGGGCTTTGACTTGTTCGAAGTCCTGCGGATTGATGTACAGGCGCACATTGCCCGCGCCCAACGGCAGGAGCTTGAGCGCTTCACGCATAACGTGTTCGATCTGCGTCGAGTCGATGGTCAATTCGCGCTGAATCACCTGTTTGCTGATGTGCTGCACGAGATCGATCATGGATCGCTCAATGAACGTGTCCTGCTCGGCGATAGGCTCGAACAGGTTGACCATCAGTTGCTCAAGACCGGCGATCTTCGGCGTCAGCGCCGCTTCGGCTTCTTGGCGAACCTTGAGCGTGGTGCTGTGGAAACCTTCTTTTTCGCCCACGGCGAAGCCTTCGTTGTAGGCTTCCTGGCGAATCGCTTCGAGTTCTTCGAGGGTCAGCGGCTGGACTTCGTCCAGCGGCACTTCTTCCATCTCCGGCGGCTCGGGCTCAGGTTCTGGCTCGGGTTCCGGGACGAAAGGGTCGAAACTGGGCAGCGCCCAGACGTCGAAACCGGCAACGTGCTTGCCACGAATCAGGTCGGTCTGGGACTCATCATGTTTGGACGACATAGTGACCTTAGATCATCTCTTCGCCGCCCTTCCCGCCGAGAACGATTTCTCCGGCTTCGGCCATACGGCGGGCAATGGTGAGGATTTCTTTCTGCGCGGTTTCCACGTCGCTGACGCGCACCGGGCCTTTGGCCTCGAGGTCGTCGCGCAACAGTTCGGCCGCCCGTTTGGACATGTTCTTGAAGATCTTTTCCTTGACGCCTTCGTCCGAACCCTTGAGGGCCAGCACCAGCACGTCGGAAGACACTTCGCGCAGCAATGCCTGAATCCCGCGGTCGTCGACATCCGACAGGTTGTTGAACACGAACATGAGGTCTTCGATCTGACCGGACAGGTCTTCGTCGACTTCGCGGATCGAGTCCATCAGCTGACCTTCGATCGAGCTGTCGAGGAAGTTCATGATGTCGGCCGCACGCTTGATACCACCCAGGGTGGTGCGCGAGGCATTCGAGTTGCCGGAGAACTGCTTCTCGAGAATCTGGTTGAGTTCTTTCAGGGCCGCTGGCTGCACGGTGTTCAGCGAGGAAACCCGCAGAATGATGTCCAGGCGCACCTTGTGGTCGAAGTTGCCGAGCACTTCGCCGGCCTGATCCGGGTCGAGGTACGCGACCACGATGGCTTGAATCTGTGGGTGCTCATAACGGATCACGTCGGCGACGGCGCGCGGTTCCATCCACTTCAGGCTGTCGAGGCCACTGGTGTTGCCCCCCAGCAGGATGCGGTCGATCAGGCCATTAGCCTTGTCTTCGCCCAATGCCTGGGTCAGCATTTTGCGCACGTAATCGTCGGAGCCGACGCCCAGGCTGGTCTGGTCGCCGACGATGTCGACGAACTCGCTCATCACCTGCTCGACTTGCTCGCGGTGCACGTTGCCCATTTGGGCCATCGCAACACCCACGCGCTGGACCTCTTTAGGCCCCATGTGACGCAACACCTGGGCAGCATCGGTCGAACCGAGGGACAGCAGCAGAATCGCGGCTTTGTCGACCTTGGTCAGTTTGGCGGCAACGGCTCGGTTATCACTCATCTGCGTTAATCCACTCTTTCACGACCTGGGCCACGCGACCCGGGTCTTCTGCCACCAGACTCTTGATTGCATTCAACTGCGCGTCATAGCCTTCGCTCGGGCTCGGCAGCAGGATGCTTTGCGGGCCGCCGAGGCTGACGCGGTCGTTGGCCAGTTCGCCGTCCAGGCCGCCCATGCCACCCAACTCGACGTCGCTGCCGATGCCGGCCAGCTGTTTGCCTTTGCCGCCACCGGTGATGTTGTTGAGCACCGGACGCAGTACGCCGAACACCAGCACCAGGATGAACAACACGCCCAGCACTTGCTTGACGATGTCCCAGAACCACGGTTGCGAGTAGAACGGAATGTCGGCAATCACTTCACCGCGTTCAGCGGAGAACGGCATGTTGATCACACTCACGCTGTCGCCACGGCTGGCGTCGAAACCGACCGCATCCTGCACCAGGCGAGTGAAGCGCGCCAATTCGTCGGCACTCCACGGCGCACGGGTCGTTTCGCCGTTGGCTGCGTTGACCTTGACCTGATCGTCGACCACCACCGACACCGACAGGCGATTCAATCGGCCCTGCTGTTGCTTGGTGTGGCTGATGGAACGGTCGAGCTCAAAGTTCTTGGTGGATTGTTGACGCTTGTCTGCCGGGTACGGCGCCAACATTGGCTGGCCGGTGGCCGGGTCCATGATTTGCTGACCGTTGGCATCGATCAACGGCTGGCCTGGCTGCACCATGCCGGCCGAGGCTGTCGAGCCGCCGGTGGTTTGCGGTGCCGAGGCCGGCGACGGCGGCTGGTTGCTCAGGGCACCCGGCACACCTTGCGGGCCATTGCTGGCGGTGCGTTGTTCATTGACCGACTGCTCGCTGCGCAACGCCGGCTGATCCGGGTTGAACTGCTCGGAGGTCGACTCGACGGCACTGAAATCGACATCGGCAGACACTTCGGCTTTGTAGCGATCGTTGCCCAGCACTGGTTGCAGGATGTTGTGCACACGCTGGGTCAGCATGGTTTCCATGCGACGGCTGTAATCGAATTGCTTGCCGGCCATGGTCAGCTCGGAGTTCTCCGCCTGATCCGACAGCAGGTTGCCCTTCTGGTCGACGACGGTGATCTGCGATTTGCTCAGCTCAGGCACACTGGTCGCGACCAGATTGATGATCGCGATCACCTGACCCGGCTCCAGAGAACGACCGGAATACAGTTCGACCAGAACCGAAGCACTTGGCTTGCGTTCATCACGCACGAACACCGAGCTTTTCGGAATCGCCAGGTGCACGCGAGCACCCTTGACGTTGTTCAGGCTGGAAATGGTCCGCGCCAACTCACCTTCGAGGCCGCGACGATAACGGGTCGCTTCCATGAACTGGCTGGTCCCGAGGCCTTGGTCCTTGTCGAGGATTTCAAAGCCGATATTGCCGTCGCTGGGAGTGACACCAGCCGCCGCGAGTTTCAGTCGCGCACGGGACAGATCATCGGCCTTGACCAACAAGGCACCGGAGTTCGGTTCAACGGTGTAGGAAATATCGGCGGAAGCCAGGGTGTCCATGACCTGCTTGGCGTCCATACCGGCAAGGCTGCCGTACAGCGGCCGGTAGTCCGGCTGCTGCGACCACAGCACCACGGCAAAACCAATCGCCACGCTCGCAGCCAGGCCGACCAACAGGCCTACCTGACGCAACATGGTCATCTCGGAAAGGTTTTCCAGGAAGGACAACCCGAACAGCGGCGGTTTGCCGTCTATTGGGGTGGTCTTGGCCGGAACGTTATCGGCGACTGCTTCTGCCATGACTCAATTCGTCCTTAAACCGGCATCTGCATGATGTCTTGGTAAGCCTGAACCAGCTTGTTGCGCACTTGCGTCAACGCCTGGAAAGACACGCTGGCCTTCTGCGAGGAAATCATCACGTCCGTCAGGTCGACGCCGCTTTTGCCGATCTCGAAGGCACTGGCCAATTGATTGGACGCCTGCTGAGTGTCGTTCACTTTATTGACGGCTTGACCGAGCATGTCGGAAAAGCTGCTGCCACCCAATTCAGGGACTGCGGCAGTCGATTTCGGCGCAGACATGGCATCCATTTGCATGGAACGCATATCCAGCATCAACCGATTAAATTCAATACCTTGGCTCATGATCTACTCTCGTTGGCGACCCGCAATTTTTTGACACTCACTCGGCGGGTACTGAGGTGTTAGCAACAAGGGTGCCAGCTCCATGGCCACGGCAAACAAAAGCCCATCGATCCATGATTCAACCCAAAACCAATGGCGGATGTGTCGAGTGCGTCAACTTTCAGGTGGCGAATAGATACGCTTCCACGTCCATTCCTGCGTCGCGCATTTGCGCCAGCTTGTAGCGCAAGGTACGCGGGCTGATGCCCAGGCGTTCGGCGGCCTCTTTGCGACGGCCACGCTCGGCGCGCAAGGTGTCGATGATCATCTGGAACTCCCGGCGGCGCAGGTCATCGCCCAGCGCGCCAGCCGATTCGGCGTCGACCTCGACAACTCGCAACGGTGCAGCCACCAATGCCGGCAACGGCGCACAGGCCACCGGCCCTGACAGACAGAAATCCTGCGGCTGGATCAGACCACCCTGCTGCAAAATCAAGGCTCGCTGGATCGCATTGTCCAACTCGCGCACGTTGCCCGGCCATGGATAGGCGATCAGGCACGCCTGCGCATCTGGCGATAGCTTCGCCGCTGCATGCTTCATTTTATTGACGTGTTTGGTCAGCAGTCGCTCGGCCAGCGGCAGGATATCGGCGGTGCGCTCGCGCAGCGGACGCCAGGCCAGCGGAAACACCGACAGTCGATAATAAAGATCTTCACGAAAACGCCCCGCCGCCACTTCGCCGGCCAGATCGCGGTTGGTGGTGGCCACGACCCGAATATCCAGCGTAATGGTTTTGCGTGCGCCAACGCGCTCGACTTCACGCTCCTGCAACACCCGCAGCAACTTGGCCTGCAGCCCGAGGGGCATTTCGGAAATCTCATCGAGCAGAATCGTGCCGCCGTCAGCCTGCTCGAATTTGCCGGCCTGGGCGGCGATGGCGCCGGTAAAAGAGCCTTTTTCGTGGCCGAACAGCGTGGCCTCAAGCATGTTGTCGGGGATTGCGGCGCAGTTGATCGCAATAAATGGCTGACCGGCACGATGGGAATGCTGGTGAATGTAGCGGGCCAGCACTTCTTTACCGGTGCCGGATTCGCCAGAGATCAATACCGTGGAATCGCTGCGCGCCACTCGGGCGGCCAACTCCAGCAATTGCGCACTGGCCGGTTCGAACGCAACCGGACCTTCGCCCTCGGCCGTACCAAGATTGCCCAACGCGTGACGTGCGACCAAGTCCAGCAAGGCCTTGGGCTCGAACGGCTTGACCAGATAATCCGCTGCACCCTGGCGCATCGCATCAACCGCCCGCTCGACAGCGCCATGGGCCGTCATCAGCAATACCGGCAATTGCGGCTGCCGCGCCCGCAACATGCCAAGCAACTGGTGCCCGTCCATGCCCGGCATATTGACGTCACTGATCACCAGACTGAACGCCTCGACAGCCACTGCCGCCAACGCCTCCTCTGCCGAACCGACCGCTTTGAAATCGTGACCCGCCAACATCAGCGTATCGGCCAGTGCTTCGCGCAGGGCGCGGTCATCCTCAACCAGTAGAACCTTGATTGCCATGCCTTTCATTCCGCTCCCTGAGCACCAGGTTTGCCACCCGAAAAAAGCGGCAGGACCACCTGCGCACACGTGCCACGCCCCGGCCGCGAGCGCAGTTGCAATTCTCCCTGATGCGCACGCGCCACGGCCTTGACCACGGTCAGGCCCAGGCCGGTTCCGGTGGTCTTGGTGGTAAAAAACGGCTCCCCCAGACGCGCCAGCACCGTGCTGTCGATGCCGCTGCCGCTGTCGCTGACGCACACGCGCAGGTTGTCTTCGCGGGTGTACAAGTGAACCTTCAAACGGATATCGCCGGCACTTGCCTGAATCGCATTTTCGATCAGGTTGAGGATCGCTCCGATCAACGTGTCGCGATTGCACAGCAACTCGCCGGCATGACTGTCGCACTGCCAACGCACCGGCAGGTCCTGAATATGGGTCAGCGCCGCTGCTTGCAGCGATTGCATCAGCTGTTTGGGCGAGACGCGGTCGGTCAGCGGCAACTCGCCGCGAGCGAACACCAGCATGTCGCGTACCTGATGCTCCAGCTCATGCAGACGCTCTTTCAGGCGACCGGCAAACCGCTGCTGTGTAGCGACCGGCAGCTCCTGCTCGGTCAAGTGACTGGCGTACAGCAAAGCGGCCGACAACGGCGTGCGAATCTGATGCGCCAGCGAGGCGACCATTCTCCCCAGGGAAGACAAGCGTTCGTGACGGGCCAGCTGATCTTGCAGATGACGGGTTTCAGTCAGGTCGTTGAGAAGCACCAATTGACCCGGCTCGGCGTCCAGCGAGCGAGTGGCGATCGACAGACGCCGACCGTCCTTGAGCGAGATCTCGTGACCGTCGTCCTTGCGAGGCGCAAAGCATCGGGCGATGACGTGACGCCAGAGTTCGCCTTCGAGCGGCAGACCGAGCAATTCGCACGCCGCCGGGTTGGCTTCACGCACGATGCCTTGGGCATCGATAACGATGACGCCGCCGGGCAGCAGATCGAGGAGATTTTGCAGACGATTGGCCAGTCGTTCTTTTTCCGCCAGCTCTTGCATGCGCTGGGCACTGACCACGGCCAACTCGCCCTTGAGCTCGGTGACCCGGGCTTCGAGCATGCTGTAGGAATCGGTCAGTTGACTCGACATCTGGCTGAACAGCGCAAACGCCTGCTCAAGGCCAAGCCGGCTTGCCAGCTCTATGGACGACGGTTGTCCTGAAGCGTCTGGGACAGGAGACATCTGGGCGGCTTGGGGCATCTCGCTCTCTCGCTAGGCTGACCGTCAGTTAAATGGAACGTTGCGAGGGATGTAGCAATACCCGTGCCTAAAAAAAAGGTTCTTCACGGAATCCCGGGAAACACAGAAACAAGAACGCCGATTTGATTGATGATGTTCGTGCGAGCAAACACATCTAACAAACCGGCGTTCTTATGCGCGATATTAATACTTTCCTTCCTTTTTGGGAGGGCTTTTCTGTCGTCACCATCAAGCCTGATGGCGATGCCCTACAGATCGATCTGACTCCTCACGCCACTCGATTTCCTTCCTGTGGCGGCTGCCAAAAAATCTGTTCAACCACGCATGAGTATTGCGAGCGAGTCATTCGTGATTTGCCCATTCTCGGTCGTGCGGTGCGCCTGAGCGTTTTGCTCCGGCGCGTTGATTGCCGCGATTGCGGCAAACGCATGGAGGCCGTCAGTTGGCTGGATCGCTATGCCCGTATGACACGTCGTCTGGCAGAGGCGGTCATTCAAGCCTGTGAACGCCTTCCCACGTTGCACGTGGCGCAGATGTTTGGGCTGCATTGGGAGACCGTTCGGTTGCTGGAGCGTCGAGCCTTGCAAGCAGCATTGAGCATTTTGCCAAAGGCGCAACCGAGACGTTTGGTGATGGACGAGTTCGCACTGTTCAAAGGTCATCGTTATGCCAGCGTTGTCCTGGATGCGGATACACGGCGGGTGCTGTGGATCGGCGAAGGCCGCAGCCGGGCGGCGGTCAGGCCATTTTTCGAAGAGCTGGGGCCAGAGGGTTGCGCTCGCATCGAAGCGGTGGCGATGGACATGAATACCGCTTTTGATCTGGAGGTTCGTCAGCACTGCCCGCAAGCACGCGTGGTCTACGACCTGTTCCATGTGGTGGCCAAATATGGCCGAGAGGTGATTGATCGGGTGCGCGTCGACGAAGCCAATCGACTGCGTCATGACAAACCGGCCCGAAAGGTCATCAAGCAGGCGCGATGGCTGCTTCTGCGTAATCCGCAGAACCTGAAAACACCGGAACAACAGGTTCGCCTGGGGGATCTGCTGGCGGCTAACCAGGCATTGATGACGGTCTATTTAATGAAGGCCGAACTCAAAACGCTCTGGACGCCGAGTACTGCCTGGAGCTGGAGATCGGCATGGAAGCAATGGCTGCGCCATGCTCATGAAAGCGAAATACCTGCTCTGATCCAGTTTGCCAAACGGCTAAAGGCTTACTGGCGGGGCATCGTGAGCCGGGTTCGCTGGCCGATGCACACCGGTCAGTTGGAAGGAATAAACAATCGAATAAAGGTCATAAAGCGGATGGCTTACGGTTACCGGGATAGCGAGTTCTTCTTTATGAAGATCAAGAGCGTCTTTCCCGGTAATCCGTGATGAACCAAAAAAAAGGCCAGCACACAGGCTGGCCCCTTATTCAATTTGTCAGCCAAGCGTTTCGCCACGCCAACAGGTGTTCGTCCCTGAGCATCCAGTTATCCAGTACCACGCTGCGCAGAGCATCTCCGGCCTTGGCGTTGGCGTCGGGTTCAGCGAGATGTTCGCGAATAGCGGCAATCCAGTCCTTGGGCTTTTTACTGACCCTTGTCACCGGGAAGTCACCGCGATAACAGAGGATGTCCGAGCAGATCACCGGGAAGCCACAGGCGCCGTATTCCAATAGCCGCAAATTACTTTTGCAGGCGTTGAACATGTTGTCTTTCAAAGGAGCCAACGCCAGGTCCAGGTTTAAGCCGGCCAGGCGTGCCGGGTATTTCTCGATGTTCACGCCCCGATGGAATTCGTGAACATAGGGACGCAGTGCCGGTGGGCACATGCCCATAAACACCCATTCCACTTCCCCTGCCAATTCACGCACCACCTCAGCAATGAGTTGCAAGTCATCACCGTGACCCGAGCCGCCCGCCCACCCGACCCGAGGCTTGCGGCCTGGTTGACGGTGGCTGCTCAGACCGCTCCACCACTGGCTTGGCAGGCGGTTCTCTACCACGCGAATATCGGCGCTATACCCTTTCAGTGCGTCGGCCAGCGGCTGCGTCGACACCACCAGCCGATCGCACAGACCCACCGCATTTTTCAGGCGCCTGGCAATGTCTTTGGGAGGCATTTCGTGGCTTGAGTTGCCGGTGGGCACATCGAAAATGTAGTCATCCAGCTCGTAAACCTTGAAGGCCTTGGAGAAGGTCTTGGTGTTCTGCATGAATTCGAGCTGGGGCGTCGTGTATTGCCGCTGGAAGATGATCGTGTCCGGCGCCAGGCGTTCCAACTCTACCGTTTGAAGCCCCCAATCGCTCACCGCGCCCTCGACCAGCCGCGCGGCCTTCATGGCAGCGAAGGGCTGACGCACCCGATAATGTCCGCAGCCGAAAGCGTCGCCTGGGTAGCACAATACGTAAGGCACTGCGCGACTCGCGAATGGCTGCCATCCAGCCTCGCTGCGGGATTCGGCGGCAAAACCGCTGCCCTCCAGAGTCAGGTTGCGGTTATAGGCCGGATCGTTGGCAAGTTGTGGCAGCCAACGCTGGTACATCACTGATTGCTCGCCCTTGAAGCGCTCACGCTTGGCTTCCAGCCTGGTCGTGTCGACCCTGTTTTGGCTCACGTTGGATTCGTGCACGACCACCGCATAGGGTGTCCAGACAATCAATTGTCCGGCCTGGCCGACTTTCAGGCACAGATCTACGTCGTTAAAGCAAACCCCCAGGCCTGCCTCATCCATTCCGCCCACCTGACGGTACAGCTCGGTACGGATCATCAGGCAGGCGGCGGTCACCGCGCTGTAGTTCTGGTCAACCTGCAAACGGTGAAGGTAGCCGTTGGACTGCATCGGGTCGCCGAAGAATGGGTGGTCTGCAACGCCGCGCAAGCCGAGCACCACGCCTGCATGCTGAATAGTCCCGTTGGGGAATAGTAGTTTAGCGCCGACGACCCCCACTTCTGGCCGCTGGGCGTGATGGAGCAGCGCATCAAGCCAGCCTCCATCAATAATTGCGGTGTCATTGTTTAGCAGCACCAGGTAATCGCCACGCGCCTGGCTGACGGCAAAATTGTTGATCGCCGAATAATTGAATGGGTGAGGATAACGAAGGATGCGCACCTTGGGGTTGTTCAAGCGCTCCATACCGCTGAACCAATCCCGGGCTTCGGCGGTTTCGCTGTTGTTGTCGATGATGATCAGTTCGTAATTCGTGTAGCGGGTTTTCTCCATGATGCTTTCGATGCAGCGGATCAGCATCGGCAGGCAGTCCTTGGTGGGCACAAGGATGGAGACCAGCGGCTGCGCGGTGTGCTGATAAACCACGCGGTTGACCATCGGCAAAGGTCCTGCGCGCAGTTCATGAGCCACCCCCAGGCGCTGCAAGTGCGCCTCAACGATAGCCGCGGAGTGCGCGATGACTTGGGGTTCACCGAGCCACTGACCGAAGTCGATAGTCTGGTGCACCAGCACATCAGCGAGGTGGCCGACAGTGCCCAGCCCATGAGTTTCAACCAGCCGAAAGAGCAGGTCATGGGGCGCCAGTTCGGCGAAGGCAGGATCAAAGCCATTATCAGCCAGCACGGCCTCGCGACTGAAGGCCAGGGTCCGGCCGACATACGGGTAACTGCGCAACAGATCCAGGTTCAAGTCAGGCTTGAATACAGGGCCCTGGCAGCCGGTTACGGTCAGCGAGTCTTCATCGCTGTAGCAAGCGCTGATGCCGGGGTTCAGGGCGACGCCTTCGGCGAGCAACAGCAGCGCGTGGGGATCGAGGTGGTCGCCGCCCCGCAACAGGTAGCACCAATCGACCTGGATGCTCTGCAACAGCTCATTGAGCTGGCTCGGCCAGGATTCAGCCAGCGGCAGCCACACCAGATTGTCGGCTGGCGTCACCCCTACCGGCTCGG
The DNA here is from genome assembly GCF_059133255.1 of Pseudomonas sp. FBCC-B1667. Taxonomy (NCBI): domain Bacteria; kingdom Pseudomonadati; phylum Pseudomonadota; class Gammaproteobacteria; order Pseudomonadales; family Pseudomonadaceae; genus Pseudomonas; species Pseudomonas sp. FBCC-B1667. Next base: position 1,909,359 of record NZ_CP101437.1, on the reverse strand, counting down.
CATCGGACAGCACTACGATGGCCGCCGCCCCATAAAGCTGGCGGTCGATGCTTTCCAGGCTGGAACGCAACAATGCTATGTCACCGGTAGTATCGGTCAACACCACCATCACGTCCGGTTGCAGCGGCCAGCTCGCAAGACGCGCCGGTAAATTTTCCAGCTCGGCGGCAGCCAGTTGCCGGGTGTCCAGCCAGCGTCGATACAGGTCGATATTTCGCTGCTGTTGGCCGGCATTCGCTAGCACGCCGAAAAAGCGTTCCAAGGCGTGCGCCAAGGTGCCCTCAGGCTGGCCGCGTTCGGTTTCGAAGTCTTTGCCCGTCAGGTGCAGCCGCGCCAGGGGAGCCAACGCTTCGGTGCGCATGAAGAACATAGTGCCGGCAAAAAAATGCGCCTCGTCGATTCCTCGTGCGTCAAAACCGGCGCGCTCGGACAGCGAAACCAGGCGTGTGCGGGTGCTTTCATCAAGGTTTTGAGTGATCGGCAGCCAGTACTTCTCGGTGCCAAGCAGTGGATGGCGCGCCGGGTCGGCAAGGTGCTCTATCGATTGGCGGAAGCGTACAGGGTTAAGCAGGTCATCAAAAAGGTCATGGGCCGAGGCGTTCGCCACGTCCACGCGCGCCGGGTGCTCGGTATGCAGCTTGACCAGTGTGTGAATGTTATCGGCACGCAGAAACGGCAGCACCTGAAGGAATGGCAAAACATCCCTCCCATGGTTGGGCACCCGGTACAGCGAATAACTCAGCCCGCTGGCCGCCAGCTGAGCACCTACCGTATCGTCACGGCCAGCGACGCAGGTTACGTAGAGGTGAAGGCGCTCATGCAGGCTAATCAAACGGACCAGTATATCTCGCAGCACATCGGCGTGGTACGCATGGATGACCACGCCAACTGGCGACTCGCCGTCTTCGAAAGATGGCTGCTGCGCGACCAGCACTTCACACGCCTCGACGAGTCGATCTGCACTGCCAAGTGCATGGACAGGCCGGGGTTTCGACGCCAGGCAAGCACCTTGGACGGAGGGGGTATTTGTCATGCTCACACCAATTGAATAAGGGGCGAAGGTCGAACTCGCTGAGACAGCCTTCACGGCCGAGGCGATCGCAGGTATCCGCTTTAACGAGGGCAGCACGTGAAAATGCCCCGGCATACAACCGTCAATGAAATGTTGTTCATTACTGATCAAAGGAGGCTAAGCAGGAAGCGTTCCACTCTAAGCATCGGCGCCAGTGGTGGGCTGGCGGGTGATTACAGCCGGATCATCAAGCCTTGATCGCGGATTTGCAGGCAAAGAGATGCCCATCGTTACCGGCTTAGAGGGTTTTTATGAAGTGTGAGGGCGTCTTTTCCGGCAATCCGTGCGGAGCCGGAAAAAACGCCTGTCGATGAGCGGGGTTGAAAAAACAGGCGTCAATCCTCCGCCTGTTCATCTCCATCGCGACGACTCATACCGTACTTGCGCATCTTTTCCACCAGCGTGGTGCGACGAATGCGCAGACGCTCGGCGGCGCGCGCGACGATGCCATGGGCATCATCCAGTGCCTGCTGAATCAGCCCCTGTTCCAGACCACCGAGGTAGTCCTTCAGGTCCAGGCCTTCGGGCGGCAGCATGGCATTGGCGGCGAAGTCCGGGGTGTGACCGTTGATGGCCACTCGTTCTTCCAGATCGCTGCGCAGGCTGTCGACCAATTGCTCGTCTTCGTCATCGACGTAGCGGAATTTCTTCGGCAACTCGACCACGCCAATCACCCCGTAGGGATGCATGATCGCCATGCGCTCCACCAGGTTGGCAAGTTCGCGAACGTTGCCCGGCCAGCCGTGACGGCACAGCGACATGATCGCGGCGGAGTTGAAACGGATCGAACCGCGTTTCTCGTGCTCCATGCGCGAGATCAACTCGTTCATCAGCAACGGGATGTCTTCGACGCGCTCGCGCAACGGCGCCATCTCGATCGGGAACACGTTCAGGCGGTAGTACAAGTCTTCGCGGAAGGTGCCAATCTCGATCATGCTTTCGAGATTCTTGTGGGTCGCCGCAATGATGCGCACGTCGACGCTTTGGGTCTTGTTGCTGCCCACACGCTCGAACGTGCGCTCCTGCAGTACGCGCAGCAGCTTGACCTGCATCGGCAGCGGCATGTCGCCGATTTCATCAAGGAACAGCGTACCGCCGTTAGCCAGTTCGAAACGTCCGGCACGACTGGTGATCGCCCCGGTAAAGGCGCCCTTCTCGTGGCCGAACAATTCGCTTTCCAGCAACTCGGCCGGGATCGCCCCGCAGTTGACCGGCACGAACGGCGCGTCACGACGCTTGGAGTGGTAGTGCAAGTTGCGCGCAACCACTTCCTTGCCAGTACCGGACTCACCAAGGATCAGTACGCTGGCGTCGGTGTCAGCCACTTGTTGCATCATCTGACGCACGTGCTGGATCGCCCGGCTGGTGCCGACAAGGCTGCGGAACAGGTTGGGTTCACGGTGACGACCGCGCTCGCGGGCCTGGTCGTACATCTCGCGATAGACCTGGGCACGGTGCAGGGAGTCGAGCAGTTTGCTGTAGCTGGGCGGCATTTCGAGGGTCGACAGCACTCGGCGACGCTGGTCTTCAGGCAGGTCAATGGAAGAATTATCGCCCATTAACAAAACCGGAAGGAACTCATCCCAGGTTGCGAGTGTCTTTAACAAGCCCGTAAGTGCGCCAGGAGCATTGACCGTCCCAATAAGGACACAGATCACTTCACGACTTGATGACAAAGAGCCGACAGCCTGCTGCCAGTCATGGCTTCCGCAGGGTAAATTTTCTTCACCGAGAAAATTTAAAATCACCGCCAGGTCACGGCGGCGGACGCTATCGTCATCAATCAGCAGAATTTTGGTTTCACGCCACATGCAATAGCAACTTCCCTAGTCAACTCAATGCCCAAAAATGATGGGGCAAGCTAGACGCTTGCAGACACATTCTGCCTGTACACGCCTGAAATCTGTAACCAGCCACTAGTTAAGTCAAAAAACCGTGCACAGTCAAATTTATGGCGCACTATGTTTGGATTAACCGAGGATTAATTAACCAAACAGATGGTAAACCTTTGCCGCGTTCTGTGCTTGATGGATCTGCGACATCTCGTCGACTATCGCTTGCCTCTCCCCCGTCGCCGCCTCGAGCAATTGCTTATACACCCATAGCAACTCCTCAAGGTTGTTGCGCAACGCGGCCTCGTCCACTGATGCCTCACTCAAAACGTCTTCCATGCAGGAACGGCACGCCAGGTCCAACTCACCGATGGCCTCCCAGTTTCGCTCGGCCAATGCACCGACCAGGGCGTCGCGGGTGTGTTCGATTCGCTGCAATACAAGACTCATGGTGATCTCCTTAAAACTGCGGGCCAGCAGGGGCGATGCCATCCCAGCCGTCTTTGACAGTGCGAAGCAAGTCGGAGACTTCGTCGAGAATCGCCGGATCGGTATTGACGTTCGCCTCAGCCAGACGCTTCATCATGTACATGTAAAGATTGTCCAGCCTCTCTACTTCATCCGCCTTGTTCTCGAGGTCAAGACCTTCACGCAAGCCGCCAATGATACCTATGGCCTTGCTGATCAAGACACCTTTACCCGGCGTATCTTTACGCTCAATAGCGCCTTTGGCCTGAGCAATACGGTCCAGCCCACCCTCCATCAGCATCTGCACCAAGCGGTACGGACTGGCTTCGGAGACTTGAGCCTGCGCTCCAACTTTCTGATATTGCCGAAGGGCCAACATCGGATTCATGTTTTTACCTCATCATACCGCTAGGGCTTACCTAACCAATATATCGTCAACGAGTCAAAAAACTTTAAAGCAAAAGACAAAAACCCGGCGCGCTTAAAACGCAGCCGGGTTTTTTGTGCCATTAATTTAACGATCAGGCTTTGGCTTGAGCATTCATGGTGTCAAAGAACGACGTAATATTGCTCGCCGTCGCCTTCATCTGTCCGACTAACAGGTCCATCGCGTTGTACTTGGCGGTCAACGTTGCCGTCATCTTGGTAATACGCAAGTCCAGTGCTACCTGCTGAGTACTCAGGTCGCTTTTCTGTTTGTTCAGGCTGGTATTACGCTGATCCAGGATGCCGCCAGTCTGCGCGTACGGAGTAATCGCCGTCTTCATTCGGGCCAGCAGACCGTTCGTGCTGTTCGTACCGGTGAACAGTGTTTGCACCTGACTGCCCAGCGACTTGTCTTTCATAGCCGTGGTGAACTTGGCGGAATCAAAGTTCAGCGTACCGGCCTTCTGATCGGTGGTGATACCCAATTGGGCCAGCACCGACAATTGTCCGCCAGGGCCCGGGGTGGTCAGTTCTTTGCGGATATCGGCAATCAACGCGCGCGGCAGCGAATCACCGGTCATTGGCGCAGAGACCGTCAGCTTGCCATCTTTATCGGCAGTGGCCTGAGTCAGCGAGTTAACCGTTTTCACCAACGTGTTGTAGGCATCGACAAATGACTGAATCGAAGTCTGCAAACCAGTCGTGTTGGTCGCTACGGTTACCGTCGAAGTGCCCGCCGCTACCAGGGTCATGCTCAAGCCGCTCACGGCCGAGGTGACGGTGTTGGTTTTGCTGGTTACCGCCAGGCCATCAATCGTCAGGCTTGCATCAGCGGCCAACGCACCAATGGAACCGGCACTGGCCGGATCAGGCAGGGTCTGCCCCGGGTTTGCAGGATCGGGGATAGTCCCCATCAGCTGCGTGCCGTCGATGTTCAGACCCGCAATGCCACTGACGACAAGGTCCGAGCCCTTGCCGGTCGTGGTCGACCCGATCACCAGGCGCGAGCCAGTGCTGTCGGTGACGATGTTAGCCGAAATACCTTGTGCACTCAGCGTGGTGTTGATCGCATCACGCGTAGTTTGCAACGTCGCGCCAGCAGGTATGGCCACGTTGTAGCCAGTGCCATTTTGACTGATGGTCAAAGTACCAGTCGGAATGGCACTGCTCGCACCGCCTGCAAAAGAAGCACTGGCAACTTTGGAACCGGTAGCCAGGTTGTTGACTTTAATGGTGTAAGTGCCATTGACGGCGGTGTTGTCAGACGTCGTGGTCAAGACTGACGCTGCCGACGAAGTTGCGGCAAAACCACTGAACGCAGGGCTGGTCACACTGCTCAGCTTGTCCATGGCGGTCTGAAAGGCGGCCAGAGCACCTTTGAGCGTGCCGACACCCGAAATTTTCGATGTGTTGAGAGTGGTCTGGGTTTTGATCTGGTTCTGTTTGGCAGAACTGTCGGCGTTGACCAAAGCGGTAACGATCGCACTGATCTCCAGGTTGGAGCCAAGGCCCGTACCCGGTGTAATTGGACTTGCCATGTACATCTCCCTTAATGTCTGCCGCCGGCCTTTTGACCGGTCACGCCGTCACATCAACGCATAAACACGATTCATGCCAGCTATCAGGCTTTGGCATCAAACAGAACATTGCTCGCAGTGCTCAAACTCTCCGCCAGCTTCAAAACTACTTCGGAAGGGATCTGTCGCACCACTTCACCGGATTCCGTGGCAATCACTTTCACAACCACTTTTCCGGACGCGTCATCAATCGAGAACTCCAGATTACGCTTGATCGACTGGACGAATTTCTCGATCTCCTGCACGGCCAACTTCAGTTTGTCCGGATCCGAGTCTTTGCTTTCAGCCTCCGGTGGAACGCGTTCGCTGGCGCCGTGAGACAGGCCTGCCTGTTGAGCAACCGCCATGTTCGACTGTTGAGCAGCCAGGTAAGACAAGTTCAGCTTTACGCTCATGTCCATATCCATCACTCCTGAAGCTAAAAAGCGAGAGAGCACGACAAGCGCACTCCCCCGCTAAAACTCAACCGAAAATTACTGAAGCAGCTTCAGTACAGCGGAAGGCAACTGGTTGGCTTGAGCCAGAACAGCGGTGGAAGCTTGTTGCAGAGTCTGCTGTTTGGTCAGGTTGGCCGTTTCAGCAGCGAAGTCAGTGTCTTGTACGCGACCCAGTGCAGCGGTGGCGTTTTCGTTGACGTTCTGCAGGTTGGAGATGGTGCTGGTCAGACGGTTTTGCGAAGCACCGAGGTTGGCGCGAACGGCGTTGACCGTGTCCAGAGCTTTGTCGATCGCGGTGATTGCACCGTCGATTGCCGAGAAAGCTGCAGCACTGGTAGCACCAGTCAGAACAGTAGTACCCGAACCTACGGACAAGCTGGAAGCGGCGAAGCTGCTGCTCAGGGTCAGGGAGATCTGGTTAGCAGTACCGGTGTTGGAACCTACTTGCAGAACCATGGTGCCAGCAGAACCGTCCAGCAGGTTTTTGCCGTTCAGGTTGGTGCTCTGGGCGATACGAGTCAGTTCATCAGACAGCTGAGTGAATTCGGCGTTGGTCGCGGTACGGTCAGCAGTGATGTTGGTACCGTTACGCGCCTGAACAGCCAGTTCACGCATACGTTGCAGAATGTTGGTGGTCTCTTGCAGAGCGCCTTCAGCGGTCTGAGCCATCGAGATACCGTCGTTGGCGTTTTTGATGGCTACGGTCTGACCACGGATCTGGCTGGTCATACGAGTAGCGATCTGCAGGCCGGCGGCGTCGTCTTTAGCGCTGTTGATTTTCAGGCCGGAAGACAGGCGAGTCATGGAGGTAGACAGAGCGTCCGATGCACGACCCAGGTTCTTTTGAACGGACAGGGATGCAACGTTAGTGTTTACGCCTAATGGCATGATGAATTCCTCGTTGGTTGGGTACTGGCTTCCGGCCCTGGCAACCGCCGGGTATGGCCTAGAGAACCTTCGTAGTAGTTATCGTCGCGATTGCAGGTTGCTTGAGGGCTTTTTTGAAAAAAAATGCCATCACACTGCCACCCCCTACGAAAACAACGGCTTGCACGACACCCACGAGAGAAAAATGACGCCAAAAAAATTGCACGCGACACCAAAAACACTAAACGGCGCTGACCGGCAGAGCACCGCTCAACGATGAGACTGGCCCGCTTCCAGCAAATCGATCAACTCATACTCCATCGAGTCCGCCAGCCCTAACCAGTCCTGTGCTTCTTGAGCGGCGAACATCAACATGAGCAACTGCGCCCACTGCTGCTGGAGCGCTGGAGGCGTTTTACTAAACAGGTCCTGCGATTTTTCGAAAACGTCGACCATAGACAGCGCCGCCTCGACATCACGCCCCAGTCGAAACAACCCCGCGCACTGGCGGCACTCAATGATGCATTGTGCAAATTCGGTCATTGCACAAACTCCTGATTGAACGCCGTACCAACAATCATTGCGCCTGCCCGACTGCTGTTGAAAAAACGCACCTTTGGGTGCCCGGCAATGTAGCGCTCCAGCTCACACAGATAACTGCGAAAATTCAACTGCGTGCTGACACGCTCACCATTCCCGTCGAGCACCCAGTGCCTGGCCTGACTGACACCCGGCCCAAGGTCACCATCGTTCCAGCCAGCATGGGTTTTGTTCATGGGAAACGCAAAATCGGCGCCGAACAGGGTAATCCGGTCCGCCCCCATTTTCACCGCCAAGTCCACCGCAGGATGAATCACACTGCCGCCGACATACAGTTCAGCCTTGCTGATCTGCTGGCGGAGTTCGGCATAGACCGGGCTGGCGGAATATCCGACGTAACGGACACCTTTCCAGGCCGCAAGCACCTGCGGATCACTCAATGGCAAATAGACCAGAGGGATGTCGCCGGTGTCTTCCGGCGGCAGGTGCCTGAAGCCGATGCGCTGATCGATAGTGACCACCACGTCCGGCGTAATGCCCTGCTCGCGCAGGGGTCTATAGGCGGTATCGACGCTGATGAACAACGGCCTCGGCTCTTGTTCGCGCACGGCCCGAAGCTGCTCGAAGTGCTGCTCAAGGCTAGGCCCGGTGGCGATTACATACACTTCCCGTCCTGAACATGTCGCGAACAACTCGGCGACATCGGCGTCCTGGCTGACGAGTGGAAGACTATCCCGAAGCCGCTGGATGATTTCAGGGGATTGCGGGTCGAACTCGCGATTATTGAAGGTCAAGTGCACTTCACTGATCAACCGGTCGCGAATTTTGGCATTGAAATCATCTGCCAGCAGCATCTCGGAGGGCAACGCAAAAAATGGCAAGTGGATGTCGGGCGAGTCACCGGCATACCTCAACTCAACCCGCGGGTCGCCGAGCCAGTGTCGCTGATCGAGCAACTGCAGCGTCAGCAGGAAAATCGCACCGTTGAGGATATGCACGTACAAACGCTGAAGGTCTGCGCCTTCAAGCAAGACGGACTGTAAATCACCCAGCCCTGTGCCGTAGACATGCGCCACCGCACAGGCGGGGGGCAGACTGGCTGCCTGCAGGCGTGCCTCACGGGTACGATCATGGCGACTGGTGAGCTGAATTCCGGAAATGCTTAGCGTCGAGCCTGAACCCTCCACCAGCTCTGCCTGCTCTTGTACGCTGCCTTCGGTCATCAACCGCGCAAACAACGCCGGCCAGCGCCGCTCTATCACCTGAGCATTGTGGTCAAAGCTGTCGCTCATATCGTCTCGCTCGCCATCCAAAAAAATAGCGCTCAAGGTTACACCCAGAGCGCTATTTTTAATGCCGGAAAATTCATCTCAAGGACGGTAAATAATCGCCGAGCCCCACGACAAGCCAACGCCGAAACCACTCAGCGCTACACGCTTCCAGCTGGAATCCAGTACGTGTTTTTCCAGCAGCAACGGAATGCTCGACGACACGGTATTGCCGGTCTCGACCATGTCCTTGAGAAACTTCTCCGGCTCGCCTTCGAAGCGCCGTGCCACGGCATCGACAATCGCCGCACTGCCCTGGTGAATGCAAAAGGCATCGACATCGTCGGCCGTCAACTGCGAATCGGCCAGCAGTTCATGCAAATGCGCCGGGACTTTGAGCAATGCAAAGTTGAACACCTGACGACCGTTCATGAAGAACACGCCGTCGGTCACCTTCAGGTGAGGCGCGCCGGAACCGTCGGTGCCAAACTTGGCCTTACCCAACTGCCATGGCGCGTTTTCGCCCATCCAGGTGGCGGTGGCGGCATCGCCGAACAGCATGGTGGTGTTGCGGTCTTCCGGGTCGACAATCTTCGAATACGGATCGGCGGTGATCAGCAGACCGTTTTTCAGGCCGGCGGCTTCCATGAAGCCCTTGATCGCGTAGATGCCGTAGACGTAGCCGGAGCAGCCCAGGGAAATATCGAACGCCGCCACGGTGGTCGGCAGGCCGAGCTTGTCCTGAACAATGGCAGCAGTGTGTGGCAGACCCTCTTCGTCACCGTTCTGGGTGACCACGATCAGCACATCGACCGCTTCGCGTTTCAAATCAGGGTTATTGGCAAACAGCGCATTGGCTGCTTCGACGCACAGGTCCGAGGTTTCTTGCCCATCGTCTTTGCGCGGCAGGAAAGCGGAACCGATCTTGCCAAGGATGAACTCTTCATCCTTCTCGAATTTTGCACCTTGTGCGTAATTGTCTATGCCGGCTACAGGAACGTAGCTCGCAATGCTTTTTATGCCAATCATTACGGCTTCCCAATAATAAACAGCCCAATACCACCGCTCGCAAGGATTCGAGGGCGCCGACAAACAGAGAAAAACGTCGCCCCGAAGCCGCGACAGCGGGAAGAATAAAAAGGCTATCACTGGGCCAGAAACAGGCCAGGCGCCACCTTCCCGATTAATACAATACAGTGAAGATGCGCGTTATGACTCACAGGTCACTCTATTTTGCCGAATCCAGCCGATAAGGTGTTATTCGACCAAGGACCAGTCCAGCGGGGTTCCACGCGTGATAGCGTGGCGGGCACGGCGGCCCAGAAGGGTTTCAGCGTGCTTGGGGGCCAGCCCCAGCCCCGGACGGATGGCGCGCAGATTGGCCGTGGTGAAGGGCTCGCCGGCGGCCATGTCCTGGGTGACATAGAGCGAGCGACGGTACACCAGGGATTTACGCTCGGCTTCAGTCACGCCGTAATGCACCTGGCCCATCGCCTGCCAGGCACGCTCGGTCTCCACGACCAGGCTGGCAAGCTCCGCCGGTTCCAGCGAGAAACTGGCGTCCACACCACCGGCCGCGCGGTCGAGGGTGAAGTGCTTCTCCACCACCGTCGCCCCCAGCGCCACCGCGGCCACGGAAACGCCGACACCCATGGAGTGATCGGACAAACCGACCTGGCAACCGAACAATTCACGCAGATGGGGAATGGTGCGTACGTTGCTGTTGGCCGGGGTCGCCGGATACGTGCTGGTGCACTTGAGCAGCACCAGGTCCTTGCACCCGGCCTCACGGGCCGCGCGCACGGTTTCGTCGAGCTCGGCGATGCTGGCCATGCCGGTGGAGATAATCAACGGCTTGCCCGTGGCAGCGACCCGGCGAATCAGCGGCAAGTCGGTGTTCTCGAAACTGGCGATCTTGTAGGCCGGCACGTCGAGACTTTCGAGGAAGTCGACGGCGCTGTCATCGAACGGTGTGGAGAATGCCAGCATCCCCAGCTCCTTGGCCCGGGCAAAAATCGGTGCATGCCACTCCCACGGTGTATGCGCTTTTTCGTACAAGGCATACAGCGAGGTGCCCGCCCACAGGCTGTTGGGGTCCTTGATGAAGAACTCACCTTCGGACAGGTCCAGGGTCATGGTCTCGGCCGTGTAGGTTTGCAGTTTCAAGGCATGGGCGCCGGCCTTGGCCGCCGCTTCGACGATTTGCAGCGCCATGTCCAGTGACTGGTTATGGTTGCCACTCATCTCGGCAATGATGAAGGGCGGCGCGTCAGCACCGATCAAGCGGTTGCCGATCTTGAAACTAGTCATTGCGGTGATCCTTCAATACGCGCGTGAACGCGCAGGCACTCTGGGTGAAACCGGCTTCGCGAAAGACCTTCAGCGACGGCTGGTTGGACGGCAAAACCTGAGCGGTGATGGCGGTCAGTTGTGGCCAATGACGGGTGACGAAGGCCTCGCCCCTGGCCAGTAGCGCCCTGCCCCAGCCCACACCGAAACGGCCTTCGAACAGATAAATCGACACTTCGGCTTCAACGCCACGCCGGTCATAACGCAGCACACCGACCGGGCCGTCATCCGCCTCGGCGATCAATAACAAGCGCTGGTCATTGCTCAGGCTGGCGGTCAGCCAGTTTTGATGGGCTTGTCTGTCAATGACAGCGGTCTGCAGCGACCAGCGCCGCACGGCCTGCGCGTTGCGGCCCTCGAACAACAGCGTCGAATCGTTCAGCGTCGCCGGGCGTATCTGTAAAACCGCGCCGGCCAATGCCGCCGCCACACGCTGCGCGCCACGACCATCGACCAATTGCCGGGAGCGTTCGGCGAGACTCTGGCGCATGCCCTGATTGTCCGCGACAAAACCCACGGCCTGACGCAGCTGTTCAACACTGACCTGCTCACGCGGCCCCAGGTAGACATGAGCCCCCGCCGCCGCCATGACCTCGCCATTGGCCTGCTGATTGTTCGACACTGCAATACAGATCGTCGGCAACCCCAGCGCCGCCCGCTCCCAACTGGTGCCGCCGCCGGCACCGACAAACAGGTCAGCCTTGGTCATCAACCGATAAAAGTCGCTGACAAAACTGTGCAAGCGCCAGTTTGGATGATCTGCCGCCAACGCTTGCATCTGTTCCCAGGCCGGGTTGTCGGCACCGGCCACAAAATCGACGTCCAGCTCATGCAAGTCCGCCATCGCCAACATCGCATGATGCGTCTGCATTGCCGCGTCGAAACCACCAAAGTTCACCAGCACCCGTTTGGCTTGCGGTTTGATCTCGATGGCTACACAGCAGAACTCATCGCGCAGCATCGCAAAACGCGGGCCGAGCAAGGTCTGGCAATCCCGTGGCAGCAGCGAGGCATAAGCCTCAGGCGTTCCGGACAGGTTCTGATTGAGCAGCAGATCGGCGTCGTAGGTGCGCGTCGCGAGATCATCCACTACGGCGATCCGGGGCGCCCAGCGCCGGGCTGCGGTTTGCCAGCGATGGTCGAGGCCATAGTGGTCGACGATGATCCAGTCGAACGCCGGCTGGCCTTTCAACGCCTGAGTCATTGCATCGATGTCCGCTTGCCACGGCAGCATCGATTCGATGGCTTGTTGCGGATCTTCATCGGGATAACGATCGGGCAGCGCAAAGGTTTCGAAGCCCTCACCCGCCAACGCATCCAGTCGATGGCCCGGCAGCAGACGACAGGCAAACGCCACGTGCGAACCCTGCTTGCGCAAGGTTCTGGCCAGTGGCAACAGGCGCGCAATATGGCCGCTGCCAATGGTCGGCGAGGCGTCGGAACGAATCAGCACCCTCATTGCACTTCACCGCCGGCTTTCAATGCCGCGTACAGATATTCGGCACGCTTCCAGTCTTCAACGGTGTCGATGTCTTGCACCAGATACCGCGGCAGAATCACTGGCAGGCTGAGTGGCGAGTACAACGCGTCGCCGCGCAACCATGCCTCTCGGCGCCCCCAGTAAAACTGACCCGCGTCTTGATAGGCCGGCGCCAAGTCCTGAGAGCGGGTGTTACAAAATTCCGGGTATAGCGCGGTCAATGTGCCCTGATCATCAACGGTCAAAGCACGCTGTACCGGGAAACCGAAATCACACACTGAAAATGCAAAGGACTTCGCCGGGTGTTGTCCCAACAACGTCAGCCCTTGCTGCAGAAACCGGGTTTGCAACAAGGGTGCGGTGGCGTAAATGCAGCAGGCAAAATCAAAGTTCTGCTCTCGCAACGCTTGTAAAGCGTGGGCGATCACCGTCGCCGTACCGGTGAAGTCATCCGCCAGTTCTGCGGGGCGCATGAATGGCACTTGAGCGCCGCACGTCCGGGCCAAATCGGCAATCTCTTCGTCGTCAGTGCTGACCAAGACCTGAGCGAACAAGCCTGAATCGAGAGCGGTTTGAATCGAGCGGACAACCATCGGCACGCCGTCGAACGGTTTCAGGTTTTTGCGAGGGATGCGTTTGCTACCGCCGCGAGCCGGGATAATTGCAACGCTGTTCAAGGGCGTTTTTCCAGAAGAAACCAGGTGATGTCATCCACCGGGAATTGCGGGTCGCGGTGATAGCAAAAGCCGTAGTCCAGCAGTTGCAGATCACTGTAACGGTCAAGCATCTCACCAGCGAAATCGCGCTTGAACAGCTTGCCGTTGTTGCCTCGATACGACAGCTCTATCGGCACCGGGTTGTAGTACTCGGCGATCAGGATGTAACGCTGGCTCAGCTTATACAATTGCGCATAGGCGGCGGGTAGCAGCTCGGATGCCACGTGAATAAGTACGCCCTTGCTCAAGGTCAGGTCGTAGCGGCGCTCCCGAGAGTAATCGAACAGAGAGCCTTGCCAGAGCTGCTCAATGTCCAACGCCTGGGCCTGGGCGCAGGCACGGGCATTGATCTCCACGCCAAACAGCTTGCATCGTGGCAGCAGTTGGCGAAGCGCCTGCAAATTGTTGCCAACATTGGTGCCCAGCTCCACCAGGCTATCGATGCACCCAGCGCGGGTCAGTGCTTTGGCAAACAACGCCAAATTCGCCGCCAGCAGTGGTTGACCGACATTACGGTCAACGTACTGGTTACCAAAATCGCCCTGCCAGAATTTTTCCTGCTCGGTCAATTCACGCATCACATTCTCATCGGCCCTTTTCGGCAATGCTTACTTAGTGAGTCGACGCAGTTGTTCGACCACATAGTCTTGTTCTGCATCCGTAAGGTCAGGGTACAACGGCAGGCTGATTGCCTCCGAAAAATAACGCTCGGCCTGCGGAAAGTCTCCATCCTTGAAACCCTGCCCCCGGTAATAGGGTTGCAAATGCACCGGAATATAATGCAGGTTCACGCCCACCCCGGCAGCCCTCAATGTTTCAAACACCTGTGCCTGGTTGAGCTTGAGTAGCGGCAGCTGCAACCGGACTACATACAGGTGCCAGGCCGACTCGGCACCCTGCTGAGCCACCGGCAATGTCACTGCTACACCAGCCAACAATGTTTGATAGCGCGCAGCCAATTGACGACGCTTGGCGACAAACGCATCGAGTCGCTTGATTTGCGACAACCCCAGCGCAGCGTGCAAATCGGTCATGCGGTAATTGAAACCAAGCTCGATTTGCTGGTAATACCACAAGCCCGTCTGCGGCACATTCATCTGCGCCGGGTCACCGGTAATACCGTGGCTGCGCAGGCGCCGCAAACGCTCGGCGAACTCTGGGCGATTGGTAAGTACCATGCCACCTTCGGCAGTGGTAATGATCTTGACCGGGTGGAAACTGAAAATCGTCATGTCGGCGTATTGGCCACAGCCGACTGGCCGTCCCAGATACGAAGCACCTACAGCGTGAGAGGCGTCCTCGATCAGGATAAAACCATAGCGCTCGGACAACTGCGAAATGGCACGCAGGTCACAACTCTGCCCTGCGAACGCGACCGCCACCACCACCTTTGGCAACTTGCCCGTCGCCTCGGCCCGTTCAAGCTTATCTGCCAGCAACCGCGCATCCATGTTCAGGGTGTGCGGGTCGATGTCAACGAAATCGACATCGGCGCCGCAGTAGCGTCCGCAGTTGGCCGACGCGACAAAGGTATTGGGACTGGTCCAGAGCAAGTCGCCCGGTCCAAGACCGGTGACCAAGCAGGCAATGTGCAACGCCGCCGTAGCGTTGCACACCGCTACGGCGTACTCCGCCTGACAGCGTTCGGCCAAGGCTTTTTCAAAGCGCTCAATCGTCGGCCCCTGAGTCAGCCAGGGCGAATTGAGCACTTCCATGACGGCATCGATATCCGTCTGATCAATGTTTTGTCGGCCGTAAGGAATCTTGTAAGTCAGCATGGCCGTGACTCAACACAGTACCCAACCAGCTGGCAGGCATGAGTATCCTTGAACATCATCTTGCCGTTGCACATGTGATAAGTCCTTCTGTTGACCAGACCGCTTAAGCCAGCAACCGCGCCCAATCCACGCCGGTCGCGCTGCCAAGGGTGAAACCCTTGCCGGTCAGGGCGAGGTTCTTGTTGTACGCCAGATCGTGCTGGAATGGCCCAGGCCATTTTTCACGCAAGGCCTGAAGGGCCTGCGGTGCATCGGGCAGGGTGCCGGGGTGAATGACCTGAACCTGTGGCGTCCACACCACCAGATAACCCGCCTGGCCAACTTTCAGGCACAGATCCACGTCGCTGAAGGCTTCGGCGAATACGCCTTCGTCCAGCCCACCTACGTCGTCGAACAAGGCTTTGCCGATCATCAGGCACACGGCCGATACGGCCGAGTAGTTTTGCTCCAGCACCAAACGATTCAGGTAGCCCTTGGCATCTTTACGTTCGCCCACAAACGCCGAACCGACACCGTCATGCATCCCCAGAATCAGTCCAGCCTGGGTGACGTTGCCGTCACGGTCCTGCAACTTGGCACCCACTACGCCCACTTCCGGGCGCTGGGCCTGGTTGAGCAGGGATTCGAGCCAGTTCGGGTTGACCACTTCACTGTCTGCCGCCAACAGCACCAGGTATTCACCCTGGGCCTGTTGAGAGGCCTGGTTGTACAAGGCCGACGCGCTGAGACGTGCCGGAACCCGCAGGATACGGACCCTGTCACCCGGCTGCCCCAGGCCGTCCAGCCATTGCAGGGTATCGCCGGACTGGCTCGCGTTGTCGGCGATCAACACTTCGTAACGGGTGTAACGGGTGCGCTGCACAATCGCGGTCACGCAACGTTGCACCTGCGCCAGGTTGTCTTGGCTCGGCACGATGATCGACACCAGCGGGCGTTCAGTGTGACGGTAGTCAATGCGGTAGGTGCCGGGCTCATCCGAGGTGACTTGCGCTTTGTAGCCACGGGTTGAGAGGTGGCGGATCAATGCCTGACGCTCGTGGGGATTGTCTTCCAGCACGGGCGCACGGGCGATCAGCAGCGGTTCGTCCAAATGAGCCAGCCAGGCCAGGCCACCCTCTTCGATAATACGCAGCAACAGATCAAACTCCAGCGCCTTGCTGAAGTCGGCCTGATAACCGCCTGCGGCCAACCATACATCCTTGCGGATCAGCCAGTGCCGCGCCATCAGCGCGGGCAGACTTTGCAACAAATCAAGGTTGAAGCCAGGACGGAATACGTCCACCAACGCGCCGTGGGCGTCACGGTGAATTTCGTCCACCGCCACCGCTCGGCAGTCCGGTGCAGCGTGCAACTCCAGACCGGCGCGCAACAGACCGCCAGCGGTGAATTCATCACCGGCTTCGGTCAGCAGTAACCAGTCACACGTCGATTGACGCGCGACCTGATTGAGCTTGTCGACATAATTGGCCTGGGTTACCCGAACGAAGTGCAGCGTATTGCGCTCAGTCGTTGCCGCCAGTGGCTCGCCCGTGGTGAACACCACAATTTTGAAGGCGTGGTTGCGCCCTTCCAGCAAACTATCGAGCGTGACCTGAAGCTTGGCCGCGTCGTGATCGAGGTCCAGTATCAGAATGCCGAATTGTGGGCCTCCGTTGTGGGCCGCCAGGTGACGCGAAGTGGCGGCGACTTCATCAGTGTCCGGCGTACGCGCTGCCAGCCACTTGAGCAGGCGACCGGAGCGCATGTCACCAAACGCCTCTTCATGGCCTTGAATCGATACCGCGTCCAGACGCTGGCCCCAAGCGAACATCTTCTGCGCCTCGTCGGTTTTGCCCAGAAGTTCCAACTGCTGCGCCAGGCGCTTGACCACCTGACGGTTGAACGGACCTGCGTCATACGCATGCCACAGCCGATCGACAACGCTTTCGGCGGTGTCGTTGTTGCGTGGCCGCATCATGTCTTCCTGGTCCGCCCAAATACCTTCCAGCCCTTGAAGCTGAACGCGCCCGGCCGGCATGGCGTGCAACAGAAACTCATACTGACTCAGCAGATCAAAAAACGGCTGGTTGTAGTAAGGCAATTCAACGTACTGCATGACCCCGAAGCGGCGTTCCGGCCCCTTGTGCACGTCGGCCCAGCGCGACTCGATAATCGGTTCGGCGGTCAACGAGCAGCCGGTGCGCAGGCACTCGGCCATTGCCTCAAAACTCTCCAGAGCCAGCTGCTTGCCCTGAGCCTGATCCAGGCCGGTGTGCGCAGTTGGCAACGTTGACAGCAACTGGGCGAAAACCTCACGTTCCGCCACCGACTTGGCATCGCTGGCACTCAGGGTGGTATAGACCTCTGTCTTGTGTTCCGAGGTCAGGTAATTGACCTCACGCACGACGTAAGGAATAGGCAGCATTCGCGCCTTGGACCTTGCCAGCATGTAGTACGCATGGCCGATTTCCTGCCATTCGAAACTAATGTCCTCCGGCATCATTGCGTACCAGTCGCGCAACAGTTCGACGCGGTGGACGGCGTAGAACGGCGGAATGTACTGCTGCATGAAATCGATGACCCGGTCCTGAGCACGCTCGGACGAATAGTCTTCGCAGACCTTCTTGTCTCGTCGGTAGTAGCTCACGCTACTGGCCAGCGCCAGGTACATCAGGCAGTAACCGTGGCACATGCCGTAATCGGCGTTCGACTCCAGGAATGAGACTGACGCGTTGAGCGCGTCATGCACAATGAAGTCATCGTCGGCGGCGAACACCATGTACGGCGTGGTGACCTGCTTGACGCCGTAATGCAGTTTGGCGCGCAAGCCCTGGTAGCCAAACTCCGGCAGATGCCGATAGTCGACTGAAGGGTACACACCCTCGATGCCCTCAGTGATGTGGGTCGAGGAGTCCAGCAGTAAAATCCTGCAAGGCAAGCTGCTGTAAAACTTAGCTGCCCGGCGAGCAAATGCCGGCCGGTTGTGGGTGACCAGCACCACCGTCAACAACTCGTTCAGTGGTAATCCGCTTTCAGAACCGTACTTGCCTTGCATTGTCTTTCCCCACAACCGACTGTCGCCCGATGAACTCAAGAAATGATGGTGTTGCTTAACGAACCCGACGCAGATAGCCGTCCGGCGCCACGGTGATCAGCAGCTTGTTCTGCAACTGACGGTCGATCTCGAAGTCAGCGTTTTCTTCCAGGTATTTCCACACGGCGGTCTTCGGGTTGTCGCCTGGGCCCCATGGACGGTCCGGGAAGAAATCGGCCGGCATGTCTTCAACCACGGTGTCCATGACCACGCAGTAGCTGTCCACCGACACCAGCGGTGCGTACAGGCGCAGCTCTTCCAGCACGTGATCGTGGGTGTGGTTGGAGTCGAGCACGAGGATGACTTTCTTGCCCTCGGCGGCAGCGCGTACTTGTGCGGCGATGGCCTCGTCGATGCTCGAGCCTTCGATCATTTTGATGCGCTTGCTCATCGGGTGGCTTTCGATGGCTTCGCGGTTGTGCGGGCGAATGTCGAGGTCGATGCCCAGCACTTCGCCGTGCCCTTGCAGCTCCAGCAACGAGGCGTAGTAGATGATGGAACCGCCGTGGGCGATGCCGCATTCAATCACCAGGTCGGGTTTGACCTGCCAGATGATTTCCTGCATTGCCATCATGTCTTGCGGCAGCTGGATGATCGGGCGGCCCATCCACGAGAAGTGGTAGCTGTACTTATGCTTGGCCGATTGGTTGAAGAAATCCTGGGCCAGACCGGTGAGTTTCTGGTCGTCGCCCTGAGCGGCGATTTGTTCTGCGCACTCGGCTTCGAAGGCTTTATTGATGGTGTTGTCAGTCATTTTTCTAATCTCAATAGTCACTGGAACGAAGCGCTGTCGACGGCGTGATAGACGTAGCGTCCATCGGTCATCCGCTTGATTTCTTCGAGGTAGTTGGAATTCATTACAAACAGGTTGGCGCCTTCGGGCAGCGCGTCCATGGCCTCTTGCGGCGAGGACACACGCACGCCGCTCAGGGGTAGATAACGCCCCTGCTTCGCCGGGTTGATATCGACCACGCGATCCACCGCCACACCGGCCCTTTGCAGGAACAGCGAATAGATCACGCCTTTGGACGATGCGCCCCAGATCGCCGAACCCTGCTGGGGCGCGTCCTGGATAATCTGCACTGCGCGCTCGAGGCTCGTAGTGAAACCTTCAGGCAAGTCCAGGCGTGGCACCGGTTGTTCCGGGGTCAGGCGCAAGGTCGCCAGGTCGGCCACGATGTACAGGTACTGGCCGCCGAACAGGTGGCCGGCCTCGTGCACGTTGCCGAACATCCGGCGCAGGTCATCGAGGCGGAAGTAATTGACGTGCTCGTAGAACAGGTCAAACCAGGCTTTGTGCTCGAGGATCCAGTCGAAGCACGGCACTTCGATGTAGATCTGCCCGCCCTGATTGGCGTGGGCGATCTCGGCGAGAAAACTCACCGGATCCTGAATGTGTTCCAGCACATGGCGCAGCACGATAGCGTCCGCCGCCAGGCCAAGGCCACGGGTGAACGGCGCCTTGATCACGTCGGCGTTGTCGCCTTCGTAGGCCGGGTCGATACCGGTGATGGCGTAACCCAGCCCTTTGAGCAGTTCGAGGAAGTAGCCCTTGCCGCAGCCGACTTCGATCAGTTCCCGGCCCTTGAAGTGGCGAGCAATGATGCCCTCGACATCACCGAGGTGCTTCTGGAACTGGCCCGAATGCGCCTGCTCGTTCTGGTAGTCGGCGTCGTAGCTCAGCTTGTCGGCATCGAAGGCCTGGTTGAAGATCAACCCGCTTTTTTCATCCTGCACCAGGACCATGTCGGCACACGCCGAAGCCCTGGCCGACTCGGGGTCGGCGAAGGTGCGGTTTTGCAACACCGGCAGGTCGGCGACCCGGTACAACTCATGCCTCATGCTCTGCTCCCAGTAGCTGTTGCAAACGGTCCGCCACGCCCCAGAACGCCATCGGCTCGTGGGTCGGGTATGGATAATGACCGAGGTTCAAATGGATCGACGCGCCGCGCTCACGCAGCCGCTGCTCGACCAGCGCCCGCACCGAAACCGGCTGGCCGCTGGAGCAATTGATCACGCCATCGAAGTCACTCTGCTGCACGATAGCGGCGAGGTAACCGGCCGCAGTTTCAATCGCCAGGTAATCACGCAACTGCTCACCGGCCGACATGTTGAAGCTGGCATCGCCCGCGTCGATGGCGCGGTCCAGCGCGGCGAGCAAACTGTTCGGGTTTTGCCCTTCGCCGTGCAGGTAAAACAACCGTGCCCATTGCAGAGTGAACGGTTGAACCTGCTGCAGGTTTTGCAGAAACAGGCGCAGCGTATTTTTTGCCAACCCGTAGGGGTTGCTCGGCTGCGGCGCGCTGTGTTCGCTCAGCGGGCCACTCTGCATGCCGTATTCGAAACAGGTGCCGGTGATCAACACGTGCGAGACGCCCGCCTCGACCGCACCCTTGATGAACCGGTAATCGGCCATCAGGTTGTGCTCGAAGTGGAACAGCGCCCGATAGTTCGGCAACCCTGGCCAGGCCAGGTGCGCCAACGCGTCGACGCCATCGGTCAATGCGGCGATGTTCAAATCGTCGGCGTGAATATCCGCCGCGACGAATTCCACCGCATTGATCCACGGCATGTTCGCGGCAGTCTCGGCGTTGCGCGCCACGGCGCGGACTTCGCAGCCACGGGCGAGCAAGGCGGCGACCAGATGACGGCCGACAAACCCGGTGGCACCGGTCACGAGCACTTTCACAGTACGGTCAACTCAGGCACGGCGATCACGAAGCGCCCCTCCCACTGACGCACCTGCGCCAGTTGCTGACTGACTTCGGTCAGCAGGTTCCACGGCAACACCAGCACGTAATCGGGCTGCTCGAGGTCGATCTGCGCTGGCGACACAATCGGAATGCGGCTGCCCGGCAAATACTTGCCCTGCTTGTGCGGGTTGGCATCGGCCACCCACGCCAGCAAGTCCGGTTTGACCCCGGCGTAGTTGAGCAAGGTGTTGCCCTTGGCCGCGGCGCCGTAACCGACGACGCGTTTGCCGTCGGCCTTGGCCTTGAGCAGGAACCGCAGCAGTTCGTGTTTGATGCGTTCGGCGGCGGGTGCGAGGGTCGCGTAGTACTCGGCAGTTTTCACCCCGGCGGCGAGTTCGGCTTGCAGTTGCTTGGCAACCGTTGGTTGCACGTCGCGGCCTGCACCGTCGGCACGCTGGACGAAAACCCGCAGCGAGCCGCCATGGGTCGGCAACTGAGCGACGTCGAACACTTCTAGTCCATTGCGCTCGCACAAGGTCTGCACAGCGGTCAGCGACAGGTAGGAATAGTGCTCGTGATACAGCGTGTCGAACTGCTGGCCGGCCATCAGCGTCAGCAGTTGGGGAAACTCGAACGTCGCCACGCCGCCCGGCTTGAGCAAGGTGGCAAAACCACCGAGGAAATCATTGATGTCCGGCACGTGGGCCAACACGTTGTTGGCGGCCATCAGGTCGGCGGACCAGCCTTCGCTGACCAACTGCGCCGCGGTGTCGCGACCGAAGAACAGTTCACGAATCTCCAGGCCTTTGTCTCTCGCCGCTTGCGCAGTGCTGCGGGTCGGCTCGACGCCCAGGCACGGAATGCCGCGACCGGCGACGTACTGCAACAGGTAACCGTCATTGGCAGCGATTTCCACCACGCGGCTGTCAGCGGTCAGACCGAAGCGTTCGGTCATCTCGGTGACGTAACGCTCGGCATGGGCCAGCCAGGTGCTGGAGAACGAACTGAAGTAGGCGTACTCGGCGTCGAACAGGCTGTCGGCGCTGGTGTAATCCTCGGTCTGCACCAGCCAGCATTGCTGACACACCGCCACCTTGAGCGGCACCCATTGCTCGGCTTGCTCCAGCTGATCGGCGCGCACATAAGCGTTGGACGGCGGCGAGGTGCCGAGGTCAATCAGCGGCAAGGCCAGGGAAGTCCCGCAACCACGGCAATTCATACACGCACTCCAGCGAAGTGGTCATCAAGCAAGGGATGGCTGGAATCCCGCGCCGACAGATTATTGACAGGCAACGGCCAGGCGATCGCCAGCCGTGGATCGTTCACGCTCAAACCACCCTCGTGCACCGGCGTGTAGTCCGCGCTGTGCAGGTAGAGCAATTCGGCGTCGTCAGTCAGGGTCTGGAAACCGTGGGCGAACCCGGCCGGGATCAGCAGGCTGCGACCGTCACCGGCACGCAGGTGCTCGGCATGCCAGTGCAGGAAGGTCGCGGAATCGGGGCGCAAATCCACCGCCACGTCCCAGACTTCGCCGCGCAGGCAGGTGATCAATTTGGCTTCCGGCGCGCTCGCGTTTTGATAATGCAAACCACGCACACTGCCCCGCTCACGGGTGCAGGAATGGTTGATCTGACGGATATGAAACGGCTCGCCGAAAGCGCTCAGGCTGCCTTCACAGAACAGGCGCGCGAAGTACCCGCGCTCATCCTCGAAGCGTTTGTGCTGCACGCTGAACAGTCCGGCCAGCGGCAATGGCGTTATCGAAAACTCGCTCACAGCGTGCCTCGGTACAGGTTCAACTGGCCCAAGGTGACAGCGCGCATGTCGTCGCCGTTTTGCCAGGCCAGGTGCCAGTCCAGCGTCTGGGTCAGGCACTGCTGCAACGACCAGCGCGGTTGCCAGGCCAACAGCTGACGGGCACGGCTGCTGTCCAGGCGCAACAGGCCGGCTTCATGCAACTCACTCGGTTCGATACGCAAGCCACGGGCCTGCGGCCAGCGGTTGGCGAGCAACTCGACGACTTCGCCGACGCTGCACATGTCCGCCTCACTCGGGCCGAAGTTCCACGCACCGGCAAACTCGGGGCCTTGTTCATAGAGACCTGCCGCCAGTTGCAGGTAACCGGCCAGCGGCTCCAGCGCGTGCTGCCATGGGCGCACGGCTTGCGGGTAGCGCAGGGTCACCGGCTCGTCGGCGGACCAGGCCTTGAGCACATCGGGAATCAACCGCTCAGGTGCAAAATCACCGCCACCCAACACGTTGCCGGCGCGGGCGGTGGCCAGTGCCAGACCGTGCTCGCCGTACTTCTCAGCCGGGAAGAACGACGCGGCGTAAGACTGCGCCAGCAACTCGCAGCAGGCTTTGCTGCTGCTGTACGGGTCGTGGCCACCGAGGGCTTCGTTTTCGCGGTACGGCCACAGCCATTCCTGGTTGGCGTAAACCTTGTCGGTGGTCACCAGCACGCAGGCACGCACACCGCCGACCTGGCGGATCGCTTCGAGCAGATTGAGGGTGCCCATGACGTTGCTGGAGTAAGTCCCCAGCGGGTCGCGATAACCTTCGCGCACCAGCGGTTGGGCCGCCAGGTGCAGGACGATTTCCGGTTGGGTCTCGGCGATCAGCTCCAATAAGGCACCGAGGTCACGCAGGTCGCCGCGCTGATCGTTGATGCCTTCGTGTACGCGCGCCAATTCGAACAGGCTCGGCTCGGTGGACGGGTCCAGCGAAAACCCGCTGACCTCGGCACCGAGGCTTTGCAGCCACAACGTCAACCAACTGCCCTTGAAGCCGGTATGGCCGGTCAGCAGAACCCGCTTGCCGCGCCAGAATTCCTGGCTCAGTCCCATTGTTTCCATGGGGCCTCCCCGCTCAGCCACAGCTGCTCAAGGTGGTTTTTGTCGCGCAGGGTGTCCATCGGGTGCCAGAAGCCGTCGTGCTGGAAGGCTTGCAACTGCTGCTCGTTGGCCAACGCGGCCAATGGCTCGGCTTCCCAGGAGGTCTGATCGTCAGCAATGTAGGGCAGGACCTTGGGCGACAGGACGAAGAAGCCGCCATTGATCCAGCCGCCGTCACCGCGTGGTTTTTCGATGAAGCCTTTGACGCTGTCACCGTCGCGTTCCAGGGCGCCGTAGCGTCCCGGCGGCTGCACGGCGGTCACGGTCGCGAGCTTGCCGTGGGTCAGGTGGAAGTCCACCAGGGCACCGATATTCAGGTCCGAGACGCCGTCGCCGTAGGTGAAGCAGAACGCCTGTTCGCCTTCAACATAACGGGCGGCGCGACGCAGGCGGCCACCGGTCATGGTGTCTTCGCCGGTATCGATCAGGGTCACGCGCCACGGCTCGCTGTAGTTCTGGTGAACGTCCATGCGGTTGTTGGACATGTCGAACGTGACGTCGGAGGTGTGCAGGAAATAGTTGGCGAAAAAATCCTTGATCGCATAGCCCTTGTAGCCAAGACAGATCACGAAGTCATGAATGCCGTGAGCGGAATATTGCTTCATGATGTGCCAGAGAATTGGCTTGCCACCGATCTCGATCATGGGCTTGGGCTTGAGGTGCGACTCTTCGCTGATACGCGTGCCCAGACCACCCGCCAGAATAACTGCCTTCATCATTTCCCCTCTTGTTCGTCACAGCGCCAGCCCAAGCCCGACAGGGCTTTGCGACCATCTGGATAAATCGCATGAGGCAGCATCCATCAGCTTCTGGCTGCGTCGCACATGCTAGATTTATGGCGATTTTCAGGGGACTTGCAGGAAACGCGCCAGCTCGAACGGCGGCGCCGATGTAGCCGCTACCGTTGGGCAGCGACGCCATCAAGGGGACGGATCAATCGGCCAGCCAGCCATTCTCCCAGTAACGCACATTGTCACCGCGCAGCATGAAGTCACGCAGAACCGCCTCGCGCAATTCATCGCCCATGCGGTAGCTGGCATCAGGGTCTGCCAGGTGCATGCGGATGGCTTGCAGCCATTCATCGGTGGAGTTGCTGACCACCCGTGTGCAAGGCAGGTAACCCCGGTAGGCCTCGGTATCGGTACAGACCACCGGGTAGCCACACGCGCCGTACTCCAGCAAACGCAAGTTGCTCTTGCAATCGTTGAAGATATGGAACTCCAGCGGCGCCAATGCCAGGTCCAGGTTCAGACTGGCCAGCTTCGCCGGGTAGATGCTCAGGTCGATGACACCATGGAACTCATACACGTAGGGCAATAGCTCTTCGGGGCACATGCCGAAGAACACCCAATCCACCTCATTGGCCAGTTCACGCACTACATCAGCAATAATCGCAAGGTCACCTGAGTGGCTGGTGCCGCCCCCCCAGCCCACCCGTGGCTTTTTCGAGGTACGACGCTGACTGCGCAGATCACTCCAAAGGTGAGTGGCGAGCATATTCGGCACGACCCGAATGTCGTGATGCATGGACGACAACGCATCGGCCAATGGCTGGGTCGACACCACGACCCGATCGCACAGCCCGATAGCGCGACGAACCAAACGCTCCATCTCGACGTGGTCCGGCATATTGCGAATGTGCAGGTTCTTCTTCGGCGCCTTGATGACATAGTCATCCAGCTCGTAAATCAGCCTGGCATTGGTGTAGGGCTTGAAGGCAGCGATGTCATTGATCGGCCCTTCGCTGTAGCGCCCCTGCAAAATAATGACATCCGGTGAGTCACGTTCGATGTCGATGATCGAAGGAAAATCGTAATAGACCCGCCCGGTTGCCCGCCCCGCCTTCTCCAGTTCAATCAGCGGCTGGAGGGCGCGGTAATGGCCGACCGCCGAAGAGTTGACCGGCAGCGCCATCACTTTCGGAATCTGGCGCGCAGAAAATGGGCTCCATCCTGCGCACATGCCTGGGTCCAGGCTGAAGCTGGACCCCCCCGGCGTATTCAGCATCAGGTTAGGGTTGTAGGCCGGATCGCGAGCAATGATGGGCAGCCAGCGATGGTAAAACGCCTCCTGCTCCTGAGCTCGTAGCGCCAGTTCAGCCGCTCCCACCTCGACGGCAGGCGATGTCCCGATGGTCAGTTGCGCGTACGGAGTCCATACCACCAGATACCCGTTTTGTCGGACTCGCAGACACAGGTCCACTTCGTTGAGGGTTAACGCGAAGTCCTGGGCCTGGAAGCCCCCCATACTCACGAACAGCGTTTTGCGCACCATCAGGCAATCAGCACCGACCGCGCTCAGATCCTGAACCACCAGCAAGCGGTGCATATAACCCACTGAATTCAGCGGATCACCGAGAAATGGCGAGCCCGCCGGACCTTGTAGCCCGAGTATCAGACCGGCATGCAGTACGCGGCCGTCAGGGTTGAGCAGCTTGCCCCCCACCACGCCGACTTCCGGACGTTGAGCATGATTGAGCAACTCATTTAGCCAGTCTCCACGCGTAATGACCGCATACGGGTTGAGCATCAGCACGTAATCACCACGGGCCTGCCGCGCAGCAAAATTGCGCGTTGCCGCGATATTTCCCTGCTGCGCAAATACCTCCACCCGCACCCGATCACTGCCCAGCTGAGCCATGCCACTGAGCCATTCAAGTGTTTGCGGCGACTCACTGCCATTATCGATCAACAGCAACTCGTACTCGCTGTAAGCAGTTTTCTCGAGAAGCGTTTCAACACATCGCTGCACAGCAGCCAACTGGTCTTTGCAGACAATGATGATCGACACCAGCGGGCGGGTCGTATGCAGGTAATCGACCCGATTGAGCAAGGTAAAACTGCCCTGGCGAATCTCATGGGCAACGCCCAATCGTTGCAGATGCGCCTCCACCACCTGCGGGTTGAGGTCAATGACTTCAGGCAGTGCCAACCATTGCGCCAGGCCCAGAGTCGATTCCAGCATCACCTCGGCGATATGTTCGACGACCGTGACGTCGTCATTTTCGACCATGCGCCACAGCATATCGTGAGGCGCCAGTTCGCCGTGGCTTGAATTGAAGCCGCCCAGCGCCAGGAAACGCTCACGCTCAAACGCCAGGGCGCGCCCGACGTATGGATAGCTGCGCATCAGGTCCAGATTGAAATCCGGTTTGAAGACCGGGTCTGCCGATTCACCGTCGCGCAATCCACCTTCATCGCCGTAGATACACAAAGCGCTCGGCGAGACACTGATTCGCTCGGCCAGCAGCAACAGGGCCGGCTCCACCAGTCGATCGCCAGCACGCAGCAGATAGAACCAGTCCGCCCCGTCGAGTTGTGCCAGCAATCCGTTGATCTGTTCACACCAGTCATGCTGCAACGGTAAAGTGAACACCCGCTTGTCGAGATGCGCTTCAGTGCAGGTACTGGACAACACCAGGGTCAGTTCCGGCGCATAGAGCTGTTCGTCAAGGCTCTGCAGCGTGAGGTCCAGACCGGCACGGCTGGCCTGATCATTGATGATGATCGGGACGATCTTCGGTTGCCGCGACCAACCGGCCACGGTTTCCGGCAACAGACGTCGTTGAGTGTCGCTGAGTGTGCGACACGCCAGCCATTGTGCGTAAAGCTGAGAAAAACTCTCGCTGGCAACACCCACCCGATACTCCTGGTGAGCCTGGCGCGTACCCAGGGTCCGACTCAAGGCCACTTCGTCCCAGACGCGCGGTTCTTCTTTACTTCGACTCAATGGCAAGTACCGGACCCACCCCCCGGCGGGCGCACCTTCGCCGCCGCGCACTTTGAGCATCTGCACCAGCCACTGCCTTTCCACCTCGGCCGCGTCCTTCATCGGTTGCTGACGGCTCAAACGATCCGGATGCAGCCTTTCGATGCTCAACACATAGTTGAGTTGCGCGG
The DNA here is from genome assembly GCF_059133255.1 of Pseudomonas sp. FBCC-B1667. Taxonomy (NCBI): domain Bacteria; kingdom Pseudomonadati; phylum Pseudomonadota; class Gammaproteobacteria; order Pseudomonadales; family Pseudomonadaceae; genus Pseudomonas; species Pseudomonas sp. FBCC-B1667. The sequence continues at coordinate 1,881,990 of NZ_CP101437.1, read as the reverse complement.
TGTTGCCCCGACGCATCAGGCAGATATACAAGGCCAGATCGAGAGACGCTACAAAGCAGTGGCCGGGTTGAGTCAGGGCCGGCAGCAGCGCCTGCACATCCTCGCGGCGAAAAAGTGCGTTACTGAACCCACCGAGGAAGTTGATGGGAAAGTTTTCGAAAATCGCCAGCAGGTCATCGCCCTTGAAAATCCCGCAAACCGGCGACAACGTGCTGTTCTCCAGGCGAGAGGGCAGCGGGTGATCGTCGGCATCCCAGAAAACGCGCTGAGCCAGCACCAGATTGATGTCCGCGTTCTCGGCCAGCACCTGCGCCTGGCGCTCGATGCACGCCGGGGACAGTTGATCGTCATCACAGAGAAACTTGATGAATTCGCCTTCAGCCTCATCCAGGCAGGCCAGCAGGTTGCCGACAAAACCCAGCGTCTGCGGATTACGTACATATCGCACGCGCAACACCGCATCACCGGTCAGCGACTCGACAACCTTTTGAATTTCATCGCCGCGACTGTCGTCGCACACAATGATTTCAAGGTTGGCGTATTGCTGCATCAGGGCACTGTGCAGGGCCCGGGCGAAGAAACGCGGGTTGAACGCAGGAATGACGAGGCTGACTAGGGAGACTGGATTCACGACGGGACTCTCAAGCGGTGGATGCTCACCCGGCCGGGTGAGCCCCCTGGTACCGCTGAAAAAAGGCGATTGGTTATTAGCGACTTACGGCCGGGCGCTGTCGCACCCGACGCCTTTAGATCTTATTGAACAAGCCCAACTGAGTGATTTTGCTGAACGCCAATTGCGAGGCCTGCAACATGGTTTGCTGCAACGTCAGTCGCGTCATCACTTCTGCCGGATCGGAATCGCGGATCGACGATTGAGTCTGGGTGTTGGCCATGCCCAGGCTCTGGTTGATCTGGGCTTGAGTATCCAGCGCGGCACCGCGTCCACCCACCGAACTCAAAGCACTGGACAACCGATCGGTGCCACTGGCGAGGTTGGCAATGCCCGAGGTCACGGCAGCTTGCTGCTGCTGCATCAGGACCGGGTTGCCGTTGGTGGGCGCGTTCAATGCACTCTTCAACTGGCTCACGGTATCCAGAATGTTCTGGGTTTGGTGAGTATTGACGGCAATGCTGAACTGATCGTTCGCCCCCGGCGTTGGTGCAGCGCTCATGGTGAAACTCACACCCGATGCAGTGGCAACGTTGCCAACCATCGTCCCGCTGGACACCGGCTTGCTGGTAGCAGTCACCGGTGCCGCGTACAAGTCAAAGGCCGTGGCGCTGGTGAACTTCAGGACAGCCGCGCCCGCAGGGAAACTGGCATGATAATTTGCCGGGTTGGTGATGCTGGTCGAAGTCACCTGCGCCGCCGTCGGGTTGCCCGGGCTGCGGGTCGCCGTGAACGTATCGGGCTTGGCGGCGAGCGTGAAGCTGTGGCCAGGCAACACGGTCGCGGCGTTATCACCGGGCTGCAGATTAATGTTCAGGTTCAGTTCAACACCTCGAAAACTGACAGCCTGCCCCACCGTGGAATTCGGATCGAAAGTGCCGCCCTGCGTGGCTTCGGCGGTGACATCGGTACCGCCCGAGTCAGTGATTTTCAGCTGTGTACCGCTGACAAACGACACGGTATACGGCTCACCGCTACGGAACTTGCTGTCGTAGGTCACATTCGACGACACCTGACCGTTGGACAGTGTTATGCGCCCGTCATCGACAGCCGGCGCGGTCATGGTGACCTGGCTGCGGCTGGTATTGATCGCCTGCTGGAAGACGTCCCAGCCGGTGCTGTTGGTGGCCATCGACATGGTATCGCCGACCTGCAGATCGAGGGTTACCTGATCACCGTTGTAGCTGTAGGTGCCGTCGGTATTGCGCGTGAACGGGACGGTATCACCCTTGGAACCGGAGAAAATGTACGTACCATTTTCATCCTTTGAATTCATCAGGCTCAGCAGTTGGTCTTCGATCTGGCCCAGCTCCGAGGCATTGGCCTGGCGGTCGGCGTCGGTGAAAGTGCCATTACCCGCACCGATGGCCAGTTCCCTGGCGCGCTGCAGCACGTTGGTGATGCTGGTCATCACCGACTCGGTCTGACCCAGGGTCGCTTTGATCGTGTTGGTGTTGGCCTTGAACTGATCGAGCATCGAAGCCTGCTGACCCAGTTGCAGCAGGCGCGAAGCCCCGACGGGATCATCGGCAGCGGTATTGACGCGAACCAGACTGCTGGCCTCTTCGCTGCTCTTGACCGCATTGGCGAAGTTCTTTTGATAATTCGCAGCCGAGGACTCGTAAAACTGACTGGTAGAAATACGCATGGGCTACGACTCCTTAAAGACTGTTGATCAGCGTGCTGAAGGTTTCTTGCGCAGCTTTGATGATCTGCGAAGAGGCGGTGTAGTACTGCTGATATTTGACCAGGTTGCCGGACTCTTCATCGAGATCCACACCCGAGAGAGAGTCGCGGGCGCCCTTGGCATTGGCCAGGATCGCGTCAGTCGCTGCGGTGTCGAGTTTGCTCTGGGCCGCTTTGGAGCCAACGCCTTCGACCAGCTTGCCGTAGGCATCATTCAGCGAAATACCCTTGCTGGCGGCGCCGGTGTCCACCACCTGCTTGGTCTGCAGACCGGCCAACGCGGTACCGTTACGGTTGTCCAGCGTGCCCGGTTGAGCGAACGAAATGTTGATCGCTGATGCCGTGCCCGGCGAGCCTGCGATGGTCATGTCGAACGACGCGGTACGCTGCACGGCCGGCGGACCCGGGTCCATGATCGCCGCACCCGTGGCATCAACCAGCGGAATGTTCAGGCTCAACGTATTGTTCTGGTTCGGTACGATGCTGCCGCTGCCGAGAAGGTTGCCCTTGGCATCGAGCATCTGATAAGTCTGGGTCGCACCACCGGAAGCACCGAACACCACTTTGACCGGTGTCGAGTTCTTCAGACCGTCCTGAATAGTCTGGGTGGTCGCCGGATCGTAGATATCGAAGTGCGTGGTCAGGGTTGGCTGCCCGCTGGACGAGATAGTCAAGGTGCCGCTACCGCCCGGCGCAATGGCCGCACTCAAGGGCGCCGCCATCGCCAGACGCTGGGGGTCGGTCATCTCGGTCTTGATGTTCGTCGCCGCGTTGCGGGTCGGCGTGATCTTGAAGGTGTCACCGGCGGCGGCTGTACCACCACTGAGTGTCAACGAGAAACCATCAATCACTGGCGGCGGCGTGGTCAGGGTGCTGAAAGCCCCCATCGACGTACCGTCCGGCAGGCGCTGCACGGTGTAGTTGGTGCCGCTGGTGAAAGTGACTTTGTAATCGTTGATGGTCAGCTTGCCGCTGTCCTTGATGGTCACATCGAAGTTACCGGAACCGGCGCTGTTGCCGACGGTGGCGACGCTGCGACTGGCTATCTGTGCAGCGCTGTTGATGCTGTTGAACAGGTTCGAACCGAACGCACCGTTCTTGTCGATGCCCTGGGCTTGAAGGCTGTTCATCTGGTCGGCAACAACCAGGGCCACGCGCCCCAGTTCGTTCATGGCCGGATCCAGCACGGTGCTGCGATAACGCAGCAGGCCACCCATTTCACCACCGGTCATCACCGACGTAATGTCGACGGTGCTCGAACCACGATTGAGCTGAATACCCAGGCGCGATGGATCGGCCTGGCTCGGCACCACTTGCAGGGTGCTGGAGGTGCCGCCCATGACCAGCGGCTGGCCGCTGCCCAGGTACACATCAAGGTTACCGTCGCGCTCGATGACCTGCGTACCGGTGAAGGTGGAGAGCTGACGCACGGTTTCGTTGCGAGCGTCGAGCAAATCGTTCGGCATGCCGCCGGACTTGGAAACCTCGGAGATTTTCTGGTTCAACTGCGCCACGGTAGCGGCCAGCTTGTTGACCTGATTAGCCATGTTCGCCAGGTTGCCGTTGATGCTCGCGGCTTGCGCGGTCAATTGGCTGGATACTGAGTTGAAACGATTGCTCAAGGCCTTGGCATCGCTGAGCAGCAGCTGACGGGACGCATCGTCACCCGGCTTGGCGTTGACGTTTTGCACCGAGGCGAAAAACTTGGTCAGGGCCCCATCAACGCCGGTGCTGCTGTCCGAGAGCAATGTATCGAGCGGAGTGACCTGCCCGGCATAGGCTTTCGCATCGCTGTCGAGCGAAGTGGTGGTCTGCAATTGCGCATCGAGGTAGCTGTTGTAGACGCGACGCACATCGGCCAGGGTCGTGCCGGTACCGATGTAGAGGTTGCCGAACTGATTCGAGGCTTTGGTGCCCTGCACGGTTTGCTGGCGTGAATAACCGGCGGTGTCGGCGTTGGCAATGTTATTGCCGGTAGTCATCAACGAGGATTGGCTAGCGGATAGACCCGACATCCCGATATTGAGCAAACTCATGGTTCAGACCTTATGCCTTGTGCCTATAGAGGCGTGGTGGAAGCGCCCGCCGCAGCGTAGTTTTGGTAACTCGTCATCTGTTTGGCTATCTGCGAGATCTTGCTTGCGTAATCCGGGTCGGTTGCATACCCGGCTTTCTGCAACTCGCGTACAAACTGTTCTGGGTTATCGGCCGACTTCACAACATCTTGATAGCGATTATTGGTTTGCAGCAAAGTCACGAGGTCGTGGAAGCTGTCTTTATACGAGTCGTAGGAACGGAACTCGGCCGTCTCCTTGACCATCTCGCCATTCCTGAATTCGCTGGTGATGGCTCGCGCCGAATCACCCTTCCAACTGGTGCCTGCCTTGATGCCAAACAGGTTGTGGCTACTGCTGCCATCCTGGGCACGCATGACCGATTTGCCCCAGCCGGTTTCCAGAGCAGCCTGGGCCACCAGGTAACGCGGATCGACGCCAATGCGCTCGGCGGCTTCCTTGGCCATCGGCAGCATGGTGTTGACGAATTCGTCGGCGGAGCTGAAGGCTTTCTTCGGCGGCGCGAGAGGAATCTGCGCCATCGCACGTCCGTAAATCTGCATCTGCCCGCTCGACTTGCTGTCCGTTTGCGAGGCCAGCCAGTCGCCATTGAAGAGCGGGCCGGCACCGGTCGTGGCCGTCGTCGTGGCGCGCTCTGGCAACAAGGTTTTGTTCGGTGTCGCAGCGGCAGTCGTGGTGGCCGAAGGCACCAGACCGGCGAGCAAGCGATCCGCCAGTTTCGGCGGCAAGGCCAGACGGCGCTGATTGATCAGCTCCATGTCATTGCGATGCGTGCTCTCGCCGGCCGGTGCTTTCACCGAACGCGACGCCCACAACGGACGCTGACCATTGAGCCGCGACAGCGGACCGTCAGTGGCCACGGTGCCAGCCGCAATCGGCGTTGGCACGGCGGCTTTCGCTGCTTCTTGCTTGGCCGCGGACATGGCCGCAGCCTCACCCGGCGCGAGCGGTTTATTCTTCGACATCTGCCGCATCAGCACGTCTGCCAGACCAATACCACCGCCTTCACGAGACATGGAAATGGCCAGTTGCTGGTCGTACATTTCCTGGTATTGCTTGGCCGCTGGCGTGTTAAGCGGGTTGTCCTTGCCCAGCGCTTCGGTAGCCGAACGCATGGACTTGAGCATCTCACCCAGAAACAGCGATTCGAACTCCTGCGCCACTTTGCGCATGTTGCCGTCGCTGTTCTTGTCGCCCACCTTGAGCTGGTTCAAACGATTCAAGTCCGAATAGGAACCGGAGTCGCTGCTGCTGACCAGACCGCTCTTGCGCATATCCATGACAGCCGTCCTCAGATCACGATCAGGTCGGCTTGCAACGCGCCAGCCTGTTTCAGTGCTTCGAGGATCGCCATCAAGTCGCCCGGCGCCGCGCCGACCTGGTTCACCGCACGGACGATTTCGTCGAGGGTGGTGCCCGGGCCGAACTTGAACATCGGCTTGGCTTCTTGCTGTGCGTTAACCCGCGAGCGCGGCACGACGGCCGTCTGACCATTGGACAGAGGGCCGGGCTGGCTGACAATCGGGTCTTCGGTGATGGTCACGGTCAGGCTGCCGTGGGTCACGGCGGCGGGTGAGACCTTGACGTTCTGGCCGATCACGATGGTGCCGGTACGCGAGTTGATGATGACTTTCGCCACCGCCTGACCCGGGTCGACTTCAAGGTTTTCCAGGATCGACAGGTAGTCGACACGCTGGCTCGGATCAAGCGGTGCACTGACGCGAATCGAACCGCCATCGATGGCCTGGGCAACACCCGGGCCGAGCAGGTTGTTGATCTTGTCGACGATGCGCTTGGCGGTGGTGAAGTCCGAGCGGTTGAGGTTCAGCGTCAGGCTATTGCCCTGGTTGAAACCGCTCGGCACCGAACGTTCGACCGATGCACCGCCGGGGATACGACCGGCCGACGGAACGTTGACAGTGATCTTGGAACCGTCACGACCTTCGGCATCAAAACCACCCACCACCAGGTTGCCCTGAGCGACGGCGTAAACGTTGCCGTCGATACCTTTGAGCGGGGTCAACAGCAAGGTGCCGCCGCGCAAGCTCTTGGAGTTACCAATGGAGGAAACGGTGATATCAACCTGCTGACCCGGTTTGGCAAACGCCGGCAAGTCCGCACTGATCGAAACCGCTGCGACGTTCTTCAACTGCACGTTGCCCGAACCCGGCGGCACCTTGATGCCGAACTGCGAGAGCATGTTGTTGAAGGTCTGCAGGGTGAAAGGCGTCTGCGTCGTCTGGTCACCGGTGCCGTTAAGCCCGACCACCAGGCCGTAGCCAATCAATTGGTTGGACCGCACGCCGGAAATACTGGCGATATCCTTCAGCCGCTCGGCCTGAGCACCGAAGGCTGCGGACATCAGGAACGCAGCCACCATCAGGTGTTTGAAATTCAACGTGGCCACCTAGAAAGGGAACAGCGGGCTGAGGAAGAAACGGTCGAACCAGCCTGGCTGACTCGCATCGGCAAACGAACCGGTGCCCGAGTAGGTGATGCGTGCATCGGCGACGCGGGTCGACGACACGGTGTTGTCGGTGGCGATGTCATCGGAGCGCACCAGACCGGCAATCCGCACCAGCTCGTCGCCGGTGTTGAGGGTCATCCACTTCTCGCCGCGTACCGCGATGATGCCGTTGGGCAGCACATCAGCCACGGTGACAGTGATCGAACCGACGAGGGTGTTGCCCTGCGCCGCCTTGCTGTCGCCCTTGGTCGCGCGGTCGCCTTCATAGCTGGCGTCCAGACTCAAGTCACCACTGCCGAACGGGTTATTGGTGTTGGGCGTGGAGCCGAACAAGGAGCTCAGGCCGATGCTGGCCTTGCTGTTCTTGCCAATTTGCGAATTGGCGTTTTTGCTCGCCTGGGTCTTCTCGTTCAGGGTGATGGTGATGATGTCACCGACCCGGAACGCCTTGCGGTCGCTGTACAGGTTCTGCTCAAAACCGGCTTGATAAATCGAGCCATTGTTTGCGGCAGCCGGCAACGGCGTGCGCGGCAACACCGGCGCGTAATACGGGTCATTGGGCTTGGGCGTCGAGGGGACGCAGCCTGCGAGCACAACAGCCCCACTCAGTGCCAGAACAGATACAAAGCGATTCATGACCCTACCTCACGGTGTTGCAGGCGACCTCATGGTCGCCTCATAGACTTGATTACAGATTCTGCGTTACGAACGAGAGCATCTGGTCGGCGGTGGAGATCACCTTGGAGTTCATCTCGTAGGCGCGCTGAGTGGTGATCATGTTGACCATCTCTTCAACGGTGCTGACGTTGGACGTTTCCAGGGTGTTCTGCAGCGTGGTGCCGAAACCGTTCAGGCCCGGAGTACCGACTTGCGGCGCGCCGGAAGCAGCGGTTTCCAGGAACAGGTTGTTGCCCACTGCCTGCAGACCGGCCGGGTTGATGAAGTCGGCGGTTTGCAGGTTGCCGATCACCTGGTTGGCCGGGTTACCCGGAACGGTGATAGACACCGTGCCGTCGCGACCGACCGTGAAGGTCTGCGCGTCGTTCGGAATCACAATGGCCGGTTCCAGGGCGAAGCCGCTGGCATTCACGATCTGACCGTTGGAGTCGAGGTGGAAGGTACCGTCACGGGTGTAGGACGTGGTGCCGTCCGGCTGCAGGATCTGGAAGAAACCGCGACCGTCGACCGCCAGGTCAAGTGGCTGCTCCGTGGTTTGCAGGCTGCCGGCGGTGAAGTTTTTCTGGGTGCCGACGATGCGCACACCGGTACCCACTTGCAGACCCGACGGCAGCTCGCTGTCCTGGGTCGACTGGGCGCCTGGCTGGCGTTTGATTTGGTAGAGCAAGTCCTGGAACTCGGCGCGGTCACGTTTGAAACCCGTGGTCGACACGTTGGCCAGGTTGTTGGAAATAGTGGTCAGGTTGGTGTCCTGGGCGGACAGACCTGTTTTGGCAACCCATAGAGCCGGAAGCATTCAATTCTCCTCGTGCGCCTGTTTTACGGCGCGACGTTCTGATAATTAGCTGATCTGCAAGACCCGAGCCATGGCCTGGTCATCGTCTTTGGCGGTGTTCATCATCTTGATGTGCAGCTCGAACTGCTTCGACAAAGCCAGTACCGAGGTCATTTCTTCCACGGCGTTGACGTTGCTCGACTCAAGAAACCCGGACACCAGTTTGACGCCGGCGTCGGCTTGCGCCGGCTTGCCGTCCTTGGTGTGGATCGAACCATCCAGGCCTTTGGTCATGTTCTTCAGGTCAGGGTTGACCAGCTTGATGCGGTCGACTTCAGCCATCACACGCGGGCCTTCGCCCATCGCACGGATGCTGATGGTGCCGTCTTCGCCGACTTCGATTTGCTGCTCGGGCGGCACGGCGATCGGACCGCCATTGCCCATCACCGGCATGCCGTTGCCGGCGCGCAGTACGCCGAGGGCGTCCACGTTCAGGCTGCCGGTGCGCACGTAGCTTTCAGCGCCATCGGGCGTCTGCACGGCAATCCAGCCGCTGCCTTGCACCGCAACATCGAGGTCGCGACCGGTTTCAACCAGCGAACCAGGGGAGAAGTCTGTGGCCGGGCGTTCGGTCATCGCAAACGCACGCGCCGGAAAGCTGTCACCAAACACCGGCATCGAACGGGCCTGTTCCAGGTCCTTCTGAAAACCGTTGGTGGAGATGTTTGCCAGGTTGTTGGCATGAGCCTTCTGCGCCAGTGCATTCTGGCTGGCGCCGGTCATTGCCACATAAAGGTACTTATCCACACTCTTTCCTCTGCATGCCGGACGTTTGCCGCCCACCGCTGTACTGATGAGCGACAAGCAATTTGCAGACCAACTTATCCTTGGCGGCGCCGGGCCCGGCAAACAAAGGAGTTGAGGGGTTTCAGAGGGGAATGGGGGATTGTGTCAAAGTCGAAAAACCGGCGCGGAAATGCCGGTGAGTGGCAAGGATCAGCCTGACCACTGATCGTTCCCACGCGGACCGCGGGAACGATCATTTGCTTAGGCGCCCGGTTCTTTGCCGACATCATGTTCACGCAACTTGTTGGCAATGGTCGTGTGCGAAACCCCCAACCGCTTGCCCAGTTGCCGACTGCTCGGATGCTCGGAATACAATCGCTCCAGTACCGCTTTCTCGAAACGTCCGACGATCTCATCCAGCCCCCCCTCCAGCGAGAAATCGCCAAGCGGCTGACGCACACCGTAATCCGGCAAGCGAATATGTTCGGCCTTGACCGTCCCGCCCTCACACAACGAAACCGCCTGGAACAACACATTTTCCAATTGGCGGACATTGCCCGGCCAATGGTAACGACTGAGGCGCTCCATCGCCGCCGGCGCCAATTTCGGCAGCGGGCAACCGATCTGCCGACTGGCCTGGTCGAGGAAGTGTTCCACCAACGGTGTCAAACCATCGAGGCATTCGCGCAGTGGCGGGATGTGCAGCGAGAGCACGTTCAAGCGGTGATACAAATCCTGGCGAAACTCACCGCGCGCGCACAGCTCCGACAAATCCACCTGGGTGGCGCAGATCACCCGCACATCCAGGTACACCTCTTCATCACTGCCAACACGACGGAAGCAACCGTCCTGCAAAAAGCGCAGCAATTTCACCTGCAAGCGCGGGCTCATTTCCCCAACGCCATCGAGAAACAGCGTACCGCCAGCCGTCAGTTCCAGCAGGCCAAGCTTGCCCTCGGCGCGCGCGCCTTCGAAGGCGCCAGGGCCGTAGCCGAACAATTCGGTCTCGGCCATCGACTCCGGCAAACCGGCGCAATTGAGCGCCATCAACGGCGACTGCCCGCGCGGGCTGGCAAGGTGGCAGGCGCGCGCCAGCAATTCTTTACCGGTGCCGGTTTCCCCTTCTATCAATAGCGGCGCATCCAGCGGCGCCATGCGCCGGGCCTCGCGCACCACCGCGGCCATCACCTTCGAGCTTTGGAAGATGCTGTCGAACCCACGCAACTCCTGCTTGCGCACGTTGTAGATGCGCTCCCCTACCCGGTCGGCGCGGTGCAGCGTAAGGACCGCGCCAGCCATGGCTTCGCTGTCGTCGTGCTCTGATTGCAGCGGCGCAATGTCGGCCAGAAACACGTCACCCTTGACCTTGACCCGCAGCCCATTGATGCGCGACTTGTTGGCCCGCACCAGTTCCGGCAAATCAAAGTCTTCGGCGTAACGCGACAGCGGAATCCCTGGCACTTCATCCACCCGCACCCCGAGCAACTGCGCCGCCGCCCGGTTGGCCGCAACGATGGAGCCGCCCATGTCGATCGACAGCACCGGAAACTCCAGGGCGCCGAGCAAGGCATTGAGCTCCATGTGCCGACGCTCGCTAGGCATCAGCCCTACACGCTTGACGCCGAATACACCGGCAATCGATTCGAATTTCGGACGCAGGGCCTGAAACTGAATGTTGATCAGGTTCGGGCAATGCAGGTAGATCGCATTGCCATGCTCACCGCCGACCTCCCCCCGGGCGACGTTGATCCCGTACTCCACCAGCAAATTGAGAATGTCGCGCAGGATGCCGATGCGGTTCTGGCAGTGGACTTTGATACGCATATAAAGGCCCGAAGAAAGGGGGAATCGAGGTCCCGCGCGCGGAATTTCTGCGTGGGAGCCAAGTTAGTCGTCAAGATTATGTGACACCCCGACGCCATTTCAAACCCGCAAATCTCAACAACTGCGCCGTAGCCGCCAAAGCGTAACGAATACTTTACGAAAAATGCCGATTTGTCCTGCAAGGATCGCCGAACACCTGCTGCAACACTTCGCGCCTTGGAGTATTTCTAGGTCCATAGCAGCACATAACAAGAACGATATCCCCTCGCAGGAGAGCAGCATGAAGCAGACGCAGTACGTGGCTCGCGAGCCCGATGCGCAAGGTTTTATCGACTACCCCGCTGAAGAACATGCGGTGTGGAACACGCTGATCACTCGTCAACTGAAAGTGATCGAGGGCCGTGCGTGCCAGGAATACCTGGACGGTATCGAAAAACTCGGTCTGCCCCACGACCGCATTCCGCAACTCGGTGAAATCAACCAAGTCCTCGGTGAAACCACCGGTTGGCAAGTGGCCCGAGTCCCGGCGCTGATCCCCTTCCAGACGTTTTTCGAGTTGCTGGCGAACAAGCAGTTTCCAGTGGCAACGTTTATTCGTACCCGCGAAGAGCTGGATTACCTGCAAGAGCCGGACATTTTCCACGAGATCTTTGGCCACTGCCCGCTACTGACCAACCCGTGGTTCGCTGAATTCACCCACACCTACGGCAAACTTGGCCTGCAAGCGACCAAGGAAGAACGCGTTTACCTGGCGCGCCTGTACTGGATGACCATTGAGTTCGGCCTGGTCGATACCGCTGATGGCCTGCGCATTTACGGCGGCGGCATTCTTTCTTCTCCAAAAGAAACCGTTTACTGCCTGTCGAACGAACCTGAACATCAGGCGTTCGATCCGCTGGAATGCATGCGCACGCCGTATCGAATCGACATCCTGCAACCGCTGTACTTTGTCTTGCCGAACCTCAAGCGTCTGTTTGACGTGGCTCATGAAGACATCATGAGCATGGTCAAACAAGGCATGCAGCTGGGCTTGCACACCCCGAAATTTCCGCCAAAGGCTGCGTGATCCGCTGCTTTTAGAAACACGTGAGCCTGTCAGGAACCGACGCTTTGGTTTAGCGTGGTGTCACTGACGGCCGATTTCCAATTATTCGATTCCAGGAATTCAACATGTCTACATTGAACCAAGCCCACTGCGAAGCCTGCCGCGCCGATGCCCCTCAGGTCAGCGACGAAGAATTGCCGATCCTGATCAAGCAGATCCCGGACTGGAACATCGAAGTCCGCGACGGCGTGATGCAACTGGAAAAGCTGTTCCTGTTCAAAAACTTCAAGCACGCACTGGCGTTCACCAACGCGGTCGGTGAAATCTCCGAGGCCGAAGGTCACCACCCTGGCCTGCTGACCGAATGGGGCAAAGTCACCGTCACCTGGTGGAGCCACTCCATCAAGGGCCTGCACCGCAACGACTTCATCATGGCTGCGCGCACTGACGAAGTGGCCAAGGACGCCGAGGGCCGCAAATAATGCATTTCGACGCCATAGGTCGAGTTCCCGGCGATCCGATTCTCGGCTTGATGGAAGCCTATGCCCAGGATCCGAACCCGCGCAAATTCGACCTCGGCGTGGGCGTCTACAAAGATGCCCAGGGCCTGACGCCGATTCTGCAGTCGGTGAAGCTGGCCGAGCAGCGTCTGGTGGATCGCCAGACCACCAAGACCTACATCGGTGGTCATGGAGAACCGGCCTTCGGCATAGCCCTGAGTGAGCTGGTGCTCGGTGCGGACTCCGCACTGATTGCCGGTCAACGCGCCGGGGCGACCCAGACACCGGGCGGCACCGGCGCATTGCGCTTGAGTGCCGACTTCATCGCCCAGTGCCTGCCGGGCCGTGGCGTGTGGTTGAGCAACCCGACCTGGCCGATCCATGAAACCATTTTCGCGGCGGCCGGGGTCAAAGTCAGTCATTACCCGTACGTGGGCAGCGACAACCGCCTCGACGTCGAGGCCATGCTCGCGGTACTGAGCGAGGCGCCCAAGGGCGACGTGGTGTTGCTGCATGCCTGCTGCCATAACCCGACCGGTTTCGATCTGTCCCATGACGACTGGCATCGAGTGCTGGACGTGGTGCGCAGTCGCGATCTGCTGCCGTTGATCGACTTCGCCTACCAGGGTTTCGGCGATGGCCTGGAACAGGATGCCTGGTCGACCCGTCTGTTCGCTGACGCGTTGCCGGAAGTGCTGATCACCAGTTCCTGCTCGAAGAACTTCGGTTTGTACCGCGACCGCACCGGCGCACTGATTGTCTGCGCGAAAACCGCTGACAAGCTCGTGGACATCCGCAGCCAACTGGCCAACATCGCCCGCAACCTGTGGTCGACGCCGCCGGATCATGGGGCTGCTGTAGTCGCGACCATTCTTGGCGACCCGGAGCTGAAAAGCCTCTGGGCCGACGAAGTGGAAACCATGCGCTTGCGCATCGCCCAGTTGCGCAGTGGCCTGGTCGAAGCGTTGGAACCGCATGGTTTGCGCGAGCGTTTTGCGCACATTGGCGTGCAACGCGGGATGTTCTCGTACACCGGTTTGACGGCGGAACAGGTTAAACAGCTGCGCGATCATCACAGCGTGTACATGGTCAACTCCGGCCGGGCCAACGTGGCGGGGATTGATGCAACGCGTCTGGATCTGCTGGCTGAGGCCATCGCCGAAGTCTGTTAGTAACGCCCTGCAGGAATGAGCCTGCTCGAGCTAGCGGTCTATCCGTCACATGGGTGTCGGATGCACCAACGCTTCGCGAGCAGGCTCATTCCGACTTGTATTGCTCGCTCTTCCAGACCTGTCTAGACAATCCCATCCGTCGAAACAAATGGATATAAAAGTCTATTTGTCATTTTCAGTGCTGTATCCTGCCCAAGCTTTGTATAAGCGCGGATCTACCAGATCTATCAACAGACTTTGCGAGGAGCGCGAACATGCACGAGATCCCTAATCTCCCCTTCCCAAGCCTGCACGAAACTGAGCAGACAACCACGCAACAAGCCGGCGCCCAACAGCCCGAGCCCAAAGAAGCCACTGAACGCCGCCAGGCCGACAGCGAAGACTGAAACACCTGCAATGCCAGACCGTGTGGAAAGCGCTAACATGCGCTTTCCACACCGCCTGAACCCTCGAGCTTCACACCATGACCGACAAATTTGATGAGACCCAGGCCAACGTCCTGATCGGCACCGCCGAGAAGATGATCGAGGTCTGGAATCGCCTCTCCCCCGAGAAACAAGCCGCGCTGCTCGCCCGCTTCGGCACTCAAGAAAACGCCCTGGCCGCCTTGGTCACGACGCAACTGGTTGCTCCCGCCAAGCCCTGATCCAAGCCGCCCGGCAAATAGTTTTACTTTTTCCACGACCCGCGAACGCTCGCGCCGTTATCATGAGCAGCCTATCTATCCTGCTTTCCCGTGGACCTTTACCCATGCCTGAAAACCAGCGCCCCCTGGCGGTCACGCTGCAAGTCGTTTCCATCGTTCTGTTTACCTTCATCGGCTACCTGAATATCGGCATTCCGCTGGCCGTATTGCCCGGCTACGTCCACAGCGACCTGGGTTTCGGCGCGGTCATCGCCGGTCTGGTGATCAGCGTGCAATACCTCGCCACCCTGCTCAGCCGTCCTTATGCCGGGAAAATCATCGACAACAAGGGCAGCAAACTGGCGGTGATGTACGGTCTGGCCGGCTGCGGTTTGAGTGGCGTGTTCATGCTGATTTCGGCCTGGACGCAAAGCTTGCCGACCGTGAGCCTGATCAGCCTGTTGATCGGTCGTCTCGTGCTCGGCAGCGCGGAAAGCCTGGTCGGCTCGGGATCGATTGGCTGGGGCATCGGCCGGGTCGGCGCGGCCAACACCGCCAAGGTAATTTCCTGGAACGGCATCGCCAGTTACGGCGCACTGGCCGTCGGTGCACCGTTGGGCGTGCTTCTGGTTCATCAGTTGGGCTTGTGGAGCATGGGCGTGAGCATCGTGCTGCTCGCCGTTCTGGGCCTGGCACTGGCCTGGCCAAAAACCGCCGCGCCGATCGTGGCCGGCGAACGCTTGCCGTTCATGCATGTGCTGGGTCGGGTACTGCCCCACGGTTGCGGCCTGGCGCTGGGCTCGATCGGTTTCGGCACCATCGCCACCTTCATCACCTTGTATTACGCCACGCAACACTGGGATAACGCGGTGTTGTGCCTGAGCTTGTTCGGCGCCAGTTTCATCGGTGCGCGCCTGTTGTTTGGCAATCTGATCAACCGCCTCGGCGGATTCCGCGTGGCGATTGCCTGTCTGTCCGTGGAAACCTTGGGTTTGTTGCTGCTGTGGCTGGCGCCTGATGCCCATTGGGCACTCGCCGGTGCGGCGCTGAGCGGTTTCGGATTTTCGCTGGTGTTCCCGGCGCTCGGCGTGGAAGCGGTCAACCTCGTGCCGGCCTCCAGCCGCGGCGCGGCTGTCGGGGCTTATTCGTTGTTCATTGACTTGTCGCTGGGGATTACCGGGCCATTGGCCGGCGCCATTGCGGCCGGGTTTGGTTTTGCGTCGATCTTTCTGTTTGCTGCGATTGCAGCGCTCAGCGGCTTGGCATTGAGCGTTTATTTATACCGACAAGCGCCGAAGCAACGCGAAGCCCGGGAGTCTCGCTAAAAGTCGACCTTGCCGCGCCCGGCTTTGATGCTGCCGCGCTTGGTCTTGGATTCGAGTCGACGCTTTTTTGAACCCAATGTCGGCTTGGTCGGGCGACGCTTCTTTTCGACCTTGGTCGCGCTGAGAATCAGCTCGGTCAAGCGCTCCAGCGCATCGGCACGATTGGCTTCCTGCGTGCGGTATTGCTGGGCCTTGATGATCAACACGCCTTCGCTGGTGATGCGACTGTCACGAAGCGCCAGTAATCGCTCCTTATAAAATTCAGGCAAGGACGAAGCCGGAATGTCGAAGCGCAGGTGCACGGCGCTGGAGACCTTGTTGACGTTCTGCCCACCCGCGCCTTGCGCACGAATGGCCGTCAACTCGATCTCGGCATCCGGCAGATGCACGTTGTTGGAAATCACCAGCATGGAAAAACGTCCGAATTCAGAGTGCGCAGGATACCGCGAATGGAAAGCAGGAATACGCTCCCGCAGGTTTTGTAGCGCGCACAAAAAACCCGACACAGTGGCCGGGTTTGTTGTTTTTGCGTGCCGCGTTACTTTACTGAAGCCTGCAACGCATGCTGCGCACCGCGCTTGTTCTTGATGCCGTAGCAGATCCACATAAACACAACCCACACCGGAATCGCGTACACCGAGATCTGAATCCCTGGAATCAGCAGCATCACGCACAGGATGAACACCACGAACGCCAGGCAGATGTAGTTCCCGTAGGGGTACCACAGCGCCTTGAACAGCGGCGTTTGTTTGGTCTTGTTCATGTGCTGGCGGAACTTGAAGTGCGAGAAGCTGATCATCGCCCAGTTGATCACCAGGGTCGCCACCACCAGCGACATCAACAGTTCCAGCGCATTTTGCGGGATCAGGTAGTTCAACAGCACCGCAATCAGCGTCACCGCCGCCGAAGCGAGGATCGAACGCACCGGCACGCCGCGCTTGTCGATCTTCGACAGGGCCTTGGGCGCATCGCCCTGCTCGGCCATGCCCAGCAGCATACGGCTGTTGCAGTAGGTGCCGCTGTTGTACACCGACAACGCCGCGGTCAGTACCACGAAGTTGAGGATGTGCGCGGCGGTGTTGCTGCCCAGCATCGAGAACACTTGCACGAACGGGCTGCCGCTATAGGAATCACCGGACGCATTGAGGGTCGCCAGCAGACTGTCCCATGGCGTCAGCGACAATAGAATGACCAGCGCGCCGATGTAGAAAATCAGGATCCGGTAGATCACCTGATTGATGGCTTTCGGGATCACGGTTTTCGGCTTGTCGGCCTCTGCTGCGGTGAAACCGAGCATTTCCAGGCCGCCAAAGGAGAACATGATGATCGCCATGGCCATCACCAGACCGCTGACGCCGTTCGGGAAGAAACCACCGTGTGACCACAGGTTGCTGACCGACGCTTGCGGGCCGCCGTTGCCGCTGACCAGCAAGTAGCTGCCCAGGGCAATCATGCCGACGATGGCCACGACCTTGATGATCGCGAACCAGAATTCGGCCTCGCCAAAGACTTTGACGTTGGCCAGGTTGATCAGGTTGATCAGGACGAAGAAGCCGGCAGCGGAGACCCAGGTCGGGATGTCCGGCGCCCAGTAGTGGATGTACTTGCCGACGGCGGTCAGCTCCGACATGCCCACCAGGATGTACAGGATCCAGCAGTTCCAGCCCGACAGGAAGCCGGCGAAACCGCCCCAGTATTTGTGCGCGAAGTGGCTGAAGGAACCGGCGACGGGCTCTTCAACGATCATTTCGCCGAGCTGTCGCATGATCATGAACGCGATGAAGCCGCAGATGGCGTACCCGAGGATCATCGACGGGCCCGCGGATTTCAGGACCCCGGCCGAGCCGAGGAACAAACCGGTACCGATCGCGCCACCGAGGGCGATCAATTGAATGTGGCGATTTTTCAGGCCGCGCTTCAGCTCGCCTGACTGCGAGTTTTGTCCACTCATGAAAAGGGTCTCACGTTCTGCATCGTTACAACGTTCATGCGTCACCTGTTTGTTTTTATCTGTGACGAAATCGAACCCGGCACACTCGTGGCGTGGCGGAGTGAACAAGGCGGATAGCCTTGAGGTTTGCGCATTTGCGCAGGAGGTCACAGGTAAAACGCGGCGCATTGTACACCGCTAACCCCCTGCTGCCAGACCCGCTGGATCAGCGTGTTGTAAGCCGGGATTGCCTGTGTCCGCCCCGGGTGTCCCGGGCGGCTGCAAATAGAGAGTCAGACCCTTGCGGGCCATCGACGGGAACGATTGAAAAATCGCCCCACGGGGAGAGATGGGTTTTAATCACGGCGTACATTGCGCCTCCTTCTTGTTATGCACCTGCACGACAGGCATGGGGCGCATCTGACACTTCCTGCGCCGCTGAAACAAGCAGGCCAGAGCCTTGGGCGACGGTTGAGCGGATTGATTTCGGCAGGTTTTCCTTACACCCATTCCGTGAGCGTCAACCCATGCTATTTCAGGCGCCGTTTCGTCAGTATTTCTTTACAGGGCGTAACGATTATTTTCCGGGTCGGATTTATCTGCAGGACGACTGCAAATTGACGATAGGAAGCTTCCTAAGGAAAAAGCCGAGTTAGTTTTTGTTTTCTATTAATAAATAATCATTAAAAAAACAAACCGGACAGTTCAGTGAAAATCTTATTTGATTATTTGTTTGCATTATAAAAGTCCCTCAACTAGGTTTTCAGCGACTTGCCTAGCCGCATCGACTGGCAAGTTGTTTCTACTCAAAAAGTCATTAAGGAGTTTCACATGCAAGCACTGGATAAAGACTTGGAAACTGACCTGCAACTGGACGATTGGTTTGAAGCACCCACCCATGAAGCCGCCGTAGAAATGATGCAAGCCGATGCGGTAGTGCCGTTCGGCACGGCGATGTGGCCTCTGTAAGACCTCCCGGCAGGCGCAATCCGGCCGGTTGTGCCTGCCTCTTTTCCCGGATTGTCACGGAGGACAGCATGGACAAGTATCGCGCCATTACGCATTTTCTCTACTACCTCGAACAGCACCCGGCCCTTGCCGGAATCAACCCGGCGAAAGTCTTGCTTGGCCACACTGCCGATTACGAAGCGCTGACCGCCGCCATTGCAGAACACGCCAGTGGCCGCCAACCGTTCCGTTTCAACACGCTACGCCTTGATCTGGAACCCACGGCTTCGCTGGCCCAGGCCATTGCCGACAGTGATCTCTACATTTTCTTCTACGACGCTTCCACCCTGCCCAACCCACGCCCCGAAGGCCCTGAGTTTGTCCGCGCATTGCAGGCCGTGATGGCCGAGAACTGGAAGAAATCCCTGCTGTTCAAGGATTACGGCGATTACTTCTACGACACCTTCAGTGTCACCCCGCAACGCATTGCCGGGTTGAACAGTCACTTGATCCAGCGCCTCTCCCAGGCCACAACGTTAAGTTTCAAAGATGAACATGGCTCCTGGTTTGACGCTCCGCTGAACAGCATTAAAAAGTGGACGGCCATCAATGGCGTCGGCAACTTTGATCTGGCACCCGGTGAAATCGCCACGCACAGCGAAGCGATTAATGGGCGGGTGAAGTTCATGGGTACTTTTCTCGGTACGATTCCATTTGCCCGCAAATATGGAGTATTGGAATCACCGCTGGAGTTATGGATCGAGAACTCGACCATCCGCAAAATCGCCACCGAGGTGCCGGGGCTGGAACATGACTTCAATAAATACCTGGAGGCCAATCCGTCGAATCGAAGGATTGAGGAACTGGGGATTGGCACCAATGAGGGGGTGAAAACCTTGTATTCGCGCAATGCCGGGTTCGAGGAGCGCCATTGCGGACTGCACCTTGGATTGGGCGGTGGCGCCAAGGGTAGCCATCATCTGGATTTGATCTTCTCCAGTGGCGTGTTGGCGCTGGATGATGAGCCGGTTTTTGATGGGCGGTTTGTGTTCTAGCCTCAGCTTCTGCGGTGTTGCGGCTGACGCCTTCGCGAGCAAGCCCGCTCCCACAGGTGACCGAGTGGGCTTGGAGAAATGCGATCAAATGTGGGAGCGGGCCTGCTCGCGAAGAGGCCAGAATACCCACCACATCACTTAAGTTAGACCAAAAAAAACGCCATCCCGAGGGATGGCGTTTTTTTGGGGCGCTTACCGATTACTCAGGCTTGCGACGACCAAAGCCCGGACGCTGGCCCGAACCGGCTGGCGCGCCGCGACGCTTGCCCGATGGCGCGTCCTTGTCGACCAGGACGATGCCCGGGCGTTTCTTCGGCGCTGGCTTGGCCGGGCGCTTGGTATCGGCAGGACGGTCGGCCACTGGCGTACCGCGACCCGACTCACTACGACCTGCCGGAGCACCGCGATCACTGCGACCGCCGCTTGGCGCACCACGGCCTTCGCCGCGCTCGGTGCGACCATTGGCCGGACGTGGTGTGCGTGGAGCGCGCTCGCCATCAGCACGAGGGGCTGCTGGCTTGCGAGCTGGACGCTCGCCTTCGAAATGCGGCTCACGGCTATCACGCGGAGCAACCGTTGGCTGTGCACCGGCCGCTGGACGCAAGGTGCGCACGCGTTCGGTCTTGCCCATCGGACGCGACGATTTACGCTGCATACGGTCAAGCTTGTCTTTGCTCTTCGCATTCATCTGCGGCATGGCGACCGGCGTCAGGCCGACTTCAGCGCTCAGAATGTCGACTTCGTACTGGCTCATTTCGCGCCAGCGGCCCATCGGCAGGTCGGAGTTGAGGAACACCGGACCGAAACGCACGCGCTTCAGACGGCTGACCACCAGACCCTGGGATTCCCACAAGCGACGAACTTCGCGGTTACGACCTTCCATCACCACGCAGTGGTACCAGTGGTTGAAACCTTCGCCACCTGGCGCTTGCTTGATGTCGGTGAACTTGGCCGGGCCGTCCTCAAGGACGACGCCCGCTTTCAGGCGCTCGATCATCTCGTCATCGACTTCGCCACGTACACGTACCGCGTATTCACGGTCCATTTCGTAGGAAGGGTGCATCAGGCGGTTAGCCAGCTCACCGTCGGTGGTAAACATCAGCAAGCCAGTGGTGTTGATGTCCAGACGGCCGATGTTGATCCAGCGACCTTCTTTCGGTTTTGGCATCTTGTCGAATACGGTCGGACGGCCTTCCGGGTCGAGGCGGGTGCAGATTTCACCGTCGGGCTTGTTGTACATGATCACGCGGCGTACCGACTCGGCGGCTTCTTCGCGCTTGATCACGCGGCCATCGATGGTGATGGCGTCATGCATGTCGACACGCTGACCGAGCGTGGCGTCTTTGCCATTGACCTTGATGCGGCCGTGGCTGATCCAGGCTTCTACGTCACGGCGCGAGCCGACGCCGATACGGGCGAGGACTTTTTGCAGTTTTTCGCCTGCTGGGCCGATTTCCTGGTCGTCTTTCTGGTCGTTGATACTCATCTGGGCACCTCCCGGTGTGGTCTGTTCAGGCGTTGCCTGAAGCGATGTAAATCTGTGCTCTTGGCGAAGGGATCGCCGAAGGGTCGCGAATCATACGCCCATGCGAGCGTTTTCGCATCAAAGAGTAGTTGATGAACGCAGAGTTACCTGTTTTTCCGCCGGCCGGTGGCGCCGAGTTTGATCAACCTGAGCGATGCTTCGGTGAGAACGGTGCGTTTGTCGAGCTTGTCGAGTTTCTTCCAGGCCCTGATTTCACGCTTGCTGCGGCCGCAGCCGAGGCAGATGTCGTCGGTGAATTTGCAGATGTTGATGCAGGGGTCTTTGGTTGAGCTCATCAAATAATCCAGTCCACTCCTGCATCGATAGCGTCTACAAAACCCAGGTCAGTCGTCGAACTCGCGGCGTTCGGCTTCGATGGCTTCGGCCAGCGCCCGGGCTTCGGCTTCTTCATCGCTCAATTCGGGCTCGGGCTCAGGCTCGGATTTCGGTTGTTCGAGGGCGGCAACGGCAGCCAGGAGTTTTTCGCGAGCTTCGGCGACGCCCAGAATATCGTCCTCCGGTTCCGGCTCGTCTTCAACTGTGGCTTCAGGCTCGGCCAGACGTTCACTATTGATGACAGGCTCAACCGCGGTCATCTCGCCATCGCGCAACAAATCATCGAAGTCGGTCTTGAGCCCCTCCTCCATGGTGTCCAGCTCCAGCAGCAACGTGTGGAAACTGGTTTCTTCCTTGGGTTCTTCCGGCTCGGCACTGGCATCCGCCAATTCCTGCAGGCTGGCAGGCACGGGCGCGTCGTCGAAATCGAGTACCGGGTCCGGTTCCAGCTCGCGCAGTTCGGCCAACGGCGGCAGATCGTCGAGGTTTTTCAGGTTGAAGTGATCGAGAAACGCCTTGGTAGTCGCGAACATCGCCGGTTTGCCGGGCACATCGCGGTAGCCGACGATACGGATCCACTCACGCTCCATCAGCGTTTTGACGATCTGACTGTTGACCGCCACGCCCCGCACGTCTTCGATCTCGCCCCGGGTGATCGGCTGGCGATAGGCGATCAGCGCGATAGTCTCGAGCATGGCGCGGGAATAACGCTGCGGCCGTTCTTCCCACAAACGCCCGACCCATGGCGAAAACTTTTCGCGAATTTGCAGGCGGTAGCCGGAGGCGACTTCCTTCAGCTCGAAGGCACGACCGTCGCAGGACTTGGCGAGGATCGTCAGCGCTTTCTTGAAAACCGGCGGCTCCGGCCGTTCGCCCTCTTCGAAGAGTTCGAACAGGCGCTCAAGCGATTGCGGTTTTCCCGAGGCCAACAGAAAGGCTTCAAGCAGTGGCGCCAGCTCGCGGGGTTCAGTCAGGTTCATGATTCAACTCGTTATTCGGCTCGGGCCCGCACGTGGATCGCTGCGAACGGCTCATTCTGCACCAGCTCGACCAAGGATTCCTTGACCAGTTCGAGGATCGCCATAAAGGTCACCACCACCCCCAATCGCCCCTCTTCTGCGGTGAACAGCTCGACAAAGGGCACAAAACCGCCGCCCTTGAGCCGGTCCAGCACATCGCTCATGCGTTCGCGGGTAGACAGTGCCTCGCGGCTGACCTGGTGGCTTTCGAACATGTCGCCACGGCGCAGGACCTCGGCCATGGACAACAGCAACTCCGACAGGCGCACATCCGGCAACAGTTTTCGCGCCCGGGCTTCCGGTGCATCCAGCTTGGGCACCACCACGTCACGGCCGACACGGCTCAGGCCATCGATGCCTTCGGCGGCCGCCTTGAAGCGCTCGTATTCCTGCAAGCGGCGGATCAGCTCGGCGCGCGGGTCGTCTTCTTCGTCTTCGATGGTTTCGGCGCGGGGCAACAGCATCCGCGACTTGATCTCGGCCAGCATTGCGGCCATCACCAGGTACTCGGCGGCCAGTTCCAGGCGCACCGACTGCATCAACTCGACATAGCCCATGTACTGGCGAGTGATTTCCGCCACCGGGATGTCGAGGATGTTGATGTTCTGTTTGCGGATCAGGTACAGCAGCAGGTCGAGCGGGCCTTCAAAGGCTTCGAGAAAGACCTCGAGCGCATCCGGCGGGATGTACAGGTCCAGCGGCATTTCCAGCACCGCCTGGCCATACACCATCGCGAAGGGCAGCTCTTGCTGGGCGCCGGCCTGACTGTCAACTGCGGGTTCTACTGCCGACATCTACGCCTCGGCCATGAACGGCGAAGGGTCGCCGCAACCGACACGGATCACTTCCGGCTCGCCGTCGGCGAGGTTGATCACCGTGGACGCCTTGATCCCGCCGTGACCGCCGTCGATGATCAGGTCGACCTGATGCTCAAGCAACTGGCGCATTTCATGGGGATCGCTCAGCGGATCGGTGTCACCGGGCATGATCAGGGTCACGCTCATCAGCGGCTCACCCAACTGTTCCAGCAAAGCCAACGCAATTGGATGGCTCGGCACTCGCAGGCCTATCGTGCGCTTTTTCGGGTGCAGCAACAGCCGCGGGACTTCGCGGGTGGCGTTGAGAATAAAGGTGTACGGCCCTGGCAGGTGCGCCTTGAGCAGGCGGAACGTGCCAGTGTCTATCTTGGCGAACAGCCCCAACTGCGAGAGGTCGCTGCAAATCAGCGCGAAATTGTGTTTGTCATCCAGCCCACGCAAACGACGCACGCGCTCTACGGCATTCTTGTCGCCGATCTGGCAACCAATGGCGTAGGACGAGTCTGTGGGATAAATCACCACCCCGCCGCTGCGAATGATCTCGACTGCCTGCTTGATCAGGCGCGCTTGCGGGTTTTCCGGATGAATCTGGAAAAATTGACTCACATTCTCTACCTGTTCAGACGGCGGCAATAATTGGGTCATGTTTGAATCGACACCACAGTGGTGGCAGATCCTCCGGGAGCGGACGGTATTCGCCGATCTCGGACCAGCCTCCAGGGCCATGAAAATCACTGCCGGCGCTGACCAGCAGACCGAACTCACGAGCAAGAATAGCCAGGCTGCCCACTTGTTCGGCGGGCTGATGGCCATTGACCACTTCAATCGCGTGGCCCCCGGCTTGAATATAGTCAGAAATCAGGCGGCGACGCTTGCTGCGAGTGAAATCGTAGTGCCATGGGTGCGCCAGGCTGACCCAGGCTTTCGCCGCGCGCAGGGTTTCGACGGTCTCTTCCAGGGTCGGCCAGTGTTGCTTGACGTCGCCCAGCTTGCCGGCGCCCAGCCATTTGCGGAAGGCTTCGGCACGATCCTTTACAAACCCTTCACGCACCATCCAGTCGGCGAAGTGCGGACGGGCCGGCGCGTTGCCGCTGTCGCCCAGTTCCTGCTGCACGGCACGGGCACCTTCCAGCGCCCCCGGCATGCCCTTCAACGCCAGCTTGCGGCTTATTTCTTCGGACCGTAGCCAACGGCCTTCGTGCAATTTTGCTATCGCCTCGACCAACGGCGGCGCCGTGACGTCAAATCCATAACCCAAAACGTGAATGGTCGCGCCGCCCCAGGTGCAGGACAATTCGATGCCATTGACCAGTTGCATCCCCAGCGTCGTCGCGGCTGTGCGGGCCTCATCGAGGCCCTCAAGGGTGTCGTGATCGGTCAAGGCCAGGACTCGCACGCCTTTCTCGAACGCACGCGCAACCAGTACCGCAGGCGCCAGGGCGCCATCGGAGGCCGTGCTATGGCAGTGCAAATCAACATTCACGGGACTTTGTTACCTCAAATCAGCTGGCGCTATCGCGCGCCCATATGTTTGTTATTATGCCGCCACATCCTGCTTCTGGCTGCCACTGTGAAACAATTCATCGATTTCATCCCGCTCTTGCTGTTTTTCATCGTCTTCAAACTAGACCCAAGGGTCGTCGACATCGGCGGTCTTGAGTTCACTGTAGGCGGAATCTACAGCGCCACCGCAATGTTGATCATCAGTTCGCTGGTGGTTTACGGCACGCTGTTCATCAAGCAGCGCAAGCTTGAGAAAAGCCAGTGGCTGACCCTCATTGCCTGCCTGGTCTTCGGTAGCCTGACCCTGGCGTTCCACAGCGAAACCTTCTTGAAGTGGAAAGCGCCGGTGGTGAACTGGTTGTTTGCCCTGGCATTCATTGGCAGCCACTTCGTCGGTGACAGCCTGCTGATCAAGCGAATTATGGGTCATGCGCTGACTCTGCCGGAGCCCGTCTGGACGCGCCTGAACATTGCCTGGATCGCCTTCTTCCTGTTTTGCGGTGCCGCCAACCTGTTCGTCGCGTTCACCTTTCAGGACTACTGGGTCGACTTCAAAGTCTTCGGCAGCCTGGGCATGACGCTGCTGTTCCTGGTTGGCCAAGGCATTTACTTGTCCCGCCACCTGCACGACGCCGATACCACTACGCCAAAAACCGAGGACTGACATGCTTTACGCAATCGTTGCCACAGACGTCGCCAACTCGCTGGAAGCCCGACTGGCCGCGCGCCCTGCCCACCTTGAACGCTTGCAGGTGCTCAAGGGCGAAGGCCGCATCGTATTGGCCGGTCCGCACCCGGCGGTCGACAGCAATGATCCGGGCGCTGCGGGCTTCACCGGCAGCCTGATCGTCGCCGAATTCGATTCCCTCAGTGCCGCACAGGCCTGGGCCGACGCTGATCCGTATATCGCCGCAGGCGTCTACGCCAACGTTTCGGTCAAGCCATTCAAGCAAGTCCTGCCGTAACTTTTCCCCTCATATGCCCCCCGCGCGGTGAACCTTGTCGGTTCATCGCGCTCTCAACGCTCATTATTCTCGTTTGCCTGCCGACAACCTGCCCAATCACTCGATTGGAATCAGGAGTCGCGATGCGCAAGGGTCCGTTGTGTCTGTTGTTGGTGACGTTGTCGATCATGGCCCCGGCCCACGGTGAAGAAGGCGCTGAGGGCGGTAATTCGACGCCGCTGTCCCTGAGCGCCGGCAGCCAGATTAGCGAGTTGCAGCAACGCTTGAAGGTCAGCGAGCAGCAACGGGAAGAATTGAACAAGCAACTGCAAAATACCGATGCCGAACGCGAAAGCGCTCAACTGAGCCGGTTGCGCCAAGAGAATCAGCGCCTCAAGCTGCAACTCAAGGAAGTGCAGGCCAGTAGCCCGTTGCCACGTCTGCTGACTGATCAGCAGCAATGGTTTGTTATCGGCGGCGGAGTAGCGCTATTGGCCCTGCTCTGCGGTATCTTCGCCAGTGGTGCCACCAGAAAACGTCGGCAATGGCTAAATTGAGTGATTCATGAGCGAGCTGTTACTAATTGATGATGACCAGGAGCTGTGCGAGCTCCTGAGCAGTTGGTTGAGCCAGGAAGGCTTTCAGGTCCGGGCTTGCCACGACGGCCAGAGTGCCCGCCGCGCGTTGGCCGAAACCTCTCCCGCCGCCGTGGTGCTGGACGTGATGCTGCCCGACGGCAGCGGTCTGGAGCTGCTCAAGCAATTGCGCAACGATCACCCGGATTTGCCGGTGCTGATGTTGTCAGCACGCGGCGAGCCGCTGGACCGCATCCTTGGCCTGGAACTGGGCGCTGACGATTACCTGGCCAAACCCTGCGACCCACGGGAACTGACAGCCCGCTTGCGCGCGGTGTTGCGTCGCAGCCATCCGGCCGCGGTGTCCAGCCAGCTGGAATTGGGCGATCTGTGTTTCAGCCCGGTGCGCGGCGTGGTCAGCATCGATGAACAGGAATTCACCCTCACTGTCTCCGAAAGCCGTCTGCTTGAAGCCCTGCTCAAGCAACCCGGCGAGCCGCTGGACAAACAGGAACTGGCGCAGATCGCCCTCGGCCGCAAGCTGACCCTGTACGACCGCAGCCTGGACATGCACGTCAGCAACCTGCGCAAGAAAATCGGCCCGCACCCCGATGGCCGTCCGCGCATCGTTGCGCTGCGCAGCCGCGGTTACTACTACAGCCTCTAATCCCGAACGCGATTCCCTGTAGCCGCTGTCGAGCCCCGGCGAACGCAGCCTCGCAGGCTCGACAGCGGCTACACGGGCCATGTGTGTCCAAAGGTGGTGCAAGTGTCAGGTCGGCGACAAACCGTCTTTACCCAAGCTTTACGCTCCGCTGACCGCCGCTGACCTTGATCTCCGTAATCTGTACTCATCCGGAACGTACCGGGAACGAGACAAGGAGATTCACCATGCGCAAGACTCTTATCGCTCTGATGTTCGCCGCCGCTTTGCCGACCGTTGCCATGGCCATGCCCGAGGGCACCGGCCCGATGGGTGGGCCGATGGACGGCTCGCGCCACGGCGGTCAGATGCATGGCATGCACGGTAAAGGCCCGTACAGCCAGCTGGACTTGAGCCGCGAACAGCGCGAACAGATCCGCAAGATCATGGGCGAGCAAATGCACGAGCGTAAGCAACTGGTCGACAAGTACCTGGAGAAACTCTCGCCAGCCGACCAGAAAGCCCTGAAAGACGAAATGACCGCCCAGCATCAGAAAGTCGAAGCCGATGTACGCGCCGTGCTGAAACCGGATCAACAGAAGAAATTTGACGAAATCCAGAAAAAGCAGGCTGAGCGTCGCGCCGAGTGGGCCGAGTTCAAGGCGTGGAAAGCGCAACAACCGCAAAAAGCGCAATAATGCGCTGACCCCGGACCCAGCGGCCAGCCCCGTTGGGTCTAATACCACCCAGTTTCAGTGTGGGAGCGAACTGTGGCGAGGGGGCTTGTCGGACCGCCGCACCGCCCCGTTGGAGTGCAAAGCACTCCCAACATCTTCGAACATTATCGAGATTTTTGGGGGTTGCTGCGCGACCCGACGGGGGCAAGCCCTTTCACCACAGCAAGCCCGCTCCCACCGGGATTTGCGTCAGCTTGAGGATTTTCTGTGCGTTCATTATTCTGGCGTATCCTGGCCAGTTTCTGGTTAGCCATCGCTCTGGTAGCAGGGCTGTCCATTCTGCTCGGGCATATGCTCAACCAGGATGCGTGGATCCTCAGCCGCCATCCGGGCCTCAATACCCTGGCGCAAGAGTGGACGCAAACTTACGAATCCCAGGGTGAAGAAGCCGCCCAGGACATTCTGGAACAGCGCAAACGTCAATATCACATTGACGTTCAGGTGTTGAACGAAAGCGGCGACCCGGTCGTCCGTGGGACCTTCCCACGTCGCGCAGCCGCTTTCGAGGCCCGGCAGAACAACGACGACCGGCGTCTGCCATGGCGTCGTTTGACCGCGGAATACACCAGCGAAAAAACCGGTGACACCTACCTTCTGATCTATCGCATCCCGCACCCGGAACTGGATTCCTGGCACCGCGAAAGCCTGTTGTGGCCGTTGAGTGCACTGGGCATCGCGTTGGTGGTGCTGACTTTGTTCAGCCTGTTCGTCACCCTGTCGATCACTCGCCCGCTCAGCCGTTTGCGCGGTGCCGTGCATGACCTGGGTCAAACCACGTATCAGCAGAACAGCCTGGTGAAACTGGCCAACCGACGCGACGAGTTCGGCGTGCTGGCCAACGACTTCAACCGCATGGGCTCACGCCTGCAAAGCTTGATCGGCAGCCAGCGGCAGTTGCTGCGCGATGTGTCGCATGAGCTGCGCTCCCCGCTCGCCCGACTGCGTATTGCGTTGGCTTTGGCGGAACGGGCCAACCCTGAAGAACGGGAAAAACTCTGGCCGCGCCTGACTCGCGAATGCGACCGCCTGGAAGCGTTGATCAGCGAAATCCTCGTGCTGGCGCGGGTCGATGCCGACAACGCCAGTGCCGAAGAGGTCGACCTCAACGCGTTGCTCCAAACGCTGCAAAAGGACGCGCAACTGGGTTCACCGGAACAGAACGTCCGTCTTCAGGCAGAGCCGCAACTGAACCTCAAGGGCTGGCCGACGATGATCGAGCGCGCCGTCGACAATCTGCTGCGCAACGCCCAGCGCTTTAATCCGGTGGGGCAGTCGATTGAAATGCAGGCGGTGCGCCAGGGTGAACGCATTGTGGTCAGCGTGCGTGACCACGGGCCGGGCGTGAACGCCGAGCATTTGAATCAGTTGGGTGAGCCGTTTTATCGAGCCCCGGGGCAAACCGCGGCCGGGCATGGTCTGGGCCTGGCAATTGCTCGCCGTGCGGCGGAACGCCATGGCGGGAGTCTGGTGCTGGCCAATCACCCGCAGGGCGGGTTCGTGGCCAGCCTGGAATTGCCGTTGGTGCCGGGAGCGGTCGTTCAACCGTAAAAGCACTGTTGATCTTCAGGCCTTGGCAGGCCAAGCACTGACGAATTCAGCGAGGTCGACTGTGTCGGCCACGCGCGGTTCTTTCTGCGGTGTGCCGAGGTATAGGAACGCGATCACCTCTTCCCCTTCCGCCAGCCCAAGCCCTTTGGCCACATGTGCCGAATAGGCCAGTTCACCGGTGCGCCATACCGCACCAATCCCTTGTGCATACGCCGCCAGCAAAATCCCGTGCGCCGCGCACCCCGCCGCCAACAGTTGCTCGGATTTCGGATACTTGACGTGATCCTGCAACCGCGCAATCACCACCACCACCAATGGCGCACGCAGCGGGCCGTTGCGCGCCTTGTCCAGTGCCGCTTCCGACACCTCGTTGTCTTGCAGCTTCGCCGCTTCGGCCAGCAGCTCGCCCATTTGCTCGCGCGCTGCGCCCTCGACGGTCAAGAAGCGCCAAGGCTGCAAATGGCCATGGTCCGGCGCACGCATGGCGGCGCCAAACAGCACTTCGCGTTGCGCGGCAGTCGGTGCCGGGTCAAGCAGTCGTGGAACGGAAACACGGTTGAGCAAAGCGTCGAGAGCCTGCATCGGCCACCTCCTGAAAAAATGTTTGGCTATTCTAGCTGCAAGTGCGCAAGCGGCGTCGGTTTACATGCCCTGCCCCGCAGGTAGAATGGCGCCCACTCCCACATCAGCCCGAGCGGATTTCATGGCGTTGCCGACTTTACGGATCATTGGTTTTATCATCGGCATCTTCCTGATCACGCTGGCCATCGCCATGGTTGTGCCCATGGCGACCCTGGTGATTTTCGACCGCACCCACGAGCTGCCCTCGTTCCTCTGGGCGAGCATGATCACCTTTCTCGCCGGCCTGGCGATGGTTATCCCCGGTCGTCCCGAACACATCCATCTGCGTCCACGGGACATGTACCTGTTGACCGTCAGCAGTTGGCTGGTGGTCTGCCTCTTCGCCTCGCTGCCTTTCATGCTGGCTCAACACGTCAGTTTCACCGACGCGATCTTTGAAAGCATGTCCGGCATCACTGCCACCGGTTCGACGGTCCTCAGCGGCCTCGACGCCATGTCCCCCGGTATCCTGATCTGGCGTTCGCTGCTGCACTGGCTCGGCGGCATCGGTTTCATCGGCATGGCCGTGGCGATTCTGCCGCTGCTGCGTATCGGGGGCATGCGCCTGTTTCAGACCGAGTCCTCGGACCGTTCCGAAAAGGTCATGCCCCGTTCGCACATGGTGGCGCGCTTGATCGTGGCCGCATACGTCGGCATCACCATTGTCGGCAGCCTGGCGCTGTGGTGGGCCGGGATGAGCCTGTTCGATGCAATCAACCACGCGATGTCAGCGATCTCCACCGGCGGTTTCTCCACCTCGGACCAGTCGCTGGCCAAATGGGCGCAACCGGCGGTGCACTGGGTGGCGATTGTCATCATGATTCTCGGCAGCCTGCCCTTCACCCTGTACGTAGCAACCTTGCGCGGCAATCGTCGGGCATTGATCAGGGATCAACAGGTTCAAGGGTTGCTCGGTATGTTGCTGGTGACCTGGCTGGTGCTCGGCACCTGGTACTGGTGGACCACCCAACTGCATTGGCTCGACGCCTTGCGGCATGTGGCGTTTAACGTGACGTCGGTGGTCACGACCACCGGTTTTGCGTTGGGTGATTACAGCCTGTGGGGCAATTTCTCACTGATGCTGTTCTTTTACCTGGGCTTTGTCGGTGGCTGCTCTGGCTCGACGGCCGGCGGGATCAAGATATTCCGCTTCCAGGTCGCCTATATCCTGCTCAAGGCCAACCTTAACCAACTGATTCACCCGCGCGCGGTGATCAAGCAGAAGTACAACGGTCACCGACTCGACGAAGAAATCGTACGTTCGATCCTGACCTTTTCGTTCTTCTTCGCCATCACCATCTGCGTCATCGCGTTGCTGCTCTCACTACTCGGTGTGGACTGGATGACCGCCCTGACCGGTGCGGCCAGTACCGTATCCGGTGTCGGGCCGGGGTTGGGGCCGACCATTGGGCCATCAGGTAACTTTGCGACCTTGCCGGATGCCGCCAAGTGGATTCTGTCGTTCGGCATGCTGCTGGGCCGACTGGAGATCATTACGGTGTTTGTTCTGTGCATTCCTGCGTTCTGGCGCCACTGACCTGCGCCGCCGCTTCGGTCATGTGCGCCCGGTACTCGCCGGGTGTGGCATCGAACCAGCGGCGGAATGCGCGGAAGAAATTGCTCGGGTCGGCGAACCCCAGCAGGTAGGCAATTTCCAGCAGGGTCATGGTCGGCTGGGCCAGGTATTGCTCGGCCAATTCGCGCCGGGTGTCATCGAGCAAGGCCTGGAAACTGGTGCCCTCTTCCTGCAAGCGTCGCTGCAAGGTGCGTTGCGACAGGTGCAGCGTCTGCGCCACGGTTTCGCGCTTGGGTTCGCCCTGGGGCAGCAAACGGCACAACACTTGCCGCGCCTTGTGCGTCACGCGGCTCTCGGAAAACCGCGCCAGGTACTCGCCGGCAAACCGGTCGTGCAACAACGCCATCGCCTCGTTCGCGGTCGGCAGCGGCGCCTCCATGTCGGCACGCTCGAAGATCAATGCGTCGTAAGGTGCGTTGAACAGCAACGGCGCATGAAAGGCTTGTTTATAGGGTTCGAGGTCGACCGGTTGATCGCCCTGTATCAGCACCTTGCGCGGTTGCAGGGTTCGCCCGGTCAACCAGC
Source organism: Pseudomonas sp. FBCC-B1667 (assembly GCF_059133255.1). NCBI lineage: Bacteria > Pseudomonadati > Pseudomonadota > Gammaproteobacteria > Pseudomonadales > Pseudomonadaceae > Pseudomonas > Pseudomonas sp. FBCC-B1667. Next base: position 1,850,059 of record NZ_CP101437.1, on the reverse strand, counting down.
CGCACAACGCCAGCGCACAGGCCAGTGACGCCTCGGCACTTTGCCGGGTCGGCGGCAGGTGATCGCCGTGGACCGTCAAAATCAGCGCATAGCCTTCATCCAGCAGTCGGAAACTCAGGTCGGCACTTTCGGCAATGATCCGCTGATAGCGCACCAGCCGCTGAAAGCCTTCGGCCAGGGTCTGGCTGGACATCAAGGCGTAACCGGCGACATGGAAGGACGCCGGTCGTACCACTTTTCCCATGTTCAGGCCGATCGCCGGGTTGCCGGACAGCTCAACCGCGCGCTGCCACAGTCGCGTCATGGAATCTTGCGGAAAACGCGCATCCGGATCCTCCAGTGCTGCGTAGTCGAGCCCTAGCTGATTGAACAGTGCCCGGCAATCCAGGCCGTCCATCTCCAGTGCTTTGACAATCCCCATCGCCCAGCTTGCAGAAGTCGTTCGTTCGCTCATGGCGTTTGCTTACTGTTCAGTGAGCCGTCTGACGCGGCGGGTTTTCGAAGGATACTAAAGTGGCGCCTATTGTCACTGGCTGATGCCAATGATCACTCTAGACTCAAATAAGCTAGCCGCAGCACATCTTGCAATCAGAACAATAACCACAGAGATCGCAGTCGTGGAAAACATCAGACGTTTCAACAGCTTTGCTGAGTTCTACCCGTATTACCTCAGCGAGCACAGTGACAGTACTTGCCGACGACTGCACTTCATCGGCACGACGCTGGTCATCTTCATTCTCGCCTTGACCATCGGTAAAGGCGCGTGGCTGCTGTTGTGGGCCCTGCCGCTGGCGGGTTACAGCTTCGCCTGGGCCGGGCATTTCTTTTTCGAGAAGAATCGGCCTGCGACCTTCCAGCATCCTCTTTATAGCCTGGTCGGCGACTTTGTCATGTACCGCGACATGATTCTGGGTCGCGTACCGTTCTAAGCACCGTTAACAAGACGAGAATTGTCGATGAATGCCACCGCCCGCTTCACCCACATGAAGGATGGCACGCAGGAAGACTGGGCGATCATCGCCGCCGACTTCAGTGCCTACGCGAGACAATTGCCTTCAAGGATCGTGGCGCACCTGAAGTTGCTGGAGGGCGATTTTGGTGGCTTCCCGGTGGACCGTCTGACCCACTCCCTGCAAACCGCCAGCCGCGCCTGGCGCGATGGCCGTGATGAGGAATATGTGGTCTGCGCGTTGCTGCATGACATCGGCGACACCTTGGGCTCCTACAATCATCCGGACATTGCCGCGGCGATTCTGAAGCCGTTCGTCAGTGCCGAGAACCTGTGGATGGTGGAGAAACACGGGATTTTCCAAGGCTATTACTTCTTCCATCATCTGGGCATGGACCGGCACCTGCGCGAGCAATTCAGCGGGCATCCGCAGTATCAGGCGACCATCGAATTCTGTGCCAAATATGATGCGGCGGCATTTGACCCGGCGTATGACACGCTGCCGCTGAGCTTCTTTGAACCGATGATGGAACGGTTGTTTGCGAAGCCGAAAAACTCGATCTACAAAGCGGCGATGGAAGAATACTCGCCGGCCTGATACACCGAGCGGAATTCTGTGGTGAGGGGCCTGCCCCCGTTCGGCGGCGAAGCCGTCGTAAAACGACGAATGGGGTCTGTCAGGTGTAACCGGCCGAATGGTTTTGAGGGCCGCTTCGCACCCAAACGGGGGCAAGCCCCCTCGCCACAAAGGGCATGCCTATGCCGGCTCGGCAACCTTCAGCGCCTTCAATTCCGCCTCCCGCGCCTGCGCATCCGCCAGCCGATACAACTCGATCGACCCGTCCCAATGCTCGATCAGCGCCGTGCACGACTCCACCCAATCCCCGCAATTGAGGTAGTCCACCTCGCCCACCTTGCGAATCTCGGCATGATGAATGTGCCCGCACACCACGCCATGCAACCCGCGTTTCACGCATTCGTGGGCGATGGCTTCCTCGAAGTCGCTGATGAAGCTGACCGCAGTCTTTACCTTGTGCTTGAGGTACGCCGACAACGACCAATAGCCGTAGCCATACCGGGCACGCCAGTGATTGAGCCAGCGGTTGAGAGTCAGGGTAAATTCGTAGGCCCAATCCCCGAGGAACGCCAGCCAGCGGTGATAGCGGGTGATGACATCGAACTGATCGCCGTGGATCACCAACAGATGACGGCCATCGGCGGTCACGTGCACGGCTTCGTCGACCAACTGGATGTTGCCCAGGATCAGCTTCGAATAACGACGCAGGAACTCGTCGTGATTGCCGGTGACGTAGATCACTTCGGTGCCGCGCTTGCTCATGGTGAGCAAACGACGAATGACGTTGGTGTGCGCTTGGGGCCAGTACATGCCGCCGCGCAGTTTCCAGCCATCGATGATGTCGCCGACCAGGTAAATCCTGTCCGCGTGAAAGCCCTTGAGAAACTGCGACAGGTGCTCGGCCTGGCAGTCTCGAGTGCCCAGGTGCACATCGGAAATCCACAAGGTCCGCACTCGTTGCTTACGACTGGGTTTGGCGAGCTCGGCGCTGGTCATGGGCAACCCTCTGCGATTGTTTTTCCAAGCTTGCGCCGGTCGGGTTAATCGACCATGACAGCGGTGAGTCATTCCTGTGACAGCGACGGGCCGGTGTAGACTGGCCGCATCTTGCCCAGGAGAGCGGTGATGCGCCCGATCCTCACACTACGCCAGTACACCCACGACCTGATCGTCCACAGCCACGACCACGCCCAACTGGTATTCGGGCTGTCGGGCGCGCTGGATTTCGAAGTCGACGGACATGGCAGTCAGGTGGTGCAGCAGAGTTTCGTGGTAGTGCCGTCCGGTTTTCATCACGCCTGTGGCAGCAGCAACGGCAGCCGCTGCCTGGTGCTGGATGTGCCGAGCGATCAGTGGGTTTCACAGTCGCTGGGCGAACACGCCGAGGCCAGCCGTCGTCTGCTCGACAACGCCGGACGCCTGCCGCTGGATGCCGGGCAAAGCCAATTAGTCAGCTGGCTGGCGGGCAGTCAGGTCAACGATCCATTGATCGCGCAACAAGGCGCGGTGCTGTTATTGGCCAGTCTCAACAATGCGAAGCCGACCAGCGTGGGTGGACGACGCCTGCCGTATGCGGCGATGAATGCGCACATCGACCGGCACGCCGCCCATCCGCTGCAAGTGGCGGACCTGGCCGGTGTCGCCGGGTTGTCCAGCGCCCGGTTGCATGCACGGTTTGTGGCCGAGTGTGGACAGACACCGATGGACTACATCCGCAGTCGGCGGCTGCATATTGCGGTGGGATTACTGCGGGATTCGCCATTGCCCATCGGCGAGATTGCCAGTCGGGTCGGCTACAGCTCACAGAGCGCCTTCGCCGCCGCGGTGTTGCGCGAGTTTGGCGCCTCTCCCGGTAAGCTGCGGCGCGAGGCTGGCGACAAATGAGGCGAGTCTGACGACAGACAGGTGCGCAGCCAGCGCTCTAGACTGCACCTCTGTTGGTTGTATTGATCAAGGATTGCCATGACTCCCCGTACCGCCCTTGGCGCCCTGCATATCGGCGCATTGATGTTTGGCCTGACCGGTGTGTTCGGCAAACTCGCCGCCGCCTCCCCTGCTGTTATTGTCTTTGGCCGTGCCGCGTTTGCGGTGCTGGCACTCGCGGTTTTTGCGCGCTTGGCCAGCAACACCCGTTGGCAGAAACTTGAAGCCGTGGATTGGCGCCGCCTGCTGCTCGGCGGCTTGTTGCTGGCCGGGCATTGGGTGAGCTTCTTTATTGCGGTGAAGGTGGCGGGCGTGGCGATTGCGACCTTGGGTTTTGCCAGTTTCCCGGCGTTTACCGTGATCCTGGAAGGGCTGATCTTCCGCGAGCGGATTCGCGCCAATGAAATCCTGCTGGTGGTATTGGTGAGTGTCGGGTTGGTGTTGGTCACGCCTGACTTCGATCTGGCGAGCGGCGCCACCACCGGTCTGCTCTGGGCCGTCGGTTCCGGGTTGTTGTTTGCCCTGCTGTCGCTGACCAACCGGGCCAGTTCCGGACGCATCCCGCCGGTACAGGCCGCGCTGTGTCAAAACGTGGTGGTCGCGCTGTGCCTGCTGCCTGTCGCGGCACCGCAGTTGAGCGAAGTGCGTGGTATCGACTGGCTGTGGATCGGCCTGCTAGGGGTGTTCTGCACCGGCGTCGCTCACAGTCTGTTCGTCGCCAGCCTGGCGGTAATCAAGGCCCGCACGGCGGCGGTGGTGTTCGCCCTGGAGCCGGTTTACGGGATCACCATGGCCTGGCTGTTGTTCAATGAACATCCGACGCTGCGGATGCTGATCGGCGGCGCGCTGATCATTGTCGCGATCGTGGTTTCCAGCCGGCTGTCCGGTGGTTCAAGCAAGAAAACCGTGGCGGCTGAAGCGGCGTCTCACTGAGTGCGGTCGTTGTGGCCCAGGTCGCGGTCCGGGTCAATCTGATCGCGGACCCGCTGCTTGAGCACCTTGGCTTCAGGGAAGCCGCCATCGGCCTTACGTTCCCAGAGCTGCATGCCGTCACAAAAAATATGGAACACCCCACCGGTGCCGGGCACCAGCGACACTTTGCCCAGGTCATCACCGAAGGTGCTGAGCAGCTCCTGAGCGAGCCAGGCGGCACGCAACAGCCATTGGCATTGCGTGCAATAGGTGATGATGATTTCCGGTTTGTGCACGGTCATGACAGGCAAGTCTCTGAGTCTTGGGGCGCAGCCATCATAGAGCCTCAGCCGATACCGGCCAACAGACTGCGCGCGGTCTGCCTGAGCGGTTCGTCACCGTCCTTGAGCAATTCGTTGAGCAGCTTGATCGCGCGGTCGAGGTCGCCATCGTCGATGCAGGTCTGGGCTTGTTCCAGTTTGCCGGCGCTGGATGGCACCTCCGGGGCCAGGCACAGCGGCTCAAGTTCCAGCGACTGAGGTGCATCGATGAATTCGTCGAGGAAGTCGTCATCCAGTGATGGCGTGTCAGGTTCGGGGTCCCATTCCAGTTCGGGCGCTTGCTGCGACGACTCGGCAGGCAGTTCGTACACGTCGGGCAACATGTGCAGGCTCGAGGTGAAGGTCAACTCGTCTGAAGGTGTAGCGGCGGGCGGCGGGCTGTCAAAAGGACTGACCAGATCCCAATTCGAATCCATCGACAACTCATCCAGGTTCAATTGGAATTCATCGTCTGGCAGAGCTTCCACAGGGGCGACTACGGGCGCAGCCTCCATGGGCACGGCACTGCTCAGTTTCGGGTGGCTGGCGCGGATGTCATGAAGCTTTTGCGGGTCGAACCCGGCGTCTCGCAGGCTGCTTTCCTGTGCGTCATAGGCCTTCACGTCACCTTGTTTGCCGAGCACTTCCAGCAATTGCACCGCCAGATCCGTGCGCTGAGGTTCCTTGGTCAGCGCCTCTCGCAACATGGCGGCGGCTTCGGAAAACCGACCATACGTCAGGTAGATGCCGACCCCTTCCAGCACATCACCCGCTGAGGCTTCTTCACGATGATCGGACGCGGTGTTGAGCTGGGCCTTTTCGACCAGCGACTGCACAGGAGGATCAAGCATCGGCTCCTGCCGTGAGGGCAAATCAGGGGCTGCATCGGGCAAGGCCACGACCTGCTGACGTCGATGACGAAGGAACAACCCGAGCAACACCAACGCCACCAGTGCCAGCAAGCCGATGATCAATTGCCAATGGGTCGCGTCCTCGACAGCCACAGGCGCGGGCACGACCGCCGTCGGCGCAGCGGGCTCGGCTGGCGTTTGTCTGACGTCGGCCAATTGGGTCTGCAGTTCGGTGATTTGCTTTTTCTGACCGGCGATCTGCTCGTCCAGAGCCGCCAGTTTCGCCTTCAACTCATCGATGGTTTTTTGCAGTTGCTGGTTTTGCAGGACAGCGGCGGCCAGTTGCTCGGCCACAACGGGATCAATCACAGGGGCGACGGCAGGTTGCGGGGGAGCGGGGTTCTTCGCAGGTGCCGCTGGCGGACTGGCCGGTTTGACGACCGGAAATGCAGAAGGCAGGGATTCGGCAACCGGCTCATCAGCGGCGGGTTCAATCCCCGGGGTGCCCGGCGGATCAATCAGTACCGTGTATTCGCGCAGCAAGCGCCCGTTGGGCTGATTGAGCTGCACCACGAAATTCAGGAAAGGTTCTTTGACCGCTTTGCTGGAGGTCACCCGGATCAGGTTGCGATTGCCTCGCAGGATCGGGGTGAACTTCAGATTGTTGAGGAAGAACACCCGTTCGACGCCGGCGCGGCTGAATTCCTCCGCCGTCGCCAGGCTGACGGACAACTCGCCCTCCTCCAGACCACCGACATCGATCAGAGCGATGTCGGCACTCAACGGCTGGTTCAGCGCGGAACGGAGCGTGATGTCCCCCAAGCCCAGCGCGGGCGCCAATGCCGAGTAGGTGATAGCGCCACCGAGCAGAAACGACCTGACGCCACACCGCAAAACCAACCGCCAACTCTCGAGCATGAGCATCCCTTAGATAACAGAACCAACCTATGCGTGTTTGCACATCCGGTACGAACACGATATTGCGTAGTAGTTCTTTATAGTCTGCCCAACGGGGTATCTCAAAAGTCCGGCGTGCGGTTATGCCTCAAGATTTTTCCAGGTTGCCCAGAATATGTCCGTGAACCCGCATGCACACCTTCAGATCCGCCTCATCGACACCCGCGAACAATTCGTGGCGCAGTTGCGTGGCGATGGTTTCAATTTGTTCGATCAGGGGACGGGCCGGCGCGCAGAGGACAATTTTTTTCGCTCGACGGTCTTCCAGCACGGCTTGGCGCTGTACCAGGCCTTGGGTTTCAAGGCTGTCGAGCAAACGGGCCAGCGTCGGCCCTTCGACACCGACGCTTTGCGCCAGCTCACGTTGGGTCGGGGCTTCCTCGAAACGGGCCAGGTGCAGCAGCACCAGCCAGCGTGCCTGGGACAGTCCCAGACCGGCGAGACGGCGGTCCAGTTCGGCACGCCAGCCACGCGACATCTGGGCCAATTGCATGCCAAAACGGTGTTGATCGGTTAACGGCATAAAACACTCATGATTAGACAGAAATTAATTAAAACTAATTATTAGTCAGCTAAGCATGGCCGTTGGCTTGAGGCAAGGTTTGGTCTGTAGTGAATCGTTACATCAACCTGCGGGGCTGCTTAAACCTCAAATTCCGATTGCAGGGCGGCACGCACGCAGTACAAAACGCCTTCCGGCACTCGCCCGGCAAACAGCGCGGCGATTTCAGAAACCGCTGGCAACTCACCTTCGCCGTCGAGGAACGCATCCTGGACTTCGCCCATCAAGTCTTCCGGCAGGTCCAGCGCTTGTTCCAAAGACAGCTGCTGCTTGCCAATCGCTTCGGCGAGCATGGTGTAGACGTTCTTTTCCGAGCATTGCAGCTGGCCGGCGATTTGCACTGGGGTCATGCCGGCGCGAGCCAGGGTAATCAGTTCGTGGCGCACGTCGGCCACGACTTTCGGTGCCTCGACCTGACCGCCCAGCACTTCGAGGAAGGCCTCGCCATAACGCTCGAGTTTGCGTGCGCCCACCCCGCTGACGGTGGCCATTTCCGCCAGCGAAGTCGGCTGGCTGCGGAGCATTTCCAGCAGCGTCGAATCGGGGAAGATGACGTACGGCGGCACGCCATGCTCTTCGGCCAGTTTGCGCCGCAAGGCACGGAGCGCCTCCCACTGCTCGCGCTCTTCGCCACGCACCAGCTGGCTCGCCGGGCTCTTGCTGCTTTTCGCGGTGGTTTGCGGCTTCAGGTCGCGACGCAGTTCCAGGGTCACTTCGCCCTTGAGCAGCGGCCGACAGGTGTCGCTCAGGCGCAGACCGCCGTAGCCTTCAAGGTCGATGTCGGCCAGACCACGGGCAACCAGCTGTCGGAACAGAGAGCGCCATTCACTCTCGCCCATCGCCTTGCCGACACCAAACACGGACAGATGCTGATGGCCAATGCTGCGGACTTTTTCGTTGTCCTTGCCCAGCAACACGTCGACCAGATGCCCGACGCCATAACGCTGCCCGGTGCGGTAAATCGCCGAGAGTGCCTGACGGGCCGGCTCGGTGGCATCCCAGGTCTGCACCCCATCGACGCAGTTGTCGCAGTGGCCGCACGGCTCTGGCATGTCTTCGTCGAAGTAGGCCAGCAAGGTCTGGCGACGGCAGCGGGTTTCTTCGCAGAGCGAGAGCATCGCGTCGAGTTTGTGCTGCTCCAGACGCTTGTGTCGCTCGTCGCCTTCGGAGTTCTGCAACATTTGCTTGAGCATCACCACGTCTTGCAGGCCGTAGGCCATCCAGGCATCGGCCGGCAAGCCATCGCGACCGCCGCGACCGGTTTCCTGGTAATAGGCCTCAAGGGATTTCGGCAAATCGAGGTGAGCGACAAAGCGCACGTTAGGCTTGTCGATGCCCATGCCGAACGCCACGGTAGCGACCATGATCAGGCCTTCCTCATTGAGGAAGCGCTTCTGGTGATGGGCCCGGGTTTCGTTGGGCAAACCCGCGTGATACGGCAGCGCCGGGAAGCCTTGTTCGCTGAGGAACACCGCCACTTCGTCGACTTTCTTGCGCGACAGGCAATAGACGATGCCGGCATCACTGCGACGCTCGGCGAGGAAGGCCAGCAACTGCTTGCGCGGCTGCTCCTTCGGGACGATGCGGTAGAAAATGTTCGGGCGATCAAAGCTCGACAGGAAGCGTTCGGCGTCTTGCAGATGCAGGCGCTCGACGATTTCTTCGCGGGTACGCTTGTCGGCCGTAGCGGTCAGGGCGATGCGCGGCACGTCAGGGAACAACTCTGCCAACTGCCCCAGTTGCAGGTATTCACGACGGAAGTCATGGCCCCATTGCGATACGCAGTGCGCTTCGTCAATGGCGAACAGGGCGATTTCAAGGCTTTGCAGGAAAGCCAGCATGCGCGGCTGGACCAGACGTTCGGGCGCCAGATAGAGCATTTTCACTTCGCCGCGCTTGATGCGGGCCGCGAGGTCGCGCTGTTGTTCGGCGCTCAGCGTGGAGTTCAATGCAGCGGCCGCGACGCCCAGCTCTTCGAGGGTGGCGACCTGGTCGTCCATCAAAGCGATCAGCGGCGACACCACCACCGCCAGACCTTCGCGCAAGAGCGCCGGCACCTGAAAGCACAAGGATTTTCCGCCACCGGTAGGCATCAGCACCAGGGCATCGCCGCCACTGGCCACGCGCTCAATGATTGCACCCTGACGGCCACGAAAACTGTCGTAGCCGAAGATGTCCTTGAGGACGCGCTGAGCCTGTTCGAGCATAAAAACTCCAAAAATCACAAAAACATCCCTGCAAGGCTGGTTCAGAACCACGCACGCTGCACTGACAAATCGTAAGTGCGCATTGCATGAAGCTTCACATTCCAGCCAAGACGCCAGCAGGGCATCACAAAACGCGCGAGTATACCCGAGGCCTGCCCGGCAAAGGGTGCCGCTGAGAAGAGGAACGCAATGCAATACATGTGGGAGCGGGCTTGCCCGCGATGGCGGCGTGTCAGGCGAAAAATGTATTGGAAGTACCGGCCCCATCGCGGGCAAGCCCGCTCGCACAGGGATTGGCCAGACTGGCGGTATCGACAACCAAAGAATCCCCCCGCAAGGCTGCAAATATGCCGCGCGGCTGGCCTGAGCGCTCAAGAAGGCCTAGAATTCCCGCATCTGTTTATTTCCCAAGGTAGCCCTTTAATGTCCTTCGCTGAGCAACTAACCCGTTTGCAAGTCTTCCTCGACGCCGACGAACTGCATGACGAGGCGCTGGACTACGTGGCCGCCCACGGCTATCTCACCGCGTTGTCGATCTGTTCCGAAGAAGTACCGGACCGTGAATGGATCGACGCCCTCTTCGCCGAAGAGCCGCACTACGCCGATGACACCGAGCGTGAAGCCATCGAATCCACCCTGATCGGCCTCAAGGCTCACATCGCCCGCCAACTGGCGTCTGATGAAGAATTCGAGCTGCCGTGCGAGCTGGACCTGGGTGAAGATCCGGATGACTCCGACCTGCGCGGCTGGTGCATTGGTTTCATGGAAGGCGTGTTCCTGCGCGAAGCCGCCTGGTTCGAAACCGCCGAAGACGAAGTCAGCGAAATGCTCCTGCCGATCATGGTCGGTTCGGGCCTGTTCGACGAACAGCCAGAGTTCGAAGACATCGCCAAGGATGCCAACTTGATGGACGACATGATCGTTCAGATCCCGGAAGCCCTGACCGCGCTGTACCTGCTGTGCAACGCGCCAGATGAAAAACCGGCGATCCTCAAGCCACGTCACCACTAAGGTCTTGCCTATGGACAACCCCATAGGCAACCGCTCCCTGATGTTGCGTTACGTGCTGCTGGCCGTCGGCTGGCTGAGCGTAGCGTTGGGGGTGATCGGGATTTTCCTGCCGGTTTTGCCCACCACCCCCTTTCTGCTGCTGGCCGCCGCGTGCTTCGCCCGCAGTTCGCCGCGTTTTTATCAGTGGCTGGTGGGGCATCCACAGCTTGGGCCATGGATTCGTGACTACCTCGATGGCAACGGCATCCCGCTCAAGGGCAAGGTCTACGCCATTGGCCTGATGTGGGTGAGCATCCTCTTCTCCTGCTATCTGGTGCCTCTGCCGTGGGCCCGCGGCTTCATGCTGACCAGCGCCGTGCTTGTCACGTTCTACATCCTCAAGCAAAAAACCCTGCAAAAACCCTGATCACCCCCGCCTCCTGCGTGTCCGGGTACCCACCCGACGATTTGTCCTTCCTCGCTGAAAAACACCGCCTAGACTTCAGTCATCTGCACGCGAGCAGCCAGACATGTCACGTCGTCCGCGTAGTCCAGGATGGTCAACGCTCCGACTTCGGCTCGGCGGTTGGATGCTGCTGGTCAGTTTTCTACTGACAGGGTTGGGCAGTGTCCTCGCCGACTGGGACTTTACGCAAATTCTGCAAACCGCCGAAAAGCGCTACGGACCTCTCGGCCCTGCTCAAGGAAGAATCGAGGCCTGGAGTCAAATGCTCAAAAGCGAACTCAAGCAACCCGAGCGCGAGCAACTGAACGCGGTCAATCAGTTCTTCAACCAGCAACTGAGCTTTCAGGACGACATGCGCATCTGGCATCAGACCGATTACTGGGCCACGCCTGAAGAATCGTTGATCAAGGGCGCCGGTGATTGTGAAGACTACGCACTGGCGAAGTATTTCAGCCTTCGCTACCTCGGGATTCCTAGCGAGAAATTGCGCATCACCTACGTCAAGGCCCTCACTCAAAACCAGGCGCACATGGTGCTGACCTTCTACAGCAGCCCCACGGCCGAACCGCTGGTGCTGGATAACTTGATCGGCGAGATCCGCCCCGCGTCCCAGCGCAAAGACCTGTTGCCGGTCTACGCCTTCAACGCCGAAGGTCTGTACTTGCCCGGCGCCAATGGCGGCAAGCGCAGCGGCGACAGTAAAAAGCTGTCGCGCTGGCAAGACGTGTTGAAAAAGATGCAAGCCGAAGGATTCGCCGTGGGCGAAGGCTAGCCGTTAGAGCAAGGAGCGTTTTATGTCACTGCGCAAACAGTTGTTCCTCGCCATTTGCCTGTTCCTGCTGGTGGCCTTCAGCGGCAGTTTTTTTGTCAGTCTGGAAAGCTCCCGCGAACAGATGCTCGCCCAATTGCGCTCCCATGCCCAGGACGCTGCCACCGCATTGGGTTTATCGCTGACAGCCCAGATCGACGACCCGGCCATGATCGAGTTGATGGTCAGCTCGATTTACGACAGCGGCTATTTCCGCAGCATCCGCGTCGTCAATATTGTCGATGAACAGGTGCTGGTGGAACGCAGCACGCTCGAAAAAATCAATGGCGTTCCGGGTTGGTTCGTACGCCTCGTCAACCTGCGCCCCGAAGGGGGTGACGCGCTGATCATGCGCGGCTGGGAACAGGTGGCACGGGTTGAAGTGTTGAGCAATCCGCAATTCGCCCTGGCCAAACTCTGGGACAGCACCCTCGGCAGTCTGCTCTGGCTGTTGGTCTGTGGATTGCTCAGCGCAATATTCGGCGGTTGGCTGTTGCGTCGGCAATTGCGCCCGCTCGACAAAATGGTCAAGCAGGCCGAAGCCATCAGCAAGCGCGAGTTCCTGAGCCTGCCGAAACTGCCGCGCACCCCGGAATTGCGCCGTGTGGTGCTGGCGATGAACCAGATGGTCGAGAAGCTCAAGGCGCTGTTCGCCGAAGAAGCCATGCGCAGTGAAAAACTGCGGGCCGAGTCCTATCAGGACACCCTCACCGGCCTGGCCAACCGACGCCTGCTGGACGAACAACTGGCCGATCATCTGTTGATCAGTGAACAGAGCAGCACCGGTCATTTGCTGATGCTGCGAGTCAACGACCTGATCGGCCTCAACCAGCGTCTGGGTGGTCAGCGCACCGATGCGTTGATCAGCGCTGTCGGCGAGCTGCTCAAGCGCCTGACGCATTTGCCGGAACGTCGGACCTGGCTGGCGGCACGCAACCGCGGCGGTGAGTTCAGCCTGCTGACGCCGGGACTGGATGGCGCCGACGCCGAACGCCTGGCCTCGGAAATCAGTGCAACGTTGGAGAACCTGCGCCTGACCGGCGCCAGTGATTGCATGCCGGTAGCGCATTTGGGCATCGTCCCCTACCACCCCGGCGAACCGGCCAGCGACGTGCTGCTGCGTCTCGATCAGGCACTGACGCAAGCCCGGCAGCACCCCGAGCGGCCGTGGGCCCATCTGGCCGACACTGCCACCGCGAACAACCACTCCCAACATGACTGGCGCGCCTGGATCGACGACGCCCTGACCCACAGCAAACTGCAGCTATATTTCCAACCCGTCGTGCAATGCGCCGACACCAGCCAGGTGCTGCATCACAAAGTCCTTGCGCGTCTGCTCGACCCCAACGGCGAAGCGATTGCCGCCGGGCATTTCCTGCCATGGATCGAGCGCCTCGGCTGGTCAGCGCGCTTCGACCTGGCGATGCTCGAAGCGACCCTCGACTACCTCATCGTCAACCGCTGGCCGTTGGCGTTGAGCCTGTCCGGCAGCACCCTGCGGGACCCGGCGCAGCTGCGAGACATCATCGACTTGCTCGATTCGCTGCCGGAACTGGCACCGCTGCTGACCCTGGAAATCGACGAACGCCAGTTGCCGCCGCCCGAAGAACTGCAGCGCCTGAGCCATAGCCTGCTCGAAACCGGTTATCGCCTCGGCTTGCAGCACTTTGGCGGCAGCTTCAGCCAGATCGGCAACCTGACGCAGCTCGGGTTGGCGTACCTGAAAATCGATGGTGCGTACATCCGCAGCATTGATGTGCAGCCTGACAAGCGGCTGTTTATCGATGCGATTTTTCGCGCGACCAACAGCATTGATTTGCCGTTGATTGCGGAGATGGTGGAGACGCAGGGGGAGTTGGAGGTGATTCGGGAACTGGGGTTGTTTGGGGTGATGGGACGGTTGATCGGGCCGCCGGAGCCGATGTAGCCGGACGCGATGATTGGGCAGTAAACACTGATGGTTAAAAGACACCTACAGACACTCACTCAGGCTACATGTTCTTGCGCCGTTACCTACGACTGCGCCAGAGTCCGCCGGCTTGTGCGCCTTGTACCGTGCCTCTATCGCTTCCCTGCCACTGCCCATCAGTAGTCGGGTTTCGCAGTCCGGATCAATCAAGGCGCATAGCGCCACCGTTTCCTTTCGGTTGGCGCTTTTTTTCGTCAACTGCATTGCGTTATGGCGGCTGTGCGCGGGAGATCTTCGGGTCTGCCGGGTTCCTTGATTCCCGGTCTGCGAACCTGCGTACAGCTGCCACCTCCCCTCGTTTCGCAGCGAGTCGTGACAGCTCCATTAATCAAGGAGTTTCACCATGTTCAAAATCACACCCAACCCGCCAGAAACCGACACCGACGACGTTTCCCCTTACGAATCCACCGATTCCAAAAAGCTCAACACCGCTGCCGACCGCGCACTCGACGACTCCCTCAAACCGGTCGTTCCCAAAGACACGCCACGCAAACCCGGCACGATCTACTTCGTCGGGCCCGATACCGATAACGAAACGCTGCTGGTGAATGCCTGTGAGACGTTGGCGTCAGCGAGTGTGATGTTGAGTGATTTCGCGGGGCCGTTGAACGGCCCGCAGCGCCACACGCTGCAGGGCATTCAACACTCCGTCATGCTGGGAGAACTGGCGGTGAACCGGATGCTGGATAATGTCGATCCGCACGGCTGACACGCAACGCTGTGGCGAGGGGTTGATCGTAGAAATTTGTGGGGTTTGGTCGGGCCTGTTCGCGATGGCGATCTCTCTGTCGACAAAAAAATCCGCCATTCCTTACTCAGGAATGGCGGGTTTTGTCGTTTCAGCCCTCAGGTCACACGGTGTCCACCTTCAACGAATCGTGACGTGACCGCTCGTCTTAAACAGGGTCTCACCTGTCAGATCTGACAGTAGGCAAACATTTATGCCGACTATCTAATCCATTCAATCGGTGCCGCCCATTCAGACAGCCAGGCGCCTCTATGGAAGGTCCGTACTTATGAATACCCCAGTGACAAACGCTGCCCTCACCTCCAATGGACAAGTCGTTGTATTCCCGCCCGAGCCCGGCATCGGTGTGCTGGCTGTCGCTCCGCCCTTCCCGGTTGGTTTCAAACCGCAAAACGACGGTGCCTTGGGGATCAACATCAACATGGTGCACGGCGACCGAGACGGTTTGCTGGTTTACATCCTGGCCTATCTGAATATGGCCATCGGGGACCACATCAGGGTTTACATCGAAACAACGAACACCCCGGTCGCTGAGTTCTGGGTCACCGAAGCGCATTTCGACGCTGAAGGTCTCGCGAAAAACATTCCCTTCTATATTTCTGCCAAGAACATGGAAGCCAGGTTTCTGCAGTCCGAGAACAAAGCCTTCTGGTTCGATATGCAACGCGTAAGCGGCAACGGCAGTGAACAATCGCCGCCTGTCCCACTGTTTTACAAACACCCGGCACCGGGTGAAGCAGACACCGACGGCGGAAAGCCTTTCAACCAAGGCCTCAATTTACCCGTCGCCTCGGAAAGCGTCGTCGATCAGACAGTGATCAATGACGGCATGTTCGTGACCGTGCCGGAGTATTTCAATCAGTCCATCGGTGATGGGGTGGTGCTGGCCTTCGGGTCTTTGCTCTTGGAGAGCACTGTCACCGAATTAGGCGATGTAGTCTTTGAACTGACACCGGAAATGCTCGCCACTCTGGCGCCCACCAACAGTCTAGTGGTGCGCTGGGAAGTCTTCGACGTGGTGGAGAACGCCAGCGGCTGGTCGGATGCGCTCACCCTCACGTTCAAACCCGGCATGGTGTTGCTGGCCGCACCGATTTTCGAACAGGCGGATCCCGACAATGTGGTGGATCACGATGGGCTCGAAGGCGAAGCCATGGTGATCCTGGTCACCGGTGTCTTTGCGATCAACGACTTGATCAAGCTGACCCTGGAAGGCCTCACCAAAGGTAGCGACCCGGTCACGCACACGTTCAGCGTGACGCTGGCCGCAGCGAGCAGATCAGTGAACTTTCCGGTATCGAACGAGTGGGTGCGCAACCTGATTGGCGGCTCGGCGCGGGCCTCCTATACATTGACCAAAGCAGGCAAGACCCAGCGCTCGAAACCCGCCGATGCCACCTTCTCTGGCACATCCCAGCCATTGGGCCTGCCGGCTGTTGGACCGCTGGTGGACAACAAGCTGCCGGTCGACACCACCACGGCCACGGTGCGGGTCGCCGAATACTGGCCCTTGAAAAATGGCGCGATCGTCAAACTGTACTGGCAAACCACCGATCAGGACGGGATCAAGGCACTGTTCATTTTCCAACAGATCGTCACCGACTCAACACAACCCATCACCTTCGGGGTGCCAGCCAAATACATAGCCCCCTACGCCAGTACCCCTTTGACCGTGCAATGCACAGTGACTAACCCGGGTGAGGTCGAGGTGTCTTCCGCACTGCTGCAATTGATGGTTGGCGACGTGGCGCAAATCGTATTGGAGCCACCGATTCTGGTGAAGTCCGCCACCGATCCGATCGACCCGCTGGGTGATGTTCCGACGGTGCGGGTCGAATTCCTGGCGGCCATTGCGGGAGACCGGGCAAGGTTGGTTGAAAGGCAGGCGCCCGTCGGCTCCGAGCCTTTTCCGCTTATTCCTCTAAACCAGAACAAGCGCGCGAACTTTGTGCTGAGCAGGGGGTTTCTTGTAGCCCGTCAAGGCACGACGCCTCAGGTGTTCTGGAACCTGAATCGTGGCGGGGAAAGAGTCGCGTCATCGGAATCGTTGGCAATGACAATTAAACCGATTACTGCCGAAGACCCACGGCTTCCAACGCCGAAAATTCAGGGAGCCACCACGGTACTGGACGTGACCACGCTGCCCCCTGCTGCGCAACTTGTCGTCGATGAATGGGCGGGCCAAGTCAAAGGGCAACGGGTGTGGTTGCGTTATGAGGGAACCACCCACGACGGATCCGCCACTACCTACAACGACCGCACGGGTGAGCCGCATACCGAGGGCTCCGCTCTGCAGCGCCTGGTACCTCTGGAATGGTTGAAAACACTTGCGCACGATAGCGAGCTTAAAATCAGTTTCTGGGTGAACTTGAAAGGCGAGTCCGATTTTGAGCGTGCGGTGCTCTTTCCCAGAAGCATTTACACGATCAAATCACTGGTGTTGACTGCTCCGACACTCCTCGATGTCCCCGTATCAGGCCCCGATCTGGATTTCGATGACATCCCGGACTCAGGTGCACGCATTCAAGTTTCCGTATACACCGGAATGTCGATCGGGCAGTCGGTGAGGGTCGTATTAACCGGGGCCGGAAAAAATTACGAGAGCCTGCCACAAGAGGTCAGAGCCGCTGCTCCATTGATATTCCTAATCCCCAGACCAGAATTCATTGCCAACTCGGGTCAACCGATTGTCATCACTTATTGGGTTTCAGCTTCGTCCAGCCAACGTGATGGTGTTCAATCGCCGCCGTTGGATTTAACCGTACTTGCCGATACCTGGCGCGACTCGATAACAGGCTTCAACGGCCATACAGGAGGTTGGGCATTTGGATCCGCCTCCTCACAAGCCACTATCCACAACGGCTATTACGAAAATCTGACTTATAACGGCTCAGGCAACGCCGGAGTCTTGCTAAGCCAGACATTTTTGCTCAAAAAGGAGAGGACCTACCGCTTCACTTACTATGTCGTGAACATCAGTCCACAACCTTCAAACGTTGCGCCAGTAACCAGCGTAAGCCTGTCTAATGGAACAACCCTGCTGGGGGCTTTCACTGTTCCTCGAACGAGTCAATGGATTCCCATAACTACCACTTTCAGAGTGCCGGCCAACGCCTACTACACCATCTACTTAAACAACAGTCAGGATCGCGGTGGCGGCTCTAACGCAGATGGAGGAAATGACTTCAGACTCACCAACATTTACGTGCAGCGCGTATGAAAAGCGAACATGGCGGCTGTGCGCGGGAGCCCCCCGGGCCTGCCGGGTCTTATACCTCTCGGTTCGCTAACCTGCGAACAGCCGCCACCCTTACTTGCCTAGCGACAGGTTCTGGTGGCTCCATCAGGTATAGGCGCTTCAGGGTGTTCAAAATCACACCCAACCCACGCCCTCGACTACTAACTCAAACCGGTCATTCCCACAGACACGCCACGCAGACCCAGCACGATCTATTCGCCGGTCCTGACACCGATAACGAAAAACTGCTGGTCAACGAATGTGAGACGTTGGCGTCAGCGAGTGTGATGTTGAGTGATTTCGCGGGGCCGTTGAACGGCCCGCAGCGCCACACGCTGCAGGGCATTCAACACTCCGTCATGCTGGGAGAACTGGCGGTGAACCGGATGCTGGATAATGTCGATCCGCACGGCTGACACGCAACCCTGTGGCGAGGGGTTGATCGTAGAAATTTGTGGGGGTTGGTCGGGCCTGTCCGCGATGGCGATCTCTCTGTCGACAAAAAACCCGCCATTCCTGACTCAGGAATGGCGGGTTTTGTCGTTTCAGCCCTCAGGTCACACGGTGTCCACCTTCAACGAATGGTCATTCAACATGCCATTGATGATGGTCGCCGTATCGTGCCCGCCCGCCACCACACCACCCGCATCCGGCGTAACGCCGTAGTGGCTGGCCAGGTTGACGCCGGCCAGGTCGATGGTCTGGTTCGGCGTGGCGCCGGCCATGGCGCTGACGTCGATGCTGGTGACGAGTGAAGCGCCGCTGCCGGTGACTTTGAAGTGCAGGTAGTCATCCAGCGACGCTGACGTACCGTTTTCACCTTGCAGCAGTTGCGACAAATCGAGTTTGTCGGTGCCGGGGGTGAAGTCGGTGACGACGTCGTGGCCACTGTTGCCTTTGAGCCACTGGAAGGTGTCGGCCCCTGCTCCGCCGGTGAGGGTGTTGTTGCCCAGACCGCCGATCAGAAAGTCGTCACCACCGCCACCGTTGAGGATGTCATTGCCCAGACCGCCGTTGATGACGTTGCTGTTGTTATCGCCCGTGAGGGAGTCGTTGAAGTTGGAGCCGACCAGGTTTTCGATCCCGGTGAGAGTATCGGTGCCGGCGCCGCCGGTGTTTTGTGGCGTGACCAGACTCAGGTCGACGGTAACCCCGGCGGTGGCATGGGCGTAGCTCACGGTGTCGATGCCGGTACCGCCATCGAGCAGATCATTGCCCGTGCCGCTGTACAGCAAGTCATTGCCGGCGCCGCCGTGCAGTTCGTTGTTGCCGGTGCCGGCGGTGAGCACGTCGTTGCCGTCGCCGGCATTGATGACGTTGTTACCAGTGCCTGCCACCAACACGTCGTCGCCCGCTGTGCCGGTGAGGGTGTGACCCTCCTGATAGCTGATGGTCACCGCGGCGGTGTCGCTGCCGCCATGGTTGTCGCTGGCGGTGTAGGTGCCGTGGGCGTCCGGTGCGATGTCGTGGGCGCCGGCGTAGTTGACGGTCATGGTCAACTGGTAGCTCTCGGCGCCTTTGGCGTTGCCTCCACTGGTGTTTTCGATGTTGGTGATGTGGATCTGATAGGTCGCATCCGATGTCGCGGTGATCGTCTGGCCGTCCGCGATGCTGACGAAGGCGCCGCCATTGACGGAGTACTCCAGGGTGATGTGCCCCGCCGCCAGATTGTGATCCAGGTTGAGGGTCTCACCTTCTTTCAGCTTCACGGTGATGAGGTCTTCATCGTTGGCGTTGTTGGCAGCCACTTGGCCCAGATACCCGCTGACGACCAGCAGCGCCGTCATCGCGGCGGTGTTGGCCGCAAAGGAACTGCGCACGTCTGCCAGGGACTGGTTGGCCGCGGTGTCATTGGTGCCTTTGAAATTGATCGCGCCAGTCCCGGTGAAGTCCGCCCCCTTCGCCACCCACCCGGTGGTGAAACTGGTCGGCGATGCGGTCATCGGATCCTTCTCGGCATCGGTGTCATTGGCCAGCAACAGCTCGCCCGGCACCACGATGTTGCCCGACAGCACGTTGGTGATGATGTGGTCATCGACCGCCACCGGTGCGGCGTTCGGAATGACTTTGACCGTCAGCGTGGAGCTGGCCAGGTCGCCGTCGTTGTCGCTGACGGTGAAGCCGATGTTTTCGGTGATGACCACGGCGGTGGTTTTTTGCGAGGTGTAGTTGTACTCGCCGGTGTCGAGGTTCACCACCAGGGTGCCGCCATTGTTGGTGGCGATGCTGATGCTGTTGTTCACCGTGTTGAATGTGCCGTGGTTGGCGCCGCCACTGAAGTTCAGCGAACCCTGGTTGGCGTTGCCTTTCGGGTCGAAGGTGTAGGTGGTGCCGTCGACCGTGAGGGTTTTGATGAAGCCGCCATCGGCGCCGAACGTACCGTTCTCCAGCAACGTACCGGTGACCGGTGCGCCGACCACAGTGCCCGAGAGCACCGAGTTGAGTTGGGTAAGATCGGTCACCACCACCGCATTGGTGTCGGTGTGGGTGCTGCCGTCATAGGCCAACGGATTGAGGTTCGCATTGCTCACGCCACTGCCCAGGCCGATCGCGTAGTTCTTGATACCGTTGGCGTCGAGGAAGGCTTTGAGTGTGGCCTCATCCGACGTACCAATCTCCTGGCCGGTGGTCGGTTTACCGTCAGAGAAGAAGTAACCGACGTTCTGCGCACCGGTCAGTTTTCCGGAGGTATTGAACGCCGTCTGCAGCGCGGCCACCGCCGCATCGTAGTTGGTTCCGCCGCCCGCTGTCAGGCCGGCAAGCAGCGTCTTGGCGGTGGCCACATCGACCCATACCGAGGTCCTGTCGGTGGCCGTGCTGCTGAAGGTGACAAGCTGCACTTTCACATCGCCCAGGTCGTCGTACTTGTCGAGCAAGGCGCTGATGGCCTGTTTGGCCAGGTCCAGCCGCGACAAGCCTGGCACGCCAGAGGGGTCGACCATACTGCCGGAGATGTCGAGCACGATCAGCAAGTTGGAGTCGATTTCCACCGCCGCCACCGAGCGATCCGATGCCACCGCTTTAGGCACGTCATCGACAATGTTGACGACGATGGTGCTGGTGGTGCTGTTGCCCAGGGCATCGGTGGCTTTGTAAGTGAAGCTTTCGCTCAGGGTGTTCGGCCCATCATTGGCGTTCGGCGAGGTTTTCGGCGCCGAGGTCAGGGTGTAGGTATACGTGCCGTTGGGGTTGAGCAGGATTTGCCCGTACGAACCGGTGGCGCTGCCGACCAGGCTGTAGGTGAGCGCGCCGCTGCCGCCGGTGACCGAACCGACCAGCGTCCCGGTGGCGGTTTCCCCGGTGTTGCCCGGATCGCTGCCGATGACGGTGCCCGGTGCCAGGTCCTGACCGTCCTGGTTCAGGTCGAGGGCTTTTTCGTAGACCGTCACGTCCTGATCCACCACGGCTTTGAGGCCGGTGTCCGTGACGTTGATGGTGATCGTGGCGGTGCTTTCGTCGCCATCGGAATCGCGAATGGTGTAGGTGAACGTATCGGTGGCGCCCTCTGGACCGACCGAGTTCGGGTTGCTGTGGTACACCGCATTACCGGCGGCATCCAGGGTCAGGTAGCCGTAGGTGCCATTGATATGGGTGCCCAGTCCGCCGACCGCCGAGGTCGTCGTGTTGCTGCCGGCACGCACACCAATCACCGCGCCAGCGGCAGCCGGACCATCGGCGCCAAACACGTCGTTGCCCAGCACGCTGATGTTGACCGTGGCGCCTTCGGCCGCACTCGCCGTGTTCGGCGCAGCGGTGGGCAGATCATCGACGATGTTGACGTTGATCTGACCCGACGCGGTGCTGCCGTCGGTGTCGGTGGCCACCACGTTGAAGTTTTCGGTGATGCTGTTGGCGCCGTTGGCGGTTGGATGGGTTTCGTTATCCACCAGGGTGTAGCTATAACTCACAACACCTGTGGTGGCGTTGAATCCGGTGACGGTGAACGTGCTGCCGAGCGCCGTGGTGATGGTCTGCGGGAAGCCCGCCGCCACGCCACCGACCACCACGTGAATGCCGCCAACGTCGAGGGTTTGCAGGCCGTCGAGTGCGGTCACGGTGAAGGTGCCGTTCTGGGTCAGTGTCGGGGTGTTCGGGCTGGTGCCTTCGCTGAGGTTTTTCTCGTAGACGGTGAGTTCGCCGCCACTGACGTCGAGGCCGTTGAGCGTCACCGGGTCGTTGGCGTTCTGGATGTTCAGCTCCAGGGTGGCGGTGCTGGTGTCACCGTCGGCATCGGTGAGGGTGTAGGTGAAGGTTTCCGTGCCAGTGCCGCCGCCGTGGAGGTTTTTGAAGTCGACATCGTTGGAGTCAAGCGTGTAGGTGTAGGTGCCATTGGCGTTGAGCACCAACGTGCCGTAAGTGCCATTCAGCGTGGCAGGCGTGATCGGCCCGGCATTCGATCCGGTCGCGACGTGGTCTGCACCTTGAATGTCGTTGGTCAGGACGTTGCCGGTGAGGGTCAGCGCGTTTTCCGTCGCAGTGGCCACATTCGTGTCGTTCACGGCTTTCGGCACGTCATCGACGATGCTTACCACAATGGTGCTGGTGGTGCTGTTGCCCAGCGAATCGGTGGCCTGGTAGGTGAAGCTTTCGGTCAGGGTATTCGCGCCGTCGTTCGCGTGCGGCGTGGTGGTTGCCGGCGATGTCAGGGTGTAAGTGTAGGTGCCGTTGGAGTTGAGCTGAATCTGACCGTAGTTGCCCGTGGCGCTGCTCACCAGGGTGTAGGTGATCGCGCCGACCGCGCCGGTGACCGAACCGACCAGCGTGCCCTTGGCAGTTTCGCCGGTGCTGCTCGGATCGCTGCCGATGACGGTGCCGGCGACCAGGTCCTGCCCGTCTTGGGTCAGGTCCAGGGCTTTTTCGTAGACCGTCACGTCGGTGTCGCGGGCCGCGACGATGCAGCTGTTGGAGACGTCGATGGTGATGGTGGTGGTGCTTTCATCGCCGTCGGCATCGCGCACGGTGTAGGTGAATACGTCGTTCGCCCCCGCTGGGCCGACGGTGTTCGGATTGCTGTGATAAACCGCGTTGCCGTTGGCATCCAGCGTCAGGTAACCGTAGGTGCCATTGATGTTCGAGCCCAAGCCACCGATGGCCGAGGTCGAGGTGTCGCTGCCGGCACGCACACCGATCACCGCGCCACTGGCCGCCGGGCCATCGGCGCCGCCGATGTCGTTATCCAGCACGTTGCCCGAGACGGTTGCGCCTTCCGCCACCGAGGTGTGATCCGGGTTGGCCTTGGGCAGATCATCGACGATGTTGACGTTGAGCTGGTTGCTCGCGGTGCTGCCATCGGTGTCTGTCGCCACCACGTTGAAGTTTTCGGTGATGGAGTTGGCACCGTTGGCGTTTGGATGGGTTTCGTTATCCACCAGCGTGTAGCTGTAGCTGACCACGCCAGTGACCGGGTCGAACCCGGTGATGGTCAGCGTGTTGCCCAATGCCGTGACAATCGACTGCGGGAAGCCCGCCGCCACGCCGCCAGCCACCACATGAATGCCGCCGACATCGAGGGTTTGCAGGCCATCGAGCGCGGTCACGGTGAAGGTGCCGCTTTGGGTCAGTGCCGGGGTGTTCGGGCTGGTGCCGTCGCCGAGGTTTTTCTCGTAGACGGTGAGTTCGCCGCCGTTGACGTTGAGGCCGTCGAGGGTGACCGGATCATCGTTGTTGTGGATTTGCAGCACCAGCGTCGCGGTGCTGGTGTCGCCGTCGGCATCGGTGAGGGTGTAGGTGAAATTTTCGGTGCCGTTGCCGCCGCCGTGCAACGCTTTGAAATCGGCGTCGCTGGTGTTCAGCGTGTAGGTGTAGGTGCCGTTGGCGTTCAGCACCAACGTGCCGTACGTCCCGGCAAACGTGCCCGGGGTGATCGGGCCGGCATTTTCGCCGACGGTCACGCGGTCGGCGCCTTGCACGTCGTTGGTCAGCACGTTGCCGTTGAGGGTCAGCAGGGTTTCCGAGGCGGTGCCGGCGTTGCTGTCGTCGACGCCTTTGGGCAGATCGTCGACGATGTTCACATCCAGCGTGCCGTTGGCGGTGGTGCCATTGTCGTCGACCACGGTGACGGCGAATTGCTCTGGCAATGTGTTGGCGCCGTTGCCGGTCGGGTGGGCTTCGTTGTCGGCCAGGGTGTAGCTGTAACTGACCACGCCGGTGGTGGCGTCGAACCCGGTGATGGTCAGCGTGCTGCCCAATGGGGTGGTGATGGATTGCGGGAAGCCCGAAGACACACCGCCGACCACCACGTTGATGCCGCCGACGCTCAGGGTTTGCACGCCGTCGAGGGCGGTGATGGTGAAGGTGCCGCTTTGGGTCAGTGCTGGTGCATCGGGGCTGGTGCCGTCGCCGAGGTTTTTCTCGTAGACGGTGAGTTCGCCGCCGTTGACGTTGAGGCCGTCGAGGGTGACCGGGTCGTCGTTGTTGTGGATTTGCAGCACCAGGTTGGCAGTGCTGGTGTCGCCATCAGCATCCGTCAGGGTGTAGGTGAAGGTTTCCGTGCCGTTGCCGCCGCCGTGCAGCGCTTTGAAATCGGCGTCGCTGGTGTTCAGCGTGTAGGTGTAGGTGCCGTTGGCGTTCAGCACCAACGTGCCGTACGTCCCGACAAACGTGCCCGGGGTGATCGGGCCGGCATTTTCGCCGACGGTCACGCGGTCGGCGCCTTGCACGTCGTTGGTCAGGACGTTGCCGTTGAGGGTCAGCAGGGTTTCCGAGGCGGTGCCGGCGTTGCTGTCGTCCACGCCTTTGGGCAGATCGTCGACGATGTTCACGTCCAGCGTGCCGTTGGCGGTGGTGCCGTTGTCGTCGACCACGGTGACGGCGAATTGCTCTGGCAATGTGTTGGCGCCGTTGCCGGTCGGGTGGGCTTCGTTGTCGGCCAGGGTGTAGCTGTAACTGACCACCCCGGTGGTGGCGTCGAACCCGGTGATGGTCAGCGTGCTGCCCAGCGGGGTGGTGATGGATTGCGGGAAGCCCGAGGACACGCCGCCGACCACCACGTTGATGCCGCCGACGCTCAGGGTTTGCACGCCGTCGAGGGCGGTGATGGTGAAGGTGCCGCTTTGGGTCAGCGCTGGTGCATCGGGGCTGCTGCCGTCGCCGAGGTTTTTCTCGTAGACGGTGAGTTCGCCGCCGTTGACGTTGAGGCCGTCGAGGGTCACCGGATCATCGTTGTTGTGGATCTGCAGCACCAGCGTCGCGGTGCTGGTGTCGCCGTCGGCATCGGTGAGGGTGTAGGTGAAATTTTCGGTGCCGTTGCCGCCGCCGTGCAACGCTTTGAAATCAGCATCACTGGTGTTCAGGGTGTAGGTGTAGGTGCCGTTGGCGTTCAGCACCAGGGTGCCATAAGTCCCGGCAAACGTGCCCGGGGTGATCGGGCCGGCATTTTCGCCGACGGTCACGCGGTCGGCGCCTTGCACGTCGTTGGTCAGGACGTTGCCGTTGAGGGTCAGCAGGGTTTCCGAGGCGGTGCCGGCGTTGCTGTCGTCCACGCCTTTGGGCAGATCGTCGACGATGTTCACGTCCAGCGTGCCGTTGGCGGTGGTGCCGTTGTCGTCGACCACGGTGACGGCGAATTGCTCTGGCAATGTGTTGGCGCCGTTGCCGGTCGGGTGGGCTTCGTTGTCGGCCAGGGTGTAGCTGTAACTGACCACCCCGGTGGTGGCGTCGAACCCGGTGATGGTCAGCGTGCTGCCCAGCGGGGTGGTGATGGATTGCGGGAAGCCCGAGGCCACGCCGCCGACCACCACGTTGATGCCGCCGACGCTCAGGGTTTGCACGCCGTCGAGGGCGGTGATGGTGAAGGTGCCGCTTTGGGTCAGTGCTGGTGCATCGGGGCTGCTGCCGTCGCCGAGGTTTTTCTCGTAGACGGTGAGTTCGCCGCCGTTGACGTTGAGGCCGTCGAGGGTCACCGGATCATCGTTGTTGTGGATCTGCAGCACCAGCGTCGCGGTGCTGGTGTCGCCGTCGGCATCGGTGAGGGTGTAGGTGAAATTTTCGGTGCCGTTACCGCCGCCGTGCAACGCTTTGAAATCAGCATCGCTGGTGTTCAGGGTGTAGGTGTAGGTGCCGTTGGCGTTCAGCACCAACGTGCCATACGTCCCGGCAAACGTGCCCGGGGTGATCGGGCCGGCATTTTCGCCGACGGTCACGCGGTCGGCGCCTTGCACGTCGTTGGTCAGGACGTTGCCGTTGAGGGTCAGCAGGGTTTCCGAGGCGGTGCCGGCGTTGCTGTCGTCCACGCCTTTTGGCAGGTCGTCGACGATGTTCACGTCCAGCGTGCCGTTGGCGGTGGTGCCGTTGTCGTCGACCACGGTGACGGCGAATTGCTCTGGCAATGTGTTGGCGCCGTTGCCGGTCGGGTGGGCTTCGTTGTCGGCCAGGGTGTAGCTGTAACTGACCACGCCGGTGGTGGCGTCGAACCCGGTGATGGTCAGCGTGCTGCCCAATGGGGTGGTGATGGATTGCGGGAAGCCCGAGGCCACGCCGCCGACCACCACGTTGATGCCGCCGACGCTCAGGGTTTGCACGCCGTCGAGGGCGGTGATGGTGAAGGTGCCGCTTTGGGTCAGTGCAGCAGAATCCGGTGAACTGCCAAGGCTCAGGTTTTTCTCGAAGACGGTCAACTCGCCGCCCTCGCTATTCAGGCCACCAATCGTGACCGGGTCATCGTTGTTATGGATTTGCAGCACCAGGTTGGCAGTGCTGGTGTCGCCATCAGCATCCGTCAGGGTGTAGGTGAACGTTTCCGTGCCGTTGCCGCCGCCGTGCAACGCTTTGAAATCGGCGTCGCTGGTGTTCAGCGTGTAGGTGTAGGTGCCGTTGGGGTTGAGCACCAGGGTGCCGTAGGTGCCGGTGAAAGTGCCGCCAATCACCGGGCCGCTGTTGGGACCCGTTGGAATGCGGTCGGCGCCTTGGGTGTCGTTTGGCAGCACGCTGCCGGTCAGGGTCAGCAGGGTTTCCGAGGCGGTGTTGGCGTTACTGTCATCGACAGCCTTGGGCACATCGTCGGTGATGTTGACGTCCAGCGTGCCGGTGGCGGTGTCGCCGTTGTTGTCGCCAGCGACCACGGTGAACTGCTCGCTGAGGGCGTTGGCGTCGTCGCCGGCCGAATGGGTGTCGTTGCCGTTGAGGGTGTAGCTGTAACTCAACACGCCCGTGGCCGGGTTGTAACCGGTGATGGTCAGGGTGTTGCCCAGTTGTGTGGTGATCGACTGCGGAAAGCCAATCGCCACGCCACCGGTGATCACGTTGATACCGCCGATGCTCAGGCTGTTCAGCCCGTCTGGCGCCGACACACTGAACGTGCCGTTCTGGATCAATGCGCCTGGATTGCTCGCGGAGCCATCGGCCAGGTTGGCTTCGTTGACGGTCAATTCGCCACCCGCCACCGACAGGCCATTGAGCGTGACCGGGTTATTGACCGGCGTTACCGGTGGTGCAATGACGGCCGGAGTACCGTCGGCATTCTGCTGTATATCGGCGTTGCGGCGTTCTTCAGGAAATTCGGGAATGCCGCCAAATCCAGCGGTCGGGAAGCCAATCGTCGGATCGACCCGCCCGCCCACTTCTTCAAGCATGACAAAACTGTGGCCACCGCCCTGCGCACCATTCGAAGCCCCTGTGAAACTCGGCCCGGCCGCGGTGGCTTCACCGGTCTGCGTCGGGTCAGCGCCCGCCGCGATGGCTTTTTGCAGTTGCTCGACATCGGTCAGTTGCGCTTCGCTCGGCGTTACAGTCTCTGAAGTGCCGACGTGTGGCGACTCATTGACGAGCAGACGCGGATTCATTTCCAGGCTGCTGCCACGCCCGAGGGTCAGTTCCTGGCCATTTTGCAGATGGACCGCCACCGCGCCTTCGGCCCCGGTGACCAGTTGATCACCGGCGAACAATCGGTCGCCCTCGATCAACGCGCGCCGGGTACCGTCATTCGCTACCGCGAACACCTGACCAATGACTTTACTGACGATACCGATGAGCGTAGCCATGTGCATTTCCTCCGCTGCCAACCGCTGTCGGCATCCTGTTTTTAGCGAAGAACGTGCTCATGGTTTGATGGCAGGTGGCTGCGCGGATCGCCTGCAGGGCGCGTTTACCTGAGTAAGCCGCTGCCCTGGCGATGTCCTCGCCCAGCGTGTCGCTCACCGGCAATGTCGGCGACTGCAGAACAAATCCCTCTGCAATCAATGGCTTCGGGAGCCCAACTGCGTCGCACTTGCCCGGTGAGCGCTGCGTAACGATCCTGAATCAGTAGAGTGACAAAAAAACGTCACTACAAATCGTTACGCGTCCCTCCCCTCCAGCACTTCTCCGCCCTATGTCGATAAGTGGATGGAACTTTTGCTGAATCCTTTGAAAGCTCCTTAAAGCTCGTAATTCAAAGGCTTCCGTATTGAACAATGTGCTGGATTTTGCTGACGGCATAAGTTTTTTTTGGCATAAGGGTTATGAGAAAAATTTCTTAGCTATTCTCTAGGATGTTCTTAGCTCTGTTGTTACAAGGGTGAAACGGTTTTACCTATAAATGCCGTCAAATAATTGGCGACTGATAAGCACCATTAGGAATTCAGGGAGATGCACCCATGCGCGTTTTAACCCCCCTCTGCAGCGCGGTTCTGCTGGCCATGGCCTGCACTTCCGGCGCTCAAGCCATGTCGTTGACCGACGCAATCCAGAGCACTATCGCGACCCATCCAGAACTGGCCTCGCGCGTGGACTCGCGCCTGTCCGCGGATGAACAGGTGAAAGTTGCCAAAGGGGGCTTTTATCCATCCGTTGATTTGAATGCCGCCTACGGGCGCGGGTACAGCGACAACACCAATACCCGGGCGCTCGGTCCTGGCAATCACAACACCGAAACCATGAATTACACCCAGTCGGAATTACGCCTGCGTCAAATGCTGTTCGACGGCTTCAACACCGCGAACGAAGTCGAGCGCACCAAAGGCGTGGCCAACTCCCGGGCCTATTACGCTCAGGGCACCGCACAGGATCTGGCTCTGCGCACCATCGAGGTCTACCTCGAAGTCCTCAAGCGTCGCGAACTGGTAACCCTGGCCACGAACAACCTGCAGGCCCACTTGCGCGTCAACGACCAGATCGGCCTGCGCACCCAGCGTGGCGTCGGCAGCAACGCCGACTCCGATCAATCCGGCGCTCGCCGTGCGCTGGCGCAAAACAACCTCGACACCGCCGAAGTCGATCTGGCGGACGCCGAGTCGAATTTCGCCGCCGTTGTCGGGCGCCTGCCCGATGAATTGGAAACCCCGCCGTCGACTCGCGGTGAATTGCCCGCCTCCCTGCAAGAAGCCCAGCAGAGCATGGTGGAAAACAACCCTTACCTGAAATCCGCCCAGGCTGACGTGCAATCGGCCGAGAGCCAGTACGAAGTTGCCAAGTCGCCGTTCTACCCGCGCTTCGACGCCGAAGCCGCGGTAGGCGCGAACAACAACGTGCAAGGTGATGAAGGTCACGACAACGAGTGGCGCGTGGGTGTGGTGATGAACTACAACCTGTTCCGCGGTGGCAGCGACAAAGCCCGCCTGGCCTCCGATGCGCATCAGATCAACCAGGCCATGGACATCCGCAACAACGCCCTTCGCCAACTCAACGAGAACATTCACCTGGCCTGGAACGCCATGGTCAATGCCAAGAAACAAACCCCGACCGCGCGCGAATACGCTGAAACCAGTAAACGGGTGCGCGTGGCGTATCAGGACCAGTTCGGCCTCGGACAACGCACCTTGCTCGACTTGCTCGACAGTGAAAACGAGCTCTACAACGCCAACCGTCGCTACACCGAAGTGCGTTACACCGAGGAATACTCGATGTACCGCGTGCTGGCCAGCATGGGAGAGTTGCTGAGCAAGCAACGCGTGGTGTTGCCCGCCGACGCGATCGCCTCCACCGAAGTGAAGAACGAAGCCCGTTTGCCTGAACTGAAGTAGCTCACTGGAGCGATCAATGTGACCAGCATGGAATCCGGCAACACCGGTGTCGATCCGCGGCTGAGCTTCGATGACCCGCTTCTGGACGGTCTGTTGATCCTCTGCAAACTCCACGGCGCGACCGTCAGTCGCGCCAGCCTGAGTGCCGGGCTACCGCTGCACAAACAACGCTTGAGCCTGGACCTGCTGCCCCGCGCAGCAGCCCGGGCCAGTTTGCAGGCGCGACTGCTGCGCCGGGACCTGGGGGATATTTCCGCCCTCAACCTGCCGGTGATGCTGATCCTCAACAACGGCCGAACGGCCATCCTGCGACGCTTCGGCGATGACGGTCAGGTGTTGATCCTGCCTAGCGAAGCCGACGGTGGCGAACAATGGGTCAGCACGGATGAGCTGGCCGAAAATTACAGTGGCCAGGCCTTGTTTGCCCGGCCACGCCATGAACTCGAAGACTTGCGCTCGCCCCTGGTGCCGCGCGTTGAAGCGTGGTTTCGCGACACACTGAAACTGTCGAAATGGCTGTACAGTGACGCGATCCTGGCGAGTTTCCTGATCAACCTGCTCGGGTTGATGGTGCCGCTGTTCGTGATGCAGACCTACGACCGGGTGGTGCCGAACCAAGCCACCTCGACCTTGTGGGTGCTGTCGATCGGCTTGCTGATCGGCACCGGTTTCGAACTGGTGCTGCGCGTCGTGCGTGCGCATTTGCTGGACACTGCCGGCAAGAAAACCGACGTAATCCTGTCAGCGACCTTGTTCGAGCGGATCACCGGCATGTCGATGAAAGCCCGCCCGGCGACCATCGGCGGCTTTGCCCAAAGCATTCATGACTTTCAGGGTCTGCGCGAGTTTCTCACCGCGGTCACCCTGACCAGCCTGATCGACCTGCCTTTCGCCGTGTTGATGCTGGTGGTGATCGGCTTGCTCGGCGGTTGGCTGGTGGTGATTCCGTTGTTGGCCTTCCCTATCACGATCATCTTCGCAATGATGATCCAGGTGCGCCTGCGCGACACCGTGCAAAAAAGCCTGAGCCTGGGCGCCGAACGCCAGGCCTTGCTGATCGAAACCCTCGGCGGCCTGGAAACCCTCAAGGCCTGCAGCGCCGAAAGCGAGCGCCAGCACAAATGGGAAAGCACCCACGGCGCCCTCACCCGCCTCGACAGCCATGCGCGCAACCTCTCGGCGCTGGCCACCAATGGCACGCTGTTTATTCAGCAGTTCTCCGGCATGGCAACGATTGTCGCCGGTGTCTACAGCATCATCGCCGGCAACCTCAGCGTCGGGGCGCTAGTGGCGACCTATATGCTCGGCAGCCGCGTGCTCGCACCGCTGGGGCAGATTGCCGGGTTGATCACTCGCTACCAGCAAGCGCAGCTGACCATGAAAAGCACCGATGCGCTGATGGGCCTGCCGCAGGAGCGCGACGCCAAACAGCGGCCGCTGGAACGCACACAACTGCAAGGGGCCCTCGAAGTCAGCGGCGTGACCTTCCATTACAACGGCCAGAACGCGCCCGCGCTGTCCAACGTCAGCTTCAGCATGAAACCCGGCGAGCGCATCGGAATCATCGGTCGCAGCGGATCGGGCAAAAGCACCCTGGCGCGACTGGTAATGGGTTTCTACGCGCCGGAGGAAGGCCAGTTGCTGCTCGACGGCCTGGACCTGCGGCAACTGGACGTCGCCGACCTTCGCCAACAGATCGGTTATGTCGCTCATGACCTGCCGCTGTTGGCCGGCAGCCTGCGCGACAACCTGACCCTTGGCGCCCGCTACATCAGCGATTCGCGGATGCTCGAAGTGGCCGAGTTGACCGGCGTCACCGAACTCGCCCGCCAGCATCCGCAAGGGTTTGATCGGCCGGTCGGCGAACGCGGGCAATTGCTGTCCGGTGGTCAACGTCAAGCGGTGTTGCTGGCGCGGGCCTTGTTGCTCGACCCGCCGATCATGTTGCTCGACGAACCGACCAGCGCGATGGACAACAGCAGCGAAGACATTCTGCGGCAAAAACTCCACACCTGGGTCCAGGGCAAAACCCTACTCCTGGTCACTCACCGCACCTCGATGCTCAGCCTGGTGGATCGACTGGTGGTGCTGGATAACGGACGGATCGTCGCCGACGGCCCGAAAGAAGCGGTCATCGATGCACTGCGCAAGGGCCGCGTCGGCTCTGCGGCTGTCTAGGAGCTACCCATGGCCCGTTCATCGTCCGACACCTCCAAGGACCGCGGCTACTTCGGCAGCTTCGGCAAAACCGCCGAGAGCGAGTTCATGCCGGAAACGGCCGGCGCCTCGTTGCAGGACTCCCCGCGTTGGTCGCGCATTACCGTGTGGCTGGCGGCCGGGCTGATTATCAGCGCGGTGGTGTGGGCCAAGTTCGCGGTGCTTCAGGAAGTCACCATGGGCGAAGGCAAGGCGATTCCGTCGAGCAAGGTCCAGGTGATCCAGAACCTGGAGGGCGGCATTGTCACCGAGATCTTCGTACGGGAAGGGCAAATGGTGAACAAGGGCGATACCTTGCTGCGCCTGGATGACACGCGGTTTCTGTCGAACAAGGGTGAGAGCGAAGCGGATCGTTACGCACTGACCGCGCAAGTGGAGCGCCTGTCGGCGGAAGCGGAAGGACGCCCCTTCAAGTTGTCAGAAGAAGTAATCGCCAAGGCGCCACAAGTGGCTGAAGACGAGCGCTCGCTGTACGAGCAGCGCCAGCGCCGTCTCGCCAGTGAGCAGCGCACATTAAGCGAACAACTTCGGCAAAAAACCCAGGAACTTGCAGAGTTCCGCTCCAAACAGGGGCAATTCAGCTCCAGCCTGGCATTGCTGCAACAAGAGATGAACATGTCCACGCCACTGGTGGGCACCGGCGCCGTTTCACCGGTGGAAATCCTCCGGCTCAAACGCAGTGCAGTGGAGATTCGTGGCTCGCTGAATGCGACGACTCTGGCGATTCCACGGGCGGAATCGGCGATCAACGAGATCAAAAGCAAGATTGACGAGTCAGAACAATCCTTCCGCTCGGACGCGGCCAAAGAGCTGAACGAGAAACGCACCGACCTGTCGAAAATCACGGCGTCGAGCATCGCCATCGATGACCGCGTGACCCGCACCACGGTGATTTCACCGGTGCACGGAATTATCAAAGTGCTAAAGGTCAATACCATCGGCGGCGTGGTCCAGCCCGGCAGTGACATGGTGGAAATCGTGCCGCTGGAAGACAACCTGCTGATCGAAGCCAAGGTGCGGCCTCAGGACGTGGCGTTCCTGCATCCGGGGCAGAAAGCGATGGTGAAATTCAGTGCGTATGACTACACGATTTATGGCGGGTTGAGCGCCAAACTCGAACTGATCGGCGCCGACACCATCACCGATGACAAGGGCAACAGCTTTTATCTGATTCAAGTGCGCACGGATAAAAACCACTTGGGCGGGGATGTGAAACCGCTGCTGATCATTCCTGGGATGGTTGCCACGGTGGACATCATTACGGGCGAGAAGAGCGTTCTGGATTACCTGCTGAAACCGGTGCTTAAAGCGCGGACTGAGGCGATGCGGGAAAGGTAGTTTCTGGCTGGAATTTGCCGTGGCTGTTTTACCGCTATCGCGAGCAAGCTCGCTCCCACAGTAGACCGAGCTCTTCCAGAAATGCGAACCACTGTGGGAGTGAGCTTGCTCGCGATGAGCCCCTCAAACCCTGCGATCATTTCGGCCCATGATTACGCTGAAAGGTCTCCTCCCCCATCGCCGCAATCTGCCCCTCGATCAACGCCTCGAACGGTTTCAACAACGGCTCAAACGTGCTCGGCGCTTCCAGCGTTTGCAACGCCTGTACAATCGCCTCCACCGTCGACAACGCCCCCGGCCCCGGGGCTTTGCGCAGTCGATAACGTGACACCCCGCCGTCCGCCAACGTCACCCTCGGCAATGCCGCCAACATTGGATTGAGGTGCAGCATCTTGCGCGCCTTGCGCCAGGTGCCGTCCGGAACCACCAGCAATAGCGGCTCGTCGATCGCCGTATAAGTTTGCATCGGCTGCGCGTCCTCTCCCGGAAACAACAACTGCGCCTGATACCCCGGTTGATTCAACAACAACGGCAAATCCTCGAATACCTCGCCGACAATCAGTTCCGCATTCCTCAAGCCCAACGCCGCCAACCGTGCGGTGTTCAACGCGTGACTCACTTCACTCGGATGCTGCAACAGCAACACCCGCGTGCGACTGTCGAGGCTCGGAATCAGCGGACACAAACAATGGGTTTGCGGGCGCAGGCAACGGGGACACTGGATTCTGGACATCGATCAAGCCTGATTCAGTTGTGCTTTGAGCAAATCGCGAAAGGTCTGGATCAGCGGCTCGCGGCTGCGGCCACGGCGCACGATCATCGAGAATGGCGCCTGATAACCAAAGGTCGCCGGCAGCAACACGCGCAAATCACCCTTGTCCGCCCAGGCCTGAGCGTAGTGCTCCGGAAGGTAACCGATGTACGCACCGGACAGCACCAGAATCAACTGCGCCTCCATACTCTCCACCGTGGCCGCGCTGTGTTTGAAACCGTGTCGCGCCAGTTCCGCCTGACTCCAGTAACCCCTGCCGACCATGCGTTGCTGGGTGATGACTTGCTCGGGGATACGCCGCTCGGTGAACAGCGGATGCCGACTGCTGCAATACAGCCAGTGCTGTTCGCGGTAGAGCGGCATGTAGACCAGGCCACTCATGCGCGTGGAGAACGCACCGATGGCCAGGTCGAGGCGATTGTCCTGCACGCCGAGTTGCAGTTCGTAAGGGCTCATCACCGACAAATGCAAATGCACCGCCGGGTGTTCCTGGCTGTAGGCGCCGATGGCTTCGGCGAAGGGCAAGGCCTTGTCGCTGACGGTGGAATCGATTACGCCTAGGTTCAGGGTGCCGCGCAGTTCGCCCTTGAGTGCTGCGGCGTATTGCTCGAAGCCTTCGAGCTCCCCCAATAGACGCAAGGTTTCCTGATGGAACAGCTCGCCCTTGCTGGTCAGGCTGAACCCACCGCGACCGCGATGACATAGCACCAGGCCGAGAGCCGCTTCGAGCTGGCTCATGTAGGTGCTGATGGCCGAGGTCGAGAGGTTGAGCTCTTGCTGGGCGTTGGCGAACCCCTGATGGCGCACCACGCTGACGAAGATGCGCAATAGTTTCAGGTCGGGTAAAGCGTTGGCCATGGGGCACTCTCCAAAGATCGTTCCCACGCTCCGCGTGGGAATGCCGCCTCGGACGCTCTGCGTCCGCTCCGGGGTGGTGACGCGGAGCGTCACGGGATGCATTGCCACGCAGAGCGTGGGAATGATCAACCGCGAGTCTATCGACGTCCTCGGCATTAGTTTAGAAAAATCTGAACTAAGTATTTGCCCGTAGCGATTCTTCCCGGCCACTACATTTCGCAGAATCGGCCTCCAACGGTGCCCGTGTCTGTACTGACCTGTGCCACCGACATAAATAAAACAATGACGATGAGGCCCTACCCGTGGACAAAATTCTTCACCAACCACTGGGCGGCAATGAAATGCCGCGCTTCGGCGGCATCGCCACCATGATGCGACTCCCCCACTTGGATACCGCTGCCGGTCTGGACGCTGCCTTCGTTGGCGTGCCCCTGGACATCGGTACCTCACTGCGCCCCGGCACCCGCTTCGGACCTCGCGAAATCCGCGCGGAATCGGTCATGATCCGCCCGTACAACATGGCGACTGGCGCGGCGCCGTTCGATTCGCTGTCGGTGGCCGACATCGGCGACATTGCGATCAACACGTTCAACCTGCTGGACGCAGTACGGATCATCGAAGAGTCCTACCACAAGATCCTCGAACACGATGTGATCCCGCTGACCCTGGGCGGCGACCACACCATCACCCTGCCGATCCTGCGCGCCATCCATAAAAAGCACGGCAAAATCGGCCTGGTGCACATCGACGCTCACGCCGATGTGAACGATCACATGTTCGGCGAGAAAATCGCCCACGGCACCACCTTCCGTCGCGCTGTCGAAGAAGGCCTTCTGGATTGCGACCGTGTGGTGCAAATCGGCCTGCGCGCTCAGGGCTACACCGCTGACGACTTCAACTGGAGCCGCAACCAGGGCTTCCGTGTGGTTCAGGCCGAAGAGTGCTGGCACAAATCCCTGGCCCCCTTGATGGCCGAAGTTCGCGAGAAAGTCGGTGGCGGTCCGGTGTACCTGAGTTTCGACATCGACGGCATTGACCCGGCCTGGGCACCTGGCACCGGCACCCCGGAAATCGGTGGCCTGACGACCATTCAGGCGATTGAAATCGTTCGCGGCTGCCAAGGCCTCGACCTGGTCGGTTGCGATCTGGTAGAAGTCTCGCCCGCTTATGACACCACCGGCAACACCTCGCTGCTGGCCGCCAACCTGCTGTACGAAATGCTCTGCGTACTGCCTGGCGTGGTCCACCGCTGAGGATTGGTTGTGAACGAACGTGATCAGGTACTCCAGGCCGCTGCCGATCTGGTAGCCGCCTTCGCCCGTAATGATCGCGAAGCCTACTTCGGTGCGTTCAGCACCGATGCCAGCTTCGTCTTTTACACCCTCGAGCAGCCTCTGCTGTCGCGCGATGCCTATCAGGCGTTGTGGGACACCTGGCGCTCGGAGGACGGCTTCGAGGTGCTTTCGTGCACCTCGAGCAACGCCTTCGTCAGCCTGCAGGGTGACGTGGCGATTTTCATCCATGACGTGGCCACCGAGCTGCGCATGCAAGGGAAGCAACATTTCAGCCAGGAGCGCGAGACGATTGTTTTCAAGAAACAAGCGTCTGGCCAAAAACAACAAGGCCAATGGCTGGCCTGCCACGAACATTTGTCCGCGATGCCGGAAGGGCTGCCAACCCCTTAGCCAAACAGGTGACGCTCACGCACGATGAGCGCGCCTTAATGATCGGAGCTGATCATGAATAACAACAACAAAGACCAAAGCCTTACGCAAATTGAAACCTACGGGGTCGAACAGATCCCGGACAGCGAACGCACCGCAGGCCCGACGGATTTGTTCCGGATGATCTTTGGTGGTTCCAACACTTTTGCCACCGCCGTGCTCGGCAGTTTCCCGGTACTGTTCGGCCTGTCGTTTCAGGCGGGCGTGCTGGCGATTGTGCTGGGCGTGCTGCTGGGCTCGCTGATTCTTGCGCCCATGGGCCTGTTCGGCCCGATCAATGGCACCAACAACGCCGTGTCTTCCGGTGCGCACTTCGGCGTGCACGGGCGGATCGTCGGCTCGTTCCTTTCGCTGCTGACGGCTATCGCGTTCTTCTCGCTCTCGGTGTGGAGTTCGGGTGACGCGCTGATCGGTGGCGCCAAGCGACTGATCGGCCTGCCGGAAACAGACCTGACCCTGGGCCTGGCCTACGGTCTGTTCGCAATTCTGGTACTGACCGTTTGTATCTACGGTTTCCGCTTCCTGCTGTGGGTCAACAAGATCGCGGTGTGGAGCGCCAGCCTGCTGTTCCTGCTGGGCGTCTTCGCCTTCGCCGGTCCTTTCGATGTGAACTACGCCGGCACCGTCAGCATGGGTCAACCGGGTTTCTGGGCGGCCTTCATCGGTGCTGCTCTGGTGGCGATGAGCAACCCGATTTCTTTCGGTGCGTTCCTCGGTGACTGGTCGCGCTATATCCCGCGTGAAACCTCCAAGCGCCGGATCATGGCCGCCGTGGTGATCTCGCAGATCGCAACCTTTATCCCGTTCCTGTTCGGCCTGGCCACCGCCACTATCGTAGCGATCAAGGCTCCGGACTATATCGCGGCCAACAACTATGTCGGCGGTTTGCTGGCTGTATCGCCGAGCTGGTTCTTCCTGCCGGTGTGCCTGATTGCGGTGATCGGCGGAATGTCCACCGGCACCACGTCG
The DNA here is from genome assembly GCF_059133255.1 of Pseudomonas sp. FBCC-B1667. Taxonomy (NCBI): domain Bacteria; kingdom Pseudomonadati; phylum Pseudomonadota; class Gammaproteobacteria; order Pseudomonadales; family Pseudomonadaceae; genus Pseudomonas; species Pseudomonas sp. FBCC-B1667. The sequence continues at coordinate 1,812,768 of NZ_CP101437.1, read as the reverse complement.
CTGTATGGCACCGGGCTGGACATGTCCAGCGTGTTCCCTCGCGTACTGTCGCGGGTCAAGGCCACGCTGCTGATCGGCGTGATGTCGATTGCCTTCATCTTCATCGGTCGCTTCGCGGCGAATCTGGTGCAGAGCGTGTCGACCTTCGCCGTGCTGATCATCACCTGCACCACCCCATGGATGGTGATCATGATCATCGGCCTGGTGGTGCGCCGCGGCTTCTATTGCCCGGATGACCTGCAAGTGTTCACCCGCGGCGAGAAAGGTGGCCGTTACTGGTTCACCCACGGCTGGAACTGGCGTGGCCTGGGAGCCTGGATCCCGAGCGCGGCCATCGGCCTGTGCTTCGTGAACCTGCCTGGACAGTTTGTCGGACCCCTGGGCGAAATGGCCGGCGGTATCGACATCAGCCTGCCGGTCACCCTGGGCCTGGCCTCGCTGGTGTACCTGGCACTGCTGAGCCTGTTCCCGGAAACCGCCGCGGTGTTCGGGCCGAATGATTCACGTAGCAAGGGTACCCATTCGCTCGCTAAACCGGCGTTGCGACAAGCCGCCTGATTCAGCGCATTACTTGTGGGCAACGCATTTCCTGTGGGAGCGAGGCTTGCCCGCGATGAACGATGACGCGGTCCTGACAGACCGCGGCGCCCCCATCGCGGGCAAGCCACGCTCCCACAAGGGATTGATGTTCCCCACAGGGATTGATTTCAGCCTCACCATAAAAAAGACAATCGGAGACACGCCATAATGGCTTTGGATTTATTCGTCGTACTCATCTACGCCGCCGCGATGCTGCTACTCGGCTACTACGGCATGCGCAAGGCCAAGACCAACGAAGACTTTTTGGTCGCCGGTCGCAACCTCGGCCCGAGCATGTACATGGGCACCATGGCCGCCACCGTTCTGGGTGGCGCTTCTACAGTCGGTACCGTTCGCCTGGGCTACGTCCATGGCATCTCCGGCTTCTGGCTCTGCGCGGCGCTTGGTTGCGGGATCGTGGCGTTGAACCTGTTCCTCGCCAAACCGCTGCTGAAATTGAAAATCTACACCGTTACCCAAGTGCTGGAAAAACGCTACAACCCGATGGCCCGCTCCGCGAGCGCGGTGATCATGCTGGCGTACGCGTTGATGATCGGCGTGGTCTCGATCCTCGCCATCGGCACCGTCTTGCAAGTGCTGTTCGGTCTGCCGTTCTGGATGTCGATATTGCTCGGCGGGGGCGTGGTAGTGATCTACTCGGCGATCGGCGGCATGTGGTCCCTGACCCTGACCGACATCGTCCAATTCATCATCAAGACCGTGGGCCTGATGTTCATCCTGTTGCCAATCTGCCTGTACCGCGTTGGCGGCTGGGATGAACTGGTGTTGAAACTGCCGGCCACCGCCTTCAGCTTCACCACGATTGGCTGGGACACCATCATCACCTACTTCATGATCTACTTCTTCGGGATCCTGATCGGGCAGGACATCTGGCAGCGTGTGTTCACCGTCAAGAGCGCCAAGGTGGCTCAGGTCGCCGGTACTGCTGCCGGTATCTACTGCATCGTCTATGGCCTGGCCTGCGCCCTGATCGGCATGGCTGCACATGTGCTGATCCCGGATCTGGACAACGTCAACAATGCCTTCGCCGCCATCGTCAAACTGTCCCTGCCGGACGGTATCCGTGGCCTGGTGATCGCTGCGGCCCTGGCCGCCATGATGTCCACCGCCAGCGCCGGCCTGCTCGCCGCTGCCACCACCCTGACCGAAGACCTGCTGCCGAAACTGCGCGGCGGTAAACAATCGAGCCTGGGCATGAACCGCCTGTTCACCTTGTTGACCGGCGTCCTGGTACTCGGCATCGCTTTGGTCGTGAATGACGTGATCAGCGCCCTGACTCTGGCGTACAACCTGCTGGTAGGCGGCATGCTGATCCCGCTGATGGGCGCGATTTTCTGGAAACGCGCAACCACCGCCGGCGCTATCGCCAGCATGGGCATGGGCTTCGCCACGGCGCTGGTGTTCATGTTCAAAGATGGTCTTGATGCCAACTCCCCGATCTACTACAGCCTCGCCGTAAGTCTGGTGAGCTTCGTGGTGGTGAGCTTGATGTCCCGCCGCCCAGCGATGGTGGCTAACGCCGCCTAAGCTGCACATAACGACTTGATGCTTTCTTCGACGGGTGTGGCGTCGGTTGCCACACCCGTTTTTTTCGTCTGGAGAAAACTGTTTATGAAGATCGTCAGCCGCGATCAGTGGTTCGAAGTGAAACAACTCAGCGACGGCATTCGCCTGATTCACGAGCCGTACATTCGGCCTTTCTATCGCTGCAACCTCTGGCACGTTCAGGGGCGTGACAAGGACCTGCTGCTGGACAGCGGCTCCGGACTGGTCAGCCTGCGCGAGCAATTGCCGTGGATCACCGAACGGCCGCTGGTGGCGGTGGCGAGTCACTGCCATTTCGACCACATTGCCGGGCATCACGAGTTTCCTGAACGGCTGGTGCACCCGGCCGAGGCTGATATTCTCGCCGCACCGGACGGTAACAACGATTTGAGCAACGCCTTTGTCGGCGACGAGATGTTCGAGGCTCACCCCGATTGCCCGCTGTGCTACGCCGAATACCGGGTCAAGGCTGCGCCGGCCACCGGCCTGATTGAAGAAGGCGATGTGCTGGACCTGGGTGACCGCGTGCTGCAAGTGCTGCACACGCCCGGGCATTCACCGGGCGGCATCAGTTTGTATGAAGCGGCGACGCAAACACTGTTCAGCGGCGACATCATCTATGACGGGCCGCTGATCGAAGACGCTTACCACTCCGATCTCGACGACTACGCCCGCAGCCTGCAACGCTTGAGTGCCTTGCCGATCCGCACCGTGCATGGCGGGCATTTCGGCAGTTTTTCCGGCGAGCATTTGCGCACAATGATTGACGAGTGGCTGCGCTCACACAGCTGAAGCCTGCTGTACTCAAGTGCAGGGACAACACCACTAACGCCTTCAAGAGCAACCATGAACAGAGCTGCCGTTCGCCTCGCCGTCCATCAGTTCATCAGCCGCTTGCTGGAGGGCCGGGATGACTTCAGCGACGACGCCAGCCTGGTGGCGTTGGGATTGGATAAAGCAGACATCGAAGACCTGATCTTCCATCTGGAAGATGAGCTGGGTTTGACGGCGTTTACGGCACAAGAAGACCAGATGCTCAAGACTGCCAGGACGGCGAATGATTTGAGTCGTTTTTTGCTGGAGATCGGGCGGAATTGACTGTGCCTGGGCTCTGAAGGTCAGCTAAACCCTATAGCAGCCGACGAGCACCGCGAGGCTGCGTTCGGCGCAAGTCGCGTTCGGACGGAGCCGTCGGTGGAGTCAGGTTTCGACGGGTATCAGGTAGATCGCGCATGCAGGATTTACGGCTGCTTCGCGGCCGAAGGCTGCCTCGCGTTGCTTGACAGCTGCTACCTGCGTCGCGATTACCGGCGGCGCTGCTGGCGTCGGCGCTGTTCGTCGTCTGTACGAATAGGCACAGGTTGCAGAGGCGGTTCGATCAAACCGAGTGCAACACCCAGGTCGTGCAGCCAGTTTTGGATTTTCTCTTTCATGGTGCCCCCTTCAGGGTAGTGCCGAGCGACCGGAATTCTGAGGCCGCTTCGCACTGATAATAGTCCGAAGTCCTACGTAATGCTCATCAAAAGTCGCAATGATCTGTTACTGAATGGAACAAAATACCTGACCGTTCGTTCAAGCAATCGCCTGGGCCTGAACCGGTGCCCACGGATAAACCGTCTTCTGCTGCTCGATCCACGCATTCAAATTGGCCCCGACCATGCCCTTGCGCCACATCAGCCATGTCGTCGCGCGGGCGAACGGCTCGGCCAACGGGTGCGCAACGACGCTCTCGCGGCCCGGCAGGCTGGCAAGCATCGACTCCGACATTAACGCCACGCCCGAGCCGGCAATCACACACGCAAGCATTCCCGGGTAGGATTCAATCTCCATTGCCCGGCCCATCGCAGCATGGGCATGGGCGAACCAGGCCTCCAGGCGCATGCGGTAGGAACAGCCTTGGCGAAAGGTGAACACCGAACGCCCCTCCACATCCAGCGCGCTGCGCACCGGCGGGTGATCGGCCTCCGTGATCAGCACCAGCCGTTCGTCGCACAGGGGCACACCGTCCAGCCCCGCCAGTTCTAGAGGGCCGTCCACCAAGGCCGCATCCAGCCGGCCGGTGAGCAGGCCTTCAAGCAATTCGCCGCTCGGCCCGGATTGCACTTGCAGGTTTACTGCCGGGTATTTGCGGTGATAACCCGCGAGCAATGGCGGCAGATGAATTGCCGCCGTGCTGTACATGGTGCCGAGCACGAAGTCCCCGGCCGGCTGCCCGCCCTGCACTGCCGCACTGGCTTCATCATGCAGGGCGAACAGCTTGGCGGTGTAGTCCAGCAGGACTTTTCCTGCAGGCGACAACTGCAAACGCTGACGCTCGCGGACGAACAGTTCTACGCCGAGTTGCTCCTCGAGTTGTTTGAGACGCGTCGACAAGTTGGACGGTACCCGGTGCAATCGCTCGGCGGCACGGGTGATCGAACCCTCCTGCGCCACGGCCTGGAAGATCCTCAATTGGCTGAACTCCACGTTCTTCTCCAAATCAGAACAAGTTACTCACTATTATTCATTTTAAAAGAAAGTCAATCAGTCCTAGCCTGACGGTCATTGATCCTTTATCGGAACTCAGACTATGTCTCCCCTGATTCGCTTAACCGCCAGTTTTATCGCCCTGATGATGGCCATGGGCATCGGGCGCTTTGCCCTCACCCCGCAAATGCCGCACTTGCTCAGCGAAGGTCAGATCGACCTGACCGCAGCGGGCCTGATTGCCGCCGCCAATTACCTGGGCTACTTCGTCGGCGCGTTTGACGCGATGTTCTCGCGCAAGCCGGCGCAAGTCCGTCAGCGCTTGCTGGGCGGGTTGTGGTTGTGTGTGCTGCTGACCCTGGCGTCGTTCTGGGCCAACGGGTTCTGGTCGCATCTCCTGCTGCGTTTTGGTACCGGCGTGGCCAGCGCCTGGGTATTGGTGATGATCACTGCGCTGAGCCAGCCATTGGCGGTAGCGGCCGGACGTCCACGGCTGGGCGCCTTGGTGTTTGCCGGGCCGGGTCTGGGGATTTTTCTCACGGGCTTATTGGCCTTGGGTTCAAACCTGCTGGGGCAGACCTCCGCGACGCTGTGGCTGGTATATGCCGGCGTAGCGCTGGTGATGCTGCTGGGGATTCTGCCGTTCCTGCCACAACCTGCGGCGACGGTGGCCGCTGCGCCTGTCGCCGCCACATCGACCAATCAGGGCATCGCTCGACTGGGCGTGATCTATGGCTTGTATGGTCTGGGTTACATCATCCCCGCGACGTTCCTCTCACAAATGGCCAACGCGCAGTTTCAAGGGCAATGGCAGGCCGACCTGTTCTGGCCATGCTTCGGCCTGGCGTCGGCTGTCGGGGTGCTGTTGGTGAGTCTGCGCCGGCCCTCCCTGAATGGCACACGCCATTGGCTGATGATCACGTTGTGGCTACAAGCCGTGGGTGTCTTCGCGTGCCTCTTGGGCAGCGGAACGGGTCTGGCGTTGGGCGTGCTGCTGTGCGGCACGCCGTTTCTGGCCTGCATGCAACTGGTGATGCAACGTTCCCGCGAACTGGCGCCCCACGCCACCCAGCGCAATGCAGGGCTCCTGACGGCATGCTTCGCCGTGGGCCAACTCGCGGGGCCGTTGTTGGCGGCCCTGAGCAGCCATTTCAGTGGTGGCTTGCAGCCCGCGCTAGTCGTTGCCGGCAGCGGATTACTGATCGCCGGCAGCCTGTTGCTGCGTCCGGTCAGTACTGCCCGAGGGCTTTGCGCAAACGACGGCGCACCCACTGTTCAGCGCTGACGAAGGTGATGCCGAGCAAGACCAGCACGGCGCCGATGACAAAGTTGAGGCTCAGCTCCTCGCCCAACAGCACCACGCCGAACGTGACACCGAACAGCGGCGTCATGAACGAAAACACCGCCAGGTTCGCCGCCAGATAACGCCGCAACAGCCAGAACCAGGTCAGGTAACTGAAGAACGACACCACCAGTCCCTGGAACAGCACGCTGGCCACCGCGATGGTGGTCAGGCTGACGTGAGTGACCTGGCCGCTGAGAATCGCGATCAGCATCAGGCCGACGAAACCGACGATCAATTGATAGAACAAGGTCAGCGTCACCGGCGCTTCCGACAGCCGTGAAGCGCGCACCACCACCGTGGTTGCACCCCACGCAGCGCCAGCCAGTACGCCCAGCGCGTCGCCCATCAACATGCGGTGATCGAGGTTGTCCCAGGACACGCCACCGGCAAACGCGATGGCGATCCCGACAAAGGCGAGGAAAATCCCCAGCCACTGCACCGGTCTCAAACGCTCACTCGGCAGCAACCAATGCACGCCCAATGCAGTGAAAATCGGTGCGGTATAGAGGAACACCGACATGTGCGCGGCCGTCGTCAGTTGCAGGCCTTCGGAAATGAAGAAGAATTCCAGGCCAAACAGCGCACCGGCGAGCAAGCCGCCGCGCCAGGTTGCGCCGACCTGATCCCAGCCGCCCTTCCAGCAGATCAGTAAACCGACGAGCAATGCGGAAATGCCCGACCGCCCCGCCGCCTGCATGACCGGCGCGATGTCCGGCGCCGCCCACTTGATCATCACCTGCTGAACGCCCCAGATCAGGCATAACCCGATCATCACCTGCAGGGCAAACCCGTCGGCGCTGCGCCGGCTGGCACTCACCGTGATACCTCGATAACACAATCCATGGCAGAAACCCGGTAGTCAAAAAACAAAGCCCGGCACGGGGCCGGGGCTTTTCATTACTGTTGGTGCAGGCTCAGCTTAGTTCAATGCGATCCGCATGAATCACGATCTGGCCATTCTTGTACAGCGCACCAATAGCCTTCTTGAAGTTGCCCTTGCTGACGCCAAACATGCTGGTGATCACTGTCGGATCGCTCTTGTCGCTGACCGGAAGGCTGCCGTTGTTTTCACGCAACTTGGCGAGGATCTTCGAATTGAGGCTGGTCGCGGCTTCTTCGCCCACTGGTTGCAGGCTCAGGCTGATCTTGCCGTCGGCACGGACTTCCTTGATAAAGCCCTTCTCTTCTTTGCCGGCGCGCATGAACTTGAAGATTTCGTTCTTGTGGATCAGGCCCCAGTGCTTGTTGTTGATGATTGCCTTGAAGCCCATGTCGGTCGCTTCGGCCACCAGCAAATCAACTTCCTGGCCCGGTGTGTAGCTGGCCGGGGACTTGTCCAGATAGCGGTCCAGCCGTGCGGTCGCGGTGATGCGACGGGTGTGCTTGTCGAGGTAGACATGCACCACCACATATTCACCGGCGGTCATCTGGCGTTTTTCTTCGGAGTACGGCAGCAGCAGGTCCTTCGGCAGACCCCAATCCAGAAACACGCCGATGCTGTTGACTTCAACGACTTTCAAACTGGCGAATTCACCGACCTGAACTTTCGGCTTTTCGGTAGTTGCAATGAGTTTGTCATCGCTGTCCAGATAAACAAAAACGTTGAGCCAGTCTTCATCTTCGCTGGGAATATCTTTGGGAATATAACGATTAGGCAAGAGGATTTCGCCGTCCGCCCCACCGTCCAGATATAAACCGAAGTTAGTGTGTTTAACCACTTGCAAACTGTTGTAACGCCCGACTAAAGCCATTTCAAATACCCTCATTACGTGGGCAGCATTCTACCCGGTTTTGCGGACAGCGTTAGGCGGCCGGCCCGGTGGCGGGCGAAAATACTGGGCAATCCTTGATTTTCCTGAGGAGCTGACCCGCACGGCTTCGCCGCTCGTCAGCCCAACGCGGCGCTTTTGTCCCCTGCCAACCCACCCGAGCATGGGCCAATTTCATCAACGTTCTTAGTTAAAACAGCGTGTTAGCGACCTGTTTCTGATAGTGCCCCGAGATAAATAACGGTCCTGCACTGTGTGTTTTGAGGGGATATTAGCCAAGCAATTGTCAAGTATTTCCTGTACGATGCCTGGCCAAGTTAATTTTCTAAAGGTTAATGGCCGCCATGCGTGTAAAAGCATCCAACAGCAAAGCAAAGCCAGCTCCAGCCGTTGAAACCAGCGAATCGATCAACAACCAGATCGCTGCGTTCCTCAAGTCCGGTGGTGAAATACAGCAAATTGCCAAAGGCGTCAGCGGCCAGACATTCGGCCCGTCCAAGCAGATCACGCTCGGCAAGAAGTAACCCCCCCTGCTTTAACTGGTCCCAAAGCGCTTTGAGCTTCGAAGCGCTTGGACTGGAACCCTCCCGTAACACGCCGCCAAACCCATCAAAGTTTCAAAAATCGACGAACGGCCCTCAATGCCGGGCATTCGCCGGTATCCTTGCACACGTCTAGAACAAGCGTTTCAGTAGGTTTTCGATTCCTGCTCCTCGCTGTCAATGGAGTGACGCATGCTCAACCCCTTTCTCCTGCTGCTCTGTACCTTGCTGGCTTGTCCGCTCGCCAACGCACAAGTCTTCCAGCGTGAACTGGGCGACTTCGACCTCAAGCTCGGTACTTCGCCCAGCCGCAGCATGGCCCAGGGACTCGTCAAACCGTCCAGCACCGGCTCATTCCATGGTGGTCTCGACCTGACCCACGACAGTGGCTTCTACGTCGGCCAGTGGGCACCGAGCATGGGGTTGAGTCCGGGCAAAAACCTTGAAGTCGATTCCTACGCAGGGTTTAAACAACCCTTCGATCAAACCCTCGGCTACGAAGTCGGCATGATCCACTACAGCTATCCGAAAGTGGACACCCTCGACAGCCAGGAACTCTTCGGCGGCCTGACCCTGCTCGGCAGCCGTTTTGGTGCCGCCTTCAGCAACGACCCGGACAAACTGAACAAAACCGTATTCGCCGACCTGGGTGGCAATCAGCCGTTCGGCATCGGGATCAGCATGAAATACACCACCCACCAGCTCTACACCCCCGTGTCGGTCGACGGTGGATACGTCGGCAGTTTTACCGATTGGTCGGTGCAACTTTCCCGGCCGTTCATGGGCATCGATCTGGACCTGATCTACAGTGACTCCAACCTCAGTGGCAGCAACTGTTCAGCCTATTCCGGGCACAACGGCCAATGCGACGGGTTAGTCACCCTCAAGGCTGAACACGCGTTTTATTGAACGGCTGAACTGCCGGGCTCATCCTGCGTTCACATGAGAACCTACGCTCGCTTTTGCAAGGACTCGCCCATGTCGCGCTGGCTAATTCGCTTTGCCGCCTTGATCATTTTGAGCCTCGTTCTCGGCGCATGCAGCCGTGTGGGCCTGGCCTACCGTAACCTCGACGTGATCATTCCGTGGACACTCAGCGACTACCTGGACATGAACGGCGAGCAAAAAGGCTGGTTCAACGAGCGCCTCAAGGAACACCTGAGCTGGCATTGCACCACGCAACTGCCGGGTTATCTGGAGTGGCTGGACCGCTTGCAGACCATGGTCGAAACCAACCAGGTAACCGACGCCGCCCTGCAAACCCGCACCCAGGAAGCCAAAGCTGCCATCGCCCAGACCGCTCGGGAAATCACCCCGTCGGCCATCGAATTGCTACAAGGACTGGACGACAAGCAAGTCGCGGAAATGAACGATGCCTTCGCCAAGGACTTGCGCAAACGTCAGCAGGAATACCTCAAACCGTCCCTCGACCTGCAGATCAAGCAACGCGCTGAACGCATGGAGAAACGTCTGGATGACTGGCTTGGCCCGCTGAGCAACACCCAGCAACAACGGGTGGTCAGTTGGTCAACTGCCTTGGGAGATCAGAACACTCAATGGATCGCCAACCGCGCGCATTGGCAGACGCAGTTCAGCGCGGCGGTTGCCCAGCGCCAAAGTCCGGAATTCCCACAACGAATCGAGACGCTTCTGGTCAATCGCGAGAGTTTGTGGACACCCGCCTATCGTCAGGCCTACGCCAACACCGAGGCTCAAGCGCGTGGGTTGATCGTGGATTTGATGGCCGAGAGCACGCCAGCACAGCGTCAGCGGTTACTGAAGAAAATCGAGGGCGTGAGGAAAGACTTCAACGACCTCAAATGCCTAAAGGCCGCCAAGCAATCTTAAACCCAACACAAATCCCCTGTGGGAGCGAGCAAGCCCGCTCCCACATTGGTTTGTGGTGAGGTTCAGGCAATCTGCGCTTTAGACGCCACCTGATCAAACGTCGTTTCATCCAGCGCATCTGCCTGCTCATCCAGCACCTGCCGCGGATGGTCATTCCCCGGAATGCTGCTGTCGATCAGGCTCAACAAACTGGAGCCGCGCGGCGTCAGAATGTAATTCGAGCCGGAACCGCCCTGATCCTCAGGCCGCGGTTCGATATAGCCCCGGTCCAGCAGCAGCTTTTCGTACTCGCCCGCCACCGCTTTGAGGTGATCGAGGTTTTCCGTCTGCTCGCCTTCCGCCGATTTCTCCGCCGCGTACTGCTCGGCATAGGGCCGTGGCGTGAAGCTGCTGGCACCGTTTTGCACCTCGTGCAGCAAGCGTTCAATCAAATCCCAGTTATAAGTCGTCATCCTGATTCAACCTCCAGACCGCATGAGTGAGAGGGCCTTCTTAAGGTGTGACCGGCACCGCACGCAGCCGTTCAGCCAAGGCACTGAACAGCACCGACCGGCGGTATGTCGAATCCGGTACAGGTCAAACGACTAGGCTGTGTAAGTCACCTCCCCGCCCCCCGCAGGAGAAAAGCCAATGAACATTCAGAATCATCCCGTCGTATCCCGCGAAGAATGGCTCGCCGCGCGAAAACAACACCTGGCCCACGAAAAAGCCTTCACCAAGGAGCGGGACAAACTCAGCGCCGAACGCCGCGCCCTCCCCTGGGTGAAAATCGACAAGGACTACCACTTCCAAGGCCCCCACGGCGAACTGAAACTGGTCGACCTGTTTGGCGGCAGAAGCCAACTGGTGATCTACCACTTCATGTTTGCCGCCGGATGGGACGAAGGCTGCCCTGGCTGCTCGTTCTTGTCTGACCACATCGACGGCGCCAACCAACACTTGGCTCACCATGACATCGCGGTCGTGGCGGTTTCCCACGCACCGTTCACCGAATTCCAGGCCTTCAAACGGCGCATGGGCTGGAAATTCGATTGGGTTTCATCGGAAGGCTGCGATTTCAACTACGATTTCGGCGTCTCTGCCCGGGCCGAAGAGGTGGCTGCTGGCAAAGCAACCTACAACTATGAAAAAACCGACGGCGCCGAAGAAGAACTTCCCGGATTGAGCGTGTTTTATCGCAATGAAGCGGGCGATATTTTCCACACCTATTCCACTTATGCGCGGGGTCTCGACATGCTGGTCGGCGCCTATAACTACCTCGACCTGACGCCCAAGGGCCGTAACGAACAGGAGATCATGGAATGGGTGCGGCATCACGACCGCTATGAAGAAAAGGCCGCAGCCAGCTGCTGCCATGGGGACTAGCTTCATAGACCGAGGCGCGGCCATCGCAGGCAAGCCAGCTCCCACAGTGGATTTGCGTACACCACCAATCCCCTGTGGGAGCGAGCCTGCTCGCGATGAGGCCCGCCCAGTCAACGTTCACTGAACGAACCAGACGCCAAGGCCCCAGACATGAACGTCACCTTGAAAACCCTCCCCCCAGCCCGCGTCGCCTACCTACGCTACACCGGCCAGTTCGGGTAATGCGTAAACATGCTGTTCACAACGCCCGCTAACAAACTGAAACTCCACCAGATACACCTTGGAAGTTTCCTGGTACGGGGGAGAAAAGCGCTGCCGGGAGACGCGGTATTTCTCAGGACGAACTTGTCCTACAGCGGAAGGCGTATGAACTTTCCGAACCTCGCAGCCTCAACCGATTAACCGCCCAACACGGAACCCGAGGCCTCCCATGAAAACCCTTCTGACGCTTACCCTCGCCACCACCCTCGCCTGCGCCCTCCCCGTTTGGGCCTGCACCCCCGAGGAAGCCACCGCCAAGCGCGAGCAACTGGCGCAGGAAGTGGCCAAGCTCACCGAACAGAATCCGGCCAAAGCCAAGGAGATCAACGCCGAGCTGCAGAAGATGGACCTGGGCACAGCCAGCAAGGATCTGCCGGACAAATGCCAGCTCATCGATCAGCGCTTGAAGGAATTGCAGACGGCGGACAAGAAAGCCGAAAGCTGATCAACCGACAAATCCCACGCATAAAAAAACCGGACATCAGTCCGGTTTTTTTGGGTCACGACAACGGCTTATTCAGCCGCTGGCGCTTCCGGCTTGCGGCGCTTGAGCGGCGCCATGCCGTCCTTGCTGACCAGCGACAGAGCGTCGGTCTTCGGGCGGTTGGCGATTTTGCGCTTGGTCGGTGCCTTGGCGCCGGTTTTCTTCTTGTCGCCTTTGGCGTCGACTTTTTTCTTCTTCACGCCGACGGCTTTACCCGAGGCCTTGACCTTTTTCGGTCCGCCGTAGGTGCCTTTGACTTCCTTGATGGTGCGGCGCTCGAAGCTCTGCTTGAGGTAGCGCTCGATGCTCGACATCAGGTTCCAGTCGCCGTGGCAGATCAGCGAGATCGCCAGGCCTTCGTTGCCCGCACGGCCGGTACGACCGATACGGTGAACGTATTCGTCGCCGCTGCGTGGCATGTCGAAGTTGATCACCAGGTCCAGGCCATCAACGTCCAGGCCGCGTGCGGCGACGTCGGTGGCGACGAGGATCTTCACGCCGCCCTGCTTCAGGCGGTCGATGGCCAGTTTGCGGTCTTTCTGGTCTTTGTCGCCGTGCAGCACGAACGCTTTGTATTCCTGCGCCACCAGACGACCGTAGATGCGGTCGGCCATGGCCCGGGTGTTGGTGAACACGATGGCCTTCTGATAGGTCTCGTTGGCCAACAGCCAATTGAGGATCTGCTCTTTATGCACGTTGTGGTCAGCGGTGATGATCTGCTGACGGGTGGTCGCGTTCAGGTCGCTGACGTTGTTGACCTGCAGGTGCTCAGGGTTGTTCAACACCTTGGCCACCATGTCGCGCAGGCCCGAACCGCCGGTGGTGGCGGAGAACAGCATGGTCTGCTGGCGGTTGGTGCATTCAGCTACCAGACGCTGCACGTCATCGGCAAAGCCCATGTCGAGCATGCGGTCAGCTTCGTCGAGGACCAGTACTTCGACTTCTTTCAAGTCGAGGTTGCCGGCGTTCAGTTGCTCGATCATCCGGCCCGGCGTACCGATCAGGATGTCCGGCACCTTGCGCAGCATGGCGGCCTGGACTTTGAAGTCTTCGCCGCCGGTGATCAGGCCGGACTTGATGAACGTGAACTGGGCGAAGCGCTCAACTTCCTTGATGGTCTGCTGAGCCAGCTCGCGGGTCGGCAGCAGGATCAGGGTCTTGATGCTGACGCGGACTTTCGCCGGGCCGATCAGACGGTTGAGGATCGGCAAAACGAACGCAGCGGTTTTGCCGCTACCGGTTTGCGCAGTCACCCGCAGGTCACGCCCTTGGAGCGCCAGCGGAATAGCCGCTGCTTGCACTGGCGTTGGCTCGACAAATTTAAGCTCGGCCACGGCTTTGAGCAGGCGTTCGTGCAGGGCGAATTGGGAAAACACGGGTGCTACCTCGAAGAAATGCAAAAAAACAGCTGCATAGGTTACCGGTTTCGAGCGCCCAGGCCGAGTTTCTTTACGAAACCGACGGTAAACAGTGGCTTTTGGTTGCCTGATTTGTCTTCAAACGTCATGCAAACCCTCTTAAATGCTCTAATCGACCGATCGTGTCCTTCAGGAGAATTGTTGTAGCCCATGGATATCAAACAGCTCTGGTTCAACGCTCAAGACCTTTGGGGTGCCCTCGACCAGCACCCGCTCGTGCATTCAAGCCTGGCGCTGATGCTGTTACTGGTCATTGCGCTGGTCCTCGGACGAGTGGCGCGTTACCTCATTCTTCACGCGACCAAAATGCTCGGCCGCCAACCGGCGCTGCACTGGATCAACGACTTCCGGCACAACAAGGTCTTTCATCGCCTCGCGCAGATGACGCCGTCGCTGGTGATCCAGTTCGGCTTGCACCTGGTGCCGGAGCTGAGCAAAACCAGCCTGAATTTCCTCGGCAACGTCGCGCTGGCATTCACCCTGCTGTTCATGCTGCTGGCGTTCAGCGCCCTGCTCAGCGCCTTGCTGGACATCTACGCGCGCACCGAACACGCCCGTACCCGCTCGATCAAGGGGTATGTGCAACTGACGAAAATGGTCTTGTATGTGCTGGGTGCGATCGTCATCGTCTCCACCCTGATCGACCGTTCGCCGCTGTTGCTGCTGTCGGGGCTGGGTGCGATGTCGGCGGTGATTATTCTGGTCTACAAGGACACCCTGCTGTCGTTCGTGGCCAGCGTGCAATTGACCAGCAACGACATGCTGCGGGTAGGCGACTGGATCGAAATGCCGCAAGTCGGCGCCGACGGTGACGTGGTCGACATCACGCTGCACACGGTGAAGGTGCAGAACTTCGACAAGACGATTGTCTCGATCCCGACCTGGCGCCTGATGTCCGAGTCGTTCAAGAACTGGCGCGGCATGCAGCAGTCCGGCGGTCGACGGATCAAGCGCAGTCTGTTCATCGATGCCAGCGGCGTGCGTTTCATCCGTGATGACGAAGAGCAGAAGTTGTCGCAGGTGCATCTGCTGACCGATTACATCGGGCGCAAGCAGGCCGAACTCAAGGCCTGGAATGCAGCGCAGGGCAATGTGGCCGCCATGTCCGCCAACCGCCGGCGGATGACCAACATCGGGACTTTCCGTGCGTATGCGCTGGCGTACTTGAAGAGCCACCCGGAGATTCAGCCCGGCATGACCTGCATGGTGCGGCAGATGCAGACCACCGCGCAGGGCATTCCGCTGGAGATCTACTGTTTCACCAGCACCACGGCGTGGGCGGATTACGAGCGGATCCAAGGGGATATTTTCGATTATCTGCTGGCGGTATTGCCGGAGTTCGGGTTGAGTCTTTACCAACAGCCGAGCGGTGGGGATTTGCGGGCCGGGTTGTTGCCGGCGATGCTGGGCGCAAGCCACATTCCCGAAGCCGAAAAACACATCATGTAACCACCACAAACCAAATGTGGAGCGGGCTTGCTCGCGAAGGCGGAGTGACAGTCAACATTCATATCGACTGACACTCCGCCTTCGCGAGCAAGCCCGCTCCCACATGGACTTGCATTGTTTGCGAGATTGGCCGGTTACTTGGCCTGCCGCTGCGGTGCCTTGTGCACCATGGTGTAAGCGTAATCCACGCCCATGCCATACGCGCCGCTGTGCTCCAGCACCAACTCCATCACCGCTTCGTAAGTATCCTTGTGTGCCCAGTCACGTTGGTACTCAAGCAGAACCTGTTGCCAGGTGACCGGCACCGCACCCGCCTGAATCATCCGCTGCACCGACATGTCGTGCGCTTCCTTGGTGGTGCCGCCAGAGGCGTCCGTGACGATGTACACCTCGTAACCTTCAGCCAACGCTTCAAGTGCCGGAAAGGTCAGGCAGACCTCTGTCCACAGCGCAGCAATGATCAGCTTCTTGCGGCCAGTGGCTTTCACCGCGTCAACCAGTGCCTTGTCTTCCCAGGAGTTCATCGAGGTGCGCTCGATCGGCTTTTGCTCCGGGTGAACCGCCAGCAACTCTGGCCAGATGTAACCGCTGAAGCTTTCAGTTTCCACCGAGGTGTAGAGGGTCGGTACGTTGAAAATCTTGGCGGCCTTGGCCAGACCCACCGTGTTGTTTTTCAGCGTCTGACGGTCGATCGACTGCACGCCAAACGCCATTTGTGGCTGGTGGTCGATCAGGATCAGGGCGGAGTTGGTTGGGTTGAGCAGTTCACGAATAGACATGGCGCGTTCCTTTTGATGTCGATTTTCAAAGTGAGTAATGGGTGAGTCGACGTTGCCGTCAGCGGCGTTGTCGTCGGCTTGGATGTCACTTTAGGGGCTGGCATGGAAAGGGACAATTCCCTAAAATCGAGAATCATTGATTCTAAAATAGGGACAATCATGGATCGCATCGAATGCATGCGCGCCTTTGTCGTCACGGTCGGCGAGAACGGTTTCGCCGCGGCTGCACGGGCAATGGATGTACCGCGATCAAAAGTCAGCAAACAGATTCAGGCGCTGGAGGAAGCTATCGGCGTTCAACTGCTGCAGCGCACCACCCGCAGCCTGCACTTGACCGAGGCTGGCGCCGAATACTTCGACGCAGCACGCGAAGTGCTGGCGTCGCTGGATGAGGCCGAACAGCGTGCGCGTAACGGCATTGGCGAGTTGCGCGGGGTGTTGCGGGTCAACGCGCCGATGTCCTTTGGCTTGCGCCGACTGGGGCCACTGATCCCGCTGTTCCATGAGCAGCACCCGAACATCGAGTTGCAACTGGTGCTCAGCGATCAGCAGGTGGATCCGGTGCGCGGTGGTTTCGACGTGACCATCCGCATTGCGAGCATGCCCGACTCGACGATGATCGCCCGGCAACTGGCGCCGGCCCCGCGCATCATGGTGGCGTCCCCGGCTTATCTGGCGCGTGCCGGCACACCGCTGACGCCGCAAGACTTGCGCGCCCATCAGTGCCTCAACTACGGATACCTGCAAAGTGGCGTCAGCCTGCAATTGTGCAATGGCACGGAAACTCAGCGGGTCAACGTGACCGGCCCATTGCACGCCAACAATGGTGACTTGCTTGCTCAGGCTGCCGAAGCCGGCATGGGCATCGCCCTGCTGCCCAATTTCATTGTCGAGGATGCGTTGGCGGCCGGCCGCCTGGTGCCGGTGATGTGTGAATGGCAGGCGCCCGCGATCACGATCAACGCGGTGTACCCTTCGGCACGTCGGGTCCCGCAGAAGACTCGGACGTTTATTGAGTTTTTGGTCTCGCAGCTGGCAGAGAAATAACGCCGATCCCTTGTAGGAGGTTATGTGGCGGTCAGAGGTTTGCGGACACCCAACCGACTGATCCACACCGCCATCAGAATCACCGACCCGCCGAGGAACAAACGCCCCAGCTCCTCATGCTGATTCCAGATCAGCAGATTGATCAGCAACCCCACCGGCACATGCAGGTTGTTCATCACCGCCAGCGTTCCGCCGTTCACCCTGCACGCGCCCTTGTTCCACCAATACAAACCCAGCGCAGTCGAGACCAGGCCGAGGAACACCAGCACGCCCCATTGCAGCGGCGCTTCGGGCAGAAAGTTCTGTTTGCCGAACAGCAGGAATGCCGGCAATGCCACCGCCAATGCGCCGAGATAGAAGTAGCCGAAGCGCCGGTAATGCGGCAGATCGCTCGGATGGCGCGCCACCAGGTGTTTGTACAACACCTGCCCGGCCGCGTAGGTAAAGTTGGCCAGTTGCAGCAGCAGGAACCCCATGAAGAAATCCGGGTTGATCCGGTCGTAGCGAATCACCGCCGCGCCCATCACCGCCACCAACGCGGCGACCAATGCCCACGGATTGAAACGCCGGTTCAGCGCGTCTTCGATCAGGGTCACATGCAACGGTGTGAGGATGGTGAACAGCAACACTTCCGGCACTGTCAGCACGCGGAA
Source organism: Pseudomonas sp. FBCC-B1667 (assembly GCF_059133255.1). Classification (NCBI taxonomy): domain Bacteria; kingdom Pseudomonadati; phylum Pseudomonadota; class Gammaproteobacteria; order Pseudomonadales; family Pseudomonadaceae; genus Pseudomonas; species Pseudomonas sp. FBCC-B1667. Next base: position 1,795,197 of record NZ_CP101437.1, on the reverse strand, counting down.
GCTCAGGTACAGGCACACGTACGTCACGCCGAACTGTAACGCGCCGATCAACAGCATGCCGCGCATGAACGCTGGTTCCACCGAACGCCAGCGCGTCAGCGGGATGAACACCAGTCCTGCCAGTACTACCCGCACCAGCACTGCGAAATAGCTGTCGACGTGACCGGCCAGGTATTCGCCGATCAAACTGAAGGAAAACGCCTGGATCAGCGTGACAAAAAGTAGATAGCCCATGCTCGCCTCGTTTTGAATGGCGGCGACGATACACACAAAACCATTGTTGGAGCGAGCCTGCTCGCGAAAGCGGTGTGTCAGTTAAAGGAGATGTTGGATGACACGACGCCTTCGCGAGCAAGCCCGCTCCCACAGGGGATCTGGGTATTCATGAAATTCCGGGCAAAAAAAGGTTCTTCACGGAATCCCGGGAAACACAGAAACAAGAACGCCGATTTGATTGATGATGTTCGTGCGAGCAAACACATCTAACAAACCGGCGTTCTTATGCGCGATATTAATACTTTCCTTCCTTTTTGGGAGGGCTTTTCTGTCGTCACCATCAAGCCTGATGGCGATGCCCTACAGATCGATCTGACTCCTCACGCCACTCGATTTCCTTCCTGTGGCGGCTGCCAAAAAATCTGTTCAACCACGCATGAGTATTGCGAGCGAGTCATTCGTGATTTACCCATTCTCGGTCGTGCGGTGCGCCTGAGCGTTTTGCTCCGGCGCGTTGATTGCCGCGATTGCGGCAAACGCATGGAGGCCGTCAGTTGGCTGGATCGCTATGCCCGTATGACACGTCGTCTGGCAGAGGCGGTCATTCAAGCCTGTGAACGCCTTCCCACGTTGCACGTGGCGCAGATGTTTGGGCTGCATTGGGAGACCGTTCGGTTGCTGGAGCGTCGAGCCTTGCAAGCAGCATTGAGCATTTTGCCAAAGGCGCAACCGAGACGTTTGGTGATGGACGAGTTCGCACTGTTCAAAGGTCATCGTTATGCCAGCGTTGTCCTGGATGCGGATACACGGCGGGTGCTGTGGATCGGCGAAGGCCGCAGCCGGGCGGCGGTCAGGCCATTTTTCGAAGAGCTGGGGCCAGAGGGTTGCGCTCGCATCGAAGCGGTGGCGATGGACATGAATACCGCTTTTGATCTGGAGGTTCGTCAGCACTGCCCGCAAGCACGCGTGGTCTACGACCTGTTCCATGTGGTGGCCAAATATGGCCGAGAGGTGATTGATCGGGTGCGCGTCGACGAAGCCAATCGACTGCGTCATGACAAACCGGCCCGAAAGGTCATCACGCAGGCGCGATGGCTGCTTCTGCGTAATCCGCAGAACCTGAAAACACCGGAACAACAGGTTCGCCTGGAGGATCTGCTAGCGGCTAACCAGGCATTGATGACGGTCTATTTAATGAAGGCCGAACTCAAAACGCTCTGGACGCCGAGTACTGCCTGGAGCTGGAGATCAGCATGGAAGCAATGGCTGCGCCATGCTCATGAAAGCGAAATACCTGCTCTGATCCAGTTTGCCAAACGGCTAAAGGGTTACTGGCGAGGCATCGTGAGCCGGGTGCGCTGGCCGATGCACACCGGTCAGTTGGAAGGAATAAACAATCGAATAAAGGTCATAAAGCGGATGGCTTACGGTTACCGGGATAGCGAGTTCTTCTTTATGAAGATCAAGAGCGTCTTTCCCGGTAATCCGTGATGAACCAAAAAAAAGCCCGATCTCGCTAAAGCGTTCAATCGGGCGACAGCACTCAGGAGCAACAAGTGCAAAGGGAGGTTCGTTGCGCGTAAAGCCTTGAAGGGGTTGCGCCAGGCCACTTGAACATCAAGGGATTATCTGGCGATTAAAGGGTCAGGCGACCTGGGAAAGCTTGGCGTTGGCCTGGTTCAGGCCCTTCTCCTGGAAGTCACCGCCCAGGTTCATGCCTTCGGCGTGAATAAAAGTCACGTCGTGGATGCCGATGAACGCCATGACCTGACGCAGGTACGGTTCCTGGTGATCCGCGGTGCTACCGGCGTAGATCCCGCCGCGAGCGGTCAGCACGTAGGCATGCTTGCCGCTGAGCAGGCCTTGCGGGCCGGTATCGGTGTACTTGAAGGTCACGCCGGCACGCAGCACGTGGTCGAGCCAGGCTTTGAGCGTGCTGGGGATGGCGAAGTTGTACATCGGTGCGGCCATGACCAGCACATCGGCGGCCAGCAATTCATCGGTCAACTGGTTGGAGCGCTCCAGCGAAGCCTGTTCGATGTCGCTGCGTTGCTCGGCGGGTTTCATCCAGCCGCCCAGCAGGTTGATGTCCAGGTGCGGCACCGGGTTGACGGCCAGGTCACGCACGGTGATCTGATCGGCCGGATGGGCGGCTTTCCACTGACTGATGAAGGTCTGGGTCAGTTGACGGGAAACCGAGTCTTGCTGACGGGCGCTGCTTTCGATGATCAGGACGCGTGACATGGGATGTAGGCTCCATCTGAGAATGCTGTAAGGCGATGGAGTGAAGGTTAAACAGAGTCATATCGATGAAAAAGCGCAAATAACTGCTATAACCCATCAATAAATTCGTTTATAAGCTGAGCATACACCTGTAGGAGCTGAGCTTGCTCGCGATAGCGGTGGTTCAGCCGAGATCAAGTTAAATGACACACCGCTATCGCGAGCAAGCTTAGCGCCTACAAGGAATTGAATTCATTTCGGGGTGCAGGTCAGCTCGATACGCAGCTTTATAATGCTGCGGGTGAACTTCGCGGTGGCATTTTTATGTTTGCCAGCGGGCACATCGATCTTGCGGGTACGTGGTGCTTCCGGGCCATTGATGAACACCGCCTTGCAGCTGACATCGACGTCACCGTAGTTAGCCACCCGGATGGAGCCGATGTCGTTATCCGTGTCGAAGGTCTCGTAGTCGACTTTCAAGCCGTTGAGGTCTTTCTTCACATCGATCGGATAAGCAAATGCCGTCAGCGGCAGCAGCGCCAGCAGCACACAACAGAATTTATTCATTCAGCAGTCTCCATAAAGGGCTGCCAGCTTAGGACAAGAGGAGCTATTCATGAAAGCGCCCCGCGTGACCCTTGATCAATGGCGAACATTGCAGGCCGTGGTCGACCACGGCGGTTTCGCCCAGGCCGCCGAAGCGCTGCACCGTTCGCAATCGTCGGTGAGCTACACCGTGGCGCGCATGCAGGACCAGCTCGGTGTGCCGCTGTTGCGCATCGACGGTCGTAAAGCCGTGCTCACCGAAGCGGGTGGCGTATTGCTGCGCCGCTCGCGGCAACTGGTGAAACAGGCCAGCCAGCTGGAAGACCTGGCCCATCACATGGAACAAGGTTGGGAAGCCGAAGTGCGGCTGGTGGTTGACGCGGCGTACCCGAGCGCCCGCCTCGTGCGCGCCTTGACCGCCTTCATGCCGCAAAGCCGCGGCTGCCGGGTTCGCCTGCGTGAAGAGGTGCTGTCGGGGGTGGAGGAAGTCCTGCTCGAAGGCGTGGCCGATCTGGCAATTACCGGATTTAGCATTCCGGGTTATTTGGGCGCGGAATTGAGCGACGTCGAATTCGTCGCGGTTGCCCACCCCGACCATGCGTTGCATCGTCTCAACCGCGAACTGAATTTCCAGGACCTGGAAAGCCAGATGCAAGTGGTGATCCGCGACTCCGGTCGGCAGCAACCGCGAGATGTCGGCTGGCTCGGGGCCGAACAGCGCTGGACCGTCGGCAGCCTGGCCACCGCCGCTACGTTTGTCAGTAGCGGCCTGGGGTTCGCCTGGCTGCCACGGCACATGATTGAACGAGAACTCAAGGACGGCACGCTCAAGCTGCTACCGTTGGATCAGGGCGGCAGTCGCAACCCGAGCTTTTACCTGTATTCGAACAAGGACAAACCCTTGGGACCGGCGACGCAGATTCTCATCGAACTGCTGCGCACCTTCGACACCGCACCGCTGGATGCACCTTTCGCCGCCCCTGAACAAGCCTGACAAGGAGTGAATGCATGGCCTATTTCGAATATGAAGGCTGCAACCTGCACTACGAGGAATATGGCCATGGCACGCCATTGCTCCTGGTCCATGGATTGGGCTCCAGCACACTGGACTGGGAAATGCAGATCCCGGCGCTGTCCGCGCGCTACCGGGTGATCGTTCCGGATGTGCGCGGCCACGGTCGTTCCGACAAACCCCGCGAGTGCTACAGCATTGCCGGTTTCAGCGCCGACCTGGTCGCGCTGATCGAACATTTGAACCTCGGCCCGGTGCATTATGTGGGGCTGTCGATGGGAGGGATGATCGGCTTTCAACTGGCCGTGGACCAGCCGCAATTGCTCAAGAGCCTGACCATCGTCAACAGCGCGCCGGAGGTCAAGTTGCGCAGTCGCGACGATTATTGGCAGTGGTTCAAACGCTGGAGCCTGATGCGTGCCCTCAGCCTGGGCACCATCGGCAAGGCCCTCGGCGGCAAGCTGTTCCCCAATCCGGATCAGGCTGACTTGCGTCAAAAAATGGCCGAGCGCTGGGCAAAAAACGACAAACATGCTTATCTCGCCAGCTTCGATGCCATCGTTGGCTGGGGGGTTCAGGAACGACTTTCGAAGGTCGCCTGTCCAACCCTCATCGTCAGCGCCGACCGTGATTACACGCCGGTGGCGCTGAAGGAAACCTATGTAAAACTGCTGCCCGATGCGCGGCTGGTGGTGATCGCGGACTCGCGCCACGCCACCCCGCTGGACCAACCCGAACGCTTCAACCAAACACTGCTCGAGTTTCTCACCGCAGTCGATACCACCCCAATCAGGATCACTGACCCATGCTGAAAAAAATCGCCCTCGTCGCCGGTTCCGTGCTGTTTGCCGCCAACCTGATGGCTGCCACGCCAGCCAAGGCACCGCACGTATTGCTGGACACCACCAACGGCCAGATCGAAATCGAGCTGGACCCGATCAAGGCGCCGATCAGTACCAAGAACTTCCTTGATTATGTGAACAGCGGCTTTTACAACAACACGATCTTCCACCGTGTGATTCCGGGCTTCATGGTCCAGGGCGGTGGTTTTACTAAAGAGATGTCGCAAAAAGAAACCAAGGCAGCGATCAAGAACGAACACAAGAACGGCCTGGTCAACGTTCGTGGCACCTTGTCCATGGCCCGCACCTCGGCGCCTGATTCGGCCACCAGCCAGTTCTTCATCAACGTCAAGGACAACGATTTCCTCGACAGCGGTGATGGTTATGCCGTGTTCGGTAAAGTCGTGAAAGGCATGGACGTGGTGGACGTCATCGTCAACTCCCCGACCACCACCAAAATGGGCATGAAAGACGTGCCCGCCGATCCTGTATTCATCAAGTCGGCCAAGGTCATCGACTAAGCTACACAGGAAGTCTTGAGCGGTTGCCGGCCTGCGGCACCGCTCACTTTGTTCAAAGGAGAGCCCGTGCGCGGGCGGAGAACTGATGCTTTATCGCCGTTTTGAAAAACTGATCGACGTCTTTCGTGATGCACCGACGGCGGCTCCGCCGGATCGGGTTCTCCCTTTCTATACCTATTACCTGAAGCAGGTCTGGCCGAGTTTCGCCGCCCTGCTGATCGTCGGCCTGTTTGGTGCGCTGATCGAAGTGGCGCTGTTCAGCTACCTGAGCCGCATCATCGACCTCGCCCAAGGCACACCCAACGTCAATTTCTTCAAGGAACACGGCATCGAACTGGCCTGGATGGCGGTGGTGGCGCTGATCCTGCGCCCGGTGTTCGTTGGCCTGCATGACTTGCTGGTACACCAGACCCTGAGCCCCAGCATGACCAGCATGATCCGCTGGCAGAACCACAGTTACGTGCTCAAACAGAGCCTCAATTTCTTCCAGAACGACTTCGCCGGGCGCATCGCCCAGCGCATCATGCAAACCGGCAACTCGTTGCGCGATTCGGCGGTGCAGGCGGTGGACGCGCTCTGGCATGTGCTGATCTACGCGATCAGTTCGCTGGTGCTGTTTGCCGAGGCTGACTGGCGCCTGATGATCCCGTTGCTGAGCTGGATCGCCGCGTACATGGGTGCGCTCTATTACTTCGTGCCCCGGGTCAAGGAGCGTTCGGTGGTGTCATCCGATGCGCGCTCAAAACTCATGGGTCGGATCGTCGACGGCTACACCAACATCACCACGCTGAAACTGTTCGCCCACACCAATTTCGAACAGCAGTACGCCAAGGAAGCCATCGAAGAACAGACCGTGAAGGCGCAACTGGCCGGCCGCGTGGTCACCAGCATGGACGTGGTCATCACCAGTATGAACGGCCTGTTGATCGTCACCACCACCGGCCTGGCACTGTGGCTATGGACGCAGTCGTTGATCACCGTGGGCGCCATTGCCCTGGCCACGGGCCTGGTGATCCGCATCGTCAACATGTCCGGCTGGATCATGTGGGTGGTCACCGGCATCTTCGAAAACATCGGCATGGTTCAGGACGGTTTGCAGACGATCTCGCAACCGGTCAGCGTGACCGATCGCGAAGAGGCCAAACCGCTGGCCGTTGCTCGCGGTGAAGTGCGTTTCGAGCACGTGGATTTCCACTACGGCAAAAAGAGCGGGATCATTGGCGACCTCAACCTGAACATCAAGGCTGGCGAAAAGATCGGCCTGATCGGTCCATCCGGCGCCGGCAAATCGACCTTGGTCAATCTGCTGCTGCGCCTGTATGACGTGGAAGGCGGACGAATCCTCATCGACGGCCAGAACATTGCCGATGTCGGCCAGGAAAGCTTGCGCGAGCGCATCGGCATGATCACCCAGGACACGTCGCTGCTGCACCGCTCGATCCGCGACAATTTGCTGTACGGCAAACCCGACGCCACCGACGCCGAACTCTGGGAAGCGGTGCACAAGGCCCGTGCCGACGAGTTCATTCCGTTACTGTCCGACGCCGAGGGCCGCACCGGTTTTGATGCGCATGTCGGTGAGCGCGGGGTGAAACTTTCCGGTGGCCAGCGTCAGCGGATCGCGATTGCCCGCGTGCTGCTCAAGGATGCACCGATCCTGATCATGGACGAGGCCACGTCGGCCCTCGATTCGGAAGTGGAAGCAGCGATTCAGGAAAGCCTGGAAACCTTGATGCAAGGCAAAACCGTGATCGCTATTGCGCACCGGCTTTCAACCATCGCCCGGATGGACCGCTTGGTGGTGCTGGAAAACGGCAGTATCGCCGAAACCGGTACCCATGCCGAACTGCTGGCCCGTGGCGGGTTGTACGCACGGCTGTGGCAGCACCAGACCGGCGGTTTCGTAGGCATCGATTAACCCAAATCCCCCTTATTCCCTTGTAGGAGTGAGCCTGCTCGCGATAGCGGTCTGACATTCAACATGGATGTCGAATGACACGCCTCATCGCGAGCGCTCTCCTACAGGAACCTTTTACACACCAAAACCGCCACAGCCTTTCAACCACGGGCTCTGGCGGTTTTTTACAGGCACTGGATTTCTCTAAAAACCCTGCTGTACTCAGCCCAGGTTCTGGAGATGGTTCTGCAGTCCATCTACTGGATGAGATAGGCAGTAAAATCTCGAAAAGGCACGCTCTCATGTCTCTATTCAAACGTTCTGCGACAGAGTTAGTAGGCACGTTCTGGTTAGTGTTGGGGGGTTGTGGAAGTGCGGTGCTGGCCGCTGCCTTCCCAAATGTGGGAATTGGATTGCTGGGGGTGTCCCTGGCGTTTGGTTTGACCGTACTGACCATGGCGTTCGCCATCGGCCATATCTCCGGCTGTCACCTCAACCCGGCAGTGTCGCTGGGACTGGTGGTCGGCGGACGCTTCCCGGCCAAGGAGCTGCCGGCCTACATCATTGCGCAGGTGATCGGTGGAGTGATTGCGGCCGCGTTGCTGTACTTCATTGCCAGCGGCAAACCCGGTTTCGACCTGGCCGGGGGCCTGGCATCCAACGGCTATGGCGAACACTCTCCCGGCGGCTATTCAATGGCAGCAGGGTTTGTCTGTGAGCTGGTGATGACGGCGATGTTTATCCTGATCATCCTCGGTGCCACCGACAAGCGCGCCCCGGCCGGGCTTGCGCCTATCGCCATCGGTCTGGCGCTGACTCTGATCCACCTGATCTCGATCCCGGTCACCAACACCTCGGTCAACCCGGCGCGCAGCACCGGCCCGGCCCTGATTGTCGGAGGCTGGGCGATTCAACAACTGTGGATGTTCTGGGTCGCGCCACTGCTGGGTGCGGTGATTGGCGGCATTACCTACCGCTGGCTGGGCAAGGAAGACACTTAAGTAAGGCCCCGCACGAGGATCAGTCTTGCCGATAAGGCAAGGCGGTCCTCGCCTCCTCGGCATACGCCAGCACCCCCACGCGCTCTTGCTCCAGAAAGTCTTTGACCGCCGCTTTCAATCCCGCGTGACGCAGGTAATGCCAAGAGTGCGTGATCACTGGCTCAAAGCCGCGAATCAACTTGTGCTCGCCCTGGGCACCGGCGTCGAATCGCTGAAAGCCGTTGGCAATCGCATGATCCATGCCCTGATAGAAACAGGTCTCGAAGTGCAGACGATCAAACTCCGCCAGGCAGCCCCAGTAACGACCATAAAAACTGTCGCCGCCCACCAGGCTGAAGGCCATGGCGACCGGCCGTGAGCCCTGCTTGGCCAGCACTACGCGAATCGATTCCGGCATGCGCTCGGCCAGCAGGCTGAAAAATTCGCGCGTCAGATAAGGCCTTTGCCGACGCACCGCGTAGGTATTGGCGTAGCAGGCATAGACGAAATCCCACTGCGCCTGATCCAGTTGTCGACCTTCAAGCCATTCGAAATCAATGCCCTGCCCCGCCACTTGCTCGCGTTCCTTGCGCATTTGCTTGCGCTTGCGTGAACTGAGTGCGTCGAGGAAATCCTGAAAATCCCGATAACCGCGATTCTGCCAGTGGTACTGACAGCCAATTCGCTGCAGCCAGCCGGGTTGTTCACCCAACGCCGCGTCGGTAAACGGGTCGGTGAAATTGATGTGCGCGCTGGATAGTCCTTCGATCTCAAGGTAACCCGGCAAACTATTGAGTAACTCGAATCCGTCCTCGACGCTGGCCGCCAGCAACCGCGGGCCGCTGACCGGGCTGAAGGGCACGGCAGCCAATAATTTGGGGTAATAGTCGATGCCGGCTCGCTCGCAGGCATCGGCCCAGGCGTGATCGAACACGTACTCGCCATACGAATGCCACTTGCGGTAACTGGGCAGCGCGGCGATCAGCCGATCACCTTCGATGTGCAGCAAATGCTCGGGCTGCCAGCCGGAATGCGGACCGACACTGCCGCTGTCCTCCAAGGCACTGAGGAAAGCGTGGCGAAGAAAAGGCTGGCACTCGGGGACGAGCGCATCCCAGGTGTACGGTGCGATTTCGGACAGATTTTCCAAACGTTGCAGCGGCATCAACTTCCTCTCCACTTCTTGCGTGAAAGCCTCGCGAGTATCGCCTATCGCCATTCATTCCACACCCGTGTTTCGCCTGCAGGCCTGCGCAGGAAACGCTCAAACAGCCTTTATATCGTCATCGACACGCCATCACTTTGCCACTGCGCTGTCATAAATCGCCGCGATACTTACGCCTGTTTTTAGAGCGTCTGGTTATTAACAGACCACTGTTTTCCGTCCATCAATGGTCGGTTGTGCCCTGGATGGCTCAGTCATCCACTCTCATCTTCGGAGATTGATATGCGTCTTGCTTCCACGAAAACTGCGGCGGCCCTGTGTGGCGGGCTCCTGCTGGCCATGAGCGTTCAGGCCAGCGCCGCAGTCGACGCCAAACTGCTCGACATGCTCAAGGCTAACGGCTCGATCACCAACGCACAGTATGGCGAACTGCAAGCCGAACTGGCCCGGGATCAGAAAGACCAGCAAATCGCCCGTCAGGCTCAGCAAGAGACCAACGAGCAGATCGCACAAACTGCGAAGAAAACCGACACGCTAAGCGCCTTCGATCAGAAACTGGCCTGGGCGGCAAAGACCCAATTCAAGGGCGACGTTCGTTTCCGTGAAGAAACCGTTCACAACGACGGCGTGCCAAACAACAAGGACCAGGATCGCCAGCGCATTCGTGCCCGCCTGGGTGCCTACAGCGAAATCAACCCGCAAGTCGACACCGGTATCCGCATTGCCACCGGCAGCAACGACGACGCTCGCTCCACCAACCAGGACCTGAACAATTACTTCGACAAGAAGCAGATCTGGCTGGACCAGGGTTACGTCGACTACCACCCGGACGCGATCAAAAACCTGCACCTGGTTGGCGGCAAGATGCCGCAGCAATGGGTGAGCATGGGCGACATCATCTGGGATAGCGACATCAACCCGGAAGGCCTGTCAGCATCCTACAAGTACCCGCTGAGCGGCAGCACAGAACTGTTCGGCAGCGCCGGACACTACACCCTCAAGGACAACGTCGACGGCGAGGGCGTGCAGTTCAAACACGATTTGCGTCTGTACGCTGGCCAATTGGGTGCGCGCTTTGCCATCACCGACAGCCTGAAAATGACCTTGGGCGGCAGTATCTATTCGTACGACAACGACGCGACCAGCGCCTGCCCGACCACCGGCACCGTCACCGCGCCATGCGCCCTGGCCGTCAACGGCAACAGCCCGAACGAACGTTTCAAACTGTATGAAGGCTTTAGTCAGCTTGACATCAACAACCTGCCCGTACCGCTCTCGTTCTACGGTCAGTACGTCAACAACAAAGACGCGAGCAACGATCAGGACACTGGCTGGTTGACCGGCGTCAAGACCAAACTCTACGGCTTCGCTGTGGACTACAACTACCGCGATGTACAGCAAAACTCGGTAGTCGGCGCCTTCACTGACTCCGACTTCGCCAACGGTTTCACCGGTTCGCGCGGTAGCAAGCTGAAAGTGAGCTACGAGCTGGACAAGAATTTCAATCTGGGTGCGACGTACTACATGGCGACGTCTGACCAGACCAACGCCAGCATCAAAAAGAAAGATTCGGACATCAACACCCTGCAACTGGATGCTGAAGCGAAGTTCTGATTTATCCCGCTACACGACTCGGGCAAGGAAGCCCGGGTTGCTTTTACAGGCTGGCATGGATGGATTGATCCCCATCATCCGTTCGATTCATCCACGCGAGCCTGTTTCTTGACCCCCGCCATCAATCCACTCTGCTACGGAACATCCTTGCGACGTTCGGCAGCCAGACGTTCGGCCAGTGTATCGGCGTCCGGCACGGAATCCTCGGGCATGGCGCGCAATGTCGCCTGCATCACCCGCATCTGACGAATGAACCGCCGGCAATTAGGGCAGAACATCAGGTGATGACGCACCATCAGCCGCTCACGAAAACTCAACTGCCCGTCAAGGTAATCGCTGGAACGTGCCACTTGTTCCTTACAGGTCAGCATTCGCCGGTTTCCTCAAAATGTTCTACGGTCGCAAAGACCTTCAGCCGTGCCCGATGCAGCAGCACACGAACATTGGAGAGCGAGATTTCCAGAAGATTACAGATCTCCTCCAGCTCCAGCCCCTGCCGCTCGCGAAGTAATAACACACTGCTTTGCAGTTCCGACAGGCTGAGCAGCGTGTGTTCCAGGCACTCGCGCAGCTCGTTTTCGGTCAGTAGCGCTTCCGGGGTGTCCTGATGCCAGGCAAACGGCGCCACCAGCCAATGACCATCGCCGGGTGAAAAACGATCATCATCGATGGTGCCATGGGGCGACGGCAGGTCATCGAGGAGCACTTCACGACGGTTTTGTTTGTATCGACCTTTTGCCGCATTGGCGGTAATGGTCAGCAACCAGGTCTTGAGGCTCGAACGCGCCTCGAATCTGCTCAGGTTACGCACTACAGATAGCCATGCATCCTGGACGATTTCGTCGGCATGCCGGCTGCCCACAATCGCATAGGCCACCGCGCGCATGGCGCTCTGGTAAGTGCTGACTAATTCTTTGAAAGCCTTTTGCTCGCCGGCCAGTAATCGCGCAAGCAGTTGCGAATCGTCAGCCGCCATCAATCAATCCCCTTGTTCAGACGTCGAAAATGACGACGGCAAGACTTCGCCCGCTGCGCAGTCCTGCCGTCATTTCCGAAAACTACAGTGTCCTGACGGTTTCGACTGTAGGAAACGTCCTAACCATCCAATGAAAAAAGTTCGGCTCAACGCTTGCGCAGAATCACACTGCCAATCGAATAACCGGCGCCAAACGAACTGAGCACGGCGAGCGAGCCAGCAGCCAGATCATCCTGGTTCTTGTGAAACGCAATCACCGAACCGGCGGAGCTGGTGTTGGCGTAGGTGTCGAGAATCACCGGAGCTTCTTCTTCGGTGGCCTCGCGACCCAGCAGTTTCTTGACGATCAGGTGGTTCATGCTGAGGTTGGCCTGGTGCAGCCAGAAGCGCTTCACGTCACCAATGTTGAGTTTGTTCTCGTCCAGGTGCGTGGCGATCAGCTCGGCAACCATCGGGCACACGTCGCGGAACACCTTGCGGCCTTCCTGCACGAACAGTTTGTCCTTGGCACCGATGCCCTCTTCCGCGGCGCGGTTGAGGAAGCCGAAGTTGTTGCGGATGTTGTTGGAGAACTTGGTCAGCAGCTTGGTGCTGACGATGTCGAACTGGTACTTGGAGGTCGCCAGGTCCGCACGTTCGATGATCACGGCCGTGGCCGCGTCACCGAAAATGAAGTGGCTGTCGCGATCACGGAAGTTCAAGTGACCGGTGCAGACTTCCGGGTTGACCATCAGAATCGCCCGAGCCTGGCCCAGTTGCACGCTGTTGGCCGCTGCCTGAATGCCGAAGGTTGCCGAGGAGCAGGCCACGTTCATGTCGAAACCGAAGCCCTGGATGCCCAGCGCTTCCTGCACTTCGATGGCGATGGCCGGGTAGGCGCGTTGCAGGTTGGAGCAGGCGACGATCACGCCGTCGATGTCCGCGGCAGTCTTGCCAGCGCGCTGCAAGGCTTGTTCGGCAGCGCCGATGGCCATTTGGCAGAGCACCGACCATTCGTCGTTCGAACGCTCCGGCAGGCGTGGTGCCATGCGTTGCGGATCGAGAATGCCTTCCTTGTCCATGACAAAGCGGCTTTTGATGCCGGAGGCTTTTTCAATAAACGCAGCGCTGGACTCGGTCAAGGCTTCGACTTCGCCACGGGCAATGGCCTCGGCGTTGTCGGCGTTGAATATTGCGACGTAGGCGTTGAAAGACTGCACCAGCTCTTCGTTGGAGATGCTGTTGGCCGGGGTATACAGGCCGGTGCCGCTGATGACGACGTTATGCATGGTCGTTTCTCTAATCTGTTCAGGCAGAAAGCATTGGCACCGACGTACCAATACAAAAAGGGTCTGTTCCCGTCACGGGAAGCCGGACAGGCATCGCTTTATTCCGTCGCGCCCGGACCTTGAAAGGCTCAAAACCGCGGGGCCGGCGTTTATAGGCGCGAAGTTTGCCATAAACGTTAGATTTTGGCGCCTTTTGCGCGAGTAACGGCGTACCTAAAATGCGGGAGCGAGCTTGCTCGCGATGAGGCCAGTACATTCAATATCAACGTTGTCTGACAGTCCGTCATCGCGAGCAAGCTCGCTCCCACAGGTTTTGTGGCGAGCCCCGGTTTCAGGGTTCGACCTGAGTCCACTGTTTATTCAGGCGTTTATCGGAGATCGGCACCTTGGTCCCCAATTGTTGGGCGAACAGCGAAACCCGGTATTCCTCCAGCCACCAGCGGTACAGCTCCAGCTGCGGATCACGCTTGCCTTCCTGGGCATGTTTGTTGGCGCGGGTCTGGTATTGCGTCCAGAGGCCGGACAATTCGCCGCTCCACACCCGATCCCGTTGCACCTGAGCAGCGATTTTCTCGAAACGCTGCTCAACCGCTTTCAGATAACGCGGCAATTCCTTAAGCCACGCCATCGGTGTTTCACGGACAAAACCGGGATAGACCAAGTGACTGAGCTGCTGCTTGATGTCGTTCAGGGCCACGGCTTGCGCCAGGTCGATCTTGCCCTTGAAGCGTTTTTGCAGGCCATGCCACAACTTGAGGATGTCCAGGGTCAGCTTCGCCAGGCGCTCGGCGTGGTCGGTCCAGCCGCCACGTTTGCGCTCGGCCAACGCCGCCAGCCCGGCACCATCGCGCGGCAACGGGTCTTCGCCATCGAGAATGCAGCTGTCGAGACTGGCCAGCAGAATGTCTTCCACCAGACTGTCGACGCGCCCCATGTCGCGGTACATCAGGCCCAGCTCGGTGAGCCCCGGCAATTTGCCGCGCAGGAATTTCGCGGGCTCCGCCAGTTGCTGCATCAGCAAACGCTGCAACGCGCGACGATGCTGGAATTCGGCTTCGGCCGGCGTCGAGAAACGCCCTTCCTTGACCGTACCGGCCTCTTCAACCAACGCCGGATAGACCGTCATCGACAGCCCGGCAATCTTTTGCTGGGTTTTCTCGGCGACGGCGGCAAAGACTTTGGCTTCCACCGGTTGCTGGCTTTTCGCGGTTTGCGGGACCGCCAATGCGGCCTGGCTGGCTTCGGCAAAGCGCGCGGTCAGTTCCGCCAGATCACGCCCTTCGCCCAGAAACTTGCCCTGGCCGTCGACGATTTCCAGGTTCATGCGCAAATGGCTGTCGACCTGCTGCGACGCTTCTGCCCACGCTTCGTCGCTGACCCGCGCGCCGGTCATGCGCAGCAATTCGCGGCCCAGCGCCAGCGGCAATGACCCTTCGGCGAAGGTCATGCGCTGCAACGCGGCTTTGACGAAGTCCGGCACCGGCACGAAATTCTTGCGCAGGGCCTTGGGCAGGTTGCGTACCAGCGCAATGCACTTGGCTTCGATCACGCCGGGCACCAGCCACTCCAGACGTTCCGGCGGCAGCATCGGCAGCAACGGTGCCGGCACGCGCAAGGTCACGCCATCGCGAGGGTGGTTAGGCTCGAAGTGGTAACTCAACGACAGTTCCAGATCGCCAATGTGCAAGGTGTCCGGGTAATGCAGGGCGGTGACTTCGCTGGCCTCGCGGGCCAGCACGTCTTCTTCGCGCATGATCAGCAGCTGCGGGTCTTTCTGGCTGTTGACCCGGTACCAGCTATCGAAGGTCGCCGTCTGATGGATCTCCGCCGGCAACCGCGCATCGTAAAAGGCGAACAAGGTTTCTTCGTCGGCGAGGATGTCGCGACGGCGGGCCTTGGCTTCCAGTTCGTCGAGTTGTTCAAGAAGTTGCGCGTTGGCCGTCAGGCATTTCGCCTTGGACTGAATCTCGCCGCGCACCAAGCCTTCGCGAATGAAATACTCACGGGACACCACCGGATCAATCGGCCCGTAATGCACCGGCCGGCGGCCGACCACGATCAGCCCGAACAACGTGATTTGCTCAAAGGCCACGACCTGACCGCGCTTCTTCTCCCAGTGCGGCTCGAAGTGGTTTTTCTTGATCAGGTGCCCGGCCAGCGGCTCGATCCAGTCGGCGTCGATCTTGGCGACCATGCGCGCATAGAGCTTGGTGGTTTCCACCAGTTCGGCGGTCATCAGCCATTGCGGACGCTTTTTACCCAGTCCGGATGACGGGTGAATCCAGAAACGCCGCTGACGGGCGCCGAGGTAATCGCCTTCATCGGTTTTCTGGCCGATCTGACTGAGCAGGCCCGAGAGCACCGCTTTGTGCAGTTTCGGATAATCCGCCGGCTCTTTGTTGATGTTCAACTGCATGTCGCGGCAGATCAGGCTCAACTGACGGTGCGAGTCGCGCCATTCGCGCAATCGCAGGTAATTGAGGAAATTTTTGCGGCACCAATTGCGCAACGGGCTCGCCGTCAGCACCTGACGCTGTTCTTCAAAACCGCGCCACAGATTCACCAGCCCGGCGAAGTCCGAGTCCACATCCTTCCATTGAGCGTGCGCCTGATCTGCCGCTTGCTGGCGCTCCGGCGGACGCTCGCGCGGGTCTTGAATCGACATGGCGCTGGCGACGATCAGCACTTCCTGCAAGCTGCCGAGTTTCGCCGCTTCCAGCAGCATGCGGCCCATGCGCGGGTCCACCGGCAAGCGCGCCAGATTGCGCCCCAGCGGGGTCAGCTGACTGTTGCGGTCCACCGCCGAGAGTTCTTGCAACAGGTTGAAACCGTCGCTGATCGCCTTGCCGTCCGGCGGTTCGATAAACGGGAAGTCGGTGATCTCACCGAGACGCAGGTGCAGCATCTGCAAAATAACGGCCGCGAGGTTGGTCCGCAGGATTTCCGGATCCGTAAATTCCGGACGCCCCATGAAATCGTCTTCACCATAGAGACGGATGCAGATGCCGGGCTCGACCCGACCACAGCGACCTTTACGCTGGTTGGCGCTGGCCTGGGAAATCGCCTCGATGGGCAGGCGCTGGACCTTGGCGCGGTAGCTGTAACGGCTGATGCGCGCGGTGCCGCTGTCGATCACGTAACGGATGCCCGGCACCGTCAGCGAGGTTTCCGCGACGTTGGTTGCCAGTACGACGCGGCGTCCCGGGTGCGACTGGAAAATCCGCTGCTGCTCGGCTGGCGACAATCGCGCGTACAACGGCAGGATTTCGGTGTGCTTGAGCTGCGCCTTGCGCAGCATGTCGGCGGCATCGCGAATCTCGCGCTCGCCGGGCAGGAACACCAGCACATCGCCGGGGCTCTTGCGTTCGCTGCGTTCGAACGCGGCGATTTCATCGAGGGTGGCGAGAATGGCCTGATCCACGGTCAAGTCATCCTCGACGCGGTTGCCCTCTTCGTCTTGCTCCAGCGTCAGCGGGCGATACCAGGTTTCCACCGGGAAGGTGCGGCCGGAGACTTCGACAATCGGCGCATCGTCGAAGTGCTTGGAGAAGCGCTCCAGGTCGATGGTGGCCGAGGTGATGATGACTTTCAGGTCCGGGCGTCGCGGCAGCAGGGTTTTCAGGTAACCGAGCAGGAAGTCGATGTTCAGGCTGCGTTCGTGCGCTTCGTCGACGATGATCGTGTCGTAGCGTTCGAGGTAGCGGTCGTTCTGGGTTTCCGCCAGCAGGATGCCGTCGGTCATCAGTTTGATCAGGGTGTTGGAATCGCTCTGGTCCTCGAACCGCACCTGATAGCCGACCAGCGCACCCAACGGCGTCGCCAATTCTTCGGCCACCCGGCTGGCGACGCTGCGTGCCGCAATCCGACGCGGCTGGGTGTGGCCGATCAGGCCATGCTGGCCGCGCCCGATTTCCAGGCAGATCTTCGGCAACTGGGTGGTTTTACCCGAGCCGGTTTCGCCCGCGATGATCAGCACCTGATGCTTGAGCAGCGCTTCTTTGATTTCGTCGCGCTTGGCGGCGATCGGCAGGCTGTCGTCATAACGAATCACCGGCAAACTGGCGCGCCGCGCCAGCACCTGATCACAGGACGCCTGCATGCGCGTCACCCACAGGGCCAGCTTGGCCTCGTCAGGCTTCTTGCGCAGCTCAAGCAACTGCCGCCGCAGCCGGTGGCGGTCGGCGAGCATGGCGTGATCGAGGTTTTTCAGCAGTTTGTCGATGGAGGGCGATTCGTCGGTCATCGGGTACGCAATTCAGTCGTCTAGTGGCGCAGGGTGGCGATTGTCGCAGATTTGCGCGGCCCTGTGGCGAGGGGGCTTGCCCCCTCGCCACAAAAGCCCACTAGCCAAAGTGGGTTATTCGTTTTCGAGGCCTTTGCGCCGATACGGGAACACGTCGATGATTTTTCCCGCCCGAATCGCTTCCTGCAGGCTTTTCCAGTAATCAGCGTTGTACAACTCGCCGTGCAACTGATCAAACAAGCGCCGCTGACCCGAGTCAGCAAACAAAAACGGCGGAAACTCCTCGGGAAACACATCCAGCGGGCCGATCGAATACCAAGGCTCCGACGCCATCTCGTCTTCCGGCGTACGCGGTTGCGGGATGTGGCGAAAGTTGGCCTCGGTCAGGAAGCAGATTTCGTCGTAGTCATAAAACACCACGCGACCGTGGCGGGTGACGCCGAAGTTCTTCAGCAACATGTCGCCGGGAAAGATATTCGCGGCCGCCAGTTGCTTGATCGCCAGACCGTAATCATCCAGCGCCTCATACACCTGCGCCTCGTTGGCGTTTTCCAGGTACAGGTTCAACGGCGTCATCCGCCGTTCGGTCCAGCAGTGGCGGATCAGCACGGTGTCGCCTTCCACCGACACCGTGGACGCGGCCACTTCGAGCAATTCTTCCAGGCATGCCGGGTCGAACTTGCTCAACGGGAAACGGAAATCGGCGAACTCCTGGGTATCGGCCATGCGCCCGACGCGGTCGACGCTTTTGACCAGACGGTATTTCTCAATCACCGTAGCGCGGTCGACGTTCTTTGACGGCGAGAAGCGGTCCTTGATGATTTTGAATACGGTGTTGAAGCCCGGCAGGGTAAACACGCTCATGACCATGCCGCGGACACCGGGGGCCATGATGAACTGGTCATCGGTATTGGCCAGGTGATTGATCAGCGCCCGATAGAACTCGGACTTGCCGTGTTTGTAGAAACCGATCGAGGTGTACAACTCAGCGATGTGCTTGCCCGGCAGGATGCGCTTGAGGAACCCGATGAACTCCGCGGGCACCGGCACGTCGACCATGAAATACGAGCGGGTGAAAGAGAAGATGATCGACACATCCGCTTCGTCGGTAATCAGCGCATCGATCTGAATCCCCCGACCTTCGCGGTGCAGCAGCGGAATCACCAGCGGCCACTGCTCGTCCCGGGTGTAAATGCGCCCGACCAGGTAAGCCCCTTTATTGCGGTAGAGCACCGAGGAAAACAGTTCGACGCTCAACTCCGGGTCCTTGCACACCCAGTCCGGCAGGTTCTCGCGCAATTGCGCTTCGAGGCGATTCAGGTCGCCGGCCAGGTCCGCGTAATCCTCGCTGAAACGGTAGTCGGCAAAAATGCTCGCGAGCATGCCGGACAACTGGCCTTGAGGTTTGTACGTACGGGTTTGGGCGGCGCGGGCCCGGCGCAGACTCGGCCGGGTGGTGTGGATGAACATGCAGCCATCGCTGATCAGGTCATGGCTGAACAATCCGCAGAAAATCGAGTTGTACCAGGTTTCGGACAATTCATCATCGAACCGCAGGTCGATCAGCGTGATGTACGCGCTTTTGACCAGCGGCCAGCAACTGACATCCAGCGTGTCGCTGTCAAACGCGACGCGCAGCCGCTCCACCGTTTCACTGACTTTTTCTTCATAGAGATTGATTCGCGCAGCCGACGCAATTTGCGCCTCCTGCCATTGGGCCTGTTCGAAGCGGGCTCGCGCACCGTCGGTGATCTGACGGAAATGCTCGCGGTAATCGTCAAAGCCATCGAGGATCATTCGGGCGATATCGGCGGCTGGCCATTGCTGCGGCATGGTGAGACCTCTGCGGGAATTCGTGAGCCCTGAGCTTAGCCAGTGAACCGGGTGCAGGAGAAGCGTAATTTTCCACTGCAGTTATTTGCCCGTTTTTCGGTTGCCATCGATCAGGCACTCGGCAACACTCTCGTCCCCATAAAGGAAGGAGAGCAGCGTGAACCCCGTCGATATCGTCCGTTTACTGTCACTGGCGGCCATTTGGGGTGCGAGCTTTCTGTTCATGCGCATCATCGCCCCCGTGATTGGCACAATCCCCACTGCGTTTTTTCGCGTGTCGATTGCCGCGACCGGCCTGCTGATTATTCTCGGGCTGATGCGCATCAGCTGGGATTTCAAAGGCAAACTCAAAACCGTGATGCTGCTCGGGGTGATCAACTCCGGGATTCCGGCGACTCTGTATTCCGTGGCCGCCCAGGTGCTGCCGGCCGGGTACTCGGCGATCTTCAACGCCACCACGCCGTTGATGGGCGTGTTGATTGGCGGGTTGTTTTTCCATGAACGACTCACCGCCGCCAAGCTTGGCGGGGTATTTCTCGGATTGTTCGGTGTGGGCGTGCTGACCCGCGCGGGCCCTGTGGCGTTCGACCTGCAATTGCTGATGGGCGCCCTCGCCTGCCTGATGGCCACGACGTGCTATGGCTTTGCCGGTTTCCTCGCCCGCCGCTGGCTGGACCAGGCCGGTGGCCTCGACAGCCGTTTGTCCGCGCTGGGCAGCATGCTCGGGGCGACGCTGTTTCTGTTGCCGCTGTTCGGCTACAGCGTGATCAGCCAGCCGCCGGCGAGCTGGGGCGGCTGGCATGTCTGGCTGTCGTTGCTGGGGTTGGGGCTGGTGTGTACGGCGCTGGCGTACATCATTTATTTCCGTTTGCTCAGCTCGGTCGGGCCCGTGCGGTCGATGACCACGACCTTCCTGATCCCGCCGTTCGGGGTGTTGTGGGGGGCGTTGCTGCTGGATGAGCCGTTGTCGATGGCGCATATCTATGGCGGCGTGTTAATTGCGGCGGCGTTGTGGTTGGTGTTGAAGCCGGCGGTGGATAAAGTGGCTGAGGTGACTGCCAAATAAAGTTGTGGTGCGGCTGATTAAGCCATCGCGAGCGAGCTCGCTCCCACATTGGATCTCCTGTGAACACAATATTTGTGAACACTGAGATCACTGTGGGAGCGAGCTTGCTCGCGATGGCGATAGTCCAGACACTACAAGGCCGACTGACTCACCTCCCCATCCACCAACCGCCGAATTTCCAGCGGATTAGCGTTCTGCAACGCCTCGGGCAGCAACGCATCCGGATAATTCTGGAAGCACACCGGCCGCAGGAACCGATCGATCGCCAGTGTCCCCACCGACGTCCCCCGTGAGTCGGACGTCGCCGGGTACGGCCCGCCATGCACCATCGCTTCGCACACCTCGACCCCGGTCGGATAACCATTGAGCAGAATCCGTCCGACCTTCTCCTGAAGCATTTCCGCCAGCCAGCGGTACTCCAGCAACTCCTCGGCCTCGCCAATCAACGTCGCCGTCAATTGCCCGCGCAACCCCTGCAGCGCCTCTTCCAACTGCGCACGGCTCTCGACTTCGACAACGATGGTGGTCGGCCCGAACACTTCTTCCTGAAGCAGCTCATCCCCCTTGAGCAACAAACTCACGTCAGCCTTGAACACCTGTGGCTGCGCTTGATTACCCTGTTGCGGCCGGCCCGCCAGGTGCGTCAGGCCCGGATGTTCGTGCAGCTCACCAAGGCCCCGGCTGTAGCTGAGCAGCGCACCGGCGTTGAGCATGGTTTGCGCCGGTTGCTGGTTCATGCTGGCGCGAAAAGTTTCCAGGAAGGTGCTGAACTGCGGCGAACGCAGGCCAATGACCAGGCCGGGATTGGTGCAGAACTGGCCGCAACCCAAAGTCACCGACCCGGCCAGTTGCGCAGCAATTTGCTCGCCGCGTACCGCCAGTGCTTCGGGCAACAGGAACACCGGGTTGATGCTGGACATCTCGGCAAACACCGGGATCGGTTGCGGGCGGGTTGCGGCCATGTGGCTCAGGGCATTGCCACCCTTGAGCGAACCGGTGAAGCCCACTGCCTGAATCGCCGGGTGCTTGACCAGCCACTGACCGACGCCCCCGCCGTAGATCATGTTGAACACGCCGGCTGGCATTTCAGTGCGTTCAGCGGCACGGATGATCGCGTCCGCCACCCACTCGGCCGTCGCCATGTGACCGCTGTGCGCCTTGAACACCACCGGGCAACCGGCGGCCAGGGCCGACGCGGTATCGCCACCGGCCGTGGAGAACGCCAGCGGAAAGTTACTCGCGCCAAACACCGCGACCGGCCCTAAGCCGATACGGTACTGACGCAGGTCCGGGCGCGGCAATGGCTGGCGCTCCGGCAGCGCCCGATCAATGCGCGCACCGTAGAAATCCCCGCGACGCAGGACCTTGGCAAACAAACGCATCTGACCGCTGGTGCGCCCCCGCTCGCCCTGAATTCGCCCGGCCGGCAACGCGGTTTCGCGGCACACGGTGGCGACGAAATCATCGCCGAGTGCATCGATTTCATCAGCGATGGCGTCGAGAAACCGTGCGCGCTTTTGCGCACTCAGGTTGCGATAGACCGGGTAAGCGGCGGCCGCAGCGTTGGCGGCGGCATCCACTTCGGCTTCGCTGGCCTGAAAAAACGTGCCCGGCAGCGGTTCGCCAGTCGTCGCGTCGAGGCTTTGCAATTGCAATGTGCCGTTGGCGCTGCGGCGACCGCCGATGTGGTTGTGTCCCAGTGGCAATGTCATGGAAGGTTCCTTTTGAAAGGCTTAAAGCGCACGCACCTGGCCGATAGCCAACGGCTGGGCGCTTTCGCCGATGCCGTTCACCAGTGGCGCACCAAACTCATCGAGGCTGATCTGGAAGCGATCACCCGGTTGGGTTTTCACGCCGTCGGCAAACGACAACGTGGCGGTGCCGAAGTAGTGCACATGGACATCGCCGGGGCGCAAGAACTGCGTGTATTTGAAGTGGTGGAACTCGAGGTTGGCGAGGCTGTGGCACATGTTGTCTTCGCCGCTGAGAAATTCTTTCTCCCAGACGGTTTCGCCGTTGCGCTTGATACGGCTGGTGCCCGCCAGATGTTTGGGCAGTTCACCGACGCGCAACTCAGGACCGTAAGAGCAATAGCGCAGTTTCGAATGCGCCAGGTACAGGTAATTTCGGCGTTCCATCACATGGTCGGAGAACTCGTTGCCCAAGGCATAACCGAGGCGATACGGCTGGCCGTCGTCGCCGATCACATAGAGGCCGGTCAACTCGGGTTCTTCACCGGCGTCTTCGGCAAACGGCGGCACCGGAAAATCCGCGCCGGGACGCACGACGATGCTGCCGTCGCCTTTGTAGAACCATTCCGGCTGCGCACCAACCTGCCCGGCGACGGGTTTGCCGCCTTCCAGGCCCCACTTGAAGATCCGCATGGTATCGGTCATGCCAGCTTCGACGGCGCCGTCCTGCTGGTGCATCTTGTCCCGTGCCGAGGCGCTGCCCAGATGGGTCAGGCCGGTGCCGCTGATCAGGCAATGGGCCGGGTCTTCGTGGTCCAGCGGTGGCAGAACGTTGCCTTGCTGCAACAGCTGCGCGTAATCGGGCCCCGGTTCGGTGCCGCGCCGGGCGACCTCTTCTTGCAGGCTACGCTGGGCGCGGATTGCCGCGAGGGCCAGTTCACGGGTGCTGCCGGTGCCATTAAGCACCTGGACCTGTGCACCCTCGACGAGGCCGACCTGGCGCTCGCCGGCGGTGTTTTCAAATTGAATCAGGCGCATGACGGCCTCCAGAAAGTCAGGGATGGCGCCGTACGTTTACGGCGCCTCAAGGTCACTCGATGATGTTGAAGTCGCTCAGGTACTCATCGGAGATTTCCAGGCCCAGGCCCGGCTTATTGTCGTCGAGCTGAATGTAACCGTTGACCGGTTGCGGCTCGCCCTTGAACACGTAGTAGAAAAGTTCGTTGCCGACCTCGACGTCGAACACCGGGAAGAACTCAGCCATTGGCGAGGCGGTGGTGGACAGGGTCAGGTGGTAGTTGTGCATCTGCCCGGCGTGGGGAATCACTGGCACCGACCAGGCTTCGGCCATGGCGTTGATCTTGCGCGCAGCGGTGATGCCACCCACGCGATTGGTGTCGTACTGGATCACGTCGACGGCGCGGCGTTCCAGCAGGTCCTTGAAGCCATAGGAGGTGAATTCATGCTCACCGCCGGAGATTGGCATGATCCCCATTTTTTTCAGCTCGATGTAACCTTCGATGTCATCGGCGATCACCGGCTCTTCGAGCCAGCGCGGTTCGAACTCAGCCAGTTTGGGCAACATGCGTCGGGCGTATTCCAGGGTCCAGCCCATGTAGCATTCGAGCATGATGTCGATGTCAGGGCCGGCCAGGTTACGCAATGCACGCACTTGCTCGATGTTCTTGCGCATGCCCGCCGGGCCGTCTTTCGGGCCGTAGCCAAAGCGCATTTTCAGCGCGGTGAACCCTTGGTTGAGATAACCCTGGGCTTCTTCGAGGAACAGGTCGAGGTTGTCGTTGGCATAGAGCTTGGAGGCGTAGGTCCAGATCTTTTCCTTGGTCCGCCCGCCGAGCAACTTGAACACCGGTTTGTTCACGGCTTTGCCCATGATGTCCCAGATGGCGATGTCGATCGCCGAGATCGCCGCCATGCCAATGCCTTTACGGCCCCAGGCGTGGCTTTGGCGGTACATCTTCTGCCAGATGTATTCGTTGTCGAAGGGGTCTTCGCCGATGGCAATCGGTGCCAGGTAGGTGTCGATGATTTCCTTGGCTACGCGCGGCGCCAGGGCACAGTTACCGATGCCAACGAGGCCGGTATCGGTCTCGACTTCCACCACCAGCCAGCCGTGAAAACGGAACGAGCCCATGGCGTCGCCGCGCTCGAACAGGATGTCGCTGGCGTTGGTGCAGAAGTGCGCTTGAGGCGGAACGACTTTGCCTTTCCACTCAAAAACGCGGGTACGGATGGCTTTGATTTTCATGAATACAATTCCTTGCACTGCCGGCTTCTTGTAGTTGTTGGGTCGCTGCGCAGAACCGCTGGGGTCGCGGGTTCCAGGCATTCGATGGAGCGACTTTAGCCAGCGCTCGGGGGTGCGGATAATCACTTATGCGTATCCGGCGATAACCTGGGGTGATCGCAAAAAGCGGTTATTGGCTGGATCGAGTTATCAGCCACAACACAAATAAATGTGGGAGCGAGCCTGCTCGCGAAGGCGGTGTGTCAGTTGACATGAATGCTGTCTGACACACCGCTATCGCGAGCAAGCTCGCTCCCACAGGGGATTTATGTTGTCTTAAAGATTGGGATCAGTAGTTGTTGGTGCCCATCCGGCATGCAATCTCGAACGCCTGGCGAATCGCACCGACGTTCGCCTTGCCTTGCCCCGCGATGTCGAATGCGGTGCCGTGCGCCGGGGTGGTAATCGGAATCGGCAAGCCGCCCTGTACCGTCACGCCACGGGAGAAGCCCATCAACTTGATCGCGATCTGGCCCTGGTCGTGATACATCGTGACCACCGCGTCGAAGGCACTGGCATCGCCCTGCACCTTGAGGAAAATCGTGTCTCCCGGGTACGGCCCTTCCGCTGCAATGCCCAACGCCTGGGCGGAGCGCACAGCGGGGCCGATGATGTCCAGTTCTTCGCGACCGAACGAGCCGTTGTCGCCGTTATGCGGGTTCAGCCCGCACACACCAATGCGCGGCTTGGCCAGGCCGTTGCGCTTGAGCGCGGTGTCGATCAGCTGAATGGCTTCCACCACGCGCGCTTGAGTGAGCATGCCGGGCACTTCAGCCAGCGCCACGTGGGAGGTCACCCGCGACGTCCACAGGTTGTCGAGCACGTTGAACTCGCAGAACGGCCCGTGGAAATCCAGCAGCTCGGCGAACCAGTGCAACTCATCGCTATGGGCCATACCGGCCATGTGCAGCGAGGTCTTGTTCAGCGGTCCGAACAGCACCGCATCCGTGGTGCCGGCCTCGGTCAGGCGCAGGGCCTTTTCCAGGGTGTCGAGGCTGTAGCGGCCCCCAATGATGCTGGCTTCATTGCGCGCAAATTCGCCAATCGTGTCGCCGCGAAAGTCGAAGAACAGTGGCGTGTCATCCACGAACGACAACTGCTCCAGCGACTCGACGCGACGGTACGGAAACTCCGTCCCGGCAATGCGCATGCCGCGACGCATTTCCGCCTCGTCGGCGATCAAAATCACATGGGCCTGGCTGCGCACCTCGGGTTCGGCGAGCAGGCGTGCAATCAGTTCCGGGCCGATGCCGGCCGGGTCGCCCAGGACCATCGCGATGGTGGATTTGTTCATGCTTCACTCCTCAAGGATTCAGGCCGCGCCCGGTCAATGGCGCAAGGCTCGCAGCGATAGACTTGCTGCGCGTTGCTGTAGAAAAGTCGTTGCTGATCGGCGCTCGGAAAATCGGCAACGATGGCTTTGAAACCGCTGTAGATGTCGTCGAACGAGCCGCACAGGCTGTCCACGGGAAAGTTGCTGGCGAACATCGCCCGGTCGCTGCCGAACATCGCAATGACTTCGCGCACGATCCAGGCGTTGTCCTTGGCATGCCAGCGTTGACCGCCCTGCCCCAGACCGGAAATCTTCACCCGCACGTTCGGCCACTGCGCCAGCCGCGCCATCGCCAGGCGCCAACCGGCCAGGCCTTCGGCACTGCGGTCGTTGGGCAATCCGGCGTGGTTGAGAATCAGCGTGATGCCGGGAAAGTCCCGGGCCAGGCGCTCGGCTTCGTGCAAATTCCACCAAGGAGTCTGCAAGTCGAAATGCAGGCCCAGGCCCTCGAGCGCGGCGTAACTGCGCCGCCAGTGCTCGTTGCTCATCAAGCTGCGAATGTGCCCAACCTGCTCCGGCGCGATCGGGCCGCCGGGCTTGTGGCGCACGCTGCGCACGCACTTGAAACCGGCTTGTTCGGTCAGCACCGCGATGGCGTCCGCATGGTCGAGCCAGGCTTGCGCGACGATGGCGTTTGGCACGCCGTAGCGAGCGGCCAGGCCCTCGACGAAACGGGTTTCGCCAATCGGGTCTTGCGGGTTCCACTCCGTCTCGACGTACACCGTTTGCACGACGTTATGGACACCGGCATCGGCGAAGTAGTCATCGGGAAAATAGCGACGCTTGATCGCGCTGTAATCACCGTAGCGAAACGCGATGTTGGCCTCGGGCGCGAGCCACGGATGGTCATTGATCGCGGGGTCCCAGAAGTGATGATGGGCGTCTACGATCGGGCCGTCCCACAGCTTAGTCATGGCGCACCTCATCCAGGCTGATAAACAATGTGGCCAACACGAAGACCGCCGAGCACGCCGCGAAGAACCCCAGCACCGGCGCAAACCCTCCGGCCATTTGCACAATAACGCCCACCAGGATCGGCACGGCAATGCCGCCCGTGCTGCCGGCCATGTTCATCACGCCGCCGATCAAACCGACTCGAGCCGGTGCCGCCAGCAACGCCGGGAAGCTCCAGTAAAGACTGCCCCACATCAGGAAAAACGCGGTCATGGCCAACAATGCCACCGCCGCAAACGGATCGCTCAGGGTCGGCAGCAACAGGAACGCGCCCAACGCCACGACCCCGGAAAACGCCAGTAGACTCTTGACCGCCACACCGCGGCTCACACCTTTGCGAATCAAGCCATCGCAGAGGAAACCACCGGTCAACGAGCCCAGCGCACCGCAGATGAAAATCACGAACGTCGCTGCGCCAATGCCTTTGATGTCGAAGCCGCGAGCCTGCGACAGATAACTCGGGCCCCAGGTCAGCAAACCGAAATAGACCATCGCCCAACTCGCACGACCGATCAGCAAACCCGTCAACGAGCGGGCCGCGATGCCCAGGCCCTTGACCGGCGCACGGGCGGCTTCGGCAGCCGGCGTGGCGCGTCCGGCGTTGATCTTTTCCAGCTCTTGGGCATTCACTTGCGGATGCGTGGCCGGGTCATCGCGCAGGTAACGCCGCGCCAGCCATGCCAGCACCAGCGTTGCGAGGCCGGCGATCACGAACGCCAGACGCCACGAATCCAGAGAAGCAATCAGGTACGCAATGATCAGCCCGCCCAGTGCCACGCCCAACGGGCTGCCACTGTCCATCAGCACCGCACCGCGACTGCGCTCGCTCGGCGCCAGCCACAGGGAAATCAGCTTGCCGCCGGACGGAAACAACGGCGCCTCGGCAGCCCCCAGTGCGACGCGGGCGAACAGCAGTGACACGCCTCCCGTGGCAAACGCGGCGATAACCTGAAACGTCCCCCACAACCCCGTGGACCAACTGATCACCCGGTGCGGGCCAAATCGGTCGATCAGCCAGCCGCCGGGAATCTGCAACAGCGCATACGCCCAGAAGAAACTGCTGAGGATCAGCCCTTGCAGGCTCGGTGACAGAGAAAATTCATGGGCGATGGTCGGCATCGCAATCGACAGCGACACCCGATCGATCAGGTTGACCATGGTCAACGCAAAGATGATCGCGAAAATCCGCCAGCGCACGCTGCTGGCTTTGCTCGCACCGGAGAGCGGGACGGCCGCTGCCGTTGATTGAGCACCTTCTGATTGAACACATGAGTTGCGCAGATGCAGGGAAGCACTGGGACGAGCCATGGTGCGTACCTCGATTATTATTCTTGTGGTGACGACATGCCGCTGCGTGGCGGCGTTGGTGAGCACTATCGAAGGCTCAGTGATAACCGTCTAATCAAAACTTGAAATCAGGCGATAGCCTCGAGTTATGGCATGCCTGGCTTTCAAGCAGCTTTCAATGGATAGCAGCCTTTTGGGCTTTCCTTGAAAACGGCTCTGGCGCATAGCCTGGAGCGTCAGTCGCCACTTTCACTGCCAAGACCTATAACCCCAGGCTATCGGTGTATGTATTGTTTTGACTAGACGCGGAGCCGGTGGCTTCACACACTCAGGCCAGGCTTGCAGCTTCACTGCATCGACAAGTCACTCATAACAACTACAAAAACGAGGCTCTTCCATCATGCGAAATGCATTCGTCCGTCGCACGTCCCGTCTGGTTCTTGGCTGCACACTGATCGCCGCTGGCGCCCTTCCCGCTTTCGCTCACGCTGCCTGGCAGCCGGACAAGAATGTCGAAATCGTCGTCGCCGGGGGCCCTGGTGGCGGCACTGACCAACTGGGGCGCCTGATCCAGTCGATCATCACCACCCACAAATTTCTCGATGTGAATACCATCGTCTTGAACAAGGGCGGTGGCAATGGCGCCGAAGCCTTTCTCGACCTGAAAATGAACAAGGGCGACCCGGAAAAACTGGTGATCGGCACCAACAACATTTACCTGTTGCCGCTGGTGTCCAAGCTCGGTTACCAATGGCAGGAGCTGACGCCGGTCGCCGCCGTGGCCGAGGATGACTTCATTCTCTGGAGCTACAAAGACGCGCCGTGGAAGGACGCCAAGGGTTTCTATGCCGCGGTCAAGGCGGACCCGTCGAACCTGCGCATGGGCGGCAGCCAGTCCAAGGATGTCGACCAGACCCTGACCCTGCTGCTGAACCAGACCAACGACGCCAAACTCGTCTACATCCCGTTCAAGAGCGGCAGTGAAGCCGCGACCCAACTGGCCGGCAAACACATTGCCGCCAACGTCAACAACCCCAGCGAAAGCATCAGCCAATGGCGTGGCGATCAGGTCGAGCCACTGTGCGTCTTCAGTAAGGACCGCATGAGCTACACCGAGAAAGTCGCCGGAGATAGATCCTGGGCCGACGTGCCGACCTGCCACGAACAAGGCCTGGGCATCGACCAGTACCGCTTCCCGCGCACCGTGTTCATGCCCGGCGATGTCACCGCCGAACAGCGGGCGTTCTATGTCGAGCTGATGCGCAAAGTCACCGAGACGCCGGAGTTCAAGGCGTACGTGAAGCAGAACGCGCTGGTGCCGACCTTCCTCGAAGGCGAGCCGCTGACCGCCTACATTGAGAAAGACACCGCCCGTGTGACACCGGTGTTCAAGGAAGCCGGCTGGCTGAAAAACTGAGTCGCCAACGGCCGTTCGCACGCGCGCGGCCGTCACCTGCTGGAGGTGTTTCATGTCCCATTCTTCGGATTCACCGGCGCTGGTCGGCACCCGCTGGGTCGAGCTCGGCCTGACACTCTTCACCGCGCTGATCGGCGCGGTGGTGATGTTCGGCAGCGTCGAACAAGGTATCGGCTGGGGCGATTCCGGCCCCGAGCCGGGTTACTTCCCCTTCTACATTGGCCTGCTACTGAGCGCCGCCAGTGTCGGCAACGGCGTGTTGACCGTGGTGCGCTGGCAAGCCCTGAGTGTTTCATTCGTCAGCCGCAGTGCGTTCAAGCAAGTGCTGTCGGTGTTCATCCCGATTGCGCTGTTCGTTGGCGCCATGCCGTTCACCGGCATCTACGTGGCCTCGGCCTGTTTCATCGCCTGGTTCATGTGGCGTGACAAGGTCCGCGTCAAACCCTACGGCAAGCTGATGATCGGCACGGTGTCGCTGGGCGCTGTGCTCGCCAGCTACCTGATTTTCGCGCTGTGGTTCAAGGTCCCGCTGGATGCCGGTCCGATGGGCGACTGGATTGCCCTGGCCGGGAGAAATTTCAAATGAGCGAGTTCGATTCCCTGCTGCAAGGCATGAACCTGATCCTGACTCCGGGCCATATCGGCCTGATGGTGATCGGCGTGCTGCTGGGCATTCTGGTCGGCGTTTTGCCCGGCCTCGGCGCCCCCAATGGCGTGGCGTTGCTGCTGCCGCTGACGTTCACCATGTCGCCGGTGTCGGCGATCATTCTGCTGTCGTGCATGTATTGGGGCGCGCTGTTCGGCGGCTCGATCACTTCAATTCTGTTCAACATTCCCGGTGAGCCCTCATCGGTGGCGACGACGTTCGACGGTTACCCGATGGCCCGCGAAGGTCGCGCCGCCGAAGCCCTGACCGCCGCGTTCAGTTCCGCACTGATTGGCGCGCTGGCCGGGGTGTTGCTGCTGACGTTTCTGTCGACAAAAATTGCCGCGTTTGCCATGTCATTCAGTTCGCCAGAGTTCTTCGCGGTGTACCTGTTGGCGTTCTGCACGTTCATCGGCATGAGCAAGAACCCGCCGCTGAAAACCGTGGTGGCGATGATGATCGGTTTTGCCATGGCGGCGGTCGGCATGGACACGGTGTCCGGCAACCTTCGCCTGACGTTCGATCAGCCAATCTTGATGACGGGCATCAGTTTCGAAGTGGCGGTGATCGGTTTGTTCGGCATCGGTGAAATCCTCTGCACCGTCGAGGAAGGCCTGGTGTTTCGCGGCGAGCATGCGCGTATTACGCCGATGATCATCTTGCGCACCTGGGCCAAGTTGCCACGTTACTGGTGGACGATTGTGCGCAGTACGCTGGTCGGTTGCTGGATGGGCATCACGCCGGGCGGCCCGACTGCCGCCTCGTTCATGAGCTACAGCCTGGCGCGGCGTTTCTCGAAGAACCGCGACAACTTCGGCAAAGGTGAACTGGAAGGCGTGATCGCCCCGGAGACTGCCGACCACGCGGCGGGCACCAGCGCCCTGCTGCCGATGCTGACCCTGGGCATTCCCGGTTCGGCCACGGCGGCGGTGATGCTCGGTGGCTTGATGATCTGGGGCCTGCACCCTGGCCCGACGCTGTTCGTCGAGCAGCATGATTTTGTCTGGGGCCTGATCGCGAGCATGTACCTGGGCAACGTGGTCAGTCTGATCGTGGTGTTGGCCACCGTGCCGCTGTTCGCCTCGATCCTGCGGATTCCGTTTTCGATCATCGCGCCGATCATCATCATGGTCTGCGCCATCGGTGCCTACTCGGTGCACAACTCGTTCTTCGACGTGGTGCTGATGCTGGGCTTCGGCGCGCTGGGTTATCTGTTCAAGAAACTCGGTTATCCGATTGCACCGCTGGTGTTGGCAGCGGTGTTGGGCGACAAGGCTGAAGATGCGTTCCGTCAGTCGATGCTGTTTTCCGATGGACATTTGGGGATCTTCTGGTCCAACCCACTGGTGGGCAGTCTGACCACGGCGGCGCTGCTGATGCTGTTCTGGCCGCTGATTTCGAAGGCGCTGGGTGGCCTGATAGGCCTGCGCAAACCCCACGTCGCCAATCCCAAATCGGTGCTTTGACACAGCAATGCTGGCAACGCCTGACAATTGTTGTCAGGCTTGCCGCAGACTTCCTTGCGAGCCACGGCCCATGACCCGAATTCCTGCTGCCAATGTGATCCACAGTCGACTGCGTTTGCGCCAACTGCGGCTGATGCTGGCGTTGCAGGAATTCGGTTCGTTGCGCCGCGCCGCCGACCACATCGGCATGACCCAACCGGCCGCGACCAAAATGCTCCACGAGGCCGAGGACTTGCTCGGCGTCGAGCTCTTCGAGCGTCTGCCTCGGGGCATGCGTTCTACCCCGTTCGGTGAAACCGTCATTTACTACGCACGCATGGTGTTCGCCGAACTCAGCGGCATGCGCGAGGAACTGGTGGCGCTGGAGTCCGGCAACCTTGGCCGCGTGGCGGTCGGGGCAATACCAGCACTGGCCTCGGGGTTGCTGACCCGCACCATCGCGACCCTGAAACAGAGCCATCCGCGCTTGTCCATGAGCATCCAGGTCGATACCAGCGACGTGCTGGTGCAAGCGCTGTTGCAGGATCAACTGGATATCGTCTTGGGGCGGATTCCCGCCGGTGCGCGGGCCGAGGAGTTGCTGTTTGACAGCCTCGGTGAAGAAGCCTTGTGCGTGATCGCCGGGGCGAAAAACCCGCTGGCGCAGGAGAAACAGCTGAGCTGGGCGGAACTGCAGCACATGACCTGGGTGCTGCAACAGCATCCGAGCCCGATGCGCGCCATCATCAATCAGGTGTTCCACAACGCGCGGGTCGACATCCCCAGCAGCATTGTCGAAACCACCTCGATCATGACTTTGCTTTCGCTGGTGCAGCAGACCGACATGCTCGGCGTCACGCCGGTGTCGGTGGTGGAAGACTATCCGGGGCGGGATTTGCTGGCCATTTTGCCGATCAAGTTCGAAGCGCGGCTGCCGCCTTATGGACTGATCACCCGGCGTCATCGCATTCAATCGTCGGCCATGCAAGCGTTCATGAATTCGGTGCGGGCCGAGCACGCGCTGGCTGTCACATAAAAAGGCCCGGAGCATTGAGTGCTCCTGGCCTTTTTCGGTTCACGCGCTTTTACGGAACACGAAGACCAGACCGACGATGATCAGCAGCATGCCCAGCAGGCTCAACGCCGCCAGCTTGTTGCCGAAAATCAGGTAGTCCATCACCGCCGTCACCGCCGGCACCAGGTAAAACAGACTGGTGACATTCACCAGATTGCCCCGGGCGATCAAGCGGTACAGCAGCAACGTCGCCAGCACCGACACCACCAGCCCCATCCACACCACCGGCACGATGAACCCGATGCTGTGTTCAAAATGAAACGGCTGGAACGGCACGAAAATCCCGCACAGCAACAGCCCGGCGAGGTATTGCACAGGCAGTGTGCCGAGGGGATTGTCAGTGATGCGTTTCTGCATGATCGAACCGAACGTCATGCTCGCCAGCGCCAGCAATCCGAAGAGCATGCCAGCCACCGACATGCCGGCCAGGCCAATACCCTGATACACCACCATGATCAATCCAGCCAATCCCAGCCCCAGACCGAACATCCGGCTGAGGGAGCGCTGACGTTCCATCAGCACCACGGTGAGTATCGGCTGTATGCCCATGATCGTCGCCATCACCCCGGGAGTGACTTTCAGGTCCAGGGCCAGCAGATAGAAAATCTGATAAGCCCCCAGCAACACCACACCCGTGGCCATCGCATACAGCATCGGCTTGCCGCCCTTGGGCAATTTCAGCTTGAGCCACGGCACCAGCAGCACCAGACCGCACAAGGCGATAGCGAAGCGAACCAGCAAAAAAGCAAAGGGCGATGCATGCGCCAGGCCCCATTTGGAGAAGATCGCCCCGCTGCTCCACAGCAGGACGAACAGGCTCGTGGACGCCGCCGCGAGCGCGGATTGTTTCGAAAGGACAAACATGAAGACCACCTGTAGTCAGGCAAAAGCCAACTCAGCCGAAGCTGAAATTCAGTAGTTTTTTCAGACGGGCAAAGGGCAACAGCAAGGAGCCGCTGATCAGCCCGAAATGCCAACACCCGGCGGTGATACGACTGCGTACACCGGCGTGCTACGGACAGGCGGGGGGTAATGACTGATCTGCGCAGGCTGCTGATTCCCGCACGGCATGACGGCAGCGTTGACCGCTGAATCGACTACCGCGTTGATGAGGGATGCAGGCATGGGCTGATCTTTTGGGAGGGCCGTGCTGGGTGAGCAGGCGAGTGCCGACTATAACCAGCGCCGGACATCGATTGCAACCTACAGAAACGCTCCAAACAGCCTTTAGCTAAGCGCGAAACTTTCAGCAGCGACCTGTCGCATTACGTGATTAAATTAGAAAAACAATGACGATATCGATTAAAGCGTCAGAAAGCGAAGCCGATAAAACATCAAACGCATATTGCGACAAGGAAAGCAGCTCATGCTTAACCCAGACCTTCTTGGATTGGACGCCCCCGTGGTATGGGACACACAGCTGGCATTCCTTCACCTGAACCAACTCGAATACGCGGACACCAAGCGCACCGCCGAGCGGCGCTTGCACGAACTCGATCTGCTTCCCCCCGAGCTCACAGCGTCAAGCCTGCGTGATGAGTCCGGCCGCCAGCCGACACCTTCGGTCCTTGCGTCGGATATTGAAAAAGCCCGCACCAAACGCAAATTGGTGCTGTTCGTCCAGTTGCTGCGCACCGCTGACGACGCCGATTTTTTGCACGCCAACGATGCCCGGGGCGCTCGCTACTGGCTGCCACTGGCCACACAACATGTTGACGCATCGCAACTCACTGACGCGCTGCAACGCCTCCAGCTCCACCTCGCCAAACCCATCGTCATCTTCCCGAGTGGTCGCCTCACTGCGGTTTGCCGACACGCCAGCGTACCGCCGAATGTCGAATGGGGACTGCTGAGCTATCCCGCCGTGCTGGAAGAAAACCGTCAACATACAACGGTCGATTCATTGTCGGTGCGCACGCCACACCTCAAGCGCCTGGAAGCTGAAAGCCTGCAGATTATTCGCGAGGCGGTCGCTGAAGCAGAGAATCCCGCCATGCTGTATTCGATGGGAAAGGACAGCGCCGTGATGCTGCACCTTGCTCGCAAGGCCTTCTATCCATCAGCCCCGCCCTTCCCGCTGCTGCATGTGGATACGCGCTGGAAATTCCAGGAGATGTACCTGTTCCGCGACTTCATGGCACGGGAAAGCGGCATGGAACTGTTGGTGCATATCAACCCGGAAGCCATCAACAAAGACATCAACCCCTTCGATCACGGCTCAGCCCTGCACACCGACATCACCAAGACCGAAGGCCTCAAGCAGGCGCTGGATCACTACAGGTTTGATCTCGTCTTCGGCGGCGCGCGCCGGGATGAAGAAAAATCCCGGGCAAAGGAACGTATATTTTCGTTCCGCACCCAGAGCCATCACTGGGATCCGAAACAGCAGCGACCCGAGCTGTGGAATCTCTACAACGCGCGTAAAAACCAGGGCGAGAGCATTCGGGTCTTCCCGCTCTCCAACTGGACAGAACTCGACATCTGGCAATACATCTATCAGGAAAACATTCCGGTCGTGCCGCTCTACTTCGCCAAGGAAAGGCCCGTCGTGGTGCGTAACGGCATGACACTCATGATCGACGATGAGCGTATGCCCCTGCTGCCCGGCGAGAAGATCGAAGCCAGGAACATCCGCTTTCGTACCCTTGGCTGCTATCCCCTGACGGGGGCCGTGGAATCGACTGCCACCAGCGTCGCCGACATAGTGCTGGAGCTGCTGGGGTCCAACGGCTCCGAGAGAGAGGGGCGAGCCATTGACCGTGACAGCTCAGCCAGTATGGAAAAGAAAAAACAGAAGGGCTATTTCTGATGGTACTCAAAGCACACACCACCGCCGACCACCGGCCCTCGACGATTGAAGCCTACCTTGAACAGCAACAAGGTCAGGACCTGCTGCGTTTTATCACCTGCGGCAGCGTGGACGATGGCAAAAGTACCCTGATCGGACGGCTGCTGTGGGACGCCCGACAGCTGACAGACGATCAGTTGAGCGCACTGAAAAACGAATCGAAAAAATATGGCACCCAAGGCGAGGACATAGACTTTGCCTTGCTGGTTGACGGCTTGTCGGCTGAACGCGAACAGGGCATTACCATCGATGTGGCCTACCGATATTTCGCCACTGCCAAACGCAAGTTCATCGTTGCCGATACCCCGGGCCATGAGCAATACACACGCAACATGGTCACCGGTGCTTCAACGGCCGACGTAGCAGTCATCCTGGTCGATGCTCGGCAAGGCGTGCTGACGCAAACGCGGCGACACGCTTACCTGGTCTCGCTGATGGGGATTCGCCAGGTCGTGCTGGCGGTCAACAAGATGGACCTGATCGATTTTGATCCGGACACTTTTCAACGCACCGTCGACACCTTTCAGGCGTTCGCGCAAACACTGGGTTTTGAAAGCATCACACCCATCCCGGTCAGCGCACTGAGGGGTGACAACATCGCTCAGCGCTCAATCAACACGCCTTGGTATTCAGGACCGACGCTGATGGGATGCCTGGAAACCATTGCGGTCAACACCGTCGAATCCGAACGCCTGGTGTTTCCTGTGCAATGGGTCAACCGACCTGATGCGTCGTTTCGCGGGTACAGCGGCTATGTCGCTGAGGGCAAGGTCAGTGTTGGCGACGAGGTCCGGGTCACCCTCTCCGGGCACACGGCAACCGTCACTGACATCGTCAGCATGGACGGCCCGATGCAGGAAGCGTCGTGTGGTGATGCGGTGACGTTGAAGCTCAGCCAGGAAATCGACACCTCGCGGGGCGATATTCTTGCCCTGAGCCAACGCCCACTGGAAACCACCGACCAGTTTGAAGCAACCCTGGTGTGGATGAATGAAGAGCCGGGCCTGCACGGTCGTAACTACGACATTAAACTGGCTACGCAATGGGCTTCCGCGTCGATCACCAACATCAAGTATCGGGTCGATATCAATACTCTGGCCCACGATGCCTGCACGCAGTTGCTCCTCAATGACATCAGCGTCTGCACCCTGGCACTCAGCAAACCATTGGTCTACGACAACTATCAGCACTCCAGAACGCTGGGCGGCTTTATTCTGGTGGACCGGATCAGCAACGTCACGGTGGCCGCTGGAATGATCACCCACAGCCTGCGACGCGCGCAAAATGTGCATAAGCAAGTGCTGTCGATTACCCGCGAAAACCGCGAAAAGCTTAATGGGCACAAGGGCAAGGTCATCTGGTTTACCGGTCTCTCCGGCTCGGGCAAATCGACGCTCGCCAACGCACTGGAAGTCGAGTTGCATGCAAGCGGTTACCGTACCTACCTCCTCGATGGCGACAACGTTCGCCAAGGGCTCAACAAAGACCTCGGCTTCACCGACGCGGACCGTGTGGAGAATATTCGACGCATCGCCGAAGTCGCCAAACTAATGATGGATGCCGGGTTGATCGTCATGACCGCTTTTATTTCACCGTTCCAGCGGGAGCGGCAAATGGCGCGGGAACTGATCGGTGAAGATAACTTTGTGGAGGTGTATGTCAGCACCCCGCTGGAGGTCTGTGAACAGCGGGACGTGAAGGGGTTGTACAAGAAGGCGCGGTCAGGGCAACTGCCAAACCTGTCGGGTGTGGGCAGCCCTTACGAAGCCCCTGACGCCGCTGACTTCGAAATCGATGCCGGACAGATAGAACTGGGTAATGCAATTACTCAATTAATGCGCTCTATCAAACAGTAATTGATTACCCAGGCATAAAAAAACACCCCGAGCTCCGGGGTGTTTTTTTGATCGGTGCAGGTGAAAACTGCCTCTAGAACCCATCCATGCTCAGAGATACCACGACGTCTGCGTCGGGATTCTTCCGGAGTTATCAATTAACCCTTGGTGGATTTGATATCAAACTTTGACGGGCTGGTGCATGCAAAACGGCTTACACCTTCTTGCTGGATGATCTTCACGGTGTAGACACCGGATTTCAGCGCGCCGATGTCTATGACACCGGTGAAACCAGCCATTTCCAGGTCTGGCTTGGCGAAAGCTTTGGCCACGTCTGGACGCGAGGAACGAACCAGAGGTGCTGTCATCGCAACCTCTCCACCCGAAGAAATAATCTGGAGAGAAACGTCTTTAGGCACAGTACCCGCCGCCACGTTGTAGGCCCATCCCCACACTTCAAACGGTGCGCTTGTCGAAAGCTTTGCTTCAGCTTTCGGACTGTCCAGAGAGCAGTAGCTATTGACCGCGATATCCTTCGGCTTGCCCGCATCACAAGCAGCCAGAAGACCCAACATAGCAACCGCTGGCAAGTACAAATAGCGCATAACACTTCCTTTATGTATGTTCATTTCAATAATCATCGCGCTTCAAAAATTTTTTCAAGGCGCGTCTCACCCCAATAGTTTTCCCGGCAATCGTGGCCAAGAACTTCGGCCGCAATATGTCGATTTCGCCCATTTTAGCCTGAAACCATTGTCCATCTATGCCGTAGGCTTCTTCGAGTACCTTTCGATGCACACGGCTAGCGAGCAAATGATTCAGCTTGATCATTCCGATCATTCTGTAGGCCTTGCCGATAGCAGCGTTCGGCAAAAAAAACAGCAGCACCTTTTCGATCTCAAGGTGGATCGAGCTGGGTATTTCCGGGTACCTCAACAACCCGAAAAAACCATCTTTCAGGTGTTGCACGCCGACGTCATGAAAAAATGTCTCGGCGATCAGATAGTGTTCGTTCATCGTACGAATGGAATTGGTCACCGACTGGCTACTGACATTTTCGCCCGGCATGACTCTGAAGCAGATCAACTCCCGTTCGGAGATATGGATTGGATAACGTTTTATCAGTCTGATCCACATATCATAATCAGGCAGCTGTCGGAGATTGTTACTGTATCCCCCAAGCTCTTCGTAGCACTGGCGACGGATCATCAATGTCGGGTGACAGAGGCAGTTGCCGTGATCCAGGAAGTAGCGCAGCCATTCACCTTGAGTTCGGTTCGCCTGATCAAACACCGAGCCAAATGACAAGCTTTTCTTGTTGATGACATTCCCGTGTTTGTCTACAAAACGGGCCCGGCCGAAACTGGCCCCCAGCTCTGGATTTGAGCGCAGAATATCGAGCTGAAAAGCCAGCTTGTCCTCGTCCACCCAATAATCGTCGGAGTTGATAAGTGCCACAAATTCGCCCGTGGCATGCTCGATTAATTCATTGGTGACGACACTCGCCCCGCGATTGATTGGATGTGGAAAAAAACGAATCCTCGCATCCGTAAATCCTTCGACCACCGCACGCGTAGTGTCGCTGGAGCCATCATCGGCGATCAAAAACTCGAAGGCTACGTCGCGTTGCGCCAGCACGCTTTTTATAGCCTGTGCAACGTAAGGGGCATGGTTGTAGGTTGCCATCACCACACTAACAACGGGCAGTTTCATTACATTCGCCCTCGACGGGCAATCTTCAACAACTGTCGGGTGACGATGGGGGGCGTCAACGCACGAAAGATGGCAAGAATGATCGGCGGCATGAACTCATTCAGTCTCGCCAATATCTTGAGGGCGGGGCGCGCGAGGCTTCCGGCCAGACGTTCGCCATGCGCGAGCAATATGACCCGCCGCAGATTGTGTTCCAGGCGCGTGAATTCGGCATGGTACGTCTGCCGGGTGATCGTGTCATAAGCGGGGATCAGGCTCAGTTGCAACTGGAGCTTCTCTAAATGCGCAAAACCGGACCAAGCGCCGCTAGCGTGGACACGGTAAACCGACATTGGCTCTTCGATAAAACCGATCAGGCTGGTGCGTGCTACGCAGATATTAACAATCCAGTCATAGGACTTGAGCTCGAACAATTCCGTCGGCAGATTATCAAGCGCCGACTGTCGATACATGCACGTGGAAAAATTACCGACGAGATTATCCGCAATCAAATCACGAGCGCCCAACAACCGATGGCCCGCGCCAATGGTCGTCCGCTCGGTAAACGTTGCACTCTCTTCATAGAAAACAAAATAATTGGCGGAGCAAAGGCCGCATTCCCAATGCTCGTTCAGAAACCGGACTTGCCGGGACAGCTTGCTTGGACTTATCCAATAGTCATCACCTTCCAATACAGCAACATACTGGCCCGTGCACGCAGCGAAACCACGCTGATAGTTTCGGGTGATGCCTATGTTGTCGCCCGACAGGTACGTGAAAACAAATCGTGAGTCGACACCGTCGTAGGCCCGAATGCGATCCAGCGTCCCATCCGTCGATGCATCATCCGCGACCACCAATTCAACAGGACCTGCGTAGTCCTGTTTGAAAAGTGATTCCAGCGCTTGATCGATGTAGGACTCGTGATTATAGGTAACCAGCAAGACCGACAACCCGACGTGTGGTTTAACCTCTGACATTACTTCACCATGGGCCGGGCGGGATTGCCCACTACGGTTGTATTCGGTTCGACGTCCTTAATCACAACCGCTCCCATTCCGACCACCGCTCCCGCGCCGATCAACAGCGGTTTACCGTGCCTGCCTTGCTTGATCAACGCGCCAGCGCCTATGTAGGCGTGATCACCGATAGACACATTCCCATTACATTTGACTCCCGGTGCGAAGGTCACGTAGTCCCCGATCACACAATCATGAGAGATATTGCATTGGTTGTTTGCCTGAAAGAAA
Organism: Pseudomonas sp. FBCC-B1667; assembly: GCF_059133255.1. Taxonomy (NCBI): domain Bacteria; kingdom Pseudomonadati; phylum Pseudomonadota; class Gammaproteobacteria; order Pseudomonadales; family Pseudomonadaceae; genus Pseudomonas; species Pseudomonas sp. FBCC-B1667. The sequence continues at coordinate 1,755,017 of NZ_CP101437.1, read as the reverse complement.
CGGCCGATCGTGACGTTGGACGTAATGATCGTCTGCTCGGAAATCATGCTGCCTTCGCCGATTTCGTTGTTATCCAACATCGTCACACTGTTTGCGACCAGCGAGAAAGGCTCGATTTTCCGGGCGAGGCAAGCTTCAGCGATTCGCTGACGCACCTTTGAATCACCAATTGCCACATTAAAGAGCTTGACCCCTTCCAGTTCGAAAAACGCTTGCAAGCTGATAGTCCGGTACCCGTTGATCTGCGTCTCTTGTTCCAGATTCTCTACAACAAACAGTAAATGAGCGTTCAGGTCGGCTATTTTATCCTGCAGCATGCCATGCAACATCGGCATGACTTCCCTGCCATGCCCACCCGCACCAATCAGACCAAAATAGGTATTCATAGAGTTCTGCATTCCAATCTCAGTGGATAAGGTGCGAGCGATGAAGGCATGCCCATCTCAGTTCTGACGCACCGCATGACGCAGCCGGCGAGCGAGAGCCTTGAGACAACGAACAGCGCGATCCACCAGCGTCACAGGGATATCGGGGTGTCCGCCGAGTCCGACGCCCGCGACGGGGGCAGGAGAACTGTGGGCGAGCATCATATAGTGACCGAAGCCCGCTTGCCCCGTCAGCCGATAGAAGTCGAATACGTTAAACATGTACTCGTCACGAAGCACTCGCTCGAACTCGGGATCAGCCAGGTTCTTTATGCACGAGGACAGTCCGGCAGCCCTACCGGCAGCATGGGCAAAGGCGCTATCAAGCAGCAGGAACAGCCGTTCACATTTCAACCTGGCAGGTGTGGCGGGTACACCTTTGAGTCGAAACTCCTTGCCGAACCCCTCAACGAAAACCTCATCTGATACGCCGTCGAAGTACGAACCGAATATCTCGACCAGTTCAGTCAGGTTGCGTGCCGAGTTCTCGGGCGAAACAGCGCTGGTGTTATTTCCGTCCCGAAGGTGCGCGACAAGATTTTCTTCAACGATATGGATTGGGTAGTTCTTGACCAGTCGGATCCACATGTCGAAATCAGGCAACTGTTTCAATCCCGGGTTGTAGAAACCCAGCTCATCGTAGATTTCCTTGCGCGCCAGCATGCTCGGGTGACAGATACAGTTGCCACTAAAGAAAAAATGCCGCAGCCATTCACCTTGAGTTCGGTTTGGTTGCCTGAACACATCATTCCATATGGCCTCGGGCCCGGATATTTCACGCCCTTGGCCATCAACCAGATCGGCCCAGGTAAAACAGGCTCCCAGCTCTGGCCGAGCGTCCAGCACGGCGACTTGCTTGCTGAGTTTCGACGGGTACCAGGCATCATCCGAATTCAACAGGGCAATGTACTTGCCACGCGCCTGCTTGATCAGAAACACAAGGTTTCCCACCGGACCGAGGTTTTTTTCCTGCCGGAACGAACGTATCCGCGGGTCATCAAACTCGCAAATGACCTCCCAACTGTTGTCGGGCGACATATCATCCGAAATCAACAGCTCGAAGTCGGTGAAATCCTGACCCAATACGCTATCGACAGCCTTACGGATGTACTTCGCGTGATTGTAAGACGGCACAACAACGCTGACCAATACCGGCCCAATCGCATCAGTCGAGCCGACCTTATCACTAGGAAACATAATTTGCCCTCACAGAGCGGTAAAGTTTTTTAATGGGCTCAGGGCAAATTTTTCGTAATACCTTCCAAGCAACTTGAGTAGTCTGTACAGGGGCCTCAACGCCACCCTGCACATGCCCATTTTCTACTGACTGCGAAACTTCATCGACACAGGATTGCAACTCGACAAGCACCGGATATATTTTCGGCTCGCGAATGACCTGGCGCAGCACCTCAATACGAGGCGACATTTGTGCATCGAGGCTATACAACTTACGCATTGTTTCTATAGAGCGTTCGCCCACGGCCTTCAACTCGACGGGGTCATTATAGTAACGCTCGACCTTCTCGACGATCGCCCATAAATCATATTGAATGAGAACGATGTCCTGGCCGTCAGTGAAACGCCCATTGGAGGAGTGGAATTCGTCAAAGGCAAATACTGCAGTGCCACGCAATCCAGCTTCGGTGCAACTGGCGGTAGGAAAACCGTCAAACGAACCGGGGAAAATCTTGCCGCTGATATTCGGCGACAGGATGATATCCATATTCTGGAAAAAACCATCAAACTCTTCTGGATTGAGCGATCCGTGAAACTGTATCCGATCATTAAACAAACTGACATCCAGCACAGTTTTATCGAAAGGACCCACAACATGGAAATAAATATCTTCGTAGCGTTGACACAAGATACTGGCGACATTCACAAAGACGTCATAGCCCTTATCCTCACCGTAGGTTGTGTACTTGTGAGCCATGAAGCAGATATCCAGACGTCGTTTTTCAAAACCCCATCTGTTCTTTTCAAGTATCGATTGCGCACCAGATACCTCCGGCATCACCACCCCGAAGATCAACTCCACCTTTTCCGCAGGGCACAGCCCGCGCGCAATGAGGTAGTCGTAGATCACTTGCTGGGTAACAATAACTTTCTGGAAGCAAGGAGAATCAAAGATCCGTTTCAGCTTCTTGTCACCCTCTGCACTGTTCAAAGCGAAACCGGCACCCGGATAGAGCGTAAATACGAATGGCACACCGAGCGATTCCGCGTGCGGAAGTAATTTGTAGGCATTAGAAAGAAAATTGGCGTACAACACCTTTCCAAGCGTAAGCGGAAACTGTTCATTGGAGATCATCACCCGATTACCCAATTCAGGATAACTTCGCTGATAATCCCGAACCACGTCCTTGATCGAAGCACTTTCAAGAACATGCAGAGTTGCCCCGGTGGTCAGCACCAGCGAACGTGGAAAAGCTTCCAGATACGACGTAAATTCCGCGTGGCGAAACCCGCTTTTTCTCGAGGGAAAAACATCATCTACTATGATGACGTCAAATTTTTCCATCTCGGCGGAGTAATTACCGTTCAACCAAGAATACAGGCGCTGATTGTAACTCTGGAACCCTTCATCATAGTTGTAATCAACAAAAGAGTTGTACTGAGCGATTAGACCGAGCAAGGCGGTCCCTTTGTCCAGATCTCTACGAGCACTCCACTCTCCGCCCTCGTGCTGACGATAGACAGACAGTGGCATTTTCAAGTGGGCAATACTGCCGAACTGCGCGCAATATATATTGAAAAACCAATCAACAGTGTAAATATCAAACAATGCCTGCGGCACAACATCAAGCAAAGCGCCACGATAAAAACACGCAGTAAAGTTTCCGATTACGTTGTTAGCGGAGAGTGCCAAGCCATCAAGCGTATCACCCACCAGGCCGGCATGTTCTGAAAACAATTTACGTGATGATCCGTCAGCATCGCAAAGCTCAATAGAGTTGAACGACATCACCGATTCGGGATGACTGTCGAGAAAATCAATGTGCTTCTGGATTCTGAATTCAGAACTCCAGAAATCATCACCTTCACAAAAAGTCAGATAATCACATCCTGCCGAAAGACGTATTGCCGTCGCCAGATTTGCAACGACTCCGGCATTTTTCTGATTCGCATGAAACTCAATGTCAATGTGGTCGGCGTGAAAGCCGTTAATAATTGTTCTTACTACTTGTGCGGTGCCATCAGGCGATGCGTCATCAATAATGATGACACGCATACGAAAGTTACCCTGTTGACTCAATACCGATTGCAGGCTTTGAGTAATATAATCCTGGTGTTTATACGTCAGGACAACCACCGTGACCAATGGACACTCGGCATTCAAAGAGCGAGCAGCATGGCTCTTTTTCTGAAAATAAAGATTTCGACGAAACAAGTCGATTTGGTAGCAAGTGCTGCGAATCGAACGTAGCCCTTTCGATCTGGCAAAAATCGAAAAGCCTGGAGTAACCATTACCGCTTCAAATGCCTCAGCAGATAGCAACTCTGCCGCGATGGCGTCGACACTGGATTCAATACAAATCAAGCCTTTTTTCGAAACAAGACTGATGAGTCCATTGACTGACGAAGCACGGTCACGAAGAGTGCGCTCATCCAGATAGAGTAAATCTATACGGGTACCACGCAGGGAGTATTGCTCGAAAAGGAACCGTGCCGCCACGGCAAAATCTGCCCCCTTCAATATCACGGGCTGCTGGAGCTTAAACTCCTGCATGATAAAGTTGAGCAGGGCGAGTTTGTCCTCTTCAGCGAAGCTATCGTCCTTAAAGAGTTCTATCCCACCCATTTTACTAACACCCTGCGCACCTGAATCACCACTCAACGAAACCATCTGAAACGTCCCTATTTACAAAATTCTATTCGCAAGAAAGCTCTTGCTTAATAAACCGGCAAATCATATCGACTTCTTCAACCGACAGCGTGTGATAGAGCGGCAGACAAAGAATCCGACGGGAAATGTCTTCCGCAATGGGTGCACTCTGCTCACTCACATATGGCAGTTTGGTCAGCGATGGATAGAAGTAGCGACGAGGAAAAATGCTATGAAGATTAAGAAACTCCACTAGTTTCAGCATTTTTGCTTCACTTTCGAATATCACTGGAAAGTAGGAATAGTTGTATTCGGTTTTTGCCTGAATTTTCTGAAACTGAATGGGCAGGTCTTGCAGATTGTTTTTATACCGTTCAGACAGGGTACGGCGAACCGACAGAATATCAGGAATATGCTTCAGGTTGCACAACCCCATGGCAGCATGAAACTCAGAGTTCTTGCCATTAATACCGACACTGCCAAAGTCAGTGGCAGAAGAGTGGCCAAAGTTTCTCATCATAGCCATCTGCTTCAAAACGGAAGCATGAGGACTGATCACTGCGCCGCCTTCAACGGTATGGAAAAGCTTTGTCGAGTGAAAGCTGCAGGTCGATACATCACCGTAGGCGAGCAGCGACTTTCCTTTGTAGAGAGTGCCAAACGCATGCGCCGCATCATAGATAACTTTCAGGTTATGCTTCTCGGCAATAGCATGAATAGCGTCTACATCACACGCATTACCAAAGACGTGCGTCGCAAGAATAGCAGTGGTTTTTTCAGTAATGGCCTGCTCGATTTTCGACGCGTCGATGTTCAGCGTGTCAGGGCAGATATCCACCATCACTGGGTCACAGCGTTCCCACACAATACTTGACGTTGTCGCGACGTAACTGAACGGCGTGGTGATGATTTCACCCACGAGGTCGAGTGCACGAATGGCGATTTGAATGGCCACGGTACCGTTGCTCAGGAACAGCAGATGATCAACATCCAGATGTTCCTTGAGCTTGATTTCCAATTCATTCAACAAAGGACCGTTATTGGTCAACCATTCCCGGGACCAAATACCTTCCAGGTAGTTTTTGAAATCCGCGTACGGCGGCATAAACGGCTTGGTGACTGTAATATTCATGAAATACTCAAGCTACAATTAATAACATCTCACTTACCGAGATATTCTTTTAGGATTCCATACCACGAGCGCCTGAATTCATTACTACGCTCTTCCAACTGATCAATTAAAACCTTTTGATCCGCAATCTCCTGATCAAGTTGGGAGTTCCTGTTGAGACTCACGATATTTTCTTGCGACAGTTGCTCAATATGCTCAGCCTGGCTTTTTGTCTCTTGCACCAATGCCTCGACAGACAGCGTGAGCTTATCAATCACATTTCCACGCGCTTCCCACCGGCTCTCTGTTTCTTCTACTTGTTCGGTTTTCTGAAGCAATGCTTGCTCAAGCACATTTATATGCTCAGCACGGCCCTCGCTCTCTTGTTTCAATGCGTCAAGGGTGGCGCTCAGGTGATCGAGCAACTGCCCTCGGCCTTCCCATTCTTTCTCTACATTATTGACATGTTCAGCCTGTTTGAAGAGGCTTTGTTCGAGCGTATGAATATGCTCAGCCCGCCCTTTGCTCTCATGCCGCAATGCATCAATGGTCGTGGTCAGTTGATTGAGCAACTCCCCTCGGGCTTGCCACTCTTTCTCTACAACACTTGAATGCTCGGCCTGCTGAGCAAGCGATTGCTCAAGCAAACGAATACACTCAAGCCGGCCCTGACTCTCTTCGGTCAACACATTGATTGTGTTGGACAACTGCGCAAGCAAGTCTCCGCGCGCTTCCCATTCCGTCCCTATTACACTTGCTTGCTCGGTCTGTTGGCGCAGTGCTTGCTCAAGCGTTTGAATATACTCAACTCGACCCTGACCCTCTTGTGTCAATGCATCAATGGTCGCCGCCAGTTCATCGAGTAGCGTCCCTCGGGCGCTCCATTCTTCTTCAACATTGCTGACCTGCTTGGTCTGACTGGAAAGCGCACACTCAAGTACATGGATATGATCGACCTGCTTCTCGATCTCCTGCCCCAGCCTATTGATGGTAGCGGCCAATTGATCGAGTAACTCCCCTCGGGCGACCCACTCCTTCTCTATTGCTCCTGCCTGCTTGATCTGTTTGGCAAGTACTTGCTCAAGCGTGCGTATATGCTCAGCCCGGTTCTCGCTTTCACGCATTAGCAAATCCATGGATTTACCAAGCTGCTCGATCAAGACACCTCGGGCTACCCATTCTTTTTCCAGAACAACCAAGTTCTCGGCCTTACGGGTCAACTCCTGTTCAAGCGTATGGATATGACTGGCCCGCGCAAGATTGTCCTGCTCAAGTGCGCCGACACTGTACTCGTGCCAACTCTGGTTCTTTTCTACTTCCGTCGATACTTTTTCACAAACGTCATAGCCGTACCGGGAGAGCCAGTCGGATATTTCGATTGGCAAAAAGTCATCGAACAGGTTATCGGTCTTGCGCCAGGCTTCGACATTCTCCGAAAAAACGGCCCCGTCCTTTCGTTCACGCCACGCGGAATAGGCCTTAGAGGAAACCTGCGCCATATCGAATTTGCACAGTTTGTCGTAATCAATGAACCCAATCGGGTCAAGCATCCGCGGATCAAAATCGATGCTCAGAAATGTACACACTTTTCTAAGTTCGGACTCCGGGCTGGCCACCAGGTCTTCATACTTTACTTCGAGGTAACAGTCTGGCTTAAGGAAACTATTTGCATCGGTGGCGATTTTTTTGATTTCACGTTGCCACCTCGCCAGATTCAAGCGGGGAGATATGTGCCACCAGGTTGTTCTGGCGAACGACAAGGCAACATCACGCCCATCGCGCACCATATGAATGAATTTCGCGTCGGGGAACAGCTTCGAAACAAGGTCAAGGCGCTGGCCATACCATGGCGTTTGCTCGACCAACCACGACTTCCCGTGGGCAGACGCAATAGCCGTGTAAAACGACTTCACGAACTCGGCCAAAGACATTTTGGGCGTGTCCTGCTTTCGGCAAAATTCCCGGTAGTCGAAGAACATTTCCAGCTTGTGCGGGCAGCAGCGCTCGATGACCGAAGCCAGCTGTTCGCCGCTGAGTCCTTTCTGATCAGCCAGGAAAAACTCTTCGAATAGTCTGTTACCGTTTCCGGAGTATTCGAAAAGCAACTGGATCTCTGGAGGCACGCACAGCTCGGCATGGCTGTTCAGCATCTGGCCCAGCCAAGTGGTGCCGCAGCGTCCGGTACCAATGATGAATGCGTTATTCATATTGAGATCCAAAGAAGTGAAACTTTTGTTGTGCCGACCTTAGTACCGCATCAAAATCTTTCAGCACGCCAAATAAATCGGCATTCACTTTCTTGCCGCGCAGGACCAAAAACTCCGAACCATGCGATATAGACAAATATTTCAGATTCGGCATGCTCCGCATTTCACACCTCAAACTCATGAAGTTTCAGCTGGGAAAACGCGTGCACTTTTGACCAAACTCTAGACTTATCCCAACGCCCAACCCGAAACACCAAGGCATCATTCACCAAATCGACAAACTCAGCAGACTCATTTTCAATAATCGGGGATGAGATATTAATTCTCAGGGAGTAAATCCCTTCTTGCAAAGGTAGTTTTAGAGAGTATTCAGCCATGTACTTAGCCCCATCTCTTGTCAGAAGATACGGCTGGTCGACATGTGGAAAACCACAACCCATTATATTGTTTTTCTTATCATCGAAGACGCTTAGATTAACGGACACTGTCTTTTCGGAATAAGCCTCGAAATAGACCTTAACTTTGACGTCTTGATTGAACTCTACGAACGTCATGTCCTCTCCGTGACCGTCCAGCATCTCCACGAATACGACTTTAACCTCGCCAGTCCCATAACGAAATTGGGCAACCTTATTATCAAACACTTCTGAACGTTTGAAACCTGGATCTTCGATAATGCTTGGTTGCGCAGGCGCTGCCACCGGCTTTTCGTCAAAAGCTGCCGAGACCCGTGCGAACTTTTTATGCTCTTCGTTCATCTCCTCGTGCATCGTCCGGATATAGCGCTCGGCGACTTCTGCAGCCGGCCCTACCGTGATGACCTGACCGCGCTCAAGGTAGACGCCGCGTGAGCATAAGCTTTTCACCGAACCGACATCGTGACTGACAAAGAGAATAGTCGCGCCATTGTCCTGAATCCGCGTCAGCGCAGTCATGCACTTGGCCTGGAAATTCATATCGCCGACTGAAAGCGCCTCATCGACAATCATGATTTCCGGGCGCGACATGATATTTGATGCAAACGCCAGGCGCACAAACATGCCGCTGGAGTAGGTTTTGACCGGTTGCTCAATGAAGTTGCCGATATCGGCAAAGGAAGCAATTTCCTCAAAGCGAGCGTCGACCTGGTCTTCAGTCAAACCGAGAATTGCGCCATTCATGTACACGTTTTCACGCCCGGTAAACTCCGGGTTGAAACCTGCACCCAACTCGAGCAATGCGGCAATCCGGCCTTGGGTCTGGATGCTTCCGCTGGTTGGATTCAGTGTGCCGCAAATCATTTGCAGCAATGTCGACTTACCGCTGCCGTTTCGGCCGATAATCCCGACGGTCTCGCCTTTCTTGATTTCAAAGGAGACATCGCGCAGTGCCCAGAACTCCTGGAAATACTGCCGCCGCCCCCGCATCAGCATCTGTTTCAGCCGGTCATGTGGCTTGTCATAGATGTGATAACACTTATTAAGGTTTTCAACTTTGATGGCAATATCAGAGCACATCGGCAAACCCCTTACGTGTTTTCTGGAACCAGGCAAATCCCAGCCACGCAAACAACATAGAGCCGACCAAGTACCCTGACAGGAACTCAATTTGCGGTAGCTTGCCCCAAAACAGCACGTCCCTGACGCCCTCAATCACGGGTGTCAGTGGATTAAGCAGAAGCAAATTGGCGTAATCGGGCGGCAAGGCACTGGACGGATAGAAAATCGGCGACAAAAACATCGTTACCGTTGTCAGTATCCCAATGAATTGAGTGACGTCGCGCAAGTAAACACCCAGCGAAGCCAAGGCCCAGGACAAGCCTAGAACCACAAACATCAGTGGCAGCACAACAATCGGCAGCAACAACGCCGTGACATGTGGCACTCCGAAGAAAATCACGTAGGCGACTATCCACACCCCCAGACTGACCAGCGAATGGAACATCGCCGAACCGAGACTCACCCACGGAAGTATCTCTAAAGGAAACACGACTTTCTTCACGTAGTTGGCATTGGCCAGAATGATGCCGGGTGCTCGATTCACGCATTCGGAAAACAGATTGAACACCATCAACCCTGCAAACAGGACTAATGCGAACTCTGTTTTAGAATCACCACCACCACTCCAGCGCGCTTTGAAAATAACGCTGAAGACAAAGGTGTAGACGGCCAGCATCAAAACAGGATTGAAGAACGACCAAAAAATGCCAAGAAAAGAGCCTTTATATCGCCCAATAACTTCGCGCTTGATCATTGCCTTGATCAGACTACGGTTAGACCAAAGGCTTTTAACGAGCTCTTTGGGGGAGATGGAGTGAGTTTGCATCAGGCAAACACCTCGGCATCTTTCAATAGTGATCCCTGCTGATCTTTTACAGAGAGGTCTGGGCGACCCACGCACGGCCAATTGATGCCCAAGGAAGGTTCATCCCACGCGATGCAACGCTCATGCGCAGGCGCATAGTAATCGGTCGTCTTGTAAAGAAACTCGGCAGCCTCCGACAACACATAGAAACCATGCGCAAACCCTTCAGGCACCCACAATTGCCGCTTGTTTTCAGCGGACAGGATTTCGCCCACCCAGTGCCCGAAGGTTGGCGACGATTTGCGTATATCAACGGCCACGTCGAAGACTTCACCGGACACCACCCGTACCAGCTTCCCTTGTGCCTGTTCAACCTGGTAATGCAGGCCGCGCAGGACGTTTTTCAGGGAGCGGGAATGGTTGTCCTGTACGAACTTGACGTCTTTGCCAATGGCCTCTGAAAACTGCGCTTCATTGAAGCTTTCAAAGAAAAAGCCACGCTCATCGCCAAATACTCTGGGCTCGAACAGCACGACGTCAGCTATGGCTAATGGTGTAGCTTTCATCAGAAAATCGTCTCGTGCAGAAGGCGTTTCAGGTACTGGCCATAGCCGTTTTTCATCAGCGGCGCTGCGAGCACTTCGAGTTGTTCGGCGGTGATCCACTTCTGACGGAAGGCAATCTCTTCTGGGCAAGCCACCTTTAGACCCTGGCGGTGTTCGAGAGTGGCAATGAAATGACTCGCTTCCAGCAGGGAATCATGAGTACCGGTATCCAGCCAGGCGTAGCCGCGCCCCATGATCTCGACCGACAGGTTGCCCTGTTCGAGATAGACACGGTTCAGGTCAGTAATTTCCAGTTCGCCCCGAGGCGACGGCTTGATGCCTTTTGCAATTGCGACAACCTGGTTGTCATAAAAGTACAGGCCGGTGACCGCGTAGTTCGATTTAGGCTTGAGCGGCTTCTCTTCCAGACTGACGGCCCTGCCTTGAGCATCGAACTCGACGACGCCGTAACGCTCAGGGTCATTGACGTGGTAGGCGAAGACGCTGGCACCTTCCTGGCGCGCCATGGCGTTATGCAGCAGTTCATAGAAGTCGTGGCCGTGGTAGATGTTGTCACCGAGTACCAGGGCAACCGGATCATCGCCGATGAACTCTTCACCGATGATGAAGGCTTGCGCCAGGCCATCCGGTGATGCCTGCACCGCGTAAGAGATGTTCAACCCCCAACGGGTGCCGTCACCCAGCAACTGCTCGAAGCGCGGGGTGTCTTGCGGCGTGGAGATGATCAGGATATCGCGGATGCCCGCCAGCATCAGGGTGGTCAGCGGGTAGTAGATCATCGGCTTGTCGTAAACCGGCAGCAACTGCTTGGATATAGCCAGCGTTGCAGGATGCAGTCGAGTGCCCGAGCCGCCGGCCAGGATGATTCCTTTACGTTTAATCATGCTTAATTCTCTAATATTTCTGTGAGCATCCGTGCCACACCGGTTTGCCATTCAGGCAAGCGCAGTACAAAGGCATTTTGCAGTTTTTGAGTATTGAGTCGCGAGTTGTTCGGACGCTTTGCCGGTGTCGGGTAAGCCTCGGTCGTAATCGCGCCGACCATTGCCGGGGTCACTTTCAGATCCACGCCTGCCGCCTGGGCTTGCTCAAGCACAAACCTGGCGTAACGGCACCATGTGGTTTCGCCCGCTGCCGCCAGATGGTACAGCCCACCCAATTGCGGCTGTTGCTGCACAGTGCGGATCGCATGAGCGGTCACATCGGCCAGCAGATCGGCGCCGGTCGGTGTGCCGAACTGATCGTCGATCACGTTCAGGCTGTCGCGCTCGCGGGCCAGACGCAGCATCGTCTTGGCGAAGTTGTTTCCACGCGCGGCGTACACCCAGCTGGTGCGAAAGATCAGGTGCGAGCAGCCAGACGCCTGAATGGCCTGCTCGCCCTCAAGCTTACTGGAACCGTAGACACTCAGTGGCGCAACCGGATCACTCTCCTGCCAAGGGGTATCGCCATTTCCGGCGAATACATAGTCGGTGGAGTAATGCACCAACAAGGCGTTGATACGCTGGGCTTCGCGGGCCAGTACCGCTGGCGCTTCTGCATTCACCCGGCGTGCCAGTTGCGGCTCGCTTTCGGCCTTGTCGACAGCGGTATAGGCCGCGGCATTGACGATCACGTCAGGCGCAAAGCGCCGTACGGTGTCAGCCAGCCCCACCAGGTCATTCAAGTCGCCACAGTACTCCTGGCTGCGGGAGTCCAGCGCAAGCAACTCTCCCAGAGGCGCGAGGCTGCGTTGCAGTTCCCACCCCACCTGGCCGTTTTTACCGAGTAAAAGAATTTTCATTCATTGCGCCCGGCGTAGTTTTTTTGTACCCACTGGAGATAAGCGCCGGACTGGATGTTGCTGACCCAATCCTGATTATCCAGGTACCACTGAACGGTTTTGCGAATACCGGTTTCGAAGGTTTCCGCCGGTTTCCAGCCCAACTCACGCTCAAGTTTGCGAGCATCAATGGCGTAACGACGGTCGTGCCCGGGACGATCGGTCACGTAGCTGATTTGAGCCTTGTAAGGCTGGCCATCAGTGCGCGGACGCAGTTCATCCAGCAAAGCGCAAACGGTGTGGACGATGTCGAGATTTGGCTTTTCGTTCCAACCGCCGACGTTGTAGACCTCTCCCACGGTGCCGGCTTCCAGCACGCGGCGAATGGCGCTGCAATGGTCTTTTACATACAGCCAGTCACGAATCTGCTGGCCGTCGCCGTAGACAGGCAATGCCTTGCCCTGCAGCGCGTTGACGATCATCAGCGGAATGAGTTTTTCCGGGAAGTGGTAAGGCCCGTAGTTGTTCGAGCAATTGGTTGTCAGTACCGGCAGGCCGTAGGTGTGGTGATAGGCGCGAACCAGGTGGTCACTGGCTGCCTTGCTGGCGGAGTAAGGACTGTTCGGTTCGTACTGGTGGCTTTCGCTGAACGCTGCCTCATCTTTGGCCAGAGAGCCGTAGACTTCGTCCGTAGACACATGCAGAAAGCGGAACGCCTGCTGTGCGTCGGACGCCATCCCCTTCCAGTAGGCACGGACAGCTTCCAGCATGCGGAAAGTACCGACGATGTTGGTCTCGATGAAGTCTTCCGGGCCATGGATGGAGCGATCGACATGAGATTCGGCGGCAAAGTTCAGAATCGCACGAGGCTGGTGCTCTTCCAGCAGGCGCGCGACCAAAGCGCTGTCGCCTATATCGCCACGCACGAATACGTGCCGCTCGTTACCTGCAAGGCTGCTCAGATTATCCAGGTTGCCTGCATAGGTCAGCTTGTCCAGGTTGATCACGGTCTCATCGGAATGAGTCAGCCAATCCAATACGAAGTTCGCCCCGATGAAGCCTGCACCGCCAGTTACTAAGATGGTCATGGAATTAGATCTTTTTCAGTAAAGTTGCGAGGATCAGCCCCAGGTTCCCAACGACAGTCTGCCGATATAAACCGGCACGTTTGAAACCCAGAATCCTGGGTAATAATGGTTGCTCGCGCGCCACCTTGAATTGGTCCAGCTTCGCTTGATGCTCATGACTCAAACGATGACGCATGGACTCAAGGGCATCGATATTCTGGGAGTTCCACTCATAAAAACGCCCCTGAAACGCCATTCGCAGCCGCTTGAGGCGAGCCCACCAGCTGGAGTTGGTTCCGACCACGTTTTCATCGTGCTGGCGATAGAGTACAGCCGGGACGGGGTCATAGTAGACCGCACCGCCTGAACCGGAAATCAGCTGGTAAGCCCACCAGTCGTGCGAGGGAACATCCATGTTTTCACCCGCCTCTTGCAGAAGCGCCCGGGCAGCCTGGTTAAACACCATGGTGTTTCCGCCGCCAATGTTTTGCACCAGCGCATTGGAAAAATGCGGGGGAAGAATAAATTTGGGTGAATAGCCGAAAGGTACACCTGATTCACAAATCAGCTCGGTGCGGCCGCAGTAAAGCGCTGGAGTATTCGGCGGTACAGTCCTTAACCAGGCGAGCGCCCGCTCAAGTTTGTCGTCCTTCCAGACATCGTCCTGATCGGCCCATGCGTAGAAGTCGGCCGCTATCTCTGTCCGGCAAGTCAAAGACAGGAAATTTGTTACAAAACCATTCCGAGGCCCTTCATAGATCTGCAGGCGCCCTGGTTCCCACAGGCGGCTTGTCGCGTGAAGGATCTCCAACGTCCGGTCTTGGGAGCCATCATCCGAAACATAAACACTCCAGTTAAGGTGTGTCTGCCGCTGGAACGACTCCAACTGCTCGGCTAAAAAAGACTCGCCATTGTAGGAACACATCAGGATTGCGACTTTCTCAGTGCTGCAATCACTCAATGTGTCACTGACACAGGAATGAAGAACGCTGGATTCCAAGATACCCACAAAATTTCCTTCCCTGCTTTCTTACAGGACTGCTGCCAACTTATATGAATTCAAAAAACAAACGATAGGCGTCAAAAAATTGTTATCGGCATCAGCTCAGTAAACTTGCGAAAGATTTGCACAGAATATTGACGACCCGGTTAAACCCCAGCAATCCGCGGGTCTCGACCGGAGGCTATCCGACGCGCCCTGCTTAAGCCCGCAGCCTGACCTGGGAAATATTTGAATATTTTCGATTAGAACGCCAGACAGTACGAGTTCTAATCCCAAGCGCATACTTGGACTGACAGGAAAGACGAAGGTTATGAAAGCAGCATGAAAATTATGCTGTTCAAATTTACCGCAGATTCAGCGACAGGCCGCTGAAGCTTCTGGGCGTTTGCGGGTGCGAATCGTACTACAAAGCCGTAGGAAAGCTCCCACAAAACAAAAAAAAAGATCACCGTTCGGCGATCTTTTTTCTTGACCCGCAGACCCACTCAGCCAAACAACCAATACCCCAACAACATCAACACCAGCACCGCCAACACTGGCCGCAGTACGCGGTAAGCCTTGGGATAACGGCGCTTCCACCGCTTGACCACTCCACTGACTTTGTCGCTGGAATTCTTGCTCCAGGCATAGGCCCGGTTAATCCCGCCCACGCGTTCATCATCAAGGTTTTGCGGGGCTGTGGCACGACCGAGCCAACCGCTGATCCACCGGTTAATGCCCGTCATGACGCGATTACTCAGCGGACGCTCAATATCGCAGAACAAAATCACCCGGGTTGTCCCGGTTTCGTTCTTGACCCAATGCACATAGGTCTCATCGAACATCACGTCTTCGCCATCGCGCCAGGCATAGACCTGGCCGTCAACGAAGATGCGGCAATCATCGGAGTTGGGTGTCGACAGCCCCAGGTGATAGCGCAAAGAACCGGCAAACGGATCACGGTGGGGATTGAGGTGACTGTCACCTGGCAGTAACGCAAACATCGCACCTTTTACGTTGGGAATGCTGTTGACCAGTTCCACGGTCTTCGGGCACAGGGCTTCTGCCGAGGGCAATGCCTTGTCGTACCACTTGAGGTAAAAACGTTTCCAGCCTTTCTTGAAGAACGAACCGAAACCGGCATCGTTGTTCTTCTCGGCAGCGCGGATATAACCCTCGTCGAACAAGTGCATCGCTTCGTCGCGGATAACTTCCCAGTTGTCCTTGAGCACGTCCAGTTCCGGAAACTTGCTGCGATCCAGATAGGGTTTGGAAGGTACCCCGGAGAACAGGTACATCAAGGCGTTGTAGGGTGCGAACAATGCCGAGTGATTGACGAATTGCCGTAACACCGGCAATCGCGCCTTGCCGCGCAAATGGACATAGAGGGTGCTGCCCAGAAACAGCAACAACACCGACGCTTTCGCGGCAAAGGAAAAGCTCATCAACGACTCCTTGAGATTAGGCTCATCGCACAACGCCATTCACCCGACGTGGCGGTCGGCCATGATAAACATTCCCGACCTCGGGAAAAACCCGCCTCATCCAACATTCAGTATTAAGGATTGCGCAATAAAGCACTTCTTAACATAAGGTTCCTGAACGGGGGCTGATCTGAATTCAGCCCCCGTTCAACCAACACTTACCCCCAAGTCACGCTTATTGCTGATTCTCCTGCTCGGTAAACAAATCGCTGAACAACATGCTCGACAGGTAGCGTTCGCCCGAATCCGGCAGGATCACCACGATGGTCTTGCCTTGCATTTCCGGGGTTTCCGCCAGGCGAACCGCGACGGCCATGGCAGCGCCGCACGAGATACCGCACAAAATCCCCTCTTCCTGCATCAAGCGCAAGGCCATGGCCTTGGACTCGTCGTCAGTCACCAGCTCGACCCGATCAACCATCGCCAGATCAAGGTTCTTTGGTACAAAACCGGCACCAATGCCCTGAATCTTGTGCGGGCTCGGCTTGATTTCTTCACCGGCGATGGCCTGGGTGATCACCGGAGAAACCGAAGGTTCAACGGCCACCGAGATAATCGGTTTACCTTGGGTATTCTTGATGTACCGCGAGATACCGGTAATAGTTCCACCTGTTCCGACGCCTGCCACCAGCACATCGACCGCGCCATCGGTATCGTTCCAGATTTCCGGACCGGTGGTTTTTTCGTGGATGGCCGGGTTGGCCGGATTATCGAATTGCGCTGGCATGAAGTACCTGGCCGGGTCGCTGGCAACAATTTCACCGGCTTTTTCAATCGCGCCTTTCATGCCCTTTGCCGGTTCAGTCAACACCAGTTCGGCACCCAGCGCCTTGAGCACTTTGCGGCGTTCAATACTCATGGACGCCGGCATGGTCAGCATCAACTTGTAACCACGGGCAGCGGCGACAAACGCCAGACCGATCCCGGTATTGCCCGAGGTCGGTTCGACAATAGTCATGCCAGGCTTGAGTTTACCGGTGCTCTCAGCGTCCCAGATCATGTTTGCGCCGATCCGGCACTTGACCGAATAACCCGGGTTGCGCCCTTCGATCTTGGCCAGGATGGTCACGCCGCGAGGGGCGATGCGGTTGATCTGCACCAGCGGTGTATTACCGATGGAGTGGGCGTTGTCAGCGTAAATACGGCTCATGGCTGGGTCCTTGTACAGCATTGAATAAGCCCACAAAGGTAAGCCTGTTGCCGGTGGTCGTCCAGTTCGACCGAACGTCCTGCAGCAGGCGCAGTCAATGGCTTTACATCGCCTGAGAATTGCCATCATGAAGCGTCGATACAGCTGGCCCCTGTGGACCCTCGCCGGCCTCGTTGTGCTGCTGATTGCGCTGCACATCGCCTTGCCCTACATGGTGCGCGACTACCTGAACGACAAACTGGCGAACATGGGTGATTACCGGGGCAAGGTCACCGATGTGGACCTGGCCCTGTGGCGCGGCGCCTACAAAATCAACGGACTGAAAATCGTCAAGGTCGACGGCAAGGTGCCGGTGCCGTTCGTCAATGCACCGCTGATCGACCTTTCTGTCAGTTGGCACTCGCTGTGGTACGACCATGCGGTGGTGGCCCGGGTGCAATTCTTCAATCCAGAGGTGAACTTCGTCGATGGCGGCCCCAACAAGCAAAACTCGCAGACCGGTCAGGGCACTGACTGGCGTTCGCAACTGGGCAAATTAGCCCCCTTCACCCTCGACGAAGTGCGGATCTACGACGGCAAACTCAGTTTTCGCAACTTCAATTCCAAGCCGCCCGTGAACATGAACGCCACGCAGGTCAATGCCAGCATTTATAACCTGACCAATGTGGTCGACAAAGAAGGCAAGCGTGACGCTCGCTTTGAAGGCAAGGCCCTGTTACTGGGACATGCGCCGCTGGAAACCACTGCAACGTTCGACCCGTTAAGCAACTTCGAAGACTTTGAATTCCGCCTGCGGGCCAAGGACATCGAACTCAAACGCATGAACGACTTCGCCTCGGCCTACGGAAAATTCGACTTCAATGCAGGTCATGGCGACGTGGTCATCGAAGCACAAGCGAAAAAAGCCCAATTGACCGGCTACATCAAACCGTTGTTGAAGGACGTCGACGTATTCAATTGGCAGCAAGACGTGGAGAACAAGGACAAGGGGATTTTCCGCTCCATCTGGGAAGCCATCGTCGGCGGCTCAGAAACCGTGCTTAAAAACCAGGGCAAAAACCAGTTCGCAACCCGAGTGGAACTGAGCGGTAATGTGCATCGCCAGGACATCAGCGCGTTCCAGGCGTTTTTGCAGATTTTGCGTAATGGTTTCATCCAGGCGTTCAATGCCCGGTATGAACGTCCGAAGCCGGAGGCGGGCTGAGCCTGCAAGCAGCCAAAACCGAGTCAAGATGTGACGCCCCATTCAGAGACTGAATAAGTCGTCTGCGTTCACAGTCGACCGGGCAGCGCGGTATAGTCGGGCATCACCATTATTGCGTCCCGCCCTGCCCCGTTCAGGTCGGCGTCACCGTTCGAGGATTAGCAGATGAAGTTCGAAGGCACCCAGGCCTACGTCGCCACCGATGACCTGAAGCTGGCGGTCAACGCCGCCATTACCCTGGAGCGTCCACTGCTGGTCAAGGGCGAGCCGGGCACGGGCAAAACCATGCTGGCCGAGCAACTGGCCGAGTCCTTCGGCGCCAAGCTGATTACCTGGCACATCAAATCCAC
The DNA here is from genome assembly GCF_059133255.1 of Pseudomonas sp. FBCC-B1667. Lineage (NCBI taxonomy): Bacteria > Pseudomonadati > Pseudomonadota > Gammaproteobacteria > Pseudomonadales > Pseudomonadaceae > Pseudomonas > Pseudomonas sp. FBCC-B1667. Next base: position 1,736,600 of record NZ_CP101437.1, on the reverse strand, counting down.
CACCAAGGCGCATCAGGGCCTGTACGAGTACGACGCGGTGAGCCGCCTGCGTGATTCGCAACTGGGCACCGAAAAGGTCCACGACGTTCGCAACTACCTGAAAAAGGGCAAGCTCTGGGAAGCCTTCGAGTCCGAAGAGCGGGTGATTCTGCTGATCGACGAGATCGACAAGGCGGACATTGAGTTCCCGAACGACTTGCTGCAAGAACTCGACAAGATGGAGTTCTACGTTTACGAGATCGACGAAACAATCAAGGCCAAGAAGCGCCCGATCATCATCATTACCTCCAACAACGAGAAAGAGCTGCCGGACGCCTTCCTGCGCCGTTGCTTCTTCCACTACATCGCCTTCCCCGACCGCGTCACGCTGCAGAAAATCGTCGACGTGCACTACCCGAACATCAAGAAAGATTTGGTCAGCGAAGCGCTGGATGTGTTCTTCGACGTGCGCAAAGTGCCAGGCCTGAAGAAAAAGCCTTCGACCTCCGAACTGGTGGACTGGCTCAAGCTGCTGATGGCCGACAACATTGGCGAAGCGGTGCTGCGCGAACGCGATCCGACCAAAGCCATCCCGCCGCTGGCCGGTGCGCTGGTGAAGAACGAACAGGACGTGCAATTGCTTGAGCGCCTGGCGTTCATGAGCCGTCGCGGCACCCGCTAAGAGGCTGATGCCATGCTGCTCAACCTGTTTAATGAAATGCGCGCCGCCAAGGTGCCGGTCTCGGTGCGTGAGTTGCTGGACCTGATCAACGCGCTGAAACAGCGCGTGACTTTCGCCGACATGGACGAGTTTTATTACTTGTCCCGAGCGATTCTGGTGAAGGACGAAAAGCATTTCGACAAATTCGACCGGGCGTTCGGGGCTTACTTCAATGGCCTGGAAAAACTCGACGATCACCTTCAGGCCCTGATTCCCGAAGACTGGTTGCGCAAGGAATTCGAACGTTCCCTGACTGACGAAGAACGCGCGGCGATCCAGTCTCTTGGCGGCCTGGACAAACTGATCGAAGAGTTCAAGAAACGCCTCGAAGAACAGAAAGAACGTCATGCCGGTGGCAACAAGTGGATCGGCACCGGAGGCACCAGCCCGTTCGGCTCCGGTGGCTTCAACCCGGAAGGCATTCGGGTCGGCGATGCCGGCAAGCGCCAAGGCAAGGCAGTTAAGGTCTGGGATCAGCGCGAGTACAAGAACCTCGATGATTCGGTAGAACTGGGCACGCGCAATATCAAGGTGGCCCTGCGCCGACTGCGCAAGTTCGCGCGTCAGGGTGCGGCGGAAGAGCTGGACATCGATGGCACCATCGACCACACCGCCAAAGACGCCGGGCTGCTGAACATCCAGATGCGGCCAGAGCGGCGCAACACCGTCAAATTGTTGCTGCTGTTCGACATCGGCGGCTCGATGGACGCGCACGTAAAGATTTGCGAGGAATTGTTCTCGGCCTGCAAGACCGAGTTCAAGCACCTGGAGTACTTCTATTTCCACAACTTCATTTATGAATCGGTGTGGAAGAACAACATGCGTCGTACTTCTGAACGCACATCGACCCAGGACTTGCTGCACAAGTACGGTGCCGACTACAAAGTGATCTTCATCGGTGATGCCGCCATGGCACCTTATGAGATCACCCAGGCGGGCGGCAGCGTCGAGCACTGGAACGAAGAAGCCGGGTATGTGTGGATGCAACGGTTCAAGGAGAAGTACAAGAAACTCATCTGGATTAACCCGTATCCGAAAGATACGTGGGGCTATACCTCGTCGACCAATATTGTGCGGGACTTGATCGATGACCAGATGTATCCGCTGACCCTTCGGGGGTTGGAGGAAGGGATGCGGTTTCTTTCCAAGTAATCCGTTGCCAGTGATGGCCTCTTCGCGAGCAAGCCCGTTCCCACACTTTATCTTTGTCGTACACAAGTATGTGTCCACTGGAGATCAAATGTGGGAGCGGGCTTGCTCGCGAAGCTTTTAGCTATTTGAAAACCTACCCAGATACTCGACCTGCTGCCGATGCGCCACCTCCTGTACCACCGGCCGCAACCGCACCTTCGCCCCCGGCAGGCACTGCGCCAGCCGCGCCAGCGCCAATGGCGTCAACGCCCCCAGCCGCGGATAGCCACCAATGGTCTGCCGATCATTGAGTAACACAATCGGCTGCCCGTCCGGCGGCACCTGCACCGCGCCGAGCGGAATGCCTTCGGAAATCATCGGTTTCCCCTGGTACTGCAACGCTGTACCCAGCAGGCGAATACCCATCCGGTCGGCACGACTGTCGAGGGTCCACACACGGTTGAACGCGTCGAACACACTCTGCCCGCTGAACTCGCCGATCTGCGCGCCGAGCACCAGATCCAGCGGCGAATCATCGGAAAAGTCCGGACGATGTTCCACCGGTAACTCCCGCACCAAGAGCAACGCACTCCCGGAACAACTCAACTGCTCACCTTTAGCCAATGCCCGGCCCTGGCCATCCAGACCGCCCAGTTCCTCACGAACCACGGTCGAACGGCTGCCCAGGACGCTTGGTGCATCAAACCCGCCCGGCGCTGCGAGATAGGCCCGAGCCCCGAGCAGCGGCTGCGTAAACTGCAATCGCTGACCTTTATGCAGCCGAAAGCTGCGCCATGGCGCCAGCGCCTCGCCGTTCACGCTCGCCCCCAAATCGGCCCCGGCCAACGCCAGCACGCAATCTTCTTCAGCTACCACGGTGAAACCGCCGAGGGTGATTTCGATCACCGGCGCATTCAGGTCATTGCCCAACAGCCAGTTGGCCCAGGACATCGAACGCCAATCCAGCCCGCCCCCCTGCGTCACGCCCAGGTGACGCACACCGAAGCGACCGGCGTCCTGCAACAGGCACAGCGGCGTACTGGCTTCAATCGATAAGCGGCTCATACCTGCGCCTCCAATGGCGTGTCGTCACCGCCCAGATGGATGAACTCGGCATGGCTGACGGCTTCAAAACGCACCGTGTCCCCGGGTTGCATCAGGCTGTAGTCGTCGCGTTCACGGTCGAACAGTTTGGCCGGGGTGCGACCGATCAGGTTCCAGCCGCCGGGGGATATCACCGGATAGGCGGCGGTCTGGCGCTCGGCAATGCCGACACTGCCGGCCGCGACTTTCTTGCGCGGGGTGTTCAGGCGTGGCGCGGCGAGCACTTCCTCGACCAATCCCATGAACGCGAAACCCGGCGCGAAACCCAAGGCAAATACCTGGTATTCGCGCTCGCTGTGACGACGGATCACCTCCTCCACCGCCAGTCCACTGCGTCGCGACAACAGGCGCAGTTCCGGGCCGACACTCAGGTCATACCAAACCGGCAGCACATGGCATTTGCCGCCGGTACGAGTGTTGGGCGATAGATCGATCAACGCTTCGGCGATCAATTCCCGAGCCTGCGCCGGGTTCAGCGCGATCAAATCGTAATGCACCATTAATGTCGTATAGGACGGCACCAGATCGATGAGATGCGTACCGAACGCAGCCCGCAGATTTTCGCTGGCGGCCAGCATCCACGGCATGTTGGCCTCGCTGATCTGATCGAACAGACGCACCATCAGGCAATCCAGCGCCACCACTTCCACCCGCGGTTTCATGGTGTGCTCTGCTGATCAAGGGCTTCGCGAATCCGTCGCACAGCGGCGACCGAACTGGCATTGTCGCCGTGCACGCAGAGGGTATTGGCTTGCAAGTGCAACGCGCTGCCGTCGCTGGCGGTAAGGTAGTCGCCACGGGCAATGGTCAGCGCCTGCTCGATGATTTTCTCGGGATCATGATGTACCGCGCCCGGCAGTTGCCGCGAAACCAGCATGCCCGCACTGTCGTAGGCGCGGTCGGCGAAGGCCTCGAACCACAACGTCACGCCATATTCATCGCCCAGTTGCTGCGCGGCACTGTTGTCACGGGTGGCCATTAACATCAGCGGCAAGCTGCGGTCGTATGCCGCCACGGCCTGCAGCACCGCACGCAATTGCGCCGGGTTGGCCATCATGTCGTTGTACATCGCGCCGTGGGGTTTGACGTAGCTGACACGCCCGCCCTGAGCCCGGCAAATGCCGTCGAGGGCGCCGATCTGGTAATGCAGGATGTCCTGGAGTTCCTGGGCGGTATACGTCATGGAGCGACGGCCGAAACCGACCAGATCCTGATAGGCCGGGTGTGCGCCGATCTGCACGCCGTTGCTCAGCGCAAGGCTGACGGTCTTGCGCATGATGCTCGGGTCACCGGCGTGAAAACCGCAGGCGATGTTGGCGCAATCAATGAAGGGCATGACCTCGGCGTCCAGACCCAGGGTCCAGTTGCCGAAGCTCTCGCCGATGTCGCAGTTCAATTGCAGGCGGCTCACGGTGAACACTCCTGTAGGCATTGTTCTTGTCAGATGCAGGCAGATTACTGCGCATCCAGTTGTTTGCCACGGGTTTCCGGCAGGCTCAGCGCGGCGAGGATCACGACGCCGTAAGACACCGCCGCAAACGCCCCGATACCGACGCTCAAGGGCACCTTCTGGCTGAGCAAACCGATCAGCAGCGGAAACAGTGCCGCCAGCGCCCGACCGATGTTGTAGCAAAAACCCTGGCCCGAGCCGCGAATCCGCGTCGGGAACAGTTCAGTCAAAAACGCCCCCATGCCACTGAAGATCCCCGAAGCAAAGAAGCCTAGCGGGAAACCCAGCCAGAGCATCACGCCATTGCTGACCGGCAGTTGGGTGTAGAGCAACACGATGGTGAACGAGCCAACAGCGAACAGGATGAAATTCTTTTTACGGCCGAGGATGTCAGTCAGGTACGCGCTGATGACGTAACCGACGTAGGAACCGACGATCACCATCGCCAGATAACCGCCCGTACCGAGTACGCTCAAACCCCGTTCGTTCTTCAGAAACGTCGGTAACCATGAAGTAATCGCGTAGTAACCGCCCAGTGCGCCAGTGGTCAGCACGGAAGCGCGAATCGTGGTGAAGAGGATGCCCGGGGCAAAAATCTCGTAGAACTTCGCCGGGTTGCTCGGTTCCTGCCTGGCCTTGGCCTCGCGATAGATTTCCGGATCCTTGACCAGGCGACGCACGAAAATCACAAAAATCGCCGGCACGATGCCGAGAATGAACAGTGCCCGCCAGGCGTCTTCCGGTGGCAACACCGAGAACAGCAGCGCATACAGAATCGCCGTCAGCCCCCACCCCAGCGCCCAGCCCGATTGCACCATGCCGACCGCTTTGCCACGGTCCTTGGCGCGAATCACTTCGCCCATCAGCACCGCGCCGGCGGTCCATTCGCCGCCGAAACCGAAGCCCATCAGGGTGCGGCTGATCAACAGTTGCTCGTAGTTTTGCGCAAAGCCGCAGAGGAAGGTGAAGAAGGCGAACCACAGCACTGTCAGTTGCAGGGTGCGCACACGACCGATGCGGTCCGAGAGGATCCCCGCCACCCAACCGCCGATGGCCGAGGCGATCAGAGTGCTGGTGTGAATCAGCCCGGCTTCGCCGGTGGTGATGCCCCACATGGCAATGAGGGTGGGCACCACGAAGCTGAGCATCTGGGTGTCCATGCCGTCCAGGCCATAGCCGATCTTGCAGCTCCAGAAGGTGCGGCGTTCCTGCTGATTGATGTTGCGGTACCAGTCGAAAGGTCCCGGCCGAGCCGCGGTTTTGGGGATGTCGAGCGTGTCGGGCGCACTCATGGCAAATCTCCGCGCTGGTTTTTTATTGGTATTGTTCTGAGCCCCGACGACGCCTATCGTGGGAACCGGATGCGCCGATTTTTGGGTGCCTGGCCCTGTGGCGTCCAACTAATAAAAACCGGTCTTAGGCATAAGAAAAAGTTGATCCCATGAATCTGAAGTTTCTCGAGACCTTTGTCTGGGTCGCCCGACTCAAGAGTTTTCGCCTGACCGCCGACAAGCTCTTCACCACCCAGGCCTCAATATCCAGCCGCATCGCCGTGCTCGAAAGTGAGCTGGGGGTGAAGCTGTTTTTGCGTGATTCACGCGGCGTCAGCCTGACGCCCGAAGGCCTGAAAGTGCTCGACTATGCCGAGCAGATGATGGACACCATGCAGGCGCTCAAACAGTCGATCGAGACCCGTTCAAGCAAGGTCGGGCGGGTGCGGATCGGCGTGATGGACACGGTGATCCACACCTGGCTGAGCCCGCTGGTGGCGCAGATGACAGACCTCTATCCGTTGGTGGAAATCGAACTGGTCGCCGATACGTCGCTAAACCTTTGCGATCAGCTGCAAAAAGGCTTTCTCGACCTGATCCTGCAAACCGACCTGATGCGCCAGGAAAGCGTGCGTAGCCTGGAACTGGCCAGTCATCCCATGGGCTGGATCGCGGCGAGCAATTCCCTGTACAACCGCGAGTATTCAGGCATCGTCGATTTAGCGCGGGAGAGGATCATTACCTATTCGAAAAACTCCCATCCCCATCAGGAAGTGCTCGCCTTGATGCAGGCCAATGGCGTAATGACGCCACGCCTGAACTGCGTGAACTCGGTGTCGGCAATTACCCGATTGCTGCGCGATGGTTTCGGCATTGGCGCGCTGCCGCCGGTGCTGGTGGCCGAAGAACTGGCGCGTGGGGAACTGACCGTGCTGGCGATTGAGCAACGACCACCGGACTTGCAGGTGGTGGTGTCGTGGCGCACGGGCGTTGAGTGGGTCGAGGAGATTGTGGCGTTGTGTCAGCACGTCCTGGAGCGTTATGCGCAGAAAGTGGGTGAGCACTACATTGTCTTGAGCAATCCCCCGGCCACATCCTGAAGGAAATTTCCCACAGTCTAAATATGAAACACTATCATTTGCATTAATTTTTCAAGAAGGTATTCTCTGCGCGCTTTCAGCTAACCAACTGTCCACAAGGAACCGGACTTGATGCGCGCCTACACGCAAAAACAGCAGCTATTGCTCGCTCACTGGAGCGAAGCCCTCGGCACTCAGGCTTTTCAGTCCCACCGCATCACTCTCGACCATTTGAGCAATGCGCTGGAGCCTGCCGCCCAGCGCTGCTTCCAACGCCTGATTCAGGCGTTGTTTCGTGAAGGTCTGATCGACCCCGACGCTTGCGAATACGCCGACAATAACCGCTGCTGGCTGCCGCTCGACGATGGCATGCACCTGCGCTTCGAGCACTTGTCTGGCAACAGGATGAACAGCTGGGACGTACGCGGTAGCATCGTCCTGCACACCCCCGACAGACGGCCCCACAAAATCCAGCTGCCCAGCGAATTGCTCGCTCACCTCAGCACTCGGCTCAACCCGTCAGCCTCCCCCCAGGTACTGCAGCGTCTGGCCCGGGAGCTGGATGACAGCTTCAGCAACGACACCCTGTGCCTGGCGTTTCACCATGGATGGACCGAGCGCCTGAGAGAACAGATCGACACCGGTTACGACGACAACCTGCTCGCCTGGCTCAAAGCCGGTGTCGCTCATCAGAACCCGACATCACTGCTCGAACAGTGGGGCACGCTCGGCCATCCGTGGCACCCGAACTACAAGACCAAACTGGGTTTGAGCGCCGCTCAGGTCATCGCTTTCTCGCCAGAGTTCGAAGCGAGTTTTCCGATTGTGCTGTGCGCCCTGCATCGCCAGTACGCACACGTCGAAACGCTGGCGGGTACTGGCGATTATTGGGATTGGTGGCAAGGTCACTTCCCGCAGGCCGCCGACCAATTGCAGCACCATTTGCAGCAACTGGGCCTGGACGCCAAGGATTACCTCCCGCTCCCGTCGCACCCATGGCAAGCCCATGAAGAACTGCCGGATTCGTTCGCCAACGAGATCGCCGACAACCTGCTGATCGTCACTGACATCGTTGCTTTTACCGGTCACCCGACCATGTCCTTCCGCACGGTCCTGCCGGACGCCAGCCGCGTCGCGCCGATGGTCAAACTGCCGGTGGCCTTGCGCCTGACCAGTGTGCAGCGCACCGTGTCGCCGCGCTCGGCCCGGATGGGGCCGCGCATCAGTCAACTGATACTGAACATTCTCGATCAGGAGCCACAGATTCAGCGCCTGTTGAACATCGTTCCGGAGCGCGTCGGCGTGCATTACGCGCCGCAACCGGCCGATGACGAACGCTCCCGGCATGCCGCCGTGCTGTATCGCGACAACCCCCTCACCCTGCTGCAAAAAGGCGAGCTGGCGGTGCCGGTCGGCAGCCTGTTCGCCGTCAACGAATTCGAACAACCGTTGCTGCGTGATTGGGTAAAACTGGCTCAGGGTCGTGACGACAGCGAAGCGATGCTGGCGTTCTTCGATGATTACCTGTCGATTGCGGTACCGAGTCTGTTGGGCATCTACCTGATGTACGGCGTGGCGTTTGAAGCGCACCAGCAAAACAGTTTCATGGTGATGGGCGCTGACGGGCAGTTGAATCGGTTGCTGTTGCGTGACTTTGGCGACGTGCGTATCGATCGCAAAACTCTGCACGCCATGGGTCTGGACATCGAGCTGCATGATCCGGAAATGACCCTGTATGACGACGCCGGTTTTGTCCGCGACAAACTCCTGCACACCACGTTCATGTGCCACCTCGGCGAACTGACGTTGCTCTGTGCCCGCCATTGGGATGTGCCGGAAAACATCCTTTGGGAGCGATTGGCCGCGCACGTTGCACAGTGTTTCGAGACCTTGCGCGAGCGCGTTGAACCGGCACGCTGGAAAAGCGAGCGCCAGGCCTTGCTGGAACAGGATTGGCCAGCCAAATCGTTCATGCGCATGCGCTTGCTCGACAGTCATGCCGACATCGTCGGGCGCCTGAGTAACCCGCTGCGATCCATCACCCATGCTCGCTGACGGTCGCGCCCTGCGACTGCTGATCGTTATCCAGTTTGTCTCCATGGGCGCGATGGAAATGAGCGGCCCGTTCTGGCCCCTGCAGATCCAGCATCTGCTCGGTCCGGAGCGCGCCAGCTACACCGCGCTGTTATCGGCAATGGTCTATGCCGGCCCAATGCTGGCCGCCATGCTCCTGACGCCCCTGTGGGGCCGATTGGGTGATCGCACCGGACACAAACCGATGATTGTTCGGGCGCTGCTGGCACTTGCGCTGTGCCAAGGGTTGGCGGCAATCACGCCGGACCCGTGGCTGCTGGTGGGGATTCGCGTGATGCAAGGCGCGTTGGCCGGGTTTCTCGCCGCCGCGCAAGCCTATGCCTTGGCCTGCTGCGACAGTTCCAGACGGGGTCACACCCTGGCCCGCCTGCAATCGGCGACCGCGGTCGGCTCATTGATCGGCCCGGTACTGGGCGGCTGGCTGATGGACGTCTCGGGATTTGCCCTGCTCTGTTATGGCGCGGCGTCGATTTGCCTGCTGTGCGCCTTCGGGAGTTTTTTCCTGCCGGCCGACAAGGCTCGGGCCTCGAAGAAAAAACCTGTCGAACCCGCAGTGCTGCCCAAAGGCTGGCTCGGTGGAATCCTGTTCGTGATCGTGCTGATTCAGGCGGCGAAGATGATGCCGCAACCGTTCTACGCGCTGTACGTCGCAAACGTTCTGCACGCCCCTAGCTGGCTGATCGGCGCCACCTACGCGGCGAGCGCGGCGACCCTGGCCATTTCCGCACCGCTGTGGGGACGCCTGTTCGACCGCTGGCAGCCGGCCTACACCTTGCGCGTCATCGAAGGCGTGGCCTGGCTGTGTGCCTTGACGCTGGCGGCCACGGCATTGGCTAACGAATGGCTGGGATTTCTCGTCAGTCGACTCGTCTGGGGCATTTGGCAAGGCGCCCTGCTGCCGGTGGCTTATGCACTGATCGCCAACACCGTAGCTGCACACCAACAGGGCTTCGCGCTCGGCCTCGGCAATAGCGCGGCCAAGGCCGGCGCGCTGCTCGGTACCGTTCTCGGCGGAGTCGGCATGGGGCTGGTCGGGTTGGCCCACAGTTTCTGGCTGGTGGCGCTGACCTACGCCGTAGCCGCCACCGGGATCCGCTGTGTGCGGTCATTCAACGCCACACCTGGCTGCTCGAACGTATCTACCCACACTTATCACAACTAAAAAGTCCTCATCATGACCAGAACCAGACTCCCCCTGCTGATCCCGTTGCTCGGGACTTTCAGCGCCCAGTCGTGGGCCGAAGATACCGACCAACCCGGCACGTTGAACATGCAAGCCACCGTCGTTTCTGCGACTCGCAGCGAAGCGACCATCGCCTCGATCCCAGGCTCGGTCCTGGTGATCGACGAACAGCAGCTCCGTGAGCAGAGCGGCGCAGGTCGCCGCATCTCCGACATTCTCGGGCAATTGGTCCCCGGTCTTGCACCGTCCAGCGGAGGGATGAGCAACTTCGGCCAGACCCTGCGCGGGCGCAACATGCTGGTATTGATCGACGGCGTATCGCAGAACGCCACACGCGACAACTTCCGCCAGCTCAACAGCGTCACCCCGGCAAGCGTCGAACGCATCGAAGTGGTTTCCGGCGCCAGCAGCCTCTATGGCGCCGGTGCTTCAGGCGGCATCATCAATATCATCACCAAGCGCAATCAGGGTCAGGACATTGCCTACAGCAGCAAACTGGGCCTGACCAGCGGCAACAACCTCAACAGCAAAGGCTTCGCCTACGAAACTTTTCAGAGCGCGACCGGGCGCAAGGATGCCCTGGACTGGTACGTCGCCGCCGACCTGATCCAGCGTAACGATATGTACGACGGCAACGGCAACCGCATCCCTCAGGACACCTCTCAGGGCAGCAGCATGGACACCGAAACCTATGACTTGCAAGGTCGTTTCGGTTACGAACTGGATGCCGACAAAAAACTCAGCCTGTCGCTGCAGGACTACAAGGATCAGCAGGACACGGGTTACACCAAAGACCCGAAAAACCTGCAGCAGGCCGTGGCAGTCAAGGGATTGAAGCTGGATGAGCAACCCTACACCCACAACCAGGCGGTCAACCTCAACTACACCGACGCGGACTTCTACGGTCAAGGCCTGCAATTGGAAAGTTACTGGCGCCGCGCCGATGCCCTGTTTTTCCCTGATCTGTCGCGGGGCAAGGCCGGTATCTCCGACAACAACAGCGTGCAGGATGTCTACGGCCTGCGCGCTGCCATCGACACACCGCTGCCGGCCATCGGGAGTGCCACGGGCAACCTGGTCTGGGGTGCCGATTATGACAATGAGCGCTCCCGCCAACGAGGTGATCAATACACGCTCAATGGTCTGACGTACTCCAAAACCGGCAACACCTACGAGCTGGGCCCGGACATCGAAACCACCACCAAGTCGCTGTTCGGGCAGATGTCCTGGGACATCGGTGACTGGACCTTGCGTGGCGGTGTGCGCCGTGAATGGATCGAAAGCGACGTCTCCGACAGCATCGCTTATGGTGAGATTGTCCAGACCGGCGTACGCGCAACGCTGCCCGGCGACACCCTCAAATACGATGCCACGCTGTACAACCTGGGGGCGGTTTATCACCTGAGTGAGAGTCAGGACGTATTCGCCAATTTCAGCCAGGGGTTTTCGTTGCCGGATATCCAGCGCTTCATGCGTGACGTCAACAGCACCTTTGACATCCAGAGCCTCAACGCCCAGGCCATCAAGGTCAACAGTTACGAGCTGGGCTGGCGCGGTAACTGGGACCAGTGGCAGGCCGACGTCACCGTGTATGAAAACACCTCGGACGTGACCCAGTTCTACGATGCCAATGATCGCGTATTGCGTCTGATCAATCAGAAAGAGCGCGTTCGCGGCATCGAAAACAACCTGACCTACCGCGTGACCGATCAATGGTCGGTGGGTGGCACTTACGCCTGGGCCAAAGGCGAGACCGAGCAGAACGGCAAATGGATCGATCTGCCGGCCACGCGCATCTCACCGGCCAAGACCACACTGTTCGTCGGTTATATCGAAGACGATTACAACCTGCGCCTGCAAGGCATGCATTTGGCCCGTTATGACGCCGCCGCCAAGGACAACAACGGACGCGACATCGACGGTTATACGCTGCTGGACCTGCTCGGCTCCGTGCAACTGCCGGTCGGTCGTCTTGAAGGCGGGGTGTTTAATCTGACGAATCGCACGTACGTAAACCTGTTCACCCAGGCCAACGCCAGAATGCCGTTCGCCAACGCCGAAGGCCGCACACTGAGCATGAGCTACTCGGTCGACTGGTAAACGCAGGAGCCGGTTTGTCAGCGATGCGATCTGCCAGACATACCTGTCGCGGCAATCGCCGGCAAACCGGCTACAGGGTTACAGGCCTCGAACATCCCGGTCTTCAATCGGCCGACTCTGGCGCAGGCGTTTGCCGCCCAGCACCACCCAGTCGATCAAGCGGAACAGGCATTCGATGCCGAACGACAGCAGCATGGCGCCGCTCATGCCCCAGATCATCGCTTCCGGTGTCAGCAGGATCTGGTAGCTGTAGCCATTCCAGGTTTCCTTGCGGATGTCCGGGTCGGCGGCCAGTACCACTTGCAGGAAGCGGATGTACCACGGGCCTTGCATGGCATGGAATTGCTTGTCCAACGCCAGTTGGCGGGTCAGCAGGTTGCTCAGGCTGTCGGCATCGCTGCGAAAGATTGGGTCTTCGCTGGCGCGGTAATGGGCGACCAGCGCCTGCATGTCACCCTTGAAAAACTCGTTGGCCGTGCCCTGAAAACCGCTCAAACCGGTCTGCGCCTCAATCAGGTGTGCTTCGACCCGCTTCGCGTAATCATTGATAAAACCCGGCACCTGGACACCGATCAACAGGCCCGCCGCAAACAACACCAGCCGTAGATAACTGAGCAACATCGGGGGAGATCCTTATTCGGTCTTGCCCTGACTGACGCATTCGCCGCGTCGCCAGAGGCTCCATTGGCCCGGTTCGTAACGGGTCCAGGTTTCGTTTTCGGTCAGGGGTTCGGTGGCAATCACCGTCACCACGTCGTTGGGCGTGGTTTCGGCCTGGAAGTCGACGATCACATCGACATCCTTCAAGCGCGCCGGACCGAATGGCGCCCGACGGGTGATCTGGGCCAATTTGGTCGAGCAATAGCAGAACAGCCAGTCGCCGTCACTGAGCAGGCAGTTGAACACGCCTTTGCTCCGGTATTCGGCGCAAGCCGCCACCAGGTCTGGCAGCAGCTTTTCAACCTCGACCGGCTCCGGGAACGCGGTGCGTATGCGATTGAGCAAGTCGCAGAACGCCGCCTCGCTGTCGGTATCGCCGACCGGGCGGTAAAAACTGGCGGCCGGTTGAAAGTCCGCGAGTTGCCCGTTGTGAGCGAAACACCAGTTGCGCCCCCACAGTTCACGTACGAACGGGTGGGTGTTGGACAGGCAGACCTTGCCGACATTGGCCTGGCGGATGTGCCCGATCACCACTTCACTTTTGATCGGATAGCGCTGCACCAGGTTCGCGACTTCAGACTCGGAGCTGGCGGCGGGGTCCTGAAACAACCGAAGACCGCGCCCTTCATAGAACGCGATTCCCCAGCCATCACGGTGCGGCCCGGTACGGCCGCCCCGCTGCATCAGCCCGGTGAAGCTGAACACGATATCGGTCGGCACATTGGCGCTCATGCCCAATAACTCACACATGCTCGGATTCTCGATGAAAAGGCAGGGGCAAGGTTATAAACGCGGCTCGACGCGCAATCGTTGCGGATTGCTCGGCACCGGTGGGCGACCGTAACGATCATCGCCGGCACCGCCAAAAGGATGATCATCGTCCGGGTCTTCGGCTTTGGCCGCGGCCTTGGCGGCGGCGGCCTGTTCCTTGCGAGCGTTGGATGCGCGCTCGATAGGGAAGCGGATCACAACCATGACCAGATAAAGACCGAAGGCGATCATGCCGTACATCAACAGATCGGAAATCGCCCGCCAGGCGTTGTTGCCGACCTTGAACAACAGGTCGAGCGCCGTGATGGCGATGGCCGGCGCGACTTTATCCTTCACTGGATCGATGATGGTCGGGCTGAATAGCAAGACAGCCACCAGCAGCCGCAGCGGCTCGCGTAGCCAGCGCCACATCCAGCGGGTCAAGCGCATCCACACCAACAGGCAGCCAAAAGCGGCAAAGGCGTAGAAGCCCCAAGCGATCAGATAGTCGTTCTCGGTCATGGTGTCCATGGCAAGGCAGGCAAAGAGGCGCTTATAGTAACGACTTTTCGCCCATCAGGCTTGCCCCAATACCAGCAGGTCAAGGCACCCAACCTGTGGGAGCGAGCTTGTGTGGCGAGGGGGCTTGCCCCCGTTGGGTCGCAAAGCGGCCCTAAAATCAGTCAATGCGGTATTTAGTCAACACTGCAGTGTCTGAATTACGTCTGCTTCGCAGCCGAACGGGGCGATGCGGCGTTCCGACAAGCCCCTCGCCACACAAGACCGACTCCAGAGGTTGCGAGCGTTCCTATTTCGTACATTCCACGAGAGCCATCCATGCCCTTATCCGCCAACGTTTCCGCTGCACCGATTGCCCTCAAGGCCGAAGGCGATGACCCGTATGCCTGGCTGCAGGAGCGCGACACCGACGCCGTGCTCGACTACCTCAAGGCTGAAAACAGCTATCAAGAGGCGCTGACCGCTGATCAGGCCGGCCTGCGCGAAACCCTGTTCGAAGAGATCAAGGGCCGTATTCTCGAGACCGACCTGTCGCTGCCCTCCCCCTGGGGCCCGTACCTGTATTACACGCGGACCACCGCCGGTGACGAATACGCCCGGCACTATCGCTGCCCGCGTCCGCTCGATGACAGCTTGCAGCTCGACGAAAGCCAGGAACAGTTGCTGCTGGACCCGAACGAACTGGCCAACGGCGGCTTCTTTTCCCTGGGCGCGTTCAGCATCAGCCCCGACCACCAGCGTCTGGCCTACAGCGTCGACTCCACCGGCGATGAGATTTACACGCTGTTCGTGAAGGAGCTGTCCGACGGCCGCGTCAGCGAGCTGGAATTCCAGGACTGTGACGGCAGCATGACCTGGGCCAATGACAGCCTGACCCTGTTTTTCGGCGAACTGGACGACACTCATCGTCCGCACAAACTGTTCCGCTATCGACTGGACGGTACAGCCGCCGAAGAAGTGTTCCATGAACCGGATGGACGCTTCTTTCTGCATTGCTACCGCTCAAGCTCCGAACTGCAACTGCTGCTGTCCCTGGGCAGCAAGACCACCAGTGAAGTCTGGGCGCTTGACGCCGCCCTGCCGCATCAGGCCTTCACCTGCCTGGCGCCACGGGTCGAAGACCATGAATACGACGTCGACCACGGCGCCCTCGACGGCCAATGGGCCTGGTTCATCCGTACCAATCGCGACGGCATCAACTTTGCCCTGTACAGCGCCATCGATACCGGCGTGGCGCCAAGCGAAGCCGATTGGCAAAACCTGATCCCCCACAGCGACAGCGTGATGATCGAGGGCATGAGCCTCAACACCGGCGCCATGACCCTGAGCCTGCGCGAAGGCGGCTTGCCAATCATCGAAGTCCACCCACAAGACCTGGCGCCTTATCGCGTGCAATTACCGGATGCGGCCTACAGCCTGCACGTCCAGAACAGCCTGGAGTTCGTCAGCGACAGGATCCGCCTGCGCTACGAAGCCCTGAACCGTCCGGCGCAAATCCGCCAGCTCGACCTGAGCAACGGCGAACAGAAAGTGCTCAAGGAAACCCCCGTGCTCGGCCCGTTCGACGCCGATGCCTACGTCAGTCAGCGCCTGTGGGCCACCGCGCCGGACGGCACACAAGTGCCGATCAGTCTGGTGGTCAAACGCGAACACCTGGGCCAACCCGTGCCGTTGTATCTCTACGGCTACGGCGCCTACGGCGAAAGCCTCGACCCGTGGTTCTCCCACGCCCGCCTCAGCCTGTTGGATCGCGGCATGGCCTTCGCCATCGCGCACGTGCGCGGCGGCGGCGAATTGGGCGAAGCCTGGTATCGCGCCGGCAAGCAGGAACACAAGCACAACACCTTCAGCGACTTTATTGCCTGCGCTGAACATTTGATTGCCAACGGCTTCACCACCGCGCCGCAACTGGCGATCAGCGGCGGCAGTGCCGGTGGTTTGCTGATTGGCGCGGTACTCAATCAGCGACCGGAATTGTTCGGCGCGGCGATTGCCGAAGTGCCGTTCGTCGACGTGCTCAACACCATGCTCGATCCGGACCTGCCGCTGACTGTCACGGAATACGACGAATGGGGCAATCCGCAGGAGCCGGACGTTTATGATCGGATCAAGGCCTACGCCCCGTACGAAAACGTCACTGCGCAAGCCTATCCGGCGACCCTGGTGATTGCCGGCTACAACGACAGCCGTGTGCAGTACTGGGAAGCGGCCAAGTGGGTGGCAAAATTGCGCGCGACCAAAACCGACAGCAACACCCTTCTGCTCAAGACCGAACTGGGTGCCGGGCATGGCGGGATGAGCGGTCGTTATCAGGGATTGCGTGACGTAGCGCTCGAATACGCATTTTTGTTCAAGGTTTTGCGGATCGCCTGAGGAACTTGGCGCGGCGTTCCGGTCTTAAGACCAGACCGTGGGCCCGGCACAACACCTACCCCCTGTGGGAGCGAGCTTGCTCGCGATAGCGGTGTGTCATTCAACATTGATGTTGAATGTGATGGCCTCATCGCGAGCAAGCTCGCTCCCGCAAGGAATAGCGGTGAGCTCAGGACCTTGACCAGCAACAGACACAAGAAAAAGACCGTGACGACATGTCAGAACCGACCTTACTGAACAACGAAATTCGCGATTGGCTGATGGACTGCGGCCTGTTCGACCAATTGCTGCCCGCCGACTTCGCGGCGGCCTCGGGTTACTTCAGCATCAGCACCGTGGCGCAGGGCGAGGAGATTTTCCACGAGGGCGATGCCGGCAGCTTCATGTGCATCATCCACACCGGCCAGGTCGCGGTACAAAAAACCAACGGTGACGGGCAACTGGTGACCATGGCCACGTTGCGCAGCGGTCGCTCGTTCGGCGAGATGGCGGTGCTGGATGGCGAACGACGCTCAGCCAGTTGCGTGGCCGCGAGCAACTGTCAGTTGCTGAACCTGGGCAAGGACTCCCTGGAAAAGATGATCAATGACGCGCCGAAAATCGCCGCCAAGATCATTCGCGCCCTCGCCGTTTCCCTTTCCAAACGCTTGCGCATGGCCGACGGGCAACTGCTTTCGCAGCAGGTTTAACCGCCCGGCGACTTGGCTTTCGACGGGTTTTGCTCGATCCCCGGCACGGGCTGGTCCTTGGTTGGCGGGCTGGGCATTTCAATCGGCACCAATGGCGGACCACCACTGCCAGGGCCGGTTCTTGGCAACGACGGCGCGGTGATTTGCGGGTACGGCGTCGGCGTCGCGGTGCCGGGCGAACCCGGCATGGGTGCGGGGCTGACGGGAATGGATTGCAACTGTTGCGCTTGTACAGCAGTAATCGAGAGCGCGGCCAGAGCAATGGCCGTTAGAATAGTGCGCTTCATCAATGGCTCCGTTGGCCTTGTTGTCACTTTCAGGCTACTCCCAACGGCGTCCGTTTGCTTTCACCGTTTATGCCAATCCTTCTCAAGAGAGCCCCATGAAACGTTTCGTTCTGCTCGACACTGCCCCTATCCCTGAAAACGGCGGTGCCCTGTGCCTGTTCGAATACGGTGAGGATTTCGTCATCAAGATCCAGGGTGGCGACGGCGGACAACTGATGAACACCCGCATGCACGGCTCCGAGGATGCATTGGCCGAGATTCCGTGCCGCAAAGTGGCGGGCCGGCCGAATTCGCGGGTGCTGATCGGCGGCTTGGGCATGGGTTTCACCCTCGCCTCGGCGCTCAAGCATTTGGGCAAGACCGCCGAAGTGGTGGTCGCCGAACTGGTGCCCGGCGTGGTGGAATGGAACCGCGGCCCGCTGGGCGAGAAAGCCGGCAATCCGCTGCAGGACCCGCGCACCGTGATCCGCATGGAGGACGTCGCCAAAGTCCTGCAAGCCGAGCCCCAAGGCTTCGACGCGATCATGCTCGACGTCGACAACGGCCCCGAAGGCCTCACCCAGAGAGCCAACAGCTGGCTCTACTCCGCCGGCGGCCTGAATGCCTGCGCCAAGGCCCTGCGGCCAAAAGGCGTGCTGGCGGTGTGGTCGGCCAGCGCCGACAAGCAGTTTTCCGACAAATTGAAGAAGGCCGGTTTCAAGGCCGAGGAAGTCCAGGTCTTCGCCCACGGCAACAAGGGCACGCGCCACACCATCTGGATTGCCGAGAAGCTCAAGGGCTGAGCTAAACTCACGTCATAACCGTCATTAGTCTTTTTACAAAGGTGAACCCATGAGTTCGTCCACCCCGACCAACACTTCGAAGCTGGACCGTATCCTCGCCGACAACCAGCGCGACAAAGAAATGGGCTACCGCGACAAAGCCCTGAAGATGTACCCGCACGTGTGCGGCCGCTGCGCCCGTGAGTTTTCCGGCAAGCGCCTGAGCGAACTGACCGTGCACCACCGCGATCACAACCACGACAACAACCCGCAAGACGGCTCTAACTGGGAACTGTTGTGCCTGTACTGCCACGACAATGAACACTCGCGGTATACCGATCAGCAGTATTTTGACGAAGGCTCGCTGAGCACGCCGAAAATCGCCAAGGCGACGCATAACCCGTTTGCGGCGTTGGCTGGGTTGATGAAAAAAGAAGACTGAAGATCTTCAGTGCCTGACCCGGCCCCTTCGCGAGCAAGCTCGCTCCCACAAGGGATCTTCTGTGGACATAATATTTGTGTGCACCCTAGATCCCCTGTGGGAGCGGGCTTGCTCGCGAAGACAATCGTCCGGACACCACCAATCTCAAACTGAACACCCCTCCCCCAATCCCCGTATAATCGCCGTTTTTTCCCCGAAGGCACCCCGCTCGTGGCAGACAAACGGTACAGCTGCATTGGTTTGTATAACCCCAAATCACCGGAAAACGTCGGTTCGGTCATGCGCGCCGCCGGCTGCTATGGCGTGGCGTCCGTGTTCTACACTGGCAAGCGTTATGAACGCGCCGCCGACTTTGTCACCGACACCAAGCGTGTCCACTATGACATCCCGCTGATCGGCATCGACGACCTGAAAAAAATCCTGCCACTGGGTTGCGTTCCGGTCGCCGTGGAACTGGTCGAAGGTGCGCGCTCTCTGCCGGAATACACCCACCCCGATCGCGCCCTCTACATCTTCGGCCCGGAAGACGGCTCGCTGGATAAAGAGATTCGCGACTGGTGCGAAGACGTGGTCTACATCCCGACCACCGGTTGCATGAACCTGGCGGCCACCGTCAACGTCGTGCTCTACGACCGCATGTCCAAAGGGCTCAACACCCGTTCCGGGGCGAAATTTCGCTGATTCGACGCATATCCAATGGAACAAGCCGCCCGCCTCGGCAGTCAGCTTAACTATCCACGATGACGCAGCCCTTCCTGCCAGGAGAACAATCATGAGCGAACTCAAACGCGTAGAACGCATCGAATCCACCCCGTTCCAGACCCGCTCCGAGCACAACGTTCACGGTTGGGAGCGCGCCGGTTCCGTGGCCGGTGGCGTGGTGATGATGGGCAAAGGCCTGCGGCGCGGCGGGATTCTCGGCTTGATTCAAGTGGCGATCGGCGGGGTGGCGCTGGCGCGCGGGATTACCGGGCACAGTTCGGTCAAAAGCATGATCGAGAAGAGCCGCCAGGACATGGACAACGTGCGGGCGAAGATTGAGCGGGCCGGGGAAGAATTGCGCACGTTGAAGGCGAATGCCGAGGCGGCGACCAACACGGCTACGGTGACAGGGAATGATTCGTTGAAGTCGCCGAAGACTGGGGTTTGATCCCAGAGATGAAGTGGGGCTTAGGGCCTCATCGCGAGCAGGCTCACTCCCACCGTTGATTTGCGGTGGACTGCAGGAGTGAGCCTGCTCGCGATGGCGGTGTCACTGAAGCAACTCGGTATCAAGCACTTTAGAGGGCTCGCCTATGACGCTCTCGGCGAGTTGAACAAATACCTTGGTATCGACTTTCTCCAGATGCATCGCCCCGCGCAACACATCATCCAGTGAACGCTTGTTACGCGTCTTCAAGCGGATCTCGCGATCCAGTTCCTGTAACAACACCACCGCTTTCGACACCTGCGCCGGACTGATCTGGTCGCCACGCACGGTCGTGACCTGCTGGCTGTCCTTGACCAGCTTGGCGTGCAAGCTTTCATACCGTTCATCACTCATGCCACCGGCACGGCGCACCAGTTCGATGGCGTAGTACTCGGCAAACCCTTCGCTGATCCATTCGCTGCGCGGTTGATCGTTGATCCGTGCGAACACCTGCGCCAGTTCACGCAACAGCGCGCTGCTGCCGCTTTCGCTCACCAGCGGCAGGCGCGTGTTCAAGTAGATCGAGTCGTGCGCAGCCAGGCTGCCGCGCCACATCGGGTCATTGGCGCCGACTATCAGCAGCTTGCCCGGATGACGCGGGAACACGGTCTGGACTTGCGGCCAGACAAAGGTCAACAGCGTCAGCACGTCCATGCGGCGCATGCCTTGTCCCTGAGGCGAAGCAACAGTGACTTCGGTTTCCCCCAACCGCGTGCGACGACTGCCAAGATGACCGGCGAGCATCCAGCCGGTGGGTCGGTCGAACAGCCGGGAAACGTTGTCGATGCGGAATTTGTTTTTGCCGATTCGCGGCCAAGCGGTTTCGACGCTTTTCCAACCGGTCGGCAATTCGAACTCCAGGCGCGAAACCAGCTCGATACCGTCCTCCTGGTCGAGTTTGGCAGCAGGCACCAAATCGTCACCGCGCATCAGCGCCCAGGCTGGCGTCATACGCGTGTCGAAGCTGCCGTTTTTGCGCCCATGGCTGATGCGCACGCGATAGGTCAGGCTGGCCTTGTCGGCGGCGGGATGCCAGACGCCCCGCGTCGATTGGCCCGGCGTAAGTTGCCATTGGCCGTCGGCCTTGAAGTCGCTGTAGTGGCTGCCGTCGCCCAGGTCAAAATCCAGGCTGCGCACCGCCGAACCCTGTGACAGCGTCAGGCGAACTTCCACCTGATCATTTTGCGGTAACAGGCGCACGTGATAATCCAGATCGACTTTCTTCGCTGCCCACACGGAAGAACTCAGGACCAGAAGCCCAACCGCCAATCCCAGCCGCCATCCCACAGCCATACACACTCCCTCGTGACGCTAAATCTGTCAGCCATTCAACCTGCGCGGAATATCAGGTGATCTTCCCAATCATCTTCAGGCACGCTGCCTTCGGCAAGCATGCGACCGGATTGTGAAATCCGTTGGTGGTGCACCGCATCACGGTCACCGCACACCAGATGGTGCCAGAGCGGCAGGTCCTTGCCTTCACTGACCAGGCGATAGCCGCAGGTCGGTGGCAGCCACTTGAACGCGTCGGCCTTGCCCGGCGTGAGCTGGATGCAGTCCGGAACGAAATCACGCCGGTTGGGATAATCGGTGCACTGGCAGGTTTTCAGGTCCAGAAGCTTGCAGGCGATGCGCGTGTAATAGACGCTGTTGTCGTCTTCATCCTCGAGTTTTTGCAGGCAGCACAGGCCACAGCCGTCGCACAGCGACTCCCATTCCTCTTGATCGAGTTGATCGAGGGTTTTGCGTATCCAGAACGGTTCGACTTTGGCGGCCATGGCTCAAGCATCAACATCAGGTGGTGAAAAGGCCGCCAGTCTAGTGCCAAGGCCCTTGCGGGCCAAGCATTGGCGACTGCCGGTAGAACGGACTTGTCAGTTTTTGCGCCGCCCAGTAGGGTTTTGCGTCGCTCCCTCACTTCAAACGTAGCAAGGAAACTCTCGATGAGTGCCAATCCACGCGTTGCCGACTATGCCATCCACCCACAATTCACCGATCGCTGGTCGCCCCGGGCGTTCACCGGCGAAGCGATTCCTGAAGAAACCCTGCTGAGTTTCTTCGAAGCTGCCCGCTGGGCGCCGTCGGCCTATAACTCGCAGCCTTGGCGGTTTCTCTACGCGCGTCGCGACACGCCAAACTGGGAGCGCTACCTGGGGCTGCTGAACGAATTCAACCGCAGCTGGGCACAACACGCCTCGGCGCTGGTGATCGTGATTTCGAAAACCACCTTCGTCGCACCAGGCGCGACCGAAGAAACCCCGGCGCTGTGGCACACCTTCGACACGGGTTCGGCGTGGGGGCACCTGGCGTTGCAAGCCAGCCTTAGCGGTTGGCACACCCATGGCATGGCCGGTTTCGATCAGGATCTGACCCGCAAAGAGCTGAATATTCCCGAGGGTTATGCCCTGCACGCGGCGGTGGCGGTGGGCAAACTGGGGGATAAAGCGACGCTGGCGGATTACCTGCAAGCGCGTGAAGAGCCAAGCCCGCGTCGCCCGTTGAGCGAACTGGCCGCTGAAGGCGACTTCACCCTTTAAGCAACACCAGAACCCATGTGGGAGCGAGCTTGCTCGCTCCCACAGCTTTTTTGCAAACCATTCGAGTGAGCGGTGGGGCTCAGTAACCGCGTTCGAAATCCACTTCCCCGCGCAACGCTTCGCCCGCTTCATACGCCCGCAGATTCTCGACAAACAAATTCACCATCATCGACGGCGAGGTCGGTGCCGAGCTGTGGCCGGTCAGCAGCAAGCCCCAGGCGGTCCAGAACGGATGACGTTGCGGCAGCGGTTCCTGACGGCAGACATCAATCACCGCGCCCGCCAGATGCCCTTCTTTCAGAGCTTCGACCAGGTCGGCGTCGACCACCGCCACGCCACGACCGACGTTGATGAACAAGCCGGTCGGCTTGAACTGCTTGAACAGTGCCGCGTCGTACAGATCGTGGGTGTTCGGGGTGTTGGGCAGCAGGTTGATCACGTAATCCACCTCGCCGACCAGACGCGGCAGGTCCGCCAGCGCACCGACTTCGACAAACGGTGCCTGCTCGCGAGCTTCGCTGGCGATGCCGTACAGTTCGACGCCAAACGGCAGCAGAAATTTCGCCACCGTCTGGCCGATATCACCGGTGCCGACGATCAATACTTTGCGACCCGCCAGGCTTTGGCCATGGCGGCTGTCCCATTTGCGCTCGACCTGGCTGACCAGGCGCGCCAGCACTTCGCGTTCGTGTCCGAGCATGTAGGTCAGCACGTATTCGGCCATGACCTGACCGAAAATGCCGACCGCACGGGTCAGGCGATAGTGACGTGGCAAGCCATCGGCGAGCAGCGGCGTGATACCCGCCCAAGTCGACTGCAGCCATTGCGGCTCATGGCCCTGACGCAACAGGGTGGCCAGCAAATCCGGTTGACCCAGCCAGACCGGGCAATCAGCTGCCAGACGTGCCAGTTCAGCGGAGTCGCCACTGGTGAGCACTTCCAGCTCAGGCGCCGCCTGACGCAACAATTGTGCATACACCGGGTGGTCGTGTTCAGCAATCAGAACGCGCATGTTTCAAACCTTTCAAAAACCGTGCAGACGACCACCGAGTGAGTACGGCTCCCTCGTCGCGGTCATCGCCAAAAATCATTCCAGTGTTTCACACCGACTCTGAACAGAGCCTGTCTGCCGCTTACATCGGGTCGTTGCGGCGCAGCAATTCTTCCGGCAAGTGTTCGATGTATTCGTCTTCGGCCGGTGGCATTTGCAGGTGGTAGCCCTGCTTTTCGAGGTTTTCCAGGACCACCGTGATGTCCTCGCGCGACAGTTTGCGTTCGGGGGTCAGCACCAGATCGAAGGCGTGGTGCGGTTTGCCGAAGGCGGCCATCAATGATTCCGGTACGCGCTCCAGTGCATCGCTTTTGAGCACATAGAGGTACATCTCGTTTTTCTTCAGGCTTCGGTAGATCGAGCAAATACGTTTCAAGGCTGTTCTCCGGCGGTGGCCAGGCTGTCGAGCAACGCCTGGCCCATCAATTCGCGGCGCCAGCCACGCAGCGAATCAGGCAATTGATAAGGACCATTGGGGAAGCCGCTCTTGAGCAGCGCTTCCAGGGTTTTCTTGCGCAGCATCAGCTCCGGCGCGATGTTCAAGCGTTCGGCTTCGGCCTGACCAATGGCGCGCAGCTGTTTGACCAGCACGGCAGCATCCACCGGTAGCGGCTCGGGCACGGCGGGCGGCCATTGATCGGGCGACACACTGCCTGCGCGCTTGATCAGATCCAGCAGAAACTCGCCATCCTGACGCACAGTGCGCGGGTGCATGTCTTCGATTTTCGCCAGCGCGCCAAGGTTGTCCGGCTGAGTCCGCGCCAGCGGCCACAGGGAGTGCTCACGGACAATGCGGTTGCGCGGCAGATCACGGGCACGGGCCTCGCGCTCACGCCAGGCGCACAGTTCACGCAACACGGCGAGTTGGGCGCGGGACAGCTTCCAGGCCAGCTTGGCCTCGCGGTAGACCTCGTACGGGTCGACCTCGCGGCGCAGGTTGGCTACCAACTCGGCGCCGTCATCCAGGACCCAGTTGTATTTGTCTTCAGACAGCTTCGGACGAAGCTGTACGAAAACTTCCGCCAAGTGCAAGGCATCTTCGGCGGCGTAGCTGATCTGGGTGTCCGATAGCGGACGTTGCAACCAGTCGGAACGGGTTTCGCCTTTGGGCAGGTCGATACCGAGCACCTCTTGCACCAATCGCGAGTAGCCCATGGAGAAACCCAGGTTCAGGTAGGCAGCCGCCAGTTGCGTGTCGAACAGCGGCGCCGGCAGGCTGCCGGTCAGGCGCAACAGGACTTCGAGGTCTTCGCTGCACGCATGGACGACTTTGACCACCGCCGGGTTTTCCAGCAACGCGGCCAGGGGCTGCCAGTTGTCGATGGTCAGCGGATCTATCAGGTAAGCGCGTACGCCATCACCGATCTGCAGCAGGCCTGCAATCGGGTAAAAGGTGTCGACCCGCATGAATTCGGTGTCGAGGGCAACGAATGGCAGCTGCTGCCACTCGGCGCAAAACTGACCGAGGCTATCGTTGTCGCGAATCCAGTGAATATCGATGGCCACACGGCTCTCCCTTGAAGAATGGCGCGCAGTATATATCGCCCCCGGCGATTTCCGCGCATCACTCAACAAGAGCTTTAGCGAAAAGACCTGCCCGACAGCAAGAAATGTCTGACAAGCGGAGACTAACTGGTCTTACTGAGTACATAGACCCGCATCCACGTGCAGCCCGGCAGGACATCCTGATGGCTCAGCACCCGGAAACCGGCTTGCTTGAATTCTGCTTCAATCTCGACCTTGCTGACCGGGTGCGGGGCATGAGATGCCTCCGTCTCGGGTCGGCGCAGGTTGAAATAGCCTTTGACCCGAGCCGCCACGATCACAGTATCGCGGCTGACCCGGTGGAACTCCTGGAGCATGGCCAACCGATGCTCGGCGCAGGTGATGTGCTGAAACAGTTGCATGCAAAAAATGCAGTCCACCGCGTTAACGGACAAGCCCAGGCTGAAGGCTGAGCTCTGGAAGGTCTTAATCCGCTTGAGCAGGCTCTGCGGATGGTGAGTCTGCGCGTGGTTGAGCATGTCCTGCGACGGGTCCGACGCGAGAATCACGCGGTTCGCGTGCTCGGCCAGCACCGGCCAGAGGCGCCCGGCACCGCAGGCCACGTCAAGGATCAACCCCGGTTCGCCCGCCACCTTGAGCGCATTGCGCACCAGGTTTTCTTCGCGCCAGAACGCCAGGCGCCCCATCAGGCTACGCGGTTGCGGCTGACGGCAGACGCGAGCGTGTTCCTGATCGTAGCGCCGGGCGAACTCAAGTTCGATGGCGGATGTGGGTTGCGCAGACATGTGCAATTGACCCTTGGTGATGACTCTTGCGGCCGCCAGTTAGCGGCCAGTGCCTGAAAAAGTTGACGCGTTCAATCCTTGGCCAACACGCCGTCAACCGCCGTACCGCGACAGCCGGAAAACATATCCAGATTCTGGTTGTAGACCTTGCTGTTGACTTCCAGCAGACCCAGCATCGAATGAAACAGGTTGTCCTGGCTCAATGGCTTGTCGCGATTCTGCTGCAGGCAATGTGTGTCCACCGAGAACGACTTCTGATAACTGTCAGAGAACCACGCCAGCATGGCCACGTGCTTCTGTTGTTCCGGCGCCAGCATGTAAGGCGTGCCGTGCAGGAACAGGTTGTATTCACCCAAAGATTCGCCGTGGTCGGACAGATAGAGCATCGCGGTGTCGACTTTCTCCTGGTTCTTGCGCAACAGATCGATCAGGGTCGAGAGTACGTGATCGGTGTAGACCAGCGTGTTGTCGTAACCATTAACGATACTTTCGCGACTGCAATTATTCAGGGCATTGCTTTCACACACCGGTGTGAAATGTTCGAACTCTTTTGGATAACGCTTGAAATATTCAGGGCCATGGCTACCCATTTGATGCAAGACCAACACGGTGTCTTTATCGAGCGTGTCGATGAAATGTTGCAAACCTTGCAGCAGAATTTCATCGCGGCATTCGCTGTTGGCGCACAGCACCGGGTCTTTCAGGTTGCTCACATCGTCGATGGTCACCCGATCGCACGTGCCTTTGCAGCCCGACTGGTTGTCGCGCCAGATCACGTCCAGGCCGGCCCGTTTAAGCACGTCCAGCAGACCTTCTTCATTCTTCGCCTTGCTGGCGTTGTAGTCCTTGCGGCCCATGTTGGAGAACATGCACGGCACGGACACGGCGGTTTCGGTGCCGCAGGAATGCACATCGGTGAACGCGATCAAGCCGGCTTCTTTACTCAACTTCGGCGTGGTGTCGCGGCCATAGCCCAAGATGCCGAAGTTCTCGGCCCGGGCGCTTTCGCCCACCACCAGTACGGTCAGGGATTTACGGCCATGGGACTGCCAGACCGAATTCTTCTGCGCGTCTTCGCCGATTTTGACAAAAGGTTGATGGGCGGAAGCGACTTGTTCACGCAAGTAGCCAGCGGAGGCACCGATGTAGTTGCTCGGCACGACCATCAGGCGTAACTCGTGGTGATTGCGGAACAAAGAGGACAGGCCCTGGTAATTAATCAGTGCGACGCCGCCGATGACAGCAGCCGACGCAACACTGACTAATACCTTACTTAATAACTCATGGTGCCAGCGACGATAGTTAATCGGTGTTTTCCACAACAACCACGACGGCAAAATTCCCAAAAAGAAGATATAAGCCAGTAGTTTTAACGAGAGCAAGTCTCGAACTTCCGTCGCATTGGTTTGCGCGAAGTTACGCAACATACCGGTGTCAATCAGTACGCCGTATTGGCTCATGAAGTAGGCCACCCCGGCGCTGATCATGAAGATCAGCGTCAGGACCGGCTTCAGAACCCGCTTGAACGCCAGCAACGTCAGCACAATGTTGAAAGCCGCCAGAATCATCGCCCCGAACGCCACGCGCATAACGATGCCTTTGCCATCGGCCGTGGTGATTTCAAACAGGTGCTGCCACAGCACGAAATTGAAGGCAGTTAACAAAAAGGCGCTGGCAATCAGTGTCACCCATTCCGGGCGCACGGCTTTAATCTTCAACATGGTGATCGGCTGTTCCTGAAAAGAAGTGCCTGCGGCAAATGTGAAAATTTCATTGACCGTGACAACACTTATGTTAGGCACTCAACCATCAATTTTTTGTGAAAAAGAAGCCAACGATTAGTTGGCTAATAAAACCCGCGACCCACGTTTTGATTATTTGAGAATAATTCAGGCCTGGTTCAGGTACCAGCGCCAATCCTGCTCACTCACCTCGCCCATGAACTGTCGGTACTCGGCGCGTTTCACGGCCAGGTAGACGCCGAGGAAGGGTTGGCCAAATGCTTCACGCGCCCAGCTCGAGCCTTCCAGCGCCCGTAACGTGGTCAGCCAATCGGTGGGCAACAACTCCTTGGCCTGAGCGTAACCGTTGCCCTCCACCGGCGCACCCGGGTCGAGTTGTTCGCGGATACCGCGATGAATACCGGCCAGGATCGCCGCGGCAGCCAGGTAAGGGTTGGCATCAGCCCCGCAAATACGGTGTTCGATATGCCGGGAAAACGCCGGCCCGCCTGGCACGCGCAAACTCACCGTGCGGTTGTCCACGCCCCAGGTCGCCGCCAGGGGCGCGTAGCTGTTGGTCTGGAATCGACGGTAGGAGTTGGCGTTCGGGCAGAACAACAGCAACGAATCGAGCAAGGTACTGAGCATGCCGCCGACCGCTTGCCGGAGCAACGGCGTACCGTCCGCGGCTTCACTGGCAAACAGGTTGTTACCCTCCTTGTCCTCCAGGCTGACGTGCATGTGCATCCCGGTACCCGCCAAGTCGTCGAAGGGTTTGGCCATGAAGCAGGCCGTCATCCCGTGCTTGTGGGCCACGCCCTTGACCAGCCGTTTGTATCGCACCGCTTCGTCCATCGCCTGTAGGGCATCGGTGCGGTGCTCGAGGGTAATTTCCACTTGCCCCGGTGCATATTCGGAAATCGCCGTGCGCGCCGGAATGCCTTGCAGCTTGCAGGCGCTGTAGAGGTCGGCCAGAAACGGCTCGATCTGCTCCAGTTCACGCAAGCCATAGACGTGCGTCGTGCGCGGCCGCCCGCCATCGACATCGCGTGCCGGTTGCGGCCGCCCGCTGCTGTCGCGCTGCTGATCCAGCAGATAAAACTCCAGCTCCGCCGCCATCACCGGGTAGTAACCGTCAGCCTGCAAGCCTTCGATCACTTTCGCCAACAGGTGCCGGGGATCGGCGATCGTCGCCGGCATGCCTTCCTTGGGGTGCATGCTGACCTGCACGGCCGCCATCGGAATCAATCGCCACGGCATGCGCGTCAGACTGCCGCTGATCGGGTAGGCACGGCAATCAATGTCGCCAACGTCCCAGACCAATCCGGAGTTTTCCACGTCGTCGCCATTAATGGTCAAGCCCAGAATGGTGCTCGGCAGCGGCCGCCCGCTTTCGTACACGGCCAGCAGTTCATCGCGGTGCAGCAACTTGCCCCGGGGCACGCCGTTATTGTCCAGGATGAACAGCTCGAACATTTCAATGTCCGGGTTCTGTTCGAGAAAGATCAGGGCTTCTTGCGGGGAGGCGAACGAGGTCGTGGCACAACTCATGGGAATTCTCTTTTTTCCGCGTCAGGCAAACGCGCAGGCGTCGCCAATTCAATCCAGCGCATGGCGCGGGATCTGTCAGACCAATCAACGGGAAATGCAGGAATCCGGGGGGCGTGCGTGACGACAATGCCACAGCGCCCAGAAGGCCAACTCGGAGGGAAGTGCGACGGGACAATCGCCCATAGGTAAAACCGTAGAAGACAGATGAGTGGCAGCGTCACACGGGCGGTCAGGTCTTTAAATCGGGATTTGAAGAACCTTGGTTGCAGAGAGACTAAACAATCATCCCCTTAACACTGAATCTCCCACAGGGGGACGCGGGCGCGGCTGGGTTATTTAATTTTTAAATAGCGCTGCGGATTATCTGGTTTGTGTCCGCCAGCCTTGGCGCGCCTAATCGGGGCCTTGTTCTGGAAGGCCTGTTTGATGGAAAACGTGCGTGCAACGACCCGCCCTGCCCTCTGGCTGATGTTTAGCATCATGCTCGTCGCCCTCAACCTGCGTCCGTCGATGGCAGCGGTCGGGCCTCTGCTTTCGTCCATTCGCGCGGACATTGCGCTGAGTTTCAGCATGGCCTCACTGCTGACGATGCTGCCGGTCATGACCATGGGCCTGGCGATGTTTTTCGGTTTGCGGGTGTGCCAACGTTTCGGTATGCAGCGCACGGTGGTGCTGTCGCTGTTGATCATTGGCGCGGCCACGGCGTCGCGGTTGTTTCTCGATTCAGCCGCCGAACTGATCCTCAGTGCGGTGCTGGCCGGTATCGGTATCGCGCTGATCCAGGCCTTGATGCCGGTGCTGATCAAAGCCCGGTTCAATGACAACGTCGCCCTGTGCATGGGGCTCTATGTCACGTCGATCATGGGCGGTGCAGCGATGGCCGCCTCGTTCGCGCCGCTGGTGATGAATCAGAGCGGCAGCTGGCGCATCGGTCTGGCGATCTGGGCGGCGCTGGCCGTGGTGGCCCTGCTGCTGTGGTCTGGCCTTCGCGATGAATCAAGGGCACACCCGACGCAATCAGCCCACCAGTCGAGCTTCTTTGCCAATTCCCGCGCCTGGTTACTCGCCATCTTCTTCGGCCTGGGCACTGCGTCCTACACCTGTGTGCTGGCCTGGCTCGCGCCGTACTACGTGGAACTGGGCTGGAGCGAACAGAACGCCGGGTTGCTGCTGGGCTTTTTGACGGCCATGGAAGTGTTGTCCGGGCTGGTGACGCCCGCCATTGCCAATCGCAGCCGTGACCGACGCGTGGTGCTGGTGGTGTTGCTGGCACTGATCATGACTGGTTTCTGCGGGCTGATTCTTCGCCCGCAACAGCTGAGCCTGCTCTGGCCATGCCTGCTGGGGCTGGGCATCGGAGGATTGTTCCCGATGAGCCTGATAGTGTCGCTGGATCACTTGGATGATCCGCAACGCGCCGGCGCGCTGACCGCATTCGTGCAAGGCATCGGGTACTTGATTGCCGGCCTCTCGCCGCTAATGGCCGGGATGATTCGCGACCAACTGGGCAGTTTCGAATGGGCGTGGTGGGCGCTGACCGCGGTCGTTGGGTTGATGATCCTGATGGTCCTGCGCTTCAACCCGCGGCATTACCATCAACACATCCGCTGATCAGAGTAGAAACTTCCTGCAAGGCATTCTCCTGGCACCATCGTTCCGTTAGGATCTTTCGCACACGATGCGCATTGATCGCGCACGGAACACAGCGAGACAGAACGGATGCTGAACAGTAACTTGCTTAGAAAGCTCGACATGCAAGACCTCATGGTGTTTGTCGCCGTGTACGAGCAAAGCAGCGTCACCAGCGTGTCGGAGGCGCTCTGCGTCAGCCAGTCCACGGTGAGTTACTGCCTGAAAAAGCTGCGCACCAGTTTTGAAGACGAGTTATTCCTCAATACCCGCACCGGCATGCGTCCCACCTACAAAGCCAGCACCATGTACACGCATGTGCGGAAAATTCTCGAAAGCATCAACCTGTGCCACGCCGGCGCCCCAGCCTTCGACCCGACCTTGCAAGCGGTGACGTTCAATATCTGCGCGCCGGAGTACTTCGAGCAGCTGATTCTGCCGCGACTGCTCAAGCGCTTCGATTTCGCCGACCTGCCGGTGATAGTCAACATGCACAAGTTTGAAACCGACATCCCGGCCGATGAGTTGCGTGATGGCAGACTCGATCTGGTGATCTGTTTCGGCCCGAATCACCACCGTAGCCACACCGATTTCAAAACCCGGAAGTTGCTGGGAGATGATCTGGTCTGTGTATTCGACAAGCGCGCCACGCCACTGGAGCCGCGTTTAAGCCTGCAAGCCTTTGTGCAACGCCGGCATGTGTTTCCAACGCCATGGACGTCCACCACCAACATGGTCGACGGCTGGCTGGCGCAACAGGCGCACAAACGGCAGATTGTCGCGCGTTCCAACAGCTACAGCGCGGCATTGAAGACGATCACCGGCACCGATTTCATCCTGACCCTTCCTCGTCGCATCCAGCAATTGCTGGCCAACGAGGCGATCTTCAATCATTGCGAAGCCCCCACCGGCCTGCCGGGGTTCACCCTGGACATGCAATGGAGTCAACGCGCCGATCAGGACAGCGCCAACACCTGGCTGCGCGAGCAGGTCATCGACGTTTGTGCCGAGCAGGCACTTGCCTGAGGTTCAGAGGCTAATGGCGGTCTTGGCGTAAGAGTCGCGATCGATATCGAGAATTTCCACGCACAGCTGCACGTCGACGCCGGTTGGCCATTCACACAGGTCCTGCACCACCGCCAACAGGCTTTCCGAGAGCTGCTGTTTGATCTGCGGTGAGCGACCACTCAACAGTGCCAGTTTCACATGCACAAACGCCCGTTCATTCAACGCAGTGCCAACCTTGAAGGTCTCCACCTTCAGCGCCCGACTCTTGATATCGAACTCCGCCGCAAATTGACCGGAAGCCACCAAGGCATTATTGAGCCGGATCAACGCCACGTCGGCGTTCAGCCCGGGCAGATTAGCGGTGTATTCCATGTGCAGGTGTGGCATGAGGCGGCTCCAGGTAGAGGGCAGAAAGATCCTACATATAACACAGCGCCGTCTGACTCACTCCGGCAGCGGCAGGGGTGGACGTTCACTCATGAACACCTCCAGGCGCGAACGCAGCCAGCGTTCGGCAGGGTCGGTATCGACATGGCTGAGCCAGACCATCGACAGGTCCAGGGTCGGGGTCTTGAACGGGAACGGTTCTTTGAACAGCAGACCGGTGGCCGCCATGGCGTCGGCCGCGTAATCCGGCAGACTGGCAATCAGATCAGTGCCCGCGAGCAAGGCCGGCAACGAGCTGTATTGCGGCACCGACAGGACCACCTGGCGTGTACGGCCAATCTCTGCCAGCCACTCATCGGCGTAACCACTGACATTCGCGGTGTGGGAAACCAGCACATGAGGGCGTGAGCAATATTCATCGAGCGTCAGCGGTGTGTCGGACGCATCGGCGCGCAGGATACTTGGTTGAATGTGGCGCAACAATTTGCGCTTGGCGTTGGCTGGCAGTCCGCGGGTCTGGCTGATGCCGACCGTGATGTCGCCGGACGCGAGCAAGTCCGGAATGCGCCAGTAATCGACGTGCTGAACCACGAACACCACCTTCGGCGCTTCCTGGCGCAAGGCACGCAGCAACGGTGGCAGCAGGCCGAACTCGACGTCATCCGACAGCCCGATGCGAAAGGTCATGGTGCTGCTGGCCGGTTCGAAACTGTGGGTCAGGCTCAACGCGACCGACAACGAATCCAGCGCCGGCGACAGGTACTGGATCAACTCCTCGGCGCGGGCCGTCGGCTCCATACGGTGGCCGACGCGGATGAACAGCGGATCGTTGAACATCGCCCGCAAGCGGTTGAGCGCCGAGCTGATGGTCGGCTGACCGAGAAACAGCTTCTCCGCCACCCGTGTCACGTTGCGCTCGAGCATCAACGTTTCGAACACCACCATCAGGTTGATGTCCGCCTTGCGCAGTTCATTACGATTCATTCCTTGTCCCCGTTCCCCGACACTTGAGGCAGTGTAGAAAGGCCCGACGCAAGCGTCTATGTCCAGCGGGCATCAATTAACGGTCAAGGACTTCAACCCAAATGCAAGCGGTCGAACGTCCGGCCCCATCCCGACCTGTTTCGGGCTGACGGCATCGGCGAACTGCAGTTGCACAATCAACACCCCCTCACTGGACACCCGTTGCTGCATCTCGGCCGTGAGGGGCACATCAATGATGTTGCCATCAGCCTGCTCAAGCCGGGTATTCATGGCCGGTATGCCATTGATGTTGATGACGACACGTTGCCGCGCATGCCCTGGCGGCAGGAACGCCGTGGCTTCCATACGCAAGGCATGCACGGGCGCCGGGACGCGAAACATGACGTCGGCGTCGGGACCTTTGGACCAGGTGCCCCAGAGTTCTGGCTCGGACCACCCATTGGCGAGCAGCGCAGCCCCCGTGCCGCCGTAATTGAACAGTATCTTTTGCCCTGGCTCGACGGAGGGCACCTGTTCCAGCGGATTAAGCTGCGAGGCCAGCTGCAAGCACGTGCTGCATTGTTTCCAGCCCGGAGCCAGCACGGTGAATCCGTCGATCCTGGCGAAGAGGTCCGTCCGGGTATCAACGTTTCTCGCCGACTGGATCACCGCCCGCTCATCAAGCAGGTACAACGAGTCGGCGGCATATTTACCCGAGGCCATTTCACTCGCCGCCTGCTGCTCGGATTTGATGGCGTTGGCGGTGTCCACCCGTCCAAGGTAAACGGCATTCGTTGCCAGGCCATGGGCACCGGCAAAAGCAGCCACTGACACCCACTGCGGGGACTGGTTTTGCGGAACAATCCAGCGAATGTTCCGGTAATGGGCCGCAGCACTTTTCCAGAATGGATCGACCATGGGCGACGCCCACTGCGACGCCGGTTCAACCATCAACTGCTTGCGCACGCCCGTCCAGCCGGCGTGTGTGTCCAGCACCTGGATTACCAACGCCAGGGACAACAGGCTTACGGCAGTGCGGGGCGTATTGGCACGAATCACCAGGAAAATGATGGCGAAGATAATCGCGTAGTAGACCGGCCAGAACATCCGCCCCGAAGCCCGGAAAATGTTGGCGATCGAAAGCACCCACTGCGGTAACGCCAATGTCCATTCAACCGAGCCCAGCGCTATATGGTTCGACATCGAGAACAGGCTCAACCCCAACAGCGCCGCCAGTAAAACCGGCCGCTGCGCCAATCGCTGAGCAAAACCGGTATGACCGCGCAGCAGCCCCACCAGTGCACACAGGCCAAGCATGATCAATCCGAGCCCCAGGAAGAGAAACCCTTCGACGTCACCTAATCCTTGAACCCCGGGCACATCCTTCAATACGTAGGACCACTGCCCTGCCCAGTTGCCTGGATCGACCAATGACAGCAGGTTCATGGCGTACAGGCCAAAACCATTCGATACCGCGCCACTGCCCACTGAAAAATAGCCGGCCTGCCAGCAGCAGACACTGACCAGCGAAAACAGCCCGATCAGTTCGATGGCAGCAGACTGCAGCGTCAGTTTCTTCCTGAAAAAACCGGCCGTGAGGTCAGCGATCCAGATCATGGCCACCATCGCCAGAAAGTACGCGTGAATCAGCGCGGCCGCCGCCAGCAATGCACCCCAGGCCAGTCGTCGACGGCACAAATTCGGGTGCAGCCCCAGGTACAAAGAGGCCAGAACCAGAAATTGCCCACCGAGGGACAAATGGAACGGCAGGCGCATGATCATCGGTGGCGCGAAGAGAAACAGCGCCGTACTGACGGTGCGTATACCCACGTGCGAGGACACCAGCCCCACCAGTTTCCAGGCAAACCAGGCCTGCAAGACGAAGCAGGCGAGAAACCACAGCCCGAAATACTGGAAAGGCGTCGGCAACACCGAGGCGAACGGTTTGAACAAGAGGGCCAGCAGCGGATTGGAATCAGAGAAAATGATGCCATTACCCAATTCCAGCCCGTAGGAAGGATTGAGCCCGACGGGAAAGGACCACGGCGACTGGCGGAAAAACACCCACCCCAGATAATGAGTCGACGGATCACCGCTCCCTAGCCACGCAATGTTTTGCGGATTCAACGCCCTCGGCCCGACCACGATGAAAAAAGCCACAACACCGATCAACAAGGGCAACAGGTTAAGCGGCAGGCGTTTAACCAGATCCTTCATCGATACGTCCAGAAGTTATGGAGTACGAAGGTGAAGGCCGGAATCGTCAGCGCCACGGCGCCAATCCCCATCAAGTAATGCAGCCCGGCCATCTGTGCAACCCAGGCCACCAGCATCGCCAGCAGGAAACCGGCAACGGACACCATCATGAAGCGCAGCAGCGTGCGGCCATGCACGCTCGCGGAAAAACTCCAGGTGGTATTGATCACGTAGGACACCATGGTCGCCACAGCAAATGCCACACCATTGGCCAGCGGCGGCAACGGCGACACGTAGTTGATGAACAGCACAGCCACCAGCGCATGCAGGGCGGTGACGAACAGCCCCGTGACGGCAAAGCGCAGGCCGCGCTTGATCAGGGCGGATTTTTCGGCCGGCGTCACGGCTTCTGCGCCAGGACAAACACCGTCAATCCGGCCAGCCGATTGGCGTTCATGAACGGCAACTCAATGCGGCACAAGGTCTTCAACACCGAGTTCACCAGCGGGTGATGACGCTTGAGCTGCGAACGTGGCGGCGACGAATGCGCTCCTTGGGGCAGCAGTCGCAGGATCGCGGCAATCGGGAACACCAGGCCGAAATAGTAAGCACCCTGCTGCACCGTCAAACCGGCCGTCCGGGCCACATGTTCCAGTTGTGCCAGGGTGTAGCGGCGTTTGTGTTCGAGAAAATCATCGTGCCCGCTCCAGAGAAACGTGAACGCTGGCACCGTCATCAGGAATCGGCTGCCGGAGGGGACTTTGTCGACATAGGCCTTGAGCAATCCGACGTCATCGTCGACATGTTCCAGCACGTCCATCAGCAACACCAGGTCGGCGTCCACCGTGCCGATGGTGCGACGGTAATGCACCGGTTTGCCGGCGGTGATGGCGTCCGAGTCGACGTCATAACTGATGTCCACGCACCATGCTTCGCTGGCCGATGAATGACTCAGCAGATGGTGAGTGAAGAACCCGGAGCCTGCGCCCACATCGAGAATTTTCCTGATCGGAGTGCTGCCGAGCAACCGTGTGGTCGCCGCCGCTTTGGAGGCGTAATACCAATGCTGATTGATGCTTGAACCGAGAATGTCGGTTTCCTTGAGATCCACGGTTCAGTCCTTGGGGTCATAGACACGCCGCACCAGATACACCGGCCGGCGTTTCGATTCGATGTAGGTTCGGCCCAGGTACTCACCCAGCACCCCGATGCCAATCAATTGCAGGCCGCCCAGAAAGGTGACCGCTACCATCAGCGAGGCATAACCCGGAAGGTCAATACCGGAAATCAGGGTGCGCACGATGATGAAGATGGCGAACGAGAAGGAAATCAGCGAAACGACCAGCCCGAGGTAGGTCCAGATCCGCAGCGGTTCGGTGCTGAAACTGGTGATGCCCTCCAACGCGAAGTTCCACAAGCGCCAGCCATTGAACTTGGTCGCTCCGGCCGCCCGCTCCGGGCGTTCGTAGTTGACGTGGGTGGTGCGAAACCCGACCCAGGCGAACAAGCCTTTCATGAACCGCCGGGACTCGGGCAGGGTCTGCAGGGCATCAATCACGCAGCGATCCATGAGGCGGAAATCACCGACGTTCTCCGGCAAGTGTTGCTCGGCGATTTTGTTGTGCAGGCGGTAGAACCAGTTGGCGGAGGTCTGCTTGGCCCAGGAATCGGTTTTACGACTCACGCGATGACCCAGCACCACTTCAAAGCCTTCACGCCAGCGGGCAATCATCTCGAGAATGACCTCCGGCGGGTCCTGCAAATCCACGTCGATCGGCACCACGACCTGGCCGGTAGCGGTCTGCAAACCCGCGGTCAACGCGGCTTCCTTGCCGAAATTGCGGCTCAGATCAACGATGCGCAGGCGCGGATCCGTCAACTGGCGTTCCAGCAACAGCTCCAGCGTTTCGTCGGTACTGCCGTCATTGACGAACACCAGTTCCAGACCGATCAGCGCCTCATCCTGGAAGACGTCATTGATCCGCGCGAGGAACAAGTCGACGGCGGCGGCTTCATTGAACACCGGGATGACGAGCGATAACGCCAAATGCCCGGCCAGTTGCGTTCCGTGCTGATGAGTCAATTGATTGCTCTTTTTTAGAGTGATCTTTCTACAATCCGGGGGCATCGCCGGTTTCTCGACGCCATGAGCCGAGTCGTATTAAGCAGGACCGAGGGTGGTGATGCAAGGGCGAATCCGAGGGGGTTTTGGCCATTTCCATGGGGCCGCGGGTGCAGGCAGAAATATTTTCAAATGCCTGGAAACAAATGCCCGGTGGCCAAAACAACCTGCTCCGCTAGGCTTGCCCCTGATGCGTCACACAGGTTGTCGCAATAACCCATCGCATGGAGCGAGCAGTATGTATTTCGAGATTTACAGGCAATCCAAAGGCACCCCGAGCACTGGTAAAGGACAGTGGCGCTGGCGGTTGAGGGCGGGGAATCACGAGACCATCGCCAGCGGCGAGTCGTATGTGAACAAGGCCGATTGCCTGCATGCCATCGGGCTGATCAAAGGGGTTGAGGGTGAGACGCCGGTGAAGGAGATTTAAGCCTGACCGCCAATGCCCGGGCTGTTCGGCTTGGGCATGTGGCTAGCCATTGGTTTTTCGGTTGGGTTCACTGGCCTCATCAAAATGTCGGGTAAATCACCGGCTCAGACCGGCAACGGATACAGCCCCTCGTCAAACTGCGCCAACCGCGGAAACTGCATCGGCTGGTCATCGCTCAAGTGGATCAGTCGCTGCTGGTAGCTCACCAGAAATTCCTTGCGCGCCTCGTCGCTGATGTAGGGTACATGCCACGCCACAAACGGCTCCAGCACATCAAAACCAACATACGCCAGCGTGCCACGCAGGATCGGCCGCAGCATGTCTTCCAGCGGACCGTGAATCGCGCCCTCACCGAACATGTGCTCGCGCCCGCCCAGGGTCACGGTTACCAGCGCCTTCTTGCCGCTCAAACCGCCCTGATCGTAAAAACGCTTGCCACCGTAGCAAATCCCGGACACCAGCACCCGGTCGATCCAGCCCTTGAGCATGGCCGGGGCCGAGAACCAGAAAATCGGGAAGTTGAGGATCAGCAGGTCCGCCCACAGCAACTTGTCGAGTTCTTGCCGAATGTCCGGCGCCAGCGACTGGCTTTTCACACCCAGCCGTTGTTCCAGCGCATACACCAGGTACTCCGGGTTTTCCCGCGAAGAAAAGTCATCCGCACTGGCTATCGGGTTCCAGTTCATCGCGTACAAGTCGCTGACCTGAACCTCATGCCCTTGGGATTCAAGGGTCGCGACAGCCTGGTCACGCAGGGCGGCGGTGAAGGATTTTGGCTCCGGGTGAGCGTGGACGATCAGTACTTTCATGACAATTCCTTAAACCATTGAGCAGTAGTGAGTCTGGAGTGGGTAACGCGGACATTCAATCAGCGATCACACCTGAATCGCCTTCACTGCAACAAACTCGTTGAGCCCTTCCTCGCCCCACTCGCGGCCATTGCCCGATTGTTTGTAGCCACCGAACGGCGCCTGATAATTGAACGCCGCGCCGTTGAGAAAACACTGCCCGGCACGCAACTGCCGCCCAAGCGCCAAGGCGCGTTCTGCGCTGCCGGCCCAGACACCGCTGGACAGGCCGAACGGCGAATCGTTGGCGAGCTGAATCGCCTGCGCTTCATCGGCGTAGGGAATCAGGCACAGCACCGGGCCGAAAATTTCTTCCTGGGCGATGCGCATCCGGTTGTCGACATCGGCGAACAGCGTCGGGCTGACATAGAAGCCACGCTCGAAGGCGTCGGTCGTGTCGCCGCCGCACACCAACCGGGCGCCTTCCTGCTGGCCGACCTGAATGTAGTCACGCACGGTGCGCCGTTGCGCCGCCGAACACATCGGCCCAAGGAAGCTCTGCGGGTCCAGAGGATCGCCCATGCGCAGGCTGTGGGTCTCGGCGATGGCCAGTTCCACCGCTTCGGCGTAGCGACTGGCCGGCAGCAACATGCGAGTCAGCGCGGTGCAGGTCTGCCCGGAGTTGATCATCACGTCTTGCACGCCGTAGCGCACAGCGGCGGCGAGGTCGGCGTCTTCGGCAATCAGCAGCGGCGACTTGCCGCCCAGTTCCAGGCACACGCGCTTCACCGACGGCGCGGCGGCTTGTGCCACGCGAACCCCGGCGCCGGTGGAGCCGGTGAACGACACCATGTCGACGTCCGGGTGTTTGGCCAGCGCTTCACCGACCTTCGAACCCGGCCCGCTGACCAGGTTGAACACCCCGGCCGGCAAGCCGATGGTGTCAATCATCTGCGCCAGCAAAAAGGCGTGCAGCGGGGTTTCCTGGCTCGGCTTGACCACCACCGTACAACCGGCGGCCAGCGCCGGGGCGAGCTTGCCGATCAGTTGATGCAGCGGGTAATTCCAAGGATTGATGAAGGCGCACACGCCCACCGCTTCGCGAATCACCAGCGAGTTACCGACCTCACGCACTTCGTCCATCAGGCCGGCGAGTTCGACGTACTGCTCAAGCCCGATGATCGGGCCGTCGACCTGCACCGAGCGGCACCATTGCACCGGCATGCCCAGTTCAGCGGTGATGACCGAAGCCATCTCGTCAGCCCGCGCGCGCAACTGCTCGGCGAGGGAGCGGATGTAACCGGCACGTACACTCGATGGCGTGCGCGACCATGAACTGAACGCCTTGCGAGCAGCGGCCACCGCGTTATCGACATCACGCTCATCGCCCAGCGGCACCGAGCCTGCGACTTCTTCAGTGGCCGGGTTGATCACTTCGGCGATACCTTGCCCCGACGGGGTTTGCCAGCGGCCATCGATGAACAGCGTTGTGTGGTTATGCATAAACCTGAGACTCCAGCAATTCAGTGGCGCAACGGGTGATGCGCTGGCAAGCGTCACGCAACGGTTCCGCGCCTAATACCAACCCCAGGCGAATGTGCCCGGCCGCGCTCGGACCGAAGGCTTCACCGGCCAGCACCGACACGCCATGGCGGTCGAGCAAGCGGTCGGCAAACGCCTGCGCACTGAGCCCGGTGTCGCGGATATCGACCATCACGAACATCCCGCCATCGGGTTTCAAGGCGCGCACGCCGGGGCAATCGGCCAGGCATTCACAGACCAGATCACGGCGTTGGCGATAGGCTTCACGCATGGCTTGCAGCTCGGGCAAATTGCTTTCGAGGGCGACGACGGCGGCGTCCTGCACGAAATCCGGCAAGCCGTAGAGCATGCACAGCGCGAGGTTTTCCAAGTGTGCCGCGAGGGCCGGCGGCGCCACTGCCCAGCCGATTCGCCAGCCGGTCATGGCGTGGGATTTCGACAGGCTGTTGAGCGTCGCGGTGCGCTCGGCCATGCCCGGCAAACTGGCCGGGATGACGTGCTCGCCGTCGAACAACAGCTCGCTATAGACCTCATCGGAAATCAGCCACAAGTCGTGGGCAATGCACAGATCTGCCAACGCCTGCCAGGTGGCGCGGGACAAACTGGCGCCCGACGGGTTGTGCGGGCTGTTCAGCGCCAATGCCCGAGTGCGCGGCGTGATACGGGCGGCGACGTCTTCGGGCAGCACGCGGAAACCATTCTCCGAACGCACCGGCACCGGAATCACCACGGCACCACAGGCACCGAATACGGCTTCATAGGTCACGTACATCGGTTCGGCGACGATCACTTCATCGCCGGGGTTGAGCACGCATTGGGCGACGCTGAACAATGCGCATTGCGCGCCGGCCAGGACGATCACCTGATCGGCCGAGACCTGCTGGCCGCTACGCCGTCCGTAGTGCCTGGCGATGCTTTCACGCAGGGCGCGTTTTCCACGCACGTCGGCGTAGTGGGTGTTGCCGGACAACAGGCTGTCGATGGCCGCCTGTACGATCGGCGCCGGCGTGTCGAAATCCGGGTCGCCGACCGACAGCAGCAGAATGTCTTCACCCTGCTCCTGCAGCGCGAGTGCACGGTAATGAATGTCCCATGCAGCCGCGCCGTCACCGGCGATACGTTGAGTCAGATCGGAAAAGCGCATGGCGGTACCTCTGCCAGAAAATGAAAATCAGTGCGCGTACGCCTGCTTGAGTTCGATCAGGGTCACGCCGTTGCGCTTGAAGCCGTGGCGCAGATCGGTTTGCAGCTCGGCCAGGCTTTGCGGCTGGCTCACGGTGCAGCCGAACGCGCGGCCGAGGGCGGCGAAATCCGGGTTGCGTGGCAGCACGCCAATCGGTTCGATGTCGAGCCCGAGCATGTCGTCGCGGATCTGGCCCAACGCGTCGTTGTTCCACAGCAGCACCACCAGCGGGCTGTCGAGTTCTTCGACAGCGGTCGCCAGCTCTTGAGCGGTGTAGAGGAAACCGCCGTCGCCGACCAACACCAGCCCCGGCCGCTGCGGTGCACCGAACTTGGCACCGATGCCCGCCGGCAAGCCATACCCCAACGTGCCGTAACCGGTGGGGTGCAACCAACTGCGCGGGGCCAGGCTGTTGAAGGCGTAGTTGCCGGTGTAGGCCAGTTGGGTCATGTCGGTGCTGATGAACGCACCCTCCGGCAACTCGGCGGCGATACGCTCGAGAATGGCTTGGTGGATCGACTGTAACGGGCCATGGCTTGCCTTGACGGCTTCGCGCAATGCCGCGACGGCAGTCGTCGCTGCACTGGCATCACGCGCAGCGGACGGCAGGCGATCCAGCAACGCGGCGAGGGTTTGCTGCGCATCGCCGTGCAACGCCACCGCGCACGGGTAGAAGTCGTTGAACTTGCGCGGGTCGATGTCCACGCGCAGCAACGCTGCGTTCAGCGGCAAGCGCTCGCGCCAGAAATCGGTGTCGGCCATTTCAGTACCGACCGCCAGCACCACGTCGGCCTCGGCGATCAGGTTCCAGCCGGGTTCGACGCACAGGGTCGAGCCCGCGTTCAGCGGTGCATCCGGCGGCAACAAGCCTTTGCCGGCGACGCTGGTAAACAGCGGCGCAGCGAGTCGGGTGCTGATGTCCTGCAGTGCTTGTTGCGCATTCAACGCGCCGCCGCCGGCAATGATCATCGGCCGCTTGGCGTTTTTCAGCGTGGCCACGGCATTGTCCAGCGCGGTGGTTGAGGCTGCACCGCGCCCTGGGCGACGTACGACGTCGTTGCTCCAGTCACGGGTAATTTTTGCCGACAACACGTCCAGGGGCACCGAGATGTGCACCGGGCGTGGACGCTCGCTGTCGAATACCGCGTAAGCACGGGCGATCAATTCGGGCAGGTCTTCGGTACTTAATGCGACCGCCGAGAACGCGGTGATCGGCGCAGTCATCGCACGCTGGTCCTGGGTTTCGTGAAGGCAACCCCAGCCTTTGCCGAGGCTGGCGGTGTGGTTGACGCTGGAAATCACCAGCATCGGAATCGAGTCGGCATAGGCTTGACCAATACCGGTTGCGGCGTTGGTCACGCCGGGGCCGGTGATGATGAAGCACACGCCCGGTTTGCCGCTGACGCGCGCGTAGCCGTCGGCCATGAAACTGGCGCCTTGCTCGTGGCGGGTCAGGACGTGGCGAATGCCGCTGCCGGGCAGGCCGCGATACAACTCCAGCGTGTGTACGCCGGGAATTCCGAACACGGTGTCGACGCCGTAGTTGGCCAGCAGACGCACCAGGGCCTGGCCGCCGGTCAATGTTGTGGTTTGCATGTTCACATCCTCACTCGTGGCCAAGGCGAATCAACGCATCGACCGCAGTCGTGCCAGCGGCACCGACCAACAATGGGTTCACATCGAGTTCCAGCAACAGCCCGGCGTTCTCGCAGGCGTAATCGGCCACCGCACGGATCGCCGAGACCAGTGACTCCAGGTCCGCCACTTCGCGACCGCGAAACCCTTGCAGCAACGCGGCACTGCGCAGGCTCAATACGGCCTTGCGAATGGCCCCGTCGGTGGTTGGCAACAGCAGGCTGCAACTGTCCTTGAGCAACTCCACCAGAATGCCGCCAGCGCCGATAACCAGGGCGAGGCCGAAGTCGTTTTCGCGCTTGATGCCGACGATCAATTCAGCCAGCGGCGGTTTAGCCATCGGCTCTAGCAGAATCTGATCGAACGGCACCTGCGGTGCGTAGTCGGCAATGCTGGCGCGCATTTTTTCCAGGGCCGCGCTCAGGGCGGTGGCGTCCTTGATATTCAACGCCACGG
The DNA here is from genome assembly GCF_059133255.1 of Pseudomonas sp. FBCC-B1667. Classification (NCBI taxonomy): domain Bacteria; kingdom Pseudomonadati; phylum Pseudomonadota; class Gammaproteobacteria; order Pseudomonadales; family Pseudomonadaceae; genus Pseudomonas; species Pseudomonas sp. FBCC-B1667. The sequence goes on along the minus strand of NZ_CP101437.1, from coordinate 1,693,328 downwards.
CACCGGCTTCGGTTTTGTGTGGCAGTTGCGCGCTGACCGCTTTCAGGACCAGCGGATAACCCAGTGCGTTGGCGTCACTCAGGGCTTTGTCCGGCGTGCTCAGTACGCCGTTGGGCGTTGGCAGGCCAAACGCGCGCAATGCCGTTTTGGAATTCCACTCGTTGAGCAGGCGTCCTTCGCCGACCAACGCATTCGGGCAATGCGGTACCAGCGCCGATTCACCGAGCGCCAGCAGCGCCTGACGATTGCGCTGATAACCGGCGATCCGGCCCCACGCCGCCAAGCCATCCTCCACACCTTGCAACGCCGCCACGCCTTGCGCATGCAGACGTTCGCGAGCGTGGGCCGGCAGCAGTTCCGGAAACGCCGAGGTGACGAAACCGGTCTTGCCGTGGCGCAGCAGTGCGGCGCAAAACAGCTCCAGCAGCAGGTCGCACTCCTTGCGCTCACCGGTGAACTCTGCCGGGTAATCAAGCACCAGCATCGCGGCATCGGCTTCGGTGCGCAGGGCGCTGTCGAGCATGCGGTTCAAGGCTTCGCCGTCGCCCCAGATCGCCGTGGTGAAATCCAGCGGATTGACCAGGTTGGCGTAGGTGGGCAGCACCTGCGCCAGCTCCCCGACTTGACCTTCATCGAGCGTGGGCAGACTCAAGTCGTTGCGTTCGGCGTAGTCGGCGATCAACCCGGCGTCACCGCCGGAACAGGCCAGTGCGATCAGGCTGTTGCCCGCGGGCAATTTGCCGCATGCCGCCGCTTTCAGGGTTTCGACAAAACTCACCGGACCACTGACGCGGATCACGCCAAGGCGCGCAAACAGGCTGTCATACAGCGCATCCGAGCCGGACAGCGAACTGGTGTGACTGAGCGCCAGTTCGGCACCGATCTGCGACACGCCGGTTTTCAGGGCGATGATCGGGATGCCCTTTTCCAGCGCCTTGTGGGCGGCCCGAGCGAAACCCGGCACGTTTTTCAGGCCTTCGAGGTGCAAACCGATGGCGGTGACGCGTGGCTCATCGAGCAACACGTCCATCAATTCGGCGATGCCCAGTTGTGCCTGATTGCCGACCGAGGCCATGTAGGCCACCGGCAGCGAGCGGTCGCTCATCGACAGGTTATAGGCGAAGTTGCCGCTCTGGGTCAGCACGGCGACGCCCTTCTCTACCGGTTTGCCGCCATGGGCCACCGGCCACAGCGCGGCGCTGTGCAGGTAGTCGAGCAAGCCGTAGCAGTTGGGGCCGAGCAACGCCATGCTGCCGGCCGCTTTGAGTAATTGTTGCTGCAAGGCCTGGCCCTCGGCGCCGGTTTCGGCAAACCCGGAGGCGTAGCAAATCGCCCCGCCCGCGCCCTTGGCCGCCAGTTCGGCAACACAAGTCAGGGTCAGCTCGCGGTTGGTCGCGATGAACACCGCGTCCGGGCCGCACGGCAGTTCGGCGATGCTGCGCACACACGGCACGCCTTCAAGCGTGTCGTGCTGCGGATTGACCAGCCACATCTCGCCCAGGTAGCCGCCTTCGGCGCAGCGCTTGAGCGCGCGGGCCATGCTGCGGCCTCCTATAAACGCCAAGTGGCGCGGTGCGAGCAGGCGTTTGAGGTTGTCACGAATCGTCTGCGACATAAAAATTCTCCGGGCGATCAGCGCAACAGCGGCCGCAGCAATTCGCGGGAAATGATGTGGCGCTGGATCTCCGAGGTGCCTTCCCAGACGCGCTCGATCCGCGCGTTGCGCCAGATGCGTTCCACCGGGCATTCATCCATCAGGCCCATGCCGCCGAAAATCTGCACCGCCTCATCGGCGACCTTGCCGAGCACTTCACTGGCGAACAGCTTGGCCATGCCGGCCTCGCCATCGGTCATGCTGCCCTGGTCCATTTTCCAGGCGGTGTGCAGGGTCAGCAGTTCAGCGGCGCGGATCTGCGTGACCATGTCCGCGAGCTTGAACGAGATGCCCTGATAGGTGCCGATCGGTTGGCCGAACTGCTTGCGATCCGCCGCCCATTGCAGCGATATATCCAGCGCCCGTTGCGCCTGACCGACGCAGTTGGCGGCGACCATGACGCGCCCGGCGGTGAGCCAGGCGTTGGCCACGTCCCAGCCCTTGCCGACTTCGCCGAGCACTTTGGAAGCAGGGACGCGGCAGTCGTCGAAGAACATTTCAAAGGTGTGGTAACCGCGATTGCTCACGCACTTCGGACCGCGGCGGATGGTCATGCCCGGCGTGTTGCGGTCGACCAGGAACGAGGTCACGGCGTTACGCGGTTTGCCATTGTGTTCGTAAGTGTCAGTGACGGCGAAAACGATGGCGAAATCGGCGTGGCCGGCGTGGCTGATGAAGTGTTTGCTGCCATTCAGAATGAAGTCATCGCCGTCGCGCACGGCGCGGGTCTTGATCGCGTTGGCATCGGAACCGGCGCCCGGTTCGGTCAGTGCGAAGCAGTCGATTTTCTCGCCCTGGATGCACGGCAACAGGTAGTCGTTGATCTGGTCGCCGGTGCAGGCCATGAGGATTTTCGACGGCCGTGCGACGAACACATGCAGCGCCCAAGACACCTTCGACAGTTCACGCTCGATCAGCGCCTGGGACAGGTAGTCCAGACCGCCGCCGCCGACTTCTTCCGGCATGTTGAAGGCATAGAAACCAGCGGCGATGGCCTTGCCGCGAATCTGTGCCGCCAGCTCCGGGGACACTTCGTCGGCACGGTCGACCGCCTCCTCATGGGGCAGCAGTTCCTTGGCGACAAAACTGCGTACCGCGTCCACCAACATGTCTTGTTCTTGGGTCAGTTGGAAATTCATGGGGCTACCTGTTGTTCGTGTGCTGAAGGTGGTGTCGGGGTTTAACGACCGATGAAATTGGCCGGGCGTTTTTCGAGGGCGGCGCGCAGGGCTTCGTTGCCGTCTTCGCTGCGACCACACAACAGGCCGGCGGCGAGTTCGGCTTGCAGTTGCTCGGGAAGGCTGCGCCGGGCACCTTCACGCATGAGTTTTTTGGTCTGGGCAAACGCGAACGTCGGGCCGTTGGCCAGGCGGTTGGCCAGTTCAGTGGTGACATCGAGCAGTTGCTCATCAGCGCAGACTTCGCCCACCAGGCCGGCAGCCAACGCACGATCGGCGCCCCACAATTCGTCGAGGAACAACAGGCGTTTGGCTTGTTCGGTACCGATCAGCCTTGGCAGATGCCAACTGGCGCCCGCGTCCGGCGAGTAGGCCATGCTCGTGTAACCGGCCTTGAAGCGCGCCGATTGCGCAGCGATGCGCACATCGCAGCACAGCGTCAGGTCCATCCCGGCGCCGACGGCGGTACCGTTGATGGCGGCGATGGTGGGTTTTTCCAGGCTGTACAAACGGCTCATCAAGGCGTGAGCGGTCTCGGTCCAGCCGTAGGTTTCGAGGGCACCTCGGGCTTCGGCTTCGGCCCACTCGGCAAGGTCAGCACCAGCGCAGAAACTGCGACCGCTGCCCGTCAGCACAACAACTCGCACGGCGGGGTCGGCGTCGAATTGGTCCAGCAAGGCATGGAGGTTTTTCAGGGTCGGAATGTCCAGCGCATTGCGCTGGGCGGTGCGGTTTAGGGTGATCCAGGCAATGCCGGCTTCGACCTGACTGAGCAGAGAAGATTGAGTAGTCATGCGAATCCTCGAATTATTGTGATGGGCCTGAGGTGTTGCGACTTGAGGCCATACTAAACGAGTGTTCAGCAAGGCGGCAATCGGCAGGAAAATTGGCTGTAACAGCACAAAAATTTATCTATCTATCTGTATTTAAAGGATTTATTTGATCAAGCCTGTGCCCTGAAGATGGCGCTGTTACAACTTCGAACAACTGCCTACAGCCCACCGCAAAACAACTGTGGGAGCGAGCTTGCTCGCGATGAGGGCTTCACATTCAACATCTCTGTTGACTGATCGTCCGCTATCGCGAGCAAGCTCGCTCCCACAGGAGTACGCGTTGAATCAAGGATTTAGACGGTCGGCAGACTCGGCGCCAGCACCGCTTCGCGTTTGCGATGAATCAGGAAGTACGCGCCATAACACAACGCTATAAATCCAAAACCCCAGTACAACGAAGGCCGTTGCGTTTCATCCAGCGCCAGGAACACAAACAGCGAGCAGCACAACGCAATGCACGTCAGCGGCAGCAGCGGGAACCACGGCGCACGGTATTTCAGATCGCTGAGCTTGCCGCCATCACGCAGATACGCCCTGCGGAATTTGTACTGCGCCAGCGCAATCACAATCCAGGTCACGGTGCCGGACATGCCGCTCACGGCCATCAGCACCATGAACAGCGTGTCTGCCGCGACAAAACTGGTCATCAGCGACACCAGCGCAAAGCACAGAGTGATGCTCAGCGCCCGTAACGGAACGCCGCGCTTGCTCAAGGTCGACAGGCTTTTTGGCGCCATGCCGGTCTTCGACATTGCCCACAGAATGCGTGTCGAGGCATACAAGCCGGAGTTGCCCACCGACAGAATCGCGGTGAGGATCACGAAGTTCATCAGGTCCGCGGCATAAGGGATGCCGACCATGTCGAACACCTGCACAAACGGACTTTCCATCAACCCGGCCTGCCGCCACGGCACAATCGCCGACAACACCACAATCGCCAGCACATAGAAAATCAACACGCGAAACACCACATTGCGTACCGCGCGCGGGATGCTTTTTTCCGGTTGATCGGTTTCGCCGGCGGCCACGCCCATGATTTCGCAGCCCTGAAACGCGTAGACCACCGTCATCATCACTGCGAACACCGCCGACAGGCCATTGGGGAACAGTGAGTCACCGATCAGGTTGTTCATCATCGGCGCCGGAGCACCACTGGTCAGCGGAATGGCGCCGAAAATCACCAGCACACCGACGACGATGAAGCCAAGGATCGCCGCGACCTTGATCCCGGAGAACCAGTACTCCGCTTCACCGAAGGCGCGGGTCGCCAGTGCGTTCAAACCGAACAGCACTACCACGAACAGCGCCGACCAATACCAGATCGGCACCGCAGGAAACCAGCGCGTCATCAACATGCCCGCCGCCGTGAATTCCAGGCCCACAGTGGTCGCCCAGCTCATCCAGTACACCCAGCCGATCATGAAGCCGGTGGCCGGCCCGATGAACTGGGTCGCGTGGGCTTGAAAAGAGCCGGACACCGGCATTTGCACGGACAGTTCGCCCAGGCAGACCATCACCAGGTACATCAGAAAACCGGCGACCAGATACGCCAGAATCGCGCCCACCGGCCCGCCCTGGTTGATGGTCACGCCGGAGCCCATGAACAGCCCGGTGCCGATCACGCCGCCCAGCGACAACATGAAAATGTGCCGGCTTTTCAGGGCGCGGGTGAGTTGGATGCCTTTGGTTTCAGTAGATTCGCTCATGTCCGCCCCCTCAATAGTCAGCAAGGTGTGCGGCATGGCGCGGGGAAGAATCAGCTTTACGGCAGTTCATTATTATTATCTCCAATAAGCTTCGAAGACCGCGCTGTGGCGGTTGCCTCGATTATTGGAAGCGCATGTAAGGTCCGGTTGACCGTAAAGATCGAAGTTGTAAAAAGTCGTAACGAACTTGTATCTCAGCGGTGCAAAAGGTCCGCCAGCGTCTGTTGCGAGTCCCGCAATTGCGCCTGAACCTTGGGCGCCAACGTCCGCAATGCCAACTCGTCGTTGACCATCGCGGCCGCCTCCAAGTCTCGCAGCACATTGGCCAACGCACGAAAGCCCAATGAGTCGCTGCTGCCTGCCAGTCGGTGCGCCAGGTGGGCGACTTCAGTGCAGTCGTCGGCCTGGATGGCTTCGGTGATTGCGTCGCGATGCTGATTGATCGAGTCGCGCAAGACCGCCAGCAACCCCTGAAGTTTCTGTTCACCGAGCAAGGTGCGATGGGTGTCCAGCAGCGGCCAGTCCATCGCCTCGTCATCCGGTTGTGGCGTGGGCACCGACCGTTGCCCGGCCAGCACTTGTCGCAGGTTTTCGAGCGTCAGCGGCTTGGCGAGAATGCCGTCCATCCCGGCCTCCAGATAGCCGCGCATCAAGGCCGGCTGCACGCTGGCGGTCAAGGCGAAGATCCGCGCCTGACGGTTCGGGCCTTGGTTGTGACGGATCAGTTTGCACAGCTCGACACCGCTGATGCCCGGCAGATGCACGTCGAGCAAGATCAAATCGAAGGCCTGCCCGGCACATTGCACCAGTGCCTGTTCGCCTTCTTCGGCAAGCCAGACTTGATGCCCGTCGCGCTGCAACAGACCGCTGACCACTTCGCGGTTCAACGCCACGTCCTCGACCACTAACACTTTCAGCGCCTGCACGGATGCGCTGCTCTGCGCCACGGTGGTGATGCCGGTAGACGCCTGCAACGTCAGTTCGAACCAGAAACAACTGCCCCGTCCGACGTCGCTTTCAACACCGATGCGTCCGCCCAGTTGCTCGACCAGATGTTTGCTGATAGCCAGTCCGAGCCCGGTTCCGCCAAAGCGTTGCGCCACTTCTTCGCTGGCCTGGGTGAAGCGCTCGAAAATCTTTTCCTGCATGACCGGGGCGATGCCGATGCCGTTGTCCGTCACGCTCACGCGCAAACGTTGCCCGGCCTGTTCCGGGCCTTGGGCCAACAGCGCGATGTCGACCTCAACCTTGCCGCCTTCGGTGAACTTGATCGCATTGGCCAGCAAGTTGCTCAGCACCTGACGCAAGAATTGCTCGGCGCCGTGGTGCCGTTCGGCGACCTGCGGATCGATTCGACAGCTCAGCGTCGTGTCGTTGCTCAACGCCCGCGGCTCCAGCAGCGTCAGCACTTCGTCGAGCAGTTGCCGGATCGAGAAATCGACCGGTTCCGGGTGGCTGACGCCCTCCTCCAATCGGGCGAAATACAGCACTTCATTGAGAATCGACAGCAGCCCTTCCCCGGCCTTGTACAGCGCATCCAGACGTTTGCCGTCACGCTCATCCAGATGTGCGCCGCGCAGCAATTCGGCCATGCCGAGAATGCCGTTGAGCGGGGTGCGCAACTCGTGGCTCATGGTCGCCAGAAAACGCGACTTGGCGAGGTTGGCCGCCTCGGCTTCGTCCTTGGCGCGCATCAGGCTGGCGGTGCGGCGCTCGACCAGCCGCAGCAGTTCATCGCGGTTGTCTTGCAGGGCGAGCCGATCGGTTTCTCGGCGGTCAATGTCACTGAGAATCGCCCGGCGCATATCGTCCAGTGCATGGGCCACGGTGTCGATTTCGTCTTCGTGGGCGTGACGGCGTTTGTCCAGGTGCAACGGCTCGTGCCAGTCACCCGCAGCGATGCGCCGGGCAAACTCGGCCATGACTTGCAGGTGCCGGGTGACCAAGCGGTAGAACAGCCCCGACAACGCCACGGCCAGACCGCACAGAAACACGCTCATCCACAGCAGGCTGGTCAAACCGGTGGCGAACAGGCGCTGATGCACCGCGCCCAGATCGGTGCTGACTTCCAACTGGCCCAAGTGCCGTGAAGGCCCGGTCGGCGGTTGATAATCCAGTTCAAAACGCTCGACGCGCAATGGCCCGACCGGCTCGGAGTTGCCTTGCAGCAGATCGAAATCAGGGCTGATCAGGTGCACCCGCGCCACGTCGGAAAAGTCCACCAGCCCCCGCAACTGCACGTTCAGTTGTTCCTGGTTCAAGTCCCAGAGACTGCGCTCGAGGCTGGCCAGGTAACCGGCCCGAATCAACTCCATGCGCGAGTCGATGTCGCGCATTTCGCGGCGGTATTCGAAGTACAGCTGCACGGTGCTCGCCAGCACGGTGAAACACAGGCTGAACAACAGAATGAACAGCAGCAGACGCCGCAACAGGCCACCCGGACGTGCGCGGATCATTGGGAATTCGCCGGCAGGTTGATCATGTCGCGGTAGGTGACTTCGCTTTCATTCAACAGACGCTCGACCTCCCCGGACTCGACCATGCGTTTCAGTTGCGCGTCGATCTCCGGCATGCGATTGGCCAAGGGGGATTGGCGTGAAACGGCCACTCGCAAATAGTCGACGCTCAAGGCATTGGGCAGCGCGACGATGTCTTGCGCGCCCGGCAGGCTCTCGACATACAGCTGGCCGGTGCGCCGTTCCGAGGTGATGAAATCGATGCGCCCGCGAATCAGTTTGCCGAAGTTCTGGCCGCTGTCAGAGACCCATTCGATGTTCTGGTGCTGGGCGACCAAACGGTCGAAATCCACGCCGTAACTTTCACCGAACAGCAACCCACCACGGTAGTTGGCCAGGTCTTCAAGACGCTCGAATTTCACCGGGTGCTGACGGTTGATGAACAACGCGACTTCCTCGCGCAACACTGGCACCGTCGAAAAAACCATGCTCTGTTCACGTTGCGCGGTGCTGTAGGCCAACACCACATCGACCCGGCCTTCGGCGGCGTCGAGCAGGCAGCGTTTCCAATTGCCGAGCACGATGATGTCGACGTCATAGCCCAAACGACCGAAGAGGTTTTTCACCACGCTTGGGGCCAGTCCGCGCACTTGCTTGCCGTCGCTCCAGGAAATCGGCGGGTACACCGGATAGTCGCAATAGCGAACGCTTTCCGCCGCCATCGCGCTGTTCGCGGCCAGCGCCAACAGCAGGCCAAACACCCGCAGCATCGGGCTCAGGCCGCCACGCTGGCGGTAAACAGATAACCGGCACCGTGAATGGTAATGATCAATTGCGGCTCGGCCGGGTCGTCGTGCAACTTGCGGCGCAAGCGTCCGACCAGCACGTCGATGGAGCGATCGTTGGGCACCCATTCGCGATTGCGGATCTGGTCCATCAGTTGATCGCGGCTCAAGGTGTGACCGCTGTTGCGCAGGAACACGCTGAGCAATTGGTATTCGCCGTGGGTCAGCAGGGTTTCGCTGCCGGCCGGGTCGATCAGCCGTCGACGGTCGGTGTCGAGCGCCCAGTCGGCGAACTGTTTGACCGGTTTGGCGATGACCGCTGCCGGTTGCGGCGTTTGCGCGTGACGCACCCGACGTATCAGGTTTTTTGCCCGGGACACCAGTTCGCGTGGATTGAGCGGTTTGATCACGTAGTCATCGGCGCCGCATTCAAGGCCGACGATGCGGTCGATTTCGTCGTTGCGCCCGGTGATCAGAATGATCCCGACTTCTGAACGCACCCGCAGCTCCCGGGTCAGGGTCAGGCCGTCCTTACCGGGCAAGCGGATATCGAGCATCACCAGATCGACCGTCTGGCTCGCCAGGAACGTGTCGGCCAGCTCCGCCGTGGCGGCGCAATGCACCTCGTAACCCTCCCGGGACAAGTAGGCCTGCAGCAGTTCGCGAATCAACGGATCGTCGTCGACGATCAATACCCGAGGAGTCATCGCATGGTGTCCCGCGTGTGCCCGAAGGCCTGTTTCTTATTAGAGTGTTTTGTTGCTGTGGCGCCAGAGAGTATCGACAGCTGAACGACCGATCAACAACCCGTCGTCTGGACGCAAAACCGCTGGCGACCGCCTGCTTGCAATCCGTCGACCCAGGCTTCGCAAATCTGGATGCCTTGCTCGGGGGTGAAGGTGCCGGGGTTGAGGCCCGACTCCAGCCACAAACCGTCGAGCAAGGCGCTGAGGCTGATAGCGGCCAGGTCGGCGTCGAAGTTTTCCCAGTTTTCTTCTTGGGCCAGTTCGGTCAGGACCTTGCGCAGGATGCCGCGGTATTCACCATAGGAGTGTTCGTGAGCGAGGTTGATTGACTCGGCCGTGCGCACTGCGCCCCAGAATGCAAGCCAGGCGTCGATCAATTGCGGGTCGAGCAATTCAGCGGAGAACGAACCGCGGAAGAACGCCGACAGACGCTCGCGGGGATTGGGGGCCGCATGGGCCATGGCGTTGCGTAAAAGGCTCATGACCCGACCGGTGATTGCCCGGTAGGCTTCGGCCACCAGCTCATCCTTGCCGGAATAGTGATGGCTGATCAGCCCGACCGAGACACCGGCCTCGGCAGAAATCTTGCGGATCGAGGCGCCCTGGAAACCGTGGCGCTTGAGACACACCAGCGTCGCCTCGATCAGATTGGCCTTGCGCAGCTCCGGCTCCATGCGGGAAAAACGGGCTTCCTGACTCATGCGCGACACTCTCCGTGGTTCAATCGTTAGGGGCGCGGCGGGTTAATACGCGCGCTGAACGACTGTACAGCAAGCGGATGGGAAGTCTCTAGTCGGTTGCATGGGTCTGAGACCGAGTCGACCCCATCGCGAGCAAGCCACGCTCCCACATTTGATCTGTGTGTTTTCATTTTTTGCGTCCAACACATAACCCTGTGGGAGCGAGCTTGCTCGCGATGGGGCCGTCACATTCAACATTGTTGCCGCCTGACCGTCCGCCATCGCGAGCAAGCTCACTCCTACATTTGATCTACGTTTCACCCGGTTATTTGTGCCCAACGCATAACCCTGTGGGAGCGTGGCTTGCCCGCGATGGCGCCAGCCGATTCACTCAGGAACACAGGTCAATCCCGATAACCCGGTGCCACCCGATCAAGCAATCGCAGCATCGCAGCCCAAGCTAACTGCATGGCGTCCGGGTCACTCAACTCGCCCTCTTCCAGCGGCCGGCCCGGATCATTGAATTGCCGCTCGGTGTGTTCGCAAACCTCAGCCGACGGCAACACCAACTCACCCGCTGCCTGCGCGGCGAGCTGGATTTCGCAAGCTTTCTCCAGGTAATACATGCGCAAAAACGCCTGGCTAACGGTCTCCCCCACCGTCAACAAACCGTGGTTGCGCAGCATCAACACCGGCTTGTCAGCGAGGTCCTGCACCAGACGTTCTTGCTCACTCATGTCCAGCGCCACGCCCTCATAGTCGTGGTACGCAACTCGGCCATAGAACTCCATCGAGATCTGGTTCACCGGCAACAAACCACACTTCAATGCAGCGACCGCGCAACCGGATTTGGTGTGAGTGTGCAGCACGCAATGCGCGTCTTCACGAGCCCCGTGAATCGCGCTGTGAATCACAAACCCCGCCGGATTCACCGGGTACGCAGACGCCTCCACAGCCCGGCCATCCAGGCCGATCTTCACCAGATTGGACGCGGTGATTTCATCGAACATCAAGCCGTACGGATTGATCAGGAAGTGATGCTCAGGCCCCGGTATGCGCACCGAGATGTGGGTGAAGATCAGATCGGTCATGCGAAAGTGCGCGATCAATCGGTAACAGGCGGCCAATTCCTCACGCAGGTGTTGCTCGGTGGCGCTGCGCTGAGAAAACGTGGCGATCTCGTTCATTGTTTTAGGTCTCCAGGCTGATCGACTGGGCGAAACAGTAAGGCTGGGCGCGCTCCCACGTCCAGCCGTTTGCGACTACTTGCTGGCCCAGGCATTGAATCGCTCTTCAAGCTCTTCGCCGTGATCCACCCAGAACGCCACGTCCATCGACAGCGCACCCTTCAGGTTTTGCGGCGAGGTGGGCACCCATTGCGCGAGTTTGCTGTCCAGTTTGGCGGCGGCTTCAGTATTGGTCGGGCCGTAAGGGATCTGCTCGACGTACTTGACCTGAGCGTCCGGCTGATTGGCGAAGGCGATAAAACGCTGGGCCTGATCGACATGTTTCGAGCCTTTGATGATCGCCCAGTAATCCATGCCATACAAACTGCCCGGCCAGACCAATCCAAGGTGACTACCACTTTGCGCAGCAGCGGCTACACGTCCGCTGTAGGTCGAGGTCATCACCACATCCCCCGCCGTCAGCCATTGCGCCGGTTGCGCCCCGGCTTCCCACCACTGGATGTACGGCTTGAGCTGGGTGAGTTTGGCGAAGGCGCGGTCGACACCTTGCGGGGTGTTCAGCACGGAATACACGTCCTCGACCTTCACGCCGTCGGCCAGCAAGGCGAATTCCAGGTTGTACACCGCGCGTTTACGCAAGCCACGCTTGCCGGGGATTTTTTGCACGTCCCAGAAGTCCGCCCATGATGTCGGGGCCTGAGCCAGCTTCTGCGTGTCGTAGGCAATCGCCACGCTCCACACCAGCGCCGCCGAACCGCACGTCTGCGCCGCATCGGGTATCAGTTGGTCGGCGTGACCGAGTTTGGTCCAGTCGAGTTTTTCGTACATGCCTTCATCGCAGCCGCGCATCAGGTCCGGGCCTTCGATCTGCACCACGTCCCAATCGGCATTGCCGGTGTCGACCATCACTTTGATCCGGGCCATCTCGCCGTTGTATTCGCTCTGGATCAACTTGCTGTGATCCGCGACGCTGAACGGCTGGAAAAAAGCCACATCCTGGGCTTTCTGGCCGGCACCGCCGTAACCCACCACCACCATGTCCGGTGCTGCCTGCGCGCTGCCCAGGCCCATGGCCAAGGACAGCATCAAGGGATAAAAACCGTGCTTGAGCGTGTTCGATTTCATCAGTGGTTCCTCTTGCAGGTGCCACGCGACTCAACGCCGCCGAGACCCATTTTTATTGTTGTGAGGTTCGCCCCAGGTGCGGGCGCCAAATGAATCTACTGCGAGCGCCAGTAAAAAAACAAGTTGATTTTTTACTGAAGGTAAATTTCTATAGGTAAATAATAACAACGCCGAAAACCCGGCCTTTCGGCTTCAGCCCGCCTGGAGTACCCGCACCATGCCGTCCTCTTCCGCCGCTTTTGCACACCTGTTCGAACCCTTGCAGCTGCGGGGCAAACGCCTGAAAAACCGCATCATGTCCAGCGGTCACGACACGTCGATGCCCACCGACAACCTGGTCAACGAGCAGCTGATCGCCTATCACACCGCGCGAGCCGAAGGCGGTGTCGGGTTGATCGTTTTGCAAGTGGCCGGGGTACATGACAGCGCGCGGTACACCTCGCACGTGTTGATGGCGACCGATGACGCGTGCATCGAGGGTTATCGGAAAATCGCTGACAGTTGCCATGCTCACGGCACGGTGGTGCTGTCGCAGATTTTCCATCCGGGACGCGAAATCATGGAGTCCAGCGATGGCCTGCTGGCCGTCGCGTACTCACCGTCGGCAGTGCCCAACGAGCGCTTCCGGGTGATGCCGCGTGCGCTGGATCAGGCAATGATCGACGAGATCGTCGCCGGTTACGGGGCGGCGGCCCGGCGCTTGTATCAGGCCGGAATCGACGGCGTGGAAGTGGTCGCCAGCCACGGTTACCTGCCGGCGCAATTCATCAACCCGCGGGTCAACCGCCGCACCGATGGCTACAACGGCGAACTGGAACAGCGCCTGCGCTTTCTGCGCGAAGTGATCGTCGCGGTACGCGCCAACACCGATGAGCATTTCATCATCGGTCTACGCATCTCCGCCGACGAGCGCGATCCCGAAGGGCTGACCGAAGACGAATCCCTGGCCGCCGTGCAATCGCTGCAACCATTGCTGGATTACGTGCACATCGTCGCGGGCACCTCGGCTTCATTGGGGGGCGCCGTGCACATCGTGCCGCCGATGGCGATTGAAGCCGCGTACCTGGCCAAGGAGGCCGGAACGTTCAAGGCCGGCCTGTCGATTCCGCTATTCGTCACCGGGCGCATCAACCAGCCACAGGAAGCCGAGCTGATTCTGTCGCGCGGTCAGGCCGATGTCTGCGGCATGACCCGCGCGCTGATCTGCGACCCGCAAATGCCCAACAAGACCGACACCGGCCACGTCGAAGATGTGCGCGCCTGCATCGCCTGCAATCAGGCGTGCATCGGCCACTTCCACAAAGGCTTGCCGATCTCCTGCATCCAGTACCCGGAAACCGGGCGCGAATTGATCTTCGGCCAACGGCAACCAGCGAAGCAACGTAAACGCATCATGATCGCGGGCGGTGGTCCCGCCGGCATGAAAGCCGCCGCCGTTGCCGCCCAGCGCGGACACGACGTGACCCTCTACGAAGCCAGCTCGCAACTCGGCGGCCAGGTTTTGCTCGCGCAACTCTTGCCGAAACGCTCTGAATTCGGCGGCGCCAGCACCAACCTGCAACGCGAAATGGAATTGGCCGGCGTGCGCGTGGTGCGCAACACCCACGTCGACCGGGCATTGGTGGAACGCGAACGGCCGGACAGGGTGATCGTCGCCACCGGCGCCGAACCGTATTGGCCAGCGTTCGAGCGCGGCGGCGAATTACAGGTGGTCGACGCGTGGCAAGTGCTGCGTGACGAGGTGCAAATCGGCCGTTCGGTGGTGGTGGTCGACTGGCGCTGCGACTGGATCGGCCCCGGCATCGCCGAACGCCTGGTCCGTGCAGGGCATCAAGTGCAACTGGCGGTCAACGGCACCCATTGCGGGGAAAACCTGCCGCTGTACGTGCGCGATCAACTGGCCGGCGAACTGCACAAGCTCGGCATCCCGATCACCCCCTACGCCCGCCTGTATGGCTGCGACGACAACACCGTCTACCTGCAACACACCGCCAGCGGCGAACCGATGATCTTCGAAAACATCGACACCCTGGTGCTCTGCCAGGGCCATCAACCCGTCGACACCCTCGGCGCAGAGCTGCAAGGCCTGGTGGAGTTTCGCCGCATCGGCGACTGCCTCGCCCCACGCACCGTCGAAGAAGCCATCTACGAGGGTTTGAAAGTCGCGTGGGAGCTTTAAGGCTGTTTATACTCCGGGGTTTGACAGACCCCGGGTTGGAGCACGCCATGAGCAACCGCAGCAAGATGCAGCCTGCCAACGGCGCGCCCACACAGGACGGCGCCGCCGCGCCGCACTTCCTTGGCACCCGGATTCGTGGCCTGCGTAAACGTCGGGGCATGACCCTGGCCGAGTTGGCGCAGATGAGCGAATTGACGGCGGGCTACATCAGCCAGCTCGAACGCAACCTTGCCTACCCTTCCATCCCCGCCCTGTTCAACATCGCCCGGAGCCTGGGCGTGACCATTCAATGGTTCTTCGCCAGCGAAACGCAAACGGCGCCGGAAGATGACGGCATTGTCGTGCGTAAAAACACCCGCATGAGTGTGCATTACGAAGACGGCATTGTGGATCACCTGCTGACGCCGCAGCCGAATCGGCAGCTGGAGATGCTGCACTCGCGGTTTCCACCGGGGGCGTATAGCCAGCAGAGTTACAGCCATGAAGGCGAAGAGGCTGGGTATGTGCTGTCGGGCAGTTTTGAATTGTGGGTGGGGGAACGGCATTTTTTGCTGGGTGAAGGGGATAGTTTCAGTTTTTCCAGCCAGGAACCGCATCGGTATGGGAATCCGGGGGAAGTGGATGCGGTGGTGATTTGGGTGGTGACGCCGCCTACGTTTTGAGGGTTTGGCATTGGCCGCCGAATGTCAGCTCACAGGCTCTTCTGTTGAGTTGAATCATCAGCAGACAGGATGAGCGGCGGCTGCGCTACCAGCTCTGAATCGGTGTCAGCGTTCGCTTGAGGTTGGGGTTTGGCGGTGAACAATGGGGCTAATAGTCGCCGTATACCTCCTTCAATGATTGAGAGGAGCCCGAAGGTGATGAAGCCGAAGATCAGCCCGGCAACCAGAATACTCAGCGGGTGTATTCGGGAGGCGTCAGTGCTGTCCATCATGTAAAAGAAGGCCTGAACACCGGCGGCTACGCAGGCCGCTACGGCAGCTATGAGCTTTACAGACAACCAAAGCCGTTGCCATCTGTTCATGCGTCCTCCGTCATCCGGTTACTTGTTGTGTATTGCATGATAGCTAATGACGTGGATTTGCCTTCGAGCAGTCGCTTCCTGTTTTGGCGTTCAGGTTTTGCGATGCTCGGTTAGCAGACTATCCGGGTGACTCTTGATGAAGTTGTAGGCAAAATCCGAGAGTTGCGTAAGAGGGTACGCTTGCTCTGCTTTTGGGCAAGTTGCCTCCTTGTTGGTCATATCTACGTCGGGATACTCTCCAGACGTCGCTGCACATTCAGCGATCGGGCGTGAGACCCCGGATACCAATCAAGGCGCAAAGCGCCACAGAACCCATCGCGGTGTTTTTTTCGACTGCGATACGGTTTTATGGCGGCTGTGCGTGGAAGGCCTTCGGGCCTACCGGTTGCCTTGATTGCCGGGTCTCACACCACGCATGGCTGCCACCCAAGCTTTTGAGACGGCTAAGTGGCAGTTCCTCAAATCAAGGGAACTGATAATGAACAAAGTAAATCCGCCTAAAAATCATCCTTTCGCTCACCGCTGCTCTGCGCAATATAGCTTCCCGCTTCGTCGCCTTCACCTGTGCATCAATGGAGGTGGCAAATGAGCGAACCAACGGAAGCAAAAACCATTGGCTTCACCCCTATCTATTGCTCAGACAATGCAATGTTCCACGTCAGCGCGGGTGTGCCCATCAGTGTTGCATTGGAACAGGCCTCGGATTTCCTGTTCCTGGCCAAGGTGCTCACAGAAGATGCAGCTTATGCAAAAGACACCGACCGTCATGCTTGGGCTGCGCACTATTTGACTTCGATGGGAAAAGCGCTGATCGATGATGTGGTAAAGGCTGTTTCGCCACGGCCTGTTCGGAAGAGTGAAAAGACAGCAAGTTAGTGCCCCGCCACTCTGAGTATTCGCCCGAGATATCAGGGGGCCTTCAACTCTGGTTGAAAGCGCAACTAAAAAACACCCTGAGCGAAACGTCAGAAACGAAAAAGCCCCGTAACTTTTCAGCTACGGGGCTTTTTCTATGTAATGGCGGAGAGATAGGGATTCGAACCCTAGGTACCGGTGAAGGTACAACGGATTTCGAATCCGTTTTCGCCCAAATAATCATTGGGCGCCCTTCCTCACAACCCCTTCAGGGCCTCATTTGAGACGCAGACCAACACAACGTGATTCCACATCATTTGGGGGAATGTTTCCCCGTTTTTCCCCCACCATCGAAATTCCGAGTCAGCCGCCATTTATGAATGCCTGCAGCGCCGTTTGGCTTCCCTCATAGAACTTCCAAAAGGAACCAAGGACCAGAAAAACTCCAACCCAGCGCAACCATTCCCCGATCTTTTCGCTGTGCTTTCCAAGATCGCCGCCGAATGCTGCTTGGCAGAGATACGCCACGCCCGCTCCAACACCCGTGAACATAACCCCTATAACGAAATGCTCAAGCGACAAGGCCAAAAGTTCCTTGACCGCTGCGCTACTGAATCGCGACCAAGCCGTTCCCAGAAATGCCAGGAATGCTACAGCAGCGCCACCATTAATCAGCAAGGCACTCTTGATAGCTAAATGTGAGGTCGAAATAGTCGCCCGCAACATCTCCATCCGACTTTCATGATTGCGCTGATTGTCATTTTGCCAATCCACCAAGCTAGACTTGAATTGCTCAATGCGTGCCTGTAAGTGCTCAACATTTTCTGGTGATCGTTGTGACTCTGCATCAATCATGTCTACCAGTTTAGTAAGGCTGTCGAGCGAAACGTCAGATAAACCGCTCCCTTTTGCGGAATCAATTTCTTTGCGTAAAATCGATACAACGTCCGATGCCAGCATTGAGTAATATTCTCTAAATGGGTGGAGAAAGTTTGTCGGGACACAGGATTTTAGGCAATGCCCCTCAACTGGACCTGCCGCAGGTCATGCCAAGGCCGCCCGTGGGCGACTACGAATAGCCAACCGATCGGCCTGGCCATTCAAGCCGCCATTCACCTTCCGAGTGATCGCCTCGAGCTTCTCAGCGTCCGCCAGTTCGCTCAGGCTATTGCTCGACCAGAGCCAGGCGACAGACAGCGCAGCATAGAAAGGCTGCTCCAGCAATCAGGTTTGGTCAGCAGGTCAAGGCTCAGGGCCGAGCCGCACGCCTGATATTTGACTCAGCCAGTAATCTGAATCAGCCCCCCCTGCCCCGGTACCACCAGCCGTCACCGGTTGCAGCAGGCCCATTGCCCAGCCGCGAGGCGTAGACGATGTTCGAGATCTGCTCGGGCCTAGGGGCAACAGAAGTTGCCGTCAGCAGATTGAACCGCTTCGACCAATCCCTGACCAAGCCCTGGCGCTGTAGTTCAGGCTCGACCAAGTTGCGCAGATGACCAGACTCATGACCGACCTGAGCCAAGAAGACAGCGACACGTAGCCGCCCCTGAATCTGGAAGCGCGCCATCGCGCCGTTTAGCGCGGACACAAAAACGCCGACAACTGGGCCGACGTTTGGAAGGATCTGCAGCAGTTACTGTTGGGTGATAGGCAACACTTTTCTCCAGGCAAAAAAAATACCCGCTCATTGGCGGGTCGGATGTCGTCGTCAATCTACACGGGCGAATAGGCTGAGTGGTGATGTCAAGAAAGCCTGCGGCGCCCTCCTAAGCCCGCGGAAGCGGGCTACAAATTCAACTTCTACTTATAGGCAGCTTTGCAGAGCGTCCAGTCGCATCTCAGATATCCAATTGTTCAGTACAGCGTATTACTTGCCGACTAGGCCAGATGCGCCCGGCTCGATGTGGACGAAATACTCGGAGCCTGCCGTGAAGATCGTATAACCGCTATCCCGGCCTAGCTGAAGGGTGGTTTCAGGTGTTACCCCAAACAAAGACTGGTTCTGCCACTCATACTGCACGCACTGGGCAACTGCCTTGTCTGATTTTTTCGAGTAAAGAACTTTGCGCGGACCTTCCTGCCTGGCCTCATTCATCGTGGAGCTATGTACCCCGCCAGCAGCATCACCGCCATCTTCCCTATCAAAATCTGCATGATTCTTCCTCATCCTGATAGGGGTGAAAGAAACGAAAAGGCCCAGCGGGTAGGCTGGGCTCTGTTGCGATCAGGCTGCGCGGGCTTCGATCCAGTGATCTCCGCAGAGCTGGAATGTAGCACCTTCATCTGGCGGGATATCGGCTTCTACCTTAACCGGCCCATAGTTCGCATGAATATATGCCGAGTACCATGCACGCATAGCAATGTCGGAAGCACCTGGCACAGGGTCGCTGCCCTTCTTTTCCCAATTTGCAATTGTTTGCACGTCAACTCGGAAAAGCGCCGCCGCTTCCTCTTGAATCAGATCCTGCTCTTTCCTTAGAAAACGGAACTGATGCCCTGTCATAGGCTTCTTCTGTTGGACAATGTCCATTGCAATCGCGCGGTGCAGGCCCTCAACGTCCCGAATCTTCACGCCACTGCCGTACGACGTCTCAACAATCGTATAGCCGTTTTTCAGGTAGATGCCTTCCAGGCCGCTCCCTGTATATTCAAACATTACTTCACCTCCCATACGGTGATGGCGATCGTCTCGCCGGGGTCAGGAACTGGCTTTACTGCCGCGACAACGCAAACGATATCCCGCGGCGCAGGCTCGCACATCCTGAACTCAAAGCTATTGTGTTCCGCGCTGTACGTTGGACCTTTGATTATGGCACCGCGTTGCAAGCACCTCAGCGCCTCACCTACAGTCACTCCTCGCTGCGCAAGCCTTTCGAGGAAGTGATCGGTCATAACCACTCTCGCTGAGTCCCGCGCAAGCACGTGGATCAGGTTTTCGAGCTCCTGTGGCGACCATAACGGTGGAATAGTGCTCATACATACCTATAAGATTTATAGGTAGCGCAATACTAGTGCGCAACCCCATATTGTCAACACGTGCGTAAATCATCGATCTTTACTGGCGTACAAGGTGCCCAAGATCAGCGGCGCTCATCATCATCAACCAAATACTGAAGCGACAAACGGTATAGCGGCAGGGATTAGGATAGTCAAAATTTTTATCGCGCTGCACTTGTACTCTGATTTGTGCCGCGGTGCCTCAAAATCAAACGTGTGCGCTAATGCCAAGGGCCACCGTATACGATGATCTCGTCGGGCGCCCATACAGGTGGTGCAGCAGGAAAGGACCGGGGCCGAATGTGTTCGACTCTTCGCCTGGTAGCGCCGGATCGATGCTGAGGTAGATCCCCGCATGGTTCGGGTGAACCGTGCAGCCAACCGTCATGACGATTATGCCGCCGTGCGGGGGCCGGTCGACCTTGTAAAATCCGGCCGCCGCATAGTTCGATTCGTATAGGCTGACTGCGTCCGCACTTTCCCACCAACCGTCTTTACGCTTGAACGCCTTAACTCAAGGCCGCATCGCGCTTATACCCGTCGGCGCAAACCTGCCGGCAATCCCGCGCGCCGTAAGGTTTGTTCCCTCGCCCTCCGCCTTGGCGTTCGCCTCAATTTGAGCTTTGGACCGTTTGGGTACGGCGACCTTTTGGGGCGAAGGTCAGGACGCATATCCTTTGCGACGGATCTGGGCTCGCCAGGCGTCACCGCGTTTTTCGTAAAAGGCCAATTGCGGATAGTAGCGTGTGTCTGCGGGAATGGCACGGAGAGCGATTCCCCCATATCTCCCCCAAATGCAAAAAGCCCCGTAACTTTTCAGCTACGGGGCTTTTTCTATGTAATGGCGGAGAGATAGGGATTCGAACCCTAGGTACCGGTGAAGGTACAACGGATTTCGAATCCGTCCCATTCGGCCACTCTGGCATCTCTCCAACGGCGCGCATCATAACAACACTTTCGCAGGAAGCGAACCCCCTAAGCAAAATAATTCTGTGCTATCAGATGCTTGCGTCGATTAAAGCGGTACGCCCAGACGATTGGCGACTTCTTCGTAGGCTTCGATGACATCACCGAGGCCCTGGCGGAAGCGGTCCTTGTCCATTTTCTTGCCGGTGGCCTTGTCCCACAGGCGGCAGCCGTCCGGACTGAATTCGTCGCCCAGGACGATGGAGCCGTCGTGGAATACGCCGAATTCCAGTTTGAAGTCGACCAGCAGCAGGCCGGCGTCGTCAAACAGTTTGCTCAGGACTTCGTTGACCTTGAGCGACAGTTCTTTCATGCGAACCAGTTGCTCGGCGGTGCCCCAACCGAAGGCCACGACGTGGGATTCGTTGATGAACGGGTCGCCCTTGGCGTCGTCCTTCAAGAACAGTTCGAAAGTGTAAGGGTTGAGCTTCATGCCTTCTTCGACGCCCAGGCGCTTGACCAGGCTGCCAGCGGCGTAGTTACGCACGACGCACTCGACCGGGATCATGTCGAGCTTCTTCACCAGGCATTCGTTGTCGCCCAGCAGTTTGTCGAATTGGGTCGGCACGCCGGCAGCTTCGAGTTTCTGCATGATGAAGGCGTTGAACTTGTTGTTCACCATGCCTTTGCGGTCGAGCTGCTCGATGCGCTTGCCGTCGAACGCCGAGGTGTCGTTGCGAAACAGCAGGATCAAGCGGTTAGCGTCATCGGTCTTGTAAACCGATTTGGCTTTGCCGCGGTAGAGTTCTTCACGTTTTTCCATGATGGGCTCCGCTTGCTAAGTAGATGGGCTAGGCGATGTGTCGCCAGTCGAGCCCTGAATTTTGATCGGCCAGTTGCAGCCAGTCCGGGTCGCACCCGAGGGTGTCGACAAAACATTGCCGGGCCAGCTGCGGCAGGTTGTTCTTGCTGCTCAGATGGGCCAGGACCAAATGTTGCAGGCCTTGCCAGCCCAACTCAGACACCAGGAATGCCGCCTGGTGGTTGTTCAGATGTCCCAGTTCACCGCCTACCCGCTGTTTGAGAAAGTACGGGTAGTGACCGCGAGCCAGCATGTCACGGCAATGGTTGGACTCGATCATCAACGCATCGAGGTCCCGATAGCCGTCCAGCACCGTGTCGCAATACGAGCCCAGGTCGGTCAGCAGGCCGAAGCGTCGCTCACCGTCGCTGAAGACGTATTGCGTCGGCTCCTGTGCATCGTGGGCCACGGCAATGACGCCGATGCTCAGAGCGCCGATCTGCAGTTGCTCGCCGCCGGCCAGAAGGCCAGCCGGTTCAATCGGTTTGCGCATCCCGCGCAGGGTCCCGCGACTGAGGTAGACAGGCAGATTGTAGCGCCGAGACAGCAAACCCACGCCATGCACGTGGTCGGCATGTTCGTGGGTCACGAGTATCGCGCTCAACTGCGCCGGATTCACACCCAGGCGCAGCAGGCGTTTTTCGGTTTCTCGCAGGGAGAAACCACAATCCACCAGCACGTACGTGTCATCGCTGGCTACCAGCGTGCCGTTCCCTTGGCTACCGCTGCCGAGAACGGCAAAACGCATGTGATCAGCCCAGTTTGTCCTGAATCTCACTCAATACCTTACGCGCCACGTCTGCTGGCGCCACGGTGTTGATGTTTTTCTCGACGGTTACCTGGACGTTTTCACCGACCTTGCTCAGGCGAACCTGATAACGCTCGGCACGGGCTTCAACTTCTTCCTTGCTCGGCGCACTGCCGAACAGGCCGCTGAGGAAGCCAGGCTTCTCGTCTTTCTTCTCGGCTTTTTCAGACAGGTTGATGTAGTACAGGCCCAGGCTGCGGTTGATGTCTTCAACGCGCCATTCGCCTTGCTCCAGCGCACGACCGACGCTCGACCAGGCACGGTCCAGGTCGTTGCCGACGTTCAGAACCGGGTTGCCGCTACCGTCTTCGCTCAGGCTGATACGACTTGGCGTATCGAAATCACGCGAAGCCAGCATGGAGACCGAGCCGCCCTTCTCCGAAATGCGGCTCATGCTCGCGAGCATGTCGTCGACCAGTGCTGCGTCCAGGCCGGTGTTGACCGAACGGTTGGTGAATTCCACATCGGCGGTGCTGCCGGCAGGACGCTCGGCACTGACCACATAGATTTCACTGGTGTTGCGCTGCACGCCCGGCTCGATTCGCACTCGCACGCGGGTTTCGCTGTCGGTGCTGACGCCGGCTGCGCTCAGGCGTTTGGCCATCGCCGCAGACAGTTCGTCGGAATGCTGCCAGGTGGTAGTGAATTCGCCGGTTTGCGGCTTCTGTTCATCCAGACGGAAACCATTGTCCTGGAAGAACTGCACAGCCACTGGCCAGGCTTCGGCCGGAGGGTTCTGCGCCAGGATCGAACGCGAATCGCCAACTTTCTGCAGGGTGTATGGGCTGGCATCGGCGGACGCCGACAACGGCTGCGGACGAGGAACGATGTATTCGCCCTTGACGGTGTCATCGGCCACGTTGCGCGGGATCGGCAGCAGAGGATCCAGACGTTTGGCGTCTGTGATATTCGCTGGCAATTGCATCGGTGCAGTCTGTTGCGCTTCCAGGTAATCGCTACCACGGTCACGAAAATAACCTTCCGGGCCCCAGACCCATCCACAGCCACTGGTGCTGGAGATAATCAAGGCAAGTGCGGAAAGTCCGGCCATTCGCTTCATGCGTTGTACTTCCTCAATTAAACCAGGACGCCGCACTGGCGCAGGGCCGAGCGAAGCGTTTCATGACAAGGTGCGCTCAGCCAGGTCAACGGCAGGCGAATGCCTTCGTGCATCAGGCCCATTTCGACCAAAGCCCACTTCACCGGAATCGGGTTGGCTTCGATGAACAGATCCTTGTGCAGCGGCATCAGTTTTTCGTTGATTGCCCGTGCAGTCTCGGCGTCGCCCTTGAGCGCGGCCTCGCACAGGACAGCCATTTCGCGCGGGGCGACGTTGGCGGTGACGGAGATGTTGCCCTTGCCACCCATCAGGATCAGCTCGACAGCGGTCGGATCATCGCCGGACAGCACGATGAAGTCCTTGCTCACGCCATCAAGGATTGCCTTGGCACGCTTCAGGTCGCCGGTGGCTTCCTTGATACCAATGATGTTCGGCACGGTGGACAGGCGAATCACGGTCTCGGCCTGCATGTCGCAGGAGGTGCGGCCAGGAACGTTGTAGAGGATCTGTGGGATGTCGACCGCTTCAGCGATGTGCTTGAAGTGCTGGTACAAGCCTTCCTGAGTCGGCTTGTTGTAGTACGGAACGACCAGCAGGCAGGCATCGGCGCCGGCTACTTTGGCGTTGCGGGTCAGTTCGACGGCTTCACGGGTCGAATTGGCGCCGGTGCCGGCGATCACCGGAATACGGCCATTGACCTGCTTGACCACGGCCTTGATGACCGCGATGTGCTCATCGACATCAAGGGTTGCCGACTCGCCGGTAGTACCGACCGCGACAATGGCATGGGTGCCGTTTTCAAGGTGGAAGTCCACGAGTTTGCTGAGGCTGTCCCAGTCAAGACGCCCTTGTGCATCCATGGGTGTGACCAGTGCCACCATACTGCCCGCAATCATGAAACCGCTCCTGCCGGAAAAAGAGAGCGGTAATGGTACTGGCGCCAAGATGCTTGCACAAGCAAAGTACTGCGCTGCTGCCATTCCCCTTGGCGTTGCTTTTCGCTACCCTTCAGACTTTGATCGGTACTGACAAGCTCGTACGCCAGGTTCCAGCCTCCATTTACGGCATCACAAGCCCGATCCAGCGTTGCCACCCCTCGCTCCCGCCTCACTGGAGCACGTTGCAACTTGTGGCTCGGGTTTTCTGAATTCGCATCCGCAGGCTCGTTCCGGGAATAGCCCTTAGTCGTACCGACCGCTCATCGCTTTAGGAATGCTGCATGTCCACCCCCACAGTTCGCGAACAATTCCTTGTCATCAGTGCCCTCGGCGCCAACCCCATGGAGCTGACTAACGTCCTGTGCCGCGCCAGCCATGAAAATCGCTGCGCCGTGGTCACTTCCCGCCTGACCCGTCATGGCGAGTGCAGTGCGTTGATCCTCGAGATTTCCGGTAGCTGGGACGCCCTGGCGCGCCTGGAAGGCAGCTTGCCGAGCCTCTCCAAAAAGCATGCGTTCACCGTCAATGTGGTGCGCAGCGCGGCCCTGGAGAACCGTCCTCAGGCACTGCCCTACGTGGCTTACGTCAGCTCGGCCTACCGGTCTGACATCATCAATGAGCTGTGCCAGTTCTTCATGGACCACAACGTCGAGTTGGAAAACCTGACCTGTGACACCTATCAAGCGCCACAAACCGGCGGCACCATGCTCAATGCCACGTTTACCGTGACCTTGCCGGCCGGCGTGCAAATCAGCTGGCTGCGCGATCAGTTCCTGGATTTCGCCGACGCGCTGAACCTGGATGCCCTGATCGAACCGTGGCGCCCACAAAACCCAATGTAAGGAAGCTTTCATGGCCGTTGCCATCGACCAACCGGTTGCCGACTTCGAAGCACCCGCCACCAGTGGACAGACCGTCAGCCTCGCGGGCCTTAAAGGCAAGCAAGTGGTGATTTACTTCTATCCAAAGGACAGCACGCCGGGTTGCACCACTCAAGGTCAGGGTTTTCGCGATCAGCTTGAGGCGTTTAAAGCGGCCAACACCGAAGTGTTCGGCGTGTCGCGTGACAGCCTCAAGTCCCACGAAAACTTCAAGGCCAAGCAGGCGTTCACCTTCGAGCTGATTAGCGACAAGGAAGAAGCGCTTTGCCAGCAGTTCGATGTGATCAAGCTGAAGAAGCTGTATGGCAAGGAATACATGGGCGTTGATCGCAGCACGTTCCTGATCGACAAGAACGGTGTGCTGCGTCAGGAATGGCGCGGTGTGAAGGTGCCAGGGCATGTGGATGCGGTATTGGCGGCCGCTCAGGCTTTAAACAAGGCCTGATTCATCGGGCGCCTGTTCGGACGCCTTCGCGAGCAAGCCTGCTCCCACATTAGACCGAGTTTTTCCTGAAGGAATCCGATCAAATGTGGGGCTTGCTCGCGAAGAGGCCGTCAGCCTCACAAAAGGGCTAAAGCAATGGCGCGACTTCCGGCTCCTTGCGCGGCCACGCATCCAGCACAGCCTTGAACAGCGTTGCCAGAGGGATTGCAAAGAACACCCCCCAAAAGCCCCACAACCCGCCAAACAACAG
This sequence comes from Pseudomonas sp. FBCC-B1667, assembly GCF_059133255.1. NCBI lineage: Bacteria > Pseudomonadati > Pseudomonadota > Gammaproteobacteria > Pseudomonadales > Pseudomonadaceae > Pseudomonas > Pseudomonas sp. FBCC-B1667. The sequence goes on along the minus strand of NZ_CP101437.1, from coordinate 1,667,773 downwards.
CACCGCGCAGATGATCGCGACCGGGTGCAGGTTGACTGCCTCCGAGAACAGCAACGGCACCAGCACGTTGCCGTCCAGCGTCTGAATGATCCCGTAGACCGCCATCAAATAGATGAACTGATCACTCCAGCCCCACTGGAACAGCGCAATCAGCATGACCGGCACGGTCACCACCACGGCGCCTACGTAAGGCACCACCACCGACACGCCCACCAGTAACGCCAGCAGCGCGGCGTAGTTAAGCCCCAGCACGACAAAACCGATGTAGGTCACGCCACCACAGATGAAAATCTCGATGACCTTGCCACGAATGTAATTGGCGATCTGGCGGTTCATTTCGTGAGCGACGCGGGTGATCAGCGCCCGTTCGCGGGGCAGGTAACCGCGCACCCACTGACCGATCATCTCCCGGTCCTTGAGAAAGAAGAACACCAGAATCGGCACCAGAACGAGGTAGATCATGATGTTCACCAGCAGCGGCAGACTCGACAGAGAGAACGTCAGCGCCCACTGGCCGAATTTACCGATCTCGCCCCGCGCCACTTCGATGGCCTGCAACACCTGCTCATCGGACACCAGATGCGGATAGCGCTCCGGCAGCAGCAATAAAAGCGACTGCCACTTGGCGAGCATGCCCGGCAATTCGTTGAACAGCGTAATCAGCTGATGCCACAGCAGCGGCACCAACACAATCATGAAGACCAGCAGTGCCCCCATGAACAACGCAAACACCAGTCCAACGGCTACGCCACCGGGCATGCGCAGGCGTTCGAGGGTGACCACCAGGCCTTGCATGAGGTAAGCCAGCACCATCCCGGCCAGTACCGGCGCGAGCATGCCGCCCAAGGTGAGCACAGCGGTGAATGCCAAAACCAGCAGCACCGCCAGTACCACTGCTTCTTCATCGGAAAAGTAGCGCTGAATCCAGTTGCGTAACACCTTGAACATCAATATTCCTTAGAAACGAACGCAGCAGGTTTCAGGCTTTTTTTAACCAGTAGCGGTAAACGCCCGCCTCATCTTCTTCACGAAGCAGCGTATGACCGGCCAATCGGGCAAAGGTGCGGAAGTCGCGCTGGGAACCTGCGTCCGTGGCGATCACCTTGAGCACCGCGCCGCTGGCCAGTCGATTGAGCTCCAGCTTGGCCTTGAGCAACGGCAACGGACAATTAAGGCCGCTGGCGTCCAGTTCGGCGTCATGGGCTACAGCGTCGATCATTGTTTCACTCCGGGGTGGTTGAGTTGCCTAGAATATCTGGTCCCAAGCACAGTGTCCGGCTACAGTAAGGTCTTTGTCGACTAAGGCTTTGTGCATGACTTTTTTGCGCCCTACCCTGCTGACGCTCGCTTGCCTGCTCGCCTCACCGGGCTTTGCCGACGACCTGCCGTCACTCGGCGACGCCAGTTCTGCCATCGTCTCGCCGCAACAGGAATACCAGTTGGGCCGCGCCTGGCTGGCGCTATTGCGCAGTCAGGTCCCACAGCTCAACGATCCGCAGCTCAAGGATTACGTCGAATCCAGCGTTTACCGACTGGTGGAAACCAGCCAAGTCAATGACCGGCGCCTGGAATTCATCCTGATCAACAGCCCGCAACTCAACGCCTTCGCGGCGCCTGGCGGGATCGTCGGGGTCAACGGCGGCTTGTTCCTCTATGCGCAGACCGAAGGCGAGTACGCGTCGGTTCTGGCTCACGAATTGGCTCACTTGTCACAACGTCACTTTGCCCGTGGCGTTGAAGCGCAACAGCGCATGCAAGTGCCGATGATGGCCGCCTTGCTGGCCGGGATCGTGATTGCAGCAGCCGGTGCCGGCGATGCCGGGATTGCCGCCATTGCAAGTACGCAAGCGGCGGCGATTCAGGAGCAGCGGCGTTTCTCACGCCAAAACGAACAGGAAGCCGACCGCATTGGCATCGTCAATCTGGAAAAAGCCGGTTACGACCCGCGTTCGATGCCGAGCATGTTCGAGCGCCTGGGACGCCAGTACCGCTTCGACGCCAAGCCGCCGGAATTCCTGCTGACTCACCCGGTTACTGAATCGCGGATCGCCGACACCCGCAACCGCGCCGAACAGGCCCCACAGGGCGGTATCGAAGACACTCTGCGCTATCAGCTGATTCGCGCGCGAGTCCAGTTGTTCTATGAAGAAACCCCAGGCCTTGGCGCCAAGCGCTTCCGTGCCCTGCTTGAAGAAAACCCGAAAAACGACGTCGCGCGCTATGGCCTGGCAATCGCCCAGATCAAGGGTGGCCAGTTGAATGAAGCTCGGGAGAATCTCAAGCCGCTACTGGCCAAGGCGCCGAACGAGATCATCTATAACCTGGCGGAAGTCGATCTGGACATCACCAACAATCGCCTGCCGGATGCTCAATCACGCGTCGACCGGATGCTCACCCAATACCCTGGCAACTACCCACTGAATCAGATGCGTGTCGATCTGCTGCTGAAACAGAACCGCACCGCCGAGGCTGAAAAGGCGCTGGAAGGCCTGCTCAAGTCACGCCCGGATGATCCGGACGTGTGGTATCAGGTGGCCGAGACACGCGGCCTGTCGGGCAACATCATCGGCCTGCATCAGGCTCGCGCGGAGTATTTTGCATTGATCGGCGACTACCGTCAGGCCATCCAGCAATTAGACTTCGCCAAGCGCAAGGCCGGCAGCAACTTTCCGTTGTCTTCGCGTATCGATGCACGTCAGCGCGAGTTGATGGAGCAAGAACGCATGATCAAGGACATGATGGGCTGACGGCTCGGTTGTAAATTACGCGCACAAAAAAACCGCCTCTTTCGAGGCGGTTTTTTATTTAGCCAACAACCGGTTTATTCAGCCAGTTTGAAGGTGATGAAGCTGGCCCGACCTTGACGCAGAACCCGCATCGATACCGAACGGTTCTTCGGCAGAGCCTTGGCAATCTCGGTGAACTCCTTGCTGGAGCCGATAGCCTGATTGTTCAGGTGAGTGATGATGTCACCTGGTTGCAAACCAATCAGCGAGGCAGGACCGTCCTGAACTTCCTTGATCACCACACCACCTTTGAGGTCGTAGGTTTTCTTCTGTTCATCGGACAGCTCGGCGACGGAAACGCCGAGACGATTGCTGCTGATCTCAACGCCCGATTTAGGCAGTGTATCCAGCTCCTTGCCTTCGTCAGGAATCGCGCCGACCGTCAGTTCGACGTTCTTGCGCTTGCCTTCACGAATCACTTCAAGATTTGCCTTGGCGCCAGCCTTCAGTGCGCCTACAAGGTGTGGCAGATCAGCGGACATGACGATCGGCTGACCGTTCATGCTCAGAATGACGTCGCCAACTTGCAGGCCACCCTTGGCAGCCGGGCCGTCGTCCTGAATCTGTGCCACCAGCGCACCGGCCGGTTTCTCAAGACCAAACGACTCGGCCAGGTCCTTGTTCACTTCCTGAATTACCACACCCAACCAGCCTCGGCTGACTTTGCCACCGTCTTTGAGCTGATTGGAAACGTCCATGGCGACATCGATAGGGATCGCGAACGATACGCCCATGAAGCCCCCGGAGCGGGTGTAGATCTGCGAGTTGATCCCGACCACCTCGCCATTCAGGTTGAACAACGGGCCACCGGAGTTGCCCGGGTTGATCGGCACGTCGGTCTGGATGAACGGCACATAGTTTTCATTCGGCAGGCTACGCCCGATGGCGCTTACGATACCTTGCGTCACGGTGTGGTCGAAACCGAACGGCGAACCGATGGCTACCACCCACTGACCGGCTTTCAGGTCCTGGGATTTCCCGAGTTTAAGCACCGGCAGATCCTTGCCCTCGATCTTCAGCAGCGCCACGTCGGAACGGGGATCGGTGCCAACCAGTTTCGCTTTCAGCTCACTGCGATCAGCAAGACGCACGAGGATTTCATCGGCGTCGGCAATCACATGGTTGTTGGTCAGGATGTAGCCATCAGGCGAAATGATGAAACCCGAACCCAGTGACTGGGCTTCACGCTGGCGATCACCACGAGGGGAACGCGGTTGAGGCATGCCCCGCTCGAAAAACTCGCGCAGCTGTGGCGGCAGGCCTTCAAGGTCCGGCATTTGCCCGGAGACTTTGCGGTCCGGCAGTTTCTGGGTCGTACTGATGTTCACCACGGCAGGCGAGGCCTGCTCGACCAACTGGGTGAAATCGGGCAGCTCGACCGCTTGCGCAGTGACGGCCTGACCGAGTACCAGCACGGTGGCGAAAATGGAAAGGTAAGACTTCAAGCGTGGTATCGACATACGGCTCCCGTTACGACGAGCATGGTTAAGCGATATGGAGCAAGGAACACCGGGAACAATACGCCGGTATTTTTGTTCCGGGAACAAAAAACAAGGCCAGAGCCGTGAGGCTCTGACCTATAGAAAGATTCACAATTTTTTGCAAATTGAAATGCTCACCAAACATTTCGACAATGACTCACTACTTGGTTGCAGTGACATCGGTGCGCATGGACAGCGCAATCCGTTCTGCAGTGCCTATCGGAATCTCACCGACCACCGTCACCATCATTTCGCCCTGAGGCGTGGTCAGACGGCGGGATACAGCAACGGTGGGGCCCAACTGTGTACGGGTGTCCGTCACGGTTGCGCCATTCAATGGCTCAAGGAAAACCGAAAAACGCGCCAGGCCGTCGTCATACATCAGACTGTTAACCTGGGTCTTGGTCTCCGGATCCTTACGAGCACTGCTGCTGGTCAACTCGAAACCAGGTGGCAACCAGTCCGAATGCCAAACCTGTGCGGCCTTGATGGCGGAAGCCTTGTCGCTGTCGAGGGTGACAGCCTTGCAATCATTGCCCGCCTGAAGGTCTTTGTCAGACGGCACGTCAGCGGTGTCCAGTTGTGTGAACTGGAATCGCTCCAGCAACTGCCCTTTGTCATTAAGCAGCAATGACTTCAGCGGCAGGCCGGTTTCTTTATCCAGATGAAGCTCAAAACCGTATCGGTGCTGATCACGTGGCGTCAGCGATACAATCACCGCCGCACGCCCAGCCACACGCGACTTGCCGATGACGGCAAGGTCATACCAATTCTTTAACTTTTGTGGATCCAGTGCACGAGCCGCAGAATTCGGTGAATCTCCCAATCCTGCTATCAGGGTGCCGCTGACGCATTGAGTACGCCCATCAATGCGCACGACTTCCTGAGCGGAGCCATCGAGCTGGAGTAAACGCTCTCGGACTTTGCCATCCTGGACGCGATGCCAGATGTTATGGGTAGAAAAACTACCGTTACGCTCGTAAACGAATGTACCGAAAAAGCTTTGCTGTTGCTCGGCCCGGCCCAAACGGGTCAGCCAGTCCTGGGCGTCATCAGCGTGGGCTGGTACGACAAACCAGCCTGCGAGCAGAAGCGAAAGTAGAGGTAGGGGGCGCATGATCCTCCTTAGCGGTTTTCCAGGCTTGCTGCACGAGCATAAGGCAGAGCACTTTCAGTGCCTTTTAATGCAGCTTGTTGAGCATGTTGGCGCAAGTAGCTTGGCAGACGCTGATCGTGCCAGCCTGGCTGACCTTGCAATACACCGCTGGCCATAGGGCCAGTAGCATCCGAACTCTCATTGTAGCCTGCCAATACAGCTGGACCTTTGACCTGAGGAACGGCCAGACCTGGCTGATTGGATTGCTGAGCCAGCTCGACACCCGCGATCTCGTCCTGATTGTACAAACGAACACCCGCCAACACGGCCAGTGTGACCGAAGCGGCTACTGCCAGGCGACCCAGGCTGCGCCATGGACCACGGGAGGCTTTTGCCGGTACGGCTTCGTCGGCCAATGCAGCAGACACTGCCGCAGCGATATCCAGGCGTGGAAGCAGCAAGTCCTTGTGCATGACTGCCCGAGCGATTTGATAACGAGCCCAGGTTTCCCGGGTTTCAACATCGTCAAAGGCATTCAATACCCGACGCAATTCCAGTTCGTCCGCTTCGTTATCCATCACTGCGGACAGCGATTCCTGCAGGGCTTCACGACTCATGGCGTTCCTCTCTTGGCTATCGCCGCTGTCTCAGTTTTCCTGCAACAACGGCTGCAGGGCTTTATCGATGGCCTCCCGAGCGCGGAAAATCCGGGAGCGCACGGTACCCACCGGACATTGCATGACGGCCGCAATGTCCTCGTAACTCAGACCATCGAATTCACGTAAAGTTAAAGCGGTACGCAAATCTTCTGGCAGTTGCTGGATGGTCCGATGGACGGTGCCTTCGATCTCATCCCGCAGCAATGCCCGTTCTGGCGACTCGAGATCCTTGAGGCCGTGATCGCCATCATAGAACTCTGCATCCTCGGAACTAACATCGCTATCCGGCGGCCGACGGCCGCGTGAAACCAGATAGTTTTTCGCCGTGTTAATGGCGATGCGGTAAAGCCACGTATAAAACGCGCTGTCTCCGCGAAAATTTCCAAGGGCTCGGTATGCCTTGATAAAGGCTTCCTGCGCCACATCCTGGGCTTCATGGGTGTCGTGCACGAAACGCACGATCAACCCGAGAATTTTGTGCTGGTATTTCAGCACTAGCAGATCGAAAGCTCGCTTGTCGCCACGTTGAACGCGCTCGACCAGCTGCTGATCCTCTTCCTGGGTTAGCATGAACACTCCTCGATAAGCTCGGAGGAAGCTTGCATAACTAAACGACCAGACTTGCAAACATAGACTCGGGCTTTTCGCAAAAGTTCTCCCCTCCAAGCAAGTTTCCTGCGGACTCTGATTTGGCACGCACGAAAAGCGCAGCGCGGGTTACCCGGCTGCGCGAATAATCTTGTCGTCGGAATCGCCAGCAAGGATCAAACTGCAGATCCTGCCCTGAAGCCGACACTGTTCCTTGAATCAGGCAACCGTCTATTGATCTTGAGCCTTTGGCAAAAGTTCCATTATTTATAACCAATCAGCGCCAACACTGTGCAACCGTGAATAGAAAAATACTGTTAAATCCACGATACAGTCGCCTTCTCATCGAACTGGTCAAAAAACCATCCGACGAAGCGTCGAGTTTTTCCCGTCACAGTAGTTTCACAATGCCATATGCGCTCGGGTATTGTGCCGCTCCCCCCCTCTATATACTAGTGGGCTGTGTGGCCGACTTGACTCGCCGTTCCAGCAGTCTTGCGCCAACCCCGACCCGGGTCGCTTTGAGCGGAATCCTGAAATGAGCCAACAGTTTCAACACGATGTTCTGGTGATTGGCAGCGGCGCTGCCGGTTTGAGTCTTGCGCTGACCTTGCCCGGTCACTTGCGCATCGCGGTACTGAGCAAAGGCGACCTCGCCAATGGCTCGACATTTTGGGCCCAGGGCGGCGTCGCTGCCGTGCTGGATGACTCCGACACTGTTGAGTCCCACGTCGATGACACCCTCAATGCCGGCGGCGGCCTGTGCCATGAAGACGCGGTGCGTTTTACCGTCGAGCACAGTAAAGAGGCGATCCAATGGCTCATCGACCAAGGCGTACCGTTCACCCGCGATGAGCAATCCGGCACCGAAGACGGCGGGTTCGAGTTTCACCTGACCCGCGAAGGCGGCCACAGCCATCGGCGCATCATTCATGCCGCCGATGCCACCGGCGCCGCGATATTCAGAACGCTGCTGGCCCAGGCCAGACAACGGCCCAACATCGAACTGCTGGAGCAGCGCGTTGCGGTCGATCTGATCACCGAAAAACGCCTCGGGCTGGAAGGCGACCGCTGCCTCGGCGCCTACGTACTCAATCGCGGGACCGGTGAAGTCGACACTTACGGCGCACGCTTCGTCATCCTCGCGTCCGGTGGCGCGGCCAAAGTTTACCTCTATACCAGCAACCCCGACGGCGCCTGCGGTGATGGCATCGCCATGGCCTGGCGCTCCGGCTGCCGGGTGGCGAACCTAGAGTTCAACCAGTTTCACCCCACCTGCCTTTACCATCCGCAGGCAAAAAGCTTCCTGATCACCGAAGCCCTGCGCGGCGAGGGTGCGCATCTAAAGCTGCCTAACGGCGAACGCTTCATGCAGCGATTTGACCCCCGCGCAGAACTGGCACCACGGGACATCGTTGCCCGGGCCATCGACCATGAAATGAAGCGCCTGGGTGTCGACTGCGTCTACCTGGACATCAGCCACAAACCTGAAGCGTTCATCAAGACGCACTTTCCGACGGTGTACGAACGCTGCCTCGAGTTTTCCATCGACATCACCAAGCAGCCGATCCCGGTAGTTCCGGCGGCGCACTACACCTGCGGTGGTGTGATGGTCGATCAGAATGGTCGCACCGACGTGCCGGGGCTGTACGCAATCGGCGAAACCAGCTTCACCGGCCTGCACGGCGCCAACCGCATGGCCAGCAACTCGCTGCTGGAGTGCTTCGTTTACGCGCGTTCCGCTGCGGCGGACATTTTGGAACAATTGCCACACGTGTCGATTCCAGCCGCCCTGCCCATCTGGGATGCGAGCCAGGTCACCGATTCCGACGAAGACGTAATCATTGCGCATAACTGGGATGAACTGCGGCGATTCATGTGGGACTACGTCGGTATCGTGCGCACCAACAAGCGCTTGCAGCGCGCTCAACACCGCGTGCGGCTGCTGCTGGACGAAATCGACGAGTTCTACAGCAACTATAAAGTCAGCCGTGACTTGATCGAATTGCGCAACCTGGCTCAGGTGGCAGAGCTGATGATTCAGTCAGCCATGGAGCGCAAGGAAAGCCGGGGCCTGCATTACACCCTCGACTACCCGAACATGCTCCCGGTTGCCCTCGACACTATTCTGGTGCCGCCCACCTACGTCGACTGAACGTCAATCGAACCCGCAGGCGTCGGTGCACATCCGCCGTCTGCGAGTCGTGGGGCACGCAGATCGATCTGACCTGTCGTTCACCGCGCAGGCGAAACCGCAGCACCACGATCAAAGGCAGCGCCAGGCTGTCCGGTCGCAGTTGCACCGGTTGCCAACCCCGCGCCTGATTCCACAACTGCCAGCCCTCGACATCACGTCGCAAGCCGCGAAATGACAGCGGGTGTGTCAGCAGAATCTGGCGGGGCAAAACCCAAACGCCGTGCGCCAGACAGCAAAAAGCGCCGAGCACACTGGCCCAGACCGGTATAGACAGAAGAAACAACGAACCCAGCGCGAACAGCTGGGCCAGAACATACGCCGCCAGCAACTGCCGCGAGGCATGCCAGCGACATTCGAACGTATTACTTGGGCTGGACACGGTCCAGGATCATGCGAACCATGCGCTGAAGCTCCGGATCTTCCGATTCGGCGCGTTCCATGAACCAGCCAAACATGTCCTGATCTTCGCACTCAAGCAGCTTGCGGTAGCAATCGCGATCGACATCATTGAGGTGCGGGTAGACTTCTTTTACAAACGGCACCAGCAATACGTCCAGTTCAAGCATGCCGCGGCGGCTGTGCCAGTAGAGGCGATTCAGTTCAACATCTTCGACCATGGAGCGCTCCTCAAATAGGCGGCAAGTATACAGCCCCGCGCTTCGTCGAACAGTCGGCTTTGGTCGGGCACTGTCTTCCTTTTGTGAACTACCCATTTCACGGGCGCCCCCTTATGATGTCCCCCAGACTTTTTATCCTGCGATGACCCATGGCCGATTCTGCTTTTTTCTGCACCCTGTCTCACGAAGGCGTTCTCGCGGTCCGCGGCGCGGATGCCGGCAAATTCCTGCAAGGCCAATTGACCTGCAACCTCAATTACCTGAGTGAAACCCAGTCCAGCCTTGGCGCCCGCTGCACGCAAAAAGGCCGGATGCAGTCGAGTTTCCGCATCCTGCTGGAAGGTGACGGCATTGTGTTGGCCATGGCCACCGAACTGCTGGAGCCGCAACTGGCGGACCTGAAAAAGTACGCCGTGTTCTCCAAATCCAGATTGACCGACGAAAGCACCGCCTGGGTCCGCTACGGCGTCGATCATGGCGATGTCGCGCTAAGCAGCCTCGGTCTTGAGTTGCCGGCAGACACCGACAGTGTCGTGCGTCACGAGGGCCTGATTGCCCTCCGGGTCTCGCCGGATCGCGCTGAACTATGGGTCGCCGCCGATCAGGCCGACGCAATCAAGAGCAGGCTGTCCGCCATGCTCGCCGAAAGCAGTCTGAACCAATGGCTGCTGGGCCAGATCCGCGCAGGGATCGGTCAGGTCATGCCACAGACACGCGAACTGTTCATCCCGCAGATGCTCAATCTGCAAGCCGTTGGCGGCGTAAGCTTCAAGAAAGGCTGCTACACCGGCCAGGAAATCGTCGCGCGCATGCAGTACCTGGGCAAACTCAAGCGCCGCTTGTACCGTCTTATCCTGGATGCCAGCGAACTGCCCGTCCCTGGAACGCCGCTGTTTTCCCCGAACCACGGCAGCTCCATTGGCGAAGTAGTCCTGGCGGCCAACGCAGAGCAACACATTGAACTCCTGGCCGTACTTCAAGCCGAAGCAGCCGAGGGTGGCGACATTCATCTCGGCACCCTCGAAGGACACGCCCTGAACTTGCTCGACCTGCCTTACTCACTGGACCGCGATCGCGAGATCCAGCGTTAACCGCAGCATTTGTGGCAACACCTAGAGAAACGAAATGAGCGATCTGGCGGAAAAGGTCCAACAGGATTTGGTTGAGGCCATCGATAACGATGACCTGGTTCTGCCAACATTACCGGAAGTGGCCATGCAGATTCGCAAGGCCGCCGAAGACCCGGAAATCAGTGTCAGCACCCTGAGCAAAGTGATCGGCCGCGATACGGCGCTGTCCGCGCGCCTGATCAAAGTGGTCAATAGCCCGCTGCTGCGCGCTACTCAAGAAGTCAACGACCTGCACACGGCTATCACGCGGCTGGGCGTCAACTACAGCAGCAATCTGGCGATCGGCCTGGTGATGGAACAGATTTTCCACGCCCGCTCCGAAGTGGTCCAGCAGAAGATGCACGATGTCTGGCGCAAAAGCCTGGAAATCGCCGGGGTCAGCTATTCACTGTGCCGCAGCTATACGCAACTCAAGCCCGACCAGGCCGCCCTGGGTGGGCTGGTGCATCAAATTGGCGTGTTGCCGATTCTGACTTACGCCGAAGATCACTATGAGCTGCTGTCCGACCCGGTCAGCCTCAACCATGTGATCGACCACATTCACCCCTTGATCGGCGACAAACTCCTCAGAGTCTGGGAGTTTCCGGAGAAACTGGTGAAGGTTCCTGGGCAATATCTGGACTTCAAGCGTGAGTCCGAGCGGATTGATTATGTGGATCTGGTGCAAGTGGCCAGCCTGTATTGCCACAAGGACAGCGACCACCCGCTGGCCCGTTTCGACCTGACCAGCGTGCCTTCATTCAAGAAGCTTGGGATTGATCTGGAGAACGAAGCGGTGATCAAGGATCTGGAAGAATCGCGGTCGATGTTTTACTGATCAGACCACGTCGCGCCCTTCGCGAGCCCGCTCATGACGGGCCATAACAGGCCCCTCACTCTCCGGCAATAAAACTCACCCGAACCTTCAAGCCCGCCGACGTACCATCATGCAGGCTGATCTGCGCCAGATGCGCGCGACAGATCTCGCCGACAATCGCCAGCCCCAGCCCCGACCCGGCCACCTGCTGGTTGCGTCGATAAAAGCGCTCAAACACTCGTTCCCGCTCATCAACCGGAATCCCCGGCCCGTCATCCTCAACCTCCAGGACCGCCGGGGCCGTAACCCGCAGAATCACATTGCCGCCCGACGGCGTATGAGCCAATGCGTTATCCACCAGGTTGCTGAGCAGTTCGTTCAACAGCGTCGGTTCACCGCGCAGCCACACTGGCTCGTCCGCTTCCAATGCCAGGGCCACGCCTCGGGCATGGGCCAGCGGTGCCATGGCCATGCCCAACTCACGGGCCAACTGACTCAAATCCAGCAACTGCGCACCGCCTTCGGCAATTGCGCGGGCACCGTTTTCGACCCGTGCCAGCGACAGCAACTGATTGGCCAGATGCGTCAATCGATCCGTGCCCTGGGCCGCGGTTTCAAGAGTACTGCGCCAGGTTTGCGGCTCACTTGACCGCAGGCCGAGCTCAAGTCGTGCCTTGAGCGCCGCCAACGGCGTACGCAGTTCATGAGCGGCATCGGCGATGAATTGAGCCTGACGCTCGAACTGCCCGCGCAGTCGTTCGGTAAAGTGATTGAGCGCCCTTACCAGTGGCCATAACTCGTGCTGCACTTCCACCAACGGCAATGGCCGCAGATCATCCGACTGGCGCTCTTCCACCGCCGTGCGCAAGCGTTCCAGCGGACGCAACGCCGCACTCACCGCGAACCACACCAGCAGCAGCGCGCCAATCGCCAGCATGCCCAACCGCAACAACGTATCCGCCGCCAGGCTGCGCGCCATGCTGACCCGTGCCTCATCGGTTTCCGCCACGCGAATTTCCGCCATGCCATTCATGTTCGGCTCGCTGACGGGCTTGAGCAGGCTGACCACCCGCACGTTCTGCCCCCGATACGTAGCATTGTAAAACCGGGCAAGCGCCGGGTAATCGTCGGTACGCGGCGTTCCCGGCGGTGGCGCGGGGAGATTCTCGTAACCGGAAATCAGATTCTGGTGGATGTCATTGACCAGGTAAAAAATCCGCCCTGCACTGTCGTAGGCAAACGTATCCAGCGCCACGTAAGGCACGTCGGCACTGAGCGTGCCGTCACGCTGGGAAACCCCCGCCGCGATGGTTCGCGCCGATGCCAGCAAGGTGCGGTCATACGCCGTGTCCGCCGCTTCGCGACCATTCCAGTACGCGCTCAAACCGCTGGCGAGCATCAACACCACCAGCAATAGCGCGAGGTTCCACAACAACCGCCAGCGCAGGCTGCTGGGCTTATGCATCGCGGCTTTCCAGCAAATAGCCAAGACCGCGGAAGGTCACGATAGCGACCGGATGGCCATCCAGTTTTTTGCGCAAGCGATGTACGTAAATTTCGATGGCGTCAGGGCTGGCTTCTTCGTCGAGACCGAACACCTGGGAGGCCAGCTGTTCTTTGCTCATCACCCGACCGGGCCGGGCGATCAACGCCTCGAGGACGGCCTGTTCGCGGGAGGTCAGGGTCAGCAGTTCTTCACCGAGGGTGAAGCGCCGGGTGTCCAGGTCATAGGCCAGCACGCCGCAGCGCTGCTGACGCTCACCGCCCAGCACACTGCGGCGCAACAAAGCTTTGACCCGTGCTTCGAGTTCGGTCAGTTCAAACGGTTTGGCGAGGTAATCGTCAGCGCCAAGGTTCAGACCATGCACCCGATCCTTGACGTCGCTGCGCGCGGTCAACATCAGCACCGGCAGGTTTTTCCCCCGGGAACGCAAGCGCGCGAGCACTTCAAAACCGTCCATGCGCGGCAGACCGACATCGAGAATGGCCATGGCGTATTCCTCGCTGCTCAAGGCCAGGTCTGCGGCCACGCCATCGTGCAGCACGTCCACGGTCAGCCCGGTGCTCTTGAGCGCTTGGGCGACACTTTCGGCCAGCTGCAAATGGTCTTCGACGAGCAGGACGCGCATGGATTATTACCTCATTCAGGGGATGGTCGACGCCATTCTTTGGCGCGGAGTTTACAGCCGCATCCGCTGCTGTGAAGTCCGAAAACCGTGAAAGCCTGCTGAAAGGTTAGTGAAAGGTTGGGCCGTTAGAGTCGGCACACGGAGGGTCTCGACTGCCGACGTTCCAATCGTGCTTTGAAATGTAGCTCCCGAAAAACGCCATGACGCGTTTTCGTCAATAAGAACAATAAATGAGGTACTGCACCATGCTGTCCATACAGCTTCAGGCTTACCCGCCCCACTCTTTTTTCGAAATCCCGTCGTTGATGCTTGCCCGCGCCGTTGTCGGCTGCACGACGCGAAATCGCCGCACCTGAAACATCCCCAAAAACAAAAACTCCCGTGGAGACAATAATGAATCGATCACTGCGCCGTTTCGCCCTCGCCGCCAGCTGCATGCTGTTCGCCGGTCAATTGATGGCCGAACCCAAACGTCCGGAATGCATCGCCCCAGCCTCGCCGGGCGGTGGTTTCGACCTCACCTGCAAACTGGCGCAGAGCGCGCTGGTCAACGAAAAGCTGCTGACCAAACCAATGCGCGTGACCTACATGCCCGGCGGTGTCGGCGCTGTGGCGTATAACGCAGTGGTCGCTCAACGCCCTGCCGACGCCGGCACGCTGGTCGCCTGGTCCAGCGGCTCTTTGCTGAACCTGGCGCAAGGCAAGTTCGGGCGTTTCGATGAAACCAATGTGCGCTGGCTGGCTGCCGTGGGCACCAGTTACGGCGCCATCGCAGTAAAAAGCGATTCGCCCTACAAGACCCTCGACGATCTGGTCAAGGCGCTGAAAGAAGACCCGAGCAAAGTCGTAATTGGCTCCGGCGGCACCGTCGGCAGCCAGGACTGGATGCAAACCGCACTGATCGCGAAGGCCGCCGGAATCAATCCGCGTGACCTGCGTTACGTTGCTCTTGAAGGCGGCGGTGAAATCGCCACTGCCCTGCTGGGCGGTCACATCCAGGTCGGCAGCACCGACATCTCCGACTCCATGCCGCACATCCTGAGCGGCGACATGCGCTTGCTGGCCGTGTTCGCTGAGAAGCGCCTGGACGAGCCGGAAATGAAAGACATCCCGACCGCCAAAGAACAAGGCTACGACATCGTCTGGCCGGTGGTTCGCGGTTTCTACCTCGGGCCGAAAGTCAGCGACCAAGACTACGCCTGGTGGAAAGACGCTTTCGACAAACTGCTGGCGTCCGAAGACTTCGCCAAACTGCGCGATCAGCGTGAACTGTTCCCGTTCGCCATGACCGGCCCGGAGCTGGACACCTACGTGAAAAAGCAGGTAGCGGACTACAAAGTGCTGGCCAAAGAGTTCGGCCTAATCCAGTGATCGCCTCTGTCTAGCGGCTGCGGCCCCGTTTCGCGGGGCTGCGGCACAGGAGTTCCCCATGCTCTTACAACGCATTTTTGCTTCGGTGCTGTTGCTGGCCTGTGTTGGCCTGGCGCTGATGGCGTGGCCGTATCAAGCGGCTTTTTCCTACGAACCAGTGGGGCCGCGAGCCTTTCCTCTGCTGATGCTCGGGCTGATGGGCCTTGCGCTGCTGTACATGGTATTTCGTCCCGCACCGATCAAGCACGACGCTGACGAACCTCCGATGGACCGCGAGACCCTGAACAAAATCGGCATTTGCGTGGTGCTGTTGCTGGTGTTTGCCGGCACCTTCGAACCCCTTGGTTTCATCGTCGCCAGCATCCTGATCGGCATTCCGATGGCACGCCTGTACGGCGGTCGCTGGGTGCCCAGCATTGTGATCATCACGCTAATGGCCGTCGGCCTTTACCTGCTGTTCGACAAGTTGATGGACGTGCCACTGCCCTTGGGCGTGCTTGACGTTCTGGAGAACTGATATGGATACGCTTGGCTATTTGGGTCAGGGTTTTGGCGTCGCGCTGAGCCCGTACAACCTGGTGACTGCTTTGTGCGGCACCCTGATCGGCACCGTGGTCGGCCTGTTGCCGGGCCTGGGCCCGATCAACGGCGTGGCGCTGTTGATCCCGATTGCGTTCGCCCTGGGCCTGCCACCGGAATCGGCATTGATCCTGCTGGCGGCGGTTTACCTGGGCTGCGAATACGGCGGGCGAATCAGCTCGATCCTGCTGAACATTCCGGGCGAAGCCTCCACCGTGATGACCACTCTCGACGGTTACCCGATGGCCCGCAAAGGCCTGGCCGGTGTCGCGCTGTCGTTGTCGGCATGGAGTTCGTTCATCGGTGCATTTATTGCCACCTGCGGCATGGTGCTGTTCGCACCGCTGCTGGCGAAATGGGCGATAGCCTTCGGCCCGGCGGAATACTTCGTGCTGATGGTGTTTGCCATTGTCTGCCTCGGCGGCATGGCCGGCGACCGACCGCTCAAAACTTTTATCGCGGCGTTGATCGGCCTGTTTCTGTCGACGGTCGGCATCGACGCCAACAGCGGCGTATACCGTTTCACCGGAGATAACATCCACCTTACCGATGGCATTCAATTCGTCGTATTGGTGCTGGGCCTCTTCTCCATCAGCGAGATCCTGCTGCTGCTGGAAAAAACCCACCACGGCCAGGAAGCGGTAAAAGCCACCGGCCGCATGATGTTCAACTTCAAGGAAGCCTCGGCGGTGTTCGTGGTGAACATTCGATGCGGCGTGCTGGGCTTCATCATGGGCGTGTTGCCGGGTGCCGGCGCGACCCTGGCCAGCGCCGTGGCCTACATGACCGAAAAACGCATCGCCGGTGCCAAGGGCACCTTTGGCCAAGGCGACATGCGCGGCCTTGCGGCACCGGAAACCGCCATCGGCGGCGCAGCATGCGGCGCACTGGTGCCGATGCTGACCCTCGGTGTTCCGGGATCGGGCACCACGGCGGTGATGATCGGCGCCCTGTCGCTGTACAACATCACGCCAGGGCCACTGCTGTTCCAACAGCAGCCCGACATCGTCTGGGGCCTGATCGCGTCGTTGTTCGTCGCCAACATCATGCTGGTGATCCTCAACATCCCGATGATCCGCATCTTCACCCGTATCCTCGCCGTGCCGAACTGGGCGTTGGTTCCGGTGATCGCCATCATCACCGGGATCGGCGTCTACGCAGTGCACGCCACCACGTTCGACCTGTTCCTGATGATCGGCATCGGCATCTTTGGCTACATCCTGCGCAAGCTGGACTTCCCGTTGTCGCCACTCTTGCTGGGGTTCATCCTCGGCGGCCTGATGGAGCAGAACCTGCGTCGCGCCCTCTCGATTTCCAACGGCGCACTGGAAATCCTCTGGTCCAGCCCGATCACCTTCGGTTGCTGGGTGTTGACCGCGATCATGCTGTTGATGCCGATCATCCGCATCTGGCGCAAGCGTTCGGCCGCTCAGCGCGCGATCGCCGATGTCTGATCGAACACCGCTCAACGCCTGGTGGGGTACGCCGCTGGTCGGAGCGCTGGGCGGTTACCTGGCCAGCCAGATTGGCTGGCCATTGCCATGGATGGTCGGCTCGTTGCTGGCGATCATCCTCGTGCGCTGTCTCACGCCGTGGCAGTTGGCGGAAATCCCTGGCGGCCGCAAGTGCGGCCAGTGGATTGTCGGCATCGGTATCGGCCTGCACTTCACCCCGGTGGTGATGGAGCAGGTGTTGAGTCATTTCGGTTTGATCTTCTTCGGTGCGCTGGTCACCAGCCTGTCGGCCGTGGTCGGGGTCTGGTTGATGCGCCGTACCGGTGAGGATCGCGCCACTGCATTTTTTTCCAGCATGCCCGGCGGCTCCGGGGAAATGGTTAACCTTGGCGCCCGCAATGGCGCGGTGCTCAGCCATGTGGCGGCGGGGCAAAGCCTGCGGGTGCTGGTGGTGGTGCTGTGTGTGCCGGCGGCGTTCAAGTATTTGTTGGGTGACGGTGCGCCGGTTGCTCATCCGACAGCCGTCAGTTGGTGGTGGCTGGCCCTTTTGTTCCCCGCAGGTGCCTTGGCGGCGTGGCTCTGGGAGCGTCTTCGTCAACCCAACCCGTGGCTGTTCGGACCGTTGCTGGTGAGTGCAGCGGTGAGCATCGGTTGGGATTTGCACATCGGTTTGCCACACGGCGGCAGTCAGATTGGCCAATGGCTGATCGGCAGCGGCCTGGGGTGTCACTTCAACCGACAGTTTTTCCGGCGTGCGCCTTCGTTCATGGGCCGGACCTTGATCGGCACGGTGTTGACCATGTTGATCGCCACGGCGGCGGCACTGGGATTGAGTGCGTTGACCCATCTGGACCTGCGCTCGCTGACGCTGGGCATGATGCCCGGCGGAATTGCGGAGATGAGCCTGACGGCGGAGACGCTGCAATTGTCGGTGCCGCTGGTGACGGCGATGCAGGTGATGCGGTTGTTGTTTGTGTTGTTTCTGGCGGAGCCGTTGTTCAAGTATTGGAACCGGATGCCTGAGTCCTCTTGAGACCTGGGTGCCGCCATCGCGAGCAAGCTCGCACACACTGGATCTTCAGCGTTCACAAAAACCCTGTGGGAGCGAGCTTGCTCGCGAAGCTTTTAGAGCGGCGGCAACCGCCACTCAATCGGCGTCTCGCCATTCTGCTCAAGAAACTTGTTGGTCCGGCTGAAGTGCCCACAGCCCAAAAATCCGCGATACGCGGACAACGGCGACGGATGCACCGACGTCAGCACCAGGTGCTTGGTCGCGTCGATCAGTTTCTGCTTGCTCTGGGCATGCGCGCCCCACAGCATAAACACCAGATGCGGCTGCTGCTGGCTGACGACCTCGATGATCCGGTCGGTGAAAAACTGCCAGCCCTTATCCTTGTGCGCATTGGCATTGGCGCGCTCGACCGTCATGGTGGTGTTGAGCATCAGCACGCCCTGGTCGGCCCAGCTCTGCAAATAGCCATGGCTGGGAATATCGATGTTCAGGTCGCGCTTCAACTCTTTATAGATGTTCACCAGCGACGGCGGCGCCGGCACACCCGGTTGCACCGAGAAGCACAAGCCGTGGGCCTGGCCCGGGCCGTGGTAGGGATCCTGACCGAGGATGACGACCTTGACCTTGTCCAGCGGCGTGGAGTTGAGTGCATTGAAAATCATCGGGCCCGGTGGATAGATCTCCTTGCCCGCCGCACGCTCCTGTTGCAGGAACTCACGCAACTGCGCCATGTACGGCTGGTCGAATTCGGCACGTAGTGCTTCCTTCCAGCTCGGTTCGAGTTTGATACGGTCGTCAGCAGTCATGGTTACATCCGGCAAAAACAATGGGGCGAACCCTAGGAAAGCCCATCACGCTTGTCAATTGATCTGACGCACATCCAGCACTTTCCTCAACAGCGATCATACTGAACGCTCAAATTCTCGATCGAGGTCACGATGAATCTGCACTTCGAAGAACTTACCGGCACCGACGGCGCGCGCATCGGCATCGCCAGCCTCGATGCCGAAAAGTCTCTCAATGCCCTGTCCTTGCCGATGATCAACGCCTTGCGCGATCAAATGGACGCCTGGGCCAAGGACCCGCAAATCGTCTGCGTCTTATTGCGCGGCAACGGTGCCAAAGCCTTCTGTGCGGGCGGTGAAGTGCGCAGCCTGGTGGAAGCCTGTCGCGCGCATCCCGGGGAGGTGCCGCCGCTGGCCGCGCACTTCTTTGCGGCGGAATATCGCCTGGACTTCAAATTGCACACCTACCCGAAACCGTTGATCTGCTGGGGCCATGGTTATGTGCTCGGTGGCGGGATGGGGCTGTTGCAAGGCGCGAGCATCCGGATTGTCACGCCGAGCAGTCGGCTGGCGATGCCCGAGATCAGCATTGGCCTGTACCCGGACGTTGGCGCCAGTTGGTTCCTCTCGCGACTGCCCGGCAAACTCGGACTCTTCCTGGGCCTGACCGGCGCACACATGAACGGACGCGATGCCATCGACCTGGACCTGGCCGATCGCTTTCTGCTCGATGAACAACAGGAAGAATTGATTGAAGGGTTGCTGCAACTGAATTGGCAGGAGCAAACGCCGATGCAACTCAACAGTTTGCTCAAGGCCTTGCAGCAGGAAGCGATTGCGCAAATGCCCGAGGCCCAGTGGCTGCCACGGCGCCGGCACATTGATGAAATGCTGGATGTCAGTGACGTGAGTTGTGCCTGGAAAGCCATCAACCTGCAACGCGACAGCGCTGATCCGCTACTCAGCCGCGCCGCAAAGACCATGAGCGAAGGCTCGCCACTGACCGCGCATCTGGTCTGGGAGCAAATCGTTCGGGCCCGGCATTTGTCACTGGCTCAGGTTTTCCAGATGGAATACACCCTGAGCCTCAACTGCTGCCGTCATCCGGAATTCAGCGAGGGTGTGCGGGCAAGGTTGATTGATAAGGACCAGAAACCGCACTGGCATTGGCCGGATATCAATAATGTGCCGGATGCGGTGGTGGAAGCGCACTTTCAGAAGGCTTGGGAAGGTCGGCATCCGCTGGCCGACTTGACGGAGTACTGAACAAAAATGTGGGAGCAAGCTTGCTCCCACAGGTTTTGTATTTAACTCAAATTAACGGTGGCCATCGTGATCGCCACGACCATTGTGATCCCCGCGTCCACCGTGGTTATTGTTGCGTCCACCACCCCGGTAGTCATTACTCCAACTGCCTCGGTTACGCCCCTCCCACCCATGATTCGAATAGCCCCGGTAATCGCCTCGGGACTGGTAATAACGCGGTGCCGGTTGATACACCCTGGGCTGAGAGTAATAGCGCGGCGTCGGCTGGTAATACCGCGCTGGCGGTGAGTAGTATCGGGGCGGTGGTGAGTAGTAACCGCCGCCACCGGAATAGTAAGAACTGCCACCGGCGTAATAGGTGGGCGCTGGTGAGGAGTAGACCTCGGAACTGTAGTAGCTGTCTCCTCCGTCCGAATAGGGCACGCACGCCCCAAGCGACAATCCGGACAGAGCAATCAGAAGCATTCGGCTGAGCTGTTTTCGACAGTTCATGGCGGCCTCCTGGACCGCGAGTGAGCCACACCAGCGACGCTGGCGAGCGACAGTCAATTTTCGGTGACTGTCGAAAGATCAGACATCGATTTCGAAATCTGGTGCGTTCTTGAAACACATTGAAACATCTGCCCGATGAAAGGTTTTTCATCTATTTACACGCTGATCAGTGGTGCCAGCCGTGATATCCACCGCCGTAATAGCGCGCCCCGTGACCTGCGTAAATCGGCGGTGCGGCCATCGCGGGCAAGCCGCGCTCCTACTGGGGGTATGCATTCCAACTGTGGGAGCGTGGCTTGCCCGCGATGACGGAATGACAGGCATAAGCAAGGCGATCCATTGCGGTGCAGGCGCGCACCATCAGAAGGCAAACCGTCTCCGCTTCCAGCGACAGCCCGCACCTCATCTCCCGCGCTAGAGCGCTCACGCCGACTTGGCACGCCTCTCGCTTTAGCAACAGTGTGCAGGAGTTCATCACAGGTTCGCGGCACCACAATTTGCAATGGCTGACTAGGGTTCCGGCTCGCTTGTGCGAGTGGCTGGTCCGAGAGTTGGCGACCTCCAGTTGAGGTTACACGGCGGGACAAAAGCCCGGGAGACAAGCCACCGTTCGCGGTGCCGCGTTGACTCCTGCCCGCCCCTGATCAACTGGAGAATCACCATGTCCCAGCTTCGTTTACCCGCCCTGCTCGCCGCTGCGTTCGCAGCCTTCGTGAGCTTCTCGTCCCAGGCCGCCCAGAAAGACCACTTCAGCGTCTGTTGGACTATCTACGCCGGTTGGATGCCGTGGGAATACGCCGGCAGCCAAGGCATCGTCGACAAATGGGCGAAGAAGTACGGCATCAAGATTGATGTGGTGCAACTCAACGACTACGTCGAATCGATCAATCAATACACCGCCGGCCAGTTCGACGGTTGCACCATGACCAACATGGACGCGCTGACCATTCCGGCGGCAGGCGGCGTCGACAGCACCGCGCTGATCGTCAGCGACTTCTCCAACGGCAACGACGGCATCGTGCTCAAGGGTGACGGCAAGAAAATCACCGACCTCAAGGGCATGGACGTCAACCTGGTCGAGCTCTCGGTTTCCCACTACCTGCTGGCCCGCGCGCTGGATTCGGTCGACCTCACCGAGAAAGACCTGAAAGTGGTCAACACCTCCGACGCCGACATCTCGGCCGCCTTCAACACCGAACAAGTCAACGCCGTCACCACCTGGAACCCGATGCTCTCGGACATCAAGGCCAAGCCCGACGTGACCGAAGTCTTCAACTCCAGTCAGATCCCCGGCGAAATCATGGACATGATGGTGGTCAACAGCGCCACCCTCAAAGACAACCCGGCCTTGGGCAAAGCGCTGACTGGTGCCTGGTTCGAAGTGGTCGAGTTGATGAACGCGAAAAACGCCGCCAGTAAAGCCGCACTCGAACACATGGCCAAGGCGTCCGGCACCGACCTGCCGGGTTTCCAGGCGCAACTCGACACCACCAAATTGTTCGCCACGCCCCAAGAAGCGCTGGACTTTTCCACCAGCAAGCAACTGCCGGAAACCATGCGCAAAGTCGCCGAGTTCTCGTTCCAGCATGGTTTGCTCGGCGAAGGCGCCAAGGACACCAGCGCCGTTGGCATGGCGTTCGCCAATGGCGTGACCAGTGGCGACAAGTCCAACCTCAAGCTGCGCTTCGACCCGACTTACGTGCAGATGGCGGCCGACGCCAAGCTGTAATCACGAGGAGCTGGCCATGCGCCTGATCAATCGCCACCCGGATCGCCCGAGTCGCCTTTTGCTGGTGATCCTGCCGTTCGCCCTGGTGCTGTTCGCCTACTTCATGGGCTCGGCCGAGCGGCTGACCGACAACCCCAACGACAAGCTGCTGCCGAGCGCCGTGCAGATGACCGACGCGGTCAAACGCCTGGCCTTCGTCGCCGACACCCGTACCGGTGAATACCTGCTCTGGCAGGACAGCGCGTCGAGCCTGCGCCGTTTGGCCATCGGCCTTGGCATCAGCGCATTGGCGGGGCTGTGCCTGGGCATGGCGGCCGGGACGTTGCCGTTGTTCGGTGCTCCTTTGTCACCGTTGCTGACGGTGCTGTCGATGGTGCCGCCGCTGGCGATCCTGCCAATTCTGTTCATCGTGTTCGGCTTGGGGGAGTTGTCGAAAGTGATGCTGATCGTGATCGGCATCACCCCGGCCCTGGCCCGTGATCTGGAACAGCGCGCCCGGGAAATTCCGGTCGAGTTGCTGATCAAGGCCCAGACCCTCGGCGCCTCGACCTGGACCTTGATGCTGCGCGTGGTGCTGCCTCAATTATTGCCCCGTCTGCTGATCTCGTTGCGGCTGATGCTTGGCTCGGCGTGGCTGTTCCTGATTGCCGCCGAGGCCATCGCTTCGACCGACGGCCTCGGCTACCGGATCTTCCTGGTGCGCCGCTACCTGGCGATGGACGTGATCCTGCCGTACGTGGTGTGGATCACTCTCCTCGCCTGGCTGATGGACTGGGGCCTGAAGCGCCTGACCCAACGTGCTTTCCCTTGGTATGAAGGAGCGCGCGCATGAGCTTCATCACGGTGAAAAACGTCTGGCAGCAATACGGCGATCAGGTGGTGCTCGAAGGCCTGAACCTGAACGTCAACGAAGGTGAGTTCTGCACCCTCGTCGGCGCCTCCGGGTGCGGCAAATCAACCTTCC
Source organism: Pseudomonas sp. FBCC-B1667 (assembly GCF_059133255.1). NCBI lineage: Bacteria > Pseudomonadati > Pseudomonadota > Gammaproteobacteria > Pseudomonadales > Pseudomonadaceae > Pseudomonas > Pseudomonas sp. FBCC-B1667. Next base: position 1,644,642 of record NZ_CP101437.1, on the reverse strand, counting down.
TGCGCTTGCTGCTCGGGCAGGAACGCGCCAGTCGCGGCGAGATTCTGCTCGACGGCCAGGCGCTGGCCGGCGAACCGGATTCCAGCCGTGGCGTGGTGTTCCAGCGCTATTCGGTGTTTCCGCATTTGACCGTGCTGGACAACGTCGCCCTCGGCCTCGAATTGCCGCGCTCGCCCTTGCTGGGGCGCCTGTTCGGCAGCGCCAAACATGATGCGCGGGAACAGGCTTCGGTGTTGCTGCACAAAGTCGGCCTCGGCCATTCGCTGGACAAATACCCGGCGCAGCTGTCCGGCGGCATGCAACAACGGCTGGCCATTGCCCAGGCGCTGATCATGAAACCTCGCGTATTGCTGCTCGACGAACCCTTCGGCGCACTCGATCCGGGTATCCGCAAAGACATGCACGCCTTGCTGCTGGAGCTGTGGCGCGAGACGCAACTGACGGTGTTCATGGTCACCCACGACCTGTCCGAAGGTTTCAGCCTCGGCACACGCCTGCTGGTGTTCGACAAAGTCCGCGTCGACCCGCACGCCCCCGGCGCCTATGGCGCGCGCATCACCTACGACATCCCTTTGAACAGCGACCGCCGCACCCACCGTGCCGTCGTCGACGCCTTGCCGATGCCACTGGCAGGCACGCTTCGTATCGCTTAGAGGACTCTGCACATGACTGATTCGACCCAACTGTTCACCCCCTTCGCCGAAGAATTGCTGCCCGGCGGCGGCCATCGTTCGTTCGTGTTGAAACGCGGCCAACTGCTGCGCCTGACCGACCTGCGCGGCGGCGCCAACGTCAGCCTGACGCTGCTCAATGCCAATGAAAAAACCGAGCGCCTGAACCTGCCCGACAGCCTCAAATGCCAACACACCGCCAAGCTCACCCGCGGCCATTGCCTGTACTCGGACATGGGCCGCGTACTGGCCGCGATCACTGCCGACACCTGTGGCTGGAGTGACAGCCTCGGCGGTGTGCTCTGCGCTGAAGAAGTCGCGGAAAAATACGGCGCTGGCCGCTATCAGGAGCTGCGCAACGGCTTCTTTCGCAATGGCACCGACAACCTGTTGGTGGAACTCGGCAAGTGGGGGTTGGGCCTGTCGGACTTGCTGATGACCCTCAACCTGTTCAGCCGCGTCGACGTCGACGAAGCCGGACGCTTCCACTTCGTCGAAGGCAATTCCCGGGCCGGCGACTACATCGAGTTGTACGCGCCGATGGACACGCTGGTGGTGCTCACCGCGCTGCAACACCCGATGGACCCATCGCCCGACTACGCACCGAAGCCACTGAAGCTCAGCTGGATGAACGCCGACGCCAGCGTCGCCGAACACTGCCGCACTTCGCGCCCGGAAAACGAGCGCGGCTTCATCAACACCGACCGTTTGTTCGCCTGAGGATCGCTGCCATGTCACTTGCAATCGCTACCGTTCATAAAGAAGCCGACACCGCGATCTACCGGGCAACCATTCCGGCCGGCGAACCGTGGCTGATGGAAGTCAAGGCCGGTCAGACCTTGCGCATCCTCGACCTGGAAGGCAATCAAGCCGTCGACACCTTGTTCTACAGCGTGGCCAATCCCAAAGAACGCTACGACGTGCAGCGCACCTTGCGCCGGCAAAACAGCGTCTATCTGAGCACCGGCAGCGTGCTGTATTCGAACCTCGGCAAGCCGATGCTGACCATCGTCGCTGACACTTGCGGCCGTCACGACACCCTCGGCGGCGCCTGCGCGCAAGAGAGCAACACCGTGCGCTACGCCCTGGAAAAACGCTACATGCACAGCTGCCGCGACAACTACCTGCGCGCCTGCGTCCACGACGGGCGACTGGGCAAGGGCGACATCGGGCCGAACATCAATTTCTTCATGAACGTGCCGGTCACGGCGGACGGTGGATTGACCTTTGAAGACGGTATTTCGGCGCCGGGCAAATACGTCGACCTGCGGGCCGAGATGGACGTCATCGTGCTGATCTCCAACTGCCCGCAACTGAACAACCCGTGCAACGCCTACAACCCGACACCTGCGGAGTTACTGGTATGGAACTGAAAATCGCGCGGTTGCGCAGATGGTTGTTCGCTCTGTGCCAGGCCCGCTCCGGGCAGTGCCTGAAAAAATAAAACCACCACAACTCGAATGTGGGAGCGGGCCTGCTCGCGAAGAGGCCATCACATCCAGCATTGATGTCGACTGACACTCCGCTTTCGCGAGCAAGCCCGCTCCCACATTTGATCAACGGTGCTTTCAAGATTAGTGATTCTGCCGTCGGGGACGACCCCGGCGCTTATCGAAAAACTGCGGGACGGCCCGCATCCCAGGTCGAGGCTGATGCGCAATCGCCTCCGGGGGTTATGCCATGTTCGAAAAAGTCCTGATTGCCAACCGTGGCGCCATTGCCTGCCGCATCCTGCGTACCCTGCGTGAATTGCAGGTCAACGGCGTCGCGGTGTACTCCGAAGCCGATGCCGCCAGCCTGCACATCCTGCAAGCCAATGAAGCCCACAGCCTCGGTGAAGGCGCGGCCGCCGGCACCTATCTGGCGGTCGACAAGATCCTCGCCATCGCCAAAGCCACCGGCGCCACGGCGATCCATCCCGGTTACGGTTTCCTTTCGGAAAACGCCGCGTTCGCCGAAGCCTGCGAAGCCGCCAACATCGCCTTCATCGGCCCTACGCCGGAACAGCTGCGCGTGTTCGGCCTCAAGCACACCGCCCGCGCCTTGGCCAAGCAACACGGCGTACCGATGCTCGAAGGCACCGAGTTGCTAGACAGCCTCGACGCCGCCCTGATCGCCGGCGAACACGTCGGTTACCCGGTGATGCTCAAAAGCACTGCCGGCGGTGGCGGTATCGGCATGCGCGTGTGCCGCAGCGCGGCTGAACTGAGCGAATCCTTCGAAGCCGTGAAACGCCTCGGCCAGAACAACTTCAGCGACGCGGGCGTGTTCATCGAGAAATACATCCAGCGCGCGCGGCATCTGGAAGTCCAGGTGTTCGGCGATGGTCGCGGCGAGGTGATTGCCCTCGGCGTGCGCGACTGCTCGGTACAGCGCCGCAACCAGAAAGTCCTCGAAGAAACCCCGGCGCCGAACTTGCCCGAAGGCATGGCCGACGACCTGTGCGCAGCGGCGATCAAACTGGCCAAAGCGGTGAACTACCGCAGTGCCGGCACTGTGGAGTTTGTCTTCGACAGCGAAGACCAGCGTTTCTACTTCCTTGAAGTGAACACCCGTTTGCAGGTCGAACACGGCGTCACCGAACAAGTCTGGGGCGTGGATCTGGTGCGCTGGATGGTCGAACTCGCCGCCGGTGATTTGCCGCCGCTGCGTGAGTTGAGCCAAGGGCTGAAAGCCGAAGGGCACGCGATTCAGGCGCGGCTGTATGCCGAGGATCCGGGCCGTGATTTCCAGCCAAGCCCGGGCTTGCTCACTGCGGTGAATTTCCCCGCCGCCAATGGCATCCAACTGCGCATCGACACTTGGGTCGAGGCCGGTTGCGAGATTCCGCCGTACTTCGACCCGATGATCGCCAAGGTCATCAGTTGGGCATCGACCCGCGAAGAAGCGCGCGCCGATCTGCATCAGGCATTGGGCGACAGCCTGCTCTACGGCGTGGAAACCAACCGCGATTATCTGCGGCAGATTCTGCTGGATGCGCCTTTTGCCAACGGCCAGCCGTGGACGCGTTGCCTCGAAGGTCTGGTGTATCAGGCCAACACGTTTGAAGTGCTTAGCGCCGGGACGCAAACCAGCGTTCAGGACTATCCGGGCCGCCTCGGTTACTGGGCGGTGGGTGTGCCGCCGTCGGGTCCGATGGACAGTCGTGCGTTGCGTCTGGGCAATCTTTTACTGGGCAACGAAGAAGGTGCCGCCGCGCTGGAAATCACCATGAGCGGGCCGTTGCTGCGCTTCAATTGTGATGCCGTGGTGGCAGTGACCGGGGCGGTGATTCCGCTGACGCTGAACGGTGAAACCGTCGCGATGAACACCACGCTGTTGATTCCGGCCGGCGCCACGTTGAGCCTCGGCACCATTGCAGGTGCGGGCGCGCGCAGCTATTTGTGCCTGCGCGGTGGCTTGCAGGTTCCGGATTATCTGGGGAGCAAAAGCACCTTCACCCTCGGTCAGTTTGGCGGGCACGGCGGTCGTGCGTTGCGAGCGGGGGATGTGTTGCATCTGCCGGCGTTGGGCGACCGTAGCGCGGGTGCGGAACTGTCTGAAATCGCTGAGTTGCCTGAGGTGCGGACAATCCGCGTGATCTACGGCCCGCATGGCGCCCCGGAATACTTCACTGAAAACTACATCGGCAGGTTCTTCGCGACCCAGTGGGAAGTGCATTTCAACTCCAGCCGAACCGGTGTGCGCCTGATCGGGCCGAAGCCCGAATGGGTGCGTGCCGATGGGGGCGAAGCGGGACTGCATCCGTCGAACATTCATGACAATCCGTATGCCATTGGCGCGGTGGACTTTACCGGGGATATGCCAGTGATCCTGGGCCCGGACGGCCCGAGCCTTGGTGGGTTTGTGTGCCCGGTGACGGTGATCGAGGCTGACCTTTGGCAGTTGGGCCAATTGAAGGCCGGGGACAACGTGCAATTCATCCCCGTCGATATCAAAACCGCCCGCGCCCTCGCCACGAGATGGAACTCCCCTTGTGGGAGCGAGCTTGCTTGCGATGACGGCAGTACAGCCAACATCGATGTGGCTGACACACCGCTGTCGCGAGCAGGCTCACTCCTACAGGGGGTTGTGTCGCCTGTGGTGCTGGATTTGGGTCAGCGGGATACGCGGCTGGTGGCGAGGCTGTCGGGGGATACTCACCTGCTGCTCGAAATCGGCGCGCCGGAGCTGGATCTTGTTTTACGCTTCCGCGCCCACGCCCTCATGCAAGCGCTGGAAAGCAAACACCTGCACGGCGTGATCGACCTCACCCCAGGCATCCGTTCGCTGCAGGTGCACTACCAACCCGAGCAACTGCCACTGGCCGACCTGCTCGGCATCGTGGCCGGTGAATGGGACGCCGTGTGCGCCGCCAAGGACCTGCAAGTGCCCTCGCGCATCGTGCACTTGCCACTGTCCTGGGACGACCCGGCCTGCCAGCTGGCCATCGAAAAATACATGACCACCGTGCGTAAAGACGCGCCGTGGTGCCCGAGCAATCTGGAGTTCATTCGTCGCATCAACGATCTGCCCAACCTCGACGAAGTGCAGCGCACGGTGTTCGACGCCAGTTACCTGGTGATGGGCCTGGGTGACGTTTACCTCGGCGCGCCCGTCGCCACCCCGCTCGACCCGCGCCATCGTCTGGTCACCACCAAATACAACCCGGCCCGCACCTGGACCGCCGAAAACTCGGTCGGCATCGGGGGCGCCTACATGTGCGTCTACGGCATGGAAGGCCCCGGCGGTTATCAGTTTGTCGGGCGCACTTTGCAGATGTGGAACCGCTATCGCGAGGTGGCCGCGTTCGATGGCAAACCGTGGCTGCTGCGCTTCTTCGACCAGATCCGTTTCTACCCGGTGAGCGCCGACGAACTGCTGCGCATCCGCAAGGACTTCCCGCTCGGGCGTTTCGAGCTGAACATCGAACACAGCCAGTTGAACCTCGCGGAATATCAGGCATTCCTGGCCAAAGAAGCCGAGACCATCGCCGCGTTTCGCGATCAGCAGCAAGGCGCTTTCCACGCCGAGCGCGAACGCTGGATCGCCAGCGGCCAGGCGCATTTCGACAGCGAGGAATGGGTCCCGGAGGCGACCGAAGACGCCGCCCTTGCCCACGGTGAAATGAGCGTCGACAGCCACATTGCCGGCAACCTCTGGCAAGTTCAGGTGGAGACCGGCAGCCGCGTGGAAGCCGGCGATGTGCTGGTGATTCTGGAGTCGATGAAGATGGAAATTCCGCTGCTCGCGCCGACGGCTGGCGTGGTACGTGAGATTCGTGTGCAGCCCGGTTCCGCCGTGCGCGCCGGACAGCGCGTCGTGGTGCTGGCACTCGACTGACCCTCTTTCAAAAAGGATTAACGCCATGAACATGAATCTGCAACTCGACGCCCTGCGCAGCGCTTATCGCCTCGGCAACATCACGCCCCGTCAATTGCTGCCAAGTCTGCGCGACAAAGCCGCAGCCCTGAACCCGGACTATCACCTGTTCATTCACTTGCTCAGTGTCGAAGAACTGGAACCGTACCTCGCTGCGCTCGACGGCCGCGACATCGACAGCCTGCCGCTGTACGGCGTGCCGTTCGCGATCAAGGACAACATCGACCTGGCCGGAATTCCGACCACGGCGGCGTGTCCCGACTTTGCCTATGTGCCGGAGCGATCGGCGACCATCGTCGAGCAGTTGCTGGCGCTGGGGGCAATCCCGCTGGGCAAGACCAACCTCGATCAATTCGCCACCGGCCTCAACGGCAGCCGCTCGCCGTATGGCGCGTGTCCGAACAGCGTGTTGCCGGAGTATCCGTCGGGCGGTTCCAGTGCAGGGTCTTCGTTGGCGGTAGCGTTGGGCGTGGCGAGTTTTTCGTTGGGCACCGACACGGCGGGATCGGGACGTGTGCCGGCGGGGTTGAACAATCTGGTGGGATTGAAAGCCACCAAAGGTTTGATCTCCACGGCGGGTGTGGTGCCGGCCTGTCGCACGCTCGATTGCGTCACGACCTTTACCGCGACCGCTCGCGAAGCCAGCCAGTTGCTCGCGCTCACCGCCCACCTCGACCCGCGCGATGAATACAGCCGTAGCAATCCGCAGTGGAATGACGGCGCAGCGTTCGGTACACCGCGCCCGTTCCGCTTCGGCGTGCCGCGCGCGCAAGACCTGGAATTCTTCGGCTGCTCCGAAGGCCCGCTGTTGTTCGGGGAGGCGATCGACCGGCTCAAAGCCTTGGGCGGTGAAGCGGTCGAACTGGATATGTCGCCGTTTCTCGAAGCGGCACGCTTGCTCTACGAAGGACCGTGGGTGGCCGAGCGCTACAGCGTGGCCGGGGAATTGATGGCGCATAATCCACAAGCCGTGTTGCCAGTGATTCGCGCAGTGCTGGCCAAGGCACCGGCGGTGACGGGCGTACAAACCTTCCGCGCCCAGTATCGGCTGCAAGCCTTGAAAGCGTTGTGCGACAAGGCGCTGGAACAACTTGACTGCGTGCTCACGCCGACCATCGGCCGCCCGGTGACACTGGCGCAGCTGGACGCCGAACCAGTGCCGCGCAATTCGGAACTGGGTTACTACACCAACTTCATGAACCTGCTCGACTACGCCGCCGTCGCGGTGCCAAGCAGCTTTATGGGCAATGGCCTGCCATGGGGCGTGACGTTGTTTGGCCGGGCGTTTACCGATCAGTATTTGCTGAGCGTGGCGGACGCTTTCCAGCGCCAACAAGGTCCGAGCGCGGTGGCGTCAACGACGGTTGCGCGCAACGATCGGGCGCGGCTGGTGGTGTGTGGCGCACATCTCGATGGCTTGGCGCTGAACGGGCAATTGAAACGCCGAGGGGCCCGGTTGGTCGAGACGACGTTCAGTTCGCCGGACTATCAACTGTATGCCTTGGCCGGCGGTCCGCCGTTTCGTCCGGGGATGGTGCGGGTGAAGGATGGCGGCGTGGCGATTGCGGTAGAGGTTTGGGAATTGCCGAGCAGCGAGTTGGGCTCGTTCCTGACTGGGATTCCGGCACCGCTGGGGTTAGGCAAAGTGCAACTGGCGGACGGACGTTGGGAGAGCGGGTTTATCTGCGAGGCGTATGGATTGGAAGGCGCCGTGGATATCAGCCACCTCGGCGGATGGCGCGCCTACCTGCAATCCCTTGCCTGAACACCGTCCCCTTGTAGGAGTGAGCCTGCTCGCGATGGCGTCAGCACATCCAATATCGATGTCGACTGACCTACCGCTATCGCGAGCAAGCTCACTCCTGCAAAGTGCGAGTCCGACGCAATGCAGCAGTTATTTCCCGGCAGTGCCGTTAGAATGCCTGCCTTTGGCGCACTGCCAGACAATCCGGCCGTAATCGCACCTGCGTGGAAAGGTCTCACTCCAGCTATGAATAATCCTGCATGAACACGCCTGACTTCTGCCCGGCCTGTGGCGCGTCCAACGCCTGCACCCTGGCCGATCCGAAAACTGCCGATCGCGCCTGTTGGTGCTACGGCGTCAGCATTGACCCGGCCGTGCTCGAAGCGCTGCCGCCGGAACTGCGCGATAAATCCTGCCTGTGCCCACGCTGCGCACAAGTCGAGGCGCAGCTGTAAGCGAGCGTCCGGCCGATCACGTAAGATACGCGGCCCTTTTCCCACGAACCCTTGCCATGCGCGTTGACCGTTTCCTCAGCAACCTGCCGCGCTTCAACCGTAAACAGGTGCGCCTGTTGCTGGTGGAAAAGCGCGTGCGGATCGACGGAACAATCGTCAGCGACCCGCACGCCGAGGTGCTCGAGTTCAGCCGCGTCGAAGTCGACGACGAAGTCCTGCAAGCCGGCAAACCGGCGCGCTACTTCATGCTGCACAAGCCACCCGGCTGCGTCAGCGCCACCCGCGACCCCGAGCACCCGACGGTCCTCGACCTGATCCACGAGCCGGACAAGGACGAGTTGCACATCGCCGGTCGCCTCGACTTCAACACCACCGGTCTGATGCTGATCACCAACGACGGCAGCTGGTCGCGACGCCTGACCCAACCGACGACCAAACTGCCCAAGGTCTACTACGTCGAGACCGAGCAGGACATCGGCCCGGAATATGCGTTGAAATTCATTGAAGGGTTGTACTTCGCTTTCGAAGACCTCACCACCCAGCCCGCCGGGCTGGAGCTGCTAGGGCCGAAATCGGCGCGACTGAGCATTGTCGAGGGCCGGTATCACCAGGTGAAGCGGATGTTCGGCCATTTCGACAACAAAGTCCTGCGCCTGCACCGCGAACGCATGGGCCCGCTAGAGCTCGATAACGCGCTAAAACCGGGCGAGTACCGCGCATTGCGCACCGAAGAGATTCAATTGATCTAAGCCGGCGACCGCTCAGCAGAAGTTGTCGAACAATTTACCAATGACACTTGCGCGAAGACGTCGCCCCTGCTTGAATCAGGTCGTCAGCCGAAATGTGACTGACGAGTCACAACATACTTCTAAGAAACTTTTTGTCGGTTAGAGAACCCTCAGGTTCCGCCTCAGACCGGCAGACTGCCCGCCAATAATAATACCCGTCGACCTGCTGTACGGATCGACATGGGCCTCCAAATTCCAGGCGTATGCCTACCTGTCACAAAGCTCGTGCAATCTCATTGCGCGCATACCCGCTTGCCAGGAGTCTTATGACATGAGGCCAGAAATCGCTGTGCTGGATATACAGGGTCAGTATCGGGTTTACACGGAGTTCTATCGCGCAGACGCCGCAGAGAAGACCATTATCTTGGTCAACGGCTCGATGGCCACGACTGCGTCGTTTGCACAAACCGTGAAAAACCTTCATCCGCAGTTCAACGTGGTCTGCTACGACCAGCCCTACGCGGGCAAGTCCAAGGCGCACAACCTGCACGAGAAATTGCTGACCAAGGAAGTCGAAGGGCAGATCCTCCTGGAGCTGATCGAACACTTTGGCGCCGAACATGTGCTGTCGTTTTCCTGGGGCGGCGCCGCGACCCTGGTCGCCCTCGCCCACCGGCCACGCCGGATCGAAAAAGCCGTGATCAGCTCGTTCTCCCCGGAGATCAACGCGCACATGCTCGATTACCTCGAGCGCGGCGTCGACTACCTCGGCAGCCGGGACGGTGACCGGGTCGGTAACCTGGTGAACAGCACCATCGGCAAACATTTGCCGACCCTGTTCAAACGCTTCAACTACCGGCACGTCAGCAGCCTGGCCGATCATGAATATGGGCAGATGCACTTTCACATCAACGACCTGCTGCACAGTGATCGTCAGTGCTTCCTGAAGGCGGCGGAAAAAATCAGCGTGCCGGTGCTGTTCATGAACGGCGAATGGGACGAATACACCGCCGCCGATGGCGCGCGATTGTTCGCCAACCACGTGCAACACGCCACCTTCACGACACTGGAAGCGACCGGCCACTTTCTCGACATGGAACACAAAGCCGCCTGCCGAGACAGCCGCAATGCACTGCTGGGGTTCCTGAAACCTGAACCACAGCCCAGCCGAACGCGTTACCACTACGTCCAGGATCACCATGCACTGGCAATCTGAAACAGCGTCCTCGCGAGCAAGCGTCGCCCTACAGTAGTTGAACGCATTCCTGTAGGCGCGAGGCTTGCCCGCGATAGACCGTTTTGCGGTGCGTGCCGTATTGCATCTGAGCTAAAGCTGTCCAGCGCAAAGAAAAACTTCATTTCCACGCGCACATCTGGTACAAAGTCAGCCGCTCTGAGCGGGTGTCGTATAATGGCATTACTCCAGCTTCCCAAGCTGATAACGAGGGTTCGATTCCCTTCACCCGCTCCACTATTTTCAAGGCTTCCAGCGCAGTCCACGGACATCCAATCGCGTCTGGTGACAGTTTCAGTGACAGTTTCCAAGAATCCACCGCCCCCCATGCTAGCGAACCAGCCGCATGGTCGGAGCGTGAGAGCCTCGCCCATCAGATAGCCTCCCTCTTCCGGACAGAATCGATTTTCCGGTTGAAGTTTAAAATGACTATTAAAGCTATTTAATTCTCTTCTCTCTACTACAACGCAGACAGAGAAAGGCTTTCAGCGCTTTCAACAATCCTCTTTTTCAGGTTACCCCAGCTATTTATAGGGCAATTAGGGAAGCTATTTACCCACACCTTTCAAACTGTTGATTTATTAGGGTTTTGTATTTGAATACCTTTTTAAATAGCCCACCCGTGCGCCTGATCGCCACCCCCTCAACGCCACGACTTACGCGGGCTGCGGAGCTTTTGTCACTCGGTTTCGCGGCACTCCGTGAAATAGCCAGATGCCTCACAGGCCCTGCAGCTGGCTTGGGCGCCGCCTTGTTTTGCACCACCACCCGCTTTGCACAGAAAAGGAACCCAAAGCCCGTCGGCGGGAGGGGGATAAGTGCTTTTTCCGATGATTTTTTTGAACCGGGGAATTTTTCAGGCTTTGGTGTTCCAACAGCTGGACACGAGCTATTTGCGTAGTCGAGTTTGGGAAACGTCTGATTGTTTTCTACTTATGAGTGTGGGCAAGGTACTGCCTCTATGAAATCTGATATGGAAGTCAAAAATGTCTGGCAAGCCTGCTGCACGCAAGACCGATACCGTGAGCTGTCCTCGCTGTGGCGGAACAGCCATTGAGTCCGGATCACCCAATGTATTTTTTGATGGTCTACCCGCTGCCCGGGTTACTGACTGCACCACCTGCGGCAGTATTTTGACCATGGCCGCCATGTCCTCGGTACAGATCAATGGCCAGGCAGCACTGGTCACCGGCTCACAAGGAACGCATGGCGACACCATTACGGGTGGGTCATCGAGCATCATCATCGGCAACAACTTCACACCCGCACCTGTTTCGCCGGTTGGTCCGATGCTCGCGCATCTGATTGAGCCTTCCAGCTACCAACCCCCGGTCACTGTACCTGCGCCTACCCTACCGCCGGCCGTAACTGCTGATGTCTCGGTTTTAGAGGAGGAAGAAGAGGAAGAAGAGCTGGATGATGAAAAACCGGTGGGCATTACTTTACGCATTGGCGTGTTCTTTGATGGCACATTGAACAATGCGAATAACAGCGTGATGGGGCAGCTGTGTGGTGCAACCCACGCCATCAAGCCTGAGGACCTGGACGCCAGTTGCAGACCGTATATGGCTGATCCGGAAAGCAGCTACGCGAACGATACGTCGAACATAAAAAAACTCAGCGATTTGTATTATGTAAGTGAAGAGATTGACGAGTCCTCGCACCAGGGCAGCTTGTCCCAGATGCTTTACGTTGACGGAATAGGTACGTCGACCGGTCAAGCAGACAGCATGTTAGGCGCTAGCATGGGGCGCGGGACAGCGGGCGTAAGCGGTAAAGTTGAGGATGCTTTCCGTGAAATTGGGAAAAGGATTTTCCGGCTTTTCCAAACCTCCCCCGATTCTAAAATCGTAAGCCTTACTTTTGATGTTTTTGGTTTCAGCCGAGGCGCAGCTGCTGCACGTCACTTTGCCAATGAGGTGGCTCTAGGTCAGCAAGGCCCCTTGGGGCAAACCATTAAGACGTTTCGACGAGCCTTCCACGAAGCATTCAGCGGTGAATACCATCACGATATCAACGTTGGATTTATTGGCTTGTTTGATACTGTGCCGTCAGTAGGTGGCTTGGCCAATCTGGGCTATATACGTAGCCAAACACAACCAGGGCTCAAACTGTACCTATCTCGCAGCTCGTTTCCCAATGTCGTCCAATTGGCTGCTCGGGATGAAATCCGTGCCAACTTCGCCTTGAATCGAGTAAAACCCGATCACCTGGAAATCACATTGCCCGGTGTCCACTCGGATCTTGGCGGCGGGTACTTTCCTGAATCCGAAGAGAACCTGCTGATCAGCCCGATGCAGGCGCTGGATGTTCCCGTCACGACAGACGTGAAATACACCTCGATCTACCGCGACGCGCAACAGGTGAAGGCGCAGTGGGAAGCCAAAGGCTGGCCATCCGAAATGCTGGAGGTCGTGACTCCCTATGTTCGGGGTTTACCTCCATCTCAACAGGATCGTTTGAACCCTTACAAACGTGTCTATGCGGCGTTGCAGCTCAAGAAATCCGTGCGTGGCGAGCTGTCGCGGGTTTACCTGCGAGTCATGTACGAGTTGGCCAAGCAACGAGGAGTTAAGTTTGAGCACCTTGATGAGCAATATCCAACTTACGCCATCCCATCGGAACTTCAGGCGCTGTGTGACCGCTTCGTCGCGGGTGACTACAGTACAACTCCCGCCGAGGAGCAACTGCTCAAATTGAAGTACATTCACACCTCGGCCAGCTGGAACCCACCGACAATCTTGCAAGGTTCAACACCTCGGACCAGTGCGGGTTTACTCTACTTTAATGCCCCAACCACGGACGGGATTCGCGTACAACATCCCCATGTACCCGACTAGGAGTCAAAATTTTGCGATCACTATGGATCTTGTTGGGGGCTTTGCTTATGGGTGCCTGCCAAGCGAAAGAGCTTTCGGGAGAGCATCTGGACCCAGACGCAGTGCCATGGGAACTCGGTTTTACCGAACCCAATTTTATGAGGGTTTGGGTAGAAGACAGTGCGGTAGTTGATATCGATGGCGTCTTGTATCGTCGAGTTGGTAGCGGTGTAGCAGCGGGAGGAAAAAGCAGTAAAGCAGACGCCGCTCGTGGTTGGCGCAAGGGGATTGGTGGTAACGAAAAAACCGTAGTAGGGGCCAAAATTCCTGTTCGCATCTATGTGCGCTGGCAATCGCTTGTCGAGCCGCAAACCTACCAAGGTTGGTTTGAAATACCGGAAAGTGCGCGTCAGATTTTGCGCGATGCAGTGACAAAAGATTGCCTGGAATACCCGAAAGTAAAGGACTTGCGTGCGGGAGGGTCTGTTCAGCTTGGTCTTGCCCCTGGCGGTGTGGTGCAGATCTGGGTGCGAGATCAGTGCCAACGGCCAATTAAAGTCGCACGCGGCCAAGCCACGATTGAACCCAAGGGGCCTGCTTTAGGACTCTCGGGAGGAAGTTATTTCCCTTTGGAAGAAGATTCCAAACGCTATATCGAAAAGAACGGCATACCCTACGGAAGCTGGTGAATTACCGGTTGTTCAGCCCGCCCAATGGCGGGCTTTTTTCTGTCCGGTCTTTTTACATCAGGCCGTAGGCTCGATGCAGCTCAACTGAAGCGGCCTCAATATCGGAGTTGTTAAGCGCTCGATCGTAAGCCCTGATAAACGCGTAACCACCCACCAGCCCGCTGTGGCCAACGCCGATCCTTGCCAGCCCAAATATTCCGCCCCCTCGCACCAGGTGCGAACGGCTTCTACGAAAGTATCTCGGCGGCCAGTCGACTGCCCCGATCAGTTGTGCACGGTAGATAGCCGACAAGCGCTAGTTGGTGGGAGGTTGCCAGGAGGGCACAGCGATGAGGTTTGTTTCAGCGCCTCCGATAGTACGAAAAAGGTATCTGAGCCGACAGAGAATTAAAGATGTTTTGCGACAAAAGCGACGGCGACAAACAGGGTCAGCGCGAATGCAGCACCGATGCTGAACGGCAACAACGTAGTGCGGATTTTGGTCGGGGCCGGGCGTCTCATCTCTTCAGCTAAAGCCTCCATTTCACGATGCAATTGCTCGATGTTTGCTCGATTACTACGATGAGTGGACATGTTTCTTTCTCCTCTCGCAGACCGTGTTGAGTCCGTGAACTGTTCCTGACAATGTGAGCCGTGTGGTTGCAAAGCTCAAGTACCAGCGATGTATGTTGAGTATCGGCGACCAATAGCTTATCGAGTTCTAAATTTTCGCGATCGTTCTGGTGCATTGATCATCCTTCTCGGCTTTTAGCCGCCATCCTAAGCGTCGTTGTCTGCGAAGCCGGCAAAATCTGTCGGACGTCAATCACTCATCACCTATCGTGCAGTCCGTTCTGCGGAGCACTATGTCTCGTCTACCCACCAGTGGATAGCGGGTGATTCACGCTTAGGTCGTAGGCAAAATCCGAGAGCTGCGCATGAAACAGCGTTAACTGTTTTCGCTCAGTTGGTCGTCTTGTTGCCCCTTGTTTCTTCGGGATACTCTCGCATTTTCGCCATCTCCAACGCCCCCTCCCCCCGCGCGACCATCAACGAATACGCGCCACAACGCTTCGAGGGAAACCAATCGGCGCGGCCCAAATTCCGCCCACCAACGATCTCAACGAGAGCAACCCGACATGACTCAAAACATCTACGACGATCCGGAATTTTTCCACGGCTACAGCCAGATGGGCCGCTCCCTTGGAGGCCTCGACGCAGCACCGGAATGGCCAGCACTCAAATCAATGCTGCCGCCGATGAAAGGCTTAAAGGTAGTGGACCTCGGCTGCGGTTACGGCTGGTTCAGCCGCTGGGCCAGTGAACAAGGCGCCGATAGCGTGCTCGGTCTGGACGTCTCGGAGAAGATGCTGGAGCAGGCTCGTAAAACTACATCGGCGGATAATATCCACTATTCACGGGCAGATCTGGAACAGCTTGATTTACCCAAAGGCGTTTTCGACCTGGCGTACAGCTCACTGGCGCTGCACTACATCAAGGATTTGCCGGGTTTGTTCGCCACGATCCACGCGGCCCTTAAACCCGATTCGCGCTTTGTGTTTTCCATCGAGCATCCAATCTTCATGGCCCCGCGCAATCCGGGATGGCTGATCGACGGCGAGGGCCGCAAGCGGTGGCCTGTGGACAGCTATCAGCGGGAAGGCGAGCGGGTGACGAACTGGCTGGCGGAAGGCGTGATCAAGCAGCACCGAACCCTTGGCACGCTGTTCAATACGCTGATTGCCGCGGGTTTCAGCATCGAGCATGTCAACGAATGGGGGCCGAGCGATGCCGAGGTCGCGGCGCAACCGGCGCTGGCCGAAGAGCTGGAACGGCCGATGATGTTGCTGGTTAGCGTTCATCGCTAAGAGCCACGCCGGGTTCTTGTATATTTTACGTATAGGTCTTTGAAATCCGGTAAAGAAGCCGTAGTGCGGCGTTGGACCTGACTACAGGTGCTTTACTCTGTCAGCTCAACATTCACCTAGAGATCGACATGGACAATTCAGAGTTGGGGATCATGATCATTTCGATGATCGGGTTGTTCGGCTTTGCTTCGTTTGTTTTTGAATACTTGAGTGCCAAACACAGGGACAGATAACGCTCAGCGCGATCCGTCCCTTTTTGCACTATCGGGTTGCGACAATAAACAACCGCGGAAACGGCAACAGCACCGAACCATCGCTCAACGCCGGATAAGCCTGCTCAATCGCTGCGTGGTATTGCTTGAGGTATTGCGCCTTTTCCGCGTCATCCAGTGGTTCGAGAAACGGCCGCAAACCGCTGCCCTTGAACCACTCGACCACACCCGATGCGCCACCCGCCAGCGGGTGATGGTAAGTGGTGCGCCACACATCGACGCGCGCACAGTGTGGCCGCAGCATCGAGTAGTAATCGCTGGCACTGGCCATCTCGGTGCGTTGCCCGGCGGCGTCCGCCAGTTTGCTGGCCCATGGGCCTTCGGCGGCTACTTCACGCATCAGGCGATGGGACGGCTCGTTGAGGTTGTCGGGCATCTGGATGGCCAGGCTGCCGCCCTCGGTCAGTCGGGAGGCCAGCGACGGCAATAACGTCGCGTGATCGGGCAGCCATTGCAACACAGCATTGGCGAAAATCACGTCGAACGGGCCGTTATCGTCCCAGGTTCCGATATCAACAGTGTCGAACTGCACGTTTGGTAAGCGCTTACGAGCGGCCTCGATCATGTTGCTCGAACTGTCGACCCCACGCACCGTGGCGCCGCTGAAGCGCTCGACCAGCAATTCGGTCGAATTGCCGGGACCGCACCCGATGTCGATGGCTGAACGCGCATCCACCGGCGGGATAGCGGCGAGCAGGTCTCGTGCAGGGCGGGTGCGTTCATCTTCAAAAGCGACGTATTGCTTGGCGGACCAACTCATTGCGTTCTCCTGTCAATGCGTAGTTGTGGGCCAGAAGCAGACAACTGGTCCGATACGATACCTCGGCAGGAGCTGCCTGCCCTATCCCACCTTTGGCCAGCGCAGTCGTTGGTCGTTTGAATGTAAGTCGAATTTTCAACATGACGTCGCTGTCACACATTCAGGCGCATCCCAATAAGGAACACGGCAATGAAATTCGCAAAAATCTCGCAGAAACTCGCCCTGTGGGCCGGCAGTCCCATGACATTTATGGGCGCGCTGATTCTTATTGCTTTGTGGGCCCTGAGCGGTCCGATTTTTGGTTTCAACGACACCTGGCAACTGGTCATTAATACTTCAACCACGATCATCACGTTCCTGATGGTGTTCCTGATCCAGAACACGCAGAACCGCGACACCGACATCCTGCATCTGAAAATCGATGAGTTGCTGCGAGTGAACAAGGAGGCGCAGAACGCGATGTTGGGGCTGGAACTACTGGACCTCAAACAACTGGAGGCGCTGCGCCGCCACTATCGCGCTATGGGCGAAAAAGATGTGCATGACCTGGCGGGGTTGGCGACGACGAGCCAGCGCAAACAGGGTTTGAATAAGTGTTGAACACAAACAAAACGGCGCGTGATGTAAAGCACGCGCCGTTTGCTTTGAACGTCGTTAATAACCGGGTTATAGACCGGCCTGCAACGCCCTGGCCATTTGCAGATGGTTTTGCAGTTTGGGCAGGGTTTCTTCGGCGAACGCTTTGATTTGCGGAATGTCCGTGGTTTGCGCTTCCTGCTGAAGTTGCTCGATGGCTTGCTGCGTGGTTTTCACCTGACTGGCGGCGTAGGCCTGGTCAAAGGTTGCGCCGTCCATCGCTTGCGGCATCAAGGCTTTGGCCTTGTCGACCACTTCTTCGCGGGGGGCCACAGGCAGATCCAGTTGCCTGGCGATCTTCGCCAGGTGCTGGTTAGCGGTGGTGCGGTCGTTGATGACGACGATGGTGTAGTCCTTGACCTCTTTGGATTCGGTTTTCTGGTGCGCCAGGCGACTGGCTTCGATGTCGGCCATGCCTTGGGCCGAGGCGTCGTTGATGAATTCGGCGGGGGACTGGGCAAAGGCACTGCTGGCACACAATCCCAGTAACGTGGCAAAACCTGCATGACGTATTCGGGTGGCCATCCGGCTCATGGTCGCGCCCTCCTTGTTAAAAAATTCAAGCGGGAGCTTGCGCCCCCGCCTCTCGATCAAAACCACCTGCAATCACTACTTGGACTTCTGAGGACCTTTGCGGCCCATTTCGGGTTTCGTAGAATCTTTATCGACAGTCGTCGTGGTGGTTTTCCCACCTTTGCGACCGGCTTCAGACGCCTTCGTTCGATCGTTGGCGAAGTTTCCCGAGTTCGAGTTTCTTGAATTAGGCATGATTCTCTACCTCATGGTGAATGGCCCAAACGAGCAACAGCCCGCATACATTCAGAATGAACGAGCCCCAAAAGGTTTAGAAAACCTGAAAACGCCGCGACGAATGGCGGCGAATTATCAGACGTCGAGTCGCAGATGATGTTGGCGTTTGGCGGCATACATGGCCTCGTCGGCATGCCTGAACAACTGCTTTTCTTCGATGCCGTGCTCGGGGTAATGAGCCACGCCGATACTCGTGTGGATGTTCAGGTTATGCCCGTCCAGACGCAGCGGCTGAGCGAGGACCTGCAGGATTTTTTCCGCCACGCTGTCGGCGTCTTCCTGGCCATGGATGCTGTGCAACAACACCACAAACTCGTCCCCGCCAATACGCGCCACGGTGTCGGTTTCGCGCACGCATCCCTTGATCCGATTGGCCACCGCTTGCAACAGCATGTCGCCCACCGCATGGCCATGGGTATCGTTGACGTCCTTGAAACGGTCGAGGTCGACGTACAGCAACGCCATCCGCCCGCCATTGGCCCGAGCCAGCGCCAGCGACGCCTTGAGACGTTCACGCAGCAATTCGCGATTAGGCAGTTGAGTCAGCTGGTCGTACTGCGCCATGCGCTGTAATCGAGCATGCAATTGCTTGCGCTCGATGGCGGTCGCGACTTGCGCGCAGACGTACTGCAACAGTTCCTTGTCCCGCTCGGTGTAGCGCTCACCACCCGGAACGCTTTTGACGATGAGCGCGCCAATGGTGCCGTTTTGCGAATTCAGGGGCACGCCCAGCCAGCAAGGTGAATTCGTACCGGCGACCAACATTTGAAAGCCTGCGGGCGAATGGTCCTGGTCCGGGGTCAGCAAAATCGGTTGGCCACTGCGGATCACTTCCGCACACAGGCGCCCGGTGATGGTGCCCGGCTGCTCGGGTTGCAGTTCGTGGTCGTTGACGTGATAGGGGAAATTCAGCTGCGCGCAATGCTCGTCATACAGCGCCACGGAGAAATTCAGCGCGGGCAGCCATTCGCCGATGATCAAGTGAATGCGCTTGAACAGCGCCAGCAAATCCTCCGCCGCGTGGGCCGCTTCGGAAATTGCATACAGCGCCGCTTGCCGAGACTCGGCCTGCTTGCGTTCGGTGATGTCCCGGGCCACAGCAATGCGCAGCTGATCGACTTCCGACCAGCGTGCCGACCAGAGGATATGCACAACTTGGCCGTCCTTGCGCAGGTAGCGGTTTTCAAAATTGAGTTTAGGCTCGCCACCCATGATTTCCCGAGCGGCGTCGAGCGTGCGCTGGCGGTCGCCAGGATGCACCATGTCGATCATCGCTTGGCCGATCAGCTCCTCGGGGGTATAGCCGAAAATACGCTCGCACGCCGCACTGACAAAAACGAAGCGACCTTGCTTGTCGACCGCACAAACGGCGTCCAGCAACAGATCAATGTAGCTCGCCAACGGCGCGGAATTTCTGGATGCCATGGTGTCCTGCATATGGCCTCAAGCCTTGTTTGTGACCAGCCCCGGCAACGCGTGCGCCAGGGTATTAATGGCAAAACCGATAAACATGACCCCGCACAACCGCGTGATTGCCAGTTCGTGGCGCTGATACAACATACGAACCTGCCGCGCACCGACGATGCCGATGAGAATAGCGTAAGCGATCAGGCCGCCGACGAAGCTGAGCACAATCAACCACGGCAGCATCGACCAGTGCAGCAACTCCGCGCGGCTCGACAGCAGCGCCGTGAACGTCGCCACTGCCACCGGGTAAGCCTTGGGATTGGTCAGACCGAACAGAATGCCGTGCCAGAACGGCTGGCGAGCCGGGCCTTGAGGCGCTTCGGCACTGCTGCGCTTCGCCCGCACGGCACGCAAACCGAGCCAGAACAAATACAACCCGCTGAACACGCCCAACACATCAAACGCCGTGCTGCCGATTTCCCGCGCGCCGACAATCGCAATTAATGCGGTACTGCACCAGACCACATCGCCCAGCAGATGCCCACACAAAAACCCCGCCCCCGCCCGCCGACCCCGCGCCGCGCCAATGCCCAATACCGCCAACACACCCGGTCCCGGCGTGATGCCGTAGATAAAGCCCGAGGCGAGAACAGCCATTAGCAGCGATGGGGTCATCGGGAAATCCTTTTGAACGGTGTGGTGAATGGGCGCCAGTCTATATCAGGTCCCGGCGCGCGGACTTACTGATCGTCGAAGAACTTCATTCCGGCATAGGGCCGCAGCCGACAGGCCGCCAGCCGTGACGCGAGATCGCCGACATGGGCTTCAAGCTTGTGGCCGTCCGGATCGACGACAATCAGCAAGCCCTGAGTGAGGCGGGCGATGGTGATTTCGCGGGCCAAAATGAACTGCAAGCAGTCATTGGCAAACGGGTAACTGATATCAGCTGATAGATGAATCTCAAAATCGTATTGCTCATCTCGACCACAATACAGTTCGCTTGAGCGAAAAAACCGTCGCGAGTAAGCATGCAGGAACTTCGCGATTAACCGCGCGCTATTGCGCCCCCAATCCGCCCATTCAACCAATTCAACGCCTGATCCCCACCTCGCCGCTTGTGCCACGCCAACACAAACGTAAACGACGGAATATGAAACGGTGGCGGCACCACGACCAATGATCGCTCATCAACATCGCGCAGCCCACGCGACGCCACCGTCAGAACCAAATCCGTACCACTGATGAATTCCGGCGCAACGCTCCAGTGCGGCAGGCTGACAGCCACGCGACGGCGCTCGCGCAACGCTGTCAGCGCCCGTTCGATTTCCGGCGTGCCGCTGCCGCGCATTTCCAACAGGACACGCGGGCGGGCGAGATAGCCCGGTTTTAGCCCACAACCTCACACGCCATCGCCCTACACCTAAATCTCTTGTAACACTCAACCGAACAGGAAACGGCCGATTCAGCGCCAACGCCGCACTCTGTAAAGTCTGGCAACACACGGACGGTTTCATCACTCAAGGACAGACACCTCAAATGGACCAGACAACGCACGCGGCAAACACCTTCACCAACTATCGCAAACTGATCTCGCTGGCCGATCACGACTGGGACACCGCAGAAGCCGGAAAGGTCGCGGGGCTGAATGTCGACATCAGAAGCAGCAACCGCATGGTTGACCAGCACGGGCGCGCCTTTCATCACTTCTGCACCACCTCCTACCTGGGCCTGGATCACCATTCCGATCTGCTCGACGGCGCCATGACCACCTTGTGGGAAAGTGGCACCCTGCGCGTTGCCAATTCGAAAAACCGCTGCAAGCTGGCGATCCTCGATCAGTACGAAACCGAACTGTCAGCGTTGTTCGGCACTACGTGCCTGAGCACTTTGTCGTGCAGCGCGGCGAGTGCCGGCATCCTGCCGCTGCTGGCCAGCGGCGTGTTCACCGAAAACCGGCCGCCGGTGATGGTGTTCGACCGCTTGGCGCACTGTTCGATGAGTCACCTCAAAGCCGCCTGCGCCGACGAAACCAGGGTCGTGACCAGCCCGCACAACGATATGGATTTTCTGGAAACACAGTGCCAGCAAAACACCAGGGTCGCGTATGTGGCCGACGGCGCCTACAGCGTGGGCGGAGTCGCCGACCTGGACAGTCTGTTGTACCTGAAGGACCGTTATGGCCTGTTTCTTTACCTCGACGATTCTCATTCACTGTCCGCCGTTGGCACGTTCGGTGCGGGTCTCGTGCGCCCCAGGTTGCAGGCCTTGGAGGATGACGCCTTGATTGTCGCCTCATTGGCCAAATCATTCGGCGCCAGCGGCGGGCTGGTAATGCTGGGCAACGAACGGCAGAAAAAGCTGATTCAACGCTACGGCGGTCCCAGCAACTGGTCGCAAGGCCTCAACAGCGCGTCCATCGGTGCAGGTAGAGCGTCGATCCAGCTGCATCACACGCCTGCATTGGCTGCGTTACAGGAAAAACTTCAGGTTAATATCCGCCTCTTCGACAGCCTGATTCGAACCGCACAACACGGCAGCAACATGGCGATTCGCTTGATCCACTGCGGTGAAGCGAGGCTCGCCAACCGTATTGCCATCGAATTATCCAATCTTGGTTTCTTTACCTCGGCGGTGTTTTTCCCCGTGGTTGCACAAGGCAAGGCGGCGATCAGAATCACGCTGCGCGCCGACATGGAGCCGACGCTGATTCGACATTTTTGTGAACTCGTCACCGAGCTTTTTCGCACATGCACCGGGGACGCCAGTTAGACATCCAGGGATGATTCCATGAAGAGCAGCACCACCCTCCTCGTCACCTGCAGCACGGTTTTTCTCGCTCAACTGGGTATGAGCATTTACCTGCCGGCGCTGCCGGAGATGGCCCGGCATCTGTCCGCCGACGTTTCGCAGGGGTCTTGGGGACTGGCGGTGTATCTGATCGGCATGGCGCTGCCGATGTTGTTCTGGGGCAGCCTCGGTCAACGCATCGGCCGCAAACCGGTATTGCTCGCGGCGCTCGGAATCTACGGGCTGGGCAACCTCGCCTTGCCGCTGGGCCATACGCTGGATTCGTTTCTGTTTTTTCGGTTGCTTCAAGGCATTGGTGCCGGCGGGATTTCAGTCATGGCACGGGTGTTGATCCGCGACAGCTTTCGCGGCGACCTGTTGGCCAAGGCGTTGTCGTGGATTTCGATTTCGTTCGTGATTGCGCTGGGCATCGGCCAGTACCTGGGGTCGGTCATCCAGGTGGCGCTGGGCTGGCCGGCGATTTTCTATCTGCTGGGTGGCGCGAGTCTGCTGATGGCGGCGGTCGTGGCACGGGTGCCGTTTGCGGTGTTGTCTGAGGACAATGTTCAGTCCTCGGCATGGCCGAGTTACTGGCACATTCTGCGCGATCGAGCTTTCTTGCTGCCGGCGCTTACCGGAGGCCTCGGTTATGGGGTAATCATCGCTTTCAATACCGCCGCACCGCTGATTCTGCAAGGGCCGTTCAACTGGTCGGCCGTCGAATACGGCCTGTTGGGCTGGCCGATCAGTGCGGCGTATTTTCTGGGGGCGCTGGGGGTCAATGCCTTGGTAATGCGCACCGGTCAGCGCCGATTGATGACGGCGGGCGTCGGCCTGGTGCTGACCGGGAGCGCGGTGATGTTGCTGGGCAGCCTCGTCGGTGCCTCCATTGCGCTACTGCTCTGGCTGCCCTATTGCGTAGCGGTGTTCGGGCAGTCGTTGACGTACCCGATCAGCCTGTCGCTGGCCAACGACGGTTCACCGGTCGGAGGTGCGTATGCAATGGCGCTAAGTGGATTTATTCATCAATTGATGGCTGCCGTTATTGGCGGTATCGCCAGCCTGATCACCAGTGAACAGGCATGGCCATTGTCGTTGCTCTGCACCTTGCTGGCGTTGGGCGCGATGCTGTGTGTCATGCTCGCGCCCGGTCGTAAAACGGCCTAAAAGGCGCTACGGAAAATCTCCTCGATCTGGCGCTGATCCGCCGCCCGGGGATTGGTAAAACCGCAGGCGTCTTTCAGCGCATTGGTGGCGAGCATGGGGACGTCGTTGAGTCTGGCGCCGAGGTCACGCAACCCGGCAGGGATTTCCACATCACTGGACAGGCGACGGATTGCTGCAATAGCCGATTGAGCACCTTCTTCAGGGCTGAAACCACGGACATCGGCGCCCATCGCATGGGCCACATCCGTGAGGCGCGGGGCACAAACCTGCGCATTGAAGCTTTGAACGTGGGGCAGCAGCACTGCGTTACAGACACCATGAGGCAAGTCGTAGAAGCCGCCCAATTGGTGAGCCATGGCATGGACAAAGCCCAATGACGCGTTATTGAACGCCATGCCAGCGAGGAACTGCGCGTAGGCCATGTTTTCCCGGGCCGCCATGTCACCGCCGTCGCGCACCGCCAACCGCAGGTTGTTGCTGATTAATGTAATCGCCTTCAGTGCGCAGGCATCGGTGATCGGGTTGGCGGCGGTGGAGACGTACGCTTCGATGGCGTGGGTCAAGGCGTCCATGCCGGTGGCTGCCGTCAGCCCTCGGGGCATGGCGACCATCAATGCCGGGTCGTTGACCGACAGCAGCGGCGTGACGTTGCGGTCGACAATGGCCATTTTCACGTGGCGCGATTCGTCGGTGATGATGCAAAAACGTGTCATCTCGCTGGCGGTGCCGGCAGTGGTGTTGATCGCGATCAGCGGCAACTGCGGTTTGCTCGATTGATCGACACCTTCGTAGTCGCGGATCTGCCCGCCGTTGGTCGCACATAACGCGATGCCCTTGGCGCAGTCGTGGGGCGAACCACCCCCGAGAGACACCACAAAATCGCAGCGACTTTCCTTCAACAAACCCAGGCCGAGTTCGACGTTGGCCATGTTCGGGTTGGGTTTGGCGCCGTCAAAGATCACCGAGTCGATGTCCTGCATCGCCAGTTTTTCCGCAATCAACTTTGCCACGCCGGCCTTGGCCAACCCGGTGTCGGTGACAATCAGCGCTTTGTGAAAGCCATACTTGCCAATGGCGTCCATGGCTTCGTCGAGGCACCCGGTGCCCATGATGTTCACCGATGGAATGAAAAACGTGCTGCTCATGAACGATTCTCCTGGCGGGGCTGAATCGGCGACGTCGATCCAGCGGGACGCCGATAGAATCAACCCTTCGTTCACGCGGTAACTTGATCTGGCTCAAGGCTTGGTCGTGATAAAGTCGCCGCCCATCAGACCCTTTGCTTTGAGACTTTGACCGCAATGACCGATTTCCAGGATGTTGATGCCCAACTTGAAGACTGGAACGCCTTGCGCGCTACTGCCTCGTTCAGCGGTCTGCTGGTGGGCAACGGCGCCAGCCGCGCGGTGTGGGATGACTTTGGCTACGACTCGCTGTTCGAGAATGCACGCACTGTCGAAGAAAAGCCGCTGAGTCAGTCCGAGCTGAGCGTGTTTGACGCGATGCAGACGCGCAGCTTCGAACAGGTGCTGAGCGCGCTGAAAACCACCAGCCGCGTGAACAAGGCGTTGGCCGTCAGCTCTGCCGCACCGCGCAATCGCTACTACGCGATCAAGGAAGCGCTGATTAACACCGTGCACGCGGTGCATATTCCGTGGCGACTGGTGGTGCCTTCGACGCTGGCGACCATCCGCTCAGAGCTGGGCAACTATCGGACGGTGTTTACCACCAACTATGACTTGCTCAATTACTGGTCGATTCAGCATCAGCCGGACGCGATCACCGACCTGTTCCAGGGCGCCGAGCCGGGCTTTGACCTGAGCGCCACGGCGACCGATAAAACCCGTTTGCTGTACCTGCACGGTGGCTTGCACCTGGTGCGCAATCAGGACGGCACGGCGCGCAAACTGATGTCGACCGAGGGCACGCTGCTCGGCAGTTTCGCGATCAACAACACGATCAAGACCCTGGATGACGTACCGCTGTTCGTGAACGAAGGGCCGGCGCAGGACAAGCTCAAGACCATTCGCAGCTCGGATTATCTGTCGTTCTGTTATGACCAGTTGTTGGAGCATGGCGAGGGGTTGTGCGTCTTTGGGCATGCGTTGGGTGAGCAGGACAGCCATATCGTTCATGCGTTGCGCCAAGCGAAACCGTCGGTGGTTGCGATCTCGATTTATCCGCGCAGCAAGGCGTTTATCCAGCATCAGAAGCGGCATTACGCGAAGGTGTTTGAGGGGACGGGCTCAGCGCTGCGGTTTTTTGATTCGAAGACGCATGCGTTGGGGAATCCGAAGCTTACTGTCCCGGTTGAGGTTTAGCGGCGAGGCGGCTGACGCCTTCGCGAGCAAGCCCGCTCCCACATTGGACCGCGATTGAATGTGGGAGCGGCGTGACTTAGAGCACCGGCAGGGTCTTGTCCTTGATCACCGTGGTCGGCCCGTTGGCCTTCACACTGGCAATGCCCTTGTCCATCGCGACAACGGTGGAGTACGACTCGCTGCTGCCGATAATCTCGTGGTTACCGGCCTTGAGGTTGAAATAAGGATGGCCATCCTTGGTGGTCTTTTTCTCGTAGCGCTCATCCAGCGGGCTGTTGGATTGAACCGATGCAATGCCTTTGTCGGCAGCAGCGCGGGTGGTGTACAGCTCGCTGGTCAGAATGGTTTCGGCGTTGGCGGCCTTGAGGACAAACCTGAACTGGCCACTGCTGCTTTTGCTCACTTCGTACCATCCGGACATGCTCTTTCTCCTTGGCGATTGAGAGGTTTAGCGCTTCAGAGTAAAGACCAGTCCCGGACATCTGTCGCCTCTCCCGGCCCCATCGCGAGCAGGCTCACTCCTACAATGGAAATGCGATCCCCGGTAGGAGTGAGCCTGCTCGCGATCGGGTCAACGCGGTATTTGCTGCTTCACCACCGCCCGAACCACCGATAACTCCGGCACAGCGACCCGCCGCTGACTCAGATACCGCATGCAACTCACCCGCAAGAACGACGCAAAATTCACCACTTCCCCCCGGTAATCCATCACCTCTTCATACAGCTTGGCGATCAAATGGTTGGTGGTCATGCCATCGACTTCGGCGATTTCGCTGAGGATGTCCCAGAACTGATTCTCCAGCCGCAGGGTGGTGACCACCCCGCAGATGCGCAGCGAGCGGGAGCGCGATTCGTAGAGGATCGGATCGGCCTTGACGTAGAGCTCGCACATGGACAGGTCCCTCGTTTACAGCGTGATTTTGGTGCCCAGCAACCCAAGGAAACCAGCAAGCCAGTTCGGGTGCGCCGGCCACGCCGGGGCAGTGGCCAGATTGCCCTGAACGTGGCCTTGCGTCACCGGGATGTCGATGAACGTACCGCCCGCCAGGCGCACTTCCGGTGCACAGGCCGGGTAAGCGCTGCACTCGCGACCTTCGAGGATTCCGGCCGCCGCCAGCAATTGCGCGCCATGACACACCGCAGCAATCGGCTTGCCGGCCTTGTCGAAGGCGCGCACCAGGTCCAGGACTTTTTCGTTCAGGCGCAAGTATTCTGGCGCACGGCCACCGGGGATCAGCAGGGCGTCGTAGTCGGATTCGGCAACCTGGGCGAAGTCGAAGTTCAGGGCGAACAGGTGGCCGGGTTTTTCGCTGTAGGTCTGGTCGCCTTCGAAGTCGTGGATCGCCGTGCGCACGGTCTGACCGGCGGACTTGTCCGGGCACACGGCGTGGACGGTGTGACCGACCATCAGCAGCGCCTGGAACGGCACCATCACTTCGTAGTCTTCAACGTAATCGCCGACCAGCATCAGGATTTTCTTGGCAGCCATGGGGAGGACTCCTCTGGGGGAACATTGGCAGGAGTATTCAAGGTAGTCCTTATCCAGAGGGGCGGGTAATAACCAGCTACTACCTGATGGACCGCGATGGGGCCTTCAAACTGTACGGATAACTCTGCGCCTAGCTGTAACAGCGCAGCCAACGCGGTTTGTGGCTAGATGAAGACTCTTCCCTTCCCCCTGAATTGTGGTCACCCATCATGTCCTCGCGCGAAAACACAGGCATGGCCCTCGGCCTGCTCGGCGTTGTGATTTTCAGCCTCACCCTGCCCTTCACGCGAATCGTCGTGCAGGAACTGCATCCCTTGCTCAATGGCCTGGGCCGGGCGCTGTTCGCGGCGGTGCCGGCGGCGTTGCTGTTGCTGTGGCGGCGGGAAAAATGGCCGACCTGGACACAGGTCAAAGGCCTGACGCTGGTGATCGCCGGGGTCATTCTCGGTTTTCCGGTGTTGTCAGCGTGGGCCATGCAAACCCTGCCGGCTTCCCACGGTGCCCTGGTCAACGGTCTGCAACCGCTGTGCGTGGCGCTGTACGCCGCGTGGTTGTCCCATGAACGACCGTCGAAAGCCTTCTGGGCCTGCGCCGCGTTGGGCAGTGCATTGGTGCTGGGTTATGCGCTGATCAGCGGCGCCGGCAGCATTCAGGCTGGTGACTTGTTGATGCTTGGGGCGATTGCCGTGGGCGGTTTGGGCTACGCCGAGGGCGGTCGATTGGCCAAGGAGATGGGCGGCTGGCAGGTGATTTGCTGGGCGCTGGTGCTGTCGACGCCGCTGTTGATCGGACCGGTTGTGTATTTGGCCCTGCAACATCAAGGCGAGATTTCGGCGAAGACTTGGTGGGCGTTTGGTTATGTCTCGCTGTTTTCGCAGTTCATCGGTTTTTTTGCCTGGTACGCGGGGTTGGCGATGGGTGGAATTGCCCGGGTCAGTCAGATCCAGTTGTTGCAGATTTTCTTCACGATTGCTTTTTCGGCGTTGTTCTTTGGTGAACACATCGAGCCGATCACCTGGCTGTTTGCTGCCGGGGTGATCGTGACGGTGATGCTGGGGCGTAAGACCGCTGTGAAGCCCGCTCTCACAGGGATCAGAGGTAGCCGTCGGCCCGCAGTAGGGTTTCGAGGCAATGCTCGGTGATGTGATAGAAATCCTTCAGCTCCTGAATCTTCACCAACAGCTGAGCCGGGTCCACCGGCTCGGCGCGTTTGACCGCCAGGATCATCTTGTTCTTGTTGGTGTGGTCCAGCGAGATGAACTCGAACACCTTGGTCTCGTAACCGCAGGCTTCAAGGAACAACGCGCGCAAACTGTCGGTGACCATTTCCGCTTGCTGACCCAAATGCAATCCGTATTGCAGCATCGGCTTGAGTAGCGCCGGGCTCTGGATTTGCAGGCGGATCTGTTTGTGGCAGCACGGCGAGCACATGATGATCGACGCGCCGGAGCGGATGCCGGTGTGGATCGCGTAGTCGGTGGCGACGTCGCAGGCATGCAGCGCGATCATCACGTCCAGCTCGCTCGGTGCCACGCTGCGCACATCACCGCACTTGAACACCAGCCCCGGGTGCTCGAGTTTCGCCGCAGCGGCGTTGCACAGGTTGACCATTTCTTCGCGCAGCTCGACGCCCGTCACCACGCCTTCGGCGTTCAAGGTATTGCGCAGGTAGTCGTGGATGGCGAACGTCAGGTAACCCTTGCCCGAACCGAAATCCGCCACCTGCACCGGCTTGTCCAGCGCCAGCGGTGAGGTGGTCAGCGCATGGCTGAAGACTTCGATGAACTTGTTGATCTGCTTCCACTTGCGCGACATCGCCGGGATCAGCTCGTGCTTGCTATTGGTCACGCCAAGGTCGGCGAGGAACGGCCGGCTCAGGTCGAGGAAGCGGTTTTTCTCGCGGTTGTGCTCGGCGGACGGCACTTCACGCAATTGCTGAGGTTTGCTCTTGAACAGCGAAGATTTGCCCTTTTTGCTGTATTCGAGCTGGGCTTCGTCAGTCAATGACAGCAAATGCGCATTTTTGAACGAAGCCGGCAGCAGCGCGGCAATGGTCGCGACGCCTTCGGCCAGCGGCAGGTTCTTGGTGATGTCGCGGGTTTTGTAGCGGTAGACGAAGGACAGGCAAGGCTGATCCTTGACCGTCAGCTGCTTGATGATCAAGCGCTGCAAATCCATTTCGGTGCCGACGTACTTGGCCAGCACCAGTTTGATGAAGGCATTGGCGTCGAGGCTGGTTTGCAGCAGGTCGATGAACTGGGCGTGGTGATCCGGCGCGAGGCTGGCGGGAGTGGCGGTGACGGACATGAGCAAAACGGCCTCGGGCGGAGCGAATCGGGGAATGAAGGGTATTTTAGGGGGGATGGCCGTTCGGGACACGCAGTTATTTACCGAACGGCTGGATTGCTGGGGCAAATAGGTTCGTGTGGCGAGGGGGCAAGCCCCCTCGCCACAAGAGCTCAGTTGCTACAACGGGTGTATGAATTCGATCGATGCAATTAGCCTAAAACCACCAACCGATTCGGCAGTTCATTGCGCACCTGCGTCACCGGCACATGCACTTTGAGCAACTCGCCACACGCCTCGATGCACGTCACAAACCCTTGCAACGTCTGGCCCTGCTTCACCTGTTGGGTGAACGCCGCCACAATCGCATCCCAGTTCTTGTTGTCCAGCCGTTTGGAAATCCCTTCATCCACCAGGATCTCCACATAGCGCTCAGCCTCGCAGACAAAAATCAGCATCCCGGTGCTGCCGACCGTGTGGTGCAGGTTTTGCTCCAGGAATTGCCGGCGCGCCAGGTTCGAGGCGCGCCAGTGCCGCACTGAACGCGGAACCAGATGGGTCGTGACTTTCGGCAGGCGGAACACCAGGCACAGCACAATAAAGCTGATCCATTGCACCAGCAGCAGACTGTGCAAAGTCAGCCAGCCGCTGAGGTAATGCACGATCCCCGGCACCATCAGCGCCAGCAGGCTGGCCCACAGCAGCGGGATGTACGCGTAGTCATCGGCACGGGCCGCGAGCACGGTCACCAGTTCGGCGTCGGTGTCGCGCTCGACCCGGGCAATCGCCTCGGCGACTTTGCGTTGTTCGTGTTCAGTCAGTAATGCCATGTTGAAAAGTGCCTGCTCATTATTGTTATCACCAGCCGCCCGACGAACCGCCGCCCCCGAAACTGCCCCCGCCGCCGCTGAATCCGCCGCCTCCACCGCCGCCACCAAATCCACCGCCGCCGAAACCACCGCTGGAACCACCCGAACCCCCTCGACCGGCGGGCAGAAGTCCAAGAATCTGCAAGACGAAAATCGTCAGGATGAACAGCATCACCAGGAACACGAAGACCCCGGGATGGCGCGCCACGAAGTCGCTGTCCTCATCGCCTCGCGGTTCGTAGACCGTCGAGGGTTCATCCAGCGGGTTGCCGCCCAACACCACCAGCATCGCCGCGACCCCGTCGCTGATGCCTTTGCTAAAGTTGCCTGCCTTGAATGCCGGGGTGATCACCTGATTGATGATTACCGAACTTTGCGCATCGGTCAGGCGGTCTTCGAGGCCATACCCGACTTCGATGCGCAATTTACGTTCATCGCGCGCCACGATCAGCAGCGCGCCGTTATTTTTATCTTTCTGGCCAATGCCCCAGGCACGCCCCAGTTGGTAGCCGAAGTCCGCAATGTCGGTGCCTTGCAAGTCCGGCAACGTCACCACCACCAACTGCTCGCCGGTGGCGGTTTCATGGGCCTGAAGTTGCTGCGTCAGTTGCTCGCGCACCGACGGCTCGATCATTTGGGCGTTGTCGACCACCCGCCCGGTCAGCGGCGGAAACTTCAACTCGGCCTGCGCCGTCAGGGCATACACCCAGAGCAACAACATCAGCCCCACTTTCAACACGCGCATTGGCAACCTCATCCGTGGTGATGCTTTTAGCCGGTCAGAACTTTACCTGAGGCGCCTTATCGGCATCCGGCGTGGTCGCCTCGAAGGTTTCGCGGATCGGCAAGTCGCTGTACATCACGGTGTGCCACAAGCGACCGGGAAAGGTGCGAATTTCCGTGTTGTATTTCTGCACGGCGAGGATGAAGTCCCGACGCGCCACGGCAATGCGGTTCTCGGTGCCTTCAAGTTGTGACTGCAAGGCGAGGAAGTTCTGATTGGCCTTGAGGTCCGGATAACGCTCGGACACCACCATCAAACGACTCAAGGCACCGGTCAGTTGATCCTGAGCCTGCTGGAACTGTTTGAGTTTTTCCGGGTTATCCAGGGTCTTGGCATCCACCTGGATGGAAGTTGCCTTGGCCCGTGCTTCGACCACCGCGGTCAGGGTTTCTTCTTCGTGCTTGGCATAGCCTTTGACGGTTTCCACCAGGTTGGGGATCAAGTCGGCGCGGCGCTGGTACTGGTTCTGCACCTGGCCCCACGCGGCTTTGGCCTGCTCGTCGAGGGTCGGAATCGTGTTGATGCCGCAGCCCGCGAGCACGGTGGTCAACAGCATCAAGGCTGCCACCTGCAAGCTTGAGCGATAGTGGTGTCTTGCATTCATCTGGGTCACTCCCTGGCACATTCCGTTGAAAAACCTATCACACCCTTCTGACCGGGCACTTGGGGCATAATCTGCCGCCGCCACTGGATTGCAGCGAGCCAATGGGCTAAAAGATGCCCCTGCACAAAAAACACGCAGAAGTGTGCTGCATTTACCTGAACAACAATAGTCGCTCCCTAACTTTTGGCTGATCGGCGCGTATTCACTGCCGTTTAGGCTTTTGAGAAAACTATTCATGAAGAAGCTGTGTTTGCTGGGCCTGTTCGTCAGCCTGGCCAGTCATAACGTATTGGCCGCCACGACCCCCGCACCCCTGGAGAACAAGGACGCCTTCATCACCAACCTGATGAAGCAGATGACCCTCGATGAAAAGATCGGCCAATTGCGCCTGATCAGCATCGGCCCGGAAATGCCACGCGAGCTGATCCGCAAGGAAATCGCCGCTGGCAACATCGGCGGCACGTTCAACTCGATCACCCGCCCGGAAAACCGTCCGATGCAGGACGCGGCCATGCGC
Organism: Pseudomonas sp. FBCC-B1667; assembly: GCF_059133255.1. NCBI lineage: Bacteria > Pseudomonadati > Pseudomonadota > Gammaproteobacteria > Pseudomonadales > Pseudomonadaceae > Pseudomonas > Pseudomonas sp. FBCC-B1667. Next base: position 1,612,385 of record NZ_CP101437.1, on the reverse strand, counting down.
AGCCGGTTGAAGATCCCGATGTTCTTTGCCTATGACGTGATTCACGGCCACCGCACCATTTTCCCGATCCCGATTGCCCTGGCCTCAAGCTGGGACATGAACGCCATTGGCCTGTCCGGGCGCATCGCCGCCAAGGAAGCCGCGGCGGACAGCCTCGACATCACCTTCGCGCCGATGGTCGACATCTCCCGCGACCCGCGCTGGGGCCGCACGTCCGAAGGTTTCGGTGAAGACACCTACCTCGTGTCGCGCATTGCCGGCGTGATGGTCCGCGCCTTCCAGGGCTCCGGCGCCAACGCGGCCGACAGCATCATGGCCAGCGTCAAGCACTTCGCCTTGTACGGCGCGGTCGAGGGCGGTCGCGACTACAACGTGGTCGACATGAGCCCGGTCAAGATGTACCAGGACTACCTGCCACCGTACCGCGCGGCGATTGACGCCGGTGCCGGCGGGGTGATGGTGGCACTGAACTCGATCAACGGCGTGCCGGCCACCGCCAACACCTGGCTGATGAACGACCTGTTGCGCAAAGAATGGGGCTTCAAAGGCCTGGCAGTCAGCGACCACGGGGCGATTTTCGAGCTGATCAAACACGGCGTCGCCGCTGACGGTCGCGAAGCCGCGAAGCTGGCGATCAAGGCCGGCATCGACATGAGCATGAACGACACCCTGTACGGTAAAGAACTGCCAGGGCTGTTGAAAGCGGGCGAAATTCAGCAAAGTGACATCGACAACGCCGTGCGTGAAGTGCTCGGCGCCAAGTACGACATGGGCCTGTTCAAGGACCCGTACCTGCGCATCGGCAAGGCTGAAGATGATCCGGCCGACACCTACGCCGACAGCCGCTTGCACCGCCCCGAGGCCCGTGACGTCGCGCGTCGCAGCCTGGTGTTGCTGAAGAACCGGAACGAAACCCTGCCGCTGAAGAAAACCGCGAAAATCGCGTTGGTCGGCCCACTGGCGAAGGCACCAATCGACATGATGGGCAGCTGGGCAGCCGCCGGTAAACCGGCGCAATCGGTGACCCTGTTCGACGGCATGAACGCCGCCGTCGCCGACAAGGCCACGCTGATCTACGCCCGTGGCGCCAACATCACCAGCGACAAGAAGGTCCTGGATTACCTGAACTTCCTCAACTTCGACGCACCGGAAGTGGTGGATGACCCGCGTTCGGCGCAAGTGCTGATCGACGAAGCGGTGAAAGCCGCCAAGGATGCCGACGTGGTGGTGGCAGCGGTGGGCGAGTCCCGTGGCATGTCCCACGAATCGTCGAGCCGCACCGACATCAACATCCCGGCCAATCAGCGCGATCTGATCAAGGCCCTGAAAGCCACCGGCAAACCGCTGGTGCTGGTATTGATGAACGGCCGTCCGCTGTCGATCCTCGAAGAGAAAGAGCAGGCTGACGCGATCCTGGAGACCTGGTTCAGCGGCACAGAAGGCGGTAACGCCATTGCTGACGTACTGTTCGGCGACTACAACCCGTCGGGCAAACTGCCGATCACCTTCCCGCGCTCGGTGGGTCAGATTCCGACCTACTACAACCACCTGAGCATTGGTCGGCCGTTCACGCCGGGCAAACCGGGCAACTACACCTCGCAGTATTTCGATGACACCACAGGTCCCCTGTTCCCGTTTGGTTTCGGTCTGAGCTACACCGATTTCAGCCTGAGCGACATGGCCCTGTCGTCGACCACACTGAACAAGACCGGCAAGCTCGACGCCAGCGTCACGCTGAAAAATACCGGCAAGCGCGACGGCGAAACCGTGGTGCAGTTGTACATCCAGGACGTGACCGGCTCGATGATCCGGCCGCTCAAGGAACTGAAGAACTTCCAGAAAGTCATGCTCAAGGCCGGCGAACAGAAAGTCGTGCACTTCACCATCACCGAGGACGACCTGAAGTTCTACAACACCCAGCTCAAGTTCGCAGCCGAGCCAGGCAAGTTCAACGTGCAGATCGGCCTGGATTCCCAGGACGTGACGCAGCAGAGCTTTGAATTGCTGTAATACCCGAAACACCGCAATACAACTGTGGGAGCGGCCTTCGCGAGTAAGCCCGCTCCCACATTAGGTTTAGGGTGTTCTCAAGATAGGGATCAGCCCCTACGATCCAGCAGGTTCACCACCAGCCGATCCACCCAGCCCCAGATCCGTTGCTTGACCCGCTTCCACAATGGCCGGCGTTGCCATTCTTCGAGGCTGACTTCCTGGCTCTGCGCAAAATCCCTTTCGAAACTCCCCGCCACGGCCAGCGTCAGCCCTGGGTCCAGTGCTTCAAGGTTGGCTTCCAGGTTGAAGCGCAAATTCCAATGGTCGAAATTGCACGAGCCAATGCTCACCCAGTCATCGATCAGGACCATTTTCAGGTGCAGGAAACACGGCTGATACTCGAAGATTTTCACCCCGGCCTTGAGCAGTCGCGGGTAGTAGCGATGCCCGGCGTAGCGCACCGACGGGTGATCGGTGCGCGGGCCGGTCAACAACAGGCGCACGTCCACACCTCGACCGGCGGCCCGGCGCAACGAGCGGCGGACTTTCCAGGTCGGCAGGAAGTATGGCGTCGCCAGCCAGATACGTTGCTGACCGCTGTTCAACGCGCGGACCAGCGATTGCAGAATGTCACGGTGCTGACGGGCGTCGGCATAGGCGACCCGGCCCATGCCTTCACCCATCGGCGGCACTCGCGGCAGGCGTGGCAAGCCGAAATGCGAAGCCGGTTTCCAGGCGCGTCGATGGCGGTTGGCGATCCATTGGCGGTCGAACAGCAACTGCCAGTCAATGACCAAAGGCCCGGTGATCTCCACCATCACCTCGTGCCATTCGCTGGTGTCTTCACCTGGCGTCCAGAACTCATCGGTGACGCCCGTGCCTCCGACCACCGCCAGGCTTTGGTCCACCAGCAACAGCTTGCGGTGATCGCGGTAGAAATTGCCAACCCAACGCCGCCAGCTCAGGCGATTGTAGAAACGCAGTTCGACCCCGGCCGCCGTCAGGCGTTGACGCAGCGTCAGGGTGAACGCCAGGCTGCCATAGTCATCGAACAGGCAGCGCACGCGCACACCGCGCTCGGCTGCCGACACCAGGGCTTGCACCATGGCCTCGGCGCAGGCGCCCGCCTCCACCAGATACAGCTCCAGTTCGACCTGTTCCTCGGCGCGAGCAATCGCGACCAGCATCCGAGGGAAAAACTGCGGACCGTCGATCAGCAGTTCAAAACTGTTGCCTTCACGCCAGGGAAAGATTGCGCCGGCCATGCTCAGCGCGCCGTGAAAATCAGTACCGCACCCACCGGTACCGACAGACTGATGGCCGACAGATCGGCGACCTTGCGCAACGCTTCCAGCCCGGGGGCCAGACCAAAATCTTCGGCATTGATCACCAACGGCTCCAGCGTTACCACTTGAAAGCGTCGATCGTCGAGACGCGTCGCCAGCAGTTCGGCGTTGTATTGATGTTGCTTGCCATGCAGGTTGACGGTCAGCGGCAAGCGCAACTCCAACTGCGCGCCGGGCGCGAGGTCGTTGATCGGACGCAGATCAATCTGCGCAGTAATCAACGCTTCAGGATAAGTCTGGATCTCGAACAACTCCTTGCGCATGCGTTCATCGCGCAGCGGGATGCCACTGTTCACCGACTCCAGCTCGACTTCCACCTCGGCCAGGCCCGTGGCGTCGACCTTGCCGTGCAACACCAGAAAGCGCTGCACTTCGGAGAGGTTGGCGTTTTTGGTGCTGATGAACGACAGGCGCGAGGACTCGCCGTCCAGGTACCAATCGGCGCGGGCCGACAGGCAGGCACCGGCCAGTAGCAGGAACGCGAGGGTTTTGCAGAGGGAGCGGTTGAACATAGAGACTCATGTGCGGATAAACCTGCACGAACCTTAACCGCCCGTGAGCAAGATGCAAACTGTCCATCACTGACACTCGCCACAGAAAGCTTCAGCACAAATCACTATTGCAGACGGCAGCCTTGGCGTTCACCCCTCCACACAGCGTTGTTGCTACGGCCCATGCCGCTGACCGTCACGCGTTTGCTCGCGGCGTCATCGACAAAGCTGCTGGTGGGCAGCCACTGTTTTACATAGCGGTGACAATAGCCGGCCTCGTTGTTCATCACATACCGGCACGAGCAGTATTCCTTGGCGGTGTAGGCGCTGATGATGTCGGGGAAGGCCCACAGTGCCATTCGCTCCTGCCAGATCCAGCCGAGCAATGCGACCAGCACTATCAGGACCATCGCGCTGAACGGTCTGTGTCTAAGAAACCTCATGGCTGCACCTTCTGAGCAAACGCCTTGAGCGCGAGCTTGAGCAATTCGTTGTGCTGGTAGCTCTCGTCACGATCATCGCCATAGCGCACGATCACCAGATTCTCGCTGGGGATCACGTACATCGCCTGGCCCCAATGACCCAGCGCCGCAAAGGTATCGGCCGGTGCATCGGGCCAGGGTCGTGCCGCCCCCTCCACCGTCAGATTGAGCCACCATTGACCGCCAGGCACGGCATCATCCTCATGCGCGTGATAGTGGGCGAACGGTTCGCGATTGAAGGCGACCCAGTCTTTGGGAAGCAACTGACGACCTTGCCAGCGCCCGTCGCGCGCCATCAACAGCCCGATTCGTGCCAGGTCGCGAGCCGTCAGATAGGCGTAGGACGAAGCGACGAAAGTGCCCGTGGCATCGGTTTCCCAAACGGCATGGCGGATGCCCAACGGCTCGAACAGTGCGGTCCATGGATAGTCTGGATAACGGGCCGGTCCGACAATGGTTTTGAGGGCGGCGGACAGCAGATTGCTGTCACCACTGGAGTAACGAAAGGCTTGGCCGGACTTGGCGTACTCGGCATGCTCGGCGGTGAACGCGGCCATGTCCTGATGGCCACGGGTGTAGAGCATCGCCACCACCGAGGACTTCAACGGGGCGTATTCATAGTCTTCCTGCCAGTCCAGCCCAGAAGCCCAATGCAGCAGGTCGTCCATGGTCACGCCGGGGTGTTTTTTCATCGGCGGATAAAACGTCTGCACCAGGTCCTGGCGTTTGAACAGGCCTTCGCCATACGCCACACCCAGCACCGTGGCCATGAGGCTTTTGCTGATGGACCAGGTCAGGTGTGGCGTGTCGGCGGTGGTCGGGCCGGCGTAGCGTTCGTAGATCAATTGACCGTCGCGGATCACCAGCAAGGCGTCGGTGCGCACGCCTTTTCGGGTGCTGTCGTCGCGGGGTGGGAAGGCGTAGGTTTCCAGGGCTTGAAGCGCTGGCCCGGTGATGACCGGGCCGGTTGACCATTGCTCGGCCGGCCAGTTTTCGGCGAGAGTCGGGAGGCTGAGCAGCAGCATGACAATGAGGGACAAGCCTTTGAACATGGCGTGGGCTCGGGAGGATTAACGTGCTGAGCCTAGTTGAGGTTGATGACAGTTTTGGGATTTGTGTTGCTCGCGAAGGGGCCAGTCAACTCAATGAAGATCCCGCTAATGCCTTGGCCAACCGCTTACCCCGAGCCCCCGCAGCCAAGTCCATCACCGCCTGATCGCGCTGCCACATCGCCGCCCAATGCGGCGGCCCATCGGCCAGCGCCTGGTCGATCTCGACCTTGAGCCCCTCGAACTGCGCAAACAACCCACCCAGCAACACATGCCCGGCCGCATTGTTCGGTGCCTGCCGACTGACTTCCGCGCACCCGGCCAGCAGCGCCAGTAACCGCAACTGCAACGCTTGCGGCCAGTCGCTGTCCTGACCAACGCCATACAGCCACGCCGTCATCGCGCTCAATACGCAGACATCTTCAAGGGTGCGGAACGGTTTGACGTAAGCCTCCCAACCATCCCCCGCCAACAACTCGCACTGAGCATTATCGAGAAACAAGCGGCCATGACTGATGTCCGGCATCAGCGGTATCGCCGGCAGTTTTTCCAGGCGCACGCCCGGTTCATCGGGATAGACCACCGCCAGGCTCAGGCTTGCCGCGTCGCCGGGCGCTTCACTGCGGGCAGCGACCAGCAGCCATTCAGCGGCATCACCGGCGGTGACGAAATCCTTGCGGCCGCTCAAGCGCAAATCGACGAGGCGGGTTTGCATGTCCGCCGGTCGCAGGCTGCGCTGCTCGGTCGCACACAGCGCACCGAGGCTCAACGGCGCACTTGGCCAGAGCATGCGCAATGCCGCCTGGTACCCCGTTAGAAACGCCAGCCCCGGCGTGGCCATCAAACGCCCGCCAACCACGGCCAGTTCAAACGGCGTCACCGTGCCCAACTGGTGCAACAAGGTCACGAACCCTTCCGCCAGATCCGCGTTGGCGGGCAGACGTTCGTGGCGGTTCAACAGGTTTTGCCAGGGCATAAGAGGCTCCTCGTGGGCTGTCATATAAGCATCACCAAATCTTAATGGCGATGACACCGGGGCTACATAGCCTGACCTTGCACAAAACGGCTGCATAAAGAAAGTCGATCCGCTGTAACCCAAGACGGGGAGCAGCCTGCACGGAGAATCGCCATGACTCAGATCGCCCGCATCCGCGACACCGGCAACGACCGCCGACTGCAAGCCGAACGCCTGATCGGCAGCCAAGCCTTGCAGGAAGCCCAGGCCTTGCGCTTCAACGTGTTCAGTGGCGAGTTCAACGCCAAGCTGAAGGGTGCTGAACGGGGTCTGGACATGGATGACTATGATGTTCATTGCGCCCACATCGGCGTGCGTGACTTGAACACCGGGCGCCTGGTGGCGACCACCCGTTTGCTCGACCACACGGCGGCCAGCAGCCTGGGCAAGTTCTACAGCGAAGAAGAATTCAGCCTGCACGGCCTGGTGCATCTCAAAGGCCCGATCCTGGAAATCGGCCGCACCTGCGTCGACCCGGCCTATCGCAACGGCGGCACCATCGCCGTGCTCTGGGGTGAACTGGCCGAGGTATTGAATCAGGGCGGCTACAGCTATTTGATGGGCTGCGCGAGCATTCCGATGCAGGACGGCGGCATCCAGGCCCACGCGATCATGCAGCGCCTGCGCGAACGTTACCTGTGCACCGAACACCTGCGCGCCGAACCGAAAAAGCCGCTGCCGACCCTGGATATTCCTTCCAACGTGATCGCCGAAATGCCGCCGCTGCTCAAGGCCTACATGCGCCTCGGCGCGAAAATCTGCGGCGAGCCGTGCTGGGACGAAGATTTCCAGGTCGCCGACGTGTTCATCCTGCTCAAGCGCGACGAGCTTTGCCCGCGTTACGCCAAGCACTTCAAGGCGGCCATGTGATGAGCCGGTTGCGGGTGTACGCGCGGATTGCGCGAGTATTGGTGGTGGTCGCATTCGGTTTGAGCATGGCCAGCCTGTTCGGGCTGTTCGAGCGCACAGGCATCGCCCACTCGATGGTCCGCCGCCAGCGCTGGTCGCGGTTTTTCATGGCGCGGTTGAGCAATGCCCTGCCCTTCCAGGTCACCGTTCAGGGTGAATTGCCCAAGCAACCGATGCTCTGGGTCAGCAATCACGTGTCCTGGACCGACATCCCGCTGCTGGGCATGCTCACGCCGATGTCGTTTCTGTCAAAGGCTGAAGTGCGCACCTGGCCGGTGGCGGGTTGGTTGGCGGCCAAGGCTGGCAGCCTGTTTATTCGCCGTGGGTCAGGCGACAGTCAATTGATCCGCAAACAAATGACCCGCCACCTGGAACAGGAACATCCGCTGCTGATGTTTCCAGAAGGCACCACCACCGATGGCCGTTCGTTGCGCACGTTTCATGGTCGCTTGCTGTCGGCGGCGATTGATTCAGAAGTACAGTTGCAACCCGTGGCGATTCGTTACCTGCGTGACGGTCAGCTCGATACCTTGGCACCGTTCATTGGCGATGATGACCTGCTGTCGCACTTGATGCGCTTGTTTGCCAATGACCGGGGAGATGTGGAGATACATCTGCTCAAGCCGATTGCTTGTGAAGGTCGCGAACGTGCGGCGCTGGCGTTCGAAGCGCAGCAAGCGGTGCAGAAGGCCTTGTTTGGGGCGATTGCGGAGAAGCAGGAAGCGCCGATGCGTCCCGCAATCGCCGCATAAACACCTGTCTAATGTGGGAGCAAGCCCGCTCCCACATTGGTTTTAGGGTGTTGGGTAGTTTTGGGCGAAGTCTTGAAGCTGTGGATAGAAAAGCCTGAAATCTTCGCTTAACGGTTCGTACAACACCCGCAATTCATGCATCGCCCCCGCCAGCTCCTCCGGCCGGGTCAACCGTCGCGAAATCCCCTGCAGCACCTGCTCCAGCACCTCGAATTGCTGATACGACCCCAACCAGTCATTCGCCACCATGTGCGGCGCGATTCTCGCCAACCGTTCCGGCAACTGCGGCTCGGCCGCCAGCACCCGGTACACCTGCGACGTGAACAGTTCCAGTGGCCGGTCGGCGTACAACGTCCAGTCCCGTGCCAGGCAGTGGTCGAAAAACACGTCGAGGACGATCCCGGCGTAACGCCGACGCGTGGTGGAAAACCGCGACAACGCAACGTCCACCAACGGGTGATGGTCGGTAAATACGTCGATGCTGCGGTGTAGCTGGATGGCCGCCTCGATCTCAGGCGCGAATTGCCCTTGCAGCCGTCCTTTGACGAAATCGCCATACAGGCTGCCGAGCCATTGACCGGGACGCTGGCCGCCGAGGTGAAGATGTGCGAGATAGTTCATGGGCGCAGCTTAGCATTGCGCCTTTGGATCGTTACACCCCACGTATCGTTATAACTCGATATACCGAATTGTTAGCGGCTCAGAGCCAAATCATATTTGTATATCGCGAAATACCGATTTAAAGTTCGCCTCATCGCGATATAGCGTTTTAACCATCACGAGCTGATCCCCATGACCATTAATCTCGACGAAATAATAAAAGCCCTGGCACACCCAGTACGGCGAGAAATCCTGCACTGGCTCAAAGACCCGACCGTCGAATTCCCGGACCAGTCCCACAGCAACGAGCATGGCGTTTGTGCCGGGCAGATCGATCAACGTTGCGGCTTGTCGCAGTCCACGGTGTCCGCACACCTGGCGACGCTGCAACGCGCCGGTCTGATCAGCAGCCGCAAAGTTGGCCAGTGGCATTTTTTCAAACGTAATGAGGAAACCATCCAGGAATTCCTCAAGACCTTCAGTAAAGAGCTCTGACCCTTAACGTCAGCCAGCCCAAAAGGAATTCAACAATGCCCCTCTCGCTTCTCATTCTGGCCTTGAGTGCCTTCGCCATCGGCACCACCGAATTCGTCATCATGGGCCTGCTGCCCGATGTGGCGGCGGACCTCGGTGTGTCGATCCCCGGCGCTGGCTGGTTGGTGACCGGTTACGCCCTGGGCGTGGCCATCGGCGCTCCGTTCATGGCGCTGGCCACCGCCCGACTGCCGCGCAAGGCCGCACTGGTGGCGTTGATGGGGATCTTCATCGTTGGCAACTTGCTCTGCGCCCTCGCCAGCGACTACAACGTGTTGATGTTTGCACGCGTCGTCACGGCGCTCTGCCACGGTGCCTTCTTCGGTATCGGTTCGGTGGTGGCGGCAGGCCTGGTGCCGGCCAACAAACGCGCTTCGGCCGTGGCCTTGATGTTCACCGGCCTGACCCTGGCTAACGTGCTCGGCGTGCCACTGGGCACCGCGCTCGGCCAACAAGCCGGCTGGCGCTCGACCTTTTGGGCCGTGACCGTGATCGGTGTGATCGCCCTGATCGGTCTGATCCGCTTCCTGCCGGCCAAGCGCGATGAAGAAAAACTCGACATGCGCGCCGAACTCGCCGCACTCAAGGGCGCCGGAATCTGGCTGTCCCTGAGCATGACTGCGCTGTTCGCTGCCTCGGTCTTCACCCTCTTCACTTACGTCGCGCCATTGCTGGGCGAAATCACCGGTGTCTCGCCACGAGGCGTGACCTGGACCCTGATGCTGATCGGCCTGGGCCTGACGGTCGGCAATATCATCGGCGGCAAGCTGGCGGACAAAGGCATGGCCGCAACGCTGATCGGTGTGTTCATCAGCATGGCCGTGGTCTCCACCGTGCTGACATGGACCAGCGTTGCGCTGATCCCGACCGAAATCACTCTGTTCCTCTGGGCCACCGCGTGTTTTGCCGCCGTGCCGGCCCTGCAAGTGAACGTGGTGACCTTTGGCAAAGCGGCACCGAACCTGGTGTCGACCCTGAACATTGGCGCTTTCAACATCGGCAACGCGCTCGGTGCCTGGGTCGGCGGCAGCGTCATCGCCCACGGCTTCGGCCTGACCAGCGTGCCCCTCGCGGCTGCCGCACTGGCGGTACTCGCCCTGCTGGTGACCCTGATTACTTTCCGCCAGAGCGGCAATCCCGAACTGGCTCCAGCGACTCACTAATCCACTTGAACCTCACGAGGGTACTTTCATGACGACAATTTTCGATCCAATCAAACTGGGCGACATCGAGTTGGCCAACCGCATCATCATGGCGCCGCTGACCCGCTGCCGCGCCGACGAAGGCCGTGTGCCGAACGCATTGATGGCCGAGTACTACGTCCAGCGCGCTTCCGCCGGCCTGATCCTCAGCGAAGCCACTTCGGTCACGCCAATGGGCGTCGGCTACCCGGACACCCCGGGCATCTGGTCCAACGACCAGGTTCGCGGCTGGGCCAACGTGACCAAGGCGATCCATGGCGCGGGCGGCAAGATCTTCCTGCAACTGTGGCACGTTGGCCGGGTGTCCCACACCTCGTACCTGAACGGCGAAGCGCCGGTCGCACCGAGCGCCATCCAGCCAAAAGGTCACGTCAGCCTGGTTCGCCCATTGGCCGATTATCCAACGCCGCGAGCCCTGGAAACCGCTGAAATCGCCGACATCATCGACGCTTACCGCACCGGTGCCGAGAACGCCAAGGCCGCTGGTTTTGACGGTGTAGAAATCCACGGCGCCAACGGTTACCTGCTCGACCAGTTCCTGCAAAGCAGCACCAACCAGCGCACCGACAACTACGGTGGCTCCCTGGAAAACCGTGCACGCCTGCTACTGGAAGTGACCGACGCAGCCATCGAAGTCTGGGGCGCCGGCCGGGTGGGTGTGCATTTGGCACCACGCGCTGACTCCCATGACATGGGCGACGATAACCTGGCGGAAACCTTCACCTACGTCGCTCGCGAACTGGGCAAGCGTGGCATCGCCTTCATCTGCTCGCGCGAGAAAGAAGCCGGCGACAGCCTCGGTCCACAACTGAAAGAAGCTTTCGGCGGCCCGTACATCGCCAACGAACGCTTTACCAAGGACAGCGCCAACGCCTGGCTGGCCAGCGGCAAGGCCGATGCAGTCGCCTTCGGCGTGCCATTCATTGCCAACCCCGACTTGCCTGCACGTCTGAAGGCCGATGCGCCGTTGAATGAAGCGCGTCCAGAACTGTTCTACGCAAAAGGCCCGGTCGGTTACATCGACTACCCGGCGCTGTAAGCATCAGTCACTGAAGACAAAAAGCCCCGACTCGTAAGAGCCGGGGCTTTTTGCGTTTTAAAACTGGCGTGTAGTCACACCACGTTCACACCCAAGACACAAAATTCCTACAAAATACGTAGCTCGCTACCTGTCATCCTAGCGAGCGTCCGTATATAAAAGCACCCCATGGCATCGACACCCGCCTCGAGAGTTGACACGGGCGAAGCCAATTACGCATGTTGTTTCATTTGCGCAGGCTGGGGCTCAAGCGCAGCATGTCCAGCCCGGTCTCGACCCAACGCTCGGCTTCGGCGTGTAATTGAAAGCTGTCGGGGGCCAGCAACCACTTGTACAGGATGCCGTCGATGTACGCGTGCAGGCTGATGGCAGCGCGCGCCGTGTCGAGGTCTTCGGGCATTTGCCCCCGATTCACGGCATTACTCAGGGCCAGGCCGATGCGCAGATTACAATCAAGGCTGGCCGTCAGGCGCTGTTGGCGCAGATCGCACATTTCATCGGTGAATTCGCACTTATGAAACAAAATCTCATTAATGCGTCGGGTTTTCGGGTCCAGTGCAACTTGATGAAACAAATGTATCAGCAGCTTGCGCATGCAGCCGAGCGGATCGAGCTCCTCTTCGCTTTCACTGGCCCGGGCCATCTCATCAAGCGGCTCATGCAAGGTATCCAGCATGGCCTGCACCAGATCGGCCTTGTTGCTGAAATGCCAGTAGATGGCACCGCGCGTCACGCCGGCCAGGGTCGCGATGTCCGCCAGTGTCGTGCGCGCCACGCCTCTTTCATAAAAGGCTTTCTCTGCCGCTTCGAGAATCTGGGCGCGGGTTTCTTGAGCTTCCTCTTTGGTGCGACGGACCATGGCAGTAAAAACCTCAATCAGGATGCTTCAGTGATGTCTGAACATCAGCTGAATAAAAGTGGAGCGTTCGCTCTTGGGCGCCGTCCCCGTCTTAGAATTCAAACCTTCGAACGGCTTTTGTAGCGAAGTGGGTACGCAGCCAAGGTGTTTACAAACAACCATGAACGTAAGTATATTCCTTAGCAAGCTACTTATCCACTCAGCACCCTATTTTTACCCTTCCACCTTTCTAGTGCGCACTTTGCGCGCCTGACCCGAGGATTTTCATGCAATTCAAGCCAGCTGTTACCGCTCTGGTCACTGCCGTCGCCTTGGCATCGCTGCTCAGCGGATGCAAAAAGGAAGAAGCGGCACCAGCCGCACCGCCTCCTCAGGTCGGCGTCGTTACCCTGCAACCGCAAACGTTTACGCTGACGTCCGATCTGCCGGGCCGTACCAGCGCGTACCGCATCGCCGAAGTGCGTCCTCAAGTGAACGGCATCATTCTCAAGCGCATGTTCAAGGAAGGCGGCGACGTCAAGCTTGGCCAACAGCTGTATCAGATCGATTCGTCGGTCTATGACGCCACGCTGAAAAGCGCAGAAGCCAACCTGCAACAGACCAAATCGATCTCCGATCGCTACAAGCAACTGGTCAACGAACAAGCCGTGAGCCGTCAGGAATACGACACGGCTGTGGCCAACCGGATGCAATCGGAAGCCGCCCTGCAAACCGCCCAGATCAACGTGCGCTACACCAAGGTCTACGCGCCGCTGACCGGTCGTATCGGTCGCTCCAACGTAACTGAAGGCGCGCTGGTCACCAGCGGCCAGGCCGAGCCGATGGCGGTGATCCAGCAAATCGACCCGATCTACGTCGACGTGACGCAGTCCTCGGTGGAATTGCTGCAACTGCGCCGTGAACTGGAAAGCGGTCGCCTGCAAAAGGCTGGCGATAACGCGGCAACGGTCAAGCTGACCCTCGAAGACGGCAGCCAGTACAAGCTGGACGGCAAGCTCGAATTTTCTGAAGTCTCGGTTGACCAGACCACCGGTTCCGTGACCCTGCGCGCGGTGTTCCCAAACCCGGATCACACCCTGCTGCCGGGCATGTTCGTACACGCCCAACTCCAGTCCGGTGTGAATGCCGCAGCGATTCTGGCCCCGCAACAAGGCGTGACCCGTGACCTTAAAGGCACCCCGACTGCACTGGTCGTCGGTCCTGACAACAAGGTTGAGCTGCGTCAGCTCAAGGCCAGCCGCACCGTCGGCAGCCGATGGCTGATCGAGGACGGCCTGAAGGCAGGCGATCGCCTGATCACTGAAGGGCTGCAATTCGTCAAGCCTGGCATCGAAGTCAAAGCCACTGAAGCGACTAACGTTGGCGTCCAGAACCCGGCCCCCGCACAGGCAGCTGATAAGGCTTCCAGCGGCAAAGGGGAGTAACCCATGTCGAAATTTTTTATTGACCGCCCGATTTTCGCCTGGGTAATTGCCCTGGTGATCATGCTGGTCGGTGCACTGTCGATCCTCAAGTTGCCGATCAACCAGTACCCGAGCATCGCGCCTCCGGCGATCGCCATCTCTGTGGCCTATCCGGGTGCTTCGGCACAAACGGTACAGGACACCGTGGTGCAGGTGATCGAGCAACAGCTCAACGGCATCGACCATTTGCGTTATGTGTCCTCGGAAAGTAACTCCGACGGCACCATGACCATCACCGCGACCTTCGAGCAAGGCACCAACTCCGATACCGCGCAGGTTCAGGTCCAGAACAAGCTGAACCTGGCCACCCCGCTGCTGCCGCAAGAAGTGCAGCAGCAAGGTATCCGCGTGACCAAGGCAGTGAAAAACTTCCTGTTGGTGATCGGTGTGGTCTCGCGTGACGGCAGCATGACCAAGGACGACCTGTCCAACTACATCGTGTCGAACATGCAGGACCCGATTTCGCGAACCGCCGGCGTCGGTGACTTCCAGGTGTTCGGTTCCCAGTACGCCATGCGTATCTGGCTCGACCCGGCCAAGTTGAACAACTTCAACCTGACCCCGGTTGACGTCAAAACCGCCATCGCCGCGCAAAACGTGCAGGTCTCATCCGGTCAACTCGGTGGTTTGCCGGCCCTGCCCGACACCCAACTGAACGCCACGATCATCGGCAAGACCCGTCTGCAGACCGCTGAGCAGTTCAATAAAATCCTGCTCAAGGTCAACAAGGACGGCTCTCAGGTTCGCTTGAAAGATGTCGCCGACGTCGGTTTGGGTGGTGAAAACTACAGCATCAACGCCCAGTTCAACGGCGCTCCGGCGTCCGGCCTGGCCGTGAAGCTGGCCACGGGCGCCAACGCCCTGGATACCGCCACAGCCCTGCGCAAGACCATTGACGACCTCAAGCCGTTCTTCCCGCAAGGGATGGAAGTGGTGTTCCCGTATGACACCACTCCAGTGGTGACCGAGTCGATCAAAGGGGTGGTTCACACCTTGGTCGAAGCCGTCGTGCTGGTGTTCCTGGTGATGTTCCTGTTCCTGCAAAACTTCCGCGCCACCATCATCACCACGATGACCGTGCCGGTGGTACTGCTGGGTACGTTCGGCATCCTCGCGGCCGCCGGTTTCAGCATCAACACCCTGACCATGTTCGGTATGGTCCTGGCCATCGGCTTGCTGGTGGACGACGCGATCGTCGTGGTGGAAAACGTCGAACGGGTCATGAGTGAAGAAGGCCTGTCACCCAAGGAGGCCACGAAGAAATCCATGGGGCAGATCCAGGGTGCACTGGTCGGTATCGCCATGGTGCTGTCGGCGGTACTGCTGCCAATGGCGTTCTTCAGCGGTTCCACCGGCGTGATCTACAAGCAGTTTTCGATCACCATCGTCTCGGCCATGGCCCTGTCGGTACTGGTTGCACTGATCTTCACGCCGGCGCTGTGCGCCACCATGCTCAAGGCCATTCCAAAGGGTGAGCACGGAACACCCAAGCGTGGCTTCTTCGGCTGGTTCAACCGCAATTTCGACCGTGGCGTAAGAAGCTACGAGCGCGGCGTGGGCAGCATGCTCGCGCACAAGGCGCCGTACCTGTTGGCCTACCTCATCATCATTGTCGGCATGATCTGGCTGTTCACCCGTATTCCGACGGCGTTCCTGCCGGAAGAAGACCAGGGTGTACTGTTTGCCCAGGTGCAGACGCCAGCCGGCTCGACCGCCCAGCGTACGCAGGTGGTCGTGGACGAAATGCGTGAATTCCTGCTGCGTCCGGGCAAGGATGGCGGTGAGGGCGATGCGGTGAACTCGGTGTTTACCGTGACCGGCTTCAACTTCGCCGGTCGTGGCCAGAGCTCGGGTATGGCGTTCATCATGCTTCGACCATGGGACGAACGTAACGCCGACAACAACGTGTTCAAGGTGGCGGCCCGTGCACAACAGCACTTCTTCACCTTCCGCGATGCCATGGTGTTTGCCTTTGCGCCGCCGGCGGTACTGGAACTGGGTAACGCCACCGGTTTCGACGTGTTCCTGCAAGACCGCGCCGGCATTGGTCACGAAAAGCTGATGGCTGCCCGTAACCAGTTCCTCGGCATGGCCGCACAGAGCAAGATTCTGACGCAAGTGCGCCCGAACGGCCTGAACGACGAACCGCAATACCAACTGGAAATCGACGACGAGAAGGCCAGCGCCCTGGGCGTGACCATCGCCGACATCAACAACACCCTGTCGATCGCGTTGGGCAGTAGCTACGTCAACGACTTCATCGACCGCGGTCGAGTGAAGAAGGTTTACGTGCAAGGTCAGCCCGGCTCGCGCATGAGCCCTGAAGACCTGAAGAAATGGTATGTGCGCAACAGCGCCGGCACCATGGTTCCGTTCTCGGCGTTTGCCAAGGGCGAATGGATTTACGGCTCGCCGAAGCTCGCCCGTTACAACGGCGTCGAAGCGATGGAAATCCTTGGTTCCCCGGCGCCGGGCTACTCCACCGGTGAAGCCATGGCCGAAGTCGAAGCCATTGCCGCGAAACTGCCGGCGGGTGTCGGTATTTCCTGGACCGGCCTGTCGTACGAGGAACGGTTGTCCGGTTCGCAGGCGCCAGCGCTGTACGCCCTGTCGCTGCTGATGGTGTTCCTGTGTCTGGCGGCACTGTATGAAAGCTGGTCGATCCCGATTGCGGTGATGCTGGTGGTGCCGCTGGGGATCATCGGTGCTCTGATGGCGACCAGCCTGCGTGGCCTGTCCAACGACGTGTACTTCCAGGTGGGCCTGTTGACGACCATCGGCCTGGCGGCGAAAAACGCCATTTTGATTGTCGAATTTGCAAAGGAACTGCATGAACAAGGGCGTAGCCTGCGTGATGCGGCGATTGAAGCCTGCCGGATGCGTCTGCGACCGATCATCATGACCTCGCTCGCCTTCGTTCTCGGCGTGGTACCCCTGGCGATTTCCACCGGTGCAGGTTCGGGTAGCCAGCATGCCATCGGCACCGGGGTGATTGGCGGTATGATCACCGCCACCGTTCTGGCGATCTTCTGGGTCCCACTGTTCTTCGTCACTGTGTCGTCCATCGGTCAGCGCAAAAAAGTCGACCAGGATGACGCCACTGAAACTCCTAAAGAGGCTGGCCAATGAGCAAGTCGCTACTCTCCCTAGCCATTGCCGCGTTTGTGCTCGGTGGTTGCTCGCTGATACCTGATTATCAGCAGCCTGCGGCACCAGTGGCTGCCCAATACCCGCAAGGTCCGGCCTATTCGCCGGCCCAGGCGCCAAGCCAGGCAGCTGCCGAACAAGGCTGGAAGCAGTTTTTCCATGACCCTGCTCTGCAACAGCTGATCCAGGTCGCGCTGGAAAACAACCGTGACCTGCGTGTCGCGGCGCTGAACATCGACGCTTTTGCGGCTCAATACCGCATCCAGCGCGCCGACCTGTACCCGGCCGTGTCGGCCAACGGTACCGGCAGCCGTCAGCGCGTTCCGGCTGACGCTTCGCAGTCCGGCCAGTCAGGCATTGTCAGTTCCTATTCGGCCACGGTCGGCATCAGTGCTTATGAGCTCGACCTGTTCGGGCGGGTTCGCAGCCTTAGCGAACAAGCGCTGCAGCAATACTTTGCCACGGAAGAAGGCCGACGCAGCACGCAGATCAGCCTGGTGGCCAGCGTGGCCAACGCCTACCTGGCCTGGCAGGCCGACAAGGAACTGCTGAAAGTGACCGAGGACACCCTCGGCGCGTTCGAGGAGAGCTACAAGCTCACCGCGCGCAGTGCCGACGTCGGTGTGGCGTCTGCGCTCGACCTCGCCCAGTCGCGCACCTCGGTGGAAACCGCCCGGGTGCAACTGGCGAAGTACACCCGCCAGGTCGCCCAGGATGAAAACAGCCTGGTGCTGCTGCTCGGCACCGGCATCCCGGCCAACCTGCAGGCTGCCAAGCCGCTGTCTGACGATTTGCTGAGCGACGTGCCCGCCGGTCTGCCATCGGACTTGCTGCAACGCCGTCCGGACATCCTCCAGGCCGAATACAACCTCAAGGCTGCCAACGCCAACATCGGCGCGGCACGGGCTGCGTTCTTCCCGAGCATCAGCCTGACGGCCAACGCCGGCACCCTGAGCCCGGACTTGTCCGGTCTGTTCAAGGGCGGTTCGGGCACCTGGCTGTTCTCGCCGCAGATCAACCTGCCGATCTTCAACGCCGGCAGCCTGAGCGCCAGCCTGGATTACTCGAAAATCCAGAAAGACATCGGCGTGGCGAACTACGAGAAGTCCATTCAAACCGCCTTCCAGGAAGTCGCCGACGGCCTGGCCGCCCGCGAGACCTACACCCACCAGTTGCAGGCGCAGCGTGACAACGTCACCGCCAACCAGGAATACTACCGCCTGGCCGAGCGTCGCTACCGCATTGGTGTCGACAGCAACCTGACCTTCCTCGATGCCCAGCGTCAGTTGTTCAACGCCCAACAAGTGCTGATCACCGACCGTCTGGCGCAGTTGGTCAGCGCCGTCAATCTGTACAAGGCACTGGGTGGCGGCTGGAATCAGCAGACCGCCAAGGTCGAACCGCTGAAAGAAGAAGCGCCGAAGATGAAGATGTTCTGATAGCGCTGTGAAAACAGGAAGCCCACCTTTTGGTGGGCTTTTTGTTGGGTGCGGGAAAAGGAGTGATGGTTTCACTGGCCCCTGAATCCAGATCAATCTTACGTTCGATAACCGCCCGAAACCCGCTTTCACCAATTGAACCATCCAGTCCATTCCCCGCACCATTCCTCGCACAAGACCAACAACATCAGGTTCACCCTCATGCTCCCGCGCCCTGCCCAGTCCGGCTGATTCCGCTGTTTTTTTCAATCGAACACATCTTTTTTCTGCAACCCAGGGTTGCGGCATCACCCCGCTTCATCCCCAACAATTAGAGAGACCCGAGCCCATGACGCCTTCCACCGCGCAGTATTTCTTCCCCGGCCTTCTGGCCATTGCAGTGGCCGCAGCCCTGCCCGCCCAGGCCGAGGAAGCGGGTTTTGTCGACGGCGCCAAGGTCAACCTGAACCTGCGCAACTTCTACATCAACCGCAACTTCACCAACCCGACCAAGGCCCAGGGCAAGGCTGAAGAGTGGACGCAAAGCTTCATACTCGACGCTAAATCCGGCTTCACCCAGGGCACTGTCGGCTTCGGCATGGATGTGTTGGGTTTGTATTCGGTGAAGCTCGATAGCGGCAAGGGCACGGGCGGAACACAGTTGCTGCCGCTGGACCATGACGGTCGCCCGGCGGACAATTACGGGCGCACCAACGTCGCGTTCAAGGCCAGGCTGTCTCAGACCGAAGTGAAGGTCGGTGAATGGATGCCGGTGCTGCCAATCCTGCGTTCGGACGACGGTCGCTCGCTGCCGCAGACCTTCCGTGGCGGCCAGATCACCTCGAAGGAAATCGCTGGCCTGACGCTCTACGGCGGTCAGTTCCGCGCCAACAGCCCGCGCGACGACAGCAGCATGAGCGACATGTTTATGAACGGTAAACCAGCCTTCACTTCCGATCGATTCAACTTCCAGGGCGGCGAATACGCCTTCAACGACAAACGCACCCAGATCGGCCTGTGGAACGCCGAACTCAAGGACATCTACAGCCAGCAATTCGTCAACCTGATCCACAGCCAGCCACTGGGCGACTGGACCCTGGGCGCCAACCTCGGCTACTTCTACGGCAGGGATGACGGCAGCGCCCGCGCGGGCGATCTCGACAACAAGACCTGGTCCGGCCTGTTCTCGGCCAAATACGGCGGCAACACCTTTTACGTCGGCCTGCAAAAACTCACCGGTGACAGCGCCTGGATGCGCGTCAACGGCACCAGCGGCGGCACCCTGGCCAACGACAGTTACAACGCCAGCTACGACAACGCACAGGAAAAATCCTGGCAGGTGCGCCACGACTACAACTTCGTCGTCCTCGGCATCCCCGGCCTGACCCTGATGAACCGCTACATCAGCGGCGACAACGTGCACATCGGCACCGTCACCGACGGCAAGGAATGGGGCCGCGAATCGGAACTGGGCTACACCGTGCAAAGCGGCGTGCTCAAGGACCTCAACGTCAAATGGCGGAACTCGACCATCCGCCGCGACTTCAGCAACAACGAATTCGACGAGAATCGGTTAATCGTCAGCTATCCGATCAGCCTGTTGTAAGCACCCGGCTGATACACCGCCATCGCGAGCAAGCTCGCTCCCACTGTTAACCGAGTTGTCCGGACGGGCACGATCTAATGTGGGAGCGAGCTTGCTCGCGATGGCGTCAGCTCACGCACCGGAAATCCCGAAGGGTCACTCCCGCGATTCAACCCCCAACTCATCCCAAACCGACTCCGCCAAATGGAACGTCGCATTCGCCGCCGGGATGCCGCAGTAGATCGCGCTCTGCATGATCACTTCCTTGATCTCGCCACGGGTCACGCCATTGTTGGCGGCCGCGCGCAGGTGCAGTTTGAGTTCTTCGTTGCGGTTCATGCCGATCAGCATGGAAATGGTAATCAGACTGCGGGTGTGGCGCGGCAGGCCCGGGCGGGTCCAGATGTCGCCCCAGGCGTGGCGGGTGATCATCTCCTGAAATTCCGAGTTGAACTCGGTCAGGGCATTGAGACTGCGGTCGACGTGAGCGTCGCCGAGTACGGCGCGACGGACTTTCATGCCCTCGTCGTAACGTTGTTTCTCGTCCACAACAATCCCCTTAATGAGCGTTCAAAAACGCCAGCACCCGCTCGCTGAACGCGGCGCCGGCCTGGACGTTGGACAAGTGCGCGGCATGGAACTCGGCGTATTCGGCGCCCTGCACATGCTCTTGAAGGAAGTGCGCGCCGGACGGCGGCGTCACCGCGTCTTCGGTGCCGGCGATGACCAGCAACGGCACCTTGATCGACGACAACTGATCACGGAAATCGGCATCCCGCACCGCCGCGCAATTCGCTGCGTAACCCTTAGGCGACGTGGCGGCCAGCATGTCGGTGATGCGCTTCGCGGCAGACGGATTGGCGGCAGCAAAGTCCGGAGTAAACCAGCGCGCAATCGACGCATCGCGCAGTGCGACCATCGCGGCCGGACCGTCACGCAGCACGGTTTCAATGCGAGGGTTCCAGATCGACGGATCGCCGATTTTTGCCGCGGTGTTGCACACCACCAGTTTGTTCAATCGATCACCGGCGTTGATTCCCAGCCATTGGCCGATCAAACCGCCCATTGACAGACCACAGAAATGCGCACGCTCAATGCGCAAGGCATCCAGCAGCGCCAACACGTCGCAACCCAGTTGCCCGATGCTGTACGGCCCCGGCGTCACCAGTGATTGACCGTGGCCACGGGTGTCGAAACGCAGCACCCGGAAATGTTCGGTGAACGCCGAAACCTGTGCGTCCCACATGTGCAGGTCGGTGCCCAGCGAGTTGGACAGCACCAGTACCGGCGCATCTTCAGGTCCATCCAGTTGGTAGTGCAGTTCGCCCTCGGCGAGTTGTACGAAAGCCACAGCAATCTCCTTCAGGCAGTCAACGCAGAATGTTCAGCCACCGCCCGCTCGACCCAGGTATGGGCTTGGCCGAGGTAATGGGCAGGGTCCAGCAAATGATCGAGTTCAGCGGCCGAAAGCTCGGCGGTCACTTGCGGTTCGTCGCCGAGAACCGCGCGCATGTGCCGTTGCTCAGCCACCGCACGTTTGCAGCAGAGTTCCAGCAAATGATGCGCGGTGTCGCGCCCGACCCGTTGGGCGAGGACGATGCTCACCGCTTCGGCCAGCACCAGGCCTTGGGTCAAATCGAGGTTGCCGGCCATGCGATTCGCGTCCACTTCCAGCCCCTGCGCCACCAACAAGGCTTGCTTGAGGCTGCCGGACACCAGGCAGCAAATCTCCGGCAGGGTTTCCCACTCGGCATGCCACAAGCCAAGGCTGCGTTCGTGTTCCTGCGGCATGGCGCTGAAGAGCGTCGAGAGCAAACCGGGAACCCGAGTCGCCGCACCGATCAGCACCGCAGCGCCGACCGGGTTGCGCTTGTGCGGCATGGTCGAGGAACCGCCCTTGCCCGGTGCCGACGGTTCGAACACCTCGCCCGCCTCGGTCTGCATCAACAGACTGATATCACGACCGAGTTTGCCGAGGCTGCCGGCAATCAATCCCAGCACCGAGCCGAACTCCACCAGACGATCACGTTGGCTGTGCCAAGGCTGATCCGGCAAGGTCAGTTGCAACTCGCCGGCCAGCGCTTCGGCAATCGGCATCGCTTGCGCACCGAGGGCGGCCAGGGTTCCGGAGGCACCGCCGAATTGCAGCACCAGCAAACGTGGCTTGAGTGCTTGCAAACGCTGACGGCTGCGGGTGACTGCCCCCAACCAACCGGCGATTTTCATGCCGAGGGTGACCGGTGTGGCGTGTTGCAACCAGGTGCGTCCGGCCAGCGGCGTGGCGATATAACGCTTGGCTTGAGTGGCGAGGGTGTCGCCCAATTGCGCGAGATCGCGTTCAATCAAAGCCAGTGCCTGACGTAGTTGCAGCACCAGACCAGTGTCCATCACGTCCTGGCTGGTCGCGCCCAAGTGCACATAGCGCTCGGCGTCGGCATCATTGGCCGCGATCTGTTTGCCCAACGCCTTGACCAACGGAATGGCGGAATTGCCTGCGGTGGCAATCGCCTCGCCGAGGGCGGCGAAGTCGTAATGCCCGGCCCGACACGCCGCTTCAATCGAAGCGACAGCCATTGGCGGTATCAGCCCGACACGTGCCTCGGCCCGAGCCAGCGCCGCTTCGAAATCGAGCATGGCCTGCACGCGGCCCTGATCGCAGAACACCTCACGCATATCGCGGGCAGTGAAATAGGCATCGAACAATTGATTGCCCGGTCGATCGTTCATAAACAGTCCTTGATGGCGCGGGCCGGTCACGCCCGCGCGGAAAGATCAGAGGTCGTGGTGCAAATACTTCGCCTGCTTGGGCAGACGCAAACTGAACAGGAACGCCACCGCCATCATCACCGTAACGTACCAGTAGAAGGAATTCTCCATGCCCACGGCTTTGAGGCTCAGGGCCACGTATTCCGCCGAACCACCAAAGATCGCATTCGCCACCGCGTAGGCAAGGCCAACGCCGAGGGCGCGTACTTCCGGCGGGAACATCTCGGCTTTCACCAGGCCGCTGATCGAGGTGTAGAAACTCACGATCGCCAGCGCCAGGGTAATCAGCACAAAGGCCAGGAACGGACTGCTGACACTTTTCAGGCTCAACAGAATCGGCACGGTGCACAAGGTCCCGAGGGCGCCGAACCAGAGCATCGAGTTACGCCGGCCGATCTTGTCGGCGAGCATGCCGAAGAACGGCTGCATGCACATATAAAGGAACAGCGCGCCGGTCATGATGTAGCTGGCGGTTTTGGCCTGCATGCCGGCGGTGTTCACCAGGTATTTCTGCATGTAGGTGGTGAAGGTGTAGAAAATCAGCGAGCCACCGGCGGTGTAACCGAGCACGGTGATGAACGCGGCTTTATGGTCGCGAAACAGTGCCGCGATACTGCCGGCGTCCTTGTTTTCGCGCATTTCCTTGCTGCTGGTTTCTTTCAGCGAACGGCGCAGGAACAGCGAAATCAGCGCGGCCGCCGCACCCACCACAAACGGAATCCGCCACCCGTAGGCACGCAACTCATCTTCACTGAGGAACTGTTGCAGGATCACCACCAGCGACACCGCCAGCAATTGCCCGCCAATCAGCGTCACGTACTGAAACGAAGCGAAAAAGCCGCGCTGGCCCTTGAGCGCCACTTCACTCATGTAGGTGGCGGTGGTGCCGTACTCGCCGCCCACCGACAACCCTTGAATCAAACGCGCGAGCAGCAACAGCACCGGTGCCCAGACACCGATGTCCTTGTAGGTCGGCAGGAAAGCGATCAACAACGAACCGAAGCACATCATCAGAATCGAGATCATCATCGAGTTCTTGCGCCCGTGCTTGTCCGCCACCCGGCCGAAAATCCAGCCGCCGATGGGGCGCATCAGGAACCCGGCGGCGAACACGCCCGCGGTGTTGACCAACTGCACCGTGGGGTTGTCGGAGGGAAAAAAAGCCGGGGCGAAATAGATCGCGCAAAAGGCGTAGACGTAGAAGTCGAACCATTCCACGAGGTTGCCGGACGAGGCGCCGACAATGGCGAAGATGCGCTTGCTGCGCTCTTCGCCGGTGTAGTGCTCTGTTGAAGCGCTGGTCGTTGTCATTGTTTTTCACTCAATGGGGACAATGAGAGTCTAGACATACTTCGCAACAGTCCTGTTCCCCCAGATAGATCAGCCACACAAATCCCCCAGTGGGAGAGGATCCCACAGGGGATTTGCGGTGTTCGCTTAATAGTCGAAGAACACCGTCTCGGCATCAGTGCCTTGCAGGATCACATTCCACTGGTAAACACCGGACACATCCTGCTTGGCCAGCAACGTGCTGCGGCGCTCGGCCGGTACACACTCCAGCAACGGGTCCGAGACGTTCGCCGCTTCACCCTCAAAATAAATCCGCGTCAGCAAATGCTTCACCAACCCGCGTGCGAACACCAGTACCACCAGGTGCGGCGCCTGGGTCGAGCCTTTCAGGCCTTCGACCGTGCCCGGCTTAATGGTGGTGAAACGAAAGCGCCCTTCTGCATCCACCGGCACGCGGCCAAAACCTTCAAAGTTCGGGTCCAGCGGTTTGTCCTGATCGTCTTCCGGATGGTCGTACTTGCCGGCGGCATTGGCCTGCCAGACTTCCAGCATCGCGTCATTGACGACATCGCCGTTGCCATCGATGACTTGCCCGGTAATCGCCACGCGTTGGCCCAGGGGTTGCGCAACGGTCAGGTCTTCGCGGTTCAGCCAGGTCAGGCCGATGTGGTAGTACGGCCCGACGGTGTGGGACGTGGTTGCGTTCAGCGTCATCTTATTTCTCCATCGGCGTGGCGTCGCGGCCGCGCAAGACGATGTCCCAGCGATAACCGAGGGCGTAGGAAGGGACGGTTTTTTCCAGATCGAACGTCGCAATCAAACGCTCTTTGGCGCGGGTGTCAGGCACGCAGTTGTAAATCGGGTCATAGGCCAGCAACGGGTCACCGGGGAAATACATCTGCGTGACCAGCCGCGTGAGAATGCTCGGCCCGAACAACGAAAAATGGATGTGCGCCGGGCGCCACGCGTTGTGGTGGTTGCCCCATGGATAGGCGCCGGGCTTGATGGTCTGGAATTGATACCAGCCATCGGCATCGGTCACCGTGCGGCCGGTGCCAGTGAAGTTCGGATCCAGCGGCGCGTCGTGCAGGTCGCGGGCATGGTTGTAGCGGCCGGCCGCGTTGGCCTGCCAGATCTCCACCAGAATCCCCGGCACCGGCAGACCGTTTTCATCGAGCACACGGCCGTGAATGATGATGCGCTCACCCAGTGGCTCGCCCTTGTGCTGAACGGTCAGGTCGTTGTCCTTCTCGTTGACGCGTTCGGCGCCGATGGTCGGGCCGGTGATTTCCGACAGCGAATGGGGCAGAAACACCAACGGTTTGGACGGCGAGCGAAGGTTGGTGGATTGATACGTCGGGTGCAGGTATTCCGGCTGAGTGCCTTCCTGCGGACGACGGTAACCAGGCTTGTCAGTCATTGCGCTTTCCTCTGTTCTTATTAGTCGACGCGACGTGTCAGACGCGTTCGATCGCCAGGGCCAGACCTTGGCCGACGCCCACACACATGGTCGCCAGGCCTTTCTTGCCACCGGTTTTTTCCAGCTGATGCAACGCGGTCAGTACCAGACGCGCACCGCTCATGCCCAGCGGGTGACCCAAGGCGATGGCGCCACCGTTCGGGTTGACCTGAGCCGCGTCGTCGGCAATGCCCAGTTCGCGCAGCACCGCCAAGCCTTGGCTGGCGAAGGCCTCGTTGAGTTCGATCACGTCGAAATCGCTGACCGTCACGCCGAGACGTTCGGTCAGTTTTCGCACTGCCGGGACCGGGCCGATGCCCATCACCCGTGGGGCGACGCCTGCGCTCGTCATGCCGAGCACTTTGGCGCGGGCAGTGAGGCCATGTTTTTTCACCGCTTCGGCCGAGGCCAGAATCAACGCCGCCGCACCGTCGTTGACGCCCGAAGCGTTGCCGGCGGTGACGGTTTTGTCGGGGCCGTTGACCGGTTTGAGTTTGGCCAACATCTCCAGCGTGGTGTCGCCACGAGGATGCTCATCCTGCGTTACGACCGTTTCACCCTTCTTGTGCGCAACTCGCACTTCGACGATTTCTTCAGCGAAAAATCCGGCAGCCTGCGCGGCGGCTGCGCGCTGCTGGCTGCGCAGCGCGAACGCGTCCTGATCCTCGCGGGACACTTCGTAATCGTCGGCCACGTTGTCGGCGGTTTGCGGCATCGCATCCACACCGTACTGCGCTTTCATCAACGGGTTGATGAAACGCCAGCCGATCGTGGTGTCTTCCAGCTTCATGTTGCGCGAGAACGCCGCGTCGGCCTTGCCCATCACGAACGGTGCGCGGGACATCGACTCGACGCCGCCAGCAATCGCCAGCTCCATTTCACCGCTGGCGATGGCGCGGAAAGCGGTGCCGATGGCGTCCATGCCCGACGCACACAGGCGATTGAGCGTAACGCCGGGAACACTTTCCGGCAGCCCGGCCAGCAGCAACGCCATGCGCGCCACGTTACGGTTGTCTTCGCCGGCCTGGTTGGCGCAGCCGAGGAACACTTCGTCCACTGCCGTCCAATCCACCGACGGGTTGCGCTCCATCAGCGCCTTGATCGGCACTGCCGCCAAATCGTCAGCCCGAACGGCCGACAGACCGCCGCCGAAACGGCCGATGGGGGTGCGAATGGCGTCGCAGATATAAACGTCACGCATCAGGCTTCTCCCGGTGCTTGGCCGTGGGCGGCGGCGGTGCGGGCTTCAAGATCCCGCAGCGCCTTCAATTCGACGTCGGTCGGCTCGGCGGTGTTTTCAACCGTGTCAGCGAAACGAATCGGCCAACCAGTGGCGGCGACCACTTGATCACGGGTCACGCCAGGGTGCAGCGCGGTGACCACAAATTCATGGGTGCCGGCTTCCGGTTCCATGATGCACAGATCGGTAATGATGCCGACCGGACCGGCGCCAGGCAGACCGAGACGCTTGCGCGAATCGCCGCCCTCGCCATTACCGACCGAGGTAATGAAGTCGAGCTTGTCGACGAAAGAACGCGCCGACTGCTTGAGGATGATCAATACACTTTTGGCCGAACCGGCAATCTCCGGCGCGCCACCGGCACCCGGCAGGCGAACCTTTGGCGCATGGTAATCGCCGACCACGGTGGTGTTGATGTTGCCGAAACGGTCGACTTGCGCAGCGCCGAGGAAACCGACGTCAATGCGCCCGCCCTGCAACCAATAGCGAAAAATCTCACCGGTCGGGACCACGGTGTCGGCGGTTTCCGCCAGCTCACCGTCACCAATCGACAGCGGCAATACGCTTGGCTTGGCGCCAATCGGACCCGATTCGTAGATCAGGACCACATCCGGCGACGACGTCAGGCGCGCCAGGTTGGCCGCTTTCGACGGCAGGCCGATGCCGACGAAGCACACTGAACCGTTCTTCAAACGGCGCGCGGCGGCGACAGTCATCATTTCATTGGTGGTGTAAGTCATTACTTGGCCTCCGAAGCAGCGGCCAGCTTGGCCTGGAACTCGCTGAAGTCAGCGCAGCCGTGGATGTATTCGTTGATCCACGCGGTGAAGGTTTCACGGTCCCGGGCAATCGGGTCCCAGGCTTGGTAGAAGCGGTTGTCACGCTCGTTGTAACCATGGGCGTAGGACGGATGCGCGCCGCCAGGGACGAGGCAAACCGCGCTCAAGGCCCAGGTTGGCAGGACGCAGGCGTTCATCGGTGCATGGAGGTCGTCGACGATTTCTTCGACGGTGACGATGCAACGCTTGGCGGCCAGCGCGGCTTCTTTCTGCACACCGAGGATGCCCCACAGCAACACATTGCCTTTGCGGTCGGCTTTCTGCGCGTGGATCACCGTGATGTCCGGTCGCACCGATGGCACGGCTGCCAGCACTTCACCGGTGAATGGGCAGGTGACGGTTTTGATCAGAGGATTGACCTTAGGCAAGTCGGAACCGGCGTAGGCCCGCAGCACCGCGAACGGCAGGCCGGAGGCGCCAGCGACGTAGGCATTGGCCAAGTCGGCGTGGCTATGCTCTTCAATCTCCAGCGGATGCGGCCACTGCTTCTCGACCGCATCACGCAGACGATGCAGCGAACCCACGCCAGGGTTGCCGCCCCAGGAGAAAATCAATTTGCGGGCACAACCGGCGCCGATCAACTGATCGTAGATCAGGTCCGGGGTCATGCGCACCAGCGTCAGGTCTTTCTTGCCCTGACGAATGATTTCATGACCCGCCGCCGTAGGGATCAGATGAGTAAAGCCTTCGAGCGCGACCGTATCGCCGTCGTTTACGAATTGCTTCACCGCGTCGTGCAGCGAAAGGATTTCAGCCATGGGGGCAGGCTCCCGTTTTGTGATCAACCGACAGTGGAAGAAAAAGGCGCGATGCGCAGCGCCGGAATGACTGAAGGTTATGCCTGTGCAAAACACCAAACAATCCGATAATCGACTAAGCGTTCGTTTATCGAACAGATTGTTGGCTGCCTATCGATGATCAAGAGCTTCGCGAGCAAGCCGAAATTCCAGATCAGTCCCTCAAGTCGCATCCGCATGACTGACCATGCCCTTGATCACCACCGCCGTGGTCGCCAACGCCGCCGGGATCACCAGTGCCGTCAGCACCTGCTCAAAATTCCAGCCCAGCCCGAGCAGCGTCGCGCCCATCCATGCCCCGAGAATCGCGCCAAAGCGGCCAATTCCGAGCATCCACGAAACCCCGGTCGCCCGCCCTTGTGTCGGATAAAACCGCGCCGCCAAGGAAGGCATCGCCGATTGCGCACCGTTGACGCACATTCCCGCTACCAGCACCAACGTCGCCAACAGCGTGATGTTGCCCAGGCTCTGCCCCACCGCGTAGGCAAACACCCCGGCCAGCAGGTAGAAAATGCCGATGACTTTGTGCGGATTGAACCGATCCATTGCCCAGCCCACCCCTACCGCACTCAACACCCCGCCAAACTGGAACAGTGCGCCAATGAACGCGGCCTGCTCCATGCTCGCGCCGCTGTCGCGCATCAGCGTTGGCAGCCAACTGGTCAGCAGGTACACGATCACCAGGCCCATGAAGTAAGTCAGCCACAGCAGCAACGTGCCGGTGCTGTAGGTGCCGGAGAAGATCACCGCGAACACGTTGCGGGCCTTCACGGTTTTCTGTTCCGGCACGCTGAAGCTGGAAGCCTGGGCGACGATGGTGGGGTCGATGGGCGCCAGGGTCTTGCGCACTTTGTCGGTGCCACGGTTGCGCACCACAAGGTAGCGCGCCGATTCCGGCAGCCAGAACAGCAGGACGACCGAGAGGATCAGCGGCAGAATCCCGCCGATCAGCAGCAAACTGTGCCAACCGAACGCCGGGATCAGCTTGGCGGAGATGAACCCACCACCGGCCATGCCGAGGTTGAAGCCGCAGAACATGCTGGTCACCAGCAAGGACTTCTTGCGCTCCGGGGTGTATTCCGACAGCAGCGTGGTGGCGTTCGGCATGCCGGCGCCGAGGCCCAGGCCGGTGAGGAAACGCAGCACCAGCAATTGATCGACAGTGGTGCTGTAGGCCGAGGCCAGACTGAAGGCGCCAAACAACAACACCGCGCCAACCAGCACGACTTTGCGCCCGAAGCGGTCAGCCAACGGGCCGGAACCCAGCGCGCCGAAGACCATGCCGATCAATGCGGCACTCATTACCGGGCCGAGACTGGCGCGGTCGATCCCCCAATCCTGCGACAACGCAGGCGCAATAAAACCCATGGCCGCAGTGTCGAGGCCATCGAGGAAGACAATCAGGAAACACAGGATCACCACTCGCCACTGATAGCGCGAAATGGGTTGAGCATTGATGAAGGACTGCACATCGAGGCAGTTACCTACAGCAGACTGGGGCTGGTTCATTATTTTTATTCCACGCAAGAACGCAGTCGGACAGGTGCCAGCCTGAGCTGGCGCTGCCGCGACAGTAATGATCCAAGGGAAAGAGCGTCAATTCGATAAACGCAAGTCTGTGCGTTTATCGAACAGCTTAGACAGAAGCTTAGGCGAAGAGCTGTGCGCTGAGGTCGCGACTGGCACTGAGCAATCCGGGCAGGAAGCGTTGTTCCAGTTCGTTGCGACTGACACGGCCGGCGTGGGTGCTGACGTTCAAGGCGGCCACCACCTGACCGGACGCGTCATACACCGGCACGGCAATCGAGCGCAGGCCCTGTTCCAGTTCCTGATCGACGATGCACCAACCTTGTTGCCGCACCTCTTGCAGGCATTCGAGCAATGCCTCGGGTGTGTGCAGGGTGCGGCTGGTCTTGGCTTGCAACTCCGCGTGGTCGAGGTATTCACGTAACGACGTGTCATCCAGCGCGGCGAGAAGTATCCGGCCCATTGACGTGCAATAGGCCGGCAGGCGACCACCGACTGAGAGGTCGACTGAAATCAGACGCTGAGTGGTTGCCGAGCGTGCGATGTACAAAATGTCATCGCCTTCGAGCGTGGCCATGTTGCAGGCTTCGTGCAGTTGCTCACTCATGCGGTCCAGGTAGGGCTGGGCCGACACCGCCAGGGGCGTCGACGACAGATAGGCGTGGCCCAGGGTCAACACCTTGGGCAGCAGCGAATAGGTGCGGCCGTCGGTGGTGGCGTAGCCGAGTTTGATCAAGGTGTGCAGGCAACGGCGCACGGCGGCGCGGGGAATTTCCGTGCGGTGGCTGATCTGGGCAATCGTCAGGTGGCGTTTGCGCTCTTGAAACGCTTGCACCACTGCCAGGCCACGGGCCAGGGATGTCATGAAATCAGGGTCGCCGGTCAGGGCCTGGATTCGCTTCGCGGGGGAGGCGACAATCGGCGGCGCCACAGAGGTGAAAGAGTTGCGCATTTGATCGTTCATGACAGGTCTTTTCCTAGGCGGATCAGCGGCTATTACACGCGGCCCCTGCTTCTGCATACAAGATAGGGATCGCCAAGATTGGGCGATTATCGGACGACAGACCGATAATCGCAATCGATGCCACGTGACGCCTGATGCGACTCACGCCATCAACCATCGGTTTTTATTTTTGTCTGGACGACTTCTTAAAGGACAAAGTAATGGGCGTAAGTTGTTCGACTTAATGGCGCCAGAAAGACATCACTGCACAATGACATCATCGGCATCCTAGTTGCCGTTAACACTTGTCAGTAACAAAACAATCACACATGACGAACTACTTTTAACGCCTCGGTGATAGTGTTCTTCGAATCGACCGCTATAATGCAATTCAGTGGCGAAACGGTTGGGTATCCACCGACGCTGTCACTTGGCAGCGCGATGTTCCATCGTCGCTGCCCGCAGCAAGCGCCTGACGCTCATTTCATATGCGCCGCCAATGCGCTCGCTGAAACAGAAACCTGATGCTGCGTCAGCTGTTTTTCTCTGGTGTCGTGGCCGCCTGCAACATGGAAGTATTGTTCACAAGCCGTCAAAAGGTTGCCTGCTCAGGCATTACCCTTCTACGTGCGTGGTCAATCGACTCGATGCAGCGCGTTTCACCGGAAATTATCTCAACTTATACAGGTAGCACTGTGACGAAAGACGAACTGCGCGCGGAACTTGAGCGCCAGGAACAACGTTACAAGGAAGTTTACGGCGGGGAAGTCACCACCTACGCCGCCCAGCCCGAACCGGAACGTAAACCCTGGCGTAAACGCGCCACCGTTCAGGATCAGGCATTCACTCAGGAATTGCAGAAGATGGAGAAGGAACTCAAAGCCGAAGAGCCGTGACCGCGTCGGCCGAATTCTTTCAAGGGCTGCTTCTGCTCCCGTTAAAAGCGGGTGGCATTGACGAGGCCTTTCGCGCCCGCTACAAGCGGGCAGTGGCCACCTCACCCTTCGGATGAGGCAAATGGCTCGTTTCTGATCCGCTTCTCAGATATTTCACACAAGCGTTCAAGCCTCTCGACTACACGAGAAAAACCCTTGTGCCTGCTGACTTTCCGAGCAAATTCAACAGGTTACAAAACCCGGTAAAACGCTGGGAGATTGGCGTTCGTCACAAACTAATTCGTTGAAGAATGTTACCGATGAGCAGCAAGTGCATTGATTAGCAGTCTTTTCTGGCATAATCGCGCCCCCTTATGACCGGGTCAGAAAACCTTCATGATCGATTTATTCAGCGGACTTGATGCTTGGGTGCTTGTGAGCCTCTTGCTCGCCCTGGCCTTTGTCCTCGCCTTCGAGTTCATCAACGGCTTTCATGACACCGCAAACGCGGTGGCCACCGTTATCTACACCAAAGCCATGCCGCCCCATCTGGCGGTGTTCTTTTCCGGTGTGTTCAACTTTCTCGGCGTGCTGCTGGGCGGTGTTGGCGTGGCATATGCCATCGTCCACCTGCTGCCGGTAGAACTGCTGATCAACGTGAACACCGGTCACGGACTGGCCATGGTGTTCTCGCTGCTCGCTGCCGCCATCACCTGGAACCTGGGCACCTGGTACTTCGGTATCCCGGCCTCCAGCTCCCACACGCTGATCGGTTCGATCCTCGGTGTCGGCCTGGCCAACGCGTTGATCAACGACATTCCGTTGGCCGATGGCGTGAACTGGCAGAAGGCGATCGACATCGGTGCCTCCCTGGTGTTCTCGCCAATGGCCGGCTTCCTTGTCGCGGCGTTGGTGTTGATCGGCCTTAAATGGTGGCGTCCACTGTCCAAGATGCACAAGACACCGGATCAGCGCCGCAAGCTCGATGACAAGAAGCACCCACCGTTCTGGAACCGTCTGGTCCTGGTGATCTCGGCCATGGCCGTGAGCTTCGTGCACGGTTCCAACGACGGCCAGAAAGGTATCGGCCTGATCATGCTGGTGCTGATCGGGATCGTGCCGGCACAGTTCGTCCTTGACCTGGGCAGCACGACGTACCAGATCGAACGGACCCGCGATGCGACCCTGCACCTGAGCCAGTTCTATAAGCGCAACGCCGACACTCTGGGTGAATACCTGGCACTGGGCAAAAGCATCGAAGGTGATCTGCCGGAGAAATTCCGTTGCAACCCGCAACAGACCGAACCGACCATTACCGCCCTGCTCGGCACCCTTAAAGGCGTGTCGGACTACCACTCCTTGTCGTCGGACAGCCGCATCGAAGTGCGTCGCTACCTGCTCTGCCTGGATGACACAGCGAAGAAAGTCGGCAAGTTGCCTGGCCTCAATGCCCGTGAAAAGGCCGACCTGGACAAACTGCGCAAAGACCTGACGACCACCACCGAATACGCGCCGTTCTGGGTGATTCTGGCGGTTGCCCTGGCACTGGGCCTGGGCACCATGGTGGGCTGGAAACGTGTGGTACTGACCATCGGCGAGAAGATCGGCAAGCAAGGCATGACTTACGCACAAGGCATGTCGGCGCAGATCACCACCGCGTGCATGATCGGTCTGGCCAACATCTTCAGCCTGCCGGTCTCCACCACCCACGTGCTGTCCTCGGGCGTGGCCGGGACTATGGTCGCGAACAAAAGCGGCCTGCAAGGCGGCACGGTGAAAACCATCTTGCTGGCCTGGGTCCTGACCCTGCCGGCGACGGTGGGCCTGTCGGCCGGCCTGTTCTGGCTGGCGTCGAAGGCACTGGGTAGCTGATACATCGCCGAGTAATGAGAAAGCCCGACCATTGAGTCGGGCTTTTTTGTGGGGGCAATTTCTAATTCAGCGGGAGATCACTTCTACAAGGGTTTTGTATTGCCAAATCTAAATTGCAGGCAAAAAAAAGGTTCTTCACGGAATCCCGGGAAACACAGAAACAAGAACGCCGATTTGATTGATGATGTTCGTGCGAGCAAACACATCTAACAAACCGGCGTTCTTATGCGCGATATTAATACTTTCCTTCCTTTTTGGGAGGGCTTTTCTGTCGTCACCATCAAGCCTGATGGCGATGCCCTACAGATCGATCTGACTCCTCACGCCACTCGATTTCCTTCCTGTGGCGGCTGCCAAAAAATCTGTTCAACCACGCATGAGTATTGCGAGCGAGTCATTCGTGATTTGCCCATTCTCGGTCGTGCGGTGCGCCTGAGCGTTTTGCTCCGGCGCGTTGATTGCCGCGATTGCGGCAAACGCATGGAGGCCGTCAGTTGGCTGGATCGCTATGCCCGTATGACACGTCGTCTGGCAGAGGCGGTCATTCAAGCCTGTGAACGCCTTCCCACGTTGCACGTGGCGCAGATGTTTGGGCTGCATTGGGAGACCGTTCGGTTGCTGGAGCGTCGAGCCTTGCAAGCAGCATTGAGCATTTTGCCAAAGGCGCAACCGAGACGTTTGGTGATGGACGAGTTCGCACTGTTCAAAGGTCATCGTTATGCCAGCGTTGTCCTGGATGCGGATACACGGCGGGTGCTGTGGATCGGCGAAGGCCGCAGCCGGGCGGCGGTCAGGCCATTTTTCGAAGAGCTGGGGCCAGAGGGTTGCGCTCGCATCGAAGCGGTGGCGATGGACATGAATACCGCTTTTGATCTGGAGGTTCGTCAGCACTGCCCGCAAGCACGCGTGGTCTACGACCTGTTCCATGTGGTGGCCAAATATGGCCGAGAGGTGATTGATCGGGTGCGCGTCGACGAAGCCAATCGACTGCGTCATGACAAACCGGCCCGAAAGGTCATCAAGCAGGCGCGATGGCTGCTTCTGCGTAATCCGCAGAACCTGAAAACACCGGAACAACAGGTTCGCCTGGGGGATCTGCTGGCGGCTAACCAGGCATTGATGACGGTCTATTTAATGAAGGCCGAACTCAAAACGCTCTGGACGCCGAGTACTGCCTGGAGCTGGAGATCGGCATGGAAGCAATGGCTGCGCCATGCTCATGAAAGCGAAATACCTGCTCTGATCCAGTTTGCCAAACGGCTAAAGGCTTACTGGCGGGGCATCGTGAGCCGGGTTCGCTGGCCGATGCACACCGGTCAGTTGGAAGGAATAAACAATCGAATAAAGGTCATAAAGCGGATGGCTTACGGTTACCGGGATAGCGAGTTCTTCTTTATGAAGATCAAGAGCGTCTTTCCCGGTAATCCGTGATGAACCAAAAAAAAGGGCAACCGAAGTTGCCCAAAATGCCTTGCGTGCTCGTTACATCCGGAAAGAACTACGGTTTGCGCTTGTGCGAATCCTTCCAGATAAAAAATCCAAACCCTGCGAAAAACATAACCATGAGGCTGACAGTCAGCACTCCGGCGATCACCACGTTGTCGAAAAACATGACTGGCCTCCTGGGCTTGCCCTGTTGCGATAGGGCTAAGTTAACCAAACAGGCAGAACAGAAAATTGACCTGGATCAATGTCGCCCGAGACTGGGCATAAAGGCGGGGGAATAACTGACCTGCATCAACAGATGCAGGGGTTTCAACGCTTTTTCGGTTTGTTCTTCGGTTTCTTCTTGGCTTTGCCTAATGGCATCGCCTGCTCGAACGCCTGACGAACTTCATTCAGACGTTTTTCATTAAGGTCGTGAACCCGCTTGGCGCGTTCAGAGTTGAGATCAATCAGCTTATCGTCTTGGCTCATGGTGCTCAGTGCATCGTTTGACGGGTATATCGCAATAATGCGGTCTGACCCGCCACAACTCAAATCTGAATATCGACCCACAAGCCCTGACGTGGCTGATCTTCCATCAGCGGCGCCACTGGCACGGTGTTGTCGGCATTCAGTTCGTCGCCGGGAATCGCCAGGTGCTCTTCAGGGTCTTGATCGGCTTCGCGACGGCGACGGTCCCGCTCGAGCTTGCGGCGTTGTTCCTCGCGCAGCTGAAAAGCCGCTTCTTCGGGATCGCGCTGCTGCAGGTCGATCGTGCTTTCGTTCGAGCTTTCCTGCACCGGCACCACTGGCGGAATATCCGGGCGCTGGCGAATCGGATCGTGCTGTGAGGTGATCGGCACGGCACTCAAGGGGAGCATCGGTAGCAGCATAATTTTTAGTCTCCTGTCAGCAGGCTGTCGGCTGCGGTGATGGCGACTTGAGCCATCGGTCGCAAACTGTGACCCGTTTGGCACGATTAGGTGCCCTGGCCGGCGAGCGCGACCTCATTGGGCTAACGTAAGACTGCGAGTTTTTATGAGAGTCCTTTGGCCCTGAGGGCCTCCTTCCGTTAAGATAGCCCGCTTTTTCAAGGTGGGAGTCAGGCAGCATGGCGCAGCAGTATCAACCGGGGCAACGCTGGATCAGTGACAGCGAAGCCGAGCTGGGTTTAGGCACCGTTCTGGCACAGGACGGCCGCTTGTTGACCGTGCTCTACCCGGCCACTGGCGAGACTCGCCAGTACGCGCTACGGAATGCGCCCCTCACCCGCGTGCGTTTTTCGCCCGGCGACTCGATCACTCACTTCGAAGGCTGGAAATTGACGGTCCAGGAAGTCGACGACGTCGATGGCCTGCTGGTCTACCACGGCCTCAACGCGCAGAACGAAAGCGTCACGCTGCCGGAAACCCAGCTGTCGAACTTCATTCAGTTCCGTCTGGCCAGCGACCGTTTGTTCGCCGGGCAGATCGATCCACTGGCCTGGTTCTCCCTGCGTTACAACACCCTGGAACACACCAGCCGCCAGTTGCAGTCCGCACTGTGGGGCCTCGGTGGCGTCCGTGCGCAACCCATCGCGCACCAGTTGCACATCGCCCGCGAAGTCGCCGACCGTATTGCGCCGCGCGTTCTGCTGGCGGACGAAGTAGGCCTGGGTAAAACCATCGAAGCCGGTCTGGTGATCCATCGCCAACTGCTCTCGGGCCGCGCCAACCGCGTGCTGATCCTGGTTCCCGAGAACCTGCAGCACCAGTGGCTGGTCGAGATGCGCCGCCGCTTCAACCTGCAAGTTGCGCTGTTCGACGAAGAACGCTTCATCGAAAGCGATGCGACCAACCCGTTCGAAGACACCCAGCTTGCACTGGTTGCACTGGAGTGGCTGGTCGAAGACGAGAAAGCCCAGGACGCGCTGTTTGCTGCCGGCTGGGACTTGATGGTCGTCGACGAAGCCCACCACCTGGTGTGGCACGAAGACAAGGCCAGCCCGGAATACACCCTGGTCGAACAACTCGCCGAGACCATCCCCGGCGTACTGCTGCTGACCGCGACTCCGGAACAGCTTGGCCAGGACAGCCACTTCGCCCGTCTGCGCCTGCTCGACCCAAACCGTTTCCATGACCTGGCCGCTTTTCGCGCCGAGAGCGAAAACTATCGCCCGGTGGCCGAAGCCGTTCAGGAGCTGCTGGACAAGGGGCGCCTGTCGCCTGAAGCACACAAGACCATTCACGGTTTCCTCGGCAACGAAGGCGAAGCCCTGCTGACCGCCGTGAACGATGGCGACACCGAAGCCAGCGCCCGTCTGGTGCGCGAACTGCTGGACCGCCACGGCACTGGCCGCGTGCTGTTCCGCAACACCCGCGCCGCCGTGCAGGGTTTCCCGGAGCGCAAACTGCACCCGTACCCGCTGCCATGCCCGGACGAATACCTCGAACTGCCACTCGGCGATCACGCCGAGTTGTACCCCGAAGTCAGCTTCCAGGCCCAGCCGGACGCCAACGAAGAGGAACGCTGGTGGAAATTCGACCCGCGCGTCGAGTGGCTGATCGACACCCTGAAGATGCTCAAACGCACCAAAGTGCTGGTGATCTGCGCCCACGCCGAAACTGCCATGGACCTGGAAGACGCCCTGCGCGTGCGTTCCGGCATCCCGGCCACGGTGTTCCACGAAGGCATGAACATCCTCGAACGTGACCGCGCCGCCGCTTACTTCGCCGATGAGGAATTCGGAGCACAAGTGCTGATCTGCTCGGAAATCGGCAGTGAAGGTCGCAACTTCCAGTTCTCGCACCACCTGGTGCTGTTCGATCTGCCGGCACACCCGGACCTGCTGGAGCAGCGTATCGGGCGTCTGGACCGGATCGGCCAGAAGCACATCATCGAGTTGCACGTGCCGTACCTGGAAACCAGCCCGCAAGCGCGTCTGTTCCAGTGGTACCACGAAGCGCTGAACGCGTTCCTCAACACCTGCCCGACCGGCAACGCCCTGCAGCATCAGTTCGGCCCGCGCCTGCTGCCGCTGCTGGAAGAGGCCGACGACGGCGAGTGGCAAGCGCTGATTGACGAAGCCCGCACCGAGCGTGAGCGCCTGGAAGCCGACTTGCACACCGGTCGTGACCGCTTGCTGGAACTCAATTCCGGCGGCGCTGGCGAAGGCGATGCGCTGGTCGAAGACATCCTTGAGCAAGACGATCAGTTCACCTTGCCGATCTACATGGAAACCCTGTTCGACGCCTTCGGCATCGACAGCGAAGACCATTCGGAAAACGCCCTGATCCTCAAGCCGAGCGAAAAAATGCTCGACGCCAGCTTCCCGCTGGGTGACGACGAAGGCGTGACCATCACCTACGACCGCAACCAGGCGCTGTCTCGCGAAGACATGCAGTTCATCACCTGGGAACACCCGATGGTTCAGGGCGGCATGGACCTGGTCCTGTCCGGCTCGATGGGTAACACCGCGGTTGCACTGATCAAGAACAAGGCGCTCAAGCCTGGCACCGTGTTGCTGGAACTGCTCTACGTCAGCGAAGTGGTTGCCCCGCGCTCGCTGCAACTGGGCCGTTACCTGCCGCCGGCCGCCCTGCGCTGCCTGCTCGATGCCAACGGTAATGACCTGTCCGCCCGCGTGTCGTTCGAGACCTTGAACGATCAGCTGGAAAGCGTCCCGCGTGCCAGCGCCAACAAGTTCATCCAGGCTCAGCGTGATCAGCTGACGCCACGGATCAACGCCGGCGAAGAGAAAATCCTGCCGCGTCATGCCGAGCGTGTGGCCGAGGCGCAGCGTCGTCTGGCGGCGGATACCGACGAAGAACTGGCGCGACTCACAGCGTTGCAAGCCGTGAACCCGACCGTGCGCGACAGCGAACTGGTTGCGCTGCGCAAACAGCGCGAGCAAGGGCTGGCCATGCTTGAAAAGGCTGCGTTGCGACTGGAAGCGATTCGGGTGTTGGTGGCGGGTTAAGCCCCCTGCTCTATCCGGCTAAATAAAGAAGGCCTGCAGTGATGCAGGCCTTTTTTGTCTGCTGATCGTTCCCACGTCCTGCGTGAGAACGATCATTTACGCCGTCGCCACAGAAACCCCAGGCTCAATCACCGCCACCAGCCCTTCCCTCATCCGCTTCGCATCCCGCACAAAACACCGCGACGCCATAAACAGAAACACCATGGTGAAGAACAGCGCCACCGGGATCAGGTACATCGCGTCATGCAGTCCGACGGCCTTGAACGCCTCGGTCATCTGCTCGGCACCGGCCGCCAGCATCGCCGTGTGGGCAAAGTGATCGGACAAACCGCCCACCACCACTGGCCCCAATCCACCGCCCAGCAAATACAAACCAGCAAAGAACAGCGCCATCGCCGTGGCGCGCAAACGCGGTTCGACCACGTCCTGAATCGCGGTGTAGACGCAGGTATAGAAGTTATAGGCAAACAACCAGCCCACACTGAAGACCGCCACGAACACGCCAATTTCGATGCGTCCGGAATGAAGCGCCCACCCCGTGCAGACGGTTGAGATAATCAGGCTGAACGCCGCAAACAACAGTCGCCCATTGGCCACTCGCTGGTGAATCTTGTCGGCGACCCAGCCGCCGAGCGTCAAACCGAACAAACCGGTGACACCGACAATGACGCCCGTTGCCACCGCGGCCTCTTGCAATGGCAACAGGAAGTAGCGCTGCAACATCGGCACCAGGAATGAATTGCAGGCATAAGTCGCGAAGTTGAAACACAGCCCCGCCATCACCAGCCACAGGAACGTCGGCACTGCCAGCACCCGGCGGATCGGCCGGTCGACACGTTCCTGCGACACCTGCACGGTTTCAGCGGCACCGCGTTTTGGCTCCTTGATGAAGAACATGAAGATCGCCAGCACCAGCCCCGGCACCGCCGCGATAAAGAACGGCGCGCGCCAGCTGTCGAACGCCTTGACCATCGCGCCGATGGTGAAGAACGCCAGCAACAGCCCCAGCGGCAGCCCGAGCATGAAGATGCCCATTGCCCGCGCCCGGCGATGTGCCGGAAACAGGTCACCGATCAGTGAGTTGGCAGCCGGTGCATAACTGGCTTCACCGATGCCGATGCCCATGCGCACGATCAGGAAACTCCAGAAGCTGCCCACCAGTCCGTTAACCGCGGTCAGCCCGCTCCAGACCGCCAGGCCCCAGCCCATCAACTTGCTGCGCGACCCGGTATCGGCCATCCGCCCAAGTGGCAAGCCGGCGATCGCGTAAACCAGGGTGAAAGCAGTGCCGATGATTCCCAGCTGAAAGTCGCTGAGGTGCCACTCCATGCGAATCGGTTCGATGATGATGGCGGGGATGGTGCGATCAAAGAAGTTGAACAGGTTGGCCAGGAACAACAGGAACAGAATGCGCCAGGCATTCGCCGCTTGGGTCGAGTTCTGCATGGGTCCGTCTCTTTTATTGTTATTGGGGCCTCACTGTCCCCGGAACCGTCAATCTAGACAGGCCCACCCACACTGTCTGTCATTATTTACAAGGCTGATATCAGGCCATGGTATTCACGCAAGCGGGATGGCCCTCAGGCCCAGGATTCATGGGGATCCGACCGCTATTTTCGCGGCGCCGTCCGTCGCTGAAAAATACCTTTCATACCCCCTTCCAATGCCCGTTACGAAGCCTAGAATAGCGCCCCTGTCCGCGCCCCTGCGTACCCCTCCTGCGTAGATCATCGACCATGTCCGAAGTCAGTCCGTGTCTGAATTGCGGTGCTTGCTGTTCCCATTTCCGCGTGTCTTTCTTCTGGGGTGAATGCGCTTCGTCCGGGGGAACGGTGCCGGATGATCTGGTCGCGTCAATCAGCCCCAGTCGCGTGGCGATGCTTGGCACCGACTGCAAACCCACCCGCTGCATCAGTCTGGAGGGAACAGTCGGCAGCGAGGTCAAATGCTCGATTTATAACGAGCGCTCCAGCACCTGCCGGGAGTTTGAGGCGTCTTGGGAAAATGGCGAGGCCAATGCGGATTGCGACGCCGCCCGTGCAGCGTTCGGTCTGCCAGCCCTGCAACCGGCGTTCGAAATACCTTTCGAACAAAGCGCTTAAGGCTTAGATCCAAACGCGATTAACGTGATGCCAAAATCATATGGAACCATTTTGACATCACCCCTTGCTCTCCAGACACGGCCTCTATACTCGATGACATTCGCCGGCGTTCATTGCGCCGGCCAGGATGAAAACGACGGGGCGTGCTATGGAGTGGCTTGGTCTGCATTTCATTACCGAGCTACCAGAGAGCGGGCAATTCATACTCAATTGCACGCATGACCCTTTTCTGGTGCTGCTGGCTTATGTAGTGGCATGTGTCGGCTGCTTTGCCACGCTGGATATGGCAGAGCGGGTGGCGCATGCGGAAAGCCCGGCCTCGCAGCGATTGTGGTGCTGCGTCGGCAGCGGGTGCCTGGCGGGTGGCATCTGGGCCATGCACTTTATCGGCATGCTGGCGTTTCAGGCACCTGTCGACATTCACTACCAACTCCCCGTCACCCTGCTCTCACTGTCAATCGCCCTGTGCTCCTCGTGGCTGGTGATGCGCACCCTCAGCCTCCCCGACCTGACTGTCCGGCACTGCTTCAAGGCCTCCGTGTGGGTCGGGCTGGGCATCACCACCATGCATTACGTGGGCATGGCGTCGATGCATTCGAGCGCCACGGTCTACTACCAACCGGTGTTGTTCGTCCTGTCCATCGGTATCGCGATTGGCGCCAGTCTGGCGGCGCTGTTGCTTTCGCGTTATCTGCGTGACGGCAGCGGCATGTTCCACCAACTGCTCAAATATAGCGCCAGCCTGCTGCTCGGAGCTGGCATCCTTAGCATGCACTTCACCGGCATGGCTGCCTTCAATCTGGTGATGCCCCGCGATAGCGTCATGGCGCCGTCCGGTGAACACAGTCACCTGCAACTGGCGTTGACGGTGGCGGTCATGACGCTGCTGATCATCGGCAGCAGCATCAGCGCGGCACTGGCGGACAAAAAGCTGCAACACAAAGAGCGTGATCTGCAGCGAGTCAATTCGCTGCTCAGCCAACTGGATCAGGCGCGCCTGTCGCTGCAACAAGTGGCGCATTACGACGCCTTGACCAACCTGATCAACCGCCGTGGCTTCAATCAGATATTCGCCGAGAAGTTGATCGAGAAAACCAATGAAGGCGGCATGTTGGCGGTGATGTTCCTCGACATCGACCACTTCAAGCGCATCAACGACAGCCTTGGTCATGACGCCGGCGATGAGCTGCTCAAGGTGCTGGCCGGCCATATCAAAAGCTCTGTGCGCAGCCACAAAGATGTCGTGGCCCGTTTTGGCGGTGATGAGTTCTGCATTCTCATCGGCCTCAATGATCCCGAAGAAGCGCAGCAAAT
Source organism: Pseudomonas sp. FBCC-B1667 (assembly GCF_059133255.1). Classification (NCBI taxonomy): domain Bacteria; kingdom Pseudomonadati; phylum Pseudomonadota; class Gammaproteobacteria; order Pseudomonadales; family Pseudomonadaceae; genus Pseudomonas; species Pseudomonas sp. FBCC-B1667. The sequence continues at coordinate 1,570,095 of NZ_CP101437.1, read as the reverse complement.
GGCCCAGCGCATCATGCTGAAAATGAAGGAACCCATTGAGCTTTCCGGGCGCAACATGGTCATGACCACCAGCATCGGCATCAGCCTGTTCCCGCAAGACGGCAAGACCTGCGAAGAACTGCTGAAGAACGCTGACCTGGCGCTGTACCAGTCCAAGGGCGCTGGCCGCAACGGCCTGAATTTTTTCAGCTCCAACCTCAGGACCCGCGCCACGATGGAGCTACAGCTCGAAGAAGAATTGCGATGTGCCTTACGCAAAGCCGATGAGTTGATGTTGTATTACCAGCCGATCTTCGACCTGAAAACCGGGCAGGTCAGCAAGCTCGAAGCGCTGGTTCGCTGGCAACACCCGGTGCACGGTTTGCTCGCGCCTGACCGGTTTATCGCCATTGCCGAGGCTAATGGTCTGATCCATGAGCTCGATGACTGGGTGCTGCGCAAAGCCTGCGAGGACCTGGGTGAATTGTCCCGTCACGGGTGCGAAGAACTGAAGATCGCGGTGAATTGCTCACCGCTGAATCTTGCGCGTGAAGAGCTGGCGGACGACATCGAGTTCGCGCTGCACGCCTCCGGGGTCGCGCCTCATCGGCTGGAGCTGGAAGTCACCGAGAATGCACTGATGGGCAACCTCGCCAACACGCTGGTGCGGCTGCGACAGATTCGTGCCCTGGGGGTCTCGCTGTCGATTGATGACTTCGGCACCGGCTATTCGTCCCTGGCCTACCTCAAGCGCCTGCCGCTGAACACGCTGAAGATCGACCGCTCGTTTATCCAAGACATTCCCAAAGCGACCCAGGACATGGAAATCGTCCAGGCCATAATCGTCATGGCCCACAGCCTGCATTTGCAGGTGGTCACCGAAGGCGTCGAAACCTTTGAACAGTACGATTTTCTCGAACGCCTGGGCTGCGATTTTGTTCAAGGCTACTTGCTCAGCCGCCCGGTGCCATTGGCCGAGTTGCGCCCGGTGCTGAATGAAATCAACCAGCGCAGGCATTCGTGCAACGTCACTCCTTTGAGTCTGGGCAGCGGTACATCTGCACTAACGTCGATGGATCTTTTTCCAGGAATCCCTGGCTCCCATGCAGGCGCATCAGTTGCGCAGCCAATCCGCTGAGGGGGGTGGCCGAACCTTGTTCTCGGGAAAACTTCACGGCGGTGTCGAGGTCCTTGAGCAGCGTGCGCACATGCCATTTCACCGGTTCGAATTGGCTCTCGGCCATTTGCGGGGCGAGGATCTGCAACGGTTTTGAATCGGCAAATCCACCGGCCAGCGCCTCGGCGATCAAGCGCGCGTCAACGCCGGAAGACTCGGCCAACGCCACCACTTCGGCAATCACAAGCGCATTGCACGCCACGATCATCTGATTGCATACCTTGGTCACCTGCCCGGCCCCGACGCCACCCATGTGGGTGACACGCTGGCCCAATGTCAGCAATACCGAATGCACTTGCTGCAGATCTTCCGCTTCGCCGCCTACCATAATCGCCAGGCTGCCGGCTTCGGCGCCGATCACGCCGCCAGACACTGGTGTATCCAGCCAACGCATCCCGGTGCTGTCGAGCAGCTGTCTGGCCATTTCTCGTGTAGCACCGGGCTCCAGGCTGGAAAAGTCCACCAGCAACTGCGCGTTTTTCGCCCCCGAGGTTACTCCAGCCGGGCCAAACACCACCTCACGCACCACCACGGTATCCGCCAGGCACAGCATGACGATGTCGGCGTACTGACACAGCTCAGCAGGGGTTGACACTTGTCGGGCGCCGGCCTCGACCAGCGGCGCGCACTTGGCCGGGTTGCGGTTCCACACGGTCAACGGATAGCCCGCCGCCAACAGCCGCCGGCACATTGGCAAGCCCATCAGACCGATTCCGGCGAACCCCAACGAAGGTAGCGTTGACATCATTTAGCCTCCTTTTGATTAAAGATCGCCGAATATTGGCCGATCCATCATGACTAAGGAAAGGATTCCACCCACTGTTGCTCAGGCGAGTCCCTGAGGCTTTGGCCAAATACGCGCAAAAACAAGACGCGAGATCCCATTCCGTAAAGGTTTGACGACAGTTGTCGCTCAGCCAACCAGTCCAGGTAGATGGCGCCCAATGACTTCTAAAAATAACCCGGCCACTACGGTCTCCGAACTGACTCTGAGCCCCGCGGCGAACAGCCCCTCATCGTCGAAGCCATTGACCCCGACGCGCCCGCTGGCCACTCAGCAATACCTGTATTTCACTGAAACCAATACCGACCGCATCCTCGACAACCTCGACGGCCTGCGCGACATGGTGTTCCCGCGCCCGCCCCATCTGGAAGGCGTCAGCGAACAGCACAACGACCAGGAGTTCCCGTCTGTATGCCTGATCGGTCTCGGTCGCTGCGGCTCGAACATCGCTTTGGACGTCGCGGAACTGGTGTACAACGCCCGCAAGTTTTACCTCAACGAATTCAACAACGAAGACCGCCTGTCGCCGGACAAACGCTTTGCGGAAAAGGGCTATAGCCCGGCGCAATGGATTCGTAACAACCTGCGCCTGGGCACCAACAAGGGCGCCAAACCGGTGTTCCTGGTGGAACCGCTGGTGATGCTTGGCGACCTGGACAAAGACATTGCCGGTCGCATCCGTTTCTCGCGCAAGGGCGAAAAAAGCGGTTTCCTGCGCGATTACAGCAAAATGAAAATCATGGACTTGTCGGAAGTCCACGCCGGTGGTGCCGGTAACGCGCCGATTCTCGGTCAGTACCTGGCCAAGATCATCCTGAACAAGGACACCCAGCGTTTCTCCAGCCCTGACTGGAAGATGATTCACTCGTACCTGATCGACAGCTGTGGGATCAAGGCCAACCAGTCGCGCCTGTATTTCTCGATTTTCAGCGCCGGCGGTGGTACCGGTTCGGGCATGGCCTCGGAATTCGGCCTGGCCCAGCAGCACTCGTACATGAACAAGACGTTCGACACCAAACCGATGGACGAACATGACGGCAAGAGCGGTCATTCCTTCGTCTTCGAGCCGATCTTCACCAGCGGCATTTGCGTACTGCCGAACATTTCCGATCACCGCAGCGAAATGTCCGAGGCGCTGCACATCAACGCCGGTCGCCTGCTGTGTAAATACCTGTCGGAAGAGTGGGACTTCTCCTACAACTTCGCCAACGAAGACAGCAGCGAAGCCAGCGTCATGGGCCGTATCCGCCCATGGAACGCGATGATGCTGATCTCAAACGACATCATGCGTTATGCCGAAGAAAGCGATGACGGCAACATCCAGAACATTGATGTCAATGCGATGGAAAAACACGCCAACCAGTACATCTCGCAGCAGATCTTCAACATTCTGACGGCGCAGGCGGTCACGACTGACTACGACCAGAACTACTTCCGTCGCGCCGGCATCGACATCGGCGAAACCATTCGCCTGGACGCCAACGATTTGTTCATGAGCCTGGCCGGCCCGGTAGCGATTGCTTACGCCGAATCCGTGGTCCCGGAAACACCGCCGCCGAGCAGCGACAAGTTCAAGGTCTTCGAGAAAGAGCCGCAGCGCCTGAACATCGACGATTTGTTCTTCCGCTCCATCGACCTGCCGCACTTCAACAAAGTGACCCAGGCGATCGAAGGCATCAGCCTGCTGCCGATCGAGTCCAAGCGCTATCGTGCGTCGCTTGAGCAGTATAAGAATTCCGGTTACGACGCGGCCGCGCTGCACGACCTGCACTTCTTCAAGAACTGCTCGTCGGTGGTGTCGATTGTTTCATTGCCCAAAGACTACAAGCTGTCCTACATGGACCTGAACCGGTTGAAGACCCACCTCAACAGCTTGTTCCCGAACACCACGCTCAAGCGTTACGCACTGGTGATCGGCGCCTCGGCCAACTTGTCGCTGACCACCCTGATCGCCAAGAGCCCGTGCCTGTCGGACGATTTCCTGACCCTGATCGTCGCGTTCATCAAGCGCTGCTTCGCGAAGAACCCGTACCGCTTCGACGAGACGCTGGACAACTCGATCCTCGACTTCATCATCAATGAAGAATTCGACGAAGACCGGATCGATGACTTGCTCAACGAATTCGAAAACCCGGCAAAGATCCTCGACACCAACTGGTACGCGATCAAACCGATGTATGAGAAGAAGTACCGCGAACTGATCAACGACAAGGACAAATTTGTCTCGATCAACGACATTCGCCTGTCGCGTGATTGCGTGAAGAAGGCGATCAAGTACCTGCGTGAGATCTACCGTCATCGGATTGGCAAAACCAAGGTTATTTCGCTGAATAACCATACTGGCAAGACGTTTACTGTCTGATCCGATACCGCGTCGCCCCCTTCGCGAGCAAGCCCGCCCCCACCTTTAACCGCGTTCCTTCTGAAGGAATGCGGTCGAATGTGGGAGCGGGCTTGCCCGCGAAGGCGGTATCAGACTCAACACAAATCCCACATACAGAAACAATTAAACAGCCCTCAAGCTGCCCGACAAACTGTTCCCGTTACGTTTACGTCACCGTGATGCTGGCCACGCCTGTGGCCTTTCTCCACGGCAACGTGCCATCACGCTACTCACCTACACACTTTTCCCTGACCTCGTGACGCACCAACAAGGCGCAGCGAATCAGCTCGTCGCCCTTTCCTGGATCAGAATCCACGGCGAAACCACTACGGCCCACAGCTCCGGGTCGCGCTCAAAAAGATCCAGCGCCCGCGTTTCAGACAGCTTGGCGACTTGGTCGGCAGCCAGCCAGGCAGCCACTTTCTCGTCTTCATCCGTGGCCACGGCCTCGGCGGCCGCGATCAAATCCAGACCGGGGTCGACCCACAATAGGGCACCCTTGGCGAAGAACGGCTCCAGCTCTTTCCAGGTAATAGATGCGGTTTCACCAAGCAGCTTGGCATAGAGGGTGCTAGGTTCTTGAGTCATGGGTCCTGTCCGGAAAAGAAATCGACGCGAATGATAACGTTGGTGGTCCGCCAGAAAAACCCGGTTGCAATTGAGTCACCGATTGAAAAGAGCAGGAAAGCCAAGGAATGCCGCTGAATCAAGCAATTAGCCAGCTAACATCTCGCCGCAATTCTGTCTTTTTCTTTCAAAATAGCGACACCCTCTGGATTTGCCCCCTGACGCCAGCTTCCCAGGCTAACAATTGGCGCTCTACACTGTACCGGTACAGTTGCCGGGGGCATTTTCCGGAGGATATCGAAGATATCTGACCCGGTTCTGCTGCTACGGCGGCCAGGACTATAAAAACTACAACAGTAAGAGTGGAGCACTATGACTAAGGCTACTAAGCAGATTTCCAAACTGTTTGCCGCTATGGTTCTGGCCGGGGTTGCCAGCCATTCGTTCGCAGCTGACACCATCAAGATCGGCATCGCCGGCCCCAAGACCGGTCCTGTAGCCCAATACGGCGACATGCAGTTCAGTGGCGCCAAAATGGCCATCGAACAAATCAACGCCAAAGGCGGCGTAGACGGCAAGAAACTCGAAGCCGTTGAATACGATGACGCCTGCGATCCGAAACAAGCGGTAGCCGTCGCGAACAAGGTCGTCAACGACGGCGTCAAGTTCGTGGTCGGTCACCTGTGCTCAAGCTCCACTCAACCGGCTTCGGACATTTACGAAGACGAAGGCGTGATCATGATCACCCCGGCCGCCACCAGCCCGGACATCACCGCTCGTGGTTACAAAATGGTGTTCCGCACCATTGGTCTGGACAGCGCCCAGGGCCCTGCCGCCGGTAACTACATTGCCAAGTACGTCAAACCGAAAGTCGTCGCTGTGCTGCACGACAAACAGCAATACGGTGAAGGCATCGCCACCGCAGTCAAGCAAACCCTGGAGAAAGACGGCGTCAAAGTCGCTGTATTCGAAGGCATCAACGCCGGCGACAAAGACTTCTCCTCGATCATCGCCAAGCTCAAGCAAGCCAACGTCGACTTCGTCTACTACGGCGGCTACCACCCGGAGCTGGGTCTGATCCTGCGTCAATCCCAGGAAAAAGGCCTGAAAGCCAAGTTCATGGGTCCGGAAGGCGTGGGTAACGACTCCATTTCGCAGATCGCCAAAGACGCTTCCGAAGGTCTGCTGGTAACCCTGCCGAAATCCTTCGACCAGGATCCTGCCAACGTTGCCCTGGCTGACGCGTTCAAGGCGAAGAAAGAAGACCCGAGCGGTCCGTTCGTGTTCCCGGCCTACTCGGCTGTTGAAGTGATTGCTGAAGGCATCAAAGCCGCCAAGTCCGAAGACACCGCCAAAGTGGCTGCTGCCATCCACGCAGGCACCTTCAAGACCCCGACTGGCGACCTGAGCTTCGACGCCAAGGGCGACCTGAAGGACTTCAAATTTGTGGTTTACGAGTGGCACTTCGGCAAACCAAAAACTGAAGCTTCGCCTCAGTAAGGCCTTGCCTGACTGACTGCCAACAAAGCCCACGGCGTGCCGTGGGCTTTGTTTTACGAACGTTTTGGGCCGCGCTGGCGTGATCCGCCAGTCTCCCCACCTGAAAATCTCAAAACCGTCATCAGCGGTTCGCTGGCAAACCTCGCGTTCGAAGTGGATGCAGATCCACGGGGCCCGAGCGGGAAAATGACTCCACCAGTGAAATGCGTATCAGGTTTTTAGGAGCGCTGTAATGCCTGACATCTATCACTTTTTCCAACAGCTGGTTAATGGTCTGACCATTGGCAGCACGTATGCCCTGATCGCCATCGGCTATACGATGGTTTACGGCATCATTGGAATGATCAACTTCGCCCACGGCGAGGTGTACATGATTGGTTCCTACGTGGCGTTCATCGCCATCGCGGGCCTGTCCATGATGGGACTCGACAGCGTTCCGCTGTTGATGACTGCCGCTTTCCTCGCGACCATCGTCGTGACCAGTGCCTACGGCTACAGCATCGAACGGATCGCCTACCGCCCCTTGCGCGGCAGCAACCGTCTGATCCCGCTGATTTCCGCTATCGGCATGTCGATCTTCCTGCAGAACACGGTTCTGCTGGCGCAAGACTCCAAGGACAAATCCATCCCCAACCTGATCCCCGGCAACTTCACTATCGGGCCAGGTGGCGCACATGAAGTGCTGATTTCCTACATGCAAATCGTTGTGTTCGTGGTGACCTTCGTCGCCATGCTCGGCCTGACGCTGTTCATCTCCCGCTCTCGCCTGGGTCGCGCCTGCCGTGCCTGTGCCGAAGACATCAAGATGGCCAACCTGCTGGGTATCAACACCAACAACATCATCGCCCTGACCTTCGTCATCGGTGCTGCACTGGCGGCCATCGCGGCCGTGCTCCTGAGCATGCAGTATGGCGTGATCAACCCCAACGCCGGTTTCCTCGTCGGCCTCAAGGCCTTCACCGCCGCGGTACTGGGCGGCATCGGCAGCATCCCCGGGGCCATGCTCGGCGGGCTGGTGCTCGGTGTTGCAGAAGCCTTCGGTGCCGATGTCTTCGGCGACCAGTACAAGGACGTTGTAGCGTTCGGCCTGCTGGTTCTGGTGTTGTTGTTCCGGCCAACCGGCCTGCTGGGCCGTCCGGAGGTTGAGAAAGTATGACTAGGAATCTTAAACAGGCGTTGTTCAGCGCCTTGCTGGTGTGGGCGGTTGCCTACCCGGTACTGGGTCTGAAGCTGACCATTGTCGGCATCAACCTCGAAGTCCATGGCACCAGCAACGCAACGCTGATCACCATCGCCGTGTGCTCGGTCCTGATGTTCCTGCGCGTATTGTTCGATCAACAGATCAGCTCGGCCTGGCGTTCTTCGCCCAACATGCCGCTGATTCCAGCCAAGGCCAGCAACTTCCTGACCCTGCCTGGCACTCAGCGCTGGTTCATCATTGCGCTGATCGCCGGCGCGCTGGTCTGGCCGTTCTTCGGTTCTCGCGGAGCGGTGGACATCGCCACCTTGGTGCTGATCTACGTGATGCTGGGCCTGGGCCTGAACATCGTGGTGGGCCTGGCCGGTCTGCTCGACCTGGGTTACGTCGGCTTCTACGCCGTCGGCGCCTACAGTTATGCGCTGCTGTCGCACTACTACGGCCTGAGCTTCTGGATCTGCCTGCCGATTGCCGGCCTGATGGCGGCCACGTTCGGCTTCCTGCTCGGCTTCCCGGTGCTGCGCCTGCGGGGTGACTACCTGGCGATCGTGACCTTGGGCTTCGGTGAGATCATCCGTCTGTTCCTGCGTAACCTGACCAGTCTGACGGGTGGCCCGAACGGCATCAGTAATATCGAGAAGCCAACGTTCTTCGGCCTGACCTTCGAACGCAAAGCCGCTGAAGGCATGCAGACGTTCCACGAGTACTTCGGCCTGGAATACAACTCGATCAACAAGGTGATTTTCCTCTACCTGGTTGCCTTGTTGCTGGCCCTGGCTGCGCTGTTCGTGATCAACCGCCTGCTGCGCATGCCGATCGGCCGTGCGTGGGAAGCGTTGCGCGAAGACGAGATTGCCTGCCGTGCGCTGGGTCTCAATCCTACGGTCATCAAGTTGTCGGCCTTCACCCTGGGTGCCAGCTTCGCCGGTTTCGCCGGCAGCTTTTTCGCCGCCCGTCAGGGCCTGGTGACACCCGAGTCCTTCACCTTCATCGAGTCGGCGATCATTCTCGCCATCGTCGTGTTGGGTGGCATGGGCTCGCAACTGGGGGTGATCCTCGCGGCAGTGGTGATGATCCTGTTGCCGGAAATGATGCGTGAGTTCAGTGAGTACCGCATGTTGATGTTCGGCGCCTTGATGGTGCTGATGATGATCTGGCGCCCTCAAGGCCTGCTGCCCATGCAACGTCCTCACATGGAGCTGCGCAAATGAGCCGCGAGATCCTTAAAGTCGAAAATCTGAGCATGCGCTTCGGCGGCTTGCTGGCGGTCAACGGCGTCGCCCTGACCGTGAAGGAAAAACAGGTCGTGGCATTGATCGGCCCCAACGGCGCCGGCAAGACCACGGTATTCAACTGCCTGACCGGTTTCTACAAGCCAAGCGGCGGCAGCATCCTGCTGGACGGCGAGCCCATCCAGGGCCTGCCGGGCCACAAGATCGCCCTCAAAGGCGTGGTGCGCACCTTCCAGAACGTGCGGTTGTTCAAGGACATGACCGCGGTCGAAAACCTCTTGATCGCCCAGCACCGTCACCTGAACACCAACTTCCTGTCCGGCCTGTTCAAGACCCCGTCTTTTCGCAAGAGCGAACGCGAGGCCATGGAATTCGCAGAGTTCTGGCTGGACAAGGTCAACCTGACGCAGTTCGCCAACCGTCCGGCCGGTACCCTGGCCTACGGTCAGCAACGTCGCCTGGAAATCGCTCGCTGCATGATGACCCGCCCGCGGATCCTCATGCTCGACGAACCGGCCGCCGGCCTGAACCCGAAGGAAACCGAGGACCTCAAGGCGTTGATCAGCATGCTGCGTGAAGAGCACAACGTCACCGTGCTGTTGATCGAACACGACATGAAACTGGTCATGAGCATTTCTGACCACATCGTCGTGATCAACCAGGGCACGCCTCTGGCCGACGGCACGCCAGAACAGATCCGCGACAATCCTGAAGTGATCAAAGCCTACCTGGGGGAAGCGTAAATGCTGCAATTCGAAAACGTTTCCACCTTCTACGGCAAGATCCAGGCGCTGCATAGCGTCAACGTGGAAGTCCGCCAGGGCGAAATCGTGACCCTGATCGGCGCCAACGGTGCCGGCAAGTCGACCCTGCTGATGACGCTCTGCGGTTCGCCGCAGGCCCACAGCGGCAGCATCCGCTACATGGGTGAGGAACTGGTCGGCCAGAGCTCGTCGCAGATCATGCGCAAAAGCATTGCGGTGGTGCCGGAAGGTCGTCGAGTGTTCTCCCGCCTGACCGTGGAAGAAAACCTCGCCATGGGTGGCTTCTTCACCGACAAGGGCGACTATCAGGAACAGATGGACAAGGTTCTCGAACTTTTCCCACGCCTGAAAGAGCGTTTCGCCCAACGCGGCGGCACCATGTCCGGCGGCGAACAGCAAATGCTCGCCATCGGCCGTGCGCTGATGAGCAAACCCAAGCTGCTGCTGCTCGACGAACCTTCGTTGGGCCTGGCACCGATCATCATCCAGCAGATCTTCGACATCATCGAACAGCTGCGCAAGGATGGCGTGACCGTGTTCCTGGTCGAGCAGAACGCCAACCAGGCGCTGAAAATTGCTGACCGTGCCTACGTTCTCGAGAACGGCCGGGTGGTGATGCAAGGCACCGGTGAAGCACTGCTGACTGACCCGAAAGTGCGTGAAGCGTATCTGGGTGGCTGAGTCTGTGCGGTCAACATAAAACGGCCTTCGGGCCGTTTTTTTGTGCCTGCCACCAACCCTCCAGACAATGAAAATCCCTTGTAGGAGCCGAGCTTGCTCGCGATGACTATTTCACTTTCAACAAAGATGTCGACTGGTCTACCGCTATCGCGAGCAAGCTCGGCTCCTACAAGGGAGTGGTGGTGATTTGAAGTTTTTTAAAAAGTTTTGGGCACGGCTGTAACGCATCGCCATGACCTTTCTCTAGAGGGGTAAGCCAGCACAACCGCTGCTGACCAAAACCTCAGATCACCGGAGAAACATCATGACTGCTACCACCCGCACCCTGTCCGCCACTGCCCTGGTTCTGGCCCTTGGTTCTGCCTTGAGCATGGCCGCCGTGTCCACCGCCCACGCAGCCGACGACATGGAAAAATGCTTCGGCGTGGCCATGAAAGGTCACAACGATTGCGCAGCAGGCGCCGGCACCACCTGCGCCGGCACGTCGAAAACCGACTTCCAGCCTAACGCCTGGAAACTGGTCCCCAAAGGCACTTGCGCCACCACTGAAAGCAAGACCTCGCCGACCGGTTTCGGTCAGATGGAAGCTTTCAAAGCCAAAGCCTGATCCGCCTCCCAGCCTGAGTGTCGACCATGAACAATTCACCGTTCGGGCTCCCGCCCCGCGCCGGGCTGGGGCTCAAGACCGAGCACTTCCGCGAAGTGCTCGGTTCACAACCGGACATCGGTTTCTTCGAAGTCCACGCCGAAAACTACATGGTGGCCGGCGGCCCTTTTCATCACTATCTGGGGTTGATCCGCGAGCAGTATCCGCTGTCGCTGCATGGCGTTGGCCTGTCCATCGGTGCCGAAGGTCCGCTGGACATTCAACACCTGCAACGCCTTGCCGAACTGATCGAGCGCTATCAACCCCACTCCTTTTCCGAACACCTGGCCTGGTCCAGCCATGGCCCGGTGTTTCTGAATGACCTGTTGCCCCTGGCCTATGACAAATCGACGTTGAGCCGCGTCTGCGAACACATTGATCACGTACAGAGCACCCTCAAACACCCGATGTTGCTAGAGAACCCGGCTACGTATCTGGCGTTTGAACGCTCGACGCTCGATGAGGCAGACTTCATCACCGAAGTCATCCGCCGCACGGGTTGCGGGCTGTTGCTGGACGTCAACAACGTCTATGTCTCGAGCATCAATCATCAGCGCGATCCTTTGGCCTACATCGACGCCCTGCCCCTTCATGCCGTCGGCGAGATACATCTGGCCGGCTTCGCCGAGGACATCGACAGCATCGGTGACCGTCTGCTGATTGATGATCACGGCGCCCCCATCGACCACGCCGTCTGGTCCTTGTACCAGCACGTGCTGAAGCGAACAGGCCCGATAGGCACCCTGATCGAACGCGACAATCAGTTGCCGGCCTTCAGCGTCTTGCTCGCCGAGGCGCGTCAGGCCGATGAATTGTTGCTGTGCGCGAGGGGCCGGCCATGAGCACTCAAGCCGCTTTTTCTGCCGCACTGCTTGATCCCCAACTGGCCTGTCCAGCGGGTTTGATCAGTGCCAACGGTGCCGATCCCGCCAGCCGGTTCGCGGTGTATCGCAATAACGTACAGAGCTCGCTGATCAACGCCTTGGCGCACAGCTACGCCGTGGTGGTGCAATTGGTCGGCGATGAGTTTTTCCGCGCCATGGCCGGGGTCTATGTGCTCGGCCACGCGCCTCAGAGCCCGTTGATCAAGGATTACGGCCACGATTTTGCGGACTTTATCGAAGGCTTCGAACCGGCAGGCAGCGTGCCGTATCTGGCCGATGTCGCGCGGCTGGAGCGCCTGCGCACCCTTGCTTATCACGCGGCTGATGCCCAGCCGATAAGCCATGAACTGATTGGCGCAGCGCTCGCTGACCCGCAATACCTCAGCGAGCACAGCGTCGAACTTCACCCCTCGCTCAGCCTGCTGACATCGGCCTTCGCCGTGGTCTCGATCTGGGCTGCCCACCAACAAGACGCATCGCTGACGGGAATTGAACTGGGACACGCGCAACACGCGTTGATCCTGCGCAATGGTCTGGACGTCGAAGTCTTCGTCATCGAGCCCGGCGCCAGCGCCTTCATCCAGAACCTGAAAAACGGCCAACCGCTGATTCAGGCAGTGCAATCTGCCCCCGCGTTCGACCTCAACCAAATCCTGGCCCTGTTGATCAGCCACAACGCCATTACTCATCTGCACCACATCAAGGTATCGCTATGACCACTCACAACCCAATCAGCCGCGCCCTCGCGCTGCTGGAAATGATTCCACAGAGCCTGATCGCCTTTATTGCCCGGTTCTCCATCGCGGCGGTGTTCTGGAAGTCCGGACAAACCAAGGTCGAGGGCCTCGCCATTGATTTGATCGACGGCACGTTCCAGCTCGGCTGGCCGCGACTGGCCGATTCAACCATTCCGTTGTTCAAGAGCGAATACCCCGTGCCGTTGCTGTCGCCAGAGATCGCAGCGCACATGGCGGCGTTTGCCGAACACTTTTTCCCGGTGCTGATATTGATTGGTTTTGCCACGCGTTTTTCAGCGCTGGCCTTGCTCGGCATGACCCTGACGATTCAACTGTTCGTCTACCCGGATGCGTACCCGACCCACGGCACATGGGCGGCGGTATTGCTGTATTTGATGGCGACGGAGCCGGGGAAACTGTCGATTGATCACCTGATTGCCCGGCGCTTTGCCCGCTAGTACCAGTCGATGAAGAACCCTTGCAGGAGTGTGCTGAGGGTCCAAAATCTAGCGCTGAAGGCGGTCCAGCGCCTCTCCGCTGCGCTTGAACCAGCCGATCAGGTAATCTGCCAGCACCTGCGTGCGCTTCGGCAAACCACCCTGATACGGGTGAACCAGGTACATCGGCATGCGCCGCGTCTGATAATCACGCAGCAGCCAGCGCAATCGCCCGTCAGCCAATTCCGCCTGCAGTAAATAGGACGGAAGACGCGCAATGCCCGCCCCCGCCAACGCGGCTTTTTTCAGCAAGCTGTAGTGGTTGCTGGCAAACGGCCCCGACACCCGCACGCGCAGCAACTCGTGTTGCTGGTGATACAGCCATTCTTCACGACCGCTGTAATGGCTGTTGAGCAAACAACGGTGTTCGGCCAGGGCCTGCGGCGTTTGTGGCTCGCCATACTGTTCAAGATAAGCCGGGCTGGCGCAGGTCATCTCATGCCAGGCCAGCAACGGCCGGGCCACCAGACGCTCGTCTTTGCCTACCTCGGAGCGAATCGCCAGATCGAAACCATCCCGGGACAGGTCGTGAAAGTGGTTGTTCAGATCGAGCTCGATCTGCACCTGCGGATACTTGCCGGAAAACTCCAGCAACAAGCCATCGAAGAAGGTTTCCCCCAAAGATACCGGAACGGTCATACGCACCGGCCCGGCCATGTCGTCCTTCAGCCGCGCCAATGCCTGACGCGCCCTTTCGACCTGGACGACAAGTGCCTGAGCTTGTGGCAACAGCGCCGCGCCCGCCGCCGTCAGACTTAAACGGCGCGTAGTGCGCTGTAACAGCACCACCGCAAACCGTGACTCCAGCAAGCTGATGCGCTTGGACAACTGGCCTTTGCTACAGCCCAGTTGCTGCGCTGCCAGGGTAAAACTGCCTGCTTCGATCAATACCGCAAACGCCGCCAGGTCATCCATCTCGCTCATGGATTGTTTCCATTTGAAAACCAAAGGTTGCCTATTAGTGCGCTTATCAACGGAAAAAACCACTCTAGACTGAGATCACTTTTCAACCAATCGAGATCAGCACAATGAAAATTCTATTGATAGGCGCAAGCGGCACCATCGGCTCGGCCGTCGACAAGGAACTGTCCCAGCGTCACGAGATTCTCCGCATCGGCCGCAACAGTGGCGACTTTCAAGTGGATATCAGCGACAGCGCCTCAATCCGCAAGCTGTTCGGACAGACCGGCAAGTTCGACGCCCTGATCTGCGCGGCGGGTAACGTGACCTTCGCCCCCCTGGATGAAATGACCGGAGAAAGCTTCGCCCTTGGCCTCAAAGATAAGCTGATGGGCCAGGTCAATTTGTTGCTGATCGGTCGCGAATTCGCCAACGACGGTGCCTCGTTCACCTTCACCACCGGCGTGCTCAGCCACGATCCGATTCGCAGCGGCGCCTCGGCAGCGCTGGTCAACGGCGCGCTGGACAGCTTCGTCCGCGCCGCCGCCATCGAGCTGCCTCGCGGCCTGCGCGTGAATTCGATCAGCCCGAATGTGCTGGTGGAAGCAATGGGCAAATACGCGCCTTACTTCCGCGGTTTCAAACCGGTTCCCGCAGCCGATGTGGCATTGGCCTACGCCAAAAGCGTAGAAGGCTTGCAGACAGGTCAGACGTTTCACGTCGGCTGACCGTTTTTTCTGACAGGCGTTACTGGCGAGCGATCACGCCGCTCGCCAGGCGCTCGCGCCCGAACTGTCGCAACCACTGTTGCATGGGCCGTTCGAACCAGCGATGGCAGATCAGGCTGGCACCGATCAGCACCGCAAAGAACAGCAGCAACGTCCACGGCTGATAAAAGACGCTTCGCCCCGCAAAGAATCTATCGGCCAGCAACGCGGCGATAATTTGCAGCGGGAAATGCAGCAAGTAGGAGGCGTAGCTGATATCCCCCAGCCACGCCAGGCGCCGTGCAACCGGCTCCAGTAGCTGATGACAGCCTGCAATGGCCATGATGGTCAGCGGAAACAACAGCATAAACTTGATCAACGGCTGATCAGCGCCGAACAACCACCACCCTGCCACACACCCGATCGTCAAACCCGTTCCCACCCAGCGCGGTGGCATCCGATGCAGCAGCCACGCCACCGACACATAGCCGACGCCACCGCAGAAAAAACAGAACACGCCCAGCGTGATTTTGTACTGCGCAGGAAACACGTAAGCGGCTACGGCGATCAAGAAAAGGCTGATCAGCAGGGGCAGGGGCGAATAACGCCACAGCAGAAAGAATGCCGCGTAGAGCAGCACCTCAACCGAAACCGACCAGGCCGGGGCGTTGAATGACCAACCCTGTTCCAATCCCCAGGCCGGGGCGAGAAACACGTTCAACACGCCGTGATAGAGATCGTTGAACGGATAAACAAAAGCGTTGCCCGTATACCGGGTGTAGGCCATCTGTAACAGCGCAACAGCGGCGAAGGTCGCCAGATGCAGCGGATAGATGCGGCTGAAACGCTCAATGAAGAACTGTTTTCCGGCCAGGTCCCCGCGCGCCACGGCCTGACCGAACAACCAGAAAAAAATGAACCCGGACAAACTGAAGAACAACGCGACCGCATCGCCACCGTGTCGATAAAACAAGGCGAACACGCTATAGAAAGGTTGCTGTTCGGTTTGCAGCGGCCCTGGCAACGCCCCTTGGAAAAAGAAATGCTGCCAATGCCAAAACACCACCGCCAACGCCGCGATACCACGCAGCGCATCCAGTGCGTAAAGCCGTTTGGGGAAAACAGACAGGTGTTGATTCATGCGCAAGTGAGCCCGATCCTGGACAAGGGCGCCACTATGCTGGGACGCATCCGGCAACTCAATCCCTGGCACACAAGCCTTGTGATCACGAGCGCGCCTGAGTAACGTGGCGACACTTGTCTGGAGAGCCAAAGATGCGTGTTGCCCGTTCCTTAGTCGTCGTTGCCCTGCTGCCGCTGTTTGCCGCCTGTCAGTTGTTTGATGGCCCGCGTGAAAGCGCCTCCCACGTGGGCCAGACCCGCATGCAAGGCCAACTGACGGCAGCAGACGGCAAATTGCTGTTCCAGCCCTGCAATGAAACCAGCAGTTATGTGGTCAACGACACCGGCGGCACCAGCGTGCTGCAACAAGCGGCGTCCCTGGCCGATACCAAGGGCAAGTTGTTCGCCGATGTGCGTGGGCGCATCGTCGACAGCCGCCTCGATCTCGAGCAGCTGTACCGCGTCGAGCGCTCGAGTACGGCATGCGACGATCCGAATTTCAAACTGCAGATCCTGCGCGCGGCCGGTCATTCGCCTGAGTGGAGCGTCAAGGTCAGCGGCAAAGGCATGGTGATCGATCGTACCGGTCAACCACCGTTGGCCGTCCCGTATGTCGAAGAACAACTGGGCGATGGTCGCTTCAACCTCAGCACCGAAGCCAACAATCAGCACATCGAACTGTGGGTCGCACCGCAACGCTGCACCGACAGCACCACCGGCAGCGTCCAGCACATGAGCGCCGAACTGCGCATCAATGGCCAGGTGCAGCGCGGCTGCGCGTATTTCGGCGGTGCGCGTAACGACTGATCGTTTAAGCCTCACGGAATCCGCCTTTGGGGCTTATAATCACCGGTTTCCAACGCCTTGGCGCAGTTGTGCGCCCCGCGAACCGGGTCTTGCCATGTTACGAATCACTGAACTGAAGTTGCCGATCGACCATCCCGAAGAAGACCTGCGCCCTGCCATCGTGCAGCGCCTGGGCATCGCCAGCGATGACCTGCTCGATTTCACCTTGTTCAAGCGCAGCTACGATGCGCGCAAAAAGTCCTCCGAACTGTGCTTCATCTACACCATCGACCTAACCGCCAGGGATGAGGCCGCGATACTGCACAAGTTCGCCGATGACCGTAACGTCAACGTGGCACCGGATGTCAGCTACAAAGTAGTCGGCCACGCGCCGGCGGATCTTGAGCAACGCCCTGTTGTCGTCGGTTTCGGGCCATGCGGGATTTTCGCCGGGTTGCTGCTCGCGCAAATGGGCTTCAAGCCGATCATCCTCGAGCGCGGTACCGAAGTGCGTCAGCGCACCAAGGACACCTGGGGCCTGTGGCGTAAAAGCGTGCTGAACCCGGAATCGAACGTGCAGTTCGGTGAAGGCGGCGCGGGGACGTTCTCCGACGGCAAGCTCTACAGCCAGATCAAGGACCCGAAATTCATCGGCCGCAAAGTCCTGCACGAGTTCGTCAAGGCCGGTGCGCCGGACGAAATTCTCTACGTCAGCAAACCGCACATCGGTACGTTCCGTCTGACCGGCGTGGTGGAAAACATGCGTGAGCAGATTCGAGCGCTCGGCGGCGAAGTGCGCTTCCAGCAGCGGGTTACCGACGTGCTGATCGAGGACGGCCAACTGGTCGGCGTCGAGCTCGATGGTGGCGAGCAGATTCATTCGAAACACGTGATTCTTGCCCTCGGCCACAGTGCCCGCGACACGTTCCGCATGCTGCATGGCCGTGGCGTGTTCATGGAAGCCAAGCCGTTTTCGGTGGGTTTCCGCATTGAACACCCGCAGTCGCTGATCGACCGCGCACGCCTGGGCAAGTACGCCGGCCACCCGAAACTCGGCGCCGCCGACTACAAACTGGTGCACCACGCCAAGAACGGTCGCTCGGTCTACAGCTTCTGCATGTGCCCGGGCGGCACCGTGGTCGCCGCGACGTCCGAACCGAACCGCGTCGTCACCAATGGCATGAGCCAGTACTCGCGTAACGAACGCAATGCCAACTCCGGGATCGTCGTCGGCATCACCCCGGAAGTCGATTACCCGGGCGGCCCGCTGGCGGGCATCGAATTGCAGGAACGACTGGAATCCCATGCCTTTGTGCTCGGCGGCAGCAACTACGAAGCGCCGGCGCAACTGGTCGGCGACTTCATTGCCGGCAAGCCGTCGACCGAGTTAGGCAGTGTTGAACCGTCCTACAAGCCGGGTGTTGCTTTGGGTGATCTGGCGCTGGCTTTGCCGGCGTTTGCCATCGAAGCCATTCGCGAAGCGTTACCTGCGTTCGAGAAGCAGATTCGCGGTTACTCGCTGCATGACGCGGTACTGACCGGGATCGAGACACGTACCTCGTCACCGTTGCGCATTACGCGTAATGAGTCGATGCAGAGCTTGAACGTGAAGGGCTTGTTCCCCGCAGGTGAAGGCGCGGGTTATGCGGGCGGGATTCTGTCGGCGGGTGTGGATGGTATTCGGATTGCGGAGGCTGTGGCTCGCGACATCCTCGGCCTCGAGGCCTGATACTCACTCTTTGACACGATACAAAACCCTGTGGGAGCGAGCTTGCTCGCGATGACGGATCAATATTCGACAGAGATGTTGCATGATCTGCCGCCATCGCGAGCAAGCTCGCTCCCACAATGATCTTCAGCGTTTGAAAGACCTCAGATATTGGCGCGCAGCACGCTGGCCGGCAGCCCCTCACCGCGCTCGACACTCGCCGCCACCGTCTCCATCAAACCACTCAACTGATAGCCCTGGCCCTTGAGCCACTCCTGATCGTAATACGTGGTGGCATACCGTTCGCCGCCATCACACAGAATCGCCACGATCGACCCCGACTCCCCCGCCGCTGCCATCTGCTGAGCTGCCATCAGGGCGCCGATCAGGTTAGTCCCGCTCGATCCGCCTACCCGCCGACCCAGACGCTGTGCCAGATAGTGCATGGCCGCCAGGGACAACGCGTCCGGCACTTTGACCATGGCATCAATCACCTTGGGCAGGAACGACGCTTCCACCCGTGGCCGGCCGATCCCTTCGATTCGCGAACCGCACTCCAGGCGCAGGCTGGCATCGCCGGTCTGGTAGTAATCGAAAAACACCGAACGTTCGGCATCGGCGCACAACACGCGGGTGCAATGCTGGCGATAACGCACGTATCGCCCCAGCGTCGCGGTGGTGCCGCCGGTGCCGGGGCTGGAGATCAGCCAGCTCGGCTCAGGGTGCTTTTCGAAACGCATCTGATGGAAGATCGACTCGGCGATGTTGTTGTTTGCCCGCCAGTCGGTGGCGCGTTCGGCATAGGTGAACTGGTCGATGAAATGGCCGTCATGCTCGCGCGCCAACCGGTCGGATTCGGCGTAGATCTGAGTCGGGTCGTCGACCAGATGACTCTTGCCGCCATAAAACGCAATTTGCGCGATCTTCTCTTTCGAGGTGGTCGCCGGCATCACTGCAATAAAGGGCAAACCCAGCAAATTGGCGAAATACGCTTCGGAAATCGCCGTCGAACCGCTGGACGCCTCGATCACCGGCGCACCGGGCTTGAGCCAGCCGTTACACAGCGCATACAGAAATAATGAGCGCGCCAGGCGGTGTTTGAGGCTGCCGGTGGGGTGGCTGGATTCATCCTTGAAATACAATTCGATGCCCGGAAAACCCGGCAGCGGCAAGGGGATCAGGTGGGTATCGGCGCTGCGCTGGAAGTCCGCTTCGATAATCCGGATGGCTTCGCGAGCCCACTGTCGGTTGTCGCTCATGATGGTTTTCTCGTTGAGTCGGCCTTTTTGTAAGGCTCAGCCTTCAAGCTTAGGAAAAAACCTACATCACGCACAGGTACAGCTGTCGTTCAATACGGCCGGCAACTGCTAGGCTCAAGTCCGGTCCCGACCACTACGTTGTTACGGCATATAACAAAAAAGAATATAACTTTTGTTTTAACAACTAACAGTACGGGTTAGGGTGTGCCACCTTTTGAATTCATCGATGGAGAGCGACCTTGCCTCTGCGTAGCACTTTCACGCGTTTCTTTCAGTTGGAAGCTGCCAGCGGTCTGTTACTGATCGCCGCGGCAGCCCTGGCTTTAATCATCAACAACTCGTCCCTGTCGTGGCTCTACAGCGGGCTGCTCGACACCCCCGTCGTCGCGCAGATCGGCGCTCTGAAAATCGCCAAGCCGTTGCTGCTGTGGATCAACGACGGCCTGATGGCGATGTTCTTCCTGCTGATCGGCCTGGAAGTGAAGCGCGAAGTCCTCGACGGCCAGTTGTCGAAACCATCGCAAATCGTCCTGCCCGGCGCCGCGGCGATTGGCGGCATGGTCGTGCCGGCGCTGGTCTACTGGTTCTTGAACCGTGACGACCCGACAGCACTGGGCGGTTGGGCCATCCCGATGGCCACCGACATCGCCTTCGCCCTCGGCGTACTCGCCTTGCTGGGCAAGCGCGTTCCAGTATCGCTGAAGCTGTTTCTGATGACCCTGGCGATCATTGACGACCTGGGCGCAATCATTGTCATCGCGATCTTTTATTCCGGCACCCTGTCGACACTGTCGCTGGCACTGGCGGCCGCCTGCATCATCGCGCTGATCGCCATGAACCGGCTCGGCGTGGTGAAGCTCGGGCCGTACATGATCATCGGTTTGATCCTCTGGGTCTGTGTGCTCAAGAGCGGTGTCCACGCCACGCTGGCCGGTGTGACCTTGGCGTTCTGCATTCCGCTGCGCACCAAAAACGCCGAATCTTCGCCACTGCTGACCCTTGAACACGCGCTGCACCCGTGGGTGGCTTACGGCATCCTGCCGCTGTTCGCCTTCGCCAACGCCGGCCTGTCCCTGAGCGGCGTCACCGTTGAAAGCTTCACCCATCACGTACCGATGGGTATTGCGACCGGCCTGCTGCTGGGTAAAACCGTGGGTGTATTTGGCCTGACCTGGCTGGCGGTGAAAATCGGCATCGCCGCCCTGCCCCAAGGCGCCAACTGGGGCCATGTGCTGGGTGTATCGATCCTCTGCGGGATAGGTTTCACCATGAGCCTGTTCGTCGGCTCGCTCGCGTTTGAGCCAGGCGTCAGCGACTACGCAGGGATGGACCGGATGGGGATTCTGACCGGTTCGATTCTGGCGGCATTGATTGGTTATGCGGTGACGGCGATGGCGAGTCGCAAGAGCGCCGTGCTGCAATCCTGAGCAAAGGAGAACGCTCCTAACAGCATCAAAGATTCGTCCTACAGCCACGATCCGCCTCGTTCGTTAACGTCGCACAACTCCTTTATCGGGAGCTGTCGACGGACGAACGCAAGGAAGATCAGTGGCTGGCAACAAGGAAGTTCCCAGGGTTAAAACCCCACCCTCCAGTGGCGGTCATCACGTCCCCCACCGCTTCATGACGGCTACCGAACTGGCTGAGCGCGATGCGCGACAAAGCGCTTACGACGCCATGCTCGCCCGGCAGCAAGCTTTTGAAGATCGACTTCAGGCCTCGACGAAAAAATCCGAAATCCCTCGCGCGGGATGCGTCTTTGCCAAGTCCTGCAACCTGCCGGACGCCATCATCGATTACTCGAATCCTTCGGGCGTGGTTCCGACCGACAGCCTCAAGGATTACGGCGAAATGACCTGGCTCGGTGCTCGTGATACAGACGATGCCGGACTGCTGAACCTCGAAACCATCAGTGGCAGTGCCGTCTCCCTCGGCATCGGTCGACTGGCCCTTAAAGCCCCGGCGCTCGCTGGACCTTTATTGGCACTGGAGGCTGCCAGTGCCGCCACATTGGCCGGTGTCGTCGCCTTGTTCTGGACGCCGAGCCGGGGTGACAGCGCGCTCTATACCGAAGATCAACTGCGTACCCTGAAACAGGCCAGAACCCGCGTTCGCTTGCAGGTCGAGCAACTGGCTGACGGCAGCCTCAAGGGTTACGGGTTCTACACCGGCAAGAACCGCGACTGGGAAATGGTCGATGTCATGCAGTTCACCCTGCGCGGCAGCCAGCAGGTGGCGGATCTCGGGGAAGGCGTTGAACTGATCTGGACACCGGCTGCGGATGGCTCGGACATCCTCGGCATCCCGGCGCTGGAGGCTGCACCGCAGGCGCCGCATATCTGGGTGTATCCGCCAACGCCGGCGGCGGCCAGCATCATCGTGAATCCGGTGTATCCGCCTGAGTACATGGATTTCGTTCTTGTGTTTCCGACGGGGTCGGGGGTGAGGTCTCTATATGTGGTAGTGGCAAGGCCTATCAGCGGCGACCTCTCGGAATCCTTGTAGAGAACACCATTAACAACGGAGGTTTAATGTGGGTAGCCAATGGGTCGCCATTCTCCAACCTTACTTTCGCCACACGATTGAAATCACCGATTCTGACTACCAGATCTCTTTTGACGACCGCGAAAATTGGTAATCGAGAAATTACGAAAACCACAGACCAAAAAAAACCCGACCAGTCACCTGATCGGGTTTTTTCGTTACCCATTCCCGCTTAGTGCGAAACGCGGCTCGTCCCATCAACAGTAGCAATCCGTACCCGCTCGCCAACGCGGAACACTTCATTCTCCTGAACCTGCTGAACATAGGCGCGCATGCTGCCGTCGTCTTCGCGAACGGTGATTTCGACGCCTTGAGTGCGGGTCAGGCCTTCTTCGGCCGCCGAACCTACCAGGCCGCCAGCGACTGCGCCGATGACCGCGGCAACGATGCTGCCTTTGCCGCCGCCGATGGCACTACCGCCTACGCCGCCGACCACGGCGCCTGCAGCACCGCCGATTGGGGTTTTGGTGCCTTCGATTTTCACTGGGCGCAACGCTTCGATGGTGCCCATACGAATCGTTTGCACACGACGCGCTTCATCACGGGAGTAAGAGTCACCGGTCAGGCTGGATTGGCAGCCAGTGAGCAACATCGCCATCGTGGAAAAGGAAGCAACCAACAAAACAGACTTACGCATAGCATCAACTCCAAAGGACAGGTGATCATTAAACCCCGCAGCTTGACGCCTGTCACGGCATCGCCGGGATAAAAATGTTTTGATTCAGGCCCGGTACAGGCGCCACAACACATTCACGCCCCAAGGATTGTCATGGACTATTTCATCATTTTCATCACGACCGTCGCCGGTCTGTACTTCCATTGGTGGCTGTACGTGCGGATAAAACGCTGGATGGACCGCGACCTGGCGTTGGCCCTTGCCGGGAACAATGAACAGAAAAAAGCTTTCATGCTCCAGCAACTGGCGAACGCTCACGCACAGAAAATCAAGCGTCGAGACCTGCCCCAGTGGCTTGAGACCGCTGCTGCAGGGTATCCCGATCGGTAGACTTCTTAGGGTGCCAGACGTTCAAGAATCCAGTCGGCGCCCTGCAGGCGGTAGTTGAGGCGATCATGCAGGCGGCTCGCACGGCCCTGCCAGAACTCGATGCGCTCGGGCAGCAAACGATAACCGCCCCAGTGATCCGGGCAATGCGGTGCAGTGTCGCTGAAACGTTGCTCTGTGTTCTTGAGCAGCGCTTCCAGTTCGGCACGATCGGCAATCACCCGGCTCTGCGGTGACGCCCAGGCACCGAGTCGGCTGCCCAGCGGACGGACCTGGAAATAAGCATCGGACTCTTCCGGCGAGACCTTCACCACTTGACCTTCGATGCGCACCTGACGCTCCAGGGCCGGCCAGAAAAAGGTCATGGCGGCGAATGGATTCGCCGCCAGATGCTGACCCTTGGCACTTTCGTAGTTGGTGAAGAACGTAAAGCCCTGCTCGTCCAGACCTTTGAGCAAGAGAATGCGGCAATGAGGCCGACCGTCCTGATCGACCGTCGCCAATGTCATGGCGTTAGCCTCCACCGGCGCTTGCTCGGTTTTCACCGCGTCGGCAAACCACTGGTGGAACAGCCCGAACGGCTCTGCCGGGGCTTGCGCCTCGGCCAGGCCATCACGGGTGTAGTCACGACGCATATCTGCCAGGCCCTGGGTCATGGCGCATTCCTTTTGGTTAACGAATCACTTTTTGGTGGCGTCAGCCGCGACGTCGACTTTTTTGGCATCGGCTACGGCTTTGGCCGGCGCCGTTTTCTTCGCTGGTGTTGCGGTTTTAGCCGGCGCTTTCTTGGCGGTGGCTTTCTTGGCCGGGGCCTTTTTTGTCGCCGGCACAGCCGCTTTCTTCGCCGCTGGCGCAGGGGTGACCGGTGTCGCCACTGGCTTGATGTCCTTCGCCGCGATCATAGTCACTGGCGCCGGAGCCGGCATGTTGTACTTGGCCAGCAACGCCACCATGGTGTTCTGCGGGGTCACCAGCAATTCCACGCGACGGTTCAAGGCACGACCTTCAACACTGTCGTTAGCCGCACGCGGGGCGTCACCGCCCATGCCGCGGAGCATCAGGCGATCACGCTGCAAACCGCTTAGACGGAAGATGGCGGCGACGGCTTGTGCACGTTCCTGGCTCAGTTTCACATTGGCCGGTGCGGCACCCGCGGTATCGCTGTGACCGAGTACCAGCACGGACGTTTTCGGATCGACTTCAAGGATTTTCGCGACACGGGTGAACGGGCCGAGGGTGACAGGCAGCAGCATAGCTGGACGATCCGGGTTGAACGAGCCTTCTACCGGCGCAGTCACCACCAATACGTTTTCGCGGCGTTCAAGTTGCAGGTTGCTGTCCTTGATTGCTTCGCGCAGACGCGGTTCGTAGTCGTCGAGCCAAGCCTGGGTGACTTTCGGGTCTATTGGCGCAACTTTGGTAGCGCTCTGATCCTTGCCGCCGAACGGCCACCACCACGAGTTACCCGTGGTATCAGACTTGGCGACCGGGACCGGTTTGGCTTCAGGTTTTACTTCCGGCCTGGCAGCGGTCTTGTCAGCGGCATCATCGGAGCCGAACGGCCAGTACCAGGGGCTGGCGCTTTCACTTTTGGCAACAGGTGCAGTGGCAGCAACTTTCAGCGGGGCTGGGGCAGGAACCGGGCTCGGTTCTTTGGCCGCGACTTTGTCGGACGAACCGAACGGCCACCAACTGCCACCATCGGAATCACTTTTTGGGGTCTGTGCACAACCGGTGATAGCAAAGCACAGGGCCAGGGCAAGCGTTGGTTTGGATGACATCGGATATCCACAAAATATGAAGTAATGAAAAATCAGACCGAATCGGCCCGTACAAACTGACGTTATGAAACCGAAAAGACTGTCGGGTTCCGGTACAGGAACCCTTGAGCGGGTTTTACAGACAAGTGGCCAGTACTCGCGCAAGCTTCTGCGCGCGTGGATCCATCAAGACGTACGGCCCCAGGGTATTTGTCACAAAACCGAAGGCAACATCGTGTTCCGGGTCTGCAAAACCGATGGAGCCGCCAGCGCCCGGATGGCCGAACGCCCGTGGGCCGAGGCCGTAGGTCGCGTTGGGAACGTCCGGTTGATCGAGCATGCACCCCAGACCAAAGCGGGTCCGAGTCAATAAAGTCTTGTCGTCGCCGAGGCTGTGTTCCCGGGTCAGCTCATCGAGCATTTCGCCTTCCAGCAAACTGCCATCGAGCAGACCGGCGTAGAACCCGGCCAGGCTGCGTGCATTGCCATGGCCATTGGCAGCGGGTTGCTGCATGCGCCGCCACTCGGGTTTGTTGGTGCTGGTCATGATCGATGGCGGATTGGTGAAGGCCCGGGTGGTCATGGCCGTCGGTTCACGCAGGGTCACTTGAAGCAGGCGCTGGGCGGCGGCATCGCCGACATTACCCTTGCCACGCGCGATGTGCGCCACGCGATGGAATTCTTCATCAGACAGACCGACATGGAAATCCAGGCCCAATGGCTTGGCAATCCGCGCGACGATGGATTCGCCCGGCCCGCGACCGTCGGCACGGCGCAGCAACTCGCCCACCAGCCAGCCGTAAGTGATTGCGGCGTAACCGTGACCTTGGCCCGGCGTCCACCACGGCGCTTCGGCCGCAAGGGCATCGACCATGGTTTGCCAGTCGTAAAGCGCTTCCGGGGTCAGCAATTCGCGCAATGCCGGGAGGCCTGCCTGATGGCAGAGCAATTGGCGCAAAGTCACGGACTCTTTGCCGGCGGCAGCAAATTCGGGCCAATAGCGGGCAACCGGTGCATCCAGTTGCAACTTGCCTTCCGCCACCAGTTGCAGGGCCGTGACCGCGGTGAATGTCTTGGTGCAGGAGAACAGGTTGGCGATGGTGTCGCTATGCCAGGCTTCGCTGCCATCCTTGTCGGCGGTACCGGCCCAGAGGTCGAGGACGGTTTCACCGCCGACCTGGATGCACAAGGCTGCGCCACGTTCCTGAGGATCGTCGAACAGCGCCGCGAACGCTTCGCGTACGGCTTCGAACTTGAGCTCGTAATGACCCTGAATCTGCACCCGCATTGCTCCTGGATAATCGCTATACAAAGTGGCCCGCATTGTTCCAGCCCTAGAGGGATTTGGGAACAGGGTTAGGCTGGGCGGTCGCCAGGTTATCTGCTTGCCTGAACATATCGCTGATGCTGATGACGCGGTATTTCAGGACTCAGTGTCCCTGGCCAGAATGCCCACCGGCTCCCCTGCCCGGGCCTTTGCCGGCCTCGGCCTTTCTCCCGCCTTCGCCATCGTGGCTGGCCTTGTCTGCCTCGGCCGCCGCTTTCGTGGCCTCTTTGCTCAACTGATCGACAGCCGCCAGGTTGCTCTTGCGCACGGCCTCCACGAACCCTTGGAACGGCAGATCAGTCATCCCCACCAGACCGAAGTGACCATTCTCACCGTCCAGCAACCGCCCGGTCACGGGTTGGTCCAGGTATTGAAACCAATGCACACCGACAATCGACGGCTCGCTCAGCGCCTGCTTGAGGAAGTTCGCGTAGGCCGGCCCACGGTCTTCTTCCTTGGCCAATTGCGTCACGCCGCCCCAGAACGGCCCCCGATCCGCCGAGCCAACGTTGAATTCGGTGATCAGTATCGGTTTGTCGAGGCTGCGCAACCTGGCGAAGTCGTAACCGTCCTGCGGTTGCAAGGTGTACATGTTGAAGCTCAACACGTCGCAATACTGGGCGCAGGAGTCCACGGCTTCCGGGGTGCTGATGGCGAAACGACCGCCCAGCAACAGCTGGTTCGGTGCGTGCCACTTGAGCGAGTCCGAGATCGTCTTGAAGTAGGTATCCGCGAAGACCTTCTGGAAGTATTTGAAGTCGGCCTCGATTTCCGGGTGGTCAGCGCTTGGCAGCGGCGGCACGAACCCCGGGTCTTCCATCAATTCCCAGGCTGGCAAATCGATGCCCCACGCTTTGGACAGCCCCGCCTGATTGCGATATTTATCGCGCAGTTGCTTGAGAAACGCGCGTTTGGCCGGCACGTCAGTGGTCATTTTCAAGGTGCCGTAAGCCAGCGCATAACGGGCTTTCGGGTCGTCACCGGGACCGGCCCAGGCCAATTCGTTGTCGGCGTAGTAGCCGATCAGCCATGGATCGTCGCGATGATCGCGGGCGGCGATGGCCACGGCGCGTTCGGTGGCCATGGCGAAACGCGGGTCAAACGGGTCGGGCATGCCGCCCCACCAGTCGGTGCCGGTGCTGATGCTGGCGTAATCGCCGACGATCGACAGCGGCAAGGTGTAGGGCACGCGATCAGCATCGCCGAGCGCCGGGGCGCTCCAGTTGCCGAGGGTGTTGAAGCCCCAGGCTTGCAGACGATCGAGGGTGTGGCCGGTCCAGCGTGGTTCATCCACCACCGCTTTGCAGGGCTCCGCGGGTTTCTGTTCAGACGCTTTTACTTCGGTTGCTTCGGCTGCGCCGGTCTTGGCCGCTTCGGCGACACCGGATTCGGCGGTCGAAGACGTTACCGGTGGTTCGGCAGCCTTCTGGACCGTCGCTTCGACCGCATCGGCCTTGGCCGCTTCGGCAACACCGCCCTTGGTGTCGCTGCCCAGCGCACACGGTGCGCCATACAGGCGCTGCAAATTGGCACCGTAAAAATCGTACCAGCGACCAGCGTTGTAGCCTCGGCCCTGATCGGCACCGTTGCCGCCGCGGTTATCACCGTCACCAAAATGGGTGGCCAACGGCTCGTCGGGTGTTGGCAGGGATTGGAACATCCACTCACGGCCGGCGACGTAGGTCTGGTTGACGTCCGGGGCCACGGTATTGACCCCAAGCGAATAGAACGGATGCCCTTGAGGGGTTACCAGGTACCAGCGACCGTCACGTTTCTCGGTGCGGAAAAAGCCGCTGGCCTTGAATGTCGGGCCTGTGGTCCAGCCACCGAAGGTGTCCAGGGAGGATTTCTCACGCTCGGCCAGCCAGGTTTTCAGTTGTTGCTGTTCCTTGGCGGCGGCGCTTTTCAGTTGCTCATCGCTGCTGATTTTTTCCGGCCATTTGGCCCGGGTCGACTGACCGTAAGCATCCACCAACCCGCCATAGACGGCTTGAGTCACAGCCTCACCATCCTGCACGCCAAAGCGTTCCAGCAAGATGTTCTGGGCCACTTTTGGCTGATCCATCGACAAGGTCACCGACACCACCTGGCTGCGATCCAGTTCACCGGCACTGCTGGCCAACAAAATGCGCTGGCCGTCGACCGTCATCGGCATGGGCGGCCCGGCTTTCATGCCTTGGCTCAAGGGGGAGCTTGCCACCAACGGCACCAGTAAAGTCTGCGCAGGACCGGCCGGTAAATCGACGCGACTGACCAGCGTCTTGCCGTCGTTGCTCTGGATTTTCACGTACAGGGTCACGGCCCAATCCATTGCGCTCTGGATCCGCAGGCTCATGACGCCCGACTGCGACCAGTCCCAGGCACCGGTTTGCGGGGTCAAACGTAGACTCGGCTGGGCCACCGGGTTGAACGTCACCCGGCGCAACACTTCGCCTTCGGCTGTTTGCTCCGCATTGGACTGCGGCAGGCTGGCGTCCTGAGTCGCCACCTGGACCACGTCAGCGGGGCGTACGAAGTTAAACAGCGTCTGTTGGCCGGCAGGGGCCGCCAGCAACGGGGCTGCGAACATCAAGGCGAATACAGCAGGCAACGAGCGGCAAATCATAGGAACGTGGTTCTCCCTAACGACCTTCAAAGGTCAGTGGAAAAGCGATGGTAGAGAGATAGACAACGCGGCGGGCAAATGTGCCCACCGGTGTATCAGGAAATTTCGCGGCGGAACGGCGGTAGCGCATTGAGGATGGCTTTGCCATAACGCTGGGTAACCAGGCGTCGATCGAGCAAGGTGATGGTGCCGCGGTCTTCTTCGGTACGCAGCAAGCGACCGCAGGCCTGGACCAGCTTCAGCGAAGCATCCGGCACGGAAATTTCCATGAACGGATTGCCACCACGGGCCTCGATCCATTCCGCCAGCGCTGCTTCGACGGGATCGTCCGGCACCGAGAACGGAATCTTCGCGATCACTACGTGCTCGCAATACGCACCCGGCAGGTCGACCCCTTCGGCAAAACTTGCGAGGCCGAACAGCACACTGGAATCCCCGCCATCGACGCGTGCCTTGTGTTTGTTCAGGGTTTCCTGCTTCGACAGGTTGCCTTGAATGAACACTTGCTTGCGCCAGTCGCGGTCGAGGCCGTCGAACACGTCCTGCATCTGTTTGCGCGAAGAGAACAACACCAGCGTGCCCCGGGAGCCTTCAACCAGTTGCGGCAGATCACGAATGATCGCCGCGGTGTGGGCCGGTGCATCCCGCGGATCGGCTTTCAGGTCGGGCACTCGCAGCACGCCGGCATCGGCGTGGTGAAACGGGCTCGGGACCACCGCGGTCACGGCTTTTTTCGGCAGGCCGGCACGCATTCGGAAACGGTCGAAGGTGCCGAGGGCCGTCAGGGTTGCCGACGTTACCAACGCGCCGTAAGCGACGTTCCACAGGTTTCGTCGAAGCATTTCTGCGGCAAGGATCGGGCTGGCGTTGACCTCGATGTCGAACAGCGAACCGCTTTCTGCCAACGTCAGCCAACGGGCCATGGGCGGGTTGTCTTCCGGGTCTTCAGCAGTGAACGCCACCCACAGTTCCCAATTGCCCGAAGAACGGGACAACAGGCTGCCGAACAATGGATACCACTCTTCGGCCTGATTACTGGCGATGCCGATGTTGACCTCGCCGTCCATGCCTTCCTTGAGCAATTCAGTGAGCCGGGTAAACAGGTCGGTGAGCCGGGCAAAGCCCTTCTTCAGCTCGACACCCATCTCGCGCATGTGCTCGGGAATCACCCCGCCGACAAACCGGTGACGCGGCCGCTCGCGACCTTCGACGTCTTCGCCGGGTTTGAAATCAGCGACCTGCTCGCAAGCGGTGAACATGAATTGCTGCTGGGTCTTGATCTCGCGGGCCAGTTCCGGCACTTGTTCGATCAACTTGCCCAAATCGCCGGGCAGCGGATGCTGGGCCAGCAATTTAGTGAGGTTTTTCGCGGTGGTTTCCAGCCAGTCGGCGGTGGAACGCAGGCGGGTGTAATGGGCAAAGTGGCCGATGGCCTTGTCTGGCAGGTGATGGCCTTCGTCGAACACGTAGAGGGTATCGCGTGGGTCCGGCAGCACGGCACCGCCACCCAGCGCCAGGTCGGCCAGGACCATGTCGTGGTTGGTCACAATGACGTCGACCTTGCCCATGCCTTCGCGGGCCTTGTAAAAGGCGCACTGGCCGAAGTTCGGGCAATGGCGGTTGGTGCACTGGCTGTGATCGGTGGTCAGACGCGCCCAGTCGGCATCTTCCAGCGCGGTGGACCAACTGTCGCGGTCGCCGTCCCATTTATTGCCGGCGAGTTTTTCGATCATGCTGGTGAACAGTTTCTGGCTGGCCTCGTCGACCTCGATCTTGAAGCCTTCTTCTTCGAACAACTGCGCCGTGGCCGTTTGTGCGTGGCCTTCCTGCAGCAACATGTCGAGCTTGGACAGGCACATGTAGCGCCCCCGGCCCTTGGCCAACGCGAAGCTGAAATTAAGCCCGCTGTTGCGCATCAAGTCGGGCAAATCCTTGTAGACGATCTGCTCTTGCAGGGCGACGGTGGCCGTGGCGATCACCAGGCGTTTGCCGGCAGCCTTGGCGGTCGGGATCGCCGCCAGGCTGTAGGCCACGGTTTTGCCGGTACCGGTGCCGGCTTCCACCGCGACAATCGCGGGGTCGCCACTGCGCCGGCCTTCGTCGTCGGTGTCGATATCCCCGAGGACCTTGGCAATTTCGGCGATCATCAGGCGTTGGCCGTAGCGCGGCTTGAGGCTCTTGGCTTCGAGAAAACGCGAATAGGCGCCCTGGATCGTGGTTTTGAGTTCGGTGCTGATCATGGATTGTCGGGCGCTAAAAACGCTGGATAAATTTTCAGTGGTTTCGGATGGCGGCTATCATACCCCGCTAATTAATCCCGCGCAGAACGGAGTACCCCAATGACACCTTTTGGCATCGTTTATACCCTGCATGTCCTGTCCGCCCTGGTGTGGGTAGGCGGCATGTTTTTCGCCTGGATGGTCTTGCGCCCCGCGGCCATGAAGGCGCTGGAAGGCCCCGCCCGCTTGAAACTGTGGGTGGAAGTGTTTCAAGGATTTTTCCGTTGGGTCTGGGTCGCGGTGGTGCTGCTGCCAATCAGCGGCGTCGGCATGATTCATCTGCAATATGCCGGGTTCGAGGCCGCGCCGCGGTATGTGCAGGTGATGATGGGGTTGTACGTGGTAATGACGGCGCTGTTTATCCGGATCCAGGCATTGATGTTGCCGGAGTTGCGCGCAGCGGTGACGGCGCAGGATTGGCCGGCGGGCGCTGCGGTGCTTGGGAAGATTCGGCGGTTGGTGGGGATTAATCTGTTGGTGGGCTTGCTGCTGGTGGCGATTGCGGCTGCCCGACCGATGTTCTAATGATCGCTCCCACGCTCTGCGTGGGAACGATAGTGAACTGTTTACAACCGCTGAACAGTTACAGAACCCGCCGCACCGGCAGGCCCAGGCTGTCCATCCGCACCCGGATGGCCACTTTTGCCGCCATCGGCCTTGTACACCAGACAGCCTTTGGCCTGGCCACCCGCCCCCGGTTTACCGCCAGGGCCAGCGATGCCACCGGCGCCGCCAGCGACCTGCACCTTGATTTTATCCGCAGGGTAATCGCGCGGTACTTCCAGCTTCACCAGCGCACCCGCAGCCCCCGGCTGACCATCACTGCCATTGCTGCCATCGGCACCGCGACCGGCCTGGCCCCACGTGCAACCCGGATCCTGGCCATTGGCGCCGTCAAGACCAAAAAACCCCGGTGCGCCTGCGCCGCCGCGAGCATCTACCAACAATTGCGGAGCGTTCAACGCCTTGATCTGCAAATTCAGGTTACGCCCCGAACGTGCCGCCTTCTGGAAACTCCCCGGCGCCCCCCTCGCGGTGATCTGGCTGCCTTCCGACAACTCAGCACGATGCACTTTCAATTCCAGTGGTTGCTCACTCGGCACGATGGCAATTCGCGCCTCACGCCCAAGACGCAACTCACCCACGGTCACTTCGGTGACGTTCGAAGGAATCAACAACGTGCCGTAATCGGCGACGTCCAGCCGCTCCAGTTGCAAGGTGCTGGCCGTGTTGGGCAAGCGCATCAACGAGTTGGCTTCGACACTGACCACCTGAGCGCAGGCCAATGGACTGATAAATGCGGCGAGCAGACAGAGATTACGCATGGGAAGCCTTCGGTACGGAGGGAGCTGGGAGGGTTTGAAGATGGAAGACGCCGAAAATGGCAATTTGCAGACGATCACGCCAAGGGTGGGCGCGGCCTTTGAGGCTGCGGTTGCAGAACACCAGCTCCAGCAGATGGAACAGTGCCAGCAAGCCCCCGGCCAGATTGACCAACGGGTGCAGCGGATAAACAAACGGCGTGAGCAGATTGACCAGCACCACCATCCAGAACAGCAGGGTCAATAATTTCCCCAGCCCCCAAAACACCTTCATACGCTCCCCCGCCGATCATTATTCTTTGGACGCACAGTAACGGCTTCCACGCGGGATATGCCAGAGGGCAACGGAAAATTCTTCATGAAGACCGCCGAATGGCCATCGGCATCACCGACTGGGTGTGCCGATGGCTCTATTTAGCGACTTAGCGATTGATGTGCAATTCCACGCGACGGTTTTTCGCGCGGCCTTCGTCAGTCGCGTTATCGGCTATAGGCTGACTTTCGCCCTTGCCTTCA
The DNA here is from genome assembly GCF_059133255.1 of Pseudomonas sp. FBCC-B1667. Taxonomy (NCBI): domain Bacteria; kingdom Pseudomonadati; phylum Pseudomonadota; class Gammaproteobacteria; order Pseudomonadales; family Pseudomonadaceae; genus Pseudomonas; species Pseudomonas sp. FBCC-B1667. The sequence goes on along the minus strand of NZ_CP101437.1, from coordinate 1,537,228 downwards.
CTGGTGAGTTTGTTCGGGTCCAGCCCCTGGTTCATCAGATAGGCCGCCACGCTGGTGGCGCGACGTTCCGACAAGAATTGGTTGTAGACATCGGAACCGACGCTGTCGGTATAGCCAACCACCTTGATACTCACCACATCGGCGCTTTGCAATTTCGGCATCAGCGCATTCAGCTGATTCTGCGCAGCCGGGGTCAGGTCGGATTTATTGAACGCAAACAGCACGTCGCCCGCATCGCTGAGGGTGATGACTTCCTCGGGTACAGGTTCGGCAGGTTTCACACTGACCTGATATTGCGGCAGTGGGCAACCACGATGATCGACCTGGGTATTGGCGGGTGTATCGGGGCAACGATCGCGTCGATCGAAAACGCCGTCGCCATCTTCGTCGCCATCCTGGGCGTAACAGATCAAGCCACCGGTCAAGATCCCGAGCGCTGCTCCGCCGGCCGCCCAGCCGCCACTTTCGATGGCGCCCAACCCGCCGCCCACCAGCCCGCCAATGACGCTGCAGATCGGCCAGGTGCGTTGATTGAGGGGGGCAGTGCCATCGCTGTGAGTTGCGCAACCGGTCAACACGCTGCCAAGCAGCAGAACCGGCAGGACGGTCCTTGTGAGAACGCTCATATTGAAAGCTCCTGTGTTACCGGCCCATACCGGTTACACAGGAGTAAAGACCCGCTTGCGCGACTACACAAGCCGCGGAGCGGAAGGGACTTTAACGGTTGATTTTGATTTCCGTGCGACGGTTCATCGCGCGGCCGTCAGCCGTTTTGTTATCGGCGACCGGCTGGCTTTCACCGGCACCGACCACAGACACGAAGCTGCTGCGTGGCACGCCTTGCGCGATGAGGTATTCAACCACCGAGTGAGCGCGTTTATCCGACAGTTTCTGGTTGTAGGCATCGCTGCCCACGCTGTCGGTATGACCCGTTACGGTCAGTTGTGCAGTAGGCGCTTCCGCCTTCAAGCGAGTGGCGATCTTGTCCAGAACCTGCTTGTCGGATGGTGTGAGTGTGGCTTTGTCAAACTGGAAGTGAACATCGCGGATGACGATGGTTTCTTCCTTGACCACAACAGCCTCTTCAACCACCGGTGCAGGTGGAGGGCAACCGTTGGCATCGACTTTCACGCCGTGCGGTGTGCCCGGGCACTTGTCACGGCTATCCGGTACACCATCACCGTCTTCGTCGCCATCACCGTGAACCCAGCAATAGGCCGCTGCCGTGCCGCCGACGAGCAGCGCGCCATAGCCTGCCCATGCGGAACTCTCGGTCGCGCCGAGACCCGCGCCCACGACACCACCGACAGCCGCGCAGGTCGGCCAGTCGGTTTTCTGCAAACCTGCGCAACCAGTCAACACACTGGTGAGCAGAACCAAGGGTAATGCTGTCCGAACTATGCTCATCTAGTTTTCTCCTGAGGGATCGGCTTAGAACCGATTCAGGTAGTAAAGACCCGACTATTAAACTCCGCCAGCAATAGGCCATGGCTGTTTTATTCCATTGCGGTAAACGCGCTCTAGGCCCGGACGTTCAGGCAGGCTAGTCTTGGTGCTCTGATTGAGGATCTTTAATGATTGCAGCAATTTCTTCACGCACGCCGCAACAGGCGCTGGCCGCTTTGCTGGACCTTTACGCTCCCGCGCAGCTGTTGCTGATCGGCGCAAGTGAGTTTCCCGCCCTGGAAGCGTTTAAGCTGGCCCACCCGGATACATGTGTTGCTCATGCGGCTCCGGGGCCGTTGCCGGCGGAACTGGCGGCACGCCGGTTCGATCTGGCGCTGGCGGTCGATTGCCTCGAACATTTGCCAAAACGCGATGGACTGAACCTGCTCGGCGGGATCCGCAACCTCAACGCAAGCCGCATTGCGGTGCTGGCCGACTTGTCGGCCAGCGGCTGGCAGGAGACGGATTTTTTCTCCCTGGCGCTGCAAGCCAGCGAGCGCTTCCAGCGCGATGAACAGGTATTGACCCTGTTCACCTATGATCTGCTTGACTACAAACAAGTACCCGACTGGCTCAACTCACGCTTTTGGGCCAACCCGGAAAACTTCGGGAAATATTGGTGGTAATGCAATGAGTACATCCATTTGCCCTTGCGGCAGCGGCACCCTGCTCGATGCCTGCTGCGGTCATTACCACGCCGGGCATCCGGCGCCGTGTGCCGAAGCCTTGATGCGCTCGCGCTACAGCGCCTACGTGCTGGGGCTGATCGACTATCTGGTGGCGACCACCCTGCCCGCGCAACAGGCCGGACTGGATCGTCAGTCCATCAGCAACTGGAGCGCGCAAAGCACCTGGCTTGGCCTGGAGGTGGAAAGCTCCGAAGTCTTCGGCGGCCAGCCGGAGCACGCCTTCGTGACCTTCACTGCACGCTGGCACGATGGCAGCGGCGAACACAGCCACCGCGAGCGCTCGTCCTTCGTGCAGAACGCCGGCCACTGGTATTTCATCGACCCGACGGTTCAACTCAAGGCCGGGCGCAATGACGCCTGTCCGTGCGCCAGCGGGCAGAAATTCAAGAAATGTTGCGCGGGGTATTTCAACACTTGAGGTGGGCGACAGGTTCAAGGGAGATACACGAGCATGATCACCCGGCGACACGCACTCAATCTGCTCAGCCTGCTCCTGTTTCTGGGGCTCGCTGGCTGTGCGTCGTGGTTCGATGACGACGAGCCGGACCCCGAGGTGCATCTCATCAAGGTTGAAGTGGTGCGGGCGAAACTGCTTGAGCAGAAATTTCTCCTGCACTTTCGCATCGACAACCCCAACGACAGCGACTTGACCGTGCGCAGCCTTGAGTACCGAATTCACTTGGGAGACATCTTGCTGACCGAAGGTGAGTACGATCACTGGTTTACGATCAGCCCCAAGCACAGCGCTTACTTCAAAGTTCCGATCCGCACCAACCTCTGGCCCAAGGTGCGCGACCTGGTGAAAATGCTGAAAAAACCCGACCAACCCATTCCCTATCGTCTGGAAGGTGAACTGGAAACCGGTTTATTCATCGCACATGACGTGCACCTTGCGCGCAATGGCGTGATAATCCCCGCCGATTTAATTCCGGAGCACACCCGATGACCCAGCAACCCCACGTCCATGGCCCTGACTGCAATCACGATCATGACCATCACGACCACCACGATCACGACCATGGCCATGTTCACGGCCCGAACTGCGGCCACGCTCACCAGGAACCGGTACGCAACGCCCTGAAAGACGTCGGCCGCAACGACCCTTGCCCGTGCGGCAATGGCAAGAAATTCAAGAAGTGCCACGGCGCTTGAGGCTTCGGGCGAAGAACTGCTTCGCCTGTTGAATCGCCTTCGCGAGCAGGCTCGCTCACAGGGGTTCTATGGACGACATATAACTCCTGTGCGAGCCTGCTCGCGAAGAGGCCCTCAAGGGCACACTCAGTTCAGAATCTGCGCAGTACTCAGGACCGTCGCATACTCCCCATGCAAATTCCCCAGCGACATCGCATGCACATCCTCAGCTGAACGCGCCGTGCCAAAATAATCCGCCTTGTCGAAGGTAAAGCACGCGTCCTCTGCCACCCACGTTTCAAACCCCAGATTCCCGGCCGTTCGCGCCGTGGACTCCACCGAGTTATTCGTCGCCACACCCACAATCACCAACTGCTCAATCCCCGCTTCGCGCAAACTCGCCTCCAGCTCCGTACCACAAAAAGCATCCGGCACCTGTTTCTGGATTAGCTGTTCGCCGGTCATTGGCTGGAACCGCTCCTGAAATTCCACCCCCGACTGCTGTGGCCAGAACACTGAATCCGGAGAGCGGGACAGGTGCTGCACATGAATCACCGGCCGCCCGGTTCGGCGCCAAAATGCCAACAGATCAAGGATTCGCTCCTCGGCCTGAGGATTATTCCGGCGACCGAGCCGGGGATGCAGAATGCCGTTTTGTTGATCGATGATGATCAATGCTGCGCGGGACTTGAGCGCCATGCCGGTTTTTTCTCCTGCGGGGTCATTGAATTTCACCCACTTCAGCATCACCTCCAATAACAGGCAAGCCATCGAACGCAAACAGGACGACCTGATGCCTGCGGTTGCTGTCTCACCTGACACCCTCCTGATGTGGAGCACTGCATGATCGACCTGTATTACTGGACCACCCCCAACGGCCACAAAATCTCGATATTCCTGGAAGAGACAGGTCTGCCCTACCACGTTCACCCGATCAACATCAGCCAGAACGAGCAGTTCAAACCCGGGTTCCTGACAATCTCGCCGAACAACAAAATCCCGGCCATCGTCGATCATGAGCCGGTCGATGGTGGTGAACCGTTATCGGTGTTCGAGTCGGGGGCGATCTTGCTGTACCTCGCGGAAAAAACCGGTCGGTTCCTGCCCAAGGACTTGCGCGGTCGTCAGCTGGCGCTGCAATGGCTGTTCTGGCAAATGGGCGGTTTGGGGCCGATGGCCGGGCAGAACCATCACTTCAGCCAGTTCGCGCCGGAGAAAATCCCCTACGCGATCAAGCGCTACATCGATGAAACCGCACGCTTGTACGGGGTGCTGGACAAGCACCTGGCGACCCATGAGTTTGTCGCCGGCAGCGAGTACAGCATTGCCGACATGGCGATCTACCCGTGGATCGTGTCCCACCAGTGGCAGAGCCAAAACCTGGAAGATTTCCCGAACGTGCTGCGCTGGTTCAACCACATCCAGAATCGCCCGGCGACCGTAAAAGCCTATGCCCTGGCAGCCAAAATCAACCCGCCAAAACCCTGAGCCTTTCCCCAAGATCATTCCCACGCTCTGCGTGGGAATGCCTCTACGGACGCTGCGCGTTCGGCTTCGAAAAGAAATAACCCCGTCGCCGCTTGCGCGCCCTCCTCCTGCTCACTAACGTAGCGCCTTTATTGCGTCTTTACCCCCGCAGGAGCTTTGCCATGGCCTCGCCAGCCCTTACACATTTTCTTCCCCGGTTCGGCGTTGCCGCAGCAGTGGCCGGCGTTCTGAGCCTGTCCGGTTGTCAGACCCGGGACGCTCAGGACACCCTCCTGCCGACCTCCGGTGTGCAGCCGCTCAAGGGCTTGGCGCAGAACGTTTCGGTGCGCCGCAATGCCATGGGCATGCCGTTGATCGAAAGCAACAGCTTCCACGACGCGTTGTTCACCCTCGGTTACGTCCACGCCAGCGACCGCATCACGCAAATGGTCACCCTGCGCCTGCTGGCTGAAGGCCGTCTCGCAGAGATGTCCGGCGCCGATTTATTGGACGCCGACCGCTACATGCGCGCAGTGAATCTGAAGAAGAGCGCCGGCGAACTGTACAAAGCTTCTTCGCCGCGCCTCAAACGCTTCTTCGAAGTCTATGCGCGAGGCGTCAACGCCTACCTGTTCCGCTATCGCGACAAGTTGCCAGCGGATCTCGCGGCCACCGGTTACACGCCTGAGTACTGGAAGCCGGAAGATTCGGCGCTGATTTTCTGCCTGCTGAACTTCAGTCAATCGGCCAACTTGCCGGAAGAAATTTCCTCGTTGATGCTGGCCCAGACCGTCACCACCGACAAACTCGCCTGGCTGACGCCGTCGGCGCCCGATGAAAAACTGCCGTTGGGCGAAGCCGATAAACTGCAGGGCATCAAGCTCAACGGCGCGATCCCCGGCCTGGCCGAAATCAGCAAAGCCACGGGCCAACTGTCCGACCTGAATCTGTTGGGCGCCACCTCGTCGAACAACTGGGCAATCGCCCCGCAACGCAGCCGCAGTGGCAAAAGCCTGCTGGCCAGTGACAGCCATGGCCCGCTCGGTGTGCCGTCGCTGTTCAGTTACGTGCAGATTCGCGCGCCGAAATATCAGGCGGCGGGCGTGACCATTGCCGGTTTGCCGATGGTACTCGGGGGGTTCAACGGCAAAGTGGCCTGGAGCATGACCACGGTCATGGGTGACAACCAGGACCTGTTCCTGGAAAAAATCAAACGCCAGGGCAACGGCCTCACGTATGAAGTGGCCGGCAAGTGGCAGCCCGTCGTCGTGCGCAACGAAACCTACTTCGTCAAAGGTCAGCGGCCGATTCGCGAAACGATATACGAAACCCGTCACGGCCCGCTGCTTAACAGCGCCCAAGGCACTACGCTGGCAAACGGTTTCGGCCTCGCCCTGCAAATGCCGAACTTCACCGACGACAAAACCCTGGACGCGTTTTTCGACCTGTCCCGGGCCCAGACCGTCGAGAAAGCCTCGGACGCCAGCCGCGAAATCCGCGCCATCGCCCTGAACCTGGTCTTCGCCGATGCGAGCAACATTGGTTGGCAAGTCACCGGCCGCTACCCGAACCGCCGCGAAGGCGAAGGCCTGCTGCCATCGCCGGGTTGGGAAGGTCGCTACGACTGGGACGGTTACGCCGACCCGATGCTGCACCCCTATGATCAGGATCCAGCCCAAGGATGGCTCGGCACCGCCAACCAGCGCGTCATTCCCCATGGCTACGGCATGCAACTGTCCAATTCCTGGGCAGCACCGGAGCGTGGCGAACGCCTGGCCGAACTGGCGGGCGCCGGCAAACACGACACGCGCAGCGTAATCGCGATGCAATACGACCAGACCACCACGTTCGCCGCCAAACTGAAGAAGGTGTTTGAAGCACCGGGCATGGCCCAGCCGCTCAAACAGGCCATCGAAGCGCTGCCGGTTGCCGATCGCGGCAAGGCTCACGAGGCGTATACCCGCCTGATGGCGTTCGACGGCAAACTCAGTTCGACCTCGGCTGACGCTGCGATTTACGAACTGTTCCTGCAGGAAAGCATGAAGCAAATCTTCCTCGACGAACTGGGTCCGGAAAGCAGCCCGACGTGGAAAGCCTTTGTCGCCAATGGCAAGTTGTCCTACGCGGCGCAGGCCGATCATTTGCTGGGACGCGAAGACAGCCCGTTCTGGGATGACGCCCGCACACCGCAGAAAGAAGATAAACCGGCGATCCTCGCCCGTAGCCTGGCGGCAGCAATCAGCGCTGGTGACAGTCAGCTGGGCGGCGATCACAAAGCCTGGCAGTGGGGGAAATTGCACCGTTACGAGTGGAAAAACGCCAACGGCCAGACCGTTCGCGGGCCAGTCGCAGCGGGCGGAGATCACACCACGCTGAACACGTCGGCTTTCGCTTGGGGTCAGGACTTCAACACCTCGCTGGCGCCGGCCATGCGCTTTATCGTCGACTTCGGCCAGCCCGAGCCGCTGATGGGCCAGAACGGCACCGGTCAGTCGGGCAACCCTGCCAGCCCTAACTACCTGAACAGCATCGATCCTTGGCTCAAGGGGCAATACATGAGCCTGCCGATGCAGCCGCAGAACTTTGACAAGGTGTACGGCAAGACTCAACTGACCCTGACACCCGGAAAGTAAGGCTCACCACCGAGCAAATGTGGGAGCGGGCTTGCTCGCGAAAGCGATCTGACATTCAGCATCGTCGTTGAATGTTAAGCCGCCTTCGCGAGCAAGCCCGCTCCCACATTGGAACGTTGTTCGCCAATGAAATCTCGATAGAACTTCTGGCTTCACGCCAACCTCATAGCTAACAAGTCCCTCCATTTTGGTAACGATATGGACCTTGTTATCGCGCGTCCTGAAGGTTTGTACTGCCCGGCCGGGGATTTCTACATCGACCCATGGCAGCCGGTCGAACGCGCGATCATCACCCACGCCCACAGCGACCATGCCCGTAGCGGCAATCGTCATTACCTGGCCGCATCGGCCGGCGAGGGCATCCTGCGCGCTCGTCTCGGTGCGGACATCAACCTGCAAACCCTGCCTTACGGCCAGCCCCTCCAACATCATGGCGTCACCCTCAGTTTTCACCCCGCTGGCCATGTGCTCGGTTCGGCCCAGGTGCGTCTGGAATACGAGGGTGAGGTCTGGGTTGCTTCGGGGGATTACAAAACTGAAGCTGACGGCACGTGCGCGCCCTTCGAACCAGTGCGGTGCCACACGTTCATCACCGAATCGACCTTCGGCCTGCCGATCTATCGCTGGCAGCCCCAGGCCGAGGTGTTCACCGAGATCAATCAGTGGTGGCAAGCCAATGCCGCTGCCAACATCGCTAGCGTGCTGTTCTGCTACTCGTTCGGCAAAGCCCAGCGCATTCTCCATGGCATCGACGCCAGCCTCGGCCCCATTCTGGTACATGGCGCCGTGGAGCCACTCAATCAGGTGTATCGCCAGAGCGGCGTTTACCTGGCTCCGACGATCTATGCCGGCGACGTCAAAAAGAGCGACCCGATGATGCCCAAAGCGCTGATCATCGCCCCGCCGTCAGCAGGCGGCAGCACCTGGATGCGGCGTTTCGGCGAGTACAGCGACGGCTTCGCCAGCGGCTGGATGCGCTTGAGGGGCACTCGCCGTCGGCGCGGCGTCGACCGAGGATTTGTACTGTCCGACCATGCCGATTGGCCGGGCCTGCTGTGGGCGATCAAACAGACCGGCGCCGAGCGCGTCATGGTGACCCACGGTTCGGTCGGCGTGCTGGTGCGCCATCTGCTCGAACAAGGTCTGGATGCACAAAGCTTCACTACCGAATACGGCGATGACGAGGAAGAAAGCGCCGGGACAGAATCCGAGAACGACAAGGTGCTTGCATGAAGGCATTCGCCGAGCTGTATGCCGAACTCGACGCCACCACGTCGAGCAACGCCAAATTGGTCGCGATGCAACACTACTTTACCCAGGCCACGCCGGAAGATGCCGCCTGGGCGGTGTATTTTTTGTCCGGTGGGCGACCTCGACAATTGGTGCCGGTGCGCGTGTTGCGAGAGCTGGCGCAAGCGCTTTCCGGGCTGGAACCTTGGCTATTCGAAGAGAGCTATCAAGCAGTCGGCGATCTGGCAGAAACCATCTCGCTGGTGTTGCCCGAGTCGCCGCACCGTTCCACTGAAGGGTTGGCGGTATGGATTGAAGACAAGCTGCTGACCTTGCGCGGCGAATCACCCGAATTGCTTGCCCAGCGTCTGCCCGAACTCTGGTCGCAACTGGATCGCGCCAGCCTGATGCTGTGCATCAAACTGATCACCGGCAGCTTCCGTGTTGGCGTCTCCAAGCTGCTGGTGACCCGAGCGCTAGCGGCCATGGCCGGGCTCGACAGCAAACGCGTGGCCCAGCGCATGGTCGGGTACACCGACCTGACAAATCGCCCGAATGCGGCGAGTTACCTGAAACTGATCGCCGTCGAATCCGCAAGTGAACACGCTGAACGGGGTGGTCAACCCTACCCTTTTTTTCTGGCCCATTCGCTGGCGCAACCCGTCGAGCAGTTCGAACGGTTGATTGGCCCCGCCAGCCATTGGCTGGTGGAATGGAAATGGGATGGCATTCGCGCCCAAATGGTCAAGCGTGACGGGCGGTTGTGGATCTGGTCCCGGGGTGAAGAATTGGTGACCGAGCGCTTTCCCGAGTTCGATCATCTAACACACGGCTTACCCGACGGCACCGTGATCGATGGTGAAATCGTCGCCTGGAAAAGCGCCCGCCCCGACACCGAAGATGCCTTCGATCCAGCCTCACCCGCCGCCCCCGCCGTGCAGCCGTTTGCCCTGTTGCAGCAGCGCATCGGACGCAAAGTCCTCGGCAAGAAAATTCTCGATGAGGTGCCGGTGGTCTTGCTCGCCTACGACCTGCTGGAGTGGGCCGGTGAGGACTGGCGCACGCGGCCTCAGGCCAGGCGGCGCACCCAACTGGAGCAGGTGATCGCCGCCTGCCACGACCCGGTGTTGTTGCTCTCCCCGGTATTGACCGGCGAGGACTGGCTGGACCTCGCCCGCCAAAGGGAAGCTTCCCGCCGTCTCGGCGTCGAAGGCATGATGCTCAAGGCGCGCGATGCGCTGTACGGCGTGGGTCGGACCAAGGACATGGGCGTGTGGTGGAAATGGAAAGTCGACCCGTTCAGCGTCGATGCGGTGCTGATCTATGCCCAACGAGGTCATGGACGGAGGGCCAGTCTCTACAGCGATTACACCTTCGCGGTCTGGGATGGCCCGCCCGACGCCAGCGAACGCACGTTGGTGCCCTTCGCCAAGGCTTATTCAGGACTCACCGACGAAGAAATGCGCCAGGTCGACAGCATCGTACGCAAAACCACGGTGGAGAAATTCGGCCCGGTGAGCAGCGTGAAACCCACCCTGGTGTTTGAGTTGGGGTTCGAAGGCATTGCCCTGTCAAAACGTCACAAGAGCGGGATCGCCGTGCGTTTTCCGAGAATGCTGCGCTGGCGTCAGGATAAGTCAATCGATGAGGCAGACAATCTCGGCACCCTGCAAAATTTACTGAGCTGAACCCCTCTCCTACATTAATTTGTGCCACCCCGAACCATCTTGGTGCGACACTTCCACGGCGCCCGTTTTCGTGCACAATTCCCGCGCAGTCACTTCTTGTATGACCTTTTAAAACGCTTGTTCGGGACTCTGGTTCGGAAATTGCTACTTTCAATAGGTCTTACGCTTACCAGTAACAATAACTCTGCGCCACAAGCGCTCATATTGGTTCTTAGGGATTGAATAATGAAAAAAGCATTGCTGACCCTTTCTGCACTGGCGTTGTGCATGGCTGCTGGTTCCGCCATGGCAAAGGAATACAAGGAACTGCGTTTTGGCGTTGACCCTTCCTATGCACCGTTCGAGTCGAAAGCGGCCGACGGCAGCCTGGTAGGCTTCGACATCGATCTGGGGAACGCGATCTGCGCCGAGCTGAAGGTCAAGTGCAAATGGGTCGAAAGCGATTTCGACGGCATGATTCCGGGACTGAAGGCCAATAAATTCGACGGTGTGATCTCTTCGATGACCGTCACCGAAGCCCGCGAAAAAGTCATCGACTTCTCCAGCGAGCTGTTCTCCGGCCCGACCGCCTACGTGTTCAAAAAAGGGTCTGGCGTGACTGAAGACGTCGCCTCACTCAAGGGCAAAACCGTCGGCTACGAGCAAGGCACCATCCAGGAAGCCTATGCCAAAGCCGTTCTGGACAAGGCTGGCGTGAAAACCCAGGCCTACGCCAACCAGGATCAGGTCTATGCCGACTTGACTTCCGGTCGTCTCGACGCAGGGATTCAGGACATGCTGCAAGCCGAACTGGGCTTCCTGAAGTCGCCACAAGGCGCCGACTATGATGTCAGCAAGCCGGTCGACGACCATTTGCTGCCGGCCAAAACGGCTGTCGGTATTAAGAAAGGTAACACCGAGCTGAAAGCGCTTTTGGATAAAGGTATCAAAGCGTTACACGATGATGGCAAATACGCCGAGATTCAAAAGAAACACTTTGGCGATCTGAATCTGTACAGCGGCAAATAATGCCCGGCGCCCATCTCGCGATGGGCGCTTTTTTCATCCGATCAGGTTGCTGATTTATGTTCGAAAACCTACTACAAAATCTGGGGCTCTCTGCCTTCAGCCTCAAGGGCTTCGGTCCGTTGCTGATGCAAGGCACCTGGATGACGATCAAATTGTCGGCGTTGTCGCTGTTGGTGGCCGTGTTGCTCGGCTTGCTGGGCGCCAGTGCCAAACTGTCCAAAGTCAAACTGGTGCGCGTGCCGGCGCAGGTCTACACCACGTTGATTCGCGGCGTCCCGGACTTGGTGCTGATGCTGTTGATTTTCTACAGCCTGCAAACCTGGCTGACGTCGTTCACCGACTTCATGGAATGGGAATACATCGAGATCAACCCATTCAGCGCCGGGGTCATCACCCTGGGCTTCATCTATGGCGCGTACTTCACCGAAACCTTCCGTGGCGCGATTCTCGCGGTACCGCGTGGCCAGGTCGAAGCCGCAACCGCGTATGGCCTCAAGCGTGGCCAGCGTTTCTGGATCGTGGTGTTCCCGCAAATGATGCGTTTTGCCCTGCCGGGGATCGGCAATAACTGGATGGTGATGCTCAAGGCCACTGCGCTGGTGTCGATCATCGGCCTCGCCGACCTGGTCAAAGCCGCTCAGGACGCGGGCAAAAGCACCTATCAACTGTTCTATTTCCTGGTGCTGGCCGCGGTGATTTACCTGCTGATTACCAGCGCTTCCAACTTCGTCCTGCGCTGGCTCGAGCGCCGTTACGCCGCTGGTTCCCGGGAGGCCGTACGATGATCGAACTCTTGCAGGAATACTGGAAACCCTTCCTTTACACCGACGGCCAGAACATCACAGGCCTGGCCATGACCCTATGGCTGCTCAGTGCCTCGATTTTCATCGGTTTCCTGGTGTCGATCCCGCTGTCCATCGCCCGGGTCTCGCCTCACTTCTACGTCCGTTGGCCGGTGCAGTTCTACACCTATCTGTTCCGTGGCACACCGCTCTATATTCAGCTGCTGATTTGCTATACCGGCATCTACAGCCTGGCCGCCATCCGCGCACAACCGGTGCTGGATGCGTTTTTTCGCGACGCGATGAACTGCACCATCCTCGCCTTCGCCCTCAACACCTGCGCCTACACCACGGAGATTTTCGCCGGGGCGATTCGCAGCATGAACCACGGCGAAGTCGAAGCCGCCAAAGCCTACGGCCTGACCGGCTGGAAGCTGTATGCCTACGTGATCATGCCGTCGGCCCTGCGTCGCTCGTTGCCTTATTACAGCAACGAAGTGATTCTGATGCTGCACTCGACCACCGTGGCGTTCACCGCGACCATCCCGGACATCTTGAAAGTCGCTCGGGACGCCAACTCGGCGACCTTCCTGACCTTTCAGTCATTCGGCATTGCCGCACTGATCTACCTGACCGTGACCTTCGCGCTGGTCGGCCTGTTCCGTCTCGCCGAACGCCGCTGGCTGGCCTTCCTCGGGCCGACCCACTAGGACCCGCTTTAGGAATAAAGAGACATGCGCCACCAGATTCATGACCTGCTGGCCCCGCTGCCGGGGACTGCACGACAGATTCACAGTTTTCATTACGGCCCCACGTCGGCCCAAGGCAAGATCTACATCCAGGCGTCCCTGCACGCCGACGAAATGCCCGGCATGCTGGTCGCCTGGCACCTCAAGCAACGCCTGGCCGAACTTGAAGCCAGCGGCCGCCTGCGCAGCGAAATCGTCTTGGTCCCCGTGGCCAACCCGGTGGGTCTGGAACAAGTGGTGATGGATGTGCCACTGGGCCGTTACGAGCTCGAAAGCGGCCAGAACTTCAACCGCTGGTTCGTCGATGTCAGCGAAGCAGTCGGCAACGAGATCGAAGCCCAACTCAGTGACGATCCGCAGCGCAACCTCGGTCTGATCCGCGACAGTTTGCGCGACGCCCTCGCCCGGCAAACCGCCAGCACCCAGCTGCAATCCCAGCGCCTGACCCTGCAACGGCTGGCCTGCGACGCAGACATGGTGCTCGACCTGCATTGCGATTTCGAAGCCGTCGCGCACCTCTACACCACGCCGGAAGCCTGGCCGCAGGTCGAACCGCTGGCGCGTTATATCGGTGCCGAAGCGAGTTTGCTGGCCACCGACTCCGGTGGTCAGTCGTTCGATGAATGTTTCACCCTGCTCTGGTGGCAGTTGAAGGAGCGCTTCGGCGAACGCTTCGACATTCCGCTGGGCAGTTTTTCGGTGACGGTGGAATTGCGCGGTCAAGGTGACGTCAATCATCCGCTGGCCAGCCTCGATTGCCAGGCGCTGATCGATTACCTGATTCACTTCGGCGCCATCGCCGGCGAACCGGCGCCACTGCCCGAGTTGCCCTACCCGGCCACACCGCTGGCCGGCGTCGAGCCGGTGGAAACGCCGGTCGGCGGTCTGCTGGTGTTCACCGCACTGCCGGGGGAATACCTGGAAGCCGGGCAACTGATCGCCGAAATCATTGACCCGATCAACGATCGCGTCACCCCCGTTCATTGCACCGCCGCCGGGTTGATGTACGCCCGTTCGCTACGGCGCATGGCCACTGCCGGCATGGTGATCGCGCATGTCGCGGGCGCCGAAGCCTATCGCAGTGGCTACCTACTTTCGCCTTGAGGATGTCTGCCCCATGTACAAACTGACCATCGAAGGCCTGCATAAAAGCTACGGCGATCATCAAGTCCTCAAAGGCGTTTCGCTCAAGGCCAACACCGGCGACGTCATCAGCCTGATCGGCGCCAGCGGCTCGGGTAAAAGTACCTTTCTGCGTTGCATCAACTTTCTCGAACAGCCCAACGACGGCGCGATGAGCCTGGACGGGCAGAACATCCGCATGATCAAGGATCGCCACGGCATGCACGTGGCCGACGCCAACGAACTCCAACGGATCCGCACCCGCCTGGCCATGGTATTCCAGCACTTCAACCTGTGGAGCCACATGACCGTGCTGGAAAACATCACCATGGCACCGCGCCGGGTGTTGGGCTGCAGCAAGGAAGAGGCCGAAGACCGCGCCCGGCGTTACCTGGACAAGGTCGGCCTGGCCGCGCGCGTCGCGGACCAGTACCCGGCGTTCCTGTCCGGCGGTCAGCAGCAACGCGTTGCGATTGCGCGCGCATTGGCGATGGAGCCGGAAGTCATGCTGTTTGACGAACCGACCTCGGCGCTCGATCCGGAACTGGTGGGTGAAGTACTTCGAGTGATTCAGGGCCTCGCCGAAGAAGGCCGGACCATGATCATGGTGACGCACGAAATGAGCTTCGCCCGCAAAGTCTCAAGCCAGGTGCTGTTCCTGCACCAGGGGCTGGTGGAAGAAGAAGGTGCGCCAGACGACGTGCTGGGCAATCCGAAGAGCGAACGGCTGAAGCAGTTCCTCAGCGGCAACCTGAAGTAACACCGCAAACCTATGGGAGCGAGCTCGCTCCCACAAGGGATTTTTAAACTTGTCCCCTTGCGCCGCGGTCACTGAAAGAAGACTTTCAGAGCGCACACCGCCGGCATGGGAACCTCCCCCGACTACGCAAAACAATGGTTCACCGCCCGCGGATGGAAGCCGTTCGCCTTTCAGAAAAGGGTGTGGACGGCGGTTAAACGCGGCGAGTCCGGATTGCTGCACGCCAGCACCGGCGCCGGCAAAACCTATGCGGTCTGGTTTGCCGCGCTCAATCGCTTTATATCGTCGGTCGCCCCCCCTGAAAAGCCACGCCAACGAAAACCGGTCGCCCAACCTCTGACAGTCCTGTGGATAACCCCCATGCGCGCGCTGGCGGCCGACACCGCTCGCGCCCTGGAAACGCCACTGCTCGACTTGCAGATTCCATGGAGTGTCGGCCTGCGCACCGGCGATACCAGCAGCAGCGAACGGGCACGACAGAGCCGGCGTCTGCCCACCACGCTGATCACCACGCCTGAAAGCCTGACGCTGATGCTCGCCCGCGCCGATGCGCAAACGGCGCTGGCGACCCTGCGCATGGTGGTGGTCGACGAATGGCACGAGTTGCTGGGCAACAAGCGCGGCGTGCAATTGCAACTGGCCCTGGCCCGTCTGCGCCGCTGGAATCCGGCATTGATCGTGTGGGGGGTTTCCGCGACGCTGGGCAATCAGGCTCACGCTGAACAGGTGCTTATCCCACAAGGGGGCGGCATCAGCGTTCAGGGCCAGACGTCCAAGGCGCTGCTCGTCGATACCTTGCTGCCGCCCGCCATCGAACGCTTTCCATGGGCCGGGCATATCGGTTTGAAGATGTTGCCGCAGGTCGTCGCGGAGCTGGAGTCCAGCCCCAGCAGCCTTGTGTTCACCAACACCCGCGCCCAATCCGAGATCTGGTATCAGGCGCTACTGGAAGCTCGCCCCGATTGGGCCGGGCTGATCGCCTTGCATCACAGTTCACTGTCGCGCGATACCCGTGACTGGGTCGAGCGAGCACTCAAGGAAGGTCATCTCAAAGCGGTGGTTTGCACCTCGAGTCTGGATTTGGGTGTGGATTTCTTACCGGTGGAGCGGGTGCTGCAAATCGGTTCGGCCAAAGGCGTGGCGCGGCTGATGCAGCGAGCCGGCCGTTCCGGGCATGCGCCGGGACGAACGTCACGGGTGACGCTGGTCCCGACGCACAGTCTGGAGCTCATTGAGGCGGCGGCGGCACAAGACGCCGTGGCGCAACGTCGTATCGAGCCCCGCGAATCACCGCATAAGCCGCTGGATGTGCTGGTTCAGCACTTGGTCAGCATGGCGTTGGGCGGTGGGTTTCTGCCCGTTGATTTGTATGAAGAAGTACGCGGTGCCTGGGCTTATCGCGACCTGACCCTGGCGGATTGGAGCTGGGCGCTGGCGTTCGTACGCCATGGTGGATTGTCTCTGACAGCCTATCCGGACTACCGCCGGGTTGAACCGGATGAACACGGCGTGTGGCGCGTGCCCGATGCGCGACTGGCGCGGCGCCATCGCATGAGCATCGGCACCATCGTCAGCGATGCGAGTATCCAGCTGAAGTTCTGGAGCAAGGGGGGTGGTGGCAAGCCATTGGGCAGTGTCGAGGAAGGCTTTATTGCGCGGCTAAAACCGGGTGACGGCTTTCTGTTTGCCGGGCGCCTGCTGGAGTTGATACGCGTGGAAAATATGACCGCTTATGTCAAACGCAGCACCGCGAAAAAAGCCGCGGTACCGCGCTGGAATGGCGGAAGGATGCCGCTTTCCAATGAGCTGGCGCAAGCGGTGGTCGAGCGTTTCAGTGCCGCGGCGCAGGGCGAATTTATTGGCCCGGAAATGCGCGTATTGCGACCACTTTTAGAGGTGCAGCAACGCTGGTCCGGTTTGCCGACCTCGACGACGTTGCTGGCCGAAGCGCTCAAGTCTCGCGAAGGCTGGCATCTGTTCCTGTATCCCTTTGCCGGGCGCCAGGTGCATCTGGGGCTGGCGAGTGTGTTGGCGTGGCGCGTGAGTCAGCGGCAAGCGGTAACGTTTTCCATCGCGGTGAATGATTATGGGCTGGAGTTGCTCAGCGCCACGCCTGTGGACTGGCCGCAAGTTCTGAACCCCGGACTGTTGAGCCCCGAGCACCTGTTGGAGGACGTGCTCGCCAGTCTGAACGCTGGAGAGCTGGCACTTCGCCGTTTTCGGGAAATCGCGCGGATCGCCGGGCTGGTGTTTGCCGGTTATCCGGGCGCGCCGAAAAGCACACGTCAGGTTCAAGCGTCGAGCGGGTTGTTCTTTGAAGTGTTCAAACAGTACGACGCCGGGAATCTGTTGCTGGCGCAGGCCGGGGAAGAAGTTCTGCGGGAAGAATTGGATATTCGACGTCTGGAGCAGACGCTGGAACGTATCAACCATCTGCAACTGGATCTGCATCAGCTCAAACGTCCTACACCGCTGGGGTTTCCACTGCTAGTTGAGCGCATGCGCGAAAGCATGAGCTCGGAGAAACTGGCAGACCGTATTCGGCGCATGGTCACCGACCTCGAAAAAACCGCCGAAACCGGGAAGAACTAATGAGTACGCCTTATCCCGTGCGACTGGCTGGTGAAGACATGTGGCTGCTGCCGGACAAAGCGCTCTACTGGCCGTCACAACAAGCCCTGCTGATCGCCGATGTGCATTTTGGTAAAGCGGCGGCGTATCGAAGCCTGGGCCAACCAGTGCCTCACGGCACGACCGCCAGCAATATCGCGGTGCTGGACGGGTTGCTGGCGGCCCTGCCCTGTCGGCAACTGATTTTTCTCGGGGATTTTCTTCACGGGCCTGGCTCTCATGCCGCGGCCACGTTGGGCGCGCTGGCCGAATGGCGGGCGCGGCATGCTGATTTGCCGATGACGCTGATTCGCGGCAACCACGACAAGCGAGCGGGCGATCCACCTGCCTCGCTGCACATCCGGGTAGTGCCTGAACCGTTGCTACTGGGGCCATTCGCCTTGCAGCATGAACCCGACCCTTATCCTGACCGCCACGTACTTGCCGGACACGTCCATCCGGTTTATCGATTAAAAGGCAGGGGTCGGCAAAGTTTGCGACTGGCGTGTTTCAGGCTGGGAGAAACCATCAGCCTGCTTCCGGCCTTCGGGGCGTTTACCGGCGGGTATCAGGTCGAGCGGGACGACCGTTGCAGGATCTTTGTCATCGGCGACAACGAAATATGGCCAGTCAGCTGAAGTCTTCAAGGACATCAGCTGACTGGCCATTCATTTTCAACCAGCCGATCACGCGACAGGCGCGGGAGGCGGCTCGTCCGGCAAAGTCGGTTCACCAGGTTCCGTAGGCTGTTCGTTCGGGGTATCGGGATCGGGTTGGCCGGGGATGCCCCCCGCCATGCTGACGGGAGGATGTGCCAACAAGGACCAGGCCAAAACGCCAATCTGATTGGGCTCAAGCCTTGCCAGTTCGGCACTTATTTGCGGATCGATCTTCATAAAGCACTCCTGAGCGATGGCCCCGTCCGCTGTGCGCGAACCGGGCAGTACACCCAATAGAGTGTCTACCCGCTCAAGAATTCCCGCTGACTGGCCAGATGAACGGATCAGGTGCGCGGCAGCGTCACGCCGCGCTGGCCCTGATACTTGCCGCCACGGTCCTTGTAGGAGACTTCGCACTCTTCGTCGGACTCAAGGAACAGCATCTGCGCCACACCTTCGTTCGCATAGATTTTCGCCGGCAGATTGGTGGTGTTGGAGAACTCCAGGGTCACATGACCTTCCCACTCTGGCTCGAGCGGCGTGACGTTGACGATGATGCCGCAGCGCGCGTAGGTGCTTTTACCCAGGCAAATGGTCAATACGTTGCGCGGAATGCGGAAGTATTCGACGGTGCTCGCCAGGGCAAAGGAGTTCGGCGGAATAATGCAGACATCGCTGTGGATATCGACAAAGCTGCCCGCATCGAAGTTTTTCGGGTCGACGATTGCCGAATTGATGTTGGTAAACACCTTGAAGTGATTGGTGCAACGCACATCGTAGCCGTAGCTGGACACGCCGTACGAGATCACTCGGCTATCGTCGCTGCCGCGCACCTGGCGCTCGACGAAAGGTTCGATCATGCCGTGCTCTTGCGCCATGCGGCGAATCCACTTGTCCGATTTGATGCTCATGGCGGGTGTCCTGAATAGCGAGGTGGAAAAATTCTGTCCGGCATCTTACCGGGCGCGCGCTCAGGGTTCAAAGCGCGGGGCGCAATTCTCGACGATGTCCCGTGAATTCAGGGCCTTTTCTCTTTTTTGATGGACCGTCAGTCCTGAAAACAGAGAAACCTTCGCAAGAAGCATTGGCACGTTCCGGAAAAAGGGTTAAGGTGGCGCCACTGTGCTGCTTGTGTCACTGAGAATCTCTACACGATATGTTGAATTTCGATCCAACCATCTACAAGAATTTTTCCTGCTCTTTGCACTCAGTCTCGGCCAGGGTTCTTCCTGCGTCGCAGTTATCTTTGTTCAAGGAGTTACACCATGTCTAATCGCCAAACCGGTACCGTTAAGTGGTTCAACGATGAAAAAGGCTTCGGCTTCATCACCCCACAATCCGGTGACGACCTGTTCGTTCACTTCAAAGCTATCCAATCCGACGGCTTCAAAAGCCTGAAAGAAGGCCAACAGGTTTCTTTCATCGCTACCCGCGGTCAGAAAGGCATGCAAGCTGAAGAAGTTCAAGTTATCTAACTTGTACTTGCTTTAGTAAAAAGCCCCGCCCTTAAAAGCGGGGCTTTTTTGTGCCTGCGTGTTTTGTTCGGGCAAAAAAAATCGCAGCCCAGGCTGCGATTTTTTCTTTGACGCTTTACCAGGACACACCAAAACCTGCGGTGTAGCGCGTCTTGTCCAGATCCTCATCATCGGTCCCGCTGATGATGTCCCGCTCCGCCTTCAGGTTAAGCGACGCCCACTCGGTCACCTTGTAGCGCAAGCCCATTTCGGCATCCAGAGCGTAATCAGCCACACCCGACAACGGCTTACCCACTTCGCCGCTGGTGAAAAACTCCACCTTCTTGCCGATCAGGTAGCGGTTGTAATCCCACGTCATCGCCAGGGCGTAGAAGTTTTCCTTGCTGCCATCGGTGAACTCATAGTCCGTACGGTTGACCAGAGAGCCCAAGGAGAATGCGCCCAATTCGTTGTCCCAGAATTGGTAGCCCGGGCCCGTACCGACGGTGCGCTGACGGGAAAGGTCTTCGACTTTGTCACGCTTGTAGACCGCTCGCCCCTCCCAGAACCATTTTTCGGTCAGGAAGCGGTCGAGCGAGTATTCGGCCCGCCAATTGTCAGTGGTCACCACGCCGTCCTGGAATTCGCGGTTGTATTCGCCTTCCGCCGTGTGTCGCCACCGGCCATGACGCGCAGTGGTCTTGAAGTCGATGTCATAGTCGTCGGTGTCATTTTCCGCCCGCTGGTAATCCAGCGCCGCGTCGATATTGCCCTTCCAGACCAGATCTTCCACTACCGGCTTGGGCTTGAGGATCTGCTGAATACTGGCCAACTCGACTGTCTTCGGCGCTTCGCCGTTTTGCAGCGTCACCTTGCCATCTTCCGCTGCATGCAGTGACTTGGCTTTCTCGCCCGTGTAGGCGTCCTGCTTGACCAGCAATTCCTGATCGCTTTCCAGGGTTTTGACCTGCTTCCAGTCGATCGGGACCGCTCCGGCGTACTCGGTTTGAATCAGCAATTTTCCGCCATCGAACAGTGTGATCTTGCCGCTCAGCTTGTCACCATTCTTCAACCAGACGGTATCGGCGAGCAAAGGTGAGGAGGCACTGGCAACAGCGAGGCACAGCAAGGTTCTGAACAACATAAGCAAAGACAGGCTCAAGATTGCGAAAAAAGTCGGCATTATCCTTACGAATATGGCCCTAGCAAGGACTGACCCGACTATGTCTATTGAGTTCATTTCTCAATCAGTGATCCACGACTTACTCTACCAACGGCAATGCGAACTACTTCAGGAACCTCGGACGTGACCGAACCCACCGCTGATACCGAAAGCCCGGCGCAAATCCGACGCACGGCGCTCTACCTGACCCTGGCGCAAGTGCCCGAGGGCAAAGTGGTGAGCTATGGTCAGTTGGCAGAGCTGGCCGGGCTCGGTCGCGCCGCTCGCTGGGTCGGACGCACACTGAGCCAGTTGCCGGGTGACACGAAACTGCCCTGGCACCGGGTTTTGGCTGCCGGCGGTCGGATCAGCCTGCCCGTGGGCAGCCCTTCGGGGGAGGAGCAGCGCGCGCGTTTACGCTCTGAAGGCATCAGTGTCCTGAATAATCGTGTTGATATTCAGCGCCATGGCTGGCGTCCGGTAGAGCACAGCGGTTAGAGTGCGCCCTTTGTTTCCGTATTTCTTGAGGCAGACTCCAGCCCATGCCCCGTAAAACCTGGCGCGCCGCGCTCGCCGCCTATGCCAGCCCCTCGACGCTCGTGTTGTTGCTGCTTGGTTTCGCCGCCGGCCTGCCCTACATGCTGGTGTTTTCAACGCTTTCCGTCTGGCTCCGCGAGGCCGGTGTAGCCCGCGAAACCATTGGTTATGCAAGCCTGATCGGCTTGGCCTACGCCTTTAAATGGGTGTGGTCCCCGTTGCTGGACCAATGGCGCCTGCCCTTTCTCGGCAAGCTGGGGCGACGACGCTCGTGGCTGGTGCTCTCGCAGTCGCTGGTGATCCTCGGCCTGATCGGCATGGGTTTTTGCGACCCACAAAAACATTTGTCCTGGTTGATCGCCATTGCGGTGGTCGTTGCCTTCGCTTCGGCGACACAAGACATCGCAGTAGACGCTTATCGACTGGAAATCGCCGAAGACAGTCGCCAGGCCGCCCTCGCCGCCAGCTATATGTCCGGTTATCGGATCGCCGCGTTGCTGGCGACCGCCGGCGCACTGTTCTTCGCCGAAGGCTTTGGCTCTACCGGTTTCAATTATCAGCATTCGGCCTGGGCCGGCACTTACGTGCTATTCGGCGCCTTGATGATCCCGGCGTTACTCACCTCGATATTCATGCGCGAACCGCCCGTGCCACTGCGCACCCAGCTTCAGGCCGGACGCTACAGCTTTGTGCATCAACTGGCGTCGGTGTTTGTGCTGATCGTATTGCTGGTGTCCGTGCCCGCCATGTTCACCCAGCTCTATAACACCGACTTCGCCAGCGTGCTGTTCGGCGGCGTCAGCCTGCTCGATCTGGTCCTCGAAGACCGGGCGCTGCTGCGGGCGATTCTCTACACCACGCTGACCGCCCTGTGCCTGTCGACCATGGGCCGTCGAGGCCTGGCGCCCGTGCTGACACCGGTCAACGACTTCATCACGCGTTATCGCTGGCAAGCGCTCCTGCTGCTGGGCCTGATCGCCACTTACCGGATGTCCGACACGGTCATGGGCGTCATGGCCAACGTGTTCTATATCGACCAGGGCTTCACCAAGGATCAGATTGCCGGCGTCAGCAAGATCTTCGGTTTGATCATGACCCTGGTCGGTGCCGGCATGGGCGGCCTGCTGATTGTGCGCTTCGGCATTCTGCCAATCCTGCTGGTCGGCGGCATTGCGTCGGCCGGCACCAACCTGCTGTTCCTGATGCTCGCCGACATGGGCGCCAACCTGAACATGCTCATCGTCACCATTTCCCTGGACAACTTCAGTTCCGGCCTGGCGACCTCGGCCTTCGTGGCGTATCTGTCGAGCCTGACCAACCTCAAGTTTTCCGCCACCCAATACGCCCTGCTCAGCTCGATCATGCTGCTGCTGCCACGCCTGATCGGTGGCTATTCGGGGGTCATGGTCGAGAAGTTCGGCTATCACAATTTCTTCCTGATCACCGCTTTGCTCGGCGTTCCGACACTGTTGCTGATCGCCCTGCACTGGTTCCAGGAGAGCCGTCGCGCGGGTCCAACGCCAACGCCGGAACCGGTGCCGACCCAGATCGTGGAAGAATCGTAGGAAGCATCGCAAAGGGCGGCGTGAATCCCGCTCTTGCGCCACACCACCGACCGCACGCCTGTACGCCAGCGGATCTCGCCCGTACAATGCTCCGTCATTTCTCGTCATCAGCAACCGACAACGGCCAACCATGCGCACCAGTCAATTTTTGCTCGCCACACAGAAAGAAACGCCTTCCGACGCGGTCGTGATCAGCCATCAGCTGATGCTGCGCGCCGGCATGATCCGCAAACTCGCCTCAGGCCTGTACACCTGGCTGCCGATGGGCTTGCGAGTAATGCGCAAGGTCGAAGCCGTCGTTCGTGAAGAAATGAACGCCGCGGGCTCTCTTGAAGTGTTGATGCCGAGCACACAACCGGCTGAGCTGTGGCAGGAATCCGGTCGCTGGGAAGAATACGGCCCTGAATTGCTGCGCTTCAAGGATCGTCACGGTCGCGATTTCTGCGCCGGCCCGACCCACGAAGAAGTCATCACCGATCTGATGCGCAACGAGTTGAGCAGTTACAAACAGCTGCCCATCAACCTGTACCAGATCCAGACCAAATTCCGTGATGAAATCCGCCCACGCTTCGGCTTGATGCGTGGCCGTGAATTCATCATGAAGGACGCCTACTCGTTCCACGCTGACCAGCCTTCGCTGCAAGTCACTTACGACCGCATGCACCAGGCATACTGCAACGTGTTCACCCGTCTGGGCCTGAAGTTCCGCCCTGTAGAAGCCGACAACGGCTCCATCGGCGGTGCCGGGTCTCACGAGTTCCACGTACTGGCTGAATCCGGCGAAGACGACATCGTCTTCAGCAACGGCTCCGACTACGCGGCGAACATCGAGAAAGCCGAAGCCGTGCCGCGCGAAACGTCGCGCCCAGCACCGGCAGAAGAGCTGCGCCTGGTCGACACCCCGAACGCCAAGACCATTGCGCAACTGGTCGAAGGCTTCAACCTGCCGATCGAGAAGACCATCAAGACCCTCGTGGTTCACGCCGAAGAAGCAGGCAAGCTGATTGCCCTGATTATCCGTGGCGACCACGAACTGAACGAAATCAAGGCGGCCAACCAGCCAGGCGTTGCCAGCCCGCTGGTGATGGCGTCCGAAAGCGAACTGCGCGACGCCATTGGCGCCGGCGCCGGTTCTCTCGGCCCGTTGAACCTGCCACTGCCAATCATCATCGACCGTTCGGTCGAGCTGATGAGCGACTTCGGCATCGGTGCCAACATCGACGACAAGCATTACTTCGGCGTGAACTGGGAGCGCGATCTGCCGGTTCCGACCGTTGCCGACCTGCGCAACGTGGTCGCCGGCGACCCAAGCCCGGATGGCAAGGGCACGCTGGAGATCAAACGCGGCATCGAAGTCGGGCATATCTTCCAGCTGGGCAACAAGTACAGCAAAGCGATGAAGTGCGAAGTGCTGGGCGAGAATGGCAAGCCGGTCACCCTGGAAATGGGTTGCTACGGCATCGGCGTTTCCCGCGTGGTGGCGGCAGCCATCGAGCAAAACAACGACGCCAACGGCATCATCTGGAGCGACACGCTTGCGCCGTTCCAGGTTGCGCTGGTGCCATTGCGCTACGAAACCGAACAGGTTCGCGAAGCCACTGACAAGCTCTATGCAGAGCTGACGGCTGCCGGCTTCGAAGTCCTGCTGGACGACCGCGACAAGAAAACCAGCCCAGGCATAAAGTTCGCGGACATGGAGCTGATCGGCATTCCTCACCGGATCGTGGTCAGTGACCGCGGCCTCGCCGAAGGCAATCTGGAATACAAGAGCCGCACCGAACCAGAAGCGCAAGCGCTGCCGGTCGCTGATGTGCTGTCTTTCCTCCAGGCCCGTATCCGCCGCTGACACCAGATAGAGAAGTCATGTTCAAGCGAAACACCTTAGGCCTCGGTGGTGCCGCCCTGTGCGGCACCCTGCTGGTCACCGGCTGCGCCAATCACATGTCGCAACGCAGCGAGCACGAGGAACGTGTCGAGCGCAAATTGCTCGATCACAGCCTGCAGATCGATGTCGGCGAGCCCAAGGTGCTTGATCTGCCACAACGTCGGGTGAAAATCCACGAGCAGAAGACGTTCGAAGTCACAGAATTCGAAGTCACGCGCCACTACGATCGCTATACGCCTTACCAACCCTGGCGGGAGGTCTATGAGATCCCGCTGGGCGCAGTGGCCGTCGTGGCGGGTGTGGGCGCGAACGTGGTCAACGTGTTTGCCCTCGGCAACCTGCCGGACAGCGTGACCAAGGATTGGCTAAGCTACGGTTTTGCCGGGCTAAACCCGTTCATGAACGTGCAATCCCACGGTCGTGCGCAGCAAAACCTCGCCGGCATCGACGAGGTTCAGCGCGACAAGCGCACCGAATACTCGAGCCTGCCCTGGAGCGAGCGCCCGGTAGAGGTCAAGGCGGGCAAGGAAACGTTCGAGCTCAGCACCGACAAAAACGGCGTTTTACGTCTGAATCTGTTGGACAGCCCGTTCGCTGAACATGACATCAACCATCTGAGTCGCCTGCTGATCAGCGTCGAAGATGGACAGGACGATGTGCATACCGACTCGTCCCTGGCGGTCAGCAGCTCTTTGCGCGGCAAGCTGCTCGAAGCCCACGGGCTGATTTACGACGACCTCGAAGACGACGAAGTGAGCCAGTGGGTACACCGGGTGAAGCGTCTATCGGATTTGGGCCTGGAAGAAGAAGCCAGCGAACTGGAACAAAGCCTGATCGAACTGACGCGCAATGATCCCGAGTTGCAGACTGAATTCCTCAAGTCGTTGACCAAGGATGCCGGACGTTTGGTCGCAGATCCGGGACCGAATTAAACGCTTCGCGAGCAGGCTCACTCTCACAGGGATCTACGGTGTTGCATAGATCCATTGTGGGGGCTTGCTCGCGATGAGGCCCTCAAATTCTCCCTCGCACTAACGCTCGAACAGCTCCATCTGCTCAAAGCCACCGCGAAAATCCTCCAGCCTGACCCCAACCCCCAACAACCGCACCGGTTTCCCGCCGCGATTGAACGCCTGGGTCAGTAAAAGCTGATAACTCCCCAAATCCCGCCCTGCCCCGGCCTGCTCGAGCGTGGTCTGGGTAAAGTCATGGAATTTCACTTTGACGAACGGCTTGCCCGGCCGATAACTGCTATCGATTCGCGACATGCGACCCGCCAGGGTTTCCAGCAGTTCGGGCAATTTATCCAGGCAGCTCACCAGGTCCGGCAAGTCTACGTCGTAGGTGTTTTCAACACTGATCGACTGCCGCCGACTGTCGTTGTGGACCAAACGGTCATCAATCCCACGAGCAAGGCTCCAAAGCCGTTCGCCGAAACTGCCGAATTCGCGCACCAGCGCCAATTTGTCCCACTCACGTAAATGCGAGCAATCGACGATGCCAAGCCTGCCCAGCTTATCGGCCGTGACTTTACCCACGCCATGGAGCTTGCTGACTGGCAAACCGCTGACAAAGTCCTCCACTTGATCCGGCGTGATGACAAACAGCCCGTTGGGCTTCTTCCAGTCACTGGCGATCTTGGCCAGAAACTTGTTCGGCGCCACACCCGCCGACACGGTGATATGCAATTGATTGGACACCCGACGGCGGATGTCCTGAGCGATACGCGTCGCGCTGCCACCGAAATGTGCGCTGTCCGACACGTCGAGGTAGGCCTCATCGAGGGACAGCGGTTCGATCATGTCGGTGTATTCGCGAAAGATCGTGTGAATTTCCTTCGACGCTTCTCTATATGCCTCCATGCGCGGCTTGACGATGGTCAGGTCCGGACACAGCTTCAACGCATGCCCGGAAGACATGGCTGAACGCACGCCATAGGCCCGCGCCTCGTAGTTACAGGTCGCAATCACTCCCCGCCGATCCGCAGAACCACCCACCGCCAACGGTTTACCGGCCAGGCGCGGGTCGTCACGCATCTCGATGGCGGCGTAAAAGCAGTCACAATCGACGTGGATGATTTTTCGCTGAGTCATAGGAAAGCGCAGTTTATGACGAAGAAAGGGCGTGCTGGCGCGTCGGATGAGCAGTATCTCACTGACACCTGTATATAGCACCAGTAGTCTGAATGTTCTTTTTCACATGTAGGAAAACACTCAGTGCATTTATTTTATCAATCGACCGGAAGCACCCAATAGAGTTGAAAGCCTTGCTGCGCGTGCCTCTCCGCTGTTACCCAAGCCATTCTTTCAGGCTAAGCGGTTGAACAGGAACAGGTTTTTCCATAATTGGCGGTTGACACCCCGGCGATCCTCTGTAGAATGCCGACACACAGACGCGGGATGGAGCAGTCTGGTAGCTCGTCGGGCTCATAACCCGAAGGTCGTCGGTTCAAATCCGGCTCCCGCAACCAAACATCAAAAAAGGCTACTCGAAAGAGTGGCCTTTTTTGTGCGCGCCTGTTTTGTAGGTGGGAGCGAAGAAATGGAGTCTTCAGACACTCAGGGTCCGAAATGAGAAATCGTTCTGATTCCGAAACTTAGGCCTCCCCCTGCAACCATTCGCCGCTCATTTACGCTTATTTGACCTATATCTGGATTAACAGTTGACACCCCGTCGTTCGCCTGTAGAATGCCGCCACACAGACGCGGGATGGAGCAGTCTGGTAGCTCGTCGGGCTCATAACCCGAAGGTCGTCGGTTCAAATCCGGCTCCCGCAACCAAACATCAAAAAAGGCTACTCGAAAGAGTGGCCTTTTTTGTATCTGCAGAAAAAGTCCTTTCGCAACAATGATCTGTCACAGTGTCGTGAAGCGTCGAGGATCATCAAACTGCCGAGTTCAGACTATGCTGCAACTCAGTCAATACCCTCTACGACTCATGACAGGCCATCGCCGCAAACCGGTGAGAGGCGTTAATATTCGTGATTATTTTTTTCTACAGGGATTGGTAACTTGGCTCGATACCTCCATCCTGTCGCGCACAATCCAAGAGGTGATTGATGCGCGCCAACTCGTCTGATCCACAAGACACCGTCACAGCGACACAACCGATCAAGGCCGGGCGTTTGCACCTGCTCGATCTGGTCAGCAAATACCGTCAGCCAATTGGACTGGCGGTTACCCTGCTGTTGTTCGCGATCGCGCTGATTGCCTGCCGTCATCTGTTGAGCGAACTTGACCTGTACGCTTTGCACGACTCGATCCTGGAAGTCCCGAAACCGGCGCTGTTGGGCGCACTGGCTGCGACCATCGTCGGCTTCATCATTCTGCTGGGCTACGAATGGTCAGCCAGCCGCTATGCGGGGGTGACGCTGGCGCCGCGAATCCTCGCACTCGGTGGCTTCACGGCCTTTGCCATTGGCAACGCCATTGGCCTTTCGATGCTCTCGGGGGGTTCGGTTCGCTACCGTTTATATGCACGTCATGGCCTGGGGGCTTCAGAAGTCGCCCACATGACGTTGTTTGCCAGCCTGTCGCTCGGTTGCGCCCTGCCACCGCTGGCCGCACTGGCGACCCTCAGTAACCTGCCGGCCGCGTCCACCGCCCTGGGTCTGTCCGAGACATTGCTCGGCACGATTGCCGCAGCGGTCCTGCTGCTCTTTAGTGTGCTGGCCATCGGTATCTACCGCCGTCGCCTGCCGGAACAGCCATCACCCGACAACCTGCTGGTCAAAGTCGGCCGCCGCACCTTGCGCCTGCCCGGTCGTCGCCTGACCTTCCTGCAATTGATCATCACCGCACTGGACGTGGCCGCCGCCGCGACCGTGCTCTATCTGTTGCTGCCTGAAGCGCCACCTTTCGGCGCCTTCCTGCTGGTGTATTTGCTGGCATTGGCCGCGGGCGTGCTGAGTCATGTGCCGGGCGGGGTCGGCGTGTTCGAAGCGATCCTGCTGGCCGCCTTTGCCGATTCTCTCGGCGCGGCACCACTGGCCGCCGCCCTGCTGCTGTATCGACTGATTTATGTGGTGTTGCCTTTGCTGGTGGCCTGCATCTTCCTGCTGATCAATGAAGGCCAGCGCCTGTTTCAGTCGCGCCAGTCCCTGCGCGCGGCGTCCGGCCTCGCCGCACCGATTCTGGCGGTGCTGGTGTTCCTGTCCGGCGTGGTCTTGCTGTTCTCCGGTGTGACCCCGGAAATCGACACCCGGCTGGAACACATCGGTTTCCTGATCCCGCATCGCCTGGTCGACGCCTCGCACTTTGGCGCCAGCCTGGTGGGCGTTCTGTGCCTGTTGCTCGCGCAGGGCTTGCGTCGGCGCCTGTCTGCAGCCTGGATGCTGACCACCATTTTGCTGCTGGTCGGTGCCCTGCTCTCCTTGCTCAAGGGTTTTGATTGGGAAGAAGCTTGCCTGATGACCTTCATCGCCAGCCTGCTGGGAGTGTTCCGTCGCTCGTTCTATCGCCCAAGCCGTCTCACCGAATTGCCGTTCTCGCCGTTGTATCTGGTGTCGAGCCTGTGCGTGCTGGGTGCCTCGATCTGGTTGCTGCTGTTTGCGTATCAGGACGTTCCGTACAGCCATCAACTCTGGTGGCAGTTCACCCTCGACGCCGATGCCCCGCGCGGCTTGCGCTCGCTGCTGGGCGCCGCCGTTCTGCTGGTCGTGGTGTCCCTCACCTGGCTGCTGCGCACCGCCCGCCCGGTTATCCATTTGCCGACGCCGGATGAACTGGAGCGCGCGTCCAAGATCCTCATGGCCTCAGCCCAACCGGATGGCGGCCTCGCCCTGACCGGTGACAAGGCGCTGCTGTTTCACCCTAACGACGAGGCGTTTCTGATGTACGCCCGCCGTGGGCGCAGCCTTGTGGCGCTGTACGACCCGATTGGCCCGACCCAGCAACGCGCCGAAATGATCTGGCAGTTCCGCGACCTCTGCGACGTCCACCACGCCCGCCCTGTGTTTTATCAGGTGCGCGCCGAGAACCTGCCGTACTACATGGACATCGGCCTGACCGCGATCAAACTCGGCGAAGAAGCCCGGGTCGATCTGAATCGCTTTGATCTCGAAGCCAAAGGCAAAGAGATGAAAGACCTGCGCTACACCTGGAACCGCGGGACTCGCGATGGCTTGTCGCTGGAGATCTTTGAGCCGGGTCATGCGCCGATGGATGAGCTCAAGGTGATTTCCGATGCGTGGCTGACCGGCAAGAACGTGCGCGAGAAGGGCTTCTCGCTGGGCCGTTTCAGCGATGATTACCTCAAGCACTTCCGCATTGCGGTGATCCGTTTCGAAGGTCGCCCGGTAGCGTTCGCCAACTTGCTCGAGACTTATGGCCATGACCTGGCCAGCCTCGACCTGATGCGTGCGCACCCGGAAGCCCCCAAACTGACCATGGAGTTCATGATGGTCGGCTTGATTCAACATTATAAAAATCATGGATACGCTCGTTTCAGCCTGGGCATGGTGCCGCTGTCGGGGCTGCAACCCCGTCGTGGTGCACCACTGACCCAGCGCCTGGGCTCGATGGTTTTCCGCCGTGGTGAGCAGCTCTACAACTTCCAAGGCTTGCGCCGCTTCAAAGACAAGTTCCAGCCTGACTGGGAACCCCGTTATATGGCCGTGCCCGCCGGACTCGATCCGCTGGTTGCCCTGGCCGATACTGCTGCCCTGATTGCGGGCGGCTTGACTGGATTGGTGAAACGCTGATGATTCAACGCTCCTTGCGGTACGTACTGGCCACACTGGTAGTGCTGGCCCTGATTGTCGGTGGCGGTTACTGGTATCTGAAACGGCCGGCACCGGCACCGACGCTCGAATTGCTGACGCCGGCTGATGGCGCGGTGATGACCCGCGTGATTCCCGGCACCACGCCGAAAGCCCAGGTACTGGTGGCGGTCAATGAAGAGCAAAAGCTCAGCGACCAGCAATTGATGACCCTGAGCCGCTCCAGTTCAGCGCAGATTGTCCAGGTGATCCTGCCCAAAGACTGCCTGCTGCAAAGCCGCGCCCTGCAATCGGGCCTGAGAGAACTCAAAGGCCCGGCGACCCTGGTCAGTGGTATCGGCCCTGGTGCCGTGCTGGCGTGGCGCTGGTTGTCCGAACAGAAGAGCGACAAGGCCCAGGCCGTCTCCGTCGACCTGGCCCTGGAAAAACCGGGCTGCACTCACCTGCTGCCGAAAAGCGCCGCTCACGGTCACTGGCTGGTGGCGTGGAACGACAACCCGGACGACACCAGCGCCGGCTTCGTGCGCGACCAACCCAACGCCGAAACCAGCATCAGCGACTACGACATCAACCTGCCGCAAGTGCTGAACAACGAACTGCGCAAGATCCTCGTCGGCGGTGACAAAGCCGCCGGTGGCCTGCAGATTCCAGTGGTCGAAGTGCCAGCCGGCCAGGCCAAAGACACCGTCACCCTGTTCCTCTCCGGTGACGGCGGCTGGCGTGACCTTGACCGCGACGTAGCGGGCGAGATGGCCAAGATCGGCTATCCGGTGGTCGGCATCGACACCCTGCGCTACTACTGGCAGCACAAGAGCCCGGAGCAAAGCGCCCTGGACCTCGCCGAACTGATGCAGCACTACCGGCAGAAATGGGGCACCAAGCGCTTCATCCTGACCGGTTACTCGTTCGGCGCTGACGTATTGCCAGCGATCTACAACCGCCTGGCCGAATCAGAACAGCAACGCGTCGACGCCATCATCCTGTTGGCCTTCGCCCGCACCGGCAGCTTCGAAATCGAAGTCGAAGGCTGGCTCGGCAACGCCGGCAAAGAAGCCGCCACCGGCCCGGAAATGGCCAAGCTGCCTCCGGAAAAAGTGGTGTGCATCTACGGCGAAGAAGAAGTCGACGAAAGCGGCTGCACCGACAAGACCGCCGTGGGCGAAGCGATGAAGCTGCCTGGCGGTCACCACTTCGACGAGAACTACCCGGCACTGGCCCAGCGTTTGGTGGACATCATCGTCAAGCGACAGGCCAAGGAAGAGGCGGCGCAGGAGTGATCTGAGCGTCGCGCACAAAAAAGCCCCCGCAGCTGTTTGGTTGCGGGGGCTTTTTTATATGTGCAGACATGAAGCGCTTACAGCTAGTAGACGGTATGTCGAATTCGACCACGACTCCATTTTCCTAAAAAGCTTTTTGCTTAGGTGCAGGCGGGCCATCTTGCACAAAGTAAATGTCTTGACTCTTCATCAACCTAGAAAGTCCAAGTGTCCACATTCCATAAAACGTGGACACTTTTGTTATTGGAAAAATCGAGCCGTCAGCACCGCTCAATAGATCCCGACCTCTCGATCGGCCCGGAGAAAGACCCGTCTGAAGAAGAACCGCCTGAAAGCAAGTAACACCGCCGCTCCCACAGGGGATGGTCAGTGGATTCAAAATCACCGGGCACAAAAAAACCCCGCTACTTTCACGGCAACGGGAGCTTCCTGGTTATAGGCGGCGCTCTGCGGCGTCATAGACCTCTTCGTCACGCCGGGCCCCGACTGCGACGATCAACACTTGAATCGCCTTGCCATCGACTCGATAAATAATCCGCGTGTCGCCTGTCCGGATCCGTCTGCAACCTGCAAGACTGGCTCTTAGGGGCTTGCCGCTTTTGTCCGGCTCACCATTGATAATCCGCTCTTCGATCACATCAAGAATGCGGTTCGCCGCCACAGCGCCCAGCAGATCCAGATCCCTCTGAACCTCTGGATGATAGATAACGCCCCAAACCATCCACAGCTCCTTTAGTCTTTCTTGGCGTACCGCGCCCGCATATCGTCGTGACTGACAGCCTTGGCCTGATCAAAACCGATCAATCGCTCTCGAGCCGCCGCTTCAACCCGAAGGTCCTCGAGCTCGTCGAGCATTTCCTGATACGCATCGACGTTGATAATGACCGCTGCGGGTTGGTTGTCTTTGAAAATGACCAGTCGTTCGGTGGCTCGGCTGGAAATCTCCTTTAGCCTCGCACTGAACCCCCTGACCATCGCAGTCACCGAAATTGCTTGGTCAGCACGCTCCAGTAATGCCGTCATACTCACCTCTCTACACAATCATGCAAATTTGAACACACAGATCTACGCGGAGTATTGCGTTGAATTTGACATACAGCAAGCTGCAAAAAACGCGAATTTTTCATCCAGGGCTTTTCATCCTGAGAAAAAGTGAGCCTAAGGATGTGTAAACGCTCTCGCCGTGTTTAGTTTCGTTTACTTCTGGTGTCGCAATATCGGATGACGCCCACAGACCTTGTAGGCAAACTCCGAATCGTACGTTTGGGCACTTTGATGTCTTGTTGTGCTTTTCTTTGACGGGATAGTCTCCAGACGTCGCTGCAGATGCAGTGATCGGGTGTGGTAACCCAGCAAAGCAAAGTGCAACAGCGCTCCCAACACGATCATGCGTTTTTCGCCTGTAATCCAGTGTCATGGCGGCTGTGCGTGGGAGACCTTCGGGTCTGCCGGTTCCTTGCTCTTCCGGTTTACCACCCTGCGTACAGCTGCCACCCATTCGTGTGGTAACGAATATGGCAGCTCCTCGTTTTAAGGAGCGAAACAATGAACAAAGTAAATCCGTCCGCGATTTCAGAACTAAAAACCATCGGCTTCACCCCACTCATCTACTGCTCGGATCAAGCGCTATTCAACGTCCGCGCCGGCGTCCACATCGTCGAAGCATTGGCCCAAGCCTCCGACCTCCTCTTCCTCGGCAAATCATTCGCCGAAGATGCCGCCTACGCAAAAGACACCGACCGCCACGCCTGGGCTGCGCACTACCTGACGGCAATGGGTAAGGCTGTGATTGATGATGTGTTAAAGGTCCTGACCCCGCGGCCTGCCCGGACAAAGACCGAATCCGAAGAAGAACTACCCCAAAGCAAATAACACCGCGAATCCCCTGTGGGAGCGAGCTTGCTCGCGATGACGGATTAGCAGTCACCACCGATGTCGACTGACAGACCGCTATCGCGAGCAAGCTCGCTCCCACAGGGGATGGTTAGCGGATTCGAATTCATCGGACACAAAAAAGCCCCCGCCACCTTCACGGCAACGGAGGCTTTTTGTTGGGGCTTACATTTCGACCTGAGTACCCAGCTCAATCACCCGGTTCAACGGCAGATTAAAGAAGCGCAAATTGCCATTGGCATTCTTCAACATGAACGCAAACAACCCTTCCCGCCAACGGGCCATGCCTTCCAGCTTGGAGGCGATCACCGTCTCGCGGCTGAGGAAGTAGGTGGTGCGCATCGGGCTGAAATCCAGGTCATCAAGGTGACACAGTTTCAGCGCTTGCGGCACGTCTGGTTCGTCGACAAAGCCAAAGTGCAGGATCACCCTAAAGAACCCTTCGCCGTAGGAATCGACTTCGAAGCGTCGGGTCGGCGGTACGCGCGGGATGTCTTCGTAGACCACGGTCAGCAGCACCACTTGCTCATGCAGTACCTGGTTATGCAGCAGGTTGTGCAACAGCGCATGAGGCACGGCGTCCGGACGCGCGGTCAGGAACACGGCGGTGCCCTGCACGCGATGCGGCGGTTGCACGCGGATACTGCTGATGAAAATCGGCAGGGGCAAGCCACCTTCGTCCATGCGTTCGACCAGCAGTTGCTTGCCGCGTTTCCACGTGGTCATCAGCACGAACAGCGCGATACCGGCGATCACCGGGAAGGCCCCGCCCTGGACGATTTTCGGCACGTTGGCGGCGAAGTACAGGCCGTCCACCAGCAGGAATCCAATCAGCACCGGCACCGCGAGAAGCGGTGGCCACTTCCACAGCAGCAACATCACCGCCGACACCAGGATGGTGGTCATCAGCATCGTGCCCGTCACCGCCACGCCATAGGCCGAAGCCAAGGCACCGGAGGACTCGAAGCCCAGCACCAACAGGATCACACCGACCATCAGCGCCCAATTAACCGCACCAATATAGATTTGGCCCTGTTCGGCGCTGGAGGTGTGGCGGATGTGCATGCGTGGAATGTAGCCGAGCTGGATCGCCTGACGGGTCAGGGAGAACGCACCGGAAATCACCGCTTGCGAGGCAATCACCGTGGCCAGCGTCGACAGACCCACCAACGGAATCAACGCCCAGCTTGGCGCCAACAGGTAGAACGGGTTACGAGCGGCTTCCGGATCCCCCAGCAGCAGCGCGCCTTGGCCGAAGTAGTTCAGCACCAGCGCCGGCAGCACGAGGATGAACCAGGCGCGGGCAATCGGCTTGCGACCGAAGTGGCCCATGTCGGCGTACAGCGCTTCGGCGCCGGTCAACGCCAGCACGACCGCGCCGAGGATCGCCACGCCCATGCCCGGATGCTGGGTGAAGAAACGAACGCCCCAGACCGGGTTCAGCGCTTGTAACACCTCTGGGTGTTGCATGATCCCGTAGACGCCCAGCGCCCCCAGCACCACAAACCAGGTGACCATGATCGGCCCGAACAGAATGCCGATCCGCGCCGTACCGTGGCTCTGGATCAGGAACAGCGCCACCAGCACGACCAGCGACAGCGGGACAACCCAATGGTCAATGCCATCGAATGCCAAGCCGAGACCTTCGATCGCCGAGAGGACGGAAATCGCCGGGGTGATCATGCTGTCGCCGTAGAACAGCGCCGCACCGATCAGCCCGCAGACCACCAGCAACCCTCGCAACTTGGGATACCCCGACGCCGCGCGACGAGCCAGCGCAGTCAGGGCCATGATTCCGCCTTCACCCTGGTTGTCGGCCCGCAGCACGAACATCATGTACTTGATCGAGACGACCCAAATCAGCGACCAGAAGATCAGCGCCAGTATGCCCAGCACGCCGTCATGGTTGACCGGCACGCCGTAGCCACCGGAAAACACTTCTTTGAGGGTGTACAACGGGCTTGTGCCGATATCGCCGTAAACCACCCCGACCGCCGCCACCAGCATGCCGATCGGCTTCGCCGCCGAATGCCCGGCGCTCGCTGCCTGACTACTTGCCTGACCCATCCACCACTCCTACTACCCAGAACGGACTTCTTTGGAAGAAGCACTATGCTTTGCCACGCAGCATGCGCTGTTTTACCTCAGGTTACAGACGATATGTTGACTGTAAAAATTCGGTAAAGCCTAACGGCGCGAAGCATAGCGCAGCACTCGTCGTATTTCCCTGCATAAAGCTGGTCAAGTGAACGACTCATCGCTAGAATTGCGCACTTTTTGATCAGAGGCGCAGCAAAGCGCCCGTTTGTCGCCTTGCCGACTCGGCTGGAGGCGTCACAAATACCGAGGTTAGACATGTCCACCACTCCTGCGCCGGCCAATCCAAAGGTTGGCTTCGTATCCCTGGGTTGCCCCAAAGCACTGGTCGACTCCGAGCGCATCCTTACCCAGCTGCGCATGGAAGGCTATGACGTTGTGTCCACTTACGAGGACGCCGATGTCGTGGTGGTCAACACCTGCGGTTTCATCGACTCGGCCAAGGCTGAATCGCTGGAAGTGATCGGCGAAGCCATCAAGGAAAACGGCAAGGTCATCGTGACCGGCTGCATGGGCGTCGAAGAAGGCAACATTCGCAAAGTGCACCCGAGCGTCCTGGCCGTGACCGGTCCGCAGCAGTACGAGCAAGTGGTCAATGCCGTGCACGACGCCGTGCCGCCGCGTCAGGATCATAACCCCCTGATCGACCTGGTGCCGCCACAAGGCATCAAGCTGACCCCGCGCCACTACGCCTACCTGAAGATTTCGGAAGGCTGCAACCACAGCTGCAGCTTCTGCATCATCCCGTCGATGCGCGGCAAACTGGTCAGCCGTCCGGTCGGTGACGTGCTCGACGAGGCCCAGCGCCTGGTCAAGGCCGGCGTCAAAGAGCTGTTGGTGATTTCCCAAGACACCAGCGCCTACGGCGTCGACGTGAAATACCGCACCGGTTTCTGGAACGGCGCGCCGGTGAAAACCCGCATGACCGAACTCTGCGAAGCCTTGAGCACCCTCGGCGTCTGGGTTCGCCTGCACTACGTTTACCCGTACCC
This sequence comes from Pseudomonas sp. FBCC-B1667, assembly GCF_059133255.1. Classification (NCBI taxonomy): domain Bacteria; kingdom Pseudomonadati; phylum Pseudomonadota; class Gammaproteobacteria; order Pseudomonadales; family Pseudomonadaceae; genus Pseudomonas; species Pseudomonas sp. FBCC-B1667. The sequence continues at coordinate 1,500,673 of NZ_CP101437.1, read as the reverse complement.
GCACGTCGACGAGCTGATCCCGTTGATGGCCGCCGGCAAGATCCTGCCGTACCTGGACATCCCGTTCCAGCACGCCAGCCCGAAAGTCCTCAAAGCCATGAAACGCCCGGCCTTCGAAGACAAAACTCTGGCGCGCATCAAGAACTGGCGCGAGATCTGCCCGGACCTGATCATCCGTTCGACCTTCATCGTCGGCTTCCCCGGCGAGACGGAAGAAGATTTCCAGTACCTGCTGGACTGGCTGACCGAAGCCCAGCTCGACCGCGTCGGCTGCTTCCAGTACTCGCCGGTCGAAGGCGCCCCGGCCAACCTGCTGGACGCGGCCATCGTGCCGGACGACGTCAAGCAAGACCGTTGGGACCGCTTCATGGCGCACCAGCAAGCGATCAGCTCGGCGCGTTTGCAACTGCGTGTCGGCCGTGAAATCGAAGTGCTGGTGGACGAAGTCGACGAGCAAGGCGCAGTTGGCCGTTGCTTCTTCGACGCCCCGGAAATCGACGGTAACGTGTTCATCGACAACGGCAGCAACTTGAAGCCAGGCGACAAAGTCTGGTGCAAAGTGACCGACGCCGACGAGTACGACCTGTGGGCTGAACAGATCTAAACGCAAAAAATACGAAAAGCCCCGCTCTCTTGACGAGATGCGGGGCTTTTTTAGGTCTATCGTTTTGTGGGAGAAAGGACTCGCACACCCCACTGCACACAGGACATCCGGCCATGCGCCATCATTCGGTCATCCACACCCCGAAACACAGTGACTACGAAGAACTCACCCGGGTCTGGGAGGCCTCGGTGCGCGCCACCCATGACTTTCTGCCAGACAGTTACATCTTGTTGTTGAAAGATCTGGTACTGACGCGCTACCTCGATGCAGTGATGTTGATTTGCACGCGGGACCCGCGCCAGCGCATCACTGGATTCGCCGGGGTCGCCGCCGGCAAGATCGAAATGCTCTTCATCGATCCGGCCCACCGCGGCCAGGGCCTGGGCAAACAGTTGCTACGCTATGCCATGGAACACCTGAATGCCGACGAACTGGACGTCAATGAACAGAACCCGCAAGCGCTGGGGTTTTACTTCAAGCAAGGCTTCGAAGTGATCGGCCGCTCCGAGTTTGACGGCATGGGCCAGCCTTATCCGCTATTGCACATGCGTTTGCGCCAAAGTCAGCAACATTCGCGGCATGCCTGACACGACGCGGAACAAATGTGGGAGCGAGCCTGCTCGCGAATGTGGTGTGTCATTCAATACATAAATTGACTGAACTACCGCTTTCGCGAGCAGGCTCGCTCCCACAAAAAGACGTACCGTGCAAATGGACCCGCGATTAACCGGCGCCAGGCAGGTACAATGCCCACCCCTTTTTTGTTACGGCCCTGTCATGACTGACCCGATTCGTCTCTCCAAACGCCTCATCGAACTCGTCGGCTGTTCCCGTCGGGAGGCTGAGCTGTTCATCGAGGGCGGCTGGGTGACCGTGGACGGTGAAGTCATCGACGAGCCGCAATTCAAGGTCGGCACGCAAAAAGTCGAACTCGATCCCGAGGCCAAGGCCACTGCGCCAGAGCCGGTGACTATCCTGCTGAACGTGCCGGTGGGCATGGACGCGGATACCGCCATGGCCACCCTGAGCGCAGAGACGCTGAGCGAAGAACACCGCTTCAGCAAACGTCCGCTCAAGGGCCACTTCCTGCGCCTGACCGCCAGCACCGACCTGCAGGCCAACGCCAGCGGATTGCTGGTGTTCACTCAGGACTGGAAGATCTTGCGCAAACTCACTGCCGATGCCAGCAAGATCGAGCAGGAGTATGTGGTCGAGGTTGAAGGCGACATGGTGGCTCACGGCCTCAACCGCCTGAACCACGGCCTGACGTACAAGGGCAAGGAACTGCCGCCGGTCAAGGCCAGCTGGCAGAACGAAAACCGCCTGCGCTTTGCGATGAAGAACCCGCAACCGGGCGTGATCGCCCTGTTTTGCCAGGCCGTCGGCCTGAAGGTCGTCGCCATCCGCCGTATCCGCATCGGCGGCGTGTCCATCGGCAAAGTGCCGCTGGGACAATGGCGCTACCTGTCCGGCAAAGAGAAGTTCTAAGGCTTCTCCCGCCGTCACACATTCCGGCGCCGCTGTTTGCTGTGGCGCCCACTGCTGAATATCAGGATTGCACACCATGATTCATAACGACGTATTGCGCAGCGTTCGCTACATGCTGGACATCAGCGACAAGAAAGTCATCGAGATCATCAAGCTCGGCGGCATGGACGTGACCATGGAAGACTTGCTGACGTACCTCGACAAAAAAGAAGAAGACGAAGAAGGCTTCGTCCGCTGCCCGGATGAAGTCATGGCGCACTTCCTCGATGGCCTGGTGATCTTCAAGCGTGGCAAGGACGAAAGCCGTCCGCCGCAACCGATCGAAGTCCCGGTGACCAACAACATCATCCTGAAAAAGCTGCGCGTAGCCTTCGAATTGAAAGAAGACGACATGCACGCGATCCTCAAGGCTGCCGAGTTCCCGGTGTCCAAGCCTGAGCTGAGCGCGCTGTTCCGCAAGTTCGGCCACACCAACTACCGCACCTGTGGCGACCAGCTGCTGCGCAACTTCCTCAAAGGCCTGACCCTGCGCGTGCGCCCTCAGTAAGCGCCTGCCCCCCCCCGTAGGAGCACAGCTTGCCGGCGATGGCGATCTTCAAAATGCCATCGCCAGCAAGCTGTGCTCCTACAGAGGTGACCGCCGGCCAAGCTGTATAGCCCCCCATTCCTCGCAAAAATAGTGGCTCCGCTAACGGCGGCTGACGACTAGGGTGTATTGACCCCCTCAGTTCTCAGGATTCGCCATGCACCCGTACTTTTCCCTGCAAGGCCGCACCGCACTGGTGACCGGCGGCACCCGTGGTATCGGCAAAATGATCGCCAAGGCGTATGTCGAAGCAGGCGCCACTGTGTACGTCTGCGCCCGGGACGCTGAAGCGTGCCGGCAAACGGCTGACGAGTTGAGCGCATTCGGGCGCTGCCATGGGGTGGCGGCCAATCTGGCCACCGAAGAAGGCGTGCTGCAACTGGCAACGCGATTGGGCGAGCAGATCACTCATCTGGATATCCTGGTGAACAACGCCGGCACCACTTGGGGTGCTCCACTGGAAAGCTACCCGGTCAAGGGCTGGGAAAAGGTCATGCAACTCAATGTGACGTCGGTGTTCAACTGCATTCAGCAGTTTTTGCCGTTGCTGCGTAAATCTGGCTCTGAAGCCAATCCGGCGCGGATCATCAACATTGGCTCGGTGGCCGGGATTTCGTCCTTTGGTGAGCAGGCGTATGCCTACGGGCCAAGTAAAGCGGCCTTGCACCAACTGTCGCGAATTCTGGCGCGGGAGCTGGTGAGCCAGCACATCAACGTCAATGTGATTGCGCCCGGGCGTTTCCCGAGCAAAATGACCCAGCACATTGGCAATGATGAACAGGCGCTGGCAGAGGATACGGCGCTGATTCCGATGAAGCGTTGGGGTCGGGAGGAAGAGATGGCGGCGCTGGCGATCAGCCTGGCGAGTACAGCGGGGGCGTATATGACCGGGAATATTATTCCTTTGGATGGTGGGTTCAGCCTCTGATCTCCTCCTACTGATCGTTCCTGCGCTCTGCGTGGGAATGCCTCAATGGACCTTGTGCGTCCGCTGTCGGGGTGCGGAGCGTTCCGGATTGCATTCCGCACGCAGAGCGTGGGAACGATCACAGCGTGGGTTATCATGCCCGCCCTGACCCCGCCTCGACCCCAAACCATGACCTACAGCGTTTCCCCCATCGGCTTCGTGCGCTCCTGCTTCAAGGAGAAGTTCGCCATCCCGCGCCAGCCGCAACTGGCCCCGGCCGCTCGCGGCATTCTGGAATTGGTGGCGCCGTTCGATCAGGGTGATGCCGTGCAAGGCCTGGAGCAAGTCAGCCACGTCTGGCTGTTGTTCCTGTTCCATCAGGCACTGGAAGAAAAGCCTCGCTTGAAGGTTCGCCCGCCGCGCCTCGGCGGCAACAAATCCATGGGCGTGTTCGCCACCCGCGCCACGCATCGGCCCAATGGTATCGGTCAATCCGTGGTCAAGCTGGACAAGGTCGAAGCCAATCGCCTGTGGATATCCGGTATTGACCTGCTCGACGGCACGCCGATTCTCGACATCAAACCCTATGTGCCTTACGCCGACATCATCGACAGCGCCTCCAACAGCATCGCCAGCGCCGCGCCGCAGCTGATTCCCGTGCAGTGGGCGGACGAGGCCCTGGAACAGGCTCATAGCCATGCTCAGCGCCTTGAAGAGCCCTTGGTGGCGCTGATCGAGCAATGTTTGGCACAAGACCCACGCCCGGCATACCAGATTCCTGCACCCGAGCGCGAATACGGTGCGCAGTTCTGGGACCTGGACGTGCGTTGGCATTATCCCGAGGCCGGGATCATCCGGGTTCTCGAAGTCATCCCCGCAAAAGCCTGAAAGCAGAAACAACTGTGGGAGGTTCTATGTTTGGGGGGAACCCTCAAACATAGAACCTCCCACAGGTAGAACAGAGCTGCTGCTTACTTCTCGACGAACGCTCGCTCGATCAGGTAATCACCCGGCTCGCGCATCCGCGGCGAGACTTTCAGGCCGAAGCTGTTCAGCACTTCGCTTGTCTCGTCGAGCATGCTCGGACTGCCGCACAGCATGGCGCGGTCGTCCTGCGGGTTGATCGGTGGCAGGCCGATGTCGCTGAACAGCTTGCCGCTGCGCATCAGGTCGGTCAGGCGACCTTCGTTCTCGAATGGCTCACGGGTCACGGTCGGGTAGTAGATCAACTTGTCACGCAGGGCCTCGCCGAAGAACTCGTTCTGCGGCAGGTGCTCGGTGATGAATTCGCGGTAAGCGACTTCGTTGACGTAACGTACGCCGTGGCACAGGATCACTTTTTCGAAACGCTCGTAGGTTTCCGGGTCCTGAATGACGCTCATGAACGGCGCCAGACCGGTACCGGTGCTGAGCAGGTACAAATGTTTGCCAGGCTTCAAGTCATCCAGCACCAGGGTGCCGGTAGGCTTCTTGCTGATGATGATCTCGTCGCCTTCCTTCAGATGCTGCAACTGGGAAGTCAGCGGGCCATCAGGCACTTTGATGCTGAAGAACTCGAGATGCTCTTCCCAGTTCGGGCTGGCAATCGAGTAAGCGCGCATAAGCGGGCGGCCGTTGGGCTGTTGCAGGCCGATCATCACGAACTGACCGTTCTCGAAGCGCAGGCCCGGATCGCGGGTGCACTTGAAGCTGAACAGAGTGTCGTTCCAGTGATGAACACTGAGGACACGCTCGTGGTTCATGTTGCTCATGTACGTGGGACTCCTGGAGATTTAGCCTGCGCCGATGATGTGCGCAATTGCATCGCATTCTAAAGGCAGAGACAATATCTGTTAAATGGATTATTAAGATAAGGGTTATCGGTTATATCGATATGCGATTTACTCTCCGTCAACTTCAAGTATTCGTCGCCGTCGCCCAGCAGGAAAGCGTATCCCGTGCTGCGGGCCTGCTCAACCTTTCACAATCGGCGGCGAGTACCTCGATCACCGAACTGGAGCGCCAGTCCAGCTGTCAGCTGTTCGACCGCGCCGGCAAACGGCTGAGCCTTAACGCCCTCGGCAAACAGTTGCTGCCACAAGCCGTAGCCTTGCTCGACCAGTCCAAGGAAATAGAAGACCTGCTCAACGGCAAATCCGGTTTCGGCTCCTTGGCGGTCGGCGCGACCCTGACCATCGGCAACTACCTGGCCACCCTGCTGATTGGCAGCTTCATGCAGCGCCACCCGGAAAGCCAGGTGAAGCTGCACGTACAGAACACCGCCAATATCGTGCAACAAGTCGCCCACTACGAAATTGATCTGGGTCTGATCGAAGGCGACTGCAGTCATCCGGACATCGAGGTGCAGAGTTGGGTCGAGGATGAGTTGGTGGTGTTCTGCGCCCCGCAGCATCCACTGGCCAAACGCGGTATCGCGACCATGGAGGAGCTGAGTCATGAGGCGTGGATATTGCGCGAACAAGGCTCTGGCACGAGGTTAACCTTCGATCAGGCCATGCGTCACCATCGCAGCGCGCTCAATATCCGGCTCGAACTGGAACACACCGAAGCGATCAAGCGTGCGGTGGAGTCAGGATTGGGGATTGGTTGTATTTCACGGCTGGCACTGCGCGATGCGTTCCGCCGCGGCAGTCTGGTACCAGTGGAGACACCGGACCTGGACCTGGCGCGGCAGTTCTATTTCATCTGGCACAAACAGAAATATCAGACGTCGGCGATGCGCGAATTCCTCGACCTGTGCCGCGCTTTCACCGCAGGGGTTCAGCGCAGCGACGAGATCGTTCTGCCGAACATCGCTTAGAACAGAATGACGGCCCAGACCAGCGCGATCATGCTCAATGCCACGAATTGAGCAGCGCTGCCCATGTCCTTGGCATTCTTGGACAGCGGGTGCAATTCCAGGGAAATGCGGTCGATGGCTGCTTCCACCGCCGAGTTCAGCAATTCGACGATCAGCGCCAACAGGCAGACGGCGATCAGCAGCGCCTGCTCGACACGGCTGACGTTCAGGAAGAACGAAAGCGGAATCAGGATGACATTGAGCAACACCAGTTGGCGAAAAGCCGCTTCGCCGGTGAAGGCAGCACGCAGGCCATCCAGCGAATAACCGGAGGCATTGAGGATACGCTTGAGGCCGGTTTGGCCTTTGAAAGGTGACATAGAGTGGGCAACTGACCAGATAGGAATGGGAACGCTAGATCAACCAAAGTCAAAATAGCGTGAACATGGCGCCTTTTTAGTGGCTCGGAATTGACTCAAGTTGTTGCAAGAGTAACGCGGCCTGGGTCCGGGTCCGCACATTCAGCTTGCGGAAAATCGCCGTGACGTGGGCTTTGATCGTCGCTTCCGAGACACTCAGCTCGTAGGCAATCTGTTTGTTCAGCAAGCCTTCGCAGACCATGGTCAATACCCGGAATTGCTGGGGTGTCAGGCTGGCCAGGCCTTCGCTGGCGGCTTTGGCCTCGTCGGAAACACTGACCGCCTCAAACGCTTGCGGTGGCCAGAATACATCACCGTCCAGTACGGCACGGACCGCTTTCTGGATCACACTCAGGTCGCTGGATTTTGGAATGAACCCACTGGCGCCGAACTCACGGGACTTGACCATGATCGACGCTTCTTCCTGTGCGGACACCATCACCACCGGAATTTGCGGGTACTGACCGCGCAACAGCACGAGCCCTGAAAAACCGTAGGCACCGGGCATGTTCAGGTCCAGCAACACCAGATCCCAATCAGACTTTTCATCCAGGCGGGCCTCCAGCTCGGCAATGCTCGCCACTTCCACCAGACGAACATCCGGGCCCAGACCCAGGGTCACAGCCTGATGCAGCGCGCTACGAAACAGCGGGTGATCATCGGCAATCAGGATTTCGTATGTGGCCATTGTTCAAATGATCCTGTTTTTCAAACGACTCAAGGCACAGCCACGGAGCTGCACCCATGGGGCACGTTCAACGCCAATAACAGCTAAAAACGGCGTATCAAACCTGGCCGCGCCCCAATCGGCGCCAAGCATGCCCAGCGAAGACTGGGTGGTCAAGGTGCATGGGCAGTACAGTTCTTTGCAGTATGGGCGACAATCAGCAGATGGCTGGGGCCGCGTTTTGCACGAAGGGCATCAGTTCGGCATGAGCGGGCGTGGCGACGTTCATGTCCAGTTGCCGTTTCGCGTCCAGGTAATGCTGGCTGAACACGTCGAAATAAGCGTCCAGCGCCGAGGCGGCTGAGTTATCCCCCGCCAGATCGAGGCACAGTGCAGCCACTTCGGCGGTGCACAAATGCTCACTGCGGGTCGACCTGCGCAATCGGTATCGAGACAGCTTTTCGGGCAACAGGCTGAGGATCGGCAAACGATCAAAGTAAGGGCTTTTGCGGAAAATCTTCCGGGCCTCTGTCCAGGTGGCGTCCAGCAGAATAAACAGCGGACGCTTCGAACTGTCCGTGTCGACCGTGTTGGTGACACGCTCGGGCGCAACGTATTCCCCCGGAAACACCAGATAGGGCTGCCATTGCGGGTCGGCCAACAGCGCCAGCAGTTGCTCATCAACCTCAGTGCGCGACCAGATAAACGCATGGTTGTCGCGTACCACGTCGGCAATCAGCCAACCGGTGTTGCTCGGCTTAAACACTTCCTTGTTGGTCATGATCAGGCACACACCGGAGCGCGCCTCGACCTGTGGGCGCCAGGCGCACAGGCAATGACTCTCGATAACACGACAGGAACGGCAACGCGGCGCCCTCCAGCCTCGGGCCTGAATCGGCTTGATGCCCTCCTCTTCTCGCGAATCGCGCAAGCGGGCCACGGCGTTGGCGGCAAAGGGCAGAATGGCAGGTTTCATCGCTGGCAACGCCGGCAGGAGGAGAAAATCGACACGAAAAACACTCGGCAGGGCAAAAAGTGCCGCCAGTTTATCAGAGCAGCCGGCGCAAGCCTGTACCGTCCGGAGCGCGTCCCCTATAATTCGCCGCCACTGAACGCACAGTCATGTGACGGGTCGAAGCACCAGTCACTGAACCAGGAGAGTTTCATGCTGCGCCTTATCGTCCCCACCGCTGCCATTCTGCTGGCGTCGTCCTTCAGCGCTCAGGCTGCATCGTTGAAAGACACCGAACTGAACAAAATGCTGCAAAACGTAGCCGCCCAAAGCAGTGTCGGCACGCCACGGGCGATCAACGAAGATATTCTCGATCAGGGTTACACCGTTGAAGGCACCGAGCTGATCAACCACCTCAGCGTCCAGAGCAGCCACGCTGACAAGATGCGCGCCGACCCCAAGGCGGTTTACTTCCAGCTGGGTTCCACCGTGTGCAACAACCCTGGTTTTCGCAAGCTGATGGCCAAAGGCGCGACCATGCGCTACGAGTTCACCGAGGTAAAAACCAACCGTCCGGTGGCCAGCGAGCGTTTCAAGGAGTCGGATTGCCTGCAACCGGCCAAGAAGAAAAAGTAATCACCCGGATTTGGCGCGCCGCTGTTCATCCTCGGCGCGCAGTTCTGCCAGCAATGCCTGCAAGTAATGTGACCGTCGCTCAGTTCCCTCCAGGCGTCGGCAGCACTCCTCTTCGAGACTCAAATGATGAGTCTCGGCTGATGACTTGAGCAATCGATACAGTTGCGTATCGATCTCCAGAATCACTCTGGCCATAACATCCCGCCTCCCTGCTCCTCGCCCTGCTTGAGCGAAAAATCCTTCAATTTCTTGAACCGCGCGTCCTGCCTTTGACGCAAAGTTGTCGTGCCTTGCCTGTAACTTAGTAAATCAGAGCGCCAGGCACCCGGTGTGCGTTCAGACGAGCGGTGAAATCACCTTGCAAATCTTCAATAAGCGGTTGCCAGGAAAGACTTTGCAGCGCAATGATCAAGCCAGCGTAAATCTCTGCGAGGGTCTAGATTTATAGTGATCCCGTTCACTTTTCGGGCTGGAAAGGGGCCGCCCGCGACGCGTCTTATCGTGCCAAATTGTGCGAAGGTTTCCTGCTACAAGGGAAAACACAGCCTGTATGGAAGGAGAAATTGATGCCTTACCAACCGAATGACCTGTTAAGCCGTCATTTTGAAGAAAGCGGCCACGACCTCACTAGCAAGGTCGAAGAACAACTCAAGCTGGTGTCACCCAACAGCCCTAACACCCCCATTTACCGCGACATGATCCTGACCGTGCTGCGCATGGCACAGGAAGATCACAACCGCTGGAATGCCAAGATCACCCTTCAAACCCTGCGCGAGCTGGAACACGCCTTCCGGGTACTCGAGCAGTTCAGGGGGCGGCGCAAAGTCACCGTGTTTGGCTCAGCCCGAACCCCCATCGAACATCCGCTGTATGGTCTGGCCCGAGAACTGGGCGCCGCGCTTGCGCGCTCGAACCTGATGGTCATCACCGGCGCTGGCGGCGGCATCATGGCAGCAGCGCACGAGGGAGCCGGCAGGGAGCACAGCCTGGGCTTCAACATCACTCTGCCCTTCGAACAACATGCCAATCCTACCGTGCAGGGCACCGCCAATCTGCTGCCCTTCCACTTCTTCTTCACCCGCAAGCTGTTCTTCGTCAAGGAAGCCGACGCGCTGGTCCTGTGCCCAGGCGGTTTCGGCACCCTGGATGAGGCACTGGAAGTACTGACACTGATACAGACCGGCAAAAGCCCATTGGTGCCGGTGGTATTGCTGGACGCGCCTGGCGGCAAGTTCTGGCAAGGCGCACTGGACTTCATTCATCATCAATTGGAGGAAAACCGCTACATCCTGCCGACCGACATGAAACTCGTGAGCCTGGTCTACAGCGCCGAAGAAGCGGTGGAACAGATCAACCAGTTCTACAGCAACTTCCACTCCAGCCGCTGGCTCAAGCATCAGTTTGTGATTCGCATGAACCATCCCCTCAGTGAGCAAGCGCTCGATCATATGCAGGAAGCATTTGCCGACCTGTGCCTGAGTGATCGCTTTCATCAGCACGCCTACAGCGGTGAAGAACACGATGAAGCACAGTTCAGCCACTTGGCACGACTCGCTTTCAATTTCAACGCGCGTGATCATGGTCGCCTGCGCGAACTGGTGGACTATATCAACCTGCCGGGAAACTGGGCGCAGTCCAAACCCCAAGCGCAGCAACGCACACGCAACCCTTCCAAGGTAACGTGAAGCAAAAAAAATGGCCCGCTATCGAAATAGCGGGCCATTTTTTTCAATCATCCAACCGACCACTGAACAAGCGGCCGATCATCTCCATGGAGTATCCCCGATAACTCAGAAAGCGCCCTTGCTTTGCACGCTCCCGAGCATCTATCGGCAGGTGCCCGGAAAATTTTCGCCGCCAGGTATCCTCCAATTGCTCCTGCCAGTTGATACCGCTCTCGCGTAACGCGAGTTCGATATCGGCACGTTGCAGGCCGCGCTGGCCAAGCTCCTCGCGAATACGCAAAGGGCCATAACCGGAGCGGGCGCGGTAAGAAACAAAGCTTTCGAGGTAACGGGATTCGGACAGGAGGCCCTCTTCCGTCAAGCGGTCGAGTGCTGTGTCGATCATCTCAGGGAGGGCGCCGCGCTGACGCAGTTTACGCGTCAGCTCGACTCGACCGTGCTCGCGTCGTGCGAGCAGGTCCATTGCGGTTCGCCGCACCGCGACGAGTGTATCGAGTACGGCGGTCATCGGATCAATCAGATATCAGCGTCAGCCAGGTCATCAGCAGTCTCTTTGACTGGCGATGCTTTGACGTCCGGTGCTGGAGTCAGCAACTTGTCACGCAGTTGCTTCTCAAGCTTGGCGGCGATTTCCGGATTGTCTGCCAGGAACTTGGCCGAGTTGGCCTTGCCCTGACCGATCTTGGTGCCTTCATAGGCATACCAGGCGCCGGACTTCTCAACAAAACCGTGCAGAACCCCCAGGTCGATCATCTCGCCATTGAGGTAGATGCCCTTGCCGTAAAGGATCTGGAACTCGGCCTGACGGAACGGCGAAGCCACTTTGTTCTTCACGACCTTGACGCGGGTTTCACTGCCGACGACTTCATCACCTTCTTTCACCGCGCCAGTACGACGGATGTCCAGTCGAACCGAAGCGTAGAACTTCAGCGCGTTACCACCAGTGGTGGTTTCCGGGCTGCCGAACATCACGCCGATTTTCATACGGATCTGGTTGATGAAGATCACCAGACAGTTGGCGTTCTTGATGTTACCGGTGATTTTACGCAGAGCCTGGGACATCAGACGGGCTTGCAGGCCAACGTGCATGTCGCCCATTTCGCCTTCGATTTCTGCCTTTGGCACCAGAGCGGCCACGGAGTCGACAATGATCACGTCAACGGCGTTGGAACGCACCAGCATGTCGGTGATTTCAAGGGCCTGTTCGCCGGTGTCCGGCTGCGAAACCAGCAGGTCGTCGACGTTGACGCCCAGTTTGCCGGCGTACTCAGGATCAAGGGCGTGTTCGGCATCGACGAATGCGCAGGTCGCGCCGGCTTTTTGAGCCTGGGCGATCACGGACAGTGTCAGTGTGGTTTTACCGGAGGATTCAGGACCGTAGATTTCAACGATACGGCCTTTTGGCAGCCCGCCAATGCCGAGCGCGATGTCCAGACCCAGAGAGCCAGTGGAGATAGCCGGGATCGCCTGACGGTCCTGATCGCCCATACGCATTACGGCACCTTTGCCGAATTGACGTTCGATCTGACCCAGGGCCGCAGCCAAGGCTTTCTTCTTGTTGTCGTCCATTAAAGTCCTCACGTAATCAATAAGGCCTGACGGCCAACACCTGTATAAGTAGCCAGTATTATTCCACAGCGATTCAGGATCGCCTACCCCTGATTTGAGATTTCTGTGGCAGCATGGCGCAGCAGCCCCTCTAGCGCGGCCTTCACCGTTTGTCGGCGGACTTCGTCACGGTTGCCAGGGAAGTACTGCACCTCGCTGAACACCTGCTCACCGACGCCCCAGGCCAACCAGACCGTGCCCACCGGTTTGCTCGCAGAGCCGCCATCCGGCCCCGCCACACCGCTGACCGCCACGGCAAAATGGGCCCGACTCTGATCCTGTGCGCCGCGGACCATTGCCTCGACCACCTCGCGACTGACCGCCCCCACTGTCGAAAACAACTCGACCGGTACGTTCAATTGCTGGGTTTTCTGCCGGTTGGAGTAGGTGACATACCCGGCCTCAAACCACGCCGAACTCCCCGGAATACGGGTGATCGCCTCGCTGATCCCCCCGCCTGTGCAGGATTCGGCGGCCGTGACATGGGCATTGAGCACCTGCAAGCGTCGGCCCAGTTCAGCGGCCAGTTGGGTGATTTCTTTCACGGTCATCTCCTGAGCGAGCGGAAGCGGAATGAGAACTACCGTACACGAGCGCATCGCGCTTGCAAGGCGCAGGATCAATCAAAATGTGAGGGCGCTAGGGCTCTGATATGGGCCTGACAAGACCACAGGGCAATCAATCCATGGTCTCCGGTGTCAGGCATAACACCGTCCTCGCCCGCATCCACAGTTGCAGTCGATCCTGCAAACCGTTCAACCCTCCATTGATACGACGGGTAATACTGTTGAACTGGTCGCGGTCGGCGAGTTCGTTAAGATCGTTTTCCTCCCAGAACCAGGCGGCTGATTCGGCGGCCCATTGAGGTTTTTCCAACAGCTCCGGAATGAACAGCAAGCGATCATCGCCGAACAGTCCCAGACTGCATTCGCGATAACTGTCGCGGCCCGTGATCTGGATCAGGCCTCGGCCGCGGTACTTTTGGCCGTCGCCATCAGAGGCTGGTGAATTACCCAAACGACTGGCCAACTTACCTGTGTCGTATTTGCTCAAATACTGCTCACTGCCGAATTCACGCACGTACTGCAACTGGCCTGACTCGTGACCAACTTGCGCGATAAAGACAGCTATACGCTTCGGGGTGTTGATGCTGAAACGAGCCATGGCGGTGTTGAGCGCAGAAATAAAAACGCCCGCTTGAGAGCGGGCGTTGGGCATGATCTTTAAAACTTGCCCCTCTGTAAGCGACATAAAAGGTCCTCGATTTGCTTCTGTTTAGTAAAAGAAAAGTCAGAGCGGTAATGTATGAGTGGGTGTGAGTGGGCGCTACTGGCCATGGAAACCCGCATCCTTGCGGGTCGGATGCCGGTCGGCACCGCTGTTCGCCAATCCGTTGGACATGGATGTCAGTGATTCTGATGGGTGTCGTGCGGCGGCACCTCACACACGCCAATCCGCTTTGCCGCCCAGCGCTCATACAGCCCGATGGCAACGTCCGCCCCGGCCATGGCGGTGAGACATCCAAAAGCCCCCGCCGCCCAGATCGATACGCCGGCGGCGTACAACAGCATGATGGCCGACACCCCGCAGATCATGCAGGCTCCGGAGCGCAAGGCCAGACGCCGCAGCAATGACCAGCCACGAGCACCGTCCTTGTCGGCGCGCCACATTTCGCCGCAAATCCCGCCCACCAGGGCAAGGACAATGACGAGCCAGATCGGCATGTCCAGCAACGCTAGTTGCTCGTTTGTCATGTCGCGCCTCCTTGGGTGATTGATGGATGGCTCAATAAATGTGCTTCTTGAGGTGCCTGATGGTAGGCAGGCATTCCAAAAAGCCCGGCGATTGCCGTAATGCTCAAAAGCAATGGGTTTGAATTCAGGAAATGCTCCGTGCTCCGTGGGTAACCCGCAGGACGCCGGGTTAGCCGCGCCGGGCTTGGGATGGCCCATCGTGGCGACCCACGAAGCCATGCCTGAGCGACGCACCGAGTGGCGGGGCAAGAGCCTTTTGGTTACTTTTGGGCGCTCTCAAAAGTGACCCGCCGTAAGGGCGGTACCGCCAGAAGCCATCACCTGAAAAAACGGATGTACACCCAATCCAGGCATGCCCCTGCAACCCCCCAATCTAAAGTGAACAGCATTACGGCGATCGCCGGGCTTTTCAGTAATGCGGTCCTGCATTGACCTTTCGGTGCTACTGGCGCGGTACGAGTCCATTCATATTGTTTTTCCGACCGCGGTCCCTGCCCGCCGGATAACTGCTTCTGGTGCTTTACGCTGCACACCCGGGTCAGTTGCCTACCCTCTGAACCGTTGAGGCCGGTTCATCGCTGCCTTTGTGGTGGAACTGAAAACTTCATTTCGAGCTGCTTTGTTGAGCGGCTTGAGACAAAGAATATGCATGTATGCATACACAGTCAATGCATCAATGCATTTATTTATGCATCATGAATGCACTGACGCATTAGAGATCCCGAAGACAGAGACTCTAGAGGTTTCCAGATGGCGAAAAAAAACCGCCGAATGGCGGGCTTTATCAGAAGGTGGCGAAGTTAACGGGCGTACATGCCCCACCAGAAGACGTGACCGAGGATGACAATCTGCTCTTCCTGGATTTCCTGGAAGGTGTAGTCCTCGTCTGGGTGCTCATCGCGATTGAAGCTGCGCAGGCGAATGCCGGTCGGCAAGCGGTAGACCTGTTTTACCCGCAACTGGCCGTTATGGTTGATCGCATAAAGGTCGCCATCAACGATGTCGCCAATCCCGCACTTGCCGGCGTTCACGCCAACGGTGGCGCCATCGCGCAGCACCGGCAACATGCTGTTGCCGCGCACCGTCACGCATTTGGCCTGATCGAATTGCACGCCGTTGTGGCGCAAGCTGCGCTTGCCGAAGCGCAGGCTAGAGCGCTCGCTCTCTTCGATGACGAATCGTCCTGATCCAGCTGCCAATTCAACCTCGCGAAGAAAGGGGACCGATACCTCGTCTTCATCGACAGGGGTATCGTCGTCCCACAGACTTATGTCCTTGAGTCCGGAATGCACTTCATCTCGCGCAGCGCGGGCGACGGGCGCGACATCGGCGCGGCCACGCAACTGATCAGTGCTCACGGAAAAGTACTCGGCGATCTTCGAGATGTGTTTATCCGAAGGATCGACGATCTTCCCGCTGAGGATCCGCGAGAGTGTGGATTGAGGCACGCCGGTGCGACGGTGAAGCTCCGTGGGGGAGATCCCGTGATCATCGAGCAGTGCTCTCAAGACGGTAGAAACGTTGCGTTTTTGCATAACGCGCATAGTGCTTGTTCTTCTCGCCGAAAACAAATGCTGTTTTGCATAGATCGTGCATATCCGATGGAAATGTGCCCTCGGGCTTTCATGCCTGCGTCGGGCGGACCGCCCATGGTAATCTTGCGCCCATCGCGGAAAAGCCGGGCCGATGTCCCTCCTTTTGCCCTACACCTTTCAACGAGTTTTCCTGAATTTCCGATGAATAAAGCCATCTCCGATCTGTCTTCCCACACCCCAATGATGCAGCAGTACTGGCGCCTGAAGAACCAGCACCCTGACCAGTTGATGTTTTACCGCATGGGCGATTTCTACGAGATCTTCTACGAAGACGCGAAGAAGGCTGCGAAATTGCTGGACATCACCCTGACTGCTCGTGGGCAGTCGGCGGGCCAGGCGATTCCCATGTGCGGGATTCCTTACCATGCCGCGGAAGGTTACCTGGCGAAACTGGTCAAGCTCGGCGAGTCGGTAGTGATTTGTGAGCAGGTTGGAGATCCGGCGACCAGTAAAGGGCCGGTGGATCGTCAGGTGGTGCGGATCATCACACCGGGCACGGTCAGTGATGAAGCGCTGCTGGATGAGCGTCGGGACAACCTGATCGCCGCGGTGCTGGGTGACGAGCGTTTGTTTGGCCTGGCCGTGCTGGACATCACCAGTGGCAATTTCACGGTGCTGGAAATCAAGGGTTGGGAAAATCTGCTGGCGGAGCTGGAGCGGGTCAATCCGGTTGAACTGATGATCCCGGACGATTGGCCGAAGGATCTGCCGGCGGAAAAACGTCGCGGGGTTCGTCGCCGAGCACCGTGGGATTTCGAGCGTGACTCGGCGCTGAAAAGTCTGTGCCAGCAGTTCTCCACTCAGGACCTTAAAGGCTTTGGCTGCGAAAACCTGACCCTGGCCATCGGCGCCGCCGGTTGCCTGCTCAGCTACGCCAAGGAAACCCAGCGCACCGCCCTGCCGCATTTGCGCAGCCTGCGTCATGAGCGTCTGGACGACACCGTGGTGCTGGACGGCGCGAGCCGTCGCAACCTGGAACTGGACACCAACCTGGCCGGTGGTCGCGACAACACCCTGCAATCAGTAGTCGATCGCTGCCAGACCGCCATGGGCAGCCGTTTGCTGACCCGTTGGTTGAACCGTCCGCTGCGGGATTTGACCGTATTGCTGGCGCGTCAGACCTCGATCACTTGCCTGCTCGACGGTTACCGCTTCGAGAAACTGCAACCGCAGCTCAAGGAAATCGGCGACATCGAGCGGATTCTCGCGCGGATCGGCCTGCGCAACGCCCGCCCTCGCGACCTCGCTCGTCTGCGCGATGCACTGGGCGCGTTGCCTGAATTGCAAGTGGCGATGACCGAGCTGGAAGCGCCGCATATTATTCAACTGGCCAAGATCACCAGCACCTACCCGGAACTGGCGGCGCTGCTGGAAAAAGCCATCATCGACAACCCGCCTGCGGTGATCCGTGACGGCGGCGTGTTGAAGACCGGTTACGACAGCGAACTGGACGATCTGCAATCA
The DNA here is from genome assembly GCF_059133255.1 of Pseudomonas sp. FBCC-B1667. Classification (NCBI taxonomy): domain Bacteria; kingdom Pseudomonadati; phylum Pseudomonadota; class Gammaproteobacteria; order Pseudomonadales; family Pseudomonadaceae; genus Pseudomonas; species Pseudomonas sp. FBCC-B1667. The sequence continues at coordinate 1,483,529 of NZ_CP101437.1, read as the reverse complement.
CTCAGCGAAAACGCCGGGCAGTTCCTGATTGATCTGGAAGCCCGCGAGAAAGCCCGCACCGGCCTGTCGCACCTGAAGGTCGGTTACAACCGCATTCATGGCTACTTCATTGAGTTACCGAGCAAGCAGGCCGAGTCGGCGCCGGCCGACTACATCCGCCGCCAGACGTTGAAAGGTGCCGAGCGTTTCATTACTCCGGAACTCAAGGCATTCGAGGACAAGGCGCTGTCGGCCAAGAGTCGTGCGCTGGCCCGCGAGAAAATGCTTTACGAAGCGCTGCTTGAAGACCTGATCGCCCAATTGCCTCCCCTGCAGGACACCGCCGCTGCGCTGGCCGAGCTGGACGTACTGAGCAACCTCGCCGAACGCGCGCTAAACCTCGACCTGAACTGCCCGCGTTTCGTCGACGAGCCCTGCATGCGCATCACCCAGGGGCGTCACCCGGTGGTCGAGCAAGTGCTGAGTACGCCGTTCGTGGCCAACGACCTGAGCCTCGACGACAACATACGCATGCTGGTGATCACTGGTCCGAACATGGGCGGTAAATCCACCTATATGCGTCAGACCGCCTTGATCGTGTTGCTCGCGCACATTGGCAGCTTCGTGCCAGCGGCCAGTTGCGAATTGTCCCTGGTGGACCGGATTTTCACCCGGATCGGTTCCAGCGATGACCTGGCGGGCGGCCGCTCGACCTTCATGGTTGAAATGAGCGAAACCGCGAACATTTTGCACAATGCCACCGAACGCAGTCTGGTGCTGATGGACGAAGTCGGCCGCGGCACCAGCACCTTCGACGGCCTGTCCCTGGCTTGGGCGGCTGCCGAGCGGCTGGCACATCTGCGCGCCTACACGCTGTTTGCCACCCACTACTTTGAGCTGACGGTGCTACCAGAGGCTCAACCGCTGGTGGCCAACGTTCACCTCAATGCCACCGAGCACAACGAACGCATCGTGTTCCTGCACCACGTGCTGCCCGGGCCTGCCAGCCAGAGTTACGGCTTGGCCGTGGCGCAATTGGCCGGTGTGCCGAGCGAAGTGATTGTGCGTGCTCGCGAGCATCTCGGTCGCCTGGAAGCCACCGCCCTGCCCCATGAAATACCTGCGCCTGCCAAGGGCAAACCGGCCGCGCCGCAGCAAAGCGACATGTTCGCCAACCTGCCCCACCCGGTGCTGGATGAATTGACCAAGCTCAATCTGGATGACATGACGCCGCGCCGTGCGCTCGAAATGCTCTATACACTGAAGAACCGGATCTAACGCACTTGCCTGCAAGCTGTTAGAATCTCGCGCGGTTTGGGATGCTGCTGGCTAATAGCCTGGCCAGCAGACTATCGCTCCCGAACCTGGCGACCCCAACGTGAAGGGGCTCCGCTGCCGCCGCCTGAGGAGAAAATTAGAAATGACCTTCGTCGTCACCGACAACTGCATCAAGTGCAAGTACACCGACTGCGTAGAAGTGTGTCCGGTGGACTGCTTTTACGAAGGCCCGAACTTCCTGGTAATTCACCCGGATGAGTGCATCGACTGCGCACTGTGCGAGCCAGAATGCCCTGCCGTGGCCATCTTCTCCGAAGATGAAGTTCCGGCAGAAATGCAGGAGTTTATTCAGCTGAACGTTGAACTGGCCGAAATCTGGCCCAACATCACTGAGAAGAAAGAATCCATGCCCGACGCTGAAGAGTGGGATGGCGTCAAAGGCAAGATCAAAGACCTCGAACGCTGATTTCCGCGCGTTCCCGAAAAGGCCCCTAGCGGGCCTTTTTGCTTTTCTACGAGCAAAAAAAGGGGCGGTTTGACCCGCCCACATTTTTTCCCTATTCCCTGTATTCCTTTTCATCGTCCTGATGAATCGCTTCCTGCGATGTCCGTTCCCCTCGTCCTTGAAGGGCGTGTCTGTCCGTCGACACAGTTCAGATACTAGAGGGTTCCCTGCCAGGTGCAATTGACCGGGATGGTAAAAAAAGTTTGCAATATGCTTTCAACAAAAATAAATACCCATATAAATCATGAAGATAGATATTTTCATGCAAGAAAATGGACGACTACTGCCCTGTAAAAATAACGAACACCTACGAAAGAGTAAGCAATCACTTACAGCTCAAGACTACAAACCAGCGAGAATTGCCACCCACTTGACAGGCAGTAAAAAACCCCGAGTCAGCCGGGGTTTCTTATTGCTGGTTGAGTCGATCGCTTATTGAAACAGCGATTCGCTCGACAGACCGTTCTTCTCGAGAATCTCTCGAAGACGCTTCAGGCCTTCCACCTGAATCTGTCTGACCCGTTCCCGGGTAAGGCCAATCTCCAGACCAACGTCTTCAAGCGTGCTGCTTTCGTGACCGCGCAAGCCGAAGCGACGTATAACCACTTCGCGTTGCTTGTCGGTCAATTCCGACAGCCACTGATCAATGCTTTGAGACAGGTCGTCGTCCTGCAGCAGCTCACAAGGGTCGGTTGGACGGTCATCAGTCAGGGTGTCCAGCAAGGTTTTATCCGAATCCGGACCCAGCGAGACGTCGACCGAAGAAACCCGCTCGTTCAAGCCGAGCATGCGCTTGACCTCGCCCACTGGTTTTTCCAGCAGGTTGGCGATTTCTTCGGGCGAGGGTTCATGATCGAGTTTTTGCGTCAGCTCCCGTGCGGCCCGCAGGTACACGTTCAGCTCCTTGACCACATGGATCGGCAACCGGATGGTCCGGGTCTGATTCATGATCGCGCGCTCGATGGTCTGACGAATCCACCAGGTTGCGTAGGTCGAAAAGCGGAAGCCGCGTTCGGGGTCGAACTTCTCCACTGCCCGGATCAGGCCGAGGTTGCCCTCTTCGATCAGGTCCAGCAGCGACAGCCCACGATTGACGTAACGCCGGGCGATTTTCACCACCAGCCGAAGGTTGCTTTCAATCATGCGCTTGCGCCCGGCAGGATCGCCACTTTGCGAAAGACGCGCAAAATGAACTTCTTCTTCCGGGGAGAGCAATGGGGAAAAGCCGATTTCATTGAGGTACAACTGCGTGGCATCGAGTGCCCGCGTGTAATCGATGTACTTGTGCTGTTTTAGCGAAGCGGAGTGTTTGGATTTAGCACGAGCAGAAGGTGGAGCAGCCCCTTCATCGCTCGACATCGAATCCGTGACGGTGCCGGTCTCCATCAGGAGAACCTCATCGTCGATGTCAAACTCCGGCACTTCTTTACTGAGAGCCATTGTTATAGTCCTTTGGTGAGTTCGACCTCAAGCTCAAGCGGCGCCTTTATCCTTGGCAACGCTGGAGCCTGTTCCCTCTACGTGACGGAACAGGCTGGCTAACAAATCAACGACGTGGCAGGAATTGCAGCGGATCTACAGGCTTACCTTGGCGGCGAATCTCAAAATGCAGTTTCACCCGGTCTGTACCCGTTGACCCCATTTCGGCAATTGTCTGTCCGACTTTGACCTGCTGCCCCTCCCGAACCAACAGCCTGCGGTTATGTCCGTAGGCACTGACGTAGGTTTCGCTGTGTTTGATGATGACTAACTCGCCGTAGCCCCTTAAGCCACTCCCGGCGTATACCACCGTCCCATCAGACGCAGCTAAAACAGGCTGTCCCAAATCTCCGGCGATATCAATTCCTTTATTCAAACTACCGTTTGAGGAGAATTTTCCAATCAGAATGCCATTAGATGGCCATCCCCAGCCGGTCGGGGCCGGGCCGGCGGGAGGCAGTGGAGCGGGTGCAGGTTTGTTGGCGACGGACGGTGCAACCACCGTGGTACTGGTAGTTGCGCCATTCGGCTGGCGCCGGATTACCGTGGTTTTCAGCGACGACGAAGGCGTTGAATCGGAGGTACTGGCGACCGCTGACGGCGTTGATCCGGTGCGACCATCGAAGCGAATTATCTGACCCGGATGGATCGTATAGGGTGTAGGAATATTGTTCCGTGCCGCGAGGGCTTTGTAGTCCCAGCCGTAGCGAAAAGCGATCGAGAATAGGGTGTCTTTTGGTCGAACCACATACTGGCCAGTCGTCGTTGCCGGACGTTGGGGGGCCGCGTTGTTGCGATCGACGACGCCGACGTTACTCGATTTTGTGCTGGAGCAACCGACCAGCAAGGTGCTCAAGACAAGGCCAGTCACCAGGCGCTGAAAGCTCGTTGTACTCATACGCTGCGCAATGACTGTGAGACTCACCCGCCGCTCCCTTTTTGGTGGCTGAAATTGTGGATTGCCGTGTTCCCGGCTCGAGATGTCGCAAGTATAACGGGCCGGACAGGCTTTACCTTTAATGAAGCGAATTCGCTCCGCGCACACGTTTGCTGACTGACGATAAATACCGTTTAACCAATCGATGCCGCTGTAAGACACGGCCAATCGAAGAGAATTCAGCACGCCAAAACAAATGCTCAGGCCAGTGGCCCGTTGAGTAATGGCACGAATCGCACCGACCCCAGAACACGTCGGGAAAAGCCGTTTTCTTCACGGATGATCAGCATTAATTGCTGCACTTCTCCGGAGCCGACGGGAATGACCAGGCGCCCACCCGGAGCCAATTGATCAAGCAAGGCCTGCGGCACATCAGTGGCCACCGCCGTGACGATAATACCGTTGTAAGGCGCCAGCGCAGGCCAGCCTTCCCAACCATCGCCCCAACGAAACACCACGTTGCGCAGGTTCAGCTCCACCAGGCGTTCCTTGGCCCGATCCTGCAAAACCTTGATGCGCTCCACCGAGAATACCCGCTCGACCAACTGCGACAGCACGGCCGTCTGGTAGCCCGAGCCGGTTCCGATTTCCATCACCTTGTCCAACGGACCTGCTTCCAGCAGCAACTCGCTCATGCGAGCTACCATGTAAGGCTGGGAGATGGTCTGGTTGTGTCCGATCGGCAGCGCCGTGTCTTCGTATGCGCGATGCGCCAGCGCCTCGTCGACGAACAAGTGACGCGGTGTACGGCGAATGACTTCCAACACTTTGGCGTTTGAAACACCCTCTTCATACAGGCGCTGGATAAGGCGTTCGCGGGTCCGCTGAGAAGTCATGCCGATGCCGCGGCGCAGCATATCGTCTTGTTCACGAGACATTAGCGCAGCCCCTCCAGCCAGCCATCGAGACTTCTGAAGGCATCGTTGAAGGTGCGATCCAGTTGCAGCGGGGTGATCGAAACGTAGCCCTGCATCACCGCATGGAAATCGGTGCCTGGGCCGCCATCTTCAGCATCCCCCGCGGCGGCGATCCAGTAACCGGACTTGCCCCGCGGATCCACCACTTTCATCGGCGCCGCAGCACGTGCGCGATGCCCGAGGCGGGTGAGCTGAATACCGCGGATATGGTCCAGCGGCAAGTTGGGAATGTTCACATTCAGTACCGTGCGCGGCGGCAGGTCAAGATCGCCATGGGCTTCAACCAATTTGCGCGCAAAGTAAGCGGCGGTAGACAGGTTCTCTATTTGTCGCGAGACAAAGGAAAAGGCAAACGAAGGACGCTCAAGAAAACGTCCCTCAAGGGCTGCCGCCACCGTACCGGAATACAACACGTCATCGCCTAGATTGGCGCCAAGGTTGATCCCCGAGACAACCATGTCCGGTTGCTGTTCCAACAAGCCATTAAGGCCCAGGTGCACGCAATCGGTGGGTGTGCCGTTCAAGCTGATGAAGCCGTTGGCCAGGGTTTGCGGGTGCAACGGACGGTCGAGCGTCAGCGAACTGCTGGCGCCGCTTTTGTCCTGGTCCGGGGCGATAACCACGCATTCGGTGTAATCCGCCAGCGCAGCATAAAGCGCGGCGAGACCGGGTGCGGCTACCCCATCGTCGTTAGAAATCAGAATACGCATGGGCTGTCCGTCTGCCCCACCGGCACCAGATCAACAAGCTCGCGCACCAATACGGTGGCAAAGCATCCGGCCGGGAGGACGAATTCCAGTTGCAGAATGTCAGGCTCGGGATAATGCCACGTCAACCCGCCAATGGGCAGCCGCAGGATGCGACGTTCGTGGCTCATACCGGCGTTAATCAACCAATCACGCAAGTCCGCTTCGCGAGCGGCGATGTCCTGCTCCAGTACATGGACAACGCCGGTCGCCGGCGAGTCACCTTCGCCCCACTGCGGGCCTGTCGGGTGCAGGTCGAGAATCGCCAGTCGCGGATCGCTGCACTCCGCTTCACCGGCCGGAAAGAAGCTACGGCTGTCGGTGAAGGCCAGCAGATCGCCGACCTGCGCTTGCTGCCATGTACCGTCGGCAACACGCGCCGCCAACACCTGGTTGAACAGAAAACTGCGCGCCGTCGAGAGCAGGCGCGAACGCACGTTGCGTTGCTCCGGTAACGCTTTACGCGCGGCCCAGGCCCGGGCATCGACCACGTTGCCGCCGTCAAAACCGAAACGCTGGGCACCGAAATAATTGGGAATACCTTGCTGGGCGATCAGTTGCAGCCGCTCTTCAATCGCGGCTTTGTCGCCGGCAAATTGCGTCAGGCGCAACGTGAAGCCATTGGCCGAGTGAGCACCGCGTTGCAACTTGCGTTTGTGCCGACCGGTCTGGAGGATTTTCAGCGTGTCGTTTTCCGCCGCCGACAGATCCGGGTCAGCCTTGCCTGGCAGCTGCACGCTGAACCATTGGCGCGTCAGCGCCTGACGGTCCTTGAGCCCGGCATAGCTGACCGTGCGCAATGGCACACCCGCTGCCTTGGCAATCCGCCGTGCGGCTTCCTCGGTATTCAACCCGCGTTTTTCCACCCAGATCCATAAATGCTCGCCATCACCGCTGAGGGGGATATTGAGCACTTCGTCGACCTGGAAATCTTCTGCCGTGGCTTTCAGGACAGCGGTGCCGAGCGCGTCACCATAGGCTCGCGGGCCGAGCAATTGCGATTCGTTCATGCGCGCAGCAACAAGGCAACGGAGTGCACGGCAATGCCTTCTTCGCGACCGACAAAACCAAGCTTTTCGGTGGTGGTAGCTTTCACGTTCACTTGATCCAACTCAACTTGAAGATCCGCGGCAATCAGCGCGCGCATCGATTCGATATGCGGGGCCATTTTTGGCGCCTGGGCAACAATGGTGTTATCAACGTTGCCGACTTTCCAGCCCTTGGCGTGGATCAGTGCGACGACATGACGCAACAGCATCCGGCTGTCGGCGCCCTTGTATGCAGGGTCGGTGTCCGGGAAATGTTTGCCGATATCACCCAGCGCGGCCGCGCCGAGCAAGGCATCGCTCAAGGCGTGCAGCAGGACGTCACCGTCGGAGTGAGCGAGCAGCCCGAAGCCATGTGCAATGCGCACGCCGCCCAGAGTAATGAAATCGCCTTCAGCGAAACGGTGCACATCATAGCCGTGGCCAATACGCATAAAAAACGCCCCGATTTTTGTCAGGGCGTGATTCTACCTGCTTTGTCGGAGATTAGGCGCCTAGAGCGCGCGCATGATGTTGCAAGTGGTCTTCGATGAAACTGGCGATGAAGAAATAGCTGTGGTCGTAGCCCGGTTGCAGGCGCAACGTCAGCGGATGACCGGCCAGTTTGGCGGCCTGTTGCAAGGCTTCAGGCTTGAGCTGAGTGGCGAGGAAATCGTCGCGATCACCTTGGTCGACCAGCAGCGGCAGCTTCTCGTCAGCCTCGGCGATCAGGGCGCAGGCATCCCATTCGCGCCACTTCGAACGGTCTTCCCCCAGGTAACGAGAGAAGGCCTTCTGACCCCATGGGCAGTCCATCGGATTGTTGATCGGCGAGAACGCCGACACCGATTGATAACGCCCCGGATGACGCAATGCGCAGACCAGGGCACCGTGGCCACCCATGGAGTGACCGCTGATGCCTCGTTTGTCCGATGCCGGGAAATGAGCCTCGACCAACGCCGGCAATTCCTGCACGACATAGTCATGCATCCGATAGTGACGCGACCACGGTTCCTGGGTCGCATTCAGATAGAACCCGGCGCCCAGACCGAAGTCCCAGGCGCCATCCGGATCACCCGGCACATCAGGACCGCGCGGGCTGGTGTCCGGCGCGACGATGATCAACCCCAGCTCGGCAGCCATGCGCAGGGCGCCGGCCTTGTGCATGAAGTTTTCGTCGGTGCAGGTCAGGCCGGACAACCAGTACAGCACTGGCAGCTTGCCGCCCTGCTCCGCTTGCGGCGGCAAGTACACGGCAAACACCATGTCGCAGCCGAGCACATCGGAACGGTGCCGGTAGCGTTTGTGCCAGCCGCCGAAGCTTTTCTGGCAGGAGATATTTTCCAGGCTCATGACCGACCTCAGAAATGGATGACGGAACGGATGCTCTTGCCTTCATGCATCAGGTCGAATGCCTTGTTGATATCTTCCAGGCCCATGGTGTGGGTGATGAACGTGTCCAGCGGGATTTCGCCGGTCTCGGCCATTTCGACGTAGCTTGGCAACTCGGTACGACCGCGCACGCCGCCGAATGCCGAACCGCGCCAGACGCGACCGGTGACCAGCTGGAATGGACGGGTGGAGATTTCCTGGCCGGCCCCGGCGACACCGATGATCACCGACTCGCCCCAGCCTTTGTGGCAGCACTCAAGGGCGGCGCGCATCAGTTGCACATTGCCGATGCACTCGAAGGAAAAGTCGACGCCGCCATCGGTCATGTCGACGATGACTTCCTGGATAGGACGGTCGAAGTCTTTCGGGTTCACGCAGTCTGTTGCACCCAGTTGCTTGGCGATCTCGAATTTGGCCGGGTTGATGTCAATGGCAATGATGCGGGCAGCCTTGGCTTTTACCGCGCCTATGACCGCCGACAGACCAATGCCGCCGAGGCCGAAAATAGCCACGGTATCACCCGGTTTCACCTTGGCCGTATTGAGCACCGCACCGATGCCGGTGGTGACACCGCAGCCCAGTAGGCAAACTTTTTCCAGTGGTGCTTCTTTAGGAATTTTGGCCACGGAGATTTCCGGCAGTACGGTGTATTCGGAAAACGTCGAAGTGCCCATGTAGTGGAAAATCGGCTGGCCCTTGTAGGAAAAGCGCGAAGTGCCATCTGGCATCAGGCCTTTGCCCTGAGTCGCGCGAATGGCCTGACACAGGTTGGTTTTGCCCGACAGGCAGAATTTGCACTGACGGCATTCCGGGGTGTACAGCGGGATCACATGATCGCCGACTGCAACCGAGGTCACGCCCTCACCGATGGCTTCAACCACGGCGCCACCTTCGTGACCCAGGATCGACGGGAAGATGCCTTCCGGATCCGCGCCGGACAGGGTGTAGGCATCGGTATGGCAAACACCGGAGGCAACCACACGCAACAGAACTTCGCCGGCCTTCGGCATGGCGACATCGACTTCGACGATCTCGAGGGGTTTCTTGGCCTCGAAGGCAACGGCAGCGCGCGACTTGATCATGTGGATTCTCCAGTGAATAAAAACGAGACAGGAAGTGTAATACACGGCTTTACGGTGAATAATCAGGACAAAAGCAAAACATTATTGCCATACAGGGATAATCAACGATGGCCGAAAGCCGCTGGGAAGGGATCGACGAATTCGTCGCCGTGGCTGAATGCAGTCAATTTACGGCCGCAGCGGAGCGTCTCGGGGTTTCTTCCTCCCATATCAGTCGACAAATCGTACGCCTTGAAGAGCGCCTGCAAACTCGTTTGCTGTACCGCAGCACCCGTCGGGTCACGCTGACCGAAGCCGGGCAAACCTTCCTGCAACATTGCCAGCGCCTGCAAGACGGTCGCGAAGAAGCCCTGCGCGCAGTGGGCGACTTGACCAGCGAACCCAAAGGCATGCTGCGCATGACCTGCGCCGTGGCGTACGGCGAGCGATTCATCGTGCCGCTGGTGACGCGCTTCATGGGGCTTTACCCGCAGCTGCGTGTCGACATCGAACTGAGCAACCGCCCGCTCGATCTGGTGCACGAAGGTCTGGATTTGGCAATTCGCCTTGGACGCCTGCAGGATTCGCGATTGGTTGCTACCCGCCTGGCGCCACGACGAATGTACCTGTGCGCCTCGCCGTCTTACCTGGAACGCTATGGCCGGCCGCACAGCTTGTCAGAACTGAGCCGCCACAACTGCCTTATTGGCAGCTCGGACATGTGGCAACTGGAACAGAACGGGCGGGAATTTTCGCAACGGGTCCAGGGAAGCTGGCGCTGCAACAGTGGGCAAGCGGTGCTGGATGCGGCATTGCAAGGCGTGGGGTTGTGTCAGCTGCCGGACTATTACGTGCTGGAGCATTTGAAAAACGGTGCATTGATTTCGTTGCTGGATGCGCATCAGCCACCGAACACGGCGGTGTGGGCGCTTTATCCGCAGCAACGGCATCTGTCGCCGAAGGTGCGCAAGTTGGTGGATTATTTGAAGGAAGGGTTGGCTGAGCGGCCGGAGTATCGGAGCTAAAGTATGTTTCAGTGCCAGTTTTGTTGACTGAGCTACCGCTTTCGCGAGCAAGCCCGCTCCCACATTCGACCGCATTCTTTCTGAAGAAACTCGGCTACATATGGGAGCGGCGGTGCGACGATTCGACTTGCTCGCGTAAGCAATTTGCCAGACACCACAGCAGTCAGCGGCGGTTGGACCAGCGCTGGCGCAACCACTCCAGATCTTCTGGACGCGTAACCTTGAGATTATCGGACCGCCCTTCAATCAATCGCGGCGCCAGACCCGACCACTCCATCGCCGAAGCTTCGTCAGTGATGACCGCATCAGCCACCAAACTGTCCGCCAACGCCCGATGCAGCGCGCCAAGGCGAAACATCTGCGGCGTATAAGCCTGCCAAATCACGCTGCGATCCACGGTTTCAACCACACGCCCGTGTTTGTCGACCCGCTTGAGGGTGTCGCGCGCCGGAACTGCCAGCAACCCGCCGACCGGATCATTTGCCAGCTCACCCAGCAATTTGTCCAGATCATCACGACTCAGATTCGGCCGTGCAGCATCGTGCACCAACACCCAGTCTTCATCATCAGCACCCAGCGCATGCAAATGCAGCAACGCATTCAGCACCGACCCGGAACGCTCCGCGGCGCCGTCAACCCGCTGAATTCGCGTATCGGCAGCACAAGCCAGGCTTGGCCAGTAAGGATCATCAACAGCAAGACTGACCACCAACCCTTTCAGGGACGGGTGATCAAGGAAACAGCCGAGGCTGTGTTCGAGAATAGTGCACCCGCCCAGTTGCAAGTATTGCTTGGGACGGTCAGCGGCCATACGGGCACCAACGCCCGCGGCAGGAATCACGGCCCAGAAGGCCGGTAACGGGGAATTCATCGAGCCAACTGGTAAAGGGTTTCACCGTCCTTGACCATGCCCAACTCATGGCGAGCCCGCTCTTCAACGGTCTCCATGCCTTTTTTCAACTCACCGACTTCGGCGTCCATGACCCGATTGCGCTCCAGCAACCCTTCGTTCTCAGCCTGTTGATCCTTGATCTGCTGAGTCAGCTCTGCCACTTGCGCCAGACTGCCATTACCCACCCACAGGCGGTATTGCAGGCCAGCCAGCAATAAGAGCAAGACGAGGAACAACCAATTGGGACTGCGCATCGAATATCAGGTTTCCAGTGAAAAAAGACAGCCATGCAAAAACATTGAAGCTTCTGATAGCACGAAGCCTGGAAAATCCAGGCTTGTGCTTATAAGGCATCAGATTAGTGGCAAATTCATCGCTGTAGCGACTTTTCCGACACAATCCGGTGTCTTTTTACCACGTAGCAATTAGCCGCGGAACTCGCTGCGGCCGTTGTACTTGGCTTTACCGTTCAACTGCTCTTCGATACGCAGCAGTTGGTTGTACTTGGAGACGCGGTCCGAACGGCACAGGGAACCGGTCTTGATCTGTCCAGCCGAGGTGCCCACAGCCAGGTCGGCGATAGTCGAATCTTCGGTTTCGCCGGAGCGGTGCGAGATCACGGCGGTGTAACCCGCGGCCTTGGCCATCTGGATGGCTTCCAGGGTTTCGGTCAGGGTGCCGATCTGGTTGAACTTGATCAGGATCGAGTTGGCGATCTTTTTATCGATGCCTTCTTTCAGGATCTTGGTGTTGGTCACGAACAGGTCGTCACCAACCAATTGGACTTTCTCGCCGATCTTGTCGGTGAGAATTTTCCAGCCAGCCCAGTCGGACTCGTCCAGGCCGTCTTCGATCGAGATGATCGGGTAGCGCTCGGTCAGGCCTTTGAGGTAGTCAGCAAAACCTTCAGCGGTGAATACCTGGCCTTCGCCGGACAGATTGTATTTACCGTCTTCGTAGAACTCGCTCGCCGCACAGTCCAGCGCCAGGGTCACGTCGGTGCCCAGCGTGTAACCGGCGTTGGCCACGGCTTCGGAGATCACTTTCAAAGCGTCTTCGTTGGAGGCCAGGTTCGGCGCGAAACCACCTTCGTCACCGACAGCAGTGCTCAGGCCACGGGCCTTCAGCACAGCTTTGAGGTGATGGAAAATTTCGGTGCCCATGCGCAGGCCTTCCGAGAAAGACTTGGCGCCAACCGGCTGAACCATGAATTCCTGGATGTCGACGTTGTTATCGGCATGCTCGCCACCGTTGATGATGTTCATCATCGGGACCGGCATCGAGTAAACACCCGGGGTGCCGTTCAGGTTGGCGATGTGGGCGTACAGCGGCAGGTCCTGGTCCTGTGCTGCCGCCTTGGCCGCAGCCAGGGAAACAGCGAGGATCGCGTTGGCGCCCAGGGAACCTTTGTTTTCAGTACCGTCGAGCTTGATCATCGCGTGATCCAGCGCTTTCTGGTCGCTTGGGTCCATGCCTTTCAACAGGTCACGGATCGGACCGTTGATGTTGGCCACGGCTTTCAGAACGCCCTTGCCCAGGTAACGGCCCTTGTCGCCATCACGCAGCTCGAGTGCTTCACGCGAGCCAGTGGAAGCACCGGATGGCGCGCAGGCGCTGCCGATGATGCCGTTATCGAGAAGCACGTCCGCTTCCACGGTGGGATTGCCACGGGAGTCGAGAACTTCACGACCTTTGATGTCGACGATTTTTGCCATTGTTGTAAACACTCCAAAGTTGACGAAAACGACGCAGCTAGAGGAAATCTTTTTACCGTCGGCAAGTGGTGTACAGCGGGCAGACTTGCGGACGACAAGGCTCAGGCCCGAGGGCCTGAGCAACAAATCGTGCGGTACTTTACCGGAGAATTGAGGTTTACGCGGTTTCTACCGTCGGAAAACTCTTCACCAGTTCGTCCAACGCTTTGAGCTGGGCCAGGAATGGCTCCAGTTTGTCCAGACGCAAGGCGCAAGGGCCGTCGCATTTGGCGTTGTCCGGGTCCGGGTGGGCTTCGAGGAACAGGCCGGCCAGCGACTGGCTCATGCCAGCCTTTGCCAGATCCGTCACCTGGGCACGACGACCACCGGCGGAATCGGAGCGACCACCGGGCATTTGCAGCGCGTGGGTCACGTCGAAAAACACCGGGTATTCGAACTGCTTCATGATGCCGAAGCCGAGCATGTCGACGACCAGGTTGTTGTAGCCGAAGCTCGAACCACGCTCGCAGAGGATCAACTGATCGTTGCCCGCTTCCACGCACTTGCTCAGGATGTGTTTCATCTCGTGCGGGGCGAGGAACTGGGCTTTCTTGATGTTGATCACCGCCCCGGTCTTGGCCATCGCGACCACGAGGTCGGTCTGGCGCGACAGGAAGGCCGGCAACTGGATGATGTCGCAGACTTCAGCGACGACCGCGGCCTGGTCAGGCTCGTGGACGTCGGTGATGATCGGCACGCCGAAGGCTTGCTTGATGTCCTGGAAAATCCGCATGCCCTCTTCCAGGCCGGGGCCACGGTAAGAGGTTACAGAGGAACGGTTGGCCTTGTCGAAGCTGGCCTTGAACACATAAGGGATACCGAGCTTCTCGGTAACCTTCACATACTCTTCGCAGACCTGCATCGCCATGTCGCGGCTTTCCAGCACGTTCATGCCACCGAAAAGCACCATTGGCTTGTCGTTGGCAATCTCGATATCGCCTACGCGGATGATCTTCTGCGCCATCAGATTTATGCCTTCTTCTGGTGTTGAATCAATGCTGCTTTAACGAAACCGCTGAACAACGGGTGACCGTCGCGTGGCGTCGAGGTGAACTCAGGGTGGAACTGGCAAGCGACGAACCATGGATGATCCGGGGCTTCGACCACTTCAACCAGCGCGCCATCACCGGAGCGACCGGAGATTTTCAGGCCGGCTTCCATGATCTGCGGCAGCAGGTTGTTGTTCACTTCGTAGCGGTGACGGTGACGCTCGACGATGACGTCCTTGGCGTAGCAGTCGTGCACCAGCGAACCCGGCTCCAGCAGGCAATCCTGTGCGCCGAGGCGCATGGTGCCGCCCAGGTCGGACGATTCGGTGCGGGTTTCGACCGCGCCGGTAGCGTCTTCCCACTCGGTGATCAGCCCCACGACCGGATGGCCGCTGGCACGATCGAATTCGGTGGAGTTGGCGTCTTTCCAGCCCAGCACGTTACGAGCGAACTCGATCACGGCCACTTGCATGCCCAGGCAGATGCCCAGATATGGAACCTTGTTTTCGCGAGCGTATTGAACGGCGGTAATCTTGCCTTCCACGCCACGCAGACCGAAGCCGCCCGGTACGAGGATCGCATCAACACCTTCCAGCAGCGCGGTGCCCTGGTTCTCGATGTCTTCGGAATCGATGTAGCGCAGGTTGACCTTGGTGCGATTGCTGATGCCGGCGTGACTCATCGCTTCAATCAGCGACTTGTAGGCGTCCAGCAGTTCCATGTACTTGCCGACCATCGCGATGGTGACTTCGTGTTCCGGGTTCAGCTTGGCGTCAACCACGGCTTCCCACTCAGAGAGGTCAGCGCTGCCGCATTGCAGGCCGAAACGCTCGACGACGAAATCATCCAGGCCCTGGGAGTGCAGAATGCCCGGGATCTTGTAGATGGTGTCAGCATCTTCCAGCGCGATCACCGCACGTTCTTCAACGTTGGTGAATTGCGCGATCTTGCGGCGCGAAGAGATGTCGATCGGGTGATCGGAACGGCAAACCAGCACGTCCGGCTGCAGGCCAATGGAACGCAGTTCCTTGACCGAGTGCTGGGTCGGCTTGGTTTTGGTTTCGCCGGCAGTGGCGATGTACGGCACCAGTGTCAAGTGCATCAGCATCGCGCGCTTGGCGCCGACTTCGAAACGCAATTGGCGGATTGCTTCCAGGAACGGTTGCGACTCGATGTCACCCACGGTGCCACCGATCTCGACCATCGCCACGTCGGCATCGCCGGCGCCCTTGATGATCCGGCGCTTGATTTCGTCGGTGATGTGCGGGATCACCTGGATGGTTGCGCCCAGGTAATCACCACGGCGCTCTTTGCGCAGCACGTGTTCGTAGACACGCCCGGTGGTGAAGTTGTTGTTCTGGGTCATGGTCGTGCGAATGAACCGCTCGTAGTGGCCCAGGTCCAGGTCGGTCTCGGCGCCGTCGTGGGTGACGAACACTTCACCGTGCTGGAACGGGCTCATGGTGCCCGGGTCAACGTTGATGTACGGGTCCAGCTTCAGCATGGTGACCTTAAGTCCCCGCGCCTCCAGGATGGCCGCCAATGAAGCCGATGCGATGCCTTTCCCCAATGAAGAAACAACACCGCCCGTGACGAATATGTAGCGCGTCATGAAAAACCCTAGAAGTCTGCGTTAAAGCGGTCCGAGCCGCCGGGGAAAGCGAAGGAAGGCCGAAGCCCCCGATCACCTGCATTAATCACAGTGCACCTTTCAAAAAAACCGCCGCGGTGGGACAGACCGGCAGATGAAACACCGGTACGTTGCTCGCTACACATTTTTTGGAATCGCCCAGCAAAGACTGCTTGGTAATCGGCAACTCCTGCAATTCAGGCGAATCCACAGAAGTTGTATCAAGAAGGGAGCGTAGTCTACCGGAAAGCCCCTTTCAGCTCAAACCTTGATCTTAGCCCGGTGGCTGCCAATGCAAATGCCAGCCATCCTGCCCACTTCCATTGAGGCCTTGTACATTGGCCACTGCCAGCAATTGCTTGCCGCGAAAGAGCAGCGGCAATCTGCCACGGGCGAAGGCCGGAACCCCGCGTTCATTGAGCAAACGCTTGAGGTCGCGGTGGCCGCGATCAGCCAAATGCATGACCTCGCCTCCCCCACGATAGCGGATTTGCAGCGAGCCATCGGGGATTTGCCCGGTGAGCGTGACCCAACCATTTTCCGGTAACGTCAGCGACCACGAGGGATCGGTCCATTGCATGGCAGGCGGTGGATTGCTCAGCCAACAGCCCGACAGCCACCAGATACGCCCGGCCGAGCGATGCAACTCGCCATCTGCCAGCCGCCAGACTGGACGCGCATCACCGGTGGCGTCGCGCAAATCTCCCCAACCCGACCAATGGTCGCTGTCCGGCAAACGGGTCAGCGCCGCAAGCCAGTGGCTTAGCGCATTGCGTTGGCGCGCGGCGGAGCGCAGTAAAAGAGGAGCGAGTGCCAATGAGGGCACGCCCAGCCAGTCGAAGTCATTAACCGTCGTTGCTTCAGCCAGATCGATGTGTGCCAGCTCATCCAGCAATACCTGCGCTTCGCTCAAGTGTGCGGCGCTACGAGCCATGGTCGCCATCGCTTGCGGCCAGCGCTCAGTCAATACCGGGAACACCTCATGCCGGAGGTAGTTGCGCGAAAACTGCCGATCCTGGTTCGAGGGGTCCTCTATCCAGTTCAGCTGATGTTCTGCGGCATAGGCTTCAAGTTCGGCGCGACTGACGTCCAGCAATGGCCGCAGCAGATGACCCCGACCCAACGGACGTGCGCTCGGCATCCCCGACAGACCTCGCACCCCTGCCCCGCGCAACAGCCGAAACAACAGGGTTTCCGCCTGATCGTCGCGGTGCTGTGCGGTCAGCAGCAGCTCTTGGGTCTGGGTGGCTTCAACGAAGGCGCCATAGCGCGCATCCCGGGCGGCACGCTCAAGGCTGGCGCCGGGCCGAACATCAACGTGAACCACTTGTAGCGGCACACACAAGGCATCACAGACGGACTGACAATGTGCTGGCCACGCATCTGCCGCAGGCTGAAGGCCGTGGTGGACATGAATGGCACTGAGCGCGGGCAAGGATTGGGTTTTTGCCAGGTGAGCGAGCAAGTGCAGCAGCACCGTGGAATCCAGCCCCCCGCTGAAAGCGATGCGCCAGGCCGTAGCGTTGCGCCACGGTTTCAGATTCAGCAAAAGCCTGGCGGGCAAATCAATTGTGAGCCGATCCATAACTTTCCCTTTGCACAAATCAAATGTGGGAGCGAGCTTGCTCGCGAAGGCGGCTTAACATTCAACACATTCGTTGCCTGTTATACCGCCTTCGCGAGCAAGCTCGCTCCCACATGGGAAAAGCGAGGTCAGTTCAGAGACCGTAGCTCATCAGTCGCGCGTAACGACGGGCCAGCAGCGCGTCGTTGTCGAACTTCTTCAGCATCGCCAGTTGCGAGCTCAGTTCTGCACGGATCGAGGCGGCCGCAGCAGCCGGGTCACGGTGTGCACCGCCCAATGGCTCGCTGATCACCTTGTCCACAATACCCAGGCCTTTCAGGCGTTCGGCGGTGATACCCATCGCTTCAGCAGCATCCGGCGCTTTTTCGGCGGTTTTCCACAGAATCGAGGCGCAACCTTCCGGCGAAATCACTGCGTAGGTCGAGTACTGAAGCATGTTCAGCTGGTCGCAAACGCCAATCGCCAACGCACCACCGGAACCACCTTCACCGATCACGGTGGCGATAATGGGGGTTTTCAGACGCGACATGACGCGCAGGTTCCAGGCAATCGCTTCGCTCTGGTTACGCTCTTCAGCGTCGATACCTGGGTAAGCGCCCGGGGTGTCGATGAAGGTCAGGATCGGCATCTTGAAGCGTTCGGCCATTTCCATCAGGCGGCACGCCTTGCGGTAGCCTTCCGGACGCGGCATGCCGAAGTTGCGGCGGACTTTCTCGCGCACTTCACGGCCTTTCTGGTGACCGATGATCATCACCGGCTGGTCGTCCAGACGGGCAATGCCGCCGACGATGGCAGCGTCATCGGAGAAGTGACGGTCACCGTGCAACTCGTCGAACTCGGTGAAGATGTGTTCGATGTAGTCCAGGGTATAAGGACGCTTCGGGTGACGCGCCAGACGTGCGATCTGCCAGCTGGTCAGCTTGCCGAAGATGTCTTCGGTCAGCGTGCTGCTTTTGTCCTGCAGGCGGGAGATCTCATCGCCGATATTCAGCGAATTGTCGTTACCGACCAAGCGCAACTCTTCGATCTTGGCTTGCAGGTCGGCGATCGGCTGTTCGAAATCTAGAAAATTCGGGTTCATAGGCGTCCGTCTTGGGTCGACGTCCAAGAGAGCTTGGGCCGGCCGGTTGTCTATTCGCGCCCTACCTTAAGGGACAGGCGCGTTCAGGTCGAGATTAAAAATGGGGTCGAGATCAGGGGCAGCTCTTAATCACAAGAATGCCACCTGACCGTCAACGGTATTGGAGGAAGACGTTGTCTCGCCCGAACTGGTCACGCAAGGCTTGAATCAACGCATCCGCCGGATCGATTCGCCAGGTCTCGCCAAACTGCAGCAAAGCCTTTGCATCAGGACTCGTGTACTCCATGGTAATCGGGCATGCGCCGCGATGGCGCTTGAACAACTCACCCAGCCAGCGTAGCTGATCGCCTTTCAAATCCTTGGTTTGCAGCTTCAGGCGCAAGCTTTCGGCAAGGTTAGTGCGCGCATCTTCCATGCTCATC
The DNA here is from genome assembly GCF_059133255.1 of Pseudomonas sp. FBCC-B1667. Classification (NCBI taxonomy): domain Bacteria; kingdom Pseudomonadati; phylum Pseudomonadota; class Gammaproteobacteria; order Pseudomonadales; family Pseudomonadaceae; genus Pseudomonas; species Pseudomonas sp. FBCC-B1667. The sequence continues at coordinate 1,464,832 of NZ_CP101437.1, read as the reverse complement.
ACGCGCTTGACCCGCAACTTCAGGCCGCCGGAGAAGTCGTCATTGCTGACCTCCCCTTCGACCACCACCATCGCATCCGTCTGCAACAGCGACTGCGCGGTATGGAACGCCTCGGCGAATAGCGACGCCTCTATCCGTCCGGAGCGGTCATCAAGGGTGATGAAGCCCATCTTGTCGCCCTTTTTGTTCTTCATCACGCGCAGGGCGATGATCATGCCGGCGACGGTCTGGGTATCGCGCGCCGGCTTCAAATCGATGATGCGCTGCCGGGCAAAGCGACGGATTTCGCCTTCGTATTCGTCTATCGGGTGACCAGTCAAATACAGGCCCAGGGTGTCTTTCTCCCCTTTCAGCCGTTCCTTGAGCGTCAGCTCCTTGGCCTTGCGATGACTGGCGTAGACGTCTGCGTCTTCCTCGACAAACAGCCCGCCGAACAGGTCGGCATGGCCACTGTCCTGGGTGCGTGCGGTTTGTTCGGCAGCCTTGATCGCCCCTTCCATCGCGGCCAGCAGTACCGCGCGATTCTGGTCGATGCTCGCCTGATAGGCTTTCGGTTCGTCATGAAAATAAGGCCCCAGACGATCCAGCGCACCGCTGCGGATCAAGCCGTCGAGGGTACGTTTGTTGATTCGCTTCAGATCGACACGTGCGCAGAAATCGAACAGGTCCTTGAACGGACCGTCCTGGCGCGCCTCGGTGATCGCTTCCACCGGGCCTTCGCCCACACCCTTGATCGCGCCGAGACCGTAAATGATCCGGCCTTCGTCGTTCACCGTGAACTTGAACTCGGAGGCATTCACATCCGGCGCGTCGAGACGCAGCTTCATGCTGCGAATCTCTTCGATCAAGGTCACGACCTTGTCGGTGTTGTGCATGTCCGCCGACAGCACCGCCGCCATGAACGGCGCCGGGTAATGCGTTTTCAGCCACGCGGTCTGGTACGACACCAGGCCGTACGCCGCGGAGTGGGATTTGTTGAAGCCGTAACCGGCGAACTTTTCTACCAGGTCGAAAATGTTACCGGCGAGGTCGGCATCGATGTTGTTGGTCGCGCAGCCTTCGATGAAGCCGCCGCGCTGCTTGGCCATTTCTTCGGGCTTTTTCTTACCCATGGCGCGACGCAGCATGTCCGCACCACCGAGGGTGTAACCGGCCATGACCTGGGCAATCTGCATCACCTGTTCTTGATACAGGATGATGCCGTACGTCGGTGCCAGCACCGGCTTGAGGCCTTCGTACTGGTAATCCGAGTGCGGGTACGCGAGTTCGGCGCGACCGTGCTTACGGTTGATGAAGTCATCCACCATGCCCGATTGCAACGGGCCCGGACGGAACAGGGCCACCAGTGCGATCAAGTCTTCCAGGCAGTCGGGCTTGAGCTTCTTGATCAGCTCCTTCATGCCGCGGGATTCGAGCTGGAACACCGCCGTGGTTTCGGCTTTTTGCAGCAGCGTGTAGGTCGGCTTGTCGTCCAGCGGAATGAACGCGATGTCCAGCGGCGGCTGATCGACCTTGGCGCGGTCGCGGTTGATGGTTTTGAGTGCCCAGTCGATAACCGTCAGGGTTCGCAGACCGAGGAAGTCGAACTTCACCAGACCGGCGGCTTCAACGTCATCCTTGTCGAACTGGGTTACCAGGCCGTCACCGGCCTCGTCACAATAAATCGGCGAAAAGTCGGTCAGTTTGGTCGGTGCAATCACCACACCACCGGCGTGTTTACCGACGTTACGCACAACACCCTCAAGCTTGCGCGCCATTTCCCAGATTTCGGCGGCTTCTTCATCGACCTTGATGAAGTCACGCAGGATCTCTTCCTGCTCATACGCCTTTTCCAGGGTCATGCCGACTTCGAACGGAATCATCTTCGACAGACGATCCGCCAAGCCGTAGGACTTGCCCTGCACCCGTGCCACGTCCCGGACCACAGCCTTGGCCGCCATGGAACCGAAGGTGATGATCTGGCTTACCGCGTTGCGACCGTATTTCTCGGCCACGTATTCAATCACCCGATCACGACCGTCCATGCAGAAGTCGACGTCGAAGTCGGGCATCGATACCCGTTCCGGGTTGAGGAAACGTTCGAACAGCAGGTCATATTCCAGCGGATCGAGGTCGGTAATCTTCTGTACGTAGGCCACCAGCGACCCGGCACCCGACCCCCGGCCCGGACCTACCGGCACGCCGTTGCTCTTGGCCCACTGAATAAAGTCCATCACGATCAGGAAGTAACCGGGGAACCCCATCTGGATGATGATATCCAGCTCGAAATTCAGCCGGTCGACGTAGACCTGACGCTTCGCTTCATAGTCTTGCGTGGTGTCCTTGGGCAGCAGCACGGTCAGGCGTTCTTCCAGGCCATCGAACGACACTTTGCGGAAATACTCGTCGATGGTCATGCCATCGGGAATCGGGAAGTTGGGCAGGAAGTGCTTGCCGAGCTTCACTTCGATGTTGCAGCGCTTGGCGATTTCGACGGTGTTTTCCAGCGCCTCGGGCAGGTCACTGAACAGCTCGGCCATTTCCTCGGCGCTTTTGAGGTATTGCTGGTCGCTGTAATTCTTGGAACGCCGCGGATCGTCGAGGGCGCGCCCCTCACCGATACAAACGCGGGTTTCGTGAGCGGCGAAGTCTTCCTGCTTGATGAATCGCACATCGTTGGTCGCGACCAGTGGCGCGCCGATTTTCTCGGCCAAGGCCACGGCACCGTGCAATTGCTCTTCATCATTGGGGCGATTGGTGCGCTGGATTTCCAGGTAGAAACGATCCGGGAACACCGCCATCCATTCGCGCGCGAGGTTTTCCGCTTCAGCCGGGTTGCCACTGAGCATGGCCAAGCCGATTTCGCCCTCTTTCGCCGCCGACAGCATGATCAGGCCTTCGCTGGCTTCGGCGACCCATTCGCGCTCGATGATTACCGAGCCATTGCGTTGGCCGTCGATGAAACCACGGGAAATCAGTTCGGTCAGGTTGCGATAGCCGACTGCATTCATGGCCAGCAGGCTGATCCGGCTCAGCGCGTTGTCCGGGTCCTTGTTCGACAGCCACAAGTCGGCGCCACAGATCGGCTTGATCCCGGCACCCATGGCTGCTTTGTAGAATTTGACCAGGGAACACATGTTGTTCTGGTCGGTGACCGCTACGGCAGGCATGTTCATGCCGACCAGGGTCTTGACCAGCGGTTTGATCCGCACCAGACCGTCGACCAGGGAATATTCAGTGTGCAGGCGTAGATGAACGAATGAAGCCGGCATAGTGATCCTGCGTTATGTCATGAAAACAACAAGGCCCGGATTGTACCGGGCCTTGGCAAAAACATCAGCCTTGCGACTAACTCTCGATCAGACTTTCCCGCGCCTCGTACGCCAGGCGCACCGGGGCGAACGAGCGGCGGTGAATCGGCGTCGGCCCTAAGCGGGCTAGCGCTTCCAGATGAACGGGCGTCGGGTAGCCTTTGTGGCCCCCGATGCCGTAGCCCGGGTAAATCAGTTCGAATGCGGCCATTTCGCGGTCGCGGCTGACCTTGGCCAGAATCGAGGCCGCCGCAATGGCCGGGACCTTGCCGTCGCCCTGCACTACTGCTTCGGCACGCATCGACAGCTTCGGGCAACGATTGCCGTCGATCATGGCCAGTTTCGGCTGGATATGCAGACCTTCGACGGCACGTTGCATCGCCAGCATGGTGGCGTGCAGGATGTTAAGTTCGTCGATTTCTTCAACTTCGGCCCGGGCGATGCACCAGCTCAGGGCTTTTTCGCAGATTTCGTCGTAAAGCTTTTCGCGGCGGGCTTCGGTGAGTTTCTTTGAGTCATTCAGGCCGAGGATCGGTCGGCTTGGATCAAGGATCACCGCCGCCGTGACCACGGCACCGCAGAGTGGGCCGCGACCGACTTCGTCGACGCCGGCCACGAGGTCTTCGACTTCGGCGACCAGGGTGAAGTCCAGGCCCATCTGAATGCTGGTTTTGCTCATTGTGTTTTGCCGATCAGGTTCAGTACTGCATCCGCCGCTTGATTGGAGGCGTCCAGACGCAAGGTACGATGAATTTCGTCGAAGCCGCGAGTCTGCTCCTCGCCACCTTCGATCAGGGGTGAAAGCGTCTGAGCAAGGGCTTCGACCGTTGCGTCGTCCTGCAGCAACTCAGGCACCAAAAGGCGCTGGGCCAACAGGTTCGGCAACGACACGTATGGACTTTTCACCATGCGCTTGAGCATCCAGAAAGTCAGGGGCGCCAGTCGATACGCCACCACCATCGGCCGCTTGTACAACAACGCTTCGAGGGTCGCCGTACCGGAAGCGATCAGCACCGCGTCGCAAGCTGCCAAGGCCAGATGGGACTTGCCATCAAGCAAGGTCAGTGGCAAATCGCGGCCGACCAGCAGCTCTTCAAGCTGCGCGCGGCGCTCCGGGCTGGCGCACGGCATAACGAAACGCACGCCAGGACGCAGGGCGCGCAGGCGCTGGGCGGTGTCGAGAAACAACGCACCGAGCCGACCCACTTCACCGCCACGACTACCGGGCATCAGCGCAACCAGCGGACCGTCCGGCAAATCAAGCTCGGCACGCGCTGCGGCGCGATCAGCCTCAAGCGGAATCGCATCGGCCAGGGAGTGCCCGACAAAGCGCACCGGCACACCCTTCTCTTCGTAAAATTTCGCTTCGAACGGGAACAGCGTGAGCATCAGGTCGCAGCCTTCGCGAATCTTCAGCACGCGCTTCTGCCGCCACGCCCACACCGACGGGCTGACATAATGCACAGTCTTGATCCCGGCCTGACGCAGCTTGAGTTCGATGTTGAGGTTGAAGTCCGGGGCATCGATACCGATGAACACGTCCGGCTTCTCTGCGATCAGGTCGGCGATCAGCTTTTTGCGGCGCGCCATCAGCTCGCGCAATCGGCCCAGCACTTCCACCAGACCCATGACCGAAAGACGTTCCATCGGGAAGTACGAGGTCAGGCCCTCGGCCTGCATCAGCGGACCACCGACCCCGATGAATTCCACCGCCGGATGCTGAGCCTTGAGCGCACGCATCAGGCCCGCACCCAGAATGTCACCGGAAGCTTCACCCGCTACCAGCGCAATACGCAGATTAGCCATGATTAACGGGTGATGCCGCGAGTCGAAGACTGGATGGAATCACGGAACACCGCGACTTCCGGGAACTGATCCGAAGGTTCGGCCAGCTCGGTGAGTGCTTGCTCGACGGTCAGGCCCTGTCGGTAAACCACCTTGTAGGCACGACGCAGCGCGTGGATCGCGTCTTCGCTGAAGCCTCGACGACGCATGCCCTCGAAATTCATGCTTCGCGCTTCGGCAGGGTTGCCAAACACGGTGACGTACGCAGGAACGTCCTTGCCGATGGCCGTACCCATGCCGGAAAAGCTGTGGGCGCCAATGTGGCAATACTGGTGCACAAGGGTAAAACCGGAGAGGATCGCCCAGTCTTCAACGTGCACATGACCGGCCAACGCGGTGTTGTTGACCAGGATGCAGTGGTTGCCGATGACGCTGTCGTGACCGATGTGGGCATAGGCCATGATCAGGTTGTGATCGCCCAGGGTCGTTTCCGAACGATCCTGAACGGTCCCACGGTGAATCGTTACGCCTTCACGGATGACGTTGTGGTCACCGATGACCAGGCGGGTTTCTTCGCCCTTGTACTTCAGATCGGGCGTGTCCTCACCTACCGACGAAAACTGGTAGATGCGGTTGTGCTTACCGATTCGGGTCGGGCCTTTGAGAATCACGTGCGGCCCGATCACTGTTCCCTCGCCGATTTCCACACCTGCGCCGACGATCGACCACGGGCCGACCTCGACGTCGTCGGCCAGAACGGCCGTCGGATCGATGATTGCGCGAGGGTCAATCAAACTCATAGTTTGCGTTCCGCGCAGATGATTTCCGCGGAGCAGACTGGCTTGCCGTCGACCGAAGCCTGGCACTCGAACTTCCAGATCTGACGCTTGCAGCTCAGGAACTTGGCTTCAAGGATCAACTGATCGCCCGGCAGTACCGGCTGACGGAAGCGCAACTTGTCGGAGCCGACGAAGTAGTAAAGGGTGCCGTCGGCCGGTTTCACGTCGAGCATTTTGAAGCCAAGGATCCCGGCAGCCTGAGCCATCGCTTCGATGATCAGTACGCCCGGCATGATTGGATGCGCAGGGAAGTGACCATTGAAGAACGGTTCGTTGATGCTGACATTCTTGTAGGCGCGAATGCGCTTGCCTTCCACATCCAGATCCACGACCCGGTCCACCAGCAGGAACGGGTAACGGTGAGGCAGGTATTCGCGAATCTCGTTGATGTCCATCATTTCGGGGGGAAGCCTATGTAAAGATTGGGAGCGCGCGATTGACGCGCGCGCCTCTAGCAAATCAAGCAGGCAGTCTAACGGCTGTGCACACTTGATATGGAAATGGTATCAGCCATCTGATGAAGCATTACCGTCAGGGGTCACTTCCCCTACACGCTTTTCCAGCTGTCGCAGACGCCGCGCGATATCATCGAGCTGACGGATACGAGCCGCGCTTTTGCGCCATTCGGCTGCTGGCTGCATGGCCGTACCGGAAGAATAGGAGCCCTTTTCGGTAATCGAGTGGGTCACCATGGTCATCCCGGTGATGAAAACGTTGTCGCAAATTTCGATATGCCCCACCAACCCGACACCGCCAGCGAGCATGCAGTGCTTACCGATTTTGGTGCTGCCGGAGATACCGACACAAGCGGCCATCGCGGTGTGATCACCGACCTGCACGTTGTGGGCGATCTGTATCTGGTTGTCGAGCTTCACACCATTACCGAGCACGGTATCGGCCAATGCGCCGCGGTCGATAGCGGTATTCACGCCAATCTCCACATCATCGCCGACCAGCACACCACCGATCTGGGCGATTTTCTGCCAGACACCTTTCTCGTTGGCAAAGCCGAAGCCTTCACCACCGAGTACGGCACCCGACTGAATCACCACACGCTTGCCGATGCGCACGTCGTGGTACAGCGTTACCCGCGGCGCCAGCCAGCCGCCTTCGCCGATCTCGCAACGGGCACCGATGAAGCAATGCGCACCGATGGTTACGCCAGCAGCAATGCGTGCCGCGCTTTCGATCACCGCAAAAGCACCGATACTCGCTGCCGGATCAACCACCGCGTCCTCGGCCACAACCGCTGTCGGATGAATACCGGCAGTTGCTTTCGGCTTTGGATCGAACAGGTGGGAAATACGCGCGTAGGCCAGATACGGATCAGGCACCACCAACGCATTACCGGCAAAACCTTCGGCATCAGCGGCCTTCAGCAACAGCGCTGCGGCCCGGCTGTCTGCCAGGTATTTACGGTATTGAGGGTTTGCGAGAAAGCTCAACTGAGCTGGGCCAGCCTCTTGTAAAGTGGCTAGCCCAGTAATTTCTTTCTCCGGGTCGCCACGTAGCGTGGCGCCGAGGAACTCGGCCAATTGGCCGAGCTTTATGGTCGCTGTCATAGTTACTTCAGCTGATTCATGCGCTCGATCACCTGGCGAGTGATGTCGTACTGAGGTTTGACATCAATCACTGCGCCACGCTCGAAGACCAGGTCAAAAGCACCTTTCTTGATGACTTCTTCCACAGCGCTGTCCAGTTTCGGCTTGAGCTGCTTCAGCATTTCACGGTCGGCAACGGCTTTGGCTTCGTTCAGCTCCTTGGACTGGAACTGGAAGTCACGGGCCTTTTGCTTGAATTCCAGTTCAAGACGCTCACGCTCACCTTGCTGCATCTTGTCGCCACCGGCCATCAGACGGTCCTGAATGCCTTTGGCACTGCTTTCGAGTGTCTTGAGCTTGGTCAGTTGCGGGCCGAACTTCTTCTCGGCATCCACGGCGTACTTCTTGGCCGCGTCGGATTCCAGCAGGGCCATCTGATAGTTCAGGACGGCGATTTTCATGTCGGCAAAAGCCGGGCCTGCGACCAGTACGGTGGCGAGGAGAACCAATTGAGTCAACTTACGCACGATGCACCCCTACAAAATCCATTGTCATTATTTTGAGGCAGACGCTTAGAACGTCTGACCAAGAGAGAATTGGAACACTTGAGTTTCAGCGTTATCCGGTTCTTTGACTGGCATCGCCAGCGCGAAACTCAGCGGACCCAGCGCAGTGACCCAAGTCACACCTACACCGACGGAACTGGCCATGTTGCTGAGGCTGATGTCGTTGCACTGCGTATTGGACTTCACATTAGGGTTAGTGTTGGAAGTCTGCGTGCACTTGGAGTCGAACACGTTACCCACATCCCAGAATACCGAGGTACGCAGCGAACGTTGATCCTTGACGAACGGCAGCGGGAACAGAATCTCTGCGCCACCTTGAATCAGGACATTACCACCAAACGGCAGTGGGTCCTGGTCCGGGTCGGCAAGCGTACCGACGTTACCTGTAACAGGCTGACCACGGCTAGGCGTACTGCGTGGGCCCAGCGTGCTGTCCTTGAAGCCACGAACCGAGTTGAAACCACCAGCATAGTAGTTTTCATAGAATGGCAAGCCATCGGTCGAACCGTAACCATCGCCATAACCCAATTCGGTGTGCAGGCGCATGGTGTAGTTTTCAGACAGTGGCTGGAACAACTGGCCACGGTAATCGAGCTTGAAGAACGACAAGTCGCTGCCCGGCACAGTGGCTTCCGCCGTCAGGCTTTGAGAATGACCACGGGTCGCCAATACGCCTTTGTTCAGGGTCGACTCGGACCAACCGGCCGACGCCTTGAAGTTCAGGTATTGATCGCCTTCACGGTTAACGAAGTCGAAGATTTCGTCGACGGTGTATTGACCGGTCTTGATCTTGTCTTGCTGTGCAGTCAGGCCGAAGGTCAGACGCGATGTCTCGCTGATCGGGTAACCGACGCTCACGCCAGCACCCAGGCTGTCTACGGCATAGCTTGCTACGTTGACATCAAGGTCTTTGTAGTCGGTGGTGCGATAGAACGCGTTGTAACCCAGGCTTACACCGTCAGCAGTCCAGTACGGGTCGACATAACCAAAGTTGTAGCGGGTCTGGTATTCGCTTTTGGTCAGGCCGATGCTGACTTTGTTACCGGTACCCAGGAAGTTGTTCTGGGTGATCGAACCACCGAGGATCAGGCCGGCACTTTGTGCGAAGCCAATACTGGCAGTAATCGAACCGGAAGCCTGCTCTTCGACGCTGTAGTTCACGTCAACCTGGTCATCGACACTCGGTACAGCAGGAGTTTCGACGTTCACTTCTTTGAAGAAGCCCAGACGCTCAAGACGCGTCTTGGATTGATCGATCAGGTAGGTGGAAGCCCAGCCACCTTCCATCTGACGCATTTCGCGTCGCAGCACTTCGTCTTCGGACTTGGTGTTGCCACGGAAGTTGATACGGTTAACGTAGGCACGCTTGCCTGGATCGACAGCGAAAGTGATGTCGACGGTATGGTCTTCATCATGAGGCTGAGGCACGCCGCTGACGTTGGCGAAGGTGTAACCCTCGTTCCCCAGGCGGCGGGTGATCAATTCCGACGTAGTGGTCATCAGCTTGCGCGAGAACACCTGTCCTTTCTGAACCAGCAGCAGGGACTTGACCTGGTCTTCAGGGACTTTCAGGTCACCGCTGAGTTTGACGTCACGAACGGTGTACTTCTCGCCTTCGTTGACGTTGACCGTGATGTAGACGTGTTTCTTATCCGGAGTGATCGATACCTGGGTCGATGCGATATCCATATTGATATAGCCACGGTCCAGGTAGTAGGAACGCAGGCGCTCCAGATCACCGGAGAGTTTTTCACGGGCGTACTTGTCGTCGTTCTTGAAGAAGGACAGCCAGTTGGTGGTCTTCAGTTCGAACAGGTCGATCAGGTCTTCGTCAGGGAAGACGGTGTTACCCACCACGTTGATGTGCTGGATAGCAGCGACGGTGCCTTCGTTGATATTGACCTTCAAGCCGACGCGGTTACGTGGCTGCGGTACCACTTCGGTGTCGACGGTAGCCGAGTAGCGACCCTGAGCGACGTATTGGCGCTGCAGTTCGTTACGCACACCTTCGAGCGTGGCGCGCTGGAAGATCTCGCCTTCGGCCAGGCCGGATTGTTTGAGGCCTTTCATCAAGTCTTCAGTGGAGATCGCCTTGTTACCCTCGATCTCGATACTGGCGACCGATGGGCGCTCGACTACCGTGATGACCAGGACGTTGCCATCGCGACCCAGCTGGATATCTTGAAAGAACCCGGTTTTGAACAACGCACGAGTGGATTCCACCAGGCGACGATCGTCCGCCTGTTCGCCGACGTTCAACGGCAAAGCTCCAAAGACGCTACCCGCGGAGACCCGCTGGAGGCCATTGACGCGAATATCAGAGATAGTGAAGGACTCGGCGTGAACTTCGGCGATCATCAATACGGTGAGAACCGCAGTTAGCAGCAGACGTTTCATGAAGTCCTTTCTTATTCCAACTGGCAATAAACAAACTGCCGCAAAATGCGGCAGATTCGCAATTCAGCGAAGTGTTACAGACGGCCCAAATCATTGACCAGAGCAAGCAACATCACCCCGACCACCAAACTGATACCGATCTGTATCCCCCAACCCTGCACCCGATCCGACAAGGGACGACCACGCGCCCACTCGATCAGATAAAACAACAAATGCCCCCCATCCAGTACAGGAATGGGCAACAAATTCACAACTCCCAGGCTAATACTCAGATAAGCAAGGAAATTCAGGAAATCAGCAACGCCCGACTGGGCAGAAGCGCCCGCCACTTTAGCAATGGTTATCGGTCCACTCAAGTTTTTTACCGAGAGCTCTCCGAACAACATTTTCTTGAGCGAATCGAGGGTCAGTACACTCATGGTCCAGGTGCGTCGAGCACCCTCTCCAATCGCGGCCACAGGACCGTAACTGACCTCGCGAATCATCTCTGGTGGCCAATCGACCGCTTTCACCCCAGCCCCCATATAACCGGTTGGTGCCTTGCTCTCGCCGCGAGCGGCCAACATCACGGGGACGTCGATTTGAGCACCCTCGCGCTCGACGCGCAGCATGATTTTGGTATCCGGATGCATACGGACGCTGTCGACCACTTGCTGCCAGTCGTCCAGCGCCTTGCCATCCAGAGCCAACAAGCGATCACCGGTCTTCAGGCCCGCCGCTTGGGCCGGCCCTTTCGGATCGAGTTCAGCCAACACGGGCGGCAACGCCGGACGCCAAGGACGAATACCCAGCGAACGAATGGGATCCGGCTCGTCAGCACCCTTGAGCCACTTATCCAGAACCAGCTCGCGAGGAGAGTCCGCCGTGGAACCCTGCTCACGCACCAACAATTGAAGTGAACCGCTCTCGCCAAGACGGCGAACCAGTTGCAGATTTACTGAAGCCCAGCCAGTCGTTGGCTCGCCATCGATGGCAACAATTTCCTGACCCGCAGTCAAACCGGCCTTGGCGGCAATGCTGCCGGACTCGACCGCGCCAATAACTGGACGCACCTGCTCGCTGCCGAGCATTGCCAAGACCCAGAAAAACACCATAGCCAGCAAAAAGTTGGCAATCGGGCCGGCCGCCACGATTGCGATACGCTGGCGGACAGATTTGCGATTAAAAGAATGATCGAGCTGATCGGCCGGCACTTCCCCTTCACGCTCATCGAGCATTTTCACGTAACCGCCCAACGGGATGGCGGCCACTACGAACTCCGTGCCTTTCTTGTCGTGCCAGCGCAGCAACGGCATGCCGAAGCCTACGGAGAAACGCAGCACTTTGACCCCACAGCGACGCGCGACCCAGAAATGGCCGAATTCGTGGAAGGTGACCAGCACGCCCAAAGCCACCAGGGTGCCGACAATCATATAGAGCGCGCTCATCTACTTTCTCCGCAATCCTATCCGGTGCTGCATGGACCAACGTATTGCAGCACTTAACGCCCGTGACGACTCAACCATTGCCCGGCCAGTACTCGCGCTGTCGCGTCAGCCGTGAACACGGCCTCGAGATCATCCACCGCCACTACGGGCTCGAGGTTCAACACTTCCTCGATGATACTCGCGATTTCCGGGTAGCGAACCCGCCCGTCGAGAAACGCCGCCACAGCCACTTCATTCGCCGCATTCAGCATCGCCGGCGCGCTATTACCGGCTTCGGCAGCCTGACGCGCCAAGCGCAGGCAAGGGAAACGTTCTTCATCGGGTGCATGGAAGTCCAGGCGCGCAACAGCAAACAGATCCAGCGGCGCCACACCCGAGTCGATGCGCTCCGGCCAAGCCAGCGCGTTGGCGATCGGCGTGCGCATGTCCGGATTGCCCAACTGGGCCAACACCGAGCCATCGACGTAGTCGACCAGTGAATGAATCACGCTCTGAGGATGAATCACGACTTCGACCTGGGACGGCTCAGCATCGAATAGCCAGCAGGCCTCGATCAGCTCGAGCCCTTTGTTCATCATGCTGGCGGAATCGACCGAGATCTTACGACCCATGGACCAGTTTGGGTGAGCGCACGCCTGATCGGGGGTAACATGCGCCAGCTCAGCCAAAGGTGTCTGTCGGAACGGACCGCCAGAGGCTGTCAGAAGAATCCGGCGCACGCCAACCACACCCAAACCACGAGCGAAATCCTGCGGCATGCATTGGAAAATCGCGTTGTGTTCACTGTCGATCGGCAGCAACACCGAGCCGCTTTTGCGTACGGCTTGCATGAACAAGGCGCCGGACATGACCAGCGCCTCCTTGTTCGCCAGCAAAATCTTTTTGCCTGCCTCTACCGCCGCCAGGGTTGGACGCAAGCCCGCCGCGCCAACGATGGCCGCCATGACGGCATCGACTTCAGGATCGGAAGCGACCTGGCAAAGCCCCTCCTCCCCCACCAGCACACGCGTCGAGAGCCCGGCCGCGCGCAAATCGTCCTGCAGGGTTCGGGCGGCATCGGCTTGCGGCACGACCGCAAACCGCGGCGTATGAAGGACGCACAAGGCCAACAGCTCACTCAGACGAGTAAACCCGCTCAAGGCGAAAACCTGATAACGCGCTGGATGACGAGCAATCACGTCGAGGGTGCTCAGACCAATCGAACCGGTCGCCCCCAGCACAGTAATCTGTTGAGGGCGGCTCACGGTGCAGCCATCCACAACAGCACGGCAAACACGGGGATCGCAGCCGTCAGGCTATCGATTCGATCCAGCACACCGCCATGCCCCGGCAGAAGGTTACTGCTGTCCTTGATGCCAGATTGGCGTTTGAACATGCTCTCGGTGAGGTCCCCCACCACCGAAATGAAGACAATCACTGCCGCGCCGATCAATCCCATCAGCACCTGGGCGAAACTCCAGTCGCGCACCAGGCCGACGATCGCCGTGATAATCAGACTCAGCACCAGGCCACCGTAAACGCCTTCCCAGCTCTTGCCGGGACTGACCTGCGGCGCAAGCTTGCGCTTGCCAAAGGCACGACCGGAAAAATACGCGCCGATATCCGCCCCCCAGACCAGCACCATCACGGCCATGATCAACCAGTTCCCCAAGGGCTCCTGCTTGATCTGGACCAGACCTTGCCAGGCCGGCAACAAAATCAGCAAACCTATCACCAGTTTGCAGGCGGCACTGGCCCAGTGTTCGCTGGAACGCGGATAGGTCAGCACCAAGTACGTCGCCACCCCCCACCAGAGCACCGAAGCGCCCAGCACCCAGGGCGCAAGCCCCGGCAGGATGTGCATGACAAACAGCATCAACGCGACCACCGCGGCATAGGCAACACGAATCGGCTGGGCGGTAAAACCGGCCAGCCGCGCCCATTCCCAGGCACCAAGCGTCACGACCAGCCCGATGAACAGTGCAAAGCCTGAACCTTCGAGCAGGAAAAACCCGCACAAAGCGATCGGCAGCAGGATCAGTGCGGTGATGATTCGTTGTTTAAGCATTAAACCCGGGCTCCAGCCTCGACCTGCTCGCTCGTTTTACCGAAGCGGCGCTGCCGAGAAGCAAAATCGGCCAACGCAGTACGCATGGCATCGTGTTTGAAGTCCGGCCAGAACAGGTCGGAGAAGTACAGCTCGGCGTAAGCCAGCTGCCACAGCAAGAAGTTACTGATGCGGTGCTCGCCACCGGTACGGATGCACAAGTCCGGCAACGGCAGATCGCCGGTAGCCAGACAGGTTTGCAGCAATTCAGGGGTGATGTCTTCCGGGCGCAGATGCCCGGCCTGAACTTCCCGCGCCAGACGCTGAGCGGCCTGCGCAATGTCCCACTGACCGCCGTAATTGGCGGCGATCTGCAGGACAAAGCGGTTGGCACCGGCAGTCATCGCCTCAGCTTCACGCATGGCGGCTTGAAGCTCGGGATGGAAGCGCGAGCGATCACCGATGATGCGCAGACTGATGTTGTTGTCATTGAGGCGCTTGGCCTCGCGACGCAATGCCTTGAAGAACAAATCCATCAAGGCACTGACCTCATCGGCAGGGCGCTGCCAGTTTTCACTGGAGAAAGCGAACAGGGTCAGCACCTCGACCCCGGCTTCAGCGCACACCTCGATCACCGCACGAACTGCATCCACGCCCGCTTTATGCCCGGCGACACCCGGCATGAAGCGCTTCTTCGCCCAGCGATTATTACCATCCATGATGATCGCGACATGGCGCGGCACCGCGGACGGCGCAGTCTGCTTGGTCTTATCCATGAAAACGCGACCCTTATACGGCCATCAGGTCGGCTTCTTTCTGCTTGGTGGCCGCATCGATGTCAGCCTCAGCCTTGTCGGTCAGCTTCTGGATATCGGCAGCAGCACGACGCTCTTCGTCTTCGCTGATTTCCTTGTCTTTGACCAGCTTCTTAAGGTCACCCAAGGCATCGCGACGGATGTTGCGCACGGCTACACGAGCATCCTCAGCTGCGCTACGCGCCTGTTTGGTGAAGCCCTTGCGGGTTTCTTCAGTCAAGGCAGGCATGGAGATCAGCAGCAACTCACCCAGGTTGGTCGGGTTGAGGTTCAGGCCGGCACTCTGGATCGCCTTGTCGACGGCCGCGAGCATGTTGCGCTCAAACGCGACGACCTGCAGGGTGCGGGAGTCTTTTACCGTGATGTTGGCCACTTGAGTGATGGATGTGTCTGTACCGTAGTACGGCACCATCACGCTCCCCAGAATGCTTGGGTGCGCCTTGCCGGTACGAATCTGACCAAATGCATGGTTCAGAGAGTCCAGGGATTTCTGCATGCGCTCTTGAGCGTCTTTCTTGATTTCATTGATCATTGTTGGCCTTCCTCGATCAGGGTCCCTTCAGCGCCGCCATGCACGATGTTCAGCAGGGCGCCGGGCTTGTTCATGTTAAAGACGCGCAACGGCATCTTGTGGTCGCGGCACAGGCAAATGGCCGTCAGATCCATCACGCCCAGCTTGCGATCCAGCACTTCATCGTAAGTCAGATGATCGAACTTCTCGGCATGCGGGTCTTTGAACGGGTCAGCGGTATAGACGCCATCGACCTTGGTCGCCTTGAGCACGACATCGGCATCAATTTCGATTGCACGCAAGCAGGCCGCGGAATCCGTGGTGAAGAATGGATTACCGGTACCCGCCGCGAAAATCACGACTTCCTTGGCGTTCAGGTGGCGCATGGCTTTGCGACGATCATAGTGATCGGTTACGCCGACCATGGAAATGGCCGACATCACGATGGCCGAGATATTGGCACGTTCCAGCGCATCGCGCATGGCCAGGGCGTTCATCACAGTGGCCAGCATGCCCATGTGATCGCCCGTCACCCGATCCATGCCGGCCGCGCTCAGCGCTGCACCGCGGAACAGGTTGCCACCACCGATCACCAGACCGACCTGAACGCCGATACCGACCAATTGGCCGACTTCCAGCGCCATGCGATCCAGAACTTTCGGATCGATCCCGAACTCTTCCGAGCCCATCAGGGCCTCGCCGCTAAGCTTGAGTAGAATGCGTTTATAGCGAGCCTGATAACCACTGCCCTGCTGAGCCATTGCGAATCTCTCCTGCGGCGTATTTTAAAAAATTCTTTGCGAGCTGTTTGCAGCTGCGTTCACTCTAGCTTGGCGCTGCTTCAGCGCCATCGGAACATGGCTTTGTAAGCCAGTTCCAACGGGAAACCAATTAAAAATTGGCGACCCATCTGAAAAGAGGCTGCGCGCGTAAGCGGGCAGCCTCTTCAGGGCGACAGTTAAAAAAACCGTCTTACGACTTGGCAGCAGCCAGCTGGGCAGCAACTTCTTCAGCGAAGTTGTCCACTGGCTTCTCGATGCCTTCACCTACTTTGAAGTAGGTGAAAGAAACGATTTCAGCACCGGCTTTCTTGGCCAGCTCGCCCACTTTGATTTCAGGGTTCTTGACGAACGCCTGCTCAACAAGGCTTGCTTCAGCCAGGAACTTGCTGATACGGCCTTTGACCATATTCTCAACAATGTTTTCTGGCTTGCCTTTGATTTTTTCTTCGTTCAGCTGCAGGAACACAGCTTTTTCACGCTCGATCGCTTCGGCAGAAACTTCCGAAGGCAGCAGGAACTCTGGGTTGCTGGCCGCTACGTGCATAGCGATGTCTTTGGCCAGTTCAACGTTGCCGCCTTTCAGGACAACTGCGACGCCGATCTTGTTACCGTGCAGGTAACCACCCACAACATCACCCTCAACACGTACCAGGCGACGGATGTTGACGTTTTCGCCAACCTTGCCAACCAGTACCAGGCGATCAGCTTCTTGAGCGGCGATCAGCGGAGCGACGTCAGTCAGTTTGTCGGCGAACGCTTTTTCAACGCTAGCAGCAACAAATGCCTTGAAGTCGTCCTGCAGGGCCAGGAAGTCAGTCTGCGAGTTCACTTCCAGCAGAACAGCAGATTTGCCGTCTTCTTTCAAAGCGATTGCGCCTTCAGCAGCTACGTTGCCTGCTTTCTTGGCAGCCTTGATTGCGCCGGAAGCGCGCATGTCATCAATGGCTTTTTCGATGTCGCCGTCAGCCTTTTCCAGGGCTTTCTTGCAATCCATCATGCCTTCGCCGGTACGCTCACGCAGTTCTTTAACCAACGCTGCAGTAATTGCTGCCATTTTCAAAATCCTCTTGGATAGGTTTTCAACCATTCCACCCGATCGAACGGGCGATCAATTCTTCCCGAACCACCGTTGTAAGCCGCTGCACGTTACAGCTCTGCAAGTGCGGGGCCGACAAACGGTTTTCGAGGTGGCAAAAAGGGGGCCAAGCCCCCTTTTTGCTTACTGAGTCAACGCCAAGGCGTCAATTACTCAGCTGCTGCTGCCGGAGCTTCTTCAACGAACTGCTCGGTGCCGCCAGCAACGTGGTTGCGACCGCGGATTACAGCGTCAGCCATCGAACCCATGTACAACTGGATAGCGCGGATTGCGTCATCGTTGCCTGGGATGATGTAGTCAACGCCTTCCGGGCTGCTGTTGGTATCGACTACGCCGATAACCGGGATGCCCAGCTTGTTGGCTTCGGTGATCGCGATGCGCTCGTGATCAACGTCGATAACGAACAGTGCGTCTGGCAGACCGCCCATGTCCTTGATACCACCCAGGGAACGATCGAGCTTCTCAAGATCGCGAGTGCGCATCAGCGCTTCTTTCTTGGTCAGCTTGGCGAAAGTACCGTCTTCGGCTTGCACTTCAAGGTCACGCAGACGCTTGATGGAAGCACGGATGGTTTTGAAGTTGGTCAGCATGCCGCCCAACCAGCGGTGATCGACGTACGGCGAACCGCAACGTGCTGCTTCTTCAGCAACGATCTTGCCAGCGGAACGCTTGGTGCCGACGAACAGAATCTTGTTTTTGCCCTGGGCCAGACGCTCTACGAAAGTCAGAGCTTCGTTGAACATTGGCAGGGTTTTTTCAAGGTTGATGATGTGAATCTTGTTACGCGCGCCGAAAATGTATTTACCCATTTTCGGGTTCCAGTAACGGGTTTGGTGACCGAAGTGCACACCGGCCTTCAGCATATCGCGCATGTTGACTTGGGACATGATAGTTCCTTAATAAGTCGGGTTTGGCCTCCACGTATCCCAATGACCAACCAGCAGCATCAGCTGAAGGCACCCAGGTCATCGTGTCGACACGTGTGTGGATTTAAGCCTTTCGGGGTATCCCCGGAAAGCGGCGCATTTTATACCACAAGGCTGAAAAAAACGGAACCCGGATTCTCAAATCCTGCCGCACACCCTTAATCGACCCGTGGAATCGTTCAAGAATGCGCCGTTCTATACAGAGATGCGACGCACAGAGGCTCAGATTTGCACTGATCGTCTGATAGAATCAGGTTTTTCAGGGCCGCGAAGATCGATCGCACACCGCCCATTTCGTTTTAACAAGCGCCATCGAGCGCAGAGAGAGCCTGTATGACCGTCACCCTCAAAACCCCAGAGGACATCGCAAAAATGCGCATCGCCGGCAAACTGGCCGCCGATGTGCTGGAAATGATTGCCGCACATGTCAAACCGGGCATCACCACCGATGAACTGGACCGCATCTGCCACGACTACATCGTCAACGAGCAGAAAGCCATACCCGCCCCGCTCAACTACAAAGGCTACCCGAAGTCGATCTGCACCTCGATCAACCACGTGGTCTGCCACGGAATTCCAAACGACAAGCCGCTGAAAAACGGCGACACCCTGAACATCGACGTAACCGTGATCAAAGATGGCTACCACGGCGACACCAGCCGCATGTTCCACGTCGGTGAAGTGCCGGTGTGGGCCGAGCGCCTGTCGCAAGTGACCCAGGAATGCATGTACAAGGCGATTGAAATCGTCAAACCCGGCTGCCGCCTCGGCGACATCGGCGAAATCATCCAGAAGCACGCGGAAAAGAACGGTTTCTCGGTGGTTCGCGAGTTCTGCGGTCACGGCATCGGCAAAGTGTTCCACGAAGAGCCGCAAATCCTGCATTACGGCCGCGCCGGCACTGGCATGGAACTGAAAGCGGGCATGACCTTCACGATCGAGCCGATGATCAACCAGGGCAAGGCCGACACCAAGGTATTGGGCGACGGCTGGACCGCCATCACCAAGGACCGCAAGCTGTCGGCCCAGTGGGAACACACCCTGCTGGTCACCGAAACCGGCTACGAGATCTTCACCCTGCGCGCCGACGACACCATCGCCCGCGTCTCGGCCTGATCCGGACTGCTCAGCTCTCAGCCTTATAGACAGACAGGAAAGCCAATCGATGCCGCAGGTGGATCCCGAACTCTTCGACCGCGGCCAGTTCCAGGCTGAACTGGCCCTGAAGGCAAGCCCGATCGCAGCCTTCAAGAAGGCGATCCGCCAGGCCCGCGAGGTGCTCGACGGGCGCTTTCGCAGCGGCCGCGACATTCGCCGGCTGATTGAGGATCGTGCCTGGTTCGTCGATAACATCCTGCAAAAGGCTTGGGAGCAGTTCAATTGGAGCGAAGACGCCGACATCGCGCTGGTCGCGGTCGGCGGTTATGGCCGCGGTGAACTGCACCCGTATTCCGACATCGATCTGCTGATCCTTCTGGACAGCGCCGACCACGAAGTTTTTCGCGATTCCATTGAGCGTTTTCTGACGTTGTTGTGGGACATCGGCCTGGAAGTGGGTCAGAGCGTTCGTTCGGTGGATGAATGCGCCGTGGAAGCACGCGCTGACCTGACCGTTGTCACCAACCTGATGGAAAGCCGCACCATTTGCGGTCCCGAACGCCTGCGCCAGCGCATGCTGGAGGTCACCAGCACCGCACACATGTGGCCAAGCAAAGACTTCTTCCTGGCCAAGCGTGCCGAGCAAAAAGCCCGTCACCACAAATACAACGACACCGAGTACAACCTGGAACCCAACGTCAAAGGCTCGCCCGGCGGCCTTCGGGATATCCAGACGATTCTGTGGGTGGCCCGTCGCGAATACGGCACCCTGAACCTGCGTGCACTGGCCGGCGAAGGGTTTCTGGTAGAGAGCGAAAACGCCCTGCTGGCCTCTTCCCAGGAATTCCTCTGGAAGGTCCGTTACGCGCTGCACATGCTCGCCGGTCGCTCCGAAGATCGCTTGCTGTTCGATCACCAGCGCTCGATTGCCGGGCTGCTGGGCTTCGTCGGCGATGACGCCAAGCAAGCCATCGAAAACTTCATGCAGCAGTACTACCGGGTGGTCATGAGCATTGCCCAGCTCAGCGACCTGATCATCCAGCACTTTGAAGAAGTCATCCTCGCCCCGGAAGACGAAGCGCCGCCGCAGCCGATCAACTCGCGGTTCCAGCTACACGACGGTTATATCGAGGCGCGCAACGACAACGTATTCCGTCGCACGCCCTTCGCCATGCTCGAAATCTTCGTGCTGATGGCCCAACAGCCTGAAATCAAAGGGGTTCGCGCCGATACCATCCGACTGCTGCGCGAACATCGGCACCTGATCGACGATGAATTCCGTAACGACATTCGCAATACCAGCCTGTTTATCGAGCTGTTCAAGTGCAAGATCGGCATCCACCGCAACCTGCGCCGGATGAACCGTTACGGCATCCTCGGGCGCTATTTGCCGGAGTTCGGCTTCATCGTCGGCCAGATGCAACACGATCTGTTCCACATTTATACGGTCGACGCCCACACCCTGAACCTGATCAAACACCTGCGTAAGCTTCAGTATTCACAAGTTTCGGAAAAATTTCCGCTGGCAGCCAAGCTCATGGGCAAACTGCCCAAGCCCGAGCTGATCTATATGGCCGGGCTTTACCACGACATCGGCAAGGGCCGACATGGCGATCACTCGGAAATCGGCGCAGTGGATGCCGAAGCCTTTTGCCAACGCCATCAGTTGCCGGTGTGGGACAGCCGCTTGATCGTCTGGCTGGTGCAAAACCACTTGGTGATGTCGACCACGGCCCAACGCAAGGACTTGTCCGACCCGCAGGTGATCCACGATTTCGCGCAGATTGTCGGCGACGAAACTCGCCTCGATTACCTGTACGTGCTGACGGTTGCCGACATCAACGCCACCAATCCGACCCTGTGGAACTCCTGGCGCGCCAGCCTGTTGCGCCAGCTCTACACCGAGACCAAGCGCGCTTTGCGCCGCGGCCTGGAGAATCCGGTCGATCGTGAAGAGCAGATCCGCCAGACCCAAAGCGCCGCACTGGACATCCTCGTGCGCGGCGGCACCGATCCGGACGACGTCGAGCAACTGTGGGCGCAGTTGGGCGATGATTACTTCCTGCGTCATACCGCTGGCGATGTGGCCTGGCACAGTGACGCGATTCTCCAGCAACCGGCCGACGGCGGGCCGCTGGTGCTGATCAAGGAAACCACTCAGCGTGAATTCGAGGGCGGCACGCAGATCTTCATCTATGCACCGGACCAGCACGACTTCTTCGCCGTGACCGTGGCCGCGATGGATCAGCTCAACTTGAACATTCATGACGCCCGGGTCATCACCTCCAGCAGCCAGTTCACCCTCGACACCTACATCGTGCTTGATACGGACGGCGACTCGATTGGCGATAACCCGGCGCGGGTCAAACAGATCCGCGACGGCCTGACCGAAGCCCTGCGCAACCCGGACGATTACCCGACCATCATCCAGCGCCGGGTGCCGCGCCAACTCAAGCATTTCGCCTTTGCGCCCCAAGTGACGATCCACAACGACGCCCAGCGCCCGGTGACGGTGCTGGAACTCACGGCGCCCGACCGTCCGGGCCTGCTGGCGCGAATCGGCACGATCTTCCTGGAGTTCGACCTGTCGCTGCAAAACGCCAAGATTGCCACGCTGGGTGAGCGGGTAGAGGACGTGTTCTTCATTACCGACGCGAACAACCAGCAATTGTCGGACCCGCTGCTGTGCAGCCGCTTGCAGGATGCAATCGTTGAACAGCTGAGCGTCAGCCACGAACCCGATATCAAACTGTCGCGCATCAGTATCTGACCGCGTGCCAGGATTCAGCCGCTTTGAACGAGACCCCGCACCGATGAACAACGCTCTGAACCAGTTGCAGCCCTACCCTTTCGAGAAACTCCGCGCCCTGCTCGGCAGCGTCACGCCAAACCCGGAAAAACGCCCAATTGCCCTGTCCATTGGCGAGCCGAAGCACCGCTCGCCAAGTTTCGTGGCCGAAGCCCTGGCCAGCAATCTGGATCAGATGGCCGTGTACCCGACCACCCTCGGCATCCCCGCCCTGCGTGAAGCCATCGCCGCCTGGTGCGAACGCCGCTTCAGCGTCCCGACCGGCTGGCTCGACCCGGCGCGCAACGTGCTGCCGGTCAACGGCACCCGTGAAGCGCTGTTCGCCTTCACCCAGACCGTGGTCAACCGTGGAGATGATGCCCTGGTGGTCAGCCCGAACCCGTTCTATCAGATCTACGAAGGCGCAGCGTTCCTCGCCGGGGCCAAGCCACACTACCTGCCCTGCCTGGACGAAAACGGCTTCAACCCGGATTTCGACGCTGTCTCGCCGGACATCTGGAAACGCTGCCAGATCCTGTTCCTGTGCTCGCCAGGCAACCCGACCGGCGCGCTGATTCCGGTCGACACCCTGAAAAAACTGATCGCCCTGGCTGACGAATACGACTTTGTGATCGCTGCGGACGAATGCTACAGCGAGCTGTATTTCGACGAGCAAACCCCGCCGGCCGGCCTGCTCAGCGCTTGCGTGGAGCTGGGCCGCAAGGACTTCAAGCGCTGCGTGGTGTTCCATAGCCTGTCCAAACGCTCCAACCTGCCGGGCCTGCGTTCAGGTTTTGTCGCCGGCGATGCCGACATTCTCAAAGGCTTCCTGCACTATCGCACCTACCACGGCTGCGCCATGCCGGTTCAGACCCAATTGGCCAGCATCGCCGCCTGGAATGACGAAGTGCATGTCCGCGCCAACCGTGCGCTGTACCGCGAGAAGTACGATGCGGTGCTGGCAATCCTCAGCCCGGTGATGGACGTGCAGCGTCCGGATGGTGGTTTTTACTTGTGGCCAAATGTTGAAGGCGACGACGAGGCGTTTTGCCGTGATCTGTTTGTGGAAGAACACGTGACCGTGGTCCCGGGCTCATATTTGTCCCGTGCGGTTGATGGCTTCAACCCGGGTGCAGGTCGCATACGCTTGGCGCTCGTTGCGCCACTGGCAGAATGCATAGAAGCCGCAGAACGCATTCGCGCCTTTATTAC
This sequence comes from Pseudomonas sp. FBCC-B1667, assembly GCF_059133255.1. Lineage (NCBI taxonomy): Bacteria > Pseudomonadati > Pseudomonadota > Gammaproteobacteria > Pseudomonadales > Pseudomonadaceae > Pseudomonas > Pseudomonas sp. FBCC-B1667. The sequence goes on along the minus strand of NZ_CP101437.1, from coordinate 1,441,733 downwards.
GCGCAATAAATAACACTGCCACCCGCGCCATACCCCATGGCGCGGGACAATGTTATAAAGCCGAACTCAACCCACTGCAAACATCCAAACTACTTGAGAGCCCTTCTAACTCTTTAGTAGCGCCTTCGCATGCCCACAACAAAAGAAACCACACAGCCACCTGCAACCACCCTCAAATATATAACCAACTAGAGAACTTTTAATATCCACAACGCGCAATGCAATGTGAAAGAGCGAAAAACATAAACATACTGAAACACCACAACATTCGCCACTTATCTTGATATCGATTACAACTTACCGGATGCGAAACACTTTAAACTGCCACCCGCACAGTTTTCCTGCACCTTAAAAAATCAAAACCATTAACACCCACACGTAGCGAAAACATATGAATATTCCAAAACCCTGCTGCCGCATGTACGACCTCAACGATGCTGGCTCTACTATTAACGCTTCCGAAGCCTCCGATAACGAGGCGAGCGGCAACTGCCTATCACCCACCGCACGAAGCGTCGTGGCGCTTACCAAATTCTGGACCAACGGCCAAACGCTGCGCATTGCCATTACACGCTATGACGAAGCCATGTTTCAGACCGTCGTCGCCGCCATCAACCAATGGGCGCCCCACGTAAACCTGGAATTTGAATTCATCGAACTGGACGATAACGACGAGTTGTATGACGGGGACATACGCATATTACTGTCTCACTTCTACGATGGCGCAGGCAGCTCTGTCATTGGGACAGACGCACGAAACATTCTCCCGCATCTGCCCACAATGGTGCTGGGCACCGACTACCAGTCTCCTTTTTTCACGGTAGCAGTCATGCATGAATTTGGTCATGCCCTTGGGGTTGAACATGAACATCAACATCCCGATGCGCCGCTGGACTGGAATCTACCCGCCCTCTATCACGAATTCAAAAAACACGGTTGGACCGAAGAAGAGATTTACCGGAATGTCCTGAAAAAATTTGATGACCGCCAGATCCGCCAAACACCTTATGACCCGAAATCAATCATGCATTACGCCTTTCCCGCGAGTGTCATGTGGGACAAGATCGAAGTTGCTCAAAACAACCAACTGTCCGAGCAAGATATCAAGTTCATCAGCTCGGTTTATCCACGCTGAAAAACCCTGGGTCGCCATTAGCTCAGGACTTCACTTGACCCAGGTTCGCCTCACTCAAATCCAGTTCCCCCAACACTTCTCGCAACACGTCATCGGCAATCTGGTGATGACGGCTGAGTTTGTACAACTCCAGGCGCTGCGCTCGTAGCGCCTTCAACCGCAGACGCCGCTCCAGCAAGTCCATCTGAAAGGCCAGTGCCTGGGCTTCCGCCGAATCATTGAACACGTCCAGTTGATGGCGATACTCGGACATGATCCGCGCTTTCAGTTCGGCGGCCAACGCGGACTGAGCGGCGTCCTGGGGAGTGGCCTCCTCGGCTTCGAGTGCATGAATCGCCGCTTCTGCGGTTTTTCGCCAGGCATCTCGCACTTCATTGCGGCGCTTGTCGTCGGGACTTTTCTCAATGCCGCGCAGCAACAACGGCAGCGTGATACACGCGGCAATCAGCGACAGCAGAATCACCCCGGCGGCGATGAAGATCAGCAGATCCCGCTCGGGAAACGCGTCGCCGCCCATCAGCAGCGGCACCGACAGTACACCTGCCAGCGTCACGGCTCCGCGGACGCCGCCGACCGTCAGCAACCAGCAGGAGCGCGCGGTCGGCACTTGAGTCATGTCGCCTTTGCCGCGCAATCGTCGCAGCAGAACCGACAAACGCCAGATGCTCTGCACCCAGACAAAGCGCAACACCAGCAGCACCAGAAAAATCACCACCACGTCGAGGCAGCGGTAAAGCAAGGTGGGCCACAGCGAGGTTTCGTGGCTGCCCACCGCCTTGATGATGTCCGGCAACTGCAAGCCCAGCAGGAGGAAGATCAAGCCGTTGAACGCGAACTCCAGCAACGACCAGACACTGCGGTTGAGCAGCCGGGTACTCGTCTGGCGCGGCAGCAGATCGAGCCAACTCTGCATCATCCCCGCTGCCACCGCCGACAGAATGCCCGAGGCGCCAAGGCGCTCGGCCAGCACGTAGGCGGCAAACGGCAGCAGCAACATGAAAACGACGTGGGTCGCCGGATCATCCCAGCCACGAGCGATCATCCACGACCTCAAACGCCCCACCAGCCAGCTCAGCGCCACGCCCACGGCCAGGCCGCCAACTGCCACCAACACGAACGTCACGCTGGCGTTGGCCAGTGAAAACACGCCGGTTACCGCTGCGGCCAACGCAAACTTGAACGTCACCAGGCCCGAGGCATCGTTCATCAGCGCCTCGCCTTGCAGCATATGCATCAGCGGCGTCGGCAAGCGGTTCTGGGAAATCGCCGAGACCGCTACGGCATCCGTCGGCGACAGCACGGCCGCCAGCGCAAAGGCCACCGGCAGAGGAATGCTCGGCAGCAACCAATGAATGAAATAGCCGGCGCCGACCACCGTAAACAACACCAGCCCCACCGCCAGGGTCAGGATCGGCCCGCGCAATCGCCATAATTCACGCTTGGGCATGCGCCAGCCGTCGGAGAACAGCAGCGGGGGCAGGAACAGAAAGAGGAACAATTCGGGATCCAGCGCCACATGCAGACCCAGGGTCGGCCAGGCCAGCACCGCACCCGCGGCAATTTGCACCAATGGCAACGGCAGCGGGATCACCCGTCCGATCAAGCGTGAAACGCCGACCAGCATCAGCAGGATCAGGACGGTGTAGGCGGTTTGCATAAAGCGCGGTTCCCAGGCAATCGACAGCATTGAAGTGCCATATTAGCCGCTTAGACTGCGGGCTGACCGTTGCACCAATGTCGCATGCAGTCGCGAACTGCCTGACAACCTCTGTGGGAGCGAACTCACTCACACAGGGGTTGCGATGACTTAACGACCGTGGCCGCCGCGAAACCGTCCGGTCATGGCATAATCCGTCACCTTTTATTTCCAGCACCTGCAAAGGGGGCAATTCCTTGACCGTTTCAAGCAAAACGTTGCACCTTTTCGGCATCAAAGCCTGCGACACCATGAAAAAGGCGCGCACCTGGCTCGATGAACACGCTGTCAGCTATGACTTTCATGATTACAAAACGGCCGGAATCGACCGTGAACACCTGACCCAATGGTGCGACGAGCACGGCTGGCAAGTGGTGTTGAACCGTGCAGGCACGACCTTTCGCAAGCTCGACGACGAACGTAAAGCCGATCTCGACCAGCCGAAAGCCATCGAACTGATGCTCGCACAACCCTCGATGATCAAGCGCCCGGTGCTCGATCTCGGTGACCGAACCCTGATTGGCTTCAAGCCAGATATCTATGCGGCAGCGCTCAAGTAAGCCTGCCCGTTCAATTTCGTAGAGGTATTCACATGTCCAATTCCCTGTTCAGCCTGGCCTTTGGTGTCGGCACTCAAAACCGTCAAGGCGCATGGCTGGAAGTGTTCTACGCCGCTCCTGTCCTGCATCCGTCGGCTGAAGTCATCGCTGCCATCGCGCCGGTCCTGGGTTACACCGAAGGCAATCAGGCCATCGCTTTCAGCACCGCTCAGGCGTCGCAACTGGCTGAAGCGCTGAAAAGCGTCGACGCCGCCCAGGCTGCCCTGCTGACCCGTCTGGCCGAGAGCCACAAGCCGCTGGTCGCAACTATCCTGGCCGAAGATGTGCAACTGACTTCCACGCCTGAGGCTTACCTCAAGCTGCACCTGCTGTCCCACCGTCTGGTCAAGCCGCACGGCCTGAACCTGGCCGGCGTGTTCCCGCTGCTGCCGAACGTGGCATGGACCAGCCAGGGCGCGATCGACCTGGCCGAACTGGCTGAACATCAACTGGAAGCCCGCCTGCGTGGCGATTTGCTGGAAGTGTTCTCGGTGGACAAGTTCCCGAAAATGACCGACTACGTGGTTCCGGCCGGCGTGCGTATCGCTGACGCGGCACGTATCCGTCTGGGCGCCTATGTGGGCGAAGGCACCACCGTCATGCACGAAGGTTTCGTCAACTTCAACGCCGGCACCGAAGGTCCGGGCATGATCGAAGGTCGCGTATCGGCAGGCGTATTCGTCGGCAAGGGCTCGGACCTGGGCGGCGGTTGTTCGACCATGGGTACCCTGTCGGGTGGCGGCAACATCGTGATCAAGGTCGGTGAAGGCTGCCTGATCGGCGCGAACGCCGGCATCGGCTTTCCGTTGGGCGACCGCAACACCGTTGAGTCGGGCCTTTACGTGACCGCTGGCACCAAAGTGGCGCTGCTGGACGAAAACAATAAGCTGGTCAAAGTCGTCAAGGCGCGTGAACTGGCCGGTCAACCAGACCTGTTGTTCCGCCGCAATTCGGAGACCGGTGCCGTGGAATGCAAAACCCACAAATCGGCCATCGAACTGAACGAAGCGCTGCACGCTCACAACTAAGCGTTGCGGCCAACGTAACCGATCACCTGTGGGAGCGAACCTGCTCGCGAAGCTTTTCGGCGGCCTCAAGGACGCCTTCGCGAGCAGGCTCGCTCTCACAAGGTCATGCGCATGGGCCGAATGACATGATGATTCACTCTCCCTGGCGCGCCGATTTTCCGGCCATCGCCGCTCTGCAACGGCAAGACCAGACCTATCTGGACAACGCCGCCACCACGCAAAAGCCTCAAGCCCTGCTGGATGCCCTCACGCATTACTACGCCAACGGCGCAGCCAACGTGCATCGGGCGCAACATCTGCCCGGCGCCCACGCCACCCAGGCGTTCGAGGCCAGCCGCAGCAAGGTCGCGCAATGGCTGAATGCAGGCGATTGCGGACAGATCATCTTTACCCACGGCGCGACTTCCGCGCTGAACCTCCTGGCCTATGGCCTGGAGCATCTTTTCAATCCGGGCGATGAGATTGTCATCAGTGCTCTGGAACATCACGCCAACCTGCTGCCGTGGCAGCAACTGGCTCAGCGGCGCGAGTTGAAACTGGTGATCCTGCCGCTGGACGCCGGCGGCTTGATTGATCTGGATGCCGCCGCGCAGTTGATCGGGCCGCAAACCCGCTTGCTGGCGGTCAGTCAGCTGTCCAACGTGCTTGGCGCGTGGCAGCCGTTGCCCGCCTTGTTGGCAATGGCCGAGACGCACGATGCGTTGACCGTCGTCGATGGCGCACAAGGCGTGGTGCATGGCCGGCATGACGTGCAGGCGCTGGGATGCGACTTCTACGTATTTTCCAGCCACAAACTCTATGGCCCCGACGGCTTGGGCGTGCTGTTCGGACGCAACGAAGCGCTAAAACAACTGCGTCACTGGCAGTTCGGTGGCGAAATGGTGCTGGATGCCGATTATCACCACGCACGCTTTCGCCCGGCCCCGCTGGGTTTCGAGGCTGGAACACCACCCATCGCCAGTGTGATTGGTCTGGGCGCGACGCTGGACTACCTCGCCGGGCTCGATCAGGACGCCGTTATCGCCCATGAAGCGGCGCTGCATGATTATTTGCTGAAGGGGCTTGAGGCCCGTAACGGCATCCGCCTGCTGGGTAAACCGCAACTGGCCCTGGCGAGTTTTGTCGTCGAGGGTGTGCATAACTCGGATCTGGCGCATTTGCTGACCGAACAGGGGATTGCCGTTCGCGCCGGTCATCACTGCGCGATGCCGCTGCTCAAAAGCTTCGAACTGGCTGGGGCGATCCGGGTCTCGTTGGCGCTGTACAACGATTCCGAAGACCTGGAGCGGTTCTTTGAAGCGCTGGATCAGGCGCTGGAGCTGTTGCGATGAGTCTGCCTGCCGATGCGGTGACGGCGCTGGAGACGTTCCATAACGCCGCCGGCTGGGAACAGCGGGCGCGATTGCTGATGCAATGGGGCGACCGCCTGCCGGCATTGAGTGATGTGGATAAAGTGGATGCCAACCGGGTGCACGGCTGTGAAAGCCAGGTGTGGTTGGTGGGCGCGCTGCAGGACGGCCATTGGCAGTTTGCAGCGAGCAGCGATGCGCGATTGATTCGCGGGTTGGTGGCGTTGTTGCTGGCGCGGGTTAACGGCTTGTCGACGGTGGAGTTGCGGCTGGTGGATTTGCCGGAGTGGTTCCATCAGCTTGGGCTGTCGCGGCAACTGTCGCCGTCACGCAGCAATGGCCTGAATGCCGTGTTCCAGCGGATGAATGAGTTGGCGGGTTAATCGCCTTCGCGAGCAAGCCCGCGCCCACAATGGATGTGTGGTGTATCCGGATTTTGTATCCAACACCGATCAAATGTGGGAGCGGGCTTGCTCGCGAAGGGGCCATCAGCCCCCCATCAAACCCCAGGTTTAACCCGGTCCGAAGGACGCCGAACACCCGCAACAATCTTGTCCACAGCCTTGGTCGCCGCGACCATCCCGAAGGTCGCCGTCACCATCATCACCGCACCAAACCCGCCAGCACAGTCCAGCTTCACGCCATCACCGACAAAACTTTTCTGCAAACAGATGCTGCCATCCGGTTTCGGGTAGCGCAGTTGTTCGGTGGAAAACACACATGGCACGCTGTAATGGCGGGTCACGGTCCGGGAGAATCCGTAATCACGACGCAAGGTCGAGCGCACCTTCGACGCCAACGGATCATTGAACGTACGGTTCAAGTCGCACACCTGGATCAGCGTCGGATCAATCTGCCCTCCCGCCCCGCCGGTGGTGATGATCTGGATCTTGCGACGCTTGCACCAGGCAATCAGCGCGGCCTTGGCGTTGACGCTGTCGATGCAGTCGATCACGCAGTCGATGTTCGGCGTGATGTATTCGGCCATGGTCTCGCGGGTAACGAAATCCGCCACCGCATGCACCGTGCACTCCGGGTTGATCCCGCGCAGGCGCTCGGCCATTACCTCGACCTTGGGTTTGCCGACGGTGCTGTCCAGTGCGTGCAACTGCCGGTTGGCGTTGCTGACGCAGACGTCGTCGAGGTCAAACAGCGAAATCTCGCCCACGCCACAGCGGGCAATGGCTTCCGCTGCCCACGAACCCACGCCGCCGACGCCAACGATCGCCACATGCGCCGCGCGCAGGCGCTCCAGCCCCTCGATGCCATACAAACGGGCGATGCCTGCAAACCGCGGATCTTCTGTACTCATGACCATTACCCCAAAAACCGGCGCGCATTATAGGGCTTCGCTGGGCCAAATTTTGAATTTCAATCTACAAGTGTAAGAACTTATGTGAAAGCCAACTGCCCAACGTCCGGTAATTCCCTGTCTGCTGTACGTAAAGAGAATGCCCGGTGTAGGATGCGCGCCCCTTGGCGACCGCCAACCGTTCCTTCGTTCCACAGTCTTTGGAACCTGAAATAGCTATGTCATCCCGCAAATTTGGACTCAACCTGGTCGTGGTGCTCGCCATCGCAGCCTTGTTTACCGGCTTCTGGGCGCTGATCAACCGCCCGGTCACCGCCCCCAACTGGCCTGAACAGATCTCCGGCTTTTCGTACTCGCCATTCCAGCAAGGCCAGTACCCACAGAAAGAGCAGTACCCGACCGACGATCAAATGCGTCGCGACCTGGAGATCATGAGCAAGTTGACGGACAACATCCGTACTTACTCGGTCGACGGCACCCTGGAAGACATTCCCAAGCTCGCCGAGGAATTCGGCCTGCGCGTGACCCTGGGGATCTGGATCAGCCCGGACCAGGAACGCAATGAGCGCGAAATCACCCGCGCCATCGAAATTGCCAACACCTCCCGTAGCGTGGTTCGCGTGGTTGTAGGAAACGAGGCGATCTTCCGTAAGGAAATCACCGCCGCCGAACTGAGCGTAATCCTCGATCGCGTCCGCGCCGCCGTAAAGGTGCCGGTGACCACGTCCGAGCAGTGGCACGTCTGGGAAGAACACCCGGAACTGGCCAAGCACGTCGACCTGATCGCCGCCCACGTTCTGCCTTACTGGGAATTCATCCCGGTGGACAAGGCCGGTCAGTTCGTCCTCGACCGCGCCCGCGACCTGAAAAAGATGTTCCCGAAAAAACCGCTGCTGCTCTCGGAGGTTGGCTGGCCGAGCAACGGCCGTATGCGTGGCGGCACCGATGCGAGCCCGGCGGATCAGGCGATCTACCTGCGCACCCTGGTCAACAAACTCAACCGCCAGGGCTTCAACTACTTCGTGATCGAAGCGTTTGACCAGCCGTGGAAGGCCAGCGACGAAGGCTCGGTGGGCGCGTATTGGGGCGTGTTCAACGCCGCGCGCCAGCAGAAATTCAACTTCGAAGGCCCGGTCGTCGCAATCCCGCAATGGCGGGTGCTGGCGATCGGCTCGGCCGTCTTGGCGTTGCTGTCCCTGACCCTGCTGATGATCGACGGCTCGGCCCTGCGCCAGCGTGGCCGCACCTTCCTGACCTTTATCGCCTTCCTGTGCGGTTCGGTACTGGTGTGGATCGGTTACGACTACAGCCAGCAATACAGCACCTGGTTCAGCCTGACGGTCGGATTCCTTCTGGCACTCGGCGCACTCGGGGTCTTTATTGTTCTGCTGACCGAGGCGCATGAACTGGCCGAAGCGGTCTGGACCCACAAGCGTCGGCGTGAATTCCTGCCGGTGGTGGGCGATTCGGACTACAGACCAAAAGTCTCTATCCATGTGCCCTGCTACAACGAGCCGCCGGAGATGGTCAAACAGACCCTCAACGCCTTGGCCAATCTCGATTACCCGGACTTCGAAGTCCTGATCATCGACAACAACACCAAGGACCCGGCGGTCTGGGAACCGGTGCGCGATTACTGCGAAACCCTCGGCCCGCGCTTCAAATTTTTCCACGTCGCACCGCTGGCCGGTTTCAAGGGCGGCGCGCTGAACTACCTGATCCCACACACCGCCAAGGATGCCGAAGTGATCGCGGTGATCGACTCGGACTACTGCGTCGATCCCAACTGGCTCAAGCACATGGTGCCGCACTTCGCCGACCCGAAAATCGCTGTGGTGCAGTCGCCGCAGGACTATCGCGATCAGAACGAAAGCACCTTCAAAAAGCTCTGCTACGCGGAATACAAAGGCTTCTTCCACATCGGCATGGTCACCCGTAATGACCGTGACGCGATCATCCAGCACGGCACCATGACCATGACCCGGCGCTCGGTGCTTGAAGAGCTCGGCTGGGCTGACTGGTGCATCTGTGAAGACGCCGAGTTGGGTTTGCGTGTATTCGAAAAAGGCCTGTCGGCGGCGTATTACCACACCAGCTACGGCAAAGGCTTGATGCCCGATACCTTTATCGACTTCAAGAAACAGCGTTTCCGCTGGGCCTACGGAGCGATTCAGATCATCAAGCGCCACACCGCCAGTCTGCTGCGCGGCAAGGACACCGAGCTGACCCGTGGCCAGCGTTACCACTTCCTCGCGGGCTGGCTGCCGTGGGTCGCGGATGGCATGAACATCTTTTTCACTGTCGGCGCATTGTTGTGGTCGGCGGCGATGATCATCGTGCCGCAGCGGGTTGATCCGCCGTTGCTGATTTTCGCGATCCCGCCATTGGCGCTGTTCGTGTTCAAGGTCGGCAAGATCATCTTCCTGTATCGCCGCGCCGTCGGCGTGAACCTCAAAGATGCGTTCTGCGCGGCTCTGGCCGGGCTCGCGTTGTCGCACACCATCGCCAAAGCGGTGCTGTACGGCTTCTTCACCAGCAGCATTCCGTTTTTCCGCACGCCGAAAAACGCCGATAACCACGGCTTCTGGGTGGCGATTTCGGAGGCCCGTGAAGAGGTGTTCATCATGTTGCTGTTGTGGAGCGCGGCGCTGGGGATTTTCCTGGTCAACGGCCTGCCGAGCAATGACATGCGCTTCTGGGTGACTATGTTGCTGGTGCAGTCGCTGCCGTATCTGGCGGCGCTGATCATGGCGTTCCTGTCCTCGCTGCCGAAACCGGCCGCCGAGCCGGAGCCGGCACCGGCTGTCTAAATCCTTAGAGATGCACTAAACGGCGGCCAATGGCCGCCGTTTTGCTTTAAGATAACCGCCATTTTGCGCGCCCAGCACCAATTCCTGTAGGCGCAAAGCGTGCTCGCGATTGATGCGACCTGGTGTAACAGAAAGACCTCATCATCGTTCATCGCGAGCAAGCTCTGCTCCTACACAATTAGCTTCCGGAGTTTTCCATGACGGCCCACGCCGACCTTTCGCCGACCCTTCAACTCGCCATCGACCTGATCCGCCGTCCGTCCGTGACGCCGGTCGACGCCGATTGCCAGAAGCAGATGATGCAGCGCCTGGGCGATGCCGGCTTCATGCTGGAACCGATGCGCATCGAAGATGTGGATAACTTCTGGGCGACCCACGGCAAACACGACGGCCCGGTGCTGTGCTTCGCCGGTCACACCGACGTGGTGCCGACCGGTCCGGTCGCCGCCTGGCAGATCGACCCGTTCAACGCGCTGATCGACGAACACGGCATGCTCTGTGGCCGTGGCGCGGCGGACATGAAAGGCAGTCTCGCGTCGATGACCGTGGCCGCCGAGCGCTTCGTTGCCGATTACCCGGATCACAAGGGCAAGGTCGCTTTCCTGATCACCAGCGACGAAGAAGGCCCGGCGCACCACGGCACCAAGGCAGTGGTGGAACGCCTTGCCGCGCGTAAAGAACGTCTGGACTGGTGCATCGTCGGCGAACCGTCGAGCACCACGCTGGTAGGCGACGTGGTCAAGAACGGCCGTCGCGGCTCCCTCGGTGCCAAGCTGACCGTTCGCGGTGTGCAGGGCCACGTGGCCTATCCGCACCTCGCCAAGAACCCGATCCACCTCGCGGCCCCGGCCCTGGCCGAACTGGCCGCCGAGCATTGGGACCACGGCAACGATTTCTTCCCGCCGACCAGTTTCCAGATCTCCAACGTCAATTCCGGCACCGGCGCGACCAACGTGATTCCGGGCGATCTGGTGACGGTGTTCAACTTCCGTTTCTCCACCGAATCCACCGTTGAAGGCCTGCAAAAACGCGTCGCCGACATCCTCGACAAGCATGGCCTGGACTGGCACATCGACTGGGCGCTGTCCGGCCTGCCGTTCCTGACCGAGCCGGGTGCGTTGCTGGATGCCGTGGCGTCGAGCATCAAGGACATCACCGGTCGCGATACCAAGGCGTCCACCAGCGGTGGCACCTCCGACGGGCGCTTCATCGCGACCATGGGTACGCAGGTGGTTGAACTGGGCCCGGTCAACGCAACGATCCATCAGGTCAACGAGCGTGTACTGGCCGCCGACCTCGACGTGCTGACCGAAATCTACTACCAGACCCTGATCAAGTTGCTCGCCTGATGCTCGCGTGCCCGATCTGCAGTGAACCGCTGAACGCGGTGGACAACGGCGTGGCCTGCCCCGCCGGGCATCGTTTCGACCGTGCGCGCCAGGGTTACCTGAACCTGTTGCCGGTGCAGCACAAAAACAGCCGCGACCCTGGGGATAACCTGGCCATGGTCGAAGCCCGCCGCGACTTCTTGAACGCCGGCCATTACGCACCGGTGGCCAAGCGTCTGGCCGAACTGGCGGCGCACTACGCGCCACAGCGCTGGCTCGACATTGGTTGCGGCGAGGGTTACTACACCGCGCAAATCGCCGAGGCCGTGCCCAACGCAGACGGTTACGCGCTGGACATCTCCCGCGAAGCGGTCAAACGCGCCTGCAAACGCAACCCGCAACTCACCTGGTTGATCGCCAGCATGGCGCGGGTGCCGTTGGCCTCGGGCAGTTGCCAGTTTCTCGCCAGCGTCTTCAGCCCATTGGATTGGGAAGAGGCCAAACGCTTGCTCAGCCCCGGCGGCGGTTTGATGAAAGTCGGGCCGACCAGCGGCCATTTGATGGAGTTGCGCGAGCGGCTGTACGACGAAGTCCGCGAGTACACCGACGACAAACACCTGGCCTTGGTGCCGGACGGCATGGCGTTGGCTCACAGTGAAACCCTGGAATTCAAACTGACGCTTGCAGAGGGTCAGGACCGCGCGAACCTGCTGGCCATGACGCCCCACGGCTGGCGCGCCAGTGCCGAACGCCGCGCAGCGGTCATCGAACAAGCCGAGCCGTTCGAGGTCACTGTTTCAATGCGCTACGATTACTTCGTTCTTCAATAAACCCTTAATTTTTTGGTCTTGAGCAACGGCTCGAGGCCGGCTAAATCCGCGAATGGATTTTTCAGACCCGCAGTGAGGATATCCATGCGCCAACCCGATATCGAGATTTACCTGAAAGACGCCGACGTCGACTACAAAGCCATCGCGGCCTGGCTCGGCACTGCATTGGGCCCGTGCACCGACTGGGTCCAGAAAGGCCAGACCTACAAGTGCAAGGCCGGCAACGTGCCCGTCACCTGGCTGCCCAAGGCCGTGGGCAAATGGAACAGCCTGTTCCTGGACAGCGACCAGACCCCATGGGAAGACGACATCGCCTGCGCCCGCGCCGCCTTTGCCGCGCTGAACGTCGAAGTGCGTTGCGCGCCGGGGACGTGGGTCGAGGAAGAAGGTGAAGAGACAGCGGATCGCTGGATGCGTATCAGCGCTGATGGTGAAGAAGAAATCACCTGGAAAACTGCTTAAAACCAGTACACAAAACCTGTGGGAGCGAGCTTGCTCGCGATGGGGCCCTGTCAGCCAACATCAATGTTGAATGTCAGTCAGTCATCGCGAGCAAGCTCGCTCCCACAGTGGTTCTGGGTGATCTGAAGATCGGGTTTACAAACCTACAACGTCCTCAGCCTGCAGCCCTTTCTCGCCGGTCACCACGGCGTATTCAACCTGCTGGCCTTCAGCCAGCGAACGGTGACCTTCGCCGCGAATCGCGCGGTAATGCACGAACACGTCCACTCCGTCCTCGCGTTGAATAAAGCCGTAGCCCTTGGCGTCGTTGAACCACTTCACATTGCCGGTTTCGCGCGTAGCCATGAATCAGTACCCCCCTTGTTTTTATTTTGAACGGCCGAGTATATGACAGCCGTCAAAACTCTCAACTCACTTTACTTAGCCGCTTTTTTGCCGATTTTCGGTGAATACGGCACACTATCCGGCGCCCGAGCATTTGCTCGGTTTTACTCACTCACGCAGAAGTCGTATGACCCGCTCCCCGTTCCGCCGTCTTGTGTTTGGCACCCTGCGCCGATTGCTCTATCTCTGGGTTCGCTCGGAGACGATCAACCAGTCGTCGTTCACCCTTGACCTCGATCGCAGTCGCCCGGTGTTCTACGTGCTGCAAAACCCTTCGCTGACCGACCTCGCCGTGGTCGACACCGAATGCAGCAAGGCCGGCCTGCCCCGCCCGGTGTTGCCGGTTTCAGTGGGTAACCTGGTGGAACCCGCCGCGTTCTTTTACCTGACGCCTGAGCCCGACTGGCTCGGCCGTCAGGACAAACGCGGCGCGCCGCCGACCCTGACCCGACTGGTCAGTGCCCTGAGCCAGAATGCCGCCGAAGATGCGCAGATCATTCCGGTCAGTGTGTTCTGGGGCCAGTCGCCGGACAGCGAATCGAGCCCGTGGAAATTGCTCTTCGCCGACAGCTGGGCGGTGACCGGGCGTCTGCGCCGCTTGCTCAGCATCATCGTGCTGGGACGCAAGACCCGCGTGCAGTTCTCCGCACCGATCCACTTGCGTGAGCTGATCGATCACAACAAAGGCCACGAGCGCACCGTGCGCATGGCCCAGCGGATCTTGCGGGTGCACTTTCGCAACCTCAAGGCCGCCGTCATCGGCCCGGACATTTCCCACCGTCGCAATCTGGTCAAAGGTTTGCTCAACCAGCCACTGGTCAAGCAAGCGATCCTCGACGAAGCCGAGCGCGAAAACATTTCCCCGGAAAAAGCCAAGGCCCAGGCATTGCGCTACGGCAACGAAATCGCCTCCGACTACACCTACACCGCGATCCGCTTCATGGAAGTGGTGCTGAGCTGGTTCTGGAACAAGATCTACGACGGCATCAAGGTCAACAACATCGAAGGCGTACAAAAGGTCGCACCGGGTTACGAAGTGATCTACGTACCCTGCCACCGCAGCCATATCGACTACCTGCTGCTGTCCTATCTGCTGTTTCGCAATGGCCTGACCCCGCCGCACATCGCCGCCGGGATCAATCTCAACATGCCGGGTATCGGCGGTCTGCTGCGGCGCGGCGGGGCGTTCTTCATGCGCCGTACCTTCAAGGGCAACCCGTTGTACACCTCGGTGTTCAACGAATACCTGCACACGCTGTTCACCAAAGGTTTCCCGGTCGAATACTTTGTCGAGGGCGGCCGGTCGCGTACCGGACGCATGCTGCAACCAAAAACCGGGATGCTCGCAATTACCCTGCGCAGCTTCCTGCGTTCGTCGCGCATGCCCATCGTGTTTGTGCCGGTGTACATCGGCTACGAGCGCGTGTTGGAAGGCCGGACCTACCTCGGCGAGCTGCGGGGCGCGACCAAGAAAAAAGAGTCGATTTTCGATATTTTCAAAGTCATCGGCGCACTCAAGCAGCGCTTCGGCCAGGTGGCGGTGAATTTCGGCGAACCGATCAAACTGGCGGAGTTCCTCGACAGCGAACAGCCAGACTGGCGCCAACAGGAACTCGGCCCGCAATTCAAACCGGCCTGGCTCAACGAAACAACTAACCGACTCGGCAAAAAAGTCGCGCAGCATTTGAACGAAGCGGCGGCGATCAACCCGGTGAACCTGGTGGCCCTGGCGTTGCTGTCCACCAGCCGTCTGGCGCTGGATGATCGCGCCATGGCACGGGTGCTCGATCTGTATCTGGCGCTGCTGCGCAAGGTGCCGTATTCGCCGCACACCACGCTGCCGGAAGGTGACGGTCGTGCGCTGATCGAGCACGTGAAGGACATGGACCTGCTGTCCGAGCAGAGCGATGCCCTGGGCAAAATTTTGTACCTGGACGAGCAAAACGCTGTCCTCATGACCTACTACCGCAACAACGTCCTGCACATCTTTGCGCTGCCGGCGCTGCTGGCGAGCTTCTTCCAAAGTGCCTCGCGCATGAACCGCGAACAGATCCTGCGCTACACCCGTGCGCTGTATCCGTATCTGCAATCGGAACTGTTTATTCGCTGGTCCATGGATGAACTCGACAGCGTGATCGACCAATGGCTGGAAGCGTTCGTCGAACAGGGCCTGCTGCGTTTCGAAAACGATGTGTACCTGCGTCCGGCGCCAAGCTCCCGGCATTTCGTGTTGCTGACCTTGCTGTCGAAGAGCATCGCCCAGACCTTGCAGCGCTTCTACATGACCGTCTCTTTATTGCTCAACAGCGGCCAGAACAGCATCAGCGCCGAAGAGCTGGAGGACTTGTGCACGGTGATGGCCCAGCGCCTGTCGATTCTCCATGGCCTGAACGCCCCGGAATTCTTCGACAAGAGCTTGTTCCGTCACTTCATCCAGACGATGTTGGATCTCGACGTCCTCAAGCGCGACGAAGTCGGCAAATTGAGCTATCACGAATTGCTCGGCGAACTGGCCGAAGGCGCGGCCAAACGCGTATTGCCGGCGGAGATTCGCTTGTCGATCCGTCAGGTGGCGCTGCATCGCAGTGAAGATGCGGCGGATCAGGCCAAGTTGGAGAGTCTGTAACTTGCTGACAATGACTATAAGAACAAGGACGTTCTTATCTTCGCTCAGCTATGGATTAATAGACGCACCCCACTAATCCCGATACGGATATCGCGATGAACTCATTAGAAGATAACCAACACTACATCACCCTGACTTTTAGTTTGCCTGAAGACTTTCTACCGCCCAGCGATGGCGACGGTCAAACGTCTATAACTGTTCAAACTGCAAATTCTATGACGCCTGTGAAAGTCGCACATTATCAAGAGCCGGTACTGCGCAGCGGGCGCTGGAACTTCTCGTTTGCCCACAACTATTTCGATGTAAGCGTCAAATACCGCGTCACGGTCAGCATGACCCATAACGGTGCTCCGCTGCTGATTGACCTGGACTACTTCGTGATTGTTCACCGTGCACCGCACCGCCAAACCCTGCACTTGAGCCCTATCGGCCGCCTCTACATTCAAGCGCAAGAACCTGAAGTAGTCGAACCCGAACATGCGGTGACCATTATTGCCCATGAGCACGACAACGCGACGGTGCAACTGACTCAGGTGCATATCAGTGAACACATGGCAGAGGCGTTTTATCTCGAGTACGATCCGGACACTGTGGTGCCGGGCAAGCGCTATACCCTGAGGGCGACTGAAAATGAATACCGCAATTCAATAGAGGTGTCTCCCCACTCCGTTGTGTTGAAACCCTTCAGTAAAGTCTGAAAATAGTGTTCATCAACGCTACACGGGCGAAACTGCTGTAAAAATCCGTTAGATTATCGCCAGCGTTTCACTCCACTCCTCTTTCGAACAAGGAAGCTGCCATGCTTCGCCCTACCCTTCGCTTCGCCGGCCTCTGCGCAGGCTTGCTGATCTCTGCCAGCGCACTGGCGCTGACGCTCAACGACCTGTCGCAAAAAGACGCCACCGGCGGCCTCAAGGATGCCTTGACCCAAGGGGCGCAGCTGGCGGTCAAACAACTCGGCACACCCGGTGGTTTCAGCAACAACCCGGAGGTGAAAATCGGTTTGCCGGGCAAACTCGGCAAGGTCGCCGGCAAGATGAAGCAGTTTGGCATGGGCGATCAGGTCGACGAACTGGAAGCCAGCATGAACAAAGCAGCTGAAACCGCCGTGACCCAGGCGCAGCCAATCCTCGTGGACGCGGTGAAGAAAATGAGTGTGGAAGATGCCAAGGGCATCCTCAGCGGCGGCAACGACTCGGCCACTCAGTACCTGAACAAAACCAGCCGCGAACAGATCCGCGCCAAGTTCCTGCCGATTGTGAAGCAAGCCACTGATCAGGTCGGTCTGGCCAAGCAATACAACACGTTCGCCGGTCAGGCGGCGACCATGGGCGTGCTGGACACCAAGAACGCCAACATCGAAAGCTACGTCACCGAGCAAGCCCTGAACGGCTTGTTCGAGATGATCGGCAAACAGGAAGAAACCATCCGCCAGAACCCTGCGGCGGCGGCGACCAGTTTGGCGAAGAAGGTGTTTGGGACGTTGTAATTTCGAGTAACTGACCGCTGTAAAAAAGCCCGCTGACCTTTATTGGTTCAGCGGGCTTTTTCAACCAGCGATCAAAGCGCTCGGTGCAAGCCAGACTCTTGCGATAGACCTCGGTAAAACCACTGACGGCCCGCAGGATCACCGAACACTGGAAATCGATGAAGTAAGTCAGGTCCAGTTCATCGGCTTCGGTATTCAAATACGACCGCCCGTATTTCACGGGTGCGTTGCGCAGCAACACGCTGATCGCAATGTAGCGAAACGCCGAGAAGTCACTCTTGAACATGAACCAGTAGAACAGCGCCCGCGCGACACGACCATTGCCATCGCGAAAAGGATGCTCGTACCCCAAGGCAAAATGCAGCGCGATGCCTTTCACCAGCGGATGGAGGTAGTCCCCACGGTTGATATCGTTGTTGGACTGATTGATCCACTTCGACAGCAGCTGCAAGCGCGACACCAGCCCTGCTGCGGGCGGCGGTGTATGAACCGTGTTGCCCTCGCCGTCCTGCACCACTACAACATCATTGCCTCTGAATTCGCCCGGCGAATACTGCGCATCATTAATACCCTCGACGCCAACACGATGCATCGCGGCGATGAGTTCCACACTCAGTGGTTCATAACGCTGCTCCCAGGCAAAGTTCATCATCTGGTAGTTGCCAATGACCATTCGCTCGTCGGGCGTACGCGGCAGGCGATGGCGCTTGAGCATGTCCTTGGCCACTCGCGTGGTCGTTGCAGCGCCTTCGAGTTGGCTGCTGCTAATGGCTTCGTCTTCGATCAGGTCATTGAGCAGATAGCTGAAATGCGCGCGTTCACCGATCTGGCTGGTCATGTATTCCAGCGCGGCGGTGGTGGTTTGCCGATCGACTGCCGAAATGGCTTTCTGCGCCAACGGCGTCAGCACGAAGTGGCCCCACTGGACCGGCTCCCCCAAGGGCAGAAGGGAGGAATACTGTGCTGTCCGGGCCTTTTTGATCAAGGCCCAGCACACTCTTGAATCCAGCCCCGGCGCCCAGCGGTAACGTAATTCATCGAAAGGAAGGTAACGCCCCTGATCATCCAGAGGCTTTAGCAGGGCCAGGTAGTCCGGAAGGCGCTCCTTGTGGGGCGATTTCATCAACAGGTCGAACACAGGATCGGTCCTGCCCGTTACAACCGGTGGTTTCTTCATGACGACTGACTCAATACTCGTAAAACTGAGTCGCGAGTACAGCATTCAGATCCCCCTGACTCAATATCAGAGGTTTCTGAAATACATGTAGGAAGTCAGACCGGCTCTTTCTTGACCCTGAACCACGCCGCATACAACGCCGGCAAAAACAGCAACGTCAACGCCGTCGCCACAATCAGCCCGCCCATGATCGCCACCGCCATCGGCCCGAAGAACACACTACGTGACAACGGAATCATCGCCAGTACCGCCGCGAGTGCAGTCAACACAATCGGGCGGAAGCGACGCACCGTTGCCTCAATGATCGCCTGCCAGGGCTTGAGGCCTGACGCGATGTCTTGCTCGATCTGGTCCACCAGAATTACCGAGTTACGCATGATCATCCCGGACAGCGCGATGGTCCCCAGCATCGCGACAAAACCGAACGGCTGCCGGAACACCAACAGGAACAAGGTCACGCCGATCAGCCCCAGCGGCGCGGTGAGGAACACCATCACCGTGCGCGAGAAGCTGCGCAGTTGCAGCATCAGCAACGTCAACACCACCACGATGAACAGCGGCACGCCGGCCTTCACCGAATTCTGGCCACGAGCGGAATCCTCGACCGTGCCGCCGACGTCCAGCAAGTAGCCGTCAGGCAATTCGGCGCGAATCGGATCAAGCGTCGGCATGATCTGCTTCACCAGCGTGGCGGGTTGTTCCTTGCCGTAAATGTCGGCACGAACGGTGACGTTCGGCAGGCGATTACGGTGCCAGATGATGCCTTCTTCGAAGCCGTATTCCAGCGTCGCGATCTGCGACAGTGCAACGCTTCGGCCATTGTCGGTCGGTATCGCCAGGCTCGGCAGCAACGACAGTTCGGTGCGTTCGTGCAGGGTGCCGCGCAGCAGGATTTCGATCAACTCGTTGTCTTCGCGGTACTGGCTGACGCTGGAACCGGTCAAGGAACTTTGCAGGGATTTCGACAGGTTCGCCGTGCTCACGCCCAGCGCTCGTGCGCGGTCCTGATCGACGTTCAGGTACACGACTTTGCTCGGTTCTTCCCAGTCCAGGTGGACGTTGGCCACGTGCGGATTCTCGCGAACCTTGGCCGCCACTTTACGTGCCAGCGCGCGGACCTCGTCGATGTGCTCACCAGTGACCCGGAACTGCACCGGATAGCCCACGGGCGGCCCGTTTTCAAGACGCGTGACGCGCCCACGCAGAGCCGGGAATTGTTCGTTGAGGGTTTCGATCAGCCAGGTGCGCAGGCTTTCACGGTCCTCAATGGTCTTGGCCAGCACCACCACCTGCGCGAAGCTTGCCGCCGGCAATTGTTGATCCAGTGGCAGGTAGAAACGCGGCGAACCGGTGCCAACGTAGGCCACGTAGTTGTCGATACCGGCGCGGTCCTTCAGCAAGGCTTCCAGGCGTTTGACCTCGTCGGCGGTGTTGCTCAGGGAGGCGCCTTCGGCCAGTTTCAAATCGATCATCAGCTCCAGCCGCCCCGAGGCCGGGAAGAATTGTTGCGGCACGAAACGGAACAGCATGACCGAGGCAACAAACATCATGATCGTCAGCACGATCACCGTTTTGCGTCGCCGTACGCACCATTCCACCAGACGCCTGACCCGCTCATAGAAAGGCGTGCCGTAAGGGTCAGGCTGATCCGTGCCGTGTTTCGCCGCATGAATTTTCGCCAGATCCGGCAGGAGCTTTTCCCCCAGGTACGGTACAAAAACCACGGCAGCCACCCATGAGGCCAGCAGCGCGATGGTCACCACCTGGAAGATCGAGCGGGTGTATTCGCCGGTGCTCGATTGCGCAGTGGCGATCGGCAGGAAACCGGCGGCGGTGATCAGCGTACCGGTGAGCATCGGGAACGCCGTGCTGGTCCAGGCATAACTGGCGGCCTTGATACGGTCGAAGCCTTGCTCCATTTTAATCGCCATCATTTCCACGGCGATGATCGCGTCATCTACCAGCAATCCCAGCGCCAGTACCAATGCGCCGAGGGAAATCTTGTGCAGGCCGATGCCCAGGTAATACATGCAGGCAAAGGTCATCGCCAGCACCAGCGGGATCGCCAGCGCTACGACCATGCCGGTGCGCACGCCGAGGGAGAAGAAGCTCACCAGCAACACAATCGCCAGGGCTTCCACGAGCACCTGAATGAACTCACCGACCCCGGTTTTCACCGCCGCTGGCTGGTCTGAGACCTTGCGCAACTGCATCCCGGCGGGAAGGTTGTTCTGGATGCGATCGAACTCGATTTCCAGCGCCTTGCCCAACACCAGAATGTCGCCGCCGTCCTTCATCGCCACGGCCAGACCAATAGCGTTTTCGGCCATGAAGCGCATGCGCGGTGCAGGAGGATCGTTGAAACCACGGCGGACATCAGCTACATCGGAAATGCGAAACGTGCGATCGCCGACGCGGATCGGGAAGTTCTTGATCTCATCGACCGTCTGAAAATTCCCCGATACCCGTAGCTGCAATCGCTCACTGGTGGTTTCAAAAAACCCCGCCGTCGACACCGCGTTCTGTTCTTCAAGCGCTTGCTGCACGGCGGCCAATGGCAAGCCAAGGGTGGCGAGTTTGACGTTGGACAGCTCGATCCAGATCTTCTCGTCCTGCAGCCCAAGCAAGTCGACCTTGCCCACATCCTTGACCCGTTGCAGCTGGATCTGAATGCGGTCGGCGTAATCCTTCAACACGGCGTAATCAAATCCGTCGCCGGTCAGGGCGTAGATGTTGCCGAAAGTAGTGCCGAATTCATCGTTGAAAAACGGCCCCTGAATCCCCGGCGGCAAGGTGTAGCGGATGTCGCTGATCTTCTTGCGGACCTGATACCAGAGCTCGGGAATGTCCTGCGAGTGCATGGCATCGCGAGCGATAAAGGTCACTTGGGACTCACCCGGACGGGAGAACGAGACGATGCGCTCGTACTCGCCGGTTTCCATCAGTTTTTTCTCGATGCGTTCGGTGACCTGGCGTGACACTTCTTGAGCCGTGGCTCCCGGCCAGTTCGTACGAACCACCATGGCCTTGAAGGTAAACGGCGGGTCTTCACTTTGGCCGAGCTTGGTGTAGGAAAGTGCGCCAACGACGGCCAGCAAGAGCATCAGGAACAGTACGATCTGGCGGTTGCGTAACGCCCATTCGGAAAGATTGAAACCCATCGGGAATTACTCCTTGTCCGCCAGATTGACCACGCGGTTGGAGCGATCCACCGGACGCACTTGTTGCCCGTCGTGCAGCACATGGACACCAGCGGCCACCACCCAGTCGCTGGCGTTCAGCCCTTCGAGCACCGACACGGTTTTCTCGCCGAACGGACCGACCCGCACCGGGGCTTTTTTCAGGGTATTGTTGGCGCCGAGCACCCACACGTAGGTCGCACCGTTTTCTGCGGTGACCGCCGATAACGGCACCGACAGCGCAATGGTCTCTGCCGTCTGGATGAATACCCGGGCGCTTTGGCCGAGCTCCGCCGCGACTTTGCCAGCGGTGAATGCGATGCGGGCGGCGAAAGTGCGCGATTTTGGATCGGCGGCGGGCGACAGTTCGCGGATGCGGCCGGCGAAGCGTTGATCCGGTTGGGTCCAGAGTTCTACCGACACTGGCTGACCCACCTTGAAGCGGCCGAAACTCTGTTCTGGCAGGCTGATCAACACTTCACGTTCGCCATCGGTGGCGAGGGTGAAAACGGTTTGCCCGGCGGCCACCACTTGCCCCACTTCCACGGCACGCTTGGCCACCACGCCATCCTGAGGCGCGCGCAGTACCGCGTAGCTCGCCTGATTGGTCGAGACATTGAATTCGGCTTTGATTTGCTTGAGGCGGGCTTCACCCGAGCGGTAAAGGTTTTCCGCATTGTCGTACTGCGAATGGCTGACCATCTGACGGTCCATCAAGGTCTTGTAGCGATCCCGCTCGGCACGCACCAGGCTGAGATTGGCCTCGGCGGCGGCGACCTGGGCGCGGGTGGCTTCCAGTTGCAGGCGTACGTCCTGTGGATCGAGCTCTGCCAGCGGCTGGTCAGCCTTGACACGCTGCCCTTCCTCGACCAGTCGTCGGCTGACTTTACCGCCAATGCGGAACGCCAGGTCCGGCTCGTAACGCGCCCGGACTTCACCGGGATAGCTTTCCATGGCCTGCGCCGAAGGCTCTGGCTGAACCACCATGGCCGGACGAATAGTCACTTGCGGCGCCTCTTCGTGACCGCACGCCGTCAATAAAAACGCCAGACCAGCTGGCAACGCGAGGGACAAGGCATAGCGGAACATGGTGAACGACCTTTCGCTAATAGTGCTTGGAATAATTATACTGAGCAGTATGGTATTAATAGCAAACTCACCAGTCCAGTATTAAAGCGAAATATGGCGAACAATCTTTCAGCACCCAGCGGTCCGGGCCGCCCCAAGGATCTGGCCAAGCGCCAGGCCATCCTCGATGCAGCGAAAATCCTGTTCGTGAGCAACGGTTACGCGAACACCAGCATGGACGCCGTGGCGGCTGAGGCTGGCGTATCCAAGTTGACGGTCTACAGCCACTTCAACGACAAGGAGACGCTGTTCTCCGCCGCCGTGGTCGCCAAGTGCGAAGAGCAACTGCCACCACTGTTTTTCGAACTCGCGGACGGGGTTGCGGTGGAAACGGTGCTGCTGAACATTGCGCACGGTTTTCATCAGCTGATCAACAGCGACGAATCAGTGAACCTGCACCGCCTGATGATCACCCTCGGCAGCCAGGATCCGAAACTCTCGCTGATCTTTTTCGAAGCCGGGCCGCAACGCATGCTGGATGGCATGGAGCGGTTGCTGACTCAGGTTGATCAGAGCGGCGTGCTGAGCATTGATAAACCGCGTAATGCGGCTGAACATTTCTTCTGTTTGCTCAAGGGTGGAGGCAATTTTCGGTTGCTGTATGGCTGCGGCGGACCGGTGACCGGGGTGGCGGCCGAGGAGCATGTGCAGGAAGTGGTGGGGTTGTTTATGCGGGCGTATCGACCAGAGACAACCTGATAGGTTTGGGGTTGCCAATTCTGGCCCCTTCGCGAGCAAGCCCGCTCCCACAGGGGGTCTCGGGTGTCGCTCAGATCCAGTGTGGGAGCGGGCTTGCTCGCGATGGGGCGACGCGGTGTCAGGGTTTGAGCGCTTTCTTCGGATAAATGTCATACCGGCTGGATTTTCCGTCCAGTGCATGACTCGGCTTTGGCCCGGCAATACACGGCGCCTTGCGCGGCCGCTTGACCACCACCCGGTGGCTGGCCAACGCCAATGCCGCCTCGAGCAACGCCGGCGCATCCGGGTCATCGCCCACCAATGGCCGGAACAAGCGCATTTCCTTCTTCACCAACGCGGTTTTCTCGCGATGGGGAAACATCGGGTCAAGGTAGATCACCTGCGGCGGCTCACCTTCCCAATTGCGCATCACCTCAATCGAATTGCCCTTGAGCAAGCGCATGCGCGCCACGATCGGGGCCACGTCGAAATCTTCCGCGCCGCGTGCCAGGCCATCCTCCAGCAAAGCGCCGATCAGCGGCTGACGTTCGATCAGGCTCATCTCGCAGCCCAGGCTCGCCAGCACGAACGCATCCTTGCCCAACCCCGCCGTGGCATCCAGAACACGCGGACGCACGCCCTGCGCGATGCCAACGGCCTTGGCGATCATTTGCCCCGTGCCGCCACCGAACAATCGGCGATGCGCTGCCCCGCCTTCGACGAAGTCCACCCGCACCGGCCCCGGTGCATCCGCCCCGAGCTGTTGCAGTTGCAAACCCTGCTCGCCGACCTGCAAGGCAAACTCGCCATCATCCACTTGCAACGGCAAGCCCAGGCGCTCGGCCCATTGCTCGGCCTGGGGCTGAAAGGTCGTGCCCAAGGCCTCGACATGGATGCGGCAAACCGCCGGTTGATCAATCATCGGAAAACACGCTCAAAAAATTAATGATCGGCAAAAACGGCCGATAACAAAACTAACGGGCATTTTGCCAGAGCTGAGCGTCGACCGAGAGAAATGTCAGACTTTCAACCCACAATCACAGGTTTTATCTCGCCCTACGGCGATTACAACCTGCGAAACACCCAGGCGTTGGGCGGTGTCAGTCACCTGTGGCAAGATTTTTTTGCCCGGGCGCTGGCCGATCAGCCGGGTGATGGGGTTCCTGAGTCGCTCAAGTTTCCACCGGTCGATCTCGACAGCCCGGTCGAACCTACCGTCGGCAGTGAGCTGCTGGCGCACATCGTCTCCCAGCGCGAATGCAACGTGACCGAAACCGTGGTCCGCCCGCCGGAGCCGCTGTTTTTGCCGATTGCCGAGTTTGAAATGGACCTGGCCGACAAACCGGCTCCACCGTTCCCGCCGGAAGAAATCGTCACTCAGCAAAAACAACAGGATTTCGAAAGCGGCTGGGTTCGCCCAATCGTGCTCACCGCCGGCCAACCCGTGCCAGAAGCCGGGCCGGCGCCACAACCGCGTCCGCTGCACCTGCCCATCGCCGAGTTCGAAATGGACCTGCTGGACAAACCGTTCCCGCCGTTCTCCGCGGAAGAGCTGGTGGAGCAACAGAAACAACTCGATTTCGATAACGGCTGGGCTCGCCCGATCGTTCTGCAAAACCTGCGCATCGCCGCCTGACCTTCAATAACAGGCTCTCAGCAAAACCGCTGCCTCAAACTTTGAACAGTTGGTTAGCCTTCGCATACGGCATGGATCGCGAGGTAAACCCGAACGTGCCCGAGGTCTTGATCTCTTCAGCTGCACGGAAAAACTCGCCATACGCCGCCAGGGCCAGCGCCGATCCAACGCTGATGCGCTTGACGCCCATTTCGCTCAATTGCTCGACCGTCAACTTGAGCCCGCCAGACATCAATATATTGACCGGTTTGGGCGCGACCGCACGGACGACCGCCAACACGTCTTCAGCGCTGCGCAGCCCCGGCGCATAGAGCACGTCGGCACCCGCCTCGGCGAACGCCTGCAAGCGGCGAATGGTGTCAGCGAGATCGGGGTTGCCATGCAAAAAATTCTCTGCGCGCGCAGTCAGCATGAAGGGGAACGGCAGGCTCCGCGCGGCCGCCACTGCCGCTTCAACCCGCGCCACGGCATGTTCGAAGCAGTAGATCGGCGCCGCTTCACGGCCCGTGGCATCTTCGATAGAACCGCCGACCGCACCGGCCTCGGCCGCGCGCAAAATGCTCTGGGCGCATTCCACGGGGTCGTCGGCAAAACCGTTTTCCAGATCCACCGCCACCGGCAGATCAGTGGCCGCGACAATCGCCCGTACATTCGCCAGCGTATCGTCGAGGGTCAACGCGCCATCAGGGCGTGCATTGGAAAAGGCGTAACCGGCACTGGTGGTTGCCAGCGCCTCGAAACCGAGGCTGGCGAGCATCTTCGCCGAGCCGGCGTCCCACGGGTTGGGAATGACAAAGGCCCCGTCGCGTTCGTGCAGCGCTTTGAACGCCAGGGCTCGAAGGGTTTGCGCATCCATTGGGCAGGCTCCTGAGAAGGGAAACGAATCCGCCTCAGAGCAAGCCAAGTTGCTCCGCTGCGGGTTCTCTGTATAGCTCAGGCAGCGGCGGCAGGCCAGGCAATCGCAGCATCAGTTGTGCGTGAAAACGTTGCGCCAGTCTGGCGGCGAGCACGTTATCGGCGGTGTGCAGGAAGATGTAGGGCGAGCGCCCCTCTTCGATCCACGCAGCGATTTTCTCGACCCATGGCAGCAGAAACGGATCGTTGGCTTCCAGTTGGGGATGGCCGATGAAACGCACCTGCGGGAACTGGGTGAACGCGGCCGGGCGGGGCGGCACTTTGGGCTTTTTCGATTGGGCATGAAGCACCGAAGGATCGGTCGACGTGCAACTGAACAGCGCACGCGGATCAAGGCAGATGCGCTCGACCCCACGATCCAGCAGCAGGCGATTGAGCCTGCGCTCGGCATCACCCTTGGCAAAGAACGCATCGTGGCGCACTTCGACGGCCAGCGGTCGCTCCAGCGCGTCAATGAACGCGGTCAGTTCGGGCAATCGCTGCGGCGTGAAGCTTTTCGACAATTGCAGCCACAACGACGACACCCGCTCACCCAAGGGGCTGAGCAATGACACGAAGGTTTCGGCGGCGGTCAGTTGTTCACGCAAGTCACCGCCGTGGCTGATGTCACCGGGGAACTTGGCGGTGAAACGAAAGTGTTCGGGCATGGCCTCGGCCCAGCGCTCGACAGTGGTCGCAGCCGGGCTCGCATAGAAGGTCGTATTGCCTTCTACGGCGTTGAAGACTTGGGTATAGAGATTCAGAAATTCGGAGGATTTCGCGTCTGGCGGATAGAGGTAATCGCGCCAGGCGTTTTCACTCCAGGACGGGCAGCCGAGGAAGTAAGGCAGTCGCATCAGATGTACAGGTCGAGACCCATCACATCCGTATCCCAATCGACAAAAGTGGCCGTGCTCAGGTAGCTGGCGAGTGCCGTGGCCACGCTTTTGCTCATGGCGCGGTGGTAGATCATGTCTTGTTGACGCGCAGGCAGATTGCTCAGGCGTTGCGCAGAGGCTTTGGCGGCCCGGGCAGCCATTTGCTCTTCGGACGGAATTTCCAGTTCACCGTCGATATCGACGTAATCATCTTCCGCCACAGGGCCTTTGCGAGGCTTGCGCTTGATGGGGTAGGACTGAGAGGAAACGCCGTCTATACGCATGAGTACATGTCCGGTATCAATGATGGCAGTTTAGTGGCGCACAGACCACTTCGCAAACCGCTTGGTGATAACTAGAACACAGAATCGGCAAAAGGTTTAAAAGCGGGGGGTATAAATCGACGATTGGCAGAACTGGAAGACCTTGTGGCGAAGGAGCTTGTCCGTCACCACAAATACCAGGCGGATCAGCGCGCTTTAGGCGTCGCCACTTTATCGCGCAGATAAACCGGCTGAGCCTCATCCGCCACAATCGCCTCACCTCGCGCCCAGGCAAACCGCGCCAGCGTCAGCAGGTCTTCGGCATGCGGCAACATGCCCGCGTCCTGCCCGGTCAGGCTGACGGCAATGCGCTCGGTGTACCCCCAACCCGTGCCCGCACCAAACCAGTCGCCGCTGGCATCCGCTGGCAACGCCACCCCTTCCGGCGGCAACACTGCTTCATTGCCCACCAGGCGCATTTCCCCGGCCGTTTCGCGGTAGCAGCCCCAATACACTTCATCCATCCGCGCATCGATGGCGGCCGCCACTTGACTCACACCGTGCTCGCGATACGCGCGTTGCGCCAGCACGGCCAGGTTCGACACCGGCAACACCGGGCGATCCAGCGCAAACGCCAAACCTTGCACCACACCGATGGCGATCCGCACACCGGTAAACGCGCCCGGCCCACGGCCAAACGCGATGGCATCGACCGCTTGCAGCGTGGTCCCGGCGTCGGCGAGCAATTGCTGGATCATCGGCAACAGCTTCTGCGCATGCAGGCGCGGGATCACCTCGTAATGGCTCGTGACTTTGCCGTCATGCAGCAAGGCAACGGAGCAAGCTTCAGTCGCGGTGTCCAGGGCCAGCAAGGTGCTCATCGATGTTTCCGTAAGAGAGGTCAGAAAAAGTGCGCCAGTATAAACAACTACGGCCCGCAAGCGGGCCGTAGAAGATGAAGCGTTTTTTTTAGCTCAGTGCTTCAAGTACTTTGCCGGTGATCGCTTCAACCGAGCCAACACCTTCGACGTGGCTGTACTTCGGTTTGCCTTGAGCGGCGGACAACTCTTGGTAGAACTTCACCAGAGGCTCGGTCTGCGCGTGGTAGACCGACAGGCGATGACGCACGGTTTCTTCGGTGTCGTCCTTGCGCTGTACCAACTCGTCACCGGTGATGTCGTCTTTACCGGCAATTTTCGGCGGGTTGTAGACGATGTGGTATACGCGGCCGCTGGCCTCGTGCACACGACGACCGGCGATGCGCTGGACGATGTCTTCGTCTTTGACGTCGATTTCCAGTACATGGTCCAGCTCGACGCCGGCCTTCACCAGGGCTTCAGCCTGAGGAATGGTGCGCGGGAAACCGTCGAACAGGAAACCGTTGGCACAATCGGCCTGGCTGATACGTTCCTTGACCAGGTTGATGATCAGGTCATCGGAGACCAGACCGCCGCTGTCCATGACGCTCTTGGCGATCAGGCCCAGTTCGGTGCCGGCCTTGACGGCTGCACGCAACATGTCGCCAGTGGAGATTTGCGGAATGCCGAATTTCTCGGTGATGAACTTAGCCTGAGTACCTTTACCGGCCCCGGGAGCTCCCAGCAGAATGACGCGCATCGATGTGCTCCTCAATTTTTTATATGGATAACGTCAGATTCGCCTCGTGGGGCCAATCTCAAAAATAGGGTCGTGGCCGCCCAAACGGCCAAAGGCTGATCAAGATACACAGCAGATCCTACGCACACAAGCCGCCGAAAGTCGGAGAAACCGCTGCCTGACATGACCTTTTGATGGAGTGCCCCAAGTCGCAACCCCATCATTAACTGTCGCCTGACTGACCTTTTCCGGCCCTCGCCAACAGGCGCCCGACGTCCGCGCCGAGCGCCTCGCCCCACGGCAAAAACCTTAGCCGGTATTTCGCAAACCGGCGGCAATCCCCGCCACAGACACCAGCAACGCCTGTTCTACCGGGCTGCCTTGTGCCACATCCTGTTGCCGCGAACGAGCCAGCAATTCCGCCTGCAATAGATGAAGCGGGTCCAGGTAGGTATTGCGCAAACGGATGAATTCAAGGGTGTCTGGGCTATGTGCCAGCAGCTGTGACTGACCCGTCAACCCAAGAACCACAGCGCACGCCTGCGACAATAGGTCGCGTAAATGCACACCTAAAGGAAGCAAATCTGGCTCGACCAGTCGCTCATCGTAGGATTGGGCGATGTCCGCGTCCGCTTTGGCCAGGACCATTTCCAGCATGTCGATGCGGGTGCGGAAGAATGGCCATTGCTCGCGCATCTGCCCCAACAACTCGCCCTCGCCGCGCTCCAGCGCCTTGCTCAGCGCGGCTTCCCAGCCCAGCCAGGCCGGCAACATCAGGCGAGTCTGGGTCCAGCCGAAGATCCATGGAATCGCGCGCAGGCTTTCTATTCCGCCGGCGCGACGCTTGGCCGGGCGACTGCCCAGCGGCAAGCGCCCCAGTTCCTGCTCCGGCGTCGACTGGCGGAAATACTCGACGAATTGCGGATTCTCGCGCACCACGGCGCGATAGGCCTTGACCCCATCGGCGGCCAATTCGTCCATCAAATGCCGCCACGCAGGCTCGGGCGGCGGCGGTGGCAGGAGGGTCGCTTCGAGCACGGCGGCCAGGTACAGATTGAGGTTTTGCTCGGCGATGTCCGGCAGTCCGAATTTGAAACGAATCATTTCCCCTTGTTCGGTAGTACGGAAACGCCCGGCAACCGAACCCGGCGGCTGCGACAGAATCGCCGCGTGCGCCGGACCGCCGCCGCGCCCCACGGTGCCACCGCGACCGTGGAACAACAGCAGTTCCACTTGCTGCTCGCGGCAGATGTCGACCAAGCGCTCCTGCGCCCGATATTGCGCCCAGGCCGCCGCTGTCGTGCCGGCATCCTTGGCCGAGTCGGAGTAGCCGATCATCACTTCCTGCGGGCCTTGCAAGCGCGAACGATAGCCCGGCAGCAGCAACAGTTTTTCGATCACCGGACCGGCGTTGTCGAGGTCCGCCAGGGTTTCGAACAGCGGCACCACGCGCATCGGACGCAGCACGCCAGCCTCTTTGAGCAGCAGTTGCACCGCGAGCACGTCAGAGGCGGCACCGGCCATGGAGATCACATACGAACCCAGCGATGCGCCGGGTGCAGCGGCTATTTCCCGGCAGGTCGCCAGCACTTCAGCGGTGTCGGCGGAAGGTTTGAAATACGCCGGCAGCAACGGTCGACGGTTGTTCTGCTCGCGCATCAGGAAAGCAATGCGCGCCTCCTCGCTCCAGTCTTCGTAGCGACCGAGGCCCAGGTAGTCAGTGATTTCGGTCATGGCGGCGGTATGCCGCGACGAATCCTGACGCACGTCGAGGCGCACCAGGAACAGGCCGAAGGTCACCGCCCGACGCAGGCAATCGAGCAAAGGGCCGTCGGCGATCACGCCCATACCGCACTCATGCAGCGACTGGTAGCAGAGCTCCAATGGATCGAGCAGGTCGCGGTTGTTTTGCAGCACATC
This sequence comes from Pseudomonas sp. FBCC-B1667, assembly GCF_059133255.1. NCBI lineage: Bacteria > Pseudomonadati > Pseudomonadota > Gammaproteobacteria > Pseudomonadales > Pseudomonadaceae > Pseudomonas > Pseudomonas sp. FBCC-B1667. The sequence continues at coordinate 1,411,336 of NZ_CP101437.1, read as the reverse complement.
GGCCGGTGCCTGGGTGGTGCTCGTCAAGGACGCCTGCGCCCAGCTGCGCGTCGCCCGCAGACGTTCGCGCAGTTGTTTCAATACCGAACGATAAGGTTCGGCGCTGTCCCCGGCCTTGGCTTTCAATGCCTCGCTGGCCTGCTGCATCGACAATTCGGCGGCGAGGTGATCCACATCACGCACGAACAGGTCTGCGGCCATCCAGCGCGCCAGCAGCAACACTTCACGGGTCACGGCAGCCGTTACATTCGGGTTACCGTCGCGGTCGCCCCCCATCCACGAGGCGAACCGAATCGGCGCAGCCTCCAACGGCAAGCGCAGGCCGGTGGCGTCAAACAGGGCTTTATCGGCCTTGCGCAGGTAATTCGGGATGGCTTGCCACAGCGAATGCTCGATCACCGCGAAGCCCCATTTGGCTTCATCAACAGGAGTCGGGCGGGTGCGGCGGATTTCTTCGGTGTGCCAGGCTTCGGCGATCAGGCGCTGCAATTTCGCCTGGATCTGTTCGTGTTCAGCCGGGGTCAGGTCGCGGTGGTCTTGGACAGCCAGTTGTGCGGCAATCGCGTCGTACTTCTGGATCAGCGTACGGCGCGCCACTTCGGTCGGGTGCGCGGTCAGCACCAGCTCGATCTCAAGTCGCCCCAGTTGCCGGGCCAGGGCGTCGGCGCTGTGGCCCTCGGCGCGCAGGCGTGCGAGCAATTCCGGCAGCACGCGCGCTTCGAACGGCGCGGGCTGCGACGCTTCGCGGCGGTGAATCAGCTGATATTGCTCGGCGATGTTGGCCAGGTTGAGAAACTGGTTGAACGCCCGCGCCACCGGCAACAACTCGTCTTCACTCAATTGGTTGAGGCTGGCGCTCAGTTCGGCGTCCATGGAACCGCGTCGGTCGGCCTTGGCGCCTTTGCGGATCTGCTCGATCTTGTCGAGAAAACCGTCCCCGTACTGTTCACGAATGGTGTTGCCCAACAACTCACCCAGCAGGTGAACGTCTTCGCGCAAGCGTGCATCAATATCGGTCATCAGCAGTTCTCCAGCAATAATCCGGGCGGCCATGAACATCATGCGTTGATCCCAAGAGTGCCGCCGTAAAGCCGTTCTTACAAGCAAACGACGAAGGGACTTTAAACCCGGCGCGCAGAAGCTAGTCTGAAGAGGAAGCCGCACAACGGCTTTCGCCCGGCCATTGCCGGACACTGTCACGGCCTGCCACGAGCAGGAACGCATTGAGGTCATTATGAAAATTCGCGAGCTTGCCCAGCACTGGGAAGAAAACGCCAAGGGTCGTCTGACCGAGACGGGCTACACGATTCACCTGGACGTGGAAGCCGCCGCACGGCTGGCGGCCATTACCGAAATGTACCCCAAACGCCAACCTGAAGAATTGCTCGGTGAGCTGATTGGCGCCGCCCTGGAAGAGCTGGAAAAAAGCTTTCCGTATGTGAAAGGCTCGACCGTTGTGGCGACTGACGAAGAAGGTGATCCGCTGTATGAAGACGTCGGTCCTACACCACGTTTTCTCGCGTTGTCGCGTCGACATTTGCATGATTTGTCAGGAGGTAGCGACAAGCCAAAACATTGATCCTGCCGATGAAAAACGATGGGAGCCCCCTCGCCACAGGTTGCTCCCACAGGGGATGTAAATAGCCATCTAAAAGGGCGTGTTTTCCAGCGTTAAAAAGCTTGGGAATACCACCTCCCGCCGCCAAAGTTCCCGTCCTAGAGCCATGCGTGCTTTTTTCCAGGGACGGTTAATTTCTCTGAACTTTTAAAAAATGCTTTCGGTCGTAACCAGTAACCACGCCTGGTACGGTCGTTTCATTTCGCACATCACGTCAGTCGGTTACGGCTCCATACCAGGATGGATATTCAAGTTTTACAGGAGTTATTCCAATGGAGTTGAAGACTATGAAAACCACCTCATCCACCCACTTGCGCGGCCTGAAACTGGCCGCCCTGGCCATCGGCAGCAGTTTCATTCTGGCCGGTTGCGCGGGTAACCCGCCGACCGAGCAATACGCGGTGACCCAATCCGCCGTCAATGACGCGGTCAGTGCCGGCGGCACCGAGTTTGCGGCCGTGGAGATGAAGTCTGCGCAGGACAAATTCAAACAAGCCGAAATCGCCATGCACGACAAAAAGTATGACGAGGCCCGCATGCTCGCCGAACAAGCCGAGTGGGACGCTCGCGTCGCTGAACGCAAGGCTCAGGCGATGAAAGCTCAACAGACGCTGAAGGATTCTCAGCAAGGTGTTCAGGAACTGCGTCAGGAAAGTCAGCGCACCGTGCAGTAAGCGCGCATCCAGACCCCAGACCTGAAGCTCTAATCGATAGAAAGGACGAATGATTATGCGTACACAATTGATGATCCCCGCGCTCCTCGCCGCCAGCGTTGCCCTGGCCGCCTGCTCCACCCCGCCTAACGCGAATCTGGAACAGGCGCGCACCAACTACAGCGGTCTGCAAGCCAACCCGCAAGCAAGCAAAGTCGCGGCACTGGAAACCAAAGACGCCAGTGATTACCTGGACAAGGCCGATCAGGCGTATCGCGACAAGCAAGATCCGGCCAAAGTCGATCAACTGGCTTACCTGACCAATCAACGCGTAGAAGTGGCCAAGCAGACCATTGCCCTGCGCACCGCTGAAGCCAGCCTGAAAAACGCCTCGGCACAACGTGCCCAGGCACGTCTGGATGCGCGCGATGCGCAGATCAAGCAGCTGCAGAACAGCCTGAACGCCAAGCAAACCGATCGCGGCACGTTGGTGACGTTCGGTGATGTGTTGTTTGCCACCGATCGCGCTGACCTGAAGCCAAGTGGTCTGGCGAATATCAATAAACTGGCGCAGTTCCTCTCGGAAAATCCGGATCGCAAAGTGATCGTCGAGGGTTACACCGACAGCACCGGCACCGAGAGCCACAACCAGTCGTTGTCGGAGCGCCGGGCCGGGTCCGTGCGCGCGGCACTGGTGAAGATGGGCGTTGATCCGGCGCGTATTGTTGCTCAGGGCTATGGCAAGGAATACCCGGTTGCAGAGAACGCGAGTGCGTCGGGCCGAGCGATGAACCGTCGGGTTGAGGTGACCATTTCCAATGACAACCAGCCGGTGATTCCGCGTTCGGCCGTCAGCTCGAACTAACCAACACCTGTTGAAACATAAAAGCCCCGCCTGATCTGATCAGGTGGGGCTTTTTCAGGGGCAACACACAAAACCCTGTAGTTGATCTTTGGTGAATGCAGGAGGGGATTACTGCTCCAGCTTCTGCGGGGTTTCCTGCCCCATGCAGCGCACGGCTTTTTTCTTGCTGTCGATCAGCACACCGGTCAGGCCTTTTTGCTCGGTATCAAACAGCACCAGCACGCCATCAATGCACTGCGCCACTTGCGCGGCGGGCTCCAGGGAGACTTTGTAGTTCTCGCCCGGCACGGTCTTGAGCATGGTGAATTCGTTGAGCAGCAACGCATCCTCAGGCTTGGCGAAATGCAAGTAGCCGTAGTACCACAAGGCGCCCACGGTGCCGAGGATGCTACAGATACCGGTGATGATCAGCGGGATGGCGTTACGTTCTTCACTCATTGCGGACTCTCTGGTGGTTCATCTTCTGAATTCGGGGGTGCCGGGTAATTGGGGATTTCACCCAGGCGGCGCAGGCCGTTGAAATGCTGCGGGTCGTCGAGAAAACGCAGCATGACTGTTCGCCAGACCGGGTCGGCGAATGTCTGCACATGACCGCCTCGGGTCAGTTGCAACACACGCGGCGGCGGCGCAGCTTGATACAGACGGATGCCGTTGGAAAGGGGCACGATCCGATCGTCGATACTGTGGTAAAGCAGTTTTGGCACACCCTTGAGCTGCGGCATCGAGTTGATCGCGCTGTCACCGTCCGGCACCAGCCAGGACAACGGCACCTGGAATGGCCAGGTCAGCCAGGAGGTACTCAAGGCAAATTGGCCGACACTGCGATAGCTGGCGGGCGCGCCGTCAAGGACCAGGGCCGTGAGCTGCTTCTCACGCTCGGGGTGTTGAACCAGGTAGTGCACGGCCATCGAACCGCCGAGGCTTTGGCCGAGCAGGATCAGCGGTTTGCCTTTGACCTCGGGGGCCTGGTCGAGCCATTTGAACGCGGCGTCAATGTCCTGATAGATCGCTGGCAGACTTGGCTTTCCTTCGGATAAACCGTATCCGCGATAGTCAATCGACAGAACTTGATAGCCTTCCTTGGGCAACCACCAGCTCCCGCCCAGATGCATCGGCAAGTTGCCGCCGTTGCCGTGCAGGTGCAGCACCGTGCCTTTGACGTCGACGCCCTTTTTGGCCGGCAACCACCATGCGTTGAGCTTGAGGCCATCGGCTGTGATCAGGGTGACATCGCGGTAATCGAGATGAGCTTTTTCCGGGGTGAACAATTGCCCCGGCTCGGGATAGAACAGCAGGGAGCTGCAGCCGCCGAGGGTCAAAAGCAGGCAAACAATGCCGAGGAATCTCATCCGTTGAAACCTCGCGAAAATGGATTGGAATATAGATCAAACGTGGGAGCGGGCTTGCTCGCGAAAGCGGTCCAACATTCAACATTTCAGTTGCCTGACACACTGCTTTCGCGAGCAAGCCCGCTTCCACATTTCGACCGTGTCGATCGTTAGAGGATGTTGGAGTAATCCGCTTCGATCCGGTCCAGGCTCAGGTGGTTGAGGAAGTTGGAAAAGCACATCCACGCCGACAGCGCGTTCAGGTCGCGGAACTGATCCGGTAAATACTTCGGCGGCACCACCAACCCTTCATCCACCAACTGGCGCAGCGTGCGCATATCTTCCAGCGTGGTCTTGCCGCAAAACAGCAGCGGAATCTGCTCAAGCTTGCCTTTACGCACGGCCAACTGAATGTAGTTGTAAACCATGATGAAGCCCTTGAGGTAGGACAAGTCTTTGGTAAATGGCAGACCGTTTGGCACCGAACCACGGAACACGCGGCTGGCGTTGCCGTAGCTTTCCGCCATTTCGAAGCCTTGCTCGCGGAAGAACTCGTAAATCTGCAGAAAGTCTGCGCCCTCCTCCACCATGTGAATGGCGCGGGTGCGGTTGGTGAGTTTACGCAGGCGACTCGGGTAGGAGGCGAAAGTGATGATTTCCATGAGGATCGCCAAACCTTCCTGGGTCACCGTCGACGATGGCGGGCCCTTGGACAGGAAGGTGCAGATCGGCTGGTTCAACCCGTTAAGCGTGGTGCCGACATGCACCAGCCCTTCGTGGACTTCCAAAGCGCGCACGTCACGGTCGTTGAACATCGCATCGGCGCGGATCTTGATGTAGTCGGCGCCGGCCGCCGCATCGGCAACGATACCGTCGGACTCAAACACTCGAATGGTTTCTTCGGCCTCGCCAAACACCTTGTTCAAGCGGGTTTGCAGCAGGTGTACGGCCTCCTTGGCTGTAAGAATTTTTGGCTCATCCTTGAGATCGCCACGGCCATCGATGTTGTTCAGGTAATCGGACAGCATCAGCCCCAAGTCCGCCAGGGTCGGGTCGCCGGCATGGAACGCATCGGACGCGGCGCCGTACAGTTCCTGGGAAATCAGTCCGAAATCCTCGGTGCCGCGCGCTTCCAGCATGCGCACCACCATCCGGTATTCCTTGCACATGCGGCGCATGATCTGGCCGACCGGGTTGAACTGGCCGAGCTGGCGAGTGATGTCGCGCTCGATGTTCTGGAATTCCAGTTTCACTTTGCTGGAGTCGAATGTCAGTGGCCGATTGAGGTAGTAATCGCGGTCCACCGCCGGCATTTCCTTGCCCTTGGCCTTGAGGAATCCCTTACGGATGTTGTCATCCCACTTGACCGCATCGAGGACGCGAATCGGCGTCTGCGCCAGCACAATGCGATCGGACAAAATGCGTATCGTCTGCTGGTAATCGTCCACCCGAAACTCCTGTAGAAAAACCGTTATGTGCTGAGTCTATTGCCTGTTGCCCTGACGCTGATAGCGCACTGCTTCGACGAAGACATCGGAATTGGCCGGATCGTCGAGGTAGCTGAAGACCTGATCCATTGCGTTGTCGACCAATACGCCATCGCCGTCGTCGGTCTGGAAGCCTCTGCCGCTCAAGACTTTTTGTCCGAGGGCCTGGTTGATCTGCTCGGGGTCGAGGTTGTAGATCACCAATTCATGCTTGTCCGTAAGCTCGAAACCGGCAATGGTGAAATGGCCGCCGTACTTGGCAGGCACCTTTGCCGACAGGTACCAGCGGCTGCCATGGCGCGAGACGGTGAAGGGATAGGCTTCGCGTTCGTCGGGTTTGGCCTTGAAGTAGCTGACCGCCTGATAGCGATGGTCGCCGATGCGCGTCAGCTCCAGGTTCATCGGCTCGCCCCAGGCGTTGGTGCTGGTCCATTTGCCGAGTAAACCTTTGGGCGCGGGATCGCTGGCGGGCAGCGGCTCCCTGAAGGTCACCAGACAGCCACTGAGCAGCAGGAACGACAAGGCGATCACGATGACGCGCCAGGCTTTCATTCAACACTCCCTATGAACACAGTCCTCAAGTGGCCTCCGGCCCCTGTGGGAGCGAGCGTGCTCGCGATAGCGGTGTGTCAGCCAACAGAGATGTTGAATGTCAGGCCGTCATCGCGAGCAAGCTCGCTCCCACAGGGTTTGAAGTGCCCACTCGGCTTACACCGACGCGAGCACCAAGTGCAGGTAGCGATTGAGGATACCGAGCATTTCTTCTTCACCCACAGGCCCGGCGTCGTTGAGCAGGCCCTGATATTCCATCCGTCCGATAATCGCCGTCAACACCTTGGCATCCTCTCGTGGCTCGCGGGAACCCAACACCTCGAAAAGCTGGCAGGTGCCCTGGAGGAGAATCTGCTGATGCGAGCGCACCAGCTCCGCCAGGCGCGGGTTCAACAGGGCCTCCTGACGGAACGCCTGTTCCGCCATCAAGTGTTCGCGACGGTTGATCAATTGCCGGTGCACATAGTCCGTCATCAACCGTGCAATGTCGTCCGCCAGCTGCGAGCGTGACTCGGGGCTGCCGTCGCCGCTGACCACCATCTCGCGCAGCAAGCCTTCGTTGTTCACCCACAACTTGGCCATGAACGCCGCGCTGCGTTCCACGTATTGGGCGAAGGTATCGGTGAGCAAGTCATCGATGTCCTTGAAATAGTAGGTGGTGGCCGACAACGGCACACCGGCTTCGGCCGCCACCGCACGGTGGCGCACGGCCCGCACACCATCGCGCACGACAATGCGCATGGCCGCATCAAGAATGTCCTGTCGACGCTGTTCGCTGCCCTGCCGGCTGGCCTTGCGGCCCTGGTACTGAACACTTTCAGCGACCGCAGTGGCGATACCCGCTGCACCTTCTTGAGCCATTGCACGATTCACGACAGGTCTTTCCTCTCAGATGAAAGCAATAAATTGATACGTTTGTACCAGACAGGCAATAAAAAGCCGCCTGAAAAGGCGGCTTTTTAATTGAAACACTTACGCTTGCGGCCGCATGTGCGGGAACAGGATCACGTCGCGGATCGACGGAGAGTTGGTCAGCAGCATCACCAGACGGTCGATGCCGATGCCTTCACCGGCGGTCGGCGGCATGCCGTACTCCAGCGCACGAACGAAGTCGGCGTCGTAGTGCATGGCTTCGTCGTCGCCCGCGTCCTTGTCGGCTACCTGAGCCATGAAGCGCTCGGCCTGGTCTTCCGCGTCGTTCAACTCGGAGTAGGCGTTGGCGATTTCACGACCGCCGATGAACAGTTCGAAACGGTCGGTGACGTTCGGGTTGTCATCGTTGCGACGAGCCAGCGGCGACACTTCGAACGGGTACTGGGTAATGAAGTGCGGCTGTTCCAGCTTGTGCTCGACCAGCTCTTCGAAAATCATCACCTGCAGCTTGCCCAGACCTTCGAAGCCCAGCACCTTGGCGCCGGCTTTCTTGGCGATGGCGCGAGCCTTGTCGATGTCGTTCAGGTCGTCAGCGGTCAGCTCAGGGTTGTACTTGAGGATCGAGTCGAACACCGACAGACGCACGAACGGTTCGCCGAAGTGGAACACCTTGTCGCCGTAAGGCACATCGGTGCTGCCCAGGACCAGCTGCGCCAGTTCGCGGAACAGTTCTTCGGTCAGGTCCATGTTGTCTTCGTAGTCGGCGTACGCCTGGTAGAACTCCAACATGGTGAATTCAGGGTTGTGACGAGTCGAAACGCCCTCGTTACGGAAGTTGCGGTTGATCTCGAACACTTTCTCGAAACCGCCGACAACGAGGCGCTTGAGGTACAACTCAGGCGCGATACGCAGGAACATTTCCATGTCCAGCGCGTTGTGGTGAGTCTCGAACGGCTTGGCCGCCGCACCGCCAGGAATGGTTTGCAGCATCGGCGTTTCGACTTCCAGGAAGTCACGCTGCATCAGGAAGCTGCGGATGTGCGCGATCACTTGCGAACGAACGCGGAAGGTCTGGCGCACTTCTTCGTTGACGATCAGGTCAACGTAACGCTGACGGTAGCGTTGTTCGGTGTCGGTCAGGCCGTGGTGTTTGTCCGGCAGCGGGCGCAGCGACTTGGTCAGCAGGCGCACGGTGGTCATTTCGACGTACAGGTCGCCCTTGCCGGAACGGGCCAGGGTGCCTTCGGCAGCAATGATGTCGCCCATGTCCCAGGTTTTCACCGCGGCCAGGGTGTCTTCGGACAGGGTTTTACGGTTGACGTAGACCTGGATGCGACCGGTCATGTCCTGGATCACCATGAACGAGCCACGGTTGAGCATGATGCGACCGGCAACCTTGACCGGGATTGCAGCCTCTGCCAGCTCTTCCTTGGTCTTGTCCGCGTACTGCTTCTGCAAATCGTTGCAGTAGTTTTCGCGACGGAAGTCGTTCGGGAAGGCATTGCCCTTGGCGCGCTCGGCAGCCAGCTTTTCCTTGCGCAGGGCGATCAGGGAGTTTTCTTCCTGTTGCAGGGCTTGCGGGTCGAGTTCTAGGTCGCTCATGTCTTTAAAAATTCCATCACAGGTTCGTTGCCCCCACCGGTGGCAGGGGACTTGAGGTCTTGACTGGCGGGTTACAGGCCTTGTTTCAGGCTGGCCACCAGGTATTCGTCGATGTCACCGTCGAGCACCTTGTCGCAGTCGCTGCGTTCGATGTTAGTGCGCAAATCCTTGATTCGCGACGCATCGAGTACATACGAGCGGATCTGGTGGCCCCAGCCGATGTCAGACTTGGTGTCTTCCAGGGCCTGGGACGCGGCGTTGCGTTTCTGCACTTCCTGCTCGTACAAGCGCGCCCGCAACATTTTCATCGCGGTGTCTTTGTTGGCGTGCTGGGAGCGTTCGTTCTGGCAGCTGACCACAGTGTTGGTCGGTACGTGAGTAATACGTACGGCCGAGTCGGTGGTGTTTACGTGCTGACCACCGGCACCGGAGGAGCGGTAGGTGTCGATGCGCAGGTCCGACGGGTTGATGTCGATTTCGATGTTGTCATCGATTTCCGGCGACACGAACACGGCCGAGAACGAGGTGTGACGACGGTTGCCGGAGTCGAACGGGCTCTTGCGCACCAGACGGTGCACACCGATCTCGGTGCGCAGCCAGCCAAAGGCGTATTCGCCCTTGATGTGCACGGTCGCGCCCTTGATCCCGGCGACCTCACCGGCGGACAGTTCCATGATGGTCGCGTCGAAACCGCGTTTGTCAGCCCAGCGCAGGTACATGCGCAGCAGGATGTTGGCCCAGTCCTGGGCTTCGGTGCCACCGGAGCCGGCCTGGATGTCCAGGTAGGCGTTGTTGGCATCCATTTCACCGCTGAACATGCGACGGAATTCGAGTTTTTCCAGCGACTCGCGCAGGCGCTCGACTTCGGCGGCGACGTCATCGACGGCGGCCTGGTCTTCTTCTTCGGCGGACATCAGCAGCAGGTCTTTGGCGTCGGCCAGGCCGGAGTGCATTTCGTCGAGGGTTTCGACGATCTGCGCCAGCAGGGACCGCTCGCGGCCCAGTTCCTGAGCGTACGACGGGTTGTTCCAGACAGACGGATCTTCAAGCTCGCGATTGACTTCAGTCAGACGCTCATGCTTTTGATCGTAGTCAAAGATACCCCCGAATAGTTTCGGAGCGCTCGGACAGGTCCTTGATACTGTTAAGGATCGGGTTGATTTCCATGGCGGGCAGCACTCGTTGGCGAACTTTTGAAAGCCGGCGAGTATAACGCAATCATGCTGTCACGGCAGCCCGCCTGGCGGACTGAATGCCGTCCCATTCCGTTTTGACAGCCTCAAAGAGAGGAAAACTTCTCAAAGAAAAATCCTACCCAGCAAAAGCACTCTTCCCACACCAGAAACAGAATTCCCCGGCATCAACCCCGCTTTTACTCCTTCACAGTCCCGCCCTTCCAAATCAGCACAAGGGACGTGTGATGTCCAGCCCTGCCAACCCAGCCTCTTTCCTCCTGGACATCGAGGGTTGCACCCACGACCTGCAAGTTCTTGAGTTCACCGGAAAGGAGGCCATCAGCCAGCCCTTTCGTTTCGATCTGAAACTGGTCAGCGAGCGCACCGACCTAGACCTGCAAAGCCTTCTGCATCGGATGGCTTTTCTGAGTTTTAATCGTCACGGCACGGGTATTCATGGCCAGGTTTACAGCATCGGCCAGGGCGACGCTGGCAAGCGCCTGACCCACTACCAGCTCAGCCTGATGCCCAGCCTTGCCTGGCTGGGCCACCGTTTCGATCAGAAAATGTTCCAGAAACTGAGCGTGCCGCAGATCATCGCCCAGGTACTGGAAAGCCACGGCATCTTGCGCAATGGCTACCGTTTTGCCCTCGGCACGGATTACCGCCCACGGGATTATTGCGTCCAGTACGGCGAGAGCTGCCTGCATTTTCTGCAACGACTTTGCGAAGAAGAAGGCCTGCACTTCCACTTTGAGCACAGCCGCGAGGGGCATGTGCTGGTGTTCGGGGATGATCAGACCGTGTTTCCCAGGCTTCACCGCCCCACCGCTTACCTGCAAGACAGTGGACTGGTCGCCGATGACACGGTGATAAAAGGGTTCACCCTCGCGATGGAAACCCGCCCCACTTGCGTAACCCGTCGCGATTACGACTTCGAGAAGCCGTTGCTGCAACTTGAAAGCGCCGCGAAAGTCTCGTCGCTGCCGCGCCTCGAAGACTACGGATTTCCGGGCCAATTCACCGATCGCGAACACGGCAGACACCGCGCCCGCCGAACACTTGAACGACACCGCAGCGATTATCGCCAAGCCACTGGACGCAGCGATCAGCCCATGCTGCTCAGTGGTCATTTCCTGCCCATGACCGGCCACCCGCGCCGTGAATGGAATGACCTGTGGTTGCTGACCGAAGTCATCCACACCGGCAAACAACCGCAAGTGCTTCAGGAGTCAATCACCAGTGCCCCCGGCGGAGAGTTTTCTCAGGGCTACCACAACACCTTTCTTGCCACACCGTGGGACACCCCTTTCAGGCCCGCGCTGGCCCACCCCAAAGCCACGATCTACGGCTATCAGCATGCCGTGGTCTGCGGCCCGCCCGGTGAAGAAATCCATTGCGACGAATACGGCCGAGTTCGCATTCAACTTCCCTGGGACCGGGACGGTGAGCACAACGATTACTCCAGTTGCTGGGTGCGAGTTGCCAGCAACTGGGCGCATGACCGTTATGGCAGCGTGCTGATCCCCCGCGTTGGGATGGAGGTGATCGTCGGGTTCTATCAAGGCGACCCGGACAAACCGTTGGTCGTCGCCTGCTTGAGCAATGGCGCCAATCGCCCTCCGCTCGATCTGCCCGCCGAGAAAACACGCAGCACCTTCAAGACCCAAAGCAGCCCCGGCGGCGAAGGCTTCAACGAACTGCGCATCGAAGATCGCAAGGGGGCCGAGGAAATCTCCATCCGCGCCCAGCGCGATTACGTACAACACGTGCTGAACGACGAGCGAGCGCACGTCGACAACCAGCGCAGCATCGTGGTCGGGGGCAACGCCCGTCATGAGTTGCGCGCCGAAGAGCAGCGCATCACCCACGGTAACCGGCTGACAGAAATCCGGCAAGACGACCACCTGACAGTGCATGGCGACCGTCATGTTCGCGCCACCAGCCATCGGTTGAGCGCTCAACAGCAGATCCACCTCAGTGCCGGCCAAAACATCGTCATCGATGGCGGCGCCAGCGCCACGATCCAGGTCGGAGGTGCGTGGATCACGATCAATTCAGCAGGGGTTTTCAGCAGTGTGCCCATTCAGGTTGGCGGTGTACCGATACCGCTCATGGCAGCGAATCCGGTGGCGCTCGACACGCGCGAACCGCCACGCCCCGAAACGGTTTCAACCGCACTACTCAAGCAACTGCTCGGCATCGAGGCCTTGATTGAGCTCTGCCAGATGCCGAGCGGTGGAACGCCGATGGACTGCCCGTTGAGCGACTGCCAATGCCGTAAAGCCCTGGGCTATGGAGATCGCTCATGAACACCTGGATGCTGTTGGAGCGCCCGGCCGCTCAGCTCAAAACCCTTTACAGCCTGTCGACACATCCCGACACCCAGAGGCTGTTCGCCGACACTTCACTCAACAGTTTCGCCGAGCACGGGCCCCTGCTGATCAGGCTGCACAACCAGCCAACGCTCAAGCAGGCGATCGATCAAACTCCGGCTGCATGGCCCGGCCTGCTGATCGAAAGCACCTTTGACACCCCCTCGGTACTCGCGCATTTGCGCCAGATTCTGATCGTCAAGTTCGACCAGCAGCGCAAAGGCGTGCTGCGTTACAGCAACCCGACCGTCGCGAGTTATCTTTTTGGTGCCTGTTCGGCGCAAGACCTCAGCGTGTGGCTAGGTCCGATCCATGCTCTGCGCTGGTTCGGCGCAACGTGGGCCAGCCAAGCGACAGGTGAAATCGGCTGGCGGCAACTGAACAACCTCAATGCGTCGGATTGGCGCATTGAGCGGACACTCCGGGAAATGGTCCTGAGCATCGCCCAGGAACACGCCTTGACGCGCCAGCGCAATGAACAGTTTCTCTATGACTGGTGGCAGCAACATCCCCAGCACTCGTTTATGCAGGCCAATGAGTTGTTCCAACAAGCGCTGGCCCAGGGCATCGACGACAGTGACGCCCTCAGTGCATTCCTGAGCGCCCACTGCACGCAGGCTCAGCCATGACGCGCCTCGGGAAGTTGACCAATGGCCCCGTCTGCGAACGCGACAAGCTGATTGTTCAAGTGATTGGCACGGGGCATTCCAAAAACCAGCGACTGCTGATCGTTGATCAGTCCGGCGTGGAGCCCCTCCAGGCCCTGAGCGATGAAGCGGTGTGCGAAACCGAACGTTTGACCAGCGTCCACAGCGAATTGTTTGTGTGGGATTGGTCGGCACAGCTCAAGCATCAGTTGTGGCTGGAGATTGCCACGACCCAAGGCCCGCCCATTCGCCTGCCGTTGCTGGACGAGGTACGGGTCACCCCGCGTCAATTAAAAGCCCAGTGGAATCAGATCGTACCGATCCTGCCTTTTGTCGCGCTGCCCGGTACTCGCAGCCAGCACGACCTCGGCACGCCGGTACTGTGCCGCAGCGGCTATGTGTATGTGTTTTACCGCAATCGCCTCTGGCGTGAACTGCAAGTGCAGCAGGACGACGAACTCACGACTTACCGTGACATCGATCTGCAGGCGTATCGCCTGAATCAGGAACTCAGCAACGATTACCGACAGGCCAGCGGTGTCGATCTCAGCGACATTTGGCTGCCCGCGACCTGGAACCAGCAACCTGCCGAAACCGTGCAACTGTGTTTCAGCGAGGTCCAGCTCAGCGCTGCACGCCTCAAACTCCTGGAGGAAGATTCGGCGTTGCGCGCCCAGCGTTGTCAAAGCCCCGCGTTGCAGTGCGAGAGCCACACGTTCGAACGGCTTTTCGACCAGCAGCCTGATGGGCAGGCGATGTTGGAGGCCTTCAGTCGCTTCAACACATGGGATGCACAAGCGTCCGATAGCGCGACGAAAGCCAGCGTTACCTGGCGCAACCTGGCCGAGATCGCCTTCCCGGTCAGCCTGATCGCCGCGCAACGGGCGCGCCAAAGCGGTTTCGAATACGTGCTGGAGCATCCGGGGCGTTACGTGTGCGACCTCTCGGGGCAATTCGCGGCACAGCGCAAAACCGAAGCCCAGGACTGCCTTGATCAGTGGGAGCAAGGTGCCACCCCTTCTTTGCCTACCACCTTCGAAAGCAGCGCCTGGGCCGATTGCCTCGCCACGCTGCTGGATCATTTGCGTGAGCAAACGCCGAGCGCCGATGAAGCGGACCTCTGGCAACCCCAGCCCACCGTCGTCGATGTGCTGGAAGCCGCTCGGCAACGACGCGTGTGCGGCGTACTGCTGGAAGACCCGCGCTACCGCGTGCGGCATCTGGTTTCGCAGATCCAGCAACAACAGCAATTGCTGGCGCAGTATGCCGAGCGCGCCAGCCTGCATCCGCATCACGCCAGCGCGGTCATGGTCCAGCAACTGATCGTGCCCGCGACGATCGGCGGCCAGAAAAACCCGTTGCACGCCTGCTTCGACAAGGTGAAAGAGGCCGGCCGTCGCGACATCAACCGCTTCACCGCCACCGCTGAACGCGCCCTGCTCTGGCAACAACTGAACAGGGCGCAGACGCTGCTCGCCGAGTGCCTGCAACAACCGGTGACGCAGCAAACCCTGGCCGATCATTTGAGTTTGGAAGGTTTTGACTACCTCGCCGCACTGTTTGCCGTCAGCCAGACCTTCGCGGCCCTCGCCACCGTGCCGGCGCAACTCGATCCGCTGGCCAGCAATGGCGACGCCACCAACGCCGTGACCGGTTTGAGCCTTTACAGCCCGCAGGCCAGTGTCGGCCAGACGTTGCTCAACGACATCGCCCACGACCCGGCGCACCCGCTGCACGGGATGCTCTGGCCCGCCATCGATAACGCCGCACTGGCCGCGCCGTACCTGCCGCCCTCCGAGAAAACGCTTAACGACGGTGATGGCCGTTTACGCGCCGAACACCTCGCCGTATTTGAAAACGATCCTGGGCCATATTACCCGCAAGTCGAACACCTCGACGGGCACCTGCTCGAAGCCCTGCTGGCCAGCGGCAGCCTGAACAGCACGCTGACCGGCCAATCGAAAGCGGCGGTCGGGACGTTGATCAGCATTTACGAAAATCTTGCGGGCGCCCTCAAAACCGCCAGCAGCGCGGTGAACAAACCGTCCGGGGCGCAGAGCGCGAGCGTGGCCCCAACCAGCGCCTATCTGCATGGGCTTGGCGTGGGTCTGTTGCGCAGCTTCATGCCCAAGACTTTTGGTGAAATGCACTTCATCAATCGCCGGGATGCCGATCCGCAGCGGTATCACCTCTTTGGTTTGTCCGATGTGCCGGCTGGCGATCAACGGCCTCGGGGGGTGATGGGGGAGTATCTGGATGCAAAAGGTCGGTTCTTGACAGTGGGAAATACAGCTGATGCATATGAGATACCGAGCGCACCTCGTACGGGTAATTACAAACTGCTGGTGATGCCGGTGGAGCACTCGACGGCGCGCAGCCTTAGTGCGCTGAACCGGCGGATCAATGCGGTTCATAAAGAGGATGTTGAAGCTCGGGCGGGTGACAACGCAAAAGTGAAAGGCGCATTGCAAAAGGGCGTGGATGAGCATGCGGGTTTGGGGAACAGCCGGGTTTTTCGGGTGTTGAACTCGTTGCCGTTTGCGGCGGGGGTTTTGATGTTGGAGGTTTGGAATGTAAGGATGGAGTTGGCGGCGGCAGAGCAAGTAACGAGGGAGAAGGGTTCATTTCGTGTAAGTGCTGGCTTTGCTGGTGCAGTTTTGGACTTGGCCATTGCGCTGGAAATGCTTACGGTGAAACTCGCCGGCACCCAATCCGTTTTAGCGACTGGTCGCAAGGTTCTTTTTACTATTCCAGCTGATGCCTCGAAAAAAATCTTCGGTTCTTATGCCAAGCGCTTAGTCAGAGAATTTACCGGCCGCCTTATCTCACAAATACTATCGGCATCTGTCTTTACCTCCATTAGTTTGTACGACGCCTGGTATTCCCAAAGATGGGGCGACGACGCCATGTGGGGCTATCTGATGATGTCCTTGGGCGGCTCCATTAGCGCCCTCAGTAGCCTGATTGTCAGCACCGTCCCCTTTCTTAAACTGGGTCCAGGCGGTTGGGCAGCGCTGATATTAATCGTGATCGGCGCAGGCCTGGCCTGGTGGCTGACCGACAAACCCATCGAAGAATGGCTGGTCAATGGCCCGTTCGGCACTCAAGTTCATCCAGACAATGCGCACCTGCTGGATCCGCAACGCGGTTTCTACTACCTGATCAGTTTGTTTGCCGACATTCGCATCAACGTGGGTTCCAACCCCGAATTTGTCCCCAATGCCAAACATGACATTCACGCAAAGACGCCTTTTCAAGTGATCTCGTCCAATACCTGTATTCGCATCGAAAGTAACTTACCGGGGTTGGTTACCCACTTGGGCGCAATCAATATCAATGCTCACTGCCGACTCAATACATTCGAACTCAAAGGCGGGCGCCTCAAAAGTGAAACCGCGCCGTTTACAAAACTGATTAACAGTCAACTCGTCTCACCCAAAGCGCAACGGCTGCTTTCGCAGGGACTGGAACTTTTTTTCGAAACGCCACCAAGCTACGCCTTCGATTCGGTCACAGGTTCATCAGGCATCGCACAACAATGGCAAGTGCGAGCGCAGTGTGTGCTGGAGCAAAAAAATGAACGCTGGCACTTTCCTGCACCACCGCCCAAGGATGGTACGCCATTTGATCTAACCCATAACAAACCAAAATTCGGTAGTGAGGGTGAGCTTTACTGGGCAGACGAAGTGACAAATAAATCGCGGAAAAGTAACTGATGACTGACGAATCGTGGTACGCCGAGAGGGCCTATGGGGTGAGCGAAGTACCTCTGCAAGAGCGTTCATCTGAACGATCGTGGATCATTCGTTTTGCCAAGGTCAGACTGCCTTGGGGCAACGCAGATGATGTATGCCCGGTAAGTTTTGTAGAGCTTCAATCGCCAAGCGACCTTCGATACCAAGAAAAAATCAAGAGAGAGCGCGATGAGCAGATAGCCAGAGAAATCTATGCTCCGAGCCCATATGAACTAATTGATTTTCACATGAGGGATGACCACGAGCGTTTCAGGCATGCCCTGCTTCCGGCAAGCTCCCACTTCTGGCTGTACATGAGGCTATTGGGGAAATTCTTCTTTTACATATTTTTTATAATTAGCATTCCAAGTCACTTCGTGATGACGTCAGCAACAACAGAACCATTCTGGGAACTAACAACACGTTCAATATTCGAGTACTACTCTTGGATTCTAGGTCTACCACTACTATCGTGGGCAATCGGTTCAATAGTCATAAAACACTTTCCCAGCCTCTGGATAAAACCCTCCCGAGGCCCCATCTGGGAACTCAACCGCCGCACCGGCCTGGTCACTGTCTTCGACTACAAAAACAACGGTGAATATAAAAAGAACGGCACCATCGGTGAACTCACCGCACCCTTCTACGAATTTGACGCCTACATCGCCACCTCCCCGGACAGTCAGGGCATGCCGATGAACGTGCTCTACCTCGCCCATCGCTACCGCAACATCATGATCAACTTCGGCGCGCTGCTTTGCCCCAGCCCCGACACGCAACCCGCGTGCGCCCTGTGGGATTTCATCCAGAACTACATGAACGTCAGCCGCCCGTTACCGGACTTGCCGCAATACGAGGAATACCGCCACCTCGACCCGACCACTGCCGAATACGACCGCCTCACCGGCCGCAACCCGCGTTGCTGGATCGACATGGACGACGCGACGTTCAAGCAGGTGGTCAAGGAGATGCATCAACGCGTCGACAGCATCGACACGTTTGAACGACCGAACTTGATGGCCCGGTATGTGACCTATGTCGATTGATCAGAGCGAGCAATGCTCATCACTTGATTCAGAGCCCGGGGTGAGCTTCCTTCACACCCCTATGACAACCGATATCAATAACTACGCGATCACCCGAGTGCGCCACACAAAGTCGGGAGCCATGGCTTGGCGGATAACGTTGTAACGGGGGGCAAACGACGCCCCGTGACGGCAAAAAGCTTTCCCGGTCCTTCAATGTGGAAACGTTCGGTGAGGAACAGGCGAAACAAAAGGCTATCGAGGCACGAAAGCAGCAGCTAGCGACCATCGTGCATCGGACTTTTTCGTCATCACGCCGGCGAGAAACTCTAAGGTGAATTGCTGCTGGGGGTCTCGACAGCACACGAAGAATCTAAGAAGCACCGTTGCCGTACTCGAATAACCTGTGGCGAGCCTGACGAGGGCATCGCGCGTTACTCGATGCCCACTTGATTGCGCCCATTATTCTTCGCCAGGTACAGCCCCTTGTCCGCCGCCGAGATCAATTGCCGGCAATCGCTGCCCGGTTGCGGGACCATGGTGGACAGGCCAATGCTGATGGTCAGGCTGGAGCCTTCGGCCGGTGAAATATGCGGGATCTTCAGCGCGGCAACCGTCTGGCGAAGTTTCTCCGCCACCAGCCGCGCACCGCCCGGCGTGGTGTTGGGCAATACCAACGCAAACTCCTCGCCACCGTAACGGGCCGGCAGGTCGGACGGGCGAGCGCTGGCCTCGCGAATCGCAGTCGCCACCTTGCGCAAGGCTTCGTCGCCTTCCAGGTGGCCGAAACTGTCGTTGTAGGACTTGAAGTAGTCGACATCGATCATCAACAGCGACAACTGGCTCTGATCACGCAGCGAACGGCGCCATTCCAGCTCCAGGTATTCATCGAAGTGCCGGCGGTTCGACAGCCCGGTCAGGCCATCGGAGTTCATCAACCGCTGCAGCACCAGATTGGTGTCGAGCAATTGCTGCTGGCTGACCCGCAACGCACGGTACGCGGCATCGCGCTGCAACAGCGTCATGTAGGAGCGTGAGTGATAGCGGATCCGCGCCACCAGTTCGATGTTGTCCGGCAGCTTGACCAGGTAATCATTGGCCCCGGCCGCAAACGCCGCGCTCTTGATCAGCGCGTCTTCTTTGGTCGACAGGACAATGATCGGAATGTCCTTGGTCGCCGGGTGATTGCGGTACTCGCGCACCAGGCTCAGGCCGTCCAGACCGGGCATGACCAGGTCCTGAAGGATCACCGTCGGCTTGATGCGGATCGCCTGGGCGATGGCCTGATGCGGGTCGGCGCAGAAGTGGAAGTCGATATTGTCTTCGGTCGACAACCCCCGGCGCACCGCTTCACCGATCATCGCCTGATCGTCTACCAACAACACCATGGCGGCGTTTTCGTCAGTGGTTTTGAAGTCGTCGAGCTGTAATTCATTCATGGGCGGTCACCTGAGTACTACTGGGGCCAGGATTGCGGCTAATGGCGGTCATTTCGCAAATATCTCCAGCAATCGTGGCGCTATCTTGTCCAGCGGGCGAATTTCCATGGCGGCTTCGATGGCCGCGGCCGCTTTGGGCATTCCGTATACCGCACTGCTTTTCTGGTCCTGAGCGATGGTCAGGTAACCTTGTTGGCGCATGAGTTTAAGCCCCTGAGCGCCATCACGCCCCATGCCCGTCAACAAAACCCCTACGGCGTCACCGTTCCAGTAATTGGCCACGCTCTCGAAAAACACATCGATCGAGGGCCGGTAAATTTCGTTGACCGGTTCGGCGGTGTAGGCCAGCGTGCCGTTTTTCAATAATCGAATATGGTGGTTAGTGCCGGCCAGCAACACGGTTCCGGCCTGAGGGGCTTCGCCCTCGACCGCCAGACGCACGTTCAAGCCGCTGGCGCTGCCGAGCCATTCGGCCATGCCAGCGGCGAACACCTGATCGACATGCTGCACCAGCACGATGGCCGCCGAAAAATCCCGCGGCAAGCCCTTGAGCAGAATTTCCAGCGCTGCCGGCCCTCCGGCGGATGAACCGATGGCGACCAGCCGCTGGCGCGAGGCGGAACTTCGCAGCGGGCTCGTCACCGACCGCTCCTGATTACCCCGCTCGCCGATCAGCCAGCCGATGTTCATGATCTTGCGCAACAACGGCGCGGCCGCTTCCTGGGCGTTGCCGGCACCGAGCGACGGGGTATCGACCACATCCAGCGCGCCATGGCCCATGGCCTCGAACACCCGGTGCACATTCTGCTGGCGGTCGACGGTGACAATCACAATGGCGCACGGCGTTTCGGCCATGATCCGCCGGGTGGCCTCG
Organism: Pseudomonas sp. FBCC-B1667; assembly: GCF_059133255.1. Taxonomy (NCBI): domain Bacteria; kingdom Pseudomonadati; phylum Pseudomonadota; class Gammaproteobacteria; order Pseudomonadales; family Pseudomonadaceae; genus Pseudomonas; species Pseudomonas sp. FBCC-B1667. The sequence goes on along the minus strand of NZ_CP101437.1, from coordinate 1,391,089 downwards.
ACCCCGTCCATGACCGGCATGATCAAATCCATCAGGATCAGGTCCGGCGTCTGTTCGGCACACTTTTGCACGGCCTCCTTACCATCGCTGGCGACCCAGATGACCTGGTGCACCGGCTCAAACGCCAGGGCGCGGCGCAAGGCCTCCACCGCCATGGGCATGTCGTTGACGATCGCGATTTTCATGCCCGTGCTCCTCCGATGAGCTCAACCACTGCATCAAGCAGGGCGTCGTCATGAAAACTGGCCTTGGCCAGATAATAGTCGGCCCCGGCGTCCAGTCCACGACGACGGTCCTCTTCACGATCCTTGTAAGACACCACCATCACTGGCAGCGATTGCAGGCGAGTGTCGCGGCGCAACAACGACACCAGTTCGATGCCATCCATGCGCGGCATATCTATGTCAGTGATCAGCAGATCGAAATCCTCCGAACGCAGGGCGTTCCAGCCATCCATCCCATCAACCGCCACGGCCACCTCATAGCCGCGATTGAGCAGCAACTTGCGTTGCAGCTCGCGAACCGTCAGCGAATCGTCGACCACCAGAATCCGTTTGCGCGCCGCTTCGGCCACTTGATTGCTGTGGCGGGCAATGCGTTCCAGGCGCCCGGTATTGAGCAGTTTATCCACCGAGCGCAACATGTCTTCGACGTCGACAATCAACACCACTGAACCGTCGTCGAGCAAGGCCCCGGCGGAGATGTCCTGCACCTTGCCCAGACGTTCGTCCAGCGGTAATACGACTAATGTCCTCTCGCCGATAAAACGCTCGACCGCTACGCCGTAAATTGCATCGCGCTCGCGGATGACCACGACTTTGAGGGTTTGCTGGCTGTTCGGGTTGATCGGGCGCTGCAACAGCTGACTGGCCGCCACCAACCCGACATGCCGCCCTTCGTGCCAGAAGTGCTGACGCCCTTCGACCTGCACGATGTCTTGCGGCTCGAGGTCGCACATGCGTTCGATGTGGGCCAGCGGAAACGCATAAGCCTCATCACCGACCGCCACCACCAGGCTGCGGACCACAGACAGCGTCAGCGGCACTTCAAGGTGAAAACGACTGCCCTCGCCCGCCGTCTGCTCCAGCACCACCGCACCGCGCAACTGGCGGACCATGTGTTGCACCGCATCCAGGCCCACGCCACGCCCGGACACTTCGGTGACCGTGTCACGCAGGCTGAAACCCGGCAAGAATAAAAACGTCAGCAGCTCTTCTTCACTCAGTTGAGCGGCGGTTTCCGCTGGGGATAACTGCCGCTCGATGACGGTGCGGCGGACCTTTTCCAGATCGACACCATGGCCGTCATCACTCAATTCCAGCATCAGCAGGCCGGCCTGGTGCGAAGCGCGCAGACGAATCACACCTTCCGCCGGCTTACCGGCCAGCAGCCGTTGTTCAGGGGGTTCAATGCCATGATCCACGGCATTGCGCAGCAAATGCGTCAGCGGCGCTTCAAGTTTCTCCAGGACGTCGCGGTCAACCTGGGTTTTCTCGCCCTCGATTTCGAGTCGAACCTGTTTGCCCAGGTCCCGGCCCAAATCGCGAACCATGCGCACCTGCCCGGTCAACACATCGGCAAATGGACGCATGCGACACGCCAGCGCGGTGTCGTACAACATCTGCGCGCGTTGACTGGCCTGCCAGGCAAATTCATCCAGCTCGGTGTTTTTTTCGATCAGCAGTTGCTGGGATTCCGCCAGCAAGCGCCGCGCGTCTTCGAGCGCCTCTTGGGCTCCCAGACTCAAGGCGTAATCCTGGAGATGCACATTGAGATTCTCCAGCGCCCGCAGCCCGTTGTTCTGCATACGTTTGAGACGTTGCATGGTGGCCAGGTACGGCTTGAGGCGCTGGGTTTCCACCAGGGATTTACTCGACAGGTCGAGCAGGCTGTTCAAGCGTTCGGCCGTGACGCGCAGCACGCGCTCACCGTTTTCGGTGGTGCGTTTGGTCTTGCGCGGAGCCTCAACCGGCGCGGTGGGAGGCGGTTCGACCACCGGGACTGGCAGCTCGACGCGGGGCTGTTCGGGTTGACGCTCGATCACCCGGGGCGCGGCGGCGGCGAGCGGATCGAGCAACCGCGTCATCAACGCCACATAGGCTTCGATATCCGCCGCTGTCACGCTGTTGTTGGGCGTGGCGATGCGCATCAGCAGGTCGGTGCCTTGCAACAACGCATCGATGTGTTCGGGATGCAGGTACAGGCGCCCTTCTTGAGCACTGACCAGACAATCTTCCATCACATGCGCGACGCTGACCCCGGCATCGACACCGACGATCCGCGCCGCGCCCTTGAGTGAGTGCGCCGCACGCATGCAGGATTCGAGTTGATCGGCCTGCGTCGGATTGCGTTCCAGCGCCAACAGCCCCGCGCTCAGGACCTGGGACTGAGCCTCGGCTTCGAGGCTGAACAGCTCCAGCAATGAGGCATCGCGCATTTGTTCGGGGGTCATGTGAGGCTCCGGGTCACAGCGCAGAGCAATTGTTCTTCATCCAGCCAACGCAAGCTTCGACCTTTGAAGGGCAACACGCCGCGGGTGTACTTGCCGCTCGCCTGAGTGCCGGATTGTGACGCGGCATCGAGAATCCGCTCATCGATGGCATGAATGCCGTCGACCTCGTCCACCGGCACCACCACCGGCCCACCGTGGGCGGAGATGATCAACATGCGCGGCATGACTCGCACACTGGAAGCCACATTATGGGTGGCGTCGAGCCCGAGCAACTCCACCAGCGACAAACAGGCAACCAATGCGCCGCGCACATTCGCCACGCCGAGCAAGGCCCGGGAGCGCTGATGCGGCAAGGAATGGATCGCTTGCAACGGCGCCACTTCAACGAGGCTTCGAGTGGCCAGCGCCAGCCATTCTTCACCGAGTCGGAACATCAACAGCGAACGGGTTTTTACCTCGGTTCCGGCCGTCGCCGAGTGTTGCACGCGGTCGTCCTGCTGCAACGCATAGCGATCAAGCAAACGCGTGGCGGCGGCCGAGTACACCGCGCAGTTGCGGCAGTGAATGTGCTCGGCCAGCAGCGGGCAGGACTTGTCACCGCGGATGCCGATGCGGTTCCAGCAATCGTCGATGGCCTGGGCATCTTCGTGGGTGACGTTCAAGGTGTCGGAGGCGTTCATCGTTTACGCTCACTGTCGGCGCGCTCGCTACGGGCGGCGCGGTCCTGCAATCGTCTGGCGCCCGCCGCATCGCCCTGGGATTGCAGCAAGGCTGCCAGGTGCATCAATGCGTCGGGGTGTTGCGGTTCAAGGTACAACGCCTTGCGATAAAAGCCTTGGGCTTCGAGGGCATTGCCGCCGACATCGCTGAGCAATCCCAGCCAATAAAACACCTGGGCGACCGGTTCGTGAAGGCGCAAATACTGTTCGCACACAATGCGCGCTTCAACACTTTTACCTTCGTTGGCCAGCCCGGCGATGTTCGCCAGCAACGCGGCGGCGTCCGAGGCTTTCGCCGTGACGGGGGGCGGTGCGACGGTGGCGAACGGTCGTTTACGCACCGGGGGCGGTGGCACGCTGCGCGCCGGTTGGTGCAGCGGCAGCGGAGTCGGCACGAACACGGGAAACGGTTCGGGCTCCGGCACACTCTGACGGCTGAACGCAAACGACTGCGCAATGCCAATCGACCGCATACCAAAACGCCCGAGCAAACTGCCCTCGGCCGGACCGATAAACAGCACGCCGTCGACATGGGTCAGGCGCTTGAGCACCTCGAATACCTGTTGCTGGGTGGGCTGATCAAAATAGATCAGCAGGTTGCGACAGAACACAAAATCATAAGGTGCCTCGCTGGCCAGCAACGCCGGATCCAGCAGGTTGCCGACCTGTAAACGCACCTGTTCAAGCACGCGTTCACTGAGGCGATAGACGTCGCCTTCGGCGCTGAAATGTCGGTCGCGAAAGGCCACGTCCTGACCGCGAAACGAGTTTTTGCCGTACAGCGCGCGCCGGGCTTTTTCCACCGACAGCGGGCTGACGTCCATGCCTTCCACCTTGAATTGATGGGGCTTGAGCCCGGCATCAAGCAAGGCCATGGCGATGGAATAGGGTTCTTCACCCGTGGAGCACGGCAGGCTGAGAATCCGCAGCGCGCGCATGTTTTTAATCTCGGCCAGGCGTTTGCTGGCCAGTTTCGCCAGCGTCGCGAACGATTCCGGGTAACGGAAAAACCAGGTCTCGGGCACGATCACCGCTTCGATCAGCGCTTGCTGTTCGTCCGCCGAATGCTGCAACGTCTGCCAATACTCGTCAGCCGTCAGCGCATTAGAGGCAATACTGCGCTGGCGCACCGCGCGCTCGATGATCGCCGGCCCCACCGACGTGACGTCGAGGCCGATGCACTCCTTGAGGAAATCGAAAAACCGTTGATCGCTGCTCATGGCCGCTCCCCAAGCAGCGCCGGATCGAGAGGCGGCGACGGAAACAACAACGCGCGCACCTGATCATCGAGCAAATCGGTGACCCGCACCCATTGCAGCAAACCTTGCGCATCTTCGCGCACCGGCCCGAGGTAAGGCGCCTGCCGATTGTCCAGGCCATAGGGCTTGAAGTCCGCCGGATTGCAACGCAGCGTTTCAGTCGCCTGCTCCAGAATCAGCCCCAGCCATTGCGTGGGAGTTGATTCATCTGGGCGGTAATTGACCAGCACCAGGCGCGTACTGGTGCGGGCCTGTGCAGGTTGCCCGAAGGTCAGCGCACTGAGGTCGATCACCGGCACTACCGCGCCGCGATAGGCAAACACCCCCGCGACCCAATGCGGCGCCTGGGCAATCGGCTTCAACGGCAGACGCGGCAACACCTCCGCCACCTCAATGGCCTGCAAGGCAAAGCGCTCGCTGCCGATGCGAAACACCAGGTACAACGATTGCTTGGCCGGCACCTCGGCGCTGCGTTTGGTCGCGAGTTCGCTCATCAGACTTTGAATCGCGAAACGCCGCTGCGCAGTCCTACGGCCACCTGACTCAGCTCGTCGATGGCAAAACTGGCCTGGCGCAACGACTCGACGGTCTGGCTGCTTGCATCACTCAATTGCACCAACGCGTGGTTGATCTGTTCGGCGCCGGTGGCCTGGGCCTGCATGCCTTCGTTGACCATCAACACCCGCGGCGCCAGCGCCTGTACCTGGTGGATAATCTGCGACAGCTGCTCGCCGACCTGCTGCACTTCGGACATGCCTCGGCGTACCTCTTCAGAGAACTTGTCCATGCCCATGACCCCGGCGGATACCGCCGACTGGATCTCCCGCACCATCTGCTCAATGTCGTAAGTGGCGACAGCCGTCTGGTCCGCAAGACGTCGCACTTCGGTGGCAACCACGGCAAAACCGCGACCGTATTCCCCCGCCTTTTCGGCTTCGATGGCAGCGTTCAGCGACAGCAGATTGGTCTGGTCGGCGACTTTGACGATGGTCACCACCACTTGGTTAATGTTGCCGGCCTTCTCGTTGAGGATCGCCAGTTTGGCGTTGACCAGATCCGCCGCGCCCATCACCGAGTGCATGGTGTCTTCCATGCGAGCCAGGCCTTGCTGACCGGAACCGGCGAGCACCGAGGCCTGGTCAGCCGCGGTGGACACTTCAGTCATGGTGCGCACCAGATCACGGGATGTCGCGGCAATTTCACGGGAGGTGGCGCCGATTTCGGTGGTGGTGGCGGCGGTTTCGGTAGCGGTGGCTTGTTGCTGCTTGGACGTGGCGGCGATTTCGGTGACCGAGGTGGTGACCTGCACCGACGAGCGCTGGGCCTGAGACACCAGCGACGTCAGCTCGGTCATCATGTCGTTGAAGCCGGTTTCCACGGCACCGAACTCATCTTTGCGCTCCAGGTTCAAGCGCCCGCTAAGGTCGCCAGTGCGCATGATTTCAAGGATTTCCACGATCCGGTTCATCGGCGCCATGATCGCGCGCATCAGCAGCAAACCGCAGAAACCGGCAGCCAATACCGCCACGAGCAGGGAAATGCCCATGCTGATTTTTGCCGTCAACACCGCGTCGTCGATGGCGGCCATGTCGTTGTCGGCCACGGTTTTGTTTTCGCGGATGATGTCATTGAGTTTCATCCGGCCGGCAGTCCATGCCGGGGTCAACTGTTCGTTGAACAGTTTGATCGCGTCGGCTTCCTGATTGTCCTTATGCAGGCCCAGCACCTTCATCAGGATTTTCTGGTAATCCTCATGCAGTTTTTCGAAGGCCGCGATTTCGACCTTGTCCTCCTCCGTGGTCACCGTGCTGCGATAGTTGTTCAACTGCTCCTCCAGTCGCGCCTCGAACGCCTTGAAGTCGGCGGCGTCTTCGGCACTGATGCCCTGGCCTTCCTTGAGGCCAAGCATTTCCTGGGTCCGAAGGAAACTGTCGACCCAGGCACTGCGAACCATCGAGCTGAAATACACCCCCGGCAACGCGTCATCGCGAACACTTTCTTCGCTCGCCTCGATCTTCAACAGCCGTGAATACGAGACGACCACCATCAACAGCATGATGGCGATGATCACCGCAAAACTCGCCAAGATGCGTTGGCGCAACGTCCAGTTTTTCACAGTCAGTCCTCGGGGCGGTTCAAATGCTGGGGAGTATAGCCGAGGGCGGTGTTTCATTTATAAGACGGTGTGAAGCGTCTCTCATTCCAGGATTTACAGGGAAGGCTGGCGCACCTGTTGCTCCAATTCAGCCTTCAATCCCGGCTCCAGCTTCAACTGACGCGCCAGTTCATCGAGGTAGGACTTCTCCATGAAATTCTGCTCATCCACCAGCATAATGCTGGCGATGTACATCTCAGCGGCCATTTCCGGCGTGCTGGCAGCCCGGGCAACTTCCGTCGGGTCCAGTGGCTTGCCGAGTTCGGCATGCAGCCACTGCTGCAACTCCTGATCGTTGTCGAGCCTGGTGAACTCGCCTTCGATCAACGCTCGTTCGCGCTCATCAACATGGCCATCGGCTTTCGCGGCGGCAACCAGCGCCTTGAGGATCGCCTGGCTGTGCTGTTCGACTTGCGCCGGGGGCAAGCGGTCGAGTGTTTGCGGTTCAGCGTTCGGCGCCGTGCCTTGCCGGGCCTGCCAGTTGCCAAAGGCCTTGTAGGCAATCACGCCCAACGCGGCGAGGCCACCGTAGACGGCGACTTTGCCGCCGACGCTGCGGGCCCTTTTACTGCCGAGCAACAGGCCCATGGCGCCCGCCGCCAAAGCACCGCCGCTGGCGCCCGAAAGCAATCCCCCCAACCCAGCGCTGGACGCCGTGTTCTGATTGCCTCCTGCCTTGTTCTGCAGCAGGTCCTGACCGGACTTGAGCAGTTGATCGAGCAAACCACGGGTATTCATTTTGCCGCCTCCACGAAAGGGATAACCGGCCACCAGCCTAGATCGAAAGTAACCGGCGTCTCTCGGCGAGTGTGCTTCCAGATGTTGCGCATCTCTTGTAACCCCCGACGGGTCCATCAGTTAAAACGATATACACTCAAGCGAATCTAAAAAAACCGCCCACCGGGTACTTCCCCATGATGACCTTGCGTCAGATTCGTCACTTCATCGCCGTGGCCGAGACCGGCTCGATCTCCGCCGCCGCGCAAACCGCGTTCATATCCCAGTCGACATTGACTCTGGCAATCCAGCAATTGGAAGAGGAAATCGGTGTCGGCCTGTTTAACCGACACGCTAAGGGCATGAGCCTGACCCACCAGGGCCACCAATTCCTGCGCCAGGCACACTTGATTCTGGCCACCGTGGACAATGCCAAACGCAGCCTGCAACAGAGCACCGATCAGGTGGCCGGCCAGTTGATCATCGGCGTGACCAGCCTGGTGGCCGGTTACTACCTCGCCGATCTGCTCACCCGTTTTCAGCGCGCCTACCCCAACGTCGAGATCCGGGTGATGGAGGATGAACGCCCCTATATTGAGCATTTGCTGGTCAGCGGCGAGATCGATGTCGGCGTGCTGATCCTCTCCAACCTCGAAGACCGTCACGCGCTGCAAACCGAAGTCCTGACGCATTCGCCCCACCGCTTATGGCTGCCGGCGCAGCATCCATTGCTGGAACACGACAGCATTAACCTCGCCGACGTGGCGCGAGAGCCGCTGATTCAACTGAACGTCGATGAAATGGACCGCAACGCCCAGCGCATGTGGTCCGCGGCCTCCCTGCAACCGCGCATCACACTCCGCACGGCTTCAACGGAGGCGGTACGAAGCCTGGTGGCCGCCGGTTTGGGCGTGTCGATCCAGCCCGACATGACTTACCGACCGTGGTCACTGGAAGGCGACATTATCGAAGCCCGACCGATTGCCGACCTGAGCCAGACCCTCGACGTCGGCCTGGCCTGGCGTCGCGGCACCGCGCGGCCGGCGTTGGTGGACCCGTTCCTGACGGTCGCCCGGGAACAACCCCACGGCGGGCGCAAGCCATCTATTTAATCGAACGCCACCTTCAGTATTTAGTATTTGTCGACCTCGGGTCCGCGCACTAGTCTTGCTGCATCTATATATAAGACGGCCGGGCCCCAGTCACAGGGAGCAGCATGGCCACACAAGAAAAGAGAACCCGAAAAATGGCTGGCGCGCAGACTCCGTTGTTCACCGCGTTGTTGATCGATGGCGAATTGGTTGCGGGCCAGGGTTTTGTCGAACCGATCCTCAACCCCGCCACCGGGGAAGTGCTGACGCACATCGCCGAAGCCAGCACCGAGCAAGTGGAAGCCGCGATTCTCGCCGCCCACCGCGCCTTTGCCGGTTGGTCACGGACCACCCCGCAGCAACGCTCCAACCTGCTGCTGGACATTGCCAACGCCATCGAAAAACAAGCCGACCTCCTCGCCCGCCTCGAATCCCTGAACTGTGGCAAGCCGTTGCACCTGGCCCGCCAGGATGACTTGAGTGCGACGGTCGATGTGTTCCGCTTCTTTGCCGGCGCCGTGCGCTGCCAGACCGGCCAGCTCAGCGGCGAATACCTGCCGGGCTACACCAGCATGGTGCGCCGCGATCCTATCGGGGTCGTCGCGTCGATTGCGCCGTGGAACTACCCGATCATGATGGCCGCGTGGAAAATCGCCCCAGCCCTCGCCGCTGGCAACACATTGGTGTTCAAGCCGTCCGAACACACGCCGCTGTCGATCCTGGCGCTGGCCCCGGCACTGGCCGAAATCCTGCCACGCGGTGTAATCAACATCGTCTGCGGCGGTGGTGAAGGCGTCGGCAGCCACTTGGTCAGCCACCCTAAAGTGCGCATGGTGTCGTTGACGGGCGATATCGTCACCGGGCAAAAAATCCTCCAGGCCGCCGCGAAAACCCTGAAACGCACTCACCTCGAACTCGGCGGCAAAGCCCCGGTGATCGTTTGCAATGATGCGGACATTCAGGCGGTCGTCGAAGGCGTGCGCACTTACGGTTATTACAACGCCGGTCAGGACTGCACCGCCGCGTGCCGGATTTATGCACAGGCCGGGATTCATGACCGCTTGGTGGCCGAGTTGGGCGCGGCGGTCAGCAGCTTGCGCTTTGCCGGGAAACGCGATGCCGACAACGAAATCGGCCCGCTGATCAGCACGCGCCAGCGCGACCGCGTGGCCAGTTTCGTCGAGCGGGCCCTTGGCCAGCCGCACATCGAACGCGTGACCGGCGCGGCGGTGCACTCCGGCGCCGGCTTCTATTACCAGCCGACATTGTTGGCCGGTTGCAAGCAGAGCGATGAGATCGTCCAGCGCGAAGTGTTCGGGCCGGTGGTCACCGTGACCCGTTTCGACGAACTCGAACAGGCCGTGGATTGGGCCAACGACTCCGAATACGGCCTCGCCTCATCGGTCTGGACCCAGAACCTCGACAAGGCGATGCAGGTCGCGGCGCGCTTGCAGTACGGCTGCACGTGGATCAACAGCCATTTCATGCTGGTCAGCGAAATGCCCCATGGCGGCTTGAAGCGATCGGGCTACGGCAAAGACTTATCCAGCGATTCGCTTCAGGACTACAGCGTGGTGCGGCACATCATGGCGCGCCACGGACAACATCTCTGACTACGCTAACAACAAGCCGCTAACGGCATGCTTCACCACGTTCACAACTGCCCCGACCATAATTAAAGAAGAGGGAATTCCCATGTTCGTGCACAAGACCGCACTGTTCAGTGCAATCACCACCGCGCTGCTGGCGAGTGCCAGCCTCCAGGCCGCCGAACCGCTGAAAGCGGTCGGTGCAGGCGAAGGCCAACTGGATATTGTGGCTTGGCCGGGTTACATCGAACGTGGCGAAAGCGACAAGGCCTACGACTGGGTGACCGGTTTCGAGAAGGAAACCGGCTGCAAGGTCAATGTGAAGACTGCGGCGACTTCCGATGAAATGGTCAGCCTGATGGCCAAGGGCGGTTATGACCTGGTGACGGCATCGGGCGACGCCTCGCTGCGGTTGATCGTCGGCAAGCGTGTGCAGCCGATCAACACCGCGTTGATCCCGAACTGGAAAAACATCGACCCTCGCCTGAAAGATGCGCCGTGGTACGTGGTCAACAAGCAGACCTACGGCACCCCGTATCAGTGGGGCCCGAACGTGTTGATGTACAACACCAACGTGTTCAAGACCGCGCCAACCAGCTGGGGCGTAGTGTTCAACGCGGAAAACCTGCCGGACGGCAAGCCGAACAAGGGACGCGTGCAGGCCTATGACGGCCCGATCTACATCGCCGACGCCGCGCTGTACCTGAAAACCGCCAAGCCGGAATTGGGTATCCAGAACCCGTATGAACTGACCGAAGCCCAGTACAAAGCCGTGCTCGATCTGCTGCGCGCCCAGCAACCGCTGATCCACCGCTACTGGCATGACACCACCGTGCAGATGAGCGACTTCAAAAACGAAGGCGTGGTCGCCTCCGGTGCCTGGCCGTATCAGGTCAACGGCCTGATGAACGAGAAGCAGCCGATTGCTTCGACTATCCCGAAAGAAGGCGCCACCGGTTGGGCCGACACCACGATGTTGCACGCCGAGGCCAAGCACCCGAACTGCGCTTACAAGTGGATGGACTGGTCGCTGACCCCGAAAGTCCAGGGTGATGTTGCCGCGTGGTTTGGTTCGTTGCCCGCAGTGCCGGCGGCGTGCACCGGCAGCGAATTGCTTGGCGCTGAAGGCTGCAAGACCAATGGTTTCGACCAGTTCGAGAAGATCGCCTTCTGGAAAACCCCGCAAGCTGAAGGCGGCAAGTTCGTGCCGTACAGCCGCTGGACCCAGGACTACATCGCAATCATGGGCGGCCGCTAAGCCCTCTTCGCGAGCAAGCTCGCTCCCACGTTGAAATGCGATCAAATGTGGGAGCGAGCTTGCTCGCGATGCTTTTAAAGATTCAGATTTTCGGAGTTTCGCACCATGACGCTTGCAGTCCAGTTCACCAACGTTTCCCGTCTATTCGGCGAAGTGAAAGCCGTAGACCGGGTTTCCATCGACATCCAGGACGGCGAGTTTTTCTCCATGCTGGGCCCTTCCGGCTCGGGCAAAACCACCTGTTTGCGCCTGATCGCCGGTTTCGAACAACCGAGCGCAGGCTCCATCCGAATTCATGGCGAAGAAGCCGCCGGGCTGCCGCCTTATGAGCGTGACGTCAACACCGTGTTTCAGGATTACGCCCTGTTCCCGCACATGGACGTCCTCGACAACGTCGCCTACGGCTTGAAAGTCAAAGGCGTCGCTAAAGCCGAACGCCGCAAACGCGCCGAAGAAGCCCTCGACATGGTCGCCCTCGGCGGCTACGGCGAGCGCAAACCGGTGCAACTGTCCGGCGGTCAGCGCCAACGCGTGGCCCTGGCCCGCGCTCTGGTCAATCGCCCGCGTGTGCTGCTACTCGACGAGCCGTTGGGCGCCCTCGACTTGAAACTGCGCGAGCAAATGCAAAGCGAGCTGAAGAAGCTGCAACGCCAACTCGGCATCACCTTCATCTTCGTCACCCACGACCAGACCGAAGCGCTGTCGATGTCTGACCGAGTGGCCGTATTCAACAAGGGCCGCATCGAACAGGTCGACACCCCACGCAATCTCTACATGAAACCAGCCACGACCTTCGTCGCGGAATTCGTCGGCACCTCCAACGTGATTCGCGGTGACCTGGCCAGGCAGTTGAGCGGCAATCCACAGCCGTTTTCGATTCGCCCGGAACACGTGCGATTCGCCGAAGGACCGCTGGCCAGCCACGAGATCGAAGTCAGCGGTTTGCTCCACGACATCCAATACCAGGGCAGCGCCACGCGCTACGAGATGAAGCTGGAAAACGGCCAGACCCTGAACATCAGCCAGGCCAACAATCAATGGCTGGACATCAGCGCCCAGCACCAGACCGGGCAACGCATCAGCGCTCGCTGGGCACGGGAAGCGATGGTCCCGCTGCATGACACCGTTGCCGGCGGGGTGTGAGATGAACACCTTGGCTATCCCTCAAACCCCGGCCAGCGGTTCGCCGTTGCGCCGGTTTTCCAACCTGCTGTATCGCCGGCCGAATCTGTACTTGTCGATGCTGTTGGTGCCGCCGCTGCTGTGGTTCGGCGCCATCTATCTCGGCTCGTTACTGGTACTGCTGTGGCAAGGCTTCTACACCTTCGATGACTTCACCATGGCGGTCACACCGGACCTGACGCTGGCGAACTTTGCTGCGCTGTTCCAACCGTCGAATTTCGACATCATCCTGCGCACCTTGAGCATGGCGGTGGTCGTGTCCATCGCCAGCGCCATCGTCGCGTTCCCGATTGCCTACTACATGGCGCGCTACACCACCGGCAAAACCAAGGCGTTTTTCTACATCGCGGTGATGATGCCGATGTGGGCCAGTTACATCGTCAAGGCGTATGCCTGGACCTTGCTGCTGGCCAAGGGCGGCGTCGCGCAGTGGTTCGTTCAACACTTGGGGCTGGAGCCGGTGTTGCAGTTTGTGCTGGGCATTCCGGGCGTGGGCGGCAGCACCTTGTCGACCTCGCATCTGGGGCGTTTCATGGTGTTCGTCTACATCTGGCTGCCGTTCATGATTCTGCCGATCCAGGCCTCGCTGGAGCGTCTGCCGCCCTCCTTGCTGCAAGCCTCGGCCGACCTCGGTGCCAAGCCGCGCCAGACGTTCATGCAAGTGATTCTGCCGCTGTCGATTCCGGGCATTGCCGCCGGTTCGATCTTCACCTTTTCCCTGACCCTGGGCGACTTCATCGTGCCGCAACTGGTCGGCCCACCGGGCTACTTCGTCGGCAGCATGGTGTACGCCCAGCAAGGCGCAATCGGCAACATGCCTATGGCCGCGGCCTTCACGCTGGTGCCGATTGTGTTGATCGCCATTTACCTGACTATCGTCAAACGATTGGGGGCCTTCGATGCACTCTGACTCTTCATCACAGGGGCAGGCTTCACTGGGTTTAAAAATCGCAGCCTGGGGCGGGTTGGTGTTTCTGCACTTCCCGATCCTGATTATCTTTCTGTACGCCTTCAACACCGAAGATGCTGCGTTCAGCTTTCCGCCCAAGGGGTTCACCCTGAAGTGGATCGGCGTGGCGTTCTCACGGCCAGACGTACTGGAAGCGATCAAGCTCTCGCTGCAGATCGCCTCCGTTGCGACCTTGATTGCCATGGTCCTTGGCACCCTCGCTTCCGCAGCGTTGTACCGCCGGGATTTCTTCGGCAAGCAAGGCATCTCGCTGATGCTGATCCTGCCGATTGCATTGCCGGGGATCATCACCGGGATCGCGTTGCTGGCGACCTTCAAGACATTGGGCATCGAGCCGGGGATGTTCACCATCATCGTCGGCCACGCGACCTTCTGCGTGGTGATCGTCTACAACAACGTCATCGCCCGTTTGCGCCGGACTTCGCACAGCTTGATCGAAGCCTCGATGGACCTCGGCGCCGACGGCTGGCAGACCTTCCGCTACATCGTTTTGCCGAACCTCGGTTCGGCATTGCTGGCCGGCGGCATGCTCGCGTTTGCACTGTCCTTCGACGAAATCATCGTCACCACGTTCACCGCCGGCCATGAACGCACCCTGCCGCTGTGGCTGCTCAACCAACTCAGCCGCCCACGAGACGTGCCAGTGACCAACGTCGTCGCGATGCTGGTGATGATGGTGACCATGCTGCCGATCCTTGGCGCCTATTACCTGACCCGGGGTGGCGAGAGCGTCGCGGGCAGTGGCGGGAAATAAATTTCTAAAGGACACCACAAGCCCGCTCCCACAGGGGCCGGTTTCACAACAAGATCTGCTTTGAAGAGGACAGAACCATGCAAACCAAACTCTTGATCAACGGCCAACTGATCGACGGCGAAGGCCCCGCCCAACCTGTGTTCAACCCGGCCCTGGGCCGTGTGTTGGTGGAAATCAACGAAGCCAGCGAAGCCCAGGTCGATGCCGCCGTCCGTGCCGCCGACAGTGCTTTTGAAGGCTGGTCGCAAACCCCGCCGAAAGAACGTTCGCTGCTGCTGCTCAAACTCGCCGACGCCATCGAAGCCCATGGCGAAGAACTGGCCAAACTGGAATCGGACAACTGCGGCAAGCCTTACAGCGCCGCACTGAACGACGAGATACCGGCGATTGCCGACGTGTTCCGTTTCTTCGCCGGCGCCAGCCGTTGCATGAGCGGTTCGGCGGGCGGCGAATACCTGCCGGGCCACACCTCGATGATCCGTCGCGACCCGGTCGGCGTGATTGCTTCCATCGCGCCGTGGAACTACCCGCTGATGATGGTCGCCTGGAAAATCGCCCCGGCCCTCGCTGCCGGTAATACCGTGGTGCTCAAGCCATCAGAACAAACTCCGCTGACTGCGTTGCGTCTGGCGCAACTGGCGTCGGAAATTTTCCCGGCCGGTGTACTCAACCTGGTGTTTGGTCGTGGTCCTAGCGTGGGCAGCCCTTTGGTCACCCACCCGAAAGTACGCATGGTGTCGCTGACCGGCTCGATTGCCACCGGTTCGAACATCATTTCCAGCACCGCCGACAGCGTCAAACGCATGCACATGGAACTGGGCGGCAAGGCCCCGGTGATCATCTTCGACGACGCCGACATCGACGCCGCGGTGGAGGGCATCCGCACCTTCGGTTTCTACAACGCCGGCCAGGACTGCACCGCCGCATGCCGCATCTACGCGCAGGCCGGCATCTACGAAAAGTTCGTCGAGAAACTCGGCAAGGCAGTCAGCAGCATCAAGTACGGTTTGCAAGATGACCCGTCGACCGAATTGGGCCCGCTGATCACCGCGCAACACCGTGACCGTGTGGCCGGGTTTGTCGAGCGCGCCATCGCGCAACCGCACATTCGCCTGATCACCGGCGGCAAGGCTGTGGAGGGCAATGGTTTCTTCTTCGAGCCGACGGTGTTGGCCGATGCTCAGCAAGATGACGAAATCGTCCGTCGCGAGGTATTCGGTCCGGTAGTGTCAGTCACCCCATTCACCGATGAAGCACAGGTGCTGGGCTGGGCCAACGATTCGGACTACGGCCTGGCGTCGTCGGTATGGACCGCGGATGTCGGTCGCGCGCATCGGATGTCTGCTCGCTTGCAGTACGGCTGCACGTGGGTGAACACGCACTTCATGCTGGTCAGTGAAATGCCGCATGGCGGTCAGAAATTGTCCGGCTATGGGAAGGACATGTCGATGTACGGGCTGGAGGATTACACCGTCGTCCGGCATGTGATGTTCAAGCATTAAACGCATCGCGAGCAGGCTCACTCCTACTGGGATTGCGCAGAACCTGTAGGAGCGAGCCTGCTCGCGAATGAGTCACCTCGGTTTCAAGGCAGAAACCGGCAGTAAGCACCACCCAGGTTCCAACCAAAGCAGCCAAAAACAATAACCACCGATCCGGGCAGCGCCTCACGGCCCCGCCACGGTATCGGACATCCGAAATCTGCCGATTTTCCGGAGCTTACACACCATGAGTACAACCCCCGAACTCGCTGCAGCCGGCGTCGACAGCGACGCCGAGCAGCTACGCAAACTGGGTTACACGTCCAACTTCAATCGCAGCATGAGCCTGTGGGAAAACTTCGCCCTGGGCTTCACTTACCTCTCGCCGGTTGTAGGGGTTTACACCCTCTTCGGCCTGTGCCTCGCCGCGGGCGGGCCACCGATGTTCTGGGCCTATTTGCTGGTCGGTTGCGGCCAGTTGCTGGTGTGCCTGATCTTCGGAGAAGTGGTTTCACAATTCCCGATTTCCGGTGGCGTCTACCCGTGGGCCCGTCGCTTGGTGGGCAAACGCTGGGCGTGGATGGTCGGCTGGATCTACTCCATCGCCCTGTGCGTCACCATCGCTGCCGTTGCGGTCGGTGCCGGTCCGTACCTCGCCGCCATGATGGGTTTTGAGCCAAGCAACAACACCAACATCATCATCGCCCTGTTCCTGACGTTGTTCGCCACCCTGGTCAACCTCAGCGGCACCAAGGTGCTGGCGCGCATCGCCATGTTCGGCTTCCTGTGCGAACTGGTCGGTGCGGTGATCGTCGGCGTTTACCTGCTGGTGTTCGAGCGTCATCAACCGCTCAGCGTGCTGTTCAACACTTTCGACATCAGCGTCGACGGCTCGTATTTGCCAGCCTTTCTCACCGCTTCGCTGGCGGGGATGTTCCTGTACTACGGCTTCGAGGCCTGCGGCGATGTGGCCGAAGAAACCCCGAACCCGAGCAAGAAAATCCCGGTGGCCATGCGCATGACCATCTACATCGGCGGCATCGCAGCGATGTTCGCCTGCCTGGCGCTGATTCTCGCCGTGCCGGACATGCAAGCCGTGATCAGCGGCGCCGACAAGGACCCGGTCACCACCATCCTCAACAACGCCTTCGGCCCGGTCGGTTCGAAAGTGGTGATGGGCGTGGTGATGATTTCCTTCATATCCTGCGTCATCAGCCTGCAAGCGGCGGCGAGTCGTCTGCTGTATTCCTACGCTCGCGATGAAATGGTCATCGGCAGCTCCCTGCTGAAGAAGATTTCCCCTACCACTCAGGTTCCGGTAGCGGCACTGTTCGTCTCCGGCGTCCTGCCGGCGCTGATCATCATCCTCGGCTTCTTCCTGCAGGATGCCGTGGCAACCATCGTCAGCTTCGCGGCGATCGGCATCTACCTGGCCTTCCAGATGATCGTTCTCGGGGCCCTCTATGCCCGCATGAAAGGCTGGAAACCGAGCGGCAAATTCACCCTCGGCGCCTGGGGCTGGCTGGTGAACATCGGCGCGCTGGCCTACGGCATCGGCGCAATCGTCAACATGGCCTGGCCACGCACGCCGGACGCGGCGTGGTACATCAACTACGCCATGGTGCTGAGTACGGCGATCGTGATCGGTTTGGGGTTGTTGTACATGTGGCTGGCCAAGCCGTATGACCATGGGACTGCGCCTGCGGGGGACGCGTGGAAGGTTAGTCGGTAGTTGAATTCGCCCCGGCAGCCACCACGGTGCCGGGGCACTTCTTGCATTTCGAAATACACCCACCTCTCCCGTTCTCCCCGCCCGCTAAAGTTTCCTCTAAACCAACGCAACACTCGGGTTGACGAAAATCAGGGAAGGCCCTAGGGGCAAAAAAGTCGAAATGACGTCGAAGGCAGCGTCAACTCCAAGCACCCTTTGGTAATACTCGTGGATTCCATCACAGTCACTTTCAGCTTTTTGTCTTTCCACCAACTGGAAAGATTTCCGGGCTCGGGCAGACCTTGGAACCTTCAGCCGCGACAGACTTGCCACAGCTGAATGCTCGTTTCATCAAAACCGCGAAACACTCCTCATCGCATCCACCAGATACCGCATCGCAATCCGGTCGCTCTCCGACAGCTCTCGATACCGTTCCAGCAACTTCATCTCGTCCGGGTTGAGCCGGCGCCTTCGCCGACCGCTAGCCAGGCAAGGAAGAATTCCTAATATTTCGGTGATGCCTTGTACTTTTGTCATCGACGATGTCCTTCTATAAGCACGAGAAAACTTCAAAAACCGCATCGCCCTCTCCTTTTTGTTTGTCGCCGGCCTTAAGGGCTGAAGCCGGTCATGAGCACAGAATAGGAACATTCCCGGCGCTGAAAAGCGGTTTTTAGAGTAATTAGTCAAAAAAAGCAGAAATGCCCTATAAATCAGAAAGTACTGTCGGAAAAGTTAACCGAAATTTCTTGTTTCATTGCCGAACCATCAAAGTGCCATCGATCAATTTTTGTCTGCAATCGAACGGTTTAAGCTATTTGGCATCTGTTTAAAGTCCGTTGCGTTTGGTCGAAGGCATGTCCGAACCGTTATTTTTGATCCAGAACGTGCCAGGAACGGCGCGGGATTGCTCACGACAGGTTGTACTTATGCATCGCAGGAATTTGCTCAAAGCGTCCATGGCTATCGCGGCCTACACCGGTTTGTCGGCCACCGGCCTGCTGGCCGCCCGTGCCTGGGCGGGCAACGGTACGGCGGATGGCGAGGCCCAGGCGTTCGATTTTGAAGCGCTGAAGATTCAGGCCAGGCAACTTGCCGGCAACCGTTATCAGGACACCAAGCAGGTGCTGCCGCCAACGCTGGCGACCATGACGCCGCAGAACTTCAACGCCATCCGTTATGACGCGAACCACTCACTGTGGAAGGATTTGAACGGTCAGCTGGACGTACAGTTTTTCCACGTCGGCATGGGGTTCAAGCAGCCGGTGCGCATGTACAGCGTCGACCCAAAGACCCGTCTGGCGCGGGAGGTGCATTTCCGCCCTTCCCTGTTCAACTATGAAAAAACCACGGTCGATACCAAGCAGCTGACGGGTGACCTGGGGTTTTCCGGGTTCAAGCTGTTCAAGGCCCCGGAGCTGGACCGGCACGACGTGTTGTCTTTCCTCGGCGCGAGTTACTTCCGTGCGGTAGACGCGACCGGCCAGTACGGTCTGTCGGCGCGCGGGCTGGCGATTGATACGTACGCCAAGCAGCGCGAGGAGTTTCCGGACTTCACCAAGTTCTGGTTCGAGACGCCGGGCAAGGACAGCACCCGCTTCGTGGTCTACGCGCTGCTGGATTCGCCGAGCGCCACTGGCGCCTATCGCTTTGACATCGATTGCCAGGCCGAACGTGTGGTGATGGAGATTGATGCCCACATCAACGCGCGCACCGCCATCGAACAACTGGGCATCGCACCGATGACCAGCATGTTCAGCTGCGGCACCCACGAGCGCCGCATGTGCGACACCATTCACCCGCAAATCCACGACTCCGACCGACTGGCGATGTGGCGCGGCAATGGCGAGTGGATCTGCCGCCCACTGAACAACCCGGCGACCCTGCAATTCAATGCCTTCGCCGACACCGATCCGAAAGGTTTCGGTCTGGTGCAGACCGACCATGAGTTCGCCAGCTATCAGGACACCGTCGATTGGTATAGCAAGCGTCCGAGCCTGTGGGTGGAACCGACAACGGCGTGGGGCGAAGGCTCTATCGATCTGTTGGAAATTCCTACAACCGGCGAGACGCTGGATAACATCGTCGCGTTCTGGACCCCGAAAAAACCGGTCGCGGCCGGTGATTCCCTGAATTACGGCTACAAGCTCTACTGGAGCGCGCTGCCACCGGTCGGCACGCCGCTGGCGCGGGTCAATGCAACCCGTTCGGGGATGGGCGGCTTCACCGAAGGCTGGGCGCCGGGTGAGCATTACCCGGAGGTCTGGGCGCGGCGCTTTGCCGTGGACTTCACGGGGGGTGGTCTGGATCGCTTGCCGGAAGGCGCAGGGATCGAGCCCGTGGTGACGTGCTCGAACGGCCAGGTGAAGGATTTCAATGTGTTGGTGCTGGACGACATCAAGGGTTATCGCATTACCTTTGACTGGTTCCCGACCAATGACAGCGTGGAGCCGGTGGAGCTGCGGTTGTTTATCCGGACCAATGACCGGACGTTGAGTGAGACCTGGTTGTATCAGTACTTTCCGCCGGCGCCGGATAAGCGTAAGTACACCTGAAGTTAAGGGTTGTCTGGGCGGGCCTTTTCGCGGGCAAGCCCGCTTCCACAAGGATCGGCTGTGTTGCACAAAAGGAGTGAACTCTACTGAACCCTGTGGGAGCGGGCTTGCCCGCGAAGACGGCCTGACAGGCGACAAATGTTCCCGCCCGGAAACGCAAAAGCCCCGATCACATCGATCGGGGCTTTTTGGTTTTACAGCCGCATTCAGTCACGCAAATCCGACTCATGTATCGGCTGATCCCGGTGCGTCGCCCGCTGGTACTGCGCGGGCCAGATGGCCTTGCGCCCGCCCAGGTCATCATCGGCATGCAGCGGCCAATACGGATCGCGCAGCAGTTCTCGCGCGAGGAAGATGATGTCCGCCTGGCATGTGCGCAAGATGTGTTCGGCCTGGGCCGGCTCGGTGATCATGCCGACCGTGCCGGTGGCAATGCCCGACTCCTTGCGCACGCGCTCGGCGAAGCGGGTTTGATAACCGGGTCCTGTCGGAATTTCGGCATTGGCCGCCGTCCCGCCGGAGGAAACGTCGATCAGGTCCACGCCCAGCCCTTTGAGGCGGCGCGCCAGCTCCACGGTTTCATCCGGGTTCCAGCCGTCTTCCACCCAGTCAGTGGCCGATACCCGCACGAACAGCGGCAGCTCTTCAGGCCACACGGCACGCACTGCTTCCGTCACTTGCAGCACTAGCCTAATCCGGTTCTCGAACGAACCGCCGTATTGATCGCGTCGCTGATTACTCAGGGGCGACAGAAATTGATGTAACAGGTAACCGTGGGCGGCGTGGATTTCGACCACTTTGAAACCGGCCGTCAATGCACGCCGGGCAGCGGCGACGAAGGCCTGGACGACGTCAGCGATCTCGCTTTCTTCGAGTTGCCGTGGGTGAGTGTGTTGCGGGTCGAAAGCAATGGTCGACGGGCCCACCGGCACCCAGCCGCCGTCTTCGGGTTTAACGCTGCCATGTTTGCCGAGCCAAGGTCGATGAGTACTGGCCTTGCGCCCGGCGTGTGCCAACTGGATGCCGGCCACAGCGCCCTGAGCGGCGATGAAGCGGGTAATGCGTTGCAGGGGTTCGATCTGTTCGTCAGCCCACAGGCCGAGGTCCTGGGCGGTGATTCGCCCATCGGCGGTGACCGCCGTGGCTTCGGTAAACACCAGGCCGGCGCCGCCGACCGCACGACTGCCGAGGTGGACAAGATGCCAGTCATTGGCCAGCCCATCGACGCTGGAGTACTGGCACATCGGGGAGACCGCGATACGGTTGAGCAGGGTCAATTGACGCAGGGTATAGGGTTCAAGCAGCAGACTCATGGGGCACCTCTCGAATCAGTGGGCAGGCTCCAGGGTTCTGTTTGAAAAGTCGACGAGTGACAGGAAAAAGGTGCAGCACCCGCCCCCGCGGGCAAAAAATTCGACGACACGTCACAAGGATAATCAAGCAGTGCTTAGAGCCTAGTCGACATCGGGGGATGAGGGAGGGTTCCTGGGATATTTGGCGCCAGGAAGATCGCTATCGCGGTTCGATGTGGGCAATCATCAACTGCACAGTCTCATTGCCGCGAAACTCATTGAGGTCGAGTTTGTAGGCCAGTTCCACCCACTTGATGGTCGGGTTCGGCCAGATATCGCGGTCGATACCAAAGGCAATGCCATCCAGTTTCACCGAACCGCATTCGCTTTTCAGCACCACTTTGAGGTGCCGTTCACCGACGACGCGCTGCTCAACCAGCTGAAACACGCCGTGGAACAGCGGCTCCGGAAAGTGCTGCCCCCAAGGACCGGCATGACGCAGGGCGCGGGCCAGTTCCAGGTGGAATTCTTCGACCGCCAGCGTGCCGTCCGACAGCAGACGTCCGGTCAGGTCTTCTTCGCGCAATTGCCGACGCACTTCCGCATCGAAGGCCTCGGCAAACAGCGGAAAATTCGCTTCCGGCAACGTCAAACCTGCCGCCATGGCATGGCCGCCGTATTTGCTGATCAGGCTGGGATGTTGCGCGGCCACCACGCTCAGCGCATCGCGAATGTGGAAACCCTGAACCGAACGCCCCGAGCCCTTGAGCAAGCCATCGCCGGCATCGGCAAAGGCGATGGTCGGACGGAAATAGCGTTCTTTCATCCGCGAAGCGAGGATGCCGATGACACCCTGGTGCCACTCGGGATCGAACAGACACAAACCGAATGGCATCGACTCGACCGGCAAATCCTTCAATTGCGCCAGTGCTTCGCGCTGCATGCCTTGCTCGATGGATTTGCGGTCCTGGTTCATGCCGTCGAGTTGCACGGCCATTTCCCGCGCCAGTCCCGCGTCGTCGGTGAGCAGGCATTCAATACCCAGGCTCATGTCGTCCAGCCGCCCCGCCGCGTTAAGTCGCGGGCCGACAATGAAGCCCAGATCGGTAGAGGTGATGCGCGCCGGCTCACGCTTGGCGACTTCGAGAATCGCCTTGATCCCCGGCCGCGCGCGCCCGGCGCGAATTCGTTCAAGACCTTGATGGACCAGAATCCGGTTGTTGGCATCCAGCGGCACCACGTCGGCGACGCTGCCCAGCGCCACCAGGTCCAGCAATTCACCAATGTTCGGCTGCGGCTTGCTCTCGTACCAGCCGAGGCTGCGCAGACGCGCACGAAGCGCCATCAGCACATAAAAAATAACGCCGACACCGGCCAGTGCCTTGCTCGGAAAGTCGCATCCAGGCTGGTTCGGATTGACGATGGCATCGGCCAGCGGCAGTTCATCGCCGGGCAAGTGGTGGTCGGTGACCAGCACGTTGAGACCGGCTTCTTTCGCCGCCGCCACGCCTTCGACACTGGAAATACCGTTGTCCACGGTGATCAGCAATTGCGGCGTACGGGTCAACGCCACTTCGACAATTTCCGGCGTCAGGCCATAGCCGTACTCAAACCGGTTCGGCACCAAATAGTCGACGTGAGCCGCACCCAGCAGGCGCAAGCCCAACACGCCCACGGTACTGGCCGTGGCACCATCGGCGTCAAAGTCGCCGACGATCAGAATGCGCTGGCGCTGTTCCAGCGCCGTCACCAGCAAATCCACGGCGGCATCGATGCCTTTGAGCTGCTGGAACGGAATCAGCCGCGCCAGGCTCTTGTCCAGTTCAGCCTCGGTCAGCACGCCCCGCGCCGCGTACAGGCGGGTCAGCAGCGGCGGCAAATCACCGAGAAATGGCAGGGTGTCGGGCAACAGGCGAGGTTCGATGCGCATGGGGTGACGGAAGCTTCTCTTGATTACGTGGGATTAGTCTGTTGCCAGCGCAGTATTAGCCGCGCTCGCCTTGCAGCCATTGCAACTGGACTTCGTGCTGACCACGGTCGTCGGTGACGAAAATCGTCCCTTCGCTGATCATCACGTCCCACTTGATCACCCGTGGCATGTCTTTGGCCAGGGTTTCCAGGACGTCCTGCGGCACGGCAGCAATGTGCACGTTCTTGAGGTTTTTGATGGCGGGGATCACTTTGGTTTCCCAGACGCGCAAGCTGCCGTAAGCCAGCAGGCTGGTGCGTTCGGTGCGACGCGAGCACCAGGTCAGGCGATCGGCGTCTGGCTGGCCGACTTCGATCCAGTGCAGGACGCGGTCGTCCAGACTTTTTCCCCACAGGGCAGGCTCATCCACGTCTGACAGACCACGACCGAATGACAGCTGCTCGTTGTACCAGAAGGCGTAGGCCAATAGCCGCACGGTCATGCGCTCTTCGGTTTCCGAAGGGTGACGGGCGATGGTCTGCTTCACGGTCTCGTAGATGCTGCGGTCGAGGTCGGTGAGGTTCAGTTCAAACTTGTAGGTCGTGGACGGCTGGGCCATGAACGGGCTTCTTGATACGAGGAAAGGCGGCAAGTCTAACCGATGCTGTAGGCAATCATCGAACTGAAGGCGATTCTGCTTGCTCGTCTGACGTTCGGCTATGTTAAAACGCTATCTCTGCTCAGCCTTTGTCCTACAGGATCTCGCATGCCGCTCACCGGAAAACCGCTCTCAGGTCTGAAAGTCATCGAATTGGGTACCTTGATCGCAGGGCCGTTTGCCTCTCGCATTTGCGGTGAGTTTGGCGCCGAAGTCATCAAGATTGAGTCCCCCGACGGCGGCGATCCGTTGCGCAAATGGCGAAAACTGTACGAAGGCACCTCGCTGTGGTGGTTCGTCCAGGCGCGCAACAAAAAGTCCCTGACCCTGAACCTGAAGCACCCGGACGGTCTGGCGATTCTGAAAAAGCTGCTCGCTGAAGCGGACATCCTGATTGAGAACTTTCGCCCCGGCGTGCTGGAAAAACTCGGCCTGGGCTGGGAGGTCCTGCACGCGTTGAACCCGAAATTGGTGATGGTGCGTCTCTCCGGTTTTGGTCAGACCGGGCCAATGAAAGACCAGCCGGGTTTCGGCGCGGTCGGTGAATCCATGGGCGGCCTGCGCTACATCACCGGTTTCGAGGACCGGCCACCGGTGCGCACCGGGATTTCCATCGGCGACTCGATTGCGGCGCTCTGGGGTGTCATTGGCGCGCTGATGGCCTTGCGTCATCGCGAAGTGAACGGCGGACTCGGCCAAGTGGTCGACGTGGCGTTGTACGAAGCGATCTTCGCCATGATGGAAAGCATGGTGCCGGAGTTCGATGTGTTTGGTTTCATCCGCGAACGCACCGGCAACATCATGCCGGGCATCACGCCCTCCTCTATCCACACCAGCGCCGACGGCAAACATGTGCAGATCGGCGCCAACGGTGATGCGATTTTCAAACGCTTCATGCTGATCATCGGCCGTGAAGACCTGGCCAATGACCCGGTACTGGCCAGTAACGACGGACGTGACAGCCGTCGTGACGAGATTTACGGCGTGATCGATCGCTGGGTCAACTCGCTGCCGCTGGACACGGTCATCGAACGGCTGAATCAGGCTGATGTGCCGGCCAGCCGGATCTTCAGTGCCGAAGACATGTTCAGCGATCCGCAATACCTGGCCCGGGAAATGTTCCTGCAGGCCAAGCTTCCGGACGGTAAAGATTTCAAGATGCCGGGCATTGTGCCGAAACTCTCAGAGACACCTGGCACTTCGGAATGGGTCGGGCCGCAGTTGGGCGAACACAATGCGCAGGTACTGCACGATCTTGGTTACGACAAGGTACAGATCGAAAAGCTGCGTGAAGACGGGGCCATCTAAGCTGAAACGCCTGCTTTCATTAGCCCTCCACGCCCCCCGTAGCGGGTGCGCAGTCGCGGCTTTATGGCTGTTGGCCGGGTTGGCCTTGCCCGTTGCGGCGCAACCCAAGGAGACGTTGATCTGGTTGCTGCGTGATTTACCGCCGACCATGATCTTCGAGGGGCCGAAAAAAGGTCAGGGGATCATCGATCAGATGCTGCCGCTATTGATTGCCGGCATGCCGCAATACGAGCACATCTTGATGCGGGTCAACCGCGCCCGCGGCATGCAGATGCTTCACGAACCCTCATTTACCTGCGATCCCTCGCTGGTCTGGACTGAGGAGCGGGAACAGTCGATTGCATTTTCGGTTCCGGCCTTCCGCGCCGTGAGCAATGGACTTGTGATTCGCAAGGAAAATCGACCCGTGCTGGAACCGTTTCTGAGCGATGGTGAAGTCGATTTGGCAGCGCTGTTGGCCGGCAGTGGCAAGAAAGTCGGCGTGGTGGCCGAGCGCAGTTACGGACAAGTCCTCGATGCATTGCTAAAGCAGGCACCGGCCGGTGCTCTGACGCCTCACTACGGCAACGATGCGCTCGGCAGCCTGTTGCAGATGCAACGTCTGGGACGATTGGAGGTGGTGATGGGTTACTGGCCAGAAATTCGCTACCTGGCTCGTCAAGAGCACATATCCGATGATGAACTGGCGTTTTATCCGATCAAGGGCACGGGCAAATACATGTCCGGGCATATTGGTTGCACCAATACAGCCGAGGGACGGCAGGCGATCAGCGAAATCAATCAGCTATTGCGCGCACTGCCTCATGAACGACTGGATCCGTTGTATGCCGACTGGCTCGATCCAGAAAGGCGCAAGGATTACCTGTCAGAAACCAAGGCTTTTTTCGAGCATCAGGCCGAGCACTGACAAATCGCAGGCAAAAAGAAACCCCGAGAAGTGGGGAGACGACTCGGGGTTAAACGTGGCCTACATAAAGACCAGTAGCAACAAGCTACAAGCACCGGAGCACAATGCTTGATCCTGCTGTTACAACGTCTGACTGACCTAAGCGCAGGAAGGTTCCCAGAAATATCACGTCAGTTTCTGCGAGCCAGCATTTTCTCCTGGGCTGCATTGCGCAATGCCGCGATGACACAGGGCTCCAGCCGTCCTTCGGCAATGAGCACATCGCGGTGCAATCCATCGACGACATCGGTCAGCAGACGCTTGTCGGTCAACTGAACCTGATTGAAGGCGCGCTCCACCACTATCGCGCCGGTTGCATTCTTCAGCGTCACCAGGCATTCGCCATGGGCACCCGACGGGGTCAGCGTGACCTGATACGGGCTCAGCGCCTCACCGAGTAATAGACTGATACTTTCCATCTCGATCACCACTCAATAGTCCGAAAACAAAGTGCCTGGGGCCTGCTCACAGTAAATGACCACTGGCCTGAGAAGAAAGTTCTGGATTTCCAGGTGCAGGCGCGTCGGCGCCTTTGGTCGATAGAGCATGCACGGCAAAGATGACAGGGAAAAAACAGCCGCATCACTCGCCCCGCCGCCGGTCTCTGTCCGTCCAGCCTCCCAGTAGACCGAGCAATTGGCCGTCACCGCTGTAGAACGGCACGGTCCACTGATAGATGTTACTGACACCGTTCTTGAACTCCAATTGACGCTCAATGAACCGAGGCTGGCGTGTACTCAATTGGTTGATGAACTCTGCGTGCAGGCGCTCTGCCGTCGCTTTGGGCAAGAGATCGAGTTCGGTCAACTGTCGCCCCTGAATCTGATCAAAACGGGTCGCCAGAATTTCTTCATAACTTTTATTGCACATGATCAAACGCCCTTGCAGATCACGTACAAACACCGGATCGGGCATGGCGTCCATCAAGGCATGCTGGAAGGCGAGTTGATCGTTGAGGTTGTTCTCGTCGTTCAGGTGTTGCTGGTTCAAGCCGGCGAGGCGTCGATTCCAGAGCAATGAAAGCAGGCCGAAAAGACCGACGACGATCACCCCCCAACAACCCCAATCGCTAAGCCGCTGCCAGGGGGAGGGAGTCTTCATTGATCCGATTCCGCTGAGCCATTTCAAGCGAATCGCCCGCAACTCGGCAGGTGGAAAGGCCTCAAGTGCCTTGTTGAGGATGCTGAGCAACGGCGACTGACCTTTGCGTACCGCCAGATGATCGGCCTCCCATTTTCCCTCCACGGCACGCCCGACCTTGAGTCGCCCCAGCGGATAAAGTTGCGCCCCGATTTCATTTTCGATGGTGGCAAAGGCTTCACCACTTTCAACCAGTGCCCTGGCTTCGGCATAGGTTTTGACGGAGCGCAGTTCGATCGCCGGATACTCGTGGCGAATGGTACTTTCGAGTGCATGCCGGGTCGGCAACACCAGGACTTTTTTCGACAACTGCTCAAGGGACTGCACCAGAGGCTCGTCTGCCCGCCCGACGAACACCCAGCCTGCCCCCCCGAAGGCATGACTGAAATCCAGAAACCCTTTGCGCTCGTCATTCACCGCCAGCGTCGTGCTCATGTCCGCCGCACCGCTTTCCAGTCGCTCAAGCATCTGATCGGTGGAAAACGACTCTTCGTGAACAAACTGCAAGCCCGTCATGGCGCCGATGCGGTTGAGCAGATCGTTGTTCAAGCCGTTCCATTGACCGTGCCCATTCTTGAACAGATACAACGGGTATTGAACTGACGCAACGATGACTTGCGGATGCTCGGCTATCCACTTCAACTCCTCTGCGTCGAGTTGGATCGTCACGTCGACAACCGCCTCCTTCGCATCGGAACTCACCCATTGCGCCGCCGGTGCCGCTTGGGTAAAGCCCATGACACTGACTAAAAACAACCAGCACAGGACTGGTTCGAGCCGTATGAAAAACTGCATTACCACTTCCTTCGCAATCAACTCGCCCGTCCTTCATGGGGCGAAAACGCAACAAGTGTGGCACGCAGAAATGAGAAAGCCCGTCAGGAGACGGGCTTCAAAATGTGACAGCTTTTACGCGTTACAGCGGCTTGCCACGGTTGCCATGCTGACTGACAAAGGCCTGCACGGCTTTAAGGTCGTTTGGCAACACCGTGCAACGCTCATTTCTCTCAAACAAATCAGAAAGATGTGCAGGGAGTTCAAGCGCTTTTCCTACACCGGCTTTCTGCACTGCATCCGGGAATTTGACCGGATGAGCCGTACCGAGGATCACCATTGGAATGTCCAGACTGCGACGGCACTCGCGCGCAGCCTTCACGCCGATGGCCGTGTGCGGGTCCAGCAGCTCACCGGTCTGCTCGTACACTTCAGCGATGGTTTCGCAGGTTTGTGCGTCGTCCACAGCCAAGGAATCGAACAGCTTGCGAGCTTCGGTCCAGCGTTCCTGTTCGACGCTGAAACCGCCACCTTGTTTGAAGCTGTCCATCAGTCCGGCAATCGCCGCGCCGTTGCGACCGTGCAGGTCGAACAGCAGGCGTTCGAAGTTCGACGACACCATAATGTCCATCGACGGCGACAACGTGGCGTGCAGGGTTTCCTTGACGTACTGATTGCCGCTCATGAAGCGGTGCAGGATGTCGTTGCGGTTGGTGGCGACGATCAACTGGTTGATCGGCAGGCCCATGTTGCGCGCCAGGTAACCGGCGAAGATGTCGCCGAAGTTGCCGGTCGGCACCGAGAACGATACCGAGCGCGCCGGGCCACCCAATTGCAGCGATGCGTGGAAGTAGTAGACGATCTGGGCCATGATCCGCGCCCAGTTGATCGAGTTCACCGCGACCAGGCGCGTGCCTTTGAGGAAGCTCTGGTCGGCGAAGCTCGCCTTGACCATTTCCTGGCAGTCATCGAAGTTGCCTTCGATGGCGATGTTGTGGATGTTTTCGCCGAAAATGGTGGTCATCTGGCGACGTTGCACATCGGACACACGGTTGTGCGGGTGCAGAATGAAGATGTCGACGTTTTCGCAGTGCTTGCAGCCTTCGATGGCAGCCGAACCGGTGTCGCCGGACGTAGCACCGACAATCACCACGCGCTCACCGCGCTTTTCCAGCACGTAGTCGAGCAGGCGACCGAGCAGTTGCAGGGCGAAGTCTTTAAACGCCAGGGTCGGGCCGTGGAACAGTTCCAGCACCCATTCATTGCCGTTCAGCTGACGCAACGGTGCCACGGCGTTGTGAGAAAACACACCGTAGGTTTCTTCAAGGATTTTTTTGAAATCGGCGTCAGGAATGCTGCCGGTGACGAACGGGCGCATCACCCGGAAAGCCAGTTCGTGGTACGGCAGACCGGCCCACGAAGCGATTTCTTCCTGGGTGAAACGTGGCAGGTTTTCCGGGACGTACAGACCGCCATCGGT
Organism: Pseudomonas sp. FBCC-B1667; assembly: GCF_059133255.1. Taxonomy (NCBI): domain Bacteria; kingdom Pseudomonadati; phylum Pseudomonadota; class Gammaproteobacteria; order Pseudomonadales; family Pseudomonadaceae; genus Pseudomonas; species Pseudomonas sp. FBCC-B1667. The sequence goes on along the minus strand of NZ_CP101437.1, from coordinate 1,361,689 downwards.
GGCGAGACCGGCCAGCAGGACGTCTTCGAAATTCAGGGCCGGTGCCTGGCCGCGGGTACTGATATAACGCATAGGGGCAAACCTTCGGTTTGAGCTTCAAGTTTCAAGCTACAAGCTGCAAGTAAAAGCCAGACCGCTTTTGACTTGCCGCTTGAGGCTTGGACCTTGCCGCTGTGTTAATTCAAATGTTCGACACGGATCCGTACAACCGGACCGACAACGCCGGTCAACGCTTCAAGGGCGGCAATCGCGTCGTTCATGTGCTGTTCCAGCACACGGTGCGTCAGCAGGATCATTGGCACCAGACCGTCATGCTCTTCGACTTCTTTCTGCATGATCGATTCGATGTTGATGCCGCGCTCCGACAGAATGCTCGCCACCTGGGCCAATACGCCCGGATGGTCCTTGGCCTGAATGCGCAGGTAGTAGGCGCTTTCGCAGGCTTCGATCGGCAGGATCGGGTGCGCCGACAGCGAATCCGGCTGAAAGGCCAGATGCGGTACACGATTTTCCGGGTCGGATGTCATGGCGCGAACCACGTCCACCAGGTCGGCGATCACCGACGAAGCGGTTGGCTCCATGCCAGCGCCAGCGCCGTAGAACAGTGTCGAACCGGCCGCATCGCCGTTGACCATCACCGCGTTCATCACGCCGTTGACGTTGGCGATCAAACGATCAGCCGGAATCAGCGTCGGGTGTACGCGCAACTCGATACCGGCAGCCGTGCTGCGAGCCACGCCGAGGTGCTTGATGCGGTAGCCCAGCGCTTCGGCGTAGTTCACGTCCGCGGTGGTCAGCCTGGTGATGCCTTCGGTGTAGGCCTTGTCGAACTGCAGCGGGATACCGAACGCGATGGACGCCAGGATCGTCAGCTTGTGGGCTGCGTCGATGCCTTCAACGTCGAAGGTCGGATCGGCTTCGGCGTAACCCAGGGCTTGCGCCTCGGCCAGCACGTCTTCAAAGGTGCGACCTTTCTCACGCATTTCGGTGAGGATGAAGTTGCCGGTGCCGTTGATGATGCCGGCCACCCAGTTGATACGGTTGGCGGACAGGCCTTCACGGATCGCCTTGATCACCGGAATGCCGCCGGCCACAGCCGCTTCAAACGCCACGATCACGCCTTTCTCGCGAGCCTTGGCGAAAATTTCATTACCGTGAACAGCAATCAGTGCCTTGTTCGCGGTGACCACATGCTTGCCATTCTCGATGGCCTTGAGTACCAGCTCGCGGGCAACGGTGTAGCCGCCCATCAGCTCTATAACGATGTCGATCTCAGGGTTCGTGGCCACTTCGAAGACATCGTTGGTAATCGCAATACCGGTCGTCTGGAACTGAGGCTTTGGCGTGCGCATGGCAATTTGTGCCACTTCGATTCCACGCCCGGCACGACGAGCAATTTCCTCGGCGTTGCGCTGAAGTACGTTGAAGGTACCGCCACCGACGGTTCCTAACCCACAGATGCCTACTTTGACCGGTTTCACTGTGAACTCCCCATAAAACGGCCGACTCAAGGTCGGCCGTGAAAACAACCGCGTGCTCGCGGTTCTCTATTAATGGCCCGGCGATGACGCTGCCCGACCACGATCGTCAATGGCTGACCGTGACGATGCGAATTTACTTCGCGCCCAGCGCCAGTTTGGCGACTTGTGGCGCAGGCTGGTAGCCCGGAATGACCTGACCGTCTGCCAAAACGATGGCCGGTGTGCCGTTCACGCCGATCGACTGACCCAGGGCGAACTGTTTGGAAACCGGGTTATCGCACTTGGCGGCCTTGATTTCCTTGCCGTCGACCATCTTATCCATGGCTGCCTTTTTGTCTTTCGAGCACCAGACCGCTTGCAGCTGCTCGTCGCCCGGCGAGCCCAGGCCCTGGCGCGGGAACGCGACGTAGCGCACTTCAATGCCGCGCTTGTTCAGCTCAGGCACTTCGGCGTGCAATTTGTGGCAGTACGGGCAGGTGGTATCGGTAAATACAGTGATGTGCGACTTGGTTTCGCCGATGGCCGGGTAAACCACGGTTTCCGCGACAGGAATGTCATTGACCAGTTTGGAAATGCCCAGGCGCTCGGTTTTCTCGGTCAGGTTGACCGGCTTGCCGTCCTTGAGCTGGAACAGGTAGCCCTGAACGACGTACTGGCCGTCGGCGCTGGCGTACAGCACGCGGCTGCCCTTGAGTTTGACTTCGTACATCCCGGGCAACGGGCTGGCGGTGATGGTTTCGACGGGCACGTCGAGCTGGAGGTTTTCCAGGCTTTTACGAATGGCTTTGTCGGCCGCATCATCGGCGACGGCAAAGGTGCTGACCATCGCAATGGCGGCGGCGGCGAAAATCTGGGTCAGACGCATGAGAACTCCTGAAGGCGGACAAATGGGACGATCAGAACACCCGTGCCGAAACACCGGGTCACAACGGCCCATCGTGCAAACCGGCAAAGCCTACCACAGAAGGTCGTTGTGGCGAGGGGGCTTGTCGGAACGCCGCACCGCCCCGTTCGGTTGCGAAGCAGCCCCATCCTGGCGATTTCTACCTGGAAAATAGACCGCAAGACGACTGCTACGCAGCCGAACGGGGCGGTGCGGCGTTCCGACAAGCCCCCTCGCCACAGGTTGGTATTCCATTGAAAAACCGTATCAACTCAACCACGCGGGTGATGTTTGGCATGCAGATCCTGCAAGCGCGCCCGGGCGACGTGGGTGTAGATCTGGGTCGTCGACAAATCGCTGTGGCCGAGCAGCATTTGCACCACCCGCAGGTCGGCGCCGTGATTGAGCAAGTGCGTGGCGAACGCGTGGCGCAAGGTATGCGGTGACAGCGACTTGCCGATGCCTGCGACCTTGGCCTGGTGTTTGATGCGGTGCCAAAACGTCTGGCGGGTCATCTGCTCGCCGCGCTGGCTGGGGAACATGACATCGCTGGGACGCCCGCCAAGCAGCTCCTGGCGGCCATCGCGCAGGTAACGCTCGACCCAGACAATCGCCTCCTCGCCCATCGGCACCAGCCGTTCCTTGCTGCCCTTACCCATGACCCGGAGTACACCCTGGCGCAGATTGACCTGCTCCAGCGTCAGGCTGATCAGTTCGGTTACCCTCAAGCCACATGCGTAGAGCACTTCGAGCATCGCACGGTCACGCTGGCCGATGGCTTCGCTCAAATCCGGCGCCTTGAGCAAAGCTTCGACGTCGGCTTCCGACAGGGATTTAGGCAACGGCCTGCCGAGCTGTGGCATATCAACGCGCAGGGTCGGGTCTACGGCGATCAGTTTTTCCCGCAGCAGATAGCGATAAAAGCCACGCACACCCGAGAGAAATCTCGCCGTGGAACGGGGCTTGTAGTTCTGTTCCAGACGCCAGGCCAGGTGATCGAGAATCAACTCGCGACCGGCATTGACCAACTCCAGGCCCTTCTCCTGCAGCCAGCCGTTGAACAGAGCCAGGTCGCTGCGATAGGCATCACGGGTGTTGTCGGAAAGACCTTTTTCCAGCCACAGGGCGTCCAGGAACTGGTCTATCAAAGGATGATCGATGGCGGGCATAAAGGCTCAGGCAAGACCGACAGTACGGTCAGGGAAGATAAATCGCAGGCAACAAAAAAGCAGCCCGTAGGCTGCTTTTTTCTGCATCGGAAGCTGGACTTAAGCCAGTTTTTCCTTGATGCGAGCTGCTTTACCGGACAGGTCACGCAGGTAGTACAGCTTGGCTTTACGTACGTCACCGCGACGTTTAACGGCCATGCTGTCGATTTGCGGGCTGTAGGTCTGGAAAGTACGCTCTACGCCAACGCCGTTGGAGATTTTACGAACGGTGAAAGCACTGTTTACGCCGCGGTTACGCTTGGCGATAACAACACCTTCGAACGCTTGCAGACGCGAACGGTCGCCTTCCTTCACTTTCACCTGAACGACAATGGTGTCGCCCGGGGCAAAGGTAGGGATCTCTTTGGTCATCTGCTCTGCTTCGAGTGCAAGGATGATTTTGTTAGTCATGCTGTGCTCCTAAGGTAAATCGTCGGATCTACCATCGATACGTTGTTAACTATCGTCCCGCTCGCGGATGTATTCCTCGAGCAGCTTCTTCTCTTCTCCAGAAAGCGAGCGGCTTTCCAGAAGATCGGCGCGTCGTTCAAAGGTCCTACCAAGGGACTGCTGTAAACGCCAACGCCGGATATGCGCGTGATTGCCACTTAGCAACACGTCGGGAACACGCTGATCCGCATACACCTCCGGTCGGGTGTAATGCGGGCAATCCAGCAAACCATCCGTAAAGGAATCTTCCTCGGCGGAGTCCGCATGCCCTAAAGCTCCAGGCAGCAGTCGTGTAACCGCATCGATCAGGACCATCGCCGGCAGCTCGCCGCCAGACAGTACATAGTCGCCAATCGACCACTCTTCATCGACATGAGCTTCAATAAATCGCTCGTCAATGCCTTCATAGCGGCCGGCAATCAGGATCAATGCATCCAGATTCGCCAACTCGCGCACCGCCGACTGAGTCAGTTGACGGCCTTGGGGGGACAGGTAAATTACCTTCGCCGCCTCCCCGGCTGCTGCCTTGGCCTGAACCAGAGCATCTTCCAGGGGCTTGATCTTCATCACCATGCCCGGACCACCGCCAAATGGGCGATCATCCACAGTGTGATGTCGATCCGTCGTGTAGTCTCGCGGGTTCCAACAGGTGAGCTGCAAGAGCCCCTGTTTCACCGCCCGACTGGTGATGCCGTACTCGCTGATGGCGGAGAACATCTCGGGAAACAAACTGATCACTTCTACGCGCAAGTTAGCCACGCTTAGAAGTCCGCATCCCATTCCACCTTCATCTCGCCTGCGGCAAGGTCGACTGCCAACACGCATTGCTCCGTATAGGGCAACAGGCGTTCGCGATCATCCAGGCTGCCAGCGCAAGGCTTGACCACCATTACATCATTGGCGCCGGTTTCCAGAAGATGATCGATTTTCCCGAGCAATTGCCCAAGTTGATCAATAACCTTCAGACCTTCCAGCTGGTACCAGTAGTACTCGCCGTCGGTCAATTCAGGGAACAGGTTGCGCGGCACACAGATCTCGTAACCGGCCAGAAGACGAGCTTCTTCACGGTCATCAAGACCCTTGAGCTTCGCGACCAGGAACTTGTCGTTCCCACGTCCGCTGACCAGCTCGACCTGTTTCACATTGCCCTCGCGCTTGAGCGTCCAGGTTTTGTACTGCAACAGGTTTTCTGTCGGATCAGTAAAGGAATACACCTTCACTTCGCCGCGAACGCCATGAACCGAATAAATTTTGCCGATAACGATCAAATCATCAGCAACAGCTGGCGTCGCGTTCATATTGCTCAGGCCGCAGCCTTAGCCGAGTCCTTCAACAACTGAGCAACACGCTCAGAAGGTTGTGCACCAACGCTCAGCCAGTAGGCTACGCGCTCTTGGTTCACGGACAGACGGACTTCCTGACCACGAGCAACAGGGTTGAAGAAACCAACCTGTTCCTTGTGCGAACCGTCGCGCGGGTTGCGGCTGTCGGTTACGGTCAAGTGGTAAAACGGGCGCTTTTTGGAGCCGCCAAGGGCAAGACGGATTGTTAGCATGTGAACATCGTTCCTGTAGTCGGTGCTGCAAATCTAAAGGCACAGCGGGCATAGGTGCCCGAAAGGCCGCATATTCTAAGGAATATCCGGACTTTTGCAAATGTCTTTTTCCGGCGGCCTATCGGACGCCATCCAGATTTGCTATAGAGCCGTCGTTGAAAACGGCCAGTCAGCTCCCGCCAAGTGCGGGTTTGCTGGAGATCCCACTTCCGTGTGGGGTGCGCAAGAGCAAGCCCTTGCGCGAATTCTTTACATCTTGGGCATGCCGCCGCCGGGCAACATACCGCCCATGCCGCGCATCATTTTGGCCATTCCGCCTTTCGCAGAGAACTTCTTCATCATCTTCTGCATCTGCTTGTGTTGCTTGATCAAGCGACCGATGTCCTGCACCTGAGTGCCGGAACCCATGGCAATCCGTCGCTTGCGCGAACCGCTGATCATCTCAGGGTCACGGCGCTCGGCCGGGGTCATGGAGTTGATGATGGCTTCCATCTGCTTGAATTGCTTCTCTGCCGCGCCCTGGGCATTGCCCATCTGCGCCAGGTTCACACCGCCGATGTTCGGCAGTTTGTCCATGAGGCCACCAAGGCCGCCCATGTTCTTCATTTGCTGCAACTGATCGCGGAAGTCTTCGAGGTCGAAGCCTTTGCCCTTCTTCAGTTTCTTGGCCAGTTTGTCGGCCTTGTCTTTGTCAAGGGTCGCTTCGGCCTGTTCGATCAGGCTGAGCACGTCGCCCATGCCGAGGATGCGCGAAGCGATACGCTCAGGGTGGAACGGATCGAGCGCGTCGCTCTTCTCGCCCATACCAATGAACTTGATCGGCTTGCCGGTGATGGCGCGAACCGACAGCGCGGCACCGCCACGGGCATCGCCGTCGACCTTGGTCAGGATCACGCCGGTCAGCGGCAGTGCATCACCAAACGCCTTGGCGGTGTTAGCAGCATCCTGGCCGGTCATGGCGTCAACCACGAACAGGGTTTCGACCGGATTGATCGCGGCGTGCAGCGCCTTGATCTCGCCCATCATCTCTTCGTCGATGTGCAGACGACCGGCGGTGTCGACGATGACCACGTCGATGAATTTCAGTTTTGCTTCTTTAATGGCTGCTTGCGCGATGTCGACCGGCTTCTGGCTCAGGTCGGACGGGAAGAAGGTCACACCGACTTCACCGGCAAGCATTTCCAGCTGTTTGATCGCCGCCGGACGGTAAACGTCCGCGGAAACGACCATGACCGACTTCTTCTTGCGCTCTTTAAGGAAGCGCGCCAGCTTGCCGGCGGTGGTGGTTTTACCCGCGCCCTGCAAGCCGGCCATCAGGATCACGGCCGGTGGAACGGCACTCAGATTCAAGTCTTCGTTGGCCGCGCCCATCAGGCTTTCGAGCTCGGCCTGGACGATTTTCACAAAGGCCTGGCCCGGCGTCAGGCTGCGTGACACCTCGGTGCCGACAGCGCGTTCCTTGACCGAATTGACGAAGTCTTTGACCACTGGCAAGGCGACGTCGGCTTCGAGCAACGCCATGCGCACTTCGCGCAGGGTGTCTTTGATGTTGTCCTCGGTCAGCTTGGCCTTGCCGGTGACATGGCGCAGCGTCTGCGAGAGACGGTCGGTTAAGTTTTCAAACATTGCGCGATCCTTTCAGGCCCTGTGTAGACCGGGATAATGGCGGCCCAGACCGGAATAAACATGTGCTCGGCGAGCCTGCGGCGTGGGCAGGTCGCGGATTATAGCGAAGACTGCGTCTGGCGGACACCTCACACTTTCGTGCGATGGGGGTTCTATGCCAAACTCAGCGCCTTTCGGGCTTGCCTAACAGGATTTATGCTCCCCTTGTCACCCAGTTTGCTTACCACCCTCGCCGCCGCCTGCTTATATGCCGCTGCGACTCTTTATCAGGGCTCTCGTCTGGCCACCGGCGCCAAGGCGAACAAGCGCCTGCTGGTCACGCTCGGCGTGCTGGCCGTACTGGCCCACAGCGCGAGCCTGTTTACCCACCTTCTCACGCCGATTGGCCTGGGGCTGGACTTTTTCAGCGCCGCCAGCCTGATCGCCGCGGCGGTCATCGCATTGACCCTGCTGGCCTGCTCGCGAATCCCGGTGGAAAACCTGCTCATATTGCTGTTTCCGTTGGGGGCCGCGACCGTGCTGCTGGCGCAGTTCGCGCCGGCCGGAACGGTGCAGGTCATCGACGAAGAACCGGGCATCCTCGCCCACATCCTCTTGTCGATTCTCGCTTACGGCATGTTCACCATCGCCGTGTTCCAGGCGTTGCTGCTGCTGGTTCAAGACCACCAGCTCAAGCACAAGCATCCCTCAGGGCTGATCAAGAACTTCCCGCCGCTGCAAACCATGGAAAGCCTGTTGTTCGGTTTCCTGTGGGCCGGCTGGACCCTGCTATCGTTGTCATTGATCTCCGGCTGGCTGTTTGTGGACAACCTGTTCGCCCAGCACCTGGTGCATAAAACCTTGCTGGCGTGCCTGGCCTGGATTGTCTTCAGCGTGCTGCTATGGGGTCGCAACCGTCTCGGCTGGCGTGGACACAAGGCGATTCGCTGGACCCTCGCCGGTTTCTGCCTGCTGATGCTGGCGTATTTCGGCAGCAAGCTGGTTCGTGAATACATCCTGCATATCTGACGAGCGGCATTAATGGACGACTTGCCCATAGGGCCGATGCTCGCGGTATTGGTCCTGCTGATTTTATGGTCGGGGCTGTTTACCGCCATTGAAGTGGCACAACAGCATTTGCTGGCCCAGCGCACCGCCTCGCGTTCGAGCGACAAACCGGTGGCGAAGCTGAGCTTTCCGCTCAACAGCCTGATCTTCTGCAATACCTTGTGCCGCGCGCTGGTCATGGTGATCAGCACCTTGCTGGCGATTTTCACCTGGTCGGCCAATGGTCCGTGGGCGGCCTGCATCGGCGCTGGCGCGGCGCTATTGATATTCGCCGACTACCTGCCGCGCACTTTCGCCACTCGTTACCCTGACGCCGTGCTGAACCTGGGCAATACCTTGCTCGGTGTTCCTCTGAAAATCATCTACCCGGCCGCCTGGCTGCTCAACGCCATCAGCCAGTTGTTGATGCGACCGTTCGCCCGCAACGTCAAAGTGGTGCAGCAGAGCGAAGACGAAATGCCGGCAGATCGGCACGACGATCACGATCACAGTGTCTGCCGCCCGCACCCGCTGTCCGGCATCCACGCACTGGACAACATTACGGTCAACGACATTCTGGTGCCGCGCAGTGACGTCGACGGTATCAACCTCGACGACCCGATCGAAGAAATCATCGAGCAATTGCGCCATAACAAACGCACGCGCCTGCCGGTCTTCCACAGCGACATCAACCAGGTCGAAGCGGTGCTCAATACCCGGCATATCCGTCATTTGCTGCCCGATGCCAGCCTGACCATGGACGCGCTGATGGCGGCCAGCCATGACCCTTATTTCGTTCCGGAAAGCACGCCACTGCAGCTGCAATTGCTGAATTTCCACAAGCAGCAGCGGCGTTTGGGCATGGTGGTCGATGAGTACGGCGAGGTACTCGGCATCGTCACCCTGGAAGACATTCTGGAAGAAATCGTCGGCGAGTTCGAAAGCCAGCACAGCCTGGACAATCCGCACATCCATCCCCAGGCCGACGGGCGCCTGGTGATCGAAGGCGCAGCGTCGATTCGCGAACTGAACAAGAGCCTGGGCTGGCATTTGCCCAGCGATGGCCCGAAAACCCTTAACGGGTTGGTGACCGAAGCGCTGGAAACCATTCCGGACAGCGCGGTCTGCCTGAAGATCGGACGCTACCGACTGGAGATTCTGGAAACCGAGGATAACCGCGTCACGCGAGTGCTGATCTGGCATACCAGCTCGGTGCCAGCTGCCATCCAAGACCCCTTGTTGAATCGTTAGGCACCTTCCTATAATCGGAGCGCTTACCCAAGCCCCGCCCCACCCCCGTGCTACCCGCACTCCGCATCAAAACCCACATCCCTGGGTGTTCGACCATAATAATTCGCTCCACTGGGGCACATGACTGTCAGGGATAACCGCATGACGACCAGCACCACTTATCCAGAAACCACACCTGCACAACCCACGAACTCCGCCACCCGCGTGGCCACCGCGAGTTTCATCGGCACCGCCATCGAGTTTTACGACTTCTACGTCTATGCCACTGCGGCTGCACTGGTGATCGGGCCGGTGTTCTTTCCGCAGACCTCCGGCACCGCCCAGATGCTGTCGGCGTTCCTCACCTTCGGCATCGCCTTTCTTGCCCGACCGCTGGGTTCAGCGTTGTTCGGCCATTTCGGTGACCGCATCGGGCGAAAATCGACCCTCGTGGCCTCGCTGCTGCTGATGGGCGTCTGCACTACGTTGATTGGCGTGCTGCCGGGTTACGAGAGCATTGGCGCCTGGGCGCCGATCCTGCTGTGCGTGCTGCGCTTTGGCCAGGGCCTGGGTCTGGGCGGTGAATGGGGCGGTGCGGCGTTGCTGGCGACGGAGAACGCGCCCAAGGGCAAACGCGCCTGGTTCGGCATGTTCCCGCAGCTTGGCCCGTCGATTGGTTTTCTGGCAGCCAACGGGCTGTTCTTGACCCTGGCCATGACCCTGAATGACGAACAATTCCGTTCGTGGGGCTGGCGGATTCCGTTCCTGCTCAGCGCCGTCCTGGTGATGGTCGGGTTGTACGTGCGCCTCAAGCTCCACGAAACCCCGGTATTCGCCAATGCCATGGCCCGCCAGGAACGGGTGAAAATCCCGCTGGTCGAGCTGTTCAGCCAGTATTGGGCGCCAATGCTGCTGGGCGCCGGGTCGATGGTGGTGTGCTATGCGCTGTTCTACATCTCGACCGTATTTTCACTGAGTTACGGCGTATCGACCCTCGGCTACACCCGTGAAACCTTCCTCGCCTTACTGTGCTTCGCGGTGCTGTTCATGGCCGCTGCAACCCCTCTGTCGGCCTGGGCCAGCGACCGTTACGGGCGCAAACCGGTGCTGATCATCGGTGGCGTGTTGGCGATTCTGTCCGGGTTCTTGATGGAACCGCTGCTGACCCAAGGTTCGACTTGGGGCGTAGCATTGTTCCTGTGCATCGAACTGTTTCTGATGGGTGTGACGTTTGCGCCAATGGGTGCGTTGTTGCCGGAGTTGTTCCCGACTCACGTTCGCTATACCGGCGCCTCGGCTGCCTACAACCTGGGCGGGATCGTCGGGGCCTCGGCCGCGCCGTTCTTTGCGCAGAAACTGGTGGCGATGGGCGGACTGAGTTACGTCGGAGGGTATGTGTCGGGGGCGGCGGTGCTGAGCTTGATTGCGGTGCTGTGCCTGAAGGAAACGCGGCATAACGATTTGAATCGGGTTGCCTGATAGACCGCCATCGCGAGCAAGCTCGCTCCCACATGGAAATCGGCGCGTACACATAATCTGTGGCCAACCAAAAACCCTGTGGGAGCGAGCTTGCTCGCGATAGTCGCGCCTCGGTTTACAGCTCTACTACAACAGCCTGAGCAGCACGGGTCGCTTTAGCACGAGCAGCGTCAATCGACTCATCCCGCGCCAACGCCACGCCCATCCGGCGCTGACCATTCACTTCTGGTTTGCCGAACAGACGCAACGCCGTGTCCGGCTCGCTCAATGCCGCCCCCAGGTTGGCGAAAGCCGTCTGGGTCGACTGCCCTTCCACCAGAATCACCGCTGAAGCCGAAGGGCCGAACTGACGGATCAACGGGATCGGCAGGCCCAGAATCGCCCGCGCGTGCAGCGCGAATTGCGACAGGTCCTGAGAAATCAGGGTCACCAGGCCGGTGTCATGCGGACGCGGCGACACTTCGCTGAACCACACCTGATCCCCTTTGATGAACAACTCGACGCCAAACAGACCACGACCACCCAAGGCTTCGGTCACGGCTTTGGCCACGCGCTCGGACTCAGCCAAGGCAACCGGGCTCATGGCTTGAGGCTGCCAGGATTCCTGATAGTCGCCCTTCTCCTGACGGTGACCGACCGGCGCGCAGAACGTGGTGCCACCGACGTGACGCACGGTCAGCAGGGTGATTTCGTAGTCGAAATCGATGAAGCCTTCGACGATCACGCGACCCTTGCCGGCGCGACCGCCTTCTTGCGCGTAGTCCCACGCGGTTTTGACGTCATCGACGCTGCGCAACAGGCTCTGGCCCTTGCCCGAGGAGCTCATCACTGGCTTGACCACGCACGGGAAACCGAGGTCTTCAACGGCTTTGCTGTAGTCCTCGAAGGTATCGGCGAAGTGGTACGGCGACGTCGGCAGGTCCAGCTCTTCAGCGGCCAGGCGACGGATGCCTTCGCGGTTCATGGTCAGTTGGGCAGCGCGCGCGGTCGGGATCACGGTGAAGCCTTCGGCTTCCAGTTCGACCAGGGTGGCGGTGGCAATGGCTTCGATTTCCGGCACGATGAAGTGCGGCTTCTCGGCTTCGATCACGGCACGCAGGGCGGCGCCATCGAGCATGTTGATCACGTGGCTGCGATGCGCGACTTGCATGGCCGGCGCGCTGGCGTAGCGATCCACGGCAATCACCTCAACGCCCAGGCGTTGCAGCTCGATCACCACTTCCTTGCCCAACTCGCCACAGCCACACAGCAATACGCGGGTCGCGGTTGGCGACAATGGAGTTCCGATACGGGTCATCTCAGGTCCTCAAGAAGCGGATCATCGAGGGATGCGGCGAGAGTTGCCTGTGTGGCCAGTCTGTTAGTCAAACTAACGAACTGGCCGTACAGGCTACATGCGCGCTTCCCATGGGGAGAAAGCGCGGCATTTTACATGAACCAGAGGGTTTGGCTTCAGCTAGCGACGGCCTGTTTGCGCAAGCGCCAGGCCATGATCAGCCACACGGCGGTCACGCCGGCGAACTTCGAGCCCATGGCGGTGAGGATCACGCCCGGAGTGAAGGCATCGATCATGCCGAAGAAGATGAAGGTATCGAGGGGAATGCTCAGCGCCGAACTTATCCACAGGCGATCGTGCAACGGGCGCTTGGTGATGCTGAACACTAGCCAGTCGATGCACTCGGACACCGCGAACGCCGTAGCGCTGGCCAATGCAATGGACGGATCGGAAGTGACGTAGGACAACACCAGCGCGACCAGCATCGCAGCGATGGCACCGTGGCCGAAGCGGGTTTGCACCATGTCGCGGAGCACGAACACCAGCCCGCCCCAGGCCGACCAGATGATGTCGAGGTGCGGGGCGGTGGAAAAGGCGTAGTTGATTAGCACGACGCTGCTGATGTAGGCGATCAGGAAAAGCATGGGGCGTGGGGATACTTGTCAATTTGGCGCACAGATTACTCGATCCAGCGCGCGCCGATAACTGTGGCGACGGAGCTTGCTCCCTCGCCACAAAAGCCCCGCGCAATTCACAAGTCGGGTTTTGAAGGCAGCATCCAGATCAACCCGCTGGATTTGGCCCGCTCATGACACAACCCCAACACCGCGCGGCGCTCGTCGTTGGTCATCCGGCTCCAGCGGGTGATCTCTTCAACCGTGCGCTGACACCCGGTACAAATGTCATCGTCATCCAGTGCGCAAATGTTCACGCAGGGCGATAACACCGGACGTTCTGGGGCGCTCATTCTTCCTGCTCGACCAGATCGCGGGCGTAGCGTTGCGAGTTATGCACATAGTGGGCGGCGCTGGCTTCGAGCATCTTTTTCTGCGGCTCGGTCAATTCCCGCACCACTTTGCCCGGCGACCCCATGACCAGCGAACCGTCCGGGATTTCCTTGCCTTCGCCGATCAGCGAGTTGGCGCCGATGATGCAGTTCTTGCCAATCTTTGCCCCGTTCAGGATCACCGCATTAATACCGATCAAGCTGTAATCGCCCACGGTGCAGCCATGCAGCATGGCGTTATGGCCGATGGTCACGCCGGTGCCGATGGTCAGCGGGAAGCCCATGTCTGTGTGCATCACCGTGCCGTCCTGGACGTTACTGTTCTTGCCGATCAGGATCAGTTCGTTGTCGCCGCGCAGCACGGCGTTGAACCAGACGTTCGCGCCCTCTTCCAGTTTGACCTTGCCCACCAACACGGCATTGGGTGCGACCCAGCTCTGCGGATGGGTTTCGACACGGGCGTCGCCCAGGCGATATTTCATCTTGTTTTCCTCAAGGCCAGGCAGGCTCGGTTCACGCCATACGAACGATGGCTTCAGGTGTTGATAAAACTCTTGGGCGGTTGATGCAGGCTGATTTTGGCGTCATAGAGCAGGTTGATCAACTCGACGATCATGATCGCCGTCAGGCCCCAGATCTTGTATTCGCCGTAACGATAACTTGGCACGTACCAACTACGACCCTGGTAATCGATGCGGTGGGTGTGTTCGCGCGGGTCTTTGCGGAAGAATTCGAGCGGCACGCTGAAGACCGCAGCGATCTCGGCATCATTGGCCAGGTACTCGACGAAGTCCGGGATTACCCCGACATAAGGTGTGACCTTGATGCCGTGCAGGGAGATAAGCGGGCTGAGCGGGCCGATGACTTCAACCAGCCCCGGCGGCAAGCCGATTTCTTCTTCAGCTTCACGTAGCGCGGTGAAAATCAGGTCGGGGTCTTCGGGGTCTCGGCGGCCGCCGGGAAAGGCGACTTCGCCACCATGGGTCGAGAGCCCACTGGCGCGCAGGGTCAGCACCAGTTCCGGTTCATCACTGCGAGTGATGGGTACCAGAACTGCGGCTTCGGGGAAACGTTTATCGGTTTCCAGCGTTGTCGGCGTGTGGTTGCTTACCCGATGAAGTAGCTCGTCCAGCATGAGTGCTCTCGATCTGTGCCTTACCCTGCATCATGCACCAATCGAACCGACCGCCCAACCCCATAAACACTGCATGTCGCTAAACGACAACTTGCCGACAGACACCGCCGCACGCCAAGATAGGCGCAGCATTCAGGAACCCAAGCATGAAATTTTGCAGTCAGTGCGGCAACCCCGTGTCCCAGCGCATCCCCGAAGGCGATTCACGTCTGCGTTTCGTCTGTGACAGCTGCGATACGATTCATTACCAGAACCCCAATATCGTCGCCGGGTGTGTCGCGACCTGGGGTTCGAAGGTGTTGTTGTGTCGACGCGCCATCGAGCCACGGCGTGGTTACTGGACCCTGCCGGCCGGTTTCATGGAAAACGGTGAAACCATCGAGCAGGCGGCGATTCGCGAGACGGCGGAAGAAGCCTGTGCCCGGGTACGCAACCTGAGCATCTATACGCTGATCGATGTGCCGCACATCAGCCAGGTGCATGTGTTCTTTCGCGCGGAGCTGGCGGACCTGGACTTTTCAGCCGGCCCCGAGAGCCTGGAAGTGCAGCTTTTCGAAGAAGCCGACATCCCTTGGTCCGAGCTGGCTTTCCGCACTGTGGGCCGTACCTTAGAATGCTTCTTCGCTGACCGGCGGACCGAGGCCTACCCTGTGCGGTCCGAGTCGATCCCGCCGCTTGCTCAGCTTGCCATCACTTAAAATATCTATAACTAAAATAGCCGACACCTCTAGGGATATCGTTTCAATGCGCTGGTTGCTTGCCGTGTTTTGCTTGTCGTTCGTCGCACTGTCGCAGGCTTCCGTCGTGGAAACCGTGGACGGCAAAGTCATCGAAAAAGTCCTGGTTCTCAAGTCCGCCCATCAATTGCAATTGATCAATGACGGCAAGCCGCTCAAGACTTATCGCATTTCCCTGGGCAAACACCCCAAGGGGCCGAAGCTGATGGAGGGCGATAAACGCACGCCTGAAGGTTTCTATTGGGTGGACTGGCGCAAAGTCAGCGACCGCTTCAACCTGGCGATGCACATCTCCTACCCGAACATCAGCGACTCCGCCCGTTCGCGGCGTGAAGGTGTCGATCCCGGTGGCATGATCATGATCCACGGCACCCCGGACACGGAAGATACCCCTGAAGACCTGTTCCATACCCTGGACTGGACCGATGGCTGCATTGCCATGCGCAACATGGACATGCGCGAAGTCTGGAACCTGGTGCCGGACGGCACGATGATCGAAATCCGCCCGTAATCCCCGCCCCTCGCCACAAACGGCGACCTTCGGTCGCCAGCAAAAAAAAAATTTCAAAAGATCGCAACTCTGACAGCGCCGGCCGGGGTGATACCAATTCCCCGCGCAAGCGTCACCACAGACTGCGATCTTTGCGTTCACAAACCCCCTCGTTAATACCACTTCAATCCACCCGCCCGTATGTCCGGTTAACCAGGCTGGCTTTTCCGCGCCCACTGTAAAGCACTGGCATTGACATGGTATTTAAGTGGTATTAATTTCCAGTCCATTCACGGGCGACAACACTCCAATATCCGCCCCGGACTCCTGACATGAACGATCTCCAGGCCCTGCGCCCCGACGACACCCAACCCACGCCGTTGTACCTGCAACTGGCACGCAATCTGGAAGCCGCCATCCATGCCGGCCAGTGGAAAGCCGAACAGGCCATGCCGTCGGAGCGCAGCCTCAGCGAGATGCTCGGCATTTCTCGCGTCACCGCACGCAAGGCGCTGGAGGTACTGTTCGAGCAAGGCCTGATCCGCCGCAACCAGGGTTCCGGCACGTTCATCACCCCTCGTTTGGAACAACCTCTGTCGCGGCTCTCGGGTTTCAGCGAAATGCTCCGGCTCAAGGGTTTCGTTCCGGGGTCGCAATGGCTGGAACGGGAAATCACCCCGCCAACCCATGAAGAACTGATTCGCCTGGGCCTCTCGCCCAACGACAAAGTCGCGCGGCTCAAACGCCTGCGCAAAGCCGACGACACGGTGATGGCAATCGAGATGAGCACCCTGCCCGCCTCGATCATTCCCAAGCCGCAAGCCGTGGGCGATTCCCTCTACGAATACCTCGACGGCATCGGCAAACCGGTCGTGCGCGCCCTTCAACACATCCAGGCCATCAACGCTTCGGACGAATTTGCCGCCCTGGTCGGCATCGCCCCCGGCACCGCCATGTTGCTGATGACCCGGGTCGGTTATCTGGAAGACAACACACCCATCGAAGTCACCGACACCTATTGCCGCAACGACTACTACGACTTTGTTGCAGAGCTTCGCCGCTAAGCGTCAGGAAAACGATCATGACCGAAGACAACATCCTCACCGCCCACGGCTGGGTTCGCGGCCGGCTGATTCACGAACGCGGCAAAGTCGTGTCGATCAAAGGCGTGCCCTGCGATCCGGCGGACAATGACCTGCCTTATCTGCTGCCGGGCTTCATCGACCTGCACGTTCATGGCGGCGGAGGCAGAGACATCATGGAAGGCGCCACCGCCTTCGAAACCATCACCCGAACCCACGTGCGCTTCGGTACGACGTCGCTGCTGGCGACCACCATGACCGCGCCGAGCGAAGAGATTTCCAGCGTACTCAAAGCCGTCGGCGAATTTTGCGAGACCCGTCCCAAAGGCAGCGCCCGGGTACTCGGCGTGCACCTCGAAGGCCCATACATCAACCCCGGCAAACTGGGCGCACAGCCGAACTTCGCCCACACCGCGCTGATGGCCGAAGTCGAGGAATACCTGGCACTGGCGCCGATCCGCGTGATCACCATCGCCCCGGAAATCGCTGGCCATGACACCTTGATCCGCACGCTCAGCACTCGTGGCGTGCGCATGCAGATCGGCCATACCCTCGGCAGCTACGAAGAAGGCGTCGCGGCGCTGGCGGCCGGTGCGAGCAGTTTCACTCATCTCTATAACGCCATGAGCCCGCTGCATCACCGCGAGCCGGGCATCGTCGGCGCGGCACTGGCTCACGCCAAATACGCCGAGCTGATTCCGGACCTGCTGCACGTACACCCCGGCGCCATCCGCGTGGCCCTGCGCTCGATTCCGTGCCTGTATTGCGTGACCGACTCCACCGCCGCCGCCGGTATGCCCGACGGTGAATACAAACTTGGCAGCCACACCGTGACCAAATGCCTGGGCGGCGTGCGCTTGCCCGACGGCACCCTCGCCGGTAGCACCCTGACCATGGATCAGGCATTGCGCAATCTGGTGAAGATTGGTTTGCCGATTGCCGAAGCCTCGCAACGTTTATCGCAATTCCCCGCCGATTACCTCGGCCTTGAAGAACGCGGCCGCCTCACACCGGGCAGCTGGGCCGACTGCGTGCGGCTGGACCGCTCACTCACACTGACCGCCGTCATGGTCGAAGGAGAAGACATTGACTTCAAAAATGCTTGAAGAGGCACTGTCCTCGTTCGAGGCTGTGCAGGCCCAAGTGCAACAGCTCGACCCGCAGATGATCGAGATCGCCGGACGCCTGCGCCGTC
Source organism: Pseudomonas sp. FBCC-B1667 (assembly GCF_059133255.1). Lineage (NCBI taxonomy): Bacteria > Pseudomonadati > Pseudomonadota > Gammaproteobacteria > Pseudomonadales > Pseudomonadaceae > Pseudomonas > Pseudomonas sp. FBCC-B1667. The sequence continues at coordinate 1,343,830 of NZ_CP101437.1, read as the reverse complement.
AGCCGCCGCAAGTGGCGATGACCGTCGCCCGTGGCAGCTCCGACCACGCCGCCAGTTACTTCGCCTACCTGACCATGCAGCTGCTCGGCATTCCGGTGGCGTCGTTGCCGATGTCGGTGGTGACCATGCAGCAAGCGCCATTGAAGGTCAGCGGCCAGGTGGCGTTTGCCTTCTCGCAGTCCGGGCAAAGTCCGGATCTGGTGAACAGCCTGCGCCTGCTGCGCAAACGAGGTGCTCTGAGCATTTGCATGGTCAATGCCGAGGGTTCGCCACTGGAGGCGGCGTGTGAATTCAGCCTGCCGTTGTTGGCCGGCACCGAAAGCAGTGTCGCCGCGACCAAGAGTTTTATTGCCACCCTCAGCGCCAGCGCTCGTCTGATCGCGCACTGGAAAGAAGACCTGGAATTGATCGAAGCCGGCAACGCCCTGCCGGAAGGTCTGCGTGAAGCCGCGCAACAGGATTGGAGCGTGGCCATCGACGCCCTGCGCGATTGCCAACGCCTGATGGTGATCGGTCGCGGCGCCGGGTTTGCCATCGCCCAGGAAGCGGCGCTGAAATTCAAGGAGACCTCGGCAATCCAGGCGGAAGCGTTCAGCAGCGCTGAAGTCCGCCACGGCCCGATGGCGTTGATCGACGAAAATTATCCACTGCTGATCTTCGCCACACGCGGTGCCGAGCAGGCCGGTTTGTTGAGCCTCGCGGCCGACATGCGCCAACGCGGCGCCCGCGTGTTACTGGCCGCACCGGATGACATTGCCGAACGCGACCTCACCCTGACTCGGGCCGAACACCCGGCCCTTGATCCGATTCTGGCGATCCAGAGTTTCTACGTGATGGCGGCCGGTTTGGCAGTCGCCCGAGGCATGGACCCGGATCAGCCGCGTCATTTGAGCAAAGTCACGCGCACCCATTAAGTCAAGTTGATCCGAACCGTCGTTTTTTATTCATGAGACCGAGCCATGCATAACAACAATAAAGAGCTGACCCTCAGCGCCCCGCTCAGCGGCCCGGTGCTCACGCTCGCCAAGGTCCCGGACCCGGTGTTCGCCAGCGGCGCCATGGGCGACGGGATCGCCATCGACCCACTGAACGACACCCTTCACGCCCCTTGTGCTGGCGTCGTCGTGCACGTCGCCCGAACCGGGCATGCGATCACCTTGCGCGCCGACAACGGCGCAGAACTGCTGCTGCACCTGGGCCTGGACACGGTCGAGTTGCAGGGCGAAGGCTTCTCGATGCTGGTCAAGGAGGGCGCACGGGTCAGCAATGGCCAGCCGCTGTTGCGCTATGACCTGGACAAGGTTGCGCAGCAGTGCAAAAGCCTGGTCAGCCTGATGATCCTGACCAATAGCGGGGATTTTCAAGCGCGGCCGATCACCCTCAAATCGGTGAAGGTCGGCGAACCGTTGCTGCACATTATTCGCCGGCAGGCGACCGGCGCGCAGGTCGAAACCGACGCCTCGGGCAGCGAAGTTATCGGGCACGTCCACGTCGCCTTTCGCGGCGGTTTACATGCGCGCCCTGCGGCGTTGATTCGTCAGACCGCGCAAGGTTTCAAATGCAAATCGCAGCTGCATTTCGGCGGTAAGTCGGCGACCTGTGACAGCCTGATCGGGCTGATGGGCCTGGCGGTCGGCGAGCAGGATGAAGTGCAAGTCAGTTGCCAGGGGGCGGACGCCGAAGCGGCGTTGCAAGCTTTGTTGACCGCGCTATCCACCGCCATGGCCGAAGACAGCCACGCCGCCGCGCCAACGCCGATTGCCCAACGCAATCGCCCCGCCGAGGCCGGCGTGTTGCACGGTGTTTGTGCCGCGCCGGGTCTGGTCGGCGGGCCACTGTTTCGATTGAACACCATCAGCCTGCCGGTTGATGCCGGCCGTCATGATCCCGAGCAACAACGGCATGCGCTCGATACTGCGCTGCCCCTCGTGCGCAGCGAAATCGAGCACACGCTGGCGCAAGCCAAAAAGCACAAGAACACCGACGAAGAAGCGATTTTTGCTACGCACCTGGCGCTGCTGGAGGATCCGGCACTGCTGGACGCGGCGAATACCTCCATCGCCCAAGGCACCGCCGCGACCCACGCCTGGAGCCAGTCAATCGACGCCCAGTGCGAAGTCCTGCAACAACTTGGCAGCTCGTTGTTGGCCGAGCGTGCCAATGATCTGCGTGACCTCAAACAACGTGTGCTACGTGCCTTGCTCGCCGAAGCCTGGCATTACGACGTGCCGGCGGGCGCCATTGTCGCGGCGCACGAACTGACCCCGTCCGACCTGTTGCAACTCAGCCAGCAAGGCGTTGCCGGGTTGTGCATGGCCGAGGGCGGCGCGACCTCCCACGTGGCGATTCTTGCGCGTGGCAAAGGCTTGCCTTGCATGGTCGCACTGGGTTCAGCGCTGCTGAATCTGGAGCAAGGTCAATCGGTGATTCTGGACGCTGACGGTGGTCGTCTCGAACTGACACCGAGCGCTGAACGCCTGGCTGTCGTGCATCAGGCGCAACTCAATCAACAGCAGCGCCGCGCACTTCAACAGTCACAAGCGCACACCCGCGCACTGACGCTCGACGGACTGCACATCGAGGTGGCCGCCAATGTCGCCTCTAGCGCAGAAGCCGCTGACGCGCTGGCCAATGGCGCCGATGGCGTCGGCCTGCTGCGCACCGAGTTTCTGTTCGTGGACCGCAACACCGCGCCGGATGAACAGGAACAGCGACACGCCTACCAGACTGTGCTCGATGCCATGGGCGACAGATCAGTGATCATCCGCACCATCGACGTGGGCGGCGACAAGCAACTCGACTACTTGCCCCTGCCGGCCGAGGCCAATCCGGTGCTGGGATTGCGCGGCATTCGCCTGGCTCAAGTGCGCCCGGAGTTGCTCGATCAGCAACTGCGCGCACTGCTGCATGTTCGCCCGATATCACGCTGTCGGATCCTGTTGCCGATGGTCACCGAGGTCGACGAACTGCTGCACATACGCAAACGCCTCGAGGCGTTGTGTTCTGAACTCGGCGTGAGTGAACGCCCGGAGTTGGGCGTGATGATCGAAGTCCCGGCCGCCGCATTAATGGCCGAGCACTTGGCCGAACACGCAGATTTTCTGTCCATCGGCACCAACGACTTGTCGCAATACACCCTGGCCATGGATCGCGACCACGCGGGCCTCGCTTCACGCGTCGACGCCATGCACCCGGCATTGCTGCGATTGATCGCCCAAACCTGCGCAGGCGCGGCGGTGCATAACCGTTGGGTCGGCGTTTGCGGTGCACTCGCCTCCGACCCGCTGGCGACGCCTGTGTTGATCGGCCTGGGGGTCAGCGAGTTGTCGGTGAGCCCGGTGCAGATCGGCGAAATCAAAGACCGCGTGCGTCACCTCGAGGCCGCCGAATGTCGACGCATCAGCCACGACCTGCTCAAGCTGAGCAGCGCTGCGGCGGTGCGTCACGCCTGTCACCAGCAATGGCCTCTGAGCTGAACAAAAACTAAAACTCTCAAATAAAAAGAGCACAGGGAAAACCGCCATGTACCACTACTTCATCGAAGGCCTGCAGCGCCTCGGGCGCGCATTGATGCTGCCGATTGCGATCCTGCCCATTGCCGGATTGCTGCTGCGCCTGGGCGACACCGATTTGCTGAACATCGCCATCATCCACGATGCCGGCCAAGTGATCTTCGCCAACCTGGCGATGATCTTCGCCATCGGCATCGCGGTCGGTTTCGCCAAGGACAACAACGGCACCGCAGGCCTGGCCGGGGTGATTGGTTACCTGGTGATGATCTCCACCCTCAAGGTGCTGGATGCGAGCATCAACATGGGCATGCTCGCCGGCATCGTCAGCGGCTTGATGGCCGGTGCGCTGTACAACCGCTTCAAGGACATCAAGCTGCCGGAGTACCTGGCGTTCTTTGGTGGTCGGCGTTTTGTGCCGATTGTCACCGGGTTTGCCGCTGTCGGCCTGGGGGTGGTCTTCGGCTTGATCTGGCCACCGATCCAGCAAGGCATCAACAGCTTCGGCGCCTTGATGATGGAGAGCGGCAGCGTCGGCGCTTTTGTCTTTGGCGTGTTCAACCGCCTGCTGATCGTCACCGGTCTGCACCACATCCTCAACAACATGGCGTGGTTCGTTTTCGGCAACTTCACCGACCCGACCACGGGCGCCATGGTCACTGGCGACCTGTCGCGCTACTTTGCCGGCGACCCGAAAGGCGGCCAGTTCATGACCGGCATGTTCCCGATGATGATCTTCGGCCTGCCCGCCGCCTGCCTGGCGATGTACCGCAATGCCTTGCCGGAACGGCGCAAGGTCATGGGCGGGATCTTTCTGTCGATGGCCCTGACTTCCTTTCTGACCGGCGTGACCGAGCCGATCGAATTCGCCTTCATGTTCCTCGCGCCATTTCTGTATTTGCTGCATGCGCTGTTGACGGGGTTGTCGATGGCCATCACCAACGCACTCAACATCCATCTCGGGTTCACCTTCTCTGGCGGCTTCATCGACATGATTCTCGGCTGGGGTAAATCCACCAACGGCTGGTTGGTGATACCGGTGGGGCTGGCGTACGCGGTGATCTACTACGTGGTGTTTGATTTCTGTATCCGCCGTTACAACCTCAAGACCCCGGGGCGTGAAGAAGTGCCGACAGGCGACAAGGTAGTGGTCGCCGAGAACGAACGGGCCGGGGCTTACATCAAGGCGCTGGGCGGCGCACAGAATTTGATCACGGTGGGCGCCTGCACCACTCGGTTGCGACTGGACATGGTGGATCGCAACAAAGCCAATGATGCCGAGTTGAAAGCGCTGGGGGCGATGGCGGTGGTGCGTCCGGGGAAAGGCGGAAGTTTGCAGGTGGTGGTCGGGCCGATGGCGGACAGCATTGCCGATGAGATTCGCTTGGCGATGCCGGCATTGGGCCGTGCGATGGTGTCTTCCCCGGCTGCGGTGATCGATGCGCCGAAACCGTCTGAGGTGGCGACTCCGGAAGCGCAGAAATGGCTGAACGCGTTGGGGGGCGGCGCGAATGTGTTGCAGATGGACTGCATCGCCATGACCCGCATCCGGCTGCAACTGTCGAACGGCAAGGCGTTGTCGGAAGGTGATTTGAAGGCGCTGGGGTGTCAGGGTGTCAGCCAACTTGAAGGCGGCGTTTGGCATCTGCTGATTGGCGACAAGGCGTCGAGTTTGAGTGATGCGTTGGAGGTGTTGGTCAATCGTAGTGAGGTGAGTGCCAAGGTTTAGATCGTTGGCGCCTGATCGTCAGTCTTCGCAGCGATGCGGCGACCCGACAAGCCAGCTCCCACAGGGGAATGGTGTGTATCTGCAAGAAATTGGTCGGCTGGCAGGCCGCCATCGCTGGCAAGCCAGGCTCCTACAATAGATCGGCGTACACCATCGCCTTTCACCACTCAACAGGTCGAGCGTTAGCTCGCCTGCAGCTTTTGAACTTGATTCACCCGCCCCCTCGGGAGGCTGAGTGGAGGTGTTCAACCGGGGAGTGGCGCGTAGCGCCGTTCGACGCAGTCGAACACGCTGCATGTAGGTCGAAGCGAAGCCGATCGGAGGGCAGTGTCCCCGGATGGATACCGGAGCGAAGGAACGCCGAGCCCTAGCGAGGGGCCGGACGCTCGGGGCGAGCCTTTTTTTGCTTACTTTTTTTTGGCGTTTGAAAAAAAAGTGAGTCGCCGTAAGGGCGAAACCCTAAGCGGCCATTACCGCAGCAACGGATATGTACACAAAAAAAACCCGCTGAACGCAAATTCAGCGGGTTTCTCATTTCAGCAGCCAGAAGATCAAAAATCCTCCAACCGCCACACCTCATAAGCCGGCGTCTCATAGGGATGGCTCTCTTTCAAAGCCACCACCACCGCCCGAATCAAGTCATCGCGGACCACCAGCTCAACCTTCCATTCCTCAACCTGCTCAACCTGCCCCGCTTCCCCAATAAACGGCTGACTGCCATCCAACGGGCGAAACTGACCAAGGCCGAGCACCTGCCACGCGCAATGGTCATAAGCACCGATCCTTCCGCCACCGGCGGCAAAAACGGCACTCTTGACCTGTTCCACATGACTGGCCGGAACAAAAAAACTCAGCTTGTACGCGACGCTTAGTTAACCCAGACGCGCGCGTTACGGAACATACGCATCCACGGTGCGTCTTCGTTCCACTCTTCCGAACGCCACGAGTTCTGCACGGCGCGGAACACACGCTCCGGGTGCGGCATCATGATCGTTACGCGGCCATCGCGGCTGGTCAAACCAGTGATCCCACGCGGCGAGCCGTTCGGGTTGGCCGGGTATTTTTCAGTGACCTTGCCATGGTTGTCGACGAAACGCATCGCCACGCAACCCGACAGATCCGCTTCCAGCAACGCTTCTTCGCTGGCGAACTCGGCATGGCCTTCACCGTGAGCGATCGCGATTGGCATGCGCGAACCGGCCATGCCTTGCAGGAAGATCGAATTCGACTCCTGGACCTGAACCATCGCCACGCGCGCTTCGAACTGCTCGGAGCGGTTACGCACGAAGTGCGGCCAGAATTCGCTGCCCGGGATCAGCTCGTGCAGGTTGGACATCATCTGGCAACCGTTGCACACGCCAAGGGTGAAGCTGTCGGTACGTTCGAAGAAACCCTGGAACGCATCGCGAGCACGGCTGTTGAACAGCGCGGACTTGGCCCAACCTTCACCGGCACCCAGTACGTCGCCGTAAGAGAAACCGCCGCAAGCGACCATGCCTTTGAAGTCGTTCAGGTCGACACGGCCGGCCAGAATGTCGCTCATGTGCACGTCGATCGCGTTGAAACCGGCGCGGTCGAACGCGGCTGCCATTTCCACCTGACCGTTGACGCCCTGCTCACGCAGCACGGCAACCTGTGGGCGAATGCCTTTCTTGATGTAAGGCGCGGCGACGTCCTGGTTGACGTCGTAGCTGAGCTTGACGCTCAGGCCCGGGTTGTCTTCTTCCAGCAGCACGTCGAACTCTTGCTCGGCGCAGTCGGCGTTGTCACGCAGACGCTGGATCTGGTAGCTGGTTTCAGCCCACTGACGCTGCAGCAGACGACGCTGACCTTCGAACACGGTTTCACCGTTGAAGGTGATGTTGATCTGGCCGTTGTTCATCGGCTGACCGATCACCGACACGCACTCGCCCAGACCGGCAGCGCTGAACTGCGCGAGGATGTCCGGGGTGGCGTCCTGACGAACCTGGATCACTGCACCCAGTTCTTCGTTGAACAGGATGGCGGCGATGTCGGCGGAGGTTTCCGCCAGGCCATCGAGGTTCAGGCTCAGGCCGCAGTGACCGGCGAAGGCCATTTCCACCACGCTGGTCAGCAGACCACCGTCGGAACGGTCGTGGTACGCCAGCAGGTGTCCGTCGGCGTTGAGGCCCTGGATCACGGCGAAGAAGGCTTTGAGGTCTTCGGCATCATCGACGTCCGGCGCTTGCGAACCGAGCTTGCCGTGAACCTGGGCCAGGATCGAGGCGCCCATGCGGTTCTGGCCACGGCCCAGATCGACCAGGATCAGGTCGGTGGTGCCCTTGTTCATGCGCAGTTCCGGGGTCAGGGTCTGACGGATGTCAGCCACTGGCGCGAAACCGGTCACGATCAGGGACATCGGCGAGGTGACCGTCTTGTCGACGCCTTCGTCGCTCCAGCGCGTGGCCATGGACATGGAGTCCTTGCCCACCGGAATGGTGATGCCCAGTTCCGGGCACAGCTCCATGCCGACCGCTTTCACGGTGTCGTACAGACGCGCGTCTTCACCCGGGTGACCCGCAGCGGACATCCAGTTGGCCGACAATTTGATGTCGGAGATCTTGTTGATGCGCGAAGCGGCAATGTTGGTCAGGGTTTCGCCGATGGCCATGCGGCCCGACGCCGGCGCGTCCAGCAGAGCCAGCGGAGTGCGCTCGCCCATGGCCATGGCTTCACCGGTGTAGACATCGAAGCTGGTGGCGGTGACGGCAACGTCAGCCACCGGAACCTGCCACGGGCCGACCATTTGGTCACGGGCCACGAGGCCGGTGATGGTGCGGTCGCCGATGGTGATCAGGAAGCTTTTGCTCGCCACGGCCGGGTGATGCAGCACGCGTTCTACGCAGTCGGCAATGTCCAGCGTGCTCGGATCGAAATCGTCGCCCAGTTCGTTTTCGCGAACGGCCGAACGGTGCATGCGCGGGGCTTTGCCCAGCAGCACTTCGAGTGGCATGTCCACCGGGCTGTTGCCGAAGTGACTGTCGGTGACCGTCAATTGCGGCTCGGCAGTGGCTTCGCCGACCACGGCGAACGGGCAACGCTCACGTTCACAGATCGCCTGGAAGCGTTCGAAGTCGGCCGGGCCGACTGCCAACACGTAACGTTCCTGGGATTCGTTACTCCAGATTTCGTGCGGGGCCATGCCCGGCTCGTCGTTTGGAATGTTGCGCAGTTCGAAGCGACCACCACGGTTGCCATCGTTGACCAGTTCCGGGAAGGCGTTGGACAGACCGCCCGCGCCGACGTCGTGGATGAAGCTGATCGGGTTTTTGTCACCCAACTGCCAGCAACGGTCGATGACTTCCTGGCAGCGACGTTCCATCTCAGGGTTTTCACGCTGTACGGAAGCGAAGTCCAGGTCGGCCGAGCTGGTGCCGGTGGCCATGGAGGAAGCCGCGCCGCCGCCCAGACCGATCAGCATCGCCGGGCCGCCGAGCACAATCAGCTTGGAGCCGACGGTGATCTCGCCTTTCTGTACGTGTTCGGCACGGATGTTACCCATGCCGCCGGCCAGCATGATCGGCTTGTGATAACCACGAACTTCGTCGCCACGCGGGGTGGTGATCGACTGTTCGAAGGTACGGAAATAACCCGTCAGGGCCGGACGACCGAATTCGTTGTTGAACGCGGCGCCACCCAGTGGGCCTTCGATCATGATGTCCAGCGCGGTGACGATGCGTTCAGGTTTGCCGTACGGCACTTCCCATGGCTGTTCGAAGCCCGGGATTTGCAGGTTCGATACGGTGAAACCGGTCAGGCCAGCCTTGGGCTTGGCGCCACGGCCGGTTGCGCCTTCGTCACGAATCTCGCCACCGGAACCCGTGGACGCGCCCGGGAACGGGGCAATCGCAGTCGGGTGGTTGTGGGTTTCGACTTTCATCAGGATGTGCACCGGTTCCTGCACCGCGCCGTACTGGCGGGTTTCAGGGTCCGGGAAGAAACGGCCGGCGACGTTGCCGACAATAACCGAGGCGTTGTCCTTATAAGCAGACAGAACGCCTTCGCTGTGCATCACGTAGGTGTTCTTGATCATGCCGAACAGGCTTTTTTCCTGGCTCTGACCGTCGATGTCCCAACTGGCGTTGAAGATCTTGTGGCGGCAGTGCTCGGAGTTCGCCTGGGCGAACATCATCAGTTCGATGTCGTGCGGGTTGCGCTTCAAGCCGACGAAGGCGTTGACCAGGTAGTCGATTTCGTCTTCGGCCAGAGCCAGGCCCAGCTCGGTGTTGGCTTTCTCCAGCGCGGCACGGCCGCCACCCAGCACGTCGATCGCGGTCAGCGGTTTCGGTTCGGCGTGGCTGAACAGGCCGGCGGCCTGTTCGAGGTTGGCCAGAACGATTTGCGTCATGCGGTCGTGCAGGGTGTCGGCAATCAGCTGTGCTTCGGCGTCGCTGAACTGGCCGGCCACGTAGAACGCGATGCCACGCTCCAGGCGCTGGATCTTGCTCAGGCCGCAGTTGCGAGCGATGTCGCTGGCTTTACTGGACCATGGCGAGATGGTGCCGAAACGCGGCAACACCAGGAACAGACGACCGGTCGGCTCTTGTACCGGAACACTTGGGCCGTACTTCAGAAGGCGCGCGAGCACCTGCTGTTCGTCGCCGGTCAGGACGCCGGTAACTTCGGCGAAGTGAGCGAATTCAGCATACAGGCCGCTGACAGCCGGGACCTTCTGGCTCAGTTGCTCAAGGAGTTTGCTGTGGCGAAAGGCAGAAAGGGCAGGAGCGCCGCGCAGGATCAACATCTTCGGGACAGCCTCGGGAGGGGTGTGCTTTGAGGCCGTGCATTCTAGCCTAAACCGCCCGCGACATCACCCGAAACGGTACAGGCGGCTGCACCCAAGTGTCGGACTGGGGATCCGGGCCTGAGAATGCCGCTCAAAAAGGGTTATTTTTTCGGTCGCAGAATGCTGTTCGGGCCCATTCCTGCGGGCTCTGGAGCGGTTTTCAACCGCCTAGCAGACAACCCCTTCTCTGTCGAGATATGGCGGCCGTGGTCCTTTGCGTATACTGCGCAGATGTTTTCCCCAACGGCTTTGCGTCCGCGGTACGCCAAATGGCTGATCGCAACCGGACTCTTCCTGATGCTCAGTGGCTGTGTTGATAAACCCAACACGCTGGAGCGCGTAAAGGAGGATGGCGTGCTGCGGGTGGTTACCCGAAACAGCCCCGCCACCTACTTTCAGGATCGTAACGGTGAAACCGGCTTCGAATACGAGCTGGTGAAGCGCTTCGCCGACGATCTGGGGGTCGAACTCAAGATCGAGACCGCCGACAACCTCGACGACCTGTTCAATCAGGTGGGCAAGCCTAACGGCCCGGTGCTGGCTGCTGCCGGCCTGGTCAGCAGCGAGGCACGTAAAAAGCAGGTGCGGTTTTCCCACTCCTACCTGGAAGTCACCCCACAGATCATCTACCGCAACGGTCAGTCGCGGCCAACCGACGCGGGTGATCTGGTCGGCAAGAAGATCATGGTGCTCAAGGGCAGCACCCACGCGGAACAGCTGGCAGAGCTGAAAAAGAAATACCCTGGCATTGAATACGAAGAATCCGACGCGGTGGAAGTCGTCGACCTGCTGCGCATGGTCGATGAAGGCCAGATCGACCTGACCCTGGTCGATTCCAACGAAGTCGCGATGAACCAGGTCTACTTCACCAACATACGGGTCGCCTTTGACCTCGGCGACGCCAGCAACCAGAGCTGGGCCGTCGCTGCGGGCGAAGACAACAGCCTGCTCAACGAAATCAACGCCTACCTCGACAAGGTGCAGAAAAACGGCACCCTGCAACGCCTCAAGGATCGCTATTACGGGCATATCGACGTCCTCGGCTACATGGGCGCCACCACGTTCGCCCAGCATTTGCAGCAGCGGCTGCCCAAGTACGAACAGCACTTCAAGGCGTACGCCAAGAAGGAAAAAGTCGACTGGCGCCTGCTGGCCGCAATCGGTTATCAGGAGTCGTTGTGGCAACCGGCGGTCACCTCCAAGACAGGCGTGCGCGGCCTGATGATGCTGACCCAAAACACCGCACAAGCCATGGGCGTGTCCAACCGCCTCGACCCCAAGCAGAGCATCATGGGCGGCGCCAAGTACCTGGCCTATATGAAGGATCAGCTGGACGAGTCGATTCAGGAGCCGGACCGCACCTGGTTTGCCCTGGCGGCCTACAACGTTGGCAGCGGTCACCTGGATGACGCGCGCAAACTGGCGGCGAAGGAAGGACTGAACCCGGACAAGTGGCTGGACGTGAAGAAAATCCTGCCGCGCCTGTCCGAGAAAAAGTGGTACAGCAAGACGCGCTACGGCTACGCCCGGGGCGGCGAACCGGTGCATTTCGTGGCGAACATCCGTCGTTACTACGACATCCTGACCTGGGTCACGCAGCCACAGCTTGAAGGTGATCAGGTGGCCGAAGGCAATCTGCATGTACCGGGGATCGACAAGACCAAGCCGGCACAGGAACCTGCGCCGCTCTAACCCTGACGACACAAATCAAAAGTGGGAGCGAGCTTGCTCGCGATAGCTTTCTTACAGCCAACCTCTTCGTTGAATGTTAAGACGCCGTCGCGAGCAAGCTCGTTCCCACAGTTGTTTTGCGTTTGGCTTTTAGGCTTTTGCGGCAGCCAGAATCAGCGCCTTCATTTCAGACACCGCCGACTTGAAGCCGACAAACAACGCATGCGCCACCAGCGCATGGCCGATGTTCAGCTCGTTGATGCCTTTGATCGCCGCGACGGCTTCTACGTTGTGGTAATGCAAACCGTGCCCGGCATTGACGATCAGCCCTTGAGCCAGGCCAAACGCAACACCATCGGCCACGCGCTTGAGCTCTTCAGCCACATCCGTGGGTGTCTCGGCATCGGCATAACGGCCGGTGTGCAGCTCGATAGCCGGCGCGCCAACACGACGGGACGCTTCAATCTGGCGCTCGTCCGCGTCGATGAACAGCGACACTTCGCAGCCAATCTTCGACAAGCGATCCACGGCGGCTTTGATCCGCGCTTCCTGCCCCGCTACGTCCAGACCACCTTCAGTGGTCAGTTCCTGACGGGTTTCGGGGACCAGGCAAATGTGCGCCGGGCGAATGTGCTCGGCGAACAGCATCATTTCTTCGGTGACGCCCATCTCAAAGTTCATGCGGGTTTGCAGCACGTCCTTGAGCAGCAGCACGTCGCGTTCCTGGATGTGCCGGCGGTCTTCGCGCAAATGCACGGTGATGCCGTCAGCACCCGCCTCTTCCGCGTCCAGCGCAGCCTTGACCGGATCCGGATAGCGGGTGCCCCGGGCCTGACGCAGGGTGGCAACGTGGTCGATGTTCACGCCAAGAAGAATGCGATTGCTGGTGGTCACGGAAGCGCTCCTGAATTTAAAGATTCGGCGCACAGCATACGGGGAGACTACGGCTTGCGAAACAGCTCGCGACTGACTAAAGGACGACCGCCCAGATGCACAGCCAATGCCTGACGCATCAGACGCTTGGCGGCGGACAGCGCACCGGGCGCGGTCCAGTCTGCATCGGCCATGGCCAACAGTTCGGTGCCATGGAACAATCCGGGTTGCAGCAGATAGACCTGCTCCAGACCCGCATCCACCTGCAAGCGGTAGAGACCGTCCGGTGCGAGGGGTTCGCCGTGGATGTCCATGGTCAGCGCAAAGCCGTAGCCGAGATCATCCAGCAAGCGCCATTCGAACGAGCGCAATAACGGCTCCAGCGGCCGACCTTCGGCCAGCGCGAGCAGGGTCGCCGCATAGTGATCGAATACCCCGGGATGCGGGTCTTCGGAGGGCAACAGACGGATCAACAGTTCATTGAGGTAGAGGCCGCTGAACAATGCCTCACCGCTGAGCCAGGTTGAAACACCGGCGGCTTCCATCCGCCCGACGTTCTTCAGCTCGCCACGCCCTCGAAACTCGACTTCCAGCGGCACGAACGGCCTCGCCAACGTCCCTGCCTTGCCCCGCGCACTGCGCAACACCGCCCGCAGGCGACCTTGCGGCGTGAGGAAATCCACCAGCGCACTGTTTTCGCGGTAGGCGCGGGAGTGGAGGACGTAGGCGGGCTGGCCGATGGGTGGGGTTTGGGACATGGGCGTCGAGTATCTCTAGAGGGAGAATACAGCCAGTGAAAACAGCGCTAACCAATGTGGGAGCGGGCTTGCTCGCGAAGGCGGCTTAACATTCAACATCTTCGTTGTCTGTCACATCGCATTCGCGAGCAAGCCCGCTCCCACATTCGATCTTTGTGTATCCGGAGTTAAGCGATTACAGGTCGCCGTAACCCAGCGAGCGCAACGCACGCTCGTCATCGGACCAGCCGCCTTTCACTTTCACCCAGAGGTTGAGCATGATCTTGGAGTCGAACAGCAGCTCCATGTCCTTGCGCGCCTCGGTGCCGATACGCTTGATGCGCTCGCCCTTGTCGCCAATGATGATCTTTTTCTGGCCGTCTCGTTCAACGAGGATCAAGGCATGAATGTGCAGGGTTTTGCCCTGCTGCTTGAACTCTTCGATTTCCACGGTGATCTGGTACGGCAGCTCGGCGCCCATCTGGCGCATGATTTTCTCGCGCACCAGTTCGGCGGCGAGGAAACGGCTGCTGCGGTCAGTGATCTGGTCTTCCGGGAAGAAGTGATCGTTTTCCGGCAGGTAACCGGCGATCACACGCTCCAGTGCTTCGAGGTTGTGCCCGTGCTGGGCCGAAATCGGCATGATCTGCGCGTTCGGCAGCTGTTCCTGCAACCAGCTCAGGTGCGGCATCAACTCGGCTTTGTCTTCAATGCGGTCAGTCTTGTTCAGCGCCACGATCAGCGGACCGGTCACGTACTGGACGCGCTCGAGAACCATCTGGTCTTCGTCGGTCCACTTGGTGCGGTCAACCACGAAGATCACCACGTCGACGTCTTTCAACGCCGCCGAAGCGGTCTTGTTCATGTAGCGGTTCAACGCCTTTTCGCCGCCCTTGTGCATGCCCGGGGTGTCGACGTAGATCGCCTGCACGGCGCCTTCGGTCTTGATGCCCAGCATGTTGTGGCGGGTGGTTTGCGGCTTGCGCGAGGTGATCGCCAGTTTCTGACCCAGGATGTGGTTCAGCAGCGTGGACTTGCCCACGTTGGGACGGCCGACGATGGCAACATAGCCACAGCGAGTTGCGTTTGTATCAGTCATTGCCATTCTCCACACCCAGGGCAATCAGTGCTGCGGCGGCCGCTACCTGTTCGGCAATACGACGGCTCACACCCTGACCTCGGCTTTTTTCATTCAGTAAGGTGATTTCACATTCGACGAAGAACGTTCGGCAATGCGGCTCACCCTGGATATCCACCACTTCGTAACGTGGCAGCTCACAACCACGCGATTGCAAGAATTCCTGCAGGCGGGTTTTTGGATCTTTGTTGGTGTCGACCAGCGTCAGGCCCTCGAACTCCCCGGTCAGCCAGGCCAACACACGCTCGCGCGCCATGTCCATGCCGGCGTCGAGGTAGATCGCACCAATCAGTGCTTCCAGGGCATCGGCCAGAATCGACTCGCGACGGAAGCCGCCGCTTTTCAGTTCACCGGAGCCCAGACGCAGGTAATCGCCCAGATCGAAACCGCGAGCCAGTACGGCCAGCGTCTCACCTTTCACCAAGCGTGCGCGCAAACGCGACAACTGGCCTTCGCGGGCCAGCGGGAAGCGATCGAACAGCGCCTCGCCAGCGACGAAGTTAAGGATGGCATCACCGAGGAATTCCAGGCGTTCGTTGTTACGCCCGGCAAAGCTGCGGTGAGTCAGGGCCAGAACCATCAGTTCCTGGTCCTTGAAGGTGTAGCCGAGCTGACGCTCTAGACGACTTAAGGAGACGCTCACGGTTTACCCACGCTGAGTTCGTGGTTGGATTCCACCGCCATCGCCGTGGTACGGCGCAGGCCTGGGACAATTAACGCTGTGTTCAAAAATAACGTCCTGAATATCGTTGTTTTCATGCTTCCGGCGCCGATTATGCCGACTCCAGAAATGCATTCGGCGCTGTGTTCAACAGCGCCGTGTGTGATTACTTGATCAGGCCAACCCGCGAGAAATTCGGCAGGTGACTGAGTTTGGGTTCCGGCCAGCTCATCCAGACTGCGAAGGCCTTGCCGACGATATTCTTGTCGGGAACCATGCCCAGCAGATCCTTGGGAATACTGGGATCATCCCAGTAGCGACTGTCGTTGGAGTTGTCGCGGTTGTCGCCCATCATGAAATAGTGCCCGGCGGGCACGGTCCACGAATGGTCCGGCGTGGCGCGATAACGGCTCATTTCCTTGCGGATCAGGTGCTCGGCAACGCCGAGTTTTTCCTTGTAGAGCTCAGCGCTGCCCAGCGTGCCCGGCTCGGAACCGACCAGTTGCTCAGCGATCGACTCACCGTTGACGAACAGACGCTTGTCGGCGGTGTAGCGAATCGTGTCACCCGGCAGTCCGACTACACGTTTAATGTAGTTGACGTTCGGATCGCTCGGGTAACGGAACACCATCACATCGCCGCGCTGCGGATCACCGACTTCGATGACTTTCTTGTCGATCACCGGCAAGCGGATCCCGTAAGAAAACTTGTTCACCAAAATGAAGTCGCCTACATCCAGGGTCGGTTTCATCGAGCCGGACGGAATCTGGAATGGTTCCACCAGAAACGAACGCAGGACCAGCACGATGAACAACACCGGGAAGAACGATTTGCCGTATTCGACCAGCAGCGGCTCTTTGTTCAGTTTCTCGATCACCACCCCGTCAGGCTGGCTGACGCTGCCCTGATAGGAGGCAATGGCAGCACGCCGACGCGGCGCCAGGAAAACCAGATCGAGCAACGCCAACAGGCCGCAGACGAACACGGCGATGACCAGCAACAGCGGGAAATTTAGTGACATAGGACCTAACTATCCAACCTGAGCACTGCAAGGAAGGCTTCTTGTGGAATTTCCACGTTGCCGACTTGCTTCATGCGTTTTTTACCGGCCTTTTGCTTTTCAAGCAGTTTCTTCTTACGGCTAACGTCACCACCGTAGCATTTGGCCAATACGTTCTTTCTGAGTGCCTTGACGGAGGTTCGCGCAATGATCTGCCCGCCAATGGCGGCCTGGATCGCGACGTCGAACATCTGGCGCGGAATCAGTTCTTTCATTTTCTCGGTCAACTGGCGACCTTTGTAGTGCGCGTTATCCTTGTGCACGATCAGCGCCAGGGCGTCGACCTTGTCACCGTTGATCAGCACGTCCAGTTTCACCAGACTAGCCGATTGATAACGATCGAAATGGTAATCCAGCGAAGCATAACCACGGCTGGTCGATTTCAGACGATCGAAGAAGTCCAGAACCACTTCGTTCATCGGCAAATCGTAGGTCACCTGGACCTGGGAACCGAGGAACAACATGTCGTGTTGCACGCCACGTTTTTCGATGCACAGGGTAATGACGTTGCCCAGGTGCTCTTGTGGCACAAGTATGTTGGCCCGCACGATCGGCTCACGCATGTCTTCGATCGAGGACAGGTCCGGAAGCTTCGATGGGTTATCGACGTAAATCGTTTCACCGGTTTTCAGCAACAACTCGAAAATTACCGTCGGCGCCGTAGTGATCAGGTCCAGGTCGTACTCGCGCTCCAGGCGCTCCTGAATGATTTCCATGTGCAGCATGCCGAGAAACCCGCAACGGAAGCCGAAGCCCAGGGCGTCGGAGCTTTCCGGGGTGTACTGCAAGGACGAGTCGTTGAGCGTGAGCTTTTGCAGGGCTTCACGGAAATCTTCGAAATCGTCGGAGCTCACCGGGAACAGGCCGGCGTAAACCTGCGGCTGAATGCGTTTGAAACCTGGCAGCACATCGACGTCTGGCGTCGAACTCAAGGTCAGGGTGTCGCCCACTGGCGCACCGTGAATGTCCTTGATGCTGGCAATGATGAAGCCCACTTCACCGGCCTTCAGGTCAGCCGTCGGGGTGTGTTTCGGGTTGAAGACACCGACGCTGTCCACAAGGTGGATCTTGCCGGTGGATTTGACCAGGATCTTGTCGCCCTTCTTCACACGGCCTTGGCGAACGCGTACCAGGGAAACAACACCCAGGTAATTGTCGAACCAGGAGTCGATGATCAACGCTTGCAGCGGATCTTCGTAATTGCCGGTCGGCGGAGGAATGGTGGCGACCAGTCGCTCGAGCACCTCGTCGACGCCCAGACCGGTCTTGGCCGAGCACTCGACCGCATCGGTGGCATCGATGCCGATGATTTTTTCGATTTCTTCTTTGACACGGTCCGGATCGGCCTGTGGCAGGTCGATCTTGTTCAGGACCGGCATGACTTCCAGGCCCTGCTCGATCGCCGTGTAGCAGTTGGCAACCGACTGCGCTTCAACGCCCTGACCGGCATCGACCACCAGCAACGCACCTTCACAGGCCGCCAGCGACCGGCTGACTTCATAGGTGAAGTCAACGTGGCCGGGGGTGTCAATGAAGTTCAGCTGATACTTGATGCCATCGCGAGCGGTGTAATAAAGGGTGACGCTATGGGCCTTGATGGTGATCCCGCGTTCACGCTCCAGGTCCATGGAGTCCAATACCTGGGCTTCCATTTCGCGCTCGGCAAGGCCGCCGCACATCTGGATGAATCGATCAGCCAGCGTCGACTTGCCATGGTCAATGTGGGCGATGATGGAGAAATTGCGGATATGACTCAAATCACTCACGGATCAACACTCAAAAAGGCTGCAGGCATAGCCCGCCGAAAAATAGCCGGGAATTGTACCTGATCCACGGCGCTAGCGTCACGTTCGCAGGTCAGACGGCACGTACAAAAACGCCCCGGTCTTGCGACAGGGGCGATTCAGATAGCGGCGGGCTCAGGAAAAATCCTCGATCAACCGGCCCGGCGCAGCAACCAAACGCCGGCCAGGGCACAGACACCGGCCGGAATCAGCACCGCAAACAGCGGCGAGAAACCGAACACCAGGCTCGAAGGCCCCAGCAAATCCTGGACGATACGGAAGGTAAAGCCCACCAGAACCCCGGTGAACACACGCTGGCCGAGGGTCACCGAACGCAGAGGACCAAAGATGAAGGAAATCGCCATCAGTACCAGAGCCGCCGTCACCAGTGGCTGCAACACCTTGACCCAAAACGCCAGCCAGTAGCGGCCATTGCTCAGCCCCTGATCCGCCAGATAGTGGATGTAATTCCACAATCCGCTGATCGACAGTGAATCTGGCGCCATGACCACGGTGTCCAGCAATTGAGGGCTAAGGGCAATTTCCCAGCGTTCGACCGGGGTGGTAACCACTTCGGTGCTCTTGTCGTGGAACACCGTGGTCGTGACGTCGCTGAGTTGCCAGTGATCCTTGTCGAAGTCGCCACGCTTGGCAAAGCTTGCCGACAACATGTGCCGTTCTTTATCGAAGCGATAACGAGTCACGCCGTACAGGACACCGTTGGGCTGCACGGAGTTGACGTGGATGAATTCGTCACCCTGTCGGTGCCACAAGCCGTGCTTGGCGCTTTGCGCATCACCACTGCCCTGGGCCAGCGAGCGATTGGCCTGCGCCGTGACTTCGGTCGCAGGCGCAACGTATTCGCCGATCACGACACCCACGACCATCAGGATCAGCATCGGCTTCATGACCGCCCAGACGATCCGACCGATTGACACGCCCGCGGCGCGCATGATGGTCAGCTCGCTGTTGCTGGCCAGACTGCCGAGGCCAATCAGACACCCGATCAGGGCCGCCATTGGCAACATGTCGTAAAGACGACGCGGAGCCGTCAGCAAGACGTAACTGGAAGCATCCATCAGCGTATAGGTATCGCTGACCTCACCCATCTCGTCGATGAAGGCAAACAGTGTCGCCAGGCCGAGAATTATCCCCAGTACTGCCAGGATGGCCGTGAATACGCTGCTTCCGATGTAGCGATCGAGCTTAACCACGAGCCACCTCCAGCGCGCTGCGGCGACTCGCCATCTTCAAGCGCAACGGCTCCCAGTAAAGCAACCCGAGACCGATGATCAGGAACATCCCGTGAACCCACCATAATCCCAGGGCCGGCGGGATCTTGCCTTTATCGAGGGCGCCGCGGGCGGCAATCAGGATAGTCAGGTAAGCCATATAAAGAAGAATCGCCGGCAGCAGCTTGAGGAAACGACCCTGGCGCGGGTTGACCCGCGACAACGGCACCGCCATTAACGTCACGATGAACACCAGCAACGGCAAGGACAGACGCCATTGCAACTCAGCGCGCATACGCGTGTCATCGGTCCCCATCAAGGAACGAGTGCTCATTGCATCACGGTCGGTCACTTCGTCACTGACGTCCGGCTTTGGCAGCAATACCCCGTACTCGTCGTACTTGATCGCGCGATAGTCGGCCTGCCCCGGATTACCGTCATAGCGGTAGCCGTTGTCGAGAATCAGGTAGCGGTTGCCGTCCGGACGGATTTCCTGGCGGCCCTTCTCGGCCACCAGCACGGAAATCCCCCGATCCTTCTGGTCAGAGTTGGTGTTCTTTTGCGAAATGAACACACCTGCCAGATTGACACGATCATCGGTCAACTGCTCGGTGTAGGTGACCCGGGTCCCGTCCCGCAACGCCTGGAAGCGACCCGGCTCGAGGGTATCGAACTCGGTCAGCGCATCCTGCTTGTTCAGCAGCAACTGGAACTGGTTGGCACCTTGTGGCGCCAGGCTCAGGCTCAGCCAGGCCACGATCAGCGCCACCAACGTGGCCGGAAACAGGGTAATGACAAACAGACGCTGCTGGCTCATGCCGGTGGCCGACAGCACAGTCATTTCGCTTTCGAGGTACAGACGACCGTAGGCCAGCAGGATCCCGAGAAACAGGCCCAGCGGCAGGATCAGCTGCAGGAAGCCCGGCAGGCGGAAGCCCATGATCAGGAACAGCGAGCCCGGATCCAGAAGGCCCGAGGCCGCCTGGGCGAGGTATTTGATGAAGCGACCGCTCATGATGATGACCAGCAGCACGGCGCTGACAGCGCTCAAGGTCAACAGGACTTCGCGGGACAGATAACGGAAGACAATCAAACCAGACACTCCAGGGTTGTCAGGCTAAGGCGGCCAAACAAGCAAACGTATCAGACAGCCCGCAGGGCAGAGCCGCCGAAAAAGATGGCGCATTATCCTGTGATTGAGTGCGCCTGTCACTGCGCATGCTCAAGCTGGCGTTCAATGCGCTGAAGATCGTACAACCGAGGGTTGTCAGGCGCAGGGAGCGAGGTTCAAACTGCGGCCTTTGTCGCGGGCCGTGACCTGCGTTTTTCCATCTATATAAGCAAGCGTCTGTGCGTCGCCGTTTTGCCCGCGCACGTTGACCATTATTCAGGGACCCGGACATGGAACTGGTTGTAAAAAGCGTTAGCCCAGAAACGTTGAAGACCGCCACGCTGGTCGTAGCCGTCGGTGAAGGCCGCAAGCTCGGCGCCGTGGCCAAACAGCTCGATGAACTGACTGGCGGCGCGATCAGCGCTGTGCTCAAGCGCGGTGACCTCGCGGGCAAAGTCGGCCAGAGCCTGTTGCTGCACAGCCTGCCGAATCTCAAGGCGGACCGTGTCCTGCTGGTCGGCGTGGGCAAGGACGAAGAGCTGGGCGACCGCCCGTTCCGCAAAATCATTGCCGGCGTACTCAACACGCTGAAAGGCCTGGGCGGCACCGACGCCGTGCTGGCGCTGGACGAAATCGTGGTCAAGGGCCGCGACAGCTACGGCAAGACCCGCCTGCTGGCTGAAACCCTGGTGGACGGCAAATACACCTTCGACCAGTTCAAAAGCCAGAAAGCCGAACCTCGCGCCCTGAAGAAAGTCACCCTGCTGACCATCAAGGCTGCGCAGGCTGAAGTCGAGCGCGCCGTGACCCACGCTACCGCCATCGCCAACGGCATGGCCTTCACCCGCAACCTGGGCAACCTGCCGCCGAACATCTGCCACCCGACGTTCCTCGGCGAGCAAGCCAAGAACCTCGGCAAAGAATTCAAAACCCTGAAAGTCGAAGTCCTTGATGAGAAGAAGATCAAGGAACTGGGCATGGGTTCGTTCTACGCCGTGGGCCAGGGCAGCGCCCAGCCTCCGCGCCTGATCGTCATGCAATACAACGGCGGCAAGAAATCCGAGAAGCCGTACGCCCTGGTCGGCAAAGGCATCACCTTTGACACCGGCGGCATCAGCCTGAAGCCGGGCCTGGGCATGGATGAAATGAAGTACGACATGGGCGGCGCTGCCAGCGTGTTCGGCACCCTGCGCGCCGTACTTGAGCTGAAACTGCCGATCAACCTGGTGTGCATTTTGGCGTGCGCCGAGAACATGCCGAGCGGCAACGCATCGCGCCCTGGCGACATCGTCACCACCATGAGCGGCCAGACTGTGGAAATCCTCAACACCGACGCTGAAGGCCGCCTGGTGCTGTGCGATGCCCTGACCTACTCCGAACGCTTCAAGCCACAAGCCGTGATCGACATCGCGACTCTGACCGGCGCGTGCGTCGTGGCCTTGGGCGCCCACACTTCAGGCCTGCTGGGTAACAACGACGAACTGATCGGCCAACTGTTGAGCGCCGGCCAGACCGCTGACGACCGCGCCTGGCAATTGCCGCTGTTCGATGAATACCAGGAGCAACTGGACAGCCCGTTCGCCGACATCGCCAACATTGGCGGGCCGAAAGCCGGGACCATCACCGCTGCCTGCTTCCTGTCGCGTTTCACCAAGAACCTGAACTGGGCGCACCTGGATATCGCCGGCACCGCATGGACCAGCGGCGGCAAGGACAAGGGCGCGACTGGCCGCCCGGTTCCATTGCTGACTCAATACCTGCTGGACCGCGCCAAAGCCTGAAACCGTTGACCCGGGGCGGCGTTGCTTTCGGGCAGCGCCGTGCCTGGCTCAGGAACCGCAATGACCAAAGTCGACTTCTATATCCTGCCCAGCGCCGATCCTTCGGCACGGCTGGATTTTGCCTGCAAGCTCACTGAAAAAGCCTGGCGCATGGGCCACCGCATTTACCTGCATTGCAGCGATGCCGCTCAGCGTGAGGATCTCAATGCGCGCCTTTGGGCGTTCAAGGGCGAAAGTTTTATACCGCATGGCCCCGCCGACAGTGAACCGGACAGTTTGATCGTGCTGGGGCTCGGTGATGACTGCGGCCTGCACCAGGATCTGCTGGTCAATCTCGACCTGAAAGTGCCGGCATTCGCCAACAAATTCGCCCGCGTGGCAGAAGTGGTGGTGGAAGATCCGACGATTCGTGCGGCTGCGCGGGAGAGTTTCCGTTTCTACCGCGAACAGGGCTATCCTCTGCAAGATCACCGTTTACAGCGACTCTGAGCATTCCGATGGACACTCCAAAACCGCAACAAAAGTCCGCTCATCTGCTGGACGACCTCGAGTCGATCCGCCAATTGCTCGGCGATGACAACCTGCAACCACCGCTATTGACCGACACGGTCATCGACGGTGATCAGGAACAGATTCCCATGTTGTTCGAGTCTGTCGGCAATGCGCCGCAGTCGGTCGAACCGACGCCCCCGCCCGCCCCCGCCACGCAACCCTCGCCGAACACCAGCAAAGGCCCCGACGCCCTGCTGCATCTGGACAGCGAACTGCGCGCTGCTGCGATGCTGATCATGCAAGACGTGATCGACGACTTCGCTCCGCACATCGAGACCGAAATCAAACGCCGCCTCGAAGCGCGGATGGAGCGGCTTCTCAGCCAATACGAATAACCAGAATCCCCCCAAATCCCTGTGGGAGCGAGCTTGCTCGCGATGAGGCCATAACCTTCAACATCCATGTTGACCGACCGACCGCCATCGCGAGCAAGCTCGCTCCCACAGTAGATCAGCGCTGGATTTGACTGCGCCCTGTCCGCACCTGCTCGCCCTGCGCCCCATGCCCCGCTATACTTGCCGGCTTTTCCTGAATAAATGCCAATAGGGTCCCGCCGCGCATGGATAAGACCTACCAGCCGCACGCCATTGAAACTTCCTGGTACAACACCTGGGAGTCTGAGAATTACTTCGCCCCGCAAGGCGCGGGCGAGTCCTACACCATCATGATCCCGCCGCCGAACGTCACCGGCAGCCTGCACATGGGCCACGGCTTCAACAACGCGATCATGGACGCCCTGATCCGTTTCCGCCGCATGCAGGGTCGCAACACCCTGTGGCAGCCGGGTACCGACCACGCTGGCATTGCCACGCAGATGCTCGTGGAACGTCAACTCGAAGCCAAGGGCCAGAGCCGCCACGACCTGGGGCGCGAGAAATTTCTCGAGAAAATCTGGGAATGGAAGGATGAGTCCGGCGGCAACATCAGCCGTCAGATCCGTCGCCTCGGCTCGTCCGTAGACTGGAGCCGTGAGCGCTTCACCATGGATGACGGCCTCTCGGAATCCGTAAAAGAAGCCTTCGTGCGCCTGCATGAAGATGGCCTGATCTACCGCGGCAAGCGCCTGGTCAATTGGGATACCAAGCTGCACACGGCGATTTCCGACCTTGAAGTGGAAAACCACGACGAGAAAGGCTTTTTGTGGAACCTGAAGTACCCGCTGGCCGACGGCGTAAGAACCGCGGACGGCGATGATTTCCTGATCGTCGCGACCACTCGCCCGGAAACCATGCTCGGCGACTCCGCCGTCGCGGTTAACCCGAACGACGAACGCTACAAAGCTTTGATCGGAAAATTTGTCGAGCTGCCGCTGGTCGGCCGCCGCATCCCGATCATCGCGGACGATTACTGCGACCCTGAATTCGGCACCGGCTGCGTGAAAATCACCCCGGCCCACGACTTCAACGACTACGAAGTCGGCAAACGCCACAACCTGCCACTGCTGAACATCTTCGACAAAAACGCGGCCGTACTGCCGGCCTGCCAGGTGTTCAACCTCGACGGCACGCTGAACGAAAGCATCGATGGCAAGATCCCGGCCGAATACGCCGGCCTCGACCGCTTCGAAGCCCGCAAGCAAATCGTGGCTGCATTTGACGCTGCAGGCCTGCTGGTCAGCGTCAACGATCACGCCCTGAAAGTGCCGAAAGGCGACCGCTCCGGCACGATCATCGAGCCGTGGCTGACCGACCAGTGGTACGTTTCGACAAAGCCATTGGCCGAGCCAGCGATTGCTGCCGTTGAAGATGGCCGCATCCAGTTCGTGCCAAAGCAATACGAAAACATGTACTTCTCGTGGATGCGCGACATCCAGGATTGGTGCATCAGCCGTCAGTTGTGGTGGGGCCACCGGATTCCGGCCTGGTACGACGAGTCGGGCAAAGTCTACGTCGGTCGCGACGAAGCCGAAGTACGCAGCAAGAACAATCTCGGTCCAGACGTGGCACTGCAACAGGACAACGACGTTCTCGACACCTGGTTCAGTTCGGGCCTGTGGACCTTCTCCACGCTCGGCTGGCCTGAGCAGACTGAGTTTCTGAAGAAATTCCACTCCACCGACGTGCTGGTAACCGGTTTCGACATCATTTTCTTCTGGGTTGCCCGGATGATCATGCTCACCATGCATCTGGTGAAGAACGAAGACGGCACGCCGCAGGTTCCGTTCAAGACCGTTTATGTGCACGGCCTGGTGCGCGATGGCCAGGGCCAGAAAATGTCCAAGTCCAAGGGCAACGTCCTGGACCCGCTGGACATCATCGACGGTATCGAACTGGAAGAGCTGGTACAGAAACGCACCTCCGGCCTGATGCAACCGAAACTGGCGAAGAAAATCGAGAAGCAGACCCGCGACGAGTTCGCCGACGGTATCGCCAGTTATGGCACCGACGCCCTGCGTTTCACCTTCTGCTCGCTGGCGTCCACCGGCCGTGACATCAAGTTCGACATGGGCCGCGTCGAAGGCTATCGCAACTTCTGCAACAAAATCTGGAACGCCGCGCGTTATGTTCTGGACAAGGGTGAAGACTGCGGCCAGAACGGCGAAGCCTACGAACTGTCCCTGGCGGATCGCTGGATTATCTCGCAGCTGCAACGCACCGAAGCCGAAGTCACTCGTCAGCTTGACCAGTTCCGCTTCGACCTGGCGGCACAAGCCTTGTACGAGTTCATTTGGAACCAGTATTGCGACTGGTACCTGGAACTGTCCAAGCCTGTGCTGTGGGACGAAAACGCCCCGGTTGAGCGTCAGCGCGGCACCCGCCGCACCCTGGTCCGGGTGTTGGAAGTCGCGCTGCGCCTGGCGCACCCGTTCATGCCGTTCATCACCGAAGAAATCTGGCAGCGCATTGCGCCGCTGGCCGGTATTCAGGGCAAGACGATCATGCTGCAACCTTGGCCAGTGGCCAATGAAGAGCGCATTGATCCGGCCGCCGAAAACGACATCGAATGGCTCAAGGAACTGATGCTCGGCACGCGCAACATCCGTGGCGAAATGAACATTGGTCCTGGCAAGCCGCTGCCGATCTTCCTGAAGAATGTCAGCGCCGAAGACCAGCGCCGCCTCACCGAGAACGAAGCTCTGCTGAAGAAGCTGGCTCGCCTCGAATCGATCACTGTGCTGGCTGCCGGCGAAGAAGCGCCGCTGTCCGCCACGGCACTGGTGGGCGAGATGGAAGTGCTGGTGCCGATGGCCGGCCTGATCGACAAGGACGCCGAATTGGCCCGCCTGGACAAGGAAATCCTGCGTCTGCAGGGCGAAGTTCAGCGAGTGGGCGGCAAGCTGTCCAACGCCGGTTTCGTCGACAAGGCCCCGGCTGAAGTCATCGAGAAAGAACGCGCCAAACTGGCCGAAGCCGAACAGGCTTTGGGCAAGTTGGCCGAGCAGCACGCGCGAATTGCCAGTCTGTAACGGCACATCGCGATGAAAAAGGGAGGCCGCAATGGCGTCCCTTTTTTGTGCCTGCCCCTGTCCTCCCAATACCTCAAATCCCCTGTGGGAGCGGGCTGGCTCGCGAAGGCGGCGTGACATTCAACATTGATGTCGACTGACACCCCGCCGTCGCGAGCAGGCCAGCTTTCACACTTGATCGGCGTTGTCCGCACTTTTGTCATCAATACCGAGCCGATGTGGGACAATACCCGCCACTTTTAGCCATACCCGAATCGACAACGCCCATGAACGCCCCCCGCACACCAAGACCTGCGCGCAAAAAGCCTGACACCGCCACCCCGGCCAAAGCCGTGGAACCGCGTGAAAAGGCCAGCCTGCACCCGCGCAACCGCCATCAGGGTCGTTACGACTTCCCGGCACTGATCAAAACCACGCCGGAACTGGCGAAGTTCGTGATCATCAACCCGTATGGCAAGGAAAGCATCGACTTCGCCAGCCCGGATGCGGTACGTGTGTTCAACCGAGCGTTGCTCAAGTCGTTTTACGGCATCGCCCATTGGGACATCCCCGCTGATTACCTTTGCCCGCCGGTTCCGGGGCGTGCCGACTACGTGCACTTCCTCGCCGACCTGCTGGCCAGCGTCAATGACGGTGAAATCCCTCGCGGTGCGCCGGTCAAGGTGCTCGACATCGGCATGGGCGCCAACTGCGTCTATCCATTGATCGGCTATAGCGATTACCGCTGGCACTTCCTCGGTTCGGAAATCGACCCGACAGCCGTGGCCGCCGCCAAAGCCATCGTGCAATCAAATGGACTGAACAAAGCCATCCAGTTGCGTCAGCAAAGCAATCCCAAGCACATCCTGTTGGGCTTGCTGGAGCCGGGAGAACGCTTTGACCTGACGATGTGCAACCCGCCGTTCCACGCCTCGATGGACGAAGCGACCAAGGGCAGCGAGCGCAAATGGCGCGCTCTGGGCCGTGCCGACCCAAAACGTAAATTGCCGGTGCTGAACTTCGGCGGTCAATCGGCAGAGCTGTGGTGTGAAGGCGGCGAAGCGCGGTTTGTGACGCAATTGATCGCCGAAAGTGCGAGCTTCCAGCACAAAGTGTTGTGGTTCAGCACTTTGGTGTCGAAGGCCTCTAACTTGCCTGCGATCCAGACAGCGTTGAAAAAGGCCGGCGTCCTGGAAAGCCAGGTGGTAGAGATGTCCCAGGGTCAGAAACAGAGCCGCTTCGTTGCCTGGACCTTCCAGACCAAATCCGAGCAGCAGGTCTGGCGCGAGCGCTGGGTTAAAAAAAGCTGATTACCTGACCGTCACAAATCAAATGTGGGAGCAAGCCCGCTCCCATATGGGTTTAGCGGTGTTCGCGGCATATCACAGCCACAAAAAAGCCGTGCCCGGATTGCTCCGGAGCACGGCTTTTTTTACTGCGTCTTACTTGTTAACAGCGTCGGTCAGGCCTTTGGCCACAACCAGCTTGATAACTTTCTTGGCAGCGATTTCGATGGCAGCGCCAGTCGAAGGGTTACGGCCAGTACGGGCAGGACGCTCAGTCACTTTCAGTTTGCCGATACCTGGCAGAGTGATTTCGCCGCCGTTTTCCAGCTGATCAGCAACGATTTGGCCCAGTTGGTCCAGAGCGTTACGCGCGGTGGTTTTTGGCGCGTCGATAGCTTCAGCGATGTCGGCGATCAGTTGGTCTTTAGTAAGAGCCATGTAGTGTTCCTTCCCTATCAAATTCATATGGATTGCAGAGTGCAGTGTCAGCCATCGAGCCCGATCTTCTGGATCTGGCACCCTCGGCCAATAACCACTGGATCGGGGTTATAGATACCGAAATCAGGGTTTGGTTCGACCTGACAAATGCTGAATGCACGCTTAACGCAGTGACTTCGCGCAAGACGGGGCAAAACTAGCACAGAGACGGGGAAATATCCGCCTCTAGCTACCCATTTGGTCAGCTTTATTACTCTAAAACGGGAAAAAAACGCATAAGCGCCACCGGTCGCTCCGGATTTGCCCTTCATGCCGCGCCAAAACCAGTGGTTGCGGTACACTTGGCACTTTTTCGGGGGAGTACGCCCTCCTCTCTTCAATCAGCCGAGAAGCCCATGCCGATCCGTCATTGCATCGTCCACCTGATCGACAAAAAACCCGACGGCACACCTGCAGTTCTTCACGCCCGCGACTCTGAACTCGCCGAGTCGAGCGCTATCGAGAACATGCTTGCCGACCTCAATGAGAGCTACAACGCCAAACAAGGCAAGGCCTGGGGTTTCTTCCATGCCGAATCCGGCGCGCACCCGTTCAGCGGCTGGCTGAAGGAATACTTCGAGGGCGGCAAGGACTTCACGGCGTTCAGCCGGGTGGCGGTGGAACATCTGCAAAAGCTGATGGAAGAGTCGAACCTCTCGGTGGGCGGCCACGTGCTGTTCGCGCATTACCAGCAGGGCATGACCGATTACCTGGCGATTGCGCTCCTGCACCACAGCGAAGGCGTTGCAGTGACCGATCAGCTGGACGTAACCCCGTCCCGGCACCTGGACCTGGGCCAACTGCACCTGGCCGCGCGGATCAATGTGTCCGAATGGCAGAACAACAAACAGTCCAAGCAGTACATTTCCTTCATCAAAGGCAAGAACGGAAAAAAGGTGTCGGAGTATTTCCGCGATTTCATCGGCTGCCAGGAAGGCGTCGACGGCCCGGGCGAAACCCGCACCCTGCTCAAGGCGTTCAGTGACTTCGTGGAAAGCGAAGATTTGCCCGAAGAGTCCGCCCGCGAAAAGACCAAGACCCTGGTCGATTACGCCAGCAGCCAGGCCAAGCTCGGCGAACCGATGGGCCTGGAAGAGCTCTCGGAGCTGATCGACGAAGAACGCCCGAAAGCGTTCTACGATCACATCCGCAACAAGGACTACGGCTTGTCCCCGGAAATCCCGGCAGACAAACGCACCCTGAATCAATTCCGTCGCTTCACCGGCCGTGCGGAAGGCCTGTCCATCAGCTTTGAAGCGCACCTGCTGGGCTCGAAGATCGAGTACGACGAAGAAGCCGGCACGCTGATCATCAAAGGCTTGCCGACGCAACTGACCGACCAGCTCAAGCGACGCAACTGATGCTCGGCAGCGTACTCAAGAAATTCCTGCTGATCCTGCTGGTGATCGTGGTTTATCAGAACTGGGGCAAGATCGAGCGGGTGTTCAACCCTTCACAGGTCGTGTCGGAGCAGACTCAGGCCAAGGCCAGCGTCGTGCTCTACGCCACCGACTGGTGCGGCTATTGCAAATTGACCCGGCGTTTTCTCGATCAGAAAGGCATTCCGTACAAGGAATTCGATATCGAGAAGGATGCCGAGGCGCGCAAGGCGTATGAGGCGCTGGGTGGCGGCGGGATTCCGATCATCGATGTGAACGGGACGTTGATTCGCGGGTATGACCCGGACGCAATCCTCGCAGCCCTGAAATAACTGTGGGAGCGAGCTCGCTCCCACAATGTGTACGTCAATGTTTTTCGATGCGGAATCCAAAGCGCGGAAAATGCACATGCACCACACCGCCGCGTTCGTCCTCTCGGCGCAGGATCAATTCCTCGCTGCCCGCAAACAGCAACTCGCCCGCCACGGGATCAACCCCGTAATCGATGGCCGCGATTTTTACCTGCTCGCCAGGCTCAAACCCGTTCGGCTCTGCGAACGGCTCATCGGGCAACGCCGCTGGCGTGGCATTGCGCGCCACTTCCAACGCCTCCGCGGATGTCATCTCGCTGGACGCACCATGCCCAAAGCCCATCACCCGCCCAAACCAGGCTGACACAGCCGGATAGGCATCCACCCACGGCGATGTCACCGGCGTCGCCTTGAGAAACCACAACGGATGGGCCAAGGCGAAGTCGGCAATCGACGGCTCGCCAAACAGGAAATCACCCTGTTCGCGCTGCAGCTGCTGCTCCAGACGCGCCATGATCGTCGGCCATTGATGTTTTGCCTGCTCGGAGGACAGCCTGGTCGCGCTGCCACCACTGAACAGCCCGGCGCGGTCGGCGAGGAACGCCTTGATCGCTTCCGGCGACAACTTGCCAAAGCGCACGGCTATCGATTCCGGCTGAAAGACCAGGCTGACCGCGTGCTGGAACACCACCGAATCAGCCCAGGCCGCAAAGGTCGCGGCAATCATTTCCTGACCTTCCGGGAAAAACGCCGGCAAGGCTTTTTCCTGCTCCAGGCGGCGAGCGATCAGCGACGTGTCGCAATAGATATCCGCGCCGATCTGCAACACTGGCGTCCTGCGGTAGCCACCGGTCAGCGCCGTCAGATCGGGTTTTGGCATCACTGGCGAGATGTGCACTGAGCGCCAGGACAAGCCCTTGAAGCCCAACAGCAGGCGAGCTTTTTCGGCAAAAGGGGACGTTGGGTAATGATGAAGAATCAACTCGGACATGCTCGGCTCCGTCGCACGGATAAGGAATTCGCAGCTTAGCGCGCAATCAACAAGCGGCCTACGGGTCTGCCTGATAGGAACGTATCAGTCAGGTTGATAAGCCCACAGCGGCGCTCGCGACCAGACATTCCTTGGCGCTTTTCCTGAGTTTTTTGATCAACCGTTCCTGGCGCAACGCGTCGCTTTTATCGCGACAGGCTTCTGTGTAGACGAGCGCCACGGCCGGGCTGGAGAGGAAAAACCGCGCGCCCTTGCCGCTCTGGTGAGTAGCGAAACGGCGCACGGGGTCGTCGCTGATGCCGCAGTAGAGCGAACCGTTGGCTGCGCGAACGAGGTAGACAAACCAGGGTTTGCTGACGGGCAGCACGGAGTCGGCGGCAATGTCGGAAGATTCGCTGAGGGCGCTCATGTGACGATCAAGGCTTGTAGGAAACAAGCCGCAATCTTATCAGCGACTGGCCTGGAATGCCTTCAGCCCCTTCAGGGCTTGAGCACGAACGGCGTTTCTGACCTGAGGCGTCCAGCCCAGAATCAGCCCTTTGAAACCCAGCGCCTGCCGCGACCAGGACCACAGATCGAAGCTGTCATGGTGCTCGCAAATCTTGCCGTCGCGAAACACGAAGCGTGCCTGAATGTCGTTGACCACAATGTTGCCGGTCTGGCTGAACAGATACGTGGCGACCCAGTGAGCGCCACCGGTACGCTCGTCGGCCCGCACGTTGTCGAAGGTCAGGGAAAAGTCCTTGGCCCGCGTGGTGAGCATGCGCCACATGTCGCCGGCATCACGACCGCGCAATTCGCCGAATGCCGGATCGCTGAACACCACATCGTCGGTGTAGCAGGCGCTCATGGCTTCGGCATCCAGGCGCTGGAAGGCCTCATAGAACCGGGTGATCAAGGCGTTGTGGGCATCACTCATGGGCAAGCTCCGGACGTTTCAAGAATTGCCTGCACGATAGTCTGCAAACATGGGGAAGACCATGGGCATTCGCGGCGGGAATATCGGGACTGCCCGAGTGCGTTGCGAACCTAATGCACCATGCCACTCTCACGGGCATAGGCAAAAAGGTCCACATCCGTGGAAATGCCGAGCCGCTGCATCGCCATGCTTTTCTGTTTGCTGATAGTCGAAACGCTGCGTTTGAAGTGCCCTGCGATCTCACTGACGGTCATGCCACTGGCGAGCATTCTGACCACCTCGTGCTCTTTTGCCGAAAGCACAGCAGAACTCGACTGACCCTGCGCGTCTGCCTGAAGCAGTGCGGTGCGCAACGATTCGCTGACGTAACGGCGCCCATCAGCCACCGACTTGATCGCCTGGGGCAGTTCCTTTGTCGACGCGCCTTTGTCGATGATCGCCACCACGCCCAGTGCGAACGCCGCCCTCAGCGTGGTGACGCTGGCAAACATGGTGACCAGAATGATCGGCATCGTCGGGTAGCCACGTCGCACCCGGCTCAGCATTTTCAACCCATCGGCCTGCAAGTTGCCCGGCATGCAAAAGTCGGTGATCAACAGATCACAAGGCGTCGTGCACAGCAGACTCAACAGACTGTCGGGACCATCCGCCTCCCCTACCACCACGCATGTCCGGTTCAGATCGACGAGCATTCGCATGCCGATACGAACGACCGGATGGTCGTCAGCAATGATTACGCGCATTGTCGGAATAATCCTGTTTGGTGGCCGGAATGCGCGAAAAATAGCGCTATCCGGGTCCTACCACAACGCCCCATCCCGAGCGTCACACCACCTCACCCAATGTAATCGGGGGGCTGGTCTTTCTCCTATGGAACAAAAAGAACCGCCCTACATTTTCAAGCGACATCGGCCACACCGAAGGCTTACAGACAACGCGACGCAGGCGAGCGATTTGTAGCCTGCAACGCTCTTTCATACACCAGCCCCTCCGTTTTCGTATTAGTTGCATTCCGCCAGGCTACGTCGACCGATAGATTGCGCCCTGTCCGTACAGGGCAATTACCCAACAATCTTTCATCAAGGAAGAGCCAGCACATGAACACACGTTTATCCCTCCTGACCGCTGCTTTGCTGCTGACCGGTGTCTCATCCGCTTTCGCCGCCTCCAGCACGGACCTGACTGTAAAAGGCCTGATCACTCCGAATGCATGCACACCCGTACTGGCCGGTGGCGGCATCGCCGATCACGGCAAGTTTTCCGTGCAAGACCTCAATGCCGACACACACACTTACTTGCCTGAAATAATCATGCCAATGACAGTGAGCTGCGATGCCGCTACGTCGTTTGCCATAAACCCGATTGATAACCGTGCAGGCACAGGCACTTCGGGTAATTACTTTGGCCTGGGGCTGATCAATACCAACGAAAAGCTGGGCCACTTTCGCGTTATTCCGCGCAATGTGATGGCGGACGCTACCCATGCTCAAGCCATTCTCTCCACGGATGGCGGCGAGACCTGGCTCAAGGAAGGGTCGACAGCATTCTGGGGGGTCAACAACATCTGGAGTGTCGGTGCTCTGGGCGCCGACGTTGCTCCAATCGCGATGAAGGATTTGAGCCTTGAGTTACGTGTGCGTACCGGTATCGCCCCCACCAACAGCCTGACCCTGACCGATGAAGTCACACTCGACGGCTCCGCAACCCTCCAGATCAAGTACCTGTAGCCCTCCGTCAACAACGGGCAACACCCGGTACTCAACGTTGCCCGCTTACTCAAAGGACGACCCATCATGGACAGATGCTCCCTCGCTCTATGGACCCCACTGCTGATCGCCTGCGCCCCTGCGGCCTTCGCCTCCAGCAGCACAGAATTGAGCGTCACCGGCCTGATCACCCCCAGCGCCTGCACACCCAGCCTGTCCGGCGGCGGCATCGTCGACCACGGCAAAGTCACGGTGAAAGACCTGAGGCCGGACCAGCCCACGGCCCTGGAAAACGGCACGCTGTATCTGCAGGTGAATTGCGGTGGCGCCACGCCATTTACTCTGACAACGATCGACAACCGCTCGGGCACTTCCGCCTTCCACCCCAATAGCCACGGGCTGGGCGCCATCAACGACGATCAGAACCTGGGCAGCGTTGCACTGGGTCTGTTCGATACGGTGGCCGATGGGGTGGCGGTGAAAACCATCATTTCCCTCAACGACGGTGCCACCTGGCGAGTGTCCTCCTACCTGGGGCACGCTGGCCGGACCGCGTTCGCGGCCTTGAATGACCTTGGCACACCGATCGCTATCAAGGATTTGCGCGCACGCCTCACGGCGTTCACCACCATCGTGCGCGCCAATGACCTGACGCTGACCGATGAGATCCCCATCGACGGGCACATCACCGTGCAGTTGAACTACTGATCGACCGGTGTTTCCGGCTCCATTTTTTTGAACATTCAACGAGACACGTCATGACGATGTTTTCCAGAGTCACCCGTCATTTGTTCCATTCGGGCATCGGCGCATTTGCCCTGCTGCTGACCGCACACGCCGAGGCGGACGGCATGGTGCCGAACACTTCGGTGGTCATCGTCAACGAGGCCGACGGCGAAGCGTCCGTGTCCGTGACCAACACCGACACCCACCTGGCGTTGATGCACATCACCCTCGAAGACATTGCCGAAGATCGTGAGTCCCTGGTGTTCGTGACGCCCCCCCTGGCGCGCGTCGACGCGGGCAAAACCCAATTGGTGCGGTTCATTTTGCAAACGGAAAAACCTCTGCTCACGCAGCGTTTGAAGCGGGTGATCTTCGAAGGCATTCCCCAGGGCAAAGCGCCCGCCGAGGCAGGTCAGGCCCGTGTCGGCGTGACGGTGCGGCAAAACTTGCCGGTGATCCTGCACCCCAAAGGCCTGGCGCCCAATCGCACACCGTGGACCGACCTGAAATGGTCGCTGAAGGACGGTCAACTGACCGTGCGCAACGACACGCCTTATGTGGTGCGCCTGGGCCAGGAAGTGCAATTGTTGCCGGCGGCGGGCAATGTGATGCTGCCGAAAACCTACGTGCTGCCCGGTGAACACATCAGCATCAAGGTCGACGAGGGCCCCGCCACGCAAGTGCGTTTTCAACCGGCGACGGTCTACGGCTTTGCAGTGCCGCATTACGAGGCGCCCATCCAGTCCTGAACCATTCTGACGGCGTCATCAAGGAACGATGAGCGCCAATGTTTCAAGGCGACGGCCCCTTGGCCGTTGCCACAGGCGTGCCAGTAGGCGCACGCCGCAATAACCCAAGTGATCCTCATGAACACAGTATCGAATTACCGTGATGGCGAAGCCGTGCCCGTTATTCGGGATGGCGCTCGCCCTCATCCATGGCAGCGAACCACATTGGCGTTGCTGTTGAGCAACGTGCTGATGATGCTCGACGCCTACGGTGAAGTGTCGATGCCGGCGTCGTTCGACAAAGACACGTTACTGCAACGCGGCATCGATCCGGCGCTGGCGACGCTGCTGATGCTCGCGCCGCAGTTCACGGCCGGCCGCCACCCGGTCACGCTGATCGTCAACGGCCAGCGTCATGGCCGGGTCGATATCACGTTCGATCGCGAAGGTGCGTTGTGCTTCGATCGCGCGCTACTCGATGCAGCGAACCTGACAGTGCCCGATCGTTTGCTGGACGATGGCCCATGCCACGATTTTCTTGGCAGCGCTTCGCAGACCGTCATCGAACCCGATCCCGCGAGCCTTGCTCTGTCGTTGATCGTGCCCACCGACGCGATACGCCCCAGTGCCCGGGATTTTTCCGGCTATCAAACCGGTGGTATCGCCGGTTTGATCAACTACGACGTCACTGGTTTGCACAGCCGTTCTGCCGCCAGCACCAGCCGCTACGCCTCGGCCAACACCGAACTCGGCTTCAATGCCGGTGACTGGATCGTGCGCAGCCGTCAGGTGCAGACCTGGCAGGACGACCTGTCCACAACGACGCATATTGCGGCCTACGCCCAGCGTACTTTCGCCAGCCAGGAAGCGGTGCTGCAGGCGGGTCAGATCAACCTCTACAACCCAGTGCTCGCCGGTCCGCAGATCACCGGCGTACAGGTGCTGAATGAACAAGCACTGCAGGTCGAAGGGCAAAACGCAGTCATTGAAGGGATCGCCAACAGTCAGGCCCTGGTCGAGGTTCGGCAAAACGGTTCACTGATCCACTCCACGGTGGTACCTGCCGGCCCGTTCGCGCTCAGCAACGTGCGACGGCTCAACACGCGCTCCGACGTGGAAGTCACGATCAAGGAGACCGATGGCAGCGAGCGCAGCTTTACCGTGCCGGCCGCGATGTTGGGGGTCGGCCTGCCAGCGCCCGGTTATTCGCTGGGCGCCGGTCAGGTGCGCAATGTCGATGACGCGCAGGGTGGCGATCCCTGGGTCATCAGCGGCGGGTGGAGCGGTGCGCTCACCCCGCAGGTGTTGCTCAGCGCCGGCATGACCGGTGCAGCCGACTATCGCGCGGCGGGTACCAGCGTCGGCCTGTTGCCCTCGCCTGTCACCCAGCTGCAAGCCACGCTGATCGGTGCTGACGCCAGCGGCAGACACGCCAGTCAGGGGCTGCAAGCTGACCTGAGCGTCTCGCATCGATTGAGCGAGCAGTGGGCGCTCAATGCCGGCGGTTCTTACCGAACCCCGGGGTACCGGGAACTGGAAGAGGCGGTGTTTGCCAATACGTCCGACAACAGCCAATCCCTTTACCGCGATCAGCAAAGCGCGGCCCTGTCCTGGTCGCATCCATGGCTCGGCGCTTTCAGCAGCGGCTTTAGCCGGTCCAGTTCGTTCGACGGCCAAAGCAGCAGCCGCGCACTCGCATCCTGGGGCACCAACATTGCTGGCGTGTCCGTCTCGGCGACCGCCGAATGGCAGCTCAGCGGTTCGAACGGCAACGATGACAGTGTCTACCTGAACCTCAGCGTTCCGCTGGGCGAAAACCGCCGGGCGCGCAGCTGGGTACGCAGTTCCGCCGGCGAATTGCGCAGCGGCGTGGGCTTAAGTGAACGGGTCAACGATCAACTGGGTTACCGGGTTGGCGTCGAACACGACACTGGCGATAGACAGGTGCAATCCACGGCCGGCGTGTCGCTGCTGCCGCGCTACACCCAGCTCGATCTCAATTACACCCGCGCCGATGCCGAGCGCTCCAGCTACCAGGCCAGCGCTCGCGGTGGCGCGGTGCTGCACGGCGATGGTGTGACGCTGTCGCCGTACCCGGTGAGCGAGACCTTTGCGTTGTTGTCGGTCGGTGATGTGAGTTCCATCAAAGTATCGACCCCTAGCGGTCCGGTGTGGACCGACTGGCAAGGTCAGGCGGTGATTCCGCAAGTGACGGCTTACGGCAAAAGCCCGGTGGAAGTCGACACCAAAACCCTGCCGCGCAACGTCGACATTCACAACGGGCTGGCGGTTATTTCGGCCGGCCGCGGCGCCGTCGACAACGTTGAATTCGGCATCACGATGACCCGTCGGGCCTTGCTCAAGGCCACCAACGCCAACGGCGCGCCCCTGCCGCGCGGTGCCTCCGTGAACACCGCGGAGGGCGAGTTCGTGACCCTGGTGCAGGACGGCGGCCTGGTGTTTTTACCCAACGCTCTGGACCGTCGGGCGTTGTGGATAAGCGCGCCGGGGCTCGAGCGCTGCGAACTGCGCTTCGAACTGCCCGCCGTCGCCGACGCCGACGCGTACTACGAAACCGCTCCTGCCAAGTGCCAAGCACTGTGAGGATGACTTCATGACCCTGACTCGCTTCCCGCTATTGACCCTGGCCGCCCTGGCATTGAGCGGATTCACGCCATTCGCCTCGGCGTCCACGGACAACTGCCAGTTCAACCTGAGCCAGCCCGTGCTCGATTACGGGCTGATGAACCGGGCGATACGGCCTGATGCGGCACCGGAGCGCAGCCTCGGTGAACGCCTTATCAGCCTGACCTTGAGCTGTGCGCAGCCCATCGAGATGAGCCTGTTCTACCGGGCGATGGCCGCGACCGCCGGACGCTTTCACTTTGCCGAACGCGGCAGCTATCAGGTGCGTATTCGCGATGCCGTGCTCGATGGCCGATCGGTCGATATCGGGTTGATTGCCCGGATCGGACAGCCGCCGACAGAAACGGCGTCGAGCCTGATCTGGCGTCCGGAGCACGGGGTCGTCCCGGTGCTGGCCGGCGTGTCGGTACAGGGACGCCGTTTCTCGGCGCAGCTTGAACTGACGGCCTGGGTTCAAGAGCACGGCATGCAGGTGCGTGACGCGGTGACCTGGGAAGCCTTCGGGGTATTCGACGCCGCCGGACTTACCCGCGAGACGACGTTGCGCGCCCGCTTCGCTCCCGCGGCCTGCGAACCGGTGCTCTCCAACGGCGGTGTGGTCGACTTCGGCACCCTGTCGAAAAAAGACCTGCACGCGGACGAGCACACACGCCTGCCGCCCAAGCCGCTGACGCTGAGGGTCGGCTGCGACGCGCCGACGTCCTTCGCCTTGATCATGCATGACAACCGCTCAGGTTCGGCGACGCTCGACAGCGAGATTGACTACGGCCTGGGCAAGGACAGCCGCGGCAACAGGATTGGCCGTTTTTCACTGCGCGTGGACCCGGCCGACGTCCATGCCGACGGCTTCGCCCGCCTCTATCGAACCGAGTCCAGCACCGCCGGCTCGGCCTGGAGCACCGGCAGCGCCAACCCGGTCGCCGTCGGCAAAAGCCGTTACCTGGCGTTCACCGACAACGTCGGCAGCGGTGCCGGCCCGGCGCTGATCCAGAACCTCAGCACCACGGTGACCGTCGACGCCGTCATCGCCCCCACTAACAGCCTCGACCTGAGCAGCGCCATCGACCTCGATGGCGCCGGGACGATCGAGATTATTTACCTGTAACACCCAACCTGATCCTGCTGGGTCCGGACGCACTTGAGCGCCTCGAGACAGTCAGGGCACAACCGAAGAAGTGAGTAAACAATGATGAAAAAGTACTTTGCAGCACTCTCCACCACTGCGCTGATGGGCGTTGCACCTTATGCACTGGCGGCTTCGAGCACTGATTTAACGGTGACCGGTGTTATCACGCCGTCGGCGTGCACGCCGACACTTTCCAGTGGCGGTATCATCGATCATGGCAAGCTTTCAGCCAAAGACTTGAATCAGGACAAACCCACGACACTGCCTTGGCAGACCTTGCAGCTCACTGTGAGCTGTGACGCAGCGACCGCGTTCAGGTTATTACCGACCGATAACAGGTCCGGAACGAGTGATGACAGCAACGATTTCGGCCTGGGGTTGATCAATGGTGACCAGAAGCTTGGCGGCTACGTTGTACGCATCAGGACTCCGATTGCAGATGGTGTTGCCGTCCAGCCATTGTTGTCCGCCACCAATGGAAATACCTGGTTCGCCAGCCCCTTTGTGTCGCCTGACCAGCTCTCGGCATTCGGCGCTGTAGGGGGCCCGACCACACCGATTGCCATCAAGGATCTGCTGGCCGACCTTAGGGTATCGACTCAAATTGCCCGCGCCGACTCACTGGACCTGATCAACGAAGTCGCGCTCGACGGCTCGGCCACCATCACCATCGCCTACCCATGACCCCGTAGCCGACCTTGCCCGAGGTCCTGCTTCGGGCAAGGACTGATTCCGCGCCCCATACACAGCGAAACCGTTCCCATGAAAACAATTGCGCACACGCTGACGATGGCGTTCATCGTCCTGACTCCGCCACTCATCTTCGCTGGCTCGTCGACGGACCTGACGGTCACTGGCCTCATCACCCCACTCGCCTGCACCCCGATGCTGTCCAACAGCGGCCTCGTCGACTACGGAAAAATCTACCGACAGGACCTGAGCGTCGACAAACGCACACAACTGCGCGCCCAGACACTCGACCTCGACATCCAGTGCAACGCGCCCACGCGTTTTGCCCTGCTGATGCACGACAACCGCGACGGCTCGGCCATCGTCAACAGCGAGATCTACTACGGCCTGAACCATGATCACAGCAACAATAAAATCGGCTTGTATTCGCTGAATTTCGATCCGGCCAGCATGGTGGTGGACGACCTGACGCAGGTCTATCGAACCGACTCCACCACGGGCGGCAAAGCCTGGAGTCCGTCGAACAGCCAGGCCATCCCGATTGGCTCCCGAAGCTATCTCGGTTTTACTGACAGCGCAGGCAGCAGCGCCGGCCCGATAGCCATCCGCAGCCTGACCAGCCGGGTGACGGTCGAAACCGTCATCGCGCCGACCTCCGAGCTGGACCTGAGTACCGAAGTGCAACTCGACGGTTCGGCGACCCTGGACGTTGTTTACCTGTAGTTCAGAGCTTTTCGCTGACCACCTGCACGTACAGTGAACGTCCGGCGCCGAGACCCGCCACGATTGCGCCGAGGCCAATGACGCCGAAGATCCAGCCCAGCGCCGTCCAGCCGCCGGTCCAGTCATGCACGATACCGACCGCGAACGGCCCCATCGAGGCCAGGGTGTAACCGAATCCCTGGGCCATGCTCGACAGGTTGGCCGCGACATGCGAGTCCCGCGAGCGCAACACGATCAGGGTCAACGCCAGGCTGAAGGTAGCGCCCTGCCCCAGACCGAGGAGAATTGCCCAGCCCCACAGGCCTTCGAGCGGTGCGTAGAGACAGCCGAACAGGCCGCCGAGGGTCATCAGCATCACCACTACAATGGCCAGTCGCTGGTCCTTGCCGCGTGTCGCCAGCCAAGGCGCCGCGAGGGAACTGGCCAGCTGGACGATCACCGATCCTGACAGCACCAGACCGGCCTGGGTCGGTGTCAGCCCCCGACCGATCAGGATCGACGGCAACCAGCCGAATACGATGTACGCCAGGGACGATTGCAGGCCCATGTACAACGTCACTTGCCAGGCAAGCGGATCACGCAGCAGTCCGCGAACACGGTAAGCGACGTTGTGCGCGCCATGTTTCTGGCCACCCACTTGCGGCAGCCAGAAGATCGCCGCAACTAACGCCGGCAGCACCCAGAAGCCCAGGCCCATGGCCCAGCTCTTATCGAAATGCTCACTCAGCGGCACTGTCGCGCCGGCGGCCATCGCGGCGCCCAGGCACAACGCCATGGTGTAGACACCGGTCATGGTCCCGGCCTGCTTCGGGAAGTCGCGTTTGACGATGCCCGGCAACAACACACCGATCACACCGATGCTCGCCCCCGCCAGCACGCTACCGGCAAACAAGCCGATCTCGCCAAATGAACTGCGCAAAATGATCCCGCCCGCCAGTGTCAGCAGAATCCCCAACACCACTCGCTCGGCGCCAAAACGTCGCGCCAGCACTGGTGCCAAAGGGGCAAAAAGGCCGAGACAGAGCACCGGCAATGTCGTCAGCAATCCGGCCTTGGCTGCCGACAACCCAAGGGTCTTCGAGATCTCGCTGAGCATGGGTGC
This sequence comes from Pseudomonas sp. FBCC-B1667, assembly GCF_059133255.1. NCBI lineage: Bacteria > Pseudomonadati > Pseudomonadota > Gammaproteobacteria > Pseudomonadales > Pseudomonadaceae > Pseudomonas > Pseudomonas sp. FBCC-B1667. Next base: position 1,302,990 of record NZ_CP101437.1, on the reverse strand, counting down.
CATGCTCGATAGCGCTGGACGCAAATTCAGCGCCACCAGGATCAAGCCCAGTAGTAACAGCCATGGTCGGCGCAGGATCGGATGAGTTTGCTGAACGTGTTCGTCATCGGCCTCGGCGTCGATCAACAACTCTTCGAGGTCCGCCGTTCGCTTGGATTGCGTGAGATTGCTATCGCCAGTGGCCATGGATTTCTCGGTTTCAAGGTTCATTGATCAACTGCCTCGACAGGGCTTTGGCCCGTTCCGGGTCGCGTTGCTCGACGGCATCCAGCAGTTCGATGTGCAGGTCGAACACTTCCTGGCGTCGCGGAGTGATGTTCAGGGTCTGGCGCAATTGCGCGCCGACGACGCTGGAGAAATAGCGGTACAACTCGCTCAGTGTCGGGTTGTGCGCGGCATCCACCAGACGGCGGTGGAACACCAGGTCGCAGGCGATGTAGCTGTCGAGATCGCCGTGGTAATGGCTGCCGCTGACGGCGAGCGCTTCGCGCAAGGCCACCAGGTCCTCATCTGTTCGGCGCAGTGCCGCGAGGCCGATGGCTTCGACTTCAAGGATGTGCCGCGTCTCACGCGCCTGCTCGTGGGAGCAGCGGGACAGCGCTTTCATGGTGTCCAGCGGATCGATGACGGCCCGCAGGTAGCTGCCGTCGCCCTGACGGATTTCGATCAATCCGGAAAACGCCAACACGCGCATGGCTTCACGCACGGTATTGCGGCTGATGCCCAGCTCGGTCGCCAGTTCCGGCTCGGTGGGTAGACGTTGGCCGACGACCCAGATGCCCTGCGTGATGCGCAGGCGTAGCTGGTCCAGCGCTTGGTCGACCAAGGATCGCTTGGTCAACGGAGAAATGTCTGACATGGAATTCGCCCTTTCATCCAATCATAGGATGAATTTTCTGACATGTTAGTCAGCGTAGCCGGACAAGGCAACGGATTCACCGCAAACCTGTAGGAGCCGGCTTGCTGGCGATGGCGATCGTGCTGACACATTCGGAACCGAACTTTGGCAGCGCCTCTCACTATTGCGCACTAGCCTTTTTTTTCTTTCAAAACACAGGAGGGCAATGGAATGCCAGATCATCCCCATGCCAATCGCTTGCGCGCCGGCCGCTATTCCCAAACCGGACAAATCTATCTGCTGACGGCTGTCACCTGGAATCGCACCCCGTTTTTTACTGACTGGCGGGCAGGACGTCTGGTGGTTGACCACTTTCGTCAGGCGCATACCGAAGAATGGGTCGATTCCCTCGCTTGGGTGGTGATGCCCGACCCTTTTCATTGGCTGGTAGAACTGAAGAACAACTCGTTGTCGGCGTTGGTGCTGGCAACCAAATCGCGCAGTGCGCGGGCGGTAAACGCGCGGCTGAAGCGCAGAGGGACGGTATGGCAGAGAGGTTTCCACGACCGTGCGATTCGCCGTGAAGAGGATCTGCAAGCGGTCGCCAGATACATCGTTGCCAATCCATTGCGTGCGGGGCTTGTCACACGCGTGCACGATTACCCGCTGTGGGATGCCAAATGGCTATAGCCGGAATACTCGGTGGCGGCTGTTATGCCGCCATCGCCAGCAAGCCGGCTCCTACTGGTTTGGCAGTCAGCAGCTGGAGCATTTCATCAGACAAAAATAAACCCGGAACACTGTCCGGGTTTATTTCACTGCCAAGTGCCAATCAATGCAGAATCTGGCTCAGGAACATCTTGGTCCGATCATTCTGCGGGTTATCGAAGAAGTCGTTCGGTGCGGCCTGTTCGACGATTTCACCCTTGTCCATGAAGATCACGCGGTTGGCCACGGTCCGGGCGAAGCCCATTTCGTGGGTTACGCAGAGCATGGTCATGCCGTCTTCAGCCAGGCCGATCATGGTGTCCAAAACCTCTTTCACCATCTCGGGGTCGAGTGCCGAAGTCGGTTCGTCGAACAGCATGATTTTCGGTTTCATGCACAGCGCGCGGGCAATCGCCACACGTTGTTGCTGCCCACCAGACAGTTGCCCCGGGAATTTATGCGCCTGCTCCGGGATACGTACACGCTCCAGGTAATGCATGGCGATTTCCTCGGCCTGGCGCTTGGGCATTTTGCGCACCCACATCGGCGCCAGGGTGCAGTTCTGCAGGATGGTCAGGTGCGGAAACAGATTGAAGTGCTGGAACACCATGCCGACTTCACGGCGCACCGTTTCGATCTGCTTGAGGTCATTGGTCAGTTCCACGCCATCAACCACGATGCGGCCCTGCTGGTGTTCTTCCAGTCGGTTGAGGCAACGGATGGTGGTGGATTTGCCGGAACCCGAAGGGCCGCACAACACGATACGCTCCCCCTGCTTGACGTTCAGGTTGATGTCTTTCAACACGTGAAACTGGCCATACCACTTGTTCACGCCCTGCATCTGAATAATGCCTTCAAGGCTCGCAGGCTTTTTGATTGCTTCGCTCATTACAGAACTCCTAACGCTTGTGGCCAGTGTCGAGCTTGCGTTCCAGATGCATGGAATAGCGCGACATACCAAAACAGAAAATCCAGAACACCAGGGCCGCGAACACATAACCTTCAGTGGCCATGCCCAGCCATTTCGGGTCGGCGGCGGCTTGTTTGACGCTGTTGAGCAGGTCGAACAGGCCGATGATGATCACCAGGCTGGTGTCCTTGAACAGCGCAATAAAGGTGTTGACGATGCCGGGGATGACCAGCTTCAGGGCTTGCGGCAGGATCACCAGGCCCATGCTGCGCCAGTAACCGAGGCCCATCGCGGCAGCCGCTTCGTACTGACCTTTTGGAATCGCTTGCAGACCACCGCGCACCACTTCGGCCACGTAGGCCGACTGGAACAGGATCACGCCGATCAGTGCCCGCAGCAGCTTGTCGAAGCTCATGCCTTCGGGCAGGAACAACGGCAGCATCACCGACGACATGAACAGCACCGTGATCAACGGCACGCCGCGCCAGAATTCGATGAAGGTCACGCAGACCACTCGAATCGCCGGCATGTTCGAACGACGCCCCAGCGCCAGGACGATACCCAGCGGCAAAGCGCCGGCGATACCAACCGTGGCGATCACCAGGGTCAGCATCAGGCCGCCCCATTGGCTGGTCGCCACCTGGGTCAGGCCGAAGATGCCGCCATGCAGCAGGAAGTAGGCAATGATCGGGTACAGCACCAGAAAGCTCAGGCCATACACCGCTTTACGGTGAAAGCGCGAGATGAACAACGGTGCGATACCGATGACCGCCAGCCACACCGTCAGGTCGACGCGCCAGCGCAGTTCCGGCGGGTAGTAGCCGTACATGAACTGGCCGAAGCGCTGCTGGATGAACACCCAGCAGGCGCCCTCCTTCGTGCAGTCGGCGCGCGTGGTGCCGACCCAGTTGGCGTCCAGGATTGCCCAATGCAGGATCGGCGGCACCACCAGGTAAATCAGATAGAACGCGAACAGGGTCAGCAAGGTGTTGAGCCAGCTGGAGAACATGTTCGCCCGCATCCATGCAATCACGCCGATGCTGCTGCTCGGTGGAGGCATGTCAGGTTTGAAAGTATGAGTACTCATGCGCGATTCCTTACCGCTCGATCAGCGCAATGCGCTTGTTGTACCAGTTCATCAGCAGGGAAATGCTGATACTGATCGCCAGGTACACGCTCATGGTGATCGCAATCACCTCGATCGCCTGCCCGGTCTGGTTCAGCACCGTACCGGCAAACAACGACACCATTTCCGGGTAACCGATACCGGCCGCCAGCGAGGAGTTCTTCGCCAGGTTCAGGTATTGGCTGGTGAGCGGTGGAATGATCACGCGCAGGGCTTGCGGGATGATCACCTTGCGCAGGGTCGGACCGTTGCGCAGCCCGAGCGAGTGCGCCGCTTCGGTCTGGCCGTGGCTGACCGACTTGATGCCCGAGCGCACGATCTCGGCGATGAACGCCGCGGTGTACACGGTCAGGGCCAGGGTCAACGCCAGCAGTTCCGGAATCAGCACCCAGCCACCGACGAAGTTGAAGCCCTTGAGCTCCGGCAACTCCCAGTGCAGCGGCGCGCCGAAGATCAACGCGCACAATGCCGGGATCACCAGGAACAGCGCCAGGCCAACCCAGAACTTGTGGAACGGGACGCCGGTCTCTTCGAAGCGTTTGGTGGCCCAGCGACTCATCAGCACGATGGCGACAATGGCCACGACAATGCTCACCACAAATGGCCAAAAACCATCAGCCGTCAACGCGGCCGGCATGTTCAGGCCTCGGCTGCTGACGAAAAAGGTGTCGCCGAAGTTATGGCTATTGCGCGGCCCCGGCATGGTCAGGAACACCGCGAAGTACCAGAACAGGATTTGCAGCAGCGGCGGAATGTTGCGGAAAACTTCCACATAAACAGTCGCCAGCTTGCTGATGATCCAGTTCTTCGACAGTCGTGACACGCCGACGATGAACCCGAGGATCGTCGCCAGGATCACGCCGATGAACGTCACCAGCAGGGTGTTGAGCAGGCCGATGACAAACACCCGGGCATAGCTGTCCGATTCGGTGTAGTCGATCAGGTGTTGAGCGATGCCGAAACCGGCACTGCGCTCCAGAAAACTGAAACCGGAGGTAATACCCCGGTGTTGAAGGTTGGTCTGCGTGTTATCGAACAGGTACCAGCCCATCGAGACCACCGCCACAATGGTGATGATCTGAAACAGCCACGCACGCACTTTGGGATCGCTGAGGCTGAGCCTCTGCTTTGGTGCGCCGATTGAATTTTGCATGAAGTGCCCCGGATGTAATGGAACAGAACATCACCCGGTGGTTGGCCCACCGGGTGATAGAACCATCAGCGCACTGGTGGTGCGTATTGAATGCCGCCGTTGGTCCACAGGGCGTTCAAGCCACGGTCGATTTCCAGCGGAGTGCTCTTGCCGAGGTTTTTCTCGAAGACTTCACCGTAGTTGCCGACTTGACCGACGATCTTGACGACCCAGTCCTTCGGCAGTTTCAGGTCTTTGCCGTATTCGCCATCAGCACCCAGCAGACGGGCAACGTCCGGGTTCTTGGTCGACTTGGCTTGTTCAGCCACGTTTTTGGACGTCACGCCTGCCTCTTCGGCGTTGAGCATGGCGTAGCCAACCCAACGAACAATGGCCAGCCACTCGTCGTCGCCGTTACGCACGACTGGACCCAGCGGTTCTTTGGAAATGGTTTCCGGCAGAACCACGTAGTCTTTCGGCGAAGCCAGCTTGCTGCGCTGTGCGTAGAGCTGGGATTTGTCGGAGGTCAACACGTCGCAACGACCGGATTCCAGCGACTTTGCGCTTTCATCGGACGTGTCGAAAGTGATCGGGGTGTACTTCAGGTTGTTGGCACGGAAGTAGTCAGACACGTTCAGCTCGGTGGTAGTACCGGCCTGAATGCAGATGGTTGCACCGTCCAGTTCCTTGGCACTTTTCACGCCCAGCTTGCTGTTGGCCAGGAAGCCCACGCCGTCGTAATAAGTGATGAAGCCAGGAAACTTCAGGCCCATGCCCGCGTCACGGGAGCTGGTCATGGTGGAGTTGCGCGACAGCATGTCGATTTCGCCGGATTGCAGAGCGGTGAAACGCTCTTTGGCATTCAACTGGCTGAATTTGACTTTGTTTGCATCGCCAAACACTGCAGCCGCCACGGCGCGGCAGTAGTCAGCATCGATACCAACGATCTTGCCAGTGGAGTCCGGAACCGAGAAGCCCGGCAGACCATCACTGACACCGCACTGTACGAAACCTTTTTTCTGCACTGCATCCAGGGTTGCACCCGCCTGAGCGAACCCACTGATACCGAGTACTGCGGCTGCAGTCACGATAGCCAGGGTGGATTTCAACATCTTCATTCAAACCTCCAGTTTTGCTCTTGTTGTGTCGGAGCTTGAGTCCTGCCGCACCCTTTTGAGGCGTAATCGACCCGAGTTGGCTTTTTTTGGGGTCAACCGACGTAGGACCTGCGCTATGAGTCTAGTAGGAGAAAATCCACATCATGGATAACTCACTTCTCACCAATCGGCCGAACGGGCTGTAGCCCTTTCACGTTCGCGAAGCCCGTAACGGCCATTGGCGAACATCCATCACCGGATTCTTTGCTATCCCGCCGTCAGCAGTACACTGATAGTGTTACCGCAAGGGGCGAGATGGGTTGCACCGCTTTCCCATAGCAAAGCCCGTACCAGACTGCTCGCTGAAGCGATTTAGCGACAGGTCAATAGCTAAACTTGTAGCCTTGCGACATCTTGTTAACTGATCAACTGAAGGCGCACTGGGATCTCGCACCCAATGAGCACGCGCGCACAACAATGGAGCAGCCATGACCGAGCCCCTTATTCTTGAACCCGTAAAGCCCGTAGACGCTTGCGTTATCTGGCTGCACGGCTTGGGCGCCGACCGCTACGATTTCCTGCCGGTCGCCGAAGCCCTGCAGGAAAGCCTGTTGACCACGCGCTTCGTCCTGCCCCAGGCGCCGACCTGCCCCGTCACCATTAATGGTGGCTACGAGATGCCGAGCTGGTACGACATATTGGCCATGAGCCCGGCGCGTGCGATCAACCGCGAGCAGTTGGAGGAGTCGGCGCAACGGGTCATTAAATTGATCGAAGTGCAGCGAGCCGTTGGAATAGACGCCTCGCGGATTTTTCTCGCCGGCTTTTCCCAAGGCGGCGCCGTGGTATTGCACACCGCTTTCCTGAAGTGGCAAGGGCCGCTGGGTGGCGTACTTGCCCTCTCCACCTACGCACCGACGTTCAGCGATGAACTCGAACTTTCCGCGAGTCAGCAGCGTATTCCCGTCCTGTCATTGCACGGTCATTATGACGACGTGGTGCAAAACGCCATGGGCCGCTCTGCGTGCGAGCATTTAACGCTGCGCGGTGTCACCGTGACATGGCAGGAATACCCAATGGGCCACGAAGTGTTACCCAAGGAAATTCGCGATATCGGCACTTGGCTCGCCGAGCGCTTGCGTTAAAAACCTTCCTTTGATCATCCCGCTACGCCGCGCCCGTTTCTTGCATTACACTGGCCGGCGTATATTCCTTAACCAATTGATGAGATGACCGTGCTCAAAGCACTCAAGAAAATGTTCGGTAAAAGCGAGACTGAGCAGCTCGCGCCAGTCACCAGCGCTCCGTCTCACATTCCCAGCCACCGCACCGACGGTCATCAGCCTGGCCGGACCGCTGCGGTAGCGGCACCGAAGCACGAGCCCGCGACCACACCGGCCGCCCCTCCTGCCGAGGTCATCGCAGCGGAACAACCGCTCAGCGACGCTCCAAAACCTGCAAAACCACGTCGTGAACCGAAGCCAAAAGCGCCGGTCATCCCTTGGAAACTCGAAGACTTCGTCGTCGAACCCCAGGAAGGCAAAACCCGCTTCCACGATTTCAAACTTGCCCCCGAACTGATGCACGCCATCCAGGACCTGGGCTTTCCGTACTGCACGCCGATCCAGGCGCAAGTGCTGGGCTTCACCCTGGCGGGCAAAGACGCTATTGGTCGCGCACAGACCGGTACCGGCAAAACCGCCGCGTTCCTGATTTCGATCATCACCCAACTGCTGGAAACCCCGCCGCCGAAAGAGCGCTACATGGGTGAACCGCGGGCGCTGATCATCGCGCCAACCCGCGAACTGGTGGTGCAGATCGCCAAGGATGCGGCCGACCTGACCAAGTACACCGGCCTCAACGTCATGACGTTTGTCGGCGGCATGGACTTCGACAAGCAGCTCAAGCACCTCGAAGCCCGTCACTGCGACATCCTCGTGGCCACCCCGGGCCGCCTGCTCGACTTCAACCAGCGCGGCGACGTCCACCTGGACATGGTTGAAGTGATGGTGCTGGACGAAGCCGACCGGATGCTCGACATGGGATTCATCCCACAAGTGCGTCAGATCATTCGCCAGACGCCGCCGAAGAACGAACGTCAGACGCTGCTGTTTTCCGCGACCTTCACCGAAGACGTGATGAACCTCGCCAAGCAATGGACCACCGACCCGTCGATCGTCGAGATCGAGTCGCAGAACGTGGCCAGCGAAAACGTCGAGCAGCACATCTACGCCGTGGCCGGTGCCGACAAATACAAACTGCTCTACAACCTGGTCAACGACAACGGTTGGGAGCGGGTAATGGTGTTTGCCAACCGCAAGGATGAAGTGCGCCGCATCGAAGAACGCCTCGTGCGTGATGGCGTCAACGCCGCGCAACTGTCCGGTGATGTGCCGCAGCACAAGCGCATCAAGACACTGGAAGGGTTCCGTGAAGGCAAGATTCGCGTGCTGGTTGCCACCGATGTCGCCGGTCGCGGCATTCACATCGACGGCATCAGCCACGTGATCAATTTCACCCTGCCGGAAGTTCCGGACGACTACGTGCACCGCATCGGTCGTACCGGTCGCGCCGGTGCCGATGGCGTGTCCATCAGCTTTGCCGGTGAAGATGATTCTTACCAGTTACCGTCCATCGAGGCGTTGCTGGGTCGCAAGATCAGCTGTGAAACACCACCAACGCATCTACTGCGGGCGGTTGAGCGCAAACGCCCGTAACCGGGAATTTGCAAGAAGAGGCGCAGCCGGAAACGGACTGCGTTTTTTTTTCGCCCCGCTTTTTACAAGCGCTTGCTCAACACAACTAAAAGTCCATAATGGACAAATTAGTTTACTTGCAGCCTCCGGAGCCGACCATGTCCAGTACGCCTTATGTGATCACCCAGCCTCAGGCCCGCGAACTGCTGGCGAAGGTCGACGTGCCGCAGATTCTGCGCAAGCTGTTCCTTGATCTGGCCGCCGGGCAAGCGGTGCAACCGGCGCAGCAACAGGTGGAATTCCCTCAGGGCGCCGGCGATTTCATCAACTACCTCGGTGTGTTGGCTCAAGACGGCGTCTATGGGGTGAAGACCTCGCCGTACATCGTGCGCGAACAAGGCCCGCTGGTGACGGCGTGGACGCTGCTGATGTCGATGCAGACAGGCCAGCCATTGCTGCTGTGCGAGGCCGATGAGCTGACCACCGCCCGCACGGCCGCGACCACCGCGGTGGCAGTCGACGCCCTCGCCCCGGCAACCGCACAGCGTCTGGCGATCATCGGCAGCGGCAAAGTCGCCCAAGCGCACTTGCACTACGTCAAGAGTCTGCGCGACTGGAAAAGCATCACCCTGTACTCGCCGAGCCTCAGCGACACACATCCAGAAACCCTCGATCAGCTCAACCGCCTCGACCCGCGCCTGACCATTGTCGACAGTCGCGAAGCGGCGATTCACGACGCCGATGTGATCATGTTGTGCACCTCGTCCGCCGGCCCGGTAATCGACCCGTCAATTTTGAGCAAACCGGCGCTGATCACCTCCATCAGCACCAACGCCCCACGCGCCCACGAAGTGCCGCCGCAGAGCCTCAATGACATGCTGGTGTTCTGCGACTACCGTCTGACCACGCCGGGCTCGGCGGGCGAAATGCTGATCGCTGGCGAGCAACATGGCTGGGACAACCGCTTGATTGTCGGCGACCTGCCCGACCTGCTGAGCGGCAAGGCAGAGCGTCCCGACTACGACCGGACGGTGTTCTTCCGCTCCATTGGCCTGGGCCTGGAAGACATCGCATTGGCCAATGCCATTTACCAACTGATCCGCTAACACCCGCTACCACAGGGGGTCACCCTAATTTCGGCAACTGCGCACTTTCAGGAGACGTTCATGAGCCAGGCAGATTTCATCATCATCGGCGGCGGGATTGCCGGTGCGTCCACCGGTTTTTGGCTATCGCAGCAGGCCAGGGTGATTGTGCTCGAACGCGAATCCCATCCGGCCTATCACTCCACCGGACGTTCCGCCGCGCTCTACACCGCGGCCTACGGAACGCCCCAGGTTCGTGCGTTGACCCAAGCCAGTCGCGACTTCTTCGACGCGCCGCCTGCCGGCTTCTGCGAACACCCGCTGCTGACACCGCGCGGCGAGATGACCGTGGACTTCACCGGCGACCCGACCGAGCTGAACAATCAATACCTCAGCGCCAAAGCCACGGTGCCCGAGATGCAACGGCTCAGCGCCGAAGAAGCCTGCGCGCGCCTGCCCATCCTGCGCCGGGAAAAAGTCCACGGTGCGATCTACGACCCGACCGCCAGCGACATAGACACCGATGCCCTGCATCAGGGTTACTTGCGCGGCATTCGTCGCAATAAAGGCGAAGTGGTTACCGACACCGAAGTGCTAAGCCTGACCCGCGATGCCGAGGGCATGTGGCAAGTCACTACCAACGATCAGACCTTCAGCGCCCCCGTCATCATCAACGCCGCCGGTGCCTGGGCTGACAAAATCGGCGCACTGGCCGGCGCCCGTCCGCTGGGCCTGCAACCGAAACGGCGTGCAGCCTTCATCTTCGCCGGGCCCGAGGGCTTGGACATCCACCACTGGCCGATGCTGGTCAGCCTCGACGAGTCCTTCTACATGAAGCCCGACGCAGGGATGTTCCTCGGCTCGCCGGCCAACGCCGACCCCGTGGAACCGCACGACGTGCAGCCGGAAGAACTGGACATCGCCATGGGCATTTACCAGATCGAAGAGGCCACCACCCTGACCATTCGCCGACCGACCCGCACCTGGGCCGGGTTGCGCAGCTTTGTCAGCGACGGCGATTTACTGTCCGGCTTCGATCCGCTGGTCCCGGGCCTGTTCTGGGTGGCGGCACAGGGTGGCTATGGCATCCAGACTTCACCGGCCATGGGCCAGGCCAGCGCAGCCTTGGTACGCGGTGAACGCTTGCCCGAGCAGCTCACGCGCTTCGGTCTGGACGCCGACATGCTCTCCCTCGCTCGCCTTGGCTGATCGCCTGTTCAGGTGACGTGTCGCCACGATTGCGGCAAACTTCCAGCGCCCGTTTTTACAGGGCGCTGACGCTGCCTGGAGCTCCACTGTATGAACGCACCTGAAAAAGACCCGGCGCTGGACAATTACCGAGCGATCGCCGATGCCATCGCCACGCTGTTCTTTCCTCATGCCGAGGTGGTGCTGCATGACCTGCGCACTCAGAAGATCGACTACATCGCCAACAACCTGTCGAAACGGGAAATCGGCGATGACGCAGCGCTGGAGGACATGCTCAGCGACGATGTCAGCGAGACCAACATCGGGCCGTACGAAAAACTCAATTGGGATGGTCAGAAGATTCGCAGCTTGAGCACCGTGTTGCGCGATGGCGAAGGTCATCCGCTGGCAGTGCTGTGCGTCAACCTGAACATCTCGCTGTTCGAGAATGCCAAGGCGGCGCTCGACCTGTTCCTCTCGCCGAGCAAGCTGATCCCGCAACCGGATGCATTGTTTCGTGATGATTGGCAGGAGCGGATCAACACTTTTCTGCACGCCTGGCTGCGTGAGCGCCAGCTGAGTCTGAACCTGCTGACACGCGACCATAAACGCGAACTGGTGCTGGCGCTGCACGCCGAAGGCGCTTTCAAAGGCAAGAGCGCGTCGAACTATGTGGCCAATGTGCTGAACATGGGCCGGGCGACGGTTTACAAGCATTTGAAGGAATTGAAGGGCTAGGATCTGAGATTTGTGTTGCTTGATCCGGCCTCTTCGCGAGCAAGCCCGCTCCCACATTTGATCGCCATAAGACGCAGATCTAGTGTGGGAGCGAGCTCGCTCGCGATTGCTATCTATCAGTCACCATAGATATCGGATTTGAAGTACTTGTCCGAAATCTTCTGATATTCGCCATTGGCCCGAATGCCATCAATGGCCGCGTTCAATTCGCTGACCAACTCGGTATTGCCCTTGCGCACCGCAATCCCCGCGCCCTCGCCCACGTATTTCGGGTCCTTCAGCTCCGGCCCGACAAACGCGTAACCCTTGCCACGCGGCATCGACAGAAAGTCATTCAGCGGGATGGTGTCGGCAAAAATCGCATCGAGGCGACCGGCTGCCAGGTCCATGTAGATTTCTTCGTTGTTGCCGTAACGCTTGACGATGATGCCCTTGGGTTCGAACACCTCGGTGGCGTAACGGTCGGTGGTGGTCGCGCGCTGCACGCCAACGGTTTTGCCTTTAAGGCTAGCGTATTGGTCATCGACCACCGCGCCGTCCTTCATTACCAGGCGCGACGAGGTGAAGTAATACTTGTGGGTGAAGTCCACCGACTTCTTGCGGTCTTCATTGATGGTCATGGACGACAGCGCCATGTCGATTTTCTTCACTTTCAAGGAAGGAATCAGACCGTCGAATTCGCCTTCGACCCACACACACTCGACCTTCATTTGCGCGCAGAGGGCGTTGCCGATGTCGTAGTCGAAACCGACAATCTTGCCCTCGTCGGTTTTCGAGGCGAACGGCGGGTAAGCGGCTTCGATACCGATGCGCAGGGCTTTCTCGGCGGCAAACACACTGGTGCACGCCAACAGGCTCAGGGCCAGACCGGTGATGAGGGGGAATTTCTTCATGTTCGTTCTCTCGCGGGTTGTTGTTGGTTTGGCAAGACAGAAGAAAGAGCTGAAACGGGGGACGCCTTTTTTGTACTTATAATTCCATACTGGACTTTAATGTACAAAGCGTCAATCGGGTGTGCGCAGTTCACTGCGGCCGGTGGTCGGGCAGTGAATCAAGGAGTTAGTGACTGAAGCTGATGGCCCCATCGCGAGCAAGCTGGCTCCCACAGTTGATCTCCATGTCCACAGACGCTGTGTACGACGAATATCATTCGTGGGAGCGAGCTTGCTCGCGATGGCGGACTAAAAGAGACAAAGAAACAACAGACTGCTCACTTCTTCCAGCGATTCGCCGCCGCATGATCACTGTCACGCCCCTCAACCCAACGCGGGCCATCACTGGTGTTTTCCTTTTTCCAGAACGGCGCACGGGTTTTCAGGTAATCCATGACAAAGGCACAGGCATCGAAAGCCGCCTGGCGGTGAGCGCTGGCGGCGCCGACGAAGACGATCGGTTCGCCCGGTTCCAGCGCGCCGATGCGGTGCAACACTTCCAGCTTCAACAGCGGCCAGCGCTGCGCAGCCTCGATGGCAATCTTGCCGAGGGCCTTTTCGGTCATGCCCGGGTAGTGCTCAAGAAACATCCCGGCCACATCGAGCCCGTCATTGAAGTCGCGCACGTAGCCGACAAAACTCACCACCGCGCCCACGCCAACATTGGCAGCGTGCATGGCGTTGACTTCAGCACCCGGATCGAACGCCGTGGACTGCACGCGAATCGCCATGGATCAGCCCCCGGTTACGGTCGGAAAAAACGCCACTTCATCGCCCTCACTCACCGGCTCGTCGAGCTGGCAAAGGTCTTCGTTGCGGGCGCACATCAGGTTCTGCTCGCTCAATACGTCGGCACCGTCACGCTGGGCCAGCAGCGCACGCACGTCGTCGACCGTGGCGAAATCCCCCTCAACCTTGAGCGAATCCACACCGAGCGCTTCACGGTAGCGCGCGAAAAACTTCACGGTAACGTTCATGGCTGATCCGCCTGGAAATGACCGCTCTTGCCGCCAACCTTCTCCAGCAGGCGCACGCTTTCGATGGTCATGCCGCGATCCACGGCCTTGCACATGTCGTAGATGGTCAGTGCCGCCACGCTGGCAGCGGTCAGCGCTTCCATCTCGACGCCGGTCTGCCCGGACAACTTGCAGCGCGCGACGATGCGCACGGTGTCGCCACCTTCGGCACTGAGCTCGACTTTGACGCCCGTCAGCATCAGCGGATGGCACAAGGGAATCAGATCACTGGTTTTCTTCGCTGCCTGGATGCCGGCGATACGCGCCACGGCGAACACATCACCCTTGGGGTGACCGCCGCTGACGATCATCTGCAGGGTTTCGGGTTGCATGCGCACCAGCGCTTGGGCCGTCGCTTCACGGAACGTCACGGCTTTTTCAGTGACGTCGACCATGTTGGCGCGACCTTGGGAATCGAGATGAGTCAGCACAGGGTTACTCCTGATCAGGAGCGTCGATTGTAAACCTGCGGGTCAATTTTCCGCACGTTTGATTATCGGCTCACCACAATCCCCAAGGGGGCTTGCTCGCGCAGGCGTAGTGCCAGCCGACATTAACATTGACTGATACACCGCATTCCCAGGCAAGCCCACATTTGATGTCTGTCGGGCATAAAAAAACCGGGCGACCTTTGGGGGGCCGTCCGGTTTGGTTGGAGCAGTTACAAATGCGACTCTGCGTATTCGGCCAGAATCGAACGGGGCACCCCTTGCAGGGTGATGTGCACACCGTTGGGGAAGTCTTTGAAGCGTTCGGTCAGGTACGTCAGCCCGGAGCTGGTCGCGGACAGGTAAGGGGTGTCGATCTGCGCTAGGTTGCCCAGGCACACCACTTTGGAACCGGCGCCGGCACGGGTGATGATGGTTTTCATCTGGTGCGGTGTCAGGTTCTGGCATTCATCGATCAAAATCAGGCTTTGCTGGAAGCTACGGCCCCGGATGTAGTTGAGGGATTTGAACTGCAACGGCACTTTGCTGAGGATGTAGTCGACGCTGCCATGGGTGTTTTCATCGTCCATGTGCAAAGCTTCGAGGTTGTCGGTGATGGCGCCCAGCCAAGGCTCCATTTTTTCGGCTTCGGTGCCGGGCAGGAAGCCGATCTCCTGGTCCAGGCCCTGCACGCTACGGGTCGCGATGATCCGGCGATAGCGCTTGCTGACCATGGTCTGCTCGATCGCCGCAGCCAGTGCCAGGATGGTTTTACCCGAACCGGCGGCACCGGACAGGTTGACCAGGTGAATATCCGGGTCCAGCAAGGCATACAGCGCCAGGCTCTGATAGATGTCACGCGGTTTCAGGCCCCAGGCTTCCTGATGCAGCAGCGGTTCCTGATGCAGGTCGAGGATCAGCAAGCGGTCTTCCTCGATCTCCTTGATCCAGCCGACAAACCCCTGTTCATCAATGATGAACTCATTGATATGCACAGCCGGCAGGTTGTCGATCAGTTGCACTTGATGCCAGGTGCGACCGTGGTCTTGACGGGTTTCGACATTTTTCACGCGATCCCAGAAGGAGCCGTCCATGTTGTGGTAACCGTTGGGCAGCAATGAAACGTCGTCAACCAGTTGGTCGGTGCTGTAGTCCTCGGCCGCGATCCCGCACGCCCGGGCCTTGAGGCGCATGTTGATGTCTTTGGTGACCAGCACGACGGGCAGCTTGGGCTCGCGCGCGTGCAGATCGATCAACTGATTGATGATGATGTTGTCGTTCAGGTGTTCGGGAAGAATGATGTTCGGTTCGGCGCGTTTGCTCATCAGAATTGACAGCAAACCCTTGGGCCCACTTTTGCCACGCTGGATCGGCACACCCAGCTCGACGTCTTCAGGACTGGCGTCGCCCAGCGTCTTGTCGATCAGGCGAATCGCCTGACGGCATTCCGCAGCCACGCTGTGATGCCCGCTCTTGAGTTTGTCGAGCTCTTCAAGGACGGTCATCGGGATGGCAACGTGGTGTTCTTCGAAGTTAAGCAGCGCGTTTGGATCGTGAATCAATACGTTGGTATCGAGTACATAAAGGATTGGCTGGTTGGAAGAAGAGCTACGTCCGTGATCATCCATACTCGGTCACCTTTGTGGGAGCCAGTAGACGCAATACCTTGGCGGTGCTGCGCCTCGAAGTGACTGCCGAATCTCACCTGCGGAGAGTCAAGTGACTGCAAACAAACGGGTCTTGGAAGACGCCACCTGTGTTGCAGGTTTCGGCGGTCTGTCTTCGTAATACTCCAAAACGTGTGACAGAAAAAAGTACTTTGACGCTTTTTTGAAGTTTATTTTTCAGAATGACCAATAGCACTTGGCGGACTGCCATCACCCCGTTAAAGTCGGAAGTCCGCTCGCATCGAAACCCCTTTCAAAATCGCCCCAAACCCAATGTTTACGGGGTTTGTGCCCGTTCGTTGCGTTTCAGCGAAAACCGTCCTGACAGACTTCCCAGCCAATCCCGCTCTGCGCCGTTTGCGTGATGAGCCAGGGCATCGCCGTTTTCACCGCGTCCTGCTTCACATTGAAATTGATCACGCCATGGCGCCACAGCAGCATCAACGTCAACACGCGTTGCGCGCTTGCGTTGCCCTTGAGTTTGCCCGCCCCGTCCTGCGCATCGATGTTCCATAACGCAACCTGCAAGCCCTGGGCGTTGAAGAAGCCTTCGGCATCGGAGCGGCGTTGGCCATCGGGTGGACGAAACAGTGGCACGTAGTTCTCTGGCAACTTGCTCTTGACCAGCTCGACGCTGCGCCGCACCGAGTCTTGCCAGTCCTGCCAGTGGCTGTGGGAGCGAAACTCCCAGCCCTGCACGCCGATGCATTGCTGCGAGTACATCGCTTGCAGGCTGGCCACCGAGCCGGCAGCCAGACGCGCCTGAATGTCCTTACCGAGGACGAAGAACGTGCCGCTCATGTTCATCTTGCGCAGGTACTCGGCGGCCCACCCGGTGTTGTCCGGCGCGATGTTGGCGGCGCTGTCGAAAGTGAGCAAAAACAATCGGTCATGCATGGCATCGCCATTGTGCTCGTAGTCGCCAAAACGATCGACTTCGCTGCTGGTCTGTGGAAACAGGGCGGCCTTGCGCAGTTGCTCGTCCAGGTACTGCGCGTGGAACAACCGACTCGGCTCGGCCCACTTGATGTAGTAGCTGTCGTCGCTGACCTGGAACTTGGCCGCTTGCTCGCGCAAGGTCTCCCTGTCTTCGACCAGGAAACAGAACGACGCATCCTGATCGCAGCTTTGCTGGGCGAAGTTGTAGTTGGTCAGCAAGCGCTGCCACAGACGCTCGCGCAGTTGGTTGATCGCTTCCAGATTGATTTTGCGCAACCCCAGGCGTTGGGCCAGTGCGGGCTCATCCAGCGACTCGCTGGCCAGCAATACCCGCGCAAACATGAGAATCTCGGCCCGCGAGGCCACGTCGAACAGGGTCGGGTTGCTGAGTTTCTCAGGCCAGGTGCTGCGATCGAGCGTCGCCAGATCGCCGGGCGCCGCCATGGCGCCAAAGCTCAAGAGCCAGGCCGAGAATAGAAAAACGATACGCAATGGGATGTCTCCATAACAAAACCCGCGCCGCACTATAGCCGATCCCGTACTAGCGCCACGACTCACTGTGGGACAGAGCCTTGTGGCGAGGGCCACAGGTTATGTGCATCGCCACCGATCACCTATCACCTTGATAGCTGGAGTCATCCGGCTCTACCCCCTAGAATCGCCCCCACGATTAAAGGAGACGACTTCATGCTGATGGTGATTTCCCCCGCCAAGACCCTCGATTACGAAACACCGCCGGCGACCCAGCGTTTTACCCAGCCGCAGTACCTCGATCATTCCCAAGAGCTGATCATGCAGTTGCGCGACCTGACACCGGCGCACATCAGCGAACTGATGCACGTCTCCGACAAGATCGGCGGTCTCAACGCCGCGCGTTTCGGCAGCTGGACCCCCGCGTTCACCCTGGAAAACGCCAAGCAGGCGCTGCTGGCCTTCAAGGGCGACGTCTATACCGGCCTCAACGCACAAACCTTCAGCGAAGCGGATTTCGATTACGCCCAGCAGCACCTGCGCATGCTGTCCGGCCTGTATGGCTTGCTGCGCCCGCTGGATTTGATGCAACCGTATCGACTGGAGATGGGCACCAAACTGGCGAATGCCCGTGGCAAGGACCTGTATGCCTTCTGGGGCACGCGCATCAGCGAATGGCTGAACGAAGCGCTGGCCGATCAAGGTGATGACGTGCTGCTGAACCTGGCGTCCAATGAGTACTTTTCGGCCGTTAAACGCAACGCGTTGAACGCGCGCATCATCAATACCGACTTCAAGGATTTGAAGAACGGCCAGTACAAGATCATCAGCTTCTACGCGAAAAAAGCCCGCGGCATGATGAGCCGCTTCGTCATCGAAGAGCGTATCAACAGCCCTGCCGACCTGAAGCAATTTGACGTTCAGGGTTACCGCTACAGCGCCGAGCAGTCTAAACCGGACAATCTGGTGTTCCTGCGCGATCACGCTCCTGAGTAAGTGCTTTGACAGGCGCACGACTTCCATAATCCTCGTCGTGCGCCGACGCCCGCTCGTTAAACAATCCCCTCCCGTTTCGCCGACTTATTGACGCCAATAAAACATCACCAAATTGCCTAACTTTTGTTTCACTCGACTTCGGTGGTTTTTTTCAGTAGTGGCACAGAAAATTTTTATCGGTAGTGGCATAAAAATATCGAACTCGGTTAGCCCCCTATGTATCAAGGGTGAAACAGCGCGTGCCATCAATATGAAAGTAGTGCCATCTTTCTTAATATTTCAAGAAATTTCAGATTTCGCGATGGGCGGACTGGAACTATGTCCAAATGCGTAGTTCATACCACCGGTAACGATTATCAACGTGCTTGTACGAGATAACTTACGCAGACAAGCCATTCACGTAGCGAAGTTGTCACATTAACTTCCGTAGATGAGTCGCTTATTTGGTCAACACATGAAGGACAGGAGATACGCACCATTAATATCCCCTACAAGGCCAAGGCAGCGCCCCTATAAACGTGCTCTCCCGAGCACCCAACCGCTTGATTTACAGGCTTATCGCCTGGCATTGAGCGCGCAAGATCCGTGCACGAGCGTCCTCAGGCCAGAGGACCGGCTGCATAACAGGGCACGTCATAACAATAAGGCCTAGTTGCGCACATCTTGAGTGCACTTATTTAGACACTCGGAACTTAGTATGCCCGCACACGGCATTGTGGCGCCTGTAAGCCGCACTTTCGAGTGCACCATGACCGCTAAACACCTTTAACTCCGGCCATCTAAATGGCTTGTGAATACAGTCTTGATAACAGTGAGGTAATTGCGATGCGCATCAGCATATTTGGTTTGGGTTACGTCGGCGCTGTCTGTGCCGGTTGCCTGTCTGCACGGGGCCATGACGTCGTTGGCGTCGATGTTGCCAAAGACAAAATCGATATGATCAATGCCGGTAAATCGCCGATCGTTGAACCGGGCTTGGGCGAGCTTCTGCGCAAGGGTATCGATACCGGCAAACTGCGTGGCACGACCAACTTCGCCGAGGCGATTCGTGACACCGACCTGTCGATGATCTGCGTTGGTACGCCAAGCAAGAAAAACGGCGACCTGGAACTGAACTACATCGAAGCCGTGTGCCGCGAAATCGGTTTTGTCCTGCGTGACAAGACGACCCGCCATACCATCGTGGTCCGCAGCACCGTGCTGCCGGGTACCGTGGCCAACGTGGTGATCCCGATCCTCGAAGATTGCTCTGGCAAAAAAGCCGGCGTTGATTTCGGCGTTGCAGTGAACCCTGAGTTCCTGCGTGAAAGCACCGCGATCGCTGACTACGACCTGCCGCCAATGACCGTCATCGGCGAATTCGACAAAGCGTCGGGCGACGTTCTGCAATCGCTGTACGAAGAACTCGACGCGCCGATCATCCGCAAGGACATCGCCGTTGCCGAGATGATCAAGTACACCTGCAACGTGTGGCACGCCACCAAGGTCACCTTCGCCAACGAAATCGGCAACATCGCCAAGGCAGTCGGCGTCGATGGTCGTGAAGTGATGGAAGTGGTCTGCCAGGACAAAACCCTGAACCTGTCCCAGTACTACATGCGCCCAGGCTTCGCGTTCGGCGGCTCTTGCCTGCCAAAAGACGTGCGTGCCCTGACCTACCGCGCCGGTTCCCTGGACGTGGAAGCACCGCTGCTGAACTCGCTGATGCGCAGCAACGAATCCCAGGTGCAGAACGCCTTCGACATCGTTTCCAGCCACGACAAACGCAAAGTCGCCCTGCTGGGCCTGAGCTTCAAGGCCGGCACCGACGACCTGCGCGAAAGCCCATTGGTGGATCTGGCGGAAATGCTGATCGGCAAGGGTTACGACCTGAGCATCTACGACAGCAACGTCGAATACGCCCGTGTCCACGGCGCGAACAAGGATTACATCGAGTCGAAAATCCCTCACGTCTCGTCCTTGCTCAATTCCGACTTCGACGACGTGATCAACAACTCCGACGTGATCATCCTCGGCAACCGTGACGAGAAATTCCGCGCCCTGGCGCAGAACGCTCCGCACGGCAAGCAAGTGGTCGACCTGGTTGGCTTCATGTCCAAAGCCACCAGCGTCAGCGGCCGCACCGAAGGCATCTGCTGGTAAAGCAGCCGCAAGCTTCAAGCTCCAAGCCACAAGCTCAAAAGCGCCTCGCTCCAGGCTTGTCGCTTGGAGCTTGGGGCTTGCAACTGACTTCAGGATGTTGACTATGCACAGGCTAAAGCACGGCCTACTTCAGGCCGCCGGTTGGCTGTTTTACCTAAGTTTATTGATGGGCATCGCCATGGCGTTGCCTGCGTCCACGTTCGACTCCGAGTCGAAGGACTTCATCTTCCTGATCGGCTTCATCGGGATCTGGCGTTACTCGATGGGTGCCACGCACTTTCTGCGCGGCATGCTGTTTCTATACGTGGTCTACCCGCACCTGCGGCGCAAAGTGCGCAAGCTGGGCAAAGCGGCAGACCCTTCCCATGTGTTTTTGATGGTCACCAGTTTCCGTATCGACGCGCTGACCACCGCGCAGGTCTACGCCTCGGTGATTCGTGAAGCGATCGACTGCGGCCTGCCGACCACCATGGTCTGCTCCATCGTGGAAATGTCCGATGAGAAGTTGGTGAAGAGCCTCTGGTCGCGGATGAATCCGCCGGACCGGGTCAAACTCGACTTCGTGCGCATTCCCGGAACCGGCAAGCGCGATGGCCTGGCCTACGGTTTCCGCGCCATTTCCCGCCACCTGCCCGACGACCGCGCCGTGGTGGCCGTGATCGATGGCGACACCGTGCTCGGTGAAGGCACCGTGCGCAAGACCGTGCCGTGGTTCCAGCTGTTCGGCAACGTCGGCGGCCTGACCACCAACGAGTTCTGCGAAGTGCGCGGCGGCTACATCATGAGCGAATGGCACAAGCTGCGTTTCGCCCAGCGTCACATCAACATGTGCTCGATGGCCCTGTCCAAGCGCGTGCTGACCATGACCGGTCGTATGTCGGTGTTCCGTGCGACGGTGGTCACCAATCCGGAGTTCATTGCCGACGTGGAAAGCGACTCGCTGCAACACTGGCGCCTGGGTCGTTTCAAGTTCCTGACCGGTGATGACAAGTCGAGCTGGTTCAGCCTGATGCGCCTGGGCTACGACACCTTCTACGTGCCGGACGCCGCGATCAACACCGTCGAGCATCCGCCGGAAAAAAGCTTCATCAAGGCCAGTCGCAAACTGATGTTCCGCTGGTACGGCAACAACCTGCGCCAGAACTCCCGCGCACTGGGTCTGGGGATCAAACGCCTCGGCCTGTTCACGTCGGTGGTGCTGTTCGATCAGCGCGTGTCGATGTGGACGTCATTGCTGGGCCTGACAGTCGCGCTGATTGCCAGCTTCAAATATGGCACCGCGTTCATCCTGGTTTACCTGCTGTGGATCGGCATTACCCGCCTGATCCTGACCGTGCTGCTGTCCCTTTCCGGTCACCGGATCGGCCCGGCCTACCCGGCGATTCTCTATTACAACCAGATCGTTGGCGCACTGGTGAAGATCTACGTGTTCTTCCGCCTCGATCAACAGTCCTGGACTCGCCAGCCCACTTCTCTGACCCGTGATCTCGCCAGCTTTCAACGTTGGTTCAACACCTGGTCGTCTCGGACCATGACCTTCTCCGCCGGCAGCATTTTTGTCGCCGTGCTGCTGACGATGGTCTGACCCGCCCCTATTGAATTAACAAGGAAATCGCCCCTATGAATACCGCCGTCAACGCCAACGTAGTGCATGAATCCGAAGCCCAGCGCCAACACGCCCGAGTGAAAATCCCGGCCAAGCTGCGTTTCTTCGGTCCTGACCGGACCCCGGTTGAAGCCCGTGTAATCGACCTTTCCGCTGGCGGCCTGGCGTTCAACGCCGGTCAGCTGCCGCTGAAGATCGGTGATGTGTACAAGGCTCGCCTGCAATTCGTGATCGACAACCTCGGGCTGGCCATGGACGTGGAGTTGCAGGTTCGCTCCTTCGACCGCCAGACCGGCCGTGCCGGTTGCCAATTCCAGAACCTCGAACCGCAAGACATCTCGACCCTGCGCCACCTGATCACCTCGCACCTGGCTGGCGACATCGTCAGCATGGGTGAAGTGCTGGCGACCCTGCAGCGCGACAACTTCACCAAGGCGCGCAAGGTCAAGGACGGCGGCCACGGCATGAGCGCATTCGGTCGTCTGCGTGCTGTGACCTTCAGCCTGGGGATTTTCATCGTCGGCGTGGCGGCATTCGGTTTCGTTTTCAAATCGGTGTACGGCATGTACTTCGTCAGCCACGCACAGGCCGGTCTGGTCAGCGTGCCGGGCATGAACATCACCATGCCACGTGACGGCACCGTGCAAAGCCTGATCAAGGCTGACGGTGTGGCTGCCAAAGGCGCCCCACTCGCCACGTTCAGCACCAGCATGCTCGATGTGCTCAAAGGGCACCTGGACGAAGACCAACTGCAGCCGGCCAAGGTTGAAGAACTGTTCGGCAAGCAAATGACCGGCACCCTGACCTCGCCGTGCGACTGCACCGTGGCGCAACAACTGGTTGCCAACGGTCAGTACGCCAGCAAGGGCGACGTAATCTTCCAACTGGTGCCACGCAACAGCGAAGCCAACGTGGAAGCGCGCTTCTCCTATCGCCAGTTCCGTGACGTGCGCCCAGGTACTTCGGTCAGCTTCCAGATCGCCGGCGAAGACAAGACCCGCACCGGCAAAATCGTCAGCAGCACCAGCCTGAAAAGTGCTGACCTGTCGTCCGACATCCGCGTGCTGATCCAGCCTGATGAATCCCTGGACAGCAGCCTCGCCGGTCGCCCGGTAGAAGTGAACAGCGATCGCGGCCCGAACCTGAACTGGCTGATCGACAAAGCCATGGCTGCCGGTCTTTAAGTCGAGGACATGCCCGTGACGAGTCCACTCAGAATCCTGCCGGTCCCATTGACCCTGGCCATGGCCATCGCCCTGGCCGGTTGCGCCGGCCTGCCCGACCAGCGTCTGGCCAATGAAGCCCTCAAGCGCGGCGACACCGCGCTCGCGCAGCAGAACTACAAGCAACTGGCCGACCTCGGCTACAGCGAGGCTCAAGTGGGCCTGGCCGATATCCAGGTCGACAGCCGTGACCCGGCGCAGATCAAACAGGCCGAGGAGACTTACCGCGCCGCAGCCGACGTCTCGCCGCGGGCACAGGCTCGTTTGGGTCGTCTGCTGGTGGCCAAACCGGGTTCTACCGAAGCTGAACAGCACGAAGCCGAAGGCCTGTTGAAAAAGGCCTCGGCCAATGGCGAAGGCAACACCCTGATCCCGCTGGCCATGCTGTACCTGCAATACCCGCACAGTTTCCCGAACATCGATGCGCAGAAGCAGATCAGCCAATGGCGCGCCGAAGGCAAACCGGAAGCAGGTTTGGCGCAAGTCCTGCTCTATCGCACCCAAGGCACTTACGACCAGCACTTGGACGAAATCGCCAGCATCTGCAAAGCCGCGCTCAACACCACGGACATCTGCTACGTCGAACTGGCCACGGTTTATCAGAAACAGGCCAAGCCAGAACAACAGGCCGAGCTGATCAAGCAGATGCAAGCCGCACACGCTCGCGGCACCGTCTCCGCGCAACGGGTCGACAGCGTCGCCCGTGTGCTCGCGGACCCGACCCTGGGCAAGACCGACGAAAAAACCGCGCAGTCGCTGCTCGAACCCATCGCTCCGGGCTACCCGGCGTCGTGGGTCACCCTCGCGCAATTGATCTACGACTTCCCTGAACTGGGTGATGTCGACCAGATGATGAAGTACCTGGACAACGGCCGCGCCGCCGACCAGCCGCGCGCCGAACTGTTGCTGGGCAAGCTCTACTACGAAGGCAAAATGGTCCCGGCCGACGCCAAGGTCGCCGAAGAACATTTCCAGAAAGCCGTCGGCCGCGAAGTCGCCGCCGATTACTACCTCGGCCAGATCTACCGACGCGGCTACCTGGGCAAAGTCTATTCGCAGAAAGCCCTGGATCACTTGCTGACCGCTGCGCGCAACGGCCAGAACAGCGCCGACTTCGCCATCGCCCAGCTGTTTTCCCAAGGCAAGGGCACCAAGCCCAACCCGCTTAACGCATACGTCTTCAGCCAGCTGGCCAAGGCTCAAGACACCCCGCAAGCCACCGAGCTTGCGCAAACACTCGAAGCACAACTGCCGCCTGCCCAGCTCGCCGAGGCCCAACGCCTGTTGAAACAAGAACAGGCCGTTCGTGGGTCCTTGAGCCAGAACACGCTGGAACTGCATGCCCTGCAAGAAGAAGACGGCGAGGAATCCCTATGAAGTTGAATCCATTCGTTCAGGCCGGCATTGGCCTGACATTCGCCTTGTTGTGGTCGTGTCCCACCCTGGCGGCATTGACCGAAACCAAGAATTACGGCCTCGACGTGAAAATCACCGGCCAGTCCGAAGCCGACAGTGACCTCGGCACCCAGAGCGGCGGCGACGTCAACGGCGTCGGCCTCGACCTGCGTCCATGGATCTATGGCGAAAGCGGCGCGTGGAGCGCCTATGCGATGGGCCAGGCCGTGACCGCCACTGACATCATTGAGACGGATACCTTGCAAGGGACCGCCGGCGACGGCACTACGCCGACCACCAACGATGATCGCAAAACCAAGAAAAACTACCTGGCGATGCGCGAATTCTGGGTCGGCTACAGCGGCCTCACGCCGTACCCCGGCGAGATGCTCAAGCTCGGTCGCCAACGCCTGCACAACGCCGACGGCGAATGGCGCGACACCAACATCGAAGCCCTGAACTGGACCTTCGACACCACCCTGTTGCGCGCCAATGTCGGTGTCGCCGAACGCTTCAGCGAGTACCGCACCGACCTCACGGAGCTGGCGCCAAAAGACAAGGATCGCCTGCACGTCTACGCCGATGCGGAGTATCAGTGGACACCGGGACAGTGGGCGGGCATTCGCGCTCATCACGCCCACGATGACGGCAAACTCGACTACCCGCAGCCGGGCGTGCCCACCGATTCGCTGGACAAGCAACAGAACGGCGACCTCACCTGGCTGGGCCTGACCGCCGACAGCGACGCCTACAACTGGCGCAACACCAACACCGTCAATTACTGGGGCAGCATCACCGGCATGAGCGGCGACACCAACACGGTCAACCCGCTGAACGCCAACGGCACGCCTCCGACCGAAGCCAAACGCGGTCAAGACCTCAATGGCTGGGCCACGGATGTCGGCGTGCGTCTGCGCCTCGATCCGCAATGGCAAGTCGGTGCCGCCTATGCCCGTGCCAGCGCCGAGTACGAACAGAACGGCCTGGAAAGCAACCGCTCGAACTACACCGGTACCCGCTCGCGGGTGTCCCGTTTCGGCGAAGCCTTCCGTGGCGAAATGCAGAACATGCAGACCGCGACCCTGTTCGGTTCGTGGATGCTCAACGACGAATACGACGCCAGCCTGATCTATCACAAGTTCTGGCGCGTCGACGGCAACAAGCCGATCGGCAGCAACGGCATCAACGCGGTCGAGAACAACACCGACGACGCCACCGGTGCGATTCTGTCCACCACGTCCCTGCCGCTGAACGATGGCGAAAAGGACCTCGGTCAGGAAATGGACCTGGTCGTCACCAAGTACTTCAAGCAAGGCCTGTTGCCGGCGGCGTTGAGCCAGTCGATCGACGAGCCTTCAGCCCTCGTGCGTTTCCGTGGTGGTGTGTTCAAGCCGGGTGATGCCTACGGCAAGGAAGTCGATTCGTACATGCACCGCGCATTCATCGACGTGATCTGGCGCTTCTGATGCGAACTGCGAAGGGAGTGCCCGACATGAACAATCCGAAGCGAGGTTCGATCTCCTTGCTGGCCGGCGCCATGCTGCTGGCCAGCGCGGCTGCCTTCGCCAATGTGGAACCGGTCGTGCCCGTGCAGAAAGGGCAACCGGCGACCGTTGCCAAAGGTTTGCAACAGGCCAAGACCTACACCGTCAGCAGCGCGCCGACCGCACCGCTGGAGCTGGCCAAGCCAAAACTGCCGGACCTGTCCGGCTACACCAGCGACGCCATCGCCGCAAAAATCGTGCGCACCAAGGCTGGCAAGATCAGCGTGCGCCGGATGATGCAGGAAGACGCCCTGAAGGACTTCATCGGCGGTGACAACAAGATGGCCGAGTGGGTTGTTCGTCAGCACGGCATCCCGCAGGCCATTTTTGTCGACGACGGCTACATGAACCTCAAGGACCTGGCGAAGAAACTGCCCAAGCAGTACTTCAACGAAACCTCGCCGGGCGTATTCCTGGCGAAGTTGCCGATCGTGGTCGGCCGTCACGGCATCCTTGAAATCGACAAGCAGACCCAGGAATTGCGCCTGTCGCAAGAGGCCGGCTCGTTCCTGGTCAACGACGGCCAGCTGTTTGTGCGTGACACCAAAATCACCGGTTGGCGCGAAAAGGACAACGGCCCGGCGACGTTCACGTCGCCGAAGGAATTCCGTCCGTTCCTGCTGTCCTGGGGTGGCACCGAGACCTACATCGCCAACAGCAAGATCGCCAGTTTCGGCTACGCCAACAGTAAGTCCTACGGCGTGAGTATTTCCCAGTACACGCCGAATATGGCCAAAGTCTTGAAGCGCCCTGAACCGACCGGCTGGATCGTCGGCTCCGAGTTCTCGGACATGTGGTACGGCTTCTACTGCTACGAAACCCGCGACTTCGTGGTCAAGGGCAACACCTACAAAGACAACATCGTCTACGGCATCGACCCGCACGACCGTTCGCACCGTCTGATCATTGCCGACAACACCGTCTACGGGACGAAGAAGAAGCACGGGATCATCATTTCCCGTGAGGTCAACGACAGCTTCATCTTCAACAACCGCAGCTACGACAACAAGTTGTCGGGCCTGGTGATCGACCGTAACAGCGTGAACAACCTGATCGCCTACAACGAGATCTACAAGAACCACACCGACGGCATCACCCTCTACGAGAGCGCCGACAACCTGATCTACGGCAACAAGGTGATCAGCAACACACGCCACGGCATCCGTATTCGTAACAGCGTGAACATCCGCCTCTACGAAAACCTGTCCCTGGCCAACGGCCTGACCGGTGTCTACGGCCACATCAAAGACCTGAGCGACACCGACCGTGACATCAAGCTCGACCCGTTCGACGCCGAAGTCTCGCTGATTGTGGTCGGCGGGGAACTGGCCGGCAACGGCAGTGGCCCGCTGTCCATCGACTCGCCGCTGAGCGTCGAGTTGTATCGCGTGTCCATGCTCGCCCCGACCAAATCCAGCGGCATCAGCTTCAGCGGGATTCTGGGCGAGCGTCAGGATGAAATTCTCGACCTGCTGGTGCGCCAGCAGAAAGCCGTGCTGATCGACCCTGTCGAACGCCAGACCGAAATGCGGGACTGAGGATAATTTTATGCACCCACACTTGATCAAATTACTCAGCCTGTCGGCCCTGACCGCCGGCATTCTCGCGGCCAGCGGTGGTGTTCGTGCCGATGACGCCCAGGCGCCGAAGTTTGCTGCCGAGCCGTGCTGCAACCTGTGCCCCGAAGCCCATGACGCGAAGAATTACACCACGCGTTATCAACAGAACTTCACCACGCTGGTACAGGCGCAAGGCGACTGGCTGTTCCGTACGCAAGAAGACTTGCGCACCGAATTCGATACCTCCCCCGCCGGCTACAAACGCCTGAAAGAACTGCACGATGCGTTCAAGAGCAAAGGCGTGGAGCTCGTTGTTGTTTATCAACCCACTCGTGGCCTGGTGAACCGCAACAAGCTCAACCCGGAAGAAAAAGCCAAGTACGATTTCGACAAGGCACTGAAGAACTACAAGACCATGCTCGGGCGTTTCGCCGCGATGGGTTACGTCGTGCCGGACCTGTCGCCGCTGACCAACGAGTCGCTGCCCGACACCCTGCCCGCCCACGATTTCTATTTCCGTGGCGACCAACACTGGACGCCATACGGCGCCCAACGCACGGCGAAAATCGTCGCGGAAAAGGTCAAGCAGATCCCGGCGTTTGCCGGCATTGCGAAACGTGAATTCGAGACCCACAGGTCGGGTCGCATGGGCAAGACCGGAACATTGCACAACATGGCCGGTCAACTCTGTGGCACCAGCTACGCGATCCAGTACATGGATCAATTCACCACCGAGCCCAAGGGCGAAGCCGCCGACGGCGATCTTTTCAGCGACGCCGGCAATCCGGAGATCACCCTGGTCGGTACCAGCCACAGTGGCAAGAACTACAACTTCGCCGGTTTCCTCGAAGAGGCCATCGGCGCCGACATCCTCAACGTGGCGTTCCCCGGCGGTGGCCTGGAAGGTTCGATGCTGCAGTACCTGGGCAGTGAAGAATTCCAGACCAAACCACCAAAGATCCTGATCTGGGAATTCTCGCCGCTCTATCGCCTCGACCAGGAAACCATCTACCGCCAGATGATGGCGCTGCTGGACAACGGTTGCGAAGGCAAGGATGCACAGATGTCCGGCAGCACCACGCTGAAAACGGGCAAGAACGAATTAATGGTCAACAGCAAAAACCTGAACCTGCAAAACAGCAGCCATCAGGTCGACATCCGTTTCGCCGATCCGTCGGTGAAAACCCTGCAAGCCACCCTCTGGTACATGAACGGTCGCCACGAGGACATCAAGATCGAAAAACCGGAAACCTCCGACACCGACGGGCGTTTCGCCTTTGAGTTGCGCACGGACGAAGACTGGGCCTCGCAGAATCTGCTGGCCGTCGAAGTCCAGGGCCCTGAAGCCGGTGCCGCGCCGCAAAAAGTCGAAGCGAAAATCTGCAAACGCAACGTGTTCCCGAGTGCTGAGCAGCGAACTGCTCAGGCCGGGCAATGAGGTCTGCCATGCGAAACCGAACGTTGAAACATCTGCTCGCGCCATCGTTGCTGACCCTGGCGATGTTCGCCGGGGCCACCCAGGCTGCCGCGCCGCTGCGCCCGCCACAGGGTTATTTCGCACCGATTGAAAAACTCAAAACCGGCGACAGCAGTGAAGGCTGTGATGCAATGCCGACGCCGTACACCGGCTCGCTGCAATTTCGCAGCAAATACGAAGGCTCCGACAAGTCCCGTTCGACCCTGAACGTGCAATCGGAAAAAGCCTTCCGCGACAGCACCGCCGACATCACCAAGATCGAACGTGGCACCAGCAAGCGCGTGATGCAGTTCATGCGTGACGGTCGCCCGGAACAACTCGAATGCACGCTGACCTGGCTGACCGCCTGGGCCAAGGCCGATGCGTTGATGTCCAAGGACTTCAACCACACCGGCAAGTCCATGCGCAAATGGGCGCTGGGCAGCATGGCGTCGTCGTACATCCGCCTGAAATTCTCCGACTCGCACCCGCTGGCCAACCATCAGCAAGAGTCGCAGTTGATCGAAGCCTGGTTCAGCAAAATGGCCGATCAGGTGGTCAGTGACTGGGACAACCTGCCGCTTGAGCAAACCAACAATCACTCGTACTGGGCGGCCTGGTCGGTGATGGCCACGTCGGTCGCGACCAACCGCCGCGACCTGTTTGACTGGGCCGTGAAGGAATACAAGGTCGGCGCCAACCAGGTCGACGCGCAAGGTTTCCTGCCCAACGAACTCAAGCGCCAGCAACGCGCCCTCGCCTACCACAACTACGCCCTGCCGCCATTGGCGATGATCGCCAGTTTCGCGCAGGTCAACGGTGTGGACGTGCGCCAGGAAAACAACGGCGCGCTGAAACGCCTGGGTGATCAGGTGCTCGCCGGGATTAAAGATCCGGACCTCTTCGAGAAGAAGAACGGCAAGGAACAGGACATGACCGATCTCAAGATCGACTCGAAATTCGCCTGGCTCGAACCGTTCTGCACGCTCTACACCTGCGCGCCGGATGTGCTGCAGCAGAAACACAAAATGCAGCCGTTCAAGACCTTCCGCCTCGGTGGTGATTTGACCAAGGTCTTCGACCCGGCCAATGAAAAAGGCAACAAGGGTTCCTAGCGCCAGACACAAATCCCCTGTGGGAGCGGGCTTGCTGGCGAAAGCGGTCAGACATTCACCATTGATGTTGACTGCTACACCGCCTTCGCCAGCAAGCCGGCTCCTACAAGGGGTCGCGGTGATTTTGAATGCATTACATCCCCCGGTTTTCGGTGGGGGGTTTGGGGGGGCCGTTGGCCCTTGACTGTTGGTTAAACATGGAGAGATCGGGATGGTATTTTCATCCAACGTGTTCCTGTTTTTGTTCTTGCCGATCTTTCTCGGCATGTACTACTTAAGCGGAATACGCTATCGCAACCTGCTGCTGCTGATCGCCAGCTACGTGTTCTATGCCTGGTGGCGCGTGGACTTCCTCGCGCTGTTCGCCGCCGTCACATTGTGGAACTACTGGATCGGCCTCAAGGTCGGTGCCGCAGGCGTGCGGACCAAACCGGCCCAGCGCTGGCTGTTGCTCGGCGTCGCCGTCGACCTGTGCATCCTGGGCTACTTCAAGTACGCCAACTTCGGGGTCGACAGCATCAACGCGATGATGACCTCGGTCGGTCTGTCGCCGTTCATCCTGACCCACGTGCTGTTGCCGATCGGGATCTCGTTCTACATTTTCGAGTCCATCAGCTACATCATCGACGTCTACCGGGGTGACACCCCGGCGACCCGCAACCTGATCGACTTTGCGGCGTTCGTGGCGATCTTCCCGCACCTGATTGCCGGCCCGGTGTTGCGTTTCCGCGACCTCGCCGACCAGTTCAACAACCGCACCCACACCCTGGACAAATTCTCCGAGGGCTGCACGCGGTTCATGCAGGGTTTCATCAAGAAAGTCTTCATCGCCGACACCCTCGCCGTCGTCGCCGACCACTGCTTCGCGCTGCAAAACCCGACCACCGGCGATGCCTGGCTCGGCGCGCTGGCCTACACCGCGCAACTGTATTTCGACTTCTCCGGCTACAGCGACATGGCCATCGGCCTGGGCCTGATGATGGGTTTCCGCTTCATGGAAAACTTCAAACAGCCGTACATCAGCCAGTCGATCACCGAGTTCTGGCGTCGCTGGCACATCAGCCTCTCCACCTGGCTGCGTGACTATCTGTACATCACGCTGGGCGGTAACCGCAAAGGTACGCTGATGACTTATCGCAACCTGTTCCTGACCATGCTGCTCGGTGGTCTGTGGCACGGCGCGAACATCACCTACATCGTCTGGGGTGCGTGGCACGGCATGTGGCTGGCAATTGAAAAAGCCTTGGGCCTGAACACCTCGCCGCGCAGCATCAACCCGATCCGCTGGGCGCTGACGTTCCTGCTGGTGGTGATGGGCTGGGTGATCTTCCGCTCGGAAAACCTGCACGTCGCCGGCCGCATGTACGGTGCGATGTTCAGCTTCAACGAGTGGTCGCTGTCTGAACTCAACCAGGCCAGCCTCACCGGCCTTCAAATAGCGACATTGGTGGTGGCTTACGTGACGCTGGCGTTCTTCGGCATCCGTGATTTCTACACCAACCGTCCGCCAGAGAAGACCAAACCTGCGGTCAACGTCGAGACCGATGGTCCTGCCGCTGCGACCCCGGGAACGATCAAAGCCGTACCGGGCGATAACCCGGCCAGCATCCACCAACCGGGTTACACCGTCGGCGTTGAAGCCACCGTGCAACCGGCCTACTGGACCGCTGACTGGTCGCGATACGTGATGCGCGCCCTGGTGCTGCTGCTGTTCATCGCTTCGATTTTCAAACTCTCGGCGCAAAGCTTCTCGCCGTTCCTTTACTTCCAGTTCTGAGGGATCTGATCATGACCCGCTCATTACGCATCTTCTACATCGCCCTGTTCCTGCTGACGCTGCTGGCACTGGGCCTGTGGTCCACGCGCAGCTTCTTCGGCTTCAGCACCAACGCCGACGCGACGGTGCTCAACGGCCGCTGGACCAAAGCCGTGGAGACGCATTACGACGACGAGTTTCCGATCAAGCGCCTGGGCACCAACCTCTGGGCTGCGCTGGATTTCAAACTGTTCAACGAAGGTCGTCCGGGCGTTGTACTCGGTCGCGATCAGTGGCTCTACAGCGATGAAGAGTTCAACCCGATCGTCAATGAAGAGCTGAACCTGCAAGGCAACTACGCGCTGGTCGAAGGCGTGCGCCAGACCTTGAAAGAGCAAGGCGTGCAACTGGTGATGGCGATCGTGCCGGCCAAGACCCGCCTGTACCCGGAGCACTTGGGTGAGGTGAAGCCTTCCAGCATTCACGCCAACCTTTATCAGGATTTCCATGCTCGTGTGGCGGCCGACAAGATCCTCGCTCCCGACCTGCTCGGCCCGCTGCAACAGGCCAAGCACAATGGTCAGCAAGTGTTCCTGCGCACCGACACTCACTGGACCCCAGAAGGCGCACAAGTTGCCGCCGAGACCCTGGCCAAGACCATCGCCGACAAGCTCCCACTGAGCGGCGAGCCGCAAAACTTCGTCACTTCACCCGCGGAAAAAGTCACGCACAAGGGCGACCTGCGCCTGTTCCTGCCGCTGGACCCGCTGTTCGAAAACCTGATGCCGGCGCAAGAACCGCTGCAGAAGCGCAACACCGTGGCAGCTGGCGATCAGCCGGCCGGTGACGACGCCCTGTTCGCCAACACCGAAGTGCCGGTGGCCCTGATCGGCACCAGTTACAGCGCCAACCCGAACTGGAATTTCGTCGGCGCGCTGAAACAAGCGCTGCACAGCGACGTGGTCAATTACGCCGAAGACGGCCACGGCCCGATTCTGCCGATGCTCAGCTACCTGAAAAGTGACGCTTTCAAGAACAGCCCGCCACAGGTGCTGATCTGGGAGTTTCCTGAACGCTATCTGCCTGTGAACAACGAAATCGGCGACGCCGACCCGCAGTGGGTCGCAGAGCTCAAAGAAGCCGGCGCCCGCCAACAAAACGTAGCCGCAAACACTAAATCCGAGACGCCCGACCGGGCGCAAAACTGAAAGAGAGAGGTACTACCATGACTTTCACTACTACTCCTCGCCGTCTCGCCAAGACTTTTGCTCTGGCCGCGACCTTCAGCGTGCTGTCAATGAACGCCTTCGCCGGTGGCGACGCCGCACTCTACGGCCCGACCGCACCAAAAGGCTCGAGCTTCGTACGGGTCTACAACGCCGGTAACGCTGAAGTCAGCGCCACCGTCGGCACCACCAACCTGAGCGACGTTGCGCCGCTGTCCAGCACCGACTTCAGTTTCATGCCGGGCGGCGACTACAGCGCCAAGGTCGGCAGCCAGACCCTGCCAGTGAAACTGGCCGGTGACCACTATTACACCCTGGTCAACAACGCTTCCGGCGCGCCCCAACTGATCGAAGAACCGCCCTTCAAGAACAAGCAGAAGTCCCTGGTACGCCTGCAAAACCTGAGCGACAAGCCGCTGACCCTGAAAACCGCTGACGGCAAGACTGACGTGGTTCCGAGCGTGGCCGCCAAGGGCCGTGGCGAGCGTGAAATCAACCCGGTGAAGGTCAGCCTGGCGCTGTTTGAAGGCGACAAAAAAGTCGGCGATGTAAAACCAGTTGCCCTGGAACGCGGCGAAGCCGCCGTGCTGTACGTCACCGGCAACGGCAGCAGCCTGTCGCCAGTCTGGGTAAAACGCCCGGTGTCGACGCGCTGATTAATTCTCTGACTTGACGCTCCCCCTGTGGGAGCCGGGCTTGCCCGCGATACAGACACCTCGGTTCAACAGATACACCGAGGCGATGCCATCGCAGGCAAGCCAGCTCCCACAAGGACCGAGGTCAATTCGGACACGGAATAAGAACAAGAGTGAAACGACAGAACGTTCGTAGCTCTAACCAATCGATTTTAAAGGAGTAACAACATGATTCCGGTGATCTTGTCAGGTGGTAGCGGCTCACGTCTTTGGCCGCTTTCGCGTAAACAGTTTCCCAAGCAATTCCTTGCCCTGACCGGCGAACACACGCTCTTCCAGCAAACCCTGGAACGCCTGGTGTTCGAAGGCATGGACACCCCGATCGTGGTCTGCAACAAGGACCACCGCTTCATCGTCAACGAGCAGTTGAGCAACCGCAAACTCGAAGCCCAGCGCATCCTGATGGAACCGTTCGGTCGCAACACCGCGCCGGCCGTGGCCCTGACCGCGATGATGCTGGTCAATGAAGGTCGCGACGAGTTGATGCTGGTGCTGCCGGCCGACCACGTGCTGGAAGACCAGAAAGCCCTGCAACGTGCGCTGGCCCTGGCCACCGTCGCGGCGGAAAACGGCGAAATGGTGCTGTTCGGCGTGCCGGCCACCAAACCGGAAACCGGTTATGGCTATATCAAGTCGACGAATGATTCGCTGTTGCCGGAAGGCGTCAGCCGCGTCTCGCACTTCGTCGAAAAACCTGACGTGAAACGTGCCACCGAGTTCGTCGAGTCCGGCGGTTATTTCTGGAACAGCGGTATGTTCCTGTTCCGCGCCAGCCGCTTCCTCGAAGAACTGAAGAAGCACGACCCGGACATCTACGACACCTGCCTGCTGACCCTTGAGCGCAGCGAACACGACAACGACACCATCACTCTGGACGAAGCCACCTTCGCCTGCTGCCCGGACAATTCCATCGACTACTCGGTGATGGAAAAAACCCAGCGCGCCTGCGTCGTACCGCTGACCGCCGGCTGGAGCGATGTCGGTTGCTGGTCGTCGCTGTGGGAAGTGAACGAAAAAGACGCCAACGGCAACGTCACCAAAGGCGACGTGGTCATTCAGGACAGCAAGAACTGCATGATCCACGGCAACGGCAAACTGGTGTCGGTGATCGGCCTGGAAAACATCGTGGTGGTCGAAACCAAGGACGCCATGATGATTGCGCACAAGGACAAGGTCCAAGGCGTGAAACAGATGGTCAACACTCTCAACGAGCAGGGCCGCAGCGAAACCCAGAACCACTGCGAAGTCTATCGTCCGTGGGGCTCCTACGACTCGGTGGACATGGGCGGTCGCTTCCAGGTCAAGCACATCTCGGTCAAGCCGGGCGCGTGCCTGTCGCTGCAAATGCACCACCACCGCGCCGAACACTGGATCGTGGTCAGCGGCACCGCTGAAGTGACCTGCGACGACAACGTGTTTCTGCTGTGCGAAAACCAGTCGACCTACATCCCGATCGCGTCGGTCCACCGTCTGCGCAACCCGGGCAAGATTCCACTCGAGATCATCGAAGTGCAATCGGGCAGCTACCTGGGTGAAGACGATATCGAGCGGTTCGAAGATATCTACGGTCGCTCCACCCCGATCGAGCGCGGCGTGTCGGTGAAAACCATCGCGCAGTAAGCGTTCAGCAAAAATAAAAGCCCCCGTCCAGCCCGCTGCGTTCCCTATCCGCAGTGGGTTGGGCGGGGGCTTTTTTGCTGACGTGATGCCAAATCAGATTTTCGCTGGATTTCTATTTTGCTTTGCAAATGTTTTCCATTTATCTAACAACTCGCCAGGCAACGGATTCAATTTGCCCGTTCTAAAATAACCATTTTGTAATTCGCTCGCTGTCACATGGCCTGAATCAATCATGAATTTGGCCATGTTCCCGCCCCAATGCTGAGCGTCTCCACCTACGCTTGTTGTGAAATAACCCGTTTTGTACTCCGCCCCGGGATACATGGCTTTGAACACCTGATAGGCAAAGTAGTCGGTAATGTGTTCGTCATAATTACTGTTACTGACAGACGTATCCGTATCCCGTTGAAAGCCAACATGTTCGTGCGATGAAGAATGCAAGGCTTCGTGAACAATTGTTGAACGGATTTTATCGACATCAAGCTGACCGTTTTCAGAATAATCGGGGGCGGTTACCCCCATGTAAATTGTTCCGTCTGGCGACGTCCAGGCGGCAGGATTGGCACGAAGTTCTACCTGATTGAACTGCATCGTTTCATTGCCAGGAACAGACCTGATTTTTTCAAAAAGTTCTTTGTGTGTTACATCCACTACTTTTATAGGGCTAACCGATACACCAAATAGTTGATGGATTGTTTCGGCTAGCTGAGTCGTGTCAACGTAGTTTTTTGTTTGCCATGGTTCTGAAGCCTGATTCGCTGGCATTTGTGGACGCGCCAATACGATAGGCTCAAACAGCTTCTGAGCCTGCGCGACTTGCCCAGGCAGTGGTGGCGGTGGCGGCATAGGGCCGGAGCCAAACGGAGGAGGTGGAGGTCCAGCCGATCCCGGTGGCGAAGGTGGTTTTGGAGGTACGGTCGGTACATTAGGCACACGGCCATCGCCATCGATCAACGTGACAGGGTTATTTCTAACCATTCGATACAGGTTCAAGCCATCGACCGCGCCTGCCGGATCAGGATTCAGCCAACGCTGCAACCACGGGATGTAATAGCGAAACCCATAGTAATAAAGCCCCGTCGCATCCCGCTCCTTGCCTGAATACCGAATGGTTTTGTAGTCGACTGCAATGCCATCTGCACCGGCAAACCACGCCGTCTCACCGAAGGGATAGTAGATTTCGCGGCTGATGATGCGTCCGTCATTGGCCAGTTCCACCGTGCAGGAATTCAGGTGATCGACCAGGGTATACCGATACTGATCGTTGATGCCGGACGGTGGATCGCTTTCCCAGTGCAGGACCCGAACAGAATCAAGGCC
The DNA here is from genome assembly GCF_059133255.1 of Pseudomonas sp. FBCC-B1667. Classification (NCBI taxonomy): domain Bacteria; kingdom Pseudomonadati; phylum Pseudomonadota; class Gammaproteobacteria; order Pseudomonadales; family Pseudomonadaceae; genus Pseudomonas; species Pseudomonas sp. FBCC-B1667. Next base: position 1,266,366 of record NZ_CP101437.1, on the reverse strand, counting down.
GGCCTGTGCGGTGATGACGTGCAGCCTCTCCCCGGTGCCACTGTCGGTATGAAGTTCCAGCCCGGGTAAATAGCGCACTTCGGCTATCACGGTTCTGGCATTGGTCTGCAACGAGCGAGTTTTTCGTACCCGTTGGCCACCGCCATCGTAGCGGTAGGCCTCCACGTCATTTCGTCCAGAGTCGCGCTCCACCGGGCTCACCGACTGCAATTGATTGCGCAGATCCCATGTCAGGAATCGCCCGGGATCCAGCTCCAGTAAATTGCCTCGGGCGTCGAATGCCGCGGCGATTTCTTCCTCGGTCGGCGGTTCGCCGTGGCGCCAGGGCAGGCAACGATTGCTGTACCGGGCGGCTTGCAGATCACATCCGGGACTTTGCGCACCGACATGTGTCAGCTTCAGCAGGTTGCCGCTGTCGTCGTACCTGTAGGTTTGCTGGTAGTTGCTGAGCGCCGCCGGATCGTTGCGCCCAACGGATGCCGGCCCTTGGCTGGAAGCGCCCGCCTCCCAGCCAGACGCCGCGATCAATTGATACAGACTGTCGTAAACAAATCGACTGACGGGGTCGATACGTTGATTGTTGAAGTACCGCACCGGCAACGCCTTGTCTTCGATGCTCAGCACATTGCCCATTCGGTCATAGGCGTAGCACAGGTGTTGCAGCAATCCGTTTTGATCAACGTGCGCCCGGCGCTCGATCAGACGCCCGTCTTCCGAAGAGTAGTTGAGGGTCGTTTGAACGTTATTACCCGCCACTTCGCGAGTGATCTGTCCTTGGGCGTTGTACTCGATCTCGCTGACCAGGGTTTGCCAAACCGGCTTGCCCGCCAGTTTCAGGGCGCTGTGGAATAGCCGGCCATCAAGGGTGAAGCCAAAGGTCTGACTGTTCCGCCTGGCATCGACCGATTCGAGCACATTCCCCAGCGGGCCGAACCGCCAGGTAGAGACCGCTCCGTCGCCGGACTCCAACAATTCATTGCGATCAGCAATCGGCTCTGGCCAATCAGGGGCGACGGCCTCCAGCGTGAAATGCTGAACGTGACTGATGCACTGGCCGGTGATCGCAAACGCCTCAGACAATACGGTCCCGCCGGGGCCATCCTGTCGAATCAATTGCCCGGACGCGTTGTGATCCTGATGCCCCTGAGCGGGACGACCATATTCCATGCGCTCGGCACACCGTCGTGGTGCTGTGGCAACGTGTTCAAACACCGCCACCGGACGTAGCCGTTCGTCGTATTCAATTTCGCGTCGTGTGCCGCGACTGTCCCAGTCATGCAGCACTTCATTGGCCACGCCCAAAAGACTGATCTGCGACCCGGCATCCACGCTCAGCGTCGATACGGCAACATCGGTCAGCGAATACACCGTCACGAGATTGGCGGGTGCCAGCGGGTCTTGTTCCTGTAACGACCAAAGCCGGGGGTCCCACTGTTTGACGGCGCGCCCGGCGGCATTGTGAAGCGTGCGGTTGATGCGTGCCTGAGTCGGCTCGCCTTCAACTTCGCGCCAGTAATCAATGGAACGAATCGGCAGCGCTCGCGGATCGACGACCGACACTGTGGGGGTTTTATAGTGCATGCCGACGCGTCCCTGTGAACCAGCGGTTATCTAACCGCTCGCGCCACGGTACGGCTACTGTCAGAAATTACAGTTGCGACCAACGGCAATGGCGCTTGATACGCGAATGTCCATTGCGGCGGCCCTTCGGTAGGATGAGGCTCATGAGTTCAAGGAGCGTACCCACATGTTCATCGGTGTCCTGCTGGTCATCACCTGGCTGATCCTGTTGCTGCGCTACCCATCCAGGGCGTTGCCCGTGTCGATGGCGGCCGCCATCGGTTTGGGCCTGGTGGCCACTTGGGTGATCTGGCTGGACAACCGTGAAGTCAAGCAACTCGCCCGGCTGGAGCTGCGTATCGCCTACGCGCCAGAGCAGTGCCCGGCGGATCGCCCGTTGCAGTTGAAAATGAACAACGGCAACGACGTACCGCTAACCGAATTGCGCTGGCGCATCGCCGCCTATGCGCCGGGCGATACGGTCAATCTGGCCGATAACCAATATGAAGCCCCACGCTATCGTGGCCCCGGTGAATTGCAGGCAGGCGCCAACTGGGAAGACTGTTTGCCCTTGCCGCCATTGCGTCCCGGCTATCGCCCACAAACGCTGGAGTTTCGCGCCGAGCGTTTGCAGGGTAGTTTCTCCGACTAACCCACTTCTTTCTTTGCACAAGGACCGCGCCATGCCCGTTGCGTTGATTACCGGTTGCTCCAGCGGCATTGGCCGCGCCCTCGCCGACGTGTTCAAAGCTGCCGGCTACGAAGTCTGGGCCAGCGCCCGCAAGGCCGAAGACGTGGCCGCATTAGCCGCTGCCGGGTTCACTGCCGTGCAACTGGATGTCAATGATGGCGCCGCGCTCGAACAGCTGAGCGAGCAGATCAATCAGCAACATGGCGGCCTCGACATTCTGATCAACAACGCCGGTTATGGCGCAATGGGGCCGCTGCTTGATGGCGGTGTACCGGCGATGCAGCGGCAATTCGAAACCAACGTGTTTGCGATTGTCGGCGTCACCCGTGCGCTGTTCCCGGTGCTGCGTCGCGCCAAGGGTTTGGTGGTGAACATCGGCAGCGTTTCCGGGATTTTGGTCACGCCGTTTGCCGGTGCCTACTGCGCCTCGAAGGCCGCCGTGCATGCGTTGAGCGATGCGTTGCGCATGGAGCTGGCGCCGTTCGGTATCCGCGTAATGGAGGTCCAGCCGGGCGCCATCGAATCAAGTTTCGCCAAGAATGCCGGGCATGAAGCTGAACAATTGATCACTGAGCATTCGCCGTGGTTTCCACTGCGTGAAGGCATTCGTGCGCGGGCCAAAGCGTCTCAGGACAAGCCGACGCCGGCCCGGGAATTTGCTCAGGGGGTGCTCAAGGCGGTGCAGCAGGGCACGCCACCGCGTTTGATTCGATTGGGCAATGGCAGCCGGGCGTTGCCCTTGTTGGCGGGATTGCTGCCGAAGGGGTTGCTGGAATCGGGGTTGATGAAGCGGTTCGGGTTGCGTGGACAACTCTGAAACCGGGCCGACGCCATCGCGAGCAGGCTCGCTCCTACAGGGATCTTGGGTGTGGATGCTATCTCTGCCACCCAACAGAACCTTGCAGGAGTGAGCCTGCTCGCGATGGCGTCCGAACAAACACAGAACATTTCAGGAACACACTTCAATGACCGACTACACCGACTACTTCGACGAAGTCATCCAGGCCCACGTCGCCATCGAACAATGGCTGGCCGAAGAACGAGACGACTTGGAGCTTGAACAACTGCTGAGCCGGTTTTCGCCACAGTTCTCCATGATCTCGCCATTGGGCCGAGTGCTGGATTACGAGGCCTTGAGCGAGTTGTTCCAGATGGCCGGTGGGAAGAAGCTCGGGTTCAGGATCGAGCTCAGTGACTTGCGCGGTGTGGCGCTGTATGACGGCGGCGCGGTGGTGACTTATCGCGAACAACAGACCGATGCCACCGGGCTGCATTCGGATCGGCGTTCGACGGTGGTGTTTGAGAAGGCCGCCGCCGATGGCAGGATTATCTGGCGGCACTTGCATGAGACGTTTTGCAAAGAGTGAGACCGAGTCGCGGCCTTCGCGAGCAAGCCCGCTCCCACACTTGAGCTGCGTCGATCACATCTTTTGCGTTCACTGAAGATCGAATGTGGGAGCGGGCTTGCTCGCGAAGGCCGCCACTCGGTCCAACGGCTAGTTAACCACCACCGTACAGGTAATCCCCGCTGCCAAAAGCACGCCCTCCGGCACGTCATCAATGTGAATCCGCACCGGCACCCGCTGCGCCAAACGCACCCAGTTAAACGTCGGGTTCACATCGGCAATCAGCTCGCGACTCTCCGGGTTATCCCGGTCGTAGATGCCGCGAGAAATGCTCTCCACATGCCCCTTCAGCACCTCGCCGCTCATCAATTGCATGTCGGCCTTATCGCCCACCCGCACATGGGGCAATTTGGTTTCCTCGAAGAAGCCGTACACCCAGAACGAGTTCATATCGACCACGGCCATCTTCGCTTCGCCGATGCGCGCGTAGTCGCCACGATGCACGTTGAGGTTGGTCACATACCCGTCCACCGCCGCCCGCACCTCGGTGCGTTTGAGGTTGAGTTCGGCGGCTTCGAGTTGCGCTTGCGCGTGTTGATAATCGGCCAGTGCCGAGTCGGCGATGTTGCTGGCGTCGTCGCGATTTTCCTTCGAAATAACCAGGTTATCCATGTCGGCGCGGCGACGGGCATTGACCTTGCGCATCTCCCACGTGGCCTTGCGTGAAGCCACCAGCGACTGCGCCTGCTTGACCGCGATACGGTAGTGTTCGGGGTCGATCTGCATCAGCAAATCGCCCTTCTTCACCTGTTGGTTGTCGCGCACCGGCACGTCCACGACTTCCCCGGTGACGTCGGCGGCGACGTTGATGATGTCGGCGCGTACCCGACCGTCGCGGGTCCACGGGGTGTCCATGTAATGCACCCACAAGGTCCGGCCGATCCATAGTGCGAGGGCCAGCACCAACAGGGTGGCGAGCAGGCTGAAAAGCTGTTTCATCAGGGCCTTCTTCAGAAATAGAGAGTCAGTGATAAACGGTCAGCGCCAGGGCGCCGAACAAACAGGTAAACAGGCTCAGGCGCAGCAGCGCCGGGTGCCAGAAGAAGCGGTACAGGTCGAACCCGGACAAGAACCGGTCCAGCGCCCACGCCAGTGCGGCGGCGATGAAAAACATCAGCGTCATGGTCGGCATGTACACGCCGTGGAAGGCGATTTCACGAGGCATGTGCAAGTCCTTGTGGCTCGGTTTTCGTGTAGGCCGAAAGTGGCGATTGCGGGTCCAGCAACGAGGTACGAATGAAGTGCAGGTAGCTCTTCACCCGGCGCAGGGCCGAGGTGTCGAAGTGCGGTGCGAAAGGTTCATCGGTGGCTTGCACACGGCTGATCGCATGGTCGACCGCGATCAGACTGCGCTCCAGATTGTTCTGGTTCGGTTGCAGAAACAGCCGCACCAGCGAACGGCCCATCACGCGGATTGCCTGGCGCCACGGCTGCGATTCGGCATACGCCGGATGCACCGGCAGAATCGCCTGTTCCTTGCGCAACTCGATGATCGCGTGACCGACTTCCAGCACCACGAACATCCAGCGCAGCAAGTTGCTTTGTACCTGCGGTTGGCCCGCCGCGAGGCCATACGCCTGATGCAGCAAGTCCCGCGTGCGGCTTTCGAAACTCGACGCCAGCCCCTTGAGCTTGCCGCTGATCGCATACACCACTTGCCCGCGCAGGTCCTGCTCGAGCCGGCGCCACAACCAGCGGCTGTTTGGCGGCAAAATAATCGCCCCGGCCGCCGCGCAGACGAGCATGCCCAACACCATGGCGATGTAGTCGTTGATGAAGGCGTAAGGGTTGTAGACCGTGAGGTTGTCCGGCACCGAGCCGGTGCTGAAGAAGATCAGCAAACCGAGGCCGACCCCGGCGTATTGCGGGCGCGACGTGAGGAACGAACCGAGCACGATCACCGGCGCGAGCATCACGCACAGCAGCGGGAAACCGTCGATCCACGGGAAGATGAAAAACATCTCGACGAAACCGATCAGTGCGCCAAGGAACGTCCCGCAGGCCATCTGAAACGCCATGCGTTTAGGGTTTGGCGTGGCGGCTGAAAGGCCGACAGTTGCCGCCGCAATCAAGGTCATCGTTGCGCCACTGGGCCATGCGGTCGCCACCCAATAGCTGCCGAGCACCACCAGAATGAACGCCGCCCGAATCCCCGACGCCGCCGAGGCCATCCAGTTGGTTTGCGGGGTGAACGGCTCGTCCCATTGCTCCCGCGCATGGCTGTGATCGGCCAAGGATGCGTGGGTCTGTGCATAACTGTGCAGGTCGTCGACGAAGCGATAGAGCAACTCGTACGCGGTGTGGAAATCCAGCAGCTCGGCGTCGCTCGGGTTGCTCTCCTGAAAGGTCGCCCGCAAGCGGCGAACCCGCGTCGGCAAACCTTCTTTATACGCGCTCAACTCGACAACCAGGCGTGCGGCGTCTGCGTCGGTCAGGGCACGACCGCTGAAACCGTCGAGCACTTCCGCCAGGTCCTGCAGACCCGGTTTGATTGCCGCGACCGCCGGCTCGGCGCCGCTGCTGCGCGAGCGTTCGAGCAACTGATGCAAGGCGTTGAAGCGGGTGGTGATGCCCATGAATTCGCTGTTCAAACGATTGAGCCGACCGTTGCGCCGACGCATGTGCGGGTCTTCGAACACGGTCACGCTGCGCAAGCCTTCCAGCCCCACCGCTTCAGCGATGAAGCGCACATTGCTGGCTTCAAAAGCCTCCTGTTTGCTGCGACCGCGCAAGCCATCGGTGACGAACAACGCGAACACACCGAAGCGCTGGTACAAGGCGTTGCGCATCGCGGCGCTGGCGGTTTGCGGCAGGATCGCGGCGCTGACCAGCGTCGAGCAGAGAATGCCGAGGGAGATTTCCAGCACCCTCCAAACGGCGGCCATGAACGCGCCGTCCGGGTGCGCCAACGCCGGTAAACCGACCATCGCGGCGGTGTACCCGGCCAACACAAAACCGTAGGCGCGAAAGTTGCGATACCGCGCCGCACCAGCCGAGCAGATGCCGACCCAGATCGCCAGCGAGCCGAGGAACAGTTCGGTGTTTTGCGCGAACAAGGCAATCAGCGCCACCATCACCGCCGAGCCGGTCAAGGTGCCGAGAAAGCGGTAAAAACTCTTGGCGAACACCTGACCGCTTTGCGGCTGCATGACGATGAACACGGTGATCATCGCGGTGCGCGGTTGCGGCAACTCCAGGCGCATCGCCAGCCACAAGGTCAGGAAAGCGGCGAACAACACCTTGAAGATGTAGACCCAGGTCACGCCATCGCTGCGCGCCCAGTCAAAAAAGCCCCGGCGCCATTCAAGGGAATACAGCCAGCGCAAGGGGGCGGGCAAGGGAGTCATGAAAGCCTGCTCATTAAGATTCGATTCAGACGCAGAACCTGTGGGAGCGAGCTTGCTCGCGATGGCGGAGTGTCAGGCGACACATGCATTGACTGACACGGCCTCATCGCGAGCAGGCTCACTCCTACAGGGGCCGAGTTCACTTCAGGAGACTCGGGGTTTTCGGGGCCTGGGTCTGGCTATCTTTCGGCACATCATTCCCCGCGCCAAGCCCGCCACCCAACGCCGTCACCAGTTCCGCATGCGCACTTAACCGCGCCGCCTGCACCTGCTGCTGCACCTGCTGCTGCTTGAACAGCAACGTCTGCGCATTCAGCACATTGAGGTAGTCGGTCAAGCCGCGCTGATAGGCGATCATCGCGATGTCATACGTTTTCTGCGCCGTGGCCACGGACTCGGCGGCGAAGGCCTGCTGCTTGTCCATCGACTCGCGGCGGATCAATTGATCGGAGATGCTCTTCAGCGCATTCACCAGCGTCTGGTTGTACTTGGCCACGGCGACGTCATACCCCGCCGACGCTTCGCCCAACTCCGAGCGCAAACGCCCGCCATCGAAGATCGGCAACGAGATCGCGGGGCCAACGCTGTAGTTGAGTTTTTTGCCGGTCAAGAACTCCAGCGCCCCACCGCCGGTGGCCATGTAGCCGAGGCTGCCGACCAGATCGACGTTGGGATAAAAACCGGCGTGGGCGACATCAATGCCGCGCGCTTGCGCCGCCACTTGCCAGCGACTGGCAACCACGTCCGGGCGTTGGCCGAGCAATTGCGCGGGCAGCGACGACGGCAGTTTCAGCGCGGCGCCCAACGACAGCGTTGGCCGCTGCACCTTCGCGCCCTCCCCCGGACCAAAACCGGCCAGGGCCGCGAGCTGGTTGCGGCTGAGGGCGATTTCTTCGTCCAGCGCATCGATTTGCCGATGGGTTTCCGGCAACGGCGTTTGCGCCTGACTGACTTCAAAGTGCGTGCCGATGCCACCGTCCAGACGCTTCTGTGCGAGGTCGAGAATCTGCTGTTGCTGCAGCAGCGTCGCTTCGACGATGTCGCGCTGGGCGTAATGCAGCGACAGTTCGATGTAGGCGCGCACGATGTTGTTCTGCAATTCCAGCTGCGCCAGACGTGCTTCGGCGGCGCTCATGTGCGCCATGTCCACGGCACGCTCGGTCGCGTTGCTTTCGCGCCCCCACAGATCGAGCGCATAGCTGAAGCCCAGCGCCGCGTTGTTGTCCCAGGTGGTCGTGTTGGCCAGTTCGCCCGGCCCATAGAACTGATCGGTGGGCCAGTTGTGGCGCTTGAGGGTGGATTCGCCATTGACCTGCAACGACTCGGCGGACTCGGCAATGCCGGCCATCGATTTGGCCTGGCGCACTCGCGCCGCCGCCATGGCCATGCTCGGGCTGCCTTGCACGGCGAGGTCGATCCAGCGGTTCAGTTGCGGGTCGCCATAGGCCTGCCACCATTGAGCGGTGGGCCAGTGCGCGTCCTGCGCGGCGTGTTGAATGGCTTCGTCGGTGGCCAGCGAGTCGGCCTCCAGTGCCTTGCCCTGCGGGGCGATACCTGCGGTACCGATGCAGCCGCTAATTGCCAGGGTTAAAGCCAAAACACTGAGCGTCTGAAGCGCTCTGCTGATGCGACGCGGCACTGCTGCGATTTCCTGAGGTGGGGGGGTATTTCGGAGATGCGCAATTCTAGGGGGCGGCCGGAACGGCGATAAGCTGGGATTCTTGTGAATCTTTGTTACCGTTAACGCGATAATCCCTTGGTCGGGGTCTCAGACTTTGAAACCTTGTGTCACAATTTGCCATCTCCCTTGAGAGCACCCCATGGACACTTTGCAAAACATGCGCGCCTTCAGTTACGTGGCCGAGGCTGGCAGTTTCACCGCCGCCGCCGTGCAACTGGACACCACCACCGCCAACGTCTCGCGCGCGGTCTCCAACCTGGAAGCCCACCTGCAAACCCGCCTGCTCAACCGCACCACCCGCCGCATCGCGTTGACCGAAGCGGGCAAGCGCTACCTGTTGCGCTGCGAGCAGATCCTCGCCTACGTCGAAGAAGCCGAAGCCGAGGCCAGCGATGCCCACGCACGTCCGGCCGGACAGCTCAAGGTGCACACCATGACCGGCATCGGTCAGCACTTCGTGATCGACGCCATCGCCCGTTATCGCAAGACGCACCCGGACGTGACCTTCGACCTGACCATGGCCAACCGCGTGCCGGACTTGCTCGACGAGGGCTACGACGTGTCCATCGTCCTCGCCAGCGAACTGCCTGATTCGGGCTTCGTGTCCCAGCGCCTGGGCATCACCTACAGCATCGTCTGCGCCTCGCCGGCGTACGTGAAAGCCAACGGTTGCGCGCAAAAGCCCAGCGACCTGCTGAACCACATGTGCCTGCGCCTGGTGAGCCCGGTGATCCCGCTGGAAAAATGGGCCTTCGACGGACCCGACGGCCAGGAGACAGTAACCATCAACAGTTCACCGTTTCTGGTGAACTCGGCGGACGCAATGAAGACCGCGATCACCAGCGGCATGGGCGTAGGCGTCTTGCCGGTGTATGCGGCAATTGAAGGCTTGCGCAACGGCACGCTGGTAAGAGTGATGCCGAATTACCGCTCGCAGGAATTGAACCTGTATGCGATTTACCCTTCACGGCAATATCTCGACGCGAAGATCAAGACCTGGGTCGAGTACCTGCGCGGCTCGTTGCCGGAAATTCTGGCGGCGCATCAGGCGGAGTTGGCGGCGTATGAATTGAGTGGGAGTCTGGGCGGGGCTCGGCTGGCCAACTGATTTCACGGTCCTACAGACGCGCTGATTTTGGGGAAGGATTCCGACGCGTTCTGTCGGTTGTTGGGTCAGACGGGAAATGGGTAGGCTTTGTGGGTCGCTGCCAAATCAGCGATCGGGTCTGGAAAACCTGACAACCCTCCATCACACCTCATGGCATACTGCGGCGATTTTTTGCACGCAGTTCTTTGTTATGGCGGCTGTGCGCGGGAGACCTTCGGGTCTGCCGGGTGTGATGGTGGTCCGGTTTTTCCAGTCCGCGCACAGTTGCCACCCTTTCGCCTGGAAATCGAAAGATGGCAGCTCCATTTCATCGCCATTGAGTAACTTCCATATGATCAAAGAAACCCCGAATCCTCCGGAAACCGACGACGTTTCCCCCTACGAATCCATCGATTCCAAAAAATTCCACGACGCCACCGAGCGTGCGTTGAATCACTACCTCAACCCTGCGGCCCTGAAATCACCGCCCACCCGCAAACCCAGCACAATGTTCATGCTTGCACCGGACCTCAAGGACGAAGACCTGCTGGCTCACACCTGTGAATCCCTGGCTCAGGCCAGCGTGATGGCCGGCGATTTTGCCGCCTACCTGGAAGGCCCGCACCGCAACACCGCCATGGCCATCCAGCAAATCGTCATGCTCGCCGAACTGGCCGCGAACCGGATGATGGACAACCTCGTACTGCCCAAACCCGCGCCACATCGCTGATCCCACTGATGCGTCAATCCCTGTAGGAGCCGAGCTTGCTCGCGATGACGGAGTGTCAGTCGCCATCAACGTTGAATGTGAGTCTGCTATCGCGAGCGAGCTCGGCTCCTACGGTGGATCGGTGTACATCTGCCAGAGAATGGTCGGCTGTCAGGCCGCCATCGCTGGCAAGCCAGGCTCCTACAATTGATCGGCGTACACCAGCCGCTTCTCACCACTCAACAGGCCGAGCGTTAGCTCGCCTGCAGCTCTTGATCTTGATTCACCCGCCCCCTCGGGAGGCTGAGTGGAGGTGTGCATCCGGGGAGTGGCGCGCAGCGCCGTTCGACGCAGTCGAACACGCTGCATGTAGGTCGTCGCGAAGCAGACCGGAGGGCAGTGTCCCCGGATGGATACCGGAGCGAAGGAACGCCGAGCCCTGGCGAGGGGCCGGACGCTCGGGGCGAGACCTTTGGTTACTTTGGGGCGTTTGCCAAAGTGACACGCCGTAAGGGCGGAACCATTAGCGGCCGTTACCGCAGCAACGGATATGTACACCAAGGAAGAGCATGGTCGTCTGTCAGGACGCCATGACGAGCAAACCCGCTCCCACAGTTTGAAGTGGCGCATATCCGACGTCCGGGCACTCGTACAAAAGCGGGGAAGAATGATAGCGTGCTTGGCATTCTCCACGCCCGACGAGCCCTCCTCCCATGAAAAAGACTGTCCTCGCCTTCAGCCGCGTCACGCCGCAAATGGTTGAACGCCTGCAACAAGACTTCGACGTGATCGTGCCAAACCCGAAAAACGGCGACATCAACGCCCAGTTCAACGAAGCCCTGCCCCACGCCCACGGCCTGATCGGTGTCGGTCGCAAACTCGGGCGTGCACAACTGGAGAACGCCACCAAACTGGAAGTGGTGTCCAGCGTCTCGGTCGGCTACGACAACTACGACGTCGCCTACTTCAACGAACGCGGGATCATGCTGACCAACACCCCGGACGTGCTCACCGAAAGCACCGCCGACCTGGCGTTTTCCCTGCTGATGAGCAGCGCGCGCCGCGTTGCCGAGCTGGACGCCTGGACCAAGGCTGGCCAATGGCAAGCCACCGTCGGCGCGCCGTTGTTCGGCACCGATGTGCACGGCAAAACCCTGGGCATCGTCGGCATGGGCAACATCGGCGCGGCCATTGCCCGTCGCGGTCGCCTGGGCTTCAACATGCCGATCATTTACAGCGGCAACAGCCGCAAGACCGAGCTGGAACAAGAGCTCGGCGCGCAATTCCGCACGCTGGATCAACTGCTGGCCGAAGCCGATTTTGTCTGTCTGGTCGTGCCGCTCAGCGAAAAGACCAAACACCTGATCAGCCATCGCGAACTGGCGCTGATGAAGCCGAGTGCAATCCTGATCAACATTGCGCGTGGCCCCGTGGTCGACGAGCCGGCCCTGATTGAAGCGCTGCAAACCAACCGCATTCGCGGCGCCGGCCTGGACGTCTACGAAAAAGAACCGTTGGCCGAGTCGCCACTGTTCCAGCTGAAAAACGCGGTGACCTTGCCGCACATCGGTTCCGCCACTCACGAAACCCGTGAAGCCATGGCCAACCGTGCCTTGAATAACTTGCGCAGCGCCTTGCTGGGCGAGCGCCCGCAAGATCTGGTCAACCCGCAAGTCTGGAAAGGCTAATTGACAACGGGCAGACGTTTTCAAGCGTCTGCCCGTTCGTTCAAGCCAATGTGCCATTCCCCTGCAACGTCGGTGCCTTGGGTTTACGAAACACCAGGACGTTGCCCAGCATCACCAACACCAACCCCACCAGCGCCGGTGCGGTCCATTGGTAGCCTTCGGCAAACGCCGACACATTCAGCGCCACCACCGGGAACAACACCGTGCAATAGGCCGCGCGTTCTGGCCCCATGCGGCCCACCAATGTCAGGTAAGCGGTGAAGCCGATCACGGAACCGGGAATGACCAGGTACAACAAAGAGCCGATGTAACGTGTGCTCCATTCGATGTCGAAAGGAATGCCTTTGACCAGGCACCACACCGACAACATCGCCGCGCCATACGCCATGCCCCAGGCGTTGGTGGTCAGTGGTTTCAGACCGGCCTTCTGTTGCAGGCTCGACAGCATGTTGCCGGCCGAGAAGCACAGGGTTCCGAGCAGCGCCAGGCCCAGGCCGAGCAAGGTTTCCGGGCTTGCGGTGTGGCCCGCCAGTTCAGGCCAGAACAGCAGCCCCAGCCCGAACAAGCCCAACGCCCCGCCCATCAGCACATTGCGCGCGATTTTCTGGCCGAAGAACACCCGCGCATTCAGGGCGTTCCATAGCGTCGCGGTGGAAAACACCACGGCGACCAGACCGCTGGGGATCCACTGACTGGCGGTCAGGAAGCACATGAAGTTGACGCAGAACAGGCACAACCCCTGCGCCAGACAGATCAAGTGACCACGCCGATTCATCACTTGCAGGCGTCGACTCAACAGCAACATCGCAAACAGCACCAACGCCGCGAGGCCGAAGCGATAGACGATCGACACCGGAATCGCCACCACGCCCAATTGCCATTTCAGGGCAATCCAGGTGGTGCCCCAGATCAGCACGGTCAGCAAGTACAACGACAGATTCATGGCAAACACTCCTCGATAGGGGCTCAGTGTCCTGCACCGCCCCTTTCTGCACTTGCATAAACTTGCGCTTTTGTCGGCTCAGAGGCTGGCAGGCCAAGGTCTACGGAGTAGGATGCAAGGCGTTGGAGAGAACCGATCATGCCCGCACTGGAATCACTGCAAGTCTTTCAAGCCCTCAACCGCTCGCCCAATGCTCGCCTCGAGCACAGTGCCGAGCTCGGTGACGGTATGGCTGCAGCCTTGTGGAGCAATCATCACGACGCCCAGGACTACGAAGCGCCGAGTCATCACACGCTGTCGTGCTACATCGCCGGCGGCACCGGCACGTTTCGCCGCGGTCAACCCGGCACCAAGGGCGGCCCGGACAAACTGTGCATTCTGCCGGCGGATCACCAGTCAGGCTGGGTGATCAACGGCGATATTCGCCTGGCCCACGTGTATTTCAGCCCTGAACAATTCGCTCTCGGCTGCGTCACCCTGCTGGACCGCGAACCGCGTGAACTGCAATTACGCGAAGGCACTTTCCTCGACGATCCGGCGCAAGCCCTGCGCTTTCGACACATGCTGACCCTCAACTGGAATGAACCCGGCGAACGTTTGCTGACCAGCAGCCTGGCCCATGAACTGCTCAGCCACGTGTTGCTTGGCCAAATCGGCATGCGTGAGGGGTTGCGGCTCAAGGGTGGATTGGCGGCGCATCAGCGGCGGCAGTTGGTGGAGTTCATCGATCACCAGTTGGCCGAGGCCATCAGCCTTGGGCAACTGGCGGCGCGGTGTGCGCTGTCGGAATACCACTTTGCGCGGATGTTTCGCGAGAGCTTTGGTTTGCCGCCGCATCAGTATGTGTTGGCTCGCAGGCTGAGCCGGGCGCGGGATTTATTGCGCTCGACGTCGCAGCCGTTGGGGGAAATTGCGTTGGCGTGCGGGTTTGCCAGTGCGAGTCATTTTACCAATCGGTTTCGGCAGGCTTTGGGTGGGACGCCAGGGGAATATCGGCAGGCGTTTTTGCGGTAATCCTGAAGATTATTGGTGTCTGTCAGACCGCCTTCGCGAGCAAGCCCGCTCCCACATTTGAACGCATTCCCATGTGAGAACTCGGTCGAATGTGGGAGCGGGCTTGCTCGCGAAGAACGATGACGGGGCCGTCGTTCAGAACTCCAAAGTGCTCGACAACAACACCTGCCGCGAATCCCCCATCGACACAAAGAACCGGCTCGCCGCCGAGGTGTAATACGTGCGGTCAAACAGGTTCTTCACGTTAAGCTGAAACTTGACCCGCTGCCCTTCAACCTGGGTGTCGTAGGTCGCGAACGCATCCGCCACGGTATAGCTCGGCAGGTCAAAATCGTTCACCGCGTTACCCGCTCGTTCACCGACATAACGCGCCCCCGCGCCGACCCGCAACTGATCACCGCCGATAATGGTGCCGACGTCATAGACCGCCGACAGCGAGCCGCTGTTCCTGGCGACGTTTTGCAGCTGCTTGCCTTTGTAGTCTGGGTCTTCGGTGACTTCGGCGTCGGTGTAGGCGTAGCTGCCGATCATGCTCCAGCGGTCCGTCAGTTGACCGGTCACATCCACTTCCAGGCCACGGGAACGCACTTCGCCGGCGGCGCTGTAAATCGTCACCGGGCCTTCGGAATTGGCCACCAGCACGTTGCGTTTCTTGATGTCGAACAGTGCGATGTCACCGGTGATGCGCCCCGACAGATCGAACTTGGCGCCGATTTCCCAGGCTTTGGCTTCTTCCGGCGCGACGCTGCCGTCGAGCACGGTGCTGCTGCCGCTCAACGGCGCGATGGTGGAGTTAGGTTTGAACGATTCGGTGTAGCTGCCGTAAAACGACAATTCATCGGTGTAGCGATAGACCAGGCCTGCGCGCGGTATCCACTTCTGGCCGTGGCTGTCGGTGTTGGCCCGGAACGGCACGCCTTTACCGGCGTATTGGTCATACTCCTGGAAGCGCCCACCGGCGACGAAAATCCATTTGTCAGTGAGGTGAATCGAGTCCTGCAGGAAGATCGAATCGCTGCGCAGTTCATCGGTTTGCGCACTGTCCGCCGGGCTGACCGTGGTGCCAGCGACTTCGCGGCCGTAGACCGGGTTGACGTAGCTGAAGGTGCTCAGGCTTTTCTGGCGGATCAGGTCTTCGCGGTAGATCTTGCGGTACTCGTCATCGACGCCGAACACCAGGTCGTGTTTCATTCCGGCGAACTCGACATTGCCTTCGAGGCTGGCGGTGGTGAAGCGGTCGGTGCTGATCGCATTCTGCGTGCCGTCCATGCTGCGGGTCAGCGTGCCTTTTCGGGTGTCGATGGCGGTGACGCGCACTTGGCTGGCGTCGTAGGTTTCACGGTTCCAGCTATAGCCGAAGTGGGCGCTCCAGTTGTCGTTGAGTTCGTGATCGGCCTCGAAGTGGTAGAGGTCCGAACGGCCTTCCATGTTGTTGAACGGCTCGTCGAGGCGCTCGTTGCGCGAGATGTCCAGCGGGTGGTTGGTGCGCGGATCGATGATCGTGCCACGGTCGAACGGGGTCAGGAACTCGCGGTGTTCGTAGGAGAACAGCAGCTTGGTGCTCTCGCCAAACCAGGCCAGCGACGGCGCCACCAGCGACTCGCGGTGGGTGCCGAAATTGCGCCAGTAATCTTCATCTTCGTGGTCCAGCACCATGCGGTAAGCGAGGCCGGAGGTGCCGAGTGCACCCGTGCTGTCGAGGCTGCCACCGCTGCCGTTTTTGCCATCGCCATAGGTCGAGCCGCGCAGGGTCAGGGCATTGTATTGCTCGAGCTCCGGCTTCTTGCTCACCAGATTGACCACGCCGCCCGGGTCTTGGATGCCGTACAGCAACGAGGCCGGCCCCTTGAGCACTTCGACACGATCGACACTTTCATTCATGCCGCGGCCCTGCACGATCGGCATGCCGTCGCGCATGATCGAACCATTACGGTTGTCACCGAAACCGCGAGTCATCACCGAATCCTGAGTGCTCGCCAGCGTATTGCCCTGGGTGATGCCGCTGACATTGGCCAGCGCGTCATCCAGATGGCGCGGCAACTGATCGCGAATGACCTGGGCCGGGACGATGTTGACGGTCTGCGGGATTTCCTGGAGCAAGGCCGATGAGCGCATCACCGAACTGGTGGGCGGCGGCTGATAGCTCATGGATTGATCGGCGACCGAGGTGATGGTGGTCGCGCCCAGGTTCAAGGTGCCGGCGGTGGGCACGGGTTCAAGCATCAGGGTTTGCGCATCGGTGCGGCGGAAGGTGAATCCCGAGCCGCTAAGCAATCGCTGCATGGCTTGCTCGGCACTCAACTGACCGTTGATCGCTGGAGCGTTGAGGCCGTACGGCGCTTCGTCGGTGTAGACCACGCTGATGCCGGTGACCCGGCTGAAGTCGCTCAGGGCCTGGGGCAGTGGTTTGGCGGCGATGGCGAAACTGAACGGGGCACGCTGTTGCGTGTTGTTGGCTTCCGTCGCCGAGGCGATGTTCAATGGCATCAAGGCCAGCGCCGAAATACTCAATGCCGAACCACCCAACCACTGTGTGACCGAACCCGATTTTGCCCTGGACTTCATTGCTCAATGACCTGTGTAGAACCGTTACGGATGCGAATGACTCGCAGTTTCAGTCACTACACGGATGGGGGTTGGGTTTACCTCACTGGAATTTTGAAAATATTTTTGTTTTGAGGGATGTGGTGTTTGATCTGTCCTCATCGCGAGCCTTAACGCAAAATAATCAGCCCCAACACAGGGTGCTGCTCAAACCCCAACACCCCCTGCAACGAACTCAACACCGCCTGTGGGTCCTTGCTCGGAAAGCTGCCACTGATTCGCTGCTTCGCCAGTTCATCGTTGAGCAACATGATCCGCCCCGGGTAATACCGCCCGAGGTCCTGCACCACCTCCGCCAACGTCGCCTTGTAGTAATTGAGCCAGCCCTGACGCCAGGCCAACTGCGCCTCGCTGTCGACGGCGTGCAGTTTCTCCACCGCGCCGCCGCCGAAGGCCACTTGTTGGCCGGCGGTCAGGATCTGTGGCTCGGCGTACTTCTTCGCTATCACGCCGACACGTCCGGACAACACCGTGACCCGAGCCCCCTGCGGTTGCAGTCGCACCTCAAACTGCGTGCCCAGCACCCGTGCCTGACCTTTCTCGGCGTCGACCACAAACGGATCGCCCGTATGCGTCACGCTGAAAAACCCGGCGCCGCGCCGCAACTGGATATGCCGTTCACCTCGACTGAAATCCACCGCGATGGCGCTGTCGGCATCCAGCGTAACTTGCGACTGATCCGCCAGCGTCACGGTGCGAATCTCGCCCGGCGCCGAGACATAGTCCGCGCCCAGATCGTCAATCCATCGCGCAGGCTGCCAACCCGCGCCGAGACTGATCATCAACAACAGGCACGCCGCCGTCGCCAGCGCACCCGACCACCGCCGCACGGTGTGGCGGCGTGATTGATTCATGGCATTGAGATAGCCCTGCAGGGCGAAAGCGTCTTCATCGGCCAGGGTTCGCGCTGGCGATTCGCTCATTTCCCACAGCACCAGGGCCTGTGCATAAGCCTCGGCATGGGCGGGGTCCGCCTGCAACCAGTGACTGAATGTAAGTTGATCGCCACTGCTGGGCTGGTCGTGCAGCAGGCACAGCCATGCGAAGGCGGTCTGCTCCTGAGCGGGCGTCGGGGTGACGCGGTCGAGCTGACTCACGGTGCTTTCCCTGGCGTGCGCGTTGGCGGTTCCCGCAGGCTGGCCTTGCAGGCATCGAGGGCGCGCATCATATGTTTTTCCACGGCGCTTTGGGACAAGCCCATGGCCTTGGCGATTTCGGCGTATTTGCGACCGTGGATCCGGTTGAGCAAGAAAATTTGCCGCGTGCGTTCCGGCAAGGCGCGCAGTGCCGCTTCGACGTGACGCAAATCGTTGCCGGCTTCCAGCGCGGCTTGCGGCTCACTGCCGTGGCTGTCTGGTGCCTCCGGCAGCCAGCCTTCATTGACCCGCACCCGCGCGCCTTCGCTGCGCAAATGGTCGATGGCGATGTTGCCGGCGCAACGCAGCAGGTAGGTGCTGAGTTCCTCGACCTGCACCAGCGGCCGACGCCAGAAACGCAAGAACAAGTCCTGCACCAGATCCGCCGCCGTCGCCCGACACCCCACGCGCCGGTTCACCAGGGCTTCCATCTGCGAACGCTGGGAAAGAAACACCTGAAGGAAATGCGCACGCGCCCCACGATGCTCCTCGTCGTGTGATTCGGGAGAGAAAACCGCGAGCGTGGTGGTGTCTTTCATGTTGCGACCTTGAAACCGATGAGGCCGCGTGAAAGTCATGGGGCCAGCGAGGGCGCAATATTAATGATAAATATTCTCATACGCAAAGAGATCCGATTGCGGCCGTTGACTTCCCTGTGGCGAGGGGGCGTGTTCCGTTCGGCTGCGAAGCAGTCGCTAAACCTGCCATTAGGGTTTGCCTGATACAACTCATTGGAGGGTTCCAGGACTGCATCGCAGCCCAACGGGGGCAAGCCCTCTCCACAGAGATCCCGTGAAGGCACAGGAATTTGCGGACCCAGAAACAAGAACGGGCCTGCATCAGCAGGCCCGTTGTCAGTAGTGGAAAGGTAAAAAGTGAATCATCTGTCAGCCGTTTTGCGCGGCCTGTTCGTTCTCGAGAAACTCTTCTTCCAGCAGCTCATCGGCTGCGGCTCGTTCGAACGGCACTACCGCGGCACGTGGTTTGCCTCGCAGTTTGCCAAACAGGTGTTCCAGCGCATGTTCAAGTTTTTCGGCCGCGCCGTCGATCGCCAGTTCCAGGTTATCGGCTTTATGGGTGACAGAAATCGGTTGGTGGCCTTTTGGCCGCGCTTCAAGCTGGCAGCGCATGTCGTGCGGTCCGGGCTTGTCGCCATTTTCGTCTGCCAGGTGGACCTCGACGCGGGTCAGGTCCTCTGCGTAACGTTCGAGCGTGCTCTCAATGGTAGTACGTACCCACTCCTCCAGTCGGATGCTGCTTTGAATATGGTTATCGCTGTTGACTTGGATTTGCATAGTTCATCCCTTATTTCAGCTAGCTCGCGAGAGGCCCTTCGGCGAGCCCTTGGGCGTTATCACCGTGACCTCTTACTTACACAATCGGTCTGCGCGCAGAACAATTCAACCCCTAAAAAAAGATAAATCTGGATTCGCAAAAAAAGCCGGACAACGGGTAAAAGCGCTGTTAAGGTCGGGAGTTGGGTCGACGCACTCCTTTGTCATAATTGCTCACATCTGCTGCTCTGCCTGCGGGTGCAAACTTCGAAAGATCCCCGCCTCCTCCACCAGCCAGTCATGCACCGCGCGCACGCCCGGATGGCTCAAGGCCCCCGGTGCATACAGCAGCATGTAGCGCTTGTGATTGGGTACCGCCAGCCCGAACGGCACGATCAATGTCCCCCGCTCCAGCTCATCGTTGAGCAACGTGCGCCGCGCAATCGCCACGCCCATCCCGGCAATGGCCGCTTCAATGGTCAGGTGATTACGATTGAACGTGTGACCGCGCCGTACGTCGGCGCCCTCGAAGCCGATGGCATTGAGGTAAAACTCCCATTCCGCGTATTCATAGCTTCCGCGCCAGGCGGTGATGTCGTGCAACAACGGGAAATGCACCAGGTCCGCCGGACCATGCAGTGGCGGTCGTCCGCGCAACAGGCTCGGTGCACAGACCGGGAAAATCTGCTCGTCGAGCAAAGCGGTGGATAGCAGGCCGGGGTAGCTGCCATCGTTCAGGTCGATGGCCAGATCGAAATCACCTTCGTGCAGCGGCACGCTGCTGTCCTCGGCCACGAGACGTAACTGGATGTCCGGAAAACGCTGTTGTAATCGTGGCAAGCGTGGGGTCAGCCATTTGCTCAGGAATGACGGAATCGAGCGCAGCCGCAGCGTTCCGCTGATCATTCCGGCGTCCAGACGACGCAATTCTGCATCAATGCTGCCATAAGCCTCGTTGACGGTAATGGCCAGGCGCTGACCTTCAGCGCTCAGCTCCACGCCCCGAGCGCGACGGTGGAAAAGTCGAAAGCCCAACCGCTCTTCCAGCTGCCGGATTTGCTGACTGACCGCCCCTGGCGTGATGTGCAGCTCTTCGGCGCAACGGGTGAACGACAAGTGCCGCGCGGCACAGGAAAACACGTGCAGCCAGACGTAGGTCTGGGCATGCAATAGACGACTCATCGTTTAGTCCTGCTAAAGGCTGTCTTAGGAAGTTTCGTTGGTCACGGTCGACCGAGGTCGTCAGTATCGCCGACATTGCGCTGGTCCTACAAAAATGGCAGCGATTCCTCTTCCATTGCTTGTATAGGCTTTAGCATGGCTATCAGTGTTTTCGATCTCTTCAAAATCGGCATCGGTCCGTCCAGCTCCCACACCGTCGGCCCGATGCGCGCCGCCGCAACCTTCGCCCAGGCGCTGGTTGACCAGCATGTGCTGGACGCCGTACGTCGGGTAGAAATCCGCCTTTACGGCTCCCTGTCAGCCACCGGCGTCGGCCACGCGACCGACCGCGCCTGTGTCATGGGCCTGATGGGCGAATGGCCGGACAGCATCGATCCCACCTCCATCGACGGCCGTATCCAGACACTGCGCGAAACCGGTGAATTGTCGCTGGCCGGCAAAACAACAATTGCCTTCGACTGGCAGCGCGATCTCCTGCTGCTGGACGAGAGCCTGCCTTTCCACCCCAACGCGATGTCGCTGACAGCCTTCGGCGAATCCGGCGAACTCTACGAGCAAACGTATTACTCGGTCGGTGGCGGTTTCATCATTGAAGCAGCGCAAGCCGAGTCGGGCATCGCGCCTGCCGGTGATGTGGTGCTGCCTTACGATTTCTCCAGCGCCGCCGAATTGCTCCGGCTCTGCAATCAGCACGGTTTGCGCGTTTCCCAATTGATGATGGCCAACGAATTGGCCTGGCGCAGCGAAGCCGAGATCCGCCAGGGATTGCTGAACATCTGGTCGGTGATGCGCAAGTGTGTCGAGCAGGGTTTGCGTCACGAAGGCATTCTGCCGGGTGGCCTGAACGTCCCGCGTCGTGCGGCGAAACTGCATCGCAGCCTGCTGGAAATCGGCAAGCCGAATGTCATCACCTCCACCCTGTCGGCGATGGAGTGGGTCAACCTGTTTGCCCTCGCCGTAAACGAGGAAAACGCCGCGGGCGGACGCATGGTCACGGCACCGACCAACGGTGCGGCGGGGATCATTCCGGCGGTGCTGCATTACTACACGAAGTTCAACCCGGACGCGTCGGACGACGACGTCGTCGCGTTCTTTCTGGGCGCGGCGGCAGTCGGCATCCTGTGCAAGAAAAACGCCTCGATCTCCGGCGCGGAAGTCGGCTGTCAGGGCGAAGTCGGTTCGGCCTGCGCAATGGCAGCCGCCGGTCTGGCCGACGTGCTCGGCGCCACCCCGGAGCAACTGGAGAACGCCGCCGAAATCGGCCTGGAACACAACCTCGGCCTGACCTGCGACCCGGTCGGCGGCCTGGTCCAAGTACCGTGCATCGAGCGCAATGCGATTGCCGCGGTGAAAGCGATCAACGCCACGCAAATGGCCCTGCGCGGTGACGGCAAACACTTTATTTCCCTGGACCGGGTGATCCGCACCATGCGCGACACCGGCGCCGACATGCATGACAAATACAAAGAGACTTCACGTGGCGGTTTGGCGGTGAGCTGGGTGGAGTGCTGATTGCACTGTCTGCGGTCATCTCTTCATTTATGCCCTGAAACGGGCAGGCAAATAGAAGGCGGGCTGCCTGATTGTCGGGGCGCCCGCCTGCTTTTTGCCGTGATCATTGTTCGACAATTTTTCAGGCATGCCCCTTGCTACGTCACCTCTGAGGCAAACGGACTTTTGAAATCTCAGCGAGCGATCTGCCGATGGTCCGGTGGTGCGAACCAACCCGAACATGGCCGGTCAACAACTGCACGTTCAATCAAGCGGTGACGCATCATGGACAACCCCTTTCAGGTCATTACCGATGCCTTTGCACCGGATTACCAGATCAACCTGAGCATTCAGGGTCTGGACGGCAGCATCATGCTGACCCTCTCCAACAGCGGCCGTGTAGTGGCCAAACGGATGATCAGTGCCGAACAACGCAATGACCCCAAGCGCCTGAAACGCCTGGTGCAAAGCATTCAGTTCGGCATCGCCATCGAACAAGGCCACAGCGCCATGACCATCCTCGAAGCCATGACCGACGGCGACAGTCGCTCCCTGCCACCTCCGCCAGTCAAAGGCCATCCGCGATCTGCGATCAGGCTTTAAAGCTCGCCCTTCTCCACTTCGGGATGCTCACTGGAACCCGCACCGACCTTGCGTTGCGGGTGCTCGATCTTCACCGAAGGAAATTGCGACGAAGCGTAGCGCACCACCAGAATCGAGAATGCCAGCAGCAGAATCCCGCCGCACAGGTAGATGATCCCCACGTCCGGCGGGTTGTGGTGCGAGACGTTGGAGATCAGCAGCCGCGTCAGCGCGGTGATCGCCACGTAGATCAGGAATCGCACCGGCATGTGATTGGTCTTGAAATAAATCCCGACCATCGCGCCCAGCTCGAGGTAGATGAACAGCAGCAAGATGTCGTCGATCTTGATGTGCCCTGCTTCGATCATCTGCAAGAATTCCATCACCGCTGCATACGCGGTCACCGCGCCGATGGCAAACAACGCCAGGTAGTGGAAGGTCTCGACGAACAGGTTGCCCAGGGACTCGGCCAGTTGGTGCACGTTCTGCCGCAAGTTCTCGGCCCAGTTTATTTTCACGATGATGCTTCCTTAGCTCGGTTCGAGCGGATGATGCGGGATTGACGTGACGGTTGTTCTGCATGCAGAAAAAAGGCCAGTCGCTTTCCGTGAGATGGAGATGGGCGGTTACTGGACACTTTTGTGGTGTCTGCTCGCGAAGGGCGCAACACGGTTCACCTGACAAACGCCAATTTCGGTCTACATTAAAAAGCCACTACCCAAAGCGCAGGGATTCGCTTATCCTTTTCGCTGTATATAAATACAGTGGTCGAAACAGACAACTAACGTGAAGGCATGTGAGGTGGTGAATGGCCGTCGAAGTGGTATACCGCAGCAGCCGAGATCTGGAGCGCTTGTTCATGGATAAAGCCGAAGCTGACCGTCATGACAAAATGCTCGAACTGGCTGAGTTGCTGGCTGAAGTGTTGCAAAAAGCCGTTCCGTCCCTGACCGAACAGCAAGTGGAAGAAGCCGGGATCTACATGGCGAAGAATCGCGATGTGTTCGCCAAGGCATTCAAGAGCCAGCCGGATGCCTTGTCCGAACTGCTGAATGTGCCGGTGGAAGTGGTTGCACAGGCTGAACCTGCCGAGTCGACTGAAGCCGCTGAGCCGACGCCGGCCAAGCCCGCGAAAGCGGCCAAGACGCCGAAATAAGTAATGCCCGAATTGAATAGGCCCTGAGTCGAAGGACTCAGGGCCTTTTTCATGTCCGGGAAAATTAACGGCTCAGCGGTACAACACTTTCTCTGCCAACTCGTCCGCCACCCGCGCAGGTGAACGTTTTTCCGCTTGGGCATGGGCGAAGACTTCGGTCAGCCGCGAGGCGATTTTCGACAGGTGCGCGGTGATGGTCGTCAGTTCTTCGCCACGGTGTTTGAGCGAAACGTAGATCAGCCCACCAGAATTGATCACGTAGTCCGGCGCATACAGAATGCCGCGCCGCTCCAGTTGATCGGCGACTTCCAGGTGCGTCAGTTGGTTGTTCGCAGAGCCGGCCACCGCCGAGCAGCGCAGTTGTGTCACGGTGTGGCTATTGAGTACGCCACCCAGGCCGCACGGCGCGAGGATGTCGCACGGTGTGCTGAGCAGTGCATCGTTGGCAATCGGGTGAGCCCCCAGTTGCTCCATCGCCAACTGCACCTTGCCGTGATCGATATCGCTGACCAGCAATTCCGCGCCCGCCGCGTGCAGTTGTTCGGCGAGCGCATAACCGACATTGCCCAACCCCTGAATGGCCACCCGCAGGCCTTCCAGATTATCGCTGCCCAGACGGGCCATCGCGGTTGCTCGAATACCGGTGAACACGCCCATGGCGGCATGCGGTGCGGGGTCGCCAGCCGCCGTGGTGCTGGTGACGTGCTGGGTTTGCTGGGCGATGCAATCCATGTCCGCCACCGAGGTGCCGCTGTCGATGGCGGTGATGTAGCGACCGTCGAGCTGATCGATACAGCGTCCGAACGCCTCAAACAGCGCGGCGCGATTTTCAACGTGGATCGGACGAACAATCACCGCCACGCCGCCACCCTGGGCCAGGTTGGCCAGCGCAGCCTTGTAGCTCATGCCTTGCGCCAGGCGTATGGCATCCTCGATCGCTGACTCGTCGCTGGGATAGGCAAGGTAACGACAACCGCCCAGGGCAGGCCCGAGCCGGCTGTTATGAATGGCAATGACCGCCTTCAACCCGGTGACCGGGTCGACGCTCAGGTGCAGCGATTCAAGGCGAATGCTTTGCATGAGAGCGAACATCGTGGGGCTCCCGAATCACT
The DNA here is from genome assembly GCF_059133255.1 of Pseudomonas sp. FBCC-B1667. Taxonomy (NCBI): domain Bacteria; kingdom Pseudomonadati; phylum Pseudomonadota; class Gammaproteobacteria; order Pseudomonadales; family Pseudomonadaceae; genus Pseudomonas; species Pseudomonas sp. FBCC-B1667. Next base: position 1,241,703 of record NZ_CP101437.1, on the reverse strand, counting down.
TCTTGTAGTCGCCAGTATAGGCTTGCGCCCAAAAATTGCAGAAGCGCACCGGAATAAGCAGCGCGGCTTTGCAGGCTTTCGGACATAACCTGAAACCGGATGTGTGCAGCACTGGACGAATGCCGGAGACGGGGCTAAAACGAGGCATTCGCCGGAGATTTCAATGACGCCCCGCCAACGCTTCTTCGATTGCCTGCAACGTTCACCGCCCGCGCTGTTCGAAGCGGCGCTGTGGATGGCAGTCGAGCACGATTCCAGGCTGAGCCCCGAGGCCGTGCTGGCCGACTTCAACGATCTGACACAGCACGTCAGCTACGGCTTGCCGATGTTACCGGTCAGCGAACTGGCCCAACCGTTGTTGCGGCGGATGAATGACCTGGGGTTCGCCCAGGACGATTTCACGCCACTGCGCCCGCAAGTCGCATTGCTCAATAAGGTGCTGGAACTACGCCGCGGCCAACCGCTGACCCTGGGGTTGATTGCGCTGGAATTGGCCAAGCGTCTGGAGATCCCGCTGGTGGGGGTCAACTTCCCCGGGCACTTCCTGCTGCGAGTGCCCGGTGCCGACCACCTGCTTGACCCTTGTGGCGGGCGCCGGTTGTACCCCAACGACTGCCGGGAACTGCTGCAACGCCAGTACGGCCCGAACATGAAACTTGGCGCTGACCATTTGCTGACGGCGGATCCGTTACAGATGCTGCAACGCCTGTCGCGAAACCTGCGTCAGCTGCACCTTTCCCACGATGACTACATCCGCGCCCTGGTCGACGCCGAACGAGTGCTGGAACTGGGCAATGCCAGCGCCGCCGATTACCTGGCCAGAGCCAGCCTCTATCAACGCCTGGACTGCCCGAATGCCGAGCGCTTCGATCTGGAGCATGCGCTGTTGCTCAGCGACGACCCGATCCAGCGGATACGCCTGACCGAACGCCTGGGGCACCTGCCGCCGAACTCGATCGTCCACTGACCGCAGATCCCTGTGGGAGCGAGCCTGCTCGCGAAGGCGGTGTGTCAGTCGACATCTACGTTGACTGATGCACCGTTATCGCGAGCAGGCTCACTCCCCCATTTTGATCAGGTGAGGCTTTATGGGGTGTCTGGCTGGTTGGCCGGGTGGGCCTTGATGAACGCCGGATGCTTGGCAGCCAACGCGGCTACTCGGCGAATCCGTGGGTACGCCTCAAGGGAAATGTTGAATCGCTCGGCCGCGTACAGTTGTGGGATCAGATAGACATCCGCCAATCCGGGCTCATCGCCAAAGCAATAACCTTCATCCCCGATCAACTGCTCCACCGTCGCCAGCCCCTGGCTGATCCAGTGTCCGATCCACTCCACCACTTGCGGTTCGTCATGGCCCAACTGGCGCAGCTTGTTGAGCACGCTGACGTTGTGCAACGGATGTACGTCGCAACCAATCACCGCCGCCACACCGCGTTGGTGCGCGCGGACGGCAAGGTCTTTGGACAGCAGCGGCACCTGTGAATAACGTTCTTCGAGGTACTCGATGATCGCCGGCGACTGAATCAACAGGTCGCCTTCATCCGTGCGCAAGGCCGGCACCCGGCCTTGCGGGTTGATGCCCAAGTAGGCCGGCTGGCGATGTTCGCCACCTGGCGGTGAAATCAGGTTGATCGGCAGCGCCTCATAATCCAGGCCCTTAACCGCCAGTGCGATACGCACCCGATACGACGAAGTCGAACGGTAGTAGGTATAGAGTTCCATCAACCGATCCTCTTAACGCGCCGGCAGTACTTTGCCGCGGCATTCGCCGAAGCCGATGGACGCGAAACCCTCACGGCTGCAACGCGCACGCAGGATGATTTCGTCGCCATCTTCAAGGAACTTACGCACCTCACCCGATGCCAGTTCGATCGGCTTTTTACCGCCCTCGGTGATTTCCAGCAGACTGCCGAACTGACCGTTTTGCGGACCGGACAAGGTGCCCGAACCGAACAGGTCACCGGCCTGCAACTGACAGCCGTTGACGCTGTGGTGCGCAACCATTTGCGCCACGGTCCAGTACATGTGTTGGGTGTTGCTGAGCGTCAGGCGATGGGCCGGCAGGTTTTGCTCGCGCAGGCCTTCGGTGAGCAGCAGAACTTCCAGCTCGATGTCGAAACCGCCAGCGGCCTGGTCGCGCTTGTCGAACAGGTACGGCAGGGGCTGCGGATCGCCTTCAGGGCGCGCAGGCTGGGCGCGACGGAACGGCTCCAGCGCTTCGGCGGTGACGACCCACGGCGAGATGCTGGTAATGAAGCTTTTCGACAGGAACGGGCCAAGCGGTTGGTATTCCCAGGCTTGAATGTCACGCGCCGACCAGTCATTGAGCAGGCAAAAACCGGCGATGTGATCGGCGGCGTCACCGATGGCGATCGAGTCGCCCATCTCATTGCCCTGGCCAATCCAGATGCCCAGTTCCAGTTCGTAATCCAGACGTGCGCACGGGCCAAACGTTGGCTCGGTCTGACCGGCCGGCAAGGTTTGCCCTTTCGGACGACGAACGTCAGTCCCGGACGGGCGAACGGTCGAGGCACGACCGTGGTAACCGATCGGCACATATTTGTAGTTCGGCAGCAGCGGGTTGTCGGGGCGGAACAGTTTGCCGACGTTTTGCGCGTGCTCGATGCCGACGTAGAAGTCGGTGTAGTCGTTGATTTTCGCCGGCAGGTGCATTGTGCAATCAGCCGCCAATGGCAGCAGTTTTGCGCCTTGGGCTTCGATCTTGCCGTGCAGCGTGCTGCCTTCTTTGAACAGTTCCAGCAGGCGTTCGCGCAAGGCAACGCGAGCGTCACGACCCAGTTCGAAGAACGCGTTCAACTGACCGCCACGGGTGGCTTCGACCGCGGCTTTGGCTGTGCCGTCGAACAGGCCGGCGTCCAGGGCCGCTTCCAGATCAAGGATATGGTCGCCAATCGCCACACCGCTACGCGGGGCCGAACCGTTCACGCTGAACACGCCCAGCGGCAGATTCTGCAGAGGGAAATCAGCATGGCCGTTGGCGGAGGCAACCCAGCTACGAGTGATTGAAGTCTGAGTCATGGGTTATCTCCGGGTCGGGTCAAACGTAGCGGGCAACGTGGCCCAGCAAGCGTCGTAATGGGTTTGCAGTTGCGGGCAATCGAGGGCGAAACGGCTCGGGCGCAAGACCTGGCTGGTCTCGAACATGAACGCCATGGTGTTGTCGATTTTCGCCGGCGCAAGCTCAGCGCTGATCGCTTTGGTGCAGGTTTCGCCATCCGGGCCATGAGCGCTCATGCAGCTGTGCAAAGACGCACCGCCGGGCACGAAGCCCTCGGCCTTGGCATCGTAAGCACCCTGGATCAGGCCCATGAATTCGTTCATCAGGTTGCGATGGAACCACGGCGGACGGAAGGTGTTCTCGGCAACCATCCAGCGCGGCGGGAAGATCACGAAGTCCAGGTTGGCCAAACCGTGCACGCTGGTCGGCGAGGTCAGGACCGTGAAAATCGAGGGGTCCGGGTGATCGAAGCTGACCGTGCCAATGGTATTGAAACGGCGCAGGTCATATTTGTACGGCACGTTATTGCCGTGCCAGGCAACCACGTTCAGCGGCGAATGATCAAGCTCACACCCCCACAACTGACCGAGGAATTTCTGCACCAGCGTGGTGGGTTGCTTGAGGTGTTCGTAGTGCGCAACCGGCGTCAGGAAGTCCCGCGGATTGGCCAGGCCATTGCTGCCGATCGGCCCCAGGTCCGGCAGACGCAGCGGTGCACCATGGTTCTCGGCGATGTAACCGCGGGCTTGCGGATCGAGCAATTCAACGCGGAATTTCAGACCACGCGGCAGCACAGCGATTTCCAGCGGCTCCAGTTCCAGCACCCCGAGTTCGGTGGCGATGCGCAAACGGCCCTGCTCCGGCACCAGCAGCAGTTCGCCGTCAGCGTTGAAGAACACCCGCTCCATGGAGCGATTGGCGCGATAGCTATGGATGCTGATTCCGGACGGTTTTTCCGCGCCAGAGTTGGCCGCCATGCTCACCCATCCGTCGATGAAATCGGTTGGCTCGGTCGGGATGTCCAGCGGGTTCCAGCGCAGGCGATTGGGGGTCACTTCACCCAATGGGCCGCCGGCCAGTTGCCGATCCAGTTTGACGAACGCCGGGTGATTGGCCGATGGCTGAATGCGGTACATCCAGGTACGCCGCGCTTCGCTGCGAGCCATGGTAAACGCAGTGCCTGAAAACAATTCAGTGTAGAGGCCATACGGGGCTTTTTGCGGAGAGTTCTGGCCGACAGGCAGTGCACCGGGCAACGCCTCACTGCTGAATTCGTTGCCGAAGCCGGACTGATAGGCCAGTGCTGGCGCGGTTGAATCAGGGTTCATGGAGCCTCCTGAACGGGGACCAGGCGCTGACCTGTCGCTCTGTTGCAGAGGTTCGGCACGCCGTGGGGTTATTTTTATCGTAATTTGATTACGCATAACGTAATTTGATTGGTATTGACCGTCAAGCTATAAAGACGCCCATTCGTCCCGGGATCAGGCCGCCTCCATGGAAACGCCGCGCAACAACGACAAACAGAAAGTCCGCTCGGCCGAGGTCGGCACCGATATCCTCAAGGCGCTGGCCGAGTTGTCGCCCTCGACCTCCCTGTCGCGCCTGGCCGAACACGTTCAGATGCCAGCGAGCAAGGTTCACCGTTATTTGCAGGCGTTGATTGCCAGCGGTTTCGCTGAGCAAAATGCTGCCACCAACCATTACGGACTGGGCCGCGAAGCCCTGCGCGTCGGACTCGCCGCTTTGAACAGTATGGATGTGCTGAAAGTCGGCGCCCTGCCCTTGGCCGAATTGCGCGATGAATTGAACGAGACGTGCTTTTTGGCGGTGTGGGGCAATCAGGGGGCGACCGTTGTGCACATCGAACCGGCCGTGCGCGCAGTGACGGTGGTGACGCAGTTGGGTTCAGTGTTGCCGTTGCTCAGTTCATCCACAGGGCTGGTGTTTGGCGCGTACCTGCCCAAGCGTGAAACTGTGGACTTGCGTGAGCAGGAACTGCAAAGCAGCGCTTCGCATGCGTTGGTGGACGATCAGGCCTATGCAGCGTTGTGCGAACAGATCCGCGAACGCGGTCTGCATCATGTGCATGGCTTGCTGATGCCGGGGGTCGATGCGTTGTCGGCGCCGGTGTTCAATGCTGTCGGGCATGTTGCGGCGGTGATGACCATTGTCGGCCCGACCTCATTGTTTCATGCCGATGAGAACGGCCCGGCGGCGCAGCGGTTGCTGGCAGCGACGCGGGCCGTGAGTTGGCGGATGGGGTATGAGCCATCACCGATGTCTCAAGACCGGAGCTGATCAGCTCCGATCATTGATCCTCGGGATAACGCCTTGAGGCGAGTCCCGACTTTCAACCGATCACGCGGGTCGTACTCTCGGGAGTCCAGTGCGGCACAGCCACCGCAGTGACATAAGTGATTCCAACCGGCACGCCGGTGACGGCCGAGAGAACGTCGGTCAGATCCTTGATGGTGGACAGCAGGCCAAGTGCCGAGGCCGCCGATCCTACCGAGGCGGCTTTACCCAGATACATGACGATTGCGCCGCGCCACGCCGTAGCAAAATGTGCATTGGCGCCTGCAGAATCGCCATAGCTGGATGCGATGATGCCTTGCACGATTGAATGACTGATCTTCAACACGCTGACGACGAAACCCACCGGCGGGACAAGGATCGAAATCACATCCAAAGCCACCGCGAGAACAATCTTTGTCTCCTGCCAGAACGCTTCGATTGGCGAGGTGGTCAGCACATCCAGATCATCAAGCGAGCGACCAATCAGGCTTTCGTATTCGGCCTTGAAGTTGTAGACCGGATAAGTGCCGCCTAACCCAGGCACTGGTGGAGTACCTCGCGGATCTCGTGACTTGCTGATGTAAGCGCCGACCCTGTCCCGCCCACGCAAACCGGCCAGACCCAGAAGATGCTCGCCCAAAATACGATCGTTCTCGATAGCCCTGGATAAATCACCGACCCAGATAAAGGCTTTGCCGGGCGAATTCGGGATATAGGCAAACTTTACGTGCCCCTCACCAAAAACATACCCTCCCGCTATGCGCGCACCTTCAAGCCAGAACTCATAAACCCCTTCGCCAGGCGCACTGCCGGGTGAAACACCGTCTGGCGTCCTGGTGTCTCGATCCAGCCCCTTGATCGACTCTATCAGCCAGTCATAATGCCCCGACGGCAACGTGCCATTGAGCTTTTGCGTCAGCGCCGCCCTGAACATCTCGTTTTTCTTGAGTTCCCGGTACAGATTTGCCCGCAGATCAATATCCGCCTTCCATAGAAAGTTTGACTTCAGGTAATGGCTGTAATGCTCGCCTGGCATCAGGTCGATAAGCTTATTGAGCGTACTGGAATTCAGCTCAGTCATTGGCTTGCCCGTGTCCTTCCACCAGAATTCAGACACCCTGATACTGTCTCTGAGCGTATTCGATCCAGGCAGCAAAATTTTCTCGAACACATTCGCATCGCTGCGCCACAGATGCCAATTGATAAACAACTGCGTCAGCGTCATTGCGCCTTTATGAAACTTCACCATGACGCGATCAGGATCGATCCGGCGATCGCCAGTTCGCCCCAGATACTCATTTAACCGACTCATGACCAATTCACGAGAAAACGTGTGAAAGCCCTGGATATGAAACTTGTCTTTTGACGCGTTATAAATGGCCTTGAAGTCCGTGTTCAAACGATTGTACAAGCGGCGATCTTCCGCACCCGCGTTTCGGTACCAAGGGGGCGTGACAGCCTTTTCTTCGGCTTCCTCCCAGTCAAGGACACTTTCAATACAGCCCTTTAACCCATCGTTTTCAACCCAGGCAACCAGATTGACCTGATCCCACCATGCTCGGCCCTGAATCCTTTCCCTCGGTTCACCACGGGGCCATTCCTTGCCGATTACTTCATGTTCCAGGTTATACCGATCACTTTCATGCACTTGGGTTCGAAGGTAGGTGCGTCCCTCTTCTTCAAGCGCCCACAATCCTATGTACCGTTGCAGACTGTCCAGATCGGAGAATTCGTACCAGTCTTTATTCATCGGCGAACCGGGTGCATAGAGCACGTAAGTTTTGAGATTCGCGTCGCCTTCTTTTCTGCGGTAGACAACAAGATCCTTCAAGGGCTTGAAGTTATAGAACGATCTTAATGCGATTCCAGACGCTTCAATCGATGGGTCGCCAAAGTTGAAGCGCTGAACAATATCCTGTGCAACCCAGGTAATGTGCTTTTGCATGATGGCGCCGAACAGCGTCAAGGCAGTCTTTCGACCCAGCACTTCCAGCATCGCTTCCTTGACGTTCTGCTGGCCATACACTTGCTGCCGAGCGGGTCCATACGCCAGACGCAGATCCTGAGTTTCAATGGCCCGCATTATGTTTTCAGGCGTCAACCTGGAGAGGCCATAGTCTTTCTCCAGCGTAATCGTGTAGCGCCCTGCCCGATCATGCGCCCCATAAATGAAAGCCTGGGTCAGCGTCTTCCGCTCACGGTGTTCAATCCGTTTGCCATCCGCCATCCCGACCCAGTGCTGAATATTCACAAACACCGTATCGGGATCGATTCGTTCGTCGGTTCCCGGCGAGATGAATGCCTCTACGGCCTGCCGGGCATACGCTGTGAGGCTCGCCACGTCTTGGGTCAATTCATGTAGCTGGACCTGGCTTTCAAGCAGGTTCCTCTCCAGACCTACATACAACTCCTGATTGGTGACATAGGCATTTTTAAACCACTCAGGGCGGGCATTCTCCATCATCGCCTTGATCAAAAACACATTTCGCGCATTTTCAGCACGTACCAGCGCATTCATGGATAGCACTTTATCCAGCGGCTGCCATGCTGCCGCGGTATGCGCGCCGACAGTCACTAACTGTCGCACTTGATAGATGAGATCACGACGTTGCCTTGCCAGCAGGCCTTCAGCGCAATGCTCAAACAGGTCTTCAAGGATTCTCGCGTAACGAATCGCTGGAACCATCGATACCAGAGCGCTCTCCTCCTCCGACAGCCCCTGCAACAGATCGGCGCGGGTCGACGCATCGGACAGGCGGTGTTGCAACGTTTGATGAAGTGCACTCACGGTGCTGAATTTTTCTAATCCACCGAACGGTGAAAAAAGAACCACCTCTTGACCGCCTGCTGGATTCAGCTCATTTGCGACCGCGCCAGAAAGAGAAATAACAAAGGTGGATGCCAGCGTCGAGAAACCTCCCTGTTGTTTTTCAACCGAGACGGCGTAGCAGGAACTTGGCAGTCCCGAAACGATTAAACTGTTAATGGTCGCGACGTCACTGGTGGACATCAGGTTTTCGCTAGCCGCCATGTCCAGCTCGCGCCAGAAAAGTCGCGCCTGAAGATTGCGCAACTCCCGTTTCGGCGACGGCAAAGAACGACCCTTGCTGTCAACACTATTGGAAACGCTCCAATAGTCCGCTAATACTGAACTGCATTTCTCAGGCAGCTTCTGCATCAGGTCGGCCATCATTTTGCCGACGTTTGCCACCTCCACAAACTTCAGCCTGAACGTTTCACTGTTAATCTTATCGAGTTCATATACACCGTATTTATCAGCCGTGTACTGGGGAGGCCTGCCGCGTTTAAAGCACGCTAAAAATACATCCAGCACATTGCCGGTAGGTTCGGCATTAGAGACTATTACGCCCGAGCGAAGATTAATAAAACGGCGCGATATGGAGGCGTCAGAATCCAGTTTTTGAAGTTCGTCTGCCAGGCAAATATGAAGAAACGTCTTGAACGAAGGGATTCTTTTGAGTGCCTCGATCAAATGGGTACGGGCTTCATGCACCGCGTCCAGCGTAATGTTTTTTTCCTGTTCGTTTAGCATTATCGATCTCATTTAGTTTGATTACAAAAGCGGCACGCTGTTGCCGACTGGATTGAGATCAAACTAAAACAGATAGCCTCACCCTTAAAAACCCAAAACACTTTTCAATACTTGTATGAGAAATTTCAATACCGAAGAGACACATAAAGAATAAACAAAACACCTAAACATACACTCACAACACAGCAGCCAACCGCTCAGCAATTACTAAACCAACACACAAAAACATCCCTTTCATAAAGGCTAAAAAAACAAGAAAAAACACCAACCTTTACATATAAAAGGAAACATCTCCCCCCGCATTTTTTTCAATCAGAGAATAGTTGTATGGCAGCAGCGGACTGGAGCCCGATAGCAAACAGTCCTTCACTCACTCCAGCAGACCCACACTCTTGGCTTTCGCAACCGCTTGCGTCCGGCGCTCCACACCCAACTTCCCGTGAATTCTCCGCGCATGTGTTTTCACCGTGTGCAAGGAGATAAACAACTGCTCGGCTATTTGTTGATTCGAATTGCCCAGCGCAATCAGCTTGAGCACTTCCATTTCACGCTGACTGAGTGGATTGATTTCACTCTCCGGCAGATTTTTTCCCGAACGGCCCCAAGCAACGTCCAGCGCCGGCAATAGATCAGGCTGGCGCAATCGCAACTCTCCGAGCGCCTGGTGAAGGTTATGGTGCCTGGCAAGATTCAACCCTTTGTGCAATCCATCCCGGGCGCCGACCCTGTCACCGTTCTGCCATGCGACTTCAGCCGCGGCGAACAGCAATTCGACCTCCAGCGCCCGCATGCCTGCGCGTTGCGATTGTTCAAGTGCCTGGGCGAAATGGTTCATTGGGTCTTTGGCCTGGCGCAGAGCGACCTTTGCCAACACCAACAGATAATCGATACGCGCAATCAACATCAGGGTGGCGGGAGGCGCCTGCCGCACATGCGGACCACGGTAGTGGCGCAGTACACGACTGAGTGCCTCATGGGCCAGTTCCGGGCGACCCTGCTGAAGCCAGAATTGACTGCTGATCTGCAACAGCACACCGCGATATACGGTGTCAGGAATCTGCCGTTGCTGCATCAAGCGCTCGGCATCGCGCAGCTGGACAAATGCTTGGGCGTAGTCGCGCTGATTGGCCGCCACCTGCGCCAAACCGAGGAAACCATAAAGCACCCGTTTGTCGTGATTGCGTAAACAGATGAGCAGCCCCGCTTCGAAATGCGCGGCAGCCTGCGCATCCAGGCCCTGGCACAAACTCAAGCGCCCACGGTGCAAGGCGATTCGCCCGAGCAAGGGCTCGGCGTTTCGCTGCTGCTGAGTGAGCAAGCCCTGAACGTTGGCGAGCAACTGGTCGGCTCGTTGAGGGGCTCCACGTTGCTCCAGCAATTGGGCATGATCGAGCTCCAGCAGCCCTTCGAAAACCAGCGAGCCTTGCGCCCGCGCCAGGCACAACGCATCGCGGTTTATCGCCTGCGCCGCTTCGAGTTCGCCCCTGAGCAGGGCCTGTTGCGTCAAACCCGACAGGCACATCAAGCGCACGGGCCAGAGGTCAGGACCGAGCACAGTTAACGCGTCGAAAAAATGCGCGCGCGCCCCCTCCATCCGTCCCTGCAAATGCAGTAGCCAGCCCTGCTGCGCCTGCCACCGTGCAATCAGTTGCCGCTGCAGAATTGCCGACGGCTGTGGGATGAATCGTGACAACTGCTCAATGCAATCGGCGGCTTGTTCAAACCGCCCGGCAAACAACGACGCCGCCGTGATCAGCCCGACCAGTTGCGGCGAACTGAACATCAGCGCGTCGCCTTGTTGCTCGTACAACCGCAACAACAGCACGACGGTCTGCTCCTCGAACAAATGCTCGAAACTGAAATGCTGCAACAGGCTGACCGCGACCTCGAACTCTTCGGCGAGCAAGGCCTGTTCGAACGCCGCTTTCCAGTCCTGCTCAGCGGCGAACCACTGACAAGCTCGGCGATGCCAGGAACGTCCGGCCGGCCATTGTTCATCACGCATCAATTGCAGGAGTGGAGGGAAGATCTGCAGCCAGTCGGCCGAGTCCTGCCAAGGCTCGATAAAGCACCCCAGATCCTGCAACGTCTTCAGGCATTGCGCGCCCTCCCCTGCGCCAAACAGGTGATCACACAGGCGAGCATTGAAGCGAGGCAAATGCGCGAGTACCCGCCAGGCCTCTGTCAACTCAGGGGTCAGGCTGGTGAACAGTTCGTGTTCGAGGTAATCGAGCAAAGTGTCCGGTCGACCGTGAAGTGTGTCGCTGCGTGACCAGTCGCATTTTTGCAGCAATGCCACGCGCACCCCGGCGCACCAACCGCCACTGCGCTGGATGATTTTGCTGGCAGCGGTGTTGGCATCAGCCGGCGTCAGGTGGTGCAACAGCGAAGCAATTTCAGAGGGTTCAAAGGCGAGCGTCGAGCGCTCGCATTCGTATAACTCGTCATTGAGCAGCAACCGTGACCAATTGCATTGCGGGCGACGTCGAGTGCCCAGCCACCAGGTCAACATCGGACTGCTGACGGACAGCATGCGATCCAGCAGCTGGTCGAGTTCGGGGTTCGGGACACGGCAAAAATCGTCGAGAAACAGCCAGGTCGTCGACTGCAAACGAGCCAGCGCGCCAAGCAGCGCGGTTTCCTCCGATGACGCCAATTCCAATGCCTCGGCCACACGCTGACGAAAGTCCGCCGCGCTCACGGCTGCGCCCGACAACGGCAACCAGCACACCCGACACTGCGACGGCGCCTGCAACAGACAATCGACAAGCAACGCCGACTTGCCACTTCCAGCGGGGGCGCAGATCAATTTCACCCGGGCAGTCGACGCCCGCAACGGTTCGCTCAAACGCTCACGCGACAGATGAAGAGAGGACAGGCGGGGCAGGAATCCGGAACGGTCCAGACACGGAGTCATGGCGGTCATTGCAGCGTGCCTTCTTATAGTTGTGAGGCCACCCTAGACCTGTCTAACCCGCTTGTTTAGAAGTATTCAGCACGCTGATTGGCAACCATAAAAAAGGCGACCACCCGGTCGCCTTTTGCACGGTGAATGGATAAAGCCCCTACCGAACCCCCTCCGCACGCAACGCCGATGGCGTGTAGTCGGCAATCTTGGCTTCGAAGCCAAACTCGAAACTGTGCTTCTCTTCGTTCTTCATCCCCAGCGCGATGTATCGGCCGGCAATGATGTCGTAGAGCGCTTCCAGTGTGTACGCCTGGGCCTGGTGGTCGTAGTAATACTGAGCATGCCCTTCTGCCACTCGCCACAGTTGCCCACGTCCGTCGTAGTGATCCGCCAGTGCCACTTGCCAGCTGTCTTCGTCGATGTACATGTGGCGCTTGGCGTAGATGTGCCGCTCGCTCGGCTTGACCGTGCCGACCACTTCCCAGACGCGGTGCAGTTCGTAACGGGTCAGGTCCTGATTGATGTGGCCGGCCTTGACGATGTCGTCGTACTTGAGGCTCGGCGAGTCGAGTTTGTAGCTGTTGTACGGGATGTACATTTCCTTCTTGCCGATCAATTTCCAGTCGTAGCGATCCGGGGCGCCGGAGAACATGTCGAAGTTATCGGACGTACGCAGACCGTCAGCGGCGGTGCCCGGGCCGTCGTAGGCCACTTGCGGGGCTCGACGTACACGACGCTGGCCGGCGTTGTAGATCCACGCCAGACGCGGTTCCTTCACCTGATCGAGGGTTTCGTGCACCAGCAGCACGTTACCGGCCAGACGCGCCGGCGCGGTAACCGACTGTTTGAAGAACGTCAGCACGTTGGCGGATTTGTCCGCGTCCAGGTCCTTCATAAGTTGCGGGACGGCGATTTCTTCCTCGAAGCGGATCGGCGTGTAGCTGCCGTTCGTTTGCGGGGTCACTTGGGTAATGATGCGTTTGAGGTTACCGCCGTGGTATCGGGTGATGTGGTTCCACATCACTTCGACGCCGTTCTTGGGAATCGGGAACGCGTAGTAGCGGTTGCCGGTGAACCCGGCCAGGCCGTTACCGTCGTTGATGGCGGTCACGTTCAGCGCACTGCGCTTGGCCGACTCGTAGATTTCCGGCGGCACGGCCACGGTGCGATGGGTCGGGTAGACCGGGATCTTGTAGGTTTGCGGGTAGCGCTTGAACATCGCCACCTGACCTTCCGACAGTTTGTCCTTGTACTTGTCGACAGTCGCCGGGGTGATCACGAACAGCGGTTTTTCAGTGGCGAACGGGTCAGCGAGAAAGCCTTTGCTGTCCACCGCACCCGCATTTTTTGGAATGCCACCGGTCCAGGCCGGAATCGATCCGTCGGCGTTGCCGGCCTTCTCGGCCCCCAGCGGCGTGAGGCTGGTGCCGAGTTTGTTGGCTTCATCCGGCGATACCGCCGCCATCACGTTGGCAGCCAGCAAGCTCAGGGCCAGGGCGCCGCATTGCAGAATCATCTTGCACATTGAAAATCATCCTTCTCAGCCAGATCAGAAGTTCACGCCGAAGCTCAGCGCCACGAAGTCGCGGTCTTCGAGGACGTTGTAGTCACCACCAAAAAAGTCGGTGTAACTGAGGCTCGCGGTATAGGTGTTGCGATAGTCGGCATCGACGCCGACGCTGACCGCCTTGACGCCTTCGTTGAACAGCCCGTTGGGACCGTAGCCGGCAACGTCATGCGACCAGGACAGGTTGGGCTTGAGGTTGACCCCGGCGAACACGTCCGCGTAATCAAGGATCGCCCGGGCGCGGTAGCCCCACGAGGTCGAGGTGACGAAGCCTTCGGTGTCGCCACCGAAACCGTACTGGCCGTAGACTGAGTCGCGGCCGTAACGCAGCTGACTGCGCCCCTCCAGGCCACCGACGTGAACCACCGCCGCTTCGCCGACCACGGTCAGTCGTTGCGCGCCCAGTACCTGATCGAAGAACTGCGTCAGGGTGCTCTGGATTTGCGTGACTTCCTTGCGGCGGTAGCCTTTGTTGTCAGCGCCAGGCGTCGTCGCGATGGGCGATGCAGCACCGCCGGCAATCGGGTTGATCAAGGCCAGGGTCAGGTCGTTGGTGTTGACCTGCACCGGAGCGTTCGGCCGATAGCTGATCTCGCCGCTCCACGCAGTGCCGGTCGACAAGGTGGTGGAGAAACTCGCGCCGTAGAGGCGAATGTCTTCCGGGTAATCGAGGTAATACTGACCGCGACCGAGCATCACACTTTGGGCCAGACCCGCACCGCTCCCCGGTGCCAAGCGGTTGGCAATACCGACCATGCCCGGCAGGCTGGCCAGTGTCGACGCGCCAGCCGTGACGGTGCCCACCGTCGGTGTGCGGCTGTGGTAGTTCATGAAGTACAACCCGTATTCGGTGTCATCCCCGAGCCAACGCAACGCGGTGCCCCACTGCCCGGAATCCCGCGCATCGCGGTCGCCGCCACGGGGAACGACCACGCCTTCACGGGTCACTTGAATCGGCTGACCGAACGCCGCTGCCAATGGCGCCAACGGAGCAATCGCGGGACTGCCGACGGTGTAATTGTTGTTGCAACCGTCGGCCGCCACGTCGACAGCGAAGAACGTGCCGCAGTTATCAAGAACAGTCTGGTCCCATTCCAGCTGGTAGAACCCGTCGACCGAGAGCTGATCCGTCAGGCCCTGGGAGACGTACAGCATGTTGACCGGAATCAGCCCTTCCTTGATCTCGGCACCTGGACGGCGGAACGCTGAAACGTCGATCGGGTTGATGCTATTGATGGAGTTGCCGATGAAGGTACTTTCACCCCAGCTCACTACCTGCTTACCGGCGCGCACGCTGCCCGGCAGGTCGGCAATGGCGTAGTTGTGATAAACGAAGGCGTCGAGGATTTGCGCGCCGGCAGACTTGGCCCCTTCCTTGCGGCCGTGGTCGCTGATTTGTTTGAACGGGCGATCTTCGTCCTGCAATTCGAAGTCATACCAGTACTTGCCCCGCACGAACACACCGGTATCGCCATACTTCAATTCAAGGTCGTGGATGCCCTTGACGATTTTGGAAAAGGTTTCGCCCTTCCCGAAGTTCTGCCGCCCGTCATCACCGGTCGAGGACTGCCCGGTCCCGCCGTTGACGGTGCCCACCAACGATTTCTCGGCATCGCGCATGCCCCAGCTCGCGCCGACGGACAGTGAGGAGTCAAACGTCCCCTCGATCTCGCCGATATTGAATGAAACAGCCTGCGCCTGGGCACAGCAACCCAAGGCCACCGCAGCGGCCAGCGCCTGCGGTTTGAAGATGGCGCGCATTGTTGTTTTTGTCATGCGTCTTCCCCGGTGAGTGACAGAAGGCCCCACCCTACTGCCGCAACCGGGGAGCGATAAGCGCACCAAGGAGGTATTCGCGGTGTACCTCTAAAGGATGAATGCCCAGGTGGGCCGCGGCTTTGCGCCCGGTATGGATGGGCTGGATGAAGGGTTATCAGCCAGATGCATGGGCAAGGCGCGAGGGTGCGTCCGGCTGCGGCTGCACAAGGGTGATAACACGGGACTGTTGCTCAGGCTGCAACACTGCATGTCGCGAATCGCTATTTTTCCTTTGGACTCAAAGGCTTATTCTTGCCGGGCTTTCACGGTGATCCACCGGACAGCACGACGCCATGGGGTGTGATCAATCCACGCCATCGGCAACAGAATTTAGATGAATCGACGCTTTTTCGATTGATCGCCCCGTGTACACAGACGTTGATTTGTAGCTCCTGATCCAACGTCTTACTTGGCCGCTGCGTTTGCAGCGGCCTTTTTTATGGGTAAGAAAAAAGAATGTCTCGAATTTAATGCGGGTTAACTCTTTCGATCCGGAAAGATGGAACAACTACTTACCACCTAAAAGGAAAATACCTACACGCTTCACAGACCCAATATTTTCACCTCTGACATAAGCTTTTTTCAGCGAGCAACAATTACTCATGGAAGAACAACATGTCAGAGAAGCAAGGTCCGACACATGAATGACCGGTATCACACGTTATCGGAGAGCTTGGCAAAGTTGACTTGCCAACCACTTATATTGGTGCACAGCCGAAGCTTGGAACAGATCCGAAAGGCGGCGGATTTCGAGTGCCGCCGACACGCCCCGGAATCGGCTCGGGCGTCACGTTAAACGAAGGACTTCGGCGCGAAACCCGCGACAAAATCAAAGTTACGGAGAACTCCGTAAAAAATGAACACAGCGCAAGACTTCAGAACTTGACAGGAACAACCGAAAGCGACTTGTCAAACCTGAGAGTTCAACATCCGGTTTCAGCAACAAGTCCCGCGCAAGCGCATCAACACGAACTCAACATCCGAAATCTATTCATCCAACAAAAGACAGCTGAACTACACGTTCAAACCGCAGCAGGCGATTCCTTCTATGGTCATAGTCCCATCAATAAAACAATTGGTGACTACCTGACGAAAGCTCAAACCCTTGAAAAGCCAGTAACACCCTACGGCCCCGTTTATGCAAGGTGGGTCACATCTTATAAAGCCGCTTACTCTGCAAACTTCCTGGCAGAGCAAATTAAACTTCTACATACCCAACACATACATGTGCAGAACCTTCTTGCCGCTGCTCAAGCGCAAGAACAACGACAACTAGAAGCGGAACGCGAAGCTCATCGAGTGGCGGCAGTGTTGGCCCGCGCAAATGAGGAGGCTGCTGATAGAGCCCGTGAGCAGGCGCGACTAAATGCTGTAGAAAACGCATGGCAATTGGCAGTTGAGCAGGCTCGGATTGCGTCAGAAGCGGCAGCCAAACGGCAGGAAGAAAAAGCACGCGAGGCGAAAGAGCGAGAGGAAGCCAACACCAAAAAGCAGGCGAAACAGCTCGCAAGATTAAATGCGATGGTTGCGATGTTCGAGTCGCGGGAAGCCGCCAAAGCCAGTCGGCCGGGATGCTCCGTCAGTGGGCATGACCTGGACTCCAATCGTCACGCCGAACGACGCGTCAACCAACCTCCCCGTCAGCGAACGGAACATTGCCGTTTACGATGGCACTACCTTAACGGCGCTTGAAGGAAGGACAGATTCATTTCCGGAGCTTGACCTCTACAGCTTTGGTGGATTCATCACTGTCTTCCCGAAGGATTCGGGCATCCCGCCGATCTTTACGATGTTCAAAGATCGAAGGGATGATCCTGGAATGGCCAGTGGTTATGGAGAACCAGTGTCGGGAATGTGGCTGGAACCGGCGTCGCAGGGCAATGGCGCAGTGATTCCGAACCGGATCGCGGATAAGCTTCGGGGACAAGAGTATTCAAGTTTCAGGGTTTTTAGAGAGCAGTTTTGGAGAGCTGCCATTGACGTCCCTGAACTCGTCACACAGTTCACGGCCAACAACATGCATGAAATGAAGAATGGAAGAGCCCCTTTTTCTCGTAGAAGTGACAGATCAGGTGGCAAAATAAAGTTTGAACTCCACCCTCTGAACCGTATTTCAAAAGGTGGCGACGTCTACGATATCGACAACATCCGAATTGTTATTCCGAAACGTCACTCTGAGCTTCACAAAGGGGGAAACTGAAATGAAAAAACTTAACATCTCCGACTACACCGAAGCAGAGTTTCTCGAATTTATAAATGTAATCTGCCGGTCTGAGCACCCAACGGAAAAAGATCAAATCGATGCGGTTCTTTTATTTGAGGTACTAACAGAACACCCAGACGGAGCCGATTTAATTTACTACGCAGACTCAGAAGAAGAATCCACACCTGAAGCCATCATTGAAAAAATCAAAGCCTGGCGAGCTGCCAACGGCAAACCCGGCTTCAAAATGGAAGAATAGAAATAAAACAGTGGAGCAGGCAGTCGTGCCTGACTCCCCCTTCAAAGCTGTCACACCGCACACCAAACTTCCCACTACTTACACGCCTTTCGGAAAGCGCCTACAGGCTTCGGTAAACACACAAAGCGCCCCATCCATTAAGGTTAATTACAGCTCAGACACTGATACTCATTACGTGCTGACTTTAACTTAATTAACCCCGAGTCGCTTTTTCATGAAACCCATCATCTACAACAAACACCACGCCACCCAGAGTTCGAACAGTCGGGTGCGCTTTTTGATCTTTCACTACACGGCCGGCAATTTCTCCAGTTCAGTCAATGCATTGACCGGCCCGAATGTCAGCGCACACTATCTGGTTCCTGACATCACCGATCCGAGCTACTTGAAAGCAGGTTACACCGGGCAGGAAGTCTTCAGCCTTGTCGACGAAACCAAACGTGCCTGGCACGCGGGTGTCAGTCAGTGGGGCAACCGCAGCAGTCTGAATGACACCTCTATCGGAGTCGAAATTGTTAACCTGGCGACGTTCAGCCAGGGGGTGTTCAACTTCCCGCCGTATCAGCCAGAACAAATTGTCGCGATTGAACAACTGGCGCTGAACATCCTTGGGCGCTATCCGGATATCGGCCCGACACATGTCTTGGGTCACTCTGACGTTGCGGTCGGTCGCAAGAGTGATCCGGGGCCGAAATTTCCCTGGCATGCCCTGTATTTGAAAGGCATTGGTGCGTGGTTCGACGATGCCACCCGCGACGCCTATCTGCAGCAATACAAAGAAGCCGGGATTCCAGCCCGTACCGAATTGCTCAAACTGTTCAAAACCTATGGGTATGACATTTCAAATGCGTCTACCGAACAGGGCTTCACGCAACTGGTTCGCGCCTTTCAGTTGCACTTTCGCCCTGAAACATACGACGGAATCATGGACGTGCAAACGGCGGCAAATCTGGCCGCATTGATTCGCAAGTACTTTCCTTGATAACCGATGCAACCCCGAACACTAAGTACCAGCAAGGTCGTCAACGGCCTTGCTGGTCTCCATCAAAGGGAATACTTCTGCAAATTCCCCATCATTTCCTTCAGCGCTTCAATATTGTCCTTGGGATGCGCCGCGCCCTCGAAATCACAAATCTGCTCCCACCGCGCCGCCACATCCTCCGGCGAGAACCCCACCCGCGGATCGAACCCGGCACCCAGGCTACGTTCCCAGCGCACCTTGCCCATCCAGCCGCCACCGACTTCAAACAGCCCGGAAGTTTCTTTGCAGTTTTCACTGGCCAGGTACACCACCAGCGGGCTGACCAGTTCCGGTTTGAGTTGTTCGAACACTTGCGGCGGGATCAGGCCTTCAGTCATGCGCGTGCCGCCAGTCGGCGCGATGGCGTTGACCAAAATGTTGTTTTTGCGGCCCTCGATGGCCAGTGTGCGAGTCAGGCCATAGAGGCCGAGTTTGGCCATGCCGTAGTTGGACTGGCCGAAGTTGCCGTAGATGCCCGAGGTCGACGCGGTGAAGATCACTCGGCCATAGTTTTGCTCGCGCATGTGCGGCCAGGCGGCGCGGGTGACTTTGTAGGCACCTTCGACGTGGACGCGGTAAACCAGGTCCCAGTCGGCGTCATCCATTTTGTGGAAAGTCTTGTCGCGCAGGATTCCGGCGTTGTTGACCACCACATCGATACGGCCGAACACATCGAGGGCGTGCTGGACGATTTTGTCGCCGTCGGTAACGGAATCATGGTTGGCCGCGGCGATACCGCCGGCCTCACGAATCTCGGCCACCACGCGGTCTGCCGCAGACGCGTTGGCGCCCTCGCCTTGCGCCGAGCCGCCAAGATCGTTGACCAGCACTTTGGCACCCTGTTTGGCGAACAGCAGCGCGTGTGCCCGGCCCAGGCCGCCGCCCGCACCGGTGACGATCACGACTTTATCTTCGAAGCGCACAGACTCATTCATGGGGAAACTCCAGCAGGCCAGGGACAATAAGCCCGAGTGTCAGGCACGGCGCTGCGGCTCACAATGAACAAGGGTGAGGCTGAATGGTGCCCGATAAGGCAGGGGGATAATCAGGAGTACGCGAACCTGCGCGGTGGCAAAATCAGCCGATCACGAAACTCCTGGTAATGCTTGAGCACCTGCGCCGGGGCTTCGGTCTGTGGGTAATGGCCAATCTCGGCCAGCAGGACCGTGTCCGGGTTAGGGATCAGCTCCCGATAGCGCGCGACCATGTGTGCACCGGAAATGGGGTCGACCTCGCCATCAATGACACGCAACGGCACTTCGCCGCACTGCATGGCACCGACCCAACGATCGCGATGGACCCGTCGCTCCGGGATATAGGTGATGAGTTTATGCATGACCCGCTGGCCGTGATTGCTGTCGATCAACCCCCAGAAATCATCCATTTCACTTTCAGTAGGTCGGGTCATCCGCCCGAAAATCTGCCGAAAACTCTTCACCAGCGCGTCACGCGTGAAGGCGCGGCCAATCATCCAGCCCAAGGGGCTGAGCAGCAGTTTTTGCGCCAGCAGCGGACGGTGGGTTTCGGGAAAAAGGCCACCGTTGAGGAACACACAACTGGCGATATGAAGGCGGGTTTCGTAATGCCGGGCCAACAATTCCTGCGCCACGCTGTCGCCATAGTCGTGAGCCAGCAGGTGCACCGGTTGCGTGACACTCAAATGCGCCAGCAACGCCTGCTGCAAGTCGGCCTGCTCGAGCAGGCTGTATTCATGGTCCACCGGCTTGGCGGAATCACCGAAACCGAGCATGTCGCAGGCAATCACGCGATACCGCTGCGCCAGCGGTTGCCACAGGTAATGCCAGTCCCAACTGGCGGTCGGAAAGCCATGGATGAGCAACAGCGGCTCACCCTGCCCGGCCGTCCAATAACGGATGTTTTGGCCACGGAATACGAACGTCTGGCCACGTTTACGCCAGACACACAGGGGGATCTCGGCGAGTGGCATTAGAGTTTATAACCCGGGTCTTGTTGATCGAGTTTGCGTAGCAGCGCCGGCCAGGCCAGCGCGCCACCCATCCCTTGAGCACTTTTGGTTACGCCGGCGATCATCGCCTTGGCGCCCGCCAGAATCTGCGGTTCGATAGCGATCAATTCGGCGCCGCCATTCTGTGCCAACACCTGGATATCGCAGGCGCGCTGGAACGTAAACATCATCAGGAACGTGTCGGCGATGGTGCCGCCACAGGTCAACAGACCATGGTTGTGCAGCATCAGGAAGTTGTTTTCACCGAGGTCGGCTTGCAGGCGCGCCTTCTCTTCATGGTTCAGCGCCACCCCTTCATACGCGTGGTAAGCCAGGCTGGACAGGACAAACAAGGATTGCTGGCTGATTGGGAGAATGCCTTGCTTTTGCGCCGAGACCGCAACGCCTGCCGCGGTGTGGGTATGCAACACGCAAACCACATCGTGGCGAACTTCATGAACGGCGCTGTGAATGGTGTAGCCCGCCGGGTTGATCTCGTAGGGGCTGTCCATCAGCTTGTTGCCGGCCTGATCAACCTTGACCAGGCTCGATGCGGTGATTTCGTGAAACATCAGCCCGAACGGGTTGATCAGAAAATCTTCGGTGCCCGGCACCTTGGCCGAGATGTGCGTAAAGATCAGATCGTCCCAGCCATGCGCGGCGACCAAACGATAACAGGCCGCCAGATCGACGCGGGTCTGCCACTCGGCGGCACTGACCTGACCTTTGACACTGTGGGGCAACTGGCTGGGGGCAACATTCACGGCAAGACCTCCTGTTCTTATTGTTGTGCTGTCGTAACAGCAGTCTAGTCAGACCCTGGTCTTCGTGTAGTTGCATTGGCAGCCAGCTTGATGGCCTAGCGAGTCAATGGCGCAATGAGTCTGGATCCATGTCAAAGGACCGACGCCAGTAACCCTGTCGCGCAGAGACTCGACTGGCTCGCAAGAAGTATGACGAGCCTCATCTTCAGCGCAAAGCGCTGACCAATTTCGCCAGCCAAGGCTCGGCATCGTCTTCGGGGTTCACGGTTTCGCTGGCGTCCAGACGCAGCATCGGCAGTACTTCGCGCAGCCCCAGTTCACCGAACAATTCGCGCATTTGCTCGCCGCCGCCGCAGAACGTATCGCCATAGCTGGCATCGCCCAAGGCAATGACTGCTCCCGGCAGGCCGCGCCAGGTGGCGGGCAATTGATCGCGAATCATCGAATACAACGGTTGCAGGTTGTCCGGCAATTCACCCATGCCGGTGGTCGACGTCACCGCCAGAAACGCTTGCGGTTCGAACGCCAGGACATCGGCCAGTGACGCGCGCGGGTTCTGCAGGGTTTCGTAACCGGCAGCGTTCAAAATACTTGCAGCCCGACGGGCAACTTCTTCAGCTGTGCCGTACACCGAGCCGGAAATAATGGCGACTTTCATCAATCTGATCCTGAAACTGAGTGAAAGACCGGATATTAACAGCAGGACAAGCATTGTTCTTTTAGAATGCAACACACCCTCACACCGGAAAGGACTCTCCGATGATCAATGCTCAATTGCTGCAAATGGCGATCAATGCTTCCAACGACGGCATCGTGATTGCCGAAAAGGAAGGCGAGCTGGACAACATTCTGATTTACGTGAACCCGGCGTTCGAACGACTCACGGGTTACACCAGCGAAGAAGTCCTCTATCAGGATTGTCGCTTCTTGCAATCCGGCGACCGGGATCAGAAAGCGCTTTCAATCATTCGCGAAACATTAAACAAGAATGGATCCTGCCGGGAAATCCTCAGGAACTACCGCAAGGACGGCACGCCTTTCTGGAACGAACTCTCGCTGTCGACGGTGAAAAACCCGATCGACGGACAGACGTATTTCGTCGGCGTGCAAAAGGACGTTACGACGCAAGTCAAAGCGCAGCAACGCGTGGCGCAGCTGGAATCACAGTTAGCCGAGGCGCTCGCCGAAGTTTCTTCGCTGAAAGCGACGAACGGAGCAAACAAAACTGCGAATTAAGTGTCATTAACTACAATCACCAATGACTTTGTAACTATATCTTTCGAGCAAGCCATGCAGCGCGACGCACTCCTCACTCAGGATGAGCTGGATTTCATCCAGACCATGCAACACAACCCGCAGCTTAATGTGCGGGATGCGACGTCGAGCCTGCTCGTCAACGGTGGTTCGCAGATACGTGATTTGCTCACACGCCTCGCCGCTCATGAGCAAGTCACGATTCAGGCCAATTTCGAAAACCAGCAAATGACCTTCCCCCTGCATCTGGTGGAAGACGAGTTTCATGCGCTGCATTTACGTCTGGGTGTGCCGAGCATTTACGAAGATGGGCCGATGGTTCGTCCTTGGCGCCTGGTGCTCGAAGAACCGGTGGCGCTGGAAAACGCCAAAGGCCAGCCCGGCACGATGTCTGTGCATGAAGTTTCGTGCAAAGGGGTTTTGCTGGAAGTACGCAACAAGACCAAGCCACCCAAGCATTTTGCCTTGTGGTTCAGCCCGTCAGGCTATGAACGGATTGCATTGCGCGGCAGCTTTGAGCGTGAAACCGAACAGGGTTTTTATGCCTATGAGCTGAGTCAATCTGACAAGGACGAAACCGAACGCTTGCGTCAGTACATCCTTCAGCAACATCGCCTGACGCACCCTGCGCTGCATACCTGAACCTCAGGTATCCAGATTTCCCGCCAGGAACTGTTTCAGACGCTGGCGCATCACCGCCCCCCCGTTCCCCAGACATCCGATCGACGACCCGGCCAGGCTTTCCTGAGCCAGTTCCGACGCATCACCGGCGAGCAACAACTGACAATCCAGGCTCATGGCCAGGCGAATCAGACGCCGAGGCATTTCTGCGGTCGGCGCGTGATTGGACACCAACACCAACGCCTGCGGTTTGACCCGCTCACAAATCAGCGTCAACTCGTCGAAGGGCTGACCAATTGCCAGCAACTGAATCGCCGAATCGACGGAGCTCAAGTACAGCGCGGTGATCAGGACTTCCAGCTCATGGGCCTGTTCGGCGAGAGCACAGACAATGATTCGACGCGGCTGCATGACCCGCACCAGCAGCAGCCTTTGCAACACGCGAGAACGCAGAAAGCCGTCCAGAAAAAGCCATTTGCTGGTCAGGCCAAAGGCTTCATGGTGGTGCAGCAATCGCTTCCAGAGCGGCAGTAATATGTCCTCAAACACCACCGAGAGCGGGTAGCTGGAGAAAATCTGCCCATAAACCTGCTCCAGCTGAACCTCATCAAAAGCCTTCACCGCGACCAGGACTCGTTCTTGCCAATGCTCATAGTCGGCGCGAGCGAGTTCGTCGGAAATGATAGGCGCCAGCGCCTTGAGCGGTTCGATCTTGGTCAGAATCTCGCCAACCTTGCTGACCGCGACGCCGCGCTCGATCCAGCCAAGGATGCTGCGAATGCGCTCGATATCGGCCATCGAGTACAAACGATGCCCACTTTCGGTGCGCGTGGGCTGGATCAGGCCGTAACGCCGCTCCCAAGCACGCAGCGTAACCGGATTGATACCCGTCAGCCGGGCCACCTCGCGAATGGGAAAAAGCTCTTCCCGATCCAGGGAAATCTTCGATTGCGGGACAGAAGTAACGTCAGTCAGAACCGGCATCAGAAGTCGACTTCCATGGCCAAATTGGATCCCATTTTAACCCTCCTATCCCCCAACTGTTCAAGGCATTAATTATAGACAAACGTCTTTGGGTTCTTGACCTTAATCAGGAATAATCCTTGCTTGTCTAAAGTCGCAGCCCACTACCCCGGTGCTGTGCCTGGCGAAACGCCTACCCGGTGTAACGCAAACGTCTACGGAGATACATGATGTCTACCTCCCCCGTCACGCTGATGGTTGCGCGCCGCGTTGCCGAAGGACGCTATCAGGACCTGATGGCCTGGTTGCGCGAAGGCGAACAACTGGCCACCGATTTTCCCGGTTATCTCGGCTCCGGCGTGCTCGCTCCACCGCCCGACGATGACGAATTCCAGATTATCTTTCGCTTTGCCGACGAGCAGACAATGCACGCCTGGGAACACTCTGCGTCGCGCACGGCCTGGCTGGCGCGCGGCAGTGACCTGTTCGCCCACAAGACGGAACACCGCGTCAGCGGGATCGAAGGCTGGTTCGGCGCCGTCGGTCAGCGCCCGCCCCGCTGGAAACAGGCCGTGGCGATCTGGTTGGCTTTCTTTCCGGTGTCCCTGTTGTTCAACTTTATCCTGGGGCCTTTGCTGAACGAAGTGAGCCTGCTTCTGCGAGTGCTTGTCAGCACGCTGTGCCTGACACCGTTGATGGTCTACTTCTTCATTCCTTTGTCGACCCGTCTACTGGCCAACTGGCTGAACAACACACCGGCACGACCATTGACCGTCCAGCCTTCCACGCAGAACCGCTAAGCCGTCACCCGCCTAGGTACACGCCTCCCGTCGCTGGTATAGTTTTGCTCTTACCGCGACGCGAGCCGTTCATGACCACTTTCGCAGCCCCAATCCTCATCACCGGTGCAGGCCAGCGTGTCGGCCTGCATTGTGCGCAGCGTTTGATTGAAGACGGCCATCAGGTGATATTCAGCTACCGCCGTGAGCGCCCCGGCGTCCAGGCATTGCGCGATCTGGGTGCTATCGCGGTATTTGCCGATTTTGCCACTGAAGCCGGGATCCTGACATTCATCACCGCCCTGAAAACCCACACTGACAGCCTGCGGGCGATTGTCCACAACGCGTCCGAATGGCTGAGCGAAACGCCGGACAACGACGCCGCCGCCTTCACCAGTATGTTCAGCGTGCACATGCTTGCGCCCTACCTGATCAACCTGCATTGTGCCGACTTGCTGCAACGCTCACACCCGGCGGACATTGTGCACATCAGCGATGACGTGACGCGCAAGGGCAGCAGCCAGCACATCGGCTACTGCGCCAGCAAAGCCGGGCTCGACAGCCTGACCCTGTCCTTCGCCGCTAAATATGCGCCGACAATCAAGGTCAACGGTATCGCGCCTGCCCTGTTAATGTTCAACCCCGAGGACGACGCGGCTTACCGCGCCAAGGCGCTGGCCAAGTCCGCGCTGGGCATCGAACCTGGCAGCGAAGTGATCTACCAGAGCCTGCGCTACTTGCTCGACAACCCCTATGTCACCGGCACCACCCTGACCGTCAATGGCGGAAGGCACATCAAATAAGATGCCCCGCGAGGATGCTCCATGACGCTGATCCTGCCCCAGAACGCGCTGTCCCAAAGCTACCGCGAGATCCTCATCGGCCTCGGTGAAAACCCGGATCGCGAAGGCCTGGTCGACACCCCGCTGCGCGCGGCCAAAGCCATGCAGTACCTCTGCCATGGCTACGAACAAAGTGTCGAAGAGATCGTCAACGGCGCACTGTTCGCGTCCGACAATGATGAAATGGTCATCGTCGACAACATTGAGTTGTACTCGCTGTGCGAACATCACCTGCTGCCCTTCATCGGCAAGGCCCATGTGGCTTATATTCCAACGGGCAAGGTGCTGGGCCTGTCGAAAATTGCGCGGTTGGTGGACATGTTCGCCCGGCGCCTGCAAATCCAGGAAAACCTCACCCGGCAAATCGCCGATGCGGTGCAACAGGTGACTGGCGCGGCAGGCGTCGCGGTGGTCATCGAAGCCAAGCACATGTGCATGATGATGCGCGGTGTCGAGAAACAGAATTCAACCATGAACACCTCGGTGATGCTCGGCGCCTTTCGCGAGTCGAGCAATACCCGCCAGGAGTTCCTGCAATTGATTGGACGGAGCACGTCGTAATGCCACAACTTCAACCAGGCATGGCACGCATCAGGGTCAAGGACCTGTGCCTGCGGACCTACATCGGAATCAACGAGGATGAAATCCTCAACAAGCAGGATGTGCTGATCAACCTGACCATCCTGTATGCGGCCCAGGAAGCGGTGCGCGACAACGACATCGATCATGCGCTGAACTACCGGACTATCACCAAGGCAATCATCGCCCACGTGGAGGGCAACCGCTTTGCCCTGCTGGAACGCCTGACGCAGGAAATCCTCGATCTGGTCATGGCCAACACGTCGGTGCTTTATGCCGAAGTTGAAGTCGACAAACCTCACGCCCTGCGATTCGCCGAATCGGTGTCGATTACGCTCGCGGCCAGCCGCTAAGCTTCAAGCTTCAAGCTTCAGGCGTTAAGCTACAAGCCACCGCAATCCATCTTGCAGCTTGAAGCTTGCCGCTCGAAGCTGCCTCGCAGAGGCCCCCATGAACGATCAACAACGCCTGGAACTTGAAGCCGCCGCCTTTCGCCGGCTAGTGGCCCATCTGGACAGCCGCAAGGACGTGCAGAACATTGACCTGATGAACCTCTCGGGTTTCTGCCGCAACTGCCTGTCCAAGTGGTACAAGGCCGCTGCCGACGAACGCCAGATCGATGTCAGCCTCGATGAAGCCCGCGAAGTGGTTTACGGCATGCCGTACGCCGAATGGAAAGCCCAATACCAGCAAGAATCCAGCGCCGAACAGCAAGCGGCGTTCGCCAAAGGAAAACCCAATGAGTGATTTGAACACCCTGCGTGCCAGCCTAAAGAGCGGCGAACACGTCTTTGCAGACACCCTGGCTTTCATCGCCGCCGGTTACGACTATCAGCCAAAGGCCTTCAACAACGGCGGCGTGGAAAACGCCGCCGGTCAGAACGAAGGTTCGTGCAAGACCCTGGGTCTGGCGCTGCTGGAAGGCCTGAGCGACGAAGAAGCGCTGCTGGCGTTTGGCGAGCATTACCGCTCGGTGGTTGCAACGCCTGAAGGCAGCGACCACGGCAATATCCGCGCACTGATTGCTCAAGGGCTGGCTGGTGTGAAGTTCACTGAGCAACCGCTGACTCGCCGCTGATTCACGCCTGACTGCACATCCCGACTTTTAAGATTGACCCGGCCACTTTATTTCGTTTGCCCCAAACCGCTGCTCACGGCTTAGATAAAAAGAAGCATCCCTTCTTCAGAGTCGGTCATCCATGAGCAGCGAATCCATCAGCCGGTCGATCAACATCGTTCATCCTGTCACGCTCAGCCACGGCAAAAATGCCGAGGTCTGGGACACCGATGGCAAACGCTACATCGATTTCGTCGGTGGCATCGGCGTGCTGAACCTCGGCCATTGCCACCCGCGCATCGTCGACGCCATTCGCGAACAAGCCACCCGCCTGACCCACTACGCGTTCAATGCCGCGCCGCACGTGCCCTACCTCGAACTGATGGCGCGCCTGACCGCGTTCATGCCGGTGGATTACCCCGTCAGCGGCATGTTCACCAACAGCGGCGCGGAAGCAGCGGAAAACGCCTTGAAGATCGTCCGTGGCGCCACCGGCCGCACCGCCGTGATCGCCTTCGACGGCGCTTTCCACGGCCGCACCCTCGCCACCCTCAACCTCAACGGCAAGGTCGCCCCCTACAAACAGAAAGTCGGCGTGCTTCCCGGCCCGGTGTTTCACTTGCCTTACCCGAGCAAGGACAATGGCGTGACTTGCGCCGACGCGCTGAAGGCCATGGACCGACTGTTCAGTGTCGAAATCGACGTTGAAGACGTAGCGTGTTTCATTGTTGAACCGGTGCAGGGTGAAGCGGGCTTCCTGGCGATGGACGTGGCGTTTGCCCAAGCGTTGCGCACGTTCTGCGATGAAAAGAACATCCTGCTGATCGCGGATGAAATCCAGTCCGGCTTCGGCCGCACCGGCGAGCGCTTTGCGTTTTCGCGTTTAGGCATCGAGCCGGACCTGATTCTTCTAGGCAAAAGCATTGCTGGCGGTGTGCCGTTGGGCGCGGTGGTCGGCCGTCAGTCATTGCTCGACACTTTGCCCAAGGGCGGCCTGGGCGGGACTTATTCGGGCAATCCCATCGCCTGCGCCGCCGGACTGGCGACGCTGGATGAAATGACGGATGCCAACCTGCAAGCCTGGGGCGCACAGCAGGAAGAAGCGATCGTCAGCCGTTACCAAGCCTGGCGCGACAGCAAACTTTCACCGTATCTGGGCCGTTTGACCGGCGTTGGCGCGATGCGCGGCATTGAATTGGCCCATGCCGATGGCACACCGGCGCCGGCTCAGTTGACGCAGCTGCTGGCGTTAGCTCGAGACGCAGGCTTGCTGCTGATGCCCAGCGGCAAGTCGCGCCACATCATCCGGCTGTTGGCGCCGTTGACCACCGAAGCCTCCGTGCTGGAGGAAGGGCTGGACATCCTTGAGGCCTGCCTGAAGAAATTGGACTGAGCCCAAAGCCATGCAATCCCTGTGGGAGCGAGCTTGCTCGCGATGGCAGTTGATCATTCAACATTGATGTCGACTGATACACCGCTATCGCGAGCCAGCTCGCTCCCACAGGTTCTTCGGTCGGCCACAAAATCGCGGACATAAAAAAACCGGCTGCAAAGCCGGTTTTTTCATTTCAACGATCTCAGAACTTGGCGTTCTGCAGGTCGTCCAAGTAACGCTCGGTGTCCAGTGCGGCCATGCAGCCAGCGCCGGCCGAGGTAATGGCCTGACGGTAAACGTGGTCAGCCACGTCACCGGCGGCAAAGACACCTTCGACGCTGGTCGCTGTGGCATTGCCTTCACGGCCGCCCTGCACCACGAGGTAGCCGTCTTTCAACGTCAGCTGACCTTCGAACAACGAGGTGTTCGGGGTGTGGCCGATGGCGATAAATACGCCGTCGACTTTCAGCTCGTCGAAGCTGCCGTCGTTGTTCTTCAGGCGAGCACCGGTCACGCCCATGTTATCGCCCAGGACTTCATCCAGGTTCGAGTTCAGCTTCAGTTCGATCTTGCCTTCGGCAACCCGGGCATTGAGCTTATCGATCAGGATCTTCTCGGCGCGGAAGGTTTCGCGACGGTGGATCAGGGTCACCTTGCTGGCGATGTTGGCCAGGTACAGGGCTTCTTCAACCGCGGTGTTGCCGCCGCCGACCACCGCCACTGGCTTGTTGCGATAGAAGAAACCGTCGCAGGTCGCACAGGCCGACACGCCTTTGCCCATGAACGCTTCTTCGGACGGCAGACCCAGGTAACGAGCGCTGGCGCCGGTCGCGATGATCAGTGCGTCGCAGGTGTACTTCGCGCTGTCGCCGATCAGGGTGTAAGGCTTGGAAGCAAAGTCCACGGCATTGATGTGATCGAACACGATCTCGGTTTCAAAGCGCTCGGCGTGCTCCTTCATGCGCTCCATCAGCGCCGGGCCGGTCAGGCCGTGGACGTCGCCGGGCCAGTTGTCGACTTCGGTAGTGGTGGTCAGTTGACCGCCGGCCTGCATGCCGGTGATCAGCAATGGCTTGAGGTTGGCACGGGCGGCATAGACCGCAGCGCTGTACCCGGCAGGGCCGGAACCGAGAATAATCACTCGCGAATGACGGACTTCAGACATGACCTGCTCCTGTTGACCGGCCCTGAAAATCGGGCACGGAACGCCGGGTTGCCGGCGGGAATAAAAAAGGACCGTGGTTGACCTTGGGGAAGGCTTGAGTACGACAGTCCTGCAAAAAGAATGGGTGCAGCGTATCGAGGGGGCGAAGATTAAGGAAATACGGTTTAACAATCCAGCTCATAGGTGGCCTCTATCCCACTGAAGCGACTCTATAGGCGTCTTTGTTACAGTGGATGTCGATACCGCCCCCGCGCTTTCCCCCATTCGGCAAAGCCGGTAAGGTCGGCGCGTTTCCCTCTGCCCGGAGCACGTTATGCCCGCACCCGTCCTGTCCGGACCGCAATACCTGCGCGAAGGCCTCAAGTTGGTCCTCAGCCCAAGCCTGCGTTTATTCGTGTTGTTGCCGCTGGCCATCAACCTGGTGCTGTTCGTCGGATTGATTTATCTGGCCGGCCATCAATTCAGTCTGTGGGTCGATACACTGATGCCCACCCTGCCCGACTGGCTGAGTTTTCTCAGCTACATCCTCTGGCCGATTTTTGTGGTGCTGGTGGTGTTGATGGTGTTTTTCACCTTCACCCTGCTCGCCAACGTCATCGCCGCGCCGTTCAACGGCTTCCTCGCGGAAAAAGTCGAAGTGGTGGTACGCGGCACCGACGATTTCCCGTCCTTCAGCTGGGGCGAACTGATCGCCATGATCCCGCGCACCCTGTCCCGAGAGATGCGCAAACTGGGCTACTTCCTGCCCCGGGCGATCGGGCTGTTCATCCTGTCTTTCATCCCGGTGGTCAATATTATTGCTGCGCCGCTGTGGCTGCTGTTCGGGGTGTGGATGATGGCGATTCAGTACATCGACTACCCGGCGGACAACCACAAGCTGGGCTGGAACGATATGCTCGCCTGGCTGCGGCAGAAGCGCTGGCAGAGCATGAGTTTCGGCGGGATCGTGTATCTGGTGCTGTTGATCCCGGTGGTCAACATTCTGATGATGCCGGCCGCCGTGGCCGGGGCGACGCTGTTCTGGGTCCGTGAGCGCGGCGCGGAAAATCTGGTAGCCCAGCGCTGACCAGGTCATAAATCCATCATCAAAGCGCCACAATGACGACATGGCCTCAGCCCACACTGAGGTCATGACGACAGCTCTGCATATCACCCTGATCACTGAAACATTCCCTCCGGAAATCAATGGCGTGGCCAATACCCTCGGCCGTTTGTGCGACGGCTTGCGCGCGCGTGGGCATCAGGTGGAATTGGTCCGGCCACGCCAACTGTGTGATCAGCAGATAAGCGGTGACGATGATTTGCTGTTGTGTCGCGGCTGGCCGCTGCCGGGCTATCCCGGCTTGCAGTGGGGCCAGTCATCGATGCACAAGTTGCTCAGGCGCTGGACCCGACATCGACCAGACGTGCTGTACATCGCCACTGAAGGACCGCTGGGCCTGTCAGCGTTGCGCGCGGCACGGCGGTTGGGGATTTCGGTGGTCAGCGGCTTTCACACCAACTTTCAGCAGTACTCCCGCCAATACGGACTGGGGTTGCTGACGCGCCTGCTGACTCACTACCTGCGCTGGTTCCACAACCGTTCAACCCTGACCCTGGTGCCGAGCCCCAGCCAGCGGATAGAGCTTGAGCGTCGCAGTTTCGAACGCCTGGCCTTGCTCTCCCGGGGCGTCGACAGTCAATTGTTTCATCCGAGCAAAAGACTGCCAGCACTGCGCGGACAGTGGGGACTGGCCGACGATGACATTGCGATCATTCATGTCGGGCGTTTGGCCCCCGAGAAAAACCTGGGCTTGCTCAAGCGCAGTGTCGATGCCCTGAAAGCGACTTATCCACAGCGCAATCTGCGCTTGATCGTAATCGGCGACGGCCCGCAACGAGCGGTGCTGGAGCAGGAACTGCCCGAGGCAGTTTTCTGCGGCGCACAGCGTGGCGAAGCGTTGGCCAGTCACTACGCATCAGGTGATGTGTTTCTGTTTCCAAGCATGACCGAAACCTTTGGCAACGTAGTGCTTGAGGCATTGGCCTCGGGGCTGGGGGTGGTCGCTTACGATCAGGCGGCGGCAGCCCAGCATATCCGTCATGGCTATAACGGCGTGCTGGCGATGCCGGGGGATGAAGAGGCGTTCTGTGATGCGGCCGCATGGCTGCTGCAAGAGCGTGAGACCTTGCGATGTGTGCGCTTGAATGCACGCCAGCATGCGAGGCGCCAGGGTTGGGCGGCGATCATCGAGCAGTTCGAGGGGCAGTTGCGGGGGGCGTGTGGTGGGGAAGTGGTGGTGCCGAATGCATCGACCGTACCCTGATTTTTTGGTGACATTGGGTCAGTCATCGCGAGCAGGCTCACTCCTACAGGGGTCTGTGTCGTGCACAAAACCTGTGGGAGCGAGCTTGCTCGCGATAGCGTCCTTCCAGTCGCCGCTT
Source organism: Pseudomonas sp. FBCC-B1667 (assembly GCF_059133255.1). Taxonomy (NCBI): domain Bacteria; kingdom Pseudomonadati; phylum Pseudomonadota; class Gammaproteobacteria; order Pseudomonadales; family Pseudomonadaceae; genus Pseudomonas; species Pseudomonas sp. FBCC-B1667. The sequence continues at coordinate 1,209,271 of NZ_CP101437.1, read as the reverse complement.
AAACCAGCGTCATCAACGCCTCACGGCTGAACGGCAGGATGTCTTCTTCACGACCATCACGCACCTTCTGCGCCCAGTCCGGATCAACCAGCAACGCACGACCCACAGCCACCAGGTCGAATTCGTCGTTGTTCAAGCGCTCCAGCAGTTTCTCCAGGCTCGCCGGTTGGGCGATCTTGTCGGTGTTGACCATGAACTGCAGGAACTCGCCATCCAGGCCCACGCTGCCTACGGTAATGGTCGGCTTACCCGTCAATTTACGGGTCCAGCCGGCAAGGTTCAGCTCGGAACCGTCGAATTCCGGCTCCCAGAAACGGCGTGTCGAGCAGTGGAAAATATCCACGCCAGCGTCGGACAATGGCTTGAGGAATTCGCCCAGCGCTTCCGGCGTTTGCACCAGACGCGCGGTGTAATCCTGCTGCTTCCACTGCGAGAATCGGAAAATGATCGGGAAACCTTCGCCGACTGCGGCACGGACGGCTTGAATCAGTTCGATGGCGAAACGTGAACGGTTGGCCAGATCACCGCCGTATTCGTCGGTGCGCTGGTTGCTGCCGTCCCAGAAGAACTGATCGACCAGATAACCGTGGGCGCCGTGGATTTCCACGCCATCCATGCCGATGCTCTGGGCATCCTTGGCGGCTTGGGCGAACGCGGCGATCACCTCCTGGATATCTTGTTTGGTCATGCCGTGAACCACGACCTGACCGTCCTTCAGTTTTTCCGACGGGCCGTAACCCGGCACGCTCGCATCCGGTTCGGTGCCGATACGGCGCACGCTACCGACATGCCACAACTGTGGAACGATCTTTCCGCCTTCGGCGTGCACTGCATCGACGACTTTCTTCCAGCCGGCCAGTGCGGCTTCACCGTAGAAATGCGGCACGTTCGGGTAGCCGTTCGACGCCTTGTGACCGACAGTGGTGCCTTCGGTGATGATCAAGCCCACGCCAGCGGCGGCGCGGCGACGGTAGTACTCGATCACTTTGGAATTAGGCACGCCGCCTGGCGAAAACGAGCGGGTCATCGGCGCCATGACGACGCGGGTCGGCAGTTCGAGGGTGCCGAGGTGGAACGGTTTGAACAGGGCTTTAATTGGCATGGGCACTCCACGAAAACGATATCGACGGGATGAAATTTTATGACGGCGATAATATGTGCAGTTCAATGTGATGCACAGCACTATTGATCTGGGTGATTAAGGGTCAAAAGGCGCGCATAAAAAATCGCAGCCCGAGGGCTGCGATTTTTGGGGTTCAGCTCAACGCTTTTTCAATTGCATGCACGATCGTCGGGTCATCCGGCGCCGTACGCGGGGAAAACCGCGCCAGCACACGACCGTCCTTGCCCAGCAGGAATTTTTCGAAGTTCCAGGTAATGTCACCCGGGAACTCCGCACCCTCGCCCGCCAGCAGACGGTACAGCTGATGACGTTCATGCCCGTTGACTTCCAGCTTGCTGGACAACGGAAAGGTCACGCCATAGTTGAGGCTGCAAAACTCCTGGATTTCCTGCTCGGAGCCCGGCTCCTGCCCGGCAAACTGGTTGCAAGGCAAGCCGAGTACGCTGAAACCCTTGCCTTTGTATTGCTGGTAGAGGTTTTCCAGCGCTGCGTACTGTGGGGTCAAGCCACATTTGGAGGCGACGTTGACTACCAGCACGACTTGCCCTTTGAAAGGCGCCAGCGGTAGCTCCTGTCCATCCAGGGCTGTCAACTTAAGGTCGTGAAAAGCACTCATGACGAACTCCAAATTCCCGTGTTCTTCTCGAAACAGCCACTTGGCAATCGCCAGGGACAGCCGCCGACTAAAAAGGCGCCCTCAAGGCGCCTCTCCAGTTCTCTGAGCTTAGCGCAGAAAATCAGTGGTGATGGCCACCTTCGCCATGGACGTGACCATGAGCGATTTCTTCCTGGCTGGCGTCACGAATGTCGATGATCTTGACTTGGAAATTCAGGCGCTGACCGGCCAACGGGTGGTTGCCGTCGACGGTGACTTCGTCGCCGTCCAGATCGCGAATGGTGACGATCTGCATCTGACCGTCTGGCGCGGAAGCGTGGAACTGCATGCCCACTTCCAGTTCGTCGACGCCTTCGAACATGCTGCGGCTCAAAGTGCTGACCAGTTCGGCAGCGTACTCGCCGTAAGCATCTTCAGGTTCAACGGCAACGGTCAGTTCGTCACCGACTTTCTTGCCTTCCAGTGCCTTTTCCAGGCCCGGGATGATGTTACCTGCGCCTTGCAGGTAGACCAGCGGCGCGCCACCGGCGGAGCTGTCGATGACCTCACCAGCGTCGTTGGTCAGGGTATAGTCGATGGAGACAGCCTTATTGGCGGCGATCAGCATGGGGCGAGACCTTTTGCATAAGAATGAAGAAAGGCCAAGTTTAGCGAAGCCATCGCCCGAAAGCGAACACAACCCGGACGGAAGGTTGGCGACGCCAGGGGCAACGGTCACCGGTTTCCATCAGGATGAGGACGGGCATTGGGTGGCGGAGCTTTCCTGTGGCCACACCCAGCACCTGCGCCATCAGCCACCGTGGCAATCGCGCGCCTGGGTCCTCGACCCCGCGCAACGTATTGAAAAAATAGGCCAGCCCTTTGACTGCGGTTGGTGCGCACAAGGCCCGGTTAGCGATAACCTTGGCGACTGAATTTCGGTAGATCGTCAGGTATAAACGATCGCCTTTGCCATGCTCCCTTAGAGAATCCGCATGCAAACTTTTTTTATCGCACCCACCGATTTTGGTGTGGGTCTGACCTCCATCAGCCTCGGGCTGGTGCGCACGCTTGAGCGCGCCGGCCTCAAAGTCGGTTTTTTCAAACCGATTGCCCAACCACATCCGGGTGACACCGGCCCGGAACGTTCCACCGAATTGGTGGCGCGCACCCACGGCTTGCGGCCACCGCAACCACTCGGTCTGGCGCACGTCGAGCGGATGCTCGGCGATGGTCAGCTGGATGAGCTGCTCGAAGAAATCATCACCCTTTATCAGCAAGCCGCTGTCGGCAAGGACGTGCTGGTCGTCGAAGGCATGGTCCCGACCCGCAGCGCCAGTTACGCCGCACGGGTCAACCTGCATTTGGCCAAGAGCCTGGATGCCGACGTGATTCTGGTCTCGGCGCCGGAAAGCGAAGCCCTGACCGAACTCTCTGGCCGCGTGGAATTGCAGGCGCAATTGTTCGGCGGGCCGAAAGACCCGAAAGTCCTCGGCGTGATCCTCAACAAGGTCAAGACCGACGAAAGCATGGACGCCTTCGCCACGCGCCTGAAGGAACACTCACCATTGCTGCGCAGCGGTGATTTCCGTCTGCTGGGCTGCATCCCGTTCCGACCGGAATTGAACGCCCCGCGCACTCGGGACGTGGCCGATTTGATGGGCGCACAAATCCTCAATGCTGGCGACTACGAAACCCGCCGCATGACCAACATCATCATCTGCGCCCGCACCATGCGTAACACTGTGGAGCTGCTCAAGCCCGGTGTGCTGGTGGTGACGCCCGGTGATCGCGACGACATTATCCTCGCCGTCAGCCTCGCCGCCATGAACGGCGTGCCGCTGGCCGGCCTGCTGCTGACCAGCGACACCCTGCCCGACCCGCGCATCATGGACCTGTGCCGTGGCGCGTTGCAGGCGGGTTTACCGGTGTTGTCGGTGAGCACCGGCTCCTACGACACCGCCAACCAGTTGAACGGTTTGAACAAGGAAATCCCGATCGATGACCGCGAACGTGCGGAGATCATCACCGATTTCGTCGCCAGCCACCTCGATGCCAACTGGCTGCACCAGCGCTGCGGCACCCCGCGTGAGATGCGTCTGTCGCCCGCCGTGTTCCGCTATCAATTGATCCAGCGCGCCCAGGCCGCCAACAAGCGCATCGTGCTGCCAGAAGGCAGCGAGCCGTTGACCGTGCAAGCCGCGGCGATCTGTCAGGCCCGTGGCATTGCCCGTTGCGTGTTGCTGGCGAAACCGGCGGACGTCGAAGCCGTGGCCCGCGCTCAAGGTATCGATCTACCGCCCGGCCTGGAAATTCTCGACCCGGACCTGATTCGCGAACGCTATGTCGAGCCAATGGTTGCGCTGCGCAAAAGCAAAAGTCTCAACGCACCGATGGCCGAGCAGCAACTGGAAGACACCGTAGTGATCGGCACCATGATGCTGGCGCTGGATGAAGTCGATGGCCTCGTCTCCGGCGTCATCCACTCCACCGCCAACACCATCCGCCCTGCCCTGCAGCTGATTAAAACGGCACCGGGTTGCACCTTGGTGTCGTCGGTGTTCTTCATGCTGTTCCCCGAAGAAGTGCTGGTCTACGGCGACTGCGTGATGAACCCGCACCCGAGCGCCAGCGAACTGGCCGAGATCGCCCTGCAAAGCGCCGATTCGGCGGCCGCGTTCGGCATCACTCCGCGCGTGGCAATGATCAGCTATTCCAGCGGTGAGTCCGCCACCGGCGAAGAAGTCGAGAAAGTGCGCGAAGCGACGCTGCTCGCCCACGAACAGCAAAACGCGCTGCTGATCGACGGTCCGCTGCAGTACGACGCCGCCGCCAACGAAACCGTCGCCCGGCAACTGGCTCCCAACAGCCAGGTCGCCGGTCGCGCAACGGTGTTCGTGTTCCCCGACCTGAACACCGGCAACACCACCCACAAAGCCGTGCAGCGCAGCGCCGACTGCGTGAGTCTCGGGCCAATGCTGCAAGGCCTGCGCAAACCGGTGAACGACCTGCCGCGCGGTGCGCAAGTCGATGACATCGTCTACACCATCGCGTTGACCGCGATCCAGGCTGCCAACCGACCTATGGATGTTTAAATGCTGGATTCCCTGCCTGCCGCCGTGCGCGGTGTGATTGCCTCGTTATTGTTGGCCCTCAATACCATCTTGCTTTGCTCGTTTCTGTTCTGCGTGGCGATTTTCAAGGTGCTGCCGTTCGCCATCACCCAGCGTTTCACGCGCTGGTTGATGAGCCACACCCATGAAGCGTGGGTCAGCAATAACAAAGCGTGGATGAACCTGGTCTGCCGCACCCGCTGGCACCTCAGCGGCCTGGAAGGTCTGGACTATCGGCACTCGTACCTGATCACCAGCAACCACCAGAGCTGGGTCGACATCATGGTGCTGCAATACGTGCTCAACCGTCGCATCCAGCCGCTGAAGTTTTTTCTCAAGCAAGAGCTGATCTGGGTGCCGGTGATCGGTCTGGCCTGGTGGACGCTGGGCTTTCCGTTCATGAAGCGCTACTCCAAGGCGTATCTGGAAAAGCACCCGGAGAAAAAAGGCAAAGACCTGGAAACCACCCGCAAGACCTGCGCGAAATTTCGCAACAGCCCGGTGGGGATTTTCAACTTCGTTGAGGGCACGCGCTTCACCGAGGGCAAGCATGCCCAGCAGAAATCACCGTTCAAATATTTGCTCAAACCCAAGGCCGGCGGCATTGCATTTGTGCTGGACGCGATGGGCGAGCAGCTGGAGTCCATCGTCAACGTGACGATTCACTATCCGGGCGGCCGTCCGGGGTATTGGGATTTGCTCTGCGGGAATGTGAAGGATGTGGTCGTGCATTTTCAGGAGCTGAAGATACCGCCGCAGTTTATCGGCAAGAACTACGACCAGGATGGCGAGTATCGATTGCAGTTTCAGGGGTGGATCAATCAGCTGTGGCTGGATAAGGATGCATTGCTGGAGCAGATGCATCGGGAGTATCCGGGCAAGTCTTGAGGCGCCTGTACTGACCTGTTCGCGAGCAAGCCCGCCCCCCTGTCAGATCTTCGGTGAACACAGGTTTCGCGAACGCCAGAGATTGAATGTGGAAGCGGGCTTGCTCGCGAAGGCGCCCTCCCGGACACAAAAAAACCCGCCGATGATTACTCATCGGCGGGTTTTTTATGGGCTGCCAGCGCTTAGATCGCGCCGCGGCTACGCAACAGATCCAGCACCTGCTTGACGCTTTCTTCCAGCGACAGCGACTGGGTGTCGACCACAAGGTCGGCATCGAGCGGCACATCGAACGGGAAGGAGTCGCCCGGGATGTTATCCCCGGCCGCCGCGTACAGACCTTGCGGGTCACGTTCGGCGCAAACAGCCGGCGAGGCCTGAACGTAAACAGTCAGCAAACGCTCTTTGCCGATCAGTTCCCGGGCCTGCTCACGACCTTCGGCACTCGGTGCAACGAAGGCTGCAAGGGTCAGCAAACCGGCTTCGTTGAACTGACGCGCCACGTGTGCCGCACGACGCCAGTTTTCGGTACGCCCGGCGCGATCCTGGGGCAGACCTTTGTTCAGGTCATGACGCAGGTTCTGGCCATCGAGCACAAACACTGCACGGCCCATGTCGAACAGCTTGCGTTCAACCGCGTAGGCCAGGGTGCTTTTTCCCGCGCCCGACAAGCCGCTGAACAACACGGTGGCCGGTTGCTGGCCAAAACGCTGGGCGCGTTCCTCGGTGGCGACGTGAGCAAGTTTGCCATGGTGCGTAGCGCTGCCATGCGCCACTGGCTGAGCGATGATCATGCCGGCAGCGACGGTGCCATTGGTCAAACGATCAATGACGATGAACGAACCGGTGGTGCGGTTACTCGCGTAACCGTCCAGCGCAATGGCCGCATCGAGGCTGATCTTGACACGACCGATCTCGTTCAACTGCAACGAGCTGGCAGGACCTTCTTCCATAGTGTTCACGTCAACGCGGTTGACGATGCTGGTGATCGAACCCGGCACGTACGTCGTGGCGCGCTTGATGTCGTATTTCTTGCCCGGCAGCATCGGTTCTTCAGCCATCCACACCAGCATGGCGTCAAAGGCGTCAGTCACTTGCGGCAGGTTGTCGGCGTGCACCAGCAGGTCGCCACGAGAGATGTCGATTTCGTCTTCCATGGTCAGCGTCACCGCCTGACCCGGCCCCGCGTGCTCCAGTTCACCCTCGAAGGTGACGATGGATTTTACGCGGCTGCTCTTGCCCGACGGCAGCACAACGACTTCGTCGCCCTTGTGCACGACGCCGCTGGCCAGGGTGCCGGCGAAACCTCGGAAATTAAGGTTCGGACGGTTGACGTATTGCACCGGGAAACGCAGGTCGGTGTAATTGCGGTCGCTGGCGATTTCGACCGTTTCCAGAATTTCCATCAGCGACTGGCCGGTGTACCACGGCGAGCGCTCGGACTTGTTCACCACGTTGTCGCCCTTGAGCGCCGACATAGGCACGAAGGCCATGGTGGTCGGCTTGAAGGCGATGCCTTCGGCGAACTTCAGGTAATCGGCCTTGATCGACTCGAAGACGTTTTCGTCGAAGCCATTGAGGTCCATCTTGTTGATGGCCACAACGATGTGTTTGATGCCAAGCAACGAGGCAATGAAGCTGTGGCGTCGGGTCTGGGTCTGCACACCGTAACGGGCGTCGACCAGAATGATCGCCAGGTCACAAGTGGATGCACCGGTGGCCATGTTGCGGGTGTACTGCTCATGGCCAGGGGTGTCGGCGATGATGAATTTGCGTTTGGCGGTGGAGAAGTAGCGGTAAGCGACATCGATGGTGATGCCCTGCTCACGCTCGGCCTGCAGGCCGTCGACCAGCAATGCCAGGTCGATGTCATCGCCGGTGGTGCCGACTTTTTTCGAATCGCGGGTAATGGCTTCCAGGTGATCTTCGTAGATCATTTTGGAATCGTGCAGCAGGCGCCCGATCAGGGTGCTCTTGCCGTCGTCGACATTGCCACAGGTCAGAAAGCGCAGCATTTCCTTGCGTTCGTGCTGGCCCAGGTAGGCGAGGATGTCCTCGCTGATCAAATCAGATACGTGCGACATGACAACCCCTTAGAAATAACCCTGACGTTTCTTTTCTTCCATCGAGCCTGCGCCATCATGGTCGATGACCCGGCCCTGGCGTTCGGAAGTTCGCGTCAGGAGCATTTCCTGAATGATGTCGGTCAGCGTGACAGCCTCGGACTCGACCGCACCGGTCAGCGGGTAGTCGCCGAGCGTACGGAAACGGACCTTCTTCTTGACGATGCGCGCCTTGTCTTCATCGCTCAGGTGATTGAGCAGGCGTTCGTCGTCGATCATGATCCAGGTGCCATTCATCTCGATGACGTCGCGCTCGGCGGCGAAATACAGCGGCACAATCGGGATGCCTTCGAGGTAGATGTACTGCCAGATGTCCAGTTCGGTCCAGTTCGACAATGGGAAAACGCGGATCGATTCGCCCTTGTTGACGTTGCCGTTGTAGACGTTCCACAGCTCTGGACGCTGGTTTTTCGGATCCCAGCGGTGCTTGGTGTCGCGGAAGGAATACACGCGCTCTTTGGCACGGGATTTCTCTTCGTCACGACGGGCACCGCCGAAAGCGGCATCGAAACCGTACTTGTCGAGGGCCTGCTTGAGGCCTTCGGTTTTCATGATGTCGGTGTGCTTGGCACTGCCGTGAGTCAGCGGGTTAATACCCTGCGCAACGCCATCGGGATTGACGTGGACCAGCAGGTCCAGGCCGAGTTCTTCGACCATACGGTCACGGAACGCGTACATTTCCTTGAACTTCCACCGGGTGTCGACGTGCATCACCGGGAACGGCAGCTTGCCCGGGAAGAATGCCTTGCGCGCAAGGTGCAGCATCACGGCGGAATCTTTGCCGACGGAGTACAGCATCACCGGGTTATCGAACTCGGCGGCGACCTCGCGGATGATGTGGATGCTTTCGGCCTCCAGCTGTTTCAGATGCGTCAGTTTGTCGACCATGGCTACTCACGAAAACGATCTTATGGACGGCCAGCGGGCCGTGTTCGAGCGAGGAATCCTAGCACAGCGACCTCTTCTAATCAGGACACCAACTAGATCGAAAGAGTATATGAATATACCCCCATGTTTGGCCAACGAGGCCTCTGTGGGAGCGAGCTTGCTCGCGATGACGGCGTGTCAGTCGACATCAATGTTGAATGTTAGTCGGCCATCGCGAGCAAGTTCGCTCCCACAGTGTTCCGTGGTGGATTTCAGATCGGATTCGGGCAATCGATAAAAATGTGTTCGAGGGCAAACCGGCGCGCCAGATAATCACCCAGTGCCTGCACACCATAACGCTCAGTGGCGTGATGGCCGGCGGCGATAAAGCTGATGTCGTTTTCCCTGGCACTGTGAAAGGTCTGCTCCGAGGCTTCACCGCTGAGGTACAGATCGACACCGGCCAACACCGCCTGATCGATGTAACCCTGACCGCCGCCCGTGCACCAGCCCACCCGGCGAATCATCTCGCTGCCTTCGATCAGCAACGGCTCACGGCCCATGACTTCCTGGACGCGACGGGCGAAATCGCGCGGCGTCATCGGTTCACTCAACGAACCGACCAGGCCAACGATTTTAAGGTTGTCCGGATCCAGCGGACCTTCGACGGTAATGTCGAGCTGTCGTGCCAGTTGCACGTTGTTGCCGACTTCCGGGTGCAGGTCCAATGGCAAGTGATAAGACAACAGGCTGATGTCGTGTTTGAGCAAGGTTTTCAACCGACGCTGCTTCATGCCGGTGATGCACGGGTTCTCGCCCTTCCAGAAATAACCGTGATGCACCAGCACCAGATCGGCGTTGGCCTCCACAGCGGCGTCAAGCAGCGCCTGACTCGCGGTGACGCCACTGACAATGCGCATCACTTGCGGCCGGCCCTCGACCTGCAAGCCGTTGGGGCAGTAATCGGCAATTTTGGAGCTGGTGAGGTAGCGGTCGGCTTCTTCGACCAGGGTGCTCAGGGCGACGGCCATAAAAGACTCCTAAATATCCCGTTCAGAGGCGCGCTTGGCCTCGTATAATGCGCGACATTATGGGCGGTCTCATACCGCCTGCAACCTTTCAGGAAGTGCTTAATGCTCAAGGCGCTGCGTTTTTCCGGCTGGCCGCTGTTGGCCGGCGTGCTTATCGCTCTTTTGATAATTCAGCGTTACCCGCAGTGGGTCGGGCTTCCGAGCCTCGACGTGAACTTGCAGCAAGCACCGCAAACCACCAGCGTGCAACAGGGGCCTGTGTCCTATGCCGACGCCGTGGTCATTGCCGCACCGGCGGTGGTCAACCTGTACACCACCAAGGTCATCAACAAACCGAATCACCCACTGTTCGAAGACCCGCAGTTCCGTCGCTTCTTCGGTGACAACTCGCCCAAGCAGAAGCGCATGGAGTCGAGCCTGGGTTCTGGCGTGATCATGAGCCCGGAAGGTTACATCCTGACCAACAACCACGTCACCACCGGTGCCGACCAGATTGTCGTGGCGCTCAAGGATGGCCGTGAGACCCTGGCTCGCGTGATCGGCAGCGACCCGGAAACCGATCTCGCGGTATTGAAGATCGACCTGAAGACCCTGCCGGCAATCACCATCGGCCGTTCCGACAACATCCGCATCGGCGACGTGGCGCTGGCCATCGGCAACCCGTTCGGTGTCGGCCAGACCGTGACCATGGGCATCATCAGCGCCACCGGGCGCAATCAGCTGGGCCTGAACAACTACGAAGATTTCATTCAGACCGATGCCGCTATCAACCCCGGCAACTCCGGCGGTGCGTTGGTGGACGCCAATGGCAACCTGACCGGCATCAACACGGCGATTTTCTCCAAATCTGGCGGCTCGCAAGGCATCGGGTTTGCGATCCCGGTCAAGCTGGCGATGGAAGTGATGAAGTCGATCATCGAACACGGCCAGGTGATTCGCGGCTGGCTGGGCATTGAAGTACAACCGTTGAGCCAGGAACTGGCGGAGTCGTTCGGCCTGTCGGGACGTCCAGGGATTGTAGTCGCGGGGATCTTCCGTGACGGTCCGGCGCAGAAAGCCGGCCTGCAATTGGGTGATGTGATTCTCAGCATCGACGGCGAACCGGCCGGCGATGGTCGCCGTTCGATGAACCAGGTGGCGCGAATCAAGCCAACGGACAAGGTCACGGTTCAAGTGATGCGCAATGGCAAGGAGCTCAAGCTCACGGCCGAGATCGGCCTGCGTCCGCCACCGGCGCCGGTCAAAGAGAAAGAAGAAGAGTAAGCAGCCAACAAAAAAACCTGTGGGAGCGAGCTTGCTCGCGATGAGGTCCTAACCTTCAACATCAATGTTGAAGGTTATACCGCTATCGCGAGCAAGCTCGCTCCCACAGGTTCAGCGGTGGCTTAGAGGTCGCCGAGGCCGTCGATCAGCGCCTGGTTCTGCTCCGGCGTGCCGATGGAGATCCGCAGGAACTGGGCAATCCGTTCCTGCTTGAAGTGCCGAACGATCACGCCTTGTTCGCGCAACTTCGACGCCAGCCCGGCCGCATCGTGCCGGGGGTGACGGGCAAAAATGAAGTTCGCTGCCGACGGCAACACCTCAAACCCTTTCGCCTCCAATTGCCCGACCACCTTCTCACGACTGTCGATGACCAACCGGCACGTCTTGTCGAAGTACTCGCGATCCTCGAACGCCGCCGCCGCCCCGACAATTGCCAGGCGATCCAGCGGATAAGAGTTGAAGCTGTTCTTGATTCGCTCCAGCGCCTCGATCAAGTCCGGATGCCCGACCGCCAGGCCAACCCGCAGACCAGCCAGTGAACGGGACTTGGACAGGGTCTGAGTCACCAGCAGGTTCGGATAACGGTCCACCAGCGTGATTGCCGTCTCACCGCCAAAGTCAATGTAAGCCTCATCCACCACGACCACCGAATCCGGGCTGGCCTGGAGGATCTGCTCAACGGCGTCCAGCGCCAGCAGGCAACCGGTCGGTGCGTTCGGGTTCGGGAAGATGATCCCGCCGTTCGGCTTGGCGTAGTCGGCCGGGTTGATCTGGAACTGTTCGTCCAGCTGCACCGCCTCAAACTTGATGCCATACAACCCGCAGTAAACCGGATAGAAGCTGTAGCTGATGTCCGGGAACAGCAGCGGCTGATCGTGTTGCAGCAAACCGTGGAAAATGTGCGCCAGGACTTCATCGGAACCGTTGCCGAGGAACACCTGATTGCCTTGCACGCCGTAGTACCTGGCAACAGCCTGCTTGAGCAGGTCGCTGTTCGGGTCCGGGTACAAACGCAGGTTGTCGTTCAGTTCGGTCTGCATCGCCGCCAGGGCTTTAGGCGATGGACCGTACGGGTTTTCATTGGTGTTGAGCTTCACCAGTTTCGTCAGCTTTGGCTGCTCACCCGGCACGTATGGCACCAGGCTCTTGACGAAGGGGCTCCAGAATTTACTCATCTCAGTTCCCCTTTTTGTCATCAATGATGCGGTATTCGGCGCTGCGGGCGTGGGCGGTCAGCGACTCGCCACGGGCCAGTACGGAAGCGGTCTTGCCCAACTCGGACGCACCCTGCTCGGAGCAGTAGATGATCGACGAGCGTTTCTGGAAGTCGTACACACCCAGCGGCGAGGAGAAACGCGCGGTGCCGGACGTCGGTAACACGTGGTTCGGGCCGGCGCAGTAGTCGCCCAAGGCTTCGGAGGTGTGACGCCCCATGAAGATCGCGCCTGCGTGACGAATCTGCGGCAACCAGGCCTGCGGATCAGCGACCGACAGCTCAAGGTGTTCCGGTGCGATGCGGTTGGCCACTTCGATGGCTTGTTCCATGTCGCGGACTTTGATCAGCGCGCCACGGCCATTGATCGAGGTTTCGATGATCTCGGCGCGTTCCATGGTTGGCAGCAGCTTGGCAATGCTCGCGGCAACCTTGTCGAGGAACTCGGCGTCCGGGCTGACCAGAATCGCTTGGGCGTCTTCATCGTGCTCGGCCTGGGAGAACAGGTCCATGGCGATCCAGTCCGGATCGGTCTGGCCGTCGCATACCACGAGAATCTCGGACGGGCCGGCAATCATGTCGATGCCGACCTGACCGAACACGTGACGCTTGGCGGTAGCGACATAGATGTTGCCCGGGCCCACCACTTTGTCGACCTTCGGCACGCTTTCAGTACCGTAAGCCAGCGCGGCAACGGCTTGGGCGCCGCCGATGGTGAACACCCGGTCGACGCCGGCGATGCAGGCTGCGGCCAGCACCAACTCGTTGATTTCTCCGCGCGGGGTCGGCACCACCATGACCACTTCGGTCACGCCCGCCACTTTGGCCGGGATCGCGTTCATCAGCACCGAGGACGGGTACGACGCTTTGCCGCCCGGTACATAAAGACCGGCGCGATCCAGCGGCGTAACCTTCTGCCCCAGCACCGTGCCGTCGGCTTCGGTGTAGCTCCAGGAGTCCTGTTTCTGTTTTTCGTGGTAGCTGCGCACACGGGACGCGGCTTTTTCCAGGGCTTCGCGTTGCGGCACGGTGATCCGGGTCAGGGCCAGTTCCAGACGCTCACGCGGCAGAATAAGGTCGGCCATCGAGGCGACTTCGAGGCCATCGAACTTCTGGGTGAATTCCACCAGTGCCGCATCGCCACGCTCGCGCACGGCTTTGATGATGTCCAGCACCCGCTGATTGACCGAGTCGTCAGACACACTTTCCCAGCTCAGCAGATGATCCAGATGATGTGCGAAATCCGGGTCAGCAGCGTTGAGTCGGCGAATTGCAGTCGGTGCGGTCATAGCGAGAGCCTCATAGGATTGGCAAAAAACTCAGGCGCCCGAAGCTAACATTCGATCCGCTTGGGCACCCGAGAATTCTGGCTATGAGGCGGATAGACGGCGCGACTCAAGGTCGCGCAGGTGAATCAGCCGCGGTGTCGAGACTCCACTGCCTTGCGCAGGGTGTCGATCAACGCCTGGATACGGGCGTGCTGCATTTTCATCGAAGCTTTGTTGACGATCAGCCGGGAGCTGATGTCGGCAATGAAATCCTGGGGTTCCAGGCCATTGGCGCGCAAGGTGTTGCCGGTGTCGACCACGTCGATGATCTTGTCAGCCAGACCGATCAGCGGCGCCAGTTCCATCGAGCCATACAGCTTGATGATGTCGACCTGACGACCCTGCTCGGCGTAGTAACGCTTGGCAACGTTGACGAACTTGGTGGCAACCCGCAGGCGACCTTTGGGCTCGACATCGCCGACGCGGCCGGCGGTCATCAGCTTGCACAGGGCAATGCGCAGGTCCAGAGGCTCGTACAGGCCCTGGCCGCCATATTCCATCAGCACATCTTTACCGGCGACGCCGAGGTCCGCGGCACCATGCTCGACATATGTCGGTACGTCGGTGGCGCGCACGATCAGCAGACGTACGTCAGGCTGGGTCGTGGGAATGATCAGCTTGCGGCTCTTGTCCGGATTCTCGGTCGGCACGATGCCCGCTTCAGCCAGAAGCGGCAGGGTGTCGTCAAGGATGCGGCCCTTGGACAGTGCGATGGTCAACATGGGAAACGTCAGTCCTTATCAAGGTACTCATGCCCGGTCGCAAACGGCGCCGGACACACATCGAGCCGGAAACCGGCTCGACTTCAACAATTCAACGGGCATGTCCTTATGCCCATGCAGCAGAAACTAGCCCGGTACGCGACGGATCTTGGCGCCGAGCATCTGCAGTTTCTCTTCGATGCACTCGTAACCACGGTCGATGTGGTAGATGCGGTCGATCAGGGTGTCGCCTTCAGCGATCAGCGCCGAGATCACCAGGCTGGCCGAAGCACGCAGGTCGGTGGCCATGACTGGCGCGCCTTTGAGCGTCTCGGTGCCGGTAACGATGGCAGTGTTGCCTTCGACCTGGATCTTGGCGCCCATGCGGTGCAGTTCGTAAACGTGCATGAAGCGGTTTTCGAAGATCGTCTCGATCACGGCACCAGTGCCTTCGGCAATGGCGTTAAGGGAGATGAACTGCGCTTGCATGTCGGTCGGGAACGCCGGGTATGGAGCGGTCCGCACGTTGACGGCTTTTGGCCGCTTGCCGTGCATGTTCAGCTCGATCCAGTCTTCGCCGCAGGTGATTTCGGCACCCGACTCGCGGAGTTTTTCCAGAACGGCTTCGAGGATGGTCGGATCAGTGTCCTTGACCTTCACACGACCGCCCGTCACGGCAGCCGCCACCAGGTAGGTGCCGGTTTCGATGCGGTCGGGCATCACTTTGTAGGTGGTCGGGTGCAGACGCTCAACGCCATCGATGGTGATGGTGTCGGTGCCGGCGCCAGTGATCTTGGCGCCCATGGCGATCAGGAAGTTAGCCAGGTCGATGACTTCAGGCTCACGAGCAGCGTTCTGCAACACGCTGCGGCCCTTGGCCAGAGCAGCCGCCATCATGATGTTTTCAGTACCGGTCACGCTGACGGTGTCGAAGAAGAAGTGCGCACCGCGCAGGCCACCTTCAGGCGCCTTGGCCTTGATGTAGCCGCCTTCGACGTCGATGACCGCGCCCATGGCTTCGAGGCCACGGATGTGCAGGTCAACCGGACGCGAACCGATGGCGCAACCGCCAGGCAGTGCGACTTCGGCTTCACCGAAACGGGCAACCATCGGGCCCAGCACCAGGATCGATGCACGCATGGTTTTGACCAGTTCGTACGGTGCGATCAGGGTCTTGATGGTGCGCGGGTCGATTTCGACGCTGAGTTTCTCGTCGATCACCGGCTCGATGCCCATGCGACCGAACAGCTCGATCATCGTGGTGATGTCGTGCAGGTGCGGCAGGTTGGCCACGGTCACCGGGCCATCACACAGCAGGGTGGCAGCCAGAATCGGCAGGGCAGAGTTCTTTGCCCCGGAGATGCGGATTTCGCCATCAAGACGAACGCCACCGGTAATAATCAATTTATCCATAAGAATCTCGACGCCCTTGGGCTCAGGTGCGCTCGGCCCAGGCCGCGCTGCTGAAAAATTTCATAGTGACCGCATGGATGCTGCCATCGGTGATCCATGGGTTCAAATGGGCATAGATCTGCTGCTGACGCTTCACCGGGCTTAACGCCGCCAGTTCATCGCTAATCACGTTCAGCTGGAAATTGCAGCCTTCGCCCTCAACTTCTACCAACGTTCCGGGCAGCTTTCCTTCAAGGAAGCTCTTCACTTCTACGGCCTGCATGCTCAACCTCAATCGGCGCCCTGTGCGCACGGGTCGGACATCATACAAAAAAGCCCCGCGCCTGCGAACCCCGCTAAGCAGGACTCTGACGGGGGGCTTCCTTATAGATGCGGTCAGGGGTGCGCCAACAGCTCGGTCAATTCGCAGACCTGAGCGATTTCACGCATGTCTTCGGGCATCCCGCGGATGCTCAGCGCCTTGCCGGCCGCCTCTGCATCACGCATGAAGCACAGCAGCAGCGACAAGCCGACACTGCTGGACTTCAACACTGCAGAGCAGTCGACCACCAACTCGGTAGCCGCGCTCGATTTAATCAACGCCTGCCCCTGCTTGCGCAAGCCAGGGGCCGTGAGGTAGTCCAGCATGCCACTCAACCGCAGCTCGCCGGATTCGCTCATGCGAATGGCCGACACACTCATTGGGCTGGCTTCTCGGTCGATGCCTTGGCTTTGGCGACTTCCCCGGCCCAACCGTTGATGGTCTTGTCCAGGTCGTTGCCATTGCGCTGCATTGCATCAGCGAACTGATCACGGAAAAGCTTGCCGATGTTGATGCCATTGATGATGACGTTGCGCAGTTTCCACTCGCCATTGATTTTTTCCAGTGTGTAGGACACTGGATAGATCGCGCCGTTGCTGCCTTTGACGGTCATGCCAACGCTGGTGCGATCGCCCGACTCGTCTTTTGCCGGGTCAACGGTGATGCCCTGGTTGTTGTACTCGAGCAGCGCATTGCCATAAAACTGGAACAGGCCCCTCTTGAAGTTCTCTTCGAAGGTTTTCATCTGTGCCGGCGTGGCTTTCTTCGAATACTTGACCGTCATGATGCTTTTGGAGATGCCTTCGGCATCCACCACAGGCCCGACGATGGTGTTCAGCGCCGTATAGAAGTCCTGTGGATCCTGCTTGTACTTCTCTTTGTTGGCCGACAGATCGGCCAGCATCCGGTTGGTGGTGTCCTGTACCAGGTCGTGCGCGGAAGGCGCCGCCACGGCGTTAGCCATCAACGGCAGCGCCGCGAGTACTACCAACAGGCCACGTCGCAAGGTAGAGATCATTCAAAAGCTCCTCATTTGGCGTCTTTGCTAACGGTATTGAGCAGAAATTTACCGATCAGGTCTTCGAGCACCAGCGACGACTGGGTGTCGTGGATGGTCCCGCCATCCTTGAGCAAGGCTTCTTCGCCGCCCACGCTGATACCGATGTACTTCTCGCCCAACAGGCCAGCGGTGAGGATAGATGCAGTGGAGTCAGTCGGCAGGTTATCTACGCGCTTTTCCAGTTGCATGGTCACCCGGCCGGTGAAGCTGTCGCGGTCCAGATCGATCGCCGTGACTTTGCCGATGGTCACACCGGCCATGGTCACTTTAGCTCTGACCGTCAAACCGGCGATATTGTCGAAATACGCATAAAGTTTATACGTGTCGGTGCTCGGGCTCGGGGAAAGGCCACTCACCCGCAACGCCAGCAGCAATAAAGCCAGGATGCCAGCCAGCAAGAAAAGGCCGACACCGATTTCCAGGGTGCGGTTTTGCATCAGAAATCTCCAAACATCAAGGCGGTCAGAATAAAGTCCAGACCGAGTACAGCCAAAGAGGCATACACCACGGTCTTGGTAGTGGCACGACTGATCCCCTCGGAAGTGGGCTCACAGTCATAGCCTTGGAATACGGCGATCCAGGTCACGACGAACGCGAAGACAATGCTTTTGATGATGCCATTGAGCACATCATCAGTGAACGTCACGCTGTTTTGCATGTTTGACCAGTATGAGCCTTCATACACACCCAGCCAGTCGACGGCCACCCACGAACCGCCCCAGATACCCACCACGCTGAAAATCATCGCCAGCACCGGCAGGGAAATGAAGCCGGCCCACAGGCGTGGGGCAACGATATATTTGAGCGGGTCGACACCAATCATTTCCAGACTGGACAATTGTTCGGTGGATTTCATGTTGCCGATTTCCGCCGTCAGCGCCGAACCGGCACGCCCGGCGAACAGCAGTGCCGTCACCACAGGCCCCAGTTCACGCAGCAGCGTCAGCGCAACCATCTGCCCGACAGCCTGTTCCGAGCCGTAGCTGGACAGGATGTTGAAGCCTTGCAGCGCCAGCACCATCCCGATGAACACGCCGGAGACGACAATGATCACCAGGGACATCACGCCGACTGAATGAAGCTGCTTGACCAGCAGGCCGAAGCCGCCGCCGATGCCACCGCGACCGAGCAAGGCATGGAACAGGAAAATCGTCGAGCGACCGAACACCGCCAGCACGTCGATGGCCGCATGGCCAAACCGGCGCACGCGTTCTATCAATGAAATCTTGCGCATCAACGCTTCCCCAGAAGATCTGCGCGGTAATCCGTCGCTGGAAAGTGGTACGCGACCGGACCGTCGGGGTCGCCAGTCATGAATTGACGGATCCGTGGCTCCTGCGAGTTCATCAGTTCCTCGGGAGTCCCCTGTCCCAACACCTGGCCTTCGCCGACGACATAGATGTAATCGGCGATGCTCGCTGTTTCGGCCAGATCATGGGACACCACGATACTGGTGATGCCCAGGGCATCGTTGAGCAGGCGAATCAGGCGCACCAGCACGCCCATGGCAATGGGGTCCTGGCCGACAAAGGGCTCGTCGTACATGAGGATCTGCGGATCAAGGGCAATTGCCCGGGCCAGCGCGACACGACGCTTCATGCCGCCGGACAACTCGTCAGGCATCAGGTCGATGGCACCACGCAAGCCCACGGCCTGCAATTTAAGCAGGACGATGTCACGGATCATTTCTTCCGGCAGTTCGGTATGAACGCGCAGCGGGAACGCGACGTTCTCGAACACATCGAGGTCGGTGAACAGGGCACCGCTCTGGAACAGCACCCCCATGTGCTTGCGCGCATCGAACAGATCACTGCGCGACAACTTGGGCAGGTTCTGGCCGTTGACCCAGACTTCGCCCTTTGTTGGACGCAATTGTGCGCCAATCAATCGCAACAGCGTGGTTTTGCCACACCCGGAAGGCCCCATGATGCCGGTGACCTTGCCGCGTGGGATACGGATATCGACGTTATTGAAAATGCTGCGCGCACCGCGCTTGAAGGACAGTCCCTTCAGCTCGACCGCGTAGGCGTTATCGGCACTCATCTAAACTCCTTGCGATGCAGCCTCTCACTCGGACGCCTGGCTCTCTGACGAAAGCACATACCTCCCCGGGCAGGCCGAACTGGCGGCGAACTATATCACTGCAAAGGCCTGGCGCCCAAGGCCCAAGCCCGACCATGTTCAGTAACATGACAGGCAAAAAGCCTCGTTTAGAGGGGATTCGGTTACAGGGAATGACAAAGCGTGACGAACTAGCGTGAGGGATTTGATCATTACCGCTATAATCGCCGCCTTTTCATCAGGCTATACGATTTCTGACATGAGCCAATCCAGCGACCTGATTCAATCAGCACAACGCACCATCCGCCTCGAACTGGAAGCCGTAGAAGGCTTGCTGCCCCATATCGACGCAGATTTCGTACGCGCTTGCGAGATGATTCTGGCCAGCAAAGGCCGCGTGGTAGTGGTCGGCATGGGTAAATCAGGGCACATCGGCAACAAGATTGCCGCGACCCTGGCCAGCACCGGCACCACGGCTTTTTTCGTGCACCCGGCCGAAGCCAGCCATGGCGACATGGGCATGATCACGCGGGATGACATTATTCTGGCCCTGTCGAACTCCGGCTCCACCAACGAAATCGTCACCCTGCTGCCCTTGATAAAGCGTCTGGGCATTCAGTTGATCAGCGTGACCGGCAACCCGGATTCACCGCTGGCCAAGGCTGCCGAGGTCAACCTCAACGTTCACGTCGAACACGAGGCCTGTCCGCTGAACCTGGCACCGACTTCCTCCACCACCGCAGCCCTGGTGATGGGTGACGCACTGGCCGTTGCGTTGCTGGAAGCTCGCGGCTTTACCGCTGAAGACTTTGCCTTTTCTCACCCGGGAGGTGCGCTGGGCCGACGTCTGCTGCTGAAAGTGGAAAACGTCATGCACGCCGGGCAAGAGCTGCCGCAGGTTCAACGCGGCACCTTGCTCAAGGATGCCTTGATGGAAATGACCCGCAAGGGTCTGGGCATGACCGTCATTCTGGAAGCCGACGGCAAGCTGGCCGGGATCTTCACTGACGGTGATCTGCGTCGCACACTGGATCGCAGCATCGACATCCACAGCGCCACCATTGACCAGGTCATGACGGCTCACGGCAAGACCGCCCGCGCCGAAATGCTTGCCGCCGAGGCCCTGAAAATCATGGAAGACCACAAAATCAACGCGCTGGTCGTGGTCGACAGCGAAGACCGTCCGGTCGGCGCCCTGAACATGCACGACTTGCTGCGCGCAGGAGTAATGTAATGAGTTCGGACCTGCTGCAACGCGGCAAACAGATCAAACTCGCGGTGTTCGACGTCGACGGCGTGCTGACTGACGGACGCCTGTATTTCCTCGAAGATGGCAGTGAGTTCAAGACGTTCAACACCCTCGACGGTCAAGGCATCAAGATGTTGATGGCGGCGGGCATACAGACGGCTATCATCAGCGGCCGCAAGACCCCGGTGGTCGAACGACGAGCAAAAAACCTCGGCATCCCGCACCTTTATCAAGGTCGCGAGGACAAACTGGTGGTACTGGACGAACTTCTGGCCCAACTCAACCTAAGCTATGAACAAGTGGCCTATCTCGGTGACGACCTGCCGGACCTGCCGGTGATTCGCCGCGTCGGCCTGGGCATGGCAGTAGCCAACGCAGCCAGCTTCGTGCGTGAAAACGCCCACGGCATTACCGTCGCCCGGGGTGGCGAGGGTGCTGCTCGCGAGTTCTGCGAATTGATCCTGCGCGCCCAGGGCCGCCTCGATGCGGCCAACGCCGAGTACCTGTGAGCACATTATGCTGAGCAAAAAGTTTCGTAACATCCTGTTGTTCAGTTGCATCGCGGCGCTGTTCGCTGCGGTCGGCTACTGGAACATCAGCCCGGAACGCTTCCTCGACAAGACAGTTGCCCCTGTCGATGAAAGCGCGATCGACTATTACGCACTCAACGCCCACAGCGTGCAGTACCTGCCGGACGGCAAATTGCAGTACGAAATGACGTCCGACAAGGTCGAACACCTGAAAGCGTCCGAGGTCACGCTGTTGACCAATCCCGACCTGAACATGTTTCGCGGCACCCAGTTTCCCTGGCACGTTCAGAGCGAGCGCGGCGAAGTCAATACGGACGGTACCCAGGTCGAGCTGATCGATTCGGTACGCATCACCCGTTTCGACGAAAAAAACCGCAAGACCCTGATTACCACCACCCGTATGACTGTGTTCCCGCAGCAGCAATATGCGCAGACCGACCAACCCGTTAGAATCGACGGCGCTGGCGGTGTATCGACAGGCAACGGAATGAAAGCGTACTTGAAAGAAAGCAGGATACACCTGCTATCTAACGTAAGAGGACAGTATGAGGCTCGTTAAAACCCTCCCTATTTTGCTCAGTCTGGGCGCAGCACTGGGAAGCGTGAGCGCCTGGGCTCTGCCGAACGATCAAGAGCAGCCAATCCGCATTCAGGCCGACGATGCCCAACTGGACGACAAGAATGGCGTTGCCACCTATAAAGGCGACGTGATCATCACCCAGGGTTCGATGATCGTTAAGGGCAACACCGTGACCATCACTCGTACGCCGGCTGGCGACATCGACGTGGTGACATCGGTGGGCAACCTTGCCTACTTCGAACAGTTGCAGACCGCTGGTGACACCAAGCCTGTGCAGGGTTGGGGTGTAACCATCCAGTACCACGCTGCGCAAAACCGCGTCGTGCTGATCGACAAGGCAAAAGTTGTCGACAAAGACAGCAACACTACCCAGGGCGAGAAAATCGTCTATGACACGGTCAAGAAGCTTGCCAGCGCTGGCCGTGCGACAGGCAACAAGGTCACCGAGGCGCGTCCACGCATCGACATGGTGATCCAGCCGAAGAAGAAAACCGACGAGCAGAAGGCCCAGTAATGGCAACTCTGAAAGCCCAGCATCTGGCCAAGAGCTACAAGAGCCGCCAGGTCGTGCGCGACGTCAGCCTCTCGATCGACAGCGGTCAAATCGTCGGCCTGCTGGGTCCCAACGGCGCCGGCAAGACCACCTGCTTCTACATGATTGTCGGCCTGGTGCAGGCCGATCAGGGCCGCGTGCTGATCGATGATCTGGACGTCAGCCACCAGCCAATGCACGGTCGTGCAAAAGCCGGTATCGGCTATCTGCCGCAAGAAGCATCGATCTTCCGCAAACTTTCGGTGGCCGACAACATCATGGCGATCCTCGAGACCCGCAAGGAACTCGACAAGGCCGGTCGTCGCAAAGAGCTGGAAAGCCTGCTACAGGAATTCCACATCAGCCACATCCGCGACAACCTCGGCATGAGCCTGTCCGGTGGTGAGCGTCGTCGCGTGGAAATCGCCCGCGCACTGGCCACCAATCCGAAATTCATCCTGCTCGACGAACCTTTCGCCGGCGTGGACCCGATTTCGGTCGGCGATATCAAGCAGATCATCTACCACCTCAAGGCCAAAGGCATTGGCGTGCTGATCACAGACCACAACGTCCGTGAAACCCTGGATATCTGCGAGACCGCCTACATCGTCAACGATGGCCAGCTAATCGCCGAAGGCGACTCCGCCACTATCCTGGCCAACGACCTGGTCAAAGAAGTTTACCTGGGCCATGAGTTCCGCCTGTAAGCGTTGAGGTGTCTGGCTAGTCGACTGAGCGCTTACAACGATAAAAATCAACAGGTTTTTATTGTTACAGCGCTCTAGGCAAACACTTCAGTTTCAGGCATATAATTTGCTTATGTTTGGCGCTCCGGCGCCCTGTAGTGGATGGCGCATGTGCGCCGGCGAATAAGGTGTTAAGCCCCTGCCATGAAACCATCGCTAGTCTTGAGAATGGGCCAGCAGCTGACGATGACACCGCAGCTGCAACAGGCCATCCGTCTGCTCCAATTGTCGACCCTGGATTTGCAACAGGAAATCCAGGAGGCCCTGGAGTCCAATCCGATGCTCGAACGCCAGGAAGAAGGCGACGACTTCGACAACGCCGACCCCTTGGCCGACAAAGCCGAACAGCAACCCAATGCCGATGTTTCGGAACCCTCCTATCAGGAAACCGCCCCGACGGTGGACAACCTCGAGGAAGGCGACTGGAACGAGCGCATTCCCAACGAATTGCCCGTCGACACGGCTTGGGAAGACGTCTACCAGACCAGCGCCAGCAGCCTGCCGAGCAACGATGACGACGAATGGGACTTCACCACTCGCACTTCGGCTGGCGAGAGCCTGCAAAGCCACCTGCTCTGGCAACTGAACCTGGCACCGATGTCCGACACCGATCGCCTGATCGCCGTGACCCTGATCGACTGCATCAACAATCAGGGCTACCTGGATGAAACCCTCGAGGAGATCCTCGAAGCGTTCGATCCGGAACTGGACATCGAGCTGGACGAAATCGAAGCCGTCCTGCACCGCATCCAGCAATTCGAGCCGGCCGGCATCGGCGCTCGCAACCTGGGCGAATGCCTGTTGCTGCAATTGCGCCAATTGCCCGCCAAGACGCCCTGGCTGGCCGAAGCCAAACGCCTGGTCACCGACTACATCGATTTGCTTGGTAGTCGCGATTACAGCCAGTTGATGCGCCGCATGAAGCTCAAGGAAGATGAACTGCGCCAGGTCATCGAACTGGTCCAGAGCCTCAACCCGCGCCCCGGTTCGCAGATCGAATCCAGCGAAGCCGAGTATGTCGTCCCGGACGTGATCGTGCGCAAGGACAACGAACGCTGGCTGGTGGAACTGAACCAGGAGTCGGTGCCCAGGCTGCGGGTCAACGCGCAATACGCCGGATTTGTCCGTCGCGCCGATACCAGCGCCGACAACACCTTCATGCGCAATCAGTTGCAAGAGGCTCGCTGGTTCATCAAGAGCCTGCAAAGCCGCAATGAAACACTGATGAAAGTCGCCACCCAGATCGTCGAGCATCAGCGCGGCTTCCTCGAATACGGCGACGAAGCCATGAAGCCGCTGGTTCTACATGACATCGCCGAAGCAGTAGGCATGCACGAATCGACGATTTCACGGGTGACCACACAAAAATTCATGCATACCCCTCGGGGTATTTATGAGTTGAAATACTTTTTCTCCAGTCACGTCAGCACCTCCGAAGGCGGCGAATGCTCGTCCACGGCGATCCGCGCGATCATCAAAAAACTGGTTGCCGCGGAAAATCAGAAAAAGCCGTTGAGTGACAGCAAGATCGCTGGTTTACTGGAGGCACAAGGCATTCAGGTGGCTCGCCGCACCGTCGCCAAGTACCGTGAATCCTTAGGGATCGCGCCTTCGAGCGAACGCAAGCGGTTGATGTAGAGCCACGCCACAGCGTTCCAGTGGTAGATCATCTGATCTGCCGCTTTATGCACTGGCAACGAAGGAGAAGCTGTATGCAAGTCAACATCAGTGGACACCAACTGGAAGTGACCGAACCCCTGCGCACCTACATCGGCGAAAAACTCGAACGATTAGAGCGGCATTTCGACAAGATCACCAACGTGCAGGTCACGATGACGGTCGAGAAGTTGAAGCAGAAAATCGAAGCCACCCTGCATATTCCCGGCAATGAAGTGGTCGCCAACGCGGAACATACCGATATGTACGCGGCGATCGACGCATTGACCGACAAGCTGGATAAACAACTCAAAAAGCATAAGGAAAAGACCCAGAGCCTCCTTCAGGGCGCGACCGGTCGTTAACATCCCCAACCCATGATCCGACTTGAAAACATCCTGACCCCCGGCCGTTCCCTCGTGAACGTGCCGGGTGGCAGCAAAAAGAAAGCCCTCGAGCAAATTGCCAACCTGATCGCCCGGGAAGTGCCGGATCTGGAGATGCAAGATGTCTTCGAGGCTTTGATTGCCCGTGAAAAACTTGGCTCGACCGGTTTTGGTAACGGTATCGCCATCCCCCACTGCCGCCTCAAAGGTTGCGAGTCGCCCATCAGCGCCTTGATGCACCTCGACGCCCCAATCGATTTCGATGCCATCGACGGCGCTCCGGTTGACCTGCTGTTCGTACTGCTGGTCCCGCAAGCCGCTACCGATGCCCACCTTGAACTGCTCCGCCAGATCGCCAGCATGCTCGATCGCAAGGAAGTCCGTGATCGTCTTCGCAGCGCCCCGAGCAACGAAGCCTTGTATCAGGTTGTCCTGGACGAGCAAAACGGTCCGTAACCATGCGCTTGATCATCGTCAGTGGCCGTTCCGGCTCAGGTAAAAGTACCGTACTCGATGTTCTCGAGGACAACGGCTACTACTGCATCGACAACCTGCCCGCCGGCTTGCTCCCGGAACTGGCCGAACGCGCACTGATTCATACCGAACTGGCACAGCCGCTGGTCGCAGTGTCCATTGATGCGCGTAACCTGCCGAGCCACCTGTCACGCTTTCCCGAACTGCTCGAAGAAGTCCGTAGCCGGCATATCAAGTGTGATGTGCTGTACCTGGACGCCGACGAAGAAACCTTGCTCAAGCGCTTTTCCGAAACCCGTCGTCGTCACCCGCTGAGCACCGCCAACCGTTCGTTGGCCGAGGCGATCGAGGACGAAAGCAATCTGCTGGGTCCGATCGTCGATCTGGCCGACCTCAAGATCAATACCACCAACCTGAACTTGTACCAGCTACGCGACACCATCAAGCTTCGCCTGCTGAACCAGCCTGAAGCCGGCACTGCCTTTCTGGTTGAGTCGTTCGGATTCAAGCGTGGCATGCCGGTGGACGCGGACCTGGTGTTCGACGTACGTTGCCTGCCCAACCCTTACTGGAAGCCGGAACTGCGTTCGCAGTCCGGGCTCGATCAACCGGTGGCTGAATACCTGGCTGCACAACCGGACGTCGAAGAAATGTTCCAGGACATATCGTCGTATCTACTCAAGTGGCTGCCGCGCTTTGCCGCCAGCAACCGTGCTTATGTCACCATTGCCATTGGCTGCACCGGCGGGCATCACCGCTCTGTCTACCTGACCGAACGTCTGGGCCAGGTTCTGCAAAAAACCCTGAAGAACGTCCAGGTCCGCCACCGCGACCTCAGCTAAAGGATTCACACCGCGATGCCTGCTCTGGAAATCGAAATCATCAACAAGCTGGGTCTGCATGCCCGTGCTTCTGCAAAATTCGTTGGAGTGGCGGGTCAGTTCCCCTGCCAGATCAGAGCCGGGCGTACGCCAGAGTCAATGGTTGACGGTAAAAGCATCATGGCCATGATGATGCTCGCGGCCGGCAAGGGCACCCGAATCCACCTGCGCACCGAAGGCGAGCAGGAACAGGAAGCGCTGGATGCGCTGGTGGCGTTGATCAATAACTTCTTCGACGAAGGTGAATAACGCCCCTGTAGCAGTGGCCTCTTCCAGCTGCCACAAAAGCTGTGCCAAGCCAGATCATCATTGGTGAATGCTTCACCGCTATCGCGAGCAGGCTCGCTTCCACAGCGGCCGGTGCCAGGCGCATAAAAAAGGCGCGCCATCCGATGAGATGGCGCGCCTTTTTTGAAGCGGTAAGGTTTAGCTACCCGCCACCGTCATCCGCTCAATCAGCACCGAGCCGGTGCGAATGTTGCTGCGCAGCTCCAGGTCATTACCGACCGCAACGATCTGCTTGAACATGTCGCGCATGTTGCCGGCGATGGTCACTTCCTGCACGGCGAACTGAATTTCGCCATTCTCGACCCAGTAACCCGCCGCCCCCCGCGAGTAATCGCCAGTGACCATGTTCAGGCCCTGGCCCATCAGCTCCGTGACCAGCAGGCCACGGCCCATGCGCCGCAGCAAGGCAGCCTGGTCTTCATCGCCGTGGGTGACGAACAGGTTATGCACGCCGCCAGCGTTGGCAGTACTCGGCATCCCGAGCTTTCGCCCGGAGTATGTACCGAGGATGTAGGACACCAACTCGCCCTTTTCGACGAACGGTTTGGCGTAGGTCGCCAAGCCATCGCCATCAAACGCGGAACTGCCCATGGCGCGCATCAAGTGTGGGCGCTCGTCGATGGTCAACCATTCCGGGAACAGCTTCTGACCCAGTGTGCCCTCGAGGAACGACGATTTGCGGTACAGGCTGCCGCCGGAAATCGCCGACAGGAAGCTGCCGAATAAACCACCCGCCAACTCAGCGGAAAACAGCACCGGCACCTCGCAGGTCGGCACTGGACGTGCGCCCAAACGGCTCGCCGCCCGTTGCGCGGCACGCTGGCCGATGCTCACCGGGTCGGCCAGCAAATTACCCTGACGGTTGACGTCGTACCAATAGTCGCGCTGCATCTGGCCATCGGCCTCGGCGATCATCACACAGCTCAGGCTGTGACGGGTCGACGCGTAGCCACCGATAAATCCGTGGCTGTTGCCGTATACGCGGCAGCCCTGATGGGTACTGAGGGTGGTGCCATCGGCATTCTTGATCCGGCTGTCTGTGGCAAACGCAGCGGCTTCGCAGGCCAACGCTTGTTCGATGGCTTGCTCCGGGGTGATGTCCCATTGATGGAACAGGTCGAAATCCTGCAGGTCACGGGCCATCAGCGCGGCATCAGCCAAGCCCGAAGCTTCATCTTCGGAGGTGTGTTTGGCGATGGCCAGCGCCGCCGCAACCGTTTCGCGAATCGCGTCAGGACCGCTCGCCGAGGTACTGGCCGAGCCTTTGCGCTGGCCGACGTACAAGGTGATGCCAAAGCCCTGATCGCGGTTGAATTCGACGGTTTCGACCTCACGCTGACGCACCGACGTGGACAGCCCCTGCTCCAGGGACACGGCGACTTCGCAGGCGCTGGCGCCCTGACGCTTGGCTTCAGCGATGATCTGCTCGACTTGTTCTTGCAGTGCCGGCAACGCTTGTGGGCCGACGCTTTCAACTGCACTCATGCTGTTCTCCACTCAAATTCTGCTTTCGGTAAGGCCTTCGAGCGACCGGGCCGGACAAGCGGCCC
Source organism: Pseudomonas sp. FBCC-B1667 (assembly GCF_059133255.1). NCBI lineage: Bacteria > Pseudomonadati > Pseudomonadota > Gammaproteobacteria > Pseudomonadales > Pseudomonadaceae > Pseudomonas > Pseudomonas sp. FBCC-B1667. Next base: position 1,181,322 of record NZ_CP101437.1, on the reverse strand, counting down.
CCGACTGGTTATCATGGCGGCGTTTCTTTGCGGACGGCCACCATGGTTGATTCTTACGACGACTCCCTCGATACGGGAGAAAAAAGCAAATCCCAGGTTAAACGCGAGCTTCATGCTCTGGTTGACCTTGGCGAGCGCCTTACAACACTCAAGCCTGACTTGCTGGCAAAACTGCCGTTGACCGACGCCATGCGCCGGGCCCTGGCCGATGCGCCCAAGCACACCGCGAATATCGCGCGTAAACGGCACCTTATGTTCATCGGCAAACTGATGCGCGATCAGGATACTGCCGCCATTCTGACCTTGCTCGATCAACTCGATGCCTCCACCCGGCAGTACAACGAACGTTTCCATGGCCTGGAACGCTGGCGCGATCGCTTGATCGCGGGCGACGATGCAGTCCTGGAGAAGTTCGTGCTCGACTACCCGGAGGCTGATCGTCAGCAATTGCGCTCCCTGATCCGTCAGGCCCAGCACGAACTGGCGACCAACAAGCCACCGGCATCGAGCCGTAAAATCTTCAAGTACATCCGTGAGCTGGACGAGACTCAACGCGGTCTGCGTTAAGTCCCGAATCGGGTGAACCGCACGCGGTTCACCCGAGGCTCCATCCCTGTTTACGATCCTGTGCCACCCACAGTGATCGCATCAATTTTCAGCGTTGGCTGGCCGACACCTACCGGCACCGACTGCCCATCCTTGCCACACGTCCCCACGCCGCTGTCCAGCGCCAGATCGTTACCGACCATCGACACCTTGCTCATGGCTTCCGGGCCGTTGCCGATCAACGTCGCACCTTTGACCGGTGCCGTAATCTTGCCGTCTTCGATCAGGTACGCTTCGCTGGTAGAGAACACGAACTTGCCGCTGGTGATGTCCACCTGGCCACCGCCGAGGTTGGCGCAGTAGATGCCTCGTTTCACCGAGGCGATGATTTCCGCCGGATCGCTTTCGCCCGCCAACATGTAGGTGTTGGTCATGCGCGGCATCGGCAGGTGCGCGTAGGATTCGCGACGACCGTTACCTGTGCGGGCCACGCCCATCAAGCGCGCGTTGAGCTTGTCCTGCATGTAACCCTTGAGCACGCCGTTTTCGATCAGCGTGGTGCACTCGGTCGGGGTGCCTTCGTCGTCGACGCTCAGGGAACCACGACGGCCCGCCAGCGTGCCGTCATCGACGATGGTGCACAGCTTGGAGGCAACCATTTCGCCCATGCGCCCGCTGTAGGCAGAACTGCCCTTGCGGTTGAAGTCGCCTTCCAGACCGTGGCCAACCGCTTCATGCAGCAACACGCCGGACCAGCCGGAACCCAATACCACCGGCAACGTACCGGCCGGCGCCGGAATGGCTTCAAGGTTGACCAGTGCCTGACGCAATGCTTCACGGGCGTAGCCCATGGCGCGGTCGTCACTGAGGAAATAGCGGTAATCGGTTCGCCCGCCACCGCCATGACCACCGCGCTCGCGGCGACCGTTTTGCTCGACGATTACGCTCACATTGAAGCGCACCAGCGGCCGTACATCGGCGGCCAGGCTGCCGTCGGTGGAAGCGACGAGGATGCGCTCCCAGACACCGGCCATGCTCACCGTGACTTGCTGAATACGCGGATCGAGGGCGCGGGTGGCAGCATCGATACGCTTGAGCAGTTCGACTTTCTCGGCGCGGGAGATGACTTCCAGCGGGTTGTCCGGCCCGTACAACTGGGCGACGTCTTGGGTGGTGAACGCCTGTACCGTGCCGTTCTGCCCGGCACGGGAGATCGACCGCGCGGCACGGGCCGCAGCACCCAGGGCTTCCAGGGTGATGGCATTGCTGTAGGCAAAACCGGTTTTTTCACCCGATTGCGCGCGCACGCCGACGCCTTGGTCAAGGTTGAAGCTGCCTTCCTTGACGATCCCGTCTTCCAGCGCCCAGGACTCGGAAATCTGCCCCTGGAAATACAGGTCGGCGGCATCGATGCCCGGGCCGGCCAGATCGCCGAGCACGCCTTGCAGGCTCTCGATCGTTACGCCGCCGGGCGCCAGGAGGTGTTCACTGACGGAGGACAACAACTCGCTCATATGCTTTACGCCTTAAATTCGTCGTTCTGAGGCAGGTCGCTGAGCGCCCTGCGAGAAAAAGCGCCGGTGACTGGACACCGGCATCCGCGCCCTGATGGACGCCTGTTCGCTGCTATCGCGTGCGGCCAGCAGCACGGCCTCGCCTTGATCCTGCTGTGCCAGCACCCGGCCCCAAGGGTCGATGATTGCGGCATGCCCCCAGGTTTCTCGCGGCCCTGGATGCGTTCCACCCTGAGCGGCCGCCAGCACATAGCATTGAGTCTCGATGGCCCGGGCGCGTATCAGCACATCCCAGTGCGCCGCGCCGGTCACCGCCGTAAACGCCGACGGCGCGGTAATCAACTCCGCTCCCGCAGCGCGTAATTCGCTGTACAGCTCCGGGAAACGCAGGTCGTAACACACCGTCAGCCCGACTCGACCGACGGGTGTATCCGCCACAACAACCCCACTGCCATAAGCATAGTCATCGGATTCGCGATATCGCCCGCGATTGTCCGTCACGTCGACGTCGAACAAGTGCAGCTTGTCGTAGCGCGCCACTGTTTCGCCATGGTCATTCACCAACAGCGAGCAGGCATGCACCTTCGCCGCCGGTTCATCCACCGGCGGCAGCGGCAATGTGCCGGCGACTATCCATAACTTGAGGTCGAGGGCGGTCTGTTTCAACCATGGCAGGATCGGGCCTTCACCCAAGGCCTCGGCACGGCCGATGTCGGCAATGTCGCGACGGCCCATGGCGGCAAAGTTTTCCGGCAACACGGCGAGCTTTGCGCCACCCGTCGCGGCCTCCTCTAGCAGCCGGCGGGCCTGAACCAGATTGGCCAGCACATCGCTTTGGCTGACCATTTGAATCACCGCTACTGACATGGTGCGCTCCTGCATCGCAATTTATGAGGACAGGCGAGCATGCTACTCCATCCTTGAGGAGTGCTTTTTCAAAAAGCGACTCAAAAAGGTTTGTCGAAGGTTATCTGCGGCTCTTTCCACGGGCCTTTGACGGTGTATTTCACACTGGCAAAACGGGAAACACGGTCACCGATCAATTTGTCGATCAGGAACAGCGCACCGCCGACGGCCGGCGCGCCGACAATCAACGCCGCAATCGGCAAGTTGTTGGTCACCGGCAAGGTCACCAGCAACTTGGCGTCGATCTGATCACCCACCAGGTTCAGGGTGCCATTGAGTTCCACGTTACTCGACGGACCGGTCATCCGGATCGGTTCACGGGTGACGTAGACGCCATTGGTGCCGACCAGCAATCCCTTGACCCGGTCATAGCTCAGGCCTTTAGCGAACAGGTCGGAAAAGTCCAGGCGCAGACGGCGGCCGATGGAGTTGAAGTTAAGCAGGCCGAAGACCTTCAGGGCCTGGGCACTGCCCTCGACTTCAACAAACTGGCCCTTGGTCAGCGACGCATCCAGAGTGCCAGAGAAACGCTTGCTGGCCAGCCAGGCCGGTGAACCGGGCCAGCGACCGTCAACATCCATATGAAACTCTTCACTGGTGACACTCGGCGCAAACCCCCAGCCCTTGAGAACGTCGGCAAGATTCTTGCCACTGATTCGCCCCTTGTACCAACTGCTGGAACTACCCGGGGTACCTTCCCAGCCGCCACTGCCTTGCAAAAGAATGCCTTTGAGGCCCATGTCCAGATTGTTGAGCGCAATACCCTTGCCTGTCGGACGAATTTTCAGCGACCAGCCACCCACCAGGTCCGGCCCCAGAAACAGCTGGTTGATGGTGATGTCCAGGGGCGGAATCTTGGTCGGATCGACCGTGACCAGCGGATCGGGCGAGTTCTCGTCAGCCACCACCTTCGGATCCGTCGCGGGCAGGCGCACGTATTGCAGTTTGACCGTGATCGGCGCGCCTCTCGCATCGGGAATGCCGACAGCGCCTTTGACCTGCTGGCTATCAAGTTGCAACGCCCAACTGGCAGGCTTTCGGTTCACCTGCACGGAAGCCTGATCAAGGGTCGTGCCAAGGGCGCTGAGCTTGCTAATCTTCAGGTCTGCGCTGCTGAAAAACTGCTTGGCGCTGCCACCCAAATCCTGACCGGCGTACTTGCTTACCAGATCCTGCCAGGGACCGACGTCCAGCTCCGACAACACACCGCGTACCCGCAGGCCTTTGGCGTTGGGCATTACCGCATCGCCACCGCCGAGGAACAGCTCACCGCGACCTTCGGAAAAATTGCCGCTCGGTGCTGCGAACGTGAGATTCGCCAACTGACCATAATTGACCCAGTAGCGCCGTTCCGGCCCTTGCAGGGTCATACGGAAAGACGTATCACGACTGGCATCGGCCGCCATGCCGAATGGCGCCGGCAGATCGACCTTCACGCCCTTGAGATTGGAATTGACCATCAACTGACTGTCAGCGCCCTCCAGATTCAACTGCAACTGATACGGGATCACCCCGGAAACCGGCAATGGCTGAGTCACGCTCAACCAGTCCGTGAGTTTCTTGACCTCGACCTGACCGGAAGCCGTGACGCGTGTCTTGATGTTACCCGCTTTGCCATCGGCGAAAATCCGTGCAGTGACAGGCTTGTCAAAAGCGCGGGCGCTGATGTTCTGTCCACTCAATCCCTTGGTGCTGTCAAAGCGGAAATCACCCTTGAGTTGAGTCAACTCGAGCGCGGGATCGGCCAGTTTCAGACGCGCCTTGGCGGTCTTGAAGTCGACGAGGATCTTTGGCTCCTCGCCTTTGGCCAGCGGGATATCCAGATTCAGCTTGCCTTGCAACTCGCCCTCGCCTTCCCATTTGGCGAACGTCTCAGCGGTGCCTATCGGCGCTTCCTGGAGGATTTTCAGGCCATCGCCCAAGCCGCCGGCGAATCCACCGTCGAGGAACAGATGGACATTTTTGCCATCCGGAACATGGGGAATATTGACGTAAATGTCGCGCACCTGAGTGTCGAGCAACTGGCCCTTGCTGGCCAGAACCCGAACGCCACTGTCTTCCACAAACACATCACCGGTGACTTTGCTGACATGCGGCCAGCCCGGCTGGAACGCCAGTTCGGCATCGTGCACTTTGAAGAACAGGCTGGTGCTGCGGGCAGTATCGGCCGCGCCATGGTTCAGCGAGCCCTGATACTGGAAGAAACCTTCATCCACCGCACCCTTGAGGATCGCCGTGCGCAACCATTCGTCCAGCGCCGGGCTGAGCATGGTCGGCAGATACTTGGCGGTGTAGCGACCATCCCCCTCGACCATGCCGACCCGCAGGTCCATGTAGTCTTCCTGGGTTTGATCGAAGTGAAGGCGAATCAGGAAGTCGCCGGCTATCTTGCCCTCTTCGCCGCGCACCTTGAGGTACGGTGCGATCAAGGTGAACCCTTCTTTATCGAGCTTCCAGGTCAGCGTCGCATTGGCCTGGAGGTATTGCCATGGCTTGGCGAAAATCGGGGCCAGGTGCAGGACAAAGTCCTTGCTGTCCATGCGCAATTCGCCCTTGCCGAGATCACCGCTGATGCTGCCGCTCACATTTCGCGCCGCCGGAGCCCCGTGATAGGCATCGAAACCGACCCGATCGAGGTTCGCGGCGAAGCTGAACTTGCTGTCGTCAGTAGCATGGGGCCGCATGTCGATCAGCACGTTGCGCAGCCCACCGGTCACTTTGAGTTTTTCGACCGCCGTGGCGACACCTTCGGGCAGTGGGCCCAGGGCGTTCAGCAACGGCGTCAGCGGGGTGAGGTCGACGCGGTCCGCTTGCAGGTGCCAGAGTTCTTCAACCTTGTCGGTGGCTGAAGTTTGTGTGAGTTGCAGATGCGATTCCCAGCGCGTCTCGCCAACGTTCATCGCGAGGGAGTCCAGCGTCACCACGACGCCTTCAGTGCTGCGCTGGAAATAGCCATTGAGCGCCAGGTTGTTGATCTTGATCGGCTTGCGCTCGGCGTAGGCGCCTTTGACTTGCGGTGCGTTCAAACGAATGGCTGCGGATTGCAGGTCGCCCTTGCCCCAATTGATCCAGAGTTCGCCGCCGGCCTTGATCTCGGAAAAATTCCATTGCCGGGTGAGTCGCTTGGGCAGCCATTTCGACCAGTCGCTTTGCGGCAGGCTCAGGTAAGCCTCGGCGTCACCGCCCTTCCACTGACTGGCCTGGATGCGGGTGCGCAGGCTCATGGCCACTGGCTGGCCATCGGGCAAGGTCATACGGGCATCGAGGCGCTGGCGAGAAGCACCGGTTTTCAGATTGAAGCCAACGTAGGTCAGGGTCAGCGGCGGTTGATCCAGAGGCTGCAAGGTCACCTGACTGTCGATCACCGACAACTGCTGGACCATCTGCATGCGATTGAGCAACTGCTCTGGATCGAGCGGCTGATCTTTCTGCACCGGCAAACCTTCCAGCGCCCACTGGCCGTCGTCGCCTTCCTTGAGGCTGATCTTCAAACCATTGAGTTCCAGGTGGGCGATGCGCACCTGACGGGCCAACAGGCTTTCCCAAATGTCTGGCACTGCACGCACCTGATCCAGGTGCAGCGCATTGGCACCTTCGCCGACGGTCACGTCATGGGCCAGCAAAATCGGCGCAAAACCGCTCCAGTTGCCTTCCAGCCTGCCGATTTGCAGCGGCATTCCCAAGGCCTCGGTGGCTTTGGTTTCGACGTCGACACGGTATTCGGCCACCAGAGGCGTCAACTCTCGGCCGAGGCTGACGTACAACGCCATCAACACCAGTACCAACGCGCACAGGCCCAGACCCCAGCGGGTCAGTGCAACCAAAATGCGTGTCAGACGCTCCATGTCAGGTGGCTCCCATGGCAAAAATGCTGCAAAAAGCTGAGGCCAGCCGTTCTAGTAAGGTTGAAACACAGCGATTCAGAGCAACACCACGTCGTATTGTTCCTGGGAATACATGGTTTCTACCTGGAACCGGATGGTGCGTCCGATAAACCCTTCCAGCTCGGCCACGTTGCCTGACTCTTCGTCGAGCAAACGGTCGACGACTTTCTGGTTCGCCAATACACGATAGCCTTCCGCTTGATAGGCGCGCGCCTCGCGGAGGATTTCGCGGAAAATTTCGTAGCAGACCGTTTCCGGCGTCTTCAACTTGCCGCGACCCTGACAGCTGCTGCACGGTTCGCACAGCACTTGCTCAAGACTTTCACGCGTGCGCTTGCGGGTCATCTGCACCAGGCCCAATTCGGTGATGCCGATGATATTGGTCTTGGCGTGGTCGCGTTCCAGCTGTTTTTCGAGCGTGCGCAATACCTGGCGCTGGTGTTCTTCGTCTTCCATGTCGATGAAGTCGATGATGATGATCCCGCCCAGATTGCGCAGGCGCAGTTGACGGGCAATGGCAGTGGCGGCTTCGAGGTTGGTCTTGAAGATGGTTTCTTCAAGGTTGCGATGGCCGACAAACGCCCCGGTGTTGACGTCGATGGTGCTCATGGCTTCCGCCGGGTCGACCACCAGGTAGCCGCCAGACTTGAGCGGGACTTTGCGCTCCAGGGCTTTCTGGATTTCGTCTTCGACGCCGTACAAATCGAAAATAGGCCGCTCGCCTGGGTAGTGCTCCAGCCGATCGGCGATTTCCGGCATCAGTTCGGCGACGAACTGCGTGGTTTTCTGGAAGGTTTCCCGGGAATCGATGCGGATCTTCTCGATCTTTGGGCTCACCAGGTCTCGCAGGGTACGCAACGCCAGGCCGAGGTCTTCGTAGATCACACTTGGCGCGGCGATGGTTTTGATCTGTTCGTTGATCTGATCCCAGAGACGGCGCAGGTAGCGGATGTCCATGAGGATCTCATCGGCGCCCGCCCCTTCGGCAGCGGTGCGCAAAATGAAACCGCCGGCTTCTTTGATGCCTTCTTTGGCCACGCAATCGGTGACCACTTGTTTGAGGCGCTCGCGTTCGGCTTCGTCTTCGATCTTCAACGAAATACCGACATGAGCGGTGCGCGGCATGTACACAAGATAGCGCGACGGAATCGACAGCTGCGTCGTCAGGCGTGCGCCTTTGGAACCGATCGGGTCCTTGGTGACCTGAACCACCAGGCTCTGGCCTTCATGTACCAAGGCGCTGATGCTCTCGACCGCAGGGCCTTCGCGCAGGGAAATTTCCGAGGCGTGGATGAATGCAGCGCGGTCCAGGCCGATGTCGACGAACGCCGCCTGCATGCCTGGCAAAACCCGAACGACCTTGCCTTTATAGATGTTGCCGACGATCCCGCGCTTTTGCGTACGCTCGACGTGAACCTCTTGCAGAACACCGTTTTCGACCACCGCCACGCGCGACTCCATCGGCGTGATGTTGATCAGAATCTCTTCACTCATGGCAGGGTCTCGTTCAGGCATGTTCACGATAATGGCTGCATCTTGTCAGTATGACGCTCAGCGCGCGTCAGGTGTTTGCCAACAGGGTATGCCGAAATGGCCGAGCAGTTCTGCGGTTTCGCACAGCGGCAACCCGACCACCGCCGAATAACTGCCATTGAGCCCGGAAACAAATACCGCGCCCAGTCCTTGAATGCCGTAGCCACCCGCCTTGTCGCATGGCTCGCGGCTGGCCCAGTAGGCTGCCGCTTCTTCGCGGCTGATGTCGCGAAACCGCACCAGGCTGCGCACCACCCGAGACTCGCAGCGCTTGGCATCGAGTACGGCGATGGCCGTCAGCACTTCATGTTCACGTCCGGCCAACAGCATAAGCATGGCGCACGCGTCGGCTTCGTCCACCGGTTTGCCAAGAATTTTGCCGTCCAGCACCACGGCGGTGTCTGCACCCAACACGCAAAAAGAGGCGTCAGACACGACTACCCCGCGTCCCGCCTCGGCTTTGCCGCGCGCCAGGCGCTCGACATAGGCCGACGGGGATTCTTGAGTTAAGGGGGTTTCGTCGATGTCCGCACTGACAGCGGAGAACGGCACGCCGATCTGTGTGAGCAGTTCACGCCGACGCGGCGAACCTGAAGCGAGGTAAAGTTTTTTCATCAAGACATCTCCCTGTCTAGTGCGGGCCAATGCCTGACCGAATTAATTGATTTTGTAGCGCCGACGCAGACCGCGCAAACCGTAGCTCACCCAAGGCCACAACAACGCGCTGACCAGTGCCGGCAACACCAGCGCCAGGGTTGGCTGACGATTACCGGTCAGAGCGCTCAGCCACAACTGAACAAGCTGCGCGAGGCCGAAGATCACCAGGATCACCAGGCTCTGTTGCCACATCGGGAACATGCGCAAGCGCTGTTGCAGCGACAGCACCAAAAAGGTAATCAACGTCAGGATCAATGCGTTCTGGCCAAGTAGCGTGCCGTACAGCACGTCTTCGGCCAAGCCCAGGCACCAGGCGGTGGCCATGCCTACTTTTTGCGGCAGGGTCAACGCCCAGAAAGCAAGCAGCAACGCCAGCCACAACGGGCGGAGGATTTCCATGAACTGCGGCAGCGGTGAAACGCTGAGCAACAGGCCGATCGCGAACGTCAACCAGACTATCCAGCTGTTTCGGGAGGCTTTGACGCCGACCATTATTCTTGTCTCCCAGTGGCAGCCGGTTCGGGGACAGGCGGTTTGGCAGCTGGCTTCACGGCCGGCGGTTTACTGGCGGCAGACGGCTTGGCAGCGGCAGGTTTGGCCGGTTTGGCCGGGGTAGAAGGCGTCGCAGTTGCTGGAACCGGTGCAGCGGCCGCCGGAGTTGCGGCAGGTGCAGCAGGGGCCACGGCGGCCGCAGGAACCGGTTTAGGCACGGTCGCAGGAATGATCGGGCCGCCGCCATGCTGGTCCAGAGCCTCTTGCGCCTGAGCCGCTTCGTTGGCGCGCTCTTCAGCGGTGCGGCCATCGCTGAATACCAGCAGCAAATAGCGGCTGCGGTTCAGCGCGGCGGTTGGCACGGCGCGAACAATGGCAAATGGCTGACCGGAATCGTGAATCACTTCCTTGACCGTTGCCACCGGGTAACCCGCCGGGAAGCGCTGACCAAGCCCGGAACTGACCAGCAGATCACCCTCCTTGATGTCGGCAGTATCCGCGACGTGACGCAACTCAAGACGCTCCGGGTTGCCGGTACCGCTGGCAATCGCGCGCAGACCGTTGCGGTTCACCTGCACCGGAATGCTGTGAGTCGTATCGGTCAGCAGCAAAACACGGGAGGTGTAGGGCATCAACTCGACCACCTGCCCCATCAGGCCACGGGCATCGAGCACCGGCTGACCGAGGATCACACCGTCGCGTTCACCCTTGTTGATGATGATGCGATGAGTGAAGGGGTTGGGGTCCATGCCGATCAACTCAGCCACTTCGACCTTCTCGTTGACCAGCGCCGAAGAGTTGAGCAACTCGCGCAGCCGAACGTTCTGCTCGGTGAGGGCGGCAAGCTTTTGCATGCGCCCCTGCAACAGCAGGTTTTCGGTCTTGAGTTTTTCGTTTTCAGCGACGAGTTCGGTACGGCTGCCAAATTGGCTGGCCACACCCTGCCATAGCCGCTGCGGCAGGTCGGTGATCCAGTAAGACTGCATCAGCACCAGCGACATTTGGCTACGCACTGGCTTGAGCAGTGTGAAGCGGGCATCGACCACCATCAGCGCGACCGATAGCACGACCAGCACCAACAAGCGCACGCCCAGTGAAGGCCCTTTGGTGAAAAGCGGTTTAATAAGCCGCTCCTCCCAGGCAAATGTTCTCTTTATTCATACGGCATCAAACCGGCCTGGATGCAGACTGACAGAAGATAAACGCCAACAGGCAGCACTGCAAAGTGCTGCCTGCGCGCCAACAGCATAGATGCAACCGGCGAGATCACTCGCTGGAGAGCAGGTCCATGGTGTGTTTATCCATCATTTCCAAGGCACGGCCACCGCCGCGAGCAACGCAGGTCAGCGGGTCTTCGGCAACGATCACCGGCAGACCTGTTTCCTGGGCCAGCAACTTGTCGAGGTCACGCAGCAAGGCGCCACCACCGGTCAGTACCAGGCCGCGCTCGGCGATATCGGACGCCAGCTCCGGAGGCGATTGCTCCAGTGCACTTTTCACCGCCTGAACGATGGTGGCCAGGGACTCTTGCAGAGCTTCCAGCACTTCATTGGAGTTCAGGGTGAAAGCACGTGGAACGCCTTCGGCCAGGTTACGGCCACGAACGTCGACTTCGCGAACTTCGCCGCCCGGGTAGGCTGTGCCGATTTCCTGCTTGATGCGCTCGGCAGTGGATTCGCCGATCAGGCTGCCGTAGTTGCGACGCACGTAGGTGATGATCGCTTCGTCGAAGCGGTCGCCGCCAACCCGTACGGATTCAGCGTAAACCACACCGTTCAGGGAGATCAGGGCGATTTCGGTCGTACCACCACCGATATCGACCACCATCGATCCGCGAGCTTCTTCAACCGGCAGGCCGGCACCGATCGCAGCAGCCATCGGCTCTTCGATCAGGAACACTTCACGAGCACCGGCACCAAGGGCCGATTCACGGATGGCACGACGCTCAACCTGAGTGGATTTGCACGGAACGCAGATCAGCACACGAGGGCTAGGCTGCAGGAAACTGTTTTCGTGAACCTTGTTGATGAAATATTGCAGCATCTTTTCGCAGACGCTGAAGTCGGCGATGACGCCGTCCTTCATTGGACGAATGGCAGCAATGTTGCCCGGCGTTCGGCCGAGCATACGCTTCGCCTCGGTGCCGACAGCGACGACACTTTTCTGGTTACCGTGTGTCCGAATAGCCACAACCGATGGCTCATTCAGGACGATGCCGCGCTCGCGCACGTAAATAAGGGTGTTGGCAGTGCCCAGGTCAATGGAAAGATCGCTGGAAAACATGCCACGCAGTTTCTTGAACATGGGAAAGGGACCCTAGGCAACGCGTGGGTAAAAAAGTGCGGCAAACTCTAACAACGACAGGGATTTTGGGCAAGGCGCCAATATGTTAAATTGGCCGCTTTTCTGTGCACCAACCCCCACAATCGCGGCCTTATGACCGTAGAAATGCGGTAGTGTTCCGACAATCTAACACACGGACGCCGTCCGTTCTGTATTCCACTGGAGAATCGCAATGGCGCTTGAACGCTCCGACGTGGAAAAAATCGCTCATTTGGCCTGCCTTGGCCTTAATGATGCCGATCTTCCACACATCACTTCGGCCCTGAACAGCATTCTGGGCCTGGTCGACGAAATGCAGGCGGTCAATACCGACGGTATCGAGCCGCTGGCCCACCCATTGGAAGCCAGCCAGCGCCTGCGTGCAGACGTCGTGACCGAGACCAATCATCGCGAGGCCTATCAGTCCATCGCACCAGCGGTCGAAAACGGCCTGTACCTGGTTCCGAAAGTCATCGACTAAAGGGAAAGAGCCTGCAATGCATCAAATGACTCTGGCCGAGATCGCCCGCGGACTCGCCGAAAAAAAGTTTTCCTCCGAAGAGCTGACCAAGACCCTGCTGGCGCGTATCGCCCTGCTTGATCCTCAGCTCAACAGTTTCATCAGCCTCACCGAAGACCTGGCGCTCCAGCAGGCGAAAGCCGCTGACGCACGCCGGGCCAATGGAGAGAGCGGAGCCCTGCTCGGCGCGCCGATTGCGCATAAGGACCTGTTCTGCACCCAGGGTATTCGCACCAGCTGCGGCTCGAAGATGCTCGACAACTTTAAAGCCCCGTACGACGCCACCGTCGTCGCCAAGCTGGCCGCCGCCGGGACCGTGACCCTGGGCAAGACCAACATGGACGAATTCGCCATGGGGTCGGCCAACGAGTCGAGCTACTACGGCCCGGTGAAAAACCCGTGGAACCTGGAATATGTACCTGGCGGTTCGTCCGGCGGTTCGGCAGCTGCGGTTGCCGCGCGCCTGCTGCCTGCGGCCACCGGCACCGACACGGGCGGCTCGATCCGTCAGCCAGCGGCCCTGACCAACCTCACCGGTCTGAAACCGACGTACGGTCGTGTTTCGCGCTGGGGCATGATTGCCTACGCCTCCAGCCTCGATCAGGGCGGCCCTCTGGCACGCACCGCCGAAGACTGCGCCATTTTGTTGCAAGGCATGGCCGGCTTCGACCCGAACGACTCCACCAGCATCGACGAGCCGGTGCCAGATTACAGCGCCAGCCTCAACGGTTCGCTGCAAGGCCTGCGCATTGGCGTGCCGAAAGAGTATTTCAGCGCCGGTCTTGACCCGCGCATCGCCGAGCTGATCCACAACAGCGTCAAGGCGCTGGAAAAGCTCGGCGCCGTGATCAAGGAAATCAGCCTGCCGAACATGCAGCACGCAATTCCTGCGTACTACGTGATCGCCCCGGCAGAAGCCTCGTCCAACCTGTCGCGTTTCGACGGCGTGCGCTTTGGCCATCGCTGCGAGAACCCGAAAGACCTGATCGATCTGTACAAGCGCTCCCGTGGCGAAGGTTTCGGCCCGGAAGTGCAGCGCCGGATCATGGTCGGTGCCTACGCGCTGTCCGCCGGCTACTACGACGCCTACTACCTGAAAGCCCAGAAGATCCGGCGCTTGATCAAGAACGACTTCATGGCCGCCTTCAATGAGGTCGACATCATTCTCGGCCCAACCACGCCGAACCCGGCCTGGAAGCTCGGCGCCAAGAACAGCGACCCGGTCGCTGCGTACCTGGAAGACGTCTACACCATCACTGCCAACCTCGCTGGCCTGCCGGGCTTGTCCATGCCGGCCGGTTTCGTCGATGGTCTGCCGGTCGGCGTGCAACTGCTCGCCCCGTATTTCCAGGAAGGCCGCTTGCTCAATGTTGCGCACCAGTATCAGTTGAACACTGACTGGCACACCCGCACCCCAACCGGCTTCTGAGGAGACACACATGCAATGGGAAGTCGTGATCGGGCTGGAGATTCATACCCAGCTCACCACCCGGTCGAAAATCTTTTCCGGTAGTTCCACCACCTTCGGTTCCGAGCCGAACACCCAGGCCAGCCTGATCGACCTGGGCATGCCCGGCGTGTTGCCGGTACTGAACCAGGAAGCGGTGCGCATGGCGGTGATGTTCGGTCTGGCGATTGACGCCGAGATTGGCCAGCACAACGTGTTCGCCCGTAAAAACTACTTTTACCCGGACTTGCCGAAGGGCTACCAGATCAGCCAGATGGAATTGCCGATCGTCGGCAAGGGCCACCTGGACATCGCCATGGAAGACGGCACGATCAAACGTGTCGGCGTGACCCGTGCGCACCTGGAAGAAGACGCCGGTAAAAGCCTGCACGAAGAGTTCAACGGTGCCACCGGCATCGACCTGAACCGTGCCGGCACGCCGCTGCTGGAAATCGTCTCCGAGCCGGACATGCGCAGCGCCAAGGAAGCCGTGGCTTACGTCAAGACCATCCACGCGCTGGTGCGTTACCTCGGCATCTGCGACGGCAACATGGCCGAAGGCTCGCTGCGTTGCGACTGCAACGTGTCGATCCGTCCGAAAGGTCAGGTTGAGTTCGGTACTCGCTGCGAGATCAAGAACGTCAACTCGTTCCGTTTCATCGAGAAAGCGATCAACAGCGAAGTGCAGCGCCAGATCGAGCTGATCGAAGACGGCGGCAAAGTGATCCAGCAGACCCGCCTGTACGATCCGAACAAGGACGAAACCCGTCCGATGCGCAGCAAAGAGGAAGCCAACGACTACCGTTACTTCCCCGATCCGGACTTGCTGCCCGTGGTCATCGAAGATTCGTTCCTCGACGACGTGCGCGCGACCCTGCCGGAATTGCCACCGCAAAAACGCGAGCGCTTCCAGGAACAATTCGGTCTGTCGGTCTACGACGCCAGCGTGCTGGCGACCAGCCGCGAGCAAGCCGATTACTTCGAGAAAGTCGCGAGCATCGGCGGCGACGCCAAACTGGCGGCAAACTGGGTGATGGTCGAGTTGGGCAGCCTGCTCAACAAGCAAGGCCTGGACATCGAAGACTCGCCGGTTTCGGCCGAGCAACTGGGCGGCATGCTGCTGCGTATCAAGGACAACACCATCTCTGGCAAGATCGCCAAAGTCGTGTTTGAAGCGATGGCCAACGGCGAAGGCAGTGCGGACGAGATCATCGACAAGCGCGGCCTGAAGCAAGTGACCGACACTGGTGCGATCTCGGCGGTGCTGGACGAAATGCTCGCGGCCAATGCCGAACAGGTTGAACAGTACCGCGCGGCAGACGAAGCCAAACGCGGCAAGATGTTCGGCTTCTTCGTCGGTCAGGCCATGAAAGCCTCCAAAGGCAAGGCCAACCCGCAACAGGTCAACGAACTGCTGAAAAGCAAGCTCGAAGGCTGATGAGCATGGAGCCAGTTTCAAAGCCTGGCTCCACCCCCTGTGGGAGCGAGCCTTTGTGGCGAAGGGGAAAGCCCCCTCGCCACAAAAGCTCGCTCCCATATTTGTATGTGGAAACTTTCAAATGAAGCGTCTACTCGGTGCTTGCGCCCTGCTCGCTCTGCTGGCCGGTTGCGCCAGTAACGATGTCATTGATCCACACGGCTACGACAAGACCGGCGTGGCGTCCTATTACGGCGCCAAACACCAAGGCAAACGCACCGCCAGTGGCGAGCGTTTCAACAAGAACTCCATGACCGCCGCCCACCGCCAGTTGCCCTTTGGCACGCGGGTGAAGGTCACCAACCTGAACAACGACAAGTCCTGTGTGGTCCGCATCAACGACCGCGGGCCGCATACCCGCGGGCGCCTGATCGATTTGTCCCATGCAGCCGCCGAACGCCTGGGCATGATCAGCAGCGGCACCGCCCAGGTTCGCGTGCAAGCCCTCGACGACTGACAGACGGAGCACCGACCATTTTCGGACTTGCCGATTTACCCCTGATCAGCGTGATAGAACTGCTCAGCGGCCTGGTTCTACTGATCTTCGGCGCCGAGCTGATGGTGCGTGCGGCCGTGCGCCTCGCGGCTCGATGGCACGTACGGCCACTGATCATCGGCCTGACCATCGTCGCCCTTGGCAGCAGCGCGCCGCAGATGGCCGTGAGCCTGCAAGCGACCCTCGCGGAAAACGCCGACATTGCCGTCGGCAGCGTGATCGGCAGCAGCATCTTCAACATTCTCGTCACCCTCGGTCTGTCGGCGCTGATCATTCCGCTGCGCGTTTCGCGGCAGCTGGTGCGTCTGGATATTCCGCTGATGATCGGCGCCAGCCTGCTGGTGTTCGTTCTGGCCTGGAATGAAGAACTGACCCGTACCGACGGCGTGATCCTGCTGGCGGCGCTGGCGCTGTACCTGGGCTTGCTGCTGCGTCAGTCGCGGCATTCGGCCCGTCCGCCATCGAGCGATCCGCACAGTCAGGCTGCGCCCTGGTTCAGCAGCCTGCTGATGATCGTGGCCGGGCTGGCAATGCTCGTTTACGCCGGACACCTGCTGCTGGGTGCGGCCGTTGTGGTGGCAACCGACCTTGGATTGTCGGAACGAATCATCGGCCTGACCATCGTCGCCATCAGTACCTCCCTGCCGGAGTTGGCCACCTCATTGATCGCCGCTTTGCGTGGTCAGCGCGACATCGCCGTGGGCAACGTGATCGGCAGCAACCTGTTCAACCTGTTGGGCGTGCTAGGCGTGACGGCACTGATTGCGCCGTCGCCGCTGTCGGTTTCACCCAACGCCCTGGATTTCGACTTGCCGGTGATGCTCGGCGTCGCGGTGTTGTGCCTGCCGCTGTTCTACACCGGATACCGGGTGACCCGGGCCGAAGGTTTGCTGTGTCTGGGTTTGTACCTGGCGTACGGGCTGCACGTGGTGTCGTTCACCACTGGCATGCCGCTGGCCGGCAAGCTCGAACATCTGATGCTGTTTTTCGTTCTGCCGGCGCTGGTGGCGTTTTTGCTGTTCACCTCGCTACTCGCCTGGCGCCGCCAACATCACAAGAGGGATGTGCCATGACTGACAAAAAACCTGGCGTTGAAGTCCGCCGCCAAGTAATGGGCGACGCCTTTGTCGACCGCGCGCTGGGCAACGCCACTGAATTCACTCAGCCGTTGCAGGATTTCGTCAATGAACACGCCTGGGGCGCTGTGTGGAACCGTGATGGCCTGGCGCTGAAAACCCGCAGCCTGATCACCCTCGCTGCGCTGACGGCACTGAAGTGCCCGCAGGAATTGAAAGGTCATGTGCGCGGTGCATTGAACAATGGCTGCACCGTGGAAGAGATTCGGGAAACGCTGCTGCATTGCGCGGTGTATGCCGGTGCGCCGGCGGCCATTGACGCGTTTCGGGCGGCGCAGGAAGTGATTGAGAGTTATCAGAAGCCGGAGTAAAAAATTCAAGATTGTGGTGAAAGGCCTGACGCCATCGCGAGCAAGCTCGCTCCCACAGGGGATCTTCAGTGATCATGAGATCAGTGTGGGAGCGAGCTTGCTCGCGATGAGGCCCGACAATACACGGCAGATCCCGAAGTCAGATCCACCCACCCCACTGCAACAAAAAGATCCCGATGTTGGTGGTCACCGCCGCCATCAACGTCGTAATCACAATGATCGCCGCCGCCAGCTCATGATTACCCTCAGCCTGACGGGCCATGACAAAACTGGCCGCCGCCGTCGGGCTGCCGAAGTACAAAAACAGAATCCCCAACTCCGCCCCACGAAAGCCCCACAGCCAGGCGCCAAGGGTCGTCAGCACCGGCAAGCCGATCATCTTCACCAGGCTGGAACTGAGCGCCATGTCGCCGCTCTTGCGCAACGCCGCGAGCGACAACGTGCCACCAATGCAGATCAACGCCAGCGGCAAAGTGGTCTGCGCCAGGTACTGCCCGGACGTCTCCAGCCACCCCGGCAAGCCGATCTTGAAATAGGCAAACGGCGCCGCCGCAAACACGCTGATGATCAGCGGATTGCCCATCACGCTTTTGCAGATGCTCCACGGATCGGACTTGATCACCGGGCTGTACACCGCCAGCACAATGGTCGACAGGGTGTTGTAGAACAGGATCACCAACGCCGCGAGAATTGCCCCGAGGGAAATCCCGTAGGCGCCGTACATGCTCGCCGCCAGCGCCAGGCCGATGACCCCGTTGTTGCCGCGAAACGCACCCTGGGTATAAATCCCCCGGTCTTCGCGCGGGCACTTCCAGATCGCCCAGACCCAGGCAATGGCGAAACTCACCAGCGTGGCCAGCGAGAAATAGATCAACAGCGCCGGTTGCAGCGCAGCGTGCAGGTCGGCATGCAGGATGCCCAGAAACAGCAACGCCGGCATGGTGACGTTGAACACCAGCGCCGACGCCGTGTGGATAAAGTTGTCGTTGATCCAGCCAATGCGCTTGAGCAACACCCCCAGAAACAGCATGGCAAACACCGGCGCGGTGATGTTCAGGGTTTCGAGGAAGATTGCCAGCATGCCGAGGGGAACCTTGGGTGAGCGTCGTTAGGGGGCTAATGATAAGCCACTCAGCCCTTCGGCGTCTGTTAGACCGCTATCGCGAGCAAGCTCGCTCCCACATTTGTCCTGCGTAAAACACACACTCTGCGCACGACGAAAAATCCCTGTGGGAGCGAGCTTGCTCGCGATGAACGATAACGCGGTCTTACGTGATCGGCGCCGGGTTAAACAAGGTGATGTCGTTATGCAGCTTGTGCTGCTCGGCCCACGTCTGTTTCTTGCCGCTGGCGACGTCCAGGTAGTAGTGAAACAACTCCCAGCCGAGGTCTTCGATCGACGCCCGTCCGGTGGCAATCCGCCCGGCATCGATATCGATCAGATCCGGCCAGCGCTGCGCCAGTTCCGTACGCGTCGACACCTTCACCACCGGCGCCATCGCCAAACCATACGGCGTACCACGGCCAGTGGTGAACACATGCAGGTTCATTCCCGCCGCCAACTGCAACGTTCCGCAAACAAAGTCACTGGCCGGGGTCGCGCAGAAAATCAGGCCTTTGCGCTTGAAACGCTCGCCAGGGCCAAGCACCCCGTTGATCGCGCTGCTGCCGGACTTGACGATGGAGCCCAGGGATTTCTCGACAATGTTCGACAACCCGCCCTTCTTGTTACCCGGCGTGGTATTAGCGCTGCGATCCGCTTCACCTTTGGCCAGATACCGGTCGTACCAGTCCATTTCGCGAACCAGTTCCTGCGCGACTTCCTGGGTTTCCGCACGGGAGGTCAACAAGTAGATGGCGTCGCGCACTTCAGTCACTTCGGAAAACATCACCGTCGCGCCGGCCCGCAGCAACAAGTCCGAGGCATAACCCAGCGCCGGGTTGGCGGTGATCCCGGAGAACGCATCACTGCCGCCACACTGCATGCCGAGGATCAGTTCGGACGCCGGCACGGTTTCCCGGCGACGCTGATCGAGCTTCTTCAAACGGGTTTCGGCCAGCGCCATGATCTGCTCGATCATCTCGGTGAAACCGTGACTCGAATCCTGCAAGCGGTACAACCACGGCTCGCTCAAATCCACCGAGCTGTCGTTCTCGTGCATCACCTGGCCGGCCTGCAATTTCTCGCAGCCCAGGCTGATCACCAACGCTTCGCCACCCAGGTTCGGGTTGCGCGCCAGGTTGCGCACGGTGCGGATCGGGATGTACGCGTCAGCCGCCGTAATCGCCACACCGCAGCCGTAGCTGTGGGTCAGCGCGACCACGTCGTCGACGTTCGGGTACTTGGGCAGCAACTCATCCTTGATGCGCTTGACCGCATGATCGAGCACACCGGTGACACACTGAACGGTCGTGGTAATCCCCAGAATATTGCGCGTGCCGACGGTGCCGTCGGCGTTGCGATAACCCTCGAACGTATAACCATCGAGGGGAGCCTGCGCCGCCGGCACTTCGGTGGACAGCGGCAAGCTGTCCAGCGGTGGCGCGGTGGGCATGCGCAGTTGATCTTCCTTGACCCAGCTGCCGCGCGGAATCGGCTGCAACGCGTAGCCAATGGTCTGGCCGTAACGAATTACCTGGCCGCCTTCGGGAATGTCTTCCAGCGTGACTTTGTGGCTCTGTGGCACGAAGTCCACGGTCACCAGGCCATCGGGAAACTCGGTGCCGGCGGGCACGCCCTGGTCATTGACCACGATCACTACGTTGTCCCGCTCGTGCAGGCGGATGTAGCGCGGCGAGTCGGAATGTTCAATCAACTGCATGACGCCGCTCCTCAGGAATGCGCTTGTGACAATTTGTTGTTAGTTTCAGGACCGTTGAGAGGCGGCTCCTTGAGTACCACACGTTTGATCGGACCGACGATCACCAGATAGCTGAACACCGCAACCAATGCGTTGCAACCGACAAACACCAGCGCCCATTTGAACGAACCGGTGGAGCTGATGATGTAGCCGATCACGATGGGCGTGGTGATCGACGCAATGTTGCCGAACATGTTGAACAGGCCGCCACTGAGACCGGCGATCTGTTTTGGCGAGGTGTCGGACACCACTGCCCAGCCCAATGCGCCCACACCTTTGCCGAAAAATGCCAGGGCCATGAAGCCCACGACCATCCATTCGATGTCGACGTAGTTGCACGCCACGATGCTGCTGGACACCAGCAAACCGGCAATGATCGGAGCCTTGCGGGCGAAGGTCAGGGAGTGGCCTTTGCGCAACAGGTAGTCGGAGATCACACCACCCAATACACCACCAATAAAACCGCAGATAGCCGGCAACGAAGCAATGAAACCGGCCTTGAGAATGGTCATGCCGCGTTCCTGCACCAGGTACACAGGGAACCAGGTCAGGAAGAAGTAGGTGATGGCGTTGATGCAGTACTGGCTCAGGTAGACGCCAAGCATCATGCGATTGGTCAGCAGCTGACGCACATAGTCCCACTTCGGACCTTCAGCCGGTTTGCCGGCCGCTTGCCCTTTGCCTTTGTCCTGGTCCATGTCAACCATGCCGCCGTTCTCGGCGATGTGCTTGAACTCGGCCTCGTTGATCATCGGGTGCTGGCGCGGACTGTGGATAACTTTCAGCCAGATCAGCGAGAACACGATGCCGATGCTGCCCATCACCACAAACACATGCTGCCAGCCGAATGTGTAGACGATCCAACCCATCAGCGGTGCAAACAGCACGGTGGCGAAGTATTGCGCCGAGTTGAAGATCGCAGACGCGGTACCGCGTTCAGCGGTCGGGAACCAGGCTGCAACGATGCGCGCGTTACCGGGGAAGGAGGGCGCTTCGGCCAGGCCAACCAGGAAGCGCAGCATGAACAGCGCAACAATCGCCGTGGACATGCCGAACTCACCGACGTAGCCCTGGAGCACGGTGAACAGCGACCAGGTGAAGATGCTCAGGGCATAGACTTTTTTCGAACCGAAACGGTCCAGCAGCCAGCCACCGGGAATTTGCCCGGCCACATAGGCCCAACCGAATGCAGAGAAGATGTAACCGAGAGTGACCGCGTCGATGCCGAGGTCTTTTTGCAGGCTGGAGCCCGCGATGGCGATGGTAGCCCGGTCGGCGTAGTTGATCGTGGTCACCAGGAAAAGCATGAGCAGGATCAAATAGCGGACATGGGTCGGCTTGGTCGCTTGCATGTAGATGTACTCCCACTGATTATTTTTATGCGGGTAAAACATTCTTTGGTCTTGTACCGCGCAGGACCTCAGGCAAAGGTCCCGCGTGGGTGCAGCGGATTACGAACCGATGTAAGAGGTCTTCACCACGGTGTAGAACTCTTGCGCGTAGCGACCTTGCTCGCGGGAACCGTAGGATGAACCTTTACGCCCGCCGAATGGAACGTGGTAATCCACGCCAGCGGTCGGCAGGTTGACCATCACCATCCCGGCCTGGGAGTGGCGCTTGAAGTGGTTGGCGTACTTCAACGACGTGGTCGCGATGCCCGCCGACAGACCGAATTCGGTGTCGTTGGCCATGGCCAGTGCTGCTTCGTAATCCGCGACGCGAACCACGTTGGCCACCGGGCCGAAGATCTCTTCGCGGCTGATACGCATCGCGGCTTCGCTGTCGGCAAACAGCGTTGGCGCGAGGTAGTAGCCTTCGGTGTCGCAGGTCACCAGACCGCCGCCGCTGACCAGACGCGCACCTTCGGACTGGCCGATGTCGATGTACTTCATGTCCTGTTCAAGCTGAGCCTGAGAAACCACGGGACCAATGTCAGTACCGGTTTTCAGCGCGTGGCCGACCGTGATCGACTTCATGCGTTCGGCCACGGCGTCGACGAATTTGTCGTGGATGCCGGCGGTCACGATGAAACGGCTGGAGGCGGTGCAACGCTGACCGGTGGAGTAGAACGCGCTCTGCACCGACAGTTCGACCGCTTGTTTCAGGTCGGCGTCGTCGAGAATGATCTGCGGGTTCTTGCCACCCATTTCCAGCTGAACCTTGGCCTGACGCGAGACGCAGCTGACCGCGATCTGACGACCGACACCGACGGAACCGGTGAAGCTGATGCCGTCGACTTTCGGGCTCTGCACCAGCGCATCGCCAACCACACGACCGCTGCCCATCACCAGGTTGAACACGCCAGCCGGGAAGCCTGCGCGGGAGATGATTTCAGCCAGGGCCCAGGCGCAACCCGGCACCAGATCGGCCGGCTTCAACACCACGCAGTTACCGTAGGCCAGGGCTGGAGCGATTTTCCACGCCGGGATGGCGATCGGAAAGTTCCACGGCGTGATCAGGCCAACCACGCCCAATGCTTCGCGAGTCACTTCAACGTTTACACCCGGGCGTACCGACGGCAAATAGTCGCCGGACAGACGCAGAGTTTCACCGGCGAAAAACTTGAAGATGTTACCGGCGCGGGTCACTTCGCCGA
This sequence comes from Pseudomonas sp. FBCC-B1667, assembly GCF_059133255.1. Taxonomy (NCBI): domain Bacteria; kingdom Pseudomonadati; phylum Pseudomonadota; class Gammaproteobacteria; order Pseudomonadales; family Pseudomonadaceae; genus Pseudomonas; species Pseudomonas sp. FBCC-B1667. The sequence continues at coordinate 1,158,624 of NZ_CP101437.1, read as the reverse complement.
TGGCTTCAGGCAGGGTCTTGCCTTCTTCACGGGCCAGCAGCGTACCGAGCTCTTCGCGACGGGCGAGGATTTCGGTACCGACTTTATCCAGCGAGTCGTGACGTGCCTGAATGCCCGAGGTCGACCAGGCCGGGAACGCGGCGCGAGCGGCGTCGATGGCGGCGTGCACTTGAGCCAGATCGGCTTTGGCGTAGTGACCGATGGTGTCGGTCAGTTCGGACGGGTTGATGTTGGCGCAGTAATCACTGCCCGCAACCCATTCACCGTTGATGTAGTTATCAAAACGCTTTGCATCTGCCACGGAATATCTCCTCACGCAAAAGGCCGCTGATTACTCAGCGGCCCTGTTAAATCGGATGTGTTACTGCGCACCTTGCTTGTCGATCAGCGCAGCGAGCATTTCGTACTCTTCGGCCGTCAGATCGGTCAGCGGTGCACGCACAGGACCTGCGTCATAACCGGCAATTTTTGCCCCGGCCTTGACGATGCTCACCGCGTAGCCGGCTTTGCGGTTACGGATGTCGAGGTACGGCAGGAAGAAGTCGTCGATGATCTTGCCGACGGTGGCGTGATCTTCGCGAGCGATGGCGTGGTAGAAATCCATCGCGGTTTTCGGGATGAAGTTGAACACCGCCGAGGAGTAAACCGGCACGCCCAGGGCCTTGTAGGCAGCGGCGTACACTTCGGCGGTCGGCAAACCACCCAGGTAGCTGAAGCGGTCGCCGAGGCGACGACGGATCGACACCATCAGTTCGATATCGCCCAGGCCATCCTTGTAGCCGATCAGGTTCGGGCAGCGCTCGGCCAGACGTTCCAGCAAAGGAGCGGTCAGGCGGCAGACGTTACGGTTGTAGACCACGACGCCGATTTTCACCGATTTGCACACCGCTTCAACGTGAGCGGCAACGCCGTCCTGGCTGGCTTCGGTCAAGTAGTGCGGCAGCAGCAACAGGCCTTTGGCGCCCAGGCGCTCGGCTTCCTGTGCGTACTCGATGGCTTGACGGGTCGAACCGCCTACACCGGCCAGGATCGGCACGCTGGTTTCGCAGGTGTCTACGGCAGTCTTGATGATTTCCGAATATTCGCTGGCCGCCAGAGAGAAGAACTCACCGGTGCCGCCCGCGGCGAACAATGCCGTGGCGCCGTATGGGGCCAGCCATTCGAGACGCTTGATGTAGCCCGCGCGATGGAAATCGCCCTGAGCATTGAAATCGGTGACCGGGAAAGACAACAGGCCGGAAGAGAGGATGGACTTCAGTTCTTGTGGATTCATTATTCGAACACCCTGGGTAGCAACGTATGTGTGTGAGGAAACCGTTCAGCTTTCGCCGAGTTGTAGGTCATCGTACAACTTAAATAATAACCGTCAACTGCATTTCATCGCCGTCTGCGTTTTTATGTAGGAAAGGTTCTTTCCTTGACGTAGGAAATTTCTCGGCTAAAGTCTTTTTAGCTGTATATACATACAGCTAATTTGAAGTCTGCCTACGACATATCAAGGAGCTAGAAATGTCAGGTCTACACACTCAATCCCAGGAAAAACCCAAGCAGGTCACCGCCGTTTTCGATGATCTTTTCAGTGAGCACGGCATTGCCATCAACGGTCATGAATCGTTGGCGCTGCACTTGGGCGCACCTCACAACCACGCACCGCAACCGTCCACCTGCCCTTCCGGCGAAGCCTTGAAAGGCACGCCCCAGCTGAGGTTCGAGGGTGGTGAACACACGGCTATCGGCGATAGCACGCTGCTGCGTTTCATCAAGGACGCCCCCGCAATCCCCGCTTCAGAGGTCGAACTGCACCTGCCCAATGGGCTGGCGCTGACCTATGGCCAGGTCGTTGCGCTGGGTGGGGATTTCTATGGCGTCCCCGATCAACCAATCAGCGAAGGCGCCACCGCGCCGGACCGTATCCAGCGCTTCTCCAACGCGTTCAACTCGTTGGCGGTGCTGGCGGCCGCGAATGCCGAGGCCCAGCTGATCCTCGGTGTCATGCAGAAGGAAATCGCCGCGGTGAAGCAGGCGATTTTGGACGGCAAACAGGCCCATGAAGCCTATGACGCCCTCGGAGATACGTTGTCGGAAGAGTGGAACAAGATTACCGGCGGCGGCAGTTTCGTCTCGGCGCTGTTCCCGTTGGGGCGTTATCTGAAACTGGCCGCCAACAATTCTGACCATTTTGCCGAAGGGGCCTTGGCTGCCTATATCGCCGGCCACACCGCCGCCGTGCAGCAAGCCGTGCTGGCGAAAAACAGTGGTGATGAAAAACAGCTGGAAATCGCCTACGCGATGAATGCTTTTGCTGATCACTACCTGACCGACCTGTTTTCCGCAGGTCACCTGCGGGTACCCCGCAAGCAGTTGGCAGCCGTGGTCACACCCAGCGACCTGGGCTCGTTGATCACCCGCTTCATGCATGACGAAGACAGCAAATTCGGCCTCAATGTACGCAACGGCAACAGCGATCAATGGCGCGCGTATGGCGACAAGCGCTACTTCGAAGTGATCGACAGCGCCAATCGCGCGCAGGTCAATCAAGCGGTTCAACGGTCTGCGGATGAAATCTTCGCGGCGTACCTCAGCGGAGTCGCGCCATCGCCCGGCAACTTCAGCGCCTTGAAAAAGCTGCCGGACTTGCAAGTCGTGCTGAACCCGGCGGGCAATTTTTCGCCCCTGTTCCGGGTCGAGGGCAGCAAGGTGCTACGGCGCAAGGACGTCAACAACCTGAACGACACCGCCTCCGTCGACGACTGGTGGGGCTGGAGCACTTATTTGCTGCTCAAGGACTACACACCCACCGGCAACGTTGCCTGATAAGGAGATCCATGATGACCATCAAATTGAAACTGCAATTGGCTTCGGGGCAATCGCTGAAGGGGGCGCCGTTGGAGTTGTTGTCCAAGGCCGTGGTGATTGCGCGGGCGGTGGTGGATGAGCGTGGGGATGTGGCGTTTGAAGCCAAGGCTGGGGTGGCTGGGTTGGCGGTGAGGGTGGATCGGTCGATCCTGCGCTCAGTCTGACCAATTAGTACTAACGCTACCGGCCCATCGCGAACAAGCTCGCTCCCACATTTGATGGAAGGTGAACACTCATAGTGTGTTCACTGAAGATCCCCTGTGGGAGCGAGCTTGCTTGCGATGGCATTCCAGCAGACGGCGGAAAATTCCGAACCGGAAAACTAACCCCGCTGCGCCTCCGCCTCTTCATGCGCATGACGCAACCGCTCGCGGCTGTTGGTCAGGTGCAAGCGCATCGCCGCCCGCGCCGCATCGGAATCCTGGCGAGCGATGGCATCGTAAATCTCTTCGTGTTCACGGCTCAGGCGATTCATGTAGTGCTGCTGGTCATCATGGGCCAGGCGCGCCGAGTTCAGCCGCGTGCGCGGGATGATGCTGGTGCCCAGGTGGGTCATGATGTCGGTGAAGTAGCGGTTACCGGTCGCCAGCGCTATTTGCAGATGGAACTGGAAGTCCGAGGCGACCGCATCGCTGGCATGCGAAGCGCTTTCGTTGAGGGCGTCCAGCGCGGCTCTCATCAGACCCAGTTGTTCGTCGCTGCGACGTTGCGCGGCGAGGCCGGCGGACTCCACTTCAAGACTGATGCGCAACTCCAGAATCGCCAACACGTCACGCAGGGTGACCACCGTCGCCGGGTCGATACGAAAACCGCTCGGGCTCGGGGTATCGAGCACGAAGGTGCCGATGCCATGACGGGTTTCAACCTGCCCGGCCGCCTGCAAACGGGAAATCGCTTCGCGCACCACGGTGCGGCTGACGCCGTGGGCATCCATGATCGCCGACTCGGTGGGCAATTTGTCGCCGCGTTTGAGGTGACCGTCGCGGATCTGCTCGGACAGCACCGTCACCAACTCCTGTGCGAGGCTGCGGCGCTTGCGAGGGAGGCGTGGTGCGTCGATCGGGTTTTCCATGGTGAACTTCTGTCTCGAAAATTCGGCTTAAACCGCATCATAGCTCAACGCGGTTGTACGATCACCGTCAGTGTCCACCATCCCTTGTGGGAATGAGCCCGTGGCGAGGGGGCTCCCACAAAAGGATTTGTGGTGCTCAGGCGGTCACGGTCTGGTCCACCAAATGGCCGTTCTCGATGCGAACATGCCGTGGATGGAAACGCTTCAGGCTGCTGCGATGCCCGACGCTGATAATGCTCAGCCCCGGCAACTCATCGATCAGCGCTTGATACAACGAAGCCTCATCCTCTTCATCCATCGCCGAAGTGGCTTCGTCCATGTACAACCATTGCGGTGCATACAGCAGCGCTCGGGCAAACGCCAAACGTTGCTGCTCACCCGGCGAGAGCATGCGCTGCCAGTGGTTCGCCTCATCCAGACGAGCAACAAGATGCGGCAAACGGCACGTTTCCAGCACGTGGACGTAGCGTTCCTGAGAGTAGGTATCGCCAGCCTGTGGATAACTCAGCGCCTCACGCAAGCTGCCAATCGGCAAGTACGGCTTTTGCGGCAGGAACAGGTAGCGCGCCGACGGCAAACGGATATTGCCGTGGCCGCGCGGCCACAGATGCCCCATCGCACGCAACAAGGTTGACTTGCCGCTGCCGGAACGGCCGCTGAGCATCACGCGATCGCCCTCTTCCACTGCCATGTTGGCGTTGGTCAGCAGATGACGACCATCCGCCAGATCGAGACCGAGGTTGTGGATCTTCAGTTCATCGCCCTGATTCTGTACGTCGATGGCCGGTTGGCGCTCTTCGTTGTCGGTCATGGCCTGACGGAAACTCAGCAGACGATCACAGGTGGCGCGCCATGAGGCGAGGTTCTGATACGCACTGATAAACCAGCTGAAGCTTTCCTGCACGTTGCCGAATGCCGAGCTGATTTGCATCAGCTCACCGAGCTCGATCTTTCCGGCGAGATAACGCGGCGAGGCAACGATAAACGGGAAGATGATGGCCGCCTGGCTGTAACCGGCGGTGAAGAATGTCAGGCGCTTGGACACCTTCATGATGTCCCAGAAGTTGTGCCAGACCATCCCGAAGCGGCCACTTAACCGACGATTTTCGTTCGGTTCTCCGTTGTACAACGCGATGCTTTCGGCATTCTCGCGAACGCGCACCATGGAGAAACGCAGGTCGGCTTCGAAGCGTTGTTGTTGGTTGTTCAGACCGATCAAGCGACGGCCGATCAAATGCGTCAACCAGCTGCCTACCACTGCGTAAACCAGTACGCACCAGAACATGTAGCCGGGAATAGTGATACCGAAGACTTCAATACTGCCCGAGACGCCCCACAGAATGATCGAGAACGACACCAGGCTGACGATATTGCGCAGTAGCCCGATCCCCAGCTCAAGGGTGTTGGAGGTGAAGTTGTTGAGGTCTTCGGAAATCCGCTGGTCCGGGTTATCGGTGTAACCGCCCTGCTCCAGCTGGTAGTAGTTTTTGTTGCCGAGCCAACGGGCAAAGTGTTTCTCGGTCAGCCAGGCTCGCCAGCGGATCGTCAGCATCTGCGTCAAATAGAGCCGGTACACCGCACCGACAATCGCCACGGCGGCAATCGCGCAGAAATACAGAATCAGCTGCCAGAACGCCGCTTCATCCTTCTTTTGCAAGGCGTTGTAAAAATCCTTGTACCAGGTGTTGAACCACACCGAGATCCCCACGCTGATCAGCGACAAGGCAATCACTGCGATCAGCAGTGTCCAGGCCTTGCCCTTCTCTTCACTTTGCCAATAGGGCGTGATGATCGCCCACACTTTGCGGAAAAACTGCCCGTGCACGGCATCGTTGACCGCGGAATATTCAGCGTTCTGATTCATGGATAAGGCTCGATAGAGAAAAGAACACACACGAACCGATCATAGTTGATCGGCTCGGTTTATCGCGAGGGCTGGCGATGATCGTTCAGCGTCCGTTCAGCGGCGCACAGGACGTTTTTGCAGTTTGCGCTGCAGCGTTCGGCGGTGCATGCCCAGGGCGCGCGCGGTGGCGGAGATGTTGCCCTCGTGCTCAGTCAGCACGCGCTGAATGTGCTCCCACTGCAAACGGTCCACCGACATCGGGTTTTCCGGCACCAGGGTGTCGAGGTCGGCGTGCTCGGACAGCAGCGCTGCCAGCACGTCGTCGGCGTCGGCCGGCTTGCACAGGTAATTGCAGGCGCCGCGCTTGATCGCTTCGACGGCGGTGGCGATGCTCGAATAACCGGTGAGGATCACCACGCGCATTTCCGGGTCCAGCTCCAGCAGCTTGGGCAGCAAGACCAGCCCCGAGTCGCCGTCCATTTTCAGGTCCAGCGCGGCGTAATCCGGCAGATCGGCCTGGGCGATGGTCAGGCCTTCCTCGGCAGAGCCGGCGGTGCTGACGCGAAAGCCACGGCGGGCCATGGCGCGGGCCATCACGCGGGTAAAGGTTGCATCGTCGTCGACCAACAGCAAATGCGGCAGTTCTTCGCCTTCAACCTGGATATCGTCACTCATGTTCGTCTCCTCGGGCGACACGAGGAAGGCGCAGCTCGGTGAGCGTGCCGCCTTCCTCATGACTGTAGAGTTTCACTGAGCCGCCGGCGCGTGTCACGCTGGCCTTGCTCAAAAACAGGCCCAGGCCGAAACCTTTGCCCTTGGTAGTAAAAAACGGTTTACCGATCTGTTCGGCGATGGCCAGCGGCACACCGGCACCGTGATCGCGGATGCTGATGGTCAAGTCTTCGGCATTCCAGTCCAGCGTCACTTGCAGCCCTTCGGGGCAAGCGTCGGCGGCGTTGTTCAACAAATTCAGCAGCGCTTGCGTCAGATCCGGCGGCGGCGCCATGCGCGGCACGGTGCCCTGGCCCAGACGCTGGAAGCGGTAACTGGCTTCCGGACGCATCAGGTGCCAGCGGTTCAGCGCTTCGTCGAGCCAGTCGGTGACGTCCTGCATCTCCACCGCCAAACGGCGATTGGCCTCGGCGGCGCGCACCAGTTGCTGCAAGGTTTCCTTGCACAGCTTGACCTGATCCTGCAGCACGCTCAAATCGTCCTGCAATAACGGGTCGTGATGGTCCTGACGCATTTCCTTGAGCAATACGCTCATGGTCGCCAGCGGCGTGCCCAGCTCATGCGCCGCGCCGGCCGCTTGCGTCGCTACCGCCAGCAATTGCTGGTCTCGCAGGCCTTCTTCACGCCGAATCGCCCGCAGCTCTTCCTGACGGCGCAGCTCTTCGGCCATGCGCGCGGCGAAAAACGTAATCACCGCAGCAGCCAGTGCGAAGCTCAGCCACATTCCGTAGACCTGCAGGTTTTCCCGGGCAATCGGGAAGGTTTGCAACGGATAGAAGCGCGCGAGCAACAAGGTGTACATCGTCAATGCGATACCCGACAGAATCACCGAATAGCGCCATGGCAGCGTCACCGCAGCGATGGTCAGCGGCACCAGGTAATAAGAGACGAACGGGTTGGTCGAGCCGCCGGAGAAATACAGCAGGGCACTGTGAATAAACAGGTCGCAGGCCAGTTGCAGCGCGTATTCCAGTTCGGTGACTGGCCACGTGGTGCGCAGTCGAACCGCGGTGAACACGCACAGCAGCGTCGAACAGCCGAGGGTCATTGCCAGCTGCACCCACGGCAACGGCAACAGGTCGAGCCAATAGGCCAACCCGACGGAGCCGGCCTGGGCCGCGAGCACTAACGTGCGGATGAACGTCAGCCGCCAGAGGTTCTGGCGAGTGGCAGAAGTGATTTGAACGGGGGCGAGCATGAGCTCTCCTGATGAGCGCTCCAGGCGGATCGCACGGAGTATAACCAAGCACGGGGGCTGACAGGCAAAAGTGCGGCAAAGCGCCACAGTCTGCGCGCCATGTAATGTCCCCTGTGGCGAGCGAGCTTGCATCCGATCTGTATAGAAGTTGTAACTGTGCGAACCGGATCATTACAGCTAGAGTCTGATGGTTTCACGCAGGCTCGAACCTGACACCTGCGCATCGCCCAAGGAGCTTTCATGTACACATTGCGCCGCTGCACCGCCCTCCTCGCCCTGAGTGCCGGCACCCTCGCCAGCCTCCCGGCCCTGGCCGCCGACGAGCTGCATTACAACCAGATCTCCCTGCGCGCCGAAGTCAGCCAGGAAGTGGCTCGCGACCTGATGATCGTGACGCTCTACACCGAAGACCAAAACACCGACCCGGCCAAACTCGCCGCCGACGTCAGCACCACCATGAACAAAGCGCTGGCCCAGGCGAAACAGGTCAAAGACATCACCCTGCGCCAGGGTAGCCGCAACAGCTACCCGATCTACGACACCAAGGGCCAGAAAATCACCGGATGGCGTGAACGCGCGGAACTGCGCCTGGAAAGCTCGGACTTCGCCGCCCTGTCGAAACTGACCGGCGAACTGCTGACCGACCTGAAAATGGGCGGCATGGACTTTGCCATCGCCACACCAACACGCAAGGCCAGCGAAGACGCACTGCTTAAAGAAGCCGTGACCGCCTTCAAGGCCCGCGCCCAACTGGCAACCGATGCACTGGGTGGCAAGAGCTACAAGATTGTTAACCTGAACCTCAACAGCAATGGTTACCCACAACCGTACATGCGCGGCCCGATGATGATGAAAGCGGCCTCGATGGATGCCGCACCGGTGACACCGGATGTTGAGGCGGGCACCAGCCAGGTCAGCATGACGGCGGATGGGGCGATTGAAGTGTTGATGCCTTGATTTGATAGTTCGCACATAAAAACGGCGATCACGGGAGTGATCGCCGTTTTTTTATTGCCTGCCAAAAGCCCAGTTGAACCAGCAAGTTCTGTTGTGGGTGATCCGGCGCCATCGCAGGCAAGCCAGCTCCCACAGATGATCTATGTCTTGCTCAAAACCTGAGAACACACTCAATCCCTTGTGGGAGCTGGCTTGCCTGCGATGAACGATAACGCGGTCTTTGATCAGCCCTGCGGATCGACGTTATCCAAGGCGCGATTCACCGCCAACTCCGCCAGCATGATGATCTGCTGAATCGCCAACACCGTATTACGCTGAGGGCCGATCAGGTTCGAGGCGAAATCGCTGGTCATGACGCTGGCAGAGGCCAGTGATTCGCAGGCCTGGGCCAGGAGACTTTCGGTGTCCATGTTCGGGGCGATCATGTACATCGTGCTCGGACGGCGGGGTTTTTCGGCGTATTGGGATGGGGGATCGAGGTAGTAGTCGAGGGCGCGGTTTATGGCTTCGCGGTCTTTTAGTAGCGTTTCGGCGCGTAAGTCTTCGGCTTCGGTTTCAGCTTCGGGGGTGGTGGGTGGATCGGGGATTAACCTATCCATGGAAACTCCTACTGGTAACGGGAGCCCTCCCTTCGCCGGATCTCAAGCGGCGAAGAGGTGGCAGCTATGTGCAGAGTGAGATCACCGGTAGTAGGCACCCGGCCAGACCGAAGTCTGCCCGCACACAGCCGCCATAACGCATTTACAGGCAGCAGATAAGCTGGCGCCAATTATGGTGGCATTGGCGCTAGATGAATACTAATAGCCGGAGATCTCACACCCGGTCGCTGATTTTGCAGCGACAGCCAGAGGTTAGAGACAGGACTTCCTACCCGGCAACCTGAAAAATGCGTGGGAAAGCTCTGTGTTTTTTACACATCGTTCAACACAAAAATGGAACGCGGAGCGTCCCTGGCGACATTCCCACGCGGGAGCGTGGGAACGATCAGTTGGGGACGGCAGAAAGAGATTGGTCGTCTGTCAGGACGCCATCGCAGGCAAGCCAGCTCCCACAGATAATGATGTGCACCTGATAGAGATTGGTCGGCTGTCAGGCCGCCATCGACAAAAGGCGCTACCAATAAATAGCCGCGGTTGCACCCAGTACCACCCATAAACGCGCAGCCCACGACCGTGCGCCAACCGCCGCCACCAAATGTACCGATTAGATCAACAACCAAGATGTCCACTGACACACACTTGCCATTCAAACTACACCGACACCCACACCAAAACCGTTAAACAACAAACACCTACCGCACAGCCCCCAACTCAACAGAAACCCATCCCGGCGCAAAACATCCTCACTCCCAAAAAGCCACCCCACCCAGCACATCCAACCCCCAAAGCCTGGGTATAAATAAGTAACACCCCGCTCCAACCGGGTGCGCGAGCTTCCCCTTTTGCCCCGCTGCGGTGCGTCGGTTGCACCGAAAAAAACCCGCGCAAACGGTCAAATGCGCCTGAATTTATACAAATGCGACATTAAGGTACGTACGTGCCACTGTTTAACGCCTGTGGTCGCTCTGGATCTTGCATTGGGTACGGCCCCTGCATAAGTATCCGCAGGTCGACTCACGAGGTCGTCCTCTAATTCCAAAAATGACAACAATCATGAGGCCACCATGCTTAAAAACGCGGTCATTCCGTTTTTACTCGGCGCCAGCTTGTTAGCTAGTGCCCCCTTCGCCCAAGCCGCGACTAACCTGGTGTTCTGCTCCGAAGGGAGCCCCGCCGGTTTCGATCCAGGTCAATACACCACCGGAACCGACTTCGACGCCTCTGCAGAAACCATGTTCAACCGCCTGACCCAGTTCGAGCGCGGCGGCACCGCTGTGATTCCTGGCCTGGCGACCAGCTGGGACATTTCCCCGGACGGCCTGACGTACACCTTCCACTTGCGTGACGGCGTCAAGTTCCACACCACCCCGTACTTCAAACCGACTCGTGACTTCAACGCCGACGACGTGCTGTTCACCTTCAATCGCATGATTAACAAGGATGATCCGTTCCGTAAGGCGTACCCGACTGAATTCCCGTACTTCACCGACATGGGGATGGACACCAACATCACCAAGATCGATAAAGTCGACGACAAAACCGTCAAGTTCACGTTGAAAGAAGTGGATGCCGCGTTCATTCAGAACATGGCCATGAGCTTCGCCTCGGTGCAGTCCGCCGAATACGCCGCCCAGCTGCTGAAAGAAGGCAAAGCTGCGGACATCAACCAGAAGCCGGTCGGCACTGGCCCGTTCGTGTTCAAGAGCTACCAGAAAGACTCCAACATTCGCTACACCGGGAACAAGGACTACTGGAAGCCTGACGACGTCAAGATCGACAACCTGATCTTCGCCATCACCACCGACCCGTCGGTGCGTATCCAGAAGCTGAAGAAGGGCGAGTGCCAGATCACTCTGTTCCCGCGTCCAGCCGATCTGAAGGCGCTCAAAGAAGACAAGACCCTGAAAGTGCCTGACCAGGCCGGTTTCAACCTGGGTTACATCGCCTACAACGTGATGCCTAAGGTCAAAGGGCAAACGGATGCAAACCCGTTGGCCGACCTGAAGGTTCGCCAGGCACTGGACATGGCCGTCAACAAGCAACAGATCATCGACTCCGTGTACCAAGGCGCCGGTCAATTGGCCGTCAACGCCATGCCCCCAACCCAGTGGTCCTACGACACCACCATCAAGGATGCGCCGTACAATCCTGAGAAAGCCAAAGAGCTGCTCAAGGAAGCCGGCGTGAAAGAAGGCACCGAAATCGTTCTCTGGGCGATGCCGGTACAGCGTCCGTATAACCCGAACGCCAAGCTGATGGCTGAGATGCTGCAGTCCGACTGGAAGAAAATCGGCCTGAACGTCAAGATCCAGAGCTACGAGTGGGGCGAGTACATCAAGCGCTCCAAAGGTGGCGAGAACCAGGCCATGCTGATTGGCTGGAGCGGTGACAATGGTGATCCGGACAACTGGCTGAACGTGCTGTTCGGCTGCGATTCGCTGGAAGGCAACAACTTCTCCAAGTGGTGCGACAAGAAGTTCGACGGCATCGTAAAAGAAGCCAAGCGCACAACCGACCAGGCCAAGCGCACCGAGCTGTACAAACAGGCGCAACACGTCCTCAAAGATGCAGTTCCAATGACACCTATCGCTCACTCGACGGTGTTCCAACCTATGCGCAACGAAGTGCAGGATTTCAAGATCAGTCCGTTTGGCTTGAACTCCTTCTACGGCGTCAGCGTCAGCAAGTAAGGTGTTCAACGGCGACGTTTTTGACGTCGCCGTTGCTTTATCTGCCGAGAAAGCAGGAAAGCTCTTACGCCCAATTCCGCCGCTTACTACTGCGTCGGGGTCGGACGTGTTGCTAATTCCTACGAAACTTTAGGACCGTTCGCATTTACTGCCAGATCCACGGCTCATACCGTCGGGTTCTGACCAGCTTATGCGTGGGCACTCGGTTATTGCTGCAATGCATGGTTTGAAATCAGTGATCTTCCACGTTCCAGGACGGGACGGCGGCTCGCTGTCAAAACACTCGTTATTACAAGAGGGAGCGTCATGCGCCATTCCTTGATTTTATCCGCATTACTGGGCACCGGCCTGTTGGCTGCCACCTCCATCAGCCAGGCCTCCAACAACAGCCTGGTGTTCTGCTCCGAAGGTAGCCCCGCCGGTTTCGACACGGCGCAGTACACCACTGCGACCGATAACGACGCCGCCGAGCCGCTGTACAACCGTTTGGCAGAGTTTGAAAAAGGCGCAACCAACGTCGTTCCGGGCCTGGCTACCAGTTGGGATATTTCCGAAGACGGCCTCAAGTACACCTTTCATCTGCGCGAAGGGGTGAAGTTTCATACCACGCCCTACTTCACGCCGACCCGTGACTTCAATGCCGATGACGTGTTGTTCACGTTTAATCGCATGCTCGATCCGCAACTGCCTTTCCGTAAGGCTTATCCGACCGAGTTCCCGTACTTCAACGGGATGAGCCTGAACAAGAACATCGCCAAGGTCGAAAAGACCGGGCCGCTGACTGTGGTCATGACGCTCAACAGCGTCGACGCCGCGTTCATCCAGAACATCGCCATGAGCTTCGCCGCCATCCTGTCCGCTGAATACGCCGACAATCTGCTGGCAGGCGGCAAACCGAGCGACATCAACCAGAAGCCGATCGGCACTGGACCGTTCGTGTTCAAGAGTTACCAGAAAGACTCCAACATCCGTTACACCGGCAACAAGCAGTACTGGGACCCGAGCCGGGTCAAGCTCGACAACCTGATTTTCGCCATCAACACCGACGCGTCGGTGCGAGTGCAGAAACTCAAGGCCAACGAATGCCAGATCACCCTGCATCCGCGCCCTGCCGATGTGACCGCGCTGAAGAACGACGAAAAACTCAAGCTCATCGAGAAGCCAGGATTCAACCTCGGTTACATCGCCTACAACGTTCGGCACAAGCCTTTCGACCAGCTCGAAGTGCGCCAGGCACTGGACATGGCGGTGAACAAGCAAAGTATTCTCAACGCCGTCTACCAGGGTGCCGGGCAGTTGGCTGTCAACGCCATGCCGCCGACCCAATGGTCCTACGACGAAACGATCAAAGACGCCGCCTACAACCCGGAAAAAGCCAAGGAACTGCTCAAGGCTGCCGGCGTGAAGGAAGGCACGGAAATTACCCTGTGGGCGATGCCGGTTCAGCGCCCCTACAACCCGAACGCCAAGTTGATGGCCGAAATGCTCCAGGCTGACTGGGCGAAAATCGGCCTCAAAGTAAAGATCGTCAGCTATGAATGGGGCGAGTACATCAAGCGCACCAAGAATGGCGAGCACGACATCAGCCTGATCGGCTGGACCGGGGACAATGGGGACCCGGACAACTGGCTCGGCACGCTTTACAGCTGCGACGCCATTGGTGGCAACAACTACTCCATGTGGTGTGATCCCGCTTACGACAAGCTGATCAAGCAGGCCAAGGTCGTCACCGACCGCGACCAGCGCACCGTGCTGTACAAACAGGCTCAGCAGTACCTCAAACAACAGGTACCGATTACGCCGGTCGCCCACTCGACGGTTAACCAGCCGTTAAGCGCCAAAGTCGAAGGGTTCACAGTCAGCCCCTTCGGCCGCAACGTGTTCTCGGGCGTCAGTATCGACCAATAACCGATTAGCCAGAACGCTGGGGGCGCAGTGCGCCCTCACGCAAGCGTATTGCCGTAATTCGTCAATTCGGCGCACAGCAAACGTTTGCGATGCCTTGTATGAGTTAAAAACCAAATAGCCGGATCACCATAAGACCGGCATAAAAAAAGAAAGTAAGGAGCTTCACCCATGAAACTGAGCAGCACCGCGTTATTGGCCTTGGCCATCAGCAGCGTCACCGCCACGGCGTACGCAGAAACCCAGAGCCAGGAATTCACCCCGGTGACGGTCAACACCAAAAGTGCACAAGCTGATGCAACCGGCTTCGTCGAAGGTCAATCCATCTCCGGCACTACGCGCAACTGGTACGCCAACGAACAACTGAAACGTGGCGGCAAGTTCTTCTACAAGAAAGACGGCGTTTCGACCCCGACTGATCGTCGTATCAACTGGGTGCAAGGCACAATCATTAAGTACAACTCCGGCTTCACCGAAGGCACCGTTGGCTTCAGCACCGAAGTGGCGGCCTACAACGCTGTCGCTCTGGAACGTGATCGCGAGAGTCTCGCTTCCAACAACGGTGGCGCACCGGGCACTCGTCCAGGCGCGGGCAACAACCGGACCCTGACCAAAGAAGGCGGCGACGCTCAAGGTCAGTGGAGCAAGCTGGGCCTGGCCAACGTCAAGGCGCGCGTCTCCAACACCACCCTGACTGCCGGTCGCATGAACTTCAGCAGCCCACAGGTCGACGTCATCGGTAACCGTGCCCTGCCTTCGAGCTTCGAAGGTATCGCGATCCACAGCGAAGAGCTGAACAACCTGGCCTTCGACCTGGGCACTTTCGATCGCAACTCACCGCGTACCGAAGAAAGCCTGAGCAAATTCCGCTCCGAATACGGCAACCCCGACGCCGAAGCCGATCACGTCAACACCGCTGGCATCACCTACCAGCCGTTCGCCAGCCTGACCACCAGCTTCTGGGGCACCCAGGCCGAAGACCTGTGGAACCAGTACTACTTCGGCGCCAGCCACGTACTGGGTGACAGCTCGGTACTGAGCCTGACCACCGGCCTGAACTACTACAAAACCGTGGACCAGGGTAAAAAACTGTTGGGCGACATCGACAACCAGGCCGGCTCCCTGTCGTTCGGCCTGACTCACCAGGCTCACACCCTGACCTTCTCGTACCAGGAAATTAACGGTAACGAATACTTCGACTACCTGCACGAAACCAACGGCATCTACCTGGCCAACTCCCTGCTGTCGGACTTCAACGGCCCGAACGAGAAGTCCTTCCAGATCGCCTACGGCCTGAACATGGCTGAATACGGCGTGCCAGGCCTGAAGTTCAACATCTACCAGGCGCGTGGCTGGGGCATCGACGGTACTCACTACGCGGGCGGCGGCTACGACGGCGTGCAGTCGATGGACGGCGAGAGCCACTATGAATACGGCATCGGTTCTTCGTACGCCATCCAGAGCGGTCCGCTCAAGGCCACCACTGTTCGCGCGACCTACACCGCTCACCGTGGCAGCGAAAACCAGGCTGATGGCAGCATCAACGAGTTCCGTCTCGTGACCACGATTCCTTTCAACATCCTGTAATGCACCTGCCCGACGGCTGATTCAACAATGAATCGGCCGTCGGGCTTTAGTCCTTTAACCGATTGCAGAGGGTTCTTGATGAAAATGCTTCCCCTACGTGCGGCCATCGCGGCCGCGTTGCTGAGTGTCGCTGTTGGCGTCGCTGCCAAACCCCTGGTGGTCTGCACCGAAGCCAGCCCGGAAGGCTTCGATATGGTCCAGTACACGACTGCAGTCACGGCCGATGCGGTGGCTGAAACCATCTTCAATCGTCTGGCGGACTTCAAGCCGGGCACCACGGAAGTGATTCCGGCACTGGCCGACTCCTGGGACATCAGCGAAGACGGTCTGAGCTATACGTTCCACCTGCGCAAAGGCGTCAAGTTTCACACCACCGACTATTTCAAACCGACGCGCGACATGAACGCCGACGACGTGGTCTGGAGCTTCCAGCGTCAGCTGGACCCGAACCACCCATGGCACACACTGTCGAGCGTGGGCTTCCCGTACTTTGAAAGCATGGGCTTCAAAGAGCTGCTCAAAAGCGTCGAGAAAGTCGACGACAATACGGTCAAGTTCACCCTGACCCGTCGTGAAGCACCGTTCCTGGCCGACATTGCCATGGCCTTCTCCTCGATCTACTCCGCCGAATACGCCGACCAGTTGCTCAAGGCGAACAAGACCGGCGACCTGAACAACAAGCCGATCGGCACCGGTCCGTTCGTGTTCCAACGCTACAACAAGGACGCGCAAGTCCGCTTCAAGGCCAACCCGGAGTACTTCCGTGGCAAGCCACCGGCTGAGGCCTTGATTCTGGCGATCGCCACCGACAACAATGTGCGCCTGCAAAAGCTCAAGGCCAATGAGTGCCAGATCGCGCTGTATCCGAAACCGGATGACATCCCGAGCATCAAGAAAGACACCAACCTCAAGGTTGATGAACTGAACGCGATGACCGTTTCGTACATCGCGATGAACACCTCGCACAAATACATGAGCGATGTGCGTGTGCGCAAAGCCATCGACATCGCGTTCGACAAGGCCGCTTATGTCAACGCGCTGTTTGGCAAAGGCAATGCGACCGTGGCGGTCAACCCGTACCCGGACACCCTGCTGGGCTACAACCACACGCTGACCAACCCGCCGCGTGACCTGGACAAGGCCCGCGCCTTGCTCAAGGAAGCAGGCGTGCCGGAAGGCACAACGTTTACACTGTTCACCCGTAACGGCGGCGGGCCGACCAACCCGAACCCGATGCTGGGCGCGCAGATGATGCAGGCTGACCTGGCCAAGGTCGGTATCAAGATCGATATTCGCGTCATGGAATGGGGCGAAATGCTCAAACGTGCGAAGAACGGCGAACACGACATGGTTTCCGCCGGATGGGCAGGTGATAACGGTGATCCGGATAACTTCCTGACGCCTATGCTGAGTTGCGAAGCAGCCAAGAACGGCGAAAACTACGCGCGCTGGTGCAACGAGAAATTCCAGACGCTGATCGACGAAGCCCGAGCTAAAGTGAACCCGACGGAACGTGCAGCGCTCTACGAGCAAGCCCAGGAAGTTTTCAATCAGGATCAGCCATGGATCAGCATGGCGCACACCCGTATGTTTACCGCAATGCGCAACAACGTAGAGGGCTATCACATTAGCCCGCTTACCACGAATAACTTCGCCACCACCCAGGTGAAGTAAATAAGAAAACTCCCGGTGTCCCTGACTCCAGGGACACCAGGCACGCCTAACCGGCTGATGAGGTACACCACAAGATGTTTAGTTTTATTGCCCGCCGATTGGGGTTATTGATCCCCACGTTCTTCGGCATCACCTTGCTGACTTTCGCGTTGATTCGCATGATTCCAGGCGACCCCGTGGAAGTAATGATGGGCGAACGTCGAGTCGACCCCGAAATGCATGCTCAGGCAATGGAACGCCTTGGTCTGAACAAGCCTCTGTACGCCCAATACGTGGACTACATCGGCAAACTGGCTCACGGCGACCTCGGCGAATCGCTGCGTACCCGTGAAAGCGTGTGGAGCGAATTCACCTCTCTATTCCCCGCGACCCTGGAACTGTCCATGGCCGCCCTGTTGTTCGCCGGCATCCTGGGCCTCCTGGCCGGCGTGATTGCGGCACTCAAACGAGGATCCCTGTTCGACCATGGGGTGATGGGCATCTCCCTGGCGGGATATTCGATGCCGATCTTCTGGTGGGGCCTGATCCTGATCATGTTCTTCTCGGTGAGCCTGGGCTGGACCCCGGTGTCCGGGCGGATCGACCTGCTCTACGACATCGAGCCGCGCACCGGCTTCATGCTCATCGACACCTTGCTGGCCGATGACGTTGGCGCATTCTTCGATGCCCTGCATCACCTGATCCTGCCGGCCATCGTGCTGGGTACCATCCCGCTGGCCGTTATCGCGCGGATGACCCGTTCTTCGATGCTCGAAGTGCTGCGTGAAGACTACATCCGTACCGCCCGCGCCAAAGGCCTGTCGCCTTCTCGCGTGGTGTTCGTGCACGGCCTGCGCAACGCGCTGATTCCGGTATTGACCGTGGTCGGCCTGCAAGTCGGCACATTGCTGGCCGGTGCGGTCCTGACCGAAACCATTTTCTCGTGGCCCGGCATCGGCAAATGGCTGATCGAAGCCATTGGCGCCCGTGACTATCCAGTCGTGCAAAACGGCATCCTGTTAATCGCCTGCCTGGTGATTCTGGTCAACTTCGTAGTGGACATCCTCTACGGCTTTGCCAACCCACGCATCCGTCACCAGCGCTGAGATCATGACCATGACCACTCCAGCTACAACCCCAAATCAAGCGGTAACAGTCGATCAAAGCCTGCTGTATCCGTCCCCGTACAAAGAATTCTGGCACGCGTTTTCCCGCAACAAGGGCGCCGTCGCCGGCCTGATGTTCATGTTGCTGGTGATTTTCTGCGCGATCTTCGCGCCGTGGGTTGCCCCGCATAACCCGAGCGAGCAATACCGTGACTTCCTGCTGACCCCGCCAGCCTGGCTGGAAGGTGGGCAGATCCAGTTCCTGCTCGGCACCGATGAACTGGGTCGCGACCTGCTGTCGCGCCTGATTACCGGCTCGCGCCTGTCCCTGCTGATCGGCTTGTCGTCGGTAGTGATGTCGCTGATCCCGGGGATTCTCCTGGGTCTGTTCGCCGGTTTCTTCCCGCGTGTTTTAGGCCCGACCATCATGCGTCTGATGGACATCATGCTGGCCCTGCCGTCGCTGCTGCTGGCCGTGGCGATTGTCGCCATCCTCGGCCCTGGCCTGATCAATACCGTGATCGCCATCGCCGTGGTGTCCCTGCCGTCCTATGTTCGTCTGACCCGCGCCGCGGTGATGGGCGAGTTGAACCGCGACTACGTGACCGCCGCGCGCCTGGCCGGTGCCACGCTGCCCCGCCTGATGTTCATCACTGTGCTGCCGAACTGCATGGCGCCGCTGATCGTTCAGGCAACCTTGAGCTTCTCCTCGGCGATTCTCGATGCCGCGGCCCTGGGCTTCCTGGGTCTTGGTGTTCAACCGCCAACCCCTGAGTGGGGCACCATGCTGGCTTCGGCTCGCGACTACATCGAACGCGCCTGGTGGGTGGTAAGCCTGCCTGGTTTGACCATTTTGCTCAGCGTGCTGGCAATCAACTTGATGGGCGACGGCCTGCGCGATGCGCTGGACCCGAAACTCAAGAACGCCGCCTGAGGAAATTCAAATGTCACTGTTAGAAATCAAGAATCTCAACGTTCGCTTCGGCGACAAGAACGCCGTTCCGGTGGTCGACGGGCTCGACATTACCGTGGAAAAAGGCGAAGTCCTGGCCATCGTTGGCGAGTCGGGTTCGGGTAAATCCGTGACCATGATGGCGCTGATGGGCCTGATCGAGCATCCGGGGATCGTCACCGCCGACGCCCTGAATTTCGACGGCAAGAACATGCTCAAGCTCAGCAATCGTCAGCGTCGACAAATCGTCGGCAAAGACCTGGCCATGGTCTTTCAGGACCCGATGACCGCGTTGAACCCGAGCTACACCGTCGGTTTCCAGATCGAAGAAGTGCTGCGCCTGCACCTGAAAATGTCCGGCAAGCAAGCGCGCAAGCGTGCCATTGAGCTGCTGGAAAAAGTTGAAATCCCGGGCGCCGCCAGCCGTATGGACGCCTACCCGCACCAACTGTCCGGCGGTATGAGCCAGCGTGTTGCAATTGCCATGGCGATTGCCGGTGAACCGAAACTGCTGATCGCCGACGAACCGACCACAGCTCTGGACGTCACGATTCAGGCGCAGATCATGGACCTGCTGCTGGCGTTGCAGAAAGAACAGAACATGGGCCTGGTGCTGATCACTCACGACCTCGCGGTCGTGGCTGAAACCGCCCAGCGCGTGTGTGTGATGTACGCCGGCCAGGCCGTTGAAGTCGGTCAGGTGCCACAGCTGTTCGACATCCCGGCGCACCCGTACAGCGAAGCGTTGCTCAAAGCGATTCCGGAACACAGCCTCGGCGCCACACGCCTGTCGACCCTGCCGGGTATCGTCCCCGGTCGTTACGACCGTCCGCAAGGTTGCCTGCTGTCGCCGCGTTGCCCGTATGTGCAGGAAACCTGCCGTCAGCAACGTCCGGCCCTTGACCCGAAAAGCAACAGCCTCGCCCGCTGCTTCTACCCGCTTAATCAGGAGGTGGCGTAATGGCCGTCGTACTTACCGCCCGCGACCTGACCCGTCACTACGAAGTGTCCCGCGGCCTGTTCAAGGGCCATGCGACCGTACGTGCCCTCAACGGCGTGTCGTTTGAACTGCATGCCGGCAAGACCCTCGCTGTCGTTGGTGAATCGGGCTGCGGAAAATCCACCTTGGCCCGTGCATTGACGCTGATCGAAGAGCCATCCTCCGGCTCCTTGAAAATCGCCGGCCAGGAAGTCGCCGGTGCCGACAAGGCGCAGCGTAAACAACTGCGCAAAGACGTGCAGATGGTGTTCCAGAGCCCGTACGCCTCGCTCAACCCTCGGCAAAAGGTCGGTGACCAGCTCGGCGAACCGCTGCTGATCAACACCAACCTGTCGGCGGCCGAACGTCGCGAAAAAGTCCAGGCAATGATGAAGCAGGTGGGCTTGCGTCCTGAGCACTATCAGCGTTATCCGCACATGTTCTCCGGCGGTCAGCGCCAGCGAATCGCCCTGGCCCGCGCGATGATGTTGCAGCCTAAAGTGCTGGTAGCGGACGAACCGACCTCGGCGCTGGACGTGTCGATTCAGGCGCAGGTGTTGAACCTGTTCATGGATTTGCAGCAAGAGTTCAACACCGCCTACGTGTTCATCTCGCACAACCTGGCGGTGGTGCAACACGTTGCCGATGACGTGATGGTGATGTACCTCGGTCGCCCGGTGGAAATGGGTCCGAAGAACGACATCTACGAGCGTCCGCTGCACCCGTACACCCAGGCGCTGTTGTCGGCCACACCGACCATTCACCCGGACCCGAACAAGCCGAAAATCAAGATCGTCGGTGAGTTGCCTAACCCGCTGAACCCGCCATCCGGCTGCGCTTTCCACAAGCGCTGCCCGTACGCCACCGAGCGTTGCAGCACCGAAGAGCCGGCCCTGCGCCCTCTCGATAACCGCCAGGTGGCTTGCCATTACGCGGAGCAGTTCCTCGACGGCGCGGCCTGAAAAAAAGCGCGCCTCATGAGATGAGGCGCGCTTTAGTCAATCAAACCCCTTCTGCTTCGATTGCGCATCAATCCGGCAAAGGGGTTTTTTTTGCCCGGGATTTACGATTGGTCGTCACTTTCTTCATCGTCGGAACCCGTCGGTTCGTCCGCGCCTTCAGTGCCACTTTTGCCAGAGTCCTGACCATCAGGATCAGAGTCATCGGCGTAAATGGCATGAATTGAACTGCCTGGCCCCTGAACACCCGAGTAACCATGGGAGTGCCCTGGGCTACTGGCCCACGCGGCCGATGCCCCAAGAGACAACATCACCATTACTTTGATCAATAGCAAAATGCGTTGAAAGATTTTCATAGATTCCGTCCTTTCATGTGTGACGCTTGGGTGCCTGACTGGCGCTGAATGAAATCTAGTTCCGATCAGCGTGGTTCACCAGATAGGACGCTAACGGCAGGCTGGAAATGCGCATGATCGGCAGATTGGTTTCGAATAAGGGTTATGGCGAATAGTTATTACCACTTCTGGCTCGGTCTAATGTGGGAGCGCGTCAGCAAAAAAAACCCCGCAGCTTTCGCAACGGGGTTTGGGGTGTTTCAACTTCGCGCTTAGTGATGCTCACGCGTCGCACGGAATTTCACGTCCGGCCAGCGCTCTTCCATCAACGCCAGGTTGACCCGGGTCGGGGCCAGGTAAGTCAGGTGACCACCGCCGTCGATCGCGAGGTTTTCCACCGCCTTGTTGGAGAATTCCTCAAGCTTCTTCTTGTCGCTGCAATCGATCCAGCGCGCGGAATAAACGGTGATCGGCTCGTATGAGCACTCAACCTTGTATTCCTCTTTCAAGCGGCTGGCGACCACATCGAACTGCAGCACACCGACGGCGCCGAGGATGATGTCGTTGCTGCGCTCGGGGAAAAACACCTGGGTCGCGCCCTCTTCCGCCAACTGCTGCAAGCCCTGACGCAATTGCTTGGATTTCAGCGGGTCACGCAGGCGTACGCGACGGAACAATTCCGGCGCGAAGTGCGGGATACCGGTGAAGCCCAGGGTTTCACCTTCGGTGAAGGTGTCGCCGATCTGGATGGTGCCGTGGTTGTGCAAACCGATGATATCGCCGGCAAACGCTTCTTCCAGTTGCTCACGTTCAGAGGAGAAGAATGTCAGCGCATCGCCGATCCGCACGTCTTTGCCGGTGCGCACGTGGCGCATCTTCATGCCTTTTTCGTACTTGCCGGAGCAGATCCGCATGAAGGCGATGCGGTCGCGGTGTTTGGGGTCCATGTTCGCCTGGATCTTGAACACGAAACCGGCGAACTTCTCTTCAACCGGTTCTACGGTGCGCTCGTTGGCCACACGGGCCAGCGGTTTCGGCGCCCAGTTGACCACGGCGTCGAGCACGTGATCGACACCGAAGTTGCCCAATGCAGTACCGAAGAACACCGGCGTCAGTTGGCCGTCCAGGAATTCCTGTTGATTGAATTCGTGACAGGCACCCTGCACCAGTTCCAGCTGATCGACAAAACGATCGTACTCGTCGCCCAAATGCGCGCGAGCCTCATCGGAGTCGAGCTTCTCGATGATTTTCACATCGGTACGTTCGTGGCCGTGACCGGCGGTGTACACGATGATGTAGTCGTCGGCGAGGTGATACACGCCTTTGAAGTCGCGGTAGCAACCGATCGGCCAGGTGATCGGCGCAGCCTTGATCTTCAGGACCGCTTCGATCTCGTCGAGCAGCTCAATCGGGTCGCGGATGTCACGGTCGAGTTTGTTGATGAAGCTGACAATCGGGGTGTCACGCAGACGACAAACATCCATCAGCGCGATGGTCCGAGGCTCTACACCCTTACCGCCATCGAGCACCATTAATGCCGAGTCCACTGCCGTCAGGGTGCGGTAGGTGTCTTCGGAGAAGTCTTCGTGGCCCGGGGTGTCGAGCAGGTTGATCATGTGGTCGCGATACGGAAACTGCATGACCGACGTGGTAATGGAAATACCACGCTGCTTTTCCATTTCCATCCAGTCGGAGGTGGCATGGCGGTCGGACTTGCGAGACTTCACCGTGCCCGCAATCGCAATCGCCTTGCCCATCAGCAAGAGCTTCTCGGTGATGGTGGTTTTACCGGCATCGGGGTGGGAAATAATGGCGAAAGTGCGGCGTTTCGCGACTTCGGCGGCCTGTTTGGTCATGGGAAATCGCCTGGCAGGTGATTCAAAAAAGGGCGGCGAGTATAGCGCAAAGCGACTGTCACGGACCACCGTTCGCCCAGCCGCACGGATCTTTGTAGGAGCCGGCCTGCTGGCGATGACAGCTCCGCGATCTGTCAGATAAACCCAGGCGATGCGATCGCCAGCAAGCCGGCTCCTACAGTGCGCAATCGAAATCAACGGTGGCTAAATGCTGTTAATTATGGAACCTTTTAAAAGGTGCAGACGTCCACTCCCCTGTTACGGCACTCGTACCAGGGGCTGACAATTCAGCAAGTTGGCCTGACGAGGCTGCGCTTATGGCTCGATGTCATGCGGTTTTTACCCGCATGAAGAGCTGCTTCTCGCGAACGTTGATTACCCGGCAGCCAGTAATGGACTGCCCCAAGGGACTGCGTTCGCCGACAAAAGAAAAAAGGAGTCCGCCTGTGGCTATTCGCTATGGCAAAGGGCTGATAGGAGGTGCGGTTGTCGTCGCCCTTCTGGCCCTGCTGGTCCACTGGATTGGCATCAACACGATCGAACATTACCGCGACGATTTGTTGTTTTACCTGCAAGCTCATCTGATTCTCGTCCTTGTCTCCATGCTGGCCGCCCTCGTTGTGGGCATTCCCGCCGGTATCTTCCTCAGCCGTCCGTCCATGGTGGACCGCGCTGAGCGCTTCATGCAGCTCTTCAACATCGGCAACACCGTGCCGCCTCTCGCCGTACTGGCCATCGCCCTGGGGATTCTGGGCATCGGCAGCGGACCCGCGATCTTCGCCCTGTTCCTCGCCTCGCTGTTGCCGATTGTGCGCAACACCTATGAAGGCCTGAAAAACGTTCAGGGTTCACTGAAAGAAGCGGCCGTCGGCATCGGCATGACCCCGACTCAAGTGCTGTGGCGAGTAGAACTGCCAAACGCCGTGCCGATCATCATCGGCGGCGTGCGCGTGGCGCTGGCAATCAACGTTGGTACCGCACCGCTGGCGTTCCTGATCGGCGCCAACAGCCTGGGCAGTCTGATTTTCCCTGGCATCGCCCTGAACAATCAGCCGCAACTGCTACTCGGCGCGGCCTGCACCGCCCTGCTGGCCTTGCTGCTCGACGGTCTGGTGACACTCGCCAGCCGCCTCTGGCTCGAACGCGGCTTGCGCCCGTCTTAAGCCTCGGCAAAGGAATCTTTATGAAGACATTTAGCTTTTTACTAGGCTGCGCCCTGCTGTTCGCAGGCGTTGCCCAAGCTGCTGAAAAACCCGTGATCCGCATTGGCGCACGGGTATTCACCGAACAAACCCTGCTGGCGGAAATCACCTCCCAATACCTGCGCACCAAGGGTTATGACACCCAGGTGACCGGCGGCCTGGGCAGCAACCTCGCTCGCAGCGCCCACGAAAGTGGCCAGCTGGATTTGATGTGGGAATACACCGGCGTGTCGTTGGTGGCTTACAACCACATCACGGAAAAACTCGACAGCGCTCAGTCCTACGCCAAGGTGAAAGAACTCGACGCGAAAAAAGGCCTCGTCTGGCTGACCCCGTCGAAATTCAGCAACACCTACGCGCTGGCCCTGCCGGAAAAAACCGCGCAAGCCTATCCGCAGATCAACACCATCAGCGAGCTGAACACGGTGTTGCAGGCCGAGCAAAAGGACATTCATCTGGTGGCACTGGACACCGAGTTCGCCAACCGTTCCGACGGTCTGAACGGCATGGTCGACCTTTACGGCATGAACCTGACGCGCAAAAACATTCGCCAGATGGACGCCGGGCTGGTCTACACCGCCCTGCGCAATGGCCAGGTGTTTGCCGGGCTGGTCTACACCACGGACGGTCGTCTGAACGCTTTCAAGCTGAAACTGCTCGAAGACGACAAGCACTACTTCCCGGACTACACCGCCGCGCCGGTTGTACGTCAGGACTACCTCGACGCCCATCCAAAACTGGCGGAAGACATCAAGCCGCTGGCGGAGCTGTTCGATGACGCCACCATGCGCCAACTCAATGCGCGGGTCGATGTCGATCACCAAAGCCCTTCATCCGTTGCCGCAGACTTTCTGCGCCAGCATCCATTGAACTGAGGAGGAAAAGACATGGAATTTCTGAACGCCTTTTCCCATCTCGACTGGCCGCTGGTGCTGCACCTGACCTGGCAGCACATCACCCTGGTCGGCATCGCCGTGACCCTGGCGATTCTGGTCGGCGTGCCGCTCGGCATTCTGATGACGCGTTTCCCGACGCTCGCCGGCCCACTGCAAGCCAGCGCTACCGTGCTGCTGACGGTTCCGTCGATTGCGCTGTTCGGCCTGCTGCTGCCGTTCTACTCCAAATTCGGCCAGGGCCTCGGTCCGATGCCGGCGATCACGGCAGTGTTTCTGTATTCGCTGTTGCCGATCATGCGTAACACCTACCTCGCCCTGACCGGCGTCGAACCCGGCATTCGCGAAGCCGCACGCGGCATCGGCATGACCTTCGGCCAGCGCCTGCGCATGGTCGAACTGCCGATCGCGGTGCCGGTAATCCTCGCCGGCGTGCGCACTGCCGTGGTCATGAACATCGGTGTCATGACCATCGCCGCGACCATCGGCGCCGGTGGCCTCGGTGTTCTCATTCTCGCTTCCATCAGCCGCAGCGACATGTCGATGCTGATCGTCGGCGCCGTGCTGGTCAGTCTCCTGGCCATCTTCGCCGACCTGCTTCTGCAATGGCTGCAACGCACGCTGACTCCAAAAGGACTCCTGAAATGATCGAACTTCAAAACCTCAGCAAGACCTTCCAAAGCAACGGCAAAGATGTGAAAGCCGTGGACTCGGTAAGCCTGACCGTCAATGAAGGCGAAATTTGTGTGTTCCTCGGGCCATCGGGCTGCGGCAAAAGCACCACGCTGAAAATGATCAACCGCCTGATCAAGCCGACCTCGGGCAAGATCTTGATCAACGGCGAAGACACCACCGACCTCGACGAAGTGACCCTGCGTCGCAACATCGGTTACGTGATCCAGCAGATCGGTCTGTTCCCGAACATGACCATCGAGGAAAACATCACCATCGTTCCGCGCCTGCTCGGCTGGGACAAACAGAAATGCCACGACCGCGCCCGCGAGTTGATGAGCATGATCAAGCTGGAACCCAAGCAGTACCTGAATCGCTACCCGCGAGAGTTGTCCGGTGGCCAGCAACAGCGGATCGGCGTGATTCGCGCACTGGCGGCGGATGCGCCGTTGTTGTTGATGGACGAACCGTTTGGCGCGGTCGACCCGATCAACCGCGAAATGATCCAGAACGAATTCTTCGAGATGCAACGCGCGCTGAACAAGACCGTGATCATGGTCAGCCATGACATCGACGAAGCGATCAAGCTCGGCGACAAGATTGCGATCTTCCGTGCCGGCAAGCTGCTGCAGATTGATCACCCGGACACGCTGCTGGCGCATCCGGCGGACGATTTCGTCAGCAACTTCGTCGGCCAGGACAGCACGCTCAAGCGACTGTTGCTGGTGAAAGCCGAGGACGCGGCGGACAACGCGCCGTCGGTGAGCCCGGAAACGCCGGTGGCTGAAGCGCTGGAGTTGATGGACGAGCTCGACCGTCGTTATGTCGTGGTCACCTGCGCTGAAAATAAGGCCCTGGGCTACGTGCGTCGTCGAGATCTGCACCGTCAGACCGGGACTTGCGCGCAGTACCTGCGTGAGTTCAACGCCACGGCGGCGTTTGACGAGCATTTGCGCATCCTGCTGTCGCGGATGTACGAGTTCAACCGTTCGTGGCTGCCGGTGATGGATGCGGAGCGGGTGTTCCTGGGGGAAGTGACGCAGGAATCGATTGCCGAGTACCTGAGCTCCGGCAAATCCCGTGGCGGCAAGACCAGCATTGTTTCGCCAGCCGAGACTGCGGTGGCCTGACCGACGCATTCGCGGGCAAGCCCGCTCCCACAGGGTTCTTGGTGTACACAGGATTTGTGTACGACAGAAATCCTGTGGGAGCGGGCTTGCCCGCGATTGGGGGCACCACAAATCCCGCCTGAAGCACCTCAAATCTCCCTCCAGCGGGAACATCACACTGTCATGCAGGTCGGTTACATCAGTAGCTGTCCGGGACCGCACGACGGATGTGTGCAAAAACGCGACATTTTTTGTTGATCTCAAGCCCCTCACGCCCTAAAGTTCGCGCCGAACGTCCATGCTGGAAACGATCCATCCGGCTCAAGTACTGACGACGAGACAGCAAGGCCAAGGGAAAGCAGCGCTTCCCATGGCCTTTTTGCTTTCGGCGACATGCCTTGGGAAGTAGGCGAACCAAAGTGGGGATACGGAGGACGTTCATTTGCACCCATTGTTAATTTCAGTTTGCCAGTAGGAGTTCCCAGCATGTCGATCAACGTCGAAGACTATTTCGCGCGCGATACCTTCAATAAAATGAAGGCCTTCGCCGACAAACAAGAAACCCCGTTCGTGGTGATCGACACCGCGATGATCAGCCAGGCCTATGACGACCTGCGCGCCGGCTTCGAATTCGCCAAGGTCTACTACGCCGTCAAGGCCAACCCGGCCGTCGAAATCATCGACCTGCTCAAAGAAAAAGGGTCGAACTTCGACATCGCGTCGATCTACGAGCTCGATAAAGTGATGAACCAGGGCGTCGGCCCGGATCGCATCAGCTACGGCAACACCATCAAGAAATCCAAGGACATTCGCTACTTCTACGAGAAGGGCGTGCGTCTGTATGCCACCGACTCCGAAGCCGACCTGCGCAACATCGCCAAGGCTGCACCGGGTTCGAAAGTCTACGTGCGCATCCTCACCGAAGGCTCGACCACCGCTGACTGGCCGTTGTCGCGCAAGTTCGGCTGCCAGACCGACATGGCGATGGACTTGCTGATCCTCGCCCGTGACCTGGGCCTGGTGCCTTACGGCATCTCGTTCCACGTTGGCTCGCAACAACGCGACATCAGCGTCTGGGACGCCGCGATCGCCAAGGTCAAAGTAATCTTCGAACGCCTGAAAGAAGAAGACGGCATTCACCTCAAGCTGATCAACATGGGTGGTGGCTTCCCGGCCAACTACATCACCCGCACCAACAGCCTGGAAACCTACGCCGAAGAAATCATCCGCTTCCTCAAGGAAGACTTCGGTGACGACCTCCCGGAAATCATCCTCGAACCGGGCCGTTCGCTGATCGCCAACGCCGGTATCCTGGTCAGCGAAGTGGTGTTGGTCGCGCGTAAATCCCGCACGGCGGTAGAACGCTGGGTGTACACGGATGTGGGCAAGTTCTCCGGCCTGATCGAAACGATGGACGAAGCCATCAAGTTCCCGATCTGGACCGAGAAGAAAGGCGAGATGGAAGAAGTGGTCATCGCCGGCCCGACTTGCGACAGCGCCGACATCATGTACGAAAACTACAAGTACGGTTTACCGCTGAACCTGGCGATTGGTGACCGTTTGTACTGGCTGTCGACCGGTGCGTACACCACCAGTTACAGCGCGGTTGAATTCAATGGCTTTCCGCCGCTGAAGTCGTTTTACGTGTAAGCGCCACGCGTAGAAATCAAAAAGCCCATGACCTGTCATGGGCTTTTTTGTGTCTGCGTTACAGCGGTGTCAGTTGCCGCTCAAGCTCGATTACACGTTGAGCATATTCGGGCGCCAGTGCGCGAAGTTGTGGGTTTTCTGCGCTTGCCAGTCGCTTGCTCGCAACGCTCAGGAAATTCAGATTTCCACCCGCCAATGCCTTGCGCAACCAGATCAACGCCTCTTCGGCATTCCCCGCCTCGGCCAGCACAGCGGCATAACTGAACTGCCCACGAAAATCTCCGCCGACCGCCGAACGTCGATACCAGTCACGAGCGGCCGTTAGATCCCTGGGACACACCCGCCCTTCTTCCAGATAACGCCCGAGCAGGTTCATCGATTTCGCGTGACCGAGCTCGGCGGCGCGGCGATAGAGACTCAGCGCTTGCTGCTGGTCTTCCATCACGCCACGACCGGTCGCCAGCAGGTTGGCGTAGTTGTACATCGCCCAATCCAGCCCGGCATTGGCGGCCATACGATAATGCCGCGCAGCCACCGAAGCATCTGCCATGCAACCCCAGCCGTGTTCGTGACAACGGCCGAGCATGTTGCGCGCCATCAGATGTCCGCCTTCAGCGGCAATCTCGAACCAGCGCACTGCCAACGGCTGATCCAGCGCGATGCCGTTGCCGTCCAGCAGGATTTGCCCGAGCAGCGCCTGAGCGTCCAGTACGCCTTCACGAGCAGCGATCAGAATGGCTTGGGCTGCACGCGCCGGACTTTCCGCCAGCATGGCCTTGAGCGAATCACCGTCGAGGACTTCCTCACGGCGCAATTGATAACTCATACCTCGACCCAACGACGCAGCAGGTTGTGATACGTGCCGGTGAGGCGGATCAGCGAGGGGTGATCAGGCACGTCGTGAGTCAATTGCTGGATCGCCCCGTCCATCTCGAACAGCAAGGCGCGCTGACTGTCTTCGCGCACCAGGCTTTGCGTCCAGAAGAACGAGGCGTAACGCGTACCCCGGGTGACGGCATTGACCTTGTGCAGGCTGGTGCCTGGATACAAAACCATGTCGCCGGCGGGCAACTTCACCCGTTGAGTGCCGAAGGTGTCCTGGATTTCCAGTTCACCGCCGTCGTAGTCCTCGGGCTCGCTGAAGAACAGGGTGGCCGACAGATCGGTGCGCACCCGCTCGATGCTGCCCTTGGGTTGTCGCACGGCGTTATCGATGTGGAAATCGAAACTGCCACCCGCCGTGTAACAGTTCAACAACGGGGGAAAAACCTTGTGCGGTAACGCCGCGGACATGAACAGCGGATTTTTCCACAGCCGTTCGAGCATCGCCGCGCCGACCTCCTTGGCCACTGGATGCCCTTCAGGCAACTGCAAATTGTGCTTGGCCTTGGCTGACTGATAGCCAGCGGTAATCTTGCCGTCCGCCCAATCCGCTTGTTCCAGCGCCTCGCGAATGCGCTGCACTTCTTCTTTTGCGAACAAGCCGGGAATGCGCAGCAGCATGGCAAAGACACCTGGAACAAAGGGGTGCTAATGGTATTGATTCTTATTGCTCATGTAAAACCCCTGCGACGGACGAAACGGCAAAAACCGTAAGGTTAAATTGTAAAGAATGTAAATTCTTTGCGAATAATAACGTTTCGCAATTGATACAAATACGCGTCTACCCTATATTCCGCGGCCTCAAATCCTTGGGGAGGGGAATTCAAATGTCACGTCAACAACCACACGTACCGGTCAGTTCACCACGTTTGCTCGCATCGGCCATTGGTATGGCGATTACTGCCGGCTCTGCGGGCCACATGGTTTTCGCGGCAGAAAAAGCCGACGAAAAAGCACCGAGTAATGTGATTTCGCTGGGCGCTACCGCCATCACTGGCGAGGCCCAGGACGAGACTTCCTACAACGTCGAAAAAGCCTCCTCGTCCAAGTACACCGCGCCGCTGGTGGACACGCCGCGCTCAATTACCGTCATCCCGCAACAAGTCCTCAAGGACACCGGCGCGATGAACATGCAAGACGCACTGCGCACCGTTCCTGGCATCACTTTCGGTGCCGGTGAAGGTGGCAACCCGCAAGGCGACCGCCCGTTTATTCGTGGCTTCGACGCCCAGGGCGACACTTACCTGGACGGCGTGCGCGACACCGGATCGCAGAGCCGCGAGATCTTCGCCGTCGAATCGATTGAAGTCAGCAAAGGCCCGAACTCGGCCATCGGCGGCCGTGGCGCTGCCGGCGGCAGCATCAACCTGGTGAGCAAGAAAGCCCACTTGGGCGACTCGAACGATGCTGGTTTTACCTGGGGTTCAGACCAGACCCAGCGTTTCACCCTGGACAGCAACTACCAGTTCACCGACACCGCCGCGGGCCGTCTGAACCTGATGAGCCACGAGAGCAACGTCGCTGGCCGTGACAGCGTCGACTACGACCGCTGGGGCATCGCGCCGTCGCTGGCCTTCGGCCTGGGCACCGACACCCGCGTCAACCTCGATTACTACCATCTGGAAAGTAACGACACCCCGGACTCGGGCATTCCGTACACCGTCCCGGTGGCCGGTTCCGCTGCGCGCACCAAGTCCAATCCGGACAAGCCAAACGATGGCGGCGACAGCACCAACTTTTACGGCCTGAACGACCGTGACTTCCGCAAGGGCCGCACCGACACCGCGACCTTCGCCATCGAGCACGACCTGAACGACGCGCTGACCGTCAAGAACACCCTGCGTCACGGCACCAGCATGCAGGATTACATCCTGACCCAGCCGGACGACAGCAAGGGCAACGTCAACAATGGCAGCGTCTGGCGCCGGGCAAACACCCGTGTCAGCAACACCGAGACCACGACCAACCAGACCGATCTGTTCGGTGATATGTACATCGCCGGGTTCAAGAACAGCTTCGCCACCGGTATCGAGTTCACCCACGAGGAAAACCAGAAATCCTCGTACAACGTCAACACTGACACCACTCCAAGGACAGCGGCCGCAACCACCAACTGCTCCCCGGCATTGATCGGCGCACCGAGCGGCTACAACTGCACTTCGCTGTCCAACCCGAACCCGAACGATCCATGGAACGGTGCAATTTCGCGTAACTACGCCGGCACCGACACCAAGGCCAACACCTACGCGTTGTATGTGTTCGACACCCTGGAGTTGTCCCGGCAGTGGCTGGTGAACATGGGCCTGCGCTACGACCATTTCGATACCGACTACAAAACCTTCAACGGTTCCGACGTGACCACGTCCAAGGGCGATGACACCAGCGAGTTCGTCACCGGTCAGTTCGGTGTCGTGTACAAACCGGCGGAAAACGGCAGCATCTACGCGTCCTACGCAACGTCGGCCACGCCACCGGGCAACACCCTGGGCGAAGGTTCGGAAGGCAACCCGCTGGGTGGCACGCCGGATCGCAACGGCAACCTGCTGAAAAGCGACCTGGAGCCGGAAACCACCAAGAACTACGAAATCGGTACCAAGTGGGATTTCATGAATGATCGTCTGTCGCTGACCGCCGATATCTTCCGCACCGAGAAAGACAATGCCCGTGTCCAGGTCAATACCACGACGTATGAAAACGCCGGCAAAACCCGCGTGCAAGGTGTCGAACTGTCGGCCACCGGCAAGCTGACCGACCAATGGCAAGTGTTCGCCGGTTACGCCTACATGGACAGCGAGCAAATCGACGGCGGTCCCTTGGGCGCAGCCAACGATGGCAACGAACTGCCTAACACACCGAAGAACAGCGCCAGCCTGTGGACGACCTATCAGGTCACGCCGAAGCTGACGATCGGTGGCGGTGCGTTCTATGTCGACGATGTCTTCGGCAGCGTGGCCAACACCACCATGGTGGAATCCTACGTTCGTTACGACGCGATGGCGGCCTACAAGCTGAGCAAAAACGTCGACCTGCAACTGAACGTGCAGAACCTGACCGACGAAACGTACTACGACAAGGCCTTCTCGACCCACTTCGCCAACCAGGCGGCGGGCCGTACGGCGTTGCTGAGCACCAACTTCCACTTCTGATTATCGGTCCCACCGCAATCCCATGTGGGAGCGGGCTTGCTCGCGAAAGCGGTCTGTCATTCGACATTGATGTTGGCTGATACACCGCCATCGCGAGCCAGCTCGCTCCCACAGGGATGTGGGTGAAGGCTGAAATCAGGGTCAGGCCCCGTTCATCTCAATGAACGGGGCTTTTGTACGTAAAAAAGAATGTTTCTCGACAACCCACGGCATAATGCGCGCCGTGAAGACTATTTTTGAACGAACAAGGCGAGTGACGTGTTGAAGAAAACCCTGTTCCAGTTGCACTGGTTTTTCGGCATCAGCGCCGGGCTGGTCCTGGCCCTGATGGGCATCACCGGGGCGACGGTGTCGTTTCAGGACGAAATCCTGAACGTGCTCAACCCTTCCGTGTTGCAGGTCGAGACGCAGGTCGCCGGCGTCCTGCCGCCCGCCGAACTGGTCGAGCGCATCGAAGCCATGTCCGGCAAAAAAGTCTCGATGCTCTCCGTCGAGACCGACAGCGGCAATGCAGCCAAGGTGTTTTTCACCCCGCCTGCGGGTCAGCGCCGTGGCGAAATGCGCTACTTCGACCCGTATACCGCCGAGTTCATGGGCGATGCCACCGGCCAGGACTTCTTCGGCTTCGTGCTGCAACTGCACCGCTTCCTCGCCATGGGCGATACCGGCCGCAACATCACCGGCGCGTGCACGCTGATCCTGGTGTTCTTTTGCCTGTCCGGCCTGTACCTGCGCTGGCCGCGCCAATGGAAAAGCTGGCGTGCCTGGCTGACCCTGGACTGGAAGAAAAAGGGCCGCAGTTTCAACTGGGACCTGCACTCGGTGGCTGGCACCTGGTGCCTGGTGTTTTACCTCCTGGCGGCCCTGACCGGGTTGTCCTGGTCGTATGAGTGGTACAACAAAGGCCTGACCCGATTGCTCTCCGACGCCCCGCAAAACGAGCGCGTGCGCGGTGGTCGTGGCCCGGCCCCCAGTGGTCCGGCACCAACCGCCGATTACGCAGCAATCTGGAGCAGCGTCTACAGCGCCGCAGGCCCGGCACTCAGCGCCTACAACATCCGTATGCCGCCCGTGGCCGGCCAGCCAGCGACCGTGTACTACCTGCTGAAAACCTCACCGCACGACCGCGCCTTGAACCAGATCACCCTCGATCCGGCGACCGGTATCGTCAAGCAGCATGATCGCTACAGCGACAAGAGCCTCAAGGCACAATTGCTCACCAGCATTTATGCGCTGCACGTCGGCAGTTACTTCGGCATTGTCGGGCGCATCATCCTGACAATTACCGCGCTGACCATGCCGTTGTTTTTCGTCACCGGCTGGTTGCTGTACCTCGACCGTCGGCGCAAGAAAAAGCAGATCAAGGCTGCACGCAAAGGCCTCGAACAACCGGGCAGCGATGCACCGGCATGGTTGATCGGCTTCGCCAGCCAAAGCGGCTTCGCAGAACAATTGGCGTGGCAGACCGCCGGCCAGTTGCAAGCCGCCGGCGTCCCGGTGAACGTGCAGCCGCTGGCAAGTGTCAGCGAACAGGATTTGCTCGATTCCACTAATGCGCTCTTCGTGGTCAGTACCTTCGGCGACGGCGAAGCACCGGACAGTGCGCGCGGGTTCGAGCGCAAGGTTCTGAGTCGGGCGTCGCGCCTGGAAAGCCTGAACTATGCGGTACTGGGTCTTGGTGATCGCCAGTACCAACACTTCTGCGGCTTCGCCCGACGCTTGCACACCTGGCTGGGCGAGCACGGCGGCAAAACCTTGTTCGCCCCGGTGGAAGTCGACAGCGGCGACCCGTACGCCTTGCGTCACTGGCAGCAGCAATTGGGTCTGTTGACCGGGCAAACACCGGTCGACACCTGGCAAGCACTGAGCTACGACCACTGGACACTGACCCGCCGCGAGTTGATCAACCCGGACAGCAGCGGCTCGCCAGTTTACTTGCTGGGCCTCACCGCCCCGTCCACCAGCAGTTGGCTGGCGGGTGATCTGGTGGAAGTGCTGCCGCGCAACTGCCCGTGGGCCATCGAACATTTCCTTGATGGCCTGGGCATCGACGGTCGCGCTACG
The DNA here is from genome assembly GCF_059133255.1 of Pseudomonas sp. FBCC-B1667. NCBI lineage: Bacteria > Pseudomonadati > Pseudomonadota > Gammaproteobacteria > Pseudomonadales > Pseudomonadaceae > Pseudomonas > Pseudomonas sp. FBCC-B1667. The sequence goes on along the minus strand of NZ_CP101437.1, from coordinate 1,123,724 downwards.
GTTGCACTCGATGGCTTGTTACAACCGCTGGAGCAAGCCCTCGCCACGCGCCAGTTGCCTGAAAACAGAGCCCATCTGGTCGGCCTGCACGCTCAGGCACTGGTCGATGCGCTGGTGCCGTTGGCCATGCGCGAATACTCCATCGCCTCGATTGCGGCCGACGGTATTCTGGAACTGATCGTGCGCCAGGAAATGCACGCCGATGGCAGCCTGGGCATCGGCTCCGGCTGGCTCACCGAACACGCTCCGGTAGGTAGCACCATCAGTCTGCGAGTCCGGCGTAACAGCGGGTTCCATCTGCCGGCCGAGCCGGTGCCGATGATCCTGCTGGGCAACGGAACGGGTCTGGCCGGGCTGCGCAGTTTGCTCAAGGCGCGCATCGCCGACGGGCAACAACGCCACTGGCTAGTGTTTGGCGAGCGCAATCGGGAACACGATTACCTGTGCCGCGATGAGCTGGAGGAGTGGTTGATTTCAGGTGACCTTGAGCGACTGGACCTGGCGTTCTCGCGGGATCAGGTCGAGAAGATTTATGTGCAGGATCGCCTGCGTGAGTCGGCGGACGAGTTGAAGAAATGGTTGGCTGATGGCGCCGTCATCTACATCTGCGGCAGCTTGCAGGGGATGGCGTCAGGGGTGGATCACGTGCTCAATGAAGTGCTCGGGATTGCAGAGGTCGATCGCCTGATCGAACAAGGCCGCTACCGCCGCGACGTCTACTGACACCCCTCCAAAAATGTGGGAGCGGGCTTGCTCGCGAATGCGATCTGACAGTCAACATTTCTGTTGAATGTCATGCCCCCTTCGCGAGCAAGCCCGCTCCCACATTGGTTCTGTGGCGGATCAAAAATGTGCGCAGCCCTCTCAGACCGGCTGCACTTTCTGCTCAAACACCGCCACCCCATCCAGATCCCGCAACACCACGCTCATCTCCCCCGTTTGCCCATCAATATTCACCTCGCCAAAAAACTGAAACCCGGCAAACGGTGAAGTGTTCTGCGCCGGCGGCGCCTTCTCGAATACCACCTCCGGCCCGAACGTCTTGTCCAGCGGATTCGGTCCAAAACTCCCCGCGTTCAGCGGCCCGGCGACGAACTCCCAGAACGGTTCGAAGTCCTGGAACGCGGCACGATCCGGGTGGTAGTGATGCGCCGCGCAGTAGTGGACATCCGCCGTCAAAAACACAACGTTGCGCACTTGCTGCGCCCGCAGGAAACCCAGCAACTCGGCGATTTCCAGTTCCCGCCCCTGGGCCGGTCCCGGATCACCATTGGCCACCGCTTCCCAGCGCGTCACGCCGGGGCTGACCTCACCGTCGGGCACGCCAAGGCCGATCGGCATGTCGGCGGCGATGACTTTCCACTGGGCCTGCGAGCCTTTCAATGCCTGCTTGAGCCAGTCGAGTTGCTCGCGCCCGAGAAAGGGTTTGGCCGCGCCGAGGTTGTCGTCGTTGGCGCCGCGGTAACTGCGCATGTCGAGCACAAACACATCAAGCATCGGCCCATAGCTAAGCTTGCGATAGATACGCCCGCCGTTGTCGGCGCTCTGCAAACGCATCGGTGCATATTCGAGCCAGGCCTGTCGCGCGCGGCCGACCAGGTTGTGGATATCTTTCTCTTGATAGCGCGCATCGAGTTGCTTGCCCGGCGACCAGTTGTTCACCACTTCATGGTCGTCCCACTGCCAGATCTGCGGGACCTCGGCGTTGAAGCGGCGGATGTTTTCGTCCATCAGGTTGTAGCGGTAGTTACCGCGAAAATCGTCGAGGTGTTGCGCGACCTTGCTCTTGGCTTCAGTGGTGATGTTGCGCCACACCCGACCGCTTTCGGTGGTCAGCTGCGCCGGCACCGGGCCGTCGGCGTAGATGGTGTCGCCGCTGTGGATAAAGAAATCCGGCAGACGCAATCGCATGGCTTCGTAGATGCGCATACCGCCGATGTCCGGGTTGATGCCGAAGCCTTGGCCGACGGTGTCGCCACTCCAGACAAAACGAATATCGCGACGGGTTTGCGGCACGCTGCGCAAATGGCCGAACCAGGGTTCGCTGGCGACACCGCTTTGGGCATCTTCGAAGGTCACGCGATAGAAAATCGCCTGATCGGCGGGCAGGCCGGTGAGTTCGACCCGCGCGGTGAAATCGGTGCGCGCATCGGCCAGCGGCGAGACAAATCGGCGCGGGTTGCTGAACAGGCTGCGGGTGTCCCATTCCACGACCATTCGCGCGGGGCGGTCGCTGCGGCTCCAGACCATCGCCCGATCGCCGAGCAAGTCGCCGGACTGCACGCCGTCGGTGAGTTGCGGACGATCCTTGACCGAAGCGATCACGGCCGGCGCCAGCCCTGGCAACAACAGCCCGGCGCCCACCACTTGCATGACACGACGGCGGCCGAGGTCGAATTCGCTCATGGTCTTCTCCCTGAAAAGGAAAAACTAAAGCACATGCCCATGACGCTGGTGTGAAATGCAATCCCTGTGGGAGCGAGCTTGCTCGCGATGGCGGTGTAACAGTCAACTAATCTATTGAATGTCAAGCAGTCACCGCGAGCAAGCTCGCTCCCGCAGGGTAGATGGTGGTGTGTCAGGCCTGGGCGGGTTCCAGTGCCAGTTCCACTGCTTCAGGCCGTTTGAGCAGCGCATACGCCACTGCCGTCAATAAACTCCCGGCGACAATCGCCAGCAAGTACAACAACGCATGGTTGATCGCATTCGGGATCGCCAGCACAAACAACCCACCGTGCGGCGCCATCAGCTTGCAGCCGAAATACATCGACAACGCCCCGGTCAGCGCGCCACCGGCAATGCTCGCCGGGATCACTCTCAGCGGGTCTTTGGCGGCAAACGGAATCGCGCCTTCCGAGATGAAGCACAGCCCCAGCACCAACGCCGCTTTACCGGCCTCGCGTTCGGACTGGGCAAACTTGCGTCGTGCGATGAACGTGGCGATGCCCAGGCCAATCGGTGGCACCATGCCGGCGGCCATGGTCGCGGCCATCGGTGCATAACTCTGTGACGCCAGCAGCCCCACCGAGAACGCATACGCGGCTTTGTTGATCGGCCCGCCAAGGTCGACGCACATCATGCCGCCCAGCAACACACCCAGAAGAATCGCGTTGGTGGTGCCCATGCTGTCGAGGAAGTGGGTCAGCCCTTCAAGCATCCCGGCCACCGGTTTGCCGACCACGTAAATCATCACCAGGCCAGTGAACAGACTCGCCAGCAACGGGATGATCAGGATCGGTTTCAGCGCCTCAAGGCTCTGCGGCAAACGCGCGTAGCGGTTGATCGCCTGCGCCGCATAACCGGCGATGAAACCGGCAATGATCCCGCCGATGAAACCGGCCCCCAGGGTGCTCGCCAACAGACCACCGATCATCCCGGGCGCCAGGCCCGGACGGTCAGCAATCGAGTAGGCGATGTAACCCGCCAGCAGCGGCACCATCAACTTGAACGCGGTCTCGCCACCGATCTGCATCAGCGCCGCCGCCAACGTGCCCGGCTCCTTGAACGCCGTAATGCCGAACACAAATGACAACGCAATCATCAAGCCGCCCGCCACCACCATCGGCAGCATGAACGACACACCGGTCAGCAGGTGTTTATAGACGCCGGTTTTCTCTTGTTTGGTCGGGCCTTTGGAGCCGCTGGCGGCGGTTTCCTGCCGGCCTTCGGCCAGTGCTTTGTTCAGCGTCGCCTCGGCCTGTTTCAGCGCGATGCCGGTGCCGCAACGGTAAATTTTCTTGCCGGCAAACCGCTCGGTGGCGACTTCGATATCACAGGCCAGCAGCACCACATCGGCATCGGCAATCGCCGCCGCGCTCAATGGATTGCGCGCGCCGACCGAGCCTTGGGTTTCCACTTGCAGGTCATAACCCAGACGCTTGGCCGCTTGCTGCAACGCTTCGGCCGCCATGAACGTGTGTGCGACGCCGGTCGGGCACGCGGTGATCGCCACCAGTCGTGGCGCGTTTTTTGCGGGGGCCACAGGCTCGGCGACCACTTCGGGGGCCACGTACACCTGAGCTTCTTCAGCACCGCGCCGCAGCACCGCTTCAACATCTTGCAGGGCTTGCGCCGGGGTGCTCTGGTACACGCGTTTGCCGACGAATCGCGTCATGTCCACCGGCACACTGGTCACCAGCAACACCCACTCGGCGCCCTCGATCGTGGCCGCCGACAACTGCCGCTCCGGATGCGCCGCATCCACCACTTCAACACAGGTCATCCAGCCCTGACGCTGAGCCGCCGCATCGAGCAAACGGGCGCACAGCACACTGGTGACCATGCCGTTCGGGCAAGCCGTAACAATGGCTAATTTCATCACAATCCCTCTTATTGTTCTGTCAGGGGACGCACGCGCACGCCCTGTTCGAGCTGCGCCAATTGCGCGACATCGCCGATGCCGAAACCGATCTGGGTGACCGCCATCGCGGCAATTGCCGTGGCGGTGCGCAGGGTCTGTTCAGGCGTGTCGGCGCTGAGCAAACCATGAAGCATGCCGGCCAGTAACGAGTCGCCCGCGCCCACCGTGCTGGCGACGCTGACCTTGGGCGGCGAGGCGTGCAGCGCCGAACCGACACCGAACCAGTTCACCCCATCGGCACCGTGGGAGATCACCACGTGCTCGATACCTTGAGCGTGCAAGCGGCTCGCGGCCTGAGCCTGTGCCGCGACCGAAACAACTTCGCAGCCGAGCGCATCAGCCAATTCTTCGGTATTGGGTTTGATCAGCCACGGCCCGGCCTTGAGTGCGGCACGCAACGCTTCACCGCTGGTGTCGAGGGCGACGTTCAGACCGAGCTTTTTCAAGCGCACAATCAACGCCTGCAACCAACGCGCACTGACGCCCTGCGGCAGGCTTCCGGCGACGACCACCGCATCATGGCCTGGCGCAATTTGTTCAAGACGATCAAGCAACGCCTGCTGCGCCGCTTCACTCACTCGCGGTCCCGGACCGTTGACATCGGTGATACGGCCGTCGCCTTCCGCCAGTTTGATGTTGCTGCGAATCTCGCCGGGAACGCGTATGAACGCGTCGACAAAACCGCGCTTGGCGAACAGGGTTTCGAACGCATGGAGATTGTCTTCCCCGAGGAAACCGCTGACGGTCAGCTGATGACCAAGGTCCGCCAGCACTTGCGCCACGTTTATGCCTTTGCCAGCGGCGTGGGTGTGCATGGCGTCGCTGCGGTTGACCTGACCGGGTTCAAGACGCGGTAGCTGAACGGTGAGGTCCAGCGCCGGGTTGAGGGTCAGGGTTAAAATCCGGGCCATTACAGAGCCTCCACTAATGCACGTACTTCATGGGCGCTGCCCACGGCCAGGGCCTGTCGGGCGAGCATTTGCGTCTGGGCGAGGCTGAGTTCGCGAATGCGCGCCTTGACCTCGGCAATGCTGCGGCCCGAGACGCTGAGTTCGTCCACACCGAGTCCGACCAACACCGGCACCGCCAGCGGATCCGCCGCCAACTCGCCGCACACGCCGACCCATTTGCCATGGGCATGCGCCGCACGCACGGTGATGTCGATCAGTTGCAGCACCGCCGGGTGCAGGCCGTCAGCCTGGGCGGACAGGGTCGGATGACCACGGTCGATGGCCAGGGTGTATTGGGTCAAGTCGTTGGTGCCGACGCTGAAGAAGTCGACCTCTTTGGCCAGCACCGGCGCCAGCAACGCGGCCGACGGCACTTCGATCATGATCCCCAGTTGCAGGTCGGCAACCGGGATTTCCAGACGCAAGCGCTCGGTCATGTCCCGCGCCTGCCGCCATTCATCGACACTGCCGACCATTGGAAACATGATCCGCAGCGGGCGGTTGTCGGCGGCCCGCAGCAAGGCGCGCAATTGTGCTTCCATGATTTTCGGACGTTGCAGCGTCAGGCGAATGCCGCGCACGCCGAGGAACGGGTTTTCTTCCTTGGCAATGGGCCAATACGGCAGCGGTTTGTCCCCACCGACATCGAGGGTGCGCACCACCAGCGGTCGACCGGCCAGACCGTCGAGGACGCGGCGATACTCAACTTCCTGGGTGGCCTCGTCCGGCGCTTGCGAGTGGGCCATGAAAATCAGTTCGGTACGCAACAGGCCAATGCCTTCGGCACCCTGCTCCACCGCGCTGGTGACACCGGCGCTTTCGCCAATGTTGGCGAACACTTCGACCGCGTGACCGTCAGTGGTCAGTGCCGGTTGATGACGTTGTTCAGCGGCCACTTTCAGGCGTTGTTCGCGGGTGTCACGTTCTTCGGTGGCGCGTTGCAAGGTCAGTGCATCGGCGTCCACATGCAGGCGGCCGCGCTGGCCATCAATCAGCAGCGGCGTGCCCGGCGCCAGCAGCAACACGGCCGCCCCGGCACCGACCAGCGCCGGAATACCCAGCGCTCGAGCGACGATCGCACTGTGCGCCGTGGCGCCGCCACGAGCGGTAAGAATACCGGCGACGCGGGCCGGGTCGAGACGTGCGACGTCGGATGGCCCCACTTCGTCCATCACCAGAATGTATGGCTGCTGCGGCTCGCTTGGCGTTTCGACGCCGCTCAGTTGCGCCAACACACGCCGACCGATGTCGCGCAGGTCCGCCGCACGCTCGGCGAGCAACGCATCCTGCAATGACTCCTGTTGTCTGGCCGCCGCTTCGATCACCGCCATCCACGCCGCTTCGGCGCTTTCGCCTTGCTTGAGGCGGGTGTCGACTTCATCGGACAGTTCCGGGTCGTCGAGCATTTCCTGGTGAGTGATGAAAATCTCGCGGATCGCCTTGGACGTGCTGCGTTCGATCAAGCCTTCGACGTCGCGACGTACCTGCGCCAGCGCCTGTTTGAGACGCTCGCGCTCGATGGCGGCGGACTCACCGCGCAGCGGGTAGTCGATGGTTTGCAGCACTTGAATATGCGCCGGACCGATCGCAATGCCGGGGGCTGCGGCGATGGCTTGAATCAGGCAGCCGGACGCCGGGGCGAGCAGCACTTCGGCGATCTCTGCGAGCTCTTCGCGCTGTTGGCTCACGGCTGGCAAAGGCTCGATTTCTTCTCCGAGGCCTTCTTCGATGGCGGCCAGTAAGGCGGGCAAGGCATCGGCAGCGATGCTCGGTTCGGCGATGAACTCCAGCACCTGACCACGACGGGCGCCGAGGCTGAGCAGTTTGCTCAAGCTCTTCACCGACACCGCGCTGTCCTGGCCATCGACGATGCGTACGCGAATTTCACCTTCAAAACTTTTCGCGAGTTGCGCAAGGATCTTCGCCGGGCGGGCGTGCAAGCCGTGGGCGTTGGCCAGTGCGATGCGCGCGCTCGGCCAGTCCGCCGGCACTTCACCGCCAAGGACTTCGAGCACTTTACGGCTGCTGGTGGCGCGACCCAGTTCGTGGCCACGGCCTTCAATCAGCAGCGCACACAGACGTTCGAGCAACGCTTGATGGGCTTCACCGAGGCTGGCCAGGCAAAACAGCCCGCTGAGCGGCTGGCCGAGGTAGCGCATCGGCTTGTCCGGGGTGACGAAGGCCAGGCCCGGGCGCTTGACCGTTTGTTCGCTGTGCAACCACCACAAGCCATCGCCCAGCGGCAACGCTTCGACCTGTTGCAAGACGGCGGAGAATCCGTTGCTCACGCAATCGGCTTGGCGCAGCAAACGCGCGCCCCGCCAGACCAGCTCCTCGAAATCATCGGCGGACACACTCAAGCCAATCATCTGCGCATCCAGCGCCAATTCCTGCGGCGCGCCTTGCAGCAGTTTCAACAAGGCTTCGGCGGAGCTCGCGCGACGCAACGCCTGGCCCAGGTCAGTTTCGCCGAGCGCGCGGGTCAACAGTTGCAGCAAGCGTAAATGTTCGTCGGACTTGGCCGCGATACCGATTGCCAGGTACACGATCTGACCGTCGCCCCAATCCACGCCATCGGGGAACTGCATCAGCCGCACGCCGGTGGAAAACACCAGGTCGCGGGTTTGCGGGGTACCGTGAGGGATGGCAATACCTTGACCGAGAAAGGTCGAGCCCTGGGCCTCACGCGCCTGCAATCCGTTGAGGTACCCATCGGCGACCAGGCCATCGGCGACCAGATGCTCGGCCAGTAGCTGCAACGCAGCGGACTTATCCACAGCCGACTGGCCCATGGATATCTGCTCTAGAGTGAGCTCGAGCATGCTTTCTCCTTTTTGGCGTCTGAGAGCGCCAGGTATTGTTTTGAATGAATCAGCTTAAGCGCTTCAACGGCACTTTTGGCGGTTTCACGGCAGAACCGGCCAAGGGTGCGTATAACCCTGAAAATACGCTTGCTGAAACGTTTAATCTAGAACCCTTGGCACGTTACTCGATAATGTCGCATCCTTGAAGCCCAACTGTCGGATGAGGCTCGACAATAGTCGCTTGCCGGATTCGGGTAGGATTGGCGAAAACGTCGGCCGAAAAACAAGGAAACCCGAGTTGAAACTCAGTGATATCGCACAATTGGCCGGTGTGTCCGTCACCACCGCCAGTTATGTCATTAATGGCAAGGCCGAACAGCAACGTATCAGCAGCGCCACCGTCGAGCGCGTGCGCGCGGTCGTCGAACAGCATGGCTTTACGCCCAATCCTCAAGCGGCCGGATTGCGCAGCCGGCACACGCGCACATTGGGTTTTATTCTGCCGGACCTGGAAAACCCCAGTTACGCGCGAATTGCCAAACTGCTGGAACAAGGCGCCCGAGCGCGTGGCTATCAGTTGCTGATCGCCAGCTCCGACGATGCGCCCGACAGTGAGCGGCAATTGCTCAAATTGTTCCGCGCCCGGCGCTGCGACGCGCTGATCGTCGCCAGTTGCCTGCCGACTGATGATGACAGCTACCGCCAGCTGCAAGCCAAAGGCATGCCGATCATCGCCATCGACCGGGTGATGGAGCCCGAACATTTTTGCTCGGTCATCAGTGACGACCGCGAGGCCAGCCTGCAATTGACCCGCAGTCTGCTGGACCCGTTGCCCAAGCAAATCGCCTTGATCGGCGCGCGCCCCGAGTTGAGCATCAGCCAGGAACGCGCGACCGGCTTCAAGGAAGCGCTGCACGGGTTCGAAGGCCAAGTGCTGATCGAGCACGGCGAATCGTTCAGCCGCGAGTGCGGCAAGCAGTTGATGGAAGAAATGCTTCAGCGTCTGGGGCATTTGCCAGACGCCCTGGTGACCACCTCCTACGTGTTGCTTCAGGGGGTGTTCGATGCCTTGCATGACTTCCCGCTGAAAACCCGTCCGTTGCGCCTGGGCACGTTCGGTGACACGCAGTTGCTGGACTTCCTGCCGTTGCCGGTCAACGCCATGGCCCAGCAGCATCAGTTGATCGCCGATAAAGCCCTGGCGCTGGCGCTGGCCGCCATCGAGCAGTCCGATTACCAACCCGGCGTGCAGGCCATCGCGCGGACCTTCAAGCAGCGTATTCACCAGGACTGAACCGTGGAGCTGATCGACAGCCATACTCATCTGGATTTTCCGGATTTCGACGCGGATCGTCAGGCGTTGCTGGCCGAAAGCCGCGCCTTGGGTGTACGTCGGATGGTGGTGCTGGGGGTTTATCAGGCTAATTGGCAACGGGTCTGGGACCTGGTGCAAAGCGATCCGGACCTGCATGCGGCACTCGGTTTGCACCCGGTGTATCTGGAGGATCATGGTCCTGAAGATTTATCGAAACTCGGTGACTGGCTGACGCGCCTGGCCGGTCATCGGCAGCTGTGCGCAGTGGGCGAAATCGGTCTGGATTACTTAATCGAAACCCTGGACCGCGAGCGCCAGCAAGCGCTGTTCGAGGCGCAACTGCAACTGGCGGCGGACTTCCATTTGCCGGCGCTGATCCATGTGCGACGCAGCCACGCGGCGGTGATTGCCACGCTGAAACGCTTTCGATTGAAACGTGCCGGGATTATCCATGCCTTCGCCGGCAGCAAAGAAGAAGCACGCGAGTACATCAAGCTCGGTTTCAAGTTGGGTCTGGGTGGCGCCGCGACCTGGCCGCAGGCGTTGCGCATGCACCGCGTGCTTGCCGAATTGCCACTGGAGTCCGTGGTGCTGGAAACCGACTCACCGGACATGGCACCGGCCATGTTTCCCGGTCAACGCAACAGCCCGGCGCACCTGCCGGCGATCTGCTCGGCGCTGGCGCAGATCATGGCGATCAGCCCTGAGCAATTGGCCGCCACCAGCACGGCTAATGCCTGCGAGCTGTTCAACTGGTAATCAGTCGGCGTGGGCCTTCGCGGCTTCCAGAATCAGCGTGATGTGTTGACGGTGATGGGCGAACTGTATGACGGCGAAGTAGACCAGAATGACGACCAGCGAAAAATTCAGCTGCTCGACCACGCTGAGCATACCGATCCATTCCATGACCAACGCCACCATGACCGCCGTGCACACCATCACCAGCGTGCTCGCCTGGAGCAAGCCGAGTGAATCGAGCGACTTGAAGCGTTTGATCTGTTTCGGGTCGCTCAACTGCAAGGCTTTGTGGCAGTGAGTACAGGCAAATGATTCGTTGATTGCAATTGCATTGAGTTGCCAGGCCTCCAGCCGCAGGGTGCTCCCACAGTGAGCGCAGTGTCCCTGTATCCCTATTGTTGCAACAGACATTACCTCGCCTCCTCAGGGCTGGGCAGATTGAATGATCTTCCTTCATTGAAGACGAAAAATCAGAGCACGGAGGAAAAGAGGACCAATCTCATCCGCAATGGAAACAAATACTACAGATTGTTCGCAAACCTTCAGGGCGCTTACACCCGAAAGGCGCTGATCAGATGCTTGAGTTCCACCACTTGGGCCGACAACGCCCGGCTGGCATCCTCGGTCTGGTGTGCCCCTTCGGCGGTACGTTCGCCTGCGCGATTGATCTCGACGATGTTCTGATCGATGTCGTGGGCGACGGCGGTCTGCTGCTCGACAGCTGCAGCGATTTGCTGGTTCTGGTCCACGATCATGCCGACAGCGCCGAGTATGTTTTCCAGCGCCTGCTGGACTTTTTCCGACTGCCCGACCGTGCCATCGGCCACCTGATGGCTAATGCCCATGGCCTTCACCGCCGCACCGACGCCGCTGTGGAGCTTGGTGATCATCTGCTCGATTTCTTCGGTCGATTGCTGAGTGCGTTTGGCCAGCGTGCGGACCTCATCGGCCACCACCGCGAACCCGCGCCCCTGTTCACCGGCCCGAGCGGCTTCGATGGCCGCGTTGAGGGCCAGCAGATTGGTCTGTTCGGCGATGCTCTTGATCACTTCCAGCACGCGGCTGATGGACTGGCTGTCGCTGGCCAGTTGATTGATCACGATCACTGACTGATCGATCTCACTGGCCAATTGCGCGATGCTGCCCTGCTGGGACGCTACCAGACCTCGACCGCTGATGGTCTCGTCGTTGACGCTGTGGGCGCTGCTGACCGCAGCAGCGGCACTGCGCGCCACCTCAAGGGAGGTGGCCGACATCTGGTTCATGGCCGTGGCGACTTGCTCGATCTGCGAACGTTGCCCGGCCACCGCCTGGTTGCTCTGGGTAGAAACGCTTTGTACCTGCCCGGCCTGGCGTTCGACCTCATTGACGGTTTTTCCGACGCGCTCGATCAGGTCGTGGATTTTCTTCACGGTGCCGTTGAACACCTCGCCCAACTCGCCGAGCTCATCGCGGCTTTCCGCGCGGAAGGTCACGGTCATGTCGCCCGCCGCGACCGTGTCCATCATGGCGCCAAGACGCTTGAGGGTGGTGCGGGTCGACGCGTAGAAGCCGCCGTAAAGGTAGAAAATCAGCACAAACACCACCGACAGCGCCACGGCCTGCAAAACCATATGGGTGCGGTTTTGTTCCAGTCGCTGCTGCAACTGGATACCCAGAAATTTCAGGGTGGCTTCGTTGAGTTGGTAGGTCTGGTCCATCAGGCCGGTGACTTGATCGTAAAAGCCCTGCCAAGGCTCATCGAGGGTGTCGGCCATCACCACTTTTTCTTCGAACAGCTCACTGGCTTTTTTCAGCGAAGCCTTGCTGCTGTCGGCTTGAGCAGCCAGGGTTTCACGCGCCGCTTTGCTGGAACCCAGTGCATCCTGCAACTTCAGGCCGTATTCGCCCTGGAGCTTTTCGATCTGCGCCAACAACTCATCGAATCGGGTGCTCGATGCCGAGTTGAGAAAGCCTTGCCCCAGCGAAAACGACCCCATCGCCCGGCCTTCGCCCAGCAACTGGGTCACCAGTGGGGTGACGTTGGTAATCAGCTCGCTCAGTTGACGCATGTCGCTTTGGCTGTCGCGACTGAGGCCGGCCTGGGTGGCGATGATCTGGCTGAAAATCTGCGCATTGCTAAGCAGTTTGCCGATCATTCCGCTTTTGCTTTGCAGGGAAGTTTCCGTTTGCTGAGCCTTGAACGCGGCGATCATTTCATCGCGTTTGCCGTCGAAAACCGTGATCTGCTCAGGATCGGTGGTCATCGCGGTCAGCCCTTGCAGGCGCGCCAGAATACTTTGCTCCAGGGTGCCAATCTTCGACTCGACGTTGCCGGCCTTACCGGACTGGCCAAGCGTGACGTTGATCTGCACCAGATTGTTGAGGGTCTCCAGGTCACGCCGCAGCGTCATGCCACTCCCCAGCAGGTCAAGGCTTTGCAGCTCGACTTGCGTGCCCTGAAATTCGCGATAGGAGTCTCGCACCAGATAAAAGTTGGTGACCAGCATGGGCACAAGGAACAACACGCTGATCAGGCTGAACTTCATGCCGAAGCTCAGGCGGTTCATCAGCGCGACGGCGGGATAGAGCAAGCTCTTCACTGGAAGTCTCCCATTGCATTCTTATTTTTATTTGGCAGGCGCGGCTCGGCGGCAGATAGCCACTATTCAGCGCTATCCCTGTATATCTTAAATCGGCAGGGGGTTTTGTAACTTAAGGTTAACGAGGGCAGGCAAACCCCTGTTGCGGCTGGCGCAGGCTGCGTCAGCGGCTACAGGGGTTGAGGTGCTAAGGCAGGACCGTCCACAGCGCAAAACCGGCGTACCAGAGCACTGCCGCGCGCAGCAGTAACTCCCAGATCCGGTCCAGGCTGTTGATGCCATCCGGTCCGACGACCGGTGCCGGAATTTCACCGGCGACCATCCCGACTTTCTCGATCAACTGAGCGGCGCTGATATTCCAGTTCAGCAACTCATGCACCATCACCCGACCGACCGCAACAAAGTTGCCGACCAGTGCAAAACTCGCCGCCAGCAACCGCACGGGCACCCAATCAAAGGCGTGACGCAATTGTGCCGCCCGTTCGACCACGGCGGGGTTCTCGCCATGCTCTTCGGCCAGTGCCAGCAATCGGTAACTCAGGGCGGCCACCGGCCCCAGCAGGAAGTACCAGAAAATGACGGCGAAGAAACTCTGGTAAGCCTCCCAAAGCAGGTGCGCTTCGACCTGTTCCAGCAGTTGCTCGGCGCTTTCGGCACAAATATCCAGGTCCCGTTTGGCCACATGCGCAGCGGCTTGCAAGTCTTCCCGGCGCCAGGCATCGCGAAACGGTCCCAACCCGGCCAGCAGATCGCCGCGCCCCAGGCTGTAAATCACCACCAGCAAATGCACCGGTAACGCCAGCAGACCGTAGGCCACCGGATCCAGCACCACCAACAACAATCCCAGCAGCGCGACCGGCAGCAACACCATCATGACCAGGATCAACCAGGGCCGGTCGATCAGACGTGGCATGACCTCAAGCTTGTTCAGTTCGCGCACCCATCCGCCATCACGCTGGACACGATGGCGCAGTGCCGAGAACTTCTCGATCCATACCGCCAACAGCAACACCAGAAAACTCATTGTCCTTCCTCTTTTGCCAGGGCAGCGCGATAGCGTGCCCAGTCGAACGCCGGCCCTGGATCGGTCTTGCGCCCCGGGGCAATGTCGCTGTGCCCGCAAATGCGCTGCGCCGTGATGCCGGTGTAGGCGTTTTGCAGCTGTCGGGTCAAGGCCGTCAGCGCGTGATACTGAGCCTCGGTGAACGGCAGATCATCCGTACCTTCAAGCTCGATGCCCACGGAAAAATCGTTACAGGTTTCCCGGCCCTCGAAATTCGAGATACCGGCGTGCCAGGCGCGTTCCAGACAAGAGACAAACTGAGTGACCGTACCGTCACGCTCAATCAGAAAGTGCGCTGACACCCGCAAGTCAGCAATACCTTCAAAATAAGGATGCTCCGTGACATCCAGACGATTCTGAAAGAATTCCTGCACTTTGCCGGTCGCGAACTGCGCGGGCGGCAAGCTGATGTTGTGGATCACCAGCAGGGAAATTTCGCCCGAGGGGCGCGCATTGAAGTTGGGTGAGGGGCATAAACGCACGTCCTGGCACCAACCGCTCGCGGGGTCCAACTGCATACAGGTTCCTTCAACGACGACTGTGTTGGCGCCCAGTATGCCGCGATAGACCACCGGGACGCGATCACTTGCCGCGATTGAGGCAACGCAGGTTAACGAGCACAGAGGCCAGCGCCCGGTCAAACAGCAAGGTACCGTCCAACGCGCGCACCGCGCCGCGACGAAATTCCAGTGCCAGGCCACTGCGACTGCGCTCCAGCACTTTCATACCGGTGCGATTGACGAAGAGGTAGTTGCCGGTGGCTTCAATGATCGCGGCCAGCTTGCAGCGCAGGGTGTTTGCATCGTCCTCTTGAAACTCGACCCAGCAGCCGGGATGCAGTTGATCCACTTGCAGCAAGCTGGCGTCGTCCGCCGGAAAACGGGGAAATGCCGTTTCGACCGGTCCTACGTCTGCGGTTTGCAGGACGATTTCCGGCGTCATCCGGACCATCACCGGCGCATCGAAAGACGCTTCGTTTGCCTGCCCCGGATTTGTGAACAGGTGAACGTGCAAGGTTTCCAGCTCGCTGAAAAACTCGCTGGTGGCGAAAGGATCGAATGCCGAACTGCTCAGCCCGTCACGCAATGACTTCAGTAGCCCAGGCAACAGCGCCAGCAAGCGCTGGCTCGCATCGGGCTCGTCGTGACGCTGCACACTCCAGATCAATTGCTCCATGGTGTGGACGTCCGCACGCCATTCAGCCGAGTGATCACCGTGTTTGAGGCAGGTCAGCAGCAGCACTGTGCTCCAGGCTTCCTGAACGAGCACCACCACCGTTTGCGGCAACACTTTGCCCAACAACGCCTGATTCAGCGCCTGTTCGACACGCTGGCGAGCCAGTTCGGTCCTGGCACGGCCCTCTTCGGCGTCACAGGTGCGCTGCTCCAGTAACTCACTGCGGCGGCGCTCATCACTGGTGAAAGCGAGAAAATCCGCCAGCAGCTCGGAAAAAATCGCCGGGTCGTCAGCAAAGTCATTCAACAGACGCTGCACCACCTGCTCGATGCGCAGGTACAGGCTGTCGCGCTCAGGGTCATCGCACTCGCCCCAGCCCATGGCCGCAGCGGCAATTTCGTTGAGCAAGCGTCGGGCCGGATGGCTGCTTCGACTGAAGAAACGCTTGTCGAGCACCGCCACTTTCAGCATCGGGATCTGCAGGCGGCCGATCAGCGCCTTGAGCGAATCCGGCAGGTTGCGATCATCGAGCATGCATTCAAACAGCATGGCGATCAGGTTGATCACGTCTTCATCAACGACCCCGACCACGCGCGACGTGCCACTTTTGACGCTGACCCGCGTCAGCAACTGTTCGAGCTGGTTGCGCAGATCGAAGTCGTCCTGAGCCGCCAGTGCCGGCACGTGTTGCTGCAAGTGCGAGAGCATGCGCAACAAGTCCTGCGTGGAAATGGGTCGTGTCTCGGCGCTGGCCTCTAGGGTCGGGGCGACACTGCCGCGCACAGGCAGCAGCAGCTCCTGCAAGGCAGCGAACACCTCGTCGATCTGTGCCGTGTTCGAGCGGCTGTTCGTCGGCGAAGGCGGGTTATCCTGGCTGGACGTCGTGCGATCTGTCGCACGCCGTGTGGGCGCAAGTTTGAGCTCGGGCAATATGCCGGTGGCGACGAGTAATTGATTGGATTGAGCGTAGAGCTGATCGGCGCTGCTGAGTACGTAGCGCTCGAACAACTTTAGGATGATCAGCTTGACCTTGATCTCTACCCCAAGGTTGCGCCCGGCCTGCAAGAAATACTCGCACAGCATTGCCGGACCCAAGGGGTTGCGCTGATCGTCCAACGCCTTACCGATCAACGCACCGAGCCGCGCGGTGAGCTGACCGAGGGCAACACCTTCACGACTCAGTACTTTAGTGACCATCGCGTCCACCGCGACGATGCGTTCCATGTCGTCGGGGCGTTGTGTCGAGACGTCAAGGGTCAATGCCCGGGGCAACGCAGCTTGAGTGCTGTCATATTGCGTGAGGCTGACAAACGCCTCGAAGAAGTATTCAAGGAACTCGCGCTCGATGCTTTTACGCTTGAGGCGCAAGTCGCGCATGGCTTCGAAATAAAGGTTCTGCTCAACTTCATTACGGGCCTGATCGGCCATTTCGAACAAAGTGTCGTCGGCATTATCGAACAGGTCCTGTAAACCCTGCCGAAGCTGCAGTGCAGCCTTGTCGCGAACCTGAAACAGAATCACAGGCAGGCGGGCGAGCGGCGAGTGAATCGCCTGATCGGTAGCGCCTTTGTGCAAAGGCACTACATTCCCGTCGTTGTGCATCCAAGCCTCCTGAAAGGGTGATTTGCGGGTAGAACAAATCCGAAAATACGTCAATGCCATGACGTCAAAAGCAAGGCGGATTATCTTGCAAAAGGCACTCGCGGTGCCAGAAGACTCTTTATCCCCCGCTCAAATAGACGCAGAGAACAGATGCCGACTTAAGCGACAAATCGACCAAATACAAGTTGCCGCACAAACGGAAGCCTCTAACACCTTGGGTTGACTCGTGCCATACCCCTATAATCGGACCACTTTGTTTGTGGAGTCCGTTATGCCGAATCTACGTCTCGCCGACTTGACCGCCGAAATCGAAGCCAACGTACGCCGTGCGCTGCTCGAAGACGTCGGCAGCGGCGATATCACCGCACAGTTGATCCCGGCCGAACGCCTGGCAAAAGCCACCATCATCACCCGTGATGCCGCCGTCATTGCCGGCACGGCTTGGGTCGATGCGGTATTCCGGCAACTGGACCCACGGGTCGCGGTGCATTGGCAGGTGCGTGATGGCGAACGGGTTCAACCCAATCAGGCGCTGTTTCACCTCGAAGGTCCGGCGCGCTCGCTGCTCACGGGCGAACGCAGTGCGCTGAACTTCCTGCAATTGCTGTCGGGCGTAGCCACGCGTGCGCGGCATCTGGCCGACTTTGTCGCCAGCACGCAGGTTAAGTTGCTCGACACCCGCAAAACCCTGCCGGGCCTGCGCCTGGCGCAAAAATACGCCGTGACGTGCGGCGGCTGCCATAACCACCGCATCGGTCTCTACGACGCCTTCCTGATCAAGGAAAACCACATCGCCGCCAGCGGTGGCATCCCGGAAGCCATTAATGCCGCGCACAAGATTGCCCCGGGAAAACCGGTGGAGATTGAAGTGGAAAGCCTCAAGGAACTCAAGGCAGCGCTGGCGGCGGGCGCTGACATCATCATGCTCGACGAGTTGAGCCTGGATGACATGCGTGAAGCCGTGCGCCTGAACGCGGGAAAGGCAAAACTGGAAGCCAGCGGCGGGATCAATGAAAGCACACTGCTACCGATCGCCGAAACCGGGGTGGATTACATTTCGATTGGCGCGATGACCAAGGACGTGAAGGCTGTCGACCTGTCGATGCGCCTCAGCCTCTAAGACACAGCCGCGAGCGGCAAGCCCCAGGTTTCAAGCAGTTTTGCTTTTAGTTGCAGCTTACCGCTTGGAACCTGAAGCTGTTCTCAAACCACCAGATTGTTCATCTCGCAGTACTCTTCCCACTCGACACCCAGCACCTCGGCCGCCTCCTTGTGCAGAACCAGGCGCTGAGCCTCAAACTCTTCCTGGGTCGAGGTGTACTTGAGCGTCAGTTCCCACGGCTGCAAGCCCTGTGACTCTGCCTCATCCTCAAACGCCCACTGAATCTGGTCTTTCTGATCGTCGGCCGGCAGGTCCTTGATCTCTTCGGCGAGTTGGGGCGAATCCAGCAGATACTTCTTGAGCGCTTCTTCGTGTCTGGCTTCTTGGGTCAATTCTTTAACGGTCATGTCGTTCTCGCTGATCTGGGGAATGGAAGATGGATCTGGATCATCAAGGATCTCTCTGACGCAAAAAACCGTGTGAAGCCCGGTTTGTCTGGCCTTCAGAACCATTCGGGGATCATCTGAAAACTGCAAAAATGGCGCTTGTGCGACGTCGAATATAGGACCTTTGTCAGACGATTTACAGGCATGTTTACATCGAATCTACAAAAAAACCGGATGCCATGGCTGGCCGCGTGTATTTCGCACGGCCCTCAGGGGCGAGTTTTCAAATCCACAACTCCGACAGCGCATCCTCTTACGATAAATCCCTGATAATCCACAACTCGTACGGGCGCGAAGTCAGCGATCAGGACAATCAACTGGATCAACTCAGACGTACCGTGGATGACTGAGCAGAAAGGTGACGTAACTGGGGGATGGTGCCCGAGACAGGAGTCGAACCTGCGACCTTCGCGTTACGAGTGCGCTGCTCTACCAACTGAGCTACACGGGCAGTGGGCTAAACCTAGCACCGGGTCCGAGGGTCAGCAACTTCACACCCCGTTTCACAGACAAAAAAAATGCCCCGCAGTGTTCACTGCGGGGCATTTTTTATAACGTTGAAGCGGTCAGGCGTGGGGAGTGATTAAACGCCCGAAGCCTTGGCTGCTGCTACGTCTTTGATGGACAGCTTGATACGGCCGCGGTTGTCCACGTCCAGTACCAGTACTTCCACTTCCTGGCCTTCTTTCAGGATGTCGGTCACTTTCTCAACGCGAGCATCGCTCAGCATCGAGATGTGAACCAGACCGTCCTTGCCTGGCAGGATGTTGACGAACGCGCCGAAGTCGACGATGCGCTCAACCTTACCCATGTAGATCTTGCCGATTTCAGCTTCAGCGGTGATGCCCAGAACGCGCTGACGTGCTGCTTCAGCCGCTTCCTTGGTTTCGCCGAAGATCTTGATCGAACCGTCGTCTTCGATGTCGATCGAAGCCTTGGTCTCTTCACAGATCGCACGAATGGTCGCGCCGCCTTTACCGATGACATCACGGATTTTGTCGGTGTCGATTTTCATCGCGATCATGGTCGGAGCGTTTTCCGACAGTTCGGTACGCGACTGGCCAATGATCTGGTTCATCTGACCGAGGATATTCAGGCGCGCTTCCAGGGCTTGGCCCAGAGCGATTTCCATGATCTCTTCGGTGATGCCTTTGATCTTGATGTCCATCTGCAGCGCGGTAACACCTTTGGCGGTACCGGCTACTTTGAAGTCCATGTCGCCGAGGTGGTCTTCGTCACCCAGGATGTCGGTCAGGATGGCAAATTTCTCGCCTTCTTTAACCAGGCCCATGGCGATACCGGCAACCGGTGCTTTCATCGGGACACCGGCATCCATCAAGGCCAGGGAAGCGCCGCAGACCGAAGCCATGGAGCTCGAACCGTTGGACTCGGTGATTTCCGAAACAACACGAATGGTGTACGGGAACACGTCGGCAGCAGGCAGCATGGCGGCAATCGAACGGCGGGCCAGACGGCCGTGACCGATTTCGCGACGACCAGCGCCACCCATGCGACCACACTCACCTACCGAGAACGGAGGGAAGTTGTAGTGCAGCATGAACGGGTCTTTTTTCTCGCCTTCCAGGGTGTCCAGCAGTTGTGCGTCACGGGCGGTACCCAGTGTCGCAACAACCAGAGCCTGGGTTTCGCCACGGGTGAACAGGGCCGAACCGTGGGTCTTAGGCAGAACACCGACTTCGATGTTCAGAGGACGTACGGTCTTGGTGTCGCGGCCGTCGATACGTGGCTTGCCGTTTACGATGTTTTCGCGAACGGTGCGGTATTCGATTTCGCCGAATGCTGCTTTGACTTCGCTGGAAGAAGGCTGGCCTTCTTCACCGGACAGCTTGGCAACCACCTGGTCTTTCAGTTCGCCCAGACGAGCGTAACGGTCGGCCTTGATGGTGATGGTGTAAGCCTGGGAGATCGCGTCGCCGAACTCGGCACGGATAGCGCCCAGCAATGCGGTGGCTTCTGGCTGTGGAGCCCAGGTCCAGGTCGGCTTGGCAGCTTCAGCAGCCAGTTCTTTGACAGCGTTGATCACAACCTGGAACTCGTCGTGAGCAAACAGTACTGCACCCAGCATCTGGTCTTCGGTCAGCTCTTTGGCTTCCGATTCAACCATCAACACGGCTTCCGAAGTACCGGCAACGACCATGTCCAGGCTCGAAGCTTTCTGCTGTTCGTAAGTCGGGTTCAGCAGGTAACCGGTGCTTTCGTGGAACGCAACGCGGGCAGCGCCGATCGGGCCATCGAAAGGAATGCCGGAGATGGCCAGGGCAGCCGAGGTACCGATCATCGCAGCGATGTCCGGATCGGTCTTCTTGCTGGTGGAAACGACAGTGCAGACAACCTGCACTTCGTTCATGAAGCCTTCTGGGAACAGCGGACGGATCGGACGGTCGATCAGTCGGGAAGTCAGGGTTTCTTTCTCGGAAGGACGGCCTTCGCGCTTGAAGAAACCGCCAGGGATCTTACCGGCAGCGTAAGTCTTTTCCTGGTAGTGAACGGACAGAGGGAAGAAGCCCTTGCCTGGATCGGCTTGTTTGGCACCGACTACGGTCACCAATACGCTGACATCGTCGTCAACGGTGACCAATACTGCGCCGGAGGCCTGACGGGCGATACGGCCAGTCTCGAGGGTAACGGTCGACTGACCGAACTGGAATTTTTTGATTACCGGGTTCACGGTGTCCTACCTTCTTTTGTGGCTCTTGGGGAACTTGTCTTCTTGCGAAATTCTTGGGCAATGTCGGGAATCGGCCCAACGCCTGTCCGGGGTAAAACGTGTGTCCAGATAAAACTTGAGGCTGGGAGCCTGCCATGCGCCAGCGGGAAACCCGCTGACGCACGACAGACAACCAACCTCTAGCGCAATCGCTTATTAGCGACGCAGACCCAGGCGACCGATCAGAGCCTGATAACGACCCAGATCCTTGCCTTTCAGGTAGTCCAGCAGCTTACGACGCTGGTTTACCATGCGGATCAGACCACGACGGGAGTGGTGATCTTTACCGTTGGCCTTGAAGTGACCTTGCAGCTTGTTGATGTTGTGGGTCAGCAGTGCAACTTGCACTTCTGGCGAACCAGTGTCACCAACGGCTTGCTGGTAGTCAGCTACGATTTGAGCTTTTTCTTGAACGTCGAGAGCCATGAGGCAATCCTTTTATCAGGAAACTGTTTCAGAAAAACAGTTTCAACAGGCCAGGGACAAATCCCTGTATCTAAAAATGAGTAGTGACCGTGCCTGTTGACAGCCACCCTCGTCCGGTCATTCTGACCGAATCAGTCGACGTGGCGCGATGCGCCCGTCTTCGCTCACTTCACCGATACCGATGAAGCGACCATTGTGATCCTGTACCCGTACCATGCCGAATTTCGGTGCATCCGGGGCTCGGACCGGTTGGCCGTTAAGCCAGTAGAACGAACTGTGCTCCGAGAACTGCAATAGCGGCCAATCCAGCAGGCCGCTGTCCGATGGCATCAGGAAGCGATCAACCGCTTCATTGCCGCCTTCGGCATGTACGGCTTCCAACTCTTCCAGCGTGACCGTCTGCGCGAGCGTGAAAGGCCCGGCCTGGGTACGTCGCAATTCAGCAACGTAAGCGCCACAACCGAGTTTCTCACCGATATCCTCCACCAGAGTGCGGATATAGGTGCCTTTGCTGCAATCCACTGCAAGCCGCGCAGTATCACCCTCGAAGGCCAGCAATTCCAAGCGCGCAATAGTAACAGAACGCGGTTCGCGCTCCACTATTTCGCCGGCACGGGCCAGCTTGTACAGCGGCTGCCCGTCGCGTTTGAGCGCCGAGTACATCGGCGGTATCTGGCTGATTTTCCCACGAAAACCGGGCAAAACAGCTTCGACATCGGCGCGACCAACGGTCACCGGGCGCTCCTGCAAAACCTCACCCTCGGCATCCGCAGTGGTGGTGGTTTTGCCCAATTGCGCCAGGGTTTCGTAACCCTTGTCGGAGTCGAGCAGGTACTGCGAAAACTTGGTCGCCTCACCGAAGCACAACGGCAACACGCCGGTGGCCAGCGGATCAAGACTGCCGGTGTGCCCGGCTTTCTCGGCGTTGAGCAACCAGCGAACCTTCTGCAACGCGGCGTTGGAGGTGAACCCCAGCGGCTTGTCGAGCAGGATAATTCCGCTGACGTTACGACGGATACGTTTGACCTGAGCCACCGATTACTCCTTGGCGTCTTCGGGTTCAGCCGCTACCGGGTGCTGATTGTCTTCAGCCACCGCACGCTCGATCAGGGCCGACAGGTGCGCACCACGCACGACACTTTCGTCGTAGTGGAAGTGCAACTGAGGAACGCTGCGCAACTTCATTTCGCGAGCCAACTGCATACGCAGGAAACCGGCGGCGGAGTTGAGCACCTTGATGCTTTGTGCGATGTCTTCGGCGTTGTCCTGCCCCATCACGGTGATGAAGATCTTGGCGTGACCGACGTCACGGCTGACTTCAACAGCAGTAATGGTGACCAGGCCGACGCGCGGGTCTTTGACTTCACGACGGATCAGCTGTGCCAGCTCACGCTGCATCTGATCGCCGATACGTTGGGTACGGCTGTATTCTTTTGCCATGTCTTGTTACCTGTTACTGCCCCACGGTGAAACCCGAGGGGTCTGAAAGCGGCAAACGCCCGGCCTGACAAAAGCCAGACCGGGCGTTGCGTTTAGAGTCCTGACGCGGTGCCGCGCATCTGCATGCGGCGGCTAGGCGTGGCCCTTGAAGTGCGCGAGTTAGAGGCTGCGAGCAACCTGAACCTTCTCGAAGACTTCGATCTTGTCACCGACTTTGACGTCGTTGTAGCTCTTCACGCCGATACCGCATTCCATGCCGGCACGTACTTCGGAAGCGTCATCCTTGAAGCGGCGCAGGGATTCCAGCTCGCCTTCGAAGATAACGATGTCTTCACGCAGTACACGGATTGGTCGGTTACGGTGAACAACACCTTCGATAACCATGCAACCGGCGATCGCGCCAAACTTCGGCGAACGGAACACGTCACGCACTTCAGCGGTACCCAGGATGTTCTCGCGAACATCGCTGCCCAGCATACCGGTGAGGGCCTTCTTGACGTCTTCGATGATGTCGTAGATCACGTTGTAGTAACGCATATCCAGACCTTCCTGCTCGACGATCTTGCGAGCGCCGGCATCGGCACGCACGTTGAAGCCGAACAGTACAGCGTTGGAAGCCAGTGCCAGGTTAGCGTCGGACTCGGTGATACCACCCACGCCGCCGCCCACAACACGCACTTGCACTTCGTCGTTACCCAGGCCGTTCAAGGCACCGTTCAACGCTTCCAGGGAACCACGGACGTCGGATTTGAGGACGATGTTGAGCGTCTTCTTCTCTTCCTGACCCATGTTCTCGAAGATGTTTTCAAGCTTACCAGCGTGAGCACGGGCCAGTTTGACTTCGCGGAACTTGCCTTGACGGAACAGAGCCACTTCACGGGCTTTCTTCTCGTCGGCAACCACGCTCATCTCGTCGCCAGCGTCCGGGGTACCGTCCAGGCCGAGGATCTCGACAGGGATGGAAGGACCGGCTTCCTTGATCGGCTTGCCGTTCTCGTCGAGCATGGCACGTACACGGCCATAGTTCGAACCGACCAGCACCATGTCGCCTTGGCGCAGGGTACCGTCTTGAACCAGAACGGTTGCAACCGGGCCACGACCTTTGTCGAGACGCGATTCAACCACAACGCCACGGCCAGGAGCCGAAGGAGTTGCTTTCAGTTCCAGGACTTCGGCTTGCAGCAGAACAGCTTCGAGCAACTCGTCCACGCCAGTACCGACTTTCGCCGAAACCGATACGAACGGGGTGTCGCCGCCCCACTCTTCCGAGGTCACGCCGTGAACCGACAGTTCGCTACGGATGCGATCGAGATCGGCGCCCGGCTTGTCGATTTTGTTCACTGCAACAACCAGCGGAACACCGGCAGCCTTGGCGTGCTGAACGGCTTCAACGGTCTGCGGCATCACGCCGTCGTCCGCTGCAACCACCAGGATCACGATGTCGGTCGCCTTGGCACCACGAGCACGCATTGCGGTAAACGCGGCGTGACCCGGGGTATCGAGGAAGGTGACCATGCCGCGTTCGGTTTCAACGTGGTATGCACCGATGTGCTGGGTGATACCGCCAGCTTCGCCAGCAGCTACCTTGGCACGACGGATATAGTCGAGCAGCGAGGTCTTACCGTGGTCAACGTGGCCCATGACGGTCACGACTGGAGCACGGGAGAACGCTTCACCTTCAAACTTCAGGGACTCGGCCAGGGAATCTTCCAGGGCGGTGTCGCTGACCAGGGTCACTTTGTGGCCCAGCTCTTCAGCAACCAGTTGGGCAGTTTCCTGATCCAGTACCTGATTGATGGTCGCTGGAGTACCCAGTTTGAACATGAACTTGATGATTTCAGCTGCCTTGACCGACATCTGCTGGGCGAGATCGCCAACAGTGATGGTCTCGCCGATCTTCACTTCGCGCACAACAGGGCCGGTTGGGCTCTGGAAACCGTGGGCGTTGCGTTTCTTCAACTTGGCCTTGCCGCGACCACCACGACGGAAGCCATCGCTTTCTTCGTCGGTAGTACGTGGCGCAACACGTGGAGCAGGCGCTTTCTCTTTGACCGAAGCACGATGCGGAGCGTTTTTGCGCTCGCCATCGCCACTGCCACGACGATTGTTATCGTCGGCACGTGGTTTGTCCGGACGGCGCTGTTCGTTCTGCTTGTTGCGAGCGTCAGCAGACGGTGCGGGTGCGGCAGCCACAACCGGTGCGCTTTCACGCACGGGTTCAGCAACTGCAGCAGGCGCTGCAACAGCGTCGGAAGTAGCGTTTTGCGCCGCAGCAGGCTGGCGACGCGCTTCTTCTTCGGCGCGACGCTTGGCTTCTTCTTCAGCCTTTTGACGAGCAGCATTTTCTACTGCGCGACGCTCTTCCAGTTCGCGTTTGCGCTCGGCTTCGATTTCTTCCGGGCTGCGCTGTACGAAAACTTTCTTTTTACGAACTTCAACGCTGATGCTTTTGCTGCCAGCAACACGCAGTGTGCTGGTGGTTTTACGCTGCAGCGTGATCTTGCGTGGTTCTTCCACTTTCGCCTTGTGGCTGCTTTTCAAGTGAGTCAGCAACGATTGCTTCTCACTGTCAGTCACACTTTCTTCGGCGGCGGTGTGCGGCAGACCTGCCTCACGCATCTGCTGCAACAGGCGCTCTACCGGTGTTTTGACCTCATCGGCCAGTTGTTTCACCGTGACTTGCGTCATGCACTTCTCTCCTCAGGCCGCGCCTAATTACTCGAACCAGTGGGCTCGGGCGGCCATGATCAACTTGCCGGCACGATCATCGTCAATGCCGTCGATGTCGAGCAGGTCGTCAATAGACTGCTCGGCCAGGTCTTCGCGGGTAATTACGCCGCGCACCGCCAGTTCCATCGCCAAATCCTTGTCCATACCCTCAAGCGAGAGCAGGTCTTCGGCCGGATGGGCGTCTGCCAGCTTTTCCTCAGTAGCGATGGCTTTGGTCAACAAACGATCCTTGGCACGAGCGCGAAGCTCGTTGACGGTTTCTTCGTCAAAGCCGTCGATGTTGAGCATTTCTTCCAACGGTACGTAGGCAATCTCTTCCAGGCTGGTGAAGCCTTCATCTACCAGCACCTGTGCCAGATCTTCGTCGACTTCCAGCTCGTCGATGAAGTTGCGCAGGATGTCGCCGGTTTCTGCTTGCTGCTTAGCCTGGATGTCCGATTCGGTCATCACGTTCAGGGTCCAGCCAGTCAATTGGCTAGCCAGACGCACGTTCTGACCACCACGACCGATGGCCTGAGCCAGATTGTCTGCGCCAACGGCGATGTCCATTGCGTGGGCATCTTCGTCAACGATAATTGCCGCAACCTCTGCCGGGGACATGGCATTGATCACGAACTGAGCCGGGTTGTCGTCCCACAGGACGATGTCCACACGCTCACCGCCCAACTCACCCGACACTGCCTGGACACGCGAACCGCGCATACCGATGCAAGCGCCCTGTGGGTCGATGCGTTTGTCCTTGGAGCGGACCGCGATCTTGGCGCGCGAACCCGGATCACGGGATGCAGCCATTACTTCGATCAGGCCTTCAGCGATTTCCGGCACTTCGATGCGGAACAACTCGATCAGCATTTCAGGCGCGGTACGCGACAAGATCAGCTGCGGGCCACGGTTCTCGGTGCGGATTTCCTTGAGCAGCGCACGCAGACGCACGCCGACACGGAAGGTTTCGCGAGAAATGATATCTTCGCGAGCCAGCAACGCTTCAGCGTTGTTGCCCAAGTCGACGATCACGTTGTCGCGGGTCACTTTCTTCACGGTACCGGAGATGATTTCCCCCAGGCGTTCGCGATAAGCGTCAACCACTTGTGCGCGCTCGGCTTCACGAACTTTCTGCACGATGACTTGCTTGGCAGTCTGTGCAGCGATACGGCCGAATTCGATGGATTCGATTTTTTCTTCGACTACATCGCCAACCTTGGCACCAGGATGCGTTTCGGCAACCTTGCTCGGCCAGGTTTCAATGGCCGGATCGTCCAGGTCTGCTTCTTCGACGACCGTCCAGCGACGGAATGTCTCATAAGCACCGGTGTGGCGATTGATTTCCACACGCAGATCGACTTCGTCCTCAAAACGCTTTTTGGTAGCAGTGGCCAGAGCCAGCTCCAGCGCTTCAAAAATTACGTTTGCCGGTACGCCCTTTTCATTGGATACCGACTCAACAACCAGCAGTACTTCTTTGCTCATCGTACGCCTCGCCTTTCGCAAGCCATTGGATCCGCGGGATCCGCGTCTCAGTCAAAACTGGGAATAATGTTGGCCTTGTCGATCATATCGATCGGCAACAGGAACTCATGGTCTTCTACCTGCACCACGACGTCCTGATCTTCTACACCGCGCAGAAGGCCCTGAAAGTTGCGTCGTCCTTCAAAAGGCGAGCGCAGCTTGATCTTCACTTGTTCACCGGCAAATTTTGCAAACTGCTCAATAGTGAACAGCGGGCGTTCCATGCCAGGCGAGGAAACTTCAAGGGTGTACTCAACGGCGATCGGATCTTCAACATCCAGGACACCGCTGATCTGACGGCTGACAATGGCGCAATCGTCCACCAGCACACCGCCCTCTTTATCAATATAAACGCGCAACATCGAGTGACGACCTTGAGCCGAAAACTCAATACCCCAGCATTCATAGCCCAGGGCCACGACCACCGGGGCCAACAAGGCCTGCAACTCTTCTAGCTTGCTCGACACCTGAACCCCCTCGTGCATGTATGTGCATGCTATGCAAAATAAAAAAATGGGCGAAACGCCCATCCTTGAAACGCCGTCGAACAGCGGCGCAGAAAGTGTCCAGCTAACAAAAAGCCCCTTAAAAGGGGCTCCTTAAACTGGTTGCGGGGGCCGGATTTGAACCGACGACCTTCGGGTTATGAGCCCGACGAGCTACCAGACTGCTCCACCCCGCGACAAAGCTGGGGCGGAAGTATACGACCGATCCCTAACAGGGTCAATGTAACCTTCCACCTACAAGAAAGCCCGCAACAGCGGGCTCTCCTGACAATTGGTACCGAGAAGGGGACTCGAACCCCTACACCCTATGGGCACAACCACCTCAAGGTTGCGTGTCTACCAATTCCACCACCTCGGCAATACTACGTTTGAAACCCTTCTTACTTTTGCTCTTGAGCTGGAGGCACGTCAGTCGCTGGAGTAGCCGACTTTTGCTCTTGAAGCACCGGGACATCATCAGAAGCCGGTTGTTGCTTTGGAACTTCCAACACTGCTGGATTTGGGAGACCTACTTGAGTCAGCTGGTGAGCCTTCTCTTTAGCAAAGTAACCTAACCCCAAGCTGGTTATGAAGAAACCTGCGGCAAGTATAGCAGTAAACTTACTAAGAAAGGTAGAGGAACCTTGGCTTCCGAATACAGTATTTGAAGCACCTGCTCCGAAAGACGCGCCAGCATCCGCACCTTTACCCTGCTGCAGCAATACGAGAGCAACTACGCCCAATGCACCCAGCAGATGAAAAACGACTACGACTGTTTCCAGCATTTTTTCAGTTTCCCGCGGCGCGACAGATCGCACCGAACTCATCTGCATTCAGGGAAGCCCCACCAATGAGACCCCCATCGATATCCGGCATGCCGAACAGTTCGACCGCATTGGCCGCCTTCACGCTGCCGCCGTATAGAAGCCGCACACCTTGTGCGACTTCAGAATTCTTTGCCGCCAACTGCGCGCGAATGGCTGCATGCACATCCTGCGCTTGTTGCGGCGAAGCAGTCAGCCCGGTGCCAATGGCCCAAACCGGCTCGTAAGCGATCACTGCTTTTGCAAATACATCGACACCCAGCTCATCGATGATGCTGCTCAGTTGAGCCGAGACAACCTCCATCGTTTTCCCGGCTTCGCGCTGCTCAAGGGTCTCCCCTATGCACAACACCGGAATCAAGCCAGAGGCCTGCGCCGCTGCGAACTTGCGGATCAGCACTGCGTCCTGCTCGCCCAATATCTGGCGGCGTTCGGAGTGCCCGACAAGTACCAGGGAACAACCTGCATCCACCAACTGACTCGGCGCGATTTCACCGGTCAACGCACCTTGCTCGGATTCCACCGCAGAATTCTGCGCGCCGACCGAAACCGACTGGCCTTTCATGCCATCAATCACTTGATTGATGAACAAGCTAGGCGGGAATACCGCGACATCAACACCGCTCGGCAAGGCCAGGTGACTAAGGCCGTTGATCAGCTCAGCGACGCTGGCGCGGGTACCGTGCATCTTCCAGTTACCAGCTACCATAGGGCGACGCATGCTGTACCTCGTCGGTCAAAGTGGGCGCAGATGTTACCCAACACAATCAAGGCTGGCAAGCCGAATTCAGGCAGAAACTTCAGTAACGAGTTTTGCCAGCTCTTCGGCGTAACCGCGAACCTGTGTTTCGTCCTCGCCTTCAACCATGACACGCACCAACGGCTCCGTCCCGGACTTGCGCAATAGCACCCGACCACGCCCCGCCATCGCCTTGGTAACACGGTCGCTGGCTTCTTTGACGGCTGGATGATCGAGCGGACTCGCACCACCACCAAAACGGACGTTGATCAGCACTTGAGGGCACTTGCGCAGCGCTTGACGAGCCTGAGCCAGCCCTTCGGAGCGAGTCTTCAACGCCATCAACACCTGCAGTGCAGCAATGATCGCATCACCGGTCGTGGTGTGATTGAAGCAAACGATATGCCCCGAGTTCTCACCACCCACCAGCCAGTTGCGCTCAAGCAAGTCAGCGATGACATAGCGGTCGCCAACGTTGGCACGCACAAATGGAATCGACAGATCCGCCAGGGCCAATTCCAGCCCCAGGTTACTCATCAACGTGCCGACCACACCGCCTTGCAGCTTGTCGCGCTCATGCAGATCGCGGGCAATGATATAGAGCAGTTCGTCACCGTCAACAATGGCACCGGTGTGATCAACCATCAGGACACGATCACCGTCGCCATCGAACGCGATACCCAGATCAGCGTGCTCAGCCAATACGGCAGCCTGCAATTGACCCATATGGGTCGAACCACAATTGTCGTTGATGTTCAGACCATTCGGCTGAGCGGATAGCACAACGACTTCAGCACCCAACTCACGGAATACGCTTGGGGCAACCTTGTAGGTCGCACCATGGGCGCAGTCGATCACGATCTTCAGACCAGCGAAGCTGGTGCCGGTCGGGACGCTGCTTTTGCAGAATTCGATGTAACGGCCAGAAGCGTCGTTGATGCGCGAGACCTTGCCAATCTTGCTGGACTCAACGACGGTCATCGGGGTGTCGAGCAACTCTTCAATCATCAGTTCGACTTCATCCGGGAGTTTGGTGCCCTTTCCGGAGAAGAACTTGATGCCATTGTCATCGTGAGGATTATGCGAGGCACTGATCACGATGCCCGCTTCAGCATGAAAAGTACGCGTCAGATAAGCGATCGCTGGCGTTGGCATGGGGCCCAGCAGCATCACGTCCGCACCTGCCGACGTCAACCCGGCCTCTAGCGCAGATTCAAACATGTAACCGGATATCCGGGTGTCCTTGCCGACTAATACCTTGCAAGCGCCCATTTTGCGGAACGCCATACCCGCCGCCCAGCCGAGTTTGAGCATGAAGTCAGGAGTAATCGGGTATTCGCCGACACGACCACGAATACCGTCGGTACCAAAGTATTTTTTGCTCATAAGTGCTCCATCATTCTTATTCGGCTGATTCCACTGCGGCGATCATCCGCACCACGTCCATTGTTTCGGCAACATCATGGACGCGCAATATACGCGCCCCCTTGGCCGAAGCCAGCGCTGCGAGCGCAAGACCACCAAAAAGACGCTCACCGACCGGACGGTTCAAGGCCTGACCAATCATGCTCTTTCGCGAAACCCCGACCAGCAGGGGCCGCCCCAAGGCGTGCAAGGCTTCCATATGCTTAAACAAGCTTAGATTGTGCCGCAAGGTTTTCGCGAAGCCAAAACCCGGATCAAGAATAATCCGCTCCGGCGGGATACCCACCAACGCGCACTGAGCCATTCGCTCAGTGAGAAATTCGCCCACTTCTTTGGTGACGTCCTGGTAGTGCGGATTATCCTGCATGTCGCCCGGCTCACCGAGCATATGCATCAGACACACGGGTAGCCCAGTGACTGCAGCCGCATCCAGGGCACCATCTCGACGAAGCGAGCGCACATCGTTGATCAAGCCGGCACCCAAGCGCGCGGTCTCACGCATGACTGCTGGCGTGGAAGTATCGACAGAAATAATCACATCGAGTTCGCGATGGATGCGCTCAACGATAGGAGCGACGCGCTCCAACTCCTCAAGCGGAGAAACCGCCCGGGCGCCTGGGCGGGTTGATTCTCCACCGACATCAATCAGTGTCGCACCCGCCAACACCATCGACTCGGCGTGGCGCAGAGCCACATCCAACTGGCTGTATCGGCCGCCGTCAGAAAAGGAATCAGGAGTGACATTGAGAATACCCATGACATGCGTCTGGGCCAAATCAAGAACCCGGTTGCCGCAAGGCAACCGGGTCGAGGACTGAACAGAAGTCATTTCAAACCTTATACGTCAGCAGCCGGACCGCCGATTGGTGTTTCCGGACGCTCGTCCTGCACTGCCGGAGGTGTCCCGGAAGTACCAGTGCCACCTGACCAGTCACGAGGCTCGCGCGGTGCACGACCGGCCATGATGTCATCGATCTGATCAGCATCAATCGTCTCGTACTTCATCAGGGCATCAGCCATGGCATCAAGCTTGTCTCGGTTGTCCGTGAGGATCTGCTTGGCCGTGCCATAGCACTGGTCAATGATGCTACGCACTTCGGAGTCGATCAGTTTGGCTGTCTCACCAGAGAAGCTCGCACTCTGACCACCGCCGCCGCGACCGAGGAACACTTCACCCTCTTCTTCTGCATACATCAGCGGGCCGAGTTTTTCCGACAAGCCCCACTTGGTCACCATGTTCCGCGCAATCTGGCTTGCACGCATGATGTCATTGGATGCACCCGTGGTGACGCCATCGAAGCCCAGGGTCATTTCTTCTGCGATACGACCACCGTACAGCGAGCAGATCTGGCTGATAAGCGCACGCTTGGACAAGCTGTAGCGATCTTCTTCCGGCAGGAACATGGTCACACCCAACGCACGCCCGCGCGGAATGATCGAAACCTTGTAGACCGGATCATGCTCTGGCACGACACGACCCACGATAGCGTGGCCGGCTTCGTGATAAGCGGTGTTCTGCTTTTCCTTCTCGGACATGACCATCGATTTGCGCTCAGCGCCCATCATGATCTTGTCTTTCGCCAGTTCGAACTCTTTCATTTCGACAATGCGCTTGCCGGCACGGGCGGCGAACAAAGACGCTTCGTTCACCAGGTTAGCCAGGTCAGCACCGGAGAAACCAGGCGTGCCGCGAGCGATCACCGCTGGAGCGACGTCGTCACCCATTGGCACTTTGCGCATATGGACTTTAAGAATCTGTTCGCGACCACGAATGTCTGGCAGACCAACCACAACCTGACGGTCGAAACGGCCTGGACGCAGCAACGCAGGGTCCAATACGTCCGGCCGGTTGGTTGCAGCGATAACGATGATGCCGTCATTCATTTCGAAGCCGTCCATCTCTACCAGCAACTGGTTGAGAGTCTGCTCGCGCTCATCGTGACCACCGCCCATGCCGGCACCACGGTGACGACCAACAGCGTCGATTTCATCGATAAAGATGATGCATGGCGCGTGCTTCTTGGCCTGCTCGAACATATCGCGAACGCGGCTAGCACCAACACCAACGAACATTTCAACAAAGTCGGAACCGGAGATGGTGAAGAACGGCACTTTCGCTTCGCCGGCAATCGCCTTGGCCAGCAACGTTTTACCGGTCCCCGGAGGACCGACCATCAGTACGCCGCGAGGAATACGACCACCCAGACGCTGGAACTTGCCCGGATCACGGAGGAACTCGACCAGTTCGCCGACTTCTTCCTTGGCTTCGTCGCAACCGGCAACGTCAGCCAATGTGGTTTTCACCTGATCTTCAGAGAGCAGGCGCGCCTTACTCTTGCCGAAGCTCATCGGCCCGCCCTTACCGCCCGCACCACCTTGCATCTGGCGCATGAAGAACATGAAAACGGCAATGATCACGAGAATCGGGAAGCTTGCGACCAGGAGTTGAGTCCAGATGCTTTGCTGTTCAGGCTGCTTGCCTTCGACCACGACGTGGTTGTCCACGAGGTCACCGATCAGACCGTTGTCCTGGATGGCCGGACGAATGGTCTTGAAGCTGTCGCCATCGTTGCGTTTACCGGTAATCACGTAGCCGTCAACCGCTACGCGCTCGACCTTGCCATCCTTGACCTGCTGGATGAAGTCGGAATAGTTGAGGGTCTGCGGCTCGTTAGGGCTGGAGAAGTTGTTCATCACCGTCACCAGGACAGCCGCGATGATCAACCACAGGATCAGATTCTTTGCCATATCGTTCAATTAACTACCCTCTGAAGCAAGCTCCGCTAATGGCGCGCGCTTCGCATGATATTCACCGGCCTAACTTACTACATTACCTACGGCTCTGGCAGGCGCCGTCTGTAACCCTTTGTGAAACACTTTCTACACAATATTCGCTAATGCTCACGGGACGAAATACGAAAAACCTATCGCCCCGCCAAAAAACCTCGTTTTACTCACTACGCCCGCGGTAACCCCAAGCCAGCATGTATTGCTCGCGGGAGCTGCCTCGAGACGAGTCCGGCTTGATCATCTGGATCTTGTCGAATTTCCGACGAGTATCCTTCAAGTAAACATCAAACCCTTCGCCCTGAAAAATCTTGATAACAAAATTACCACCTGGCTTGAGTATCCGCTCCGCCAGATCAAGCGCCAGCTCGCAAAGAAACATGGCTTTCGGCATGTCCACTTCAGGCGTACCACTCATATTGGGGGCCATATCGGAAATCACAAGGTCCACCTGCGAATTACCCACGGCTTCAAGGATCCGAGCGAGCACTTCATCCTCAGTGAAGTCACCCCGGATGAAAGTCACGTCCGGAATGCTGTCCATTTCCAGAATGTCCGAGGCGATCAGACGCCCCTCACCACCGATCAGGCGGCTAGTCACCTGCGACCACCCTCCGGGCGCCGCGCCCAGGTCGACAACGCTCATCCCTGGACGGATCAGCTTGTATTTCTCCTGGACCTCCAGAAGTTTGTAACTCGCACGCGAGCGGTAGCCATCCTTCTGCGCCTGCTTCACATAAGGATCGTTGACATGTCTTTTCAGCCAACCAAGGCTTGTCTTGGAACGCGCCATTGGGCACCTCGTTGATAAGGGTCGTGATTAATTGGGCGGATCCACGAGCCCTCGGGTAAAATGGCCGCCATTTTACAGAATCCAGACGAAAGGGTCAGATTATGCCGCTCACTCAAGAGCAGAAGAAACAGTACAAATCCATTGGCCACCATCTGAAACCAGTTTTGATTGTGGCTGACAACGGTTTGACTGAAGGTGTGTTAGCCGAACTTGAACGCGCCCTGGCGGATCACGAGCTGATCAAAATCAAGCTCAACATCCTCGATCGCGAATCGCGCCTGGCGTCCATTGCAGAACTCTGCAAGGTCGGCAAAGCGGATCTGGTTCAAGTCATCGGCAAGATGGCACTGATTTACCGCAAGAACTTCAGCGTCAACAAGCAGCTGTCGAACGTCCATCGCTTCAAGTGATGGCAAGGGTCAAGGGTGTGCTTCGCGCACCCTGCCGCTCCATCCCGGTACCGGCTGCATCACCAGCACCAGCCCGGAGAAGCCCAGAATCAGATAGCTGAACACCTGCCACCGCCCCATCTCCGGCCAACCGAAGCGCACCGCGAAAAACATCGCACACGCATACAGCGCCATCAGCAGCAGCTGCCCACGAATATCGCGCCATAGACTCGCAAGGCCATCGGCCTGTACCAGCACCAAAGCCTGAAAAATCACACACGCTGCGGCAAATCCCACCATCAGCGCATTCAACATGCCCGCAATTTCGTCAATCAGCATCGGCGCCAGGCCTGTTTGGCCCAGCGCCGGCACCAGACCGATGTGTAATAGCCACAAGCCGCCAACCCACAACATCTGAGTCAACTGCCAAAGCATGGCGCCCGCACGCAGCGGGCGCAGGCCTTTAGATGTGGCGGACTTCGACAATCTCGTACTCGATCACGCCACCCGGCGTTTTCACGGAGACCACATCACCCTCTTCCTTGGCAATCAAGGCGCGAGCCAGTGGCGAACCGACGGAAATCTTGCCGAGTTTGAAATCAGCCTCGTCCTCACCCACGATGTGGTAAGTGACGCGCTCATCGGTCTCGACGTTGGCGATCTCAACGGTGGTGCCGAAAATCACTTTGCCGGTGTGAGGAATGGTCGTGACGTCAATGATGACCTGATTCTGAATCCGGCCTTCGATGTCACGAATCCGCGCCTCGACCATACCTTGCTGCTCGCGAGCAGCGTGGTATTCGGCGTTTTCCTTCAAGTCGCCCAACTCGCGGGCCGTTCCGATGTCCTGGCTGAGCTTCGGACGAACGACCTTGGTCAGGTGAGCGTGTTCCTCTTCCAGGGCTTTCGCGCCCTGGACGGTCATTGGGTATTTGATCATGCCTTCAATCCTGCGTGTAGATCCTGCAAGCGGCGCACGGTCTTCTCGGGACCGAACTTCAGCGCTTCGCAGATGGCTTCGCCAGCAGCAATAGTCGTGGTGCAGTAAATCTTGTGCTGCAAGGCATTACGACGAATGGAGTACGAGTCAGCGATGGACTGACGACCTTCGGTAGTGTTGATGATCAGCGTGACTTCGTCATTCTTGATCATGTCGACCACGTGCGGACGCCCTTCGGTCACCTTGTTGACACGGCGCACTTTCAGGCCTGCGGCTTCGATCAGCTTGGCAGTACCGGCAGTAGCGACCACTTCGAAGCCCAAGTTGATCAGATCACGGGCTACGCCTGCAACCAGCGGTTTGTCATCGTCACGTACGCTGATGAACGCAGTACCGCCGGTCGGCAACACTTCGCTCGCGCCCATCTGGGCCTTGGCGAATGCTTCACCGAAGGTGTCGCCCACGCCCATCACTTCACCGGTGGACTTCATCTCTGGGCCCAGGATCGGGTCCACACCAGGGAATTTGGCGAATGGGAACACCGCCTCTTTCACGCTGTAGAAGTTCGGAATGATTTCTTTGGTGAAACCGATTTCCTTCAGGGTTTTACCGGCCATCACGCGAGCCGCGATCATAGCCAGGGAAACACCGATGCATTTCGACACGAACGGCACGGTACGGGAAGCGCGCGGGTTGACTTCGATGACGTAGATGTCTTCGCCTTGCAGCGCCAACTGCACGTTCATCAGGCCGACAACGCCCAGTTCCAAGGCCATTTTCTTGACCTGTTCGCGCATCTCGTCCTGGATGTGACCAGGCAGCGAGTACGGGGGCAGGGAGCATGCGGAGTCACCCGAGTGAACGCCTGCCTGCTCGATGTGTTGCATGATCGCGCCGATCACCACGTCGGTGCCGTCGCAGACCGCATCCACATCCATTTCGATGGCGCAGTTGAGGAAGTGGTCGAGCAGCACTGGGCTGTCGTTCGACACTTTCACCGCGTCACGCAAGTAGCGCTTCAGCTCTTCTTCTTCGTAAACGATTTCCATCGCACGACCGCCCAGCACATAGGACGGACGAACCACCAGCGGGTAACCGATCTTGGCAGCGGCACGAATCGCTTCGTCTTCGCTGCGCACGGTGGCGTTTGGCGGCTGACGCAGGTTCAGACGCTCAACCATTTGCTGGAAGCGCTCACGGTCTTCGGCGCGGTCGATGGCGTCCGGGCTGGTGCCGATGATCGGCACGCCGGCTTCTTCCAGGGCGCGAGCCAGTTTCAGCGGGGTTTGGCCGCCGTACTGGACGATCACGCCTTTCGGCTTCTCGACGCGGACGATTTCCAGCACGTCTTCCAAGGTCACTGGTTCGAAGTACAGGCGATCGGAAGTGTCGTAGTCAGTGGAAACAGTTTCCGGGTTGCAGTTGACCATGATGGTCTCGTACCCGTCTTCGCGCAGTGCCAGCGCCGCGTGTACGCAGCAGTAGTCGAACTCGATGCCTTGGCCGATACGGTTTGGACCGCCGCCGAGGATCATGATCTTGTCGCGACCCGATGGCGCGGCTTCGCACTCTTCCTCGTAAGTCGAGTACATGTAGGCGGTGTCGGTGGCGAACTCGGCCGCGCAGGTGTCAACGCGCTTGTAGACCGGGTAAACCTCAAGCTTGTGACGGTGGCGACGCAGCGCCTTCTCGGTCACGCCCAGCAGCTTGGCCAGACGCATGTCGGAGAAGCCTTTGCGCTTGAGGCGAAACATCACGTCGCGGTCGATGCTGGCCAGACCCAGGGTCTTGACCTTTTCTTCTTCCTTGATCAGATCTTCTATCTGCACCAGGAACCACGGGTCGATCATGTTCATGCCGAAGATGTCTTCGACCGACAGACCGGCGCGGAAGGCGTCAGCCACGTACCAGATACGCTCGGCGCCCGGCACGGTCAGTTCGCGCTTGAGCACGCTCATGCTTTCCGGGTTGCTCAGGTCGAGCTTCTCGTCCAGGCCGCAAACACCCACTTCCAGACCGCGCAGGGCTTTCTGCAAGGATTCCTGGAAGGTCCGGCCGATGGCCATGACTTCACCGACCGACTTCATCTGGGTGGTCAGGCGTGCGTCGGCTTTCGGGAATTTTTCGAAGGCAAAACGTGGCAGCTTGGTCACGACGTAGTCGATGGACGGCTCGAAGGACGCAGGCGTAGCGCCGCCAGTGATTTCGTTCGACAGTTCGTCGAGGGTGTAGCCGATCGCCAGCTTGGCAGCGATACGCGCAATCGGGAAACCAGTGGCTTTCGAGGCCAGTGCCGAAGAGCGTGAAACACGCGGGTTCATCTCGATCACGACCATACGGCCAGTGTCCGGGCAGATGCCGAACTGAACGTTGGAGCCGCCGGTTTCCACGCCGATCTCACGCAGTACCGCCAACGAGGCGTTACGCATGATCTGGTATTCCTTGTCCGTCAGGGTCTGTGCTGGCGCAACAGTGATCGAGTCACCGGTGTGCACGCCCATCGGGTCAAAGTTTTCGATGGAGCAGACGATGATGCAGTTGTCCTTCTTATCGCGGACAACCTCCATCTCGTACTCTTTCCAGCCGATCAGGGATTCGTCGATCAGCAACTCTTTGGTTGGCGACAGGTCCAGACCACGAGCGCAGATTTCTTCGAATTCTTCACGGTTGTAAGCAATACCGCCACCAGTGCCGCCCATGGTGAAGGACGGACGGATGATGCATGGGAAGCCCAGGCGTTCGAGAACGGCGTTGGCTTCTTCCATGCTGTGGGCGATACCCGAACGCGGGCAGTCCAGGCCGATGGATTTCATCGCCTTGTCAAAGCGCGAACGGTCTTCAGCCTTGTCGATGGTGTCGGCGTTGGCACCGATCATCTCTACGCCGAACTTCTCCAGAACGCCTTCGCGCTCCAGGTCCAGAGCGCAGTTCAGAGCGGTCTGGCCACCCATGGTTGGCAGCAGCGCGTCCGGACGCTCTTTCTCGATGATCTTGGCAACGGTCTGCCATTTGATCGGCTCGATGTACGTGGCGTCGGCCATGTCCGGGTCGGTCATGATGGTCGCCGGGTTGGAGTTCACCAGGATGACGCGGTAACCCTCTTCGCGCAGGGCTTTGCAGGCCTGGGCGCCGGAGTAGTCGAATTCGCAGGCCTGGCCGATAACGATCGGGCCAGCGCCGAGAATCAGGATGCTTTTAATGTCTGTACGTTTTGGCATGGGTTTGTCACTCAAATCCGCAGGTCAGTCGGCAAGCCGTCTTGTTCAATCTTTGAAGCCTTGAGGGGGCCACCGGTGTCGGGACCGCCCTCAAGCCTTGCACCATCAAGGCGAGCGATCAGCGTCGCTTGGCCATCTCGTTGATGAAGCGATCAAACAATGGCGCTACGTCGTTCGGGCCAGGGCTGGCTTCCGGGTGACCCTGGAAGCTGAAAGCGCTCTTGTCGGTACGCTCGATGCCTTGCAGGGTGCCGTCGAACAGCGATTTGTGGATCGCGCGAACATTGGCTGGCAGGGTCGCTTCGTCTACCGCAAAACCGTGGTTCTGGCTGGTGATCATCACTACGCCGCTGTCCAGATCCTGGACCGGGTGGTTGGCACCGTGGTGACCATGGCCCATTTTCAGGGTCTTGGCGCCGGAAGCCAGCGCCAGAAGCTGGTGACCCAGGCAGATGCCGAACACCGGGATCTCGGTTTCGAGCACGTCCTTGATCGCCTGGATCGCGTAGTCGCATGGCTCCGGATCACCAGGGCCGTTGGACAGGAACACACCATCCGGATTCATTGCCAGCACATCGGCAGCAGGCGTTTGTGCAGGCACCACGGTCACACGGCAACCGCGCGCGACCAGCATGCGCAGGATGTTCAGCTTGACGCCGTAGTCGTAGGCGACCACGTGGTACGGCAGTTCGGAAGCGTCGATGGTTGCGTGGCTGTCGGTTTTCAGATCCCAGACAGTCGAGCGCCATTCGTACTGCTCTTTGGTGCTGACGACTTTCGCCAGGTCCATGCCTTTCAGGCCAGGGAAACCCTGTGCGGCGGCGATGGCGGCGGCTTCGGAAATGTTGTCACCGGCCATGATGCAGCCGTTCTGTGCGCCTTTCTCACGCAGGATGCGTGTCAGGCGGCGGGTGTCGATACCGGCGATAGCCACAACGTTGTTGGCTTTCAGGTAGTCAGACAGGGACATCGTGTTACGCCAGTTGCTCGCAACCAGGGGCAGGTCACGAATAACCAGGCCAGCGGACCAGACGCGGTCAGACTCGGCGTCTTCCGGCGTGGTGCCGGTGTTGCCGATGTGCGGGTAGGTCAGGGTAACGATCTGTTGGGCGTAGGAAGGATCGGTAAGGATTTCCTGATAGCCGGTCATTGCGGTGTTAAACACCACCTCACCAACGGTTTGACCGTCGGCTCCAATGGCTTCGCCGCGAAAAATGCTGCCATCAGCAAGGGCGAGTATGGCTGGCTTAGTCAAGAAGACCTCCCGTAAATAAAGCCTGAAAGGGCGATCGCAGGTTGTAAAAAAGCGGAGTGACGTATGGACACGTCACCCCGCTTCTTCACCGAATAATTCTGCGCGCTTTTAGTGGACACACTAAAGCTGTAGCTTACAGAAAAAGGCCTTTTTGGTCTACCGCCAATGAGCCCGAAAGGCTGGAGAATGCGACAGGGCGTCGCTTGGCAGTGTAAAACCGGGCTCAAACGCTGGGTCTGAGCCCGATTTCGGGCGCATCTTAACGCAAATCGAGCACGTCTTGCATGTCGTAAAGACCTGGCTCACGAGCATCGAGCCACAACGCAGCCCGCACCGCCCCCTTGGCGAAGGTCATGCGGCTGGACGCTTTATGCGTGATTTCCAGACGCTCACCTTCGCAGGCGAACAGGACGGTGTGATCGCCGACCACATCACCGCCGCGAACCGTGGCGAAGCCGATCGTCTCACGCTCACGCGCGCCGGTATGGCCTTCGCGACCATAGACCGCGACCTTCTGCAGATCACGATCCAGTGCACTGGCGATCACTTCACCCATGCGCAGCGCGGTGCCTGAAGGCGCGTCGATCTTGTGCCTGTGATGCGCTTCGATGATTTCGATGTCCGCGTCATCACCCAGTACGCGCGCCGCCATGTCGAGCAACTTCAGTGAAAGGTTGACACCGACACTGAAATTGGCCGCGAACACGACCGGAATGTCTTTGCCCGCCTCGGCCAGCAACTGTTTCTGCGCAGCGTCCAGCCCGGTTGTTCCGATGACCATGGCCTTGCCGGTCTTGCGGCAGAACGCGAGGTTTTTCAGCATGACTTCCGGCAGCGTGAAGTCGATCAACACATCGAACTCATCAGCGACCGATTCCAGATTGCCGGACAACGGCACGCCGATGCGGCCCAGCGAGGCCAGCTCGCCGGCATCCACACCAATCAGCGTGCTACCGGGGCGCACGATGGCCGCCGTCAGACCGGCCAGCGGTGCGCGCTGCTGCACGGCCTCGACCAGAATCTTGCCCATGCGCCCGGCAGCGCCCATCACAGCTATACGTCGCATGCCGACTCCTTACAAATCGCCGAAGAAACGCTTCACGCCTTCGAACCAACCGGTGGTTTTCGGCGAATGGCTGTTGTCGTCCGCCAAAGAGCTGCGGAATTCTTCCAGCAGTTCTCGCTGACGACGACCCAGGTTGACTGGGGTTTCGACCGCCACGCGGCACATCAGGTCACCGGCACCGCCGCCACGCACTGGCGCAACGCCTTTGCCGCGAACGCGGAACTGCTTGCCGGTCTGGGTCCCCTCAGGGATTTTCAGTTTGACTCGACCGTCAAGGGTCGGAATCTCCAGTTCGCCACCCAACGCCGCATCAACAAAGCTGATTGGCACTTCACAGAACAAATGCTTGCCGTCGCGCTGAAAAATCGCGTGCTCGCGCACATTGATCACCACGTACAGGTCGCCCGTCGGACCACCTTGAGCCCCCGCCTCGCCTTCGCCGGACAGGCGAATGCGGTCACCGGTATCGACACCGGCCGGCACTTTGACGGAAAGCGTTTTGTACTCTTCGACACGACCTTCGCCGTTGCAGGAGTTGCACGGATCGGAAATGATCTTTCCTTGGCCATGGCAGCGCGGGCAGGTTTGCTGCACCGAGAAGAAGCCTTGCTGCATACGGACCTGACCGATACCGCCGCACGTCGGGCAAGTGACTGGCGAGGAGCCTTTCTTGGCACCCGAGCCGTCGCACGGCTTGCAGTTGACCAGTGTCGGAACACGGATATTCACGGTGGTACCGCGCACCGCTTCTTCCAGGTTCAGCTCCAGGGTATAACGCAGGTCGCTGCCGCGCTGGGCACCGCCCCGGGAACCGCCACGACCGCCACCGAAGAAGTCACTGAAAACATCGCCAAAGATGTCGGAGAAGTTCTGACCGCCAAAACCGGCACCGCCACCGCCCATGCTTGGGTCGACACCGGCGTGACCGTATTGGTCGTACGCCGCACGCTTGCTGGAATCCGACAGTACTTCGTAGGCCTCGTTGGCCTCCTTGAACATCTCTTCCGACGCTTTGTCATCGGGATTACGGTCCGGGTGATGCTTCATCGCCAGGCGGCGGTAGGCCTTCTTCAGGTCTGCTTCGCTTGAGCCACGCTCAACACCCAATACTTCGTAATAGTCACGCTTTGCCATATGTCTTTGCACTCTTGAGGACGTTCGGCAAACCTCTCCTGAGCCTTGCCAAACTCGTTGAGCCCCAATACAGGCCCGGACCCAACTCACGTCAATTCAACGATCCTGGTCTTTGATTCATTGCGATACTTTCGGCTCGAAAAGCAGGAGCATTCCCGGCCATACCGCCAACACACGAGCGTTGTCGCATGCTGTAAAAATTCGCTAACTCCAGACACGCCAACGCGGGAGCAAGCTCCCGCGCGGCGACATCCTACCAGTCACCGCCTGAAGGCAGTCAACCGGGCGACCAACAACTTACTTGTGGTCTTTGACTTCTTCGAACTCGGCATCGACAACGTCGTCAGCCTTTTCAGCTTTTTCATCGTGCGGTGCCGCGCCTTCAGCAGGCTGGGCCTGTTCGGCGTACATCTTCTGAGCCACTGGAGCAGAGACTTTCGACAGCTCTTCAACCTTGGCTTCGATTGCAGCTTTGTCGTCGCCTTTTACAGCGGCTTCCAGAGCAACAACAGCGGCTTCGATTGCAGTTTTCTCTTCGGCAGTCACCTTATCGCCAGCGTCAGCGATCATTTTGCGCGTCGAGTGAACCAGCGCATCACCCTGGTTGCGAGCGGTTGCCAGCTCTTCGAACTGACGGTCAGCGTCGGCGTTGGTTTCAGCATCGCGAATCATCTGCTGAATTTCTTCCTCGGACAGACCGGAGTTGGCCTTGATCACGATCGACTGAGTCTTGCCGGTGGCCTTGTCTTTGGCGCCTACGTGCAGAATACCGTTGGCGTCGATGTCGAAGGTCACTTCAATTTGTGGCACGCCACGTGGTGCTGGTGGAATCTCGGCCAGGTCGAACTTGCCCAAGGACTTGTTCTGGGCCGCTTGCTTACGCTCACCTTGCAGCACGTGAATGGTCACAGCGCCCTGGTTGTCGTCGGCAGTCGAGAACACTTGCGATTTCTTGGTAGGAATCGTGGTGTTTTTCTCGATCAGCGCGGTCATCACGCCGCCCATGGTTTCGATACCCAGGGTCAGCGGGCTAACGTCCAGCAACAACACGTCTTTCACGTCGCCAGCCAATACCGCGCCCTGAATAGCAGCACCCATGGCAACCGCTTCGTCCGGGTTCACGTCTTTACGAGCTTCTTTGCCGAAGAACTCGGTTACCAGCTTCTGAACCAGTGGCATACGGGTCTGACCGCCGACCAGGATCACGTCGTTGATCGCGGCAACGTCGATACCAGAGTCTTTCAGAGCGATGCGGCAAGGTTCGATGGTGCGCTGAACCAGGTCTTCAACCAGTGCTTCCAACTTGGCGCGAGAAATCTTCACGTTCAAGTGCTTAGGACCGGTGGCGTCTGCAGTGATGTACGGCAGGTTCACGTCGGTCGACAGCGCGGAGGACAGCTCGATCTTGGCCTTTTCAGCGGCTTCTTTCAGGCGCTGCATCGCCAGCGGGTCACCTTTGAGGTTCATGCCGCTTTCTTTCTTGAATTCGTCGACGAGGTAGTCGATCAGACGAATGTCAAAGTCTTCACCGCCCAGGAACGTGTCACCGTTGGTGGCCAATACTTCGAACTGGTGCTCGCCATCGACTTCAGCGATTTCGATCACGGAAACGTCGAACGTACCGCCGCCCAAGTCGTAAACGATCACGGTGTGATCGCCCTTAGCCTTGTCCATACCGTAAGCCAGAGCAGCTGCGGTTGGCTCGTTGATGATGCGTTTTACGTCCAGACCCGCGATGCGGCCGGCGTCTTTGGTCGCTTGACGCTGGCTGTCGTTAAAGTAGGCCGGAACGGTGATCACCGCTTCAGTCACTGGCTCGCCGAGGTAGTCTTCGGCGGTCTTCTTCATTTTCTTCAGAATTTCAGCCGAGATTTGTGGCGGCGACATTTTCTGGCCGTTCACTTCTACCCACGCGTCGCCGTTGTCAGCCTTGGCGATTTTGTAAGGGACCATCTTGATGTCTTTCTGTACGACTTCTTCGTCGAACTTGCGACCGATCAGACGCTTCACCGCGTACAGGGTGTTATGCGGATTGGTCACAGCCTGACGCTTGGCCGATTGGCCAACCAGAATTTCGCCATCGTTGGCGTAAGCGATGATCGACGGCGTGGTACGCGCGCCTTCAGCGTTTTCGATAACTTTGGCTACGCCGTTTTCCAGCACGGAGACGCAGGAGTTGGTAGTCCCCAGGTCGATACCGATAATTTTGCCCATGTTCACTCTCCCGAAACTTTGGATTTGGTTGCCGCAGCAGTGGTGGCTAACTGCGGTAGCACTTAAACGCTTGACTTATAAATGGGGGCCTTGCGGCCAATTTCAAGCCTGCTCGTCAATCGAAGGCGAAACTGGCGCCGGGGCCTTGCTGACCACGACCATGGCCGGGCGTAGCAGGCGACCATTGAGCTGATAGCCCTTTTGGAACACCTTGAGGACGCTGTTCGGCTCGACGTCAGCGCTTTCCTGCATGGCCATGGCCTGATGCTGAACGGCGTTGAACGGTTCGCCATGCGGATCGATCGCTTCCAGCTGATAGCGCTTCAGGGTGTCCTGGAACATTTTCAGGGTCAGCTCAATGCCTTCGCGCATTGGGCGGATGCTTTCGTCGTCCGGGTTGGATAACTCCAGACCACGCTCCAGGCTGTCGATGATCGGCAGCAAATCGCCAGCGAATTTTTCGAGGGCGAATTTGTGCGCTTTCTCTACATCCTGCTCGGCGCGACGGCGGACGTTCTGCAGATCGGCGGCAACACGCAAAGCCTGATCCTGCGCGCCTGCCAGTTGCTCTTCGAGCACTTGTACACGAGCCGCCAGGTCTTCACCCGAAGTC
Source organism: Pseudomonas sp. FBCC-B1667 (assembly GCF_059133255.1). NCBI lineage: Bacteria > Pseudomonadati > Pseudomonadota > Gammaproteobacteria > Pseudomonadales > Pseudomonadaceae > Pseudomonas > Pseudomonas sp. FBCC-B1667. Next base: position 1,078,874 of record NZ_CP101437.1, on the reverse strand, counting down.
GCGGAGCCCTGGTTGGCGTCTTGATTTTGCGTATCCACTGTCTGTTCGTCAGCCATAGATTTCTCCTTTCAATATCGTCCGTGAGCTCAACTCACGCTTCTGTCCCGGTATATGGGGCCGCAAAAATCAGCTTCAAGGGGTTTATTGCGATTAACCCTACAAAAAGCGCTGCATTGCGATGACCTGACGCTCCAAGCATTTCGTCAGACCGCGCAAAACGAGCTGAGGGAGGGCATTGTCAGGCGCAAATAAAACACTGTATAAATAACCAGACCTAAAGCCTGGGAGCGGCCTTTATGCTGGTGCACCTGTCCGTACATAACTACGCCATCGTTGAACACCTCGATCTCGAACTCGATCGCGGGATGAGCGTGATCACCGGGGAAACCGGTGCCGGCAAGTCGATCATGCTCGACGCCCTGGGCCTGACCCTCGGCGACCGCGCCGACAGCGGTGTGGTCCGCCCCGGCGCAGACAAGGCCGACATCCTGGCGACCTTCGACCTGGTCGATATCCCGGAAGCCAGCGCCTGGCTCGCCGATCGCGACCTTGAAAGCGACGGCCCGTGCATCCTGCGCCGGGTGATTACTGCCGAAGGCCGCTCCCGTGGCTACATCAACGGCACGCCCTGCCCGCTTGGCGACCTCAAGGCCTTGGGTGAGCTACTGATCGATATCCACAGCCAGCACGAGCACCAATCGCTGCTCAAGACCGACACCCACCGACGCCTGCTCGACGAATATGCCGGAGCCACGGACCTTGCACGCCAGGTGCAACTGGCCGCCCAACGCTGGCGCCAGACCCGCCAGGAGCTAGAGCGCCTTTCCAACTCCGGCGACGAGCAACGCGCTCGCCACCAATTGCTCAGCTATCAGCTTGAAGAGTTGGAGAACCTCGGCCTCGGCGAAAACGAGCTGGAGCAGCTGGAGCAGGAACACAAGAACCTGACCAATGCCGAAACCCTGCTGGGCATCTGTCGACAAGTGGTCGAGCAGTGCAGCGAAAGTGATTCCGGCAATGTCCTGAACGCCCTGACCGCCAGCCTCAATCGCCTCTCCAGCGTCAACAATTCGATCGGTGCCCTGGGCGAGGCCAGCAGCTTGCTGACCAGCGCACAGATTCAGGTTGAAGAAGCCGTGGGCGAGTTGAATCGCTTCCTCGACAACTTCGACGCCGACCCGGCACGGCTTCAATACCTCGAAGAGCGCCTCGACGCGATCTACACCATGGCGCGCAAACACCGCATCCAGCCGACCGAGGTCGCGGAGATGCAGCAGCGACTGCTGGATGAAATCGAAACCCTTAATGCCAACGATGAGTCCATCGAACGGCTGAGCGACGAACTGTCCTCCTATGCCCGCCATTATCAGGAGAAGGCGCGCGAACTGAGTGACTTGCGGCATCAGGCATCGAACAGCCTGGCCAGCGCCGTTGAGCAGGAAATTCAACGACTGGGCATGCCTGGCGGTCGTTTCACCATCGAATTACGCCCTAACAACAGCGATGAACTGCTGCCTAACGGACTCGAACAGGTCGAATTACTGGTGAGCGCCAACCCCGGTCAGCCACTAAAAGCCTTGGCCAAAGTGGCCTCGGGGGGTGAACTGTCGCGGATTAGCCTGGCGATTCAGGTGATCACCGCACAGACCTCTCGTGTCCCGACGCTGGTGTTCGACGAAGTAGACGTGGGCATTGGCGGCCCGACCGCCGAGATCGTCGGTCAGTTGTTACGGCGCCTCGGAGAACGCGGGCAAGTGCTGACTGTCACTCATTTGCCGCAAGTGGCCGCTCAGGGTCACCAACATTTATTTGTGCACAAGGTGCGTGGCGAAGAGGCGACCCACACAGCCGTCTCCAAACTGAGTAAAAATGATCGCGTCGAAGAAGTGGCGCGGATGCTGGGCGGCATCGACCTGACCAAGGAGTCCCTGGCCCACGCGAAAAAGATGGTCGTCGCCGCGAAGATTTAGGAGCGGCAGACAGCACGAAGGCGACCCTGGGGTCGCCTTCGTTCGTTTCGCGAATATGAAATTCGCGCGACATGCTTACTTTTTCTTGCGTACGTACAGCACCAGATTGTGATCAACCATCTCGAAGCCGTATTTATCGACGATGGCTTTCTGCAGGCGCTCGATTTCTTCGTCGAAGAATTCGATCACTTCGCTGGTTTCGACGTTGACCATATGGTCGTGATGCTTGCCGTCATCCAGTTCGAAGACCGCATGGCCTCCGTCGAAGTTGTGCCGCACCACAAGGCCAGCTGCCTCGAACTGAGTCAGTACACGGTAAACCGTGGCCAGACCGACGTCCTCACCAGCCTCCATCAGTGCCTTGTAAACATCTTCCGCACTCATGTGGCGCTGCTCGGCGGAATCGAGCATTTGCAGAATTTTGACCCGTGGAAGGGTCACTTTGAGGCCGGCTTTGCGTAGTTCGCTATTTTCAACCATGGTCGGCTTTCTCGCGATGCTGCTTCGCAGCTTCTCTTAATGCGGGTATGATCGGCGTTTACGTTGTCCCAGCCAAGATAGTGGAAGTCGCCCACCGATGCAAAACACCAAGCTCTTGCTAACCAGTTTCACCTTTGTGGGACTGCTCGCACTCGCCGGTTGTTCATTCCCCGGGGTTTACAAAATCGACATCCAGCAGGGCAATGTCGTCACGCAGGACATGATAAACCAGTTACGCCCGGGAATGACCCGCAAGCAAGTACGGTTTATCATGGGCAATCCTCTGCTGACCGACACGTTCCATGCCGATCGCTGGGATTATCTGTACAGCCTGCAACCGGGTGGCGGTGAACGCCAACAAGAACGCATCAGCGTTATCTTCAACCCAAATGACCAGCTTGTCAGCCTCTCTGGTGATTTCATGCCAGGCGTGAGCCGCGACGAAGCCATTCTCGGCAAGGACAGCGGCACCAAAGTCGCTGAACCGGCAGAAAACGTCGAGAAGCCAAAACCGGAAAAACCGGTCAAGCCAGGTTCGTTGCTTGACCAGATCCAGAAGGACGTCGACGGTGTAGAAACCGTTCCAGTTCCGACGCCGACACCGCTGGACACCTCGCCGCAATAATTTGCGACGCAATAAAAAACCCGGAATTTCCGGGTTTTTTATTGTCTGGCGTTTAGCGAATCACTGATTCCGTGCTTTGGCCTCGGCTGCTTTAGCGGCGCGCAAGCGACGAACCTCCTTCGGATCCGCCAGCAATGGCCGGTAAATCTCGAGGCGATCACCCGCGTGAACAGGATGCACCTGCGGATCGGCAATGACCTTGCCAAAGATCCCCACCGGGCAGTTGCCCAGATCCAGCTCCGGAAACTGCGCATCCACCGCCGATTGGCGCAAAGCCTCGCGCACTGACGCCCCCTCGGGCACAGCGACCGTCAGCAATACCTGACGATCAACCGCGGCGTACACCACCTCGACCTCGATCACCGACTCAACCATGAATCTGCTTGGCGCGCTGACAGAACGCGTCCACCAGTGTGTTGGCTGCCTGATTGAACAACGGCCCCAACGTCGCGCGAACAATCGGTCCGGCGTAGTCGAACGACAGGTCCAGGCTGATCTTGCAGGCCTTATCAGTCAGAGGCTTGAATACCCAGATGCCGTGCAACTGAGTGAAAGGACCTTCTTCAAGGTTCATCTCGATCGAATGCCCCGGCACCAACGTGTTCCGAGTAACGAACTGCTGACTCAAACCACCTTTGGCCACCCCTACGCTGGCGCGCATGTGCTCGGGCGAACTTTCCAGCACTTCGGCTGCCGAGCACCACGGCAGAAACTCGGGATAACGCGCTACGTCGTTGACCAGGTCATACAGCGCCTGCGCCGGGTACGGCAGCAGGGCCGAGCGTTGAATATGCGTCGTCATGTCAGCGTCACTTCCACAGCTGGGCGGCAAACACTACTAGAATGCCGATGGGCGCCACATAGCGCATCAAGAACAGGGACAAGCCAAACAGCATCGGGCTGCGGATCGACAATTCGTCGCGCACCGCTTCACGCCCCATGATCCAGCCTGCAAACACCACGAAACACAAACCACCGAGTGGCAACATGATCCGCGAGGTGAAGAAGTCGATCACACCAAAGAAGTCCAGACCGCCGGCCGCCCCCCATTGGTAGAGGTGGAACATCCCGCCTTCGTTCACGAAAAACTTGGCTTCCTTCCAGATATTGAAGGAAAACACAGTACCCAGACCGACGAACCAGCAAGTGAATGCTAACCAGAACGTCACCCAGGCGCGGCTGACCTTGGTGCGCTCAACCAGGTACGCGACCATCGGCTCAAGCAGCGAAATTGCCGAACTCCAGGCAGCAACCGCCACCAGCACGAAGAACACTACGCCCATCAATTGGCCAAACGCTACGTTACCAAAGGCAAAGGGCAGGCTGACGAACATCAGACCTGGGCCCTCGCTCGGGTTCAGGCCCGCAGCGAACACAATCGGAAACAATGCCAGACCGGCCACCAGCGAAACAAACGTATCGAGCAATGCCACGCCAACGACGGTTCCGGAAATCGACGAGTGCTTCGGCATGTAGGCGCCGTAGATCATGATCGAGCCGACGCCCACGCTGAGGGAGAAGAACGCGTGACCCATGGCGGGCAGCAAACCGTCGAGGACTTTTTCCGGGTGGAAGTCGAACATGAAATGCACGCCCTCCATGAAATGGCCGGTGGTCATGCTGTAACCCAGCAGCACCAGAATCATGACAAACAGCAGCGGCATCATGATGCGCAAGCTGCGTTCCAGGCCCGCAACCACGCCTTTGGCAATCACCAATGCAGACAGCAGCATAAAAATCGTGTGCCAAAGTGTCAGGCGCCATGGGTCGGCGATTACATTGCCGAAGTATGCGCCAACCTGATCAGGCGTTACGCCCTGAAAGTCACCACGCCCCATGTCGATGATGTAATCCAGCGACCAGCCGCCGACCACACTATAGAAAGAAAGGATCAGCAACGCCGTGATCATCCCGGCGAAAGCGCCCCAGGACCACTTGCCCGAATGCCCCGCCTCCAGCGCCAGCACCTTCAGGGCGTTGGCCGGACTTTGCCGGGCACGACGGCCAATCAGGGTTTCAGCCAGCATGACCGGTACGCCGATCAGCGCGATACAGGCCAGGAACATCAGCACGAAAGCGCCGCCGCCGTAGACGCCAACCATGTACGGGAATTTCCAGATACTACCCAGGCCCACGGCCGAACCGGTCGCGGCGAGTATGAAGACCCAGCGGCTAGCCCAACTGCCGTGGACAGAAACCTTGTCTGTCGACATCGTTATCACGCCCAAGCGTTCAAAAAAGAGGCCGCATTGTCCGGGATTCAATCAACCTGCTCAAGCACGTAGCGATACCGTAGCCGACTCGCGTGCAACTCCCTATAATGCCGCCCCTATGGCTAAACAGAAGAAACACCCAACAGGGACCATCGCGCAAAACAAAAAGGCGCGACACGATTACTTCATCGAGCATAAGTTCGAGGCTGGTCTGGTCCTGGCCGGCTGGGAAGTAAAAAGTCTGCGGGCAAGCAAGCTGCAACTGGTCGACAGTTATGTGCTGCTCAAGGATGGCGAGGCCTGGCTGCTTGGTAGCCACATCACGCCGCTGATGACTGCCAGCACGCACGTCATTGCTGATCCGACCCGCACCCGAAAATTGCTGCTCAACCGCCGCGAGCTGGAAAAACTGGCCACCGCTGTGCAGCAGAAAGGCTATGCCTGTGTGTGCCTGTCCTGGTATTGGAGCAAGCACATGGTCAAGTGCGAGATCGCACTGGGCAAGGGCAAGAAGGAATACGACAAGCGTGATACCGAACGCGAACGCGATGCCGGTCGCGAATTGGCGCGTGCGGTGCGCAACAAGGGCAAGGAAGATTAATTCTCCTGCTGCCTGAGTCCGCTGTCGCGAGCAAGCTCGCTCCCACATGTATTTTGTGCCGTTCACAAAACCAATGTGGAAGCGAGCTTGCTCGCGATGGCGGCCGCACAACCACCGCAAAACTGAATGACTACATTCCCTTGCGCCGCTCCGCCCGAGCCATGCGCTGCACTTCCTGACGCACCTCTTCCAGCACTTCCTGCACATACAAGATATGCCGGCTGGAGACTTCCCGCGCCTGCTCTGCCCGCCCTTCGATAATCGCCATGTACAACTCCCGATGCTGCGTGATCAGCATGTCGCGGGTTTCCGTGCGCTGCTTGTACATGCCGCCGATGTTGGTCACCACGTTGCGCTTGAGCAGGTCGAACAACCCGCGAATTGTGTGCAGCAGCACCGCGTTATGACTGGCTTCAGCGATGGCCAGGTGGAAACTGGCGTCCGCCGCGCCCTCTTCGGCCCGACTCACGTCGTCGTGACGCGAATAACAGTCCTGCAAAACCTCAAACGCCGCCGTCAACCGCTCACGGTCCACATCGGTAGCGCGCAAGGCCGCGTAATAAGCACAGGACGCTTCCAGCGTGTGGCGAAACTCCAGCAGATCACGCTGCGCCTCGGGGTTGTTTTCCAGCAGATGCAGCAATGGATCGCTGAAGGTTGACCCCAGCGAGTCGACGACATAGTTGCCACCGCCCTGACGACTGACCAGCAAGCCCTTGGCTGCCATTTTCTGAATCGCCTCGCGCAACGAAGGGCGTGACACGCCGAACTGTTCGGCCAGTGCACGTTCGGCCGGCAAGCGCTCACCGGACTTCAGCGTGCCTTCAAGGATCATCCCCTCGAGCCGCTCGACAATATCGTCAGACAAACGGCGCTGACGTATCTGATCAAACCCCATAACTCACTTCTCCACGATCCCGACCGCTCGCCGGGCTCTCTATTCTGGCCTATTGGCGCGGCGCCAGCACCTGCCAGGAAGACGCTCGATCAGACCGGTCAACGGCATTGCGCACGGCGTATTCGACAAAAGTTTTAGGGCGGCAAATTGACACACCGCACAGAAGGCTTTTACCCTAGCCAACAGCGATTGTAAATTGGTATTACCAATTAACCAAAAACGCTGCCCAGTGCCTGACCAACAACAATTAGGGGCCACCCCATATGCAAACCTGGCAACAGCTCTACACCCCGCTCGGCAGTCTCGGCATCTCCGCCCTCGCGGCCGTTATCCCCATCGTGTTTTTCTTCCTGGCGTTGGCGGTGTTCCGCCTCAAAGGCCATGTGGCCGGCAGCATCACCCTGGCGTTGTCCATTGCCGTGGCGATCTTTGCCTTCCAGATGCCCGTGGACATGGCATTTGCCGCCGCCGGTTATGGCTTCGCTTACGGTCTGTGGCCCATCGCCTGGATCATTGTGGCGGCTGTGTTCCTCTACAAACTGACGGTCAAGAGCGGCCAGTTCGAAGTGATCCGCAGCTCGGTGCTGTCGATCACCGACGACCAGCGCTTGCAGGTTTTGCTGATCGGGTTCTGCTTCGGTGCGTTCCTTGAAGGCGCCGCCGGTTTCGGCGCGCCGGTCGCGATTACCGCGGCCCTGCTCGTCGGCCTGGGCTTCAATCCGCTGTACGCGGCCGGCCTGTGCCTGATCGCCAACACCGCGCCCGTCGCATTCGGCGCCCTGGGGATTCCGATCATCGTGGCCGGGCAAGTGACCGGTATCGACGCGTTCAAGATCGGCGCCATGACCGGTCGCCAGCTGCCGCTGCTGTCGCTGTTCGTGCCGTTCTGGCTGGTGTTCATGATGGACGGCATGCGCGGCGTGAAGGAAACCTGGCCTGCCGCGCTGGTGGCCGGCTTGAGCTTCGCCATCACCCAATACTTCACGTCCAACTTCATTGGCCCGGAGCTGCCGGACATCACCTCAGCCCTGGTCAGCCTGATTTCCCTGACGCTGTTCCTGAAAGTCTGGCAACCGAAACGCGCCGCCGGCCAGCACATTGCCGGTGCCGTCTCGGCGTCCGTGGTGACTGCCAGCGTCGGTGGTTTCGGCCAGAAACGCACCACCGTCGCTTCGCCTTACAGCCTCCTGGAAATCTTCAAAGCCTGGTCACCGTTCCTGATCCTCACCGTACTCGTCACCATCTGGACCCTGAAACCGTTCAAGGCGATGTTCGCGGCCGGCGGCTCGATGTACAGCTGGGTGTTCAACTTCGCCATCCCGCACCTGGATCAAATGGTGATCAAGGTCGCTCCAATCGTGGCGGCCCCGACGGCCATTCCGGCCGTGTTCAAGCTCGACCCGATTTCCGCGACCGGTACGGCGATTTTCTTCTCCGCACTGATCTCGATGCTGGTACTGAAGATCAATGTCAAAACTGGTCTGACCACTTTGAAAGAGACCTTCTACGAACTGCGCTGGCCGATCCTGTCCATCGGCATGGTCCTGGCGTTTGCCTTCGTCACCAACTACTCCGGCATGTCGTCGACCATGGCATTGGTGTTGGCAGCGACGGGCGCAGCATTCCCGTTCTTCTCGCCGTTCCTCGGCTGGTTGGGCGTGTTCCTGACCGGTTCCGACACGTCGTCCAACGCCTTGTTCAGCTCGTTGCAAGCGACCACCGCGCACCAGATCGGTGTCAGCGATGTGTTGCTGGTGGCGGCAAACACCAGCGGTGGCGTGACCGGCAAGATGATCTCGCCACAATCGATCGCCGTGGCTTGCGCTGCGACCGGCCTGGTGGGCAAGGAATCGGATCTGTTCCGCTTCACCCTCAAGCACAGCCTATTCTTTGCAACGATAGTCGGCCTGATCACCTTGGCTCAGGCCTATTGGTTCACCGGCATGTTGGTGCACTAAGTCCTACACGCCAAAAAGCAAAAACCGACGCCGGACCACGATTCCGGCGTCAGCAATTCACAACCCGGTCTGTAAGGCTGCTGAAAGCTTCCCTCTCTATATTCAGCAGCCTCAGCGGACGGATAACCGGGCCCACCCGGAGACACGCCTGATGAGCGAGCTTTTTTACAACGCTGTGCCGAACGCGACTCGCGTCGCCCCGCCACTGCCCGAGCCTCGGCAATACCCCAGCGAGAAACCGTCACGGGTGTACCTGTTCGGGACCTGCGTGGTGGATTTGTTCTACCCGGAAGCCGGGATGGACGCGATTCACTTGCTGGAACGCGAAGGCATTCGTGTCGAATACCCGCAAGGGCAAAGCTGCTGCGGACAACCGGCCTACACCTCGGGTTACACCGAGCAGGCAAGGACCGTGGCGCGCTCGCAACTGGCGTTGTTCGCTGGGGACTACCCGGTGGTGGTGCCCTCGGGATCGTGTGCCGGGATGTTGCGCGAACACTACGCCGACTTGTTCAAGGACGAGCCGGACACGTTGAAAAAAGTCCAGGCGCTCGCCGCCCGGACGTATGAACTGGCCGAGTTCCTGCTGTTTGTCTGCAAGGTGCAGCTCAAGGACAGTGGCGAGCCGGTCAAAGTAGCGTTGCACACGTCGTGCTCGGCACGCCGTGAAATGAACACCCACCTGCACGGTCGCGAGTTGTTGGCGCAACTGAGCAACGTGGAGCGGGTCAATCACGATCACGAAAGCGAATGTTGTGGCTTCGGTGGGACGTTCAGCGTCCGTATGCCAGACATTTCCGGCGCGATGGTGGCGGACAAGACCCGGTCATTGAAGGAATCCGGCGCGCACAAGGTACTCAGTGCCGACTGCGGTTGCCTGATGAACATCAACGGCTCGCTGGAGAAACAGCAGGAAGCGTTGCGCGGCCAACACCTGGCCAGTTTCCTCTGGCAACGAACCGGAGGTGCCCGATGAGCACTTCCACGATTATTCCGACGGTCAGCGTCGACGAAGATTTTCGCGCCCGGGCTCACAAGGCTTTGGACGACAAGCAACTGCGAAACAACTTTCGCACTGCGATGGATTCACTGATGACAAAACGGGCAGCGTCCTTCAGCGATGCCCACGAAAGAGAGCATCTGCGAGCGCTGGGCAATGCTGTGCGCGCCCGCGCGTTATCCAAGTTGCCCGACCTGCTCGAGCAGCTTGAACAGAACCTGACCCGCAACGGTGTGACAGTGCACTGGGCGGAAACGGTGGACGAGGCCAATGGCATCGTCCTCTCGATCATCCGCGCTCACGAGGGGCGGCAAGTGATCAAGGGCAAATCGATGGTCAGCGAAGAGATGGAGATGAATCATTTTCTCGCTGATCAGGGCATTGAATGCCTGGAATCGGACATGGGCGAGTACATCGTCCAGCTCGACCACGAGAAGCCTTCACACATTATTATGCCGGCAATCCACAAGAATGCCGGTCAGGTCGCGTCCTTGTTCCACGACAAACTTGGCGTGGAATACACCAAGGACGTTGACCAACTCATTCAGATCGGTCGCAGAGTCTTGCGGCAGAAATTCTTCGAAGCGGACATCGGCGTCTCCGGTGTCAACTTCGCCGTGGCCGAAACCGGCACCCTGTTGCTGGTGGAAAACGAAGGCAACGGGCGCATGACCACGTCGGTGCCACCGGTGCACATTGCCGTCACCGGCATCGAAAAAGTCGTGGAAAACCTGCGCGACGTGGTGCCGCTGCTGTCGCTGCTGACCCGATCGGCGCTGGGCATTCCGATCACCACCTACGTCAACATGATCTCCGGGCCGCGCAAGGCGCATGAGCTCGACGGTCCTCAGGAAGTGCACCTGGTCCTGCTCGACAACGGTCGCAGCCAGGCGTTTGCCGACAGCGAACTGCGCCAGACCCTGAACTGCATCCGCTGCGGCGCCTGTATGAATCATTGCCCGGTCTACACCCGAATCGGCGGCCATGCCTATGGGGAGGTCTACCCTGGGCCTATCGGAAAAATCATCACGCCGCACATGGTCGGCCTGGCGAAAGTCCCGGATCACCCCAGCGCTTCTTCTCTGTGCGGAGCATGCGGCGAAGTCTGCCCGGTAAAAATTCCTATCCCTGCATTGCTGCGCCGCCTGCGGGAAGAGAACGTCAAAGCCCCGGACAGTCCGCATCAGGTCATGCGCGGCCAAGGCAGCAAGTATTCGCGCAAGGAACGGTTCATCTGGAACGCCTGGGCGAAGCTCAACAGTTCGCCGACGCTGTATCGATTGTTCGGTTTCTTCGCCACACGGCTGCGCGCGCTCACGCCGAGCAATGTCGGTCCGTGGACGCAGAACCACAGCGCACCGAAACCCGCCGCCCGCTCACTGCACGACATGGCCCGCGAGCATTTGGCCAAACAGGGGGACCGCTGATGAGCGCCAAGCAAAACATCCTGGCCAAACTACGGAAAAGTCTGACCGGCACCACGCCTGTGCCTGACGAGTTCGACGTCGAATTGGTGACAGTGCCTTACACCTACACCGCTGAACAACGCATCCCGCAGCTGCGCAAGTTGATGGAATCGGTGCACACCGAAATTCATCTGACATCGGGCGAAGGATGGCCTTCGCTGTTGGCTCAGTTGTTACGGGATCGTCAGTTGCCAAGCCTGTTGATCGCGCCGACTACACCTCACGGTCAATACATCACTCAGCACTGGGCGAACAATCCGGGGATGCCGACGCTCAAAGCCTACGACCGTCCGGTTGAAGAATGGAAAGCCGAGCTGTTCAACGACACCCCGGCCAGCCTCACCGGCACCCTCGGTGCAATCGCCGCGACAGGCAGCCTGATTCTCTGGCCTACGCGTGAAGAACCCCGCCTGATGAGCCTGGTCCCGCCGGTGCATTTCGCCCTGCTCAAGGCCAGTGAAATCCGCGACAACTTCTATCAGGTGCAGCAGGAATTCAGCTGGGCCCACGGCATGCCGACCAACGCGTTGCTGGTTTCCGGCCCGTCGAAAACTGCAGACATTGAACAGATCCTCGCCTACGGCGCGCACGGTCCGAAAGACCTGGTGGTGTTGATCCTGGAGGACCAATGAGTCTACCGGCGGCTTTCCTCAGAGATGCACAGCAACTGATTCCCCAAGAGCGACGTTTCGACGACCCGCTGTCGACATTGGCCTTCGGCACAGACGCCAGTTTTTATCGACTGATTCCGCAACTGGTGATTCGTGTCGAGTCGGAAGATGAAGTGGTGGCGTTGCTCAAACTGGCACAACGAGATCAGGTCCCGGTGACCTTCCGCGCCGCCGGCACCAGCCTGTCTGGCCAGGCGATCAGCGACTCAGTGCTGATCGTGCTGGGGGATAACTGGAACAGCCGCGAGATCCGCAGGCAGGGTATGCAGATCCGCCTGCAACCGGGCGTGATCGGCGCACAGGCCAATGCCTGGCTAGCCCCGTTCGGACGCAAGATTGGCCCGGACCCGGCCTCGATCAACGCCTGTAAAATTGGCGGCATCGTCGCCAACAACGCCAGCGGCATGTGTTGCGGCACGGCGCAGAACACTTATCACACGCTGGCCGGCATTCGGTTGGTGCTGGCCGATGGCAGCCGCCTCGATACCGAAGACCCGACCAGTGTGACGGCATTCCGTCAAAGCCACGCAGCGTTGCTCGAACGTCTGGCCACATTGGGCCGCGAGACGCGCGCCAATGCCGAACTGGCTGCCCGAATCCGCCACAAATACCGTCTGAAAAATACCACTGGCCTGTCACTCAATGCCCTGGTGGATTTCGACGAGCCTGTGGATATCTTGAGCCACTTGCTGGTCGGTTCCGAAGGCACGCTCGGTTTCATCAGCGCCGTGACTTACGACACAGTAATCGACCACCCGAACAAGGCGTCGGCACTGATCGTGTTCCCGGACGTGGAAACCTGCTGCAACGCCGTGACCGTGCTGAAAAGCCAACCGGTGTCGGCCGTGGAACTGCTGGACCGACGCAGCCTGCGTTCGGTGCAGAACAAGCCCGGCATGCCCGCTTTCGTACAACAGCTGTCGAACAATGCCTGCGCGCTGCTAATCGAATCCCGCGCCGCATCCTCCACTTTGCTCCAGGAACAACTGGCGCAGATCATGGCGTCGTTGACCTCGTTCCCGGTGGAAAAACAGGTTGACTTCACCGAAGACCCCGTGGAAAACGCCCGCCTCTGGGCGATCCGCAAAGACACCTTCCCCGCTGTCGGCGCCGTGCGTAAAACCGGCACCACGGTGATCATCGAAGACGTGACCTTTCCGGTGGAACAACTGGCCATCGGCGTGAACCGTCTGATCGAATTGTTCGACAAACATCACTACGACGAAGCGATCCTTTTCGGCCATGCGCTGGAAGGCAATCTGCATTTCGTCTTCACCCAAGGCTTCAACAACCCGCAAGAGGTCGCACGCTATCAGGCGTTCATGGACGACGTGGCGCAGTTGGTGGCGGTGGAGTTTGGCGGCTCGCTGAAGGCCGAACATGGCACCGGGCGCAACATGGCGCCCTTCGTCGAGCTGGAATGGGGCAGCGATGCCTACCAGTTGATGTGGCAACTCAAACGCCTGCTCGACCCCAACGGCATTCTCAATCCGGACGTGGTGCTCAGCGAAGATCCGCAGATCCACCTCAAACACCTGAAACCGTTGCCGGCCGCCGACGAGATTGTGGATAAGTGCATCGAGTGCGGTTTCTGCGAGCCGGTGTGCCCGTCGAAAGGTCTGACTCTCAGCCCACGTCAGCGCATCGTGATCTGGCGGGATATTCAGGCAAAAAAACGCGCAGGCGTCGACACCACCGAACTCGAAGCCGCTTACGAATATCAAGGCATCGACACCTGCGCCGCCACCGGCCTCTGCGCGCAACGCTGCCCTGTCGGCATCAACACCGGCGAGCTGGTGAAAAAACTCCGCAGCCGTCACGCAACGCGTACGAAAACTGCCAACTGGCTGGAAGGGAATTTCGCCACGGCACTGCAAGGTGCGCGTTTCACCCTGCACGTCGCCAATGGCGCGCGGATGCTGTTGGGAGCGCCACGCCTGGCAAAACTGTCGGCGACGCTGACCAAGTTGTCGAAAGGTCAGGTTCCGCAATGGACCAGCGCCATGCCCCAGCCGGAAAAAGCCATTCGCTTCAGCCCGACCGTGTCGGACGAACGCCCTCGGGTGGTGTACCTGGCAGCATGTGTGTCACGGGTCATGGGCCCGGCGGCGGGTGACAATGAGCAGATGTCGCTGTACGACAAAACTCGCGGGCTGCTGGAAAAGGCTGGTTACCAAGTAGTCTTCCCGGACAATCAGGACAACCTCTGCTGCGGCCAACCGTTCGCCTCGAAGGGTTACACCGAACAGGCCGAACACAAACGGCAAGAACTGATAGGCGCCTTGCTGCACGCCAGTCGCGGCGGGCTCGACCCGATCTACTGCGACACTAGCCCCTGCACCTTACGGCTGGTTCAGAATTTGGGCGAAGTTCGACTGGACCTGTACGACCCGGTGCGTTTCATCCGTACGCATTTGATGGATCGCCTGGATTTCACACCGCAGGAAGCGCCGATTGCCGTACACGTCACTTGCAGCACCCAGCACCTTGGCGAGAGTCAGGCGTTGATTGATCTGGCGCGCATGTGCAGCAAAACCGTGGTCATTCCGGAAGGGATTCACTGTTGCGGGTTTGCCGGCGACAAGGGTTTCACCACGCCGGAATTAAATGCTCACGCCCTGAGAACGCTCAAGGACGCGGTGCAGCAGTGCAGCGAGGGGGTTTCAACCAGTCGAACCTGTGAGATCGGGCTGACGCAACATGGCGGCATTGATTACCACGGGCTAGTCTATCTGGTGGACCGCGTTACCCAGGCTAGGGCGACCTGAGCAGGATCTCAAGGAAGGCGCATTCAGGCGTCTTTTTGAGTACTTCTTGCCAGAATCGACAGCAGTACCGCAAAAATCAGAACCCTGATGTGCCACCGCAGTCCACTGATCAAGCCCTGCAAACGTGGGGCCTTTCAAAACTCGGCAGTCCGTCCTGATGGTCAGCGATGCCTAGTCCCTCAGTTCAAGGAGATACACATGAAACGTTCTGTACTGTTTGGTCTGTTCGTTACTGCCTCATTGCTGGCCTCCTCCTCGTTTGCCGCGATAAAAGACGAATGCGCGGAAAACCTGAAAACCATCGAAAACGCCCAGACACAGGTTCCTCAGGAAATGGCTGACCAAGTAGCGGCCTCCGTCAAGAAAGCGCAGGCAGACCATGCAAAAGGCGATCAAGGGACAAAGGATTGCATCGCCGAGACCACCGAAACCATCAAGATGATCAGGGACGCGAACAAAGGCGGGAAGTAACCCGGCTCGGGGCCGACCTTCGGGTCGGCCTTGTTGGCGTACTGGCTCCGCCATACGAAGCAAACCAAAACCCGCCAATTGCGGGTTTTGGTGCATCTGGGGCTTGGTTAGCCTTTTTAGTGTCATTGCTCGTATCAAGCAGTTTTTTCATCGCTTTTCCGCCAAAACCGAATTCCTGCGCTGCGCCGTAGTCTTTTAGATAAGCCCAATCATTCGTGGCTGATTTTTCAGATCTGGCCGAGCCGCCCTTATGGCAGCACCGAGATCATCAGTTCGAGGAAATACCCATGAAACGTACCGCACTCGCTGGTCTTTTCATTTCTGCTGCAATGCTGGCCTCTCCTGTATTCGCTGCGGACAACAACCTTTGTACGAGCAAGCTGCAAGAGCTCGAAGCCAAAGTGAATGCGCTGCCTGCGACCTCCAGCAATGCACCGGAGATCAAAAGACTGTTGGCCAGCGCCAAAGCTTCGCAGGCCGCAAAAGATGAAAAAAAATGCGCCACCGAGGCCAGCCAGGCATTGTCGATGGCAAATTGAACCACGAACGAACCCATGATCAATCAAGGTCTACCTTGTGGGTGGCCTTCTGAGGCGTGTTGGCGTACACTGCGCAGGCCTGTCGCTCATTTTGATTCACCGAGCAACAGGCACGGGGCCGTTTAGGATTCGACGCCGGTCGCGAAACTTTAGGTGCATGCCGAGTTGGTAACAGAACTCGTAAATCCACTGTTGCAACTACTTATAGTTGCCAATGACGAAACCTACGGCCAGGAATTCTCTCTCGCTGCGTAAGCAGCTTTAGATCCTGAGCTTCTGGTACCTTCGGGTCCAGCAATCACCAGGGGATGTCTGTAAACCCAAAGTGATTGTCATATAGAACAGAATCGCCGTGCAGTACGTTGTGGACGAAGCGGCTAAAACTTACACAACTCGCCCAAAGCACCCTGCCCTTCGGGTCGCTGAGGGTTAACTTAATAGAAACGGCTACGCATGTAGTACCGACAGCGGAGTACTGGCGGACGGGGGTTCAAATCCCCCCGGCTCCACCACTTCATCATCTAAAGACGTCCATGGACGTCTTTTTTTGTGCCTTAAATCCAGTAAATACGGGGGTTTCAGGGCTACGGGGGGCTTTCCAGGTTTTTTGAGTTCCAGGCGGTTTGGTATTCCCAATGGTATTCCCGGCTACCCGGCGCTAATCTTGGGAATACCAAAAGGTGTCATGGAGTACTTCTCATGTGCGCTCAAACCACCCGCCTCTCCGACCGCCAGCTCAAGGCGGTCAAACCGAAAGACAAGGATTACGTCCTCACAGATGGCGACGGGCTCCAGCTGCGAGTCAGGGTCAATCGCTCGATGCAGTGGAATTTCAACTACCGGCATCCAGTAACCAAGAACCGAATCAACATGGCACTCGGTTCCTATCCCGAGGTTTCTCTTGCGCAAGCCAGGAAGAAAACCGTTGAGGCCAGAGAGCTGCTTGCACAGGGCATCGACCCAAAAGCTCAGCGCAATGAGCGGCAGGAAGCCAAACGAGCGGAAACGGAACACACCTTCGAGAACGTGGCCACCGCCTGGTTCGAGCTGAAGAAGGATTCCGTCACGCCGGCGTATGCCGAAGACATTTGGCGCTCCCTCACACTGCATGTTTTTCCGAGCATGAAATCAACGCCTCTCTCGGAAGTCAGCGCCCCAATGGTCATCAAGCTCCTTCGTCCGATTGAGGCCAAAGGCAGCCTCGAGACAGTTAAGCGAGTGAGCCAGCGCCTTAACGAGATCATGACCTACGGGGTCAATTCCGGAATGATCTTTGCCAATCCTCTCAGCGGCATTCGAGCGGTATTCAAGAAACCCAAGAAAGAGAATATGGCCGCGCTATCACCTGATGAGCTACCGGAGCTCATGATGGAAATCGCGAACGCCAGCATCAAGCGGACGACCCGCTGCCTGATCGAATGGCAACTTCATACCATGACCCGCCCTGCCGAGGCGGCTACCACTCGATGGGCAGACATCGACTTCGACAAACGCATCTGGACCATCCCTCCGGAGCGAATGAAAAAGCGGCGTCCGCATACAATCCCGTTGACCGAACATGCACTCTCATTATTGGAGACGCTTAAACCCCATAGCGGCCACAGGGAATATGTGTTCCCGTCAGATAGAAACCCGCGCACCCACGCGAATAGCCAGACAGCCAACATGGCGTTGAAGCGGATGGGTTTCCAGGACCGCTTGGTCAGCCACGGCATGCGCTCCATGGCCAGCACAATCCTGAACGAGCATGGATGGGATCCGGAACTGATCGAAGTCGCGCTGGCGCATGTCGACAAGGACGAAGTTCGGAGCGCCTACAACCGGGCGGATTACATCGAACGTCGGCGCCCGATGATGGCCTGGTGGAGTGAACATATCCAGAAAGCGGCTACCGGCAGCCTGTCAGCGTCGGCCATCAATCAAACCAGGGACCGCAAGGTGGTGCCGATACGCTGACATCACGGCGACAGTTCATGCCATCCGTGTAGTGGAGCTTGCCAGCGCTTCTTCGGCCAAGCCCCTGAGTATGGGAAGGCTCCGCATTCCCATACCCAGGGGCTCACGCTTAAAGGTCTATCAGGCAACCACGGCTTTTGCCTTTCTAAGGCGGATCAACCCTGCTGTTAACTCGTAGTAGTAGACGGTAGCTGGAGCTGAGCATCGCAGGTAGTGCTCCAGAAACCATCTCACGTGCTTTTCTCTCCAGGACCAGGGCGTCGCGCAACCCCAGCGTTCACGAATCACCTCGTGCATCCTTTCTGCTTGCCTGATGTGCCGCTGCCGCGTGGCATGCGCACCTTTGAGCACAGGGCTCAGAAACAACGCTATGTCGAACTCGGACGTCATCGCCGACCTCCGATGTAGGCACTCACCACATCGATGCGGTTATGTCCCAGCTCGTGGCTGATCTGCTGTCGTGCATGCTGATCAAGCTCTCGATCGTCTCGATGAACACGACCGCCATTGATGGGTGTATTCAAGCCAGTCAGTTGCTCATAGCGCTCACAGGCGTAAGCCGCCCGCAGCTCATGAAAGCCTTTCAATCCATGCTCGTGCAAAATGTCCCGTGCCGGTCGCACAACTGACTGCATAAACTCTTTGTAGCTCTCATTGGGGGTCAACAGGTTCCGACTGCGACTGGGTGAAGCCTCCCAGGCCCTATCCAAGGCACCACGGATTTGATCAGTGACCGCGATCCAACGCGGTGCTGACGCGCCTGATCGACCGCCTTTGGTGCCGTCCTGGATGTTGATCTTGCCCAGTTGCTCGGCCTCACGTTGCAGTCGGGGCAGGTCCGCCAAGATCGCTTCACGCAGACGCATACCAGTCTCCCGGGCCAGGTGCACAATTGCGGCCACTCGTTGCTGACCCCGCTCTGACAGTGCGCGTGCGATCAACTCAATCTGAGCACGATCTTGGCCTTGCGGGGCCTCCCCGCGCACGCTTGAGCGCTGCAAACCCAGCGCCTTGCTCGGACTGGGGATTTTGACGTACTGATCACCGCGCAGCGCAGCCATCGTTCGGTTCACACTGGACAGTCGGTTCTGCGCGGTGGCGATGCCAACGTTGCCCTGGTCCACTTGCTCCCGCATATAGGCGGCGTACCGCATGAGGATCTCGCGGTCGATCTGTCGCGCGTCATTTAGCCTCGGCCCTTCCTCGAATCGACACCAATGCACGAATGCTTGCCAGCGATCGCTATGGGCTTTGACGGTAGCAAAATGGCCGTCGCCAAATAGATCTTTCAAGGCTTGCGGTCCGGCATAGCTGAGCTGGCGACCGAAGCCGAAATTGCGCCCCGCTCGCTTACCGACGCGAGCCATTTATCTGTTCCTGATCGACTGCAGCGAGCTCATGTTGAAGCGCTCGCCAGTGTGCGCCTACGATGGCGAACTGGGCCCAATCAGTAGGGCGAAAACACAGCGTGTTGTCGACGACGTAGAGATGCGCCCCCTCCTTTTCTAACCACTGGATAATGGCTGTCGTCGAGGTGATAGTTTTACGATCGGTGGCGACATCGGCGACAGCGGCGACAACCCTTGTCCTACCTGGTTTTGAGCGTGGCGACAAAGTGGCGACACTCGCGGCGACAAACCGCACTTTCGGCTCATTGTGACGTTGAGCTAAGTGGTTGCGCAGTGCTTCATCAAGATTAAACATGGCGCACCTCGAAGGTGTGGCCGTCGGTGATCAGCCACTGATGATCAAGCAACTCGACTAACAGCTTGGTGGCATGGCGACTGCTTTTACGGGCAAAGCGGGGGCCGTTGCGGTTCAGGTCTCGAATACTAAAGCGCTTCCAATCTTTGACCTGCAGCCAGCGCAGCAGCCGGTCTGCCTCCTCTTTTACCCTGCACATCGGTTCCTGCTCGGTCAGGCGCTGGATCTCGGTGAGGTAGTAGCCGACTAAGGCCGAGGCCCGTTGGATATGATCGACCTCCACGACGCTGCTCTCCTCCACTACTGCCAGATTGCCGGCGACGCGCAGCAGGTTGTCGGCGGCCTTCGATCCGCTAGGCCGTACGCTTGCCAACTCGCCAAACTCACCCAACTGGGCCTCGATGGCATCATGCAGATCAATCCAGCGACGACGAGCCAATGGACTGAGGCTCAGCGGTGACAGCCGCAAGGCACCGTCAGCGGAAAGCGACCAAGGCTGATGAAACAGGGCCGAAAGACGGTGGTGATATCGCTTTAGGGCGGGGTCTTTTGACAAGTCGACAGCCTGGTAACTGCGTTGTCCGGCCAGGCTGGTGGGCCAGGTCATGAGGCAGCGACCGAGAATGCCTTGCCCCTGCAGCAACGGGTCACTGAGTAACTGCATGGCTAGATACGGTTGCAGCATTAGGTGCAGGCTTAAGCGTCGATCGTAAGCTCGCAAGCTTTCACCCACCATGGACCGCGCGCGATCTATCGGACTGCCGTCCCAGAGTGACGACAAGGTCGTAACCGCTTTCAAACGGTTATCCCGACTCATGGTGCTGCTACCGAGGAATTGTCCCCCCTCGTCACAGAACAGGCCCATGCTCGGCAAGTCATGGCAGAGTCCCTTGATCAGGGCCTCGATAGTCGGATCCGTGGTGATCAGCCTAGGTGCTGAGGGCTCCGCTTCAAGCGGTACGCCGTTTGTGGGGTTGGGATCGCCAGGGTTGATACGCTGCGCCTGTCGCTGCGCGACACGGTACCGGGCGAGTTGTTCGCGATAGCGCTGCCACTGCTCACGCTCCCATTGCCGTGCGGGCAGCAATGCAAATCGATCTGCCGCCGTTTTGCGATCGCCGGATGCGGCCACGGTGATCAGGTACAGCGACAGCGGATAATTTCTCCCATCGAGCTGTAAGCCCGCATGACCTTGAGTGGCCAGCGCCGAAGCAGCCAGCACCGATTGTGCAGCCAATGCCTGGGGCACCCCGATGACCTCAGCCATGCGTTCGACTGCAGGCCCAAGAATCCCACCCAGTGCCTGCACCGGATAAGGCTGGGCCACGGGATTCGACTCAATCAGCGGTCGAGGTAGTTGTGGTAGTTCAAGCTTCGGATCTAACTGCTGCATGGGCCGTCTCCTCGTCATTGCTGGTTGTCCTCACGTAGTCCCGCCACGGCTGTTGAGTGTTATCAGGGATCAAGGCCCCTGCGGCCTGTGAGGTGTTCACTGACGCGGAACGCACGGCTCCTTACGACCGGGAGCAAGGGCATGAACCCATTAATCTGGCCTCCTTAGACGCATCCGAAGATACGGGCGGGTGGAGGCCGTGCCGGCTGACGAGTTCGGCACCTAAAGATCCTGGGTGGGAGAAGGCAACAACATCGACACCTGGGGCAGGCCTGACTGTCAGTCAGGTGCAGCCTTTCCATAGACTGCGGCACCCGTGCCTGCGTCGTTGCGGATGGCGACGAATCGGATTTGTCAGGCCAATTGTCACGAGGAGAGTTGCGGCAATGCCCTGTACGACGTGGCTTGCAGCAGTGGTACGAGCGCCCGTCTCTTTCCAGGAGAAAGAGACGGGCGCGGATTGGCGCAGCGAAATGTGCCGAGAGGTGAGGTTGCTGCAGCGCAGCGCGGGAGGTCCATCATCTGCCGCAGTGGACAGACAAGTCGAGTAGGCATCCATCACTCTTGAGGAGTGACCGTGCGAGCCGCCGGACGCTAATCGCACTTCGGGAGAACCACCACGTAAGTGGCATAGCCTTGAAGGTTCTGGCTACCTGGGCAGGTGCTGCCAACGACAGCGGTCTGTGCGCCAATTTTTATACCCACTCGAAAAGGCGGTCAAGCGTCACGGCCAAAGCGCTCAGAAAGTGGCGACTGTCGCCACTTTTGTCGCCATGCTCCAAGCCCCGCTCTGCCTGGGTTGTCGTCGGTGTCGCCGGTGTCGCCACTTCTTTTTCCATAGCCCTACGACAAGCTCCGCTCTGACACCGGAACGGACTGCGTGCGATAGAGATCATGGGCAATTACTGACGGGTAAACGATGGCGTGGCGCTAATTGAAATATAAAATGAGGTAGTGGTACGAGGCGGCATCGAGAAAGAGCGAGTGAACCCTCTGATCGGCGCGATCAAAGATCGCTTGATCGGAGGGTTTGGCGGGAAAAGCAAATCTCAAACGTCAAATACAGCCTCAAAGCATCAACGCTGGTTGATTGGGAAGTGTCGGCTTCACGCCGGACGATCAGCGTCTGTTGCAACCGCAGCCGAAGACCGGCTTCGAGCGCTTCTTGGGTATCACCTGCATGCATCCGAGCAGAGCAGGTTAGGGGAGGCGGTGGAGACGGATTATCCGATGGAGGCTGTTATTAGACGCGTCTTAACCTTGAGTAGGCCGAACCATACTCACCTCAGCGCCTAGTAGCACAAAGCTAGCATTTCGATATAGGATCAAATCTTTAAGCCATGGAATATAGGGGCTGGTAATGCAAAACATTTCTTCAATACCATTTTTCGCAAAATTCACAGATTTAATACCTATAAGAGAATATGACTTTGAACATGGGAACCCAGGCCTTCTAGGAGCGGAGGTAGAAGGAAAACAAGTAATAGTCAAATACTGGCTCAACCGCCATCAAGATAAAACCGAAATACTAAAAGAAATATGGCTGTACGAAAAAAGGCAACTTCAAAGGCTTAAAGGTTGCCCTGGAGTGGGAGATTATATTTCTCCAATATATGAATCACACGCTGATGAACATGGATTTTATTTAGTTCTAGATAGTGGGTCACGACTACCCCTTTCGCTCTACTACGAATCCACATCGAGGACTCTGTATTTACAACGCCCTTGGATTTTCAACCTGAGACCGATATCAAATCGATTGAAATTCTGGAGAAATATTAGTCGAATAATATCGGCAATTAGCATCTTGCATTCTCAGGGTCTTCTACACAGGCATCTAAATATTGATTCGATACTTACCGACCCAACTAGTGATTTAGATTTTCAACTTACAGGCTTTGAGTGGTCAATCCGGGTTCAGCGAATGTCTGAATCTAATAAAACCAGAAATGCATCCACTGATGTTAATAGGAAGCACTTTTCATTCCTAACTGATTGGATGGACCTTGGTTTTTTGATCGCCAAAATCCTGAAAATCGATAATGAAGAAATATCAAGCACCTATTACCCCATTGACAAAATCATCGAAAAAACCGACCTGACAATAAATGAGGTAGTTCTCATACGAGGCCTAATCGGCTCTATCGATATTGATAAAAGCGCTTCAAGCAAGGTAATAAACTCTGACATAGCACTAAAGAAAATAAAGGATATAACTACAGAGCTGAATAGCCTCCTCGAAAAAAGCCCTGACCCACTAGCGATAGCCTTTCTATTTAACACATCATCTACCAAAGGGCAGCATAGCTCTGGAAAAACATCAGTATTTAATGCCGTACAGCATATATTTTTTGAAAATCACTCCATTTCTCTATCAGAAGCAGACATATCCGAACTACTAGATTTTATTAGTCAAGATCTCGCGACCTCAAGCATAACAAAGATACTTCAAAATAACGGTGAGATTGAATATCTGCTTATCGGTTCGCAGCTTTCCTACATCATTGGAAAAAACAAAAGTAACCGATTGGACTCCGAGGGAAGCTGGAATACAGCATTCTGCCATTCAGCATACTTAACTCCACCCATCAAGCTTGGGCAGCGAAATCAAAAGGTACAGATCAATAGGCACATTAAATGTGTTGTGCATACAAATAGAGTTGAGCTGGAACGACTTAATCCCTACCCGTGGAGCGAGTATATTGATAATTTGGATTCTCCAGCCACTAAGGATGAGGTCGCAAAAGATCTAACAACAGGTTTTGCTGCGTATCACCTGACGGAAATAGCATTTGCCAAAGCCGAAATTTACCCAATTGAGGTCATATCATACACGATAGATTCTGACGACCCCTCCCTGTACAACGTAAAGCTGCGCACAAGAATTGATCCGGAAGCAGAAACCGTATCTCAAAGTTTATCAATAAAGAGCCCCGCTGTAAGGCTAAAACAGATTTTTACGAACAGCGGCGAGTATTCACGATGGTTTTTCCTAAGCAATTCTAATTTTAACGACGAAGATCACGAGGTTGTACTCGACTATTTATCTAGCCAACAAAATAATGGTGAAATCACTTATGAGTTCACAACAAATACGCCAAATCCAGACCACAAAACTCCTTTCATAATCACAAGCTCCACTCAAGGAACAATTAGCCAACTCAGCAGACGGGCTGCAGCAATTGATGCCTTAAGCCACCATGACGAATTGATAGAGCTACTAAAATCTCCACACAGAAGGATCATGAGCTCCAACGAAAATATTACTTTACATGATTCGTTCAATGAGTTGGACAGCTCAAAAAGAGACGTTTTTCAAAAAGTACTAAGCACTTTACCTCTATATTTAGTTCAAGGCCCACCCGGGGTGGGTAAAACTTACTTAGTCACCACGTTAGTGCAGCAAGTTTTTTCGAGCGAGGCTAACAGTCGGTTACTTCTTACGGCACAAAGCCACTCCACAGTTCATCACCTTTTTAATGAAGTTAATAAAGCGCTAGGAAGAGACAATACCCAGAACCCTCTCTTGGTTATAAGTTGCGTTAAAAATGGTTCTCCGGAAGATGATGCAGATCCGAACCTTAAAGTAGATGAGCTAGCGAAGGAGCAAATCAACAATCTTATCTCAAGCTCTCTTTTCAAGAGTTGCCCATCAGAAAGCACGAAAAATGGAGTCATTGCACTCAGCACCCCAGGAAACCGATCAGGCCGTAGCACACTAGTCAACCAGCTCCTTAAATCAGCAAACTTGGTATTCGCCACGACCAACTCAAAACAAGTTGAAGACCTTATAAGATCCAACTCTCAATTCGACTGGTCGATTATGGAGGAAACAGGAAAAGTTACCGGACTAGAACTATTAAGTCCCATGCTGCTATCGCACAGGCGATTGATGATTGGCGATCACAAGCAACTCCCACCATATGCTTCAGAAGTTATGAGAAAGGCATTAGGAGATGTAAGCAGTCTTAAAAAATCTCTACAATTCTCGCAGGAAATCTACAACAACAATATAAAAGGTGAGTTCGTAAAAAACAAACTAAACCAAGAGTCTATTGATAATTTTTCCGAGCAAGACCTTGAAGATATTTGCAGGGAAGCTCTACGTCTCCACTTGCTATTCGAAAGTTTAATAAACGAAGAAGAAATCGCCCTAAAGAGATCGAAAGATCATTATGGTCATGAGGGTCGACATAAACCCATCGCGAGTATGTTAGAGATACAGCACAGGATGCATCCAATAATTGCGGAGGTTGTATCTGATGTATTCTACAAACACAAGTTGGACACATCAGATGAGAAAAAAGAATTTTATACAGAGCAAAACAAGCCATTCTACTTTGAAACTGCAGATTTTGAGGAGATAAACAGCGCCCCCATCGTATGGATTGAAACTCCCGATGTACAGGCTAACCAGGGGGTAAAGTCGGGCGATAGAAAGCCACAATGGAACAATCCATTTGAAGTTGAAGCCGTAGTCAATTTACTGAAACTCCTGCGAAGGAAGCCGGGTATTCAAAAACCACCGAAGCTAGCCTTACTGTCTCCCTACAACAAGCAAATTGAACGAATTTCAACAATGCTTGATAGAGAAAGCCAGAAAATTTTAAATCTACACGATTTTTCAAAGCCTGACGACTCCTCCTCATTCTGCAGTACAGTCGACGCCTTTCAGGGAGCGGAAGCAGACTTAACTATTATTTCATTGGTCCGAAATAATAGTGACTCTTATCCTCTAAGTGCTTTGGGGATTTTGCTGGACAGCAGACGCATGAATGTTTTATTGAGCCGTGCAAAGCATCAACTGGTCATAGTCGGATCATATGAATTTTTAAAACATTGGGCAAAAAAAATTCAACGAGAAGAGGTGAGCAAAGGGAACACGAGAAACGAATTTCTTGTCACTCTGATTTCAAAGCTTGAAAGCCTCAGGTCATCCAAGCACGCCGTATTTATAAGTTCAGATAAATTTAAATCTGACCCCGCCCCGCTTGAGCCTAAAACAACTAGGAAGAGATCATGACCAAAACTGAGAATCGTCAAAAAATATTTGTCAAGGTTCCTTTCGGTTTTGGAACTTTTCGATTAAAAATTTCGCGTTCTCAGAAATGGGGCGCCATAGACCTAATGATACTAATTTCATTAATTGAAAATCCAAAAACCTCTCAAACACTGTCCAGTGAGTCATGCTTACCAAGGCAGCTTATAGTTGAGATTTTAATACCGCTGATGAAAGCAGGGTGGATAGAGATAATAAACTCTGATAGTGAATTTCTATTCGCACTTACAGAGCGTGGAATGGCCGTCTCGGGAAATGAAGAACTGCCTTCAAATCAGGTACCTATGAGTGTGGTTAGAAGCTTTTTAATTGACCCATTAACCGGAGACTGCTATAGATTTGAAAAGAAAAAAAGGAAACAAAACTATTTGATATACAAAACTGGCAAAGCGACTAGCTTGGCTAAGCAGTATGGAAGTCAATGCGTGGAGTTGAAAGTAAAGCATCCTAAGTTTTCGCCAAAGCTCACCGAAATACTTAACTGCCTGCCTAATGAGAATGAGGAGATAGTTGGTATTGAAGATGAATATATCAAAGAAAACTTTAGCGACTCTCTCAGATACATGCTCGCATGCGTAGATAGCGAAGATCAGGTATCAGGAATCCCTGACATCTCGGTGGACTTAAGAGGGGCTATTATTGAGGCAGCTAAAAATCAAAGAAAAGTATTAGCTGAAAGTGCTAGTGCCACAACTCCCCTGCGTCATAAGGGAAAGGTTTTCGAAGTAGGCTCTCTGGAACGTCACTTCAAAGCACGCGAGGTAGACTTAGAAAGAGTGAACATTATATCAGGCGGCGAAGAACATCGGCAGCACCTATTTGACAGCATTAAAAACGCACACACTCGACTAATCATACATTCAACATTTATAAATCCATCTACTGTTGAGGAAATCTTTGTCGAGCTTCTTGAGTCTGGTAAAAAACGAGTAAAAGTAGACGTTTTATGGGGGCAAACAGAACCAGGCGATACAAACAAAGTTCAGCAGTACAATGAGTTAGTACATGCAATTGAAAAATTTCAGCACCGGATAAACTCAGAAGGACTTTCAACACAAATAAACTTTCACACGACTCCAACTGGCTCGCACTCAAAATTCATCGTAACCGATGACGCAGACGGTTCGTGGAGCATGACAGTCGGATCATGTAACTGGCTATCGAGTGGATTTAATAGGTTTGAAGCTTCGGTACAAATTAGAGATTCCATTTTAGTTTCGGACTGCCTAAATATTGCATCGGACTTAGCGACTGGCCGATATGGGGTTCCTAACATGTTAAGTCGAGATCTTGCCATGGAGGCATCACGTATTTACAAAGCCGCTGAGAGCATCGCGCCTTCCGGGGGTAATACCGTTGAGGCTCAAATCCTAACATCAGCAGAACATCACGCAGCAATAAAGCAAGCAAGCGAATCAGTTGTTAATAATTTTTTCATATGCAGCCACAGGTTTAGCTTCGCTGCGGAACGCCCTATTTTGACCCCGCTAATTGCGGCAAGAAAAGCAAATCCTGACTTATCTATTCGGGTTGCCTACGGACGCTCTAGTGGTGCAATGAAAAACAAGGACGCTAAGTCTGTTAATGATGAACTGCAAGGTTTAGGGTTTAAGGTTACTAAGGCGGACGATCCACAAATACATGCGAAATTCGTAATTTGGGATGATACCAACCTAATAGTAAGCAGCCTAAATTGGTTGTCGGCCTCTTCAAAAGGGCATGATTTTAGCGAGCTTGGCATATATTTAAGTGGCGCGAATTTTGGGGGTAAGCTTATGACTTCATTTAACCAACTCTACGAAAACGCATGACTTCCAATAAGCTCTTGAACTCATGCAAGCGTGATAGGTTCTAATGCAAGAACTTCTGTACGAGGCAGACCTTTGGGTCTGCCGATTTATTACCTCTTTCTATGCTTAACTCAATCCGCTTCAATTCGCTCCTTTCATTTTCAATACTATCAATATGGATTTAAACCCATGAAAAAAAGAGATGAAGCTTTTTCTATTGAAATCCGCGACCCGGACTCGATAGATAAATCCCCTATAGTTAAAACAGAAAACATTAATGATTCGCTACTTTTAATCTTCAAAGAAAAAAGCATCTACAAGTTAATAACTGCAGACTCGACAGACCCGGAAGGGACGTACCCAGACACTGGACACACATATGAAAAAATATCAAACCTAGGAGCATCATCACCCTACGTCGCCAGAATATTTATTCAATTCAAAGGCATTATCGATCAAACTTTTCCAGAAGAACCTTTAAAGAAAAGAACAATACAAGAGATATGGAATCTTAATGAGCAACTGTTATCCTGTGCTCAATTTGAACTAAATATCACAGACCAACTTGCCGACATAATTACAAAATGCGATGCACTCATTGAGAGCAACAAGAATACGCTTAATATCCCACCACTTCCAAAATTTAAAAATCTTGAGAATGATGCAAAGTCCTTTCTTTTGGCAGGAAAGCAATTTCTTATAGATTGCTTTAAAATAATCAGCACTCTAACAGATGTTCCGATATCCCCTAGAGAAGAAGCACACTTCGAGAAACATATAAAGTGGCTAGATCAGAATCGTCCATCGCTACACGAGCTAGTATTAGCACTGAACAATGATCTCCCTTGGATTCGTCGACTATCAGAATGCCGAAATGCAATTGAACATCCAGGTCCCGGACAATTGCTTACCATACAAAATACAAAACTCCATCCAGGAAATAAATTTTCACTTCCTACATGGAGCTACGATCTTACGAAAAAACTAAGCCTACAAGAGCTTTCGGTTCCCATCCATTTAGAGATGGAAACATACTTAAATAACATGTTGGATTTCCTAGAAGAAATCCTTCTTTTTTGCATCTCTGACAAAATCTCTAGCAATAGAATGTTTTCTATTTATCAGCATGACGAAAAGTCTATAAACCAAGCCTGTCCCGTTCGATACTACGCCGGTGTGAGCGCAGATTTTTACTCAAAAATAAAGAAAACATAGTTACGATACATTAGAACTCTAATTTAGTTCTGCTCCCGCTTTTAGTGAACGGGGATTAAGTCACAAAAATTGGGAGCAGACCACTGTTATCTATAACGTAGTCTGACTCCAAACTTTCCTGACTTCCACCGAGTATATACGATACATTTATATGTTAATTTAGCTATTGAAAATGTCAAGCCATCTTTTGCGCCGCTTTATAGCTGTTTTATCTGCCAACAGAAAGTAAAAGAAATCCTCAAAGTGAGGAACGATCATTGTCGGTTTGCCATGACTCATTTCGTACTCACTTGCTTTGTGTGACATAGCTTCAAGCAGAAGGTGAATAGGGCGAAGTATTTCTACCAGTCTCCAAATCACCAAAGGGGAACTCTTCTGAATTACGTATTGACGATGAAGGCAGTCAAAGACCATCATAGGGTGACCTGATTCGTCCAAGTAAGTGGTGAAACCATTTGGTTGTCCTGTCCTGTCCATGTTATAAATAAGATCCATCGCACTTTTTTGTATGACTTGATAAGGTGTATGTTGTTCATAGACGGAGCGGGCGATCTTCAACCACTTATCTAATGGGCTACGATCCATCTTCGCCTCGCACACTTCATTCAAATTGAAGTAGCGAGAGTTCATTGCATATTCAGTGAAAAAGTCAATCAGGTCTTGATCCTCAGCATTCAAGGTCGGTTGTTCTGTTCGCCTTGGACTATATACCGGTATCAGCTTCATACATTCGCCATATAAGCTCTTTATATCGTGTCCAAACTGATTTCTCAGCTGCTTTATTGTTGGCGTTGAGTAGTGGTTCGTAAGCATGTAATTAGTAATAATAGCCAGCTTTAAAATTCGTTCCACCCCTATAGAAATATTAAAAAAAGAAGAATAGAAGTAACCATCTTTGTCTTGAAAAAAATTTGCTTTTAGAAGGAGATCGAAGCCGGAGAGAATTGAGTTCTTTGTCAGGTGAGCCTCTTGAGCCAATAAGGTGAATTTCTTGTCAAATCCAATCTGCTTCATGTCGGTTAGTCCCGTTGGCGCAAGTTATATAGTAATAGACAAGTTTCTTGATCCGATTTTTGACTCATTTTTCACGAATACGAAACCTTTAACCAATAAGAGATTTACTTGGATATGGAATTATCAGCGGAGTAAGCACATGGTAGACCACTATCTTCCTCAGGAGGAAGATAGTTATAGGCACAAAACCAAAAGAAAAGACGCTCGATCGACGATCTGCTTCTGACTGATTGCTGTATGTTGTCCCGACAGCGGAGGGAGTTCACTCATTATAGATACGAAGTGCGTCAGCTCGGATGTGCACGGTTGTCAGATCGAATACAAGCAGACGGTCAAGCGGAATACAATTGCACACGGTATTCCAGTTGGTATTCCAACGAATAACAAAATAAGATATTAGCTATAAAAATCAACGAAATCGAACACGGATTCAGATTACCCCGGCCCACCAAATCCGAAGCAAAACAAAACCCGCCAAGTGCGGGTTTTGTTGCATCTGGGGGTTGGTATTTTGTACCACTCCCCTCCACCGCAAGCCTCGACCCGGAGCCCCTCATGCGCCAAGCCCTCCTGATCATCGACGTGCAGCCAAGCTTCGCCCCGCCACAATGGCTCATCGACGGCATCCGGACACTCATTGGCACCTGCCCAGCGTCGCCACAGTCGAGCGCCACGACGAAGCCAAAACCCCCTTTGCAAAACAACTCGGCTGGCACCCCGCGCCGGACGACAACAGCCTGATCGAGGCCGACCGTGTCTTTATCAAGTACGGCTACGCGCCAACGCCTGAAATCATTGAGTACCTGAAAAACCTGAACGTGGACCGCGTATTGGTTTGCGGGCTGCAAACCGAGACCTGTTGCCTGGCCGCCGGGTTTGCGTTGTTCGATGCGGGGCTACAGCCGACGTTGATTACGGATCTGACGGTGGGTTCATCGCTGGATCGATCGGGCGGGTTGGGCGTCAGGCTTTGGGAGCATCATTTCAAGCACACGGTGAAGTCGACCGCGCTGTAATTTGCACGCGGGTTGGACGGTTCAACACAATCGGACCTACGCTGTCGTACTAATCCCAAGGATGACGCCATGAAATTCAACATTCTGATGATCGTGTTAACCCTCTCACTGACGTCCGGTTGTGCGTACTACAACGACCGCACCACCGACACCAGCAAGAACGGGCGGATTGCCTGTGATGCCGAGCCGGCCAATCAGCCGGGGTGCTACACAAAGCAGTCGAAGGATTGGAATTGGGGTGGGTTGAAGTTTGGGGTTGGGGCTTCGAACTAAGCTCGGGGCCTGTAGGAAGCCGCTGAGATTGGAAGCGTTTTTTAAACATAAAATTTCGTTCTAATCCTACCGACGCTGTGATTTCAGGGAGGTTTCCGACAGGTCACGGCGGTTGTCGGGTAGGAAGATGAGTGGATAGGCTTTGTCGGTCGCTGCACATCAGCGAACCTACGCCCCCCTCGATTCAAAGAAACTCAACCACGCCGCTGACCGCGCGCTGGACCACTGCCTCAACCCCTCCGCCCTCAAAGCAGCCGTGGCCCGCAAGCCGAGCACGATGTTCTTGATTGCGCCGGATTAGTTTTACCCGGATTTACCTCGGCATCCACCGACGTGTCTTCCGGCAATTTGATTTTCATCTTGCCCGCCACCACCTGAATTGCGCCGATAGAACTCACCGAATTACCCAGCGCAACCAGTTGCTCTGGCCGGAAGAAAAAAAGGCACTGAGCGAATAACGCCAGTGCCTTTTTTCACGCAGGGAGAGTCCGTCAGCGCGACAGCATGAACGTGTCGTACTCCAGATCCTCCAGCGCCGTGGTCAGCCGATGCAAACCCAGCAATACACAGATCAGCAGCGACAGCGTAAACCCGTAACCAAAGAAGCTCGGGCCGAGGTACATGCTGAACAGCGTCAGCATCGCGTTCAACACCGCGAACAGCACGCACAGCTCCAACACCACGGTGCGTTTGTCGAGGTAGAAGAACACATTGAGCAAGGCCATGAACACCACCTGAATGCTCACACCGATCAGGTCGATGTAGAACAGCGGCAGGTAGTAACTGGAGATGCCCAGCCAGTCGAGCAAGCGCGGCGCGAACAGGAACAACAGCACTGCCGTCAGCCCCTGGACCTTACAGATTTCCAGCAACCCCTGGCGGATCGACAAGGTCATTTCGGTTTTCAGTTGACCGATGTGCTGCAACGTTTCGCCTTCGCGGATCGCCCGGAACAGACGGTCGTACCACTCGGCAAAATCGGTTTCGATGCGCACCAGAAACACCGCCATGCCGGGAATGATCGCCAGGTACGCGAGGAAGATCGGCAGGTCGTACAGGATCGAAGCGCGCAGCGGGCCAACGATTGCGTTGGAGGTGCCGGGGTTGAACCAGAACAGGAATTTGTCGATCCAGATGCCCAGGTTGTAGAAGAAACCGGTAGCCAGCAGACTGAGGAACACATTGCGCCGTGCGAGGAAGTCGAAGGCGATCAGTTTCTCGGCCCGGTACTCGCGCAGGATGTCGTAGAGGAACAGGAACAGCAGCGTGCTGTGCCCGATCAACAGCGCCAACAGCAAGCCCGGCATTTGCAGAAAACTCAGCAGATAAGCACTCGCGACCATCAGCGCGTAACCCACCAGCATCACCAGCAGAATGCGGTTATAGGCCTTCATCCCCGAGAGGAAGATGATCACCAGCCACAAATTGCACAGCACCACAAAGTTGGCCAATACCAGGACGCGGTAAATCAGCGGCTGGTCGAACAACAAGCCAAGAACGACAATGCCGAGCAGCCCGGCGCCCAAGGTGACCAGCAACAGCACGCCCAGCAGGTTGGGCAGGATCTGATCGTACTTGTGTTCGAATAACCGGTCTGACACGAACCGGGTGAAGAACAATTGCAGGCCGCCGGTGAGAATCAGCGAGGTGGCCATCAGGTACGTCACCGTCACCAGAAACTGCCCGACCAACGCGTTCGGCAGCAGCAAGCCGATACTGATGATCCCCACCAGCATCACGCTGATGATCGACAACACCCACGGCCCAGAGCTGATCAGCCCCGCGTAAACGTAGGCGTGCAAGGTCGCCGTGTAGGAATCACGCGAAAGGATTTTTCGCAGTTCGAAGCCAATCCCGGCCATTTAACTGTTCTCCATGGCAGCTTGATACAAGTCGCGATAACGCTGCAGCATCAAGGCTTCGGTGTAGTAACGAGTGACCCGCAACAAGCCACTGGCCTGAGCGGCCTGCCAGCGTTGCGGGCTGCGCAGCAGTTCGAGGATCGCCGCGCTGGTGGCTTGCGGGTCGGCAATCGCCACCACTTTGCCGGCGTGACCGAGGTCGCGGTCTTCGGCGCTGCCACCCTCGATCAATTCGCGGCACGAACCGACGTCGCTGCTGACCACCGGCGTACCGGCGGCCCAGGCTTCGAGGATCACCAGCGGTTGTGCCTCGCTGATCGAGGTCAGCACCATCAGGCCGAGCTTCGGCAGGATCTCCTGAATACGCTGGAAGCCAAGGAAATGCACCTTGCCCTCCAGGCCCAGGCTGGCCATCAGACTGCGGCATTCGCTGACGTATTCCGGGTCTTCCTCTTCCGGGCCGACGATCCAGCCCTCGGCGTGAGGCATGGCGCTGATCACGCCGCGCATGGCCCGCAGAAAGGTTTTGACGTCCTTGATCGGCACCACACGGCCGATCAGGCCGACGACCGGCGCAATGCCGTGGGCACGGGACTCCAGCGCAGCGGTCCACACCGGCAGGTCGATACCGTTCGGAATCACCTGCGTGCGCGAGGCCATGGCGCCGTCCTTGATCTGCCGCTGACGGTTGCCGTCGTAGAGCGCGATGATGTTGTCAGCGCTGTTGTAGGTCAGTTGGCCGATGCGCTCGAAAAAGCGTACCCACAAGGTGCGGATGTAACCCGAACCGGCATCGAGGCTGCGGTTCAGCGCCTGGCCGGAACTCTCGGCAATCCAGCTGGCCTGGGCCAGGTCGATCTTGCGTTCCTTGGTGTAAATGCCGTGCTCGCTGAGCAAATAAGTGCAGTTCCAGCGTTGCTTGAGGATGCACCCGAGAAAACCCGCGTAGCCGGTGGAAATCGAATGCAGCACCCGCGCTTTCGGCATCCGCCGCGCGGCTTCGGCGAGCATCAGCAACGGCGACTGCATCGAGCGCAGGGTCCAGAAATAATTGACGAAGGACGGGTCGGCGCAATGCTGACGGTAGCCTTCGCTCAGCGTTTCCCAACTGGCGCGGCTGCGCAGCACATCGTCGAGGGTCATGCGGCCTTGGGCAATGCAGTCGAGCAGGCGTTCCCCCATGGCGAGGTCAGGCGCGTCCGGGTGATGCAGGAAGCGATACAAATCCTGCAGCTGATGTTCATCAGCCTCGCGCGGATCGCCCAGATTTTTGGTCGGGTGCGTGGCGTCTTCGAGGAACACTTCTTCGATGTGCAGCACGTTGGCCGGCACTTCGTAGCGGCGCGCCGAATAAGCCTGACGCTGGCCGCCAATGAACATCACCGAGAAGGTCAGTTCCGGCAGGCCGAGGATCATCTGGTGAATCCAGCTGGAAACGCCGCCGCGCACGTAAGGCCACGTGCCTTCAAGCAGCAGGCAGATGTCGGCAACAGGTGCCTGTTCCTTGCGATTCATGTCCAGCTCCTGACCAATGCAGCGAACGGTGGCCGCTGACGGGTTTCCTCGGGAAGGCGTGCGAGCAGTCCGGGAATTTCGTGATAACGACCGGCCTCAAAGGCCAGTTCTGCGTGGAACGGCAGCACCTGCGCTGCCCCCATGCCATTCTCCTGGGCCTGACGGAGCAGCACTTCAGCGCGCTCGATGTCGCCACGCTCCAGCGCGATGCGCCCGGCCAGCAGAAACAGTTCACCGCCCTCGCCTGCTTCCAGGCCAAGCTCGGCATGTTCGCTGGCTTGGTTGAGTACGTGATCCAGCACACTGCCTTGCGCCAGCCCCAGATAGGCCAGTTCCCAATACCAGCGCGCCAGCCGGCCGTGGAGCGCGCCCGCTGCTTTGGCATTGGCGTCGGGCAGCTCACCGAGGGCGATCTGGATGTGCAGGTTGATGTCGCTTTCCTGCTTGTCGAGCATCGAGTACGCCAGCAGCCGCACATCGTCGCTCGGGTCGGCCAGCGCCAGTTTGAGGATTGGTACGGCTTCTTTGCCGGGCATGCGTCGGGTGGCCAGCAATGCGGCCAGACGCTGGTCCGGATCGGGCGCATGACGCAAAACGTCCTGCAAACCGCCATCGGCAAACACCGGTTTGTGCAATTGCAGCTGCGCCCGATACGGCAGCTTCGGAATGCCCACCGCTTGCCATGCCTGCTTGTCGCGTTTGCGCGGCAGGTACAGCGCCGGGAAAATCGCCGCGACCACGCCCACCGCCCCGAGCACCGGCACAAAGAACGCCAGGCTGAAGATGAACAATGGGCTCCACGGCAGCGGCGAACGGTAACGTGCCGGCAACAGCAACCACACCGCCGCGCACAACATCACGCAAGCCAGGCCATGGCTCAGGGTGAACACCAGCAATTGTTGTAACTCGGGCGCTGCGACCCACAAGCTGGCCCAACTGCCCGCCTCTAACAACAAGGCTCCGCTAAACAGCCACTTGCTGATCATTCAGGCCACACTCGTTGAACAGGAAATTACGCAGCCCGTTGCGTTCACAGCCAGGCTCCAGGTTGAACGGCAGCACACGCACGCCAAGGCTTTCCAGGCTGCTTTCGATACCAAAGTGCTCGTGCAGCAACAGGTTTATCCGCGCCAGATACCCTTCGCTGCCTTGCGGACTGGTCAACGGCAAGAGCACCAGCAACAACGAATGATCGCGGTCGTTACGCAGCGACAATTGCAGATCGAGACCGCGCTGGCTGCGTTCAAACAGGCGCGCCAGCTCATCGTTCTGACGGGTCATTTCAAAGGCGAACAGGCCGGCCGCCAACTTGTGCTGCTCGACATCCACCAACGAGCGCTTGAGTTGCAGAGTGAAGTGCTGCGCATCGGCATCGGCCAGTTGCAGCACTTGCGGATCGCGACGCAGCAGGTCGGCGATGTGCCCGGCGAGCAACGCCAACAGGCTCAACGTACGATCCTGAAAGGCGAAGAACGGCATCTGCCGAACCGCCAGAATCGCCAGCAAGCGACCTTCGGCATCGATCAGCGGAATGCACGCCTGCAACGAGGAGAACTGCGCCGAACTGCCGGCATCGATCAGTTCCTGACGCACGCTGACCAGTTCACCACGGTCCAGGCACAGCTTGACCAGACCGTCCTCGGTGCCCAACGGCCCCATGATACCGATCGTCGCCAAGGCTTCAGGCAAGACGTTTTCTTCACGCTCGTCGACGCGGTACAAACCGGCCACGCGCAACGCGCCGTATTGACCGAGCATGGTCACAATCGGGTCGGCCAGCGCGGCGAGTGCATCGCCTTCGTCCGGCATTACCCGCAGCTTGTCGCGCAAGCCCAGCAAGGAGCTGCGCAAACTCTGGTCGCTGCCCGCCACGCGCTGCTCCAGCAGGTCGTGGGAAACCCGCAAAATCTGGTGCGCACGGGTGAATTCATCGAGACGGTACTGGCGGTAATCGTTGGCCATCTGCAGACGCTGCAAGCGCCGCTCCCACAGATCGCGAACCTCACCCACCAGCATGCCGCTGACCAGCACGCCGACAATGAATGACGGATCGAGCTGCTCATAGCCCTCATGCCCGACGTAGCGCAGGGCGAACATCGCCATTACCAGCAGACTGGCGCTGACCAGGCCGCGCACAAATCCGTAGCGCACACCGAGCAGCAACGGCGCCAACACTGGCCAGGGAAAACCGGCGTGCATTTGCAGTGGGTCCTGCGGGGTCAGCCACAAGCCGAGGCCGATGGCCCCGCCAGTCACCAACAGCGTTTCCAGCCAAGACACCGGGCCGCTGGCACGCGGCGCGAGGCTGTAATCCATGTGAGGAGAATTCATTGCATTCACTCGAACCGAAGGGCGCCAACAAGTGTGTCGAGCACCGTTTGCGCGGTGCCGGCGAGGCTTTCACGGGACCAGCCGGCCCGCGCGCCGCTTTTGCTCCAGAGCACACGACCGCTGCTGGCTTCGAGCACGCGCAGGCTGATGCCCACCGCCGGTTCGCCGTCCAGACCGTTCTTGTACTGCCACTCTTCAACGCTGCCGGAGACCACGTAATCGAGCTTCTGATCGCGAGCCCAATCGAGGGCGCCGGCCAGGCGTTCGTTGTCGTCCATCAGCGCTTGTTCGCCTTGGGTGCTGGCCGGGTAAACCCGTGGTTTCAGGCCATGGCTGCTGAGGACGCTGAGCAGGATTTGCTCACTGCGCTCGCCGGCTTGCGGGGTCTGCGAATAGTTGACCATCGGCACCACGCCCCACTTCGCATTACGCGGCAGATTGGGGCTGGTGTCGCCGGTGAAGCTGGCGCAACCGGCGACGAACAGGACTGCCAGAGCCAGGCTCAGATTACGAATTGCTTGCATCAGTTTTTCTCCCGTAAACATTTCATGATCAGCGTCCGAATCGCACGCCGTAGCTCACACCCAGTGTTCCGCCTGCCTGACCATCCCCGCCTTGTGGCGCGGATTGGTAGCCGAAGGTCAGGGCCAATTCGTCACCGCCCAGCACTTCGACGCCGATCCCGGTGTTGATGCCGTAGTTGAAGGTTTGATCCAGCCATTGCCAGCCCGCCGTGACGTCCACCAACCAGGTGTATTGCGGGCGAGTACGCACCAGCGCGCCCGGCAGACCGCGACGCCAGGAGCTGCCGACGTAGAGTTGGCCGTAACGGCTTTGCAGCAGATCATCGGCCGTGACGACCGCAGGATCGTCCGAGCCATCAACGCTTTTCACCGGGCCGCCGTTGGCACTGGACAGGTAGTCCAGGGTGCGGTCCTTGACGTTGTTGTGTTGATAATCAACCCCGCTGCGCACGGTCCAGTTAGGCCCGGCGAATTCCAGCGTGTGGTTGTATTCCATCTTCAGTTCCTGGCCATTGCCCAAGGAATCGCCAGCGCGGGTTGAGAAGGATTTCTGCGCCACTTCCCAACTGATCTGATCCCGCGCCGTTAACCCGTGACGACCAGCAACCCACACGCTGTCGTGTTGACCGAAGGCGCGCATCAAGCCGCTGTCTTCGCTCTTGCGATTCCAGTCCAGACCGGTCTCCACCTGGTCGCTGACGTCCAGCTGCCAGATCCGCGACAGGCCCAGGCCATTGCGGTTGTCGTCCTTGCGCTGACTGGTGTCGGCGAACAGTTTATAGCTGCCGTCCTCGACAAAACGCTGCAAGGTCAGGCCGGCGTTATTCTCGTCGCCCATGCGCGTTTCAATCAGTTGATCGCTGTTGTAAGTGCCTTGCTCCAGCTCCAGGTTGGCGTACCACTGATCGCCCAGGTTGTGCGCCACTTCAAGGCGTGGGCCGCTGAAGTCCAGGCCACCGAAATCCTGTTGATGCCAGGACAGTTGCGCGCCTTGGGGCGTCAATTCCTGAAGCTCCACGGCTTGACGACGCAGTTGTTCACGCACCGCCGCCGGTTGATCATCACCCAGCGCGGACTCGCTGAGATCGAGGGCTTCGCCGTAACGGCCGAGTCGACTGAGGGCCTGCGCACGTTGTGCAGGATTCAGGTCGTTGCTGGCCAGCAGCGTTTCGACCTGCTGCTTGTTACGGCTGCGCAAGGCTTGCTGAATCTCTTCATAGCGCTCGACCTTCAAGCCCTGACTGCGCGCCCAATCCAGCCACTGGTCTTTCTGCGATTCCTGGTTGGTCGCGTCGAGACGCGCCAGCAATCGCTCGAACCACAACTGCAACATGGCTGGCGAGCCGTCCTTCCACTGCGAGACTTCATTCGCCGCTTTGCCCGGCGAATAGCTGCTGGCCATCAGGCGCAACCAGATCGCGTAACGCTGCGACGACGGTTTGATTTCTTCACCCTCGGGGCTGCGCAGCAACTTCAGGCGCAGACGTTGGGCCGCATCACGATAACCGGCGCTTTCGAGGGCATCGGCGTAGGCGGCACGCACCAACCAATCATTCGGACTGGTCTTGAGGTACAGGCGATACCAGGCCAGGGCTTCGCTTTCGCGACCGAGCAACTGGCTGGCACTGGCGAACGGCAGCCACAGAATGCGGTCTTGCCGCGCCTGCGGGCGCCATTCCGTCAGCAACGGTTTCAGCGCGGTGGTGTTGCCCTGATCGATGTAGAGCCACATCAGGCGTTCGCGGAACTGATTGTCATCGGGGTAACGTGACAAGCCCAACAAGTACAAACGCTGCGCTTCTTCGGTTTGCCCCTGCTGCACCGCCAAGGCACCGCGAATCGCCAGTACCTGTGCCTGCTCACTGGCCTCCGGATATTGCTCCGCACTCTTGAGCAGGGCGGCGACTTGTGGCCAGTCCTGCAAGTCCTGAGCTTGCTGCAAGGCTTCGACCAGACGCAGCGGATCATGCACGCGCTGCCAACTGCCGACCATCATGGTCAATGCGCGTTTCGGATCGCTGGTGCGGTACATCGTGATCAGCTGACTTTCGTCACCGCTGTTGAGCGAACCGCGCAGGGCGAGGAGTTTTTCCAGAGAGGCTTGCAGCTCATCGTCGAGCTCCAGATCCCAGGCCAGCGAGGATCGCAGGCTCCAATATTCCTCATCGGTGATCTTGCGATTGTCGATCTGCACCACGCCCCACGCCGATTTATTGTCAAACAGCTTCAAGTAGGTGTTGGCCCAATCGATGCGTTCGGTGGTGGTCAAGGCAAATCGTTTCGAGTAGCTCTTGTAGGTTTCGGCCTTGTGCGCGTATTGCCCGGTGTTTTCCAGGTTCTGCACCAGACGCGTCCACGCCAGGCGGTGAGCTGGATACTTGTTGATGTATGCGCGCAACCAGGTCTCGGCTTCGGTTGGGGTGCCGCGTGACTCGTGGCCATAGATCAGCGCATCAAGTTCAACGTCGGTCAGCGCACGTTGCTGCATGATGTCGGCGAGCAAAGGGATCGCCGAATCGAAGTCGTACTGCTGGCTTGCCAGACGCCACGCGTGTTCGCGGGTTTGTGGGTCTTCGTGCAGTTTCAGCAAGCGAATCCAATAGGCCAAGGCTGCCTGACCATCACCACGCCATTCACCCAGATGCGCCATTTGCTCAAGCAAGGCCAAGTCATCCGGGTGTTCGGCCACAAGCTGCTCACCGCTTTCCCAGGCACCGGCCAGATCACCAAGCGCCAGACGCATGCCGAATTCTTTCCTGAGGATTTGCGGGTTATCCGGCTGCAAGACGCGCCACTGATCAAGGAATCGCTGCGCCAGATCGAAGCGCTGGCTGCCGACGGCGACATCGACGCCCTGCTCCAGCCACGCTGAATCAGCCGGGTCCTTGAGTTGATCCAGTTCATCGGCGAGCACTTGTACGGCCTGGTCCCCGTGACCGGCGGCCAAGAGACTGTTGAAGGCCAGTTGTGCGTATTCACGACGCTCGGGGCCTTTACTGTCCTTTTTCAGTTGCAGATAAATCTCGGCAGCGCGATCCGGTTTCTCACCGGCCAGATACCACTGCGCGGCGGACTTGAGCGACTCATTGCGCTGAGCCGGATCGCGCCCGGCGATTTCTTCGTAGACACTGGCGGCGAACGCCGGCGCCTGAAGCGTCAGCGCCAGCTTGGCCAGGTTCTGCAATTGCGGCACCGGCAGACTGCTGTGATCAAAGCGTTGCAGGCGCTCGATCAACGCCTTCTGTGCAACCGGATCATCAGCTTTCGCCGCTTCCAGCGCATCCAGTTCCAACCGGTAATAGGCCTGCATTCCGAGTTCAGGTTTCGGCCAATTCTCGAGGTGTTGACGCGCCTTGGTGTAATCACCGAGACGAATCAGCAGGTCGACCAATTGCAGGCGCAAATGGTCGTCGTCCGGGTGCGCCGACAACAGCAGTTCGGCGTAATTGGCCGACACCGCATCCGGCTCACGACCATCGGGCTGGAACACTTCTTCGCGCTGGAACGTCAGCCAAAGGATGCCCCCGACCGCCACGGCCACCACCGCCAGTGTCCACGGATTGAGCAGGCGGCTGCTTTTAGTGGCTGAAGAGTTAGTTGCAGAAGAGCTGACCATGACTCACCTGCTTCATTGGTAATTGAAAAGTCCACAGACCGGCTGATGCCTTGCCTGCAAAACGTTGCCCGTCCACTTCAACCCGGCATGTGCCCGAGGCGCGCACGGAGAAGGTCAGGTCGACCTGCCCGGCAAACGAAAAGTCCACTTGACGCTCATCCACGTAATGCCAGTCCACCAGCGGCAGATTGGCGTCCTCCAGTGCCGGTCTTTCATCCCGATCGGGACGCAATACGAGCAATGCATGGTCGCTGCTCAGGGCCACATAACGACCCTGCGGCAAGTCGCGAACACCGGCCACGCCTTGCGAGCGCATCAGGTCCGGCCAGCCCATTTGCGGGTCGAGCCGCACGGTACGCAGTGCGTCGAGCCCACGAATTTGCCAAGCGCCGTCTGCGGTGCGCGCCATGCTCACTTGATACAAACCGTGCAAGCGATCGAGGTAGTCGCTCATCCACAGCGACATCGGCTGTTGCGACTTCATGAAGCCGTAGATCTCGCCCATGGCCTTGATCGAGGCCTGCTTGGTACTCGAATAGAAGTGGTAATACAGGTGCAGACCGCGCATTCGCCGTGGGCTGTCGGTGAGTTCGAAGGTATCGATCACATCGCGGAAGCCGTAATACGGGCCCTTCCACAGGTTGGTGTAGAGGTTCTCGTTGATGATCGGCGCGTAGTACTGCAAACCGCCTTGGGTGGGGCGCAGCAACGGGTTCAAACCGGTCAGCGACGGATTGGCCCTGGTCATCATGGTCTCGGCGCCATTGACGTTTTTCAGGCCGGCGTCGTAAGCCAGTTTGATCGTGGCGGCCGACGGCAACGCATCGCCCGGCCAGAACACCATCTTCACCGGTTTTTCCGGGGTGGTGAGGTGCTGGTTGATGTAGTCGCGCGAGCCAAAAATCTCGCGGCGGAAATCGATTTTGTCGTACCCCGGAATGGCCATTTTCAAGCCGTATTCCGGGTGGAAGTTTTCGCGTTGCTTGGCCAGTTCAGGCTGCAGGAAAAACGGATGGCTAAAGGTGTGCGTGGCGACTTCGACTTTCGGGTCGGCGAACAGCTCACGGGCAATGGGCTCCAGTTCGCGGGCGAGAAACGGGAACATCCCGCGCGGCGAAATTTCACCTTCGATCACCGACACCGACGTCAGAAACGGATTGGGCCGAATGAAGTCGTCGAGCACCTGCTTGCCGGCATAGGGCGTGCCACGCACTTCGGCGCGCGACGGGAAACCATCGCCGTCGATGTGCACGGTGGCGATACGACGACCATTTTCGGTGGTGGTGTCCGGGCGCGGTTGCACCGGCAGGCGCAGGCTGGCTTGAAGGAACGCGAAGGGGTCGAGAATCCAGCGGCTGCGCTCGTTGTTCGCCTCCAGGATGTAAGGCGCGAGGGCCAGGCCGCCCCAATCGGCAACGGCGACCGGAGCGAAGGTCTGGCCGTCTGCGGCGGTCAGCAGCAACGCGGCTTTCGGGCCTTTGGGCAACAGGGAAATTGCGGTCAGGTCACGGGATCGGGGCTGCACCGGTGCTTCGAACGCTCCGATCAGCGCCTTGTCCTGATAGGTGATGCTTAATGCTTGCGTGGCGATGGGCGCTTCGCGGCTCAAGCCCAGACGCTTGAGCAGCAGCGGGTCCAGAATCGGCAAACCGGAAAAGAACACCACCGGGACGTGCTCGTCCAGACGCTTGCCGATCCAGCTGTTGAACGCCGGAGGGTCCTGCGGCGGGCCGCTGGTCATCCAGGTAATGACGCCCGCGTACAAACCACTGAAGCGGTACTGCGGCAAGGTGTTGTCCACCGGCAGGTAATCCACGCGGTAGCCGAGGTATTCGAGTAGACCGCCGAGCAGGGTGTGCCCGGCGTTGCGGATCAGGTCGCCTTCGCGTGGGTCGAACAGCAGTGCGACCCGGCGCGGTTGGACTTCAATGTTGCTGATGCCCATCGAGTCCAGTTCAGAGGTGCCGATGTACGGAATGAAGCCCTCTTCGCGCAGTTGCTTGGCCAATTTGCGCGCTTCGTCGCGGCGCTCTGGCGGCAAGTAGTCGATGGCCACCAGCGGAATGCCTTTGGCGCGCAGGGGCTGGATCTGGGTTTCCAGCCACGCACGGTCGGCTTCAGGCACTGGGCGGTAACGCTTGGCGGTCGCATCCCAACCGGCGTGGATCGACTCGACAGCCACCGCAGCGGCCACACCGTCAAGCTCGGGCAGGACTTCAAAGCCACGGTTGAAAAACAGCTTCAATGTCGGCTGGCGCTGGTGCAATTCGCGCAGGAAACTCGCGAGCGCCAAGCGCTGAGTTTCTCGCTCGGCCTCGGGCTGCAGTTGGAAACTGTCGAGGGTGTCGAGGAACAACCCGGCATAGCCTTCAGCTTGCAACGACTTGGCGCGACCGAACAAATGTTCACGCCACGCCGGCGCTGCCAGGTTCATCACCTGACTGTCCCAGGCGCCGTTACGCACCGGGCTGACCGCGCCGGCGAGGTGGGCTTTTTCGATGTCGGCCTTGTTGCCGGCGA
The DNA here is from genome assembly GCF_059133255.1 of Pseudomonas sp. FBCC-B1667. Taxonomy (NCBI): domain Bacteria; kingdom Pseudomonadati; phylum Pseudomonadota; class Gammaproteobacteria; order Pseudomonadales; family Pseudomonadaceae; genus Pseudomonas; species Pseudomonas sp. FBCC-B1667. Next base: position 1,035,426 of record NZ_CP101437.1, on the reverse strand, counting down.
ACTCGCCAATCGACAGGTAAGCGAATGGCTTGCTGCCCAGATCACGCAGGGTTTTGACGTCGCCCTGGGTCATATGCCCGGGCTCGACCACCGACCAGTCGAACTGTGCCAATTCTGGGATCGGCGGCTGATCGGCGTACCAGAACGTCACGCTAGAGGGCTGTGGCAACGCGGCGGCCTGGGCAGCCGGGCCACTCACGATAAGCGCGATGGCAGCCAACAGCCGTTTGGCGGCCGAGCGGACACGCGTCCTGCGAAAAACGATTTCCATAACGCACTCTTGAGTGTGACTGATTCGATGCTGATTGAACGTCGTGCCGAATGACTGGCCGAGTTACAGACTGCGGATAAGCTGCGCCAAACCCTTGCCGATAGTGGTCGGCTCTGGAAGTTTGAAACGCTCGAGCAAGCGAGTGTTGTTGGCACGCGAGTGGCGAATGTCGCCTTGTCGTGGTGCGTGATGAATCACCTTCAACGGGGTACCGACAACAGCCCCCAGTTCAGCGATCAGGTCGTTGAGACTGGTGGAACGGCTGAGCCCTACGTTGACCGCACCGGGTTTCGGTTCGTTCACTTCCAGTGCCTGCACGAGAATGCTCACCAGGTCTTCAACGTAAACGAAATCGCGGGTCTGCCCCCCGTCACCGAAGATCGCCACCGACTGCTCGGCCATGGCCAGCTTGGTGAAAATGCTGATCACGCCGGAGTACGGCGAAGACGGATCCTGGCGTGGGCCGAAGATGTTGAAGAAGCGGAAGATCATCGGTTCCAGGCCGTGTTCGCGGCGATAGAAATCCAGGTAGTACTCACCGGCCAGTTTGTCGGCGGCGTACGGCGTGAGCGGGGATTTCGGCGTGTCTTCGTGAATCGCCGTGCCTTCACCATTGTTGCCGTAGATAGCCGCGCTGGACGCATACACCACACGCTTGATCCCGGCCTTCGACATGCTTTCGCAGACGTTCAGGGTGCTGACGAAATTGCTTTGATGAGTACTGACCGGATCATCCACCGAGGCTTGCACCGAGGCCACCGCCGCCAGGTGAACGACAGCGCTGCAATCACGCATGGCCTGCTCAACGACAACACCATCCGCCGCATCACCGATGACCAGGTTCAGATTGGCATTGTCCATCGGCAAATTAGCCACTTTGCCGGTCGACAGATTGTCCAGCACGCGGACCTTATAGCCCTTGCCGAGTAACGCTTCGACCAAGTGCGACCCAATAAAACCCGCCCCGCCGGTAACCAGTATTCGCTCGACAAACATGTACTTTCTCCCTGAATAGTTGAGCGGATACGAGTGGTTAGGTCCGCCGCTTTTATGGCGCAAGGCCACCAAAACGCGGCCGATAATGGGAGTTCAGGAAGGGGCTGTCAATAGTTTGTCTATATTGAGATTGCACAAGAAGATAGTCATTTATTTGACGGAATTTATTAGATTCAAAGTGTCATGTTATTGCCACGCTTGCCCGACAGACTCGTCTAAACCGGGCTTCTACGTCCGGTTACAAACCCTTCTCCCGTCGACGCTGAACTTGCGTCAGTACTTCAATACTTATCGACACAAGTCACTGGACGATGACCGCAGAATCGAGGCGGATCGCGACGAAATCCAGGCCGGGTGTTTTGGACAGATCACGTCGGTTTTCGGTGCTGAATTACATCGCTGATCTATTCTTTCGCTTCAGTACTTCGCGGAAAACAAACATGAATCGCTGGATTACCGTCGGTCTGTTTTCAGTCATCGCTACTTTTGCGCAGGCCGCCCCCCAGGCCGAACCCCGAGTCGAGCCAGTGCCTGCTGATAAAGGAGACGACGGCGCCAGGTTCGACCCATCCATCAAAGGCACGCTCACTGCGCAATACCGCGTCAGCGCAAAAGCAGGCCAGATACTGACCGTCGACCTCAAACCCTCCAACGCATCGGCGTACTTCAACATCGCCGCCAAAGGTCAGGAGACGGCATTGTTCAACGGTTCGATCATGGGCAACCACTTTATGGGCCCGTTGCCAACTGATGGCGTGTACACGGTCCAGGTGTACCAGATGCGCAACGCCGCGCGGCGCATTCACCTGGCCAACTACGACCTGTCTCTAAACCTCAGCCCGGTGACGGACAGCGCCCAGCCGTTTGATCAGACATTTGAGCTGCAAGGCATACGTTTTCGGGTGAAGGGCGAATGGGTCGACGGCAATCCCGTGGTGCGCATCTCGCCCCAAGGGTTGGAAATCGACAACTCGGCTATCACTCGACCGCTGACGGGCAACATTGCCCGCGCGGAAGTCGCTGACCTGGATAAGGATGGTTCACCGGAGATTTACGTGTTCGCCAGAGCGCCCGGGCGCGGAATGCCGGGGGAGCTGGTGGCGTATGCGGCTAACCATAAAAAGTCGCTGAGCGAGATTTACCTTCCGCCGGTTAGTGAGAACGCGAAACTGGCCGAGGGGTATCAGGGGGAAGATGAGTTTGCAGTGGTGGAGAAGGTGTTGGTGCGGCGGTTTCCGGTTTATGAGAGTGCGGATGTTGGAGCGGGGAGGACGGGGAAGATGCGGCAGGTTGAGTACAGGTTGGTGGCTGGGGAGGCTGGGTGGGTTTTGAAGGGGGGTGAGAGGGTGGAGTATTGAGAAATAATCCGGCATCCCTGAACGTCCATATCGGTTAAGCAACTTCTGTGGTAACGCAATTTTGTAGCAGCCGGACGCAGGTATCGCGTGATTGCTTAACTGATCGGCATTAACCGATATCCCGAAAAAAATTTGTAGTTCACGTCCTAGGAAACTTCCCGCAACTCGTATCGACTTTCATGAACTGGCGGAAGCGGTTCTGCGTCGATAGCCTTCAGATATCGCTACAAAACAGCGATCGGCTTTGACAGGCTGAAAACCAGTAACTTTCACTCTTCCTGATAAAACGGCATGCTTACGCGTGTGCATTTTTTTCATGGCGGTTGTGCGTGGGGCATCTTCGGATGCACCGGTTTCTGGTTTGCCGGTCTGTCAACCCGCGTACGGCTGCCACCCTTCCCTGTTTGACAGCAGGGGCGTGGCGGCTCCTTGAATAAACCAGAGATAGACCATGAAAAAACACAGCCCCAATCCACCGGCCCCGGCAACAGAAACTACCGATTTGTCGGCGCTCTCAGAAGCCACCGAACGCACCGTCAGTTCTCGCCTGCGCAACCCACAACACCCCGACCCCATCAGCCACGTCTTCACCCTCCTCCCCGACATCGACACACCCACCCTGCTCGCTCACGCTTGCGAAACCCTCGCTTCGCTCAACGTCATGACCACCGACCTGGCCTGTGAACTCGAAGGCTCGCGTCGGAACGTGGCACTGGCCATTCAACAGTTGAGCGTACTGGCGGAGCTGTTGGTCAATCGCGCGTTGGACAACCTTGATCCACGTGACGGGCTTCCTGAGGTTCCGTCTGCAGTCACCACTGCTTAGTCGCGTTCTTTTACCAAATGGAGGGTTTTGTCATGGATAGATACATGCCTATCACCGGCATCGACTGCACCATCGCGTCGTTGCTGATCGACACCGAAGCACCGCTGGACGTGCTGCACGAAACCGCGGCGTACCGTATCCGCACCGCGACTCAATTACTGGAGAGCATCGCGTTTGGCGAGGGTATTCACAGTGAACTAGCGCGGGTTTTAGTGACGTCGCTACGCGATGGTTGTGATTTGCTCGATGTCGTAGGCCGGCGATTGCAAACGCAGGTTTTGACGATGTAAAGAAGTGGCCCTAGCCCATCAATAAGCACCTGACGAGAACATCGCAGGTGCTTTTTTGGTTCCAACTCTTGGCCTTCCTGATAACAAATTAAAGGACAGACTCCTCGGAAACATCCCTCAAACTTTAACGACTCGGAGCTGAGCTTGGGATCACCCTTCCCACCGGAATCACCTCGCCAAATAACCTGATGACAGGGAGGCCGCATTTGCAAACCATCAAACTGCCTAGCCGTCTTGTCGGTATTGGCTTATACACACCGGCTGAAGCCTCGCTTTACACAGGGATTCCAGTTGCCGATATTCGCCGATGGCTATTCGGATATACCGCGCAGGGTGTTCAGTATCCGGGGATCTGGAACTCAGAACTGGCTGACTTGGATGGGCCCGTTCTAGGCTTTCATGACCTCCTGGAAATTCGCTTCGTCCATGCCTTCCGTCAGCACGGAATCAGCCTGCAGGCCATGCGCAGTGCCTCACAGCAAGCAAAAGAGTTGTTTGACCAAGCCTATCCATTTACCTGCAAACGCTTTCAAACCGACGGCCGAAGTATTTTTGCCACCGTGTTGAGTGAAACAGGAGATGAATCCCTTCTGGATTTGATAAAGCGCCAATACGCTTTTGAGCAAGTCATCAAGCCTTCTCTATATGAGGGCATTGACTACACGCAATCAGAGGCCGCTCAGCGTTGGTATCCCGTCAAGCGTAGCAAAGCCATCGTTCTGGACCCTTCGCGGAACTTCGGCAAACCCGTTCTCACAACTGCCGGAATTGATACGGCGACAATTTTTAGCGCTTATCAGACAGAGGGCAACGACACCAAACGCGTAGCGCTGCTCTATGAATTCCCTACGGCAGCCGTTGAAGCGGCGGTGCACTTTGAGCAAAGGAATGCTGCTTGAATTTCTTACTGGATAACGTTTTAACGTTCGCCATTCTCTGAGAGAAGGCATTTTCAATCGAAAAGCCCCTCTAGCTCTTCAAGTGTCGGCATCACCGCCGGAATGACCGATAGCTCACTATCCAGCGCAGCTAAAACTCGCGCAAAAGCGATCATCCCAACGGTAAGAGTGCCCTTTTCTACCGCGATGACTTTTTGCCGTGTCAGCCCCGCGAGTTTGGCGAGTTGGACTTGCGTCAGGCCACGATTGATACGTTTTGGCGTATTTGCGTACCCAGACGGGAAATGGTCAGTGAATAATCCATGTGCCGTTACCGTAACATTGGTGGGCCAACGTACCGTATACACAACATTCAAGCGAACCCGAATTGCTGACTTATCAAATTCAACCCCTAATCCGCCTCATCCCAACCCCCACCAATATCCCCAATACAATCGCCCCTAACGGCACCGCCCCCACCCACGTCATCGTTGGAAACACCAACAATATCTGCGAATCATTCCCCCCAAGCATCATCGACGCGCCAATCCCCATCAGCACACCCGCCAGCAAATGCTTGCCCGCGGTCATCACATCAAACCGCTGGTAAAGGAAGGTCCGGCGATGCAGCGTGTAACTGAGCATTCCCAGCAACAGCACGACAAATACCGCCACTCGCCGACCGGTCAGGGAGCTATTCCCCGAATCCCAGAACATTTGCGAAACGTTGTAGATGAATACGCTCGGGGTCCACAGCGGTTCGAAGGTGTAGAGGCCGCTGGTCAGGGCGCCCAGCAGCATGCTGGACAGGACCAGGTGTTTGTCACCGTGAACGCGGATCAGCAACAGCAACACCAGCAGGACAAGCCCCAAGGTCAGCCAGTAGTGGCGGCTGGTGATGGTCGGCATTTGCAGGATTTTGTGCTCGGCGAGCATGTTCAGGTGATACCAGAGGACGATCCCCAGCACCCAGCCAAAAATGGTGAACGCTTTGTTCAGGTTGCCGCTCGCGAGTTTGGTGAGCGTGCCGACGCTGCAACCGTCATTGAGTACCGAGGCGAGACCAAACAACAGTCCGCCGCCAACCAGTGACAGGTAGCCGACTTCAGGAATGAATAGCGGCTGACTGACACCAAACAAGGCATAGAGCGGCGCCAGTAACAGGCCGAACAAACCGCAGGTGATCAAAGACACAAACAAGGTCGGTCGACGCCTGAGTAACAGCCCTGTGGCATTGACCAGGCACATGCCCATGCGCTGGGACACCCAGCCGATGAGAAAGGCCAGCAGCAGCGATATCAGCAGTGAGAGCACAATCCTCCTTGTTGCCGGGTTGCGAGAGGGAACAAAGGCATGAAGGACAGATTAGTCGCTGCTCAATCACTTCGGATGAGCCTGCAAACCCCTTCTACACTCATCTCGACTCCACCCCATGACACCGCCCCCAAAAAGAGCCCCCATGACCACCCTCGACAACCGTTTGAAGCAAGGCAAGGCTGCTCGCAAAAACTGCTCGCGAAGTGCTCAAGCGTCCATGGGAAAAGTGACCCGTGACCCCATCCCGTTGATCAAAAGATCCAGCGAAGGCCGGATCAAGTCGCTGGTCGAGTTACGGTATGGCCGCATGCTCGTGTCGCCGTTCACCTTCTATCGGGGCAACGCCTTGCTGCAGGCTCACGACCTGGCCACCACACCCGACATGGGCTTGGCCTCAACGATCTGCGGCGACTGCCACCTGATGAATTTCGGCGGTTTCGCCACGCCCGAGCGCAATCTGTTGTTCAGTGTGAATGATTTCGACGAGGTCCACCCCGGCCCGTGGGAATGGGACCTGAAGCGTCTGGTGGCGAGTTTCATGGTGGCGGCTCGCGACCTGCGCCACGGTGAGACAGTAGAAGAAGACGTCTGCCTCCAGGTCGTCAGTTCCTATCAGGACACCATGCTCGAGTGCGCCCAACAAAGCTCACTGGAAAACTGGTACGAATCCATCACCTACGATGATTTGCTCAAGCAGGCGAGCAAAAGCACGCTGGAGCATGTAGAGCGCGCCATCGAAAAGGCCGAACGGCGGACGCATGCTGAACTGCTGCCAAAGATCAGCGAGCGTGACGCGAAAGGGCATTTGGTAATTCGCGATGACCTGCCGGAAATCTTTCACCTGCACAAAGACACCACGCTGCTGGATGCCGACGATGACTGGCTGCGCCTCTCGGACTGGCGTCCTTTGTACAAAACGTTCATGAATGACTACCGAGCCACGCTACAAGCTGATCGCCGTGAACTGCTGTCCCGGTTTCACGTTCACGACATGGCCTTCAAAGTGGTGGGTGTGGGCAGTGTCGGCACCCGTTGTCTGGTGGCGTTGCTGACGGATGAACAGGAGTTCCCGTTGTTCCTGCAATTCAAGGAAGCGCGGCGTTCGGTGCTCGCTGATTACGTGAAGGTCAAATCACGTGTCCGGCATGAGGGGCAGCGCGTGGTCAATGGTCAGCGCTTGATGCAGTCGGCCAGTGACCTGTTCCTTGGCTGGGCCACCGGCCCCAGCGGTCGACACTTTTATGTGCGCCAGCTGCGCGACATGAAGATTTCAGCGGAGCTGGAAAACTTCGATGCCGAAGCCTTTGCGGCCTACGGACGCTTGTGTGGTCGTGCCCTCGCCCGCGCGCATGCCAAATCTTCCGGGCACGCCTCGCAGATCAGCGGCTACATCGGCAAGAGCGATGCGCTGGCGGAAGCGCTGGTCAAGTACGCGAAAAGCTACACCGACCAGAATAACCGCGACTATGAACGATTCCAGCAAGCCTGCCGCAAGGGCCTGTTGCGGGCGCGTTCAGAGGCGGACTTTGCGGCGGATCATTTACCGTAGACGCAATGGCGCACGGGCGTTCATCTACATGAACTTTTCTTCACCCCCTTGCGCCTCAACAATCGGTACATTGCCCTCGCTCATTCAAGAAACTACGGTTTGCCCGCCCTCCCGCGGGCTTTTTTTGCCTGAAAAAAAGCGGCTCTATTGGGTTGGGTTTTCTATTACTCGATTACTACGCGCCGTTCACATTACGTTCAGCTCTCATTTCCTATGATCGGCCTCTCAGTTCCCCTGTCCGGTCATCGACGTCCATGTCCCGCCCCGCCGCTTCACTGTTTCTGCTTGCCGCTTTGTTGTTCTTCTTCGCGCTGGGTAATTACCAACTGCAAGGTTCCACCGAGGCTCGGGTGGCCGGGATCGCCATGGAAATGCACCTGGATAACGATTGGGTGACGCCCCGTTTGTTTGGCGAACCATTTCTTGAAAAACCTCCATTAAGTTTGTGGCTCGATGCCGCGGCGATCCGCGCGTTCGGCGGCACACCGTGGGCTGTGCGACTGGCGTCGGCTTTCGCCGGATTGTTCAGCGTGATGGTTTTGTACGCGATGCTACGACGGTTCGGCCGCCCCAAAGAACTCGCGTGGACAGCGGGCATCCTGCTCGCCACCATGGCCAGTTACTGGAGCAACGTGCGGGGCGTTGGTGAAGACGCCTTGCTGGCGTTGGGCGTGAGCATGGCGTTGCTCGCATTCTTTCAGGGGCAACGAAAGTCGACGCTCGGCAACGCGATGCTGTTTGCTTCAGGGATTGCCATCGCCACCTTGAGCAAAGGCGTGCTGGGCCTGGCGATGCCGGGGGTGGTGATCTTCGCGTACCTGTTGGCTGATACGTTGATCGACAAGCGCCTGAACCTTGCTGCCTGGCTGCGCCCCGGGCTGTTGACGTTGCTGGGACTGGTACCGCTGCTGATCTGGCTCACCCTGCTCTATCAGCAAAGCGGTGTGCAAGCCGTGACGGATGTGCTGTTGACCAACAGTGTCGGGCGCTTCAGCGGCTCGTTCGTCGAGGCCGGGCATTACGAACCGTTTTACTACTACCTGGCCAAGCTGCCACAAGCGTTTTTGCCGTGGAATATTCTGGTGTACCTGGGGCTTTGGCACTTCCGCAAAAGCTTGCTGGCCAATCGTTACTTGCTGTTTTTCACGCTATGGCTGCTGGCACAGTTCGCCATGCTGACGCTGGCTTCGAGTAAACGCACGGTGTACCTGATGTCGATGACACCCGCCGCGGCAGTCATTGCAGCGGAATACGCGAGCGTGCTGTACGCAAAATTGAAGGGCCATGAAACCGCTGCAACCCTGTTGGGTCGTATCGCACGGTATCGACGGGGTGGGGTAATCGGCGTGTTTGCCGTGGTGATTGGCGGCTACCTGGCTGCCGCACAATGGGTGATGCCGCTGGCGGATCGCACCTTGTCCTTTGTGCCATTGACCACGCAGATTCAAACGATGCAAGCCAACGGACAACAAGTTGCCCTGTTCCAGGCCAATGAGCGGGTGGGCGGCGCCAGTGTGTTCTACAACCAGCGCCTGCTCAAAGGCCTGGACACTGACGCGCAACTGCACGAGTTTCTCGCGGCATCCGCGTCCAACGTCGCGGTCATGTCCGGTGATACCGAACCGACCGCGCCGTTGAAAGTGCTCAAGACAATGATGGTGGGCCGACAGGCTTACTACTTTGTGAACCTGTAAACACATCAACACTGGAGCGCCCGGTCTTTTGCAGCACGGGCACATCCAGTCTGGCCCGACCATAAAACGCCAGGGCTGTCAGCAAGCACGCCAGCCAGACGAAGATCCCGGCCCAGAAGGTGTGGGACATGTAGTGCCAGCCTTGCAGTACCCGCGTGGTGCCGTAGACGAAACCCAGCACCAGGGAGAACCACAACACCGCTTTGGAAAAGCGCCACTGGTAACGGCGGGCAACGAAGTACAGCGCGAGCATGGTGAAACCACCCGACGCATGGCCACCTGGCCAGCAGCGACCGTCGCCGGCTTCGCGAAACAGCTGGAAGTTGTTGTACCACTCCATGTGGGCAATCTTGCCACCGTAGAGGGTCGTTTCAATCGGACAGTACACGCTGGTGTGTGCCTTGAGGAAATGGATCACGCCGGTGCACACGGCAAACGCCACCACCACAAAGATAAAGTCACGGCGATGGTCGGCGGTAAACCGCAGCACCGGAGCGGCCTTGATCCGCTCCAGGAATTGACCGATACGTGGACGCTTTTGCGGGTTGACCAATGGCCATAAAAACGAAAGCAACATGCCGATCAAGGCAATTTCAGCGGTCCAGTTGGGAATGATCCGCGCCCACTTGTGCGTGAGCTTCTCGAAGAAGTGAACCTTGTCGAGCGGGAAGGTCTGGGTGACCGGGTCAAAAAGAAGATTGCTGAACCAGATGTCGATTTTGGTCATGTCGAACATCAGGAAAACCACGGCCGCGCAGGCTAGCGCAATACCAAAGTTCACCCAGTAAAAGCGGTGGCGGGAAAAATTCAGCATTGTGTGTCCTGATCCAGAAAAAAAGTCATTCGGTGGTTACCGTGTGCCAGTCGGAGGCTTCAATGAAACCCAACATGTGTGTCGTTTGCGGTGTTGGAGCGGAGATAAACAATGAGGCGCCGTACCCCAGGCTCGAGGCCGGCAATTTGAGGTCTTTTTCAAGTTGCGACATGCACTCGCTGTGGGTCACCAGCACAAGGTTGCGGCCCGCCACTTTGTGCGCCAGGGCATCACGCAACATAGTGCCCTTGCAACTGATTAGCCAGTCTTCACCGACGGCTGCCTTACTGAACATGAAATTGGCAGTCTGCACAGTACGCAGGATCGGGCTGTTGTAAACGTCCACCTTGCTCATCCCAAGGCGCTGAAACTGCTCGCCGACACTGACCGCAGCGCTGCGTGAACGCTCGGTGATGCCATCATCGCCCGCCAGGCAAGGGGCCGAAGAGTGATCGCAGCGTTCGACATGGCGCACCAGCACGATCAGGTCGCCCTTGGCCCAGCCGTCCGTCAGTGCCTTGGCACCCGCCACATTGCCATGGGCCAGGTCCGGCACCGCGGCGGGCTGCAACAGCCAGACCGTCAACGGAATCACCAGCAGCGCCGACGCCAGTACCACTGCCGCATTGCGATAGCGGGCAAAGCGGTTCAAATCGATCGAGCGTTTTATCCCGAGTAGATTCAGTCTCAATTCCACATCAAGCCGCCTCGCCGGCACGTACCGCGCTCATTAAATCCGATGAGCCTAAAGAGGCAGGCGTCGGCAGCGAGTGAAACGCATGTGAAAAAAAGCTTAAAACCACGCAAAGACTTGTTACAGGTTATGCCCCACTAAATCCTTTCAGCTCTCGCGGATGCGGCCGATACAGACCTGCTACCTACCTTGCTGGCTCCCAAAAACAACAATCTTCCAGCCAACCGACGATCAAGAAGCACAACGTTCCTGGAGGAATTGATGAATAGCTGGTTCGGCAATATCAGCGTGAACATGAAACTGGGCCTGGGATTCGGCCTGGTCCTGGCGTTGACCTGCGTCCTGGCCCTGACCGGCTGGACAAGCCTGGGCAGCCTGATTGACCGCAGCAACTGGATGAGCGACATCACCCAACTCAACGCCGGCCTGACCAAGCTGCGCGTGGTTCGCCTGCAATACATGCTGACCAACGGCGACGAAACCGCGGCGCAGAACGTGCAGACCACCCTCGACGCCTTCTCGGCCCAGCAGCAAGCGTTGCTGTCGAAATTCAAAAGCCCGGAAAACCTCAAGCTGCTCAAAGAGCAAGGCACCGTCATTTCGGCGTACCAGACCTCGCTGAACAAAATGCGCAGCGCCTACCGCACCGCCAACAGCGCCCGCGACACCATGGGCGCCAATGCTGATACCGCCAGTTCGCTGATCGAAGCTATCAGCAGCCGCGTGCGGCAAATGCCGCTGAGCGAGCAACGCTTCGAACAATTCCAGGCAATTACCGCCGCCAAGGAAGCGTTCATCCTGGCCCGCTACGAAGTGCGCGGCTATACCGCCACCACCAACGCCGAGACCGAGCAAAAAGCTGTCGGCCAACTTGACGCCGCGATTGCCAGCCTGAAACCACTGAACGCACAGTTCGCCGAGACTCAGCAAGACGCCTTGCGTCAGCTGGAAGCCGCATTAGTCAACTACCGCAGCGCCTTGCAGTCGTATAAAGCGGCCAACACCGAAGCCGTGCAGGCGCGCAAGGAAATGACCGACCAGGGTGCCGCCATTGTGACCCTGAGCGATCAGCTGTATCAGATCCAGCTCGACCGCCGCGACGCCGAAAGCGCCCAAGCCCAAACCCTGCAATTGATCAGCACCTTGCTCGCATTGCTGGTCGGCGTGATTGCCGCCGTGATCATCACCCGTCAAATCACCGGTCCGATTCGCGACACCCTGGCCGTGGTTGAACGCATCGCCAGCGGCGACTTGTCCCAAGACGTCAACGTCACGCGCCGTGATGAACTTGGTGTATTGCAACAAGGCATCTCGCGCATGGGCGTGACCCTGCGCGACCTGATCAGCGGCATCCGCGACGGCGTCACACAAATTGCCAGCGCCGCCGAAGAACTGTCAGCCGTGACCGAACAAACCAGCGCTGGGGTGAACAGCCAGAAGATCGAGACCGATCAGGTCGCTACCGCCATGCACGAGATGACCGCCACGGTGCAGGAAGTCGCGCGCAACGCCGAAGAAGCGTCGCAAGCCGCCGCCGCGGCAGACGGTGAAGCCCGGGAAGGCGACAAAGTGGTCAACGAAGCCATCGCCCAGATCGAGCGTCTGGCCAGCGAAGTGGTGCGTTCCACCGAAGCCATGAGCGTGCTGCAACAGGAAAGCGACAAGATCGGCAGTGTGATGGACGTGATCAAGGCCGTCGCCGAGCAGACTAACCTGCTGGCGCTCAACGCCGCGATTGAAGCCGCGCGTGCCGGTGAAGCCGGTCGTGGTTTCGCGGTAGTGGCCGATGAAGTGCGGGGCTTGGCCCAGCGCACGCAGAAATCCACTGAAGAAATCGAAGGCCTGGTGGCCGCTCTGCAAAATGGCACGCAACAAGTGTCGACGGTCATGAACAACAGCCGCACCCTGACCGACAGCAGCGTCGCGTTGACCCGCAAGGCAGGCGTATCCCTGGAAAACATCACCCGCACGGTGTCCAACATCCAGTCGATGAACCAGCAAATCGCCGCCGCCGCCGAACAACAAAGCGCCGTGGCCGAAGAGATCAGCCGCAGCATCATCAACGTGCGCGACGTGTCCGAACAAACCGCCGCCGCCAGCGATGAAACCGCCGCGTCGAGCGTTGAGCTGGCGCGGTTGGGTGGGCAACTGCAGCAGATGGTCAGCCACTTCCGCGTTTGATGTTCACTTTGCGGTGAATGAAAGAACCATTCGCGAGCAAGCCCGCTCCCACATTTAATCGGCGTCGTGCCACGATCAAATGTGGGAGCGGGCTTGCTCGCGAATGCGGTCTGAGTGACAACTAAAGATGATGTGTTGAATCGAGAAACTGGCGGCCCACTTCATCGAGAGGGCAGATCCAGTTCTACTCCACCATCGACGCTGAACCGCTTGTGGATTCGAGTCCCCAAGCCGTCAGTGCATTTGTTCTGCTCCAGTGCTTTGCTCAAAATCCGACACGCGAGATCTTCAATCGAAAGACCTCTGATATCTGCCGTTACTCGCAGTTTTCATAGAGCTGACGATCAATGTTATTGATGCTCAAACTTGCCACATGCCCTCCGATTTAACGGCAGTTGAAGCAATGAGGCTACCGTGACTCTTCATTATTCGAGTGTTGGGTAAGATTGTGCCGACCGAGTGATGGGCGTTGTGACAAGAGCGCTGCCCTCGCCACTTTTGCGCAGTTTGCTCCCCTCACCGCGTCCCGCGCTGACGCAATGCCGACGGCATGAAATAGGCGTCTTCCGGCACCGGTTGGGCGAAGTCCACGGTGGCCGGTTCTTCGTTGTCCAGGTTCTGCACGTAGTAACGACGCGCCTGCAAGTCATGGAAAACGTCCAGCGCACTCCAGGTGGTGGGCAGGTCGTAGAAGTTTTTCAGGTAGGCCATCGACACCCGCCACAACTCCCCGCGCCCGTCATATTGATCCACCAGTGCGGCGCCCCAACTGTCCTCGTCGAGAAACAGCACACGCTTGGAATAAATATGCCGCGAGCCCGGCTTGAGCGTGCCTTCGACCACCCAGACCCGGTGCAGCTCATAACGGGTGAATTGCGGGTTGAGGTGACCCGGTGTGAGCAACTGCGCGTACTTCACGTCAGGGCTGCCGACTTTGTAGTTGTTGTACGGGATGTAGACCTCTTGCTTGCCTTTGAGCGTCCAGTTGTAGCGGTCCGGCGAGCCGTTGAACAAGTCGGTGTCGTCCGCGGTGCGCAGGCCATCGGATGAAGCGATCGGCGTGTCATACGCCAGGTTCGGCGCGCGGCGCACACGGCGTTGGCCGGCGTCGTAGACCCAGGCCTGACGCGGGTCCTTGAGCTGGTCCAGGGTCTCGTGAATCAACGCCGCACCACCGGCCAGCCGGGCCGGGCTTTTCACGAACGCCAGGTAGTAAAACAAGATGTTTTTCAGGTCGGCGAACTGCCCGCCCGGACGGTAATAGTTGAAGAGCCCTTCCTGCTGCGAGGTCACCAGCGCGAAGCTGCCGTTGCGCTGTACCGGCGCTTCGGAAGCACGCCGCACCACATAGATGCCGCGATAGCGGGTGATGTGGTTCCACAGCACCTCGATCCCGTCCTTGGGCACCGGGAACGGCACACCGCCATAGGCATCGGAAAACCCGCTGCCGCCCTCGAGCAGCTTGGCCGAAGTCGCATTTTTGAAGGTGTTGTCATACAGCCACTGCGGCGCCGAGCCCGACCGGCGAGAGGGATAGATCGGCATCTGGAAGGTGTCGGGGTAGCTGTTGAACAGAGCGACCTGACCCGGACTGAGGTGGGCCTTGTACTGATCAAGGTTGGCCTTGGTGATGGTGAACAGCGGTTTGTCCGCCGCGTATGGGTCCGGGTGGTGTTGACCGGGTTTGTAGCCGGCCGGCGCCTGGGTGATGCCGCCGGCCCAGGCCGGAATGGTTCCGGCTGCATTGGCGGCACGCTCGGCGCCCAGCGGCGTCAGCGTGGTTTTCAATTGCTCGGCTTGCTGGGGCGAGATGGCGGCCAGCGTGCTGCCGGCGGCCAGGCTCAGGATTAGCGCCAGTGTGGTTTTGGTCAGTCGTGACGTGTGAAACATGATCGTTCTCCGAAAAAATTCAGCAGGTCTGCAGAACACAGCAGATCCCCTGTGGGAGCGAGCTTGCTCGCGATGGCGGTGTGTCAGGCGGCATTGATGTTGGATGTGTCGCCCTCATCGCGAGCAAGCTCGCTCCCACAGGGGTTTTGTGTATGGCGTTTAAAGGAAGTACTTGAGGTTGAAGCCGACGTTGTCGCGGTCACGCAAGCCGTTGTCCTGCCCGCCGCCGTAGAACTCGGTGTATTGCAACTCGGCCTCCAGCTTGTTCTGGTAATTGGCCTTGATCCCCAGGGTGTAGGCCTTGCGGCCTTCGATGGTGTTGCCCGCCTGATAGCTGTTGCCCTCGAAGTCGTCCTTGTAGACGACATAAGGCGAAACATTGACCCCGGCATACACGTCGTTCCAGGTGCCGTTCAACATCGCGGTGTAGCTGTAGGAGTTACGGTTGACCTGGTCGGCGCGATCGCCGCCAGACACATAGGAATAGTTACCGGTGCCCGCGTAGTAACGGGTACTGCCGTCATAAGCGGTGTATTGCAGACTGCTGCCACGCAGGTGCTCGGACGCCAGTTCGAACACGCCAAACATCGAGTCGAACGACAGCCCCGGACCAAAGTTGTAAATGGTGCCAAGGGATGTGTTGAACGCTTCCACCCGCTCAGCGTTGTTGATTTGGCTGGATAGCGAGACTTGTTGCCCGCCGATGTTGATGGTCTGGCCGCCAGCCACTGCGGCAGCGCCGTTGGCCAGGTCGCCGATCAGGTCGTTGGTGGCGGCGACACCGATGGGCAGGTTCGGCCGATAGGCCACTTCACCAAACACCGACGCCTGGCCCAGGGTGGTGTTGAAACTGAAGCCGTACATGCGGATGTCTTCGGCGTAACGGCGATGCGCCTGGATATTGCCCATCACATCCACGGTCGCCAGGCCGTTGGCCAGTTGCGCCGCCTGACTGCCGGCGACGCCGGTCAACAGGTTGGTCAGGGCATTCATGTCGATGCCTTTATACCCCCCCAAATCAGCGGAAACGGTCGGTTCCTTGGCGTGGTAGTTGACCATGTACAAGCCGAACTCGGTGCTGTTGAGTTGTTCGGCGATGTAGCGAAAGGCGAAACCGAACTGGCCATCGTTGCGCGCGTTGTAATCCTTGCCGACCGAAGCGACCTTGACGATATTGCCGAAGGTCGGGGTAACCCCGTTGGCATAAAGGCCAGTGGTGCTCAATGTCTGGTTGAGCAACGGGTTGTTGCCCAGCGCACTGTACAGGCCGATCACGTTGCCGAAGCCCGGTACCGGCGTGTCCAGCGCGGTGTCGGTAAAGTTGTTGTAACCGGTGTTGCCGCCGTCGGCGAACAGGTCCGATTGCGAGTAGTACGTACCGACCGGGTCGATCCGGGTTTCCTTCCAATTGGTCTGGTAAAAGCTTTCCATGGTCAGGGTGTCGGTCAGGCCGATGTTGAAGCTGAGCGCTTCCACCGGCACCAGCACTTCCTTGACTTCGGCGCCGGGCAAGCGGTACTTGGCGGCGTCCACCGGGTTGGTGGTGTTGATCCCGCCACGGTAGAAAATCCCTTCGCCCCAGTTGAACACCTGGCGGCCGATACGGGCCGTGACCGGCATCTGCGCGACGTCCCAATTGCCATAGAGGTAAGCGTCGAGCATCTCTACCCGGCTGCCGGCGATATCGCGGGTCTGGCTGGTGAAGTGATCGTCCTGGGGGTAGCTCTGGCTCGGTTGCGAGGGGTTGTTGTTGCGGTAGTAATCGTTGCGCTTGTCCATCAACTGAGTGTCATAGAACGCGGTGCCGCGCATGAACATCCCGTAGTTTTGATAGTTGGCCTCCAGCTCCGAGGTGATCTTGTACACCTCGGAAACCAGCCCGGTGTCGAAGTTGCGATTGCCATCGTTGGTGTTGATGTCGTCGTTGTTTTTGTCCCGGCCCTGAACCCGCCACAAGCGGCCATAGGACAAGGTGCTGTCGAACGAGCCGGTGACCTGATTGTCCAGCACACTGAACGCCTCGGCCTGCACGCCGTCGACCGCGCACAGTTGCAGCAGCCCTGCCAGGCCGACGCCGGGGAGCGCCGCGCCAGACAGGCGAAATCGGGTTCTCATGGTGTGTTCCTCTTCCCTGGTTTTATTTTTTTTATGTGTTCTGTGTGGGTGGCCACGTTGCCGCGATGGCTATGGCGTCATTCCCGCGCTGACATAACTCCGGCTGTGCGCGCCGAAATGCCCCAGCAGTCTGAACAGCTGTTGGTTAAGTGCCGGATGGTCGAAGTCTTCGCGCTGCACCTGGTTACCGGCGCTGAAATCGCGGGTGATCGGGGCCGTGTCCAGCCACTGCCCGATGGCTTCATCAAACGCTGCGGATTCATCGGCGGACTCGGCGCTCACCACGTCGCGCAGATAGTCGACCGAGTACGGTGGGTAACTGGCGTCTCGTGCAGAGTCGACATAGGCGTCGAGCATTGGATGCGCCTGGCCGGTACGCAGCAGGCGACGCAGCCAGGTCGACTGATATTTCTCCACTTCCATGTGCCGGGTGGCGACCCGTTCAATGGCTGCATGCTTGTCGGCATCGAAGCCGGCCAGCGCCTTGCCCTCCAGCAGTAGAAGGTCTGCCAGTTCGACGCCGGGCAGTGGCTTGGCGTGATAAGGCTGGGTCAGGTCCTGAGCGTGGTGCAGGCCCCAACCGAGAAACCGATAGCCCCAGTAAGGATGGCCGCTGGCAAACGCCAGTCGCGCCAACCCCATGTATTGGTAGGCGCGCCAGTCCGGCCAACTGCGCTGAAGAAATCCGGCTGCGGCATACACCACCGCACTTTCATGGAAGAACCCCATGTGGAACGGCGCCTGGGAACTGTACTGAAACCGCGCATCGCCGAAAGGCTGCGGGCCGAAACCGTATAACGCGCCCACCTCGCCTGGGTTGTCGCTGAACAGATTGATGTCGTGGCCGTAATCAGGCTCATCGGCGGCGCTGGCCAACACGGCCAGGGGCGCGACTTCTTCGCCGTCAGTCAGGTGGATGAAACGCTGGCGATTCCATGGCGACAGGGTCTGCTCAACCATGACCTGCTCGGCCTTCACGTGTTCTCGCTCGGGCAGGTCCTTGCCCGGCATCGGCTGGATAACCATCGCCAGATGAATCTGCGGATTGATCCTCAGCGCGGTGAGGAAATCATGGCGCAGAGTGTCCCCAGGCACGGCTGGCAATTTCAGGTTATCGGGACGCGGCGGGTAGTGGGCGAAGTGCTCGCGAGCGAAGCGTTCCTGTTCGTCCAGCAGCGCCGACACGGCTTCGTACTGTTGCGTGAGAAACTGCTCCAGCGGTTCGACCTTGACCTGCGGGGCATCGCGCAAGGGCGGCAGATCCTGCAACGCCAGGTAGCTGCCGACCGTATGGTTGGACCAGCCCCACGCCATCGGTGCCGTTCCACAAAGCAGCAACAGGAGGAATGTCAGCTTCATTGCTATTGGTTCTTATTGGCTGTGCAGTGGGGATTGAGCCTAACAACCGACCCCGCCCCTGACACTGTCCAATCTCACCAGAAAAGTTCTCCGATAGCGCCACATGCGCGGTGCAAAAACCACAGGAGATCATTGTGGGAGCGAGCTTGCTCGCGATAGCGGCAGCACATTCAACATCAATGGTGACCGACCCACCGCTATCGCGAGCAAGCTCGCTCCCACAGGGGGTTTGAGGTGGTCTGCTAAGCGGGGTAACCGGTGATGTTGCGAATGCTTTGGTACAACGGCTTGAGCTGCCGATACATGCGCAGGTAGACCTCTTTGTACAGTCGCTCATAGGTCTGCTGCGCCTCGGGTTGCGGCATGAACACGGCACCCACTCGAGTCATCGCCGCCATCGCCATGGGAAAATCCGCGTACAAACCCAGCCCCACCGCACAGCAAATCGCCGCGCCCAGACCGGACGCCTCATAAACATGCGGACGCTCAGCCGGCAGCCCAAAAATGTTCGCTGTGAGCTGCATCGCCGCATCACTCTGGGAACCGCCACCGGCAACGCGCAACCGCTTGACGGAGATTTTCGAACGTTTCTCGATCTTCTCCATGCCCTGACGCAAGGCATACGCCAGCCCCTCGAGGATCGCCCGGTAAATGTGCGCGCGGGTATGCACGTCACCGAACCCGATCATCGCGCCCTTGGCTTCCACTCCCGGCTCACGGATACCCGGCGACCAGTAGGGTTGCAGCATCAGCCCCATGGACCCCGGCGGCACCGCGTCGACCAGCGCATCGAAGAGTTGCTCAGGTTCCACCCCCAGCGCTTTGGCCTGCTGCATTTCCCGCAGGCCGAACTCGTTCTTGAACCAGCTGACCATCCAGTAGCCGCGATAAATCATCACCTCGCAGTTGTATTGATCCGGCACTGCCGAGGGATAAGGCGGAATCAACGGGACGATTTCAAGATAGCGCGATCGGGTACTGGTAATCGTCGCCGTGGTGCCGTAGGACAGGCACACCGTGTCCGCGTCGACGACGCCGGAACCGACGACTTCGCAGGCTTTGTCAGCACCCGCGGCGATCAGCGGCAGCCCCTCGGGAATGCCGGTATGACGGCTGGCCTCGGCGCTGATGTACCCCAGGGTTTCACCGGGTTTCAGCAAACTTGGCAATTGCTCGGGACGCA
Organism: Pseudomonas sp. FBCC-B1667; assembly: GCF_059133255.1. NCBI lineage: Bacteria > Pseudomonadati > Pseudomonadota > Gammaproteobacteria > Pseudomonadales > Pseudomonadaceae > Pseudomonas > Pseudomonas sp. FBCC-B1667. Next base: position 1,016,011 of record NZ_CP101437.1, on the reverse strand, counting down.
CCTTTAGCGCTTGCCATTTCCAGTCGCTGGGCGCGGCCCATTTCAGACGTTTGAAATCGAACGGCAGGTAACCGACGCAACAGCCGACGGAATCGACGAAGCGCCCGCACAAGCGATGCGTGAGAAACCCCGAGAGCAGCAAAAATTTGTCGGTCGCCGCCCAGACGTCAGGCTGATGGCGGGCGATCCAGTTAGCCTCGGCCTGGGCGCGAAAGTAATCCACGGTGGCTTGCGCGCCGACCAGCTTGAACAGCCAGCCCCACGGCCCCTTGATCCGGCCTTCGACGTCGGCCTGACGTTGATCGAGCCACAGGATCGCCGGGCGTAGCGGCTTGCCTTGGGCATCGACATTGATCACGGTGCCGCGCTGGGTGGTCAGGGAAACGCCGGCAATCTGCGAACGATCGATTCCGGTTTGCTGCCACACCTGCTGGCAGGCCTCGCCCAGTTTCGCCCAGTAATACTCCGGGTCCTGCTCGGCCCAGCCAGGTTGTGTCGAGTAATAGGCCTGCAATTCGACCTTGCCTTTGCCCAGCAAATGACCCTGCAGGTCGAAGAGCAGCGCACGCACGCTCTGGGTGCCATTGTCGATGGCCAGCAGGTAACGCTTGTTCGGGTGGTTATCCATGGAGCTCTCTTCAATGGGCATCAATGCGCGGCATCCGGCAGACCGTGGTGGCGTTGCCATAACGCCTGATAGCGCTGCTGCTCCTGCTGCCAACGTGCGTCGTCCCAGCCGAGTCGTGGCTGGCAGAGTCGGCGGATGGCGGCCAAGTATTCCTCGCCACCGCGCGGCAGCAACAGGCCGAGGCGGGTTCGACGCAGCAGCAAGTCGTCCAGGTGCAGCACCATTTCCGCCTCACAGGCAAACGCCAGTTCCGCCCACAAGGTGTCCGTGGCGCCCACGCTGTCATGGCCCAGTTGCGCGATCAGTGTCGCCAGCCTCGGCAGGTCACGGCCATGTCGCCCGGCCAGGCGCCGCCACGGGTTGCCGCTGAGCCCCGGGATCGCCAGCGGCGGCACGACGGCAAACACCGGCGCGGCGTCGTCACTGAAGGGTCGGTCGAGCATGATCGCGCAAGCCTTGAGCACTTCGAGGGCCTGCGGGCGAAAAGTGGTCAGTTTGCCACCGGCCAGGGTCACGCAACCCGGCTCCTGCCACAGCACATGCTCGCGGGTTTCATTCGACGGTTTGCCTTGATGTTCACCCGCCGCGCTGCCCACCACCGGGCGTACTCCCGACCAGGTCGACAGTACATCGTCAGCAATGACTTGCGACCCGGGAAACTGCTGTTTGCAGGCCGCCAGCAGATAGTCGAGTTCATCAGCGCTGATGCTCGCGCTCTGGTCCAGATCGCCGTGATGATCGAGGTCCGTGGTGCCGACCACGGTGGCGCCCTCCCAAGGGAAAACGAACACCGGGCGACGGTCGCGCTCGTGCAGAAAAGTGAAGGCCTGCGCCACCGGCAGGCGCCAGCCCGGCAGCAACAAATGGCTGCCACGCAACGGGCGCAACTGACGCGGTGCATCGGGCAGGCGCAAGCGCTCGGCCCAGGCGCCCGTGGCCACGGCTAACACACGGCAACGCAATTGCAGTGATGCGCCACCTTCGCAGTCCTCGATCTGAACCCCGCACACCCGTCCCTCTTCACGCAGTAATTGCTGCACGCGCACCCCGTTCAAGACCACGGCGCCATCGGCCCGGGCCTCGCCCAATACGCGCATCACCAGACGCGCGTCATCGGTCAGCGCATCGACAAAACAGGTGCCGCCCAGCAGCTCATGCTCCTTCACCCCCGGCGCCAGATAACGCAGTTGTTGCGCGTCATGGAAGCGATGGCTACGCCGTCCAGCCAAGGCGTCATAGACCGATAACAAGCCACCCAGTACTCGCGGCCCGGGGAAGCCGCCACGGTAATGCGGCATCATGAAGCTCATCGGTTCCACCAGCCCCGGCGCTTCGTCGAGCAGGCGCTGGCGTTCGCGGACGGAATCGCGGGTCAGGCGCCACTGGCCCTTGGCGATGTAACGCAAGCCGCCATGGACCATTTTCGAGGATCGACTGGAGGTGCCCCAGGCGAAATCGCGCTGCTCCAGCAGCAGGCAACGCCAGCCACGCCGTGCGGCCTCGCGCAGGATGCCGGCGCCGCTGATGCCGCCGCCGATGACGATCAGGTCCCAGGTTTCATCCGCCAGCGTCGGCAGCACTTGCTGGCGCCACGCGGCGTTCCAGTTCGGGTTCAAGGTCGTCACTCCGGCAACAGCGTGCCGGGGTTCAATCGCCCGGCCGGATCAAAATGCCGGCTCAGCGCCTGCAGGGTGTCCATCGCCAGCGCGCCCTTCTCGCGCAGCAGATACGGCGCGTGGTCCTTGCCCACGCCATGCTGGTGACTGATGGTGCCGTGGTTGTCGACGATGGTCTGGCTGGCCGCCTGCTTCAGTGCCTGCCAGCGCGCCAGCGTCGCGGGGTAATCCGCTGCCGGGCGAAACACATAAGTGGTGTAGATGCTCGACCCTTCGCCATAGACATGGGACAGGTGAGTGAAGACATGCACCCGCTCACCTTCAGCCGCCAGGGCATCGCGCAGGCTGTTTTCGATCAGGGTCAGCAGGTTGTCGACGTTGCTCCAGTCGGTGGCCGTTTCCAGGGTGTCCACCACATAACCGGCGTTCCACAGGTTTTCGCGCAGGTAAGGGAAACGAAAGCGGTTCTGCGCCCACTTCTTGCCGAGCAAGGTGCCGGTAAATACCCCGCCGAACGACTTGAGGTGCTGCCGGGCCTGGCTCAGGGACAGCGCATTTTGCCGACGATTGCCGGTCACGCCGAATGTCAGCAGGCATTTGCCCTCACCGGCGCCACGCAGCGACAGGTATTTTTCCAGCCAGGCGATCTGCTGCGGGTGACCGGCGAGCGCCAATTGGGTTTCGGTTTCCACCGCGTTGGACAAGCGCAGCATCGACAGCGGCACCCTCGCCTGGGCCAACTGGCGGATGGCTTGCAGTGCCTTGGTCCAACTGGGCAGGAACACGCCATAGAAACGTTCATCGGCGGGCAATGCGCTGACCCGAACCTTGACCTCGGAAATAATCCCGAATCGGCCCTCGCAACCCAACACCACTTCGCGCAGATCGGGGCCGGCGGCCGAGGCCGGGAACGTGGGAATTTCCAACGGCCCGGCAAACGTTTCCAGAGTCCCGCCGGCGAACAGTTGCTCGATGCGCCCGTAGCGCAACGATTGCTGGCCACTGGAACGGCTGGCAACCCAACCACCAAGGGTCGACAGCTCCCAGGACTGCGGAAAATGACCCAGCGTATAACCCCGGGCGCGCAACTGACTTTCCACCTGCGGCCCTGTCGCACCGGGGCCGAAGGTCGCCAGCAGGCTGTGTTCGTCGAGGTCCAGCAGGCGATTCATCCGGGCCAGAGACACCGTCACCACGGGCCGCGTGGAATCCGGTGGATTGATGTGCCCGGCCACCGAAGTGCCACCGCCATAAGGAATCAGGCACACGTCCTGTTCATGCGCGAGCGCCAGCAACTGGCGGATCTGATCGGCGCTCTCGGGAAAAGCCACGGCGTCGGGATAATTGCCCAGCGCGCCTTCCCGCAACGCCAGCCAGTCCGGCAGGCTCTGGCCCCGGGCATGCAGCAAACGATCGTGCGAGTGCACGCTATATAAGACATGTTCCTGCAACCGCGAGGCCGGCACGCGGGCCAATGCCGTCTCCAGCGTGGCATCGGGCAACGCTCGACTGTCACCCAGCCGCTGGGCGAGAAAACTCGCGCCCTGGGCCGGCAGTTCGACCACCGTGCTTGCATCTCCCCAGCCGTTCCAGCGTCGCATGCGTGTGTCCTTTTGCAGTTCTTATGGGTGATATTTCAGGTCCCCATACTAGTCAGCTGCCCGAAAGTGTCACGGTCGCATCCGGCCAGTTCGAGTAGCCAATTGAGTCAAACGTCGCGCAGACGTCAGCCATTTACTTTAGCCGTGGTTTCAAATTACCTTTCAGGGCATTCATCCGCGCACGCGGGCCTTGATCAAAGGAATACGATCATGCAATCCCTGGGCTTCACTTCCGTTCCGCCGCTGCTCAAATACCTGCGTCATGCCGAACAGCTGGGCATGGCCATCGAGCCTGCGTTGGCGGCCGCCGGATTGCAGACGCCGCAGTTGAGCGACAACAGCCTGCGGTTGCCGGGTGAAGCCCATGAACGCTTGCTCGATTATTTCTGCGAACACTCGGGCGATCCGTTGTTCGGGCTCAACGCCGCGCATTTTGTGTTGCCCAACTCCTGGAGCGTGCTGGGCTACATCACCATGAACTGCGCGACCCTGGGCGATGCCATGAGCCGCATCATGCCGTTCGAGAAACTGGTGGGCGACATGGGCGTCAGCCGCGCCGAGGTGCAGGAGAGCCACGTGCACCTGATCTGGACCTGCCGCTATCAACGCCCGCGCATTCGCAGGCATCTGGTGGAAAACGTACTCGGTTCCTGGCTGCAATACGCACGCTGGATCGCCGACAAGCAGATGTCGCCGGCCGCCGTGTGGCTGGAGCATGCACGCCCGGCCGGGACGACGCTGGCGCAATACGAGCAGTTCTTTGACTGTCCGGTGCTGTTCGACCAGCCTTATTCGGCGCTGATTGTGCCGTTGCCGTATTTGCAATTGCCGTTGCGCCAGGCCGATGCGCAATTGCTGCGCACTCTGGAAGAACATGCCATGGGGTTGATGGCGACACTGGAGGACGCGTCGCTGGAACAGCGGGTCAAAAACATCCTGCGCCAGTTGCTCAAGGAAGGCCTGCCGCGCAAAGAGCAAGTGGCCGAGCATCTCGCCGTGTCGGTGCGTACGCTGCAACGCCAGTTGCATCAGGCCGGCACGTCGTACCAGCAAATCCTCGACGACCTGCGCCAGGAACTGGCCGAGCATTACCTGCTCAACAGCACGCTGCCGATTCAGGACATCGCCCAGTACCTGGGTTTCACCGAACCGCGCTCGTTTCACCGTACGTTCAAGAGTCGGCGCGGGATGCCACCGGGCGAGTTTCGGCAGACTCACCGGGTGTGACTGCACGGGCCTGCTCGCGAAGGCGTCAGTCGCGACAGCGCATTAAACGTCTTTCAGTGCGCATGTTTAAAGACACTCGGCGTTACGCGACAACGCCCACAGATCCCTGCGCCGCTGCCTACGACTACGCCAGAATCCGCCGGCTTGTGCGCTTGGGGGCTGCTCGGTAACTTTTTGCTTAGCGGCGAAATGGATGCGGCCTTCCTGTGAAACCCTGGGCTCAGCCACCGTCATGCTCAACGACTTCGCCGCGTTGCTCGAAGGCTCGCACCGCAAACCCGCGCAAGGTTTCGCCCAAGTGGTCATGGTGGCGGAAATGGCGGTCAATCAAGTGCTGGATAAATGAGTGCCCACTGACTGATCAATGCGTCCATGAACGAAAGAAGCCCGCTTACAACGTCTGCACTCAGAGGCTGATCGCGTTGGTGAACACCAACCGGTTGCCGAACGGGTCGGCAATGGTCATGTCCTGGCTGCCCCACGGCATGGCCTGAATCTGCGGGTGCGAAAAGGTGTATTCCTTGGCCAGCAAATCCTGCCGAAACGCTTCCAGCTCATCAGTCTCGATCCGCAATGCCGAACCCGGTGTGCTGTCGCCGTGGTGTTCAGACAGGTGCAGCACGCATTCGCCATGGGAGATCTGCAGGTACAACGGGAAATTCGCTTCGAAGCGATGTTGCCAGTCGATCTTGAAGCCGAGGAAGTCGACGTAGAATTCCAACGCCTTGGCTTCATCGAAAATCCGCAGGATCGGGGTGGTTTTACCGAAGCTCATGCAGTGACTCCCTGACTGAAAAGACACCCAATGTAGCTGGGCCGATTGTCAGCGCTTCGGCTTGGCGGTGGCTTTCTTTAATTGCAATGTGCCACCAGTGTGACAGACCACAAAGAATGCTCACTGAAACCCGTCCCGCAAATCCCCTTCCCGCGCTAAAAATCGCCCTTCCCGTTTCCCGTTCGCCTGCCCTTCGCTGTAACTCAACACGCCGTTGACCCACACGCCGTCGATCCCTTCCGCCGCCCGTTGCGGATCGTTGAAGTCCGCCACGTCGCGAATGGTCAGCGGATTGAACAACACCAGATCCGCCCAGTGCCCTTCGCGGATTTCGCCACGCGCCTTCAAGCCAAACCGCGCCGCCGACAGACCGGTCATTTTGTGTACGGCGGTGTGCAGCGCAAACAGCCCGACATCACGACTGAAATGTCCGAGAACCCGTGGGAATGCGCCCCACAAGCGTGGATGCGGGAACGGGTCTTCGGGCAAGCCGTCAGAGCCGACCATCGACAGCGGGTGCGCGAGGATGCTTCGTACGTCTGATTCATCCATGCCGTAGTACACCGCGCCCGCCGGTTGCAATTGGCGGGCGGCGTCGACCAATGACTGGTTCCACTCGGCGGCGATGTCCATCAGGTCGCGCCCGCCCATTTCAGGGTGTGGCGTGGACCAGGTGATGGTAATGCGATGAGCATCGGTGACTTGCTTGAGGTCCAGCGTCGAAGAGCTCGCCGCGTAGGGGTAGCAGTCGCAGCCCACCGGGTGGGTTTTCGCCGCGTGTTCGAGCGAGGCCAGCAATTGCGGACTGCGCCCCCAGTTTCCGGCGCCCGCGCATTTGAGGTGGGAAATGATCACCGGGGATTTCGCATGACGGCCGATCTGGAACGCCTCGTCCATGGCCTCCAGCACCGGTTCGAATTCGCTTCGCAAATGGGTGGTGTACACCGCGCCGAATGCGGTCAGCTCTTCAGTCAGTTGCATCACTTCGTCGGTGGAGGCCGAGAACGCGCTGGCGTACGCCAGGCCTGTGGATAAACCCAATGCACCGGCCTCCAGACTTTCGCGCAGTTGCTCGCGCATCGCACTGATTTCGTCCGGCGTGGCGGTGCGAAACAGGTCGTCGAGGTGATTGCTGCGCAGTGCTGTGTGGCCGACCAGTGCGGCGACGTTCAGCGTGGTGTTCGCCGCTTCGATCGCCGCGCGGTAGTCGCTGAAGGTTGGATAAACGAACGCCGCCGCCGTGCCGAGCAGGTTCATCGGGTCCGGCGGATCGCCTTTCAAACTCACCGGCGAAGCGCTGATCCCGCAGTTGCCGACGATCACCGTGGTCACGCCCTGACTGAGTTTGGGCAGCATCTCTGGCTGGCGGATCACTACCGTGTCGTCATGGGTGTGGACGTCGATGAAACCCGGCGCCAGCACGCGACCGGCAGCGTCGATTTCTTCGCTGGCGGTGGCCCCGTGCAAGTCGCCGATGCGCTCGATGCGGCCGTTCAGAATCGCCACGTCGGCGGAATAACCGGGGGTGTTGCTGCCGTCGATGATCAGGGCGTTGCGAATCAGCGTGTCGTACTGCATGTCAGTCTCCCAGCGGCAAGTGATCGTCGCCGCCGCGGTAATCGTCGAGGGCGAGTTTGATCCGCCGCAGACGTTCTTGATTGTCTTCAGGATTGGCCAGCGCCAGCTCGGTGGCAAGCACATCGATGGCGAGCAGCATGCCGTAGCGCGCCGCCGTCGGTTTGTAGATAAACGAGGTTTCGACGCCTTGCAGCGGCAGCAGCACGTCCGCCAATTGCGCCAGCAGCGTATCGGCCCGGGTGATGGCGACAATGGGTGCGCCGTAACTGCGCGCCAGTTCAACGGCTTCGATGAGTTCGGGGGTAATGCCGGTCAACGAACAGGCAATCACGGCGTCTCCGGCATCGAGACTCGCGGCGGTGACGCGCATCATCACCGGGTCGTGGCACACCGCAATCGGGTAGCCGAATCGTACCAGCCGCACTTGCAGTTCATCGCTGCACAATGTCGAGCAACCGCCCATGCCGAACGCATGAATCATCCGCGCCTTGCCCAACAGCTTCACGGCATCGGCGAAGCGCGACTCATCGAACGCCGACAGGTGCTGGCGCAAGGTCGACTCGATATCACCGACGATCTGCCCGTAAAACGCCGACTGATCAGGTGTGCCCGCCGGGTCGAGAAAACGGCTGCCAACGCCGCTGGCCTGAGCCAGTTGCAGACGCAAATCGCGCAAGTCGCGGCAGCCCACCGTGCGGGCGAACCGCGACAGCGTGGCGGTGCTGACTTCCGCTCTCAGCGCCAGCTCATCGAGGCTGGCAGCGGAGGCAAAACCGACGTCGTCGAGCATCAGGCGAGCGATGCGCCCTTCGCCGGCGCTGAAGGAATCCTGGCGGGCGCGGATCTGATAAAGGATGTCCATGGAAGGCGACTCCGGTTAAATCAGGTAAGAAAGGCCGACGCGGCGCGCCACGGTAACAATGATGGCGATGGCGGCATACACCCGCAGCCAATAGCCGAAGGACAGGGTCATTTCGGTACTCCTCGAAAGGGTCACGTCAAATGGATTGTGAAACTCTTAAAACATTTCGAGAGGTGATTTTCAAACGAGGTGAAAATAATTTTCGCGGAAGGGTAAGGGCTGTCGCTGAGAGATAGGCGAGGTCGGTGAATATGAAAATCCGACAGGCGAATTTACATGCCGATTTCCCTGTGGGAGCAGCATGCTCGCGATGAGGGAGTGTCAGTCAACAATGATGTGACTGATACGCCGCCATCGCGAGCAAGCTCGCTCCCACAAGGATTTTACTTGGGACCTCAGTCGTGGCTGACGCGAGCGCGTTTCAGCAGTTTCTTGCAACGCTCCGACAGGTGCAGCACACGCAGGTGCTTGCCAGCCTTGGCATAGCGTTCGCGCAACGTAGCCAGCGCAGCAATGGCCGAGTAATCGACGAAGCTCAAATGCCGGCAATCCAGCGTGACGTGCGCAGGATCATCGGCCGGGTCGAATTGATTGAGGAAGGGTGTCGTCGAGGCAAAGAACAGCGTGCCATGCACCCGGTAGAGTTTGCTGCCGTCGTTTTCCAGATGACTGTCGGCATACAACTGCCGGGCCTGCTGCCAGGCAAAGTTGAGCGCCGCGATGATGATCCCGCACAGCACCGCGGTGGCCAGGTCGGTGAACACGGTAATCACCGTCACCGCGATGATCACCAACACGTCGTTCAACGGCACCTTGTTCACCACCCGAAGCGAAGCCCAAGCGAACGTTTGCTGTGACACCACAAACATCACCCCGACCAGCGCCGCCAGCGGGATGCGCTCGATCAACGGCGACAGAAACAGAATAAACAGCAAGATCAGCCCCCCGGCGACCACCCCGGACAGTCGACCGCGACCGCCGGAACTGAGGTTGATCACGGTCTGGCCGATCATCGCGCAACCGCCCATGCCGCCGAATACGCCAGAGACCATGTTGGCCGCGCCCAGCGCCACACACTCGCGGTCGGGAAAGCCGCGGCTCTCGGTGATTTCATCGGTCAGGTTCAAGGTCAGCAGGGTTTCCAGCAGGCCGACCAGCGCCATCAGAATCGCGTAGGGCGCGATGATGCGCAGGGTGTCCAGCGTCCAGGGAATGTCTGGCAGCGCAAAGGTCGGCAAGCCACCGGCGATGTGGGCCATGTCGCCCAGCGTGCGGGTTGGCAGGCCCAGCAGGTACACCGCCAGCCCCACACCGAGAATCGCCACCAGTGCCGGCGGCACCGCACGCGTGAGGCGCGGCAGCAGGTAAACGATGGCCATGGTCACGGCCACCAGCCCCGTCATCATGTACAGCGGCGTACCACTGAGCCAGGCGTCACCGCTTTTGAAATGCTCCAACTGCGCCAGGGCAATGATGATCGCCAGGCCGTTGACGAAACCGAGCATCACCGGGTGCGGGACCATGCGCACCAGTTTGCCCAGTTTCAGCAACCCGAACGCCAGCATGATCAGCCCGCCCAGCAGCACGGTTGCGAGCAGATACTGCACGCCGTGTTGCACCACCAGCGCGACGATCACCACGGCCATCGAACCGGCCGCACCCGACACCATGCCCGGCCGCCCGCCGAACAGCGCGGTCAAGGTGCAAATGATGAACGCCCCGTAAAGCCCCATCAGCGGATTGAGGTGGGCCACCAGCGCGAAGGCGATGCATTCGGGCAGCAGGGCGAAAGAGGTCGTAAGCCCGGCCAGGACATCGGCGCGTAGACGTTTTGGTTTCATGGGGGGAATCGCACGCAGGGAGTAACGAGAAGAAAGTGCGCGGATGTTACGGAATTGCGGATGGCCCGGCCAGTTGTTGGGTTGCCTAAAACGCCATCGCGGGCAAGCCCGCTCCCACAGGGATCTGTGTCGTTCACAAAATCTGTGTCCGACGCAGATCCCTGTGGGAGCGTGGCTTGCCCGCGATGGCCACGACGCGGTTTAGAGCGAACTCAAACCATCTCGTCCCGAATCCACTCAATCACCGACACCCGCTTCGGCGCCCAGCCCAGCAACTCACGCGCCTTTTTCCCGCGCACCCGGCTGTTGGAGCCCAAACCATAGTTGGCCATTTCATACCCCCACTCGGCCTCGGCGTCTTTCAGCGGCCAGTCTTGCGGCGCGCCCAGTTCCAGCGCTTGGGCAATCGCGGTGGTCATGTCGATGAACGACGCTTCACCGCTTTCAACGAAGTAGAACGTGCCCGGTACGTTTTTGGTCAGCGCCAGCAGGTACAGGGACACAACGTCTTCGATGTGCACGTTGGACCAAATGTTCTGACCCGGGCCGACATGCCGCACCACGCCACTTTTACGCGCCTGTTTGAGCAAGCGCGGCAATTGCACGCTGTCGCGATGGACGCCCAGACTGCGGCCATAAATCAAGGTGTTGCAGATCACCGCCGAGTTCACGCCATCGTTCGCGGCGGCGAGGATCAGGTTGTCGATGGCCACGCGGGCGGCCTTGTCGACGGTCGGTTCCGGCAATTTGTCTTCGAAATAAATAACGTCGCTGAAGTGACCGCCCGAGGCATCGCCAACAATGCTCGAACCGCTGGTGTGCAGGAACACTTTGTTGGAGCCGCGCAAGGCGTCGAGCAACGCTTGCACCGCACCGCGATGGTCGCTGCTGGCGGCGTTGATCACGGCGTCGGCTGCACGGGCCTGTTCGGCGAGCAATGCACTGTCGTCCAGCGTGCCGATCACCGGCGTGATGCCCAGCGCGCTCAGTTCATTGGCTTGGGCTTCGCTGCGCACCAGGCCGGTGACCTTGTGGCCCGCGCGGATCAGACCGGTGGCGATGGAGCCGCCGATGAAACCTGCAGCGCCGGTGACGAATACGTTCATGGAGAAACTCCCTGCGTGAATAAGTGATGCAACGAGTATCGAGGAGTGATCTCTGACGAAAAATCCCCTCCGACCCAATTCACTCTTGCGCAGGGATCACGAATCAACCTTTGAAATCCGAGTTCGCATACACCGCCAATTTGCCCTGAATGAAGTCCAGGAAGCACTGAATGCGCAGGGCCAGTTGCGAGTTGCGGTAGTACACCGCGTTGATCGGCTGGCGATAGCCGCTGTTGAAGTCCGCCAGCAGCACCTGCAAACGTCCGGCCCGGATGTCCTCGATCGTCATGTAATGCGACAGGCAGGCAATGCCCTGCCCTTCCAGCGCCAGGTGCCGGATCGTCTCGCCGCTGGAGGCACTGATCGACGCCTCGATTGGCCAGCGATCACCGTGTACATAACGCAGCGGCCACTGGTTGAGGCCTTCGTTCTGGGTAAACCCCAGTAACGCGTGCTCACTCAAGTCGGCCACTGCTTGCGGCGCGCCGTGCTGCTCGATATAGGTCGGGCTGGCGACGATGTGCAGCGGACTGCACCCCAGCGAGCGGGCGTGCAAAGTCGAGTCGGCAAGGGTGCCGATGCGGATCGCGATGTCGGTGCTTTGCTCCAGCAGATCGATAATCAGGTCGTTGCTGTTGAGTTCCAGCTGAATGTCCGGATAGAGCCGGCGGAACTCGTCGATGTACGGCACGATGGCGTGCAACATGAACGGTGACGCGGCGTTGATCCGCAACCGCCCGGACGGGGTTTGCTGGCGTGAATTGAGGCGTTCTTCGAGCTCGTCCATCTGATCGAGAATGCGCTTGGCGTGCTCGAAGAAGTACTTGCCCTCTTCGGTCAGGTCCATGCGCCGCGTGGTGCGGTTGATCAGCGTGGTATCGAGTTTGGCCTCCAGCCGCGACAGCGTGCGACTGACCGCCGAAGGCGTTTGCCCGACCTGCTCGGCGGCAGCGGAAATCGACCCGCATTCAATCACGCAGACGAAAATCTGCAACTCATCGGATCTGGCTTTCACAAAGGCCCCTCATTCAAAACTGGCTTGATAGTAGCTGGATGCGGGGCAAAAGGAATCTCAGGCCTTGAGGCCAAACACCTCGGTCAAATGCCGTTCATAGCGTGCGACATCGGCTTCAATGTTCGGGCGTTTCATTACGTCGACGCACAGGAAAGTCGGCAGGCCGGTCATGCCGAGGAACTCGTTGGCCTTGTGGAACGGGAAGTACACCGCGTCTACGCCCTTGGCTTCGAAGAAATCGGTCGGGTCATCGAAGGCTTGCTGCGGCGCATTCCACGTCAACGACAGCATGTATTGCTTGCCCTGCACCAAACCGCCGCTGCCGTACTTTTGCGACGCATCGGAACGGGTGCGGCCATCACTGGCGTAGAGGCTGCCATGGCCTTCGGTGAAGACTTCGTCGATGTACTTTTTCACGGTCCACGGCGCGCCCATCCACCAGCCCGGCATTTGATAAATGATCACGTCGGCCCAGAGAAATTTCGCGACTTCTTCAGCGACGTCGTAGCCCTCGTCGATGAAGGTGGCTTTCACGTCCACGCCGCCGCGGTCCAGCACGCTCAGCGCCGTTTCGTGCAGGGTGGTGTTGTAGCGGCCATCGGAGTGGGCGAATTGTTTGCCGCCATTGAGCAACAGGACTTTTTTCATGAGAAATCTCGAAAGGTCAGAAATCGGATGGCGGCAGGTTAGCGGCGCGGCCCGCACGGAATAAGCCCCGAATGCACAAAACCCTTTTGACCAATACGCACGAATCCATAGGTGATTGTTGCCATAGACTTGCGCCGATTCTTAACTTGAGGGGATTTCTGATGAGTGAAATGCAAGGCTTCATCCTGCACGCCAAGACCCGCCCGGAAAAATCCGACGCCTTCGAAGCGTTTTTCAGCGGCTATGTGGAAGCCAGTCGTGCCGAGCCCGGCTGCATCGAGTACCACATGCTGCGCGACAAACAGGATCCGACGCTGTTCATCTTCTACGAGATCTGGCAATCCCAGGCGCACCTGGACGTGCACTCGAACCTGCCGCACATGAAGCAGTTCCTTGAGCAGCGCGATGAATTCCTGGAACGGGATTTCGAGATCCGTACCATCGACATGCTCAGCCCGTCGTCGGCTACCCGCTGATCAGCAAATGGCCGCCGAGCACGCCGAGGCCAATGAAGAACACGCACTTGAACAACACGGCGCTGATCCACTGACGCAGCCATTGGCCCAGAAACATCCCGAGCACTGCGGGGATCAGCGCCAGCAATGACGCGCTCAATTCGCCCCCATCCAAGGCATCGCGCGTCCACAGACCGGCCGCCAGCGCCAAGGTCGACACGGTGAACGACAAGCCCAGCGCCTGCACGAGTTCGTCTTTGCTCAAACCGAGCGCCTGCAGATAAGGCACCGCCGGAATCACGAAGACGCCGGTGGCCGAGGTGATGACGCCGGTCAGCACGCCACACAGCGGACCGAGCCAGCCTTCGACGTGACTGCCGACGCGCACTGCGGGCAGGAACAATCCGCTCAATGCGTAGAGCAGCAACGCCGCGCCCAATGCCCGCACGACCCCATGCCCGCCGGCCATGCCGATCCACAACGTACCGGCGCCCGTGCCGATGAAAATCGCCAGCAGCATCGGCCATAAACGCCTGCTCAGCCCGTGCAGGTGCCCACCGAATGCCAGTTGCCAGACATTGGTGAGGGTCGCGGGAATGATCAGCAGCGCGGCTGCCTGCGACGGAGCCATAGCCAGACCGAGCAGGCCCATGGCGATGGTGGGCAAGCCGAGACCGATGATGCCTTTGATCATGCCGGCCAGGAGGAAGGTGACGGTGACCAGTAAAGACAAGGCAAACCCGAGGTTTTGATAGAACGCGACGAGTGTCTTCATGGGGCTATCCTGAGCCTGGATTAGCCGTGTGAAAATCTGCCATATACTGAGGGTGCCTCTTGTATAGCAAGAGCCTTATAAATAAGTAGAGGCTACTGGCCTCTTCGCGAGCAAGCCCGCTCCCACAAGTGATCGAGTTCTCACTGAAAAAATGCGGTCCACTGTGGGAGCGGGCTTGCTCGCGAAGGGGCCCGCCCAGACAACGCACATCCAGAGGTTGCCCATGCACTTCGACCTGACCGACCTGCGCCTCTACCTGAACATCCTCGACAGCGGCAACATCACCGCCGGCGCAGCGTGCAGTCATCTGTCCCTGGCAGCGGCGAGCGCGAGAATCCGCGCCATGGAGGCTTCGCTCGGCATCGATTTTCTGGAACGAGGCCGGCGCGGTGTCACGCCAACTCCGGCCGGCAAAGCGCTGGCTAAACACGCCCGATCCCTGCTGCAACAAGCCGAACGCATGCAACAGGACCTGGCCGAATACGCTAAAGGCGTCAAAGGTCAGGTGCGCCTGCTGTGCAATACCACGGCGATCACCGAGTACCTGCCGGAGTTGCTCGCCGACTTCCTGCACGAGCATCCGAATCTCGACATCGACCTTCAGGAATTGCCCAGCACACGCATCACCCACGCCTTGCGCCAAGGTGCAGCAGACCTGGGCATCGTGTCCGACGCCGTGGACACCGATGACCTGCAGACCCGCCCCTTTCGCGACGATCCGCTGGTATTGATCCTGCCCCGCGACCATCCGCTGGCCGACTCCGAACGCTTGAGTTTCAGCGACACCTTGCACCACGACTATGTGGGTCTGAACGCCAACAGCGCCCTGGCCGTGTACCTCGAAGAACAGGCACTGCACATCGGTTCACGGCTGAAAATCCGCATCCGCGCCGACGGTTTCGATGGCGTCATGCGCATGGTCGCCCGGGGAGCAGGGTTGGCGATCGTGCCGCTCGCGGCCGTCGAGCGCTGGACCGGCAAACCATCGTTCCAGAGCATCGCACTGCAAGAACCCTGGGCCCAACGCAAACTCCTGCTCTGTGCCCGGGACTTTGCCGCGCTGCCCGGTTATGCCAGAGCCCTGCTGCATGCCTTGACTCTCCCCTGAGGGGCAGACTTTACCCTTGAGGTTTGATCTTCAAGGACAGAGGCAATGGGCAAACGAATTCTGGTGATTCTCGGTCATCCTTCCAGCAACAGCTTCTGCGCCGCACTCGCCGAGCGCTACGCACAGTCGGCGTTGCGCGCCGGGCATGAAGTCCGTCAATTGTTTCTCGGCAGGATGGACTTCGATCCGGTGCTGCGCGAAGGCTATCAACAAGTTCAACCTCTGGAAGCCGACTTGCGCCAGGCGCAGGCCGACATCCTGTGGGCCGAGCATCTGACGCTGGTGTATCCGATCTGGTGGGGCGGGATTCCGGCCTTGCTCAAGGGCTTTTTTGATCGTGTGTTCCTGCCCGGTTTCGCTTTCAAATACCGTGAGGGCAAAGCCTTTCCCGATAAATTATTGCGGGGTCGCAGCGCGCATTTATTGGTGACCATGGACACGCCCCCCTGGTATTACCGCTGGGTGTATCGCATGCCCGGGCTGCATCAGGTCCGCAAAACCACCCTCGCCTTCTGCGGTATCGAACCCAGGCGCACGCTCACGTTCGGCCCGATTCTCGGCGCCAGTGCTGATCAGCGTGAAACCTGGCTGCTGCAAGCCCAGGCTATCGCCGACCGTTGAGCCCGCCGATAATGCGCCGGGCTATACCACGGAAAAAGGACTTTTCATGTTCATCGGCCAAGCCGCGCAACGCTCTGGCACCACGATCAAGAGCATCCGCCATTACGAATCGATCGGCTTGCTGCCGGCGGCCCAGCGCGTGGGGAAATACCGGGTCTACGACCAGCAAAGTGTCGACCAGCTGATTTTCATCAAGTGCGCCCAGCAGCTGGGTTTCAGGCTCAAGGAGTTGCAGGCGATCTTCGCCGGCCATCAGGGTCAGGTAATGCCATGGGAACTGGCGCATCAGGCCATCGATGCCAAGAAGCGTGAGATCAGCGAGCGAATGACCGTGCTGTCGCGCCAGCACGCTCAATTGATCGAGTTCGAAGCCAGCCTCGAACAATCCCGGGCCGATTGCCCATTGGAAAGTCTTTGAGGCTTTGCGCGTTTCTGGACACCTGGATGTCGAGTTCAGACAACTGACCGGTGCATGGGGGCTATAGGGTGCCACTTCAGTTCTTGAAGCCACTGCCCGGAGTCATCATGACCGCACCGATTACTGTCCTTCGCGATACTCATCCACTGCCGGTGCTGGACGCCTGCAAATGGGAAAAACTCGAAGGTGACCCGCACACCGTCAACCTCAACGCCTACACCAGCGAAGACGGCAGCAAGATCATGGGCACCTGGATCTGCACGCCGGGCAAGTGGTATGTCGAATACGTGAAGTGGGAATACTGCGATTTCCGCGAGGGCTACTGCATCATCACACCGGAAGGCAAAGAGCCGATCCATCTGCGCGCCGGGGATATTTTCGTCATCGAGCCGGGGATGAAAGGCACGTGGGAAGTGGTTGAAACCGTGCGCAAGTATTTCGTGTTTGCCTGATGCAAAAAAACCGGGGGATCACCCGACGTGATCTCCCGGTCAATGAGGGCATGCTGTACCTGTTACGAGATTATTGCGGCTTGCGATAGCTGTTGATGATCGCCGAGAAGTCTTTCCCACCTTCTCCACGCTGACTCATCGCTTGATACAACTGCTGCGCCACCGCGCCAAGCACCACCGGTTGGTGCGCCTGACGGGCCGCTTCCGTGGCCAGCCCCAAATCCTTGAGCATCAGTTCGGCACCAAAGCCGCCGGTATAACCGCGTGAGGCCGGCGCTGTTTCGACGATGCCCGGCCATGGGTTGTACATTTCCGAACTCCAGCAACGCCCGGTGGAACTGTTGATGATCCCGGCGAGCACGGTCGTGTCGATCCCCAGAGCATCACCCAGCGCCATCGCTTCGCTGACGCCAACCATGGAAATCGCCAGCAGCAGGTTGTTACAGATCTTGGCGATTTGCCCGGTGCCGACTTCGCCGCAATGGACGATGTTGCGGCCCATCTGCGCCAGCACCGGTTGCAGCGTAGCGAACAGTTCCGGAGTGGCACCGACCATGAAGGTCAGCGTTCCGGCCGTGGCGCCACCGGTGCCGCCGGACACCGGCGCATCGGCCATGGCCACGCCTTGCCCGGCAGCGGCGGCGGCTACATCGCGGGCGGTCTGCGGATCAATGGTGCTGCAATCCACGGCCGGAACTCCTTGGCCGATACCGGCGAGAACGCCGTCTTCGCCCAGCCATACGCTGCGCACATGCACAGCGGCGGGGAGCATGGTGATCACCAGTTCTGCACCTTGCGCCGCTTCACGGGCCGACGCACTGATGCTGCCGCCCAGTTGCTCCAGCTCCGCCAGCACGGTTTTGTTCAGGTCGACCAGACGCAGCGCGTGGCCGGCCTTGATCAGGTTGCGCGCCATCGGGGCGCCCATGTTGCCAAGACCGATAAAAGCAATTTTCATGTCCGGCTCCTTAACGCAAGTTGATGGTGGTGTTCACACCGTCGTTGACGCTGTCGTCATCGAACCAGCGACTGGTGACGGTCTTGGTCTGAGTGTAGAACTGCACCACTTGCTTGCCATATGGGCCGAGGTCGCCCAGCTTGGAACCGCGCGAACCAGTGAAGCTGAAGAACGGGACCGGCACCGGAATCGGGATGTTGATACCGACCTGGCCGACGTCGATTTCGTTCTGGAATTTGCGTGCGGCCGCACCGCTCTGGGTGAACAGGCCCGTACCATTGCCGAACGGGTTGGCGTTGACCAGCGCAATGGCCTCGTCGAGCGTATTCACTTCCAGCACCACCAGCACCGGGCCGAAGATTTCCTGGGTGTAGATCTGCATGTCGGTGGTCACGCCGGAGAACAAGGTCGGGCCGACAAAGTTGCCCTTCTCGTATCCTGGAACCGTGATCTCGCGACCGTCCAGTTCCAGCTTGGCGCCTTCCTTGATGCCGCTTTCGATCAGATCAAGAATGCGCTGTTTGGCTTTTTTCGAGATCACCGGGCCCACGTCAGTGCCTGGCTCGCTGCCGGCATTCACCGTCAGTTTCTGCGCCAGCGCTTTCAGGTCCGGCAACCATTGTTTGGCCGCGCCCACCAACACCACCACGGAAGTGGCCATGCAACGTTGACCCGCCGCACCAAAACCGGCGCCGACCAGCGCATTCAAGGCTTGCTCGCGGTTGGCATCCGGCAGCACCACCGCGTGGTTCTTCGCGCCCATCATCGACTGCACGCGCTTGCCGTGTTTGCCGGCCAGGTCGTAGACGTGAGTACCGACGGCGGTCGAACCGACGAAGGAAACCGCCTTGATGTCTTTGTGCGTGCAGAGTGCGTCCACCACGTCCTTGCCGCCATGCACGACGTTAAGCACGCCCGGCGGAACGCCAGCCTCGATCGCCAGTTCCACCAGGAGCATGGTCGACATCGGGTCCTGTTCGGACGGTTTGAGCACGAAAGTGTTGCCGCAGGCGATGGCCATCGGGAACATCCACAGCGGAATCATCGCCGGGAAGTTGAACGGGGTGATGCCAGCGCACACGCCGATTGGCTGACGCAGGGTGTAGGTGTCGACACCGCCAGCGACGTTCTCGGCGAATTCCCCCATCTGCAGGCTGCCGATGGAGCACGCGTGTTCGACCACTTCCAGGCCACGGAAAATGTCGCCTTCAGCGTCGGCGATGGTTTTGCCCTGTTCGGCACTCAAGACCACGGCGATGCGTTTGGAGTGCTCACGAATCAGCGCCTGGAGCTTGAGCATGATGCGCATCCGCGCGCCGATCGGGGTCAGCTTCCAGGTCTGGAAGGCGCGATGAGCAGCGCTGATCGCGGCGTCGACTTCTTCAGTGGTCGCAAACGGCACCTTGGCCAGCACTTGCTGGGTCGCCGGGTTGACGATGTCGTGCCATTCGGTGGTCTTGGATTCGACCCACTGGCCGTCGATCAACAGCTTTACCGTTTGGACAGTGGTTTGGTCAGGCGTGAGCGAAGCGTTCATGTGGGTCTCCGGATGTTTGCTTTTTATAGTTAGAGCTATCTTGAGAGCCAAGGCGAGAAAGTCGCCTTGCGATGAGGCGTGTGCCGCGAATTGGTTGTGCAGCTGTTTTTGGAGTATAGATGTGCAAACTTCTAATAAGAACGCACATAAAAGCCGGTCCATCATGCAAAAAAACATCACGTCTTTAGGCTCGTTGAACTGGGATGACCTCAAGTTTTTCCTCGAAGTCGCCCGCACCCGCAAGGCCAGCACCGCGGCCAAGCGCCTGGCGGTGGACTACACCACCGTGTCGCGGCGCATCAGTTCGCTGGAAGCAGCATTGGGAACGTTGCTGTTCGAGAAATCCCGGACCAGCGGCTTTGTCCTGACCGCTGAGGGCCAGCGATTGCTCGGTTATGCCGAGTCGATTGAAAGTACGCTGCACATGGCCTGCGAGCAGGTGTCGGGGTCTGGGGTGGCGTTGTCCGGTCATGTTCGCATGGGCTGCACCGAAGGCTTCGGCAGCTTTTTCATTACGCCGCAACTGAGCCACTTCGTCGACGCCTACCCGGCCATCTCCGTCGACATCCTGCCGCTGCCGCATTTCATCAGCCTCTCCAAGCGCGAAGCCGACATCGTCATCGCCCTGGAACGCCCGGAACACGGTCCGTATGTGTGCTGCAAACTCTGCGACTACCGATTGCAGCTGTACGCGACCCAGGATTACCTGGACAAACACCCGCCGATCCGCCGCCCGGCAGACTTGGGCAAGCATTCATTCATCAGTTATGTCGACGATTTGGCGTTCAGCTCAGAGCTGCTGTACCTGGCGAACGTACTGCCCGGCGCCAGCGCCAATTTGCGCAGCACCAGCGTGATCGCGCAATTCGTGGCGGCGCAGCAGGGGCGGTCACTGGCGATTCTGCCGTGCTTCCTGGCGGCTCAGGACCCACGGCTGCTGCCGGTGTTGCCACAGGAGATCAACATTACGCGGCAGTTCTGGATGTACTGCCGGGAGGACTTGAGGAAGCTCAAGCGGATTACCCTGTTGTGGGATTACATCCGTTCGGTTACGGAACAGAATCAGGCGCTGTTGATGGGTGAAACGCGCGAGATGGTGTTCGCTGATTAATAGATTTTTCAAGGAATCAGGTGGCGGAATCGTAACGAGGTCAGCAGCTTTTTCCAACGGTTTGTAACAGGAGTTGGTACTCCACTTGTAACACCTCGACGCATACTTTCAAGACCCACACCGTCATTGACTGGGCAGATGCTAGCCCCCCCCTTCGTGATCAAAGGCATGCGTGCCCCCAAGAGGTCGAGCACCTTTTTCTTTCATGTGTCTGAGTTTGGTGGTTGTGCCGAGGGCCAATAGCCACCATTCCCCCTATTCTGGCGAACCGATTATGCTGTCTGCCCGGTCAGGTATGTAGGGTTGTCCTACTGCCGAGGAGACCACATCCAAAGGAATGTATCTCGTGCCCTATGTAATCAGGGAAGGTGACCCGACCACGACAGGTGGGAAGGTAGTTAAAGGATCGGCTACAACGTTCGTGGAACATCGGGAAACCGCGAGGATCAGTGACCCTGTTTGGTGCCCAAAATGCAGCAGCATGGGATTCATTGCAGAAGGCAATCCGACCTTCATTGTCGAAGGGGTTGCTGTGGCAACCCATGGGCACGCAGTGCAATGCGGCTGCCCTTTAGGTAGCAACCGCCTTATAGCGACACAAAGCACGGTGATGGCAGCCGAAGAAGGGAGCGTGACCATCGCCCCGGATTTCGCTGCACTGGCTCAAGCCGCCACGCATGTGTGGGGCCAAAGCTATTAGTGATGGTTCGTACGTAAGTGAACATTCCTGTGATATCCCGCATCAGGGGCTGACTGGCTTCATAAGCCCGAAAACGACTCCGCCTGAAAAGCCAGAGTCTGTCGTCTGCAAAGACCCTGACAGGATGGAAGAACTGGCTGCATATATTGCCAACGAGATGAATACAAACATCCACCACCCATCAGTCTTGAAGATGAAAGAGCTGCTCAGCTACGACGTGGCGGAAGAGACCCGGAAGCTAATGGAGCTGCCTTGGTATGCCCAGATTGGCACCCCCAGCCCCCAAGCGATTGCTGCTTCCAAAGGCGCGGCTGCTATGGCTCTTTTTACTGAGCGTGTGGGTCAAGATCGTCCGTGGGACCACAAGCCAAAAATTCATGCAAAGTTTGGTGATTACTACCACAAGCAAGGTGAGTTCGACTATTTCTATGATATCTGGTCGAACATTCACTATGGATATGTAGGTAGAGCGGCTGGTCTTTCTGAAAGCCTTTTGGCTGACGGTGCTGGCGTTGAGCAGATTGCATCCGACTCCATCAGAAAGATACTTGATTGGGAAAAGCGGCGAGGGCCACATGCATCCGAGAGTGTCAGCGGGATGAGAGCTTACGATGACGATCAGGACCGCATATCAGTTGGCATCGGCATCAAACTATTTGCAGAACATCCCAATGGGAACATCACTCCCCAAATGATCATGGAGAGGGTTCTCGCGGTTAAACCAGAGGATTGGGGGGATGGAGCTCGTGCACACGTTTGTAAGAAAGCTGAGTAAAGGAAAAGTCATATCTCTCCTCCTGTTAGCATCACTTATATTGTGGTATGTGACGCTGCCAAGAGTAGTGGTGAATTACTCCAAAGAAGGGACGGAGGGGTTGCGCTACATATGGAATACCCAGCATCGCATAGACAGAGGCAGCCTTATCCCCGGTGAAGGAACCGCAGATATCGGCCACGTCTTCCCAGACGAAAACTTCTTCATGGTTTTCTTTTGGGGGACCGCAAAGGGTACTCAGCGGTGTGTCGATATCACGCCCAAGTGGGGGACTACGACAGAAATCAACCTCGATTCTACAGGTCGGATTGATACTGCCAATACCACTCCTGATGTTATTGCTCGATTGAAACAATGTGAGGGCGAACGTGACCCTTTCCGACCTTAAGAAAAATATCCGACGTATCGAACTGCGTGATTTCGGTATGGCGCTGTACTTGCTCAGCCTTATGCTGCCTGCCGTGTGGGAAGAAGATGATAACTGGCTTCATGAAACACTCACCCAAGACACTTTACCGGGATGGTGGGCATTCATCTTGGGGTTACTGTCAATGGTCTACGGTTATGCTGCTTGGTTAGCAAATCCCTTGTTCATTGCAGCCTATCGGACTCGGATCGCCGAACACAGATTCATCTATGCCATCCTCGCATTAATGGCCGGACTGTCGGTGCAATTACAGCTCGTTACTTGGTATGACGAAGACGGTAGGTTCACCGTTATTGGATATACATACGGCTACTACGTCTGGTTATTTTCCTTCGTTTGGCTGGCTGGATTGGCTGTACTGAGCTGGCGGAAGAGGGCCAAGGGCATAACTGCAAATGAAGAAAGGCCGCTACACATAGGACGTTGGATTATCCTGTGGCTCACGACAGCGGTTGCGTACTGGTATTACGTGTCCTAGTGAAGTTCTTGCCCTGCCGTTTTGCGGCTGTTGCACAGGGTGGGGACGGTGACGGCCTGTGGGCCAGGTGGAAACGTTAGGTGGTAGCCCGCCCACACCGAAGGACTATCATCCTGCACGGCGTTGAAACTGAGGGTGTGAGCGAGCTGGCGGCGATTTTATCAAAGAGAGAGGATCAGATTTTGTGTGTACCCGATTAAACTGCTCACCCTTGAGCCGAACTACACTCTGCGGGAAAGCCTTTCGGTCGAGATTGGGGGCGGGACAATGACGGGGTGACTATCATGCAACCCGCCCCACTCCTGCGTAACGTCGCCATCACGTGCAGCCTTGAACAGCTCCATTGAGACAACACGGAAATGTTCTTTCAGCTTGCTCCACGAAGCATCTGGGTTTTCCAAATGGAACGTCCTGACAAAGCCCGATAGCTGCTCAGCGGCATCCATAGCCGCCCTTCTGTTGTTGGTCTTCAGGGAAACCGAAGCGAGATCAGTGGTGCTACCTGTTGCTCTGAGACGCATGTAGTAAATACCGTTGCGTCGGTAGTGATATGGCTTAGCAAGCCTTGTGGTCGGCCTCAAAGAAACCGCAAGACTTGTAACACTGGTTGATACAGCAGATCGAACATCAAGAGTACTCATGGCGGTTAGCCCCCGTATTCATTGGGTTAACCTGTTTTCCTTGAAGTTCTGGATGTACTGCCGCGAGGATCTGAGGAAGCTCAAGCGGATCACCCTGTTGTGGGATTACATCCGTTCGGTTACGGAACAGAATCAGGCGCTGTTGATGGGTGAAACGCGCGAGATGCTGTTCGCTGATTAATCGGCGCTCACCACGATCGACACCCGTCGGTTCTCGGTACGGCCCGTTGCTGTGGTGTTGGACGCCACCGGCTCGCTGCTGCCGAAACCGCGCAACTGGATGTTCTGTTCTTGCATGCCGACGGTGGCCAGCACCTTGCCGACACTTTTCGCACGGCGCAGGGACAGTTGCTGGTTGTAAGCCTCTTTGCCGGAAGCATCGGTGTGGCCATCGACGCGCACGCGCTCGATTCCAACGCCCAGCAACGCTTTGCCGATGCGCTCGACGATGTCGGTACTGGCGGCGTTCAGGCTGTCGTCGTCACTGCCGAACAGGACTTTGCCGGACAAGCCAAAGGCCCAGCCTTCTTCGGTCAGTTCGAAGCCTTGCTGTTTAAGCACGGCGATCTGTGCCGGGGTCAGGCCCTTTTGTGGTGCTGTCTGGCACCCGGCCAAGGCCAACAAGGCCATGCACAGGGTGATCGCGAAAAATCGCAGGGAACGGGGGGTCATTGAGAACAAAAGTCAGCTCCTGGCTTGAACATGGGCGACAGGATGCTCCGATCCTGCCGTGTGCTGTGCGCCACGAGAATCGCGCTTGGCGCGGTACATGGCCGCGTCGGCGGCGTGGAGCAAAGTACCCGGTGTGGCGCCATGATCCGGGTACACCGCGATGCCGATACTGAGGGAGGTCATCACGTGGACACTGCCCGGCAAATGGATGGGCGCTTCCATGCTGGCGAGGATCTTGTCGGCGATCCGCTCGGCGTCTTCGGTTTTGTGCAGCGGTGACAGCAGCACGGCAAATTCATCGCCGCCCAGACGCGCCACCAGGTCCTCTTCGCGAAGTTGTGCCCGCACGCGGGTCGCGACCGCCACCAACACCGCATCACCGGCCGCGTGGCCAAAGTTGTCGTTGATTTCCTTGAACCGGTCGCTGTCGAGGTACAGCACTGCCACTCGCTCGTTGAGCTTGTTGGCGTTGCGCAATGCACGAATCAACCGACCTTCGAAAAACGCACGATTGGGCAAACCGGTAAGGCTGTCATGGCTGGCCTGATGCGCCAGGGTTTCGTTTTCGCTTTGCAGGTGGGTCTGCCAGGACTCGAGCTCATCAAGCAAGGCATTGAAGTCGTTGCCCAGATTGTCGAGCTCAGCGATGGCGGCGGGCGGTACACGACGCTCGAAAGCACGCTCACTGCGAGCGGCGTGAGCCACAGCGGCGAGGCTTCGTAGCGGGCCGGTAATCCCGCGAAGTTGGCGCCGCGCCAGATAAAGCGCAACCCAGGCACTGATCGCCGTACACAAGATAATGCCCACCAAACCACTGAGCAGAAAACGCATCAGGCTGCCGCCGTGTCCCGTGAGCTGGATGCGGCCGATGTCCTGGCCCTGATAAACGATCGGAAGGTCGATGGGTTTTTCCAGAAAGGTCTTGGCGATCTGCAATTCGAGATCGGAAAACAAGCCGCTTTCTGAACGCTGCCAACGCGCCAGTAACTGTCCTTTGGCGTCCAGCACCTGGGCGTCGGCGACTTCCTCAGTGGACGCGATCATCGCCAGCGCTTCGGTGGCGGCAGCTTTGTCGTTAAATACCACCGCGGCCTCAACGGTGTAGTTAATCGAACGCGCAATCAGGTGCAGGTTGTGGTCGGCATAAACCTGCAACGCGAGGACGCCAAGCAGCGTAAGAGACACACTGGCCATGGCCACGCCGACCAGCGCGACGATCAGATGCCCGCGACCAATGACAGAACGCAAGGTCGGGCGAGTATCGACTTTGAACAAGCTCATAAGGCCGCCGGCTTGCGGCGGGACAACTGCAACACACTGGGATGAATGCGCACGCCACTGCGGGCGACGGAGTCGAGGTTGACCTCGAAGGACACCTGCTCATCGCCGACCCGCAGGCAGAACAGGCTGCCGACCGTGCATTGATCGTCGCTTTCACTGATGCTCAGCACCGGGCGCCCCATCAATAAGGCGAACAGCCGACTGCGCTCATCACCGGTCAGTTTGCCGATGTACACCGCATCGCATTCACCGACAATCGACGGGTTATCAGCCAGCAGCCGGCGCACGGCGACAGGCCGGCCGGTGGCCTGGGTGGTGCCTTTGACCAGGTCGTCGGTGTATTCAGTGGGGCCGACCACGCACAAACGCAGTTGCGCGGGCTCAACCGGCCAACGGGCATAACTGAGAATGCCGAGCACCACTTGAGTGACCGATTGGGCACGCTGGTCTGCCATGCTCGACGGTCCTTGCGACTGCGCAAAAACGCTGCCGGACAGCCAACAGAGCAGGCCAGCGAGCAACACTTGCTTGCCGCCAATGACGCGTCCTGTCGTCCAGGCAGCCACCTTCATGCAGTGATTCTCTTCGATCGTAGCGAAATAATTTCGCCACCATAGCATAGCGATGAAACACCCGCGAGGCCGCGTATTACGGCGCTTTGGACGGTTTTTTGGCGCCGGAAACTCGCACCTTAATCGCCCGGGGCACCCCCTTCTTCCAGCTCCAGCATCAACCCGCTCAAGCGCTTGACCTTGCGCCGCACGGCTTCTTCAAATACGCCGGTGCGAGGCTCGATCAAGGTGAACCAATGCTTGGCCCGGGTGATCCCGGTGTAGATCAGTTCCTTGGTGAGCACTGGGTTAAGGGCGTCCGGCAGAATCAGTGCCGTATGGGCAAATTCCGAGCCTTGGGATTTGTGCACGGTCATTGCGTAGACAGTCTCGACATCGTTGAGCCGGCTCGGCAGCACAAACCGCACGCCGCCCTGACCATCATTTCGCGGAAACGCCACACGCAGCACCTGTTTGCCTGCTTCGGGCCCATCACGCTCCGGCAGCTTGAGGGCGATGCCGATGTCACCGTTCATCAAACCCAGGCCATAGTCGTTACGGGTCATCAACACCGGTCGACCTTCGTACCACTGCTGATCGCTGTCGATCAACCGGGCCTTGAGTAACGCGGCGGTCACTCGCTGGTTCAACCCTTCCACGCCCCAAGGTCCCTTGCGGACGGCGCAGAGCAACTGAAATGCGTCGAAGGCTTGCAACACCTGACGCGCCCAATCGGTCCAGCATGGATCGTCGAGCGGGCTGTCGAGCGCTGGCCGCTGACTGCGCAGAAGACTCAAATAGTGACGATAGCCTTGCGGTCCTTCGCCGTGACCTTCGAGTAACAAGCGCTCCAACGCCCGGTCTTGTTCGCCCTTTAGCGGCAGGGAAAACACGTCGTCGTGGCTGCGGGCCGCCAACAACTGGCGCGCGTGCTCGGGTTGCTGCTGGTTGACCCAGCGCGCCAACTGGCCAATGCCGCTGCCCTCGCCGAACCGGCGCGAGTGGCGCAGCATCACCACTTGTTGGGCCAGCGGATGAGTGCCTTGGATGTCGGACTGCAAACCACTGGTCTCGAGGCTTTCACCACTGACCGCTTCCAGCCACTGGCGAGTCTGCGGACTGTACCAACCCGCCTCGGCATCGCGGCACAGATCGCCCAGCACAGCGCCGGCCTCCACCGAGGCCAGTTGATCCTTGTCTCCCAACAATACCAACCGCGCGTGGGCCGGCATGGCATCCAGCAGGTTGGCCATCATCTCCAGGTCGATCATCGACGCTTCATCCACCACTAGCACATCGAGCGGCAAGCGATTACCGGCGTGATGACGAAAGTGCCGTGTGCCAGGCCGACTGCCCAGCAAGCGGTGAACGGTGGTGACGTCCGACGGAATCTGGCCACGAACTGATTCGGCGACTTGCAGGGTCTGGACTTGTTGGCTGATCGACTCCGTGAGCCTGGCCGCCGCTTTACCGGTGGGTGCTGCAAGCCGGATGCGCAGCGGTTTGCCGGCTTCCACTGCCGGGGCCTGAAGCAATGCCAGCAAGCGCACGACCGTGGTGGTCTTGCCGGTGCCCGGGCCACCGGTGACGATGCTGAAGGCACTGCGGGTCGCCAGGGCACAGGCGAGTTTCTGCCAGTCGATCACTTCACCGGTTTTGGCGGAACCGAACAAACCGCTCAGGCGTTGAGATAAATCATCCGGCGTCGATTCGTGTTCTGCCAAGCGCAGGCGCAGGGCATCGTCGATGCGTCGTTCGTAAGCCCAGTAGCGGCGCAAGTACAGGCGCTTGCCAGATAAAACCAGAGGTCGCGATTGCGCCGTTTCACGCCCGTCTGCGGCCAGCGCCACCAGAGTGCTGCAGGCCAGCACCTTGCACCAATGAGCACCGTCCAACGCTTCAAGCAATTGCGACGGCAACAACATCGCGCCGCTGTGCATATCACCCTCAGGCGGCAGCGACAGGGCAAAATCCGGTTCTTTCAGCGTCTCGAACAGGTCCAGGCACACATGGCCGTGGCCCAGTTGATGACTGGTCAACGCGGCCGCGAGCAGCACCAACGGATCATCGTCAGGCGCGAGTTCGTGAAGGAAGGCGACGAACGCCTTGTCCAGAGCGCGCAACCAACCACGCTCAACCCAGCGGGTCAGTAACAGCAGCAGGTCATCGGCACGACTCAATGGCTCGAGATCCGCCAGGCTTTGCGCTGCCAAAGGTGTGGGCAGCAAATCGGCAAAGGTGCGGCTCATAGCAGTACTCCCTGTTCCCACGCGGGTTCGGCCTTGGGTTCTGGCTTGCCCTGGAACATTCGGTCCAGTCGCTCGATCAGCTCTTTGGGTGGACGGGCGAAGTACACGCCTTGGCTGGAAGCACGCGTCCCCCGCAAGAACAGGTACAGCGCACCACCGACATGCCGGTCGTAATCGTAGTCGACCAGCCGCGCCTTGAGCTGCCGGTGCAACGCCAACAGGTACAGCACGTATTGCAGGTCATAGCGGTTATCAAGAATCGACTGTTCCATGGCCTGTGGGGTGTAGGCCGCGTCATCAGCGCCCAGCCAGTTGGATTTGTAATCGGCGACGTAGTAACGCCCCTCATGCTCGAAGGTGAGGTCGATAAATCCCTTGAACATGCCGTTGAGCAAGACCGGTTCGGCTGCCACTCGGGCAACGCCGTTGTGGGTGTGTTGGCGCACCAGTTCATCCAGTTTCAGCACATCGACTTTATGGCTGGCGAACCAGAATTCCATCTCGACCCGGTACTGGGTCAGTTGCTCGAAAATCACCGGGGCCTGCCCAACGCCGAGGTGCAGCGGGGACTTGAGCAAATGTTGCAGCCAATCGCTCAGCGTGGTGATCCAGCCTTCCCAGCCACGGCGGTTGCAGCGCCGGGCAATCGCGTCTTCGACCACTTGTGGATGGGTGGTAAAACCTTCGTCGCCCGCCCATTCCAGCAAACCATGAAGAAAGGTGCCGGGGTTGGGGCCTCGAGGGAATCGATGGATATCGCCGCCACCGGCCGCCACTTCTCGCGGTGCTTGCGGGTCGAGGCGTTCGTCGTCGAAGAGTTTTTGCGCTTGCGGACTCTCCGGGGCTTCGTCACGGCCCACACTCATACTGTCGCCAATGCGCAAGGCGCTGTACGAAGCGATCCACCAGTTTTCACTGGCCTTGCGTTTCGGTACGCGCAGCGCAAGCAAACTCGCCTGATTTAGCGGTGGATGGTAAAGCTCGGCGGTGGCTGACGGCATTTCAGCGTAAGTCAGCGCCGGGCAGTCCTGCTGCAAATCTTCCAGCCAGCGCTTCAGGCCTGCCGACTCGGCCAGGGGCGACCCGCCGCCCAGCAGGTAACCCAGTGCCGACAGATGCAGCACCGAACTGTTGTTATTGCCGCGTTTGAGATCTGTCACGCCGAGCCAGCACGCATGTTGCGCGCGAGTCAGGGCGACATAGAGCAAGCGCAGATCTTCGGCCAGACGCTCATCGTCGGCCAGGGCAATCGACTCTGCAGTCGGCTTCAAGCTCACCTGAGCCTTGCCGTTTTCGTCGTGGTAATGCAGCGGCAGACGACTGCCATCCACCGGTTTCGCCGAACAGATGAAGGGCAGAAAGACCAAGGGATATTCAAGGCCCTTGGATTTGTGAATGGTTACGACCTTGACCAGTTGTTCATCGCTTTCCAGGCGC
This sequence comes from Pseudomonas sp. FBCC-B1667, assembly GCF_059133255.1. NCBI lineage: Bacteria > Pseudomonadati > Pseudomonadota > Gammaproteobacteria > Pseudomonadales > Pseudomonadaceae > Pseudomonas > Pseudomonas sp. FBCC-B1667. The sequence continues at coordinate 986,468 of NZ_CP101437.1, read as the reverse complement.
AGAATCTGCTCTTCGCCGGCCTGGCCGGACAACGCCAGATGCTCGGACAAATGACGAATCAGCGCTTGCTCGCCATCGAGTTCCGCTGCGGCCTGTTGCAGCAATTCGGATAGGTGCAGCAAGTTAGTCAGTACTCGTTCGCCATCGCTGCGCGCGATCAATGCCTGCGGGAGCTGGAAGTCATGCAGTAAACGTCGCAGCATCGGCAGCACGCCCTGCTTGCGCCAGAGTTCGCGATAGCCACGAAATTGCATGACCCGTGCTTCCCAGGCGAGTTCGTCCTGATTCAGTCGCTCCAGTTCAGCCAGCGACAGATTGAGCGTGATGCACGCCAACGCCGCTCGCAGTGGTCGCTCGACGTCGGGCTCGGCACAGGCTTTGAGCCAGGTCAGCACGTCGTGAGCTTCTTGTGCGGCGAACACCGAATCCTTGTCCGACAGATAGACGCTGCGCACACCTCGCGCCGACAGCTCGCCGCGCACGGCTTGAGCTTCTTTGCCATCGCGGACAAGGATCGCGATATCGGCTGGCAGCAGGCCTCTGAAGTCCTTTCCAGCTTCGACGAAACCCGCTCGCCCTTGTTGCCCGCCGTTGAGCAACGCGGTGATTTCACTGGCGCAGGCAGCGGCCAATTGCTGCCGATACACAACACCAGACAGGGGTTGTTCTGCGGACAAATGCCAGATATTCAGGGACGGGACCAGTTGCTCCTCTATGTGCAAAACTTCTTTACGCCCCTGGGATTCCACGGGCAGAAACGGTACGGGGTTGTCGCCATTTTTTTCCCGGAACAGAAACGCGCCGCGCCCCGACTCACGGGATTCGGCGCGTTCGAATACGTGATTCACCGCACTGACCATGCCATGGCTGGAGCGGAAGTTGGTGCCCAGCGTATGCAGTCGACCGGTTGTGGCCTGACGGGCACGCAGGTAGGTGTAAATGTCGGCGCCACGGAACGCATAGATCGCCTGCTTCGGATCACCGATCAGGAACAGGCCGCACTCGGGATTGTTGTCTTCGATGCGATAGATGCTTTCGAAGATCCGGTATTGGACCGGGTCGGTGTCCTGGAACTCGTCGATCAACGCAACCGGGAACTGCTCCCGAATCAAGGTGGCCAGCCGCTCGCCGCCCTCCGACTGCAAGGCGGCATCAAGGCGCAGCAGCATGTCGTCGAAGCCCATCTCAGCACGGCGACGCTTTTCTTCCTCGAACCGCGTTCCCACCCAGCGGGCGGCATGTTGCAGAACAGCCGCGTCGGGGGTTGGCAGTCCATCGAGGCTGGCCTTGAGTCCGGGCATCGCGTCCAGTCCCGGGTGGCGCGGCACTTCACCCTTCCAGGCTTCGGCCATGCCGTCCGGCGTCAGACGAGTGAAACCGGTGCCGATGTCCAGTTGCTCAAGCGCTTCATCGGCGGCCCAGGCTTTGATTTTTTCGAACCAGGGCTCGAAGTAGCGTGCCTGCATCTTTCGTCCGTCGACGCTCTTGCTCGCAACACCCTGGTGACAGATCACCAGCAATTCGTCCGCCCATTGACGCCACGGCATCTTGAGTTCGAGCAATGCGGTTCGTCGTTCCTGCAAACATTCGCTGATGAGTTCGGCCGGTTCTTTTCCTTCAAGACTGTCGCGTTCACTGGCGAACAAACCACGCACGCGCGGCAACAACGCTGCCGGTCCGCCCCAATTGCTGCGGACCCAGTTCAGTGCATCGCCTTGCATCGGGTAACAGAACAGCCGCCAGTAATCACGCAGGACTTCGCCCAGCAAATCGCTGTGATCGGTTTCCAGGGTCTGGGTAAACAGGCTGCCGCTGTCGAATGCGTGTTCGCGCAGCATGCGTTGACACCAACTGTGGATGGTCGAGACGGCCGCCTCATCCATCCATTGCGCGGCGATGTCCAGACGGTTTGCGCAGCCCGACCACTGTTCGGGAAGGTACTCATCACGCAATTCGGCAATGAGGCCATCCGGTGCCGGCGTCTCATCACGGAAGAATCGCGCAGCCTCGGCCAGACGCGTACGGATACGTTCGCGCAGCTCCTTGGTGGCGGCATCGGTGAAGGTCACGACGAGGATTTGTGGCGGCAACAATTCACGCCCGAAACCACTCGCGTCGCTGCCATGACCGAGGACAAGGCGCAGATAGAGCGCGGAAATGGTGAAGGTCTTGCCGGTCCCGGCGCTGGCTTCGATCAGTTGGCTGCCGCGCAGTGGGAAGGCCAGTGCCAGAGGTGTTTTTCTGGTCATGAACGAGCCTCTTCGCTGGTCAGTGAACGCCAGGGGGCTTCGAGCATCGGTTTGTACAAGGCGTTGCACCAGTCGGAGAACGTTTCGTCAGCGAGCAGTGCATCGTAGTCAGCAAACTGTCGAGTGAGTGCAGGGCTTTCTCGGCGTTCGCCGTCAGTGGTCTGGCCATCGCCTTCGTAGGCTTTGCGGGCAGCGGCTTCGGCTTTCATCGGATCAGTCTGGCCTAGCCAGGCGAAGGCCGTTTTTACTGCAACCGGCAGGGGTTGACGCATGCCCGCTTGCCAGGCCTCCAGAAGATGTCCCAGCGTTTTCAATGCAGCGCCCTTCCCCAGCGGCTCCAGCAGCAGGCTATCGTCGCTGGCCACCAGCGCGGTGGACATCGGAATGCCACTGGCGCAGGCAACCAGATGATTAACCCAAGGCCGCGTCAACCGGTGCCATTTACGGTTTTTTATTGAGCCAATGCTGTTGGGAATAGTAGTGACCGATAGCAAGCTGCCGTCCGCACGCTGGTGCAGACCACTGAGCCAACCTTCGAGTCGCAGTCCTTCCAGCTCAAGATTCACGGGCAGAGCGCTGGTCAGCGGTGTCGGCCATAACGCCAGGAGTTGTTGATAGCGTTGAAGCAGATCCGGAAGCGGCTCGATCAACTCACGCTGAAGGCATTCGCCGAATCCGGCCAGAGGCAGCAGCCCACTGTTTTGCAGGCGTTTGGCCTGGTCTTCCAGTGCCTGATCGGCGTGATCGATCCGTCCCAACGCCGCCGCAAGCAAACTGTCGCTAAGGTTGTAGCGTTGCAGCGCATCGAGGACAAAGGGCTCTTCATCGGCCAAGGGCACTTCAGCTGCTTCGAAGAACACCTTGAGCCGCTGGCTGAAAAAATGTCGAACGGGATTACGCAGGAAATCCTGCAATTGACCGAGGCTCAGCGGCTCCTCCTGTACGTATGCGTCCAGTACTTCGCCTTCTGCCATCTGATCAGTGACTTGATGGAGGACTTGCCACTCATTGGCGTAGCTGAACAGCGCGTCACCTTCATGAAAGTAACGAGCGCTGAAGGGCTGCAATGGGTGCTCCTGAGTCATGGATTCCAGCAGATCGTCGCCCTCATCGCGCAGTCGCCAACCGCTGGCGAGATGGTCGCGCAATTGGCCAATCAGCACGGAGGCCGGGCGCTCGCTGTTATCTCGTATGCTTCGGCCCACCCAGCTGATGTAGAGCTGATCTCGTGCCGACAGCAGCGCTTCCAACAGGAGATAACGGTCATCTTCACGACGGGACCGATCTCCGGGGCGATAGTCACTGCCCATGAGATCGAAATCCAGTGGCGGTTGCGCACGAGGGTAATCGCCGTCGTTCATGCCCAACAGACAGACCCGTTTGAACGGAATCGCCCGCATCGGCATCAAGGTGCAGAAGTTGACGGCTCCCGCCAGAAAACGCTGGGACAGGCGACCTTGATCCAGTCCGGCCAGCCACGCTTCCCGCACCACGGTCAGCGGCAAATCATCCTGTAAACCGACGGACTCGCAAGTGTCGAGCCACGTTTCGCGCAACTCTTCGAGCTGCGCCAGCAAGTAGTCATCGTGCTCATTGCTGGCCAGGAAGAACAGCTGCACCAAGGCTTGTAATCGCACACCCCATTCTTTGGGCGGTGCAGGTTGAGTCAATTCCTGATGGGCGATTTCCAACGCGTCCAGCAGGGCCACCAAAGGTCCGATGAGCGCGGCATCCAGACCGCCAATTTCGTCGTAAGGCTCGATGCCTTCGCACGCAATGGCGCTGCCCACGGCATAACCCAGCAGCATCCGGCGCAGGCCGAATCGCCAACTGTTCTGCTCCAGCGCTTCAGGCAACCCCAGCCCTGCACGCTGCTCGGCATTCATTCCCCAGCGGATGCCCGCACCTTCGATCCAGCGGTGCAGCGTCGGCAGATCACGCTCTTCGACGCCGAAGCGGGCACGTAATGCTGGAACATCCAGCAGGTCGAGGATCTCGCTGACGGGGAAACGGCTGTCGGGAAGTTTGAGCAGGTGTTCGACCGCAATCAGCAGGGGATCGCGACCACGCTGGCCCTGATCCGCGAGCGTGAAGGGAATGAAACGAGGGTCCTGGCGATCAAGCTGACCGAATACGGCGCGAATATGCGGTGCATAACTGTCGATATCCGGGACCATCACAATGATGTCGCGAGGTTTTAGATCGGGATCAGCGCTGAAGCGTGCCAGGAGTTGATCATGCAGGATCTCGACTTCACGCTGGGCACTGTGGGCGATGTGAAAACGGATCGACTCGTCTTGTTCGAGATCGACGGCTGGCCAGCATTCTCGTGTTTCGCTCAGTGGGCGCAATTCGAGAATGTCGTCCTGCAATTGATTGAGCATGTTCTTTGGCTGATTGTCGCTGAACAGGTCGATGCGCCCGTCACGAAATGCCGCGCTATAGCTGTTGGGATCGTCATAGCTGTCGAGAAGATTGATGTAGTCCCGCCCCTGTTTACCCCAGGCAGCCAGTAGCGGATGAGCATGCTGGTGGAGTGTTTGCGGGTCGAGTACAACAGGCATCCCGCTCTTGCGGGCCTGGCGCTTGTATTGATGCCGTAGCAGGTCTTTATCGGCGACGATGTCAGCCCAATGGTAACGACAAGGGTTATGTACACACAGCAGAACCTGGCTGAAACGGGCCAGTCCGGCAAGCGCTTCAAGTGCTTGAGCGGGGAGAGAAGAAATCCCGAAAACGATCACCCGCGAGGGCAATCCGCTAGGGGCAACGTCGAGGCTGTTGATGCGCTCGATAAACCGCTGATGAACACCGGCACGGCTTTGCGCCATGCCTTCCTCACCCACATCAAGCAACAGCGCTCGCCATAATTCGGCCTGCCAGCAGTTGGCCGGGGCCAGTGGCTTGGCTTCGCCTCTGCCATTGCGCAATTGGTGGCGACCTTCTGCCCAGTCTTCGAGCCAGTCGGCGCGGTAAACCTGGTACTGGTCGAACAAGTCTGCGAGTCGCTCAGCCAACTGGTAGCGCTTACGTAAATCGGTGTCATGGGTCAGGAAGCGCTGCAGTGGCTCAAAGTGTGGCTGGTTGATCAGTTGTGGGAGGAGGCGCATCAGACGCCAGGTCAAGGGCGCTTTATCGAGTAACGATTTTACCGGGATGTTATCGCGGCCAAGGACCATGCGATAAAGCTGCCACATGAAGCTACCGGGTAATTGCACGTCGATGGCGGCGGCAATACCGCAGCCGCCCATATCATCCTCTTCCGGATCTTCGGCAAGGGCCAGCTTGAGCCACTGCGCGATGCCATTGCTCTGCACCAGGGCGATTTCATTTTCCAGGGGAGCCAGCGGATAACGCCGCATTACGCTGATCACCAGGCTGCGCAGTTCATTCAGACTGTTGCTTTGAACCACCATAAAAGCAGCGTTGAGGGACGTGGCGTCCGGCATAAAGGCTTCCTTGGGAAAATACAAACGCTAGGGCCGAACCTTAGCATTGTCGGGAGACTGTGACAGCCGGGAGCTGTCCGGTAATGCTGTACGAACTTTCCTGCAGGCAAAACAAAACCCCTACCTGCATACGCAGATAGGGGTTTCGGAATTTAATCTTGACGATGACCTACTCTCACATGGGGAAACCCCACACTACCATCGGCGATGCATCGTTTCACTGCTGAGTTCGGGATGGGATCAGGTGGTTCCAATGCTCTATGGTCGTCAAGAAATTCGGGTACTGAGTCGTGACCAGTTGGCCTCGCTTCAGCAAATTGGGTATGTGACAGCTTTCGGTGTTTTGTGAGCGTCGAACTTTCGGTTCATTTCGTCTTCACACACCGCAATCTGATGCTCTTTCGAGTAGTCAAATTGCTTGGGTGTTATATGGTCAAGCCTCACGGGCAATTAGTATTGGTTAGCTCAACGCCTCACAGCGCTTACACACCCAACCTATCAACGTCGTAGTCTTCGACGGCCCTTCAGGGGACTCAAGGTCCCAGTGAGATCTCATCTTGAGGCTAGTTTCCCGCTTAGATGCTTTCAGCGGTTATCTATTCCGAACATAGCTACCCGGCAATGCCACTGGCGTGACAACCGGAACACCAGAGGTTCGTCCACTCCGGTCCTCTCGTACTAGGAGCAGCCCCTCTCAAATCTCAAACGTCCACGGCAGATAGGGACCGAACTGTCTCACGACGTTCTAAACCCAGCTCGCGTACCACTTTAAATGGCGAACAGCCATACCCTTGGGACCGGCTTCAGCCCCAGGATGTGATGAGCCGACATCGAGGTGCCAAACACCGCCGTCGATATGAACTCTTGGGCGGTATCAGCCTGTTATCCCCGGAGTACCTTTTATCCGTTGAGCGATGGCCCTTCCATACAGAACCACCGGATCACTAAGACCTACTTTCGTACCTGCTCGACGTGTCTGTCTCGCAGTCAAGCGCGCTTTTGCCTTTATACTCTACGACCGATTTCCGACCGGTCTGAGCGCACCTTCGTACTCCTCCGTTACTCTTTAGGAGGAGACCGCCCCAGTCAAACTACCCACCATACACTGTCCTCGATCCGGATAACGGACCTGAGTTAGAACCTCAAAGTTGCCAGGGTGGTATTTCAAGGTTGGCTCCACGCGAACTGGCGTCCACGCTTCAAAGCCTCCCACCTATCCTACACAAGCAAATTCAAAGTCCAGTGCAAAGCTATAGTAAAGGTTCACGGGGTCTTTCCGTCTAGCCGCGGATACACTGCATCTTCACAGCGATTTCAATTTCACTGAGTCTCGGGTGGAGACAGCGCCGCCATCGTTACGCCATTCGTGCAGGTCGGAACTTACCCGACAAGGAATTTCGCTACCTTAGGACCGTTATAGTTACGGCCGCCGTTTACCGGGGCTTCGATCAAGAGCTTCGCGTTAGCTAACCCCATCAATTAACCTTCCGGCACCGGGCAGGCGTCACACCCTATACGTCCACTTTCGTGTTTGCAGAGTGCTGTGTTTTTAATAAACAGTCGCAGCGGCCTGGTATCTTCGACCGGCATGGGCTTACGCAGTAAATGCTTCACCCTCACCGGCGCACCTTCTCCCGAAGTTACGGTGCCATTTTGCCTAGTTCCTTCACCCGAGTTCTCTCAAGCGCCTTGGTATTCTCTACCCAACCACCTGTGTCGGTTTGGGGTACGGTTCCTGGTTACCTGAAGCTTAGAAGCTTTTCTTGGAAGCATGGCATCAACCACTTCGTGTACTAAAAGTACACTCGTCATCAGCTCTCGGCCTTAGAATCCCGGATTTACCTAAGATTCCAGCCTACCACCTTAAACTTGGACAACCAACGCCAAGCTGGCCTAGCCTTCTCCGTCCCTCCATCGCAATAACCAGAAGTACAGGAATATTAACCTGTTTTCCATCGACTACGCTTTTCAGCCTCGCCTTAGGGACCGACTAACCCTGCGTCGATTAACGTTGCGCAGGAAACCTTGGTCTTTCGGCGTGGGTGTTTTTCACACCCATTGTCGTTACTCATGTCAGCATTCGCACTTCTGATACCTCCAGCAAGCTTCTCAACTCACCTTCACAGGCTTACAGAACGCTCCTCTACCGCATCACCTAAGTGATACCCGTAGCTTCGGTGTATGGTTTGAGCCCCGTTACATCTTCCGCGCAGGCCGACTCGACTAGTGAGCTATTACGCTTTCTTTAAAGGGTGGCTGCTTCTAAGCCAACCTCCTAGCTGTCTAAGCCTTCCCACATCGTTTCCCACTTAACCATAACTTTGGGACCTTAGCTGACGGTCTGGGTTGTTTCCCTTTTCACGACGGACGTTAGCACCCGCCGTGTGTCTCCCATGCTCGGCACTTGTAGGTATTCGGAGTTTGCATCGGTTTGGTAAGTCGGGATGACCCCCTAGCCGAAACAGTGCTCTACCCCCTACAGTGATACATGAGGCGCTACCTAAATAGCTTTCGAGGAGAACCAGCTATCTCCGAGCTTGATTAGCCTTTCACTCCGATCCACAGGTCATCCGCTAACTTTTCAACGGTAGTCGGTTCGGTCCTCCAGTTAGTGTTACCCAACCTTCAACCTGCCCATGGATAGATCGCCCGGTTTCGGGTCTATTCCCAGCGACTAGACGCCCTATTAAGACTCGCTTTCGCTACGCCTCCCCTATTCGGTTAAGCTCGCCACTGAAAATAAGTCGCTGACCCATTATACAAAAGGTACGCAGTCACCCAACAAAGTGGGCTCCCACTGCTTGTACGCATACGGTTTCAGGATCTATTTCACTCCCCTCTCCGGGGTTCTTTTCGCCTTTCCCTCACGGTACTAGTTCACTATCGGTCAGTCAGTAGTATTTAGCCTTGGAGGATGGTCCCCCCATATTCAGACAAAGTTTCTCGTGCTCCGTCCTACTCGATTTCATGACCAAGAGATTTTCGCGTACAGGGCTATCACCCACTATGGCCGCACTTTCCAGAGCGTTCCGCTAATCTCAAAGCCACTTAAGGGCTAGTCCCCGTTCGCTCGCCACTACTAAGGGAATCTCGGTTGATTTCTTTTCCTCAGGGTACTTAGATGTTTCAGTTCCCCTGGTTCGCCTCTTAAGCCTATGTATTCAGCTTAAGATAACCATCTTATGATGGCTGGGTTCCCCCATTCAGACATCTCCGGATCAAAGTCTGTTTGCCGACTCCCCGAAGCTTTTCGCAGGCTACCACGTCTTTCATCGCCTCTGACTGCCAAGGCATCCACCGTATGCGCTTCTTCACTTGACCATATAACCCCAAGCAATCTGGTTATACTGTGAAGACGACATTCGCCGAAAATTCGATAATACTCAATTAAGAGCAACTCACAAATTTTACCTTAGCCTGATCCGTTACCAGTGAAAGTAACGTTCAGTCTATCTTTCTATCACATACCCAAATTTTTAAAGAACGAACTAGTCAAAGACTAGAAATCAACATTCACCATCTCAACGATGGAATGCTCATTTCTAAGCTTTATACAAACAGAAGCAGTAGTGGTGGAGCCAAACGGGATCGAACCGTTGACCTCCTGCGTGCAAGGCAGGCGCTCTCCCAGCTGAGCTATGGCCCCGTATTTCTACAGGCGTTTCCCACACAAAATTGGTGGGTCTGGGCAGATTCGAACTGCCGACCTCACCCTTATCAGGGGTGCGCTCTAACCAACTGAGCTACAGACCCAATTTCGAGCTACTAAGGCCGACCTCACCCTGCTCTTAACCACAAAGCATGGGGTACGCTCTAACCAACTCAGCTACAAACCGATACAGGCTGCTTCTTTCGTCTTCTTCAATGAATCAAGCAATTCGTGTGGGAACTTATGGAGCAGCTGATGTCGTCGATTAAGGAGGTGATCCAGCCGCAGGTTCCCCTACGGCTACCTTGTTACGACTTCACCCCAGTCATGAATCACACCGTGGTAACCGTCCTCCCGAAGGTTAGACTAGCTACTTCTGGTGCAACCCACTCCCATGGTGTGACGGGCGGTGTGTACAAGGCCCGGGAACGTATTCACCGCGACATTCTGATTCGCGATTACTAGCGATTCCGACTTCACGCAGTCGAGTTGCAGACTGCGATCCGGACTACGATCGGTTTTCTGGGATTAGCTCCACCTCGCGGCTTGGCAACCCTCTGTACCGACCATTGTAGCACGTGTGTAGCCCAGGCCGTAAGGGCCATGATGACTTGACGTCATCCCCACCTTCCTCCGGTTTGTCACCGGCAGTCTCCTTAGAGTGCCCACCATAACGTGCTGGTAACTAAGGACAAGGGTTGCGCTCGTTACGGGACTTAACCCAACATCTCACGACACGAGCTGACGACAGCCATGCAGCACCTGTCTCAATGTTCCCGAAGGCACCCATCCATCTCTGGAAAGTTCATTGGATGTCAAGGCCTGGTAAGGTTCTTCGCGTTGCTTCGAATTAAACCACATGCTCCACCGCTTGTGCGGGCCCCCGTCAATTCATTTGAGTTTTAACCTTGCGGCCGTACTCCCCAGGCGGTCAACTTAATGCGTTAGCTGCGCCACTAAGAGCTCAAGGCTCCCAACGGCTAGTTGACATCGTTTACGGCGTGGACTACCAGGGTATCTAATCCTGTTTGCTCCCCACGCTTTCGCACCTCAGTGTCAGTATCAGTCCAGGTGGTCGCCTTCGCCACTGGTGTTCCTTCCTATATCTACGCATTTCACCGCTACACAGGAAATTCCACCACCCTCTACCATACTCTAGCTCGTCAGTTTTGAATGCAGTTCCCAGGTTGAGCCCGGGGATTTCACATCCAACTTAACGAACCACCTACGCGCGCTTTACGCCCAGTAATTCCGATTAACGCTTGCACCCTCTGTATTACCGCGGCTGCTGGCACAGAGTTAGCCGGTGCTTATTCTGTCGGTAACGTCAAGACACCAACGTATTAGGTTAATGCCCTTCCTCCCAACTTAAAGTGCTTTACAATCCGAAGACCTTCTTCACACACGCGGCATGGCTGGATCAGGCTTTCGCCCATTGTCCAATATTCCCCACTGCTGCCTCCCGTAGGAGTCTGGACCGTGTCTCAGTTCCAGTGTGACTGATCATCCTCTCAGACCAGTTACGGATCGTCGCCTTGGTGAGCCATTACCTCACCAACTAGCTAATCCGACCTAGGCTCATCTGATAGCGCAAGGCCCGAAGGTCCCCTGCTTTCTCCCGTAGGACGTATGCGGTATTAGCGTCCGTTTCCGAGCGTTATCCCCCACTACCAGGCAGATTCCTAGGCATTACTCACCCGTCCGCCGCTCTCAAGAGAAGCAAGCTTCTCTCTACCGCTCGACTTGCATGTGTTAGGCCTGCCGCCAGCGTTCAATCTGAGCCATGATCAAACTCTTCAGTTCAAACATCTTTGGGTTTTTAAGAAACCCTAAACTTGGCTCAGCAATCGTTGGTTACATCTTTGATTTCTCGCGGAGTAACTTGTGATGCTGATAATCTTGCTGACTATCAGTCTGACTCCACAAGCACCCACACGAATTGCTTGATTCAGTTGTTAAAGAGCGGTTGGTTAAGATCTTTCGTCTCAACCGAGGCGCGCATTCTACAGCAGCCTCTGTTGCTGTCAAGCGGTTATTTTCAGAAGTTTTCAAAGTTTCGCTTGGAAATCTCTAACAACTTCAACCACTTGCGCTTCCGATCACTCGGTAGCGGGAGGCGAATTCTACAGCGTTACACGCTGCTGTCAACACCTCTTTTTCAACTCCTTTCGGACTTCGATGAACTGAAGCCACTCACTGCCGAAAACTTCGTAACTCATTGTTTACCAAGGAGTTTTCCGTTTCGACTGCGCCGGAAGTGGGGCGAATTATAGACATCCAGAATTCGCCGTCAAGCACTGTTTGCAGCTTTACTCGGATTTCAGCGTAATACGTGCAAATGCCTTCTTGCCCGCCTGGCAAACGTGCGTGGCACCCAGCACGTATATAAAGGCGCGATCAACCACCTCACCATCTATACGTACACCACCAGCATTCAACAGATCACGCGCCACCGCCGAATTCTTCACCAGCCCTGCCTTATTGAGAACAGCCGCAATCGGCATATCTTCAGCAGCAGTCAATTCGATCTCAGGCAGATCATCAGGCAGCTCGCCTTCCTTCATACGATTGCCCGCCCCACGATGAGCATTGGCCGCAGCCTCCTCACCATGGAAACGCGCCACGATCTCTTCAGCCAGTTTTATCTTGATATCACGCGGGTTCGCACCAGCCTCTACATCCGCACGGAATGCATCGATCTCATCCATGGAGCGGAAACTGAGCAACTCGAAGTAACGCCACATCAGCGCATCCGGAATGGAAACCAGCTTGCTGTACATGACACCCGGCGCTTCCTGGATACCGACGTAATTGCCCAAGGACTTGGACATCTTCTTCACGCCATCCAGGCCTTCGAGCAACGGCATAGTCAGAATGCACTGCGGCTCTTGACCGTATCCACGCTGAAGCTCGCGTCCCATCAACAGGTTGAACTTCTGGTCGGTACCACCCAACTCAACATCCGCGCGCAACGCAACCGAGTCATAGCCCTGAACCAGCGGATAGAGGAATTCGTGGATAGCGATTGGCTGATTGGTTGTATAGCGCTTGTCGAAATCATCGCGTTCGAGCATGCGAGCAACCGTGTATTGCGAAGTCAGACGAATGAAATCAGCCGGCCCCATCTGATCCATCCAGGTGGAGTTGAACGCAACCTCGGTTTTAGCCGGATCAAGAATCTTGAAGACCTGAGTCTTGTAGGTCTCGGCATTCTCGAGAACCTGCTCACGGGTAAGCGGCGGACGTGTCGCGCTCTTCCCGCTCGGATCACCAATCATCCCGGTGAAGTCGCCGATAAGGAAGATCACCTGATGCCCCAGCTCCTGGAACTGGCGCAGCTTATTAATAAGTACGGTGTGACCCAGGTGCAGATCCGGCGCAGTCGGATCGAAGCCAGCCTTAATACGCAGCGGCTGGCCACGTTTGAGCTTCTCGATCAGCTCGGACTCGACCAACAGTTCTTCTGCACCACGTTTAATCAGCGCTAGCTGCTCTTCAACCGACTTCATAACAGACCCGCAAGGCTCGAATTCAAAGGGGACCAACCATACAAGATCACGCGTCAAATACAAAGTTTGGCCGGCGCAATGACGCCAATCCGCCGGCAGAGTGTCCGCGGACTTGCTTCAGAGATGATTTGGTTATATTTTATACAGTTATTTCATCTTCATCATGTCATTCATCTTTTCCAATTCATCTTTTTTCAAAGTCAAATATCACTTATGACCAAAGAATCGTCTAAAGCGCCACCGCTTTACCCGAAGACCCACCTGCTCGCAGCAAGTGGCATCGCCGCCCTGCTGAGCCTGGCGCTTCTGGTATTCCCATCCAGCGATGTTGAAGCCAAAAAGACCACACTGAGTCTCGAACTGGAAAGCCCTGCGGAACAACTGTCACAAGAACAAGACGCTGCTGACGCCGCACAAGCCACAAATGAACCCGTGGCCTCCCCTTTTGCGCAGATCGAAAACGCCGCCGAAGAACCACAGGAAACCGCTCAGGCCGCGCCTGTGGTCGAAGAAAAGAAGGCTCCAAACCACAGGGAAGTGATCGTATCCAAAGGCGATACGCTCTCCACCCTGTTTGAAAAAGTCGGCCTGCCAGCCGCTTCGGTGCATGAAGTCCTCGCCAGCGACAAGCAAGCCAAGCAGTTCAGCCAGCTTAAACATGGGCAGAAGCTCGAATTCGAACTGAACCCTGAAGGCCAACTGACCAACCTGCACAGCAAGATCAGCGACGTCGAAAGCATTACCCTCACCAAGAATGACAAGGGTTATGCGTTCAACCGCGTCACCGCCAAGCCCACTGTACGTTCCGCTTACGTTCATGGAGTGATCAACAGCTCATTGTCGCAATCCGCCGCTCGCGCCGGCCTGTCCCACAGTTTGACCATGGACATGGCAAGCGTGTTTGGCTACGACGTCGACTTCGCCCAGGATATTCGCCAGGGTGACGAGTTCGATGTGATCTACGAACAGAAAGTTGTCAACGGCAAGGCCGTCGGCAACGGCCCGATCCTTTCCGCCCGCTTCACCAACCGCGGCAAGACCTACACCGCCGTGCGCTACATCAACAAACAAGGCAACAGCAGCTACTACACGGCTGACGGCAACAGCATGCGCAAAGCGTTCATCCGCACCCCGGTTGATTTCGCCCGCATCAGTTCGAAATTCTCCATGGGCCGCAAGCACCCGATCCTGAACAAAATTCGCGCCCACAAAGGCGTTGATTATGCAGCACCACGTGGCACGCCAATCAAGGCTGCCGGCGACGGTAAAGTATTGCTGGCCGGTCGCCGCGGCGGCTATGGCAACACCGTCATCATTCAGCACGGCTCCACCTACACCACGCTGTATGGCCACATGCAAGGCTTCGCCAAAGGCGTTAAGACCGGCGGCACGGTTAAACAGGGCCAGGTGATCGGCTTCATTGGCACCACCGGGCTCTCCACCGGCCCGCACTTGCACTACGAATTCCAGGTCAATGGCGTTCACGTCGACCCGCTAGGCCAGAAGTTGCCAATGGCCGATCCGATCGCCAAGGCTGAACGCTCACGCTTCCTCGCGCAGAGCCAACCACTGATGGCGCGCATGGATCAAGAGAAGGCCACCCTGCTGGCTTCGAGCAAGCGCTAAGCCATGACGCTCTATATTGGTGTGATGTCCGGAACCAGTCTCGATGGCCTGGACATCGCACTGGTTGAGCTCTCCCCGGCGATCAAGCTGATCGCCACGCACTACATCCCTATGCCAGAATCCCTGCGCACCGAGCTGCTTGGCTTGTGCGCCAGCGGCCCGGACGAGATTGCCCGCTCTGCCATCGCCCAGCAAAACTGGGTAAAACTGGCAGCTCAGGGCATTCACTCCCTGCTTGATCAACAAAACCTCACGCCCGAAGACATTCGTGCGATTGGCAGCCACGGCCAGACCATTCGCCACGAACCCGCACGCGGCTTCACCGTGCAGATCGGCAACCCTGCCCTGCTGACCGAGTTGACCGGTATCACCGTGGTCAGTGACTTTCGTAGTCGCGATGTGGCCGCAGGCGGGCAAGGTGCTCCGCTGGTTCCAGCCTTCCACGAAGCCTTGTTTGATGAACGCGCAGGTCATCGCGCGGTGTTGAATGTGGGCGGATTCAGCAACCTCAGTCTGATTGAACCCGGCCAGCCGGTTGCGGGTTTCGACTGCGGTCCGGGCAATGTGCTGCTGGATGCCTGGATTCACCAGCAGCGCGGTGACAACTTCGATCGCGACGGCCAATGGGCTGCCAGCGGCAACGTCGAACCGGATCTGCTCAATGAATTGCTCAGCGATCCCTTCTTCGTGACCCAAGGCCCAAAAAGTACCGGCCGCGAAGTGTTCAACCTGCCTTGGCTGACACAGCACCTGTCGAAACTGCCTGCCTTTGCCGCCGAAGACGTGCAAGCCACGCTGCTTGAACTCACCGCACTGACCATCGTTCAGTCACTGCAACACGCCCAGTTGAACACTCAAGAACTGCTGGTCTGCGGCGGCGGCGCGCACAACGCCACCCTGATGAGGCGCTTGGCCGGCTTACTGCCGAATGCGAAAGTCAGCAGCACCGCCTCTCATGGTGTAGACCCCGACTGGGTTGAAGCCATGGCCTTCGCCTGGCTGGCCCATTGCTGCCTCGAAGGCATCGCCGCCAATCGTCCAAGCGTCACCGGCGCACGTGGCCTGCGCGTGCTCGGCGCGATCTACCCCGCTTGAACCCCAGACAGTAAAACGCCGCACAACCCATAAGGTTCTGCGGCGTTTTGCATTGCGCTGAAGTGCGATCAGATCGAGAACGAAGAACCGCAGCCACAGGTAGTGCTGGCGTTCGGGTTCTTGATCACAAAGCGCGAACCTTCCAGACCTTCCTGATAATCCACCTCGGCGCCTGCCAGGTACTGGAAGCTCATCGGGTCCACGACCAGGCTCACGCCTTCGCGCTCGACGATGGTGTCGTCATCGGCCACTTCTTCATCGAAGGTGAAGCCGTACTGAAAACCTGAACAACCGCCGCCCGTAACGAATACGCGCAGCTTCAAGCGATCATTACCCTCTTCATCGACCAGACTCTTCACCTTGTGCGCGGCACCGTGGGTGAATTGCAAAGCCGTGGGGGTGAAGGATTCGACGCTCATGCTGACTATCTCCCGGCGTTACGCCGCCATAATGCGTGATGACGCGCATTATCCGCTTCTCCTAGAAAATTGGTCAACTATTGTTACGGTATATCAAACAAGCAAACCGTCAGGCCAGAATGCAGAAAGGCCCACTGAATGGGCCTTTTGCTGTCCGGGACAGAGTCTTATGGCAGCATGCCGGCGTGGGACAAACCGAAGCGCTCATCCAGGCCGAACAGGATGTTCATGTTCTGCACAGCCTGACCCGACGCGCCTTTGACCAGGTTGTCGATCACCGACAGCACCACCACCAGATCACCCTCCTGCGGACGATGCACGGCAATACGGCACACATTGGCCCCGCGCACGCTGCGGGTTTCCGGGTGGCTGCCGGCTGGCATTACATCGACGAACGGTTCGTTGGCGTAGCGCTTTTCAAACAACGCTTGCAGATCGACCGAACGATCCACGACGGTCGCGTAAAGCGTCGAGTGAATGCCGCGAATCATTGGCGTCAGGTGCGGAACGAAGGTCAGGCCGACGTCCTTGCCTGCTGCGCGACGCAGCCCCTGGCGGATTTCCGGCAAGTGACGATGACCTTTGACCGAATAAGCCTTCATGCTTTCCGACGTCTCGGAGTACAGCGAGCCTACAGAGGCGCCACGCCCGGCTCCGCTGACACCGGATTTGCAATCGGCGATCAAGCGAGTGGTATCCGCCAGGCCCGCTTCAAGCAGCGGCAGGAAACCCAATTGCGTCGCAGTCGGGTAGCAACCCGGCACAGCGATCAGACGAGCCTCCTTGATCTGCTCACGATTGACTTCCGGCAAGCCGTAAACCGCCTCTTCCAGCAGTTCCGGTGCGCCGTGCGGCTGGCCGTACCACTTGGCCCACTCAACAGAATCCTGCAGACGGAAGTCCGCCGACAGGTCGATGACCTTGGTCCCGGCTGCCAGCAGTTCACCCGCCAAGGCATGGGCAACGCCGTGCGGTGTGGCGAAGAACACCACATCACAGGCACCCAGTGTCTTGATGTCCGGAACGCTGAACGCCAGGCCGTCGTAATGGCCTCGCAGGTTCGGGTACATGTCGGCCACGGCCAGGCCAGCCTCGGATCGGGAAGTGATCACTACCACTTCAGCTTGCGGATGCTGCGCCAACAGACGCAGCAGTTCGACACCGGTGTAACCCGTGCCGCCGACGATACCGACCTTGACCATAAACCTGCCCTCAACGAACCCACTGGAAAGCCGTCGATAATAGGGCGCGTATCGTCCTGCGACAACCGGCAAGGTGACGTGCGGCCGCTCAAGCCTCTACTATCCGGGCTACCGTGAACCTGGGAATAACTAAAAATGCTCTATTTGTGGCTCAAAGCGTTTCACATCGTCAGCATGGTCTGCTGGTTTGCCGGCCTGTTCTACCTGCCGCGCCTGTTCGTCTATCACGCGCAGAGTGAAGACACAGTCAGCAAGGAACGCTTCAGCGTCATGGAGCGCAAGCTCTACCGAGGCATCATGGGCCCGGCGATGATCGCCACCCTGATCTTCGGCATCGCGCTGATCGCTCTCAACCCGAGTATCTTCAGTCAAGGCGCATGGATTCACGCCAAACTGACCCTGGTGGTGATCCTGATCGGCTACCACCACATGTGCGGCGCGCAGGTGAAGCGTTTTGCCCGTGGCGAAAATACCCGCAGCCATGTCTTTTATCGCTGGTTCAATGAAGTTCCGGTTCTGATATTGCTGGCTATCGTCATTCTGGTCGTCGTTCGGCCGTTCTAACTTCAATACGCACAACTCACCGGGGTACTTCCAATGTCGCTGCCCGCTCTGCTCGAACAACGTCTGCGTCTGCCGGTCGTGGCTGCGCCGATGTTCTTGATTTCAAATCCGCAATTGGTGCTCGCCTGCTGCCGTAATGGCGTGGTGGGCAGTTTCCCCGCGCTCAACCAGCGCGAGAGCAGCGGGTTCAAAGCCTGGCTGGAAGAAATCGAGGCAGGCTTGGCGACACTGGAAAACCCGGCCCCTTATGCGGTCAACTTGATCGTCCACAACAGCAACCCACGCCTGCAAGCGGACCTGGCGATCTGCATCGAGCACAAAGTGCCGATTGTGATCACAAGCCTGGGCGCAGTGAAAGAAGTGGTCGACGCCGTGCACAGCTATGGTGGCCTGGTGTTCCACGACGTGACGACTCGCCGCCACGCGGAAAAAGCCGCCGAGGCAGGTGTGGACGGGTTGATCGCCGTGGCTGCGGGCGCCGGTGGCCATGCTGGCACCTGGAGTCCGTTTTCGCTGATTGCCGAAATTCGTCAGTTCTTCGACAAGACGCTGTTGCTGGCCGGCTGCCTGAACCACGGTCACGAGATTCTCGCCGCACAATTACTCGGTGCGGATTTGGCCTACTTCGGTACGCGATTTATCGGCACCACCGAAAGTCATGCGCCTGACGCTTACAAAGAGATGCTGCTGACTTCGAGAGCGGCGGACATCATCCATACTCCTGCAGTGTCCGGCATACCGGCGAGTTTCATGCGCCAAAGCCTGGAAGCCGCCGGTTTCGACATGGCGGCCTTGCAAAACAAGGGTGAGGTCAACTTCGGTTCCAAACTGAAACCGGTCAGCGACGAAGCCAAAGCCTGGAAAACCGTGTGGTCTGCGGGTCAGGGCGTTGGGGAAATCGATGATTTGCCGAGTGTCGATCAATTGGTCGCACGGCTGGACGCGGAATACCGCAAGGCACTGGATCTGGCGGCACAGCTGCCAAAACGCTGGCCGCGCTGAGAGGAAAGTTTTGGGCAGCCCGACCCGGCTGGCCTTACACTCTGTCTCTGTAACACTGTCTAACTCAAACACCCGCGACAAGGATGCCTCGCAATGAGCGAAAACCGTTTCAAGATCGTATTCGACGGCGCTCTGCTGCCAGGCGTCGACCTCACGACCGCCAAGCAGAATCTCGCCGCGCTGTACAAAAGTGAAGTCGCTGCGGTTGAACGGCTGTTCACTGGCAAGACCGTCACGCTCAAGCAGGATCTGTCGCACGTCGACGCACAAATCTACCTGCAGGCACTGACGAAAACCGGCATCAATGCACGGATCGAAAGCGAATCGTCTATCGAGCTGAACCTGGCCGACGCGCACGAACACGCTCCCGCCAGGCCCCAGCCTGTCTTCGCCGAACCAGCCTCCCCCTACGCTCCGCCTCAGGCCAGCGTCGGCGAAAGCCTGCCAGCGTTCGCCACACTCAAGCCGTTCAGTGTCGAAGGTCGAATCGGCCGCTTGCGTTACCTGGCCTGGACGATGGCCCTGACCCTGGTCTTGCTCGGCGTCGGTTCGGTCCTGGCCATCCTGGCATTCGCCATCATCAGTGCCGATTCAACGGCAGGCTTGATCATCGGCGGTCTGGTTGCATTCATTCTTTTCATCGCGATCGCGGTCGTCAGCATCCAGTTCAGTGTTCAGCGCTTGCACGATATCGGCTGGTCCGGCTGGCTCTGGCTGTTGAACCTCGTCCCGTTCGTGGGCAGTTTCTTCCCGTTGGTGATCATGGTCGCTCCCGGCACCAACATCGCCAATCGCTACGGCCCGCCACCTCCGCCCAATACCACTGCGGTCAAAGTTCTTTCTTCGTTGTGGGTTGTGTTTATCGCCATCGTCATCGTGGGAGCTCTGGCCGGCGGTTTCAGTGCGATTCAGGAAGAGTACGAAAGCACTGCTGCAAGCAGCTACGACAGCGGCTCGGTGACCACCGAAGACGTTGAAGTCGAACCGGCCGAAGTGGCCGAACCCGCACCGGATTCTGCAGACGATGAAGCCGAAGAAGCCCCGGCCCCTGTAGACTCTGCGAAAGAATAAACAGCGCTCCCCGCCCGTGACACCTGCGTCGCGGCGCGGAGCTGTTGCGATGGAGAA
The DNA here is from genome assembly GCF_059133255.1 of Pseudomonas sp. FBCC-B1667. NCBI lineage: Bacteria > Pseudomonadati > Pseudomonadota > Gammaproteobacteria > Pseudomonadales > Pseudomonadaceae > Pseudomonas > Pseudomonas sp. FBCC-B1667. The sequence continues at coordinate 966,576 of NZ_CP101437.1, read as the reverse complement.
CTGCATGACCCGTTACGCTCTGATCACTGGCGCTTCCAGCGGTATCGGCCTGGCGATGGCCGAAGCGCTGGCCCGCCGTGGCCGCAGCCTGATTCTGGTGGCCCGACAGCGTGATCAGCTGGAAAGTATTGCGATTGAACTGACTCAACGTTTTGGCGTGGAAGTGTTGTTCCGTGCCTGTGACCTTGGCGAGCCGCTACGCCTGTCGGGCTTTCTGCTGGAACTGGAGGAAGGTGACCGTCAGATTGATCTGCTGGTCAACTGTGCCGGCATGGGCACCTGCGGTCCCTTTCTCGCTCAAGACTGGATGACCGAGCAGGACCTGATCGAAGTGAACATCCTGGCGCTCACCCGCCTCTGCCATGCCATCGGGAACTCCATGGCTTTGCAGGGAGGCGGTCAGATCCTCAATGTTGCCTCGGTCGCCGCGTTCCTTCCCGGCCCCTGGATGAGCACCTATTACGCGAGCAAGGCGTACGTGCTGCATTTTTCCGAAGGCTTGCGCGTCGAACTGAAGAAATGCGCGGTCAAGGTCTCGGTGCTGTGCCCTGGCCCGACGCGCACCGGTTTCTTCCGTACCGCGCAATTGGACACCCGCAAACTGATCGACAGCAAAATGCTGATGAGTCCTGAAGAAGTGGCGCTCTATACCGTACGCGCCCTGGAGAAAAATCGCGCCATCATCATCCCCGGCCGACGCAACCGCTGGCGCGCCTTTCTGCCCCGACTCGGCTCGCGCTGGCTCAATCGGACAATCGCCGGCATGGTCAACAAGGTTTACTGCCCACGCTGAATGGTCCTGCGGTAAAACCATGGGTACACTCAGGCCAGCCAAAACAACGGAGAAAACAGCTGTGGATACTCTGTTCACCAAGATCATCAACCGGGAAATCCCGGCCAATATCATTTACGAGGACGACCAGGTACTGGCCTTCCACGATATCGCCCCACAGGCACCGGTGCATTTTCTGGTGATCCCGAAAAAACCTGTGCGCACCCTTAACGACCTCACCGAGGACGACAAGGCACTGGCCGGGCACATTCTGTTCACCGCGCAGCGTCTGGCGCTGGAACTGGGTTGCGAAAAAGGTTTCCGTGTTGTCATGAACTGCAATGAAGAAGGTGGGCAGACTGTCTATCACATTCATATGCACGTGCTGGGTCAGCGCCAGATGCACTGGCCGCCGGGCTGATTTAAGCCTTCTACAAGGGAGTGGCCAGCCACTCCCGAATGACCCAGCTCAAACCTTCGCCGGCCGATTGGGTTAAACTGGCCGCCGAGATTTTTCCCGGAGGTCAGCATGACTACCCAACGTCACTACTCGCCGATTGACCGTCTTCTGCTGCAAGCCGATGCCGCCATGCGCACCCTGCTGCCCTTCAGTGGCCAGCCTTACCGCCCGTCGCCGGCCATCGTCCAGCCCGATGCAAAATTGAGCGATGAGGACACCCGGCACGTTGCCGGCCTGATGCGCATCAACCATACCGGTGAAGTCTGCGCCCAGGCGTTGTATCAAGGGCAAGCCCTGACCGCCAAGCTCCCGCATGTGCGCGCCGCCATGGAACATGCTGCCGAAGAAGAAACCGACCATCTGGTCTGGTGCGAGCAACGCATTCATCAGTTGGGCAGCCATACCAGCATTCTCAACCCGCTGTTCTACGGCATGTCGTTCGGGATTGGCGCCGTGGCCGGGTTGATCAGCGACAAAGTCAGCCTCGGTTTCGTTGCCGCCACTGAACATCAAGTGTGCAAGCACCTGAATGAACACCTGGAGCAATTGCCGGCGGAAGACGAAAAGTCCCGGGCGATTCTTGAGCAGATGCGCATTGATGAAGAGCATCACGCGGAAAGTGCGCTGGATGCCGGGGGGTTCCGTTTTCCGGCGCCGGTGAAATTCGGGATGAGTCTGTTGGCCAAGGTGATGACCAAGAGTACTTATCGGATCTGATGCTTTGGTTGCCTGAAAGGATCTCTTCGCAGGCAAGAAGCTCCGACAGTGACCGTGCTCAGTAATAAAAAAGGCGACTGCCGTGAGGGAGTCGCCTTTTTCGTGTTCGAGAACCTTACGCCATGTTGCGTGCGTAGAAGATTTCGAGCATTTCGTGTTTCACACGCTCAGTCACCTGGGCACGTTGCTCAGAGGACAGGTTGCTGGTGGCGTCGCCGAACAGGTAGTTATCCAGTTCGAAGTTTTTCAGCAGCATTTTGGTGTGGAACAGGTTTTCCTGATACACGTTCACGTCGGTCATCTGATACGCGTCGCGGGTATCGTCGGACAGGTAGTTCTGGATCGAATTGATCTCGTGGTCGATGAAGTGCTTTTTGCCTTCAACGTCACGGGTGAAACCGCGCACACGATAATCCACGGTCACGATGTCCGAATCGAACTGGTGAATCAGGAAGTTGAGCGCTTTCAACGGTGAGATGACACCACAGGTCGACACGTCAATGTCCACACGGAACGTCGCAATACCATCCACCGGATGGATTTCCGGGTAGGTGTGCACCGTGATGTGGCTCTTGTCGAGGTGGGCCAGGATAATTTCCGGCAGCGGGCCCGGGGACTCTTCGATCTGGCTGTCGGTCGGGGTTACCGGCTCTTCAGAGATCAGAATCGTGACGCTGGCGCCCTGTGGTTCATAGTCCTGACTGGCAATGTTCAGGATGTTGGCACCAATGATATCGACAACTTCCGTGAGGATCTGCGTCAGGCGTTTCGCGTTGTACTCTTTATTGATGTACTCAACGTAAGCCTGTTGGTCTTGCGGGGTTTCCGCGTAGCAGATGTCATAGATGTTGAAGCTCAAGGTCTTTGTCAGGTTATTGAACCCGTGGAGCTTGAGTTTGCTTTTCACCGTTAAAAACTCTCTATGTATTGCGGCCCGGCCGCGTGATCAAGCATGCCCGTCAAATGCGAACAACGCACCTGCGTAGGACGGTTAACACCTCTTCGCGATGGCGATTTTGGTTGTCTGTTCGGGGGCGCGGCCTGTCGGTTGACGGACCACTACCCTGAAAAAAGTGGCGCATTATGCAGACGTCAGCTTGGGTTCGCCAGAGTCTGCACCGCTTTTATGATAGTTGAATGTCGGCTCAACCGAGTTCGATGATCTCGTAGTCGTGGGTAATCGCCACGCCAGCGGCGCCGAGCATGATCGAGGCCGAGCAATACTTCTCCGCCGACAACTCGATGGCGCGCTTGACCTGGGCTTCTTTCAGCCCGCGGCCCTTGACCACGAAGTGCATGTGAATCCTGGTGAAGACCTTGGGGTCCTCGGTCGCGCGCTCGGCTTCGAGGAAGGCTTCGCAGCTTTCAACGGCCTGGCGGGATTTTTTGAGGATGCTGACCACGTCGAAATTGCTGCAACCGCCGACACCGAGCAGGAGCATTTCCATCGGCCGGACACCCAGGTTGCGACCACCGGCATCGGGCGGGCCGTCCATGACCACGACGTGACCGCTGCCGGATTCACCGAGGAACATGGCTTCGCCAGCCCATTGGATGCGTGCCTTCATCGCCAAGACTCCACTGTCTAAAAAAGGGTCGCCAGCTTAGCACAGGGCCCTTGATTGCCGGTGCCTCGCCTTCCTAGGACGCAAGCCTCTGCGCTGTAGGTAAATTCTCAAATATTGCAGGAAGTGTCTGTTAAGCTGACGCCAATCCGCTGGCGCATAGCCAGCTTTGCTTTGGCCGTAGTCGGCACCCCATAAGAAAATCAAACACACACCGTGACGTTTTTTCGGGATACAACCATGGTTGCTATTACCCCAATACCCAAAATCAAAAACCTCGACAAGCTGTTGATGCATTGCCAACGCCGTCGCTATGCGGCCAAGAGCAACATCATTTGTGCCGGCGATCGCTCGGAAACCCTGTTCTTCATCATCAAAGGCTCGGTCACGATCCTGATCGAGGATGACGATGGTCGTGAAATGATCATCGCCTACCTGAACGCCGGGGACTTTTTCGGTGAGTTGGGTCTGTTCGAACAGGCTGGCCTGGAACAGGCGCGCAGTGCCTGGGTGCGCGCCAAGATCGAATGCGAAGTCGCGGAAATCAGCTACGCAAAATTCCGAGAGCTGTCCCAGCAAGATCCGGACATTCTTTACGTCCTCAGCGGACAAATCGCACAGCGCCTGCGCAACACCACGCGCAAGGTCGGTGACCTGGCGTTCTTCGATGTGACCGGTCGCGTCGCTCGTTGTCTGCTGGAACTGTGCAAGCAGCCGGACGCAATGACTCACCCGGACGGCATGCAGATCAAAGTGACCCGTCAGGAAATCGGCCGGATTGTCGGCTGTTCGCGTGAGATGGTCGGTCGCGTGCTCAAGGATCTGGAAGAGCGCAACCTGGTGGACGTCAAAGGCAAGACCATGGTGGTCTTCGGTACGCGCTAAGCCTTGAACATGTCTGCCAGCAATTGGCGATAAAGCGCGTCGAGCCGCCCGAGCGCATCGGGCGCGGCGAACTTCTCATGCAGGGCGATGTGGCTTTCGGCACGAACTCGCTGATCCAGGCCGCAGGCTTCATTGAAACGATTGACCGCCGCAACCATCGATTCCCGCTCGTTATCCAGCAACAACGCACCGTGTACCAACCCGACCGGACGTGTACCGCCCTTGCTCTGGCGCCAGCGTTGAGCAGTGCCGACCATCTTGCGACCATCGAGGTTGACGTTGAAGCGGCCATCACAGAACGCACCTTCGACTTCGCCGAGGGACGACACACCACCCAGCTCATCCAGTAACTGACAGATCGGATCGCACAGTCGGTGATAGGCGGTTTCGATGCGGTTTTGGTCGCCTTCGCTGCGTGGCGGAGCATAGACCAATGCGATGTTGACCGTGGACGCCGATTGCGGCACTGGCTCACCGCCGGTTTCACGCAACAGCACGGGCCAACCGGCAGCGGCGGAGACTTCGCAGGCTGCTTCAAAACCGGGTAAGCGATTCAGGCGTCGGGGCATGACCAAGGCGCGGTCATTGGGCTGCCAGAACAGCAGAGCGAATTCCGAGGCGCCGGTGCAGACATGGGCCAATAGATCCTGCTCGCCGAGCAGGCCGGCTTCGGTGGCCAGGGAGGTAATCAGGGTCATAAGGTATTCCGTCGGACCTTAAGTCTATGGTGCGTCTTATGCCGCCTTCGCGAGCAAGCTCGCTCCCACATTGAAATCCAATCTCCAGTGGGAGCGAGCCAGCCGCGAAGCTTTTTCAGTCGAGTGTCGAACCACTCACCGCAGTACCGCGCTCCGGAAAGAACAGACGCTGCAACTCGGTCCCCGGGCTTTCGGCACGCATGAACGCCTCGCCCACCAGGAACGCATACACGTCGCTGATTTCCATCAGCTCGACATCGGCACGGTTGAGAATGCCGCTTTCGGTAATCACCAGGCGATCACGAGGGATGCGCGGCAACAGGTCGAGGGTGGTTTCCAGGTTGACATCAAACGTGTGCAGGTTGCGGTTGTTGATGCCGACCAGCGGTGTGTCGAGGGTTTTCAAGGCCCGCTCCAGCTCGTCGCCGTCGTGAACTTCCACCAGCACATCGAGGCCGACACTTTTTGCCACGGCAGCCAGCTCGGCCATTTTCACGTCATCCAGTGCAGAGACGATCAACAACACGCAATCGGCGCCCAACGCACGGGCTTCGACGATCTGGTAGGGATCGATCATGAAGTCCTTGCGGATCACCGGCAGTTTGCATGCGGCCCGAGCCTGTTGCAGATACGCGTCCGCACCCTGGAAATAATCGATATCGGTCAGTACCGACAAACACGTCGCGCCGCCCTTCTCGTAGCTCTTGGCGATATCAGCGGGAACGAAGTTCTCGCGGATCACACCTTTGCTCGGAGAGGCTTTCTTGATTTCGGCAATCACCGCTGGCTGCTTGAGCTTGGCCTGCGCCAACAATGCCCGGGCAAAACCACGGGGTGCATCGGCCGCCTTGGCCAGACTTTCCAGCTCGGCCAGGCTCACACGAGCACTACGCTCGGCGACTTCCTGGACCTTGCGCGCCAGAATGTTTTCCAGAACCGTCGGTACACTCATCCCTCATTCTCCACTCGAAATACCGCGGTAAATGCACCCAACTCCTCCAGTTTCTCCCGAGCGAGGCCTGTGTGCAGCGCATCGTGCGCCAGGGCAACGCCTTCTTTCAAACTGGTTGCATGGTCGGCGGCGTACAACGCAGCACCAGCATTGAGCATAATCATCTCGGCGGCCTTCTGACCGCTTTCGGTTTTGCGTTTGCCCAAGGCATCGCGAATCAGCTCCAGCGAGGCCGCCGGGCTTTCCACGGCCAGACCGTGCAGGCTCTGGCTCTTCATGCCCAGGTCTTCGGGCTCGACCCAATATTCGCTGATCTGGTCGTTCTTCAATTCCGCCACAAAGGTCGGCGCGGCCAGGCTGAATTCGTCCAGGCCATCTTTCGAATGCACCACCAGCACATGCTTGCTGCCCAAGCGCTGCAGGACTTCGGCCAGTGGCCGGCACAGCGCCTGGTTGAACACGCCCACCACCTGATGCTTCACACCGGCCGGATTCGTAAGCGGGCCGAGCATATTGAACAAGGTACGCAGGCCAAGATCCTTGCGCGGACCGGCGGCGTACTTCATGGCACTGTGGTGAGTCTGGGCGAACATGAAACCAATACCGACATTGTCGATGCAGCGTGCGACTTGAATCGGGGTCAGGCTCAGGTAGATGCCCGCCGCCTCCAGCAGATCGGCGCTGCCGCTTTTGCCCGACACCGCACGGTTACCGTGCTTGGCCACGGTGCAACCGGCCGCCGCAACCACAAAAGCTGAAGCGGTCGATACGTTGAAAATATTCGCACCGTCACCGCCGGTGCCGACCACATCGACCACGCCGTCGAGGGTTTTGAGTTCGACCTTGTCTGCCAGCTCGCGCATGACTGACACCGCGCCGACGATTTCGTCGATGCTCTCGCTCTTCATGCGCATGGCCATCATGAATGCGCCGATCTGTGCATCCGTGCATTGGCCAGTCATGATTTCGCGCATCACATCGCGCATCTCATCGGTGCTGAGGTCGAGGTGATCGACGATACGGCCCAGGGCTGTCTTGATGTTCATGAAAAGTCCTTAGCGCGTGCCGCCGGTTTGTTTGAGGAAGTTAGCGAACAATTCGTGGCCCTGCTCGGTCAGGATCGACTCAGGGTGGAACTGCACACCTTCGATGTTCAGGGTCTTGTGGCGCAGGCCCATGATCTCGTCGACCGAGCCGTCTTCAAGCTGGGTCCAGGCCGTCAGCTCCAGGCAATCGGGCAGCGTTTCACGCTTGACGATCAGCGAATGATAGCGAGTGACTGTCAATGGACGATTCAGGCCTTCAAACACGCCCTTGTCCTCGTGGAATACCGGGCTAGTCTTACCGTGCATCACTTGGCGGGCACGAACCACATCACCGCCAAAGGCCTGGCCGATGGACTGATGGCCGAGGCAGACACCAAGAATTGGCAGTTTTCCGGCGAAATGCTTGATCGCTTCAATCGAGATCCCGGCTTCGGTCGGGGTGCAAGGACCGGGGGACACCACGATGCGTTCTGGGTTGAGGGCTTCGATTTCAGCGATGGTCAGTTCATCGTTGCGCACGACTTTTACCTGGGAGCCGAGCTCGCCGAGGTACTGCACAACGTTGTAGGTAAAGGAGTCGTAGTTATCGATCATCAGCAACATGGCGTTTTTGAACCTCTTGAATTCACTGACTTTAAAGATGGCCTTCGAATGAATTACCCGCAGGGCGCTACGCTTTGTCAGGTGCCGGGGTAGCGCCAGCAAAGCGGCATTTCAAACAGGTAACGAAGGCAAAGCGGTACAGGTCCGGCAGGGCCGGCAAAAGAATTCAGGCGCGCCAACGCCAGCGGGCGTGTGCCTTGATGACTTGATCCAGGAGTTTACTGATGATCAACACGGGGAAGGTCTCATTCATACGTCTCGGCACAGTAACTTAGCTGGGCAGAGCGTGCAATATGGCCGGGGCTGCTGCTCGCGAAACTCTTAAAGGCTTCGCGACGGATGGCAAAAGGCCGGAAGTTTTTGGTACTGTCGTTTTGTTCTCCTAAAACAATAAATAAACGGACTTGCTCATGATCAAACAGACGTTGTTTGTACCGCTCGCGGGATGCTTGCTCGCCATGGCCTGCGCCCAGGCGTACGCCGCACCGAATCCCTACACCAATTTTGTCGTCTTCGGCGACAGCCTCAACGATGCCGGCACCTTTGCAGACACCGGCGGGCCTGCCGGGGCGACTCAGCGTTACACAAACCGGACGGGGCCGGTTTATCTGGATGGCAGCGGCGAAATCCGCTCGCTTAACTCCACGCAAATACTGGGTGGAAAACTGGGGTACACCGCGGACCAGACGGCGTCATCAAATTCGGCGGTGCGCGCCAGCAATGGCCAACCCGACGGCAACAACTGGGCCGTCGGCGGTTATCGTACCGATCAGATTCTCGATTCGATCACCACCACCTCCGCCACCGGTGATCGCACTCGTGCCGGATACCTGCCGTCGAACAACTTCCGTGCCGATCCGAACGCGCTGTATTACCTGTCGGGTGGCGGTAACGACTTCCTGCAAGGGCGCGTGACCAGCCTGCCTCAGGCCAGCGCCGCCGCCGACCGGCTGGCCAACAGCGTGCAGACGCTGCAAACCGCCGGTGCCAAATACATCATGGTCTGGCTGCTGCCCGACATCGGCCTGACGCCCGCAATCAACGGCAGCCCGCTGCAAGCATTCACCTCACAACTCAGCGCCCAGTTCAACACTGAACTGGTGAGCCGACTGCAAAACATCAATGCCGAAGTGATCCCGCTGAACATTCCGGTGTTGCTCAATGAAGCCTTCGCCAACCCGGCGCAGTTCGGCCTGGCGACCGACCAAAACCTGACCGCGACCTGCTTCAGCGGTAGCGGCTGCACCGAGAACGCCCGTTACGGCATCAACAGCGCTACACCCGACCCGACCAAGCTGATCTACAACGACTCGGTCCACCCGACCGAAGCCGGGCAACGCCTGATTGCCGATTACGCGTATTCGCTGTTGTCTGCGCCGTGGGAGCTGACGCTGCTGCCGCAAATGGCACAAAGCACCTTGCGCGCGCACCAGGATGAACTGCGCAACCAATGGCTGGCCGACTGGGAGAACTGGCAGGACGTTGGTCAGTGGCGCGCCATTGTTTCCGGCGGTGGCCAGCATCAGGACTTTGATGGTCAGGACAGCGTCACGAGTGCCGACGGCAATGGTTACAACCTGAACATCGGCGGCAGCTATCGCCTCGACGATGCCTGGCGCGTGGGTGTGGCCGCCGGTTTCTATAACCAGAAACTCGAAGCCGGCACAAACGACTCCGACTACAAGCTCAATACGTACCTGGGTACCGCATTCGCCCAGTACCAGCAAAATCGTGTGTGGGCGGACCTGGCGTTGACCGCCGGGCATCTGGACTACGACAGCCTCAAGCGTAAATTCCAGTTGGGCGCCAACGAACGTAGCGAAAAAGGCGACACCAGTGGCTTCGTCGAAGCCTTCAGCGCCCGCATCGGTTATGACATCGCACAGCAAGCCAGCAGCCCTTGGCACCTGTCGCCGTTTGTCAGCGCCGATTTCTCCAAAGTCAAAGTCGATGGCTACTCAGAGGGCGGCAATGATTCCACAGCGCTGACCTTTGGCGATCAGGAGAGTATTTCTCGTCGCCTAGGCATCGGTTTACAGGGCAAATACCAGATCACCCCACAAACCCAGGTGTTCGGTGAAGTGGCTCACGAGCGCGAGTACAACGACGATAGCCAGGACGTGGCGATCAACCTCAACAGCCTGCCAAACAATCAGTTCACGCTGGAAGGCTACACCCCGCAAACCAACCTGAACCGGGTCAACCTCGGGGTGAGCCACAACCTCACCAAGGAATTGGCACTGCGCGCCAGCTACAACATTCGCAAGGATGATGACTTTACCCAGCAAGGGATTAATGTAGGGGTTGCGTTGGACTTCTAAATCGATCGGCAATAAAAAACGCGACGCCTTCACAGGCGCCGCGTTTTTTTTGTGCTGACCGCAAATCCAATGTGGGAGTGAGCTTGCTCGCGATTACGGGCTGTCAGTCGACATCGATGCTGACTGATACACCGCTATCGCGAGCAAGCTCGCTCCCACAGGGTTATCGGTGAACTCAGGCGTCCGGGGTTTGTTCGGCCAGGGCCACGGCGCGGAACATCGCGCGGCGTTTGTTCAGGGTTTCTTCCCATTCCAGCGCCGGTACCGAGTCGGCCACGATGCCGCCACCGGCCTGCACGTGCAGTTCACCGTTTTTGATCACCGCGGTGCGGATCGCAATTGCGGTGTCCATGTTGCCGTTCCACGCGAAGTAACCCACGGCCCCGCCGTAGACGCCACGTTTCACCGGCTCCAGTTCGTCGATGATTTCCATCGCGCGAATCTTCGGTGCACCCGACAATGTGCCCGCCGGCAGAATCGCACGCAATGCGTCCATCGCCGTCAGCCCGGCCTTCAGCTGCCCGGTGACGTTGGACACGATGTGCATCACGTTGGAATAGCGCTCGATGACCATTTTCTCGGTGAGTTTGACCGAACCGATTTCCGAAACCCGACCGGTGTCGTTACGGCCCAGGTCGATCAGCATCAAGTGCTCGGCGATTTCCTTGTCGTCGGACAGCAGGTCTTTTTCCAGCGCCAGGTCGGCCTCTTCGGTGGCTCCGCGTGGGCGGGTACCGGCGATTGGGCGCACCGTGATCAGGTTGTCTTCGACCCGCACCAGCACTTCCGGCGAACTGCCCACGACATGGAAGTCACCGAAGTTGAAGAAGTACATATAAGGCGTCGGGTTGAAGCAGCGCAGCGCCCGGTACAGATCGATCGGTGCAGCCTTGAAGTCGATCGACATGCGCTGGGACGGCACGACTTGCATGCAGTCGCCGGCCAGGATGTATTCCTTGATGGTGTCGACGGCTTTTTCGTAATCGTCCTGAGTGAAGCTCGAACGGAACACCGGATCAGCCGACTGTTGCTTGCTGAAATCCAGGCCACGGCGCGGAGTGATCGGCTGGCGGAGTTTTTCCAGCAGTTCTTCCAGACGTTCCAGGCCTAGTTCGAAAGCACCGGCCTGCGCCGGGTCGGCCAGCACAATCGCGTGCATCTTGCCGGCGAGGTTATCGAACACCACCACGGCGTCGGAGACCATCAGCAGAATGTCCGGCACGCCCAGTGGATCTGGGTTCGGGCATTTGCCCAGACGCTTCTCCACATAGCGCACGCAGTCATAACCGAAATAACCCACCAGGCCGCCGTTGAAACGTGGCAGGCCGGCGATGGTCGGCACGTTGTAGCGAGCCTTGAAGGTTTCGACGAACGCCAGCGGGTCTTCCACCTCATGGCTTTCGGTCTCGATGCCGTCGACGGTCACGCTGACGTGATGGTCATGCACCCGCAGCACGGTGCGGCACGGTAGACCAATGATCGAGTAACGGCCCCACTTCTCCCCGCCTTGAACCGATTCCAGCAGGTAGGAGTTTGGCTCGTCGGCCAGCTTCAGGTAGATCGACAGCGGCGTGTCGAAGTCAGCCAGGGTTTCGCAGGCAAGCGGGATGCGGTTGTAGCCGGCAGCGGCCAAACGCAGGAATTCTTCGCGGATCATGGGGTAGCCTCGTGGCTTGAGGGTCTAACAGTCAGGTATGCAAACGCGCCGGCAGGCCGGCCAGGAACAAGTCAGGCGCGCCAACGCCAGCGGGCCAGGGCCTTGATGACTTTCATCCAGAGTTTGCGAGTGACCACCACGATGGCGTTTCCAGCAGGGGGTTGAACAGCGTCGCGCAACGTTATCTCAGCGGCCGGATCCAAGCAACCGGGAATTAGCTTGCGCAGATCGTCGATCACCAGCGCCGGCGACTCTTCGGCAATCGGCCGGCCATGGTTGTAGCCATAACTGAGCGCCACACATTTAACCCCCGCTGCTTTCGCCGCCAGCACATCGCTGCGCGAATCGCCGACGAACAAGGATTGCGAGGCCGGAATGTTGGCCATTTTCATCACGAAAAACAGCGCGGCCGGGTCGGGTTTCTTCTGCGGCAAGGTATCGCCGCCGATGATCCACTTGAAGTAGCGGCCGATTTTCATCTGATCCAACAACGGCGCGACGAAGCGTTCCGGCTTGTTGGTGATCAGCGCCATTTCCACGCCTTGTTTGTTCAGCCACTTGAGGGTGTCACGCACACCGGGGTAAACCACGGTCAGCTCATGGCTCGCGCCATAGGCCTGCATGAAAATCTCCAGCGCATGTTCAGCCTCGACGTCATCGACGGACGAGTGCTCGATGCCACCCGCCAGCGCGCGCCGCACCAATACCGGTGCGCCGTTACCGACCCATTCCCGTACCGACTCGATGCCGGCAGGTTGGCGGCCCAGTTTGAGCAGCATCTGATCCACAGCCGCTGCGAGGTCCGGGACCGAATCGATCAGCGTGCCATCCAGATCGAACATCACCAGCCGCGGCAGACGCCCCGGGAACAACTGCTCAAAACCACTCATGGGCGAGCCAGTGCCAGTTCGGCGCGCATCTTCTCGATCACTTCCTGATAGTTCGGCGCGTTGAAAATCGCCGAGCCTGCCACAAAGGTATCCGCGCCCGCCGCAGCGATTTCACGAATGTTGTTCACGTTCACACCGCCGTCGATTTCCAGGCGGATGTCACGCCCGGACGCATCGATCAAGGCCCGCGCCTGACGCAGCTTGTCGAGGGTGCCAGGGATGAATTTCTGCCCGCCGAAGCCCGGGTTGACGCTCATCAGCAAGATCATGTCGACCTTGTCCATCACGTATTCGAGCACGCTCAGCGGGGTCGCCGGGTTGAACACCAGGCCCGATTTGCAACCGCCCTCGCGGATCAGTTGCAGGGAACGGTCGACGTGCTGCGAGGCTTCCGGGTGGAAGGTGATGTAGGTCGCACCGGCTTCGATGAAGTCACCGACGATGCGGTCCACCGGGCTGACCATCAGGTGCGCGTCGATCGGCGCGGTCACGCCGTACTTGCGCAGCGCCGCGCACACCATCGGGCCGATGGTCAGGTTCGGCACATAGTGGTTGTCCATGACATCGAAGTGCACGAAGTCGGCACCGGCGGCCAGGACGTTGTCCACTTCTTCACCCAGGCGGGCGAAGTCGGCGGAGAGAATCGACGGAGCAATGACGAAGGGCTGCATGACGCACCTTTTTTGAGCAGAATCACGATGGCGCGCATTGTATACCTCATAGTTTGACGCGCGCACTGTGACCGCGATGATTGGGGCTGCCTTCAATCAATTTGCGCTGGCAGCGCTCTAGTACGCCGCCCGGTAGATCTTCTCGATATCGACGGCGCTCAATTTGCGCGGATTGTTGCGCATCAGGCGCTCGATCCCCGCCGCTTCTGTGGCCATGGCCGGGATCGCTTCTTCGGGAACCCCGAAACTGCGCAAGCCCAGCGGGATCTCGACCGCAGCACACAGAGCGGTCATCGCCTCCACGGCTTTGTCGGCCGCTTCATTGGCGCTCAGATGCGCGGTCTTCACCCCCATGGCCTCGGCAATATCCTGCATGCGCTCGACACAGGCCATCTTGTTCCAGGTCATGACATAGGGCAGCAGCAAGGCGTTGCTGACACCGTGGGCAATGTTGAAACGCCCGCCCAGCGGATACGCCAACGCATGCACCGCGCCGACCCCGGCATTGCCGAACGCCATGCCCGCCATCAGGCTGGCGGTGGCCATGTCTTCGCGGGCTTGCAGGTTGGACGGATTGGCATAGGCCTTGGGCAGCGCCTTGGCGATCAACTTGATGGCGCCAATGGCCAGGGCGTCGGTGATGGGTGAGGCGTTGACCGACAGATAGGATTCGATGGCGTGCACCAGCGCGTCGACGCCACTGGCGGCGGTGACACTGCGCGGACAGGTCAGGGTCATTTGCGGACTGACCAGCGCCACGTCCGGCAACAGATAGTCGCTGACGATGCCTTTTTTCAGCTGCGCGACCTTATCGGAAAGAATCGCCACGTTGGTGACTTCCGAACCGGTGCCGGCAGTAGTCGGGATCGCGATCAGCGGTGGCCCCTTGCGCGGCACCTGATCGATGCCGAACAGATCCTCCAGCGCGCCGTGGTAACCGGCATAGGCGGCAACGCTCTTGGCGATGTCGATGGCACTGCCGCCACCCAGACCGATCAAGCCGTCATGGCCGCCGTCGCGGTATACCCGCATGCAGTCTTCGACAATGGCGATTTCCGGGTCTGGCAGCACCCGGTCGAATATCTCGTAGGTCCGCCCCCCCAGCTGGGCCAGCGCCAGCTCAACCGTACCGGACTTGACCAGTGCGGCATCGGTGACGATCAGCGGGTTGTCGACATCCAGACGGGTCAGCTCAGCGGCGAGCTGCTCGATGGCACCTGCGCCGGTGATCAGTTTGTGAGCGATTTTGAAAGAGGAAAGACTCATCGTGCGCAGCCTCTTATAGGTAGGGGAGCTGGGCACAATAGTAGCTGGGGATTGGGGTTTGTCTGCTATTCGGGTCGTGAATGACCAACGACCCCGAAAACACCACAAAACCAATGTGGGAGCGGGCTTGCTCGCGAAGGCGGTGTGTCATTCAACATTGTTGCCGACTGACACTCCGCTTTCGCGAGCAAGCCCGCTCCCACAGGGGATGGTGTGTGGCGTTAGACCTGGGCGGTGCGCAGTTTTTCGCTGCGACCGCGCAGCCATTCCAGGGTCAGCAACAGGATCACCGAGAAGGCGATCAGCAATGTCGCGGCAGCGGCGATGGTCGGGCTGAGGTTTTCACGAATCCCGCTGAACATCTGCCGAGGCAAGGTCGCTTGCTCGGGACCGGCGAGAAACAACGTCACCACCACTTCATCGAACGACGTCGCGAAGGCAAACAGCGCCCCCGAAATCACGCCCGGCGCAATCAGCGGCAACGTCACCCGGCGAAACGCGGTCAGTGGCGAAGCACCCAGGCTTGCCGCGGCGCGCACCAGGTTATGGTTGAACCCCTGCAAGGTCGCCGACACCGTGATGATCACAAACGGCACACCCAGCACCGCGTGCACCACGATCAGCGAGAAGAAGCTGTTGCCCAACCCCAGCGGGGCAAAAAACAGGTAACTCGCCACACCGATGATCACCACCGGCACCACCATCGGCGAAATCACCAGCGCCATGACCAGCGCCTTGCCGGGAAAATCACCGCGGGTCAGGCCAATCGCCGCCAGCGTTCCGAAGACCATCGCCAGCACCGTCGCCGCCGGGGCGACAATAATGCTGTTCTTCAGTGCGCGCATCCATTCAGCCGAGGCGAAGAAGTCCTGGTACCAGTGCAGCGAGAAACCTTGCAGCGGGTACACGAGGAAACTGCCCGAGTTGAACGACAGCGGAATAATCACCAGCACCGGCAGAATCAGGAACAGCAGGATCAAGCCGCAAAGAATCCGCAAACTGTAGAACCACACCCGCTCAACGGGCGACATATAAGGACTCAGCATTTCGTTCTCCCCTTAGCTCAGGCGCAGGCGACTGGCGCCCACCAGCCAGCTGTAAATCAGATAAAGCACCACGGTCGCCAGCAACAGCAGCCCACCCAGTGCGGTCGCCATGCCCCAGTTGATGCTGGTGTTGGTGTAGAAGGCGACGAAGTAGCTGACCATCTGGTCGTTAGGGCTGCCCAACAACGCCGGGGTGATGTAGTAGCCAATGGCGAGGATGAACACCAACAGGCAACCGGCGCCGACACCGGCATAGGTCTGCGGGAAGTACACCCGCCAGAAGCTGGCGAACGGGTGGCAGCCCAGCGAGATCGCGGCGCGCATGTAGGTCGGCGAGATGCCTTTCATGACGCTGTAGATCGGCAGGATCATAAACGGCAGCAGAATGTGCACCATGGAGATGTAGACCCCGGTACGGTTGAACACCAGCTCCAGCGGTTTATCAATGATGCCCATGGCCATCAGCCCGCTGTTGATCAGCCCGCCCGATTGCAGCAACACGATCCACGCGGCGACGCGCACCAGGATTGAGGTCCAGAACGGCAGCAGGACCAGAATCATCAACAGGTTGCTTTGACGCGATGGCAGGTTCGCCAGCAGGTAAGCCAATGGGTACGCGAGCAGCAGGCAGATCACGGTAATGATCAAGCCCATCCAGAAGGTCCGGGCGAAGATGTCGAGGTAGATCGCCTGATCGGGTGTGGCCGGGGCGATTTCGCCGAGGTCATCGATACGATGATCGACCGCCGCCAGCAGGTAGTAAGGCGTGATGCTGCTGACGTTGCGGCGTACCGCTTGCCAGTAGGCCGGGTCACCCCAGCGCTCGTCGAGTCCTTCCAGCGCTTCTTTATAGGAGGCCGGTTCGGTGGCGAATGGCAAGGCGCGGGCAGTTTTGGTCAGCAGGCTGCGGTAGCCGGCCAGTTCCATGTTCAGGCGCTTGGACAAATCGCCCAGGGTTTGATTCTTGCGGGCTTCGGCGAGGTCTTCGCTGGCCGCTTTGTAAACCGGTTCAGCGGGCAGGCCTCGGCCGTCCCAACTGGCGATGGCGCTCACGGTGCGCGGCATACCGCCGACCACTTCCGGGTTACCCACGCTTTTGTAGAGCAGCGCCACGATGGGCACCAGGAACACCAGCAACAGAAACAGCACCAGCGGCGCGATCAAAGCCTGGGCTTTCCAGCGGTTGACCCGCTCGGCGTGCCTGAGTCGCTGCTTCAAGGTGGGGTCAGTGCCCGCGGTCAGGGGAATGGCGGTGGCCATGGCGTACTCCGGAAATCTTTGATCGTTGCAGAGGCATACAAACAACCTGTGGGAGCGAGCTTGCTCGCGATAGGGGCATTCCATCCGACATCGATGTTGACTGCCCCACTGCTATCGCGAGCAAGCTCGCTCCCACAAGGATTGCGGTGTTCAAACCACAGGGTTGTGCTTACTTCGCAGCCCAGGAATTGAAGCGCTGCTCCAGTTGCTCGCCGTTGTCAGCCCAGAAGCTGACGTCGATCTGCACTTGGTTGGCGATGTTTTCCGGGGTGGTCGGCATGTCTTTCAGGACATCCTTGGGCAGCAACGGTACGGCCAGAATATTGGCCGGGCCGTAAGCGATGTTCTCCGAGTAGGTCTTCTGCTGCTGTGGCTGCACCGAGAAGGCGATGAATTTCTTCGCCGCTTCAGCACGTGCCTTGTCCAGACCTTTTGGAATTGCCCATGCGTCGAAGTCGTAGATGCCGCCATTCCACACGACTTTCAGGTTGCTTTCTTTCTGCACGGCAGCGATCCGGCCGTTGTAGGCCGAGCTCATGACCACGTCACCGGAAGCGAGGTACTGCGGCGGTTGTGCGCCGGCTTCCCACCACTGAATGCTTGGCTTCAGCTCATCGAGTTTCTTGAATGCGCGGTCCTGGCCATCCTTGCCGGCCAGTACTTTGTAGACGTCTTTAGGCGCAACGCCGTCGGCCATCAGAGCGAATTCCAGGGTGTACTTGGCGCCTTTACGCAGGCCACGCTTGCCCGGGAATTTCTTGGTGTCCCAGAAATCCACCCAGCTGGTTGGCGCGGAAGCCAGTTTGTCGGCGTTGTAGGCCAGCACGGTCGACCATACGAAGAAACCCACGCCGCATGGCTGGATAGCGCCTTTGACGTAGTCTTCGGTTTTGCCGAACAGCTTCGGATCCAGCTGCTCGAACATGTCTTCGTCACAACCACGGGACAGTTCTGGCGATTCAACTTCTACCAGGTCCCAGGACACGCTCTTGGTGTCGACCATGGCTTTGACCTTGGCCATTTCGCCGTTGTACTCGCCCGCCACGATCTTGCCATTACCTGCCGCTTCCCACGGTGCATAGAAGGCTTTGACCTGCGCAGCCTTGTTCGCCCCGCCAAAGGACACCACGGTCAGGTCCGGGCCCGCCGCCATCGCGTGTGCCGCACCGATCATGCCCATGACCAGGGCGGTGAATTTCAGGGATCTCAACATTTATTGTTCTCTCCACGTGCAGGGTTGGTGTTGGTATTGCCGGGGCGATTAATGCGCCTCTAGAAGTGGATCGAGCGCGCGAACGTGTTCGACCTGCCAGCCAAGCGGTACCACGTCGCCGACAGCCAGCGCGGGATCGAGCTCGGCAATCGGTTGTTTCACGAAGAAGTCGGTCTTTCCGCAGACTTCCAGGCGAACCCGGACGTGATCGCCCAGATAGATGAATTCCGCCACCCTCCCTGAGAAGCGGTTGACGCATGACTCACTGGAACCGTTGAGGCTGATGCGCTCGGGACGAATCGACAGCGTGACCGGCTCGCCGGTTTTGCCGACGTTGACCGCCAGCGCTTCAACTTTTTCGCCGCGACCCAGTTCAACGATGCAGCGATCACCCGTCTGGCTGTGCAAACGGCCGTTGAGGCGGTTGTTCTCGCCGATGAAGTTGGCGACGAAGGTGTTTTTCGGTTCTTCGTAAAGGGTGCGCGGCGGTGCGATCTGCTGGATCTCGCCCTGGTGGAACACCGCTACACGGTCCGACATGGTGAGGGCTTCGCCCTGGTCGTGGGTCACGTAGACCACAGTCACGCCGAGGCGCTGATGCAGGTGTTTGATCTCCATCTGCATGTGTTCGCGCAGCTGTTTATCGAGGGCGCCGAGGGGTTCGTCCATCAGCACCAGTTGCGGTTCGAACACCAACGCCCGGGCCAGCGCCACACGCTGTTGCTGACCGCCGGACAGTTGTGCCGGGTATCGCTGAGCAAAGGCGTCGAGCTGAACCATGCTCAGGACCTTTTTGACCTTGTCACTGACATCGCTCTTGTTCAGGCCGCGCACGGTCAGCGGGAACGCGAGGTTCTCGGCGACGGTCATGTGCGGGAACAACGCGTAGTTCTGGAACACCATGCCGATGTCACGCTTGTGCGGCGGCACGTTGTTGATGGCGCGCCCGGCCAGCAGGATTTCGCCTGCGGTCGGGGTTTCGAAACCGGCGAGCATCATCAGGCTGGTGGTCTTGCCGGAGCCGGACGGCCCCAGCAAGGTGAGGAATTCGCCTTTGCGAATGTCCAGGTTGAGGTCTTTGACGATCAGGTTCTCGCCGTCGTAGCTTTTCTGCACTCCACGAAAGCTGACCAGAATGTCGCTGGCCCCTGCGCTTGAATCGACCTGGCTCATACCCACACCTTTGTTGTTGATGACTGCTGTGGGACTAAGCCTAGTGGACCCTGCTGACCACGCAAATCGGGGCGCAGGAGAGAATTGCCTCAGCAAGATGGAAGGTTGGGGGTAGGGATTGCCCTACAAGGATGGCGCGTTTTGACAAACGCAGCGGCAAGCTGTCAGCTACAAGCCGCAAGAACAGGAAAATGCGGCGCTGCAGGCGTGTCGCAGATGGATATGACGACGCGTCACCCGTTGTGTGAGCGCTGCTTGTTGACGATGGCGATCTGCAGGACGCCATCACCAGCAAGCCGTGCTCTTACAAAGAAAAAACGGTGGCTTTCAGAGGAGTTTGTGTTCCATCGCGTACTTCACCAGTTCCGCCAGCGATGTGATGTTGAGCTTCTGCATCAACCGAGCCTTGTGGGTGCTGATGGTTTTGCTGCTCAGGGCCAGTTGCTGAGCGATGTCATTGACGTTGACGCCCTGGGCCAAACGTTCGAATACCGAAAACTCGCGCTCCGACAGCAATGAATGCAACGGCCGCGAATCGGTCAGGCCAACTTCGAACACCATTCGGTCGGCGAGGTCCGGGTCGATGTAGCGCCCGCCCGCCGCCACTTTACGGATTGCCGTCAACAACAGCGCCGGATCGCTGTCCTTGGTCGCGTAACCCGCTGCGCCGATCTTCAACGCCCGAGCGGCCATTTGCGCTTCGTCGTGCATCGACAACACGAGGATGGCGGGCGGATTGTTCAGCGCACGAATCCGCGGAATCGCTTCCAGGCCATTGACGCCCGGCATGGAGATGTCGAGCAATACCACTTCGCACGGCACATGCCGCAGGGTTTCAAGCAACTGCTCACCATTGCTCGCCTCCCCCACCACCAGCAGGTCCTTGGCCAGGCCAATCAATTGCTTGATGCCTTCGCGGACGATGGTGTGGTCTTCGGCTACCAGTACACGGATCACGTTCTTCTCCATTCAAGATCATTCGCGAGCAAAGACACTACAAAAAATCAGACTGCATCCAGCGGCACCCAAACACTCAGCGTGGTGCCCTCGCCCGGCTCACTCTCAAGCGACAACCGCCCACCCATGATCAACACCCGCTCACGCATGCCCACCACCCCGAAAGAGGTCGGCCGGCCGGTCGCGGCAACAAATCCTGCGCCATCATCGCTGACGGTCAGACACAACTCGTCGCCTTCCAGTACCAGTGACAGTTCAACAGTATGCGCCTGGGCATGGCGCATGACATTGGTCAGGGCTTCTTGAAGGATCCTGAACAAGCCAATCGCCTTCGCATCACTGAGCACCGGAAGATTGTCCGGCACCTGCACCAGACACGGAATCTGCGTGCGCGCCTCGAATCGCCGGGCCTGCCATTCGATGGCGGAAGCGATGCCGGCATCGAGAATCGGTGGTCGCAGCGCCGTGGCCACGTCGCGCACCAACTGGAACAGCTGGGCGATCAAGCGCTTCATGCTGTGCAAGCGTTCGTTCAAACCAGGGTCAAGTTGTGCGTAAGCCAATTCGCACATGGACGTTTCCAGCTTGAGCACGGTCAGCATTTGGCCTAGCTCGTCATGAACCTCCCTGGCGATGCGCGCCTTTTCCTCTTCCCGCACACTTTCCAGGTGGGCGGACAATTCACGCAACTGTTCGCGGGAGCTGGCCAACTCCAGTTCAATGCGCTTGCTTTCGCTGATGTCCCAGACGATACCGTCCCAGACGTAGGCGCCATCTTCGAGCTTACGGGTAATGGCCTTGATCTCGGCCCAGCGTTGTTCGCCCGAACGGGTCAGGATTCGTCCTTGCCACGACCAGTCGCTGTCGGTGTCCAGCGCATGGTCTTGCGTCTGGTGATAGCTGGCCTTGTCGTCCGGGTGCACCAGACTGCGCAGGCCTTTGTCGCGATGGGCCAGGGTGGCCGGCGAGTAGCCCACCAGGGTTTCACTGCCTTCACTGATGTAGGCAAAGTCGATTTGCCCTGTCACCGGCGCACGCTCCAGGCGAAACACCAATCCCGGAACGTTGGCCGCGATGCCCTGCAAGCGTGCCTCGCTTTCCTGCAACGCAGCCAATGCACGACGGCGTTCAGTCACGTCATTGAGGTAGACCACCAGGTATTCGCCATCACGAAAGCGCATGAAGCTCAACGAGACATCCGTCGGCAAAATACTGCCATCGGCCCGCACGCAGTGGGTTTCGAAGCTTTGCGGTCCGTCCTCGCTGGCCCGTGCGCGCTTCCACAAATTCAACCAGCGGTCCATGTGCAGGCCGGGCTCGAAGTCGATCAGCGGCCGATCGATGATCCCGCCAGGGGCGTAGCCGAGCATGTTTTCGGCGGCACGGTTGGCGTAGCGCACATGGCTGTCCCAGTTGACCCAGAGAATGCCGACGGTGCTCTGATCGATGGAAAACTGCGTCAGGCGCAACGCCTCTTCGCTGGCCTCGCGCAAGGCAATGTCTTCGCGCGCGGCCAACAGGAGCGCCTCCAGACTGTTTTGTTGGCGTCGCTGCCAGAACACGATGGCCATGCAGCTCAACAGCATGACGGCGAACAGCAGGCAAAGGTTTTGCCAGAACCCCGGGGACTCGGTCAATCGCGGGTATTTGGGTTGTAGCCATTGGTTGTGCAGTTGTTCCAGGTCCTTGGCCGGGATCGCCCGCAACGCACTTTCGACAATGCCGGCCAGCTCCGGCCAATCCCGGCGAGTGGCCACGCGCAGCAATTGCGGCAGGCCGATGTCGCCCACCACGACCAGTCCGGCGAACTCCGGCTCGGCGGACAAGCGTCCCAGTTGCGCCTCGTCGACCACGGCGTAGCCGGCTTGCTGACTGAGCAACAATTGCAGCGCCTGGCGCTCGATGGGCACGCCTTGCAGGTTCAGATGGGGATAATTGCTGCGCAGATAATCGGCGGTCGCGCTGGGCATGCGCACCGCGACGCGGGTCTGGCTGTCGAGTTTCTCCAGCTCCACCACACCGGTGCCTTTCTCGTCACTGACCACCAGTTGCGGAACCCGCATGTACGGGTCGGTAAATTGCCACCGACGCAAACCGGCCGGGGTTTGCGTCAGGCCGACGGCGATGTCGATTTCACCCTCGCGCGCGGCGTATTCCAGTTGTGTGACATCCGGGAAATTGCGCCAGCTGAGCTCGACCTTGAGCGCGCTGGCCAGCCATTTCATCAGCTCGACGTTGACCCCGGACAATCGTTGCAAGCGGCGATCGTATTGAGCATAAGGCGCCTGTAACACCACGCCGACGCGCAATTCGTCATGAGCGGCGAGCCATTGTTGTTGCTCAGGTGACAACGCCGCGGCATGCCCCGGTGGCGCGGACGCCGTCCACCCCATCAAGGGAAACCACAAACAGCCGATAACCCACAGGCAGCGAAAACGCATCATCGAAATCTCACACACTGACAAACACTGACTAACCCATTAGGCTGCCGGAATCACTTCTGGCCTGGAATATCCGATGCCCCCTGTCTACCGCCTGGCACTGCCAGCATTGTGCCTGTCGCTGATCCTGCCTTGTGCCTTTTCCGTCGAGGCCGCCGACCTTGCACCTGCCGCGGCAGAAAAAACCGCAGAAGAAAAACCGGTTGAACGCCAGCCATTGCCTGAGCGTAGTCAGGAAGAAGCGACAGCACTTGAGCGAAAAATCCCCGTTCAGGAACAGCAACAGCTACAAGCCGGCGCCGACACCTTTCTCGCCTTGTGGAAGCTGGCCAACACCGCCGAGCCCAAGGGCGCGGTGATTATCATCCCCGGCGCTGGCGAAACGGTTGACTGGCCGCAAGCAATCGGTCCTTTGCGCCGTCAATTGCCGGACGCCAAATGGAGCAGCCTGAGTATCACCTTGCCGGACCTGCAAAGCGACGCCATTGCGCCACGCATCGTCGAAATCGCCCCGGCGCCCAAAGCACCGGAGACCGGCAGCAAGGATTCCACCACGGCGGCGCCCATCGAGCAGGCCGCCGGCGGCGAAGCGGAAGTGGCTGACAAGGCCATTGCCGAAACAACCGAGGAACAGGCCAAGGCCGACGCCGAGCGCATCTTCGCGCGTATCGACGCCGCCATTGCCTATGCCGAACAGCAAAGCGCTCGCAGCATTGTCGTCCTAGGCCATGGTACTGGCGCTTACTGGGCCGCCCGTTATCTGAGCGAGAGACAACCCTCGCAGGTGGAAAAATTTGTCATGGTCGCCGCCCAGACACCTCTTGCAGCAAAGCCTGAGCTGGCCGAACTGACGCCGACGTTGAAGCTGCCGACGGCTGACCTTTTCTATGTGGATAAGCCGCTGGATCGCAAAGCAGCGCTGGAACGCATGCAGGCCAGCAAACGGTTGAAGACATCGACGTTCAGCCAGGTTTCGCTGAAGGCATTGCCGGGTAATGCGAAGGCTGAGCAGGAGCAATTGGTGCGCCGGGTGCGTGGTTGGTTGAACCCGCAGAATAGTGCGGACTGATAGACCGAGTTACCCCATTCGCGAGCAAGCCCGCTTCCACATTAAATCTTCAGTTGGCACAAATTCTGTGTGCGACGCAGATCAAATGTGGAAGCGGGCTTGCTCGCGAAGGCGGCATCCCGGGCGATACAACGCTTGCCAACTACCGAAAATTTCGCCGCTCTCGAATCAACGTATAAGCCGTATGCAATTCACGCGTCTTGTCCGTTGCCTCACGCACCTGCAACGCCGTCGCCCCGCTGCCGGCAATCTTGTCCGGATGATGACGACTCAGCAGGCGCCGATAAGCGCGCTTGATCTGCGCCGGTTCGCTGGTTGCCGACACTCCCAACAACCGCAATGCGTCCTGGTAGGTGATCGCGCTGCTGACTTGCGGCCGCTTGTGCTGCTCGTAATCGGCGGCCAGCGCCTGGACCTGATGGGGCGTCCATCCCAGCCACTTGCCCCACTGGGCAATCAGCTCGCGCTCACGACTGCCGGCACGGCCATCGGCCCAGACCATACGCCAACAGGCGCGCAACACACCTTCCGCCGCATGTGGCTGAGCACTCAAACGCCGTAGATAACCACGCAACCGGTCATTGCCGGACTTGCCGCGATTGAACGCCGCAATGGCACGACGCTGCGCCGAATCCGTCATCTCCAACGCACGCATTTCCTGCCGGGCCTGCTGGATGTGGCCTTCCACCACTTGCCCGTCACTCTTGGCCAGGCGACCCAACAACACGAACAGCAGTTCGTCATTGCGCAGCATCGGACGACCGCCGAGCTTTTCCAGCAAGTGTCCAAAACTTTGCAGGTTCAAGCGCCGATCCAGCGCCTGCCCCAACAAGGCGCCAAGCATGGCCCCCGGAATGCTGGCTATGGCAAAACCGGCTCCGGCTCCGATCAGAGTCCCTGGCCACAGCATCTCAGCGGCTCGCTTCTATCAGGGTTTCAACGTCGGCCAGGCGATCGTGCGTGCCAACATCCACCCATTGGCCTTTCAGGCGCTCTCCCGTCACCTGCCCGTCCGCCATGGCTTTACGTAACAGCGGCGCCAGCTTGAAAGCCCCGTCCGAACAACCGTCGAACAGTTGTGGATGCAGCACTGCGATGCCGCTGTACGTCAGGGTCGCAGTCTCCGGCCGACCGTCGTGCACCTGCCCGTCGAACAAGGTGAAATCGCCCGTCGGGTGATGAGCCGGGTTATCCGCCAGCACCAGGTGAGCCAGCCCGTTGATGGGTTGATGCAGCACGCTGAAGTCGTAGTCGGTCCAGATGTCGCCGTTGACCACCACAAAGGCCTCGTCACCCAGCAACGGTAATGCGCGAAAAATCCCGCCACCGGTTTCCAGCGGCTCGCCTTCCGGCGAGTACTGAATGCTGACGCCGAAGCGTGAACCGTCGCCCAGGTAGTCCTCGATCTGCTGACCGAGCCAGGCGTGGTTGATCACGATCTCGGTGAACCCGGCCGCCGCGAGGGCGCGCAGGTGGTACTCGATCAATGGCACGCCGCCGGCGCGAACCAGCGGTTTGGGGGTGGTCAGGGTCAACGGGCGCATGCGTTCGCCCTTGCCGGCCGCCAGAATCATTGCCTTCATGCAGTCGCTCCGGCACGCAGACTCAGCAGCAACACATCCAGCTCGGCCAGTTCAGGGCGGCGGGCGATCACAGCCTCTATATAGGCGAAGAAGCGCGGCACGTCGGCGAGGTAGCGCGGCTTGCCATCGCGATGGCAGATGCGGGCAAAGATGCCGATGACTTTCAGGTGACGCTGCACGCCCATCAAGTCGCTGGCACGCAAGAACTCTTCGAAGTCCGGCTGAACGGGAATGTCGAGGGTTGCGGCTTGTTGCCAGTACTGTTCGAGCCAGCCGCGCACACGATCTTCGGGCCAGCTGAGGAAGGCGTCCTTGAACAGGCAGGTCACGTCATAGGTCACGGGACCGTACACCGCGTCCTGAAAATCCAGCACACCCGGGTTAGGTTCACTGAGCATCAGGTTGCGTGGCATGTAGTCGCGGTGCACCAGGACTTTGGGCTGGGCCAAGGCGCTATCGATCAACAGATCGGTGACGTTCTGCCAAAGCATTTTCTGCGCAGCGTCGAACTCGATGCCCAGCTCGTGCTTTACATACCAATCCGGGAACAGTTCCAGCTCGCGACGCAACAGTGCAACGTCATAACCCGGCAACGGCGCAACCATCGGCAACTGCTGAAAAGCCAACAGTGCTTGCAGGGCATCGTTAAACAAATCGTCGGCATTTTCGCTGTCGATCACGTCGAGATAAGTCTTGCCGCCCAGGTCATTGAGCAAAAGAAAACCGCGTTCGAGGTCTTCGGCATAAATTTTCGGCACATTTATTCCGGATTTCGCCAGCAAAAAAGCGATATCCACGAAGGGTTTGCAGTTTTCCTGGGGCGGTGGAGCGTCCATCACAATGAAGCTTTTGCCCTCGCCCTCCCAGCGGAAATAGCGCCGAAAACTCGCGTCGCTACTGGCCGCGGTCAACGTGGCCGGGGGTACGGCGCCCCAGCCCTGTTCTGCAAACAGAATCGCCAACTGCTCATCGAGCCAAACTTTCAGGTGTTGCAAACGTACATCTTGGTCAGGCATTGCAAGGGTCTCCGACGGCGCTAGCCGTCAAGCGGGTCATGCTTTATTATCCAGCATCTTTTTCAGACCATCGAGAGGCGTGCGGCCCACACCGCGGGCAGATGGCACGCAGGAAGCCCGGACTAATAAGATGGCATTGAAATCCCCCGCGTTTCGTAAAAAATTTCCGTTGTTGGTTACCGGCAGTCTGCTGGCCCTGCAACCCCTAGCCACTTCATTCGTGGTCGCCGCGGAACAGTATGACTGCTCAGTCTCTGCTTCGGGTGCCTGGAACTGTGCGCCCAAAACGCCGGCGGCGGCACTGCCACCGCGTCCCGCCCATAACGGTGCGGTCACTGCCGTTGCCGACGCCGAAGCCGAGAGCGGTGCCAGCGCAGGCGCCGAAGCCAAGCCTCCACTCGTTACCGAGTCCAAGGGCCGTGGCATGAAGTCGCGTAGTGCAGACTACAGTCACCTTGACTGGGTTCCACGCGAGAACCTCACTGCCGCGCAATTGGCCGAAACCGGTCCTTATTGCTCTGGTTCCTATATCGAACCGATTCGTCCTGGCATGAATGACAAGACGAATAAAAGTGACGCACCGACCTTTATCGGCGCCAAGGCCTCGCGCTACAACACCGAAGATCAGGTCGGCACGCTGGCCGGTGACGTCGTGTTGCGCCAGGGCAGCATGCAGGTCGAGTCCGACGAGGCCAGCCTGTATCAGGCCGAAAGCCGCGCCGAACTCAATGGCGACGTGCGCATCCGCGACAACGGCGCGCTGATCGTCGGCGACCACGCCGACGTGCAGCTCGACACCGGTGAAGCCAAGGTCGACAACGCCGAATACGTGATGCACAAATCCCGTATCCGCGGTAACGCGCTGTACGCCAAGCGTGCTGAAAACGCGATCATCCGCCTCAAGGATGGTACGTACACCACGTGCGAACCAAACAGCAACGCCTGGCAGCTCAAGGGTAACAACATCACCCTGAACCCGGCGACCGGCTTCGGTACTGCGAC
Source organism: Pseudomonas sp. FBCC-B1667 (assembly GCF_059133255.1). Taxonomy (NCBI): domain Bacteria; kingdom Pseudomonadati; phylum Pseudomonadota; class Gammaproteobacteria; order Pseudomonadales; family Pseudomonadaceae; genus Pseudomonas; species Pseudomonas sp. FBCC-B1667. Next base: position 939,313 of record NZ_CP101437.1, on the reverse strand, counting down.
CAACGTGACTCTGCGGGTCAAGGACATTCCTGTCCTGTACACGCCGTACATCTATTTCCCGATCGACGACCGTCGCCAGTCGGGCTTCCTGCCGCCGACCATCGGCACCGGCAGCGATACCGGCTTCATGCTGGTCACACCGTATTACTTCAACCTGGCGCCGAATTACGACGCCACGTTGTACCCGCGTTATATGGAAAAGCATGGCTTGTTGATGGAAGGCGAGTTCCGCTACCTGACCAAGTCCAGCGAAGGTCAGTTCGGTGCGGCGTATCTCAATGACGAGGACACCCAACGCGACCAGCAGAGCGACTTCCAGAAAGAACGCTACATGTATAACTGGCAGCACAAGGGTGGTCTCGATGAGCGCGTTTACACGCAAGTCGATTACACCAAGATCAGCGACCCTTACTACTTCCAGGATCTACAGACCGACCAGATTGGTATAAAAAGCGCTGACTACGTGAACCAGCAGGCGTCTGTCAGCTACCGTGGCGACAACTACACGGCCCGCGTCAACGCTCAGGCATTACAACTGGCGTCTGTTGCCCTTATCACGCCGTATGACCGCTTGCCGCAGATCACTTTCAACGGTGCGCTGCCAGATCATCCAGGCGGCCTGGATTTCACCTACGACACCGAAATCGTGCGGTTTGATCGAGACCTGCAAAACGGCACATACACCGATGAAGACGGCAACGTATCCCCACGTCTGGACACCAACGTTCAAGGCCTGGCCCGTGCCAACGGCGATCGCCTCAACCTGGCGCCAGCCGTCAGCCTGCCGCTGGACTGGACGTATGGTTTCGTGAAGCCGAAGCTCAAGTACCAATACACCCAGTACCAACTGGATCTGGACAGCATCGGCAAGAGCCAGATCGTGGCTCAGGATCAGGCCGCTGCTGCAGCAGGGACGAAAAACTTCAACGGCAATTTCGGCAGCAACCAGAACCGTGGCGTGCCGATTGCCAGCATTGACAGTGGCCTGTACTTCGATCGCAACACCCAATGGTTTGGCAAGAACTACCGTCAGACACTTGAGCCGCGCCTGTACTACCTCTATGTACCAGAGGAAGACCAGACAGACATTCCGGTGTTCGACACCAGTGAATACACCTTCAACTATGCATCGCTGTTCCGGGACAACCGCTTCTCTGGCTCCGACCGTGTCGGCGACGAGAACAAACTGTCGCTGGGCATCACCAACCGCTGGATCGAAGACGACGGCTTTGAGCGTCAACGCATCAGCGTAGGTCAGGCCTTGTTCTTCAAGGACCGCGAAGTCCAGTTGCCCGGTATCAATCCAAAAACCCGCGAAGATGCGCAAACCAGCAATTCGCCCTATGCACTGGATTACGAATATCGCTGGAACCGCGACTGGCGCACCACGGCCGACTTTAACTGGGACCCGAACAGCCGCAGCACGCGCTCGGGTAGTGCAATGTTCCACTACCAGCCTGAAGACAATCCTAACAAGGTCGTCAACGCCGGCTATCGCTATCGTAACGACCAGGTGATCTACAACCAGAACACCGGTCAATGGCAGTTCGGCGGTGACTACGGCACTCCTGGCTCACCTGACTTCGTGAAGGACTACTACAAGATCGAGCAGCACGACTTCTCGGTTATCTGGCCGGTCGTGCCTCAATGGAACGCCATCAGCCGCTGGCAGTATGACTACAACCGCAACCGTACCCTGGAAGCCTTTGGTGGTTTCGAGTACGACAACTGCTGCTGGAAATTACGCCTGATCAACCGTTACTGGGTTGCCTATGACGAGTTCAGTCAACAAGCGCCCCAAAACGAAAAAGGCGACCACGGCGTCTTCCTACAAATCGTTCTGAAAGGTCTCGGCGGCCTCACCGGCGCCAAAGTAGAGAGCTTCCTCGACAAAGGCATCCAAGGTTATCGTGAACGTGAAGACCAAGCTTTCTGATTGTCTGCGCCCGCTGCTGCTGGGCGCGCTGTTCCTGGGTACCGCGGCTAACGCTGCCGTACAGTCCATCGACAAAGTGGTGGCCATCGTCGACAACGATGTGGTCATGCAGAGCCAACTGGACCAACGCGTTCATGAAGTTCAGGCGACGATCGCCAAACGCGGTTCTGCCGTGCCGCCAGCCAGTGTGCTGGAGCAGCAGGTGCTCGAGCGTCTGATCGTCGAAAACCTGCAATTGCAGATCGGCGAACGTTCAGGCATCCGCATTACCGACGAAGAGCTGAACCAGGCAGTGGGCACCATTGCCCAGCGTAACAACATGTCGGTGGATCAATTCCGCGCCGCGCTGGCTCACGACGGTCTGTCTTACGACGACGCCCGTGAACAGATTCGCCGTGAAATGGTCATCAGCCGTGTGCGTCAACGCCGTGTGGCCGAGCGCATCCAGGTATCTGAGCAGGAAGTGAAGAACTTCCTCGCCTCCGACCTTGGCAAGATGCAATTGTCTGAAGAGTTCCGCCTGGCGAATATCCTGATTCCTACGCCGGAAAGCGCCAACTCCGATGCGATTCAGAATGCTGCCAAACAGGCCGACGCGGTTTACCAGCAGCTCAAGCAAGGCGCTGATTTCGGTCAGTTGGCCATCGCCAAGTCTGCCAGCGAAACTGCACTTGAAGGCGGCGACATGGGCTGGCGTAAAGCCGCTCAACTGCCACCTCCTTTCGATCGCATGTTGAGCACCATGACGGTTGGCGAAGTGACCCAGCCAATGCGCACACCGGGGGGTTTCATCATCCTGAAGATCCTCGACAAGCGTGGCGGGGCAACCCAGACGCGAGACGAGGTGCACGTGCGCCACATCCTGGTCAAACCAAGCCCGATCCGTGACGAAGAGAAAACCAAGGCCCTGGCCCAGTCGCTCTACACGCGTATCGAAGCCGGCGAAGACTTCAGCGAACTGGCGAAAAGCTACTCGGAAGACCCGGGTTCTGCCCTCAATGGCGGCGATTTGAACTGGATCGACCCGAACGCATTGGTGCCTGAGTTCCGCGAAGTGATGGCCAAGACCCCGCAAGGTCAGCTGTCCAAGCCATTCAAGACCCAGTACGGCTGGCACGTTCTGGAAGTGCTGGGCCGTCGCGCCACCGACAGCACCGCTCAGGCACGCGAGCAACAGGCGATGACCGTACTGCGTAACCGCAAATACGACGAAGAGCTGCAAACCTGGCTGCGTCAGATCCGCGACGAAGCGTACGTAGAAATCAAACTCCCTGGTGCAAGCCAGGCAGCGCAGTGAAACCCAAGCGTTTCGCGCTGACACCCGGCGAACCGGCCGGCATAGGTCCTGACCTGTGCCTGCTGCTTGCCTCGCACGCCCAGCCACACCCCCTGATTGCCATTACCAGCCGCGACCTGCTCCTTGAGCGGGCCGCGCAGTTGGGTGTGGTTGTCGATCTGCTGCCGGTAACGCCGGACAGCTGGCCGGATGTGCCTGCGCCTGCGAACAGTTTGTATGTCTGGGATACACCGCTCAATGCGCCTGTCGTCGCCGGCCAGTTGGACAAGGCCAATGCCGCTTTCGTCCTGGAAACCCTGACCCGTGCGGGTCAAGGCTGCCTGGACGGGCACTTCGCCGGCATGATCACCGCCCCTGTGCACAAGGGTGTGATCAATGAATCCGGGATCGCCTTCTCTGGCCACACGGAATTCCTCGCTGACCTGACCCATACCGCCCAAGTGGTGATGATGTTGGCCACGCGTGGATTGCGCGTAGCGTTGGTCACCACTCACCTGCCCCTGCGCGAGATTGCCGATGCGATCACACCGGAGCGCCTGGAGCGGGTCACACGAATTCTGCACGCCGACCTGCAAGAAAAATTCGGCATCGCCCGGCCACGCATCCTGGTCTGCGGGCTTAACCCGCACGCCGGTGAAGGCGGACACCTGGGCCATGAAGAAATTGACATCATCGAACCTACATTAGAGCGACTGCGCGGTGAAGGCATGGACCTTCGTGGCCCCCTGCCCGCCGACACTCTGTTTACCCCCAAATATCTGGAGCACTGCGACGCAGTGCTGGCGATGTACCACGACCAGGGCCTGCCCGTGCTGAAATACAAAGGCTTCGGCGCAGCAGTCAACGTGACCCTCGGCTTGCCGATCATCCGCACATCGGTCGACCACGGCACTGCCCTGGACCTGGCCGGCAGCGGAAGAATCGACACCGGCAGCCTTCAAGTCGCCCTGGAAACCGCCTACCAGATGGCCGAGACCCGTATATGACCGAGCATTACCAACACAAGGCGCGCAAACGCTTTGGCCAGAACTTCCTGCACGATGCCGGCGTTATCGACCGTATCCTGCGCTCCATCCATGCCAAGACCGAAGACCGCGTGCTGGAAATCGGCCCGGGCCAGGGTGCCCTGACTCAAGGCCTGCTCAATAGCGGCGCGCAGCTGGACGTGGTGGAGCTGGACAAAGACCTGGTACCGATCCTCAATCAGCAGTTCGCCGGACGGAGCAACTTCAGCCTGCATCAGGGCGATGCGTTGAAGTTCGATTTCACCAGCCTGAATGCTGCGCCGGGCAGCCTGCGCGTGGTCGGCAACCTGCCGTACAACATTTCTACACCGCTGATTTTTCACCTGCTGCATAACGCAAGCCTGATCCGCGACATGCACTTCATGCTGCAAAAAGAAGTGGTCGAGCGCATGGCGGCGGGGCCTGGAGGCGGTGACTGGGGTCGCCTGTCGATCATGGTTCAGTACCACTGCCGCGTCGAACATCTGTTCAATGTCGGCCCGGGTGCGTTCAATCCCCCGCCAAAGGTTGATTCGGCCATCGTGCGCCTGGTACCGCACGCGGTACTGCCACACCCGGCAAAAGACCACAAATTGCTGGAGCGCGTCGTTCGCGAAGCCTTCAACCAGCGCCGCAAGACCCTGCGCAACACCCTCAAGTTGCTGCTGAGCAATGCCGAGATCGAAGCCGCCGGCGTCGATGGCAGCCTGCGCCCCGAACAGCTCGACCTGGCCGCCTTCGTGCGCCTGGCCGACAAGCTCAGCGAACAAGTCCTGAACCCTCCCGCCGCCGATTGACAGGTGACGAGCGTTATCGGGTAGGACGCCAGACGCGATGTCTGGTTTACTACCCGGTACTTGGCCTAGACTGACTCCATCAGCTACGCCCCGCGTCCCGCTTCGTTTTTAAGGCCTCTTGCATGTCCGATCCTCGTTATCAGGTCGACGTCAGCGTCGTCACCCGTTATCTGGCAGAACAATCGCAACCCGACCAACACCGCTTTGCCTTCGCGTACACCATTACCGTGCACAACAATGGCGAGCTACCGGCCAAACTGCTGTCGCGGCACTGGGTAATCACCGACGGTGACGGGCATGTCGAGGAGGTAAAGGGTGCGGGCGTCGTCGGCTTGCAGCCGCTGATCCAGGCCGGCGAAAACCACACCTACAGCAGCGGCACGGTCATGACCACCAAGGTCGGCACCATGCAAGGCACTTATCAGATGATTGCCGACGACGGTAAGCATTTTGACGCCATCATCGCTCCATTCCGCTTGGCGGTGCCCGGAGCCTTGCACTAATGGCAACGTACGCGGTCGGTGACTTGCAAGGCTGCCTCGAGCCCCTGCAATGCCTGCTTGAGCAGGTCGCTTTTGATCCGGCCAAGGATCGCCTCTGGCTGGTCGGCGACCTCGTCAACCGCGGCCCGCAATCGCTGGCAACCTTGCGCTTTCTCTATGGCATTCGTGAATCGCTGGTGTGCGTACTGGGCAACCATGACCTGCACTTGCTGGCCGCCGGACGCAACATCGAACGCCTGAAAAAATCCGACACCCTGCGCGAGATCCTCGAAGCGCCCGATTGTGCGGATCTGCTGGAGTGGCTGCGTCAGCAAAAGCTCATGCATTACGACGAACAGCGCGGGATCACACTGGTCCACGCCGGCATTCCACCACAGTGGTCATTGCGCAAAGCCTTGAAGTGCGCCGCCGAAGTTGAAGAGGCACTGCGCGACGACAATCGCATCGCCCCGTACCTGGACGGCATGTACGGCAACGAACCGGTGAAATGGGATAGCGACCTCAGGGGCGTGACCCGCCTGCGCGTTATCACCAACTATTTCACCCGCATGCGGTTCTGCACCAGCGAGGGCAAACTCGACCTCAAGAGCAAGGAAGGCGTTGGCACTGCGCTACCGGGCTACAAGCCATGGTTTACGTACAAGGAACGCAAGACCAAGGGCCTCAAGATCATCTTCGGCCATTGGGCGGCCCTCGAAGGCCACTGTGACGAACCGGGAATCTTCGCGCTCGACACCGGTTGTGTCTGGGGCGGAGCCATGACCTTGATGAACGTCGACACCTTTGAGCGCTTGCAGTGCCAATGCAACGATCAGGGCCACAGCGAACCCGCTGTCGCCCCAACCCTTACCGAACAAACCCCAGCCAGCGCCCCGCGCTAGACTGCGCTATCAGCCGAGCCACAGGAGCCCGCCATGAGCGAATTCAAACGTATCCCCCCGGAGCAGGCACAGGCCCTGCGTGAACAAGGCGCAGTAGTGGTTGACGTCCGTGATCCTGCCACCTTCGCCGCGCTACACATCAGCGGTTCGAAGCATCTGGACAATGTCTCCATTTCTGACTTCATCCGCGCCGCCGACCTTGATGCGCCGACGGTAGTAGTCTGCTATCACGGCAATTCAAGTCAAAGCGCGGCGGCCTATCTGATCAGCCAAGGTTTCTCCGACGTCTACAGCATGGACGGCGGTTTTGAGCTGTGGCGAACGACTTACCCTGCAGAAACCGCGCAAGGCACCGCCGAATAATTTTTTTGTAACCTGCGAGCCCCGTCCACCGCGGGCTCGCGCGGTGGCAGACGAACGGTCTGCCACACATAATTACGTATCTCGCCTTTACCTCCCGAATTAGCAACTATCCTTAAGCGCAGGCCATCCAAAACAGGGGAGAGCCGGTACACCGGCGCGCGGGTCATCGGGAGTAGCTTTCGGAGTAGTCAGCTCCGTTAGAGTTCTGGGGGGTAAACAGCGACCGCCTGTTCGGTTGCTGCCAGCATCGACTGAGTGATCCGGCGTCGGCTCCACGTATCGAGCGAGGTGACGTCATGAGTATCTTTAGCCACTTCCAACAACGCTTCGAGTCCACACGCCAGGAAGAATTCTCGCTGCAAGAGTATCTTGAGCTGTGCAAACAGGACCGCAGCGCCTACGCCTCCGCTGCCGAGCGTCTATTGCTGGCCATCGGAGAACCGGAGCTGCTCGACACCTCGACCAACTCGAGGCTGTCGCGAATCTTTTCCAACAAGGTGATCCGCCGCTATCCGGCCTTTGAAGACTTCCACGGGATGGAAGAATGCATCGACCAGATCGTCTCGTATTTCCGCCATGCCGCTCAGGGCCTGGAAGAAAAGAAACAAATCCTTTATCTGCTCGGCCCCGTCGGCGGCGGTAAATCGTCCCTGGCCGAGAAGCTGAAACAGTTGATCGAGAAAGTGCCCTTCTACGCGATCAAGGGCTCACCGGTATTCGAGTCGCCACTGGGTCTGTTCAACGCCACCGAAGATGGTGCGATCCTCGAAGAAGACTTCGGCATTCCGCGGCGCTACCTCAACACCATCATGTCGCCATGGGCGACCAAGCGCCTGGCCGAGTTCGGCGGCGACATCAGCCAGTTCCGCGTGGTGAAACTCTATCCGTCGATCCTCAATCAGATCGCCGTGGCCAAAACCGAGCCGGGAGACGAGAACAACCAGGACATCTCGGCCCTGGTGGGTAAGGTCGACATCCGCAAACTGGAGGAATACCCACAGAACGACGCCGATGCCTACAGCTACTCGGGCGCGCTGTGCCGGGCGAACCAGGGCCTGATGGAATTCGTCGAAATGTTCAAGGCGCCGATCAAGGTGCTGCACCCATTGCTGACCGCCACTCAGGAAGGCAACTACAACAGTACCGAAGGCCTCGGCGCGATTCCGTTTACCGGGATCCTGCTGGCGCACTCCAACGAGTCGGAATGGCACACCTTCCGTAACAACAAGAACAACGAAGCGTTCATCGACCGGATCTACATCGTCAAAGTACCGTACTGCCTGCGGGTCAGCGACGAAGTGAAGATCTACGACAAACTGCTGTTCAACAGCTCCCTGGCCAAGGCCCATTGCGCGCCCGACACCTTGAAGATGCTCGCCCAGTTCACCGTGCTCTCGCGCCTCAAGGAGCCGGAAAACTCGAACATCTATTCGAAAATGCGCGTGTATGACGGTGAAAACCTCAAGGACACCGATCCCAAGGCCAAGTCGATACAGGAATACCGTGACAACGCCGGTGTCGACGAGGGGATGAACGGTCTGTCGACCCGCTTCGCGTTCAAGATCCTGTCGAAGGTCTTCAACTTCGATCCCCACGAAATCGCCGCCAACCCGGTGCATTTGCTGTACGTGCTTGAACAACAGATCGAACAGGAACAATTCCAGGCCGAAACCCGCGAACGCTACCTGCGCTTCCTCAAGGAATACCTGGCACCGCGATACATCGAGTTCATCGGCAAGGAGATCCAGACTGCCTACCTCGAGTCGTACAGCGAGTACGGCCAGAACATCTTCGATCGCTACGTGCTGTACGCCGACTTCTGGATCCAGGACCAGGAATATCGCGACCCGGAAACCGGCGAGATCCTCAACCGCGTTGCCCTGAACGAAGAACTGGAGAAAATCGAAAAACCGGCCGGCATCAGCAATCCGAAGGATTTCCGCAACGAAATCGTCAACTTCGTACTGCGCGCCCGGGCCAACAACAATGGCAAGAACCCGACCTGGCTCAGCTACGAAAAACTGCGGGTGGTCATCGAGAAGAAAATGTTCTCCAACACTGAGGACCTGCTACCGGTCATCAGCTTCAACGCCAAGGCCAGCAAAGAGGACCAGCAGAAGCACAACGACTTTGTCACACGGATGGTCGAGCGCGGTTACACCGACAAACAGGTACGGCTGCTGTCCGAGTGGTACCTGCGGGTCAGAAAATCACAATAACCCGCTGCCGGTCAGACCGGTTGTCGTCAGCCAGAGGCCTGTGTATGCATTTTCTGTTACACAAGCCTCTGGAAGGTGTTCGAAAGTCGGTAGCGAGTTCAGGCAGCATCCAAAGCGCTTGGGGGAGCGTCGCTCATCCCTTGCACTTGGTCCGATGCCGCATCACCGCTCGCCCCTTTCAGGACAGCTTCTAAGGAGCAGTCATGAGCTATGTGATCGACCGACGTCTCAATGGCAAGAACAAGAGCACGGTGAACCGTCAGCGGTTTCTGCGGCGTTACCGTGATCACATCAAAAAGGCTGTCGAAGAGGCGGTCAGCCGGCGCTCCATCACCGATATGGAACACGGCGAACAGATCAGCATTCCCGGCCGCGATATTGACGAGCCGGTGCTTCACCACGGCCGTGGTGGCAAACAAACCGTCGTGCACCCCGGTAACAAGGAGTTCACCAGCGGCGAGCACATTGCCCGTCCGCCCGGTGGTGGCGGAGGCAGGGGCCCCGGCAAGGCAGGCAACTCGGGCGAAGGGATGGACGAATTCGTCTTCCAGATCACCCAGGAGGAATTCCTCGAATTCATGTTCGAGGACCTCGAGTTGCCGAACCTGGTCAAGCGCAACCTGACCGGCACCGACACCTTCAAAACCGTACGTGCCGGGATCAGCAACGAAGGCAACCCATCGCGCATCAACATTATCCGCACCTTGCGCTCGGCCCATGCACGGCGCATTGCCCTGTCCGGGAGCAGCCGTGCAAAGCTACGTGAAGCCAAAGTGGAACTGCTGCGACTCAAGCAGGAAGAACCGGACAATTTCGGCGATATCCAGAAAATCGAGGCTGAAATCGAAAAACTCAGTGCGCGGATTCATCGCGTACCGTTCCTCGACACCTTCGACCTCAAGTACAACCTACTGATCAAGCAGCCCAACCCCAGCTCCAAGGCCGTGATGTTCTGCCTGATGGACGTGTCCGGCTCCATGACCCAGGCGACCAAAGACATCGCCAAGCGCTTCTTCATTCTGCTGTACCTGTTTCTCAAGCGTAACTACGACAAGATCGACGTCGTGTTCATCCGCCACCACACCAGCGCCCGGGAAGTGGATGAAGAAGAGTTCTTCTACTCGCGAGAAACCGGCGGCACCATCGTTTCCAGTGCCTTGAAGTTGATGCAAGAGATCATGGCCGAGCGCTATCCGAGCAACGAATGGAACATCTATGCCGCCCAGGCGTCCGACGGCGATAACTGGAATGACGATTCACCAATCTGCCGCGACATTCTGATTAACCAGATCATGCCATTCGTGCAGTACTACACTTACGTTGAGATCACCCCACGCGAACATCAAGCCCTGTGGTTCGAGTACGAGCGCATCGCCGAAGCTTTCTCTGACACTTTTGCCCAGCAGCAACTGGTCTCGGCCGGGGATATCTACCCGGTCTTCCGTGAACTCTTCCAGCGCAGGTTAGTGACATGACCGCCAAAGAGCAGAAGCGCCAACCCATTTCCACCGGTTCCGAATGGACGTTCGAGCTGATCCAGGCCTACGACAAGGAAATCAGTCGCCTGGCAGCCCGTTATGCCCTCGACACTTACCCTAACCAGATCGAAGTGATCACCGCCGAACAGATGATGGATGCCTACGCCTCTGTCGGCATGCCGTTGGGCTATCACCATTGGTCCTACGGCAAGCACTTCCTCAGCACCGAGAAATCCTACAGCCGTGGGCAGATGGGGCTGGCCTACGAAATCGTGATCAACTCCGATCCGTGCATCGCCTACCTGATGGAAGAAAACACCATCTGCATGCAGGCACTGGTCGTGGCGCATGCCTGCTACGGGCATAACAGCTTTTTCAAAGGCAATTACCTGTTCCGCACCTGGACCGACGCCAGTTCGATCATCGATTACCTGGTGTTCGCCAAGCAGTACATCATGCAGTGCGAGGAACGCCACGGCATCGACGCCGTGGAGGACTTGCTCGACTCCTGCCATGCACTGATGAACTACGGCGTCGACCGCTACAAACGCCCTTACCCGATTTCCGCGGAAGAAGAACGGCGTCGGCAAAAGGATCGGGAAGAGCATCTGCAGAAACAGATCAACGATCTGTGGCGCACCATTCCCAAAGGCGCGGACAAGTACAGCGACAAGGACAATGCGCGCTTTCCCGCCGAACCTCAGGAAAACATCCTGTACTTCATCGAAAAACACGCACCGCTGCTCGAACCGTGGCAGCGGGAAATCGTGCGGATCGTGCGCAAGATCGCCCAATACTTTTATCCACAGCGCCAGACCCAGGTGATGAACGAAGGCTGGGCCACGTTCTGGCACTACACGCTGATGAACGACTTGTACGACGAAGGCTTGGTCACCGACGGTTTCATGATGGAGTTCCTGACATCCCATACCAGCGTGGTGTTTCAACCCGGTTTTGACAGCCCTTACTACAGCGGAATCAACCCTTACACCCTTGGGTTCGCGATGTACCGGGATATCCGGCGCATGTGCGAGGAACCCACCGATGAAGATCGCCACTGGTTCCCGGAAATTGCCGGCACCGACTGGCTATCCACCATCAAGTTCGCCATGAGCAGCTTCAAGGATGAGAGTTTCATCCTCCAGTACCTGTCACCGAAAGTGATCCGCGACCTGAAGTTGTTCAGCATTCTCGATGACGACCAAAAGGACGACCTGCTGGTACCAGCGATCCACGATGAAGAAGGCTACCGCATCATCCGGGAAACCCTGGCGGCCCAATACAACCTGGGCAATCGCGAGCCCAACGTGCAGATTTACAGCATCGACCGGCGTGGCGACCGCTCCCTGACCCTGCGTCACCAGCAACACGACCGCAAGCCGCTGGGCGAATCCACCGAGGAAGTGCTCAAGCATCTTCACCGCCTGTGGGGATTCGATATTCACCTGGAAACCCTGCAAGGGGATCAGGTAATGAAAACCCATCATGTCCCCCCCAGAAGTGAACACAGTGAAGGGGATTACGGTCGACTGGACCTGGCCGTCATTCATCTTTGAGCCTGTTTGAACCTCCGCAAGTTCGACGCAACGGTTATTCTGTCGAGCTAACGGAGGTTTTTTATGCAGATTTATAAAGTCGGTGGCGCAGTACGTGATCGCCTGCTCGGCAAACCTGTCACCGATATCGATTGGGTGGTGGTCGGCGCCACGACCGAAGAAATGCTCGCGAAGGGTTTTCGCCCGGTGGGTGCGGACTTTCCGGTATTTCTTCATCCGAAAAGCGGCGAGGAATACGCCCTCGCCCGCACCGAGCGTAAAAGCGGACGCGGTTATGGCGGTTTTACTTTTCACGCCAGTCCCGAGGTCACCCTCGAAGAAGACCTGATTCGCCGCGACCTGACGATCAATGCCATGGCCGAAGACGATGAGCAGAACCTGACTGACCCCTACCATGGCCAGCGCGATCTTGAAGCGCGCCTGCTCCGTCACGTTTCCCCCGCGTTCGCCGAAGATCCTCTACGCGTCCTGCGCGTTGCCCGCTTTGCTGCCCGCTATGCGGCGCTGGGATTCACAGTTGCTCCCGAGACACTTGAGTTGATGCGCGAACTCAGCGAATCCGGCGAACTGCAAGCCCTGACCGCTGAACGCAGCTGGAAAGAAATCTCCCGCGCGTTGATGGAAGATCAGCCGCAAGTGTTCATTGAAGTGCTACGCGAGTGCGGTGCACTGAAGGTGCTGATGCCTGAAGTCGACAGGCTGTTTGGCGTTCCACAGCCCGAAGCGCACCACCCGGAAATCGACACGGGCGTGCACACGCTTAGCGTGCTTGAACAAGCAGCGCTGCACAAACAACCATTGACCGTGCGTTGGGCCTGCCTGCTGCACGACCTCGGTAAAGGATTGACGCCCGAGGAAGAATGGCCACGCCATATTGCTCATGAACACACTGGCCTAAAGCTGATCAAAGCGGTCAACGAACGCTTCAAGGCGCCGAAAGACTGTCAGGAACTGGCGTTGCTGGTCGGCCGATATCACACGCACGGTCATCGCGCTCTGGAGCTGAAACCTTCGACTTTGCTGGAGTTGCTGCAAAGCTTTGACGTTTACCGGCGGCCGCAGCGGTTTGAGGAATTTATCGCAGCTTGCGAGATGGACGCGCGCGGACGCAAAGGGCTGGAACAAAGAAGTTATCCACAGGCGGATTATTTACGCGGGGCGGCGACGGCAGCCCGAAGCGTGGCGGTTCAGCCATTGCTGGAAAAGGGGTTCAAGGGTCCGGAACTGGGTGAGGCGATCAAGCGTGAACGGCTTAAAGCGCTGAAAGCCTACAAGGAGGCGGCGTCTACCTGAAAGCATCGCAGGAATGCACGCTCCCACAGGTTTTGCATAGACCCTGTGGGAGCGTGCTGGCGAAGATGTCATCCGCCTCACAACAAATTTGAAGGGGTCAACTGCACGCCACGCCACTCAAAAGCCACCGGCGCCAACACCTGATCAATCTGCGCCTCGCCCCACAAGGTCGCAAAGCTTTTGCCTACGCCCGGATGCAAACGATCCGGCGCAATCAGCGACAAAGGCCACAACACAAAAGCATTCTTCAGAATCTCTGCCCGCGGCAGGATCAATCCATCGAAATTGCCCACCAGATCACCAAACAACAATACGTCGATGTCCAGCGGCAAACCCTTGCGGTCCGGCGCATAACGGCCATTGTCCGCCTCAATGAACTTCAATCGACGGTCCAGTTCGATCAGCGGCAGATCGGTGTATGCCGACACCACGAAATTGAAGAATGGCCCGCTCTTGATGCCCACCGGCTGGCTTTCGAACACGGCCGAGCAGCGGATATCCACCAAAAACGTCGCCAAGGCCTCGAGCCCCGCCTGCAAATGGGTTTCTCGCTCGATATTGCTACCGAGCCCGAGGTACACCTGAGTCAGCGACATCCGCGCTCGATCTCCACGCCCACACCGCCCTTGGCAGCCGGGACAGCGCCAGGCTTGGTCAGCTTGAGACGCACCCAGGTGATCTTGAATTCGCTCATCAGCACTTCGACCAGACGCTCGGCGAAGGTCTCGACCAATTGATACTGCGCCTGCTCGGCAAACGCCTGGATGCGCGACGAAACGCTCGCGTAATCGAGCGCCAGGGTCAGGTCATCACCGGCAGCGGCCGGGCGATTGTCCCAAGCGAAGCTCAGATCAAGACGCAGGCACTGTCGGATGCCTCGCTCCCAGTCGTAGGCACCGATCACGGTGTCGACTTCCAGGCCCTCGATAAACACTCTGTCCAAGCACTTTTCTCCGCTGCACGACAAGGGCGCAATGCGCCGTTAGAATCAGGGCGTCCTCGCCCGGAATAGTTAGCATGTTTTGGTTATTGGCGATCCTCGCCTACCTGCTCGGCTCGCTGTCCTTCGCCATTTTGCTCAGCCGCCTGACCGGGAACCCCGATCCGCGAATGAGTGGATCGGGCAATGCCGGCGCCACCAACATGTTGCGCCTGGCCGGCAAAAAACTCGCTGTCCTGACCTTGCTCGGCGACCTCTGCAAAGGCTTGCTGCCCGTGCTGATCGCCGCTCTTGCCGGTCTTTCGCTGCGAGAACAGGCCTGGATCGGCATCTGCGCCGTCATTGGCCATCTGTATCCAGTGTACTTCCGCTTTCGCGGCGGCAAAGGTGTCGCCACCGCTGCCGGCATGCTGCTGGGGCTTTACCCGCCCGCCGCACTGCTGGCGGTGTGCGCCTGGCTACTGACGTTCTACCTGACCCGCACCAGCTCACTCGCTGCACTGATCGCCACGCCGCTGACCCTGCCATTGCTTGCCTGGCAGGAACCCGCAGCCTTGCTGCCCATGAGCGCTCTCACCGGACTGATTGTGTGGCGTCATCGCGGCAATCTACGCGACCTGTTTGCCGGGCGCGAACGGCATTTTTAAATACCGGACGTGAACCCGCTCATCACAGCGCCGACAACTGCTCCATCGGCCAACGCGCCTGCACGCTGATCGCCAGGCTTTCATGCTGGCCGGCCTGCAAGCGCTGGCATCCGGCAAACGCGATCATTGCGCCATTGTCGGTGCAGAACTCCGGGCGGGCGTAAAACACGTCGCCCTTCATGTCGCCGAGCATTTTCTCCAGCGAGGTGCGCAGTGCCTTGTTGGCGCTGACGCCCCCCGCGATGACCAGGCGCTTCATGCCCGCTTGCTTGAGGGCTCGCTTGCACTTGATGGTCAAAGTCTCCACCACAGCCTGCTGGAACGCCAGAGAGATGTCGCAACGGGCTTGTTCGCTGTCGTCCCCGGCGCTGACGCTTTGCTGCCAGGTGTTCAAGGCGAAGGTTTTCAAGCCGCTGAAGCTGAATGCCAGGCCCGGGCGGTCGCACATCGGACGCGGAAACGTGAATCGCCCACCAACGCCTCGCTCGGCCAGGCGCGCGATTTCCGGGCCGCCCGGGTAGTTGAGCCCCATCATCTTCGCGGTCTTGTCGAACGCCTCACCGGCGGCGTCGTCCAGTGTCTCGCCCAACAGGGTGTATTGGCCGATTCCGTCAACCTGAACCAACTGCGTATGGCCGCCGGACACCAACAAAGCGACGAACGGGAATTCTGGCGGTTGCGCCTCCAGCATCGGCGCCAGCAAGTGGCCTTCCATGTGGTGCACGCCCAAGGCCGGAATGCCCCAGGCAAAGGCCAGCGCCTGGGCGCAGGAAGCGCCGACCAGCAACGCGCCGACCAGGCCAGGACCCGCGGTGTAAGCGATGGCGTCGATCTCGGTCGGCACGCAGTCAGCTTCGGCCAACACCTGACGAATCAAGGGCAGCATGCGTTTGACGTGGTCGCGCGAGGCCAGCTCCGGCACCACGCCACCATAGGCACGGTGCAAGTCGATCTGACTGAACAGTGCGTCGGCCAACAGCCCGCGTTCACTGTCATACAATGCGACACCGGTTTCGTCGCAGGAGGTTTCTAATCCCAGTACTAGCATGGGTTTGCGCCTTGTTTAGGCTGAATTCGAAGGCGCGCATAATAGTCGCCGCGTGATGCCCCGACCAGCGGTTTTCGATCAGAGGCTTTGCATTCCGTGCGATGAGGGGTTAACATCCGCAACCCTTAAAAACCGACGTCTTCAAGTGCTCTTTTGCCGCGAGGATGTTGACCCCGGTAATGAATGAAGGTAGCTCTGGATGCCAGCCGTCAAAGTAAAAGAGAACGAACCCTTCGACGTAGCTCTGCGTCGTTTCAAGCGCTCCTGCGAAAAAGCCGGTGTACTGGCTGAAGTTCGTAGCCGCGAATTTTACGAGAAGCCAACTTCCGAGCGTAAGCGCAAAGCAGCAGCCGCTGTTAAGCGTCACGCGAAGAAAGTTCAGCGCGAACAGCGCCGCGCCGTTCGTCTGTACTAATACACAGACGATCGTAGCAAGCTTCTGCCAAGCCCGGCTCCAAGCCGGGCTAATGGCATTTGCGTAAAACGCTTGATGCTTCACCGTCGGAGCCGCAGACGCGACCGAGACAAATCTGCTTCACAGCGTCAGACCTGGCTCTTTTGCCAGCGGTGCACGTCTTTTCTGACGAGCCTTCCAAGGCTACTGACGAGCACACCCACTGATTCCTCTCACGACGATCAGCCCAAGGCACCTGCTTGCGTGCCCGCTTATTGAGCTATCCGAGGCCATCGACAGGCCGCAGCGGATTCAGCGCAACACTTTCAAACAGTCGATTACTGATTGGTATTAACGTCAGTGGATTTTCGGCAGATACACTCCCCGATAGCGATTACGCAGACGACACCGGTCGAGCCGCATCTTTTGCGCGCCTCAAGCAACGACCCGCGTTCGGCCGCACTTCGTTATTGGTCCCTTTCAGCGCAGATGACGAGAACGCCATGGCCGGGCTAATTCCCCAGAGCTTCATTGACGACCTTCTGAACCGCACCGACATCGTCGATGTGGTCAGCTCGCGCCTGCAAATGAAAAAGGCCGGCAAGAACTACACCGCTTGCTGCCCGTTCCACAAAGAGAAAACCCCGTCTTTCAGCGTCAGCCCCGACAAACAGTTCTATTACTGCTTCGGTTGCGGTGCTGGCGGTAACGCCCTCGGCTTCATGATGGACCACGACAACCTGGATTTCGTCCAGGCCGTCGAAGAACTGGCCAAAGCCGCCGGCATGGAAATTCCCCGCGAAGAAAGCGGCCGGCCACACAAACCGCGGCAACCAACCGATTCGCCGCTGTATCCGCTGCTCACCGCCGCCGCCGATTTTTACCGTCAAGCACTGAAAAGTCATCCATCGCGCAAAGCGGCTGTGGATTACTTGAAAGGTCGCGGACTGACCGGCGAAATTGCCCGCGACTTCGGCCTCGGCTTTGCTCCGCCAGGCTGGGACAATCTGTTCAAACACTTGAGCAGCGACACCCTGCAACAAAAAGCCATGGTCGATGCCGGCCTGCTGATCGAGAACGCCGAAACCGGCAAACGCTATGACCGCTTCCGCGATCGCGTGATGTTTCCGATTCGCGACAGCCGCGGGCGCATCATCGCCTTCGGTGGTCGGGTACTGGGCGACGACAAGCCGAAATACCTGAACTCACCGGAAACCCCGGTATTCCATAAAGGCCAGGAACTCTACGGCCTTTATGAAGCACGCAAGAACAACCGCAATCTCGACGAAATCATCGTCGTCGAAGGCTATATGGACGTGATTGCCCTCGCCCAGCAAGGCCTGCGCAATGCGGTGGCGACCTTGGGCACCGCGACCAGCGAAGAGCACTTGAAGCGACTGTTTCGCGTCGTGCCCAACGTGCTGTTCTGCTTTGACGGCGATCAGGCCGGCCGCAACGCTGCATGGCGCGCATTGGAAGCGACACTGCCCTGCCTGCAAGACGGGCGGCGCGCACGCTTTCTGTTCCTGCCGGAAGGCGAAGACCCGGATACGCTGGTCCGATCCGAAGGCCCGGATGCGTTCCGCGCCCGAATCAACCAGCACGCCCAGCCTTTGGCGGATTATTTCTTTCAGCAGTTGACCGAAGAGTCGGACCCCCGATCGCTGGAGGGCAAGGCCCACATGGCCACCCTCGCCGCGCCGCTGATCGACAAAGTCCCGGGCGCAAACCTGCGCATCCTGATGCGTCAGCGCCTCACGGAAATCACCGGCCTCAGCGGCGAAGCGGTGAGCCAACTGGTGCAAAGCGCCCCTCAGGACGCGCCACCGGCTTACGATCCCGGCATGGATTACGACGCCATGCCGGATTACAGCGACTACCATCAGCCGCAGTCACAAGACATGTATGTGCCGCAGCAAGAGTGGACGCCGAAGAAACCCGGCGCCGGCGGCAAGAAATGGGACAAGAAACCGTGGGACAAGAATGGCAAGCGCGGCGGCGATCGTGACCAACCGAGCGCCCCGCGCACGCCAATTGCGGTCGAAGCGCCCACACTGATCGCGCTGCGCACCCTTATTCATCATCCGGATCTGGCTGGCCGGGTAGAAACTGCCAACCATTTTGCCAATGAGAGCAATACCTACGCACAACTGCTCGTGGCCCTGATCGAGGCGGTGCAAAAAAATCCTAAGCTAAACTCAATTCAGCTAATGGCGCGCTGGCACGGGACCGAACAGGGACGGTTGCTCAAGGCATTGGCAGAAAAGGAATGGCTGATTGCAGGCGATAACCTTGAACAACAGTTTTTAGACACCATTACTAGGTTATCAGCGGCTCAACACACGGATAGCCTGGAAGTACTAATCAGGAAAGCCAGGCAGCCGGGATTGACCCCGGAGGAAGCAAATCAGATCGCAAATCAGATGCGCGACCTATTAAAACGCAATATGGCTGTATCAAACCCGACCTCAACTGGCGCGTGAGGTCATAGCTCAGGTATAATCCTCGGCTTGTTTTTTGCCCGCCAAGACCTTCAGTGGATAGGGTGTTATGTCCGGAAAAGCGCAACAGCAGTCTCGTATCAAAGAGTTGATCACACTTGGTCGTGAGCAGGGTTACCTGACTTACGCGGAGGTCAACGACCACCTGCCGGAGGATATTTCAGATCCGGAACAGGTGGAAGACATCATCCGCATGATCAATGACATGGGGATCAACGTATTCGAGGTTGCGCCAGATAAGGATTCCCTTATGCTGGCCGACGCCGATACCGACGAAGCGGCGGCCGAAGAGGCAGCAGCAGCGTTGGCAGCGGTCGAGACCGACATTGGTCGCACCACCGACCCAGTGCGCATGTACATGCGTGAAATGGGTACGGTAGAGCTCCTCACACGTGAAGGCGAAATCGAAATCGCCAAACGTATTGAAGAGGGCATCCGTGAAGTGATGGGCGCAATTGCGCACTTCCCTGGCACGGTTGATCATATTCTCTCCGAGTACACTCGCGTCACCACCGAAGGTGGCCGCCTGTCCGACGTCCTGAGCGGTTATATCGACCCGGACGACGGCATTGCGCCGCCTGCTGCAGAAGTGCCGCCGCCGATCGATCCGAAAGCCGTGAAAGCGGATGACGACACCGACGACGATGACGCCGAAGCATCGGATGACGAAGAAGAAGCCGAAAGCGGTCCGGATCCGGTCATCGCAGCCCAGCGTTTTGGCGCTGTCTCCGACCAGATGGAAATCACCCGCAAGGCGCTGAAAAAGCACGGTCGTGGCAATAAGCTGGCAATCGCCGAGCTGTTGATCCTGGCTGAGCTGTTCATGCCGATCAAACTGGTTCCGAAGCAATTCGAAGGACTGGTCGAGCGTGTTCGCAGTGCCCTGGATCGCCTGCGTCAGCAAGAGCGCGCGATCATGCAACTTTGCGTTCGTGATGCCCGCATGCCGCGTGCCGACTTCCTGCGCCAGTTCCCGGGCAACGAAGTCGACGAAAGCTGGACCGATGCACTGGCCAAAGGCAAAAGCAAATACGCTGAAGCCATTGGTCGCCTGCAACCGGACATCGTTCGTTGCCAGCAAAAGCTGACCGCACTGGAAACCGAAACCGGTTTGACGATCGCCGAGATCAAGGACATTAACCGTCGCATGTCGATCGGTGAGGCCAAGGCCCGCCGCGCGAAGAAAGAGATGGTTGAAGCGAACTTGCGTCTGGTGATCTCCATCGCCAAGAAGTACACCAACCGCGGTCTGCAATTCCTCGATCTGATCCAGGAAGGCAACATCGGTTTGATGAAAGCGGTAGACAAGTTCGAATACCGCCGCGGCTACAAATTCTCGACTTATGCCACCTGGTGGATCCGTCAGGCGATCACTCGCTCGATCGCCGACCAGGCCCGCACCATCCGTATTCCGGTGCACATGATCGAGACGATCAACAAGCTCAACCGTATTTCCCGGCAGATGTTGCAGGAAATGGGTCGCGAACCGACCCCGGAAGAGCTGGGCGAACGCATGGAGATGCCCGAGGACAAAATCCGCAAGGTATTGAAGATCGCTAAAGAGCCGATCTCCATGGAAACCCCGATCGGTGATGACGAAGACTCCCATCTGGGTGACTTCATCGAAGACTCGACCATGCAGTCGCCAATCGATGTCGCCACTGTTGAGAGCCTTAAAGAAGCGACTCGCGAAGTCCTGTCCGGCCTCACTGCCCGTGAAGCCAAGGTACTGCGCATGCGCTTCGGTATCGACATGAATACCGACCACACCCTTGAGGAGGTTGGTAAACAGTTCGACGTGACCCGTGAGCGGATTCGTCAGATCGAAGCCAAGGCACTGCGCAAGCTGCGCCACCCGACGAGAAGCGAGCATTTGCGCTCCTTCCTCGACGAGTAATAACAGAACCCCCGGCCCAGGCCGGGGGTTTTGTTTTATGCAGATTAAATCCCTCGCACCTCCCTCCTGCCGCCTGGCCCGTCTACACTCGAAATATTCCCCCGAGCCATAACGAGACCGTTATGCCCAGACTGCCGACCGTGCTTTTTTTGCTGTCGCTCATGACCTGGACCGCAACGGCTGGCGCGCTGACTCTGACTGACGATGAACGTAGCTGGCTGACCGCACATCCAGACTTGCGCCTGGGTGTTGACGCGTCATGGCCGCCATTTGAGTTTCGCGATGACCAAGGCCGATATCAGGGCCTGGCGGCGGACTACATCAACGTGATCCGTCAACGGCTGGCCATCAAGCTAACCCCCATCGAACCGGCCAGTTGGACGGTCGTGCTGGAACAAGCCAAGCAAGGCAAGCTGGACATTTTACCCGGCATCATGTCGACCCCGGAGCGCCAGTCGTACTTGTCGTTTACTCGCCCTTACCTCGACTTTCCGATTGTCATCCTGGCCCATGTCGGCGGCGCCCAGCCGCACAAACTCGAAGACCTGTACGGGTTGAAGATCGCCGTGGTGGAAAACTATGCCCCCCATGAGCTGTTGCGCACCCACCACCCAGACCTGAACCTGGTGCCGGTGCAAAATGTGAGCTCGGCCTTGCAGGCATTGGCCACTGACAAAGTGGACGCCGTGGTGGGAGATCTCGCTTCCAGTATCTGGAGCCTTCGCCAGCTCAAACTCGAAGGGTTGTATGTCAGCGGTGAAACCCCCTATCGCTATCAACTGGCGATGGCCGTGCCTCCAGACAACAAGGTGCTGGTCGGCATTCTGGACAAAGTGCTGGCGGACATGAGCCCCAGTGAAATCAGCGCCATTCAGGAGCACTGGGTGGGCAATGTCCTGGATCACCGAACCTTCTGGTCGGATTTGCTGGTTTACGGCCTGCCAGGGTTGCTGTTTCTGACCGTAATGTTGGCCGTGGTGATCCGGATCAATCGCCGGCTGAGTTCTGAAATTGCTCGCCGGGTCGACCTCGAACAGGAACTGCGCAGCAGCGAGTACCACTATCGCGGCCTTGTAGAGAGCTTGTCGGCCATCGCCTGGGAAGCACGGATCAGTGATTTCACCTACAGCTACGTCTCACCCCATGCCGAAGACCTCCTCGGTTACCCCTTGTCTCATTGGCTGATTCCGGGTTTCTGGCGCAACATCATCCACCCTGCAGACCTGACCAGGGCACAGTCTTTTTGCGATCACGAAGTACTGGCCGGGCGCGATCACAGCGTTGATTACCGAGTCATCACTGCCGATGGTCGCTGCCTGTGGGTGCGCGATATCGTCAGCCTGATCGAGCACGGCCATGAACCGATCATGCGCGGGCTGATGATCGATATCAGTGACGCCAAGCGCACAGAAGAAGCGTTAAGTCTTTCCGAACAAAAATTCGCCTCGGTCTTCCAGCAATGCCCGGACATTCTGGTGATCGCACGACTGTCCGACGGCTGCCTGCTGGAGGTGAACAAAGCGTTCGAAGAGCAAATCGGCCTCAAGCCTGAAGACGTCATCGGCCAGACCGCCACCGACCTCAATATATGGGGCATCCCTGGCGTCGGGCCGGGTCTGCTGCAGCGATTGCAAGCTGGCAGCATCCGCAACCTGGAGATGCCCTTTCGCCGCAGCAATGGGCAGGTGTTTACCGGCCTGATTTCCGCCGAGCTTTTCGATCTGGACACAACACCCGCCCTGGTCGTGGTGGTGCGTGATATCAGCCAGCTCAAAGAAACCCAGCAGCAACTGCAAACGTCCGAAGAGAAATTCGCCAAGGCTTTCCACGCCTCCCCGGACGGTTTGTTACTGTCGCGCCAAAGCGACGGATTACTCCTGGAGGTCAATGAAGGTTTCAGCCGTATCACCGGCTTCAACAGTGCGATGTCCGTTGATCGATCGTCTCTGGACCTGGGGATATGGGTCAACCTCAACGAACGCAAGCAAATGCTCGACCTGCTGCACCGGGACGGTTTCGTCCGCGACTTCACCTGCCACATCCGCCGCAGCGACGGACAAATACGCCTCTGCGAGGTGTCGAGCCGTCCATTGCCGATCGGCGATGACGACTGCATGTTGACCATTGCCCGGGACATTACCGAACGACACCTCATGCAGGAAAAGCTGCAACAGGCTGCCACCGTGTTCGAAAGCACGGCCGAGGGCGTGTTGATCACCGATACACAGCAACACATCAGTGCGGTCAACCGCGCGTTTACCGAGATTACCGGTTACAGCGAGAGCGAAGCATTGGGCCATACCCCTCGCCTGCTCGCCTCCGGCCTGCATGACAGCGCGTTTTACGCGGCGATGTGGCATCAACTGACCGCAGAAGGTCATTGGCAAGGCGAAATCTCCAACCGCCGCAAGAATGGCGAGCTCTACCCGAGTTGGCTGACCATCAGCGCCGTGCGCAACCGGGACAAGTTCATCACCCACTTTGTGGCGGTGTTCGCTGACATCTCCAGCCTCAAACACGCGCAGGCCAAACTCGATTACCAGGCGCACCACGATCCACTGACTGGTCTGCCAAACCGCACACTGTTCGAGAGTCGACTGCAGACCGCGCTCAATACCCAACAGGAAAACGGTGGCCAGGGCGCTGTGCTGTTCCTCGACCTCGACCGCTTCAAGCACATCAACGACAGCCTCGGCCATCCGGTCGGTGACCTGCTGCTCAAAGGGATCGCGGTGCGCCTCAAAGAACAGCTGCGCGACATTGATACCGTTGCGCGCCTGGGGGGCGACGAGTTCATCATCCTGCTGCCGGGCCTGCAACAGAACAGCGATGCCGACAACATCGCCGCCAAGCTGCTCAATTGCTTCGGGGCGCCGTTCCAGGCCGGTGAACATGAGTTCTTCATCAGTGCCAGTATCGGCACCAGCCTGTACCCCAAGGATGGCTGCGACGTTGCCACGCTGGTCAAGAACGCGGATGCCGCCATGTACCGTTCCAAGGCCAAGGGGCGTAACCGCGTTGAAAGCTACACCCGCGACCTCACGGCACAGGCCAGCGAGCGCGTGGCGCTGGAGCACGAATTGCGCCGCGCCATCGAGCGCAACGAGCTGTTCCTGCACTACCAGCCGAAAATAAGCCTCGACGAACATCGCCTGGTCGGTGCCGAAGCGCTGATTCGCTGGCATCACCCGACCTTCGGCATGGTGCCGCCGGAACACTTCATTCCCCTGGCCGAAGAAAACGGCATGATTCTGCAAATCGGCGACTGGGTCCTTGAAACCGCCTGCCGCCAGATGAACGAGTGGAATCAGGTGTACGAATGCCTCGGCCCGCTCTCGGTCAACCTTGCTGGCGCCCAATTGCGTCAGCCCAACTTGCTGGGGCGAATCGAACAACTGCTCAAGGACAGTCATCTCCAGCCCGGTTTTCTGCAACTGGAGATTACCGAAAACTTCATCATGAGCCAGGCCGAAGAAGCGCTGGCGGTGCTGCACCAACTCAAACAGCTGGGTGTGCAGTTGGCCATCGACGACTTCGGTACCGGCTACTCGTCCTTGAGCTACCTAAAGCGCCTGCCACTGGATATTCTCAAGATCGATCAGTCGTTCGTCCGCGGCCTGCCTGACGATCCACATGATGCGGCCATCGTTCGCGCGATCATTGCGCTGGGCCGCAGTATGCAATTCACCGTCATCGCCGAGGGTGTGGAGACCTTTGCCCAGCAGGAATTCCTCGCCGCCGAAGGCTGCGAACAGATCCAGGGTTACATCGTCAGCCCGCCTCTTCCCGCCGACGAATTCGCCGCGACGTTTCTTCGTATGGCCGTATCGGATTTTTCGGATAGCACAGCGAAGAAACCGTCGCTATAATCCGCGGCCTACTGAGGGCCTATAGCTCAGTTGGTTAGAGCAGAGGACTCATAATCCTTTGGTCCACGGTTCAAGTCCGTGTGGGCCCACCAAATAAAAAAGCCGCGCTGATGCGCGGCTTTTTCGTACCTGTGATTAGCCCCTACTCAGGCAACGCATACGCAATCACATAATCCCCCCGATCCGTCGACTGACGCGCACCCCCCACCGTCAGCAGGATGTACTGCTTGCCGGTTTTCGGCGAAACGTACGTCATCGGCCCCGACTGGCTGCCCACAGGCAAACGCGCCTTCCAGATCTCATTGCCATTGCCGGTATCGAAGGCACGCAGGTAAAAATCCTGCGTCCCCGCGAAGAACAGCAACCCCGACTGAGTCGCGAGCGAAGCGCCCAGCGTCGGCATGCCAATCGGGATCTGCACGTGCATGCGAATACCCAGCGGACCGGTGTCTTGTACAGTTCCAACCGGGACCTCCCACATCAGTTTGTGGGTCTTGAGGTCGATGGCGGACATCGTGCCAAACGGTGGTTTCTGACACGGAATACCGGCCGCCGAGAGGAAACGTTCGCGCATTGCACCAAACGGCGTGCCTTCCTGCGGCACTACACCCATTTCAATACCACTGGCCCCGGCGGCGATTTTGTTGCGCGGGATCATGTAGTTGGCGAGGCCCAGGCGCATGTCGTTGACGAACATGTAATTCGTATTCGGGTCCACCGAAACACTGCCCCAGTTCATGCCGCCCAACGAGCCCGGGAATTGCAATGCGCGATCAAGCCCTGGCGGGGTGTAGACGCCTTCGTGACGCATGCCTTTGAACTGGATGCGGCACATCAGTTGATCGAACGGCGTGGCGCCCCACATGTCGGACTCGGTCAATGTCTTGTTACCGATTGACGGCATGTCCACCGAGAACGGCTGGGTCGGTGAATAGCGCTCGCCGGGCACGTTGCCCTGAGGCACCGGACGCTCTTCGACGCGGGCGATCGGTACGCCGGTTTCGCGGTTGAGCAGGAATATCTCGCCCTGTTTGGTCACTTGCGCCAAGGCAGGCAGCAGGCCGCCCTTGTCGTCAGGTACGTCGTACAGCAGCGGCTGGGCTGGCAGGTCGAAGTCCCAGAGGTCGTGGTGAGTGGTCTGGAAGTGCCAGCGCACCTGACCGGTCTTCACGTCGATGGCGACGATGGACGAGTTCCATTTGTCATCGAATGCCGTGCGCTGACCACCGAAGAAATCCGGGGTGGCGTTGCCGGTTGGCAAGTACACCAGACCGAGTTTGGCGTCGTAGGACATGGCCGACCAAACGTTCGGCGTGCCACGGGTATAGGCCTCCCCGGCAGGCGGGCGTTTGGTCGTGTCCGGATTCCCCGGATCCCACGCCCACACCAGTTCGCCACTGCGCACGTCATAGGCGCGGACCACACCTGGCGGCTCGCCGGTGGAGTAGTTATCCGCCACGCGGCCGCCGACGATCACCACATTACCGGCAACCAACGGGGTAGAGGTTTGCTGGTAATAGCCCGGTTTCACTTCGCCCATATCCGTTGTCAGGTCGACCGTTCCCCGATTGCCAAACGCCTCGCACGGCTTGCCGGTGTCGGCATTGATGGCGATCAGTCGGGCATCGCCGGTCGGTAGAAACAGACGTTTCGTACAGGCAGTGGGCTGGTTATCCGAGAACGCCGGCGTTTCGGAATACCCCAGACCACGGCAGCGCTGCCAGTTCGGCGCAGTGCCTTGCGGGTCAAACTTCCAGCGCTGGGCGCCGGTGTCGGCATCGAGGGCGAAGACTTTACCGTAGGCGGTGCAGGTGTAGACCGTGTCGCCGATTTGCAGCGGAGTGTTCTGGTCTTCAGCACCCGCACCGGTGCTTACAGGAACGTCGCCAGTGTGGAAGATCCACGCGACCTGCAGCTTGTCGATGTTGCGTTTGTTGATCTGGTCCAGCGCGGCAAAGCGATTGCCAGCGGTGGTGTTGCCCCAATGCGCCCAGTCCTTCTGCTCAGTGCCCGACGTCACCGGCGTTACCGTCGGTTCGATGGAGGCCCTGACCACATGCGTCGGCACAAACATGTAAGCCATCGTTGCGACGACGCCGACACCCAGGATACCGGCCAGGCCATAGGCTCCGCGGCCCGCCGTCGCGCCTGAAGCACGCACCAGCGTCGGATACATCAGCGCAACGACCAGACCGATCACAGCGAACGTCAACACGCGCGACACCAGCGGCCAGTAGTCGAAACCGGCATCCCACACAGCCCAAATCGCAGTCAGGATCAACGCCAGTCCATACAGCCACGCGCCTTGCGGCTTGCAACGGGCAATCATCAGCCCGGACACCAACATCGCCAGGCCCATCAGCAAGAAGTAAGCGCTGCCGCCCAGTGCAATCAGGTAGCCGCCGCCACCCGCCAGGCCAAGCCCGATCAAGGCAATCAGCACCCCCAGACCGCGCAACAGCCATTTGCCGCCACCGGCAGCCCCAGAATTATTCATGTCGGAAATTTTCCCCATTTGTGACAAGCGCGAAATGATGTACCACCTAGTTACTTATGGCAATTTGTCGCAGACGGAAATGTCCTGAACGGTACAAAGACCCGTTCGAATATCGACCACAAGCGTCCAGTCGGACGAGCCTGTAACATGCTCAGCCATTGTTCCACGCCACTGGAGGCGCCCCTTGCCTGATACACGCCCGCCCGTTCTTGACGAGATCGACCGCCAATTGATCGCCGCCTTGCAGATCAACGCCCGCGAGAGCGTGGCCATGCTGGCCCGGCAACTGGGCATCGCTCGTACGACCGTCACCTCACGATTGGCGCGGCTGGAAAAGGCCAGGGTCATTACCGGGTACGGTGTGCGCCTCGGTCAGCGCGTGGTGGATGGCGGGTTGCAGGCGTATGTCGGCATCACTGTGCAACCGCGCTCGGGCAAGGAAGTACTACGCCGACTCAGTGCGATGGCGCAGGTTCAGCAGTTGTGTGCAGTGAGTGGCGAATTTGATTATGTGGCGTGGCTGCGGACTGACTCGCCAGAGCAGCTGGATCAGTTGCTGGATCAGATCGGCAGTGTCGATGGGGTGGAGAAAACAACGACCTCGATTATTTTGAGTAGCAAGATTGATCGGGGGCAGCCGGTTTGAGCTTTCTTGCCGATAGTTCATTGGTGTGTGGAGGGCCTCATCGCGCGCAAGCTCGGCTGCGGCATTGACGGTATGTAGCATTCAATCGTCATTATGATTAAACAATTGGCAAAACGACGACACATTGCGTCTTATTAACGTGTTCTACGCTCACTAGAATGGCAGCCATCTTTTCCTATACTCAGACGCGCATCCCGCGTCGGGTCGACAGCAAGGTCAGCCATGAACAAGAACAATCGCCATCCTGCAGACGGTAAGAAACCCGTCACCATTTTCGGTCCCGACTTTCCGTTCGCCTTCGACGACTGGATCGAACACCCGGCTGGCCTGGGCAGCATTCCTGCACACAACCACGGTGCCGAAGTAGCGATTGTCGGCGCCGGCATCGCAGGCCTGGTCGCCGCTTACGAGCTGATGAAACTGGGCTTGAAACCGGTCGTCTACGAAGCCTCGAAGATGGGCGGTCGTTTGCGCTCCCAGGCGTTCAACGGGACCGATGGAATCGTCGCCGAATTGGGCGGGATGCGCTTCCCGGTATCGTCTACCGCGTTCTATCACTACGTCGACAAACTCGGCCTGCAGACCAAGCCTTTTCCGAACCCACTGACGCCTGCGTCGGGCAGCACGGTGATCGACATCGAAGGCAAAACCCATTACGCACAGAAACTGGCGGATCTTCCTGCCCTGTTCCAGGAAGTGGCTGACGCCTGGGCGGATGCACTGGAAGCCGGTTCACAGTTCGCCGATATCCAGCAAGCGATCCGTGACCGAGACGTGCCGCGCCTCAAAGAATTGTGGAACACCCTGGTTCCGCTGTGGGACGACCGCACCTTCTACGACTTCGTCGCGACCTCAAAAGCCTTCGCCAAACTGTCGTTCCATCACCGCGAAGTGTTCGGTCAGGTCGGCTTCGGCACCGGCGGCTGGGACTCTGACTTCCCGAACTCGATGCTGGAAATTTTCCGGGTGGTGATGACCAACTGCGATGATCACCAGCACCTGGTCGTCGGCGGCGTCGAACAAGTCCCGCAAGGCATCTGGCGCCATGTGCCAGAACGTTGCGTGCATTGGCCCGAAGGCACCAGTCTCAAGTCTTTGCACCGAGGCGCGCCGCGCTCCGGGGTTAAAAAAATCGCCCACGCCGCTGACGGTCGTTTCGCGGTCACCGACAACAACGGTGACACCCGCGAATACGCGGCAGTGTTGACCACCTGTCAGAGCTGGCTGTTGACCACCCAGATCGAATGCGATGAAAGCCTGTTCTCGCAAAAGATGTGGATGGCCCTCGACCGCACCCGCTACATGCAATCGTCGAAGACGTTCGTGATGGTCGACCGCCCGTTCTGGAAGGACAAGGACCCGGAAACCGGCCGTGATCTGATGAGCATGACCCTCACCGACCGCCTGACCCGTGGCACTTACCTGTTCGACAACGGTGACGACAAGCCCGGTGTGATTTGCCTGTCGTACTCGTGGATGAGCGACGCGCTGAAAATGCTTCCGCACCCCGTGGAAAAGCGCGTGAAACTGGCGCTGGACGCGTTGAAAAAGATCTACCCGAAAGTCGACATCGCCGCGCGCATCATTGGCGATCCGATCACCGTATCGTGGGAAGCCGACCCGCATTTCCTCGGTGCCTTCAAAGGCGCCTTGCCCGGTCACTACCGCTACAACCAGCGCATGTACGCGCACTTCATGCAGGACGACATGCCGGCCGAGCAACGCGGAATATTCATCGCTGGCGACGACGTTTCGTGGACGCCGGCCTGGGTTGAAGGCGCGGTGCAGACGTCGCTCAACGCGGTGTGGGGCATCATGAAACACTTCGGCGGTGAAACTCACGCCGAGAACCCGGGTCCAGGTGATGTGTTCAACGAGATCGGTCCGATCGCCCTGCCTGAGTAAGAGGAATCCTAAATGCGCGTAGCTCTTTACCAATGTCCACCGCTGCCCCTGGACGTCGCCGGCAATCTGCATCGCCTTCATCAACTGGCGCTGGAAGCCAAAGGTGCCGACTTGTTGGTGGTGCCGGAGATGTTCCTGACCGGCTACAACATCGGCGTCGATGCCGTCAGCGTCCTCGCGGAGGTGCACAACGGTGAGTCGGCGCAGCAGATTGCGCGCATTGCCAAGACGGCCGGGATTGCCATTTTGTATGGCTACCCGGAGCGCACTGAGGACGGGCAAATCTACAACGCCGTGCAGTTGATCGACGCCCACGGTGAGCGGTTGTGCAACTACCGCAAGACGCACTTGTTCGGCGACCTCGATCACTCGATGTTCAGCGCCGGGCAGGATGATTTTCCGTTGGTGGAGCTCAATGGCTGGAAGCTTGGCTTCCTGATTTGCTACGACATGGAGTTCCCGGAAAACGCCCGGCGCCTGGCCCTGGCCGGTGCCGAGCTGATCCTGGTGCCGACGGCGAACATGATTCCCTTCGACTTCGTCGCCGACGTTACCGTTCGTGCCCGCGCCTTCGAGAATCAGTGCTACGTGGCCTACGCCAATTACTGCGGCCATGAAGGTGAGATCCACTACTGCGGCCAGAGCAGCATCGCCGCACCGGATGGCAGTCGCATCGCTCAGGCCGGTCTGGATGAAGCGCTGATTGTCGGCGAACTGGATCGTCAATTGATGGCCGACTCACGCGCCGCCAATCGCTACTTGCTCGATCGCCGTCCCGAGCTTTACGGCGACCTTAACAAGCGCTGATCCCCTGTAATCCGCTAGCATTAGCGCTTCTCTGTACTGGAAGTGCTCATGCCTGCGCTGAATCACCCTCGCCCCCTCACTGAAACCCTGGCCAATGGCTTACAGGTGACACTGCGTCATGCCCCGACGTTGAAGCGCTGTGCGGCAGTGCTGCGCGTTGCGGCGGGCAGTCACGATGTGCCGCTGGCGTGGCCGGGGCTGGCGCATTTTCTGGAGCATTTACTGTTTCTGGGAACGGAGCATTTTCCGACAGGGCAAGGTCTGATGGCCTACGTTCAGGGTCATGGCGGTCAGGTCAACGCGCGAACCAATGAGCGCACGACCGACTTCTTTTTCGAGCTGCCGACTCAGGCGTTTGCCGGAGGGTTGGAGCGTCTGTCAGACATGCTCGCTCATCCGCTTATGAATCTGGACGATCAGTTGCGTGAACGGGAAGTGCTGCACGCGGAATTCGTCGCTTGGTCGCAGGATGCCGTGGCGCAACACCAATTGGCGTTGTTCGAAGGGCTTTCGTTGACCCATCCCTTGCGCGGGTTTCATGCTGGAAATCGCGACAGCCTGCCAGTGCCGCAGCCTGAGTTCCAGCAAGCGCTGAAGGGTTTTCATCAGCGGTTTTATCAGACAGGACAGATGACACTGAGCCTTGCCGGGCCGCAGAGTGTCGATGCGTTGCGTGAGATGGCTCAGCGCTTTAACGCACGGATTCCTGCCGGGGAGAAAGTCGCGCAACAAGCGCCTGAAGCGCTGATGGACGCGTCGGAAAAAACTTATCAACAGGCCGGCGAACGTCAGTTGAATCTTCTGTTCGCGTTCGAAGCGTTGCCCGAGTCGTCGCGCGAAGCCCTGGCGTTTCTGTGCCATTGGCTGAACGCCGCGAAACCTGGCGGGCTGGTGACAACGCTGAGAGAACAAGGTCTGGCTGATAGCCTGAAAGCCGCACCGCTGTACCAATATGCGGGACAAGCCTTGCTGCACATTGAGCTCAGTACCCATCAATCAGAAAGCCTGATTCGTCAGCAGCTGGTCGATTGGCTCGGCTTCTTTGCCTCCCATCAAGACTGGGCCAGCATGCGCGAAGAGTACGCCTCGCTGCTGCAACGCCAACAGCAAGTCAGCGGCGCCTTGCAACTGGCCCAGCAGGACAGTGAGCAACTGGAGACCGGGTTATCCGCCCATGGCGTTGTTGCCCTGAAAGACATCCTGAACAAAATCGGCGCTGTGGATAACTTCAGCGGCGAATGGCAACTGCCGACGCCGAATCCGTTTTTACGCACCGAAGCACCCGCGACCAATGCCGGGCTGATTCGCGGACAGACCAGCAAACACCGTGGTCTGCGCACGTTTGCCCAGGACCGCTCGCGCAATCGTCGCGAAAACTCCCCGATGCAGTTCAGTTCGGTGCTGCCAGATAACACTGTTGAAGGCGCGATTTATGTGCGCTGGCGACTCGACTTCAAACCTCTTGCCGGCCTTCAGTCGGGCCTTGAAAACCACTTGCAGTCATTACGTGAAGATGCGCGTCAGGCTGGCGTCGACGTTTCCTTCAGTGCATCAGGCAAGGAATGGCTGCTGAAGATGACGGGGCTACAGGCATCGATGCCAACCATCCTCGAACACGCATTGAAAGAGCTGACCACGCAAAAAGCCGGTTTCTCACAGAATGAATCGCCAAGCACCCCATTGATTCCGATCAAACACCTGCTGAAGGCGCTGCCTGATTTTTGCCTTGAACCCGCCGTTGAATCTGGGGACTTGCAGCAGCTTTGGTCGAGTGCGCGCTGGGAAGGCCTGGCCCTTGGCCTGTCGCCACAGACACAAGCGGCAATGGGTTTGGCGCTAAGCCGCGTGCCCGGCGTTGCGGATCAACCCTCGGCGCCGCCCTCGATCAACGCGCAGCGCCTGTGGACAACTGTCGACACCGGTTCCAGTGAACATGCGCTGTTGCTGTTCTGTCCGACCGCTACGCAGGACATCACCGATGAAGCCGCTTGGCGGCTGCTCGCGCACCTGTGCCAGACGCCGTTCTATCAACGTCTGCGGCTCGAATTACAACTGGGTTATGCGGTGTTCAGCGCATTGCGCCAACTCCATGGGCAGACCGGGATTCTGTTCGGCGTGCAATCACCGAACGTTGCACCGGCAGGCTTGCTGGCACACATCGAACACTTTCTAAGCAACTTGCCAGAAATGATCGAAGGCATGAACGAGGGGACGTTCACCGCCCAACGTCAGTCTTTGGCAGACCAATTCGACCTGAACGCCCTGCCGATGAGGCAGGCAGCCGAACTGCTCTGGCAGGGAAGACTGGCTGGCCACTCGTCGGATTATCTGGAGCGTCTGCCTGAAACAATTCTGCTGATCGACCGCGATGCACTACTGGCCGCAGCGCAGCGTTTGAATCAAGCGCTCGGCGGATGGCGCTGCCTGGCCAACGGCCCGTCCCCAAGCGTGATTTGGCAAGTGACAAAATGATCATTACCGGCGCTGCAATTAGCTTTCTCAAAGTTTCACGGGCAACCGCCCTGTAATTTTGAGTAACATAGCAACCTAACTATCTGAACATCTCCGGCTGGAGGTGGACTATATGTATAGATCTTTACTGTCCCATCACCTGAAGGAGCGCTCCCATGTCCTGGTCCAAACCCGCTTACACCGACCTGCGTATCGGCTTTGAAGTCACCATGTACTTCGCAAGCCGCTAATCTTTTTGTATCGCAGTGCTAACGCCTCGGCTCGCCGAGGCGTTTTTATTTTCATTTTTCAAATAATGGAGCGGCCATGTTTGTCCAGATTCTAGGTTCCGCCGCCGGCGGCGGATTCCCCCAGTGGAACTGCAACTGCGTGAACTGCGCCGGTTTTCGCGATGGCAGCCTGAACGCCAAGGCGCGGACCCAATCGTCCATCGCCATTTCCGATGATGGCGTGAACTGGGTGCTGTGCAACGCGTCACCGGACATTCGAGCCCAACTCCAGAGCTTCGCCCCGATGCAACCGGGCCGGGCCCTGCGTGATACAGGCATCAGCGCGATCATCCTGATGGACAGCCAGATCGATCACACCACCGGCCTGCTCAGCCTGCGTGAAGGTTGCCCACATCAGGTCTGGTGCACCGACATGGTCCATGAAGATTTGAGCACCGGTTTTCCGCTGTTCACCATGCTGACCCACTGGAACGGTGGACTGAACTGGAACCCGATCGAACTCGACCGCAGCTTCACCATTGCGGCCTGCCCGAATCTGCGTTTCACCCCGCTGCCGCTGCGCAGCGCCGCCCCGCCCTATTCGCCACACCGTTTCGACCCGCACCCCGGCGATAACATCGGCCTGATCATTGAAGACCTGAGCACTGGCGGCAAGCTGTTCTACGCACCTGGGCTGGGCAAGGTCGATGCGCCGCTGCTGGAGATCATGGCCGGCAGCGATTGCCTGCTGGTGGACGGCACGATGTGGGACGACAACGAAATGCAGCGCCGTGGCGTCGGCACCCGCACCGGTCGGGAAATGGGCCATCTGGCGCAGAACGGCCCCGGCGGCATGCTGGAAGTGCTGGAGCAATTGCCCAAGCAGCGCAAGGTGCTTATCCACATCAACAACACCAATCCGATTCTGGATGAGGATTCGCCTGAGCGAGCCGAGTTGCTTCGGCGGGGTGTTGAAGTGGCGTATGACGGCATGAGTATTGTGTTGTAGCTGACAGCCAATTCGCGAGCAGGCTCGCTCCCACAGTTGATCGCGTTTCCCTGTGAGAGCGAGCTTGCTCGCGATGAGGTCAGACCAGGCACCCAAGAATCCACCGGTCCTACCCGGAGAACCGCAATGACTGACACCCCCATGTCCCCCGCCGAATTCGAGGCCGCCCTGCGCGCCAAAGGCGCCTATTACCACATCCATCACCCTTACCATGTGGCGATGTATGAGGGTCGGGCAACCCGCGAGCAGATCCAGGGCTGGGTCGCCAACCGTTTTTACTATCAGGTGAACATCCCCCTGAAAGACGCCGCGATCCTCGCCAACTGCCCGGATCGCGAAATCCGCCGCGAGTGGATTCAGCGCCTGCTCGACCACGACGGCGCCCCCGGCGAAGACGGCGGCATCGAAGCCTGGCTGCGGCTTGGCCAGGCGGTAGGCCTGGACCCGGATCAACTGCGCTCCCAGGAACTGGTCCTGCCCGGCGTGCGTTTCGCCGTCGATGCCTACGTCAACTTCGCCCGCCGCGCCAGTTGGCAGGAAGCCGCCAGCAGTTCGCTGACCGAACTGTTCGCTCCGCAGATCCACCAATCGCGCCTGGACAGCTGGCCACAGCATTACCCGTGGATCGACCCGACCGGCTACGAGTATTTCCGCACTCGCCTGGGCCAGGCGCGCCGCGATGTGGAACATGGGCTGGCAATCACCTTGCAGCACTACACGACGCGGGAAGGCCAAGAGCGCATGCTGGAAATTCTCCAGTTCAAACTGGACATTCTTTGGAGCATGCTCGATGCCATGAGCATGGCCTACGAACTGAAACGCCCGCCGTATCACAGCGTGACCGACCAACGGGTCTGGCACAAAGGAATCACCTTATGAGTTTCGACCGCAGCAAGACCCCCATCTGGCGTACCGGCTACCGCTTTCAGTACGAACCGGCGCAGAAAGGCCATGTGCTGCTGTACCCGGAAGGCATGATCAAACTCAATGAAAGCGCCGCGCTGATAGGCGGTTTGATTGACGGCGAACGCAATGTCGCGGCGATCATTGCCGAACTGGACGCGCAGTTTCCCGGCGTTCCCGAGCTCGGTGAAGACATCGAGCAATTCATGGAGGTCGCCCGTGCTCAGCACTGGATCGAACTTGCCTGATTCTGCGTCAGGCACGTTGCCGCCCAAACCGGAAATCGGCCTGCCGCTGTGGTTGCTGGCCGAGCTGACCTACCGCTGCCCGCTGCAATGCCCGTACTGCTCCAATCCGTTGGACTTCGCCGAGCAAGGCAAAGAACTGAGCACGGAACAGTGGATAAAAGTGTTCCGCGAAGCGCGGGAGATGGGCGCGGCCCAGTTGGGCTTTTCCGGGGGTGAGCCGCTGGTGCGCCAGGACCTCGCCGAGCTGATTGCCGAGGCGCGCAAGTTGGGTTTCTACACCAACCTGATCACTTCCGGCATCGGCCTGACCGAGCAGAAAATCAGCGACTTCAAAAAGGCCGGCCTGGACCACATTCAG
Source organism: Pseudomonas sp. FBCC-B1667 (assembly GCF_059133255.1). Lineage (NCBI taxonomy): Bacteria > Pseudomonadati > Pseudomonadota > Gammaproteobacteria > Pseudomonadales > Pseudomonadaceae > Pseudomonas > Pseudomonas sp. FBCC-B1667. The sequence continues at coordinate 903,636 of NZ_CP101437.1, read as the reverse complement.
ATCAGCTTTCAGGCCAGCGACGAGCAGGTGAACAACCTGCTGGCCGGTTCGAAAAAAGCCTTCGCGCAAAAGCTGGAAATGGCTCGTGCGGTGAAAGCCCACGGCTATCCGATGGTGCTGAATTTCGTTACCCATCGGCACAACATCGACAAGATCGACCGCATCATCGAGCTGTGCATTGCCCTTGAGGCGGACTTTGTGGAACTCGCCACCTGCCAGTTTTACGGTTGGGCGCAACTCAATCGGGTCGGCCTGTTGCCAACCAAGGAACAACTGGTCCGCGCCGAACGCATCACCAATGAATACCGCGCAAAACTGGAGGCCGAAGGGCATCCGTGCAAGCTGATTTTCGTCACGCCGGACTATTACGAAGAACGCCCGAAAGCCTGCATGAACGGCTGGGGCAGCCTCTTTCTGACGGTCACGCCGGACGGCACCGCCCTGCCCTGCCACGGCGCCCGACAGATGCCGGTGCAGTTTCCCAACGTGCGCGACCACAGCATGCAGCACATCTGGTACGACTCGTTTGGCTTCAACCGCTTTCGCGGTTACGAATGGATGCCCGAACCCTGCCGCTCTTGCGACGAGAAAGAAAAAGACTTCGGTGGCTGCCGCTGCCAGGCGTTCATGCTCACGGGAGACGCGAGCAATGCCGACCCGGTGTGCAGCAAATCCGAACATCACGGCGTGATCCTCAAGGCCCGCGAAGAAGCCGAGCACGCGACCCAGACCATCGAACAACTGGCCTTTCGCAATGAACGAAACTCACGCCTCATCGCAAAAAGCTGAGCCCTTCAGCGCGGCTAAAGCTGTCGCTTCCGGTGTCGATTTTGCCGAGTTGCAGCTCGGCCGCAATGGCGTGTTCTGGAACGAATACCGCCCTGAAGACGCCGCCTGCCGAATCTGGCAGTGGCGTGACGGTCAGGCGGAGTGCCTGACACCGGTGGGTTTCAGTGTGCGCAGCCGGGTGTACGAATATGGCGGTGGGGCGTTTTGTCTGACTGATGACGGGATAGTTTTCGTCAACGAGGCGGACCAGCAGTTGTATCGGCAATCGCTGAAGGGTGAAACACCTGAAGGGCTGACGTCGGGCGGATGCCGTTACGGCGATCTGCAATTCGCCAACGGACAGGTTTTGGCGGTTGAGGAGACCCGCGACCGGCATCGATTGGTGGCGATTGATGTGAAGGACGGCACGCGTCACCTGCTGGCAGAGGGTGCCGACTTCTACGCGGCACCGACCTTGAGCCCAGACTCGCAACGCCTCGCGTGGATCGAATGGAGCCGGCCGGATCAGCCTTGGACCGCGACGCGGCTGATGGTTGCCGAACGTCAGAGCGAGGGCGGGTTTGCACCGCCACGTTGCGTGGCTGGCGAGGGTGTTCAGGAATCGCTGCAACAACCTCGATTTGATGACAGCGGGCGACTGCTCTGTCTGACGGACCGTGGCGGTTTTTGGCAGCCATGGGTGGAGACTTCAGACGGTTTGAGCCCATTGCCCTGTGCCGCAGCGGATCATGGGCCAGCACCGTGGCAATTGGGAGGGTGCACCTGGCTGCCTTTGGGTGAAGACCACTACCTGGCCAGTTGGACCGAAGGGGGTTTTGGCCTGCTAGGTCTTTGCGGCGAGACCACCGAAGATTTCACCGGGGACTACAGCCGCTTCCGTCATCTGGCACTGGATGAGCAGTTCATTTATTGCATCGCTGCATCGCCGGTCAGTTCATCGGCGGTGATCGCCATCGACCGCCTCAGCCGTCAGGTCAAGGTACTGGCCGGCGGGATTGCACCGTTGCCCGCCGCGCAGATCAGCCTCCCGCAAACCCTGCGCTACCCGAGCGGCTCAGGCGAAGCCCACGGTTTCTTTTATCCAGCGATGACGGGCAATGCAACGCCGCCGCTGGTGGTGTTCATCCACGGTGGTCCCACGTCGGCGTGCTACCCGATGCTCGACCCACGCATTCAATACTGGGCGCAACGCGGCTTTGCCGTGGCCGATCTCAACTATCGAGGCAGCAGCGGTTATGGCCGGGCTTATCGCCAGGCACTGCATTTGAGTTGGGGCGACGTCGATGTGGAAGATGCCTGTGCGGTAGTCGCTCACCTCGCCGAACGTGGATTGATCGATGGTGGAAAAGCGTTTATTCGCGGTGGCAGTGCCGGCGGTTACACCGCTCTTTGCGCGCTGGCGTTTCAGAAAGTGTTCCGCGCCGGTGCCAGTTTGTACGGCGTCAGCGACCCCGTGGCATTGGGGCGCGCAACGCACAAATTCGAAGGCGATTATCTGGACTGGCTGATTGGTGATCCGCTGCAGGATGCCGAACGCTATGCCGCAAGAACGCCGCTGCTGCATGCCGGCAACATCAGCGTGCCGGTGATTTTCTTTCAAGGGGAACTGGACGCGGTGGTCGTGCCGCAGCAGACCCGCGACATGGTTACCGCGCTGCAGGACAACGGCATTCTGGTTGAAGCGCATTACTACGCCGATGAACGCCATGGCTTTCGCAAGGCGAGCAATCAGGCACATGCGCTGGAACAGGAGTGGTTGTTTTATCGGCGGGTGATCGGGCTTGGGGACACTGCCTGATTAGCGGCGCGTCCATCGCGAGCAGGCTCACTCTTACAGGGATTTCTGCAACACCTTAGACCCAATGTGGGAGTGAGCCTGCTCGCGATATCGGTCTATCTGACCCCGCAAACCTCAGCGCTTGGCGATGATATAGACCGCATGCACGATCCCCGGAATATAACCGCACAACGTCAGCAGAATGTTCAGCCAGAACGCCCCGGCAAAACCGACTTGCAGAAACACACCCAATGGCGGCAACAGAATGGCGATGATGATTCGAATAAAGTCCATGGGGCAGCTCCTGATTTGAAGTGGGCTCGTGTGAGCCCTCCAGTTAATCGACCTGTGCCGTTCGTCAGGGTTCAGTCCCTTCCCCCCCTTCAGCCAAAACTTCGCGGTGCTTTGCAGACAAAAAAACGCCCCACGTGAAAAGAATCAGACGTGGGGCGATGCGTTATTACCGCGAGACGGTTCTGGAATGTGTGTAGTACCGGTCAGACCGCAATTCCTTTGCGGCACTGCAAGTGCGCGGTGCGCACACGGGAGAAGGCGCGGGTCAGGCGCAGAAGCATTTCGTCGATGTTGGCGTTGCTGACCGTCAGTGCGGGGGTGAAGCGCAGGCAGTCGGGTTGCGGGGCGCTGAGCAAAAGGCCTTCGTACAACGCGGCACTGACTACGGCGTCGGCCGAATCGTCTGACAGTGTCAGCCCCCAGAACAGACCTTGCCCACGCAATTCGCCGTGGCCATAACGATTAGACAGACGCCCGAGACCTTCGCGCAGGTGTTGACCGGTTTCCCAGACGTGCTCGAGAAAACCTTTGTCCTGCACGCTATCGAGTACCGCCATACCGGCGGCTGTCATCAAGGCATTGCCATGATGAGGGCCACTCAGTTCGCCGATCTCGAAACAGCAGGCCTTGCCTCGCGCCAGCAACGCAGCCAGCGGCACGCCACCGCCCAGCCCTTCGCCAAGGACGACGATATCTGCGCGAATCCCGTAGGACTGTTCAGCGAGGAACGTGCCGCAACGACCCATACCGGTTCGCACTTCATCGAGGATCAACAGAATGCCCAGCTCACGACACAGGCGTTCAACGCCCTTCAGGTAATACTCGGTGGCCGGGATCACTCCAGCCTGGTTCTGGATCGGTTCAAGCATGACTGCTACGGTCCGGGCGTCGACCGCTGCATGCATGGCTGCAAGATCATTGAAGGGAACGTGGCGCAAATCCGCCATCGTCGCAAAACTACGACCATGGTCGCCTTCGTTGGCAACGATGATCCGCGAAGCTCCACCGCGATAGCGTTGGCCCCACTTACACGCCAGTTTGATCGCCCCGTCACACGCTTCGCTGCCACTGTTGAGCAGGTACGCCTGATCGCTGCCAGTGGCGGTGCAGAGGCGCCCGGCAAGGTTGAGCATGCCGCGATTGTTCACAGCAAAACCGGGGTTGATCAGTGATTGAGCCTGTTGCGAAATCGCCTGGACCAATGCCGAAGGACTGTGCCCCAGGCTGTTGACCCCGCCTCCTTGGGTGAAATCCAGGTAAGCACGGTCATCGCTGTCCCACAACCAGGAGCCCTGGCCTCGAACGAAAATCTGTTTCGGTCGCTCGACGCTGGGCATCAGGTACTCGCTGGAAAGGTTGTCGCGGCGGGACGGCTGGAAGATGTCCACAGCAAGGTCGTCAAGACTCGGTGGATTGCGACGCATACTGAACAGATTCATCCGGACAAGCCTCGATTGAGGTTTTTTGCCTTACCTATGTAAACACCTTCGCGGCAAACGTTATTCATCGCGTTCTATGGCCCTGTAAGCCTTGTGAATGCGGCTAGACTAGGCGCATGCACGGCCTTGAGCCATTTCGATTTCCCAGCATTTTCGATAAGCGCACCTTATGGATTTCAAGCAACTGCGTTATTTCGTCGCGGTCTACGAAGAAGGCCACGTCGGCCGGGCCGCCGAGCGTCTTTCGATCTCCCAGCCGGCGTTGTCCCAGCAGATTCGCCACCTCGAACAGAACCTCGATGTGAGCCTGTTTGAGCGCAGCAGCAAACGCCTGCTGCCCACCCTCGCCGCTCACACGTTGTACAACCACGCAGTGCCACTGCTGGATGGCATGCAGCGGGCGCGCGAGGCATTGGGTAATTTCAAGGGACAGGCGCTGCGCACATTGGCCATCGGTGTACTGCAAACCGTGCACACCAGCCTGGTGCCGCAGATGCTTGAGCGGGTGCGCAAGGCTCAACCGCATCTGGTGGTGCAGATCTATGAACTGACCGGGCTGGAAATCGAGCGACGACTGCTTAACGGCTCGCTGGACATCGGCATCAGCTACCTGCCACCGCGTCAGCCAGGGCTACATGGCGTGATGCTGTACGAAGATGAACTGACCCTGGTCATCCCTGCCGATCACCCGTTGCGCGAATTCAAGAAAGTCTCCATGAGCCAGGCCGCCGAGTTGCCGATGCTGCTGTTGGGAGAAGAGTTCCAGGTACGCCAGATCTGGCAGACGCAACTGGCCAGCCTCGGCAGACGCCCACAGGTACAGGCCGAATTGAACAACATGGCGGGGATTCTCGACAGTCTGCCGCACAGCCAACTGGCGACTGTGCTGCCCGGTCGCTCGCAAAAGGCGCTCGGCAATAACGAATTGCTGTGGAAACCGCTGACCGAGCCGCGAGTGCCGCTGAAAGTCGGATTGGTCTGCCGGGATGTCCAGCGGCAACAGACCTCGATGGCCTTGCTGCGCACGCTGCTGGAGGACGTGATGAACGGACCCGATGACCGTTTTAACCGCTCGAAAACCCTTGATGGGCTGAGCTAAACTTTTTTGCGGACAAAAGAAAACCCCGCCGAAGCGGGGTTTTGCAGACTGTTTCCCTGACATCCATTTCACTCCGCCGTCCTGGCAGAATCCTACGTGTCCGTGTTGTTGCTTTGCGCTTCCTGCGCGACGTCCATGTGAAGTAGATTAGCTGTGGATCCAATCTACGCCTATGGGAAAACAGCAGCACGTCATGTAAGAGAATGCTTACATGACGTCACATTTGTCAGAACTGCGCAGCCTCCAGCAAGAACAGCGATTCGCTACCGGCCTTCACCGACGCGCTCAACGAGTGAATGCGTGGCAGCAGACGGGCGAAATAGAAGCGCGCCGTGCCCAGCTTGCTGGCGTAGAAATCGTCCTGTGTTTCTTTACCCAACGCGGCTTTGGCCATCAGCGCCCACATGTAGGCGTACGCCACGTAACCGAAGGTTTGCAGGTATTCGACTGACGCCGCGCCGATTTCATTCGGGTTGTTTTTCGCGCGGTCGAGCAACCAGGCAGTCAATTCGTCGAGGGTGGTCACCGCGTCGTTCAGCGGCTTGGTGAATTCGGCCAGATCGGCGCTGGCGGTCGCGGTGAAGTGACGGATCTCATCAGCGAACAGGTTGTAGAACGCCCCGCCGGTGCCGACGATTTTGCGCCCGACCAGGTCCAGCGCCTGAATGCCGTTGGTACCTTCGTAGATCTGAGTGATGCGCACGTCGCGCACCAATTGTTCCTGGCCCCACTCACGGATGTAACCGTGGCCACCAAATACCTGCTGGCCGTGGACCGTGGTTTCCAGACCGAGGTCGGTCAGGAACGCCTTGGCCACCGGGGTCAGCAACGCCACCAGATCTTCAGCGCGCTTGCGGGTGGTCGCGTCTTCGCTGAACTTGGCGGTGTCCAGTTGCATCGCCACGTAAGTCGAGAAGGCACGGCCGCCTTCGTTCGAGGCTTTCATGGTCAGCAGCATGCGACGCACGTCCGGATGGACGATGATCGGGTCGGCGACTTTGTCTTTGTTCTGCGCACCGGTCGGCGAACGGCTTTGCAGACGATCGCGAGCGTATTCAACGGCGTTCTGGTACGAACGCTCCCCCGTGGCCAGGCCCTGGATACCAACACCCAAACGCTCGTAGTTCATCATGGTGAACATCGCCGCCAGGCCTTTGTTCGGCTCGCCGACCAGGTATCCGATGGCTTCGTCGAAGTTCATCACGCAAGTCGCGGATGCCTGAATGCCCATCTTGTGTTCAATCGAACCGCAGTTCGCCGGGTTGCGCGCGCCCAGGCTGCCATCGGCATTGACCATGAACTTCGGCACCAGGAACAGCGAAATACCTTTCGGACCGGCAGGCGCGTCCGGCAGTTTGGCCAGCACCAGGTGAATGATGTTTTCGGTCAGGTCGTGTTCGCCACCGGTGATGAAGATCTTGGTGCCGCTGACTTTGTAGGAACCGTCGGCCTGAGGTTCCGCCTTGGTGCGGATGATCCCCAGGTCAGTACCGGCGTGCGGCTCGGTCAGGCACATGGAACCGGCCCAGACGCCGGCGTACATGTTCGGCAGGTACGCGGCTTTCAGCTCTTCGCTGGCGTGGGCGTTGATCGACAGGCAGGCGCCGGCGGTCAGCATCGGGTACAGACCGAACGACAGGCTGGCGGAGTTGACCATTTCTTCGACCTGAGCCGAAACAGCCTTGGGCATGCCCATGCCGCCGTAGGTAGGATCACCGCCCACGCCAACCCAACCGCCTTCGGCGTAAGTCTGATAAGCCTGTGGGAAACCTGCCGGCGTGGTGACGGCACCGTCCGCCCAATGGCAACCTTCTTCGTCAGCGGCACGGCTCAGGGGCGCGATGCTTTTGCTGGTGACCTTGCCGGCCTCTTCGAGAATGGCTTCGACGGTTTCCGCATCGACGGTCTCGGCCAACGCGGGCAGCTCGGCCCAGAGTTTGGTGACCTCGAAAACTTCATTGAGAACGAAGCGCATATCGCGCAGCGGCGCTTTGTAGTCAGCCATGGCAAACCTCGCAAGATCTAAACAGGTGATTCATAGGAGTGGTGCATTCGTTGGGTCCGAGTGTAACCCAACAACTTTTAAGACACATAGGGTCAACCCGTGACCATTTTGCAATGATTAGTCACCGACCATCTGGTCATAAAAAAAGCCCGCAGTAACGCGAGCTTCCTTTGTTGCTCATTTTAAAAGACTAAAGCGCAAACAACTCCGCCGGTAACTTCATCAGGCAATCACTGCCCGCTTCGATGGCGGCCCGATGAGCGGCAGTGCGTGGCAGCAAACGCTTGAAGTAAAACTCATTGGTCGCGAGTTTGCCTTGGCAATAATCGGCATCATCGCCACCCGCATCGAGTTGCACCTGAGCCACCAGCGCCATACGCAGCCATAGATAGCCGAGGATGATGTAACCGCTGTACATCAAGTAATCCACCGAAGCAGCCCCGACTTCGTCGGCATTCTTCATCGCGGCCATGCCGACCTTGGTGGTCAATTCGCCCCACTGCTGATTCAGCGTGTTGAGCTGCGCCACGTAGCTGCCAAGTTGCGGGTGCTCAGCGTTCGCCGCACAGAATTTATGGACGATTTTGGTGAAGCCACGCAGCAGCTTGCCCTGACTGCCGAGCACCTTGCGCCCGAGCAAATCCAGCGCCTGGATACCGTTGGTGCCTTCGTAGATTGGCGCAATCCGGCAGTCACGGACCAACTGCTCCATGCCCCATTCACGAATGAATCCGTGCCCGCCAAACACCTGCATGCCGTGGTTGGTCACTTCCAGCCCGGTGTCGGTCATGAAGGCTTTGCAGATCGGCGTCAGGAAGGCCAGCAGGTCTTCGGCGTCCTGGCGCGCGCTTTCGTCCGGGCTCAGGTGTGCCACGTCCAGCAACTGCGCGGTGAAGTAAGTCAGTGCGCGGTTGCCTTCGTTGAAGGCTTTCATGGTGAGCAACATCCGGCGCACGTCAGGGTGGACGATGATCGGGTCAGCGGCTTTCTCCGGTGCTTTCGGCCCGGTCAGGGAGCGCATTTGCAGGCGGTCATTGGCGTACTTGATCGCGCCCTGAAAACTCGCTTCACCCAGACACAACCCCTGCATCCCGGTGCCGAGGCGCGCGTGGTTCATCATGGTGAACATGCAGTTCAGGCCTTTGTTCGGTTCCCCGATCAAGAAACCCTTGGCGCCATCGAAGTTCAGGACGCACGTCGCCGACGCCTTGATGCCCATTTTGTGTTCGATCGAACCGCAGGAAACGCCGTTGCGCTCGCCTGCCTCACCCTCGGCATCGGGCAGGAATTTAGGCACGATAAACAGCGAGATGCCGCGGGTGCCGGCCGGCGCGTCCGGTAGTTTCGCCAGCACCAGATGAATGATGTTGTCGCTCATGTCGTGCTCGCCGGCCGAGATGAAAATCTTGCTGCCGGAGATCGCGTAGCTGCCATCGGCTGAAGGCACGGCGCGAGTCTTGATGATGCCCAGGTCGGTGCCGCAATGGGCTTCGGTCAGGCACATGGTGCCGGTCCATTGGCCTGCGGTGAGTTTGCTCAGGTAAGTGTTTTTCTGTTCTTCGGTGCCATGGGCATGGATCGCCGACATCGCGCCGTGGGTCAGCCCCGGGTACATGCCCCACGAGGTGTTGCTGGAACCGACCATTTCGCTGATCACCAGCCCCAACGAACTCGGCAAGCCCTGGCCGCCGTAAGCGGGGTCTGCCGCCAGACCATGCCAACCGCCCTCGACGTATTGTGCGAAAGCCTGCTTGAAGCCTGTAGGCGTCGTCACCACGCCATTGTCGAAATGGCAGCCTTCTTCGTCACCGCTGCGATTCAGCGGGGCCAGAACGTTCTCACAAAACTTCGCGCCTTCTTCGAGGATCGCGTTGATCATGTCCGGGCTGGCCTCGGTGGCGCCCAGCGCAGCGTAGTTGCCGTGGAAGTCGAAGACGTGGTCGATCAAAAAGCGCATGTCGCGCAGGGGAGCTTTGTACTCAGGCATGGTCGGTACTCCTTCAGCAGATATTTCAAACCTACTGCCGGCCACCACGCCTCACAATCACAGTCCAGACGCTGAATGCGCCATCATCACTCAACCCGCAGCAGCGTCCATTCGCACGGCGCCACGTCGGGTCTGACCGAACGCCACCACGCAATTTCGCCCAGCGCCCTTGGCACTGTAGAGCGCTTCGTCCGCCGACTTGAGAACCTTCTCGGGGGTGCGCTGCTCAACGCGTTCGGCGACACCGATGCTGACAGTGACGGACACACTGGAAGCGCCAGGGCCCGAGCGTCGCTGACGACCTTGCTGATCATCCTGAGGCCGGTTGTCTTGGTTGCGCAGCTGAATATTGTAAGTGGCGATGGATTCGCGGATGACTTCCAGGTGCGGCATGCACTCTTCGAGCGTCTTGCCTGCGAACACCAGCGCAAATTCCTCACCGCCATAGCGATACGCCCTACCGCCACCGCCGATTTTCGACAGTTTGCTGGCCACCAGTCGCAGCACTTGGTCACCAACATCGTGACCGTGGGTGTCGTTGAATTTCTTGAAGTGATCGACGTCGCTCATGGCCAGCACGTAATTACGACCCAAGCGCTGCATGCGCTCGTTCAAGGCGCGACGACCCGGCAGGCCGGTGAGTTCGTCGCGGAAGGCCATCTGGTAGGCCTCATGGGCGACCGCCGCGGCAATCATCAGCATGACCTGACTGCACATGATGTTGAGGGTAAACGGAAGAATGAAGGTTTTCGGCAGCGCCCAGAACAACCCGAGCAACCCCACCAGTTGAGCCGCATGCAGCGGACGCGGGTGGCGCCAGTATTGCCAGGTCAGCAGCAGGAACGAAGCGATGAACACCGGATAAGACAGCTGGATCAGGCTCATCCAGGCGCCATGCAGCGCCGGCCAGCGGATTTCCGACAGCCAAATCAGCAAGGCCTGTGGATAACTTTGCTCCAGTCCTAACGCGACACTGCCGACGGCGAGCAACACCGCAAAGCGCGCCACCATGTCTTGAAACAGGTGCGTGCGTTCCTGCCAGGCCGCGAACACGCCGAACATCAGTGGCAGCAACAGGCAACACAAATGGAAAACCACGGCGGCGTCTTCGCGAACCTTGCCGTTATCGCGGTAATAGTCGGTCTGGGTGTCGAGCAAAAAATAGGCGATGTACACCGTGACCATCAGAAACAGCTCGCGCTGACGTCGGTAAACCGCGCAATACGCACCGCCGAGCAACAGCACCAACGTCGGCAGGACGTTGAACAGCGAGGTGAAGAAAACGTTCAGATCCTTGATGTAGGCAGCCGCAAGCCCCGCAAGTAAAAGCAGTAACGACGGTAGGAAATGGCTGAAACGTACAGCGGAAGAACGCGGCAAGGGTAAAGCTCCGACCGTCATGACAATAGATGGCATTGTGCCCACCTACTGTAACGGCAGAAACGTCGACTTACTGAGCCAAATGTCAGGTTTTTTTAGCGGGTGCGTGACTGACCGCCAACAGCGCGGCCAGTCGCATCAGTTCATCAGAGATCGTTGTAGAACGGCAACAGTGGCCCTTCTGTAGCCGGGCGCCCTTCCGCACCCACTGGTTTGAGTGTCATCAGCGCGTCTGCCGCTTGTCGGGTCGTGATTTTTGGACTGACGGGCTTCAACGTCACGGCATTTTCATCACCGATGTGGCCTTGTGGAATGACCAGCGACGGATGATCGAAAGGTGCCTGTTCCCACGCCACGCGCGGATCGGTCAGCCCGACTTCCATGAATTTGACCAGTGCATCCACTTCATCAGGCGTCAGGTTCAGGGCGGTCATGTCCGGATCAAGGTTGGAGGTGTTGTGCTGATTCACACTCGGATGATCGAAGCCGCTGGTGTTGTTCGCTTCCGAGCCGCGACGGTCGCCACCGCGGTTGTAGAACTCGACGACCTGCTTGAGTGTCGAGCGGCTGCCGTTGTGGAAGTACGGCCCGGTCAGCGCGATGTTGCGCAGCGTCGGGGTTTTGAAGGCGCCATCCACGGCATCGTGGAAGCCCACATTGGGTTTGAGCGTCGAGTCGCAGGGCAATCCCGCGCTCAACAGCGCTTCGAAGGTGCACACATCCACCTCCAGCGGATCGGGCACATTGATGCCCTGCAGTTGGGTGTTGTATTCACGGGTGAACGACAGCGGATTACCCCATGCGTCGGTTCCGCCGAGGGCCAGGTCTTCGGAGGTCGGACGCACACCGGTGTTGTAGAACCCGTTGTCGTACAGCGCGGTGAGGTTATCAGCCATCAGCATCCGTTCGATCCGCTCACGGGGATGGAATAGCAACCGGCTGGCGGCATTGGTCAGTTCTGCGCCGCCGTGACAACTGATGCACTTGCCTTTGCCAAGGAACAGATTCATCCCCTCGACCTGTTGCGCATTCATTGCCTGATGATTGCCTTGCAGGTAAGTATCCACGGGAGCCTGGTCGGAGATCAGGGTGGATTCGTACATCTGAATCGCCAGCCCAAAGAATAGAGGGAAGTTGGCTTCCATCTGTGTATATGGGGCGTCGCCGAGCGAAACCTGCTTTGTGGCGTTCCAAAGTCGAGGATAGAAAGCGGCTTTGATCAATTCTCTGTAGGTGGGCCGATGAGCACCGGAAACGGGGCCAAGCACCGAATCGGTGGATGAAATCCTCTGCTGCTTAAGCATCAGCGTATCGAGCATGCGCCGTCCAATATCGGCGAACGTGCGCCCGCCACAGGACATTTCAACCGGGCTCCCTGGTGGACCCACGGCCTGCGAGGCGGCAGAGGCATCGTTGAGGGCCAGCCGAACCTTGGTGGCCACCCCGCTGCGATCGCTGGTGACGAAAATCCCGGCATCGGGATCGCGATTGCCGAACGGCGAAAAGCCGTTGAACACGTTATTGGCCCGACCGTCCCAGAAGTTTCGGACGTTAAACGCAGCATTGATCACTGTCGGAGCATTGCGTCCGGTGCTGCGCCGTACATTGATGCCACCCACTTGGAAGATACCGTCCGGTTGCTGTGTGCATTTGTCGAAACGCGCTTGTTTCGGTTTGACAAAGTTAGCGTCGAACACCCCTTGGGAGCCGACCACATCGTCGGTCGAGTAGACAATCGGCGAGTTGCGATCCAGCGGATCGGCCAGCACATGAGTCGGGAAGTCGGTTTTCTTAAGCGTGTAGTTGGGGCCGCCCTTACCAGCGGACAGGGTCGCGTAGGAAGGGACGTCGCCTGGAATATCAGAGGCTGCAAAGGGCTTGTTGAAGATCGAAGAAACGTTGGTGTGGGTGCTGGCCTGGCCCGGGTTGATCTGGTTTGTGATCCGGTGATCAACGCCGGCGTGAAAGTGGCAGGACGCGCACGCCGTCGAACCATCGCTGCCGATCTCCATGTCCCAGAACAGCGCCTTGCCCAAGAGAATTGCCGCCGGGCGATTGAGCACATAGTCGGTCATCAAGTCGACTTTACGCCCGCCTTCGGTTCCCGAGGGGTCAGGCGGTATCAAGCCGCGCAGTGTTTGCAGGGAAGGTACATCCGCTGCGGGCACGACAACCTCTGGCGCTGAAGCGGCGAAAGCGCCCTCGTACGCCAGACCGAGTGCAATCAGGCCGCCCGTGATCGCGCAAGCCGTGCGGATAGTAAAAAGATAATTCAAGGGCTTCACCATGATATCTCTCTCGATTAAATACGGAGTAGCCAAGCTCCGGAGTTATCCTGTTGCGAGATGAACTCATGGCCACGAATCTTGCTGCTCGCGCACCAATCACACCAACCCGAAGTTGGCCCAGGCGAGAAGAAGCCTTACTGGCAAAGTACACTCTTGGCTCAGGTTTGATAGAAACGCTTTTTTGTCGCGCCGGTGAAAGCGCTTAACTCCACTTTAGCTGTAACAAAAAATTTCAAAAGTGGAAACGAATATTTTTTTCTGTCAGGTGTTAGTTATTTCGTGTTAATAGCACCCCCTCTCAAGTACAACTAAAACCTTCCTCAACTTTGGTGTACTTTCACCCCCACCTCTGGGTTATATCACCCAATATCATCTACACATCATCAATCACAATAATAATTGTCAATATTTACAGATACTTATATGCAAAAGCCTTCTATGAACAACCATGGCAAAGTAATTGCTACCACAGTAGCAAAGCGCGCCCGCAATTTAATATCGCGGTACGCTAAATACACTTACTTGGCACCTACATGATTAACCCCCATTCACGCGTGTACTCGTTGCACTGCGTGAGCTATGCATTGTATTTAGCACTACTACAAAAAAGCTGATGAATAACACTTCAACGTATTTTCTCTTGCAATGTTATGTTGCCCACAGCAGGTATAGACAACCCTTCTCATTCAGTACTTAAGATCAAAGTCAACAGTGAGTAAGTGCACGTTACCTTTCGCGCTCCCAAACTTGGGTATACGTCCCCCCCTATGCTGGGGGTATTAATTAGATAGTGTTATCCGCACTACCCTCCTTGGCCGCGCAGCCCGCATTCTGAGTGCTCTGACTGTTATTTGTGTCTAATTATTTCATAATAGGCACGACAACTGCTTTGTACCGCACAGGCTCAAGGAAATGTCTCTCGCGATTGCGCCCATAACCGGCCGACGCAACGCTGGTGAAAGCATCCGAACGGCAGGTGTCAACCGTACACAGGCACTTATCGCGCTGGATCGAGCCCAGATTCGACACTCACGGCTTTGCGTTTTTCTTGCGCAGGATTCAGCGCATCAGCAGATCTGCGATCTCGATTGGCCGGCAATGGGTTCTGCAAGATTCTGGAGAGAGCCATGAGCTTATCTTTGTACGAAAAAACGCTCGCCATACCGGTGCTGCCTCACAAACGACTCAACGGCATCTTCAGTCGCCATGCTCTGCTCGCCAGCGCCGTCGCTATCGCGGTGGCCATTGGTGGGGGTGGAGATGCCTTTGCCAAAAACGGTGGTGGCGGGACTGCCAAGCCCCCGGGAGTGCCCTCGCCGTTCACGACACCCACGCTGCCCGACCCGGTTTTTACAAACCCGACTGCGATTCACGGGTTTGACGTAACCGGCTTTATCCAGAACATGACGCTGGACACCTCCAATGCAAATTGTCCCAATACCAGCGACCCGAGTCGCTTTGGGGGGACCGTCCAATTGAACGGCGTCACGATTATTGTTCCTTGCAACACCGTTATACAGATGCCGGCCAACACCCTGACCTGGGCCGACTTCGTCAGGGGTGGCCCCCTGGCGCTCGGAAAATCACCGGCGGCCTATCCCTCGTTCGAAATCCATGTGGTGGGCAACAGCGTCTCCAACAAGCAAATTGCCGGGCTGATCTTTGTCTCTCAGCAATCAGTCAACGCGGGTAGCGGTTTCATCACCCGGATCGACTCCACCAACGGCAACCTAGAAGTTGACAGCGGAAACCCGACGCAACCCACGATTATTCAGATCAACGATCCGAGTGGACGTTTTGGTCGAGCACAAAGCCCCGATTCGCGCTTCTCCGTGGATGATGCCAACCCGACCATCCATGCCGCCACCGGCTACCCGATGTGCGTGCCACGCACGATTTCCGGGGACGATGCACTCTGCCCAGAGAAAAACCGGCCAAAAGTGGTCACCCCGACCACGACCAACAACTGCCGCAATTTCAGCCAGGCTGGTGTCACGCCTCCGGCCAGTGGGGAGCTCTCGGCTCCAGCGGTGGGGCAGGTCTATTGCAGTCAGTACGTCATGAAGAGATTCAGCGATGCTAGCCGCACGGCGACTGACCCCGACCCTATGCAACAGGCCCCCTTCGAAGTCGGCGATTTCATCAGTTGGTCCGGTACTCTGTTCAAGTCCACAACAACGGGTGCCCCGGACTTCATCTCTGCACACACGATCGAGGCAAATGTCGGGATCTACACTCAGCCTGGTTCGCAACCCAGCTACCTGGCTATCGGGGAATTTGGCATCGGTACAGCCGATCCGGCCGCAACGGCCATCAATGGAGTAGCCCAAGAGACGCAGGACCGGATTTTCCTTGAAGCCTCGACCACCGACATCAAGACCCCGGTCGACATTTATCTGATAGATGTCAATCCATCGACAGGTGTGCAAACCAACCGCTGGGTTACCCCCTATGAGATGACGGGTGAATGCAACCCTTCACTGGGCCTTGCGACCAGTTGCCTGGGTGCCTCGGGAGGTATTACCACACAGAACACAGGTCCTCAGCCACAACGCGCCAGATTACGTGCGACCAAAGCTCCTGCCGGACTTCTTAGCCAGCCCACACGTACCTTGCGCGTCGTTGCGCGGTCACTTTGCGTTCCACAGCAGAGCTTATCCCAGACCGCCGTGGACGGTTGCCTCCAAAATGCGGGCAGGCTGACCGTCGCCAACGGACTGATTGCCGGACAGTATGTGGCGCCGGTGTTTGAGTTCATCTTTCCGGAAGGCGTAAAGCCTGGCGATCCTGTAGTGCCTAACGACTTCTGGCATCTGCCGTTCATACGTAACGGCGAAGGCGTGAGCACCCCGACTGGCGTCGGCCCGCTGGACCCGACGCCATGGTGATCAATGCTTGATCTCAGCGCAAAAAAAACCGCCGCTCCCTAAGGAGCGGCGGTTTTTTAAAGACGCTTCGTTAAGGCTTAGTAACCCAGGTCGAAGTTCTCTTCTTTCATGTCCATCAGGTTGTTGGCACCGGACAGCATGGTTGCAACGTGAGTGCGGGTACGCGGCAGGATACGCTGGAAGTAGAATCGCGCAGTCTGCAGCTTGGCGGTGTAGAACGCCTCTTCGGAAGTGCCGGCAGCCAGTTTCTCGGCAGCCAGGCGCGCCATGTCAGCCCAGAAATAGGCCAGGCAGGCGTAACCGGAGTACATCAGGTAGTCCACGGAGGCCGCGCCGACTTCTTCGCGATCCTTCATGGCCGCCATACCGACCTTCATCGTCAGCTCGCCCCATTCCTTGTTCAGTGCAGCCAACGGTGCGACGAACTCTTGAACGGCTTCGTTGCCTTCGTTGGTCTGGCAGAACTTGTGGACGATCTTGGTGAAGCCTTTCAGGGCCTCGCCTTGGGTCATCAGCACTTTACGGCCCAGCAGGTCGAGTGCCTGGATACCGGTGGTGCCTTCGTACAGCATCGAAATGCGGCTGTCGCGAACGTTCTGCTCCATGCCCCACTCGGCGATAAAACCGTGACCGCCGTAGATTTGCACGCCGTGGTTGGCGGATTCGAAGCCGACTTCAGTCATAAAGGCTTTGGCGATTGGCGTCATGAACGCCAACAGTGCGTCGGCTTTCTTTTTCTCTTCTTCGTCCACGCCGTATTTGACGATGTCGACTTGTTTGGCAGTGAAGTACACCATCGCGCGGTTGCCTTCGGCGAAAGCCTTCATGGTCAACAGCATGCGGCGTACATCAGGGTGCACGATGATCGGGTCAGCGGCTTTTTCCGGCGCTTTCGGGCCAGTCAGGGAGCGCATCTGCAGACGATCGCGAGCGTATTTCAGGCCGCCCTGGAAGCCGATCTCGGCGTGAGCCAGACCTTGCAGCGCGGTGCCCAGGCGTGCGGTGTTCATGAAGGTGAACATGCAGTTCAGGCCTTTGTTCGCCGGGCCGATCAGGAAACCGGTGGCCGCGTCGAAGTTCATCACGCAGGTCGCGTTGCCGTGGATGCCCATCTTGTGTTCCAGGGAACCACAGCTCACCGCGTTACGAGCGCCGATCGAACCGTCTGCATTCGGCATGAATTTCGGCACGATGAACAGCGAAATGCCTTTGGTGCCAGCCGGTGCATCCGGCAGGCGGGCCAGTACGATGTGGACGATGTTGTCGGCCATGTCGTGTTCACCGGCCGAGATGAAGATCTTGGTGCCGGAGACTTTGTAGGAACCGTCGGCCTGAGGTTCAGCCTTGGTGCGCAGCATGCCCAGATCGGTGCCGCAGTGCGGTTCGGTCAGGCACATGGTGCCGGTCCATTCCCCGGAAACCAGTTTGGTCAGGTAAGCCTCTTGCTGCTCAGGCGTGCCGTGCTCGGAAATGGTGTTCATCGCGCCATGCGACAGGCCTGGGTACATGCCCCACGACCAGTTGGCCTCGCCAACCATTTCGCTGACAGCCAGACCCAGAGACTCCGGCAGGCCTTGGCCACCGTGCTCTGCGTCGTGCGCAAGGCTAGGCCAGCCGCCTTCAACGAATTGTTTGTAAGCTTCTTTGAAGCCCGTCGGGGTTTTAACGCCGGACTCGCTCCAGGTGCAGCCTTCGGTGTCGCCCACGCGGTTCAGCGGAGCCAGTACCTGCTCACAAAACTTGGCGCCTTCCTCAAGAATGGCGTCAACCATGTCCGGAGTTGCGTCCGCACAAGCCGGAAGGCTCTGATAGTGCGCTTCGTAGCCGAGCAGTTCGTCACGAACGAAGCGAATATCACGCAAGGGGGCCTTGTAGTCAGGCATAGCGATAAACCTCTGCTGATGTAACCGGGAATGAACGACCGCGTGGATTTGTTGTGGCGGTCAAACAGTTGTTTGAAACATACGTTTACGCCCAAATCTTGTCAAGCGTCGATCTTTAGCCGTTTGTCATCCCGTCAGCGATCCGTCGGACACGCAGCGGCAGACCCGATGCGCAAGCAAAGGTGTCGTGTAGAAAAGATTAGTTGAGGGAGAAGGACTTACGCAGAAAAACGCCGCGAAAAGTCGCGGCGTTCAAGAAGCAGATTCAGCGAGGGATCAGGCGAATGTATCGATCAACGTACCAAGCACTTCGTCCGAAGCCTTGGCGACTTTAGCGCCCGCTTCCACCTGAAATTTGCCCTGAGACATCTCGATCACATTGCTGGTCAGCTCGGATCGCTGACTGCGATCAACCGAACGCAGGCGATCCACCTGAGTCTCCGAGGACTGGCTG
Source organism: Pseudomonas sp. FBCC-B1667 (assembly GCF_059133255.1). Taxonomy (NCBI): domain Bacteria; kingdom Pseudomonadati; phylum Pseudomonadota; class Gammaproteobacteria; order Pseudomonadales; family Pseudomonadaceae; genus Pseudomonas; species Pseudomonas sp. FBCC-B1667. The sequence continues at coordinate 885,353 of NZ_CP101437.1, read as the reverse complement.
GTCACTGACCGTTCGATGGTATTGCTGGCGATTTGTCCGGCCGCTTGATCGACGCGGTTTTGCCCGGTCTGAAGAGTGCTCAGACCCGCATAAAAAGCAGTATTACCTGAAATCTGCATGGGCGAACTCGTCCGGCAAGGGGATCAATAGCGGCATTGAAACAGACGTGATAGCAAAAGGCCCGACAAAAACACTAATGGCACAGTGCCTTGTGATAGTTAAAACCTAGTCCAGCAAATCCAGTTGTAGATACTCCGCCACCGATACAGCGGTGACCGATTTGAGTTTGGGCACCCGCCCAAGGCAGGGCGCGGGAATACGCTCGGCGAGTGTCGCGAGGTTCTCCTCCAGCCGCGAGGTTTTGGGGTCAATGATATTGGCCACCCAACCCGCCAGCTGCAATCCATCCTGGGCAATCGCCTCGGCCGTCAGCAGCGCATGATTGATGCAACCCAGGCGTACACCGACCACCAGAATGACCGGCAAACCCAGCGCCATCGCCAGATCAGACAGATTGGCCTGATCCGCCAACGGCACACGCCAGCCACCCGCCCCTTCAATCAAGGTGAAATCCGCCTGCATGTCGAGAATCTCGCGCATGGGCGTCAGCAGCGATTGCACTGTCAACGCCACACCCGCTTCGCGCGCGGCCAGGTGGGGCGCGATGGCCGGCTCGAACGCCACCGGGTTGACCTGTGCATACGTCAACGGCAAGGAGCACTCGGCCAACAGCGCCAGCGCATCGGCGTTACGCAATCCCTTGGGCGTGACGTCGCAGCCGGAGGCGACCGGCTTGCCAGCCGCCGTACTCAAGCCTGCTGAACGCGCGGCATACAGTAATCCGGCGGCAACGGTAGTCTTGCCGACGTCAGTGTCCGTACCGGTGATGAAATAGGCTGCGCTCATAACGGTTTCTCCAACACGGCGTAGACCACCTGGTAAGTCGCCGGCAAACCTTCGGCCTGACGAAACTGCTCATACGCCTCGATCAAACCGAGGATCCGCGCCCGGCCAGTCAAACCACCCGGCCGCCCAGGGTTCAAGTTGTGGGCACCCAATGCCTTGAGTTCATGGGTCAGGCTGCGCACATCCGGGTAATGCAATACATGAGGACGCGTTTGCAGGCTGACGGTTTTCAAGCCGCTGGCCGCACACAGTTGCTGATAAACACTCAACTCGCGGAACCGATTGACGTGGACCATGCCATCGACCTGGCGCCAACTGTCGCGCAGCTCAAACAACGTCCCTACACAAAGACTAGCAAACGCGAAAATCCCGCCCGGCTTCAACACACGCTGCGCTTCGCTCAACACCGAGCCGAAGTCCGCGCACCATTGCACGGCAAGGCTGGAGAAGATCAGGTCGCAGGTCGAATCCTGCAGCGGCAAGCGCTCTGCATCACCTACGATGAAATGGGAAGCGCCCCCCAACGGCCGGGCGTGATTGAGCATGCCTTCGGCGATATCGAGCGCGACGCCGTGACCGGCCGGAAAACGCTCACCCAGCGCACGACTGAAATACCCGGTGCCGCAGCCCAGGTCCAGCCATCGCCCCGGGGCAAAATCCGCGGGTAAGCGACTCGACAACTGGCTGCCAACATCACGCTGCAATTCAGCCACGCTGTCATAACTCGCCGCGGCACGGGAAAAAGAAGCCGCCACCTGGCGCTTGTCGGGCAAACCGCCGGACAGGTTGTGAAGCGATAAATCAGTCATCACCGGACTCATGCAAAAAGGCCTGAATCGCCCCCGCCACACCGTGGGGGTCTTCCAGAAGAAACGCGTGGCCGGCCTGTTCAATCAGACCGATTTCGACATCCGGCAGCAGTGCCAGCAAATCCCCGGCCGCTTCGGCGGGGACCAGGCCGTCGAGGCCGGCGAACACATGCAGTTGCGGACCGCGGAACGCCTGTAACGCCTGACGGGTATCCAGTTGTGCGAGGACTTCCAGACCACTCATCAATATCAATGCAGAAGCGTTTGGCGCGCCACCGAGCAACAACCGCGACAGGCCGCGCGGATCCTCGGCGCCTTGTGCGCACAGCAACGAAAAGCGTTTCAACGTCATGCGCGGATCAGCTTTGCAGCCAGCGAGGAACGCATCGAACGTCTCGCCAGGCATCGCGCTCGACCATTGATCATGGGCGACAAACGAAGGATTGCTCGCCAGGGTCAGCAAGCCACAGCAACGATCACCGCGACGTGCCGCCAACTCGGCTGCCAGCATGCCGCCCAAGGACCAGCCGCCGAGCCAGGCATCCTGCGGCACGGTCGAATCGAGTTCATCGAGCCATTCATCAAGATCGCTGGATTCCAGTTCCGGCAGCGGCTCGATCTCGACACGCAGGTGTTCATCCAGCCCCTGCAAGGCCGCCGCCAACGGTTCCAGCGGCGAAATACCGAGGCCCCAACCGGGCAACAGAATCAATCGATCACGCATGGCTTGGCTCCGGTTTCAGTTGGGCAAAACAATCGGCCAGTCCATTTAACAATAGTTGCACCTGGGCCTCGCTATGGCCGGCGGTCAGGGTTACTCGCAGGCGAGCGCTGCCGGCCGGCACGGTGGGCGGACGGATCGCCGTCACCATCAAGCCGCGCTCACGCAACATTTGCGACAGTCGAACCGCACGCCCGGCATCGCCGATCATGATCGGTTGAATCGGCGTGAAGCTGTCCATCAGTTCCAGGCCGATTTGCTTGGCGCCTTGGCGGAACTGGCGGATCAACGTTTTCAGATGCTCGCGTCGCCAGTGTTCGGTGCGCAGCAGCTCGAGGCTTTTCAGCGTCGCGCAGGCCAGCGCCGGCGGTTGGCTGGTGGTGTAGATGTAAGGACGGGCGAACTGGATCAGGCTTTCGATCAACTCTTCGCTGCCCGCGACAAAAGCCCCGGCGGTACCGAACGCCTTGCCCAGCGTACCGACCAACACCGGCACGTCTTCCTGACTCAGGCCGAAATGCTCGACGATCCCGCCGCCATGGGCGCCCAGCGGGCCAAACCCGTGAGCGTCGTCCACCATCAGCCAGGCACCTTTGGCCTTGGCTTCGCGGGCCAGCGCTGGCAAGTCGGCAATGTCGCCGTCCATGCTGAACACGCCATCGGTGACCACCAGCGTATTACCGGTGGCTTTCTCCAGACGTTTGCCCAGGCTGACCGCGTCGTTGTGCAGGTAGCGGTTGAAGCGCGCTCCCGACAGCAAACCGGCATCCAGTAACGAAGCATGATTGAGCCGGTCTTCGAGCACCGTATCGCCCTGCCCGACCAGCGCCGTGACGGCGCCGAGATTGGCCATGTAACCGGTGGTGAACAACAACGCACGCGGGCGACCAGTCAGATCGGCCAAGGCTTCTTCCAACTCGTGATGCGGTGTGCTGTGGCCGATGACCAAGTGCGACGCCCCGCCGCCCACGCCCCAGCGAGCAGCGCCGGCACGCCAGGCTTCGATCACTTGCGGGTGATTGGCCAGGCCCAGGTAGTCGTTGTTACAGAATGCAAGCAACGGCTGGCCATCGACCACCACTTCCGGGCCTTGAGGGCTGTCGAGCAATGGGCGCTGACGGTAGAGGTTGTCGGCACGACGGGCAGCAAGGCGTGCGGCGAGATCGAAAGACATGCAGGCCTCGGGCGGTCAGATCACATAAATCAATGAATGCGGTCCCTGTGGGAGCGAGCTTGCTCGCGATTGCGGTGCCGCATTCAACATTGATGTCGATTGACCTGGCGCCATCGCGAGCAAGCTCGCTCCCACAGTGTCTTGCATTCCTTCAGCGGAATCGGTGGAGGCGTCAAACAGCAGCGTTATAGAACTGCTCGCTGCTCTTCTGCTCAACCAGTGCCTGTTCAATGGCGGCTTGATGCACCTCGTCCGCGTGCTCTTCGCGAGCTTCCGGCAGGATCCCCAGGCGCGAGAACAGTTGCATGTCCTTGTCAGCCTGCGGATTGGCGGTGGTCAGCAGCTTTTCGCCATAGAAAATCGAGTTCGCGCCAGCGAAGAACGCCAGGGCCTGCATCTGCTCGTTCATTGCTTCACGGCCGGCAGACAGGCGCACGTGGGATTGCGGCATCAGGATCCGCGCAACGGCGAGCATGCGGATGAAGTCGAACGGGTCGATGTCTTCGGCATTTTCCAGCGGTGTTCCGGCAACTTTCACCAGCATGTTGATGGGTACCGACTCCGGATGCTCCGGCAGGTTGGCCAGCTGGATCAGCAGGTTGGCGCGGTCATCGAGGGACTCGCCCATGCCGAGAATACCGCCAGAGCAGATCTTCATCCCCGATTCACGCACGTAGGCCAGGGTTTGCAGACGCTCGCTGTAGGTGCGGGTAGTGATGATGCTGCCGTAGAACTCAGGCGACGTATCGAGGTTGTGGTTGTAGTAGTCGAGGCCGGCGTCGGCCAGTGCTACGGTCTGGTCCTGATCGAGACGGCCGAGGGTCATGCAGGTTTCCAGGCCCATGGCCTTCACGCCTTTGACCATTTCCAGCACGTACGGCATGTCTTTGGCCGAAGGGTGTTTCCACGCCGCGCCCATGCAGAAACGGGTCGAACCGATGGCCTTGGCGCGAGCGGCCTCTTCGAGGACCTTTTGCACTTCCATCAGCTTTTCTTTTTCGAGACCGGTGTTGTAGTGACCGGACTGCGGGCAATATTTGCAGTCTTCCGGGCAGGCGCCGGTCTTGATCGAGAGCAGCGTGGAAACCTGTACGCGATTGGCGTCGAAATGCGCGCGGTGCACCGTCTGTGCCTGGAACAACAGGTCGTTGAATGGCTGAACGAAGAGTGCTTTGACTTCGGCCAAAGACCAGTCATGACGCAGGGTTGCAGAGGTGCTGGCGCTCATGGGCGTTTCCTTTGTTTTATGCTTGGCAAGCGGCTGGGAAATGGAATACCCACAGCCGCGACACGGATGTTCGGCATATTTAAGGAAGACTCATGCGCTGTCAACCACGATACGTAGGACCGGTTTACATCTGGTTAAATAACAACCAACCATGTTTGCTCTGTGCAGAAACGGCCGATGGGCAGACCCCTCTCTGCATGGCTTGCGAAACGGAGTTGCCCTGGCTTGGCGATCACTGCCAGACCTGCGCCCTGCCCTTGCCCGGCACGGGCTTGACCTGCGGCCAGTGCCTGAAACATCCGCCCGCCTTCGAGCGAGTCGCCGCGCCGTGGTCGTACAGCTTTCCGCTGGACACACTGATCACTCGCTTCAAGCACTCGGCAAAGTGGCCGTTTGGCCGCCTGCTCGCCGACCTTCTCGCGCAATACCTGCAACATCGCTTCGATGAAGACCTGAATCGGCCCGACGCGCTGGTCCCGGTGCCACTGGCTGCCAAACGACTGCGCCAACGGGGTTTCAATCAAGCCGCGATGCTCGCCCGCTGGCTCGGCGCCGACCTGGACATTCCTTGCGACGAAACGCTGCTGCTGAGGATTCAAGACACCCGCGCGCAGCAGGATTTGAATGCCGAGGCACGCAAAAAAAACCTGCGCAACGCCTTCGCCCTGACACTCGACGCCCGGATCAAGGGCCGCCACTTGGCATTGGTTGACGACGTGCTGACCACCGGCGCCACAGCGCAAGCCCTCGCCCGGCTGCTGATGGACGCAGGGGCTGCGCGGGTTGACGTCTACTGCCTGGCCCGCACACCCAAGCCAGGTGACGCGGCCTGACTTGACTCCCGCAGCCCAAGCGGCCAACGTCCTCTTAATCGTCACAGCCAAAGCGCCTCGCCATGTCCTTGCCTACGTTGTTGTCCCAGCACATTGTCCGTCGCCCGCAGCGCATTGCGTTGCTGCAACACATCGCCGAACAAGGCTCGATCACCCGCGCCGCGAAAAGCGCCGGCCTGAGCTACAAGGCGGCGTGGGACGCCATCGACGAGCTGAACAACCTGGCGCAGAAGCCGTTGGTGGAACGTAGCGTCGGCGGCAAGGGCGGCGGTGGCGCCAAGCTCTCCAGCGAAGGCCTGCGCGTATTACGCCTGTATCAAAAGCTGCAAGCCCTCCAGGCCCAAGTGCTGGAGGCGGCCGAAGATGCCAGCGACCTGGGCCTGCTTGGCCGCCTGATGCTCAGGACCAGCGCGCGCAATCAACTGCACGGCAAGGTTGTCGAGATCGAAGCTCAGGGACGCAACGACCGGATCCGCCTCGAACTGGCCGAAGGGTTGAATATTGATGCACAGATCACCCGCGACAGCACCCTGCGCCTGGAACTGGAAACCGGCACCGAAGTGGTCGCCCTGATCAAGGCCGGTTGGCTGGACGTGCTGGAGATCGAGCACCACGCAACACCCGGCAACAATTGCCTCATCGGCATTATCGAAGAAATTCTCGACGCCGAAGACGGCCCCAGCGAAGTGCGAATCAGCCTGCCCAATGGCCAGACGCTGTGCGCCTTGGCCGAGCCACTGCACTTGCGAACCCACCGGCTGACCGCTGACAAACCGGTGCTGGTGCAGTTTTCGCCCTCCAACGTCCTGTTGGGCACTCCGCTCTGAAACAAAAGCGTCATGTCCGCTCACTAAGGTGGCTGCAAAAACCGCAGGGAGCCTGATGTGAGCCTATTAGAAGAAAACCAGTCCACCGACCTCGAAAAAATGGTCGGCCTCAGCCGCCGCGGTTTCATCAGCGCCGGCGCCCTTTGCGGTGCCGCCATGTTCCTCGGGGGCAACCTGCTGAGCCGCAGCGTCATGGCCGCGAGTGTCAGCGCCGGCAACAGCACGCTGCTGGGTTTTGCCAGCATCCCCGCCGCCACCAGCGACACCATTACCTTGCCGGCCGGCTACAAGTCCTCGGTACTGATCAGTTGGGGCCAGCCTCTGCAAAAGAACGGTCCAGCCTTCGACCCGAGCGGTAACGGCACGGCCGAGCATCAGGAAGCCCAGTTCGGTGACAACAACGACGGCATGAGCCTGTTCGGGTTTCCCGGTGAAAAAGACCGGGCGCTGATGGCGATCAACAACGAATACACCAACTATCGCTACCTCTACGCGCATGGCGGCATGCCGCAGTCGGCCGAGGAAGTGCGCAAGGCGCTGGCCTGCGAAGGCGTGTCGGTGATCGAAGTGCAACGCAAGAACGGCCAATGGCAATTCGTCCAGGGCTCGCGCTACAACCGTCGTATCCACGGCAACACGCCGATCAGCCTGAGCGGCCCGGCCGCCGGCCACGAACTGCTGAAAACCAGCAGCGACCCACACGGCATGAACGTCCTCGGCACTTTCCAGAACTGCGCCAACGGCAAGACGCCGTGGGGCACGTACCTGACTTGCGAAGAGAACTTCACCGACTGTTTCGGCAGCAGCCATGCCGAGCAAAAATTCGACGCTGCACAAAAACGCTATGGCGCAGTGGCGGCCAGTAAAGAAATCAACTGGCACCAGCACGACGAGCGTTTCGACCTGGCGAAGAACCCGAACGAACTCAACCGTCACGGCTGGGTGGTGGAGATCGATCCGTTCGATCCGCACTCAACCCCGGTCAAGCGCACGGCCCTGGGCCGCTTCAAACATGAAAACGCCGCACTGGCAGAAACCCATGACGGCCACGCCGTGGTGTACATGGGTGACGATGAGCGCGGCGAATTCATCTACAAGTTCGTCAGCCGCGACAAGATCAACCACAAAAACCTCAAGGCCAACCGCGACCTGCTCGACCACGGCACCTTGTACGTGGCGCGCTTCGACGCCGGTGACGGCAATGCCGATCACCCGAAAGGCAAAGGTGAGTGGGTCGAACTGACCCACGGCAAAAACGGCATCGACGCCAGCAGCGGCTTTGCCGATCAGGCCGAAGTGCTGATCCACGCCCGCCTCGCCGCCAGCGTGGTGAAAGCCACGCGCATGGACCGCCCGGAATGGATCGTGGTCAGCCCCAAGGATGGCCAGGTCTATTGCACCCTGACCAACAACGCCAAGCGCGGCGAGGATGGCCAACCGGTCGGCGGGCCAAACCCGCGCGAGAAGAATGTCTACGGGCAGATCCTGCGCTGGCGCACCGACCGCGATGATCACGCCGCGAAAAGCTTTGCCTGGGACCTGTTTGTGGTCGCCGGCAACCCGGATGTTCACGCCGGCTCGCCAAAGGGCGGTTCGTCGAACATCACGCCGCAGAACATGTTCAACAGCCCGGATGGCTTGGGTTTCGACAAAGCCGGGCGGCTGTGGATTCTCACCGATGGTGATTCGAGCAATACCGGTGATTTCGCGGGGATGGGCAACAACCAGATGCTGTGTGCCGACCCAGTGACGGGGGAGATCCGCAGATTCATGGTCGGGCCAGTGGGCTGCGAGGTGACGGGGATCAGCTTCTCGCCGGACCAGAAGACCTTGTTTGTCGGGATTCAGCATCCGGGGGAAAACGGCGGATCGACGTTCCCTGAGCATCTGCCGAATGGCAAACCGCGGTCTTCGGTGATGGCGATTTCCCGCGAGGATGGCGGGATCGTCGGCGCCTGATTGGGCCTCTTCGCGGGCAAGCCCGCTCCCACAGTGACCTCCTGTGTGCGACAAATAGTGTGCACAACCAGAATCCATGTGGGAGCGGGCTTGCCCGCGAAGGCGTCGGTGCGAACAACACTTACCTCAAGCCCAACCCCTAAAGAAGCCCCGTCTGCGCTACCATGCTTGGCCGGACGCGGCAGCCTGCTGCGCGCAGGAGTCAGCATGGCCCACCCGTTTGCAACCCTTACCCCAGACCTCGTGCTCGATGCCGTCGAAAGCATCGGCTTTCTCAGCGACGCGCGCATTCTGGCGCTCAACAGCTACGAGAACCGCGTCTATCAAGTCGGCATCGAAGACTCCGAGCCGCTGATCGCCAAGTTCTACCGCCCTCAGCGCTGGACCAACGAAGCGATTCTGGAAGAGCACCAGTTCACCTTCGAACTCGCCGAATGCGACGTGCCCGTGGTCGCGCCGATGATCCACAACGGCGCCAGTCTGCACGAACACAACGGCTTTCGTTTCACCCTGTTCCCGCGCCGTGGTGGCCGTGCGCCGGAGCCAGGCAATCTCGACCAACTGTATCGCCTGGGTCAGTTGCTGGGTCGCCTGCACGCCGTAGGTGCCACGAAACCGTTCGCTCACCGTGAAGCACTGGGCGTCCAGAACTTCGGTCACGACTCGCTGACCACCCTGCTCGAAGGCAACTTCGTCCCCAAGAGTTTGCTGCCCGCCTACGAGTCCGTGGCGCGCGACCTGCTCAAGCGGGTGGAAGAGGTCTACAAGGCCACGCCGCACCAGAACATCCGCATGCACGGCGACTGCCACCCCGGCAACATGATGTGCCGCGACGAAATGTTCCATATCGTCGACCTCGACGACTGTCGCATGGGCCCGGCGGTGCAGGACATCTGGATGATGCTGGCCGGTGACCGCCAGGAATGCCTCGGCCAGTTGTCGGAATTGATGGACGGCTACAACGAGTTTCACGATTTCGATCCGCGGGAACTGGCGTTGATCGAACCGCTGCGAGCCTTGCGCCTGATGCACTACAGCGCCTGGCTCGCCCGTCGTTGGGATGACCCGGCGTTCCCGCACAGCTTTCCGTGGTTCGGCAGCGAACGGTATTGGGGTGACCAAGTGCTGGCGTTACGTGAGCAACTCGCAGCGCTCAATGAAGAACCCCTCAAACTCTTCTGACCCACACAGAAACCCTGTGGGAGTGAGCCTGCTCGCGATGGTGGCGAAACATTCAGCACATCAGTGGCTGACACACCGCTATCGCGAGCAGGCTCACTCCTAAAGGAACTGTGTTCACAATTGCCCAACCTATTCAGGCAGGACATTCGTAGATAAATCTCCTTACAATCCCTTCTTTGTTAGCTGCCTAAGCAAGGATTCTGCATGCAAGCTGCCAACCCGCGTCGCGGGTACATTCTGGGCCTGAGCGCCTACATCATCTGGGGACTTTTCCCGCTCTATTTCAAAGCCATCGCCAGCGTACCCGCCGTGGAGATCATCATCCACCGCGTGCTCTGGTCCGCGCTGTTCGGCGCCTTGCTGCTGATGGTGTGGAAACATCCGGGCTGGTGGCGCGAGTTGCGTGAAAACCCGAAACGCCTGGCGATCCTGGCCCTCAGCGGCACGCTGATCGCGGCCAACTGGCTGACTTACGTGTGGTCGGTAAACAACGGGCGGATGCTGGAGGCCAGCCTCGGTTACTACATCAACCCGCTGGTGAACGTGTTGCTGGGGATGTTGATCCTCGGCGAGCGGCTGCGACGCATGCAATGGGTGGCTGTGGGACTGGCGGCGGTCGGCGTGGCGCAACAGGTGTGGCAGGTCGGCAGCCTGCCGTGGGTGTCGCTGGTGCTGGCGCTGACATTTGGTTTTTACGGATTGATCCGCAAACAGGCGCCGGTCAAAGCCTTGCCCGGTCTGGTGGTGGAAACCTGGATGCTGGTGCCGATTGCGGTCGCGTGGCTGCTGTTCAATCCGACAGCAGCCAGCGCGCAACCTGAATTCTGGACCACCTCTGAGGCTTGGTGGCTGGTGGCCGCCGGTCCGGTTACGCTGATACCGCTGATCTGTTTTAACGCCGCAGCAAGGCATATTCCCTACACGACTCTGGGATTCCTCCAGTACCTGGCGCCGACGCTGGTGCTGTTGCAAGCCGTTCTGCTGTTTGACGAACAGCTGTCGTCCAGCACACTGGTTGCGTTCATCTTTATTTGGGCGGGCCTGGCGGTGTACAGCGTTGATGCGTGGATAAGTCTGCGCCGTCGCAGCTGATCAAAAAACACACAAACCTCTACAGGCCACGTCCCTCGTGGCCTGCATCGATCCTTCCCAAGGTTATCCACAGCGTGATCCCCGGCGTTTGTGCGCAACTCGTTGAAACTGATGGTTTTTTGATCAGATCCTGAAGAAGCCCGGCCGACGTGGCCTGGGGGCGAGTCTCTACAGGTTATCCACAGGCAGGTGCACGTTTAACTTGGATAACCCAATTTGGGACAGCTGTTCAGGGATCGCTGCGCAGCACCAATTCCACCATCAAGTCATCGGCCAGGGTTTCCAGGCGCGTTTGCAGCACATCCAGGGATAAGGTCAGCGGCACCGCGAGGATCGCCTCGGCGTGGAACAACGGCTCGCTGCTCATCGGCGCCGGGCGCACTTCGGTGACCAGACGCTCGAGGTTCACCCCCTGCTCACTCAACAAGCGCGTGATGTCGCGCACAATCCCCGGCCGGTCATTGCCCACCAGTTCCATCGCGATCGGCTTCCAGGTGCAGGATTGTTCGATGCCGCTTTCAGCGATCAACACCCGAATGCCATGGGTGGACAACGCGTGTAGGGCATCGACCAACTCGTCGTAGGCTTCGGCCGGCACGCCGACCCGAAGAATCCCGGCGAACTGCCCGGCCATGCGCGACATGCGGCTTTCCAGCCAGTTGCCGCCATGCTCGGCGATGCATTGGGCAATGCGCTCGACCTGCCCTGGCTTGTCCGGTGCGAATACGGTGAGTACGAGGTGGTCCATGGCGCAGCCCTCTTTTGTTATAGAAAGAGAAGTATAGGCAAGGGCTGATTCTGCGCTGGCAGGTCAGACGCCTTCGCGGGCAAGCCTCGCTCCTACAAGGGATTGCGTAAACCCTGTAGGAGCGAGGCTTGCCCGCGAACGGCACACCACCAATGCCCCTGCCAAAACACAAATCGTGTACAAGTTTTTATATTTAACTGGAACAATCCAATGGTTTTTTGAGAACATCCCGTTCCCCGGCATGACTGCAATGCGTCATGGGGTCGCAGAACGACGTAATTAGTCTAATTTTCACAAGCGCAATTCATCATGTAGTATGCCGCAGCGCGCACTACATAACGTTGGATCGATGTCTGCCACCGGCACACTCGCAACCCTGAAAAGCCCTGTCAGCAAGGCCTCCAAGCCGTTGATCGGACCGAACCCAGCCGCCCGCAAGGGCATGTACTGGCGAACGGGTTTGTGGTTTAAATGGCCTGAGGCTTCATTGTCAAAATTGAAGAGCTGAAAAGCGAAATAGCTGAGCAGAGTGAGGCAAGCAATGACTGAACACGTTCAAGTCGGTGGCCTGCAGGTCGCCAAAGTCCTGTTCGACTTCGTGAACAACGAAGCCATTCCCGGTACCGGCCTCACCGCCGATAAGTTCTGGGCCGGTGCCGACAAGGTCATTCATGACCTGGCGCCGAAGAACAAAGCCCTACTCGCCAAACGCGATGATTTCCAGGCTCGTATCGATGGCTGGCACCAATCCCGTGCCGGTCAGCCACACGACGCCGTGGCTTATAAAGCCTTCCTGCAAGACATCGGTTATCTGCTGCCAGAAGCGGCCGATTTCCAGGCAACGACGCAAAACGTCGATGACGAAATCGCCCGCATGGCCGGTCCACAACTTGTGGTTCCGGTGATGAATGCCCGTTTCGCGCTCAATGCCTCAAATGCCCGCTGGGGTTCGCTGTACGACGCGCTGTACGGCACCGACGCCATCAGCGAAGCTGACGGCGCGGAGAAAGGCAAGGGCTACAACAAGGTTCGCGGCGACAAGGTGATTGCCTTCGCCCGTGCCTTCCTCGACGAAGCCGCGCCTTTGGCCGCAGGTTCCCACGTCGATTCCACCGGCTACAAAATCGTTGACGGCAAACTGGTGGTCGCCCTTAAAGGCGGCAGCAACACCGGCCTGCGCAACGACGCTCAACTGATCGGCTTCCACGGCGACGCCAGCGCGCCGACCGCGATCCTGCTGAAGCACAACGGCCTGCACTTCGAAATCCAGATCGATGCCAGCACCCCGGTCGGCCAGACCGATGCTGCCGGCGTCAAAGACATCCTGATGGAAGCCGCACTGACCACCATCATGGACTGCGAAGACTCCGTCGCCGCCGTCGATGCCGATGACAAAGTGGTGATCTACCGCAACTGGCTCGGCCTGATGAAGGGCGACTTGTCGGAAGAAGTCTCCAAGGGCGGTCAGACGTTTACCCGCACCATGAACGCCGACCGCACCTACACCGGTGTCGATGGCCAGGAACTGAGCCTGCACGGTCGTTCGCTGTTGTTCGTGCGTAACGTCGGTCACCTGATGACCATCGACGCCATCGTCGACAAAGACGGCAACGAAGTGCCGGAAGGCATTCTCGACGGTCTGGTGACCAGCCTTGCCGCGATCCACAGCCTCAACGGCAACAGCTCGCGCAAGAACAGCCGCACCGGCTCGGTCTACATCGTGAAGCCGAAAATGCACGGCCCGGAAGAAGCCGCGTTCACCAACGAGCTGTTCGGTCGCATCGAAGACGTCCTCGGTCTGCCGCGCAACACACTGAAAGTCGGGATCATGGACGAGGAGCGTCGTACCACGGTCAACCTCAAGGCCTGCATCAAGGCCGCCAGCGAGCGCGTGGTGTTCATCAACACCGGTTTCCTCGACCGCACGGGCGATGAAATCCACACCTCCATGGAAGCCGGCCCGATGGTGCGCAAGGCCGACATGAAGGCCGAGAAGTGGATCGGCGCCTACGAGAACTGGAACGTCGATATCGGTTTGAGCACCGGCCTGCAAGGTCGTGCCCAGATCGGTAAAGGCATGTGGGCGATGCCCGATCTGATGGCGGCGATGCTCGAACAGAAAATCGCTCACCCGCTGGCCGGCGCGAACACGGCCTGGGTTCCATCGCCGACGGCTGCTGCGCTGCACGCGTTGCACTACCACAAAGTCGATGTGTTCGCCCGTCAGGCTGAACTGGCCAAACGTGTGCGCGCTTCGGTGGACGATATCCTGACCATCCCGTTGGCGGTGAATCCGCAGTGGACCGCAGAACAGATCAAGAACGAACTGGACAACAACGCCCAGGGCATTCTCGGTTATGTGGTGCGCTGGATCGACCAGGGTGTAGGTTGCTCGAAAGTGCCAGACATCAACGACGTCGGCCTGATGGAAGACCGTGCAACGCTGCGGATCTCCAGCCAGCACATCGCCAACTGGCTGCGTCACGGCATCGTTACCGAAGCGCAGGTGATGGAAAGCCTCAAGCGCATGGCGCCGGTGGTTGACCGTCAGAACGCCAATGACGCGCTGTATCGTCCGCTGGCACCGAACTTCGACAGCAACATCGCTTTCCAGGCGGCGGTCGAACTGGTAATCGAAGGCACCAAACAGCCGAACGGCTACACCGAGCCGGTTCTGCACCGTCGTCGTCGGGAGTTCAAGGCTGCCAATGGCCTGTAACTAGTCGCTGACGCCGGACAAAAAAAGGCCCTGATCGAACGATCAGGGCCTTTTTATTTGCGAATGCGATTCCTTGTAGGAGTGAGCCTGCTCGCGATGAGGGCGTGTCAGTCGATATGAATTTTGCTGACACACCGCCATCGCGAGCAGGCTCACTCCTACAGGGGGAATGTGTGATTCTGAGAGGATTACTTAAGGCTCTATTCCCAATTCACGCTTGACCAGTCCCAACAACAACTCGGTGTCGATAGGCTTGAGCAGGAAATCCACCACGCTCAAATGCATCGCCGCGATGGCGTCTTTTACGTCTGCATCGCCGGAGACGATGATGATCGGCAACGCCGCACGAACCGACTCACGTACCTGACGGATAAGGTCCAGGCCATCGACATTGCCCATGCGCAAGTCGGTGATCACCAGACCGATTGAAGGCTTTTTCACTTCCTCTTGCGCAACCAGCAACTTGAGTGCGCTTTCACCACTGGCAGCGGTGACACAGCGAATACCGTCCAGTCCAAGAATCTGCGACAACAACTCACGCGCATCTTTATCGTCGTCGACGATCAGTACCCGCTGCGGCGGCAAATCGGGTTCGAGCATGACGGCGTTCAGCGCTTCGCGCTCGGCATCACTCAAAATATCTTGGTCGGACATGGCGTTTCTCTACGTTTTCAATTCAATCCCCTAGCTCAATCGTCAGACACCGCTAAGCAGACCATCAATGTGCACTTCGTCGGAAAGAATTTCTATAGCCAATGTAGGAGGTTTTTCCCACATTTGCGTCAGACATTTCCTAACTTCCGACACCCGCATGGCCTACCTAGACTTACGTCCAATGGGCACCCCGCACGCAGGGGCGGACGATGGCAGCGTCATCCGACAACAACAATTCAAAAAAGATTGCGGTAATGGTTATGAGTAAAGCGGACGCCTTCACACAGGCAGGGAAAACCGCGGTGTTGCAGAACATCCAGGGCACATTGCAATTCCTTCAGCGTTTCCCGCCCTTCAATCAAATGGAACACGCTCACCTGGCGTACCTGGTTGAACAATGTCAGCTGCGTTTTTATGCCCCCGGCGAGAGCATCATCAAGCCCACCGATGGCCCGGTTGAGCATTTCTACATCGTCAAGCAGGGCCGCGTTGTCGGTGAGCGTCCGCACACGGCCAAGGGTGGCACCGAAACCACGTTCGAAATCACTACCGGCGAGTGCTTCCCCCTCGCTGCGCTGCTGGGTGAACGTGCGACCCGCACTGAACACCTCGCCGCCGAAGACACCTTTTGCCTTCAATTGAACAAGCTGGCGTTTATCAAACTGTTCGCGCTTTCCAGCACCTTTCGCGACTTTGCTCTGCGAGGCGTCAGTAGCTTGCTGGATCAGGTCAACCAGCAAGTCCAGCAAAAAGCCGTCGAAACCCTTGGCACGCAGTACTCGCTGAATACGCGCCTGGGCGAATTGGCCATGCGCCACCCGGTGACCTGCAGCCCGGCGACGCCGTTGCGTGAAGCGGTGACGCTGATGCACGAGCAACAGGTCGGCAGCATCGTCGTGGTCGATGAGCATAAAGCCCCGCTGGGGATCTTCACCCTGCGCGACCTGCGCCACGTGGTGGCTGCCGGCACCAACGACTTCAATGAAGCCATCGAGCAGCATATGACCCCGGCACCGTTTTTCCTGTCGCCGGACCACAGCGCTTTCGATGCAGCCATCGCCATGACTGAGCGGCATATCGCCCACGTCTGCCTGGTGAAAGATCAGCGCCTGTGCGGCGTAGTCTCGGAACGCGACCTGTTTTCCCTGCAACGGGTGGATCTGGTGCACCTGGCACGAACGATTCGCAGCGCCCAGCGCATCGAAAACCTGGTGCTGATGCGCGGCGAGATCGGCCAACTGGTCGAGCGCATGCTGGCTCACGGCGCGTCGTCGACGCAAATCACCCACATCATCACCCTGCTCAACGACCACACTGTGTGCCGGGTGATCGAACTGACCCTCGCCGATAAAGGCGACCCCGGTGTGCCGTTCAGTTGGTTGTGCTTCGGCAGCGAAGGCCGGCGCGAGCAGACGCTGCACACCGATCAGGACAACGGCATTTTGTTTGAGGCCCGGGACGCCGCGCATGCCGCCGAAATTCGTGGCAAGTTGTTGCCGATTGCCCAGCAGATCAACCAGAGTCTGGCGCTCTGCGGCTTCACGCTGTGCAAGGGCAACATCATGGCTGGCAATCCGGAGCTGTGCTTGTCGCGGGCCGAATGGGCGCGACGGTTCGCGGCGTTTATCCGTGAGGCGACGCCGGAGAACCTGCTGGGTTCGAGCATTTATTTCGACCTGCGCGTGGTCTGGGGTGACGAGCAAGGGTGCGAGCAACTGCGTCGCGCAATCCTCGATCAGGTTGGGGATAACCGGTTGTTCCAGCGGATGCTTGCCGAGAACGCCTTGCGCAATCGTCCGCCCGTGGGGCGTTTCCGTGAGTTTGTACTGGCGCGCAAAAACGGTGAAAAAGCCACGCTGGACCTCAAGGTGCAGGGGCTGACACCGTTCGTCGACGGTGCGCGGTTGCTGGCATTGGCCAACGGGATCGAGACCAACAATACCCTGGAGCGATTTCGCCAACTGGTGGCCAAGGAAATCATTGAGCCGCTGGATGGCGCCGCCTATGAAGAGGCGTACCACTTCATCCAGCAAACCCGCATGCAACAACATCAGCTGCAAACGCGGGAGAACTTGCCCTACTCCAACCGGGTCGATCCGGACAGCCTCAATCATCTGGACCGGCGGATCCTGCGCGAATCCCTGCGCCAGGCGCAACGCCTGCAAAGCAGCCTGACCCTGCGGTATCAGCTATGAACCTGTTTTCATGGTTGCGCCCGGCCACCCCACTGTTGACGGAAGCGTTGCAGCAACGACTCAAACGCTTGCCGGCAGTGGCTGAGCTGGGTGAATGCAGCCTGCGTGAACAGCGTTGGGTGGTGCTCGACCTGGAAACCACCGGGCTGAACCTGAACAAGGATCGGGTGCTGTCCATCGGTGCCGTGGTGATCGAGGACGGTGCCATCGACTTCAGCCAGCAGTTCGAACGCACGCTGCAATGCGCCGACATGAAGCTCGCACCCAGTGTGCTGATTCATGGTCTCGGCCCCAGCGCCATTGCGGCCGGCAGCGACCCGGCGCAAGCCTTGCTCGACTTCATGGAGTTCCTCGGCGACAGCCCGGTGTTGGCGTTTCACGCGCCGTTCGACCAGCACATGCTGGGCCGCGCGCTGAAAGACCACTTGGGCTGCAAGTTGGCCCATCCGTTTCTGGACGTGGCCGACATCGCCCCGCTGCTGTGCCCTCAGGCGCACATTCGCGAAGCCGGGCTGGATGAGTGGATCGACTGGTTCAAGCTGGAAGTGTTTGAGCGACATAACGCCAGCGCCGATGCGCTGGCAACGGCTGAGTTGGCGCTGATTCTGTTCAGTCGGGCGCGGCAGCAGCAGATTCATAGCCCGTTGAATTTACAGCAGCGCTTAAGTCAATGGAAGCGCCGGCAGCACGCGCCTTCCTTCTAACTATGCAGTGACTGTTCAGGCCTCATCGCGAGCGAGCGCCCTCCCACAGCGGTACTCGATCACCTGTGGGAGCGTGGCTTGCCCGCGATGAACGATAACGCGGTCGAACTGCATGCCTGCCGCCACACTCCACCCGACCAGCGCCAATTGCTTACCTTCCCCGCCTCTGCCACAATCGCGAACAATTCTCGTTAGTTAACACTTCCCAATCGGTGATGCTGCGTGTCGTCAATCCAAAGCCCCCACAGTGAGCTCGTTGGTGCGTTATATCGCGACCATCGCGGTTGGCTATTGGCTTGGCTGCGACGCAACGTGGCGTGCCCGCAACGTGCCGAAGACCTGAGCCAGGACACCTTTGTGCGGTTGCTGGGCCGCGATGAACTGAAAGAACCGCGCGAGCCGCGGGCATTCCTGGTAGCAATTGCCAAGGGCCTGCTGTTCGACTACTTCCGCCGCGCCGCGCTCGAACAGGCCTATCTCACCGAACTGATGCTGATCCCCGAAGGCGAGCAACCGTCGGTCGAGGAGCAGCAGCTGATCCTCGAAGACCTCAAAGCCATCGACCGCCTGCTGGGTCAGCTGTCGAGCAAGGCTCGGGCCGCGTTTCTCTTTAACCGCCTCGACGGCCTCACGCATGCCGAAATCGCCGAGCGACTGGGCGTCTCGGTACCGCGTGTGCGGCAATACCTGGCCCAGGGAATTCGTCAGTGCTACATCGCCTTGTACGGTGAGCCGGTATGAGCCCGGTCAGTTCCAAACCGGTGTCAGCCAAGGTGCTGGATGCGGCGATTGCCTGGCAATTGTCCCTGGACTCCGGCAACCCGGTGGAGCGCGAAGCGTTCAGCCAATGGCACGCAGCCCATGAGGAACACGCCCGCGCGTGGCGCCAACTGGGCATGCTCGACCAGCGTTTCAGCGTCGCCAACGGCCCGGCCCGCACGGCATTGCTGAAATCACGTGAAAGCATTCGCCGCCGCGTTCGCAAACTGGGCAGCGGCGTGGCCAGTGTTGTCGCGGTGCTCGGGCTGGCCCTGTTCGCGGGTGATCGATATCTGCCCGTCAACTATTGGCTAGCCGACCAGCGCACCGCCACCGGGGAGCAGCGCACCCTGCGCCTGGCGGACGGCACGCTGCTTAACCTCAACACCCACAGCGCCGTCGACATCCGTTTCGATGAGAAGCAGCGGCGGATCATCCTTCAGGAAGGCGAAATCCTCGTCGAGACCGGCCACGGCGATGCCCGGCCGTTTATCGTCGAAACCCGCGAAGGCAGCCTGCGTGCCCTCGGCACGTTGTTCCTGGTCAAGCGCGAGGAAGATGGCACGCGCCTGAGCGTGTTGAAGTCGGCGGTCGCGGCGCATCCGGCGTCGAGTCCCGGAGAGCAGATTCTGCGCGAAGGTCAGCAAGTGCTGATGCGCAGTAACGGGTTGGGACCGATTGTCGCCGTTAATGCCGGCGCCGATGCGTGGACCCGCGGCATGCTGGTGGTCGACAACGCCCGCCTGGAAGACTTGGTGCACGAACTCGGCCGGTATCGACGCGGGCACCTGGGAGTCGCCCCCGAGATTGCCGACCTGCGGATCACCGGCAGCTTCCCGCTGCACAACACCGATAAAGCCCTGATGGCCCTGCTGCCGACCCTGCCGGTGCAAATCGAACAGCACACGCCGTGGTGGGTGACGGTGGCGAAGGCTGACACAAAACCTTAAGTCCTGCTGTGTCTGATCGGCCGTCTTCGCGAGCAAGCCTGCTCCCACAGTTAATCTCCTGTGACTACATATCTTGTGAACACTGGAGAACCCAATGTGGGAGCGGGCTTGCTCGCGAAGAGGCCATCAGACTCAGTCAATTATCTGAATCGAAATTATTTTCATCCAGCCCTATCACTTTGCAATTCTCGTCCGGCACCTAAGCAATTGAGAAATATTTCCATTCAGGAGCCGATGTATGTCCCGTTCCCTAGACACCTTGTTGCGCCCCAGCTTGCTGGCATTCGCCATTGCCCTCTTCGCGCCTCTGGCCAGCACTCAACTGATCGCCGCTGAACAGGACGCCAGCGTTCACGCCTACAACCTGCCGGCCGCGCCATTGACCAGCACCCTGAACCAGATCGCCAGCCAGGCTGGTCTGGCGCTGTCGCTCAATCCATCGTTGGCCGCGGGCAAGACCTCGGCCCCGGTGAAGGGTCAGTTCGATGCTGCCGCCGCCCTGCGTGAAGCCTTGCGCGGCACCGGTCTGCAACTGGAACAGAGCAGCGCCGGCACCTACAGCCTGGTGGCCATTCCCGAGGGCACACTGGCCCTGCCGGAAACCGCGGTCATCGGTGTGGGAAGTACCGAAAGCGCTTGGGGCCCGGTAGACGGTTACCTCGCCAAACGCACCGCCGCCGGCACCAAGACCGACACCGCGCTGATCGAAGTACCTCGCTCGATTTCGGTCGTGACTCGCGAGCAAATGGA
This sequence comes from Pseudomonas sp. FBCC-B1667, assembly GCF_059133255.1. Lineage (NCBI taxonomy): Bacteria > Pseudomonadati > Pseudomonadota > Gammaproteobacteria > Pseudomonadales > Pseudomonadaceae > Pseudomonas > Pseudomonas sp. FBCC-B1667. The sequence continues at coordinate 865,143 of NZ_CP101437.1, read as the reverse complement.
TGATCGCAACGTCCAGAACCTCGATGACGCCGTGCGCTACATGCCCGGCACCACCGCCAGCAGCTACGGCAGCGACACCCGCGCCGACTGGTTGCGCGTGCGGGGTTTCGAACCGACCCAGTTCCTCGACGGCCTGCCATTGCCTAAAGGGGTGTACGCCAACCCGAAACAGGAAACCTGGAACCTCGACCGCCTCGCCGTGTTGCGCGGTCCGGCGTCCTCGGTGTACGGCCAGACCCCGCCCGGCGGCTTGCTGGACATGGTCAGTCGCCGCCCGTCAGCTGTGGACAGCCATGAGATCGAGCTGCAATACGGCAGCGACAATCAGCGTCAGATCAACTTCGCCAGTACCGGCAAGATCGATGACGAAGGCCGGTTTCTCTACGGCCTGAGTGGCGTAGTGCGCGACAGCGACACGCAGATCGACCACGTCGAGAACAAGCGCTACAACATCGCGCCGAGCCTGACCTGGAACATCGACGAAGACACCCGGTTCACCTTGCTCACACAGTTCACCCGTGACGATACCGGCATCACCAGCCAGTTTCTGCCGGTGCAAGGCACTAAAATCGACATGCCGTTCGGCGACATTTCCCATCACAAGAACCTCGGTGACCCGGACTGGGAATACTACGACCGCACCTACTACGCGCTGGGCTATGCGTTCGAACATCGCCTGAACGACGTCTGGCAATTCCGGCAGAACCTGCGTTACACCAAGTCGGACCTGTCGTTCCAGGCCATCACCGTCGGTTCGTATCCGTTCTTCCAGGTGGATGACGCGGGCAACGTTGATCGCACCACCACCAGCGTCGACGAAGACATCAGCCAGTTCGCCGTGGATAACAACTTCCAGGCCGACTTCGCGACCGGCGAAGTGAATCACACTGTGCTGCTGGGTCTTGACCACCAGCGCAGTAACACCCACTACACCTCGATCTTCGGCAGCGCGCCACCGATCAACGTCAACAACCCGATCCACGGCTTGCCGATCGAGCGTCCGGCGCGTTCCTCCGCGTTCTACGATTACGACCAGAAGACCTACCAGACCGGCCTGTACGTGCAGGATCAAATGGCCCTCGACCAATGGCGCCTGACCCTCGGCGGCCGTGAAGACTGGGTGCACACCGGCACCAGGTTCTTCAACAAGGGTGATGCCACCAACACCGAGCGCGACAAGAATTTCAGCGGCAACGCGGCGATCAGCTACGTGTTCGACTCGGGCTTTGTGCCGTACCTGTCGTACGCCGAATCCTTCCAGCCGACCACCGGTGCGGCGGCCTCGTCCACCGAGTCGTTCAAACCCACCGAAGGCAAACAATGGGAACTGGGCATCAAGTATCAGCCGCCCGGCAGCGACACCCTGCTGACCGCTGCGATCTACGACCTGACCCAGAAAAACGTTTCGGTCACCACCACCGTCGGCGCCACGCCGATCACCAGCCAGACCGGTGAAGTCAACGTCAAAGGCCTGGAACTGGAAGCGGTTTCCGACGTTACCGAAAACCTCAAGCTCATCGCCGCGTACACCCTGGCCAAATCTGAAGTGCAGGATGGCGACTTCAAGGGCAATCGCCTGCAACTGATGCCTAACCAACAGGCCTCGCTGTGGACTGACTACACCTGGCACAACGGCGTGCTGGACGGCTTCGGCGTCGGTGCAGGCGTTCGCTACACCGGCAACACCTACGGCGACCAGGCCAACACCGAACTGGGCAAGGCCGATGCCTACACCCTGTTCGACGCCGCCGTTCATTACGACCTCGGCCGCCTGGACAACACCCTGAAAGGTGCGTCCCTGGCCCTGAACGCCACGAACCTGTTCAACAAGGACTACATCTCCACGTGCGACAGTTTCTACTGCTACTACGGCGACCAGCGCAGCGTCGTCGCCAGTGCAACCTACAAGTGGTAATCGTCTGACCTGACATGCCCCACAACCAGGCCGTCCTCTTCAGGACGGCTTTGGTCTTTCTGAAGGCCTGGAAATGAAAAGTAAAACAATTCGCCGCTGGTCCTTCGTCCACACCTGGACCAGCCTGATTTGCACGGTCTTCCTGCTGATGCTGGCACTGACCGGGTTGCCGTTGATCTTCCACCACGAGATCGACCACCTGCTGGGCGATGCCGCCGAGTTGAAGTCGATGCCGGCGGACACACCGAGGCTGGATCTGCAGCAATTGGTGCTGGCGGCGGAAAAGCATCGCCCCGGCGAAGTCATGCAGTACTTCGGTTTTGAAGACGATGAGCCCAACGGTGCCGTTACGATCATGGCGGCAACCGCCGGCACCGAACCGAACTCCTCGCACACCTTCATGCTCGACGCCCGCACCGGCGAAGCCGTGGAAATGCCTTCGGCCAACGGCGGTTTCATGATGATCATGCTGCGCCTGCACGTGGACATGTTTGCCGGCCTGCCGGGCAAGTTGCTGCTGGCGTTCATGGGGCTGATGTTTGTGGCTGCGATCATTTCCGGGACCGTGCTGTACTTGCCCTTTATGCGTCGCTTGAAGTTCGCCACCGTGCGCCAGGACAAATCTACCCGCCTGCGCTGGCTGGACCTGCACAACCTGATCGGCGTGGTCACGCTGACCTGGGCGCTGGTTGTCGGTGTGACCGGCGTCATCAGTGCCTGCGCCGATTTGCTGATTGCGGCCTGGCGCAATGACAGCCTGACCGCGATGGTCGCGCCGTACCGCGACGCGCCAGCGCTGACGCACCTCGCTCCGGCAAGCCGTTTGCTCGACATCGCCGAAGAAGTTGCGCCAGACATGACGCCTGATTTCATCGCCTTCCCCGGCACGCGGTTTTCCAGCGAACACCATTACGCGGTGTTCATGAAAGGCAGCACCCACCTGACGTCGCATTTGCTGACACCGGTGCTGATCGACGCGAGCACGCTGCAAGTCACCGCCGTGGCTGAACGACCGTGGTACATGGACGCCATGGGCATGTCGCAGCCGCTGCACTTCGGCGACTACGGCGGCATGCCGATGAAGATCCTGTGGGCGACCCTGGACGTGCTGACCATCATCGTGCTCGGCAGCGGGGTTTACTTGTGGGTGGTGCGGCGCAAAGCGGCAAAACCGGTGCTTGAACCTGCCGAGGCTCAAGCATGAAGCCGAGGCAATCGAACTTCTGGAAGGTCTTCGGGACGCCCGTGTTTATCGCCTTGCTCAGCGCTGCCGGATTGTTTGCCGCACTGCTGGGTGACGGCGTATGGGACGCCCTGAGCTGGCTCGGCCTGGGCGTGCCCGCGTTCTTCGCCCTGCGTGGCCTGCTGCAACGCCACTGAACTGTGCAGGAGCGAGCCTGCTCGCGATGGGATCACCTCGGCTGCCTGAACGACCGCGTAGCCCGCATCGCGAGCAGGCTCACTCCTACAGGGTTCGAGCTTGAGCTATCGGGTCAACGCGCTATGCTGCCCGACACTGCCACCGATCGAGACGTTGCCATGTCCGCCCCCAGCATGACCCTGTACCACAACTCGTTATCGCCCTTCGTTCGCAAAGTCATGGTGCTGCTGCACGAGACCGGTCAGACCGGCCGCGTGGCGCTGCAGGATTGCGTGCTGACGCCGGTCAACCCGGACCTGTCACTCAACGAAGACAACCCGTTGGGCAAAATCCCCGCCCTGCGCCTGGCCGACGGCACTGCCATCCATGACAGCCGGGTGATCCTCGATTACCTCGATCACCAGCACGTCGGCAACCCGCTGATTCCGCGCGAAGGCTCGGCTCGCTGGCGGCGCCTGACCCTGGCCTCCGTGGCCGACGGGATCATGGACGCGTCGGTGTTGGTTCGTTACGAGTTGGTCCTGCGCGACCCGCAGAAGCATTGGGACGAGTACCTGGATGCGCAGCGCGACAAGATTCGTCGTGGGTTGGCGTTGCTGGAAAAAGACGCGATTGCCGAGCTGACCAGCCATTTCGATGTCGCGGCGATCAGCGTCGCCTGTGCGCTCGGTTACATCGACTTGCGCCATCCGGATCTGGAATGGCGCGAGGCGAACCCGCAGTTGGCGGCGTGGTATTTCGAGGTGAGTCAGCGGCCTTCGATGGTGGCGACGATGCCTAAGGTCTAAAGTCTTCGCTGACTGTCCTGGCCCCTTCGCGAGCAAGCCCGCTCCCACATTTGATCTGCAGTGTTCGTACTTTTCATGTCCTCTGGAGATCTGGTGTGGGAGCGGGCTTGCTCGCGAAGGCAGCACACCGAATCCGAAGGAAACAACGCGAATATCAGCGTCGCCAAAACCTCCCCTACCCGCTGATCCTCCCGCAACCCAATCGACCGGCTCATTCCACCGCCCCCAGATCAAACACCATCGGCTTGGCACTCTTCTGCCCGATCCCGTACCAGTCCAGCTTGCGTGTCAGCACCATGAACACCCCAAGCAAGCCGAACAGCAACAACGAACCCATCAGCAACGCGTAATCCTCGGCACTCAACAATCCATAGAGCAAGCCGTACAACGCCGCCAACCCCGCCGAAAAACTCAAGCCATGGCGCACGCTGCGCAGTACGTGACAGACATAAAACCCGATCAATAACACACAGCCCGCCGACGACAACAAATACGCCAAGGCAAAGCCGATGTGTTCAGACAGCGACAGCAACAACAAATAGAAAAACGCCAAGGCCACGCCGACCAACGCGTATTGCACCGGGTGCACCGCCAGGCTTTTCAGCACTTCGAACAGGAAGAAGCCAGCGAAGGTCAGGACGATGAACAGCAAGGCGTATTTGATCGCCCGGTCGCTCTTCAAATACTGATCCACCGGATCGATAAAGCTCACGCCAAAGCTACGCCCGTTGTACGCCTCGCAACCATCGCCGGACACGCAACTGCCCAGCGCTTCTTGCAGGTTGGTGGAGAAGAACGAGGTCTGCCAATTCGCCGTGAAACCCTGATCGGTGACTTCACGCCGGGCCGGCAGGTAGTTGCCGATGAAGCTTGGATGCGGCCAGTTCGCACTCAGCGAGACGTTGCTGGTCTTGCCCACTGGCAAAATCTGCAACTGCCCGGTGCCCTGCAACCGCAGATCAAAACCGAAGGCCAGCTCCGTGGTTTGTTGGGTGTCCAGCGCCGGCAGCGTCACGTGTACGCCCTCCCCCAGCCAACCCACCTGACTGCCCGGAACGAAGTCCAGCGTCTGGCCGTTAAGGACCAGTTTCAACGCATTTTCGATGCCGGGAATGTCGCTGATGCCCACCGCCAGAAACGGCTGATCGAACTGGTAATCCGCGAAGTCCTCCTTGATGCCCCATTGAGCCGGGACCGAGAAATGCCCGCTGATGTGGTTTTCTGCGTGGAACAGGCGCGCCTCATAGATGCCTCGCGAACGCAGTTCGGTCTGGATCTGGCCATCGAACTCGAAACGTTCTGGAAGAAAGTACAAACGACCACGCTCTTCACCGATGTCCTGGTAGCGCTGGTTGGTTTTCTCGTTGAGCTTCCAGGTGCGCACCACTTTTCGATACGGCACTACCATCAGCGGACCGCTTAGTCGCTGGCTGAAGCTGGAACTGCGGGCGATGTCTTCGAGCACACCGTCACGCAGTTGCTGGCGGTCCTGGATGATGCCGTTGATCATCAAGAGCGGGATCAGTAACAACAAAATCAAAAGGGCAATGGCCCCGAGTTTTAGGGTCAGGCTGCGGTTCATGGGACTCTCCCTGTTTGGATGGGGAGAGTCTGGGAGGGCTGTGTGTGGGATTTATGCGGGGAATGTGGAGATTATGTGGAGACTGCACTGGCCCCTTCGCGAGCAGGCTTCTACAGGGTTTGCGCAGTACCTGCAGGAGTGAGCCTGCTCGCGATGCCAGCGACTCGGTCCTAAGCCAGGCGCAACCTGACTTCAACCCCGCCCTCAACATTGCCAATGCTGAATGTTCCGCCATGCAACTTGACCACTTCTTCGACAAAATTAAGCCCCAACCCAGTGCTTTTGCGCCCGCTGTCCGGACGCGGCAGCGAGTAGAACCGTTCGCTCAACCTCGACAGCGCATAGTCAGGTATCGCCCCTGCCTGGTTAAACAGCCTGAACTCAATCTGTTCCCCAATACGCTCGGCACTGAAGCGCAGCACACCCTGAACCGGGGTGAAATCCAGCGCATTCTCCAACAGATTCCCCAGCGCCTGACGCAACAGAAACGGCTCACCGGTTATCGTCAGGTCCGCTGAAATCCGTTGCTCCACGCGCAACTGCTTCCCCTCGATGCGCGCCGCCTGAGCCTTCAACAATTTATCCACCAACCCGGCCAGCGGCACCGCCACCCGCTCCTCCAGACCTTGACGCTGTTCCACTTGAGCCAGATTCAGCAGCCGCTCGATCAACTGCTGCATCCGCACGCTTTCGCTATCTATATTGCTGACGAACCGCTGCTGCTGCGCCAACGGCATCTCGCCCTGCAGCAATTCCGCGGCCCCGCGAATCGCCGCCAACGGGCTCTTCAACTCATGGGTCAACGTGTGCACATAGCGCTCGACGTAGGCCTTGCCTTCGAGCTGCGTGCGCATCTGCTCCACCGCTGTCGCCAGTTGCTCCAGCTCACCGCCGCGATAATGCGGCACCTCGACCCGTCGGCCGTCACTCACCGCTTGTGCATAGGCGGTCAACCGGCGCAGTGCCGCGCTCAACCACCACGACAACAGCGCGCCGAACAACAGACCGAGGCCGATCAGCCCGGCGCCATAGGCCAGCAATCGGCGCTCGGTGCGGTCCACATAGGGTTGCAACGAACTGTTGGGCTTGGCCACGGTGACTGCGCCGATGATCTGGCCGTTGTCGCGGATCGGTGCGCCGACGTGCATCACCGAGGAATTGGCGTCGTTCGGATCGCTGCGAGTGGAGCGGGCGCCGTATTCGCCGCGCAGGGTCAGGTAGACATCGTTCCAGCGCGAGTAATCCTGCCCCACTGCTGCGCCGCTGGAGTCCAGCATCACGATGCCTTTGGCATCGGTGACGTAGATGCGGTGGTTGACCTGATTCTTCGGCAAGCCCCAGATGCTCGCCTTCGGTTGCCGCTCGCCGTAAGCCTTGAGCAACTCGGGCCAACGATTCTGGTTGAGGGTCCCGGCCTTGAAATCGTCGCGCAGGATTTCGGCCATCAGGTTGGCTGTATCAACCAGGGTTTCTTCGGTGGACTGACGCACACCGGGGCGGATTTCTTCCATCACGGTGTTGAGCACGAAGTAACCGGTCAGGCCGATGAACAGCACGTAGACCAGGAAAATCCGGATCCCCAGCGGCATCAGCTGTGCCCCGGGCTGTAGCTGTAGCCGAGGCCACGATGGGTCTGGATTGGCTCGGCGTCTGCCCGCACCAGACGCAGTTTGGCGCGCACGCTCTTGATATGGCTGTCGATGCTGCGCTCGTAACCGGCATCGGCGGCGATGCCCAGCGCATCGAGTAATTGCTCGCGGCTGAACACCCGTTCGGGTTGTTCCAGCAGGCATTGCAGCAGGCGGAATTCGTGACGGGTCAGGCTCAGCGATTGACCGCGATAGCTGATCTGCACCCGATCGTTGTCGATTCGAAACAGCGCCGATGAGGATTCGGCCACCGCTCTTGGCGCCATGCGTTTGAGAATGGCCCGCACCCGCGCGGCGACTTCCCGAGGGCTGAACGGCTTGACCACGTAATCGTCGGCACCGATTTCCAGGCCCACCACACGGTCGATTTCCGCATCGCGTGCACTGAGGAAAATCACCGGCACTTCGCTGAATTGGCGCAATTGCTTGCAGGTCTCGAAGCCACTGATGTCCGGCAAACCAATGTCGAGAATGATCAAATCGGATGGCGTGGCGCGCTGATGGTCCAGCGCTGCCGCGCCCAGGCTCAGCCAGGTCGTGGTGAAGCCCTCACCCTGCAACGCGAAAACCAGGGTGTCGGCAATCGCCGCTTCGTCTTCGACAATCAAGATATGAGGCATGGCGTCCCGGCCCGGTTATGAAGTGGGCGAACGGTGCCCCAAGGCTCACGTCACGTCAATGAGACCACTTGAATTCAGCAGTCGGGTTTGTCGGCGGTAAACCGACGTGCCGGGTTGACCGCCGCGCCAAATTCGCGCAAGGCTTTGGCGCCAATCAACAAAGGGTAGTTGAAGCTGCTGCGGTCGGTCAGGTTGACCTCAACGGTGCGCTTGACGTTGCCCAGGCACAGTTCCAGATCGACCACCGGGCGTTTGGTGGGCTCGACCACTTCCTTGTCATCGTCCTCTTCTTCGGATCGGGTCTTGATCTTGCTGATCCGCGCGACCTTGTGTTCGTAGACTTTGTTACTGGCGTCCTTGGTGGCGAGGCGGAAACGTACCCAGTCTTCGCCGTCGCGGGTGAAGGTTTCGATGTCCTTGGCCGACAGCGAGGCGGTCAGGGCGCCGGTGTCCATTTTGGCCTTGAGCACTTCGCCGCCGATTTCCGGCAGCGCGATGTATTCGTAACGCCCATACAGGGTCGGCTCGGCGGCCAGGACTGGCAAGGCCACCAGGGAAAACAGTGCGAGGATCGATTTCACGTCATGGGCATCCATAAGGAGTGGGCAGCGGGATTTTAGACCGTTGTCGAGTGGATCGTTCCCACGCTCTGCGTGGGAATGCCGCCAGGGACGCGCTGCGGCCCAGAACGATCGTGTGGCAAGATTAACGCCCCAAAGGTGAAACATTCGTCACCCCCGATTTGGCCTCCCGCCCGAAGCTGCTTATCATGTCGCGCCCAAATGCTTTCAAGAGTCACTTATGCGCCGCCTGCTCACCGGCTGTTTCGTCACCCTGCTGCTGTTGCTCAACACCCTGGTCCTGATCGGGCCACTGATGGTGTTTGCCCTGTTAAAACTGGTCCTGCCCGGTCGCTATCGCGACGACGCCTCATGGGCGGTGATGTGGATCGCCGAGACGTGGGCCGAGATCGACAAACTGATCTTTCGGCTGTGCATCCCGACCCGCTGGGACATCCGCGGCGGCGAAGGCCTGCGGGTCGACACGTCCTATCTGGTGATCAGCAATCATCAGTCCTGGGTCGATATCCCGGCATTGATCCAGACCCTGAACCGGCGCACGCCGTTCTTCAAGTTCTTCCTCAAGAAGGAACTGATCTGGGTGCCGTTCCTCGGTCTGGCGTGGTGGGCACTGGATTACCCGTTCATGAAGCGCTACACCAAGGCTTACCTGGCCAAGCACCCGGAGCTGGCCGGCAAGGACCTGGAAATCACCAAAGCAGCGTGCGAGTTGTTCAAGCGCCAGCCAGTGACGGTGGTCAATTACCTGGAAGGCACACGCTACACCGCCGCGAAAAGTGCCCGGCAGCAATCACCTTTCACTCACCTGCTTCGGCCCAAGGCCGGCGGTGTGGCGTTTGTGCTGGCGGCAATGGGCGAACAGCTGGACGCCGTTCTTGATGTGACGGTGGTGTATCCGCAACAGGCGATTCCGGGGTTCTGGGATTTGATCAGCGGCAACGTGCCGAGGGTCATCATCGACATCAAGACACGCGAGCTGGATCCGGCGCTGTGGCAAGGCGATTACGAAAACGATCCGCTGTTTCGCGAAAAAATCCAGAACTGGGTCAACCAGCTCTGGGTCGAAAAGGACCAGCGCATCGACGCGTTGCGCGCCGAACGACGTTGAATCAAATGCCGGTGCCCCAGATGCTGCCCAGGCTGTTCAGCAACGAACCGCCAACGCCTTGCTGACCGAAGTATTGCAGGAGTACCGGGGCGAACTGGCCAATCATTCCGCCATCCATCCCCAATGCGCTGAAAGCGTCGTTCAAGTCATTGGTGTTCTTCACGTTGCCCAGTGCATTGTCCAGACCGGCGGCCTTGCCGGACGAACCGAGCAAGCCTGCGAGGGCGCCCAGCTCTCCACCGCCCGATAACATGTCGATTCCCGGTACGCTTTTGGCCAACTCCGAGTAATCAGCCGAACTCAATTGATTCTTGGCCAACCCCAGCATCGCCCCGGCACCGCCCACGGCTTGTTCAGGTGTCACGTTCAATTCGGTCAGCGCACCCAGCAGATCGGCCGTCTGAGGGGTTGGCGCGGCCGCTTCGGCGGCGTTTTCGCCGTTCATGCCGGAGATGGCATTGGCCGCATCGTTCAGGCTGAACTGAGCAAAGACCGGGCTGGCCGCCAGACTCATCAGCGAAGCCAGTGCAAAACCGCGTGAAATCTTCATCCGGACATCCTCTTGTGCCATGAACACCGCGCCTCAATGGGCGGCGAAAAACTGTCCGTTGGACTGGTATCCCCGAGGATTGTTCCCAGCCCTGGCGGGCCTTGGTGGACAGTCGAAAAAGAATTCTGCCGTGCTGCATCCAGTCAACTTCCTGCCGCGTATATCAAACACGGACAGACATTCCTGGCCGATTTTCCCCCACAAGGACATCACCATGAAACGCACTTCGATCAGAACACCGTTGATTGCCAGCCTGCTGACCCTGGCCTTTGGCGGCGGTTTTATCCTGAACACCGTCCAGGCAGCGGACATGAGTCACGACACCGTGATAGTCGGCGGGCAAAGCATGCTGCCCGGCAAAAATATCGTCGAGAACGCGGTGAACTCCCCCGACCACACCACGCTCGTCGCCGCCGTGAAAGCCGCCGGACTGGTCGACACCCTCAAAGGCAAAGGTCCGTTCACCGTATTCGCCCCGGTCAATTCGGCCTTCACCGCCCTGCCCGCCGGCACGGTCGATACGCTGCTCAAACCCGAGAACAAGGCGGCCTTGAGCAAACTCCTGACCTACCACGTAGTCGCCGGCAAACTCGACATGATGACCCTGGCCGAGAAGATCAAGGCCGGTGGTGGCAAGACCGAGCTCACCACCGTCGCCGGTGGCAAGCTGTGGGCGATGATGAACGGCCCGCACAACATCACCATCAAGGATGAAAAGGGTGATGTCGCCGACATCACCACCTACGACGTGTACCAGTCCAACGGCGTGATTCAGGTGATCGACAAAGTGCTGATGCCGAAAAGTTGAGCCGTGCCGCCGGCCCTGCGCATCGGGGCCGGCGGACTCTTCCGAGGTATCCGTCCGTGAATGGAACTCCTGCGCGCCGTGAACTAACCTCTGCCTGCCACCGGTACCGCACGCAGCCCATCGACGCTCCCCCGATTGTCTGGAGAACCGTTATTTCCATTGCCGACACCGATCAGCTCAGGCAGCTGTTGGCCCAATGTTCACTGGGCGACCGCCGCGCTTTCGAGACGCTTTACCGAAGCGTCGGCCCACGCTTGCATGGCGTTGCCCTGCGCTTCATGGGGCGCCCGGATCTGGCCGAAGAAGTCTTGCAAGAAAGCTTCGTGCGCATCTGGAACAACGCCTCGCGGTATGAGTCGCACCTGTCGGCACCGCTCACCTGGATGATCAACATCACGCGAAACCAGGCCATCGACCATCTGCGCAAACACCGCGACCGGCCACTGACTGATCTCGAAGAACAGGCGTTGGTGGATGAAAGCCCCTCCGCCCACGAACAATTGACCAGCGCCCGCGAGGCCAACGCCTTGAATCGCTGCCTGGAAAGCCTTGAAGGCATGCAGCGTCAATCGATCACTGTCGCGTATTTTCAGGGCTTGTCCTGCTCAGAACTGGCCGAGCATCTGGCCGCGCCACTGGGCTCGGTGAAATCCTGGATCCGCAGGGGCATGGATCGCCTGCGCAGGTGCCTTGAATCATGAATTACCAAACCCCGTCCCTGCGCCGCGCCCTCGCCGCCGACTACGCCATCGGCTTGATGCCCGCTGCCGCGCGTCGACGTTTTGAGCAGTTGTTGCGGGAAGATGCAGCGTTGCGTGCAGAACTGGCGCAATGGCAGGAAAGCCTCGCCAGCCTGACCGAAGCCCTGCCGGAGCAACCGGTGCCGGAGCGCGTATGGCACGGGATTACCGCACGAATCGAACCGCAAGTGCTGCATGTGCCTGAGAAGCGGCCGTTCTGGAACTGGTTGCGGATTACCGCGGCGATGTGTTCGCTGGTGATTGCCGTGACCTTGGGTGTCATCTACAACCGCGACAGTGCGCGGTATAGCGCCACATTGCTGACGGCCGAGGCACAACCGGCGCTGAAGGTTGAAGCACATGAGGACTATCTGAACGTTGAACCGCTGACACTGGCGGCGGTGGATCCGGGTCGCAGCCTTGAGCTGTGGGCGATTCCGGCGGATGGCAAACCTGTTTCCCTGGGGGTGATCCCGACAGGTGGCAAGGGCCGCGTGGTGTTGAGCGATGCGCAGAAAGCGTTGATCAGCAAGCCGACTGTGTTGGCGGTGAGTCTTGAGCCGAAGGGTGGCTCGCCAACCGGACAACCCACCGGGCCGGTCTTGTATCAAGGCGCGCTGGCCGCCCTCTGAAAGCACTGATGAGCTTTTGTGGCGAGGAGGCTTGCCCACTCGCCACAGGGTTGTGTGTGACGCCAAAAAAAACGGCGACCCGAAGGTCGCCGTTTTTGTTTTGCGTGAAGGCTTACGCCGCGCTGAACAGTTTGTGTGGATCGATCACAAACTTCTTCGGCACGCCCGCATCGAACTCGCCGTAACCACGCGGCGCGTCATCCAGGCTGATGACTTCCACGCCAACGATGTCGGCAATATGAATGCGGTCCCACATGATCGCCTGCATCAGCTGACGGTTGTACTTCATCACTGGCGTCTGGCCGGTGTGGAAGCTGTGGGATTTAGCCCAGCCCAGACCGAAGCGAATGCTCAGGCTGCCCATTTTCGCGGCGGCATCCACAGCACCTGGATCTTCAGTCACGTAGAGGCCAGGGATACCGATTTTGCCGGCCACACGAACCACGCCCATCAGCGAGTTGAGCACGGTGGCCGGAGCCTCGTGTTTCACACCGTCATGGCCGTGGCCACGCGCTTCGAAGCCTACGGCGTCGACGGCGCAATCCACTTCCGGCTCGCCCAGCAGCGCGGCGATCTGTTCGTGCAGCGGCGTGTCCAGGGACAGGTCGGCGATTTCGAAACCCTGTGCCTTGGCGTGTGCCAGGCGAACGGTGTTGACGTCACCGATGATCACCACTGCCGCGCCCAACAGGCGAGCAGAAGCGGCAGCCGCGAGGCCAACTGGACCGGCACCGGCGATGTAGACGGTGCTGCCAGGACCAACGCCCGCGGTCACTGCGCCGTGGTAACCGGTTGGCAGAATGTCGGAGAGGCAGGTCAGGTCGCGGATTTTTTCCATCGCGCGATCCCGATCCGGCAGTTTCAGCAGGTTGAAGTCGGCGTACGGCACCATCGCGTACTCGGCTTGGCCACCGGTCCAGTCGCCCATGTCCACGTAGCCGTAAGCACCGCCGGGACGGGCCGGGTTAACGCTCAGGCAAACACCGGTGTGCATTTCCTTGCAGGAACGGCAGCGCCCGCAAGCGACGTTGAACGGCACGGACACCAGATCGCCGATTTGCAGGTTTTCGACGTCGCTGCCCTTCTCGATGACTTCGCCAGTGATCTCGTGGCCGAGCACCAGACCGGTCTGAGCGGTGGTACGGCCGCGCACCATGTGCTGGTCGGAACCACAGATGTTGGTGGACACCACACGCAGGATGACAGCGTGGTTAATCTTCCTGCCGCGCGGGTCCTGCATTTTCGGATAGTCGATTTTCTGTATTTCGACTTTGCCATTGCCGAGATACACCACACCACGATTGCCAGACATGCTTTCACCTCGCTGTTGTTTTTATGTAGCGGTCGCGTCGCCATGAAACGGCGGCGCGTTGATTGCTCGGGTTTGTTGCCTGTGTCTTGCGTTGTCCTTTAGGACCTCATCGCGGGCAAGCCCGCTCCCACAGTGGACGGGGTGAACACAAGGTCTGTAAACGACAAAGAACCCTGTGGGAGCGGGCTTGCCCGCGATAGCGATCTAAAGAACGACGGTGCGATTGGCGTTGAGGAACACCCTTCGCTCAATGTGATACCCAACGGCCCGTGCCAGGGTCAGCCCTTCGATATCCCGCCCCTTGGCGATCAGGTCTTCCGGGTAATGACTGTGGTCCACGGCCTCAACGCCCTGGGCGATGATCGGGCCTTCGTCCAGGTCGTTATTGATGTAATGCGCCGTCGCGCCGACCAGTTTCACGCCCTTGTTGTAGGCCTGGTGGTACGGCTTGGCGCCCTTGAAACCGGGCAGCAGGGAGTGGTGGATATTGATCGCCTTGCCGTCGAGTTTGCGGCACAGCTCCGGCGACAGGACTTGCATGTAGCGCGCAAGAATCACTAGTTCGGCGCCGGACTCTTCGATCACCTGCCACACCTGGCGTTCTTGCGACGGCTTGTCGTTCGGGTCCAGGGGGAAGTGGTAATACGGAATCTGGTGCCAGTCGGCCAGCGGCTTGAGGTCGGGGTGGTTGGAGACCACGGCGGCCACGTCCATCGACAACTGGCCGATGCGTTGGCGATAGAGTAAGTCGTTGAGGCAGTGATCAGCCTTGGAGACCATGATCACCACTTTTGGCCGGTAGTTCGGCGGGGTCAGTTCGAAGACCATGCCGAAGGCTTTGCCACGTTCTTCCAAGCCGACACGAAATGCCTGTTCATCAAAGCCGTCGGGCTGGCGGAATTCCACGCGAATGAAGAAACGGCCCGAGAGCCGGTCGTCAAAGGAGTGGTGCTCGGTGACGTAGCAGCCCTGCTCGAACAGAAAGCGGGTCACCGCGTCCACGGTGCCGAGCACGCTTGGGCAGTCGGCGGTCAGAATCCATGTGTCTGGGGCGCGGCTCATAGTGCGGTGACTCCTGTAGCGAAACTGATCGTTCCCACGCTGTGCGTGGGAACGCCGCCATGGACGCTCTGCGTCCGCTTTGGGACGCGGAGCGTCCCGGGATGCATTCCCACGCACAGCGTGGGAACGATCATTACGCCTGAACGCTAAGCCCGTATTCGGCGGCAGCATCCTGCAACCACAACCACCAGTAGTCCGAGAAACTGCGACGGATCAGCAGTTCCCAGGTGTCTTCAGCCGTATGGCGGATCACCAGTTGCGACTTGGCGAACACCGTGCCCACAGCCTTGCCGACCGGGAAGTTGTTGGGGTGTACGTCGTAGCTGGTGGATTTCATCAGCACCTGGCGCACGTTCGGGCCGCTCAGTTCGAGGATCTGCTGGCCGCCGCTGACATTGGTGATGGCGATGTGCAGGTCGCCCAGCGCTTCACGCAGTTTTTGCTCTGCAGCGAATTCTTCACCGGTTGGCACGATCAGCAGCCATTCATCCGGACCCATCCATTGAAGGCTGGTTTCGCCTTTGATGACGACGGTCAGCGCAGCCGGCAATTCGATACCGAGCGCCTTGTGGACGCCGGCAGCAAACGCAGCATCGTGGCCATCGCCACGGATGGTCAGGTGGCCGAGGAGTTTCTTCTCACGCACGATTACGCCGGCATTTTTGCGGCCCTTGCCCACCAGGCTGGCGAGGTCGGCATGATGCAGCGACGACTCGGCCTTGGCCCCGGTGGTTGGGCGTTGTTGGTAAACATTGGCTGCGGTCATAAAGCACCTGTTCCTGAATTCGTGTGCCCTGTGGGAGCGGGCTTGCCCGCGATGGGAGCGACGCGTTCTGCCTGAAGCACCGCGTTATCGTTCATCGCGAGCAAGCCACGCTCCCACAGGTACTGTGGTGTTACACGTTCTGGCGATCGCCTTTTGGATCGAAGAACACCGAAGAAACGATTTCCGCCTCGATCACGCTGCCGTCGGCCAGCGGTGCGAACACACGCTCACCGATGCGCTTCAACCCGCCTTTCACCACGCCCATGGCAAACGAATAGCCCAGGGAGTTGTGCAGGTAGCTGGAGGTGACGTGGCCAACCATGGTCATCGGAATCGTTTGCTTGGTGTTGAACACCAGTTGCGCGCCTTCCGGCAGCCATTTGGTCGGATCAATCGGCTTCAGGCCGACCAACTGTTTGCGCTGATCACGCACGCAGTCTTCGCGGTTCATGCCACGTTGACCGATCCACGAGAACGGTTTGGTGCGACCAACGCACCACCCCATGTTCAAGTCGTCCGGCGTCATCGACCCGTCAGTGTCCTGACCAACGATGATGAAACCCTTCTCGGCCCGCAGGATGTGCATGGTCTCGGTGCCATACGGGGTCAGGTTGTACTGCTTGCCAGCCTCGGCGATTTTCTCGAGCACGCCCATGGCGTAGTCGGCCTGCACGTTGACTTCGTACGACAGCTCACCGGTAAACGAAATCCGGAAAATCCGCGCCGGCACACCGCCGACCAGAGCTTCTTTCCAGGTCATGAACGGGAAGGCTTCGTTGCTCAGATCGGCGTCGGTCACTTCGCTGAGCAGCTTGCGGCTGTTCGGCCCGGACAGGGTCATGGTTGCCCAGTGATCCGTCACGGAAGTGAAGTACACCTTCAGGTCCGGCCATTCGGTCTGGTGGTAGATTTCCAGCCATTGCAGCACGCGTGCAGCGCCGCCGGTGGTGGTGGTCATCACGAAATGGTTGTCGGCCAGGCATGCAGTCACGCCGTCGTCGAACACCATGCCGTCTTCTTTGCACATCAGGCCGTAGCGCGCCTTGCCCACATCGAGCTTGGTCCAGGCGTTGGTGTAGATGCGGTTGAGGAACTCGCGGGTGTCCGGGCCCTGGATGTCGATCTTGCCCAAGGTCGAAGCGTCCAGCAGGCCGACGCTGTCGCGCACGGCTTTGCATTCGCGTTTCACGGCTGCATGAATGTCTTCACCGTTTTTCGGGAAGTACCACGGACGTTTCCATTGACCGACGTCTTCGAATTCGGCGCCGTTCTTCACGTGCCAGTGATGCAGCGCGGTGTGACGGACAGGTTCGAAAATGTGCCCACAGTGACGGCCGGCCACAGCACCGAAAGTTACCGGCGTGTAGTTCGGACGGAACATAGTGGTGCCCATCTGCGGGATGGTCACGTTCAGCGAACGGGCAGCGATGGCCAGGCCGTTGACGTTGCCGAGCTTGCCCTGGTCAGTGCCGAAGCCCAGTGCGGTATAGCGTTTAACGTGCTCGACCGACTCGAAGCCTTCGCGGGTCGCCAGTTCGATGGCGGCGGCGGTGACGTCGTTTTGCAGGTCGACGAATTGCTTCGGCGCACGTGCGGTGTTCTTTTCGTGCGGCACCTGGAACAGCGCCAGGGTCGGCTCTTCCAGACGGCTCAGGGCTTTGGGCAAGGTGCCTTCGACCACACTGAAGCCGGCTTCGCTGGCTGCGCGAGCGCCCCCTTCAAAACCGTCGGCCAGGGAATCGCCGAGGCCGTAGACACCGTTGATGCCACCGACGCACACGCGTTTTTGCGGTGCTTCGCCCGGTACAAAACCAAGGATGTCTTCACGCCAGATCGGCTTGCCGCCCAAGTGCGACGCCAAGTGAACCACCGGGCTGTAACCACCGGAGCTGGCCACCAGATCGCAATCGAGCCACTCGCCAGGACTGGTCACGGCGTGTGCTTTGACATCAATCGCGGCCACACGAGCAGCGGTGACGTGCTTGCTGCCACGGGCCTCGATCACGGCGCTGCCGGTGAGGATGCGGATGCCTTTGGCGCGTGCTTCTTCAACCAGTGCACCACGCGGATTGCTGCGGGCGTCGGCGATGGCCACCACTTGCAGGCTGGCGTCGAGCCAGTCCAGAGCAACGCGGTAGGCGTGATCGTTGTTGGTCGACAGCACCAGTTTTTTGCCCGGTGCCACGCCGTAGCGGCGCACGTAAGTCGACACAGCGCCGGCGAGCATGTTGCCCGGCACGTCGTTGTTGCCGTACACCAGCGGACGCTCGTGAGCGCCGGTCGCCAGCACGACACGTTTGGCGCGAACCCGGTGGATGCGCTGACGCACCTGGCCAATCGGAGCACGGTCGCCGAGGTGATCGGTCAGGCGCTCGTGGATGGTCAGGAAGTTGTGGTCGTGGTAACCGTTGACCGTGGCGCGCGGCAACAGCAGCACGTCCGGGGTGTTTTTCAGTTCGGCGATGACGCTGGCGATCCATTCGGCAGCAGGTTTGCCGTCGAGGCTTTCGCGGGAGTCGAGCAGGCTGCCGCCGAACTCTTCCTGTTCATCGGCGAGAATAACGCGAGCACCACTGCGAGCAGCCGCCAATGCAGCGGCCAGGCCGGCAGGACCGCCGCCGACGATCAGCACGTCGCAGTGCTGGTTCATGTAGTCGTAGGTGTCCGGATCGTTCTCGGTCGGCGAGCGGCCAAGACCGGCGGCCTTACGAATGTACTTCTCGTAAGTCATCCAGAACGATTGCGGGTACATGAAGGTTTTGTAGTAGAAGCCCGGCGGCATCAGCTTGCCGCCGACCTTGCCGAGAATGCCCATCATGTCGTTGTTCACGCTTGGCCAGCCGTTGGTGCTGGTGGCGACCAGGCCTTGGTACAGCGCTTGTTGCGTGGCGCGTACGTTCGGGATTTGCGTGGCTTCCGTTGCGCCGATCTGCAGCACGGCGTTCGGCTCTTCAGCACCCGCGGCGAAGATGCCGCGCGGGCGGGAGTACTTGAAGCTGCGACCGATGATGTCGACGCCGTTGGCCAGCAGTGCAGCGGCCAGCGAGTCGCCTTCAAAGCCTTTGTAGCTCTGGCCGTTGAAGGTGAAGCTCAGCACTTTGTTGCGGTCGATCCGTCCGCCGTTGGACAGGCGATTGATCTGGCTCATACCTTCTCTCCCAGAGCCGTGGCGGCCGCTTTCGGGCTATCGGTCTTGTCGGTGAATTGTGGCTTGGTGCCGATCTTGTAAGTTTCGAGAATCTCGTAGGTCACGGTGTCACGGGTGGCGTTGAAGTACTGACGGCAACCGGCGACGTGATCCCACAGCTCGTGGTGCAGGCCGCGAGGGTTATCGCGGAAGAACATGTAGTCGCCCCACTCCTCGTCGGTGCAGGTGGTCGGGTCCAGAGGGCGCGGGATGTGCGCCTGGCCAGATGCGTGGAATTCCTCTTCGGAGCGCAGTTCGCCGCAGTGAGGACAGAAGATATGCAACATGGGGATTTCTCCTGTTAGTGGGCAACCGCAGCAGCGCCGTGTTCATCGATCAACGCACCGTTGTGGAAACGGTCGATGGAGAAAGGTGCAGCCAATGGGTGCATTTCACCCTTGGCCAGACTCGCGGCAAACACGTTGCCCGAGCCAGGTGTTGCCTTGAAGCCACCGGTGCCCCAACCGCAGTTGAAGAACATGTTCGGCACCGGGGTTTTCGAAATGATCGGGCACGCATCCGGCGTGGTGTCGACGATGCCGCCCCACTGACGGTTCATGCGTACGCGGGACAACACAGGGAACATCTCGACGATGGCCTGGATGGTGTGCTCGATCACCGGGTACGAACCGCGCTGGCCGTAGCCGTTGTAGCCGTCGATACCGGCGCCGATCACCAGGTCGCCCTTGTCGGACTGGCTGATGTAACCGTGTACGGCGTTGGACATGATCACGCTGTCGATAATCGGCTTGATCGGCTCGGACACCAGCGCTTGCAGCGGATGCGATTCGATCGGCAGACGGAAACCGGCGAGCTTGGCCATGTGCCCGGAGTTACCGGCAGTCACGACACCGACGCGCTTGGCGCCGATGAAACCCTTGTTGGTTTCAACACCGATGCACACGCCGTTTTCCTTGCGGAAACCGATCACTTCGGTCTGCTGGATCAGGTCGACGCCCAGGGCGTCGGCGGCACGGGCAAAGCCCCACGCCACGGCATCGTGACGGGCCACGCCACCGCGACGCTGGACGGTTGCGCCCATTACCGGGTAGCGGGTGTTCTTCGAGCAGTCGAGGTACGGGATCTCGTCGGCGACTTGCTTGGCATCGAGCAGTTCGCCGTCCACGCCGTTGAGGCGGTTGGCGCTGACCCGACGCTCGGAATCACGAATGTCTTGCAGGGTATGGCACAGGTTGTAGACGCCACGCTGGGAGAACATCACGTTGTAGTTCAGGTCTTGCGACAGGCCTTCCCACAGTTTCATCGCGTGTTCGTACAGGTGCGCCGACTCGTCCCACAGGTAGTTGGAGCGAACGATGGTGGTGTTGCGCGCGGTGTTACCGCCGCCCAGCCAGCCTTTCTCGACCACGGCCACGTTGGTGATGCCGTGTTCCTTGGCCAGGTAGTAGGCGGTCGCCAGACCATGCCCGCCACCGCCGACGATGACCACGTCATAGACCTTTTTAGGGGTCGGCGTGCGCCACATTTTCTGCCAGTTTTCATGATGGCTGAGGGAGTGTTTGAAGAGGCCGAAGCCCGAGTAGCGTTGCATAGTCATTTACTCCAAAACCGCGCTCAGCGATAAACCGGGAAGTCCGCGCACAGGGCCGATACTTGCTGTGCAACATTGGCCTCGACATCGGCATCGCCGAGGTTGTCGAGGATGTCGCAGATCCAGCCGGCCAGCGTGACGCACTGGGTCACCTTGAAGCCACGCGTGGTCACCGCCGGGGTGCCGATGCGCAGGCCGGAGGTCACGAACGGTGACTGTGGATCGTTCGGGACAGCGTTCTTGTTCACAGTGATGTGGGCGCGACCGAGTGCTGCATCCGCGTCTTTGCCGGTCAGGCCCTGACGGATCAGGCTGACCAGGAACAGGTGGTTATCGGTGCCGCCGGACACTACATCGTAGCCGCGTTTGATAAACACGCCGGCCATGGCCTGGGCGTTGTCGATGACTTGTTGCTGGTAAGCCTTGAAGCTCGGCTCCAACGCTTCCTTGAAGCACACCGCTTTACCCGCGATGACGTGCATCAGCGGGCCGCCCTGGGCACCCGGGAAAACGGCCGCGTTGAGCTTTTTCTCGATTTCTTCGTTGGATTTGGCCAGGATCAGGCCGCCGCGTGGACCGCGCAGGGTCTTGTGAGTGGTGGTGGTCACCACATCAGCGTACGGCAGCGGGTTCGGGTACAGATCGGCGGCGACCAGACCGGCGACGTGCGCCATGTCGACGAACAGCAGGGCGCCCACCTTGTCGGCAATCTGGCGGAAGCGCGGGAAGTCGAGGGTCTTGGAGTAAGCCGAGAAGCCGGCAACGATCATCTTCGGCTTGCACTCG
Organism: Pseudomonas sp. FBCC-B1667; assembly: GCF_059133255.1. NCBI lineage: Bacteria > Pseudomonadati > Pseudomonadota > Gammaproteobacteria > Pseudomonadales > Pseudomonadaceae > Pseudomonas > Pseudomonas sp. FBCC-B1667. The sequence goes on along the minus strand of NZ_CP101437.1, from coordinate 844,124 downwards.
ACGGCCAGGCGCTCGACTTCGTCGTAGTCGATCAGCCCGGTCTTGGTGTCGATGCCGTACTGCACGGCGTTGTACAGCTTGCCCGAGGACGACACTTTGGCGCCGTGGGTCAGGTGACCACCGTGGGCCAGGCTCATGCCGAGGATGGTGTCGCCCGGCTGGATCAGGGCCAGGTAAACGGCGCTGTTGGCCGAAGAGCCTGAGTGCGGCTGGACGTTGGCGTAGTCGGCACCGAACAGTTGCTTGGCGCGTTCGATGGCCAGGGCTTCGACCTTGTCGACGTGCTCGCAGCCACCGTAGTAGCGCTTGCCCGGATAGCCTTCGGCGTATTTGTTGGTCAGGCCACTGCCTTGCGCTTCCATGACGCGTTTGCTGGTGTAGTTCTCTGACGCGATCAGCTCGATGTGATCTTCCTGGCGTTGTTCCTCGGCATTCATCGCCGCCAGCAGTGCATCGTCGTAACCCTGGATCTGGTCTTGCTTGCTGAACATCGCGTCTCTCCCAGCGGCATCTATGCGCCATTCGTCTCGGTAAGGCACTGGTGTTTCGACAGTGCCCTTTGAATGCGATGGTATGACCGGCGCAGACAGGCCAAATGCCTACGGACGCCACGCAAAGGTGCGTTTACGACATGAGCCGAAATGCCTGACCGGACACGACCCCGAGCCACTCGGGATCCCACAGGGTTTAGGTTGCGATTTGGCGAACGAGTAACAGCAGGAGAAAATGCAGCGGATACAGAGCGTATGCCCAACGCCGCATTGGCGGTGGATGAATGCCTTGGGCATGTCGCAAAAGCGCCATCCCCAATAACGGCGCAATCAGACAAGCGGCAATGCCGGGAACCGCAGCACTGTTGCCCAGCTTCGCGGCATACATCAGCACCCGCCATTCATTGGCCGCCAGACACACCAGCCCCGGCAGCAACGCGAAATACCAGGGACGCCGAATCACCAACACCATCGCCAGCGGCAACAACACCCCGAAGAAACCAAACATCAGCCGCTGCGAGAACAATATTGCCAACGTCAACGCGACGGCTGCCAGCAATCGCGATGGCAGCGTCGGGTGCTGCCAGCCCCGCGCGACCAACAGCCCAAGCGCCAACGTGGGTAACACGTTCAACGTGTCGGGATCAGGAATGTACAGCCTGTAAGGAATCTCGCTGACGGCACTGAACAGCAGCAACCAGCCCAGATAACGCCACTGATGTGTAACTTCTCGTGCACGGAAAACATTTACCGCCATCGCCAGGCAGAACCATGGAAACGCCAGCCGCCCCGGGACATACAGCAGATCGACGGAATAACCGACATATCGCAGGTGATCGAGCACCATGCTCAGCAGCGCCAGCCACTTGAGCAGATCCAGTGCCCCATCCCGTTGCGTCATGTGCATAATTGCCCGTCGTCTTTTGTATTTTTCTGTCAGACGCAGCGCGTGTGCTCACCGGATGATCTTCGGTAAAGTGCGCACCATCATTGACCACGATTCGCTTCACCATAGGCGACTCGACCACGGAAAGCAGGGCCATGACCGATAAGAGCCAACAATTCGCCAGCGACAACTATTCCGGTATCTGCCCTGAAGCCTGGGCGGCCATGGAACAGGCCAACCACGGCCACCAGCGCGCCTATGGCGACGATGAATGGACCGCTCGCGCGTCCGACGATTTCCGCAAACTGTTTGAAACCGACTGCGAAGTGTTTTTCGCCTTCAACGGCACCGCCGCCAACTCCCTGGCCCTGTCGTCGTTGTGCCAGAGTTACCACAGCGTGATCTGCTCGGAAACCGCCCACGTCGAAACCGACGAATGCGGCGCACCAGAATTCTTCTCCAACGGCTCCAAATTGCTGATCGCCCGCACTGAAAACGGCAAGCTGACCCCGGAATCAATCCGCGAAGTCGCCCTCAAGCGTCAGGATATCCACTACCCGAAACCCCGTGTCGTGACCCTGACCCAGGCGACTGAAATCGGCAGTGTCTACACCCCGGAAGAAATCCGCGCCATCAGCGTAACGTGCAAAGAGCTGGGCCTGAACCTGCACATGGACGGCGCGCGGTTCTCCAATGCCTGTGCGTTCCTCGGTTGCTCCCCGGCAGACCTGACCTGGAAGGCCGGCGTTGACGTGTTGTGCTTCGGCGGCACGAAAAACGGCATGGCGGTCGGTGAGGCGATTCTGTTCTTCAACCACACACTGGCTGAAGACTTCGACTACCGCTGCAAACAGGCCGGCCAACTGGCCTCGAAGATGCGTTTCCTCTCGGCGCCGTGGGTCGGGATTCTGGAAAACGACGCCTGGCTCAAATACGCCCAACACGCCAACCGCTGCGCGCAGTTGCTGGCCGAACTGGTGAGCGACATTCCAGGCGTGGAACTGATGTTCCCGGTGCAGGCCAACGGCGTGTTCCTGCAATTGTCCGAACCTGCGATTGCCGCCCTGACCGCCAAGGGCTGGCGCTTCTACACCTTCATCGGCAATGGCGGCGCACGCTTCATGTGTTCGTGGGACACCGAAGAAGAACGCGTACGCGAGCTGGCCGCCGACATCCGCGAAGTCATGTCCCGCTAAGCAGCAATCCGATCCCCTGTAGCGAGGGGGCTTGCCCCCTCGCCACAAAAGCTCCTCGCAAGCAGTTCCTTCCCGCCTACCTGGTCTACATTGTGTGCGAGCGGTTTAGTCCGCTCTCATAACAATAATCAGGAGCGCACGCATGTCCTTGAAAGGCAAAACCCTGTTCATCACTGGCGCCAGCCGCGGGATCGGCCGTGAGATTGCGCTGCGCGCAGCGCGTGACGGGGCCAATATTGTGATCGCGGCCAAAAGCGCCGAGCCACACCCGAAGTTGCCGGGTACGATTTTCAGCGTGGCGCAAGAAGTTGAGGCGGCGGGCGGCAAGGCACTGGCCTTGCAGGTGGATGTGCGTGACGAAGACGCTGTACGCAAAGCGCTGGCTCAAGCCAATGAACATTTCGGTGGTATCGATGCGCTGATCAACAACGCCGGGGCGATCAAGCTGACCGGAGTTCAACACATCGAGCTCAAGCGTTTCGACCTGATGCACCAGATCAACACCCGCGCCGTGTTGCTGTGCAGCCAGGCCGCCCTGCCCTATCTGAAAAAAACCGGCGGGCACATTCTCAACCTGTCGCCGCCGCTGAACCTGGCAACACAATGGTTTGCCCAATACAGCCCTTACACCGTGACCAAATACGGCATGAGCATGCTGACGATTGGCATGAGCGAGGAATTCAGGAATTACGGCATCAGTGTCAACTCGCTGTGGCCACAGACCATGATCGCCACCGCCGCCATCGAGTTTCAACTTGGCTCGCGCGAATCGTTCAAGCATGCGCGCTCACCCGCAATCATGGCGGATGCCGCCCACGTCATCCTGGACAGCAGTGGTCGCAGCATTACCGGGCGATTGCTGATTGATGAGGAGATTCTGCGGGAGCATGGCGTGACCGAATTCGATCACTACCGCTTTGAGCCCGGCACCGATGACAAGCTGATGCCAGACCTGTTTGTAGACTGAAACACCAACCCTTGTGGGAGCGAGCTTGCTCGCGATAGCGGTAGGTCAGCCAACATTGATATTGAATGTACCGCCGCCATCGCGAGCAAGCTCGCTCCCACAGGTTGCGCGGCGTTTATCAGAACTCGATACGCACGTCGCCCTTCGGCACGCTGCAGCACGACAGGATGAATCCTTCGGCCTCGTCTTCTTCGGTGATCCCGCCGTTGTGGTCCATTTCGACCTCGCCACCCAGCTTCATCACCTTGCACGTGCCGCAGATGCCCATCCCGCACGCTTTCGGAATCAACAGCCCGAGCTTGGCCGCAGCCGCGTGCACGGTTTCACCCGGCGCCACACGAATGCTTTTGCCGGACGCGGTGAATTCCACCTGATGCAGGTCCGCCACATCGACTTCCGGGGCATCCGCCGCTTGCTCGGCTTGCTCCACCGCGTCGGCGCGGGCTTCCGCTGGCGTCGCGCCGAACGATTCCTCGTGGTAACGCGACATGTCGAAACCGGCGGTCTCGAGCATGCGTTTTACCGCATTCATATAGGGCGTCGGGCCGCAGCAGAAGACTTCGCGCTCCAGGAAGTCCGGCGCCATCAATTCGAGCATCTTGTGGTTCAGGTAACCGCGATAACCGGCCCACGGCTCACCCAGACCATGCTTCTCGCAGATCAGGTGCAGGCTGAAGTTATCGATCCGCGACGCCATGTGTTCCAGCTCGCGGTGGTAAATGATGTCTTTGGGCGAGCGGGCGCTGTGAATAAACACCATGTCGACATTGCCGTTGGTGTCATAGAACCAGCGCGTCATGGACATGACCGGCGTGATGCCGACGCCGCCGCTGAGGTAGAGCACCTTCGGCGCGGTGAAGTCCATGGCGTTGAACAGCCCGACCGGGCCGTGCACCGCCAGTTCCTGTCCTTCATGCAGGGTGTCGTGCAGCCAGTTCGAAACCTTGCCGCCGGGTACGCGCTTGATCGTCACCGAGAAGCTGTAAGGCACCGATGGCGAGCTGGAAATGGTGTAGGAGCGCATGATCGGCACGCCTTCGATTTCCAGCTCCAGGGTGACGAACTGCCCCGGCTTGAAAAAGAACAGGATCGGCTGGTCGGCCATAAAGCAGAAGGTGCGCACATCCCAGGTTTCCTGGATGACTTTGACACAACGGACGATGTGACGACCATTGGCCCAGGTCTGGGTCGTTACCGGATTCAGGAAGCTGTTGGACATGCTGTTCTCCACCGCCGATGCTCGGCCTTATGTTGGCGATTCTGCGTAACGTGCGAACCACCCATTTACCTATCTGCGACATTCACATACTTATCGCGACCAAGCCCCAACTACCGGGGGTTGCGCGTCGGGAACAGAGTGGGCCATGTCGCTCGCAGATAAGGTTCCGGGCAACGCCGGCCCCACACTCGCTCCACACAACGACAGTTTCTTTACGCCTTGCGATGTAACCGTATCAGCCACTTTCGCCGGCCACACAGAATGGCCTTGAGGATTAAATGATGGACGTCACCACTACCCTGAGCCTGGGCGATCCGCTGGAACCCGCACGCAAGGCCACCGCGCAGATGCTGCAAGAGCGTGAGCGTACTTTCTCGCTGCCGCAGCCGTTTTACTCTGACGAGCGGCTGTTTGATATCGATATGCAGGAAATCTTCCAGAAGGAATGGTTGATCGCCGGCATGACCTGCGAAATCCCGACCAAGGGCAACTTTCTGACCCTGGAAGTTGGCAAGAACCCGATCATCGTGATTCGCGGCGCCGACGGCGTGGTGCATGCGTTCCACAACGTCTGCCGCCATCGCGGTTCGCGGTTGTGCACCACTGAAAAAGGCAAAGTCGCCAAACTGGTTTGCCATTACCACCAGTGGACGTACGAACTGGACGGTCGCCTGCTGTTCGCCGGCACCGAAATGGGCGACGACTTCGACATGAAGCAGTACGGCCTCAAGCCGGTCAACGTGAAGACCGCCGGTGGTTACATCTTCATCAGCCTCTCGGAGAACCCGCCGGCCATTGATGACTTCCTGTCGACACTGAGCCATTACATGGAACCGTACGACATGGAAAACACCAAGGTGGCCATCCAGACCACCTTGTTCGAAAAAGCCAACTGGAAACTGGTGCTGGAAAACAACCGCGAGTGCTACCACTGCAACGCCTCGCACCCGGAACTGTTGAAAACCCTGCTGGAATGGGACGACGTTACCGACCCGCGCGCCGACCAGGCCTTCAAGGACCACGTCGCCGCCTCCGCCGCTGCCTGGGAAGCCGAGAAGATCCCTTACGCCCACGCCAGCTTCGGCCTGCGTAACCGCATCGTGCGCATGCCGCTGCTCAAAGGCACCGTGTCGATGACCATGGATGGCAAACAAGGCTGCGCCAAGCTCATGGGCCGTATCAAGAACCCGGACCTGGGTTCGATGCGCATCCTGCACCTGCCGCATTCGTGGAACCACTGCATGGGCGATCACATCATTGTCTTCACCGTGTGGCCGATCAGCGCTCAGGAAACCATGGTCACCACCAAGTGGATCGTGCACAAGGACGCGGTCGAAGGCGTGGACTACGACGTCGAGCGCATGCGCAAGGTGTGGGATGAAACCAACAACCAGGACCGTCGACTGGCGGAAGAAAACCAGCGCGGCATCAACTCTACGGCGTACCAGCCTGGGCCTTACTCCAAGACCTATGAGTTTGGTGTGGTGAACTTTGTGGACTGGTACAGCGAGCGCATGCTGAACAACCTCGGGGCTGAGCCTGCCCCTTATCTCAAAGGTGTTCCTGTTCAAGGCTGACAGAGCTAAAAGCATCGCGAGCAGGCTCACTCCGACAGGGGATTTGTGACCGACACAGATCAAATGCAGGAGTGAGCCTGCTCGCGATGGCGCCCTCCTTACCAACACCCCTTCAATTGATACACCTCCCGCCATCTAGAACTGTACGAAATATGATCTATTCCGTTCAGCGCTATGCCACGCGCACCTCACAGCCTTCCACAAACAAGTTATCCACACCTCCACCCACAGCTATTGGGGACAAGTGTGGTTTTACAGAAAACTTTCTCCCCACAAACCGAATAAAATCCGTGACTTATCCAGAAGCACGCTTTTTAACAGCGACTGGTTGTTTTTTGATCAAAAGCCTACAAGGCACGCTACACGTGGCTTGTAGAGGATGGCAAACACCTTATCCACAGAAGCGCCAACAGACTTTGGGGGCAACTTCGGCGGATCTGTGGAAAACCGCTGAAAGCCGCGAAAAATCGGGCATTGCGAGCTGCTTACCCTGCTTAAACGACGATTTGGTCGTTTCTTGATCAGTCTCCTGAACAGCCCTGTCTGTATGGCCTGTAGCGGTTAACAAACATCTTATCCACAGAAGCGCCAACAGAGATTGGGGGCAAGTATGGGCGAGCGTAAAACCTTATCCACCGCAAAAAGCATGTAAAAACCGCAAGTTAGGCTGGTTGTTTTTTGTACGAAGCCATGCAGCCCTTGATTTATAGGAGGTGCAGCGAGGGGTGAACACGTTATCCACAGAAGCGCTAACAGGCTTTGTGGGTAAATCAGATTTTATTCAGGCATGAGCGCCCCGATATCGCGTCCAGGCTCAATTCATAATCATTGAATACCCGCCACCCAAGCAAAATCGAAGGTACGTACTGCCCTGAAACCAAAGACGGAGGAATGGTGAAGCCTGGATAGTATTTGTAGGTAATGACCCGGATGTCGCCAGACAGATCCAACTCACCCTTGAACGTCTGGTGCCGCGAGTTTTCCGCGACATGAACAGGCAAGTCACCAGGCGCGGCCGACGTCAGGTAATCCACATTTCCGGTGTCCAGAATCGCCAACGTCGCCCGACGATCCAGCCGTGCGGCAATGGTCAGTCGTTGATTGATATCTGCACGGGAATAGGTCACCGGCGAATCGCACCGCGCAGGAGGTTCCGCGTTGAGCTCCAAGGTCTTTTTCGTGAGCTTTAACCGCCCCAACTTGCCGACCAGATCCAGCCCCAACAAGTTATCCCGGTCACTGACAAATACCAGGACGTTCTTGAACTCGCTTCCACCTACCTTTAACGATTGCAAGACCCCGAGCTTGGCCGACAGGTCATGTTCGCCATAAAACGTGCTGTAGCCGTAATGGGAGTCGGTTAACAGCGTGATGCCCATGCGCTTGGCGGTTTCGGCGTTGACCCGGGTTTGCGGTGCGCCGGTGTCGACAATAAAGCGCGAGGAGACGCCATTAGCCGCTATGACATCGATGTAAGGCAGCACTTCATCCGTGACGTAGCCCTCACTGGGGCGTGGATAAACCGTTAGTACTTCATGGCGTTTGGTGCTGGACACCGAAAAATCGCCGGTCGCGCGCAGGGTCGCAATCGATCGACGGCCAAACATGGAAAACAAGACGTTGAGTTCAGGGTCACTCGCGATGGCCAGAGCATGACGGCGCTTGATCGCCAGGTAGTAATCAGGCAATTGATTGGCGGCTTTGGCCTCGAACATGCGGGCGAAAACCGACACTGAACAGTTGAGGTTGTTCGTGGCGTCCACGACTTTGTCGCACTGCTGGCGTAGTTGGGCCAAGGATGCTTTTTGCCCCTGATCCGACGCCAGCCACTGATAAAAATCCTGACCGGACTCTGCGTTGACAGCCGCCATCAACCCGGCCGGCACGCACATCACCCCGCCAAGTAACCAGGCCGCACGCCAACGTAACGCCTTCATGTTCAACCCACGTATAAAAACGGGTGTACAACTCAGCGCTGAACGTCTGAAAGCTCCGTGAACCGTGCTGCACCCTTCACCAGCGCACAGCAAAACTGTAGTTCACCGAACGGCAGGGCGGGAGGCGTCCCTACGGCCGGTACATCAAATACGCTTCCCCCGTCACCCGAATCATCGGGTGAGGCGTGATCTGGCAGGTGTCGACGATACGGAAGCCATGCCGCTCGTAAAACCGCCGCGCTCCAGTGTTGGCGGCATAGTCGATCAGACTCAGGCCATTGAGCCCCAACTGATTGGCGCGGTCGTAGGCGTAAGCGAGAAATTGCTTGCCCAGGCCCTGGTTCCGCCAGCCCTCATGCAGCGCCAGGCTGGAAATGTACAGGGTGTCGGGGATTTCCATCGTGGCGTACGGCGCCAGCACCGGGTCGGTGACGGGCGCTGCCATTGGGTCATGGCGCATCTCATAGCTGTGCATCATGCCGATGACTTCCCCGTTCACCTCGGCGATCAGGCAATTTTGCCAAGAGAAATCCACATCGTCGCGGGCATAGCGCAAGGCGCCGACGTCCAGCAAATCCTGGCCGGGCCCGGCTATCTGGCTCCAGATGTAATCCGCAGCGCCCTCTGATGAAATCTGGAACAAGCGAGCAATCTCCCGCGCATCCGAGCGCAGGGCCGAACGAAATTCAACGGTCATTATTTCCCCTTGTGGGAGCGGGCTTGCTCGCGAAAGGGGCCTGACATTCAACATTGATGTCAACTGAACCACCGCCTTCGCGAGCAAGCCCGCTCACACATTAGATCTTCACTGGATGTGCGTTAGCGGACCACGCCTTCTTCGATCAGCAACTTCAGAATGGCCTCGGCACCCGCTTGCGCCGTGACGCCTTTGAGTACCTGCCCGCCGCCTCCACTCGCCTTGGCTGTCGCCGCTTTCATCCGGTCTGCACCGCTCTTGGCCTTAATCACCTTGAGGCGTTTAGGCCGGGGTTTGGCCGGTTGCAACGTGGCGACCGCCAACAGTTCATCGTCGATCACTTCGACTTCATCGGCGTGCAGCACACCCCGTCGAGCCGGGCCGTAGGCGCTTTGCCGAGGCTTCGGCGCAGCGTTATCCACCGTCGCGAGAAACGGCAGGCGCACTTTCAAGCGACGACGCTGACCACGCGGCAACGCTTGAAGCACCAGCGCCGAATGGCCGTCGATGGATTCGACCTGCGCCAACCCGACCACCAGCGGCCAGCCCAGGCTTTCCGCCAGCAGGAACGGCAACATGCCCGAGCCTTCGCCGGTTTCTGCCTGACTGCCCGTCAACACGACCTGCGCCCCAGCATCACGCAGATAAGCGGTCAACGCCGGCAATGCATCGGCGCCTGACGGTTGCTCCAGCACATGCAACTGTTCCAGCCCCATCCCCAGATAAGCCCGTAACGCCGGTTCCGCGACATCGCCGGCATGCAGCACGTGCAGGTTATCCCCCGCCAGTTGCAGGCCCAGTTCCACCGCGCGTGCATCCTGCTCCGCGCGGCGCGGCCGGCCGGAGGTCGGGTGGGCGCCGATGGACACCAGGCTGATGATTTTCGTGCTCATAACCCTTTCCTTCCCTTAAGCCGCATCGCGCTTGGCGTCGTTGCGGTATGCCGCTACCGCATCGATCAAGGCTTGAAGAATCTCGGCGCTCTCACCGATCACCGACAGGTCGGCCCGTTTGATCATGTCGCAGCCAGGGTCGAGGTTGATCGCCACCACCTTGTCGCAGGCACCAATGCCTTGCAGGTGCTGGATCGCCCCGGAAATACCCACCGCCACATAAACCCGCGCGGTGACCCAGGTGCCGGACGCACCGACCTGACGGTCGCGCGCCATGAACCCATCGTCCACCGCCACGCGGGACGCGCCTTCGGTAGCACCCAGTGCTTCGGCGGTCCTGTGGAAAAGTCCCCAGTCCTTGACCCCGTTGCCGCCGGAGAAGATGAATTCGGCTTCGGCCATCGGAATCGCCGCCGGGTCCACCGCCACAGCGCCCAAATCCTCGATACGCGACAAGCTGCGCACCACGGCTGTGGATAACTCCACCGGCAAAGCTTCGTGACGGGTTTCGCTGACCGGTTCGGCGCATTCGGCAGCGGCCAGAATCAACCGCGCAACCGGACGCGCAAGGTCTTGCAAACCCGCACCGGCGCGGCCGATGCATTCCTGATCCTTGACCTGCCAGACCCGTGTGGCCGGGCGTTCGCCCAATGCAGCGGCAAAGCGCCGACCAAGTTCACCACCGCCGCTGCGGCTGTCCGGCAGCAACCAGTGACGCGGGGTGAACTGGTTATCCACAGCCCGCAGGCCCTGCACCCGTTGCTCCGGTGCATAACCGCTGAATTCGTCGCCCGCCATTACCAGCAAGCGGTCAACACCAGCTGTAGCGAAGGTGTTTTCCTTGTGCTCGCCGAACACCACGGCCAACACCGCGCCATCCTCGCCGGCCAACTGATGGGCCAGACCGAGCAAGTCGCGGTCGTGGCTGCTCAAGCGGCCACCGACCATGTCCGGCACCACGCTGATGTAGAACGCCGGTGCCGGCACTTGATGCAGCGGCAATTGCACTTCAACAGCGGCGGTGCGTTTAGTCGCCCCGCCTTGTTGAGCGCCACTGCGGTCAATGCGCTTGATGCCGTTGGGGCCGATAAAACCGATGCCGTGCAGATTCTTGCGGATGACGCCATTAGGGCCCATCCAGCTGTGTTGCGCCGGTTGCATGGCCGCGTGCAGGGGATGCAAGCGATTACGGGCAATCCATTCGGCACGGGGATCGCGGCGGATAATGTCGCTCATCAGTGGGCCTCCGCAGGTTCACGCTGGGCCGGCGTGGTGGGTTTGCTCGGCGCCGCGTCTTCGAGCAACGCGTCGGCCACCAGTTCGGCGATGTCCTTGATCAGCGGACGCGGTTCAACCACGCCTTCGAGCATCGCCGTGCATTGTGGACAGCCCACGGCCACCAGTTCGGCGCCGGTTTCGCGGATGTCTTCCATGCGCATGTCGGGGATCCGTTGCTTGCCCGGAATGTCGGTGATCGGCGCGCCACCCCCGCCGCCGCAGCAACGCGAGCGGAAACCGGAGCGTTGCATTTCTTTCACTTCAATCCCGAGGGCGCGCAGCACTTCACGCGGCGCCTCGTACTCGCCGTTATAGCGACCGAGATAGCACGGGTCGTGATAGGTCACGCTGCTGCCTTTGTGCTGACCAAGGTTCAAGGCGCCTGCACCGATAATTTCCGCCATGTAAGTGCTGTGGTGCTGCACGAGGTAGTTGCCGTCGAAGGCGCCGTACTCGTTTTTCAGCACGTGGAAGCTGTGCGGGTCGCAGGTGACGATGCGGTTGAAGCTGTACTTGGCCAGGGTCTGGATGTTGCGCTTGGCCAACAGTTGGAACGTTGCCTCATCGCCCAGGCGTCGGGCCACGTCACCGCTGTCGCGCTCTTCCAGGCCGAGCACTGCAAAGTCGACCTTGGCCGCTTTCAGCACTTTGACGAAGGCGCGCAGGGTGCGTTGGTTGCGCATGTCGAAGGCGCCGTCGCCGACCCAGAACAGCACGTCGACGGATTTCTTCTCGCTCATCAGCGTGAGGTTCAGGTCCGCCGCCCAGTTCATCCGCCCGCCCGGGGCGAAGCCGCCAGGGTTGTCGGTGGCGATCAGGTTTTCCAGGACTTCGGCACCCTTGTTCGGGGTCGCGCCTTTTTCCAGGGTCAGATGACGACGCATGTCGACGATGGCGTCGACGTGCTCGATCATCATCGGGCATTCCTCGACGCAGGCACGGCAAGTGGTGCAGGACCACAGGGTTTCAGCGTCCACAAGGCCGTTGACAATCGGTTGATGCGGATTGCCCCCGTGTTCACCGATGGCTTTGCCTGGATACGGGCTGCCGGCGAACTTGGCATCGGTGCCACCGGCGAGGCCGACGACCATGTCCTGAATCAGTTTTTTCGGGTTCAGAGGCTGGCCGGCAGCATACGCCGGACACGCGGCTTCGCATTTACCGCACTGCACACAGGCGTCGAAACCGAGCAGTTGGTTCCAGGTGAAATCCTTGGGTTTTTCCACGCCCAGTGGCGCGTGGGGATCGTTCAGGTCAAGCGGTTTCAAACCGGTGGAACGGCCGCCATTAAAACGTTCGGCGCGACGGTGCCAGGCCAGGTGCAAAGCCCCGGCGAAGGCGTGCTTCATGGGTCCGCCCCAGGTCATGCCGAAGAACAGTTCACTGACGCCCCACAGCACACCGACGCCGAGGATCGCTGCCACCACCCAACCACCGAAGTTTTCCGGGAGGATGCCGGCGACCGGCAGGGTCAACAGGAAGAAGCTCGCAGAGAACGCCAACAAGCTTTTCGGCAGGCGCATCCACGGGCCTTTGGACAAACGGGCCGGTGGGTTGCGACGACGCAGGTACACAAAGATTGCGCCGACAAACATCACAGCCGTCATTAACAGCAGCGCGTAACCCAGGATGCGGTTATGCAGGCCGAAACCGTGCACCAGAATGGCCAGCACGATGGATGCCACTGCGCCACCGGCCGTGGCGACGTGGGTGTTGGCAATGTATTTGTCCCGCGCGACGACATGGTGCAAATCGACCATGTAGCGTTTGGGCATGGCGAACAGGCCGCCGATCAGGTCGACTTTCGAAGCCCGGCCTCGGCGCCACATAGCCACCCGCCGCAACGCGCCGAGGACGGCAAGGCCCAGGGCTGCGAACAACAGGATTGGAAGAAGGGTGTTCAACATGGTGGAGCTCCCAAAGACCTCGGGGTCTTGCAGGTCGAGATGCCTTACTCGGTTCCTGTGGGAGCGGGCTTGCCCGCGATTGCATTTTGTCAGTCACATCTGCATTGACTGACCCACCGCTATCGCGGGCAAGCCCGCTCCCACAGGGTCATGTGCAAGCCGTTAGAAGTCTTTGCACAACCGCAGCGCGTCATAGATCGCCGCGTGGGTGTTGCGCTGCGCCACGCAGTCACCGATGCGGAACAGCAAGTAGCCGTCGCCCGCCTGGCTAAGCGAAGGTTGCGGCTTGATCGCGAACAGGGCTTCGATGTCCATCTGGCCTTTGTTGCGCGACGCTTCCTTCAGCGCGTAATAGATTTCTTCGTCCGGACGCACGCCGTTTTCGACCACAACCTGGTCCACCACCCGCTCCTCTTTGGCGCCGGTGTATTCGTTTTCCAGCACCGCCACCAACTTGTCGCCTTCGCGGTAGACCTTCTCCAGCATCATGTCCCCGGTCATGATCACTTCTTTCGGGTACATGCTGCGGTAGTAGGTCGGGAACGAGGTGCCACCAATCGCCACGCCCGGCTTGATGTCGTCAGTGACGATCTCGACCTGACTGCCCTTGTCGGCAAGGAAGTCGGCGGTCGACATCCCGGTGAACTCGCAAATGGTGTCGTAGACCAGCACGTTCTTGCCCGGCGCCACCTTGCCGTCGAGGATGTCCCAGCTGCTGACCACCAGGCCTTCTGCCGCGCCCCAGTGTTCGTTCTGTTCCAGGAACGGATGACCGCCGACAGCAAGTACCACCACATCCGGACGCAAGTCGAGAATGGTCGCCGCATCCGCCGCCACGCCCAGGCGCAGGTCGACTTTCAAACGTGCCAGTTCCAGCTGGAACCAGCGGGTGATACCGGCGATCTGGTCCCGTTGCGGAGCTTTCGACGCAGTGGTGATCTGGCCGCCGATGAATTCTTTCTTCTCGAACAGGGTCACGTCGTGGCCACGTTCCGCCGACACACGCGCCGCTTCCATCCCGGCAGGACCGGCACCGACCACCACGACTTTGCGCTTCACACCGCTCGATTTCTCGATGATGTGCGGCACGCCCATGTATTCACGGGAAGTCGCGGCGTTCTGGATGCACAGCACGTCCAGACCCTGATACTGACGGTCGATGCAGTAGTTGGCGCCGACGCATTGTTTGATCTGGTCGACCTGGCCCATCTTGATCTTGGCGATCAGGTGCGGGTCAGCGATGTGGGCGCGGGTCATGCCGACCATGTCCACATAACCGCCGTCCAGAATACGGGTCGCCTGGTTCGGGTCCTTGATGTTCTGCGCGTGCAGGACCGGGGCCTTGACCACTTCCTTGATACCGGCCGCCAGGTGCAGGAACGGCTCCGGTGGATAACTCATGTTGGGGATAACGTTGGCCAGGGTGTTGTGGGTGTCGCAACCCGAGCCGACCACGCCAATGAAGTCGATCATGCCGGTGTCGTCGTAGTACTTGGCGATCTGCTTCATGTCCTCGTGGGACAAACCGTCCGGGTGGAACTCGTCACCGCACAGGCGGATGCCGACGCAGAAATCCGGGCCGACTTCCGCCCGCACAGCCTTGAGTACTTCCAGGCCGAAACGCATACGGTTCTCGAAGCTGCCGCCCCATTCGTCGGTACGTTTGTTGACACGAGGACTCCAGAACTGGTCGATCATGTGCTGGTGCACGGCGGACAGTTCGACACCATCCAGGCCACCGGCCTTGGCCCGCGCTGCGGCGCTGGCGTAGTTGCCGATCACCCGCCAGATTTCTTCCGGTTCGATGGTTTTGCAGGTCGCGCGGTGTACCGGTTCGCGGATGCCCGACGGCGACAGCAGGGTTGGCCAGTGCTCGCCGTCCCAGCGGGAACGACGGCCCATGTGGGTAATCTGGATCATGATCTTGGCGCCATGCTTGTGCATGGCGTCGGCCAGGTTCTGGAAGTGCGGAATGATCCGGTCGTCGGCCAGGTTGACCGACTTCCACCAGCCTTGCGGGCTGTCGATGGCCACACTGGAGGAACCGCCGCAAATCGCCAGGCCGATTCCGCCCTTGGCTTTCTCTTCGTAATACTTGACGTACCGGTCGGTGGTCATGCCGCCGTCGGTGGCATAAACCTCGGCGTGCGCGGTGCTGAGCACGCGGTTACGGATGGTCAGTTTGCCGATCTGAATCGGCTGGAACATTGCTTCGAAAGCCATGGCGGGGTCCTCGACTTACAACGGCTTGACGGTGAATAAACCGTCGTCGTGGCCTTCTTCGGAGCCACCGTAGACTTGCTCGGCAACCGTGCGGATCTTGCTGCCACGGGCCTCAAGAATCTGGTCCATGGCACCGGCAAACCAGCCGGTGAACATGTAGTCGACCTTGCGTCCGACCTTGCCGTAGACGTAGACAAACGCCGAGTGTTCGAGCTTGACGCTGGCGGTGCCTTTGTCGAGGTCGATGTCCTGAATCTTGAACAGGCCCCAGCCACGCTGCGACAGACGCTTCATGTAATGCTCGAACACCGCGACGCCTTCCAGGCCGTGGCATTCAGCTTCTTTTTCGCACCAGTGCCAGGCAGATTTGTAGCCGGCCTTGTAGAGGATTTCGGCGTAGGCATCGGCGCCCAGCACTTCCTCGATGCCCATGTGGTTATTCACGAAGAAGTGACGTGGTACGTACAGCATCGGCAGGGCGTCGGAGGTCCAGACACCGGTTTCGCTGTCGACTTCGATTGGCAATTGCGGGGCGATCTTGGCCATGGAAACTTAACTCCAGAAAATTTTGGGTGTTGCCCCCGGCGCGGACGGCCGGGGGAAAGAATTCTTCAGATGCGGTGGCTTATTCGCCCCAAACGTCCTTGAGGACATTCACCCAGTTCTCGCCCATGATCTTGCGGACCACGCGCTCGGAATGACCGCGCTTGAGCAGGGTTTCGGTCAGGTTCGGGAACTCGCCGACGGTGCGGATGCCCAGCGGGTTGATGATCTTGCCGAAGCTGGTCAGGCGGCGGGCGTAGCCCTTGTCATGGGTCAGGTATTCGAAGAAGTCCTGGCCATGGCCCTGGGTGAAGTCGGTGCCGATGCCGATGGCGTCTTCGCCGACGATGTTCATGGTGTATTCGATGGCTTCAGCGTAATCGTCGATGGTCGAATCGATGCCTTTGGCCAGGAACGGCGCGAACATGGTCACGCCGACGAAACCACCGTGATCGGCGATGAATTTCAGCTCTTCATCGGACTTGTTGCGCGGGTGAATTTTCAGTCCCGACGGCAGGCAGTGCGAGTAACACACTGGCTTCTTCGATTCGAGAATGACTTCTTCGGAGGTTTTCGAGCCGACGTGGGACAGGTCGCACATGACGCCCACACGGTTCATCTCGGCGACGATTTCACGACCGAAGCCCGACAGGCCGCCATCACGCTCGTAGCAGCCGGTGCCGACCAGGTTCTGGGTGTTGTAGCACATCTGCACGATACCGACGCCGAGCTGCTTGAACACCTCGACATAGCCGATCTGGTCTTCAAAGGCGTGAGCATTCTGGAAGCCGAACAGGATGCCGGTCTTGCCCTGCTCCTTGGCTTTACGGATGTCGGCGGTGGTGCGCACCGGAATCACCAGGTCGCTGTTCTCGCGAATCAGCTTCTGACTGGCGGCGATGTTATTGACGGTGGCCTGGAAGCCCTCCCACACCGACACGGTGCAGTTGGCAGCAGTCAGACCGCCCTTGCGCATGTCTTCAAACAGCTCGCGGTTCCACTTGGCAATAATCAGCCCGTCGATAACGATGCTGTCGGCGTGCAATTCGGCTGGGCTCATCAGGCTGTCCCCTATTAGCGATTCATGCGCCGAATCGTGTGCCGGCGCTTTGGGGCCAGCATATGCCTGAGGGACGGGGCAGCCGGGTGCAAAAACGACAGGGGGTTTGCCGAAAGCGTCAATCCGCGACAAAGGGTCGCCGCGGGGCACGATTGCCCACCTGTTCAAGGGCCTGCGCATGGGCCAGAATTCGCGGCATTACTGAATGCACTACTGGATTGGGGCGGCGACGCAATGAAATCGATCTTCCTGGCTTTGGCACTGATAGCGACCGGCGTACACGCGGCTGAAGAGTCCGACGACAACCCCTGCGACAAAGTCGAAAACGACGTCCAGACCCTCGAATGCTCGGCCTTCAGCCGAACCACCGCCGAAAATCTGCTCAAAGACAACTACCAGGGCTTGGCCGAGCGCATGCAAACGGCCTACGGCAAAACCCCGGCACAACTGGCCGACATCACCGCCAAGCTCAAGGCTGCTCAGCAACAATGGCTGAAGACCCGGGATGCGGATTGCGCGGTGGAAGCGTTTCCTGCGACCAGCGGTAGCAAGGCGTTCACCATTGCGCAGAATGATTGCGTGGCGCGGATGAGTGATGAGCGGTCGGAGTTTTTGGAGTCGATTGGGCAGGAATAAAATCATAACGATGGAGAATCATTTGATCCCGCACGTAGTTGTCAGCCGCATTGTTGATGGCGCCCCAACTTGTCAGGGCCTGGCACGAACAGCTGAACCTTACGCAGGATGACGCCGCCAAACGCATGGGCATTTCCCAACCGGCCTTTGCCCAGAAAGAGTCAGCCACCAAGCCTTGCAAAAGCGGCTCGCGAGAAGATTGCCCCGGCTTTTGGCATCAACGCCGATCCACTTGAACTGTAAGCTGCACGCAACCATCCGGAAAAGGGATCGAAATGAAAATCTGCGGCATTGAAATCAAAGGCAGCGAAGCGATCATCGCCGTGGCCTCCCTCGACGATCAGGGGCTGAGTCACGTCGCCCTGGCCACCAAGAAAATCGCCCTCGACGATGACGACGAAGCGGCGAACGTCAAAGTCTTTGCGGCTCAGGTAGCATCGTTTGTGCGCGAAAACTCAATTGACCGGATTGCGATCAAGAAGCGCAGCAAAAAAGGTGAATTCGCGGGTGGGCCGACGACGTTCAAGATTGAGGGTGTGTTTCAGCTGCTGGAGAATTGCGAGGTGACGCTGCTGTCGCCGCAGACGATCAATGCACAGAGCAAGAAGCACAATTTTGAACTGCCGACGACGCTGAACAAGTATCAGCATGAAGCCTACAAAGCCGCCTCCTCGGCGTTAATGAAGAAGTAAGATCCACACCAAATCAAAACTGTGGGAGCGAGCTTGCTCGCGATGGCGGAGTGTCAGTCAACATCAATGTTGAATGACTGACCGCTTTCGCGAGCAAGCCCGCTCCCACATTTCGTTTTGCATCTGGCTTAAACCAGCTCTCGCCCATCCCCAAGCCGTCGGCGGTCCTCACGCGGGCACCGCGCAAACTTCGCCCGATAACTACGGGTGAAATACGACGGCGATTCAAACCCGCACGCAATACTCACTTCCAACACACTCATGTCCGTCTGACGCAACAACTGCCGGGCTTTCTCCAATCGCAACCGCAGATAGAAATTGCTCGGCGTGTCGTTCAGGTGCAAGCGAAACAACCGCTCCAGTTGCCGCCGTGTCACCTTGATCGACTCCGCCAATGCCAGCGTACTCAGCGGCGGTTCGCTGTGCTGCTCCATCTCGCCGATCACATGAACCAGCTTCTTGTTACTGATGCCATACCGCGTGGCGACTTCCATACGCTGGTGGTCTTTGCGTGGGCGGATACGGCCGAGTACGAATTGCTCGCTGACCTGGATCGCCAGTTCCGGGCCGTGGGCCTGGCCGATGAGGTCGAGCATCAGGTCGATGGATGCAGTGCCGCCGGCAGAGGTGATGCGCCGGCGGTCGATCTCGAACAATTCCTGAGTGACGCTGAGCTGTGGATAAGACTCCTTGAAGGCGTCGATGGCTTCCCAGTGCAGGGTCAGGCGATGGCCGTCGAGCAGGCCGGCCTCGGCGAGGATGAAACTGCCGGTGTCGATGGCGCCGAGGGTCACGCCTTCGTTGTCGAGGCGTCGCAACCAGTGCTCCAGTGCCGGGGTGGCGAATTTCAGCGGCTCGAAACCGGCGACAACTAATAGCGTCGCGCCTTTCTTCAGCGGCTCCAGCGCCGCGTCGGCGTTGACCGACATGCCGTTGCTGGCCAGCACCGCGCCACCGTCGGCGCTCAATACGTGCCAGCGATACAGCTCGCCGCGAAAGCGATTGGCGACCCGCAGCGGCTCGATCGCCGAGATAAATCCAATCGCCGAGAAACCCGGCATCAACAAGAAGTAGAAATCCTGGGACATGGAGCGCACTCGATAGGCGGCGTGAGGCTGTTGATACGCCACTTGCCGATGGCATTCAAGAGCGCAGGTCGCTGCAGTGCAAGAGCTGGTCGCCGTGGTGCGCTTTCATGGGGGCTTAGCTGCGTAACTTGGCATCACCGGCGCATCAGACACCGGAACTCACAATAAACGAACTGCCGAGGAACCTGAGATGAAACGACTGATCAGCAGCTGTGTTCTTGCACTCAGTGGTACCGCTTTGCTGAGCGCCAGCGTCATGGCCGCCGAACCCGCGTCATGCCAGAGCGTACGCATGGGCGTAGTGAACTGGACTGACGTAATCGCCACCAGCGCCATGACCCAGGTCCTGCTCGATGGCCTCGGCTACAACACCAAACAAACCAGCGCATCGCAGCAGATTATCTTCGCCGGGATCCGCGACCAGCGCCTGGACTTGTTCCTGGGCTACTGGAATCCGCTGATGACCCAGACCATCACTCCGTTTGTCGACGGTAACCAGGTCAAAGTGCTGCAAGCCCCAAGCCTGAAAGACGCCCGCGCAACCCTCGCCGTACCGACTTACCTGGCCGACAAGGGCCTGAAAACCTTCGCAGACATCGCCAGGTTCGAAAAGGAACTGGGCGGCAAGATCTATGGTATCGAGCCCGGTTCAGGCGCCAACACTCAGATCAAGGCGATGATCGCCAAGAATCAATTTGGCCTCGGCAAGTTCCAACTGGTCGAGTCCAGCGAGGCCGGCATGCTTGCCGCCGTGGATCGCGCCGTGCGCCGTAACGAGGCCGTGGTGTTCTTCGGCTGGGCGCCGCACCCGATGAACGTCAACGTGAAAATGACCTACCTCACCGGCAGTGACGATGCCCTTGGCCCGAACGAAGGCATGGCCACGGTCTGGACCGTCACCGCGCCGAAATACGCCGAACAGTGCCCGAACATCGGTCGCTTGCTGAGCAACCTGACTTACACCGCCGAAGACGAGAGCCGGATGATGCAGCCGCTGCTGGATCACAAGGACGCCTTCGAATCGGCCAGGCAATGGCTGAAAGATCACCCGCAAGACAAACAGCGCTGGCTCGAAGGCGTGACCACCTTCGATGGCAAACCGGCGGCTGAAAACCTGCAACTGACCAGTAAATAAACCTCAATCGAACCACCGATTCGCAGCCCGAGCGGGCTGCGAACGGGGCCACTACGCCTGGCCATCTCCTGAACAACACTCGCCTGTAAGGAACCGCCCCATGAACCACGACGTCATCATCACCTGCGCACTCACCGGTGCTGGCGACACGACCAGCAAGAGTCCACACGTGCCGGTCACTCCGAAACAAATCGCCGCCGCCGCCGTGGAAGCCGCCAAGGCTGGCGCCACCGTGGTCCACTGCCACGTGCGCAACCCTGAAACCGGTAAATTCAGCCGTGACGTGGCGTTGTACCGCGAAGTGATGGAGCGGATTCGCGAGGCCGATGTCGACATCATCGTCAACCTCACCGCCGGCATGGGCGGCGACCTGGAAATTGGCGCCGGCGAGCATCCGATGGAGTTCGGCCCGAACACTGATCTGGTCGGCCCGCTGACCCGTCTGGCGCATGTCGAAGCACTGCTGCCGGAAATCTGCACCCTCGATTGCGGCACCCTGAACTTCGGCGATGGCGACACGATTTACGTATCCACCCCGGCCCAGCTGCGTGCTGGCGCCAAACGCATTCAAGAGCTGGGCGTGAAAGCCGAGCTGGAAATTTTCGACACCGGCCACTTGTGGTTCGCCAAACAGTTGATCAAGGAAGGCCTGCTCGACGACCCATTGTTCCAGCTGTGCCTGGGCATTCCGTGGGGCGCGCCGGCCGACACCACCACCATGAAAGCCATGGTCGACAACCTGCCGGCCGATGCGGTGTGGGCCGGTTTCGGCATCGGTCGCATGCAGATGCCAATGGCGGCGCAAGCGGTGCTGCTTGGCGGCAACGTGCGGGTCGGCCTGGAAGACAACATCTGGCTGGACAAGGGTGTACTGGCGACCAACGGCCAACTGGTCGAGCGCGCCGGCGAAATCCTCAGCCGCCTCGGCGCCCGGGTTCTGACGCCGGCCGAAGGCCGGGCAAAAATGGGCCTGACCAAGCGCGGTTAACCCGAACCTGCTCCCACAGGGGAGCACTGAATTCTTTCAGGATGTCACCATGACTTTTATCACCGAAATCAAAACCTTCGCAGCCCTGGGCAGCGGTGTCATCGGCAGCGGCTGGGTGTCTCGCGCCCTCGCCCATGGCCTTGACGTCATCGCATGGGACCCGGCGCCGGGCGCCGAAGCCGCCTTGCGCAAACGCGTCGCCAACGCCTGGGGCGCACTGGAGAAACAGGGCTTGGCGCCTGGCGCTTCTCAGGATCGTTTGCGCTTTGTCGCGACGATTGAAGAATGCGTACGCGATGCCGATTTCATTCAGGAAAGCGCCCCCGAACGCCTGGATCTGAAACTGGAACTGCACAGCAAAATCAGCGCTGCAGCCAAGCCCAATGCCTTGATCGGCTCCAGTACTTCAGGCCTGTTGCCGAGCGAGTTCTACGAGAGTGCAACACACCCGGAACGCTGCGTCGTCGGCCACCCGTTCAATCCGGTTTACCTGCTGCCGCTGGTGGAAGTGGTCGGCGGCAAAAACACCGCGCCGGAAGCCATTCAAGCGGCGATGAAAGTGTATGAATCTCTGGGAATGCGTCCGCTGCATGTGCGCAAGGAAGTCCCGGGGTTTATCGCCGACCGCTTGCTCGAAGCGCTCTGGCGTGAGGCGCTGCACCTGGTTAACGATGGTGTGGCGACCACGGGTGAAATCGACGATGCGATACGTTTTGGCGCGGGTTTGCGTTGGTCGTTCATGGGCACGTTCCTGACCTACACGCTGGCCGGCGGTGATGCCGGGATGCGTCATTTCATGGCGCAGTTCGGTCCGGCCTTGCAATTGCCATGGACGTATCTGCCGGCACCGGAACTGACCGACAAGCTGATTGATGATGTGGTCGACGGCACCAGCGATCAGTTGGGCACACACAGCATTTCGGCGCTGGAGCGCTATCGTGATGATTGCCTGCTGGCGGTGCTGGAGGCGGTGAAGACCACCAAAGAGAAGCATGGGATGGCCTTCAGCGAGTAAACAAGCCTTCGGGGCCAGCAGGACTGGCCCCATCGCGAGCAGTCCAGTCACCTCACATGTTGGATTAGAATCCATGCCCAGCCTGACCACCTACCAAACCCGCATCATCCCCGACTGGGTCGACTACAACGGCCACCTGCGCGATGCCTTCTACCTGCTGATCTTCAGCTACGCCACCGACGCGCTGATGGATCGCTTAGGGCTCGACAGCAACAACCGCGAAGCCAGCGGCCACTCGCTGTTCACCCTAGAACTGCACCTCAATTACCTGCACGAAGTGAAGCTCGACGCTGACGTCGAAGTGCGCACGCAAATCATTGGCCACGACAGTAAACGCCTGCACCTCTATCACAGCCTGCACCTGACGGGCGATGACAAGGAACTGGCCGGCAACGAGCAGATGTTGCTGCACGTCGACCTCGCCGGGCCGC
The DNA here is from genome assembly GCF_059133255.1 of Pseudomonas sp. FBCC-B1667. Lineage (NCBI taxonomy): Bacteria > Pseudomonadati > Pseudomonadota > Gammaproteobacteria > Pseudomonadales > Pseudomonadaceae > Pseudomonas > Pseudomonas sp. FBCC-B1667. Next base: position 821,265 of record NZ_CP101437.1, on the reverse strand, counting down.
GATCCGCGCCATTCAGTGAATTGTCGCTGAGCCAACTGCACGCCATCGTCGCCGAACAAACCGACCTGCCCACCCCCGATTACATTGGCAGAGTGATCGCGTTACCCCAACAACAATAACAAGGAGATCGCCATTGAACACCGCCGCCGCTTTTGCCGACTTCCGTACCTACCCGTTGATCAGTGCGTTGACCGCCGTGCACACCCTGGCGGACCGAATTCAAGTGAACTGGGCGGACGGTCGTGTCAGCCCCTTTCATCATCAGTGGTTGCGCGACAACTGCCCCTGCCCGCAATGCGTCTATACCGTGACCCGCGAGCAAGTGCTGGAAATCGTCGATGTCGCCGAAACCCTGTTGCCCACCGAGTCACGCGTCGATGCTGAAGGTTGCCTCTGCGTCGAATGGCAGGACGGTCATCTCAGCCGCTTCGACCCCGGCTGGTTGCGCGCCCATGCCTATGACGATGAATCCCGTGCCGAACGCGAGGCGCGCAAACCCAAGGCCAGGCTTTGGCAGCATGATTTTCAGTGGCCGGTGTTCGATTACCAGGCGCTGATGAATGACAACGACGCCCTGCTGCTATGGCTGCTGGCGGTGCGCGATATCGGCCTGACTCAAGTGCGCGGCGTCCCCACTGAACCGGGCTCGCTGAAGTTGATCGCCCAGCGGATTTCCTTCATCCGCGAGAGCAATTTCGGCGTGTTGTTCAACGTGCAATCCAAGGCCGATGCCGACAGCAACGCCTATACGGCTTTCAACCTGCCGTTGCACAGCGACCTGCCGACTCGGGAGCTGCAACCAGGGCTGCAATTCCTGCATTGTCTGGTCAATGACGCCGAGGGGGGCGAGAGTATTTTTGTCGACGGTTTTGCCATCGCCGAAGCCTTGCGCAACGAGGATCCCGAGGCGTTTAAAAGTCTCTGTGAGATCCCCGTGGAATTTCGCAACAAGGACCGTCACAGCGACTACCGCTGCCTGGCGCCGATCATCGCGCTGGATGCACGGGGGCAAGTGTCGGAAATACGCATGGCGAATTTCCTGCGCGGACCGTTTGATGCGTCTGTGGAGCAGATGCCCAGGCTGTATCACGCTTACCGGCGGTTCATTGCAATGACCCGGGAAGCGCGGTTTCGGCTGATGAAGCGGCTGAATCCGGGTGAGCTGTGGTGCTTTGATAACCGCCGCACGCTGCATGCACGCAATGCGTTTGATCCCGCCAGTGGCGCCCGGCATTTTCAGGGTTGCTATGTCGATCGTGATGAGTTGTTGTCGCGGATTCTTGTGTTGCAACGCTAGACCGCGTCATCGTTCTTCGCGAGCAAGCCCGCTCCCACATTCGACCGTATTCCCCTGATAAAACTCGGTTGAATGTGGGAGCGGGCTGGCTCGCGAAGGCGTCAGTCCAGACAACACAACTTTCCTTGATTCACAGGCAAAAAAAACCCCGATCAAGCCGTGACAGGATCGGAGCTGAGGAGGGTACTGTTGAGGAGCCGTTGCGCGAGGGTGACCAAACCTTCGTGTTGCCAGCTGAGTCCAGTGTGCCCACTCCCGATTCAAGCAAGTTAGCCGAAAACGACCTGTTCATAGGTAATGCGGCCATTGCGACAATTCGCCCTTGCCGCCACCGCATCCCCCTACGAGAATCGAGCCAAGACACCGTTCCCTGAAGAAGGATTGCGTCATGATGTACGCTGATTTGATCGACCAGGAAGACCTGTTGGGCCAGCTCAAGGCGTTAGGCTTTGCAGTGCCCCCTGGCGCCACTGCGGAGCAAGCCTGCGAATGCGCGGTAAGGGGTTTGAACAACGAACGGGCGATGGAACTGCGGACCATGGTCAAGCAGATGTACACCAGCAGCGCGACCATCCTGCCGGCGGTGCGTCAGGCGATCGACAAGCAATTGCTGCCGGCGTTGGCGGAGTATCAGCAGAGCCCCCGAACCTGATAGAACCGAACGCGAACTAGCTCGCTCCTACAGGGGATCTCCATCACACCGGTGATCCCCTGCAGGAGCGAGCCTGCTCGCGATGAATCCAGCTCGGTCTAGAGCCGAACGCTGGCAAACGTCGACTCATTACGCGCCTGACTCAGCGCCGACAACGGCCCCGACAACGGCGACAGCACCAGCGCCTGCGGCAGCGGCATCATCGCCACCTGTTGCGTGGTGTTGGAGCCTACGCGCTCGTCACGCGGTGGAATGCCGAAGTATTCGCGGTAGCACTTGGAGAAGTGCGGCGTGGACACGAAACCGCACACCGACGCCACTTCGATGATCGACATCGGCGTTTGCTTGAGCAACTGCCGGGCGCGGATCAAGCGCAGTTTCAGGTAGTAGCGCGATGGCGAGCAGTGCAGGTATTTCTGGAACAACCGCTCAAGCTGTCGACGCGAAACGGCGACGTACACCGCCAGTTCGTCGAGGTCGATCGGCTCTTCGAGGTTGGCTTCCATCAGCGCCACGATTTCCTGCAACTTCGGCTGATTGGTGCCGAGCATGTGCTTGAGCGGCACGCGCTGGTGATCCTGCTCGTTGCGGATACGTTCGTAGACAAACATTTCCGAAATCGCGGCGGACAGTTCACGGCCGTGATCCCGGCTGATCAGGTGCAGCATCATGTCCAGTGGCGCGGTGCCGCCGGAGCTGGTGAAACGGTTACGGTCGAGGGTGAACAAACGGGTGCTCATGGCCACACGCGGGAAAGCTTCCTGCATCGAGGCCAGGCATTCCCAGTGCACGCTGCAATCGAAGCCGTCCAGCAGGCCGGCGCAGGCCAGGGCCCAGCTGCCGGTGCAGACCGCGCCGAGGCGACGGGACTGACGCGCCTGGCTTTGCAGCCATGACACGTGTTCACGGGTAACGGTGCGCTGAATGCCGATACCGCCGCAGACAATGATGGTGTCCAGTGGAGGCGCTTTGTGCATGGAGCAGTCAGGAGTGATCTGCAGACCGTCACTGGCCCAGACTTGGCCGCCGTCGACGGTGAGTGTGGACCAGCGATACAGCTCGCGGCCGGACAATTGGTTGGCCATGCGCAGGGGTTCCACTGCGGAGGCCAGAGAAATAAGCGTGAAATTGTCCAACAGCAGAAAGCCGATGGATTGAGGCGCACGGTTCTGGGGTTGGGCCCCTGAGTTGGACGTCGTCATCGCGGTATCTCCTCACACAAAGCGGGTGATGGCCTCAGGCGGAGGCTCTTGTTATTGCCATCGTTCTCGCGTGGGAGACGGGCTTTGTAATGACAGAGCAATTGCCATGCCTAAAGTTGAATGGGCATTCAATAACTCCTGAAAACGACGTCGCGGCGTGTCTATATAAGCCGTGCGCAGAGTGGGGGTTATAAGTGCCATTATCGGCGGGAAGCGCTCTGCCCCGTTGGGCTTGAGCAAATCGGTAGCACTTGTGGGAACAGGGCTACAGCGACCTGAGGGAGAGTGTCACCGCAAGCACAGGTGACAGGCGGTAATGGCCATTTTGGATCCCTGGCCATGGGTGAGTCACTTATCTGTAAGCGACGCGCCAAAACGTGGCGCGTTTTGATTCCGGTGTTCACTTAGCGCGCAGTTTTGACTGCTCTGGCGCTATCGCGGGCAAGCCCGCGACAGGGTCGAATCGGTGTCAGCACTCCACCGCGCTGACCGCCAAGCCACCGCGCGATGTCTCTTTGTATTTGTCATGCATGTCTGCACCGGTATCACGCATGGTCCGAATCACCCGATCCAGCGAGATAAAGTGCTGACCATCCCCACGCAGCGCCATCTGCGCCGCGTTGATCGCCTTCACCGCCGCAATCGCATTGCGCTCAATGCACGGCACTTGCACCAGCCCGCCCACCGGATCGCACGTCAGACCAAGGTTATGTTCAAGGCCGATTTCCGCCGCATTACACAACTGCTCCGGTGTCGCACCGAGAATCTCCGCCAGCCCCGCTGCCGCCATCGCGCAGGCCGAACCGACCTCGCCTTGGCATCCGACCTCGGCGCCGGAGATCGAGGCGTTCTTTTTGCACAGAATTCCCACCGCCGCGGCACTGAGGAAATAGTCGACCACGTTGGCGTCCGTCACTGCTTCGCTGAACTTCATAAAGTAGTGCAACACCGCGGGAATGATCCCCGCCGCGCCGTTGGTCGGCGCCGTGACCATGCGCCCACCGGCGGCGTTCTCTTCGTTGACCGCCAGGGCGAACAGGTTGACCCACTCCATGGCGCTCAAGGTCGAGCCGATCACGTTCGGCTTGCCCAGCTCCTGCAGGCTGCGGTGCAACTTCGCCGCGCGACGGCGCACATTCAAACCGCCGGGCAGGATGCCTTCGTGCTTGAGTCCCTGATCGACGCAATCCTGCATGGCACGCCACAACTTCATCAGGCCGGCGCGGATTTCCTCTTCGCTGCGCCAGACTTTCTCGTTGGCCATCATTAATTCAGCCACGCGCAGGTTGTGCGTCTGGCACAGGCTCAGCAGTTCGACGGCGCTGGAGAAATCGTACGGCAACTCGGTGCGGTCCAGATCGAGCACGCCGCTGGACGCCTGGGCCTCATCCACGACAAAACCACCGCCGACGGAATAGTAGGTGTCGCGATGTATTTCACCGTGATCGCCTTCGACGATCAGGGTCATGGCATTGGGGTGGAACGGCAGGTTTTCATCGATCAGGCGCATGTCGCGGGCCCAGACAAAAGGCACCGACAAGCGACCGTCGAGCAGCAACGTGTGAGTTTCGCGCAGGGTTTCGATGCGGATGCCGATTTGCGACGGATCGATCGCGTCGGGCCACTCGCCCATCAGGCCCATGATCACTGCATTGTCGCTGCCGTGACCGATGCCGGTCGCCGACAGCGAGCCATAAAGTTGAACTTCGACGCGTCGCACTTGCTCCAGTAGATGCTTGTCCCGTAGCGACTCGACAAACAGCGCGGCGGCCCGCATAGGCCCCACGGTGTGCGAACTGGAAGGGCCGATGCCGATTTTGAACAGGTCGAAAACGCTGATAGCCATTACTGCCGAACTCCTGGATGTGCCGACTCCAGACGCAAAGGCGCCCAGTGGCGGAGCTGCTACGCTCAAGCTGCAATCCGCCGAGATGGCCGCATCATCAAGCTTTTGTCATGTCGTTCGACGTCTCACACCGACGCACTCATGCCCACTAACGCCGCAGGGCGGTGACGCAATGTTTTCGCCGTTTTTTAGCGGAGCAGAGGGGGAAAGAGGGCTGAAAAAAGCTGTAAACGACGTCACCGACACTGGATGCGACCATCCCTGTACTGGATACGACGCCCCCTGTAGGCGTCAGATTTTCACTGGTACATGATCGTATCGACTCGATTGCAAGGCGCCGTGGTAGAGCTGTCTCCAAAACGCCATCCAACCGCAACCTATAAGTGCGGTGGTCCAGTCGGAACACTGCCAAAAAAAACACCAAGGAGTCCATCCATGAAAGGTTCCCCGTCGTTGTTGTTGGCCGCCATGCTGAGTCTGCCGTTACTGGCTCAAGCTGCAGAACCCGCTCAGTGCAGTACCGTAAACTTCTCCGATGTCGGCTGGACCGACATTACCGCGACAACCGCTACCACCAGCGTCGTGCTCGACGCTCTCGGCTACAAGACCAAAACCACGATGATTTCCGTGCCGGTGACTTACAAGTCCCTGGCCGACGGCAAGAACATGGACGTGTTCCTGGGGAACTGGATGCCGACCATGGAAAACGACATCAAGGCTTACCGTGATGCCGGCACCGTCGACGTGGTGCGCACCAACCTGACCGGCGCCAAGTACACCCTCGCCGTGCCACAAGCGCTGTACGACAAAGGGCTGCATGACTTCGCTGACATCGCCAAATTCAAGAAAGAGCTCGACGGCAAGATCTACGGCATCGAACCTGGAAACGACGGTAACCGCCTGATCCAGAGTATGATCGACAAGAACGCCTTCGGCCTCAAAGACGCTGGTTTCAAAGTGGTCGAGTCCAGCGAAGCCGGCATGTTGTCGCAGGTCGATCGCGCGCAGAAGCGCGACACCGCCGTGGTCTTCCTCGGCTGGGCGCCGCACCCGATGAACAAGCGCTTCAAGATCCAATACCTCACCGGTGGTGACGACTTCTTCGGCCCCGACTTCGGCGCCGCCACCGTGGCAACCAACACCCGCAAGGGTTACACCCAGGAATGCAGCAACGTCGGCCAACTGCTGAAAAACCTGGAATTCACCGTCGACATGGAAAGCTCTCTGATGGGCAACATCCTGGACGACAAGATGAAGCCTGACGCGGCCGCCAAGGCCTGGCTCAAAAAGAATCCACAGGTCCTCGATACCTGGCTCGCTGGCGTGACCACCATTGACGGTAAACCAGGCCTGGAGGCCGTGAAAGCCAAGCTCGCGCAGTAATCGCTTACGCCGGGCGAGCTAGCTCGCCCGGGCTGTTTATTTCCTTGCATGCGGACGTTCACTACCATGCTGATTGATCAGAAAATCCCTTTAGGCCAGTACATCGCGGGCTTCGTTGAATGGTTGACGCAACACGGCGCCAGCACCTTCGACGCAATCGCAGTGACACTGGAAACGATGATCCACGGCGTGACTTTTGCGCTGACCTGGTTCAACCCGCTGGCATTGATCGGCCTCATCGCGCTACTGGCACACTTCATTCAACGCAAGTGGGGACTGACGGTCTTCGTCATCGCCTCCTTCCTGCTGATCCTCAACCTGGGGTACTGGCAGGAAACCATGGAAACCCTCGCCCAGGTGCTGTTCGCCACCCTGGTCTGCGTGGTCATCGGCGTGCCGTTGGGCATCGTCGCCGCGCATAAACCGATGTTCTACACACTCATGCGTCCGGTGCTCGATCTGATGCAGACCGTACCGACCTTCGTGTACCTCATTCCTACCCTGACCCTCTTCGGTCTGGGTGTGGTCCCGGGCTTGATCTCGACGGTAGTGTTCGCGATTGCCGCGCCTATCCGGCTGACTTACCTGGGCATTCGCGATGTTCCGGAAGAATTGATGGACGCTGGCAAGGCCTTTGGCTGCTCGCGACGTCAACTGCTCTCACGGATTGAATTGCCCCACGCCATGCCAAGCATCGCGGCCGGCATTACCCAGTGCATCATGCTGTCGCTGTCGATGGTGGTGATCGCGGCACTGGTAGGCGCCGACGGCCTGGGCAAACCCGTGGTCAACGCACTGAACACTGCTGATATCGCCCTGGGCTTCGAAGCGGGCCTGGCGATCGTATTGCTGGCGATCATGCTCGACCGTATCTGCAAACAACCCGACGCCAAAGTAGGGGGTGACGCATGAGCATTATTCGCTTCGACAACGTCGACGTAATCTTCTCAAAAGATCCACGCGAGGCACTCAAGCTGCTGGATCAAGGCATGACCCGTAACGAAATCCTGAAAAAGACCGGGCAGATCGTTGGTGTGGAAAAGGCCAGCCTGGACGTCGAAAAAGGTGAAATCTGCGTACTGATGGGCCTGTCCGGTTCCGGTAAGTCCAGCCTGCTGCGCTGCATCAACGGCCTCAACACCGTCAGTCGCGGCAAGTTGTTCGTCGAGCACGAAGGCAAGCAGATCGACATCGCCTCCTGCACCCCGGCAGAACTGAAAATGATGCGCACCAAGCGCATTGCGATGGTGTTTCAGAAGTTCGCCCTGATGCCTTGGTTGACCGTTCGCGAAAACATCAGTTTCGGCCTGGAGATGCAGGGTCGTCCTGAGAAGGAACGGCGCACCTTGGTGGACGACAAGCTGGAGCTGGTGGGCCTGACTCAATGGCGCAACAAGAAACCCAACGAGCTGTCCGGTGGTATGCAGCAACGTGTGGGCCTGGCCCGCGCCCTGGCGATGGACGCCGACATTCTGCTGATGGACGAACCGTTCTCGGCCCTCGACCCGCTGATCCGCCAGGGCCTGCAAGACGAACTGTTGGAACTGCAACGCAAGCTGAGCAAGACCATCGTGTTCGTGAGCCACGACCTCGATGAAGCCCTGAAGCTCGGTAGCCGTATTGCGATCATGAAAGACGGCCGGATCATTCAATACAGCAAGCCCGAAGAGATCGTGCTGAACCCGGCGGACGACTACGTGCGCACGTTCGTCGCGCACACCAACCCGCTGAACGTGTTGTGCGGCCGCAGCCTCATGCGCTCGCTGGACAACTGCAAGCGCATCAACGGTTCTGTCTGCCTGGATCCGGGCGGCGATTCGTGGCTGGACCTGGCCGAAGGCAACACCATCAAGGGCGCCCGCCAGAACGGCGCGAGCCTGGACTTGCAGAACTGGATTCCAGGACAAGCGGTGGAAGGTCTGGGGCGTCGGCCGACGCTGGTGGATTCGAATATCGGCATGCGCGATGCGCTGCAGATCCGCTATCAGACAGGCAACAAACTGGTATTGCATGACAACAATAAAGTGGTCGGGATTCTAGGCGACAGCGAGCTGTATCACGCACTGCTCGGCAAGAATCTGGGGTAAGGCAGCAGACACGAAAACGCCGCGAGAGGATCGCGGCGTTTTTGTTACTGCGGATATTTGGCTGTAAACACGGACCCCTCGCCACAATGGAGCTGCGGTGCATTCACTGCACCGCATCACCTCAAGGTTTAGCTATAGACACGGCCAAGGAGTTGGCGATGGCTTTCAAACTGATCGAGCACGTCACGGGTGATCTGATCCTGGGTGAAGCCCATCAAGTCGTAATCCTGACTGCCGTTGTGCAGGTACACCTCGGCGCGGTAGTAGCGTGCGCGTGGTTCATCAGCACTTTCAGCCGACGCCGTGTCACTCGCCCCTGCCAGATAGCCGTCCAGGCTCACTTCGTAGACAAAAGGGTTGCCCTCTTCCATCTCGATCCGCACGCCCATGCAGCGTTTCGACTTGCCCAGCAACGTCTGCACATCCAGACCCTGACCACGCAATTGCACCGCCGCATCTTCCAGCGCCGGGCTGACTTGCTTGTCCATGAAACGCTGGACAATCGACTGATTCGGCTGCAAGTCCAGTTGCGTCAAACGCTCGCTGAAACCACGACGACCGCGCGCCGCCAATTCCGCTTGCTCCTGTTCGATCTGCACGTCCTGGCGCATGGCCTTGTGCAAGCCAAACATGAAGAACACCAGCACTACCGAGAACGGCAGGCCAGCCAGCACCACCATGGTTTGCATGGCTTCGAAGTTACCGGCGAACAGCAGACCGATAGTCACCAGGGTGATCACTGCCGACCAGAAAATCCGCAGCCAGTGCGGCGCGTCTTCGTCGACGTTACCGCCCTTGCACGAAAGGTTGGCCATCATCACCGCACCGGAATCCGCCGGGGTCAGGAACAGCACGAAGCCGACAAAGATCGACACGCCGATCACAACCTTCGACGCCGGGTAATGCTCAAGCAACTGATAGATCGCCATGGACGGCTGTTCAAGCGCCGTCTTCCCGAGCTCCACCGCCCCATGGTTCATCACCAGGTCCAGGGCCGAGTTACCGAAGATCGACAGCCACGCCAAGGTGAAACCCAACGGGATCAGCAGCACGCCGGCCACCAGCTCACGCACCGTGCGACCACGGGAAATACGCGCGATGAACATGCCCACGAATGGCGCCCAGGAAATCCACCAGGCCCAGTAGAACAGGGTCCACAGGCCCAACCAGCGGTCGGACTTTTCACTGTCGCCTTCGTACACATACAGGTCGAAGGTCTTCAGGACCACGCCGTTCAGGTAGTCACCGATGTTCTGCACGAAGCCGTTGAGCAGGTGCAGGGTCGGGCCGAACAACAGGACGAAAATCAGCAAACCGCTGAACAGCACGATGTTCAGGTTGGACAGACGGCGGATACCGTTTTCCACACCGGACACAGCAGCGATGGTCGCCACGGTGCTCATCACGATGATCACGATCAGCAGGTTGGTGTTGCTGTGCTCCATGCCGAACAGGTTTTCCAACCCGGACGACACTTGCAGCGAACCAATCCCCAGGTTCGTCACCAGCCCCAGCAGGGTCACGAACATGCCGAAGCCGTCCACCGCATGACCGGCCGCGCCTTTGACCCAACGCTCGCCCACCAGCGGGTACAGCGCCGAACGCAACGCCAACGGCTGGTTATGACGGTAGGCAAAGTAAGCCACGGCCAGGCCGACCAAGGCGTAGATCGCCCAGCCATGCAGGCCCCAATGCAGGAATGTCAGTTGCACAGCCTGACGGGCGGCCATGTTGCTCGCGGCCACGCCTTCGGGCGGGTTGAAGTAATGGTCCAGCGGCTCGGAGGCACCGAAGTACAGGAGCGAAATGCCGATACCCGACGAGAACAGCATCCCCGCCCACGCGCCGTAGCTGAAGTCCGGGGTGTCGTCCTTGCTGCCCAGTTTCAGTTTGCCGTACGACGAAAACGCCAGGCCGACCACGAACACCAGGTACGCGGCGATCACCACCATGTAGTACCAGCCGAAGCTGCGGGACAACCAGGCCTGGGCAATACCGAGCACTCTGCCGGCCTCTTGCGGGGCGATGATCAGAATGGCGGTCAATAACAGGATCAGCGCGGTAGAGGTGTAGAACACCCAACCGTTGACCGTCACCTTATCGGGTGGGGTCTTTATAAGAGAGGCAGAACTCATGGCACAGATGCTCCAGGCAGTGCGAGAGAAGAACACAAGGCAACGCGTTACCCGACCAATCGGTTAGTGGGCTGCCGACCGGTGGGTGATATAAAGACACCCCGAAAAAAGCCCGAAACCCCGGAAGCGCCAGAGCGCGTAGGTTTCGAGCCGTTTCGGAAGTCGTTTTTTCCGCCACTGCACGTAGGAAAAATCAGCAGGCAGCGACGATTTGTCGCAGATCTTATTCTTTGTTGATTGAACGTTCAATCAAAACAAAATAGACTGGCCTTCAACCCGGTAGCCGTTTGACGTCCACCGGAAGGCCTAAGGAGATGTGCAAGATGCCCAAGGTCGGTATGCAACCCATCCGCCGCCAGCAACTGATCGAAGCCACCTTGCTGGCCGTCGACCAGGTCGGCATGGGGGACGCCAGCATTGCGCTGATCGCCCGTTTGGCCGGTGTCTCGAATGGCATCATCAGTCATTACTTTCAGGACAAGAACGGCCTGATCGCTGCCACGGCGCAGTACCTGATGAGTGTCCTCAGCGAGAACGTCACCGCACGCCGTCAGGCGCTGACAGATGAAAGCCCGCGGGCGCATCTGCAGGTGATCATCGAAGGCAACTTCGACGCCAGCCAGGTCAATGGCCCGGCAATGAAAACCTGGCTGGCCTTCTGGGCCACCAGCATGCACCACCCGTCTTTGCACAGGTTGCAGCGGATCAACGATCACCGTCTGTATTCCAACCTGTGTTGCCAGTTCCGCCGCGTATTGCCGCTCGATGATGCGCGCAGTGCAGCCCGTGGCCTGGCAGCGTTGATTGACGGTTTGTGGTTGCGCGGCGCGCTGTCGGGAGATGCTTTCGACACCGAGCAGGCGCACCGGATCGCGTACGAATACATGGATTTCCAACTGGCCAAGCGGGTGAGTTAGAGCACACACAAAACGCTCAACCCCCGAACCGCCACTGACCAGCGTGCCAGCGCAACACGGCACGCCCAGTGGTCAACGCCAACCACTTATGCACTTGCGAGGACTTTATGGCCCGTTTCGAACTGCAAAAACTCTACATCGATGGCGGCTACAGTGACGCCAGCAGCGACGCCACTTTCGAAGCCATCAACCCGGCTAACGGTGAAGTCCTCGCAACAGTACAACGTGCAACAAAGGACGACGTTGAGCGCGCGGTGGTCAGCGCCGAAAAGGGCCAGAAAATCTGGGCCGCGATGACCGCCATGGAGCGTTCGCGCATCCTGCGTCGCGCTGTCGACATCCTGCGCGAGCGCAACGATGAACTGGCCGCCCTGGAAACCCTGGACACCGGCAAGTCGTTCTCCGAAACCAAATACGTCGACATCGTCACCGGCGCTGACGTGCTGGAGTACTACGCAGGCCTGGTGCCGGCTATCGAAGGCGAGCAGATTCCGCTGCGCACCACTTCTTTCGTCTACACCCGTCGCGAGCCGTTGGGCGTCGTCGCCGGTATCGGCGCGTGGAACTACCCGATCCAGATCGCCCTGTGGAAATCCGCACCGGCCCTGGCAGCCGGTAACGCGATGATCTTCAAGCCAAGTGAAGTCACCTCACTGACCACCCTGAAACTGGCCGAGATCTACACCGAAGCAGGCTTGCCAGCCGGCGTGTTCAACGTACTGACCGGCAGCGGCCGTGAAGTTGGCACCTGGTTGACCGAGCACCCGCGCATCGAAAAAATCTCCTTCACCGGCGGCACCGACACCGGCAAGAAGGTCATGGCCAGTGCTTCTGCTTCGTCGCTGAAAGACGTGACCATGGAACTGGGCGGCAAATCCCCGCTGATCATTTTCGACGACGCCGACCTCGATCGCGCCGCCGACACTGCAATGATGGCCAACTTCTACAGTTCCGGTCAGGTCTGCACCAACGGCACTCGTGTATTCGTGCCGAGCCACCTGAAAGCCGCTTTCGAAGCCAAGATCGTTGAACGCGTTGCACGCATTCGCGTCGGCAACCCGGAAGACGAGAACACCAACTTCGGCCCGCTGGTCAGCTTCGCCCACATGGAAAGCGTGCTGGGCTACATCGCCAAAGGCAAAGAGGAAGGCGCTCGTGTGCTGTGCGGCGGCGGTCGTCTGACTGACGGCGAATTCGCCAAAGGCGCCTTCGTGGCCCCGACCGTGTTCACCGATTGCACCGACGAGATGACCATCGTGCGCGAAGAAATCTTCGGCCCGGTCATGGCCATCCTGACTTACGAAACCGAAGAAGAAGTGATCCGTCGCGCCAACGACACCGAGTTCGGTTTGGCGGCGGGTGTCGTCACCAAAGACCTGAACCGCGCTCACCGCGTGATTCATCAACTGGAAGCCGGTATCTGCTGGATCAACGCCTGGGGCGAGTCCGACGCGAAGATGCCGGTGGGTGGCTACAAGCAGTCGGGTGTGGGCCGTGAGAACGGTATCAGCTCGCTGAACAACTTCACCCGCATCAAATCGGTACAGGTCGAGCTGGGCGATTACGCCTCGGTGTTCTAAGCCCCGAGTCTTGTATTGCCGGCGAGTCCGTCCTCGCGGGCAGGCCACGCTCCCACAGGTTAGCGCTGTACCTGTGGGAGCTGCCTTGCCTGCGATCGAGTGCGAAGCACTCGCCTGACCTGACCAACATTCAAAGAGGGTGCATTCAATGTCCCAAGAATTCGATTACATCATCATCGGTGCCGGCTCGGCCGGTAACACCTTGGCGACCCGTCTGACTGAAGACGAAGGCGTCACCGTCCTGCTGCTCGAAGCGGGCGGCCCGGACTACCGTTTCGACTTCCGCACACAAATGCCGGCTGCCCTGGCGTTCCCGCTGCAAGGCCGTCGCTACAACTGGGCGTACGAAACCGATCCAGAACCACACATGGACGGTCGCCGGATGGAATGCGGTCGCGGCAAGGGCCTCGGTGGTTCTTCGCTGATCAACGGCATGTGCTACATCCGCGGCAACGCAATGGACTACGACAACTGGGCCAAGTTGCCAGGCCTGGAAGACTGGGATTACCTGAACTGCCTGCCGTATTTCCGCAAAGCCGAAACCCGAGACATCGGTCCAAACGATTACCACGGCGGCGAAGGTCCGGTCAGCGTGACCACGCCGAAAGCCGGCAACAACCCACTGTTCCACGCCATGGTTGAAGCCGGCGTGCAAGCCGGTTACCCGCGCACCGAAGACCTCAACGGTTACCAGCAGGAAGGTTTCGGCCCGATGGACCGTACCGTGACGCCGAACGGCCGTCGCGCCAGCACCGCTCGCGGTTACCTCGACGTTGCCAAGAAGCGTTCGACCCTGACCATCGTCACCCACGCCCTGACCGACAAAATCCTGTTCGAAGGCAAGCGTGCAGTCGGCGTGCGTTACCTGATCGGCGCCGCTGAAGAGCGCGTTGAAGTCCGCGCCCGCAAAGAAGTGCTGCTGTGCTCCGGCGCCATCGCTTCGCCGCAGATTCTGCAACGCTCCGGCGTCGGCCCGGCTGACCTGCTGAACAAGCTCGACATCCCGGTGGTCCATGACCTGCCAGGCGTCGGCGAAAACCTGCAGGATCACCTTGAGCTGTACCTGCAATACGCCTGCACCCAACCGGTTTCGCTGTACCCGTCGCTGCTCTGGTACAACCAGCCGGCCATCGGTGCCGAGTGGCTGTTCAACGGCACCGGTATCGGCGCCAGCAACCAGTTCGAAGCCGGCGGTTTCATCCGTACCCGTCCGGAATTCGATTGGCCGAACATCCAGTATCACTTTCTGCCGGTCGCGATTAACTACAACGGCAGCAACGGCGTGAAAGAGCACGGCTTCCAGGCGCACATGGGCTCCATGCGTTCGCCGAGCCGTGGCCGTATTCAAGCGAAGTCGAAAGACCCGCGCCAACACCCGAGCATCCTCTTCAACTACATGGCCACCGAGCAGGACTGGCAGGAATTCCGCGACGGCATCCGCCTGACCCGCGAAATCATGCAGCAGCCTGCGCTGGACGCTTTCCGTGGCCGCGAAATCAGCCCGGGCATCGACGTGCAAACCGATGAACAGCTCGACAAGTTCATCCGTGAACATGCCGAAACCGCGTTCCACCCGTCCTGCTCGTGCAAGATGGGCACCGACGACATGGCCGTGGTTGATGGCGAAGGCCGTGTACACGGCATGCAAGGTCTGCGTGTGGTCGATGCCTCGATCATGCCGATCATCACCACCGGCAACCTGAACGCGCCGACGATCATGATCGCCGAGAAAATCGCCGACAAGATCCGTGGCCGCCAGCCATTGCCGCGCAGCAAGGCTGCCTACTTCGTGGCCGGTGATGCACCGGTGCGTGGCAAGCCGTTGCGGGAAGTGAGCCTGACCGCGCAGTAAGGCAGTTTCACCGCGGTGCTGCCTTCGCGAGCAAGCCCGCTCCCACGTTTTGACCGAGTCGCCAGTTAACGACACGATCAAATGTGGGAGCGGGCTTGCTCGCGAAGGGGCCCTTCATAACACCACACCTCTCCCGGTAATGTTTTCCTACACCGATCCAAGCTTGATCCTACCCCCCGCGCAGGCCTAATCTAGCGCCACGCAAACGTTTCACCCCCCTCGCAACACCGCAACACCGCCACTCCATACCAAGGAGGTTCCCGAATGTTCGATTTCCACCCCCAGCTCAAGCAGCGCTTCGCTGCCTTGCGCACGGGCGCTGAATTCTTTTCGCTGCGTTATGTGCGCGAGTCCGGCCAATACTTGTCGGTGCGCAAGAACGTCGCCGAACCTCCCCGCCTCAGCCGTGATGAAGGCGCGATGCTGACCGCGCGCGTCAACGGCGTCGAAGCTTACGCCGCGACTAATGACCTGTCGCAACAGGGCCTGCAAGCGGCGCTGGACCGCGCCGAGCAACAAGCCCGCCGACTCAAGCCCCATGCGCTGCTCGACCTGCGCGACCAAGAAGTCTCCAGCGACCGCGCCGACTATTTTTCGCCGAACCTCGACCAGCCCTTCCCGTCTCTGAGCGATTGCTACCAACTGCTCGGCGCCGAATCCGCGTCCGTGCCCAAGGACGAGCGGTTGGTGAACTGGCAGGTCAGCATCGGCATCACCCGCGTCGAGCAGATCTACCTCAACAGCGCCGGTGCAGAACTGCGCCAGGCCCAGCGTTTCGTCTACCCGGGCC
Organism: Pseudomonas sp. FBCC-B1667; assembly: GCF_059133255.1. Taxonomy (NCBI): domain Bacteria; kingdom Pseudomonadati; phylum Pseudomonadota; class Gammaproteobacteria; order Pseudomonadales; family Pseudomonadaceae; genus Pseudomonas; species Pseudomonas sp. FBCC-B1667. Next base: position 805,524 of record NZ_CP101437.1, on the reverse strand, counting down.
TCGACGTCACGGCCTACGACGGCAATGACAGCCAGACCCGCAGCCTCGGCCGCGAGAACTTCGGCCAACAGGGCGGCGCGGATGTGATCAGTCGTTGCGGCCTGATCGGCGCCGGCCCGCAAGTGGCCGATCAGGCGCTGCAACTGCTGCTCGCGCCGAACACCCCGCAAGGCCCGCGCGACCTGCTGCTGATGCCCGACCAGATGATGTTGCAGATCCACGAATCCATCGGTCACCCGCTGGAACTGGACCGCATCCTGGGCGATGAGCGCAATTACGCCGGCACCAGTTTCGTCAAGGCAGAAGACTTTGGTCAGCTGCAATACGGCTCGAAGCTGCTCAACGTAACGTTCGACCCGGACATCCCCGAACAGCTCGCCAGCTACGGCCACGACGACGACGGCACCGCCGCGAGCAAACAATTCCTGATCAAGGAAGGTGTGCTGCTGCGGCCATTGGGCGGCGCGCTGTCGCAATTCCGCGCTGGCATGAACGGTGTCGCCAACAGTCGCGCCTGTGGCTGGAACCGTCCACCGATCGACCGCATGGCCAACCTCAACATAGAACCCGGCGATCAACCGCTGGAACAACTGATCGGCAACATCGAACACGGGATCATGATGTCGACTAACCGTTCGTGGTCCATCGATGATGCACGCAACAAGTTCCAGTTCGGCTGCGAATGGGCGCAGTTGATCGAAAACGGCGAGCTCAAAGGCGTGGTAAAAAACCCCAACTACCGGGCGATTTCCGCGCAGTTCTGGAAAAGCCTCAGCGCCGTCGGCGACGCCAATACCGTCAAGGTCCTGGGCACACCGAACTGCGGCAAGGGTGAACCGAACCAGGTGATCCGCGTCGGCCACGCGTCGCCGGCCTGTGTGTTCAGCAACGTGGATGTGTTTGGGGGAGACGCCTGATGAGTACGTCGAACAATCAGGCCGATGCGTTCAAGGCCTTGGTCAACTGGCTGCGCGAGGCGATTCGCGAGCCAGAACAATTCACCCTCAGCTACGCCAGCGAGTCATCGGCCTTCGTGCGTTTCAACCACGCCAAGGTGCGGCAGGCCGGTCAGGTGCAGCAAGCGAGCATCGGTTTCAAGCTGATCAACGATGGCCGGCATGCCGACCTCGACATCACGCTGGCCGGCGACCCGCAAGTGGACCAGCAGCGTCTGGCCGAAGGCCTGCAACAGTTGCGCGACACCCTGCCGTTGCTGCCGCCGGACCCGTACCTGCTGCTCAACCACAACCGCTGGCAGAGCAAGAACGTGCAAGAACATCCGCTGCCGGACACCGAGCAAGTGGTGGCCGAAATCACTCAGGCGGCCGAAGGGCTCGACCTGGTGGGTTTCTACGCGGCGGGCCCGATCAGTCGCGGTTTCGCCAGCTCGTCGGGTGCATTTGGCTGGCATCAGGCCAACAGTTTCAACTTCGACTTCAGCCTGTTCCACGACAATGGCCAAGCGGTGAAAGCCAGCTACGCCGGACATCACTGGAGCAGCGAAGGGTTTGCCAAGCGCTTCGCTGTGGCGCGCGAGCAATTAACGTTTCTTGGGCGGCCCTTGCGCACGCTGGCACCGGGTCAGTACCGCGCCTACCTCGCACCGGCAGCCCTGGAGGAAATCATGGGCATGCTCGGCTGGGGTGGATTTTCAGCGCAGTCGATTGCCAGCAAAACCAGCCCGCTGCAAAAGCTTTACGCAGGGGACAGTGCATTCAGCCCACAGGTGTCCATTGATGAAAAAGTCAGTGGCTCCTTGAGCCCGGCATTCTCCGGCGAAGGTTATCCCCGCAGTGATCTGGGCTTGATCGTCGAAGGCAAGGCCGGCGCGCAAATGGTCAGCTCACGCAGCGCGGCCGAGTACGGCTTGACCGCCAATGGAGCGGGCGGCGGTGAAATGCCGAGTGCATTGAACATGGCGGCCGGGACGTTGCCTGAAGCAGAGATCCTCAAGCAATTGGGCACGGGGTTGTACATCAGCAATCTCTGGTACTTGAACTACTCCGACCAACCGGGGGCACGCATGACCGGGATGACCCGATTTGCGACGTTCTGGGTCGAGAACGGCGAGATTCAGGCACCGGTGAGCACCATGCGTTTTGATGACAGCGCCTACAGCTTGCTGGGTTCGCACCTGGAGGCGCTGACCGAGGAGCGGGAGTTGTTGCTGTCGGCGAGCACCTACAGCCAGCGGGCAACGGCGTCGGCATTGTTACCGGGTGCGCTGATCAGCCGACTGACCTTGACCCTGTAAACACAAAACCCCTGTGGGAGCGGGCTTGCCTGCGAAGAGGCCATCAGCAACAGCATCGACGCTGACTGACACACCGCCTTCGCCGGCAAGCCCACCCCCACAGGGATTGTGGCTTGTAATGATCTTGCATTAACAACTCCAACCCGCAAGAGGTCCCATGCCCAACCGCCCGCCTCTCGACGCTGTCACCGCCCGCTGGGTGCCATGGGTCGTCGCCATTGCCTTCTTCATGCAATCCCTCGACGGCACCATTCTCAATACTGCCCTGCCGGCCATGGCCCGGGACCTGGCGGAAGATCCGTTGCGCATGCAGGGCGTGATCATCGCCTACATGCTCACGGTCGCCTTGCTGATCCCCGCCTCCGGCTGGATCGCCGACCGTTTCGGCACCAAGAAAATCTTCTTCGGCGCGATTCTGCTGTTCAGCCTCGGCTCATTGCTCTGCGCCTTGTCGAGCACCTTGAGCATGCTGATCGGCGCCCGGGTGATTCAGGGCCTGGGCGGCGCGTTGATGCTGCCGGTGGGGAGGCTGGTGGTGCTGCGCGCCTACCCTCGCTCGGAACTGGTGCGGATCATGGGCTTCATCACCATTCCCGGATTGCTCGGCCCCTTGATCGGCCCGACCATGGGCGGCTGGATGGTCGAATACCTGACCTGGCACTGGATCTTCCTGATCAACCTGCCCGTCGGGCTGGTCGGCTGCTACGCCGTGTGGAAATTCATCCCGGACCTGCGCGGCACCGAGCGCACCCGTTTCGATGGCCTGGGATTTGTACTGTTCGGCGCGGCGATGATTTTGATCACCGTCGCCATGGAGGGCTTGGGCGAACTGCACCTGCCCCACCTGCGCGTGATGCTGCTGCTGTTCGCCGGTTTGGCCTGCCTCGCGGCGTACTGGTTGCGCGCCGGGCATACTGAAAACCCGCTGTTCGCGCCTTCACTGTTCAAGACCCGGACCTTCGCCGTGGGCATCCTCGGCAACCTGTTCGCCCGGCTCGGCAGCGGCGCCCTGCCCTTTCTCGTGCCGTTGCTGCTGCAAGTGGCGCTGGGCTATTCGCCGTCGCAGGCGGGGATGAGCATGCTGCCGCTGGCGGCGGCGGCGATGATCGCCAAGTGGGTCGCGCGGCCGCTAATCGAACGGTTGGGCTATCGGATCGTGTTGACCGGCAACACCCTGGCGCTGGGCATCATGCTTGCGAGCATGGGCCTGGTCAGCGAGCAGACGCCGTACTGGCTGCTGCTGTGCCTGCTGGCGATTCTCGGGGCGATCAACTCGCTGCAATTTACCGCGATGAACACCGTCACCCTGATCGACCTCGACGATGCCAGCGCCAGCAGCGGCAACAGCCTGCTGTCGGTGGTCGCGCAATTATCCCTGAGCCTGGGCGTAGCGTGCGCCGGCGCGCTGCTCGGCGGCTTTACCGCCGAGATCGGAAACGATGGTGTGGAGACGGTGTTGGGCGCGTTCCAGCTGACGTTTGTCACGGTCGGAATCATGGCCATGCTGGCGGCCACGATCTTTTCCCAGCTCTCAAAGGAAGACGGACGGCGCGTCAAACGTCCGGAAGAACACATCGAGCCTTAGGGCGAATGGCCCCGGGACTGATACACTGCGCGACATTTTGTTTTGCAGGCCAGTCCCGTGACCACCATCGCCACCGCTTTTAATACTTTGCCGCTGTCCGCCGCCATGCTGGCTAACCTCGACTCTTTGGGTTATGCCGAGATGACGCCGATCCAGGCGCAAAGCTTGCCGGTGATCCTCAAGGGGATGGACCTGATCGCCCAGGCCAAGACCGGCAGCGGCAAGACCGCCGCCTTCGGTATCGGCTTGCTGAACCCGATCAATCCGCGCTTCTTCGGTTGCCAGGCGCTGGTCATCTGCCCGACGCGCGAACTCGCGGATCAGGTCGCCAAGGAACTGCGTCGTCTGGCACGCGCCGAAGACAACATCAAGATCCTGACCTTGTGCGGCGGCGTGTCGTTCGGCCCGCAGATCGGCTCGCTGGAGCACGGCGCGCACATCATCGTCGGCACCCCGGGCCGTATCCAGCAGCACCTGCGCAAAGGTTCGCTGGTGCTCCACGGCCTGAACACGCTGATCCTCGACGAAGCTGACCGCATGCTCGACATGGGTTTCTACGATTCCATCGAAGAAATCATTGCCCAGACCCCGGAACGTCGCCAGACCCTGCTGTTCTCGGCCACGTACCCGACGGGCATCAAGCAACTCGCCGCGAAGTTCATGCGCAACCCTCAGATCGTCAAGGCCGAGGCGTTCCATGACGACACGCAGATCGAGCAGCGTTTCTACGAAATCTCCCCGGATGACCGCATGAGCGCGGTGACCAAGGTGCTTGGTCACTTCCGCCCAGCGTCCTGCGTGGCGTTCTGCTTCACCAAGCAGCAGGTTCAGGAAACCGTCGATCACCTGACGTCCAAAGGTATCTCGGCCGTCGGCCTGCATGGCGATCTGGAACAGCGTGATCGCGACCAGGTGTTGGCCATGTTCTCCAACCGCAGTACCTCGGTACTGGTCGCCACCGACGTCGCCGCTCGCGGCCTGGACATCGATGCGCTGGACATGGTGATCAACGTCGAGCTGGCCCGTGACTCGGAAATCCATATTCACCGTGTCGGCCGTACCGGCCGCGCTGGCGAGAAAGGCATTGCGATCAGCCTGGTTGCGCCGTCCGAAGCACACCGCGCCCAAGCCATCGAGCAACTGCAGAAGGCGCCGTTGAACTGGGACCAGGTGGACAACCTCACGTCACAGGGCGGTGCTCCGTTGCTGCCGGCCATGAGCACGCTGTGCATCGGCGCTGGCCGTAAAGACAAGGTTCGTCCGGGCGACATTCTGGGCGCACTGACCGGCGATGCCGGTATTCCGGGCGCCCAGGTCGGCAAAATCGCGATTTTCGATTTCCAGGCGTACGTGGCCGTAGAGCGCGGGATTGCCAAGCAAGCCTTGCAGCGCCTGAACGACGGCAAGATCAAGGGCCGTTCGCTGCGCGTTCGCATCCTGTAAGAACAACGCACTTCCCCTGTGGGAGCCGGGCTTGCCCGCGATGGCGGACTAACAGTCAACAATGATGTTGAATGTGCGGGCCTCATCGCGGGCAAGCCCGGCTCCCACAGTTTGTTTTGTGGTGACACATCAAGAGGACACTGTTTTGCGCTCTACCGAAGTCGTGATCATTGGCGCTGGCGCCGCAGGGTTGATGTGTGCGCTGACCGCCGCCGGGCGTGGGCGCAAGGTGATGTTGCTCGACCATGCGAACAAGGCTGGCAAGAAAATCCTGATGTCGGGCGGTGGCCGCTGCAATTTCACCAACATGTATACCGAACCTGGCAATTTCCTCTCGCAGAATGAACACTTCTGCAAATCCGCACTGGCGCGCTACACCCAGTGGGATTTCATCGGCATGGTCGCCAAACACGGCGTGCCGTACCACGAAAAGAAGCTCGGCCAGCTGTTCTGCGATAACAAATCCAGCGACATCCTCGAGATGCTGCTCAATGAGTGCGATCAAGTCGGCGTGAGCTTGCACCTGGACACCTCGATCCAGACCATTGAAAAACTCGAGAGCGGTTACCTGCTGGACACCACAATGGGCCAGATCACCTGCGAGTCTTTGGTGATCGCCACGGGCGGTCTTTCGATTCCGACCTTAGGCGCCACCGGTTTCGGCTACCAGGTTGCCAGGCAGTTCGGTCATGAACTGCTGCCAACCCGCGCCGGCCTCGTGCCATTCACCATCACCGACCAGTTGAAAGCGCTTTGCACCGAACTGTCCGGCACGTCGGTGGACTGCCTGGTGAGCTGCAACGAGCAGAGTTTCCGCGAGAACATCCTGTTCACTCACCGAGGCCTCAGCGGCCCGGCGATTTTGCAGATTTCTTCGTTCTGGGAATCCGGCGACACGGTCGAGATCAACCTGATGCCGGACCACGACGCGCACGAATGGCTGCAACAGCAGCAGGCTGAACGTCCGAACACCGAGTTGAAAACCCTGCTGGGGGAAATCTTCACCAAGAAGATGGCCAACCTGCTGGCGGACAACTGGTTCGTGTCCAAACCGATGAAGCAATACACCCACGCGGAAATCGCCGACATCGCCGAAAAACTGGCGAACTGGAAAGTGGTGCCGGCCGGTACCGAAGGCTATCGCACGGCGGAAGTGACCCTGGGCGGCGTCGACACCCACGAAGTGTCGTCCAAGACCATGGAATCGCTGAAAAGCCCTGGCCTGTACTTTATCGGCGAAGTGCTCGACGTCACCGGACATCTGGGCGGTTTCAACTTCCAGTGGGCGTGGGCCTCAGGCTACGCCGCCGCGCAATACGCCTGACAAACACTAAACCGATGTGGGAGCGAGCTTGCTCGCGATAGCGGTCTGACAGTCGACATAGATGTTGAATGTACTGACCTCATCGCGAGCAAGCTCGCTCCCACAGGTTTTTCGGTCTGCCAATAAATTGTGATTGGGCTCCCACATTGACCATGTGTGATATCAAGGAACAGATTTTGCTGTCAGATGTGATCGACGCCATTGCGTCGGCGTCATTACTGGCTCAATTTAGCGTCATTGCCTCGGAAGGCCATCGCACTTCATGTCATCGACTCCTCTCAGTCAGTCTCTGCGTCGCCTCTGGGCGCTGGATAAATTCAGCTACAGCGTGCGAGTGTTCATCGCCCTGACCGGCAGCATGGCGGTCTGCTGGTATCAGGATGAAATGGGCCTGCTGATCCCGTTGTTCCTGGGAATCATCGCCAGCGCCCTGGCCGAAACCGACGACAGTTGGCAGGGTCGCCTCAACGCGCTCGCCGTGACACTGGTGTGCTTCAGCGTCGCCGCCTTCTCCGTCGAACTGTTGTTCCCCTACCCCTACATTTTCATCATCGCCCTGGCCCTGGCCAGTTTCGGCCTGACCATGCTGGGCGCCCTCGGCGAACGCTATGGCGCCATTGCCTCGGCGACGCTGATTCTGTCGGTCTACACCATGATTGGCGTGGATCAGCGCGGCGGTGCCGTCACGGATTTCTGGCATGAGCCGGTGCTGCTGGTGGCCGGTGCAGCCTGGTACGGTTTGCTGTCGGTGCTGTGGCAGGCGATGTTTTCCAACCAGCCGGTGCAGCAGAGCCTGGCGCGGTTGTTCCGCGAGTTGGGTTTCTACCTGAAGCTGAAATCGTCGCTGTTCGAGCCGATCCGGCAGATGGACGTGGAAGCACGGCGCCTGGAACTGGCCCAGCAGAATGGACGTGTGGTGGCGGCACTGAACGCCGCCAAGGAAATCATTTTGCACCGGGTCGGCAACGGGCGGCCGGGCTCGAAAGTCAGCCGCTACCTGAAGCTGTACTTCCTCGCCCAGGACATCCACGAGCGCGCCAGTTCGTCGCATTACCCCTACAACGCACTGGCGGAGGCGTTTTTCCACAGCGACGTGCTGTTCCGCTGTCAGCGCCTGCTGCGTCAGCAAGGCAAGGCCTGCCGCGCACTGGCCGAGTCGATCCAGATGCGTCAGCCGTTCGTCTACGACGCGAGCTTCGCCGAAGCCCTTGGCGACCTGAATGCCTCCATCGAACACCTGCGTATCCAGAGCAACCCGGCCTGGCGCGGCCTGTTGCGCTCGCTGCGGGCACTCACGGCCAACCTCTCGACGCTCGACCGCTTGCTCAGTGATGCCAGCAACCCGGACGCCCTGGCCGATGCCACCGACAGTAGCCTGCTCGACCGTTCGCCGCGCAGCCTCAAAGATGTCTGGATGCGCTTGCGCACCCAACTCACGCCGACGTCGCTGCTGTTCCGCCATGCACTGCGTTTGCCCCTGGCGCTGAGCATTGGCTATGGCATGGTGCATTTGATTCACCCATCGCAAGGTTACTGGATCATCCTCACCACGCTGTTCGTGTGCCAGCCGAACTACGGCGCGACTCGGCGCAAACTCGGTCAGCGGATCATCGGTACGGCGATCGGCCTGACCCTGGCTTGGGCGCTGTTCGATCTGTTCCCCAATCCCTTGATCCAGTCGTGCTTCGCAATCGCCGCCGGCGTGGTGTTCTTTATCAACCGCACCACCCGCTACACCTTGGCCACCGCCGCCATCACCTTGATGGTGCTGTTCTGCTTCAACCAGGTCGGCGACGGTTACGGGCTGTTCCTGCCGCGACTGCTCGATACTTTGCTTGGCAGCCTGATCGCCGGGCTGGCGGTGTTCCTGTTCCTGCCGGACTGGCAAGGCCGACGCCTGAACAAAGTGCTGGCCAACACCCTGACCTGCAACAGCATTTACCTGCGCCAGATCATGCAGCAATACGCCGCCGGCAAAAGTGACGATCTGGCGTATCGCCTGGCTCGACGCAACGCGCACAACGCCGATGCAGCGTTGTCGACGACACTGGCCAACATGCTCATGGAGCCTGGGCACTTCCGAAAAGAAGCGGATGTCGGGTTTCGTTTTCTGGTGTTGTCACACACGCTGCTCAGCTATTTGTCGGGGCTGGGGGCGCACCGTGAAACGGCGCTCCCGGCGGATGTTCGCGAGCAGTTGATTGAGGGTGCCGGCGTAAGCCTGGCAGCGAGCATCGATGAGATCGCCCAAGGCCTGGCGAGCAAAACGCCGGTGGCGATTCAAAGTGATGAGGAAGAGGCACTCGCCAATTCGCTTGAGCAGATGCCGGATGAAATCGATGAAGGGCAGCGGTTGGTGCAGACGCAGTTGGCGTTAATCTGTCGGCAACTGGGCCCGTTGCGGACGTTGGCGGCGCATTTGATCAAAGACACTGGCGAAGATTGAGATTTGTGGGGGCTTGCTCGCGATGGGACCATCAATGACACCCGCGACTTATGCTCAGCCTCACATCCCATGCTGCTTCATCAACCGCTCATAACTCCCATCCGCCTTCATCTCGGCAATCTCCCGGTCAAACCCGGCGACGATCTGCTCATGCCGCGGGTTCTTCAAACTGACCAAAATATGCAGGCTGTTCTCGCTCAACGGCTTGGGCAGAAACTCCACCGCATTACGCACTTTGGAGGACTCACGCGCCAGGTAATAACGGGCGACGTATTCATCTTCCAGCGTCAACTTGACCCGGTCCGCCGCCACCATGCGCACGGCCATGGAAAAGTTGTGCACCGGGACTTTCTGCAGCGATGCGTCGTCATCGAACTCCGGCGAATAGGCGTAGCCGCGCACGATCGCAATCGGATAGGTGTGCAGTTGCTGCAGGTTGTTGTATTCGATGGGCGCATCTTTGCGTTTCAGAAAACGCACGCGGTTAAGCAGGTATTCGCCGGAGAACTGGCCCAGTTTGGTCCGATCGTTGGTGTACCAGGCGTTGACCAGCACGTCGTAACGCCCCTCGCCTATGCCCAATAACGCTCGGGCCCAAGGCACTTGCTCGAAATCACTGGCAAAGCCTGCGCGTGCCAGCGCGGTGGTGACGATGTCCGTCGCCAACCCGCCGTTGACCAGCGTGGCGTCGGTAAAAGGTGGCCAGGCGTCGGCGACCAGACGCAGCTTTTCCGCGGCCGCACCCTGTGTCAGCAACAGCAATACGATCAAAGCAGAAGCTCGATGCAATCGCGGCATGCTAGAAAATCCTTAACGGACGGGTAGCCCGACCTTTTTTCAGCCCAAACTCCAAGACCCATATACCGGCAGCCAGGTACTCAACATTAGCTCATTGAAGCCATTGCACAGCGCGTCATCGAAGATTACACAAAGAAGACGGCGCCGCGCGAAATGAATGATGGCATTTTGGCCTTTGTCACAGATTTCCCCGCCATCAAGACAACGGTCCTCAGGACGCTTAGTATCGGAGCGACGATGTTCAAGGAAAGCGAAAATGACAATTGACTGGATCTGCAAACACCACAGCGATTTGGGCAAGGAACAGCTGTACGCCATTCTGCAACTGCGTGCAGAGGTGTTCGTCGTCGAGCAGAAGTGCGTCTATCAAGACATCGATGGCCAGGACCTGGAAGGAGACACCTGCCATTTGATGGCATGGGACGAGAATCGACTGGTGGGTTACCTGCGATTGCTCGACCCGCAGCTGCAGGGGGGTGATGTGGTGATTGGCCGGGTGATTGTTGCACCGGCGGCCCGTGGTACCGGGATTGGGCACGAATTGATGGCCCAGGCGTTGAAGCAGGCTGAGAAACACTGGCCGGAGATGCCGGTTTATCTGTCGGCGCAGGCGCATTTGCAGGGGTATTACGGGCGGTATGGGTTTGTGGTGGCGGGTGAGGAGTATGTCGAGGATGGCATTCCGCACATTGGGATGCGTCGGCTTTAAGGGCCCCATCGCGAGCAAGCCCGCTCCCACATTCGACCGTATTCTCTTGGAGGAACGCGGTTAAATGTGGGAGCGGGCTTGCTCGCGAAGGCGTCAGTCGCGGCACCGCAGAGATCAGGGGTACTCAAGCACCGCTTTGATCTGCCGCAAATTTCGCTCGATCCATCCGCGATCAATCGCCCCCCACTCGCGAATCCGATAACGCCCCGCATGATTGCGCGCGCCTTCTTCCTGCTCGAACTCGCACATGATGTCCAGGTCCGCCAACGCCGCAATCGTGTCCTGTGCCGTGCGCCGGGGCATGCCGGTCACATCGGTCAAGGCCGGGACGCTGCTCGCCAGCCCGCTGTCGATCAAGTACGCGACGTACAACCGGCGATAGAAACTACTCTTGGTCTTGCTGACTTCCATTCTAAGACTCCCGACCGTTGATCCGTTATTGCATGTCCCGCCAGGTCAGGTACACCCGCAGGTCAAACTCCACCTGGTGATAGCCCGGCAGCATGTGTTCGCAGAGTTTGTAGAACGCCTTGTTGTGATCCGACTCTTTGAAATGCGCCAGTTCATGCACCACGATCATTTTCAGAAACTCTGAAGGTGCTTCCTTGAACAGCGAGGCCACACGGATTTCTTTCTTGGCCTTGAGCTTGCCGCCCTGCACCCGCGAGATCGTGGTGTGCAAGCCCAGGGCGCGATGCGTGAGGTCCAGACGGTTATCGAACAAGACTTTGTCGATGGACGGAGCATTGCGCAGGTATCCCTGCTTAAGGTCCAGAGCGTAGGTGTACAGCGCCTTGTCGCTCTGTATCCCGTGCTTTTCCGGATAGCGCTTGGTCAAGTAGTCGCCCAGCCGATCGTCGGCGATCAGCTGGCGCACTTGATCCTGCAATGCAGCAGGATAGGCCTGGAGGTATTTCAACGCAGTCATCGGGGCGGCAACACGGATCACGAAAAGGTCGCCAGTGTAGCGAATTCAACTGTTCAGTGCGCCCCAGTCAAACGGCTGCACAAAGTCGCCGACGTCCTCGGCCATCATCGGCCGCGCGACCAGAAACCCTTGCACATACTCACAGCCATTCGCTTGCAGCCATTGGTACTGGGCAACGGTTTCTACCCCTTCGGCGATCACCAGCATTCCATATTGCTTGCACAGGTCGATCACAGTGCGCACCAGCGCGGCATCCTTTGAGGACTCGGGCAGCCGGGCGATCAAATGCCGGTCGAGCTTGAGCGTGTCCAGTTCCAGGTCCCGCAGATGCGCCAGCGAACAAGGCCCGGAACCAAAGTCATCGAGCGCCACCCGCACCCCAAGATTGCGCAGCAGACGCAGGGTCTTATGGGTTTCTTCCGGGTTTTGCATCAACGCTTCTTCCGTCACTTCGACTTCCAGATGACGCGGTTGCAGGCCATGGCGCTCCAGCACCTGACGCAATTCGGTGACCAGGTTGGGCATGCCAAACTGGGTGCTGCTCAAACTGACGCCGAGCACCAGGTCCTCGGCAAACAGGGTTTCCCAGGCCTTTCGTTGCCCGGCACCACGCTGGTAAATCCAGCTGCCCAGCCGACTGATCAGCCGGGCCTCTTCCAGCAACGGCAAAAACAGTCCCGGCGGGACGTCGCCGACACTCGGGTGCTGCCAGCGCAACAACGCCTCGAACCCACGAATCTGCCCGTCGGCGATGGACACTTGAGGTTGGTACACCAGGTTGAAATCACGGTTTTCGATGGCCGTGCGTACGCTCTCTTCGAGCATCAGTCTCGAACGTGCCCGGCCGTTCATTTCGTGATCGTAGAATCGATACTGTTGACGGCCCGCGCGCTTGGCTTCGTACATCGCAATGTCTGCGGCGCGCAACAAACCGTCGAGGTTTGCCCCACAATCCGGAAACGTCGCAATCCCGATGCTGGCGCCCAAGGTGATTTCCAGGCCATCAATCTGCTGACAGATCGAAACCCGCTCAATGAGCTTTTCGGCAATCTTCGCGCCCTGCTCGGGAAACTCCAGGTCCAGCAGCGCCGTAAATTCATCGCCGCCCATGCGCGCCAGAATGTCGAACGGCCGCAAGCAGGCCTTCAACTGCTCAGACACCCAGCGCAGCACCCGGTCGCCGGCATCGTGACCGAGAGAGTCATTAACCCGCTTGAAACCGTCAAGGTCCAGGTACAGCAGCACCCAGGCGCTGTCGGTAGGCTCACCACGGAGCAACAGGTTTTCAACGGTCTGGTAGAAACCTCGACGATTGAGCAGGCCGGTCAATGGATCGGTTACGGCCTGATATTCCAGTTGCTGATGCAGGTGGCGCACCACCGACATGTCCAGCACCGTCACCACCATGGCGCGCTGTTCTGCGGGCAATGGCGCGCAAGACAACGCCACCGGCACTTGCTGACCGGGTGCGGTACGCAACAGTGCGTCATGCAGGCGCAAGGTTTCGCCACGTTTGTAACCGGTATAAATCTCGGATTCCAGCCACACCGGAATGTGCGGTTTTTGCAGGAAGTGCAGAAAGTCCCTGCCTTGCAGCTCCTGCACCGTGGCATTCAGCAGCCGCGACATGGCCGGATTGGCAAAACGAATCACCCCGTCCTCACTGACCACCAGAATGCCCTCGGCCGCGTTCTCCAACACCGAGGCATTAAATGCGCGCGCGACTTCCAGGTCGTGGCTCAGGCGCTGCAACGCCCGACGATTGCGCTGGTGCTCCAGCAGGGCCTGGACTTTGGGCTTGAGAATGTGCGGGTCGAACGGTTTGAACAGGTAATCCACCGCGCCGCTGGCGTAGCCCTTGATCACTGCGTCAGGGGATTGTTCGTTGGCGGTGAGGAAGATGATTGGCGTCAGGCGAGTCCGTTGACTACCGCGCATCAGGCGCGCGACTTCAAAACCGTCCATGCCCGGCATCTGCACATCGAGCAACACCAGGTCGACATCGTGTTCGAGCAACAGACTAAGCGCTTCGAAGCCGGAGGCAGCGGTCATGACCTGCCAGTCCTGGCGCTGGAGCAACGCGCGCAGGCTGATCAGGTTTTCAGGGTAATCATCGACAATTAAAAGGATCGAGTTGCCTTCAGCTGGCGGGGGGTGCGCGCATTCCATGCTGCTTCTCTTGTTCGGGGCGTCAGGCCGGTTTCTCGTGAAAACCGGACAAATACTAGGCCCTCACTCTAGACCGGGTTGCGTGAAAGCAGAAGGTGTCAGTACGCCATCATTTAACCAATGGGTTCATTTGCCGACTAACGGTCGGTCCTGAGAGCCCCGAAAACCGGGAAAGATGGCCATTCGACAGGACATTGACGCCAAATCTCTGCCAGATGGGCATTAACAAATTCGCCTCGTACGCTTATAAAGACCGCCCCCCGATGCGCGGGCTAGAGCTTCTGGCACGCGCGTGCAGCAAAAATTTGTGGAAGCTTTGTCTATGATCGATCTCGCAACCTGGAACCTCAGCGTTCCCGTTGGCAATCCGCCGTATACCGTTGAAACCGCCAAACTGGTGGACGGCTTCAAGGATCAATACTTCCACTCAGACACCGGCACCTTGTTTTTCTGGGCACCGGTCACCGGCTCCAAAACGGCCAACGCGAAGTATCCTCGGACTGAACTTCGCGAAACCTACAGCAACGGCACCTTGCGTAATTGGCTCTATCCGGACGCTGACAACTCCCTTCACGCGACCCTGGCGGTGAATCAGGTGCCGAGTTCAGGGAAGATCGTTATCGGCCAGATTCATGCTTATGAAAGCCAGAAGCCGTTGGTGAAGGTCGAATATCAGTACAAGATCAGCACCTCGAGCGGCAACATCGTTGCCAAAGTACGCATGCATCCGGATGACGACGAAGGTCGGGTGATCACCATCGCCACTGGCGTAAAGTTGGATCAGGAGTTTTCCTACCTCATCCACCTGAGTCCCGGCGGTGCGTTGGGCATCAGCGCGGCGGGCTACCAGTGGGACACCAACATCAGCGCCACGTGGCGCGACAAACCGCTGTATTTCAAGGCTGGGGTCTATGTGCAAGACCACACCGGGTACACCAGCGAAGGCGGGAAAGTGACGTTCAGCAAGCTGGATATTGATCACGACAAATAGCGCAAACACTCTATTACTGTGGCGAGGGAGCTTGCCCCGGCGGGATGCGAAGCATCCCCAAACCTTGCCTCTCCATTCCTGAAGGCACACCGCAATGTCCGGTTTTACGACGACTGCGCGGCCGAACATAGGCAGACCAACTTAATACTCTATTTTTTAACGCAATAGATCTCTCGCTTAAGAAGATAAGGACTCGTTCGTGTTTCCCATTCGGCATGCGCCTTATCTCTTGCGTCGTCAACTGAACCCGCTTTAAAGGTTTTAGATACCTCTCCGGTATAATATCTATAACTACACGTATACTCCGAGTCTTCAGCTCTCAAACTGATGGATATCAATAACATGAAAAAAAACGCAATGAATGAAACAGACATTTTTCCTAACAGGCACATATTGCAACTCCCCTAAATGGACTCAAAGGGACAGATTTATGCAAACCCTTCTTCTCGGCTTACACATCAAACAATAGGCAGCAGTCCGCATCAAATCACCTGTAATAAATGCCAGTTTTTTATACATTTTCGCGATAGCAGAGCCACTGAAAAGCAAGCGAGACTGAAAACGACTTTCAGAGGGGAAAACACACTTTCAGCTGCTACGCTTCTCTCATTACTACAAGGACGTAGGAGGCTGTATGCCCAGAATGGGACGTGTTGTGTTACCCAATTATCCGCATCATGTCGTGCAACGAGGCCACAACAGGCAGGTTGTGTTCGCCGAGCCGGGCGACTTCCAGCGTTATCTCGAAGATCTGCGTGAACTCAAAGCGCTATTCAACGTGAAAGTGTATGCCTTCTGCTTGATGACCAATCATGTCCACCTATTGCTAGCGCCGGGAGCCTCCGTTGCCGGTCTCGGACAATTGATGAAAGGCCTGGCGGGACGCATGACAAGGTATCGCAACAAGCTGGAGGGCCGCTCCGGTACCTTGTGGGAGAGTCGATACAAATCCAGCGTGGTTCAAACCGACACCTATCTGCTGGCATGTAGTCGATACATCGAGTTAAATCCGGTCCGAGCCCAAATGGTACTTCAGACACAAGATTACCCTTGGTCGAGCTTGCACCTGCGCCTCAATGAAACTGCAGACAACCATTGGCTGGATGAAGATCAATGTTTCAACGAACTCGGTAAAACCCATACCGAGCGCCTTGCTCGCTATACCTCATTCATGGAACAGGCAATACCTTCCTCAGAATTGCAGTTGATCCGAGGCGCCCTCCAGCGCGGCCAGTTGACCGGCAATCCTCAGTTTATAGACGAAATAGAACAAATAACTGGATTGCGAATACCGCATCGAGCGCGGGGAAGACCTGCGAAACAGATCGAATAGAAGCACTAGGAGAGATCAAATAAATCTGTCCCCTTTTAATTTTCTAGGAGAGATCAAATAAATCTGTCCCCTTTTAATTTTTTTATTCTTCTACTTTTAACCCTTATCCCATAGTAATAAGTTATAAAAAACTGTCAGATCCAACAGGTGCAACTCGAAATACTTCCATCTAATCTGTTCTACGCAACACGTAAAACAGAAGAGGAAGGCAACAAATGAATCCGCGCCCCTTTTCTGCGATAAGTGTTGCTTACTCTATCTTTGGACATGGAGAAATAAAATGGCCGTAACACCAAATGGAACTTATGCAGGCGGTACTGATAGCGCTGGCACACGGGGCGTTTTGACAATTACAAGCTCCAACCCAGACAACGGCTCTATTAATGCCGGCAGCTATACATTCGGAGGTACAGAGTACAATGTTAGAGGCACGTTCTATTATTCGGACATTAGCAACCACTTCAGCTCTGTCACTTTCGACCTAACCGCAACCCCAAAGGACAACTCCTCTACTGTGTATAAAATATCTTTGTACTCTGCCGACAGAGAATACAACAACTTATCAGGCGACGTAAGGATCCTCGGTGCAGCTGGCGGCGCCCAATATACGATCTCTCTAGGTAAGCAATAAGTTAACACTCACAAAAAAACCCGCCTCTCGGCGGGTTTTTTAATGCGACTCAAACACCAAAGGCTTAGTTAACCTTAGCGTTCAAATCACCCTTCAAATACCGCTGATACATCCCTTCCAGCGAGATCGGCTTGATCTTCGAAGCATTACCGGCCGTACCAAACTGGTTGTAACGGTCGATGCACACATCACGCATCGCGGTCACAGTCGCGCCGAAGAACTTACGCGGATCGAACTCGCTCGGGTTGGTGGCCATCAGGCGACGCATCGCGCCGGTGGATGCCAAACGCAGGTCAGTATCAATGTTGACCTTACGCACGCCGTGCTTGATGCCTTCAACAATTTCTTCAACCGGTACGCCGTAGGTTTCTTTGATGTCGCCGCCGTACTGGTTGATGATCGCCAGCCACTCTTGCGGAACCGAAGAAGAACCGTGCATCACCAGGTGGGTGTTCGGGATGCGTTTGTGGATTTCTTTGATGCGGTCGATGGCCAATACGTCGCCGGTCGGCGGCTTGGTGAACTTGTACGCGCCGTGACTGGTGCCGATGGCGATGGCCAAGGCATCAACCTGAGTGCGTTTGACGAAGTCAGCGGCTTCTTCCGGGTCGGTCAGCATTTGGCTGTGATCCAGAACGCCCTCAGCGCCGATGCCGTCTTCTTCACCAGCCATGCCGGTTTCCAGCGAACCCAGGCAGCCCAGCTCGCCTTCTACCGAAACGCCACAGGCGTGAGCCATGGCCACGGTTTGTTGGGTAACACGCACGTTGTAGTCGTAGTCGGTCGGGGTCTTGCCGTCTTCGCCCAGGGAACCGTCCATCATCACCGAGCTGAAGCCCAGTTGGATGGAGCGCTGGCAGACGTCAGGGCTGGTGCCGTGGTCCTGGTGCATGCACACCGGGATGTGCGGGAATTCTTCGATTGCCGCCAGGATCAGGTGGCGCAGGAACGGGGCGCCAGCGTATTTGCGAGCACCGGCCGAAGCCTGGACGATCACCGGAGAGTCAGTCTTGTCAGCGGCTTCCATGATGGCGCGCATCTGCTCAAGGTTGTTGACGTTGAAGGCTGGAACGCCATAGCCGAACTCGGCTGCGTGGTCCAGCATCTGGCGCATGCTGATAAGTGCCATTGTGTATGTCTCTCCCGGTTTGGGTCGTTAATCGTGCCAGCCTGCCGTAGCGGCGGCGGCTATTCAAGTTATTGCAGATCGGGGGTTGGTCCGGGCTGCGAATTCGGGTGTTGCCAAAATGCCAGTTACTGCGCTTTACAACCGCGACCAATCAAATCATTGGTGGCGACCCAGTACACCAGGCCTTCCTCACCTTTTACGTGAAACGCCAGCATGTCATTGCTGTACAGCGACCCTTCGGCGCCCGGCTCCTGTTTCAAGCGGTATACCTGATCAGCCCCGCCGAGGCGCACGTCGACTTCCTTGCGGCTGTCGTCGGTGTAGCGCCAGAGCACTTTGGCCTGGCTGTCGCAGGTCCAGGTGGTCCAGTTGTCCGCCGGCGCCGACGTGTTGAACAGGTTCAAATTCAAGCTCGAGCACCCTGCCAGCAACGCCAACGCCGTAACGGCGATAAAACCTTTCATCCATGTTCCTCGACCGACAGCGCACGCCGCCAGCCCTGAGTAATGAGTCAGACCCGTCAAGGACAACCATGTTCCTTGGCGGGTGTCTGTGTCTCGTATTTGTCCAGGCCATCGGGACCGGAACGCTTGTTGAGCACAGGATTGGTTTCCGCCTGCCAGTCGGCCTGGTAGCAGCCTTTTTCCTGCGACTGCGGTGCGGGCTCAGGCGTGGCTTTCGGATTACTCCCGCAAGCCGCCAGCATGCCCGCTGCGATCAACAGCGTTAACGTCTTGACCATGTAAACACTCCTTTGCCTGGTCAAATGGGCGGTCTCAGGCCTTCGCCCGGCTTTCCAGGACTTCAACGGCCGGCAGCACTTTGCCTTCGACGAACTCGAGGAACGCGCCGCCACCGGTAGAAATGTAGGAGATCTGATCCGCAACGCCATATTTATCGATGGCCGCCAGGGTGTCGCCGCCGCCCGCGATCGAGAACGCCGAGCTTTCCGCGATGGCCTGGGCCAGCACTTTGGTACCGTTACCGAACTGGTCGAACTCGAACACGCCCACCGGGCCGTTCCACAGGATGGTCTTGGACGACTTCAGCAGCTCGGCGAAATTCGCCGCGGTCTGTGGGCCGATGTCCAGGATCATGTCGTCGGCCGCCACGTCAGCAATCAGCTTGACGGTAGCGGTCGCGCTTTCTGCGAATTCCTTGGCAACCACCACGTCCACTGGCAAAGGCACGCTGACTTTGGCGGCGATTTCGCGAGCGGTGTCCAGCAGGTCTGGTTCGTACAGGGACTTGCCGACCGGGTGGCCGGCAGCCGCCAGGAAAGTGTTGGCAATGCCGCCGCCAACGATCAGCTGGTTGCAGATCTGGCTCAGACTGTTCAACACGTCGAGTTTGGTTGACACCTTGGAACCGGCAACGATGGCCGCCATTGGCTGGGCCGGGGCGCCGAGGGCTTTGCCCAGTGCGTCCAGCTCGGCAGCCAGTAACGGGCCAGCGGCGGCGACTTTGGCGAACTTGGCCACGCCGTGGGTCGAACCCTCGGCACGGTGAGCGGTGCCGAAGGCGTCCATCACGAACACGTCGCACAGGGCGGCGTATTGCTGGGCCAGGTCGTCAGCGTTCTTTTTCTCGCCTTTGTTGAAGCGCACGTTTTCGAACAGCACGATGTCGCCGGCTTTCACGTCAACGCCGTTCAGATAGTCAGCGACCAGCGGCACTTCGCGGCCCAGAGCCTTGCTCAGGTAGTCAGCGACTGGCTTGAGGCTGTTCTCGGACGAGAATTCGCCTTCGGTCGGACGGCCAAGGTGCGAGCAGACCATCACGGCCGCGCCTTTCTCCAGGGCCAGCTTGATGGTCGGCAGCGAGGCCAGGATTCGCGCATCGCTGGTGACAACACCGTCCTTGACTGGGACGTTGAGGTCTTCGCGAATCAGTACGCGCTTACCTTGCAGATCGAGGTCGGACATCTTCAACACGGTCATGGGTCGCAATTCCTGAGTTACTGTTTTGGAGAAACTGTTGGAGTAGCTGTTTGCAGATAGTGTTCTGCAACGTCCAGCATTCGGTTGGCAAACCCCCATTCGTTGTCGAACCAGGCCAGGATGTTCACCAGCCGCGGGCCGGAAACTCGGGTCTGACTGGCATCGACGATGGCCGAATGTGGGTCATGGTTAAAATCACAACTGGCGTGAGGCAACTCGGTGTAAGCCAGAAGGCCTTTGAGCGGGCCGCTGGTGGCGGCCTCGCGCAGAATCCGGTTGACCTCGGTGGCGTCGGTGTCGCTGACGGTCTGCATCGTAATGTCGAGGCAAGACACGTTAACCGTCGGCACCCGTACGGCTTTGGCCTGAATTCGCCCGGCAAGTTCCGGCAGCAGGCGTTCTATGCCACGTGCCAGACCGGTGGATACCGGGATCACCGACTGGAACGCCGAGCGGGTGCGGCGCAGGTCTTCGTGGTGGTAGGCGTCAATGACTGGCTGATCGTTCATCGCCGAGTGGATGGTGGTGATCGACACGTATTCCAGGCCGATGGCCTGATCCAGCAGGCGCAACAGCGGCACGCCGCAATTGGTGGTGCAGGACGCGTTGGACACCAGCAGCTCGTCGCCGGTCAGGCAATCCTGGTTCACGCCGTAGACGATGGTGGCGTCGACATCCGCCTCGCTGGCCATCGGCTGGGAAAACAATACACGCGGCGCGCCGGCGTCGAGGAAGCGCTGGCCATCGGCACGTGTGTGATAAGCGCCGGAGCACTCCAGCACCAGATCGACGCCCAGTGCCGCCCAATCGATGCCTTCGGGGGTGGCACTGCGCAAGACTTTCACGCAGTCACCATTAATATGCAGACAATCGCCCTCAACCCGCACTTCGCCGGGAAAACGCCCGTGAGTGGAGTCAAAGCGTGTCAGGTATTCGATGCTGGCCATGTCCGCCAGATCGTTGATCGCGACAATTTCAAACCCGGCCTTTTCGCCTCGCTCAAACAACGCACGCAAGACGCAACGACCAATCCGGCCGTAGCCGTTGAGTGCAACTTTGTAAGGACGCGGTTGAGGCATGGGGTTCTCGATTACCGTGGTGAATCTGTCATTGCAGCGTTGCCTGAACCACCGCTTTCGCGAGCAGGCTCGCTCCCACAAGGGCCCTGTAGAACCCTGTGGAAGCGAGCCTGCTCGCGAAGACGGCAGTCAGGACGACACAACTTCTGGATCAGTCTTCCAGCAGCTCTTCAGCCTGACCCAGGATGTTTTCCAGGGTGAAGCCGAACTCTTCGAACAAGGCAGGCGCAGGCGCCGACTCGCCGTAGGTGGTCATGCCGATCACGCGACCTTCCAGGCCCACGTACTTGTACCAGTAGTCCGCGTGGGCGGCTTCGATGGCGATACGGGCGCTGACCTGCAACGGCAGAACCGCTTGCTTGTAGTCGGCGTCCTGAGCATCGAACACGCTGGTGCAAGGCATCGAAACAACGCGCACTTTGCGACCCTGTTCGGTCAGTTTGTCGTACGCCTGAACCGCCAGGCCCACTTCCGAACCGGTAGAGATCAGGATCAGCTCAGGCTCGCCGTCGCAGTCCTTCAACACGTAACCGCCACGGGCGATGTCGGCGATTTGCAGCGCGTTGCGATCCTGATGCTGCAGGTTCTGGCGCGAGAAGATCAGCGCCGAAGGGCCGTCCTTGCGCTCCAGAGCCAGCTTCCAGCATACGGCCGATTCAACGGCATCGGCTGGGCGCCAGGTGTCGAGGTTTGGCGTGCTGCGCAGGCTGGTCAGTTGCTCGATTGGCTGGTGAGTCGGGCCGTCTTCGCCCAGACCGATGGAGTCGTGGGTGTAGACGAACACCACGCGCTTCTTCATCAGTGAAGCCATGCGTACGGCGTTGCGTGCGTATTCCATGAACATCAGGAAGGTCGCGCCGTAAGGCACCAGACCGCCGTGCAGCGCCACGCCGTTCATGATCGCGCTCATGCCGAACTCGCGAACGCCGTAGTACATGTAGTTGCCGCTGGCGTCTTCAGCCGAAACACCTTTGCAACCTTTCCACAGGGTCAGGTTGGAACCGGCCAGGTCAGCGGAGCCGCCGAGTAGCTCAGGCAACAGCGGGCCGTAGGCGTTCAGCGCGTTCTGGCTGGCTTTACGGCTGGCGATGGTTTCGCCCTTGGCCGCGACTTCAGCGATATAGGCAGAGGCTTTTTCCGCGAAGTCAGCCGGCAGTTCGCCGCTCAGGCGACGGACCAGTTCGTTTGCCAGCTCAGGGAACTCAGCGGAATAAGCAGCGAAACGCTGATCCCACTCGGCTTCGGCGGCTTTGCCGGCTTCCTTGGCGTCCCATTCGGCGTAGATATCGGCCGGGATTTCGAACGGACCGTGGTTCCACTTCAGGGCAGTACGGGTCAGAGCGATTTCCGCGTCACCCAATGGGGCGCCGTGGCAGTCTTCTTTGCCTTGCTTGTTTGGCGAACCGAAACCGATGGTGGTCTTGCAGCAGATCAGGGTCGGTTGATCGCTTTTGCGCGCGGTTTCGATGGCGGTCTTGATTTCTTCCGGGTCATGACCGTCGACGTTGCGGATCACTTGCCAGTTGTAGGCTTCGAAACGCTTCGGTGTGTCGTCGGTGAACCAGCCTTCGACTTCGCCGTCGATGGAAATGCCGTTGTCATCGTAGAAAGCGATCAGCTTGCCCAGGCCCAATGTGCCGGCCAGGGAGCCGACTTCGTGGGAAATGCCTTCCATCATGCAGCCATCACCCAGGAACACGTAGGTGTGATGGTCGACAACGTTGTGGCCAGGACGGTTGAACTGCGCCGCCATGACTTTTTCAGCCAGGGCAAAACCGACGGCGTTCGCCAGGCCTTGGCCCAGTGGACCGGTGGTGGTTTCAACGCCCGGCGTGTAGCCGAATTCCGGGTGACCCGGGGTGCGGCTGTGCAGCTGGCGGAAGTTTTTCAGGTCATCGATCGACAGGTCGTAGCCGGTCAGGTGCAGCAGCGAGTAGATCAACATCGAACCGTGGCCGTTGGACAGCACGAAGCGGTCACGGTCGGCGAACGATGGATTGCTCGGGTTGTGCTTCAGGTAGTCACGCCAAAGTACTTCGGCGATATCCGCCATACCCATAGGGGCACCGGGATGGCCGCTGTTGGCTTTTTGCACGGCATCCATGCTGAGGGCACGAATGGCGTTGGCACGCTCACGACGGCTGGGCATCGCTGTTCTCCTGCGGATATTGAATCGAGAGTGAATAAAACGAATCGGAAAAAAGGCGAGCATTTTCCCTCACCGAGCCGCCTCGGGGCAATGACAGATAGTCATCTGGAGGCGTTTTTCCATGTGATAACGGCGGTTTCGACGGGTGAAACCTTTCCGCTGTCCGTTTGTTGACAGAACCTAACGTCGAGAAGTGCCATCTATCGAGCAATATCAAAACTTTTTGATATTGCTCTTGCAGTGATTTCGACCCGTCACTAGACTGCTGGCCTTATGAATTTACGCGTGCCATCCATTCAACATGACGATTGCGACGAGCTGGCGGCCCTCTGCAAGGCCGGCGGCGACCCTCTGCGTCTGAATGTATTGCGCGCCCTGGCCAACGATTCGTTCGGCGTGCTGGAACTGGCGCAGATCTTTGGCATCGGCCAGTCCGGCATGAGTCATCACCTCAAGGTACTGGCCCAGGCCGACCTGGTGGCGACCCGCCGTGAAGGCAATGCGATTTTCTACCGTCGCGCCCTGCCCCACACCGACCTGCTGGGCGGCAAGCTGCACGCCGCCCTGCTGGAAGAAGTGGACAACCTGACCCTGCCGATTGATGTGCAGTCGCGGATCGGTCAGGTGCACGGGCAACGAGCGGCGGCCAGCCAGGACTTTTTCTCACGGGTTGCGGAGAAGTTTCGCGCCCAGCAAGACTTGATCGCCGGCCTGCCGCAATATCGCGAAAGCGTGGTGGCCTTGCTCGACAAGCTGGGTTTCGGCAAAGGCGCCACGGCCATTGAAGTCGGCCCTGGTGACGGCGAGTTTCTGCCGGAACTGGCGCGCCGCTTCACTGAAGTCACCGCGCTGGACAACAGCCCGGCGATGCTCGAACTGGCGCGTCAGGTCTGCGAACGTGAAAAGCTGGCTAACGTCAGCCTGCAATTGGCCGATGCATTGAACGGTGTAAGCCTTCAGGCCGATTGCGTTGTACTGAACATGGTATTGCACCATTTCGCCGCGCCGGCCGAAGCGCTCAAGCACATGGCCGACTTGCTGCAACCGGGCGGTAGCCTGCTCGTGACAGAGTTATGTAGCCACAACCAGAGTTGGGCCAGGGAGGCCTGCGGTGATCTCTGGTTGGGGTTTGAACAGGACGATTTGGCCCGTTGGGCCACCGCTGCGGGACTCGTTCCCGGGGAAAGCCTCTATGTAGGCTTACGTAATGGTTTCCAGATTCAGGTCCGCCATTTTCAGCGACCGGCTGGCAACACTCACCATCGGTAAATTCAGGAAAACATCGAGATGAGCGAATACTCCCTCTTCACCTCCGAGTCCGTGTCTGAAGGACATCCGGACAAAATCGCCGACCAGATTTCCGATGCGGTGCTGGACGCCATCATTGCTGAAGACAAGTTCGCCCGTGTGGCGTGCGAGACTCTGGTAAAGACCGGCGTTGCAATCATCGCCGGTGAAGTGACCACGTCGGCCTGGGTCGATCTGGAAGAAATCGTGCGTAACGTCATTCTGGACATCGGCTACAACAGCTCCGATGTTGGCTTCGACGGCGCCACTTGCGGTGTGATGAACATCATCGGCAAGCAGTCCCCAGACATCAACCAGGGTGTTGACCGTGCCAAGCCTGAAGATCAGGGTGCCGGCGACCAGGGCCTGATGTTCGGCTACGCGAGCAACGAAACCGATGTGCTGATGCCAGCACCGATCACGTTCTCGCACCAACTTGTGCAACGGCAAGCCGAAGCGCGTAAATCCGGCCTGCTGCCTTGGCTGCGCCCGGACGCCAAGTCGCAAGTGACTTGCCGTTACGAAGGCGGCAAGGTTGTCGGTATCGACGCCGTTGTTTTGTCGACCCAGCACAACCCTGAAGTGTCGTACAAAGACCTGCGCGAAGGCGTGATGGAGCTGATCGTCAAGCACGTACTGCCTGCCGAACTGCTGACCAAAGACACCCAGTTCCACATCAACCCGACTGGCCAGTTCATCATCGGTGGCCCGGTTGGCGACTGCGGCCTGACCGGTCGCAAGATCATCGTCGACAGCTACGGCGGCATGGCTCGTCATGGCGGAGGCGCGTTCTCCGGTAAAGATCCATCGAAGGTTGACCGTTCGGCGGCCTACGCCGGTCGTTACGTGGCCAAGAACATCGTGGCTGCCGGCCTGGCCGAGCGCTGCGAGATTCAGGTTTCCTACGCAATCGGTGTTGCCCAGCCTACCTCGATCTCGTTGAACACCTTCGGCACCGGCAAAATCAGCGACGACAAAATCGTCAAACTGGTTCGTGAAGTGTTCGACCTGCGTCCATACGCAATCACCACCATGCTCGACCTGCTGCACCCGATGTACCAGGAAACCGCTGCGTACGGCCACTTCGGTCGCACCCCGACCACCAAGACCGTGGGCGAAGACACCTTCACCACGTTCACCTGGGAAAAAACCGACCGCGCCGACGACCTGCGTCTGGCTGCTGGCTTGTAAGACCTCCCCGGCGGCACCCAAAGCCCTGCACGGTTCGCCGTGCGGGGCTTTTTATTGGGTTTCGCTTTGCACTCCCTCGCCGCCCGGTCATCCAGAAATACCAGGCAAAACACCCACCCTTCCCGCCCGAAAATATTGACTAGCCTTCAAACACCTCACTTGAGCAAGGACGCTCACGATGCTTCTGCGCCTGTTTTCCGTTTTCTTCCTAACCTTGATCTGCCTGAGCTCAAACGCTGCCGACTGTCCTGACTGGTCCCCCGCCCGCGCCCTGGACGAAATCACCGCCCTGCAAAATCAAATCGACTTGTGGGACGACCACTACCACCGAGGTGGACGCTCACTGGTCGCCGACGAAATTTACGATCAGTCCCGCGCACAATTGATCGAATGGCGTGCGTGCTTTGACTTGGGGCTCGCACCTGAACCCTTGCGCACTGCCGGCGGCAAGGCCGCCCACCCGATCGCCCACACCGGCCTCGACAAACTGCGCGATGGTCAGGCTGTGGAAAACTGGCTGCGCGATCGCAAGAACATCTGGATACAACCCAAAATCGACGGGGTGGCCGTGACTCTGACTTACCGCAACGGCTGGCTGCATCAGGCGATCAGCCGTGGCGATGGCATCAATGGCCAGGACTGGACGGCCTCGGCGCGACTGATCCCCGGCATCCCCCAAAAACTTGTGCAACCTGTAAACATGCTGGTGCAAGGCGAGCTCTATTGGCAGTTGACCGACCACATACAAGCCAAGGCCGGCAGCCAAAATGCCCGCTCCACCGTGGCCGGTCTGATGACGCGCAAGGTCCTCGCTCCTGAACATGCTGCCGGAATCAAATTGTTTGTCTGGGACTGGCCACAAGGCCCAGCCCATTTGCCCGAACGAATAGCGACTCTGGATGAGCTGGGGTTCCCGAGCACTGCGCCCTACAGCCAACCGGTCGGGTCCATGGCTGATGCGCAACACTGGCGCGATCACTGGTATCGCTCGCCGTTGCCCTTTGCCAGTGACGGTGTCGTCCTGCGCCAAAGTCAGCGCCCCTCGGCCGAACGCTGGCACGCGAAATCACCCTACTGGGCCGTCGCCTGGAAATACCCTTTCGCGCAGGTACTGGCCGAAGTGCGAAAAGTCGACTTCAAGGTCGGGCGTACCGGACGAATCACACCGGTGCTGAACCTGAAACCGGTGACACTCGATGACCGGCAGATCAAACGCGTGAGCGTCAGCTCCCTGCAGCGCTGGGAGAAACTGGACATCCGCCCCGGCGATCAGGTGTCCATCAGCCTGGCGGGACTGACCATTCCCAGGTTCGACAGCGTTGTTCTGCGCAGCACCGAACGCACCGAGATGAGCGTCCCGCTGGCAACCGACTTCCATTATTTGAGTTGCTGGCAGCCGACGCCGGGGTGCGAGAGCCAATTCCTCGCACGACTGACCTGGCTCAGCGGCAAGCAGGGGCTGGCTTTGCCACATGTCGGCCCCGGCACCTGGGAGAAACTTTTAGAAACAGGCCGTCTGAATAGCCTTCTGGATTGGTTGACCTTTGACGCTCAAGAGCTTGCTACCATTAACGGCTTCGGCGACCGCAGCAGTGCTCGTCTTTTAAACAGTTTCAACAGTGCTCGACAGCGCCCCTTCGGTCGCTGGCTGAAAGCCTTGGGTTTACCACCGACGGGGCAGGCGCAGCTTGCCGATTCATGGCAGGTGCTGGCGAACAGAAACACTGAACAATGGCAGGCTGAAGCCGGTATCGGCCCGGGACGTGCGGCACAATTGAGCGCGTTTTTCCGCGACCCCCAGGTCCTGGCCTTGAGTGAAACATTACGGGTTGCCGGGATTGACGGTTTCTAGAGAGCCGCAATCCACGGTAACCGGGAACCCACAGTTGCCGATGCGCTCAAACGCCCATTGCCACACCGACCCGCTTGCCTCTGCACATGGAGCTTTTATGAAACTTCTTTCACCGCTCGCCCTGCTGACCCTCTGCAGCGTGCTGGCCGCTCCACTGATGGCGGCTGAAGAAGCGCCGGAACTGACCGGCTGCGCCGCCAAGAAACAGGGCATCATCAACCAGATCGAACTGGCCAAGTCACACGGCAACGCCGATCAGCAAGCAGGCCTGGAAACCGCCTTGAGCGAAGTCACCGCGCATTGCACCGACGCTTCGCTGAAGAAAGAACGGGAAAACAAAGTCCTCGACGCCAAGCATGAAGTCAGCAAGCGTCAGGCCGACCTCGACAGCGCGATGAAAAAAGGCGACCCCGACAAGATCAACAAGCGCAAAGATAAGCTCGCCGAGTCCCGCAAGGAATTGCAGGACGCTCTCGACGAACTGGATAAGTAGCTTGGTCGTGATCATTCCCACGCAGTTCGTGGGGAACGATCACTAGCGAAGCGGGAATCAATGATCCCGAAACTGTTTATGGCAAGCACTGCAGGCATCTTCGACTTTCTGTACCGCCGGCCCGAGGTTGCTGGCCTTGTAAGGCTGAACCTGGCTGGCAATCACCAATTCACCGGTGGCGGTTTCAAGATTGCGGGACATTTCCTGAAAACGTGCCTGCTGTTGCCAGACGTTATCCTTGGCGCTGGTGTGATCTTCTTCGCGCACCTGTGGAAAATGTTTCCATGGCTCATGGGACAACGCATCGAGTTTCACGGCGCCGTCGGCGAATTTCTGACCATCAAACGGAATGCGGCCACGCAGCATGCCGCCCAGGTCTTCACCGGTCTTGAGCATCTGTTTGAAGATTGCCTTGCGTTGACCCAGTGGCGAATTCGGATCGACACCGCCGCAAGCGGACAACGTCAGGCAGGCCAGCAATACAACAGAAAGTCTTTTAAGAGTCATGGTGGCTTCAGGTCACGGGAAACGGCGGCCAGTATCCTCGTGTCATCGACAAAGACCAATAGCCCTATTATCAATACGGGTTGTTTGAGCGCATGGAGCACTCGGGCGACCGGCAAAGGAATTACTCCATGAACAGCCGTTTCAAGGCATGGCGTCACCCCCTCGCGTGGACACTTCCAATGGTGGCCGTCCTCGCCGGCTGCACCGGCGGCGATAACAACACGCCAAAAACCCACGCAGTGGCGACCTATTCCAGCGCTACCTGGGAAGCGTTGCCGGCTGTGTCCGATAGCGATCTGGTCGCCGGCTTCGGTTCGTGGCGCAGTGCATGCAACCGACTCAAGGCCGACCCCGTGTGGGGCTCGACCTGCACCGCTTCCGCCAACGTGCCGCAAACCGCCACCGATATCCGCGATTTCCTCAAGCAGAATCTGGACGTCTACGGCCTGCGCGCCGCCAATGACAATCCCAACGGGCTGATCACTGGCTACTACGAACCGGTCTACCCAGGCAGCCTGACCCAGACGACTGCAGCAAACATCCCGGTGTACGGCGTGCCCGACGACATGATCATCGTCTCGCTGGACAGCCTCTACCCGGAACTCAAGGGCAAGCGCCTGCGCGGTCGACTGGAAGGGCGAGTGCTCAAGCCTTACGACGATGCGGCAACCATTGAGACCAAAGGGGTCAAGGCCCCGGTGGTGGCCTGGCTGACTGACCCGATGAACCTGCAGTTCCTGCAAATCCAGGGCTCGGGGCGAATTCAGCTCGATGACGGTCGCCAGTTGCGCATCGCTTACGCCGACCAGAACGGCCACCCGTACCGGCCTATCGGTCGCTGGCTGGTGGAACAAGGCGAACTGAAGAAAGAAGACGTGACCATGGGCGCGATCAGCCATTGGGCCAAGGCAAACCCGACGCGCATTCCCGAGCTGCTCGGCAGCAACCCGAGCTATGTGTTCTTCACCCGTAACCCGGACAGTAACGAAGGACCGCGCGGCTCGTTGAACGTACCACTCACTGCCGGCTATAGCGCGGCTGTGGACCGCAAGGTAATTCCACTCGGCAGTCTGTTGTGGTTATCGACCACCAAACCGGACGGCACTGCGCTGGTTCGCCCGGTGGCCGCTCAAGATACCGGCGGCGCGATTGCCGGCGAAGTGCGAGCGGACCTGTTCTGGGGCACAGGCGAGGTGGCCGGCCAATTGGCCGGAGACATGAAACAGCAGGGACAGATCTGGATGTTGTGGCCTAAAGGTGCGACGTTGCCGCAAGTGCCTCAGGTGGCTGATGCGGCGAAGACCTCCCCCTGACTTTTACAGTGGCCAATAGATAACTTTCGCGAGCAGGCTCGCTCCCGCACTGAGTCTCGGGTGTACACAAATACTGTGTCCACAGAGATCACAGGTGGGAACGGGCTTGCTCGCGAAGGGGCCGGTAAACCAACGCAGCCCTATCAGACCGACACAACAAAGAAACTCACAATCAACCCCATCCCCACAAACCACACCAACGAGCGCAAAATCGCCCAGTCCGCCAGGTAGCAAATGATGTACAGCAACCGGCTGGTGATGAACAACACCGACAGCACATTGATCGTCACCAACTCGGCATTACCCGCCAGGTGCGCCACGATCACCGCGGCCGCGAACGCCGGGGTGACTTCAAAACTGTTCAGTTGCGCCGCGTGCGCACGCCGGCCAAAACCATTCAGCGACTCGAGAAAGTCCCGGGGATCATGGTTATCCTTCAGGTTATACCGACCACTGGCCTTGGCGATGCCAGTGCAGAGATAAGGCAGGAAAATCGCGATCAAAATGCACCACAGCGCAACCGTCATAAAGCAGTCCTTTCTTCAGTTTGGAAATTCGGGTTTCAGTTAAAACTTCATCACCAGGATGCCGATCAGCACCAGCCCACAGGCTAAGAGCCGTGGTCGGCCGAAAGGTTCTTTCAGGTAGCGCATGCCGAACAGCACCACCAGAATCACGCTGATCTCACGCAACGCCGCCGCTTCGGCAATCGAGCCCAACTGCATCGCCCAGAGCACCAAAGCGTAGCTGAACAACACGCAAAACCCGACCGCCAGCCCCAGCCGCCATTGCTCCCGCCAGAACAGCTTGAACGCCGGTCGCTTGCGCACCAGCGCCAGCAACGGAAATGGCCAGGCACTCAGCAACGTGACCCAGACCAGATAGTCCAGCGGGTGTGACCAGCGCCGGAGCGCCTGACCATCGATGAACGTGTAGCAGCCAATGCACAGACCGATCAACGCCACCACCGGTAACATCGACCACGGCAAACGTGCGCCGCCACCACCCTGCCACAGCAGGCACAGCATGCCGAACGGGATCAGCAGAATTCCGAAGATCTGCTGATTCGTCAGCACCTCCCCGGCAAAGATCAGCGTCAGAGCCAGCACCACCAACGGCGACAGTCCACGCATCAACGGATAGACCAGCCCCAGATCGCCGACCCGATAGGCCTGGATCAGCAGATAGCGATACAGCAATTCGAACGCCGCTGAAGCCAGAATCCAAGGCCAGATGTCGATGGGCGGCACGTTCACAAACGGCAACATCACGGCGACAAACAACAACGCCACGCTGTCCATGCAGGCCACCACCAACAGGCGTTCCGCACTGAACTTGATCAGGGTATTCCACGCCGCATGCAACAGCGCCGCGACTAACACCAGTGCTGTTGCAAGCACGGCCTACTCCTTCATTGGTTTTTATTTGCGGCCGGACGCGCCGGATAATTGATTCGCGATATGTCAGCAGCTGTTTATACTGCAAGCAACCACGCCGCACTCAGTTGCACACAGACTAATTCCAATAATTTCTGTCCACGCCCGCTCCCGCCAAGAACGGTCGTCGGCATGCGTATGCCTGATCACAGCGTCAAGACTACCGACAGAGACCTTGCGCATGCCACTCGCCTTGCTTGCCCTCGCTGTTGCCGCGTTCGGCATCGGCACCACTGAATTCGTCATCATGGGCCTGCTGCCCGACGTCGCTCGCGACCTCGCTGTCAGCATTCCGCACGCCGGTCTGCTGATCACCGGTTACGCCCTGGGCGTGGTGTTCGGCGCGCCGATCCTTGCGATCGGCACCGCCAACATGCCACGCAAGGCCACATTGCTGGGGATGACGCTGATGTTTATTCTCGGCAACGTCTTGTGTGCCCTGGCGCCGAACTACGCCACGTTGATGGCGGCTCGTGTGGTCACTGCGTTGTGCCACGGCGCGTTCTTCGGCATCGGCTCGGTGGTCGCGGCCGGTCTGGTCGCACCGAATAAACGGGCCCAAGCCATTGCGCTGATGTTCACCGGCCTGACGCTGGCCAATGTGCTGGGCGTGCCCTTGGGCACCGCGCTCGGGCAGTACGCCGGCTGGCGCTCGACCTTCTGGGCAGTCTCGGTGATTGGCGTAATTGCCGCCATCGCACAATGGCTCTGGCTGCCGAACCACATCGCCATGGACAAGGCCAATCTGGCCAGCGAGTTCAAGGTGCTGGGCAAGGTCAATGTGTTGCTGGCGCTGGGCATGAGCGTGCTGGCGTCGACCAGTCTGTTCAGTGTGTTCACTTACATTGCGCCAATCCTGCAGGACATCACCGGCGTCAGCCCGCACGGCGTGACGATCATGCTGTTGTTGTTC
Organism: Pseudomonas sp. FBCC-B1667; assembly: GCF_059133255.1. Classification (NCBI taxonomy): domain Bacteria; kingdom Pseudomonadati; phylum Pseudomonadota; class Gammaproteobacteria; order Pseudomonadales; family Pseudomonadaceae; genus Pseudomonas; species Pseudomonas sp. FBCC-B1667. Next base: position 773,624 of record NZ_CP101437.1, on the reverse strand, counting down.
GGCGTGGGTCTGACCGCGGGCAGCATGCTCGGCGGTCGATTGGCGGACAGTCGTTTACTGCCTTCGCTGGTGGGCATGGCGCTGGCCGTATTGGTGGTGCTGGCGGCGTTCTCGCAGACCAGCCATTCGGTGATTCCGGCGGCGATCACGCTGGTGCTGTGGGGGATTTTTGCGTTCGCCCTGTGCCCGATCCTGCAACTGCTGATCATCGATCAGGCACACGAAGCGCCCAACCTCGGCTCAACGCTGAATCAGAGCGCGTTCAACCTCGGCAATGCGGCGGGCGCGTGGATCGGCGGGCTGGTGGTTGCCAGCGGCGCCGACCTGGCGGATTTGCCGTGGACCGGCGCGTTGGTCAGTGGTTTGACGGTGCTGACGGCGTTGTTCTTCATTTACCTGCAGCGTCGTGGGGCGGCGCCGGTTAATGTCTCGGGCTGAATAACTGCATCGCCCATTACATTGCTATCGCGAGCAAGCTCGCTCCCACATGGACCGTGTCTCTACGTGTGGGAGCGAGCTTGCTCGCGATGAAGTGGACGCGATTCACCTCTCTTCACGCTCGCGTGAATCCGCCACCTGATCCGCACTTTTCTTCGGCGGCCCGCTCTCGCTACGGATCTGCGCATGGCTGATCAGCGCAAAGATGCAGCTGCCACCGATGATATTCCCCGCCAGCGTCGGCCCGGCGAACACCAGCCAGAAATCCTTCCACGGCAACTCGCCGGCAAAGACCAGGTAAGACACCTCGGCCGAACCGACCACGATGTGGGTGAAGTCACCCAGTGCCATGAGGTAGGTGATGAGGATGATGGTCCACATCTTCGCGCTCTCCATGGAGGGAATCATCCAGACCATGGTGGCGATCATCCAGCCCGAGACGATGCCCTTGGCGAACATCTGGCTGGCGTGGTTTTCCATGACTTTGCGGCCTATTTCGAGGAAGGCCAGGTCGGTTTTGCTGTCGAAAATCGGCAGGTTCAGCATCACATAGGCCACCAGCAACGTGCCGCACAGGTTGCCCACCAGCACCACCGTCCACAGGCGTAGCAACCGGCCGAAGTTGTTCAAGGTGGGTTTGGTCATGACTGGCAGCACGGCGGTCAGAGTGTTTTCGGTGAACAGCTGCTGACGGGCGAGGATCACCGCGAGAAAACCGGCGCAGTAGCCAAAACTGGCGATCACCTTGAAGTGCTCGCCGTCCGGCAGCCGTGAGTTGAGCAAACCCATGGCCATCAGCGACAAGCCCATGGTCAGGCCGGCGGCCAGCGCCGACCACCACAAGGCAGCGACGCTGCGCTCGAGTTCCTGGTCGCCCTGAGTGCGGATGATTTCGTGCAGTACCGCCGCACGGGGCGGCTGGTTTTTGTCGACGTCATGCTGTTCTTCAGCCGAGAGGTTCGGGGTCTTGCCGTCTTTTGGGGTATCCATAGCGTTCCTGAACCGGTGGCGTGTCATGTAGGTACGACACGCTGGGCTCGGAGCTGTTCAGTGTTCAAATGAAGGAAGTCATTCCCGTAGGAGCCGAGCTTGCTCGCGATGGCGTCATTCGCATTGCTGCCGAAACCGCGGTGAATCCATCGCGAGCGAGCTCGGCTCCTACAGGGCTCGCATTACTCGCTGGCCACATCATCCTGAAACTGGTCTTTGACGTACTTGATCTCGGTACGCCCGTGCGGTGCCGGCAAGCCGTCTTCGCCCAGGTTGACGAACACCATTTTCTCTACCGTCAGGATGCTCTTGCGGGTGATCTTGTTGCGCACTTCGCAGGTCAGGCTGATCGACGTGCGACCAAATTCGGTCGCGGTGATGCCCAGCTCGATGATGTCGCCCTGGCGCGAGGCACTGACGAAATTGATTTCGGAAATGTACTTGGTGACGACGCGCTGGTTGCCCAGCTGGACGATGGCATAGATCGCCGCTTCTTCATCGATCCAACGCAACAGGCTGCCGCCGAACAGCGTGCCGTTGGGGTTGAGGTCTTCAGGTTTTACCCATTTGCGGGTGTGGAAATTCATATTCACTCCTGAGCGTCTTGCGAAATGATGGGAGGCATCATGGCAGAGCCCGGCCTGGAGCTCTATTACGCATAGACTATGGTCTCGATTACCGTTCAGACATTGAGCAACAGAAACGCTTTGGAAGTATCGCTCACACGGCTATAATCGCCACCGTTTCAAAACGGTCATCTTCGGTTGATACCGTTTTCCCGCCACCTGTCCGAGGGGCGCTGCAGCAGGTTCGACCTGTCAGGCTCGGAGAGGGCGTTGCTTGGTCGTTATCGACCAGACACTAAACGCACAACGGCGCCCATTCGCATACATTACGAATGGAGGCTCATCATGAGCGCTGTTATCACGCCTGCAGATTTTAACGATTACAAAGTGGCCGACATGTCCCTGGCTGCCTGGGGCCGTCGCGAAACCATCATCGCCGAATCCGAAATGCCTGCCCTGATGGGTCTGCGCCGTAAATACGTCGGTGAGCAGCCGCTCAAAGGCGCGAAAATCCTCGGCTGCATCCACATGACCATTCAGACTGCCGTGCTGATCGAAACCCTGGTTGCCCTGGGTGCCGAAGTACGTTGGTCGTCCTGCAACATTTTCTCGACTCAAGACCAGGCCGCTGCCGCTATTGCCGCTGCCGGTATCCCGGTTTTCGCCTGGAAAGGCGAGACTGAAGAAGAGTACGAGTGGTGCCTGGAGCAAACCATCCTCAAAGATGGCGCGCCTTGGGATGCCAACATGATCCTCGACGACGGCGGCGACCTGACCCAGCTGCTGCACGACAAGTACCCACAGGTTCTGGACCGCGTCCACGGCGTGACCGAAGAAACCACCACCGGCGTTCACCGCCTGCTGGACATGCTGGCCAAGGGCGAGCTGAAAATCCCGGCCATCAACGTCAACGACTCGGTGACCAAGAGCAAGAACGACAACAAGTACGGCTGCCGTCACAGCCTGAACGACGCGATCAAGCGCGGTACCGACCACCTGCTGTCCGGCAAGCAAGCGCTGGTCATCGGTTACGGTGACGTGGGCAAGGGCTCCGCTCAGTCCCTGCGTCAGGAAGGCATGATCGTTAAAGTTTCCGAAGTTGACCCGATCTGCGCCATGCAAGCCTGCATGGATGGTTACGAGCTGGTTTCGCCGTTCATCGACGGCATCAACGACGGCACCGAAGCGAGCATCGACAAAGCGCTGCTGGGCAAGATCGACCTGATCGTGACCACCACCGGTAACGTCAATGTTTGCGACTCGAACATGCTCAAAGCCTTGAAGAAGCGCGCTGTTGTCTGCAACATCGGTCACTTCGACAACGAAATCGACACCGCTTTCATGCGCAAAAACTGGGCGTGGGAAGAAGTGAAGCCACAGGTTCACAAAATCCACCGCACCGGCCCGGGCGCTTTCGACGCTCAGAACGATGACTACCTGATTCTGCTGGCCGAAGGCCGTCTGGTTAACCTGGGTAACGCTACCGGTCACCCAAGCCGCATCATGGACGGTTCGTTCGCCAACCAGGTTCTGGCTCAGATCTTCCTGTTCGGTCAAAAGTACGCCGACCTGTCGCCTGCCCAGAAAGCCGAGCGCCTGACCGTTGAAGTACTGCCGAAGAAACTCGACGAAGAAGTGGCGCTGGAAATGGTCCGCGGTTTCGGCGGCGTTGTGACTCAACTGACCAAGACCCAGGCCGACTACATCGGCGTGACCGTCGAAGGTCCGTTCAAGCCGCACGCTTACCGCTACTGATTGGAACTGCTTGTTCGCTCTCCCTGTGGGAGCGAGCCTGCTCGCGATTGCTCTGTGTCAGTCGACATCCATGTTGAATGATAAATCGCCTTCGCGAGCAGGCTCGCTCCCACATGGGACAGTGCAGCCTCGAAGGTTCTCGTGTTTTCAAGGGTATTCCCATGTCCCAAGACCGTCGCTACAGCTTCGAGTTCTTCCCTACGAAGACCGACGCTGGGCATGAAAAGCTGCTCGCCACTGCCCGTCAGCTGGCCACGTATAACCCCGATTTCTTCTCCTGCACCTATGGCGCTGGCGGCTCGACCCGTGATCGAACGCTCAACACCGTGTTGCAGCTCGAAAGCGAAGTCAAAGTTCCTGCCGCTCCGCACTTGTCTTGCGTAGGCGACAGCAAGGACGACCTGCGCGGCCTGCTGGCCCAGTACAAGGCTGCCGGCATCAAGCGTATCGTTGCCCTGCGCGGTGACCTGCCTTCGGGCATGGGCATGGCCAGCGGCGAAATGCGCCACGCCAATGACCTGGTCGAATTCATTCGTGAAGAGACCGGCGATCATTTCCACATCGAAGTCGCCGCCTACCCGGAAATGCACCCGCAAGCGCGCAATTTCGAAGACGATATCGCCAACTTCGTGCGCAAGGCCAACGCTGGCGCCGACAGTGCGATCACCCAGTACTTCTTCAACGCCGACAGCTATTTCTACTTCGTCGAGCGTGTACGGGCGGCGGGCGTGACCATCCCGATCGTGCCGGGGATCATGCCAATCACCAACTACAGCAAACTGGCGCGCTTCTCTGACGCCTGCGGCGCGGAAATCCCGCGCTGGATCCGTAAACAGCTGGAAGCCTACGGCGACGACACCCAAAGCATTCAAGGCTTTGGTGAGCAAGTCATCACCGAAATGTGCGAGCGCCTGCTACAAGGTGGCGCACCCGGCCTGCACTTCTACACACTGAATCAGGCTGAGGCGAGCCTGGCGGTGTGGAACAACCTGAAGCTGCCCCGCTGAAACTGTGCAAAACCCCTAAAAGGCTCTGGCGAAATCCAGGGCCTTTTTTATGGAACAGGCGTTGTGCCAGAGCTTCCGGATCCAGTTTCTGGCTCTTTATGGTTTCTCGTCGTAATCTCAAGCCATGCCCCTGATTTCGCAATGTCTGACCGTGCTGCTTTTTACTTGCCTGAGCTTCGCCGCCCGGGGCGAGAAGCTGCGCATTGTCACTGAGCCGTGGGCGCCGTACGTCTACGAGGAAGACGGAAAATCCCTGGGGCTGGATTACGAAACCACGGCCATCGTCTTCAAACGCCTGGGGATCGAAGTGGACTGGCAGTTCCTGCCGTGGAAACGCTGCCTGTCGATGCTCGAAACCGGTCAGGCAGATGGCGCGCTGGACATTTTTCGCAGCGATGAGCGTGACGCGACGTTGCTCTACCCCGCGGAGCCGCTTTCAGAAGTCGAGTTCGTGATGTTCTACGCCAATGAGCGGCCCCATCCGTTTCGTACCCTCGACGACCTGAAAGGCCTGACCATCGGCACTTCGCCGGGCTACCTCTATAGCGGGGATTTCAGCGACTCCACCCTTTTCACCCGTGAACCGGCGCCGACCCATGAAGCCAACTTCGGCAAGCTGGTGCGCGGGCGAATCGACCTGCTGATCACGGATCGCCGGGTCGGCCAGCACTTGCTCGATGAATTGGGTATCCGCGACAGGATCACTGAAAACCCGACCGTCATCAGTCACCAAAGCCAGTTTCTTGCAGTACGCAAAAATGCCGGCATGGATCTTTTGGTGCAGCGTTTCGGTGCCGAACTCAAGCGTTTCAAGCGCGAGCCCGCCTACGCGGAGTTGAGCGCCCGTTACGGTGCCGATCCGGGTGTCGATGTGAAACCCGAAGTGAAAGCCGTGACCGCCACCACGGCTACCGTAAAAACCGTTGAGCAGCAGGAAAGCGGCGCGCAGTGATTGCTCTGTTATACTCCGGCCTTCCCGCCAGGCTCACGCCCGGACGCTCGGACTTGTTCAAGGCATCTCGACCCCGCTACAGCGCAGCTTTTCAGCCCGCGCGAGCGCTCCAGACGAGCTTTCAAGGCCCAGCAGGACCGGACGGGATTGCGTTCCTCATAAACGCCATTCGCGCCAGGCAAGACTCCCATTGGGCCAAGCCCTAACTAAAACAGGATTACTCATGTCCTTTGCTTCCCTCGGTCTCTCCGAGGCTTTAGTCCGCGCCATCGAGGCAGCGGGCTATACCGAGCCTACTCCGGTGCAACAGCGGGCCATTCCCGCCGTGTTGCAAGGTCGCGACCTGATGGTTGCGGCTCAGACAGGTACTGGTAAAACCGGTGGCTTCGCCCTTCCGATCCTGGAACGGCTGTTCCCTAACGGTCACCCGGACAAATCCCAGCGTCACGGCCCGCGCCAACCGCGCGTCCTGGTCCTGACCCCTACTCGCGAACTCGCGGCCCAGGTCCACGAGAGCTTCAAGGTCTATGCCCGTGACCTGAAGTTCGTCAGCGCCTGCATCTTCGGCGGCGTCGGCATGAACCCGCAGGTTCAGGCCATGTCCCGTGGTGTTGACGTACTCGTGGCCTGCCCTGGCCGCCTGCTCGACCTCGCCGGCCAAGGCAGCGTCGATTTGTCCCACGTGGAAATCCTCGTGCTGGACGAAGCCGACCGCATGCTCGACATGGGCTTTGTCCATGACGTGAAGAAGGTCCTGGCCCGTCTGCCGGCCAAACGGCAGAACCTGTTGTTCTCGGCGACGTTCTCCAAGGACATCACCGACCTCGCCGGCAAGCTGCTGCACAACCCGGAACGCATCGAAGTCACGCCGCCGAACACCACGGTCGAGCGTATCGAACAGCGCGTATTCCGCCTGCCAGCCAATCACAAGCGTTCGCTGCTGGCCCACCTGATCACCGCGGGCGCGTGGGAACAGGTGCTGGTGTTTACCCGCACCAAGCACGGCGCCAACCGTCTGGCCGAGTACCTGGACAAACACGGCCTCAGCGCCGTCGCAATCCACGGCAACAAGAGCCAGAACGCCCGCACCAAAGCCCTCGCCGACTTCAAGGCCGGTGAAGTGCGCATTCTGGTCGCCACCGACATCGCCGCTCGCGGCCTGGACATCGACCAGTTGCCACACGTGGTCAACTTCGAACTGCCGAACGTCGACGAAGACTACGTACACCGTATCGGCCGTACGGGCCGTGCCGGTCGTTCGGGCGAGGCGATCTCGCTGGTTGCTCCGGACGAAGAAAAGCTGCTGAAAAGCATCGAGCGCATGACCAAGCAGAAGATTGCCGACGGCAACCTGATGGGCTTCGACTCCAGCGCAGTAGAAGCCGAGAAGCCTGAAGTCCGCGAGCGTCCGGATGTGCGTAACCCGCGCAACCCACGTGGCCCGCGCGGCGACGGCCCGAACGGCACCGGTGGTGGTGGGGGTCGCAAGGACAAAGGCAAGGACAAGGGCGGCAAGGAAAAACCGGCCGCGACTGGCCGTGGTGATCGCCCGGCCCGTGAGCACAAGCCACGCGAAGGCACCCCGGCACGTGAACAACAGCGTCCGGCGCCACGCGCTGCCGCAGCTGACCGCGCTCCAGACGAGTTCCTGGACGACGATATCGATAACTTCGGTAACCGCGTTGATTACGTCCCTCAAGCCAAACCGGCTCAGGGCCGTGGTCGCCGTCCGGGTGCTCCGGCACAAGGCACGACAGCTGGCGCAGGTGCTCCGCGCACCGGCGGCAAGCCTCAGGGTCGTCAAAGCGGTCCGCGCAGCAGCGACGGCGCCACTACTGGCACGCCGCCGGCCAAGCGCAGCGGTCCACGCAGCGGCGCTCCACGTGACGGTCAGGCCCGTCGCGAAGAAGGCCGCAACCGTCGTCCGGCCCGTGACGATCAGCCACGCTCGGAACCGGCCGTGCAGAACCCGCGCGGTCCAGCGCCGAAGATCATTCACAAGGAGTCGAAAACCGACCGTTTCCCGACTCCCGAGCAACTTGATCAACTGCCAGGCCGTCCGCGCGGCGAAAAACCAGCATTGCTGACCCGCAATCGCTAAGTTTTTCCAACCATGAAAAATGCCCCTGATCGCAAGATCCGGGGCATTTTTTTGGCCTGACAAAAACCACCTGTAGGAGTGAGCCTGCTCGCGATCGCGGTCAATCAATTCAACATTGATGTCGACTGACCCGCGCTATCGCGAACAGGCTCACTCCTACAGGGGTTTTGTGTGGTCTGTGAGAATTTGGTGGGCAAAAAAACGCCCCCGACCGTGAAGTCGGGGGCGTTTTTTGTGTCTGCGGCGAAAATTACTTCGCTTTCACACCTTCAAAGGTGACGTACAGATCAACCGCGTCGGACTGTGGACCCAGGTCCATCATCTTGCCGAAATCAGAACGCTTGATGCTGGTGGTGCCTTCGAAGCCGGCACGGTAGCCGCCCCATGGATCCTTGCCTTCACCCAGGAAAGTGGCCTTGACCACGACTGGCTTGGTGACACCCGCAATGGTCAGGTCGCCGGCCACGTCGGCAGTGACTTTACCGTCGGCGTTTTTGCCGGTGGTTTTAACGCTGGTGGACACGAACGTGGCTTTAGGGAAATCAGCCACTTTGAGGAAGTCTTTGCTGGAAATGTGCTTGTCACGCTCGGCGTTGTTGGTGAAAACGCTCGCCGTGTTCACGTTGAACTCGATCTTGCTGTCTTCTGGCTTGGCAGCATCAAAGCTGAACTTGCCGTCGATGTCCTTGAAAGTACCGGTGATGTAGCTGTAACCCAAGTGGCTGATCTTGAAGTCGACGAAGGCGTGCTGGCCAGTTTTGTCGACGACGTAGTCAGCGGCCATTACGTTGGCGGACAACAGGGCGGAACCGATTGCCAGAGCGGCGAGAGTCTTTTTCAACATGTCTTGTATTCCTTGAGGGGCTAAGTTGAACGTCAGGCTTTGCGACCCAGTATTCGTTTCAGGGTCACATCACGGTCGATAAAGTGGTGCTTCAATGCTGCCAACGCATGGAGACCGGAAAAAATTACCAATGCCCAAGCCAGGTAGAGATGAATCGCACCTGCGTTATCTGCCTGGTCCGGTAGCCCGGAAACCAGTGCAGGCACTTCAAACCAGTCAAACACCGGAATCCCGACACCCTCTGCGGTGGAAATCAGGTAACCGGCAATCATCACAGCGAACAAACAGAGATACAGAAAAGCATGCCCGAACTTGGCGCCAAGGCGCGTCATGCGGCTGTAGCTGGTCAGCGTTGGCGGCGGTGGGCTGATAAAGCGCCACAACACGCGCAACACCATGACAGCCAGGAGGATCAGACCAATGCTCTTGTGCAGATCTGGTCCTGCCTTGCGCCAAGGGTCGTAGTAGCCGAGACCGACCATCCACAGGCCCAGACCGAACAAACCGAACACTGCCAGCGCTACGCCCCAGTGCATGAAGATGCTGACCCAGCCGTAGCGAGCGGTAGAGTTTCGTAGTTGCATTGCGAGTCCCTGTAAGTGCTGGCCCAAGACTATCGAGTTATCTATCGAATTAAAGCGGAAAATTTTGCTTTGAAATATCGAGAAATACGATCAAGAGCTTGAAATAGGTGTGTTAAGGAAAGATTAAAGACCAATGAGGGAGAAAAAATGAAGTCCAACTAAAGAACACCTGCGCCCTTGGGTTTATTCAATTTTGAGTGCCGGTTTTTCTTCAGGCATAAAAAAACGCGGCATCTCTGCCGCGTTTTTTAGTCCAGACGCTTACTGCGCCTTGGTCTCCGTTGCCGGGGTTGCAGCCGGTTTAGTGGCTGTTTTCTTTGCCGGTTCGGTTTTCTTCACGGGTGCCTTGGCGGGAGCCTTTTTGGTTTCCGATTTGGCAGCCGGCTTTTTAGCCGGAGCTTTCTTGGCTGGCTCGGCTTTCACTGGCGTTGCAGGCTTAGGTGCTTCAACCGGGGCGGGAGCAACGACCGGGGCTGGATCCGGTGCAGGTGGGGTGTAAGGCGCAGGCGCCTTGACCGGCTCTGCCTTCTTGTCGTCATCCGAACCGCCGAACAAGTTGCTGAAGAAGTTGCCTTTCTTCGCCGCCACGGCACCGGCCGCCGCTGCCGGCACCACTTTAGCCGGTTCAAACGACTTGCCTGCCGCAAGGTCTTCTACCTGACTGGCCGCACGCTGGCCGGTGCGCAATGCGCCTTCCAGAGTGCCTGGGTACAAGGTGTCGGTGTGTTCGCCGGCAAAGGCTACGCGCTGGATCGGACGTTCCCACAGGCGCCAGTATTTGCTGATCTGGCCCGGGCCGAAGGCCAGGTAAGCGCCGCCCATCGACGGGTCGGTGCTGTAGCGGCGGATTTCATAACCGGTGAACGAACCACGGGCCTGTGGATAAAAGGTGTGCAGGCGAATCAGCACCTGATCGACCATCTGCTTGTCGCCGAACGCCTGCATCACACGAGCGTTATCGCCGGACAGGTTGATCACCACGTTGGCGCCGCCCTTCAACGCCGGCTCGATCCACAACATGCCCAGGCCTGTGTTGCTGAAAATTTCGCCAGACATACGCGCCTTCGGTTCCCAGACCGGCGTCTTGAACTTCAGCATGATCTGGTCGCGCCAACCGTAGTTGGTGCCTTTGATGGCGCCCATGTGCTGGGCATCCAGCGACGGGATCATCTGGATCTTGTTCAATGCACGCAACGGCACCGCCAACACCACGTAGTCAGCCTGATAACCGACCGAGCCGACTTTGACGGTTACGCCGTCCTTGTCCTGGGTAATCGAGGAGACCGGGGAGCTGGTCTTGATGGTTTTCAGCTGTTTGACGAACGCCTGGGCCAGCACCGTACTGCCGCCCACCAGTCGTGAAGCACGCAGGTCACGATCAGACGCGCCACGGTAAACACGGCTTTGCTGCGCGTAGTACAGCAGCGAAAGACGCGAAGGTTCATCGTAGCGGGTACGAATCTGCTGATTGATCAGCTGACGCGCAGTGGCCGGCAGGTTTTGCTTGTCGAGCCAGCTGGAGACGTTGATCTGATCCAGCGTTTGCAAGGTACTGGTGGCGAGCGGGTTCTGCGGATCGTCAATCGAGCGCGCCAGGTCATCCAGGGTTTTTTCGTAGCGCTTGAGCGCATCGGCGGTGGCCGGCTGCTTGGTCGCCAGATCAGCCGCGGAGAAGTACTCACCGTCGATCAGGTAGCCTGGGGTACGCACGAATTCCGGGGCTGGCGTGGTGTTCAGCTTAAAGGTCGACACGTACTTGTTCAGCACCGGCTGAGTCTTGTCGTTGCCGATCCACTCGCTGGTGGCCATGCCGGAGCGACCACCCAGGCTCGGTTTGGCTTCCAGCAAGGTGACCTGCCAGCCTTTGTTCTGCAACTCGTAAGCCGCGGTCAGGCCAGACAGCCCGCCGCCGATCACGATCGCGGTTTTATCCTTGGCCAGCGCAGACACGCTGAACAGCCCCAACATCACCAGCGCACAGGCGCGCAGCCAACCGACAGACATTCAGCGAACTCCGGAAATACATGAGGAAATAGCAGTTTTACGAGTCAGACGACTCAAAGAACCGCGAAGGATACGTCAGCCATCAGACGCCCGCCAGCAACGTCTATCGGCCCATTCAAAGTAGCTCAATCGTCACAATGGGTTGTCCCGGCGCGACGCATTGCATAGGCTTGCGCGATTGTTTACCCGCCTACGTCACGGGTAGCCTCGAGGAGACAGAAAATGGGCCTGAATAAACAGTGGATGGAACGCGATCTCGCGGTGTTGTGGCATCCCTGCACCCAGATGAAAGATCACGAACAACTACCGCTGATCCCGATCAAGCGCGGTGAAGGCGTGTGGCTTGAGGACTTCGAAGGCAAGCGCTACCTCGACGCTGTCAGCTCCTGGTGGGTTAACGTGTTTGGCCACGCCAACCCGCGCATTAACCAACGCATCAAGGATCAGGTCGATCAGCTTGAGCACGTGATTCTCGCCGGTTTCAGCCACCAGCCTGTAATCGAGCTGTCCGAGCGCCTGGTGAAGATGACCCCGGAAGGCCTGACCCGGTGCTTCTACGCCGATAACGGTTCGTCCTGCATCGAAGTCGCGCTGAAAATGAGCTTCCACTACTGGCTCAACCGCGGCCAGCCGAACAAGAAGCGCTTTGTCACCCTGACCAACAGCTACCACGGCGAGACCATGGCGGCGATGTCGGTCGGTGACGTGCCGCTGTTCACCGAAACCTACAAGGCCCTGCTGCTGGACACCATCAAGGTGCCGAGCCCCGATTGCTACCTGCGCCCGGACGGTATGAGCTGGGAAGAACATTCGCGCAACATGTTTGCGGCCATGGAACAGACCCTGGCAGAGCATCATGACACTGTCGCGGCAGTCATCGTCGAGCCGCTGATCCAGGGCGCTGGCGGCATGCGCATGTACCACCCGGTGTACCTCAAACTGCTGCGCGAAGCCTGTGATCGCTACGGCGTGCACCTGATCCACGACGAAATCGCCGTCGGCTTCGGTCGCACCGGCACGATGTTCGCCTGCGAACAGGCCGGCATCCGCCCGGACTTCCTCTGCCTGTCCAAGGCCCTGACCGGCGGTTACCTGCCGCTGGCGGCCTGCGTGACGACCGAAGACGTCTACAGCGCGTTCTACGATGACTACCCGACCCTGCGCGCGTTCCTGCATTCGCACAGCTACACCGGTAACCCGCTCGCGTGCGCGGCGGCGCTGGCGACGCTGGATATCTTCGAAGAAGACAACGTCATCGAGAACAACAAGGCCCTGGCTCAGCGCATGGCCTCCTCCACCGCGCACCTGGCCGACCATCCGAACGTCTCGGAAGTGCGCCAGACCGGCATGGTCCTGGCCATCGAGATGGTCAAGGACAAGGCTACAAAAGAAGCCTATCCGTGGCAGGAACGTCGTGGTTTGAAGGTGTTCCAGCACGCACTGGAACGCGGTGCTTTACTTCGACCGTTGGGCAGCGTGGTGTATTTCCTGCCGCCGTACGTGATCACGCCGGAGCAGATCGACTTTCTGGCCGAAGTGGCCAGCGAAGGGATCGACATCGCGGCGCGCAACAGCGTCAGCGTGGCGGTGCCGAAGGACTTCCACCCCGGCTTCCGCGATCCGGGCTGATCGATTCCACCTAAGCTTCTGCGGTGACCGGATTACAGTCATCGCGAGCAAGCTCGGCTCCTACAGTTGACCACGTACCCCCTGTGGGAGCCGAGCTTGCTCGCGATAGGGCCGCCACTTTTTTACACCCTTTACAGAGACACCGCATGAGACTGTCCCGCTTCTTTATCGACGCCCCCCTGAGCACCGGCGAACACGAGTTGCCCGAAGCCCAGGCCCATTACATCAGTCGCGTACTGCGCATGGCCGAGGGCGATGCGTTGCAGCTGTTCGACGGTTCGGGCCACGAGTTTCGCGCCACGCTGGTGGAGGTCGGCAAGAAACGTGTTGTGGTGCAGATTGATGAAAGCTTCGCCGGACAAGTCGAGTCGCCGCTTGCTATCCATCTCGGCCAGGGCCTGTCCCGTGGCGAGCGCATGGACTGGGCGATTCAGAAAGCCACCGAACTGGGCGTTACCGAAATCACCCCGATCTTCAGCGACCGCTGCGAAGTCCGCCTCAAGGACGAACGCGCCGACAAGCGTCTGATGCACTGGCGCCAGGTGGCGATCAGCGCGTGCGAGCAATGCGGGCGGTCACGGGTGCCGGTGATTCATCCGCCGCTGCTGTTGGCGGATTGGTTGAAGCAGACTGAAGCGGAATTGAAGCTGGTGCTGCATCCGGTGGCCGAGCCGTTGGTCGGTCACGCCAGACCTTCAAGCCTGGCATTCCTGATCGGGCCCGAAGGCGGGCTCTCCGACGCCGAAGTCGAGCAGGCCAAAGCCAGCGGCTTCCACGCCGCCCGCCTTGGCCCGCGCGTGCTGCGCACCGAAACCGCCCCCGTGGTGGCGTTGGCGGTAGCGCAGCAACTGTGGGGCGATTTCTGACGCTTTACTGAACCGGATCGCTCGTCGGCTTGGCGATGATCGCCTTGAGTTCGCTGGTCATCGGAAACTCAAGGTTCAACCCCTTCGGCGGGATCGGCTGTTCAAACCAGCGCTGGTAGATGCCATTGATCTCGCCCGAACTGTACAGATCGGCCAACGCGCCATTCACCAGGGCAAGGAATTGCGGATCATCCTTGCGCACCATGCAGCTGTAGATTTCCCGCGATTGCTCCTCCCCGACCACCACCCATTTATGCGGATCATGCGCCTTGGCGCGTTCGCCATAGAGCAGTGCGTCATCCATGTAAAACGCTGCCGCCCGACCTGTCTGCAGCATCTGGAAGGCTTCGCCGTGGTCCTTGGCGCTGATCACGAACATGTCGATCTTGTTGTCGACGTTGTAGCTCTTCAAAAAGCGTTCATTGGTGGTGCCGGCGGTGGTCACTACGTTCTTGCCGCGCAGATCGGCGAAACGCTTGATCCCACTGTCCCTGGCCGTCAGCAACTGGCCTTTGACGTAGATGAAACCGTAGGAAAACGCCACTTGCTTCTGCCGTTCAGCCGTCACCCCCGTGGAGCCGCATTCGAGGTCGACGGTGCCGTTCTGCACCAGTGGAATCCGCGTCTGCGAGGTCACCAGGGTGTAGTTCACTTTCAGCTCAGGCCGCTTCAATTGCTGGCGGATGCGCTCGACAATCTTGCTCGCCAGATCCACGGAGTACCCCATCGGATGACCCGTTTGATCGCCCACGTAGGAGAACGGCACCGACGCATCGCGATACCCGAGGGTGATGCTGTTGGCATTGGCGATCTTGCCCAATGTGCCGGCCTGCGGCGCTTCATTGGCGTGAACCTGACTGCCTAGTAACAGCCCGAGGGTGCAGCCGAGCAACGTGATTTTTTGCATTGTTATTCTCCGTTGTGAGGGTGGGGTGCTGGTGGGTTCAGATACAAGCGGCGGTGACGGTGATTTCCACCAACACCTGCGGTCGCGCCAGATCGGCCTGCACCGTGGTGCGGCTCGGGGCCTTCCCCGGTGACAACCAGGCTGACCAGACTTCATTCATCGCTGCGAAATCGGCATTGATGTCCTTCAGATAAATCGTCGCGTTGAGCAAATGATCTTTGTCGCTGCCGGCCTCGGTCAGCAACGCGTCGATTTTCGCCAGCACTTCGCGGGTCTGACCGCCAGCATCCAGGGCATCGCCCGGCACCTGACCAGAGAGAAACACCAGGTTGCCGAAGGTCACGGCGCCTGACAGGCGTGGGTTGCTGTGAAAACGTTCTATGGTCATGACGGGGCCTTTTTTGACAGGGAAATTCAAGCGGCAGGGTGGCTGAAACCCAGCAGGTCAATGGAGGTCTGGCGTTGGCTGATCAGCTCGCTGAGCAACTGGCCGCTGCCACAGGCCAGGGTAAAACCCAGCGCGCCATGACCGAGATTCAGCCACAGATTGCGGTAGGCCGTAGCGCCCAACAGGGGGACTCCGCTGGGGGTCGCCGGACGCATGCCGGCCCACTCGACGGCAGCATCGTAATCACCGGCATTCGGGAAGGTGTCGCGGGCCTGGCGCTTGATCAGGTTCAAGCGTTCGGGATCGACGGCCGGGTTGAAGCCGACAATGTCGACCATCGCCGCCACACGCAATTGCTCACCGATGCGCGCATACACGATCTTGCGGTCGTAGTCGGTGATGCTCAGCTCGGGTGCCTGATGTCCAGCACCAATCGGCAGCGTCAGGCTGTAGCCCTTCAGGGGATAGAGCGGCAGGCGCAAACCGGGCAGCGCCAGCAGCGGACTGCGATGGCCGGCAGCGATCACCAACTGCTCGACCGGCAACACCTCGGCGCCCAACTCAATAGCAGTGACCGCGCCGTTGAGGTAATGAATCCCGGTCACCGCATGGCCCAGGCGAAAGGTGCAACGGCCGGACGCTTTCAAACGTTCAGCCAGTTGCTGGCAAAAACCATGGCAATCGCCGACCTCTTCATCCGGCGTATAGATCGCGCCGACAAAAGGCGCATCGGCCAGCGCCGGCTCCAGTTGCGCGCACTCGACGGCGGATAACACTTGCTGATGCTGCGGATCGGCCAGGCCTTGGCGCGCTTTCCCGAAGCTGACGGGGTTGCGGAAGGTCACCAGTTTGCCGTTGCGCCGCCATTGGAAATTGCTCAACCCGTCGTCTTCGCGCCAGGTTTTCAGCGTGCTCTGGCTGAACAGCGCCAGGCGCAGCAAGTGCGCGGCGTTCTCACGGTTGACCGAACGACGGCACGCGGCGAGGAACGACGCCATCCAGCGCCATTGGACGGGATCGAGCCGTGGGCGCAGCTTCAATGGCGAGTCGCCGCGCAGCATCCAGCCGATCGCCTGCAACGGCACGCCGGCGTCCGCCAATGGCGCCACGTAGCGATAGGACAATTGGCCGCCATTGGCGAAACTGGTTTCGCTGCCCAGCGAATCCCGGGCCTCGACCACCGTCACTTCAAAGCCGTCGCGCACCAGCGCGTACGCCGTTGCCAGGCCAATCACGCCACCACCGATGATGCACACACGCTGAACCATGTCCGTCCCTAAAACCGTTGTTAAGGCGAGGCCGAGGTTAGAGCCAGGTGACAGGCGACGAACAATGAATAAAGATGCCGAACCCATAAACAAAGGTTATGGACCTGCCATGCGTCTTCGTCATATCGAGATTTTCCAGGCCATCCGCCAGACCGGTTCGATCAGTGCGGCCGCGCAATGGCTGCACGTCTCGCAGCCGGCGGTGACCAAAGTGCTGCAGCATGCCGAGCAGCAATTGGGTTTCCCTCTGTTCTTGCGGGTTCGCGGCAAATTGCAGGCAACACCGGAAGCACTGGAACTGGAGCGTGAAGTCGATAAGGTCACTGAAAGCCTGCAAGGGGTGCGGCGCCTGGCCCAGAGTTTGCGCCGCGAACCCGGCCATAGCCTGCGCATTGGCGCTACCCCGGCGCTGGCCCTGTCATTGCTGCCGCCTGCCATTCACGAGTGGACCGAGCGTTACCCGGACATTGCCTGCGAACTCTCCAGCGCCCATAGCCGCGAACTGGTGCAGAACCTGCTGATGCGTGAAGTGGATGTCGCCCTGACGCTGCAACGACCGGATCATCCGGGACTCAAGGCCCAGGCGCTGGCGTCCGGCGTGCTGGTGGCACTGGCGCCCGCCGGTTACTGGTCGGCGGCGGAGGCAGGCACCCCGTTGTCACTGATGGCGCTGGCCGATGCTCCGCTGATTGGTTTGTCCAGCGCCGACCCGTTGGCGGCCCGGCTCGACAGTTACCTCGAAGCGGTGGAGCCGCCGCCCCGGGTGCGCATCGCGGTGCAGACCTATTCACTGGCCCGGGCGATGGTGGAATCCGGCGCAGGGTTGGCGGTGATCGACCCGTTCACGGCACTCGGCGCCTCCCCCGCCACGACGGCGATTCGCCCATTGACCCCGCCGCTGCCCATCACTCTGTACGCGGTAACCCGCGCCACCGAACCGCCGCCCCACACCTTGAACGACCTGTTGCAGGTGTTCAGCCGTCGCGCCCAGGAACAAATGGATCGCTTGATCCCTGCGCCGCCTTAAATGCAGGCTCACTCCTACAGGGGGATTGTGGGGGTTTAGAGGACGTAAAAGAAAATCGCTACAAAGTGCAGCAAACTCCCGGCAATCACGAACAAGTGCCAGATCCCGTGGGCATGGCGCAGCCGATGATCGAGGGCAAAAAAGATAATCCCCACGGTGTACAAGATCCCGCCCGCCGCCAGCCACGCAAACCCCGCAGCACCCAACGCCGCCAGCAACGGTTTGACCGCCACCAGCACGATCCAGCCCATCACCGCATAAATCACGATCGACAGGATCCGCGCTTCCGAGCGCGGCTTGATCTCTTGCAGGATGCCGATCAGCGCCAGCCCCCAGACAATCCCGAACAGCGTCCAGCCCCACGGCCCGCGCAGGGTCACCAGGCAGAATGGCGTGTAGCTGCCAGCGATCAACAAATAGATCGAAAAGTGATCCACCTTCTGCATGATCGCTTTCTTGCGCCCGCGCACGCTGTGGTAAACGGTCGAGGCGCTGTACAAACTCAGCAAGGTGAAACCGTAAATCGCCACGCTGACGATCTTCCATGGGCTGCCGTCCATGCTGGCGATCACCAGCATCCACACCACCCCGACCGTTGCCGCCACTGCCCCGACCAAATGCGTCCAGGCGTTCAATCGTTCCCCGTGATACATGCGTCGCTCACCTCAACATTCGCTGCAACATCGCGCAAGACTACCTCAGTGACCTTTTGATCTCGAAAAAAACGCAGCCTCGTTTCACTCGACAGCTGCTACAAAAGGGCGCATGCGTGCACAATCGAGCCATTCGAATAAGAGTCCGGGCCATGCTGATCGACGAAGAATTGACCCTGAAAAAACTCGAGGTGTTCCTCGCCTTCATGCGCACCGGCAACCTGGCCCGTGCTGCTGCCGAGTTGCAGACCAGCAACGTCAGCGTACACAGGGCGATCCACTCCCTGGAAAGCGCCCTGCGCTGCCCGTTGTTCAAACATGAAGGCCGCAACCTCACACCACTGGAAAGCGCCTATGTACTCGAAGAACGGGCACAAAAGCTGATTCAGGACGTGGTCGAAACCGTGCGCCTGACCCGCGAAGCCGCCGGCTTTTCTGCGGAACGCTTCAAGCTGGGCTCGCTGTATTCACTGACGGTGAAGACCGTGCCGCAATTGATCATGGGCCTGAAGATCCGCCGCAGCGAACTCAACATCGACCTGATCCTCGGTTCCAATTTCGACCTGCTGTACAAGCTCAAGAACATGGAAGTCGATGCGATCCTGGTGTCGCTGGACGAGAGCGTCAACGACCCGGACTGCGAGCAGATCCCGCTGTTTTCCGACGACATCTTTCTCGCGACCCCAGCGGATTCGACATTCGCCCAACGCGCCGAGGTTGACCTGGCCGAAGTGCGCGACGAGACGTTCATTACCCTGACCCAAGGATTTGCTACGCACCAGGACGGTAATCGGGTGTTCAAGCAGGCGGGGTTCGAACCGAAGGTGGCGATGCAGGTCAACGACATATTCACCCTGCTGAGCATGGTCAGCTCGGGGGTGGGTTATGCGTTGCTGCCGGGAAGGATTGCGGCGGTGTATGAGAACCGGGTGAAGCTGATTCCGTTGCAGGAACGCTATCGGTTGCAGCAGCACATTGGCGTGGTATTCCTGAAGGCCAAGGAGCGCGATCCGAATTTGCTGGCGCTGTTGGCCGAGTGCCGGATGTACGCCAATCGCCAGGCTTGATACCGCGCCGCCCCTATCGCGAGCAAGCTCGCTCCCACATTGGAATGCGTTTCCCTGCGGGAGCGAGCTCGCTCCCACATTGGAATACGTTCCCCTGTGGGAGCGAGCTTGCTCGCGATGGCGCCGGTACATTCAATAGAGAACTAACGGCTTAACCCACAATCCCGCGAACAATGAAGTACAACAACGAAGGCCCAAGCAAGCACCCAAGCCCGGTGTGGAACGTCGCCGTCAACGCGCCATAAGGCACCAACCGCCGATCCGTCGCCGCCAGCCCCGCCGTCACGCCGCTGACCGTCCCGGCCAACCCGCCGAACACCATCGCCGAGCGCGGGTTATCCAGGCCCATCCAGCGCGCCGCCATCGGCGTGCCGACCATCACCAGAATCGCCTTGATCAAGCCGGTGGCAATCGACAGCGCCACCACGTCGGAACTCGCGCCAATCGCCGCCCCGGTCACCGGCCCGACGATGTACGTCACCGCGCCCGCGCCAATGGTGGTCATGCTGATCGCATCGCGATAACCAAACGCCCAGGCCATGCTCGCGCCGACAATGAACGGCAGAATCGTGCCCAGCAGCAGCGCGATCACACCAATCAGCCCGGCCTTTTTCGCTTCGGTGGCTTGCACTTCGAACGCGGTGGCAACGATGGCAAAGTCGCGCAGCATCGCGCCGCCCATCAAACCGATACCCGAGAACAACGTCAGGTCCGCCAGGCCTTTTTGCCCGCCGGTCAGGGTGCCGCCAACCCAGGCCAATACCAGGCCAATGACGATGGCAATCGCCGAGCCGTGAATCCGTCCGAACGTCAGGCGTTTCGACAACACCACCGACACCCACATGATCACGCCAACAAAGGCGAACGCGGTGACCAGGCCATTGGCGGTCAAGCCTTTATCAATGAGTTCCCACATATCAGCGACCTCCTACCGGTGTGCCGACCGGGGTGACTTCCACCGGTTCATCGGGCAAGGGTTCGCCTTTGTGGGTGCGGCTGATCAAGGCAATCGTGCAGCCGCAGATCACCACCGAACCAATCGCCGCAAGCACCGCCACCGGGCCGCCGTGCAGCGCGGTGACGACGTTCTGTTGCGCGGCCATGGCGACCACCACCGGAATGTACATGGCGCCCCAGAAGCCGACGCCCATCTCGCAATCCTTGGTCATGCCACCGCGTTTCTGCATCCATAACCGTGCGCAAATCAGCAGGATCATCGCGATCCCGACCCCGCCGACGTTGGATTTGACGCCCAGCAACATGCCAAGCGCATCGCCCATGATCACCCCTGCCAGCGTACAGATCGCCAACAGCGCCACACCGTAAATAATCATTGTTGTAGTCCTCAAAGTGCATCGTCGAATGTTGTTTTTGTTGTTCGAAGGCCTGAGTCCGGGTCTAGAGTGGGCGGCTTCCCTCCTCACGCAACAGCGCCTGCAAGGTGTCGAGCCGCGCACCGTCGAAAGCGATCACGGTGCCCTGCTCAAATACCCGGCGCGCCAGCCCGGTCAGCACCGCACCGGGCGGCAGTTCAATCTGAAGCCGTACGCCGCGCTCGTAAGCGCTTTGCACCGTGCCACGCCAATCGACGACGCGGCACATGTTGAACGCGAGGTCGTCGCGCAAGGCATCGGCGTTGATAACGGGCCGCGCGCGACTGCCACTCAGGTAACCCAAGGTCGGCGTTTTCAGTGACACCTTGGCGAATGCTTCGGCCAGGATTTTTGCCGGCCCCTCCAGCAACGGGCAGTGCGAAGGCACGCTGACCGCCAGCCGTTTGGCCAGACCTGCACCCTGACCTTTCGCCAACGTCGCCACCGCTTTCATGGCCTCGTCGCTGCCGGCGACCACCACCTGGTTATCGGCGTTGATGTTGGCCAGGTAAACCGGCGTATCGAGGCTGTGAACCTGCGCCAGCAAACGTGCCACTGTGGATAATTCCAGACCGATGATCGCGGTCATGCCGTAGCCCTGTGGATAAGCCTGCTGCATCAATTCACCGCGCAGGCTAACCAGATGCAGCGCATCGCCGAAGCTCAAGGCACCGGCGACCACCGCTGCCGGGTAAGCGCCGATGGACAATCCGGCCACATAATCCGCCGCCATGGCTAATTGGCGAGAAGCCGCGACTCCGGCGATCAACAGGCACAGTTGAACCGCCCGGGTCGACTTCAATGCTTCAGCAGAATCGAGCAGCAGAACATCTTCACCCAGCACGCCACTTGCCTCGTTCAGCGTCTCGCGAGGCAAACGCTGAAGCATGCCCGGCTGCTGCGCGCCTTGGCCCGGGAACACCAGCAAACTGCTCACGCCGCTTGCTCCTGCGGGTTCCATGGATCAATCACCAGACAGGCTTTGCTGGCATTTTTCAGCAACACACGGTGAGCCGAGCCGGCCCATTCGCGCAGGGCCACAGCGCCGAACGGCGTCTGCAACTGCATGTCCACCTGGCACCCGACAGCCTCCAGAATCTTCACCAGTGCCTGTGCCTCGAAACGGTCCAGCGTTTGCGGCGTGCGCAGGATCAAGTCGAGATCGCTGCCCTCGTGCAGCGCAGCAAAGCCGCTGGCCAGTTCGAACCCGGCACTGCCGCTGACACCCCACACCCAACCACAGTCATCCAGAATCGGCCGCAGTTGACTGAGGGCGCGCACGGCCGGTAAATCGCGATCAATCGAGACCTGGCAAAGGTCTTCCGGTTTGACCCGACGTTGAATGCCATCGACCGGCATCACCGACGCAAAACGCTGATCACGCAAGCGCCCACGCACGCCGACTGCGACCAGCCCCGGCGCGCTCAGCGCACGCCGAACCACCACGGGCTGGCCCGCGCTCAGGGAGTCGGTCACCCACGCCGGCGCCTCCGCAGGCAATTGCTCCGGGGTCATGCCCCAGAGCAGATCGTGGGCCAGAAGCGTGTTCACCACTGCGCTCTCAGCAGTTGGCGAACCTTGCTTGAGGCGGCACGGTTGTTCGCACCCAAGCGGCTGCTCAGGTCGCGACCATGGGCAGCCACATCGCCAATCGCCTGATTCAGGCATTCCGTCACCCGCGCCAGATCGGCCGTCGTCGGCTGCTCTATCTGTTCCACCGACAGGGTTTCCCAGAGCAAACCGAGGCTGGCGTAGCTGTCGATGTCGTAGGCCATTGGCGGCACGCTGGCGGCCAGCGCTTCAAGTTCTTCAACGCTGCGCAAAGTCACCCGCGCCGCCGACGCCTTGCCCATCGCGTGCACCATCACGCCAGGATCACGCAGGGCGATCAGCCGATTGGCTTGATAACCGTGAGCCAGAAACGCGCCGGACATTGCCTTGCCCACCAGCAAACCAATCACGGCGTGCCCCGCCAGCCGGGCACGGGCATAACTGTCCGCTGCACCGGCCAAGGCCTGGTGGATGCCGAGCGCTTCTTCGCGTCGGCCATACGCCTGACTCGGCACATCGACGATGGCGATCAAGGCGCGCTTGTGCGGATTATCCACCTCCGCGGCGATCACTTCATCCACCGCTTTCGCCAAGCCCCAACCTTCCAGCAAACCGACTTCACCGTTACGCGCACGGACAAAACGGTTGTCCGGATCCGCCACCACGGCGATAAACCGCACCGGCTGATCACCCAGCACGCCATCGGCGACCTTCAATGAAGCGGGCAAACCTTCGACCGCTTTCGCCCCTGCACTCAAAGCGTTGAACCAGTTCAAGCCTCTCAGCGAATAGGTGCTCATGAGCGCGCTCCTTGATACA
Organism: Pseudomonas sp. FBCC-B1667; assembly: GCF_059133255.1. Lineage (NCBI taxonomy): Bacteria > Pseudomonadati > Pseudomonadota > Gammaproteobacteria > Pseudomonadales > Pseudomonadaceae > Pseudomonas > Pseudomonas sp. FBCC-B1667. The sequence continues at coordinate 750,835 of NZ_CP101437.1, read as the reverse complement.
GATCGCGAACCGTCGCCGGTTCGATTTGCGGTGCGGCGTCCAGGCGGGCCAGCCGTTGCAGGTACAGATCGGCCTGACGACTGCGTTGATGCGCGGGCAAACCTTGCTGCAGCAATTCACCGACGTGTCGCTGAATTTGCGCCACATCATCAGCGGCATAACGATCCACCAGACCGCTGGCGAAACGCTGCTCGCCTCCGGTCAGGCTCCAGATGAACGGACGGTCGCGGGAGTCGTATTCCTCAAGCCCGGCCTCCTGTTCGATGACTTGCGGACCGTTCAGGCCCAGACGCGCTTCCTGGGTCACCAGCAAATAGCTGCACAACCCGGCGGCAATCGACATCCCGCCAAAGCAGCCGACGCTGCCGGCCACCACACCAACTACAGGTTGGTATTGGCGCAGGTCGACAATCGCCGCGTGGATATCGGCAATCGCTGCCAACCCGAGGTTGGCTTCTTGCAAGCGCACGCCGCCGGTTTCCAGCAGCAGCACGGCGCGGGTTGGAATGCCGTTACGGTTGTCTTCGGCGGCCAGTTCCAGCGCGCCCGCCATCTTCGCCCCGCCGACTTCACCGAGGCTGCCGCCCTGGAATGCGCCTTCGATGGCCGCGATTACCACCGGCAAACCACCGAGGCTGCCCTTGGCGATCACCACGCCGTCATCGGCTTGCGGCACCACGCCCTGGCGCTCCAGCCACGGCGACATGACGCGCTGAAACGGGTCGAGCAATTCGCGGAAGGTGCCGGGGTCGAGCAAGGCTTTCGCGCGTTGCCGGGCACCGAGTTCGATGAAGCTGTGTTTGTTAAGGAGATCAGTCATGACCGATCTCCTCAAAGCCTTGTTCCAGACGCAGGCGCACCACTCCCGGCGTCGCGCCGAAATCGTGGATGGCGATGTCCATCGCCGGCGGTGTCTGACCGTCGAACATCCGCGAGAACAGATGCTGCCAGCGCTGCTGCGCGCCATTGACCGAGGTCTGCACATTAATGGTCAGCTTGCCGGCCTGACCCGGTTCGATCAGCACTTCCAGATCGCCCGAGCCGACACAACCCACCAGCGTGCGACCGTGTGGCGGCTGCCCGGCGGGGAATTCAAAGGATAAGGTTTCCATCAGAAAGCTCCGGATTCGAGGCGGTCGATGAACAGGCAAGCGGCGAGCAAATCAGCAGCACCGCCCGGCGAGGCATTCAACGCGATTAATTGTTCATCCAGCTCATGCAAACGGCGGCGACCGGCGAGGCTGGCGCTGCCGCCTGCATCGAGCACAGCCTGGGCGCCAAGTTGCATGGCTTGCAGGCCTGGTTCGCCGGCGCGGTAGAGCACGCAGGTGTCGGCCAGTCGGGTCATGATCGCCAGCAAGGCATCGAGCCGGGCGTTCTGTTCACCGTGACCGGCGGCGCGGCTGTGTTTGAGTTGCGGCAATGCGCGTTGCACCACCGAAGGAAAACCCAGCTGCGCTTCTTCACGGGCACCGCGAGCGCCGTAACGCTGGGCGACTTGGGCGCCGTGGCTGAGAGGTCGTGGTGCGAAACGGTCGTCGAGCAACGCCAGGCGTGCGGCGCGCAGGGTAATGGAGCCTGCGGCGCTGGATTCAGGCTCCAGCGCGGCAGCCGTGACCAACAGGCCCAAGGCCCAGATCGCCCCGCGGTGGGTATTCACCCCGCCCGTGGTGGCGAGCATCGCTTGCTCCCCTTCCCGGCCAATCCGCCCCACCGCTTCGCGCAGCGGCACACCGATGTCGCCACATTCGATAGCGGCTTCAGCCATTTCCTTGAACGCAGACCAGAGTGACAACGCCGAGGCGTGCATCAACCCCAGGTGCAAATCGGTGTGCGCGCCATTGCCGCGACGGTCGACCAGCGCCGGTTTCGGCGACAGGTCGGCTTCGTCGATCAGCACGTCCACCGCCAGATCCGCCAGCCGTTCCGCCAGGGACAGGGTTTTCGGTTGCAGGTTAAGTGCGTGCATTACCAGCTCCTGAACTTGGCGGGCGGGTTGTAGAGGCCACCGGACCACTCGACCAGATCCGCCACGCTTTTCGCGGCGAGCAGTTCACGGGTGGCGTCGGTGCGGCGGATGCCGAGGTCTTCGGGCAAGGCAATCAACCCTTCGCGGCGCATGCGTGCGGTGTCTTTCGGGTTGTGGCGCAGGCCGATGGCGGTCACCCCGGCGACGGCGGCGATCATCGCCTGGCGTTCTTCCAGCGAACGCGCCTTGTACAGATACGCGATGCCTTCTTCGGTCAGCAGGTGGGTGACGTCGTCGCCGTAGACCATGATCGGCGCCAGCGGCATGCCGCTTTTCTTAGCCACGTCGATGGCGTCGAGGGTTTCGACGAAGGTCGGTTTACCGCCCTCCTGGAACGTCTCGACCATTTGCACCACGAGTTTTTTACCGCGTTCGAGCATCGGTTCGGCCACGTCGGTGTGGCGCATGTCGAGCCAGGCCGGCGTGCCGTGACGGCGACCACGTGGGTCGTGGCCCATGTTCGGCGCACCGCCAAAACCGGCGAGGCGCCCGCGGGTCACGGTGGAAGAATGACCGTCGCCATCGACTTGCAGGGTCGCGCCGATGAACAGGTCCACGGCGTATTGCCCGGCGAGCTGGCTGAACATCCGGTTGGAACGCATCGAGCCGTCACGCCCGGTAAAGAACACGTCCGGCCGCGCGGCGATGTAGTTTTCCATACCGAGTTCGGTGCCGAAGCAATGCACGCTTTCGACCCAGCCGCTTTCAATCGCCGGGATCAAGGTCGGGTGTGGATTGAGCGTCCAGTTGCGGCAGATCTTGCCTTTGAGGCCGAGGGATTCGCCGTAGGTCGGCAGGATCAATTCGATGGCGGCGGTGTTGAAACCGATGCCGTGATTGAGCGACTGCACGTTGTGTTTTTCGTAAATGCCACGGATCGCCATCATCGCCATCAAGATGTGCACAGGCTTGATGTGCCGTGGATCGCGGGTGAACAGCGGTTCGATGTAGAACGGTTTGTCGGCCACCACCACGAAATCGACCCAGGACGCGGGGATGTCGACGCGAGGCAGGTCGCTGACATCGTCGACCAACTGGTTGACCTGAACGATGACAATGCCATCGCTGAACGCAGCCGGTTCGATCAATGCCGGGGTGTCTTCAGTGCTGGGGCCGGTGTAGATGTTGCCGGCGCGGTCGGCCATGAAACCGGCCGAGAGCACGACGTTGGGAATCAGGTCGACCACCAGCCGCGCATACAGCTCGATGTAGGTGTGGATCGCGCCGATTTCCAGCAGACCGTCTTCCAGCAACTGGCTGATGCGCAGGCTTTGCGTACCGGCGAAAGAGAAATCGAGCTTGCGGGCGATGCCGCGTTCGAACAGGTCCAGATGCTCGGCACGGCCGACGCTGGGCATGATCATGTGCAAGTCGTGGAGCTTGGCGGGATCGGCCTTGACCAGTGAACGGGAGAGGAAATCCGCCTGTTTCTGGTTATTGCCCTCCAGCACCACGCGGTCGCCGGGCAGGATCAAGGCTTCCAGCGCCGCGACGATGTTGTCGGTGGGCAAGACCACACCGTCGGCAAGATCCTTGACCAACGCCAGACGCCGCTGCTTTTCGCTGCGCCGCCGCGTCCATCGCGAGTCGGGGGATATTGTTGTTGTCATGACCACTCCACGGGTTCGCTGTCGTGGGAGTCACCTTAGGAGTGTTGGGTGGGGGCATCAATCAAGCTGAGCGGTGGATCGTTACGGTCAGGGTAATGATCGTCTAAACGATCGTTCCCACGCTCCGCGTGGGAATGATCAAGGTGAATTGAAGGCCGCCATCGCGAGCAAGCTCGCTCCCACAGGGTTTTGTGTACGCCGCAAATCCAATGTGGGAGCGAGCTTGCTCGCGATGGGGCCAGAACATTCACCGCAGCATCACAGTCTGGTCATTTGCTGCACGCGAATCAGTCCCCAAAAGGGACCTATCGGTCCCTTTTGGGGACTCTTCAACCTTTGCCAGCCGATTGGGATTTTTGTGTTTAAAAGTTTGTACGCAGGAAGGGTGTGAGGCTACGCAATCTGGCGTCGCTGCCTACAGCAATGCCGGAAGCCGCTGACTGGTGGGGTTTTGCGCTGAGCTTTATCGTTTGTGGGTCGCTGCCAAATCAGTGACCGGGTTTGGAAACCCCGAGGAGCAAACGGCGTAAAAGCGCCACTCATGACGTATGCTTGCGCACTGTTAAAGTGTGCACTCCGTTATGGCGGCTGTGCGCGGGAGACCTTCGGGTCAACCGGGTTGCCGTTTCCCGGGTTTCCAACCTGCGTACAGCTGCCACCCCTTCGTTCGGAAACCGAATGGGCCAGCTCCAAACCATAAGCGGAGATTCACAATGTTCAAAGTCACTCCCAATCCCCCGGAAACCGATACCAAATCCGACGACCCCCTCGAAGCCGAAAAACGCAAGGAAGCCGCCGACCGCGCCTTCTCCTATTACTTCCCCCCTTCTAACGACAAACCACCGAGACGCCGTACCAAGTCCCAACTCTTCACGGTATGCCCCGACATCGATGCCGAAGCCCTGCTGGCCAACGCTTCCGAAGACATGCTGTCGATCAGCGCGATTGCGGCTGATCTGGCGGACGATGTGGAAGGCTCTCGCCGCTCGGTCGCTTTGGCGATCAGCCGGATGGCGGATGGGGTGCAGTTGTTGGTGGAGCGGGCGTTGGACCATTTCGAGGCGTTGCAGATGCAGTTGCGCGCTCAGACCAAGGTTTAGCCGTCAGGTTTGAGGTGAACTCATGATCGTTCCCACGCTCTGCGTGGGGATGCCTCAACGGACGTTCCGCGTTCGGCTTTGGATGGGACGCAGAGCGTCCCGGGCTGCATTCCCACGCGGAGCGTGGGAATGATCAGCGGGCTAAACCGGCCGTGACGAGCAACTCCTCCAGCGCCAGCAAGTCAGGCACCTTCGCCACTTGCTCCCCCACTTGCACCGCCGCCTGTTCCAGCGAACACAACGGCACGTCGACATAACTCAACTGACTGTCGAGCTTGTACGACCGCGGAATCCCTTGCACCAGCAACGCAATGAATTTCAGCTCCGGTCGCCCGCCCAGCGCATTCAGAATCACGATCCGTACCCGCTCGCCGATGACGATTTTCTGCTCGCACGCCGATTCAAAACTGAGCAACGGAATCTGTCGGTCGCGCCACGTCACCAGCCCCAGATACCACGGCGGCGTATCCAGATCGAACGCCCCCGGCTGATAGTCGATCAGCTCCGCCACCGCGACGTTGGGCAGGATCAGGTTGCGGTCGGCCAAGGGCAGCAGCAGGCCGGTGACGTTGCTGGTGCGATGCTCAAGCATGGGGTTTACTCCAGAGCGCGATGCTTTCGAGCAGCACCGATTCCTGGTACGGCTTGCCCAGGTAGTCGTTGACGCCAATGGCCATCGCGCGGTCGCGGTGTTTCTGGCCGGTGCGTGAAGTGATCATGATGATCGGCAGGTGCTGCAAGCGCTCGTCGGCGCGCACCTGGGTCGCGACTTCGAAGCCGTCCATGCGCGGCATTTCGATGTCCAGCAACATCACGTCCGGCCTGTGTTCTTCGAGCAACAACATCGCGTCGACCCCGTCCTTGGCGGTCAGCACGTTCATGCCGTGGCGCTCAAGCAAACGGCTGGTGACTTTGCGCACGGTCACCGAGTCATCGACCACCAGCACCAGCAAGGGCTTGTGTGGCTCGACCTCGGCGTCCTGGTTCAGCGCCTGTTGCGGTGAAGGCGCCTGCAGAGCGCGGATCGGCGCCAGCAAATCGAGAATCAGCACCACCCGGCCATCGCCCAGAATCGTCGCACCGGACAAGCCCTGCACCGCGGCGAACTGCGGGCCAAGGCTTTTCACCACGATCTCGCGAGTGCCGGCCATGGAATCGACCTGCACCGCAATGTGACGCTCGTTGCATTGCACCAGCAATACCGGCAATGGCAGGCTTTGGCCGAGCAGTTTCGGGCGGGAGCTGGTTTTCAGCAGTTCGCCGAGGTAGCACAGCTCATAGTCCTGCCCGGCGTATTTGTACCGTGGAGGATCGAGGCGGTAATGCCCTTCCAGTTCGTTGGGCAGCACACGGACGATGCCGTCGATGGTGTTCAGCGGGATCGCGTATTGATCGTCAAAACATTGCACCATCAGCGCACGGTTGACCGACACGGTGAACGGCAGGCGAATGCGGAAATGCACGCCCTGCCCCGGCACCGAGTCGATGACCATGGTGCCGCCAAGCTGGCGGACTTCTTCATGGACCACGTCCATGCCGACGCCACGTCCGGAAATCTGGGTGATCTTCTCGGCCGTCGAAAACCCCGGTTGCAGGATGAACTGCAACACGTCGCGATCGCTGATATCGGCATCTTCAGCGAGCAAACCACGCTTGATCGCCTTGCGCCGCACCGCGTCCAGCGGCACGCCGGCACCGTCGTCGCGGATGTCGAAAATCATGTCGCCGCCTTCCCGGGACAAGTCGAGGGTGATCCGCCCCTTGGCCGGTTTGCCAGCGGCAATACGCACCTCGGCCGATTCCAGCCCATGGTCCACGGCATTGCGCAGCATGTGCTCCAGCGGCGGCGCCATACGCTCAAGGACGTTGCGGTCCATCTCGCCTTCCGCGTTGCCGACAATAAATTCCACATCCTTGCCCAGCTCGCTGGAAACCTGGCGAACGATGCGTTTCAACCGCGGCAGCATCCGTTCGAACGGCACCATGCGCGTACGCATCAGGCCTTCTTGCAACTCGGTATTGATGCGGCCCTGCTGTTGCAGCAGGTTCTCCGCGTCCTGATTGCGCCGGTCAAGGGTCTCCTTGAGGTCCAGCAAATCTGAGGCGGACTCGAACAGCGCGCGGGACAGTTGCTGCAATTGCGAGTGACGGTCCATTTCCAGCGGGTCGAATTCTTCGTAGCCCAGGCGTTCGGCGTCGACCTGCTGACGGCTGAGAATCCGCCCCTGGGTTTCGGTATCGAGCCGGCGCAATTGGTCACGCATCCGCTCGATGGTAGTTTCCATCTCGCTCAAAGTAACCCGCGCATCGTTGACCTGCTGTTCGATACGGCCCCGGAAGATCGAGGTTTCACCGGCCAGGTTGACCAGATCGTCGAGCAGCTCCGCCGACACCTTGACCATGTCGGCGCCCGCGTCGGCTTGCGGCGCAGGCGTCTCGGACTTGGCGGCAACAGGCGTCTCGGACTTGATGGAGACAGGCGCCACAGGGGCCGGCTGAAGCACGGCCGGATGGCTGAAGTTTTTGATTGCGTCGATCAGTCGGTCGGCCGGCGGCAATGGCTGTCCGGCACGGGTCGCGTCGAGCATCTGCGCCAAGCGGTCGTGGCTGCTTTGCAGCAAGGTGAACAACGTTGCACTGGGTTGCAGGGTGCCCGCCGACAGGCTTTCGTAGAGAAACTCCAGTTCATGGGCAAGGTCGCCGATGGGGGCGATTTCGACCATGCGCGCACCGCCCTTTAGCGTGTGCAGATCGCGCAGCAGGGTTTCGATTTCCTGCCGGTTCGACGGTTCGGCTTGCCAGCGCAAAAGCGCTCCACCGGAGTTTTCGATGATGTCGAAACCTTCCTCAAGGAAGATCTCCAGCAACTCGGGATCATGCCCCGGCGAGTCCTTGGCTGGCGCGGGCTCCGACACGTCGGCGGTGTTGGCATTGCCCTGACGAAACTCGCGAATCGCCTCGATCAACTCGCTCGGCGACTCCAACGATTGTTGATTCTGCAGTTGCTCCAGCAGCACCGCGAGTCGGTCATGGCTCTTTTGCAGCAACTGCGCCACGGTTTCGCTGTAGGTGTAGCGGCGGTCCACCAAGCCTTCGTAAAGGCTTTCCAATTCATGGGCGAGGTCGCCGACCGGCTCGACTTCAGCCATCCGCGCCCCGCCCTTGAGCGTGTGCAAATCGCGCTGCAAGGACGATAGCGGTGCGGCGTTATCCGGGTCACTCAACCAGCGTTGCAGCGCCTGGCCGGCGCTTTCGAGGATATCCACGGCTTCTTCGAGGAAGATCGAAACGATTTCATCGTCCAGATCCACCTGGGTCGCCGATTGCGCTAGTTCGGCCGTGGCGCTACCCAGTTCGCGAATGCTCAGGGTCCGGCTGCCATCACTGCGGATCAGGCCCATGGACAAGGGATCAAGACTTTCATCGAGCAAACTGCGCAAGGCCTGGATGCGTTCCGGTTGCGCGCTGACTTCCTGGCCAGCGGCCAGTTCGTCGAGCATGTTGATCAGCGCCTCGTGGGCACTTTGCGCCTCATGGAAAAACCGCTCGCTGACCGCCAGGCTGCTCTCTTCCACTGCGCCATAGAGGTCGAGCAAGGCTTCGCAAAGGGCGTCCACCGGATGCAGGTCGGCGAGGTGTGCGCCTTCGCCGAGGGTGGTCAGTTCATCGAGCAGCGCGGTCAATTCCTGACGCTCGCCGGGATGCTGCTGCCAGCGCTGCAACAGGCTTTCGGCGTCCAGCAGGATGTCCATGCCCTGGGCGAGGAAGCTGTTGATCAGCTGCGGATCGCGCTTGGTTCGCAGCGCTGTATTGGGTGTACTCAACAGCGACTGCAGACGCTCGGCGAGCAACGCCTGAGTGCGCTCGATCAACGAACGGGCACCGCGAATCTCGGCCAGGGGATCTGTCTTGACCTGGCGCAAACCGAGCCGGAACAGCCCTTCGGCTTCCAGCAATAGTTCGACTTCGTCCAGGTCCAGTGCGATCAGGTGTGCCTTGTATTCGCGGGCCAGTTGATCGAGTGGCCTCGCCAGTTCGGCGATCGGCAATACACCGGCCATCGAGGCGCTGCCCTTGAGGGTGTGCAAGGCGCGCTGTAACTCATCGCTGGCCTGAAGCGGTACATGCTCGGCGGCCTGATCGAGAAAGCGGTTGAGGCTGGCCAGATGGGTTTCGGCCTCTTTGCGGAAGATCTCCAGCAACAGCGGATCAAGCGCCGCGACGTCCTGTGTGTCTTCATCGCTGGCTGGTGCATCGCCTTTGGCAAGGGCATGCGCACGCGCCGCCAATTGGTCGACATCGTTGCGCTGACGCTGGGCATTGCCGGCGTATTCGGCCACCAGCTCCGGCAGCAGATTCAGTGCCTCGGCGAGCAGTTGTTGCACCGCGGCCCCTGGCGCGACGCTGTCTTCCAGCACGCGGTTGAGCAGGTTTTCCACGGCCCATGCGAGCTCGCCCAATACCAGCGCCCGGACCATCCGTCCACTGCCTTTCAAGGTGTGAAAGGCGCGGCGCAGCTCACTCAGGGCGGACTTGTCGTCGGGGTGGGCGGTCCATCGCGGTAAATACTCCTGGAGGATATCGAGAACCTCATCGGTCTCCTCGAGAAAGACCTCGCGCAGTTCATCGTCCACCGGTTCTTCACCGGCCGGCGGCGGCAGCAGGCTGCCGGGCGTGGTCAGGGCCGGTGGATTGACCGAAGACACGGGGCTGGCCAGCACATCGGCCAGCGTCTGCACGATCTCGGGGTCGTCGAGTGCCTGCTGGTCCTGCATGACCTGCGCTTCACTCGGGCTGAGCACATCATCAAGCATCGGCACGTGCGTTTCGCTGGGGAAAAACCCGAGCGATGCCAGGCTTTTTTCGGCGACATCGAGCAACTTTTCGCCCGGTGCTTCGGGGTCGTCGCTCAGGCGTTCCAGGTAGTACTCGATGCTGGAGATCACGTCGGCCAGGGTGTCCAGTTCCTGCCAACCGGGCTGGTCCGGCTCCAGTAGCAAATGCTCGCGGATGAAGTGATTACAGGTTTCGACCAGGCTCGCCGCCCGGCTCAACGGGATCATCGCCAACGCGCCGCGCACCTGGGTCAGCAAGGCTGGCAACGCCTGCAAATGCTGGCGATCCCAGTCGGCGTCGATGTAGTCGACGATCATGTCTTTGGCTTCTTGCAGGCAGATACGCGCTTCGCGGATGACGATCTGGTGGATCTGGGTCAGGTCGGTGGTCGGCAGGCGGCTTTCTTCCCGGCTCTCGGGCTCCACGGTGCCGACCATGCCGGCCAGGGTGGCTTCGACGTAAAGCAAGGCGCCCGCAACGTCCATGAGGATCGCGTCGTTGGGTTCGCGCTGGCCCTGAACCAGGCTCAGCACCACCGCGAGTTGATCGATGATGACTTTGCGCGGCTGACCAAACCCCAGCACCGCCAGGGTGTCGGCGATCTGCCGCAGTGGCGCCAGCAGGCTGTCGAGGTCCGCGGTGTGTTGGCGGTCGCTGCGCACGAACAGGTCGAGGCGTTCCTTGACCCGCACCAGCTCTTCACAGAGCGCGGCCAGCACCGAGCGCATGGCATCGCGGTCGGGGCCGGCCAGCCGTGCCCGTTCTTCATCGACCATCGCGCTGTCGGGCAACGCGTCGTCCAGTGAGTAGCGATCTTTCATGGTCAGCATCTGCCCGGTGGGATGGTCGGCCTTGGCAATGTAGAACAGCAAACTCTTGAGCAGCTCCGGCGGTGCCGGTTGATTGATGCCGTGGATGCCTTGTTCAAGCAAGCGCTTGAGTTCATGGTCAGCCTCCTTGAACAGGCTGCGCAGCGCCGGACTGTTGGCGATCACCCCGGAGCGCATGCCTTCGACCAGCGCCGAGGCAACTTGCCACAGCGGGCTCAGGGGCGATCCCGCGCACACCCCTTCGAGGCGTGAAAACACCCTCGCCAGGTAATCGAGGTGGGTCTGGTCATCCTGCTCGCGCAGCAACCCGACCAGCGCCACCTGCAGCATCTGGCGCAATTTGCGCAACACGTTGGCGAAATCCGCGGGCTCCAGCCCCGACAGCGAAGCTTCGTCCAACGGCGGCAGATCCGCCAGTTGCGGGCTGAACAGGCTGGTTTCCGAAAGCAGGGTTTCACCCCGGGCACTGCGCAAATCGTTGAGCAGCGGCAACACCACTAAGGGCAGGTCCCGGCGCGCACTTTGCACCCGGTCGAGGTAAATCGGCAGTTGCCCAAGGGCTTGCAGCAACAGGCGCAGCGCCTCGTCACGATGGCTGACGCGGTCGAGCTGCAAGGCGCGGGTCAACTGCTCCATCTCTTCGGCGAGCAACGCCGCGCCGTAGAATTCGACCATCTGCAAACTGCCGTGAACCTGATGGATGTACGCCAGGCAATCGCTCAAGGCGTACAACGCCTGCGGGTCATCAAGCAGGGTTTCGATGGCTTGATGAGCCTGCTTCAGCGTTTCGGCAATCTCGCCTTTGACCCACTCAAGGGCCACATAGTCGTGCCGATCACCCATAACCACTCCAGTCCCTACGCCAATCAAAAATCATACGCCTGTGGACGGTTCACGCTTTGTCTGCCGCCTGCGCCTTCGCGGCCGGCAAGGTGAAGCCGGACACCGAACGCCGCAGCTGACTGGCCATTTTCGCCAGGTTACCGATGCTCTCCGCGGTGGCCGTGGAGCCGGACGAAGTTTGCGAGGTGATCTGTTGAATCACGTTCATCGTCAGGGAAATCTGCCCGGCCGAAGAGGTTTGTTGCTGCGCGGCATTGGAAATACTCTGGATCAACGCCGCGAGGGTCTTCGAGACCCCTTCGATTTCTTCCAGGGCCACACCGGCATCCTGCGCCAGTCGCGCACCGCGCACCACTTCGGTGGTGGTCTGTTCCATCGAAATCACCGCTTCGTTGGTGTCCGTCTGGATCGCCCGTACCAGGGTTTCAATTTGCCGGGTCGCGGCAGACGAGCGCTCGGCCAGTCGCTGCACTTCATCGGCAACCACCGCAAAGCCGCGCCCGGCGTCACCCGCCATCGACGCCTGGATGGCTGCGTTGAGCGCAAGGATGTTGGTCTGGTCGGCAATGTCATCGATCAGGCTGACGATGTCGCCAATTTCCTGGGAAGACTCCCCCAGACGCTTGATGCGCTTGGCAGTGTCCTGAATCTGTTCGCGAATGTTGTCCATGCCGTGGATGGTGTTGTGCACCACCTCGTTGCCCTTGTTGGCAATTTCCACCGAACGCTCGGCCACCGCTGAGGATTCCGCGGCGTTGGCTGAGACCTGGTCGATGGATTGGGCCATGTCGTTAATGGCCGTGGAGGCTTCGGAAATCTGCTGTGCCTGATGCTCCGAGGCCTGCGCCAGGTGCATGGCGGTGGCTTGGGTTTCCTGCACGGCGGCGGCGACCTGGCCGGCAGTGAGGTTGATGGTCGCCACCAGGTCGCGCAATTGATCCACGGAATAGTTGATCGAGTCGGCGATGGTCCCGGTGAAGTCTTCTGTCACCGAGGCGGTGACGGTCAGGTCGCCGTCGGCCAGGTCCTCGATTTCATCCAGCAGCCGCATGATCGCGTTCTGGTTGCGTTCGTTCTTCTCGGCGGTTTCCTGAAGCTGGCGGTTGGTTTCGCGCACCATCACCAGGCCGATCAGGATGATCGACATCAGCGCCAGCAAACCCAGCACGTAGCCGCCGATGGTGTCGGTGTTGCGCCCGCCGGCGAGGTTTTCGAAACCGGTGGCCAGGTGCGAGGCTTCGTCGAGCAGGGTTTGCGACAGGGTAAAAATGTGGGTGGCCGACTCGCGGACCTTAAACAGCTCGGGCGAGGTTTCGAGGATTTCATCCACCGAGCCTGAGACGAATTCGAACAGTTCGGAAATCTCGGTCAAGCGGGCGCGCGCATCGCGGTCCTCGACCTGGCTGATGTGCAGGGCCACGTTGCCCTGAAGCATGCCGTTGAGCACCTGACCGAAACGCGCGGCGTCGCGACCGAAGGCGTCGGCGGCCTGCTGCGAATTTTCGTCGCCGGACAACACGGTGTTCACCGCGCCCAAAATACGCTCGGCCAGCAGCGACTGACGCTGCGCCATCGCCACCTGAGCCGCCGGGGCGCCTCGTTGCAGAAGGATTTCGACGACTTTCTCGTATTCGACCTGCAACTGCGGCACGGTTTCGGCCAGGGTCGCGGCGACCTGATGCAGCGACAGCACGGTTTGTTCGCTAGAGAGAATGGCGTCGGTGTTTTTCAGCAAGCGTTCCCAGTCGAGCTGCACGGCACGCATTTCCGGGCGCACGGTGGACGGCGCGGGTGGCAGGCCGGTAGCCGGGTCGCCCTTCTTCAGGTAACCCCAGCGCTGGGCGAAATCGTTGCGCGCATCGCTGAGCAGCTTGAAGGCTGCCGCTTTGCCGGCCGCGGCTTCGGTGGCGTTTTTGGCGATGCGTTGAGACAGCACCCGCAGCTCACCGGCGTGGCCGATGTACTGTTTGTCGTATGTGGCCTGGGTGTTGAGGTAAGCGAAATTGGCGAACAGCAGCATGATGAACACGATCAGCGCGATAAACAGCGCGATGATCTGCGAACGGCTGCGCGATCCTTCTGGCTTGCCTGTTTTTGTTTTTATCATCGGTCCTCGCCTGTTAACCAACCTTTAGAACCCGCCGAGTAACCCTTGTGGGAGCGGGCTTGCTCGCGAAAGCGGTCTATCAATCGACATCTATGTTGAATGATCCACCGCTTTCGCGAGCAAGCCCGCTCCCACATTCAATAGGTGGCGAGCCATCTAGAGCGCCACGTGCATAAAGCCTTGCGACTGCGCCAACGCAAACGGGCTGAACACTTGCCAGGCCTGCTCGCGCTGGAACCGGCCTTTGACGAACGCCGACATCGGCCCACTCGTGTGATCTGCCGGCTCCAGGCTGTCCTGGGCAAAATGCTGCAAGCCGAAAACCTCGTCGACGAGCAACCCCGCAAACACCTCGTTATGCTCCACCACCAACACCCGCCGCTGCTTGCGCGGGGCCGAGATTTCGTGGCCAAAGAAACCGCACAGATCCATGACCGGCAGCAATCGCCCACGCAGGTTGGCTACTCCTTTGACCCAGGATTTAACGCCCGGCAACTGAGTGAACCGTGGTTCATGCAGGACTTCGCTGACTTCGCCCATCGGCGCGACATACCAATCCTCGCCCATACGAAAACCGATGCCGCTCCAGGCATCCTGGCGCGTCGGTTGCGAGGGTAGATCGGCCGCCAGCAGACGACAGCGCTGGTCGATCTGCAGCAGCAGTTCGAAAGCCGTCAGCGACTCGGTCATGGCCGGACGATCAACCGGCCAATACGTTGTTGAGGGTTTTGATCAGGGTCTCTTCGTCGACCGGTTTGGTCAGGTAGTCCTTTGCGCCCTGACGCGTGCCCCAGACTTTGTCGGTTTCCTGATCCTTGGTGGTGATGATGATCACCGGGATGTGCCCGGTGTCGGGGTCTTTGGTTAACTGGCGGGTCGCCTGGAAACCGTTCAGGCCGGGCATGACGATGTCCATCAGCACCGCGTCAGGTTTTTCCTGACGGGCCAGGGCCACGCCGTCGGCGCCGTTTTCGGCTTTCAACACTTGGTGACCGTGCTTTTCCAGCATGCCGGTCAGTTTGTACATTTCGGTCGGCGAATCATCGACGATCAGAATACGTGCCATGGTCTTCCCCATTCTTGTCGACGCCGGGCCCGCTGGCCGAGCGTCACTGTGCATGTCCTACTGCGGCAAAACGGCGGCGAAGCCCGGAACATGGGCCTGGATCGCGTTCAGCAATTCTTCCTTGCTGAAAGGCTTGGTCAAAAACTGGTCGGAGCCGACGATGCGCCCCTTGGCCTTGTCGAACAGCCCGTCCTTGGACGACAGCATAATCACTGGCGTGGACTTGAACGCACTGTTGTTCTTGATTAAAGCGCAGGTCTGATAGCCATCCAGACGCGGCATCATGATGTCGACAAAGATGATGCCGGGATGGTTATCGGCAATCTTGGCCAGCGCATCGAAACCGTCGATGGCCGTAATGACTTCACAACCCACATTCTTCAACAGCGTTTCGGCGGTGCGACGAATCGTCTTCGAATCGTCGATCACCATGACCTTCAAGGCGCTGGAATGCTGATCCATAATTGCTCTACCGTCGCCTTTGCGAAACAAATTGTCCGTTTGGTGGCTGGAAACCCTTGATGCTCAAGGGCCAGCACGGCATGGCAGCCTTTTTAGCACAGTCTCCAAATGCAATCTATCGGCCGGTCTTTGCGGTGGTTTTTCCTTGACCGGGAACACACTCAGCGCCACTCTGACGCCACTTTTTCATGTCCGTTCGGACCATCCATTTTCGAGGAAACACCCATGAGCGTTCGCGTCGGGATTGTCATGGATCCTATTGCCGGCATCTCCTATAAAAAGGATAGCTCGCTGGCCATGCTGCTGGCCGCGCAGAAGCGCGGCTGGGAACTGTTCTATATGGAACAGAGTGATTTGTACCAGGCTGAAGGCGAGGCGCGAGCGCGGATGCGACCGCTGAAAGTCTTCGCCAACCCGCAAAAGTGGTTCGAACTGGAAGCCGAGACCGATGCTCTGCTGAGCGATCTGGACGTGATCCTGATGCGCAAGGATCCGCCGTTCGACATGGAATTTGTGTACTCCACCTACCTGCTGGAGCAGGCCGAGCGCGCCGGCGTGCTGGTGGTCAACAAGCCGCAGAGCCTGCGTGACTGCAACGAAAAGCTGTTCGCTACGCTGTTTCCGCAGTGCACGCCGCCGACCATCGTCAGCCGCCGCCCTGACGTACTGCGCGAATTCGCCGATCATCATGGCGATGTGATTCTCAAGCCGCTGGACGGCATGGGAGGCTCCTCGATTTTCCGTCACACCGCCGGCCACCCGAACCTGTCGGTGATCCTCGAAACCCTGACCTTGCATGGCAAGCAGCAAATCATGATCCAGGGTTATCTGCCGGCCATCGTCGACGGCGACAAGCGCATCCTGATGATCGACGGCGAACCAGTGGATTACTGCCTGGCGCGCATTCCTGCCGCTGGCGAAACCCGCGGCAATCTGGCGGCTGGCGGTCGTGGCGAAGCTCGTCCGTTGACCGACAAAGATCGCTGGATCGCCGCGCAAGTCGGCCCGACTCTACGCGAGAAAGGCCTGCTTTTCGTGGGTCTGGACGTGATCGGCGAGCACCTGACCGAAATCAACGTCACCAGCCCGACGTGCATTCGCGAGATTGATAACGCGTTCGGTACCGACATTGGCGGACTGCTGATGGATGCCATCGATCAGAAGCTCAAGGCTCGTTGATATAGAACACCCAAGATGAAACCAACATTGCGTTATCATGCGCGGCCTGTGAAAAACGCGATGTTGGTTTTTTTGTCATGACACTTCCGTCCGATCTGCCCGCTGAACTCGCCCACCGTGGTGTGCGCCCGGCCGATCGCCTCGGTTTTACCCTGTTTCTTGCGGCGTTGATTCACCTGGCCCTGCTGTTGGGCGTCGGCTTTACGATGGTTGAACCCAAACAAATCAGCAAAACCCTGGAAATCACCCTCGCCACCTTCAAAAGCGAAAAGAAGCCCGAAAAAGCCGACTTCCTCGCCCAGGAAAATCAGCAAGGCAGCGGCACCCTGGATAAAAAGGCGATCCCCAAGACCACCGAGGTCGCGCCGTTCCAGGACAACAAGGTGCAAAAAGTCACGCCACCGCCTGCCGCCAAGCCTGAAGTGCAGGAAGCGCCGCCCAAGGCTGCCGTGACTACCATCGCCCCGAAACCCAAAAAAGCCCCGGCCAAGAACGAAGAGGTCAAACCGCAAACCAAAGCGGAAGTGGCCGCGCCGACGTTTGACAGTTCCCAGCTGTCCAGCGACATCGCCAGCCTCGAAGCGGAACTGGCCAACGAACAACAGCTGTACGCCAAACGCCCGCGCATCCACCGCTTGAGCGCCGCCTCGACCATGCGCGACAAAGGCGCCTGGTATAAGGACGAATGGCGCAAGAAGGTCGAGCGCATCGGCAACCTCAACTACCCCGATGAAGCCCGCCGCCAACAGATCTACGGTAATTTGCGGTTAATGGTCTCGATCAACCGCGATGGCTCGCTGTATGAAGTGCTGGTGCTGGAGTCGTCCGGGCAGCCACTGCTGGATCAGGCGGCGCAGCGGATCGTCAGGCTCGCGGCGCCGTTCGCACCGTTTACCGGCGACCTTTCGGACATCGACCGCCTGGAAATCATCCGCACGTGGAAGTTTGCGCGCGGCGACAGACTGTCCAGCAACTGACTACACACAAATCCCCTGTGGGAGCGGGCTTGCTCGCGAAGGCGTGGTGTCAGTCGACATCAGTGTTGAATGATTAACCGCATTCGCGAGCAAACCCGCTCCCACATTTAAGCTGTGTCGACTGCCAAATTGCGACATCCCCAGCTTGTCAGTTTGCCCCTCCAACGCCACACTAGCGCTCATGAAGAACGTCAGCCCCAGCTACCTCAAGCATCACTTCCTGATCGCCATGCCTCACATGGCCGACCCGAACTTTGCGCACACCTTGACCTACATCGTCGAGCACACGGCCAATGGGGCCATGGGGCTGGTCATCAACCGCCCGCAAGACCTGAATCTGGCCGAGATCCTCGAGCAACTGCGCCCGGACATCGAACCACCTGCGCTGTGCCGGCATGTGCCGATTTTCATCGGCGGCCCGGTACAGACCGATCGCGGGTTTGTCCTGCATCCCAAGGGCCAGAGCTATCAGGCGACCGTTGACCTGGCAGAGGAACTGTCTCTTTCCACTTCCCAGGACGTGCTGTTTGCCATCGCTGATGGCGTGGGCCCGTCGGAAAGCCTGATCGCCCTTGGTTACGCCGGCTGGGAAGCCGGGCAACTGGACGCGGAACTGGCGCAGAATGCCTGGCTGACCTGCCCGTACGACGCCGACATTCTGTTCAACACCCGCAGCGAATTGCGCCTGGAAGCGGCGGCCAAACATTTGGGCGTCAATCTCAGCCTGCTCACCAGCCAGGCGGGGCACGCCTGATGGCCCTGCGCCTGATTTTGGGGTTTGACTACGGCACCAAACAGATCGGCGTCGCGGTCGGCCAGGTGATTACCGGCCAGGCCCGAGAGCTGTGCACCTTGAAGGCGCAGAACGGCGTTCCCGACTGGAATCAGGTCGAAGCCCTGATCAAGGATTGGAAACCCGACGCGGTGGTGGTCGGTCTGCCCTTGAACATGGACGGCACCCCGAGCGACATGTGCCTGCGCGCAGAAAAATTCGCCCGGCGCCTCAACGGTCGTTACAACCTGCCCTTCTATACCCACGATGAACGGCTGACCACGTTTGAAGCCAAAGGCGAACGACGTGATCGCGGCGGGCAAAAAGGCAGCTACCGCGACAACCCGGTCGACGCCATTGCCGCCGCCCTGCTGCTGCAAGGCTGGCTCGACGAAAACAGCGCGCTGTTCGAATCCTGAAACAACGAATCCTCAAGAGCCGCTGCAAGCGACTCTCTATAGCGACAACCCGAGCCACCCTACAAGCAGCATCCGGCTCGGGCCCAAGAAGGAGCAACCATGAGCCTGCCCAATCCCGCCGAACTGATCAGCCAGATGGCGATCCGTCTCAAGGCACACCTGGAACACCGTGGCATCAGCGAACCGCGTTACATCGGTATTCGTACCGGCGGTGTCTGGGTCGCCCAGGCGTTGCTCGAAGAACTGGGCAGCGATTCGCCGCTCGGCACCCTGGACGTGTCCTTCTACCGTGACGATTTCAGCCAGAACGGCCTGCACCCGCAGGTTCGCCCGTCGGCGCTGCCGTTCGAGATCGAAGGCCAGCATCTGGTGCTGATCGACGACGTGCTGATGAGCGGCCGGACCATCCGCGCCGCCATGAACGAACTGTTCGACTACGGCCGTCCGGCCAGCGTAACGCTGGTGTGCCTGCTCGACCTCGACGCCGGCGAGTTGCCGATCAGCCCGAATGTGGTCGGTGCGACGCTGTCGCTGGCCGCCCACGAGCGGGTCAAGCTGTCCGGCCCCGAGCTCAAGCTTGAACTGCAAGACCTCGCCCTTTAATTCGCCCTATTGAGAGTCCCCCCTCGCGATGACGCCTCTAGATATCAAGCGCCCGCTGCAGCTCAATGATCAGGGCCAGCTACGCCACTTCCTCTCGCTCGACGGTTTGCGCCGCGAGTTGCTGACGGAAATCCTCGACACCGCTGACTCGTTCCTCGAAGTCGGCGCCCGGGCAGTGAAGAAAGTCCCGTTGCTGCGCGGCAAGACCGTGTGCAACGTGTTCTTCGAAAACTCCACCCGCACTCGCACCACTTTCGAACTGGCGGCCCAGCGTCTGTCGGCGGACGTGATCACCCTGAACGTGTCGACCTCCTCGGCCAGCAAGGGCGAAACCCTGCTCGACACCCTGCGCAACCTGGAAGCCATGGCTGCCGACATGTTTGTCGTGCGTCACGGAGATTCTGGTGCCGCGCACTTCATCGCCGAACATGTGTGCCCGCAAGTGGCAATCATCAATGGCGGCGACGGCCGGCACGCACACCCGACGCAGGGCATGCTCGACATGCTCACCATCCGTCGACACAAGGGCGGTTTCGAAAACCTCTCGGTGGCCATCGTCGGCGACATCCTGCATTCGCGGGTAGCACGCTCGAACATGCTGGCGCTGAAAACCCTGGGTTGCCCGGACATCCGCGTGATCGCGCCGAAAACCCTGCTGCCGATTGGCATCGAGCAATACGGCGTGAAGGTCTACACCGACATGACCGAAGGCCTGAAAGACGTCGACGTGGTGATCATGCTGCGCCTGCAACGCGAGCGCATGGCCGGCGGCCTGTTGCCAAGCGAGGGCGAGTTCTACCGCCTGTTCGGCCTGACCACCGCGCGCCTGGCCGGGGCCAAGCCGGATTGCATCGTCATGCACCCGGGGCCGATCAACCGCGGGGTGGAGATTGAGTCGGCGGTGGCCGACGGTCCACACTCGGTGATCCTCAACCAGGTCACCTACGGTATTGCGATTCGAATGGCCGTGCTGTCCATGGCCATGAGCGGGCAGACTGCGCAACGTCAATTCGAGCAGGAGAACGCCCAGTGAAGCTCAGCATTCTCGGCGCACGCGTGATTGATCCAGCCTCCGGCCTGGATAAAGTGACTGACATTCACATTGAAGCTTGCAGGATCGTCGCCCTGGGCGCCGCGCCAGCCGGTTTTGTCGCGGTTGATACCGTCGATGCCCAAGGCCTGGTGGCCGCCCCCGGGCTGGTTGACCTGAACGTCGCCCTGCGCGAGCCGGGCTACAGCCGCAAAGGCTCGATCATCAGCGAAACCCGCGCCGCTGCCGCAGGTGGCGTGACCAGCCTGTGCTGCCCGCCCAAAACCAAACCGGTGCTGGACACCTCGGCCGTGGCCGAACTGATCCTCGACCGCGCCCGCGAAGCCGGTAACACCAAAGTCTTCCCGATTGGCGCCCTGAGCAAAGGCCTGGACGGCGAGCAACTGGCCGAGCTCGTCGCCCTGCGCGATGCCGGCTGCGTGGCCTTCGGCAACGGCCTGGAGAGTTTCCGCAACACCCGCACCCTGTGCCGGGCGCTGGAATATGCGGCGACGTTTGACCTGACGGTGATTTTCAACTCGCAGGACCGTGACCTGGCCGAAGGTGGCCTGGCCCATGAAGGCCCCACCGCCAGTTTCCTCGGTTTGCCGGGCATTCCGGAAACGGCTGAAACCGTGGCCCTGGCCCGCGACTTGTTGCTGGTCGAGCAAAGCGGTGTGCGCGCACACTTCAGCCAGCTCACCAGCGCTCGCGGTGTGGCCCTGATCGCCCAAGCCCAGGCCCGTGGGTTGCCGGTAACCGCCGATGTGGCGCTGTATCAGCTGATTCTGACGGATGAAGCCTTGATCGACTTCAACAGCCTCTACCACGTCCAGCCGCCGCTGCGCACCCGCGCCGACCGCGACGGCCTGCGTGCGGCGGTGAAATCGGGGGTGATCTCGGCCATTTCCAGCCACCACCAACCCCATGAGCGGGATGCCAAACTGGCGCCGTTCGGCGCGACAGAGCCGGGCATCAGCAGTGTTGAATTGCTGCTGCCGCTGGCGATGACGCTCGTGGAGGATGGCTTGCTGGACCTGCCAACGTTGCTGGCGCGCTTGAGTGCCGGGCCGGCAGAGGCGCTGCGCTTGCCAGCCGGCAAGCTGACGGTGGGTGGGCCGGCGGATATCGTGCTGTTCGACCCTGCGGCTTCAACCGTGGCGGGGGAAACCTGGCTGTCCAAGGGTGAGAACTGCCCGTTCATTGGGCATAGCCTGCCGGGTGTGGTGCGCTACACCTTGGTGGATGGGCGGATCAGCCACCAGGCGTAATACCGGGTGGCCTGCATTCGCGAGCAAGCCCGCGCCCACATTAGATTTGTGAACGACACAGATCAAAAGTGGAGCGGGCTTGCTCGCGAAGGCTTACTGGAAAGCGCCTCTGTTCTGGGCGTTACGCACCGAAACCTGGTCATTCAGCGTCCAGAAGTCATACAGCACCCCGACAAAGAACAACCCGCCCGTCACCAGGTAGAGCAACCCGCTGATCCACTTCCCCTGATACATCCGATGTACGCCGAACACCCCTAGAAACGTCAGCAGAATCCACGCCACGTTGTATTCGATCGGCCCCGCCGTGAACCGAAGGTCCGCTTCACGGTCCATTGCCGGGATCAGAAAAACGTCGATCAGCCAGCCGATTCCCAGCAAGCCAAAAGTGAAAAACCAGATCGTCCCGGTCACCGGCTTGCCGTAATAGAAGCGGTGAGCGCCGGTAAAACCGAAAATCCACAGCAGATATCCGATCACTTTGCTGTGCGTATCTTGATGCGCGGCGGACTGTTGATAGCTGTTCATGGAGCACCTCGATTCACACGATAGATAAATATTCTTTAAATCTTTGTGACTTTTTTACAGGTTGCCGACGTATGGCAAATGGGACTGTCATGTCCGTCAAAGCCTTATAACACCTGACTTCTGTCCGACAATTGCGTCTGTTTGCCGCTTGATTGGTTCCATTGACCGCCAGGTTGAATCGACCAACGGCCTCGGAAGGGCAAAAAAAGCTGTTATAAAGTTGCGCGTTCACCTATTCGAGCCCTGCCTAATGCGTCCATTTTTCAAGACATGGCTAACCATTTGCCTTTTGATGCCACTGGCCGCCCACGCCACCAATCGTGAGCAACGTCTTCCAAACGTTAATGGTTACACCCCAAAATCCCATGTTTCTGCTCCTTCGAGCAAAAACAAACAAAATGCCAAACACTCGGCCCAACTGAGTGACAACAGCAAACTTGTTCCGCCGATGGCGAGCAAGACCAGCAGCAACGTGCTGAGCCGCGCGGTAAACGTCCTCGGTACGCCTTACCGTTGGGGCGGCAGCAGCCCAAGTAAAGGGTTCGATTGCAGTGGTCTGGTGAAATATGCGTTCAACGACGAGACATTTGACCTGCCGCGCACTTCCAACGCCATGGCCAGCGGTCACGGCGAGAAAGTCGATCGCAGCGATTTGAAGCCGGGCGACCTGATTTTCTTCAACATCAAGAGCCGACGGGTCAATCACGTCGCCATTTACCTCGGCAACGACCGCTTCATCCACGCACCACGCCGTGGCAAGTCGGTGACCATCGATACACTGAAGAAACCGTACTGGGAAAGCCACTACGTGGTTGCCAAGCGGGTTCTGCCGAAAGAACCGAATCAGATGCGCGTCGTACAGCGCTGATCCGAAAATCCCGGGCCTGTCCCGGGATTTTTTTTGGGCATGATGGCCCCGCTTCAAAAGTTATCCGGCGACCGCGCTTTCTCCCGCGCATGCTCGCGGCTGATCAAGCCCTTGGTCACCAAGTCCTTCAAGCACATATCCAGCGTCTGCATTCCCAGATTCCCGCCGGTCTGAATCGACGAGTACATCTGCGCAACCTTGTCTTCGCGGATCAGGTTACGGATCGCCGACGTGCCGAGCATGATCTCGTGCGCCGCAATCCGCCCGCCGCCGATCTTCTTCACCAGCGACTGCGACACCACCGCCAGCAACGACTCGGACAGCATCGAACGCACCATCGACTTCTCATCCCCCGGAAACACATCCACCACACGGTCGATGGTTTTCGCCGCTGAGGTGGTGTGCAGCGTGCCGAACACCAGATGCCCGGTCTCGGCGGCGGTCAGCGCCAGGCGAATGGTCTCCAGATCCCGCATCTCCCCCACCAGAATCACGTCCGGGTCTTCGCGCAGCGCCGAGCGCAGGGCGGTCGCAAAGCTGCGCGTATCGCGATGCACTTCGCGCTGGTTGATCAGGCATTTGCGCGATTCGTGGACGAACTCGATCGGGTCTTCGATGGTGAGGATGTGGTGATGGCGATGGTTGTTCAGGTAATCGATCATCGCCGCCAGCGTGGTGGACTTGCCGGAGCCAGTCGGTCCCGTCACCAGCACCAGCCCGCGCGGCGCATCGGTAATTTTGCGAAACACCTCGCCCATGCCGAGGTCGTCCATGCTCAGGACCTTCGACGGAATGGTCCGGAACACGGCGCCTGCGCCACGGTTCTGGTTAAAGGCATTGACCCGGAAACGTGCCACACCGGGTACTTCGAAGGAAAAATCGGTTTCCAGGTGCTTCTCAAAGTCCACCCGCTGGGTGTCGTTCATGATGTCGTAGATCAGCGCCAGCACCTGTTTGTGGTCAAGGGCCGGCAGATTGATGCGGCGCACATCGCCGTCGACACGGATCATCGGCGGCAGGCCGGCGGACAAGTGCAGGTCGGATGCGCCCTGTTTAGCGCTGAAAGCCAGCAGTTCAGTGATATCCATAGCGCCCCTCAATTCCAGTAGAATGCCGCGAACCTTCAGACCGCTGGCGCACATTGAATGTCCACGATAGCAGACAACATTGCTCAGGTTAGTTCACGCATCCGTGCCGCCGCCCTGGCTGCCCAGCGCGATGAGCACAGCGTTCAGCTGCTGGCCGTGAGCAAGACCAAACCCGCCGAAGCCCTGCGCGAAGCGTATGCCGCCGGCCTGCGCGACTTTGGCGAGAACTACCTGCAGGAGGCCTTGGGCAAACAGCTCGAACTGGCCGACCTGCCCTTGATCTGGCACTTCATCGGCCCCATTCAATCGAACAAGACTCGCGCTATCGCCGAGCACTTCGCCTGGGTGCATTCCGTGGATCGCTTGAAAATCGCACAACGCCTGTCCGAACAACGTCCTGCCGATCTGCCGCCCCTGAACATCTGCATCCAGGTCAACGTCAGCGGTGAAGCCAGCAAATCCGGCTGCACCCCGGCCGACCTGCCGGCCCTGGCCAAGGCCATCAGCGAATTGCCGCGCCTTCATCTGCGCGGGTTGATGGCGATTCCCGAGCCGACGGATGATCGCGCCGAACAGGATGCCGCTTTTGCTGCCGTTCAAAGCCTGCAAGCCAGCCTGAACCTGCCGCTCGACACGCTTTCCATGGGCATGAGTCACGACCTCGAGTCGGCCATCGCCCAGGGTGCTACCTGGGTCCGTATCGGTACGGCCCTGTTCGGCGCCCGCGACTACAGCCAGCCTTGACCACTTTCTTTTTTAAGGACCTGACATGAGCAAAACCCGTATTGCCTTTATCGGTGCCGGCAACATGGCCGCCAGCCTGATCGGCGGCCTGCGCGCCAAAGGTCTTGACGCCTCGCAAGTCCGCGCCAGCGATCCGGGTGCAGAAACCCGCGCCAAGGTGGCAGCCGAACACGGCATCGAAGTCTTCGCCGACAACGCCGATGCTATCCGGGATGCCGACGTCGTCGTATTGGCCGTCAAACCCCAGGCGATGAAAGCCGTGTGTGAAGCGATTCGCCCGAGCCTCAAGCCAAATCAACTGGTGGTGTCGATTGCCGCGGGCATCACCTGCGCCAGCATGAACAACTGGCTCGGCGCGCAGCCGATCGTGCGCTGCATGCCCAACACCCCGGCGCTGCTGCGTCAGGGCGTGAGCGGCTTGTATGCCACCGCCGAAGTGTCCGCCGATCAACGCCAGCAAGCGCAAGAACTGCTCTCGGCCGTGGGCATCGCCCTGTGGCTGAACGAAGAGCAGCAACTGGACGCGGTCACCGCCGTTTCCGGCTCGGGCCCGGCGTACTTCTTCCTGCTGATCGAAGCCATGACCGCCGCCGGCGTGAAACTCGGTCTGCCGGCTGACATTGCCGCGCAACTGACCCTGCAAACCGCGCTGGGCGCCGCACACATGGCGGTATCCAGCGACGTCGACGCCGCCGAACTGCGTCGTCGTGTCACGTCGCCTGCGGGCACCACGGAAGCTGCGATCAAATCATTCCAGGCCGGCGGCTTCGAAGCCCTGGTCGAAACTGCACTCGGCGCCGCTGCGCATCGCTCGGCCGAGATGGCTGAGCAACTCGGTCGCTAATCAGCTCTTATAAAGGAATCAAAGATGCTCGGACTCAATGACGCTGCCATTTTCATCATCAAAACCCTTGGCAGCCTGTACCTGCTGATCGTGCTGATGCGCTTCATCCTGCAACTGGTGCGGGCAAACTTCTACAACCCGCTGTGCCAGTTCATCGTCAAAGCCACGCAACCCCTGCTCAAGCCACTGCGTCGGGTGATCCCGAGCATGTTCGGGCTCGACATGTCGTCGCTGGTGCTGGCGTTGATCGTGCAGATGCTGCTGATCGCCGTCATCCTCGCGCTCAAAGGCTTCATGGTCGACTGGCTGCTGCTGGTGCCATGGGCCCTGATTGCGTTGTTCTCGCTGTTTTTGAACATCCTGTTCTACGCCATGATCATCAGCGTGATCCTGTCCTGGGTCGCCCCGGGCAGCCACAATCCGGGCGCCGAGCTGGTCGCACAGATTACTGAACCTGTGCTCGCTCCGTTCCGCCGGATCATCCCGAACCTGGGCGGTCTCGACATTTCGCCGATCTTCGCCTTCATCGTGATCCAGTTGCTGCAAAGCTGGCTGATCCCGCGCCTGGCGTACTTTGCCTTCATGCCGCAGGGGCTGCTCGGCCTGATCTGATGAGCTACTTTCGCTGGGACGGTGACGACCTGATTCTGGAGTGTCACCTGCAACCGGCCGCCCGCAGTGATGATTTCTGCGGGCTGCACGGTGATCGCCTGAAGATCCGCCTGACCGCGCCGCCGGTTGAAGGCAAGGCCAATGCCTATCTGATGGCGTTTCTGGCCAAGGCATTTGGGGTGTCCAAGAGTCAGGTCAGCTTGATCAGCGGCGAGTTGAACCGGCAGAAACGGGTGCGGATTTGTTCGCCGAAGAAGCTGCCGGAATTACCTGATCTGGTGCGATAGAACCGTTAAACCGCGGCGCGGCCATCGCGAGCAAGCCCGCTCCCACAGGGGATCGCATTCCATTGTGGGAGCGTGGCTTGCCCGCGATGGCCGCACCTCGGTCTGACAGGAAAAATCAGCTCGGGCCTTTGCTTGCCGCTAACCCCACCGGTCTTTAGACTTACGCCTCATTTCAACGAGAGCAGGGTCGATGCCAACTGCCTTTCCCGCCGATTCTGTTGGTCTGGTGACGCCGCAAGTGGCGCACTTCAGCGAACCCCTGGCCTTGGCCTGCGGGCGTTCGCTTCCAGCCTATGACCTGATCTACGAAACCTACGGCACGCTGAACGCCAAGGCGAGCAACGCCGTGCTGATTTGCCATGCGTTGTCCGGTCATCATCACGCCGCCGGTTTTCACAGTGCCGACGACCGTAAACCCGGTTGGTGGGACAGCTGCATCGGTCCCGGCAAGCCGATCGACACCACCAAATTCTTCGTCGTCAGCCTGAACAACCTCGGTGGTTGCAACGGCTCCACGGGCCCGAGCAGCATCAATCCGGAAACCGGCAAGCCGTTTGGCGCCGATTTCCCGGTGCTGACCGTGGAAGACTGGGTGCACAGCCAGGCGCGACTGGCCGACCGTATCGGCATCAGCCAATGGGCGGCGGTGATTGGCGGCAGCCTCGGCGGCATGCAGGCGATGCAATGGAGCATCACCTACCCCGAGCGCATTCGTCACTGCCTGGCCATCGCCTCGGCGCCCAAGCTGTCAGCACAGAACATCGCTTTCAACGAAGTGGCGCGCCAGGCCATCCTCACCGACCCCGAATTTCACGGTGGTTCGTTCCAGGAAGCGGGGGTAATTCCCAAGCGCGGCTTGATGCTGGCGCGGATGGTCGGGCACATCACCTACCTGTCCGACGACTCCATGGGCGAGAAATTCGGCCGTGGCCTCAAGAGCGAAAAGCTCAACTACGACTTCCACAGCGTCGAGTTCCAGGTCGAGAGCTACCTGCGTTATCAGGGTGAAGAATTCTCCGGGCGGTTCGACGCCAACACCTACCTGCTGATGACCAAGGCGCTGGATTACTTCGACCCGGCTGCGAACTTCGACGACGACCTGGCGAAAACCTTCGCCAATGCCCAGGCCAAGTTCTGTGTGATGTCCTTCACCACTGACTGGCGCTTCTCCCCTGCCCGCTCTCGGGAACTGGTGGACGCGCTGATGGCGGCCAAGAAAGACGTCTGCTACCTCGAGATCGACGCTCCGCAAGGCCACGACGCCTTCCTGATTCCGATCCCGCGTTACTTGCAGGCCTTCAGCAACTACATGAACCGCATTGCGCTTTGAGGAAGACATGAGAGCCGATCTGGAAATCATCCAGGAATGGATCCCCGCCGGCAGCCGCGTGCTCGACCTCGGCTGCGGCGATGGTGAACTGCTGACCTGGCTGCGCGACCACAAGCAAGTCACCGGTTATGGCCTGGAAAACGACCCGGACAACATTGCCGAGTGCGTGGCCAAGGGCATCAATGTCATCGAGCAGGACCTGGACAAGGGCCTCGGCAACTTTGCCAGCAACAGCTTCGACATCGTGGTCATGACCCAGGCGCTGCAAGCCGTGCATTACCCCGACAAGATCCTCGACGAAATGCTGCGGGTCGGCCGCCAATGCATCATCACCTTCCCCAACTTCGGTCACTGGCGCTGCCGCTGGTACCTGGCAAGCAAGGGGCGGATGCCGGTATCGGAGTTTCTACCGTACACCTGGTACAACACGCCGAACATCCACTTCTGCACTTTTGAAGACTTTGAGGCGTTGTGTCGCGAACGTGAAGCCAAGGTCATTGATCGGCTGGCCGTGGATCAACAGCACCGACACGGGTGGGCCAGTAAGCTATGGCCTAATCTGTTAGGTGAGATCGGTATTTACCGCGTCAGCAGCCCCGGGCTGCAGGATCACAAAGTCGCGGTCTGAACCACGACATTCCAAGGAGAACGAACATGGGTCGTCTAGCGCTGTTTGTACTTACTGCCTGCCTGAGCGTCACCGCCATGGCCGCTGACGCCATCAAGGGCGAACGCCAGGAAACCTTCGGCGACACGACGGTGCACTACAACACCTTCAATTCCACGTACCTGACCCCGGACATTGCCAAAGCGGCGGAACTGGTTCGCAGCAAGAATCAGGGCGTGATCAATGTCTCCGTGATCAAGGACGGCAAGCCGTTGGTGGCTTCGGTGAGCGGCACGATCAAAGACCTGACCAGCCAGAGCGTGCCGTTGAACTTCAAACAGATCACCGAACAAGGGGCGATTTACTACATCGCCCAATACCCGGTAGACCAGCAGGAAATCCGCACCTTCGAAATCAAGGTGCAGAACGGTGACAAAATCAACACCATCAATTTCAACCAAGAGCTTTTCCCCGGCGAATGATCAATTTCACGCAACTCGTACTGGCCAGCCATAACGCCGGCAAACTCAAGGAACTCCAGGCCATGCTCGGCGACTCGGTGCAACTGCGCTCGATCGGCGAGTTCAGCAGCGTCGAGCCTGAAGAAACCGGCCTGTCGTTCGTCGAGAACGCCATCCTCAAGGCCCGCAACGCCGCACGCATTTCCGGTTTGCCGGCGCTGGCCGACGATTCCGGGCTGGCCGTGGATTTCCTTGGCGGTGCACCGGGCATCTATTCGGCTCGTTATGCAGACGGCAAGGGCGATGCGGCGAACAACGCCAAGCTGCTCGACGTCTTGAAAGACGTGCCGGAAGCCGAACGCGGCGCGCAGTTCGTCTGCGTTCTGGCGCTGGTACGTCACGCCGATGATCCGTTGCCGATCCTCTGCGAAGGCCTGTGGCACGGGCGTATTCTGACCGCGGCCAGTGGCGAGCATGGTTTCGGTTATGACCCGCTGTTCTGGGTGCCGGAGCGCGATTGCTCCAGCGCCGAGCTGAGCCCGAGCGACAAAAACCAGATCAGCCACCGCGCCCGTGCAATGGATCTGCTGCGCCAGCGTCTGGGATCGAAATGACCCACGACTCATTCGCGTCACCGCTGATCTACGGCGGCGACGCCCAATCGCCACGGGCGGCATTGCCAGTGCTGCCGCCCCTGGCGCTGTACATCCACATTCCGTGGTGTGTGCGTAAATGCCCTTATTGCGACTTCAATTCCCACACCGCCAGCCCGGTGCTGCCGGAAGAAGAGTACGTCGACGCCTTGCTCGCTGACCTCGACCAGGACCTCCACGCGGTGTATGGCCGTGAGCTGAGTTCGATCTTCTTTGGCGGCGGCACGCCTAGCCTGTTCAGCGCGCAAGCGTTGGGCCGTTTGCTCAAAGGCGTCGAACAACGGATTCCGTTTGCCGGCGACATCGAAATCACTCTGGAAGCCAATCCCGGGACGTTCGAGCAAGAGAAGTTCGTCGCTTACCGCGCGCTGGGCATCAATCGCCTGTCGATTGGCATCCAGAGTTTCCAGGAAGCGAAACTCAAGGCGCTGGGGCGGATTCACAACGGTGACGAAGCAGTGCGCGCTGCCGGAATGGCGCGTCAGGCCGGGTTCGATAACTTCAACCTGGACTTGATGCACGGTTTGCCCGATCAGTCCCTGGAAGATGCCCTGAACGACCTGCGTACAGCCATCGCCCTGAAACCGACGCACCTGTCCTGGTATCAGCTGACGCTGGAGCCGAACACGGTGTTCTGGAACCAGCCGCCGACGCTGCCCGAAGACGACACGCTGTGGGACATTCAGGAAGCGGGTCAGGCGCTGCTCGCCGAACACGGTTACGCGCAATACGAAGTCTCGGCTTACGCGCAACCGGGTCGCCCGGCGCGGCATAACCTCAATTACTGGAGTTTCGGCGACTTCATCGGCATCGGCGCTGGCGCTCACGGCAAGCTCAGTCACCCGGACGGGCGCATCGTGCGCACCTGGAAGACCCGCCTGCCCAAGGATTACCTCAACCCGGCGAAAAGCTTCAAGGCCGGCGAGAAGGCGCTGACCAATGATGAGATGCCGTTCGAGTTCCTGATGAACGCGCTGCGCCTGACCGCAGGTGTCGAATCGCGGCTGTATCCGGAGCGCACCGGGATGACGCTGGAAAGCCTCGCCGAACACCGCCGTGAAGCCGAACAAAGTGGCTTGTTGCAGGTCGAACCGTCACGTCTGGCGGCCACCGAGCGCGGACAGCTGTTTCTCAATGACTTGCTGCAGACATTTCTGAGCTGATTTCAGCCTTAAGGGAAAACGAATGGATTTGATACTCGACCTGCTCGCCACCGTGTCCCGCTGGAGCCGCAGTAACCTGTCGGAAATCGCCCTGGCCTTGGTGGGCTGCCTGCTGGTGCTGTTCGGTTCGGATTTCAAAACCTGGGTCGAGCAACGCCTGGGCAGCATTGCCGGCGCCTTGCGTGTCCCGCTGATGGCCTTGCTGTGCATGATCGGCAGCGGCGCCGCGCTGATCTACGCCACGCCGTGGGTCGTGCGCGGGCTGAGCCAGTTCAACAACTACAGCTTGGCTCCGGTGTTGTTGGTGGTGCTGGTGCTGATCGGCGTAGTCGCTGATCGCCGCTAAATTTCGAACACACCACACAACAAATGTGGGAGCGGGCTTGCTCGCGAAGGCGGTGTATCAGACACATTTATGTCGACTGACACGACGCCTTCGCGAGCAAGCCCGCTCCCACATAGGGTATTGCGTAGGGCTTTAGGACTGTTTTTCGAACTTCAGGTCCCACACGCCATGCCCAAGACGTTCGCCGCGGCGTTCGAACTTGGTGATCGGGCGTTCGGTCGGGCGCGGCACGCACTTACCGTCTTCGGCGAGGTTGCGGTAGCCCGGCGCGACGTTCATCACTTCCAGCATGTACTCGGCGTACGGTTCCCAGTCAGTGGCCATGTGCAGCACACCGCCGACCTTCAACTTGCTGCGCACCAGTTCAGCGAACGACGCCTGAACGATACGGCGCTTGTGGTGACGGCTCTTGTGCCACGGATCCGGGAAAAACAGCATCAAGCGATCCAGGCTGTTGTCGGCGATGCAGCGGTTGAGCACTTCGATCGCGTCGCAATCGTAAACCCGCAGGTTGGTCAGGCCCTGCGTCAGTACGCCATTGAGCAGCGCGCCGACACCCGGACGGTGAACTTCCACGCCAATGAAATCCTGTTCCGGCGAGGCTGCGGCCATTTCCAGCAGCGAATGCCCCATGCCAAAACCGATTTCCAGCGAGCGCGGTGCCGAACGGCCGAAGACCTGATCGAAGTCCACCGGCGCATCGGCCAATGGCAGGACGAACAGCGGCGTGCCCTGTTCCAGACCTTTTTGCTGGCCTTCGGTCATGCGCCCGGCGCGCATCACAAAACTCTTGATACGACGGTGTTGGCGCTCTTCGCCTTCTGCAGGCGTGACAGGCGTTTCGTTTGATTCAGTCATCAATGGCTCTTACTTGATCAGACCATCCAGCGGCGAGGAGGCGCTGGCATAGAGTTTTTTCGGCATGCGGCCGGCGAGGTAGGCCAGGCGGCCTGCAACGATGGCGTGTTTCATGGCTTCAGCCATCATGACCGGCTGCTGGGCGTGGGCGATAGCCGAGTTCATCAGCACCGCTTCGCAACCCAGTTCCATGGCGATGGTGGCGTCGGAAGCGGTGCCGACACCGGCATCCACCAGCACAGGAATCTTGGCTTCTTCGAGGATGATCTGCAGGTTGTACGGGTTGCAGATCCCCAGGCCCGTACCAATCAGACCAGCCAGCGGCATCACCGCGATCACGCCGATTTCCGCCAGTTGACGGGCAATGATCGGGTCATCGCTGGTGTAGACCATCACGTCGAAACCTTCCTTGACCAGCACTTCGGCGGCCTTGAGGGTTTCGATCACGTTGGGGAACAGGGTTTTCTGGTCGGCCAGCACTTCCAGCTTCACCAGGTTGTGACCACCGAGCAGCTCACGGGCCAGGCGGCAGGTGCGCACAGCCTCGGTAGCGTCGAAGCAACCGGCCGTGTTCGGCAGAAAGGTGTAGCGATCCGGCGACAGGACTTCGAGCAGGTTCGGTTCGCCCGGGTTCTGCCCGAGGTTGGTACGGCGCACGGCGAAGGTGACGATCTCGGCGCCCGAGGCTTCGATGGCCAGGCGGGTTTCTTCCATGTCGCGGTACTTGCCGGTGCCTACCAGCAAACGCGACTGGTAAGTACGACCGGCCAGGACGAAGGGCTTGTCGCTACGAACGATGCTCATGGGAAATCCTCTGTAGGGGTGAGGTTCTTGCAGAATTCTGTGCCCTTGCGAGCCGGGCGGCTAGCCGCCGCCGATGGCGTGAACCACTTCGACGGAATCGCCGTCGTTCAGCGTGGTGTCGGCATGCTGGCTACGCGGGACGATATCCAGATTGAGTTCAACCGCCACCCGGCGCCCGGTCAGTTCCAGACGGGTCAGCAGGGCCGCAACGGTTTCACCGTCGGGCAGTTCAAGGGATTCGCCGTTCAACTGAATGCGCATGCCGAATGCCGCCATCATTTTTAGGGGCTGGCATTCTAGCCCGATCATGACCTAAAGGTCAGCAACAAGCGTCAAGCGGTAAGCGGCAAGCGCCAGGCGGCGAAACCCAGGCAGGTCCAGCCGATCAGGAACGCCAATCCACCAAAAGGTGTGACAATTCCGAGCTTACTGACGCCGGTCAGGGTCAGCAGGTACAGGCTGCCGGAAAACAGCAGGATGCCGATGGCAAACGAGGCTCCGGCCCAAGTGATCAAACGACCTGGAATCTGTGTGGCCAGCAGCGCTAGGCCCAACAATGCCAGGGTATGCACCAGTTGGTAGGTGACGCCGGTATGGAAAATCGCCAGATACTCGGGGGTCAGACGGTTTTTCAGGCCATGCGCGGCGAACGCGCCGAGGGCAACGCCCGTGAAGCCGAAGAAAGCAGCCAGCATCAAAAAGCCACGCAGCATGAAGAACTCCAGTCAGACTCGATCAACAGGGTCTGTATAATGGCCCGCTCAACGGGTTCGGCCAAGCCATCTCTATGCTGCGTATATTTTTACGACGATTCACAAAGGCCGTGCTCTGGTTCGCGGGCGGCAGCGTCTTGCTGGTGCTTATCTTTCGCGTGGTGCCGCCGCCGGGAACGGCGTTGATGGTCGAACGCAAGATCGAATCCTGGTTCGACGGCGAGCCAATCGACCTGCAGCGGACCTGGAAGCCGTGGGAGGAAATCTCCGACGACCTGAAAGTCGCGGTGATTGCCGGCGAGGATCAGAAATTCCCGGAGCACTGGGGTTTTGACTTCGGCGCGATTCAGGCGGCACTGGCTCATAACGAGCTGGGCGGTTCGATTCGCGGCGCCAGCACGCTGAGCCAGCAGGTGTCGAAGAATCTGTTTTTGTGGTCTGGGCGCAGCTGGCTGCGTAAGGGCCTGGAAGCGTGGTTCACCGGATTGATTGAGGTGTTCTGGCCCAAGCAGCGGATTCTTGAGGTTTACCTCAACAGTGTTGAGTGGGATGACGGAGTGTTTGGAGCAGAGGCTGCGGCACGGCATCACTTTGGCGTGAGCGCTAAAAGCCTGAGCCGTCAGCAATCGAGCTTGCTGGCTGCTGTGTTGCCCAACCCTAGAGTGTGGAGCGCAAGCCATCCGACAAATTATGTCGCACGACGGGCCGGGTGGATTCGGCAGCAGATGAGTCAGTTGGGGGGCGACAGCTATTTGCTGGGCCTCAATGATTCACGCCGGGCGCCTTGGGCCCAGTAACACCACAAAACCAGGCACAAACAAAAACGCCCCGATCAATGTTCGGGGCGTTTTTTATGGCCGGTTCGCAGGTTATGCCGCGATCGACAACTTGAGCTTGTTCATCGCGCTCTTCTCAAGCTGACGGATACGCTCGGCCGACACGTTGTACTTCTGCGCCAGGTCATGCAGCGTGGCTTTCTCTTCAGCCAACCAGCGCTGATAGAGAATGTCACGGCTGCGGTCGTCCAGCACTTCCAGCGCTTCGTGCAGGTTGTGGTTGGAGTTGTCGCTCCAGTCCGCGTCTTCCAGCTGGCGCGCCGGGTCGTACCGGTGGTCTTCCAGATAGTTGGCCGGCGACTGGAAAGCACTGTCGTCGTCCGCTTCCGCGGCCGGGTCGAAGGCCATGTCATGGCCGGTCAGGCGACTTTCCATCTCGCGCACTTCCCGAGGCTCTACACCGAGGCTTTCCGCTACACGGTGGACTTCCTCGTTGTTCAGCCACGCCAAGCGTTTCTTCTGGCTGCGCAGGTTGAAGAACAACTTGCGCTGGGCCTTGGTGGTCGCGACTTTCACAATGCGCCAGTTGCGCAGGATGAACTCGTGAATTTCCGCCTTGATCCAGTGCACAGCAAAGGACACCAGACGCACACCCATTTCCGGGTTGAAGCGCTTCACAGCCTTCATCAGGCCGACGTTGCCTTCCTGGATCAGGTCAGCCTGAGCCAGACCGTACCCGGAATAGCTACGGGCGATATGTACGACAAAACGCAGGTGGGCGAGCACCATCTGCCGAGCCGCCCCCAAATCCTGCTCATAATAGAGACTCTCGGCCAGTTCACGCTCCTGCTCCGGCGTCAGCAATGGAATGCTGTTCACGGTGTGCACATAAGCCTCCAGGTTCGCACCCGGGACCAGAGCATATGCAGGTTGCAAAGAATTGGTCATACGACAAAACCTCCGACTTACAAACTCGTGCAGTTCAGCACTGCGAAAATTGACCGGAAACCGAAAGACAAGTTCCCATAAACGCTGAAAGGTCAATACGAGCAAAATGATACTACTTAGGCGCAAGCTCCCTCAGGTGGCGTGCGACTGCAATCCATGCACCGATATACCCCAACAGCACCGCGCCAAGCAAGAGAGACAGACCATCGGCAGCTGGCACTCCGGCCAGCGCGAAATCACTGCCGTACAAACCGGCCAGTCCAACCACCGCGTCGTTCAGCCAGTTCAAGCCAAACGCCAGTACGCCCCAAGACAGCATCCCCGCACCGAAGCCATACAACGCGCCCATATAGAGAAAGGGCCTGCGCACATAGCTGTCAGTGCCGCCGACGAGTTTAATCACTTCTATCTCTGTGCGGCGGTTTTCAATATGAAGACGAATGGTATTGCCTATCACCAAAAGTAATGCAGAAACCAGCAGCACGGTCAGACCGAAGACAAAACGGTCGCCCAGCTTGAGGATGGCTGCCAGTCGCTCGACCCAGACTAGATCAAGTTGCGCCTGTTGTACCTTCGGCAGCTCGGATAGTTTTTGTCTTAATGCTTCAAGCGCGGGCTTGTCGACTTCGTTCGGTGTCACCAGGACCACGCCGGGCAGCGGGTTTTCCGGCAACTCCTTCAACGCTTCGCCCAAGCCGGACTGCTGCTGAAACTCCTCCAGCGCCTGGTCGCGACCGACATATTCAGCATCCGCTACGCCCGGCATGCCTTTGATCTGCTCGCGCAGTGCCTCGCCCTGTTCAGGGCTGGCTTCCAGTTGCAGGTACAGGGAAATCTGCGCCGCACGCTGCCAGGACCCACCCAGACGCTCTACGTTACTTAACAAAAGTGACAGGCCCATGGGCAAACTCAGCGCAACGGCCATCACCATGCAGGTGAAAAAGCTGCCAATCGGCTGCTTGCCCAAGCGGCGCAAGCTGTCCAGCAGACTCGCACGGTGACTTTCCACCCAGGCGCGGAACAACGTCGCGAAGTCCGGGCCGTCGTCATCGTCGCGTTTTTTCTTCTGTGGTTGCGGATCGGCAGCCTTCGGGGCTACACGCTCGGAAACTTTGGGGCTACGGGTCGCACTCATTCGGCAGCCTCCCCGTCACCGATCAATCGGCCACGTTGCAGCGTCAGCATGCGGTGACGCATGCGGGCGATCAGCGCCAGGTCGTGACTGGCGATCAGCACGCTGGTGCCCAGGCGATTGATGTCTTCAAACACACCCATGATTTCGGCGGCCAGTCGCGGGTCGAGGTTACCGGTCGGTTCGTCCGCCAGCAGCAAGGCCGGACGATGGACGATGGCGCGGGCGATGCCGACGCGCTGTTGCTGACCGGTGGACAGGTCGCCCGGGTACAAATCGGTTTTGTCCGAGAGCGCCACGCGCTCCAGGGCCGAATCCACGCGCTTGACGATCTCGGCCTTCGACAGACCCAGGATTTGCAAGGGCAGCGCGACGTTATTGAACACTGTGCGATCGAACAGCAACTGGTGATTCTGGAACACCACGCCGATCTGCCGGCGCAGGTAAGGAATCTGCGCGTTGCTGATGGTGGCGAGGTCCTGGCCAGCCAGCAGCAATTTGCCGGTGGTCGGACGCTCCATCGCCAGCAGCAGGCGCAACAAGGTGCTTTTACCGGCGCCGGAATGGCCGGTGACAAACAAGAATTCGCCCCGACGGACTCGAAAGCTCAGCTCATGCAAGCCGACGTGACCGTTCGGGTAGCGTTTACCGACCTGTTCGAAACGAATCATGAACGCTCCCGCTCGGCAAACAGTGCCTGGACAAAGGGTTCTGCTTCAAAGGTACGCAAATCGTCGATGCCTTCACCGACGCCGATGTAGCGAATCGGCAGGCCAAACTGCTTGGCCAGGGCGAAAATCACCCCCCCCTTGGCGGTGCCGTCGAGCTTGGTCAGCGCCAGGCCGGTCAGTTCGACGGTCTGATTGAATTGCTTGGCCTGACTGATGGCGTTCTGACCGGTGCCGGCATCGAGCACCAACAGCACTTCATGCGGCGCATCGGCGTCGAGCTTGCTGATCACCCGGCGAACTTTCTTCAGCTCTTCCATCAAGTTGTCTTTGGTGTGCAGTCGACCGGCCGTGTCAGCGATCAGCACATCAATGCCACGGGCCTTGGCGGCTTGTACGGCGTCGAAGATAACTGAAGCCGAGTCGGCGCCGGTGTGCTGGGCGATGACCGGGATCTTGTTGCGTTCGCCCCAGACCTGCAATTGCTCCACTGCCGCGGCACGGAAGGTGTCACCGGCCGCGAGCATGACTTTCTTGCCTTCGAGCTGCAGCTTTTTCGCCAGTTTGCCGATGGTGGTGGTCTTGCCGGCGCCGTTGACGCCTACTACCAGAATCACGAACGGTTTGTTCTGCGAGGTGATTTTCAGCGGTTGCTCGACCGGCTTGAGCATCGCGGCCAGTTCGGCTTGGAGGGATTTGTACAGTGCATCGGAATCGGCCAGTTCCTTGCGCGCTACCTTTTGGGTCAGGCGCTGGATAATCACCGACGTGGCCTCGACGCCAACGTCGGCGGTCAGCAGGCGGGTTTCGAGGTCTTCAAGCAATTCGTCATCGATGGCCTTTCTGCCCAGGAACAAGCTGGCCATGCCTTCGCCGATGCTCGCGCTGGTCTTGGACAGGCCTTGCTTGAGGCGGGCGAAGAAACCGGCTTTGGATTCTTCCGCACGCTGCGGCTCGACGGGCGTTTCGTCCGGAGCGACGACCGGTGCTGGTGCTTGCACGACCGGAGCAACAGGAGCAACGAAAGCAGGAACCACAGGTTCTGCAACAACCGGCTCAGGCTCGGCCACAACCACTGGCGCGACAACCGGCTCAACCACCGGCACCTTAACAGGCTCAGGCACAAACGCGGCCGGGGCTGGAATCGGTGGCGTAATGTGCGGTGCCAACTCGTCTTCAACGAGGGCAACCGGCTCTTCGGCCACCGGCAGCGTCAGCCAGGGTTCGGTAATCGGCGTCAGGGGCACTTGGGCACTGATTTCAGCAACGTGAGCCGGCTCGACCACCGGTTGCAACACCGGCTCGGCGATCGGCAAGACAATCGGTGCGAGGTCTTCTTCTGTTGTCGGCGCCGGCGTGGGCTCAGAAAGTGGCTGTGGCTGTTCGACGACGGGTTCCTGCGGCTTTTTGCGCAGCCATCCGAACAGGCTTTTCTTCTCGCCAGCCGCAGCTGGGGCTTTCTTGTCGTCGTTGGAACCAAACATGGAGGACGGCTATCTCACGGTAGCGACGCGCCAAAGGGCGCCTCGGCAAATAAATATTCGATGCAGAACAGACTGCGATTGATCCAGCTTGTTCACGCGCAACATTTTGTCGAGGTGCAAATCGCACCCCAAAGGTCGACTAATACGAAGGACTGGAACGGCATCGTCGGCGAAAACGCAGAGTTTAGCTGTCAAACTCAAAGCTTGCGCCGCAAACCCAAACAACCTGCAGACCGATCAAAGGCCTGATAGGCGTGGCCGCCAGTAAAACGGACCGTTATCCTAGCACCCTCTCGCCCGCTGACGCTAAGACCAAGCGGGCAGCCCAACAGGTTTAAAAAACGAATGAATGCTCTAGCCCGCCGCGCTGCAGGCCTGCTGCTCAGCACAGTTTGTCTGCCACTGTCAGCCTTGGCTGCCGATCCACAACCCACCCACGAATTCACCCTCGACAACGGCTTGAAAGTTATCGTGCGCGAAGACCATCGTGCGCCAGTGGTGGTGTCCCAGGTCTGGTACAAGGTCGGCTCCAGCTACGAAACACCGGGACAGACCGGTCTTTCCCATGCGCTGGAACACATGATGTTCAAGGGCAGCGAGAAGGTAGGCCCCGGCGAAGCGTCGCTGATCCTGCGCGACCTCGGTGCCGAAGAGAACGCGTTCACCAGCGACGATTTCACCGCTTATTACCAAGTGCTGGCCCGCGACCGTCTGGGCGTGGCCTTCGAACTGGAAGCCGACCGCATGGCCAGCCTGCGCCTGCCAGCTGACGAGTTCACCCGCGAAATCGAAGTCATTAAAGAAGAACGTCGTCTGCGCACCGACGACAAGCCGATGTCCAAGGCCTACGAACGCTTCAAGGCGATGGCTTACCCGGCCAGCGGTTACCACACGCCGACCATCGGCTGGATGGTCGATCTGGATCGCATGAAAGTTGAAGAGCTGCGCCACTGGTATCAATCCTGGTACGCGCCGAACAACGCCAC
The DNA here is from genome assembly GCF_059133255.1 of Pseudomonas sp. FBCC-B1667. Lineage (NCBI taxonomy): Bacteria > Pseudomonadati > Pseudomonadota > Gammaproteobacteria > Pseudomonadales > Pseudomonadaceae > Pseudomonas > Pseudomonas sp. FBCC-B1667. Next base: position 711,804 of record NZ_CP101437.1, on the reverse strand, counting down.
GCTGGTGGTGGTCGGTGACGTTACCCCGGACGAGGTCAAGGCCCTGGCCCAGCGTTATTTCGGCCCGATTGCCAAACGCGATGTGCCTCCAGCGAAAATCCCGCTGGAACTGGCTGAACCCGGCGAACGCCTGATCACCCTGCACGTGCAAACCCAATTGCCGAGCCTGATGCTGGGTTTCAACGTGCCAAGTATCGCCACCACCGAAGACAAACGCTCGGTGAACGCCTTGCGCCTGATCTCCGCGCTGCTCGACGGCGGCTACAGCGGTCGCATCCCGACGCAACTGGAACGCGGCGAAGAGCTGGTGTCCGGCGGCTCGTCGAGCTACGACGCCTACACCCGCGGTGACAGCCTGTTCACCTTGTCTGCCACACCAAACACGCAGAAAAAGAAAACCATGGCCCAGGCCGAAGCCGGTCTGTGGAAGCTGCTTGAACAACTGAAAACCACCGCGCCATCCGCTGAAGAGCTGGAGCGTGTGCGCGCTCAGGTAATTGCCGGTCTGGTCTACGAGCGTGATTCGATCACCAGCCAGGCCACGTCCATCGGCCAACTCGAAACCGTCGGTCTGTCGTGGAAGTTGATGGATACCGAACTGGCCGACCTGGAAAGCGTAACGCCGGAAGACATCCAGAAAGCCGCCAAGCTGTATTTCACCCGCGAACGTCTCAGCGTCGCCCATGTCCTGCCACTGGAGACGACTCATGAGTGAGCGCAAAAAACCACGTTTGGCCCTGATCGGCCTGATCGCTGTCGCCCTGATCGGCTCCGCGACTTTCTACTTGTCCAGAACCGGTGAGTCCAAGGCCAGCGAAGCCCTGGATAAAGCCAGGTCGAGCCAGAAGCTGCAATCGCTGACCGAACTCGACGGCAAGGCACCGAGCCACCGCACGCTCGACGTACAGACCTGGACCACCGCCGAAGGCGCCAAGGTGATGTTCGTCGAAGCGCGTGAGCTGCCGATGTTCGACATGCGCCTGATCTTCGCCGCCGGCAGCAGCCAGGACGGCAATGCGCCGGGCCTGGCCGTGCTGACCAACGCAATGCTCAACGAGGGCGTGGCCGGCAAAGATGTCGGCGCCATCGCTCAGGGTTTCGAGGGCCTGGGGGCTGACTTCGGCAACGGCGCCTTCAAGGACATGGCGCTGGCGTCTTTGCGCAGCCTCAGCGTCAAGGACAAACGCGAACCGGCCCTGAAGCTGTTCTCCGAAGTGATCGGCAAACCCACTTTCCCCGCTGACTCTTTCGCGCGCATCAAGAACCAGATGCTCGCCGGTTTTGAATACCAGAAACAGAACCCCGGCAAACTGGCGAGCCTGGAGCTGATGAACCGTTTGTACGGCGATCACCCTTACGCGCACTCGAGCGACGGCACGGCGACATCTGTTCCGGCGATCACCCTGAGTCAGCTGAAAGCGTTCCATGAAAAAGCCTACGCCGCTGGCAACGTGGTAATTGCGCTGGTCGGTGACTTGTCTCGCGCCGAGGCCGAAGCGATTGCCGCGCAGGTCTCCAGCGCGCTGCCAAAAGGCCCGGCACTGCCGAAGATCGCACAGCCGCAAGAACCGAAAGCCAGCGTCGGCCACATCGAGTTCCCGTCCAAGCAAACCAACCTGATGCTCGCGCAACTGGGCATCGACCGTGATGATCCGGACTACGCCGCACTGTCCTTGGGCAACCAGATCCTCGGCGGCGGTGGTTTCGGCACCCGTTTGATGAGCGAAGTGCGTGAAAAACGTGGGCTGGCCTACGGCGTGTACTCGGGTTTCACCCCGATGCAGGCACGTGGTCCGTTCATGATCAACCTGCAAACCCGCGCCGAGATGAGCGAAGGCACGCTGAAACTGGTGCAGGACGTGCTGGCCGACTACCTTAAAACCGGCCCGACGCAAAAAGAACTCGATGACGCCAAGCGTGAACTGGCCGGCAGCTTCCCGCTGTCCACCGCCAGCAACGCCGATATCGTCGGCCAGTTGGGCGCCATGGGGTTCTACAACCTGCCGCTCAGTTATCTGGATGACTTCATGCGTGAGTCCCAGAGCCTGACCGTCGACCAGGTCAAGACCGCACTGAACAAACACTTGAGCACGGAGAAGATGGTCATCGTCAGCGCTGGCCCGACCGTGCCACAAAAGCCGTTACCGGCCCCATCTGATAAACCTGCCGAGCAGCCGCTCGGGGTTCCGGAGCATTAATGGCCACGCGTCCTAAAAAACCTGTTCACAACGTCCACAACGGCGTGAATCAACTGCGCATCATCGGCGGCGAATGGGGCAGCCGAAAGCTGAGCTTCCCCGACGCCCCGGGCCTGCGCCCGACCCCGGACCGGGTGCGTGAAACCCTGTTCAACTGGCTCGCGCCGTATGTCGCGGGCGCCAAGGTGCTGGACCCGTTCGCCGGCAGCGGCGCATTGTTTCTTGAAGCCCTGTCCCGTGGCGCGGCCATGGGCCAGGCGCTGGACGCCAGCAACATCGCGGTCGCCAGCATCAAGGAGCACCTGGGCACACTGCGCTGCACCACCGGCCAGATTCAGACAGCCGACGCCCTGCGCTACCTTGAAACCCAGACCGCCACGGCCTACGACCTGGTGTTCCTCGACCCGCCGTTCAACCAGAACCTGCTGCCGGGTGTTTGCACGCTGCTGGAAGAGCGTCAGTGGCTGGCCGACGAGGCCTGGATCTACACTGAAAGCGAAAACGCGCCGTCGTCCCTTGGCTTGCCAGGCAACTGGCGCCTGCACCGGGAGCAGAAATCCGGGCGGGTTTACTACGCGTTGTGGCAACGTATGGCAGAGATCGCCGGTTAATCGACCGGCTTGAAAAAGGTGCGCACCCCGTTGCGCACCGCTGCATCGAGAGCAATCGTGTCCCATCCGCCAGACCGCTTCACCCCCGCCTTGGGCCTGGGCAATCCGCACTTGCAAACCTTGTGGGGACCGCTTTGGCGCAAAACCACGCACATCGAACGCGAGCGCGAACGCTTGTGGCTCGAAGACGGCGACTTCCTCGACCTCGACTGGCACGGCCCGCACAGCGCGACGGCACCATTGGTGCTGGTGTTGCACGGGCTGACCGGCTCGTCGAACTCACCTTATGTGGCCGGTGTGCAAAAGGCCCTCGCCGCCCAAGGCTGGGCCAGTGTCGCGTTGAACTGGCGTGGCTGTTCGGGTGAACCGAATCTGTTGGCGCGCAGCTACCATTCCGGCGCCAGCGAAGACCTCGCCGAAACCATCAGGCACCTGCGGGCCAAACGACCGTTGGCGCCGCTGTACGTGGTGGGTTATTCCCTGGGCGGCAACGTCTTGCTCAAGCACTTGGGCGAGTCCGGCAGTGACAACGGTGTGGTCGGTGCGGTGGCGGTGTCGGTTCCGTTTCGTCTCGACCAGTGCGCGGATCGTATCGGCCAGGGGTTTTCCAAGGTCTACCAGGCGCATTTCATGCGCGAGATGCTCGCCTACATCAAGAACAAACAACGCCAGTTCCGGCATGACGGACGTGAAGAGGGCCTGGCGGCATTGGCGGCGCTGGGTTCGCTGGAGAACATGCGCACCTTCTGGGATTTCGATGGCCGGGTCACGGCGCCGTTGAATGGTTTTATCGATGCCGAGGATTACTACCGTCGGGCGTCGAGCCGCTATTTTCTTGGGGAAATTCGCACACCGACCCTGATCATTCAGGCAGCCGACGATCCCTTCGTCTTTCCTCACAGCCTGCCGCACGCCGACGAGTTGTCTGCCTGCACACAACTGGAATTACAAACCAAGGGCGGGCATGTCGGCTTCGTCGATGGCTCGTTCAGGCAACCGGGTTATTACCTGGAACGGCGTATCCCGCAGTGGCTGGCCGCGGTGGGTCGCAAGTAGCCGATGGACGTCGATCAGGACGAGTCGATCCGCTTCTGGCTAACAGCCGCTGGCCGGGGTCGAGTTGCTGTCCGCACGACATCGAACACCGCTTCGCGCCCCATGTGCACGATGGCTATGGAATCGGCATCATGGCCGGCGCCCAGCGCTGTCGCGGCCCGGCCACTACCCGAATGCTGATGGCGACGACGACCCAATGTGGGAGCAAGCCCACATTGGATTTGTACTACTCGCCGATGGCGATGCCGTGTGCGGGATCGTTGATCCACTCACTCCACGACCCGGCATACAAAGCCCCCAACGGATAACCCGCCAGGCACAGCGCAAACAGGTTATGGCAAGCCGTCACTCCGGAACCGCAGTACGCCACCAGATCGGCTGGCGAACGGTTACCGAGTTTCGCGGCAAATCGCTGCTTGAGTTGATCAGCCGGCAAAAACCGCCCATCACCGCTAAGGTTGTCGGTAAACGCCGCACACTGCGCCCCCGGAATGTGCCCGGCAATCGGATCAATCGGCTCCACTTCGCCTTTGAAACGCGGCAAGCCTCGGGCATCGAGCAAGGTCAACTCAGGTTGGCCGAGACGCTGTACAAGCTGTTGCGCACTCAAGACCAGCGCGTTGTCCGGCGTCCCGCTGAAGGTGCCACGCAGGGTATCGCACGCATCCAGACTCAGCGGCAAACCCGCCGCATGCCAGGCCTTGAGCCCGCCGTCCAGAATAAACACACCGTCACGCTTGCCCAACCACGCCAGCAACCACCAGGCACGCGCCGCAAAGGCACCGGGGCCGTCATCGTACAAAACCACTTCGCTGTCGGCGTTGATGCCCCAGGCTTGCAGGCGCTCGATCAAGTCATCCGCTTCAGGCAGCGGATGACGCCCGGTCACGCCCTTGACCACAGTCCCGCTCAAATCACGCTCGAGATCGGCAAACCTAGAACCGGCGATGTGCCCTTCGGCATAGCTACGCTGGCCGTAATCCGGGTCTTCGAGGGCAAAACGACAATCGAGAATCACCAGCCCCGACTGGTCCTTTTTCAGGTCCAGTGCTTGCGGGCTGATCAGTTGCGCAATGGGCATAGCGGGCTCCTGTGACTAAGTCAGTGTTCGATCCTACTGCACTTCTTCTAAGGCCTGGGCCAACGGCACATAAAACTCTTCGTACAGCGCATTTACCGCATCGCGCGCCTGATCGGTGACGAAGCCGGCCTCAAGCACCAGCACCTGATACACGCCCCGTTTTATGGCTTGCTCGCTCAGGTGATTGGAGTTTTCTCGCGTGGTGCACAGGAACCGCACCCAAGAGGTCAGGATGATCCACGCATTCAGCGTCAAGGACTCAATCTGGACCTTGTCCATCTGCAGGATGCCGGCTTCGACAAAGCCTGCGTAGATGTGAGTGCCATGGATCAGGCAGCGCTGGGAAAACCGTCGATAACGGGCGGCAAGTTCCGGATCGCTGTCGAGCAAGTGCTCGAGGTCGCGATGCAAAAAACGGTAGCGCCACATGGCCGCCAGTAGCTCCTGGAGGTAGAAGCGCTTGTCATCTACCGTCGACGCACGTCCCTGTGGCGGGCGCAGGAAGCTGTCCACCAGGCTTTCGTACTCACTGAACAACACAGCGATAATCGCCTGCTTGTTGGGGAAGTGGTAGTACAGGTTGCCCGGTGAAATTTCCATGTGGGCAGCAATGTGGTTGGTGCTGACACTGCGCTCACCCTGCTGATTGAACAGCTCCAGGCTGTTCTGCACGATGCGCTCGCTGGTTTTGATCCGAGGGGCCATGGCTTGAGCTTTAATTCAGAGTGCGATGACAGGCATCTTACGACCTATCCTCGAGTGGATAAAACAAAGCTGTTCCAGGATGTCATTTGACTTTCTAGAGTATAGACTCTAAAAGGTCACTCATTACAACAAATCCGGAGCCGACAATGACCGCTGACATCGCCTACCTTCAGAATTTGAATCAGCCTCTGGAAGAAATGCAGAACCTGTTCGACGCCCAACGCGCCGCATACGCCGCCAACCCGATGCCGCCGGCCGCCCAGCGCCAGCAATGGCTCAAAGCCCTGCGCGACTTGTTGAGCAGTGAACGTCAGGCGTTGATCGAAGCCATCAGCCAGGATTTCAGCCACCGCAGTGCCGATGAAACCCTGCTTGCCGAACTGATGCCCAGCCTGCACGGCATTCATTACGCCAGCCAGCACCTCAAAGGCTGGATGAAAGCCTCGCGGCGCAAAGTGGGCATCGCTTTTCAGCCGGCGGAGGCCAAAGTCGTTTACCAACCGTTGGGCGTGGTCGGTGTCATCGTGCCGTGGAACTACCCGCTGTACCTGGCCATCGGCCCATTGGTGGGCGCGCTGTCGGCCGGTAATCGGGTGATGCTCAAACTCAGCGAATCGACCCCGGCCACCGGTTTGCTGCTCAAGGAATTGCTCGCTCGGGTCTTTCCTCAAGACCTGGTCTGCGTGGTGCTGGGCGAAGCCGACGTCGGCGTCGCATTCTCCCGCCTGCGTTTCGATCACCTTCTGTTCACCGGCGCCACCAGCATCGGCAAACACGTGATGCGTGCGGCGGCCGAGAACCTCACCCCGGTGACCCTCGAACTCGGCGGCAAGTCCCCGGCCATTGTCTCCCACGATGTGCCTTTGAAAGACGCCGCCGAACGCATCGCCTTCGGCAAAACCCTGAATGCCGGGCAAACCTGCGTGGCCCCGGACTACGTATTGGTGCCGGAAGACCGTGTGGGTGGTTTCGTTGAAGCTTACCGTCAGGTGGTTCGCGGCTTTTATCCGACGCTGGCTGACAACCCGGACTACACCGCCATCATCAACGAGCGGCAACTGGCGCGTCTCAACGGCTACGTCAGCGATGCCACCAGTAAGGGCGCGCTGTTGATTCCGCTGTTCGACCAGAGTCAGGGCCGGCGCATGAGTCACAGCCTGTTGCTCAATGTCACCGACGACATGACCGTGATGCAGGACGAAATCTTCGGCCCGCTGCTGCCCATCGTGCCGTACAAGAGCCTGGACGAAGCGTTTGCCTACATCAACCGACGCCCTCGCCCACTGGCGCTGTACTACTTCGGCTACGACAAGCGCGAACAAAACCGTGTTCTCCACGAAACCCACTCCGGTGGTGTCTGCCTCAATGACACGCTGCTGCACGTCGCTCAAGACGACATGCCGTTCGGTGGCATCGGTGCCTCGGGCATGGGCCATTACCACGGCCACGAGGGGTTCCTGACCTTCAGCAAAGCCAAAGGCGTGTTGATCAAGCAGCGTTTCAATGCCGCGAAGCTGATCTACCCGCCGTACGGAAAATCCATCCAGAAACTGATTCAGAAATTGTTCATTCGCTAACGATCACCGCCAATCGGGTAACAACAATAATGAGCCCAAGCCTGTCCGATACACCCGCGCTGTCACGGCGCGGCTTGCTGAAATTCAGCCTTGGCGCCAGCGCATTCCTGGCCACGGCCGGGTTGGGCGCGAGCCTCAGCGGCTGTTCGTCGAGCACCGCGGCGAGCGGTTTCGTGATTTTGCGCAGCGGCGACCTGCTGTTTTTGCGTGCACTGATCCCGGTGTTGCTTGAGGGGGCCGTCGCGCCCGAGAAAACGCCGGCCTCGGTCGACCAGACCTTACACAGCCTGGATAACAGCCTGAATCACCTGTCGCCGGAAATGCTCAAGCTGACCCAACAATTGTTCGATGTGCTGGGGATGGCCGTGACGCGCGGACCGCTGACCGGGATCTGGGGCAGTTGGGAAAACGCCAGCGGTGATGAGATCCGACACTTTCTCGATCGCTGGGAAAACAGTTCGTTGAGCTTGTTGCGCATGGGCTATAGCTCGTTGCTGCAACTGGTGATGATGGCGTGGTACGGCCGGGCGGAATCGTGGGTGCATTGCGGGTATCCCGGGCCGCCTGCGGTCTGAAATCGAGTCGAGCCTATCGTGGGCAAGCCACCCAAAACAAAATAAAAAGAGAACCTGAGAATGCCTGTACCCGACCCGTTCCGAGAAGGCCTGTCCCGTGGCTGGAAAACCTACAACGGCGCGCAACTGACCCAAGACCTGACCCTCGAAGCGGACGTGGCGATCATCGGCAGCGGTGCCGGTGGCGGCACCACGGCTGAAATTCTCAGCGCGGCCGGCTACAAAGTGCTGCTGATCGAAGAAGGCCCGCTCAAGACCAGCAGCGACTTCAAGATGCTCGAAGACCAGGCCTACACCAGTCTCTACCAGGAAGGCATCGGGCGCATGAGCAAGGATGGCGCGATCACCATTCTTCAGGGCCGCGCAGTAGGCGGCACGACGCTGATCAACTGGACCTCGAGCTTTCGCACACCCGCCCCGACGCTCGAACACTGGGCCAAGGAGCACGATGTCAAAGGCCACTCGCCTGCCGAGATGGCGCCCTGGTTCGAGAAAATGGAACAACGCCTCGGCGTCGCGCCGTGGATGGTGCCGCCCAACGCCAACAATGACGTGATCCGCAAAGGCTGTGAAAAGCTCGGCTACACCTGGCACGTCATCCCGCGCAACGTGCGCGGCTGCTGGAACCTTGGCTACTGCGGCATGGGCTGCCCGACCAACGCCAAGCAATCGATGCTGGTCACGACCATTCCGGCGACGCTGGAAAAAGGGGGCGAGCTGCTGTACCTGGCCCGCGCCGAAAAGCTGTCGATCAAGGATGACAAAGTCACTGGCTTGCAATGCGTGGCGATGGACGACCGTTGCGTCGCGCCGACCGGGCGCACGATCACGGTCAAGGCCCGTCATTACGTACTGGCCGGCGGCGGGATCAACAGCCCTGCGTTGCTCCTGCGTTCGGAGGCGCCGGATCCGCACAAGCGCTTGGGCAAACGCACGTTTCTGCATTTGGTGAACATGTCCGCCGGGCTGTTCGACGAGGTGATCAACCCGTTCTACGGCGCGCCACAATCAATCTATTCCGACCATTTCCAATGGCAGGACGGCACCACCGGCAAGATGTCCTACAAACTCGAGGTACCGCCCCTGCACCCGGCATTGGCGACGACCCTGCTCGGCGGTTTTGGCAAGGAAAACGCCCAGCACATGGAGCACCTGCCCCACACTCACGCGATGCTGGCGTTGTTACGCGACGGTTTCCATCCGGACAGCCCCGGCGGCAGCGTCGAACTGCGCGGCGACAATACGCCGGTGCTTGATTATCAAGTCTCGCCCTACGCCTGGGACGGTTTGCGCCGAGCCTTTCACAGCATGGCCGAAATCCAGTTTGCCGGGGGCGCCAACGCGGTGATGCCGATGCATGCCGATGCCCGCTACGTGAAAACCCTGGCTGAAGCGCGCACGTTGATCGATGGTTTGAGCCTTGAGTTGTATCGCACGCGCCTGGGCAGCGCCCACGTGATGGGTGGTTGTGCGATGGGCGAAGACCCGAAAAACGCCGTGACCGACAGCCTCGGCCGTCATCACCAGCTCAATAATTTGTCGATCCATGACGGCTCGCTGTTCCCTACCAGCATTGGCGCAAACCCGCAGTTGTCGGTCTACGGGCTGACGGCGCAACTGGCCACTTCACTGGCCGAACGTTTGAAAAACCCATGAAAAGGGAGAATATTCGTATCGTCTATAGTGCGTTCTTACCCAACAGGCGACTTGGCCGACCGGGAAGGCTGCGATACCATCCGACTCCCCAACGGACTCCCGCCAGGACGACGCGATGAACCGAGTGTTGTACCCAGGTACCTTCGACCCTATTACCAAGGGCCATGGCGACTTGGTCGAACGCGCCGCGCGCCTGTTCGATCATGTGATCATTGCCGTCGCCGCCAGCCCCAAGAAAAACCCGTTGTTTCCTCTGGAACAGCGTGTGGAGCTGGCCCGCGAGGTCACTAAACATCTGCCGAACGTTGAAGTCGTCGGTTTCTCGACGCTGCTCGCCCACTTCGCCAAAGAGAAGAACGCCAACGTGTTCCTGCGTGGTTTGCGCGCGGTGTCGGACTTCGAATACGAATTCCAGCTGGCCAACATGAACCGTCAGTTGGCACCGGACGTGGAGAGTCTTTTTCTTACACCGTCCGAGCGTTATTCGTTCATTTCCTCGACGCTTGTCCGGGAAATCGCGGCGCTTGGCGGCGATATCACCAAGTTCGTCCACCCTGCGGTGGCGGATGCCCTGACCGAGCGCTTCAAGAAGTAACGACCGCTCAAGCGGCGCCCGCGTGCACTGCGGGCGCCAATGCGGCACAATTGCGCGCATTGGTTTATTGCGCCCGGGCCTGCCGCCCTGGCTGGAGTTAGCATGTCCCTGATCATCACCGACGATTGCATCAACTGCGACGTCTGCGAACCCGAGTGCCCGAACGCCGCCATTTCCCAAGGCGAAGAGATCTATGTGATCGACCCGAATCTGTGCACGCAGTGTGTCGGCCACTACGACGAACCTCAGTGCCAGCAAGTGTGCCCGGTGGATTGCATTCCGCTGGACGAAGCGCATCCCGAGACTGAAGACGAGTTGATGGAGAAGTACCGGAAGATTACCGGCAAGGCTTGAGTCAGATAGTTTTGTAGAGCCTGTTCAGACGCCTTCGCGAGCAAGCCCGCTCCCACATTTGATCGCGGTCTAATGTGGGAGCGGGCTTGCTCGCGAAGGCGCCATCAGCCACACAGAAAATCCAACGGCTGTCACTCCCGCTGCTCAAACCCCTCCCCGATACACCCCAGACACCGCACAAATGCGGCTTTCGCCGGGTCAACCACCAACGCCTGTCCCGCTTCGCCGACGCCGCCACCCAGCGCGGTAAATGGCAACGACACCACAAACACGCCAGCACCTATCACCGTCGCTACGACCAGTAAAGGACGGGCAATCAGCAAATCACCGATCATGGCGTACGCCGGGGGATTCTGGATGGTGTAGAGCGGGTCGCCGCTGCCGCTGTTTGCCGCCAACGCGCAGGCATTAGCGCCGAGCAAGCAGACAGCAACAAGGGTTCGAAACAGGTTCATGGCACGGTCCTTATGCGAGGCAGTGAGAACACTGACTATAGACCGTAGGTTTTGTCAGCTCTGGCAGCGAGGGCAAAAGACGCTGGCGCGCTGCCCGAGCTTAACGTCCCGCAGCTCCGTGCCACAGACCTTGCAGGGCTCATGGCCTCGGCCGTACACGAACAATTCCTGCTGAAAATAACCGGGCTGACCGTCACCGCCGATAAAGTCGCGCAACGTGGTGCCGCCGCGCTCGATGGCGGCGGCGAGGATGCGCTTGATCTCGATCGCCAGTTTCAAATAACGCGCCCGGGAAATGCTCTTGGCTTCGCGGCGCGGGTCAATGCCGGCGGCGAACAGCGCTTCGGTCGCGTAGATATTGCCGACACCCACCACCACCGCGTTATCCATGATGAACGGCTTGACTGCCATGGAGCGCCCGCGGGACTGCTGGAACAGGCGCTCGCCGTCGAACAGGTCAGTCAACGGCTCCGGCCCCAGACGAATCAGTAATTCGTGGTTGAGCGGGTCAAGGCTCCAGAGCATCGCGCCAAACCTTCGCGGGTCGGTGTAACGCAACGCCAGGCCGGACTCCAGCTCGATGTCCACATGTTCATGTTTGGCCGCCGGCAGGCCAACTTCTACCAACCGCAAATTTCCCGACATGCCCAAATGGCTGATCAACGTGCCGACTTCGGCATTGATCAACAGGTACTTTGCGCGCCGCTCCACCAGCACGATGCGCTGCCCGGACAACCGCACATCAAGGTCTTCGGGAATCGGCCAGCGCAGGCGCCGGTCACGCACGACAACCCGACTGACCCGTTGGCCCTCCAGGTGCGGCGCAATCCCGCGGCGGGTGGTTTCGACTTCCGGCAGTTCAGGCATGGTGCACTCGAATCAGGCTATTCAGCACTCAGCGGTGAGCGCCGAGGTCGCGAATGGTTTGCTTGAGCGACTCGAAGTCATAATCCGAGAGACCGACATAGTCGAGCACCAGATGCCCGATGCTGTTCCATTCATGGTCTTCATTCTGGTTGCCCAGCACTCGATAGGACGCACAAATGTGTTCGGCCATCTTGAGGATCGCCAGCAGGTTCTTGAGCTGGGCATTGCGCGACGACTCATCGCTGAAAATCGCCAACGCGTTGTGGTGATTGGCAATTGCCGCAGTCACGTGCTCCGGCAGACGCCAGGATTTGGCGGTGTAGTAACCGACCACGGCGTGGTTGGTATTAAACACGCGGTTCTCGGTGTCCACCACCCGGCATTCGGCGCTGGCGTTGGCGTAGGCTTCTTCCAGAACGGTCATGTAGTTGGGGAAGCGCTGCAGCATCAACGGCACGCCACAATCGTGGAACAGGCCCAACGCGTAAGCCTCATCGCCGGCCTGGGCGCCAATGCGCTTGGCCAGCGTCAGGCAGGTCATCGCCACATCCTGAGCCGTGTCCCAAAAGCGGTTCAACGTGACGATGGTGTCGTCATTCATTTCGCCCTTGATCGACTGCGCATTGATCAGGTTGATGATTGAACGGCTGCCCAGCAAGTTCACCGCACGCTGGATCGAAGCGATCTTGTTGCTCAAGCCGTAATAGGGCGAGTTGACGATCTTCAGCAAGGCGCCAGAGAGGCCCGGGTCTTGGGCGATCAGTTTGGCGATCACTTCCAGGTCCGGGTCGGGCATGTACTGCTCCATCTGCAAATCCACCATGATTTGCGGCTGGGCGGGCACGCTGATGCCTTGCAGGGACTGTTGAATCTGTTCGGTAGTCAGCTCTTGGGACATAAGTACACACTCTGGGCCAGGCGCAGATTCTAGCTTCTAAAAGTTGGATCCGACACCTTAGAGGGTGCATCTGCTGAAGTTTCATCTTTGGCGCGCCCTCCACCGCATGTCCATCCACCAAACCGTGGCCTTGCGCAACACGCTATACTCCCGCTCTTTTTTCCGGAGCGACGTCATGTCCCTGCCTAGCCTGCGCCTCAAAGCCAACGCCGACCGTCGCCTGCGAAACGGCCACTTGTGGGTCTACAGCAACGAAATCGATGTCGCCGCCACTCCATTGCACGGCTTCAAGGCCGGTGATCAGGCGATCCTCGAAGCCGCCGGCGGCAAGCCGCTGGGCATTGTTGCCATGAGCCCGAACAACCTGATCTGCGCCCGCCTGCTGTCGCGCGACATCAAGTTGCCGCTGGACAAGTCGTTGCTCGTTCACCGTATCAATGTCGCCCTGTCGCTGCGCGATCGCCTGTTCGACAAGCCGTTCTATCGCCTCGTCTACGGCGATTCCGACCTGCTGCCAGGCCTGGTGGTCGACCGTTTCGGCGACATCCTCGTGGTACAGATCGCCTCGGCGACCATGGAAGCTCATAAAGAAGACGTGATCGCCGCATTGACCCAAGTGCTCAAGCCAAGCGGCATTCTGTTCAAGAATGACTCCGCCGCCCGTGATGCCGAAGGCCTCAACCGCTACGTCGAAACCGTGTTCGGCCTGGTGCCAGAGTGGGTGGCACTGGAAGAAAACGGCGTGAAATTCGAAGCGCCGGTCATGCAAGGCCAGAAAACCGGCTGGTTCTACGACCACCGCATGAACCGCGCACGCCTGGCCCCGTACGCCAAGGGCAAACGCGTACTGGACCTGTACAGCTACATTGGTGGCTGGGGTGTACAAGCGGCCGCCTTCGGCGCCAGTGAAGTGTTCTGCGTCGACGCGTCGGCCTTCGCCCTCGACGGCGTCGAGCGCAACGCTGCGCTGAACGGTTTCGCCGACAAAATGACCTGCATTGAAGGCGACGTGTTCGAAGCCCTCAAAGAGCTGAAAGCCAGCGAAGAACGTTTCGACGTGATCGTGGCCGACCCGCCGGCGTTCATCAAACGCAAGAAAGACATGAAGAACGGCGAAGGCGCCTACCGTCGCCTGAACGAGCAAGCCATGCGCCTGCTCAGCAAGGACGGCATCCTGGTGAGCGCTTCGTGCTCGATGCACCTGCCTGAAGACGACCTGCAAAACATCCTGCTGACCAGCGCCCGTCACCTGGACCGCAACATCCAGTTGCTGGAGCGTGGCGCTCAGGGCCCGGATCACCCGGTTCACCCAGCCATTGCCGAAACCCGCTACATCAAGAGCATCACCTGCCGCCTGCTGCCAAACAGCTGATTGCGCCGGGTGGACGGGGAGCCGATCGGCTCCCCCTTCTATTATTCGATATTAATTTCTACAACTTCCTACACTTGCAATCCTTGCGACTTGCAGGACGTTTCTCTGTGCTTTGCACTTTGGAGAATACGCCTTACAAATTTCACGCGTCATTTCGATTGATCCGACAAAACAACTAGAACATTCCTACTCAATCTCTCCTTGATAAGAATTCATTACCAACTATGATTGAGTTGTCACATTGAAGTGACGCTCATTATCAATGACAAGGAGTTACAAAGATGAAAGCAATTACTCTGGAAGCAAACACCATCGCCAACCTGGCTTTTCTGGTTGCGCCGAAAGCCCGCTAAGTAAATGAAGCGCTGGGGAGTGCCGGCTACCCAGCGTTCTCTGAGAAAACCCAGAGTGAATCGCCCATCATGCAGATAAACCCCTATCTCTTCATACTTCCGCGCACGCCCGATCAAATAGTGTGGGATTACAAAAATCACAAACAGTACGAACTGGATATTGACTATTCAACCCGACTTGCAGAATTGATAAACAACCCGAACAAGTTCAATCGCAACAACAGTATAGACACCCAACTTCTTGAAGCAGGAATACTCACGACATCAACCCCCACTCTTATTGAATGGGGCTGGGATGACCTGTCGAAAATATTCCATATCGGCACCAAGAACATCCCTTGCCAACATACCCCACGCGATATTCATGAATGGTCCAGAGAGTATCTGAACCATTGCAGCAAAGTGCTGGCCACACCGACACCGGACACCCGTCTGACGGAACGTCTGGCAGACGAAAAGATTTCATTGCCGAAACCTGGATGCCTGCCGCAAAGCACGCTGGCAAATACCCTGATCGACCGGAAAACCTGCCGAACCTTCACCGGCGAGGCCCTCTCGCTCGAAGCAGTCAGCACGTTGCTCTACTTGTCCCTCGGTTACTTGCGAGAACGTGAGGACGACGTCGACGAAAGCATCGCCGAAGGACTTGGCGCCCGCCGCACCAGCCCCTCCGGGGGTGGGCTAAACGCCTGTGAAGGCTTCCTGCTCGTACAAAACGTCAGCGGCCTGAAACCCGGGCTCTATGCCTACCATCCAACCGAGCATGCGCTGAGCTTCGTCAACCCGCTGCCAGGTCGACCGCTGGGGCAACTGCTGTGCGGGCAACACTTCATCAATAACCTGCCGGTGGGCCTGTTCATCACCAGTCGATTCGACAAGCTGTGGTGGAAATATGAACACTCGCGCGCCTATCGAATGGCTTACGTTGAAGCCGGGCACATTTCCCAGACCTTCCAGCTGGTGGCCACCTCGCTCGGCTTTAACACCTGGCTGACCGGCGCGCTGACCGATGATCAGGTCGAGACGCTTCTCGGCCTCACTGACAGCGCAGAACAGCCTTTGTTTTTTGTCGGTTGCGGCAACAGCGACGGGGACGTGCTGTGCAAGGAACTGAAAACGCTGCTGAACCGTCAGGACTCGCCATCATGAGCGACATGCGCTTTGAACAGGCAACGCTTCCCACTGGCTGGTCCGATCGTTTTACCCTCGGCGACTGGAATAACCGCGCCGCGGTGCGAACCAGCAAACATACCTATTTGTTGCCGCCCGATATTGAACAGCAACTGCAAACCCGGCATTGGTTCCCGCCGGCATTTTTGCCTTACTTGAATCATCCGGCCGTCAAAGACGCCGGCCGGGCGATCACTCATCGACTGTCGGCCAATCATCTGGTGTATTTCCTCGACTACACGACCTTGCTCGAACATCGCATCGTCAATCGATCTGTCGAAACCATCGTCCATGATGAACTCGGCATGGGCATTCCACAGCGGATGAAAAACGCTGCGCTGCAGCTCTACACCGACGAGGGCTATCACGCTCTCTTTTCCAATAGCCTCGCCGAGCAGATTGCCGCGTTCTACGGCATGCTTGATCGGCCCGTCATGCCACAGCGAATCACCCGGCTGCACGCCCTGCTCAAACGCACACCTGACCGACACAAACCACTGGCCTGGTTCCTCACCGGTTTCGTCTCCGAGACAATCATCGCCAAGGATCTGCTCGACATCTGTCGCGATGCGTTGGTGGACGGCGTTCAGGACATGCTCAGGGACCACCTTGCCGACGAGGCTCGACACAGTCGTTACTTCTGCGAAGTGTTCCATTATCTGTGGCTGCACCTGACCAGCGCCCAACGCCAGTTCTGCGCGGGTCTGCTGCCGGAGCTCATTCAGGTGTTCTTTGAGGTCGATGAGCATTGGCTGAGGGCAAGCTTTCGCAGTGTCGGCCTCAGGGAGACAGTTTGCCTGGAAATCACTGAAGGGCTGTCCGACGCGCAAGCCACTCTGCAACGGACTCGTTCGGGCGCCAGCGCAACCCTGAGCGCCCTGAAAAACGCCGGGTTCTTCGACCGGCCTTACAACCGGCAACTCTTCACCAGGGCCGGGCTTCTTGATGAATAACATGATCGAAGCAACCGAGGTCAAAGGAAGCCGGCCCATGGTCATTTTGTTGATGACCATGACACTGCTTGCTGTTTTCCCCCTCGACGTCGTGCTCCCGTCCTTTCCCGCGCTCTCCGACCACTTTCGCACGACGCCTGTGGATATAGCGTTGTCCGTCAGCCTCTTTGCCATTGGCCTGGCGTTTTCATTGCTGCTGATCGGGCCGCTGTCCGACAGGTTCGGCCGCAAAAAACTGCTGCTAGGGGGCATTGCTCTGGCTGCCGGGGGTGCAACAGGGTGTCTGCTTGTCAGCGATTACACCTGGTTTCTGATCTTTCGCGTTATACAGGCGATGGGCTGCGGATCGTTTGCCTTGTCACAGGCGCTGGTCCAGGACCTGTTCTTCGGCCGCGAACTGGAACGACTGCGAATCTGGATGGCAACCGCCGGCGGGATTTTCATTTCCTGTTCGCCGCTGATAGGCACCTGGCTGCAGTTGCATGTGGGCTGGCAGGGCAGTTTTTATGTGTTCATCGGCCTGGCCATTATCGTCTGGCTGAGGTCCTGCTTGCTGTTAAAGGAAAGTCGTAGCGGTGCTCCATCGTCCCGGCGATTCTTCGGCACTTATTGGCTACTGCTTAGCGATATACGTTTTACGGGTTACTGGCTGATATCCGGTCTGGCTTTCGCCTGCCATTTCTCGTTCATCGTTATTTCACCACTCCTGTTCATGGAGTACCTGCACCTTTCCGCCTACCAGTTCGCCTGGGCGCTGTTGCTGTATGGCGTCGCGTATGTGGTCGGCGGGATTATCGCCAGCCTCTTGCATCGCCATCTGGAGGGCAGCAGCCAAATCAACATCGGCCTGGGCCTGATTACACTCTCGGGCCTGGTGATGCCATGGCTGGTCTGGCAGTTCGGCCTGTCCGCCGCCACGGTTCTGATTCCCATGCTGATCTGTACCGCCGGCACCACCATTTGCCGTCCCATCGCCAACTCCAGGGCGATGAGCCTCTTCCCCCAATACGCGGGTACCGCAACCTCGGCCGGTAGCCTGCTGATTTTCATGTGTGGCGGCCTGATCAGCGCCGTCATCAACCTGACCAGCGCCTACCTGACCACGGCCCTGGCCGTGTGCTTTTTGATTTTGAGTGCGGTGGGCATCGGCTTGAACACCGTGATCAGTCGCCGCTGACTGCGCATCAGGGCAACATGCCGATAACCCTGTCCACACGTCTTGTCAGCGCTATCTCCAAAGCGGCAGCCATTCCCTCCTGACGCCAGCCGTGTAGAATCGCGACATTCATCGCCAGTCATCCCCCGGCGGGTTTATGAGCTCAAGCTGAAGCGCGCGGCGATCCCGCAAAGTTATCGGCAACTTCCGGACACACGGCCATTTCTGAGTGTTCCAGACGTCAATAGAAGCTCACTTCCCCTTTTGATACCTGATTAGCCGCCCGGAGTGCTTCATGCCTGATTACCGCTCGAAAACATCCACCCACGGTCGCAACATGGCCGGCGCCCGTGCACTGTGGCGCGCCACGGGGATGAAAGATGACGACTTCAAAAAGCCGATCATCGCCATTGCCAACTCCTTCACCCAGTTCGTACCGGGCCACGTCCACCTCAAGGACCTGGGCCAACTGGTCGCCCGCGAAATCGAACGCGCCGGCGGCGTGGCAAAGGAATTCAACACCATTGCCGTGGATGACGGCATCGCCATGGGCCACGACGGCATGCTGTATTCGCTGCCGAGCCGCGAGATCATCGCCGACTCCGTCGAGTACATGGTCAACGCCCACTGCGCCGACGCCATCGTCTGCATCTCCAACTGCGACAAGATCACCCCAGGCATGTTGATGGCGTCCCTGCGCCTGAACATCCCGGTGATCTTCGTGTCCGGCGGCCCGATGGAAGCCGGCAAGACCAAACTGGCCAGCCACGGTCTCGACCTCGTCGATGCCATGGTGATCGCCGCCGACTCCAGCGCTTCTGACGAGAAAGTCGCTGAGTACGAGCGCAGCGCCTGCCCGACGTGCGGTTCGTGCTCCGGCATGTTTACCGCCAACTCGATGAACTGCCTGGTTGAAGCCCTGGGCCTGGCCTTGCCAGGCAACGGTTCGACCCTGGCCACCCACAGCGACCGCGAGCAATTGTTCCTGCAAGCGGGCCGCACTATTGTCGAGCTGTGCAAGCGTTACTACGGTGAGAACGACGAGTCGGTATTGCCGCGCAACATCGCCAACTTCAAGGCGTTCGAAAACGCCATGACGCTGGACATCGCCATGGGCGGTTCCACCAACACCATCCTGCACTTGCTGGCCGCGGCCCAGGAAGCCGAGATCGATTTCGACCTGCGCGACATCGACCGCCTGTCCCGTCACGTGCCGCAACTGTGCAAAGTCGCGCCGAACATCCAGAAGTACCACATGGAAGACGTGCACCGTGCCGGCGGGATCTTCAGCATCCTCGGCTCGCTGGCCCGTGGCGGCCTGCTGCACACTGACCTGCCGACCGTGCACAGCAAGACCCTGGCCGAAGGCATCGCCAAGTGGGACATCACCCAGACTGACGACGAAGCCGTGCATCACTTCTTCAAGGCCGGCCCGGCAGGCATTCCGACACAAACCGCGTTCAGCCAGTCCACCCGTTGGGAAACCCTCGACGACGACCGCGAAAACGGCTGCATCCGCAGTGTCGAGCATGCTTACTCGAAAGAAGGCGGCCTGGCCGTTCTCTACGGCAACATCGCGCTGGACGGCTGCGTGGTGAAAACCGCCGGCGTCGACGAATCGATCCACGTCTTCGAAGGGAATGCGAAGATCTTCGAAAGCCAGGACAGCGCCGTACGCGGCATCCTCGCTGACGAAGTGAAGGCCGGCGACATCGTGATCATTCGTTACGAAGGCCCGAAAGGCGGCCCGGGCATGCAGGAAATGCTGTACCCGACGTCTTACCTGAAATCCAAAGGCCTGGGCAAAGCCTGCGCCCTGCTCACCGACGGCCGCTTCTCCGGTGGCACCTCGGGCCTGTCCATCGGCCATGCTTCGCCGGAAGCGGCAGCGGGTGGCGCGATCGGTCTGGTGCAGGACGGCGATAAAGTGCTGATCGACATTCCAAACCGCTCGATCAACCTGTTGATCAGCGACGAAGAAATGGCCGGACGTCGTGCCGAGCAGGATCAGAAAGGCTGGAAGCCTGTGGAAAAACGTCCACGCAAGGTGACCACCGCACTGAAAGCCTACGCCCTGTTGGCGACCAGCGCCGACAAGGGTGCCGTGCGTAACAAGGCGATGCTCGACGGGCTGTAAGCGTCAATCGCAGAAATAAAAATGCCCCGCCAAGTGCAGGGCATTTTTTTGCCTGACCAAAACCTCCCAAACACTGGAGATCTACTGTGGGAGCTGGCTTGCCTGCGATGCAGACGACTCGGTCCATCAGACTGACCGCGTCGATGCCATCGCTGGCAAGCCAGCTCCCACAGGGGCCGTGCTCGTCGCAACGATCCATTTACCTTTACTGAATTTCTTCCGGCTTCACGATCACCCAGTTCTTGTCCGCCGTAACCTCAAGCCCTTCCTTGGCCTGGGCCGCCGCGTTCTTGGCCATCATGCCGTTAATCTGGGTCATGTATTTGTCCTTGCGGTTAACCCACAAGTGAATACCGCCCTTGGCCACGTCGACGCTGTGGAACAGCATGTAACCATCGCTGCTTGGGGTGTCGCCGCCTACCAGCACCGGCTTTTTCCACTCATCGATGTAGGTCAGGATCGCCGCCTGTTTGCCCGCCATCCAGGTCGCCGGGGTCCACAGGTACGGGGTCAGTTCGAGGCCGAGGTTAGCTTTCTCGTCATACTTGCCTGCGGTGATCTGTTTGCGAGCGGTGGTCAGTTCGCCGGACTTCGGGTCCTTGAGCAGCAGGCTCACGCCAATGACGTTCTGCGGTTTGACGTTGTAGCCGTACTTCGGATCGGAAGCGACCATGCGCACCAGCTCTTCAGAGGCGGCGGTCATCACGTAGACCTCGATGCCGTTCTCCATCAGCTTGTTGTACAGCTCGGCCTGGCCGGTGAAGACTTTCGGCGGGTTGACGTCGAGTTTCTTGACCACGTCGCCTTCGTAATAAGTGGCCGGAACCGGTTTGCCGGAGGCCATCAACTCGTCGACATAACCTTTGAGTTCTTTGAGGGTGAAGCCGGAGAACACTTGGGCGACCCATGGGTAACACACCATGTCGTCAATTTCGCAGAGACGATAGTAGTAGCTGAACAGGCTTTCCTTATGGTCAGCGGTGTCCTTGAACGGAATCAGTTTCAGGGAAGGATCGAGTTTGTCGCGGGTGATCAGGCCCTTGTTCTCCATGAATGGCAGCAACGACTCTTCAAGGTCGTAGCGGTAACTGGTGTTGTCCATGTCGAACACCGCGTAGTTACCTTTGTTGGCGTTGGCGGCAATCATTGCATCCAGCGCCTTGGCCTGATCGGCTGGCCAGTGTTTCAAATCGGTGGCGAATGCCTGGCCCGCAAGGCCCAGGCAAATGGCTGCAGCCAGCATTTTTGGAATGAATTTCATCGCGACGCTCCCTGAATATGAAAGACATCGACGCTAACAAATAAGTGTGACAGTCCTCGTCTGTCAGCGACCGCTACCGTACCCATTGCGCCAGCTGCATCCCCGACAGCGACACCGGCTTATTCCAAAAACGACAGACCACCTCCGATTTCGGTATTAATTCATTAGATATCAAGCTGTTAGGCTTTCCGGTTCGCGGCTGCCCCGGAAGGCAGCTGGCACCTGTCTGATCGGAGTTTTTATGAATCTGCCGCTGATCCTCAATCTGCTGGTATTCCTGGCCCTGCTGTTTGGCCTGGCACAAACCCGCCACACCACCTGGAGCCTGGCGAAAAAAGTCCTGCTCGCCCTGGTGCTGGGCGTGGTGTTTGGTGTGGCGCTGCACACCGTTTATGGCGCCGGCAATCCGGTATTGAAAACCTCCATTGGCTGGTTCGATCTGGTGGGCAACGGTTACGTGCAGTTGCTGCAAATGATCGTGATCCCGCTGGTGTTCGCCTCGATCCTCAGCGCCGTGGCCCGCCTGCACAATGCGTCGTCATTGGGGAAAATCAGCTTCCTGACCATTGGCACGCTGCTGTTCACCACCGCCATTGCGGCGTTGATCGGCATCGGTTTGACCAACCTGTTCGGCCTGACCGCTGAAGGCTTGGTGGCCGGCACCCAGGAAATGGCGCGCCTGCAAACCATCCAGACCGACTACGCCGGCAAGGTGGCGGACCTGAACGTGCCGCAGCTGTTGCTCTCGTTCATTCCGCAAAACCCGTTTGCCGACCTGGCGCGCGCCAAGCCGACCTCGATCATCAGCGTGGTGATTTTTGCGGCGTTCCTCGGCGTTGCTGCTTTGCAATTGCTCAAGGATGACGTCGAGAAAGGTCAGAAAGTGATCAACGCCATCGACACCCTGCAAGCCTGGGTAATGCGTCTGGTGCGCCTGGTGATGAAGCTGACCCCTTACGGCGTGTTGGCGCTGATGACCAAAGTGGTCGCCGGTTCCAACCTGCAAGACATCATCAAGCTCGGCAGTTTTGTGGTGGTGTCCTACATCGGCCTCGGCCTGATGTTTGTAGTCCATGGCCTGCTGGTGTCGGCGGCCGGGATCAACCCGCTGCGCTTCTTCCGCAAAGTCTGGCCGGTGCTGACGTTTGCATTCACCAGCCGTTCGAGCGCGGCGACAATTCCGTTGAGCATCGAAGCGCAGACCCGCCGTTTGGGCATTCCGCAATCCATCGCCAGCTTCGCCGCGTCGTTTGGCGCGACCATTGGCCAGAACGGCTGTGCCGGTCTGTACCCGGCGATGTTGGCGGTGATGGTTGCGCCAACCGTGGACATCAACCCGCTGGACCCGTTATGGATCGCGACGCTGGTGGCGATTGTGACGCTGAGCTCGGCCGGTGTGGCGGGTGTCGGTGGAGGCGCGACGTTTGCCGCGTTGATCGTGCTGCCCGCGATGGGCTTGCCGGTGTCATTGGTGGCGTTGCTGATTTCGGTCGAGCCGCTGATTGATATGGGGCGCACGGCGCTGAACGTCAGTGGGTCGATGACGGCCGGGGCGATTACCAGCCAGATCATGCAGCAGACGGATAAAGACTTGCTGGATGCGGATGAGCATTCGGAGTTGGCTCACGCCTGAGTCTTGTAGCGACTGGGCGGGCCTCATCGCGGGCAAGCCCGGCGCCTACAGGAAGCATTGGTGTTCACACGGTGTGTGTCCCACCTCAAAACCCTGTAGGAGCCGTTGCTCGCGATGCTCTTAGGCTTTTTCCCAGACTTCGAAGTTGTAGGCCGGTTTGTCACCCTCGGCCGGATTCGGCGTGTTCGACACCAGCTTCCACCGCCCCAAATCAAATTCCGGAAACCACGCATCCCCTTCCGGGCTCAGCGCCACGCGGGTCAGGTACAACCGATCCGCCTGCGCCAGCCCCTGCGCATACAACTGCGCGCCGCCAATCAGCATCAGCTCATCGACGCCCTGCGCCTTCGCCCATGCTTCGGCACGAACCACTGCAGCTTCCAGCGACGGATAGACCTCCGCGCCTTCGAGCACCAGGTTCGCCTGACGGCTGACTACGATGTTCAACCGGCCCGGCAGCGGCCGACCGAGGGAATCCCAAGTCTTGCGACCCATGATGATCGGCTTGCCGAGGGTCGTGGCCTTGAAGTATTTGAAGTCCCCCGGCAAGTGCCAGGGCATGCTGTTGTCGACGCCGATCACGCGGTTTTCACCGAGGGCTGCGATCAGGCTGAGGGGGAGTGATTTAGTCATGCCGGGGAGGATACCAGAGCCATCCGTACCCCGATAAGCGCGACAGCGGTTATGCTCACAGCTCAATGGAGCGATGGGATCGCGCGTGACTGAACTGACTGGACTGCAAACTCTCTGGCTGACCGAAACCGTGCGCCTGCGTGAAGAACACGCCGGCCCGCTGGAAGACATGGAAGCCAACCGACTGGCCCGCAGCGCTGGCGGTGACTTGCCGACACGGATTCAACGGCGAGCCGTGTGGCTGGCCGAACGCGATGGTTTGGCGAATGCCCTGCAACACTGGCTGCAAGGCGCGCGGCTGGCGCTCATCGTGATGGCGGCGCTGGCCGTGATCAGCGGCACCGGTCTGGCCTTCGCCGCGATGGGCGACGGGCAACCCCCGGTGAATGTGTTCTGGGCCTTGGGCAGTCTGCTCGGGCTGAACCTGATTTTGCTGCTGAGCTGGGCGCTGGGCCTGGTGTTCGCCGGCGAACACGGCGCCACCCTCGGGCGCCTGTGGTTGTGGCTCAGCGAAAAACTCGCGCGCGATGCCAAAGCCGCGCAGCTGGCCCCGGCCCTGCTGCTGTTGTTACAACGACACAAACTCAATCGCTGGGCGGTCGGCACGCTGGTCAATGGCCTGTGGCTGCTGGCGATGCTCAGCGCCCTGGTGATTCTGCTGACGTTAATGGCGACCCGGCGCTACGGCTTCGTCTGGGAAACCACCATTCTGAGCGCTGACACCTTCGTCGCCATGACCCAGGCCCTCGGCGCGCTGCCGGCCCTGCTCGGCTTCAGTGTGCCCACCGTTGAGATGATCCGCGCCAGCGGCGATGCCGCGCTGAACATCGAAAGCGCTCGGCAGGCCTGGGCCGCCTGGCTGGTCGGCGTCCTGTTGGTCTACGGGGTGCTGCCGCGCTTGCTGCTGATACTGTTTTGCCGGTGGCGCTGGAAAACCGGACAAGCCAACTTGCAGCTGGACCTGAACCTGCCCGGCTATGCCCAACTGCGCCAACGCTTGATGCCCACCAGCGAACGCCTCGGCATCAGTGATGCTGCTCCGGCGCAACTGCATCGCGTCGAAAGCGGTGTCACCGACCAGCAAAGCGACGGTGCCCTGCTGGTCGCCATCGAACTCGACGACCAACGCCCATGG
Organism: Pseudomonas sp. FBCC-B1667; assembly: GCF_059133255.1. Lineage (NCBI taxonomy): Bacteria > Pseudomonadati > Pseudomonadota > Gammaproteobacteria > Pseudomonadales > Pseudomonadaceae > Pseudomonas > Pseudomonas sp. FBCC-B1667. The sequence continues at coordinate 687,373 of NZ_CP101437.1, read as the reverse complement.
CCGCCGCAACTGCCGAAAACGGTGGGCAATGCCGGCGTTCTCGACAGCCGCGAATCGCGCCACCGACTCCTCGAACAATTGAGCCGCTTTCCGCCCGCACGCTTAGTCATCGCTTGCGACCAACGTCGCTCGCCAGACCGTGGCAGCCTGGCGCTGATCGCTGAACTGGCGCGCAATGCCGCCGCCACTCGCGTCTGGCTGCTGCAAGCGCCGCCCGGTGAAGCGCTGGACGCCGAACGACTCGGCGATTGGCACGTTGCGTTGCAACAACTGGAATTGCCGTTCGCCGATTGCGCGCCGATGAACTGGCTGGAGACCGGTCATGACTAACGCCTGGAAGGCACCATTGAAGCTGGCCGTGGTCGGCCACACCAACGTTGGCAAAACCTCATTGCTGCGCACCCTGACCCGTGATATCGGCTTCGGCGAAGTGTCCCATCGCCCCAGCACCACGCGCCACGTCGAAGGCGCACGCTTGTCGGTGGAGGGCGAGCCGTTGCTGGACCTCTACGATACGCCCGGCCTGGAAGACGCCATCGCCCTGCTCGACTACCTCGAACGCCTGGAGCGTCCCGGCGAACGCCTCGACGGCCCGGCCCGTTTGGCACGATTTCTTGAGGGCAGTGAAGCACGGCAGCGCTTTGAGCAGGAAGCCAAGGTGTTGCGGCAACTGCTCACCTGCGACGCCGGCCTCTACGTGATCGATGCCCGAGAACCGGTGCTGGCCAAGTACCGCGACGAACTGGAAGTGTTGGCCAGCTGTGGAAAACCGCTGCTGCCGGTACTCAACTTCGTCAGCAGCGCCAATCATCGCGAACCGGATTGGCGTGAAGCGTTGGCGCGTCTGGGCTTGCACGCATTGGTGCGTTTCGACAGCGTCGCACCGCCGGAAGATGGCGAACGTCGTCTTTATGAGAGCCTCGCCCTGCTGCTCGAGAACTCCCGCGAGCAGCTTGAGCGATTGATCGCCGATCAACAGGCCCAGCGCCTCGCCCGACAACAAAGCGCAGTGCGGCTGATTGCCGAGTTACTGATTGATTGCGCCGCCTGCCGACGCAGCGTCGCCAGTGACGCGGAGCAAGAACGGCAGGCCATCAGCGAACTGCACAAAGCCGTGCGTCAGCGGGAACAACGTTGCGTTGAAGCGCTGCTCAAGCTTTACGCGTTTCGCCCACAGGATGCCGCGGCCAGTGACTTGCCACTGCTCGATGGCCGTTGGGGCGATGACTTGTTTAACCCGGAAACCTTGAAGCAGCTGGGGGTACGGGTCGGCAGCGGGATCGCGGCCGGCGCGGCAGCCGGTGCCGGTGTCGACTTGTTGGTGGGCGGACTGACCCTGGGTGCAGCAGCATTGGCCGGCGCGATTGCCGGTGGCGCACTGCAAACCGCGCGCAGCTATGGCAGCCGTTTGCTGGGCAAGATCAAAGGCCAGCGAGAGCTGACCATCGATGACAGTGTTTTGAGATTGCTGGCATTGCGTCAGCGTCAACTGCTCCAGGCGCTGAACGCGCGCGGGCACGCAGCAATGGACAGCATTCAGGTCGCCACGCCCCAGGACAAGACCTGGCGCGAAGGCAAGTTGCCCGAGGCACTGAACAAGGCTCGGGCGCATCCGCAGTGGTCGTCGCTCAATCCGCAGGCGAAGTTGAACCAGGCGCAAAGGCAGGAGCTGGTTGAGGTGTTGGCGCAGCAGTTGTAGGAGTCATTGATGTGTTGTTCAGGCGGGGGTATTCGCGAGCAAGCCCGCTCCCACAAGGGAAATGCGTCGTACACAAATCCAATGTGGGAGCGGGCTTGCTCGCGAAGGCCGCACCCTGGTTTATCGTCCTATGCAGCCAATAGGTTCAACGCCTTTCCCTTCAAGACGCCAAGATCAATCACCGGCACCCGCATCTCCTTGGCCAACTCATCCCACTGCCGCATGCGCAAACTGACCTCGCACAGAGAATCTTGCTCGAAGGCCTCAGCCTCGGCCAATGTCATCACTCCACCCTGATACTCCAGCGTCCGGCGACTGGCTTCGCTCAAACGCTCGACGTACCCAGGCTCTCTGAGTGTCAGGTAACGCTTGGCCTGTACGTGGTATTCCACCAGTCGCGCCATACGTTCGCTGAAACCGGCGCGGCGCAGGTAATCGGCGCCCAGTCGTTCGTGGCTGACCACGCCAAAGCCGCCCATGTTCTCGGCGCTTTCGGCGCAGATGTGCCCGATGTCGTGAAAAAATGCGGCCAGCACCACTTCATCATCAAAGCCTTCGGCCATCGCCAATTGCGCGGCCTGGGACATGTGCTCGATCTGTGACACCGGTTCGCCAATGTAGTCGCTGTCGCCAAAGCGTTCGTACAGACCGAACACCTCGGCGATCACCTGTTCGTGGTTATTCATCAACGCTCCCCTAATAAAGTCGCCACATTACGTTCAGCCATCGCCGGCCCGACGCTCATGCCGACGCCGGTGTGCATCAGCGCCACGCTCAATCCCGGTGCCGGACGCAGGAACGAAAACGGCCCCGGTCCCCGTGAACCATAGACACCCTGCCAGCGTTCGACCACTTGCACCTTGCAGCCCAGCGTCTGCTCGGCCAGTTCGATCATCCAGTCGTCCACTTGCTCGGCGTTGAATGGCGACGGATCGCTGCCGTAGTGGTGGGAGTCACCGATGATCAATTCGCCGTAGGGCGTCGGGCTGATCAGCAGATGGATACCGTTGTCATGCAGGTGCGGCTCGTCGCGCAGAATCTGCGCCTGCACCGCCGCCGCTTCCGGCAGATCGGCAAAGGCGCCGTAGTGCACGCAACTCAAACCGGTAAGCAACGCGTGTTGCAGGTTGAGGTTGATCTGCGGGCGGGCGCGAAGCATTTGCAGGCGGCAGATTTGCGGGTTGAGTTGGGCAATCTGTTCGGCCAGCAACGTCTGATAATCGTGGCCGGAACAGACGATGATCTGCTCGGCGCTGAAGGTGCCGGCGGTGCTGTGCAAACGGCCCGGTTCGATGTCGCGGACCAGCGTCGAAAAGTGAAAGGTCACGCCGAGTTCACGGCGCAAGTAGTCGATCAGCGCTGGAATGGCTTCGCGGGAATACAGTTGCTGATCGTCCATCCCGTGCAACGCGGCGCGGTGATGGGTGAACTGGCCGCGGTACAAATCACGCAGTGCGGCGCCGCGCAGCAGTTCGACTCGGTAACCGTGTTCCACGGCGCGGCCGGCGCAGAACACCTCCAAAAGATGTTCTTCAGCTTCGGTGCGGGCGAACAGGTATGAGCCGTTGCGCTTGAGTTGCAGGCCGGCGAGTTGCGCCCATTGGCCCCAGATCTCGCGGCTGGCCTTGGCCAGTTCGAGCATCGGTCCCGGCGGCTGGCCGGTGACAAGGGCCTGGCCAAAGTTGCGCACCGAGGCGCCCAGAGGCGATTTGCTGCGTTCGAAAACGGTGACTTTCAGACCGCGCCGGGCGGCGGCGTAGGCGTGGGACAGGCCGAGGATCCCGGCGCCGACGATCAGCAGGTCGTTGTGTTGAGTCATTGAATTTTGTCCTGAATGACAGACCGTCATCGCGAGCAAGTCCGCTCCCACATTTGATCTGTGTCGATCACAAACCCAGTGTCCTCTGGAGATCCAATGTGGGAGCGGGCTTGCTCGCGAAGATGCCCTGTCAGCCGATGAAGATCTTACTTGGCAACCACTTTCTCGGACTTGCCGTCATAGCGCTTGCGCCATTCGGTCAGGATTTCATCGCGATTTTTGGAAGCCCAGGCAAAGTCGTTCTTGATCAACCGCTGCTCATAGTCGGCCGGCAATTCTGTCTGCGGCTTGGCGATGCCAGGTTGGGCGAGGACAGCAAAGTTCTCTTTGTAGAGCTCCATCGCCGCCGGGCTGGCCGAGAAGTCAGCCAGTTTCTTCGCCGCGTCTTCATGCGGTGTGCCTTTGATCACAGCGGTCGCTTCGATCTCCCAGCCCAGGCCTTCTTTCGGCAGGATGATGTCCAGCGGTGCGCCTTGGCGCTTGAGCTGAACGGCCGGGTATTCAAAGGAAATACCGATCGGGAATTCGCCGGCAGCCGCCAGTTTGCAAGGCTTGGAGCCGGAGTGAACGTACTGGCCGATGTTCTGGTGCAGACCGTCCATGTAGGCCCAGCCCTGCTTCTCGCCGAAGGTTTGCAGCCAGGCGCTGACATCGAGGAAACCGGTGCCGGACGAGGCCGGGTTAGGCATGACGATTTTGCCTTTGTACTCAGGCTTGGTCAGGTCCTGCCAGCTCAACGGTTTGCTCAGGCCCTGCTTCTCGGCTTCGACGGTGTTGAAGCAAATGGTCGCGGCCCAGACGTCCATGCCGACCCAGGCTGGCGGGGTGGCGGCGTCGCGGTAGTTGCCGCCGATCTTGCCCAGGTCCTTCGGCGCGTAGCTTTGCAGCATGCCTTGCTGATCGAGAATCGCCAGGCTCGAAGCGGCCAGGCCCCAGACGGCGTCGGCTTGTGGGCGAGCTTTTTCGGCCAGCAACTTGGCGGTGATGATGCCAGTGGAATCACGTACCCACTTGATCTCGACGTCCGGGTTGGCCTTTTCGAAGGCTTCTTTGTAGGTCTTCAGTTGTTCGGCTTCGAGGGCGGTGTACACCGTCAACTCGGTGGGCGCCGCGAAGGCGTTCAGGCTGAAAGCGGTGAGGACAGCAGCGGCCAGGGCCAGGGGCTTGAACATGATCTTTTCCTGTTTTGAGTTGAGGTTTGCGGGAGGGGAAATCAATGACCGGGCGCGGTCTGCCGCCAGGCTTGGGAACGACGCAGCAAACCGCGCGAAGCCCAGGCCAGCAGCAAGGACACGCCCGCCGAAGTGAACAGAATCAGGGTCGACATCGCCGCCGCGCCGCCAACGTTACCGGCGTCGTCCATGTTCAGCACCGCCACCGCCGCGAGGAGGGTGTCAGGGCTGTAGAGGAAGATCGCCGCCGAGACGGTGGTCATGGCCGAGACGAACAGGTAGCGCACGATGTCCAGCAGCGCCGGCAGGCAGATCGGCACGGTGACGCGCAGGTAATGCCGATACAGCGGCGCCTTGAGCGACAGCGCGGCGGCTTCGAACTCGGCGTCGAGCTGACGCAGCGCGGTGGTCGCGGTCATTTGCGCGGTGGTCAAATAGTGCGCAATGGTGCAGACCACCAGCAGGGTCATGGTCCCGTAGAGCACATGCAGCGGGTTGCCGGTGAGGTTGAAGAAGAAGACGTAACCCAGGCCCAGCACCAGTCCCGGCACCGCCATCGGTACGAAACTGAGCATGCGCAAGGTCAGGTTCAGCCCACGTTGGCCCTTGGTTTTTTCCATCAGGTAAGCGCCGGTGAAGATCAGCACGCTGCCGATCAACGCCGTGCACAACGCCATCTTCACGCTGTTGCCATAGGCCAGCCAGCCGCCGCCCGCGGTGTCGTTGAACTGGTAATGGTTGAGCGACAGCGACAGGTTGTACGGCCAGAATTTGACCAGCGAAGAGAAGATCGCCGTGCCGAACACCAGTAGCAACGCCGCGCTGATCAGCAACACAATGCCTAGATAGCAGCCGTCGCGCAGCTTCGATTCCGCCGGTTTGAACACTTGCGCACGCCCGCTCATGGAGTCGCCGTGACGTCGGCGCAGCCACGCATCGACACCGAAGCTGAACAGCGCCGGCAACAGCAGGACCATGCCGATCAACGCGCCGCGACCGAATTGTTGCTGGCCGACCACGGCTTTGTAGGCTTCCAGCGCCAACACTTGGTAGTCGCCCCCCACCACCACAGGCACGCCGAAGTCGGTGATGGTCAGCGTGAAGACCAGGCAGAACGCGGCGAACACAGCCTGTCGCGTCGCCGGCCAGGTAATGCTGCGGAACGCTTTTGCCGGGCTCGCACCCATGCTGGAGGCAGCATCGAACAGTCGCGCATCCGCCAGGGACAACGCCGACAGCAGAATCATCAAGGCATGCGGGAAGGTGTAGATCACCTCGCCAAGCACAATGCCCCAGAAGCCGTAGATGTTGTCCGAGAGCAGACCGCGCAACAGGCCCTGGTTGCCGAACAGATACACCAGTGCAATCCCGGGCAGCATCGACGGCGCCATCAATGGCAGCAGCGAAATGCCGCGCCAGATGCCTTTGCCGGGAATCAAAGTGCGTTGCAGCGCGTAGGCAAACAGATACGCCAGCGGTACGACAATCGCCGCGACGCTGAGGGAAACCTTGAGGCTGTTGCCCAGCAACCAGTGGAAATTCTCGCTGGTGACCAACTCCCGTGCAGCCACCAGACCACCGCCCTGCCCGGCTTCGGCGCTGAAGCCGCGCCAGAAGATCGCCAGCAACGGCATCAACACAGCGACGCCGAGCAATACCAGCAACAGGACTTTGCCGCCAACCACGAACACTCGGTCGCCGATTTCGGCACGGGAGGTCTGCCGAACCTGCTTGTGCGGTATCGGCAGCGCGATGTTCGCGCTCATCAGGCAAACACCTGCAGGCTGCGCGGCGGCAAGGCGACCATAATCTGCTGCGCGCCGAGGCGCGGCATGGCTTCCGGCGCCAGTTCGGCCAGCAACGGATGGCCCGGCAATTGGTCGAGTTCGAAGCTCATGCGGCAGCGGTTACCAAGGAAGGTAATTTCGCGAACCTTGGCCGGGAACAGGTTTTCTTCATGCACCAGCGGGTTGACGTTGATCGCTTCCGGGCGGCAGAACAAACGGCCCGAAGCGGTTTTTGCGCTGCCATCGGCCAGGCGCATGTTCAGCCCGCCGACCCGGGCGTGGCTGTCACTGCTGCGGCGGAACGGCAGCCAGTTGCCCTGGCCAACGAACTCCGCCACAAACGGCGTGGCCGGGCGGTCGTAGATGTCCTGCGGCGTGGCGTACTGCTCGACCTTGCCGTTGTTCATCACCGCGATGCGGTCGGCCATCAGCATGGCCTCGTCCTGATTGTGCGTGACCATCAGGGTGGTGATGCCGAGGTTGCGCTGCAATTGGCGCAACTCGGTGCACAGATGCTCGCGAACCCGGGCGTCGAGTGCCGACATCGGTTCGTCCAGCAGTAATAGCGAAGGCGCCGGTGCCAGGGCTCGCGCCAGGGCGACACGTTGCTGTTGGCCGCCAGACAATTGGCCGGGGTACTTTTTCTCACTGCCGATCAGACCGACCAGTTCGAGCATCTGACCCACACGCTTGCGCACTTCATCGCGACCACTGCCGGCGAGGCCGTAGGCAATGTTCGCTTCGACGGTGAGATTGGGGAACAACGCGTAGGACTGGAACAGAATGCCGTAGTCCCGCGCCTGGGGGGCCAGGTGGGAAACGTCGCGATCACCGAGGTACAACTCGCCGCTGTCCTGTTTTTCCAGACCGGCGATGCAGCGCAGCAAGGTGGTTTTGCCACACCCCGACGGGCCCAGCAGACACACCAGTTCACCGGCCGCGACGTCGAGGGAAACATTATCCAGCGCGGTGAAGGCGCCGAAGCGTTTCTGTACGCCGCGCACCTTCATCGGGGCGCCAGGGTTGGTCAGGGCTGTTGCGATCGAGTGGTTCATGGACGGGCCTCATCAAGCAGATGAAGGCCATCCTAGGGATGTAATGCGTCCGTCATGTGGCAGTGAGGCAAAAACGGCTGATAGTGGTATTCAGGGATTTTGGTTCACCGTCGATCGTTCCCACGCGCTGCGTCGGACGATCATCAGGCCGGGGCCATTTCCTGCGCCAACCCGAGAAACGCCGCCGGCAGCCGCGCGCCTTTGCGTTCCTTGAGGCAATACAGGTATTCGGGAATCTGCGGTGCATTTTCGATAGTCAGCACCCGCAGTTGCGGATCATGCGGCACTTCCTGCCGGGCAATGATGCTGATGCCAATGTTGCGCAGCACCGCCTCGCGGATCGATTCGCGGCTGCCAATTTCCAGCAACGGCCCGAAACTCACCCCGGCGCTCGCCAGCAATTCTTCGGTCAAGCGCCGAGTGGTCGAGCCCGATTCACGCATCAACAACGTATGCCCGGCCAATGCACCGAGCGGTACATGATCATGAACCGCCAGCGGATGATTGCGATGCACCGCCAACACCAGCGGATCGCTGCCCAGCACCCGCCGGATCAACCGCGCATCGTCGAGCAATTGCGATGACGCCGCGACATCCACCCGGTAATCCTCCAGTGCTTCGAGCACTTGCTGGGAATTGCCGATTTCCACCGACACGTCCACTTGCGGCAAGCGCTCGCGGAAGGTCTTCACCAGATCAAGAATGTAATACGGCGCCGTGGCCGCGATGCGCAACGTGCCTTGGACCAGGCCAGTGTTGCGCAGGAAAAACTCGATGTCGGCTTCTTGCTGCAACAGCGCCTTGACCATCGGCAACAGCCGCGCGCCCTCTTCGCTGATGCTGAGGCGACGACCGCCCCGGTAGAACAGTTCAACCGAGTACTGGCTTTCCAGATGGCGGATCTGCGTCGTCACCGTGGGCTGGCTCAGGCCTAGCTTTTTCGCCGCCAGGGTAATGCTGCCCAACCGGGCCACCATGTAAAACGCCTTCAGCTCGGCACTCAGCACACCCGCTCCTCATCGTTTATTTGCGCAACAGGCGCAAACCGTTGAACACCACCAACAGGCTAACGCCCATGTCCGCGAACACCGCCATCCACATGGTAGCGATCCCGGCGAAGGTTACCCCAAGAAAGACCGCTTTGATGACCAACGCGAGGGCGATGTTCTGTTTGAGGATGCTGGAGGTCTGGCGCGACAAACGAATGAACGCCGGAATCTTGCGCAGATCGTCGTCCATCAAGGCGACATCGGCGGTTTCGATGGCGGTGTCGGTGCCGGCTGCGGCCATGGCAAAACCGATCTCGGCCCGGGCCAGTGCCGGCGCGTCATTGATGCCGTCGCCGACCATGCCAACGTGATGGCCCTGTGCATAAAGGGCTTCGATGGCTTGCAGCTTGTCGGTCGGCAACAGGTCGCCCTTGGCCTCGTCGATGCCGACCTGCGCGGCAATCGCTTGCGCGGTGTGAACGTTGTCACCGGTCAGCATCAGGGTTTTGATCCCCAACTCATGCAGTTGCTGGATCGCTTCGCGGCTGGATTCCTTGACCGTGTCGGCCACGGCGAACAGCGCCAACGGGCCCGAATTGTCGAGCAGCAGCACGACGGACTTGCCCTGTTTTTCCAGCGCAAACAGCTTGTCTTCCAGCTCGGGCGAGCAAAGGTTCAGCTCTTCCACCAGACGATGGTTGCCCAGGTGGTAGGTCTGACCGTCGATTTCACCGCGTACACCGCGACCCGCCAGCGCTTCGAAGTTATCCACAACGCGCGACGCGAACTGTTTATCCACAGCGGCGTTGGCGATGGCCAGCGACACCGGGTGATCCGAACGACCGGCCAGCGCGGCGGCAATCGCCGGGGCGGATTCGTCAGCCGTCGGATCGAGCGACAGGTAGTCGGTCTGTACCGGTTTGCCGTGGGTGATCGTGCCGGTCTTGTCCAGGGCCAGGTAATCGAGCTTGTACCCGCCCTCCAGGTAGACGCCGCCCTTGACCAGGATGCCTTTTCGCGCCGCTGCCGCGAGGCCGCTGACGATGGTCACCGGGGTTGAAATCACCAGTGCACACGGGCACGCGACCACCAGCAACACCAGCGCGCGGTAGATCCAGTCAAACCAGACTGCGCCCATGAACAGCGGTGGAATGACCGCGACCGCGAGGGCCAGGATGAAGACCGTCGGCGTGTAGATTTTGGAAAATTGGTCGACGAAACGCTGGGTCGGCGCCCGTGCGCCCTGAGCCTGTTCGACGGCGTGGATGATCCGCGCCAAGGTCGAGTTGTTGGCCGCTGCGGTCACGGAATATTCAAGAGAACCCGCCTGATTGATAGTGCCGGCAAACACTTTGTCGCCGACGGTCTTCTCCACCGGCAGGCTTTCGCCCGTGATCGGCGCCTGATCGATGGTCGAGCTGCCCGAGACCACTTCACCGTCCAGGCCAATCCGCTCACCCGGACGTACCCGCACCTGCGCCCCGAGCTCGATGGTTTTGACGTCCTGCTCGACCCAGCTGCCGTCGGCCAACTGCACCGTGGCCTGTTCCGGGGTCATTTGCATCAAGCCGCTGATGGCGTTGCGCGCACGGTCCAGGGATTTTGCTTCGATCAACTCGGCCACGGTGAACAGAAACATCACCATCGCCGCTTCCGGCCACTGCCCGATCAGGATCGCACCGGTCACGGCGATGCTCATCAACGCGTTGATGTTCAGGTTGAGGTTCTTCAGGGCGATCCAGCCCTTTTTGTACGTGGTCAGGCCGCCGCTGAAAATCGAGACCAGCGCGATAATCGCCACCACCCAATTGGGTGCGGCATTGGTGAAGTGGATCACTTCGGCGGCCAGCGCGCCCATCCCGGACAATGCCAATGGCCACCACGGTTTTTTCTCAGGCGCTGGAGCCGGCGCTTCGACTCCCTGCTCCAGCGGCTCGGCAACCATGCCCAGCGACTTGATCGCCTCGATGATCGGCGCGGTATTCGGCAAGTCATGGGTCACGCCCAACACCCGGTTGATCAGGTTGAATTCCAGTTGTTGCACACCCGCAAGCTTGCTGAGTTTGTTCTGGATCAGCGATTGCTCGGTCGGGCAGTCCATCGCGTCGATGCGGAAGCTGCTCAGCCGCGCGCCGTCGGTCGGCGTTTCGCTCAACTTGATCAGCGATGGCGCCGCCACTTTGGCGGAACAGCAGGAATCGCCGTGCCCGCCATGCTCATGCTTCTGAACAGGCTGCAACTTGTGGCTGTGATCGTGCCCAGCCTCGTGTGTGTGGGTGTGTCGGGAATCGCTCATCGGGTCGCGTCCATAAAGGTGCCTGTTGCCAAGTAAAGACCCTGTAGCCACTATAGGGTCAAGCACCCATTTTGGAGATCGCCGTCATGAAGATCGGAGAACTGGCCAAACTGACCGATTGCGCCGTGGAAACCATCCGTTATTACGAGCGCGAAAACCTGCTGCCCGAACCGGCCCGCAGCGACGGCAACTACCGCGTCTACACCCAGGCCCACGCCGAACGCCTGACCTTCATCCGCAACTGCCGCACCCTCGACATGACCCTTGAAGAGATCCGCAGCCTGCTGGCCTTGCGCGACAGCCCGCAGGACCAGTGTGAAAGCGTGAATGCGTTGATCGATGAGCACATCCACCACGTCAAGGCGCGGATCGATGGGTTATTGGCGTTGCAGACACAGTTGCTCGACCTGCGCCAACGCTGTGGCGAAGGGCCGGAGATTGATCAGTGCGCGATTTTGCAGCGGTTGGAAGTGAGTGGCGGGGTTGTGGCGACAGAAGTGGAGCATTCCCATGTCGGGAGAAGCCACGGGCATTAAAGCCACCCTAAAACCTGTGGGAGCGGGCTTGCCCGCGATGACGGCGGCACATCCAACGTTGATGTGACTGACAAACCGCTTTCGCGGGCAAGCCCGCTCCCACAGGGTTATGTGTTAAGGCTTAGACCGCCATTGGCGCGGTCATTGGCGCGTGGTGTTGGTAGCCTTCCAGCGAGAAATCGCCCGGTTCGATCAGCTCCAGCCACTCCGGCTGATAGACGCCAGTCTTGGCAAACTCAGGCACACGGTCACTGATTACCAGTTTCGGCATGGGGAACGGCTCGCGCTTGAGCTGTTCATTCAGCATGTCCAAGTGGTTTTCGTAGACGTGCGCGTCACCAATGAAATAGGTGAACCAGCGCGGCGTATATCCGGTCAGGCGGCCGATCAGGCTCAGCAGCGCGGCGCCCTCGGTGAGGTTGAACGGCGTGCCCAGGCCCAGGTCGTTGGAGCGAATGTAGAGGGTCAGGGAAATTTCCTTGGTTTCGACATTCGGGTGGAACTGGTACAGCAGGTGGCACGGCGGCAAGGCCATTTCATCGAGCTGGGCGACGTTCCAGCCGTGGAACAAAATGCGGCGGCTGCCCGGGTCCTTGATGATGGTGTCGACGCACTGACGAATCTGGTCGATTGCCTTGTACATCACCACGTAGGCCTGACCGTCTTCTTCACCTTCCGCAATCTGGCGATAGCCTTGGTTCAAGGTCTGCTCAATCGCAGCGTTGTTGTTGACCGGGATTTGCTTGTACGCCGGCCATTTGCGCCATTGCACGCCGTAGATCTCACCGAGGTCGTCTTCGCCCTGGCGGAACGGGTTGGCCAGCCATTGCGCGTTTTCGTTGGCGTTCTGATCCCAGACCTTGCAACCCAATGCGCGGAATTCAGCGGCGTTGTTCACGCCACGCAGGAAACCGCACATTTCGCCGATGGCGGATTTGAAGGCCATTTTGCGGGTGGTGATCGCCGGGAACCCTTCTTGCAGGTCGTATCGCAGCATCGCGCCCGGAAAGCTGATGGTGTTCACGCCCGTGCGGTTGGCTTGCTTGGTGCCGTTCTTGATGACGTGGGCGACCAGTTCGAGATATTGCTTCATGAGTTACCTGTGTCCTTGAACCCGGAGGCCGTCGCCCCCGGGATTCGAATTTATACGGCTGCCGCTGGGGTCGCCGGGGCGCGGTGATACGCCAGCCAGATCAGGAACAGACCGCCGACGATCATCGGCACGCAGAGCACTTGGCCCATGGTCAGCCAGTTCCAGGCCAGATAGCCCAGTTGCGCGTCCGGTACGCGGACGAATTCGACGATGAATCGGAAGATGCCGTAAAACAGTGCGAACATCCCGGATACCGCCATGGTCGGCCGCGGCTTGCGCGAGAACAGCCACAAGATCAGGAACAGCGCGACGCCTTCCAGCGCGAACTGATACAACTGCGACGGGTGACGCGGCAACTGCGACGGATCGCTGAACGGCGGGAAGATCATTGCCCATGGCACGTCGGTCGGTTTGCCCCACAGCTCGGCATTGATGAAGTTACCGATGCGCCCGGCGCCCAAGCCGATCGGCACCATTGGCGCAACGAAGTCCATCAGCTGGAAGAACGTCTTGTTGTTCTTTTTGCCGAACCACAATGCCGCGAGCATCACGCCGATGAAACCGCCGTGGAACGACATGCCGCCCTTCCACACTTCGAAAATCAGCGTCGGGTTGGCCAGGTAGGCGTGCAGATCGTAAAACAGCACATAACCCAGACGGCCGCCGACAATGACGCCCATCGACATCCAGAAGACCATGTCGGAGAGTTTCTCCTTGGTCCAGGTCGGGTCCAACCGGTTCATCCGGCGAGAGGCCAGCAGCCAGGCGCCGCCAATGCCGATCAGGTACATCAAGCCGTACCAGTGGATTTTCAGCGGACCGATGGCCAGGGCCACCGGGTCGATCTGCGGGTAAGGCAGCATTGCGACTCCTTGTTAGAGTTGAAACCAAAATTCCCGGGCGACGCTGCCACCTCAGGATTAAGCCAGGATTGCGAAACGTGTCAGAGCAGAAAGCTCAGGCCAACGCAGAACAGCAAAGCGGCAAACAGTCTTTTCAGCAACTTCGGCGACAGCCTGTGGGCCAGTCGCGCGCCGATACGGGCGAATACCATGCTGGTCAGGGCAATCCCCAGCAGCGCCGGCAAATAGATAAAACCGAGACTATGGGCCGGCAGCAACGGATCGTGCCAGCCCAGAATCATGAAACTTAATGCACTGGCCAAGGCGATCGGCAGACCGCAGGCCGACGAGGTGGCCACGGCTTGCTGCATCGGCACACTGCGCCAGGTCAGGAACGGCACGGTCAATGAGCCGCCACCAATCCCGAAAATCGCCGAGGCCCAGCCAATCACACTGCCGGCCAGGGTCAGACCGAGTTTGCCCGGCACCGTTCGGCTGGCCTTGGGTTTGACGTCCAGTGCCAGCTGCGCGGCGATGACCAAGGCGAACACGCCGATGATCTTCTGCAAGTTCGGACCGGAGATCGCTTCGGCGGTCAGCGCGCCGACACCGGCGCCCATCAGAATGCCGACGGTCATCCAGACGAAAATCGGCCAACGCACCGCGCCACGGCGATGGTGTTCGCGTACGGCGTTGACCGAGGTAAAGATAATCGTCGCCAGGGATGTGCCGACCGCCAGATGGGTCAGGATCGATGCGTCAAAGCCCTGCAAGGTGAAACTGAAGACCAACACGGGGACGATGATGATCCCGCCACCGACCCCGAACAGCCCGGCCAGCACGCCTGCGCAGGCGCCGAGCGCCAGGTAAAGCAGAAATTCCATGGATGCATCCCCGAAGAAGTGGGGCATGGTAACGGATCGAGGGGGCAACGCTCCACTGCGCGAGGCGATGGAACGATGGACGAGGACTGCGTAGAGTGAGCAAAAAACACACAAGGACCACCTTATGTGCCTGATTGTCTTCGCCTGGCGGCCTGACCATGCCCAGCCGCTGATCGTGGCGGCCAACCGCGACGAATTCTATGCCCGCCCGAGCCTGCCGCTGGCGCAATGGCCCGAAGCGCCCAACATTTACGCCGGCCGTGACCTCGAAGCCGGTGGCACCTGGCTGGGTATCGGCGCCAATGGGCGCTTTGCGGCACTGACCAATATTCGTGATCCACATCAGCCACCATCGCGTAAATCCCGCGGTGAACTGGTGGCGGGTTTTTTGCTGGGTGACCGCTCGATTGATGACTATTTGAGCGATGTTGTCCGACGTTCCATCGAATATGCCGGGTTTAATCTGCTGATCGGCAACGCCAACGAGCTGTGGCACTTCAATGCACGGGAGTCTGAGGCGGTGATGCTGCCCCCGGGTGTCTACGGATTGTCGAACGCAGGGCTCGATACGCCATGGCCGAAATTGCTCAAGGCCCGGGCGGCGCTGGAAGAAGTGTTGGCAGACCCGCAACCGCAGGCGTTGCTGGCGTTATTGGGGGATTCGCAGACGGCGCCGTTTACCGAACTGCCGGATACCGGGGTCGGGTTGGCGACCGAGACGTTGTTGTCGAGTGTGTTCATTGCCAGCCAGAGTTATGGGACGCGGGCGAGTACGGCGTTGATTGTTCAGGCGGATGGGACGCGGCATATGGTCGAAAGAAGTTTCGGGCCGTATGGGGGGCATCTGGGGGAAGTGGAGATCAGGCTTTAGTTGTGTGTTGTCTTGACTGGCCTCTTCGCGAGCAAGCCCGCTCCCACATCTAACCGAGTTCTCATAGAAGAATGCGATCGAATGTGGGAGCGGGCTTACTCGCGAAGGGTCCGCAATAGGTTTAGAGGGTCTTGACCGAAGCCGGATTGATCATCTTCGCCAAACCAAGGTTCTTCAGCGCCAGTTGCAGCGAGCTGTGGATAACTTGCGGGTTGTCGATGGTCATCAGTTCCGCGAGCAAATCCTTGGCCTTGCTCAGGTTGATCTGACGCAGCATCCACTTCACTTTCGGCAGGTTGGTGGCGTTCATCGACAGGCTGTCGAAGCCCATCGCCATCAACAGCACCGCCGCAGCCGGGTCACCGGCCATCTCACCGCAAATGCTCACCGGCTTGCCTTCGGCATGGGCATCACGCACCACGTTCTGCAACGCCTGAAGCACCGCCGGGTGAAGGTAGTCGTAAAGGTCGGCCACCCGCGGGTTGTTGCGATCCACCGCCAGCAGGTACTGGGTCAGGTCGTTGGAGCCGACCGACAGGAAGTCCACTTGCCGCGCCAATTCCTTGGTCTGATACACCGCTGCCGGAATCTCGATCATCACGCCGATCGGCGGCATCGGCACGTCGGTGCCTTCGTCGCGGACTTCGCCCCAGGCCCGGTGAATCAGGTGCAGGGCTTCTTCGAGTTCGTGGGTGCCGGAGATCATCGGCAGCAGGATCCGCAGGTTGTTCAAGCCTTCGCTGGCCTTGAGCATGGCGCGAGTCTGCACCAGGAAGATTTCCGGGTGATCAAGCGTGACGCGAATCCCGCGCCAGCCGAGGAACGGGTTGTCTTCCTTGATCGGGAAGTACGACAACGCCTTGTCGCCGCCGATGTCCAGGCTGCGCATGGTGACCGGTTGCGGATGAAACGCGGCGAGCTGCTCGCGGTAGATCGCCAGTTGCTCCTTTTCGCTCGGAAATCTCTGGTTGATCATGAACGGCACTTCGGTGCGGTACAGACCCACGCCTTCCGCGCCACGCTTCTGCGCCCGCGCCACGTCCGCCAGCAGGCCGGTGTTGACCCACAACGGCATGCGGTGGCCATCGAGGGTCACGCATGGCAAGTCGCGCAGGGTGTCGAGACCGAGCGCCAGTTGTTTTTCTTCTTCCACCACTTCGGCGAATTGCTTGCGCAACACTTCGCTTGGGTTGGTATAGACCTCGCCACGGGTGCCATCGACGATCAATTCGATGCCGTCGACCTTGGCGTACGGCAGGTCGACCAGCCCCATCACCGTCGGGATGCCCATCGCCCGGGCGAGGATCGCGACGTGGGAGTTACCCGAGCCGAGTACCGAGACCAGACCGACCAGCGTGCCCTCGGGCACCTCGCCGAGCATCGCCGGTGTCAGCTCTTCGCTGACCAGAATGGTTTTTTCCGGGTAGACCAGGTTCTGCTGACGCTCTTCCTGCAAGTAGGCGAGCAGGCGCCGGCCGAGGTCCTTGACGTCGGAGGCGCGCTCACGCAGGTAGGCGTCGTCCATCAATTCGAAACGGTTGACGTGCTCAGTGACCACTTGGCGCAACGCACCCTGGGCCCACTGGCCGGTCCTGATCACGGTGGTGACTTCGTTGCCCAATGCGGCATCGTCGAGCATCATCAAATAGACGTCGAACAAGGCCCGTTCTTCGGGACGCAGCTGCGAGGCCAATTTGGCCGACAACGCGCGCATGTCGGCGCGCACGCCTTCGATGGCGGTCTTGAACAACGCCAGTTCGGCGTCGATGTCGAGGATGGTCTTGTCCGGCACCACGTCCAGATCGGCCGGTGGCAACATGACCACCGCCGTACCGACCGCCGCACCCGGCGAACCCGGCACGCCGACAAACTTGGCCTCCTGGATGCCCTTGCCCTGACGGCCCAGGCCGCGGATCGAACCGGTAGCTTCGGCGTGAGCAATTACACCGGCAAGCTGCGCGCTCATGGTCACGAGGAAGGCTTCTTCACCTTCATCGAACTGGCGGCGTTCTTTTTGCTGGATGACCAACACGCCGACGACGCGGCGGTGGTGAATGATCGGCGCCCCGAGGAAGGAGGCGTAGCGCTCTTCACCGGTCTCGGCGAAGTAGCGATAGCGCGGGTGATCCGCCGCGTTTTCGAGGTTCAGCGGTTCTTCACGCGTGCCGACCAGGCCGACCAGACCTTCGTTGGGTGCCATGCTGACTTTGCCGATCGAGCGCTTGTTCAAGCCCTCGGTGGCCATCAGTACGAAGCGGTTGCTCTCGGGGTCAAGCAGGTAGACCGAGCAGACCTGGCTGCCCATGGCCTCTTTGACGCGCAATACAATAATGCCCAACGCCGCCTTGAGATCCTTGGCGGAGTTAACTTCCTGGACGATCTTGCGCAGCGTATTGAGCATGGCTCGGGGTCGAACTCCGTCGTCAGTCGCGCGTTAAAAGGCGCGGGGCAAGCTCTTTGAGAGCGCGTCGATACACCTCGCGCTTGAATGTCACCACCTGGCCTAACGGATACCAATAGCTGACCCAGCGCCAGCCATCGAATTCCGGTTTACCGGTCAAATCCATCCGCACCCGCTGCTCGTTGGAGATCAGGCGCAGGAGAAACCATTTCTGTTTCTGGCCGATGCACAGCGGTTGGCTGTGGGTACGGACCAGACGTTGCGGCAAACGATAGCGCAACCAGCCCCGGGTGCAGGCGAGAATTTCAACATCTTCGCGCTCCAGACCCACTTCTTCGTTCAACTCGCGGTACAAGGCGTCTTCCGGCGTCTCCTGGGGGTTGATACCGCCCTGAGGAAACTGCCAGGCATCTTGATTGATACGGCGAGCCCATAGCACCTGTCCGGCATCATTCGTGAGAATGATCCCGACATTGGGGCGGAAACCATCGGGGTCGATCACGGCAACAACCTCGCAAACGCATGTCGCCGCATTGTTCCACAAAGGTTGTGAAAGCAGCAACGCGCCGACCGACCTTATGTGCACTCTTGTGAAAAGTCCGTATTCTGAGCACCTTTTCTACAGACTTTTCAGCGAGTAACTGCAATGCGTCTGGCTTTATTCGACTTGGACAACACACTTCTGGGCGGCGACAGTGACCACGCCTGGGGCGATTACCTGTGTGAGCGCGGCTTTCTCGACGCCGTCGCCTACAAGGCACGCAACGACGAGTTCTATCAGGATTACCTGGCCGGCAAGCTGGATAACGACGCTTACCTGAACTTCTGCCTGGAAGTCCTCGGACGCACCGAGATGGCCACGCTGGATCAATGGCACCTCGATTACATGCGCGATTGCATCGAGCCGATCGTGCTGCCGCAAGCCATCGACTTGTTGGCCAAGCATCGCGATGCCGGCGACAAACTGGTAATCATCACCGCGACCAATCGTTTTGTGACCGGGCCGATTGCCGCGCGCCTTGGCGTCGAAACCCTGATCGCCACTGAATGCGAAATGCTCGATGGCCGCTATACCGGGCGCAGCACCGACGTTCCATGCTTCCGTGAGGGCAAGGTGACGCGTTTGAACAGGTGGCTGGAAGAGACCGGGTATTCCTTGGAGGACAGCTATTTCTATAGCGACTCGATGAATGATTTGGCGTTGCTGGAGCAGGTGGCGAATCCGGTGGCGGTGGATCCGGATCCGAATTTGCGTGCCGAGGCCGAGAAGCGTGGCTGGCCGGTGATTTCGTTGCGCGGCTGATATCGCCGTCGCGAGCAAGCCCGCTCCCACCTTTAACCGTATTTCTCTGAGGGCACTCGGTTAACTGTGGGAGCGGGCTTGCTCGCGAAGGGGTCAACCCGGTCTCAAGCCTTAAACAGGCTTGGCCCCCATCAACCCCGCAATGGCGATAAAGCAGACAAAACTGAACAACGCCAAGGCAAAGGTAAACCTCCCCACCCCTCCCGGCGTCTTGCGCAGGTTGTTAAGCCGCACCAACAACCAAAACCACGCCAACGCCGCAACGGTGTAAAGCACACTCGACGCCAACAACCACGTCTGCCCCAACGGCCAGCCCACCAGATGCACCATCCCCCAGCCGGTGAACGGCATGCTCAACAGTGCCAACCCCATCAACAGCCAGATGAACACCCGTGGCCGTTGCAGGGTACGGCTGGCGGCGGTCGCGTCACCTTTGCGTCGCGCGATAAAAACCCAGATCCCCAGGCCCAGCGCGCTGATCAGCAACACCACCGTTGCAACCATGTGCGCCACTTTCAGGGCCGTTAACGTTTCCATTGTCCGATTTCCTTATGACCTGCCCATCAGCGTAGCCGCTCAGCCCAGAAACAGCTTGTAGGCCGGGTTATCGCTTTCGTCCCAGTACGGGTAACCGATTTCTTCCAGCGCGGCCGGCACCAGATGACGCTCGTCATGAGGCACTTGCAGGCCCGCAACCACTCGACCGTCCGCCGCACCGTGGTTGCGGTAGTGGAACATCGAGATGTTCCAGCGCCCGCCCAGCTTGTTGAGGAAGTTGAACAGCGCGCCGGGACGCTCCGGGAATTCGAAGCGCAGGATCACTTCATCGACTACATGCGCCGCACGACCGCCGACCATGTGGCGGATGTGCAGTTTCGCCAGTTCGTTGTCGGTCAAGTCCAACACCGGGAAGCCCTGCTCGGTCAGGCTCGCCAGCAGCGCACTGCGCGGGTCGGTTTCCGGGTGCGTCTGCACGCCTACAAAGATGTGCGCTTCGCTGCCGGTGTTGTAGCGGTAGTTGAATTCGGTGATCTGGCGCTTGCCGATGGCTTCGCAGAACGCCTTGAAACTGCCCGGTTTCTCGGGAATGGTCACGGCGATGATCGCTTCACGGCCCTCGCCCAGTTCGGCGCGTTCGGCGACATGGCGCAAACGGTCGAAGTTGACGTTGGCGCCGGAGTCGATGGCCACAAAGGTATGGCCGGTGAAGCCGTTCTGCTCGACGTATTTCTTGATCCCGGCCACGCCCAGTGCGCCCGCCGGTTCAGTGATCGAGCGGGTATCGTCGTAGATATCCTTGATCGCCGCGCAGATCTCGTCGGTACTGACCGTGATCACGTCATCGACATAATCTTTGCAGATATCAAACGTGTGCTGGCCGATCTGCGCCACCGCCACGCCATCGGCGAAGATGCCCACGGTCGGCAAGACCACGCGCTCGCCAGCCGCCATCGCAGCTTGCAGGCAATTTGAATCGTCCGGCTCGACGCCGATGATTTTGATTTCCGGGCGCAGGTATTTCACGTACGCCGCGATGCCGGCGATCAGGCCGCCGCCACCGACCGGCACGAAGATCGCATCGAGACGGCCAGGGTGCTGGCGCAGAATCTCCATCGCCACGGTGCCCTGCCCGGCGATGGTGTGGGGATCGTCGTACGGGTGGATGTAGACGTAGCCTTTTTCGTCGACCAGTTTCAGCGAGTAGGCCAGGGCTTCCGGGAACGAATCCCCGTGCAGCACCACTTTGCCGCCGCGCGAACGCACGCCTTCGACTTTGATTTCCGGGGTGGTCTTGGGCATGACGATGGTGGCTTTGACGCCCAACACCTTCGCCGCCAGGGCCAGGCCTTGCGCATGGTTGCCCGCCGAAGCCGTGACCACGCCGCGAGCACGCTCTTCATCGCTCAGCTGAGTCAGCTTGTTGTAAGCGCCGCGAATCTTGAACGAGAACACGGGCTGCAGGTCTTCACGCTTGAGCCAGACACTGTTGCCCAGCCGCTCGGAGAGCTGGCGGGCAGTCTGCAATGGGGTTTCTACGGCAACGTCATAAACGCGCGAGGTGAGGATCTTTTTGACGTACTGTTCGAGCATCGGAAAGCATCACTGAGCGGGTTGGGCAGGGCCAAGGAGTCTAACCCGGCTTTCGGCCGGGCGACCACACTAAACAGGTGGTTTTAGCCCTCCGCAGGCGATGAAGATCCATTGTGGCGAGGGGGCTCGCCCCCGTTCGGCTGCGAAGCAGTCGTAAAATTGACTGATGCGGTCTGCTTGAAGGAATGCTGGGGAGCGCTTCGCGCGCCAACGGGGGCAAGCCCCCTCGCCACAAAGGGTTGTGTACTTCTGCCAATCGGGCAATGACCTTCCCCGCCTCGAAGCCTATAATGCCGGCCTTTAGTTTCCTCCTTCGGCACCTCGGAGCCCGCATGACCCAGGATCAACTCAAACAGGCAGTGGCTCAGGCCGCCGTCGACTTCATCCTCCCGAAACTCGACGACAAGAGCATTGTCGGGGTCGGCACCGGCTCCACTGCCAACTGCTTCATCGATGCCCTGGCCAAGCACAAAGGCGCGTTCGACGGCGCGGTCGCCAGCTCCGAAGCCACCGCAGCCCGCCTCAAAGGCCACGGCATTCCGGTGTATGAGCTGAACACTGTGAGCGACCTGGAGTTCTACGTCGACGGCGCCGATGAAAGCGACGAGCACCTGAACCTGATCAAGGGCGGCGGCGCAGCCCTGACCCGCGAGAAGATTGTCGCGGCCGTGGCCAAGACCTTCATCTGCATCGCCGACGCCAGCAAACTGGTGCCGGTCCTCGGCGCGTTCCCGCTGCCGGTCGAAGTGATCCCGATGGCCCGCAGCCACGTGGCCCGCGAGCTGGTCAAACTGGGCGGCGACCCGGTTTACCGCGAAGGCGTGTTGACCGACAACGGCAACATCATCCTCGACGTGTTCAACATGCAGATCACCAACCCGGTTGAACTGGAACGCCAAATCAACGCGATTGTCGGCGTGGTCACCAATGGTTTGTTCGCGGCGCGTCCGGCGGACCTGCTGTTGCTGGGCACCCACGAAGGCGTGAAAACCCTGCGCGCCGAGTAAGCCTCAACACCTGTGGGAGCGGACAGGCTCGCTCCCCCAGTGGTTTGTAGCGAACACACAATCTGCGCATGACTGGGGTGCTCTTAGGGTTGTGCGGGTTTTTTGAAGACGTAGAACAGGTTCGGTTCGCTGACGAGGTACATCGTGCCGTCGTCGTCCATGGCGATGCCCTCCGCTTGCGGCACGGTTTTTTGCAGGCCCTGGCGACCCTTGCTCAGTGACAGGGTACTCAGCGGTCGACCGTCCACATCCAGTTCAATAATCAGCCGCGACTCGTCGGACAGCGCCAGCAAATGGCCGCTGCGTTCGTCGTATTGCAGGCTCGACAGGTCTCGCACAAACATCCCGGCATCGCGCCTGGGGTTGTTCACCACGTGCACGGCGTAGGATTTCTCCGGGTTGTAATGCGGGAAGCCCTGCACTTCGTAGATCAGCATCGGGTCGCGCTCCTTGGCGACGAACAACCGTTTGCCCACCGAATCGTAAGCCAGCCCTTCAAACCCCTTGTTACTGCCCATGTGCACACCGAGAACCATCTGCTCGGCGTCCGCCCCGTCAAGGAACGTCGTGTCCGGCTCCAGGCGAATCTTGATCAGTCGTTGCTGGCTCTCATCGGTGATCACGTAGGTGTCGGCGCTGATGAACTCCACCGCTTCCGGATCACCGAAACCAATCAAGGCCACCCGCCGCAGGATCTTGCCCTCAAGCGACAGCTCGATCAGCTCGGAATTTTTGTTGGTGACCGTGAACAGGCTTTTGCGCACCGGATCGAACGTCAACGCCGAGACGTTATCGTCCAGCCCGTCGATAACCCGCGCCTCGATGTCGACCCGATATTGATCCAGGCCAATAGATACGCTGCTCTGCGGCTGCCAAAGCTTATGCAGGTTGAACCAGGCACGCTCGAACAGGCGCATGTATTGGCCGACCGCAACCAGCGCGATCAGTGCAATCACTGACAGGATCAAAACGAGGGGTTTGGGACGGGCAAGTCGACGCATTCAGGCGAGCTCGAAAACAAAACGGGCGGATGAAATATCACGCCCGTATGAATTCAAGCTTAATGGCCGGTGGCTTGCGACCACAACCACGAGTGTGTAGCGACTATTTCTGCTTTTCGAAGCGGTAGAACAGGTTGGGTTCACTGACCATGTACATGTTGCCCGCCTCGTCCATGGTCACGCCTTCGGCCCGGGGAATGGTATTTTTCAGACCATTGAAACCGCCCAACAGGGCGATGAAGCTGACTTGCTCACCCTTTTTGTCCAGTTCCATCAACAAGTGCGAGTCGGCGGACAGCACCAGCATGTGGCCCGTGCGCGGGTCGATGGCCAAAGCAGACAGGTTGCGCATGTCCAGCGCATGGCTGGCCAGCTTCAGCTTGTCACCGGTCAGGACCCGGCCGTCACCTTTCCAGGCAAACAAGGCCGGCGGACGCTCTTCGCCCAGCAGCAACTGCTGGTTTTGCGAATCCCAGGTAACCCCTTCAAAGGCCTTGTTCTGGTCTTTCGAAGGCCCAAGGTCGTACTTCGTAAAGTCGGCGATGTTCAATTCACGGGTGTCGGCATCGACCTTGACGACGGTGATCAGGTGCTCGCGCTCATCGACAATCGCCAGCAGGCCGTTGCCCAGCACGGTGACACCTTCCGGGTTGCTCCAGCCCACCAGCGGCATTTTGCGCAGCACATCGCCCTGCAAATTCAGCTCGACCAGAAACGGGTTCTTGCCCATGACCGAGAACAGGGTTTTGGTCTGAGGGTCGTAGGCGAGATCCGAGGCTTCGTCCTTTTCCATGCCCGGCAACGCTTTGGCATCGATCACTGCCCGGTAGTCCGGAAGCCAGATACTGGCCTGACGCTCGGCCGGACTCTTGAATTGCTCTTTCACCCAGAGGATGCCGCGATTGTCCCAATGCATCGCAAACGCGACGCCGTACGCGATGACCGCCACCAGCAACAGCCAGACATACCAACGCATCGCGAAGCGCGACCGACGGGTTGTATTGAGAGAGGACAGCGGTGGGGTGGCCATGGAGGGATGCGTTCCAGAAATTCAGGCTAGGGGTAATAGCACAATTGAGGTCGGCTCAGACGCCGCAAGCCCCGGAATTATCCAGACGAAATGTGAAAAAAACGGGAAATGGCGGGATTGCCCTGCCTGCCGCGGGGCTTGAGTCCACAAAAAACCAATGCGGGAGCGAGCTTGCTCGCAATGGCGCTATAACAGACAACTTGAATGTTGAATGTTATGGCCTCTTCGCGAGCAAGCCCGCTCCCACAGGGTTTTTGCGGTGTCGGGGGTTAACGCACGCTGCTGGTGAAGCGACTTGCGCCAGGCAACTCCAGAACGATCTCGTCCCCGACATTCAGCGGGCCAACGCCCACTGGCGTACCGGTCAGGATCACATCACCGGCCTGCAGCGAGAAGCAACCGGCCATGTGCTGGATCATTGGCACGATCGGATTGAGCATCGCGCTGCTGTTGCCATCCTGGCGGATTTCGCCGTTGATGGTCAGGCGGATGCCGATGTCGGTCAGATCAGCAAAGGTGCTGCCGGACACGAACGGCGCGACAACTGCCGCGCCGTCGAACGACTTGGCGATTTCCCACGGCAGGCCCTTGGATTTCAGCTCGGCCTGCTTGTCGCGCAATGTCAGGTCCAGCGCCGGGGCGAAACCGGAGATAGCGTCCAGCACTTCCTCGCGGCTCGGTTTGGTCGACAACGGCTTGCCGATCAACACGGCAATTTCGGCTTCGTAGTGCACCGAACCGCGCTCGGTCGGAATGGTGAAACCGCCTTCCAGCGGCACCACGCAACTGCCCGGTTTGATGAACAGCAGCGGCTCGGTGGGCACCGGGTTATCCAGTTCCTTGGCGTGTTCGGCGTAGTTGCGGCCGATGCACACCACTTTCCCCAGCGGGAAATGAATACGCGTACCGTCGACATACTGGTGCTGATAGCTCATTACCGACTCCTGATTCGTGCTCTTAACGTTCGAAAATCAAACAGCGAAGATCTTGCCCGGGTTCATGATGCCGTTCGGGTCGAACACCGCTTTGACCGCTTTCATGTACTCGATCTCAACCGGCGAGCGGCTGTAGGTCAAGTAATCACGCTTGGTCATGCCCACGCCGTGCTCGGCGGAGATCGAACCGTTGTACTTCTCGACGGTTTCAAACACCCACTTATTCACCGTCGCGCACTTGGCGAAGAACTCGTCCTTGCTCAGGTTTTCCGGCTTGAGGATGTTCAAGTGCAAGTTGCCGTCGCCGATGTGGCCGAACCAGACGATTTCGAAGTCCGGGTAGTGTTCGCCGACGATGGCGTCAATTTCCTTGAGGAACGCCGGGACTTTCGACACGGTGACCGAAATGTCGTTCTTGTACGGCGTCCAGTGGGAGATGGTTTCGGAGATGTATTCGCGCAATTTCCAGAGGTTCTGCAGTTGGGTTTCGCTCTGGCTCATCACGCCGTCCAGCACCC
The DNA here is from genome assembly GCF_059133255.1 of Pseudomonas sp. FBCC-B1667. Lineage (NCBI taxonomy): Bacteria > Pseudomonadati > Pseudomonadota > Gammaproteobacteria > Pseudomonadales > Pseudomonadaceae > Pseudomonas > Pseudomonas sp. FBCC-B1667. Next base: position 662,044 of record NZ_CP101437.1, on the reverse strand, counting down.
AGCCCTGCTCGACGCAGTGTTCGAAGGTTTCCAGTGCGTGGTTGGCCACTTCTTCGGTGGTCGCTTCGAATTCCAGCAATGCGTAGAACGGGCAATCGGTTTCAAACGCCGCCGGCACGTCGCCGCGCGCCATGACCTTGGCGAGGGCCTTGTCGGAGAAGAATTCGAAGGCGGTCAGGTCAAGTTTGCTCTGGAACGCGTGCAGCACCGGCATGATCGAGTCGAAATCGGCGGTGCCGAGAACCATCGCGGTGAGGTTTTTCGGCGCACGGTCGAGACGCATGGTCGCTTCGACGACAAAACCGAGGGTGCCTTCGGCGCCGATGAACAGTTGACGCAGGTCGTAGCCGGTGGCGTTCTTGATCAGGTCGCGGTTCAGTTCCAGCAGGTCGCCCTTACCGGTCACGACTTTCATGCCGGCAACCCAGTTACGGGTCATGCCGTAGCGAATGACCTTGATCCCGCCGGCATTGGTGCCGATGTTGCCGCCAATCTGGCTGGAACCTGCCGAAGCGAAGTCCACCGGGTAGTACAGGCCTTTTTCTTCAGCGACGTTCTGCAAGTGCTCGGTCACGACGCCTGGCTGACAAACGGCCGTGCGGTCGGTGAGGTTCACCTCGAGAATCTGGTTCATGTAGTCGAACGACACAACCACTTCGCCATTGGCTGCCACCGCTGCAGCGGAAAGCCCGGTACGTCCACCGGACGGCACCAGTGCCACCTTGCGCTCATTGGCCCAACGGACAATGGCTTGCACCTGTTCGGTGGTCTTGGGAAACACGATGGCGGTCGGGGCCGGGGCGAAATGCTTGGTCCAATCCTTACCGTAAGCATTCAGGGAGTCGGCGTCGGTCAGCACCTTGCCAGGCTCAACCAGGGTCTTCAGCTCATCAATCAGCGCAGGATTGGTCATCGACAGAACTCTCGAACAATTCATGGTCATCCTGAGAACGCTTCACGTCGCAGGAATGAGTGTTTAGCGGGGTGCATATGCTAGCATACCGACCCCGCAGCATAGTGCCCAACGGCCATTCTGCGGTGACGGCTTTCTTGCCGTCCGGGTCAGCGTCTGCTGGCTATTTCCTGCCATTTTTCTCCGGGATACAGGTTTACGCAGATGAGCAAGACTTCTCTCGATAAGAGCAAGATCAAGTTCCTTCTTCTCGAAGGCGTCCACCAATCGGCTGTCGACGTTCTCAAGTCGGCGGGCTACACCAGCATCGAGTACCTCACCGGTTCTCTGCCGGAAGCCCAGCTGAAGGAAAAGATCGCTGATGCGCACTTCATCGGCATTCGCTCCCGCACTCAACTGACCGAAGAAATCTTCGATCACGCGAAGAAGCTGGTCGCGGTCGGCTGTTTCTGCATCGGCACCAACCAGGTTGACCTGAACGCAGCGCGCGAGCGCGGGATTGCGGTGTTCAACGCACCGTACTCCAACACCCGCTCCGTCGCGGAGCTGGTGCTGGCCGAAGCGATCCTGCTGCTGCGCGGCATCCCTGAGAAGAACGCTTCCTGCCACCGTGGCGGCTGGATCAAGAGCGCGGCCAACTCCTTCGAGATTCGCGGCAAGAAGCTGGGCATCGTCGGTTACGGTTCGATCGGTACTCAACTGTCGGTCCTGGCTGAAGGCCTCGGCATGCAAGTGTACTTCTACGACACCGTGACCAAGCTGCCACTGGGTAACGCCACCCAGGTCGGCAACCTGCACGAGCTGCTGGGCATGTCCGACATCGTTACCCTGCACGTTCCGGAAACCGCGGCGACCCAGTGGATGATCGGCGAGAAGGAAATCCGCGCGATCAAGAAGGGCGGCATCCTGATCAACGCCGCTCGCGGCACCGTGGTCGAACTGGACGCCCTGGCGGACGCGATCAAGGACAAGCACCTGATCGGCGCGGCCATCGACGTGTTCCCGGTGGAGCCACGCTCCAACGACGAAGAGTTCGAAAGCCCGCTGCGCGGCCTGGACAACGTGATCCTGACCCCGCACATCGGTGGTTCCACCGCTGAAGCGCAAGCCAACATCGGTCTGGAAGTGGCAGAAAAACTGGTCAAGTACAGCGACAACGGTACATCCGTATCGTCGGTGAACTTCCCGGAAGTGGCCCTGCCGGCTCACCCTGGCAAGCACCGTCTGCTGCACATCCACGAGAACATTCCGGGTGTGATGAGCGAGATCAACAAGGTGTTCGCCGAAAACGGCATCAACATCTCGGGTCAGTTCCTGCAGACCAACGAGAAAGTCGGTTACGTCGTGATCGACGTCGACGCCGACTACTCGGAAATCGCCCAGGAGAAACTGCAGCACATCAACGGCACCATTCGTTGCCGCGTGTTGTTCTGATTTCGACTTGAGCGACAAAAAAAGGAGCCCTCAGGGGCTCCTTTTTCATGGGCGCGGTTCTTTATTCCGAGCAGGTCACTTGACGTTGACCGTGATTTTTTTCGACACGATCGGTGGATCGAAAGCCATGTGGGCTTTGTCACCCAGCTCCAGTTGCAAGGTGTGCTTGCCGGGAGTCAGCGTGAGCTCGGTTTCGGTCTGCGCCTTGCCGAAATGCACATGATTGGCGTCTGCCGGAATAACCGAACCCGCAGGAATGACCTCCTTGGCATCGATCAGCAAGTGGTGGTGGCCCGTATTTTTGGTCTCATCACCCGCCGGGGCCAGCGATACGTTCTCGACAGCGAATTTAACCTTGAAAGTTTGCGGGACAGTCCCACCGTCTTCAGGAGAGACGATGGACACTTCGGCACCTTTAGGCGCCGGCGTGGCAGCACTGGCCAGCACCGAAGCACCCATCAGCAGGCCAGCCATAGCCGCACGAGACATAAACGTTTTCATTCTCTTCTCCAGTTTTTTCGTAAAATCCGCGTGACCATGACAACTTCATGGTCAATCGTTGTCGAAGGCACTCGACAACCATAGCAAAGCGAGCCTGAACCAGAGCATCGCGATAATGAATTCAAAGGAGTGACCATGCGCTTTTGGCCTGGCCTGATCTGCCTGATACCCCTTTTGAGCCCTTTGGCTCATGCCGAACTGATTGACGACATCAACGACCGTGGCGAACTGCGCATTGCTCTTGAGGCTAATACCCCGCCCTTCAATTTCAAGGATGAAGGCAAACTCGCCGGCTTTGAAGTCGAACTGGGCCAACTGCTGGCCAACGAACTCGATGTCCGCCCCGACTTCGTCGTGACCGACTCGGGCGATCTGTTGACCGGCGTAGAAAGCGGCAAGTACGACGTCGCCATCAACCACATAGCAATGACCCCGGATCTGAAGGATCGTTTCGATTTCAGCGAGCCTTACCTTCAAACCAAGGCGCAATTAGTCGCGCAGAAAGAAGAGCCGCGCTCGATGTTGCTGGTGCAGTCGTTTGCCGAAGAGAAACCCAAGGCCAATCCGCCGGTGGGTCTGGCGATTCCGTTTCAGAAGGGCAACCCGGCGTTTCATGCCAGCCTGGAAAACGCGTTGCAGCGGATCAAGGACGATGGCCGGATGGCGGCGCTGGAGAAGAAGTGGTTTGGGGCAGATGCGGGCGCGGCGCCAAAACCCTGATTTCAGGATGTACGAATAACCCCTGGGGGTTGGTGTCAGTCGAGAGAACTCAGTACTGCAGCCGCCTCCGCTAACTCAAGCTCACTGAAAACCTGCACGCCATTACGCTTGAGCAACGCCGCCGTCACGCCTTCGCCCGCCACCTTCACGCCATTGAAGCTTCCGTCATACGTCAGCAAATTCCCGCAAGACGGACTATTGGCCTTGAGCACGGCAATGCGGATGCCGTGCTTTTGCACCAGTTCCAGGGCCTGATAAGCCCCCGACAAAAACTCGGCACTGACATCCTCACCCTCGGTGGTGATTACGCTGGCGTGCCCCTCCAGCACGTCAGCGCCCTGCCCGCCGGGAATTTCCGCGGCGGCCCTGGGTGTCGGCAAGCCACCAGCCACTTCAGGGCACAACGGGATGACCCGGCCTTCGTCCAGCCACTGCTGAAGCTGATCGAATGGCCCGCTCGCCCCGCCGTCGTAACGTACGCGGTGGCCCAGCAGGCAGCGGCTTACCAGGATTTTTTGCATGATCAGAATGGCTCGTTGCCCCGACGTCGGAACCAGCCGGTCAATGACAGGCGATCCCGGGTCGCGGGCAGGACTTCGTGGGGGACTTCGCCCGACAGAAACACCACTAGGCATCCGCCGACAGGTTCCACATCGTAGGCCCGGTCTTCCTCCAGATACAGGCGCAACTGTCCGCCGTGCTCGGGTAGCCAACCTTCATTGAGGTACACCACCGCCGAGACCATGCGCCGGTCGTCATCGCGGAAACGGTCGACGTGCCTGAGGTAAAAAGCGCCGGGCGGGTACAGCGCGAAATGGCTTTCGAAATCCTCCAGGCCCAGAAACAAATCGCGGTTCATTGCTTCGCGCAGGCTGTCCATCAATGCCAGATAGCCGTCGCACGCCTCGGCCTGGCCGGGATCGATCCATTGGATATGGTCGCCGCGAATCCCCTCGCGAACCTCCGATGACGGCCCTCGGCCCACTGCAGCAGGGGCCAGTTCACCCTCGGCGGCACGTTTACGGCACTCAGCCGCCAGCGCCCGGGTCAGATCCTCAGGCAGGAAAATGTTCTGTTGCGACCAGCCGTTTGCAGCCAGGTCGTCAACGATACGTAACAGCAGCGGGTGATCAGAGGGTATTTGCATGCCGCGCATAGTATTCCTGTGCCTGAAAATCCGACAGAGCCACGCAGCGGGTTGATACGAATTCTCGACAAGTACGGATGCCACACGGAGAATAGTCGCCTGCTGACAGGAGTCCCTATGCGCCGGTTGCTTTTTTCATTGTTGATGCTCTGTGTTTTGCCCGCTTGGGCAGACGGCCACGACCAGTTGTACAAGGTCGCCGGTTGGCCAGATCAACGCGCGCATTTCAACGACGCGCTGACGGCCGCACAACAGCGCTACGAGAGCAGCCTGCCACCGGCGGTGTTTCAGGCGCTGGTCAACAACAGCAATCAGCGTTTTGCTCCGCAGTCGGTCGATCAGCGCGCCGAAGCACAATTGCGCAAGAGCCTGGCCGATCCAAAACCGGCACTGACCTTCTTCCAATCGCCCCTGGGCAAAAAAGTCGTGGCCGCCGAGTTGCTGGCCACCCGTCGCGACCAACTGGCGAAAAACGCCAAGGGCCTGCCGAAGATGCAGGCCAGCGACAGCCGTCAATTGATTATCGGCCACCTGGCCCAGGCGCTGCCTGCTCGCGAGGCGGGTGCCGAGGTCAGCCTGGCGATTGCCGGTGTCGCGGCGGACAGCCTGAGTTCGATGATCCCCGGGTTACTCGGTGGTGGACAGGCGCAAGGGATGTTGAACGGTCAGCGTCAGCGTTTGATGGACCAGATCGGCAGTGACCTGAACAACACGCTGCTGTATGTCTATCGCGACCTGTCGGATAACGAACTGGAAGAGTTCGCCACGTTTGCCGAGTCCACCGAGGGCCGGGCTTATTACCAGGCTGCGCTGGCGGCGATTCGGGCGGGGTTGGCGGTGGGGCAAAGTACTTCGAATCTCGCCCAGTAATTTTCGGCGCCAGGGAAATCGCCTTCGCGAGCAAGCCCGCTCCCACATTTAACCGAGTTCGCTCAGGGGAGTGCGGTCAAGTGTGGGAGCGGGCTTGCTCGCGAAGGGGCCATGACTGTCGCTACAAATTCCGGCCTTTAATCCGCTTGCTCAAAAACCCGAAATACTCCTCCCGCATCACCAACGTCTCATTCGCCAGATGATGCCGCGCCTCGGGCAACATCAACACCTGAGGCCGATCGAACTTGGCCTTCAACACCTCAAGGTTATGCTCCCAATCCACCGTCATGTCCGCCTGCCCCTGCACGATCAGCGGCCGACGCAGGCTGTTCGGTGCTGCTTCGATTCGCTTGATCCAGCGCGACAACGCCCCGACCCACGCCGTTGGCAAACGCAGCGGCTGCAACGGATCGGCCTGCAGGAACGGCAGGAAATCAGGGTCGTTGGAGTTCTCGCTGAAGCGCCGGGCGATGGCTTTGACGAACGGTTTGAGCAGGTAATAGCTGAGCTTTGACCAGCCCCAGGCACGCGGCCGAACCAGGGGTGACAACAGGATCACCTGGCCTTGCGCCGGACTGTCTGCGCCGTGGTTGAGCACATGATCGATCACGATCGCCCCGCCCGTGCTCTGCCCGCACAAGTGCCAGGGCTGAGGCAAATCAATGGACAACGCCTCGGCGAACAACCCTTGCAGCGTGTCCTGATACTCGGCGAACTCCTTGATGCTCGCCCGCTCGCCGCTGGACAGACCATGCCCCGGCAGATCGCAGGCGATCACGGCGAACCCCTGATCCAGCGCCCACTCAATCACATGGCGGTAGAGCCCGGCGTGATCGTAGAAACCGTGGAACAGGAACAACGTCGCCTTCGCCCGTTCCGGCCACCAGAACTGGCTGACCAATTGATAGCCATCGATTTCAAAACGCCCCAGCCCGCTACGCAATGTACGCCCCGGAAAATCCAGCCCGTAAAAATGCTGATACGCCATCGCCTCGCTCGACAGCGCCTGTCCTTCGGCCAGTGGCCGCAGGCTGGCGCGCAAATGATCGGGGGCAAACGTCGCTGACATGAAGGATTCCAGAGCGTTAAACGAACTTAATAAGCCTGCGATATTCATCTGTCGCAGCAAGCATGGCAAGCTAGCCCGCCTTCCAGGATGAAACTCATGCGCCCGTTCTACCGCCCCACGCTGCTTGCCAGCCTGCTCGCCCTTGTGTGTGCCGGGGTCCTGTGGGCCGCGTATGACTGGTTTCAAGGGCGCTACTTGCGGGCGTTCAGCGAACACACTGCCGTATTTTCCGGCGACCCTTTGCGCTTGCCCGACGACCTCGCCGGCCCCGGCGCCATCCGCCTGGTGCACTTCTGGGACCCGGCCTGCCCGTGCAACGTCGGCAATCAGCAACACCTGAGTGAGCTGGTCGAACGCTATGTGCCCCAGGGCGTCGAGTTTTATGCCGTGCAAAAACCCGGCAGCCACGGCCAGCTACCCACCACATTGAGCAGCCTGAAAACCCTCACCGTGCTGCCCGGTTCCGACCAGATTCCCGCCAGCCCGGCCGTGGCGATCTGGGATCGCAACGGCAAACTGGCGTATTTCGGCCCGTACAGCGAGGGCGTGACCTGCAATTCGAACAACAGCTTTATCGAACCCATCCTGCAAGCCCTGAACGAAGGTCGCACGGTGAACGCAACGCATACGCTGGCCATCGGTTGTTACTGCCCTTGGCCGATCGAAGTGAAGTAAGGCATACCAGACTTTTGCAGGACCGCGATGCCCGGCACAGGAGGTCTGTGCTACATGTTGGCAGCCCACACGGGCGGCAATCCAAAAAGAACAAGGAGTCACCATGAAACGCGTCTTGACCGTACTGGCCTTGCTGGTTGTCGTGCTCGCCATCGGGGTCGGCGGATATGTGTACAGCAAGCAGCCGACGCGCCAGGGCCAGGTGGAGTTGCAACGCCTGCAAGGTTCGGTGAGCGTGCGCTACGACGAGCGCGGCGTGCCGCATATCCGCGCGGAAAACGAAGCCGACCTCTACCGCACCCTCGGCTATGTGCAGGCTCAGGACCGCTTGTTCCAGATGGAGGCCATGCGCCGCCTGGCCCGTGGTGAGCTGGCCGAGATCCTCGGCCCGAAACTGATCGACACCGACAAACTGTTCCGCAGCCTGCGCATCCGCGAACGGGCTGACAGCTATGTCGCCGCGCTGGATCGGCAATCGCCGGCCTGGAAGGCCCTGGAAGCCTATCTGGACGGCATCAATCAATATCAGGACACGCACGCAGCGCCTGTCGAGTTCGATGTGTTGGGCATCCACAAACGCCCGTTCACGGCGCAAGACAGCATCAGCGTCGCCGGCTACATGGCGTACAGCTTTGCCGCGGCGTTTCGCACCGAACCGTTGCTGACGTTCGTGCGCGATCAGTTGGGCGCCGACTACCTGAACATCTTCGACCTCGACTGGCAGCCCAAAGGCGTCCTGGCCCAAGGGCATTCCAAGCCTGCGCCACTGCTGTCCACCAGCGACTGGAAAGACCTGAACGCCCTCGCCCGCCTGAGCGAACAGGCACTGGCCGACAATGGCCTGCCGCAATTCGAGGGCAGCAACGCCTGGGCCATTTCCGGTAGCCACACCAAAAGCGGCAAACCGCTGCTGGCCGGCGACCCGCATATCCGCTTCTCGGTCCCGGCGGTCTGGTACGAGGCGCAACTCTCGGCGCCGGGCTTTGAGCTGTATGGCCACCATCAGGCATTGGTGCCGTTTGCGTTTCTCGGCAACAACCTGGACTTCGGCTGGAGCCTGACCATGTTCCAGAACGACGATCTGGACTTGATTGCCGAGAAAACCAACCCGGACAACCCGAACCAGGTCTGGTATCGCGGCAAGTGGGTGGACATGGTCACCACCGAGCAACAGATCGTCGTGAAGGGACAAGAAGCGGTCAAGCTGACGCTGCGTCAATCGCCCCACGGTCCGATCATCAACGATGCGCTTGGCACGGCGGCCGGCAAGACGCCGGTGGCGATGTGGTGGGCGTTCCTTGAAACACCGAACCCGATTCTCGATGGCTTCTATCAGCTCAACCGCGCCGACACGCTGGCCAAGGCGCGCGCCGCTGCAGCCAAGGTTCAGGCACCGGGTTTAAACATCGTCTACGCCAACGCCAAGGGCGACATCGGCTGGTGGGCTTCGGCGCTGCTGCCCAAGCGCGCGGCCGGGGTGAAACCCGGTTTCATCCTCGACGGCAGCACCAATCAGCCGGACAAGGACGGTTTCTATCCGTTCAGCGCCAACCCGCAGGAAGAGAACCCGGTGCGCGGTTACATTGTCTCGGCCAACTTCCAGCCGCTGTCGCCGACCGGCATGGAAATTCCCGGTTATTACAACCTGGCTGATCGCGGTCAGCAGCTTAATCGCCAACTCAGCGACAAAAACGTGAAATGGGATATCGACGCCAGTCAGAAGCTGCAATTGGGCACCACCACCGCTTACGGCCCGCGCCTGTTGGCGCCGTTGTTGCCGGTGCTGCGTGAGGTGGTGAGCGATCCCGCCGAACTGAAACTGGTGGAACAACTGGTGCAGTGGAAAGGCGACTACCCGCTGGATTCGACCAGCGCTACGCTGTTCAATCAGTTCCTGTTCAACCTCGCTGACGCGACGATGCACGATGAATTGGGCAATGATTTTTTCGAAACCTTGCTCTCGACCCGCGTGATCGATGCCGCACTGCCGCGCCTGGCTGCCACGCCTGATTCACCGTGGTGGGACAACCGCAACACCCTCGGCAAGGAAACCCGCGCTGACACGGTCAAGGTGGCCTGGCAAGCGAGCATTGCCCACCTCAAGACCACCCTCGGCGCGGATTCGACGCAGTGGCAGTGGGGCAAGGCGCATACCCTGACCCATGGCCATCCACTGGGCGTGCAGAAGCCGCTGGATCGGGTCTTCAACGTCGGGCCGTTCGACGCACCCGGCACCCACGAAGTGCCGAACAACCTCTCGGCGAAAATCGGCCCGGCGCCCTGGCCGGTGACTTATGGCCCGTCGACGCGGCGTCTGGTGGATTTTGCCGACCCGGCTCACAGCCTGACCATCAACCCGGTCGGCCAGAGCGGCGTACCGTTCGACAGTCATTACGATGACCAGGCCGAGGCGTATGTCGAAGGGGTGTACTACGAAGCGCATTTCAACGACGAAGAGGTCACGGCCAATACGCGCAGTACCTTGAAGTTTTTGCCGGCGCGGGCAGTGCCTTAGATTTTTGGTGTCTGGACTGACGCTATCGCGAGCAAGCTCGCTCCCACATTAGACCGTGGCCGTCCAGACAACTCGGTCAACTGTGGGAGCGAGCTTGCTCGCGATGGGGCCTTCAAACCATCGCAGTAAAGTTCTGCCTGAATTGCTGCGGCGTTACCCCCAACCTGCGGTTGAACACGCTACGCATGTGCTGGGCATCGCGAAATCCACATTGGTAGGCCACGGTCTTGAGCGGCGAATGCGTGCTCTCCAACAGCACACGCGCCGCATCCACCCTCGCCCGCTCGACGAATTCCGCCGGGGTGATTTTGGCTTCCTTGGCAAACACCCGGGAGAAATTGCGGGTGCTCATGTTGGCCGCGTTCGCCAGGTCCGCGATGGCCAGGTCACCGGTGAGGTTGGCCAGCACATAGAGCTGAACCAGTGCCACGGCAGAGGTCGGCTCGGCGTGGGGCGTGAGGAACGGACTGAACTGCGATTGCCCGCCTGAGCGCTGGGTGAACACCACCAGACGCTTGGCCACATTCAGCGCGACTTCCGGTCCGTGGTCCATGGCCAGCAGATACAACGACAAATCGATCCCCGCCGTAACCCCGGCCGAGGTGTAGAGCTCGCCGTCCTGCACGTACAGGCGATCCGCCTCGACCTGGGTCGACGGACACAGCTGAGCCAGCGCAGCAGCATCGCCCCAGTGAGTCGTCACGGTTCGCCCCTCCAGCAATCCGGCCCGGGCGAGAATGAAGGCGCCATTGCAGATCGAGCCAAAGCGCTGCGCCCGCGCGCAGGCACCGCGCAACCAGGCATCGAACGCGCCACCAAAATCCATGAACGGCAACTGCGGCCCACCGGCCACCAGCAGCAGGTCATACGCCTCAAGCGCCTCGCTGAAATGTCGGTGAGCATTGAGCGACAGGCCGTTGGAGCACGGCATCACCCCACGCTCGACGCCGATCACCTCCAATCGATAGTGGTCTTGTGGCTCGAGGAAACGATTGGCTTCAGAGAACACATCCATGGGCCCGGTGACGTCCAGGGATTGAACGCCGGCGAAGACCACGATGGCGACGGTTTTGCTCATGAAAGCGGACGCCCTCTAAATATCGAATGTGGTGCGGACCTGTGGCGGGGGGACTGTTGTGGCGAGGGGGCTTGCCCCCGTTGGGCTGTGCAGCGACCCAAAAAAGCTGGGAGCGCTACGCACTCCAACGGAGGCAAGCCCCCTCGCCACATCAGCTCCCTCGCCACAAAAGCTCATTCACTGCCGGCCAACTTAGCCAATTCACGCGCAACAAGCGAGGTTGGCGCGATATGCAGGTTCATTGGCAAGGATCGCAGCCATGGATCGATTGTTTGGTTTCAGGGGGCGACACAGACTTTACCCATCAGCGCCGCCACGGCGTTCCCCACGAGGAAATCACCATGAGCAGCATCATTGCCGGTATCAAGATCCCCGACAGCGCATTGGCCAAGGCCACCACCGAATACATCCGCGACGTCGAATCCGACCTGCTGTATCACCACTCGCGCCGGGTGTTTTTGTTCGGTGCCTTGAGCGGCGAACGCAAGCAACTGGCCTACAACCCGGAGCTGTTGTACGTCGGCGCGATGTTCCATGACCTCGGTCTGGTGGAGGGTCATCGCAGCGCTGACGAGCGTTTTGAAGTCGACAGCGCCAATGCCGCCAAGGCGTTCCTCAGGCCTTATGGGCTGAGCGATGACGATGTCGAGCAGGTCTGGTTGTCGATTGCGCTGCACACCACCCCGGGCGTGCCGCAGCACCTGCGTCCGAACGTGGCGCTGGTGACCGCAGGCGTTGAAATGGATGTGCTGGGCATCGACTACGCGGCGTTTTCCACCGTGCAGCGCGAGGCGGTGGTGCATGCGCATCCACGGGGTGAAGGGTTCAAGGAGTGCATCCTGTGTGCGTTCGCCAACGGCTTCAAGCACAAGCCGGACACGACGTTCGGCACGGTGAATGCGGATGTGCTGGTAGACAGCGAGGCGGGGTTCAAGCCGATGAACTTTGTCGAGATCATCCGCAAATCCCCCTGGGTGTCCTGAAACAACTGTGGGAGCGGGCTTGCTCGCGAAGAGGCCGTGTCAGTCGATACAGATGTCGACTGATACACCGCTTTCGCGAGCAAGCCCGCCCCCACTGGGGGTTGGGGTTAGCCACGCATTTGTGGTCAACCCGGCATTGCGTTTAAGCGGCTTCCGGCGCCGGGGCGCGGCGCACGTCCGGTTGTTTCCAGGAGTCGGCAGCGCCTTCTTCGATGGCTTGCTGAATCGCGCGTTTGCGGCTTTCTTCGGCACGGCGGCTGAAGAACCAGACCAGGAAAGTCACGATCGACACCGCCAGCAGAATCAGACTGGCCACGGCGTTGATCTCCGGTTTCACGCCCAGGCGCACCGCCGAGAACACTTCCATCGGCAAGGTCGTGGAACCCGGGCCCGACACGAAGCTCGCCAGCACCAGGTCATCCAGCGACAGGGCAAAGGACATCATGCCGCCCGCCGCCAGTGATGGCGCGATCATCGGGATGGTGATCAGGAAGAATACTTTCCATGGCCGGGCACCAAGGTCCATGGCCGCTTCTTCGATAGACAGGTCCAGCTCACGCAAGCGCGCCGACACCACCACCGCCACATACGCCGCACAGAACGTCGTGTGCGCGATCCAGATGGTGATGATCCCGCGTTCCTGTGGCCAACCGATCATCTGCGCCATCGCCACGAACAGCAGCAACAGCGACAGACCGGTGATCACTTCGGGCATCACCAACGGCGCCGTCACCAGGCCACCGAACAGCGTGCGACCCTTGAAGTGGGTGATACGGGTCAGCACGAAAGCTGCCAGCGTACCCAGCGCCACCGCAGCGACCGCCGTGTAGCAGGCGATTTCCAGCGAGCGCACCACCGAGCCCATCAGTTGGGTGTTGTCGAGCAGGCCGACGTACCACTTGATCGACCAGCCACCCCACACCGTCACCAGTTTCGAGGCGTTGAACGAGTAGATCACCAGGATCAGCATCGGTGCGTAGATGAACAGCAGGCCGAACACCAGCATGAACGTCGAGAAATTGAAGCGCTTCATTCTTTGCCCTCCATTTCTTTGGCCTGACTACGGTTGAACAGGATGATCGGCACAATCAGGATCGCCAGCATCACCACCGCCAAGGCAGACGCCACCGGCCAGTCACGGTTGTTGAAGAACTCTTGCCACAGCACTTTACCGATCATCAGGGTTTCCGGACCGCCAAGCAGTTCCGGGATCACGAACTCGCCCACCACCGGAATGAACACCAGCATGCAGCCGGCGACGATGCCGTTTTTCGACAGTGGAATGGTGATCTTCCAGAAGCTGTTGAAGGTGCTCGAACCGAGGTCCGAGGCGGCTTCCAGCAAACTGTGGTCGTGCTTCACCAGGTTGGCGTAGAGCGGCAGGATCATGAACGGCAGGTAGGAGTAAACAACACCGATATAGACCGCGAGGTTGGTGTTGAGGATCTGCAGCGGTTCGCTGATCCAGCCCATGCTCATCAGGAAACCGTTGAGCAGGCCGTTGTTGCTGAGGATGCCCATCCATGCGTAAACGCGGATCAGGATTGCGGTCCAGGTTGGCATCATGATCAGCAGCACCAGCACCGTTTGCATCTCTTTACGGGCCGTGGCGATGGCATAGGCCATCGGGTAACCGATCAACAGGCAAAGGGTGGTGCTGAGCAGCGCCATCTTCAAAGAGCCGAGGTAAGCGGCGATGTACAACTCGTCGCCCGCCAGCATGGCGTAGTTGCCGAGGTTGAGCAGCACCTGCAGCTTCTGGTCGACGAAATTGTAGATTTCGGTGTACGGCGGAATGGCCACGTCGGCTTCGGCGAAACTGATCTTCAAGACGATGAAGAACGGCAGCATGAAGAACATGAACAGCCAAATGAACGGAACCCCGATGACCAGCTGACGGCCACCGGGAATTATTCGATTGAGGCGGCGTTTGAATTTGCGCATGTTCATGAGCGGAGTACCACGCCGCTGTCGTCTTCCCAGTACACGTAAACCTGGTCACCCCAGGTTGGGCGCTGGCCGCGGCGTTCGGCGTTGGCGACGAACGACTGGACGATCTTGCCGCTCGGCAATTCGACGTAGAACACCGAGTGACCGCCAAGGTAGGCGATGTCGTGCACCTTGCCGCTGGACCAGTTGTATTCGCAGGTCGGCATGGTCGGCGTCACCAGCAGTTTTTCCGGACGGATCGCGTAGGTCACGGATTTGTCCTGCACCGACGTGCTGATGCCGTGGCCCACATAGATCTGGCGGTCCAGGTCCTTGCAGGTGATGGTGGCGTGGCCTTCGGCGTCATCGATCACTTCACCGTCGAAGATGTTGACGTTGCCGATGAATTCGCAGACCAGACGACTGGTCGGGGTTTCGTAGATGTCGATCGGGCTGCCGATCTGGGCGATCCAGCCCAGGTGCATGATCGCGATGCGCTCGGCCATGGTCATGGCCTCTTCCTGGTCGTGGGTCACCATGACGCAGGTTACGCCGACGCGTTCGATGATTTCGACCAGCTCCAGCTGCATTTGCGAACGCAGTTTTTTATCCAGTGCACCCATCGGCTCGTCGAGCAGCAACAGCTTCGGTCGCTTGGCCAGGGAACGCGCCAGGGCCACACGCTGACGCTGGCCACCGGACAACTGATGCGGCTTGCGCTTGGCGTACTGGGTCATCTGAACCAGCTTGAGCATGTCGGCGACACGGGCATCGACTTCAGCAGCGGGGATTTTGTCCTGCTTGAGGCCGAAGGCAATGTTCTGCGCCACGGTCATGTGCGGGAACAAGGCGTACGACTGGAACATCATGTTGATCGGTCGCTCGTACGGCGGCATCTCGGTGATGTCGACGCCATCGAGGTAAATGCGCCCCTCCGTGGGCCGTTCGAAGCCTGCGAGCATGCGCAGCAAGGTGGATTTGCCCGATCCCGAACCGCCGAGCAGGGCGAAAATCTCGCCTTTCTTGATTTCCAGGGACACATCGTCCACGGCAATCGTCTCGTCGAACTTCTTCGTGACCCGGTCGATTTTGACCAGCACCTGTTTAGGTGACTGGTCGCCCTCGAGGGCTTTCTTATAGGCGCCGGAGGCAACTGCCATTTACGAAACTCCCAGAAAAAAAGAGTGCAGTTCGCTCAAGGTGAGCCAACCTTGGATAGTTTGAGCGTTGAAGCTATTTACCCGTCTTGACCCTGGTCCAGCTGCGGGTCATCAAACGTTGAATGTTCGGCGGTAGCTCGACCGACACGTAAGTCTTGTCGAGGACGGCTTGCGGTGGATAAACCGCTTCGTCGGTGCGAATGGACTGTTCCATCAGTTTGTCCGAAGCAGGGTTTGGATTCGCATAGCCAACAGAATCACTGACCTGCGCGATGACCTCCGGTTTCAACAAATAGTTGATGAACGCGTGGGCCTCTTTGGTGTTGGCCGAATCCTTGGGAATCGCCAGCATGTCGAACCAGAGCGCGCCGCCTTCTTTGGGAATGGTGTAGACGATCTTCACGCCTTTCTTGGCTTCTTCCGCACGGCTGCGGGCCTGGAACATGTCGCCGGAGAAACCGATGGCGATACAAATGTCGCCGTTGGCCAGATCCGAGATGTATTTGGAGGAATGGAAGTAAGTCACGTATGGCCGCACGGCGAGTAACTTGGCGGTGGCCTTTTCGTAATCCTTGGGATCAGTGCTGTTGGCGTTCAGCCCCATGTAGTTGAGCACGGTCGGCATCATTTCATCGGCCGAGTCGAGGAACGCTACGCCGCAGCTGTGCAGCTTCTTGATGTTCTCCGGCTCGAACAGCACGCTCCATGAATCGATCGTGTCGACGCCCAGCACGGCTTTGATCTTGTCGACGTTGTAACCGATACCGTTGGTGCCCCACAGGTACGGCACGGCGTACTGGTTACCCGGATCGTTCTGCTCCAGGCGCTTGAGCAGCACCGGGTCGAGGTTGCCGTAGTTCGTCAGTTTGGAGCGGTCAAGCTTCTGGAAGGCACCGGCCTTGATCTGCTTGCCAAGGAAGTGGTTGGACGGCACGACCACGTCGTAACCGGTACGCCCGGCCAGCAACTTGCCTTCCAGGGTTTCGTTGGAGTCGAAGACGTCATAGACCGGTTTGATGCCGGTCTCTTTCTGGAAGTCCGCCAGGGTCGTCGGACCGATGTAGTCCGACCAGTTATAAATATGCACAGTGCCGGCGGCCTGGACACTGACGGCAAGCGTCAGCCCGGCACCCACCAGCATGGCATGGCGAAACAGAGAAAAAATAGGCAAGTGGAGGTCCTCTAAAATTAGTTGGGCCCAAGTTGCCCCGTGTTACATGACAGCCATGACTGCCCGGCAACAAAACCGGCGCGCAACTTACCCTCGAAAAACCGTTCCAGCAAAACTTTCTGTCATTTATTTACACCTGTTGCCGTCATCACGGGGATAACGACAACAGGGGGTTGCCTCAAACCGGCTTATTTGCCCGACTTGATCTTGGTCCAGCTGCGAGTCAGCAGACGCTGGGTCGCGGCCGGCAAGTCGGCAATCGCGTACAGCTTGGCCATCACGTCTGCTGGCGGGTAGATGCCCGGGTCGCTGGTGATGTCTTTATCAACCAACGGTGTGGCCGCCGCGTTACCGTTCGGGAAGCGCACGGCGTTGGTGATCGCAGCCATGACTTCCGGCTTCTGCAGGTAGGTCATGAACTGGTAGGCGCCTTCGACGTTTTCGGCATCTTTAGGAATGGCGACCATGTCGTAGAAGCTGCCGGCACCTTCTTTCGGAATGTTGTAGCTGACCTTCACCTTGTCACCGGCTTCAGCCGCGCGGGACTTGGCCTGGTAGATGTCACCCGAGTAACCCACGGCGACGCAGATGTTGCCGTTGGCCAGGTCGGAGATGTACTTCGACGAGTGGAAGTAGGCGATCGAAGGACGGACTTTGAGCAGCAGGGCTTCAGCTTTGTCGATGTCTTCTTTCTTCTGGCTGTCGGTCGGCAGGCCCAGGTAGTGCAATGCCGCCGGAATCATTTCGGTCGGCGAATCCAGCAGGCTGATACCGCAGGACTTCAGCTTGGCAGCATTTTCAGGCTTGAAGATAAGGTCCCAGGAATTGGTCGGTGCGTCGGCGCCCAGTGCAGCCTTGACCTTCTCGGCGTTGAAGCCGATACCGATCGAACCCCACATGTAAGGGAAGGCATGTTCGTTACCCGGGTCGCTCACCGATACCGCTTTGAGCAGTTCAGGGTTCAGGTTTTTCCAGTTAGGCAGCTTGGACTTGTCCAGCTTCTGGTAAACGCCGGCCTTGATTTGCTTGGCCAGGAAGTTGTTCGACGGCACGACGATGTCGTAACCGGACTTGCCCGCCAGCAACTTCGCTTCGAGGGTTTCGTTGCTGTCGAAAACGTCGTACACCACCTTGATCCCGGACTCTTTCTCGAAGTTCGCGATGGTGTCCGGAGCGATGTAGTCGGACCAGTTATAGACGTGCAACACCTTGTCGTCCGCCTGAACTGCACCCGCCATCGCGCCCAACAGGGACATGGCGAGAAGGGTCTTGCCAGCTATCTTCATACCTAATGCCTTCATCAGTAATGCTCCAATTTTTCTTTTTAACCACGTGCTCAGCGGCCTGTTACTGGGCATCCGAACAACCGGTAGTCTGGCAAGTTCCGAGGCAGGCTTTCAAGGAAAGACCCATCCTTAATTGGCCCTGAGCGAAGTGCCAGCTTCGCACCCCGCTCAGAGCCTAGCACTTAGCCCTGCAACGCACTCAGGGTCAGGTCCAGACACTTGCGTGCCTTGGCCACCAACTCGTCGATTTCAGCCGGTGTAATCACCAGCGGCGGAGCAATGATCATGGTGTCGCCCACGGCACGCATGATCAGGCCGTTGTCGAAGCAGAACTGGCGGCAAATCATGCCGACGCCCTTGCCTTCGTAACGCTTGCGCGTGGCTTTGTCCTGAACCAGTTCAATGGCCCCCAACAGACCGACGCCGCGCACTTCCCCCACCAACGGGTGATCATTCAGTTCCCGCAGACGCTTTTGCAAATAGGGTGCCGTTTCTGCATGAACGCGCTCGATAATTTTTTCTTCGCGCAGGATGCGGATGTTTTCCAGCGCCACCGCAGCCGCCACCGGGTGACCGGAGTAGGTGAAACCGTGGTTGAAGTCGCCGCCTTCGTTCAGTACGGCAACCACGTCGTCACGCACGATCAGGCCACCCATAGGGATGTAGCCGGAGGTCAGGCCCTTGGCGATGGTCATCATGTCGGGCTTGAGGTCGTAGAAATCGGTACCGAACCACTCACCGGTGCGGCCGAACCCACAGATCACTTCGTCCGCCACGAACAGGATGTCGTACTTGGCGAGGATTTCCTTGATGCGCGGCCAGTAGGTGTCTGGCGGAATGATCACGCCACCGGCACCCTGGATCGGCTCGGCAATAAAAGCACCGACGTTATCCACGCCGATTTCCAGAATCTTCTCTTCCAGCTGATTCGCCGCCCAGACGCCGAACTCTTCTGGCGTCATGTTGCCGCCTTCAGTGAACCAGTACGGCTGCGCGATGTGGACGATGCCCGGGATGGGCAAGTCGCCTTGTTCGTGCATGTACGTCATGCCACCCAGGCTCGCGCCGGCCACGGTGGAACCGTGATAACCGTTCTTGCGGCTGATGATGACTTTCTTCTTTGGCTGGCCCTTGATCGCCCAGTAGTGACGAACCATACGCAGCATGGTGTCATTGCCTTCGGAGCCGGAACCGGTGAAGAACACGTGGTTCATGCCTTCCGGTGCGATGTCGGCGATGGCCTTGGCCAGCTCCAGCACCGGCGGGTGGGCGGTCTGGAAGAACAGGTTGTAGTAAGGCAATTCGCGCATTTGCTTGCTGGCCGCGTCGGCCAGTTCATCACGGCCGTAACCGATCGCGACGCACCACAGGCCGGCCATGCCGTCGAGGATCTTGTTGCCTTCGCTGTCCCACAGGTAAACGCCCTTCGCGTTCGTGATGATCCGCGGGCCTTTCTCTTTCAGCTGCTTGAAGTCGCTGAACGGGGCCAGGTGGTGATCGTTGCTCAGGGTTTGCCATTCACGGGTTTGCGGATTGTTGCTGGTCATACCAATCTCCAAAAAAAATCAGGTGAAAGCGCCGCCCGACAACGACGGCGCCCGGCGTATCAGACGGCGAAGAGCAGGAATTCCCGCTCCCACGAACTGATCACGCGCTTGAAGTTTTCATGCTCGGCCCGCTTGACCGCGACGTAGCCAGTGATGAATTTTTTGCCCAGGTATTTCTCGACGGTCGCGCTGTTTTCCATGCGTTCCAGCGCGTCCTCGATGGTCAGTGGCAGGCGCAGGTTGCGGCGTTCATAGCCACGGCCCACCACCGGCGCACTCGGGTTGAGGCCTTCGACCATGCCGATGTAGCCGCAGAGCAAGCTCGCGGCAATCGCCAGGTACGGGTTGGCGTCAGCGCCCGGCAGGCGATTTTCCACCCGACGGTTTTGCGGCCCGGCATCCGGAACCCGCAGGCCCACGGTGCGATTCTCTTCGCCCCACTCCACGTTCACCGGTGCCGAAGTGTCCGGCAGGAAGCGGCGGAACGAGTTGACGTTCGGGGCGAACAGCGGCAACAGCTCGGGAATCAGTTTCTGCAAGCCACCGATGTGGTGCAGGAACAATTGGCTCATGGTTCCGTCTTCATTGGAGAAGACGTTCTTGCCGGTCTCGATGTCGATGATGCTTTGGTGCAAATGCATCGCGCTGCCCGGCTCGCCGGTCATGGGCTTGGCCATGAAGGTCGCGGCCACGTCATGCTTCAGCGCGGCCTCGCGCATGGTGCGCTTGAACACCAGGATCTGGTCGGCCAGGGACAAGGCATCGCCGTGACGGAAGTTGATTTCCATCTGCGCCGTACCATCCTCGTGGATCAACGTATCGAGGTCCAGCTCCTGCAATTCGCACCAGTCGTAGACGTCTTCGAACAGCGGGTCGAATTCGTTCGCCGCTTCGATCGAGAACGACTGACGACCGATTTCCGGACGCCCGGAGCGTCCAATCGGCGGTTGCAGCGGGTAGTCGGGGTCGTCACTGCGCTTGGTCAGGTAGAACTCCATTTCCGGTGCCACGATGGGCTGCCAGCCGCGATCGGAATAGAGTTTGAGAACCTTTTTGAGCACGTTGCGCGGCGACAGCTCGATCGGGTTGCCTTGCTTGTCATAGGTGTCGTGGATCACCTGGGCGGTCGGCTCAATGGCCCACGGCACGAGGAATACGGCGTTCTGGTCGGGGCGGCAAATCATGTCGATGTCGGCCGGGTCGAGCAGTTCGTAATAGATGTCGTCTTCGACATAGTCGCCGGTCACGGTCTGCAACAGAACGCTTTCGGGCAGGCGCATGCCTTTTTCAGCAATGAACTTGTTGGTCGGCGAAATCTTGCCCCGGGTTATCCCGGTCAAGTCGGCGATCATGCATTCGACTTCTGTGATCTTGTGGTCTTTCAACCAATCGGTGAGCTGGTCGAGGTTGTTACTCATAAATGCCTCTAGGCTTTGAGTTTCCTGACGCTTGCTTGCGTCAGGCAATAGTTGACGCATCGGCGTCGCGTTGAAACGGGTGTCTACGTCAGGCTATCGTGTTACTGGAGGACTGTGCGGCAAACGCCGGGCGTGCAGAATCACGAGCGATGCCCTGAGCGATAGCCGGGGCGCTATTGTGAATCGGTTCTATATTGAATGAAGTAACCGTAATGGGGGTGCCATCTTGGCCGTCCAGAATATCGGACGGAGACAGATGATCCGTCAGGGACGGCAAAATGACCAACAGTCCCGGAGGCTGTGAGGCCACGGCGTGGACGTAGGTGTCGCCACTGATGTGATAAGCATGCAGACCAATCTGCCTAGAGCAGTTGGTGACGCCGATTAACGGCAGGCGAGACATGAAGCACCCCGGTATTATTGGTGTTATGGGTTTGAATCGAGCTTAGCCTTGTTCATTTTTTTACACAACACCCCCGTAAAAAATACAACACGCCCCGCTCAAGCCCGCGACAGCCAAAGCTTTCAAAGGCATAAAAACGCCCCAAATTGCCCCAAAAAAGCCTTACGAGTGCTTTTTTAGGGCAAAAAAGGCCTCGCTTGACTTCGGCATGCCGTTCGGGTTGACTGGAATCCGAAGAGATCAATGATTGATATTTTTAACAACAAAGGTGTTGCATCATGTCGGTACCCCCGCGTGCCGTTCAGCTTAACGAAGCGAACGCGTTCCTTAAGGAACATCCTGAGGTTCTGTACGTTGACCTTCTGATTGCGGATATGAATGGTGTGGTGCGCGGCAAGCGCATTGAACGCACCAGCCTCCACAAGGTTTACGAGAAAGGCATCAACCTGCCGGCCTCTCTATTTGCTCTGGATATCAATGGCTCGACGGTGGAAAGCACCGGCCTGGGCCTGGACATCGGTGATGCTGACCGAATCTGCTATCCAATCCCTGACACCCTGTGCAACGAGCCTTGGCAGAAGCGCCCTACCGCGCAACTGTTGATGACCATGCACGAACTCGAAGGCCAGCCGTTTTTCGCCGACCCTCGGGAAGTGCTGGCCAATGTGGTTCGCAAGTTCGACGAGATGGGCCTGACCATCTGCGCCGCCTTCGAACTGGAGTTCTACCTGATCGACCAGGAGAACGTGAACGGCCGTCCGCAACCGCCACGCTCGCCGGTGTCCGGCAAGCGCCCGCATTCGACACAGGTCTACCTGATCGACGACCTCGACGAATACGTCGACTGCCTCCAGGACATTCTGGAAGGTGCGAAAGAGCAAGGCATCCCGGCCGACGCCATCGTCAAGGAAAGTGCCCCTGCGCAGTTCGAAGTGAACCTGCACCACGTGGCCGACCCGATCAAGGCCTGCGACTACGCGGTCCTGCTCAAGCGCCTGATCAAGAACATCGCCTACGACCATGAAATGGACACCACCTTCATGGCCAAGCCTTACCCGGGCCAGGCGGGCAACGGTCTGCACGTCCACATCTCGATTCTTGATAAAGACGGCAAGAATATTTTTGCCAGCGAGGATCCCGAGCAGAACGCCGCACTGCGTCACGCGATCGGCGGTGTGCTCGAGACCCTACCGGCGCAGATGGCTTTCCTCTGCCCGAACGTCAACTCCTACCGTCGTTTCGGCGCACAGTTCTACGTGCCGAACTCGCCGTGCTGGGGTCTGGATAACCGTACCGTAGCGATCCGCGTTCCAACCGGTGCCGCCGATGCCGTGCGCATCGAACACCGAGTGGCCGGCGCCGATGCCAACCCGTACCTGCTGATGGCTTCGGTCCTGGCTGGCGTGCATCACGGCCTGACCAACAAGATCGAGCCTGGCGCACCCGTGGAAGGCAACTCCTACGAGCAGAACGAGCAAAGCCTGCCGAACAACCTGCGTGATGCATTGCGCGAGCTGGACGACAGCGAAGTCATGGCCAAGTACATCGATCCGAAATACATCGATATCTTCGTGGCCTGCAAGGAAAGCGAGCTGGAGGAGTTTGAACACTCCATCTCCGACCTTG
The DNA here is from genome assembly GCF_059133255.1 of Pseudomonas sp. FBCC-B1667. NCBI lineage: Bacteria > Pseudomonadati > Pseudomonadota > Gammaproteobacteria > Pseudomonadales > Pseudomonadaceae > Pseudomonas > Pseudomonas sp. FBCC-B1667. Next base: position 639,599 of record NZ_CP101437.1, on the reverse strand, counting down.
AATACAACTGGTACCTGCATACCGTTTAAGCGCTTGCAGTAAAAAGAACGCCGTCGGCTGATAAGGCCGGCGGCGTTTTTTTATGGCCAACATCAAACCGGTGGCAAGGGATATGGAACATCTGCCTGCTCTGCGTACAATGCCCGCTGCCCCCGCAGGAGATTTCAATGACCCGACTCGCCACCCCACGCAAACCCCGCGCCCGCAGCCAGGCGCGGATCGATTCGATACTCGATGCCGCCCGCACGCTGCTGGCCGCCGAGGGCGTGGCGAGTCTGTCGATCTACAGCGTCGCCGAACGTGCGGAAATCCCGCCCTCCTCCGTCTACCACTTCTTCGCCAGCGTCCCGGCGCTGCTTGAGGCGTTGACGGCCGACGTCCATGCCGCGTTCCGCGCCTGCCTGCAAGCGCCCATCGATCATGACGCCCTCAGCGGCTGGCGGGACCTGTCACGCCTGGTGGAGCAGCGCATGCTGGCGATCTACAGCGAAGACGCCGCCGCCCGCCAATTGATCCTGGCCCAGCATGGCCTGACCGAAGTCACCCAGGCAGACCGCCAGCACGACATCGAACTGGGCGATCTGATGCACAAGCTCTTCGACCACCATTTCGAATTGCCGAAGTTGCCGACGGACGTGGATGTATTTGCACTGGCGATGGAATTGGGTGACCGCGTTTATGCGCGCTCGGTGCAGCAGCATGGGCAGATCACGCCGCGCATGGCTGAGGAAGGGATGCGGGTGTTTGATGCTTATTTGGGGCTGTACTTGCCGCCGTACTTACACAAGCGCGTTATTTCGGCCTGATTTGTTTATTGGCTGCGCGGGCCTCTTCGCGAGCAAGCCCGCACACACATTGATCGCGTCCGTCTGGACAACTCGGTCAAGTGTGTGAGCGGGCTTGCTCGCGAAGGCCGCGCGGCCGATCTCACTGGCTGACTTACAACTTGGCAATGGACACTTCAGTGGACTTCACAAACGCGATCACTTCGCTGCCGACCACCAGCTCCAGCTCTTTCACCGAGCGGGTGGTGATCACCGACGTGACGATGCCGGACGCGGTTTGCACGTCGATTTCCGAGAGTACATCACCCAGTACGATTTCCTTGATCGAGCCTTTGAACTGGTTACGAACGTTGATGGCTTTGATAGTCATACGATTTCTCCTGAGGTCGAAATGAGCGCCGAGTAGCCAGCTACAAGCCGAGAGTAAGAAGCGCTCTGCTTCTGCTTGCCGCTTGAAACTTGCAACTCGCCGCTGCTTCTATTGCGCCCAACGCAGTTGCGTAGGCAAGGGTGAAACGGGTTCCGGTTCCGGCGGTTCGCCGGGCAGTGCGAGGACGCGATTGAGGACTTCGGTCTCCAGCGCCGCCAGCCGATGCGAGCCACGCACACGAGGGCGTGGCAACTCCACGATCAGGTCGAGGCCGACTTCGCCCTCTTCGATCAGGATCACCCGGTCGGCAATTGCCACCGCTTCGCTGACGTCGTGGGTCACCAGCAACACGGTGAAGCCATGCGTGCGCCAGAGCCGCTCAATCAGTTGCTGCATTTCAATTCGGGTCAGGGCATCCAGTGCACCCAGCGGTTCGTCGAGCAACAGCAAACGCGGTTGATGGATCAACGCACGCGCCAGCGCCACACGTTGTTTCTGTCCACCGGACAATGCGGCGGGCCATTCATTGGCGCGGTCCGCCAGGCCGACCGACTCCAGCGCTTCAAGCGCTTGCGCACGCCAGTCGCCTTTGAGGCCGAGGCCGACGTTGTCGATGACCTTTTTCCACGGCAGCAAACGCGCTTCCTGAAACATCAATCGGGTGTCTTCCCGTGCATCATTCAGCGGCGCCGCGCCAGCGAGCAATTCACCGCCGGTAGGCTTGTCGAGGCCTGCCAGCAAGCGCAGCAAGGTACTTTTGCCACAGCCGCTGCGACCAACCACCGCAACGAATTGACCCGCTGGAACGTGCAGATCGATCTCGCGCAACACCTTGCGCGAGCCAAATGTTTTTTGCAGCTTGCGCACCACCAGTGGAATCCCGCGCAGCAGGCGTGGAGGTTGTTGAGCGGTCATGCCGTACCTCCTTTGACAACCTGATAAGCCGGGTGCCAACGTAGCCACACACGTTCAAGTCCTCGGGCCGCGAGGTCGGCCAATTTGCCGAGCACCGCGTACAAAAGAATCGCCAGCACCACCACATCGGTCTGCAAAAACTCCCGGGCATTCATCGCCAGATAACCGATGCCGGAACTGGCCGAAATGGTTTCCGCGACGATCAGCGTCAGCCACATGAAGCCCAACGCAAAACGCACGCCGACCAGAATCGAAGGCAGCGCACCCGGCAGAATCACCTGACGAAACAGGCTGAAACCGGACAAGCCATAACTGCGCGCCATCTCCACCAGTGCCGGGTCGACATTGCGGATGCCGTGATAGGTGTTGAGGTAGATCGGGAACAACGTGCCCAGCGCCACCAGAAAAATCTTCGCCGACTCGTCAATGCCGAACCACAGAATCACCAGTGGAATCAGCGCCAGATGCGGCACGTTGCGGATCATCTGCACCGAACTGTCGAGCAGGCGCTCGCCCCATTTCGACAACCCGGTGATGAAGCCCAGCACCAGGCCGATACTGCCGCCGATGGTGAAGCCCAGTGCGGCGCGCCATCCGCTGATCGCCAGGTGCGTCCAGATTTCACCGCTGCGCACCAGGCTTACGCCGGCTTCAATCACCGCAATCGGTGCTGGCAGGATCCGTGTCGACAACCAACCCGCCGACACTGACAACTGCCACACCGCCAGCAGCAACACCGGCAACGCCCAGGGCGCGAGGTTGTGGATGATTTTCTTCATGGCGCGCCTCAGCTCTGGGACGCGGCTTTGGGAAGGATGTCGTTGGCGACCATCTCGCCGAACGGGCTGACGTAGTTGGCGCCTTTCGGTAACTCGGGCCGTTGAATGTCCAGATGCGGAAAGAGCAATTCGGCCACGCGATACGACTCTTCCAGATGGGGATAACCGGAGAAGATAAAGGTGTCGATGCCCAAGTCCGCGTACTCCTTCACACGGGCGGCCACGGTCGGGCCGTCGCCAACCAACGCGGTACCGGCACCGCCTCGCACGAGACCGACACCGGCCCACAAGTTCGGGCTGACTTCGAGGTTGTCGCGGCTGCCTCCATGCAGTGCGGCCATGCGCTGCTGGCCGACGGAATCAAAACGGGCCAGCGAAGCCTGGGCGCGGGCAATGGTGTCGTCGTCCAGATGCGAAATCAGTTTATCGGCAGCTTGCCAGGCTTCGGCGTTGGTCTCGCGAACGATCACATGCAGGCGAATACCGAAGCGCACCGTGCGACCGAGCTTCGCTGCTTTGGCGCGCACTTGCTCGATCTTTTCGGCCACGGCGGCCGGGGGTTCGCCCCAGGTCAGGACCATTTCCACTTGCTCTGCCGCGAGGTCCTGCGCCGCTTCCGACGAGCCACCGAAGTACAGCGGCGGACGCGGTTGCTGGATCGGCGGATAGAGCAACTTCGCCCCTTTCACGCTGATGTGCTGACCGTCGTAATCGACGGTTTCACCTTCCAGCACACGACGCCAGATGCGGGTGAATTCCACCGAGGCTTGATAGCGTTCTTCGTGGCTGAGGAACAAACCGTCGCCGGCCAATTCTTCCGGATCACCACCGGTGACCAGGTTGAACAACGCACGACCGCCGGACAGACGATCCAGGGTCGCCGCCTGACGCGCGGCCACCGTCGGGGAAATGATCCCGGGGCGCAGGGCGACAAGAAATTTCAAACGCTGGGTCACCGGGATCAGCGACGCGGCCACCAGCCACGAGTCTTCGCAGGAACGCCCGGTTGGAATCAGCACCCCGCCGAAGCCGAGGCGATCCGCCGCTTGTGCGACTTGTTGCAGGTAACCGTGGTCAACGGCGCGAGCGCCTTCGGCGGTTCCAAGGTAATGGCCATCGCCGTGGGTAGGCAGGAACCAGAAAATATTGAGGCTCATGGAGTGGTCTCCTTCAAAGAATCGAATTACTGCGCTTTCGCAACGGCTGCCGGTGGCGTCCAGATCACGTCTTTGATGCTCAACGGCTTCGGAATCAGCTTGAGCTGGTAGAAGCTGTCGGCGATTTTCTGTTGCGCGGCGACCACTTCAGGCGTGAGGAACAGCGCGCCATAGCCTTGGCGTTTCACCGAAGTCAGGGTGATGTCTGCTGGCAGCCCGAGCAGTGGCGAGACTTGTTGAGTCACGTCTTCAGGATTGGCCTTGGACCACTCACCGACCGCGCGCACTTCTTCGACGAGGGTCTTGATCACCTCAGGATTTTTCTGCGCGTAAGGTTTTGTCGCGAGGTAGAACTGATGGTTGTCGACGATGCCCTGCCCATCGCGCAGAGTGTGCGCTTGCAGTTGTTTCTCGGCGGCGGCCTGGTACGGGTCCCAGATGACCCAGGCGTCGACGCTGCCACGTTCAAAAGCTGCGCGGGCATCGGCCGGCGGCAGGAACACGGTCTGGATGTCGGTGTATTTGAGGCCGGCGTCTTCCAGCGCACGCACCAAGAGGTAATGAACGTTGGAGCCTTTGTTGAGCACAACCTTCTTGCCCTTGAGGTCCTTCACCGATTTGATCGGCGAGTCCTTCGGCACCAGAATCGCTTCGCTGTGCGGTGCCGGTGGTTCGTAGGCGACGTAGAGCAGATCGGCGCCGGCCGCCTGGGCGAATACCGGCGGGGTTTCACCGGTCACACCGAAATCGATGGAGCCGACGTTCAGGCCTTCGAGCAGTTGCGGGCCGCCGGGGAACTCAGTCCATTGCACGTCCACGCCTTGGGCGGCGAGGCGTTTTTCCAGAGTGCCTTTGGCTTTGAGCAGCACCAAAGTGCCGTATTTTTGATAGCCGATTCGCAGGGTTTCAGCTTGAGCTTGAGAAATGGCGCCGAAGGACACAGCCGCAACAAACAGAGCGACCAGACCACGACGCAAAATGACAGTGCGCATAGCGCTCTCCTTTTTGCAGTGAGGTTTTGGCTGCACCTGCTTGGCCGTTAGCGGCTGAGTAAGGTGAGTGGACCAATTTCGGGCGAGGCTTAAATGCTCCAGCGAGCACTCAATAAACGTTCATTCAACAGATTCGGATCGAGCGGCTTTGGCCGCCGTGCCATGGCGCTGAAAAACAGTTCCAGCGACTCATTCAATCGTTGTTCCAGCTCCGGCGCCAATTGCGCCTGAGCGCTGCCTTCGCCGTAAGCGATCTGGCTGTCTACAGCAAAAATTCCGTGAAGCATTTCCTGGGCTTTCAGCGCCGACAGGACGGGTTTGAGTGCGTAATCCACCGCCAGCATGTGGGCGATGCTGCCGCCGGTGGCCATCGGTAATACAACCTTGTGGGCCAGGGCGCGCTCGGGCAGCAGGTCCAGCACGGTTTTCAGTGCGCCCGAGAACGACGCTTTGTAAACCGGCGTGGCGATCAGCAGGCCGTCGGCGTTTTCAATCTGTTGCAGCAGGTCGATGACCTTGGGGCTGTCGAAGCGTGCGTGCAGCAAGTCTTCCGCCGGGAAGTCCCGAATCTGGTAACTCACCACTTCCACCCCTTGCTCCTGCAACCAGCGCTGGGAGCGTTCCAGCAGCACCCCGGATCGAGAGCGCTGACTGGGACTGCCACCGAGTGAGACGACCAGCATTCAGATGATTCCTTGATCGGTGTAGGCGATTCGCGGTTTGCGATCTCGCTTTGATGGGAGTGACCTTACCAGCTGATTGTTATATCTATAAATCATATTTATTCATTTGGTTATGCGTTGCAGGAATATATAAACCACTGCGTTCGAAACCTAAAAAAAGGCCGTCGAAACGGCCTGAAATCCCCTGCTATTGGAACGGTCAGGGTTACCGGTTCGGCTGCGGTGTGAGGCGCAAATACGGTTTCACCGCCCGATAGCCCTTGGGAAAGCGCTGCCTGATTTCATCTTCATCCTTGAGTGACGGCACGATCACCACGTCATCACCGTCCTGCCAGTTGGCCGGGGTCGCCACCTTGTAGTTGTCGGTGAGTTGCAGCGAATCAATTACCCGCAGGATTTCGTGGAAGTTGCGGCCGGTACTTGCCGGGTAGGTGATGGTCAGCCGGATTTTTTTGTTCGGGTCGATCACGAACAGCGAACGCACGGTCAGGGTGTCGTTGGCATTGGGATGGATCAGGTCGTACAGGTCGGACACCTTGCGGTCGGCGTCAGCGAGGATCGGGAAGTTGACGAGGGTGTTCTGGGTTTCGTTGATGTCCTCGATCCAGCGGTGATGGGAGTCCACCGGGTCAACCGACAAGGCGATAGCTTTGACCCCACGCTGCGCAAACTCATCCTTGAGCCGGGCGGTGAACCCCAGTTCGGTGGTGCACACCGGGGTGAAATCCGCCGGATGGGAAAACAGCACGCCCCAGCTATCGCCCAGCCATTCGTGGAAACGAAGAGTGCCGGCGCTGGAATCCTGTTCAAAGTCGGGGGCGATATCGCCAAGTCTGAGGCTCATGGTGCTGCTCCTGGTGAGTGCTTGTTGAGTCCGACTTTGCCTGTGTTCACGAATAATTAAAAAGAATAGATTTCGATTTATTTAGACCTAAAAAGAATATTAAAGATCTGTTCACTGGACGTGCTCAAGTAACCGGACCACCATCGCCCACAAGGTTCGAGAAGGCCTTGAGTGCTGCAAAGAGGGGAATTTCAAGGCGGGTTTACGGGGGTGATCCCGCCTTGAAACGCAAAAGCCCCGCCCGGCGAGATGCCGGGCGGGGCTTTTTTTGTCTCGGTTACGCGAGCGCCATTACAACAGCGGAATCGAGTAGCTGACGATCAGGCGATTTTCGTCCTGGGAGCGAGTGCTCGGCAGGTCGGTGCGCCACATAGCGTTTTTCCAGGCAAGGCCAAGGTTCTTCAGCGGGCCGTCCTGTACGACGTAGGCAACGCTCAGGTCGCGTTCCCACTCGGAAGCGCCGTTAGCCAACTGGCCACCTCTAGCGTTGACGGTGTCGATGTTGTCACCGCGCAGGTAAACCATACCAGCGGTCAAGCCAGGTACGCCGACCTTGGCGAAGTCGAAGGAGTAGCGCGCTTGCCAGGTTTTTTCGCCGGCACGGCCGAACTTCTGGATTTGCGAATCGGTGATGGTGTAGTTCGACGAACCATCGCCCTGGTTCAGCCAAGGGAAGTCGCTGCTGCCGTTGCTGACCTGGTAACCGCCCCCGAAGGTATGACCGGCAACCGAGTACAGGAACAGGCCGCTGTACAGGTTGTTGTCGACCTTGCCTTTACCGTTTGGCGCGTTGTAGTTGCCGGTGGTGTAGTACGCCGGGTCGTGACCATTGGCACCGTCATCGGTGCTGTTGAAGTAACGGAAATCCGACTTCAACACGCCCGGGCCGATTGCCCAGTTGTGAACCAGGCCCAGGAAGTGTTGCTTGTAGAACTCTTCCAGGTTGCCGTAGTAGTACTGGGCCGTCAGGTCCTTGGTGATTTTGTAGTCACCACCGGCGTAGATGAACTTGTTGCTGTCACGCCATTTAGGGCCACGAGCGTTCGCACCGGAAATCGACATCTGGTCGTTGTTGCTGGAGTTGCGACCTTTGACGGCTTCGATCTGCCCACCGACCAGCGACAGGTCCTTGATCTCCGCGGAAGTGATCTGCCCGCCCTGCCAGGTTTGCGGCAACAGACGACCATCGTTGGTTACGATCACCGGGTTTTTTGGCTGCAAGGTGCCCAGCTTCAATTCGCTTTGGGAGATCTTGGCTTTCGCCGTCAGGCCCAGACTGGAGAAATCATCAACCGCTTCGCCGTTGGACTTGCTCGGAAACACAGTGCCACCGGAAGAGGTGGCAGTGGCGCCATTGGTGCCGCCGCCCGAATCCAGTTTGACGCCCAACAGGCCAATCGCATCGATACCGAAGCCGACAGTGCCTTGGGTGTAACCAGAGATGAAACGCAGATCGAAGCCTTGGCCCCATTCTTCGTTTTTGTTCGGACCGGTACCGTCACGGTAATCTGTGTTGATGTAGAAGTTGCGCAGCCCCAGGGTGGCCTTGCTGTCTTCGATGAAACCGGCGGCGCCTGCTTGCTGCGCCAAAACCCCAACGGCCACAGCGATGGCCAAGGTGGACTTGTTCATTGTTTCGCTCCTCATTACTAATGCTTGTGGTCCTGGTCCTGGGTCTGATGCCCTGGATCCTAAAACGCGCAATTTTTGCCGAGCCTTCTGGCCCGGTCGTTTTGGCCGTGCGGAATACAGCGCCATAAATCCAAAAAGAACTTTTTAATTCTTTTTAATTCCGTTTGGGTATATGCCAGCACAGCACAGATCCGAGGTATCGGCTCAAAAGCCGATTCCTTTACCTGTTCTACAAACGGGGGATTACCTGACTGACTCCGGACCTCGGTAGAGAGCCGGACGGGCCTATTTTAGGGGGCTATCAAAAAAACCAAAAAGAATAAAAAATGCTCAGGTGTATTCATATTGGAATATGCAAGACAAAAAAAAGGTTCTTCACGGAATCCCGGGAAACACAGAAACAAGAACGCCGATTTGATTGATGATGTTCGTGCGAGCAAACACATCTAACAAACCGGCGTTCTTATGCGCGATATTAATACTTTCCTTCCTTTTTGGGAGGGCTTTTCTGTCGTCACCATCAAGCCTGATGGCGATGCCCTACAGATCGATCTGACTCCTCACGCCACTCGATTTCCTTCCTGTGGCGGCTGCCAAAAAATCTGTTCAACCACGCATGAGTATTGCGAGCGAGTCATTCGTGATTTGCCCATTCTCGGTCGTGCGGTGCGCCTGAGCGTTTTGCTCCGGCGCGTTGATTGCCGCGATTGCGGCAAACGCATGGAGGCCGTCAGTTGGCTGGATCGCTATGCCCGTATGACACGTCGTCTGGCAGAGGCGGTCATTCAAGCCTGTGAACGCCTTCCCACGTTGCACGTGGCGCAGATGTTTGGGCTGCATTGGGAGACCGTTCGGTTGCTGGAGCGTCGAGCCTTGCAAGCAGCATTGAGCATTTTGCCAAAGGCGCAACCGAGACGTTTGGTGATGGACGAGTTCGCACTGTTCAAAGGTCATCGTTATGCCAGCGTTGTCCTGGATGCGGATACACGGCGGGTGCTGTGGATCGGCGAAGGCCGCAGCCGGGCGGCGGTCAGGCCATTTTTCGAAGAGCTGGGGCCAGAGGGTTGCGCTCGCATCGAAGCGGTGGCGATGGACATGAATACCGCTTTTGATCTGGAGGTTCGTCAGCACTGCCCGCAAGCACGCGTGGTCTACGACCTGTTCCATGTGGTGGCCAAATATGGCCGAGAGGTGATTGATCGGGTGCGCGTCGACGAAGCCAATCGACTGCGTCATGACAAACCGGCCCGAAAGGTCATCAAGCAGGCGCGATGGCTGCTTCTGCGTAATCCGCAGAACCTGAAAACACCGGAACAACAGGTTCGCCTGGGGGATCTGCTGGCGGCTAACCAGGCATTGATGACGGTCTATTTAATGAAGGCCGAACTCAAAACGCTCTGGACGCCGAGTACTGCCTGGAGCTGGAGATCGGCATGGAAGCAATGGCTGCGCCATGCTCATGAAAGCGAAATACCTGCTCTGATCCAGTTTGCCAAACGGCTAAAGGCTTACTGGCGGGGCATCGTGAGCCGGGTTCGCTGGCCGATGCACACCGGTCAGTTGGAAGGAATAAACAATCGAATAAAGGTCATAAAGCGGATGGCTTACGGTTACCGGGATAGCGAGTTCTTCTTTATGAAGATCAAGAGCGTCTTTCCCGGTAATCCGTGATGAACCAAAAAAAAGCCTCGCCAATCGGCGAGGCTCTGTCTGACTGCTGTTACAGGAAGCTGTAGGTGTAGTTGAAGATCAGACGGGTCTGATCTTGATCAGGGGTGCTGGTGTTGCCACGGTAGGTACCGTGACGCAGCGTTGTACCAAACCCTTTCAGCAAGCCCGTTTGAATCACGTAATCGATACGCGCGTCGGTTTCGTGCTCACTCAGGTCTTTACCGGTACCGTTGGTAGCCTTGATGTCTTGACCATTGAGGTAAGCAATCGAAGCTTTCAAGCCTGGCACGCCCAGTGAGGCGAAGTCATAGGAGTATTGACCGAACGTGGTGTTTTCACCGGCACGGATAAAGCTGCCAACGGTGGCGTCGGTAAACGAGTAGAAGCTGGCGCCGCCGGCACCTTCCGGATTGTTGTTGCCATCGACAAGGCTGCCCTGGTTCAAGAACACAAAGCCGCCGTTATCGTTGACGCGCTGGTGGCCCAGCAGGAACGCGTTGCCACCCAGGGTGTAGGTGAACATACCGCTCCAGGTCGTGTTGTCGACCTCGCCCGGGGTCTTGGCGTAACCGTTGTTGTTGTTGAAGCGGTAGCCGGCGTCACCGTTCTTGCCAACCGAGCTGCTGTCGAAGTAGCGGAAATCCGACTTGAACGACTGCTTGGGATCGATCGTCCAGACGTGCACCATCCCCAGGAAGTCTTGTTTGTAATAATCCTGCAGTTCCGCGTGGTAGTACTGCAGGGTCAGGTCTTTGGTGACCTTCCAGTCAGCACCGCCGTAACGGAACTGGTTGCTGTCCTGCGTACCGCCCGCCACTGCCATGCCGGTGCTGTTGGAGGAAGCACGACCCGACGCCTGCTCCAGCTGACCGAGGTTGATGGTCACATTATCGATTTCCTTCGAGGAGATGGTGCCCCCTTGAAAGGTCTGTGGCAGCACACGGCTGTCGTTCGCGATCAGGATCGGCAGGTTAGGGGCCAGAGCGCCGCCCAAGTGGGCTTCGGTCTTCGAGAAGCGCGCCTTGACGTTGCCATCCAAACGGCTCCACTCGTCGGCCGCATGATCGCCATCGCTAGGGAAGAATGAGTTGCTGTTACCGAGCGGGTGATGCCCCTTGCCGCCATCCAGGTGGATACCCACCAGCGCCTGGGCGTCGATACCAAAACCTACGGTGCCTGGCGTGAAACCGGACAGGTAATCGAACTTGAGACCTTCAGCGGTTTCACGCTGACGGTTAGCAGCAGTACTCGGACCTCCACGCACGTCCGCGTCGTAATACATGGTGCGGGAACTGACGGATGCCTTGCTGTCTTCCAGGAAACCCGCGGCGCCTGCCTGCTGCGCCAAAACTCCTACGGCCACGGCCAAAGCCAAGTTTGACTTGTTCATTGTGATGCTCCTCTCGATTCTAATTCTTGTGTTCCTGGCCCCAAGTCGATGCTCGGGATCCTAAGATGCGCGATTAGCGCCAGAGCGTGACCCACAAGTCAATCGTAACTATATGTGTCTACGACCATGGTCTAATCCCCCGTTTTTTGGTCCATGCAGGTCATGAGTTCGTCACAAACCTGAAAAGAACTAGATGTTTCTTTTCTCATACCTTTTAGGAATTAAGCTCTTCGCCGCTCCCCATCCTCAGAATAGAGCCCTCCGCTCATAAGCTAATTCCTAAATGTTATTTATTAGACGTTTTTTAGATCGTTTAGCTTTTGAAGCAATTCGGAAACAAAACCTTACCGAAAGGCCATGCCATGACGACTAAACGCGCACTATCCAGTCCAATTGTTACAGTTTGTGTATCGCTGCTTTTCTCTTTCTCCGCCCAGGCGGGCAACTTGACCGTGGGTTATCAAACCGGTATCGACCCCAGCAAAGTCCCCCAGGCAGATGGTCTGTATGAAAAAACCATCGGCGAGAAAATTGACTGGCGTCGCTTCAACAGCGGCCCGGAAGTGGTGACCGCCATCGCGTCGGGCGACGTACAGATCGGCAACCTCGGTTCCAGCCCTTTGGCCGCGGCCGCTTCGCGCAATTTGCCGATTGTCGCGTTCATCGTGTCTGCGCAGATCAATGCGGCTGAAGCCCTGGTGGTGCGCAATGGCAGCGGCATCGAAAAACCGGAAGATCTGATCGGCAAGACCATCGCCACACCGTTCGTTTCAACCTCTCACTACAGCTTGCTCGGCGCACTCAAGCACTGGGGCCTGGACGCGTCGAAAGTCAAAGTGGTGAACCTGCAACCGGCGGAAATTGCTGCCGCGTGGAAGCGTGGGGATATTGATGGCGCGTTCGTCTGGTCGCCGGCACTGGGGGAAATTCGCAAGACGGGCAAGACGTTGACGGATGCTGCGCAGGTCGGTCAGTGGGGTGCGCCGACGTTCGAGGTCTGGGTCGCGCGTAAGGATTACGCCGAGAAACACCCTGAGGTGGTCGCCAAGTTTGCCAAGGTCACGCTCGACTCGTTCGCCGACTACGCCGCGCATAAAGACAGCTGGACCGCCGATTCGGTGCCGGTACAGAAAATCGCCAAATTGACCGGTGCCAATGCGGCCGATGTGCCGGAATTGTTGGCTGGCTCGGCGTTCCCGGATGCCAAGGCCCAGCAGACCGCTGCGCTACTGGATGGCGGCACGGCGAAGGCGATTGGCGAGACGGCGAAGTTCTTGAAGGAGCAAGGGAAGGTAGAGACGGTATTGCCGGACTATTCGGCGTATGTCAGTGCGAAGTTTGTGGCTGACTGAAGAGCGTTCCCACGCTCTGCGGTGGGAATGCCTCAACGGACGCCACGCGTTCGGCTCTGGATGGGACGCGGAGCGTCCCAGGCTGCATTCCCACGCAGAGCGTGGGAACGATCACTGCCACACGATCACAGGGTCTTTTCGAAAATCTTCGAGTTACGCTGATAGTTGTACAGCGAAGCCCGTGCCGACGGCAGGCGTTCAACGCTGCTCGGCACAAACCCGCGCTCGCGGAACCAGTGAGCCGTGCGGGTCGTCAGCACGAACAGGGTTTTCAATCCCTGAGCCCGAGCACGGGTTTCGATGCGCTCCAGCAGTTCATCACCGCGACCGCCATGGCGGTACTCAGGGTTTACCGCCAGGCACGCCAGCTCCCCGGCGTCCGAGTCGGCAATCTGATAAAGCGCCGCACAGGCGATGATCATGCCTTCGCGTTCAACCACGCTGAACTGCTCGATCTCACGCTCCAGCACTTCGCGGGAACGACGCACCAGAATCCCCTGCTCCTCCAGCGGACTGATCAGGTCCAGCAAACCGCCGACATCTTCGATCGCGGCTTCACGCACGACTTCGAATTGTTCCTGCGCCACCAGCGTACCGCCACCGTCACGGGTGAACAGTTCGGTCAGCAGTGCACCGTCTTCGGCATAACTGACGATATGGCTGCGCGCCACACCGCCGCGGCACGCCTCAGCCGCCGCATCCAACAATTCAGCCTGATAGTTGCTGCCCAGCCGCTGCAAATGCGCCGGCACTTGTTGCGGACGCAATTCGCGCACCAGACGACCGTTTTCATCGATCAAACCCAGGTCGGCGCCGAACAGCAGCAACTTGTCCGCGCCCAGGTCGATGGCCGCGCGAGTGGCGACGTCTTCGCAGGCGAGGTTGAAGATCTCCCCCGTTGGCGAGTAGCCCAACGGCGACAGCAGCACGATGGAGCGCTCGTCGAGCAGGCGATTGATGCCCTTGCGGTCGACCCGACGCACTTCGCCGGTGTGGTGGTAATCCACGCCCTCCAGCACCCCAATGGGCCGCGCCGTGACCAGGTTGCCGCTGGCGACACGCAGGCGCGAGCCCTGCATCGGCGACGAGGCCATGTCCATGGACAGGCGCGCTTCGATGGCAATGCGCAGTTGACCGACGGCATCGATCACACACTCCAGCGTCGCAGCATCGGTGATGCGCATGCCGTGGTGGTAATGCGGGGTCAGGCCGCGTGCGGCCAGGCGAGTTTCAATTTGCGGACGGGAACCGTGTACCAGCACCAGCCGCACACCCAGGCTGTGCAACAGCACCAGGTCGTGGACGATATTGCCGAAATTCGGATGCTCCACACCATCGCCGGGAAGCATGACGACAAAGGTGCAATCGCGGTGGGCATTGATGTAAGGCGAAGCGTGACGAAGCCAATTAACGTATTCGGGCATGAACCTGGGCCTGTAATAAATAGCAGCCAAAAAATGGGCGAAACTGAAACCGCACAGCGGGCTGATGGTTATCGTCGGAACAGGCTTGGCGACACGCGCGCTCTCCTCATGAATACGGGTTGGAACACTGGCAATTTATACGGCCAGTCAGCCAAAACACAAAACCCTGTAGGGGCGAGTTTGCTCGCGATAGGGGCGGGTCAGTCAACATCGTTGTTGAATGTAGCGCCGCCATCGCGAGCAAGCTCGCTCCCACATGGTTGATGTCGCTCAACTGGCCGATGTCAGGCAGTAATGTTGAATCAACTGACGTAATAGATGCACCGTAGGCTGCAAACGTGACATTTCGAGGTATTCCCCTGGCTGGTGGGCGCAGGCGATATCGCCCGGGCCGAGCACCAGCGTCTCGCAGCCAAGCTGCTGAAGATAAGGCGCTTCGGTGCCGAACGCCACTGCTTCGGCCTCATGGCCGGTAAGCTTTTCGGCGATCTGTACCAATTCCGCGTCTTCGGCCTGCTCAAAGGGCGGCACCTCGGGAAACAGCGGCGCGTAATCGATCTTCACCTGATGCCGTTCGGCAACCGGTTTGAGCCGCTGCAGAATCTCCGCACGCAAGGCCTTGGGGTCCATGCCCGGTAAGGGCCGCAGGTCAAACTCCAGCGAGCACTGGCCGCAGATACGGTTAGGGTTGTCGCCCCCATGGATGCAGCCGAAATTCAGGGTCGGCGTCGGCACGCCAAACTGCGGATTGCGGAATTCGCGCTGCCACAACAGGCGCAGGCCCCGCAGTTCGCCGATCGCGTCGTGCATCGCTTCAAGGGCGCTGTGGCCCAGACGTGGGTCCGAGGAATGGCCGCTCTGACCGAGAATGTCGATGCGCTCCATCATGATGCCTTTGTGCATGCGGATCGGCTTCAGCCCGGTCGGCTCGCCAATGACCGCCGCGCGGCCCAATGGACGCCCGGCCTTGGCCAGGGCGCGAGCACCGGACATCGAGCTTTCTTCATCGCACGTCGCGAGGATCAACAATGGTTGCTTGAAGGGCTGATCGAGCAGCGGGATCACCGCTTCAATGGCCAGGGCGAAAAAGCCCTTCATGTCGCAACTGCCCAGGCCCACCCAGCGACCATCGACTTCGGTGAGTTTCAGCGGATCGGTCTGCCACAACGCGCCGTCAAACGGCACCGTGTCACTGTGACCGGCCAACACCAGGCCACCGGGGCCGGAACCAAAACTGGCCAGCAGGTTGAATTTGCCGGGGCTGACTTGCTGGATATCACAGGCAAAACCCAGATCACCCAGCCACGTCGCCAGCAAATCGATTACCGGGCGGTTGGTCTGATCCAGGTTCGGTTGGGTGCAGCTGACCGACGGCGCAGCGATCAGTGCAGCGAACTGATCTTTCATGGACGGCAAAGGCATCGCTGACTCCAACTCCCGAATTGAAGTCCATCATAGAACCATCCGGCGACAGGAATAAACCGTCGCGGCGCGTAGGACTTGCGAGTCCTGTACACTGCACGACCTTGGCAGCCACACATTCCCCCGGCTGCGCTCCCGATCCTGGATTTTCCGGCCATGCAGAAAGAAACCGAAATCAAGCTACGCGTCAGCCGCGAAACCCTCGCCGCCCTGCGCGAGCACCCGCTCCTGAAAAAACGCAACAAAAGTGGCTGGGAACGCCGTGAGTTGATGAATCAGTACTTCGACACGCCCGAGCGCGACCTGGCCCGCGCCAAGGTTGCCCTGCGCCTGCGCCGCGATGGCGAAGAAGTGATTCAGACGCTCAAGACCCGCGGCCAGAGTGTTGCCGGTTTGTCCGAGCGTAACGAATACGACTGGAACCTGCCCAAAGCCAAGCTCGACGTAAAAAAACTCGACGGCGAATGCTGGCCTGAAGAGTTGGCCGAGCTGGACAAGAAAACCCTCAAGCCGATCTTCACCACCGATTTCGTTCGCGAACGCGCTGAAATCGCGTGGGGCCGTGGCAAGACCAAAGTGGTCATCGAAGCCGCGCTGGACCTCGGCCACGTGATCGTCGGCAAGCAGAAAGAAGAAATCTGCGAGCTCGAACTGGAATTGCGCGAAGGCGAGCCGGCCGCCCTGCTGGAACTGGCTGCCGAACTGGCCGCGACCCTGGCCCTGATGCCGTGTGACATCAGCAAGGCCGAACGCGGTTATCGTTTGTACGACGCCAACAGCTATTCATTGAGCCTGCCGGCACCGCAGATCAGCGCCGAAATGCCGCTGGACGACGCGTTCGCCGCGCTGAGCTGGCATTTGCTGGGCAGCAGCCAGCGTCTGGCCGAGCAGTATCGCTTCAATGGCCACTGGCGCCTGTTGCTGGATTGGGTCGAAAACCTCGCTGAATTGCGTGCCCTGCTCAGCAGCCTGGGCCAGGCCGCGCCACGTCAGTCGACGCACGACCTGCGCCTTGCGCTGGATGCACTGCTGGAAGACTGGCGCCCGCTGGTGCAGGCCGGTATCGAGGACGAAGACGTGCGCAAAGCCGCGCCGGAACAATTCCTCGAAGAACTGGAAGACCCGCGCTGGGGTCTGTTCTCGCTGAACACTTCACGTTGGTTGCTGGCCCGCACCTGGGCGGCTGATCGCAACGTCCGTGGCAATCGCCAAGGCGCTGCACAACTGGGTAGCTGGCTGCCGCGGTTGCTGGGTGAAGAAGCAACGTCCCTGCAATTGCAGCGCTATCAGCAACAGCCGGAAGACCTGGCCGAGCAACTGCCGCGCATCGAGCGCATTCAAGCGTGGCTGCACCATGCCCGTGGCGTGCTGGATATCCCGGAAATGGATCGCCTGTACGGTGAGCTGAAACAACTGGCGCAACTGGCCAACGAGCCGATCACCGATGAATCGCTGGATGCGCGCAAGCAGCAGGCGATTGCGGTGTATCAGAATCGCGCCTGGAAAATGCTGCTGCGTATGTAAGACCCTGTGACGAGGGGGCTTGCCCCCTCGCCACAGCATTCTGTCAGCGCTACACCGGCAAACTCGTCGTCGACTTGATCTCCGACAACGCCACAATCGAGTTCACTTCCTGTATCCCCGGCACCATCGACAGTTTTTCAAAGAAAAACCGCTCATACGCCTCAATGTCCGCCGTCACAATCCGCAGCAAAAAATCCACCGACCCCATCAGCACATAACACTCCAGCACCTCGGGAAAGCCGCGAATCGCCTCGGTGAATTCAGTGAAGTTCGACCGCCCGTGCGCGTTGAGTTTGATCTCGGCAAAGATCTGCGTGTTCAGGCCGATCTTCTTGCGGTCCAGCAACGTCACCTGCCCGCGAATGATCCCCTCTTCCTTCATCCGCTGAATCCGCCGCCAGCAGGGCGACTGCGACAGCCCCACCTGTTCGGCGATCTGTGCGCTGGAGAGCGAAGCGTCCTCTTGCAGCAACGCGAGAATCTTGCGGTCGTAGCCATCCAGCTCGCTTTGCATAAAAAAACCTTAAATTGCTGATTCGCTGAATTATACGATTCGATAAATCGCCAATAAGCCCAATCATAGATAAGAAATACCCCACAACAGATGTAAAAATTCCTCCAGTAATTTTGGAGACAGACCATGCCACACCTGGAAGCCGTCCACACCCCGCCCACCCGTGCCGATGCCTGGAACGTCAGCAACACCCACTGCCGCGTTCATTACCAACTGCTGGCCGAGGCCGAGCCGGATCTGCTGTGCCGTGCGCTGAATTTGTTCGCCTTGCAGTTTTTGACGCCGCAACAGGTCAACGTGCAGCGCCAGGACGACTTGCTGTCAATCGACATCGTCATCGATGGTCTCAGTTGGCACCGTGCCCAAGTGATTGCGGAAAAATTACGTAACCTGATCAGCGTCTGTTCGGTCGAGCTGCAAACAGCGGATGCGATGTGGGATGAACCGGCCCGGGTCGCAGTCTGAAAAACCTCGACACGGCTTCGTCGGGTAGTGGCCCAACGGTCGACGGCTGCGCGACTATCCTTTGCGGACTGTTGTTCATGAGGAGCCCGCATGTCCGTTCAACTTGCCATTCAGGACCGCTGGCTGGATCTCAATGATTTGCTGCGCGAACTGGTCGCCCAAGGCTTCATCAGCCAGGACTCGGCCGAACACGCGCTCAATGCCCGCCGCCGCCACGCGGCCAATGGCCAGATGCACCCGCTGGAATTCATCGCCAGCCAACACCTCGACGATCTCAGCCGTCCCGGCAAACACCTGGACCTGGAAAGCCTGACCCTGTGGCTGTCGCAGCAGGCCGGCCAGCCTTATTTGCGCATTGATCCGCTGAAGATCAACGTCGCGGCCATTACGCCGCTGATGTCCTATGCCTTTGCCCAGCGCCACAAGATTCTCGCGGTGTCCATCGACCGCGACGCGGTGACCGTGGCCAGCGCCCAACCTTACGTCAGCGGCTGGGAAGCCGACCTGACCCACGTGTTGAAGCTGCCGATCAAACGGGTCGTGGCCAACCCGGTGGACATTCAGCGCTTCAGCGTGGAGTTTTTCCGCCTGGCCAAATCGGTCAGCGGCGCCAGCAACGCCGATCAGCAGGCGTCTAACCTGGGCAATTTCGAACAACTGCTCAACCTCGGCGCCAGCGACCAGGAGCCGGACGCCAATGACGCGCACATCGTCAACATCGTCGACTGGCTGTTTCAGTACGCCTTCCAGCAACGCGCCAGCGATATCCACATCGAACCCCGGCGCGAGCAAGGCACAGTGCGTTTTCGCATCGACGGCGTGCTGCACAACGTCTATCAATTCCCGCCACAGGTGACCATGGCCATCGTCAGTCGCCTGAAAAGCCTGGGGCGGATGAACGTCGCGGAAAAGCGCAAACCCCAGGACGGCCGGGTGAAAACCAAGACCCCGGATGGCGGTGAAGTCGAACTGCGGCTGTCGACATTGCCCACGGCGTTTGGCGAAAAAATGGTCATGCGGATTTTCGACCCCGAAGTGCTGCTCAAGGATTTCGATCAGTTGGGCTTTTCCGCCGAAGACCTGCGCCGCTGGCAGGACATGACCCGTCAGCCCAACGGCATCATTCTGGTCACAGGGCCGACCGGCTCGGGCAAGACCACCACGCTGTACACCACGCTGAAGAAACTGGCGACGCCCGAGGTCAACCTCTGCACCATTGAAGACCCGATTGAAATGGTCGAGCCCGCATTCAACCAGATGCAGGTCCAGCACAACATCGACCTGACCTTCGCCGCCGGTGTGCGTGCGCTGATGCGACAGGACCCGGACATCATCATGATCGGCGAGATTCGCGACCTCGAAACCGCCGAGATGGCGATTCAGGCAGCGCTCACGGGCCACTTGGTGCTCTCGACGTTGCACACCAACGACGCGCCGAGCGCGATCAGTCGCCTGCTGGAACTCGGCGTACCGCATTATCTGATCAAAGCCACGGTGCTCGGCGTCATGGCCCAGCGTCTGGTGCGCACCTTGTGTCCGCACTGCAAGGCGCCGCTGACGCTGGGCGAAGAGGATTGGCAAACCTTGACCAAACCCTGGCAAGCCCCTTTGCCCACCAACGCGCAACGTGCGATCGGCTGTCTGGAATGTCGCGACACCGGCTATCACGGCCGCGCCGGCGTCTACGAAATCATGCAGCTGACGGACGGCGTCAAAGCGTTGATCAATCCCGACACCGACTTGCTGGCAATCCGGCGTCAAGCGTTCAAGGAGGGCATGCGCAGCTTGCGGCTTTCGGGCGCACAGAAAGTGGCGGCGGGTTTGACCACGATCGAAGAGGTGCTGCGCGTGACGCCGCAGAGCGAGCAAAAGTAGACCCGGGCGTCATGGAACTCGGTTGGGGGATGGCTATCCAAGGCCGTGTCGTTAACCCAGTGGAGTCACCCATCATGCGTTTCAAACTTGCTGTCGCTACCGTCGCGCTGCTGTCCCTTCCAGTCGGTTCCGCGATGGCCGATAGCTTTTGGACTAACGTCCTTTCGTCGGGTGCGACCACCGGCTCGACCTACCTGACGTTCAAGGATCACAAACTGATCGTCGCGGCCCAGGACGATGCAGGAAGCTTTGTCGCCAGTGACGGCGGCATTCGCGGTCCTTATCTCGAAGCGGCGCTGCAGAAAGTCCGCGCCGACAACCCGGGCCTGCAAGCGACGGACATGGAACTGGCGAACGCGATTCTGGCGAAGAATGCCGTCGCGTCGAAGTAAGTCCATCGATACAAAAATGCCGCTCGCCTGAGCGGCATTTTTTGGGGCCTGATGCGATCAAATGTTGGAGCGGGCTTGCTCGCTCCCACATTGTTTATTCGTCTGCCTCACTATCAGCGGTAATCATCCACCGGGACGCATGCGCAGAACAGATTCCGGTCGCCATAGACGTTATCCACCCGATTCACCACCGGCCAGTATTTGTGCTGTCGGGTGTGCGCATCCGGCGTCACCGCTTGCTCGATACTGTAAGGCCGCTCCCACACCCCGGTGATGTCCGCCAGGGTGTGTGGCGAACGCTTCAGCGGGTTGTCCTCGGCCGGCCAATTGCCGCTTTCCACTTCGCTGATTTCCGCACGGATGCTCAGCATCGCCCCGATAAACCGGTCCAGCTCGGCCTTCGATTCACTCTCGGTCGGCTCGACCATCAACGTCCCCGGCACGGGAAACGACATGGTAGGCGCATGGAAACCATAATCCATCAGGCGCTTGGCAACGTCTTCTTCACTGATGCCGGTCAGTGCCTTCAAAGGGCGCAAATCGAGGATGCATTCGTGGGCCACTCGTTCGTTGCGCCCGGTGTAGAGCACCGGGAACGCGCCGGACAAATGCTGCGCCAGGTAATTCGCAGCCAGGATCGCCACTTCGCTGGCGTCTGCCAGTTGCGGCCCCATCATCGCGATGTACATCCAGCTGATCGGCAGGATGCTCGCACTGCCCCACGGCGCTGCGCTCACCGCGCCGTTCTGCGGCAATGGCCCGTCGATGGGCACCACCGGGTGATTGGCCACGAATGGCGCCAGGTGCGCCCGCACACCAATCGGCCCCATCCCCGGCCCGCCGCCGCCGTGGGGAATGCAGAAGGTCTTGTGCAGGTTCATGTGTGACACGTCGGCGCCAATGTCCGCCGGGCGGGCCAGGCCGACTTGCGCGTTGAGGTTGGCGCCGTCCATGTACACCTGACCGCCGTGGCTGTGGATAACGTCACAGATCTCGCTGATACCTTCCTCGTAGACGCCATGGGTCGACGGATACGTCGCCATCAGGCACGCGAGCTTGTCCCCCGCCTCCGAGGCTTTTTGCTTGAGGTCGTCCAGATCAACGTTGCCGGCTACGTCGCACTCGACAATCACCACGCGCATCCCGGCCATCTGTGCCGAGGCCGGGTTAGTGCCGTGGGCCGAAGACGGAATCAGGCACAGATCCCGCGCCCCTTGATGACGGCTCTCGTGGTATTTGCGGATCGCCAGCAACCCGGCGTATTCGCCCTGAGCGCCGGAGTTGGGTTGCATGCAAACGGCATCGAAACCGGTGATCGCGCAGAGCCAGCGTTCCAGCTCTTCGATCATCAGTGAATACCCAACCGCCTGCTCCTTCGGCACGAACGGGTGCAGGTTGGCGAACTGCGGCCAGGTGATGGGGATCATCTCGCTGGTCGCGTTGAGCTTCATGGTGCAGGAGCCCAGCGGGATCATCGACTGGTTGAGGGCAAGGTCCTTGTTCTCCAGTTGCTTGAGGTAGCGCAACATCTCCGTTTCGCTGTGATGCGCATTGAACACGGGATGGCGCAGATAAGGCGAGGTGCGCAGCAATCCTTCAGGAATGCCCGACACCAGCGTTTCAGCATCCAGCTCCTCGACATTCAAACCATGATCGGCGCCGAGGAACACATCGAACAATTTGGCGACGGTGGTTTCGTCAGAGGTTTCATCGAGGCTCAACCCCAACTGCCCTCGCCCTAGAATCCGCACATTGATCTGCGCCGCTTGAGCGCTTTCTATGATCGCGGTCTGGGTGCCGCCGACGTCCAGAGTCAGGGTGTCGAAAAAGTGTTCATTCAGACGGTTGACGCCCTGCCGCTCAAGGCCGGCGGCGAGGATGCAGGTCAAGCGATGCACGCGCTGGGCAATGCGCTTGAGCCCTTCAGGACCGTGGTAGACCGCGTAGAAACTGGCGATGTTGGCCAGCAACACTTGAGCGGTGCAAATGTTTGAGTTGGCCTTCTCGCGGCGAATGTGTTGCTCGCGGGTTTGCAGGGCCATGCGCAGGGCAACATTGCCACGGGTATCTTTGGACACGCCGATGATCCGCCCGGGAATCGCCCGTTTGTACTCATCGCGGCTGGCAAAAAACGCCGCGTGCGGCCCGCCGTAGCCCATCGGCACACCGAAACGCTGGGATGAACCGAACACCACATCGGCGCCCAGCTCTCCCGGCGGGGTCAGTAACAGCAGGCTCAGCAGATCAGTGGCAACACACGCCAAGGCTTGCTGTGCATGCAGGTGATCGAACAGCGGCCGCAGATCGCGGATCTCGCCATGGGTGTCGGGGTATTGCAGCAGGGCACCGAATACCTGGTGCTGTTTCAAGTTATCCACAGTGTCGATGATCAGCTCGAAGCCGAAGCCTTCGGCGCGGGTCTGGACCACGGAAATGGTCTGCGGATGGCAGTTCTGGTCGACGAAGAACAGATTGCTTTTGGACTTGGCGACACGCTTGGCCAGCGCCATGGCTTCCGCGGCGGCAGTGGCTTCATCCAGCAAGGACGCGTTGGCCAGTTCCAGGCCGGTGAGGTCGATGGTCAGTTGCTGGAAATTGAGCAGCGCTTCGAGCCGCCCTTGGGCAATCTCTGGCTGATAAGGCGTGTACGCAGTGTACCAACCGGGATTTTCCAGGACGTTGCGCACAATCACGGTCGGCGTAAGGGTGCCGTAGTAGCCCATGCCGATCAGGCTGGTCCAGACCTGGTTTTGCTCGGCGTACCCGCGCAGCTTGGCCAGCGCCGCTTGTTCATCGAGGGCGGGCGGCAGGTCGAGTGGGCGGTTCAGACGGATACCCGGCGGCACCGTCTGCTCGATCAGTTCGACCCGGCTGCCAAGACCGAGGCTGTCGAGCATCGCCTGCTGCTCGGCGGCATCGGGCCCGAGGTGGCGGCGCAGAAAGGCATGGGGGTCGCGTAACTGGCTCAGGGACGGCAACTGGGACATGACGGGCTCTCTCTAGACTGGCGCTCAGCGTCGATGCAACACGGTCAAACCAGCATAGCAGTCGATATCCGGGCGGATGGCTTGGCGCCGACGACCATTGCAGACATCATGCTCGGCATCTGCCTAACGTCCGCTGATCAGGTGCCTGAATTTATGAACCCACAGCCTTTCCTGCCCTTCTCCAAACCCACCATCGATGAAGCGACGATTGCCGCAGTGGGCGACGTGTTGCGCTCGGGCTGGATTACCAGCGGCCCCAAGGTCCAGGCCTTTGAGCAACAACTCTCGGATTTTTTTGGCGGGCGCCCGGTGCTCACCTTCAATTCCGGCACCTGCACCATGGAAATCGCCCTGCGCATTGCCGGAGTGGGACCGGGCGATGAAGTGATCACCACGCCGATTTCCTGGGTGGCCACCGCCAACGTCATTCTGGAAGTCGGCGCTACCCCGGTATTTGCCGACATCGACCCGGTCACCCGCAACATCGACCTGGATCAGTTGGAGGCCGCAATCACGCCACGGACCAAAGCGATCATTCCGGTGTACCTCGCCGGTTTGCCGGTGGACATGAGCCGGTTGTATGCGATCGCCAAAAAACACGGATTGCGGATTGTCGAAGACGCTGCACAAGCTTTGGGTTCGAGCTGGAACGGCCAGCGCATCGGCTCGACCGGCGATCTCGTATCCTTCAGCTTTCAGGCGAACAAGAACGTCACCTCTTCAGAGGGCGGCTGCCTGGTGCTGAACAATGATGAGGAAGTGCGACTGGCGCAGAAGTACCGCTTGCAGGGCGTCACCCGCAGCGGTTTCGATGGTTTGGATGTCGATGTGCTGGGCGGCAAATTCAACATGACCGACGTCGCGGCGGCCATTGGCCTTGGGCAATTTGCTCACATCGAAGCCATCACGGCCCATCGGCGTGAACTGGCCCGGCACTATTTTGCGTGTTTTGGCGAGGATTTCGAGGCGCAGTACGGGGCTCAACTGCCCCCGGCGGATTTCGAGAACAGCAACTGGCATTTGTTCCAGCTGGTGTTGCCGGAGCGCGGGGATGGCTTGCCGGCACGGGCGACTTTCATGGAGCAGATGCAGGCATTGGGCGTCGGTATCGGCTATCACTACCCGCCGATTCACTTGCTGAGCCTTTACCGCGAACGCGGTTTCAAGGAGGGCATGTTCCCGGTGGCCGAGCGGGTCGGTCGCCTGATTGTCTCGTTGCCGATGTTCACGGCGATGAGCAAAGCGGATGTCGAGCGTTCGGTGGCAGCGGTCAAGGCTGTTCTAAAGCGATAAAAGCCTGTGGGAGCGAGCTTGCTCGCGATTGCGGTGTAACAGTCACCGGGATGTCGACTGATGAACCGCTATCGCGAGCAAGCTCGCTCCCCACAGGGATTTCGCAAGTCGAAGATTACTCGCCGATCGCAGTCTTGTAGCCGGCGGCGTCGAGCAGTTTTTCCAGGTCAGCGGTGTTGCTTGGCTTGAGCTTGAAGATCCAAGCGCCGTACGGGTCGGTGTTGAGCAATTCCGGGTTAGCGCTCAGCTCTTCGTTGACCGCAATCACTTCACCGGCAATCGGGGAGTAGATGTCGGAGGCGGCTTTCACCGATTCAACAACGCCGGCCTGATCTTCAGCCGCAAACTTGTTGCCCACTTCAGTCAGTTCCACGAACACCACATCACCCAGCGCTTCCTGCGCGTGATCGCTAATGCCCACGGTGACGGTGCCGTCGGCTTCCAGGCGGGCCCATTCGTGACTTTCGGCAAAACGCAGGTCGGCAGGAATATCGCTCATGTTCTGTGTCCTCAAGAAAAATGTCAGCGGTTGTAGTCCGCCAAAAAAAGGTTAGATCAAGGTTTTGCCGTGGCGTACGAAGGTCGGTTTGACCACTCGGACCGGGTACCACTTGCCACGGATTTCCACTTCTGCGCGGTCGGCAGTTGCCATCGGCACGCGCGCCAGTGCTATCGACTTGCTAAGCGTAGGAGAGAAACTACCACTGGTGATCTCCCCTTCGCCAACATTGGCGATGCGGACCACTTGATGAGCGCGCAAAACACCGCGCTCCTCAAGGACCAGCCCCACCAGTTTGTGCTGCACGCCACCGGCCCGTTCGGCCTCTAGGGCGGTGCGCCCGATGAACTGGCGAGAGGCCGGTTCCCAGGCAATGCTCCAGGCCATATTGGACGCCAGTGGCGATACATCTTGATGAATGTCCTGACCGTACAGGTTCATGCCGGCTTCAACCCGCAAGGTATCCCGCGCCCCCAGGCCGATGGGGGAAATGCCCGCGCCGACCAGATCGTTGAAAAAACCCGGTGCTTGATCAGCCGGCAGAACGATTTCCAATCCATCTTCGCCGGTGTAACCGGTACGGGCGATGAACCAGTCACCTTCTGGCTGGCCCTCGAATGGCTTGAGCAGCTGAATCAGATTGCTGCGGGCCTGGGAGACCAGTTCGCAGATTTTTTGCCGGGCATGCGGGCCTTGAATCGCCAGCATCGCCAGCTCTGCACGCTCGTTGAGCTGCACATCGAAGCCGTCGAGGTGAGCCTGCATCCAGGCGAGGTCTTGATTGCGGGTGGAGGCGTTGACCACCAGGCGATAACCGTCGTCGAGGCGATAGACGATCATGTCGTCGACGATGCCGCCGCGCTCATTGAGCATGGTGCTGTAAAGAGCACGGCCGGGGCTGTGCAGGCGCTCGACATCATTGGCCAGCAAATGCTGGAGCCAGGCCTTGGCCTGGGGGCCGCTGATATCGATCACGGTCATGTGGGATACATCGAAAACCCCGCAATCGCGGCGCACCTGGTGGTGTTCCTCGACCTGCGAGCCGTAATGCAGAGGCATATCCCAACCGCCAAAATCGACCATCTTCGCGCCGAGGGCGAGATGAAGGTCATACAGAGGCGTACGCTGTCCCATGGGTTTCTCCTTCCGGGCGTGGCGAAGGTGCGGACAGTTGCTGCATGG
Source organism: Pseudomonas sp. FBCC-B1667 (assembly GCF_059133255.1). NCBI lineage: Bacteria > Pseudomonadati > Pseudomonadota > Gammaproteobacteria > Pseudomonadales > Pseudomonadaceae > Pseudomonas > Pseudomonas sp. FBCC-B1667. Next base: position 613,452 of record NZ_CP101437.1, on the reverse strand, counting down.
GGTGAAAACCTTGAAGTAAAAGGCTTTCAGCCGATTTCAGACACCGGGTCTGTCAGACGGACCGCACCGAATGCCGCGCATTGTAGCCGCAAGGTGTAGGACTGGCACCTAGGCGTTTCGATGCGCCGAGCGTCGAATCAATCCGATGACCGGTAACAGCCCGACCAAAACCAGCGTCAGTGCCGGCAAAGACGCCCTCGCCCATTCACCTTCACTGGTCATTTCAAAGATCCGCACGGCCAGCGTGTCCCAGCCAAACGGGCGCATCAGCAGGGTGGCGGGCATTTCCTTGAGCACGTCGACGAACACCAGCAACGCGGCACTCAACGAGCCCGGCAACAACAACGGCAGATACACTTTGAAAAACAGTCGTGGCCCACTGACGCCAAGGCTACGTGCTGCTTCGGGCAAAGATGGCCGTATACGCGCCAGGCTGCTTTCCAGTGGCCCGTAAGCCACGGCGATGAAACGCACCAGATAGGCCAGCAACAACGCCGACAGGCTGCCCAGCAGCAAGGGCTTGCCAGCGCCGCCGAGCCAGCCGGACAAAGGGATCACCAGTTCGCGATCGAGGTAACTGAAGGCCAGCATGATCGAGACCGCCAATACCGAACCCGGCAAGGCGTAGCCCAGATTGGCCAGGCCGATGCCGGAGCGGATTGTTCGGGTCGGTGCCAGGCGCCGGGCGAACGCCAGCACCAACGCAACGCTGACCGTGATCAACGCCGCCATGGCGCCCAGGTACAAGGTGTGAAGAATCAGGCCGGTGTAACGCTCATCCAGATCGAAGCGCCCGCGCTGCCACAACCACACCAGCAGTTGCAGCATCGGGATGACGAACGCACAGGCAAACACCAGTGCGCACCAGCTCATCGCCGCCAGCGCCTTGAAGCCACGCAAGTGATACAGCGCCTTGACCCGCGGCCGTTCGTTGCTCGCCCGGTTGGCCCCGCGAGCACGCCGCTCGCCGTACAGCACCACCATCACCACCAAGAGCAACAGGCTGGCCAGTTGGGCGGCGGTGGACAGGCTGAAGAACCCGTACCAGGTTTTGTAGATCGCGGTGGTGAACGTGTCGAAGTTGAACACCGAGACAGCACCGAAATCCGCCAGGGTTTCCATCAATGCCAATGCCACCCCCGCGCCGATGGCCGGGCGCGCCATCGGCAAGGCCACTCGCCAGAATGCCTGCCACGGCGATTGGCCGAGTACCCTGGCGGCTTCCATCAGGCCTTTGCCCTGAGCGAGAAACGCCGTACGGGCCAGCAGATAAACGTAGGGATAGAAAACCAGCACCAGCACGATAATGACCCCGCCGGTGGAGCGCACGCGCGGTAACCTCAGGCCTGTGCCCAACCACTCGCGCATCAGGGTTTGCACGGGGCCGGCGAAATCCAGCAGGCCGACGAAGACAAACGCCAGCACGTAGGCCGGAATCGCAAACGGCAGCATCAGCGCCCAGTCCAGCCAGCGCCGGCCGGGAAACTCACAGAGGCTGGTCAGCCACGCGAGGCTGACGCCGAGCAGAGTGACGCCGACCCCTACGCCGAGTATCAGGGTCAGGGTGTTGCCCAAAAGGCGTGGCATCTGGGTGGCCCAGAGGTGGGACCAGATCTGTGGATCGATGGTTTGCCAGGACAGCAGTAAAACACTGAGGGGCAACAGCACCAGCGCAGCGATAGCGAAGACCAGGGGATACCAGCGGCGTTGGGCGGGGTGGGCCAAGGGGGTTCTCTAGAAAATTAAAATGATTGTGCCCACGGTCTGCGTGGGCACACATCTTATGACGCTCTGCGTCACGCTTCGACGCGGAGCGTCGGGGGATGCATTCCCACGCAGAGCGTGGGAACAATCAGCAGCAGTGTCAGTTCCAGCCAGCGCGATCCATCATGCGGATCGCTTCGGCCTGACGCTTGCCCGCCACTTCCACCGGCAGGGTATCGGCCACGAACTTGCCCCACGCCGCCACTTCTTCCGAAGGCGCTACCACCGGGTTGGCCGGGAATTCCTGGTTCACGTCAGCGAAGATTTTCTGCGCTTCAGGGGTGGTCATCCATTCCACCAGCGCCTTGGCCGCTTCCGGGTGCGGCGCGTGCTTGGTCAGGCCAATACCCGACAGGTTCACGTGTACACCGCGATCTGCCTGGTTCGGCCAGAACAGTTTCACGCCCAGGTCCGGCTTCTGCTTGTGCAGACGACCGTAGTAGTACGTGTTGACGATCCCGACATCGCACTGCCCCGCGTTGATCGCTTCCAGCACCGCGACGTCATCCGAGAACACGTCGGTGGACAGGTTGCTCACCCAGCCCTTGAGGATCTTCTCGGTTTTGTCGGCGCCGTGGACTTCGATCATGGTGGCGGTCAGGGATTGGTTGTAGACCTTCTTTGCCGTGCGCAGGCACAGGCGCCCTTCCCAGTTTTTGTCGGCCAGAGCTTCGTAGGTGGTCAGCTCGCCCGGCTTCACGCGATCCGTGGAGTAAGCGATGGTCCGCGCACGCAGACTCAGGCCGGTCCAGGCGTGGGAGGCCGCTCGGTATTGCAGCGGAATGTTGGTATCGATCACTTTGGAGGTGAACGGCTGCAAGATGCCCATTTGCTCGGCCTGCCAGAGGTTGCCGGCATCGACCGTCAACAGAAGGTCGGCGGTAGCGTTCTCGCCCTCGGCCTTGATGCGCTGCATCAGCGGCGCTTCCTTGTCGGTGATGAACTTCACCTTCACTCCGGTCTTGGCGGTGTAGGCGTCGAAGACCGGTTTGATCAGCTCGTCGATACGCGAGGAGTAAACCACCACCTCGTCAGCGGCCTGGGCGGCGGTGCTGCCAATCAGGGACAGGGCGAGTGCGGTCAGTAGACGCTTCGGCAGCATGGGAGCGATCTCTCGATTGAAAAAGTGAGGGCAAATGATAAGGACTCACATTTAGCTTCTCAATCGATCAGTTCGCGGAGGAGTTACCAGATGTTGCATCGCCCGAAATCTACGGTGACTGAACTGCCGCCTTGCTCGCGAAGGGGCCGTCAGCCGCTACGAAAATGTCAGGCCCTGGCCAGCGCCGGCAAATCGCCAGTCAGTCCAAGCGCCTCACGCACAAACAACGCCTTGGCCTCGGGCATCTGCTCAACCATCTTCAACCCTGCATTGCGCAGCCAACGCACCGGCATCGGATCCGCCTGGAACAACCGCTCGAACCCTTCCATCGCCGCCATCAGCGCCAGGTTGTGCGGCATGCGCCGGCGTTCGTAACGGCTTAGCACTTTGACATCCGCCAGCCGCTCGCCTCGTTCAGCCGCTTGCAGCAACACTTCCGCCAACACAGCAGCATCCAGAAATCCAAGGTTTACACCCTGACCGGCCAATGGATGAATGGTGTGCGCGGCGTCGCCGATCAACGCCAGGCCTTCGGCCACATAACGCTTGGCGTGACGCTGACGCAGCGGTACGCACACACGCGGGTCGGCGCTGAGTACGGTGCCGAGGCGCCCTTCAAAAGCGCGCTCCAGCTCGCGACAGAAGCCGTCGTCGTCCAGCGCCATCAGGCGTTCGGCTTCACTCGGCGTGGTCGACCAGACGATCGAGCACCAATCTTGCTGCCCATCACGCTCCATCGGCAAGAACGCCAACGGACCATTGTCGGTGAAGCGCTGCCAGGCGGTCATTTGGTGAGATTTTGAGCTGCGCACACTGGTGACAATCGCGTGGTGCAGGTAGTCCCACTCGCGCGTCGCCATGCCGGTCAAACGCCGAACGGCCGAGTTGGCGCCGTCCGCCGCAATCACCAGCGGTGCGCGCAAGGTGCGGCCGTCGGCCAGGGTCAGCAGCCAGTCATCGCCCGAGCGGCGCATCTGCTCCAGTCGCGCATTGGCCAGCATCCCGAGGTCGCAGTCGTGCAAACGGTCGAGCAAGGCATCCTGAACCACGCGGTTTTCGACGATGTGCCCAAGCACGTCGGCATGCACGCTGGCCGCCGAGAAATGGATCTGCCCGGTGCCACTGCCGTCCCAGACGTGCATGTCGGTGTAAGGACTGCTGCGTCGCTTGGCGATGCCGCCCCACACGCCCAAGCGTTCGAGAATCCGCTGGCTGGCGGCCGACAAGGCGCTCACTCGCGGTTCGAACGGTGCCTGGCCATCGAAAGGTTTGACGCTCAAGGGACTGCCGTCCAGCAGCAGGACTTCCAGCCCGCTGTCCTGCAACGCCAGCGCCAAGGCACTGCCGACCATTCCGGCCCCGACAATCAGCAGATCTGCGCGCATGTCCATGCTTTAAACCTGTCTCGCTTGCGGCTTGAGCCGCACGTAAAGGGTTTTTTCGACCCGCGCCACCAAGGTGCCGGCGCCGTCGTGAATATCGACCTGCAACTTCGGCAGGTATTTTTCGCCATCAGCCGTTTGCCGACGGATCTCGTCGAGCAAGGTCTCGTCGATGTGGAATTTGGCGAACACCGGGCCTTTGCCCGGCGAAATGAAATCGATGTCCGCCGCCTTGTCCCAAACGATGTAACGGTGCCCGAGGTTTTCCATCAGCATCAGCATGTAGAACGGATCGACCATCGAATACAAGCTGCCACCAAACTGGGTGCCTACATAATTGCGGTTGTACCAGCCCAGGCCCATGGACACCGTGATGTCGCGAAAGTCATCGCTGATGTGCCGCACCCGAACCCCGGCGCCAACGTACGGTGGGTAAAAGGACATGAACCAACGCATCAATCGCGCTTTGCCGAACCTGTTCGTCAGCCACTTAAGCATCGGGGCGAGTACCCAGGCCCATGGCCTGCCGGGCGAACCAGCGCTTGGCCGGTGGCAGCAGATCGAGACCGAGCAGGCCGAGATTGCGACCCAGCGACACCAGCGGCTGGGTGCTGCCGAACAATCGGGTGACCTGATCGGAGAAGCCCACCGTCAGGTTTTGATCCAGACGCTGGCGCTCGCGATAGGCCTGCAAGGTGGCGAAGTCGCCCGGCCCGTTCTCGCTGGCCAACAAGGCCTCCGCCAACGCTTGCGCATCGCGCAGCGACAGGTTGAAACCCTGGCCGGCAATCGGGTGCAGGCTGTGGGCCGCGTTGCCGAGGATCGCCAGATGCGGACGCACCTGCTCTTCGGCTTCGATCAGCGTCAGCGGGTACAGATGTCGCGCGCCAACCTGTTTTAACGTGCCGAGGCGGTAACCGAACACACCCTGCAATTCGCTTAGAAAGCTCTTTTCATCCAGTGCGGCCAGCCGCTGCGCGTCCATTCCCAGACGGGTCCAGACCAAGGCGCAGCGGTTGTCCGGCAGCGGCAACAGCGCCATCGGGCCGTCGTCGGTGAATCGCTCGAACGCCATGCCGTTGTGCGCTTCGCTCGGGGTGATATTGGCGATCAGCGCGCTCTGGTTATACGGACGCGTCTTGATGCCGATCCCCAGTTGCTCACGCAGGCCCGAACGGCCGCCATCAGCCAGCACCGCGAGGTCGCATTCCAGGGTGGTTTCATCATTGAGGGTCAGGCGGTAGCCATCGGTCAGCGGCTCCATGCGCGTGACTTCGGCCGGGCAACGCCACGTGACCACGTCCTTGTCCAGACCTTGCCAGAGGCATTGGCCGAGCCAAGCGTTTTCCACGACGTAACCCAGCGCCGGAACGCCCTCTTCCATCGCCGACAGTCGCGCCGTGGAAAACCGCCCACGGTCGGAGACATGAATCTGCTTGATCGGCTCGGCGCGGCGGGAGATTTCCTGCCACACGCCCAACCGTTGGTAAATCTGCTTGGCGCCGTAGGACAGCGCCGAAGAGCGGGCGTCGTAGCTCGGCTGATAGGTATCGCCCGGGGCGAAAGGCTCGATCAGGACGATCTTCCAGCCGCGTGATTTAGCCCCGGCCTGCAACGCCAACGCGAGACTGGCGCCGACCAGGCCACCACCGATGATTGCCAGATTGACCCGGCTCATGCTGCTTGTGTCCGCGCTTGCGCCATCAGGGCCTCGATATCGGCGACCGTTTTCGGCACGCCTTTGGTCAATATTTCACAACCGGTCTTGGTCACCACCACGTCGTCCTCGATGCGCACGCCGATGCCGCGCCATTTCTTCGCCACGCTCTGGTTGTCCGGGGAAATGTAGATCCCCGGTTCCACCGTCAGCGCCATGCCGACCTCCAGCACCCGCCATTCGCCGCCGACTTTGTACTCGCCGACGTCATGCACATCCATCCCCAGCCAGTGGCCGGCGCGGTGCATGTAAAACGCTTTGTAGGCTTCGCTGGTGATCAGTTCGTCGACGTCGCCCTGCAACAGGCCGAGTTTCACCAATCCGGTAGTAATCACCCGGACCGTGGCTTCGTGCGCCTGATTCCAGTGTTTGTTCGGGGCGATTTCGGCGAAGGCGGCTTCTTGCGAGGCCAGCACCAGCTCGTAGATCGCTTTCTGTTCAGGTGAATATTTGCCGTTGACCGGCCAGGTGCGGGTGATGTCGCTGGCGTAGCAGTCGATCTCGCAACCGGCATCGATCAGCACCAGATCACCGTCCTTGAGAACCGCGTCATTCTGCTGGTAATGCAGGATGCAGCTGTTGCGCCCGGCAGCGACTATCGAACCGTAGGCCGGCATCTTCGCGCCGCCCTTGCGGAACTCGTAATCGAGTTCGGCTTCGAGACTGAATTCGTGCAGCCCCACGCGGCTGGCCTGCATCGCGCGAATATGCGCCTGGGCGGAAATCCGTGCGGCTTCGCGCATCACCTTCACTTCTGCCGCCGATTTATACAGGCGCATGTCGTGAAGCAGGTGATCCAGAGCAACGAATTCGTTCGGCGGCTGGGCACCGAGGTGCGCTTTAGAGCGGATCACGTTGATCCAGTCCATCAGGTGCCGGTCGAATTCGGGGTTGCTGCCCATGGCCGAATACACCCGATCGCGCCCTTCGATCAGACCCGGCAGGATGTCGTCGATGTCGGTGATGGGGAAAGCGTCGTCGGCGCCGAAGTCGCGGATCGCGCCTTCCTGGCCGGCGCGCAAACCGTCCCACAACTCGCGTTCGGCGTTGCGCTCACGGGAGAACAGGATGTATTCGCCATGGGCGCGTCCCGGCATCAACACGAGGACCGCTTGAGGTTCGGGAAAGCCGCTCAGGTACTGGAAATCGCTGTCCTGGCGATAGACGTGCTCGACGTCGCGGTTGCGGATGGCAACCGCGGCGGCGGGCAGGATCGCGATGCTGTTGGGTTCCATCTGCGCCATCAGGGCCTTGCGGCGACGGCTGTATTCCGATTTCGGGATATGAATCATGGGCAGATGGCTTTTCCTGGCACGCGATTAATGCAACGACGGTTTGGCGGCTGGTGGCACGTCGGCTTTTTTGGTTTCGGAGAACAGCAGCAGCGGTGCGACGCGCAGGTATTCCATGACTTCCATGTAATCGCTTTCGCCGTCTTCGGACTCTTCCAGGGCATCTTGCACCTGGGAAATGGCCGCCAGATCCTGCAGTACTTCGGTAGCTTCAGTGCTGAGCGTGCTGCTGTCCCGGCAGTTCAAGCCGAAACCGCTGAGGAAGCCCTGGCACCACTCACCCAGTGCGACGGCACGGTCAACCAGGGGCGCGTCATCGGTTGGCAGCAATAGAACGACGGTCACGTCGTCGCCGGTCAACTCGCCCTTGACCATCTCCTGCAAGCCGATCAAGGCGTTGCGGACATTGTCCTGAGGTTCGCTTTCCAGCAATTCGGCAGCATCGATCAACCACTCTTCGGCATTGAAGCCGGCACCGGCGCAACTGCGGCCGAGCAACAGGCCATGCAGTTCGGCAGGCGAGACGTTATGACCGCTGGAGGTCAGCAGAGTGGCGAAGGCTTGGTACGGGGAATTCTGAATGGTCATGGGCAGCTAGGCGCCAGACGGCGCTATGTCTAGAATGAAGGCCTTGTATCCTACATCGACAGACTCGCCAAGACTATTAAAGGCTGTCCGCCCGCTACCCCCATCAAGCACACATTCAGTGGACACAATGGAAGACACCGACCTGCAAGCGCTGATGGCCAGACTCGAACTGCTAATTAGTCGAGTCGAGCAACTAAAGAGCCAAAACGGACTCTTACTAGCTCAGGAAAAGACCTGGCGCGAGGAACGCGCGCACCTCATTGAAAAGAACGAAATCGCCCGGCGTAAGGTTGAATCGATGATTTCGCGCCTCAAGGCCCTGGAGCAAGACTCATGAGTTCAAGCAATAGCGTTACCGTGCAGATCCTCGATAAAGAGTATTCGATCATCTGCCCCCAGGAAGAGCGCAGCAACTTGGTGAGCGCTGCCCGTTACCTGGACGGCAAGATGCGTGAGATCCGCAGCAGCGGCAAGGTCATCGGTGCCGATCGCATCGCCGTGATGGCCGCGCTGAACATCACGCATGACCTCCTGCACAAGGAAGAACGCCCGGATGTACAGGCCAGCGGCTCGACTCGCGAACAGGTTCGCGACCTGCTGGACCGTGTCGATCTGGTGCTCGCCACCGATCCGGATGTCACCAAGGGCTGAAACACGAAACCGCTTGGGGTATACTCGCTTCACTCCCTGGGGTGCTTGCCAGTTGACCACGTCCCTGAGCCGATTCGCACTACCCTGGAGGCTGCACGTTGGGCTGGTGTGCATGTCCGCTAGACGGAAAGCCTTAAAGCCTACTGCATCTTCCACCTTGAACTTTCGGGTTCAAGGGCTAAGTCAGCAGCGGTTCATCCGGGGAGCCTGATTCCAGTCCGATGCCGGTTTAATTACCGGCATCGGCTTTTTTACGGGTACGCTTTATGTACTCGTCCTGTCGAAGCCTGAATTCATGACCGAACCTGCGCTGCTACCCCGCCCGCAACTTCGACGCATGCTGCGCAAGGCCCGTCGCGCCCTGACACCCAGTCAACAGCGCCAGGCTGCCCGTGGGCTGTACAAGCAATTGGCCCAACAGCCGTTATTTCGCCGCGCCAGACACATCTCCCTGTACTTGCCGACCGACGGTGAAATCGACCCGCGCGTCCTGTTGCGTGCCGCTCAACGTCGGGGCAAAGCCACGTATCTGCCGGTGCTCAGTGCCTGGCCGCGAACCAAAATGGTGTTCCAGCGCATTCGCCCCGGCGACAAACTCAAACCCAACCGTTTTCGTATTCTCGAACCCCGGCACAATCTCGCCCGGCAACGCAAAGTGTGGGCGCTGGATCTGATTCTGTTGCCGCTGGTGGGGTTTGATGACGTCGGCGGACGCCTGGGCATGGGCGGCGGTTTCTACGATCGAAGCCTGGCGTATCTGGCGCGCCGCAAAACCTGGCGCAAACCGACGCTGCTGGGGCTGGCCCATGAATGTCAGAAAGTCGAACGATTGGCTCAGGCGAGCTGGGATGTGCCGTTGCAAGGAACGGTGACAGACAAGGCGTGGTATTTCGCAGACTAGACGCCACTGCGAACAGCGGTGTCCAAAAGACAGGTTTAGCGTTTGAACGCCGACGGCTGCTGTTGCTGCGCGATTTCGATCGGCGCGTCGGTCTTGTTATTCCACAGGCTTTGGGCATAACCGGTGGTTACGACGCCAAGGCCGAACAAAATAACCAAAATCCATAGTAAATCCGGTTTGCGTTTCATCGATTGCCCCCCAAAGGCACATCAACACGATGACAGCAGCGGTTCCGTTTCAGGTGTAGGCCGTGCAGCAGCGTCAAGCTTAGAAGGCCGGCATTTTGCGACAACGTGAACTGACACGCAAACGCTGGCGTCAACCGACTGTCGGTTTGTCATAAAATTGCCCGACAACCTTTCCACTGACCTCGCAAGGAGCAAAATCCATGGCCTACTGGCTGATGAAATCCGAGCCCGACGAACTCTCGATCAAAGGTCTGGAGACGCTTGGCCGAGCGCGCTGGGACGGGGTTCGCAACTATCAGGCGCGTAACTTTTTGCGCGCCATGGCGGTCGGTGACGCGTTTTTCTTCTATCACTCCAGCTGCCCGGAGCCGGGAATTGCCGGCATTGGAAAAGTTGTCGAAGCGGCGTATCCGGACCCGACGGCGCTGGCGCCTGAGAGTCATTACTACGATCCGAAGGCCACCTCTGAGAAAAACGCCTGGAGTGCGATTGATGTCGAGCATGTCGAGACGTTTGCCAAGGTGTTGAAGCTGGATTATTTGAAGCAGCAGACGGCGTTGGCGCAGATGCCGCTGGTGCAGAAGGGTTCGAGATTGTCGGTGATGCCGGTGACCGCCGAGCAATGGGCAGCGGTACTCGATTTACGTTAAATAGGCAGAACCACCCGGTCATCCTCTTTTCTGCACTCAATAGGGTTAGGCTTGCTCCTCAGTTGACTGGTATCAACGCGCCTCGGCGTGCGATCAACCAGACTAGGACGCAACAGCCGCAGGATGCCCGCATGTCTACGCACAGTCGCTCTTCAATATTGTTTGCCAGTGCCTTAGTGATACTGCTGCTGGGTGCCGGGGGTTTTGGCTACTGGAAGTCGATGCATGACCGGTTGCCTGAAGGCGTGTACGTCGGCAATGGCCGTCTCGAAGCCACCGAAGTACAGATCGCCAGTAAAACACCCGGGCGACTGGCCGAAGTATTCGTCGATGAGGGCGACACAGTCAGCAAAGGCCAACTGCTGGCCCGCATGGACACCCGCACCCTTGAAGCCCAACGCAACCAGGCCGAAGCCGAAGTGTTGCGCGCCCGGGAGAACCTCACCGCCGCGCAAGCCAACGTGCAATTACGCCTGAGTGAGCAACTGCTCGCCCAACAGGAATTCAGTCGTTCCGAGGCGCTGTTCAAACACGGTTTCGTCAGTGGTCAAATCATCGATCAGCAGCAGGCGCGTATTGGCACTGGCAATGCCGCCGTTGCAGCGGCCCGTGCACAAGTGTCTGCGGTCGGTGCTGCCATTGGCGCTGCACAGGCGCAAGTCGCGCAGTTGAACAGTGAAATCGACGACAGCAGTTTGCGAGCCCCGATCGACGGGGTGATCCAACTGCGCATGGCCGAACCCGGCGAAGTGCTGGGTGCCGGCGGACGCGTATTAGTGCTGATCGACCCGAACGATCAATACATGAACCTTTACCTGCCGACCTCTGTGACTGGACGCCTGGCGGTGGGCGATGAAGCGCGGATTTTGCTCGATGCCCTGCCCGACCGCCCACTGCCGGCAAAGGTCAGCTTTGTCGCGGCCAAATCGCAGTTCACCCCTAAAGAAGTCGAGACCCGCGATGAGCGACAAAAACTCGTGTTTCGGGTCAAGTTACGTCTGACGGATCCCGGGGCCATGCCCCAGGCCAAACCCGGCATGCCCGGTGCCGGTTATGTGCGCACCGCACCCGTTGGCTGGCCGGCTAACCTGCAATGACCGGCCTGGCGGTTCAAGCCTGCGCAATCGATCATCGCTACGGCACACATCAGGCGCTGAGTGACATCACGTTCAGCCTGCCCGCCGGGACCCGTTGCGGGTTGATTGGTCCCGATGGCGCCGGAAAATCGAGCCTGCTGGGACTGATCGCCGGCGTGAAAAAGCTGCAGCAAGGGCAGCTGAATGTCCTCGACGGGGCGATCCAGGATCGCCGCCATCGCAACACCCTCTATGCGCGAATCGCCTTCATGCCCCAAGGCCTGGGGGGCAACCTTTACCCCGAGTTGTCCATCAGCGAGAACATCCACTTTTTCGCCACCTTGTTCGGCCTGTCAAAAGTCGAATGCGATCAGCGCATGCACAGTTTGTTACTGGCCACCGACCTGTTGAGCTTTGCCGACCGCCCGGCCGGCAAACTGTCCGGTGGCATGAAACAGAAGCTGGGGCTGTGTTGTGCATTGATCCACGAACCGGACCTGTTGATCCTCGATGAACCGACAACCGGCGTCGACCCGCTGTCCCGTCGGCGGTTCTGGGAGTTGGTTGACGATGTGCGACGCCAACGTCCACAGCTGACGCTATTGGTTGCCACCGCGTATATGGAGGAAGCCGAGCAGTTCGAGCATTGCCTGATGCTCGACGGCGGCAAGCTGATTGCCACCGGAGCAACCAAGGCGTTACGGGCGGTCACAACCAGTGGCAAACTCGACGAAGCCTTCACTCACTATCAGGGCGACAGCAACCACGATAATCAGCCCTTGGTGATCCCGCCTCGAACCGGCACCACCACCGATATCGCCATCGAAGCCCACGATCTGACGCTGCGCTTCGGCGACTTCACCGCAGTAGACAAGGTCAGCTTTGCCATCGGTCGTGGCGAAATCTTCGGATTTCTCGGGTCCAACGGCTGCGGCAAAACCACCACAATGAAAGTCCTGACCGGGCTGATACCGGCTAGCGAAGGCAGCGCTACGCTGCTCGGCAATCCGGTGAATGCCAAGGATTTGGCCACTCGTAAACGCGTTGGTTTCATGTCCCAGAGCTTTTCGCTGTACGGCGAACTCAGCGTGCGTCAGAACCTGGACCTGCATGCACGGCTGTTCGATTTGCCGAAAATCGAAAGCACACAACGCATCGAAGAGCTGATCCAGCGCTTCAACCTGGCCAGCGTTTGCGAACAGCAGTCCGCAGCCTTGCCTTTGGGCTTGCGCCAGCGCCTGTCCCTGGCCGTAGCAGTGCTTCATCGGCCGGAAGTCTTGATTCTCGACGAACCGACATCCGGGGTAGACCCGGCGGCACGGGACGATTTTTGGCGACTACTGATCGAGTTGTCCCGTGAGCAAGGTGTGACCATCTTTCTCTCCACCCATTTCATGAACGAAGCCCAACGCTGCGATCGCATTTCGTTGATGCATGCCGGCAAGGTACTGGCGTGCGATACGCCGGCAGCCCTGCAGCAACAGTTCAAAGGGGAAACGCTGGAAGCCGCGTTCGTCACCTGCCTTGAACAGGCCCAGGGCACTTCGCAACCATCAACACCTTCAGAACCTGCCAATGCGCCCGCCATATCGGCCACGCCAATGAACGATCGCGGCTTCAGTCCTGGTCGCCTGATGGCGGTGGCGAGTCGTGAGGGCAAGGAGCTGCTGCGTGACAAAGTGCGGATGGCGTTTGCGCTGCTCGGGGCCATTTTCATGATGGTGATCTTCGGTTACGGCATTTCCCTGGACGTCGAGAAACTTGCCTTCGCCGTCTATGATCAGGATCAAACGCCACAGAGCCGTGCGTATCTGGAAGCCTTTCGCGGCTCTCGGTACTTCGATGAACAACCGCTCATCCACGATGCCAAAGAACTGCATCGCCGTCTTCAGCGATCTGAAATCAAACTGGCACTGGAGGTACCTCCCGGATTTGGTCGGGATTTGTATGCCGGGCGCCAACCGGCCGTGGCGGCCTGGCTCGATGGCGGTATGCCGTTTCGCGCCGAGACGAGCCGCAACTACGTCGAGGCGGTGCACCAGGCCAATATCGAACAACTGGCCGAACAGAGCGGTCCGGCGTTGAACCGGCAAGCTGCCGCGCGGCTGGAAACCCGCTTCCGTTATAACCAGGACGTGGTCAGCGTCAACGCCATCGGGCCCGGCGTCATGGCGCTGATCCTGGCGTTCATCCCGGCCATGCTCACGGCGCTGGGCATCGTCCGGGAAAAAGAACTGGGTTCGATCACCAACTTCTACGCCACACCGCTGACTCGACTCGAGTTCCTGCTCGGCAAACAGGCGCCGTATCTGGCAGTCAGCCTGATCAACCTTGCTGTGCTGGTCGCGATGAACCGATGGCTGTTTGGTGTGCCGTTCAAGGGCAGTTTTCTGACCCTGGCCTTTGGCGGGCTGCTCTATGTATTGGCGACCACCAGCATGGGCTTGCTGATTTCGGCATTCACCCGAACCCAGATCGCCGCCATCCTCGGCACCATGATCATTACCAGCCTGCCCACCATCCAGTTTTCCGGCCTGATCGTGCCTCGTTCCTCCCTCGAAGGCGCTGCAGCAACGATGGGGATGCTGTTTCCGGCCGGGCACTTCCTTGATATCGCAGTCGGCACGTTCACCAAGGCTCTGGACATACGGCAGCTTTGGCCACAATGCCTGGCGCTGTTCGGGTTCTTTCTCGGGTTCACCGGGCTCAGCCTGGTCATGCTGAAAAAGCAGGAGGCCTGATGCACAAGTTTGCACACATCCTGCGCCTGGGTCTCAAGGAACTGACGAGCCTGCGGCATGACAGCGTGCTGCTGCTGTTTCTTTTTTACGCCTTTACGGTGGCGATCTACATGCCGGCCGCGGGCTCGGTGATCGGCGTACATAACGCCAGCGTGGCCATCGTGGACGAGGATCACAGTCTTCTGTCGCGACAACTGGCGCAAGCGCTGCAACCTCCGGAATTCCAGCGCCCGGCCTTGCTGCCGTACGGGCAACTGGACCAGGTCATGGACAGTGGCCAGTACACGTTTGTCATCAATGTGCCGGCGAATTTCCAGACAGACCTGCTGGCCGGTCGTCAGCCCGCCGTGCAAGTCAATGTCGATGCCACTGCCATGAGTCAGGCATTCATGGGCGCGGGTTATATAGGACGCATTTTCCAGCGCGAGCTGTTGACCTACAGCGGCCAAAGCGATGTGGCGAGCAAAGCGCCCGTATTGCTGACCACCCGTGCCCTGTTCAACAGCAATCTGGAAGGCGGCTGGTTTCTGGCGGTGATTCAAATCGTCAACAACATCACCATCCTCGCCATCATCCTGACCGGCACAGCACTGCTGCGTGAGCGGGAACACGGCACCCTTGACCACCTGTTGGTGCTACCGCTGACGGCGCTGGACATCATGCTGGCGAAAATTTGGAGCAACATGCTGGTCGTGGTGCTGTGCACCTGGCTGTCGCTGGAGGTGATAGTCAAAGGGGCGCTGGGTGTTCCGCTGGCCGGCTCCCTGAGCCTGTTTTTGCTGGTGACGGCGGTCTATCTGTTCGCCAGCACTGCGCTGGGGATCTTTCTCGCCACCCTGGCTCGCTCGACGCCGCAATTCGGACTGCTGGCCATTCCGGTGATCATCCCGATGTTGCTTTTATCCGGCGGCAGCACACCGCTGGACAGCATGCCGCAATGGCTGCAATGGGTCATGCAGGGTTCGCCCTCCACGCATTTTGTCAGCCTGAGCGCCGCGATATTGTTTCGCGACGCCGGGTTGAGCGTGGTCTGGCCGGACTTGCTTGCACTCACCGCCATTGGACTGCTGTTCTTTGCGATTGCGCTGATGCGGTTTCGCAAGAGCCTGGCGTCCTGACCCGAAAGGATGTGTTTATGTGGCGAGGGGCGCTCACCACCCTCGCGGACGGCGCAGCCCCCCGGCCAAACGCCGTCGCCACAGACCGCTATTGAATGATCAGGTTGTTGAACAATAAATCTTCAACCACCGGCTTGCCGGTTTCGTCGCTCATCACTTGCTGGGTCTGTTTCAGGGCTTCCTGACGCAGCTTTTCCTTGGCTTCAACGTTGCTCATCGTTTCGCTCGTTTGCTGAGCAAACAACGCCACCAGTTGATTGCGGATCAACGGCTCGTTGGCCTTCACTGCCTTGGTGGCGTCATCGCCGGTCACGCGCAAGGCGATGTCGGCCTTGTAGACCTTGAGCTTCGGTGTACCGTCCAGCCCGTAGTTGCCCACGAACGGCGGGCTCAGGGTGATGTAATTGACCTTCGGAGCTTCACCTTCTTTGGCTTCTTCGGCCATCGCTGCCACAGGCAGAGACAGGGCCAGCAACAACATGATCCACGCTTTCACAATTCGCTCCTTATCCGGTTTGCGGCCAGCATAACGACCCGCCGCTCAAGCACAAGCTTATGGCTGACTATCAGGGTCGGGCATGCTCGTTGACCCATCGACTCACACACCTACACTTATCGGCCATCACTCCCAAAGGAATAGCCCTGATGAAAGCCGTGCTGTGCAAAGCCTTCGGCCCTGCCGAATCGCTGGTGCTGGAAGACGTCGCCAGTCCTGTCGCGAAGAAGAACGAAATCCTGCTGGATGTGCACGCCGCCGGGGTGAATTTCCCGGACACGCTGATCATCGAGGGCAAATACCAGTTCAAGCCGCCCTTCCCGTTCTCACCGGGTGGCGAAGCGGCGGGCGTGGTCAGCGCGGTGGGCGAAAAAGTCAGCCATCTCAAGGTCGGAGATCGAGTGATGGCCCTGACCGGCTGGGGCAGCTTTGCCGAACAGGTTGCCGTGCCTGGATACAACGTGCTGCCGATTCCGCCCTCGATGGACTTCAACACCGCCGCCGCTTTCAGCATGACCTACGGCACGTCGATGCACGCCCTCAAGCAACGGGCAAACCTGCAACCGGGCGAAACCCTGCTGGTGCTGGGTGCTTCCGGTGGCGTGGGCCTTGCGGCCGTGGAAATCGGCAAAGCCATGGGCGCCCGCGTGATCGCTGCCGCCAGCAGCGCAGAAAAACTTGCGGTGGCAAAAGCGGCGGGCGCCGATGAGCTGATCAATTACAGCGAAAACAGCCTCAAGGACGAGATCAAACGCCTGACCGACGGCCAGGGCGCCGATGTGATCTACGACCCGGTCGGCGGCGACCTGTTTGATCAGGCCGTGCGCGCCATCGCCTGGAACGGCCGCCTGCTGGTGGTCGGCTTCGCCAGCGGACGTATTCCGCAATTCCCGGTCAACCTGGCGCTGCTCAAAGGCGCAGCCGTGGTCGGTGTGTTCTGGGGTTCGTTTGCCCAGCGCCAGCCTCAGGACAATGCGGCGAACTTCCAGCAATTGTTTGGCTGGTTTGCCGAGGGCAAGTTGAAGCCTTTGGTGTCGCAGGTATATCCGCTGAGCAATGCGGCGCAGGCGATCAATGATCTCGGCCAGCGCAAGGCGGTCGGGAAAGTAGTGGTTCAGGTTCGCTGAGCCCGCAAATGCGGTCTGGATTGTCCAGACCGCATTTTTTGCCGGGAGCAAAACAACTTCCGACGTCCCATTCCAACGCAGGACATTTCCCAAAGCCTCGTCCTACCCCGGACTGACATTCGTCGTTAGAGCGTGCAAAAGACATTCCCCACACCGCCCTTCACCTTTACCTGTGCGACATGTTCATAAAGGAACACGCGATGGCCCACATTTTCGCTGTTTTGCTAATGCGAACCGGTGCTATTTTCGGTAACGAAACTGTAACATTCGCATCCGCAGTCAAAACAAGAAATCTGGAGCTCTCGAATGTTTGCTTTCTTTCGCCCTGCCGCACATCAGGCGCCCTTGCCTGACGAACAAATAGACGACACGTACAAACGCCTTCGCTGGCAGATCTTCGCCGGGATATTCATTGGCTATGCGGGTTACTACCTGCTGCGCAAGAACTTCACCCTGGCGTTCCCGGACCTGATTGCCCAAGGCTACACAAAGGGTCAACTGGGCGTAGCCATGTCGGCGATTGCCATCGCCTACGGCCTGTCCAAGTTTCTGATGGGCATCGTGTCCGACCGCTCCAACCCGCGTTATTTCCTGCCCTTTGGCCTGGTGGTCTCCGCCGGGGTCATGTTCGTGTTCGGTTTCGCACCTTGGGCAACGTCCAGCGTGACGATGATGTTCATCCTGTTGTTCATCAACGGCTGGGCGCAGGGCATGGGCTGGCCGCCGAGCGGGCGGACCATGGTGCACTGGTGGTCGCAGAAAGAGCGCGGTCGGGTAGTGTCGGTGTGGAACACCGCGCATAACGTGGGCGGCGGTTTGATCGGCCCGTTGGCGATTCTCGGCATGGGCTGGTTCAACGACTGGCACAGCAAGTTCTATGTACCCGCCGCCGTGGCGCTGCTGGTCGCCGTGTTTGCCTTCATTGTGATGCGAGACACACCGCAATCGACCGGCCTGCCGCCAATCGAGAAGTACAAAAACGATTACCCGGACGGCTACGACGCCAGCCACGAAGAAGAATTCAGCGCCAAGGACATCTTCATCAAATATGTGCTGCGCAACAAAATGCTCTGGTTCATCGCCCTGGCCAATGTCTTCGTCTACCTGCTGCGCTACGGCATTCTCGATTGGGCGCCGACCTACCTCAAAGAGGTCAAGCACTTCGATTTCGACAAGACGTCGTGGGCGTACTTCCTGTACGAGTGGGCCGGCATCCCGGGCACGCTGCTGTGCGGCTGGATGTCGGACAAGATCTTCCGTGGCAACCGTGGCCTGACCGGCATGGTGTTCATGGCGCTGGTGACCGTTGCGACGATCGTGTATTGGCTGAACCCGCCGGGCAATCCGATGATCGACATGATTTCGTTGTTCGCCATCGGCTTCCTGATCTACGGCCCGGTGATGCTGGTCGGCTTGCAAGCGCTGGAACTGGTGCCGAAGAAAGCCGCCGGGACTGCCGCGGGTTTTACCGGTCTGTTCGGCTATCTGGGTGGCTCCGTCGCGGCCAGTGCCCTGATGGGCTACACGGTGGACTATTTCGGCTGGGATGGCGGTTTCATTCTGCTGGTCGTTGCCTGCCTGCTGTCGATGGCGTTCCTCGCGCCCACGCTAGGCCACAAAAACGTCGCCAGTCAGACCCGCGAAGCGATCGCCTGATCGGATTTTGATTTGCAGCGCTTGAGCCGCGCCTCCAGATTTCGGTCCGGCATGGCGTGGCTACGCAGGGCGTGGGCGGTCTGCTCGACATAATCGCGAGTGGTGCCGTAGCGCCCGCAAGCGTTTTCAAACACTTGGCTCAGCACGTGATCCGGCAAGTTGCCGGCATAGCTGGGCAGGTGTCGCTCCAGAACAAATCCCAAAGCCTGTACCTGGCTTCCGTCTTCAAGACGGCAGTTGAGCCAGTGCGGGCGGTAGGACGGGAATGGCATCTCACGTTGCCACAGCGCATAAAGCGACGATTCAAGTTGTTCTTCGGGCAAGCGATAAGCAAAACCGCTGCACGAACCGCCGCGATCCAGTCCAAACACCAGCCCGGGCATTTCCGGTGTCCCGCGATGCTCGTGGGACCACAGGTATAGGCCACGATGATAGCCGTGCACTCGCCCGCGCATCCGCTCCACTGCCGAACACTCCGGGCGCCAGATCAACGAACCGTAGGCGAACAGCCACACCGGCCCACCCTTGTGGCGCGCCATGGTCGATTGCATCGAGACGAGAAGTTGTTCGTGTGTCAGCTGCGGCCCCAGATCGAGCCGCGGAGGGTAAGCCAGATTCACAAAAGCAGATTCAATGGCTGTCATGACGTAAGTGTTCGGCCCCGCGATTATTACAAGATGTAAGCGCAATTCGCTCAATAGAACATATAGCAGTAACTGTAAAACGAAAAGTGCTAAAGGATGTATGACCGACGCGATAGCGCTAAATCGGGAGTATCAGTCCCCGCTATCGGGTTTTATATAGCCTAATACGATTGTCGAAACATCTTAAATACCCGAATGAAATATGCATAAGCCTTCGCTTGTTCAGGATCGGTTCAACAAGATGCAGGGATATTCCTACTAAAATGTCGGACTTTCCTTCTTTCTCGTCGCTGAACGCCTACGTATAACGGCCTCTCTGGCGCAAGCCATCCGTTTAATCGAGGCTGCACAATGAAAAATCCATGGCTTTTGGCCGCATTGTTAATGATTCATACCGGCCAGGCACTGGCTGAGTATGACTCCCAAAAAGACAATGGCTTCTGGTATGCACAGACCAGTGTGTATACCCGGCATTACTCGCCCGACCCCGAACACAATAATCATCAGGACTTGATCGGCATCGAACGCAATGAGGCTTCCGGCTGGGTATTTGGCGGGGCAACTTTTCGCAACTCGTTCCGTCAGCGCTCGAATTACGCCTACGTCGGCAAGCGCTATGACAGCAGCGACTATCCGGTGTATCTGAAAGTCACAGGCGGGCTGTTGCAGGGCTATCGCGGTGACTACAAGGACAAGATTCCGCTGAACCACTTCGGCGTTGCACCGGTCATCATTCCGTCCGTCGGTACCCACTACGGCCAGTTGGCCGCCGAGCTGGTTTTTCTCGGTGCCAACGCAGCCATGGTGACTACCGGCGTACGTTTCTAGGGGCGCGACTCAAGATCTGGATCAAGATCACGGATCAAGATCACGGATCAAGATCGAGGATCAAGATCGAGGCGCATACGCAAATACATCAGCGCGCATTTGATGAGCATCCATCCCGGCTTCCACTAACGCATCCAGCGTGCCATAGACCATGGCTGGTGAGCCGCTGGCGTAGACATGCAAGGCTTTCAGGTCCGGGAAGTCTTCACAGACCGCCTCGTGCAGCATCCCGCAGCGCCCTTGCCAGCCGCACTGATCACTGACGACCTTGTGCAAGAACAGATTGGGCAGCTTCAGCCATTCATCCCAATGCTCGATCTCGTAAAAGTCTTCTGGGCGACGCACGCCCCAATACAGGTGCACCGGGTGCTTGAAGCCCGTGGCCCGGCAATGTTCGATCAGACTGTGGATCTGGCCCATGCCTGTGCCGGCGGCAATCAGCACCAACGGACCGTCCGGCAATTCCGCCAGGTGCGTATCGCCGAAGGGCAGCTCAACCCGCACGATCCGATTACGTTGCAGCTGCTCGATCAGGCTCAGCGCACTGCTTTCGCGCGCCAAGACATGAATTTCCAGATCCCGCCCGCCATGGGGAGCCGAGGCCAGCGAGAACGCGGATTTTTCACCGTTCTCACGCTCGATCATCAAATACTGACCCGCGTGATAACGCGGTGGCTTGCCGGCCGGCGCGCGCAGCCGCACGCGCCAGGTATCACCGCCGACGCCCCTGCATTCAATGACCTGACACGACACGCTGCGCACCGGCAGTTCTCCCCGCGCGAGCACGCCATCCCACAGCAAAATGCAGTCTTCCAGCGGCTCTGCTATGCAAGTGTAGAACTCGCCATGGTCGCGCACATTGCCGGCTTGTTCGACTCGCCCTTCCACCAGCAATGCCGCGCACACGTGGCAATTGCCGTTGCGGCAGCTTTGCGGGCATTCATAGCCCAGGCGCCGCGCACCATCGAGAATCCGCTCGCCGGGCAGAATCTCTAGCACTGCTCCGGAGGGCTGCAAGGTTACACGCATCAATCTATTCCTAACTGATTCCAGATGGCATCGATCCGTTGGGTCACGGCGTCGTCCTTGACGATCACCCGGCCCCACTCGCGAGTGGTTTCGCCCGGCCATTTATGCGTGGCATCCAGGCCCATTTTCGAGCCCAGGCCGGAGACCGGCGAGGCAAAGTCGAGGTAGTCGATCGGCGTGTTGTCGATCATCACCGTGTCGCGCTTGGGGTCCATGCGCGTGGTGATGGCCCAGATCACGTCGTTCCAGTCCCGCGCGTTGATGTCGTCATCGGTGACGATAACGAACTTGGTGTACATGAACTGTCGCAAAAACGACCAGACACCGAGCATTACCCGCTTGGCGTGCCCTGGATACGACTTCTTCATGGTCACGATGGCCATGCGGTACGAGCAGCCTTCGGGCGGCAGGTAGAAATCGGTGATTTCCGGGAACTGCTTCTGCAGGATCGGCACGAACACTTCGTTCAGCGCCACGCCGAGAATCGCCGGCTCATCCGGCGGTCGGCCGGTGTAGGTGCTGTGGTAAATCGGCTTGATCCGGTGGGTGATGCGCTCGACGGTGAACACCGGGAAGCTGTCGACTTCGTTGTAGTAACCGGTGTGGTCGCCGTAGGGGCCTTCGTCGGCCATCTCGCCCGGATGGATCACGCCTTCAAGGATGATTTCAGCGGTGGCCGGGACTTGCAGGTCGTTGCCACGGCACTTCACCAGTTCGGTGCGGTTGCCACGCAGCAGACCGGCGAAGGCGTATTCGGAGAGGCTGTCCGGCACCGGCGTCACGGCACCGAGGATGGTCGCCGGGTCCGCGCCCAGTGCTACGGACACCGGGAACGGCTGGCCGGGATGCTTCTCGCACCACTCGCGGTAATCCAGCGCGCCGCCACGGTGGCTCAACCAGCGCATGATGACCTTGTTCCGGCCAATCACTTGCTGACGGTAGATGCCGAGGTTCTGGCGGTCCTTGTTCGGGCCTTTGGTGACGGTCAGGCCCCAGGTGATCAGCGGGCCGACGTCGCCCGGCCAGCAGGTTTGCACCGGGAGCATCGCCAGATCGACGTCGTCGCCTTCGATGACCACTTCCTGGCACACCGCGTCTTTGACCACTTTGGGCGCCATGGCGATGATCTTGCGGAAGATCGGCAACTTCGACCAGGCGTCTTTCAGACCCTTCGGCGGCTCAGGCTCCTTGAGGAAGGCCAGCAGCTTGCCGATTTCGCGCAGCTCGCTGACCGCCTCGGCGCCCATGCCCATGGCGACCCGCTCGGGGGTGCCGAACAGGTTGCCGAGCACCGGAATGTCATAGCCGGTCGGGTTCTCGAACAGCAGCGCCGGGCCTTTGGCCCGCAGTGTGCGATCACAGACTTCGGTCATCTCCAGCACTGGAGAGACGGGGATCTGGATGCGTTTCAACTCTCCGCGCTGCTCAAGCTGCTGCACGAAATCCCGAAGGTCCTTGAATTTCATTGACGATGGCACCCCTAAAATAGGCGTACATCCTACCTGCTCTGCCGTCCGCTGGCAGCTTATCGCTGATTACCTGGCCGCATTTGGGTTGCCATTGCCAAGAGTAGCCCGGGCTTGCAGGTGCCTGAACAACGGCTCAAGTGCCGGCGCGATGACGCGAGCCCCGACCTCCGACAGGTGATTGTCGTCGGTGTACAGCGAATGACCGTCGCGCTCGGCACGACAAAGACCTTCGTCATCGCACAGCAGAGGGGCCGGATCGACCACGGTCACGCCGGGATTGGCGGCCGCTATTTGCGCGAACAACTGGCTGATGAAGGCCTGACGTTTGAAGTGCTCGGTCACCGGCAACCCAACGTCATCGGTTGGACGATGCAACATGGCCAGGCGACTGAGACGGTAAGGCGGACTGAACTGCTGTAGCGGTGCTTCCTTGACCAGCCAGACGCGATGCCCGCCGCTGCGCAGTTGCCGCACGGTGGCCTGCAACCCTTCGGCCAGGCGTTGCTCGGCGATCGCCCGGTCATAGCGGCCATGGGTGTCGCGCAGCACGTGCCCGAGGTCGCCTTTCACATCGCCATAGAGGTACAGGCTCCAGCGTGCAACCAGCACCACATCGCCCACCGATTGCGGTTTCATGGCCTGCTCGACCCGGCGGTTGAACCGGCCACACTGAGGATCGTGTTCCAACCCTTCGACCGGAATGCACCCGGGGGAACTGGCGAGTATCACGCTGACGCCGTGCTTTTGTGCGCCATCGTCGAATACCGGGATCAGCGCGGTGGCATGACTGTCGCCCCAGACCAACGCCTTTGACGCGGTCGGCGTTGGCCCCCCGTAATGACAAAAGAGCTTTTCGTCTGGGGTTTTATCGTTGGCCAGGCAGCGCATCAGTTCCGGGCGCCACTCCTTCCCTTTGGCGTACTGCAAGGCCTGGTCAGGCAGGCGCACTGGCAAACCATCGGTCCAGCGCAACGCCTGGCCGGCCAGCCCCAGCAACAGCACCCCACACACTGCCGCGAGCAGAATCTGCCGACGCCCCGCCAACAACCGCCGCTCGCGGAACGGCGTCTCGACGAATCGCCACGACAGATAACCCAACACCAGACTGAGCAGAATCAACCCCGAAATATCGAACGGGCCGGGCTCATCAACGCTGGCATAGCTGGCAAAGACAAACACCGGCCAGTGCCACAGGTACCAGGAATAGGAAATCAGCCCGAGCCCGACCAACACACGGCTGGCGAGCAAGCCACCGACCAGGGTTGGCCGATGGCCGTTGGCCCAGATCAGCGCCACCACGCCCAGCGTCGGCAGCAACGCCGCGGCGCCGGGGAATGGCGTGCCTTTGTCATAACAGAACACGGCCAGCAGAATCAAAGCGGAGCCGGCCAGGCTCACCACTTGCGCGCCCGTAGAGGTCAGGCGCCAACCGGTTCTTGGCGAAACCGCCAGCATGGCGCCGGCCAACAACTCCCAGGCGCGCATCGGCAACAGGAAAAAGGCTTTCTCGGGATGATGCGCCACGGCCCAGACGCTGAGCCCGAACGACACCAGCAGCACACCGAACAGCGCCAATCGCCAATGCTTGAGGCGACTCGACAGCACCGTCAGCAGCAGCGGGAAGACAATATAGAACTGCTCTTCAACCGCCAGTGACCATGTGTGCAGCAACGGCTTGAGATCGGAGGCAACATCAAAATAGCCGTCCTGACGCACAAACAGGAGGTTGGACACGAACATCACCTGGTAGCGCACCGAGCGGCCCAGCTCTTCGTAATCCTTGGGCGCCAGCAAAAACCAGCCCACCGCCAGCACCGCGAGAATCATCACGAACAGCGCCGGCAGAATCCGCCGCGCACGACGCGCCCAGAAATCCACAAAGCTGAAACGCCCGGCCTGGCGCTGATTCCAGATAATCGAGGTAATCAGGTAGCCGGAAATCACAAAAAATATGTCGACGCCGACGAAGCCGCCGGTGAAGCCAGGAACACCAAAATGGAACAACACCACGGCAATCACCGCGATGGCGCGTAAACCGTCGATGTCCCTTCGATAAGCAAGCGTGCTCATAAACAAAAATGCCAGTCAGATAAAGTAGTTTGGGTCGTATGCCCAATTTGCTTCTGTACTGACAAATGGCTGTCGCAAACCTCCCTTTTTTTTGCAAAAAAAAATGGCGCCCCGAAGGACGCCATTTTTAGCGGTTAAAAAACCGTCTTACTTACGCTTCATCGACAAGAAGAACTCGTCGTTGGTCTTGGTCGTTTTCAGCTTGTCGACCAGAAACTCGATGGCAGCGATTTCGTCCATCGGGTGCAGCAGCTTGCGCAGGATCCACATACGCTGCAACTCGTCGTCGGCCGTCAGCAACTCTTCGCGGCGGGTACCGGAACGGTTGATGTTGATGGCCGGGAAGACGCGTTTTTCAGCGATACGACGGTCCAGAGGCAGTTCCATGTTGCCGGTGCCTTTGAATTCTTCGTAGATCACTTCGTCCATCTTCGAGCCGGTTTCAACCAGCGCGGTGGCGATGATGGTCAGCGAACCGCCTTCTTCGATGTTCCGCGCGGCGCCGAAGAAACGTTTCGGTTTCTCCAGGGCGTGGGCATCGACACCACCGGTCAGAACCTTGCCGGAGCTCGGGATCACGGTGTTGTAGGCGCGAGCCAGACGGGTGATGGAGTCGAGCAGGATCACCACGTCTTTCTTGTGCTCGACCAGGCGCTTGGCCTTCTCGATCACCATTTCGGCAACCTGCACGTGGCGGGTTGGCGGCTCATCGAACGTCGAGGCAACCACTTCGCCGCGCACGGTGCGCTGCATTTCGGTCACTTCTTCCGGACGTTCATCGATCAGCAGCACGATCAGATGAACTTCAGGATTGTTACGGGCGATGTTCGCTGCAATGTTCTGCAGCATGATGGTTTTACCGGCTTTCGGCGGTGCAACGATCAGACCGCGCTGGCCTTTGCCGATCGGGGCGCACAGGTCGATGACACGACCGGTCAAGTCTTCGGTGGAACCGTTACCGGCCTCCATCTTCATGCGCACAGTCGGGAACAGCGGGGTCAGGTTCTCGAAGAGAATCTTGTTTTTCGCATTCTCGGGACGATCGTAGTTGATCGTGTCGACCTTGAGCAGCGCGAAATAACGCTCGCCTTCCTTTGGAGGGCGGATCTTGCCAACGATGGTGTCACCGGTGCGCAAGTTGAAACGGCGGATCTGGCTCGGCGAGACGTAGATATCGTCCGGGCCGGCGAGATAGGAAGCGTCAGCGGAGCGCAGGAAGCCGAAGCCGTCCTGGAGAATCTCCAGCACGCCATCACCGGAGATTTCCTCGCCGCTTTTAGCGTGCTTTTTGAGCAGGGAGAAAATCACGTCCTGCTTGCGCGAACGGGCCATATTTTCTATGCCCATCTGTTCGGCCAATTCGAGCAGTTCGGTAATCGGCTTTTGCTTGAGTTCAGTCAGATTCATATAGGAATGACGTAATCATTTATGGAGGGGGGAAATTAAGCTTTTGGCTTAATGAGGCCGCGCCGCAGAGAAGGCGACAGGATCGCGTACTTATTCGAAAAGGAGTGCGTCGGCGACGGCTAGCAGGGGGCAATGGAGAAACCAGTGCGGGGCCGAATGTACCACCTGAATTTCGGAGCGTCTAGCCCTGAATAACGAAAAGGCCCCGCAATGTGCGGGGCCTTTTTGATCACGCTTTGATCGACGCTTAGAGGTTGGCGTCGAGAAAGGCAGCCAGTTGCGACTTGGACAGCGCGCCGACCTTGGTCGCTTCAACGTTGCCGTTCTTGAACAGCATCAGCGTCGGGATACCACGCACGCCATGCTTGGCCGGGGTTTCCTGGTTTTCGTCGATGTTCAGCTTGGCAACGGTCAGCTTGCCTTTGTAGGTTTCAGCAATCTCGTCCAGGACAGGTGCGATCATTTTGCATGGGCCACACCATTCAGCCCAGTAGTCGACCAGTACAGCGCCTTCGGCCTTGAGTACGTCAGCCTCGAAGCTAGCGTCGCTAACGTGTTTGATAAGATCGCTGCTCATGGAAGTCTCCAGGTTGTAAGCAAAAAAACGTGGCCCATCATAGCCGCCCTTCCCTCGTTCAGGAAGGTGCAGATGATTGAGTCTCGCTATGGTGGCCCATGAGTTTGGGTATAGCTCAAGTCAGGAGGTGGCGGGAGCGACGAAGGCAATCCCTGTACGCAGCGCCGCGTTTCGTACATGTTCGCGCATCGCCTTCTGCGCCGCGCCGGAGGCCCGTCGAGTCAGCGCGCGGAGAATTTTGCGGTGCTCATGCCAGGTTTCCATGGCCCGCTCAGCCCGGATGAACGGAAGCTTCTGACTCTCCAGAAAGATCTCGGCGCTGGCGGTCAGGATGCTCAGCATCGCCTGATTGCCGCTGGCCAGCAGGATGCACCGGTGAAATTCGAAATCCAGCCGCGCCGCCGCCTCGAAGTCCCCGGCCTTCAATTCCTGGCGCATGGCAGCGACATTGTCTTCCAGCGCATCCAGCGCTTGTGTGCTCAAGGTGATTGCCGCCAAACCGGAGGCAAAACCTTCAAGGGCATAACGCAACTGGAAAATATCCAGCGGCGAGGCCTGGGCAGCGAATGGCCAGCTCACCGCTGCCTCGTCACGCGACAGGTCCACCGGCGACTGCACGAACACGCCTTTACCTGGCTGGATACTGATCACGCCCAGTGCACTCAGCGACGACAACGCCTCACGCAATGACGCCCGACTGACCCCCAGCTGCACCGCCAGGTCCCGTTGAGAGGGCAAGGCATCGCCTGGCCCGAAACCTCGCTCGGTGATCAATTTGCGGATGGCCAGCAAGGCCACTTCAGGAACGGCGCGGGAGATCGAATTCATGGTTTTTCAAACAGGCAGGCCAATGAGTGCTCAGTTGTAAAGCTAATCGCGACGCCCGGCAAGTCGTGCCCCAAGGGGGTTCGGTCGTTTCCGGCGATGCGCTATCGGGGTGCGAAACACCCGTTGACTGTTCAGACCAGTAAGACCGATCAACGCCAGTAAACCCGCGGCCTGCGCCCCCTGAAACCGAGTCTTGGCATGGCCCGTGCTCTGTCGAGCCGCAGCCTTCACTTTTCGCCGATCCGGAGATTTGCCATGACCCAGCGTTACAGCGCCCTCCTTGCCGCCCTGTTTGCCAGCCTGATACTGAGCCAGGCGCCCGCCCACGCCGACGGTCTGGAGGAGGTGGTCAAACGCGGCGTTCTCAAAGTCGCCGTGCCGCAGGACTTCCCGCCATTCGGCTCGGTCGGCCCGGACATGAAACCGCGCGGCCTGGACATCGATACCGCAAAACTGCTGGCCGATCAGCTCAAGGTCAAACTCGAACTGACCCCGGTCAACAGCACCAACCGCATCCCGTTCCTGACCACCGGAAAGGTGGATCTGGTGATCTCCAGCCTCGGCAAGAACCCCGAGCGCGAGAAAGTCATCGATTTCTCCAGCGCCTACGCGCCGTTCTACCTCGCCGTGTTCGGTCCGCCAGACGCCGACATCAAAAGCCTGGACGACCTCAAGGGTAAAACCGTCAGCGTCACCCGTGGCGCCATCGAAGACATCGAACTGACCAAGGTGGCCCCCGAAGGCGTGACCATCAAGCGCTTCGAAGACAACAACTCGACCATCGCCGCCTACCTCGCCGGCCAGGTTGACCTGATCGCCAGCGGCAACGTGGTGATGGTGGCGATCAGCGAGAAAAGCCCGAAACGTGTGCCCGCATTGAAAGTGAAGCTCAAGGATTCGCCGGTCTACGTGGGCGTGAACAAGAACGAGCCGGCGCTGTTGGGCAAGGTCAACCAGATCCTGGCCACCGCCAGGACGGATGGCGCACTGGAGAAAAATTCCCGTACCTGGTTGAAAGAACCGTTGCCGGCCGATCTCTGATTTTCGCCAAGGAGGCTGAGCATGGCTTATCAGTTCGACTTTCTGCCGGTGGTGCAAAACACCGACCTGTTGTTGCGCGGTGCGCTGTTCACCCTTGAATTGACGGCCATTGGCACTGTGCTGGGCGTCAGTCTGGGCATCGTCGGGGCGTTAGTGCGGGCGTGGAACATTCGCCCGTTCGCGACAATATTCGGGGTTTACGTCGAGCTGATCCGCAACACCCCGTTTCTGGTGCAGCTGTTTTTCATCTTTTTCGGATTGCCCTCCCTGGGTGTGCAGATTTCAGAATGGCAGGCCGCCGTGCTGGCGATGGTGATCAACCTGGGCGCCTATTCCACCGAGATCATCCGTGCAGGCATCCAGGCGATCCCCCGAGGGCAGCTTGAAGCCGCTGCCGCCTTGGCGATGAACCGCTTCGAAGCGTTCCGCCATGTGGTCTTGCTGCCGGCCCTGGGCAAAGTCTGGCCGGCGCTGAGCAGCCAGATCATCATCGTCATGCTGGGTTCGGCCGTCTGCTCGCAGATCGCGACCGAAGAGTTGAGTTTCGCCGCCAACTTCATTCAATCGCGCAACTTCCGCGCCTTTGAAACCTATGCCCTGACCACCCTGCTCTATCTGTGCATGGCGCTGCTGATCCGCCAGTTACTGAACTGGATCGGGCGCCGGTACATCGTCAGGAGCCGCCAATGAGCGATTTCACCTTTTGGGACGTCGTGCGCAACTTGCTCACGGGCCTGCAATGGACCCTGGCGCTGTCGCTGGTGGCGTTTATTGGCGGCGGCTTGATTGGCTTGCTGATCATGGTCATGCGCATTTCAAAAAAACCCCTGCCGCGTAACGTCGCCCGCACGTACATCGAACTGTTCCAGGGCACGCCGCTATTGATGCAGCTGTTTCTGGTGTTCTTCGGCGTCGCCCTGGCCGGTGTAGACATTTCGCCATGGATGGCGGCGGCGCTGGCCCTGACGCTGTTCACCAGCGCGTACCTGGCGGAGATCTGGCGCGGTTGCGTCGAATCGATCCCCCACGGCCAGTGGGAAGCGTCATCAAGCCTGGCGCTCAATCCGTTGGAGCAACTGCGTTACGTGATCCTGCCGCAAGCGCTGCGGATCGCTGTGGCGCCAACCGTGGGGTTTTCGGTGCAAGTGGTCAAAGGCACTGCCGTGACCTCCATCATCGGTTTCACCGAACTGACCAAGACCGGCGGCATGCTCGCCAACGCCACCTTCGAACCCTTCATGGTGTATGGCTTGGTTGCCCTCGGTTACTTCCTGCTCTGCTACCCCTTGTCCCTCAGCGCGCGCTACCTGGAAAGGAGACTGCATGCCTCTGCTTAGAATTTCCGCCCTGCATAAATACTATGGCGATCACCATGTGCTCAAAGGCATCGACCTGAGCGTCGAGGAAGGCCAGGTGGTGGCGATCATCGGCCGTAGCGGCTCGGGCAAATCCACGTTGTTGCGCACATTGAACGGCCTGGAGTCGATCAACGATGGTGTGATCGAAGTCGACGGCGAATACCTCGACGCCGCACGTGCGGACTTGCGCAGCCTGCGGCAGAAAGTCGGCATGGTGTTTCAGCAATTCAACCTGTTCCCGCACCTGACCGTAGGCGAGAACGTCATGCTCGCGCCGCAAGTGGTGCAGAAAGTACCGAAAGCCAAAGCAGCCGAGCTGGCGCGGCAGATGCTCGAACGTGTCGGGCTGGGCGAAAAGTTTGATGCGTTCCCCGACCGGCTGTCCGGCGGGCAACAACAGCGGGTGGCCATTGCCCGCGCGTTGGCGATGTCGCCCAAGGTGTTGTTGTGCGATGAGATTACCTCGGCGCTGGATCCCGAGCTGGTCAATGAAGTGCTGAGTGTGGTTCGGCAACTGGCCAGGGACGGGATGACGCTGATCATGGTCACCCACGAAATGCGCTTTGCCCGGGAGGTTGGGGACAAGTTGGTGTTCATGCATCAGGGCAAGGTGCATGAGGCGGGGGATCCGAAGATGTTGTTTGCCAATCCGCAGACGGCGGAGCTGGCGAATTTCATCGGGACGGTTGAACACGCTGGATAATTCACTGTGGCGAGGGGGCTTGTCGGATCGCCACAGGGTTGTGCTGGATCAACGCTTTGAACACTGCGCGTTGGCGTCAGCCTTTGATCGTGGCACGATGTCGAGGTTATCGACCGAGACCCCCCGACCATGCCGCAATCCCAAGCCAAGAATCTGTCCCTGATCGCCGCAATCGACCTGGGCTCCAACAGCTTTCACATGGTCGTGGCCAAAGCCCAGAACGGCGAAATCCGTATTCTCGAGCGTCTCGGGGAGAAGGTTCAGCTGGCCGCCGGCATCGACGAAGCGCGCCATCTCAACGAAGAATCCATGCAGCGCGGGCTCGACTGCCTCAAGCGGTTTGCCCAACTGATCAACGGCATGCCACCGGGCGCCGTGCGCATCGTCGGCACCAACGCCCTGCGCGAGGCCCGTAACCGCGCCGAATTCATCCGCCGCGCCGAAGACATCCTCGGCCACCCGGTGGAAGTCATCTCCGGCCGTGAAGAAGCACGCCTGATTTACCTCGGTGTGTCCCACACCCTTGCCGACACCCCGGGCAAACGCCTGGTGGCCGACATCGGCGGCGGCAGTACCGAATTCATCATCGGCCAGCGCTTCGAACCGCTGCTGCGCGAAAGCCTGCAAATGGGCTGTGTCAGCTACACCCAGCGCTATTTCAAGGACGGCAAGATCACCCCGGCCCGCTACGCCCAGGCGTACACCGCGGCACGGCTGGAGATCATGAGCATCGAGCACGCCCTGCACCGCCTGACCTGGGATGAAGCCATCGGCTCCTCGGGCACCATCCGTGCCATCGGCCTGGCACTGAAGGCCGGCGGCCACGGCACGGGCGAGGTGAATGCTGAGGGCCTGGCCTGGCTCAAACGCAAACTGATCAAGCTCGGCGACGTCGAGAAAATCGACTTTGACGGCATCAAGCCCGACCGCCGGGCGATTTTTCCGGCGGGTTTGGCGATCCTCGAGGCGATTTTCGACGCCCTCGAACTTCAGCGCATGGACCACTGCGAAGGCGCCTTGCGTGAAGGCGTGCTCTATGACCTGCTAGGCCGTCATCACCACGAAGACGTCCGTGAGCGCACGCTCAGCTCGCTGATGGAGCGTTATCACGTCGACCTGGAACAAGCGGCCCGGGTCGAGCGCAAGGCATTGCACGCCTTCGATCAAGTAGCCAAGGATTGGGATCTGGATGACGGCGTGTGGCGCGAACTGCTCGGTTGGGCTGCCAAGGTCCACGAAGTGGGCCTGGACATTGCTCACTATCAGTACCACAAGCATGGCGCCTACCTGATCGAGCACTCGGACCTCGCCGGGTTCTCCCGCGAGGACCAGCAAATGCTGGCGCTGCTGGTGCGTGGTCACCGACGCAACATTCCCAAGGACAAATTCGCCGAGTTCGGCGATCACGGCATCAAGCTGATCCGCCTGTGCGTGCTGCTGCGCTTTGCGATCCTGTTCCATCACATCCGCGGCACCCAGCAAATGCCTCAAGTGGAATTGAACGCCAATGGCAACAGTCTGGAGGTGGTGTTCCCGGACCAATGGCTGGACGAAAACCAACTGACCCAGGCCGACTTCGCCATCGAAGCGGAATGGCTCACCCGCGTCGACATTGTCCTGAACGCCCGCTGAAACTGAAAAGGCCTTCTTCGGAAGGCCTTTTTTATGCTTGCGATTCAGCAAGCGACACAATCCCCTGTGGGACTGAACGTGTGGCGAGGGCTCGCTCCTGCAGGTGTTGGGCGTTAACGAACGGTCAGGATCGGGCTGCCCAAACGCTCCAGCAACGTCGCCTGCGCACTGCGCGGGTTCTGGTTGCCAGTCGGCGTGTTACGGATGTAACGACCATCCGACTGCAGACTCCAGCTGTGCGTGTTGTCGGTGAGGTACAGCTCCAGCTCTTTCTTGACCCGCACAATCAGCTTGCGACCTTCCACCGGGAAACAGGTCTCGACACGTTTGTCGAGGTTGCGCTCCATCCAGTCGGCACTGGAGAGGAACATCTGTTCGTCGCCACCATTGAGGAAGTAGAAGACCCGGGTATGTTCCAGGAAGCGACCAATGATCGAACGAACGTGGATGTTGTGAGACACCCCGGCGATACCCGGACGCAGGCAGCACATGCCGCGTACGACAAGGTCGATGCGCACGCCCGACTGGCTGGCCTTGTACAGCGCGCGGATGATCTTCGGATCGGTCAGCGAGTTGAACTTGGCGATGATGTGTGCCGGTTTGCCGTCGAGGGCGAACTGAGTCTCCCGGGCAATCATGTCGAGCATGCCTTTCTTCAGCGTGAACGGCGCGTGCAGCAGCTTCTTCATGCGCAGGGTCTTGCCCATGCCGATCAACTGGCTGAACAGTTTGCCGACGTCTTCGCACAAGGCGTCGTCTGAGGTCAGCAAGCTGTAGTCGGTGTACAGGCGGGCGTTGGCCGCGTGGTAGTTACCTGTTCCCAAATGCGCGTAACGCACGATCTCGCCGGCTTCGCGACGCAGAATCAGCATCATCTTGGCGTGAGTCTTGAAGCCGACCACGCCGTAAATCACCACCGCACCGGCCGCTTGCAGACGGCTGGCCAGTTGCAGGTTGGACTCTTCATCGAAGCGCGCACGCAACTCGATTACCGCGGTGACCTCTTTGCCGTTACGCGCGGCATCGACCAGCGCATCAACGATTTCCGAGTTGGCGCCGGAACGGTACAGCGTCTGGCGGACCGCCAGTACATGCGGGTCCTTGGCGGCCTGGCGCAGCAGGTCGACCACCGGGGTGAATGACTCGAACGGGTGCAGCAGCAGAATGTCCTGCTTGCTGATCACGCTGAAGATGTTCTCGCTGTTCTGCAGTAGTTTCGGGATCTGTGGGGTAAACGGCGTGTATTGCAGCGCTCGCTGACTGTCCAGGCCGGTAATGCTGAACAGGCGGGTCAGGTTGACCGGACCGTTGACCTGATACAGCTCGGTCTCGTGCAGGTTGAACTGCTTGAGCAAGTAGTCCGACAAGTGTTTCGGGCACGTATCGGCAACTTCCAGACGCACCGCGTCACCGTAGCGACGCGAGAACAACTCGCCGCGCAGTGCGCGGGCAAGGTCTTCCACATCTTCGGAATCCAGCGCCAGGTCGGCATTTCGGGTCAGGCGGAACTGGTAGCAGCCCTTGACCTTCATGCCCTGGAACAAGTCATCGGCGTGAGCGTGGATCATCGACGACAGGAACACATAGTTGTCGCCGGCGCCGCCGACTTCTTCCGGCACCTTGATCACGCGCGGCAGCAGACGCGGCGCCGGGATGATCGCCAGACCGGAATCGCGACCGAAGGCGTCGATGCCTTCGAGTTCGACGATGAAGTTCAGGCTCTTGTTCACCAGCAACGGGAACGGGTGCGTCGGGTCGAGGCCGATCGGGGTGATGATCGGCGCGATCTCGTCGCGAAAATAGCGGCGCACCCAGGTTTTGATCTTGGTGGTCCAGTGACGCCGACGAATGAAGCGGACCTGATGTTTCTCCAGTTCCGGCAACAGAATGTCGTTGAGGATCGCGTACTGGCGGTCAACGTGACCGTGTACCAGCTCGCTGATGCGCGCCAGGGCCTGATGCGGTTGCAGGCCGTCGGCACCGGCTTGTTCACGGGCGAAGGTGATTTGCTTTTTCAAGCCGGCCACACGAATTTCGAAGAACTCGTCCAGGTTGCTGGAGAAGATCAGCAGAAACTTAAGCCGCTCCAGCAAGGGGTAGGACTCATCCAGCGCCTGTTCCAGCACGCGGATGTTGAATTGCAGTTGCGAGAGCTCGCGGTGGATGTACAGGCTGCTGTCATCCAGACCGGGAATGGCAATCGCCGGCGCCGGCGCCGCGGTGGCAGCGGTTTCGGCCACCACCGCGGGCGGAGCAGGCTCGAGCTCCGGCGGGGTTTCGGCGATTTGCTCGACCAGGGGTTGAGCCTCTTTTACGGCAACTTCAGTCAGTCCTTCGGTATTCATGAAATGTTCCTGGGAGGGCTATTTCTGCTCTCGTAACAGTTGAGCGGCGCGGACGGCAAAGTAAGTCAGGATGCCATCGGCGCCTGCACGTTTAAAAGCGGTCAGGGATTCGAGAATCACCCCTTCGCTCAACCAGCCATTCTGGATCGCCGCCATGTGCATGGCGTATTCGCCGCTGACTTGATACACAAACGTCGGCACTTTGAATTCTTCTTTGACCCGGTAAAGAATATCCAGGTACGGCATGCCTGGCTTGACCATGACCATGTCCGCGCCTTCTGACAAGTCTGCCGCCACTTCGTGCAAGGCTTCGTTGCTGTTGGCCGGGTCCATCTGATAGCTGGCCTTGTTGGCCTTGCCCAGGTTCAGCGCCGAACCGACCGCATCGCGGAACGGGCCATAGTAGGCGCTGGCGTATTTTGCCGAATAGGCCATGATCCGCACGTTAACGTGATCAGCCAGCTCGAGGGCTTCGCGGATCGCCTGGATGCGACCGTCCATCATGTCCGAGGGGGCCACCACCTGAGCGCCGGCTTCGGCGTGGGACAGGGCCTGCCGCACCAGTGCATCGACGGTAATGTCGTTCTGCACGTAGCCTTCTTCGTCGATGATGCCGTCCTGACCGTGGGTGGTAAACGGGTCAAGGGCAACGTCAGTAATCACGCCCAGCTCCGGGAACTGCGCGCGCAAGGCGCGAGTGGCGCGTTGGGCGATGCCGTTCGGGTTCCAGGCTTCGGCGGCATCCAGAGTCTTGAGCTCCGGTGGCGTGACGGGGAACAGCGCCAGCGCCGGAATCCCCAGCGCCACCCATTTGGCCGCTTCTTCCAGCAACAGGTCGATGGTCAGGCGTTCGACGCCCGGCATCGAGGCCACCGCTTCGCGACGGTTTTCACCGTCCAGGACGAACACCGGCAGGATCAGGTCATCGACGGTCAGAACGTTTTCACGGACCAGTCGACGCGAGAATTCATCGCGACGGTTACGGCGCAGGCGGGTTGCGGGGAACAGACGGTTGGCGGGGGTAAAACTCACGG
Organism: Pseudomonas sp. FBCC-B1667; assembly: GCF_059133255.1. Classification (NCBI taxonomy): domain Bacteria; kingdom Pseudomonadati; phylum Pseudomonadota; class Gammaproteobacteria; order Pseudomonadales; family Pseudomonadaceae; genus Pseudomonas; species Pseudomonas sp. FBCC-B1667. Next base: position 578,038 of record NZ_CP101437.1, on the reverse strand, counting down.
CAGACTCCTGAGCCCGCGCTGGCAGGCGAGCGTGACAGTTATAAGCGACCATTATGACCAACGCATGACAGTTATGTGCACCCCTGTAGTCGCATTCCATTGTCGTTGTAGGAAATGTTCACGTCGAGACACATTTGGACACTTTCATGAATGTGCACGAAGGGTTAGGCTGCGCGTTCATTTCGCCAGCACCCAGACAATGCTCCAACAATTTCTGCATGACTTCGGCTACTTTGCCCTGTTTCTCGGCACGTTCTTTGAAGGCGAAACCATTCTTGTGCTCGCCGGCTTCCTCGCGTTCCGCGGATACATGGACATCAACCTGGTGGTGGTCGTGGCGTTCTTCGGCAGTTATGCCGGTGATCAGCTGTGGTACTTCCTGGGGCGCAAGCACGGGCGCAAACTGCTGGCCCGCAAGCCGCGCTGGCAGATGATGGGCGATCGGGCGCTGGAACATATCCGCAAACACCCGGACATCTGGGTGCTGAGCTTCCGCTTTGTCTACGGTTTACGCACCGTGATGCCGGTGGCCATCGGCCTGTCGGGCTATCCACCGGGACGTTATCTGCTGCTCAACGGCATTGGCGCGGCGGTCTGGGCGGCAGCCCTGGCGGCGGCGGCTTACCACTTTGGCGCCGTGCTGGAAGGCATGCTCGGCAGCGTCAAAAAGTACGAACTGTGGGTGCTCGGCGCGTTGCTGGTATTGGGCCTGGGCTTGTGGCTGCGCCGGCGCTTCAAGAATGCCCGTCTGGCGAAGAAAATCTACGCCGACGAGCAAGCCCTGAAAGCTGCACAGGCCAACGTCGAAGCGCCTAAGTCGCCAAACGAGTGAAGCGGTTTCTGCAGCAGTAGAGACCGACAGCGCTAAGCAGGCTGTAGCTGAGCAGGCCGACCCAGCCCACTGTGCTGGCCGGCCACAGCCCCGCCACTGGCGCCAGCCACACCAGCGGCACATTCGATGCCAGCCGCAGCAGTTCCAGCTTCAACGCCCACGGGCGATTCTCCAGGGCCACGCCCAACGTAAACAACCCCAGCGCCACCGCACTCCAGCCCAGCACCAATGCAACGGTTGGCAGGCTGCGTTCCAGGTTCATCAAGTCGCTGCCCAGCGCGATGTAGGCGCAAAACTGCAACGCCACATACAGTTGCTGACGGTTGTCCAGCGGCACCTCGAATTTGCGAAACAGGTTCAAGTCGGGCTTGATCATCGGGTATTTGGCTGCCACATCCGCCGGGCGCCAACCGGTGCGCATGAACCAGATCCGCAGCTTGTCCCACGTGCGCTCGGTCCGCCGTGCGTCATTCCACAGTTGCACATAGAACTGCACGTTAGCCCACAGTGGATTCCAGCTCGCCAGCGGCGTGGTCACGCCGAAAATCACTGGCTCACTGTCGTCTTCTTCCTGGAACGAGCCAAACAGACGATCCCAAATAATGAACACCCCGCCGTAGTTGCGATCCATGTAGAGAGCGTTCTGCGCATGGTGAGCCCGATGATTGGACGGCGACACAAAAAACCATTCGAACCAGCCGAGCTTGGGAATGTGCCTGGTATGAACCCAGAACTGATACAGCAGATTCAACGCCGCGACGCTGACGAATACCAGCAGTGGCACGCCGAGCACGGCCATCGGCAGGTAGAAAATCCAGCCCAGCAGGAAACCGGTGCTGGTCTGGCGCAACGCCGTGGACAAGTTGTACTCCTCGCTCTGGTGATGCACCGAATGCGCGGCCCAAAGAATATTGCGTTCATGGCCCATACGGTGCAGCCAGTAGTAGCAGAGGTCGTAGAGCACAAAGGCAATCACCCAAACCCAGACGCTCTCGGCCGACAGCGCGAAAAGCGCCACATGTTCAAGGGCAAAGCCATAGGTGAGCAGCCCGACACCCTTGGTCAACAGACCCGTAGTGGTCGACAGCACACCGGTGCTCATGCTGTTGATCGCATCGGCCACGCGATAATTACTGACCCCGCGCCAACGATCGGCCAGCAGCTCCACAGCGATCAGCACAATGAAAAACGGCACTGCATACAGAATGAAGTCCATGACACGCCCTGATCGGAATCTGGAGGACAGATGCTAGGTGTAGCCGCCCATTTACCCTATGGCAACGAGCGACAAATTAGTGGACATTTAACGCCATGAATCTGGAGAACAACCCATGAGCAAAAAAATTGCAGTGATCCTTTCCGGCTGTGGCGTGTACGACGGCGCCGAGATCCACGAAAGCGTGATTACCCTGCTGAGACTGGACCAGCGTGGCGCTAAGGTGCAGTGCTTTGCCCCGAACATTGCGCAGTTGCATGTGATCAATCACCTGACCGGCGAGGAAATGCCCGAATCGCGCAACGTACTGGTTGAATCGGCGCGGATCGCTCGGGGCAACATCAAGGACATTCGCGAAGCCGATGTCGACGACTTTGATGCGTTGATCGTTCCCGGCGGATTTGGCTCGGCCAAGAACCTGTCGAACTTTGCGGTCGAAGGCGCGGGCTGCACCGTGCAACCGGATGTCCTGGCGCTGACTGAAGCCTTCGCCGAAGCCGGCAAACCGGTCGGCTTAATGTGCATCTCCCCGGCGCTGGCGGCGAAGATCTACGGCCCGGGAGTGAACTGCACCATTGGCAACGATGCCGAGACCGCGGCAGCCATGAACAAAATGGGCGCGACGCATACTGATTGCGCCGTGACCGAAATCGTCGAGGACCGGGCGCGCAAACTGGTGAGCACACCGGCGTACATGCTGGCGCAAAGCATCAGCGAAGCAGCGTCCGGCATCAACAAAATGGTCGATCGCGTGCTCGAACTGACCCACGAAAACGACGCCTGACCCCGTTCAAATGTGGGAGCAGTCCCGCTCCCACAGGATTCAGGCAAGGCTCAGGGCTTTGGGGTTAGCCGGGTGAGTATCCGGTCCAGCGCATTGGCAAACGCTTGCTTCTCGCGGTCACCAAACGGTGCCGGGCCGCCCCCCATCTGCCCTTGTTCACGCAAATCGGTGAAAAGGTTGCGCACCGCCAGCCGGTCGCCCATGTTCTGCGCGTCAAACTCCTTGCCTCGCGGGTCCAGCGCGGCCACGCCCTTCTTCACCAGGCGATCCGCCAGCGGCACGTCGCTGCAAATCACCAGCTCACCCGGTACCGCATGCTCCACCAGGTAATCATCGGCGGCGTCCGGGCCACTCGGCACCACGATCAACTTCACCAGCGCCAGCCCCGGCTTGATCTGCGGCTGCCCCGCCACCAGCACCACTTCGTGCTGGCGTTTGAGGGCGAACTTCACCACCAGATCCTTGGCCGCCCGGGGGCAGGCGTCAGCGTCGATCCAGACTCGCATCATGTTTTCCTCTTCCAAAAAAAATCGCGGGCAAGCCACGCTCCCACAAGGTTAACCCTAAACCTGTGGGAGCGTGGCTTGCCCGCGATTGTGAGCGCAGCGAATGCCGTTAAGAGACCGTCACCCGCTGCTTCTCCGCCATCCGACTACGGCTGTACAACACAACAATCGCAATGATCGCCACCACCTGAGCACTCAGCGAATACGCGTCCGCATGAATGCCCAGCCAGTCAAAATCAAAGAACGGCACTGGCCGCGTGCCGAAGATTCCGGCTTCCTGCAACGCCTTCACGCCATGCCCGGCAAACACCACCGACAATGCGCACAGCAGACCGGCGTTGATGCTGAAGAACAACGCCAGCGGCAACTTCGCCGAACCGCGCAGAATCACCCAGGCCAGCCCCACCAACAGCACCAGCGCCGTCGCGCCGCCGGCCAACACCGCGTCGTGCCCGGCAGGCCCGGCCTGCAGCCACAGGGTTTCGTAGAACAGAATCACTTCAAACAGTTCGCGATACACCGAGAAGAACGCCAGGATCGCAAAGCCGAAACGCCCGCCACCGCCCACCAGGCTGCTTTTGATGTAATCCTGCCACGCCGCTGCATGGCGACGGTCGTGCATCCACACGCCGAGCCAGAGCACCATGACCGAGGCAAACAGCGCCGTTGCGCCTTCCAGCAATTCGCGCTGCGAGCCGCTGACATCAATCACGTACGCCGCCAGCGCCCAGGTCCCCAGACCGGCCAACAACGCCAGGCCCCAGCCGGCGTTGACACTGCGCACGGCCGATTGCTGGCCGGTGTTGCGCAAGAACGCCAGGATTGCCGCCAGCACCAGAATCGCTTCCAGCCCTTCACGCAGCAAAATCAGCAGACCCGAAATGAAGCTCAGGGACCAGCTCAGGCCATCGCTGCCTAACAGGCCTGCCGATTCCTTCAACTTGGCCTTGGCCATGTCCAGACGCTGCTGAGCCTGAGCCACCGGCAAACCATCCTGCAACGACTGACGGTACGCCATCAGCGATTTTTCAGTGTCTTTGCGCACGTTGGCGTCGACGTTGTCGAGGGAGCTTTCAACCAGCTCGAAGCCTTCCAGATACGCCGCCACAGACAAGTCATAGGCTTGATCGTGATCGCCGGCACGGTAGGCGGCGATGCTTTTGTCCAAGGTGGCCGCGGTGTAATCCAGCAACTGCCCCGGGCCACGCTTGACCTGCGGCGGTTGCGCCCGTTGCGCACGAAAGGTCGCGGCCGCTTGCGGACCTTCGGCCGCCTGCACTTCGGCTGGCGTCTGACGTGCCAGGTCGGCGATGTTGTAGGTTTTCGCGGATTTTGCCGCGGCCGGATCGGCGCTGAAGCTGGCGATGTAGGTCGCCAGGTCCCAGCGCTGACGATCATCCAGCTGGTCAGCGAAGGACGGCATGTCGGTGCCTTCGACGCCCATGCCCAGCGTGTTGTAGATCGCATAGAGGCTCAAACGGTCCAGTCGCACGGCATCGCGCAGATTGGCCGGCGGTGGCGTCATACCGACACCTGCCGGGCCGTCACCAGCGCCCGCATCGCCATGGCACACCGAGCATTGCTGGGCGTACAGCGGCGCGCCGCGGGTCGGATCCGGCGTGATAACCGGGGCTTGGCTGACCTCATAAGTCACCGCCAGTTTTGCCCCCAACTGCCGCGCCTGACGGGCGACGTCCGCGCCCTCTTTGCGAGCGGAGATCGCAGCGCCAAGGCTGCTGACGCCCTGTTCCAGTTCTTCGCGTTCGGGTTTGGCCGGCAAATCGGCGATCAAACCTTGTAGAACCTTTAGGAATTCCTGCTGTTCGCGGTATTCAGACTCATCGATGACATTGCCCGCCTCGACCGTCGCCGGGTAATCGGCGCCAATGTAATCGAGCAAATGCAAAGCCTTGGGCGCACCTTCCGTGGTGTCGGCCAGCGCATTGAAGCTGCAAAACGCGATCACCGGCAGCACGAGCCACGCCGGAAAACGAGAGAAGGCAATCATGAATAAATCTCAAATGGAAATACGAAGTAACACATTGTTCACTCCCAATGACTTTCACTCAAGCTTTGTTCGCAAACGATGCGGGTCCGGACATGAAAAAGGCGACCTCCAGGGTCGCCTTTTTTGTAGCTGAGTGCGTTTAAACCGCAGCTTTACGCAACGTCGCCATGAACGCCGCCGCGCCGATGAACAACCCGGCAAACGTGCGGTTCATGCGTTTTTGCTGCTGGGGGGTGCGCAACAGACGCAACACCTTGGACGCCAACCCGGTGTAACCGGCCATGACGATCAGGTCAACGCAGATCATGGTCACGCCAATGATCAGGTACTGGGCCAGCAACGGCGCATGCGGGTCGATGAACTGCGGCAACACCGCGAGCATAAACACCAGCGCCTTGGGGTTGCTGATGTTGACCAGAAAACCACGGAACACCAGCGCCATCGGCTTGCCGATCTGACGCACCGCCGCGTCATCGCTCATGTCGCTGGGTAGCGCGCGCCATTGTTTGATCGCGAGGTACACCAGGTACGCCACGCCGAACCATTTGATCGCATAGAACGCGGAGGCCGACGCCGTGAGAATCGCGCCCACGCCAGCACCGACAATCGCGATCTGCACCGCCAGACCCACTTGCAGGCCCAAGGCATTCCAGTAACCGCGCCAGAACCCGTATTGCAGACCGCTGGACATCGACGCAATGGCGCCGGCACCAGGCGACAGACTGATCACCCAGCAGGCGGCAAAAAACGCCAGCCATGTTTGAAGCTCCATCGCATACCTCGACTCAGACTCGTGACAGACGTCTAAGCTAATGCGGCTTCAGGCTGATGACTATCGATTTTTTGCCGGATGTTGCGGCTGCCGACCAGCGATTACTAACTTTAGGGCTCCATCTATCAGGCAACAGAAGCCTTATTTTTCAAACCCGCTCGAAGGGAATACATCACTCCCCCGCCAGCGTCGAACCGAGCGCTGGAAGAACAGGCTGTTAGGCACCTGAACCATCGCGCTGCCAGTCCCGAGTTCTTCCGCTTCGATCAACGTGGTGTACAGCAGATTGATCGCCACCACCCGCCCTTTGACGCCGGGCTTATCGGTGGTGTCCACCAACTCGACCACATCGCCGAGGCGGAATGGGCCGACGGTGAAAATCAGGATCGCGCACAGCAGGTTGGACAGCACGCTCCACATGGCGAAGAACGCCACCGCAGCCACCGCGACGAAACCGGATAACGCGGTCCAGAGCACCGTGGCCGATACGCCGAGGCGCTCAAGCACGAAAATCAGCGCACTGCCCATGATCAGCCAGCGCAATCCGCCTCGCAGCGGCATCAGCAACTGCGGCGGAAATGGATAGCGCTCGCCCAGCCGGGTCAGGCCCTTGGCCACGAAACGCTGCGCGAAGTAGCCGGCCAGGAGAATCAACAGGATCTGTACGACAAGCCAGAGGGGGTCAATCCACATCGCTGGCAACGGCAGCTTGAACACTTCCATCAAGACAGTGCCTCAAGCTCCGCCTGCATGCTTTCCAGCAGCTCCAGCGCTTCCATCCAGGCTTCCTCCAGTTCAGCTTCACGCACCTTCAGCTTGGCCTGTTCAGCCAGCAGATCGCGCAGATCATTCTTGCGCGCCGGTTCGTAGATATCGCTGTCGCCAAGGGAGGCATCGATCTTCGCCAGCTTCTCGTGCAGCTTGCCCAACTCGGCTTCGAGTTTGTCAGCCTCACGCTTGTGCGGCGCCAATTGCTGGCGCAACGCAGCCGCAGCCTGGCGCTGGGCTTTCTTGTCGGTCTTGTCCGGATTGACCGGTGTGTTGTTGACCGGCGCATTGCGCTGGCGATAGTCGACCAGCCAACGGGCGTAATCCTCCAGGTCGCCGTCGAATTCCTCGACCTTGCCGTCCGCCACCAGATAGAAATTATCAGTCGTGCTTTTGAGCAAATGACGATCGTGAGAAACCACCAGAACCGCACCACTGAATTCCTGCAGCGCCATGGTCAGCGCCAGACGCATTTCCAGGTCCAGGTGGTTGGTCGGTTCGTCGAGCAGCAGCAGGTTCGGCCGATCCCAGGCGATCAACGCCAGGGCCAGACGGGCCTTTTCGCCGCCGGAGAAATTCAGCACCGGCTCATCAATGCGCGCACCACGGAAGTCAAAACCGCCGAGGAAGTCGCGCATGGTCTGCTCACGCTCGGTCGGGGCCAGCCGCTGCAAGTGCAGCAACGGGCTGGCCTTGGCGTCGAGAGAATCCAGCTGATGCTGGGCAAAGTAACCCACAACGGTGTTCTCGCCACGGGTCAGTCGACCGGACAACGGCTCGAGTTCACCGGCGAGGTTTTTGATCAGGGTCGATTTACCGGCGCCGTTCGGACCGAGCAAACCAATGCGCGCGCCAGGGGTCAGTTGCAGCTTGACCTTCTCCAGCACGGCCTTGTCGCCGTAACCCAAACGGGCATCGGACAAGTCGATCAGCGGGCTGGAGATTTTCTGCGATTCACGGAAAACGAAATCGAACGGCGAATCGACGTGGGCGGCGGACAGCTCTTCCATCCGCTCCAGCGCCTTGATCCGGCTCTGGGCCTGGCGGGCCTTGGTGGCCTGGGCCTTGAAGCGGGCGATGTAGCTTTCCATGTGAGCACGTTGCGCCTGCTGCTTTTCGTAAGCCTGCTGTTGCTGGGCCAGACGTTCGGCGCGGGCGCGTTCGAAGGCGCTATAACCACCGCGATACAACGTGATCTTGCGTTGATCGACATGAGCCACGTGATCGACCACGGCATCCAGAAAATCTCGGTCGTGGGAAATCAGCAACAACGTGCCGGGATAACTTTTCAGCCACTCTTCGAGCCAGATGATGGCGTCGAGGTCCAAGTGGTTGGTCGGTTCGTCGAGCAGCAACAGGTCCGAGGGGCACATCAATGCCTGCGCCAGGTTCAGACGCATCCGCCACCCACCGGAGAAATCTCCTACCGCCCGATCCATTTGCTCGTTGGTGAACCCAAGGCCGGCCAACAGCTTTCTGGCCCGGGCGTCGGCGGTGTAACCGTCGGCGCTGTCGAGTTCCGAGTGCAGGCGGGCCTGAGCGGCACCGTCATGGGCTGCTTCGGCTGCGGCGAGGTCGCGTTGCACCTCACGCAGACGCAGGTCGCCATCAAGCACGTAGTCGACCGCGAGGCGTTCGAGCGTCTCGATTTCCTGGCGCATGTGGGCGATGCGCCAGTCGGCCGGCAGAAAGCAGTCACCCGAGTCCGGGTGCAGTTCGCCCCGAATCAAGGCGAACAGGCTCGATTTGCCGGCGCCGTTGGCACCGATGAGGCCGGCTTTGTGGCCGGCGTGCAGGGTCAGCTCAGCGTCTTCTAGCAGACGTTGAGGGCCACGCTGTAAAGTCAGGTTCTGAAGTCGAATCATAATGGCGGCGGAGTCTACCAGCTTCGCTCGCAACTGGCGCGAGTAGCACTATGTCCTCTGACCTGTGGAGCTTTTCCCTGACCACTTACGCCCGTCCCGGCGTCGAACGCGCGTGCCTGCAGTTGCAGTCAACCGGAGTCAATGTGTGTTTGCTGCTCTGTGGAGCGTGGCTTGGACACCGCGGCGTCGCCTGCAATGAGCCGCGAATCAAGCTGCTGCGCACCGTGGCGGAGCCTTGGGATGGAGACGTCGTGCAACCGTTGCGCGCCTTGCGCCTGCGATGGAAAGCCGTCGCGACTGACGATGCCGAGCTGAAAAAACTGCGTGAGCAAGTGAAGGCGCTGGAACTGGAAGCCGAGCGGCATCTGTTGTTGCGGCTGGAACGAACGGCGCAGAGCTGGCCGCAGGGTGAGGCGACGGATCTAACGGCCTGGCTGGAAGGTGTGGCGGCAGGCGCCGCCAACCTGGACCGTGACGCGCTGCATCAGCTGCGCGTCGCGGTAACCGGCACTTAGGAAGCGCTGGTTGGGGTAGCGCTCGACGGTGCGGATGGCGTTGACGCAGCCGTGGCTGTCGAGGTGGTTGCTGCGGGTGCAACTGATGCTGCTGGCGCCGGAGTCACTGGCTTGGCAGCGGGCGCTGGAGTCGGCTTGGCAACGGCAGGCTTGACTGCAGCAGGCTTGGCCGCTGGTTTTGCAGCCGTTTTGCCAGCGGCAGGTTTGGCTGCTGGTTTTGCAGCCGGTTTGGCGGCGGCAGCAGGTTTCGCGGCAGCAGTTCTGGCAGCCGGTTTAGCGGCAGGTTTGGCTGCAGCTTTTACAGCAGGTTTAGCCGTCGATTTGGCCGCAGCTTTTACAGCAGGTTTAGCAGCCGGTTTGGCTGCAGCTTTTACAGCAGGTTTAGCAGCCGGTTTGGCCGCAGCTTTTACAGCAGGTTTAGCAGCGGAGGCACGCGCAGCAGCAGGCTTGGCAGCAGCGGTTTTAGCGGCTGGTTTTGCAGCCGGTTTAGCCGCTGCGGTTCTTGCTGCAGCAGGTTTGGCAGCGGGCGATTTTGCAGCTGGCTTGGCAGCAGCGGTTCTCGCAGCGGCTGGCTTGGCGGCAGGTTTCGTAGCGGTTGTTTTAGCGGCCGGTTTGGCAGTGCTGGCAGCGACTGGTTTTTTCGCAGTGGCAGGTTTTGCAGCCGCTTTAACTGGAGCCTTGGCAACAGGCTTGGCCGGTGCTTTTACAGCAGCTGGTTTGGCAGCGGCTTTCTTGGCAGGTGCTGCAACAGGTTTGGCCGCACGCAGGGACAACGCCTTGCCGACAGCCTCTTGAACACGACCGACGCCTTGGGCCAGTTTCAGGCTTTCTTGAGCATCGCGCTTGAGTTGCAGAATGTAGGCACGGGTGTCGGACTGACGATCCTTGAGGGCATCGAGCACGTCTTCGAGTTGCTGCACGCCATCCTTCGCCTTGGCTTGCGCCTTGGCCTTGCCGGCCGATGCAGCGTCCTGCAATTTGGTGCGGGACTTATGCAATTTTTCCTGCGCTTTTCCGCGCTGCTTTTCCAGTTTGGCGAGCAGTTTTTCAGCATCAGCCAGGGCTTGAGAACAAGCGTTTTCCAAATGCTCGAGCAGGCTGCCCGACAGTTGTTGAAGTAAGTGCAACGGGGTATTTACAGGCTTCTTGGTGGCCGACATGGTTTACCTCCTGGCTGACGTGGGTGCGGCTCATACTAGACCTCTGCTGCTACCGCCGCTAGGGCATGTTGACAGTATCGAAAGCGCTGCGTTGCAACGGATCGAAAAACTTCTGCGCTTGCGCAAAACCAGTTCACCTTTGTGCGCATTCACACTGGCATAATCCACCGCATTCCAGGTCGGAGAGTGCCCATGTCGCGCTACCTTTTTTTATCGCTGTGCGTGTTTTTTTCGATGGCTCAGGCTGAAGAAAAAACTGCCGCAAATAACGCTCACGATCTGGCTTACAGCCTGGGTGCGAGCCTCGGTGAACGCTTGCGCCAAGAGGTTCCCGACCTGCAACTTCAGGCACTGCTGGAGGGTTTGCAACAGGCGTATCAAGGCAAGCCACTGGCATTGAAAGACGAGCAGATCGAGCGAATCCTGGCCGAGCATGAAGCCCAGCTCGCCGAGCAACCGGCGCTCCCGCAAAGCGAAGCCGCACTCGAAAAAGAGCAACGTTTTCTCACCGAAGAAAAAGCCAAACCGGGTGTTCGCGAATTGGCGGATGGCGTATTGCTGACGGAGCTGACACCCGGTGCAGGTGCCAAGGCTGGCCCTAATGGCAAGGTTCAGGTTTTGTATGTCGGGCGTCTGCCAGATGGTACGGTGTTCGATCAAAACAATCAGCCGCAGTGGTTCAGTCTCGACAGCGTGATCAGCGGCTGGCGCAGCGCACTGCAAAATATGCCGGTCGGTGCAAAATGGCGCCTGGTGATTCCTTCGTCTCAAGCCTATGGCGCGGACGGTGCCGGCGACTTGATCGCCCCCTTCACACCGTTGGTATTTGAAGTTGAATTGCGCGGCGCCACCAGCTGAAAAACAGGTATAAAAAAACGGCGCGCAATGCGCACCGTTTTTAGCTTGCAGGGAGGGATTCAGGCCTGAACCGAATCCTCTTCCTTGTGAGCGGTATGCAACACTTCGATCAGGCAATCTTCCAGCTCGAAGCGCTCATGCAACAGGCCACCCAACTCCTTGAATTTCTCCGCGACACACTTGCCTTCATCACACAGGTCGTTGAACGCCAGCAGTTTCTCGGTGATGACATCAATGCGCGGGTAAATAGTCTCGGCCAGTTCCAGTCCACGCTTGTCATTGAAGGCTTTGGCCTCCCCTGTCAATTGTTCGTAGATCTCGAAGTGCCCGGCAGACACGTAATCGACCAGCACGCCGCAGAATTCCTGCAAGGACTTTCGGTCCTCGCTCAGCCCTTCAGGCTCTTCACCGAGCTTGTCGTATGCATCAATCAGATCTTTGCGCTCCTGCAACCAGCGGTCGATCAGCAGGTGCACTCCGCCCCAGCGTTCCTGAGCATTCTGACAACTTTCGAGCATGGTGATCTCTCTTCCCTTGTGGGTCAGCTGCTCAATGCCTGCTCGCCTCTTGTTACGTCAGTGGGCGGTCAGGCAGAGCGTCATCGAGCAACATAATTCCAATGACACGTGCGGGCCAGATTATGCCCGCGCGAGTGTGGCTTCAAGGTACGCAGGAGATAAAGTTCATACAAGTGTTTAATCGACCATTCGCCCCCGGTGCGACGACACGCCGCTGAGCGGTCGCTCACACGCGAGCCAGACGATGCGCAGCAACTGATAAACCGCCAGAATCGTCACCCCGACAAAGAACAGCAAGCTCCATTCCGGAATACTCAGGTCGAACAACGTCCAGGAAATCTCGGCACAATCGGCGTCCCCTTTGAACATTTGCGTGACCCGGCATAACCAAGGCATGTTCTCGTACGTCGCTTCCAGGGTGGGTGAGCACGTCGACAACTCGTGCGACGGATCACTTTGCAGCAAAATCTGTCGCCACGCCGAAACAGTGCCCGCAAGGCTGCAGAAGAACCCAAGCAACCAATACAGGAAGGACCCAAAGCGCCGGGGGCCGTGCACCGCAGCGGCCAGGCAGACACCCGTCAGCAACGCCAGGCAAAACCGCTGCAACAGGCACAAGCCGCAGGGCTTGAGTCCGACCGCATATTCCAGGTAATAAGAAACGCCCAAGGCCAGGGAGCCTGTAATGACAATCATGAAAAACAAGGAGCGTGAGCAGGCCAAAGACATGGCTTTTCCGTACCAGTAGAGACAGGTGGTTACGGTAGAGGAAAGCGCGCCAGCCTTTCAAGGCAGGCCGGCACGGACACTTCACCAGAAGTGTAGGGAATTCCCGACAGCGTCGAGAGGAATCGGTGTAGTCCTCTGTAGGACGCTGCCGACCGAGGACTACAAAGCCAAACAGGCGGCGCGTTTCGGACGCCAAAGAACGCCTCCCCCCTGTAGCAGCGGGCACAGCCTGCGTCCGACTGCGCAGCAGTCGTAAAATCAAGCGCCTCGGTTTACCTGGCCGACCGCGTTATCTTTGTGGCGACTGCTACGCAGCCGGACGCAGCCTTCGGCAGTTGCTACAGGCGGCTTCAGGCGTAAACGGGCGCTGGCAACGGTGCCGCCAGCAGGCGCTCGTCGAGCAAACCGAGGCCTTCCTGAAACAGCTGGTTGCTGCGTTCCGTGTCGCCCAGTTGCGCCAGCAACCGCGCCAATTCCGCACAGGCTTCCGGATTGCGCTGAACCCGTAGACTGCTTTCCAGATAGTCCCGCGCCTTGCCCCACAAGCTGTTTTGCAGGCATAGGCGGCCCAGTGTCAGCAACAGGCTCGGGTCGACTGGATGGTCCTTGAGCCAGCCCTCGGCCGTCTGCAGTTGCCGAGCCGGATCGCTGCCGCGAACCAGTCCGTACAGACGCGCCAGATGACTGTCGTAATGGCGCTTGAGGGCCGTGCGCAAAACCTCCTCCGCCTCGACCTGCGCCCCTAGCTGTCGAAGCTGCTCGGCATAGGCCAGCACCAATTGTGGCTCCTGACGTTGAGCCGACGTGAGCTGTTGCCAGGCGCGAGTGAGTGACTGCAAACCAATCTTGCCGTCTGCCTCCTGATGCGCAGCCAGCGACAGGTTTTCACCCCATGCACGGCGTTCCAGTTCAGCCAGTTCGGCGGGCGGCAGGACTTTATCCTTGCGCAGCTCGGGCAACAGGCGAATCACCGCCGACCAGTCGCCACGCTGCTGGAGCAGACGCTGTAACTGGCGCAATGTCTGGGCGTTATGGGGATGACGTTCATGCATGGCCTGGAGGGTGGCCAAGGCGCCGTCGGTATCGCCACGGTCGGTCTGCAATTGGGCGTGACTCAAGGCAATCGCCAATTCGGCTTGAGGCTGACGCTCGAGGGCACGCTCCAGTAAGTTGTCGCTTTCTTCGTAAAGACCTTGTTCGTTCGCGGCGCGCGCCGCACCGAGGTAGTAGAGCAAGGGCTGGCGTTCGGCTTCGGCAGCCCGATACAGATGACGCTGCGCACTCGCCCAGCGACCTTCTGCCAGATCCAGCTGACCGTGCTCGATCGCCACTTGCACCCGTCGGCTACGATTGCGTCGCGACCACGGATTGACCACGCCACTGGAGGTCATCACCAGCTCAACCAGCACCTTGATGCCCCAGAACAGCAGCCACAACACCGCGATCAATGCGAGAGTCGCCCACAGGCTCGATTCGTAACGAAAGCTCTTGTAGGCAATCAGCACGTAACCGGCATGCTCGGCAATCGCCAGTCCCAGCGCGGCGGCAGCGGCGATCACCAGGAACACGATCACATAGAGGCGTTTCATGGCGTTGCCTCCTGGGCGGTACTCGCGGCAGGCTTGGCCATTGGCTTGACCGAGTCTTCGGCGTTGACATTCCTCCGCTCCAGATAACCCTGGACAGCGCTCAGCGTGCCGGTCAGGTCCGGTGTCACGACGGTGACCCGTTGCTTGCTCAGCTCACCAACCTGATCCAGCATCACTTTGCTCTGGGGGTTGTCCTGGTTGAAGTTACCAGTCAACACATCCCGCGCCTCCGCCAGCGCCTGGGTGTAAACCGCGGCCTGGCCGTTGAGCGCGGCCCATTGCGCCTGCTCCAGCGCAAGGCTCAAGGCAAGGCGTACCTGGCTGAGGCTCTGCCCGGCCAACAGTGGACGGACATTTTTATCAGCACTGAAGTCGATGCGGATATAACGGGAGATCTGATCCCACCACTGCGCCCAGCGACTGGCACCGTCGCCATCCGCGGTCAGCCCCAGCAGAGATTCGCCGCGATCCTTGTACTCGGGCGCCAGCTCGGTGAGGTCGATCACTTGATCACGCAACGCACCCAGTCGCAGGAACAAGCCGGTGCGATCCGGCTGCTCGGTGCTACGCAACGCCACGAGGGTTTTGGCCACTTGTTCGCGCGCGGCGAAGGAGCCCGGATCGTTCTGTTCACGGAGAATGTCGTCGGCACCCTGCACCAGCGCCTGGGCGCTGCTGATGTCCTGCAAGGCAGAGAGGCGCAGGCTGGCCAGACGCAGCAAGTGTTCGGCCTCAGCGAGGCGCCAATCCTTGCGGCTGGCACCAAGGACGGTTTCCAGGCGCTGATTCAGGCGTTGTTGATCGCCCTGCAACTGCGTGACCAGACGGGCACGCGCATCCAGTTCATCAACGGCGGGTAACTGCTCCAGACGTGCGCTGATGCGCTGTTCATTGAGCTTGAGGCTTTGCGCCTGGTCGTTCAGCGCCTGCACCTGAGCCAGTTGCTGCTGGTTATTGGCTTGCAGGTGACGCACCTGCCAGACACCCCAACCGCCCACGGCAACACCGGCAGCGCCGAGTAACAGCGCGACGATTGCCAGGCCATTGCCTCGACGCTGCACGTCAGCGGGTGGCGCCGTTTCAACCGGAGTTTCAACCGGTGCATCAAGCACTGGCTGGACGTCATCTTTAGGCAAGGCAGTTTCGCTCACGTATCCATCCTTTGCATTAGAGAACGGGTTCGGGATGCTCCCGTAACACCGTCAGCAAAGCCGCGGCACTGGCGCCGCGGCAATCCACAACTGTTTGGGCCCCGGCGGCACGTGCCAGCTCGGCGACCCTGGGGCTTGGAACAAACAACGGCAACCGCGCCAATTGTGGCCAGGCATCGCCGGCCAGTTGATGCAGGTGCTCAAAACCTTGTCCACTGCTGACCACCAGCCCGTTCAAGCGTTCCGCTTCAATCCGGTCAGGCAGCGCTGTCGGCGGGTAGTGAGGCAGGCCGCGACGGTACAACTCCAGATACTCGACACTAGCACCAAGCTCGCGCAAACGCTCTGCCAGGAGCTCGCGCCCACCTTCCCCGCGCAAGATCAATACGTGCGGATCGGGCCGGTTGATAGCCTCGCGCAACCCGGGAAGCTCAAGCAAGGCTTCGCTGTCATCACCCTCGGCCGGAAAGCTCACGTCCAGCCCGCGGTCCTCAAGGATTTGCGCGGTAGCGGCGCCCACGCTGAACCACTTCACCGCGGGGGGCTGCGGCCAATACGGGTCGACCAGATAGAGACCGATTCTGGCTGCGGGTTTGCTGACCACGATCACCGCACAAAAGCGATCCAGCGTCTGAATCAGCCCGCGCATTGTGTCAGAGGCCGGGATCGGCTCGATTTCCAAAAGCGGCAAACTGCTGCTGAAAATCCCCGCTTGCGCCAGAACATCGCTCAGCGCCGCGCACTCCTCCGCAGGACGCGTCAGCAGCAAGCGCCAGCCAGTCACTCGTGACCTGCCTCGCCGTACACCGCTTTCAGGATATCGCCGGCGCCCTGACTCAAAAGGTCTTCGGCAACTTGCACGCCCAAGGTTTCAGCGTCAGCGCGTGGCGCACGGGCCTCGGCGCTGAGCAACAGGCCGCCGTTTGGATCACCGACCAGACCACGCAACCAGATCTGCTCGCCTTCCAGCACGGCGTAGCAGGCGATCGGCACCTGGCAGCCGCCGTTCAAATGTTTGTTGAGAGCACGTTCGGCGGTCACTCGACTGGCGGTGTCCAGATGGTGCAGCGGTGCCAACAAGGTATGAATTTCGCTGTCGGCGGTGCGGCATTCGATACCGACTGCGCCCTGGCCACCGGCCGGCAGGCTGTCGTCGACACTGATGGCCGAGGTGATGCGGTCTTCGAAACCCAGGCGAATCAGGCCCGCGGCCGCGAGGATGATGGCGTCGTATTCACCCGCATCGAGCTTGGCCAGGCGCGTATTGACGTTGCCACGCAAGAAGCGAATCTCCAAGTCCGGGCGACGGGTCAGCAGTTGGGCCTGACGGCGCAGACTGGAGGTGCCGACAATGCTGCCCTGTGGCAACTCATCCAGGCTGGCATAGATGTTGGAGACGAATGCATCGCGCGGATCTTCACGCTCGCAGATGCAAAACAGGCCGAGTCCTTCAGGGAAATCCATCGGCACGTCTTTCATCGAATGCACGGCGATGTCGGCCTCGTTGTCCAGCAGCGCAGTTTCCAGCTCTTTGACGAACAGGCCCTTGCCGCCGATTTTCGACAGCGGAGAGTCCAGCAGCTTGTCGCCGCGACTGACCATGGGCACCAGCGTCACGAGCAGACCGGGATGGGCCTCTTCCAGGCGGGTTTTGACGTATTCGGCCTGCCATAAGGCCAAGGCGCTTTTACGGGTGGCGATGCGGATTTCGCGAGAGGACATGGATCAATCCGTACTGAATAGATACGGCGGATAATAACAGCTCAGCCAAATCCACTTTGACTTGTATCAGAAACTGCGTGGCCTCCCTGGCCTGTATGTCCGGCAAGCGGGTGTGAAATTCGCCCCGTGAACGGCGAATTAAAGCTGCTGCATCATTTTGCGCACGCCGGCCACATGGCGCCGGCTGACGATCAATGCGTCGCCGTTCAAACCTTTGAGGAACAACTGGAAATGCCCCAGAGGCGTGCGTTGCAGGCGTTCGATGCGCTCGCGGGCGACCAGCGCGTTGCGGTGGATACGCACGAATCGGTCACCAAATTCGTCCTCAAGGGCCTTGAGCGGCTCATCCAGCAACACTTCGCCGCTTTCATGGCGCAAGGTCACATATTTGTGGTCGGCAATGAAGTAGACCACCTGATCCAGCGGGATCAGCTCGATGCCCTTTCGGGTTCGGGCGCTGATGTGGCTGCGAGGACCGCTGCCGCTTTCGGCGGCGGGACGCGTCAGGGCGGCAAGCTGGAGACGATTGGGTCGCTCGGCCTTCTTTAATGCTTCGTGAAGATGTTCAGTACGCACAGGTTTCACCACATAGCCTACGGCGCTGGCCTGTAAGGCTTCCACGGCAAATTCATCGGGTCCTGCACAAAACACCACCGCGGGCGGAGTTTCGCGTTCGCACAACCGCGCAGCCACTTGCAGGCCATCAAGGCCAGGCATGCGGATATCGAGCAGCACGATATCCGGCTTGTGGCTGTCGATCAGTGCCAACGCCTCTTCGCCGTTCGTGGCGCTGGGCTCCAGGACACTGTATCCCTCGAGTTCGCCGACCATTCGGCTCAGGCGCTCGCGGGCCAGGGGTTCGTCATCAACGATCAGGACATTCATATTGCGCTGGATTCCTGCGTGAGTCTCGCACAAGGATAGCGTAGACAGGTGAAGTGACGTCCGTCACCGCGATCCACGCTAAGACTAGCGCGAGGGCCAAAAAGTGCCGCGAGATCGGCGGCTAAATTTTCAACTGCCGCGTGATTGGAGGCTCTGGCCCGCGTTGGCGAAGGATCGCCGTAGGGTTTGCCGATACACAATATGAACACCCCCTCTTCTTATAGTCAGTGGTCACGCCAGAAAGTGCGCTGTTCCTACTGTCCAACTGTAGACGGTTGCCGGGACGTTATTGCTCAATTGAAAAATATCGTTGTGCAATTTCCCAACGACTCACCTTGAGTATGGACCGCACTATAAGAAAAAAACGTATCGACCAGTGTCAGCGACAGGATTGGCAACCCTGTTATTATCCGCGACAGCTTTCAACGTCAATTTTTTCCAGCCGATACGAGCGAATTCATGAGCACTGACAAGACCAATCAGTCCTGGGGCGGCCGCTTCAGTGAACCCGTCGACGCCTTCGTCGCCCGCTTCACCGCCTCCGTCACTTTCGACCAGCGCCTGTATCGCCACGACATCATGGGCTCGATCGCCCACGCCACCATGCTGGCCAAGGTTGGCGTGCTGACCGATGCCGAGCGCGACAGCATCATCGATGGCCTGAACACCATTCAGGGTGAAATCGAGGCCGGCCAATTCGACTGGCGCATCGACCTCGAAGACGTGCACATGAACATCGAGGCGCGCCTGACCGATCGCATCGGCGTCACCGGCAAGAAGCTGCACACTGGCCGTAGCCGTAACGACCAGGTTGCCACCGATATCCGCCTGTGGCTGCGTGACGAGATCGACCTGATCCTCGGCGAAATCACCCGCCTGCAAAAAGGCTTGCTGGAGCAGGCCGAGCGCGAAGCCGGCAGCATCATGCCCGGTTTCACTCACCTGCAAACCGCACAGCCCGTGACCTTCGGGCACCACATGTTGGCCTGGTTCGAAATGCTCAGCCGCGACTACGAGCGCCTGGTCGACTGCCGCAAGCGTACCAACCGCATGCCGTTGGGCAGCGCCGCGCTGGCCGGCACCACCTACCCGATCGACCGCGAATACACCGCGCAACTGCTGGGCTTTGACGCCGTCGGCGGCAACTCGCTGGACAACGTGTCGGATCGTGACTTCGCCATCGAGTTCTGCTCGGCGGCAAGCATTGCGATGATGCACTTGTCGCGTTTCTCCGAAGAGCTGGTGCTGTGGACCAGCGCGCAATTTCAGTTTATCGATCTGCCGGACCGCTTCTGCACTGGCAGCTCGATCATGCCGCAAAAGAAAAACCCGGACGTGCCGGAACTGGTTCGCGGAAAATCCGGCCGCGTGTTCGGCGCACTGATGGGCTTGCTGACCTTGATGAAGGGCCAGCCGCTGGCCTACAACAAGGACAATCAGGAAGACAAAGAGCCGCTGTTCGACGCCGCCGATACCCTGCGCGACTCGCTGCGGGCCTTTGCCGACATGATCCCGGCAATCAAACCCAAGCACGCGATGATGCGCGAAGCGGCGCTGCGCGGTTTCTCCACCGCCACCGACCTGGCGGACTACCTGGTGCGCCGTGGCCTGCCGTTCCGAGACTGCCACGAAATTGTCGGCCATGCGGTGAAGTACGGCGTGGAAAGCGGTAAGGACCTGGCGGAAATGAGCCTGGAAGAGTTGCGTCAATTCAGCGACCAGATTGATCAGGACGTGTTTGCGGTGCTGACGCTGGAAGGCTCGGTGAATGCCCGTGATCATATCGGCGGCACCGCGCCGGCGCAGGTCAAGCAGGCAGTGGTTCGCGGCCAGGCGCTGCTCGCCAGCCGCTAAAAGCTAAAAGCCTCGCGAGCAGGCTCGCCCCCACAGGGGATCTGTAGTGTTCACAAAATCTGTGTTCACTGAAGATCCAATGCAGGAGCGAGCCTGATCGCGATGACTGACTTCAGAACACCACAAATCTCACTTCTTGGACGCGATCATCGCCATAAACGCGGGCATCGCCGCGTCCTTGTCCGCCGCAATCCGCCGCACATTTGGATTTTCTTCCAAACGCTCCAGCAGCGCCTTGGCTTCTGGCATTTCAACCAACAAATCCAGGCCAAACAACTTCTGCCCCACCGCAGCGGCCAACGGCACGCTGTACAGAAAATACAGATCGGCAATGCTCAGACTGTCGCCCGCGACATAAGGGGCGAACTTGCCGTGCCGCGCCAGCGAGGCAAACCCCAGCAGCAACTCGGACTTGGTCCTCTCCTTGATCGCGTCCGGCACCGGCGAGCCAAAAAATGCCTCGCCGTAGCACATGCGCCCCGGCAACTCGATGTACAGCTCGATTTCCTTGGCCAGCGCCAGCACCTGGGCACGCTCGAAAGGATCGCTGGGTAATAGCGGCGTGCCTTTCTGGCTCTGCTCGATGTATTCGAGAATGACGGCTGTTTCATTAACGAAACCCTGTTCGCCCCCCAGCACTGGCACCTTGCCACGCGGGCTGATGGCCAGCGCTTCTGGGCTCGAGCCAGGGTAAAACAGCACTTCTTCGAACGGCAGTCCTTTCTCCAGCAGCGCCAGTTTCACCATGTTGTAGTAATTGCTGACGGAAAATCCATAAAGCTTGAGCATCACAAAGCCTCCAGGCCGTGCGGGGTTGGCAGTCCTGTTTTATAGAACGCCGAAGCGATTCTTGCCAGCAGCATCGAAGTGCTGAATGCAGGTAAACTGGCCGCCTTAACTTGAGGAGCCTGCCATGAGCGAGCCAACTGATATCGAGATCGACGAAGAAGAGTTCGCCGAAAACACCCTGATCGAAGCCATCGAAAATCAGATCGAAAGCGACAACCCGCCGGCTGCCAAGGCAACTTTCAACAAGTTGACGCTGGTCGGTTACGAGCGTGAAGAAATTCTCAACTTGATGGCACACGTGTTGGCGGTAGAAATCGACGCGATCCTTGAAGAAGACCGCGCGTTCAACACCGAATGGTACGAAACAGCGCTGCGCGCATTGCCGGAATTGCCGCCGGAAAAGAAGTAAGCGAACACTGTGCAGGAGCGGGCAATCCGCTCCTACACAAATTGTCACCCATCAATCCTGCCTTCCCCCACACCCTGACTACACTGGAACGCACCCTGCTGCCGCACCACCCGCCGGGGAATGCTTCCCGAGGTGAAAATCCCTGATGCAGGCACTGGACATGCCGCACGAGTGGGCTCACCTTAGGGGCGCTGTCGTCCAATTCCTAGAAAGTCTGGAGTCCTTATGTCGCTTACCCCTGAGTTGGTTGCCGAACTGGAAGTCCTCGCACTCTTCAACCTGGACAGTTCCCAGGAAGGTTTGAAAATTCATCAGACCGCTGCCCCGAAACACATCGCCGCTGCCCGGCGCTTGTTCGAAAAAGACCTGATCGACCAGCCCGATGGCGGTTATCTGACCAGCCTGGGTCGTGACGCCGCACAAAATGTGCAAACAGTGCTGACGATCCTGAACGTCGAAGAAACAGCCTGAGATGACCGCTTCGCCCACGGAAACCCCTGTCACGGGATTTCCGCGGGCAAACCCGGTGACCCGCTGTCGCCGCGCGATAAAAATCTGACGTCAAAAATACACATTCAGCTTAAAAGTGGCAGGCCCGAGGCGCTAAACTGCCCTTCATCCGCCAACCCCACGTCCGAGCCTCGCGAGCCGGTTTGAGCCGACATGACCCGCACCCATGAAATCCGCCCCGATCTGGACGAGGGAATCGACCGCAAGGTTCTCAGCCAGTTGCGCGCACGCTTTCTAAAGCTCAATGAAGGCCGCATGGCCCGGGCCATGGAAGGGTTGTCGATCCGCCAGCAAACGGTGCTGACGCTGCTACCGCTGTTTTTCCACGTCAATCATCCGTTATTGCCGGGGTATGTTTCCGGCGCTACGCCGGCCGGGCTGTCGAATTTCGAGCCGGACGCCAATGCCCTCGCTGAAGCCCAACGCCTGACTCGCTCGTTCTCTTACAAACCGCGCCACAGCAGCAACCCGCCGCGACCGATCCACGGCCTGTTCCTGATGGGCAGCCTTGGCACGCTGGCTCAAGCCGATCAAAGCGACATGGATGTTTGGGTCTGTCACGCGCCGAACCTTAGCGAAAGCGAACTCGCCGAGCTGCGTAAAAAGTGCCAACTGCTGGAGGTCTGGGCCGCCAGCCAGGGAGCCGAAGCGCATTTCTTCCTGATCGATCCGGCGCGTTTCGTACTTGGCGAGCGCGATACCCAGTTGAGTTCCGAAGACTGCGGCACCACCCAGCACTACCTGCTACTGGACGAGTTCTACCGCACCGCCATCTGGCTGGCCGGCCGCACGCCGATCTGGTGGCTGGTGCCGGTCTATGAAGAATCAGCCTATGACCGTTATACCCATACGCTGCTGTCCAAACGCTTCATCCGTGCCGACGAAAGCCTGGACCTGGGGCATCTGGCCTTTATACCGCCGGGGGAGTTTATTGGCGCCGGGCTCTGGCAATTGTTCAAGGGCATCGAGTCGCCCTACAAGTCCGTGCTCAAGCTGCTGCTGACCGAGGTCTACGCCAGCGAGCATCCCAAGGTGCATTGCCTGAGCCTGCGCTTCAAGCAAGCCGTGTTCGCCAATCAACTGGACCTCGACGAGCTGGACCCGTACATCGTGGTCTACCGGCGCATCGAGGAATACCTCAAGGCCCAGGGCGAACCGGAACGGTTGGAGCTGGTACGCCGCGCGCTGTACCTTAAGGTCAATCGCAAGCTTACTGGCAACACCCGCACCCAGAGCTGGCAGCGCTCATTGCTTGAGCGGCTGGCCCAGGAATGGGGCTGGGATCAGCGGCAACTGGCGCTGCTTGATAGCCGTAGCCAGTGGAAAGTCCGCCAGGTCAGCGCTGAACGCCGCGCGCTGGTCAACGAATTGAACTACAGCTACCGCTTCCTGACCCAGTTCGCCCGCACCGAAGACACCGTCAGCCTGATCAACAAGCGTGACCTCAATGTATTGGGGCGACGGCTATATGCAGCTTTCGAGCGCAAGGCCGACAAGGTCGAATTCATTAACCCCGGCATCGCCCCGGACCTGGCCGAAGACACGCTGACGCTGGTGCAGGCACCCAACAAGAAAGAGCCGGGGCACACCCAGTGGGGTTTATACAACGGCAGCCTGACCGCTCAGGAATGGGAGCATTTCGCGCCGATCAAGCGCAGCCGCCAGTTGCTGGAACTCCTGACCTGGTGCCACCGCAATGGCGTGATCGACAGCAGCACCCGGCTCGCCTTGCACCCTGGCACCAGCGACCTGAGCGAGTTCGAGCTGTTCAACCTGCTCGGCAGCCTGCAACAAAGCATCGCCCTGCCCCTGACCACCGTGGCGGAAGAGCCCTTGCTGCGTGCCAGCGTACCGAGCGAGGTGCTGATTCTGGTGAACGTGGGTGTCGATCCGCTCAAGCACCATCGCGACCTGAACATCCTGATGACCACCGAGCGCACCGACTCGCTGAGCTATGCCGGGGTTCGCGAGAACCTGGTGCTGACGCTGGACCAGGTCACGCTCAACAGCTGGAACGAAGTGCTGGTCAGCCGCTACGACGGCCCTCACGCCCTGCTCGACTGCCTGCGCGCTTACCTCAACAACCTGCCGAGCGGGCCACAGCAGCCCAAGCTGCGGGTTCGTTGCTTCTGCCATAACCGCGCGCAGTTCATTGCCCGCCGGGTAGAAGAAGTGATCGACACCGCGCAGAACCTGCTGCTGAGCCACCTCAATCACCGTTACCTGATCCAGGTCCAGCAGCACTATCACGTTCTGGAATTGGTGCCAGGCCAGGTCAATCACGTCGCCATCGCCACCTTGCCGGCGCTGATCGCTTACCTGGGTGAGGAACTGGCAGGCTACAGCCCGCTGCACCTGGATCCAATGGCGCTGGAAGACCACGACCTCGCGCTGATCCTGCCGATGGGCCAACCCGAGTGCATTCAGGTGTTCTACCGAATCAATGAGGATCAGGCTGATCTCTACGTGCTGGATGAGTTCAATGCGCTGTGGCAACAACGCCTGCCCTATCACGACGAGCAGAGCCTGTTGGTGCCGCTGCAACGCTTCCTGCAATCGATCCGGTACCGGCGCGATGCCTTGTTGCCGATGGACGCCGCTCAACCCGTCTGCATGGACACGTTGTACTACCAACTGCTGCCGTCCGGCCCCGGGCGGGCACGTCGGGTCGAAGCACGGCCAGCGCCGCAAACGCCGGTCAACAAACCGTTCTACGACGTGCAGGCCATCATTGGCAAAGCCGCGCCGGGCGAGGTACAGGTGACGTTGTATTGCAATCAGCGAGAGTTTTCAGAGCTGGAACATGGCGACCAACTGTTCAGCGTGGTCGCGCAGGAGATTGTGGATCAGCGTCGCGAAACCGAGCGTTATCGCTGCTACATCACTGACCTTGACCTCTCGGGCCTGCTCGGTGACGGTCAGAGTTCCAGCAATCTGTATCTGCGCTACAAGGCTGACCTGGAGCGCTCGTTGAACGAGGCGCTCGAACAGGTCTGAGGGGCGTTATTCCGGGAAGTCGCCGCCATTGGCCGGCTGTGATTCAACTTCCAGCAACGTCAGCTTGAGGGTCTTGCCGCCGGGTGCCGGCCAGTCGATGTGCTGGCCCACTTTCAGACCCAGCAAGGCGCTGCCCACCGGCGCCAGAATGGAAATCCGGCCTTCATCGGCATTGGCATCCTTGGGATAAACCAGGGTCAGGTGATAGTCCTTGCCACTGCTTTCTTCACGGCAATGCACACGGGAATTCATGGTCACGACATCGGCAGGCACGTCTTCGTGACCGACCAGGGTATCAGCGCGGTCCAATTCGGTTTGCAGTGCGATAACGCCCGGCAGCGTGTCATCCAGGCTGTCGATCAGGCGCTCCAGACGTTGTACGTCCAGACGAGTCAGGGTGATGGAAGGTGCGGTCATGATTACGGCAGACTCCTTTCTTCTGCACAGAAAAAGCAAAACCCCGCCAGAAAAAGGCGGGGTTTTCACGAGCCTCGATGGGTTGAGGCGTTTCCGGACACTATCACAGCTCAATAAATATACAAGTCAGGTGCGACCGGCACCCTTTGTAGCAGCAGGCTTCGCCAGCTGCTACGGGTCGGGTATGGCTTCAGGCGGAGTTCTTGCGCTGAGAAGCCTGCGCGCAAATCACCCGCCGCCGCTCATCATCCGCCGAACGCCATTCGCGGATGTCTTCGACATGACGAAAACACCCCAGGCACACCTTCTGTTCGTCCAGCCGGCACACACCACTGCACGGCGAAGGGACCGCCGGGCTGACATTACTGTAGAGCGGCTTGGGTGGGCGAACGACGGCAGGCTCGGTCACAATCTCACAGGCCTTCGAAATCGAGTTCGACGTCAGCCTGCTGCTTGACGATGCGTGCGAGCATTTCGCCCAGTTGCTCTTCGCTCTTGTCGCACATCCAGCGCTCGCTCTCTGCGTCGTAGTCGAAGTGGAAACCACCGGAAACCGCCGCCAGCCACAGCTGACGCAGTGGTTCCTGGCGACTGAAGATCAATTGGCTGCCGTTTTCGAACTTGACGGTGAGCACACCGGCCGAGCTCTCCAGATCGATATCCAGTTTGCTGTCCTCAAAAATATCCTCCAGCGTCTGCTGAGTGGCATCGACCAGATCGTGGAAACGGGCTTCGGTCAAACTCATTGCGGCAACCTCAAAAAATGTCTGTTCACGCTCAAGCGCCGCAAGATACGGGCGAGCCCCGGTGATTGCAAAGGATAACGATCAAGCATCGGCCGTTCAGATCGGGAAACCCTGTGGGAGCGAGCCGGCTGCGGGCGGCGTTCCGACGAAGCGGCCATCATATTCAACATCAATTCGACTGACACTACGCCTTCGCGAGCAGCCTCGCTTCCACTGGGATTGCGCCTGGCTGATCGGCATCGTGCCAAGCCCCGCCGGACGGGAACCCCGTCGCATAGGCAAGCTGACGGGTGGCCGGTATACTCCGGCGCAATTAACGCATTTTCAAGGATTTCGCCATGAAGCGCCTGATCTCTTCCCTTGCCGCGCTCCTCGCGGTCGCCTGCCTTGTGTCAGCCTGCGGCCAAAAAGGCCCGCTGTACCTGCCTGACGAAAACCAGGACCCTGCCGAGCAGGCCCAGTCTTCGCAAAAGCAGCCTGCCTCCAAAGCACACAAGCACGACGTCTACCAATAAGGGAACGCCATGGACGCTTTTAATTACCGTGGCGGGGAGCTGTTTGCCGAAGGTGTGGCCCTGTCGGCCATCGCCGAACGTTTCGGCACACCGACCTACGTCTACTCCCGCGCACACATCGAAGCCCAATACCTGGCTTACGCCGATGCGCTGGCCGGCATGCCGCATCTGGTCTGCTTCGCGGTCAAGGCCAACTCCAACCTGGGTGTACTGAATGTCCTGGCGCGTCTGGGCGCCGGTTTTGACATCGTCTCCCGTGGCGAGCTCGAACGTGTTCTGGCTGCTGGCGGCAGTGCCGACAAGATCGTCTTCTCCGGTGTCGGCAAGACCCGTGACGACATGCGTCGCGCCCTCGAAGTCGGCGTGCACTGCTTCAACGTCGAATCCACCGATGAGCTGGAACGCCTGCAAGCGGTTGCCGCCGAGCTGGGCGTTCGCGCACCGATCTCGCTGCGTGTGAACCCGGACGTTGATGCGGGCACGCACCCGTACATTTCCACCGGTCTCAAAGAGAACAAGTTCGGCATCGCCATTGCCGACGCCGAAGACGTGTACATCCGCGCCGCGCAACTGCAAAACCTGGAAATCGTCGGCGTCGATTGCCACATCGGTTCGCAGCTGACCACCCTGCCACCCTTCATCGATGCCCTCGACCGCCTGCTGGGCCTGGTCGACCGCCTCGGCGATTGCGGCATCTACCTGCGCCACATCGACCTCGGTGGTGGTTTGGGCGTGCGTTACCGTGACGAAGAGCCGCCATTGGCTGGCGACTACATCAAGGCTGTGCGCGAGCGTCTCGACGGTCGTGACCTGGCACTGGTGTTCGAGCCGGGCCGCTTCATCGTGGCCAACGCCGGCGTGCTGCTGACCCAGGTCGAATACCTCAAGCACACCGAACACAAAGATTTCGCCATCGTCGATGCGGCCATGAACGACTTGATCCGTCCGGCGCTGTACCAGGCCTGGATGGACGTCACTGCCGTGCGCCCGCGCGATACCGCGGCGCGTGCCTACGACATCGTCGGCCCGATCTGCGAAACCGGCGACTTCCTGGCCAAGGATCGTCAGCTGGCCCTGGAAGAAGGTGACCTGCTGGCCGTGCATTCGGCTGGCGCCTATGGGTTTGTCATGAGCTCCAACTACAACACCCGCGGCCGCGCCGCTGAAGTGTTGGTGGACGGTGATCAGGCAGTTGAAGTACGTCGCCGTGAGACGGTAGCCGAGTTGTTTGCTGGCGAAAGCCTGCTGCCGGAGTAACCCCATGCTGCTGCGTTTTACCAAAATGCACGGCCTGGGCAATGACTTCATGGTCCTCGACCTGGTCAGCCAGCACGCGCACATCCTGCCCAAGCACGCCAAGCAATGGGGCGACCGCCACACCGGCATCGGTTTCGACCAGTTGCTGATCGTTGAAGCACCGAGCAACCCGGACGTGGATTTCCGCTATCGGATCTTCAACTCCGACGGCTCCGAAGTGGAACAGTGCGGCAACGGTGCGCGCTGTTTCGCCCGCTTCGTGCTCGACAAGCGCCTGACCGCAAAACGGCAGATTCGCGTCGAAACCAAAAGCGGCATCATTGAACTGGACGTGCGAAGCGACGGCCAGATCAGCGTCAACATGGGGGCTCCGCGCCTGGTGCCGGCGGATATTCCGTTTGTGGCCCCGGAACAGGCGCTGAGCTATCCGGTGGACGTCGATGGCACCCCGGTCGAACTGGCCGCCGTGTCCATGGGCAACCCCCATGCCGTGCTGCGGGTCAGTGACATCAATAACGCACCGGTGCATGAACTGGGGCCGAAAATCGAACATCACCCGCGCTTCCCGGCACGGGTCAATGTCGGTTTTCTCCAGGTCATCGACCGGAGCCGTGCACAGTTGCGCGTCTGGGAACGTGGCGCCGGGGAAACCCAGGCCTGCGGCACCGGTGCCTGTGCAGCCGCAGTGGCCGCGATCAGCCAGGGGTGGATGGATTCGCCGCTATTGATCGACCTGCCTGGCGGGCGCTTGTCCATTGAGTGGGCAGGTCCCGGCCAACCGGTCATGATGACCGGCCCGGCAGTCCGCGTATACGAAGGACAAGTGCGTCTTTGAGTGAGCGAAATCCATGACCGACAAGCCCCAGGCTCCCGCCCTGCAGCCCGACGAATCCCCTTCCGAAAGCCTTGAGGCGGCGGCGATTGCCGCGTACCTGGAGGCTCATCCGGATTTCTTCATCGAGCACGAAGAACTGCTTCCGGCCATGCGCATTCCGCACCGTCGCGGCGACACCATCTCGCTGGTCGAACGGCAGATGACCCTCCTGCGCGACCGCAATATCGAGCTGCGTCACCGCCTGTCGCACTTGATGGACGTGGCCCGCGACAACGACCGCCTCTTCGACAAGACCCGCCGCCTGATTCTCGCGCTGATGGACGCCACCAGCCTGGAAGACGTGGTGATCAGCGTCGAAGACAGCTTGCGCCAGGATTTCCAGGTGCCTTTTGTCAGCTTGATCCTGCTGGGCGACAACCCGATGCCGGTGGGTCGCTGGGTGACTCACGCCGAGGCGCAAACCGCCATCGGCGGCTTGCTCTCGGAAGACAAAAGCGTCAGCGGCAGCCTGCGAGAACACGAACTGGACTTCCTGTTCGGCGAAGAACAGCGCAAGCAGATCGGCTCTACCGCCGTCGTCGCGATCAGCCATCAAGGCATTCACGGCATCCTGGCCATCGCCAGCCGTGATCCGCAGCACTACAAAAGCTCGGTCGGCACCCTGTTTTTGAGTTACATCGCCGAAGTCATGGGCCGCGTGCTGCCACGGGTCAACAGCTCCCTGCGCTCGGTCCGCTGAGCATGGAACGGCAACTGGACGCTTACTGCGAACACCTGCGCAGTGAGCGACAGGTGTCGCCTCATACGCTGTACGCCTATCGCCGCGACCTCGATAAGGTGCTGGGCTTCTGCGTCAAACAGAACATTGGCAGCTGGGCCGCGCTGGATATCCAGCGCCTGCGCAGCCTGATCGCCCGCCTGCATTCACAGGGTCAATCCTCCCGCAGTCTCGCGAGACTGTTATCAGCCGTTCGCGGGCTCTATCACTACCTGAATCGCGAAGGCCTGTGCGACCACGACCCCGCCAACGGCCTCGCGCCACCCAAGGGTGAACGCCGCTTGCCGAAAACCCTCGACACCGACCGCGCGCTGCAACTGCTGGAAGGCGCAGTGGAAGATGATTTCCTGGCGCGGCGGGATCAGGCGATTCTGGAACTGTTCTACTCCTCGGGATTGCGCCTTTCAGAACTGACCGGGCTCAATCTGGATCAGCTGGACCTGGCCGATGGCATGGTTCAAGTGCTGGGCAAGGGCAGCAAAACCCGTCTGTTGCCAGTCGGCAAGAAAGCCCGCGAAGCGTTGGAGCTGTGGCTGCCGTTGCGGGCCATGACCAACCCGGCGGACGACGCCGTATTCGTCAGCCAGCAAGGCCGGCGCCTCGGGCCTCGGGCGATTCAGGTGCGGGTCAAGGCTGCCGGCGCGCGTGAGTTGGGGCAAAACCTGCACCCGCACATGTTGCGGCACTCCTTTGCCAGCCACTTGCTCGAGTCCTCGCAGGACCTGCGTGCGGTGCAGGAGTTGCTCGGCCACTCGGACATCAAGACCACCCAGATCTACACCCACCTGGACTTCCAGCACCTGGCCACGGTTTACGACAGCGCCCATCCACGGGCCAAACGCATTAAGGGCGATGACTCATGACCATCCAATTGATCACCTTCGACCTCGACGACACTCTGTGGGACACCGCCCCGGTGATCCTCAGCGCCGAAGCAGTTCTGCGTGAATGGCTGACCGAGCATGCGTCGAACCTTGGGGCAGTGCCGGTGGAACATTTGTGGGCGATTCGGGAGCGGATCCTCAGTCGCGAACCGGGTCTCAAACATCGCATCAGCGCATTGCGTCGCCGCGTGTTGTTCCATGCACTGGAAGAGGCCGGTTACGACCATGACCAGGCTAACGATCTCGCCGACAAAAGCTTTGAAGTATTTTTGCATGCGCGGCATCAAATCGACGTGTTTCCCGACGTCGAGCCGACCCTGGAAACACTGGCCAAGCACTACGCCCTCGGCGTGGTCACCAACGGCAATGCCGACGTACGTCGCTTAGGGCTGGCGGACTACTTCACGTTTGCCCTGTGCGCCGAAGACATCGGCATCGCCAAACCGGATGCGCGTTTGTTTCATGAGGCGTTGCAGCGGGGTGGGGCAACGCCTGAAACGGCCGTCCACATCGGCGATCATCCGGGTGATGACATTGCCGGGGCACAGCAGGCTGGGCTGCGGGCGATCTGGTTTAACCCGCAAGGCAAAGCCTGGGAAGCGCAGAAGGCTCCAGATGCCGAGATTCGCAGTTTGACCGAATTGCCGGCGTTGCTAGCCCTGTGGAATTCCCGGCACCCATCCTGAGATCACCAACGTTCCCTTGCAGGCTCACTCCTACAGAGGATCGTCGCAGGCCCACAGCTTTTGGACCGCCCATGAAAAAGCCCGCAGCGACGGCGGGCTTTTTCAGCAAGCAAGGGCAGACGCTTAGATAGGCCGGCTGCCGTACTTGTTATCAGGCTTCTTGGGAGGGTCGGCGACCACGTTGGCCTCCACTTCCTGCACCTTGCCGCCCTTGGCCAAAAACTCTTCCATGGCCCGCGCGAGAGCATCGCGCTCCTTGTTCTTGGCTTCGACACTCGGCAGCTCATCGACCGATACCGCGGCCTTGGCTTTGCCTTTGGCGGTCGGAACGGGCGCGTCGCCACCGTCGTCTTCAGCGACGTCTTCGGCCGCTGCTTCCAGACCTTCTTCGGTTTCGTCGTCGTCGCCTACTTCGAGGTCGTCGTTTTCCAGATCATCGTCGCTCATGTTCTACCTCATGACTCTTGCGAAAAGCAGATTAGTTATAGCCCAGCTTTACCGTCTGTCGACAGTTGCCGGAAAAATTCAATAACCGTTGGTGACCAGCGGTTCATGCCTCTTCACCGTGCAGGGTGGCGAGGACTTTACGGGCACCGCCAAAATCACGGTGCTCGCCCAGATAAACACCTTGCCAGGTCCCCAGCGCCAGTCGGCCTGCCGAGATCGGCAAACTGAGCTGACAGCCAAGCACGCTGGCCTTGAAGTGCGCCGGGAGGTCGTCCAGGCCTTCGTCGTTATGCTCATAGCCGTCTGTTCCTTGTGGGATCAGACGATTGAAAAATCGTTCGAAGTCGCGACGTACCGCCGGATCGGCGTTCTCGTTGATGGTCAACGACGCCGAGGTATGCTGCAGCCACAAATGCAACAGACCGACCCGACACGCCTTGAGTTCAGGCAGGCCGGCGAGTAACTCGTCCGTTACCAGATGAAAGCCCCGGGGCCGTGCCCGCAGGGTAATCAGAGTCTGTTGCCACATACAGTTCTCCGCACGTTCGGGGCGCATTCTAGCGCGCTCTGGGAAAAAACAAAGGCCCTAATATTCCTTCAATCATGTAAGCCATTGGCCGCAGAAAAACGCCCGTCGTAAACGCCCCTCAACGTGTACGAAAAAACCTTTCAGCAGGTCCTTCACTGACAAACGCCAGACAAAAAAAAATGCCCGGCAAGCCGGGCAAGTTTTTTATGCGCGTCTTACAAGTTGTAGCCGCGTTCGTTATGGAGGGCCAGATCGATGCCGACCGCCTCTTCTTCTTCCGTGATACGCAGGCCCATGACAGCGTCCAGGACCTTGAGAATGATGAAGGTGACGATCGCGGTGTAGATCACCGTGAAGCCCACACCTTTGCACTGAATCCAGACTTGTGCGGCGATGTCGGTGACGGTGCCGAAGCCACCCAGCGACGGTGCAGCGAACACACCGGTCAGGATCGCGCCGAGGATACCGCCGATACCGTGCACACCGAAAGCATCCAGGGAATCGTCATAACCGAGTTTGCGTTTCAGGGTGGTGGCGCAGAAGA
Organism: Pseudomonas sp. FBCC-B1667; assembly: GCF_059133255.1. Lineage (NCBI taxonomy): Bacteria > Pseudomonadati > Pseudomonadota > Gammaproteobacteria > Pseudomonadales > Pseudomonadaceae > Pseudomonas > Pseudomonas sp. FBCC-B1667. The sequence continues at coordinate 545,963 of NZ_CP101437.1, read as the reverse complement.
AGCACACCACGCCCGCTGCCAGGCCGATCACCAGAGCGCCCATCGGGCCCACAGTGCCCGCGGCTGGGGTAATGGCGACCAGACCGGCGACCACACCCGAAGCAATACCCAGTGCACTTGGTTTGCCGTGAGTGATCCACTCGGCGAACATCCAGCCCAGTGCAGCAGCGGCAGTTGCGATCTGAGTGACGAGCATCGCCATGCCGGCGGTGCCGTTGGCTGCCGCAGCGGAACCGGCGTTGAAGCCGAACCAGCCGACCCACAACATCGCGGCGCCCATCAGGGTGTAACCGAGGTTGTGCGGGGCCATCGGGGTGGTCGGGAAGCCTTTGCGCTTGCCCAGTACCAGGCAGGCAATCAAACCGGCCACACCGGCGTTGATGTGCACCACGGTGCCGCCAGCGAAGTCGAGCACGCCCCAGTCCCACAACAGGCCGCCGTTACCGGACCAGACCATGTGCGCAATCGGTGCGTAAACCAGGGTGAACCACACGCCCATGAAGATCAGCATGGCGGAGAACTTCATCCGCTCGGCGAAGGCACCGACGATCAACGCCGGGGTGATGATGGCGAAGGTCATCTGGAAGGTGACGAACACCGCCTCAGGGAACAGCGCCGCAGGACCCGTCAGGCTGGCTGGCGTGATGCCGGCGAGAAACGCCTTGCCCATGCCGCCGAAGAACGAGTTGAAGTTGACGACGCCCTGCTCCATGCCGGTGGTGTCGAACGCGACGCTATAGCCATAAATGACCCACAGGACGCTGATCAGACCGGTAATGGCGAAGCACTGCATCATCACGGAAAGAATATTTTTGGACCGAACCATGCCGCCGTAGAACAGCGCGAGGCCGGGAATGGTCATGAACAGCACGAGGGCTGTCGAGGTCATCATCCAGGCGGTGTCGCCGGAATTAAGGACTGGGGCCGCCACCTCGTCTGCCGCCAAGGCCAGGCCGGGCATTACGAGGGACAACAGGGCTCCTAGCCCTGCGAATTTACGCAGAGTCATATTGTTTTCTCCTGGGGCGTTGGGTTTGTGGCGGCGTTTAAATCGCGTCAGTATCGGTTTCGCCGGTACGGATGCGAATCGCCTGTTCCAGATTGACCACGAAGATCTTGCCGTCACCGATCTTGCCGGTGTTGGCTGCCTTGGTTATCGCCTCGATAACCCGGTCCAGATCCTTGTCGTCAATGGCGACATCGATCTTCACCTTGGGCAGAAAATCGACCACGTATTCCGCGCCGCGATACAGCTCGGTGTGACCCTTCTGCCGACCGAAGCCTTTGACTTCAGTAACGGTAATGCCCTGCACGCCGATCTCGGACAGCGACTCGCGCACGTCGTCCAGTTTGAACGGCTTGATGATGGCAGTGACTAGCTTCATGAAAACTCTCTCCCGAATTGGTGGACTTGCCCCAGGAAAACAAACCCGACTCAAGTCTAAGCGCAGTGCCTGGCTTTGTAACGCATCGTCGGCCTTGAATGCCCGTCCGACCCCAGCTGACCACCCCGTACGAAACACTTCCCCGTTTCGTCTGGCGCACTGCATTCGTCACAGCGACTGCATCAGTGCATGGGTTGTCAGTCACTAAGCAGAAAGCTTGCCATCTCGCCAAAATCCACTGAATTCAGTCCCTTGGCCAATGCAGCACGCCGCCGCCCGTGATTACCCGCGAACTAACGCACAGAAACAGTGCGCTGCCGTCCGTCCGCATGCGCGAAAAGCGTGCGCCGGCTACACGTCGGAATTGACTATAGACACTGCGTGATACACTGCCCGCCATCGTTTCCAGGACCTTTCCCATGCTCGCGCCCAAAGACTTCCTCGACGCCCTGACCGGCACCGCCTCCCGCCTCTTCAGCGGCGAAACCCCGCTGCCGAAAAGCGAAATCGAAAGCCAGTTCAAGGCGTTGCTGCAGAGTGGTTTCAGCAAACTGGATCTGGTGAGCCGGGAAGAGTTTGATAGCCAGATGGTTGTCCTCGCACGCACCCGGGCACGACTGGAAAGTCTTGAGGCCAAGGTGGCGGAGCTGGAAGCGAAGCTGAATCCGCCGGCTGAGTAAAACCGCCGATCCCACGGTGAAACCCGATCCACTGTGGGAACCCAATCCACTGTGGGAGCGAGCTTGCTCGCGATAAGGTCGGAACGACCTTCCAGCCATTCCGGATTCAGCGCTGATTCAAGGCAGAGTCCTACAACGATCTCATCCGCCGTCCGATAGCGCTGCAAAGCTCCAGTTCCTAAGCTCACCCAATGCTGAATGTTCAGCACTGGGTTTGGCGACCCGGAAGCTTAAGGCGTACTACGACATCCGATGGCGGATTTACTTCCGCCCCATCGAGTCATGGCGGTTGTGCGTGGGAGACCCTCGGGTCTGCCGGGTTCCTTTTGCTCCGGTTCGCCAACCCGCGTACAGCTGCCACCCAATCGTTTGGCGACGATTGACGGCAGCCCCTTTAGCAAAAGGAGTTGTATCAATGAATAGCAATGACGTTTATCTAATTCCCCACGTCTTCACCCGCCACAAACTCAACCTCCACGCCCTCCTCCTGAAAAACCAGCCCTGGTTCAGTGCCCGCGACCTCGGCAGACTGCTCCGTCTTTTCCTCGACGAACGCGCCGTCCGAAAACTCGACCCCGACCAACACCAGTCCGCGCAAATCCTCATTCACGGCGTCATCGAAGACACCCTGCTGATCAGCGAATCCGGCGTGTATGCCCTATTGGTCTACCACTACTGCCCCGAATACCGAGCCCTGCGCGAATGGCTGACCCACGACGTGGTTCCTGCCCTCAGGGATGCGCAGCAACCGAGCAGAAACGAACGTCCGATTTTGAGCCTGTTGAAGTGGCCGGAGATGTCATTGAGTTTGCTGCACTGGAATAACCAGCCGTGGATTCGGTTGCAGGATGTTCCGCATATGCTGGCAAAGGGTGAACGGCCACAGCGCGCGGCGAATGCACCGTGGTGGAAGCGAGCCTCCCGAATACTCCTGGCAATCTGAACGAAAAAAACCCCACGTTTGTATCGTGGGGTTCGATCAGGAGCAGAGGATCAGGCGCAGTGCGAAAGACGCTCAACCTGATCCCGGATCGCAGCCCCTCGTTCAATCTCGGCTTTACGCAAATCGTAAGTCGATTGCAGGTTCAGCCAAAACTCAGGGGTCGTATCCAGACAAATAGAAAGCCTGAGAGCCATATCAGCACTGACGCCTCGACGCTGAAGCACGATGTCGTTCACCGTTGGGGTCGAAACGCGCAACGCTCTGGCCAGAGCAGCAGCCGTAAGGCTCAGAGGCTCCAGGTATTCCTCTTTGAGGATCTCGCCAGGGTGCACCGGGCGCATACCATTCTTAGTCATTACTCACCTCAGTGATAATCGACGATTTCGACGTTCTCTGGTCCGTTAGGACCCCAAACAAAACAAATTCGCCATTGGGCGTTGATGCGGATGCTGTGTTGACCTCTTCGATCCCCCTCCAACGCCTCCAGGCGATTACCCGGTGGTGATCGAAGGTCAATCAGAACGGCAGCAGCATCAAGCATCGTCAGCTTTCGTTCCACGACACTCAGAATGGCTGACCACATACGGGTCTTACCGTTGCGAAACAGGTACTCGGTCTCAGAACACTTAAAGCTAACGATCATAATTTAAAGCTTAACGTTATGCATTAACCTTGAGTGTATAACCTGACCTCAAAAATGCAAACGCGCTTTTTTGAGCCCTGGCCTTGTTTTCAAAACTTTAGGAAAAGGACTACGTGCGTCCTTCAGATGGCCTTCGAAATGTAGCCGACTCCTACAAAAACAAGCGGCATTTCTCATTGCTTCCAAACCGTGTTCACCTCTTAAGATGAAAAAAAACAGTTCACAAATCGAATGGAGGTCACTGTGAAAATAAAAAGCCGTCAAGAAAAACTGCTGCAGATCGTTGAGTTTCATGCCGAGGCACGCCGATTAGCCGGAAAAGCAATAGTCAATCAAAGCCGCTTTTTTGAGGTGGCTGCGGCTCACGGCAAAGAGCTCGAGCCAAACGGCTGGCTTGCAGGTGCAAGACTCCGTTTAGGCCCTCCAAAAATAACCGCCTGACTGGCATTTTTTCTAAACGAATTAGCGCACCAACATTGGCAACATCCTGCGAAAATTTCGGTGCATCCGAAGCCAGGCCAAATCACCACCGCCCGACTAACCTTAAAAAAACCGCAGGAAGCGGTGCTCTTCAGCTCAAGGAACGACCATGTCTCTCTCCATCGTCCACAGCCGCGCCCAGATTGGTGTGGATGCGCCCGCCGTTACCGTCGAAGTCCACCTCGCCAACGGTTTACCTTCGCTGACCATGGTCGGTTTGCCCGAAGCCGCCGTGAAGGAAAGCAAGGACCGGGTACGCAGCGCGATCATCAATTCAGGCCTGCAATTCCCGGCGCGGCGTATCAAATGTAGTCAAGAATAAATTTCGAAATTTGAGCAGGGTGCGGCGTCCTACTCATTCATAGGGGAGCCCGCAGAATTCGGAAAAAATCGTACGCTAAGCGTCTCTACTGATAGAACGGAGGCTCTCTACGGCGAATCTCCGCGTTGCTTACTACCATCACCGATTTAATCTAGGCCAAAGGTTGGTGGCGATAGGCCGCCATTTTAGCCCCGACGAACGGCAGTTAGTCTTGTTCATTATCAGGAGTAGGCCCAGCGAAGTTGGAGGCTTTTGACTGAGATTAACCGTGAACAATTAATCGGGGAAAAATGGAAATGACAACATCCAGGCTATGGCAGAAACAGATCGAACAGGCGTGTGCCAACGTTGGAGCGCAACAGGTTGACCTACTGCTCGACCAGGCCGGATGGGAACACCGTGCGGTACCTGCCTTGCAGGTGTTGCGGCCAGAAGCGCCATGGTTCTCATTGTTCACCGGTACGCCAGAGGAAAACCTGTTGGATCAGGCGCCACTGTTGATGCGCCTGGATTTGCGCCAGTGGCAACATAAAGCGTGGCTGGACCAATTGTTGGAACATGCCACGGGTGGCCGTATGATGGTGCTGATCTCGCCATTGCCCTTCTAGGTCTTGAGTGGAGCCCTGCAAGCCCTGTCGCAGATGACTTGGGGTGGGCAAACCGGCCTGTTGCGTTATTACGATTCACGCATCTTTCCGTTGTTGATGTCTTCGATCCTATCCGATGCCCAGCGCGCCGAGTTTCTGCAAGTCGCTACTTATTGGGGCTGGCTTGATCGGGATAACCAGCCGCAATGGCTGCCGGGTACTGGTCAGCCTCATCAGGGCGACATCGATGTCCACCCCTTGAGGGAACTGGACGATCAGCAATTTGACCGGCTCGGCTGTATCAGCGAGGCCCAGCAACTGTTACATGGAAAAAACTTTGAATTCCTCGACGAGAGTCCAGAGCGGCGTTTCGCCTTGCTCTATTCACTTGCCGTCCAGGCCAGCGAGGAAAACCATTTCGGTGAACTGGCCGAGTATGTGAAACGCAAATCGGGTGCACCCGTTGTACTTGGATAGTCATGCGCACGCCGGTTCAAACGTGTCTTGGAGACACTAATAGCGAGAAGTTTTTTGCGGAGAAAACCTCAGCAAGGGAGTTGCCTGTCATGCAATTGGTACTGAGAAAAACTGTGCAACAAGGTTTGTTTATCTTGTTGGGACTCACCTTGTTCGGCTGCTCGTCGGCAGACAACGAAATGGCCGGAGGCAACCTGCAGGCCGTTAATCACACCGTGCATAACATTAACTGGATGTCCGTCAATGGCTACCGGGCTCACGGCGGCGGCGGTAGCGTCTGTTGCATCATGATGCCGACTAAATGGCGCCCTGGCTTACAAGCCCACGTCGAATGGGAGGTCGATCCAGAGCCGTTTGCGTACTCAAAGTGGCCACCCTTAGGAACTGACGGCTATCGAGTTGCACAAGCCAAGCACGCAGCCAACTACCAGCACTACAGCACCACCGTGGAGATTCCGGAGTGGCCTGGAACGGAGTCGTGTGACCTACAGGTTCATTTCTTGACCTGTAATCGGGTCAAGGTGACCACGGCATGTCTTGCGTTCGACCATCCCAATTACCCGATCAATGAACCGTCGCAAATGCCGGAGCCAGCCGTATGCCCGAAGTGAACAACCACTCAAACGCCAAAGCCTGGGGGCCTCCGACGTTTCCCGCCGGCGGACGGTTACCGACGACCTATATCGAGGTGACCGATAACTACAACAAGCAAATTGCCGAGCAAAAACGCTTTCAGCAGCAACGCGACGAACAAGGACGGCGTACACAGATTATGGCCTGTTGCCATAGCCTGCATATCAGCCTGTTTTTCGATGGCACCAACAACAACGAGAGGAACGACACCCAGAACGGCCACCCCACGAATATCGCCAAGCTGTTCCATGCCTCGCTACAAGGCAAGGACGCGATAGAGCAGGGGTATTATTCATACTACATGCCCGGTGTCGGCACGCCTTTCCCAGAAATCGGCGAACTGGATTACACCGAAGACGGGCTCAAATATGCCACCGGCGGCGAAGACCGGATCAACTGGGCGTTGGTTTCGTTGGCCGATGCCTTGCACATGGCGCTGCTGAAAGCGCGCTTGCCCCTGGAACGACGGAGCAAAGCCGTCGAGGCCATGAGCACCTGGAAGGCACCGATGATGAGTGCCCTGGGCGAAGGCAATCGACGGCGAATCATGAAAGAACTGCTGGCCCCCTTGCAGGCCCGTAAAGACAAGGCCCAGCCGAAAGTGTTGGCGGTCAAACTGTACGTATATGGCTTCTCTCGGGGAGCGGCAGAGGCACGCACTTTTGTTACCTGGTTGAGTCAGTTATTCGATACCCCAGAAGGGGCTGAACTGCCAATACAAGAACTGCTGGGCTTGCCGGTCAGCGTCGAATTTCTCGGGGTGCTGGACACCGTGGCCTCGGTGGGTATTGCCCATGTCACGCCGTTTTTTGCCGGGCATATGGACTGGGCCGATGACAGCCAACTGCTGCCGGATGCGCAGCGCTTTCCTGGATTCGTCAAGCAGTGCCAGCACTTTGTCGCGGCCTTTGAGCAGCGCTCGTGCTTCCCGTTGGACTCGATCCGTAACGAGGACGGTCACTATCCGGGCAATGCTCAGGAAGTGGTGTACCCCGGCGTGCACTCCGATGTCGGCGGTGGCTATCCGCAAAATGATCAGGGCAAGGCCCGTGAAGGCACTCATGAACTGGTGTCGCAGATTGTCCTACATGATTTGTATGCCGCCGCTTTTGCCGCGGGCGCGCCCTTGCAAGTGCCAGAGGAGGTACTACCGGACACCTTTAATAACTTGGAGAAGTGGTGGCGAAAGCTGTCTGAGGCAACCAACACTGAGTTCGATATTAGTCCTCAACTGATTGAGCGTTTCAACGCCTGGCGCCGCAAAACCCTACCGGGTGCGGCGGCAGACGAGCACGCTCCAACCACAGCGTATAAGCCGCTGCAACTGAACACCACGGTAGAAGACACTCTGGCCGAGCAACTGGGCTGGATCACCGGTTGGCGCATTGGTCGTTACGTCAATGATCGCGAGGGTAATAACGACATTTACAAGCGTCAGCCCTACTTCATCGGGGCCAACGAAGTCGCATCCGATGACGAGAGCAAACAGCGAAAGGCTTATGAGTCGAAGCAACAGGAGGCGGTGAAGAACCGTGTGAAGAATCGTGAAGCGGCCATGAACTATCCCGGCTCACCGATCTATGAACCACAAATTGACAAAACCCAACTTAAACAGGCCGCGGAGGAATTCAAATCCGACTACACCGACCATAAACGAGAGCAGACCAGTGCGTGGGGTGAGGTGCTCGATGTGGTGTTGCGCGATACGGTCTACCTGCTCAACGAAAATGATGAGGCCAAGGATCATGCCACGCTGAAGGCGGCGGGTGATCAGCGCCGTCAACAACTGTTTCGCGACGCGCATGGCACAGCCAGTACGGAGACCGACATGGCCCTGCTGGTGGCGTTGTTTGATGACCAGATTCATGACTCACGGGCCTGGTTCATGCACGACAAGTTGAAGTCACGAGAACTGTGGGCCGGTTATTTCTTTTACCGCATGACCTATTTTGGCAACGACAGCAGCCGTGACTTGTCGCCGGTCGTCGTGGCCGGTCGCGTATTGGGCGTAGCGATGCTCGCCGGGGGCACGGTGTATGGCATCAAACGCGGTAGAGCTTTGGGTGGGGTGGGCGGACTTGTCGCGGGCATTGGCGCGGCCACTATTGGCTATCAGGTGGTCGATAAGGCCAGTGGCGCGGTCTTGCCGTTCTTGCCGGGTGCCGAACAGATCCTGCAACCGACCCGCCATGTGGGTCAGGTAGTGGTGCAACTGAAGCAACAGATTGAACAGGATGATTTTGCACAACGTATGGAACAAACCACAGCCATGTTGCGCAAGGCTGGCAGTTTGTTTGAGCTGGATGGGGCCGTGCAGAGCGCAACCGTGTAACGACTCTAGTCGCAGGTGCTTGGCGCGCACCTCTCATAGGTTTTATGAGTGTCTGCTGTTTCATTGCTTAGCAGCCTTGGCGTTGACGAAGCAATGGATCGTAGACCGCCAGGAGCGTCTAGTTGAGGTATACCCTAACCTGATGTCAGGCTGAATTAAACTTGCACGTCAGAGTAGGGTCATATTTTCATTTTATTGACACTTGTTCGCCAAGGTCATAGATTTCAGCCTGACAAATCTACCTTTGGAGTCAGCTTTGCAAGGACAGCGCATCGGTTACGTCCGAGTCAGCAGCTACGATCAAAATCCGGAACGACAACTGGAACAGACCGAGGTGCACAAACTGTTCACCGACAAGGCCTCTGGCAAGGACACCCAGCGGCCTCAACTGGAGGCCATGCTCGGCTTCGTTCGCGAGGGTGACACCGTTGTGGTGCACAGTATGGATCGCTTGGCGCGCAACCTTGATGACCTGCGGCGTCTGGTGCAAAAGCTGACCAAGCGCGGCGTGCGTATTGAGTTCCTGAAGGAAGGCTTGGTATTCACCGGTGATGACTCCCCTTTGGCCAACCTGATGTTGTCGGTCATGGGGGCCTTCGCCGAGTTCGAGCGAGCGCTCATTAGTGAGCGACAGCGCGAGGGCATCGCCCTGGCCAAGCAACGTGGCGCTTACCGGGGCCGCAAGAAAGCCCTGTCCTATGAACAGACCGTCGCAGTCCGGCAACGAGCCGCTGCCGGCGAACCGAAAGCCCAGTTAGCCCGTGAGTTCGATATAAGTAGGGAAACCCTCTACCAGTACCTACGCACGGATGACTGATACATGCCGCGTCGCTCGATACTCTCGGCCTCTGAGCGCGATACGCTGCTTGCGCTGCCGGACAGCCAGGATGACCTGATCCGCTACTACACCTTCAACGAGTCCGACCTGTCGCTGATCCGTCAGCGCCGGGGGGATGCCAATCGCCTCGGCTTTGCGGTGCAGCTCTGCCTGCTGCGCTACCCCGGTTACGCGCTGGCCAGCGACAGCGTGCTACCCGATCCGGTTATTGAGTGGGTGGCCCGACATGTTCAAGCGGCCCCCGAAAGTTGGGCGAAGTACGGTGAGCGTGATGTCACCCGTCGTGAACATGCCCAAGAGCTGCGTACCTACCTTGGCTTGCTGCCGTTCGGGTTGTCAGACTTTCGTGCTCTGGTACGCGAGTTGACCGACCTGGCCCAGCAGACCGACAAGGGCCTGTTACTGGCCGGTCAGGCCCTGGAGAGTCTGCGTCAGCAACGGCGGATCTTGCCCACCCTGGCAGTGATCGACCGGGCCTGTTCCGAAGCCGTGGCGCGAGCTAACCGAAGGGTTTACCGCGCCTTGATCGAGCCGCTAAATCAACAACATCGCAACAAGCTCGACGAGCTGCTGACCCTCAAAGCAGGCAGCAACAGCACCTGGTTGACCTGGCTGCGGCAGTCACCGTTGAAACCGAATTCGCGGCACATGATGGAGCACATCGAGCGGCTGAAGATATTCCAATTGGTGGCCCTGCCTGAAGGTCTCGACCGGCACATTCACCAGAACCGCCTGCTCAAGCTGGCCCGTGAAGGTGGGCAGATGACACCTCAGGATCTGGGCAAGTTCGAGAACGAACGGCGTTACGCCACTCTGGTGGCCGTGGTGCTGGAAAGCACCGCGACGGTGACCGATGAACTGGTGGACCTGCACGACCGCATCCTGGTCAAGCTGTTCAGCAGCGCCAAGAACAAGCATCAGCAGCAGTTCCAGAAACAGGGCAAGGCAATCAACGACAAGGTGCGGCTGTATTCAAAGATTGGCCAAGCCTTGCTGGAAGCCAAAGCGTCGGGGGACGATCCGTTCGCTGCCATCGAGGCGGTGCTCCCTTGGGACGAGTTCGCCCAGAGTGTGACCGACGCCGAACTTCTGGCCCGTCCCGAAGCCTTCGACCATTTGCACCTGGTCAGCTAGAACTTCAAAACGCTGCGCCGCTACACGCCGGCCTTTCTGGAGGTGCTTCAACTGCGGGCAGCACCGGCAGCACAACGCGTGCTGGATGCCATCCAGCAACTGCGCGAGATGAACGCGGATAACTTGCGCAAGGTGCCCACTGACGCACCGACTGCGTTCATCAAGCCGCGCTGGAAACCACTGGTGATCACGCCGGAAGGTATTGATCGGCGCTTCTACGAGATCTGTGCCTTGTCCGAGTTGAAAAACGCGCTGCGCTCCGGCGATATCTGGGTGAAGGGATCACGGCAGTTCCGTGACTTTGAAGATTACTTGCTGCCGCCTGCGAAGTTTGCCGCACTCAAGAAGGAACAGGCGCTGCCATTGGCGATCAACCCCAACAGCGATCAGTACCTGGAGGAGCGCTTGCAGCTGCTGGAGCAGCAACTGGCGACCGTCGCCAAGCTGGCCAAGGACAACGAACTCCCCGACGCGATTCTCACTGAGTCCGGACTTAAGATCACGCCGCTGGATGCGGCGGTGCCGGACACAGCCCAGGCGCTGATCGACAAGACCAGTCAGCTACTGCCACGCATTAAGATCACCGAACTGCTGATGGACGTGGATGAATGGACAGGGTTCACCCGTCACTTTACCCACCTGAAGGATGGTGCCCAGACCAAGGATCGAACGCTGCTGCTATCGGCGATTCTCGGCGATGCCATCAACATCGGGCTGACCAAGATGGCCGAATCGAGTCCGGGCATGACCTACGCCAAGCTGTCTTGGCTGCAAGCCTGGCACATCCGCGACGAAACCTACTCGGCGGCACTGGCCGAACTGGTCAACAACCAGTTCAACCATGCCTTTGCGGCTAACTGGGGAGATGGCACTACCTCATCCTCCGATGGCCAGCGCTTTCGCGCAGGCGGTCGAGGCGAGAGCACGGGGCACGTCAACCCGAAGTACGGCAACGAACCTGGGCGGCTGTTCTATACCCACATCTCCGACCAATACGCACCATTCAGCACTCGCGTGGTGAATGTCGGTGTACGGGATTCTACCTATGTACTCGATGGACTGCTGTGTCACGAGTCAGATCTGCGGATCGAGGAGCACTACACCGACACGGCGGGCTTCACCGATCACGTCTTCGCGCTGATGCACCTGCTGGGCTTTCGCTTTGCGCCGCGCATCCGCGACCTGGGCGAGACCAAACTGTATGTACCGAACAGTGTCCAGGACTACCCGACACTGCGCCCAATGATCGGTGGCACGTTGAACATCAAGCACGTCCGCGCTCACTGGGACGAGATTCTGCGCTTGGCCGCATCGATCAAACAGGGCACCGTTACCGCCTCATTGATGCTGCGCAAGCTGGGCAGCTATCCGCGTCAGAACGCCTTGGCCGTTGCCCTGCGGGAGTTGGGCCGGATTGAACGCACGTTGTTCATCCTGGACTGGCTGCAAAGTGTCGAGCTGCGTCGTCGCGTGCATGCAGGTTTGAATAAGGGAGAAGCTCGCAATGCCTTGGCTAGGGCGGTGTTCTTCAACCATCTCGGTGAAATCAGGGATCGGAGCTTCGAACAGCAGCGCTACCGAGCCAGCGGACTCAACCTGGTGACCGCCGCTATTGTGTTGTGGAACACGGTCTACCTGGAACGAGCCACCCAAGGGCTGACTGTCACCGGAAAGCCGGTGAATACCGACCTGTATCAATACCTTTCGCCGTTGGGCTGGGAGCACATCAACCTGACCGGCGATTATGTCTGGCGACAGAGCCGCAAGCTGGAAGACGGTAAATTCAGGCCGCTACGGCAGGTCGGAAAACCTTAGCGTACGATTTTTTCCGAATTCTGTAGGCTCCCCGGGTAGAAGAGGTTTGGATCATGCTGTTACCTGTCGCAGGTTATGTCGCAAATACTCTATGACTTGCGACTATAACGTGCAACACGGCAAACGTAGTCGATCCGGCGCGGATCACGACGTCGCGCGACTTAAGAGTTATACGAACTCCAAATCAAAAAATGAGTGTTCAGCTGGATCTCTACTCGGAGTCTTGGGCCTTATCCACAGTTGCTGAAGCAAAAAACAGCAACCAGCCCTGGGGCAATATTCAATCAAAGCCAACACTCGGAGAACAAGGAGCACCATAAATAGTCCCTCACTTCTATTATTGCGTAACCAACCCCTGCTGTGACAATGACCACAACAAGCACCGCACCGGAAAAGTCAGGTGTTGCCGCCGGCCAATAGCATAGCAATATTAGAAGCTCAGTAATTATTTGGAAGAGGTGTGTGTATTTTAACTAAACACCCTGCATCCAGCTCAATGTACCCACCGGTCTTTAATGACTTCATTATAGACAAGCAGTGAGACTGCGAAACACCGGTAGTACTAATTAAAAATGAGATAGCGCTATCCTCCTCCTTTATAATCGCAGGCAAATCATCTAAAAGCTCCAACGATCTTTTTATTTTCCGGTAACTATTGTCGCGCGATTGATCATACCATTTGGCAGTAAGCATTAAAAAATCAAAAGACCAAAGCCTAACAATATCATCCAATACAGCCATGTCTTTTATTTTAGATAGCGCCGAAACCAAAGGCACATCGTAATATATCGACCGAGAATTAACAACGTAATTTACTGGCGGCATCTTTATAATTAAGGGAAATGACGGAATTAAACTTACTCCTCCAGCATTTAGGAATGCATAAATACGATCGCCCCCAACGTTAAGCGTCCAGCTTCCAGCTTTTAAATAAACCAATGAGCACTCATCTGAAAGGCTTAAATTATCGCCTGGATTGGCGCACTTTCGCTCTCCATTAACTTCAATCCAATCACACAAGCATTTAAGCTTATTACTATAACTTTCAAAACTACCTAGATGGCTTTTTGGCATCACACTGCATCGCTCTACATTATTAGAGAGCCTAATGCGACATTAGATCAAGCGCGAATTCAAGGGCGACTCTTAAATCAGAGCCGCAGGAAACCCCCCGAAACATATTTCCCCGCAAAGCATGTTCCAGCACCAATAAAAATATTGACCGGAATTTCATAAACTGCGCATGCAGCGACTGCTATCCACAGAGTTTATACAGTCGCCCTAAGATATTTTTAGATTTCACTTTATGGGGTAGCGGCTACTTTTTCAGACAGCGGGTTTATTTTTTAAAAAAACAGATTTAAAGTTCGCGGCACGTAACAAATTTATAAATATTCGAAATAGGTTAACGCTCCATTAGATACTGCCAACTAAAAAAGCCAACAGTAATTATCAAAGACGACTACTGAGGCTTAATTCATCCATAGGTTTTGCGGAGGCCATTAGCTGGATGGCATCCAGCCTTCTTTATAATTTTAACGGTATAAGCATGGAAGATAATGATTTTTTAACCGAACTGACTCGCTCTGGCGGGTATGTTTTAATTGCCGCAATAGGCGGGGTTTTGGGCCATATGATGCGAAAGCTTGGCGCAAATAAACCTATTAGAATTGGAGAAACTGTATTGCAAGGTGTGGGGGCTGCATTCGCAGGTTATTTGATATTGCTAGGCTGCCGATCCATGGGAATTAACTCGGAACTTTCAGGGATTGTAACCGGCCTATGTGGCTGGCTAGGTGCAGATGCCTCAATAGTAATTTTGCAGTCTTACATATATAAAAAATTAAACATATCTGAAGGCAAAATGCATGATTAGGAAAACAACTTTTTGCGAAGGAAAAGGTATCGCGCACTAACCGCCCAAGTAATTAGCGCGCGACACCTTACTTGCTGGATATATTTCAATTGACACATCACAAAAACACACACATCAGCCCATTAAGAAATGACTTTGAACGACTGAAAAACACAGAAGCAGCAATAGATAAAGTCCAGGTGCTGCCAGAATGAATTAACCTTGGAAACCAAAACCTAATTAAGCAAGCAAATAGTAATCCGCCTGTTGAGAATTTAAATTTCTCGAATGCAAAAAACATTAACTCAAGGTCACAGTATCTATTGATTAAAGAGAGACTGGAGCGCATTGAGTTGCAGTTTAAAAATAACAGAGGTGTTTAATGATCGACAAATTTCAACTACTGAAGATATTACCTAAGTCAGAGAGCGTAGCAGACTTATATGTTCCTCTTTTGAATAAAGCGATGCTTCAATATTCAATTCTCTCTAATTTCCGTATCGCAGCGTTTATTGCTCAAATAAGGCACGAGTCAGGCCAACTCCGTTATCTGCGAGAAATCGGCAATAGTTTGTATTTTAAAAAATACGATACTGGCTCACTGGCCAAACGCCTAGGAAACACAGCTGCGCCTGATGGTGATGGGGGAAAATACTGCGGGCGAGGACTGATACAAATTACAGGTTATACAAACTACCTAAATTGTGGCGAGGCTTTGGATATTGATTTAGTTAAGCATCCAGAACTGCTCGAACAGCCAAGTTATGCAGCAACTGCAGCTGCGTGGTTTTGGTCGGCAAATGGCCTAAATTTTTTGGCAGACAAGGGCGACCTCGAAACCATTACCCGACGCATAAATGGCGGAATTAATGGCTTATCTGAACGTAAGTTTTTTTATGATAAAGCACTTTTCGTTTTGAACCAATGACGCCAACTGTAGTAGTTCTCAACATTGTAGTTGCTGTTGCTTTTGGAATGGGGGCCGCCGGGGCATGGAACTGGAAAAAAAACAGTTGTGAAAGACAGATCGCCGACATCAATAAAACCCATACCGATGAAAAAGCAACACAACTAACCATTTTAAACAAAGAGATTATTGCTGTTAATGTTCGTAAACTCGAACTTGAAAAAAATCTTATAGAACTAGAGAGCCGAAAGTACCAGTAGTTAAAAAATGCCATCCAGAATAATGATACTTACCCCGTTAATACTAACTCTACTAGGATGCCAAACGAAGCCAATTCCAAGTTATCTTCCGATCGAATGCTCTCGTCCTTTGCCACCAGCAGCATGGTCGATGGAACGGACGTCACCGAATTTCATCAAAAGATTAAATCAGATCTTACTTCGATCGCCGCAGAAGCAGATAAGTGTGCAATAAAGTTGGAGTATTTTCAACAGAGAGAGCACATATTAAATTTATCAGAATGATATTTATGAAGCTCGTTCGATTCGGTGGTTTTCATCTATAAAGGCGGCCGCAAAAACTAGGTGCAACACCTGACCGTTCCGGGACGGTGCTGTGCCTGTGCCTGCGCCTGTGCCTGTGCCTGTGCCTGTGCCTGTGCCTGGGCTATCCGGTGATGGCGGCGACTTTACAAATTCAGACATTTAATCGATTTCGTACAACTCCATAAATAATGGTCTGAATTCAGACTTTCGATCAGACAAGTCATTCGCTCAGGATATTCTGTCTGTGCTCATTAAATATTAGCTGCAAGCTAGCTATATTTTTTAGGTAAACAAGTAATTCTAAATCAGGAAATAAATCATGAGCAATAACGAAGGCTATTTTTCTCAAATTAAAGGAGACGCTGAAACTAATGCTGCCCCTATGCAGGATGACGTAAAGCATGCCATGACTAGTGTAAGTGATATCTACACTCAAGCTTCTGGCGGTAATTTTGATTTTGACTTCAATGCCAGAACTGGTCGAATTGAGTCAAATGTTATCCTCGGTACGGTTAGCAGTGGGTTTTCGGCTCCCGTTACTTTTAACTATACAATGTCCTTGGGTATTTCCCAGTATTACGGTACTGTTGATCCAGCAGACCAAAGCGTAAAGTGTCAGTTCGGTTTAAACTTGCCCATGATGTCCCCAAACGGGGCTGGGCGCATACACTTTGCTAGTGGATTGGTTGACAATCTGATGGGGGTTAGTAGCCGAACTATCAGCGACAACTCAGCGTCATTGGAGGCTCATCGAGAACAGGATGTAAAGATTGAATCTGTTTTTACTTCAGATGTCGAGCACCAAGGATTCCAAGTAAGCCACATCAACGGCATTGTGGAATACTACGACTCTCAAGGCCGTATTAAAGAAATGCGCTCGGAATCCGGTCATGGACTTAAGTTTACCGTCGCGCGCGACCCTTGGTTAAATACAGACATCATTACCCGAATTGAAGACGATGAGAGTATTAATTGGGTTACCGCCTCAGTTTACAAAGACCCAACCAGTGATGATTCCGAACGGTTTATGGACATCCAACAACAAATTGACGGGGTGACCATCACCACCCGGGTTGTTTTAGGTGCTACCAGCGTGGGGAGCGGCACAAATAACAATATCTACATTAAGCGAATCAGCTTGCCGAATGACATGAGTCGGTGGGTTACCCTTTCGTACGATCCTGACGATGCTGACTGTCCTGCTGGCGCTATTATCAAAAAAGTCGCCCTGCCAACAGGGCAATTTATCCGTGTGTCACTGGAGGAGGATCTGAACTTCTCAGATACGCAGACTTTCTCTGTTGGCACTCAAGTGCAGACAGGCTCTCTGGCAGGTGGCGTAGAGAGGGTATCCAGCACCGTAAACTATAGTTACGGCGGCCCCAACAACTTCACAGGCTATCAGGCCGGCCGCGCTATGATTGCCATGGCGGACAATTGTGCATCACTGGCAGAGGATTACACTTATACCGTAACGGCCGCACATGCCAAGTCTCGAGTCATTACTACCTACAATCGATTTCATTTGCCCGTTTCTACCACTACAGAAGAAGTCGGATCTGGTAGGGAGACTATTCAGCGTGTTGTGACGCAATACAGCTATCCTATCGTTAACGGGGGCATTTCTGCACAGGTTGCTAACTTTGCTCGCTGGACTGTGATGACCGTTGATCATGAGGAAGTCATTGTCTCAACTGGCCAAATCACGTCTCGTCGCAATCAAGCTAGTCGCACTTTTGATGAATACGGTAACTTGCTCACTCAAAGCCTCCCATCCGGAATAATTGAGGAGTACACATACTACCCAAAAAATTCAACTGAGATTGCAGGCTGCCCGCCTAGTCCTGACTTCGTTAGGTTTCTACACACTAAAACGATTCGCCCTAAACCGGGGTTGCAAGTACCAACTGGTGGAAATCAAACCGAGAATTATACTTACAGCACAGTGGTAGGCATGCCCTACACGAATCCTCTCGATAACGGAAATACCGTAACAACTTCGATGACCTTTAAAAAGGCCGACATAATTAACGACGTTACAATAGCCAATTATCGCTATACCACTGATATATCAACCCCTCTACTGTTAGGCACCCTTCTCGAGACATCGTCCTCCTCCAATGGAGTGGAAAATAAAACTTCTATTTCATGGGCAGTTAGTAATTATCAGGGCATGCGGATTGTAGAGTCTACGTCATATATTTGGGCAACTGGACAGGCGCAGCCTACGTTTGCAGGCCACGCTAAATTTAGCCCTCTGTCAGGGTTGGTGTACGAAGAGGAAGACTCTGCGGGCTCTAATACCTTGTATGTATATAATGAGACGCGTCGTTTGACGCAGATCAAGAAGCACTCCAACACCCAGCATGAAGAAATCACAAGCTACGATTTTCGTTATTGGAGCAAGGCATTCAGAGACGCCCCATCCACTCCTTCTGAATACCAAAACTTTTACACCAATCGAGTCAAGATTACCTCCAGCACGGGGAAAATCACTTGCTGGCATTATGATCATGAGGGCGATCCGGTTATTATTAGTCATGCAGACAGTGATGATTTTAGTCAAGTGGCGACTATTACTGTATATGATAGAAGCAATGGCTCGGCGGAAGTAATTCAACATGAGGCCATTGATTATGTGAGTACCTCGCCTACCAACTCAACCTCTAAACAGGTGAAGGCCATCAGCACTTATGAGCACCGGCTGTTTGGTACTACTCGGGCGGTCAACCCTGATGGCACGGCGTTAAATTTTGAAGTTGATAAAGCGGCCACACCTTTTACATTAACCTCGTACGCCGATGCCTCCCCAGACGTTAAGAACATCCAAAAATTTAACGACTTCGGTGATATTTACGAAACTCAATTGACTTACCCAGAGGGTGCTATTACCAAGACCGTAATCACTAGTTCAAAAATTTACGACGGCTACGGAAGGGTGCTCACGGCCACAGAAAATGGCACTGCCACTACCTTCTCGTATGACCAACTAAATCGCATGACAACGCAAACTTGCGGTGAAGAGACGACAGCCTTTACATATGGCGACCGATTGACCACCCTCAGCGAGTTGAGCCGCA
Organism: Pseudomonas sp. FBCC-B1667; assembly: GCF_059133255.1. Classification (NCBI taxonomy): domain Bacteria; kingdom Pseudomonadati; phylum Pseudomonadota; class Gammaproteobacteria; order Pseudomonadales; family Pseudomonadaceae; genus Pseudomonas; species Pseudomonas sp. FBCC-B1667. The sequence goes on along the minus strand of NZ_CP101437.1, from coordinate 527,307 downwards.
TTCAAGCTAGTTACAGTCGCAATGGAGGCGCTGCTGTAACCATAATGGACGCCTCCCGCGAATTCGACAATTTCGGGCGTATCGTTACGCAGCGAGATCCTAACTATGACGCTTCAGGGATGCGTAAAGTTGTTAAGCGCATCAGCTACCGTTCCCCCACAGAGCAGACACCTTATTTTGTGGAGACTGATCGGGGTAGTACTTGGTTCGAACACAATAGTATTACCGGCCAGCTTACTTACTTTGATGTCACAGGCGACGCCAAGGATAAAACCCTAGAGCACACCGCTGCGTATGATCCTGTTTCTAAGTTTATTTCCAATGTCAGCACTCGAGAGATCGATCCAAATTCAGGGCTTGTTCGAGATACAGTTTCGCATAATTATGGATACGATTCTTTTGGTGCGGCTACAAGTATCAGTACTATGTTTGGAGTACATGCCATAGGCGCGACTACAAGAAATAGTTTTTCTAGATTTTCCACCATACTGGAAAGCATGGAGTTACTTGACCATAGGAATGTCTTGATCTGCAAGGAGAGCAGTCTGTATGACTCCATTGGTAGACTGACCAGAAAAGAGTTCATTACCGGGTCAGGCCTTAATTTTTTTGCGACGGTTACCTATTCTACTGTGGCGAGAGGAAACTCAAGCTCCGGCAAACCAACGGAAATCCACATAACAGACTCCAACACACTCCAGGACATACTGCGTATTTATTTTAGCTACGACAAATTCGGAAACGAAAGTGATCGTCGTACTCGTGTGATGGTGGATGGCGCTGAGCATGAGGCTCTAACTTTTAATCAAGTTACCATGGATGATGGAAATGCTAAAAGTCGAACCATTGCATATCAACCTCCATTTAGTCCGCGCAGTAGCGTAACCACCAACTACGAATACACGCCTAGCAAAAAGTATTTGCTGCGGTCTACAACGAATGAAGGCTGGAGGACTTACAGCACATTATATGAGGACACTGTGTTTTCTGCCGCTAGCGGTATATTTACTGAAATGCCAAGCGCGGCACTAACAGTTGACTTCTTACGGCGCGGTGATCAGCTCGGCAGCATGGACAGTAACGCTGATACCCATGAAGTACGTGATTTTACTTATGACGATAACGGCAATGTAGCCTCTATAACGATAAGCGATGTCGACACAAAGCAAAATACATATAAAGTAATGACGTATAATGCGATGAACCAACTCCTTAAAGTCTCTAAGAACGGTTCGGATATCGCAGGATACAGCTATGATTTTTTTGGCAAATTGGTAAAAATCAGCGACATCGCCAAAAACAGAACTCGTTGCTTATTGTACGGTGCGGATGGTCTGATTGGAGAGATCGGCGGCATTGGTGACGAGATTGCGCGAACTGTCTACATTAACGTGGGTGGCATTAGTATTGGACGTTATGTGTACAAATCAACCAACCAATCTCCTGTACTTGAGCTATTCGCAACTACTCCTGACGGGACAGTCCATGCTGTTTACAATTATGTAGACGGTCGGGTAATTCGTAACAATGCGGTTAATTTCTCCTATTCCGACGAGGGAATACGTAAACACGACGTAAGTGGCGACCAACTTGACTATCCTATTGGCTTTAAAGGGTATTTTATTGACTCAGCTACCGGTTGTTACATCCTCGGTGACGGGTTCCGCGTTTATGATCCCATCATGCGTCAATTCTGGTCTGCTGATAGCATTTCCCCTTTTGGAGGGGCTGGTCCTAATCGGTATCACTACTGCGACATGGATCCGATCAATCGTTCTGACCACTCTGGCAATGATTGGGGTTGGGAGCAGCGTCTAAACCGCCCCTGGTGGAAACGCTGGGGATGGGTTATCGCAGAAGCCCTTATCGGTGCGGCTGTCGGAGCCGTGACAGGGTTCCTTGTTGGCGGACCAGCGGGGGCTATCGCCGGGGCCATTGCTGGCGGTGTAGCGGCTGGCTTAGGTGCGAGTTTGAAAGCTGCGGCAGAGGAGGTAATTCTTGCTGACTCAGCCTCCAGAACTGATCCGACTAGAGGGGATTATTACATCCCTCCAGCGGCCACGCACTTGGATAACTTTGGATATGGTGTTGATCTAGCATCTATGTTTGGTGGCAGTTTGGCAGGTTCTGCTGCAGCCAAGCCTTCTCTAGCAAGTAAGGTTGGTCAGGGCTCTGCGTCATCTGCGATCTCTGCAGGCTCCAGAGCGGGGTCTATGGGGTCTAAGGCGAGTGGCTTGTCTTCTGCCGCCTCCGGCGGAAAGCATGCTGTGTCAGGGCCGTCCCGTTCATTTCCAGGGATACTTGCCAAAGGCAGTAACATACGGTCAAGTCTGCAAAAAAACGCGGCGACAGGAGGCTTTAAAGCCTACCCAGTTACGTTTAACGGTCAGCCACACACTATTCACTTAAGCAAAGTTCGGACCAACAATCTGCGAGTACGCCGCCAAATGATGTCGTCGTATACTAATGGGCCTAACAAAACCATGCATACACTCAGTGGCGCGCACGGTGACTTGAAAGGTCACGTTTCGGCAGCAGACGCTCGCTTCTTACTTGAGGATATTGATTCCGCGCGGATTATGCGGAGGCTTGCTGCAAGGAATGGAGCGCCTGCCCCTCAAATCACCCACACGGACATTGGGCAGGGTCCTTGGCAGACGAATAAGATATGGGCACAAGCGCAGCTTGAGCAGGCGCCAGGAAAGGCGGACGAGGTAATTTACGCGTTCTGCCACAGTGGTCTTAACAATGAGCTAAGGGCGCAACTCGGTCTCAAGAGAGTATGGGCACCATGGCGTTGGTGGGGAGCCACTTGATAGCCACTGCTATATCGTAGTAACAGGCCGCGCCCCGAAAGGGTGCGGCCTTTTTGTGGTATCCGCTCCATGAACCCCACCTATTAAAAAAAGGCGGTGCGCTTATTCTGCGAGGCACCAAAAAACTCGAGGGGTGGGTGGGCAGAGACGTTCGAAGCAGCGTTACTTTGTTTTTTGTGGCCTGATATCCACCACATTTCCCACCTGTACGTCTTTGATCGGTGAGAGCAAGTGCGGCGAGATGTTGGGGTTCGGGGAGCAATGGACCCAAAAACCAACGTAAGCCCTGGTTAAAGTTCGATTTACTCATCAAAAACTGTAGATTTGCAGACTTTGATTAGCGAAACGAGTTTATAACACCTGTTTTCGAGTGTTCACGGCCATCCCAGGACATCTCTGAAACGGTTTCATAAAACGGTGGTTTTATCGAACTACCCAGACAGCACAAGGGATTGCGGGCAGGCATTGGGCTTAAGTGCACTTTCTGTTCCATTGCGCCTCAAACCCCGCTCTCAGCATTTATCCGCTTCCTGCACTCTCAGCGCTTGGCTGGGGGCAATTACCGAATATGTTCAAGCACCTAGGGGTCGCCTCAGAAAAGGGATTTCAAAGTACGCTAAGCCATTTGCAGTCGTCGTAACGGTCTGAATTTTCCCGCGCCGACCTTGGCCTTGCGGCGCCACAGGTAATCACCGGTCAGGTTGATGTGCTCCCAGCCCAGCGGCGACAGGTACTGCAATAGCGATTCATCTACAGCGCGACCATGTCCGCACAATGCATTGGCGGACCGCTCGAGGTAAACGGTGTTCCACAGCACTATTGCAGCCGTCACCAAATTGAGGCCGCTGGCCCGGTAACGTTGCTGTTCGAAACTGCGGTCACGGATTTCGCCCAGGCGATTGAAGAACACAGCCCTGGCCAGCGCATTTCGCGCTTCGCCCTTGTTCAGTCCGGCATTCACGCGGCGGCGCAGCTCAACGCTTTGCAACCAGTCTAAAATAAACAATGTTCGCTCGATGCGGCCCAACTCGCGCAGGGCGACGGCTAAGCCGTTTTGGCGCGGATAGCTGCCGAGTTTTCTCAGCATCAGCGATGCTGTCACGGTACCTTGCTTGATCGAGGTGGCCAGCCGCAGGATTTCATCCCAGTGGGTACGAATGGCCTTGATATCCAGCTTGTCTTTGCTAATCATCGACTTAAGCCCGCCATAAGCGATATCCCCCTTGGGGATGAATAGCTTGGTATCGCCCAGGTCGCGGATACGCGGTGCGAAGCGAAAGCCCAACAGGTGCATCAAACCGAAGACGTGATCGGTGAAGCCTGCTGTGTCGGTGTAATGTTCCTCAATGCGTAGGTCGGTTTCGTGATACAGCAGGCCGTCTAGCACATAGGTTGAGTCGCGCAGTCCCACGTTGACTACCTTGATATGAAATGGCGCGTATTGATCAGAAATATGTGTGTAAAACGTTCGCCCTGGACTGCTGCCATATTTCGGGTTGATGTGACCGGTGCTCTCGGCTTTGCTTCCCGTCTTGAAATTCTGACCGTCTGACGATGACGTGGTGCCATCGCCCCAATGCGCGGCAAAGGGATGCCGTAACTGCGCGTTCACCAGCTCGGCCAGCGCTGTCGAATAGGTTTCGTCACGGATATGCCAGGCTTGCAGCCAGGACAGTTTGGCGTAGGTCGTGCCAGGGCAAGACTCGGCCATCTTGGTCAGACCCAGATTGATCGCATCGGCCAAGAGGGTGGACAGCAGCAGGTATTTGTCTTTGGCTGCGTCGCCCGATTTCAGGTGCGCGAAGTGTCGGGTGAACCCCGTCCACTCGTCCACCTCCAACAACAATTCGGTGATTTTGATGTGCGGCAGCGCCATCGCGGTTTGGTCGATCAGCGCCTGCGCGGTCTCTGGCACTGCCGCATCCAGCGGCGTGATCTTCAAGCCGGACTCGGTGATGATGGCATCCGGCAGATCGTTGCCCAGCGCCATGCGGTTGACAATGGCAAGCTGCGCTTCCAGCAGAGTCAGACGATCATGCAGGTACTTGTCGCAGTCGGTGGTCACGGCCAGAGGTAATTCACTGGCCTGCTTGAGACGGGTGAATTTTTCGGATGGTACCAGGTAGTCCTCAAAATCCTTGAACTGACGTGATCCCTGCACCCAGATGTCGCCGGAACGTAGCGCGTTCTTCAGTTCCGACAGCGCGCACAGCTCATAATAGCATCGGTCAATACCGACGTCAGTTATCACCAGTTTTTTCCAGCGTTTCTTGATGAAGCTGGTTGGGGCATCGATGGGGACCTTGCGGGCGTTGTTGATGTTCATTGCGCGCAACACCTCAATACCATCGAACACGTCCTTGGCCGCAGGCGCAGCCCGCAGCTTGAGTACGTCGAGGAGTTGCGGCGCGTAGCGGCGCAGCGTGTTGTAGCTATCACCAATGTGATGCAGGAAATCGAAGTCTTCGGGCTGCGCGAGCTTTTGCGCTTCGGTGACGCTCTTGGCAAAAGCATCCCAGGACATGACGGCTTCGATGGCAGCAAACGGATCGCCGCCGTTTTGCTTGGCATCCAGTAGGACTTGGCCGATACGTCCATACAGGCGCACCTTGGCGTTAATCGCTTTACCGGATGACTGGAACTGTTTCTGGTGTTTATTCTTGGCTGCGTTAAACAGCTTGCCCACGATACGATCGTGCAGGTCGATGATTTCGTCGGTGACGGTGGCCATACCCTCAATGACCAGCGCCACAAGGGTGGCGTAGCGTCGCTGCGGCTCGAACTTGGCCAAGTCAGCAGGAGTCATCTGGCCACCTTCACGGGCGATCTTGAGCAAGCGGTTTTGGTGAACCAGCCGCTCTATGCCTGCGGGCAGATCAAGGGCCTGCCATGCTTTGAGGCGCTCGATATGTTCAAGCATGTGCAGCGAGTTTGGCTTGACCGGCGACTGCCGCAGCCAGGCCAACCAGGTGGTCTGACCTTTATCTCGGCGCTTGAGCAGGCCGTCGAGGCAACCGAGGTGTGTATTGGAAAGAGGCTCGGACAAGGTTTCGTAAATACGCCGATTGGCACGGGTGATTGCCTCAGCACAAATGCGTTCGATGACGCTTAGTGATGGAAGCAGTATGTTCTTTTGTCGTAACCCTTCGACCAATTCCGTCGCTAACACGAAACCTTTATCGGACTGCCATGCCAATGCATCCAAGCTATAGACACAGGGACGATAGTGCCGTGTTGTGAATGGCTGAAACTCAAAAAGCGCTTGTAATTCCAATAGGTGCTCGCGACGCGTCTCGGCGCGTTGCCCATAGTCCGCCCATGCTTCAGGTGGCACCTTCAACTGCGTGGCCACCAGGCGCAGCAATGGCGCGAAGGGTTCTTCATCCACCGCAAGTGTTACACCGGGATAGCGCATGTAACAGAGTTGTACAGCGAAGCCCAGCCGATTCGCAGACCCGCGCCGTTGACCTATGAGGGTCAGATCGGCGTCGCTGAAAGAGTAGTGACGAATCAGGTCATCTTTGGAGTCTGGCAACGCCAGTAAGCTTTCCCGTTCAGCGACGGAAAGAATCGAACGACGTGGCATACAGTCTCCTTTCTCATAAGTTTGTGGACACGGTAAAGTGATCGTCCCCAGACGTCTATAAATTCGTTTATCGCTACTTCATAGACGGAAGATCTAGAAATCGACTTATGAGACATTTCCCATGCGACTTTTTGGTTATGCCCGCGTCTCCACCAGCCAACAGTCCCTTGATGTACAGATAAGGGCGCTCAAAGCAGAAAATGTCAGGGCAACCCGGATTTTTACCGACAAGGTATCGGGCAGTCATGTGAATCGCGAAGGTCTAAAGATGCTTAGGCTCAAGGTCGAAGAAGGCGATGTGATCTTAGTAAAAAAACTTGACCGGCTCGGTCGTGATACTGCGGACATGATCCAGCTCATTAAAGAGTTCGACGACATGGGCGTGGCCATCCGTTTTTTGGATGACGGCATCAGCACAGAGGGAACCATGGGCAAAATGGTGGTGACCATCCTGTCAGCCGTGGCTCAGGCCGAGCGCCTGCGAATACTGGAACGTACCAACGAAGGCCGTTTGGAAGCAAAGGCCAAGGGCGTCAAGTTTGGCCGTAAGCCTACGGTGGACAAGGTTAAAGTTCTCGCACTGCGTGATCAGGGGATCGGTGCCATGGAGATTGCCAGGCAGCTGAAGATTGGCCGCTCAACAGTCTACAAAGCGCTGGCATCGTGAATTGATGACCGGCTTCATGCTTAACGTACTTTAAATTCCGTTTTCTGAGGCGGCCCCTTCATAGACATTCTTGGGTTTCAGCGACCTACCGGCAATAAACCGTCCACAGCTGATCAACCCGTGTCGTGAAACTTTGACTCATCATCTCCGAGCGCATGCCCCAATCGGGATCGGTCGGGACACAGTCCAAGCGCATCGTCCCCCTGCCCCACCGGCCATCGATAGCATCCAAAACACCCATGACTTTCTCAGTGGCAACCGGCTGCGAGAACCAAGGCTTCGTTGAAATATCGCAGGACGAAGAACCTGAGAGCGGTCCAACTCCTGCTTGGTCATACGAAGCTTGAAAGCACTGTCAGATACCTGGGAATCGAGGTCGGTGATGCCTTGGAAATGGCCGAGCAGACGGAAGTCTGACCATTCACTGCGACGGTCGATGCTAGGCTCTGTACGAAAAGTAATGCCGTAAACACCGCATGGCACAAGCCAGTGAGACCATCGCCGCATAACTTTTCGCAAGCTTGTCAAAGCGCGTAACGATGCGGCGACTCTCCTTCAGCCAGCCAAACATACGCTCGATGATGTTGCGCTGCCGATACTTGGGGCGGTCAAACAGTCTCGGTAAACCCGGCTTGGGTTTGCGCTTCATGCTGCGCAGTGGGATTACCGGTTGCATCCGGAAGCGGTCGCAGTAACGACGCAGGGCTTCGGCGTCATAGCCCTTGTCGGCCAACAACCAACGGCAGCGTTTGCGGGGACGACCGTGCAAGCTTTGGATGTAAGCGCCATCCAGCAACGGTTGGGCATAGGCGATGTCGCTGGCTTGCCCGCCCGACAGTAGAAAACTCAGCGGTACTCCATTGGCGTCGCACAGCATGTGGATCTTCGTCGTCAGACCGCCCCGGCTACGTCCGAGCGCATGATCTTGCGGTTCTTCAGGCCCCTTTTTTCCCTGCACCAGAAGAGGCCCGGGTTACGCGTACCGCTGTGGAGTCAATCATCCAGGTATCCAGATCGATTAACCCCTGCTCGTTCAACCTGGTGTGAAGCCGCTTGAGCATCAGGTTGAATGCCCCGCGATTACGCCAATCTCGAAACCGCTGATAGACCGTGGACCATGGGCCAAAGTACTCGGGCATATCGCGCCAGGCGGCTCCCAAGCAGAGCACCCAGAGTATGCCGTTTAGCATCAGGCGATCATCTGCGCGAGGCCGGCCGTTTCGACGACTTTCCATAAAGAGATCAGCGACCAAATCCCAGGCCGCATCGGAGAGTTCATACCGCTTTGCCATCCATGGACTCCTTTCCTTCGATGACTGCGAACTCTACCGAATCTCAGCTCCCAAGAGCCCTCTGTGAGATTTCAAGAGATTTCGTACAGAACCTAATCCACACCACCTGACGGGAAAAGCGAACTCTAACCATGCCTTACGTTGGTTTTCGGTTCCGTTGCTCCCCGAACCCCGGGTCAAACATCGCGACTTTGATATCCAGTTCGACCAGCGCAGCCAGGCCGTCGATGGACTTTCGAAAGTCCACCGGTTTGGGTAGAGGTACACTTTTTCAACACTGGCATTGGGGCGCATCATCGTGATGGGCTCCTGATGGAAATCGAGAGCACAGCATCCGTTGTCAGCTATTCGCTTGGAATGTGGGGTTCGTGGAGCGGATACGTTCAGTACTCATCGCTACGTCGATTGATATACAACCCGAAGAGCTAAAACAACATATTTCCAATTTTTGATATCCCGTGATCGAGAGAGTCCAACAGGATATTTTCAGATTTTTTAACTACGACACTCGACCCCGCACCAAAAAACTCAGGTGCAATGATCAATTCATCATGCAGCTTTAATTCGAGTGCCGAGAACTCATCAATTAGCAGATTTGCAATATCAACCCCCACAAGCAAACTGTCTATTGATTCATCATGGAGCCCAGCAGATAACGCTTCAAGATCCAAAAACTCATAAACCTTGAGCGTATTAAGCTCTGACTGCGCATATGCACAATGATTTGAACCAGCTAAAACACCAATTGAACGAACTCTACTAAAGCCATTTAATCGCCTCTTATAAACAATTGCTTCTGGCGAATTAAAATATGGTGTCGTGAAATTGTACATCATCGATCTTTCAGTCGTTTTAGAAATACTGGAAAATATCGCATGCACTTTTCCAGCGTCTAATGACTGAAAAAGCTCACTCCACTTCATCGGGATAAATTGGCAATCCAGTTCGGCGACCCTACACACCGCATGTAAATAGTCTAACTCAAACCCACAGCCCACTCCATTGCGAACGAAGGTGAGCGGGATATTCTCCGAGTCATAACCTATAAGATATTTAGCACCCCGCGTCATACATCGCACCCTCTAACGATTTAAATTTATCATAATCGCATTCAAGTTTTTCAGCGCTCTCACTGGCAAAATAAACAATGCCGGGGCAGGTTTCCATACTGATAGTCTTGACCAACTCAGACCCTTTTCTTGGCAAATGAAGTTCATCGACATAGGTCGGCAATGCCCGTACGGCATTCAAGTAACTATCATCCTGCACTTGAAGATCACGAGGACATCTCATCAATACTGCAAGACATTTTAGTTTGTTGCCGAAAAAGCTTCGCATTTGGTTTTTAAATTTCTGAGGGCTGATATAAGCCAACGCAGTTAAAGTAACATGACTATGGCCTACCGACTTCAATACCGCACTATGGCAAATAGAACCCTGCATCCGCGCGCCCAATTCAATCAGCACCGGGGCGTTTCTTCTCAAACACCACATAACCTCAACATGAGAGGGCCCATGAACAACTCCCAATGCATCAAGGCACTGCCTAGCATAACTTACTAATAGTTCACCTTCCGCACACACCACGTTAAAATCAAGAAGGTACTCCTTATCGCCAAGGTAGCCATGAAGCTGATCTTCAACACGACATTCCTTCCAGACATCCGAGACAAAATGCTCACCTTCACAACTGACCATATTTACGATGTACTGAACACCAATCAACTTCTCCTGAACGATTAGAGTTGTGTTCAATGAGCCCATCGAGTTCACTTTATTCAACAAACACCGAAACGCCGACGAAATCTCGGATGCAGTATTACAAAAGAAGACCCCATCTGAGCCTGCGCTATCTAATGGCTTTACAACAACCACCGAAAAACCACTAGCTTCGAACCAACTTATTGCAGCACCGGGGGTGTCTGTTTGAAAGCTTTCTATATGCTCAACACCCGCGCACTTCAAAGCGGACTGCATAAGATACTTGTTTCTGCGACACTCAGACTTTTCAATAACATTACCCTGCAAGCCAAGTATATCTATCAGCGTATCCGCCAGCAGCACCCCTGATTCACAACCTGCCACGATAAACTCAACGCCCAGTCGCTCCAATTCCAACGCAGTCTGCTCTACACTTTCCGAAATTATGTTCGCAATAAAATTTTCGGGCCTGAAACTTCCGCGATCAAACTCCAGAATAGGATCCATTGACTGAACATGGACTATCTTATATCCATATTCTTCAAATTCCGCCGATAGCAAACTGCCTGTAGAATAAGCATCAACTATCGCAGCTAATTTTCGCATAACCGACAGCCCTCACATTCCTGATGATCTGAATGACAGAAATCATGACTATTGAAAAGCAACAAAAAACCGTTATTAACGATGGTGGATGGGGATGTTGTAGCCATTGAAATAAAAGTACGAACAGTGGCGTACTCGACAACAAAATCTCTAAAAGCACCGGCTCCAGATATCTAATACCCTCCTGGAGTAAATACACTGCGGGTATTATCCCGAGCCCGGAGATTATCAACGCCACTTCAAAAATTTCAATATTTAGGGCAAACGTACCCTTGACCAACGAGCAAGCAAATGCAATTGCAATAAGCAGGTAAAACCTAGAAGAAAGGATAGTTAGTGTATTCGCACCTTTATCGTACATCGACTTATTGGTAACGGTAAGCGCAGCATCCGAAAATGCTGCAAACACCGAAATGCAAAGCCCTAGAGCCATAACGAAAGGCGCTATCCCTGAACCCACACGAAAGCCATCGTAGAATAATAGAAGCATTATCAATAGCGAAAGCAGACAGACCAGCATGTCGCCGCGATCACTTTTTGAGTCAGGCCGATATATTTTGTTAATACAGAAAGTTAATGTCGGAGCCAATGAAGTTGCCACACCTATCACCATTGCTGGAGGCAGCAGTGAAATAGCCAGAAAAATCCCTCCCCAACTACCAGCAGTCCAGATATTTAGATACAGCAAATGGCGGATCTCCAGCCTTGCCTTTGATATTTTGAAACGCGCGACCATCATAAAAAACGTTGCTGTCAGCAACATCGATAGTGATGTCATCAGAAACACATCATGATTCATGAACGTAGATGAACGATAGACATCCTGCCATCCAGCAAGAATATTGTGACTCAGAATCAGCAAGCACCCATAGATCAACCCATTCCCCATAAAAACCCTTCGTCCTTAATAAAATGGTGTAATTTCCATATAGAGAATGCAATCAAATAAAAGCCGCTCAGACAATTTAATATTCGAAAACTCACTCTACCCGACAACATTTTACCGACAACATCACCGCCTAATGCATATACCATTTGACAGGCGAAACTACCAATAAAAAAGCCTGAAATAAAGGCAGGCATATTGACCGCCGCCCCACCCGAATGATTGGCAAAAACGTAAGACGTAATCGCAACAAAGGTCAGTGGGTTAGTCATCGTCAAAGCGAAGACAGAAATAAACCCAGCCTTCTGCGAAACTGATATATCAGGATCTGCATACCCGAACATCTTAACACCCAAATAGAACAGATAAACTACAGACGCAACGATCAAAAAATGCCGGTATTCATACACAAGTACATTGACAAATGCAGCGCCGATTAATGCAATTGCAGCATATAGAACATCAGCAACAGTAGCGCCCAACGCACTAGGCAATGCACCCATTCGGCCATACAAAATTGATTGCCTCAAAATAATTAAGGCAATCGGCCCGAATGAAATCGACAGCACCATCGAAAACAGCAGGGACTGCTGAAAATCATGCACTTACTTTCCGACTTCCTTGAATATTTTTTTCTTCGCACGACAATGGGGACATCTAAAGTCCTCAGTCACGTCTTCCCATTTAGTTCCTGCTTCAATGTTCTCCAATGGCTCACCGTCACTTTCAGAATAGGTGTAATGACAGAGTTGGCACTCATACTCGTTTGACATAACTAATCCCTGTTAAGAAAGCGGGCCGCAGGCCCGCTTAAAACTCACTGAATGGATGCACTCAAGCGCTTGTTCAATGCGGCAAACATTTGCTCAAATCCATCCATGAAAGCCATCGCCCCTCGTAAAGCTTGCGGACCGATGTTTTCATTTTTCTCCAGATAGGAAACAAGTATGTCCCGTCCGGTTGCCACGTGCATGGGCTCCACATCGCAATGAATTGCAAAAAAGGCCAGTACCGGATCGTCCTGATCCTTCAGACCATATTCACTGGAGTACTTCTGGAAACCCTCAAGAAAGTACTGAAACTCCCTGGATGAGGTCATTTCTGACGCAAGATGAAAACCTAAAGCTTCTCCAAGGAACTCCGAACGGTACATTCGGTGAGTGTTATTACCCATCGCGACGCCTTCCGGCAAAATGTGTTTCGGATCAAAAAGATCAGCGTCAGAAAGGTCTAAATGGGACGTAAGCTCTTTGAACATTTGATGATGGGTTGGCAGCATGTGTTTGCTGTGTTGATGCAACCCGTATTCATCTACTGAAGCGTAGAGAATATGTGCTGCTTTGGCTGTACCGTTCCAGGTATCTTCTTTGATCCACTCATCAGTGACCCTGGCGGCCAACGCAATAATACCCGCGGGTACGTCTTTGAAGAATGCCCACACAGTTCCGAAGAATATCGCTAATCCTTCATGATCTAGGGGTTTAGCCGCCAGAATCTGGCCAAATCGATCAAGTTCCTTAATTGCCTTATGTCGAACGATGGATGAGGCAATATTATTGTAAGTGGCATCGTGTTTGGTATCGCGTAACGCTTGCTCATTTGCCCTTACATTAAACGCTTCCTGAATGCTCATCAGACTCTCCGTTTATCCTTAATTTTGTTTTTTATCGATCCTTGTTGCGCTATCCTGCGCCGGAGAGATATTCAATCCACCAAAAAAAATGTCAACATTATTTTCTACAAACACGTAATGCCTTGGATGCCCGAGTTGCACACCTTCGTCTGAAGCGATTGAGCTAGAGCCTCCCACTCATGAACAAAGCTGAATCCGATAATCAAAAATTTCTGGTAACTAATCGTTACGGATTGCGCGCAAAACATATCCGCTCCACGAACCCCACATTCCAAGCGAATAGCTGACAACGGATGCTGTGCTCTCGATTTCCATCAGGAGCCCATCACGATGATGCGCCCCAATGCCAGTGTTGAAAAAGTGTACCTCTACCCAAACCGGTGGACTTTCGAAAGTCCATCGACGGCCTGGCTGCGCTGGTCGAACTGGATATCAAAGTCGCGATGTTTGACCCGGGGTTCGGGGAGCAACGGAACCGAAAACCAACGTAAGGCATGGTTAGAGTTCGCTTTTCCCGTCAGGTGGTGTGGATTAGGTTCTGTACGAAATCTCTTGAAATCTCACAGAGGGCTCTTGGGAGCTGAGATTCGGTAGAGTTCGCAGTCATCGAAGGAAAGGAGTCCATGGATGGCAAAGCGGTATGAACTCTCCGATGCGGCCTGGGATTTGGTCGCTGATCTCTTTATGGAAAGTCGTCGAAACGGCCGGCCTCGCGCAGATGATCGCCTGATGCTAAACGGCATACTCTGGGTGCTCTGCTTGGGAGCCGCCTGGCGCGATATGCCCGAGTACTTTGGCCCATGGTCCACGGTCTATCAGCGGTTTCGAGATTGGCGTAATCGCGGGGCATTCAACCTGATGCTCAAGCGGCTTCACACCAGGTTGAACGAGCAGGGGTTAATCGATCTGGATACCTGGATGATTGACTCCACAGCGGTACGCGTAACCCGGGCCTCTTCTGGTGCAGGGAAAAAAGGGGCCTGAAGAACCGCAAGATCATGCGCTCGGACGTAGCCGGGGCGGTCTGACGACGAAGATCCACATGCTGTGCGACGCCAATGGAGTACCGCTGAGTTTTCTACTGTCGGGCGGGCAAGCCAGCGACATCGCCTATGCCCAACCGTTGCTGGATGGCGCTTACATCCAAAGCTTGCACGGTCGTCCCCGCAAACGCTGCCGTTGGTTGTTGGCCGACAAGGGCTATGACGCCGAAGCCCTGCGTCGTTACTGCGACCGCTACCGGATGCAACCGGTAATCCCACTGCGCAGCATGAAGCACAAACCCAAGCCGGGTTTACCGAGACTGTTTGACCGCCCCAAGTATCGGCAGCGCAACATCATCGAGCGTATGTTTGGCTGGCTGAAGGAGAGTCGCCGCATCGTTACGCGCTTTGACAAGCTTGCGAAAAGTTATGCGGCGATGGTCTCACTGGCTTGTGCCATGCGGTGTTTACGACATGTCTTGATCGAGGTCAAAAACCCTCAATTCGATCATGTCGAAAAGGCAAAATTAATCCGGACTGTGATTGTGGTGTTTACTGACAGATTCAACAACATGATGATGGGTTCAATGCTTAAAACGCAGGCCTATTCATGAGCCCGCCTTTTCTCGAAAAGCCTCTCTCGCTGCTGTAGATAAGCCAGTTTCACTGCGCACTCGTCGGCGTCCGCGGCAAGGGCGGCAAGATCTGCTGCAACCGCTGGATGAAGTTCGGTGGTGTAGGTTGCATCGCCCAGGGCGCGACTGCTGGAGGCGGGCTGCATTCCACCGTCACATACCGGACCGGCGATGCGGACTGACAACCGCTGGCGAGCAGCAGAGAGCTCAAGAGTGAGGCGCTGAGCGGTGTCTTGAACATGCTGAATCTCCTGATAGCGTTGCTGCTCCAGCTGGGTGATTGCCTGGGTCAATTGTCTATTACGATGCTGCTCCAGGATGATGGCTTCGTTGGCTGCTCTGGCGCGTTGCGCTTCATCGGTGGCGGCTCGCGCCCTGATGTGGGAAATTTCAGCCGCATAGCGAATGGCTTGCCATTCCCATGCGCCGCACGCTCCAAGACTGACGAGTGCCGCCATGCCGACCATCCGCCAACCCAGCGTCATCACTTCAGTACCTGCATTGCCACACGATACAAAGCCAATCGATCGGCCTGCCCATTGAGCCCGCCATTGATACGGCGAGTGATGGATTCAAAAGCCTGATCGTCCGCCAAACCATTCAGCCCGTTGCTGTGCCAGAACCAGGCTGCGCTAAGGCAGGCGTGTTCAGGTTGCTCAAGCCACTCTGGATGATTGATCAGATCGAGCTCCAGGGCATAGCCACACCGCTGATAGTTGCTGCGTCCCGTAATTTGAATAAGCCCACGGCCACGGTATTTTTGCCCGTCACCGTCAGCGTGCGGAGTATTGCCAAGGCGTGCCGCCAATGGTCCCGTGTCGTATTTACTCAAGTAAGCCTCATTGCCTAACTCGCGCAGGTAACGCAATTGTCCTGATTCATGCCCCACTTGAGCGATGAATGCAGCGATCCTGCTTTTCGTAGTGATCTGATAACGACCCATCGCGACATCGAGCAATGGAGCAAAGACACCTGCTCGAGCCCCGGAGGCCGGCAGAATTTGCAGCAGTTGTTTCTCGAAAACCAGCATATTCCAACCTTTCGAAAATATTATAAATTACAGTTCCCCCCAGGCAGAGGGTGCCAGGCATATATGTTGAAGGAAAAAATGTTGCGCAGTAAAAACTGAGCGCTGCCAATAGAGTTTATATTGCAAAAATAACGAATAACTCAATTACAAAATGGATAGGTCAAAACAGCTTGAACCCTGCTACCAATCAGCATTCTGCGCTCATAAACATTCAAAAAAGCGTCATCAAGGAAGCCTTGCAGCTCTGCAACAATAGGCGCATATTCAAAGTACCATTCAGCGTCACTTTTTATTGAATTTATCTTTAGCAGCAAAGCCTGAGCATCGTTCAATACGGATTCATCGCGCTCGACTTTCAACTGCGCCTCTCTTAAAACACTGAGATATTCACACTTCGCTTCCACCTCTTTAAAATAGAATGCACAGCCAAAACTTACCCCAACGATAGCCAACGCAACCAATCCATAACCCAGAAACTGTCGAGCCCTATCACTGCTCATCGACATCGCAACCTCCTGAAATTCCGATAGCAAACAACCGAAGAACGGCCACTCCATAAACCCAAGCATTTATAAAACACCTGAGACACAGAGCACAGTAAGCGTCTGAAATCAGACAATTTAGTCAGCACACAGCGTGAAGCGGTGACAGCGTAAGGCTGCCACCGCATGAACAACTTCTATTTTACAAACTGCCCAGTTGTGTGAACCGAGTCGTTGCTCCTTCACTTACGGTGGATCACAGTGATCAGGAGCAGATGTTATTAAACCGTCGAGAGAACGATGTTCACGAACGGAAACTACTACATCTGTCGGCTTCTCGAATGACTTGTCGCTCCACGTGCACCTCCTTGGCGAGTGCCAGCGGGTCTCGAAGGACCGCGATTGAAGCCAATTTGTACTTGATGCACGACAGGCCGCGCAGTTTCCACAGGAACGGGCGCCAAGGGTGTTGGTTCTTCCGGATCGACCTCAACTGGTTGAGCCAAAGCCTTCGCGGTCAATGAAGCGTAATTAGGGTCGCGCACCGACGATGCATAGGACAAGGCTGCCGTTTGGCTTTGCACGTTGTACGTTCGATGAAAACTTTCTGGCGAAAGAATTGACCTGGCCTCAAATTGCTTAGCCGCTTTTAATCCAAGGTCATCAATAGTTCTTCCGGAGCCGGGCTCGCGCCCTAGTGCAGTAGCCGCCAAGCCCCTCCAATTGCCTTTTTGGCTCGAGTCTTCAGCACCATTAATCCCCTGCCTTAGAATAATTGCCCCTGGATTACTCCATGTATTATAAAACAAGTTTCCGGACACTGATTCTAGCGACTCCCATTTCCCCTCTCCTTTGGCCAGTGTTTTTTCTGCGATGCTTTTGACTGAGTTACCAGCGAAACAATTCATTATATATATCTGCCCCACCTTCGAGGTAAGTTGCGTAGGCAGACCCAACTTATTCAAGTTATAGGCGTAATCATCCCCCATGCCGAGATGGCCTGCGTAACCACCATGACCAATCAACACGAGGTTCATGGAATCAGGATAAGCAGTAATCGCGGCAGTGCGCTTAGCAATTTCATTGTAGGGAATTAGATCATCAATTAGTCGCGGCTTGATTTCCTTCTGTTTGAAGAACACTCGAGCAACCTTTGTCACGTTTTCTATCTTCTTTTCTTTCTGAGTAAATACAACCAGTGTGTCTGGTGCTAGACCGTCTGAATCCAAAAAAACAATCGGGTTATTCCTGACCATCCGATACAAGTTCAGCCCATCCACCGTCCCCCCCGGATCCGGATTGATCCAACGCCCCAGCCACGGTGCGTAATACCGGAAACCGTAGTAATACAAACCTGTAGCATCACGCTCCTTGCCCGAATAACGCACAAACTTGTACTGGGTTTCACTCGCCGTTTTGCCTGACCACACCGCCGTGCCGCCATAGGGAAAGTATTCTTCCAGGGTCAATACGTTGGCCTGCTGATCCAGCTCCAGCACGCTGGAACCAATTTGATTGTCCAGACTGCCGCGCAACTGGTCATTGGGCATGTCGCTCGGCCGTCCGGTCTCCCAGTGCAGTACCCGTACTTGCTGCCGGCCGGCGCCGCCTACGCTGATCACGTGCAGCTCCTCCTCAAGCGCACTCCCGCCCGCCGTCGTGCGCAGCGTGCGGCGTAGCTCCAGCCCGGGCAGGTAGATCACCTCGGCACTTCGCTGGGTGCCGCTCGTTTGCGTGACCGTGGTTTTGCGTACCCGAGCGCCCCCACCGTCGTACTGGTAGCGTTCGAGGTCATCGTCCGGGCCGCTGCGCACCACCTGGGTCACTTGTTGCAGCTGGTTACGCCCATCCCACAGCAGCGGCTGGCCGGGGGCCAGTTGTTGAAGATTGCCGCAGGCATCGAAGAAGCCCTCAACATCGTCCGGCAATACATGCCCGGTCTGTCGCACACCGTGATTGGATGAGGGAGACATCACTGTGTCAAGGGTATAGCCCAGACGCCCCTGATGCTGAATCTGCGTTAGGTTGCCGCCACGATCGTAGGTGTAGTGCCGCGTGTAATTACTGTACTGATTCGGATCAGCACTGATCGGTACATCGGCCATGGGCAACGATGGCCCCTGTTGTCCGGCGCTGGCGTTTTCCCGGCCGCTGGCACTGAGCAACTGGTACAGCGCATCGTAGTGATAGTGGTTGGCGGGCTCGATACGCTGGTTCTGGTGGAAACGGGTCGACAGCGCCGCGTTGCTGATCGACAGGATATTGCCCACCGGGTCATAGCTGTAATTAAGGTCCTGCAACAGGCTCTCGCGCCCACTTTGGGCCGGGCGGGTGGCCAGCAATCGACTCAGACGCTGGGTTTGGGGCTCGTAGGTGTAATCGGTGATCACGCCATTGCCCGCCACTTCACGCAGCACCTGGCCGGCGGCGCTGTAGCTGATCGAACTGAGGATCGGGCGCCCGCCCGCCTCGCCCGCCAGTGTCAGGCCAGTGCTGGCCAACTGGCCAGCTACGTCGTGCCGGTGCCGCTGCACATTGCCCTTGGCATCGACGCTCGACACTGTATTGCCCAGTGCATCGTAGTCCTGGCGCGTGAGATAGCGCTCGGGGTCCAGTCGAACCTGCCATTGCGCTTCGCTCCCCTGCCAATCGCTGTCTGCCAAAGAATCCTGCAGCAATTGACGCACCTGCTGAAGCGGCTGTGCGCTGGTATTGAAGCGTGAGGTTTCACTCAGACCGGCGGTGTCGTAATGGCGCACCAATTGGCCGCGACTATTGGCCAGTTCTGCATCGGGTAGGTTTTCACCGTAGACATAGCGTTCGCTGATGCGGGTCGGGGCCGTCCCGAGTTGTTCCACCGTCGAACTCACGCGGTGCAACAGGTCATAGCTCAACCAGGTTTGCGCACGACCATTGCTGCGCCAGCAAACCCCTTGCTCGATGTCGAACAGGCAGACCTCTTCGCCAGCATCCTGACTCAAGGTGCGTAGCACTTGTCCGGACAAGGACGACTGGTAACGGAAGTTGGGCATGGCCGTTGAATCCAGTTGCTGTTCGTCAAACAAACGCGGATCGATGCTGCTCAGCAGTTCACCTCGCAGGCCGTAATGTTGTTGAGTGACCCTGCGCACCGCGACTTCGCCGACGGCGTTACGGTTGAACTGCAGGACTCGCACATTGAGTCCGCGGTTATCCAGCACCTGTACGGTGGGAGTGCCGGCGCAGAGGCCGGCAGTGGTTATATTGGAAAGTGTGGTCATTGGAAGGCTCCGATGAGTGCCTCTTCGGGGTTGATGACTTCGTGCAACGTGTCGTTTTCGTCTTCGACGACGGTAAACCATGGATAGGCGCTGGACCGGCGCAGATGCCCCAAGGCCGATACCACCGCAAACTCGCGGCCCAGCGGGTCGTAATAATGAGTGTCGGCATAACCCCAAGTCTGAATCTGTGGTTCCTTCACGTGAATGGGCTCATTGATGAAGTATGGCTGGTACGTGCGAATGGTCTGACCTTTATTGTCATACTCGACCCGCCCCGATACCGCCCAGCGCGGCGCACTACCGGTGTCCTGTTCCAGGGGCCGATCGCCGTCCATGATCAGTTCGCCATCGGCATCGACCACATAGGCCATCCCCGGCGGACACTTTTGTTTCGCCTGGAGCTGGCGACCAAAACCATCGTTGGAGGACAAACCGATCTGGATCTGTGCCGCGTCCAACGCACCAGGGGCTTGATCCGGAATCAGAGCCGCGACTTGCACGGGGCTACGCACCGTGCGCTTGACCAATGCCTTCACGCTATCTGGAACGCCGGCCAACGATACGCTGCTTGTCGCCCACGTATAAGCACGCCCGCGAAGCCGACCTGCCTCATCGACCAGATGGTGAGAGCGCATGGCGCTCAGGCAAGCTTGAGACTCTTGTGCACCGAAGAGTTCAAGCAATGACGACCTTGGGGAAGAACCCATCCAGCAATGAAGGTCATATAGATAGACCCCGGCGCTCTCTTGAACCGCGCCAGCAGGATCACTCAGGGCCGCCGGGATCGAGGCCAGTGCCGCCGTATGAGCGTCAAAGGCTGATAATGGCGGAAAACCCGCGTCCACTGGCGCGCCGTTTTCATCCAGCTCCCTCCCATAGGTTGAGTTGGCCAGGACGCGCCCCAGCGCATCAAATAGCACTTCCTGGGTATTCTCGTTGGCGTCGATGACTTTCCAGGGCTGCAAAAAGCGGTAATCGATACTGGACGTCACGCGACTACCCAGGCCATCGGTGACACTCAGCACGGCGCACGAGTAAACGTCATACGTGAAGCGTTGCGGTGCAACAAGGGAGGTACTTTGGGTGGTGCGTGGCCGGCAGAAAGGTAACCAGCTTCCCGCTTCGACATAGGTACTGAGGCCGCTCGGAATAACCCAGACGGTCGTACCAGCGTCCATGCCGACACTCAGAATTTTGGCTCGTTTGAGATAACCCGCCGTGGCCAACAACTGGTCAATGTCAGGCAGCCCCTCGTACGCCTCGAGGGATTGATCATCGAGTTCGGCATGTTCCTCATGATGGACCAGCGCCAGGGGCGGCGGCGGTGTCCCGTCTGCCACTGCACTGCTGCCCGACGCATCCATGTAGAAGGTCAACGTTTGCCCCATGAATACGCGGCTTTGGCCAACGCCCAACAGACCATCGGGTTCACGCAGCGCCTCGTAGCTCAGTCCATAGGTGGCCAGTGGATAGCAGTCGTAGTCGGCGCGATAGGCCAGCATGTTTTGCCGCTGCTGATACGGCAGGCCCAGTCGCCACTGCGTAGGCTCGATCAAGTGATAAACACTATTGCGCGCTTCCGTCAGCCGAAGGGGCTCTTGCCCTTCGTCGTAGGAGCTACGCCACACGCTTTCTGCCACAGCCGCGGGATAGGGGTTGGTGCCAGGCTGCGGACGGCGAGGATAACTGACTACCACACTCCAAAGTGACGTAGCGAACTCGTCCAACTGCAACGTGACTTGCTGCTGCACTTGGGGATCGGCCTCGATGCGCTCGTAAATAACACTCAAGTTTTCCAGAGCGGACGGCAAGACTACGCACCACCCCATGGGCGATAGCGGCTGCAGCAAACGCACTTGTGAGCGCCGAGTCTGCACGCTATAGGGGACCGCCTCCAGCGCACTTGCGTCAACGCCATACACTTCTTCGCGCATGACCGCGCCCTTGAGTGCGCGATAGAGCTGATAGCGGGTTACCTCATGGCTGACCGGCAGCAATTCATCGTCCTTCGTGCGGCTATTGAACCGAGAGAATCGAGTCGGACCGAGCGGGAACGCCTTGGGATCGTTGAAAGCGGGCATGCCAGGGCGCAGCTCACACCCCTCTTGACCGGTGTGGTACCACACTCGGGTCAGGCTCGGTGGCGTCAATGGCACTTCGGAAGCAGTGGCAATGGAATGCGCCTGTGTATCCAGGTGCTGTACAAAACCGAAGCCACGGAACTCACGCTCCCGACCGTCATACACCCCACGCCGATAGCGATATTGTTGCGTCAGCTGATTGCCATTGATTTCATCTACCGAGGTCACGGCGCGTACCAGCTGCATGGCGAACGGCAGTTCGCACACACTCAAGGGAGTCGACTGCTTTTCATCCAGCCACTCTTGGGCTGAGCTGCAATAGTCCAGGCGGCCGAGCATGCCCATATTGTTGTCGTAGCGGGTTAACAGATAGGGCTTTTGCGGGGCGAAGTTGTAACACCAATGCCGAGGCTGCATGTGCGAAACACTGAGCAGCAGGCTAGCCGAACCACTGCCGTTCAGATCAGCGAAACTGACCTGATCCAGGGCGTCAAAGCGCACCCCGGATGGCATTGGCAGGATCCGCGGGGTTGAGCTGAAGCCGTTGCCGGACTGGTTCATGAAGATTAGAAAATAATCGGATTCGGCATAAATCAGATCAGCCGCGCCGGAGCCGTCCAGATCGGCAAGAAATACCCGGTCAGGGTTGAAGCGCTGCACATCGAAGGGCAAGGAACTCAGGATAATCGGCTGGCCAAATGCGCCACGGCCCAAGTTGGGCCAACAGGTCACCAGGTTATGGCGGATCTGGACCAGATGCTGTTGCCCCGATCCGAGTACATCGCTGAAAGCGACCAGGGCCGCACTGTCACCCGCCTGCAGGGGTAAACGATCATGACTGGTATGGGCGACATCCTGGCCGACGCTGAAGCCGTCTTCGCGCCGATTACCGTATAGCCGCACGCTTTTTGGTCCAATCAGCACCAGGTCGGAAAGACCGGTACCGACCAGCTCGGCCAATTGCGCGTTCGGGTGCAGGAACTCCGAGGGAAACACCGGGTAAGGCACAAAACCGGACCAGCTTCGATCTTCACTCAGACTGAAGTATCCGGCCAGGCCAGGCTGAACGAGCAACCAGTCCAGACGACTATCGCCGGTCAAATCCATCAGCACTTGCCGCTCGCCTTGCAGCGGAAGCAGCGATGGAAGCTGTGGCAGAGGCTGCCACGGGGCATAGTCCACGGCATTGGCATGCTCACTGCCACGCATTGGCGCTCGATAACGCCAGTCATTGCCGGCGCGGTAGAGGACCCCGGGAACACCCTCGCCATACAAGTCCACCATCTGGTAGCGATGGCCATCATTGAGCGCAGGAAAAGCCGGCAGCGCGGTGTAATTCGCCGCGTTGAAATCGTTGGTAAAAGCGCTATACGCCAGATCCAGCGGCGGAATGGATTGCACCGCACCATCACGTTCGTACGCCAGGGTTTCAACCGATATCAGCTGCGACATCTGAGGTGTCTGAAGGTAAGAAAGTAACAAGCGCGAGACCAGCGTCGCACTGTCCTGCAATTCCTCAGGGAAGTGATGGAACATCAACACTTGATGGCATAAGCGGTGGGTTCGGACCTCAAAACCAAATGAGTAATCGGAGAACGAATCCTCTCGGCACTGCCAGGACTGAACTGGCGCATGGGTGGGAGGCAACAACGGATCCAGAGTGCGCTCACCGTAATCAAGCACCAGACTGAATAGCCAATCGGGGGCGTCCGCCTCGGCGAAGCGCTGCCAGGCGTACAGCGGCGCGTACCCGCTCACATTGCCGTACTCGACCTTCCTCAAGTAACGATTGGCCGTGTGCCGTCGGGTCTGTTCGGAGCCCGTCAGTACGACACCCTCGGTATTTTCAGCACTGTAGCTATAGGCGATGTGCTCACCCGTCAGGGTCACCGACTCTTCCACCAACCAGGCGCCGATACGACTGGCATCGTCTGGATCAGCAATCCGCGCCTGCGTCGATTTACCCAGGCAAAGCAATTCGCCACTGGGCGAGTGAATCAGCCAAAAATCTCCAGAACGGTCCGCCGGACTCCAGCGCTCGAACCGTGAGAAGTCGCCTTCGATGCACGGGAAGTAGCGTGTCACGGTGTACGACTGATCCAGCGCCAGGTCACCGTAGGTGGAGGTGGTGCTCGATACCACCTGATTGTGCTCATCACGTTCCGGCACCATGACGTCGCCACTGGGCGCCAGATAAATATCCTCCGTTTCATACAAAGGCACGCCGCTGCTGGTGCGTCGACGAATCGCCAGCGTCGACAGCCCCCAGCCTACGGAGAACTCGCTGTTGCCCGCACCGCTGCTGTAACTCAATCCCAGGCCTGGGGCATAACCGCGTCCCGGTGAAATCGGTAGCGGGACAGAAAAGCTTGCCATTCCCGACATTCCCACACTGCCCAGCGCCTCTCCCATTCCCTGGATAGCACCTCCCCCTTTGGGCAATGACGGCGCGGCAACGGCAACGGTTGAGGTTTCTTTTTGATTGTTCGTGTTCATCATGTCTTCCATTTGTCTAGGCGACAGCGAGCCGTGCCCGATCGACGAGCACGGCTAGACATCAGAGGATCAGTAGTCTTTGAGGGTGTACTGGATGTGGTAGATGACGTCGACCAGACTCTCGACCAGCGCGCGCTGATTGCCGGACGCATCGGCCTTGAAGAACGTCAGGGTCAGAATGCCCCTGTCCGTGGCTTCCCCTTCGAACGGCAGGTATTTCGGATCGTTGAAGTCGACGACGAACAGCCCCGAATCATCCAGGCCTCGTGACAGCGCTACGTACGTTGCGCCCAACCCCAGGGTGGCCTTCACATCCTGATAAGGACCGAGCAAGGCTGGCAGGGTCACGCTGATATTTTTCAGGCGTCCGGTTTTTCCCGTGGAACCGTAATCGGTGTTCAACGAGAGTGCTGAGAGGTCCAGGGTAACGGTCAGCATATTGCTGTTCACCATGGCCATGTTCACTCCACCGACGGCGCTAATAGGCTCCTCTTCGTTCAAGACCGCACTGAGCATCTTCCCGAAAGTGTTGCCACTGTCAGCCGATGTGACCTGTGCGTTGAGCGACACACTCGCCTGCACCTCCAGGCCGCGCACATCGTCTTTGAGGTAGGTGTTTTCCAGTTTTTGCAGCTCGAGCATCAAGCCTTCACCGGCTAACAAACCCTGATACAGGTCATTCCACATCGGCGTGCTGAAGAGATTACCCGCGCGCTGTGCGCCGATTTCACGAGCCAGCGCATTCCTGCTGGCCAGGCACAGCGACAACGTGGCGTCGTAGAGTTGGTAGTACAGCGAGGACAGGCGACCGCTCATCCAGTTGTACAGCTCCAGGCCGGTGAAGCGGGTGGATTGCAGGCTATACACCGCTTGCTGATTGGCCAGCTCTTGCTGAGTAATCGCTCGCTGTTTTTGCGCCATGGTGATTTGTTGGCGTTGCGACTCGATTTGCTCACCCAGCGAAGCGACTTCACTGGTGGCCATATCTCGCTGCAGCTGCCATTCCTCACGTCGACGGCGGTACTGCTCACTGATATCCAGACGCTGGGCTGAAGTCTCAAGGCCGGTGCTCGCGGCTTGCAGGCCAAAGGCAACTGCGCGTGCCGCACCGCCCCAGCGCGAGCCACCACAGGCCAAGCCAAAGGTATTGGGCGCCATTTCCACCGCGGCCCCCACCACATTACTGATCATGGCCGCCGTGTTGAGCGCCCCCGCCAACACACGCAGATCCATGGCCGTTTGTTCACTGCCGGAAATCCAGTTGTTATACAGATTGTTGAAATGCGACAGCCGCGTTTGTGCTCCACGCAAGCTTTCTTGCAACGCCTGGAGCCCCTCCTGCAAGGCCGTGACGTTGTTCGATTGCATGTCCTGGGTTAACCCGAGAATTTGCTGTTGCTGCGACTGCATCAACAAGGTCATGTTCTCGTTATCGCGACGCTCCAGGGTGTTTTGTAGCGAAGAACCGAACTGAATCACATTGCTCACCGCAGCCCGCGCCTTATCCAGCAAGACCACGAATCGGAACTGACTCGCAAGTGCGTTATACGCAACCGAGCTGCCCCCCGCATCGTTGCCGGTACCATGCCGACGCTGCAAATCGCTAGGCGAAACGGGTTCAGCGTAAAGCGGCAACGAGAGAGGCTGACCATCCAGGCTGAGGTTATGACGCAAGTTGTAAAGTCGTACCTCCAGCTTGTCCCAATACACTAGCAATTCAGCGTTATACGGCGGCAGGAAGTGCCCATTCGATTCAGCCAGGTACGACTGCACTTGGCGAGCCAGCAGCGAGGACACGGAATCCGGCATGCCAGAAGAAGGATCGATCGCTGCGGCTTCATCACCGACAGTCGGGTTCGGCCAACTGTTGGTGTAATCGATCACCGGACGTGGCCCGAGCATTTGCGAGGCTTGCAAGTAGCACATCTTGGCCTGGGCCAGATAATCGCGCTGCAGCTGTCGATAAGCGCTGTCACCTTGCTCAATGAGCCGGTTTACCGAGTTGAGGAAAATCGCCAGCTTGTAGTGCATGGGATCGTTCATCGCGATCGCATCAGGGTCGACTGTATGCATAAGACTGTCGTTCCAGGACAGGTCTTGCTGTAACGGCACGACGTTCCAGTAACGGATATCACCGTCTACACGATCAAGTTCGCCGTCCGCATTCCGAAAGCCGGTCGGGGCGAAAATATATTGGTACCAACGCGCTGACTCAGCATAGTTTTGTTCATTCAGAAAGCGATTGGCGATCAGAAAACTGGCGTGGAAAAAAATCTCCCAGAAATACAGGCCGTAAGCACCATTGAAGTCAATGGGCTGGGTGTTATCGCATTCGATGTTACGTGTTTGAAGATCATAAGCCAGCAGACCACTAATACCTTGGCTGAGCAGTCGGCTCATCAAGGGCTGAGCGGAGTCGGTTTCCAAATTGGCGATTTTTACAATGACCGTTTGAGTCTCTGCACTGAAAGAAGTCTGCTCACCCGCATCCAGCACGAGTTCGCCGTTGTCGATATAAAATACCGGACGACGAACCTCGGTAGTTGAGATGTTCATTGAGTCATACAGAACGGCGTTAATGTTTTCCCATGTCCCGGCATAATCCAGGTAGAGATTTAGTTCTTGTTCCTCCACATTGTGAATTAACGCAAAGTCATCGGGTTTAGATGTTAGTGCTTCTTGACGCAAGGACACCCAGGTACCGTTACTTTGCAAGTACCAGATGTTCGCCTTAAAAGCATAGGCCAATTGACCATCGCCATAATCGCTTTCGGAACGACTGATCCAGCAAGCGTGCAAGCGATCCTTGTACCAGCAGGCCTTCACCTTCCCGTCCCATGCCTCATTGGCGGGCGCGGTGATTTTCAGCCATTGTGACCAGGCGTCCCCGAGTAACTGGTTATGATCATTGCGCATGGCCAAATTACAGGAGCGCCAGTAATAGTCGTGCGGGAAGTTCTCCGTCTGCCCGATAAAATACAAGGTGTCTGTGCTATTAACCGAAATTTCGTTACCCGCCTGATAGCCACTGATGACCTGCAGATTGGCAAGGGTTTCAAAGCTCAGCAGGTACTGCTCAAAACCTTTTTCCACCCGCTGAGCACTGATTCGCCCTTGATTGAGGGTTTCTTCCAAGGCTTTGAACGTTTCGGTTTTGCTGTAGCGCAGCGTCGGATCCAGATAGGTTTCCGGGTAGTATTGCAGGCGCTCTTTGCCCGCCCAGGTGGAAAAGACCTGGTTGTAATTGTCCCAGTCATACAGAAAACCACCTGGCTGAGACTCAGTGACCATCGTAGACCCGGAATCATTATCTACCTCAGGGTCATAACCGTTGAGGCAACGGTTGATATACATCTGAACGCTGTAGGTAGCTTCAGCCACTAACGAGGTGGTGACTTGCGAACTGATCTTGGTGTCAATCAACAAATACTCAAAAAGATCATCCGGTGTTTCTACCCGCGCGGACAATTTCACATCTTCTTCAATGGCGTCATCTGAAATAGAGTGCGCGATATAGTAGGCGACCAAAGCGTCGCGCCGAGCTTCTTGAAGCGAATTAATGGCTACTTGACTATTCATAAAAATTCCGTGGCGATATATATCGCAAAACAATAGTTTGAAAACAAGAATCCAATGAATAGCTAAATATACAAAGAATGAAAAATCTTCAGCTATTCATACTGATGTTTAGAGTTGGGAAAACTGCCGATCGCTAATCTTTGCAGCGATCGACAGCTACCCGTTAAGCCCTGTTATTCGTGATCAATCGGCGTCGAAAAAGCACAGACTTCAGTGCCTGTATCAGGCGCGCCGGTTAACGATATTGGCGTCACGCAAAATGCAACGATATGTCCGGCATGAGCATCCGTGAGCTGCAGTTTTTTGCCTGTTGCGCCTTCAATGTCCTCCCAGCCACGTCCGGGTTTGGAAAGGAATTTCTTGCGCCAGCGCAACGTCGTTGCGCCTTCTAGGTTGCGGTCATGATCCAGGTATTTATAACTGCCCGTCAGCGTCTGCCCCACAATCGGAGTGCCCTCGATCATGACGGCTCTGGCTTGCGGTGCATGCCCGGCAACAACGCTGTCAGTTGGCGCTGATTTGCTCGTTGCTCCCTGGATCGGCTCCCCCGTCAAGGCAACGGGAGTGACGGCCAGAATCAGGTAATTCCCCAGATCCTCTTCGGCCACGGTGTAGAGCTTGTGTGTCGCGCCAGGGATCGGATTTTCGGTACTGCCATCACAGCCTACCCGATACCACTGCAACTGCGTCTGCCCTTCCTGATCGAGGTTTTCATCGTAATAGGTGTAGCTGCCTGCGAGTACCTCGCCCACGCGTGCGGTGCCCTGGACCAGCACTTCAAGAGTTGATGGTGCAGAAGGCTCCTCAACGACTGCAGAGGGAGCCGACTTTCTCTTCGGACCGATTACTGGCGTTCCGGTGCGCGCAACGGGGGCGACCTCAAATTGCAACGTAGCGCCCAGGTCCTGCAAGGTGACCAGGTAGGTCTTTTGTGTTGCGCCCGCAATCGCGCCAGCGTTCGTACCGGTTCGATACCACTGGAAGGTCGTTTCACCTTCGAGGTCGTTATCTTTATCGACATATTCGTAGGTGCCGGTAAGGGTCTCCCCTACTTGCAGACAGCCATTGATTTCCACCTTTTGGGCTTCGGGTGGATGTCCGAATTGAACGATTGCGGTAGGCGCGCAAATGCGCTCGAAACCTACATTGGGAAGCCCGGTGAGTGCCCGAGGGATGACCGCAAACTGCAGCGTGGCGCCCACGTCATACTCTTGAAGAACATAAGTTTGCTCAGTGGCGCCTTCAATCGCCCCATCCAATTCAGTCCCACTGTTCCTGAACCACTGGAATGTACTTCCGTTTTCAACGTTGCCCTCCGTGTCCACATAGTCGTAAGTGCCCGTCAGTGTCTCTCCCACTTGCAAGTAACCGCGGATAGACACATTTTGAGCCATGGGCGGTGAACCCCGCTTAGCGGCAATCGGTGGAGTCGCCGCCACTTTTTCCACACCCACGTTGGGCTTTCCGGTTAAGGCGACCGGCGTGACCGAAAACGCCAGGACAGCGCCCTCGTCCTCAGCAGTCACGGTGTAAGACTGCGTGGTTGCCCCCTCAATGACTCCCTCCATGCCACCGCCATGGCCACCGGCGCGCAGCCATCGAAAGAGCGTCTCACCTTCCGCGTCGTTGTCTTGATCCACGTACCAGTAGGTGCCGGTCAGTGTTTCACCCACCTGAGGGCAACCATAGATGTTCACGCCCTTCGCCTCGGGGGCATGACCAAACACTGCGATTTCGGTCGTTGCCGAGTTTCGCGGCGTTCCTTTATTGGGCACACCGGTCCTGGCGATCGGAGTGACCTGAAATTGCAGCGTCGCGCCCACATCCTCCTCGGTGAGTATGTAAGTAGCTGCAGTGGCCCCTGCAATGGCTATCGGAGCAGAACCATTGACGCTGCGCATCCAGCGGAAGGTGCTTTCGCCTTGCGGATCGCCTTCAGCATCAGCATAGAGATAAGTTCCCTTCAGCGTCTCTCCGACTTGCGCGCGACCACTGACCGCCACAGAACTCGCCACGGGCGCTGTGCCATCTTTGGCAGAGATCGCTTCGGTTTTGGCAATGGCCTGCGAGCCGAGCACCGGATCACCGGTGCGTGCTTTGGGAGTGACCAAAAATGTAAGGACCGCGCCTTCGTCAGCGACAGTCAGGGTATAGGTCTGCTCGACGGCCCCTTCAATAATTCCTTCAGCACCGCCACCATGGCCCCCGGCTCGTGACCAGAGGAAAGTGGTCTCCCCCTCCAGGTCGCCATCATTATCGAAATAGGTATATCGGCCCGTCAGCGTCTCACCCACTTTTTGAATCCCTTCGATAGTCAAACCAGTCGCCGTTGGTGCAGAACCTCTTTTAGGCGCGATGATGGCGGTGGCTGCGGACTTTTGCTCACTGCCCATGATGGGCGTGCCGGACCGAGCAACCGGGGAGACGGAAAATTTAAGCGTCGCCTTTTCATCCTCCACCGTCAGGGTATAAGTACTGCTATTTGCACCCTCAATCAGCTGTTCCTTATCGCCATCGTTGGTGATTCGGTACCAGCACAAAAGCGTCTCGCCTTCCAGGTCACCCTCCGCATCCACATAGCTATAGCTTCCGGTCAGCACTTCACCCACCGTTGGGACTCCCTCCACGATGACGTCTTTGGCAACAGGTGCTGTACCCGTTGCGACGCCGTCAGCAGATGAAAGCATTGCAGCACAGGTTTCAGCGACCGTTCGGATGAGCGAGGAGTCTTCAGCAACATCGTTGTTGAGCGACATCACGTAGAGGCTATTGATCAGCGCGCAGCCTAAACCACTTTGCAAACTGACTTGCATCGACGCTTCCAGCTGTGAGAGGTGGGCGAAAGTGGTCGCAAAGGCCGGGTAGGTTCCTCGTCTCACCAGCATGTCATTCATTTCACGGGTGGTATCCAAGTCCCAGCCGTGGATGCGGGCCAGCATCTCTGTCGCAAAGGCTGCGGTCTGGCCCGCTTGATTGGCGTATTTGAAATAGCTCATTGCCTCCGCTTCGGAGACGACAATGCGCTGCTGCCATTCCTTGAGGCGGGAAATAAAGAGCAATAGCTTCAGGTCAGGGGCCGAAACGGCACCTTCAGAGAACGACGTGCGACGCGCGGAAGAGGGCCGAGCGACGATGAGATTCAGGTCCTGTTCGGTCAGGTTGGCCCATTGCGCAATCAAGGCATACTGCCCCAGCGCCTGGCTGTAGCGAGCGATATCAGGGTAATTGTGTAGCTCTTCATAGATCGATGGCGCACCGCTGTTGAACAGCTCATCGATTTCCACCCAAAAGTCGGACAATCCGTAAGGCTGCGCAGGCGCGCCGAGACGGGGGACCGTCGTGAAGGTGCAATCAAGCCAGTCGATCAGGCACGCCATGACATTGGCCTTGACTTGGAACGTGGCGGAAATGAGCTTGAACAATTTCTGCCGAACCCCTTCTGACAGCGGAATGCTGACATCGGGGTCCGTCGCGAACGTGGTGTAGATGTTGTCGACGAAGTTGAACAACTCTGGTGTGACGTTTTCAATGTATTGGTCGGTGACCAAATTGAAGCCGTCATCGATGGCTAGCTGATGAGTCGTCATCCACAACAGCACAGCTTCGGTTTGCTTAATGAGCGCAAGGGTTTCAAGCGTTGGAGCACCGGCCAATAGCCGCGCCATATCCCGATCCGGTGTCAGCATTTTCCACAACCGAACCGCCTGGTAATAGGTGATGCCCAGCATCTGCGGAATGATCGCCTGCCGGTAAAGCTGAGCCGCTGAACGAGTATTCCATGAAGCGGTTGTGGGGTAGGTAAAGGTCAGCTGTGCCATGGCGAGCAATTCATTTGCCGACACGCCCAGACTGCCGGCAATAAGGCTCGCATTGGCGTCTCCCGCCTCGGGATCGAAGTCCACCAGCACATCCAGTGGCACAGTTTTACCGTCGGTCTTTGACGTAAAGACCTGGCGATAAAGGCTAGATACAGACTGTGGGGCATAGGTGTTCATGTCCCCAATGAAACAGGCGAATGCATCGACAGACAGAGCGTACGCCGTATGCAGGCGCTGAAACTCGGCGATGGCCTCAAGAACAGGGGTGTCTAACAGCAAACATTCGGTGCGTTCCTGGCTGTGGGCCAAATTGGCATTTTTAATCAACCAGTCCAGTTGATAGAACTCGAGCTTCAACTGACGCTGCAAGCGAATGAGCCGTTCGGCCCGATCAGCGAGCAAGACTGCGTTTTCATTGTCCAGGTTCAACTCGGCCGGGTCGTCTCCGCTGGCCCCTTGAATCATTAGCAATGGGGTCGCGGCGTCACCGGACGTGGACAGATAGGATTGTCCGAACTCAGTTACCGCGACGGCATCCTTAAAGCCAAACTTGAAATAACGACTGGTTTGATCTTCCGGGGACGTTCCTTTCGAATCAGTCTGACCGGTCATCTCCAGCAGTTTATTGACACTCAACCCCGTTTTAGAGGTGAAGATAGACACGGGTTTAAGCTCAACGTGGATGTCTTCACTGTCGAGATTGTAGTTGCGCTGGATTGTTTCTGCGCTTGCATCGGCCCCGACTAACAACTGGTAAGTAGTCGGAGTCAGCAGCAATTCTTCACGGGTGGCCGGAGAGGGGGTAGCAATTCCATCGTTCATGTCATCAACAATGAAACTGACAAGGGGATTAAAGTTCAAAGCCTGCTGATCGAGCAGAATGTCCCAAACTTGTTGAAGAGAAGAACCTTTCGAGTTCAAGGTGGTACGAATTTGAACCAGGTTATCATGGTACGGAAGCGTCATCGGAAAGTAGGTCGTTTCCAGCGAAGCCAGCGTAGCGCCGGGATTCGCCCGCCGCATACCCGAGATTAAAATATCAATCAAAATGCCCAAAGTAGACGCTTCCTTGAGCATATTATCATCGCTAAGCGTCAACGTTTTGATATCGGGACGACGATTATCGATGTTCAAAGGGCTCGACGGTTTATGTAAGCCTTTGGCAATCTTGTATAACTCGGTCAGGTATCGACCAGGAGAGAACAGTGACTGGATGGAAGCGGCATCCGCATATCCCTCTGCGGAGCGATCCGGAAAGAGTTCGTCAAAATCAAGCGATCCACCCAATGAGCGCTCGAGCGCAACAGTGAGTGCCTGTGGGCTCGGATTGACACCCAACTTTGGAAGTGATTGAAGAACAGGCTCATTGCGCGAGCGATAAGCCCGGACAATGCTATTGAGACTGTCCACTCGTTGCGTGGCCAGTGCATAAATTTCCTGCGCCTGCTCCATCGGCAGCACCGAAAGTTGTTGGCAGAAAGCCACTTTTGGTTGACGAACAATGTCGAAAATCGAGTTGTACCCTTCATCACTGAGTCGTTGCACCGCTTCTTCGGTTGAAGAAACAGCGCTCGATGAGGGTTGGTTCTTTATAGACATAACTCTCTCCATTCGTATTGATTTAACCATTGCAAAATGTTCACCTTCCACTCCAAATGCAACGAGTAACTACATAGCCGGCCTTAGATACTCAGCTCGCCGGAATAACAAGCTTCGAGCCGCAAAAACGCCCACATAAATAAAGATTCGACAGCATTGGGATGCACTTTAAACAGTACATGGACAAGCAACTGGATGGCGCCCGCCTGCTCTGAGTGACAGAAACACCACACCACAAACTATAAATAGTAACTTTGGCAAATCAAGATTTTCAGTGCCCAAGTCTGATTTCGCACTGTGCGCTCGGCCAAACATTCAAACACTACGTGAGTGGACGACATAGATAGTCGTCCATCAATGTTAATCTCGAAATTTCGAGGGTGCAGCACGCGGTAGAAACGCCTGCAAAGCCTGCAGTCAGCTTCGATCGTCAAAGCTCTTTATTTTCAGTTTTTTGTAAATATAGGACTGCAATAGCATCAAGGTCGCATCGGCCCCTAACCAGCCACACAGGCCGATTATCACGCCGGATATCTCTGGTGGAATACCCGCTGATCGACAACCTAACAGCACCAGATAGCCCGCAAACGCGGCCCCCACCCCTTGTAGCGTTGTTTCACCGATGTGAATGGGTTGCTGCGCCCCTAACTTGCGCATCATATG
The DNA here is from genome assembly GCF_059133255.1 of Pseudomonas sp. FBCC-B1667. Classification (NCBI taxonomy): domain Bacteria; kingdom Pseudomonadati; phylum Pseudomonadota; class Gammaproteobacteria; order Pseudomonadales; family Pseudomonadaceae; genus Pseudomonas; species Pseudomonas sp. FBCC-B1667. The sequence continues at coordinate 493,494 of NZ_CP101437.1, read as the reverse complement.
ACCCAGAACCCCACCGACGGCAGCAATCAAAACATATGCCCAAGACTTCATGAAGTCCGAAAGCAGATCATAATTATTCATATCCCGGCATCCCATGATTCAGAAAAGTCTGTACTAAAAAACAGCGCTTGATTTTTTATAAATGATCGACCGCAAAAGCACAGCCTAATTCGATAGAAGAGCTGAATCAGCGGGTGTGCAGCACTGGCAAACGCCATACAACTAAATAATGAAAATCGCGTCAACCGTAACTATGATTTCAGACTGCCCACTGCTTGAATGTCAGGGAAACGGGTGTAAGGTCAGATTCATGACTTTAAATAAGTACCTAGTAACCTTCCGGTAGTTTTCTGATGATACGCACCAGATACCCTCCATCCATTTCAATGTACCCTCCTTGTTTCAAGGATTTCATGATCGAAAGCGCATGAGATCTGGAAACCCCTGTTGTATCAGTGACAAACGAAATGGCCGTGCATTTTATCTTGACGGTCTCAGGGAGTTCGTTCACCCATTCCAATGCGGACTTGACCTCGGCATACCCATCATTCACGCACTGCGCCAACCACTTACGTGAAATGTTGCTCGTGTTCCACGTCATAAAATCAAAAATGCCTTTCACCAAGGACGCATCCGCCGTCGCAAGTTGAATGAACTCTTCTGGCAGTTCGTAATAAACAGATCGCGACATGACTTCGCACTTGTTCGCGGGCCCCTTGCACTGCTGCGTAAACCGGTTAATCCATACAATACCTCCCGCCCCCACCACACCTATGACTTTCTGATCACCAACGAACAACCGCCACGAACCACTTTCAATTGACAACACTAGATTTCGATTACTGTCTATAAGGGGAGCACCTGGTTCTGCAATTTTTGTCGCTCCATTTTTTTTGATCCAATTATGCAAGTAATGAATATTTTCACTTCTCACACTGCCATCCTCACAGCTGAAACCAGATAGATGAAAATTGCTCATTTCTGCCTTTCTCATGCTTGATCTTATTGTTGTTCACGGCCAAACAATCAGACTACACAGTCATCATTTATATTTGAATCCGGCTTTACGGGTATTGACTTCCTTATTACTTACGGCGGCCCTGACAAGCGTTTCCCCTAGTAAGTTGCTGGCGAATATTTCGGTTTAAAATAAGTTGATCGTCAACACCAAGTCCGATTTCAGACCCGGCGACTCTTACTCATTACCTGCTCGCAGATAAATGTTAAGTATTACAACGCCTCGGCATTACACCCGAGCCACAACGTTCACGCAGACTCCAAATCTTTCAATTCACCACACATGGCTGTTAGCCATCTTTTCCCCGGCACAGGCTTATTGGTCGATTCCATTCATAACGCCGCAACAATTCGCTTTTTGTTCTGTCGGACTTCTGATGTCCCGAATAGCCAAGTCGATGCCCCATTAGGTCAAGTCAAGTCATTCGCAACACCTTAGAGTTGAGCTGCATTCAACTTTTCAAGGACCGCGGCATGAGCCAGGAAAACGCCCCGAATACCTACCCCACCAGTGACGCGTTACGCGAGACCGGGAGTTGGAACCCCGCTTGGGATCGCTTGGCTGAGCTCGATGCCGACTGGATCGAGAAGTTTCTCACCATGGCCGTACATCCCGCGCTCAAAGGAATTCTCGAGCCCAAGACCGTCGAGTTGATCGCAATCGCCGTCGATGCGTCCTGCACCCATTTGTATGCCCCAGGCGTACGCCGTCACATCCGTAAGGCACTGGAGCTTGGGGTCACTATGGAAGAGATACTGGCCGTACTGCAGATGACTTCGGTATTGGGCATCCACAGCATGGCATTGGGTGCTCCGATATTGATTGAAGAAGCTCGCCAGCTCGCCAGCGATGGCCCGATGCAAGGCACCTACTGATCCCTGAACAAGCGCCCCAAGGTAAATGACATGTTCTATACCCACGATTCGCTGTGCCCGGAAAACCAGGAAAAACTGATCATCTCCGTAGCGCCTTACGGGCCGGAATGGGTCCCGTCGGATTTCCCCGAAGACATTCCAGTCAGCATGGACGAGCAAGTACAGAAAGCCGTCGACTGCTATAACGCCGGAGCGACGCTGCTGCATGTGCACGTACGAGAGGCCGATGGCAAAGGTTCCAAACGCTTGTCGATGTTCAACGAACTGTTGCACCGCCTACGCGAGGCAGTGCCGAAGATGATTCTTCAGGTGGGTGGTTCGATTTCCTTCGCGCCAGAGCCCGGTGAGCTCGCACAGTGGCCGGCCAACGATTCCCGACATGCCTTGGCGCTGCTGGAACCCAGACCGGATCAAGTCACCATCGCCATTAACACCAGCCAGATGAACATCTTCGAGTTGGTGACAGCGCAAGAGGTCGAAGGCACCTCTTTGGGCGACCCGATGGTAAACGCTGCATTTCGTGACATGTATCTGGAGGCGGGCCCGAGTTTCGTTGAAACCAATTTACGCCTGCTCTGTGAGAATGGTATCCAGCCCTACTTCATGCTCGGCCATGTGCATCAGTTGGAAACCGTCGAACACCTCGTGCGCAAGGGGTTGTACAAGGGTCCGCTGAATCTCTGCTACGTCGGTATCGGGGGCGGTGCGGCCGGGCGTCACCCGTCCGATCTGATTGAATTCGCCCGTCGCGTGCCAGACGGCGCCAATCTCACCAACGAATCCATCATGCGCTCGGTGTTTCCAACCAATGCCATGGCGATTGCCATGGGGCACCACGTACGGGTCGGAATCGAGGACACCCTTTGGGGGCCCCGTTTCGAAAAGATGACCTCCGTACAACAGATCCAATGGTGCGTCCAGCAAGCCAGGCTGCTGGGACGCGAAATCGCCAGTGCCGACGAAGCACGCGCCATGATGAAGATTGGACAGGCCTACGCCAGTACCGATGAGACGCTGAAAGCTTTGGGCTGGGCGCCGAATCGCCGGGCAGGTCAACGCGGCAGCCTTATGTGGGACTGATTTAGCCTCGTCGCCGAAGGGGGCAGACATGCAGTCTCCCCCTTTGCTTTGGCAAAAGGGTTCGTTCTGCTCTTTGGCCATCTTCATGCCGCTTTATCGGGAGCGTTCCAACATGGCCCTGCATCTGTGCAGTCATACGATTACCACTGACGAAGCGCAGCCGGTATCACGCGGCTATGCGTGGCTGGTGTTTGTGCTGACCTTTGGCTTGATGCTTTCTGATTACATGTCGCGCCAGGTCATCAACGCCGTTTTTCCTTCACTGAAGGCTGAGTGGGCGTTGAGCGATACCCAGCTCGGCCTGTTGGTCAGCGTAGTAGCGCTGACTGTCGGTGTAATGACATTCCCCATCTCGCTATTGGCTGATCGTTGGGGGCGTGTCAAAAGCGCTACCGTCATGGCCATTGTCTGGGGACTGGCGACTATTGCCTGTGGCCTGAGCGGCAACTTTCTGGCCCTGTTTCTTGCTCGCTCCATGGTTGGGCTGGGCGAAGCGGGCTATGGCAGTGCCGGTGGCGCCATATTACTCAGCGTATTTCCGCGGCGCTTGCACGCCACCGTGGTAGGGGCATTTCTCTCTGCCGCCTTATTTGGTTCAGTGCTTGGCGTAGTTTTAGGCGGCGCTCTGGCTCAACACTATGGTTGGCGAATGGCGTTTATCGTGGTCGGCGCGGGCGGACTGATCCTTGCGTTCGTCTACCCGTTGCTGGTGCGCGAACCGGCGACTTCCAATCCTAGTGCCTCGGCAATGCGCTTGCCGCTAAAAGCGGTGATGCGCCAGCTACTCACCACCCGTACGGCCCTGTGGACTTATCTCGGCTCCGGCCTGCAGATGTTCATTCAAGGGGCGGTGATTGCCTGGATGCCCAGTTATCTGAATCGCTTCTATGGCATGGACATGCTCCAGTCTGCTCAGGGAACGGGGCTTCTGGTGCTGGTGGCTGGCATCGGTATGGCAGGTGGCGGAGTCATGGTAGATCGCCTGAGCCGTCGGGATGAGCTCAATAAACTTCGCATACCGATGTGCTATGCCCTGTTTTCGACAGGCGTGCTGCTGGTTGCTTTCCTCTTGCCGGCTGGCGCGTTGCAAATCTCGCTGATTGCCCTCGGCCTGTTGTTCAGTGCCGGGTTCGCCGGTCCCGCAGGGGCGGTGATCTCGGATGTAACTAGCGCCTCCATTCGGGCCTCTGCCCTGGCCACCCTGGTATTGGCCAACAACATTCTTGGACTGGCTCCCGGCCCTTTTATCACGGGTGTACTGGCCGATGCTTTCGATCTGCAGATGGCGTTGGCAGTGGTGCCATTGGTTGGGCTCGGTGCCGCGTTCGCCTACAGCAGGGCCCGTTGCCACTATCGCCAGGACCTCATTCCTCACTAAGCGCATGAGCGGCCAGGTTACTGGCTCTTCGCGAAATACACATCGTTTCACCCCTGACTGGCGGCCGCCGCTCAGCCGGGAATAACAACTCTAAAAACACAAAGGCGATCCCTCAATGCTTGGTCTGATGCAAAACACCCCCTTGATGATCTCATCCCTGATTGAGCATGCGTGTGTCTCCCACCCCGAGGTCGAAATTGTCTCGCGCACAGTGGAAGGCCCCGTCCACCGCTGTACCTATGCGGACATCGCGCGGCGCTCCAGGCAGGTGGCCAACTCAATGACCATGCTTGGCGTACAGCCAGGTGATCGGGTTGCAACCCTGGCATGGAACGGCTATCGCCATATGGAGTTGTACTTTGGCGTGTCGGGTATGGGAGCGGTGCTGCACACCATCAATCCCCGCCTCTTTTCCGAACAAATCGAATTCATCATCAACCATGCTCAAGACCAGCACCTGTTCTTCGACCTGAGCTTTGCCGGCCTGATCGAGGAGCTGGTTCCCCGATTGCCGCACGTCAAATCGTTTATCGCCTTATGCGACACGGCTCATCTGCCAGACCTCGATATTCGCAATCTACGCAGCTATGAAGAGTTGATCGCTGATCAGTCACCCTATTTCGATTGGCCGGAGCTCGACGAAAACAGCGCCTCGTCCATGTGTTACACATCCGGAACGACCGGTAACCCGAAGGGTGTGGTGTATTCGCATCGATCCTGCGTGCTGCACTCGGTGATGTCTTGTACTCACAGCGGCTTTTCGCTCTCGCTGGCCGATACCGCATTAGTGGTCGTACCCATGTTCCACGTTAACGCGTGGGGGATGCCTTATGCGGGAGCAATGAGTGGCGCAAAGCTGGTCCTGCCCGGTCCGCAACTGGACGGCGCCAGCCTCTACCAGTTGATGCGTGATGAGGGCGTGACACTGGCGCTTGGAGTTCCAACCGTATGGATGCTGCTTCAGCAGCACGTTGAGAGCAACAGCCTCGTTCCTCGCGATCAACTGCGCCTGAACCGTGTTGTCATAGGTGGCGCTGCGGTGCCTCGAACGGTGGTGGAATGTTTTGAACATCAATTCGGTGTACGCGTCGTGCATGCCTGGGGGATGACCGAGCTGTCACCCCTTGGCACCGTCTGCCATCCGCTCCCTAAACATGCCAACGCCAGCCTGGAGGAGCGCCTGAATCTTCTATGCAAACAAGGCCGCCCCCCTTTCGGTGTTTCGATGAAGGTTGTTGACGAGCAAGGCAATGCCCTGCCCCGTGATGGCAAAGCCTTCGGGCGATTGCTGGTGAAAGGACCCTGGGTCGTCAATAGCTACTTTCGTGACGAGAGCGGATCACTACTCGATAGCAACGGCTGGTTCGATACCGGTGATATCGCCACCTTCGATGCGGATGGGTACCTGCAGATCACCGACCGGGCCAAAGACATGATCAAGTCCGGTGGCGAGTGGATCTCTTCGATCGATCTGGAAAACGCCACCGTCAGCCACCCCGCAGTTGCCGAGGCAGCCGTCATCGGTGTCGCTCATCCCAAGTGGCAAGAGCGCCCGCTTCTTATCGTGGTGCCAAAACCTGGGCAGCAGGTCAACCGCGAAGAACTGCTGGATTTTCTAACGCAAAAAGTGGCGCGTTGGTGGCTTCCTGATGACATCGTATTCGTCGATGAATTACCGCACACCGCGACCGGAAAAGTTCAAAAGCTCAAGTTACGTGAACAATTTCGCGATTACTGCTTCCCGACCTGAACACTGACGTGAACCGAGCACCTTCCCCTGGCGCACCGACGCCGGGGTCGCTCGTGCCTGGCGCCTACCCACAACAATAAAAAGATGCATACGCACATGCCGCTACTTACTTATCGCCCCACGCCATGCAGCCTGCTCGCCTCCACCCTCCTGGCAGCCAGCACATCCGCTACCGCCTTTGAACTGGACACCGGCAATGCCGATTGGTCTGCACGTCTGGACAATACCGTGAAGTACAACTATGGCGTTCGCACAGAAAGTGCCGATAAACGCATGCTGGCCACGCCGAACAATAACGACGGCGATTTCAATTTTCGTCGTGCAGGCACCAACATCACAAACCGCGTCGATCTGCTGACCGAGTTGGACGTCATCCACCAAGGTAACAAAGGATTTCGTGTCAGTGCCGCCAGTTGGTACGACAAAGCGTACGACAACACAGGTACCCATTCGAACCCCTTCGTCAATGGCAACGACGCCTACTCGTCCATCATTGGCCGACCCAGTACGACAAACACCGGCTTCGGTAGCCCGCACCTCTCCGACTACGCCCAACGCTATTACAGCGGTCCGTCCGGCGAAATTCTCGATGCCTTCGTGTTCTACAGCACGGAAGTCGGCGATGAATCGATGTTGAGCGTCAAGGCAGGCCAAACCAATGTTTATTGGGGTGAAACCATCCTCAATCCGGTGCATGCCATCAGCTACGGCCAGTCCGGCCTAGACTTGGCCAAGCTTGCCGCCGCGCCGGGCACGGAGGCCAAGGAACTGTTCGTTCCGCGCAATCAGATTTTCGCGTCGTTCACACTCAACCCGCAGCTGACCGTCTCCGCCCAGTATTTCTTCGACTGGGATGCGGCGCGCCTGCCCGAGGCCGGCACCTATTACGGAAGTTCCGACCTGGTGGGCTTCGGCGCGCAGTCTTTTCTCCTGGGCCACACCGGTGGCCCAGGCCTGGCAGGGGCAAACAGCACTTTGACCAACGTGCGCCGCGGGCACGACACCACTCCGGACAAAAGCGGCGACTTTGGTCTGATGCTCAAATGGTCGCCCCAATGGCTGGACGGCACCGTCGGTGCCTATTACCGCAAAAGCGCGGAAATTCTACCGCAGGCCGTGCTCGATGCCACCGGGCTGTCGGCCCAAGGTGCGGCTGATCCCATCTCCAATGTCCAACGGTCCATCGCAACCATCGACTACAAGCTTGCCTACGGCGGCGACATCGACATCTTCGGCCTGAGCCTGTCCAAGGAATTAGGCAGCATCAGCGTCGCCAGCGACCTGAACATCCGTCACAACATGCCCTTGGCCAGCATCCCGGCCATCATCAGCGCCACGGGCCCCGGTGGTGTGGAAGCAGGCCTCGGCCTTCTGCCGGCGCGAGCGCCGGGCACCGGGGTTGTCACGCAGGTCCCGAGTCATGGCGACAGCATGAGTGCCACCGGCGACACCCTGCACTGGACCGTGAACGGACTGATGACCATCGGTGACACGCCACTGTTCGACTCGGCGTCCGTTTTGGGTGAGCTCTATTACAGCAACCTGCTGAAGCTCGATAGCCATAACGAGGCGCTCTACAAAGGCAAGGCCACTTATCACGGCATTGACCAGTCGACTCGCGACAACTGGGGTATTGCGGTGAACTTCACGCCCACCTGGTATCAGGTACTACCCGGGGTAGATCTCTCTGCTCCCATGTCCATCAACGTCGGCCTGGACGGCGTTTCGCCCGTGCAGGGCGGCGGCGCCGAAAACACTGGTAACTACGCCGTGGGTATTAGCGCGACTGTCTACAACCAGTATTTCGTCGACCTGAAATACGTGGATTCCTTCGGCGATGCGCAAAAGTGTCGCGATGGCGCCAGCGACGGCTCGATACCCAACGCACTGGATGCCACGCAGCGCTACACCTGCTACGCCGGCGGCTACTCCTCCTTCTCCGGTGGTGGCGCTACCACACACGACCGCGGCGCGATGTACCTGACCTTGAAGACCTCTTTTTAACCCTTTGTATCGCTCGTCCCACGCGTAGGAGAACAACACAATGGCATTCGTGAACACACTGATGACGACCGCCCTGGCGGTAACCCTCACCGGGAACGCGCTCGCGGCCGTGCCAGCCGATGAAGCCGCGAGGCTGGGCAAGAACCTGACCTTGGTGGGGGCCGAGCAGGCCGGCAATGCCGACGGCTCGATACCGGCCTATAACGGTGGCCTCACCCGCGCACCCGCCGACTTCAAGCCAGGCGACAGCATACGCGCAGACCCCTTTGCCAGCGAAAAGCCGCTGCTGGTCATCAATGGAAAGAACGTTGATCAATATAAGGGCCTGCTTAGCGTCACCACAGTAGAGCTGGCCAAACGTTACCCGGATTTTCGAGTCGATGTTTACCCCACCCACCGCACCGTCGCCATGCCCCAGGCGGTGCTGGACAATTCGGTGAAAAACGCCATCGATGCAAAAACCACCAATCAGGGACTGGCCTTTGAAAACGTCTTGCCGGGCGTGCCCTTCCCGATCCCGCAGTCGGGAAATGAGGCCATGTGGAACCATCTTCTGCGCTACCAGGGTGTCACAATCAATGCCAAGTATGACTCCTGGAATGTCGACGCAGCGGGCGTGGCCACACTTGCCACCACAGGCCAGGCATTCATCAATTATCCAATTTACGAAAACATGTCGCGGCCCATTGCCAACGCCGACCTTTATTACCAAATGAAGTTGTATTACTCAGGCCCGGCTCGGCGCGTGGGCGAGGCGGTCATGCTCAAAGACGCCGCCAACGCTGTCGAACAGCCGCGCCGCGCCTGGCAATATCTGCCAGGACAGCGCCGCGTGAAACTGGCGCCAAGCCTTGCCTACGACACTCCGAACCCAGGCACCGCCGGGGCGGGAACTTATGACGACGCGTTCGTCTTCAATGGCGCCCTGGACCGTTACGATTGGACGCTGCTGGGTAAACAGGAGCTGATCGTTCCGTACAACACCTACAAATTGACCTACGCACATGACCCGAAAGTACTGGTCACCCCCGAACATCTGGCGCCTGAGTATGTCCGCTGGGAGAAGCACCGTGTGTGGGTCGTCGAGGGTCTCCTGAAAGAATGCGCCCGACACATCTATGCCAAGCGTCGCTTCTACCTGGACGAGGACAGTTGGGCCGCCCTGGCCTCCGACCAATACGATGCCCGGGGGCAGATCTACCGCGGCTCATTTGCCTTCCTCAGCCAGAGCTACGACAAGCAGGTCCCGGATACCACGCCCTACGTGATCTATGACCTGGTACGCAATTCCTACAACATTAACGGCGTCGTTGGCCCCTATGGCGGCATCCGCTATGTCGCCCCCCTGAGCAAGGCGCAATGGGCAACCGAGTCCCTGGCTGGGGCCGGAGTTCGCTAAGCCTGTTCATTGCCACCCCTGCGACAAAGGGGTGACAACCCTCCTTTTTTATAGGAAGTCCCGATGTATTCGCTCAAGCTCTTGGCCCTTGCTTTGGCCCTTGTGGCTGGCCATTGTGTGGCCGCACCGCCGGTGGATGTACTCGATCAGCCAGCGCAATCCAGCAAACTGGCGGACCTTAGCCCGCTACTCGATCTGGCGCAAGCCGGCAAACGTCTGATCGCAGTCGGTCAACGTGGCCACATTCTGTACTCCGACGATCAGGGCATCCATTGGACCCAGGCCCGCGTGCCAGTCAGCTCCGACCTCAATGCGGTGCAATTCGCTACCGAACAGCAAGGCTGGGCTGTGGGCCACGACGGTGTCGTTTTACATAGCCGTGATGGCGGCAGCAGTTGGGAGAAACAACTCGATGGTCGTCAGTTGGGTCGGCTGATGCAGCAGTACTACAGTGCTCGCTCCGAAAGCGAACAATGGCAGGAGCTGAGCAAGCGGATGGAGACCGAAGGCGCCGACAAACCCTTTCTCGATCTTTGGTTTAGCGATGAGCGCAATGGTTTCGTGGTCGGTGCCTTCAACCTCATTTTCCGTACCCGCGATGGCGGAAAGAGCTGGGAACCCTGGGCTGATCGCATCGATAATCCATCCGGCTATCACCTCAATGCCATCGCCGATGACGGCAAGCACCTGTTTATCGCCGGTGAGCAGGGATTGCTGGTACGACTTGCGGACAACGGCGAGCGTTTCCAGGCGTTGACCACCCCTTACGAAGGCAGCTTTTTTGGCCTTAGCGCGCAACCCGGCATGCTGCTGGCGTACGGACTGCGCGGGCATGTGTATCGCAGCAAGGATGAAGGTCTTAGCTGGACTCAAGTCCCGACCGGATTGAACAGTTCGATTACGGCGTCTGCGAGCGATCACCATGGCCACCTCTATCTCTTCGCACAGACAGGCCAGGTTCTGGCCAGTAAGGACCAGGGGGAACATTTCCAATCGCTGGACCTGGGCCCATCGGCGCCCATTTACGGCGCCATGCTGGCAGAACAAAACCGTCTGCTACTGGTGGGGCCGCGCGGCATAAGCCAACGCCTCCTCGTTCCTGTGCAACAAGAAGACAAGCGAGGCGCCCCCCATGGGTAGCATGAAACAAGGCGAAATGCCTGTCGTTAAAAACCTCAAGGATTTCGAGTTCCACAGCGGCAATCTGATGGAGCGGTTGGTGTTCAATCATCGCCTGACGTTTTTGCTGGGCATCTTGCTGATCACCCTTGTGCTGGGCTACATGGCCCTTACGCGCCTGGAGCTCAAGCCCGGTTTTGAAAAAATGATTCCCCAGGGTCATCCCTACATTCAGAACTTCCTGGAAAATCGCAAAACCTTGCATGGCCTAGGCAATAGCGTGCGGGTTGTCGTGGAAAATACGGAGGGGGACATCTTCGATCCGGCCTATCTTCAAGCGCTGAAAAAGGTGCATGACGAGCTTTACCTCACCGCGGGCGTTGATCGCGCCTGGATGAAGTCGCTCTGGAGCCCAGGAGTGCGCTGGACGGAGGTGACGGAGGAAGGTTTTCAGGGCGGCCCGGTGATGCCCGATGGATACGACGGCTCGCCCGCCAGCATTGAGCGACTGCGGCAAAACATTGCCCGCGCCGGCATCGTCGGCAGCCTGGTGGCAAATGACTTCAAATCCACGCTGCTGCTGGTGCCCTTGCAGGATCAGTCCAACGCGAGTGGTCAGGGCATTGACTACCAACAGTTCTCCCGCACACTGGAGGACAAGCTACGCCTCCCCTTTGAATACGCGAACGTTCGTCAAGCGCAAGCGTCAGGCAAAGAAGGCACAGGTCCGATCAAAATCCATGTGATTGGTTTCGCCAAGCTGGTAGGCGATCTGATCGACGGCCTTAGGCGGGTCATGGCTTTCTTTGGTCTGGCCGTGGTCACTGCTTTCTTTATCATCCTGGCTTACACCCACTGTCTGCGCAGCAGCCTGCTGGTTATCGGCTGCTCCCTGCTGGCGGTGATCTGGCAGTTGGGACTCGTTGCCTGGCTGGATTATGCCCTGGATCCGTATTCCATCCTTGTCCCCTTTCTGATTTTCGCCATTGGCGTCTCCCACGCGGCGCAAAAGATGAACGGGATCATGCAGGACATGGCCCTTGGAACTCATCGGCTGGTAGCGGCGCGCTACACCTTCCGCCGCTTGTTTTTGGCCGGGGTCACGGCACTGCTGGCCGATGCGGTAGGTTTCGCGGTGCTGATGCTGATCGACATCCCGGTGATCCAGGAGCTGGCCATCACCGCGAGCATCGGTGTAGCCGTACTGATCCTCACCACCCTTCTGATGATGCCAGTGGCGTTGTCCTACGTCGGAGTGAGCAAAAGAGCCGCTGAGCGCGCCCTACGCCTGGATGCGGTAACCGCTGAGCCCAAAGGCCTCGGCCAAGCCTGGGATTGTCTGGGCCGCTTCACTGAAAAACGCTGGGCGATACCTACCGTGGGTCTCGCCCTGGCCCTCGGTGCAGGTGGTTTTATAATCAGCCTTCAGCTACAGGTCGGCGACCTGGATGCTGGCGCGCCGGAACTGCATCCCGATTCGCGCTACAACCGTGACAACGCCTACATCACCAGTCACTACGCGTTGTCCAGTGACCTTTTTGCGGTGCTGATAAAAACCCCCGTCGAAGGCTGCCTAAGCTATCAAACCCTGATTCAGGCCGATCGCCTGGCTTGGGCACTGCAGCAGCATCCCAGCGTGCAGGCAACCTCCTCCCTGGCCCAATCGGTACGCCAGATCATCGCCGGAACCAATGAAGGCAATCCGAAATTCCTGAGCCTGCAGCGCAACTAGGACGTGCTGAACTATGCCGCCCAGCAAGCTTCGGTGAACACCCCCGAGCTGTTCAACACCGACTGCTCGCTCATGCCAGTGATCGCTGTTCTGAAAGACCACAAGGCGCAGTCCCTTGACGAGGTGGTGGCCATAGCCGAACGCTTTGCCAGCGAGAACAGCAATGATGAACGCCAGTTCCTGCTGGCAGCCGGAAGCGCTGGCATCGAAGCGGCGACCAACATGGTCGTGCGTGATGCCAATCGCACGATGCTGCTCTACGTCTATCTGGCAGTCACCCTGTTTTGTTTGATCACCTTCCGTAGCTGGCACGCGACCTTAGTGGCGCTGCTGCCACTGGTACTTACCTCGGTGCTTTGCGAGGCACTGATGGTCGTGCTGGGAATCGGTGTGAAGGTTGCGACTCTACCGGTGATCGCGCTAGGGGTCGGGATCGGTGTCGACTACGCGCTGTACCTGCTCAGTGTGCAGTTGCAATACCAGCGCGAAGGCCTTGCGTTGGCCGTGGCCTACAAAAAAGCCGTGGCTTTTACCGGAAAAGTTGTTGCCCTCGTAGGCATTACTCTGGCCGCTTGCGTGGTTTGTTGGGTTTGGTCACCCATCAAGTTCCAGGCGGACATGGGCATCCTGTTGGCCTTCATGTTCCTCTGGAACATGGCAGGTGCTCTGGTTCTGATCCCGGCGCTGTCCTGCTTTCTATTACGTGAACCACAAGTGAGGATGACCTCATGAGCCAGCGTAACATTACTGTGCCGGCCGGGCAGTTGCCCCCGCTGGGTGGCTGCCGGTTGATCACAGAGCAGTGCAAAAGCGTGGCGCTGTTTAATGTCGACGGACAGTTCTACGCCATCAACGACTGTTGCCCCCATCAGGGAGCATCGCTGAGCAGCGGTCGCCTCGAGGGGCACGTGATCCGCTGCGGTGCCCATGGATTGCGTTTCGATCTGGCCAACGGCCAATCGCCCAACCCGAGCCGGCTTGAGGTCACTCGTTATCCCACCGAGCATCTCGATGACCAGACGCTCATCATCATTGTTCACCTGGAAATCGCGACGTGAATATTACCGCTTTAACATATATCCAAGGACATATACGCCTGCTGGCGCCGGGAATCATGGTCAGCCTGGTTCTGGCGATTGCAGTGACGTTTCTGTCACAGCAGTACCATGCACCGGTGATGCTGCTGGCTCTTTTACTGGGGATGTCCCTCAACTTTTTAAGCACTGAAGCCAAGTGCAAGCCCGGCATTGAGTTCAGCGCACGCACCTTATTGCGTATCGGTGTGGCTCTACTGGGCATGCGCATCACCTTGGAGCAGATTACCGGCCTGGGCTGGAAGCCTGCAGTTCTGATAGTGATTCTAGTCGTAGCAACGATTGGTGTCTCGGTCGTTGCAGCCAAAGCATTGGGCTTTCAGCGCTCGTTCGGCATGCTCACAGGAGGCGCGACGGCGATCTGCGGCGCATCAGCGGCACTGGCACTGTCCGCTGCACTGCCAAACCATCCACTCAAAGAGCGTGCGACCTTACTCACCGTGATTGGCGTATCGGCGCTGTCGACAGTGGCGATGATTCTCTATCCAATGATCGCCACCTGGGCCGAACTATCACCGCATGATGCCGGGGTCTTCCTCGGTGCCACCATTCACGACGTCGCCCAAGTGGTGGGGGCCGGCTACAGCATGTCCCACGAAACCGGTGATACGGCCACAGTGGTCAAGTTGTTACGCGTAGCGATGCTCGTGCCAGTGATTGCCTGCACGGTCATGATCGCTCGCTTGCAAAACGGCGAAGACTTCAAAGGGAAACGTCCTCCCCTCTTAACTTGGTTCGCGATCGGTTTTGTCATTCTTGCAGGCCTGAACAGTACGGGGTGGGTGCCGGCGTCGGTACAAACTGCCTTCGAGGACTTGTCACACGTGTGCTTAGTCGTTGCCATTGGCGCTTTGGGCATGAAAACTCAACTGAGGGAGTTAAGATCTGTCGGTATTCGCCCCATCCTGCTGATGATCGGTGAAACATTGTTTCTAATGACTTTGGTACTGGCGTTTTTGAAGGCACAGCTACTTTTTTAACAGATGCAAATCTCTCTCCCTCATTTCGGGCACTACCTCATTACCTGGAGGTAGTGCTATCGCAAAAAAGCCTTGGGCCAGTTGCACAATGGGTAGTTCCCTTGAATACAGCCACCCTTGAGCCAGAGAGACACGGGCACTGTAAAGAAAGTCGGCCTGCGCCTGATTTTCCAATCCTTCCGCTATGACGCTCAAATTCAGCGAATGCGCTAATCGAATGACATGCCAAACGATACTGTCAGGCGATTCCATTTTCTCCAATGTCAAAAAAGAACGATCCAGCTTCAGAATGTCAAAGGGTAGATCCTCCAAATAGGAAAGGCTTGAATATCCCGTACCAAAATCATCCACCGCGATTTGATGCCCCATATCGCGAAGGCGCTGGAGCTGGTCCACAGCAACATCCTTGTTCACCATCGAGGTTTCAGTCACCTCAAAGACAATTTTTTGCGGGAAGATATTATGGGTACTAAACAGTTCCCCAACAAAATCAGGAAAGGTTGTGTCATTGATATCCGCCGCGGAAAGATTGATCGACAAATAGAAGTCGTCGCACGCCCACAAATAAGTTGCATGATCGACAGCGACTTGACGGCATACCTCTCGTGTAACTTCTGTTATAAGTCCGGACTTCTCAGCCAAGGGTATGAACACTGATGGCGGAATCGTTTTTCCTTTCACGGACCAGCGCAAGAGTGCTTCTGCTCCTTTCCATTGACCAGTGCGTATATCGACGATGGGTTGGTAGTGCACTTTCAATCGGCCACCGGCCAAGGATCTACGCAGTTCGGTGGTCAGTGAACGACGGTAGTGATATATCAGAACCGCCAACCGATAGAACACAAAGATCAATACGAGGCCACTCAACATCACAGTCGTGAAGATACCCACCCATACACGGTAATACGAATTCGCCGGCATTGTTATGAGGGCGGATAGCTTGCCCCACTTTGTTGCGAAAGAATAAACAAGTCTGTCATTTGAAAAACCCAACCTTTCTACAGGTAGCGGCTCGGTCAACTGAAACGACATGCGTTTGTTGGAAAATCGAGATTGATGTGTGTCTTTGTCAAGCAAATCAAAAGACACGTCTTTTGAGATATTCAAAACATCGAGAATCAGCCCTTTATTAAGCCAAACGTAACCGCTTCCGGTAGACACGATGATTCTTCCATTGTCCGCGGAAAAATTCGGCCCGGCGCTGAACCAATAATGTGTCCCATCGACTGACGAATAGTGATTGGCATCATCAGTGCTGGGGAGTAAGCCACTGTACTCCGCCTCTCCAAAAGAATGGCAGATTGCACCGAACTTCAAGCGTAGTGCGACTTCATTGATATAGCGAAACTCCTGGATCAACTGCATCTGCTGTTTATAGATTTCTCCAGTACAGTGGCTCTCTGCGGCATTCCGTTGACTGATCTGATTCAAACGCTCCAGTGAATCGCTTAGTTGGAGGCGCAGCTCATTCGACCGCAATTGAAAGCCCTGCCTCATATTCTCCATTTGAATATTAAAGCGTTGATGGGTCAGGGTTTCGCTGAAAACCGCCGCCATTGGCAGCATGATGATCAATGAAATGCCAACAACGAGCGCATCGAATGTACCTCGGCGCTTAATTAGCGTTTGCTTTAATCTTAAAAACTTTTCGAATGTGCTCATTGCCTTACTACAAACCCTATAACGGAGCTGCTGCGGGACCTTGTAAGGTTCCTCATGCTTGACGGTTTAAGTGCGCAAGGATTATTTGTCAGGCAAAGATGGCCCCGCAAATTAATAGAGATTAATTCATCAAAATTCACAGCAGCGTGGGGGGGGGGGGCATGGCATGGAACCGCGACCGAATTTCTCGCCCATATAACGTACCGCACGCGCTGTAAGCAATCGGCCTTCGCAGTGCCGGGCCTTGATCGTAGCGTGCGACACAATGCGAAACCTGTCCCTGCCGTAGATACAACACCTCACACAGCCTGTGTAGACGACGCGTGAAGAAGAGTGCAGTGCTAATCGCGAGTGCGACTGAAGCAACGTAGCTTTTGTAGTTCCTTTATATAAAAGCACATCACTCTTTTTTCTTTTAGCTCTTTTGGCGTGACGTCATAGAGTGTCTGTGACACACCTACCTTTCGGTTATAGGCCATACTGTAAACAATATCTTCGTCCTCATAGTGAGGCGCTACATGATCGGGTGAAGTATCAACCGTCTGGGTTTTCAGCCGCATGCTGTCTTGATAACGAGCGGTCGTTGTTCTGAGCGTATCAAGGTACCAGGGGCCGACCTGCATATATTCGTAAAGTCCGTAATCCCTGTACTGCGTTCTCGTCGCCACCGGGATATTGACACCATTGCTCATCAAAAAATTGCCGGATGCGAAATATGTCAAGTTGTCAGGCTCTCCCCCCTCAATGTACGTGTATGCAAGATGAGCGATCACGCTGCATGCAATGGCCATGTATAACGAACGAGTCATTCGCTTCATTTCAAACACCCTTGCAGGGTTTCCTTGCTGACATGGAGCAATTGGCTTCGATGAACGCTCAAAAATCTCACTGTATTTTTGCGGATGCACACCACGTCATAGTAATCGTGAGCTCGATTGAACAGAAAACTCTCGTCACCCGCAGACAGTTCATCCAATCGCTCAAGCACAATCGCCACCTCGTCTCTCAGACGATCATAACTTTCTGCATTCATCGCCGTGTATACAATGTGATGCCTGTGATCTTGTACATCTTGCACGTACAAATTTGGTCGGAATACCAATACCCAATCGATACGCCAAAACAGGGACAACACTAACCCTGCCAAAATCATAAAAAGGATTGAAGTCCGAATATCCAGCTTGTACTGCTTTAGGGTTTCGATGCGTTGCGGGGCACCTGGCAATAGCTCTCGCTCAAACGGCGATGCAAATTCCTCAATACTGATAAGGCAGTCCGCTGGGTCAACAACATGAGCAGCATTAAATAAATAGCCTCGATGCGGGACGGTCTGAATGATTCGTTTGTCCTGCAAGTCACCAAGCAACTCGCGCAGCTTCCAAATGACTTGATTCAAGCTATTTTGGGTTACCACACGGTCTGGCCATGCGAATTTAAGCATTTCGTCTCTTGCCACGAGCTCGTCAGCCCTACTGACCAGTAACTCCAATAACCGACTCGCCGAATACCCAAGCTCCACTGTCTCTCGGACCAAGCCCTCTACAGTGGTGCATTCTTGTCTATGAGGTACAAAAATCATAAAACGTGCCTGCTGAGAACATTTTATGATGTATCTCACCGAGGTTTCACCTTGCCTCAGGCCATCCATACTGTTGCGCTCTAATTTGCGAAAAATTGATAAGAAATACCGCGGATTGATAATAAATTACAATCTCTATAGGCATGCAGCGCTACCAAGGCTTGATAAGTGTTATAGCGTTGGGTCAACATGTGGAAACCACGCGCCCTTTCGATGATTGAATGGTCATCGACGCTAAAAGCACTGAAGCAGTGGTGGTCAAACCCCGATGTCAAAGAGTGCGGACTGTACACATTTCCCCCAAAGTGGCCGTCTAGGCTCTGTACGAAAAGTAATGTCGTAAACACCGCATGGCACAAGCCAGTGAGACCATCGCCGCATAACTTTTCGCAAGCTTGTCAAAGCGCGTAACGATGCGGCGACTCTCCTTCAGCCAGCCAAACATACGCTCGATGATGTTGCGCTGCCGATACTTGGGGCGGTCAAACAGTCTCGGTAAACCCGGCTTGGGTTTGTGCTTCATGCTGCGCAGTGGGATTACCGGTTGCATCCGGTAGCGGTCGCAGTAACGACGCAGGGCTTCGGCGTCATAGCCCTTGTCGGCCAACAACCAACGGCAGCGTTTGCGGGGACGACCGTGCAAGCTTTGGATGTAAGCGCCATCCAGCAACGGTTGGGCATAGGCGATGTCGCTGGCTTGCCCGCCCGACAGTAGAAAACTCAGCGGTACTCCATTGGCGTCGCACAGCATGTGGATCTTCGTCGTCAGACCGCCCCGGCTACGTCCGAGCGCATGATCTTGCGGTTCTTCAGGCCCCTTTTTTCCCTGCACCAGAAGAGGCCCGGGTTACGCGTACCGCTGTGGAGTCAATCATCCAGGTATCCAGATCGATTAACCCCTGCTCGTTCAACCTGGTGTGAAGCCGCTTGAGCATCAGGTTGAATGCCCCGCGATTACGCCAATCTCGAAACCGCTGATAGACCGTGGACCATGGGCCAAAGTACTCGGGCATATCGCGCCAGGCGGCTCCCAAGCAGAGCACCCAGAGTATGCCGTTTAGCATCAGGCGATCATCTGCGCGAGGCCGGCCGTTTCGACGACTTTCCATAAAGAGATCAGCGACCAAATCCCAGGCCGCATCGGAGAGTTCATACCGCTTTGCCATCCATGGACTCCTTTCCTTCGATGACTGCGAACTCTACTGAATCTCAGCTCCCAAGAGCCCTCTGTGAGATTTCAAGAGATTTCGTACAGAACCTAGTACCCGACGGATCGGCAATGGCCGAAGCCCTGGATTACAGCCTTAAAAGCTGGGTAGAGAACCAGATCCGGCCGTGGGCACTGGGCGCTCGAACTGACTGTTTGCTGGATCGCTGCGCAGCGGAAAACGGGCAACGGGGTTAACCACTTGAAACGTCAACAGACCGAAGTGCATCTGAATCCGCTGGTGGCACTTCAGTTGGCGAACGCACCTGGATGATTAGAAGTGCGGCAATTACCGCCGGAATCGCGCAGAAGAAAAAGATCTGCTGCACCGGAATATGCATAGCCAATAGCATACTACCGAACAACGGGCCGAGAATCGAACCGAATCGTCCGACGCCCAATGCCCACCCCGTACCGGTGGCACGAACATGAGCCGGGTAAAAGTTACTAGCGAAGGCGTTTAGAGTGAGTTGCCCACCGATAATACAAAAACCGGCAGCGAACACAAACACCACCAAGTAGCGTGGATTGTCGTGGTTCAGCCCCAGCAGAATGGTGCAAACCGCCGCCGCCGCCAGAATCCCTGATAGCAGGCGAACCTTGCGCTTGAGACGGTCAGCAAGCCACGCCATCCCTATCGCGCCGAGGGTACCAGCGAACAGAAACATAGAGGTCATAAGGTTCGCTTGATTGAGCGACAAACCACTTTCCAGCAATAACGTTGGCAACCAGCTAACCATGAAATACAACAGAATCAGGGCGACAAAAAATGTCGACCAGATCAGTAGCGTAGGCCGTGCATAACCGTTGCGAAACAATTCAACGACTGTCAGTTTACTGCCCTGTTCCTGTTCATACTGTTGAACCGAAGCCGCTGGTGGCTTCCAGTCCGGCAGTATGTGCGCGGTGACCTTGAGCAACCTCGTATAAGGTGGTTGATCGCGTAGCAAGCGCGGCAGGGATTCAGGGAGGAGGCAGACTAGAAATGGGAACAACAGCAATGGAGTGATACCACCAGCAAGGAACACCGCTTGCCACCCAAAACTGTCGATGAAGCCTGCCGCAACAAATCCACCTGCAGCGCCGCCAAAGGAGAAACCGCAAGCGGCGAGGGTCACCATTAACGTGCGTAGCCGCGGTGGTGAGTACTCGGACATCAGGGCCATCGCACTAGGCATTGCTCCACCCATGCCGATACCGCATATGAATCGGGCGGCCATCAGCGTGTTTAGGGAGTCTGCAAATACCATCAGCACCGTCAGGCTGGCATAGATCAACACGCAGCCCAGCAGAATCCGTCGCACGCCAAACCGATCAGCCAACGGTGTGACCGCCAACGAGCCAAAGGTTAGGCCCAACAGATTGGCACTGAATACTGGGCCGAAGGCGGATTTTTCCAGGCCCCAATCCTGCGCCAGCGCCGGCACTACATAGCCCAAAACTTGCGCGTCATAGCCGTCAGTCACCAGCAACAACGCTAGAAGCAGAAGTAGCGTCCACTGATAACGCGACACCGGACGGGCGTCGAGTGCGGTTCGGAAACTGGCAATCTGATTGTGCATTGCAAGGTACCTATTTTGTTTTTATGGTTATTTGCAGCAACAGCGAAGTCATCTTCCTACGAGCAATTCGTATTCGCTGCACTCTCAAACGGTGCAACTGCGCTGGGTCCAGTGGAGATACGCAACCATCCCACCTTCGCCTTCAGCCATCCCTCTCTCTAGATCTCTAGGATTTCGAACCGCAGCTATCCGCCAAGCGCTGATGCTGAGTTTGCTCCAGAAACCTGACTGAGAGCTCGGACCAGTTCCCAAACAGAAATATACGACGACCAAAAAATATGAGTACGCCCTAGTTACGGCTCTTTCCCGGGAAATTGACGTCTCCAGATTATTCTTCATAACTTGATTACGAGTAGCGTAATTTTGTTAAAGCAGATGTCAAGCCATGAAAAGCGGCCGCCCATGTCTGCGAGATACTCCATAAGGGAACCGATCGAGGCCTTCTGTTGCGCGAAGGCACGGTGGTCGATGCAACGATCATTCATGCGCCGAGTTCGACCAAGAACAAGGATGGCAAACGCGATCCAGAAATGCATCAGACGAAGAAAGGAAACCAATATTATCTGGGCATGAAAGCGCACATTGGCGTCGATGCCGAATCCGGCCTGGTGCATAGCCTGGTGGGCACGGCGGCGAATGTGGCGGACATGACGCAGGTCGATCAGTTGTTACACGGCGAGGAAACTTACGTGTGCGGCGATGCGGGATACACCGGTGTGGACAAACGTCCCGAGCATCAATATCGCCCGATGATCTGGTCGATTGCCGCCCGGCCCAGCACGTACAAAAAGCGTGGGAAACAGAGTTTGATCGGACGCCTGCGCCGCAAGATCGAATATGCCAAGGCGCAAGTCAGGGCTAAGGTTGAACATCCATTTCGGGTGATTAAGCGCCAGTTTGGTTATACGAAAGTGCGCTTTCGTGGTTTTGCGAAAAACATCGCGCAGCAGACAACGTTGTACGCTTTATCGAACCTGTGGATGGTTCGAAAACAGCTAAGGATGCTCCGATCAACTTGCCGCACGGCGGCGGCAAGTCGAAATCTCCTCGGGACGCACCGCTATTTGCCAAAAAACGACCGATGCTTCGTGTATTGAGGGCTATTTCGTCTGGTCTTCCGTGTTAAGCACGCAACTCGCCCATACCCATCAGCTGTTTTCGAGCCATCCACAGGTTTGACAGGGCGAACAGCGTGGTCAACTGAGCTGTGTTTTTCATCAGTCCACGAAAGCGCACTTTAACGTAACCAAACTGCCGCTTGATCACCCGAAACGGATGCTCAACCTTGGCCCGTGTCTGAGCTTTGCAGTACTCGATCTTGCGCTTGGCTTTGTACAGCAGGCTGCGTTTATTCAACTTGGAATAGGTGCTGCGGCGCGCTGCGATTTGCCAGATCACTTCACGACTTTCATGCTCTTCGCGCTTTTCGACACCGGTGTATCCAGCGTCCGCATACACCGCGTTTTCTTCGCCATGCAGTAGCTCGGCGACCTGTGTGACATCGGCCACATTGGCGGCGGTGCCATGGACGTGATGAACCAATCCCGACTCTGCACCGGCGCCAATATGGGCCTTCATCCCGAAGAAATACTGATTACCTTTCTTGGTCTGATGCATCTCGGGATTGCGCATTTCACGCCATCCGGCCACTCAGTCCACCAACATCCGGCCACCTATTCCACGGTCATCCGGCCGGGCAGTCGGAGCGCAGCGACGCAGGTTTGCATTGTTAGTCTGAAGTCTCTGTCGCCGTCAATTTCGTTGCGCGTCTGCGCATCGATTCGCCCTTCAGTTCGATCCGATAAGCGTTGTGCACCAGCCGGTCGAGGATCGCATCGCCCAAGGTAGGATCGCCGATCAGTGCGTGCCATTTGTCCACTGGCATTTGGCTGGTCACCAGTGTCGAGCGGTTGCCGTAACGGTCGTCCAGCAGTTCGAGCATGTCGCGCCGTTGCGCAGCGGTAAACGGCGCCAGGCCCCAGTCGTCCAGGATCAGCAAGTCGGTCTTGGCATAACCCGCCATCAGTTTCGCGAAGCGCCCGTCGCCGTGGGCCAAGCCTAGTTCTTCCATCAAGCGCGGCAAGCGCAGATAACGCACGCTGTAACCGTCGCGGCAGGCCTTATGACTGGCACGGTCTGGCCCGCGTAATCGACAAAAAGCTTTTCACCAGCACGGTGTTCCTGGCGCATGACCACGTCGACCTTGGCCGCCCAGAGGCGGTAGTGCTCGCAGAACCAGCTGTATTGGAAGCCTTGCGGATGAGCGAGTCGGTACTCTTGCCAAAGCAGGGCCAGGGTTACGCCGGGGCGGCGCAGCTCGGCGTGAGCCCATGCCCAATCAGGAATTGGACGTTGATCGCTGGGAACGGCGGGCGGCGGCGGAAAAAGTTGCCGTTGCAACTCGGCGTCAGCCAGCTCAGAGGGCCAAGTCAGGCCGCTGGCAGCAAAGCGATTGAGGTACTCGCCGACGCTGGCTCGACCCACCTGCAAGCTGACAGCGACCTGGCGGGCAGATAGGCCGACCTCGAATTTGAGACGTAGCACTTCTCGAATCTTACGCATGGATAACCGCTCCACGACGACCTCTCTGCTTCGATAAAAGAGGTCGATGGTAGTGAATTAATCCTGCGTTGCTACCTGCCTTGAGGGTGGCCGGATGAGCGTGGAACGGGTGGCCGGATCACCGTGGAATCAGTGGCCGGATGCTCATGGAATGGGTGGCCGGATGGCCGTGGAATCCGCATCTCGGGATCGCGCCTGCTTTCCTCGTTCTTGGTGGAATTGGGGGCATGAATAATGGTGGCATCGACGATAGTGCCTTGACGCAGCGACAGGCCTTTTTCTTGTAAATAACCGTTGATGACCGCGAGGATCGCAGGTGCGAGTTGATGCTTCTCCAGCAAGTGCCGGAAGTTCATGATCGTAGTGTCTTCCGGGATCGGCGCGCTCAACGTCAGGCGTGCGAACTGACGCATGGGCGTGATTTCGTAGAGCGCTTCTTCCATGGCCGGATCGCTCAGGGAGAACCAGTTCTGCAACAGATGGATGCGCAGCATGGTTTCCAGCGGATACGGTTTACGGCCACCGCCGGCCTTGGGGTAGAACGGCTCGATCAGCCCCAGCAGGCCTGTCCAGGGCACGACCTGATCCATCTCGGCGAGGAAGCGTTCGCGGCGTGTCTGCTTACGTTTTCCGGCGTATTCGAAATCGGAAAAGCTCATCTGGCTCATGGGCAGCTCGGATCAGGTTGTCAGGCGTATTTCAGCACAGTTGAGGACTTGTTCGGAGATTCCCTAATGGGTACGGGTGAGGTGCGCCTGTAATGCGGGTCAATCGCCCTGAAACAGCGCGACGGGAGGAAAAAAACGTGAATTAAGGACAAGAAGGTCTGTTTTTTCGACCGTTTCATGATTTTTTGAACCTCAAGCAGCGAGGGCATCAAAAATCGGTGAGTACTTCAGACCTTCCCTAGCGTGACGATAAAAACGACCTATTTTGTAACTCGACGCTTCCGTCACATTATAATTTCATCGCGTCAATTGCACGTAATCGCAAAATCATACTCGCAGTATTGACTGCACAGAAGCACTTGCTCCTCGCGTCCATTGCCCGGTTTAGCGCGTCTCGCCGACTAATTACAATGAGATAAGCTGCCCAAAGCTCTCCGCCCCTCCTCGTTGAGCCACCCAATTTCGGATGAAAATGTTGCCATTTCCGCAGGCTTAAGCGACAAAACCTGCACTTGACTGAGTGAGATACTCGGCTGATATCGTGGCAGCCCCTTCCCCAGTAGATATTCCACTATGGGTGGCTTAGTACGAAGTGCCTGTCTCACAAACTATGCGCAAGTCGCACATTCATTCGGCTTGGACCCATTGCCGGAATTACGCAAGGTTGGCCTTGATCCAAGATGCTTGTATGAGCCGGATCTGAAAATCCCCATCGAGGCGGTAGCTTGGCTCCTGGAAAGCGCCGCGCATATTCTTGGTGTCATGGACTTCGGCCTGCGCATGGCCGAAAGCCGAAAATTGTCCAACCTCGGCCCTCTGGCGCTATTGTGCCGTGATGCATCAACGATTCGTTCTGCACTGACGGCTATTCGCAATTTTCTTTACCTGCACAATCAGGGAATGGTGATAAGCATCGAAGAAAGCGGTGGTATAGCGGTACTGCACATCGAACAGGTCGCGCTCGGAAAACTTCCCATACGCCAGGCAATGGAGTTGTCAGTAGCCATGACCCAACGCGTGTTAAAAACGTTGCTGGGAAAACACTGGCACCCGTTAGTTGTCTGCTTTCGCCATACAGCACCTCAAGACGATAGCTCACACCGCCGAGTGTTCGGTACCTCAGTCCAGTTTGGCAGCCCGATGGACGGCATTGTTTGTCGAAGCAACGATCTCGATAAATCGGTCCCGAACTCAGACCCGGGAATGACCCGCTATGTCCAACAGTACCTGGAGAGTATTCGCGAAGATTTAAAACCCACATTACTTGCGCAAGTGAAACAGATTATCTGGGCACTAGTACCGACAGGGCGCTGCACGGTGGATCAAGTTGCGGCCTGCCTGAAGCGAGACAGACGAACCCTGCACCGACAGCTGGCGCGGGAGGGGGAGACGTTTTCTACACTTTTAGACCAAACACGAGGAGAACTGGCTCTAAGGCACTTGGAAAGCTCCACGATTCCATTGGGCGAAATTGCTGCTCGACTCGGCTTCTCCGAACTCAGTGCGTTCTCCAGATGGTTCAACCGACACTTCCATTGCAGCCCTTCAGTTTGGAGAACACGTCAGATCGAGCGCGAACGACTGGTCGAGTCGAATGCAAAGGATTGGACAAATGGAGTGAGATTCGCTCGTCAGCGCCGAGATCTCATCATGTGAAAATTCGATTCCATTCTCGGACGACCAATGTCCGACAAGCTGATAGAGAGCCGCCGAAGCAGCGACGCGCAACTGCTTGCATGTTGGCATCCATAACATAGCTAATAGTCTCACCTCGTTCATTTAGTAAGACGCCACCAGCGCCTCTCAACAACGCCTGACCAGCTGCGACGTCATGCACAGAAACTGGATAGAGTGATATCCCACAGACCCCCTCTCCAGCTGCCACTTTGCGAGCCTGTATGCGATGGAGGGCATCGGAATAAATCTACCTGGTTTGCAAAGCTCGCTATTAATCCTTGGCTTGTTGGTCGCAGCAAAACTCACCATCACAAACTCGCGGCTCGATAACGTTTTTGCAGAAAGTTTTGCTGTCACTGGCCGTCCATTCCGCAACACATGGGTTAACCCCTCAGCCCAAGCTATGCAATCAGGCGAGCCCTCATTTGTTACTGGTGCATACACCACTCCTAACACGGGCGTTCGCTCATACAGCAGCCCCACTGATAGCGCTGAACCTTTGATCCCGTTGATGAAGTCGCTGGTCCCATCGTTCGGATCAACAACCCAACACCACTGATGTCCTGTAAGACAATTTCCGGTTTCCTCGCCCCAGAAATCGCAGGTAAAAAGGTCTAGTAATTTCTGACGTACCAAATGTTCGATTTCTAGGTCTACATCCGCCTTGTCAGCCTTCCCCCTCGGCCCTTCAACTCTTACCCACTCGTCGATCAACAGCTGGCCGGCTCGAATGACAACCTCAATGGTTTCATCAAGTAGTGCAGCAAGATTGGGTGTGGGCACAAGCTTTACCGCCCCATGTGCATTGGACGAGATTTTGTAATTTTCGCTAACAGACGGGCCAGGCGGTCCACCCGCTAATATTCCAGTCGGCTCGAACTCTTTGCCAAATGTCAGGGCAGCATCGAGGAATCTGTCTGCACTTTTTTTTGATCTCTTCTCAAATTTGCGTCTGGCTTCCAATTCAATCAAAGCCTGCAAAGCCCACTTATGATTTACGACCTTACGCCTACCTTTCATCACGGCCTCTTCAGAAACTGCCAGTATGCGGCCCTAGTTTGAAGCAGCCTCCATCAGGGGAATACGGCATCTCCCACCGATCAAAATTTAACGGTAAGCAACAGAAATGCACCGGCTAAAATATTGCTATAGCATATACATCTTTCCCTTTCAGCAATACGCCCCCCCTCCCAAGGGGAGCTACACCGGAGCGCTTAGTGATTTTCCTTTTCGACCGTAAGCATGGAGAGGTACGAACATGGACTCATTGCGAAATTGAAGGACTCTGCTTCGTTGCCACCATCACTTCAATGAGAACGGGACAACGTAACCGTGCTGCCGTAGTCGAGTGTGCTTATGAGCTGCAGCATTACCTGTCTACTGCCAAGGATGTCGTGGTCAAACATGTCCACATGATGTGCCCTCCATCCATTAGCGGACGTAGTGCCTGGGCCTTGGAGGAGCTTGAAAGCATCGTGGCATACAGTGGGGTAGACATAGCCCAACACGCAGTGCTTTACCGGACCGCTATCGCAACCTACAAATTAGGTGAATTGGACCTTCGAAAGAAAAAGCATAAGCGAGTTCTATTCTCTGCCCGCCACCTGGAGCGGCAGTCACCGACAGCCTCCGATTCTTCATTTGACGCTACGGAACCGCGACTACTGGCGTCTCTCTGAGTACGTAGAATATTGAAAAATCATACAAGGCGAGAAAATCGTCAATATTGCTATAGCGTATAGCTCTTTATCCCGCAACAGGGCTTTATCGTGCCTTTTGCGGGTTACCAAATGGATCTCAGAGAATCCTTCGGGGTTACGGTAAAGGCTATTCGTCAAAGCAAAGGGCTACCACAAAATGCTGTTGGCATCAATCAGGGGTATGTGAGCGAACTCGAAAGTGGCCAAAAAACGCCGACCCTACCCAAAATGGCTGCCATCGCAAAAAATCTGGGAATTCATCCACTGACCCTCCTCGCCGCTGTGTACAGCAACATGGGCCCGGAAGATTCTGTTGAGCTTATAGCTCGGGTGGTTAGAGAACTTGAGGACCTGAAGCAGCCTTCAATCTAGATCTCTTCTTAGGCGCGCGACGCCGAAAAGCAGAGGCACGGTCTTTACATTTTCACTGCTCAGTTTTATCCAGCTTGCCCTGAGCATCAGGGGTGATTATTCCGTCAAAGCTCAGACTACGCTGAGCATCTCGCGGTGAAGGCCACCGGCTCTCAATCAGGCTTCGAAAAGGTGGGGTTTCGAGGTGAAAAAGATGTGCTATTCATCATCAGCAATCTACAGAGGACCCGATTACTGTAGAGCCCCTTCACACGACACCAAAATGCCCAAATTTAAGCAGCTGAAAAATGTCAGATTGAAAGCGACCTAGCTCTGCGTCCCAGATACCGCGCAGGAAAGGTGCCTCATGCTTGTTAACGTTTTGTGCGAGAACGTTCATCGTACCTATCGGCACCGACTGGAAACTCTTCTTCATCTTCTAACGACCGCGTCGGCTCAGGAAATTCACGAACTGATCGAGCTAGGATTTCCAGCCAGCAGCATCAAGACTCTGTGCGTGAGTGGCGTAATGGGTCCCTCCGAGCGGGATTGGGTCATTCCCCTTAAAACCCTCAACACGAAATTGGAACAGGATCAGCGACTGTCGGTGGACGAAAGTGATCGTCTGTACCGTTTTGCGCACATTATCGCCATGGCCGAGGCTATATTCGGGGATGACCGGGCACTCCCTCACAACTGGTAAGAATCCGGGGATATGAGCATTACTTGATGCGTCCGACATCGCTGATTTCCGAACAGCGCCAAGTACGACAAGACAGCCACTATCATGCCTCGCAGCGAGCACAATGATACTAAGCTAGCGACACCAGTGAATAGGGTGGATTAGCTACAGCACATGCTGCCCGATTATCAATTTACAGTTATTTCACGCAATAGTTTCAGCTGCCGCTTGAGGTCGGAAATTTCTTTCTCTAAATGTTTAATTTTCGATTTGTTATCTTTTGGTAGCTTCTTATCAAGCCTGGAAAATGCGTCTGATATGTATGTGTAGAGCGAGTTAGGATTCGCCTGGCCTACTTTAATAGCTACAGCTGCGGCTACAGACTCTATAGAGGTATCCAACTTTAGCTCAATTCTACGCATAATTTCACGCTCCACCTCATCATTGATAAACTTATGACGAAATACATGTATTGATCCTTTGGGCATACCCGAGGCACGCATGGCCGAAGCGATGAACCCTGTTATGGCTCTATCGGTAAGTGGTTGACCAGTTTTACATGAAAGAAAAAGTCGATCTTGTGACACAGATGCCGGAACCTTGAGTCGCTGAAGGAGTGCTTTTCTAGGTCCCTCGATGTACTGAAGAATAGACGAAACTAACTGGAAAGGAAAAATATACGAAAACTGATAACTAAACTTCTGAGATGAAGGCACAATCGCAAGATCAACTAAGGCTTCCTCACTCTCCAACGCTGCCAAAAACTGGATGCAAGTAAGTGAGTTTATAGATGCTCTTCGCATTCCCAAAGTATCAGCGACATCAAGAATTACAGTATTGCGTGACGCAAGATAGTCATCATTGAGACTATTAAATTGGTACATCATTTTTCCTTTGGTAATACCGGTCGCAGCTTTCATTGGTCGATGCTTACTTGATGCACCACTTAACGGAAATAGTAAAGGGTAAAGTAATTTAGGAGTGCGACTTCTATCACCCTTACCTGCGGTTAAGTTCAAAGTCGAGCGAATACTGCACCCTGAAGGGCCGATGAGGTTTTTCGTGGAAAGATTACATTCTTGGTACCAAAATACAAAGCTATACACTGATTTTAAACGACTATTGACAGTGCGCTTTTGCACCTTTTCAGAGCCTCGTTGGCCTATTCGCTCTCTCAAGCGTACGAATTCTGCGTCCCGAAACTCTCTAATCTTTACATCGTCTAGATTTGTCAGACTAATAGAGTTTTCATAACAATAACTCATAAGCCTTACAACATTATATATAGCTGTCTCAACAGTCAAATTGGTCAAGGCACATTGACGACTCAAATAGATAGAATAGTCAACCAACTCCAGAATTATTTTTCCGCTGTTGCGCCACCTTGCCACGGCATAGCGCCCACCTTTCACATCCAGCCACCTAACTTTTATTGGGTGCATTATGGACTACTCGCAAACCGGTCACCTTCGCCAACGTTTTTTTCAACTCGCGATTTTCGTTTGCAATAGCTTCGAGCTCATTTTTCGAGGAAATTTGATAGTTGCGATAGTCATCCACGAGAGCTTTGTATTTCTCTTGGGACGCGATATTTCTCAGAGACCAATCGGAATGTTCAAGCCGTAGGCTAATCAATTCCTGTTCTAGGACCCGAATATAGACATTAAGCTCTGAAATTTCGTTCTTCAATTTCTTGAAACGATCACCTTTTTCAAGAGTCTTACGCACAGTTTTCGTCAACAGAGAAATTGCTACCTGTACTTCTGCTCTCAACGCAGGATAATTATTTAATGTATCATTAGCATTTCTAAAAATTGGCGGTAGCGAATCTCGGAAAATATTACTATTTTGAGATAAATCCCAGTTATTAAACTGCCTTATTGTAAGTGGGTAGTATTCAGTTCTGCCTTCGGAGTTGAGCGGTATCGCTTGCGCCCATGCCTGAAGAATTTCCTTCTTTAATATTATATTTTGTAGCGCTGTTTGTTTATTTATCTCGCCTCTATTCATGAGTGTCTCTCATAATGAAACTGAATGATTCTATCGATATTCGCTACTTCACGGGCTAAATTCTGAGCTGACGCCGAACCTCCTGACGCCCGATCTAACTCAGCACGCAATAGGGCATGATCTTCAATCATATTTTTTATATGGTGCTCATTCAGATATTGAAATGGACAGCCGTGGCAGACCGCAGGACTGGCCAACTCCGGGCGTAGTATGTTGGTTACAGGAGAGCTACAGCGAGCAAATGCACTGTGCCGACTCGTCGATGCAACACAAAGACTATGACGAAAAGGATTAGGAAGATGTCCTCTACTTAAAAATCGATTAGCAATTACTTTGGCTTGCTCATTGATTGCGAGGTTAGTAAATTCCACAGAGTTCAAATATTTTTTATATACAGTCTTTAAAAATTTTGTGAACCCACCACGCCCGTCTCCACCACTCAAAGTGTATTCGACCAGCTCAGCCATTCGCTCTTTTGCTATTTCTAAAATAGACTCTTCCAGATCCTCACAATGTTCACCGTAGGATTTTCGTACACTTTCAGGATTGACACCATATAGATTAAAAATCGAATTTAGCTCTCCTTCAACTGCCGGATCAGTTATATAAGTGACGGTTGCAGTAAAACAGTCGTGTTGGTATTGATACGATAAAGCCTGCACTTCAGGAAGCTCATGTCGATACATGAACAATAGACCGTATAAGCGTCTAAACATGTGCGCGGATACTTCAAGAGAGTGGCCATCAGGAAAAATGTAATCAAAGAATCGCGCAACGTAACCACGCCTCGTGTCACTAAAACTAAACCAACATAACTCCTGGCCTATGCCCTCACGTTCACCAAAGCGACGATAGGAAAACAGATTTCTTTCTCTGTCACTGACAATTTCCGCACCCCGACCAAGCGCCCGATCAACCCTGTCAAATTGATCATGAATTTTCTCAAGCACCTTAAGGACGCGATAGCTGATACCGTTTATAAAGAAAACAGAATAATCTAACAGCGTTTTTTCGATATAAAATTCAGAAACATACAAACCCAACTCCTCATCCATGATCTTAGCGCAACCATGATGAACTCCATATTTTTTGTGCTGAATTTCATCACGTCTACGCGCATTGCAAACCGCTAACACTACAAAACAAGCACTCATTAATAGCAAAATCAGACCGCAGACGTAATTACCGCCCACACTTGCACTATTGTCTCGGCCTATTTTACCAGGAGGAATAAGTTCATCTATATGCGACCCCAGTACAATCCTTTCTATTTCGGAACCTAACTCGAACCTCCCCAACTTAAAATTCTTAATAACTGAGTTAGCAATTTTATCGAGTAGCGAAACCAATACATCAGAAAATGAAAGTATAATTTCGAAAGAGCCAGCAAATAATAATGCGGCATCCCGCGGACCTATGTTTGGTGTTCTTAGGGGACTTGATGTCAAAGCTCTGCTAAGCGCAACTCCATTTAAATATGGATATTGCTTAAGGCCAATGCCAGCTGCAAGCCCGTGAAGATTGTTCAATGCCCCCAGAAGATGCCGCATTGAGCTGTAACCAAGTGGCTCTATGCTTAGTTCCAAACGACCTCCTTCCGAAAACCTGGAGATATAATGCTGAAAAATTAATCCAAAATCTGAACCATCTATATTAGTCGAAAGAAGATTTGCAAATTCGCTTTTTGGTAAGATTGAGTCAGGGCGTTGGAGAATTACACTGTCAACCCTTGCCTCAATGCATAAAACTCCAATCCATCCAACTTTGGAGACATCTTCTGCGAATTTCTGCATAAAATCGTTCGGAACCGAAGACAACTGAAGAAAATTCATTATCCAGCAATATTCGAAGAATTTTATGCACTGCCTTGCTTGCACTCTCGCACGATCGTGGCGCCCTTTGGAAGATCTCGTCCTGAACATAAAATCGTTCAAAAAAAATAGGACTGCGCAGGTTAGATCATCTCTAGACAAAAGGGACGTAGGCGAGTCGTAAACATCGTTAGGGGGAAGCCAAAACAACTTAAGGTCAAATACAGCAAAGTCTTTATGTGGCTCATCAGCTCGTGAGTCATATCGTCTTATTTTAACGACCCCATTTTGATCAAGCTTCAGATCAGAATGCAAACCATATCTGCCTATTTGCTCTATTACGTATTCACTGAACTCCGTAGATTGCCTATTCATTTTTCGTCGCCTCCTCCGCATCATCCAGAAACACTCTATATCTCGAATTTTTTATGTAATCATAAAGACTCAAAACATAGGCCATAGCATCAAAATGGTATTTCCTAAACAACGCTGAATTGTTACTTTCAAGGCGACGCCAGTTATTCAAATAATAATGTTTTCTCCGCACCAAATCTTTTATCGAATCATTGTCAATTATGATTTTTCTGTTTTTGCAGCCCCCACTACAATGACATGTTAACGCAGCGCACACCCCATCGAAAACGAAAGCTTCATCTGGCGGATTACGCTTGTCGGCGCAGTATGAACCATCTCCAATTGCACTAAATAGCTCTGGCTTAACGCGATTAACGTCAAACTCAAAGTTCCCCTTTCCGCTTTCCACCAACCGGAATATGACCGTGCTTTCAAGCCTTCGTGAAAACTCGAGGTTCATTGATGAAAACATCCTACGACTTACTAGGCTATCTAAATAACCTACCGTTGTATTCCTGCTTCTATGTCCAGCTTTCCTCCTGATACTCTCAACGTTCCGCCCTTCTAGCCTGTCTCTTTCAAACACTTGATTTCTTATATAGCCATAGGAAAACGGAGGTATTTTATGTCTAGAACAGAAGCTATCCTTTGCTATTATCCCAATAGCCTGAGCTGAATAGCTTGTCTTATTTACTCCAAGGAACCAAAGCAATTGCTCTTTTGGCGTTATGAGGCCTTGTTTCACCAATGAATCCCTGTGCCACATTAAAGTTTTCATGGCGGCATATTCTGGTTTCATATCCCGTTCAATGTAGATGGGCGGTGTGTAGTCATCTGTTTTCTCTTTGTAACCTTGCAATTTCCAATATCGCCCTTCATTCTCGATATTATCTTTTTCCATGCCGATCAATGCGCCAGCATTCCAACCAGTTGCACACAACAACAAAATGAATATCGACTGTAGTTCCGGACCGATACACCTATAATGGACATGAAAACAAAGACTTGTTTTTTTGAAGTATGGTGTATAGTCCCCCAAGACGCGTATCAGGATGTCATCAAGCTTAGAAAAGAACTGCGAGTGCTCGAACTCTAATCTTTCCCCTCCGTTCGATTCATAAACCTCCATATATGCTGAGACTACTTCCTCATCACTATACTTCGCCCTTTCCTGCTGCCACTTTGAATTAATCGACTTATTCAAAATCTGCTTTTCGATCAGTTTTATTAATTCACGGGAAGCGGGATTCGCCTTCAGCGCTTTGAGCTTATCGCGCATTTCTTTAAAAAACTGTATATCTTCGTAACAAGCTCGTTTAAGTCGCTCGAGATCCGCAGAAACTTTCTCTTTCGTTTTAATATACAGCTCTTGATAAGTCTGATGAGGCAAGGCTCCCAAAGGTTCTTCTATGAGCCCATCTGCACCTTCCACAAGGGAGTCACTAAGCAATATGCTCGGTGCTCTCGGATATACTAATGAAGTCTTAAACCTTATGGCTCTTCTGTCCAATTCGCTGCCTGGAAGAATATGCCGCAATCCATTGCAGCAAATCTGCCTAAAATCTTTTGAGATAGTGTACCTATGCTTCTCGGACATGATTTCTGATTTAAGAGCTGACTCTATTAATCCGAAAAGATTCGGCATTTGACTCACTTCGACTTTAAGCTTTGGGGGCTTGAGCAGCGCAGCGATTTCCTCATTAGCTTCTGCAAGCTTGACGACATACCTCAAGGAATTAACAGACCCAGCCAGCGACCGGCTATCTGACCGTACGGCAAAAAACGCTTCTATTGCCTCTATGAACCATGCCCCCTCGGGCAGGACCGATTCGTCCCACTCAATCTCGACTTGATTGTAGTACGTACGGCCATACATCGTGGAGCTGCAGGGGATCGAAAGGCATGGGCACATGGCTTTGCTCAACCAAGGTGGACTTAGGGTGGGATGTCCTTAGGGATAGCAGATTTCGGCTACCTTGCTCACTGACCAAACTACATTTCAGCAAACGCTGAATCTTGCGCCGGCGGATTTGCCGAAGGACGGCGGGCGATTTGATCTGGCGATTGCCTTGGGAATTTTGTCAGCCAGCGTGCAAGTGCCTACATTGACGCTGGATGACATTGAATGCCTGGGGGAGTTGGCGTTGTCAGGCGCGGTACGTGCTGTGAGAGGCGTATTGCCGGCTGCGCTGGCTGCACGCAAGGCCGGACGCTCGCTGATGGTGCCGCGGGCAAATGCCGAGGAGGCCTGCCTGGCGTCGGGGTTGAAGGTGTTTGCCGTGGATCACCTGCTGGAAGCCGTTGCGCACTTCAATGGACATACGCCCGTTGAACCCTACGTTTCCAATGGCTTGCTCTACGCCAGCAAACCCTATCCCGACCTCAATGAAGTGCAAGGGCAACTCTCGGCCAAGCGCGCATTGCTGATTGCGGCAGCTGGAGCTCACAACCTGCTGTTTAGCGGACCGCCGGGGACCGGGAAAACGCTGTTGGCGAGCCGATTGCCGGGGCTGCTTCCCCCGCTAGCCGAAAACGAGGCGCTGGAAGTCGCAGCCATTCAATCCGTCACCAGTTGCGTGCCCTTGAGCCATTGGCCGCAGCGACCGTTCCGCCAACCCCATCACTCTGCTTCCGGCCCGGCGTTGGTGGGTGGTGGTTCGAAGCCGCAACCCGGCGAAATCACCCTCGCCCATCATGGCGTTCTATTCCTCGACGAGCTTCCGGAATTCGATCGCAAGGTGTTGGAGGTGTTGAGAGAGCCCCTCGAATCCGGCCACATCGTGATTTCACGCGCCAAGGATCGCGTTAGGTTTCCAGCCCGTTTTCAATTGGTGGCCGCTTTTGTGGGGAATCGCAGATTGAAGGGAAATAGCGGAGCCTTTGGTGGTATTTCCAATCAACCATCCATACGCCAGATGACAAACGCATCACAACACAGCGATAGGACTGTGACTTACACATTGGGCACCGGTACTCACTGTTTTTATCAGGTTGGCTTCGCCAAGTTCCCTGACATGCTGGCCTATTAAAATTCGTCAGGGCATGGCCGACGGTGGCGATTTAATTGACGATTGCGGGGCTCGTCGGCGATCGTTCTTGTGCACTATACCGAGCCACTAGATCTTTCTCCCCACTCAACCAATATCTCGACGACTAGGGCATGACCGAGCGTTTCGCATCGGGCGCAGCGGCTGGGGTCCGCAAACCACTAAAGGTGCTTTGATCCATTTGCAGCTTTACCGTTGCCTAACATGCCGTGTGAATTGCCATTCATGTCTGGGAAGTGAGCTGTTCAGGGGGTTCGGAAATCGGATAGAGCCCAGCGAGTTAAATTCCACCCTTTAGT
Source organism: Pseudomonas sp. FBCC-B1667 (assembly GCF_059133255.1). NCBI lineage: Bacteria > Pseudomonadati > Pseudomonadota > Gammaproteobacteria > Pseudomonadales > Pseudomonadaceae > Pseudomonas > Pseudomonas sp. FBCC-B1667. Next base: position 457,894 of record NZ_CP101437.1, on the reverse strand, counting down.
GAAACCCTGCGCAGCGCTGTTTAACCACCGAGCTGAGTTCTCGCAGGTTCGTGCACCAGTTAAAAAACCTAATTCGGCTTTTCATTCACGAGCTTTCTGGATGCATTCATCGAGCAAGAACCCGCGTGGGGCAACGTCAAAAAGCCTCGTATAGGTGATTCGAAAGTAAGTGCGGCTTGGATTAAGTGCTTGTTGTTTTACCGACAGCGATCAAAAACGCCACGTCATGTTGCCGGTGACAGCCTGAATCCAGGCACGATCAAATTGGCCGGAAATACGAGAGCCTGAAACCGATTTACTCTGGTCCACCGGCATGTCACCCAGCCAGACCATGGCCCAACTGACATTGACGTCGGTGTCCTGATTCAAGGCATAGGTGGCGCCAGTCGCAATACGCCAGGACTCGGCCATCGGCACGGTCACGGTACGGTTACTATCCGATACGGCACTGCTGTCGTACGCCAGTCCGACATTCCACAATAGTTTCTCGGTGGCCTGATATTGGGCACCAAGGGAGAGGTGCCAGGTGTCTTTGTAATGAGCATCAACAGTGGTTGATTGTCCGCCGACTGCATTGGTGTCGACTTGTACTGCGACATCACCAAATTCGGACCAGTCCTGCCAGTTGACGGAGGCGAGCAAGGCCCATTTGTGATCGAGCTGCTGGAACAGACTGAGGGTGACCGTTTGTGGCACCGTCATGTCAAGCTGGGTGTTCAGGCCGTCAAGACGACCTAGCCCTGCCCCATCACCATTTACGTTCAGACCGTCTTCAAATTTCAGATCAATTTTGCTCGTATAGGCCAGGCCAATGCGAGTGCCGGCTTGTGGCGCGTAGATAACCCCGACGTTGGCACCAAATCCCCAGTCATTGTCCTTGTACTTGAATTGGCCGTCGCTACGACTAGTCACGCCTAAAGGCGACCGATCGATGGCGGTCTGGGCTTGAAGCATGCCGTACATGGCTTTCACTCCGACGCCCACGGACCATTGATCGCTGACGCGATAGGCCACGCTGGGCACAAATGACAAGCCGCCCAGGCTGGCGTTTTGGGCGAAGTAACGACCCGACCAGTCGTTGTCATAGTTTGCCGCTAGGCCAAAATCGGCGTACTGACCAAATCCGATACTCCAGCGATCATCGAGTTGATGACTGATGAAAAAGCTTCCACCTGGCATCGCTTCAAGCGCATTGCCACTGCCCGTACCCGAAACATTGGTATCGCCGTCGCGATCAAATTTGAGGTTGCCGTAAAGGAGTTGCACGCCCCCGGTTATTTGCGTACCCGGCAGATAGCTTAGGCCCGCGGGGTTACTGGCGATCGTCGACGGGCCTTGGGCGCGAGCTGCGGCGCCAGCATTGGCTAGACCGGCATTATCGGTGCCGATTTCATAGAGCATCAGGCCACTGGCCAGCGTGGTTTGGGCAAGCAGTGCCAGCACTGCAAATGAAGAGAGCGTTGCGGTTTTTTTTATCTGCACAAGAAATCCTTATTGTGTACATCGACGTTCGCCAAGTTCATGCGACTTATTGGCCCCACAACTTGACGCCTTATCGGACATGGCCGCGTGGGCGACCTCGATTTTGACTTTGACTACATCGACGTTAAAGCACGCGCCTTTTTATATGGCCGGATAGGCCGCTGCGGTCTGCGCCAGTTTGAGGACCTGACGCTGGGCAAGCATCAAGCGCCAGAGTTGAAACTTGAACCACTGGAAATATTTCAGCGAACCACTAACTGGCAAGTTTCGGCCAACCCGCGAGTACGAACGGATGGATACGCAAGCTGGTCAGGACCGGTATCCTTCCCGATTTTAGAGCTTACCTACCCGTCGGGCTGGTCAATAAAGATAAAATTGAAGTCATTCACGCGAAAGTGGTCGATTTCATCGAAATAGAGCATTAGAGGGCGACTGAGTGGGCATTTATCAGTATTAATCGGTGTCTGACACAGTCGTCGAAGGCCATTTCACCAAAGGGTGAAAATTTGGCTCTCGAATTAGAAGTTCCCGGGAGCTCCCGCTTGAAAATTGCTGTCGTCGTGAACTTACGTTCGCAACCAGACTTAATGTAACAGATTGATTCAAAGCGATGTTTCTTACATGGCTAGTAGGCCATTAGGCAAGTAACCAAGGGAAACTGACGAGCCCTTCAGGCCTCGCAATTTCAGTCACCAGCGAGCCCGGATCAGCACGTAAGACATGGGACAAAGAGATTTCTAGAGATACTTTGCTTTCGACCGCTAAAATGCCTCCAATGACCTGCGCCTACTGAGAAAAACCAGCAGACTTATGAACGATAAGTGCCACGAGATCGCAGTAGATCACGGAATACCTAGTGGCGCAGCCAAACTGGATGAGGTGATATATTGAACAACAGAGAGACCCTTCTTGATTTACGCCCGTTCCTAGAAGTTTCCGCTGGTTTTGTCCAGGAGCACGTAGCCCGTGCCATTGCCATCAAGGCGGGAAAAATGGGCCATGAATTCACCTTTCAGGACGCAAGCCGTGCCGGTCGTCTTATCACTGAAGCCAAACGTGAAAAGATGATCAAGGCGATGCGTTTTTCTCCACGCTACTACAGCTTTTTTCACTAAACATTCTGCATCTCCGGGTTTCGCTGCCGAGCAGCTACCGCACCAAAAACCGAATTAAACGCCAGCCGCTGCAACTTGGCCACACACGGGCGGGTGCAAATCTCCACATAAATCGAGCTGGACCAAAGCACCCCAATCCCACTCACCATGTATGCTACCCCCACCCCAAGAACCAAAAAACTAAAATTAGGAATCTTGCATCTCAATCTTGGATTTCGTCTCGCGAATACGGCGATAGATCTCCTCTCGATGCACTTCCAACTCTTTCGGCGCGTCGATTCCGAGCCTGACATACCCTCCCTTAACGCTGACAATTGTGAGCGTGATGTCGTCGTTTAAAATGGCGGCCTGCCGGGGCTCTATGGTTATCACCAACATATCAACCTCCCGTTTTTAATATAAAAAATCCCCGCATCGTTTTGAGGACGATGCAGGGCAAATGACATCACTGCTAAGAGCGTATGCGCCTAGGGAGAGGAGTTTCCGCATGGAATCCCTAACACAATCCGACTAATACCCTGGATTGCACCGCAAGTGCTCTTAGACCGTATTACACGTGAATTCAGCATGATTTTCTGTAGGGGAATCCTGAAGTTAGTACCTGCTGGGTGCAGCGCCGAGTTACTCTCAAGCACCAAATTAAAAAAGCCCCGCACCCAGGGAGGTGATGCGAGGCAAGCATGAAACATGAGGTAAGCCATCTGACACCAAGACAGGCTGTTTGCCTTAAACCGATCCAACGCTGTCCGACCACCGTTTCGAATGACGGTGCGAGCTTTCTAGGGATGGATTGAAGACCCGAAACCCCATTTATGCACAGAGCGCAGGACAAATTGATTCACACATTGGCAAATTTAAAGCAAAAAAAAAACCCGCAACCTGAGCAGATGTGCGGGCCAAAAAACCAAAACGAATGAGTGAGGTCGCTTGCGAATAGAGTGGACATGCTGCCCACATATACCGATTCCACTCTTACGCCTCCCTGATGCGTCGCAAGCAACCTCAGGGCACATTAAGCAACAATGAGCTGCATGTTGCTGTAGGGGAATCCTGAAAATCATCATGCCGGAGAAGGGCTGGACAGGGCGTGCTTTCAGCATGTCGACGCATTGACCAAGGTGTAAGTTAGTCCGCGGAAACGACTATAAAAACTCAGGGATTGGCAGATGCATACAAACGCAATCGGCGGTATCATAAGGGAAAATAAATCGCCCACTATACAATATACCTTGATTAAGATTGAATCGCAGCCCATTTAGCGATTCGTGATTACACCCTCCCCCTATACACACCCATTCCGCCACTACGACGCCTTGTTTTTTTTGACGCACAATCAAAGCTGCCGTGAGAGGATCTTTAGCGAAGCGATGAGTGTTGTGGAGCTGTTGTCTTTGCTTGGTCCTGTATAATTTTTTGAAAAACTGGATGAAGGTCGTAAACATGCAAGTAACTCTGAAAGGGCAAGAATATGCCCACACTTAAGCGGGCGTTTAGATAAGATTAACGTGCGCCAAGAAAGCTTAGTAAGCGCCACACTACCCATACGCCGGCACTGACAATAAGAATGCTCGCCACCACAGCCATTACGTGCCAAATCGTCAGCGCAGGGTTATCAATTTCGTTAAATCGAGCTTCCAGCTTTGAGAGTGGTTCTTTTTCTTCATCGCTCATTTAAAAATCCAAAAAAACGCATCTGACGCGAAATTTTCAGCGCCATGAGCACGTGACTCGCGTTAGCTTCATCAGCTTTTTGGAAACTGAAGCCAGACCCACCATTACTCTGCACTTCCTGCCGAGTCAAATAATGACTTCCCGCCACAGGCAAGCCGTTCAGTTTCTTAATATGCTTATTCGCTGCGAGCTCGGCTATCCCATGGGTTGCCGGCAGTCACCATCAACGATCCAATGATTGCGCCTTTTACGATGCAAACCAAATGTCTCCTTACCAATCATATCTGCGTACTTTCGAGGGAATGTCGCGAATTTAGCGCTGATATTAATATTGGGGTCGGTGCTTGGACAATCGATGATTACGTCGTTGGCAAACTCTTTTCTAACGGCGACAACGCCTCCGCAACAATAATTTTTCAGACTTAAATTTTTCCGTCGGAGCAGAACTCATCTGTCTCGCGTTATTTTAATAAGCCTTTACTAGTCACTGTCGCATGGCGCGCGAATTCAAAGAACGCACTTGAATCGACACTCATTGCTGGGAAGGCATTCGCGACAATTAAGTTCTTGACTAAGAAACCAACCCCTTTTCATTAATGTGCTTAGCTGGATCGCGCGCTGTGTTTACGGCGCTTTCATTCGGCTGACTTATTAATGATTTTTCGTCAAGTCTCACAGTGGGTTCTGAGCTTTTGATAACCCCTGCGATTACTCCAGTTAAAATAACAGCGGCAAGACCGCTTGCCACATACAAAGCCAGATTGTGTTCCTCTATCGTCTGAATTATATGTAGTGGATTGTCGATTTCTACGTAAACTGGCAGATGCACACCGATTTTTGCTGACATCAAGACTGCCTCCTCCTTTGTCATCAGAACTTTGTAACCTTGCTCAACAAGACCTTTCGTATGAATATTATTATATTTGAAGCAGTAGATGATGTACAAAACACCCAAAGTAGTCGGCGTTAAAAGCAACAAAACCAGGAAATTTTTCCAGTCCTTCCTAAATAGAGCGGGAAAAAATCCAAAAAATAACGTGGTCCAAGAGAATCCAATGGGTATCTCCTTAGACTCTCCGGTGTGTGCATTCTTCATTTTGATGGTTGACACTACTCCTTCCTTATTCCATTCGCACGATAGCCGACCCAACGGCGTACGAAAGTTTGAACCTAGCGCGCGCCGCGGTCTGTAGGGAATACCGTAAATACGCGTCTGGAATCCCTCTAGACTCTAGTGTGGAGAATGCCGGCGATGAGCTGGAGCTGATCAGGCTCTCCTATAGCCTGCGACAGGAACCCTTCGTAAAAGAGATCTTGTCTCACGGACAGAGACTGCTGTGGCGCCCAAAGGGGGATCAACGATTGCAGCACAGCGAAACCGAATAGCAACGCCCACGCGAGGCGACCAAGCGCAACGTTCATCCCCTGGACAATGAAGGATGCCAGGGAGCACGGTCATCATCGGGGAGGATTAAAGCATTAAATCAATCGCTCGAGTCAAGAAGCTCGAGACGCTGGGTGTGCTCAAACTGTTGTCAGGGGGCGTCAAGTCCGACCACCCACAATAGATCATCTGTACGAGGCCCCTGGGCGAGCTCCAACCTTCCATGTAAGTTGCTGTATGCGAGGGGCCGCCCCCACTTTTTCGATCAGCTATTGATGGTTTCCGCGTTCCAATTTCGAGCGTTTGAAAACGAAAATTTCGCCTGCCCAAAGGGTGTCGATTCTCAAAATGAAATCTCACTAATTTAAGGTCGGTCATTGCCCTGCTCCCCGCCATCTAGGACCCCTGACGCGATGAGCTGTGCAATCCCCTTTCGTACAGATATCAGATTGTTGTCGAGAGTGAGCAGAGCGTACCAGACGTTTTTTGTGGTATCGCCAGAGCCACCGTCCTCTATCCAGATGTTCAACTCTTTGGCAGCGATGCCTGCGGCCAGTTGATTTGCGTTGAGCAGCGCAGGAGGTCGGCAATCAACGTCGGGCTAATCATAGCGCTCTCCTATTTTCTTGAGAGGCTAGCAGCGTAGTAGCCACCGTCCAGTGAGCTAGATTGACCAAATGCGTGAACGATCGATCTCACCCGCGCTCGCAACGACAACAACCCTGCCGGATTTCTCCAGTTTCAAGCTCAAGCATTACGACGGGTCTGTTCACTTTCGACTTCAAACGTTGAGGTCGGGCGCGCCAGCCGCGTTTGAAACGCAGCTTAGTGACTTGAGGCCGAGTGTCAACGCAACGTTGAAATCATGTGCCTGCTTGGCCGGCTGGCCCCTGACTTCAAAACCATCGCTAACTTTCGTCGCGATAACAGCGCGGCGTTCACCGCGACGTGCCGCGCCTTTGTCCGGTTTTGCCGACAGGCCGGTCTGATAGCGGGGGCACCGGTGGCCATTTATGGCAGTAAGTTTCAGGCGGTGGCCTCAAGTCGCAAGCACCTGACCCCGAAAAAACTTAAACACCAGCAAGCGGTGCTCGACAAACGCATTGCGCGCTATCTGGCGCAGCTCGATGACGCGGATCGTGGCGAAGAGGGGGAATCGATTGACCGCTCGGCGGTGCAAGCGGCGCTTCGCGAATTGCAGGTAAAAAAGGCCAATAACCGGACCTGCCAAGTGCTGATGGAAGCTCAAGGGCTGGTTCAACACATTGTCGGCGAGTCCGATGCGCAAAAAATGCGAACGGCGTCCGGTTCGCTGGTGGCCTACAACATCCAGAGCGAGGTGGATGCTAAGCATTGCCTTATTTTGCATCACGAAGTCACTCAGGACGGCACCGATAACCGCCAGCTCGAGCCGATGGCCAAGGCCGCTAAAGATGAGCTGCAACAATCCGAACTTTGCGTCACGGCGGACGCCGGTTACTCCAACGGTACTCAATTCCAGGCGTGCGAGGACGCGGCTATCACCGCGTTTGTGCCGCCGAACAGAGCCAACAACCCTACCAGTGGCGAGGAGCAGTTTTTTGACCGGATAGACTTCAGCTACGACCAAGACACTGATCAATATCAGTGCCCCGCCGGCCAACAGCTGACACTCAAACAACTCAGCAAGGGTGATCGAATCTATCAGGCGGCCGTCAGCGACTGTCAAAATTGCCCGCTGAAAAGCCGCTGTACCAAGGCTCAGCGTCGTTACCTGATGCGCCATGCCCATGAAGTCGCGTTTGAGCGAATGGAGCGAATGGAGCGGTGAATGAAGGCCCATCCCGAGATGATGGTCAGTCGCCGCTCCATCGTCGAGCATCCCTTTGGTAACCTGAAACAATGGATCTTTGGCAATTGCCGCTTCTTGCTGCGCCAGTTGCAAGGCACTCGTGCAGAAATGGCACTGGCGGTGCAGGCTTACAACTTGAAAAGGGCCATAAAGGTGCTGGGAGCACAAAAGCTGATAGCGCTGATGGGCTGAGAAGGCCTTTATTTTTCAAATTCCAGAAAAGCAAATGCCCCGACTTGTCGGGGCATTTGCTTTAAACCGCGGCGGACTGCGTTTTCACACAGCCTGCTCCTAAGGCGGTTTTTTCGTCCTGAATTTAACCTGTGTGACCCGTCACAGTTCGACGCTGAATCCGCGCAAGCCGATGCCATCGGCAAACCGTCCCACGGCGGTCAAACTGGCCCAGGTGCGCACATGCTCGCGCCGCGAGCGCACCGGGATCAGCCGCGCAGAGGGGCCGCCGAGGCGGATCGACAGCCCCCAGGCCGACCCGCCGTCGACCTTGGCCACCAGGCACTTCCTGACCGCGTGTTGTTGCACCAGGTGCACCAGGGCGTCTTCGTGAATGCCTTCGCCGATCACTGTTCCAGCTCCAGCTCCAGCAGGCGCAACTGCAACGCCTGGTCGAACGCCATGTACAGCGCCTCGATATCGGCCGGGTTCAGCGCGCGCAGGGTTTCCACGCCCAAGGTAAAACCTTCGGCGCGGTCCGCCGCGTGCCAGGCCTCGGTTTTGGTCCCCGCCTGCTCGATAGCGCCCAGCAGTCTCAGCGCCTGGGCGCCCAGCGCTTGCGGCAGGTGCAGCGCCGCCAGCGGGTCGTGCTCATCGCGGGCGCTCATGCTCACACCTCCAGCGCGGCGAAGCCGGCGCGCCAGGTCTTCCAGCCGCTCATGGCGTAAGCCTTGAGCTGGATCAGCTGTTCAAAGGGCAGTGTGCCCGCGTCTTCCAGGCCGTCGAGGTAGGAGCACAGTTCGCTCAAGTAGTCGCCGTTATTGGAGAGCGTTGTGGATGCGGCCGGACCGGCGAAGGTAGTGTCATCATGACTAATACTGGCCTTGTAGATGTTCATCCGACCATAGGGCTGGATCCGCCCGATGCCATCGGCCACCCAATCGCCCTTGATCCGTGCACCGACGCGGGCGATCCAGCCATTACCCGCATCTTGCTCCACCTCAGCCGCAGAGAGGTTCAGGTTGTCGAAGTCGCTGTGCTGGAACACTAGTTGCGCTTGCGGTTCAATACTCCAGTGTCCGTTGAGCGGGTAAGCCTTGCCGGCTTCCATCGACGCCGAATAGCTCCGGGCCTTGCCTGACTCATTGGGGCTGTTATCTGGTTGGATGTCGTAACGATGACTGGCGCCCTGCAACACGTTGTCGACGTACCATCCTTCGGTGTTGCGCCAAGTGGCGTAGGCCCCCAGGTAATTGGAGTGAGTCTCGTTGCTACCCACCCGACCGATGCGCCCGCTAGCATCGCCGGAGACGCTGGCCTGGCCATTGAGGTAACCGACGTACACACCGGCGTGCCAGTCGGCATTGGCCCACAAGTCGGTGCCGGCTTGCAGGCCTACCACATGGCCGTCGCTGTGGGATTGCCCTGGGCCCGACGCAGCGATGTCGGCGTCGGCATACACCGTCCGTACCCAGCCCTGCCGCGTGTCATCCGCAGGCTGTTCAGAGATCCGCTCCGCAGTGTCTGCGTTGGTGACGCTCGATTCATCGCCCATGCGCTGATGTAGGTTACTGATCATCGCCAGATCAGCTTGTCGGACTTGCGCGGGCAAGGCCGTGAGTAACGGTACTTCCGCGCGATAGAGCGGTGTTTGCGGCTGATCCGGTTGACCGCCACTACCGCCTTCATCCGGAGGGGACGCGGACTGAGCCGAGCGCAGATACCAGTTTTCCCCCGTGCCATCGGTACCGCCAGCGAAAAGGCGGTATTCAAAAGCCCCGGCGTCGACGTGGCCGCCGGCAAGACTGAAGGCGTCGCGGGTGGTCTGCGCCGTGGTGGTTGATCCATTAGTGGCACCGACGACCTCGATACCGTTGCCGGCGGTGAGCCCGCCGAGTCCGCCGAGGTCATCGATCTGGATCGTAGTATGACCGCTCGCCGTTGCCGTCAGGCCATCCAGCAACAGCCTATCACTGACGCTGCCCGCACCGGCCAGGTCAGTGCTCAGGGCCAGTACACCGGCGTTGCCCACATAGGGACCGGTCACGGTCAGGTTGTTGCCGACACTGGGAACGTCCAGCCTCAGGGTGCCGCTGTTGTTCAGGCCGGCCAGTTGTTGATTGAAACCTGCGGTGTCCAGGGTCGCGCCAGCGGCCACGCGGGTGAACGAGGCGGCGATGAAGGTGTTAGCGCCACCGGCGCGCAAGGTCCCGGCATCCACTGCTGTGGCACCCCCTATAGGTTCGGGTGGAGATGCCCTGAGCTCCGCAGGATAGCGCTCTCGACGTGTGGCACTCTGGGTTCGCGCGCGACGCTTGCCCTTACCTTGGCGCAAGTAGCTGATGAGCTGGCGCTTCAGTTCGCCGCGCGGATAGGCATAAATGGCCAGGTAGATGGTTTCGTGACTCACATGTCGCTCGGTATGATCGGGCCAGATACCGCGTAGAATGCTGGCAATTTGCTGGGGCGACCAGCCAATGCGCAGCATTTCCATGATCACTTGGAACAACTCAGAGCCAGAGTATAAGCGCGACTGGCGGCGTGGCTTGTGACGTAGCACTCGAGCCCGGCTTGCGGCGTGAGCCGAATCGTATCGACCGAGTTGGCTGTGCCGTCGAATCTCACGGCTAATGGTGCTGGGGTGACGCCGGAGTACAGCGGCGATAGCTCGCAGCGTGAATTGTTGAAGCTGCATCACCATGATGGCGACCCGCTCCTAAGTGTTGAGATGTGTATACGTCGTGGGCATGGCAACACCTTACATCAGGTGTTGCACTTGCTCATTGAGACCGCCGAGCTTGATACCAAGTCAACATCCCACCCAGTCAGATTAGCCAGCATATGCCCGAACTGCTGGCTAATCTGACTGGGTGGGATGCCGTCCGAGCAGCAGAATAGGATCGCCGTGATGAGGTATCAAGAGTGAGCGACCTTTTATTTTGCTGGGTGCCCTCGGGTGACTTGTTTTGAGGTCCTAAAACGCTGGAATACAGCAACTATGGCGCATCACTACAAACCACTCCGGATACATTTTTTCCCGCGTTAAGGCCTTCTGCTGTCGCCCTAAGTAGTGTGCCATCAGTCATTACGAAGACATAGCGCTCGTTCCTACTTGCTGTCGTGCTGGTCCAGCTCTCGGTCTCATACTGTTGTCCAAATGGCCGGGGGCCCCACTCACCATAAAGATTACCCAGGACACGCTCACCCTTATCCCAGGGGTTGGCTTTTTGTGCAGTTGTAAATGCACTACTGCTAGGAATGGTCATGCCCATTCCTTGGCAGACTTTAAGCATATCACCATAATATCCAGCTTTCGCTTTTGTGTTAACAAACCTGCGAGTTGGATTGATTGCATAAGTAACTGGGTTGCCACCCGCTATATTATATACCTCAATATTAGCAGTGCCTTTCTCCTTTAAAGTCACTCTTCCAGACCAGTTGTTGTCATTGTGGACAATCGCGTTCGTTGCATTGCTGGAGCGATAAGCAAAGTCGCGCTGATTTTTAAGTCCGACAAACTCAAAAAAGGCGCCATCGTAGCCGGTTTTTGGAAAGCCGACGTTATTGGTAAACTGATGGCCGTTGGACAGAATATTACCCAGCGCACGTGGTGCTGGCGCGCTACCGGCCACACACAACCCACGATCGTACGGGCCGGCGTCATTATAGTTGTTACTCATTACTCCGTCCGCCAACTGCACAATCTGGTGCGTGCCCTGAGTCGCACCGACAGTGCCGGTCCAATAGCTATTGCCGGTATTAACCCCGTAAGCCTCCATATTGCCCAGCGACGCTACCAGCGACTGGAGTTCGCCCGTGGTTCCCGGGCGTTTATTGGCGTTGCTTTGCCCGGCACAAGCCTTGGCCATGTCGTACCAAGTACCTTGGCCAAACGGTGCGTTCCAGGCAATCGAGCTCCGCAGGCCCAGCGTAGTGCTGGTCATTGCGCCCACCGACGTACTGGTTCGCGGAGTCACTTCGACTTTCAGCTCTTCCGCCGCGCTGGCCGAAGGAATCGTCAGGCTCGGGAAGGTGAAGGTTTTAGCGGTTGCACCGCTTACCGCTGCTCCCTTCCAATACCATTGGTAGGAGGTTCCCGATTCGGCGTCACCATTAAAGGTGTAGTTGGCTTGGAAACTGCCACGGGCTGCGGTCGGCTTTTCAATGACCAAATCAGTAATGTTGACACTCGATACTGCTAACGCGCCAACGGCCGTTACCGGCGCTCCCACCACTGTGTCGTAACTGGCCGGGGTGATTTCAACCACCAGCCATTTACCGCCATCGCCGGCCACTGGGGTATAGCTAGCCGCTGTAGCCCCGGTAATCACTGTCTTGCCAGTGGTACCGTTGTTCGCGGTAGCGGTATACCACTGGAAGCGTGATTGGTCGGGAATGGTCGAATTGCCATTATACGTATACAGCGCCGTTACCGGCACTCCCACTGTGGCGGCGGGGACACTGGCTGCCGTAACCGTTGGTACCAACTCCGGTGTTCCGGTGTTGGCACAGGCATACCAATAGATGTTGCCGTTAGCGTTCCCAGCTCCGCGTCCGTCTTCACCGACGTAGATGTAATCATGACGTGTGGCATCACCCGACTTGGCCCAAAACACGTTGCCCCCCCAGCCATAGGTTCGGCCGAGATCACCTCCACCGGAAGTTCCTACTTCGTTGGCACGAGTATACGTGGTGAACAAGGTCCGTAGCTCGCCTGTTGTAGGGAGGCGCTTGTTTTGACTTGCGCAATACATATACGCATCACCCCAACGGGCGCTGTTAGGCGGACGGGAGTACTCTGCAAGCAATTGCGCACGTGGCGGTAACACTGGCGACAGACTCACGGCGCTCGTCACCGGTGCTACAGCCAAATCGGGGTCGGCCGGGGGCATGGATCCAGGCTGGACCTGCACGGTCAGAAACTTTTTGTTTTGCGCAGCCGTGGGGACGAAGTTCAGGGCCGTGGCCCCAGAAATCGCCACGGCATCGGCGAACCACTGCACCTGAGTCCGGCTAGGGTCTTCCAGATCACCATCTAGGTCGCTGTAGGTGTAAGCGGCCTTCATGTCGTCACCCTGAGCTGGGGTTTTTCCGGAAGCACTCTGGTTGCTCGTGGTCGGTATGTTGAGCGTCGGAGCTCGGCCGATCACTGGAGCAGTCAAAGGCGACGCAGTCGGAGCCGCAGCCAGAGACGTGCTGGACATGGCGAGGATCACATAATAAGAAACGAGGCGCATTGAATAGCTCATTTTTAACAAGAAGCGAGCGAATTTCCGACTAATAGAGCCTGAGATTTTTCCATGCCCAAAACCTACAATTTGAGGGAGTGGGGTCGATAGTGCTAATGAATAATTATAAAAAACAATCAAGTCATTGACTATAATGACAAAATCCACGACCGCAGTGACGCCTGCTGTTCGATAGGACGACAACGTTGAAGCCGTTTCTGGTGACTTCCCCGCTCCAACAACAGCGTAGCACGCGGCTCATTTCCCAGCGCATCAGTCGGTGAAAGGATTCGAACTTATCTGTCGCTAAAAGCTAAAACAAATCAATCAGCCTCCTCTTGAAGCTCCTGCATATCTCAAGAGCGTAGCCATTATGACCTCGGCCATTTCAGCCACTCCGGGAAGATGACCTCATAATGACATTCCGGCTCGAGTTGCTGGCTCAAGGTATTTGTCCTTTTTAAGGTAATGGGTATCTCGCTCTGAAGGACTCTATCGGTGACCAGGTTGAACGCCTGCATGCTTGAAGACATGCGCGTAGCCCCTGTTAATCACCTCTCAAATAAAAAGCAAGGCTTGTAGCGATCTTGCACGTCCAGATTTTATATTTTCAAGTTGTAGACTACGCTAATACATTACTGTTTCAACATTATTTAAAGCAAGATCTGAATATCACTTGCACCTTAAAATCGCCCTCGCTCCATCCACTCAATATCCGGATAAAAAATTATGTCTGCGGATGCAATACACGACAAAAGTCGCAGCACGGTCGTAACCCTTTATTCTGCTCTAGATTAATCGAGTGGTAGCGTGGCGGCTCTTCAAACCATCCTTCGTTATAGAATCACGAGGATTATATGAGCCCTATATTTAGAGTTGCTCGCGTGCTTACACGAAACCCTTTTTTTTGTACTATCGTTATATGCAGAGAAAAATTCCGGAGGCATATGCGAACGAGCCGTTAGCAAAAATCCGTTGTTTTTCGGCTATCACCCTGCTCCGCTTGCAGTGGGCTTTCTATTATTGAGCTTAGGTGCAACGCCAAACTCTGCGCTAGCCCAAACCATCGAGTTCACAACAGATTCGACCGTCGATATTGGAAGCGCGACAACAAATGTCAGTGGTATCACCGTCAGTAATGACACCACAGCACGCTCATAGGTGCGGGTGGCACGCTTGACTATACCGGTGGTGTTTTTCGCCTTGGCGGTACGGTGAATGGGACGCAAAAAAAATTGGACATGTCGGGACTGAGCAATTTCGTGTCCAATAATACTACGATCAGCGCTGATCAAATCCAGATTGGCAACAATCAGCTTCCAGAACGGTATTACAGGCGGCACGCTGGTTCTGCGTGGCACGAACGGCACTGACGCCATTACCAATTGGAATATTGGTACAGGTGCAAATAGCAATTACACGCCTTCTATTGGCGTTGTGGATCTTAGTCAAGGTTCGTTGAGCGCACAGGTCGAAAATTTGCTCATTGGTGAATCGCTCGGCTTATCTCAATCAGCCACTGGCAGTTTGATAATGGATAATGGCACGTTAGATGCCGGCACGATCATTCTTTGGCAACTCGGCGGGGCGGGAAACGGTGGCGCTCCGGGCGTTCTAACGATCAACGGCGGCACCGTCCGAACACGGGTTTTCACAATAGCGGTCTGTCCGCCCCCAGCGGACTAGCAAGCGGCACCATCAACATTAATGGCGGCGCTGCTTTGGATGCACAAACAATACAAGGGGGGGGGGGCAGGTACTGCCTCGAGAACAATTAACTGGAACGATGGCACGATCGGAAACTATACCGACGGCGACAACATGACCGTCTCCGATGTTTCCATTCTGCTGTCCGATGGCGGCACGCATACATTTGAGGTCGATGGTACCTCCGCAATAGCGACCGTGAACTCCGTGCTAAGCGATGCGAGTGGCGCAGTCAGCGGTGGCGCGCTTACAACATCGGGGACGGGCACCCTCACACTCACTGGCACCAATACCTACTCGGGCGGCACCATTTTCAATGCCGGCGTGCTGAGTGTCGGCGCGGACGCCAACCTGGGCGCCGCCGCGGCTGGACTGACTTTTAACGGCGGCACATTGCAACTGGGCAGTGATCTCACCACTGCCCGCGCCATCACGATCAACACTACGGGCTCCATCGATACACAGGCCAACGCCGACACACTGACGGGAGCAATCGGAGGTTCTGGCGCACTCGTGAAGCAGGGCAGCGGTACGCTGACGCTCACAGGAACCAACACCTACAGCGGCGGGACCACGATCAGCGGCGGGGTGCTGCAGATTGGTGATGGCGGTACCAGCGGTTCCATCGTCGGCGACGTGAACAACGATGCCACGCTAAGACTCAATCGTTCGGACGCGGTCACCTATACCGGTATTATCTCTGGCACTGGTGTACTTGAACAGGCAGGCAGCGGTAACACAATCTTGACGGGGGACAACACCTACAGCGGTGGCACCACGATCAGCAACGGGACGCTGCAAATCGGTAATGGAGGCACCACTGGTTCCCTTGTCGGCAATGTGAGCAATGCGGGCACCCTGATCCTCAATCGTTCCGATGTCTTTACCTTAGGCGGTGTCCTCTCCGGAACAGGCAGCCTAACGCAGGTGGGGAGCGGCACCACCATATTGAACGGCGCCAATACCTACAGCGGTGGCACGACATTGAAAGCGGGTCAGATCAAGGTGGGCCACAACACTGCCCTGGGCACCGGCCCCCTGGCCATGGATGAAGGCACGACGCTGGGCTTTACTGTTGATGGATTGAACCTGGCCAACGGAATTGAGTTGACCGGCACCACCGATCCGGTGATCGATACTGGGGCCTTCACTGAGACCTTGTCGGGCGCGATCAGTGGTGCGGGTGCTCTCACCAAGCAAGGAAGTGGCGTGCTGGTGCTGAGCGGTGCCAACACCTACATTGGCGCTACCGACGTGGCACAGGGGACATTACGTGCCGGCGGACCTGCCTCCTTCAGTGCAGCTTCTGCCCATAGCGTCGCTCCGGGGGCCACTCTGGATACCGCTGGCTTCAATCAGCAGGTTGCAGCCTTGAACAACAGTGGTCGGGTGAGCTTGCTCAGTGCCAGCCCCGGTAGCGTACTGACCGTCACCGGCCCCTATAGCGGGAACGACGGGGTCTTGGTCTTAGGCACGGGTGCCGCCGGCAACACCGGCGTCAGCGATCGGTTGGTGCTCGATGGTCCGACGGCCAGCGCGAGCGGCAATACGACCATCCAGATCAACAATCTCAGTGGGCTAGGTGCATTGACTTCCGGGAATGGCATTGAGGTCATCGGGGCGAGCAATGGTGCCACCACTACCGCACAGACCACGCAGAGCGCATTCAGTCTGGCCGGGGGGCATGTGGATGCAGGTGCCTATGAATACCGTCTATTTGCTGCTGATGCGCAGGGCGCAGGAGAAAACTGGTACCTGCGCTCTACTTTGGCAGCACCGTCAGGAGGCTCGGGAGGCCAAACGCCTGCTTATCGAAGCGAAGTCCCGCTCCTGACAGCCCTCCCGGCGCAAATCAGGCAGGAAGATTTGGCCATGCTGAGCAATCTGCATCGACGCGTTGGGGATGAAGATGCGCCGGACAACCGCTCGACCAAAACCTCAAGTCGAGACCCTGAGGAGTTTCGTGAGTCTTGGGTTCGGGTGGTATATGCCGACTTGAATATTTCCGAATCGGGAGCTGCAAAAGCCGAGAGCGATGGGCATGTTGCTGGCCTGCAAATCGGCACCGATCTATGGGCAAATGCCGAATGGCACACCGGCATCTATTTCGGTTACCTCAATGGGGATGTCAACGTCTCCGGCAATGCCCACGGGCAAAATGGCCAAGTAGGCAAGACCGACCTCAGCTCCAATTACCTAGGTGCTTATGCGACGTGGAGAAACAACGAGGGCTGGTATTTCGACAGCGTATTGCAGGGTGGCAGTCATGACTATGACATCAATCCCGATAACAACCAGAACAAGTCGGGTGAGGCGAAAAGTTATGCCGCGTCGGTGGAGACTGGCAAAGCCTACCCTTTGAACGATCAATGGAGCATCGAGCCGCAGGCGCAATTGATATTTCAGCACAGTGATTTTGACAACTTGAACGTCTCTGGCGCGCAAGTGGATCAGGAAACCGGTGATGGGTGGATTGCCCGCCTCGGAGTGCGAGTAAAGGGAGACTTGCTGTTTGACCAAATTGGTCGTGTACAACCGTATGGCCGACTCAATGTTTACCATGCCAGCATCGGTCATGATAAGACCACCTTCTCGGGTCCTGCAGGCTCTGCGGATCTAGTAAACAATGGTGACTACATCTCCGGGGAAGCTGCTGCAGGTGCGACCATTGCTCTGACCTCAACGATGAGCCTGTACGGTGAAGTCGGACACATGTGGGATATCAGTGGCGACACTCGGGTGAAATCTGATGTCCAAGCATCAACGGGGGTGAGAGTTCGCTGGTAACTCAGTGATGCGGAGCAATTTTGTCCGATCGAGGTGAAAGATCGCTTACCGGGTCATTGGAAATACATCGCAATCATGGCTCCCTAGAAAATGTTCCATATCGAGAGATATGGAGCATTTTCATTATGGCTCGCATCCAGGGGTGTCGCCCCGCAGGGAGACACACCTGTTCCCATTCATGCAGGGGGAACGCCCCGTCACCCCACTTTTGGCGGCGTGCTTGTCGCACACTCGATCAAGCTGAACACCCTTTTGTGATCTAGGCCTGCTCACGAGCGGTCCTTCGCCGATTGGCCGGACTGCGGGCGGGTCACGGAAAATCAATATCTCATCGGTTGCTCCGCGGCCGGCGTTTCGGCTCGAATACGGCCATCGATATAGGGGTATCATTCTGTCCCTATGCCGCAGAGCTTTATTGCGTAAGGGTTATAGAGGGGCACGGTTTCAGTCGCTCCTAATTCTGTACGAATCAGGCTTTGCTCCAGCTTCCCAACTTCGCTCCAGTTTTCACTGGAATCGATCCATTGGACGAATTTGCGTGCCGTGGCCAAGCTGATTTGCAATGAACCTGGCAAAAGATGACCCGCCCGAAAACCCTCACCGACATTCAGCGTTCTGCACGGCTTTTTAACCTCTAATTCCCTGCCTTCGCGAGCAGGGTTATGGGGCAGAATTTCAGTACCCCGACGACCGGCCCGGCCATCAACCGGCAACGGATCGAGAAAAAACCTCTCCGTCACTTGGTAACGGTTGTCCGGCATCCATGTTGAAGTTGAAGTGGATTACTCCGACGATTTGGCCTCCGTTCGCGGCGCCTGAAAACATTACTTTGGGCAAACTGCACCATGTCATCCATGTCATCCATGTCATCCAGGTCATCCAGGTCGTGATGGTGTGGAGTGATAACCATCTGCATGAATTTGAAATTGCGGGTGAGAGTTACGGCATGCCCGATACTGATGGCTGGGGCCGGCGGTAAATCCGGAAGCCCGTAAACGCTGAGCAAGGCGCGGAGTGGAAAGCGGGCATTCAATTATCTCTACGACTTCAGTGACAGTTGGCATCACCATATCAACGCCGAAAAATTGCTCCCCGCTATTGCCTGTCCTCAGATTCCATATTGCGTCGACGGAGCCAATGCATGCCCGCGTCGAAACGTGGGTGGCAGGCCCGGCTACGAGGTGTTTCTGGTTGCGACGGCCAATCCCGATTATCCAGACGCACGACGCCATTGCATGGAAATGTTTTTGAGCCGGCGGTAGTTGAGTGCGAACGCGTGAATCAGTGGTTAAACGGATTCAGGTTTGAGTCGCAAGGCGATGTTGGTCGGACGCTTACGGCCCCCCCGCTACGCCACGACCAATCAACGGGCGGGAAAGTCCGAGGTCGGTGGGGAGCTGATCATCATGAATTGGGGAGCCCGCAGCTTTGCGGGGCTACTTTAGCGGAGGAACCCCTTAAATGCCGGCATTCAGGAAGATGCAATGATGATCACCGGTGCGGTGACCCCTGCCACCATCGGCGGAATATGAAACTGACATTGAGTGTCGTAATGAAGTGGACGCTGGAGTCGGAGTGGCTTCGCTGCCCCATGAACGAAAAAAAGCCCTGTAGACCGACAGGTAAACAGGGCAAAGGCGTTTTTGTCGAATGCGGATGTCTGCTGCTAGAGCCGGTGCCCCACCATTGGGGAAACATCCCCTAGCGGACGTGCGTATCCGAACATCCACTCGCTCATTAAATCGGTCACTTGAGCGTTCGTCTGTAGGGATAACCTTGATTTACATACAGGCTGTTCTTAAACGGGGTCTTGATCCGATTTGGTATGGAGGCTCTTGATGCGTTTGAATATTTCTTCGCGATGCACCGCGACATGTTTTGGGGCGTCGACCCCAACTCTAACCTGATTACCCTCGATCCCGACTACTCTGACGGTGGTCTCGTCGCCGATCATTATGACTTCTTGCAACCCTCTTTTTACTACGAGCATAATCAATTCCTTTTAATTTTTTTAAAAAAAAGCCCCGCACCTTGAGGATCGAGTGCGAGGCTAAAGGTGCTGCCTGAATGAGTTCGCTGGCGTTTAGGGAGTGAGATTTACCCAAACCAAAACAGCCCTAACCTAACCAACGCAAGCCAATCCCGTGTCTGCGCCGCCAGCGACCCTGGATCAATTAGGCGACGAATGGTCATGATTTTCTGTAAGGTAATCCTTCAATTCATTGGCCGCATTCATCTCCAGAGAGAAATGCAGCGTATCTAATGGCAGTGGCGCGTCCCGGCCTTCTTGTCGTTATGACAGCCATATTTGTCTGTTCGTCCCCCATGCGCTACTGCCGAAAATGAAGCGGTAGCCAGAATCGCAACCAATGTCCAAGTAATCACTTTCATATTATAGCGCCTTGTTTTTTTGAATTAGCTCACTGAATGCAGCTGCGAGAATCCCCGCAGGCATGGCGATCAGTCCTATTCCGCTAATTGCGGTTATTGCCGACAAAAATTTACCGATCACGGTTATAGGGTAAATATCTCCGTACCCAACCGTTGTTAGAGTCGCAACCGACCACCACATCGCTCGAGGAATACTACCAAAGCTATCGGGTTGCACTTCGCTTTCGGCAAGATATAGAAGTGAAGATGAAAGTATCATGATGATTATTGCTGCGGAAAAGCTTATTAACAGCTCTTCTTTTCTGGACTTCACCGCTGCAAGCATCGCGTACAGAGCGCCAGAATACCTTCCGAGCTTAGCAATCCGCAAAATGCGTAATAGTCTTACCGCTCGTACCAGGAATCCATTTGATCCCATCAGGGTAAAACAAGCACTAACCACTACGACTAAATCTATCACTGCCATGGGAGAGCACATGTAGTGAATTCTTGTAGAGAAGACCTTATCTTCTTTCGCGGTCCAGACTCGGGCGACGTACTCAGCCAGGAACGTCACAATGAAAAACAACTCTAGATATTTGAAAAGCAGTTCGCGACCGGACGTAACGACTGGTTCGGTTTCTAATATTGCTGTTGTGATGGACAGTATTATTAGCGCGCATAATATTTTGTTGGTCGTGGTGAGCCCTCTATGGGGGGTCTGGTGGGTATTGATTGCTTTGAATACAATGCCCCTCCATTTATCTATTAAGGTCTTCAACATGACAACTCCTGTGTTTTAACGAAAGCTAAGTGCTCGCTAGCAAATAACGTTTTCGCCTCGCATTGAAATCAAGAACGCCTACCTTGTATGTAGGGAGAGCCCTCAAAAGAATTTTTGTTTGGTAAAATCGGCATAGCGGACAGGCCGGGGTCTGCCTCAGACTCCTATATTATTAGGTACCTCAATGCGCCGCATGCTCGATTTGGTAAAAATGGTTAATGAGGCCCACCCGAATGATCCGTTCTTCGTCGCTCTTGATGAGACCCTTCGCATGTCTTCACAAGCCCGAGCGACTTACAAAGCTTATGACAAAGCCCTTTCGAGTTTGGATGCAGAATCATGGAGCGTTCTTTCCCAGAAGGCCGTCGACCACTTTCTAGATCACCGCAGCGGCCAACGTAAACAGGGATTTTTCAATCAACTGAATGAAGCGTTCGCTTATCAGTTCTTGCTTCGACAAGGCTTTAATACCGTTGAGATTTTGCAGGAGGACGGAACCAGAAAGCGGGACATTGCCTACAGGGATGGTAACAATCGTCGCTACTGTGAGGTGAAATCCATTGGTATCTCGGTCGATGAGATAAGGCGCTTCAGCGCTAAAGACGTCTTTGATGCGTCTGTCTACAAAGAGTTATCTGGCGGCTTTATGAAAAAACTCGACTCTGACCTAAAGCAGGCACATCAGCAGATATCGAGCCAAGGCGGTCGAGGTCTTGTTTTCCTTGTCGCACGTTTCGACGACTTTACCTTGGACCATTACGAGCGCTATCGACAACAGCTTTCGGAATTTTTGATCAGCCATGAGGTGGAGGAAGTGTTTGTTAAAGTCGGCCTTCTCGGAAGTAAGCGTATACACAAGCGATGTGGACGACTCGACGCAGATGATGAGTGTCGATAAGAAATAGCCGAAAATTGCCGCTATAGGCACCTGTGCGCTCGACCCAATTCGTCAGCTCCATTATGGCCCCCTCTAGGGCGAGCTGTTGTTCGTTGATCTTAAAACGCAGAAAGCAGCAACTCACTGTGTGCCACACAAACTTAAAACCAGCTACGATCGTCCTCCAACTCGGCGCGACACGCAGTCAGCTGCGCCCCATAGGTTTGTGCCTGACGCTCGACTTTACGCGCGACTTCCATCAGCCAAGGTTTTTTTCGGTAGGATTGGCGACTATACCCGCCACGGCCTTCGTGATAGGCCAAGTACTGGTTGTACGTATCCCATTTGGAAATGCCGAGCTGGCGATGGGTGCCGGTGGTGTACCACCCGATGAACATGATGGCGTCATCAAAGTTGTGACGTGCTCCGCCATTACCGGTAGCTTTTTTATATTCGCCCCACACCGGATTTTGTGCCTGCGGATAACCGTAAGCCGAGCTCACGCGCCCCCATGGGATCACCCACAGAAGGTAATCACGAGGCGGTAAGGCATCAGCGATGAAACTGCTTTCCTGTTTCATGATCGCCATTGCCACATGCGGAGGGGTTCCCCATGCTTTTTGCATGTCGAGCGAGTCCTCATACCAACCTGGATACTGGCGGTAAATATTGCACAGATTTTTCTGATCTTTCGGTGGCGCTGTAGTGCAACCAGCCAATCCCAACATCAGTAACAATGTCCCAACGTGCGCACGCATTCTTCTTTGCCCTCCGAATGGAACAGGGCTTTGCTCGCCCTCGTAAAGCTGCGCGCCTGCACCGCCCAACGAGGTTCTGAAGGGCTGTCGCCGTAGAGGGTCACTCACTCATAGGGCCCACTTTGTAACCAACTGATGCGCCCTTCCAGGACATCATGTGATTTTTATCCGATCGAGCGTGGTACCAAGGATCGACAACGCTTAACAAGCTGGCCGCCTTGATGGGCCTCTGCGCGGGAACTAATAAAAAAAATCGCTATCGACGATGGAACATTCACAGACATGGACCTTCCCTGGAGCCCTATGCGGGCTGAGAATGCCTGTTAAGCGTTCTACAATTGTCTTCAGGGGATCGGCCTGTTCCTGGCGCAGCGAAGAGCCCGTTTATACGCAAGGCTTTCAATCAAATCGTGCCTAGCATCCCCACGTATTTAACTGCCGCGCCATAAACGAGATCGCGAGCGCCAATGAAGACTTATAATCGAGCAAGCTTACTCATCCCGGCATTGGCTTGCCTGTTGTTACAAGCCTGTTCGGACCCCGAAGACTCCCAACGAGCGGCTGACAGGACCGAACCTCCGTCAACAGTGTCAGATGCAAGCATGCGGGATAAATGCTCATCTTTTTTTTCAACTTACTTCCAAAAGCATTCCATTGATGGAGTCAATCGCCTCAAAGCGGTCGCTCCTGCGGGGGGACCGTTATCACCGCAGGAGAAATGTGATTCGCCTCGATAGCCCCGGGCGCCGGATGGCAGCAAGATTCAGCGTTGCACCCGCTCATCGAGAAACAGTCGACGGCCGATCAGCGTCGATCGACCAGACGCTCCAGTCCTATCAGACTTGAGCTCAGCCAGGCAAAGCCTTGACCTCCCCAGCCTAGCCGAGTGGCTTTAGCGGCAATTTGAATTTTCGCGTCTTTCTCGAGGGGTGTCGGCCACGCGGAAGACAGACCAACGTCGTCAAGACAAACGCTCACGCAACGCCACACAATCTACGTATCCAGGCGCACCGGTTGCCGGCCTATACCGCACAGCACTAGCCCCGCTACCCATTGCAGACATTCCGATTCACCTCGCCATCGTATGCGGGCGCAATCCCCAACCGTCCGAGGCGTTGGCAGGAGGCCATGCTTCGCCTGCGCGTACGTCCCCGCATCGCCTTAACCGTTTTCTACCGGATTAGCCATTTAGCTATAGCCAGCTCTTCGGAAGAACGCAGTGCAGGATCAATTCGCCCGCCGGGAGCAGATTGACGTCAACGGCACGCCCTCCCCTTACGCCAGCCCAAACCAAACACCCACGTATTGAATACACCATGCGATTCAGAGGCATCCAAAAACCAGCCAGGATGTGCGACTTGCTGCTGCCCTGCTCAGCCTTGCTCGGAGCAATTCGCAACCCCGTCGAAAAAAATGACTAAACCAATGGGGAGCTAAACGCAGCTGATGAAGCGGAACATCTAAATGGCGGCGCTGCACCAGGCCCGATTCATCATCCCCTCCGATATGGGCCTTCATTGCCTTTCTTGGCTTGGTGCATTTCCGGGTTCCGCTTAGATCGGCTTTTGATAGGCGCCCCGGGCATGACGCGGGCGCGCAAGCGCCAACCAACATGGCCTGCCTTGTAGGTGACTTGGAGGTGCGAGTCCTCTACCCGCCGCCCCAACATTGTCCACGTTGATATCGATGCCTGGCCAGGCCTGGCCGAACACAGTCCGTCACCTCCGGAAACATCCGTTAACGTTAAATATCAAGGACTTCTACGACATCTACTACAGTCATGTCGTGCGCAATTTTGCCCTGAGTAATAAGCGGATCAGCGACTTTAGTTTTTTACGTATCAGGTGGGCGTTGCCAGATTTGGTGCATTTAAACGCGGTGACTCGTCTTAATTTTTATGGAAAAACACCGTAATGCCACACATAAAAAGAACCTTCGATATCCAACCACTGAAGTGTCACGACATGACCGTTCACATCAACGGCCAAGCGATCAGTGCCGCCAACGGCGAAACCGTCCTTTCGGTCATTCAATCCCTAGGTATTCGCCAAGTGGCGCGTAACGACCACGATCAAATTAGCGGTGCATATTGTGGCATGGGCGTATGCCAATGCTGCCTGGTGAAAATCAATGGCCGGCACAAACGACGTGCCTGCCAGACGGTGGTTCGAGAAGGTATGACCGTGGAAACCCAGGTCAACCGTATCGCCGAGCAGGGGGTCGTATGAACCGGCATCCAGTGATCGTCGGCGGTGGGCCGGCGGGCATGGCCGCGGCTATTGAACTGGCCAGGCACGGCGTACGTAGCACGCTGCTTGAAGAGGCCTCGCGACTTGGCGGGGTGGTCTATCGAGGACCGCTGCGCGATGGCGTGCAACTGGACTATTTGGGGCCACGCTATGCGAAAGAGCTGATCAAATTGCATGGGCAATTTCAAGATCACGCGCAACTGATCGATGTGCGCCTGAATCACCGGGTGATTGGTTCTGAAGGGACTCGCGCGTTGCTGATGCTGGACGCCGAAGAGCGCTTACAGGCAATTGAGTGTCCACAGCTCTTGCTCGCCGCTGGCTGCCATGAACGCAGCGTGCCGTTCTCCGGTTGGACCTTGCCCGGCGTGATGCTACTGGGTGGTTTGCAGCTGCAAATAAAAAGCGGAGTGGTCAGACCTCAAGGGCCGGTGGTGATTGCCGGTACCGGGCCTTTGTTGCCGCTGGTGGCGTGTCAACTGCATGCTTGCGGCGTAACCGTCGCTGGGGTGTATGAGGCATGCGCATTCCGAAAAATTGCCCGGGAAAGCCTCGCGCTCTTGAACAAACCACACCTTTTCCTCGATGGTTTAAGCATGCTCGCTTTTCTCAAATTGAATGGCATCCCGATGCAGTATGGTTGGGGCGTAGTGGCGGCCCAGGGCGAGGGCGAGTTGAGCACAGTGACGGTGGCACCGTACTCCAGTACCTGGGTGCCCGATCTGGTCCGCGCACAGCAAATCCCCGCGCAAACCCTGGCGCTCGGTTACGGTTTCATCCCGCGCACCCAGCTCAGTCAACAAATGGGCCTGAGCCACGATTTAAGCAACGACGGTTACTTGAGGGGCGTTGCCAATATCTGGCAGCAAAGCAGCGAGCCACACGTGCATCTGGCCGGCGACATGGGGGGTATTTTCGGGGGGGAAGCGGCGATGCTAGCGGGAAAAATCGCCGCCGTGTCGATCCTTGTGCAGCGCGATGTGCTGGACAAGAAGTTGGCTCTGGCGAAACGGCATCGCTACCGGTCCAAACTCAAAGCCATCGTCCGCTTTCGAGCAGGCGTTGCCCGTTACACCGAACGCGGGGCCGGGCAGGTCGGATTGCCAAACGGCGATACGGTGATTTGCCGATGTGAACATACGACTCGCGCCGACATCGACCGGGCTCTGCAGCAGGGAGTACAAGACTTGGCTGGCCTGAAGATGCGTACCCGTGTCGGCATGGGGGATTGTCAGGGGCGGATGTGCGTCGGTTATTGCACTGATCGTTTGCGCGAAGCTACGGGAAGCGTGGATGTGGGTTGGTTACGTCCGCGTTTTCCGATCGATCCGATTCCCTTTTCAGCGTTCCCATTAGTCAGCCCGGAGGCCGTCAGCCATGAGTAAGTTTTATGACGTGGTCATCGCCGGTGGGGGTGTGATTGGGGCGGCCTGTGCCTATCAATTGTCCAAACGCAAAAACCTCAAGGTTGCGCTGATTGATGCTAAGCGCCCTGGCAACGCAACCCGTGCGTCGGCCGGCGGCTTGTGGGCTATTGGCGAGTCAGTCGGATTGGGTTGCGGAGTCATTTTCTTTCGCATGATGTCGGCAAATCGCAAGCGCGAAGCTCACGGGACGGCGGTAGCCGTTGATGCCAGCACACCACACATCTTGCCCCCGTCATTTTTTAATTTCGCCTTGCAGTCCAACGCGATGTACCCCGCCTTGCACCAAGAGTTGCGTGACAACCACGGCATGGATATCAAGTTCGAAAAGACCGGTTTGAAGTTTGTCATCTACGACGATGAAGACCGCCTCTACGCCGAGCACATCGTCGCCTGTATTCCGCACTTGGCAGAGCAGATTCGCTGGCTCGATAAAGCTGAATTACGCGAAGCCGAACCGAGCGTCAGTCACGAGGCAGAGGGGGCTTTGGAGTTTCTCGGCGACCATCAAGTCAGTCCGTTCCGGCTGTCTGATGCCTACACCGAAGGTGCGCGGCAGAACGGTGTTGACCTATATTTCGACACCAATGTCATTGGGGTTTTACGTGAGGGGTCGCAGGTCCACGGTGTACAAACGGCTGAGGCCGGAGTGTTTCACTGCAAGACGCTGATTAATGCGGCAGGCGCTTGGGCGGCGGACTTGAGTGAGCTGGCTACTGGGATCCGGATACCGGTGAGTCCCGTGAAGGGGCAAATCCTGCTGACTGAACGCATGCCGAAAATACTCCAAGGCTGCCTGACCACCAGCGACTGTTACGTGGCGCAGAAGGACAACGGCGAGATATTGATTGGCAGCACCACGGAGGACAAAGGATTCGACGTGACCACTACTTACCCGGAAATCACCGGACTGGTGCAAGGCGCGGTGCGTTGTATTCCGCAGTTGGCCGATGTGAATCTTAAACGAACCTGGGCCGGGTTGCGGCCAGGCTCGCCGGATGAGTTGCCTATATTGGGGCCGATGAAAGGGGTGAAGGGATATCTGAATGCATGTGGGCATTTCCGTACAGGGATTCTGACGTCAGCGATTACCGGGGTGTTGCTGGATAAACTGGTGAACAACGAAACGTTGCCACTGGACATCACACCGTTTTTGGCGGATCGCTTTGAAGTTGCAGTGGAGTTGTAAGAGATCTATCACCGCTACGGTGATTGTCACATTTCGACTTCGAGGATCAGCGGCTTAGGAATGAATGCCTTACCCGGGACGTCCCATAACTACTGGCGCACTCTTAGCAAATCATGACTATCAAACGCCAAGAGCGCCAAGAGCGCCAAGAGCGCCAAGAGCGCCAAGAGCGCCAAGAATTGATATTTTTTGGGCCAGCGTCGCAAAAATAAAATGAAATTGAGACTAGCTGTAGAATTCAATCGATTTGATTCTACGTACTTCTCTGGTTTTACTTCGTATTTTTTGAACCGTGGCCTTTATACATTGTGGGGTAACAATGACTACCGAATTAAGTGTGCTAGCGCTATTTTTGGCAATAACGACCACCTTGTACTCCGTCATTGGATGGCAGCGAATCACCGATTGCATGGGGTCTTGGTTCCGGCAGGGATATTGGACCGACTATAATATTATCGAGTTTTTGGCCTGGATGGCCAAAGCCTTGGTCATTATCCCAGGCTTGTTATTCGGAAAAGAAATTTGGGAGCTCCACTTTTTGACGCTTATCACCTCGTCGCTCTTAATTTGGGTAAGTATGCGAAAAATGCTCCCGACGCTACTGGTATTTAATACGCTTTGGATAGCTATTAGTTCCACGATTGTCGTACGAAACCTGATGTAATTTGTTTGTACCATTAAAATCTTATCCCCAAGGAACGACTGATATGCGCCGAATATTTGCGGAAATAAATCGTCAAAACGAAATTTTGAAGTCTCATGAGCTCTTCTTGAAGATTCGCGACATCTCCAGTGTCGAAGCAACCGCATTGCTAAAGCTGTGGGGGCCACTGTTCGTGCATATGACGATGACGTTTCGAGACGTCAATCTAATGTACAACGCATACGAGCACCCTCAGAACGATTTTGAGCGGGCCATCAACGGACATGCCTATGTCGATGCTACACACTGGGAGATGCTAGTCACGGATCTGGAGTCAATGGGCGCAGGCCATCACGTGAAGAATTATAAAGATGCCATGAGCATCATATGGTCGGACCAAGGAAAGCCCATTCGAGATTACATGTACTGGGTGATGCACAGAGCTCAGAGCTGCGCAAGTTCACCCGCGCTGAAGATAACGGCCATGGAGTCGTGTGAGTCCACAGTCAAAACCTTTCTGACCCAGACACGTCACATCAGCAGATTATTTCAGCGTGAGACAGGAGTCACCTTAAATTATTTTGGTGAGAGCCACATTGAGAGCGAAGTGGTCAACGCCGTCGACCTGTCAATTTTTCACGAGATCGAGTTGGATCAAGAGGCGTTGACTACTGCACTCTGGATCGTAAATTCGCACTTTAAGGACTTCAAGGTGTTCATTGGGTGCTTGTTCGATTGCCTTGATCAGGTGAGGACCTCATGAACATTTGCATCATTGGCGCAGGCCCTTCAGGTATTTGTGCGGCCAAAGAAATAAAAGAACAGAATCCTGTTTCAACGATCACGATTTTTGAAAAAAACGACACTTTAGGAGGGCTATTCGCCAACGCCTACAAAGGACTCACCCTGGTTAACAACCCGTTGCTGGTGGGGTTTAGCGATTTCTTAGCCGCTGAAACATTGCATGACCTGCAGATGTGGTCGGCAGAGGAGTATGTTTCTTATTTGAAGCGGTATTCCGATGCCAATGGCATCTCCGATCTCATTCAATACAACACAGTGGTCAAGTCTACGAACTTCATTGGCAAAAAATGGCATGTAACTATCGTTGCCGCGGGCATCGAAGAGTCTATAGCATTTGATTTCCTGGTCGTCTGCTGTAGCGCTAATGGAAAGGGCAATCTACCGTTGTTGCCCAACCAGGAGCGTTTCTCGGGTGAAATTATCCACAGCAGTGACGTGCGAGATCCTGCCGACTTAAAAAACAGAAATGTTGTATTTTTGGGTTTGGGCGAGACAGCTTCAGACCTCAGCTATTTCTCCACTGAACATGCCTGCAGTACGACCGTGTCAGTACGCCGATGGCCTGGGTACTTTATCCCTCGATATCATGATGGCCGCCCGACCGATATTGACACCTCGAAAATCTATCACTGCTTACCTAAAACCCTTGACGCCAGCAGGCTGGCCTTTCTTTTCAAACTAAAAAGAAAACTTGAACTGTCAGCTATCCGCTCAGACACCGATAGGAAAATACAAGCGGAAATAGACAGGTTAAATAATCATTGGCCCGCAATCCGTCACCTTGGTCCTTTCCGCCGCACTACCACCAAAAGTTGCAATTTTATTCGGGCGACCCTAAAAGGGGCGGCAGTCTTGAAGCCTGAAATTACTGAACTAAATGGTAATACGGTGCATTTTAGTGACGGTTCATCGGTGACTGCCGACTTAATTGTGTGCTGCACCGGCTACAAACCAAACTATGAATTTTTGTCCGATGAACTCAGGGCTAAAATACCCTCGTCTAACGCTCTTTATCATTACGTCTTTTTACCCGGGCACGAGAAAAATCTCGCTTTTATAGGGTTTGTTCGTCCCGCCGTGGGGAGCGTACCCGTGCTCGCGGAATTACAAAGCAGAATGCTGGGTCTTTTTATCAGCGGCCATATTACCCTGCCAGACACGGGGGCGATGCAAATCTCAATTAAAAAACAGCAACTTTTGGCGCAACATCAATTCCCCGTTGACTTCCTCCGGGCAGGTCACATCATTGACTATTATTCGTACTTGCAGAACCTGGCGAACACCATTGGTGTTATGCCCAAGCAGTGGCCTTTGTTTTTCTTCGATACTCGCACCTGGTATAAAGTGAATTTCTCATTCCTATGGCCTGGCATGTTTCGCTTGTATGGTCCTGGCGCAAAACCCGATCTGGTCAAGCCCATTATAAAGCGATTGCCCACCATGCCGGCGCGCATTCTGCTCATCGAAAGTTTTACTTACCTTTCTTGCCGACTACTTTCGTTACTTGGGTTTAAACGCTTCAAAATAATAGGGTGATTCGGTCTGCCTGCCTCACCCCTTTAGAAGTGCACTATTTTTTGGCGATCCAACTATCCACGCAAACCGGGCACCATCGACTGCAAAGGTGGTGCTATTTAGCCGCCGCGAATATTTAGTGATGTATTAAAAGACAGATATGAGTGGATGATCTCAGCGTTTAGACGCCCTCATCAATTTCAAAATCAGTGATAACCGAAGTCAGCCAGAAAGGGAGTGGGGATCGGGGAGCCAAGGCACAGCGCGACCTTAAGCCGGACTATTCCGTTGCTCCCCGCCCCCACTAATGCCAAAACCTGTAAACCCACATACACATGTTACAATATTCACTACGCCGAGCTTTCGACTAATTTACAATTAAGCAGTATCCAATTACGGAGTCACTATGTCGTTGATCATTGAATACCGCGCCACAGAAAAAGCGCTTAAGGAGCTTCAAACGCGACTTGATGCGCTAAGTGACAACCCTGCATTGTTAGTAGAAATGGAGTTTGAGGAGCAATTGCGGGCCCTGATGGATGAGTACGGTAAAAGTCTTCGTGACATCACCAAAATGCTGGACCCTCGCCGGGTAACACCGGTGACAGGTGTGGTACTTACTCGCAAACCTCGCGCGGTCAAGGTCTACCGCAACCCTGAATCGGGCGAAGTGGTTGAGACAAAAGGCGGCAATAACACGCGGCTCAAGGTCTGGAAGCAACAGTATGGTGCTGATACGGTTGAAAATTGGCTTCAGGAATAAACCAGCTATTGCCTGGGGAGCATCACTGCTTAGAAAAAGCCCCTATGGCTCTTATACCGTAACGGTACATTATTTAGGGGCGGCGAGCTCAGAAGCCAACCAAGGGCAAACGTCTGGCCCATCTAAGTAAGCGATGTATTGGTAGATCAGAATACGTCGTTGTTTTCGAACGCCGGCGGCAACGTCGGCGCTTTTCATTGCGCCGACCAGTCTCCAGCACCTGCGAATCGCAGGGCAAAGCCACCTCGAACATTGTCCGACCGCGCTCGTTGAAAATTTCGCCATGGTTGCCTTGCTGCAGGTCGTTATCGTCCACTTCATAGAGGCGAACGCGCTCGCTCCGGCGATAGAGGTCGCCGGCGCTGTCCATCGTCGCGAATAGACGGCTCAGTACGGCTTCAGAAACGGCCGAGTCTCCTGCAATACCGCACTGGGTATTCAGGACGAATCGGCCGTTAGCCGCATCGATGCACCCCTGTGACCCTGTACGCCGGTGACTAGGTCAAGCAGCACTTCCGCGATGCGCTCGATGGCGACGACTTCTCAAGCCGAGTACGGGTTCCATTGCTCCCTAAACCCCAAAGTACGCACCGATAATGTCCAGCTGCGTTGGCTCCCTGCCCTCTTGCTCACGCAGCAGGTGAGTGCGCGGGTATTGGCTTTCATCAACGTCCGTTTGCGACGACCCCCTAGGCGCGTCCTGACGGTCAATTAGCTGTGCCATCGCGGCTTTCGTGCTTTCCTCAAAAACCATCACCGCATGGGGGACTCTGCTCGGCGCAACCTTACGCCATTGAAACCGTACCAATCCTCTCAGGGCCTACTAGCGCGCCCTCCTCTCAAAAACAATCAAAAACTCTTTTTAAGAACTATTTACTTCACCTTCCTCTCAACCTTCGCAATGATTAAACGGCTACCGCTGTAACACTCAACAATCCTAGGGAAGAATAGAAATGATGGAACAAAAGAGACAGTTTTCGAACAATCAGACCTACCAATGGACGACTATGGCGTTGTCGGCCATCCGATCGACGATGGACGAGATCGGTTTTAATGAAATTGTGCCCGCAATATTATCGAGTGAACTCGAACCTGGAGCATTTCATTCCTATGCCGTCGTTGGGGACCGCTTGCGCCCGCAGGTGAAAAAAAACATCTCCAGTGATATCGAGTGTCAAGTATCCGTCACCGGCAAAGACGCGTATTACTTGCCTGTAAGCCATAATTTCGAAAAGCAACAAGCGACAGAGTACCTTGACAAGGTATATTGCTTGGCGCCTTGTATGCGCCTCCTACAAGAAGGCGAGGTGTATTCGCGTAAGCACTTGAACACCTTTTTTCAGATCGAAGTTGAGTTGAAAACTGAATCGATGGAGGAAGTCTTAGAGACCGCTGAAAAGCTTCTTACAGGTGTGGCGAGCCGCCTGGTTGAGAAAGTCGAGCGCTTGATTGATTTTGACACCCGGGGTGCAGAAAAACACCTAAGTGCCATGATGACTGGAAATTTCCCGCGGATTACCTTTCGTCAAGCGTTAGAACTGATTAATGCAAATCCCGATCGCCAGACTGATCTGAGCTTTGAAGAAGATCAGATGCTTAGTCAAAAATTTGATCGACCTTTTTGGATCTACAACTATCCGAAGAGTGTTCGCGACGCGGTGTACCATGAAAACGCCGAAGGCAACTACGACACTTACGATCTGATGCTGCCATTCGGTTATGGTGAAATTTCAACTGGAGGTATTCGTCCAAAAACCGGTGAGGCAATTCTTGCGCAATCAGTGAGTAATCTGGGTGAATCGGAAGAAACCCTGACGTATGGCCACGCGGAATGGAAACGTACCCGCCAGATCCAGACGGCGGGCTTCGGTATTGGCCTCGAACGCCTGCTCCGCTTTATTTCGGGTTCACGAACGGTACTGGATTTTGTACAGCCCCACGACAACGGCCCCAATCGTAAAATTCTCGACGTAAAAAGTGGAGAGTAAATCATGTTGGATTCCTACGTTCTGGACTCGAAAGAATATCAACAGATTGACACGCTCATCTCATCAATTAAACGCACTGTAAGCAGTGAATATCACCTGCATCGAGTGGCGTTACCCGCCAGTCAAGATATGCCGCGCTCTTTGCGAATGATGATTTCTGAATATCGGGGAGAGCATTTAGGTGCGACATTACATGTCAGCGGATTTAAAGTAGACGAGGCAAGGGTTGGAGTCACACCGTACACCACCAAGCCTGACCCCAATCGACCTATCATGCGTGAAGATATTTATTTAGCGCTGATGGCTTCCTGCTTGGGTGCGCCGTACTCATTTATTAGCCAGCAGGGCGGTCACTTGACCCAAAATATCGTGCCCATGAAATCAGCCGAATTTACTCAGCTGGGAGCGGGCAGTAAACACGAGCTCACATGGCATACAGAGGACGCTTTTACCGAAAATCGACCTGACTTCATTCTACTGCTCGGGTTGCGAAATCCACAGAACGTTCCCACAACGGTTAGCGCGTTCCCCGCTGAAACGGGAATGGAGGATATCGAGGCGTTGTTTGCCAAGAATTTTTACTTCCTGCCGGATTCGGACCACGTCAGCCATTTGGCCACCGCCACGAACGAGGCTGAATGTGCGGCGCATAGACGAATGCAAAACATGCTGAATAATCCTGTAAAGGAAAGCATTCTGTTTGGTGATCGGTCACGGCCATATATGCGCATCGATCCCCAGTTCATGAAGCCCGCCAGTACCGAAGATAAGTCCGTAGCGGCATATAATCGGCTCGTTGAAAGGCTTGATCGCGCTCAGCAGGACATCCTGATTGCACCTGGTGAGCTATTGATACTTGATAACCATCGTGCGGTGCATGGGCGCCGCTCGTTTACTCCCCGCTATGACGGCAAGGATCGCTGGTTAAAAAAGATCAACGTCACACAGGATTTCAAGCGCATGCGTGGGCACGTAGCGCCTGAGCGATCTTTCGCCATTTAAAAATCTACTCGCTGTTTTCCCTCCGCGCTCGCGGAGGGAACCCTCTGCCCCCCAACATGTATGTGGGGCTATTCGGCGGAATAGGATAAGCCTCCGGGGCCTCTTTGCCGAATTCTCCTCGCGCTTCCAAGTGGTCCAGATCGGCGCTAGCCCGCGTGACCAGTTATGGGACCTGCCGATCTTGTTTCGATTTGAAACGGCGGCTGTCGAGCAATTGTCGAAGTGCGGCTGAAAAGGAAACCACCACCGGCTTGCGCTGAGCGGCAAAAACCTGCCCGCCAAGCAGATTCGGGGATGCGAGCTCCATGAGCAAACCAGTCAGGCGGAATTTATTGGAAGCGCACCCCCATTGTAACCATCGCTGCATTGCCCCCCAGAAGCACTAACTCACTGGCCATCGGCCCATAGTGAGCGCCGACGGATGGGATGAATACCGGTGCGACGCCATAATGGTTCAGGGGAATCTTGTCGCGGTATTCGCCACGATAGCCCTGGATTACGCCGCCGGTCAGCTTCAGGTACACCGGATGGTCGATCATGTCATAGCGCTTACCCGCATAGGCGTAGTACGAGCGCTGGCTGAACGAATTACGAAACGTTGCCCCGCCATACACAAATCCGGAAGCCTCGTTACGCTCCAGGCCTATCAGATCCTGACTGTTGTTGTGATTTGAGTCGGGTGAAAAATGGCGGGTGTAGATGCTGGTTTGGGCGTACCAGAAGCCTTGCGCGTCCTGAGGAGGCGCTTCGATCGCCAACGCGGCGGTGACCTGTGCCAGAAGCAGCAGGCCTGAAAATCGGCATTTCATATTGCTATCTCTATAGTTGGGCGGGCTGGCGAGAAATTGACACTGCACCTTCGCTCGTCCGCCTCTGGGGCTCGGTGTGCTGAATAGCAATCAGGTTTTCGCTGTTCGATCAGCTAGGGTTTTACGTACGAATTGTCCCATCTGTTATTTGACGCACTACTTGCGCTGAAACGGTACAAATCTAGGCGATTCAACATCGCGCTTGAAACGCCGTAGAGTGCGAATCACTCTCGCGTTGAACTAGCCGGTGGTCCGTCAAGCCGAATGTGTCTCCGAGAGGGGTTCCCTTTTTGAAGTCGGAGGACGTACGGCGATACCGTGGAAACTCGGCGCTGGAAACCGGTGCTGGGGGTCATCTCATTTGAAGGGCGCCGAACAGTCAGTAGACGGTAGGTCGCACCCTGTCGTCAGCGTGGGGGACTCAGCTGTAAGCAGGGGGACTGAGATGACCAACGACAGGGCACCAACGGCAGGACATGCCTGCAAACTGGCCGGGGCTCCCTATGGATCAGCATAGAACAAGCGATGGGAGTTGCCACTTGCCTTCCCTGCCACCGGTTTGGCACCGATGCTTTTGAAGCATGATCGCTAAAGTATGAACTGCCAGATTCGGAGCATGGCTCAGAGAACCATTCATAGCTTGGGTTTTCTCGCACGTGGTCATGCGTGGGGATTGCGCGGCACCGGCCAGGAATGGCGGGGCGCTCACTGGCCAGTCTCAGAATTGCGCACGGTTCATTACGTAACAGTGTGCGTACGGGTGCGTACTTTCCGCCCCGACGCAGGATAGTGCGACGATTGGTTGCCGGGGCAGATATGCCGCTTGAAATGGAGAGACCCTCGCAGATGATTCTCCATTTCATTCGGAGAATTCCAGGTGATATCAGGCAGGGCGACTTAATCACTACAACGGCGCCTGCGGTACAACCTGCTGCTAGGCTGGTGGATGCCATTAGATCAGCACATGTGGCGAGCGCGGTACTTGGTCAGCTTTGCCCTCAGCCGGCTTATCTCGGGCTCGCGCTGAAGACATGTTGAATGGACTGCCTTGCTAGCCTGAGCGGTAAGGTGCCATGTCCAACGGGGCAGGGCTTATTTGCAATTGACAAGAGTGGTAGCAGGAAAGAACGCGTGACCGGTGGCCCTGTACTCGCCCCGCTATTATCTTACCTGATGAGGTAGCACTTCGACTGTCCCGCTGGTGTGCTGCGAGGAGGTAGCGTGAACAGACCCATTTTGAGGGACGTGGTGCTCGGCCTATGGCTGACAGCACTAATCGTCGGTGGCGCCCATTCCTATACCACCCAAGCAGCGGATCTCAATCAACGCTTGGCAGTACAAGTGAGGCCTGGCACCGATTCGGAAAATACCGATCCTTCCAATGGCAAAGTGGGACGGTCACCTGTGGTGACCTTAGTGAGAGTGATCGGCGTCGGCAAATTCCTTGCGCCAGACATTACTCAACGCATTTGGTCTGATGCCGATAAATATTGTCAAAGGCTAGGCAATGAGGCTCGGTTGCCAACCAAGGATGAGTTGCAACAGCTCTTCATTGATGCCACCTCCTCGCCAGCGATCTACCCAAACGGAGGGTATGTCGGTAACGCAGAGATGTGCTCGGTATACGGCTGGCCCTTGTACGGTCGGTGCCAGGGCATTGTTAATGGCTACTGGTCCAGTACGCCGAACAGCGTGGGTTACCACTATGGTGTCGGCCTTGGCTATGGCGACGCTAACAGCGTCATTGACAGCACTACCCTCCAGGTGGCTTGTGTTCGTTGAGGGTTCAGCGACTACATACCAAGTGGACAATCGGCAATGCCCTGTTCGCTGCGAACCACGCGGCTAACCAGTCTCATGTTAACCAGGAAACCCTCCTGTTTTCTTGTTTACCATGCTGTTACTCGGCCTGTTTACCGGCTGGCCAATTGCTCGAACGAAGCACTTATTGCGACCAAGCTTGTTGCGATTCTGTGGTTCACCCGTTTGAACGACCTAGCCCTAATCTAATCGTTTCGACGGCTGGTTGATCTGCTGATCATTGGGTGATCTTAGGTAGCCGACCTGTCACTACTCCAAACAGGTTGAGGCGCTGGCGGTGGTCCACGACCAAGCGTTTACAGGGTCCGCCGACGCCCAGAAGACCTCTCAGCGAGTGCACAGGCCGACCGACATGTCTCTCTGAATCCACCCCACACCGGCGCGGAAGTCGATTCTGAAATGAAAGCCAAGGCTCTTGCGTGTTTGGACATCACAAATATGCCAAAGGCTGTGCGCCTGCGGCCGAACACGGCAACA
This sequence comes from Pseudomonas sp. FBCC-B1667, assembly GCF_059133255.1. NCBI lineage: Bacteria > Pseudomonadati > Pseudomonadota > Gammaproteobacteria > Pseudomonadales > Pseudomonadaceae > Pseudomonas > Pseudomonas sp. FBCC-B1667. The sequence continues at coordinate 421,045 of NZ_CP101437.1, read as the reverse complement.
GACAGCGACCTCGAAAAAATGACGATAACGATGGGTAGCTGAAAAACAGCCGATGAAACGGAATAGCCTAAAGGTCGCGTCGTCTTGGTTGAAGGCTCCCCCTACAGACTTAGATCAACAAACTGGCCACTCTTTGACATGCAGAGGCAACTGCCTCACTTAATTCAAAGCAAATGGCCAGGCACATGTTCAGAGTATTTCTCGTCATATTGATCGCCCTCATGATATATGCAGTCATCAAGGTCGAAAGCGCCGAAGCCGAGGCGATCCGGCAAACGATAGGCGACCTCGTCCACCATGTCTTCGACTTCAACTGATCACAACTCCATTGGCAACCCTATAGGCCAAGGAATACACGCGCACATCTGCGAGTATTTCAAAGGAGACAGCCGGCCCGTTTGGGCTCGGCACAATCTAGATATTTGATTTGCAATAAGGCAACCCACAATGTCCTCACGTGTCGCCAGCAAGTCGTCGGCTATACCAGCCCCGCACACCGCCGCGTCCCCGGCCCTTTTGATTCCCGCCCTGCTGCTGTTCGTCTCCGGCGCCGCCGCGCTGGTTTACCAAGTGTTGTGGATCAAGCAGTTGTCGCTGGTGGTCGGCGTCGAGGTGTATGCGATCACCACCGGCATCAGCGCGTTTTTTGCCGGGTTGGCCTTGGGTGGATTGCTGTTCGGGCGTTGGGCTGATCGTTTGCAGCACCCGGTTCTGCTGTATGCAGGGCTGGAAGTGGTGGTGGCGGTGCTGGGCGTCGGTGCGACCTTCGCGATGAGCCTGGCCGCCAGCCCGTTCGCCTGGCTGGAGCAACACATCGGATTGGCGGCCTGGGTCTTGCCGTTTGCGCTGGTGGGCATTCCCGCGCTGTTAATGGGTGGCACGCTGCCGGTGCTGGTGCGCTCGTTGGCCAGCGATCCGCAGCATCTGGGCAAGGCTGGCGGCCAACTGTATGCCGCCAACACCGCTGGCGCGATTGCCGGCACCCTGCTCGCCGCCTTCGTGTTGATCGCCACCCTCGGCGTGCGCGGCAGCGCCTTGGCTGCGGCCATGCTGAACCTGGTGGCCGCCGCCGGTGCCTTGTGGTTTCAGCGCCATCGCCCGGCGCCGGTCGAAGCGCCGGTCAAACACCACGCAGCAAAAGCGCCGGATCGTCTGGCGCTGTGGCTGTATTCCATCGCGGGCGGCGTCGCGCTGGGCTACGAAGTGGTCTGGTCGCAATCGATCGTGCAGTTCATGAGCACCCGCACCTATGCGTTCGCCGTGGTGCTGGCGACTTACCTCACCGGTTTGTTCCTCGGCAGCGCGCTGCTGGCCCGTCGGGTTGATCGCATTCGAGATCCCTGGGGCGTGTTTGGCTTGCTGATTGCCGGCGCCGGCCTGATCGCGTTGCTGGAAGTGGCTTTTCTCGGGCGCTGGCTGGTGTATGTGCAATCCCAGGCCGAAATCGCCGTGTTGGCCATGGGCGCCAGCGAGTTGATGGGCATGAGCGCACGGTTTGCCGTGGCGGCCTTGAGCATCGTGTTCGTGCCCACCGTGTTGCTGGGCGCGGCATTCCCGCTGGCGCTGCGGTTGAGTGTTGGCCATGACCACGTCGGCAAGGACGTCGGGGCCGTGGTGGCGTTCAACACCCTGGGCGGGATTGTCGGCGTGATGCTCTGTGGGTTCTTGCTGATCCCGCTGCTGGGACTGGTGCGTACCTTGGGCCTGCTGGCGATTGTCGCTGCCGGGATCGGCTATTTCGCGGTGCGCAAAGGTCATCACGTCAAGAAAGGCCGGCGTCAGGGCGTGGTCGCCCTCGGCCTGTTGTCGGTGGTCGTGGCGGTTTTTACTCCGGTCGACAAACTGGCCAGCCTGCTGCCCGGTGCCCGCAACGGCACACTGGCGTTCTATGAAGAAGGACGTGGCGGCACCGTGGCCGTGGTCACTCAAGGCAAGGGCCAGAAGACCTTCCATCGTCTGTATATCCAGGGCGTGTCCAACACCGGCGACGCCATGCCATCGCTGCGCTACATGCGGATTCAGGCGCTATTGCCGCTGCTGATCCACAACGGCGAACCGCGCTCGGCGCTGGTCATCGGTTTTGGCACTGGCATTACCGCCGGCGCGCTGACTCGCTATCCGGGGCTGGAACATCGCGTGGTCGCCGAACTGCTGCCGTCGGTGGTCAAAGCCGCGCCGCTGTTCAAGGGCAACTTCAATGCCGCCGCCGACCCGACGGTGGATGTGCGCTTGCGCGACGGTCGCCAGGAATTGCTGCGCAGTCCGCAGAATTTCGACCTGATCACCCTGGAACCGCCACCGCCCTCCGCCGCCGGTGTGGTGAATCTATATTCCCGTGACTTCTACCAACTGGCCGCCAGCCGCCTGGAGAAGAAAGGCCTGGTCGCGCAGTGGTTACCCCTGCCGACCCAGAACATCGACGATTCGCGCTCGCTGGTGCGCAGTTTTCTCGACGTATTCCCCTACGCCACGCTGTGGACCAGTGAGTTCCACGAAATGTTGCTGGTGGGCTCGATGGAACCGATCGAACTGGACGCGGCGAAAATCAGCCAACGCTTCCAGCCGGAAACCGTGCGCAGCACGTTGCAGGATGTGGGCATCGGTTCCGCGGCGGCCTTGATGGCGACCTGGGTGACCGACCGCGCCGGGCTGGAACGGTTTGCCGCCGATGCGTTACCCGTCACCGATGATCAGCCACGGATCGAATACGCCCCGTGGGTTCGCGCCAAGGAAATCAGCCGCGTGCTGCCGGCCCTGTTGGACTTGCGTCAACCGATCCCGCTGCTCAATGCCGATGACGGGTTCACCGAACGCATGAACGCTCATCAGCAGCGCCTGATGCAATTCTATCGGGCGAGCTTGCACGCCTATGACGGTGATCGGGACGCCTGGGCTCGGGACATCCGCGAAGTGATGATGGGCGATGGCGGCAATCCGTATTACCGCTGGTTTATCGGGGAATGATGCGTCACTTGCGCGAACACGCTCCCACAGTGAGATTTGCGTGCCCACAGGTGTCGCCAATTAGGCGCTTTTTCGCGACCAAAAAATCACATTGTTTCTTCAACACCGCATAGCTGATCACACGCGTATTTGACAGACGCCGGTTAACCGGCAACGCTGAATCGAGCTTTGACGCGCGCCTGACGGCAAACGCACCTGGACCCCGGAAGCCGCCATGCCGAAGCATAAAAACAAAGCCACAAACCCCAACCCTGATTCGCATCCGAACCTGATCAATCGCTACCTCTTTCCCGTCACCATCGGCGCACTGCTGTTAGCGGTCATCGCCATTGGCTGGTTTCTGTTCAGCAGCACACCGGCACCGCTGAAACCCGTTCCCGTCACAGCCCCTGTCGCACAACCGGGCAAACCGCAACCGGTGGCGATGGCGCCGGCGAAGATGGTCGATGAGCAACAATGCCAGGGCTGCCACAGCGAGCAGGTCAAGGACTGGAAAGGCTCCCATCACCAATTGGCGATGCAGGCGGCCAATGCCGAGACGATACTGGGCGACTTCAATAACATCACCTTCAAAGCGGAGAACGAAACCAGCGTTTTCTCGCGCAAGGACGATGGGTTCTGGGTCAACACGCCGGGTATCGATGGCAAGAATGCCGACTTCAAGGTCGCCTATACCTTCGGCATCGCGCCGTTGCAGCAATACCTGATCGACGTCGGCGAAGGTCGCTTGCAACCCTTGGGCGTGGCCTGGGATACCGAGAAACACCGCTGGTTCCACCTCTATCCGGGCCAGGGGGTGAATTTCAAGAATCCGCTGCACTGGAGCAAGCCGAGCCAGAACGCCAACTTCATGTGCGTCGAGTGCCACACCACGGGTTACAAACGCAATTTCGATGCCGCGAAAAACACCTTCGACAGTCACTGGAACAGTCTCGGCGTCGGCTGCCAAGCCTGCCACGGCCCGGCCTCCAATCACCTGGAATGGACGGCGAAAAAAGGTGATGTGATTCATGCTGGTTTTGCCGTCGACCTCAAGGACAAGAACGCCACCGTCGAAATCGAAACCTGCGCCCGCTGCCATTCGCGCCGCGCACCGCTGAGCGATGGCTACACCGTCGGCAAACGCCTGATGGATGACTATTTGCCAAGTCCCCTGACCCGCGAGTTGTATGCGCTGGACGGCAAGATCAAGGACGAGGTGTTTGAACACGGCTCGTTCGCCCAAAGCAAAATGTTCGACAAGGGCGTGCGCTGCAGCAACTGCCACAACCCGCATAGCACCGAACTCAAGGCTCCGGGCAACGGCGTTTGCCTGCAATGCCACAACACCGCGGGCAAAACCCCGGTGGAAGGCGTCGACGGCAAAGGCCTGCAAGCAAAAAACTACGATTCCATCGAGCACACCCGCCACACCATGGGCCAGCCAGGCTCGCAGTGCATGGATTGCCATATGCCCGGGAAGTTCTACATGGGCAATGACTTCCGGCATGACCACAGCTTCAGTATTCCCAACCCGGAACGAGCGAAAAAACTCGGCACACCAGACGCCTGCCTCACCTGTCACCAAGGCAAGGACGGCGACAAGGTCACCGAGCAATTCAAACTGTGGAACAGCGCCCCCACCGCACAGGCCCCGCGTTATGACGAAAGCCTGTGGCTGATCCGCAACGGTCAACCCGGCGCGGCGCAAGCCTTGTATGAGCAATTGCAACGCAGCAACTTGCCGGCGATTCAGCGGGCCACCCTGCTGGCCGAACTGCCGTTGTATCCGAGTGAACAGGCGTTGAAACTGGCCACCAAGGACTTGAGCAACCCGGCACCACAAGTGCGTGAAAGCGCCATTCGCACAATCAGCGCGTTCCTCCCGCCACCTGAGCGGGCGTCGCTGTTGACGCCGTTGCTGACAGACCCGGTGATGGCTGTGCGCATTGCCGCAGCCCGGGACCTGCTGGTTGCCGCCCGCAGTGGTTTGGTCACTGCCCAGACGAACTGGAATGCGGCAATTGCCGAGTATGAAGCGGCACAGAAAAGCCTGCTGGAACGCGCCGAAGCCAACCTCAACCTGGCAATGCTCTACCAGGCCAGCGGCCGTAACGACGAGGTCGAACAGTATTTGCGCACGGCGCTCAAGCGCGATCCGGATTTCTACCCGGCACTCGTGACACTGGTGCAATGGCTGGAAGCCAATGGCCGTAGCCAGGAGGCGCAGGCACTGCTGGCGCAAGGGCTAAAAGATCACCCGGACGCCGCTTTGTTGCAGCACACCCAGGGCTTGTCACTGGTGCGTGCGGGCAAATCGGACCAAGCCATGTCGGCGCTACGCAAAGCCGCGCAACTGGAACCACAAAACGCCCAATACGGCTACGTGCTGGCTGTGGCGTTGCATGACAGCGGCAAAGTTGAAGAGGCTTGCGAAATGCTGGAGCGCTTGCTGAAAGTCCAACCGGCGAACCGCAATGTGCGGCTGACGTTGATCCAGTACTACCTGGGCAATGGACAGGAACCGAAGGCGCAGGTGCTGTTGCAGGGCTGGAAGAAAATGAACATGGGGGATCCGGCATTGAAATGACCGGCGATCGATTCAAATCCTGCGCGATTAAACTAACCCCTAAAGTAACGTGCAGGACCTGCCACACTCCGCCCGCACTCCAAGTGCCGCATATCCTAGAGCTACAAGCCTTGGCGTCGATTGCGACCGCTCAGTCGATTTTTTTGCTAGATCAGCGTATCGCTACCGTTGAAAAGAACCGATTGAATCGAAACGAGAAAGCGCAAACGGTCCTACCAATGTTCGATAGATTGATTGTCGTTACACCCAATCAACCTTTGGTGTCGCCGCGAAAGCCAAATATTGCCGCAATGACTTCCGTGGGCAAAGGATTCCGGCCCGCGCCTAGCTGAAGAAGGGTGTCAATGACACCCTTTGAATTCAATGCTTATTCAAGCCACGACTCTACTGTTTCAGCGCCATATTGGGCCTTCCAGGCTTTTAACTGCTTGTGATTACCGCCCTTTGTTTCAATGGCCTCACCCGACTGCGGATTACGATAGATCTTGAGGGCGCGCTTTTTACGAGTTGGAGTGACGTCAGTCATCACCTGGCTTATCTTCGGATCCACTATCGCGATGATGTCGCGCAAGCTTTTACTGTACTCGCCCATCAGGGTGCGCAGTTTTTTCTCAAACTCCATTTCTGCCTGCAAACCAGGGTGGCTTTCGAGCGCTTCCAGCTTTTGCTTAAGCTCGTTGATGGCATCTTCTGTGGCGCGGTATTCGGTGATTAAGGACATGTTGCCTCCAAAATTGGTAAAGTGAGCAAAGCGTGGGATGAAGAAAATTATCCATATCCAGCTGTCGCGAACCGCTCTAAGTCAATGCTGGGCGAAAATCGAATGCTGAAAGTGTACGTACAGTATTCTTGTTCAGTCCGTCGATATAGGTTTTGTACGTTCGTTATCGACTCTGCTTCTACCGCACGCGCATAATCGTTGGGTAGGAACAGGATTATTTTACGGCCCCGCGTGATAATGCACCACCTTTAACAACTGCAGCGTTTCAAATTACTTTTCTGAAAAGCCCCACAACCCAGTGGTGAGCCCAGCATCTGACAGGTGTAATCCTGCATCTGAAGCTAGATTAATAGACCAAGCTCGGATTCAATCAACCGTGGCAACTACGCCACGATATTTTCCTACGGGACCAAGTGAGTTGCTTGCCCAAAGCCCAGTCACCTCTCCACTCCCTTTCCTTCCTGTCATACGTCGTGAATCTACATTTTACAATGTACGGCTCTGACTCCGAACTATAGGACCAGCCTTGTTAATGTATACACCCCCCGTCAATTGACTTCGCGGCAGCCGCTCCTGACTAATTCCGCCCCTGCCCGTGACGACTGAAAAGGGATCGGCGGACTTTGGTCGCCGATAGCGACAGCTGTTCCTTCTTGTATACGGTGAGTCACGCGACGCGATAGCAAATTATTAATGCATATGACTGATCAAGTCGAATGTACACAAGTGGACAAACGCGACGCAATTGAGGTTGAAGGGAGGGAGATTTATCAGTCCGCAGGACCAATTTCCCTTTTTGCGGTCTGAACACGTGGATGTCACAACAGACCCTGCTCCTTCGGGCGTACCAAAACCTACGCCCACAGCCCTTCAAAAGCCCCCCTCATTAAATCTGTCTTGAGTCAGTAATCGCCCGGCCGTGCAGGATTTCCTTACATCCAGGATGCCTTCTCCAGTGCTACCGTAAAAAGCTTTAAGGCGCATTAGTTGCGTCGCTGCCTTTAGGCAAAGTGCCTGGATCCAATGAGTTCTCCATGAACGAGCGGACTTTCAGCTGCCAGAAACCTGGGGTATTAGCGAATAATAAAGAGCTGCATTTAATTGAGGAGGTCTTATGCTTGCGCTGTTTTCGGGATCACGCCATTTACCCAAGGTTTTGGCATACGCTTTTTGGGGAGGAATGACTGTCGATGCCATTGCGATCGACAACACTTCGAATGACCCTACCTCCCTACCCTCCACCATAAGTATCAATCAGAAACCGAATGCAGAGCCCAAGACACCGGACGCCACCCAAGCCACCGTGAAGCCACGAGCGACACCCCGCGCATCTTCCGACTCATCAGCAGCTACCTTGCCGGAAATCGCGCCATCACCCACCGCACAATCCGCGCCAGCACAATCGGCTCCACTCGAAACGACAGCGCTGGTGCCGCCCGCAAAGCTGTCCCCTACCGAACAACTCCAAAAGCTTTTGGCTACGAAGGAAGCGGAGCTTTCCAGACTGGAAAAACTTCGGGCCGCGGATGGCAGTAGTCTTGATCGGGTCGAACTGGATCGAAATGCCGCTCGCGATATTGAGGCGCGATTAAAATTGGCCATCCTGCGTGAAACAGAAAGTTTCCTGATCGGCAACGGCGGCGACGCAGTGGAAACCGTCCGAACTGAGTACGCGTCCCAAATCAAATTGCGCAAAAGTCTGGACACCCAATATGCCGCGCTCAACAAAAACACGACTCGTTATAACGAAGCCATTAGCGATATTCAGGCAGACATCGCCACCACCCAAGTAGCCTTGTCACGCCTGGAAAACGCCCAAGCAAAACTGGCCATTCTTTCGACACAAAAAATGCTGCCGAAGGTGTTCAGCTTTAGCGAAACTTTCCGTTTTGATTGTTCATCCCTCAAAAGTCTTTCAAGCTGCCTGACAGACAAAAAAATAGACCACATCGTCGAAGAATGGCTAGTCAAGCGATATGAATCCTCCATTCGTCAGCAGCCCGCAAGAGAAAATGGACGAGAAACTCCACAGGTCAACGCTAGCCAGTTTTCTTATACTTACACCCACGAATTCTCTAATGCCACCATGGACATGGAGGGCGTTGTCAACGCGACGGTACAGGTCCATGCCAGTGTCACCCCGAAACTGTCGCTCGCCTGCTCGATACTGGGTGTCGAAAAAAATCTATGCTCTGGCCAACTCTTTACGCTGACCGTTCGCAGTAATAAATATGACGACAATGTTTGGCTTGAAGGGGCGAGTTATGGCCCTTCACCGGTAATATTGGCGCTGCCCAAAGGTGAGCACAACATCCAGCTTTCTCGAGATGGCAAGAAGTTGGAACGCAAAGTCAAACTGGATTCGGACAAGGTTGTTAATTTTAAATTTAACTGACACCGCTGGCTCAAAAAGATCGTGACGTCAGTTTTGCCCCCTGCCCGGAACATATGCCGATGAATTGCGCCTCGAAAAGCGGCGACCTGGCCTGCCTACCAGTGACGATGGATGTTGGTCTGTGCATGGCTATGCACCCGCGTCCGCCGCGAAATGGCGGGACAGGGCAGCCAGGCGGTGAAACTTAAATTGGCGCCGGACGGCAAGTAGAAACTCGGACGCCCCCCAGCTGGTGACCACCACCGAGAGCGCGCGGTAGCTGCCTAAACCGCGAGACTCACCTGTAACCCGCAGTTGAGCTTCGGCTTCTTGGGCTCAATTGGCTGGCTTCACCGGATAACAGGAACCGTCAAAAAACATTGCTGAAGGTTCACCACAATGAACCAAAGTATTTGTGGCGGGACTGGGCGGGTAACAGCACTAATTTTCGGGCCATTCGTATTCGGCCAGACCAAGGGTTTGCGTCGCAATTTTGACCATCGCGCTTCGTAGCCATGACCGGCAGAGAACAGCCAGAAGAAATCATCTGCAGTCAGCATCACACGTCCACTGACGAAGCCATTGCGAGCATAATGAATCGTCCCCACCAAGACCAAGTGTGAATTACATCATGACCAAATCCCGGCGCTGGACAGTGAAATGCCAAGATCCTGCAGATGGAAGTGGCGACGTCATTATTGACTTGCCGCCTGACCTACTCGTTGGCTTAGGACTGAGCATAGGCGACGTACTGACAATTGAAATGATCGACGGTGCGATAGTTCTGAGGCCGAAGCCGGGCGACTCAACTACACCTTGAATCGCGCTTGCCCAAATCTTCAAACGGGCATGAGCGAACAGTACATCACAGCGATGACAGTTCACTGCATACCCCGAGCAAGCCGTTAGCACCGCATCTTCCTGCTTTGTGCCTCTGCGTTTACGGATTGCCGCTTTATGGCTTGGCCGGCGCCCCCCCCCCCCCTCAACGATCAGAACACCGAAGTGGCCAACAAAACAGGAGGCCCTAGCGATGTCTGGCGATGTCTAACCATTTTTGCTAGGCATCGCTAGATTCGCCTATCGGGCGATCACTTCCGCGCATTTACATGCGCTGATGCTCAGACCAAAGTGGCCCTGCCGATTACGGCTACAAAGCGTGCGGGTCAAATTCGATGTAATTGATGGTCAGAGCGAATGCAAACGGGTGGTCAAGTGGAGTATGGCGCGACGCAAAGTTTGGTTGCGCAAGGTCTTTTGGTCAAAGGGCTAGCCGTAAAAATTAACGATTGCCATAAAGGCTCCTTACGGCACCGCTAGTCATCGAGTGACGACATTTCAGGAGATGACTACATCCGAGGCGCAGTGGCACGATTAATCTGCACCGCTAGCCCCTTTTTCGATGGACTCTACTTATGCCAAATGCCTTCACACCGCTGATTTCCGGCGCCAACTGCCTGCTTACCCTTACCCAAGCCTTCTTTGACGCCAAAACCGAAAGTGAAGTAGCTGCAAAAAAAACTGAGCTATTACTCGTTATCAGCGGTATCCAGCAGCAACTGATCGCCGCTCAAGAGTTTTATTCGGCGGTTTTTCGCGAAAAAGAGGATTTGGAAAAAGAGTGCTTGCGCCTGAGCTTTGTCAGTTGCCAGCCTATAGCGCCGCATATTGCAAAGAGATTGCCTCCTGAAGAAGTCGCTGTCGCCTATCGTTTGTGGGCCAACGCCCAAAAGTCGCATGCCGAGCCAGCCTAGTGCCCACTCGGCGCAACCTGGCAATCCGCAGTGGCTGTTTTTAACCGGCCATTGAAGTGGAACGCCGCCTAGCCCGCGCTGATTCCGTTTTTAATCGGCAAAGGCCGCGTAACTGAGTACGACTTACCTAAAGCCAATCGCACTCCCAGGAGGGTCGTCCTTATCGCTCCCGACGGTCGCTCCGGCTCGGTGCTGCGGGGGTATTATTAAGTGGCATAAAAGGCGTCGCGCGGATGGCCACAGCTAGCGCCACGGACGTCTCCATTCCATTTGTTATCTCGCGCATTCAGGTCTTATTTGCCCGCCGGTTCGAATATAGGAACTCCATTGACGACCCTCATTTGCAAGAGGCCATCGAGAACGGTTTGGTAACGCGGCATAGTATACTGAAGGTTTCAAATCTTCATTGAGCGCAGGGTTCCAGAGTGCCTAACAGAGTAAATTGAAGCTGATGTGGTCAATCCAGGCCGAGCCCTTACTGAACGATCGAGACCTGTTCGGCCAGCAGAGCTACCGTTGCCCGCGCCATAGAAAATCGCACCGGCGAAGCGCGACGATGGGCCATCCGTGCTCACTGAGTCGACTGAAGAATTCCAGAGGCGACGGAGTACACCCAATCTGCCTCGCCACCCCAAAGCGATTTCATGCACAACAGTGATCGCCTACGCCTGCCTACTTCGAGTCAAGGCTTCGGCTTTGCGGTTCGAATCCGATATTTATCACTCAGTTTTTCCCATCGATTTATTGCCCATCGATCAAAAATCTAATAGCTACAGCCCACCGGTCTTTTTGGATATACCTGCACGCCGAAAGTCACCGAGAACCCTGGCTGCGTTTCAGGAAAGTAATAATGCCGGCCGTCATGTAGGGTGTATCGCAACGAGGTCCCATCTTGACTTCGAGTCACTTCAAGCAGCATTTCCATGCGCCAGTCATCACTGCCGTTGAGCCAACCGGGCGATACCAACTGTACCGACTTTACTTGCCCCCCCATTTCCGGCAAATCCAGGATGGAGGTCAGCGCCTGCAGGCTGTCCACGAACACAGCATCAAGCATCTCTAAGCCATCCTCGCGCCTGGCTATTGCGACATGAAACCAAGGTGACATCAGGTGCGGCTGAACAAAATGCCAGCCCTGATGACCGGGCTCTAGCATAGCTTGAGAGCCATTCACTGCTGCCTGTTGATTGGTTATGAACATGACGAAAACCTCAAGACGAACAGTATACATTATAGTCATATACTGTTCAAAAGCGCCTTATCGTTCCTTTTGCAGGGCATGCAAAGTGGAATTGAAAAGCGCTTTCGGAATAGTTCTTCGGTGGCTTCGCGTGAAACAAGACCAAACCCAAGAGGACTTTTCCATCATCAGCAGTCGGACCTACATCAGCACATTGGAGCGCGGCTTGTACGCTCCCACCATCGAAAAGCTCGACGACATCGCCACGGTGCTCAACGCCCACCCCATTACGCTGATGATCGGTAGTTATGCACTAAGAGACAATCGCCCTGTCGCAAAAGTGCTCGAAGACGTTATTGAAGAAATTGAACGCCTTGAAGTTGCTGAAGGCGTGTCAATCTTGAGCAAACAGCATCTCAAAGCTGAAGACCACGGAGAACGTTGAAACTGCTCCGGCCGAAACAGCATCGCGCATGTCGATTGGTCATGCCTGGGTATATACCCAACTCTCCCGGACATCAGGATGCATAGGCCCTGCTATTTTCAGGAAGCGTACCGGTATGACGCGGGCGCACTGCCCCCTCGCAAATCCGAACACCTACAGCGGGTTAAACTGATGCCGCTGCCAAGCGAGCACTCTCCCGTTCTGGACAGTGGCGCAAAGCGCTGAACGGCGCTCCTGTAGGTCGATAGGATATGTAAGGCGGCTTCACGGTAGTTCTGTCAGGACATCTCGCGAGCCTGATCATTGTTCCCCAACGCCCGTTAGTTGTATTCAGCAGCCCAAAACTGTGCAGTCACATCAATTGATGTCAAAAGAATTTCTTACAATTGCCTTGCCTACTTTACTGATTGGACCGCGCTATTGCCTGGCCAGAGGCCCTGGAGCCAGTTTCGCCAGCAGTGTTGCCGCGTACGCATTTGGTAATTTTGACTGACGCTCATAAGACCAAACTCATGCGCGATCTGCACTCGTCCTGCGTCTTGTCGCTCAAGACCATCAAGATTCCGTCGCAAAATGTCGGAATTCCCTACACAACAAGAGCGCTTCACCGACATGACGGCACCTCAAGAGCTGAGAAGATGACGACTGTTTCCGAGAATCTTCGATCGAGCGTGCGAATCGATCAGGTGCGAGTCATCAAGCAAGATCGAAAACTCACGCAACCACAAGAGCGCTGATTATGAATGAGACCGATACACTTCAGACCCCCAGCGTATTGCTCGTGGAGGATCATCCGTTTCAATTGATGGGCCTCGCCATGCAGTTAAACCGTCAAGGCTTCTTTCGCCTGGGGTCTGCGCTCAACTGCGCTGAAGCCACGAACATGATTAACGAAGGGCGAACGTTTGACCTGCTGCTGTGCGATCAGCATTTACCGGACGGTCTTGGGCTTGACCTGATTGAATCGATTTATCGGATGGGTGCAATACGGTATGCCATTTTGCTCAGCGGTATCGAAGATCAACCCCAACTCGATCAAATGCTGCTCAACGCACAACAACAGGATTTGCCAATCTTGGCCTGCTTAAGCAAGCCCTTGGCTTCAGACCAGTTCTTCCATGCGCTGAAACCGCTTTGCCCACAACTGAGCCACCGACTCGGTCAATTCTGAAGTTCGGTCGACGCAGAATATCGACGCACCGCTCAGCTCGGTACGCATTGACGCAGCAGGGGCAGAGTCAAATGACCCGATTACGCTTCGCCAATTCCACCAATTCGAGAAAATTAGCGACCTGCAATTTGATAATCAGCCGAGCCTTATAGGTGCTAGCGGTTTTTTCACTCAACATCAATTCCTGGGCGATGTCCTTGACCCGATGCCCCCGCGCCAATTGACGCAATACCGCCAGCTCCCTGTCTGACAGCGACTTCATCAACACTTCCTCGGAAGCCAGACGCGAAGAGGTATCGACGGAAGAAAAATCCGTGGTGGGAAAGAGCGTATACCCCGCCAGCACGATCTGAGTGGCACTTAACAGCTCGTTGATGTCGCCATCTTTTGAAACAAACGCATACGCACCAGCTCTGGAGCAGCGAATGGCGTACCGCTTTACATCCAGGCTCGAGAACACAATAACCTTTATACGATCAGATTCGCCTCTCAGCCGCTGCAGCACTCCAAACCCGTCCAACCTGGGCAAATCGATGTCCAGAACGATCAAGTCGGGCATCAGGCTGCGCGCAAGGGCGACGACATCCAATCCGCTATAAGCCTCCCCCACCACCTCATGCCCAGCCTTTTCAAGTAAGAGCCGCACCGCCATGCGCACTACTGCATGGTCATCTGCAATCAATATTCTGGCCATAACTCTCCCTTTAGCATGCGCAGCATTGGTGCGTAGGCACTGAACCTAATTTAGTTTAAACCCAATGATCGCCGCGAGGTGGAAGGTCGATCGCTGCCATTGAGTGTCACGCCAAGTTACCGAGCGGGACTGAAGTTTTTCGGCCGATGATCGCCCATGATCGGTGCCTATCCCCTACCCCCATTTTAGCCATATGACCATCCAAGCGGCTGTTTTTAAACGAGGTGCAGGCTACGCGTTCCAAGGCGCGCGCGACGAAACGTTGTGTCAAATATCGAGATTTTAAGCCCATAGGGTCGCTGCCGACGCTCCGTCAGGCGGCCCCTTTTTTTGGCGGTCCTGAGAACAACCGACCTGCCTGAATTGCGGGGCTCATTGGCAGGGCGTTAGGCCAAGCCCAAAACACGCAGATTAGGCCTATTCGCAAACGACTTGCCTGTAGGGGAATCCTTCAATACCGGAGCGCAGAACAATCTGGCCGCCAACTGAATTGCTGACCTGCACAATGGCTAAGACGGCCGCTTGACCCTATTCCCTTGCGCAGCGACCACCTAGAGCCACCCTCGACTGGTAAAGCTCAGCGCAACGCGATAGCTGCATTACAGCGCGTACCGCAGCATCACCGATTTTTCCAGGTCGCCAGCAGACTGAAAAACTAATTTGCTGAAATTTTTGCCACTATAATTCTAACACCGTATGCGTACGTGTCTTGCATCTAATGGCGTCATAAACGCCAATGCCGAGTACGGGACGGCCCACTCGCCCCTCCTCCCCAGAACGATTGCGCCGCCTACATTTTGGAAACATGTCATGGCATCTGGAAGCCATACCGGCAAGGCTTCGCAAGATAGATGTGGAGGCTTTACTCACCTCAGAAAAATTGAGGACTCGGGGTAAAGCTTTCTCACAACCTAGCCATGCAAACCGGCCTCCAGCGGCTGCAATTGCAATGACAGAGAAGTCTATAGATGGAGAAGCGCTTCGGCATTGTTGGGGCTGGAACTGAACTAGATCCAGAACTTCAGTGCCGCCACGTCACGAGCCGCAACACAACAGTACACGTCAACGATTGAGTAAGATTCAATTGGCTCAGAATCTGCTCAGGGGTCCTAGGTGAAAAAGTTAGAACCCATCCGCCTTCCATTGCCAACGAGCGCGCCCGAACGATATATGTCCGAACCTCATCCGCGGTGATACCCAAGGTGTCAGCCAATTGCTGATTAGTTGGCGCGCTGTACATCATGCACTCCTTATAAGTGTCACGCCGGTTACCATTCAATAGCCCATAAACGAACACCCCGCCAGCAAATAGAGTTTTGCAATGCGGAAACATAACCATTCCGGACGCCCCAAAGGCGCTGCTTAAACTGGCAACCAGAAACCGCAATGTGACGATACTGAAGATGGACGCTCAGCGCATAGACACGCCCCCTACGTCGAGCTCGATCGAGAAAATCAGACGGCGATAACATTGGGATGGGACGACCATGAAGCCAAAGTCTGAAGCAGGAATTCGACGATGAGCCTGTCGATTATCGCAAGGAAGCCTCCACCCTACTTGGGGAGTATTCGCCGTATATCTGTCAGTACCGATGCAAAACTGACCCACCCCACCGGTTGAAAACTGACCCACTTGGGCACAATGCAGCTTTTGCGAGCTGCCCATGCTGTCCCAGGAGCAACACGTGGAAATCAGTGTTCTTATTCGTCAGGGTTTGTCTATTCGGGCCATCGCTCGGCAGATGCGCTGCTCGCGAAATACGATTCGACGCCACCTCAAATTACAATCGCAGCGCCAGCCCGTTGTCTATGGCCCTCGCGCGCAGCGCGTGGGCAAGCTTGCGCCTTTCGAGGCCTTCCTTCGCCAGCGTGTAGAAGCCGCTCGGCCGCATTGGATTCCTGCCATCGTGTTGCTCAGGGAAATCCGCGAACAGGGTTACGAAGGCGGATATTCCATCCTCACCAGCTTTCTGCTGACATTGAAAAGCAGGGCAAACGAACCTGTCGTCCGGTTCGAAACCGAGCCTGGTGAGCAGATGCAGGTCGACTTCACCATCATTCGACGTGGGCGCGATCCGCTGCTGGCATTCGTTGCGACATTGGGCTGGAGTCGCGCCAGTTACGTCGTCTTCTCTCGCCGCGAAGACTCGGCCGCGTGGTGTACCGGGATTGAAAAGGCCTTGCGCTTCTTCGGCGGTACGCCTCGAAAATTGTTGTTCGATAATGCCAAAACCATCATTCAGGAACGTGATGTTTACGGGCCTGGCGAGCACCGATGGAATCCTGCGCTACTGATCCTGGCCGAGCGGTACGGCTTTACGCCGAAAGTTTGTCGACCGTATCGGGCGCAGACCAAGGGCAAGGTCGAGCGCTTCAACCACTATTTGAAAAACAGCTTTGTAGTGCCGCTGGCTGCATCACTCAATCAAGTCAATCTGGTGCTGGACGTTGAGGTGGCGAACAGCAGGATCGGTCCCTGGTTGATAGAAATCGCCAACGCCCGCACACATGCGACAACGGCGAAATACCGCAGCACCGGCTCGATACCGAAGTGCATCATCTATTGCCGCTGCCCGATTTAAAGAGCGCCTCAAGCGTCCTGATTTCTACTGGCCAGCCAGTACCGGTTGAAAGCTTGCAGCACCCGTTATCGGTCTATCAGGCACTGCTGGAGCTACGTCCATGAGCCTTCAACACCTGCGCATCGAGTCGCTGTGCCAACAGTTCAAACTTGATACTTTTGCAACGGATTGGCCGGCACTGGCCCAGCAAGCCGCTGAAAACGAAACGAGCTACGCCGACTTCCTGGAACAACTTCTGCTCAGCGAGGATCGAGCCCGGAACGAGCGCAGACGCCAAGTACTGATGCAGCAGTCCGGACTGCCGGCAGTGAAAACGGTTGAACAATACGACTTCAAATTCGCCAGCGGCGCGCCCCAAAGCCAGATTCTGGAATTGGCGGGGCTAGCGTTTATTGAACGCAAAGAAAACGTTGTGCTGCTGGGGCCGTCGGGTGTTGGTAAAACACATTTAGCTAGCGCGCTGGCTCATCGAGCAATCATGGCGGGCATATCGACCCGATTCATATCAGCGGCCGACCTTACCCTACAACTCGTCGCAGCTCATCATCAGGGCCGCTTGGCGCAGTATTTCAGCCGTGTTGTGCAGCGCGCCAAACTGCTTGTGATCGATGAAATCGGCTATTTGCCGTTTGGCCGGGACGAAGCCAACTTGTTTTTCAATGTGATCGCCAAGAGGTATGAACATGGCAGCGTTGTGCTGACTAGCAATCTGCCGTTCAGCCAGTGGGCAACGACGTTCGCCGATGACTCGACACTGACCGCAGCGCTTCTGGATCGATTGCTGCATCACGCCCATATCGTCCAGGTCAGCGGACAGAGCTACCGGCTCAAGGACAAGCTGAAATCTGGTCAGGTGGTGCCGAGAGAAACGGCTTCGCCGCGCAAATAAACAGACCTTAAATACCGCCGGGGTGGGTCAGTTTTACTTCGGTAGGGTGGGTCAGTTTTCAACCGGTGTTGACATATATCCGCTAGCATGGTTGGTTATCGGCTCTTCATCTGAAGAAGAGTGGCTAACGAAGCTTGCCGAGCTAACGGAGCGAAGCTCGACAAATGAGCGGTCATGATCATGAGATCAACGAAGGGTAGACACGATTTGGCGCTTGACTCGGCAGCAACGCATCGCCGTAAACTTAGTTGAGGTGTCCGCCCAGCAACACCATGTAAACGCCAGTTCGACTTAGAAATTCCTGGGCGGACTGCGGAATATTAGCCAAGCAGCGAAGCTGCGTCTGTAGGGCCATCCTGAATTAACCACACACATTGCCGACTTACCCTGGTGAGGCATCCCCACGCCTCCATCGCCGCTCAACGATTTTTTTGAAGCTGCCACTAAACATTATTTACTGTCGCTTTGATGAATGCTTATTCGCAGCATTCACTTACAGACAGCGATGAACGGTCAGGTAGGCCTTTCGGTCACCGAGAGACGGCTTTCATTCGCATTAAAAAGGATACCGTCACTCTGAAGCGAGTACTCGTCGTACTGTCGGCGACTGCGGTTTTGAGCGGCCACAAGGCCACAGGTGAGCAATACCAAGACGAAGTATTCGAGGCCAACCCGGTAAACAGCCAGCACGAAGTCAAGACGGTAAAAAACGTCAAGGTGACCCCAACCAAGATCAAGGGCATCAACGAACAACAAGAAAAGCGCGTAGATGGCTGGTGGCGTCCTTCCCGTCCTGGCTGGTGGTGCGCTCGCTAAACCAAGACCACTGCCACGACAATCGTAGGTGCTATGGGCGTCGCAGGCGCAGCGGCAGAGTGGTCGATGAACAACAAAGCGTTAGTGCCTGGCGTTCTGATCAGCTATTCGGAAGTGGGCAAAACTTACACCGCCGCTCAGGTGGGCCAGTGTGTCAATTTGACCTCGGCCAGGTTTCGCTACTGGTTGAAACCATTAGCAATGAACTCGGACTCAACCAAATCCCACCTGTCCAGTAGAGGTCACCCAAAAGTAAAGTGCGGCATAAAGTACTCCTTGCCATTTTTTACGATGATGGCCATCACCAACCCCGCTTTTTCTGCCAATCCTTTTGATTAAGTCCAGCAGGTCCAGACTCAAAACGAGAATAGTAAAGCTGTTGCACAAGCCGAGGCCGCCTAGCAGTGATCGGCAGCCAACTGAGCGCGCGCCTAATACTTGCGACGCCAGCAAGCACAGCCTATCAAAATACGAAACGTAAAGCCGCCGAAACGGCCAACGCTCGTAATGGAGAGATCCAACGCCAACGCCCCAAAACAGAACAGTTTAAAGACGACTCACGTGCGTTGGCGCAAGAGAAAAAGAGACTAGATCTGGAGGCCAAAAAAAGCCACCGTAGCTCGGACCAATGAATTTATTGACGCCCACCTTAAAAATCACGCTGCAAAGCCTGCTGTTGTTCAATCTGAAGCAGATGCGCCTCTCCATTGTCTCCTCCGGGTGCCAAGGCCCTGCAAGAAAGCACGGGCGATGCCGATGTACATCGCCCAAAAAAGTCTTTAAATAAACGACTCAACCAGCCCCGCCGGAGTGCGGAGCTGAGACATCCCTAAGGGAAAATATGAAAATTTTTTTGACTTTTTTCGCAGCCTTTTTGGCCACCGCATCCACTTACGCGTTTGCTCACGAGCAACGCGCAGACAGCCAAAGCTGTCATAAAAACCACAAGACCGGCACACATCTGCTGGTTGGTTCGATGATGCAGGCATCGCAGGTGCGGCGCCAGCGACATTTTGTAACGGATAGGGGCAGGATGTTGGTGGAGCAAGCGCGGGCCCACATTGATTCGCCGAATACAGCGGAGCAACCGCCAACGCCAAATAACAAAATGTGGGGGATGGGTTCAGTCTGAAAAACCCGTTCCTTACCCGCTCTACGAACGTCTGTCTTTCGGACAGAAAATAGCGACAGCTTTGCTTAACAGACTCAAGACAAACATCACCCACGCAACGGTGAATGCAATATCAAGGCCACTGGATATGCTTCCGCTTCCGGTCGCTCCGGCAGCGATTCCCCCCAGCCCCAGCACCGCACAGAATATCGAAAGGGCTAACAACACAGCCGCCAAAATCTCCAAGGTTTTACGCATTACAGTGTTCCTTCATTCGTCGAGCTCTTCATGGACATGCTTGAGTCGAGAACCTGTGCGCCGCGAGTTTTAGCTGATGTACTTTTGTTCATGGATAAATTTAAATTTCCGGCCGCAACAAGTCCACTCACACTTGATAAGCCCGCAGCTAGCAATGCTTTAATAATCGTCAACACGCCCAGTAGGTTTCCAGTTGATATCTTTGTCGCCGTGATAACCCTGAACAGGGTGTGGTGGCAATAGATAATCTTTCGCTAAATCAGGAAACCGCAGATCTGAATTTTTGTATAACTGACTAGAAATATTGCTGTAAGCCTTCGCTATTCTTTCATTTTTCGCATAACCAAGTTCGCCATTCATAAAAGTATTTTCAATCAGCAACGCGCCTTTTTTCATACCGAGAGAAGCGGCACGCTGATAGTAATGCATGGCAACAGGATAGTTTCTATCAACTATTTTGTAATATGCAGCAAGTTCATAGTTTGCTTCCGCATCATCCTGATGTGCAGCACATCGCAGGTAAGACTCACCAAGCTTAATTTTCTTTAACTCGTAGATATAGATGCTACCGAGCCTACTTTGCGCAAGCGGACTGCCCATGTCTCCAGCTTTTAGCAAGAACATCATGGCATCTTTATCGGATTGAACTACACCGACACCACGTTGAGTCATCACACTCATATCATAGTAACCTAGCGGCACTTGAAATTTCACCATACCCATGTATAGATCTACAGCTTTATTAGTATCTTTATTAACCCCATCTCCACGCAGATAAAGTTCAGCCAAATTATGCATGGCTTTCCAATGATTTTTTTCAACCGCCTGCTGATAGAGCTTAGCAGCTTCAGCCCAATTCGGGAGACGCTCCTTGCTAATAGATCTAGCTTGTTTGAACAACTGATCCGCTTGAGGATCGAGAGATGGAGCGGTATCTAGCTCGTGGATGCACTTGAATTCTTCAGCCATGGCTGCAACTCCAAAAAACCAAAAAAACAAAACTAAAATCGATTTAATCAACTGCTTTTGCATAAGGTGTCACCACATCCCAAAATCTGACCAAATTTCCTTTGAGGGGTAAGTTACTTTTTTGATTTCTCCAATTATCGGTAATCACCTGCTCCCAATTATCATAATCGTCTGAGATATTTTCGATAAAATTTCCTTTGTTGATCTGAATTGCCTTCCCCGAATGCATCGCCCACAACCGCTTCCGCCACGTCCGCGTCGTTTTCGGACTAGGCATGGCAATGTTCAATTCAGAATCGGTCTGCAAGCTGCGTAAATTTATATTGGCCGAACCCAACGTGAAAAACAGATCATCAACCAACAGCAATTTGCTGTGCACATAAATCGACTTGTACTGCGCCGTGCCTTGTTCAGGGCCGAGGTGTTCTTCGATGACCTTATCCGTTTGCCGCTCTGCACTGGTTTTCGCGGCCACCGGACCGCCATCGTCCTTGCAGCTGACCAGGGTGGCAATGATGATTTTGAGCCCCTTCGGCGGGATCAGTTCAGGTTCCATTTCCCGCGCTGCGGCCTGGTTGTAGTGTTTGTTGGGGTCCGTTTCGATCAGGTCGTCGGCGCGGCTGGAGTCGATGTTCTCCTTGGCCATTTGCGCTTTCACGCCTGCCAAGTCCCGATCGCGCTGAGGTGAGCTGGGGCGGGCCGTCAATTCACGTTCCCGGAGGGCGAGTTGGCGCTGATCGTATTTGAGATCGCGGTGAGCCAAGGGCATCAGCTCTCCCTGCCCGAGAGTATCCAGCATCTCGTGAGTGGTGCTTGAGAAGTGACCGCTTTCCGGATTATTGGTCACCACAAACAGGTACAGGTCTTGAAGCTTGCCTGCGGCGGTGTAGTCGGCCGCGGTTTTTTTCAGGCGTTCTGCCAAGGGTTTGTAGCGGAAATACTGGTTCTCGATATAGGCGTACTGATGCACGTTGCCCAATGCCTTTTCATACACTTCAAGAATGGTGGTTTCCGGCCCTTCTTCTGGCTGGGTTCGGCAGATTTGCGCAGGCTCGCCTCCATTGCAGATGAGGCTCAATGGCTTGACCACTTTTCGCTGATCGATCAGGGAGCCGCTGAAGGCACGTTTAATCCAGTTGGTGCCCTTGTCCCAAGCATTGCAAAAGTTGTGGTTGAGGTCGAACAGCACCGGGCCACGCACATGCAGGGAGAGATCCTGCCAAGGGCCAAAGCCTTGGTCGCGCTTGCCGTTCTGGTCGTCGAAGGCATGCCCCGAGGTGTCCCAATAGTTGCGTTGCAGGTTGTGCCCCATGACGAAACCTTCGGCCGTTTGCGGTTCCATGTAGTCGATCACCAGGGTTTTCTGGTGATGGCTCGGAAACAGGCCCAGTGCGAGCATCTGGATAAAAGGTACATCCGGGGACTCGTTTTTCATCAACCGCCACAGAATGGCAAGACGCCCGTAATGTACCCGCAAGCCGTTTTCATTGTCGTAGGTCAGTTCGCCCGCCCAGTTGAAGTCGCGCGTGCGAAATTCGATGTTGCGTGCTTCACTGCTGTGAACCCAACGGTGCCAGTCACGCGTTTTGATGTGCTCGTTCGGGTCCTGCACTGTTCCGCCCGAGGCGCTGCCCTTGTTGTAGCCACTGTCCAGCGCATCCAGGTCAATCAGAATCTTAATCAATCTGTCACGCGCGGCGCGCCTGCCACTTTCGTCGCTGGGTGAGAGTTTGGCCAGCTTTGCTTGCTCTTCCTGCTGCTTTTGCAGGAGCTTCTGGCGTTTTGCATCTCGTCCGCTGGTGTCCGCGGGCTGGCCTTGGATCATGCCCGAGCCCATCGAGTTTCCGCCAGAACCGTTCCAGCCTTCACCGATGACCGAATTTTCCCCAAGCTGGGCCAGTCGGTTGTTCCAGATCAGCACGCGCACTTCCACGCCCTGATCAGCCTTTTTCCTGAGCAATTCGCCCAGGCTGAGGCTGTCGGCCGAGCCGCGATTAAGGCGCAGGCCCGGGTCAAATCCCCAGCTGATGAGGTCGATGCTGCGCTTGGCCTTCTGTAAGCACTCATACACTTTGCCGAACGCTTCCTCACCACACACCAGCGGGGTGACGATGTTGCCCGCCGGGCGCGGCGGGCTCAGCGGATTGTTTTTGTGCGCGAACCAGTCGGCACTCAAGGTCGCGGTGCTTTCTGTAACCGAAAGCGATAATTTCTGATCGAGGTAGGTCATTCCAGTAATTCCTTTGACGCTTTCGGCTCGCTTTGATCTGCCCACAGTTGGCGGAATACGTCGCTGATGTTCGCAGCTTCAAGCGACGCCGCTCCCTCAGGGAAATCACGGAAGCCTTCGCGCCCCATCTGTTCAGTACGGTGGCGCGTCTTGCCGGTGGATTCTTCACTCATGTCCATGCTGAAACGATGGCCGTTGATGGTTTCCACGACATAGTTGCGGGTACCCGGAATGTGCTGGAACACCACGTTGCCCTGCTCATCACTGAAGCCTTTGCTAATCGGCACGCCATCCGCATAGAGCTGATAGGGCTCATCGGCATAACCCGGCATGTTCGGCAAAGGCGCAATGCGCAGGCGTAGTTGTCCGGGAGGTGTTTCCTTCAATGGATTGGCCAACGCCTGATCCATCAAACTCCCCGCCTTATCCTTATCAGCAGCACTGGGCAGCACCGGCGGCTTAATCCCGACCCCAGTCCCACTCCCCGCCGAACCACCCGCATTAATCTTCACCACCGGCCCAACAACCGTCACCCCACCGGCATCCAGCTTGATAAAGCTGCCACCACCCAAAATGGTCAGCTCCGACCCCGCCTCGATAACAATCTTCGCCCCAGCCTTCAGATGAATCTCTTTCCCAACGCTGGTCAGCTGCGCAGTCCCCAGCTTCACATGCTGGTTCTGCCCAATTGTCAGGTGATCATCCAGCCGCGTTTCAACCTTACGATCAGCAATCGTCGTGCGATGTTCTTCAGCCTTGAGCTCGGTGTAGGTGTTCTTCACCACCGTGTCATGCCGCTCATTGCCGACGCGAATTTTCTGATCGTGCTCAATGTTTTCATCCCAATCCCGCTGGGCATGAATAAAGATCTGCTCCACCCCTTTCTTGTCTTCAATGCGCAGTTCATTGAACCCGCCGCCCCCCGGGGAGCTGAGGGTTTTGAAGACGGTGCGGGTTTTATTGGCCGGCAGTTCGTAGGGAACCTGGTTTTCCTTGTGGTACAGGCAACCGGTCACCAACGGCTGATCGGGATCCCCTTCAAGGAACGTCACCAGCACTTCCATGCCGATGCGCGGAATGACAATCGCGCCATACCGATCCCCGGCCCAACTCGAAGACACGCGCATCCAGCAGCTGGTTTTGTCATCCGCCAGCCCTTCGCGGTCCCAGTGGAATTGCACTTTGATGCGACCGTACTGATCGCAGTGAATTTCTTCGCCCTTGGGCCCGGTGACCATGGCGGTCTGGCTGCCGAGCACACGCGGTTTCGGGTGTTGCAGCGCCGGGCGGTAGAACACGTTCCACGGGGTGGCGAGGAAGCGGTTGCGGTAGCCCTGGTGGAAGTCGTCTTTGTTGTCGGTGGTGTCGCTGGTCACCGACTCTTCGAGGACTTGCGGTTGTTTGCCTTCGTGGACGATTTCGGTGAGCAACCAGAGGTCGTTCCACTCGGTGCGCGGGTGGTCGGACATTTCCAGGAAGTGGCCGCTGATGAGCCGGGTCTGGTCGCCGTGGCCTTCGGCTTGCTGGTAGTCGGCGCGGTGGCGTTCGAGGGCGCGTTGGCTGAGGAATTTGCCGCGCGCGCGATCGAGGAAGCGGCCGGGGTAGTCGTAGTCTTCGAGGTCTGGCTCTGTGCTCTCGCCGTCGGGCTTGTAGGCGGCTTCAAGTTGCAGGCGTGGTTTTTCGAAATCGTAGTCGCGGCGCGTGACGCGGCCGGTGCGGGTTTCGAGGCGCAGTTTGAAGCCTTTGATGACGGGCTCGTCGGCGACCATGCCGCTGCCTTGCACATACGCGGTTGGCTGGCCGAGCTTCGGGAACACGGTCTGGTCGTCGCCGAAGACCAGCAGATGGGCTTTGTCGCTGTGCTGGAAGTGGTAGTGAATGCCTTCCTCTTCGCACAGGCGCTGGACGAAGTGCAGGTCGGTTTCGTCATATTGCACGCAGTAGTCGCGGTCCGGGCAGGGCTGGCTCAACTGGAATTTGTAGGCGTTGCCCTTGATACCGTGCTCATCGAGGATCAGCGCGATGATTTTCGGCGCGGACATCTGCTGGTAGATGCGCTGGTTGGTGCGGTGATGCAGGTATTGCAGGTGCGGCACCAGGGAGACTTTGTAGCGGGTCAGGCGCTTGCCGGCATCGCCTTGGGCGACGCGGTAGATCTGGCCGTGGATGCCACTGCCTCCGCCCGTAGAAGAAGCAGCATCGAACGCCAGGAACGCCTGTTTGTGCAGCAGCTGTTCCAGGTCCAGATCAGGGTTTTCGCTGACCAGTTCGAGGTCGAAGCGATACGGCTGGCTGATGCCTTCGGTGCCGGTGAACGACAGCACTTGCAGGTCGCCTGCATAGTCTTCCACAGTCAGGCTGAAGTGGGTTTCGTTAGCGAGGTTGAACATTGCTTGCTCCCTGTTCGGTGGTCATCCGTTACGCCCCAAATCGCAGGCGTTGCAGCAAAGGCGAAGTGGCGCCCAAGGCGTCACGCAGTTGGGCGGCGGTGATGGTGCGCTGGGCCGCATCGAAAGCCAGTGCGGTTCGCAAGGCTGGCCAGCAGTGTTTGGGCAGGTTTCGCGGCGGGTGCAGCTCGCGCTCAAGCTGGCCGTCGCGGGCCTCGGTCGAGGGCAAGCGGCGGAACGGGTGTTTGCCGCCGGCCAGTTCGTAGAGCACGCAGGCCACGCCGTACACATCGGCACTGGCGGTCAGCGGTTGGCCTTCGAGCAGTTCCGGGGCGGCGTAGCCCGGGGTCCAGGCGTTGAAGCGGTCGCGACTCAGGTGCGGCAGGCCGGGGAGAATGCCTTCCACAGCCTGGCCGAGGCCGAAGTCGAACAGGCGCACGCCTTCTTCGCTGAGCATCACGTTGCTCGGTTTCAGGTCGCCGTGCAGCACGCCGCGCGCGTGGGCGTAGGCCAGTGCGTCGAGCAGCGGCAGCGCGATGTCGCGCAGTTCTTTCCACGGCAAGCCCAGGGGCCGCTCGCAGAGTAATTTGTCCAGGGTCAGCCCACGCATGAGTTCCATGGTGATGAAGGCGCGCTGGCAGTCGGTGTCCACTTCAAAGCTGTGCAACCGCAGCACGTTGTCGTGGCGCAGGCGTCGGGTCAGGGCGAACTCGCTGTAGAGCAAGGCACTGGCGTCCGGCGATTCGGCAAATTCTTCGCTGAGGATTTTCAGCGCGATGTAAGGGTCGGGGTCGCCGAACTGTTCGCTCAGCAAGTCCCGTGCGCGGTAGACCGCGCCCATGCCGCCGGCACCGAGCAGGCGCTCGATGCGGTAACGGCCCGCGAGCACGTCAGGCATCTCGCCGAGGCTGGGCTTGGTCGGTGCCATTGCCGGTTCTGACTTATGAAATTTGGCAAACGCAAAGTACGTCAGGTTATTGCCCTGCTCTTCGCTGATCAGCAGCTCGTCGAGCGGCGGCATGAGTTGGGTCATTGGCGGATCACCACGGCAGTCAGGTTGTCTCGCGCCGAGCCACGCAGCGCGCCATCGAACAAACGCTCCAGCGCAACGTGCGGCGCGCTCAGGCTCATGGCCGCCCCCAAGGCATCCCGACTCAGCTCGTTGTACAAACCATCACTGCACAACAGAAACGCATCACCGGGGTAGACCTCGAGTTCGAGCACGTCCAGCGTCAGCACATCAGCCGCCCCGACCGCACGGGTCAGGGCATGGGCCGCAGGGTGAGCCTTGGCGGCTTCGACACTCATGTTTTGCTCATGGATCAGTTGCTGTTGCAGCGAGTGGTCCCTGGATAACTGATACAAACGCCGATTGCGCCACAGGTAGCAACGGCTGTCGCCGGCCCAGATGCAGGCCGCGCGATGGCCGTCCACCAGCAGCGCCACCACGGTGCTGCCCATGATGCTGTCGTGACGCCCGGCGGTGACGGTCAACTCCTGGCCCAAGCGGCGGTTGAGCCAGTGCAGGCACTGGCGAATGCCTTTGAGGCGTTCGTCGAAATCATCCTGCACCGGCAATTCGCCCAGGCTGGCAACGATCAACTGGCTGGCGATGTCGCCCCCCTGATGACCGCCCATACCGTCCGCGACCACCCACAGCCCCTGCTGTGGACAGTCGAGAAAGGCATCTTCGTTGCGCGCCCGAACCTTGCCGGCGTCGGTACGCGCAGCGCTGCGCCAGGGACTGGCAACCAGCATCAGAGCTGCACCGGCATACGGAAGGTGCGCAGCACGCCCATGTCGAACGGGTTCGGCGTGCGCTGGCTCGATAGCAGGTAGTTGGCCCGCAGGCCACCCACGTCAGCCTTGAGCACCAGCACATCGCGACCGCTCAGGAACTCGGTCTGCATCAGGTCGAACAGACGGAACAACGACCATGGACCGGTGTTTTTCTGTATGCCGATCGGGCGTCCGGCCATTTTGTCGAGGACCAGGCTGGCGCGACCGTCTTCCGCGTCAGTCGGCCATTTGAACGACACCGGTACGATCGGACCGTGGCGGTACTCCAGGGTCTTGTCGCCAAAGGTGAATTCGGAACGGCTAACGGCCGGGTCAAGGGTATACGGCTCCAGTTTGAACTGCACTTGCGGCTCGGCCGGGTTGGCGGCGAAGAAGCTCTGGCGGATCACTTGGGCGGCGGCCATCTGATCGAGGTAGACCTTGGAGATCGGCAGGCTGTGACCGTCGATGCGGCGCAGGCGGTAATTGCCCGGATCACCGCTCACGAACGGACGCATGTAGGTGTCGAAAAAGCGGTCGTTGATGCCCTGGGCCTTGAAGAACTCGCGGAAGTCGCTGATCGCCACGTCGCTGGTGCTGTGGGCGCTGAACGGGTAACGCTTGTTGATCGCCTTGCCGTAGAAACTGTACAGCTCGCTCTGATAGCGCTGGTTCAGGTACCGGTGGGAATCGTGGAGCACCAGACGCCAGGTGTCTTCAGCCAGTACGTTGAACCACACGCTGACCGGACGCGGCAGACGGTTAGACGCATTGCGCACGCTGCTCAGCGCATCACGCTGGCCGCTCATGCGGGTCTTGGCCATTTCAAATGCGGCTTGATCCGGCGCACTGGCACGGGCCAGGCTGGCCATTTGCAATTGCAGGTCGCTGAGCGCGATCAGGGCCGGGGTCAACTCAGCGGTCGGGCCATTGTTGTCGTCCAGCAAACGGTGCAGCGGTTCGAAGCGACGTTGCAGGGATTTCTTCGCCGTGTCCGGCAGGTTCTTCGTCATGTCAGCGGCTTTACCCGCCGCGGCTGCCGCGAGTTTGCCGAGTTGGCCGCCCTTCTCAGCCAGTTTCCCCGCTGCATCGGCGACGTCGTCCGCGGTGTCGGCCAACACCGGGAAGTGGGTGTTCTCGCGCACTTCCACCAACAGCGCCAATACGGGCGAGTTGGCCGAGGTCAGGCCGGCCAGTTGCTCAGCGCCCTCGCCCGCATCATTGACCGGTGGCAAGGCCACCCGACCAACCGCTTCGCTCCAGAGGTTGGCGTAGTCGCGGAAGTACAGCTGCTCCAGCTCGACCATCAGCCGACGCAAGTCCATGCCGCTGATGCCCGAGCCTTCGCCCAGCACCCAGTTGTCACGCAGGATATCGGTGACCAGCGCACTGCCCTGAACCGAGAAATACTGCTGATACCCCTGCTGGGTGTAGAAGCCGGGGATCACGTAATCGGTGCCGACAAACAGCGAACCTTGCGGGCCGAGGTGTTGGCTGAGACGGTATTCCGGCAGGTTGCGGGCCTGCTCGCGCAGCATCCGGTAAACCACGTTGGCCAGCGATTCGCTGCGCAAGACCTGACGTGCCTGCGCCACCAGTTGCTCGTTCAGCAGATAGATAAACGGCTGCTGCAGCAACCGCTCGAAGTGCGCGTTCAAACTGTTCTGCACGGCGGTGTTGCCGGCGTAGCGCTGGGACCATTCGGTGGCGACCCAATCCTTGAGCCACGGGCCGTCGCGACGGTCTTTCATGTTCAGCATCAGGTACGCCCGCAGGCTGTTGAGCAGGCGTTCGCGGTCCTTCATGTTGGCGCGGATCTGCCCTTCCAACACCGTCGCGACCTTCGGCAGCAGTTGCGCTTCAAGCTCGCGCTCGTAGGCACCCTTGACCACCGGATTGACCTCTTCGCCCTGATACAAACCGCCCCGTTCGCGATAACTCACGTCGCCTTTTTTCGGGAACACCTGAGTGACTGCGTAGGCGGTGTCTAACGGCTTGAGCACCGCCATGGAATCATCACGCGCGGTCAGCGCCGAGCGTTGTTGCGTCCAGTGAGTGGCGAGGTTGCGCAGGTTTTCCAGACGCTCGTAGTTGGCGGAGAAACCGCCCGCCCACAGCATGCCGAACAGTGCCAATGCCGCCAAAGCACCCACATACAGGGCACGTTGGCCCCAATGGATGCGGCTGCGTTCGCGCTTGTCCAGGCCGGCCAGATTGGCCTCGGGAAAAATCACCCGGCTGAGCAAGTGGTGAATGAAGCGCGAACGGCCGCTGCGCAAGGTCGGCAGCACGCCCGCGTTCATCCCCAGATTGGCGCCGATGCCGGCGGTGGTCTGGTCCATTTCCAGAGTCAGGTGCGGTGCGCTGGTCAAGTAGAAACCGCGCAACTGGCTGACACGCTGGTAGCGGTTGCCGGTGAACGCCATGTCGACGAACAGGCACAGGCGCTCGCCGATCTGCCCCAGTTGGTGCGGGAAATCGAGGATGCGGCCACGGCGCTGGGTGTCACGCTCCTGGTGCATGCGCATGATCACCTGACTGTTCAGACGACGCAGCAGCTCTTCGAACTCGGCGCGCAACACGGCCACGTCGGTGCCACTCTGCTCTTTGCGAAAGCTGGTACCGAACACCTGAGCGCTTTCTTCGCGGGTCAGTTGATCGAAGAACTCTTCAAAACCGAGCAGCTTGTCGGCCTTGCTCAGCACCAGGTAAACCGGCACATCGACATGGAGTTTTTGGTGCACCTCTTGCAGTCGGGACCGCACCTGGCGCGCCAGGACTTCGAGGTCCGGCTCGCTACCGCTCAGCAGCAGCTCTACCGGAATCGTCACCAGCACACCGTTCAACGGACGGTTACGGCGACGCTTGCGCAGCAGGTCGAGCAAGGTGCTCCAGGCACTGCCGTCGACTTCACCGTCCGGCTGAGTCAGGTAGCGCCCGGCGGTGTCGATCAGCACACCGTGGTCGGCGAAGTACCAGTCGCAATGACGGGTGCCTAGGGTGTCGCGGGTCAGTTTGCGGTCGATCTTGTTGATCGGAAACTCAAGGCCCGAGAAGTCCAGCAGGCTGGTCTTGCCGCTGCCCTGCGGGCCGACCAGCAAGTACCACGGCAAATCACTGCGCCAGTGCTCGCTGCGACCGCGATACAGGCTCGAGGTCTTGAGGGTTTGTAGC
Organism: Pseudomonas sp. FBCC-B1667; assembly: GCF_059133255.1. NCBI lineage: Bacteria > Pseudomonadati > Pseudomonadota > Gammaproteobacteria > Pseudomonadales > Pseudomonadaceae > Pseudomonas > Pseudomonas sp. FBCC-B1667. The sequence goes on along the minus strand of NZ_CP101437.1, from coordinate 390,978 downwards.
GCGTCCTTGAAACGCACCTTCAACTCTTTCTGTTCTTCGTCGATCAGCTCTTCGCGGCGGATGCGATCCTGGCCGTCTTCGGTGTCTTCAACGGCTTTTTTACGCACACCGGCGCGCCAGCTGACGAAGACCATGGTCAGGCCCCAGATCAGGAACAGCACACTGATGGTCAGCAAGCGCGAGGTCGAACCTTCCCAGAACTTGTAGTCATCCACCGCCAGCAGCGGCCCGACGAACCACACCAGCAGCGCGACAAACAGCACCACCAGCAAGGTCCAGACCCAGGTCTTGCGCAAGAATGCGCCGACTTTCTTGAAAAACTTTTTCATCACACGTCTCTGTTTACGGCTGTGACTGCGGCTGGACCGCGGCCGGTTCCAGCGGCTGGAAAGGTTGCAGTACGGTGTCGCGCTGCTCGCCGAGCACCCAGGCAAAACCCGAATACATCGCTACCAGGCAGACGAAGGTAAACAGCACCACCATCCACGCTGGCACGATGCGCACCAGGCTGCGACGCTGATCGTTCAGGCCTTCCCAGTGCGGCGACAGCTCACGCGGCACGTCGCCACGCAGTTGGCGGATCTGCCGGTACAAGGCATCGCGGATGCCTTCAAGTTCGAGCACGCCGCGGGTTTGTACGCGGTACTTGCCCTCGAAACCGAGGGACAGGCACAGGTACATCAGTTCCAGTATTGGCAGGTGCTTGACCGGGTTTTTCGTCACGAGATCCAGCAACTGGAAGATCTTTTCGCCGCCGAAGGTCTCGTTGTGGAAGCTGCTGAGCAGGCTCATCCGCGACCACTCGCTTTCGTTGCCCCATGGCGTGGTCACGACGGCTTCGTCGACCACCGTGCACAGCACGTAACGTGCGGTCATCACCTGGCTGCTTTCGGCCCCGTTGTGCAGGGCGCGCACTTCAAACAGTTTGAGCCCGGCGGTCAGTCGCTCGTTGAGCGCGAACATGTCCTCGCGGGCGGGATTGTGCTTGAGCCGCACCACTTCCGAGAGCAACTCCGAGGCGGCGGCCACCAAGGAATTGAGGCTGATGTTGAACGCTTCGGCCGGACGCAGGCGCGCGGCATAAATCATCCGTTCCTGGAGCTGTTCGAAACGCGGCGGTGCCGCGAAATCAGTCAGTGGACCTTGTGCCGGGCCGTGGCTCTCACGGTCGAGCAAGACAGTTTTATCGTCCTGGTGGTGTTCCATGTCCTTGATCATGTCGGTCAGTTCCTGATGGCCCAGAATTTCAGTTCAAGCTCGGCGAATTCGCCGGACACGTGGAACGCGAAACCGCCGGAGCGCTCGAGTTGTGCCAGGTCTTCGGAACTGAGTTCGAGAATGAAATAGGTTTTGTTGGAGTGGAACGCGATCTGTCGTGGGGCCACCGGCAGCGGTTTGACCTTGATGCCCGGCAGGTGCAGGTTGACCAACTGGCGGATGCGTTCCACCGGGCCGACCTTGAGGTGCGCCGGCAAGCGGTGGCGCAGTTCTTCGCTGTCGCAGTTAGCACTGGCCGCCAGCACGAACGAGGCCGAGCCCAGCAGTTTGTGGTCGTGCAACGGCGAGACGATGATCCCGTACTGACGCTCCTGCAGGATCAGTTCGATGGCGTGCTGTTCCAGCACCATCGACAGCACCTGACGGATCGCTTCCATCAGTTTGCGGAAACTCGCGCCCTGATCGCTGTGCTGGTAACGGCTGTCCAGGCGCGGGCGTTTGCTGTCGCTGGAGAAGGTCGCCAGATCACCAAGCATGGTCAGCAACGTGCGGTACAACTCTTCCGGGTGCACCTGTTCCAGACCCAAGTAGTGACGCAACAGCAGCTCGGTGCGGTTGATCAGTTGCAGCATCATGAAGTCGCCGATTTCCGCGCCGCCGACCTTGCCGTGGGAACGGATGCGCTCGGCGATGGTGTCGCCGCGGTGCCCGAGCATGCTGATCACTTCTTTGAGGCACGACAGCAGGTAGCTGGAGGAATGCGCCTGAATGTAGGTCGGCACGAAATCCGGGGCGAGGCTGATCACGCCGTCGGGGGTGGTGTCGAACACCTCACAGATCTTCAGCTTCACGTAGGCCTGGTCGCTCTGCTGCTCGCCGAGCAACAGTTTGAAGTCCGGGCGACCACAGCGCACCTGGCTGGCGGAATCGTCGCCGGCGTTGGAGTCGGCGACTTCGGCTTCGTACGCGGTGTAGCGCGCCAGTACGTCGGATTGCTCCGCACGACGCGCCTCGATGTGGTTACCGGTGACCAGCGGCAATGCCAGATAGATCGGCGTGTTGCCAGTGTTCGGCGGTACGTCCAGCGCCAGCGGCTCGGTGTTGCCACCCAGTTCGAACAGGCTGCCGTCCGGCAAAATCCCCGACGCCTGGCTGACCACCAGTTTGCCCATGTTGAGGAACTGTAAGTCGATATCGATGTGGAGAAAGCCCCAGGTGTAGCTGCCCAGCAACTGGGTGCGGGTCTTCATCTGGTGGTCGTAGTAACGATCGTTGTGCTGAAAGTGCTGCGGGCGCAGCAGCATGCCTTCCTGCCAAATGACTTTATGGGGATTCATGATCAGTCAACTACCTTGGCGAGCGCTTCGTGGCTATTGCGGATACCGGCTTGATCCAGCGTCAAGTCAGCATCAGTGACGTGCACCGGGGTGATTTGCACGGTGTAGCGCCATTTGCTTTCCGGCAGGTCGCGGTAGGCGGCGAGCACGCCAACGTAGCGGCTGCCCTCCTCCACGCTGAGTTTCAGCTCAACGGTTTCGCCGGGGCGCAGCTCGAGTTCTTCGCTGGCCACCAGGTCTGGGGCCAGGGATTCCTTGGCGCGTTCATACAGGCTGAAGAAGTCGGCATTTTCGAACGTCACCGGATGCTTGAGCTCGAACAGGCGCACGACAATCGGCGACGGACGCCCGTTGAGGTCCGGGTTCAGCTGATCGCTGGCGGTCAGTTTCAGGTCGAGCTTGGTGACTGTCGAATACGGCGACAGTGACGAGCAGCCGGCCAACAGCACCAGGGCCATGAGCGCCGTCAGCGTCTTGAAAAAAGCGGTCGAGCAGCGAGACATGCGCATCATCCTTGGTGGTCGGTGTGTAGGGTGGAAATCAGGCGGATCTGCTCTTCGTAAGCCTGAGCGAAGTCGCGGGCCAGCAGGCGTTCGCTCCAGTCATCGTCCTGACGCAGGGCCTGGTGATAACGACCGTAGGCTCTCCAGCGACTGCCCGAGGTGGCGAGCAACGGCTTGTTGTCGCGCTCGAAACGCAGGGTCAATTGCTGCGGCGAAAAGTGCTCCAGCGTGCCGCGAACGGCAGCGCGGCTGGCGGTCAGCAAGGCCACCTGGTGCGCCTGCAAATCGCGGAACGCGCGGGAGATCGCTTGCTCGGCCGGCAACTGGCCCGGCTTATTCGGCTGCAACAAAATGCCCAGCGCTTCACCGGCATCGACGGCGAATTTCAGCGGGTTCTTTTGCGAGCCTTGCACGGTGGTCTGGGCCAGCCGCAGTTCGTTTTTCAGTTCGCTGCGGGTGCGCAGGCTCTGCTGCAAACCGCCGACGCTTTGCTTGAGCAAGCGTGCCGCGTTCAGCGCCAGGGCTTCGCGGGCGTCGTGGTCGAGGCCTTTGAGGTCCACGCCGAGCGCGGCACCGAAATGCTCCCAAAAGCCTTCGCTCTGACGCTCCACCGCTTTCGGTGCTGGGGCCGGCGCGGGTTCGGCCGGCGCGTTGATCAGCTCCGGGACCATCATGTTTTCCATGTCGATACGGGTATAGTCAGCGCGCTGACGGGTGTCCTCGATAGAAGTGTTCGGAGTGATCAATTGCTCGATTTCCGAATACACGTAGGCTTGCTGACCCAATGCATTGAGCGGGTCAAGGTCAAGAAAGGCGTCATCCGGAATGACGCTGCCTGCCGCTTGCGGACGGCCGACTTCCACGTCAAAGCTCGCCGGGTCACGCACCAGCCGCGCGCGGATCTCGAAATCACCCAGCACATAGACGCTGCCACTCTCGATGCGCATGGCTTCGCCCTTGGGCAGGCGGGCGCCGCTGCCGCCGTCCTGAATACCGTTGCTGCTGATGTCAGTCAGGAAAAACGTGCCTTCGCGGTAGCTGATCAACGCGTGATGGTTGGACAGATGCCGCTTGCGGTCCGGAATGATCCAGTCGCAATCCTCGCCCCGACCGATGACGCCAACGGCCTGTTTGAAGGTCTTCTGGCACAAATCGGGGGGCACGAACTGCTGGGTGTTGAGCATTTCGAAAACCAGTTCCATGGTGATACTCCTGCGGTCACTTGCCGCGATTGACCGCCTGCGGATCACCCAATGGGCGATAGGTGTTGTCGTTGTATTTGTAATTGCCGCTGCAGCCGCCGAGGCTGCATAGAACGACGAGGGTCAGCAGGACGGCTTGCCAGTGACGAACAGGCATCAGAGGGTCTCCAGGGATAGACAAAGCACAAAGCGCCGACCCGTTTGGGCGGCGCTATCAGAAGCGAATAAGGTGGGTTGGGAGGCTCTAATCCAGCGACTAGAGCTGATCCCCTGTGGCGAGAGGGCTTGTCGGCACGCCGCATCGCTACGTTCGGCTGCGCAGCAGTCGCAATCCAGCCAGGGCGGTCTGTAGATGGGGCTATCGGTAGTGGCGCCGATTCGTGACCCATTGGCGGCAAGTCCCCTCGCCACAGGGAGCCAATTCACCACAAGAATTACTTTCGGGTTAAGCATCAAAATCACCCAGTTTGATATTCAGACGCCCGAGGCGATACAGCAGGGTGCGGCGTGGCAGCCCGAGTTCGCGGGCGGCCCGGGTCTGGTTCCCGTCGTTTTTGCGCAGACAATCGAGCAGCAGGCTACGTTCGACCTGTTCCAGGCGTTCGCGCAGGTTCAGGCTGCTGTCTTCCGGCATGGCTTCCATGCGCAGGGAGAAATGCTCGGCCAGCAACTCGCCGCCCTCGCACAACAGAACGGCGCGTTCGACCAGGCCTTTGAGTTCGCGAACGTTGCCGGGGAACGCGTAACCGGACTGGTGACGCAAGCGTTGCAGCAGGTGCAGTTGGCCGAGCACGAACGAGCCCAATTGACCGAGGGAGTCGGCAAAGCCTTGCAGGTCGATATGCCGGCGACTGGCGCACAGCAGCAAGCCTTCAACCGACTTCTGCTGATTGACCAGCGGCACGCACAACAACGACTGCCAAGGCGTGGCCTGGGGTGGCAGGAACCTGGTTTCGTGCAGGCTGCCGCTCAGTTCGCTGAGGCTCACCACGCGGTTCTGGCATAGGGCGAATTGCAGCAGTTGCTCACCGTTGTAATCCGCCGGCAGGCTCGCCGCTTCCCGAGGTTGCAGGATGCCGTTCAGGCACTCGGCATTCATTCCCAGGCAGGTGTGGGTCGCGTCCAGCAGGTACAGTTGCGTCAGTTCGCAACCGCTGAGCTCGGCCAGACCGCGCACGAAGTCACCCAGCAGCGCAGCCCCGTCCGCCGCGCGCGACAGGCTGGCGAACTGCGCCAGCAAGGCTTCGGCATACACCAGCGGTTGCGGCACTCGAGTGAACATCACACCCACCTCAGGCGAACTCGCAGGTCACGCTGGCGTCACCGTCGAGCGTGGCATGCACACGCTTGAGGCTTTCACCGGTGGCCATCGCATCGAGCAAGCGGTCGGCTACCAGCGGCAGCACGTGCAGGTCGAGCAAATGGTCGATCAGGCGCGCGCCGCTGTCGCTTTGGGTGCAGCGTTCGGCCAGGTGATCGACGAGGTTCTGGCAGTAAGTGAAATCCAGCTGACGACGGTTCAGGCGCTCGCCCAAACGGCCGAGTTTGATTTCGATCAGCTCGCGCAGCACCGGGCCACCGACCGGGTAGTAAGGCACCACGCGCATCCGCGCCAATAGCGCTGGCTTGAAGTGTTTGCTGAGGACCGGGCGGATGGTCTCTTCAAGCACTTCGGCGGTCGGCCGCGCACCGTTTTCACAGAGTTCGCTGATGCGGTCACTGCCCAGGTTCGAGGTCATCAGGATCAACGTATTGCGGAAATCGATTTCGCGCCCTTCGCCGTCGTTGGCCACGCCTTTGTCGAAGATTTGGTAGAACAGGTTGAGCACGTCCGGGTCGGCTTTTTCGACTTCATCGAGCAGCACAACGGAGTACGGCTTCTGGCGCACGGCTTCGGTGAGCATGCCGCCCTCGCCATAACCGACGTAGCCCGGTGGCGCACCGATCAGGCGCGACACGGTGTGTTTCTCCTGGAACTCGGACATGTTGATGGTGGTGATGAAACGATCACCGCCGTAGAGCAAATCCGCCAGGGCCAGCGCGGTTTCGGTCTTGCCGACGCCGCTCGGGCCGACCAACAGGAACACGCCCACTGGCGCATCTGGTTTGTTGAGGCCGGCAGCGGTGGCGCGCATCGAGCGGTCCAGTGCGTGAACGGCTTGTTCCTGACCACGGATGCGCGTGCGCAGGTCGGTGGCGAAGCTGGCGACCTTGGCGTTGTGCTCGCGGGCCAGTTGCGCCAAGGGCACGCCGGTCCAGGCGCTGATGACTTCGGCCACCAGACGCGGGCAGACTTCGAAGCTCACCAGACGCTCTTTGACCTGGGCCTCGGTCAGGGCTTTGTGAGTGTCGTTCAGCGCGGCTTCCAGCGATGCGACGCTTAGCGCTTCGTCGACCGGCAGGGTTTCGATCACAGTGCCTTCAGCATCTTCTTCAACCGTGACGGTCGGTTCGACGGCAGCGGCTTCACGCGCCTTGGCCAGTTGTTGACGCAGGTCCAACAGGCGTTCAGCGAGTTCTTTCTGTTCGGTCCACAGGATTTCCAGCGCGGCTCTTTCGTCTTCGGCTTCGTCCAGCCGCGCTTCCAGTGCTTCTAGCGCCTCGTGATCGATCAGCAAACCGGCTTCAGCGTCGCGGCGCAGCGCCTGACGCTGACGGCCACCTTCGGCCAGTTCCCCGCGCAGGCGCTCCAGGCTTTCCGGGGCAGCGGCGAGGCTGATGCGTACGCGGGCGCAGGCCGTGTCGAGCACGTCGACAGCCTTGTCCGGTAGCTGACGACCAGCAAGGTAACGCGCGGACAACTCAGCCGCCGCCACCACGGCGTCATCGCGCAGGTAGATGCCGTGGCTCTTCTCGTACACCTGAGCCAGACCACGGAGGATGGTCACCGCTTCGCTCACGGTCGGTTCGTGCAGTTGCACCGGTTGGAAACGACGGGCCAGCGCCGGGTCTTTCTCGAAGTATTTTTTGTACTCCGCCCAAGTGGTCGCTGCGATAGTGCGCAACTCACCACGGGCCAGCGCCGGTTTCAGCAGGTTGGCGGCGTCGGAACCACCGGCATTGCCGCCCGCGCCGATCAGCGTGTGGGCTTCATCGATGAACAGGATGATCGGTTTCGGCGAGGCTTTGACTTCGTCGATCACACCTTTGAGGCGACGTTCGAATTCACCTTTGACGCTGGCGCCGGCCTGCAGGAGGCCCATGTCCAGCGACAGCAATTCGACGCCTTTCAGGACTTGCGGCACTTCACCGGCAGCAATGCGCGAGGCCAGGCCTTCGACGATCGCGGTTTTACCCACACCGGCTTCACCGACCACGATCGGGTTGTTCTTGCGGCGACGGGCGAGGATGTCGACCATCTGCCGGATCGCGCCATCGCGGCACAGCACCGGGTCGAGTTTGCCGTCGCGGGCCTGTTGGGTCAGGTTGTGCGTGAAACGCTGCAGCAGCGATTCGCCCGGCACGGCGGGTTTGCCGGTGGCCGGTTGTTCTTTCTGCGACAGGGCGAATTCTTTCAGGCGATCAATGTTCAACTTCGCCAGCAATGCCTGGTAGCGGCTGCCGGCATAGCGCATCGGGTTGCGCAGCAAGGCGAGGATAAGCGCGGCCTGTTCGACCTGGGTCTGGCCCAGTTCGAGGTTGGCCACCAGCAAGGCATCCTGCAGCCATTGCACCAGCTCCGGGGCAAACACCGGATTGCGCGAAGCGCTGTGCTCGACCCGCGACTGCAGGGCGGCGCTCAGTTCACCGGCATCCACTTCGGCGTCTTGCAGCGCGCGTGCGAGCAGGCCTTGCGGACGCTCCAGCAAGCCCAGCAGCAAATCTTCGACGAGGATCTTGCTGCCGCCACGGGCGACACAGCGTTCGGCAGAACTTTCCAGGTCACGACGGGTTTCGGCGTCCAGCGCCTGGATAAGTTGTTGCAGGTCTACGTTGATCATGGGTCATCTGTCCTTAATGAATTTTGCTGCCCAGGGTGACCACGCCGTCCGCTTTTTCGCGGCCCAGCCAACTGGTCCAACCCAAGCGACAGGCGTTCTGCTCGCCGATGCGCAGTTCCGGGATTTCTTCGTGGCGCAACACCAGGCGAATGTCGTAATCGAGCGGGTCTCGCAGGGTGAAGCGCACCAGCGCGCACAGCGGCTGGTAACCGAAACCGATGGGCAGGAATTCGTGAAAGCGTTGCCAGTCGAGTTCGCGGATGTGGATGCGGAATTTGCCGCTGCGGTCGCGCACGTGTTCACCGAGCACCAGGTCTTCGCCGAGCAGGCTGTTGGCGCGGCCCAAACGATTGCGCTGCTCGTCGAGAATTTCCACGCGACGCTCGATGCACTGCTCGATGGTGAGCTCGGCGTGCTTGAAGTAGTAACGCAGTACCGCTTCGATCAGCGCCGCCGAGTGCGCCCGCAAGCTGAGCAAGCCGAGGTACGGCAGCAGGCGCTTCCAGTTCAGTTCCCCGGCCTTGCGAATCTCTTCGCCACCGAGGCCAATCAATGCAAACAGCTGCGAAGAGAACGGGTCGAGCGCTCCGCTCTCGAAGCTCGCGCGGTAGCGGTATTTGCGCCAGATCGGCAGCATCAACCGTTGCAGGCGATGGTGGAACAGGTCGAGGAAGTTGCGGGTCGGGTTGCCGTCTTCGCTGTCGCCCAGGGCCTGTTCGCCGTAGAACGCCGGCAGCGGCGAACCGGAACCGACCAGGCCGATCAGGTTGAAACGCAGACGCGCGCGCATCTGCCCGTGCTCGTGGAAAAACTCCACGCGATCGACATCGCTGCCAGGGAAACCCAGGCTCGGGTTGGCCTGGAATTCCAGCTGGTCGTACAGATCGTCCTGACTCAGGTGCGGGTGGGCCTCGCGCAGCCGGTCAACCACCAGCAGCACGGCCTGAAACAGCGAGTACTCGCGTATTCCTCGGGTCAGACCGCTTAAAGCAGCGGCTGAAGGCCCATACGTGGTGTCCATTGGTACACCTCTCCCTGTGTGCTTTTTACCCGCAGCTCGTGGTACGAATTGAGACTGGCGTAAAGCGCGAAAAACTCGTTAAGAACCGAAGCGAACACGAACAGGTCGCCTTCGCCGATGTAGCCTTCCGGGTCGATGGTCAGCTCGGTGCGCAACCCGCGCACCGGCAAGCCGCGATGCAGGCGGTCGACGTGTTGGTGTTTGATCGATTTGAGCCCGCCGAGCAGACGTTTGCTGACCTTCTCCGCGTGCTGGTCGTAGTAGCGCGGCAGGTCGTAGGTTTCGAGAATCACCTTCAACGCATTGACGTCGGCCAACGACAGGTAGTTAAGCGACATGTTGCTGATCAGCTTCCACAGGAAGTCACGGTTCAGCGGCGGCGCATAACTCGGGGTCGCCGGGGTGATGTTGCGGAAACTGAGGAACTCCGGCGTCTCTTCACAGGCCTGGCTGATGTCGCCGAGCTTGAGTTTTTTCGGCAGGTTCTGGTTGGTGCATGTCAGCTCGATCGACAGGGTTTCGTGGGCTTCGGTGTGGCGGATGCCGAAGCTCAGGTAAGTGTCGAGGCCATCGTGCAACAGCGATGAACGCTGGCGAATGCTGTAGTGCGGACGGCTGGTGGGCACGTCGAAACTCGGGTCGTGCTCGAAGGATTCGAACGGCACGTACTCCTGATAACCGAGACCGCCGGGCTTCCAGCCGGTGACGCTTTCCACCGAAAACACGCCGCAGTTTTCCAGGTCGTACTCGGCGGGTAGCAACAGGTATTCGTCCTGCTTGCCGTCGAGGCGAATCGGCAACGCATCGTGCTTGAACAAGTTGACGATGGGCGTGCAGTACAGCTTCACGTTGTCCAGGGTCGGACGCATGCGCAGGATGCCGCTCTTGCGAATATCGAAGCGCAACTCCAGGCCACGCATCTGCTTCAGCGTGTCTTCCGGCAGCGCCTTGAGAATGTCCAGACCGTTGACGTCGACGAACAGGAACTTGTCCTGGAAGGCGAAGTATTCCTGCAAGTAGCGGTAGCCACGGAAGGTGTTCAGCGGATAGGGGATCAACGCTTCTTCTTCGGCAAAACCTACCGGTTGCACACGGTCGCCGGGCATCTTGAATGCCATCGGTGTGCCGTTGACCCCATTGATGGGCTTGCCCGCGCTGTCCAGCGGGATCAACTCGATGCCTTCAAGATTGCGCAACAGACTGAGGTACAGCATCTGACTGATGTAACGCTCGCCGGCGAAGTGCAGACGCAAGCGGCTCAATTCCAGCTCACCCAGATGACCATCGGCGCTCATCTCCAGGCGCAGGCTCAACAGCGAACCGTCACCCTTCACCGAGTACGTCAGCGCGGCCAGATCCAGCGCCTGGACTTCGGTCGGGTAGCACGTGCGGAAACGGCAACGCACGTCTTCAATCGGAACGCTTTCAATCGGCGTATCGCGATCGACCTTCAGCGCCGGGCCGGAACGCTTGAGCGGGTCGAACTGCAAAATGCTGAACGCCGGCAGCGGCCGCATGTAGTTGGGCCACAGCAGCTGCATCAGCGAATGGCTGAGCTCAGGGAGTTCATCGTCGAGCTTCTGGCGCAGGCGCCCGGTCAGGAACGCAAAACCTTCCAGCAACCGCTCCACGTCCGGATCCCGCCCGGCCTGGCCGAGGAAAGGCGCCAACGCTGGACTACGTTCGGCGAAACGGCGGCCTAACTGGCGCAGTGCGGTGAGTTCGCTTTGGTAGTAGTGGTTAAAGGACACGGGTTACCTGCCTGGTAGTGGATCTCATGAAAAACTGTCCTGTAGGGCGCGACTGTCAGACAGGAAATGTCGTAGAACTCTTAGAACGCGCCGTTTTCGTAAAAACATAATTACGACATCGGCCCACTTGAAAAAAATTTCGGCAGTAAAAAAAGCACCAACAAACTTACCAACCATAGCCCCAGCAAATAATAGTTATTAGACATTTTGCAATCGGCCCATCCTTTAACCACCCCATAACCAATAGCGAATTGCAATAGTAAGAACGAAACAACGCCCATAGGAATGGAAAACCAATAACTGTAAGGTTCAGAAAAACCAAAACGGATAACCACATAAGCTTCAAGCAATGCAAAGGGTAAAACTAGAAAAAGCGCTAAAACGATCATTGCCCTGACTTTTTTCGCACTGTTCATCAACGCAATCCATCGGCATAAAGTGACTTGGCTAATTCGAGTCGACGTTGATCACCTGAAGCCCCGTCGATACCATAGTAAAAATGCCCAACACCTTCTTCACGCTGACCGGACTCGTTCATCTGCATAAAAAGCAAAGGGGCGTGTGCAGCCAGATCGGCAAACGACATTCCCGCATGGATTGGATCACCCTGGGTTTCCAGGTCAAGGACGACGACGTTTTTTATAGAAGCATGCTGTTTTACTTCGGCTAGCATTTCTTCTGAAATTGGCGAGCCTATTAAAACCAAATAGTTAATCACTTGCCCCTTGTCTGCATAATAAAGAGCTGACTGTGCAGCTACCAAAGAGCCAAATGAGTAACCTATTAGATTGAACTGCCCGCCAACTGGAATATTGCGACTGACGCCTAACGCCTTCAAACTCCAATCTGCTTCGATGCTGTACGGCCCTGTACCAGATATGCCGTTTATTTTCTTAAGTCGATAGCGATGCTTGTTAACTCCGGCAATGGCATCAATATTTTGCCCTTCGGTAATTCGCCCCACCGCCGCGCCACTGATGCCAACCATACGTAGTGACTTAACCTGATCATCAATATATACGCCGGTCATCCCGGCACCGCCGAGATAAACAGTCAGACCTTCTTCCACCACAATATTTTTCGGTGCCCTGTCCGCGGTAGCAGTGCTGCTGGTCGAGGCAACCTTTTTAAATATGCCGGTTGGTGTTTCCAATACGTCAGTCGTCATTTGCATCAATCCTCTGACGCAACGTAAATGTTGATTTTTTCCGCACTAATGTGCCGCGCCACTCGATGAGTCAAACCTGCATCACTAGTAACACCTTCCTCTTGAAGGCCATTTTCTCGGATCAAGAGATATCGACGGTTTGCTATAGGCGCTCCGCTTTTGTCAGTCAGTACAAACTGCTCATCAAACCCAGGAAGAATCAAAGGCAACGGCGCCACAAACGGCACCGGCGTATGCGAATTCCCGATAATCACCGTCCCGGAACCCGCCGTAACCTTGTTGCCATGAGTCCCGACGGAATCCACCGTGGCGGCCGGTTTTCCGTTAATCAAAACCGTCGTCGCCAACCCGCCCGACATCGCACCACCACACGCCGAGGCATCGCCTTGGCGGGCGGCCGCGAGGCCGTCGAAGAAGACGTCGCCGGAACCGGCGACGATCGGGTTGGTGCCGTGGCCGGGGAGCGGGCAAGCGGTGGGGTCGGATACACGTGCTGCGGGTTTGCCGGACATACGAATCTCCTTAGTTGACCTTCACTTGACCGCTGCCATCCAGGCGCGCGGCGAAACTGACCTGACGCTTGAAACCATCCACTTCCAGCAGGCCTTCGATGCTGAAGGACAGGCGAAGCTGATCGTGGTCACGCGGCAGGGAGATGACACGCACATTGCTCAGGCGTGGCTCGTAGGCTTCGATGAAATTTTCGATGGCCAGACGGGCCTGACTCAGGGAGTCGTGCAGGCTCAGACGCATGTCATTGAGATCGGGTAGCCCGTAATCGGACAGCGTTTGCACGCTGCCCGCACGGGTGCTGAGCATCTTGGCCAGATGGGCAGCCACGGACGCCATGGCGGAAACCTCGCGGCTCCAGCCGACGCGTTTGTCCGCGTCGCCACCCAGGCGTTCGAAAAGGCTGCCGTATCCAGTCATGAGTTAGCTCCGCTTACTCTTTGTCCAGCTTGCCAACCAGCGACAGGGTGAAATCTGCACCCATGTACTTGAAGTGCGGGCGCACGTTCAGGCTGACGCGGTACCAGCCAGGCTCGCCTTCGACATCGCTGACGATGATCTGGGCGGCACGCAGCGGACGACGGCCACGGACTTCGGCGCTCGGGTTTTCCTGGTCGGCCACGTACTGGCGGATCCACTTGTTGAGTTCCAGCTCGAGGTCGGTACGTTCTTTCCACGAACCGAGTTGCTCGCGCTGCAGCACTTTCAAGTAGTGAGCCAGGCGGTTGACGATCATCATGTACGGCAGTTGGGTGCCGAGCTTGTAGTTCAGCTCTGCGGCCTTGCCTTCTGCGCTGATGCCGAATAACTTCGGCTTCTGCACCGAGCTCGCGGAGAAGAACGCCGCGTTGTCGGAGCCTTTGCGCATGGTCAGGGAGATGAAGCCTTCCTCGGCCAGTTCGTATTCACGACGGTCGCTAACCAATACCTCGGTAGGAATCTTGGTTTCGATTTCGCCCATGCTTTCGAAGTGGTGCAACGGCAGGTCTTCGACCGCGCCACCGCTCTGCGGGCCGATGATGTTCGGGCACCAGCGGAACTTGGCGAAGCTGTCGGTCAGCTTGGTGCCGAACGCGTAGGCCGTGTTGCCCCACAGGTAGTGTTCGTGGCTGTTGGCGACGGTCTCTTTGTACACGAACGATTTGACCGGGTTGTCTTCCGGGTCGTACGGGTTACGCAGCAGGAAACGCGGCACGGTCAGGCCAACGTAACGGGAGTCTTCCGACTGGCGGAAGCTCTGCCATTTGGCGAATTGCGGGCCTTCGAAGTGATCTTTCAGGTCCTTCAGGTCCGGCAGGCCGGTGAAGCTTTCCAGGCCGAAGAATTTCGGGCCGGCAGCCGCAATGAACGGTGCGTGCGACATGCAGGCTACGCTGGACACGTACTGCATCAGTTTCACGTCCGGCGAGCTTGGGGACATGAAGTAGTTGGCGATGATCGCGCCCACAGGCTGACCACCGAACTGACCGTATTCAGCGGTGTAGATGTGCTTGTACAGACCCGATTGCATCACTTCCGGCGAATCTTCGAAGTCGTCCAGCAGGTCGTCCTTGGAGACGTTGAGGATTTCGATCTTGATGTTTTCGCGGAAGTTGGTGCGGTCGACCAGTAACTGCAGGCCACGCCACGACGATTCCAGCGACTGGAAGTCCGGGTGGTGGAGGATTTCGTCCATCTGGCGGCTGAGCTTGGCATCGATCTCGGCGATCATGCGGTCAACCATGGCTTTCTTGACCGGCTCGCCGTTGTTCTGCGGCTTGAGCAGCTCTTCGATGAAGGCCGACACACCGCGCTTGGCGATGTCGTAGGCTTCGTCGTCCGGGGTCAGGCGGGTTTCGGCGATGATGCTGTCGAGAATGCTGTATTCGCCGTTCTCGTTGCTCTTTTGCTGTGCTGCGCTAGTGCTCATTGTTGGCTTCCTTGACTGATGGGGGCTCAGACGTTCTGGGGGGCGTCCTGGGCGGCGGCGTTCAAGCCCAGCTCACCCAATACGCGACCGCGGGATTCGTCGTCGGCGAGCACGCCTTCGATGGCTTTGCGGAACGCAGGTGCGTTACCCAGCGGGCCTTTGAGGGCGACCAGCGCGTCGCGCAGTTCCATCAGTTTCTTCAGCTCAGGCACTTGCTCGACCAGGCTGGCCGGGTTGAAGTCCTTCATCGAATTGACGCGCAGTTTCACGGCCAGTTCTTCAGTGTCGCTTTCTTCCTGAAGACGGTTCGGTACGCTCAGTGTCAGGCTCAGCTCTTGCTTGGCCAGCACTTCGTCGAAGGTCATCTTGTCGATGCTGATCGGCTTGCGATCTTCGACTTTGCGTTCGTCCTTGCGGTGGGTGTAGTCACCGATTGCCAGTAGTTTCAACGGCAGTTCGATCTCTTCCTGGGCACCACCGGTGGCAGGTTTGAACGTGACGTTGATGCGTTCCTTGGGGGCTACCGAGCCTTCTTTGGCCATGGCTTTTCTCCTTGCGGTTGTGGCCCGGGGGCCTATTCGAGTACCACTTCGAGATCGAGGTGGCACAGCCTGCGATAAATCTCTTCCTTGCGTTCACGTACGGCATGGTTCTGCGGCAACAACTCGCAGCAGCTATGCAGTAAATGCAGCACTTCCAGCGCAAGATCGGGCTCCCAGGCGTTCAGGCCTGAGTCCTGTAATGTCTGGTCGAGGGTCTCTAACTGGGTCTTGGCCAGTTCGTATTTCTTGGCCATGAAGCACAGCCGCGCGAGGGCGAACTGCCAGAAGAATCGAACGCGTCCGCCCTGGGCGCTTTGCAGCCCCTGTTTGAGGATTTGCACGGCAGCCTTGAGGCCGTCCTTGCGCAAAATCGGCAGAACTTCTTCGAGAGCCAGCTCCCACGCGGGCTGCGTGTCAGCGACTTCAACCTTGCGCGGCGCGCTGGCGGTTTGCAGGTGCGGCATGACGTGGGCGCTGATCCAGGCGCGGGTGGCGGGATCGGCGAATGGCGCGCCATCGTGGTAACGCAATTCGATGATGCCGGGCAGGCGCTGAATCAACAGCGCGAAGTGGATTTCCACTTCGCGCATGGCCATCTCGGCGTTCAAGGACTGAAGGCATTCCCAGACCATACGCTGACCGTCGAACCAGAACGGCGTCTTTGCCAGACTCGCCTCCAGTTCCACCAGCAGGTCGGCGTATTTGGCTTGGTCGAATCGGTCCTGATAGGCCTTGAGCTTGTCCGCCGGCAAGCCGCGCAGCACGGTGATTTGCTCGGCGTTGCGCTCGGGGACCGCGTCGATGGGCAGCCACAGCAACGTGCGATTGAGGCGCAAGGCGCGCAGGTCAGTGGCTTTCTGCTTCAGCCACCAGGCACACAACGGCCGCGCGCTTTCTTGCTGGGCGCGCAGGGCCTTGTGGGCTTCTTTTTCGTTATCGATCGGTGCGCCGGGGGTGAACAACTGCGTGGCGGCTTGTTTGACCTGGGCGACGGCGGCACCGACCACGCCGGGTTCCGGCTGGTTGTCGGCAGCGCGCTGCACCATGTTTTTCAGGCGGCGGGAGATCGGCAGCAGCAGCGGTGCGTCGTCGCCCAAATGTTCGGTGCAAGCGGCATCGAGGCCTTCAAGGTGTTCGACCAGCCGCCGGAACATCGGCAACTGTTCTTTGATCGCGATGTTTTCTGTCAGCACCTGCTCGAGACGCGGCACCAGCCAACTGATCGCAGCAGCGCGAGTACGGGGCTTGTTCGGGTGGACGTCGGCCCAGTGATGTTCTGATAAATGGTGCAGCAAACCGAGACCGGCCAGCAGCCCTTGGAACGATTCACGCTGGTACAACGCCCAGGTCAGCCAGGCGCCAACGCGCAAATCCTTGGATTGGGTACGCAGCAGGTTTTCGCTGTTTTCACGGATTTTCAACCAGTCGATCTGGCCGCTTTCGTGCATGGACGAGGCTTTCGCCAGCTCGCTTTCCAGCGCTTCAAATTCGCCCGAAAAGCGAACGTCCTCGCCCGCGAAATTCTCTTTGGAGACAGAGACTTTTGCGAGTTCGAGATAATGCGCGGAAAGTTTGCTGGAGTATGACATCCAAGACCTGGAAGGTGAATTGGCAAGCGAAAGCCGGAAGCCCGCAAGTATCCATGCCCGCACCTCAATAAATTAGCCAAAGATAATCAAAAATAGTTATGTCAGCGGCAGTCAACGCGCGGTGATTGATCAAGCCCCAATAAAAAAAGGACACCGTTCTCCCTTACGAAAAGGGACAGGCAAGCGGTGATGTTTATGATGAGTAACAGCAATAAAAATGTGGATATTTTTGGCTAGGAACTGCGACGGCGCTGGAACCCAGCGCAAACGCTGGGCGTGGTCCGTGAGGGACATGGGCCAAGGCAAAAAATTTCGGTAGTCGCTCGACCCAATGGCATCGATACCTACCCGCTGTTCCTGTTGTGCAGCCATATCAGAACAGCAACTTGTCGGCGGTCAGCGCGGACGAAACCAAGGTACCGGCCTCGGAACCAAGCGATGCGCAAAAGCAGATCCGGGAGTTGCAAAGGTCGCGAGGCAAAAAAAGTGTAAGCGTAAATCCTCAAAGAGGCGGTGAATATCGTCCGGGCAGGAAAATTGATTGCACACTCAGCTTAGTTGCCGGGGAACGGTCCGTTTCATCGGGCTCAACCGCTCAGTTCTTGGGGGCAGGCGTATTTCAGCTGCATTGGAAGTATTTTTCAGCCCTTCCCCAAGGCGATTGAGCGAAGCTTTTATCGGCCAGACAGCCCAGGATGTGGCGCTTTTCCAACGACGTCAAACCGTACCTGACACGCACCTTCAAACTGTCCAACGATCCAAACTTCGATAAGAAATTTGGGGACGTCATTGGGCTGCATCTGGATTTGCCGGATAAGGCATTGGTACTCTACTGCAATGAAAAAGCCAGGTTCAGGCCCTCGATCGCATCCAGCCCGGACTGCCTTTGGTCATCGGGTTATCCGCACGCATTGCACGATTATGTCCGCCATGGCACCGCCACGTTGTTCACTGCGCAGGATTATCTTCAGGGACGCTTGATCAGTTCCAGCGAGCTCCAACACCGGTATCAGGAATCGCTGGAGTTTCTTAAGAAGATCAATCGAGAAACGTCCAAGCATCTCCAGTTGCATTTGATTGTCGACAACTATGCCACGCAAAAGCATCCAAAAATGAAGGGGTGGCTTGAGATGCACAAACGCTTCCACATGCATTCCACCCCGACCTTCAGCTCGGGGATGAACATGGTTGAGCGCTTCTTTCGCGATATCACGGTGTACCTGCGTGACGGCAGTTTTGGCTCGGCTCGCGAACTGCAAAGCTCAATCACCACGTCCTGGCACTGCGAAATGCGCAGCCGACTCGCTACGCCTAGACGCCAAGGGGGAAGATTTTTGAACAGGATACAGCGAGCCCATGCGGCAATGGCCTCACAGGCATGAGGAGCTTTATTTGTGAGACAGCACATTAGAGGTACGGATAGTTTGTTACAGCCGCACCCTTCATAGATTATATTTATTCTGTTTCAACTTTAACATCATAGGATCCCCTCAAAGGCTTTACTTCTCCATCGTCCATTTCTTTTCCTTGCTCAAGTCAAGTGTCGGTTCGAAGTTGGGGTTAATAATAGCTTCGCCAAAGTCTCCGCGAATACTAATAATCTCTAGGGCATAATAAATGTCTTTACTCTGCACACCTCCGGCCATCGCAATTTCATGGTCCGTAAAGAACTGCCTACTCTTATCAATGTAGATACGTTTATATTTACTCACATCCATGCCTTTCCTTAAGCTTGGTAGATATCCGTTAATCGACCTTATTGCGTAGACGTACGTTCGCTGCCGAGTCGTAGGATGGTTCGCCCTCATCCAAGCATAACCCGCCGCAACCCCCTGTAATTTGCTCGTGCCTACAAAACCAGAATCGCCCAGTGGGTGGTGCTGAACATGGTCAAGTAAATCCATGTTGTGCCCAACCGGCTCAAACCCTTTCTCAAAAATATCATCAGGCGGTCGGCTATCCGCGCGATAGACCTGGATAGGTGGAAGGTTCGCGTATTTTTTTTCATTCGCAGTGTCAACAATAATACCACCATAAACAACGCCCTCTGGCAGCCCGAGATGCTTAATATGTTTGGCCTTCAGTTTTTTCACATTTTCTGGACAAGAAGGCGTCAACCCCAAAGGATCGACCCAGCCCGTCGGGTTCGGCACGTATTGGTAGGCGTTCAACCCACCAGCCAGCTTGATCGGATCGGGCGTCAGGAAGCGACCCGTAGTGGGGTTGTAGTAACGATGGCGGTTGTAGTGCAAACCGGTTTCAGTGTCGTAGTACTGGCCTTGGAAACGCAGCGGGTTATCCAGCTGTGCGACGTCCAGCGTAATGACATGGCCATAGGCACGGTACTGGGCAGACCAGACGATTTGGCCTGCGCTGTCGGTGATTTCTTGTGGTGTACCGAGGTGGTCCAGTTGGAAATAGTACGGCCGCGTATCGCGGCCTTCTCCCTGCAACAGGACCAACGGCCTGAAGCTGTCGGGCTCATAGAGGTAGCTGCGGTAATGTTGGCTGCTGGGCTGTTCTGACCGACTCTGGCGCTCGGCGATGAGTTTTTCGCCGAACCAAATGAACTCGGTCAGTTGACCATCGTGTTCTTTGGCGAAGCGCCGGCCGAAGGCGTCATAGCGGTACGTGACGTCACTGCCGTCGGCCAGGGTAATACCCGAGAGACGGTGCAGGCAGTCGTAGCGGTAGTGGCGCAGCAGGGGCTGGCCATTATCGCGCCGCTCATGACTGAGGTTGCCGTAGGCGTCGTACTCATAATGACAGTCGCCTTGGCGCAGCAGGCGATTGCCCTGAACGTCCGCAAAGCGGCTACAGCCCAAGCCACTCTCGCTTTGCCCGAGCACATTGCCCGCCGGATCGTGCGTCAACCATTCCGGAGCGCTGCCACGGACCTCGATCAGTCGGTCGAGCGGATCGTAGCGGTAACTTTTCTGCCCTTTACGGCTGTCATTGATGAGTTCCAAATTGCCGTTTTGGCTGTACTTGTAGTGACGCTGGGCAAGCGACTGACCATTGACGCGCAGCTCCGCCCCCTGGCGCGCTTTGATGTGGCTGAGCACCTGCGCCTGAAGGCGTCCTTGCTCATCGTATTGATATTGGCTGACCAGTTGACCTTGTTCGCGCGAGTGTTCGCGGCCCGCGGTGAAATGGTGGCCGGTCAGGCCTTCACCGTTGAGCTTGATGGTGCTGAGTTCCCCTCCGCGGTGGTAGTGATAATCGAGCTGATTGCCGTCCGGCAGGATCAAGCCTTTGAGTTGGCCAAGGGCGTTGTACTGGTAATGCAGGGTGGCCCAGCCTTGATGTTCGGTGACAAGTCGATCCTGCAGGTCGTATTCATAGACCAGAGGCCAATGACCATCGTTGACGCCGGTCAAGCGGCCGTGCAGGTCGTAGCTGTATTCAACTTTACTGCCATCGGGCAAGGTCTTTTCGAGTAAGCGGCCCGCGGCATCACGCTTATAAAGCGTGAGCAGTTCGTCGCTGTCGGTATTGCCCGGGTATTCAATTTTCTCGATCAAATGACCGTTCAGGTCGTATTGATAGGCGGTCTTGCCCCCATCAAAGCCGATCTCCTGGCTGATCAAGTCATTGCTGTGGTAGCTGAGCTGGTAGCATTCACCGCGCTCGTTTTCGATCTCGGTCAGCTGTAAGCGCTCGTTGTCATACCGGTATTGCAGCTCACTGCCGTCGGGGCTGATGCGCCGACTGATCAAGTGCAGATGGGGCAGGTATTCGTAGCGAGTGATACGACCCATCTCGTCACGTTCGCCCGTGACGTTGCCATACGCGTTGTAGCTGTAGGCGCGAGTTGCACCATTCGGCAAGGTCACCTGAGTCAGATGGCCCAATGCATCCCACTGGTAGTGAGTGACGGCCCCACTTTCGTCTTGCAGGGTGATGTTTCGCCCCAGTTCATCGTAGTGATAACGGCGGATGCCGCCGTTAGGCAAGGTTTCTTCAGCCAGTTGGCCCAGAGTGTTCCATACCAGAAGATGACTGCCGCCATCGGGGTGGTAGATGGCTTTGAGTCGTCCTTGCTCGGTGTAGCAGTATCGGGTGACATTGGCGTGCGGGTCGGTTTGCGCCGTGACATCACCTTGGTTATTACGCTGGTAGTGCCAAAGGGCCCCGCCCCGATAGACATGCGAAACAAAGCCGTTTTCGTATTGATAATAAGTCGGCTCATCATCGCCTGGAAGTACCGCGACCAAGCGTCCGTCGTCGCTATACTGAAACTCGGTCATGGCCCCGAGCGGATCTTTCTCGGCGATCAAGCGACCTTTTTCATCGTAGCTTTTCTGGTGTATGGCGCCAGCAGGGTCAGTCTGACTGATCAGTCGGGCATTTTCGTCATGGACGTAAATCTGCTCACTGCCATCGCGATTGATAACCTTGACGGTCCCGTTGTCATCCCACTCATAGTGAACATCCATCTGACCGAAGTTGGCCCAGTGATGGAGGCAGCGAGACTGCTTGCCCTCACGCTCCCACTCCCAATAGAAGATCGCCCCACCCGCCAGGCGGCGTTCACGTATGACATGTTGTGTGTCGTAATCATAATGCTCGGTCTCGCCCAGGGCGTTGCTCACGCTGACCAGTTGTCCGGCGTCGTTGTAGCAGTAGGTGGCGACTGTTTGCAGCGTGACCCATGGCACTTGGGGACGGTCGTTATCATCGTGACGACTGCGTGCCTGTTGATACTCCACCGCGACCAGATGGTGATTTGTATAGTGGAAAAACAGCGAACGTCCGACGTTGTTGTCGATACGTTCCAGATCGCCCGTCACCGAGTAGGTGATGCTCAAACGATTGCGGTAAGCATCCGTGATGGCAACCAGGCGCTCGTGTCTGAAATGATAGAAGCAGGTGGCGTTTCGGGACGGCAGCAGAACCAGATCGTCGGCCTCCCCGAGAAAGATCGCGGATTCGGCCAAGCTGTTATGGATGACGGGGAGTTGAGCCGTTGGCCGCGGAAAACGGGTGATGCGGTTTTCGCTGTCCGTCCAAATGAGTTCCTCACCCTCACTTTGCAAGCGATGAGAGAGCGCATGACTCCAACCAAAGCCTAAACCGCTATCCACTTCCACGGCACTGGTTCGGTATAAACGTGTCCACTCAAAGGGCAACACGCCATCCAAATGGCCATCGGTGAGGGTGAGCAGTTCCTCGCCGGTGACCATCGACACCGGGCAGCCGTTGGTGCAAGTATCGGCTGCCGCACGTGCAGGTTGGTCGTTGTAGGTGAGGGATTGTTGGGCAGCGTCATCAATGAGCGCACCCACGTTGACATGTTCCAGGATGCTGGCCAGGATCGGCGGCAACACGCTGCCCGCTTTGTCGGTAGCCGCCTGTTTGAGTGCATCGGGCAGCAACATCTCAGCCGTAGCGCCACTGCCGGCCTCGCCATCGGAGTTGATCTTGACCTGCGGGCCGCTCATGACTACGCCGCTGGCGTCGATTTTGATGAAGCTGCCGCCAGCTTTAAGGGTCAGTTCGGCACCGGCTTCGAGCACGACCTTATTGCCGGCAAAATAGACAATTTCCTGACCGGCCTCGATGAATAATCCGGTGCCGATTTTGATGTGCTGGTTCACCCCTACGTTCAGGTAATCGTCGGCACGTGCTTCAGTTTTACGGTCGCCATAGACCGTGTGGTGTTCTTCTGCTTTGAGTTCG
The DNA here is from genome assembly GCF_059133255.1 of Pseudomonas sp. FBCC-B1667. Lineage (NCBI taxonomy): Bacteria > Pseudomonadati > Pseudomonadota > Gammaproteobacteria > Pseudomonadales > Pseudomonadaceae > Pseudomonas > Pseudomonas sp. FBCC-B1667. The sequence continues at coordinate 368,605 of NZ_CP101437.1, read as the reverse complement.
GTGTAGCTGTTATTTTCCACCATGTCGTGCCGTTCGTTGCCAACGCGGATGCGCTGGTCGTGTTCGACGTTTTCTTCCCAGTCACGCTGGGCGTGCAGGAAGATTTGTTCCTGGCCCTTTTTGTCTTCGATGCGCAGTTCGTTGAAACCGCCGCCACCCGGGGAGCTCTGGGTCTTGAAGGTGCTGCGGGTCTTGTTCGCTGGCAGTTCATAGGGGACGACGTTTTCCTTGTGGTACAGACAGCCGCTGATCAGCGGTTGATCGGGGTCGCCTTCGAGGAAGGTGACGAGTACTTCCATGCCAATGCGCGGGATGGCGATGCCGCCGCAGTGGGCGCCGGCCCAAGCGGACGAGACGCGCAGCCAGCAGCTGGTTTTGTCGTCGCCCTGGCCTTCCCGGTCCCAGTGGAATTGCACTTTGACTCGGCCATATTGGTCGCAGTGGATTTCTTCACCCTTGGGCCCGGTGACCACGGCGCTTTGGCTGCCGAGGATGCGCGGTTTCTTTTGCGTCAGCGCGGGGCGGTTTGGCACGTCCCACGGCGTGGCTTGGAAGCGGTTGCGATAACCCTGGTTGAAATCGTCCTTGAGGTTGGTGGTGCTGCTGGTCACCGACTCTTCCAGCACTTGCGGTTGCTTGCCTTCGTGAAAGACTTCAGTCAGCAGCCAGAGGTCGTTCCATTTGGCTTTCGGGTGCTGGGTCAGCGCCAGGAAGTGGCCGCTGACCAGTATCGGCTGATCGCTTTTGCCTTCGGCGAGCTGGTAGTCGCTGCGGTGACGTTCCAGAGTGCGCGTGGCCAAGTGCTTGCCGCGTTCGCGGTCGAGGAAGCGCCCAGGGTAGTCGTAGTCTTCGAGGTCAGGCAGGGCGTCACCACGGTTTTCACTTTCGAGGCTGATGCGTGGTTTTTCGAAATCGTAATCGCGGCGGGTGGTGCGGCTGGTGCGGGTTTCCAGGCGCAGGTCGAAGCGCTTGATCACCGAGTCGCTGGCGACCATGCCGGAGTCTTGCTGATAGGCCACCGGCGCGAGTTTCGGGAACACCGTCTGGTCATCGCCGAACACCAGCTTGTGGGCCGTGGCGCTGTGCTGAAAGTGGTAATGGATACCTTCTTCCTCGCACAGGCGCTGGATAAACTGCAGGTCCGATTCATCGTACTGAACGCAGTAAATGCGCTCCGGATAAACCGTCCCGACGTTGAATGCGTAGGCGTTACTTTGGATGCCGTGCTCTTCAAGGACCCTGCCGATGATTTTCGGTACGCTGAGGTTCTGGAAGATACGCTGGTTGATGCGATGCGCGAGGTACGACAGTTGCGGGCGCAGGGTCACCGCGTAGCGGGTCAGGCGTTTGCCGGAATCTCCCTGGGAGGCACGGTAGATCTGGCCGTGAATGCCACTGCCGTCCGGTGAGAGCTGCAAGAAGGTCGGTTTGTGCAGCAGGGTTTCGAGGTCCAGGGACGGCTGCTCACTGACCAGCTCCACCTCAAACGCGAACGGTTGGCTGATGGCTTCGCGGCCGGTGAGAGCTGCGACTTGAAAATCATTTTTCAAGCCTTCCACGGTCAGGCTGAAGTGAGTTTGATTAGCCGGCGCGAACATCTTTTGTTCCTTGTAGTGCGGCGGCATCCATCGGTACCCGAATGGGCGCTCAACGAACGCAAGGATTTTTATGACGAATCAGCATCTGCCCCTTGAGCGGGCCTATCTGTTGATTAGTTTGGCTGGGGGCATGCGTGCGATCTGACTCGCCAGTATTGATCTGCACAAAAGCAGCAGCGGACGGAAGATCACCGCCCCAGGGAGTTCGCGGAAAATTGTGGCGATACTGTCTGCTTGCAGTGCCACATACCCGTTGCCCTAGGAGCAGCAGCGCCGGAGAAAATTTCTTCAGTGCCTCAGGTAGCATCGGCCAAGTTCAACTTGCCCGATGCTATCTTTCAACGTAGCAGCCGTGCCTTTAGAGCGGGGTGCGCCAGTCGTCGGAACCCGATGTGCCGCAGACTTCGTGAGTCCAAGTTATCATGCGATAGGTAAACTCGACGTCCTCCAAGTGCGTGAAGTGCGAATTCGCTGGATCCTGGCAGTTGTACATGTAGTCGTTGACCGAGACGATGATCGCGTCTTGCAGTTCGGTCGTGTAGTAGTGTTCTTGAGTACCGGCAGCGGAAGTGCGGTACCACTGGATGGTGACCTTGCTCAGGAGCTCACCGGAGGTCAGCGCCGCCAGTATCAGCGGTGAAGCTTTGTCGAATACTTTAGTGACCTTCATTGGCCGATGGACACGTGCGCCCGTCGGTTGCCCGGACTGAGGATCGCGCGGAATGATCACTTCATGACTGAAGCCCTGAACCATGACTTGATCTTCATGACCTTCTTGATAGCTGTTGCCGATCGAATCAGCGGTGAAGGCACCGGCCGTGATCAGACCTTGTTTTTTACCGGTGATGGACATGTAGGCAGGTGTTGCCATGGGACTCTCCTTGTTAAGACATCCGGATTTAGAAAGCACAATCGCCTTCTGGATGATGGAAAAGGCTGCTGTAGTACGTCGTGACTCAGCACCTTCAATGATGGTGTTTCGTGCCAGAACCAAATGGCTCGCGTCAGACTGGCAAATCCTAGCGAGACGCCAAACATAAGACAGTCATTAATTATCAAAAATGCTCATGCACGTGGTCTCGCAACGACTGCTAGCCGATCGCAAGAGCTTTATGCAGCTGGGTATTTGCCTGCCCAGGGCGTGCGTAGCAGCCCGCTATCGAGCGATATGTAGACTCCATCCCTGTGGGCTAAATCAGGATGGGCGGTTACGGTCAAACGTTCCCGCAAAGACGGCTTGACGCCAATGGCGTCACGCAATTGGCCAGCGGTAATCGTGCGCGAGGCCGCATCGAAAACCAGCGCCACTCTCAGGGCTGGCCAGCAGTGTTGCGGCTCTTAACACGGTAGCCTTGGAGCCGCTCGCAGAGTTGATCAGCCCACGCATGAGTTCCATGGCGATGAAGGAGCGCTGGCAATCTGTGTCCACTTCAAAGGTGTGCAGACGCGGCACGTTGTCGTGCGCAGATGTCGAATCAGGGCGAATTCGTTGCAGAGCGAAGCGCTGTCGTCCGGCGATTCGGCAAATTCTTCACTGAGGATTTTCAGCGCCGATTGGCGATCACTGTCAGATTGTTCATGCTGTACTCCCTTGAATTACGGGGGGAGGTAGGTCGCGCCCTGTCATCAGCTTGGGGGACTCAGTTGCAAACTTTGGGGGCTGAGTTGACTGAGGACCGGGCACCAAAAGGCAGGTATTACCTGCATGCTGGCCGAGGCTTCCTATGGATCATAGTAGAGCAAGCTGTAGCAGTTGCCACTTTCGTGAAACCGAATGATTATTTAGGGCGTTATGCAAATGCGATGTGGAGGGGCATAGACCCGTTTGATTGGATGCCATTTGATTTAAATTTATGAAACGCGCATCTCTAATGATTAAGGTCAAACCCAATACTTGATCCGAGCGAATAAGCGGACGCGCTGTGACCTTTAAGACCTATCTGCGTCTGACATCAAGGCACAGAACTAAAGTCGCGCTACCTTGCAGACCTTGGGGAAATTCAAGCCGTTCAATCAGGTGGCCTTTATCAAACAGGCCAATATCGGCCATCAGTTGCAGGTCAACAATGGCGCGGACGCGTCCGGCAGCCCAGCCGTCCGCTCGCACACACGAAAAAAACAAAAAAATACGCCAAACAAACTATTGGAGGCACACCATGGCCTACCGCTGGGCACCCAGCGACGGCCACGACAAGCGGCAATGTTTCGGAGTTGAAAGCCGTGGGAGAAGAGCACCGGCCCCCAAGGCGAGGAGGGGGAAACGTGACGGCGCGTAATGCTTGACGGGGTGGGTTTCGTCAGCAAATGCGTGAACTGCTGTCGGTGGTTGCGGGAGCAGAATAAAAACGGTCGAAACGTGTGATCAAAATGACTGAGTAAAATATAAATATTACAGGGCGGCACTGTGAGGCGCCGCTGTAATTTACATTTAATTAATTTGAATGATGGCTACTTAAGAACCGTTGGCGTGAAAACGGTAATAGCCTTTTTCTGATCGTCCTTACTTGGGATATAGGTAGTACCTGTACCCGCCTCGATACCATCTACGCTCCAAGTAAAGGCCAGCGTAGGATCACAAGCGGCTGGGCAAATAGGTTGCGCTGTCAACTCTTCCCCTACCATTGGACGACCGGTTAATAGGCCACTTGTATTATGAATTTGAATGGCGGTCGGTTGATTGGAATTCCCAATGGTCATGCGCGCACTAGACGCTATACCCCCATAATACGGATCGGTAATCGCCGGATCCGTCTCGGGGGCATAGTTCGCCCATATATCACGGCCGGCGTCAGCAGCGGTAATCGTATATGTCGGGCCTTCGCCTACACGTATGTGGGTTCCTCCGGCATCCTCACTTGCCCATTCCATCCCCGATCCGTACTCGGCATCACCATCGGCATCGTAAAATGTGTAGTGCATAGAAAGCGTATCGCCTATAGCTCCACGTTCCCCGGGACGGGTATCGTTTTGTATAGTTACTGCACCAATTGTGGTCGGCGCTCGCCCCATTACCTGCTGGGTAGGCGCCGATTCCAAAGCCAACGCAATTCCCGTATAGGCACTCAGGCCGAAAAACGCAGAAAAACCAACGGCTAAAATCGTTCTCTTGCGCAACGTAAATTGATGTAGTTTGTTCTGCGTGTTCATTTACGATAACCGTTGATTGATCAGATGGAACATATTGAGCCTATTTTTGACCTTAATAGCTGTCAAAAACTGTAAAAAACTGTCAAAAATTTCAGCCTTATCGAAATAGCCGGGATCGTCCTATGGGGAGGCTCTCGCATTGCAATCAGGGGAGCCAAGACGAGACGACACCGATCACTGGAAAAAGGTCCGAGATAGGGCAGTGGTTAATACGTCTGATCGATCGGGTTAACAGCCAAACGACCTTTGTTTTTTGTGGATACCAGAGCTTCTAGTTAGGCTGGAGGCAACCATGGTAGAACCTTGAACATTCCGATTTAGAAGGTTTGGTTTCTAGGCAGTGTACGAAAAGTGATGTCGCAAACACCTGATGGTGCAAGCCAATGAGACCATCGCGCTAAAACTTTTCGGCGGTTTGTCGTAACGGGTACCGACTCGCCGGTTCTCTTTCAACCAACCTAACAGGCGTTCGATGATGTTGCGCTGTCGGTACTTTGGTTTGTCGAATAGCTTTGGCAACCCAGGCCTTGGCTTACGCTTCATGTGCGTAAAGGGATCACCGGTTGCATCCGGTAGCGGTCGCAATAGCGCCACAGGTGCTCGGCGTCGTAGCCCTTGTACGCCAACAACCACCGGCAACGCTTTCGAGGTCGACCAAGCTGACTACCGGGTATTTGAACCTGATCGAGCAGGGGTTGAGCGTATGCAATGTCACTGGCTTGCCCTCTCGATAAGGTAAAGCACAGAGGGATCCCGTCGGCGTCGCAGAGCATATGAATCTTGTTGGTGAATCCGCCACAACTGCGGCCCAGCGCATGGTCTAGCGGTTCTTCAGGCCCCCTTTTTTCCCGGCGCCAGAAGAGGCTCGGGTTGCTCGTACCGCGGTGGAGTCGATCATCCAGGTGTCTAGATCGATCAGCCCTTGTTCGGTGAGCCTGATATACAAGCGCTTGAGCATCAGGGCAAACGCGCCTCGATTTCGCCAGTCTCGAAAGCGCTGATAAACCGTCGACCAAGGGCCGAATCGTTCAGGCATATCGCGCCATGCGGCGCCCGAACACAACCCCCATAGGATGCCATAAGCATCAGTCGGTCGTCGTTTCGTGGGCGTCCAGTTTTCTGATTCTGGGTTATTAGATCCTCGATCCTTTCCCAGGATGAATCGCTGAGTTCGTATCGCCTTGCCATCAGGGGCTCCTGCCGTTGATGGTGGCGATTTTACCCATTTCGGTGTTTCAAGGTTTTTCGTACAGAACCAAGTGACTAAGGCCAGGGCCGATGCTCAAGCCTAGCGAATAAGCGGACGCGCCGACCTCAGGAGGTCACCATGCGCTATGCATAATCGACCCGAGTTTCGCAGAGCAATGGAGGGAAAAAAAGAAGCTGGCTTTTATCTGCAAAACTGTATCGCGAAAATGATCCCGGCCTTTGAGCCGGCGCTTTAGGTGTGGTCTCTCGCGCTGAACGATTACTCATAGTCCGCGATACCGGTATCCGGCGCACGACGCGGTACCATCTTCGCACTACTGATGCTGATCCGAGTTTCTCGACCATTCTCAAAGTTGCTAGAGCGCTCAGCATTAAATTGTTTTCGAGGCATCCCCGAATGGGGAGGCGGAAATCGATGAACGTTAGCAATCTGCAGAGCACGTCATCTCGAAGCCGCGCCAACCAATTTCGACAATTCACAGGGCGAGCCTGATTGCCAATGGCAACAAAGCGGAATCTCGACGTCTTCGAGGCTCGATACCTGCTTAACTCAATGACGCGAAAGACGCACTCAAAACCAGCGGCGAAACCGATTGCGCGCAATTCGAGTCCCTACCCCGCCATTAGTCGAGCCAGTACCCCGCGTTTTTTATGGGTGATGTTCGTGCATCCACATTCTGCGCATGGCCAAGTTGAGTTGCATTTTTAGGTGCCACGCAGTCATAAGGGCACTCCCCTCACGGGAAAGCTTGCTCGCCACTCGCTCCAGCCCTGCAGAACAAAATCCCGGATCAAGCATTTTTCTTCGAAGCATAACAACGTCGTATCGTTCAATGCGTCCATGTACTGGAACAGATCTTCTAAAGCACTCGCAAAAGGCTGGGGAGTTTTGGCCTGAGTGACCGCCTGTATGCGCTGCAGCAGTCCAATCTGGAGCGGAATGGCCAGGTAGACAACCGCCTCACACACTCCCTCCCAGGTCACGATATGTGTAACGGGAGGATCATCATAAATGGCCTTGGACGTGGTGATCATGGGTCTATCTCCAGGCTCTGCATGGGAGGCAGTTTTCTTAATTATCCATCCAATAATGTGCCTTCGCATGCCCTGCGCAGACCCTGATGGGTTCGCCCTCATTATCCAGTTCGCCATGGCACATGAACTCCTTACGGTCAACGAGCGCATACGCCGCGTCTTCCGTGGCAGACTCGCTCTGATTGGCAATGCTGCCAATACGATAGGCGCAGCCATCACAGGCTCCACTGGGGAGCAGATGACATTTCGCGTTGAGGATCGCGCCCATACACGCCCCCAGCATGGTGGGCAGGTTTATCTGCGCAGCGATGTAAGGATGAACGTCGGCGTTTTCGCTCACGAATACCTCGGCCGCTGTGCGGCAGTTTTGGACAACCGAGTTAGCCATGCCCAGAGATTGAACGAACAAATTCAACGTGGCGGCAACGCCGTGTTTGTCGAGATAATTCCCGACGGCCAGGCGTCGGCAGTCGGTCGACACCGAAGCCATGTGTTTGAGCGCGGCGGCGTCGACGACGTCAAGTTGGTAATACTGATTATTTGGCATACAAGATCCCTAGCGTATCGGAAACCTGAGTCGTAGACAGAGAGCAGCATTGGCACTGGACGCCCGGGGTGACCGGTTCCTTGACAGATGCCGTGTCCATGGCGACCGCCTCAAAGTGCAAGGTGAAGCCAAGGGCGCCGATCACTTTGAGTATGTCCGAAAAACTCGGATCAGCGTTGATGGAAAGAATTCTATAGAGACTTGTACGTCTGATACCCGTATCCCGTGAAAGCTGGGAGAATCCCTTGATGGTGGCAATATGACCGAGCATTCCGGCCAAAAGCCCGGGATCACTGGGTCGAAGACAATTATTAAGGTGGATGGCCAGCGCTTTATCCGTTATTTGCCGCTCCCTGGTCAGTTCTGAACTTTCTATTGTACTCATCGGTAATCCTCGGGATGCGCACTCTCATATTCGCCAGCCCGGGAAGCGTCCCGAGCAAGTGCGGCGAGGACGTGCATGCTTGAAATGTAGTACATCAATCACTTAATAAAAATATAAATAAAATTTTTAGCCAAGGGCAACGACCAGTACAAATTGTATGGACTTACCTGCCAAGCAAAAAGGGCCTATACCGACCCACTGATCTTCAGAAAAAATAGTTTTTCAGTGACCGACGACCATATGTTTTTTAATAAGCTGGCTACCGAACCCCATCGAAGGTTAACCCCATCATGCCGCCCTAAAGATACAACTTTCTACCCTGTAATAATTTATTACGCCGCACTTGTCCTATTATTGAGACAACATTAAGCTCTTTTTGACTATTTCTTTGTAGTATGTCCGTTCTAGTAACACCGCCCCGGCCGCAAACATGCTAATTCAACAGGTCTAACTAAATAGCTCTGCATTTGTAAAGCAACTGAAACGATTTTTCGCAGACTCTTGATTTGAAGAAAACAAATCGCCATTACGATTGTTTTCATCCTCGCGATTTTTCTCAGCCGCATTACAGGGCCCTGTTAGAGGTTCTGAAACAAAATTCTAAGTTCTTGAATTAACTTGAGAAACCAAACACGGCACAGCTTCTGCTCTCTGCTCCCCAACGCTGACCCAAGACGAGTTCACGTTAAAGGGAGTAACGAAGTGGAAAGTTTCAATATGCCATATTGGATCGGCCTGATGCTCTCGGGGGTTGTGGTCAATACGCTGATTAGCCCTCTTGCCTTTGCAGCGGGCGATGGCGTCATTGTGCTGCAGCGAACCGTGCAGCCCGTTCCCATCGGTCGATCCAATCCCCCAGCCCCCTACCCGACCACGGTCAACGCAAATCCTTCCGCACGCATCCACTCAACGATGGACAGCACCGAACTGAGCGACGGTGATTTTGCCAGTGTCTCCAGCGGGGCCGCTATTCGCAGCAATTTCAACCAGAACGGCAACCTGCCAGGCCTTAACATCGTCACCAACCCCAATGGCCTGCCGGGCATGACGGCAAGCCACGGCGGAGGCAGTGGCAGCGCAATTTCCGGCACCATCAACCGCGCCCTGAGTACCGGTCTCGCCCCGCTGGGCCGATTGGCCGGAGGTCAATGAGATGAAGCCCTTCGTTCTGGTTCTTACCTTACTCGCCTGCAGCCACGCCTTGGCCGATTCCAGCGTGGCAGTTATTAACAACGCCAACATCCAGGATGCCGGGGTCCATTACAAAGGCAACTTCAACGTCAACCAGGCCGCCGGCGATCAGCAGCAACAGACCAATGTCCGCGCCATCGCCATTGGCAGCAACGCCTCGACAACCACCAGCGTTCATCAAAAACTCGATACGCCCGCCAATCCGTCGATGAACGCGACGGCCACCATCGGCGGTACCTCTTTCAGTAATGGCAACGGTGTACTGGGCGTGAACCAGGGTGCCGGCGCCAACAACCAAATGGCCAATGCCCTGCGGATCAGCGTCAGTGCTGCACCGCAGAGCGTCGACGATAGCGCCCTGTCCCAACAGAACGTGGCGTTGTTACCAAACTCAGGAGCAACTGGGTCCCCAACCGGCAGTCGCCAGGTCGTTACCAGCGATCAGGCCTTCACCGGCAGCCGAGGGATTATCCAGGTGAACCAGAGTGCCGGGGTGGGGAACCGCATGGCTAACACCCTGAGCATCCGGGTCGCTGACTGACCCAACCGCAGTGCGATTAGAAAAGTCCCAACACTTAACTAACTAATGCACGGAGAATCACCATGAAACCAACTCTGGCGCTCAAACCTCTGGTTTTTGCTCTCACCGCCCTACTGGCCATGGCGGCGCAAGCCGGTGGCAGCAACAATGATCACCAAACCGGTCATCACAATGGCCATAACGGCAGCCATAGTGCTCCGGTGGATCCGACCGCCGCCTTGCTGCAGCAGCTACAAACAACGGCGGGATCGGCCGCCACCGTGACTGACACGCAAGATAGCCAGGACAACGAAGTCTTGAACGAGGGCACCCTCAACAAAGCCGATATCGAGAATTCGGGTGATAACTCCAACGGCAACATGGGGCTTAACGCCGCGTCGGGCGACGGCAACCAGCAAGACAATGCGGCGGCCCTGGCCACCGCTGACGAAACCTTTATTTTCGGCAGCGCCGTCGCCTCCTCGAGTGCACACCAAACCAACAACAACAACGCAGTGATCAATGATTCAACGCAGAACAACGCGACGCTGAACAACTCGGCGAACAACGGCTCCGGCAACATTGGAATCAACGTCACCGCCGGCAACTTCAACCAGCAGAAAAACAACCTGGCCGTTGCCGTATCCGGTGGTCGGGTCACCAGTGCTTCGGCATCCGCCGAACAAACCTCGACTAACCTCGTGGTAAACAACAACGCAGTGCAAACCGAGCAAGTCACCACGCTGAATGGCACCTTTGCTTCGGCGGGTACCTTTCATGACACTGGCACCGTTACCGGCTTTAATGCCGGCGGCAGCACCCACAGTGGCGGGACTCACAATGGTCACGACAGTCACAACAACCATAACGGCAATGGCAATGGCACTCATAGCGGTGGTGGCAATGACATCCAACCGCTGAGCATCACCGAGGCCGGGACCTTTGACTTGGCAGGTGTATGGACCCAACAAGTAATGGTGCCAACCGGCTGGACCAATCCAGTGGTGAATAACGCCACCATGAGCGGCTCGTTGAACAACTTCTCCGGCAACGGTGGCGCCAACGTTTCCGCAGGGGTCGGCAACCAGCAGAGCAATTCGCTGTCCATTGCCGCTGGCTGCAAAGCCTGCGTGGGTGGCAACACCTTCTAACTGGCGTCATGAACGAAAGCCCCGCTCACGGGGCTTTTTCACTGTCCAAACAGGCGAATCGTCCATGCGTAAGACTGCCCTGTTCGTCCTCCTCTGCCTGTCGAGCCTGACCCAGGCCGCCCAGATTCCGGTGGCAGCTCTGCCCGGTGGCGGGCTGGTCTTCAAATCGGTGCAAAGTTTGCGCGAGCGCAAATTCAGCGATCTCGTCGAACAGAAAACCGATTTCAGTTGCGGCGCTGCAGCACTGGCCACCTTGTTACGCCAAGCCTATTGGCTCGACGTGGATGAAGACCACATCATCAAAGGCATGTTGGTCAACGCGAATCAGGATCTGGTGCGTACCCAAGGGTTTTCCATGCTCGACATGAAGCGCTATGTCGAAAGCATTGGCATGCGGGCCCGTGGCTACAAAATCCCACCCGAAAAGCTGGATGCCGTCACCATCCCAGTGGTGGTGCTGATGGAAATTCGTGGCTACAAGCACTTCGTGGTTTTGCAGCGGGCCGATAAGGATTGGGTTTACATCGGCGATCCGGTGCTCGGCCACAAACGCTACTCACACAATGACTTTGTCAAAGGCTGGAATGGCATCGTGTTTGCCATTGTCGGTCCGGGCTATGACAAGGCCAATGCATTGCGCCATCCGCCGGCGCCGTTGACGGCGAAAAATCAGCTGGACACTTTCAACCCGGTCAGAGACGCGGAGCTGATGGAGTTTGGTTTCATCCAGAGCGACTTTTTCTAGTCACCCAACGACAACCGCAGGGGCAGAGGTTTGCTCCGGGAGCAGCAGATGAAAGCTTCACACTGGCTGGCCGCTGCTTGTTTGATCGCGAGCAATTCAGGCTTTGCTAATGGATTTATTCCCATCGAAATCAAGGACGCGGAGCTGGCCCAACTGCGTGGCCGGTACGTCATGCCAGGGCGGATCATCAGTTTCGGCGTGGTCATGAGCAGCAGTTGGCGCAATGCTAGCGGCGATTTGATCGGCGCCACGACGACCATGCAGATTCAGGCCACTACCATCAAACCGCAATTCTACGTTTCTACCCTCAAGGAAACCGGGAATGGCAGCACAGCCGAAATGGGCAGGGGTACCGTCATCGGTGGGGCGGGCCTGAGCGTTATTACTCAAGGCATTACCCAAGTGACGCGGGCGGCCGGTGATGGCAACAGTTCAAACAACAGCATTGCCATCGACGTCAAGGAAGCCAGTGTGGCCCCGGCGCTGATGCCGGAACTAGGCCAAGCGCTCGTTGCTGGCCAAACCATCACTGGGAGCAATGCTGCGGGCAGTGTCGCGGTGTCCGCGACCAGCGGCGGAATCCAGATGGCCATTCAGGCGAGTAATGATCAAGGCCGTACTCTACAACAAGTAGCCCAGGGTGGGCTGCTGCAAAATACCCGGTTAGTGGGCAACAGCAATTTGGTGAGCAACCTGACTCAACTCAACGTGGTGCTCAATAATAATGGCCCAAGTGTCGGAGCTGTGGACTGCAACCTCACCCAACTTAAAGGATTGCGGAATTTGGGGTTTTGAATATCGTGCTTCAACTGTCTCATGCACAGGACATAATGCGTTATCATTTATAACTAGTGGCCAACTCTGGCCAAAGACACTTGAAGTCAACACAACCGTCTACTACATTAGATTTTTTAGTCACCATCGGGGATGGCAAAAAATAATTACCAGTTTAATATTTCTGTCGATTAACGTTTGTTTGCATGCCTCTTAAATTATTCAACTGTCCCGCCGATGAGACACACTAACGTCAATATTATTTATTACCCTATCACCACGGAATTTAAATGATTACGGCCAATATAGACGAGGTGTTTTTGTGAGCAGCGATACTGATATGGTCGTTATTCCGCGTGCTTGGCTGTCCGCCTATTTGGATGATAGTCAAAGCAAAGTCGAAGTTAGCGGCGAGCCTACGTCGCTCTGGGATGTTTTCCGTACCATCGCGGATCATCCGCAGGCCGAATTCCAAAGTGGCGCCACCCCTTGGAAAAAGGATGATCTAATGCTTGTACCCCGGGGTCTACTGGGGGCGGCCCGGTATGCGATGAAAAGCAAAAAACGCGTGCCCGTCATTTTTCGCGAGCTGGGCCGCTATTGCTACAGCGATAAAGCGCCGCAGCTCACGCCCATCCTGTGGGTCACCATATATCGCAAAGCCGGCGAAGCTGATCGCGTCGAGTCAGGCCCCATTGATTTAACTCGTGACGGTCTGGCCAGCACCCGTGGCTGGTCAGTGCTGCACACTGAACTGTATTGCTTAGCTCAAACGCCTTCGACGCCCCGACTACCGAATGATACTTAGGGCCGTTCTGGAGTACTTACTCATGACCCCCACAGCAGCGCTCACTCAATAGCCAACCTCTCGCGTCTTGGCTAGAGGCCGCGCAAACTACCAGCTTCCTCGCAAAACTGTAGCTACCATCAACACCTAATAGTGTAGGGCCGTGTGGCGCGTTGACGCACCCAGGCTGTAGCAAACCACGATGCCAGGTCGGCCACGATGGTTGGGCATACGCTCATGTTGTTGCTTGAAGATCAGCCGTGACGACGGGACAGGTGGTTCTCGCAGTCGCTCGACCTCAATAGAGTGAGGCTGGTATCGCGCGAGGCTTTGAACTCGGGCGATCTCGTTGGGATGCGTACAGCGGGTACTGAAACGGTTGCAATGACCTCGTGATTAAGCCTGCTCTTTTTTACCTCATCCCTGCAAATGCCCACTGATCGTTTCTACGTGGATGGGAGCAGTGCATGACGACCTGAGCCGTTGCGGACAGATACCAGGTAAGCCGAAACAGCGAAAACCAACAGCTGATTGGTCACACGCAGACTCAACTAAGCCGTCACCGACTCACCGCCCTCCGGCCATTTCCTGATACGAGACAGGACAAATGCTCAACATACAAACGCTCGGCATTGGCAAGCCTTCCGAGCAGTAGAGCCATTACCTAGACATGGACGTTGAATAGCTCTCGAGCCAACTGGAGGCGATCAAGGAGTAGGAGCAACAACAGCGATGATTTTGGTCGTAGGAAACATTTTCGGTAAGGTTGGACTTTCGCATCACTCGGGCAACATTCAGACTCGGATGTTTATTCATTTAACGGGGTTTTTGCTGTCCGGGTGGACGGAGTCTAACTTTCCTTGCAATACCTTGGTCACCCCCGGATGAACAGGGATATCAAGGCCCTTGAGGGCATTGGCGAGTGACAACTGAGTCCCTTGCACACTGCCCAACGATAGCCACTGCTCGCCAGACTCAAACATCAACCGCACCAGTTGTTCCGCTTCGAGGCCACTCAATGTCTCGTCTTCTGTCAACAATAGACTGCTCACCGCCAAGCTACTTACCGCCAGACTCTGCCCCGGATAACTTCCGACCGGCAGGGTATAGGCGAAAACACCAGGGCGATTAGCCACCAGGTGCGCCAGGGCTTGAGGTGACAGGGGCAGAAAACGCAAGTCGACGGTATCGCTCGCGGCAGCGATGGCATCGGCAGGCGCGCCAATGACTTGTATCAAGGCGTCAATCTGACCATCACGTAACGCCGCCAGGGCCGCCGGTAAATCCAGCTCTGTACGACCCGCAAGGTCGCTGGTGCTCAGGTCATTAGCCGCTAATACCGCCAGCGCGGTCTCACGCGAGGCCGAACCCGGCAAGCCCAAGTTGACCCACCGCCCACGCAATCCGTCGAAACTGGTTGGACCGTCTGATCGAACCACAATATGGACTGGTTCGGGGTACAGCGCTGCCAATGCCCGCAATCGCGGATTAGCGCCGTCGGCCGTGAATAAACCCGTTCCCCAAAGGGCCTCATAAGCTACATCGCTTTGCGAGAGAGCCAATTGGGTATTGCCCTGGCGCAACATCCGCAAATTTTCAACCCCGCCCTCACTCAGTTGCGGGACTAGCTTTATTCCCTGTTGATTGAGAAGTGCGCTGAATGCAATGGAAAAGCGGCTGTATTGACCAAAGCTCGGGCCTGCAGCCAAGGCATAACCTTGCTCCAAACGAGCGATACGACCTTGGATATTCAACATTGCGCGTGACAGCTCATCCTTAATGACTTTGCGCGTTTGCGCATTATTACCGGCAGGATCGAGGTTCAAAGCAGTGCTCATGGCCGAAACCAACGGTGAAGTGTCGTCGGGTCGTTCCGTGGCCGGCGCCGCCGGCTGAGTAAAACCTTGCGCCGTCAAAACCTGCCAGCCTCCCGACTCGCGTTGGTAGATCAAGCTACCATGAGCGCGAAGCAGATCACCCGGTTGATTCCCTCCGCTGACGATTCCGCGAATGCCTCGCGGGCCAGCCCCCAGGGCACTGAGTAGCGATGCGGTGCCGGGTGAGTCCCACGCGCTGAAGTCGTGGGCTTGTTTCAGTCTCAGGTCGGCATCAAAGTAAACCATCAGCCGTTCGCGCGCTCCAGACGGATCAGTATCTTTGGATGAGCCCCTGCGCTCCAGATGAGTGACGGTCAGCGTGTTCTCGCCAAATACCTGATTCAATCGTGCCTCGACATCGTCTTTCAGGGTAACCGTCTCCGGGCCACGGGAACAGGCACTCACCATCAGACAAAAACACACCATCAAATATTGTCGCTTCATTATGCGCCCATCCATGGCAACGCTAAAAAGCCCGTCAGCACCAGAGCATTGAGCAAGTCGATCAGGAACGCACCCACCAAGGGAACAACAACAAACGCCTGCGGTGCCGGACCATAGCGCTGGGTAATGGCCTGCATGTTGGCAATCGCGGTGGCCGTGGCGCCCATGGCAAAACCACAAAAAGCACCTGACATCACCGCACTTTCATAGTCACGCCCCAACAGCCGATACGTTGCCCAGACGGCATAAAACAACACCAGGATCACCTGCGCGACAAGAATGAACAACAGCGGACCCGCCAAACGAAAAACACTGTCAAGGTTGAGGCTCATCATGGTGATGGCTAAAAAAAGCGACAAGCAGACGGTAGAGACCAGATTGATCACCGCCGCATTGAGCCTGAGTCCTACCAGTTGAACCCCATTGCGGATCAATACGCCGACCAACAAACACCAAAGGAAACTCGGTAGGGTGATCATTCCATCAGCGACCCAACCGGCAATCGCCTGACCACTGAGTACGGACAAGAGCGTGATGGCCAGCACGATGACAAAGTTGTTAATCGTAATCGGGTCTTCCGCTACCTCATACCCAGGCGCCCCCGCGGTGGTAGGCGCGGTTTTACTTGTTAGTTGATGACGTTTTATCAGCCACTGCGCCAGGGGCGAACCGGTCAGCCCTCCCAAAACAAGCCCCAGGGTAGCCGCAGTCATCGACAGCTCCATAATGGACTGAATGTTGTTCACCTGAGCAAACCGTTCGGCATACGCCGCCCCGGTGCCATGCCCACCCACCAATGTGATGCTTCCTCCGACCAGCCCCATCAGCGGATGCAAGTCGAGGCTCAGCACCATCAACAACCCCAGTAGATTTTGCAGGATAAGAAAGGGAATCATCACCAGAACAAACTTGAGTAGTCGTTTGCCCCCCTGCTTTAGCAATGAAAGGTCGGCCGATAAGCCTACAGCGGCGAAAAAGGCTAATAACAAGGTCGGCTTTAACGTTACATCGAAGTCGACCCGGACATCGCTGAACACGCCCATGACCGTCATCGCGATCGCAAACAGCAGGCCGCCCGTAATGGGATCGGGAATGTTATAGCGTGAAAGAAATGGAATCAGTCGATTAACCCCTCGACCGAGCAGCAATACGAACGCGGCGATCAGTAAGGTGTGAATGGGTTGCAAGGTCACGAAAGCTTACTCCTTGAAAGAGAATCCTAGCTTCATCACACCAGCGTAGATCACCAGGCCATTCATGCGGGGTGTTGGCGAAAAGACTCAACCCCCAACCGCAGCGCAAAGGCCCGACACCCCATTGGGCCCTGCGCAGCCTAAGCGCGCAAAGCGCCCCCCTAATGGCCAAAGGGCCTCAGCTTGTGAGTTGCATGGCTAGCGCTTGCGCGAGTACCTTGCGAAACCAAAGCCCTGGTGATGCGGGTTCTATCCCGCCCCCTCCCAGATACTATCTTGGGCACTGCCGATTCAAAGGTTACTTGCGCTCGCGCCTTTGCTTTATCGCACTGTCGGCGTCGACACGGTGATGACCTTTTTCTGATCGTCTTTAGTCGGAGTATATGTCTGACCAGAACCGACGTTAGCCCCGTCCACGCTCCAGGTGTAAACCAGATCCGTCGCGCAGGCGGCCGGGCAAATCGGAGTGGCCGTCAGGAGTTCACCCACAATAGGTCGGCTCGTAATAGCCCCCGAGTTGTTGTGAATCTCGATCCGAGTTGGCTGATCTGCCTCACCGACGGCAAACGCCGTACTGAGCACAGGCATCCCTACCGCAGGATCTGTGATGGCAGGGTCCGTCTTGGGTGTCACTTCGACAGCCAATGACTTGCCGGCGTCGGACGCCCCCACCGTATACTCCGGGCTAGATGCGCCACTAATGGGAGTCCCGTCCAGCATCCACCGATAACTAGTGGCGTTGCCTCCACTGAGTATTTCAGAGTCGCCATCGGCGTCGCCGAAGTCGTAGCCCACGACTCTGACTCGGTCTCCTTCGGCAGGCCGTTCGCCGGGTCGAGTTTCGTTTTCCACCCTCAGATCCGTCAGGACGGGCGCACGCCCCTCTACTGCTTGGGTCGGAAGCGAGTCCAAGGCCAACACTTGAGTGAGATGGGTACAGAGCCCTAGCGCGAGGGACCACGCTATTGCTTGTGCGATTTTATTTCGTGCTGAGGGGGTATTCATCTGCTATTGCTCCAGATTGATTAGGTCACTGATTTACAGCAACTCGCCGAATATCTTGAAGTCAAACTTATAACGAATGGAAACTTCTTGATCTGCTGGATACGAGTGTCGCAAAACTGCGACAACAATCGCATTTTCAGAACAAAAGACACCACCACGGGACCCTCCCACACCTACCGTCGTCACGGTGGAAAAGACGCATCAAACAAAATCGTCGCGCCCAGTCCAACGCCGTCAACCTAGGTATGCGGCGAATGTCGATGCATAAGCAGTACCGGCGACTGGCTATGAAGTGTTCCTATTACGCGCATCCTTCAATGAATCAATTTAGAGCAATTTCCCATCCAAAAGCGCAGAGGTTTTTAAAGGCTCGAACATTGATTGCCCATCAGTGTCTACTAGAAACGACACACACTGATGATGACCATAGCAGGTCCAACCTATGTGTCCATGAATGTCGCATCCATTTTCTCCCCATTCAAAAATTAAGTTGAGGATGGGTCATCAACAGCCCTAGATCATTTTGAATGCTCACGCGGCGATTTTTCGTTGGAGCTTGAGCCAAACGAACGAGTTCATAATGATTAGTATCAACAAGCAGTTATGGGTTGCGTTGCCCGATGGCGTTGAATTGGCATTGCCACGGATGCGTATGCGACGACAGCAGCGGCCCCCCGGTTGGGAGAAGGTACACCCTAAGGCCCTCCGCGCATGGCAAGACGACATAGTTAAGAATCCTCCAATGACATCATCCCGGCGCAGACGAGGAAACTGACCATCATCGTACAAACGCCGAAGCCAGCCGGATTCTGCCTGGCGACCAAACTGTATAAGGCTTGGCGCCCCCATGAATGACACCACCGAGATCAATGATCTATGCGTTGCGCATACTTCGCCGTATTAGAGTTTATGATGACTTTTCTCCAAATTGTCAGTGAGCTCGCCGCACTCCTTTAAGCACATGCACCTCGAAACCTGACTGCGGTACTCAAATCTAGGCCTATAAATAATGAATCCCCAAAAGGCCGATGGTCGCCAGTGAAAGCTCAAGTCGTTCTGTAACGGAGCCCACGCATCGAAACAAGTAATATAGGCGATCATTGAGTGTCTGGCTGGCTTTACGGGACATTCAAAGCATAGCGAGGGGTGAATTTATTGTCCGCCCACCAGCGTCGATTAGCCGCGTGTCTATGGAAAACTCTGAAAATCCCGATCTGGTGAAATAGCCACTTCGCACAAACGGAGCGGTTGAGCCCCCGATGAAACAGATCTCCTTCGCCGATACCGAGTATGCCCGCAAACGTAAGAAGACCCGCCGCGAGCGCTTCTTGATCGAGGTAAATCAGGTGGCGCCCTGGCTGGGCTTGATTACTTTGATCAAGCCGCATTATCCAAAAGAAGAAGGGGCCGTTAGGGGTATCCCTTAATGGCCATGCTGCGGGCTCATCTGATGCAAAACTGGTTCGGCTACAGCTATCCGACGATGGAAGAGTCACTGTATGAAACGAAGATCTGCGCCAGTTCTCAGGCTTGACTCTGGATTGAATTCCGGATGAAGCGACGATCCTCAACTCCCGTCGATTCTTGGAAAAGCAAGAGTTGGCCGGTGAAATTTTGCAGTTCGTCAACGGCTATTTGGGTGATCGTGCTTTGCTGCTGCGCCAAGTACAGTGCTCGATGCGAGGATCATTCACGCGCCGAGTTCGACCAAGAACAAGGACATTAAACGAGACCCCGAAAGGCACCAGGCAAAAGAAAGGAAATCAGTACTTATTCGGTATGGAATCGTACATCGGTGTCGATGCTAAATCCGGTTTGATGCATATCTTAGTAGGCGCTGCGGCCAATATGGCGGTCGTGACCAAAGTCGATCAAATGCTGCATGACGAGGAACGTCTCTGGCTATGCCGACTACACTGGCATGGGCAAGCGTTTCGCGCACCAGGATCGCGAGATGATCTGGTCGATCGCCGCGCACCCAAAAAAAGCTATAAGACCATGAAAAAAAGAGCTTGGTCGGTCGCATGCGCCGCAAATTAGAATACTCGAAAGTTCAAGTCCGGCCCAGGGGGAGCATCCATTCCGGGTAATCAAGCGCCAGTTTGGTTATACGAAAGTGAGCTTTCGTGGTGTGGCGGAAAACATCGCGCAGCAGGCTACGTTATTCGCGTTGTCGAACCTGTGGATGGTTCGACAATGGCTGATGGGTATGGGAGAAGTGCGTCCGCAAGGCTGGCTAATGGCCCTGGACAGCCCGAACTGAGGAACGAAACATGAGTTAAGTTCAATAAAGCTCTCATTTTCGGCCGATTTATGATTTTTTTGAGTCTCCGGTAGTGACGGCATCAAAAAAAGGATGGGAACTTCAAACCTTCGCTAGGATGTTGCTTTTAAATAATTACTCCTGAGCAAAAGCGGGCCAAGGACTAATTTAAACATACTACCCAGTTTTGCTGCGTGGAGCCTACACCTTGCAAACGACTTTTGTCGCCAGTGGATAGAAGGCCAGCATCAAAGACTTAACGAACTAACCTACCGTTACTCATGACGCTCTTATTAGCGTCATGAGTGCGAATTTCCGGTCTAGCGTTCTGGTTAATTACGCAGGCACAGTTTTTTGGTAAAGTTATAGCTCTTCCAGCTGGCCTCACCTGTTTGTCCGCTCGTTGAACCAACTGCGCCCCATGAATTAGCGATGTTGGCTCGTTGGTCCATCCAATAATCCAGCGGGTAACCGGCGACAATTATGCCTGGATCACTTGGCCAGCCGAAGCTACCTAAGTTGCCCCACTCGCCCCACATAGTGCCCATTTCACGTCTGTTGACGCCGTTGCTGACGATTGACGGCCAAACATTACCTGCGGGGCATGGTGCCTGATTCGGATCCTGTTTAGCGTTAAGGCTTACGTAAGTAAACCAGCGCGCAGGGTTGATGGTATACGTGATCGGGTTGCCGCCGGCGAGATTATAAACCTCGATATTAACACTGCCTTTATTTTTGACCGTAACTCCGCCCAACCAGTTGTTATCGTAATGGGTGACTGCTCGGTTAGTATCTGTCGAGCGATAAGCGAAATCCTTATTCCCCTTTAAGCCGACAAACTCGAAGTACCCGTTATCAACGCCAGCCGTAGGGAAGCCCACGTTATTTGCGAATTGATGTCCATTGACCAAAATATTTCCGAAGCCGCGAGGCGCGGACGCAGTTCCAGCGACACACAGCCCGCGTTCACCGCCCCCGCTATCCTGATAGGAATTGGTCATCGTCCCGGTATTCAAACTCACAATCTGGTGCGTACCTTGTGTAGCGCCAAGCGTGCCGGTCCAGTAGCTGTTCGCTACGCTAACTCCGTAAGCAGCCATATTCCCCAGTGAAGCATGCAATGCCTGCAGCTCTGCGGTGGTACCGGGACGCTTATTACCGTTGCTTTGGCTGGCGCACGTTTTGGCCATGTCGTACCAAGTACCTTGCCCGAACGGTGCGTTCCAGGCAATCGAGCTCTGCAGGCCCAGCGTCGTGCTTGCCATTGGCCCCACCGCAGTACCGGCCTTTGGCGTGATCTCAACTTTCAGTTCTTCCGCCGCACTGGCCGACGGAATTGTCAGGCTCGGGAAGGTAAAGGTTTTAGCGGTTGCACCGCTTACCGCTGCTCCCTTCCAATACCACTGGTAGGTGGTGCCCGATTCAGTGCCGCCAGTGAAGGTATAATTGGCCTGGAAGCTGCCGCGAGCTGCCGTCGGCTTTTCAATGGCCAGATCAGTAATGCTGATGGGGGATACTGCCAGCGCGCCAATGGCCGTGACCGGTGTGCCTACCACCGTGTCATAGCTGGCAGGGGTGATTTCAACAACCAACCATTTATCAATATCGGCGGCGACCGGGGTATAGCTAGCGGCTGTAGCGCCGGCTATCGCGGTTTTTCCAGTGGTACCGTTGCTCGCGGTGGCGGTGTACCACTGGAAGCGTGAGCGATCAGGAATGGTCGCATTTCCATTGTAAGTGTAGACCGCTGTTACGGGCGCTCCCACTGTGGCGGAGGGGACACTGGCCGCTGTAACTGTGGGCAATAACTCTGGCGTACCCGTGTTGGCGCAGGCAAAGTAATAGGTGTTGCTGTTGACGTTTGTGACCGAACGGCCATCTTGATGGATGTAAACGTATTGATGCCTCGCGTCATCGCCGTTGCTCGACCAATAAACATCTGATCCTGGCCAACCATAGGTCCTATTAAGGTCCCCCCCTCCATTTGTCCCCACTGCATTAGACCGGGTATAGGTGGTAAACAAGGATTGCAATTCACTGACGCTCGGCAGACGTTTACTTTGTCCTGCGCAGTTCATATAGGCATCACCCCACCGGCGGCTGACGTTCGCTGGACTATACGCCGCTGCTAATTGTGCTCGTGGCGGCAACACTGGCGATAGGCTTACTGCGCTCATCATCGGCGCCAGCGCCATATCGGGATCGGCCGGGGGCATGGATCCCGGCTGGACCTGCACGGTCAGAAACTTCTTGTTTTGCGCTGCCGTCGGGAGAAAATTCAGGGCGGTAGCCCCCGGGATTGCCACAGTATCGGCAAACCACTGCACCTGAGCCAGGCTCGAATTTCCCAAATCGCCATCAAGGTCGCTATAAACGTACGTGGCCCGCATTTCGTCACCCTGAGCCGGGGTTCTTCCAGATGCGCTGAGGTTGTTCATGGTCGGCATGGTAAGCGTCGGGGCACGGCCTATTACAGGCGCAGTCACCGGTGAGCTGGCCGGGGCGGCCATGAGTGAGGAGCTGCATAGGGATGCGATCAGGAAGGGAGAACATGCGAGAGCCAGACGGCTTTTAGCGGGAGCAAATGCGCTTGACTTCAGCCTGCCACGGCCCACGCCGGCTGGCTTTTTCAGATCTACGTTCGGATTTTCACCGCACCCCTCCCCGCTAATGACTTCAATGTTTTCGAAAGCGAGCACTTCAAAATCGTTATGTTTCGAAGGAACCAGTAAATCAAAGAAAGCAGTATTGGTGAGGGAAAACACAAGCTTCTCCTTAACGCAACTAGCGGACAACATTCTGAAACGCTTAATCCGCTCGGCGAATTCAGCATTGATTGTGCACCATATCAGCCCGCATATTTTTTGGCTGTAGGCCTTTCCTGAAAAGTGATTCAATCCAATTGACGGTACTTGGTAGGGGCGCTGCGCACACCGGAACTTGGAAAGCCGTGGCAACTTCTAGACACCGGGGGCCCGCAGCGCTGCCCTTCAACGCTGCTGGCTATGACTTATTCTCCGCAAATTTCGTAACGCGCAGGCCTGCTCACGTATAAAGCGGCGCAACTCCTTCAAGTGCGCTTTCACACCGTCTTTCAAGGCGTTGCGCAACACCATGTTTTTTCTTCCTCACTTCGCGGGCCGGTGTTGCGCTCCCACGGTTTCCAGCGTTGAATCATTTGCGCCTGACGTGCCCGGTGCCCGAGTGAACAACCGTTGCTCATGGTCGATTTCCATTAGTTTGTTTGGCGTGTTTCTTTGAATTTTTCCGCATGCGTGCACGAGCTGATGAAGGGCTGGCGTCTGGCGGGCTGAAAGAGACTGGTCGTGCCGTACTATTCGCTTGAACGCAGAGCAGCATTACTCAAGATGCTGCTTACCACGCTGAACCTTTCGATGGCCGAGGTTTCCCGGCGCGAGGGGGTCAGCGAAATGTCTTTGTCCAACTGGCGCAAACAGCTCAGTTCTGAAGGAAGTGCAGTGTCCGAAAACAAGTCGTTGGCCGAAAATTGGTCAGCCGAAACCAAGTTTGCTGTCAGCTCAAAGCCGCCGGCTTGTCCGAGATCGACCTAGGGAGACGCTACAAAAATAGCCAACAGTCCCCACCATTGGCACATTGAGTAACTTCAACCAGCAACCCTCTCCGTGATCGTTACGCACGTGCAGAAGTCCTTCTCCGAACTCGAATACACCGGCAAGAAAAGGCAGACTCGCCGAGATCGCTTCCTAGCTGACCTTGAACAGCTGGTGCCCTGGGCGCAGCTGCAGGCGCAAGTGGCACCGTTCTATAGCGACACCACAGGCAAGCGCGGACGCCCTGCGATTGGGTTATCACGCATGCTGCGCATGTATGTCACGCAGCAATGTTTCGGTTTCTCCGATGAAGGTTGCGAAGATGCCGTCTATGACAACCAAGCCATCCGCGGTTTTATGGGCATCGACCTGGGCCGCGAGTCGGCACCGGATGCCACTACCTTGCTGCGTTTTCGCCGCTTGCTGGAAACCCATCAGCTAACGCGGATGCTGTTTGAACGATTAACCTGCATCTGGGCAGCCGGGGTCTGCTGCTCAAGGAAGGCACTATCGTCGACGCTACCCTGATCGCCGTGCCGCCGTCGGTCAAGAACCTAGAAGGCAAGCGCGATCCTGAGATGCATCAGGCCAAAAAGGCAATCAGTGGCAGTGGCACTTCGGGATGAAGGCCCACATTGGTGTCGACGCCACGTCGAGATTGGTGCACAGCTTGGTTGGTACGGCGGCCATCGTGGCAGATGTCACTCAGGTCGACAAACTGCTGCACGGTGCGGAAACCCACATCTCGAGAGATTCCGGATACACCGGTGCGGTCAAGCGACCGGAGCATGCTGAACGGGACGTTATCTGGTCGATCGCAGCACTGCCAAGCAGCTATAAACATCACGGCAAAGGCTGCTTGCTGTACCAGGTCAAGCGCAAGATCCAATACGCCAAGACGCACCTGCGTGCCAAGGTCCAGCACCTATTTCAGATAATCAAGGTGCGCTTCCATCATCGCAAGGTTCACTACCGTGGGCTGGAAAAAAATACGGCGCAGATGTTCAGCCTGTTTGGCTTGGCCAACCTAATGTTGGCCAAGCGGTATTTGCAATGGGCGGCGGGATAAATCCGTCTGAAAGGCGGGACTGGCCCCCATATCAGCAAAATAAGGGCAGAAATCGGCCCCAGAAACGCAAAAGAAGGCTGGCAGGTTCAAAAATCGGCTTGGAAATGGGGCCAGTGCGAATGGGTTAATTGTTCAGCGTCACCCTAGGTGAATACTGCCGCCGCAAAGGCCTTTACCCCGAACAAGTACGGCTTGGCGGCAGGCTTTCATCACCGGCCAGAAATTGGCGAAGGCCCAGCAAAAATTAGACCGCTAGCAATCTCGCAATGACAAGAAACGCATCCAGGAACTTGTGCGCGAACTGCGCCGCAAAGACAATGCGCTCGCTGAAACAGCCGCGTTGTTGGTGCTGCGAAAAAAGCTAAACGACTATTGGAGGAGGAACGACAACGAGGACAACTAACGTCTTTGCCAGAGCGCCAGTTACGCGTTGCCTGGCTGGTTAGCGCGGTCGCGGCAGGCGCTAGAAAAATCAAGGCCTGTAGGGAAATCGGCCGATCGCTGCGGACCTCGCAGCGCTGGACTGAACGGAGGTTATCCGGGCCGACACCCGAACGATTGCCACACGGCCAACACCGCAAAATGCACTGAGCGAAGTTCGAGCGTCAGACCACCGTGACGCTGTGTAACAGCCCGGAGTACGCCCACTTGCCGCCGTGCCAGATCATGCCACGGCTGCCGATCAAGCGTGTTATCTGGCGTCGGAGTCGACGCTTTATTGCGTTTTACGTGCGGCAGGCCGACAGCAACATCGAGACCGCAGACAGCGACCCAGAAGGCACACGACACCGACGACGCATACGGCCAAAGCGCCCAATCTGGTGTGGTCATGGGACACCACTTGTTTGCTCTCGCCGATACGCCGCAAGTATTACTACCTCTCTGATCGAGGATATTTACAGCCGCAAGGCAGTGGGCTGGGAGGTCTACGACGCGGAAAGCGGCGAGTAAGCCGCAACGGAGCGACGATGAAATCGGTGACGCTGTTGAGCAAGATGTACGACCTGGGCATCACACCCTCGCGGGGCCAACCGACGTGAGCAATGACAGTCCTTACTCGGAGTCGCTGTTTAGAACTCTGAAATACTGCCCGCAATGGTCCCAGGATGGCTTTTTCAGTTTGGACGCTTCACGCTCTTGGGTGAGAGACTTTATGCGCTGATACAACAACGAGCACCCGCATAGTCGTCTCCGGTTCGTCCCACCGGCTGAGCGGCATCGAGGGCTGGAGCATCAGGTCTTAGCCCGGCGATATGAGCTGTACGAACGAGCGAAGGAGAAAGAACCGGAACGGCGGTCAGGCCGGACGCGTAACTGGGAGCCGATCGGCATCGTGCTGCTGAACCCGGACCGAGAGCAACAGATCGAGAAAACAGCAGCATAGTTAGACGGTTGACGCGAAAGCCATCTTGAAAAAAAGCCGGAGTGATCAAAGCAGATATGGGGTGGTCTGCAGGTTATTTGCTGGATTGCCCTATTCGCGGCACTTTCAATACTTGGAACACTTTCCGCGAAGTTTCGGACTTGCGGGCTGGAGTCAAATCGTATCAGCCTAGGTGTCTAGTCCGCATCCCCTCCCTTTATTCCCTTTGGTTGGGCATTACTGACCACTGTGTAGGTGACGACCTCGGTTGTCCCGTCGTGGAGCGATGGAGTGCTACCGATGGTATTTGAACCATTTAAACACTTGCAGGAATTGCCTACAGCTTTAGCGCGCAGCTTAACGTTCAATGCACACGTTCGGCGATGAATGCAATCGAAAATGCCTCGCCACTGATTGCGCCCCTGGCACTACCGCCTCTGATCTATGAGCGTCCTTGGCTGCCACGCTGAAGACGCCTATCTGCCGCTTTTAGGGAGTCAACGCGTGTCCTTTCCCTCATGGATCATTTGTGAGCATTGCAATTGCGTGTACCAAAAAATTGCGTTGAGCACGCGCCAAATTGCCCGCTGCGCACGTTGCGCTGCGGTGCTGGCGCGAGGCAATCGACTTAGCCTGCAACAGCATTTGGCGTTAACCCTCACGGCAGCCCTATGTTTTGTATGTGCCAACATATTTCCGGTGCTCTCCATTAATCTTCAAGGCCTGAGCAATGAAGCCACGTTGGCGCACTCGATCATCGCCCTGTTCCAGGGCCCCATGAGCGCAATCGCCGTGGTGGCAGCGCTCACCATCATCGGGGCGCCTCTGCTGCAGATTCTGGGGTTGTGCTGGGTCCTCATTTTTGCCCTCCGCCGGCAACCGGCACCCGGATTTAAGCCATGCATGCGCATGCTCGAATGGCTACGCCCATGGAGCATGCTCGAAGTAGCGCTACTGGGCGTTCTCGTCGCCCTGATCAAACTGGCGGGCATGCTCGACGTCCATCCCGGGCTGGGCTTATGGGGGCTGGCGATGTTATCGGTGTTGATCATTTTGATTTCGGGCACTGACATTCGGCGCCTGTGGGATGACTTGGAAAGGCAGCCGCGATGACATTCTTTTCCACAGCCGAACAGATGAGCGTGACCTTGTGCCATACCTGTGAGCGGGTGTGTTCCGCCACCGAGTCGCGGTGCCCGCGGTGTGACGCCTCGCTGCATCAACGTAAGCCCGCCAGCCTACAGCGCACCGGCGCTTTTTTGTTCGCCAGTCTGATCTGTTATATCCCCGCCAATTTACTGCCGGTGATGTACACCGACATGCTTGGAAGCGGCAGTGAAAACACCATCATGAGCGGCGTACTGGAGTTCTGGCATTCCGGAGCCTGGGACCTGGCAGCGCTGATTTTTATTGCCAGCATGGCCGTGCCCGGACTGAAATTTATGGTGCTGGGCCTTCTACTGTTCACGTGCTCGCGGCGCAGCCGATGGGCGCAGAAGGAACGGGCGCATCTCTATCGCCTGATCGAGCGTGTCGGCTATTGGTCGATGCTGGATGTGCTGGTGGTGGCGTTGATTGCCGCCCTGGTGCAATTCCAGGCAGTCAGTAGCATCGAGCCGCGCCTCGGCATCTTATTTTTCGGCCTCGTGGTGGTTCTGACCATGCTGGCTGCCATGAGTTTTGATCCCCGATTGATCTGGGATACTGAGGTAAGCGATGCCTAAACACCCCCCATTGTCAGACGCTGTCGACCCCGGACTTCCCATCGTCGGGGCCCGGCGCTTGAATGTTTCGCTGGTCTGGTTGGTGCCCATCGTCGCCGCACTGGTGGGCTTGTCGCTGATTATTCACAACGCTAGATCCGTCGGACCCCAGATTACGGTGAGCTTCTTAACCGCAGAAGGTCTGGAGGCGAACAAAACACCGGTCAAATATAAAAACGTCACCATCGGCAAAGTGGTCGCCATCGCCTTGAGTGATGATCGACGCCACGTCAATGCCACGCTTGAATTGAACGCCTCCGCCAGCTCCTTTACAGCTAAGGATTCACGCTTCTGGGTGGTCCGTCCACGTATTGGCAGCAACGGGGTGTCTGGCATTGATACGCTGTTATCGGGAGCGTTCATCGGCGCTGACGAGGGCAATTCCAAAACCGCGCAGTCGCATTTTGTCGGTTTGGAAACCCCTCCGCCCATTATTTATCAGCAACAAGGTGCCCTCTTTACCTTACGCACCGAGGACCTGGGATCGCTGGATATTGGCTCCAGCGTTTATTACCGACGAATTCCGGTCGGGCAAGTGGTGTCGTACGCCCTGGCTGAGGACGGCAAAAGCGTGGAAATGCAGATATTCGTCAATGCCCCGCATGACAGGTTCGTGACCTTGGATACGCGCTTCTGGAACGCCAGTGGTGTGGACGTCAGCCTCACTGCCGCCGGCTTAAAGGTGAATACGCAGTCTATGTCATCTATTTTAGCTGGCGGCATCGCCTTTGGTGATGCCGCTTCCAGCCTGGATCCACAGCCCGCTCCCGGACAGTCCGCTTTCACCTTGTTCACTGATCAAGAGCGAGCCATGGCCCCCCATGATGGCGAGTCCTACTTAGTGCGCATGCGTTTCGATCAGGCCTTGCGCGGGCTATCTGTGAATGCGCCGATTGAATTTCAGGGGGTGACGCTCGGCCGAGTGATGTCGATCGAGTTGGATTATGACCCTGAGCGAAAGGAGTTTCCAACTAGCATCACCGCGGTGATTTACCCGCAGCGGCTGGGCACGGCCCATGAGCGTCTACGCGCCGAATCCACACTGGAGGGCGAGCAACGGGCCCAAGCGACGCTCAAGACTCTGATCCTAAAAGGCCTAAGGGCCCAGGCTCGCAGCGCCAACGTCCTCACCGGCCAATTGTATATTGCCCTGGATATTGTCCCGGGGGCAAAGCCCATCGCATTCGACGCGACGGCTCGACCTCCGCAAATTCCAACAGTGTCCGGCAGCCTGGATAAGCTTCAGGTCCAACTGGAGGCGATTGTCGAAAAGGTCAGCAAGTTGCCGCTGGAAAAGATAGCCAGTCAATTGAGCGGCAATTTGGGCGCCCTCCAACAGACCCTGAGCCAAGTGAACAGTCAGGTGCTGCCCCAGGTGCACGAGACCTTGGCACAGACTAAAGCGACCTTGGCCGAAGCCAATGACAGTTTTTCCGAGCAGTCGCCACAACGTCGGCAGTTCGGGCTGGCCATGGAGGAAGTCCAGCGCACCGCACGCTCGGTGCGTGTGCTCGCGGACTTTCTCGGTCGTCACCCCGAAGCGCTACTTAGGGGACATGCCAAGGATGCCCCATTGGGCAATGCCGCAACCAACGGAGTGACTACCCAATGACTATTTGGACGCTACGCGGCCTGAGTCTGATGGCCATCTTGGCGCTGACAGGGTGTGCTTCAGCCCCTACACACTATTACACGCTGGCTTCTGCCTCCAAGGCCGATGCCATCAAACCGCTCCAGGGCACACCAACCTTTCAGTTCGAGCTGCACTCCTTGCGGATCCCGGCTCAGGTCGATCAGCCGCAATTGGTGATGCAATACTCGAACGGTACCGTGCGAATTCTAGAGAACGCTCGATGGAGTGCGCCGCTGGCGGATGAGTTTAATGACGCCCTGGTGAGTGGCCTCGAGAGCGAGCTGGGTAGTATTAATTTAGCCGGACTGCCCAAAGCGCCAGGGCTGCCTATACTCTCCCTGCAAGCCCATGTCAGACGTTTCGAATCACGCCCCGGTCAGTACGCACTGATAGAGGTGTTGTGGAGTATGAGCTTACGCCAAGCAGATGCCCCACAAAAAAACCTGACCTGCTCCAGTGTCGAGCAATGGCCGGCGGGGGAACAGGTGCAGACGCTGGTGCTGGCTCACCAAAAAGCTGTTGAGCAGTTGGCGATCACGGTTGCCCGCACCGCTCGCCAATGGTCGCAGGACCATACCGCCCCCTGCCCTTCCGCTATACGCACGGGCTCTTCCTAGATCTGACAGAGCAAACCAGAATGAGTCAGCCACAAAAATCGAATCAGGCGAAAGCGTTGGCTGACGTTGGACTTACCCGGGGCATTGTCCAGACTATGCATTTGGAGCGACGCACTGGTGGTCTCGGTGGCCATCAGGTGCTCCTATCGGTTCTCTCGCCGCAGGGCCACCCCTTGCATCACCGGAATGCACCTGATCTTCATCCGCGGCAGTGCAGCTGGGCGTTATTCGATTCTCTGTACGCCTACCCATACCCCGCGTCGAAGAACCAAGGCGAACTGCTGGCGATTAAGCGAAGACAAAACGACACCAACACGCACATCCGCATGAACCGTGGCGCCGGCAGTCAATGGCCACGCCCCCTCAGCGCGATGTTGTTCAGGAGCGGTGTCCGCAGGTCGTATATGCCCAACACTTGCCCTGGGTATTGGGGCGCACCCGGGCCCCAGGCGGTACCGTCGACCCCCATCGCAGCAATGGGTGCTTTTGCCGCCGACTCACACGCGAAGCGAATCAATGCCGAACGCGGACATTCATTGGCCCACGTCGTACACAACTCCATCGACAGCAAACGGGTTCGTTGTAACAAATTGAACAGCGCTATCGGCTATCCAGCGACGAGCAAGGTCATCGGGGATACGCAGAGCGAGGTGCTGAAATGACCGGCGCACAGCGTATGTGGTGTCGACGACTCGCATGGCTTATCCCGAGCAGCCTCATCCTGATCGTTGTGGCCGTGTGGGTGTGCGATCGAGTGGTGCGCGAGCAGACACTACGAGAAATGAACCAGTTTGCACTCGAGACCCGCCAGCGAGCCCAAACCATTGACGACCAGCTCGACAGTGTCCTGCAAACCCTAAACAGCCTAGGCGAGCGGTATGACCATTGCTCGGATCCTGTGCTCAAAGAGATGGCCCAAGAAGTCAGGTCGTCGTCCTACAGCTATGACGCCGCATTGCGGATGCCCGATGGCACCATCTGTTCATCCTACGGCCACCTCCTGCCAGCATCGGCCCTTCCGCAGTACAGTACCGATACCCACTACCCCCGGGCCGATCACAACTATTGGTTTTCCGGGACCGCGACAACCGATCAGAGCCGCCCACTCTCAACATTCCTGGTCATCGCCAAGGGCCCGGCCTATATCTGGGTCAACAAGGCCATCTTTTTCAATGCCCTTCAAACCGATTCGGCAATGACTTACCGATTGATTGACGCGTCCTCGCTGGAAACCGTACTGGCCAAAGAAACCCTTCACCCGGCAATCACCGAGTCACCGAAGATCGGCCAGCTGATCTATGACCACGGCTACTGGCACCTCACATTCGTGAGCCAATGGGCCAATTTGCTGGGCGTCGTGAGCTTGCCGCATGCGGTGTATCAGCGGGCCTGGTGGATGACATTTTTGGCCGTTTTGCTGGGAGGGGCCTTACTCTGCCGATTGCTGTTTCGTTTGGGCGTATACACCCATCGGCGGCGTTTTTCCCTTGCCGCCTTGCTCGCCCGCGCCCTGCGGCGCAATCAATTAACGCTGCAGTACCAGCCGATCGTCGATTTGCAGAGTGGTCATTGGTGCGGCGCCGAAGCCTTAGTGCGTTGGCAGAGGAAAGGCGAGTTCATCAGTCCAACCCTATTTGTTGCTGAAGCTCAACGCAGCGGACTGTCCTGCGTGTTGACTCGATGGGTCTGTCGTCGAGTAGCCGAAGACTATGCGCTGTACTTCCAGCACGTGGCAGGCCTGTATATCACCATCAACCTGTCAGCAGAAGATCTTGCGGACAGGGAATTTCCAGGGTTTATCCACACACTGTTCACGCAATACAAGATCCCTGCCGACCTCATCGTGTTTGAATTGACGGAAAGTGTCTTGGTGGACAAAACAATGGCGGCATTCCAACTGTCCCGCTTGAAAGATCTAGGACACCGCATCGCCATTGACGATTTTGGCACGGGTTACTCCAGCTTGGCGTACTTGGAACACTTACCCATCGACATTCTCAAAATCGACCGCTCGTTTCTAACCCTCGACCGCTGCCATGCCCCCGATGCCATGTGGCGACAGGTGGTGGGCATTGCACATGCTAGGCACTACACGGTAGTAGCCGAGGGGGTAGAATTTACCGAACAGGTCGAATTACTCCAGCGTGAAGGCGTCACCCTGGTTCAGGGATGGCTGTATTCTAAAGCGTTACCTCCCGCGCAATTGGTACTCGGCAAATCCGCACCGCTCTCAATCCATCCCCTTCCGACGCTGGGTGCAATCGGAGACCATTGAGTATCCACCCAAGTGGATCGCTACCCCTGATGGGTGTCGACGGGGCGATGCTGTGAGCAGGTCAATGAGTAGGGCAATGGCTTAACACTGAACAACTGTAAAGGACCACGTCTCATGAAACTTTTATCCTTCCTGTTAGCAACTACCGCATTGACATTGGGCCCCGTCGCCTTTGGGGCCACCGTTGTACCCCTGAAAAATCAAAACGAAGAACTGATTCAGAAAGACACGGGCGCCTGTCGCACCCAAGCCAACGACCAGCAGCCAATACCCAACAGCGTGCCGGTCGGAGGGCGCGCTCGAGGCGCCGCCACCGGCGCAGTCGCAGGAGCAACTGCCGCTGCGGTAAACAGCCACCAGTACGAAAACATCAGCAACTCAACCAAACAAGAATATCGGCAAAATAAAGCCGCCAGCGCCGCTACCGCTGGCGTAGTGGTTGGAGGCGCCAAGCAGCGTCAGGACCGCAGGCAGAACCAGAGTGCAACCGACCAAGCGATTACCGCCAATAATTCAGTGTACAGTTCATGCTTACAACAACGAGGCTATAACGTCCTACCATGAGTCGGACGGGGCTTTATTCGAGCACAGGGACAGCATTTGCCTAATAACGAGTAACGCTTACTGCCAACCGCATTCCTTTGTCCATTTGTGATTGACAGCAAAAAGAACAACCGCGCAGCGATTGGAGCGACTAAGAGTGCCAGCGCGATGCGGTGAACTGTCGCCCTCTTGATAGCACCGCGCGCCAAAGCTGTGGGGTGTAGGCAGTCAAGAATCCATCATAGACTGACTTATCTGCGATTTGTCACGTCAGAACCCGAATTTCCAAGAACGATATGATTCGCACGCGGCCACGCTCTTGGCAGAGGCCCGCTTGCTTATCCGTTGGCTACTCGCCCGACGACGGCGCGCCTAGATCATCATAAATTACCGCATGTTTTACCAAGGCGTAACGCATCATCAGAACAAGGGACAGCTACAAAACGTCACTGCCGGCCAATCCGCCGCTTTGACAGATCTAATGGAAATAAATACGCGTCTAAAAACCGCACAGCCCACTAGCGGAGTTCAACTGGGAAAATATCAATAATAATTTGGCACATATCAATGATATCAAAACAGTGTGGAAGACGGTTACCTATCACCCGCTATAGAGTAATCGCCTGCTTATAGATTCGGACACTTCAATGAATTGATTGATAAGAGGCATCGCGAACGCTAACGCCGGCGGCAAGCCACACTATTAATGCGTCCCACCCTCCCCAGGCGTGCTTGTGACAATCATTCATTCTGTTTGATTACCTTTAAACGAACGCACGATTTAAAGTGCAGACACGTTCACATATACTACGTCACGCAAGGATCTTCACATGCGCATTCTTTTTGCATCTGCCTTTATGCTTTCAACCCTGAGCGCTCAAACAGCTTTCGCTGCCGAGACCCAGCAATGCACTACTATCTCTACCACGGAGGTGGAGAACCTATTCGAACGCTGGAACAAGTCCCTTGCAACGCTGGACTCAAAAGAAGTTGTAAAAAACTACAGCAAGGATTCTGTGCTGCTGGCGACTTTGGCCAATGATCCTAGATTGACCAATGACCAAAAAACTCAGTATTTCGATGATTTTCTAAAGAAAAAGCCGCAAGGCAGCATTGACAGTCGTTCGATTCAGATTGGTTGCAATTGGGCGGCCGATATCGGCACCTACACCTTTACGATGAAGGATGGTACTAAAGTTCCAGCCCGCTACACCTACACTTATATTTATGAAGACAACAATTGGCTGATTTCTTCGCATCACTCTTCAATGATGCCGCAATAACTTACAAAGAAAAGGCACGCGATTTTCGACGCGTGCCTAATCAGACGGAAAAAATGCTCCAACGTCAGTTAACTCACCTGCCCCCCATGCGCCCCATCCCGGACACTCGCTCCCGCCAGTAACCTTTGCCCCCGCACTGGGCTTTACTGAGCTCTATGATATAAAAACATAAACCGGAAAAGTCGCCCTCTATCGGTACGACAGAAAAGCTCGCACCCTTGCTTCGTGCAAAACTTTGATTGAAGGCTAGGGAGTTGTCCAGCAACGGATCCCCCAACAATGGCGAGCCATGATTAGTACTTCGATTGAACTTAAATCTAATATCTCCAAGATAACCTGGAGAAATTTCGCCGCCGACTTGCCCAACGTTAATCTTTCCGCCCCAGGAAGAGTACATCGCGTAACTGAAATCCCCTCCTCGAAAAATTAATTTATCGTCAAAGGCAACTACATCTCCGTTCGATGTGACCGCCTGACCCGTAGAATACAGATCACCCTGCGGCAACATTAGGTAATTTTGAAGTTTGACTGCCAATAACGCGATAATAATAACTGCCAATACAGGGAGCGTTTTCAACACGTTTTTAGCCCTTGCTTTCATTTCAGACACCGGTTCAAATTCTCTTCGGAAATCGAGTACAACTTCACCTCGTGTACCATCAGCGTGTACAAAGTACGATCTTCTCTCAGGCAGTTCAACTCGTAGTAATTGCGCATCCGATTCACGAGTATCTTTCCGCCACCCAAGTTGTCCACTTTCTGAAATACGCCCTTCAATGCTTCTTTTGATGCTAAAAAACTCTCATCATCAAATGAAACCAGAGTCACGTGAGCTTTGCCGACGCTAAACTCGCTCGCAACATACACAGGCATAAAAGTGTAGTAATAACGCGAAACACAACTAAATAAAAGAAAAACCAATATCGTTGCTACTGTCCATATCAGATAGCTCACCGACCAGTGACGCCTAATGCGCTCAGGCGAAACCGGAGGGGCGATTTCCTCTGGTGCCAGCTCATCTGAGGTCGGAAGCACGGGAGGATTCAGCAACGCTTCCTTTCGAAGCGTCCATTGGTCTCGATCCAGTAATGCAAGTGGATCTATCTGATACCCTCGACGCGGTACAGTTCTGATAACTTCACGTCGCTGTTCGTCACCCAATATTGCCCTTAGGGTAGAAATCGCCTGGTTCAAACTGCCTTCTTGAACAACCCGCCCAGGCCAAGCTGCCTCTAATAACATCTGCCTGGAAATAACCTCAGCCGGACGTTCGATGAGACATTTCAACAAGACCGCTTCAGCGGAGCCAAGACTTACGTGCCGAATGACACCCACCGCAGGATAAAAAGTCAGCCTCGAACGCTCAAGGTCATACTCGACATATTCGCCACGCTGATCTAGCACCAACACGTAGTAGGTCGCCAGCAACGGATTGCCTGAATTATTCGACCGCAAATTCCCACCCTCTGGCGCGCAAAGCCTTCTTAATATCAGAGTGGATACTAGCAGTATTCCGCGATAGACACCTAAAACAGGAATGAGGCGAACCGCCTCTAAACTCTGGACAGCTCGAATTCCCGCTAGCGCCATCCACTCAGCAAAGGATGGCAATGTCGAGAGACATATTTCGTTTCGTTGAATTTATTGGGTTACGCCAAAACGTACGTGTACAGGCGGACCATTGACGCAAGAAGCTCGCTTGCAATCTTCAGCGCACGTGTCGATTCTTCTGAGAATCGAAAACAAACCTGTAGAGAGAATGAAAGGGTTGATTTCGGGCGGGGCTAATGGATCAAACTTGCCGAGTACGTATCCGACACATGCAAAAACGCCCCAGAGATCCTGGGGCGTTTCTTTTACCGCTGCGCAACGTAACAATAAGCTTTTGCTTATCGTACGGTAGGTGTCGAAACGGTAATGACTTTCTTCTGATCGTCTTTGGTTGGGGTGTAGGTAGTACCGGTACCAGCTTCAACGCCATCTACATTCCATGTGAACTCCAACGAAGGATCACATGCAGCCGGACAGATTGGGGTCGCAGTCAGCACTTCGCTCACGAGTGGACGGCCAGTGAGCAAGCCAGAAGCGTTATGAATTTCAATGCTGGTTGGCTGAGTTGCTTCACCCACGGTGAATGCCGAACTCAGGACCGGCTGACCCACAAACGGGTCGGTAGTGCTTGGATCAGTTTTAGGCGTAACTTGAACAGCCAGTGACTGGCCTGCATCCGTATCGAGGACCGTGTACTGTCGGTTAGTCGCGCCAGAAATTGGCGTACCGTCCAGCAACCATTGATAACTGGTCGCGTCAGGCCCCGTGATAACTTCATCATCGCCATCGATGTCATCGAAATCATAACCCGAGACACCGACGACATCACCCTGGGCTGGTCGCTCACCGGCGCGGCTGGTGTTTTCAACGACTAAATTGCTCAGTACTGGCGCACGACCTTCTACTGCCAGCGTTGGCAGGGAATCCAAGGCCAATACCTGGGCTGTGTGAGCACCAACACCAATGGTCAATGCCCAAGTGAGGGCCATTGCTATTTTAGTTCGGGACGACATTTTTTTCATGATTGACTACGCAGTTTTGGTAAGTGCCACCATTAACGTCGATGCGATCTGAATGCGCGAGTCAAAAACAGTTAAAAATGATCAATGATGATTGATTGCCCGCAGGCAATGAAATCGGACCCCGCTCTTTCAGCGGGAACGTGCAGTTTGACGAAAAATTCCAGCCCGGTTAATCATCGATTTCCGTTTCAGGGTTGTTCAGCGAAATCGCGGGACACTGCCTACTGCATGCGGCCTGCGTTCAGAAATCGACTTTTCGTCGCTTCTTATTTTAGGCATCGCGACCACAGGCTTCAGCGTGTGTTTAACGCGCTGGCACTGAGTATTTCTACTCGGCAGCCGCTTCGATGGAACCATCTTATGGTTAGCACCAGCCAGCTAAAAACCAAAGCTTGCTTCGCATTTTTCATAAATGTTCGAATCGGACTAGCGTCGACGGTCCTTTGTCACTGTAGCAACTGAACCCCCGGGCGAGAATGCGTGTGTAAATGCGCGTTGCATGGCTGCCTTCGGGCTGACATCGACTAAAAACGTTTTCGGCGCCTAAAGTTTGTCTTCAACGACTCGCTTGCCGCCCGAGAATTCTGAAAGCGGACCGAATGACATACAAGGCCTCATATGAAAACTATTAGTCCACGCAGGTCACGTAGAAGCTATTTACATTTGACGTTTGAGATACCACGCCGGTATAAAGATTCACATGGTATGACTCTGTCGGGTTATGGTTCTCATTTGTCCAATACCGTGCTTCGTTACCCGAGCCGCCACACATAGCACTCATTGGCCAGCCATGCTTGGTACACATTTCATTGGAGTTACCGCCAGACGTTTCATCCGCAAACAATCGCGTTAACTCATTACGGGTAGGCAATCGCTGTATAGGATGACTCGTTGAATAACGACATTCTCTCGAAGCCGCATCGGCATACGGTGGTTTCAGCCCAGGAAGGTCGTTTTTCGAATACTTGATGGTATTAGGCTTTCTAAACAACTTTAAACTTGATACCCGCTTGTCTGTATTAACACTATGAACACTACCCTGTGCACCTGAAGTGCTTTTAGCCGTCACTTCAAAGGTCAAAGTTTTGCCCACATCGGCTTTCGTTAAAGTATAGGTTCTATCAGTACTGCTTCGGCTGCCATTTAACCAACGGTAAGTTGACCCGTCCGCACTGCCGCCATTGGAATTAAAAGTGTACTCGCCCTGTAATGTTCCACCGATTTGCGGCGTTCCCCATGCATCGTAACCACTGATGCTGACATCTGCTATGGTAGGTAGCGCAGACACCGACGCCGAACCAACCGCCACGACCGGAGTTCCCACCACCGTGTCGTAACTGGCCGGAGTGATTTCAACCACCAGCCATTTACCACCATCGGCGGCCACTGGGGTATAGCTAGCCGCTGTAGCCCCGGTAATCGCTGTCTTGCCAGTGGTACCGTTGTTCGCGGTAGCGGTATACCACTGGAAGCGTGATCGGTCGGGAATGGTCGAATTGCCGTTATACGTATACAGCGCCGTTACCGGTACTCCCACTGTGGCGGCAGGGACACTGGCTGCCGTAACTGTTGGTACCAACTCCGGTGTTCCGGTGTTGGCACAGGCATACCAATAGATGTTGCTGTTAGCGTTCCCAGCTCCGCGTCCGTCTTCACCGACGTAGATGTAATCATGACGTGTGGCATCACCCGACTGGGCCCAAAACACGCTGCCCCCCCACCCATAGGTTCGGCCGAGATCACCTCCACCGGAAGTTCCTACTTCGTTGGCACGAGTATACGTGGTGAACAAGGTCCGTAGCTCGCCTGTTGTAGGGAGGCGTTTGCTTTGACTTGCGCAATACATATACGCATCACCCCAACGGGCGCTGTTAGGCGGACGGGAGTACTCTGCAAGCAATTGCGCACGTGGCGGTAACACTGGCGATAGGCTCGCCACGCTTGTGATCGGCGCCAGCGCCATATTGGGGTCGGCCGGGGGCATGGATCCAGGCTGAACCCGCACGGTCAGAAACTTTTTGTTTTGCGCAGCCGAGGGAACGAAATTCAGGGCCGTGGCCCCGGAAATCGCCACGGCATCGGCGAACCACTGCACCTGAGCCAGGCTCGGGTCTTCCAGATCGCCATCAAGGTCGGTGTAAGTGTAAGCGGCCTTCATGTCGTCACCCTGAGCCGGAGTTCTCCCCGAGGCGCTGAGGTTGCTCATGGTCGGTGTGCTGAGTGTCGGAACACGGCCTATTACGGGCGCGGTCACCGGTGAGCTGGTCGGTGCGGCCAGCAGCGATGTGCTGCATAGCGCCCCGATACACAGGCCAGCCAGATGTCGAGATAGTACCACCGGGGTCATCTCAAACTTTCTAGCCATTACTCAGCAACTCCAGCAGCCCGATCCACAAGCACTTGTATGCCTCGACCTTGCTGCGCACCAATAGGGATATAGGATGTAGCGGTCGCACCGGGAATATTTTCCAGTACATTGGAGCCCGCCGCGGTTTCCACTTGCCATTGATACGTCAGCGGGCCACAGGTGCCGCCGCAATCGACTTTCGCAACCAATTGGCTGCCCACTTCCGGACGTCCCGTCACGGCTCCGCCGCTGCTGTTTTCCAAAGTTACCGTCAGCAAATCATTGACAGGCTGTGCACTGACCTCTGTCACCGGCGTACCCACGACGGTGTCGTAACTGGCCGGGGTGATTTCGACGACCAACCATTTACCGCCATCGGCGGCGACTGGGGTGTAGCTCACACTCGTGGCGCCTGATATCACGGTCTTGCCCGTTGTACCGTTACTGGCCGTCGCGGTGAACCACTTAAACCTGGAACGATCCGGAATAGTTGAATTGCCGTTATAGGTGTAAACCGCTGTGACAGGCTCACCAACATTGGCGGTGGGCATGCTGACGCTTGTTACTGTGGGTAAACCTTCGCCCGCTCCCGCAGTGGCGCACGAAAAAGTATTGACGTTAGAGTTCACAGTACTGATGGTGGCGCCGTCACCGTTAACCCCCACACGATCATGATTTCTGTCGTCGCCCTCTACCGTCCAATGCGCTCTGTTGGGCCAGCCGTATGTGGTTTGCATATCCTGAGCGGAATCGCCAACAGCCTCGGCACGGGTATAGGTGATAAACAGGTTCTCTAACTCGGTGCGGGTAGGTAACCTTTCCCCTCGATTCGCACAGTCCATGTACGCATCCCCCCAACGGCTGCCGGGATCTACCAGGATAAACTCACTTGCCAGTTGCGCCCGCGGTGGTAAAACGGGGGCACTGGTCTCTGAGCTGGTGACAGGCGCTTCAGCCATGTCTGGGTCAGCGGTCGACACCGAACCTGGCGTTACGTTGAAGCGTAGAAACTGCTTATTCTGAGCAGGACCCGGGACATAGGTTTGACTTGTGGCGCCGGCAATCGGGCTTCCGGCAGCAGACCAGCCGAAAACACCTTTGGTAAGGTCTTCTTGGTCTCCGTCCGGATCGGTGTAGTCATAATCGGCCCGTAACTCATCGTCTTGGGCCGGCCCCTTTCCTGGAGCGGAAATATTGGTGATGCGCAATGTCTCGGCGGTTGGCGCATGCCCCATAACCGGCAGGCTCTCAGGCGACTCGACCACCGCCTCGGCGCTCAAGCTCAGCATGGGCAACATGCACAACAACAAACGCGTGAGAGGGAATTTCATGTTCGAATTAAAAAAGTTCATAGATAGGTCTTGAATGTTAATTGGCCATGAGTGGAGGTTAGTCGGCCTGCGCAAATGATTCCGAAGAAAACTCATTGTCATTACCTCTAACTGCCTAAAGCGCTTTAGAGCGACGCCTCCATATTTGGCGTCTCGATGCACAAATTGGTTTCTGCTTTCAAGGGGCCGAGAGTGCAGTAACGTAACAGACGTCACTGCACTTCAACCGCCGTGGATGGGCAGAACCCGCGCCTATCAGGGCGCAGTGAGGTTCACATCCACCTGCAGCTCACGTCGCTGCTGCGATGCCAATGGCGTGTAGTTGACGCTTGTTGCCCCCGGGATCGCCTCATAATCGTTGCTGCCTTCACTGCGTTGCAGCTTCCACTGATAGCTCAATGAACCACACGCCCCTTCGCAAACAGTCGCGGCCTCAAGCGTTTGGCCCACTTGTGGACGTCCGGTCAGCGCACCACCACCAGAAACATTGATAGTGACTGTCTTCGGTGCGCTCGGGTCAATGATCGAACCTGGCGGTGTCGTGCCGCCCCCGCCTACGCCTGGCGCAGTCGCGGTGGTCACACTGGCATTCACGCCCGTCACGTTGTTAGCTGTTTTCGGCGTCACGGTGTAGGTCAGCACCTGACCGACGTCACCACTGGTCAACACGTACTGCTCATCGGTGTCACCCGAGGTACCACCACCGCTCCACAGCATGGTCGAAGCGTTATTGGCCACATCGTTGCTCGCATCACCATCGTTGTCGGCAAAGTCAAAGCTGCCGGTCAGCGTCTGGCCCACTTGCAAGGTGCCCGTAATGTCCAGGTTGTCCACGGTCGGTACCGCGCTCGGATCAACGATCGAACCTGGCGGTGTCGTGCCGCCCCCGCCTACGCCTGGCGCACTCGCGGTGGTCACACTGGCATTCACGCCCGTCACGTTGTTAGCTGTTTTCGGCGTCACGGTGTAGGTCAGCACCTGACCGACGTCACCACTGGTCAACACGTACTGCTCATCGGTGTCACCCGAGGTACCACCACCGCTCCACAGCATGGTCGAAGCGTTATTGGCCACATCGTTGCTCGCATCACCATCGTTGTCGGCAAAGTCAAAGCTGCCGGTCAGCGTCTGGCCCACTTGCAAGGTGCCCGTAATGTCCAGGTTGTCCACGGTCGGTACCGCGCTCGGATCAACGATCGAACCTGGCGGTGTCGTGCCGCCCCCGCCTACGCCTGGCGCAGTCGCGGTGGTCACACTGGCATTCACGCCCGTCACGTTGTTAGCCGTTTTCGGCGTCACGGTGTAAGTCAGCACCTGACCGACGTCACCACTGGTCAACACGTACTGCTCATCGGTGTCACCCGAGGTACCACCACCGCTCCACAGCATGGTCGAAGCGTTATTGGCCACATCGTTGCTCGCATCACCATCGTTGTCGGCAAAGTCAAAGCTGCCGGTCAGCGTCTGGCCCACTTGCAAGGTGCCCGTAATGTCCAGGTTGTCCACGGTCGGTACCGCGCTCGGATCAACGATCGAACCTGGCGGTGTCGTGCCGCCCCCGCCTACGCCTGGCGCAGTCGCGGTGGTCACACTGGCATTCACGCCCGTCACGTTGTTAGCCGTTTTCGGCGTCACGGTGTAAGTCAGCACCTGACCGACGTCACCACTGGTCAACACGTACTGCTCATCGGTGTCACCCGAGGTACCACCACCGCTCCACAGCATGGTCGAAGCGTTATTGGCCACATCGTTGCTCGCATCACCATCGTTGTCGGCAAAGTCAAAGCTGCCGGTCAGCGTCTGGCCCACTTGCAAAGTGCCCGTAATGTCCAGGTTGTCCACGGTCGGTACCGCGCTCGGATCAACGATCGAACCTGGCGGTGTCGTGCCGCCCCCGCCTACGCCTGGCGCAGTCGCGGTGGTCACACTGGCATTCACGCCCGTCACGTTGTTAGCTGTTTTCGGCGTCACGGTGTAGGTCAGCACCTGACCGACGTCACCACTGGTCAACACGTACTGCTCATCGGTGTCACCCGAGGTACCACCACCGCTCCACAGCATGGTCGAAGCGTTATTGGCCACATCGTTGCTCGCATCACCATCGTTGTCGGCAAAGTCAAAGCTGCCGGTCAGCGTCTGGCCCACTTGCAAGGTGCCCGTAATGTCCAGGTTGTCCACGGTCGGTACCGCGCTCGGATCAACGATCGAACCTGGCGGTGTCGTGCCGCCCCCGCCTACGCCTGGCGCACTCGCGGTGGTCACACTGGCATTCACGCCCGTCACGTTGTTAGCTGTTTTCGGCGTCACGGTGTAGGTCAGCACCTGACCGACGTCACCACTGGTCAACACGTACTGCTCATCGGTGTCACCCGAGGTACCACCACCGCTCCACAGCATGGTCGAAGCGTTATTGGCCACATCGTTGCTCGCATCACCATCGTTGTCGGCAAAGTCAAAGCTGCCGGTCAGCGTCTGGCCCACTTGCAAGGTGCCCGTAATGTCCAGGTTGTCCACGGTCGGTACCGCGCTCGGATCAACGATCGAACCTGGCGGTGTCGTGCCGCCCCCGCCTACGCCTGGCGCACTCGCGGTGGTCACACTGGCATTCACGCCCGTCACGTTGTTAGCTGTTTTCGGCGTCACGGTGTAGGTCAGCACCTGACCGACGTCACCACTGGTCAACACGTACTGCTCATCGGTGTCACCCGAGGTACCACCACCGCTCCACAGCATGGTCGAAGCGTTATTGGCCACATCGTTGCTCGCATCACCATCGTTGTCGGCAAAGTCAAAGCTACCGGTCAGCGTCTGGCCCACTTGCAAGGTGCCCGTGATGTTCAGATTGGTTGCGACCGGAACGCCCGACGGGTCGACCACAATACCAGGCGGGGTAGTTCCACCACCGATACCGCTCGGTGCATTGGCGGTGGTCACACTGGCCAGTACCCCTCGTGTGCCGCCCGTTGTCTTCGGCAGGACACTGAAGGTCAATACCTTACCGACGTCCGCTCCGGTCAATGGGTACTGCAGATCAGTAATACCCCGCGTGCCGCCACCGCTCCACAAGGTGATGGAGGCATTGTTGGCCACATCGTTGCTCGCATCACCATCGTTATCCGCGAAGACATAGCTGCCCGTCAGCGATTGGCCTACTTGCAGGACACCGGCGATATCCAGATTGGTTGCGACCGGAACACCCGACGGGTCGACCACGATGCCTGGCGGAGTAGTCCCTCCGCCGATACCACTTGGGGCGTTCGCCGTGGTGACGGTGGCAATTGCCCCTAGATCACCGTTCAAATTCTTGGGCGTAACATTAAATGCCAGCACTTTGCCTGAGTCTGCCGCAGTCAGGGTGTACTGAACATCTGTGTGCCCGGAAACGCCGCCACCAGTCCACAGGACTGTCGAGGCATTGTTCGTCGCGTCATTTTTTGGGTCGGTATCGTTATCTGCGAAGTCGAAGGTACCGATCAAGGTTTGCCCCACCTGCAACACGCCACTGATATTGAGGTTGGAAGCCGAGGGAATAAACTTCTGAGCCTGAAGATCTACGCGGTAGCTGGCGATACGCTGAGAATCGCTAACCATACGAGCCGAGTTACCGGCGTTAAATTCTGTCGCGGTAATTGTGGCGGTCAACGTAGGCGCTGCAGGATTGCTCGTCAGATAACCCGTTCTCGAATCCACATCGACCATACCGGGTTTATCGGAGGAGTAGGTCACCACGTGACCATTTTGCACGCCCGTTACAGAAGGGCCCTGCCCTTGCTGTCCTGCTACTGCATTGACGGCGTCGAGAGGAAACGCCAACGGTTGAATCTGATTCTGTTTATCTTTTTCGCGATACTCCAGCACAATTTCGTAATTGCGCTTGACCATCTCATTACGCGCTTGATCCAGGGGTTTGACTGCATAGCCTTTGGAAGGGTCGAGCTGCGATTTCATCGAACGATCGAAGCTCCAATCCAGATTCATCCCCATGTTCATATTGCTGCTAGATCCGGAAACCTTGGAATGCTCGGCCGAGAACCCCACCAGTGGCACCGGCTGCCATTTGATGCCTGCGGTATACCCTTTTGGGTTCTTTTCCAATTCGCTACGTGAGCCCGTAGCATC
The DNA here is from genome assembly GCF_059133255.1 of Pseudomonas sp. FBCC-B1667. Taxonomy (NCBI): domain Bacteria; kingdom Pseudomonadati; phylum Pseudomonadota; class Gammaproteobacteria; order Pseudomonadales; family Pseudomonadaceae; genus Pseudomonas; species Pseudomonas sp. FBCC-B1667. The sequence goes on along the minus strand of NZ_CP101437.1, from coordinate 324,246 downwards.
CACCTTATCGCCCTTCCATTGAAAATAGCTGCCGGTCAAGGCGACTTGCGGTAAGCCTGGGACAGGCCCTTCTATATTGACGTCCCAACCTTTGGCTGGGCGCTCCTGAAGAATTTTCGTGTCCGGATCGGAGTTTAATTTGGTGTCACCGGATTTTTTCCAACCACTGACCGGCGTATAAGCGTTCGCGGACAACCGCGCAGCCTCCGCCCAAGCCTCAACGCCCACGCTGGCGCGGGTATGGTTACGACTGAAGTCCTGGTCGAGGAACATGTTCGCGCCCAACGTCAACGAGTCGGTAATTGCCGTCCGATAACCCATACCAACGTTACCAATGTTTCGTTCATTGGAGGTCCGCGCTCCGACTTGCCCGAAGACCGTGCTTTTTCCCGTTTCCAGCAATGGATGCAAGTAATCGAGCGAGTAGTCGACTTGACCGCTATCGACGTTGGCGTTAATTCCGACCTTGGCCTTACCTTTGTTATTGAGAAAGCCTTCAATGCTTTGACCCGCGGCAGAGGTCGCCATGCCCGCTGCCTGATTGATGCCACGCTCGGTCAAATGCTGTCCGCGATTTTGGATGTCAGGATCGGACATCGTTTGTCCCAATGACGAGACAGTTGAGGCTACTTTCTGCTCGGTTTGACTTGCAGATTGGGTACCCGGGGACTTCGCTGTCGTAGCGACAACCGGAACAAGGATACTCGTCCCTTCCTTGGCCGCTGAAAACACATTAGCCGGCATCACGGAGCTGTTTAGATTAGCGAGCTCTTTGACCGACCGATTATAACGTGCCGCGATATCACTAAGCGTATCACCTTTAGTTAGCTTATAAATGGTGAAGGTACTACTGAAGCTGCCTCCGTTTTTATGCGGGACGATTATCGCTTTAGGTGCAAAATAGCCTTCAAAGACCGCGTTCGCCTTCCTCAAGGATTCCGCAGAAACTCCGTATTGTTTCGCCACACTGTCCAGCGTGTCGCCTTTATGCATCACGTGAAGCGTATATTCATTTGCTTGAGAAACTTTAGCCGGCGCAGCTTTGATCTGTGGAGCAGCGTAAACCTGCCCTACCGGAGCAATGATTGAAAAGCAGTAAAAAGCGAGCGTGATTCTGGCTTTCAATCGAACCCTATCCGCAAACGGATTAGGATGCGATGTGTCGCCCAAAAATACAAAAGGTTGTTTACGCATAGGATTCTCACGAGACTAAATACACATGAGCGGATTAGACTTGCTGGCGCGAATGGAGTCATGTCAGAAATGCTGAATCATTGTCAAAGCCGCGGTCTAGAGGCACTTTGGTAAAGATGTCGAGCACGAGAGAATGACAATTACTCGTAACAAAGCGCAGCTGTGAAATCTACCGGAATGAGCAAACTGGAAATCCGCGCCAGGTTTTCCCGTCATCCTCGGGAGTCGAACTCAATGCCGCACAAGCCGACAAGTCGGCTTTACAGTTTTACCGCAAGCAATTATTGGGGCGAGCGGTAAATACCAGGTCAGAAACCTTTACGAATCGGAAAACCTGGGATCAAGCACCTGCAAAGGCAATCCGATATCCCGCGCCCTAAAAACACGTCCACAACCATATTTATTCACAAAGTCGACTGCAAAAATTGGACGTAACACCCTCATTGAGTTGAACACGCTTTCTATCTCTGACAAACCTACGATAGTGCCCGCATTTCAATCGAGTATAGCCGGTTAAATTATCGGTACCGTAAATATCTCCAGCTTGAAAATTTACGCCATTCAAATATTTATGCAGACGAACTCCTCTCACAAAAATGATGATTTTAAGGGATACTCCATCTACAGTAACGCTGTCGTAGCACAGCTTATTCCTAAAAAGGATTAATTCGCATAGAATGAAATTTGCGGCACCACCACCCAAAATGAACTTTTGGCGATAAACGGAATCGTTCAACACAATCAAACTTAGTAAGATCGACGCTATGAGCGTCTTCAGCGCAAGTAGCAGGCGGCTTGTTATAAAAATAGTCAAACTCACAAATTCGCCCACCTCAGCAGGACGGCCGCTACCCAATGAGTCGCACCGGCCCTCGACCCCTCATTTTTTAGCTCGGGGACTACTATAAAATGACTACGCTTAGGGCTCTCCTTCCCGGCCCCGCGCATACCACTTAGCGGACCTCTTCTTCGCTTAGCTCGACATCAATATCACTAACAAATCGCGATTCTCATCAACGGCAAAAGCTCGTTAATGAGTCGCGCAGCGCTCATGCCGGTCCTCCGGCTAACCGAATCATGCCCTTGGGCCGGTCAACGGCCCCTCCGTCTGACTGTCAAATTCCTTTGCTCACTTTCTCGGGCTTCCCTCCAGATGCGAAGCCAAACTACATCCACCCAGCGGCGAGTGACACATTCCGCGTCAACCGGTCCTGCCTCACCCATTTGACCTCCTGAAAGCGACGCATTGGCGCATATAGCCCGGTGAAAAACGTCCGCACAGATGATGACTTAATGCGTATCTCAAACAGCTAGTTCATTTGTAGGTTTTCAGCATGCCACTGGAATTTTTTATGAGTGATTGATGTACGCACATCACAAGGAAGGCAAAGAACCACGAGGGAGAAGACGTCCAGCGCACCTAATCACCCATTTCGAAGCGCCGCGGTTTTCCTGCGTGGCAAACCTTACGGGTGGCAACATGTCGCGATCTACGCGCGCAAAAAAAGGAAACATTTGCAGCTTACGGCTCCTACTATGCTTGAACAGACGAAAGGTTGCACAGTGATTAAGGCAAGCAAAGCACTGCAGCTTTAAGCCGCCGCTTCACAACTGGATTTTATGCCTCCTTCTAACCCCGGAGAGCTAGCGCAGCTGACCATTAACGTCTAATCGCGTTAAGGATCAGGACAGGGAACTGGGCACATGGGGCAATACCTTCATCCCAATACTGTACGGGCTAACGCAGTAGGGATGGCGGCAACAGTCAAGGTCAGATCACTGTTCAAAGCAGGTTTCTCTACAGCCCCCCCCGCAACCAGAAGCATAGTGGTGGCAAGGACGTTGACAGCTGGCAAGACACTACCCATGGTGCCACTGAGGAGATCGGGATCCGCACGGAACGAGTTCAAGTGCGCATGTTGTTTTCTACCTATATTCAGAGCACTCTGAAACGATGCTGAAGTCGACGAGACTCCCGCTGATGTTGATACGAACGTCGAAGGCTGGCTAGCGGGTGTGACAGACTCCGGCTGCGAAAGCGCGGCAAGATGACGACGGGGGATTCACCAATGCTGGAAATTTGCCGCAGGACTCGCGCACTTCTATGAACCAAGGAACCGACCTACATCGGGCGGCATCGATTATCGCCGAGCACCTCCGGCTTTTTGGAGCCATCGAAATCGATGACTCGTCCTACTTTTGCGGGAGCAATTATGGACTGTGCAAACGTCTTGCAGCATATCCCCGCGCAAGTGATACCGCGGCGCAATTGAGCCAATGGTTACCCTGCCCTTATACACGAGGAGCGCTTGAGGATTGGGTGGAGCCATCCTTAATGTTATGTTTGGGCGGGGGCGATACTCACGAATTAGCCAATCACGACTTTCAAAGCCTGTTACGCGAGCAATACCGGGATGGGGTCGAAGCCTTTTGGGAGAATTGATTCGGGGATCGATATTGCTTTTAACTCGATCAAAGCGACAACGGCGATTAAAAGCTCAGGAAAAAAACCTGAGTGCTCAGCCCAATCAACCCTCAGCGCGGCCGGCTACCTCACGGCGCTTGTAGCCCTTTGGTTGCGTACGGAAAAAGCACGTCTTCTCGGCATAGCGCCGCAGTGGTTTCTCCACCAGGTGGCAGCTCAAAGCCGCCAAAGCCAAGACCGCAGCATACGCCAGCAACCAAAATAGAGCCTGCACCCACCAACCGCTTGCGCTAAGTCCCGACCATTGCCATACCCGCCCACAAACGCCCAGCGTCAACAGGTGAGAGAGGCACAGCGAATAGCTGAGATCCCCGATGGACTTGAGTACTGAAAAGGCCCTCAATCGACCTTTTGACTCCTGCAAGGCTAAAACCAATAGCACAAGTGCCACGCCCGAGCCGAAGGTGAAAGCTCGCACCAACGAAAGATACGGAACAGAACCGGCATCGATCACCTGCGCGCACAGGGCGTAGCCAATGCTCCCTATCCCAAACATGAGCAACAGGGGCTCAGCCAACACTGTGACTGACGAGCGGCGCAACTGCCTCAGATAGATCATCGCAGCGAGTGCGCCGAAGATGAACTCCAGCGACGAGGCATGGGTCACGATACGTAAATAGGGGTTGTCGTGATGTGGAAACAGAATGCCCGAGCAGACGACGGCGCCTCCCCAGGCGACAAATGCGACCGTGGCCCATCGCGGTGCAAGCCGTAGGAATACAGCAAATACTGAGTAGAACCAGAGTTGATGAATCAAAGACCACCCCACGCTGAGCATGGGGACCGCCGACTGTGGCAACATCCAGAATGACGCGGTGACGTCGAACTCTTGCGCTGGCGAACTGTTCACCATGCCAGGCTCTAGGCGGAGCAGGACATATATGGCGATAAAATACACCCAATACAGGGGATAAATACGCACAAAACGCCGCTTCAAGAAACGGAAGGACTGACGCGTCGCACCAAACTGATGTTGACTGGCGATGACCAGAGCAAATCCGCTTACGACAAAAAACACATCCACGCCAAGTTGTCCAAGCCGGAACAGACTTTGGGGTAGCAGCGCCCCCTGCACATACTGCGCATTGATCAACAGGGAGTGATAAGCAACGATCAGCAGCGCGGCCAAACCGCGGGTCGCCTGCAAACAAAATAGTGGTTGCACGGTGCATCTCCAAACCCGGGGCTACCAGGTGATTCTATTCCCGGCCCATCAACAGCCCGAGTTAAAACATGGTTCCTGGAGAATATTGCGCATCCAGAAATGCTCCCAGACCTTCATTGGAGTGCCACACCGTACAGTCCCGCCCCTCCAAGAATGAGTTATCCCACGGCTCGCTTGGACGTGTTGTCGCCGCAGACCGCTCCGACTCAGTAGCGTCGACCAGGCGCGCAGAAGTGCTCATAGCTTGATAAAAAACGAGTCCTGACAGCAGACCGATGGTAATCCCCGCTAAAATGGCCAAGCCTATCGCCAATCCTACGCCTATTGGCGCGCGCGCATGATGACTCGCCGCCAAAAGGGCAAGCGGCAGCTCGTCTGGAATTTGTTGATGCCCAGGGCACTTCAACCTGCTCATGTCCCTGTCCCTGTCCCTGTCCCGTGGACTAGGACCTGGGGGCTTTCAGACCCGTTTCCGGCATCGCGCATCTCACTGTTTATCTGCATTGGCCGAGCACCTGCGGTATTAAAAATACTGACGTAAACGCAACAATGGGCGCTTGGCTGCATAACGCTACTTGTACCCACTTCGCGAATCCGCCAGTCAATGCCTCACCGGAGCAGCAGGACGCTACGTGCAAGCGCGGGCCGCCCAGCGTCCGTCGAAACAGTTTCAGCTTCGCTAAGCGGCAAACGGCAAAGACCTGAAGTTTACGTCCCACCTGGTTTGCCCTGGCCTAGGGAAGCCCATCAGGCAAATGAACATTCGTTCAACCCAAGCCTTACTGCAAGAACGCCTGTAGATCGTTGTCGAGTCCCTGCATCGCGACCTTGAAGGTTTCAGCAGTCACCGGTTGACGGGCATTTTCCAGTGGCTCGCCAAAAACCTTGCGGACAACCTTCGCCACCGACTGCTTTGTGCGAGCGTCGACCATCTCGGCCTCAAGGTAGAGCTCGGTGTCCTGGTCACGGTGGCCGGTGGCGGCACTGACACCACCCACCACTGCCGCAACGGGTACCACTTCATACCATTTCATACCTTCATTGGACGCACGTACGCCAGTGATCGCGACGCGCAACAGCAGCACACGCGTATTGGCCGGTGCCGATGCCACGTTGGGAATTACCCGGTATTTCTCGCTCAAGGCGTGCCTGGTCGTAGCCGTCATTGATGCCTGCAACTGGTTCAGGGTCTGGGCGGTGACGCGGTCATTGGGTTCAGTCGAAATAAATAGGTCCAACTGCTCGAAGGCGACGACATCATAGGCGTCCGGATTCCAGGATGGGCTGACCCAGCGCAGGGCTTTCTGGTCACGGGAAAGGCTGACCTTTTGCAGGTCCGCATAACTGACCAGATACCCGGAGTATTGCGACTGCGACGGGGTCATGGATGTGCAACCGCCAAGCAGCATGCTGGACAAGACGGCGCCCACCAGCAGTGTTCTGGACAAGCTCATGTGATGCTTCCTTAGATGACTTTGATTATTGGGGTGAACGGACATCAAAAACTCGAAGTGATATGGCCGCTGAGGGCCTGAATCCAAGCGTGATCCAGCTCTGCGGACGTGCGCGCTTCGGAAGCGGTTTTGGTTTGATCAACCATGTCGCCCACGCGGACCAGCGCCCAACTGACATTAACGTCCGTGTTCTTGCCCAACGCATAGGTGGCCCCGGTCGCCAGGCGCAAAGACTCCCCCGAGGGAGTATTCAAGGCATGTGATCCGCTGGACATCGCATTGGCGTCGTAGGTGAATCGCGTATTCCATAACCACTTCGCGCTGGCTTGGTACTGTGTCTCCCAGGTCAATGGCCAGGTGTCTTGCGCCTGAGCATTGCCTGTGAGTGCTCTTGTCACTGCAGGGGATGAGCCGCTCGGCTCGCGCAAGGCGACTCCCCCCAGCCAATGACTCTGCATTGGCGGGGATTGCCAACCAAGTGCCGCAGTTCGTAGCGGCGCCCCTGGCAGAACTGCCGTCAGACGCAGCGCCTCATCGAGCTCGATGTATGCTTGCGGGTGCCAAGGGGCTTCGATGGTATCGAGGCTGACGCCCAAGGGTTCGGTTGAATGGAACGGCACCGGTTCGATCTCTTCTTCGGCGTTGAGCAAGCCGTACACCGCAGAAACATTCAAACCATATGACCATTGATCAGTGATCTGAAGACTGACTGTGGGTAGCGAGAGAACGCCGCTGTGGTGGGAAGCCCGCGACTGAGCCAGCTCGCGCACGGCGTGCCGATAACTGGCCGCCAAGCCAAAATCATGCCCCCCTTGCGCCCCACGCCAGTGGCTCTCAAGTGTCGAACCGACCAATACGCTTGGGCCGGGCAGGGCTTTTCGAGCACCCCACACGCCGTTATCCACCTCACCAACATCGACTGCCCATGCCGGGTGACAAAAAGCACACAACAAGGCGAGAAGCGCAGGAGCGCAGCAGCTTTTGTTAACAACCATGATGACTCCTGTAGCGAACAAACGATGGCTCGCGGATCAATCCTTTTTTGTTCCTACGCCTGGCGAACAGGCGCTCGTTGTTGCTCAATCATTTCAAGCTGCCCTGTTGCCGCTGCGATGCTGTCTGAGCGCCTCAGAGGCCTCGATAGAAGGCGTTTTTCTTAGCCCCGCCCAAAAACGGGGCTGAGAAAAACGCCATCCACTCAATGGGTGGATGGCGATTGATCGCTAGTGGCGACCGGCAGCCTGACTTTGAGCTTCGATCTGCGCATCTACCGCAGCGCGAATCTGGTCAATGCTGAAACTGGCCGGCTTTTGACTTGGTGGATAGGCGACAAAGGTTTGCAGAAACTTCGCAGCCTTCATCGTGGCCATGACTGTGAGGTAGATATTTTGGGCCGCCCAGTCGTAATACTGGTCGGAGACCACATCAGCGCGCTCATACGGGTCCATACGCAAATTGAGGATTTTCGGTATCCGCAGGCACACAAAAGGCTCACTCCAGACCTTGAAGCCACCCGGTTCGCGCTGCTCGCAGAACACAGCCTTCCAGTTGCCAAAGCGCATGGCGACCAGCATGCCGTCGTCGTTAAAGTAGTAAAACTCCTCACGCGCGCCCTTCGGCTCTTGACCGGTCAGGTAAGGCAGCTGGTTATAACCGTCCAGGTGCACTTTGAAGTTGGTGCCGCCCGCCTTGGGGGCCCACCCCTTGAGCAACTTCTCTTTGACGTCAGCATTGCCCGCCGCCGCCAGCAAGGTAGGGAACCAGTCCATGCCTGAGAATATTTCGTTGGACACTTCGCCGGCCTTGATATTGCCCGGCCAACGAATCATCGCTGGCACCCGGTAAGCGCCTTCCCAGTTGGAGTTCTTCTCGTTGCGAAATGGCGTGGTGGCCGCATCAGGCCAGGTAAACTGATTTGGACCATTGTCTGTGGTGTAGACCACGATGGTGTTGTCGGCGACCTTCAGGTCATCGAGCGTTTTCAACAATTTGCCCACGTCGCCATCATGCTCAAGCATGCCGTCGGCGTACTCATTGCCCGGCATGCCACTCTGGCCCAAGTGAGCGTCGCGCACATGGGTAAAGGCATGCATGCGCGTGGTATTCATCCACACGAAGAACGGCTTTTCCGCTTTGACCTGCTTGGTCATGAAGGCCTGGGCGGCGGCGGTGGTTTCGTCGTCAATGGTTTCCATACGCTTTTTAGTCAGCGCACCGGTGTCTTCGATCTTGCCGTCGGCGTAGCTGTGAATCACACCACGCGGGGTAGCGGCTTTGACAAAGTCCGGATCATCTTTGGGCCAGTACGGACGCTCAGGCTCTTCTTCGGCGTTGAGGTGGTACAAGTTGCCGAAGAACTCGTCGAACCCATGATTGGTCGGCAGGTATTCATCTTTATCACCCAGGTGATTTTTACCGAACTGGCCGGTGGCATAGCCCAAGGGTTTAAGCGCCTGGGCAATGGTAATGTCACGGGCTTGCAGTCCCACGGGGGCACCGGGAAGTCCAACCTTGGTCAGGCCTGTGCGTAAAGGCGACTGACCGGTGATGAATGAGGAGCGCCCGGCCGTGCAGCTGTTCTCCGCATAATAGTCGGTGAACATCATGCCTTCTTTGGCGATGCGGTCGATGTTCGGCGTCTTGTAGCCCACCACGCCCATGGAATAGGCACTGATGTTGGTTTGGCCGATGTCGTCGCCGTAGATCACCAGGATGTTGGGTTTTTGCGCGGCGCCGGCCGTGGCCGACAACGCCAAAACCGAAGCCGCCACCAGGCCGAGCTTCGGTATCCACTTACGTAAGTGCATCATCTTGCTCCTTGTATTTAGGGGAGTTGACAGTGTCAGGTTCGGTGTGCCGATCCAGCTCATTGACGAGAGTCGGTGCACGCGCCGCCAAGAGACCAACCGACGGGAGCTGTTTCTCTCCATTAGCGGTCGTCGCAGTGAGCATGGACCCTGCCGGGGCAAACACATCGAAAAAAGAAACAACAGATTAGACGCGAGGCGCCCTACGCGGCTGTAGGCAAAACCTGCAAAACAACGGCATGAACAGTTCATCGACAAAGATCGAAACGAGCGCCTAGCGCCACATACCGCAGACGCTTAACCCCAACCCATTGCGCTTCGCGAACGATCTAGAGGGCCAAAATAGCTTGTGCCAATTCGGCATCGGTCAAGGGCATCAGCGCCGGCTCGGTAGCGCGGATATGCACCAAGGCACTTTCCAGCCGAGCCCCGCGAATGACGCCGTCACTGGCCACGAAGCTTGCGGCATCATCCTGCGCCGCCAGCACAATCTTATCGTCACGCAGTGACGAAGAGAGCTTGGAGGTGGCATCCGAGGTGGTGTTGAGCACGCCCGAAATTGCGCGACTGGTGGTGCTGAAAGCATGAGCATTGGCTGCCAGGCTCAACAAAATGGCCACGCAAAAAAGCCGGGTACGAAACATCAGGAATTCCTGTAAGGAGAAGTCAAAAGGATGGGGCGCACAGAGGTAGCGCCGCTGCACGATCAGGCGGACGACACCGAGAACCCTCAAAAAAACCGTGGCCACTCACTGAGCATGACCACGGCAAAGGGTTTTGATTTCAGCATTTACAACGATCACTGGCAGATCGACCCGCAGCTGCCTAAGCGCTGATCGATGTGGGCCTGCCAGCAATCGAAAGCGATTAAACGCGAACCCGCTGGGCGTGACTGTAGGAAAATCCTGCAAATGATTGTCGGTGCGCTCATTCCGATTGTGCCTCGCCGATACAGCCTTATGACGCCATACCTGACGGAGCAAGAGTGGGCGAGCGCCAAGTCGCGGGCGTAATCAGCTGGAGGGAGATAGGTCAAGTGGATGGAGCTGTGCTCTCCAGGCAAATGAGCCACGGATCAGCGGGTAATCCAGCGCCTTTACCCATCAACCTGAAAGGCCCGACTTAGGCCCCTGTCGTACGTCCGGGCATCACGCGTTGCGTGATTAAACCGGCTGCCACCTATACGGCAGCAACTGACCGATTTCACTCGCCCGCAGCGTCGGCAGGCGCGTGAGAACACCCTGCAGATGGGTTGTTTCACGGCCGAAAGGTATTGAGAGTTTTCTGCGGCGCAGGGGTCGCAGGCTCCTGCCTGGGATACCATGCCCGTACCGGGTGATTTTTCGGAGCGCACATGATAGGTCAAGGTGCCTCTCTTATCTGTTTTTTGAGCGCCTGCGTAGCCTCGCCCTTCGCCGCCTGAGCTTGCATGATCAATTGGTAGGCAATGTAGTACTTGTAGATATTACTGACGTAGGTAACCGTTTCCGCACCGATCTTCTCGGCGGCAACGTACTCAACGTTGTGAAACCAGACGTTCGGGTCCAGCCCACGCAGCGCGGCTTCATTACGAAGTTTTGAAATTCTGCCCGCCCCAGCATTGTAAGAAGCGAAGGCGAACAAGGCCTTGTCCAGGTTGGTCATGGACTCCTTACTATAATACTGGTCGATCATCCAGCGCATGTACTTGATCCCGGCGTGGATGTTTGGCTCAACTAGCGCGATGTTACCGACGCCAAGCTCCCTGCCGGTGGCGGGCATGACCTGCATGACGCCAATGGCACCTAACTTGCTTCTGGCGGCCTGATTCAGTTGAGACTCCTGATATCCCTGAGCGGCCATCAGTAAAGAGTCCACATTATATTTGTCCCCGTACTGCAGGAAGTACCGAACCAATGCGATAAATTTCTTGCGTTCGGACTTGGAAACCGAGTCTTTCACATGTTTTCCGCTTTTAAAAAAACGCGTCAAGATCATGTTCCCGATGACGGTCCCTTGGCCGTGACGAGCAATGAAGTCATTAGTGGTGGCCTGCAACTGCGGACTGTCCTTACGGATCGCCCAGGCAATCTCGCCGCCGGTGCGTAACATGACGTCATCATGCACCGTGATCGCCGGAAAGACCTTCCTCCAGAAGTGCGCTTTATACTTGTCCACGGCGATGAGAGGAATCATGCCGGCGTTCAGCATCTCGATCAGGTCCTCGTCCTCCAAGGCCTCCGGTGCTTCCTTTAGGATGACCGCTGGCCGGCCCTCGCCAGCAAAGCGCTGGTTGAGAGTCATCAAGCTCTCGTAATAACTGGAGGATTTGCGGACGAAGACCACCTGTCCCGCCAAATCGTCCACGCTGGACACCGCGGGCGAGTAGGGACCGGAGACCGCTACCTCGCTGACGTTGCTATAAATGGGTGAAGTAAAATCAACCAGGTGCTTGCGTTCCTCTGTCACGGTCAGGTTAGACGCCGCAATATCGCCTTTGCCGGCGACCAACGCCGGCAACAACTCATCCCGAGAGACAGGAATCAACACCACGCGTACTTTCAGAGCCTTGTGCTTGAGCTTTTTATCCTTGGCCAGTTTTTTGTTCAGGTCCTCCTCGAATTCGCGAACAAAGTCGTAAGTTATTCCGCGCTGGACACCTCGGTCGACAAAATAGAAAGTCTTGCTGTAAACCGTCAGGACTCGAATGACCTGTCGATCGATCATTGCGTCGAGATCGCCGATCCACGGCTTCATTGCGCTATCAGTCGAGAGGGTCAGATACTCACGTTGCGGTGAATCGGGGGAAGCGTTTGCCTCGGCTGCGGCATAAATAGCGCCCCCGCAAAGAGCCAATGGGAGCGCCGCTACGATGTTGATGATCAACGCGGAGCGGGCAAAGGTAGAAGCCGTAAGGTGCGTTATCCAATCACGGATTCTTAACATGGCCAGTGCTCCGCACGTTGTATTCATCTGTTTTGTTCTAACTGCTCCATCCCTGAGTTCAGCCATACCGGGATGGCCCATTAAGGAATGCACTTGAGCCCTTTGTTTAGCAAAAAATACTCCGAATCCGCGGCCTCTCCTTCATGACGTTGACCAGCGTCAGTACGTCGTAGATGAATGCAATGGGTTTTCCAAGTCTAGTGCAAATCTCAAAATGCATGCCTTCACCGACGGCACTCGACGGGCTGTAGCGTTAGTACATTTTTGATAAGCCAGTGCGCACACGCGCCCGGTTGAGTCGGCGGGCGGCTTTATCGGCCTGCGCCGCTTAGGCAGGCTGTTTCACGGCCTTAAGGTTTCTTGATTGTGATACGGGTGCAGGGGCCGAGTAGCCCCCGATGTCGCGCCGTACCGTACCCTTGTCGAAGACGTGCGCCGGTACCGGCGCCTGGATCAGCGTTTCGCATTGTTCGCAGGCCCATTTCCCACGGATGTGGCGCTCGATGGTGAACACGCCCGGTGTGTAGTCGGGCTTTTCGCTGGCACCTTCACCGATGCGTTTGAGCGCGCAGCCGCATTGGCAGGGGCTGTTATCCGGCTCGTGATGGATCAACGTGCGTGGAAATGGCGATGGCAGCGGTGCGCGCTTGGGTTGCTGGCGCACTTTGGCTTCGAACAGTTGCCGGTTGCAGCGCCTCAAGCTCCGCTGCGATATCGGCGATATCGGTGTCGATCAAATCGTCGAGCAAGCTGGCCTGATCCGGACTTAGCTGCTCGCTGCGCTTGGCAAACTTGAAGCGCTTGAGCAGCGCGATCTCGTGGGCCTGCTTCTCGTTGACCGACTTGTGATGGGTGATTGCTTGTCCATTGTCTCGACGCGCTGGATCAACTGCGCCGCCAAAGCACGCAGCTCTTCAGGGTTTTATTGATCGAGATTTGGATGCGAAGTCATGCCGCCGATTTTGCCAGAGAAGGCAAATGGCGGCGATAGACTGATGGGCCAATTGCGCTGGCAAGCGCGCCAAGCGACGGTGTCAGGAAGGTGTGTTGGCCGCACGGTTGCCCCCTGTCGATACGTGGGGAGCATTGCTGTTACGCGACCGACTGAGGGATTCCCCTACAGGGGATTCGGCATTCCCCGAACTCAAGCCACGGGGAACCCCCCGACAATACCCCCCATCATCGACCGAGTGTTTTCTTGCACTCACTGTGCGGCTCATTGGCTGCATGAGTCCTCGTGTACCGCGGGGGCTGAAGCTCTACTTTTTTTCCTTCACCGCCAGGCCGGCACTTTATCAATGTGAGTCGCTTACCCATATCGCTCGACAGCGGTCCACCTGCAGAAACTGCGATGTGCCAAGGCACTCCCATGAATAGCCCTCGGAAAATACCACCTGACTCATGAACTACTTCACGCCTTACCGTTTTATCACTTCCTTGCTTCAACGCCCTTTTAACTCACGGTCGTTTTGCAAGTCGCTCTGCGTCCGTAGCGTAGTGATAATGAGTGCGAGCGTTTTCGTGACCGAGGCCGCTGCGACCATGATAACGGGCGCACCGCACCAGCCTGCTTGCAACAGCATCCTGTGCGGCCCGGGCATTGATATTTTTCAGGACGCGTTCGGACGAAAATCGGCAGGGACTTCGCCCATCGAACAGGGTCCGAGCCTCAGTCGTTGGCTGAAAAACCAGTCACTCACAACCAGCGAAATTCCGCGTCCGTATCCGCAACAGGCAACCGAACGCACAACAATGCTCAGTCATATCCCGAATGGATCACCACTGAAAAATGCCAAACCGAGTTCAACTTTCGGCTCGCGCCTGCATCCCACCCAAAAGAAATCCAAGCCCCACACCGGAATTGATTTTTCTGCGGCGCCAGGCACATCGGTTTTTAGTACTGCTGGCGGGGTAATCCAGGTTGCCGATAGCTCCAACACCTCTCCATTTGGAAATTACATCGTCATTGATCATGGCATGGGTTTTACAACGCTGTATGCCCATCTGCAGAAGCTCAATTTCCGTCCCGGCGACGTCGTCGGCAAAGGTGCGGAAATCGCTCGCAGCGGTAACACCGGACGCAGCACGGGCCCTCACTTGCATTACGAGGTCCAGTACAACAAAAACCCGCTGAACCCGAAACATTTCACCGAGTGGACGCCCGATAACTATGAAGCAATTTTCAGCCAGGTGACCGTAGTACCCTGGACTGCGTTGCGTCGACAAAGCGGTCAGCCGCAAACAGTGGCCCGCTGGATTTCTGCGCCCAAAGTGTCTTTTTAAGCTTACCGTCACCCGCTTGAGCGGCAGGCCTGGGTCAGCCTGTGTACACCCTGCCGCCTGCGCCACCTATGTGTTCATTTCAACCCATGGCTGATACTCCCCTATATTGCATAGTTGCCATATGGGGAAACCCGCTGAAAACACCAACATGCCCGGCCAGCGTACGCAAAGGGTTCCTGAACCCGCTGACTCACAGCTGACCTCCATGGACGTCCCGCCCCAGCACGCTTCTACCCTGCTGGGATTGCAGCTGCCGATGGAGGGCATTGGCACTTGCTTCGAACACTATCCGTACTGCGTACGACGCTACGACCATACGAAACTCCACCCTCCACAACCCCAAGAAGGCTATGCGCATGCACAAGGACAGGCGTCAACACGGTGAAGGCCGTCAACGACACGCAGGTCGCATTTTGATCGCCGATGACGATCCCACCATGCGCACTTTGCTAGCCATACGCTTGGAACATGAGGGCTTCTCAGTGGTGGGCCAAGCCGACAGTGGCGTTAAAGCCTTGCAACAGGCCCAGACGTGCGCTCCCTCGCTCGTCCTGCTCGATCTGGACATGCCGGTGATGGAGGGACTGTCCACACTGCGCCAGCTACGCAAAAATCATCCTCAATTACCAGTGCTAGTCTTTAGCATGCTCGATGCCAGCCTCTACAGTTATCGCTGTATCCAGCTGGGCGCTCAAGGTTTTATCAGTAAAAACGGAGGCATTGCCTTGTTGCTCAACGCTATTTCGCAAATCGCCCAAGGCCAGATGCTGTTCCCACGCCAATCGATGGCCGCCGCGGCAGGTGATTTGTCAAATGGCGAAATCGTGGCCCTGCGTTGCTTGGTGCGCGGAGGGGATGTACAGAGCATTGCGTCGGCGTTGATGATCACCCCTTCCGATGTCGATAAATTGAACCATCGCCTCATGCTCAAGCTGGGCCTGTCCAGGCCTAAGGAATTGATTCGTTATGGACGCAGTTTGGCGTTGAACTGAGTCCTATAAGCCATAACCCTCATCATGCAAGGCAACAGCCGATATGCCGATCCATAGACGTGATGTTTCCCAAAATCTCCCCACCGTCGCCTGGGCCTGGCGCGCTCGCTGCTGTCTTCTGCTCTTGCTCCTAAGCGTCCCCTTTGCCAGCGAGGCGCAGCCGATGCAATTGGAACCTCAAGCGGGGTTGCCCGTTGTCCGTATGGAGATAACCCCCCAAGAAGCGAACTGGTTAAAGGCACGCCGCATCGTGCGACTGGGGATCGGCGAGCAAGACTATGGGCCGTTGTCGCTGGTACGCCAGCACAAACTCAAAGGCCTGATGGCGGATTACCTGTCAATGATCACGGGTAGCCTGGGGCTTGGAGTCGAGGTGCACGCTTACCCCGACTGGCCCAGCGCGCTCCAAGCATTACGCGCCGGTGAAGTGGATGTACTGGGATTGGGCTCCTCTTATGAAGCCCAACTTCCAGGATTGTTATTGTCCAATCCTTACGCCGCCAATCAAGCCGTGCTGGTGGGCCGTGATGGAAATTTTGGCCCTCAACCGACCCTCTCGAAATCCAAGCTGGCGACGGTGGAGGGGTATACAGCAATCGATGAATTGCACAGCAGCTTTCCGGATGCGCACATGCGCACCTACCCCTCAGTGCGCGAAGCCCTGCACGCGGTCGAGTTCAAGCATGACGACTGGGCCATTTGTGATGCGATCACTGCGTCCTATCAGATGGGCCTGGGGGAGCTGCCTAATCTGCGCATGCGCCCGCTGACCGGGTTACACGAGCCGGGCTACAGCTTTGTGTTTCGGGCAAACGACGCTTTGCTCGCAACTCTCTTCGATCGGGTCCTTGCCAACATTCTACTCCTGACGCAGGCAGATATTCTTTCCTATTGGGGCGGCAATGCTCGCTTTGATTCGCGCCAAGGGCCTCTCTACAGCCCCGAACAACAGCAGTGGCTAGCCACCCAGCCCGAAGTCCGCGTGGTAGTGAGCGGTGCCGTCCCGCCCTATAGCTTTTTTGATGATGATGGCAACTTTAGCGGCATGGTCGCTGATCTGCTGCATGAGATCGGCCGACGCAGTGGCCTGCGCTTCAAAGTGATCGAGCGCTCCAATGCCACCGAAATCGTGCACATGCTCCAGACGGGTGAAGCGCAGATGTCGCCGATCACCCTGGCTACGCCCGAACATCAGGATTTTATTGATTACACCGAACCGTTCGGCACCAGCAGTTACGCCTTGGTTGGCCCGCGCGAGAACGCCGCCCATAGTCTGGACGATGCACAGATTCGACGTGTGTCACTGATTAAGGGCTCACCCCTTATCAACGAACTTCAACTGCAGCATCCGCAATGGGAGCTGGTTGAAACTGACAATCCACTGGACAGTTTGGTCGCCGTAGCGGACGGCGATGCAGACGCGGCGGTGCTGCTGTTGCCGGTGGCGCGTTATTTGATCAATCAATACTTCGCAAAAAACCTGCGAGTGATCACCTCTCTGCCTCAACAACAAGCCAGTCTTTCTTTTGCCATCGCCAAGGATCAGCCCCTGCTCTTGGGTGTGATGCAAGCGACCTTCGATCAAATTGAGCCACGTATGGTGGGCAACCTGTTGGAGCGCTGGCAGAGTAGCCGTCCCGCAGAAGGCAATGTCTGGATCAACTATGCCCAACGCCTGCGCTGGGTGATGCTTGTCACCGGCACGACCCTGGGCCTGCTACTGCTGTGGCTCGCCTACGCTTGGTATCGAGGCATTCGTAACCGCTCCGAACAGGAACGCCAGGCATTTCGCAGCGCATTGCTGGACGGACTGCCTCAACCCGTAGTGGTGCGCGACCTCAGTGGCGCTTTCGTGTTATGCAACAACGCTTTTTATGCCGTGCATGGACTGCAGCCATCCGCCGTTATTGGCCGTCAATGGCACGAAGTCGAAGGACTCGACTCAGCGCCTGCCTGCGTCCAGCCCTGCGCTTATGAGGCTCTGCTACTCAACAATGAACCGGCCATGTCCCAGATCGACTTGCTGGTCGGCGGCAAGCTGCGCAGTTATCGCCAGTGGTCCGTTGCGCACCACGATCTCAATGGGCGTTGCGTTGGGCTGCTGATGGGCTGGATTGACATGTCCGAAACTGAACGGCTATTGCGTGAGCTGCATGCCATGCGGGATCAGGCGGTACAAGCCAGCGAGGCGAAAAGCCGATTCCTCGCCGTCATGAGTCATGAGATTCGTACACCGCTCAATGCCATTATCGGACTGTTGGAGCTGACGCTGGCACGCGTGGATCAAGGCGAAAACTGGGATCGCTCGGCGATCGAAGTGGCGCACACATCGTCCAATGCTTTGATGCTGCTGATTGGTGACATCCTTGATCTGTCGAAGATTGAGTCCGGCAAGTTACTGCTGGAGCCGCAACGCAACAGCCCCCAAGAAATACTCGAATCAGTAGAGCGGGTGTTCCAAGGCCTGGCACGCCAAAAAGGCCTGTATCTGACCAGCGACTTGCAACTGGAGTCGAGCCATGAGGTTCTGGTCGACGGCCCACGCTTGAAACAAGTGCTTTCCAACTTGCTAAGTAACGCCATCAAGTTCACCGACCAGGGCGGGATCAGCGTGTCCTTGCGCACCCGGCAATCGGCCGCCGGTCTGCAGTTGCGATTTATCGTGGAAGACAGTGGGATCGGTATCGCTCCCGAGCATCAGCACTTGCTTTTTCAGCCCTTTAGCCAGGTTCAGGAGCCTAACAACACAAGGGGGGGAACAGGGTTAGGTCTGGCCATCTGCCAACAACTGGTCGAGATGATGGCGGGCCAACTGCGACTGGAGAGTCGTCCGGGACAGGGCACGCTTATCACGCTGACGTTAACCGCCCCCGCACTGGAACCGATGAGCAGGCTCGATTCCCCGCTGTTGACAAGCCGTCACACGATCCCTTTACGCGTGTTGTTGGTCGACGATCATCCTGCCAATCGGTTACTGCTGAGCCAACAACTGGCCTTTCTGGGGCACGCGGTTAGCGAGGCAGAAAATGGCCAGCATGCCTTTGTACTGCTCCAGGCCAAAACCTTTGATGTGCTGATCACCGACTGCAACATGCCCCTCATGGATGGCTATGAGCTGACGCGAAGCGTGCGACTGCATGAGCGCGCAACAGCACGGCCGCGCATCCTGATCGTAGGGTTTACCGCCAATGCGCAAGAGTTGGAACGACAGCGCTGCTTGGCGGCAGGCATGGATGACTGCTTGTTCAAACCGGTCAGCTTGACGACACTCAGAACCTGTTTGGAGGCGGCGCTACCGGATCAGCGGCGCGGTGAAGTGACTGAAATAGAGCCAGTGTCCTTGGCCTCGCCCGAAACCGACGTGCTTGACCTGAATATGTTCAACTCCCTGACCGACGGGGACCCGCTACTGGAGCGCGCTTTACTCGACAGCTTGTACACCAGCAATTGTCAAGACCTGCTGCATTTTGACGAGTACGTGGCCGGTAAACGTTGGTATGAGCTGGCACAAGTGGTTCACCGTGTCAGAGGCGCGGCACGCATGGTCGGCGCCCAAACACTGATTGATGCGTCCAAGGGGTATGAAGAAGGTCTTCGTCAAGAGCTGACAGACCAGGAAACCGGCGATCTAGCCCTGCGTGTGCGTTGCGCCATCAGCCAGCTGCAGGAAGCCGTGGCGAAAAAAATGATCTCTTGAGAGTACAGAGTGGCTAACACTTTGGAGAGAGTGTTAGCCCGGCAGCGCCCGCCCTCCAAACGCTGGCGGCGGCTGCTCAAAGCACCGCAAGCGATACAATCTTGGTCCAGCTCACGCCTTTACTTAACGCTTAGAGTTCGCACCATGCCCATTGAGCGGCGTAATGGTCGTGCGTACTATTTCACCCGCAGAATCAACTCCAAGACGTTTGGTGCATTTAACTTTTGCAACAACCGGGTCTTGTAAGTGCTGATGGTTTTATCACTTAACTGCATACGCTTGGCAATCTGATTGTTGCGCAGTCCTTATGTCACAAATGGAGCACTTGTTGCTCACGTCCGGTCAGGTTTCGTGATGGATCATTGCTTTTCTCCAACCCAGTCGGTAATCGGACTCCGTCGGGGAAGCTCCTACGGCCGGCTGAAACCGCACGCAACGCGGCAAACAACGCATCTTTTGTTTGCGTCTTGCTGACAAAAGCATGCGCGCCCGAATCGACACAATTGTTGATAAAAAAGCTGGAGTCTTGTGCGGAAAACACCACCACTTTTATCGGCAACTCCAACAGCCGGATACGCTCCATGATCGTAAAGCCACTTAAGGTCGGCGTATCTGGCTCCAGCATAATAATTTGCGGTTCGTACCCGTGAATGAACTGCATGGCCTCTTTGCCATCACCCGTTTCGGCAACGACCTCAAAACCATGCTCGGCCAGCCAAGTACGCAACGCCAATCGGATAACCGGGTGTTCATCTACGACAAGCACTCTAATGCTCATTTGATAATTCCATCGTCAGGTGACTCGAGCGGCACAACAATCCGTGTCCGCCGTTCATACAACAGGTCATCGACGGACATCACAACGTCCGCCTGCAGCGGGGACAAGACGGATGCCCATGGAGCGCAGCCAAGAGCTCAACTCTCAGCAACACTGCTCTTACGAAGACTGGCAATACTGTGCGGCCTGCGGGAGATCATAGGCTGTAGGGCTTTCCTGATTTTCGCTGTAGGACGCCCTAAAAACATCTATAGCCGCCAAGGCCGGGTAGCATGCTCGCCGCGACTGATCATGCGCGGGATAGGCCGATAAATGTCGAGACAAGCGTCGTCACCGGCCAATCGCGCTAGGCTCAGTTGGCATGAGGCTGAGAGAGTCTATTGCTTCACGTGTGATTGAGCGTTGCCAAAAAACGTTGTTCAAAATAAACGAGTGATGTCCAACTCGCCGCAGCCCTTCGGTTCCGGCTGATTAGAAGGTGTTTCTATGAGCCATACGCGCTTGCCCCTACCACGCCAAGGCCTACAACTGTTGCTGGCGATGCTGTTAACCCTGCCGCTGTTAGCCATAGGCGCTGAGCCTTTGGCATCGTGGAACGACGGGCCCTCGAAAAGCCATATCATGGCGTTTGTTCAGGCCGTCACCGACCCGAATGGCAAGGACTTTGTCGAGTCTGAAGACCGTATCGCCGTGTTCGACAATGACGGCACGCTGTGGAGCGAGCAGCCGATGTACTTTGAGTTTTTGTTTTCGCTAGAGGAGGTCAAGCGTACCGCCAGCCAACACCCGGAGTGGAAAACCACCCAGCCGTTTAAAGCTGTATTGGAAAACGATCATGAGGCCCTCGCGGCCACGGGCATGGACGGGTTCATGATGATCTTCGGCGCGACCCATACCGGAATGACCAGCGAAGCCTTCGATGATTATGCCAAAACCTGGCTAAGCCAGGCCCAGCATCCCAAGACTGGCAAGCTATACACCGAAATGGTCTTCCAGCCGATGCTGGAACTGCTTGATTACCTGCGCAGCCAGCACTTTAAAACCTTTATCGTCTCGGGTGGAGACACCGCATTCATGCGCACCTTTGCCGAACGGGTATACGGCATCCCGCCCGAACAAGTGATCGGGACCCGGTTTGTTACTGCCTTTCAATACCAAGATGGCCAGCCATCCCTTCTGCGTACCCCAAAACTTGCGCATAACGGTGACGGCCCCGGAAAACCAGAAAGCATTGATGCACTCATTGGCCGCCGGCCAATTCTCGCTTTCGGCAACTCGGATGGCGACTTGGCCATGCTTCAGTGGACGGCTGCCGGAACCGGCAAACGCTTCATGGGATTGGTTCATCACACCGACGCCAAGCGAGAGTGGGCCTATGATCGCCAGTCAAAAATAGGCCGTCTAGATAAGGCACTTGATGAGGCGAAACGCCTTGACTGGACTGTCGTAGACATGGCCGCCGAATGGGGCCGGATCTATCCATACGAGTCGATCGAGACGCCTGCGAAGTAGTTTTCTTTACCGAACAGCATGCGTTAATCAGCCTGCGAAACGAGGGCGCTGAACAGCCGCTCACTGTTGCCAAGTGGGGCGGCTGTTTACGCAGCCGAGGGGATTCTGCCGTATAGGCGCTGAGGGCCCAGCACTTTGAGATTCAGTAATCGATCATTGCTCAAACTCCAGGACTGACGACACGGGTAGAGAGTGTCGTGCAATGACTGGCCCCGCCCTTGTGTTCATGGCTCATGGCTCATGATGCATCGGCCTGATCCCGCTAACAATGCTGCGCACAGACCACTGTGATGAGGGGATAGATCGGGCAAGCCAACTCACGTAGAGGCACCGTGACTCATCAGGTAACCCCTAAACACCCAAACGCCAGTGACATAAGGGCTAGCCGATCTTCACCCATACACGACGTCATGGGTTATGCGGCTGGCTATCCCACCTCGCGTAATTACACGATGTAAACGCCGCAGTCCGCTCGGTATGTCGAAGGGCGTAGCATATGTTCTGGATTGGATCGTATGGTCAACGAGTGGTTCAGGAGTTGTTCCCTTTGAAATTCGATTTAACTGAACAAGACACAAAATATGCAGGCGCGGTAGACCCTGCCCTCGGCCATATTCCAAACGATCTGATAGCGGCTATCCAGGACGTGTACACGCCGGCGGGAATGCAATTGACGGATCTGGCTCTACGCGAGGCTGAGAGTGCCGAGTATGGTGCCTCCCGCTTTGGCCTCGACGGACACACCATTGTATTCCGTGTAGCTAAAACAACACCGACGAAGATTGGGCAGTTCGTCACAATATGGAAGCGCCCGACGTCAGGAAGCATTGCACCTCTCGATATCGATGATGGCGTAGCTTTTGTTGTGGTGAGTGTATTCAATGCAACGCATCGCGGACAGTTTGTTTTCGACCAGAAGATACTTGCATCAAAGGGCATCATGGCAATTAACGGTAAAGGCGGTAAGCGCGCTATCCGCGTTTATCCACCTTGGGTCAAACCAGTCGCCAAAGAGGCCGTTCGGACACAGCAATGGCAACTACGTTACTTCCTCCCTTTTGAACAAAGCGGAAACGCCGATTCGGTGCAGGCGCGTCAGCTCTTTGAAGTTTAAGATCCTTATTCGTCATTTTTGAGCATTCTGGGTAAACCCGGCGTCCACCTATGCGGCAGCAACTGATCAATTTCACTCGCCCGTTGCGTCGGCAGTCGCGTCAGAGCGTACTTCAAATAGGCATAGAGATCATGGCCGTTCCGCCGCGCAGACCGGATCAACCTCATGATCTGATCGCTGCCGCCCGCTTGCCGCTACGTAACGACCCTGCGAAGAGCCAATTCTTGGGTCCAAGAACCCATGGTCGGATCTGGCTCTCGGCCCAATTGCTGTCTATGGATACAGCGAGTCTTGAGGTAGCGCGACAGTGCTGGCCTGCATTGAAGGCTGTAATTCAGGGCTCGGCTGATAGCTGACCTTCGGGCCCGAGGTCGCGCAGGACGATCATCCAGCCATGCAGCGTTTCCATCACAGGCACAGTCCTTCCTTGCCGTACGACGGCGAAAATCCGGTTTCAGATCGCAGACTGCACTTTCGATTTTGTAACGCAACTGGATGTAGCGAAGGCCTGCTCGGCCAGCCTGCTCTCGATGATGGCATGCAGTTCGAGAATTTGCGCAGCACACGCGCCATGTAGCCGATCTCGGTCACGTCAAATCCAAGGCTGGCTGTGAAGCCGCCAAAATCATCGCAGCCCAGCTTGCGCCCAAGCCTCATAGGAAGTTGCGAGCATGTTCACCGAGCGGCTGGGTCTGAAGTTATAAACAGTAGTACCGTTCCGCAGATCTCGCTGATAGCGTAGGCCCAGACATACGAACGGTGGGTGTTCTTCGCGCCTAGGGCGAACATTTGCACCGATGTTCATCGGCGTGGACGACCAACTGCCCCTGCACTATGTCGTCGCAGCGCACCGACCAGAGGCCGCAATTGCAAACCAGTATCGCCCACCCAGAACGTGGAGTCGCCAAGCCCGCTCGACCCAAAGTCGATCCCTAGCGCCAAAGAGACAGATGGTCAGAAAACTTTTCGATCATGACGCGGGCAAGCAGCCCGGCAGCCGGGATGCCCTTGTCGATGCCTGCGCAGGGACCGGCGCTTGTATCGGCTTTCGCAGTCGTCGCAGACCCACTTGTTACGGACAAGTCGCTAAACGATAAACACGCGGGCTTCCGATACCCAAATGCCTGCTACATTAAAATGTGAATCTTGACCAGTTTTGCGCTTGTTTTTCATACGGCTTCGTCCAATCCTGTAGTCCTGTAGTCCTGTAGTCCTGTAGTCCTGTAGTCCTGTAGTCCTGCCGATCACCGAGCATACTCCGTAATGATTCTAAACGAGTGGCCTGCAGTTAAGTTCCGGGAAGCCGAAGGGCGGCGTACTAGCCAATTCATTCGAGCCCTTAGGTACCAGTCAATGAAACTTATAAAAAAACCAGCAATTTCAAATAGTTGAAGGTTTTTGATAGTTTTTCAGCACCATAGTCCCGACTACCAGCTTATGATGGAACGGTACTCATATTTGTAGGCCGCTTAGCTGACGGCGTGCCGTTTATGGCGATTTAGAAGAGGCTCTATATCTAATGCGATTCATCTCTGGCTCCTTGGCAGCTGTCTTTTGCAGTACATCACTGCTCGCGGCCCCCACCTCTTCACCGGTTACAGCGCCAGTCGTGGGGCGTGCACCGACGCTCACCACGCCTAACATGACCAACCTCAGCGCCTCGGGAAGAACCCCCGCTCAGGGTGACGACATGCAGGCCGCTTACGCTTACAGCGACCTTGATGGTGATCTGGAAAATCCGAGCTTGGCTCAAGTGCAGTGGTTTGCCGATGCCGTGGCGATTTCGGGAGCCACCGCTCTGAATTTCGTCCCGACGGCTGCGCAAAATAAAAAGTTTTTGACCGTACGGGTCCAACCGGGATCCATGCCCCCGGCCGACCCCAATATGGCACTGGCGCCGGTGACGAGCGCCGTGAGCCTATCGCCAGTGCTGCCGCCACGAGCGCAGTTGGCCGCGGCTTATAGTCGAGCACCGAACTCCCAGCGTTGGGGGGATGCCTATATGTACTGCGCGAGCCAAGGTGCACGCCTACCCAGCATCGGCGAATTGCAGACCTTGTTTACCACCTATACGCGTGCGAATACGGTGGGGACAGCATCGGAAGACGATCTTAATAGGACCTATGGCTGGGCGAGAAATGTTTACTGGACGACCTCAGGGGATGGTTCGAGGCACAGCTACCTCTATATTCATGAAGATGCTCGTTCGTCCACAAACGACAATGGGAACGTCTATGGCTTTGCCTGTGCCAAGACGGGTACGCCAGAGCTATTGCCCACAGTTACAGCGGCCAGTGTTCCCGCAGCCGTAGTGGGGGCGCCTGTAACAGCGGCCTATACCTACAACGGCAACTCGACCATTCCAGACCGCTCACGCTTCCAGTGGTACACCGCTACTGCGAGCAACGGTACCACCGGTAAAACCGCGATTTCCGGGGCAACCGCTGTGAGCTATACCCCAGTGGCCGCCGATGGCGGTAAATGGCTGGTGGTTGAAATCACCCCGGCCAGTTACGACACGGTAGTCGGTATTCCGGTCACGGCCGTTGGCACGCTAGCCGTGTCGAATATCACTCTTACCGGATTAGCTATTGAAAAGCCGAAAGCAGATCGTGCCAGTTTCCAAGTCAATTACACCTTTACCGGTGGTACCGAAGCGGGCACTACTTATCAGTGGTACTGGAAGGGCGCAGCGGTGAGCGGTGCAACCGCTAAAACCTTTACCTTTCCGAGCCTGACGATTCCATCGGCGTCGGCAGCCGAAGAGTTAAAAGTTGAAGTGACACCGCGCACCAGCACGCTGGTTGGCGCTATGGCAGCTACCACGCTGGGCTTGCAGAGCTCAATTGCCTGGAACGCACCGTTCGGCCAAGGCACCTGGTATGACATGGCCAAAACCTGTGCCAGCCAAAGCAATGGTAATAAGCGTCCTGGCACTACCGCAGAGCTACAGACCTTAGTGACATCGCTTGGTCACATGGGCGCTTATGGTGTCGCCACAGGTAACAGCTATTGGACTGGCACCAAGGGCGGCGCGCAAGGAACGCACCAAATAGTGCAGCTCGGTAACGGAGTCATGAGCAATTCTGTTTCAGACTCCGGTACCGGCGAGCGCGGCTTATGTGTCGCCGGTTCGGCGGCAGCACCGCCATCGTTAGGAAATGCCGACGTCAACGGGCATAGTTTTGCCAATAATCTTAGCTTCCCTTCGACGGGGTTTGACGGTGCCAACTTTGCCTTCAGCGGGGTTCGTTCGTCTCAAAACTGGACGCATCGCTCTTCAGACACGAGTAAATTTACAGTTGATCAAGACGCGGGGGCGGGGATTCGCTTAAAAGCGAAAGGTAGCGCCGTTTATGAAGTATATAACATCGCGGGTGGAACTCCGGTTACTTATACTATAAATCCTACCTATTGGTTTTATAATAAAAACTTTAAGGGCAATCGAGCTAACGCACGATCAAAGTGCGCAGCTGGCACCGATCTGCCGTGGTACCAGCGTTTGACGAAAGCAACGGGAAACAATCCAGGCCCCAGAGCGACTGGCAGCTTGCAATCTGAGTGGGGTAATATGGGCAGTTACGGATGGACCATAAATAATGGTTACTATTGGACTGATTCTGATTACGGAGCCGCCAATGCCTATATTGTTCGGTTAGATACGGGAGCACTATCGAACAACGCTGAATCCAGCACTCAAAATACTGTTTGCGTGGAGTAGTAAGCACCATGAAACTTTATCAATCTAAAATCTCAACAAGCGGCATAGTTTTCAATGAATACGGCGCTACATATTTAGACTTTTAAATCAGGGCTTTCATTGAAAGCCCTCGGTTTACTTGTCTGACAACGATGAAAGATTGTATGTAACCGTGCGGTCCAACATAGGTTCCTGACACCGTCGCTTGAGGTGATGGTGTCCACCTAAAATTCAACTGATCCCGAAAAGTTGGACGCCTTTCATGCCCGCCGGTTTCAGCCTGATTCGCGTACAACTAATGAAGTGGCTACCCCCGCCCCCCCTGTGATCGCCCACTAAGCTTTCACAGGGGGCTCATCGGAGATCATTGCCATTAACAACGTAGCTATTGCCGCTACCGACCTCGGAAAACACTCCTTTCATCTGCATGCTCAAGATGATCGCGGCCACCAGGGAACCCAGCACCGTCGTGATGGAAGCTTGTGGCGGCGCCCATTTCATGGCGCAGGAAGTCGCCAAACTGGGACATACGCCCAAGCTCATTGCGCCTCATCTCGTGCGCCCCTACGTGAAAAGCAACAAAAACAATTTCGCCGATGCCGAGGCAACCCAGGCCCAGCAAGTGCTAGCCATGTCCAACTCGATACGCGATGCGTTCATTAAAGTCCGCACGGCGGCCGTCAATCGGATTCACGCAGCCCTTCTGGAAATGGGCGTCAGCCTGGCCCCCGGCTTCCAAGCCATCCGAGGGCTTCCAGCATTGCTGGAGACCAGTTCATTTTCTGAACGCATCAAGAACAATCTGATGCTGCTGCATGGGCACTTCAATTACTTGGACGGGCAGGTCAAAAAGCTGGACAAGGACGTGGAATGCCAGGCCGCTGAAGATGATCTGCCGTCTCGCTTGATGACCATGCCATGCGTCGGCCCGATCACCTCCAGTGCCCTGACTGCCGAGTTGGGTGATGGCAAACAGTTCAAATGCGGCCGAGGCTATGCGGCGTCGATCGGGCTAGTACCCAAACAGCACGGCTCGGGCGACAAAACCGTGTTGCTGGGCATCAGCAAGCGCGGCGATCGAAATCAGAGGTGCCTGCTCATTCAGTGCGCTCGTGCTTACTTGATACAACTGGAGCGAAAAAAAGGAGCCCGGGCAGATTGGGTCCGCCAACTATTAGCCTCCCGCCATCACTCCAATCTCGTGGTTTGCGCGCTGGCCAATAAGCTGGCAAGAATCGACTGGGCGATTGCGGCCCATCACACTGAATTCGATGCGGGGCCAGCCACGATGAACGCCTGACCCCGCGGTCGCCCGAGCACCACCCACCTGGTTTTGCGATGCTGGATAACTGATGACGTGAACGGCCAACCGGCCTGACGACAACCCTGAACTCCCACACGGCTGAAAGGCCGTTCAACTAATTAGGGTCGTTAGGCATCGATTCTCATCGAGGCGCGGAGTGAAACCCCACTCAAACGCCGGATAGATGAAAGCAAGCCAAACACGACATCAAAAACAGTATTGCAGAAAAGGGGGTAACCATAGATGTAGGAGTATGTAGTCCTCTATACCTGCTTAAACTAATCGAGACTGTTGAATTTGTTCAGGTACAAAAACTCTGATTTCACCGTACGAAAAAAGTTTTCCATAGCCGCTTTGTCATAGCAATTTCCTTTGCGGGACATGCTTGGCGTTACCGCACGTTCGTTCAGCACGCGACGCTAGATAGGCATCCAGTTCTGCCATCCCTGGTCGGAATGCAAGATTGGTTTATCGCGTGGCCGCAGCCTCTCAAAAGCCTGCCGTAGCATCGCGCCATCCATGTCGAATAGCGGGCGCCTCGCGGTCTTGAAGACGATTATTTCGCCGTTATGAGGTCAAGGATCGGCGAGAGGTAAAGCTTCTGCCCTCGATCTGAAACTCGGTCACATCGGTTACCCATTTCTGGTTTGGTCGTTTGCTATCGAACTTCCATTTCAGTAGGTTCGGCGCTACCTGACCCTCTTCGCCTGTACAGGCGCGGTATTTCTTTATACGCGCACGGCTTTTCAACTGAAGCTCGCCCATGATGCGGATTCCACGCCATCCGGACACCCGTTCCACGCTCATCCGGACAGGCAGTCGGAGCGCAGCGACGCAGGTTCGCATTGTTAGTCTGAAGCCCCTGCCGTCGTCAATTTCGTTGCGCGTCTGCGCATCGATTCGCCCTTCAACTCAATTCGATAAGCGTTGTGCACCAGACGGTCGAGGATCGCGTCGCCTAAGGTCGGATCGCCGACCAGTGCGTGCCATTTGTCCACCGGGCATCTGGCTGGTGACCAGCGTCGAGCGGTTGCCGTAGCGGTCGTCCAGCAGCTCAAGCATGTCGCGTCGTTGCCCGGCGCTAAACGGTGCCAGGCCCCAGTGGTCCAAAATCAGCAAGTCAGTCTTGGCATAGCCGGCCATCAGTTTGGCGAAGCGGCCGTCGCCATGGGCTACCCCCAGCGCAGGGAGGCGCAGGTAACGCAAGCTGTAGCCGTCGCGGAAGGCCTTGTGGGCCAGCGCGCAGGCGAGCCAGGTTTAGCCTACGCCAGTTGGCCCGCCGATGATAAAGTTCAGGCCATCACGCAGCCACTAGCCACCGCCCAGTTGCAGGATCATGGCCTTGTCCAGGCCACGCGGGCTGCGGTAGTCGATATCTTTCAGGCAGGCGTTGTGGCGCAACCGAGCGGCTTGAGGCGAGTGGTCATTCGGGCATCTTCGCGCTCGGTCACCTCCGATCGACTATCAGACCGAAGCGTTCCTCGAAGCTCAGATCATTGATATCGGGCGTTGCATGTTGCTCGCCCAGCGACTTGATCATGCCGTGCAGACGCAAGGGTTGTAGCTTCTTCAGCGTAGGATTCGGTAGCATTTCGAAGCTCCTTTTTCAGGCTAGTGGTAGTGCCGGGGCTGCGCAGTTTGATGTGCTCGTCGGGCAACAGTGGCAGGTTTTGCTGGGCCAGCGGCAGGCGCTCCAGCCCTTGGCGCAGAATCGATTCCAGGCTTTTGTAACTGCATGCGCCCAGTGCCAGCGTACGCTGGCACGCGGCTTCCAGCCGCGCTTCGCCGTGCTGTTTGCTCAGGTGCAGGATGGCCAGGCAGGCGCGGAAGCCGTGCTGTGGGTGGATTCGGCGTTCGAGGATGTAGGCGAGATGCCAGCAGCGTTAGGCCCGGTCTGCTCTGCACACTGGATCAACCGTTGTGGAGTCCATTCGGCGTGCTCGCGGTGGCTCTTGGGCATGTGCTCGGTTTGGGTAGTGTGGCAGCCTTTGTGCTGCGAGCGACGCTGGCTGGCCACGCGCTGGTTGGCGTGGAAGCACTCGACGGTCTGGGTGGTGAGTCGTACTCCGAGTTGGTGCTTCACCAACTGGTACGGCACCGAGTAGAAGTGGCCATCGACCTCGACGTGATAGTCGATATGGACGCGTAAATTTTTCCATTCGGCATAGACGTACGGGTGTTCCGGCAGCCCTTGCAGAGGCGCCGAAGGCTGACCGGCGTGGGCCGGGCAGCTTTTTGAAGGGCTTGTGGTTGAGGCGATCCAGCAGTAGCGCGATGGCTGTGTGAGTTCGCCAAGCGAGAAGAACTGGCGGTTGCGCAGCACCGCCAGGATCCAGCGTTCGACCACTTGCACGCCGACTTCGACCTTGGCTTTGTCCTTGGGCTTGCGCGAGCGAGCGAGCGAGCAGGCAAGACGGCGACGCCGTAATGCTCGGCCAGATCGCGGTAGCTGAGATTGATATCCGGCTCGTAATGGCGGGTTTTAGTCACGCCACTGCGCAGATTATCGGGCACCAGGATCTGCGTTATGCCGCCGAAAGAAGCAAAGCATCGGACGTGCGAGCCCAGCCAGTCGGGCAGTTTCTGCGACCAGGTGGCCTCGGCAAAGGTGTAGCTGGACGCGCCGAGAACGGCGACGAAGATCTGTGCCTGGCGGATCTCGCCGGTTTGCCCGAAGTAATCGACGAAACAGCTTTCGCCAGCACGATGCTCCTGGCGCATGACCACGTCGACCTTGGCGGCCCAAAGGCGGTAGTGCTCGCAGACCAGCTGTATTGGAAGCCTTGCGGGTGAGCGAGTCGATATTCCTGCCAGAGCAAGGCCAGAGTGACGCCGGAGCGGCGAAACTCCGCGTGTACCTACACCCAGTCAGGCATTGGGCGCTTATCGGTCGGCACTGGCACTGCCGGTAGAAACAGCCGTCGATTCAACTCTGCGTCAGAAATATCGATGGGCACTGAAGCCCACTTGCGGCGAACCGGCAAAGGTAATCCCCTGCACTCGAATGGCCGATGGATAAGCTGGCGGCGATCTTGCGCACGGACAGGCCGGCGTCAAACTTTAAGCGTAGTACCTCTCGGATTTTACGCGTGGATAAACGCTCCACGACGACCTCTTCGCTTCGAAAAAAGAGGTCGATAGTAGTGAATAGTCCTGCGTTGCTGCCTGAGTGTCCGGATGACCGTGTAATCGGTGTCCGGATGCTTGTGGGATGAGTGTCCTGATCAGCGTGGAATCAGTGTCCGGATGTTGGTGGAATGGGTGTCCGAATGGTCGTGGAATCAGCATCCATGAGGCGCTGAACAGTCATGTGGTTCACGAGGTGACCCGCTCGCCGAACGGCAGCAGTGATACGGCGATAGCAATATCGGCGCTTGTGCTCATCAAAAATTGGACAAATTCTGGACTTCAGCTCCGCGTATTTATCAACGGATTGCTACACCTTTGTTGATAGTAAAAAGTGCTACGGGCCAGACCAACCCATTTCAGAAGGACTTCCAGAGTGTGTTCTTGCCTCAGTTCAATCACGATTTGCGCCTTTTCCGCTGCGCTACTCGTTCCTTCGCTTGAACCAAGGCAGCGCGCTTTTTTAAATAAGCAATTTCCATCCGCAACTGACTCAATTCGGCCAGCAAATCATCACGAATACGAGCTTCATTGTCCGAAGATTTAAGCTGAGTAGACGGTATGAGGTTTGTTATTTTTTTGTGAAGTCTGCTTCCTGGCTGCCGGGACAAGGCCTTCAAACCGGCATCATCATACCAGCACTCCCATTCGCCAATGATGTCGGATTTCCGGATATCAACAGGGCAGCGACTTGGCGATAGGACTGCTCTTCCTCTCGCATGCGCTGCAATACATTCAGCTTGACCTCAGGGCTGTAGTTCTTCTTTCTCTTACTTTTGAGGCCTGCGGCACCAAGCGCCTGATATGCCGCGATCCACTTTCGAAGCGATGAAGCATCTACCCCATGACGATGCGCGACCTCTCTGTGACCTGCGCTCCCCGAACAACTCTTCAATAACCGACAATTTCACCTGCTCTGCGGTATGCGTCCGGGCATCACGCCTTGCGTAATTAAACCGGCTGCCACTTATGCGGAAGCAACTGCTCGATTTCACTCGCCCGCTGTGTCGGCAAGCGCGTGAGAACATCCTTTAGATAGGCATACGGGTCATGACCATTCAGCCGCGCAGACTGGATCAAGCTCATGATCGCCGCCGCCCGTTTTCCGCTGCGTAGCGAGCCGGCGAAGAGCCAGTTCTTGCGTCCAAGAGCCCATGGTCGGATCTGGTTCTCCGCCCAGTTATTATCAATGGGTACGGCCCCGTCATCGAGGTAGCGCGACAACGCCGCCCAGCGTTTCAGGCTGTAATCGAGTGCTCTGCTGATGGCCGAGCCTTCGGGCACAAGATCACGCTGGGCGATCATCCAGGCATGCAGCCTATCCATCACCGGTACGGCTTTTTCTTGCCGTATTCGGCGCCGTAAATCCGGCTCCAGGTCGCGCACTTCGCTCTCGATTTCGTACAACAACTGGATGTAGCGCAGGGCCTGCTCGGCGAGCTGGCTCTTGTTGGTTGCGTGCAATTCGAAGAACTTGCGCCGGGCATGGGCCATGCAGCCGATCTCGGTCACGCCGAGTTCGAAGCTGGCCTTGTAACCGCCAAAATCGTCGCAGACCAACTTACCTTTCCAGCCTTGCAGGAAGTTGCGAGCATGCTCACCGGCGCGGCTGGGGCTGAAATCGTAGACGACAGCGGCTGTTTCGCAGAATTGGCTGGTGGCGTAAGCCCAAACATAAGAGCGGTGGGTTTTCTTCGAGCCCGGAGCGAGCATTTGCACGGGTGTTTCATCCGCATGCACGACCTGCTGCCCGATCACTACGTCACGCAGGGTATCGACCAGGGGCTGCAACTGCACGCCCGTCATGCCCACCCATTGAGCCAAAGTCGAGCGTGGAATCGCCAAGCCTGCACGACCAAAAATCGATTCCTGACGGTAAAGCGGAAGATGATCAGCGAACTTGGCGATCATGACGTGGGCCAGTAACCCTCTGCAGTCGGGATACCCTTGTCGATGACCTGCGCCGGCACCGGTGCCTGGATTAGCGTTTCGCAGTCATCGCAAACCCACTTGCCACGAACATGGCGCTCAACGGTAAACACGCCCGGCGTGTAGTCCAGCTTTTCGCTGACATCTTCACCGATGCGCTTGAGTGCGCAGCCGCATGGGCAGTGGGTGTTGTCCGGTTCGTGATGGATCAATGTGCGTGGGAATTCTGCCGGCAATGCCGTGCGTTTGGGCTTTTGCTTTTTCTCGATCGCCGCTGGTGCTATCTGCAAGGCTTGAAGCTCGGCCTCAATCGCCGCGATATCGGTATCGATCAGGTCATCAAGCAGGCTGGCCTGCTCAGGATTCATCTGCTCGCTGCGCTTGGCAAACTTCAAACGCTTGAGTTGTGCAATCTCATGGGTCAGCTTCTCGATCACCGTTTGATCGCGGTTGATTTTCTTACCCATGGTCTCGACCGTCTTGCCCATAGTCTCGACTTGCGACAGCAACTGCGCAGCGAATGCACGCAGTTGGTCGGGAGTCATTTGATCGAGATTGGGCGAGGAAGTCATGCCGTGGATTTTACCAAAGCAGACCACTGGCGACAGCCAGCCCAGACACTAATTACAGTTTTTAAAGCAGCGTGATTGCACCGCCAGCGCCAACGCGTTGCCAGGGTAGGCCAAGCACCAAGGCCTGAAGTTGCTCGGTATCCAACTGCACTTCACTGCCTTGCCGAACGCCTGTCCAATGGAATTTACCTTGGTTCAAGCGACGTGCCGCCATATGGGCTCGGTGGCGAGCCAGATGGCGTCGATGCGGATCATCGCACCAGGTCTCGAAGAAAAGCGGCGCAGGCAGCAGCACTATCGGCTGGCCAATTCACTTTGACGGTGCCGCGTGGGTGCGGAATCTCAACGCTGATATTCGATGAAGATACGTGCGCCGTTGTTTGCATAGGCAATGGGATAAATGCTGGTGGCAGCGCCGTGCTTTTCTGCGCTTGCACCCGAATCCATTTGTGGACGAGGTTTGCGTTGAGGCTATGGCCGAGGGCGATGCTGGCAATCGAAGCGCCGGGCTGGGCACACTCTTGAATGACCTGGGACTTAAAGGATTTGGAATAGGAACGGCGTGTTGGCTGCATGAAATACCCGCTTAAAAGGCTAGAACTGGTGCCCACTTAAATTTAAGTGCACACCATGTCTTGGCCCTGCGGGGCTCGATAGATGACTTGGCCGGACGCATACGCTCTGCGTACTCTTTCGTGATACCCCCAATGTTGATGTCCAATATTTCGGGGTCAGATCAAAATAGGTGGACACCATCGCCTCAAGCGACGGTATCAGGAAGCTGTGTTGGCCAGACGTTACCATCATGGGTCAATATTGTAGCCCACGCACAAAAAAGCCCCATAACTCCTGGGGGAGATGTGGGGCAAAATGCATCGCATAAGGAGCGAAAGACTTGCTTTCAGCCAGGAATCAATCCGCCAAGACAATCGCGTCTGCTGACGCACTGGCTGAGCAGCAAGCTTTCATTGCCATTACGCAATAATTAATAAGCCAAGTCTGTAGGGAAAGTCCGCAATGCAGCAGAAGGATGCTACTGCTGCAGCGATTTAGAGCGCCTCGCCGCCGTATTGAATTGGATATTGTTTTCTGTAGCGATCAATTGCGCCCGAATAAATTTTATTTTCAAGGCCGATGCCGCTGCCTCGACGGTCTTTCCAGCCGCCGCATGTTTGCGTAGCGCGGGGGCCAACTTGGCCCGCTCTTTCTGCATTTGGCGTTGTTGAGCCGATACCAGGTGCGACGAGTCTTGACCACTGATACCCGATGGGATTGCCTGGATCTTGTGCCCGGCGGCGAGAAATTGAGCTTGTTGCATTTCTAGCATTGCAATAATGAGGTCACGGGGGTGGGGTATCGGCTTGGTGAACACAACTTGCTCCAGTTTTTGGCGTATCGCCGTATATCGCAAAAAAAATCATCTGTTTACCGTGAATGCCTCGCCTGGCGGGCTTGCCTTTGAAAGGCATCGAAATTCGCTTTGCTCTCGGGTAAGCCTGTACAGGCAAATGTTGAGATTCCCTACCACGGATCAGAAGAAAACAAACCCTAGCGAACGTTGGCGACTGCCCCCCGTAGTCACGCTAGTTTTCGGCCTTCGCTTGTGCCTCGGCACAATAAGCACGCTCTTCGACCTCTCGCGCCTTAATAATCTTCTGATTATCGTCAATAGATGGGACTTCAAAGCCCTGGGCGTCGAAACCCTTCACACTTGCCAACCGGTAACGCTGCAAAGCGCCCTCCAGCGGTACGCGGAAGCTGCGTGCTTGTCCCACGGGAATTTCGTCAAAGTTTCCCAGCACACTTTTCAGCGGACGGCATTGCGCATCCAGTAACGTCACCACCACATAACCATGAACTACCGGCGCATCACCTTCATTGATCAGCGTCCCACCGACAAAACTTTGTTCGCCCGATGTCCCGCCCATGTGAAAACTCAAATGCAACTCGCCCGCCGCCCAAGTCGCGGATGGACTGCTCATGCCCAGGCTCATACCCAGCAGCCAGCCTAGACGGATTTTATGCATTTGCATTTCCTTCACCCTCGTTGAACGGTGTGGACCATGACACGAATGGAGACTAGTTCTGGTTTGGACGTTATTGGACGAAAAGTCGTCTTTTCTTTTCGCTGTCGATCCCCAGCCGTCAAACACTAGGGGCGCGACAACTCGCAACGGCGGCGTCATGTCAGAATGCCTTGGCTGACTTAAGAAGCGGCAACATCGCCATCCTGAGTCCTCCTGCAGTTAATAATGCGCAATGCCGCCCGAAGAAATTCCGACTTAACAACACATTATTTCGACACCAGCTCGCTGACCTAGCGGATACAGACTCCCCCTAAACTCAAGGCAATTATCTCGAAGCAGACGCCACATGGGCGTCATCGATTACTTCAGGGCGCGTAGGGAAATTCTTCATCCCTCGTGCTCGCGACTCGCTTCCTCTCACACCCTGTCAGGATCCTAAACCGCGCAGCGGCATCGGACCATTAATCATTATCATCGAATGCCCCTTGTTTTACGCGACGATTCGCATAGCTCAATAGACAGTTCAATTTGCTTGTGCACATCAGATGCGAAATCAACTGTTAAGTACCAGGAAAGCCCAACACCCACCCGTCACAAATCCGGCATTTCGAGCAGCCTGTAAACCTATTTTTTGCGCTGTTACCTTAGTGGTTAACAACTACAAAAATAGGTTTACACCACATCAGAGGTATTGAAATTCCGCGTACCTCGCGCTTTTTTTACTGAGGGAGTAGCTCACGCGCCGGTTCTGCCACTCCTGGTGGACACAGACTAAAGCCATCACGAAAAGCGCCCTTGGCTCTGCGTATTACAAGCAACGCTCTCTACGCTTACTCCTGACGGCACTGGTTCTTCAGCAGGCGCCAATAACGGCGCCCAACGCGATAGTCATGCCCTGCCACACGAACCGCT
Organism: Pseudomonas sp. FBCC-B1667; assembly: GCF_059133255.1. NCBI lineage: Bacteria > Pseudomonadati > Pseudomonadota > Gammaproteobacteria > Pseudomonadales > Pseudomonadaceae > Pseudomonas > Pseudomonas sp. FBCC-B1667. Next base: position 288,271 of record NZ_CP101437.1, on the reverse strand, counting down.
CCGTACCCGTTATGGCCATCGCACGGTCCGACGCGCAGAAACGAATCAATGCACTCGAGACGTACCAGGCGCGACTGATGAATCCGGACCAATCCATCGTCGCCCGCTTCAATATCCCGCAGCGCCGTGTCGCGATATAGCAACCACTCCACCCCTGCACCGTCGCGAGCAGATACATATTTATTATCCGACCAAAAGGCCACAAACAGGCCTGAATCGCAGGTTTCCAGCAGGGATTGATCGCGTTCATCTAGAGTTTTTTGGTAGCGTTTAAGTTCCACTGATGCATCTCCACACTGCATGATCGAGCCCATCCACAGACAGGACACTGCCCCCCATGCTAGGCGATACTGTATGTAGATCACTAATGGATATGGATCCGTTATTCTGATCAAACGCAACGGCGTTTTGCATTCGAGGCAACCTGAGCCGAAAAACAAACGTGCTATCCAAAAGTCCTCTGGGACTTTATTTGGCGATACCCGTTCACTTAAGTTTTGCGTAACGAGTGAGTCAGCACGCTCGGCTGCGGCGTAGGACGTTGATCTTCCAATAAGGGTACCAATATACTCTCCAACATGGTTATCAGCCGTTGATCCCCTTCTCCTTTGGCTTCGTGCAGGAGACGCTCAACGATTTCAAGAGCATTTGGTGATGCTACCTCTGCCGTCATTGACTCTAATTCATCAAACGCCCAATCCACATACACCCAAAGACTTTCCAAGCTGCCATGACCGCTTAAACTCGCCACTTTTGATAGAATCGTTGTCATCGCCTCTAATCCAATATTTGATTTTTTCAATGCGCGTAATCTAGACACTACCTGTAACGTTATATACCTGTGTCGAAACATATGGGCTGTGGCGCGCCCTTTAACATCGCTACGTTCGCGAAGGTCTGAAAAGATCTGAGAAATGGTGCCGGGTGCCATTTTACGGCCAGACCTAGTACAAAAGGCCCATCCATCATCTTCAAAATGGGGTGCCCGCCGCTTTAATCGCCTGATCTGCACGGCTCGAGCGACATCGAGATAGTCAATTAACAAATTGACTGTTTCCTGAGGAATGGGTAGTTCTCGATCGGGATGATTTCTCCGCTTTGATGTCCGAACCATCAGCCTGCCACCATTATCCGCCGCCGCCCGAACTCGCTCGCAGCGCACCCACGTCAACTCCTCTCTCCGCAGCCCCGCATCAGCAAGCAGCGTCAACATGCATCGGTCCCGCACTCTTTTAAATCGGGTACGCCCTATTAAATCGCAGGCCGCAACAAGCTTTCCTACACTTTCTAATGAAATAGGTCTCACGGTCCGCGGTGTGCTAGCTGGAACCATGGACATATGCTTTATCTTCCCTGGGACAGCGCCCCTGCGGGTCCGAATGCTTTGCGTGCTGATGGTGATCGGGCAACCTCTGCCGGGTTCACCCACCAAATCAACAACCAGAAAAATTCGCTGATACCAAACAAGGTAATTGATGACCCTTAATAACAACCGATTTATATGGCTTCCTGATATTTTATTCAGGATAAGGCCATCAGCAAAGTCTATTAATACTTCATCATCGACAGCGCTGAATTCAATCTGAAATTCCGCCAAGAATTTTATAAACAGCGAAAGCTCGGACGCGTATGTATTGATAGTTGATACCGCCAGTCCAGCTCGGCGCAATGAAACGAGGTAAAGGTTTATCGGCCAACATATAGCACCTCCCGGCCAGTACAGCGCTCGAAGCTTGGGCGCTGCCCACCGATTACTCTGAGACCGATTCGGAAATCCAGGTAATGAAAACGTAGTTGACGCTTGCAGCCACAATTGCTCCGCCATGGCTACAACACCTCCTTAACGTGCGGATTCCTACCATAGCGTCTAAAATGTTTCGACAACTCCAACTCCGCAACATCCGAGACCATAGAAACTTTTTTGAAACGCTCAAGCAAATCCAAATATAGGGTCGTCATTTCCAAAGCAGAGTCAACGGCTCGCTCAGCTTTTAACTTTAAATTGGCAGACGTCGGCGGTGACGTTTTAGAATTTATAAGGTCCATTTTTTTCTTGGCCATAAAGCAAAGCTCCGCCAATCCGCCCGGATACAACAAATCTACATATTTTCGAAGCGTTTTGACGCTGACAGGATAAATCTCTTCTGCTTCATGTTTCCATTCAGCCAACGTTTGAGCCGTCCGAAATACGTTCCACTCCTCTGTCAATGGGTCTCGCTTGACCATCAATGCCTGGAATAGGATAACGCGTCGCCCAATCGTTTGTTGTATAGCATCTGACTTGGACTTTATTCCCGCAGCGACTTCCCCCTTCCCAAGACGCGGCACGTTAAACCTCCTTAATTGAGATTAAAACGGATATCCGCCTACGACCTTCAGTAAATATCTGGACCGGGGTTGCGGTAAACATTTTTTGCTCTGCTAAAAGCTCTAGATATTCCTGGACATCCTCTTCAGCCATTAAGCTGAGGTTATTGGTTCCAAAATAGTCCGACAGCACTTTTCGTAACTTGACGGCCCCCTCGGATGCATCACCAGAGCAAACGGCGGATGTCGCCATTGCCGCCTCACTGGCAGAAACTTCCTGACCTGTGAGCCCCTCCTTGATGTAACGCCAAGTCCCTTCAATATCGTCGTGCCCCATAAACCAAGTAAGAGCAGGCAGAGAGTTTTCGGCACCTGCATCATGAAAAAAACTCAATGCAAAGAAACGCCTTAGCTGATGAGGCAATATAACCCAAGCTTCATTGTCTTGGTTCGTAAGCCCTATATACTCACTGAGTTCTCGCAACGGCCCATATACGTCATTACCTGTAAGTGGGCTGATCCCTTTAAAGCTGAGCTTAAAAAAATAGCGTGTACCCAACAGTGAATCATTGCATTCAAAAATTCGCAACCAAGACCGCTTCAGCTCATCCAAAGATGTTAAGGCTTGAGCAACAACATTGGGTATCGGCTTAGAGAACTTTACCCGTAGCAAATCCACTCCGGTTTTTCTCAACATAATCTGGAGATACAGAAAGCCTTCTCTTTCCAACAGGTCATCAGGTCCCAACTCAATGAGCTCCATACGCCGACTGCATGAAAACAAGGCTGTTAGAGCAAAGCATATTGCTGAATGAAATCTAATTATTTTGAAAATAAACGGTGGCGCAAAATGATGTTCATATGGTTGAGCATCGCTGCCTCGCGAGTCATCGTAAAATTTCTTGAGGGACGCCAGAGACTCGGGCAGAGAACACTCCTGTTCGGCAGTCACAACGCAATTGAATGAGGAAATACTTGGCCTCGACGTTTTGATCGAAATCGATGCGCGAACGACATCCTCCACATAGCTCTGTAAATCAGACGACACGTCAGCCATCCACATACAACATTGTCTGATTAGCAATCTGCCGACGTGCCCTGGGATGGACTTTGTCCGACCTGAGGCTCCATATCGGAAGGGCTTGAGTAAATCGTTCAGGACGTATGTATCATCTAATTCAGGGGATAACGAAATAGGAGCCAACGCCAGCACCTGCGTGAGCGTCATACACCAGTTTGCCAACTGAGATACAGACCCCTCTCCCATGCTGAACTCTACAGAACCTCGATAGGATCTGTCGTATCGACACAGGTACCTAGTTAGATACTGAGATCGAGCTAACCGCAATGCATCGACGCCAATAACCGCACCTAAAAAAATTAACGATAGCCTTCCTTTACGGTTGTAAGCTTTTACTCGCTCAAGGTACTCGAGCACGTCGGCATGCGTTTTACCCTCACCTATATTTAGCGCTAGATACCTCTCCCAGCGTTCTATCCAGCAACCACTCCCGCAGACGCCGGCTTCCACAGTGAGCTCTAAAAAATCCGCGATATCGTCGGTGGTAAGAACACTGAATCCCTTAATATGGAAAGTTTCGTCATAGCGAAAATCGAGAAATTCCACCAGGCGAAATACAAACCCATGAAATCCAGATATCGTTTTCAAACTGCTGCCTAGTTTCGGGACCGCCCCATCAAAAGCCCATACCAAGATCACCTTCGCCTGGTAAAGTACGGTAGAATACCTTGGCTCAGTTAGTAGTCCTCCCCCGAGCCGCTTGTTCCACTTGAGTGGCTTGCCACCTTTCAAAACGCCATTCACCTCGCGCAGATCATTTTGTCCTTTCATGATCCACTCGGGGTCATCTAATGCAGATAGAAGCCAGGCGGGATGGTAAAGCGCTTTGTGGTCTCGTCTGCTGCTATGGAAAAAATCCGTAATAGCGATCGGTAGTACCGTAGACGTCATGAGTCAAACCTCGGAAAAACAACATTGCTTTTCAAGGAAATCACGCGGCCTTTGGCTTTCTGCATAATCGCCCTAATATTCTCCATAGCTAATGGCAGTGGTTCCATTAGAGCATCGACAAGCCTCATCCAAAACCTGGGTGCCACTCCGGTTATTTTGTCGGGCTTATCAGTATAATCCGGCGGCGCATTTCTGAGGTGTTCACGATATAGAATTGCAACTGCTAGCGCATCAGCGTCATCATAAATAATGACTCGATCATTCACACCCGCCTGCTTGCCAATTGAAGCACTCCCCTCCTGGGCCTGCATGCAATACTCACCTGCCACGTCTATTTTTGTTATTGGCTGCGAGACCAGGAAAGCATGTAAATCTTCTTTCGTCTTAAAATCGGATACCTTGAGTAAAATATTTTCATCATTTATGGATGAAATAATAAGGCTATTTTGATGGCGTCGAATCTGGCGCTCGTACATTGCTAATCGCAACGGCTTCGGAATATAGTTACTGATGGTGGTGTTAATGTGTTTATGACCGAATATTCTGGCTGTCGCAACCAAATCGCCACCAGTCTTTAAATAGGTCAACACCCCCGAATTTACCCGCAGTGCTTTAAACGTTATTTTCGCGGCCCAGGGCTCCAAACAAGCGTGCCGGGCTACAAACGGATCACTTCTGGACTTGATTTTTTTGACGCCGAACCCCCTGGACGAATCTAATTTTAATGCGTACAAAGCGGCGCTATGGGAAAAGGCCAATAAATTGAAGTTAGACCGATTAATGCCGACCCAAAGCTGCTTGGCTTCTTTCAGCCTGCCTTGAACTTTCAATTCATTTCTGGCCAACCGTGTCCAATCAAGAACAAAATTAATCACTTGTTCCGCAATAGGACTAAGTCGGACCGACTTTTCATCCAAGGCTCTCGGCTTATTAACTGTTATCCGCGTCTGCGCGCCGTCGGTTTCACCCGTGGACGATAGCAATATCACCCGCCCATTGTCATCCTCTAATTTTGCACGCATCAACGACGTCGCGTTTATATTAGGATGCTCAAGCATGATCAATAGCATACATACAGCCATAGCCCCGCTATCCATAATTCCCAAGTATGGAAGTAAAAGATTTTTGCCGTATTCAACGACAAAACGCCAATGTGGATTTCCACTGTTAGACTCGGGGACTTCAGCAGTACCTGAATATTTAATGTGAACTTTTGGAATTCCTCCCATCTGCCGCTTTACTAAATAAAGTAAATTAGCTAAAAGCAGCGGATGCTCATCTTGAGACTGAAGGATATGCAGTCCATTTTCCGGATCTATATATTTTGACTCAGTGGGCTCAGCACCTGTCAATTGATCCAGTTGCGCAGTGCATGCCAAGCTTATGAGCCGGTCACCCTCCTCCTTCTTAAATACCAACGCATTAAAATCTGCAAGCGCGCATGACTTGATTTTCCCTACTGCATTTTCCAAGCGAGCGGTAAACTCAGCTATGTACTCGGCGTCACTACGCGTAATTGATAGTCTTTCAAAAAGATCGTCGTTGTAAGAATCGCCTTCGTGATTCAAATTACGTGGCCCTCTGGAGCCTGGAATGGTGATTGCTCGTTCCCGCTGGAAAATTATGTCTTTCTTAGGCGGCGAAGACAAAGATGGAGATTTCACGTTCACCATAGGTAAAGCTTTACATATGATAAAGACCTCCATTAACCGTAAAAAAGTTAACCAGCGTGCGTTAGTGGTACCGAGGGATTTACCAGCATTGGTTTGTTCAGAAAAAAACTCATAACGCATATCGGACACCTGTCGCTCAATTTCATCGGCGTCCAACCCCACAAACAATGGAAGGCTCATCTCAACTTGATAATCCCTCCAAAATTCCAGCACCTTTCTCGCGTTGTAAATAGGCGTAGCGGTGGAATAGGCTCGTGAGAATTTTTTTAATGCCTCAATGATGGGCGCTGCATGGTCCCCCAACCATTCAGCGAGAAAGGAAAAATCGACGTTGGAATGTCCGTTCTTTTTGGCATCATTTCTTACCGTAATGACGAAGGAACAAGGCACGACCTTTTTCCCAAACCGTTGCATGTCAGGTGGGCTATGAAATTTCATATCTTCGACGCCTCAGGGCAGTAAATTCAGCCTATCGTTGGCCAAAAATCTATTTCCCCACAAGCCATTTTGCTCACAAAATCAGGAGATGAACCCGTGCCCCTGTGGATATCTTGGCGAACCGAGTGGCAAATGCAGTTGCACGCCGGACATGGTCCAGCGCTATCGCAACAAATTGTCGGGGCCGCTACTGGATCGGATAGACCTGCACCTGACCGTCGCCCGGGAAGCAACGTCGTTGAACCCTGCGCTGAAGCCCGGCGACGACACCGCCACCGCCGCAGTGCTGGTTGCCGACGCTCGCGAGCGACAACAAAAACGCCAGGGCTGCGCGAACGCCTTCCTTGATCTGCCGGGCCTGCGCCAACACTGCAAGTTATCCAAAACCGATGAGACCTGGCTGGAAACGGCGTGTGAGCGATTGACCTTGTCACTGCGAGCGGCCCATCGACTGCTCAAAGTTTCACGCACCCTGGCTGACCTTGAGCAGGTCGATAACATCACTCGCGAGCACTTGGCCGAAGCGCTTCAATACCGGCCAACCTCAAACTAGCAGAGACTATTCCTTGCTGATGTCCACCAACGGCGTAGCCCTCACCTCAGTCTCCCGCCCACCCTGAATATCACTCACCGTCTTCAACGCCTTATCCACAGCCCCTTTATCCGCGAGCAAGCTGTACCTGATCTGAAACTGCTTCTGCTCTTTAACCCCAATCATCGGCACCAGACCCAGTGGCCGCTGATACCGGCGGTTGTAGGAAAAACTCGTCCCCGGCTCCAAGCCGGTCACATACCCCTGCCCTTGCGTGTCGGTGTTTTTCCACAACGAAAAAACCGGCAACTGCCGGGTATTAAACCCGACCGACACCCCAAGGCTTCCCGCCTTGTTATGCAACACGGTCAACGTGTCACCCTTTGCATCGCCATAAGGCACAACGTTGTAAACGGTCTCGTCATAATCCTTGGTCGGCGCGCGGTAGGTCTGCCAATCCGGCAAATCCCCCTTGGCTTTGTCGTTGAACGGTGAAACCTGTTTCACCGGCGCAGCGAAGCGAGCGCCCTGTTCCAGAAACGGCGTACTGAAATTACTGTGGTACAGCGCCTGATATTCCTTTGGATAATCACCGTTGTTGGTGAGCGTGTCGTTGAGGGCAAACGTGAGGCTACCGGGCTCAGTGACCAGTTCGGTCATCACCGAGAAGTCGACTTTCTTGAACGCCTGCTCTTTCAACTCGCCACGCAGGCTGATCGCGTAAGGCGGTTTCTCATCGATGTGCAGGGTGACTTTGCTGGCCGGGATGTTGGCGGCGCGACCATGGAGGGTCAGCAGTTCGCCGTTGTCCATGCCAGGATGACCGACCCATTCATAGCCGCAGCGGGCGACCAGTTCGTTGAAGCCCTCCAGCCAGCCCAGACCGCCGCGGCCGTTGAGTTCGATGAAGGACGGATTGACCACATCCTTGACCGGCGAATCCCAACCCATGCGCACAGTTCCGACCGACGCCTGCAGGACGTTCATCCCGCGAGTCGGTACCACCGAGAGTTTCATCGTGCCGTTATCGATGTTGACGATGCTGACGCCCTCTTGCCGCCCGCCGTGCAGGTTTCGAAGAGTCACGGAGAACGGTTTGTCGGTTTTCACACCGAGTTGCTGGCTGGTGATCTGCCAGTTTTGGGCAGCCTTGTCGCTGTCGAGCAGGACGTAGTCCCAAGCCATGGCGTGGGAGGCGGACAGCGCGCCAAAGGCAACGACGATTTTGAGGGGAGTCATGGGAAAGCCTTTCTTGGAGTTGTGCGTTTTTTATAGCGCTGATGAAACGTTTCAGCAAGCTTAAAAAAGAACACCTTCGAGCCTTCTCAAGTCAATTCAAATTGACCTCATGCAACCTCTGCACACTTACGCTAGTCTCATACGGTTTTGGACCTCCGCTATTTGACGGCGACATCATTATGACATTAAGGTCGCCAGCTAATTGCAGGAGCAAGCGCAGACGCTTTTGTCTGTCATTTTTGCGCAACGGAACATAGGGAGTTTGAATGCGCGGGGCACTATTACGCAGCGGTAAGAGCGGGTCATTCATTGCCCTGGGCGAAACAGGTCAACCGGTCTACCGGGCGGCCCTGCAATTGCGCGAGGCCATTCGCCGCAAAAATCCTGAGTTGGTCGATCATCTGGCCATCCCTCAAAGCGATGAGCTCGGTAACCAGATCGACTGGTACAGCGGCCTCAACGGTGATGTGATCCCGTGGAGCAGTGCGACCGAAGAAGAACGCGCGCCTGCCCGCCGCCAGCTTGAATCGCTGAAAACTGCGCTTGAGGAATTGAGCCAGCGTTTCCTGGTCACTGATTCCGGCGCACCGCAGCAAGGCGACAAAGCCGTGTTCGGCAAGCTGCTCAAGCGCGTGATTCATTTCCCCGACGAAAACTTCGTTTACCTGGTGCAAGGCAAACCGGTGCTGACCTTTTGGGGTTTCGAGCATGCCGGTACTGACACTCGCGACCCTCTGCACTGCCTTTATCAAGTTCCGCCCGCGTTCACGCTGCCTCCCGTAGTCGAAGCCGCGCCCGTGGTTGCGCCCCTCGTGCCGGTGGTTGCTCGACCTTGGTGGCGTCGCTGGTGGTGGCTGTTGTTGCTGCCGCTCCTGCTGCTGCTTTTGTGGCTGTTGCTCGGCCTGCGTGGTTGCGTGCCGATTCCATTGGTGGCGGTAGATCTGCTGCCGGAGGGTATCGTGCCGGTGGAACAACAACTGGAAGAGCCGAAACTGACTGGCAATGTCACGACGTTGAACGGCGTCCCGGTGAATGGCACCGTTGTGGGCTCCACCGCAGAAACTGGCAACGGTATCGCCGAGACTGAAACCCATGGCGTGGAAGCGCCTGCGGTCGAAGGTAACGAGGCTGACGCAGCACCCGCTGGCGTGACTCAAGACCCCGCCAAAGACCCGGCAGCAGACCCAGCCGCCGAATCGCCTACCGTACCCCCCGAAAACAAAACCGCGCCGCCGGATATCACATCACCCGAGGCCGAAAAACCTGCCGCCGCAAAACCCGGCCCTCCCCTGAGCATTCCACCAGACGCCGCCGACGGCGCCGCCAAGTTCCTCGACGGTCAGTACCGCGCCGGGGCCGGTATTCAGGATCGCAAGACCGGCAAACCGCTTCGTCTGGAGTACCAACTCAAGGACGGCAAGGGCGAAGTCACCGTACATCAGGCCGACGGCACCAAGTGCAGCGGGCCAGTGAGCGCTACCATGAAGGGAGGCAGCCTGGCCATCGACAGCCAGGGTCAGGCCGTGTGCGCCGATGGCAGCACTTACGACATGCCGAAGGTCAACTGCCGCAAAGGGGCGACCACGGTCGCGGACTGCACCGGCGGTTACGGAAAAGAACAATTCCCGATGTCCATGCGGCACGCGGCCGAAAAAACGGAATAACCCGACATGTTGCCTGAAGTCACCCAATTCGAAGACACCGTCACGCTCGTCAGCGACACCGGCATCCAGTTCATGGATTTCGCCCTGCGCCTGGATCCTCGCAAGGAACCGGCAGGCGAATTCGCGCCGATGATCAGCGGGCTGATCTGTCGCCTTTCGTACAACGAAGAGAAAGACTTCTTTTTCTACGAACCTGAACCGGAAAAGATCGAGAAAGCCAAACCTGCGTTCAGCGTCGACATGAAAAGCAGCCTCGAATTGCTCGACGGTGTCTGGCTGCCGACCCCGTTTTTTCGCTTCATGCCGCCCCATCGCTTCGATGAAGGCCCGACCAACTGGTCGCGCATGCGCCTGGTCAAACTGGCGACACCGGACATCGACGGCAACACCCACCGCCTGACGATGGCGTTCGACAGCCGCGTCATGCCCAAGCGTGACGGCACTGCTTACCTGGCCCCCAACGAAGAAGACATCAACTCCGGCGTGTCCTTCAAACTGGCGACCAAGGCCAGCGAAACCCGCTGGTTCCTGGCGCAGCCGTGGGTCAACGAGTGGCTGCTGGAAGTGTTCAACGAGGGCAACGCGCACCGTTCGCGCGCCGAGCTGGACACCGATATCCGCGCCAACTATCACCTGGCGCACTACCTCAATTTGCTCAGCCTGTTGAGCACACCGTCCGCAGCCCAGCAATCGACGGTCCGGGCAAAAGTTGAAATCCCCGAGCTGAAAGTGGTCGCCAACGACAGCAATGGCCTGGTCAAACCGATTCCGGTGGACCTGGTCCTGGACGTCGGCAACTCGCGCACCTGCGGGATCCTGATTGAAAACCACGGTCAGGCCGGCTCCGGGCTGAAGCAGAACTACGTGCTGGAATTGCGCGACCTGATCACCCCGGAACACACCTACAACCTGCCGTTCGAAAGCCGAGTGGAATTCGCCCAGGCGTATTTCGGCAAGGATCACTGCTCGGTCAAGAGCGGCCGGCACGATGCTTTCCAGTGGGCGACGATTGCCCGCGTCGGCAATGAGGCCAGCCGTCTGGCCAGTCGTCGTCGCGGCACCGAAGGCTCCACCGGCCTGTCCAGCCCGAAACGCTACTTGTGGGACGAAAACGCCTACGGCCATGGCTGGCGTTTCAACTGCTCGTACATCAAGACCGACAGCGAGCCGTACGCCACTGCTGCGCCGTTCTCTCACCTGATCAACGAAACCGGCGAGGCGCTTTACAGCCTCGAAGAAGATGATCGTCTGCCGGTGTTCATGCCGCGTTATTCGCGCAGCTCGCTGATGACCTTCATGCTTGCCGAAGTGCTGGCCCAGGCGCTGTCACAAATCAACAGCCCGGCCCAGCGTTCGCGCCAGGGTCACACCCGCGTGCCGCGCCAGCTCAACAGCATCACCCTGACCGTTCCGCCGGGCATGCCCCAGGCCGAGCGCAGCATCCTCAACGAACGCATGCTGCAAGCCATCGGCCTGGTGTGGAAAAGCCTCGGCTGGCATGCCGGCGAGGAAGACCCGCATCTGGATCAGGCCGTCAGCCCGCGCACGCCGATCCCGAGCATCCGCGTGGAATGGGACGAAGCCTCCTGCGGCCAGTTGGTGTACCTGTACACCGAGGTCAACGAGAATTTCGCCGGTCACCCGGAAGAATTTTTCGACACCATCGCCCGACCGGACAAGACCGACCGCGAGCGCATCACCCTGGCGACCATCGACATCGGCGGCGGCACCACCGACCTTGTGATCACCGATTACCGCCTCGACCGCGCCGGCAACACCGGCAGCGGCAGCAACGTGCACATCGTGCCTGAGCAGCGTTTCCGTGATGGTTTCAAAGTCGCCGGCGATGACATCCTGCTCGACGTGATTCAGGACTTCATCCTGCCAAGCTTCGAAAAAGCCTTGCAGAACGCCGGCGTGAAAGCCCCGGACTCACTGATGTCACGTCTGTGCGGCGATGAGTCGGTCAGCGCTCAGGACATGATCCTGCGCCAGCAATTGAACCTGCAGGTGTTCGTTCCGCTGGGCCTGGCGCTGCTCAAGGCGTACGAGCACTACGATCCGCAAGTCCCGCAAGCAGTCACCCCGCAAACCTATCGCCAATTGCTGGGTGACAACGCGATCAGCCAGACCGTGCTCGACTACGTCAACGCCGCCGTGCGCCGCGATGTCGGCAGTCAGAGCGGTTTCGACCTGTATGCCGCGCCGATCAGCTTCGACCTGCAAAAGCTCCACGCCGCGTTCCTCAACGACCAGATCAACATCACCAAGATTCTCGGGGCGTTGTGTGAAGTGGTCGCGCATTACCCGTGCGACGTCCTGCTGCTGACAGGCCGCCCCTCGCGCCTGCCCGGCATCCAGGCGTTCATTCGCAAGGTACTGCCGCTGCCACCGGGGCGCATTCTGGCGCTGCAAAACTACCGGACCGGCGGCTGGTATCCGTTCCACAAGAACGGCCGGATCGACGACCCGAAAAGCACCGCGTCGGTTGGCGCGATGCTCTGCCTGTTGTGCGCCAACCACAGCGTGCCGAACTTCTACTTCCGTGCATCGGCGCTCAAGCCGTATTCGACGGTCAAGAATATCGGCGTGATCGACCTGAACAACGTGATCAAGGATGCCGACGTGCTGTACCGCGACATCCAGGCTGAAGACTACAAGATCAAACTGCCGATAATTGGCGTTGGCGATACTGCCGACACACCGCAGCTGGAAATGCGCGGCGATCTGCGCCTCGGTTTCCGCCAACTGGCCGCTGACCGCTGGGCCGCTTCGCCGCTGTACACCTTGCGGTTCACCAAGGCCGGTCGGGAGAAGTTCTCCCGGGCGATCGGTGAAAACGGCAGCGCGCCGCTGCTCAAGGTGCGGTTCGAAGTCAAACCGGCGGACAAGTACACCCGCAAGCAGGATCTGGTCAGCGACCGCCTCTCGGTTCGCAACATCGAATCCAACTGTAACAACGTCAACTTCAACCCGCGCAGCGACCTCGAGCTCGAACTCAACACCATGCTCGACGCCGGCCTGAGCGAGACCAAGTACTGGCTCGACAGTGGAAGTGTGAAACGCAAATGAATAACCTGACCCCCGATCAAACTCAGCTCTCTGCCAGTTGGGCCGCTGTTTATGAAGGCGCCGGTCAGGCGCTGGACTGGATTGCCCAGACGCGCGGCAACGCGCCGCGCCTGGACAGCGAAGCCGACAACCTGAACATCCGCCTGCACCGCGCCCGCAACCTGGCTCACAGCCTCGGTCGCGTGGCCTGCACGCCGATGACCATCGGCTTTTTCGGCTTGTCCCAGGCCGGCAAGTCTTACCTGATTTCGGCCCTCGCAGCGGGTCAGAACGGCAAACTGGAAACCGATTTTGGCGGCCAGCGCCTGGATTTCATCAAGCACATCAACCCGGTCGGTGGCGGCAAGGAAGCGACTGGCCTGGTGACGCGCTTCAGCCGTCGGGCGACGGCAAGCCTGGACAATGACTTTCCGGTAGAGCTCACGCTATTCAAGGAAATCGAGCTGGCGAAGATTCTCGCCAACTCCTGGTTCAAGGATTTCGACCTCGAGCGCATTTCCTACGAGATCGATGAAGAGCGCATCCAGCGCGTGCTCAAACCGTTCGAAGGTCGCGAAACCGGATCGCTGCAAGCGGGCGTCAACGCCGACGACCTGGTGTCGCTGTGGGATTACCTGCGCGACAACTTCCGCAACTCGGTGAAAAAACTTGAGCACCTGTACTGGCCCAAGGCATTGCAGTTGGCGCCACGCCTGAATTTCCAGGAGCGAGCCGAGCTGTTTTCGATCCTGTGGGGTGAACAAGGCGAGCTGACGCGGGTGTACCAGCAACTGGCCGGTGCACTTCACGCGCTGGGCCTGCCCGAAACCGTGTTCGCACCGCTGAAAGCGTTGGTGAGTTTCGAAAACGACACCTACAGCCAGCGCGACAGCATCATGAACGTCGACATCCTTGAACGCTTCGGCAGCCCACGGGACCTGCCGATCGAGGTTCGACCGCTGATTGACGGCCGCCTGCAAAACAGTCAGGGCATCCCGGTCGCGCAACTGGCGGCACTGACGGCCGAAATGACCTTCCGCCTGATCGAAGCGCCGCTGGATGACATCGTCAATCAGGTCGACCTGCTGGACTTCCCCGGTTATCGCGGGCGCAAGAAACTGCACGAGATCGCCGATTCCAACGACCCGCAATCCGCCACCAAGGACAACTCCGTTTCGCAGCTGATCCTGCGGGGCAAGGTCGCCTACCTGTTCGAGCGCTACACCGACAATCAGGAAATGAACGCCCTGGTGGTCTGCACCGGTTCGACCAAACAGAGCGACGTCAATGACGTGGGCCCGGTACTGACCCGCTGGATCGAAAAGACCCAGGGCGCCGATTCGGCCGCTCGCAGCAAACGCGACACCGGTCTGATCTGGGCGCTGACCATGCTTGACCTGCGCATCACCAACTCCCTGAGCCTGACACCTGACCAGTACGACGAGAGCTGGAACGGCATGGTCAAGCTGACCATGCTGGAACGGTTCGGCAGCCTGAGCTGGATGAGCGACTGGGCCGGCACGCCGTTCCAGAACACCTTCCTGGTGCGCAAACCGCGCATGGACGCGGCGTTCATCGAGCAAGACGCAAGCGGCGCGGAAACCGGCCTTAATGCCATCTACCAGGAGCGTGTCGACGCACTGGGCAGCAGCTTCGCCAGCAACGCTCTGGTGTGCAAACACATCAAGAACCCGGTCAACGCCTGGGCGCAAATGCTGCGCAACGATGACGGTGGCATCAGCTACTTCAGCAGCAGTTTCAAAGGCGTGGCCAACATCGAATTCAAATTGCAGCGCATCCGCGAGCAATTGAGCGAATGCCTCGAAGGCCTGACCACTCACGGCCTGAGCACGTGGTACCACGCCGACGCCGATGGTGCCGCCGCCGCGAAGAAAGCCCAGGCGCAAATGATTCTGACCGGCCTCGGCCGTCGCCCGGCGGTGCTCGGCGAACTGATCGATCAACTCGACATGCCGAGTGAAGAGGTGCGCGACCTGTACCTCAGCGGCGTGTACGAAACCGATGATGAGCCCGCTGTCAGTGATGAACCGGTCGCCCTCACACCCAGCCAGAGCCTGTACGGCAACGACGCGGGTTTCGATTTTGATTTTGGTGACGACGCGAGCGCTGACGCACCAGTCAGCAGCAGCAAAAACGGCAGCCCCGCGCCCGAGCTGCAGAACAACGAGCATCGATTTGCCAAAGCCGCATTCAAGGCCTGGATCGCGCACCTGCGCGAGCTGACCACCCGCCAAAGCCTGCTCAATCTGCTCGGTCTGGAAAAGGCCTTGCTCGAAGCGGTGGTCGACGAACTGATCACCGCCGGTTATCGCCAGGATTTGCCTGGGCAATTGAGCCGCGCGGTTCTCAAGCGCGCACAAAGCGGCGCGCGGCGCGATCAACTGGTCGAACGACAGGTATTCGAAGTGCAACGTGTGCTGCGCGATTTCGTGTCGTGGTTCGGTTACCTGAAGAAGCCGGTAAGCGAGCGTCCGAACAGCCGCGTCGGTGCCAAACAGCCGCTGTTTTCGTTCTATACCGACGTCAGTCCGGGACAAGTGCCCGTGCTGCCGGCCCAACCGGCGAATCAGGCGCAGCGCTATCTCGGCGACTGGCTCTCGGGCCTGGCCTGCCTCACGCAAGACAATGCCGGCCATGGTGCCGGACGTGAAATCACCCCTGAACAGAACGAACGGCTGGGCCAAGTGCTCAACGCCTTCGTAGCGAGATAAGCAATGCCAATTCGTGTCGACCTGCTCGCGTTAGAGCCCAATGTGCCTGGCAAGGCCCGCCTTACTGTGAAGAAATGGCAGGGTAGCGAGGAACAGTTGGAGTTTTCCATTCAGCGTAACCAGGACGGTTTCTACCTCCAGGACCACAAGACCTGGAGCAACAATCCATTTTGGTTCAAGGTCTCGCGGTTCAACGTCACGGCCAGCGGCGACGGCCTGGAAGCGCAGGTCGGCCCGGACGTGGTCGACCCGCTGCTGGAAGGTGGCGCCAACTCGCAATTCCAGATCGAACTGCGTGAACAGAACCAAAGCCACGCCGACAAAGGCGTGGTTCGCCCAGGCGTAGGCGTGCTGCCGTCCACTGCCGGCGGCCAGACGCGCTCGACCTATGGGGGTGCCGAACTGACGGCGCCGAGCACACCGGAACCTGAAGTCCTGGACATCCCGGAGCTGCCTGAACTGGTCCTGTCCACCGCCGAGCCCGAAGTGGAGCTGGAGTCAGTGCCCCACGAGCCCGACTACGCACCCCCTCCCGCACCTGTGAAGAAAAGCAACAAAGGCCTGATCGGCCTGCTGATTGTCATGCTGTTGCTACTGGCCGCGGGTGGCGGATTCTGGTTTTACAAACGCACTCCGGCGCCTGCCCCGGTGGCCACCAATGCTGCCGCCGCACCTGCCGGCGCTGACGCTCAAGCGTGCACCCTGGAGAGCATGAACAGCCTGCCCGAACTGACTTTCGTCCAGACCTGCATCAAGGCGGCGCCCGACAGTGCCAAGTTGCTGGAAATCATCAACCAGGCCAAGGCCGGCAAACACTGCGGCGTCGCCCAACGGCTGTACGCCAACCGTGCCCAGGCCGGTGACGCGCTGATCGCCAACGCTTATGCCCGTGAATACGACCCTAAATACCTGAAGGCCAGCGAGTGCTTCCCGGTCGCGGACAACGCCACCGCCGCCTATTGGTACGAAACCATCCTCACCCAGGACCCGAACAACGCCGAAGCCAAGCAGCGTTTCGAGGAGTTGCAGAAGTGATGCGCTCGCCGATGAGTCGATTTCTGCTGAGCAGCGCCACCCTGTTGGCGTTGTGCATCAGCCCACTGTCCCAGGCCGATGACAAACCGCTGATCCAGGCCGGCAAAAAGACCCTGTTCCAACGCGTGCTGACCACGCCAGGCTGCAAAATCAGCCCGACGGCGGGCGGTGCCGCCGGTGACGAACAGCCTGTGTTCAGCCGCTTTTACGTGTACGAACGCGCCCAGGCGAACAACGCCGAATGGCTGAAAGTCGGCCCCGACAGTTACGGTAAAACCATTGGCTGGTTGCCTGCCGGCTGCACCACCGACTGGAAGATGCAACTGACGCTGGCCTTCACCAACCCGGCCAACCGCGACCGCTTGCTGTTCTTCAAGGACCGCGCCACCGTCGAGGCCATCCTCGATGCGCCGGACCCGGTGAGCAAAGTCGCGCCGCTGCGAGCCACGCTAAAAAAAGGCCAGCAGGCGCCGGGCGTACTGGCCGAAGAACCTGAATACTTCGTCGACTTGCAAAAGCAGTTCTACCTGCTGCCGGTGCTCAGCGGCGAAGAAGTCATGACCGAAAGCGGTTTCCGCACGCGCCTGCTTAATGTCGCCTCGGTCAGCAAGCCCGATGACAAGAACACCAAGGGCAGCGCTCCCGGCGCCAAGGAGCCCGAGGAAAAAAACGCCAACCAGCTGAAGGAATTCAGTGCCGCAGTGGTGTTTGTCATCGACTCGACGATTTCGATGGACCCGTACATTGACCGCACCCGCGAGGCGATCCGCAAGGTCTATCAGCAGATCGAAGCGCAGAACCTCGGCAAGCAGGTCAAGTTCGGCATGGTCGCTTTCCGCTCCAACACCCAGGCGGTGCCGGGGCTGGAATACACCACCAAAATGTACGCCGACCCTACGAAGGTGAAAGACAGCGCCGACTTTTTTGCCAAGATCGCTGACCTCAAACAGGCCACCGTATCGAGCAGCAGCTTCGATGAAGACTCGTTTGCCGGCGTCATGGAAAGCATCGACAAGGTCGACTGGAGCCAGTTCGGCGCGCGCTACGTGGTGCTGATCACCGACGCGGGTGCCATCGAAGGCGATGACAAACTGTCGAAGACCGGTTTGAGTGCCGCCCAGGTGCGTATGGAAGCCGCCAACCCGGGCGTGGCGATTTACACCCTGCACTTGAAAACCCCGGCCGGAGCCAAGGACCACGCCAAGGCCGAAGCGCAGTACCGAAACCTGTCGACCTACCCGGGCACGAACACCTCGCTGTACTACCCGGTGAACGCGGGTGATGTGCAGGAGTTCGGACGCAAGGTCGACGCACTGGCTGCCGCGATCACCACCCAGGTGAAAGCCGCCTACATGGGCGAAGACGCCATCGGCAGCGCGGCGAACGCCAAGCAGGACCCGGCCGAGAAGAAAATGCTTGAGGACGCGGCGCTGATCGGTCATGCCATGCAACTCGCCTATCTCGGCGAGAAGACCAACAGCAAGGCCCCGCCGGTGTTCAAGGCGTGGATCAGTGACCGCGACCTGATCAAGCAAAACATCCCGACCACCGATGTGCGGGTGCTGTTGACCAAGTCACAGCTCAGCGACTTGAGCGACGTGATGAAGCAGATCCTCGATGCCGCCAATGAAGGCCTGATATCGCCAACGGAAATGTTCAATCGACTGCGTTCGGTGGCGGCAACCATGGGTGCCGATCCCAACCAGCTCAAACAGAACAGCAACGCCAAACTGGCGGACATGGGCGTGCTCGGCGAATACCTCGAAGACCTGCCCTATCAGAGTGAAGTGCTGAACCTTGATGAAGAGACCTGGAAAAGCTGGGACGGTCTGGCGCAGGAGAAATTCATCCGAACGCTGAACACCAAACTGCGGCATTACCAGCGTTACAACGCCGATGTCGACCGTTGGGTGGCTTTAGCCAAGGACAGCGATGCGCGGGACAACGTATACCCCGTGCCACTCGAAATGATGCCTTAACGAGACGCTGATGCTCGATATCAAGAACTTGCTGGTGCGCCGTGGTGAAGGCGCGCTGGCCCATCACGTACGTCTGCCGCTTTTGCAGGTCGGTGCCGGAGAAATCCTCGCCATTACCGGCGAAAGTGGCAGTGGCAAAAGTACATTGCTCGAAGCCATCGGCCTGTTGCTCGCGCCGGTGGAACTCGAGCGCTTTCGCCTGGGACCGACGCACGCTCAGGATATCGCCCACCTGCTGGCGACTGACGACCAACCGGCGCTCGCAGCGGTGCGTTCACGGCACTTGGGTTTCATTCTGCAGAGCGGCGGCTTGCTGCCGTTCCTGAGTGTGCGCGACAACATCAGCCTGCCGCGACGTTTGCTCGGGATGTCGGCGAAGAGCGAGCACATCGACCACGCCGTCGACGTGTTGCGCCTGCAAGGGTTGCTGGAAAAACAACCGCAGGCCTTGTCGATCGGCGAACGCCAGCGCGTGGCCTGCGTTCGCGCGATTGCCCATGAACCGCTGTTGCTGTTGGCCGATGAACCGACTGCCGCGCTCGACCCTCACAGCGCCCGGCGTTTGTTCGAATTGCTGCTGAGCCTGGTGTCGAGCATGGGCTTAAGTGCGCTTGTGGTGTCCCATGACTGGGCCTTGCTGAAGGATTTCGGCTTGCCGCGACTCGGCGCTATCAGCCGCCAGGGAGAAACACTGTTTGAACCGATGGACTGATCGCTTGCACCTGCTGGGCTCACTGGCGCTGCAAGACCTCTGGCACGACCGCAAGGTCTCGCTGTGCATCGCCGCATCTCTGGTGGCGGTGATTGCGCCTTTGCTGCTGTTGTTCGGGCTCAAGCACGGGGTGGTCAGTCAGTTGCAGGACGAACTGCTGCGCGACCCGCGCAACCTTGAAGTGAAGATGCTCAGCAACGGCAACTACGACACGGCCTGGATCGAGCGTTTGCGCCTGCGTCCCGAAACCGGTTTTGCCCTCGGCCAGACGCGCTCGCTCAATACCCAGGCAGACCTGCTGATTGGCATGCAGCGATTTGTCGAAGGTGCGGAAATCATCGCCACCGAGCCGGGCGACCCCCAACTGAACCTGGCATCGCTCTCCCCGGTCGGCAATCAAGTGATCCTCAGCGCCAGTGCCGCGCAACGCTTGCAGGCCAAGGTTGGCGACAGCGTGCAGTTGCGGGCGATGCGTCGTCTGGACGGTGTCAATGAACGTGGCGAGATGACGCTCACGGTGCTGGCGGTGCTCGATGGTGCGCGCTTCGGCCGTGCCGCCGGGTTTGTCGCCCCGCCGCTGCTGCTGGACCTGGAGCGATTTCGCGACGGTTATCAGGTCAGCTCGTTCGGCGTAGCCACCGGCAAGCCTCTGGGTAATCTGCAACCGCTGTATGCCCGTGCCCGCGTGTATGCGCGCGACATCGATCAGGTCGCACCGCTGGAGCACTGGCTCAACGAACAACACATCGAAACCTCGAGCCGGCTGGCCGACATCGACAACGTCAAAGCCATCAATCATGTGCTGGGGTTGATCTTCGGCGTGATCGCCATGGCGGCGCTGATCGGCTGTGTGGCGTCAATGGTCGGCGCGTTCCTGGCCAACATCGACCGCAAGCGCAAAAGCCTGGCGGTCCTGCGTCTGCTGGGGTTCAAACGCAGGGCCGTCGGCAGTTTTGTGGTCTTGCAGGCATTGGTGCTCAGTTTGGCCGGTTACATCGGCGGGCTGGGGTTTTATGCTGTCGGCAGCCATTTGTTCGACTACTTGCTCGGCAGCAGCCAGGCCACCGGCACCTTCGTTTGCCACATTACCGTCTGGCATAGCGTTGCCGCCTTGCTCCTGACCCTTCTGGTCGCCGCATTGGTGGCCGTGATCGGCGCCCTGCGAGCCATCAACATCCAACCTGCGGAGAGTCTGCGTGAGCTATAAACGTTTTGGCTTGCTGTTGCCCCTGAGTCTCGGCTACCTGCTCGACGCCTCGGCGGCGGGCTGGGAAGAGAAATTTTACAACCCGATGCCGGACGCCGCCGATGTCGTGCTGCCGATGCCCTGCGATGGCGCAATGGTGTTTCGCAAGGTATTCATCCCGGTGGCCGGGCCGCTCGATGACTACCCGATCAACATCGGTCAGGACGGCGCGGAATACGGCTACGTCGAACAGACCCGACCGACGTTCATCGCCGGCAGCTTCACTGGCGGCAAGAACGACAAATCCCGCTACTACCTGATGGCCAAGTACGAGATGAGTCAGCTGCAATACGCCGCGCTGACCGAAGAAACCTGTCCCGCCGCGTCCACCAAACTGCGCATGCCGCAAACGTCCGTGAGCTGGGTGCAAGCCATCGAAGCCGCCGACAAGTACAACCTGTGGCTGCGTAAAAACGCCGCTGACAAGTTGCCCAAGGAAGACGGCGCGCAGGGCTTCCTGCGCTTGCCGACAGAAGTCGAGTGGGAGTTCGCCGCACGCGGCGGGCTGGAAGTCAGCGCCGCTGAATTTCGCGATACGCACTACCCGATGCCGGACGGTATCAATGCCTACGAATGGTTCGCCGGGGCGCAATCGTCCAACGGCAAAGTGCAGTTGTCCGGTCTGCAAAAGCCTAATCCGCTGGGCCTGCACGACATGCTCGGCAACGTCGACGAAATGATGTTCGAGCCGTTTCGCCTGAACAAACTCGACCGCCAGCACGGTCAGGCCGGCGGCTATGTGGTCCGTGGCGGCAACTACCTGACTGCGCAAGCCGACCTGCGTACGGCGCTGCGCAAGGAAGCGCCGTACTACAACGCCGATGGCCAAGTGAAAAACAAAACCACCGGCCTGCGTCTGGTGCTGGTGTCGCCGACCCTGACGTCTCGCGAACGCGTCGCCAGCATCGAATCCAGCTGGAAGAAGCTCGGCACCGGCAGCAAGGAAACCGAATCCGCTGACAAAGGCACCGTGCAATCCCTGAACAGCCTCGCCTCGGGCGTCGAAGACAAAGCGCTGAAGGAAAAACTGCAGGCCCTGGAAAACCAGTTGCGTGCCAGCAACCAGCAGCAGGAAGAAACCCGTGACCAGGCGATTCGCGCCAGCCTCAATCTGGGCGCATTCTTGTGCACCAAGATGCTCGACGACGGCCAATACGTGGACTTCCTGCAAAAGAACTACAAGCTCAATTGCGAAAGCGCGGACAAAGACGCCAGTTGTGACATGCGTAAAACCAAACTCGACGAGCAGAAGGATCGCCTGCACAAACTCAGCCGTTACTACGCCAGCAGCCTGGTGGAGTCGGCGACCTTGTACGGCCAACCATTGCTTGAAACACAGGTGCCGGTGATGGAAGAAATCATCACCCGCAACAAACAACTGCAAGACCTGAAACCTTACTTGCGCACCCACTGGGCCAATCAAAAAGCGTTCCTGCAAAAGCAGAAGATCGACACTGAAGCCTGGCTGAGCAGCTGCAAAGCCGTTACTCAATAACAAACGTCAACACCGTCATCAGGAGTTTCACCATGTCGCGCAGCCTTTGGACTCGCTTCAAGCTACAGATCGCTTTCGTACTGGCGGGCAGCCTGCTGCTGACCGGTTGCGCCAACACCGGTAGCTCCATGCTCGGCGACAGCGACGGGGCCGACCCGCGCCTGACCCAGGGCCAGGACGCAGAGTTCTTCAGCAAGTCGGGCTATCAGGCCTGCGCCATGGGCGCCGGTGTCGGCATCCTCGCTTGCGCGCTGTCCAACAGCAACAACAAAGCGGTGTGCGCCGTCGCCGCCGGTATTACCGCGTGTGGCGTGGCCATGGGCGCGAACTACTATCTGGATCAGCGGCGCAGCGAATACGCCGACACCACCACCCGCCTGGCTAAAATGAACAGCGACGTGGAACAAGACACCCAGAACGTGATCGCCCGTACCGCGACCGCTCAGCAAGTGATCAATGACGACCAGGCGCAAATCGCCCAGATCAAAAAGGACATTGCCAACAAGAAAGTCGACAAGGCCAAGGCCCAGGTGCAAATCGCGGAGATTGATTCGAACATCGCGCGCCTGCGCAAAGACCTCGGCAACATGCGCACCAAAGTCACCGAGTACACCAAAGTGGCAGACGCCGAGCGTGCTCAAGGTGCCAGCGGTGCCGAGATCAAGCAGGTGGACATGAACATCATGAAACTGAACCAGAAAGTCGCCGCCCTGCAGAAGGAAGTCGACGGTCTGTACAGCCAACGCTCCGCTATCACCCTGGGCTAAGCACATGACGTTACGACAACTGGCGGTCCTCACCGCCGTCCTGGTCTTGAGCGGTTGCGCGACCAAGCCGGGCGAATGCGATGCGACCAATCGCGACAGCAGCATGCTGACCAAGATGAACTGCGACTACTCCGGTGGTTACAGTGATCAGGTCAAGCAGAAGGAACTGGCCCTGAGCGAGTCCCGTCAACAAAACGCGATGTTCCGTCAGGTGTACGAGAACATTCAGGCCCAGCAGCTGAGCACCAAGACCGACCTGGCCAGCCAGCAGAAAGCCCAGGCGGCGCTGAATCAATCGCTGGGGCAACTGCTGTCCTCGCTCAAGACCCGGCATGCCAATGAAAGCTCGGTGCAGAAACAGATCGCCGGCCTCGAGCAGCAGCTCAAGGCCTCGCAAGCGGCGCCAGTGACCAAATCAACGCCTGCGACCCTGGCGGCCAAGCAGGCAGAGCTGAAGGCGTTGCAGAAGAAGGTCAATCAGCTGCAATTCAGCCTCGGCTACGAAGAGTAACTTTTCACCCCGCAGGCCTCCCGATGGAGGCCTGCACTTTTTTCAGGAATCGTCGTCATGCAGCGGGTCATCAGGGATGCGCAAGCCACACCGGAGGGGATGAGTGCACTGCAAGCCAAAGTCGCCCTCATCCAGAAACACTTTCCACCGACCGTCGCCAGCCTGTTTGCCATCCCGCGCATGGGCAGCGGCGACGTGCTGGAATGGTGGACCGAACTGGGTGGCCAACCCACGCCCTACGCCGACCTCAACGAGGACGCGCAACGACGTTTGCTGCAAACCTATGAAGTACGGCAGACGTCCCTCGGGCAACTGGCGGACGAACTGCAAAGACGCGGTCAACCGACAGAAGCCGAAGACCTGCGCAGCCTGCTCGGCACGCCGGAGCTGGACAAACTGTACAGCCTCAACGGTGAGCCGCTGGTGGTGCGCTGGCACCAGCGTCCGCCCAAGCCGATCGTGCCGCCGGTGGTTCCGGTGGTTCCCGTCGTACCACCGTCGCGGCGTGGCTGGTGGATCGCGGCGGCCTTGCTGGCATTGCTGTTGCTGCTGCTGGCGCTGTGGCTCTGGTGGTTCCTGCACCGTGAACCGGTGGTCGTGGTGCCACCGGTTGCGCCGGTTGCGCCCGTGGTGACGCCCGTCGAGAAACCGGTTGAGCCGGTTCCCGAGCCTGTCGTGGAACCGGAACCTGTTCCGGAACCAGAACCGGTGCCCGAACCGAAGCCAGTGCCGCCGCCCAAGCCGGTCCCACCACCAAAACCGGTCGCGCCGCCACCACCACCGCCACCGCCTCCACCGCCTCCAGCCCCGACGCTGGACAACTACGCGTGCCGCAAAAAAGCGCCGGATGCCGTGCCCCCGCAATTTGTGGTGGTACTCGACACCTCGGGCTCAATGGACTTGAACATCAGGTCGGTGAAATCCGACGAGGACTGGTTCTTCGGCAATGAGATGAACAAGTACCTGGACGTGAACCGCACCCGGGCGATCTTCGCTAAACCCAGCCGCATGGACGTCGCCAAGGACTCGCTGGCCGGCATGATCAACGGGCTCGATCCGAAAATCGACACGCGCCTGATCACCTTCGCCGGTTGCGAAAGAACACCGGACCAGGGCGTGTTCAGGTTCGGCGACCGTCAGCGGTTGATCAACGGGATTCGCGGCCTGGTGCCCAACGACGGCACACCGCTGGCCGACAGCCTGGCCTACGCGGCAAGCACGGTCGACGGGCGCAATAACGATGCGGTGATCGTGATGTTTGTCGACGGTGAAGACGGTTGCCAGAAGGACGCTTGCGCGGTGTCCCGTCGAATCGCCAGGGAGCAACCGCGCCTGCGGGTCAACGTGGTGAAAATCGGCGCCGGTGGCCCGTCACGCTGCATCGCTGAAAATACCGGTGGCCGGGTTTACAGCAGCACCAATGCGGCTGAGCTGGGAAGCCAGTTGAAACAGGCGACCAAGGAAGTGTCGAGCAATGCCAAGTGCGACTAGTCACCTGGCTTGAATACTGAGGTGGGCCCATCGCGGGCAAGCCACGCTCCCTCAGGTTTTGTGTCGCTCACAAGAGAGCAAAACGACACATAACCCTGTGGGAGCGTGGCTTGCTCGCGAAGGCTATTTCAACGGCGCCTCAACGAAACCGGTCAACCTCTTGGCGCAAGTCCGCCGCCAGGCTTTCCAGCTCCTTGGCCGTCACCGCCAGGTTCGACACCACTTCCCGCTGCTCACTGTTCGCCAACGCAATACTCTGCAGGTTGCTGCTCAGCAGCGTGGCAGTACTGCTTTGTTCTTGAGTCGCGGTGGTAATCGCCGCAAATTGCTGACCGGCCGAACGGCTCTGCTCGTCGATCCGCGCCAACGCTGACGCCACATTGGCGTTACGCGACAGGCCTTCCTGCATCAACACATTGCCTTGTTCCATGGTGCTGATGGCATTACCGGTTTCTTGCTGGATGCTGCTGATCATCCCGGAGATCTCGTCAGTGGCCTGACGGGTACGCGATGCCAGGTTGCGCACCTCATCGGCCACCACCGCAAAACCACGGCCCTGCTCACCGGCACGGGCCGCTTCGATGGCGGCGTTGAGCGCCAGCAGGTTGGTCTGCTCGGCAATCGCAGTAATCACGCCGACGATGCCGCCGATTTCCTGGGAGCGCTGGCCCAAGGTATTGATCACCGTCGCGGTGCTGTTCAGCGCACCGGCGATTTGTTCAAGCGATGCAGACGCTTCGTCCATCGAGGTACGACCGATCTGGGTTTGCTGGGCGTTTTCCTGGGCCAGGCGCTGAGTGCTGCCCATGTTGTCGGCAATGTTCAGGGACGTGGCGCTAAATTCTTCCACGGCGCCGGCCATGCTGGTGATCTCGCCGGACTGCTGCTCCATCCCTTCATAGGCGCCACCGGAAAGCCCGGACAAGGCCTGGGCACGGCTGTTGACCTCGGCCGAGGCCTTGCGGATGTGCTCGACCATGGTCGACAGGGCCTGGCTCATCTGGTTGAACGCACGGGCCAGTTGCCCGATCTCATCGTTGCTCGCCACGTTCAGGCGCACGCTTAAATCACCGGCGCCCAAGGCTTCGGCCTGACGCACCAGATCACCCAGCGGCGCGAGTTTGCTGCGCAGCAACCAGACGGCCGAACCGACCGCAATCAACATCGCCAGCAGACTGCCGATGGCCAATTGAATGCCGACACTCCAGGTCACCGCGTTGATTTCAGCTTTTGGCATGCTCGCGACGACCGACCATGGGCCGCCATCGAACGGCACGGACACGCTGTAGAAATCCTCGGATTTGTCGCTCCAGAACTGGCCTTTGCCCGGTGTCTTCGCCAGTCCGACGATGGCCGGGACGGCTTGATCCAGTGCTTGCACACCCGAAATCGGCACCAGCCATTTGCTTTGCTCATCGAGCAACGCCAAGGAGCCGGTCTGGCCGATACGGAAGCGCTTGAGATTCTCGAACTGCGCGTTTTGCGCGTCGGTGTAATCGAACCCGACGAACAGCACGGCAATCACCTTGCCGCTGCTGTCGCGCACGGGGGTGTATTGCGTCATGTAGGAGCGATCAAACAGCAAGGCGCGACCGACATAGCTCTGCCCCGCCATCAAGCGCGCATACGCCGGGTGAGCGTGATC
The DNA here is from genome assembly GCF_059133255.1 of Pseudomonas sp. FBCC-B1667. Lineage (NCBI taxonomy): Bacteria > Pseudomonadati > Pseudomonadota > Gammaproteobacteria > Pseudomonadales > Pseudomonadaceae > Pseudomonas > Pseudomonas sp. FBCC-B1667. The sequence continues at coordinate 261,782 of NZ_CP101437.1, read as the reverse complement.
GAGCAGCGTGCCGATGGCGCGGTTGCCGTCCTGTTTGGTCAGGGAGGTGCTGACCCGGATAAAGTCTTCGCCGCTGCGCACAAACAACGTCGCGACGCCGGCAGTCATTTGTTTGAACTCGTCCACTTCCTTGAAGTTGTTGTTCAACACTTCGCTGCCCAGGTGCAAGCCCGGCGTCTGAGTGCCTGCCACGGCCACCGGCTCATCCGGGTGCACGCTCAGACCGGCGCTGAAGCGCTTCTCGAACAGACCGGCCAGACGCTGGGTGCTTTCACGCAGGGTGCCGTGAAAGGTACTCAACTGATCGGCCAGCAGCCGGGCCTCGCTGGCCAGGTGCTCTTCGCGGGTGGCGAGGTTGGCAGTGTCCAGCGAACGCAGGGCGAACACGGTACTGCCAGTGATGACAATCGCCAGAATCACGGCAAGCGCAAGACCAAGCTGTGAGGCGATCCGGGCACGGGGTTGAGACATGACAGCTCCTGGCCGAGCGACCTGATCCTGCTTGATCGAGATGCGTACTCAGCAAAATTTTCCAAATAATGGGGAAAAGCATCGAACCTGCACGAAGGTTCCACCTGCAGATTTTCGGCGGCAAAACTGAATACTTGAGTAATTAGCCGGGATATGGCGCAAGGCCTCTACTGCGTGGGCTCTAACGATTCAGCTCAAACGCTGGACGACCGGCAAATCCATGGCCCTGACTTCACCCAGCAGAAAATCGCTGAGCCGGCGCAAACGTTCACCTCCGGGGCGGGTTTTCGGCCAGACCAGGTAGTAATTCTCTCCGCTGGCGACCGCCGTCGGCCACGGCAGACTCAGACGGCCCTGCGCGACATCCTCCGCCACCATCAGCAAATCCCCCATGGACACGCCGTAGCCCCGAGCGGCGGCGATCATGCCCAGCTCCAGGGTGTCGAAGACCTGGCCACCCTTGAGCGAGATCTGATCGGTCAGCCCCATGCGGTCCAGCCAGCTGCGCCAGTCACGCCGATCCGGGGTCGGGTGCAGCAGTTCGGTGCTGGCCAGGCGCGCAACGTCCCACGGCTGATCGTTCAGCAGATTCGGCGCGCCGACGGGGATCAGCTCCTCGGGGAACAGCAGCGTCGCCTCCCAGTCCGGCGGGAAATGCCCGCTGCTGAGAATCACGGCGCAATCGAACGGTTCCTGATTGAAGTCCACCGAGTCGATGTCCATCCAGGCGCTGGTCAGTTGCACTTCATTACCCGGTTGCAGGTGCCGGAAACGGCTGAGCCGCGCCAACAGCCAGCGCATGGTCAAGGTCGAGGGGGCTTTCATGCGCAGGATGTCGTCTTCGGCGCGCAACGTATTGCAGGCGCGTTCCAGGGCGGTGAAACCGTCACGAATGCCCGGCAGGATCAATCGCGCCGATTCGGTCAGTTGCAAGTTGCGCCCGCTGCGGTGAAACAGCCGACAGGCGAAATGCTCTTCGAGTGTACGAATGTGGCGACTCACCGCGCTTTGGGTGATCGACAGTTCTTGCGCCGCGCGGGTGAACGAACTGTGTCGCGCCGCCGCTTCAAATGCGCGCAACGCATACAAGGGAGGAAGACGACGAGACATGGGGAAAGCTCCTATAACGCAATCAGGCTACCGTAGCAGAAACCCTTCAGCATGAGTCTGACTCATGCTACCCATCCTTTTTATCCCTTTGTGCAAACTCCGTGAAGCGCCGAGAATCGACGTTTCCCCGTCCTCTTTGATAATTGAGCGTGATGACCATGAAGCATCCAGCGCGTATTGAACTCTGGGCCATCCTGCGGCTGGCGGGGCCGTTGATTGCCTCGCAGCTGGCGCACATGCTGATGATCCTCACCGACACCTTGATGATGGCGCGACTGAGTCCCGAAGCATTGGCTGGCGGCGGTCTGGGCGCGGCGACTTACTCGTTCGTGTCGATTTTCTGTATCGGCGTGATCGCGGCCGTCGGCACCCTGGTGGCGATTCGTCAGGGCGCGGGCGACATCGTCGGCGCGGCGCGACTGACCCAGGCCGGATTGTGGCTGGCGTGGCTGATGGCCTTGGTGGCCGGACTGCTGCTGTGGAACCTCAAACCGGTGCTGCTGCTGTTCGGCCAGACTGAAACCAACGTCCACGCCGCAGGGCAGTTTCTGCTGATCCTGCCATTCGCCCTGCCCGGTTACCTGAGTTTCATGGCGTTGCGCGGTTTCACCAGCGCCATCGGCCGGGCGACGCCGGTGATGGTCATCAGCCTCGGCGGCACCGTGGCGAACTTCCTGCTCAACTATGCGTTGATCACCGGGATGTTCGGCCTGCCGAAACTGGGCTTGATGGGTATCGGTCTGGTGACGGCGATTGTCGCTAACCTGATGGCCTTGGCGCTGGCGCTGCACATCCGCCAGCATCCGGCGTATGACGCGTACCCGTTGCGCCAGGGCCTGTCGCGGCCGAACCGTCGGTACTTAAAAGAACTGTGGCGACTCGGCTTGCCGATTGGCGGCACGTACGCGGTGGAAGTCGGGCTGTTTGCGTTCGCCGCGTTGTGCATGGGCACCATGGGCAGCACGCAACTGGCGGCACACCAGATCGCCCTGCAGATCGTGTCGGTGGCGTTCATGATTCCGGCGGGGCTTTCCTATGCGATCACCATGCGCATCGGTCAGCACTATGGCGCCGGGCAGTTACTGGACGCACGGTTGGCCGGGCGGGTCGGTATTACCTTCGGTGCAGCGTCGATGCTGGGCTTCGCGATGGTCTTCTGGCTCCTGCCGAATCAACTGGTCGGCCTGTTTCTGGACCACAACGACCCGGCGTTCCGCCCTGTGATTGAACTGGCTGTGAGCCTGCTGGCGGTGGCGGCGTGGTTCGAGTTGTTCGACGGCACGCAAACCATTGCCATGGGCTGCATACGCGGGCTCAAGGACGCCAAGACCACGTTCCTGGTCGGTTTGGGCTGTTACTGGCTGATTGGCGCACCCGCCGCGTGGTGGATGGCTTTTCATATTCACTGGGGGCCGACGGGCGTCTGGTGGGGGCTGGCGCTGGGGCTTGCTTGCGCGGCGGTGAGTTTGACGTTGGCGTTTGAATGGAAGATGAAACGGATGATTCGGCAGGAGCCTCAATCTCAAGGCTTCAAGATCGCTCAGGCCGAATGAAATCCCCCTGCAGGCTCACTCCTACAGGGGATTTGGGTTAGCTCACGACTTCCAGTATTGGCTGCTGATCGCTGCCGTAGGTCAGGTACTCAATCAGACCCGCCAACGGCAGCGGCTTGCTGATCAGATACCCCTGCACCTGATCGCAGCCAAACCCGCGCAACAGATCCAGCTGTTCCGCTGTCTCCACCCCTTCCGCGACAACCTCCAGATTGAGGTTGTGCGCCAGGTTGATCATCGCGTGGACCAGTTTGCGGTTTTCTTCACGCTCTTCCATGCCGCCAACAAAGCTCTTGTCGACCTTGAGCAAGGCGATCGGCAGGCTGTTGAGGTGCACGAAGGACGAGAACCCGGTGCCGAAGTCATCCAGCGAGAAGCGCACGCCGAGGCGTCCGAGGGCGTCCATGGTTTGCTTGACCAGATCACTGCGGCGCATCACGGCAGTTTCGGTCAGCTCGAACTCCAGCCACTGCGCTTCGACGCCGCGCTCGGCAATCAACCGGCTCAGCGTAGAAAGCAATTGGCTGTCCTGAAACTGCCGGAATGACAGGTTGATCGCCATGTGCAGCGCCGGCAAACCCTGTTCGCGCAAGGCCTGCATGTCCCGCAGCGCCCGGGAAATCACCCAGTAGCCGAGCGGCACGATCAAACCGCTTTGCTCGGCCAGCGGCACGAATTCACTCGGAGGCAGCAGGCCGCGCTCGGCATGCCGCCAGCGCACCAACGCTTCGAGGCCGACGATCTGGCCGTCAGCCATGTTCAGGCGGGGCTGGTAATGCAGCTCCAGCTCGTCACGGCGCAAAGCCCGGCGTAGCTCGCTTTCAAGGTCGGCCATGCTGCGGGCGTTGCGGTTGATGCGTTCGTTGAAGATGTGAAAGGTGCAGCCTTGCGTGCTCTTGGCTTGCTGCATGGCGATGTGCGCGTGCCACATCAGCGGGTCAGCGCCGGCCTGGGCCCGGGCGTGGGCGATGCCCAGGCTGGAACCGATCAACAGGCTTTCGCCGTCGACCCAGTAAGGTTCGGCCAACGCTTCGGTGATGCGCTCGGCCATCCATTCGGCGCGTTGCGGCGCACGGCGGGTGTCGATCAGCAAGGCGAATTCATCGCTGCCCAGGCGCGCCAGTTGATCGCCAGCCTCAAGCTGGCTTTTCAGCCGCGCCACCACTTGCAGGATCAAGCGGTCGCCGGCCTGGTGGCCAAGGGCATCGTTGGCGTGACGGAAGTTGTCGAGATCAAGGTGACCGAGGGCCAGGCCGCGGCCGTCATTCTCCGCCAGACGCGCTGCCAGCAAGGTCTGGAAACCCTGACGGTTGGCGATGCCGGTCAGTGGATCTTGCTCAGCCAGGCGTTGCAGGGTGTTTTCCAGCAGGCCGCGCTCGCGCACATGCCGCAGGCAACGGCGCAGCATCCCGGCATCAAGCAGGTCGCTCACCAGCCAGTCACTCACACCATCGGGCGGCATCAGTGGCTCGTGCTCGAGCAATAGCACCGTCGGCAAGCTGCAACGGCCTGGTAGCGGCTGAAGTGCAGGAACAGTCAACAACACCGCGTTGCGGTTGTCATCGAACAGACTGCTGACCGACTCCCAGCTCGGCGCGCTGATGAGCACGGCCGAGCTCCCCATCGGAGCCAGACACTCGCGCAACAACGCTGCCCACGCTGGCTCTTCGGCCAGTAGCAGCAAACGCAAGGGTTCGACAGGCGTAGACAAGCTAGCTCCCTAGACTCTGCAAAGATGTAGGCGGCAGGCATTATGCCGCGCCGCTAACCAATGACCAAATGACATCAGTTGTCAAACGTGACTTTGTGTCAGGAATAAGAACATTAGCCGCAGATTCACCGCGCATCCTGCTTGAAAGTAACAAAACCGGCAATTGGAGAAAGCGTGTTACGTCACAAGTCGGACAGAGCAGCACAATTCGCTGAGCCTGTTAAAATGCCGGCCCATTTCATCAATGACTCCCTGAATTCCGTATGTCCCGACTCAATCCCCGGCAGCAAGAAGCCGTGAGCTACGTCGGCGGCCCTCTTTTGGTGCTCGCCGGCGCAGGCTCCGGCAAGACCAGTGTGATCACGCGCAAGATCGCGCACCTGATCCAGAATTGCGGCATCCGCGCCCAATACATCGTCGCCATGACCTTTACCAACAAGGCCGCGCGCGAGATGAAGGAACGGGTCGGCACGCTGCTCAAGGGCGGCGAAGGCCGTGGCCTGACCGTGTGCACCTTCCACAACCTGGGGCTGAACATCATCCGCAAGGAACACGTGCGGCTGGGCTACAAACCGGGCTTTTCGATCTTTGACGAAACCGACGTCAAAGCCTTGATGACTGACATCATGCAGAAGGAATACGCGGGCGACGACGGCGTCGACGAGATCAAGAACATGATCGGCTCATGGAAAAACGACCTGATCCTGCCTGCCGAAGCCCTGGAAAATGCGCGCAACCCCAAGGAACAGACCGCTGCCATCGTCTACACCCACTACCAGCGCACGCTCAAGGCGTTCAACGCGGTGGACTTCGACGACCTGATCCTGCTGCCGGTCAAGTTGTTCCAGGAACACGCCGACATCCTCGAAAAGTGGCAGAACAAAGTCCGCTACTTGCTGGTCGACGAATACCAGGACACCAACGCCAGCCAGTATTTGTTGGTGAAATTACTGATCGGCACGCGCAACCAGTTCACCGTGGTCGGCGACGATGACCAGTCGATCTACGCCTGGCGCGGTGCGCGTCCGGAAAACCTGATGCTGCTCAAGGATGATTACCCATCCTTGAAAGTGGTCATGCTGGAGCAGAACTACCGCTCCACCAGCCGCATCCTGCGTTGCGCCAACGTGCTGATCTCGAACAACCCGCACGAATTCGAAAAGCAGCTGTGGAGCGAGATGGGCCACGGCGACGAGATCCGCGTGATCCGCTGCCGCAACGAAGACGCCGAAGCCGAGCGCGTGGCCGTGGAACTGCTGACCCTGCACCTGCGCACGGACCGGCCGTACAGCGATTTCGCGATCCTGTATCGCGGTAACTACCAGGCCAAGCTGATCGAGCTGAAGCTGCAACACCACCAGATTCCGTATCGCCTGTCCGGCGGCAACAGCTTTTTCGGACGTCAGGAAGTGAAAGACCTGATGGCCTACTTCCGCCTGATCGTGAACCCGGACGACGACAATGCCTTCCTGCGGGTGATCAACGTTCCGCGCCGGGAAATCGGTTCGACCACCCTGGAAAAGCTCGGCAACTATGCCACCGAACGCAAAATCTCGATGTACGCCGCCACCGACGAAATCGGCCTGGGCGAGCATCTGGACACGCGCTTCACCGATCGCCTCTCACGCTTCAAGCGCTTCATGGACAAGGTCCGCGAGCAATGCTCTGGCGAAGACCCGATCTCGGCGCTGCGCAGCATGGTCATGGACATCGACTACGAGAACTGGCTGCGCACCAACAGCTCCAGTGACAAGGCCGCCGATTACCGCATGGGCAACGTCTGGTTCCTGATCGAGGCGTTGAAAAACACCTTGGAGAAAGACGAAGAAGGCGAGATGACCGTCGAGGACGCCATCGGCAAACTCGTGCTGCGCGACATGCTGGAGCGTCAGCAGGAAGAGGAAGACGGCGCCGAAGGCGTACAGATGATGACGCTGCACGCCTCCAAAGGCCTGGAGTTCCCTTACGTGTTCATCATGGGCATGGAAGAGGAAATCCTCCCGCACCGTTCCAGCATCGAAGCCGACACCATCGAAGAAGAACGCCGCCTGGCCTACGTCGGGATTACCCGCGCGCGCCAGACCCTGGCTTTTACCTTCGCCGCCAAACGCAAGCAGTACGGCGAAATCATCGATTGCGCGCCGAGCCGCTTCCTCGATGAGCTGCCGCCGGACGATCTGGCGTGGGAAGGTAACGACGACACGCCGGTTGAAGTCAAAGCCGTTCGCGGAAATACCGCATTGGCGGACATACGCGCGATGTTAAAGCGCTAGAATTGAGCACTTTTTAATCAAAGCATTTTTAACCGAACACTTTTTGACAAGCTAGGCGCACATGGCGCCAGTAGAGGAACGCTTCATGGAAGCACTGCACCAGAAAATTCGCGAACAAGGCATCGTGCTTTCCGATCAGGTCTTGAAGGTCGACGCCTTTCTGAACCACCAGATCGACCCGGCCCTGATGAAGCTGATCGGCGACGAGTTCGCCGCGCTGTTCAAGGACTCGGGCATCACCAAGATCGTCACCATCGAAGCCTCGGGCATCGCCCCGGCGATCATGACCGGTCTGAACCTTGGCGTGCCGGTGATCTTCGCCCGCAAGCAACAGTCCCTGACCCTGACTGAAAACCTGCTGTCGGCGACCGTTTACTCGTTCACCAAGAAGACCGAAAGCACCGTGGCAATCTCCCCGCGCCACCTGACCAGCAGCGACCGCGTGCTGATCATCGATGACTTCCTGGCCAACGGTAAGGCCTCGCAGGCGCTGATCTCGATCATCAAACAGGCCGGCGCTACCGTGGCGGGCCTGGGTATCGTGATCGAGAAGTCGTTCCAGGGTGGTCGTGCCGAACTGGATGCACAGGGTTATCGCGTGGAATCGTTGGCTCGCGTGCAATCGCTGGCCGGCGGCGTCGTGACCTTCATCGAATAAGCCAACTACACCACCACCCCTGTAGGAGCTGAGCTTGCTCGCGATGGCGGCCGGACAGTCGACATTAATGTTGAATGTTATGGCCTCATCGCGAGCAAGCTCGGCTCCTACAGGGTTGGGGGTGGCTGTTATTGTGTGGTGGCCTTGAGGCCGGCTAGCAGCAAGCGCTGGAACAAATCCTCTTTCAACCCGTCAGGGTTGGTCAGTTGCATCCGCTCCAGATGCTCGGGAAACATTGATGCCTCGGGCGCATCCAGCGCAGCCTTGCCCAGCTCCAGAATCTCCGTCAGTTTGAACTTGCTCTTCAGCCAGTTCAGCGCCCGCAACACGTCGCGTTCCACCTCGGTGAAATCACAGCCCAGCGGATATTCCGGAAACAGATTCGGATGCCGCGCCTGAATCGCCTGTAAACGCTCCGGGCTGTTGTCGGCGAAGCGTGGGTCGAGGCGGAAATCCTTCGGCAGCTTGCCCACGCTCTGGGCCTGCTGGATCAGCCCCGACTGGAACCGCGAATCGCTGATGTTCAGCAATGCCTCGATGACCGCCGCATCAGTCTTGCCGCGCAAGTCGGCGATGCCGTATTCGGTGACCACAACATCTCGCAGGTGCCGTGGGATCGTGCAGTGCCCGTACTGCCAAACGATGTTCGAGCTGACGTCCCCTCCCGCCTCACGCCAGCTGCGCAGTAGCAACACCGAACGTGCGCCTTCCAGTGCATGGCCTTGGGCAACGAAGTTGTATTGCCCGCCCACGCCGCTCAGCACCCGCCCGTCTTCGAGTTGATCGGCCACGCCGGCACCGAGCAGGGTCATGGTGAACACGGTGTTGATGAACCGCGCATCCAGACGCTGCAAACGCTTGAGCTCTTCCTGCCCGTACAACTCGTTGATGTAGCTGATGCGCGTCATGTTGAATTCAAGACGTTTGCTTTGCGGCAGCTCGCGCAGGCGCTCGTAGAAGCTGCGCGGCCCGAGGAAGAAACCGCCGTGCACCGAGATGCCGTCGGTTTGCGCGGCTTCGTCGAGGGTGCCGGCATTCGCCTGTTGCTGAGTTTGCACATCGGGATAAACCTTGCGCCGCACGATCCCCGCATCGGCCAGCACCATCAAACCGTTGACGAACATTTCGCTGCAACCGTACAGACCTTTGGCGAACGGTTCGAGGCCGCCTTCGTGGTCGATCAACTGCGCCCACTGACTGAGATTCACGTCTGCCAGCAAGGCCTTGTAACCCGCATTGTCGGCCTGACGCGCCAGCAACGCCGCCGTCAGCGCATCACCCATGGAACCGATGCCGATCTGCAAGGTGCCACCGTCGCGCACCAACGTGCTGGCGTGCAGGCCGATGAAGTGATCCTGGAAACCGACCGGCATGTTCGGCGTCGAGAACAACGTGCTGTTGTCCTTTTCGTCGATCAGCAAATCAAAGGTATCGATGCCGATTTCGGCGTCGCCAGGCATGTAGGGCAAATCGTTATGCACCTGACCCACCAGCAGAATCGTCTCCCCGGCCGCCCTTCGTTTGGCGATCATCGGGAACAGGTCGAGGGTGATGTCCGGGTTGCAGCTCAGGCTCAAACGATCCGGATGCTCGGAGTGGCTCGCAACCATCTGCGCGACCAGGTTCAAACCGGCAGCGTTGATGTCCCGCGCCGCGTGACTGTAGTTGCTGCTGACGTAATCCTGCTGGGCCGACGCGCTATGCAGCAGGCTGCCCGGTTGCATGAAGAACTGCTGGATGTGGATGTTCGGCGGCAGGTTGTCGCGTTGCAGTTCGCCGAGGAAAGCCAGCTCCGGATAGTCGCCAAATACGCGTTCGATGAAAGGTTCGAGAAAGCGCCTCTGCAAACCGTCGCCCAGTGCAGGACGGCCCAGACACAGGGCGGTGTAGATCGTCAGCTGCCGTTCGGGCAGTTGCGTAATCCGCTGGAACAGCGCGTTGACGAAGTGGTTGGGTTTGCCCAGACCTAATGGCAGGCCCATGTGGATATGCACCGGCAACCGCGCCAGTACGTCATCGACCGCTTGCTCGATAGAACAGAGCTGCACCATCTGATCCTCCCTTGCATTCCGTTAATCGGGGTTGGACCGAGCTTGCCGGGTCTTTGCTGCAATGGATAGCCTCAGGCGTAAATCGCAGGCACAAAAAAACCGCTCGAAAGCGGTTTTTTGACTGAAGATGTCGGCTTATTTCAGGCCGGACATCTTCTGGATGGCACCTTTGAGCTCGGCATCGGAGCAATCAGCGCAAGTGCCTTTAGGCGGCATCGAGTTGATACCGGTAATGGCCTTGGCCAGGATACCGTCGAGGCCACCCTGGTGATCGGCACGTTCTTTCCAGGCTGCAGCGTCACCGATTTTCGGTGCACCCAACAGACCAGTACCGTGGCAAGCGTTGCAATGTTTGGCAATCACTTCGTCCGGGGTCTTGGCACCGCCGCCACCGCCAGCAGAGGCAGCAACCTCCATCCCCTTGCATTCTTTGCCCTGTACACAGACCTGACCGACCGGTTCAAGGCGTTTGGCAATATCGTCGTTCGTCGCAGCTTGAGCGCTGACAGCCCAAAGGGCCAATACGGTTGCTGGTGCAGCCAGCATTTTCATAATTAGATTCACGCGTTCACCCTCAATGGTGGCTAGTCACGCCTACGGCCACGGTTCGCAGGCGGGCGCAAGTATAGCGGTAAGCCCGCCACACTGAAACAACCCCAAAGTCGAAGGGGTCTTATGCCGCAGCGGAAAAACCGCTCGGGAGCCTCGGCCGGATTGGCAGGGCGCCTTCTTTACTCAGAAATTCGCCGGTGTCGCTGCGCTGATTAGTCGCGCCGGCGCATCAAACGGATTTCGGAAACGGTGCGGCTTGGTACTTTCAAAGTAGTAGCTATCGCCGGCTTCGAGCACAAAAGTTTCCAGACCGACCACCAGCTCCAGTCGACCTTCCACCAAAATGCCGGTTTCCTCGCCCTCATGGGTGAGCATCTCGTCACCGGTGTCGGCGCCTGGCGGGTAGATTTCATTGAGAAAGGCGATAGCCCGGCTCGGGTGTGCCCGACCGACCAGTTTCATGGTCACGGCGCCATCGGAAATATCGATCAGCTCGTTGGCTTTGTAGACGATCTGCGTCGGTTTTTCCTGCAGGATTTCTTCAGAAAAGAACTCGACCATGGACATGGGAATCCCGCCCAGCACCTTGCGCAGCGAACTGATCGAGGGGCTGACGCTGTTCTTCTCGATCATCGAAATCGTGCTGTTGGTGACACCCGCGCGCTTGGCGAGCTCCCGCTGCGAAAGGCCTTTGAGCTTACGGATGGATTGCAGTCGTTCACCGACGTCCAATGCTTGCGCCTCCAGGGATTCAGGTTGTTGGAATATTGAGCGTTATCATGGCGACAGCGTTCAGTATTTACAACACTTGGACCTGATTCCCGTGGGGCAAGGCGACTTTCGGTGTGTCCCGCGAGACGTCAGCCCTCGGAATAGAGCAGTGGCACCCGACGCAGGTTGCAGAAGATCTGATAAGGAATCGTGTCCGCCGCCGCTGCCACATCGCTGGCGAGGATGTTTTTCCCCCACAACTCGACAGTCGAACCCAGCCCGGCCTGCGGGATATCGGTCAGGTCGATGCAGAGCATGTCCATCGACACGCGGCCGATCAACTGGCTGCGTTGCCCGGCAACCATGACCGGCGTGCCGGTCGGTGCATGTCGCGGGTAACCGTCGGCATACCCCATGGCGACCACGCCAACGCGCATTGGCTTGGGTGTAATGAACTTGGCACCGTAACCGATCGGCTCGCCGGCCGGCAGCTCGCGCACGCAAATCACTTTGGATTCCAGGGTCATCACCGGTTGCAGGCGAGCGGCCACGGTGTTGGCTTCTTCGAACGGCGTTGCGCCATACAGCATGATGCCGGGGCGAACCCAATCACTCGGGATTTGCGGCCAGCCCAACACGGCGGGTGAGTTGCGCAAGCTGACTTCCGCCGACAAGCCTTTACGCGCCGCTTCAAATACCGCGACCTGCTCGGCACTGGCCTGTTCGTGCAACTCATCGGCCCGGGCGAAGTGACTCATCAGCACCACTTTCGTGACCTTGCCGCTGGCCAGCAGCCGTTGATAGGCGTCCTGATAATCCTTTGGGTGCAGGCCGACGCGGTGCATGCCCGAATCGAGCTTGAGCCAGGCCGTGATCGGCTTGCTCAGTGTGGCTTTCTCGATCGCTTCGAGTTGCCACAGCGAATGCACCACGCACCAGAAATCATGCTCGACGATCAGCGCCAACTCATCGGCTTCGAAGAACCCTTCCAGCAGCAACACCGGCGCCCGAATACCCGCCGCGCGCAGCTCCAACGCTTCTTCGATGCAAGCCACGGCAAAACCGTCGGCCTCGGCTTCCAGCGCCTGGGCGCAACGCACCGCGCCGTGACCGTAAGCATCCGCCTTGATCACTGCAAGGGCCTTGGCCCCGGTGATTTCACGGGCGATTCGGAAGTTGTGGCGCAGGGCTTGAAGGTCGATCAGGGCACGGGCTGGGCGCATGGCGGCAGACTTCTAGGCGGTCATGGGAATAAAAAAACCGACGCTGGCTGACGGCGTAAACCGCCAACAGCACCGGCAGAGGGATATTTGAATCGGTTACGGCAACGCCGCGACGATGGAGATTTCAACCAGGATGCTCGGCTTGGCCATCTTAGCTTCGATGGTGGCACGGGCCGGTGCGGCGCCTTTGGGCAGCCACTGGTCCCACACCGAGTTCATCCCGGCAAAGTGCACCTCGATGTCGTTCAGGTAGATCGTCGCCGACAGCAGATGCTGCTTGTCAGTCCCGGCTAGATCCAGCAAACGCTCGATATTGCCGAGGACATCGCGGGTCTGCTGTTCAATCCCGGCGTTGAAGTCATCGCCGACTTGCCCCGCCAGATACACGGTGCCGTTGTGGCTGACGATCTGACTCATGCGCTCATTGGTGAGCTGGCGCTGGATTGCCATGCTTTGCGGACTCCTGGGGTTTGCTGCCATAACGGGAAATATCAAGGCCTTCGGCGCTGATCTGCGGCGTTTTCTTGGCCATCAGGTCGGCCAGCAAGCGACCGGAGCCACACGCCATGGTCCAGCCGAGCGTGCCGTGTCCGGTGTTCAGGAACAGGTTCTTGAACGGTGTCGCGCCAACGATCGGCGTGCCGTCGGGAGTAGTCGGACGCAGACCGGTCCAGAAACTTGCCTGAGCCAGATCGCCGCCCTGAGGATAAAGGTCGTTGACGATCATCTCCAGGGTTTCGCGCCGGCGCGGGTTCAGAGACAGGTCAAAACCGGCGATCTCCGCCATGCCGCCGACGCGGATGCGGTTGTCGAAACGGGTGATCGCGACCTTGTAGGTTTCGTCGAGAATGGTCGAGGTCGGGGCCATCGCCGGGTTGGTGATCGGCACGGTCAACGAGTAACCCTTGAGCGGGTACACCGGCGCCTTGATCCCCAGCGGCTTGAGCAATTGCGGCGAGTAGCTGCCGAGCGCCAATACATAGCGGTCCGCGGTTTCCAGCTTGCCGTCGATCCACACGCCGTTGATCCGATCACCGGCGTAGTCGAGTTTCTGAATGTCCTGGCCGAAGCGGAATTCCACACCCAGCTTCACCGCCATTTCGGCCAGGCGGGTGGTGAAAATCTGGCAGTCGCCCGTCTGGTCGTTCGGCAGGCGCAGGGCGCCGGCAAGGATGTCGGTGACGCTGGCCAGCGCTGGCTCAACGCGGGCAATGCCGGCGCGGTCAAGCAGTTCGAACGGCACACCGGACTCTTTCAGCACGGCGATGTCTTTCGCGGCGCCATCGAGTTGGGCCTGGGTGCGGAACAGTTGGGTCGTGCCGAGGCTGCGGCCTTCGTAGGCAATGCCGGTTTCGGCGCGCAATTCGTCGAGGCAGTCGCGGCTGTACTCGGACAGGCGGACCATGCGCTCCTTGTTCACCGCGTAACGGCTGGCGGTGCAGTTGCGCAGCATCTGCGCCATCCACAGGTATTGGTCGATGTCGGCAGTGGCCTTGATCGCCAGCGGTGCGTGGCGCTGCAGCAACCACTTGATGGCTTTGAGCGGAACGCCCGGCGCGGCCCACGGCGAGGCATACCCCGGCGAGACTTGGCCTGCGTTGGCGAAACTGGTCTCCATCGCAGCGGCCGGCTGACGGTCCACCACCACCACTTCAAACCCGGCACGGGCCAGATAGTAAGCACTGGCGGTACCGATGACGCCGCTACCCAAGACCATAACGCGCATTTTCATATCCCTCATCGCGGCTGACCGCTGACGTGTGTTGTATTCAAGCAGTGATGTGCGCAGTGTAAAAAAGATTTGCCAGTGTTTTTCACTATATAAGCAGCTATATTTGGCGACAATTCTCGGCAAAAACCCTTTTCACGGAGGTGCATCCCCTATGCGTACCAACACTCAGACCAAACGAGAGCTGGACAAGATCGACCGCAACATCCTGCGGATCCTGCAAGCGGATGGGCGCATCTCGTTCACCGAGCTGGGGGAAAAGGTCGGGCTCTCCACCACGCCGTGCACTGAGCGGGTGCGGCGCCTGGAGCGGGAAGGGATCATCATGGGCTACAACGCCCGGCTCAATCCGCAGCACTTGAAGGGTAGTCTGCTGGTGTTCGTCGAGATCAGCCTGGACTACAAATCCGGCGATACTTTCGAAGAGTTCCGACGCGCGGTGCTGAAATTGCCCCATGTGCTGGAATGCCACTTGGTCTCAGGGGATTTCGACTATCTGGTGAAGGCGCGAATTTCCGAGATGGCCTCGTACCGCAAGTTGCTGGGGGACATCCTGCTCAAGCTGCCGCATGTGCGTGAGTCCAAGAGCTATATCGTGATGGAAGAGGTCAAGGAGAGCTTGAGTTTGCCAATTCCGGATTGAGGGTTTGTGGTGCCTGATCTGGCCCCTTCGACTTGCTCGCGAATGCAGGCGACTCGGACCATCTAGACCAACACTTGGCGGGTAGACGCCATGTACTCATGAATCTGCTTCTCCACCCGCGGATGAATCAACTCCACCGGCCCGCGCCCATTCGGGCATGGCAGCGTCTTGGTGGTGCCAAACAACCGGCAAATCAGCGGTCGTTCGTCATACACCGTGCAGCCGTTCGGCCCCAGGTGCACGCAATTGAGCTCATCCATCGCCGCGTCCTGCTCGGCGCGGGTCTTGCGCGGCAGGCGGGACATTTCTTCCGGCGAGGTGGTCACCGGACCACAGCAGTCGTGGCAGCCGGGCACGCACTCGAACGTGGGAATCTGCTGTCGAAGCGTACGGATTTTTTGACTGTTGCAGCTCATTGAAGCGGTGACCAAAAGCGGAATAGAGCGCGATTCTGCAGCAAAGACAGCGATCCATACAGCAGCAGCCGACCAATGTTGCCCACCTCCAAAGGTCCGGCTTATGCTCCGTCCACTTTTCCAGACGCCAGAATCGGGAACACGCTCATGAATGCCGGTGCTCAGCCATCCGCTCAAGGTCACCAGCACATCGCTTCTTATTACGCTGCCAGCAGCCTTCCGCAGCCCGATTATCCGGCGCTCAGAGGGGATCTGATGGCGGATGTGTGCGTGGTCGGCGGCGGGTTTTCCGGGCTGAACACCGCGCTGGAACTGGCTGAACGTGGCTTGAGCGTGATCTTGCTCGAAGCCCGCAAAATCGGCTGGGGCGCCAGCGGGCGCAACGGCGGGCAATTGATACGCGGCGTCGGTCATGGCCTTGATCAATTCGCCAACGTCATCGGCACCGACGGCGTGCATCAGATGAAACTCATGGGCCTGGAGGCGGTGGAAATCGTCCGCCAGCGCGTCGCGCGTTTTCAAATCCCCTGCGACCTGACCTGGGGTTACTGCGACCTGGCCAACAAACCCCGCGACCTCGAAGGCTTTGCCGAAGAAGCCGAAGCGCTGCGCAGCCTCGGTTATCGCTACGAAACGCGACTGCTGCAGGCCAATGAAATGCACTCGGTGGTGGGTTCCGAGCGCTACGTCGGCGGTTTGATCGACATGGGCTCGGGGCATCTGCATCCGCTGAACCTGGCGCTGGGCGAAGCCGCGGCGGCCGAGGAAATGGGCGCGGTACTGTTTGAACAATCGGCGGTCACCCGCATCGATTACGGTCCCGAGGTCAAGGTCCACACGGCCCGGGGTTCGGTCCGCGCGAAGACGCTGGTGCTGGGCTGCAACGCCTACCTCAACCACCTCAATCCCGAACTCAGCGGCAAAGTGTTGCCGGCTGGCAGCTACATCATCGCCACCGAGCCGTTGAATGAGGAGCTGGCGCATTCACTGCTGCCGCAGAACATGGCGGTCTGCGATCAGCGCGTGGCACTGGATTACTACCGACTCTCGGCGGACCGGCGCTTACTGTTTGGGGGGGCTTGCCACTATTCGGGCCGCGACCCGAAGGACATCGCCGCGTACATGCGACCGAAGATGCTGGAGGTCTTCCCGCAATTGGCCACGGTGAAGATCGACTATCAATGGGGCGGCATGATCGGCATTGGCGCCAACCGCCTGCCGCAGATCGGCCGGCTCAAGGGCCAACCGAATGTGTATTACGCCCAGGCCTATTCCGGTCACGGGGTGAACGCCACGCATCTGGCGGGCAAGTTGTTGGCTGAAGCGATCAGCGGACAACACAGTGGTGGGTTTGATCTTTTTGCGAAGGTGCCGCATATCACGTTCCCGGGCGGGAAGCATTTGCGCTCGCCGTTGTTGGCGCTGGGGATGTTGTGGCATCGGCTTAAAGAGTTGGTTTGACAGATTGATGTTGCTCTTTCGGACGCCTTCGCGAGCAGGCTCGCTCCCACCGTTGATCGTTGGTGCTCACATATTCCGTGTTCACTAGAGATCTAATGTGGGAGGGAGCCTGCTCGCGAATGGATTTAAAGAACATCACAGGACTTCAGACCCTCCAGAAAGGCTTGAGCCCCTCCTCCCGCGCCTTTTCCCGCGTCAGCCCCACATCCCTGAGCTGCTCCGGCGTCAGCGCCAGCAGCGCCTTGCGCGTGTGCAGACGATGCCAGAACAGACCCCAGCGACCCAGGCCGGACGGTGCGTTGCGCATCAGCGCCTCACGCGTACCGTTTTCCTGCCCTTTCACCAGTTCCTGACTGTGTAACGTCAGCCGCACATCGCTCAAGCCGTTCATTTTGATTGCTCCTGTTTACTTGGGTAGCCAGAGCTTTCATGATGCGCGGACGACGAAAAGCATTACAGATTCAACGAGCAAGTATTAATCCCATACAGATTTTGCATATTTGTGTCTGAATCCTGATTTTTGCCCCGATCTGTATTGGTTTCCCGAATCACCCACACCGAGACTGCACCATGACCCTTTACGTCAACCTCGCCGAATTGCTCGGCACACGTATTGAACAGGGCTTCTATCGCCCCGGTGACCGGCTGCCTTCGGTGCGGGCGTTGAGTGTCGAACACGGGGTCAGCTTGAGCACGGTGCAGCAGGCCTATCGCGTGCTGGAAGACAGTGGGCTGGCGACGCCGAAACCCAAGTCGGGCTACTTCGTGCCGGTGGGTCGCGACCTGCCGGAGCTGCCGGCCATTGGACGTCCGGCCCAGCGGCCGGTGGATATTTCGCAGTGGGATCAGGTGCTGGAACTGATTCGCGCAGTGCCGCGCAAGGATGTGGTGCAACTGGGTCGCG
Source organism: Pseudomonas sp. FBCC-B1667 (assembly GCF_059133255.1). Taxonomy (NCBI): domain Bacteria; kingdom Pseudomonadati; phylum Pseudomonadota; class Gammaproteobacteria; order Pseudomonadales; family Pseudomonadaceae; genus Pseudomonas; species Pseudomonas sp. FBCC-B1667. The sequence continues at coordinate 244,316 of NZ_CP101437.1, read as the reverse complement.
GCATGCCGGACATCACCACACCGACCCTGAAACCGCTGCTGCGAAATCTCGCACGTATCAGCCGTCGGCAGGACATGCCCGGTCTGTATTACGACAATATCCACGGCACTCTCGAACTGCGCGAACAGATCGCACGCCTGATGCTCGATTCCGGGTGCCAGTTGAGCGCCAGCGATCTGGTGGTCACGACCGGGTGCCACGAAGCGCTGTCCACCAGCATTCGGGCGATCTGCGAGCCGGGGGACATTGTGGCCGTGGACTCGCCAAGCTTTCACGGCGCCATGCAGACCCTCAAGGGGTTGGGCATGAAAGCCCTGGAAATTCCCACGGACCCGATCACCGGCATCAGCCTCGATGCGCTGGAACTGGCACTGGAACAGTGGCCAATCAAAGTCATACAGTTGACTCCAAACTGCAACAACCCGCTGGGCTACATCATGCCCGAGTCGCGCAAACGCGCGTTGTTGACACTCGCACAGCGTTTTGACGTGGCGATCATCGAGGACGATGTGTATGGCGAACTGGCCTACACCTACCCTCGCCCGCGCACCATCAAGTCCTTCGACGAGGACGGTCGCGTGCTGCTGTGCAGTTCATTTTCCAAGACCCTGGCCCCCGGGTTGCGCATCGGCTGGGTAGCGCCCGGCCGGTATCTGGAACGGGTGCTGCACATGAAATACATCAGCACCGGCTCCACCGCGCCACAACCGCAGATTGCGATTGCCGAGTTTCTCAAGGCAGGGCACTTCGAGCCACATTTGCGGAGGATGCGCGCGCAATATCAGCGCAATCGCGACGTGATGATCGACTGGGTCACACGCTACTTTCCGGCCGGCACCCGCGCCAGTCGCCCGCAAGGCAGCTTCATGCTGTGGGTCGAACTGCCGGAAAGCTTCGATACCTTGAAACTGAATCGTGCGCTGCACGATCAAGGCGTACAGATTGCCGTGGGCAGCATTTTTTCTGCCTCAGGCAAGTACCGCAACTGCCTGCGCATGAACTACGCTGCCAAGCCAACACCGCAGATCGAAGAAGCGGTACGCAAGGTCGGCGCCCTGGCTATCAAACTGTTAGCCGAAACTGACAGCATCACAGACTGACTTTTCTCGGGAAACCAGCGTCCATATGCCGACACCTGCCGCCAATCGGGACGATCCCACGTGAGAGTCAGACACAACCTGCTCGCTGCTCTGCTCTTCGCCTCGTTCCTCAGCGGCTGCGCCGACGTTCACGTTAAGCGCCAGGCCAGTCAGGCGCTGCCCGCCAGCGACTCGGCGTTCGGCCGTTCGGTCCAGGCGCAGGCCGCGCCGCATCAGGGCCAATCGGGTTTTCGCCTGCTGTCCGACAGCACGGAAGCTTTCACCGCCCGCGCCGAGCTGATCCGCAACGCGCAAAGCAGCCTCGATTTGCAGTACTACATCGTGCATGACGGCATCAGCACGCGGATGCTCGTCGAGGAATTGCTCAAAGCGGCTGATCGCGGCGTACGCGTCAGGGTGTTGCTTGACGACACCACCAGCGACGGCCTCGATCAACTCATCGCCACCCTCGCTGCACACCCGAATATCCAAATCCGCGTGTTCAATCCGTTGCACCTGGGGCGCAGCACCGGCGTGACGCGAACCATGGGGCGGCTGTTCAACCTGTCGCAGCAACACCGGCGCATGCACAACAAGTTGTGGCTGGCGGACAACAGCATGGCGATCGTGGGCGGGCGCAATCTGGGCGACGAGTATTTCGATGCCGAGCCCAACCTGAACTTCACCGACATCGACATGCTCGGCGTCGGACCGGTAGCCGAACAGCTGGGGCACAGTTTCGATCAGTACTGGAACAGCGCGCTGAGCCAGCCGATTGAACAATTCCTGTCCAGCAAACCGTCGGCCAACGACTTGGAAAACACTCGGACCCGACTGGAAGAATCGCTGGATGAAACGCGCAAGGAGAACCATGCGCTCTATCAACAACTGATGACCTTCCAGACGCACCCGCGCCTGGATATTTGGCGCAGGGAGTTGATCTGGGCCTGGAACCAGGTGCTTTGGGATGCCCCGAGCAAGGTGCTGGCCGACGGCGAGCCCGACCCACACTTGTTGCTGACGACGCAACTGGCGCCCGAACTGAACGGCGTCAGCAAAGAACTGATCATGATCTCGGCTTACTTCGTGCCCGGCCAGCCAGGCCTGGTGTACCTGACGGGTCGCGCCGATGCCGGGGTATCCGTGAGTTTGCTGACCAATTCGCTGGAAGCCACAGACGTCCCGGCCGTGCATGGCGGCTTTGCGCCCTATCGCAAGGCGTTGCTGGAACACGGCGTGAAGTTGTTCGAGCTGCGGCGCCAACCGGGTGAAGGGGGAAGCGGCGGCAGTGGGCCACACTTTTTTGGACGCCCCACTTACCAAGGCTCCGACTCCAGCCTGCACAGCAAGGCGATGATCTTCGATCAGCAGAAATCCTTCGTCGGCTCGTTCAACTTCGATCCGCGCTCGGTGCTGTGGAACACCGAAGTCGGGGTGCTGGTCGACAGCCCCGAGCTGGCCGCACATGTGCGCGATTTGGCCATACAGGGCATGGCGCCACCGCTTAGCTATGAGGCGAAACTGCAGGATGGCAAGGTGGTTTGGGTCACTGAAGACGACGGCAAGCTGCACACCCTGACCAAGGAACCTGGGAGCTGGTGGCGGCGGTTTAATGCGTGGATGAGCACCACCGTCGGCCTGGAGCGGATGCTCTAACAGACGATAAAAACCTCTGTAGGAATGAGCTTGCTCGCGATGGCGTCATGCCAGCCAACAAAGATGCCTAATGACACACCCTTATCGCGAGCAGGCTCACTCCTACAGCGACGGTGTCAGGCAGGTTCGGCCACCGTGCCAAACGCACCCTGACGCATCAACAGAATCACAAGTCCAAACGCACCAGCCGCCATCAACAACGGCAACGCATGCCCGCTGATCCACTGGCTACCCGCCCCCGCCGCCAACGGCCCAACCAGACATCCAATCCCCCATAGCTGCGCGATATGCGCATTGGCGCGCACCAGCGCATCGTCGCGATAACGCTCGCCGATCAGGATCAGTGACAAGGTAAACAAGCCGCCTGCACTGGCACCAAACAGCACCCACAACGGCCAGATCAGCAGCGTATCGATCAGCAACGGAATCGCCAGGCTCGACACCAGCAACACCACCGCGCAGCCCGTGAACAGCGTGCGCCGTGACAGGCGATCCGCCAGCGCGCCAATCGGCAATTGCAGCAGCGCATCACCGACCACCACGGTACTGACCATCGCCAGGGCGATCTCAGTGGTAAAACCCTGACGCAGGCAATACACCGGCAACAACGTCAGGATCATCGCTTCGAATGCAGCGAACAGCGACACCGCCCAGGCAATCGCCGGCAGGCCACGGCAGAAGGTCAACAAGTCGCCGAAGGTCACGCTGCTCGCTTCACTGCTGGGCGCGCCGCTACGACCCAACAACAAGAACGGTGCTGTCGTCAGCAAGCCGACACCGACCCAAAATCCGTAATCGTGTTCCGTGCCCAGAACGCCCAGCAGCACGGGCCCGGCAAGCTGGCTCAGGGCATAGCTGCAGCCATACAGCGCCACCAGCCGCCCGCGCCACTGTTCGACCACGAGTTGGTTGATCCAGCTTTCACCGAGGATGAACACCAGCGTCAGGATCACCCCGATCATCAGCCGCAACAGCAGCCAGATCGGGTAGCTTGGCATCAGCGCCAGCAAGCCAATGGATATCGCCCCAGCCCACAGGCACAGACGCATCAGATTCGCTGTGCCGAGGCGTGCGGCGAGGTGGCTGGAAATCTTCGCCCCCAGCAACACGCCAATGGCCGGCATCGCCGCCATCACACCGATGGCGAATGAGCCGTAGCCCCAGCTTTCCAGACGAAACGACACCAGCGGCATGCTGACGCCCAAGGCCAGGCCGACACTCAGGACAGACGCCAACACGGCGAAATACGTCGCCCAACGCATGTTCCACGCTCCTGTGGATATTATTTTTCGGCACACCACAAAACAAATGTGGGAGCGAGCCCTTGTGGCGAGGGGGCTTGCCCCCTCACCACAAAGGATCGCTCCCACAAGGGATCTATGTCGTCAAAAAAACCGACTTACAACTTGATCCAGGTTGCCTTCAGCTCGGTGTACTTGTCGAATGCGTGCAGCGACTTGTCGCGGCCATTACCCGACTGCTTGAAACCACCAAACGGCGCGGTCATGTCGCCGCCATCGTATTGGTTGACCCAAACGCTACCGGCACGCAGCGCACGGGCGGTCAGGTGAGCCTTGGAGATGTCCTTCGTCCACACCGCTGCGGCGAGGCCGTATGGCGTGTCGTTGGCAATCGCAACGGCTTCTTCGGCAGTGTCGAAAGCGATGACCGACAACACCGGGCCAAAGATTTCTTCCTGGGCGATTTTCATCGCGTTGCTCACGCCGTCGAAAATCGTCGGCTCAACGTAAGTGCCACCCGTCTCCTGAAGCGTGCGCTTGCCACCGGCCACCAGTTTGGCGCCGTCGGCATGACCGGATTCAATGTAGGACAGCACCGTATTCATCTGCTGGGTATCGACCAGCGCGCCGACGTTGGTCGCCGGGTCCAGCGGGTTGCCCGGCTTCCAGGTTTTCAGCGCTTCGATCACCAGTGGCAGGAATTTATCCTTGATCGAACGCTCGACCAGCAGGCGCGAACCGGCGGTGCAGACTTCGCCCTGGTTGAAGGCGATGGCGCCGGCAGCGGCTTCGGCGGCTTCCTGCAAGTTCGGTGCATCGGCGAACACGATGTTCGGGCTCTTGCCGCCGGCTTCGAGCCAGACGCGTTTCATGTTCGACTCGCCCGAGTAGATCAGCAATTGCTTGGCAATCTTGGTCGAACCGGTGAACACCAGCGTGTCGACATCGTTGTGCAGGGCCAGGGCTTTGCCGACGGTGTGGCCGTAGCCTGGCAGTACGTTCAGCACGCCTTTCGGAATGCCGGCTTCAACGGCCAGTGCCGCGATGCGGATGGCGGTCAGCGGGGATTTTTCGGACGGCTTGAGAATCACCGAGTTACCGGTGGACAGCGCAGGCCCGAGTTTCCAGCAGGCCATCATCAGCGGGAAGTTCCACGGCACGATGGCACCCACGACACCCACCGGCTCGCGCGTCACCAGGCCCAACTGATCGTGCGGAGTGGCTGCGACTTCGTCGTAGATCTTGTCGATGGCTTCGCCGCTCCAGCTCAGCGCTTGCGCCGCGCCGGGAACGTCGATGTACAGGGAATCGCTGATCGGTTTGCCCATGTCCAGGGTTTCAAGCAGCGCCAGCTCTTCAGCGTTCTGCTTCAACAGACCGGCGAAACGGATCATGGTGGCTTTGCGTTTGGCCGGCGCCAGGCGCGACCAGACGCCAGAATTGAAGGTGGCACGAGCGTTTTCAACAGCGCGCTGGGCGTCGGCGGCGTCACAGCTGGCAATCTTGCCCAGCAGACGGCCATCGACCGGGCTGATGCACTCGAAGGTCTCGGCGGAGACAGCGTCGGTGTATTCGCCATTGATGTAGGCGCGGCCTTCGATCTTCAGATCGCGAGCCCGCTGTTCCCAGTCGGCACGAGTCAGGGTGGTCATTCGAGTGTCCTCCTCTTATTGAATACGAACGCTGCGCGGTCTTCGCGGGCGCTGTCAGGAATTCTGCCCGGCCAGCCTGATTTTCGGCCCAAGGCAACCGCCACCCTAAACCAGCCACCCCTCATGTTTCAATATATTTGACATAAGGCCGGCAAACGGCCTTGCGATGTTCATTTTAATAAACATAGACTTTGGCCTTTTCAGGCAATCACGGGAAATTACAACAATGAATATCCAGGATGTCGTCGACTTCAGCCAGGCCACCACCGCGCCCGAGCGCTATCGGCCAGACCCGGCGAAAGTCCTCAAGGGCGATCCCGAACAAGCGGTGTACAACCACTACAACAGCCCGTGCGGGCAGTTGAATGCTGGCGTCTGGGAAGGCGAAGTCGGGCAATGGACGGTGAACTTCACCGAACACGAGTATTGCGAGATCGTTCAAGGGGTGTCGGTGCTGCGCGACAACGACGGCAACAGCAAAACCCTGCGTGCGGGCGACCGCTTCGTCATCCCGGCCGGGTTCCGGGGCACTTGGGAAGTGCTGGAGCCGTGCCGCAAAATCTATGTGGCGTTTGAGCAGAAGGCATGAGGATTCAGGTTGTCTCAGCCAACGGCTTCGCGCGCAAGCCCTGAGGCAACCCAAAACTCAGCCAACAAAAAAGGCCCGTATCTCGCGATACGGGCCTTTTTCGTAAGAGAGAAAAATCAATTACTTGATTTTGCCTTCTTTGTAGATCACGTGCTTGCGAACAACCGGATCAAATTTCTTGATCTCGATTTTGTCCGGGGTAGTACGCTTGTTCTTGTCGGTAGTGTAGAAGTGACCAGTACCGGCGCTCGAAATCAAACGAATCAATTCACGCATGATTAGCTCCCTTAGATCTTGCCGGCTTTGCGGATTTCGGCCAGCACGACAGTGATGCCACGCTTGTCGATGATACGCATGCCTTTGGCAGATACGCGCAGACGCACGAAACGTTTCTCTTCTTCAACCCAGAAGCGGTGATGCTGCAGGTTCGGCAGGAAACGACGACGGGTTTTGTTGTTTGCGTGGGAAATGTTATTCCCAGTCACCGGACCCTTACCGGTAACTTGACATACTCTCGACATGCCTCAGCCCTCTAAAACCACATGCCCAACCCGGCATGGGTTGGCCGCTTAATCTCTCAGTCATTTGGCGCCAGGCGCCGCGTTTCTTTAGAGGTCTTACCGGCTACACCTACAGTGAAGGAACCGGGCCCCTAGAAAAGAGCGCTGCTTTATACCAGAAAGACTGCAGAGCAACAACATTCCGTGTGCACAGGCTGAATAAAAACCCGGTTTTTCGGGCCACGAGCGCCTTGGATAAAGGCTATCGTCGCGAAAGACCGCTCGTCGCAGAGAATCGGCCAACCGGCCAATCCAGGGTTCTTCTCAGCCGGTGCGCACTGAAAACAATCGCACATACTCCCCTTAAAATGAAAAAGGGGATAGTCATTTGCAAAAGAGCCCACTAGGGTAAGCCTTTTCCAGACTGCACTTGCAGATGGGCCTTCGATCTGTAAAGGAATCCGACCATGCGCCTTGCTGCCCTACCGTTGTTGCTCGCCCCTCTCCTGCTGAGCCCCCTGGCCCATGCCGCGGCGCTTAGCGTCTGCACCGAGGCCAGCCCCGAAGGGTTCGACGTGGTGCAATACAACTCGCTGACCACCACCAATGCCTCGGCCGACGTGCTGATGAATCGCCTGGTGGATTTCGACACAGCCAGCGGCAAAGTGGTCCACAGCCTGGCGGACAGCTGGGAAGTCACACCCGACGGCCTGACGTATGTGTTCAAACTGCGTCCGGACGTGAAATTCCACCGCACCGACTACTTCAGCCCAACGCGCGAACTGACCGCCGAAGACGTAATTTTCAGCTTCGAGCGCATGCTTGACCCGGCCAATCCGTGGCACAAAGTCGCCCAGAGCGGCTTCCCGCACGCGCAATCGATGCAATTGCCCACGCTGATCAAGAAGGTCGACGCGCTGGACCCGCTGACCGTGCGTTTCACCCTCGATCATCCGGATTCCACGTTCCTGGCCACCCTGAGCATGGGCTTCGCCTCGATCTATTCCGCCGAGTACGCCGACAAACTGATGAAAGCCGGCGCCACGGATAAGCTCAACAGCCAGCCTATCGGCACCGGCCCGTTCGTGTTCACACGCTTCCAGAAAGACGCTTCGATTCGCTACAAGGCCAACCCGGACTACTTCGGTGGCAAGCCTTCAGTGGACCCGTTGATTTTCGCGATCACCCCGGACGCCAACGTGCGTTTGCAGAAATTGCGTCGCAATGAGTGCCAGATCGCCCTGTCGCCCAAGCCGCTGGACGTACAGGCCGCGCTGAAAGAGCCGGCGTTGAAAGTGGAAAAGACTGACGCCTTCATGACGGCGTTCGTGGGCATCAACAGCCAGCATCCACCGCTGGACAAACCGGAAGTGCGCCAGGCGATCAACCTCGCCTTTGACAAGGCCAACTACGTGAAAGCCGTGTTCGAGGACACCGCCGAGCCAGCCAACGGCCCATACCCACCGAACACCTGGAGCTACGCCAAAGGCTTGCCGGGTTATCCCCACGACGTGGAGAAAGCCAAGGCCTTGATGGCCAAGGCAGGCCTCAAGGACGGCTTCCAGACCACCATCTGGACCCGCCCTTCTGGCAGCACGCTGAACCCCAACCCGAGCCTCGGCGCGCAATTGCTTCAATCGGACCTCGCGGAAATCGGCATTCAGGCCGAAATCCGGGTGATCGAATGGGGCGAACTGATCCGTCGCGCCAAGGCTGGCGAGCATGACCTGCTGTTCATGGGCTGGGCCGGCGACAACGGTGATCCGGACAACTTCCTCACGCCGCAGTTTTCCTGCGCGGCGGTCAAGTCCGGGACCAACTTCGCACGGTACTGCAACCAGGACCTGGACAAGCTGATCAGCGCCGGCAAGACCACTGGCGAGCAAGGCGTGCGTACCAAGCTTTATGAGCAGGCGCAGGCGCAGATTCAGCAGCAGGCACTGTGGCTGCCGCTGGCGCACCCGACAGCGTTTGCGCTGACGCGCAAGGAAGTCGAGGGGTATTCGGTGAGCCCGTTTGGCCGTCAGGACTACTCCAAGGTCAACCTCAAGTAGCCCGCCCCGACACAAAAACCTGTGGGAGCGGGCTTGCTCGCGAAGAGGGAGTGTCAGTCGACAACACTGTTGCCTGACACACCGCTTTCGCGAGCAAGCCCGCTCCCACATGAGTTTCGTGCCAGTCCAGCCTCCTCCTACATCCAGCCATACTCAGCCATGGACAGTGGATCACCGTCACCGATGATGAAGTGGTCCAGCACCCGCACGTCAATCAGATCCAGAGCTTCTTGCAGACGCTTGGTCAGCAACCGATCGGCCTGACTCGGGTCAGAATTACCCGACGGATGGTTGTGGCACAGGATCAACGCCGCGGCGTTGTGCGCCAAAGCCCGTTTGACCACTTGACGCGGATAGACGCTGGTGTTGTCGATTGAACCGCGAAACAGCTCTTCGAACGCCAGCACTCGATGCTTGGAATCCAGAAACAGGCAGCCAAACACCTCATGCGGCTCATGACGCAACATCGACTTGAGGTACTCACGCACCGCCAGCGGATTTTCCAGTACCGAGGTGTGGCGCAAACGCTCGGCCAGATGCCGGCGACCCATTTCCAACACAGCCTGCAACTGAGCGAATTTCGCGGGGCCGAGCCCGAGGTGACCACTGAAGGTGCGCAAATCCGCCTCCAGCAGCTTGCGCAGGCTGCCAAATTGACTCAACAGGTGTCGCGCCAGATCCACCGCGCTTTTGCCGGATACGCCGGTTCGTAGAAAAATCGCCAGCAGCTCGGCGTCCGACAGCTTCGTCGAACCATGCTCCAACAGCTTCTCCCGCGGCCGCTCCGCCGCCGGCCAATCACGAATACTCATAGCACCTTCCCTGTCTGTGGGCGCCGCTGTTCCGTAGCGGTCGCTGTGATATCGTAGCCCATCTTTTTTGCTGGCGATTTCATCCCTGGGGAGGGGGTCTCGCCATGCTGTCATCAACGAAATGAAAGGCAGACCTATGCAGCGGCTGTATCGGAAACGCATCGTTCTGGGCGTCGGCGGCGGCATTGCGGCCTACAAGAGCGCCGACCTGGTTCGCCGCCTGATCGACCAGGGCGCCGAAGTGCGCGTGGTCATGACCCGTGGCGGCAGCGAGTTCATCACCCCGCTGACCATGCAGGCCTTGTCCGGCCACCCGGTCCATCTCGACCTGCTGGACCCGGCGGCAGAAGCTGCCATGGGCCACATCGAGCTGGCCAAATGGGCCGACATGGTGCTGATCGCCCCCGCCACCGCGGACCTGATCGCCCGCCTGGCCCAAGGCATTGCCGACGACCTGCTGACCACCTTGGTGCTGGCCACCGACGCCGTGGTTGCAGTGGCCCCGGCGATGAACCAGGCCATGTGGCGCGACCCGGCGACCCAAGCCAACCTGCAAACCCTCGAAAGCCGTGACATCAAAGCCTTCGGCCCGGCCTCCGGTAGCCAGGCCTGTGGCGACGTTGGTCTGGGTCGCATGCTCGAAGCCGTCGAACTCGCCCAGTGCGCGGCGGACTGCTTCCAGCGCAAAGCGTTGACCGGCAAACATGTGCTGATCACTGCCGGTCCGACCCAGGAAAACATCGACCCGGTGCGCTACATCACCAACCACAGCTCCGGAAAAATGGGCTTTGCCCTGGCCGAAGCCGCGGTGGAAGCCGGCGCCCGCGTCACCCTGATCACCGGCCCTGTGCACCTGCCAACGCCGGATCGCGTCACGCGCATCGACGTAGTCAGCGCTCGCGACATGCTCGCCGCCTGCGAAGCCGCGATCCCTTGCGACCTGTTCATCGCCTCGGCAGCGGTCGCGGACTACCGTCCGGAGGTCGTCGCCCCACAGAAACTCAAGAAAGACCCTACGAACGGCGACGGCTTGTTGCTACAGATGGTGCGCAACCCCGACATCCTGGCCACCATCGCCACGCGCCCCGACCGTCCGTTCAGTGTCGGTTTCGCCGCTGAAACCGAACACCTGCTCGACTACGCTGCGCGCAAGTTGAAAGACAAGAACCTCGATTTGATCGTCGCCAACGACGTCGCCAACCCGAGCATCGGCTTCAACAGCGAAGAAAACGCCTGCAGCGTGATCGACCGCGAGCTTCACGCCACACTTTTCGCCCAGACCAGCAAGAGCAAGATTGCTCGTCAGCTGATCACTTTTATCGCCGAACGTCTGAACCAGGTTTAATTTACATGCACGCTTTGCAAGCCAAGATCCTCGACCCTCGCATCGGCACCGAATTTCCGCTGCCGCAATACGCCACCCCAGGCTCAGCGGGCCTCGACCTGCGCGCCATGCTGGAAAAAGACATCGTGATCAAGCCGGGTGAAACCGTACTGATCCCGACCGGCCTGTCCGTCTACATTGGCGATCCGGGTTTGGCCGCGCTGATCCTGCCACGCTCTGGCCTGGGGCATAAGCACGGCATCGTGCTGGGTAATCTGGTCGGCTTGATTGACTCCGATTACCAAGGGCCGCTGATGGTGTCCTGCTGGAACCGTGGGCAGACCGAGTTCACCATGGTCATTGGCGAGCGCCTGGCTCAGTTGGTGCTGGTTCCAGTGGTTCAAGCGCATTTCGAGATGGTCGAGGAGTTCGTCGAAACCCAGCGCGGCACAGGCGGTTTCGGACATTCCGGCAGCCATTGATCCGATAGAGCCCAGTGGCGAGCACGCTTGCTCGCCCCCGCTGGTTTCGCACTGAATTACAAAGTTCATCTGGAAGGTTTACCGCCGAAAATCAAGGCATTGGCCGACTCAGGTTCCGCTAACCCAGGTGGCATGGCCTTTTCACACCACGAACTCTCCGTGGAAAACGCCGTCATACCCTTCAGTTTGAACCGGCCGATGCGCTTGTCGCAGGCAGGTACAGCCACTTTCGAGATGGAGCATTCCTACAGATGAACACCCCCGCCCAAGTCGCCCCCAAGTTCCCTGACAGCATCTTCCGTGCGTACGACATTCGCGGCACCGTCCCGGAGTTCTTGAACGCTGAAACCGCTTACTGGCTCGGCCGTGCCATTGGCGCCCAAAGCCTGGCCCAAGACGAACCGAACGTTTCAGTGGGTCGCGATGGCCGCCTGTCAGGCCCGGAACTGGTCGAGCAACTGATCAAAGGCCTGGCCGATGCCGGCTGCCACGTCAGCGACGTCGGGCTGGTGCCGACGCCGGCGCTGTACTACGCCGCCAACGTATTGGCCGGCAAATCGGGCGTGATGCTCACCGGCAGCCACAACCCGTCAAATTACAACGGTTTCAAGATCGTCATCGCCGGCGATACCTTGGCCAACGAACAAATCCAGGCCCTGCACGACCGCCTCAAGACCCACAACCTGAGCAGCGGCAAGGGCAGCGTGACCAAAGTCGAGATCCTCGACCGCTACAACACCGAAATCGTCCAGGACATCAAACTCGCCCGTCGCCTGAAAGTCGTGGTCGACTGCGGCAACGGCGCGGCCGGCGTGATCGCCCCGCAACTGATCGAAGCACTGAACTGCGAAGTCATTCCTCTGTTCTGCGACGTCGACGGCAACTTCCCGAACCACCATCCGGACCCGGGCAAGCCTGAAAACCTCGTGGACCTGATTGCCAAGGTCAAGGAAACCAACGCTGACCTCGGCCTGGCCTTCGACGGCGACGGCGACCGCGTTGGCGTGGTGACCAATACCGGCAGCATCGTCTACCCGGACCGGCTGCTGATGCTGTTCGCCCGCGACGTGCTGGCGCGCAACCCGGAGGCGGAGATCATCTTCGACGTCAAATGCACCCGCCGCCTAGTGCCGCTGATCAAGGAATATGGTGGCCGGCCGCTAATGTGGAAGACCGGTCACTCGTTGATCAAAAAGAAGATGAAACAATCCGGCGCACTGCTGGCCGGCGAAATGAGCGGGCACATTTTCTTCAAGGAACGCTGGTTCGGTTTCGACGACGGCATCTACAGCGCCGCGCGGCTGCTGGAGATCCTCAGCAAGGAACCATCCACCGCGGAAGAGCTGTTTGCGACCTTCCCGAACGATATTTCTACGCCTGAAATCAATATCCATGTGACCGAAGAGAGCAAATTCAGCATCATTGATGCATTGCACGACGCGCAGTGGGGCGAAGGCGCTGACCTGACCACCATCGACGGCGTGCGAGTCGACTATGCCAAAGGCTGGGGCCTGGTTCGCGCCTCCAACACCACACCGGTGCTGGTACTGCGCTTCGAGGCCGATGACGAGGCAGAACTTTCGCGCATCAAGGACGTTTTCCACGCCCAGTTGAAGCGTGTTGCACCTGATCTCCAACTACCGTTCTGATTCACCCGGAGCCCTGAATGACCCTCGAACGCGAAGCCGCCGCCAACACCGCCAAGGTCCTGTCCGAAGCGCTGCCTTACATTCGCCGCTATGTCGGCAAGACGCTGGTGATCAAATACGGCGGCAACGCGATGGAAAGCGAGGAGCTGAAAACCGGCTTCGCCCGCGACATCGTGCTGATGAAAGCCGTGGGCATCAACCCGGTAGTCGTTCACGGTGGCGGCCCGCAAATCGGCGACCTGCTCAAACGTCTGTCGATCGAGAGCCACTTTGTCGATGGCATGCGCGTCACTGACGCCGCGACCATGGACGTGGTGGAAATGGTCCTCGGTGGCCAGGTCAACAAAGACATCGTCAACCTGATCAACCGTCACGGCGGCAGCGCCATCGGCCTGACGGGTAAAGACGCCGAGCTGATTCGTGCGAAGAAGCTCACCGTGACCCGCCAGACACCAGAGATGACGACGCCGGAAATCATCGACATCGGCCACGTGGGCGAAGTGGTCGGCATCAACACCGACCTGCTGAACCTGCTGGTCAAAGGCGATTTCATCCCGGTGATTGCGCCAATCGGCGTCGGCGCCAACGGTGAGTCGTACAACATCAACGCTGACCTGGTGGCCGGTAAAGTAGCCGAAGCACTGAAAGCTGAAAAGCTGATGCTGCTGACCAACATCGCCGGCCTGATGGACAAGCAAGGCACGGTCCTGACCGGCCTGACCACCCAGCAGGTCGACGAACTGATCGCTGACGGCACGATCTACGGCGGCATGCTGCCGAAGATCCGTTGTGCGCTGGAAGCGGTTCAGGGCGGTGTCGGCAGCTCGCTGATCATCGATGGCCGGGTGCCGAATGCGATTCTGCTGGAGATCTTCACCGATACCGGCGTGGGTACCTTGATCAGTAACCGCAAGCGCCCCTGATTCAAGCACGGCAAAAGATCGCACCCTTCAGCAGCACCTATGGATGTACGAATATTCCGTAGGAGCTGACGAAGTCTGCGATCTTTTTTATGCGCGCAGGAAGTGTCCGACCTGACTAAGCGAAACGTCCGACATCCAGCAAGTATTAGTCCGCATAGGATCTTCCCTGTATCCACAGGAGATCTTCCCCATGAAAAAAGACCACGTTCCCTACGGCAGTGATGTTTCAGCAGGCACTTACGAGTGCGCAGACTGCGGGCGCGAATACACCAATCAGTCAAAGACTTCGCTTCCGCCGTGTCCAGACTTCAAACCAAGCACCCACGTAATCAATGGCTGGACGATCCTGACCGGCCAAGGCGACGCCGTGGCAGATCCCTATCCAAACAAGCCTTCCAAGTGATCATGGGGGGCTGAACCATGCTGATATCGTTCACGATCGACGCGCAGGCTTTCGAGCAGGAGCAAAAGGAGCCAGTCAAAAAGACCCTGAGGATCTCCGACCACGAAATCACCCACGCCCTGCAGCGAATCGCCAAGGCGAGCCTGACCGAATACTTGAAAATGCTGGTAGAAGGCGGCATGCCGAGCCGGGCCGATGAAGCAAAACAGGATCGCTTGCTGTATCTGATTCAAAATTATTTCGGGCAGACGTTGCCGACTGAATCGCAGATCTCGACGATTTTCCAGTTGACCCAGAGCCAAAGCAAAACCCTGTTGAAAAACACGGTTTCACGCTTTCGCAATCAACTGGACGAGATTCTGCAGCACAGCATGCGCGCGGTCGTCGAGTCTGCGGAACACGCAAAAGATGTCTATCTGGTGGTCATCAGTTCGGACGTGATCCGTGATGAGCTGAACATGCTGATCACGCAAAACGAGCCGACGTTTAAACCCATCATCAAGCGTAAAGGCAGCGCCGGGCAGTTTGAGATCAGCGAGGACTCCCACGATTTGTTGTGCACGACGCTGGGACTCAATGCCGTTCAGTGACATCGTCGCGGTCAGTGGCTTGCTGCTGACCTTGACCACCTTCATGTTCAATCTGGCCTGGCCGAGGCTCAGTGAGGCATTGGCGCTGGATGAGCACCAATCCGGCGTGCAGGCCAGAACGCGCTGCCGCGAGAAGGTCAAGGATGCTTTTTACTGGCTTGCGCTGCCGCTAACCTGCGCTTTTGCTGCGCTGTTTTACGTCAACCTGCCCGCGGCCGTGCGCATATTTCGCAGTAGCAGGCTGGAGCTGTGGGACTTCGATGTTGATCGAACGCTATATGTGATGGTGGTCACGGCGCTACTGGCATTTGCGCTGATAAATGCAGGATTGACGCTGAAATTGTTCAAAAAATGGCAAAGCCTGGGTTGAACGCAAACAAATAGACCCCGTTCAGCCTGACTGAACGGGGTCTATTTTTTACCTGTGGCGCGCGATTACACGCCGAACCGGGCGCGGTACGCTTCCACAGCTGGCAGATGCTGCTTGAGCTGCGGATCGTCGGCGAGGAACTCGAGTACCTGGTTCAGCGAAACGATGCTGATCACCGGAATGCCAAAGTCACGCTCCACTTCCTGAATCGCCGACAACTCACCGTTGCCACGCTCCTGACGGTTCAGGGCGATCAGCACGCCCTTGGCCTTGGCGCCGTCCTGGGAAGCGATGATCTGCATCACTTCACGAATCGCGGTGCCGGCGGTGATCACGTCGTCGATGATCAGCACGTCGCCGGTCAGCGGAGCGCCGACCAGGCTGCCGCCTTCGCCATGGGCCTTGGCCTCTTTGCGGTTGAAGCACCACGGCAGATCGCGCTCGTAATGTTCGGCCAGGGCCACTGCCGTGGTCGCCGCCAACGGGATGCCTTTGTAGGCTGGACCAAACAGTACGTCGAACGAAATACCGCTCTCGACGATGGCTGCCGCGTAAAATCGACCCAGCTGTGCAAGGGCCGAACCCGTGTTGAACAGGCCGGCATTGAAGAAGTAAGGACTGGTGCGCCCGGACTTCAGGGTGAACTCACCGAAGCGCAAAACGCCGCGATCGATGGCAAAACGAATGAAATCGCGCTGATACGCTTGCATGAAAAAAACCCCAAATACCACGGATTTAGCTAATTAGGTTGACGCCGTGTATCATACACGCACGCGATTTTTGGGGCCATTTATGCGGATCATCAGTGTGAACGTCAATGGTATTCAGGCTGCAGTCGAGCGTGGTTTGCTCAGTTGGCTGCAAGCACAGAATGCCGACGTCATCTGCCTGCAGGACACCCGCGCCTCCGCCTTTGAACTGGACGACCCAGCCTTCCAACTGGATGGCTACTTCCTTTATGCCTGCGAAGCCGAAGTTCCTGCCCAGGGTGGCGTGGCTTTGTATTCGCGGTTGCAACCGAAGGCAGTCATCAGCGGTCTCGGCTTCGAGACGGCCGACCGCTACGGGCGCTACCTGCAAGCCGATTTCGATAAGGTCAGCATCGCGACCTTGCTGCTCCCTTCGGGGCAGAATGGCGATGAAGACTTGAACCAGAAGTTCAAGCTAATGGACGACTTCGCCCGTTATCTGGATAAACAGCGACGCAAACGTCGCGAGTACATTTACTGTGGCTCGCTGTACGTGGCGCAACAGAAGCTGGATATCAAAAACTGGCGCGACAGCCAGCAATCCCCGGGCTTCCTGGCACCTGAACGTGCCTGGATGGACGAGATTGTCGGCAACATGGGGTATGTCGATGCCCTGCGTGAAGTCAGCCGTGAAGGCGACCAGTACAGCTGGTGGCCGGACAACGAACAGGCTGAGATGCTCAACCTGGGGTGGCGTTTCGACTATCAGTTGCTGACACCGGGCCTGCGCCGCTTTGTTCGCAGTGCGCGCCTGCCGCGTCAGCCACGGTTCTCGCAGCATGCTCCGTTGATTGTGGACTACGACTGGACGCTGACTATCTAAGCGTCGTTCCGCAGATAAAAAAATGCCCGTATCGCAAGATACGGGCATTTTTTATGCACCAGCAAACATGACCCAAACCCTAGGCAACGGCAAAAAACGGTAGCGCAAGGTACAGCTTGATTACGATGACATTAATGATATCGATGAAGAAAGCCCCCACCATGGGCACCACGAGAAACGCGATCTGCGAAGGCCCATAACGCTGAGTCACCGCCTGCATGTTCGCGATAGCCGTGGGCGTGGCACCTAGCCCAAAACCACAGTGCCCGGCCGCCAACACCGCCGCATCGTAATTACTGCCCATGACTCTGAACGTCACGAAAATCGCATACAGCGCCATGACCAACGCTTGCGCCGCCAGAATGATGAAGATCGGCAAGGCCAGTGCCGCCAGATCCCAGAGCTTGAGCGACATCAAGGCAATCGCCAGAAACAGCGACAGGCTGACATTCCCCAGCACGGAGACTTCACGCTCGAATACCTGATACAAGCCCAATGCCGACAGCCCATTGCGCAACACCACACCCACGAACAAGACGCACACGAACGTCGGCAACTCAAGCGCAGTTCCCTGCAACCAGCCATTTAGAAGATTGCCAGCCAGTAAGCTGACTGCAATCAGAGCGAGTGACTCGATAAAAGAAAACGGCGTAATCGAGCGCTCTTTGTTCGGTTGCTCAAAGCCCTTTGGTAACCGAGGCGTTTCCTGAGGTTGGCAGCCCGGTACCTGAACACGCTTGATCAGCAGACGAGCGACCGGACCACCGATCAAGCCGCCTAACACCAGGCCAAACGTCGCAGAGGCAATCGCAAGCTCGGAGGCAGAAGCCAGACCGTACTTTTCACTGAACACCGTCCCCCACGCAGCGCCCGTGCCGTGACCGCCCGACAACGTAATCGAGCCTGTCAGCAGCCCCATCAAAGGATCGAGCCCCAGCATTTTTGCGAGGCCGATGCCCATGGCATTCTGGACGATCAGAAGCCCGACCACTGCCAGCAGAAAAACGCCCACTACGCGACCGCCCTTCTTCAGGCTCGCAAAGTCCGCACTCAAGCCGATAGTGGCAAAAAAAGCCAACATCAACGGCGTCTGTAATGAAGTATCAAAGCGGACTTCAATATCAAAGGTTCGCAATACCAGAAGTGCCAGTGCAACCAACAGGCCACCGGCAACGGGTTCAGGGATATTGTAATTACGTAAAAACCCAACACGTGTAACAAGTCCGCGCCCTAGCAAAAGTACTAAGGAGGCGGCCACAAGCGTTCCATAAAAATCGAGCTGAATCATTGGGATTATTCTTGGCTATATATTCAGAGGCGAACTTTTTACCTGGGCTGGCCTCTTGAACCGGCTGAGTGTCTCAACACTGATTGCTTGAAATTCAAAGACCTTCGATGGCTTGAATATGTCGAAATATTTCAGAATGAATATGACGTGGGGCAACTCTATCAACCGTAAAGTCCTATTGCCAATGGCATAGGTCGTGCTGATGCAATGCAGTTGTGACTAAAAGTGTAAGAGCGATAATTGTGTATACAGAACATAGCCGCCGTCTTTGGATATCGCAAAAAAATCGGCGGTAAAGATATCCAGACTTCAAAAAGCAAATGCCCCGACAAATCGGGGCATTGTTTTAACGCACGCTACTTGATCAACCGCCAAGTGAACGGGTACCGATAGGGAAACCCTTCGTTAGCCTTGACGCCCGCAATGATCGTCAGCACCAACGCACCAATCGCCACCAGACCGAACATGAAGAACCCGATAATCACCACCATCAACAAGAAGCAGATGGCGGAGGCAATGGCGACGGTGATCTGAAAGTTCAACGCTTCCTTACCCTGTGCATCGACAAACGGGTCCATCTCGCGCTTCATCTGCCAGAGAATCAGCGGACCGATCAGCGTGCCGAACGGAATCCAGATCCCCAGCAAGGCGGACAAGTGACAAAACATCGCCCACTGCCGAGCTTCTTTGCTCGGGGTGGGAAGTACCTGTTGCTCGTCACTCATAATGTCCTCCTTGTTTGGATCAGACCGGTCAGTCGGCCAGTGCAGCCTTCTGCAGTTCGAAGATTTCGGTCATGCCTTTCTTCGCCAGTTCCAGCATAGCGTTCAGCTCTTCAGGCTGGAATGGCGCGCCTTCGGCAGTGCCCTGAACTTCGATGAAGCCGCCAGTGCTGGTCATTACCACGTTCAGGTCGGTCTCGGCAGCCGAGTCTTCCAGGTAGTCGAGGTCGAGCACAGGCTCGCCTTGGTACATGCCCACGGAAACGGCCGCGATCATTTGCTTGAGCGGGTCGCCGCCTTTCAGGCCGCCGCGCTTCTTGATGACTTTCAAGGCATCGACCAGTGCAACCATGGCGCCGGTGATGGACGCGGTGCGGGTGCCGCCATCAGCCTGGATCACGTCGCAATCGACGTACAGAGTCACGTCGCCGAGCTTGGACATGTCCAGCGAAGCGCGCAGGGAACGACCGATCAGACGCTGGATTTCCAAGGTGCGGCCGCCTTGCTTGCCACGGCTCGCTTCACGCTGGTTACGCTCGCCAGTGGCGCGCGGCAGCATGCCGTATTCGGCGGTCAACCAGCCCTGGCCCTGGCCTTTGAGGAAACGCGGCACGCCGTTTTCGACGCTGACGGTGCAGATGACTTTGGTGTCACCGAACTCGACCAGTACAGAACCCTCGGCGTGTTTGGTGTAGTTGCGGGTAATGCGGATCGAGCGAAGCTGATCGGCAGCGCGACCACTTGGACGTTTCATAGGGAATACCTGTACGGGGGACGGAAATCTGCGGAGCATTATAGAGCCGCCGGCCACGACTGGGCACTTCTAAAAAATTCGCCCGACGACCGAAGGCCCTGAACAGCGCTTTACCGACGGTCTGCAGCCCTTTGTCACACCGTGTGTTTGGGCGCATCCGCCCCACTGCGCTACAATCCTGCGCCTTTGCTGCCTGTCGGCTTTCATTCACAGATATCGGGTCTGCGAAACCTTTGGCAACGCAAACCCGACTTGCGAGGTACCCCCATGGTGCACAGCATGACCGCCTTCGCCCGCGTAGAAACAGCCGGCACCCAAGGCACCCTGAGCTGGGAACTGCGCTCGGTCAACAGCCGCTACCTTGAGCCGCACTTGCGCCTGCCGGAATCCTTTCGGGATCTCGAAGGCGCAGTCCGCGAGGCCCTGCGCCAAGGCATCTCCCGGGGCAAGCTTGAATGCACCCTGCGCTTCACCGAAGAGAACACCGACAAACCCTTGCAAGTGGACCGCGAGCGCGCCGCCCAACTGGTCGCCGCCGCCGAGACAATTGCCAGCTTGATCAAGAATCCTGCGGCGCTCAACCCGCTGGAAGTGCTGGCCTGGCCCGGCGTGCTGGTAGGTGACGCCACCGACCCGCAAGCCTTGAATGCCGAAGCATTGGCGTTGCTCAACGAAGGCTTGAAAGAACTCAAGGCCGGCCGCGAGCGCGAAGGCGCGGAGCTGGCGCGACTGATCAGCGACCGTCTGACCTCCATTGAAGAAGACGTCGTCACCCTGCGCGACCTGGTCCCGCAGATGCTCGCCACCCAACGCCAGAAAGTCCTCGACCGCTTCACCGACATGAAGGCCGACCTCGACCCTCAGCGTCTGGAGCAGGAAATGGTCATGCTTGCGCAAAAGAGCGACGTCGCCGAAGAACTGGATCGCCTGAGCACCCACATCATTGAAGTTCGCCGGGTGCTCAAATCCGGCGGCGCTGCTGGTCGGCGCCTGGACTTCCTGATGCAGGAACTCAACCGCGAAGCCAACACACTGGGCTCCAAAGCCTTCGACCCGCGCAGCACCCAGGCGGCGGTCAACCTCAAAGTGTTGATCGAGCAGATGCGTGAACAAGTGCAGAATATTGAGTAAGGCAAACCCGACATGACCCACAGCACCGGCACCCTGTACATCATTTCCGCCCCTTCGGGCGCAGGCAAGAGCAGCCTGGTCAAGGCCCTGACCGACGCTGATCAGGAGATCCGCGTCTCGGTCTCCCACACCACCCGCGCCATGCGCCCCGGTGAAGTGAACGGCGTGAACTACCACTTCGTCGACCGCAGCGACTTTGTGAAGATGATCGAGCACGGCGATTTCCTCGAGCGCGCCGAAGTGTTCGGCAATCTCTACGGCACCTCGCAAAGCCACCTGCAGCAGACCCTGGACGAAGGTCACGACCTGATTCTGGAAATCGACTGGCAGGGTGCGGAGCAAGTGCGCAAGTTGATGCCCCAGGCGCGTTCGATCTTCATTCTGCCGCCGTCACTGGAAGCCTTGCACCAGCGCCTGAACAATCGCGGCCAGGACAGCAGCGAGGTCATCGAAGGCCGGATGCGCGAAGCCGTCAGCGAAATGAGCCACTACGTCGACTACGATTACCTGATCATCAACGACGATTTCGCCCACGCACTGCGCGATTTGCAGGCGATTTTCCGTGCCAATCAGTTGCATCAGAAGCGCCAGCAGCAGCGCAACGGAAAACTTTTGGCTGAATTGCTCGGCTAAACAGCTCTTTCCAAAACCGCTGCAAGGGCTTTACATTGGCACTTGCAGCGCGTTGAAGGGCCTGGTCAAAAAATCAGCGCTTCCCTAATCGCTGGTGATTTTTTAAACTGTTGAGTCCGCTTGCCCACCCGGGCAGCGCGCATATTGCATTCGCTCCGAGGAATACCATGGCCCGCGTAACCGTTGAAGACTGCCTGAACCACGTGGAAAACCGTTTTGAGCTGGTCATGCTGTCCACCAAGCGTGCCCGTCAACTGGCCACCGGCGGCAAAGAGCCACTGGTTCAGTGGGAAAACGACAAGCCTACCGTTGTAGCGCTGCGTGAAATCGCTGAAGGCCTGATGAGCTACGAGTTCATCGCCAACGCTGAAATCGTCGAAGACGAACCGCTGTTCGCAGCGTTCGAGGACGAGTCCAACGAGGCCGTCTAAGCCTATGCCTGGTCGACGTAGCACGGCGCGGGGTCACAGCGAACGGCAGGAGTTATCATGCCGAGCATAGACGCCCTCGCCGATCGCTTATCGACCTACCTCGGCAAGGACCAGGTCAACCTGGTCCGCCGAGCGTACTTCTACGCCGAACAAGCCCACGACGGTCAACGCCGCCGTAGCGGTGAGGCGTACGTCACGCACCCTCTTGCCGTGGCGAATATTCTTGCCGACATGCACATGGACCATCAGAGCCTGATGGCGGCGATGCTGCATGACGTGATCGAAGACACCGGTATTGCCAAAGAAGCGCTGCAAGCGCAGTTCGGTGAAACCGTGGCCGAACTGGTCGACGGGGTCAGCAAACTGACCCAGATGAACTTCGAGACCAAAGCCGAAGCCCAGGCCGAAAACTTCCAGAAAATGGCCATGGCCATGGCGCGCGACATACGCGTGATCCTGGTCAAGCTCGCCGATCGCCTGCACAACATGCGCACGCTGGAAGTCCTGTCGGGCGAAAAACGCCGGCGGATCGCCAAGGAAACCCTGGAAATCTATGCGCCCATCGCCAACCGGCTGGGCATGCACGCCATCCGCATAGAATTCGAGGACCTCGGCTTCAAGGCCATGCACCCGATGCGTTCCGCGCGGATCAACCAGGCGGTCAAACGCGCCCGGGGCAACCGCAAGGAAATCGTCAACAAGATCGAAGAGTCCCTCAGCCACTGCCTGGCCGTCGATGGCATTCAGGGCGAAGTCAGCGGTCGCCAGAAACACCTCTACGGCATCTACAAGAAAATGCGCGGCAAGCGTCGGGCCTTCAACGAGATCATGGACGTCTATGCGTTCCGGATCATCGTCGACAAGGTCGATACCTGCTATCGCGTGCTGGGTGCTGTGCATAATTTGTACAAACCGTTGCCGGGTCGCTTCAAGGATTACATCGCGATCCCCAAGGCCAACGGCTATCAGTCGCTGCACACCACGTTATTCGGCATGCATGGCGTTCCGATCGAAATCCAGATCCGCACCCGTGAAATGGAAGAGATGGCCAACAACGGCATCGCCGCTCATTGGCTGTACAAGTCCAGCGGCGACGAGCAGCCAAAAGGCACGCATGCCCGCGCCCGCCAGTGGGTCAAAGGCGTGCTGGAAATGCAGCAACGCGCCGGCAACTCGCTGGAATTCATCGAAAGCGTGAAGATCGACCTGTTCCCGGACGAGGTCTACGTGTTCACGCCCAAAGGCCGGATCATGGAGCTGCCCAAAGGCTCTACGGCGGTCGACTTCGCTTACGCGGTGCACACCGACGTGGGCAACAGCTGCATCGCCTGCCGGATCAATCGTCGCCTCGCACCACTGTCCGAACCGCTGCAAAGCGGCTCCACGGTCGAGATCGTCAGCGCTCCCGGCGCGAGACCAAACCCGGCTTGGCTCAACTTCGTGGTCACCGGCAAGGCGCGGACCCACATCCGCCATGCACTGAAACTGCAACGCCGCTCCGAATCCATCAGCCTCGGCGAACGCCTGCTGAACAAGGTATTGAACGGCTTCGACAGCTCGCTGGAAAAAATCCAGCCCGAGCGCGTCACGGCGATGCTGGCCGAATACCGCCTCGAACTGATCGAAGACCTGCTGGAAGATATCGGCCTGGGCAATCGCATGGCTTACGTGGTCGCCCGCCGCTTGCTTGGCGAAGGCGAACAGTTGCCAAGCCCGGAAGGCCCGCTGGCGATTCGCGGCACCGAAGGCCTGGTCCTCAGTTACGCCAAGTGCTGCACGCCGATCCCGGGTGACCCGATTGTCGGCCACCTGTCCGCGGGCAAAGGCATGGTTGTGCACCTGGACAACTGCCGCAACATCAGCGAAATCCGCCACAACCCGGAGAAATGCATTCAGCTCTCGTGGGCCAAGGATGTCACCGGCGAATTCAACGTCGAGCTGCGCGTCGAACTGGAACATCAGCGCGGCCTGATCGCCCTGCTGGCCAGCAGCGTCAACGCGGCCGACGGCAATATCGAAAAAATCAGCATGGACGAGCGCGATGGTCGCATCAGCGTGGTCCAACTGGTGGTCAGCGTGCACGACCGTGTGCACCTGGCCCGCGTGATCAAGAAACTGCGTGCCTTGACCGGGGTGATTCGCATCACCCGCATGCGTGCGTAAAGCCCACTCTAACAAGGAGTCATTCATGACCAAGACTGTTATCACCAGCGACAAAGCCCCGGCCGCTATCGGTACTTACTCCCAGGCGATCAAGGCTGGCAACACCGTTTACATGTCGGGTCAGATTCCTCTGGACCCAAAAACCATGGAACTGGTTGAAGGCTTCGAAGCCCAGACCGTCCAGGTGTTCGAGAACCTCAAAGCCGTAGCCGAAGCGGCCGGTGGTTCGTTCAAGGACATCGTCAAACTGAACATCTTCCTCACCGACCTGAGTCATTTCGCCAAGGTCAACGAAATCATGGGCAAGTACTTTGACCAGCCTTACCCTGCCCGCGCCGCCATCGGCGTAGCCGCCCTGCCAAAGGGCTCGCAGGTCGAGATGGATGCCATTCTGGTCATCGAGTAATACGTCCGGCGCAGCCCTCTAAAGGTTGCGCCGATCTTGTCTTGAAAGGATTCCACCATGCGCCAAGCGCTAGCCCTCTCGCTGGTCGCCCTACTCTTGGGCGGTTGTGCCAGCAACCCTGCCGATCGTGACATCAGCGGCACCTGGATCAATCAGGTGGCGATTGACGCTGCAGCCAAAGGCGCTCCCCTGCGCGAAGCGCTCCAGGCCTATGGCCCGAACCTGGAATGGGACGTCAACACCAAGGCCGGCCAAGCCCGCTACACCAACGGTTTCGAAAATGTCGATGGCAAGTTGCTGGGCGAAGAGTCCGGCGCCTGGAAGATCGAGTTTTATGGCAGTTCCGGCAGTGAGCTGAAACGCGACGGCAAGCAACTGCGCCAGGCTGCACTCGATAACGAACCCGCCCAGGTGTTCGACCGCGCGCAGATCCAGGTACCGGAAGGTGCGCCGGTGGGTGCGAGCTTCGAACGTGCGCTGTATACGGCGTACATGGGTGGCAACTGGAATATTGTCAGCGGTCAGGGCGAAGGCAATACCGTGCAATTCCAGGCTGACGGCCAAGTGGCCGGCCTGCCCGGTGCAGACCGCTATGCCTTGTGCCTGGCGGGCGATTGCGCGTCGATGAGCGGCGGCAACGACAACATGTGGCTGCAACTGAATGGCCAAGGCACCACCTGGATCTTTGCGCGCAAGGGCAAGGAGATGGAAATCTTCCAGGCGGTGAACACCGCACAGGCTGACGAAATGCCGCAGTTCACCCCGGGCGACCGCAAGTGGCTGCTGGAAAAGCAGTAACCCGATCTCAGCGACAACGAAGATCAAATGTGGGAGCGGGATTGCTCGCGAAGGAGCCGTAACATTCAGCATCATCGTTGACTGTTACACCGCTTTCGCGAGCAAGCCCGCCCCCACATTTGGCTTGTCGTAAACGGGAATCAGCTGCGGCCTTCAAGGATGGCGGCGTAGCCTTCGCGATAGCTCGGGTACTTCGGCGTCCAGCCCAAGGCTTTGACCCGCGCATTGCTGCAACGCTTGCTGCCGGTGCGCCGCACGCTCGAATCATCATCCCACCCCGTCACGCCCAGATACTCGCGCAACCAGCCCACCACTTCCGCCAGTGGTGCAGGCGCATCATCGACGCCGATATAAACGTCATCCAACGCCACACCACGCCGATCCGCTTCCAGCAGATACGCCA
This sequence comes from Pseudomonas sp. FBCC-B1667, assembly GCF_059133255.1. Taxonomy (NCBI): domain Bacteria; kingdom Pseudomonadati; phylum Pseudomonadota; class Gammaproteobacteria; order Pseudomonadales; family Pseudomonadaceae; genus Pseudomonas; species Pseudomonas sp. FBCC-B1667. The sequence continues at coordinate 218,691 of NZ_CP101437.1, read as the reverse complement.
TCAACCCCGCCGCATCGTCAGCGTGAATACGATTGCCATACAACGGTGGATCGACGGCCACGCGATAACCGCGACGCACCTGAGTCAGCAGCCATTCACGGCCCGGGCCATATATGCCGGTCAATCGCACAATGCTCGCCGGGATGCCACTCTGGAGCGCCACCTGCTCAGCCTCCAGCATCAATCGACCTGAATAGCCCGTGGCAATGGTCGGCGAAGTCTCATCGACCCATTCACCGTCCTGCTGTCCATACACACTGCTGCTGGACACAAACAGCAGCCGCTCCGGCACCTGACCGTAGTCGTTCAGCCACTCCAGCACATGCTGCAAACCCTGCACATACGCCGCGCGATAACCGGCCTCATCGTGGTCGGTAGCCGCCGCGCAATACACCAGGTAATCCACTGCCCCGATAGGCCATGTTTCGGGACAGTCTTCCTTGAACAAGTCGCCGGCAACGCCAATGACGCCCTCGGGCAGGCGTGAAACGTCACGTCTCAGGCCATGGACCTCCCACCCGCCAGCCACCAATTGCGCGGCCAGGCGACTGCCGACATCACCGCAACCGGCGATCAAAACTGAGGGTGTGGACATCGAAAAACTCCTATCGGAAAGCCACAGACTAGCGCCGACACAGGACGAGCGGCTAGTAATGCAGGAAAAAAAGAGACGCTATTACTTTTGTTAACAAGAATTAATTGCAATAATGCACGCCACTTTTGTTCTCGGCCTCGCGAGGCCTGGAAGAACATTAACCGTCTTTTTTTCTCAGGTCCGGCCAGCATGACACGCAATCAATTCTCCGCTTCGCCAACCAAACGACCTCGCGCCTGGAGCGCAGTGGCCGCTCTGCTGCTGAGCCTGATGCTCGCGCCGACCGCCGCATTCGCTGACGCACAAGCACCTGCCACTCCGGCTGTCGCCGCGGCACCAGCACCTGCCGATCACACGCCCCCTGCCGCTGCACCAGCCGCGACCGATCCGGCTCAGGCTCAGGCTCAGGCTCAGGCTGTTGAGACTGAAGACGCACCTGAAGTGCTCGAAGCCGACAACTCCCTGGGCATGGCTCACGACCTGTCGCCGTGGGGCATGTACCAGAACGCCGATATTATCGTGAAAATCGTGATGATCGGTCTGGCGATTGCTTCGATCATCACCTGGACCATCTGGATCGCCAAGGGCCTTGAGCTGATGGGCGCCAAGCGTCGTCTGCGCACAGAAATCGTCCACCTGAAAAAAGCCACCACCCTTAAAGAAGCCAGCGCGACCGCCACCCAGCAAGGCACCCTCGCCAACCTGTTGGTGCATGACGCCCTGGAAGAGATGCGCCTGTCGGTCAACAGCCGCGAGAAAGAAGGCATCAAGGAACGGGTTGCCTTCCGTCTTGAGCGCCTGGTAGCGGCGTGCGGTCGCAACATGAGCAGCGGCACCGGCGTCCTTGCCACCATCGGTTCCACCGCGCCGTTCGTGGGTCTGTTCGGCACCGTGTGGGGCATCATGAACAGCTTCATCGGCATCGCCAAAACCCAGACCACCAACCTCGCCGTTGTCGCACCCGGCATCGCCGAAGCCCTGCTGGCGACCGCACTGGGTCTGGTTGCCGCCATCCCGGCCGTGGTGATCTACAACGTCTTCGCCCGCTCCATCGCCGGTTACAAGGCTCAAGTCTCCGACGCCTCGGCTGAAGTCCTGCTGCTGGTCAGCCGTGACCTTGATCACCTGCCGACCACCGAGCGCTCCATGCAACCGCACAGGGTCAAAGTAGGGTAATCCGCCATGGGCTTGCATTTGAAAGAAGGCGCAGACGACGATCTGGCCGAGAACCACGAAATCAACGTCACGCCGTTCATCGACGTGATGCTGGTGCTGCTGATCATCTTCATGGTGGCCGCCCCTTTGGCCACCGTGGACATCAAGGTCGACCTGCCCGCTTCCACCGCCAAGCCGGCGCCTCGCCCGGAGAAACCGGTGTTCCTCAGCGTCAAGGCTGACCAGCGTCTGTTCCTCGGTGAAGACGAAGTGAAGGCCGAAGCCCTCGGCGCCACGCTGGACGCCAAGACCCAGGGCAAGAAAGACACGACGATCTTCTTCCAGGCCGATAAAGGCGTGGATTACGGCGACCTGATGAGCGTGATGGACAACCTGCGCTCCGCCGGTTACCTGAAGGTGGGTCTGGTCGGGCTTGAGTCGGCAGTCAAGAAATGATCACGACGCGCCATAAGCTGACGCGTTACAGCGCGAGCCTGGCCGTGGTGCTGGCCGTCCATGCACTGGCCATCGCGCTGGCGCTGAACTGGACGTCGCGCCCGCCGATCGAGTTGCCGCCGCAGGCCATGATGGTTGAGCTGGCACCGATTCCGGCACCGCCACCGCCTGCGCCGCCGAAGGTCATTACGCCGCCGCAGCCACCAGCGCCGGTGGAAGAACTGCCGATCCCGAAACTGGCTGAAGCGCCGAAAGCCGAGATTGCCGTGCCCAAGCCGGTCAAACCCAAGCCCAAGCCGCAACCGCCCAAGCCCGTGGAAAAGAAGCCGGAGCCGCCGAAGGAAAAGCCGTCCGAGGCCAAACCGAGCGACGCGCAACCGACTCAGGCACCGACCGAAAAATCCGCACAACCGGCACCGGGTCCATCGCCGGCGCAGCAAGCTGCCAAGGCCAGCTGGCAAAGCGAATTGCTCGCTCACCTCGCCAAACACAAGAAATACCCGGACGCTGCACGGCTGCGGAACAAGGAAGGCGTGAACCGTTTGCGCTTTGTCGTGGATGCGCAAGGGAATGTGTTGTCATTCCAACTGGAGAGCCCTTCTGGCAATGCCGATCTGGACCGCGCCACCTTGCAGATGATCCGTAACGCCCAGCCGCTGCCCAAGCCACCGGCTGACATGCTCACCAACGGCACCATCGAAATCACGGCACCGTTCCTGTATTCCATAGACAAACGCCGCCGCTAAATACAACAAATAGCACTGTAGGAGCCGAGCTTGCTCGCGATGGCGGACATACCGCCACTGAAGATGTTGAATGTGACGACCTCATCGCGAGCAAGCTCAGCTCCTACAGGTTCTGCGGCGAATGAAAGAGTTCTGAAAGGCACCCCGAAAGGTGCCTTTCGCATATCTGCCCGCGGCAAACACGCATTACCCGGTGTCACTCAACGCACTCACTCTGATAACGTGCGTCTATCGATTGCAGCCGCTATGCTTGGCGCGCAACTTCATGGACGCTTGCTATGACCCTCACAGAATTACGCTACATCGTTACCCTCGCCCAAGAGCAGCATTTCGGCCACGCGGCCGAGCGTTGCCACGTCAGTCAGCCGACCCTGTCGGTGGGCGTGAAAAAGCTTGAAGACGAACTCGGTGTGCTGATTTTCGAGCGCAGCAAGAGCGCCGTGCGCCTGACCCCGGTCGGTGAAGGCATCGTGGCCCAGGCACAAAAAGTCCTGGAACAAGCCCAAGGCATCCGTGAACTGGCCCAGGCCGGCAAAAACCAGCTGACCGCACCGCTGAAAGTCGGCGCAATCTACACCGTCGGCCCGTACCTCTTTCCGCACCTGATTCCACAACTGCACCGGGTCGCCCCGCAGATGCCGTTGTACATCGAAGAGAACTTCACCCACGTGCTGCGCGACAAACTGCGCAACGGCGAGCTCGACGCGATCATCATCGCCCTGCCGTTCAACGAAGCCGACGTCCTGACCCTGCAGCTCTACGACGAGCCGTTCTACGTCCTGATGCCGGCCCAGCACCCGTGGACCCAAAAAGACTCCATCGACGCCAGCCTGCTCAACGACAAGAGCCTGCTGCTGCTCGGCGAAGGCCACTGCTTCCGCGATCAAGTGCTGGAAGCCTGCCCGACCCTGACCAAAGGCAACGACGGCGCCAAGCACACCACGGTGGAATCCAGTTCCCTGGAAACCATCCGCCATATGGTCGCGTCCGGCCTCGGCATTTCGATCTTGCCGCTCTCGGCCGTCGACAGCCATCACTACGCTCCCGGCGTGCTCGAAGTGCGCCCACTGACGCCGCCAGTGCCGTTCCGTACCGTGGCCATCGCCTGGCGCGCGAGCTTCCCGCGTCCGAAGGCAATTGAAATTCTCGCTGACTCCATTCGCCTGTGCTCGGTGGCCAAGCCGTCCGTGCCGGTGGTGGCGGCGTAAGTTGCTGTCATGACCGAGTTGTCGCAAGTGTCGGTGACGGCACTCAAGGGTGTCGGCGAGGCCATGGCCGAGAAGCTGGCCAAGGTCGGCCTGGAGAATCTTCAGGACGTGCTGTTTCACCTGCCGCTGCGCTATCAGGACCGCACCCGCGTGGTCCCGATCGGCCACTTGCGGCCGGGACAAGACGCTGTGATCGAAGGCACCGTCAGCGGCGCCGACGTGGTCATGGGCCGTCGCCGCAGCCTCGTTGTGCGCCTGCAAGACGGCACCGGCGGGCTCAGCCTGCGCTTCTACCATTTCAGTAATGCACAGAAAGAAGGCCTCAAACGCGGCACGCGGATTCGCTGCTACGGCGAAGCGCGGCCTGGTGCGTCTGGGCTGGAAATCTACCACCCGGAATACCGCGCCATTACCGGCGACGAACCACCGCCGGTGGATGAAACCCTGACCCCGGTGTACCCGCTCACCGAAGGCCTGACCCAGCAGCGTTTGCGCCAATTGTGCATGCAAACCCTGACGATGCTCGGCCCGACCAGCCTGCCCGACTGGCTGCCAACCGAACTGGCGCGCGACTATCAACTCGCGCCGCTGGCCGACGCGATTCGCTACCTGCATCACCCGCCCGCCGATGCCGACGTCGACGAACTCGCCCTCGGTCATCACTGGGCGCAGCACCGTTTGGCCTTCGAAGAACTGCTGACCCATCAACTGTCCCAGCAACGGTTGCGCGAAAGCATGCGCTCCCTGCGCGCACCGGCCATGCCGAAAGCCACCCAACTTCCGGCCAAGTACCTGGCCAATCTCGGCTTCGCACCGACCGGCGCACAGCAACGGGTCGGCAACGAAATCGCCTACGACCTGAGCCAGCAAGAACCCATGCTGCGGCTGATTCAGGGCGATGTTGGCGCCGGTAAAACCGTGGTCGCCGCACTCGCCGCATTGCAGGCATTGGAGGCCGGTTATCAGGTCGCGCTGATGGCGCCCACCGAAATCCTCGCCGAGCAGCACTTCATCACCTTCAAGCGCTGGCTCGAACCGCTTGGCATCGAAGTCGCGTGGCTGGCCGGCAAGCTCAAGGGCAAGAACCGCGTCGCCGCGCTGGAACAGATCGCCAGCGGCACGCCGATGGTGGTCGGCACCCACGCGCTGTTCCAGGACGAAGTGCAGTTCAAGAACCTAGCGCTGGTGATCATCGACGAACAGCACCGCTTCGGCGTGCAGCAGCGTCTGGCGTTGCGACAGAAAGGCGTCGGCGGGCGCATGTGTCCGCATCAGCTGATCATGACCGCCACACCGATTCCGCGGACGCTGGCCATGAGCGCTTACGCCGACCTGGACACCTCGATCCTCGACGAACTGCCGCCCGGTCGTACGCCGGTCAACACTGTGTTGATCACCGACACCCGACGCGTTGAAGTCATCGAACGGGTGCGCGGCGCCTGCGCTGAAGGGCGTCAGGCCTATTGGGTGTGCACGCTGATCGAAGAGTCGGAAGAGCTGACCTGCCAGGCGGCAGAAACCACCTACGAAGACCTCACCGCCGCCCTCGGCGAGTTGAAGGTCGGGCTGATCCACGGCCGCATGAAGCCCGTCGAAAAGGCCGCCGTCATGGCTGAATTCAAGGCCGGCAACCTGCAACTGCTGGTCGCTACCACCGTGATCGAAGTCGGCGTCGACGTCCCGAACGCCAGCCTGATGATCATCGAAAACCCCGAACGCCTCGGCCTCGCGCAACTGCACCAATTGCGCGGCCGTGTCGGTCGAGGCAGCGCCGCCAGCCATTGCGTATTGCTCTACCATCCGCCGTTGTCGCAAATCGGTCGTCAGCGTCTCGGTATCATGCGTGAAACCAACGACGGTTTTGTCATCGCCGAAAAAGACCTCGAACTGCGCGGCCCCGGCGAAATGCTCGGCACGCGTCAGACCGGCCTGCTGCAATTCAAGGTCGCCGACCTGATGCGCGATGCCGATCTATTGCCCGCCGTGCGCGACGCCGCCCAGGCCTTGCTGGAGCGCTGGCCGGACCACGTCAGCCCGCTGCTCGACCGCTGGCTGCGCCATGGGCAGCAATACGGCCAAGTGTGAGCACCGTCGCAGTTTGTGGACGATGCTTTTAAACAAGCTGGTTATACTCCTGCAATTGTTTGAATACGGATACAGACCATGACTGAAGCTGCCCTCGCCCCGGAACCCCTGCACGCTCCGTCTGTTATTCGGTTGCTGCTGGGCAAGCTGGGCATTGCCTACGAAGAAGTGCTGGACCACCACGGCTTGAACGCCTCGCGCAAAGTACAGGCGGTGTTGCTGGACGACGCCGTCGGCGCGCTGATGGTGTTGTTTCCGCAAAGCCAGTTGCTGGACCTCAATCGCCTCGCCGAACTGACCGGCCGCCGCCTCACTGCCGTGCCCACCGAACGTCTGGTGAAGATGCTCGGCAAACACAGCTTGAGCCTGTTACCCGGCCTGCCGGCGTTGACCAGTTCGCCGTGCCTGTACGAAGAAAGCCTGCTGCGCGAACCGAAGTTGCTGATCAACTCGGGCGAGCCGGGCCTGCTGCTGGAAATCACCAGCGAAGATTTCAAGACCATGCTGACCAAGGCCAGCGCCGCGAACTTCGGCGAGAACCTGACCAGCATCCGTCCGAACCTCGACCGCCCTGACGATGACCGCAAGGAAATCACCCAGGCCGTACAAGTGTTCACCGCGCGGCGCATCCAGCAACGCCTGGAAGAGACCATCGAGATTCCGCCGCTGGCCGAGACCGCGCAGAAAATCATCAAACTGCGCGTCGACCCCAACGCCACCATCGACGACATCACCGGCGTGGTCGAAACCGACCCGGCGCTGGCGGCACAAGTCGTCAGCTGGGCCGCGTCGCCGTACTACGCCTCACCGGGCAAGATTCGTTCAGTAGAAGACGCGATTGTGCGGGTGCTGGGTTTCGACCTGGTGATCAACCTCGCGCTCGGCCTGGCCCTGGGCAAGACCCTGGCCCTGCCCAAAGACCACCCGCAACACGCCACGCCGTACTGGCAGCAATCGATCTACACCGCCGCCGTCATCGAAGGCCTGACCCGCGCCATGCCGCGCGCCCAGCGCCCGGAAGCCGGCCTGACCTACCTCGCCGGCCTGCTGCACAACTTCGGCTACTTGCTGCTGGCCCACGTCTTCCCGCCGCACTTCTCACTGATCTGCCGCCACCTGGAAGTCAACCAGCACCTGTGCCACAGCTACGTCGAACATCACCTGCTCGGCATCAGCCGCGAACAGATCGGCTCATGGCTGATGCGCTACTGGGACATGCCCGACGAACTGGCCACCGCCCTGCGCTTCCAGCACGACCCGCACTACGACGGCGACTACGCCGAATACCCGAACCTCGTCTGCCTGACCGTACGCCTGCTACGCGGCCGCGGCATCGGCTCCGGCCCGGACGAAGACATCCCCGACGCCTTGCTCGAACGCGTCGGCCTGACCCGCGACAAGGCTAATGACGTGGTCACCAAAGTCCTCGAAGCCGAAGTCCTGCTGCGCGAACTGGCTTCGCAGTTTAGCCAGGCCTAAAAACCCGCTCCCACACTCGGTCAAATGTGGGAGCGGGCTTGCTCGCGAAGAATCCCTCGCCGATCTACCTGATTCACCACACGCCCCTGTAGGAGTGAGCCTGCTCGCGATGAATCCAACTCGGTATCTCTGACTCACCACACCCACTGTGGCGAGGGAGCTTGCTCCCGCTCGACTGCGCAGCAGTCGCAACCCAGCCAACAACGTCTGCCTGACACACCCCGAACTCAGCCTTTAGGGCCGCTTCGCAGCCCAACGGGAGCAAGCTCCCTCACCACAAAGTCAGTCACTCGACTCAAGCCTTTGCTTTAGCTTTGGCCTTGCGCGGCTTCAAATACTTGGTCAACCCCTGAAACCAGATCACCAACGCCGGATTCCCTTTGATCTGAATCGACTTGTCCTGAATCCCCGTCATAAACGCCAACTGCTTGTTCTTCGCCTGCATCGTGGCAAAGCCATACGCCGCATCTTTAAAAGCAATCGCAAACGCCGGCTCGGCATACAGGCCCGACTTACTGGTAATACGCTGATCCTTCACAAAGAAATGCCGCGCCACTTTCCCGTCCAGGGTCTGTAGCTGGAACACCAATTCCTTGTCACCCAACTGCTGCTGAAACGCAGGATTAGTCCGACTGGCCTTACCCATCAACAAACCCAGCATCCACAGAAGAAAACGAAATTTCATGCGCACAGCCTCAAGAGAAAAGTGAACGGCCGGCGCAGTGTAGCGGCTTCAGACGATAACGACACTATTGGCTTGTGTTTGCAGAAGATGATGCAGTTTTTGGCGTCAATGACTGCCAAGTCACGCTTTTCAACTGACGAAGCAACGCCTATTTAGCCCACGATCAACGATTGATGGGCAACTGAAAATGCATGCGCTGCCCACAGAACTCCAGATCTTCTCGAAACAGACCGAAGGCCCTTTCACAGTGGCCATCCACGTAATGCTGCCAAATCGGGTCAACCAACGCCTCGCCTCCCAACCGTTCCGCCGCTGCCTCCAGCGTCATGGCGTTGTCTTTGCCCACCATCCCTCCTTGAACTTCACCCAACTGCGCTGAACATCCACCAACAATTGATTGTCGTCCGGGGACAAGCTGGCCAGCGCTTTTTTGTATTGGGCATTCAATGCCACGTCGAGTGAATCGAAAGTCTGCTGGCTGCACATCAGCAAATCAGGCGTTTCCAAACTGTCGAGATTGCAGTTGGGCTGGGCGAAAACCGTGGCCATGGACGCAGCCAGGACCACGCCCACGAAAATGAAAAACAGCTTCTTGCGTCCGTTCACTCCACCACTCCATTGCTACGCTCAGCCACTCGCGTGGGAATCTTCGATATCTTGCCCGCGTCGCTCATCAACGAGGCGTACCGCTTGTAAGCCTGTGCCGCCAGCGCTTTATTGTTCAGGCCCCAGTAACTGTCTGCGAGGTTCAGATAGGCCACGGTTCGGGTGGGGTTTCTGGCAATTACCGCGTTCAATAGCTCAGTGGACTCTGCGTAATAACCGGTTTCACCGAATAGAAACCCTAGGTCGTTGGACCAGTCCGGCGATTGGGCGAAGTCATACTTTTGCGCGATGTAGCTGTCCGGATAACAGTGACCGCTGCCTCCATCCATCAGGAAATTCGCCATCACCGTCGAAACGGCCTCGGTCTGCCCTTTTCGATACAGCCCCAACGCCTTGTCGAGCTGTTCCGCGACGTCAGTCATCATCAATTTTTTGTAATCGCTGGCAGCTTTAATGCGCAAGTCAGACAACCGCTCAAACACTTTGCGTCCATCGAAAGACGCCAAAGACATTTCACCGATCAGGCTTTTTGGTACTTCTTCGACACTGACAACCGAGTGATCACAGGACTCGTTGTTGACGACCTGCAATACATTTTTCAGCTCGAACTGCCTGGAGCTTTTGTTGTAGCGAAACACCAGGTTGAAGTTATAAACGGCGTTATCTTCTTCGCTGCTGACCAGCACAAGGGCGTTTCCGGCTTCGGCAGAAGACTGCTTGACCGACACGGACTCGCCTTGCATATCGATGACCTTCAGCACGCCAGCCGGGTTGTTGATTATGTTGACGCTGAAGATATCGCTCATGGCCGACGAGTATTGGCTCTTGATCAACGGCAATGCCTTGGAGGTATCCAGCAGGATGTCGTCACCGGTGCCGTGTTCAGGTGTGATCTGCAGGCGGCGGAAGTCTGCCCCAGCATCACCGGACAGCACAGACACGTTTTGACGGGATGCATCACCCAATAAACTGGCCTGTTGCTGTTTGATCACCGTTGGCTGATGGGCGCTGGAACTCGGCTGCGCGACCTCACTCGTACTCAGCGAAACTGGTTCTTTCAAGGGAAGCGCGCAGCCGGAATCACACGCCATCTTCAGAAACTCAGGCTCGTCAGTCCCCTCGAACACATAAGTTGCCGCGCCATTGCGTTGCCCGTCGCTGTCACCGGGACACTGACCGCCAACGAACCGGTGGCCGAAGATGCTGGGGGTTGATCCGCAACCGTTACCACGCTGGCTTCAACGTCCTTGCAAAAGGTGTTGATGGCGGAATCCAGAAGCCCCTGCCCCGCGCCAGCAACCAACTTCGCATTGGCCGGACGGCAGTCATAGCCATGCCAGTACGGGCCAATCTGTGTAGAGATATCCAAGGAAAAAATATAGATATGGTTCAGGACGATCTCTTTACCGTCATAGCTGAAAACCACCCAACGGTGCGATTTAGCCGAAGAGTAGTTCTCACTGTCCAGGATGTACTGCCTTCCGGATCGATACAGCGCGTTGGTAAACATCGCGCCGGTATATTCCGCGTCGTCGAACAGTCGCTTTCCTGAGCGGGCATCTAAAATATAGCCGTCTGCATTCAAGGCAATGGAACAACTGCCGGGCGTCTTGCCGTAAGGCTCACAGATCGTTGCGTGTGGAAAAACAAACTCAGCGGCGCCAGCGCCAAAACTCATTAGCGCCATCAGGAACATTGAAATCTTCAAGGTATACAGCTTCACCACTGACACCCCTTCTCGGGAGAAGACTCAATCTGCGGGTGATGCTCAAACCCATAGTGTTTCTTGCTTTTGGCATTGGTGTACGCCATGCCGTAAATCAGCGCCCCTTGACGGACCATGACATATTCGCCCGTGACTGCGCCGCCAACGACCTCGACCCACGTGGTGGTAGTGGTGGATTGAAAAGGTCGGCCGTCGGACATTGCTTCTTGCTCGGTACTTTTGAATACCAGCGGGATCGACTCTTTGGACGTCCCATACTTGACCCCCGCCCCGCTCCACTTGGCGGTCTGATCACTGTAGATCCTGAACTCCAACTTTATGTCCTTGCCTTCCTGGGATCGAAAACAGGAAATTTCCGTTTCCACGTCGCTGTGAGCGAATGTGGGGAAGGCCAACAACATCAGCATCACTACCTTTTTCAAAGACAACTCCCTTTGCCAAATCGCTTATGAATCGGTGATTTTCAACAGCCGGAATTCGTTGTTCACAAACTCGTAATAGCGAGTTCGGTCGCGGTTCTTCAGCCGTTTACCCTTCATGTCTTCTTCGGTATTGGCGGTGATGCCGGAGACGATGATCAAGTTGCTGTCTGGCTGGTAAGACAGCGTCAGCAAGTTGCCGTCGTAGGCATTGGGCAGCCCCGTCGCGACCTTGCCCGTCTGCGCGTCCAGCACCTCGACACACATCGTGCTGCCACCACAGCCCACCCGGTGCAGAACGTAGTGCCCGGCGAAATTGACCTTGCCGGCGAGGGCTTGTGCTCGTGCTTCATCCATCCATTGGTTGCTGTTTTCCTGGGGCGCCAGGGCGTTGTTTGGACCGGCAAACACTTCGGTGACGGTGAAGTCCGTGAAGGATGGATCGGCGGCGAAAGATAAAGAGGCTGCACCGGCCAGGATGCAGCCCCATAAAATCGGCAGTCCTTTCATGTTGTAACTCCTCAGCAAACCGATTATTCCCATTGGCAGCCTTTCTCCAAAGAGGCTTCGGTCCCCTTACTCAATTATCTCGACTCACCACTGACAGCCTGTCTCTAGTGACGCCTCCATGCTGATATCTTGATCGAACGAATACTTCTTACCGGATTTGTAATTCGTGTAGGTCATCCCATAGATCCGAGCCCCCTGACTGACCATCTCATACTCACCCGTCAGCGCCCCTTCGGAAACCTCCACCCAAGTTGTCGTGAATTCATAGGGCCAATCCTCTGCCAGGATTTCTTGCTCGGTGCTTCGATGGACTAGAGAAATGGCTTTCTTTGACTTGCTGTACTTAACTCCCGCGCCGCCCCACTTGGCGACCGAGTCGTAATAGGTTCTGAACTCAAAATTGATGCTTTTGCCTTCCTGCGATCGGAAGCAATAGACCTCCGTTGTGACTTCGCTGTGAGCCGCCAGCGGACAGAGGAGCAACAACGCAATAAAAAACACAGACAAAGATTTCAAACCGTTCATTCCTTTAGCGGTTCATGGGTAACTGAAAGCGTTCGTACGGCGCAATAGGCGGAGTGTTCACTGAACAGACGAAAAACCACGTAGCAGTGTCCGTCAGCGTTACGACCGAAAGCCTCTTACGTGCCATGGTCACTGTTGTATCCCAATGCGACGACCGGGCTCCAGTTTTTGATCTGCAACAGCCTTTCCATCAAGTGCTGCCAAACGCTTTTTAATACTCGCCGCGTCCTTGTAAGCGCATACCACGTCTACCCCCTTCTCCAGATCTCGACCGTCGCGACAGTCCTGCCATTCAGGATCTGGCGGATCACCGCGAAAAAACTTCAAAGACAACTGGTCGCCGTTTTTAATGAGCGGCAGCTCTAATACTGAATAGGAAAAGCCCTCGAAACTAATGTATGACTTTTTGCTTTTCCCCAGCACAAACATGGATTTCCCCGCCCGCTCCGGGGTCTTTCGCTCGTAGAAAAACACCGATACAACCTGCTCATCTTCCAGCTTCCACACATAGTTCAGCGTTGGCTTCGTTGCGTTAACTGGTGAGTAGAAAATTTCGGCGTCAGGAACGTGAACCTCTGTCACCTGATCTTTCAGATTGTTCTTCAAAAAGAACACCATGATCTTTTGATCGCCCACGGAAGCCACTACAGGCGGATGCAGCTCACCGATGGTTTGCGGATCGCTTGCCGATGCCGGTTGAGTTGGTAAGCCAATCATGAGCCCGAGCACGCAGACATACCTTAAAAGCCTTTCCAATTTCAGCTACCTTCCTTGGTGATACACGAATAGAACAATTCCTATCTTTGCTTGTACTTACATGGATTCAGGCGGGCCGCATTTCAGCTCTTTGATTTGCGAGTCCTGAATCGGAATCACACAGGCACGACGCTCCTTACCATTGCCACGAAGCTCCGCCAAGCTGAGCGTCATGTGCAACCCGTCCGCATGAAACTCAAGGTTTTCAAACCCGGCATAGGAATAACCATCCCAAAACGATTTGCCGTCAAAGCTGCAGAACCGCGCAAATGACAGCACTCTCCAGCCGCCGTCAGGCGCAAGGATCTGGACGTTGAGGCAAACGCTGCCGAAGGTAGTCACATAGCGAGCCACAACATCACCGTAGCGTTGTGAGCCCGCCGTGAACACCTTGCTAAGATCGAGCAAGTCGCCCGGCCTATCCGTCACGATCCCGTCCAGATAAATGGCACGCTCCAAACTCATTCTGGTAATGCAGTTATCGATCGTAGTGGTATGCGCCACTGCACCAGGCTCGATATCCGTGGCTTCAAGTGGGCAAGTGGTATCGCGCAACTTGATCCAGGCCCGTTGGGAATCTTTGGCAATAGCCATAAACGCTTTCCCTTGTTCCGGACCACGCTTTTGCTGAGTCTCAAATCGCGCCATCAGTTTTTTGTAGCTGGCATTGAGTTTCGCGTCAGCCTCCTTGCGAGCGGTTTCGGCGCATTGATCGACTTGCGCACTTGGAGAGACCACTCTGCAATTATCGTAAGCGAACGCGAATGAAGCGGGCAGAAGTCCAAAGGACAACGCGGCAAGCCGGATAAACATGTTCAATTTTTCGGTCCCTGATTTACGGATCGCTCGACGACTCGCTGTGGAATTTTTTGTATCTTGCCGGCGGCACTCATCCCTTCGCGGTACTGGCTGTAATACCGCCGCGCTTCCTCTTTTCGATCAAGTCGCCACAGCGAATCAGCCATGTTCAACATCAACACCGTGCGCTTGCCGACCGCTTCAATGCCGCGATAAAACTTCAGCGCAAACTCATCGTTACCGCCCTCGGCCAGGTAAAAACCCAGGTCGTTGAACGCCTGAACATTTTGCGCCGGAGGATGACACGCCATGTAGGACTCCAGACTCAAAAAGCTCAGGCTCCATTCGATGGATTGTGCGCGGGACTGCGCCGGCCCGATGTCCACGACATGCCTCAACAAGTCCTTTGGGGACTGCGTCTCCAAGAAGGGATTGAACACTTCGCCGTCGTTAGAAACCCACTGATTGCCCACCCATTTACCGACACAAAAGCTGGCAGAGCGCTCAGCCAGCACGCAACCGGTCTCCATCGAGATCACATCGCAATGCTGTTGCGACACCAGCTTTTCTTCACCACTCTCGACCGACAAAATGCCGAAGCTCACCGGGTCGAGCAACAAGGTTTTCTTGTCAGGACTAAGCCAACCGGAGTGCCCATCAGCTCCAACGTCGATGCTGAAGAGCGGGAAGGTTTTGCCGTTTACGGTGAACCATGCAGTCGCCGACTCCACACCAGGCATCATCCATTTTGTCGCTTGAAACGTCACTGTGTGCCCGTCGATACCGACTATTGACGGCTCCTCGGCAAAGGCACTGGCGGCGGCAAACAGACTACCGACTATCAACACCCACTTAAGGCTGGCCATAGGCGTTCCTTTTCACTGCAAGGCTTTCCGATTGCAGCTGCCTCTTCGTGATGCCATACGCTTTGATCAGCTCTTCCCAGGAACCCTTCGAGCCAAATGAACGCTGGTTACTATCGAAGCTGTATTGCTCCAATCGCCCGACTGTCGAGTAATAACCGTGCCGCTGCGAACAGGCACCGCAACCGCCATAGCCGTCTATCGAAACAAGGCTGCCTTTGCTGCCCTTCACGCAATCTATCTCCACTACCGCGTTGTTCAACTTCTTCGCCTTCTCACCGTCGGACGTGAGTTGTGAAACTTTGCCAATATCACGCCGAAGTACTTTGCCGCCGATAGCATCTGCGGCAACGGCATTGCCCGTATGAGCAATCGCGAACAAACTAGGCAGCAACCCGTGGAGGTATCTAGGTTTCAATTCATATCCTTCGAATTCATCAGCTCCAACTCACCATCCCGATACAACACCTCATACCCCATCCACGCCGGATCCACCTGCGGCATTACCGCTGAGGGTTTGCGCAGCTCCCGCAACAACGTCGAGCCATGGGACAAACGCCCACCCATCCGCGCTATCACCGCCCGCGCCGCTTGGTAGTGCGCATGTCGTCCAGGGTCAAGAGTGTCTTCGAGCAAAATGTCTTCACCCAAAATGCCTTGCACCTGCCCCGGATAAATCATGAAACCCGTCGCTTGTTCGGTACCTTCGCGGCCGTCCTGCCAGAAGCTGCCGTCGCGGCTGCGAATGTCCGGATGCGGTGCAAACCAATGTGCTCGATCCGCCATCGGCATGGCGTGATGCAGGCGGAAGAACACCCGCATCAGGTTGTCGCGATACCACTCGCGCACTTGCAGGTAATAACCACGCAGGCCCGGCAAGCCGGCTGAATGCGCCAAGCGGATAAACCCCGGCCAGTGCGGGAAGGCCTGCAACGGCAGATCGGTTGGTGCCGGGCGCGGTGTGGCGGGATCGGTTTCCCATGGCAGACGATGTGGGCTGTTTTCGAGGTCGTCATACGCTGTCGGTGGCCGTCCCAACAGGTCGCCGCCGCTGCTGGCCAGGGAGGTGGCGATGCATAGATTGCCCTGCACCACGAACACATAAAACCGGGTGAACCAGTCGGCCAGTTGCTGACCGTCGGCGTCTCGGGCAATCAGCTCCGCAAGCTCCTGATCGAAACGGCGCAAACGCTCTTCCAACGTCAACAACTGCCCGCGAGCGATGCGCTGCATGCGCAGAAACAACGGCAGCGAATGCATCAGGCGCAGCAGTCGCCACGGCAGATGCGGTGTTGCACCACCCACCTCACCGGCGTAACTGCTGGCGGAGATTCCCCAGTCCGCCAGCCGTGCAAGAAACAAATCATTGTTGATATACGAAGCGCCGCCAAACACCGCCGTGAACGGTTCGTTATCCTGCAACACCCGCGAATCCCAACGCCCCATGATCGCCGGAATACTTGCTGCAGCACGGCGCTGGGCGTACTCCACCAAGTGGCTCGGTTGCGGCGGCAGGATCTCGGCGATGTTGGCGGCGGTCAGGTGCCGGCGCCAGCCGTAATCGCTGATCGGCCGGTATTGCAGCAACCAGAGTTGCTGGCCATCCCAGGCCCATTCGACGTCGCCCGGCACGTAATGGAAGACTCGCAACACGCCTTGCAGAAAACGCCACAACAGGTCCGCTGTCAGGCCGTGAAAGGGCTTGAAGGTGCCGCTACTCCACGAGTCGCCGAGGCGGGAAATGATTGCGCGCTCGGGGCTCACCTGACCATCGGCCAGCGACTCCAGATGACCTTCGACCCATTCAAGTTCCACCGATAGATGTCGCACAAAAGCGATCCCGGACAACTGCGGTGTGATGAAGCGCTGCACCACCACTTCTTCCACACCCGCCGCGCTCAGCTCGGCAATGCGCGCGGGCACGTTGGGCGTCGGTTCCCGCAGAAATGTGGTGCTCAGCCCGGCGTTCGCCGCATCGGCTTGATCCTCGCCATAACTGGAGGAACGCACCGCCCAAGTGGCGTCCGGTTGGCTAGCGAGAAACGCCGGCAGACGTTCATCGTGACAATCATTGAGTGACAGCGC
Organism: Pseudomonas sp. FBCC-B1667; assembly: GCF_059133255.1. Lineage (NCBI taxonomy): Bacteria > Pseudomonadati > Pseudomonadota > Gammaproteobacteria > Pseudomonadales > Pseudomonadaceae > Pseudomonas > Pseudomonas sp. FBCC-B1667. Next base: position 201,994 of record NZ_CP101437.1, on the reverse strand, counting down.
CGGCGGCACCGCTTGCCCGGCCAACTCGGCCAGACGCAAACGGCCGCCCTTGGTGTGCGCGACGAATCCGTGCTCGCCCGACTCCAGCCACGCAGCGAATTCCGCCGGCGAGTCGATCCACGGGTAATGACCCCAACCGGTTTTCAGGCTGATAGTCAGATCAGCGCGAGCCAGAATCGCCGACCATGCGGCAGCCTGTGCGATGCCCAGCACGTTGTCCTGATCGCCCCAGACCAGCTCGACCGGATCGGTGATCCACTCCAGCAGCGGCAACGCGGTGTCGGCCCGCACCAAGTCCCAATGGGGCACAAAAGCGCGGCATCGCGCATACCCCGCGCCCATGCGCTGGTACTGCGCGGGCGTCCAGGTCTGGTTGGAAAACTTGTGTTTGAACAGCGCTGGCTTGTTCGCCAGCAACCAGTGAATGGTCTTGCGAATCGACAGCGGCGACATCAGCGCCGGCAGCCGTCGTTGCCACAAAAATGCCCCGACCGGCGCCAGCAACACGCTACGGCAAAAGTGCCCTGGCTGACGTTGCAGCGCATGCAACACCAGCAACGCATTCACCCCGACCGCCATGATCGAGCTGCCCTGGACCGTCGCCGTTAACAACGCCTGCGCATAAGCCGCGAGATCTCCGCAGGGCGCTTGCGGGTTGGCGCCGAAGCCCGGCAGTTCGAGCGGCACCACCTCGTAGCGCTGAAAGTGCGGCAGCGCGTCATCCCACCAATCGGCAGCACTGCCGTTGCCGGCCAGCAGGTACATCAGCGGCTTGCTCATGGGCGATCCTCAGGCCAGATCGCGCAGGGCGGCGTCGAGGGTTGGATAGCGGAACGTGTAGCCCGCCTCGCTCAAACGCTCAGGCACCACACGCTGGCCGTCGAAAAACAGTTGAGCCATTTCCCCCGCCAGCGCACGCACCGGCGCCGCCGGAATGTGAAACCACACCGGACGCTTCAAGACCTTGCCGACCTGCTCGGCAAACGCTGCCTGACTGACCGTATCCGGCGCCACCAGGTTGTAAGTGCCGCTCAAGCTCTCATCATCGAACGCGCGTGCGATCACTTGAATCACATCGTCGCGATGCACCCAGCTCATGATCTGCTGACCATCGCCCATGCGTCCGCCAAAGCCCAGGCGAAACGGAATCAGCAACGGCAACAACGCACCGCCCGGCCCGAACACCACGCCGAGGCGCATGACCACCTGACGCACACCGAACTCAGTGGCCGGCTGGGCGGCCGTTTCCCATTGCGCGCAGAGTTCGGCCATGAAGCCGTCGCCCTTGGTCGATGTTTCATCGAGACGTTCGCTGGCGTCACGCACACCGTAGAAACCAATGGCCGAGGCCTGAACCCACAGCGCCGGTTTATGCGTGGCATTTTTCAGCCAACTCATCAGCGCTTCGGTGGTGTTGACGCGACTGGCGATCAGTTGCGCCTGACGCTTGGCGCTCCAGCGCGGCCCGGCCACTGGCGCACCGGCCAGGTTGATCACCACGTCGAAGGTTTCGTTGTAACCGAGTTTGCTCAGCGAACGCAGGCAACGGGCGCGGCCGTCAAACAGGTACGCCGCTTTCAACGGATCGCGGGCCAACACGCTGACGGAGTGGCCGGCATCAAGCAATTGATTGACCAAGGCTTCACCGATAAACCCGGTGCCACCGGTCACCAGCACCCGTTTGTAAGCTCCGCCAGCGAACGGATTAGACGGTTTACCTTCGCGCTGCATGCGCAGCGCCGCCAGTCCGTCACGAATACCCGAAGCCGTAACGCCGATAGCGAACAGCGTCAGCAACCAGCCACGCCAGCCGAAATCGATAGCGCTCAGGCCGGTAGGCAAATTCGCCCACTGCGCCAATTGCACCCCGTACAAAGCAAAAAACGCCCCGCCGTTCACCGCCAGCACGGTATGCATGATGCGCTCGATGGCCGGCAATTTTCGGCTGCGGTCCTCGACCACGAAGTCCCAGAGCGTCAGACCGATCTCCAGCGCGAACAGCAGCGCAATCACAATCGCCCACGTGCCTTGGAATGCCAGATGCGCCATGCCCAGAAACAGAATCCCGTAGAAGCACGAGCGCATCGCGTGGATCGACAACTCCAGACGGGCACTGTGGCGATACGGCAACGCTACCGTCAGTTCGTGGTGATACAGGGTATCGAGCGCCCCAAGGCAGGCCTGGGCAATCAGCAGAGCAATCGCCCAATCCAGGAGAGAAAAGTCAGGCATGGTTGGCATCACTCAGTGTGTGTTGAGGTGGAGGTGCGGCGGTCGTGGCGATACAGCCAAATCAGCGGTGGCAGTAAAGTGAGCAGCGCGAAGCTGTCGAACCATAGGTGCGACCAGACCTGCGCCTGGAGGGAAATCAACATGTCCTGCGGCGCCCAGAGCACGATGCCGGCGATCAACCAGCCCCAAGCCATTGAGGTTTTGAGTCGATGGCCGAGGTGCACGAGGGCGAGCATGTAGAGGGAATAGCTTTGCAGCGTGGCGCCGAACAAGGCTAACCACCAGGCTTGTTGGGTGCGGGCGGCGGTGGGTACGGCGTCGGTGGCCCAGAAGGCTTGTTCGATGGTTTGCAGGTAGCCGTCGAGCAAGCCGGAATGGCCGGCCCAGGTCAGTGTGACGCTGACGAGCAAATGCACCAGGGCGGCGGCGTATAGCCAAACAACCAGGGCTTTGCGAAGGATAAAAAGGGGGACTGGCATTCCGTGTCCTGAGGTCTTCCTTGAGGGGCGCAAGTCTAAAGGAAAACGGGGAATTTAGTGATTAATCACGGTGCCCGTTTCACCTCTGAAATTTCGAATGGAAAATCAACTAACAACCATCGGCATCGCTGCATTGAACCCAGCCCCGAATTTCCTTTCCTTTGGGGGTTTTAAACATGATTTGCAGCCGTACAGCCTGAAGCCATTCCTGCAACACCGAGTCGCCCATAATCAAATACATTTTCGTCAGGTCCGCCAAAACGGGACGAACTGAACTGTTGTGCAGCGGTAGAAGAAGACGCCGGAGTTTTTGACGCTGATGACTACCAAGTCATTGACGAAACGAGGGTGTTTAAAAGCGTGAAGATTTCGATCTTTCTACGCTCGACTCCCTCGGATATTTCCTTCAACACGTGGTGCTGTTCGTGAACTAGGCACGCTAGGGCTTCACCGATAGGCTTTGTTCGTCGCCGCAAAATCGGTGACACGGACGTGCAAGTCCGAATCCAGGTGCGCAATTGCTTATGGCTATTCGTCGAGCGTTTTCCTATGCTCGCGGATCGTTATGGCAGCTGTGCGTCGGAGACCTTCGGGTCTGCCGGTTCCTGGATCGGTCTTGCACACCAACGCTCAGCTGCCACCACTTTCGAAGTGCAAAGCGAAACGGTGTCAGTCTCTTAATTCCAGGAGCTACATCAATGATCAAGCCAACACCAAATCCACCAGAACACGAAGACACCTCCCCCTACGAATCCCTAGATTCGAAGAAACTCCACGAAGCCGCAGAACGCGCCCTCAACCACCATTTCGCCCCGCTGCCCAGCGAGAAGCCCAAGCCTCGCAAAGGCAACCTCTTCGCCGTCTCCCCCGACATCGACACCGAAGCCCTCCTGGCCAACGCCTCGGAAGACCTGCTGTCCATCAGCGCCATCGCTGCCAACCTGGCCGACGATGTGGAAGGTACGCTGCGCTCCGTAGCACTGGCGATCAGCAGAATGTCGGATGGGGTTCGGTTGTTGGTGGAGCGAGCGCTGGATCATATTGATACGCCGAATTCGGCGGTGAATCGGGCGAAGGTGTAGCGGAGCCGCGAATAGAAAAAGGGGACGTTGAGTCCCCTTTCTGCAACGACTTTTGCAAGCCATCTAAACTAGTGAAAATCTTCCGCACTTTTAGGACGCGACTCTATCCCCTGCATTGCTGCCCGGCTAACGAAGGCATGACCACCCGCGCCACAGGACTGCCGGAATATAACCTTGTCGCCCTTGAGCACCGTCAAAGAACTCACAAAGGCCTGGTTAACGAGGTAGGTATAAGGCCCCTTTTTGAACTTGATAATGTTCAGGTTAACGCTGCCTTCCGACGCATTGACCACGAAGAACTTGTCCTTGGGAGGCGCGCTGTTCTGCGGGTAGAGCATTTCTATTTTTCCCGGTACACCGTATCGGTATTGAACAGAACCGGCAGCGGGTTTGTTGTTTTCCTGCGCACAAACGGAAACCGTCTTTCCTCCCTTTAACGGACAACTGAAATAAATGTCTTCGTCTGCAGAACACAACGTTTCATTCGGCCCGTCATCCAATAGTGCAGGATGTATTGCAACTCGCTCCTGCCATTGCGTGCTGGCGACGCAATTCGATAGACAAGCCAACGTCGAGATATCCGGTTCCTCGCTTCCAGCGAACAGATAAGTCGCGGAACCCGTAGGGGTAAGAGCGTAGTAAACGGGGACACTGACGGTCAGTCCTTTGGCGGGCACCGTCACGCCGGAGTCCTCACCCGAGACAACCAAACCCTCCGCATCACCGCACAACTCCTGCAAAGCTGCATCACTGAACGAATCATCTGAGGGGCGGGCGAACAGCTTGGCATCGGCACGGCAGTCGTAGCCGTGCCAGTACGGCCCCGTATTCGAGTTGATATCTATCGAGAAAACATAAGCGCCCTCGAGCGTCACTCTTCCATTGTCATAATCAAAAACCAGCCATCGACGAGACTTCGCTTGGGAGAAATTTTCGTTCTCCAAAATGTACCGATCACCATCGCGATACAGCTCGAAAGAATTCATAGCCCCGACCGACTCTGGTGTGTCGGATAGCTTGTCACCGGAATCGGCATCCACCAGATAGTTGTTAGCGTCCAACACCAATGCGCAATCGCTACCGGCCCGCCTACAGGACTTGAGTGACGGGAACATCGGCTCTGCGACCACAGGCAAAGAAACCAGCAACAACGCCGCCAACAAAAGTCTTTTCAACATACCTCCCTATTCATGAATACGGCCCTGACGGCACAAAAAATTGACCGTGAAAAAGTGACAACTTTATTTACCGATAGCCAACCTACCTTAAATAAAATTTTTCCGTTTTTCTTTAAACAAGCCTGTCGAAGCCAGGCCTCTAATATTCAACTAGTAGATTGGCATCTGAAATCGCATTCTTGCCAAGCATCTCTCATGGGGCTCTCCATATAATTTTTGGGTCATGGCGCAATTTTTTTCAGCATACTCTTTCCAAGACGTTCCAAAGTCTGCATCTCCGCCCACGAGCTCAATAGCCTTAGGATAATTCATCGCGGTAGCTTTCTCATTAACCACTGAGACCGCTTTATAAAAGCCATCTCCAATAACACCAGTGCGGAGATACACGAGTTCACTCAACCGAAAACTCGTAAACTGTTTTATACAGGAAAGACTGTCTATAGGAGACTCTGCAGCTCCACCCCCCTCATCCTTGCAGTAACCTTCTTTCAACTTAATCCAGCTTTTCTGAGCAGCAAGCAATTCAGGCCTTAACGATGGATCTAGTTCGGATGATAGTGCCCTATACTGCTCATTAAGCACCTTATCAACTTTGGCAAAAGCTGCCTGAGAACAGATAATAATGTCAGGATTCGTTAAATTCGCAGAATTACACTTAGTATCCGCCAACGCAAAACCCATTGAGACGGAGAAAATGGAGACAGCAACAAACGTCTTATTAATTACTTCCAGCAACTGCATTTTAATGCCTCCTCAAAGTAGACCGCTTCTTTTTCACGCCTTGTCGCCACCCCAACTGTTTGAGAATCATTTTCCCAAAGCCTCTTCATACTTCGAAGTCGCGAAGGTATTAACTCAGGATTGTCGCTATCGAAATCTTCTTTAGAGGAAAAGGGGACGGATTTATTTATTGGCGACCGCATCATCATAAATAAATCAGTCAACTTTTCACTTTCAACCTCCACTTATCTTGACTCACCTTCATAAAGCTTCGTTTCTGAATTGAAGCGCCAAAGATGGGGAGTAGTCAGCGGCATTCCATCTCTGCGCATAATTTGATCTTGTTTATCTCTATTATAAGAATGGATCTGAATATTTTTATATGGAGTATTCTCTGGATGGCTATCTAGAACTTTTACATCTGCAAAGTAATCACCTCCCACATTCCTCAGAAAGCCTTGGCACTGGACAAAAAATCCGTAAGTAAAATCACCACTGGAACCCGCGCTAGAATATGAAAGAAAAATAAAGTCCTTCACTCCATCACCATTGAAGTCTTCGTTATAGACGATTTTCCCTTCCTCAATTGAAAATTTCTCATCCTCAACCCGTGAAAGCAAATCGATTGTGCGTGAGTCTTCGGTCCACTGCGATAAAAAATGCTTAGGCCCTTCCGTGGGATAACAGACTTCTACAGGGGCAGCGCGAGCAGCAGTAGCAAACAAAGCAAGAACAAAAAAGTACTTCATATATAAATTCGCTCTTTTCGAATTTGCTGCGAGACAGGCCAAACCTCCACATAACTGTTAAAGCTTGCCCACCTCCTTTCATCTGCAATTCAATAAACTGTTAAAGGAAACATGAAGAAGCTATATTTTTTATTATCACCAGATTTTGATATCCACTCGCCTTTATAGCCATCACCATCTGCCTTACCAACAAACTGAGCCCGCGGGCTTTTTCCACCAGCTGCGTACTCAGTCAATTTCATGCTTCCTGCTTCGACACATCCATCAAAAACAATTTTCTCGGAGGAGCTCTTATATTTATAACTCCCTTCACTAGCACATGAAGTATTTTTTATGTCGCCGAGAAACCAGGTACTTTTGGAAACTCTTCCGACATACGTGATGGCCGTGCCATCAGACTTCAGCTTGCAGTTCGAATAACAAGCCATCTGAAAAAAATCGGGCTTATCCGTGTCGAAAAACAAATACGTAGCTGAATCGGCTTTTTCCCCTGCGCTATAAACAGGGATATTTATAGCGATATCTAAACCCATGGACGAATCAGGCGTTTCTTTTCTTAGCTTCAGACTATTTCTGGCAGCTTTTCCACAAAATGCGCTTACTGCCGACTCACTAAATGCTTGATCCTTTGCATTGATTAGACTTCCTTCGCCGGCTCGGCATTCATATCCATACCAAGCAGCTACCGATGCCGCTGAAATGACCTGAGAAAAACTGTAGATCCTATCGACCGCAACTTGCTGCTTACTGTAGGAGAACACTACCCAGCTACGGGACTTAGAGGATGAAAAGTCCAAATGTTCCAGAACATATTTATCGCCATATATATAAAGCCAGTTAGCGCTCATCATCCCCGTATCCTCAGAGATTTCTGATAGCTTTTCACCTGTAACAGCATCAACTAAAAAACCGTCTTCATTGAGTACAACTTTGCAAGCTTGTGATTTTTCTTTACCGGCGCACGAATCATGACTGGGAAAAAATGGCTTCGCGTAACTTAAGGCGGGAACCAGAATGGCTAAAATCAAAACTAAAATCTTCAATTTTTAATTCTCTCTAAAAGATTTTCAAATTTTTGGGCATAAAATGCAATTACGTTTTTCTTGTCAGTCCCATTAATGATTCGACGAGCCGTAACATAATTTTTATTTCCAGGAGATAAATGCGCAGCAAGTGTCTCTCCTGCTTTGAATACCCCGCCCTTCATTCCGCCAATCATAATTCTAGTTGCATATTCTAACTCTAAAGCCAAATCTGGATTATTTGTAAAATCTATCCCCAAGGCTGCAGAAAACTTTTCATAGTTAGCTTTCCAGGTTATCTGACTAAGCCCACGACCCCGATACTTGTAGCCATCACCAATTTCAGTATTATGATAGTCCCTCGCCATAGCGGCCCTACGCCCTGTGGGGCCAGAACCGTAATCTATTTCGGCTTTTTCTTCACTGATTTTTTCAGCAATAGGGGCGAAGAAAACAACGCGATTAAAATCGTATGCCTCCACACGAATTGTGGCTAACATATAGGCCAAGTAAACATCATTGCACTCATCAAAGTACTCACCCCACAACTTCATCATCATCGCCAATAGCTTTTTCAGATTTTCTTCTGACTCTTGATTCAGAGAATAAGCCAGTGAAACATGAGTCACGTTGTCGTCTTCGAACCAGCCAAATACATGCCGATGTTCTTTTTTGTACTCCTCAACGAACTTCTCTATATTTAAGCACCCGCAAGAATACTTCATACAATTTGATATCAAGCCAACAGGGTGAATATGCTGTACGCTAGTAGTATCAGTTATTCCATGCTGCCCAACCAACTTAGCCCACCAACTTAACCGTTCAATTCGTACCTTTTCTTCTACCCAAGCTTTATGAGGGTCAGAATCGCTGTGGCCAATAATTTCATCCAGGGCATCCCAGTTTTCTTTTTTGTAGTCCCATTCATTCTCATAACGCGTCACCATCTGCGATATGGGTTGAGAGAACCACGGTTTGCCCAACGCCTCCGCAATTTCAGACGGCGCCAGCTTTTTATCCCCATTCCTGTCGAGAATTTTGTACAGCGTCTCGCTAACAGAACCAGCGAGGGCGACCTCAACATTCGGAAGATACGATTCACGCTCTTGTTCATCGAGCCTATCTTGAGCATGCAGAAAAGCTGCTAAGTGGTCGACATTGCTCGTGGTTTCGTCAATAAAGTTGAACCCATTCCATTCAAAAGGAGAGTGCCGCGAGAGCACTGTGTCGGGTTCTGCAAACCATCCATCAATTCCATTACCGTCTTTGTCACCTAATAACCCATCTAGGCGCCACCAATAGGTGGTGGAGGTCGATGTACCCATCACAACAGATTCTTTGATTTTCTTCTCCGCTGGCAATGCTTCAAGCAATCCAACAGGAATATAGAAGTCATACCCCACTTTATTACCTGGATCTGCTGCTTTAGGAGGGGTCGCGGCATTCATGTGTGGAGCATGAGTAACTAACCACGTGTCTACTGGTATCTTGACTAATGTCTTTTCAGCAGCGGGTAGGCCGACAGCCTTTTCTTTACTTTTACTAGTAAAAGATTTCACGTCCTCACAGCTGAAAACTTCGAGATGTAATAAATTCTTCGGGGCGGCATCTGCATGGGTCTGGTATTTTCCAACATGCCCCAACACCTCACCGGCCCTAACTTTGAAGGCCTGAGCCAGGGGAACTACCTGCCCAATAGGGGCATGGGGCTCGTTCTTGGCCTCCAAATCTTCAAGCCAAACAAATCCAGGCAATTTACCGTCGCCACCAGCCTTTAGAACTGGAATAGGCTGACCGCTTACGATCTCTACCAGCTTGCGATATTGTCTTGCGGCTTGTTCGTCGCTAATCCTAATCTGCGTACCCGCCGGTAAAAACGCGATCGGTTGCCCACTGCTAGTAGCATCGCGAACGTTAGCGCCGCTCTTTTGGTCTGGAGGAGCGTCTTTTGCTTCCTCTCCTACCAGATAGCTCTCACCCCCCAGATGTTTCATTTGCCCCTTAAATACCCATCCAGTGTTGACAGCCAAGCTTGGTAACTCAGGAGTGACGCTTACTACTTCAAGCCAGTTTTGGTTAGACGGTGCCGGCTTGGTGAGAATCTTAGTGCCACGGGGTAGTACGGCCAAAATGGGTGTTTGAGACGAATTTCCTTCACGACCCCTAAGCCCCAATGATTTGGTTCGAAGATTTTCCTTTACTTGATAAAGGCCTTTCCCCCAGAAACCCGGTGGTTTAAGCGTAGGATTCGTTTTATAGGTTTCCCAATCAAGTAGGTGCATATAGAGACTGAAGAAAGTCAGGCTCGGCCCAGTTGCAGCAGCCGCACCGCTAGCAGGAGCTGGCGTAGAAGGTGACGGAAGTTCAAGTCGATGCTTCACCAGCACAAACCCCGTCGAATAAACCGAGTGCGCCGAGCCAAAATCAGAAGTTGGATATTTCTCGTCAATTCGGTATGCGACGACCTCTCCATCAGCGATGCATCTGACCTCCGTCAAATCCTTCACCAACCCCGAAGCTTCATCGAAGTGAACACCACCATGCCAAAGGCCATTTGCCCCCAATGGGTAGTAACCATCTTTAGCTTTGGCTAACGCTTTGTAGAACTGCTGCGGATCGGTCGCTTCGGCTGTCCCTACTTTCAGGGGATACGACCATTTTTGAATTTTGTTTGTTGTCTCTGTCATTACCAATTACCTGATTTCTGATCCCTGGTGGCTTGGATTGCCGTCGGTGTCTATTACCCGGAAAAATTGAGCATCCGCTTCGGTTTGCGCTTGATCTGCTCCTCAGACGCATTCCCCAACGCCTGATCCATCAAACTCCCCGCCTTATCCTTATCCGCCGCCCCCGGCAGCACCGGCGGTTTAATCCCAATCCCCGTGCCGCTGCCCGCCGAACCACCCGCATTAATCTTCACCACCGGCCCAACAACCGTCACCCCACCCGCATCCAGCTTGATAAAACTCCCGCCACCCAAAATGGTGAGTTCGCTGCCAGCCTCGATAACAATCTTCGCCCCAGCCTTCACATGAATCTCTTTCCCAACGCTGGTCAGCTGCGCAGTCCCCAGCTTCACATGCTGGTTCTGCCCAATTGTCAGGTGATCATCCAGCCGCGTTTCAACCTTACGATCAGCAATCGTCGTGCGATGTTCTTCAGCCTTGAGCTCGGTGTAGGTGTTCTTCACCACCGTGTCATGCCGCTCATTGCCGACGCGAATTTTCTGATCGTGCTCAATGTTTTCATCCCAATCCCGCTGGGCATGAATGAAGATCTGCTCCGCGCCTTTCTTGTCTTCAATGCGCAGTTCATTGAACCCGCCGCCCCCCGGTGAGCTGAGGGTTTTGAAGACGGTGCGGGTTTTATTGGCCGGCAGTTCGTAGGGAACCTGGTTTTCCTTGTGATACAGGCACCCGGTCACCAACGGCTGATCGGGATCCCCTTCAAGGAACGTCACCAGCACTTCCATGCCGATGCGCGGAATGACAATCGCGCCATACCGATCCCCGGCCCAACTCGAAGACACGCGCATCCAGCAACTGGTTTTGTCGTCGGCCTGGCCTTCGCGGTCCCAGTGGAATTGCACTTTGATGCGGCCGTACTGGTCGCAGTGAATTTCTTCGCCCTTGGGCCCGGTGACCATGGCGGTCTGGCTGCCGAGGACGCGGGGTTTGGGGTGTTGCAGCGCCGGGCGGTAGAACACGTTCCACGGGGTGGCGAGGAAGCGGTTGCGGTAGCCCTGGTGGAAGTCGTCTTTGTTGTCGGTGGTGTCGCTGGTCACGGACTCTTCGAGGACTTGCGGTTGTTTGCCTTCGTGGACGATTTCGGTGAGCAGCCAGAGGTCGTTCCACTCGGTGCGCGGGTGGTCGGACATTTCCAGGAAGTGGCCGCTGATCAGCCTGGTCTGGTCGCCGTGGCCTTCGGCTTGCTGGTAGTCGGCGCGGTGGCGTTCGAGGGCGCGTTGGCTGAGAAATTTGCCGCGCGCGCGGTCGAGGAAGCGGCCGGGGTAGTCGTAATCTTCCAGATCCGGTTCGGTGCTTTCGCCGTCGGGTTTGTAGGCGGCTTCGAGTTGCAGGCGTGGTTTTTCGAAGTCGTAGTCGCGGCGGGTGGTGCGGCTGGTGCGGGTTTCGAGGCGCAGTCTGAAGCCTTTGATGACGGGCTCGTCGGCGACCATGCCGCTGCCTTGCACGTAGGCCGTTGGCTGCCCGAGTTTCGGGAATACGGTCTGGTCGTCGCCGAAGACCAGCAGATGGGCTTTGTCGCTGTGCTGGAAGTGGTAGTGAATGCCTTCCTCTTCGCACAGGCGCTGGACGAAGTGCAGGTCGGTTTCGTCGTACTGCACGCAGTAGTCGCGGTCCGGGCAGGGCTGGCTGAGCTGGAAGCGGTAGGCGTTGCCTTTGATGCCGTGCTCTTCGAGGATCAGCGCGATGATTTTCGGCGCGGACAACTGCTGGTAAATGCGCTGGTTGGTGCGGTGATGCAGGTATTGCAGGTGCGGCACCAGGGAGATTTTGTAACGGGTCAGGCGCTTGCCGGCATCGCCTTGGGCGACGCGGTAGATCTGGCCGTGGATGCCGGACCCTGCGGATCGAACGCCAGGAACGCCTGTTTGTGCAGGAGTTTTTCCAGGTCCAGATCGGGGTTTTCACTGACCAGTTCGAGGTCGAAGCGATACGGCTGGCTGATGCCTTCGGTGCCGGTGAACGACAGCACTTGCAGGTCGCCCGAAAGCACGGCGCCCACGTAGTCTTTGATGGTCAGCCTGAAGTGCGTTTCGTTAGAAGGATTAAACATAGTGTGCTCCCTGCTCGGTAGTCATCCGTTACGTCGATGCATAGGGCGCTACTGTCAGATCATTCGCCTTATGTCGTATTAATCTAAACAAAAGGCCGCGACCTCCTGATTTCCTTCATACATGGATGTCGCACCTATCGGACATTTCCTGCAAGACGCAGCGCCGTCCATGAACTATCCGCCCCTCGCTTTCACCGCTAACCTTTATTTGTCACCGCAAAAAACGGTGACACGGACGTGCAAGTCCGGGTAAAAGACGACGCACAACGTCATTGGTTGCCGGTTGAGCAGATTCCTGTTCGTGGCGCCCGTTTTATGGCGGCTGTGCGCGGGAGATCTTTCTTTCGAGAATGATCTGCCGGGGTCCGTCTGCCCGGTCTTGCACACCTGCGCACGGCTGCCACCTTATTCGCGTGCAAGTGAACGGTGGTAGCTCCCAAAATACAGATGGAGATACATAAATGTCCAAGGTAACGCCCAATCCACCAGGCAATTCTGGTACTACTTCCGAAGAACCCCTCGACACCAAAAAACTCGACAAGGAAGCCGCCGACCGCGTCTTCGCCCATTACTTCCCTCCCACCAGCGAAAAACCGACCAAACGCCGTAAAGGCAAACTATTCACCGTCTCCGCCGATATTGATTCGGAAGCCCTGTTGGCCAACGCCTCCGAAGACATGCTGTCGATTAGCGCCATCGCTGCCAAATTAGCGGACGATGTCGAAGGCTCAAATCGCTCTGTAGCACTCGCCGTTAGCAGAATTGCCGATGGTGCACAGCTCATGGTGGAACGGGCACTGGACCATCTGGAAGAGTTGATGGCGACAAGACAGGAAGCGAAAACGTAAGGGGCGTGAGGGGGGACGGATTAAGCTAAAAGTAAATCCACCCCCTTTCCCCAATGTTTTAAAGGTTCTCGCTCATATCCGCACATTCATCCGCCTCGGCAAGAACTTTACGTTCACCGTAGTTAAAAACACACACAGGGTGTTTAAAGCTACCCCGCACTTTCTGACAAGCACTACTGTTTCTTTCTTTATAGACACATTGCTCATCGGAAATGATCAATTCCTTGCTTGGCGTCAAAGTCAAAACTTTAGCACCATCAATACGATAAATACTTTCGTGTATTGAGCCACCAGATTGCTGAATATCTTTGTAGCTCCCGTCCTGCAACTCAGAGGTGCTAGCAGGAATAGATCCGATATAATTAGCTTCACCGCCTTTAGCTGAAGCAGAAAAAATCATGACTTGAGCATTAAGCCCCATATCATCACTGGTTGGATAAGAAAATATGACGGAATCGCTAGGTTCATCTGACGCCTCTCTATAGACATAATCAGACCGACACCCTAGATCAGGATTTTTAAGGGAAAAAGTTCCTCCTTCAAAAGAGAGAACCAAACCAACTGCTGAGTCGGAATCTTGGTCAGCATCTTCGCACAATAGCTTATGTTCTACTGGGCTAGACCAAGCCGCACCGCTGTAGATAAAAAACGATAGTATGATCAGTGGGAAAAAGGGGACGGATTTATTTATTGGAGACCGAATCATCATAAATAAATCCGTCTCATTTTCATAAATAAATCGGTCCTATTTTCTTTTTTAGTCGATTAACCGTCTATCGACAGGAGAACTTTTTTTAGCTTGGATATATCATCCTCATAAAAATTATTGCACTGAGAAACAAAAATAACCTCTTCACTTCTGTCGCGCTCAAGCGTGCTACAAACGAGAATATATCCATCATTGTCCTGCGGCCCCTTATATACAACGACCTTCATATCTAACAGACTCCATCCATTTTGTGCCATTTTTGACCTAGCTGATGCAGGCGCATCAGAAATTTCAATTATTGACTCAGGATCCGGGAGTTTAATCAAACCATTGTATGGAGGATGACTACCAACAGCCAACTTACTTAAAACATTTCCCCTATCACGCCCACGAGCAAAAACCGTAGGAAGACTATCGAAAGCCGTAGCGGTGGAAGACAAACTGGAAGAAACTAACTTTACTATGTCCACACCATTATCTTTATAGCATTCGGCAATTTCGAAGCCCGCTGGCAAATCATTGAATCCGCATTTTTGTTCTTCAGCAGTAACACCTCCAAAACACCATGCGGAGCACATTAGACTGAAAAGAACACAAGACAATTTAAACTTTCTCATTAAGCACACCCCAAATTTGTTCAAACGCAGCCTTTCTTTCAGTATCATGCAAAGGAACTTTGTTGGGACTTCCCCTGTTGATGATAGACCCAACCACTTTGCAGTTTTCTGGGGCCGCCCCTTCGTCTGCACGTTTATTTATCTTTTCTCTAGACCAAAAAAATCCAGATGCGTCGCAAGCATTGTAATCGTCCGAAGAGAGCAGTGAGGGATTAGGATCCACTGTAAAATTTTTCCCCCGATACATTTCATAACTTTTGTAATTACGTCTTCCTGTAATTTGCAAAAAACCTCGACCATGAAATCTGAAACCATCGCCAACTGCCCCACCATTCGACGAATTAGCGACTCCGTTATCCATACCAGCAGCCTTTGTTGCTATCTTGTTTGGCCGTGTAGCCATGTAATTTGGTCGATTTATTGTAGGCTTTGGATTCGGTCCAGGGTTAGGAAGCTCAACCGGTCGTTGACCTGATGGCAGATCACGATTCAGGCTTACCGCCCTATCATATTCAGTTCCAGCTTCACTCGGGGTCATAATTTCGTACATCTTTCTGAAGTATGGCTCCTCACCATTTTCTTCCCGATATTGCCACCAGCCTGTCTCTATTCCAACTTGAGCAAAGAAGTGCCCCACTCTGAGCTTAGAGCTACTGAGCAAATACTTATTCAACATTTTATTCGTTGGAACTCTTAAAGCAGCAGCTCGCTGCTTTCCGACAGACGGGGCCTGCTTCAAAACTCTCATAAGTTCATCACTACTAAACCAACCGCACCTCCTAAAAACCCGAATAAACTCTGCGGGCGGAAAATGCCAATGCTTGCTCTCGATACCAGCCAAGTTTGCCTGTTCCCAGAACGCCAACTCTTTCTGATGAATTTTTATTTTGTCAAATTGATCCTGCGGCATCGGGCCACCATCCGCCACTTTAAGCAACCACCCATAGCGGATATCGAAATCACTCGAAGTCCACTCACTCGGAAACTTACAAACCAAGCGCTTAATACGTTGCTGTGTTTCCGCTGAGCGCAAGCGAGACATACTCAGTTCATGCTCGTTTGTATAGCGTTCCGAAAGATTCTGTTTTTCTTCCTCTGAAAGAACTGCGTAGCCAGGTGAATTTGCCATGCTCACAGCATCACCATTTCCAGGCTGGATCGAACCTGAGCTAAACCCCAGCAAACTCCTGATGAAATCCGACTGGCAATGGCTGTCCGTATCCGTATCGTCGTCTACAAGTTGCCAACCCTGCCAATGCGGAAAATCCGCATCGCTGAATTTCGTAACGCTGGCTGCGTTCAGATTGACCCAACCAACCTTGCTCTGTTCACCGGCCTTGCCAGGAAACTTGATCTGGCGCCAGTGCGCAGCATCGAGAGGCTGAAGCACGTCGGGACCTAGCACTCTGCCGAAACGCAACAGTTCATAACCAGCGCTTGGGGACTGTGGGTAATATTGCTTGGCTTTGTCGTACAGCTTGTACTCGTATTCAGCCTCCTCGTGCTGCGCGCCTATTTCTACTCCACTAATGTAAAAAGACGTTAGCGTGCATTGGCCTTTTTCAAAGTGCATACGTACGAAGATGCCTTCCTGAAGCTGCGAAGCTACAGCCGGCTCATACCCGTCTATTGTCGCAGGGGTACCTGTGGAAGATGCTGAGCTACCACCTTCTTGGATCGGTGGATTAGAGGGCATCGCTGGGGGACGGTAAACTACCGGGCTGTTGTTCAGCGGTTGGCGGCGATCAGGAGGAGCCGCGCCGTAAAAAAGAACCTCAGGGGGGACAAAAAAATACATATCGCCCCAACAGCTATCCGTCCGCCCGTTACTAGACTGGTAGCGAAGGTCCCGAGTCGTTCTACCCGTCAGATTGGCTATCTGGCTCGGATCCGCAATGATCTCGAAATGGATTCGCCCCTCTTTACCGTAGATGCTGCCCGCTTCGCCAATAGCGTCTTTTCGGAGGACAGTTGCTCCTATTTGTAGCGGGGTCAAATTGATCTTCGACAGGTGCATGTAGATTGAATAGAAAACGACTTTCGACTGAGTTCCCTCCCCAACCTCTGTTTCGTGGCGTAGGACGATACAACCGTTGTCGGTCCAGCCGCCCCGAAAGTTAAGCGCATGATCCGACGCTGGGCTCAATGGAGCAGGACTGCGAAAATACGCCAGTGTCCCATCAGAGATAGCGCGAACAGGAATAGCTTTCCCACCCTCTTGGGGTGCAGTCAGATGGATACCACCATGCCAATTAAGGTCAAAGCTAAGGGGATAACCACCGTCACCAGGAACTCCACCAACCATGGCGCGCGCCAGATATGTAGTGGTCTAATGAAACCGGACACCCATTTAGGCGAGAATGCTCGCCAGATCGAGGTGTCAGATGACCAAACAACGCCGTTCCTTTTCTGCTGAATTCAAACGCGAGGCTGCCGACCTCGTGCTCAAGCAAAACTACAGCTACATCGAAGCCAGCCGTTCGCTCGGCGTCGGCGAGTCGGCCCTGCGCCGCTGGGTTGATCAGGTTCAGCAGGAGCGCCAAGGCGTCACTCCGCAGAGCAAAGCGCTGACCCCGGAACAGCAGAAAATCCAGGAGCTGGAAGCCCGGATCGCCCGCCTTGAACGGGAAAAATCGATATTAAAAAAGGCTACCGCGCTCTTGATGTCGGAAGATCACGAGCGTACGCGCTGATCAATCAGCTGAGCGTCCATGAGCCGATTGATTGGCTGTGCAAGGTGTTTGAGGTCACCCGTTCGTGCTACTACGCCCAGCGTCTTAAGCGCCGCACACCGGATGTCGAACGGCTTCGGTTACGCAGCCGGGTGAGCGAGCTGTTCTCGCAAAGTCGCAGTGCTGCGGGCAGCCGCAGCATCCTGTCGCTGATGCGTGACGACGGTGAGCAGCTCGGTCGGTTCAAAGTGCGCAGCCTGATGCGCGAGCTTGACCTCGTCAGTAAACAGCCCGGATCACATGCCTATAAACGAGCGACGGTTGAACGGTTGGATATCCCGAACTTCTTGAATCGAGAGTTCGATGTTCCAGCACCCAACCAGGTGTGGTGCGGCGACATCACCTACATCTGGGCCCAGGGGAAATGGCATTACCTGGCTGTCGTGCTGGATCTTTGCACGCGCCGGGTGGTGGGCTGGGCGTTGTCGGAAAAGCCGGACGCCGATCTGGTTATCAAGGCGCTGGATATGGCTTACGAGCAACGAGGAAGACCTCAGGGTCTGCTGTTTCACTCGGATCAAGGGTCGCAGTATGCGAGTCGTTTATTTCGCCAGCGGCTGTGGCGATATCGCATGCGCCAGAGCATGAGTCGTCGGGGAAATTGCTGGGACAATGCGCCAATGGAGCGCGTGTTCCGCAGCTTGAAAACGGAGTGGATACCGACCACGGGTTACCGAACGGCTCAAGAAGCCCAGCGCGATATCAGCCACTTCTTGATGCATCGGTACAACTGGGTTCGACCCCATCAATTCAACGGTGGGCTGGCGCCAGCTCGGGCCGAAGAAAAACTTAACGTCGTGTCCGGGATTAGTTGACCACTACAATATGCATCGTCGGTTTCTCCCGCAACAGGGCTCGGAAGAAAGGGAGGGCTAATAATCATTTTGAAAAATCCTTGTCCATGTTGACGCTTGTTATTCCGTTCATAGCGAGAAAGGGTAATCGACTGTAGGTTTGAGTTTTTCCTGCGGAGCATTCCCCAACGCCTGATCCATCAAACTCCCCGCCTTATCCTTATCCGCAGCGCCCGGCAGACGCGGAGGCTTGATGCCAATCCCCGTCCCACTCCCCGCCGAACCACCCGCATTAATCTTCACCACCGGCCCAACAACCGTCACCCCACCGGCATCCAGCTTGATAAAGCTCCCGCCACCCAAAATGGTCAGTTCGCTGCCAGCTTCAATAACAATCTTCGCCCCAGCCTTCAGATGAATTTCTTTCCCAACGCTAGTCAGCTGCGCAGTCCCCAACTTCACATGCTGGTTCTGCCCAATCGTCAGGTGATCATCCAGCCGCGTTTCAACCTTGCGATCCGCAATCGTGGTGCGATGCTCTTCCGCCTTCAGCTCGGTGTAGGTGTTCTTCACCACCGTGTCGTGGCGTTCGTTACCCACGCGAATCTTCTGGTCATGCTCAATGTTTTCATCCCAATCCCGCTGGGCATGGATGAAGATTTGTTCGGCACCTTTCTTGTCTTCGATGCGCAGTTCATTGAACCCACCGCCCCCCGGTGAGCTGAGGGTTTTGAACACGGTGCGAGTCTTGTTCGCCGGCAATTCGTAGGGAACCTGGTTTTCCTTGTGGTACAGGCACCCGGTCACCAACGGCTGATCGGGATCCCCTTCAAGGAACGTCACCAGCACTTCCATGCCGATGCGCGGAATGACAATCGCGCCATACCGATCCCCGGCCCAACTCGAAGAAACGCGCATCCAGCAGCTGGTTTTGTCGTCGGCCAGGCCTTCGCGGTCCCAGTGGAATTGCACTTTGATGCGGCCGTACTGATCGCAGTGGATTTCTTCGCCTTTGGGGCCGGTGACCATGGCGGTCTGGCTGCCGAGGACGCGGGGTTTGGGGTGTTGCAGCGCCGGGCGATAGAACACGTTCCACGGGGTGGCGAGGAAGCGGTTGCGGTAGCCCTGGTGGAAGTCGTCTTTGTTGTCGGTGGTGTCGCTGGTCACGGACTCTTCGAGGACTTGCGGTTGTTTGCCTTCGTGGACGATTTCGGTGAGCAGCCAGAGGTCGTTCCACTCGGTGCGCGGGTGGTCGGACATTTCCAGGAAGTGGCCGCTGATCAGCCGGGTCTGGTCGCCGTGGCCTTCGGCTTGCTGGTAGTCGGCGCGGTGGCGTTCGAGGGCGCGTTGGCTGAGAAATTTGCCGCGCGCGCGGTCGAGGAAGCGGCCGGGGTAGTCGTAATCTTCCAGATCCGGTTCGGTGCTTTCGCCGTCGGGTTTGTAGGCGGCTTCGAGTTGCAGGCGTGGTTTTTCGAAATCGTAGTCGCGGCGCGTGACGCGGCCGGTGCGGGTTTCGAGGCGCAGTTTGAAGCCTTTGATGACGGGCTCGTCGGCGACCATGCCGCTGCCTTGCACATACGCGGTTGGCTGGCCGAGCTTCGGGAACACGGTCTGGTCGTCGCCGAAGACCAGCAGATGGGCTTTGTCGCTGTGCTGGAAGTGGTAGTGAATGCCTTCCTCTTCGCACAGGCGCTGGACGAAGTGCAGGTCGGTTTCGTCGTACTGCACGCAGTAGTCGCGGTCCGGGCAGGGCTGGCTGAGCTGAAAGCGGTAGGCGTTGGCCTTGATGCCGTGCTCGTCGAGGATCAGCGCGATGATTTTCGGTGCGGACATCTGCTGGTAGATGCGCTGGTTGGTGCGGTGATGCAGGTATTGCAGGTGCGGCACCAGGGAGATTTTGTAGCGGGTCAGGCGCTTGCCGGCGTCACCTTGGGCGACGCGGTAGATCTGGCCGTGGATGCCGGAGCCCCCGCCCTTAGAAGAAGCCGCATCGAACGCCAAGAACGCCTGCTTGTGCAGGAGTTTTTCCAGGTCCAGATCGGGGTTTTCACTGACCAGTTCGAGGTCGAAGCGATACGGCTGGCTGATGCCTTCGGTGCCGGTGAACGACAGCACTTGCAGGTCGCCCACATAGTCTTCCACGGTCAGGCTGAAGTGGGTTTCGTTAGACGGGTTGAACATTGCTTGCTCCCTGTTCGGTAGTCATCCGTTACGCCCGCAGTCGAAGGCGTTGCAGCAAAGACGAAGTGACGCCCAGGGCGTCACGCAGTTGGGCGGCGGTGATGGTGCGCTTGGCCGCATCGAAAGCCAGCGCCGTTCGCAGGGCTGGCCAGCAGTGTTTCGGTAGATTGCGCGGTGCGTGCAGCTCGCGTTCGAGCTGGCCGTCACGGGCTTCGGTCGACGGCAAGCGGCGGAACGGGTGTTTGCCGCCCGCCAGTTCGTAGAGCACGCAGGCCACACCGTACACATCGGCGCTGGCCGACAGCGGTTGACCTTCAAGCAGTTCGGGGGCGGCGTAGCCCGGGGTCCAGGCGTTGAAGCGGTCGCGGCTCAGGTGCGGCAATCCGGGGAGGATGCCTACCACGGCCTGGCCGAGACCGAAGTCGAACAGGCGCACGCCTTCTTCGCTGAGCATCACGTTGCTCGGTTTCATGTCACCGTGCAGCACGCCGCGAGTGTGGGCGTAGGCCAGCGCGTCGAGCAGCGGCAGCGCGATGTCGCGCAGTTCTTTCCACGGCAGGCCCAACGGGCGCTCGCAGAGCAGTTTGTCCAGGGTCAGCCCACGCATGAGTTCCATGGTGATGAAGGCGCGCTGGCAGTCGGTGTCCACTTCAAAGGTATGGAAGCGCAGCACGTTGTCGTGGCGCAGGCGCCGGATCAGGGCGAACTCGCTGTAGAGCAAGGCGCTGGCGTCCGGCGATTCGGCAAATTCTTCGCTGAGGATTTTCAGCGCGATGTAAGGGTCGGGATCGCCGAACTGTTCGCTCAGCAAGTCCCGTGCGCGGTAAACCGCGCCCATGCCGCCGGCACCGAGCAGACGCTCGATGCGGTAACGGCCCGCCAGCACGTCGGGCATTTCGCCGATGCTGGCCTTGGTTGGCGCCAGCGCGGGCTCAGCTTTATGCGACTTGGCGAACGCGAAGTAAGTCAGGTTATTGGCTTCCTCGTCGGTCACCAGCAGGTCGTCGAGCGGCGGCATGAGTTGGGTCATTGTCGGATCACCACGGCAGTCAGGTTGTCCCGGGCCGAGCCACGCAGGGCGCCATCGAACAGACGCTCCAGCGCAACGTGCGGCGCGGTCAGGCTCAGGGCGTTGCCCAAGGCATCGCTGCTGAGTCCTTGGTACAAACCATCGCTGCACAACAGAAACGTATCGCCGGGGTAGACCTCGAGTTCGAGCACGTCCAGCGTCAGCACATCAGCCGCCCCGACCGCACGGGTCAGGGCATGGGCCGATGGATGCGCACGGGCGTCCTCGACGCTCATGTTTTGCTCGTCGATGAGTTGCTGTTGCAGCGAATGGTCCTTGGACAGTTGATACAAACGCTGGCCGCGCCACAGGTAGCAACGGCTGTCGCCGGCCCAGATACAGGCCGCTCGATTGCCTTCCACCAGCAGCGCCACCACGGTGCTGCCCATGATGCTGTCATGGCGCCCGGCGGTGACGGTCAACTCCTGACCCAAGCGGCGATTCAACCAGTGCAGGCACTGGCGAATGCCTTTGAGGCGTTCGTCGAAATCATCCTGCACCGGCAATTCCGCCAGGCTGGCGACGATCAACTGGCTGGCGATGTCGCCACCCTGATGACCGCCCATGCCGTCGGCGACCACCCACAAGCCCTGCTGTGGACAGTCGAGAAAGGCATCTTCGTTGCGCGCCCGAACCTTGCCGGCGTCGGTACGCGCAGCGCTGCGCCAGGGACTGGCAACCAGCATCAGAGCTGCACCGGCATACGGAAGGTGCGCAGCACGCCCATGTCGAACGGGTTCGGCGTGCGCTGGCTGCTGAGCAGGTAGTTGGCGCGCAGGCCACCCACGTCAGCTTTCAGGACCATCACGTCGCGACCGTTCAGGTACTCGGTCTGCATCAGGTCGAACAGACGGAACAGCGACCACGGGCCGGTGTTCTTCTCGATGCCGATCGGACGGCCAGCCATTTTGTCGAGGACCAGGCTGGTGCGACCGTCTTCAGCGTCGGTCGGCCATTTGAAGGACACCGGCACGATCGGGCCGTGACGGTATTCGATGGTCTTGTCGCCAAACTTGAACTCGGAACGGCTGACGGCCGGATCGAGGGTGTACGGCTCCAGTTTGAACTGCACTTGCGGCTCGGCCGGGTTGACCGAGAAGAAGCTCTGGCGGATCACTTGTGCCGCGGCCATCTGGTCGAGGTAGACCTTGGAAATCGGCAGGCTGTGACCGTCAATGACACGCAGACGGAAGTTGCCCGGATCACCGCTCACGAACGGACGCATGTAGGTGTCGAAGAAGCGATCGTTGATGCCCTGGGCCTTGAAGAACTCGCGGAAGTCGCTGATCGCCACGTCGCTGGTGCTGTGGGCGCTGAACGGGTAGCGCTTGTTGATCGCCTTGCCGTAGAAGCTGTAAAGCTCGCTCTGATAACGCTGGTTCAGGTACTGGTAGGAATCGTTCAGCACCAAACGCCAGGTGTCTTCAGCCAGGACGTTGAACCAGACGCTGACCGGACGCGGCAGACGGTTCGAGGCATTGCGCAAGTTGCTCAGCGCATCACGCTGGCCGCTCATGCGGGTCTTGGCCATTTCAAACGCGGCCTGCTCCGGGGAACTGGCCCGCGCCAGGCTCGCCAGCTGCAGTTGCAGGTCGTTGAGCGCCGTCAGGGCCGGGGTCAGATCAGCGGCCGGGCCGTTGTTGTCATCCAGCAAACGGTGCAGCGGTTCGAATCGACGTTGCAGGGATTTCTTCGCGGTGTCGGGCAGGTTCTTGGTCATGTCGGCAGCTTTATCCGCCGCCGCTGCCGCGAGTTTGCCGAGCTTGCCGCCCTTCTCTGCCAGTTTCCCGGCTGCATCAGCGGCGTCTTCAGCATTGTCGGCGGCTGCCGGGAAGCGCGTGTTCTCGCGCACTTCCACCAGCAATTGCAGGACCGGCGAGTTGGCCGAGGTCAGGCCCGCCAGTTGCTCGGCGCCCTCGCCCGCATCGTTGATCGGTGGCAGGGCAACCTGGCCGACCGCTTCACTCCAGAAGTTGGCGTAGTCGCGGAAGTACAGCTGCTCCAGCTCGACCATCAGGCGACGCAAGTCCATGCCACTGATGCCCGAGCCTTCGCCCAGCACCCAGTTGTCACGCAGGATGTCGGTGACCAGTGCACTGCCCTGGACCGAGAAGTACTGCTGATAACCCTGTTGGGTGTAGAAGCCCGGGATCACGTAATCGGTGCCGACAAACAGCGAACCTTGTGGCCCGAGGTGTTGGCTGAGCCGGTATTCCGGCAGGTTGCGGGCCTGCTCGCGCAGCATCCGGTAAACCACGTTGGCCAGCGACTCGCTGCGCAGGACCTGACGCGCCTGCGCCACCAGTTGATCGTTCAGCGGGTAGATAAACGGTTGCTGGAGCAAGCGCTCGAAGTGCGTGTTCAGACCGTTCTGCACCGCGGTGTTGCCGGCGTAACGCTGGGACCATTCGGTGGCGACCCAATCCTTGAGCCATGGGCCGTCGCGACGGTCTTTCATGTTCAGCATGAGGTACGCGCGCAGGCTGTTGAGCAGGCGTTCGCGGTCTTGCATGTTGGCGCGGATCTGCCCTTCCAGCAGCGTCGCAACTTTCGGCAGCAGTTGCGCTTCAAGCTCGCGCTCGTAGGCGTCCTTGACCACTGGATTGACGTCTTCACCCTGGTACAGACCGCCACGCTCGTGGTAACTCACGTCGCCTTTTTTCGGGAAGACCTGAGTCGCCGCGTAAGCCGTGTCGAGCGGCTTGAGCACCGCCATGGAATCATCACGCGCGGTCAGGGCCGAGCGCTGTTGCGTCCAGTTAGTGGCGAGGTTACGCAGGTTTTCCAGACGCTCGTAGTTGGCGGAGAAACCGCCCGCCCACAGCATGCCGAACAGTGCCAATGCCGCCAAAGCACCCACATACAGGGCACGTTGGCCCCAATGGATGCGGCTGCGTTCGCGTTTGTCCAGGCCTGCCAGATCGGCCTCGGGAAAAATCACCCGGCTGAGCAAATGGTGGATGAACCGTGAACGGCCGCTGCGCAAGGTCGGCAGTACGCCCACGTTCATCCCCAGGTTGGCGCCGATGCCGGCGGTGGTCTGGTCCATTTCCTGGGTCAGGTGCGGTGCGCTGGTCAGGTAGAAACCGCGCAACTGACTGACACGCTGGTAGCGGTTGCCGGTGAACGCCATGTCGACGAACAGGCACAGGCGCTCGCCGATCTGCCCCAGTTGATGCGGGAAGTCGAGGATACGGCCACGGCGCTGGGTGTCGCGCTCTTGGTGCATGCGCATGATCACTTGGCTGTTCAGGCGACGCAGCAGTTCTTCGAACTCGGTACGCAGCACGGTCACGTCGGTGCCGCTCTG
This sequence comes from Pseudomonas sp. FBCC-B1667, assembly GCF_059133255.1. Taxonomy (NCBI): domain Bacteria; kingdom Pseudomonadati; phylum Pseudomonadota; class Gammaproteobacteria; order Pseudomonadales; family Pseudomonadaceae; genus Pseudomonas; species Pseudomonas sp. FBCC-B1667. The sequence goes on along the minus strand of NZ_CP101437.1, from coordinate 177,475 downwards.
CTCTTTGCGGAAGCTGGTGCCGAGTACCTGATCGCTTTCATCGCGGGTCAGTTGATCGAAGAACTCGTCGAAACCGAGCAGCTTGTCAGCCTTGCTCAGTACCAGGTAAACCGGCACGTCGACGTGGAGTTTTTGATGCACGTCCTGCAAGCGGGCACGCACTTGGCGGGCCAGGGTTTCGAGGTCTTTCTCGTCGGGGCACAGCAGGGTTTCCACCGGAATAGTCACCAGCACACCGTTCAATGGACGGTTGCGGCGACGCTTGCGCAGCAGGTCGAGCAAGGTGCTCCAGGCGCTGCCATCGACTTCGCCGTCCGGCTGGGTCAGGTAGCGTCCGGCGGTGTCGATCAGTACACCGTGGTCGGCGAAATACCAGTCGCAATGACGGGTGCCTTGGGTATCGCGGGTGAGCTTGCGGTCGACCTTGTTGATCGGAAATTCAAGGCCCGAGAAGTCCAGCAGGCTGGTCTTGCCGCTGCCCTGTGGACCAATCAGCAAGTACCACGGCAAATCACTGCGCCAGCGCTCGCTACGACCGCGATACAGGCTCGACGTCTTGAGGGTTTTCAGGGCGTCCTTGAAACGCACCTTCAACTCTTTCTGTTCGTCGTCGATCAGCTCTTCGCGGCGAATACGGTCCTGGCCGTCTTCGGTATCTTCGACGGCTTTTTTACGCACACCGGCGCGCCAGCTGATGAAGACCATGGTCAGGCCCCAGATCAGAAACAGCACGCTGATGGTCAGCAAGCGCGAGGTCGAACCTTCCCAGAACTTGTAGTCATCCACCGCCAGCAGCGGCCCGACGAACCACACCAGCAGCGCGACAAACAGCACCACCAGCAAGGTCCAGACCCAGGTCTTGCGCAAGAATGCGCCGACTTTCTTGAAAAACTTTTTCATCACACGTCCCTGTTTACGGCTGCGACTGCGGCTGGACCGCGGCCGGATCTAGCTGCTGAAAAGGTTGCAGAACGGTTTCGCGTTGCTCGCCCAATACCCAGGCGAAACCCGAATACATCACCACCAGGCAGACGAAGGTGAACAGCACCACCATCCACGCCGGCACAATGCGCACCAGGCTGCGGCGCTGATCGTTCAGGCCTTCCCAATGTGGCGACAGTTCACGCGGCACGTCGCCACGCAGTTGGCGGATCTGCCGGTACAAAGCATCGCGGATGCCTTCGAGTTCGAGCATGCCGCGCGCTTGTACGCGGTACTTGCCTTCGAAACCCAGGGACAGGCACAGGTACATCAGCTCCAGCATCGGCAGGTGCTTGACCGGGTTTTTCGACAGGCGATCCAGCAGCTGGAAGAACTTCTCGCCACCGAAGGTTTCGTTGTGGAAGCTGCTGAGCAGGCTCATCTGCGACCATTCGCTTTCGTTGCCCCACGGCGTGGTCACGACGGCTTCGTCGACCACGGTGCACAGCACGTAACGCGCGGCCATCACCTGGCTGCTTTCGGCGCCGTTGTGCAGTGCGCGCACTTCAAACAGCTTGAGCCCGGCGGTCAGTCGCTCGTTGAGCGCATACATGTCTTCGCGGGCGCCGCTGTGCTTGAGTCGCACCACTTCGGACAACAGCTCGGAGGCGGCCGCCACCAGCGAATTGAGGCTGATGTTGAACGCTTCGGCCGGTCGCAGACGCGCGGCGTAGATCATGCGTTCTTCGAGCTGTTCGAAACGCGGTGGTGCCGCGAAATCGGTCAGCGGACTTTGCGCCGGGCCGTGGCCCTGGCGGTCGAGCAAGACGGTTTTATCGTCCTGATGGTGTTCCATGTCCTTAATCATTTCAGTCAGTTCCTGATGGCCCAGAATTTCAGCTCGAGCTCGGCAAATTCACCGGAAACGTGGAACGCGAAGCCGCCGGAGCGCTCCAGGTCTGCCAGGTCTCCCGAACTGAGTTCGAGGATGAAATAGGTTTTGTTGGAGTGGAACGCGATCTGCCGCGGGGCCACCGGCAACGGTTTGACCTTGATGCCCGGCAGGTGCAGGTTGACCAGTTGGCGGATGCGCTCCACCGGGCCGACTTTGAGGTGCGCCGGCAAGCGGTGGCGCAGTTCTTCGGAATCGCAGTTGGCACTGGCGGCCAGCACGAACGACGCCGAGCCCAGCAGTTTGTGGTCGTGCAACGGCGAGACGATGATCCCGTACTGACGTTCCTGCAGGATCAGTTCGATGGCGTGCTGTTCCAGCACCATCGACAACACCTGACGGATCGCTTCCATCAACTTGCGAAAGCTCGCGCCCTGATCGCTGTGCTGGTAACGGCTGTCCAGGCGCGGGCGTTTGCTGTCGCTGGAGAAGGTCGCCAGGTCACCGAGCATGGTCAGCAACGTGCGGTACAACTCTTCCGGGTGGACCTGTTCCAGACCGAGGTAGTGACGCAGCAGCAACTCGGTGCGGTTAATCAGTTGCAGCATCATGAAGTCGCCGACTTCCGCGCCACCGACCTTGCCGTTGGAACGGATGCGGTCGGCAATGGTGTCACCACGGTGACCAAGCATGCTGATCACTTCTTTGAGGCACGACAGCAGGTAGCTGGAGGAATGCGCCTGAATGTAGGTCGGCACGAAATCCGGGTCGAGGCTGATCACGCCGTCGGGCGTGGTGTCGAGCACGTCGCAGATCTTCAGTTTCACGTAGGCCTGGTCGCTCTGTTGCTCGCCGAGCAACAGTTTGAAGTCCGGGCGACCACAGCGCACCTGGCTGGCGGAATCATCACCGGCGTTGGAGTCGGCCACTTCGGCTTCGTACGCGGTGTAGCGCGCCAGCACGTCGGATTGCTCCGGACGGCGCGCCTCGATGTGGTTGCCGGTCACCAGCGGCAGCGCCAGGTAAATCGGCGTGTTGCCGGTGTTCGGCGGCACGTCCAGTGCCAGCGGTTCGGTGTTGCCGCCGAGCTCGAACAGGCTGCCGTCCGGCAGAATCCCCGAGGCCTGGCTGATCACCAGTTTGCCCATGTTTAGGAACTGCAAGTCGATGTCCAGATTGAGGAAGCCCCAGGTGTAACTGCCCAGCAACTGGGTGCGGGTCTTCATCTGGTGATCGTAGTAACGATCGTTGTGCTGGAAGTGCTGCGGGCGCAGCAGCATGCCTTCCTGCCAAATGACTTTATGGTTATTCATGATCAGTCATCCGCCTTGGCGAGCGTTTCGAGGCTGCTGCGGATACCGGCCTGATCGAGCGTCAGGTCAGCGTCGGTGACTTCCACCGGGGTGATTTGCACGGTGTAGCGCCATTTGGTTTCCGGCAGGTCGCGGTAGGCGGCGAGCACACCAACGTAGCGGCTGCCCTCCTCCACACTGAGTTTCAGCTCGACGGTTTCGCCCGGGCGCAGCTCGAGTTCTTCGCTGGCCACCAGGTCTGGGGCCAGGGATTCCTTGGCGCGTTCATACAGGCTGAAGAAATCGGCGTTTTCGAACGTCACCGGGTGCTTGAGCTCGAACAGGCGCACAACAATCGGCGACGGACGCCCGTTGAGGTCCGGGTTCAGCTGATCGCTGGCGGTCAGTTTCAGGTTGAGCTTGGTGACTGTCGAATACGGCGACAGTGACGAGCAGCCGGCCAACAGCAACAGGGCCATGAGCGTCGTCAGCGTCTTGAAAAAAGCGGTCGAGCAGCGAGACATGCGCATCATCCTTGGTGGTCGGTGTGTAGGGTTGAAATCAGGCGGATCTGTTCTTCGTAGGCCTGAGCGAAGTCGCGGGCCAACAGGCGCTCGCTCCAGTCATCGTCCTGACGCAGGGCCTGGTGATAACGACCGTAGGCTCTCCAGCGACTGCCCGAGGTGGCGACCAACGGCTTGTTGTCGCGCTCGAAACGCAGGGTCAATTGCTGTGGCGAGAAGTGCTCCAGCGTGCCGCGAACGGCGGCGCGGCTGGCGGTCAGCAGCGCGACCTGATGCGCCTGCACATCGCGGAACGCGCGCGAGATCGCTTGTTCTGCCGGCAACTGGCCCGGCTTGTTCGGCTGCAACAAAATGCCCAGTGCTTCACCGGCATCGACGGCGAATTTCAGCGGGTTCTTTTGCGAACCTTGCACGGTGGTCTGGGCCAGGCGCAGTTCGTTTTTCAGTTCGCTGCGGGTGCGCAGGCTCTGCTGCAAACCGCCGACGCTTTGCTTCAGCAAGCGTGCCGCGTTCAACGCCAAGGCTTCGCGGGCGTCGTGATCGAGGCCCTTGAGATCCACGCCCAGCGCGGCACCGAAATGCTCCCAAAAGCCTTCGCTCTGACGCTCCACCGCTTTCGGCGGCGGGGCCGGGGCGGGTTCGACCGGGGCGTTGATCAGCTCCGGGACCATCAGGCTTTCCATGTCGATACGGGCGTAATCGGCGCGCTGACGAGAGTCTTCGATCGTGGTGCTCGGGGAGATCAATTGCTCGATTTCCGAATACACACGCTCTTGCTGATCCAGTGCATTGAGCGGGTCGAGGTCGAGGAACGCGTCATCCGGAATGATGCTGCCTGCCGCTTGCGGACGGCCAACTTCAACGTCGAAGGTCGCCGGGTCACGCACCAGCCGCGCGCGGATCTCGAAATCACCCAGCACATAGACGCTGCCGTGCTCGATACGCATGGCTTCGCCCTTGCGCAGGCGTGCACCGCTTTCGCTGTTCTGGATGCCGTTGCTGCTGGTATCGGTCAGGAAAAACGTGCCATCGCGGTAGCTGATCAACGCGTGGTGATTGGACAGATGCCGCTTGCGGTCCGGAATGATCCAGTCGCAATCTTCGCCCCGACCGATGACGCCACCGGCCTGTTTGAAGGTCTTTTGGCACAAGTCCGTGGGCACGAATTGCTTGGTGTTGAGCATTTCGAAAACCAGTTCCATGGTGATACTCCTTGCGGTCACTTGCCGCGATTGACCGCCTGCGGATCACCCAATGGGCGATAGGTGTTGTCGTTGTATTTGTAATTGCCGCTACAGCCGCCGAGGCCGCATAAAACGACGAGGGTCAGCAGGACGGCTTGCCAGTGACGAACAGGCATCAGAGGGTCTCCAGAGGTAGACAAAGCACAACGCGCCGACCCGTTTGGGCGGCGCTGTTAGAAGCGGTTGAGGTGAAATCGACGGACATTTGCCTACCCATCGAAGTCACCCAGGTTGATATTCAGGCGACCGAGGCGGTACAGCAGCGTGCGCCGTGGCAGGCCGAGTTCGCGGGCGGCGAGGGTCTGGTTGCCGTCGTTTTTGCGCAGGCAATCGAGCAGCAGGCTGCGCTCGACCTGTTCCAGGCGTTCGCGCAGGTTCAGGCTGTTGTCTTCCGGCATGGCTTCCATGCGCAGGGAGAAATGCTCGGCCAGCAACTCGCCGCCCTCGCACAACAGAACAGCGCGTTCGACCAGGCCTTTAAGTTCGCGCACATTGCCGGGAAAGGCATAACCGGACAGGTGCTCCAGCGCAGCATCGGACCAACGCACCGCGTCGCGTTGCAAGAACGAGCACGCTTTTTCAGCAAAGTGTCGTGCCAGGTCGAGGATGTCGCCTTCACGCTGACGCAGGGCCGGCAACTCGATCGGAAATTGCGCGAGGCGGTAGTACAAGTCCTCGCGGAACTTGCCTTCGCTGACCAGCACCGACAGATCCCGGTGCGTCGCGGCAATGATGCGCACATCGATCTTGTGGGTGTCGTTGGAACCCAATGGTCGGATCTCGCCTTCCTGCAACACGCGCAGCAACTTGGCTTGCAGCGACAACGGCATGTCGCCGATTTCATCGAGCAGCAAGGTGCCTCCATTGGCCGCATCGAACAGCCCGGCGCGGTCGCGGTCAGCGCCGGTGAAGGCACCTTTGCGGTAGCCAAACAGCTCGCTTTCCAGCAGGTTCTCGGGGAACGCCGCGCAGTTCTGCACGATGAACGCCTGAGAACGGCGCGGACCGCAATCGTGAATCGCCCGCGCCACCACTTCCTTGCCGGTGCCGGTTTCGCCGCGCAACAGCACGGTGTAAGGGCTGTGCAGGACTTTGCTGATCAGCGAATAGGTCTGGCGCATGGCCGAACTCTTGCCGATCAAACCGTAACCGCTGGCGCTCGGAACGCTGACCTTCACTGGCCGCGCATCACTGGTTGGCTGACGCAGACGTTGCAGCAAATGCAGTTGGCCGAGCACGAACGAACCCAGTTGCCCGAGGGAATCGGCTAAGCCTTGCAGGTCGATGTGCCGGTGACTGGCGCACAGCAACAAGCCTTCAACCGACTTCTGCTGATTGACCAGCGGCACGCACAGCAACGACTGCCAGGGCGTGGCCTGCGGCGGCAGGAAACTCGTTTCGTGCAGGCTGCCGCTCAATTCGCTGAGGCTCACCACGCGGTTCTGGCACAGCGCGAATTGCAGCAGTTGTTCGCCGTTGTAATCCGCCGGCAGGCTCGCCGCTTCCCGGGGTTGCAGGATGCCGTTCAGGCACTCGGCATTCATTCCCAGGCAGGTGTGGGTCGCGTCCAGCAGGTACAGCTGCGTCAGTTCGCAATCGCTGAGCTCGGCCAGACCGCGCACGAAGTCACCCAGCAACGCAGCACTGTCCGCCGCACGCGACAGGCTGGCGAACTGCGCCAGCAAGGCTTCGGCATAGACCAGCGGTTGCGAGACTTGAGTGAACATCACACCCACCTCAGGCGAACTCGCAGATCACGCTGGCGTCACCGTCGAGCGTGGCATGCACACGCTTGAGGCTTTCACCGGTGGCCATCGCGTCGAGCAAGCGGTCGGCCACCAGCGGCAGTACGTGCAGGTCCAGCAAGTGGTCGATCAGGCGCGCGCCGCTGTCGCTTTGGGTGCAGCGTTCGGCCAGATGATCGACGAGGTTCTGGCAGTAAGTGAAATCCAGTTGACGACGGTTCAGGCGCTCGCCCAAACGACCGAGTTTGATTTCGATCAGCTCGCGCAGCACCGGGCCGCCGACCGGGTAGTAAGGCACCACGCGCATGCGCGCCAACAGTGCCGGTTTGAAGTGTTTGCTGAGGACCGGGCGGATGGTTTCTTCAAGCACTTCGGCGGTCGGTCGCGCGCCGTTTTCGCAGAGTTCACTGATGCGGTCGCTGCCCAGGTTGGAGGTCATCAGGATCAGCGTGTTGCGGAAGTCGATCTCGCGCCCTTCTCCGTCGTTGGCCACGCCTTTGTCGAAAATTTGGTAGAACAGATTGAGCACGTCCGGGTCGGCTTTTTCGACTTCATCAAGCAGCACGACGGAGTACGGCTTCTGACGCACGGCTTCGGTGAGCATGCCACCCTCGCCGTAACCGACGTAACCTGGCGGCGCTCCGATCAGGCGCGAAACCGTGTGTTTCTCCTGGAACTCGGACATGTTGATGGTGGTGATGAAACGATCACCGCCGTAGAGCAAATCAGCCAGGGCCAGTGCGGTTTCGGTTTTGCCGACGCCGCTCGGGCCGACCAACAGGAACACGCCAACGGGTGCGTCCGGTTTGTTGAGGCCGGCAGCGGTGGCGCGCATCGAACGGTCCAGCGCGTGAACGGCTTGTTCCTGACCACGGATGCGCGTACGCAGGTCGGTGGCAAAGCTCGCGACCTTGGCGTTGTGCTCGCGGGCCAGTTGCGCCAAGGGCACGCCGGTCCAGGCGCTGATCACTTCAGCGACCAGACGCGGGCAGACTTCGAAGCTCACCAGACGTTCTTTGACTTGCAGTGCTGTCAGGGTTTTGTGCGTGTCGTTGAGCGCGGCTTCGAGGGTTTCGACGCTGTGCGCTTCGTCCACTGGCAGCGTTTCAATCACCGTGCCTTCAGCGTCTTCTTCAACCGTGACGGTCGGTTCGACGGCAGCGGCTTCACGCGCCCTGGCCAGTTGTTGGCGCAGGTCCAACAGGCGTTCGGCCAATACCTTCTGTTCGGTCCACAGGGTTTCCAGCACCGCCCTTTCGTCTTCAGCTTCTTCCAGCCGCGCTTCCAACCCGTTCAACGCTTCGTGATCGATCGACAAACCGGCTTCGGCATCACGGCGCAGGGCCTGACGCTGACGACCGCCTTCAGCCAGTTCGCCACGCAGGCGTTCGAGGCTTTCCGGGGCAGCGGCAAGGCTGATGCGCACGCGCGCGCAAGCGGTGTCGAGTACGTCGACGGCTTTGTCCGGCAGTTGCCGGCCGGCGAGGTAACGGGCGGACAGTTCGGCAGCGGAAACGACGGCGTCATCGCGCAGGTAGATGCCGTGGCTCTTCTCGTACACCTGAGCCAGGCCGCGAAGGATGGTCACCGCTTCGATGACGGTCGGCTCGTGCAGTTGCACCGGTTGGAAGCGCCGGGCCAGCGCCGGGTCTTTCTCGAAGTATTTTTTGTACTCCGCCCACGTGGTCGCTGCGATGGTGCGCAACTCACCACGGGCCAGTGCGGGTTTGAGCAGGTTGGCGGCGTCGGAACCGCCGGCATTGCCGCCCGCGCCGATCAGCGTGTGGGCTTCGTCGATGAACAGGATGATCGGTTTCGGCGAGGCTTTGACTTCGTCGATCACGCCCTTGAGGCGACGTTCGAATTCACCTTTGACGCTGGCGCCGGCCTGCAACAGGCCCATGTCCAGCGACAGCAGCTCGACGCCTTTCAGGACATGCGGCACTTCACCGGCGGCGATGCGCGAAGCCAGGCCTTCGACGATCGCGGTTTTACCCACACCGGCTTCACCGACCACAATCGGGTTGTTCTTGCGGCGACGGGCGAGGATGTCGACCATCTGCCGGATCGCGCCGTCGCGGCACAGTACCGGGTCGAGTTTGCCGTCGCGGGCTTGTTGCGTCAGGTTGTGGGTAAAGCGCTGCAGCAAGGATTCGCCCGGCACGGCGGGTTTGCCGGTGGCCGGCTGTTCTTTCTGCGACAGGGCAAATTCTTTCAGGCGATCAATGTTCAACTTCGCCAGCAATGCCTGGTAGCGGCTGCCGGCATAGCGCATCGGGTTGCGCAGCAAGGCGAGGATAAGCGCGGCCTGTTCGACCTGGGTCTGGCCCAGTTCAAGGTTGGCCACCAGCAAGGCATCCTGCAGCCATTGCACCAGCTCCGGGGCAAACACCGGGTTGCGCGAAGCGCTGTGCTCGACCCGCGACTGCAGGGCGGCGCTCAGTTCACCGGCATCCACTTCGGCGTCTTGCAGCGCGCGTGCGAGCAGGCCTTGCGGACGCTCCAGCAAGCCCAGCAGCAAATCTTCGACGAGGATCTTGCTGCCGCCACGGGCGACACAGCGTTCGGCAGAACTTTCCAGGTCACGACGGGTTTCGGCGTCCAGCGCCTGGATAAGTTGTTGCAGGTCTACGTTGATCATGGGTCATCTGTCCTTAATGAATTTTGCTGCCCAGGGTCACCACGCCGTCCGCTTTTTCGCGGCCCAGCCAACTGGTCCAACCCAAGCGACAGGCGTTCTGCTCACCGATGCGCAGTTCCGGAATTTCTTCGTGGCGCAACACCAGGCGAATGTCGTAATCGAGCGGGTCACGCAGCGTGAAGCGCACCAGCGCGCACAACGGCTGGTAGCCGAAACCGATGGGCAGGAATTCGTGAAAGCGCTGCCAGTCGAGTTCGCGGATGTGAATGCGGAATTTGCCGCTGCGGTCGCGCACGTGTTCGCCCAGCACCAGGTCTTCGCCGAGCAGGCTGTTGGCGCGACCCAAACGGTTGCGCTGTTCGTCGAGGATTTCCACGCGGCGCTCGATGCATTGCTCGATGGTCAGCTCGGCGTGCTTGAAGTAGTAACGCAGCACGGCTTCGATCAGCGCCGCCGAGTGCGCCCGCAAGCTGAGCAAGCCGAGGTATGGCAGCAGGCGTTTCCAGTTCAGTTCGCCGGCCTTGCGAATCTCTTCGCCGCCGAGGCCAATCAACGCAAACAGCTGCGAAGAGAACGGGTCGAGCGCGCCGCTCTCAAAGCTCGCGCGGTAGCGGTATTTGCGCCAGATAGGCAGCATCAGCCGTTGCAGGCGATGGTGGAACAGGTCGAGGAAGTGGCGGGTCGGATTGCCGTCTTCGCTGTCGCCCAGGGCCTGTTCGCCATAGAACGCTGGCAGCGGCGAACCGGAACCGACCAGGCCGATCAGGTTGAAACGCAGGCGCGCGCGCATCTGCCCGTGCTCGTGGAAAAACTCCACGCGATCGACATCGCTGCCAGGGAAACCCAGGCTCGGGTTGGCCTGGAATTCCAGCTGGTCGTACAGATCGTCCTGACTCAGGTGCGGGTGGGCCTCGCGCAGCCGGTCAACCACCAGCAGCACGGCCTGAAACAGCGAGTACTCGCGTATTCCTCGGGTCAGACCGCTTAAAGCAGCGGCTGAAGGCCCATACGTGGTGTCCATTGGTACACCTCTCCCTGTGTGCTTTTTACCCGCAGCTCGTGGTACGAATTGAGACTGGCGTAAAGCGCGAAAAACTCGTTAAGAACCGAGGCGAACACGAACAGGTCGCCTTCACCGATGTAGCCTTCCGGGTCGATGGTCAGCTCGGTGCGCAACCCGCGCACCGGCAAGCCGCGATGCAGGCGGTCGACGTGTTGGTGTTTGATCGATTTGAGCCCGCCGAGCAGACGCTTGCTGACCTTCTCCGCGTGCTGGTCGTAGTAGCGTGGCAGGTCGTAGGTTTCGAGAATCACCTTCAACGCATTGACGTCGGCCAACGACAGGTAGTTAAGCGACATGTTGCTGATCAGCTTCCACAGGAAGTCGCGGTTCAGCGGCGGCGCATAACTCGGGGTAGCCGGGGTGATGTTGCGGAAACTGAGGAACTCCGGCGTCTCTTCACAGGCTTGGCAGATGTCGCCGAGCTTGAGTTTTTTCGGCAGGTTCTGGTTGGTGCACATCAGCTCGATCGACAGGGTTTCGTGGGCTTCGGTGTGGCGGATGCCAAAGCTCAGGTAGGTGTCGAGGCCGTCGTGTAACAGCGACGAACGCTGGCGGATGCTGTAATGCGGACGGCTGTTGGGCACGTCGAAACTCGGGTCGTGCTCGAAGGATTCGAACGGCACGTATTCCTGGTAACCGAGGCCGCCGGGCTTCCAGCCGGTGACGGTTTCCACCGAGAACACGCCGCAGTTTTGCAGATCGAATTCGGCGGGCAGCAGCAGGTATTCGTCCTGCTTACCGTCGAGGCGGATCGGCAGTGCGTCGTGCTTGAACAGGTTGACGATGGGCGTGCAGTAGAGCTTCACGTTGTCCAGGGTCGGACGCATCCGCATGATGCCGCTCTTGCGAATGTCGAAGCGCAATTCGAGGCCGCGCACTTGCTTGAGCGTGTCTTCCGGCAACGCCTTGAGCATGTCCAGACCGTTGACGTCGACGAACAGGAACTTGTCCTGGAAGGCGAAGTATTCCTGCAAGTAGCGGTAGCCACGGAAGGTGTTCAGCGGATAGGGGATCAACGCTTCTTCTTCGGCAAAACCCACCGGTTGCACACGGTCGCCGGGCATCTTGAACGCCATCGGCGTGCCGTTGACGCCATTGATGGGCTTGCCCGCGCTGTCCAGCGGGATCAACTCGATGCCTTCAAGATTGCGCAACAGACTGAGGTACAGCATCTGACTGATGTAACGCTCGCCAGCGAAGTGCAGACGCAAGCGGCTCAATTCCAGCTCACCCAGATGACCATCGGCGCTCATCTCCAGGCGCAGGCTCAACAGCGAACCGTCACCCTTCACCGAGTAATTCAGCGCGGCCAGATCCAGCGGCAAGACTTCGGTCGGGTAGCAGGTGCGAAAGAGGCAGCGCACGTCATCGATTGGCACGCTCTCAACCGGAGTGTCGCGTTCGACCATCAACGCAGGACCCGAACGCTTCAGCGGGTCGAACTGCAAAATGCTAAACGCCGGCAGCGGCCGCATGTAGTTGGGCCACAGCAATTGCATCAGCGAATGGCTGAGCTCAGGGAGTTCGTCGTCGAGCTTCTGACGCAGCCGCCCGGTCAGGAACGCAAAACCTTCCAGCAACCGCTCCACGTCCGGATCCCGCCCGGCCTGGCCGAGGAAAGGTGCCAACGCCGGGCTACGTTCGGCGAAACGGCGGCCTAACTGGCGCAGTGCGGTGAGTTCGCTTTGGTAGTAGTGGTTAAAGGACACGGGGTACCTTCCTGGTAGTGGAACTCATGAAAAAAACGTCCTGTAGACCGCGACTGTCAGACCGGAAACCACGTAGCCGGCGATGAGCAGGTACGGTAAAAAAGCCAGCCAGCCAAACATCATCGGGAACCCGGCAAGGCTCCCCAAAAGCACATGGGCCAACCCATAAATCACCCACGGAGCGGCGTAAAAAGGGATGAACGTCAGCGGTGCGCGCCACACGCTTTTCAAAATTTGCTGTTCGGTTTTTCCGTTCAGTGCTCGCGTTGCCCACAGGGCAAAGGCGATGTAGGCCGGGATGCCGAATGTGAGGACGTAGATCAACAGCATTTGTTGCAAGTCCAGAACCGCCGCGTATTCGTTGCCCTGCTCAACCCGTGTCAAAGTCAACATCACCAAGAGCGGAGACCAGAGTGCTGCCCTGAAAAAATTTTGATGAGGGCAGCCTTCACTTTTCCGAATGCCCTGCGCCGAATCGTTAGTAAATTTCACTGAACACCCAGTGATTAAAACTGTAAAGAGCAACAACACCCACAACAGTGGACGCCAATAACAAAAACCCATCGCGAGAGTTTTTATATTTAAAAAATCTTGTTAACGCTTTTACAAAATAATAAAAAGAGAGCGCCATCATCGGAATATAAAGAGCCATACAAAAAACAAACAAGCTCCCATAAACATCAAATCCGTCTATTGACCATTGGGTTTTCGGGTCAGTGCACGACATCAGCAGCAATACCGCAGCCACAAAAAAATAAAAATAACGAAGCATCTAGCGTAGCCCCTTTGAATAGAGAAGCTTGGCGAGCTCTCGACGCCTTGCTTTTCCTTCTGCACTGTCGCCGGAATAGTAAAAGTGCCCTTCCGCCGTTGGCATCTGCCTACCAAGTTCAAGAGCCGAGTCGACAAGTTCCTTATCAGTCATGCCCGCATAGATAGGGTCGCCCTTATCCTTCAAGTCGATAATTATTGCGCTACCGATGTTTGGATGATTACTAACAGCTTCTTTCAAACTTTTATTGATCGGAGCACCAATGAGGACAAGGTTGTCTATTTTGGTGCCCGAACGGGCATAGTGCATAGCAGTACGGGCCGCGACTACGCTGCCCCAAGAGTAACCCACTATATTGAATTGCCCGATCTTTGGAATTGGCTTGGTGATTTCCAATGCGCTCAACGGAAACTCCGTTGTTTTGATTTTTGAAATATCCCGCCCTATCTTGATCGCCAACATATCGCTTGTCGGGGTACATTCCACTACGCTATTGCTTTTGATAGTGATCAAACCATAGATATACTTTTTCTCTATGTATTCGCCGCCATATTTGCACTTCTGAATTTCGCCATACTCAAATACGACTGAATCACTTTCGTCTTGGTTGTAGAGCACCACAGACGCAGCATCACTAAGCATGTCGACCAGATCGGGCACATGCTTATCCCATCCAGTTATTAGAGATGAGTAGTTCCCATAAACGGCATTTAAAATTCCAGCCTCTTTGAACGCAGCCACCATATCTGCGTTATAAGCACCAATCATCCCGGCGCCGCCCAAAAATACTGTCAGCCCTTGTTCAACAACAATCGGTTTAGGCGTCAGATCCTTAGTCGGTGTACTTTGCATCGCAGCGACTTTTGTAAAAGCACCACTTGAAGTATTGATGACATCGGCGCCCATCTATCAATCTCCTTTTGCAACATAGATTTCAACTTGCTCTGCACTTTCGTGACGAGCTAGTCGGTGAGTGAAACCTTTTTCATTAGTAACACCCTCTTCCTGCGTACCGTCTTGGCGAACGAGCAGATATCTACGATTGGCAATGGGCATACCAGCTTCATCTGTCAGAGCAAACTGCTCATCAAACCCAGGAAGAATCAAAGGCAACGGCGCCACAAACGGCACCGGCGTATGCGAATTCCCGATAATCACCGTCCCGGAACCCGCCGTAACCTTGTTGCCATGAGTCCCGACGGAATCCACCGTGGCGGCCGGTTTTCCGTTAATCAAAACCGTCGTCGCCAACCCGCCCGACATCGCACCACCACACGCCGAGGCATCGCCTTGGCGGGCGGCCGCGAGGCCGTCGAAGAAGACGTCGCCGGAACCGGCGACGATCGGGTTGGTGCCGTGGCCGGGGAGCGGGCAAGCGGTGGGGTCGGATACACGTGCTGCGGGTTTGCCGGACATACGAATCTCCTTAGTTGACCTTCACTTGACCGCTGCCATCCAGGCGCGCGGCGAAACTGACCTGACGCTTGAAACCATCCACTTCCAACAGGCCTTCGATGCTGAAGGACAGGCGAAGCTGATCGTGGTCACGCGGCAGGGAGATGACACGCACATTGCTCAGGCGTGGCTCGTAGGCTTCGATGAAATTCTCGATGGCCAGACGGGCCTGACTCAGGGAGTCGTGCAGGCTCAGACGCATGTCATTGAGATCGGGTAGCCCGTAATCGGACAGCGTTTGCACGCTGCCCGCACGGGTGCTGAGCATCTTGGCCAGATGGGCAGCCACGGACGCCATGGCGGAAACCTCGCGGCTCCAGCCGACGCGTTTGTCCGCGTCGCCACCCAGGCGTTCGAAAAGGCTGCCGTATCCAGTCATGAGTTAGCTCCGCTTACTCTTTGTCCAGCTTGCCAACCAGCGACAGGGTGAAATCGGCACCCATGTACTTGAAGTGCGGGCGCACGTTCAGGCTGACGCGGTACCAGCCAGGCTCGCCTTCGACATCGCTGACGATGATCTGAGCGGCACGCAGTGGGCGACGGCCACGGACTTCGGCGCTCGGGTTTTCCTGGTCGGCCACGTACTGGCGGATCCACTTGTTGAGTTCCAGCTCGAGGTCGGTACGTTCTTTCCACGAACCGAGTTGCTCGCGCTGCAGCACTTTCAAGTAGTGAGCCAGGCGGTTGACGATCATCATGTACGGCAGTTGGGTGCCGAGCTTGTAGTTCAGCTCGGCGGCCTTGCCTTCTGCGCTGATGCCGAAGAACTTCGGCTTCTGCACCGAGCTCGCGGAGAAGAACGCCGCGTTGTCGGAGCCTTTGCGCATGGTCAGGGAGATGAAGCCTTCCTCGGCCAGTTCGTATTCACGACGGTCGCTAACCAATACCTCGGTAGGAATCTTGGTTTCGATTTCGCCCATGCTTTCGAAGTGGTGCAACGGCAGGTCTTCGACCGCGCCACCGCTCTGCGGGCCGATGATGTTCGGGCACCAGCGGAACTTGGCGAAGCTGTCGGTCAGCTTGGTGCCGAACGCGTAGGCCGTGTTGCCCCACAGGTAGTGTTCGTGGCTGTTGGCGACGGTCTCTTTGTACACGAACGATTTGACCGGGTTGTCTTCCGGGTCGTACGGGTTACGCAGCAGGAAACGCGGCACGGTCAGGCCAACGTAACGGGAATCTTCCGACTGGCGGAAGCTCTGCCATTTGGCGAATTGCGGGCCTTCGAAGTGATCTTTCAGATCCTTCAGGTCCGGCAGGCCGGTGAAGCTTTCCAGGCCGAAGAATTTCGGGCCGGCAGCCGCAATGAACGGCGCGTGGGACATGCAGGCTACGCTGGACACGTACTGCATCAGTTTCACGTCCGGCGAGCTTGGGGACATGAAGTAGTTGGCGATGATCGCGCCCACAGGCTGACCACCGAACTGACCGTATTCAGCGGTGTAGATGTGCTTGTACAGACCCGATTGCATCACTTCCGGCGAATCTTCGAAGTCGTCCAGCAGGTCGTCCTTGGAGACGTTGAGGATTTCGATCTTGATGTTTTCGCGAAAGTTGGTGCGGTCGACCAGCAACTGCAGGCCACGCCACGACGATTCCAGCGACTGGAAGTCCGGGTGGTGAAGGATTTCGTCCATCTGGCGGCTGAGCTTGGCGTCGATCTCGGCGATCATGCGGTCAACCATGGCTTTCTTGACCGGCTCGCCGTTGTTCTGCGGCTTGAGCAGCTCTTCGATGAAGGCCGACACACCGCGCTTGGCGATGTCGTAGGCTTCGTCGTCCGGGGTCAGGCGGGTTTCGGCGATGATGCTGTCGAGAATGCTGTATTCGCCATTCTCTTTACTTTTTTGCTGCGCTGCACTCGTGCTCATAGTGTTGGCTTCCTTGGCTGATGGAGACTCAGGCGTCCTGGGCTGCGGCGTTCAGGCCCAGCTCACCCAGTACGCGACCGCGGGATTCGTCGTCGGCGAGCACGCCTTCGATGGCTTTGCGGAACGCAGGTGCGTTACCCAGCGGGCCTTTGAGGGCGACCAGCGCGTCGCGCAGTTCCATCAGTTTCTTCAGCTCAGGCACTTGCTCGACCAGGCTGGCCGGGTTGAAGTCCTTCATCGAATTGACGCGCAGTTTCACGGCCAGTTCTTCAGTGTCGCTTTCTTCCTGAAGACGGTTCGGTACGCTCAGTGTCAGGCTCAGCTCTTGCTTGGCCAGCACTTCGTCGAAGGTCATCTTGTCGATGCTGATCGGCTTGCGATCTTCGACTTTGCGTTCGTCCTTGCGGTGGGTGTAGTCACCGATTGCCAGTAGTTTCAACGGCAGTTCGATCTCTTCCTGGGCACCACCGGTGGCAGGTTTGAACGTGACGTTGATGCGTTCCTTGGGGGCTACCGAGCCTTCTTTGGCCATGGCTTTTCTCCTTGCGGTTGTGGCCCGGGGGCCTATTCGAGTACCACTTCGAGATCGAGGTGGCACAGCCTGCGATAAATCTCTTCCTTGCGTTCACGTACGGCATGGTTCTGCGGCAACAACTCGCAGCAGCTATGCAGTAAATGCAGCACTTCCAGCGCAAGATCGGGCTCCCAGGCGTTCAGGCCTGAGTCCTGTAATGTCTGGTCGAGGGTCTCTAACTGGGTCTTGGCCAGTTCGTATTTCTTGGCCATGAAGCACAGCCGCGCGAGGGCGAACTGCCAGAAGAATCGAACGCGTCCGCCCTGGGCGCTTTGCAGCCCCTGTTTGAGGATTTGCACGGCAGCCTTGAGGCCGTCCTTGCGCAAAATCGGCAGAACTTCTTCGAGGGCCAGCTCCCACGCGGGCTGCGTGTCAGCGACTTCAACCTTGCGCGGCGCGCTGGCGGTTTGCAGGTGCGGCATGACGTGGGCGCTGATCCAGGCGCGGGTGGCGGGATCGGCGAATGGCGCGCCATCGTGGTAACGCAATTCGATGATGCCGGGCAGGCGCTGAATCAACAGCGCGAAGTGGATTTCCACTTCGCGCATGGCCATCTCGGCGTTCAAGGACTGAAGGCATTCCCAGACCATACGCTGACCGTCGAACCAGAACGGCGTCTTTGCCAGACTCGCCTCCAGTTCCACCAGCAGGTCGGCGTATTTGGCTTGGTCGAATCGGTCCTGATAGGCCTTGAGCTTGTCCGCCGGCAAGCCGCGCAGCACGGTGATTTGCTCGGCGTTGCGCTCGGGGACCGCGTCGATGGGCAGCCACAGCAACGTGCGATTCAGGCGCAAGGCGCGCAGGTCAGTGGCTTTCTGCTTCAGCCACCAGGCACACAACGGCCGCGCGCTTTCTTGCTGGGCGCGCAGGGCCTTGTGGGCTTCTTTTTCGTTATCGATCGGTGCGCCGGGGGTGAACAACTGCGTGGCGGCTTGTTTGACCTGGGCGACGGCGGCACCGACCACGCCGGGTTCCGGCTGGTTGTCGGCAGCGCGCTGCACCATGTTTTTCAGGCGGCGGGAGATCGGCAGCAGCAGCGGTGCGTCGTCGCCCAAATGTTCGGTGCAAGCGGCATCGAGGCCTTCAAGGTGTTCGACCAGCCGCCGGAACATCGGCAACTGTTCTTTGATCGCGATGTTTTCTGTCAGCACCTGCTCGAGACGCGGCACCAGCCAACTGATCGCAGCAGCGCGAGTACGGGGCTTGTTCGGGTGGACGTCGGCCCAGTGATGTTCTGATAAATGGTGCAGCAAACCGAGACCGGCCAGCAGCCCTTGGAACGATTCACGCTGGTACAACGCCCAGGTCAGCCAGGCGCCAACGCGCAAATCCTTGGATTGGGTACGCAGCAGGTTTTCGCTGTTTTCACGGATTTTCAACCAGTCGATCTGGCCGCTTTCGTGCATGGACGAGGCTTTCGCCAGCTCGCTTTCCAGCGCTTCAAATTCGCCCGAAAAGCGAACGTCCTCGCCCGCGAAATTCTCTTTGGAAACAGAGACTTTTGCGAGTTCGAGATAATGCGCGGAAAGTTTGCTTGAGTAGGACATCCATGGCCTTTATTTAGGATTACGGTCATACGCCAAAAGAAGATTTCAGCGGCGCGGGACAGTATCAAAGAGCTGCGATGAGTCTCATCCAATTGAGTTCGTGCTCTTTCAAGTGCGCGCATCGTAATCACAATGATGGCCACTAGCAAGCATCTGATTAAACAACAAGACGAAGTGCATTTATGCCTTGTAGGAGATCACCCTATATGTAGCAGGGGAATCCCTGAGATCATTTTAATTAATGAACGCTTCAACCTCGCGCCGGAAACGGCCGAGATAGAGCCTTCCCACGCTTCCACCTTAATAAACGCTGTATTCAGTGCCGATTCGCACCACGAGCCAGACGCGAAGCATGCCAAAAATAAAAAAGGATGAATGTAGGAGCATTCCTAAATGTCACTTTAATCAGAAAATAAGATGACGGGATGAGAACAGGGGATAAGAAAAGTGCCATCACCATGATGGCGCACAATAACTAAAACCGGAGTTCCAAAATGGAACTTTCAGTATCGCGGACATTTCATTCCAGGCTTAAGGATCGCTCCTACATCAGTTTTTTGGGTATCTTGTTAACGCACCCAGCATTTTGGTGACTTGCATGAGCTGACGACATTTCTTAGGTCGCCGACGCAACATTCGGTAACCCACTCCGCATATTCTTCAGCAACATTCCTCGCCTCCTGCCACCAACAGACTGTTCCAAACAGCACTGCGTCCATGGTCAGCCGGTCTGCGAAATCGTTGACCCCGGATGCCAGGCCTTCGAGCACGTTTCGACCGCTTATGTGCGACGTTTGTCGGTCGAGTTCAGCCGCTGAACCTCGGCAAAAATCTCGGTAATCGGTCGACGAGGTTGGCGTTTATGCAGCTGTCGGACCTGATCGCTCAGGCGCAGCAGTTCTTCACTCGGTTTGGCCCATTGTTCCTTCGGCAACGGCTCGGACCATTGGCGCATCACTCCGGGCATGGCCTGCGGGCCCAGTTTCTGGAGACGGCGGACTTCCCATTCGGTCAGGTGGTTGGGAATCGTCCACAGGGTCATGACGTGGTACAGGTACCAGAAAAACCCCGAGATCCGACCGCGCTGGCCGTCGCGGATTTGCTGGTGCATACGGGCGCGGGCGTTGTGGAAGGTGTGCAGGCCTTCGTGGGGTGGATCGTCAGGGCCTTGCAGGTCTTGCGGGTCCTGGATGGGTTTGAGGTCGTGGATTTCGTATTCCATGTAGCCGCGGATGGCTTCCCAGTGGCTGATGGCCAGGGAGAGGCCGAAGCAGGGGAATTCGACGCTGGTCAGGGTCTCGCCGTGCTGGAAACCGATGCCCATGCCGTATTGGCGGTGGATGCCGTATTGGGTGGCGCCTTGGGCTTCGATGACCCATGCGGAGAGGGATTCCCAAGGGACGAAGAGCGGTTCGGTGGCGTCTTCGGGCATGAAGCAGACTTCACGGCGTTGGCGGTTGAAGCGGGTGGGGATGATGGCGGCGCGTTTTTTGTGGTTGTGGTGCCAGACACCGAGGCCGATGAGCAACATAAAAAAACCGCCCTGTATGGCTGGTCCGTACGCCTCATTGAATACTCCTTTTATGGCATGAGTAATATCGTCCCAGCCCATCCCGAACACAAAGAACATGAAGCCGCCAAATAGAGGTATTAAGAATGCAACCGAGAAGGCAACACTGAATGGTCCTCCCAATATGGCTTGCCATGAAAATATCTGCGGCGATCCCAGTCCGAAGTCCATGTACACCTCATTTAGCTCCCCGATATGCGGGCCATGCGGCGGCAGCGCTGTCGGCAGTGGCAACGGTGCAAGGTAGGTAATCTTCCCGCTGGCAAATGGTTCGACGTCGCCGGCTTTGCGGGATTGCTCAAGCTGCGGCGCAGGCATCGGGCTATCAAGGTTGGTGGGCATGGTCGGCCAACTCCAGCAAATGGGTTTCAACCAGCAACATGGGCGGATGCTCGGTAACGGAGTTAGAAGGTTGTGCAGGGAAATGGTCTTCGGTCCGAGGGCTCAGGCAAATGACCCGAATGCGAGATACCCACGCGCCCTTGGCGTTCAAGGTCTGGATACAGACCGCCAGCTCCAGCGTTTCGGAGACCGGGGTAAATTCGGCATCAGGATCCGCTGGATATTGCAGGCACAGCACCAACCAATCGGGTCCTGTTTGTACGATGCGCAGGCTGTTCGCCACTTCCTCACTGATGACGTCCTTGCGCTCGCGCGGTACTCCACGACTGTAGAGCGGCACGGAAAGACGGTGGGCGCCGATCCCCAGGCGATGAGCCGCTTTGCCACTCTGGATCAGTTCCGGGGGTTTTTTCTGATAGTCGAGTAAGGCTTCACGGTTGTAACAGCTCATGCGCGACGCTTGTCCGTCGGATTCAAACGCTGCACTTCAGCAAAAATCTCGGTAATCGGTCGACGAGGTTGGCGTTTATGCAGCTGTCGGACCTGATCGCTCAGGCGCAGCAGCTCTTCACTCGGCTTGGCCCATTGTTCCTTCGGCAACGGCTCGGACCATTGGCGCATCACTTCGGGCATGGCCTGCGGGCCCAGTTTCAGGAGACGGCGGACTTCCCATTCGGTCAGGTGGTTGGGGATCGTCCACAGGGTCATGACGTGGTACAGGTACCAGAAAAACCCCGATATCCGACCGCGCTGGCCGTCGCGGATTTGCTGGTGCATACGGGCGCGGGCGTTGTGGAAGGTGTGCAGGCCTTCGTGGGGCGGGTCGTTCGGGCCTTGCAGGTCTTGCGGGTCCTGGATGGATTTGAGGTCGTGGATTTCGTATTCCATGTAACCACGGATTGCTTCCCAGTGGCTGATGGCCAGGGAGAGCCCGAAGCAGGGGAATTCGACGCTGGTCAGGGTCTCGCCGTGCTGGAAACCGATGCCCATGCCATATTGGCGATGGATACCGTATTGGGTGGCGCCTTGGGCTTCGATGACCCATGCGGAGAGGGATTCCCAAGGGACGAAGACGGGGTCGGTGGCGTCTTCGGGCATGAAGCAGACTTCGCGGCGTTGACGGTTGAAGCGGGTGGGGATGATCTGGAGGCGCTTTTTGTGGTTGTGGTGCCAGACACCGAGGCCGATGAGCAACATAAAAAAACCGCCCTGTATGGCTGGTCCGTACGCCTCATTGAATACTCCTTTTATGGCATGAGTAATATCGTCCCAGCCCATCCCGAACACAAAGAACATGAAGCCGCCAAATAGAGGTATTAAGAATGCAACCGAGAAGGCAACACTGAATGGTCCTCCCAATATGGCTTGCCATGAAAATATCTGCGGCGATCCCAGTCCGAAGTCCATGTACACCTCATTTAGCTCCCCGATATGCGGGCCATGCGGCGGCAGCGCTGTCGGCAGTGGCAACGGTGCAAGGTAGGTAATCTTCCCGCTGGCAAATGGTTCGACGTCGCCGGCTTTGCGGGATTGCTCAAGCTGCGGCGCAGGCATCGGGCTATCAAGGTTGGTGGGCATGGTCGGCCAACTCCAGCAAATGGGTTTCAACCAGCAACATGGGCGGATGCTCGGTAACGGAGTTAGAAGGTTGTGCAGGGAAATGGTCTTCGGTCCGAGGGCTCAGGCAAATGACCCGAATGCGAGATACCCACGCGCCCTTGGCGTTCAAGGTCTGGATACAGACCGCCAGCTCCAGCGTTTCGGAGACCGGGGTAAATTCGGCATCAGGATCCGCTGGATATTGCAGGCACAGCACCAACCAATCGGGTCCTGTTTGTACGATGCGCAGGCTGTTCGCCACTTCCTCACTGATGACGTCCTTGCGCTCGCGCGGTACTCCACGACTGTAGAGCGGCACGGAAAGACGGTGGGCGCCGATCCCCAGGCGATGAGCCGCTTTGCCACTCTGGATCAGTTCCGGGGGTTTTTTCTGATAGTCGAGTAAGGCTTCACGGTTGTAACAGCTCATGCGCGACGCTTGTCCGTCGGATTCAAACGCTGCACTTCAGCAAAAATCTCGGTAATCGGTCGACGAGGTTGGCGTTTATGCAGCTGTCGGACCTGATCGCTCAGGCGCAGCAGCTCTTCACTCGGCTTGGCCCATTGTTCCTTCGGCAACGGCTCGGACCATTGGCGCATCACTTCGGGCATGGCCTGCGGGCCCAGTTTCAGGAGACGGCGGACTTCCCATTCGGTCAGGTGGTTGGGGATCGTCCACAGGGTCATGACGTGGTACAGGTACCAGAAAAACCCCGATATCCGACCGCGCTGGCCGTCGCGGATTTGCTGGTGCATACGGGCGCGGGCGTTGTGGAAGGTGTGCAGGCCTTCGTGGGGCGGGTCGTTCGGGCCTTGCAGGTCTTGCGGGTCCTGGATGGATTTGAGGTCGTGGATTTCGTATTCCATGTAACCACGGATTGCTTCCCAGTGGCTGATGGCCAGGGAGAGCCCGAAGCAGGGGAATTCGACGCTGGTCAGGGTCTCGCCGTGCTGGAAACCGATGCCCATGCCATATTGGCGATGGATACCGTATTGGGTGGCGCCTTGGGCTTCGATGACCCATGCGGAGAGGGATTCCCAAGGGACGAAGACGGGGTCGGTGGCGTCTTCGGGCATGAAGCAGACTTCGCGGCGTTGACGGTTGAAGCGGGTGGGGATGATCTGGAGGCGCTTTTTGTGGTTGTGGTGCCAGACGCCGAGGCCGATAAATAGAGAGCAAAAGCCACTTACTAGCGCGTAGCCGTAGCTTTCATCAAACACGCCGAGTACCGAGCCCCAGATTTCTACTTGGCTGTAACCGAACACAACCCCGAGGAGCGCAGCAAGCATTGGAGGTAGAAAGGCGAGCATTAAAGTGCCGCTGAATGGAAAGACTAGAGTCATTTGCCACATAAAGACTTGCGGTGATCCCAGTCCGAAGTCCATATACATGTCATTTAATTCACCGATATGAGGGCCATGCGGCGGCAGCGCTGTCGGCAGTGGCAACGGTGCAAGGTAGGTAATCTTCCCACTGGCCAATGGTTCGACGTCGCCGGCTTTGCGGGATTGCTCAAGCTGCGGCGCAGGCATCGGGCTATCAAGGTTGGTGGGCATGGTCGGCCAACTCCAGCAAATGGGTTTCAACCAGCAACAGCGGTGGATGCTCGGTAACGGAGTTAGAAGGTTGTGCAGGGAAATGGCCTTCGGTCCGAGGGCTCAGGCGAATGACCCGAATGCGAGAAACCCACGCGCCCTTGGCGTTCAAGGTTTGTACACAGACGGCCAGTTCCAGCGTTTCGGACGCCGGGGTAAATTCGGCATCAGGATCCACTGGATATTGCAGGCATAACACCAGCCGGTCAGGTCCTGTTTGCACGATGCGCAGGCTGTTTGCGACTTCCTCACTGATGACGTCCTTGCGCTCGCGCGGTACACCACGACTGTGGAGGGGAACGGAAAAACGCTGGGCACCGATCCCCAGGCGATGAGCCGCTTTGCCACTCTGGATCAGTTCCGGGTGTTTTTTCTGATAGTCGAGTAAGGCTTCACGGTTGTAACAGCTCATGCGCGACGCTTGTCCGTCGGATTCAAACGCTGCACTTCAGCAAAAATCTCGGTAATCGGTCGACGAGGTTGGCGTTTATGCAGCTGTCGGACCTGATCGCTCAGGCGCAGCAGCTCTTCACTCGGTTTGGCCCATTGTTCCTTCGGCAACGGCTCGGACCATTGGCGCATCACTTCGGGCATGGCCTGCGGGCCCAGTTTCTGGAGACGGCGGACTTCCCATTCGGTCAGGTGGTTGGGAATCGTCCACAGGGTCATGACGTGGTACAGGTACCAGAAAAACCCCGATATCCGACCGCGCTGGCCGTCGCGGATTTGCTGGTGCATACGGGCGCGGGCGTTGTGGAAGGTGTGCAGGCCTTCGTGGGGCGGGTCGTTCGGGCCTTGCAGGTCTTGCGGGTCCTGGATGGATTTGAGGTCGTGGATTTCGTATTCCATGTAGCCGCGGATGGCTTCCCAGTGGCTGATAGCCAGGGAAAGAGCGAAGCAGGGAAATTCGACGCTGGTGAGTGTCTCGCCGTGCTGGAAACCGATGCCCATGCCATATTGGCGATGGATACCGTATTGGGTGGCGCCTTGGGCTTCGATGACCCAGGCCGAGAGGGATTCCCAGGGGACGAAGACGGGCTCGGTGGCGTCTTCGGGCATGAAGCAGACTTCGCGGCGTTGACGGTTGAAGCGGGTGGGGATGATCTGGAGGCGCTTTTTGTGGTTGTGGTGCCAGACGGCAAGGCCGATGAGTAGGGTCCAAAAGCCAGTTTGCATGGCTAGCGGGTAAGACGCATGGAAGATCCCCTCTATTGAGTCCGAAGTGTCCTCCCAGTTGTACCCAAGTACGAGCCCAAGAAAGCCGCCAATTAGCGGAAAGAGGAAGGCGATCATTAAGGCACCGCTGAATGGCCCGCCTAATATGACCTGCCATGAAAATATCTGCGGTGATCCCAGCCCGAAGTCCATGTACACATCATTTAGTTCCCCGATATGAGGGCCATGCGGCGGCAGCGCTGTTGGCAGTGGCAACGGCGCGAGATAGGTGATTCTCCCACTGGGAAACGGTTCGACATCGCCGGCTTTGCGGAATTGCTCCAGGTGCGGCGCAGGGATCGGGATATCAATCTTGGTGGGCATGGTCGGCCACCTCCAGCAAATGGGTTTCAACCAGCAACATGGGCGGATGCTCGGTAACGGTTTGAGAGGCCAACGCCGGAAAGCGGCCGTCACTCCGAGGGTTCAGGCGAATGACCCGAATGCGAGAAACCCACGCGCCCTTGGCGTTCAAGGTTTGTACACAGACGGCCAGTTCCAGCGTTTCGGACGCCGGGGTAAATTCAGAGTCAGGATCCACGGGATATTGCAGGCACAGCACCAACCAATCGGGTCCTGTTTGTACGATGCGCAGGCTGTTCGCCACTTCCTCACTGATGACGTCCTTGCGCTCGCGCGGTACACCACGACTGTGGAGGGGAACGGAAAAACGCTGGGCACCGATCCCCAGGCGATGAGCAGGTTGTCCACTCAAGGGTGGCTGAAAATCACCGAGCTTGAGCCCTGGGAGCACTAGATGGATGTCTTTGGGCTTGGCCTTCAACAGCAGATTTTTCAGCCACGAATCATGCTTGTTCGGACCCTGTTGCGCATACGGGGCGTGAAGCAAATAGGCCAGATAACTTTGATATTCATCCAGGGTATGGTCGCCACGCTCGTCGCTGTCCAGGCTCCACGGTGTGGTTTTCAGCCATTTGTCATGGGCGCTGATGTTGTAGCGGTTGTACAGCCAGGTTCCGCCCAGTTCCAGTACGGTGATCAGGGCGCCGGCGAGGTTGAAGCGGAAGAACACGGTGGAGAGGCGTGTGCCAGCGGCGGCCCACGCAGCGGTCCTTGCGGCAGTGTTTTTTGCCATCAGTACGGTGGAACCCGCGTGTAAGGTGTGACCAAATCCATAGGCATTGACGCTCGTCATGCCGGCCGCCCCCGCTGTCGCGAGCGCTGCACTATTCTGTGCAGCAGCATTCCCGCTACGTGTCGCCTGTTGCCAATTCTGGTGATGGTTGATGAGGCTGACCATTGAAGACGCAAAACCAAAACCGTAGGTGAAGATGCCCAGTCCAACATGCAGCTTGCCCATCTGCACATGTACATTCTGCAAAGCGTGGTGTCGAAGACCCGCGACGAGCGCAGCGCTACGCGCCCTCAACGCTGTGTCGGCGAGACTTTGCGCTGCCGTAAATCCCGCGGCACCCGTAGCGGCAAACGCGGCAAAGAACTCGGCTCGTTTCTTGGGATTTTTGGTCTGATTCATCATCTCCCGATACACCGAAACCAAATTCACCCCCTGCACCAAAAACACCAACAACCCCATCCCCTCGCTCCGAATCAATTTCGCATTCGGCACCGAGCTAACCCCCAACCGAATATCCTTCAACAAACTCCGCACCTCCAACTGCTGCGCCGGCGGAAACACTACCGTCACCCCCGCCCGAGCCGGCGTCGCGCCATACAGCCGAACCGACTGATCCGGCAGTTCCGCAATCGGGCTCAGCGCCCCGGCCAACCGGCCTTCCAGTTGCGTCAACTGCCCGCGCACGCGGACAATTTCTTCCTGCAACTCAACCGCCCTCGGCGTTTTATGCCCTTGGCGGTTTTTGTTGTGGGTAATCTGGCTACGTTCACGGGTCAGGGTTTTCAGGTAGTCGCGTTCCCTGAGCATTTCCTTGAGGTTGGTTTGCAACGCCGTGTGTTCCGCCGGGCTGGCGACAGTAAAGGTCACGCCGGTGGTTTTCGCCGCATCCAGTATCCGCCCCGACAAGGCTTTGGGCAGGCGCCGAAACAGTTCGTCGAGGTCGGGGATTTTTTCGCCCGCCAGATCAAAGCCTTCCAGCGCCCGACTCAGCCCCAGGTTCAGCGCCGGGCTAAGACTGTGCTGGGCCGCGTCAGCAACGGCGCGGGTGTGTTCAGGCAGATCGTCTAGCGCCGGCAGGGGCGCTTGTTCGATTTTCTTCAACTCGCCCAACCAGTGCGGCAGGTTGTTGAACACCCCCATACCGGCGTTGAACAGCGTGGCGTATTGCGCGGCCCGCTCCGGCTGAAGACGCAGCGGCAAGGTGTAGAACAGTGGCCGGGTCAGTTCGGGGTGTTTCTCCAGATAAGCGAGGAGGATTTCGCTCGCGTGATCGCTGCGGCAGATGTCCTTGAGGCAGGCGTATTCGGCGCTGAAGGCCTGGTGGAGTTGCCGTTGATCCTGCGCGTCGTAGTACCAGGCCGAGCGATGGAAGCGCCCGCCCCCCACCAGCATCGTGCGGTCGGCGGTGATGCGCTCGAGCAAGCGGTTCCAGCGGCCAAGGTCGTCGCGATGCTGAAACAGCGCAGCGTCCATGGCCGGCCGGTCGATGAAATCATTGACCCCGCGTTTGCCACTGAAACTGGAGCCTTCGAGCACATCGACGATGCGTTTGTTTTGCTCTTGGCCGAGTTTTACCAAGGTATCGAGGTGACGCTCGACGAATTCGTCGGGGGCGACCTTGAAATGTTGGCGAGCATAGTAACGCCGGTCTGCCTCGTCACTGGCGCGGCTGTGGGCGGTGAAGTCGGGGGTGGCGCCCTGATACTTGGCGAGTTGGAACGCGTCGGCATGCGCTTCTTTGCGCAGCTGCACCAGTTCCGGGGGCACGGGAGCGCCCAGCGACTCGACCTTGCCACCCTTGTTCAGGTAATCCAGCAACGCTTTGCGGGTCTGCTCCCGATCCGGTTCGGGCAACTGTTCCAGATCGACAAAAAGTGCCTGGACTCGCGGATCGTCGCTGGCGTCGGCCAGATTACCGATATCCGCAGGACTGAGCTGGCTCAGGGATTCGATATAACAGGCCAGCAGGTAATCGCGTTCGTTGTGGGCGGCATTGCTCCAGTCGTCGACCCAGCCGACCACGGCGTCCTGATATTCGGCCAGATCACGCAATACACCGAGGTCGTCGTGCACCACAAGGAACAGCGTGTCGTCCTGATAAGCCGGGCGCACCCGCCCGAGAAACTCGCCGATGTGCGACTCGCGAAAGCGCTGCGGTTGCTCCCACAAATAGGGTTCACGCTCGTGCTCGGGGGCATCGCTGACGTGCACGGTCGGCAATAGAACGGCGTCCGGCGGCGACTCGGTTTCCTGTTCCGCGCGGTCTTGTTCTGCCTGCACCTGCCGTGCCGGATCGGTCGCAATCTCTGCCAGCCATTGTTTGCCTTGCTCGACCGTCAGCAGGTGTTCGCCGCCAGTTTCGCAATTCACCGGGCCGAGTTCGACGACCTGCATGAAGTGCTCGCGTTCGGCACGGCTGTCGAGCACCTGCGCGCATTTGGCCGCCGCCCACTGCACCTCGGCGAACGTCACGTGCAAGGTGCTGCGCCTGGAAAACACCAGCGCCGGACGCTCCTCGATAGGCGTTCGCTGATCGATGTCGACCTTGGCGCCCGTGTGCAGCAACGCGCTCACCAGCCCGTCGCGCACCTGGTACTCGTGCAAGTGGCCGGTAACGCTGTCGATCACGTACAACCAGCCATCGCGCAGCATGCGAATGCCCAGCGGGCGGGTCGTCAGGGCATATGGCAGTTTCAGTTCGGCACTCGGGTCGAGTGGCTTTTCCACCAGTCCGTAACGCAAAGGCAGCAGCTGCACGTGGGTTTGGCGCAAGGGGCAAGCACCGGGAGAGCCGATGGCGGTTTTTGAGGCCGTGGCGGCAGCAAGGTTTGCAGGGTGGGTCATGGGCGGCTCCCTTGGCTGGCCCAGCGCTGGGCCAGGTCGGCGGCCAACGCAACGCGCTCGCCAGGTGATTGCAGCGAGGGGGTGTGCAGTAAACGGGCGATAGATGTGTGTTGTTCGGGTGCCGCGCCGCCCAGCCAGGCCATGACGTTGGCGTAGTAGAAAAGCTCGGATTGGCTGCTCAGGCCCAAGGCGCTGGCCTCGGCTTCCAGCTGTGCGAGCATTGACCAACGCTCAGCCACGGTTTCACCGCACTGGCGTTCGGGAAAGAACTTGAGCAAATGGGCGTCCAGCTCGAGCAACGCACGGCGTCGATCAACCCGGTCCAGCGCTGCATTCAGTTCAGGACTCAGGCGATAGGGCGTGGTCAGTTCCGGGCAGTCCGGCAGTCGCGGTTGATGACGCTGCCAATTGGCGTTGACGCTATCGGCTATCACCACGCAGGTAATAGGACCGAACAAACGCTGATCGCCACTGCCGAACAACGCCTGCGCCACGGCCGCATCGGCCAGACGCAGGACCACCGGCAGGCCTTCGGGCAATTCAACGGTCAGCAGTTTGCGCAAATGCTGGGCGACGTCATGCGCAGGTGCGGTGCTGAACAACAGCACGCCCCACTCTTCGTGCGCCTGTTGCCGATAGAACTGAACAATCGGTTCGTCAGGCTGTTGGATCGCCACCAGCAGCGGCGAGATATCGCGCAGCGCAGTGAACGGCGCGCAGTCATACAGCGCAACAGTGCTGGCGCCAGGACCGAGTGTTTTCAAGCGTTCCGGCAAATCGCTCAGCGTCGCGCCGTCCAGCAACAGGAAAGCCTGATGCTCGTTCCAGGGTAGGTCTTCAGGCAGAGAGCTCGAGAGGTTCATGCTTGGGCGGCCTCGCAAACCAGACAGCGCGAGGCGCGGGTTGAGATCAGCGCATGACGTTGCCGTGCCGCATCGAACGTCACTTTCAGCAGGGGCAAGGCGCCCGGCATCAGAGGCTCGGCGGGCAGTCCCACGGCCAGGGTGCCGCCCACCAGAATCGGC
The DNA here is from genome assembly GCF_059133255.1 of Pseudomonas sp. FBCC-B1667. Classification (NCBI taxonomy): domain Bacteria; kingdom Pseudomonadati; phylum Pseudomonadota; class Gammaproteobacteria; order Pseudomonadales; family Pseudomonadaceae; genus Pseudomonas; species Pseudomonas sp. FBCC-B1667. The sequence goes on along the minus strand of NZ_CP101437.1, from coordinate 147,941 downwards.
ACGCTGCTGAAAATACCTTCCGGCCCCAGCGTCAGCCAATGACCGCCAGCCTGGACCGTCAGATGCGCTCCGCCATCGATGACAACTTGTTGTCCGGCACTCAGGTGAATCTGTTGCGTGGCGCTGAGTCGCTGACTAGCGACGCGGATATGTTGATCGCCATGGACCAACAGGTGGTCGTCCTGCTTGAGTTCGGTCAAACGGTTGCCGTGGGCCAGGTGCTGTTCTTCACCGCGCAGGTCGTGGCTGGCGATGCCACCGACAACCACGGTGCGGTGGTTGTCGACTTGAATGCGTTCGTCGTTGAGGACGAGCTGGACGAAATCACGCTGAGCACGCAGGGCAATCTCCTCGGCGCCCTTTTTGTCCTCGATGCGCAACTCGTTGTAACCGCCGCCGCCTGGACTGCTCTGGCTGCGCAAAATGCTTTGCGTATGCTGGGCGGGCAAATCCAGCGGCACCGGAGTCGAGGCGTTGGGCAGACAGTTGAGGATGAGAGGTTTGTCAGGGTCGCCATCGGTGAACCCCACCAGCACTTCCATGCCGATACGGGGGATCTGGACGCTGCCATAACGGTCATGGGCCCAACCGGTAGCGACTCGAAGCCAGCAGCTTGAGTGTTCGTTGTGCTGACCCTCTCGGTCCCAAGGCAGTTGAACCTTTACCCGACCATATTCATCGCAGTAGATCTCTTCACCGGGCGGGCCGGTGACGATGGCATGCTGACTGCCGGTTATTCGCGGTTTGGCGTGTTCGATCGCCGGCCTGAATGGGACATCCCAAGGTGTTGCGACGAAGTGGTTACGGTAGCCCTGACTGAACCCATCCTGCGGGCTGGCATCGCTGATCGACTCCTCAAGCACTTGGGGTTGCAGGCCAACGTGTTCGACTTCAGTCAGGAGCCACAGGCCATTCCAGTCGGCGCGGGGGTGTTCGGACATGTCGACGAAATGGCCGCTACGCATGACGCACTGATCACTGCGCCCATTGGCTTGCCGGTAATCGGCGCGGTGGCGTTCCAGTGCCCGATTGGCCAGATCTTTACCGCGCTCACGATGCGTGAACTGACCCGGAAAACCATAATCCTCAAGGTGCGGCAGCAGCGGATTTTGGGCCTCGCTTTCCAGTTTCAGACGAGGTTTTTCGAAATCGTAATCACGACGGCTGACGTGGGTCGAGCGGGTTTCCAGTCGCAGCTTGAAACGGTCGATCACCGGCGCTTCGGCGACCATGCCACTGCCTGGTCTGTACGCGGTTGACTGGGAAGGTTTCGAGAAGCTGGTTTGATCGTCGCCGAACACCAGCACGTGCCCGTCGGGACTGTGCTCGAAATGAAAGTGCAGTCCTTCTTCCTCGCACAACCGTTGCAGGAAATGCAGTCCGGTCTCGTATTGCACGCAATAGAGCCTAGGCCGGTACTCGGCGCTGAGTTGGAACCGCCAGGCGTTGGGCTGCATTCCCTGGTCTTTCAGTACTTTCGCAATGATCTGCGGCACGCTTAATTGCTGAAAAATGCGCTGGTTATGGCAGTGGGTGAGGTAGGCAAGTTGGGGCACCAGAGTCATCTGATAGCGGGTCAGGCGTTTGCCTGAATCGCCTTGTGCAACTTGATAGACCTGCCCGTGGATGCCGCTGCTGTCAGGACCGAATCGCAGAAAAGCCGGGCGATGCAACAGAGACTCGAGGCCCAGGTCGGGATGTTCGCTGACCAGTTCGAGTTTGACCGCGTAGGGTTGGTTGAGCCTCTCCTTGGCGCGGAATTCGAGTACCTGAAGGTCGTGGGAAAAACCTTCAATGTCGAGTTTGAAAACGACCTGCTTGGCCTCGCTGAGCATCCACATATCCCTGTGTCTATCGGAAGGCACGGGACTTTGCGTGGGTCTGCGAGTTGGCGCAGTCAGGCAAATCTTCATGTTGTGTAGGACAGATCCGTTAAGTCGCCAGACAGGGCGGGAAAGTGTCGACTGACACGCCGTCATCGCGAGCAGGCTCGCAGACAGGGAATGTGTGTTGATTTCAGAGGGGTGTTTAACGGTGTTTAGTGTTACGTCCTGCAAGCTACAACACCTTGCGCCGTTGCCTACGGCTACGCCAGAATCCGCCGGCTTGTGCGCCTTGGGGCCGGTCGGTAACTTGGTTCCTGTCACTGATTCTCAGTGGACGGGTTTAGTCGCCCGCTGGTAATTGAAGTTGCACAAGCTTCCGTCAGACAGGTTTCTCATACCTGCATTTGATGGTGGCTGTGCGCAGGGCACCTTCGGGTGCGCCGGCTTCTTCAATTCCCCGGTCCGACTAACCTGCGTACAGCTGCCACCCCTCCGTTTAGTCGGCGAAGTGGTGTCAGCATCATTCATGGAATTGAAGATCATGTTCAAAGTGACACCCAACCCACCGGACACCGATCCGGTCTCACCCTACGAAAGCCCCGATTCAAACAAACTCAACGACGCCGCCGAGCGCGCCCTCGACCACCATTTTCCGTCAACCAAACCGAAACAATCCAAACCCAACGGCCAGCTCTTCAGCGTTTGCCCCGACATCAACACGGACGCCCTGCTCGCCAACGCGTCGGAAGACTCTCGTTCCATCAGCGCCATCGCCGCCGACCTCGCCGACAATGTGGAAGGCCGACAACGCTCTGTAGCCCTGGCACTCAGCCGCATGGCCGATGGCGTGCATCTGCTGATAGATCGGGCGCTGGATGACCTCGACGAGCCAGAAATGGCGGCGATTCTCGCCAGGAAAATCAGCCGGGCCAGCTGATCCGCCGACCATAAAAAAATGGACACCCAACCTCGTTGGCATGCCCATTTTTTATCCCGCTCACCCGCTGTGCGGGCGTCGGCGCGTATTACGGATTAACACTGTCTTTCAACGATTTGCCTGGTTTGAACGCAACAGTGTTGCTGGCCTTGATTTTGACGGGCTCACCGGTTTGCGGGTTTTTGCCGGTGCGCGCACCGCGGTGGCGTTGCAGGAAGGTACCGAAGCCCACCAGCGTGACGCTGTCCTTGCGATGCAGAGCGCCGGTGATTTCTTCGAGAACGGCGTTGAGAACGCGGTTGGCCTGCTCTTTGGTGAGGTCTGCTTTTTCAGCAATTGCTGCGGCGAGTTCTGGTTTACGCATATTAGTGAAGCCCCTTTGACGGTTTTTTGTTGTTATGTCCGTGCTGCTCTCTGTGGAGCAGCGCCCAAAGCGCCGCAGGTGCTCTACTCTGCGGCAGACGGGAGTGAGGATGGCACGCAAGGCAGAGCCGCGCCAGTCTCGACGCGTGCTTTGTAGGGGCAAAAGAGGGGTGATTCCGACAGAACGACCGGTATTTACGCCAGCAGTGCCGGAAGCTCTTTGTTGAGGGCCAGTTTTTCCATTACGGCCGTGCCTGTCAGGGCATAACCCAGCAGTTTTCCACTGGCATCGCGGCATAACACCTTGATGTCGCCGCCCTGCCCTTCGACTGTCCAAACGCCCTCGCTGCCCCGTGGTGGCGGCGATACCACCAACGGACACACCGGGGTTTTCACGGTAATCGGCATCGGGCCGTAGGAGACTGGCGTAGGGTTTCCGGCCAGGGTCTGGGCCAGCGCTCTCGCACAGCTCATCAGGGGCATGACGTACAGCAAATTCAGCCCATCGACCTCGGCACAGTCGCCCAGCGCGTAGATGTTGTCATGGGAGGTTTTCAGGTGACGGTCGACCACCACGCCACGGTTGACTTGCACACCCGCCGCCGCGGCCAGATCGATACGCGGACGCAGACCAATGGCCGACACCACGACGTCGCAAGGGATCACCTGGCCATCGGACAGATGCGCTTCCAGGCCATCCGCCACGCGCTGCAAGCGATTAAGCACCGGCCCGAGATGGAATCGCGCGCCGAGGCTTTCCAGCCCGGCCTGAACAGCAGCCGCCGCAGCCGGATGCAGCAAGGTGGGCATGACTTGCTCGCACGGTGCGACCAGTTGCACCTCGTAGCCGCCAAGGCTCAGGTCATTGGCGAACTCACAACCAATCAGGCCGGCCCCGAGCAACAGCACCCGACGCTTGCCGGCGGCCGCCGCACGAAAGCGCGCGTAATCCTCCAGATCGTTGATCGGGAACACGCAATCCGCCGCGTCACCTTCGATGGGCACCCGCACAGTTTCCGCGCCCCAGGCCAGAATCAGGTCACGATAAATCACCGATTCTTCACCGATCCACAGGCGTTTGTGGCCCGGGTCGATGCCGCTGATGCGTGTGTGGGTCCGCACTTCGGCTTTCAACTGTTCGGCCATCGCACCAGGTTCGGCCATGCTCAGGCCGTCGGCGTCTTTGTTTTTGCCGAAACCGGTGGAGAGCATCGGCTTGGAGTAGGAACGTCCGTCATCGGCGGTTATCAACAGCAACGGGGTTTCGCTATCGAGTTTGCGAAACTCCCGGGCCAGGTTATAGCCAGCCAGCCCGGTACCGACGATGACGACAGGTGCGTTCATTCCTTACTCCTCTGGTGACTTGTTAGTTGATTTCGATCATTTCGAAATCCATCTTGCCCACGCCGCAGTCCGGGCACAGCCAGTCTTCCGGCACGTCTTGCCACAGTGTGCCCGGCGCAATGCCGTCGTCCGGCCAGCCGTCGGCTTCGTTATAGATCAGGCCACAGACCACACATTGCCACTTTTTCATTCAGTTACTTCCTCAGGATTCAGGCGCATTGCCGGCACGAACGGTCGATGGTTGCCGCGTTGCCGTCCGGCTCAGGGCGTTTTGTACTGATCGGGCCCGCCGGATGCAAGCATGTTCGACGCACCGGCGGCCCCATCAATCAAAATCGCCGGCTGACATGGTAAGCTCGCCGCCTCATTTGCTGCCAATAATGACTCACCGTGCCGCACTCAAACTCCCCGCTGTGGCTCACCCAAAGCCAACTCGCGCCCCTCCCCGACGCGTCTACCCTCGACTGGCTGTTCGACGAAGGCTCCCTGACCCGACGCTTGATCCGTTTGTCGAATGACCGTTTCAGCGTTACGCCGCTGTTCGAAGGCTGGCAACCGCTGCGCGCCGACGAGTGTGTCGCACTGGACCTGGCCGAAGGCAGCGAGGGCTGGGTGCGCGAGGTGTATTTGCGCGGGAATGGCGAGGCGTGGGTGTTTGCCCGCAGCGTTGCGGCGCGTAGCGCGTTGCAGGGCGATGGTTTGCACATGGACGAACTGGGCAGCCGTTCTCTGGGGGAATTGCTGTTTTGCGATCACGCGTTCCAGCGTCGTGCGATTGAGGTGTGTCACTACCCTCAAACAAGGTTGCCGATGGAGTGCCGGACACCTGAGCTGTGGGGCCGTCGCTCGCGCTTCGACCGCGGCGCCCTGAGCGTACTGGTAGCCGAAATCTTCCTGCCGACCTTGTGGAACGCCACCCGCGCCCATCCGGAGAACTGCTGATGTACCAGAGCCTGCTCAAGTCCTTGAACCGCTTGAACCCTCGGGCCTGGGATTTCATTCAACTGACGCGCATGGACAAGCCGATCGGCATTTATCTGCTGCTGTGGCCGACGCTGTGGGCGCTGTGGATTGCCGGGAAAGGCTCGCCGTCGCTGGCCAACGTGGTGATTTTTGTTCTAGGCGTGATCCTCACCCGCGCCGGTGGCTGCGTGATCAATGACTGGGCGGATCGCAAGGTCGACGGCCACGTGAAACGCACGGAACAACGCCCCTTGGTCAGCGGCAGGATCAGTTCCAAAGAAGCCCTGGCGTTCTTCGCCTTGTTGATGGGCGTGAGTTTTCTGCTGGTGTTGTGCACTAACGCTGCGACGGTCTGGCTGTCGTTCGGCGGTCTGGCGTTGGCGTTCAGTTACCCGTTCATGAAGCGCTACACCTATTACCCGCAAGTGGTGCTGGGCGCGGCGTTTTCCTGGGGGATGCCCATGGCGTTCACCGCCGAAACCGGTGAATTGCCGGCGGCGGCGTGGTTGCTGTGGATCGCCAATCTGCTGTGGACCGTGGGTTATGACACGTATTACGCGATGACTGACCGTGACGACGACCTCAAGATCGGCGTGAAATCCACGGCGATCCTGTTTGGCGATGCGGACCGGGTGATCATCCTGACGTTGCAGGGATTGGCGCTGGGCTGCCTGTTGCTGGCCGGGTCTACATTCGAGCTCGGAGGCTGGTTCCACCTCGGTTTGCTAGCGGCCGCGGGCTGTTTCGCATGGGAATTCTGGTACACCCGTGGCAAGGACCGGATGCGTTGCTTCAGGGCGTTTTTGCACAACCACTGGGCCGGGTTGGCGATTTTTGTCGGGATCGTGCTGGATTACGCACTGCGCTGACGGACACGCTTTAGGTAGCAGCTGCCGAAGGCTTGGGCCGCGTTCGGGCGTCCGGCTGCGCCAGCTGCTACAGGGTTAAGCGAATCGCTTACATATGCTCGCGAACGACGTGCCAGACGTCTTTCATCTTGTCGCCCGACATGTCTCCGGGAGCCTTGTCCTTCACGAAGTAATACAGTGGCTTGCCGCCGTAGGCCCACTGCATCGTGCCATCGTCACGCTTGATAATGGTCCACTTGCCTTCAGCCTTGGCACCGGCCTCCGCCTTGAACGGTGGCCAGTGGTCTGCACACTCACCGGTGCACACCGACTTGCCGCCCGTGTCCTTGTCGAACGTGTACAGGGTCATGCCTTTAGGGTCGACCATCATGTCGCCTTTCATCATCGCAGGCTCAGCCGCGAAGGCCATGGCCGGCAACGAAAACGCAGCGACCAGCATCAGGGCCTTGAAGGATTGCGAGATTTGCTTCATGGAAACCTTCCTTTTGTGGTTGTCAGGATTCGGACTTAGAGCTTAGTTCAGGATCATGACAATCGCCGGGCAGCTAAAATACTGTCACACGACTGCAATAATTCCGTTATCTAATGCGGCGCAAGACAGTTAAATGACAAGAGGATTAAGGCATGGTTGGCAGGAGCATTCTGATCGTCGACGACGAAGCGCCCATTCGCGAAATGATCGCCGTTGCGTTGGAAATGGCCGGCTATGACTGCCTGGAGGCGGAGAACTCGCAGCAGGCCCATGCCATCATCGTCGACCGCAAGCCGGACCTGATCCTGCTCGACTGGATGCTGCCCGGCACCTCCGGTATCGAGTTGGCCCGCCGTCTCAAGCGTGACGAGCTGACCGGGGACATCCCGATCATCATGCTCACCGCCAAGGGCGAAGAGGACAACAAGATCCAGGGCCTGGAAGTCGGCGCCGACGACTACATCACCAAACCGTTTTCCCCGCGTGAGCTGGTGGCACGTCTCAAAGCCGTGCTGCGTCGTGCCGGTCCAACCGATGGCGAGGCACCGATTGAAGTCGGCGGCCTGCTGCTGGACCCGATCAGCCACCGTGTGACCATCGACGGCAAACCCGCCGAAATGGGCCCGACCGAATACCGCCTGCTGCAATTTTTCATGACCCATCAGGAACGTGCCTACACCCGTGGCCAGCTGCTGGATCAGGTCTGGGGCGGCAATGTGTATGTCGAAGAACGCACCGTCGACGTGCACATCCGTCGCCTGCGCAAGGCCCTCGGTGATGCCTACGAAAATCTGGTACAAACCGTGCGTGGCACGGGTTACCGCTTTTCCACCAAAGCCTGACCCTGCCCTTACCCGCCCGACAAGCTGACAAGGACGCACGTTTCCGTGAACCAAAACTGGCATGGCACCCTGATTCGCCACATGCTGTTACTGGTCACCGGTTGCCTGGTGATCGGCCTGATGACCGGCTACTACGGCTGGAGCCTCGCTGCGGGGCTGGGCCTTTACCTGGCCTGGACCCTCAAGCAACTGCTGCGCCTGCACGAATGGCTGCGCCTGCACTCCGCCGATGAAGCACCGCCCGATGGCTATGGCCTGTGGGGCGAGGTGTTCGACAGCATCTATCACCTGCAACGTCGTGACCAACGGGTACGTGGGCGTCTGCAAGCGGTAATCGACCGTATTCAGGAGTCCACCGCCGCACTGAAAGACGCAGTGGTCATGCTCGACAGCGATGGCAACCTGGAATGGTGGAACCTCGCCGCCGAAACCCTGCTCGGCCTCAAGACCCCGCAAGACAGCGGTCAGCCGGTGACCAACCTGGTGCGCCACCCGCGCTTCAAGGAATATTTCGAGCAGGACAGCTACGCCGAACCGCTGGAAATCCCGTCGCCGACCAATGATCGCGTGCGCATTCAGCTGTACATCACCCGTTACGGCAACAACGAACACTTGATGCTGGTGCGCGATGTCACGCGCATTCATCAGCTGGAACAGATGCGCAAAGACTTCATCGCCAACGTCTCCCATGAGCTGCGCACGCCGCTGACGGTGATCTGCGGTTATCTGGAAACCCTGCTCGACAACGTCGATGAAGTGAACCCGCGCTGGACCCGTGCCTTGCAGCAGATGCAGCAACAGGGCGGGCGCATGCAGACGTTGCTCAATGACTTGTTGCTGCTGGCCAAGCTGGAAGCCACCGATTACCCGTCGGACAACCAGCCAGTGGTGATTGACGCCTTGTTGCAGTCGATCAAGAGCGACGCTCAGCAACTGTCGGGGCAGAAAAACCAGTGCATTACTCTGGAAGCCGACCCGACGATCATGCTCAAGGGCAGCGAAGCGGAACTGCGCAGTGCGTTTTCCAACCTGGTGTTCAACGCGGTGAAATACACCCCGGCCGAAGGCAACATCCGTATTCGCTGGTGCGCCGATGAGCAAGGCGCGCACCTGAGCGTGCAGGATTCCGGGATCGGGATCGACACCAAGCACCTGCCGCGCCTGACCGAACGCTTCTACCGCGTCGACTCCAGCCGCAATTCCAACACTGGCGGCACCGGCCTGGGCCTGGCGATCGTCAAACACGTGTTGCTGCGCCACCGCGCACGGATGGAAATCAGCAGCGTGCCAGGCCACGGCAGCACCTTCACCTGCCACTTTGCCCCGGCTCAGGTGGCCAAATCGCAAGTCCAAAGGACCGCTGACTGATACCGGCCAGCACGCGCCACTAGGCAATCACCGAGTCAGCCGCTACATTGGCTGACTTGTGCCTGCCCTTCAGGCACCGCATTACTCCCCATTTCGAATATACGGAACCCGCAAAACTCCATCATGGACCCTTCCCCTGGCTTGACCCTCGCAACACTATTTGCCGACTTCGGCATGATTCTTTTTGCTCTGATCCTGGTGCTGCTCAACGGCTTTTTCGTTGCGGCCGAATTTGCCATGGTCAAACTGCGCTCGACCCGCGTCGAGGCCATCGCCGATAAAAACGGCTGGCGCGGGCATATCCTGCGCACCGTTCACAGTCAACTCGATGCGTACCTCTCGGCGTGCCAACTGGGTATCACCCTCGCCTCCCTTGGCCTTGGCTGGGTCGGTGAACCGGCGTTCGCGCACATCCTCGAGCCAATGCTTGAAGCGGTTGGCGTGCAGTCGGCCGAAGTGATCAAGGGCGTATCGTTCTTCGCCGCGTTCTTCGTCATTTCGTACCTGCACATCGTGGTCGGCGAGCTGGCCCCGAAATCCTGGGCCATCCGCAAACCGGAGCTGCTGTCGCTGTGGACCGCCGTGCCGCTGTACCTGTTCTACTGGGCCATGTACCCGGCGATCTACCTGCTGAACGCCAGCGCCAACACGATTCTGCGGATCGCGGGCCAGGGTGAGCCCGGCCCGCATCACGAGCACCACTACAGCCGTGAAGAACTGAAACTGATCCTGCACTCCAGCCGTGGCCAGGACCCGAGCGACCAAGGCATGCGCGTATTGGCTTCGGCCGTGGAGATGGGCGAGCTGGAAGTGGTCGACTGGGCCAACTCCCGGGAAGACCTGGTGACGCTGGAGTTCAACGCGCCGCTCAAGGAAATCCTGGCGATGTTCCGCCGCCACAAGTTCAGCCGTTACCCGGTGTACGACAGCGACCGTCAGGAGTTCGTCGGCCTGCTGCACATCAAGGACCTGCTGCTGGAACTGGCGGCCCTGGATCACATTCCCGAGTCGTTCAACCTGGCTGAGCTGACCCGTCCGCTGGAACGCGTGTCGCGGCACCTGCCGCTGTCGCAGCTGCTGGAGCAGTTCCGCAAGGGTGGCTCGCACTTCGCCTTGGTGGAAGAGGCCGATGGCAACATCATTGGCTACCTGACCATGGAAGACGTGCTGGAAGTGCTGGTCGGCGACATTCAGGACGAACACCGCAAGGCCGAGCGCGGGATCCTCGCGTACCAGCCGGGCAAGCTGCTGGTGCGCGGTGATACGCCGCTGTTCAAGGTCGAACGCCTGTTGGGCATCGATCTGGATCACGTCGAAGCCGAAACCCTCGCCGGGCTGGTCTACGAAAGCCTGAAACGGGTGCCGGAAGAGGAAGAAGTGCTGGAAGTCGAAGGTTTGCGGATCATCATCAAGAAGATGAAAGGGCCGAAAATCATTCTGGCCAAGGTGTTGATGCTCGATTAAGTCGTCCCTGACCTAAACCGCGAAGGCGTCAGTACAGGCAGCACATCACTGCTTGCCCAACACAAAGTTGGGCAACACCCCCATCGGTTGTTTGAACTGGTACGGAATTGATACCAGCCCCAATCCCGAATTACGCTGCACCACAAAATGCAGGTGCGGCCCGGTGCTGTTGCCGGTATTGCCCGACAGCGCCAGCGCACTGCCCACCGACACCCGCTGCCCCTCGCTAACACAGACCGAACCTTGCTTGAGATGCAAATACACGCCCATGGTCCCGTCATCGTGCAGCACCCGCACGAAATTGCCCGACGGGTTGGTACCCCGCCCAGTCTGCCCACTCTCGGTTTTCACCACCACCCCGCCACGCGCAGCGATGATCGGCGTGCCTTCAGGCATGGCGATGTCGATCGCGTAGCGACTCTTTGGCCCGATGTGGCTGTAGGCGCCTTCAGCGCCTTGGCTCACGTGAAACGGCCCGCCACGCCAGGGGAACGGGTATCGATAGGCCATGGCCGACCCTGAGGGGTTGCCCAAGGCGTATTTGAACTTCGGGGTATACACGAGCGGCTTTCCGGCCTGAGTCGCGGTAAGCACCGCCACACGAACACTGCTGCGTGCCGGCAATACCTTGTGGATCGATTTACCCGGCGCGCCGCTGACGTTTTTCAACCCGGCGAAGCTCAAGCCGATCTCGACCGGTGCGTACAGGTTATTGCGCACGTAGACGCTGTGCTCGCCGGCCTTCTTGAGGAAAACCAGGTACACCTGACGCTCGAGGTGCTCATCCATGCGATCTCGAAAAACGAACACCTCCGAGCCTTTCGTGGGGCGGTCACTGTAGGAGACCACGCCATTGGCGTCGGTGGACTTGTAGACCGTCACGGCCATCGCCGGCGTGGCGGCCATGAACAGACCACAGAAAAACAGCAGGCGCGCGAGCATGGGCAGGATTCTGTCGAGTAAGGCCTTGAGTGGAGCCTAGCAGCTGCAATGGACCCAAGGAGTCGGCAGATGTTTCAAAAGGAGCGGTTTAGCGGATGCGTGGTGTTTCTGAGGGCCCCATCGCGAGCAAGCTCCCACATTGGAATGCATCTCAAATGTGGGAGCTTGCCTGCTCGCGAAGACTGGCTTTCGGGCGACGAGGATTACGCGCCCGGAATGAAGTGCTTCTGCGCGGTACCACGGGCAATCAGGCGGGAAATGTAGTCGAGTTTCTGCGCGTCCTGATCCACAAAGCGGAAGGTCAGCTGCAACCAGTCGCTATCAGGTTTCGGCTCGTGGGCGACGACCGCGTGCAGGTAACCGTTCAAGCGGGCGACTTCAGCGTTCTCGCCCTGCTCCAGATCGAGCACGGCGCTGTCGAGGATTTGTGGCAGCGTGTCGGTGCGCTTAACCACCAGCAGCGCTTCCTTGATGCTCAAGGCCTTGATCACGCATTGCTGGATGCCGCTCGGCAAGCGCAGCTGGCCTTGGCCACGACCGCTGGCAGGCGCTGCGGCGGTCGCGGTCCGCACGGGTGGGCTGTTGAGCAAACCACGAGACGGTGCGGCGGCCGGCGTCGGTGCGACCACGGCAGGTTTGCCGCCGGTCAAGGCGCTCAAGGTATCGTTGCCGAAAGCCGAGTTCATTTTCGCCGGCGCGCCGCTCATCAGGGCGTCCAGTTTGCCGACCTTGTTCAGCGCCTGCTTGACCTTGGTCAGCAGCTGTTCGTTGGTGAAGGGCTTGCTGACGTAGCCGGAAACGCCGGCCTGAATCGCCTGAACCACGTTCTCCTTGTCGCCCCGGCTGGTGACCATCACGAAAGGCATGGTCTTGAGGTGGTCCTGCTCGCGACACCAGGTCAGCAGTTCCAGGCCGGACATCTCGGGCATTTCCCAATCGCACAGGACCAGGTCGAACGTCTCCTTCGCCAGCATGGCCTGAGCCTTTTTGCCGTTGATGGCATCTTCCGTGCGAATGCCAGGGAAGTAGTTGCGCAGGGCTTTCTTTACCAGGTCACGAATGAACGCTGCATCGTCCACCACCAACACGCTGATCTTGCTCATCCATCACCCCTCGAAAAAATCCCGGCAAGCATACCGTTTTGCTGATGGCACATTGCCAAAAACCTTCAGTCACGCCGGGACTTTTCGTTCGCGGGTGCTGCTAGTAACGTCGAAAACCACACACAAAAACGCCCGGCCAAAGGACCGGGCGTTTTTCTTGGGCAGTCTTACTTATCGTCAGCTTTGCCCGGAACATTAGCGGTTTCGCTGCTGGTTCCTTCAACTTCTTCTTTCATGCGCTTGAGGCCCAGGTGACGCACGTCGGTGCCGCGCACCAGGTAAATCACCAGTTCCGAGATATTGCGTGCATGGTCGCCGATCCGTTCCAGCGAACGCAGCACCCAGATAATGCTCAAGACCCGCGAGATAGAGCGCGGGTCTTCCATCATGTAGGTCGCCAGCTCACGCAGGGCGGTCTTGTATTCGCGGTCGATGATCTTGTCGTATTGCGCCACCGACAACGCCAGGTCGGCGTCGAAACGGGCAAACGCGTCCAGCGCATCACGCACCATGTTGCGCACCTGGTCGCCAATGTGGCGAACTTCGACGTAACCGCGCGGCGCTTCGCCTTCTTCGCACAACTGAATGGCGCGGCGGGCAATCTTGGTCGCTTCGTCACCGATGCGTTCCAGGTCGATCACCGACTTGGAGATGCTGATGATCAGGCGCAAGTCAGACGCCGCAGGCTGACGACGGGCCAGAATGCGCAGGCATTCTTCGTCGATGTTGCGTTCCATCTGGTTGATCTGGTCGTCGATCTCACGAACCTGCTGGGCCAGACCGGAGTCGGCTTCGATCAGCGCGGTCACCGCGTCGTTGACCTGCTTTTCCACCAACCCGCCCATGGCCAGGAGGTGGCTGCGCACTTCCTCCAGTTCGGCGTTGAATTGCGCGGAAATGTGGTGGGTAAGGCCTTCTTTACTAATCATGTTGGCGTCCTTGGAGCGTCCGGTAAGGTGCGGTGGGCCGCAGCGTCAGTTCAGTGAGCAACCACAGGCTTCCTAGCCGTAACGACCGGTGATGTAGTCTTCGGTCTGCTTCTTCGCCGGATTGGTGAACAGGGTGTCGGTGTCGCCGAACTCCACCAGTTTGCCCATGTACATGAACGCCGTGTAGTCGGAAACCCGCGCGGCCTGTTGCATGTTGTGGGTCACGATGACGATGGTGAATTTCGATTTCAGTTCGTAGATCAGCTCTTCGACTTTCAGCGTAGAGATCGGATCGAGCGCCGAGCACGGTTCGTCGAGCAGCAACACTTCCGGTTCCACGGCGATGGTGCGCGCGATGACCAGACGTTGTTGCTGACCACCGGACAGGCCGAGTGCCGATTCGTGCAGACGGTCTTTGACTTCGTCCCACAGTGCCGCGCCTTTCAACGCCCATTCAACGGCTTCGTCGAGGATGCGTTTCTTGTTGATGCCCTGGATGCGCAGGCCATACACCACGTTTTCGTAGATGGTCTTCGGGAACGGGTTCGGCTTCTGGAACACCATGCCCACGCGACGACGCAGTTCGGCCACGTCTTCGCCCTTGCGGTAGATGTTGTTGCCGTAGAGGTTGATCGCGCCTTCGACACGGCAGCCATCCACCAGGTCGTTCATGCGGTTGAAAGTCCGCAGCAACGTGGATTTACCGCAACCGGACGGACCGATGAAGGCGGTGACACGCTGTTTCGGGATGTTCATGCTGACGTCGTACAGCGCTTGTTTCTCGCCGTAGAACAGGCTCAGGCCCGGCACCTCAATGGCCACGGTTTCCTGCTCGAGGCTCAGGCTTTGTTTGTCGCGACCCAGTGCCGACATGTTGATGCCGTGGGTATGTGCTTCGTGCTGCATGGGAGGCTCCCTGTGCTAACAAATTCGGTTCGTTTTTTGTGGGAGCGAGTCTGCTCGCGAAGGGGCCATCACTGGCGCCAAAAGCTTCGCGAGCAGGCTCGCTCCCACCTGGAAATCAGTGCTTCATCCAATCAGCTATCCAGCGCCTTGTATTTCTCGCGCAGGTGGTTCCGGATGTAGACGGCCGACAGGTTGAGCGTGGCGATCACCAGGACCAGCAGCAGTGCCGTGGCGTATACCAGCGGCCGCGCGGCTTCGACGTTCGGGCTCTGGAAGCCGACGTCATAAATATGGAAGCCCAGGTGCATGATCTTCTGGTCAAGGTGCAGGTACGGGTAGTTGCCATCCAGCGGCAGCGACGGTGCCAGTTTCACCACACCCACCAGCATCAGCGGCGCCACTTCACCGGCGGCACGTGCCACGGCGAGGATCATGCCGGTCATCATCGCCGGGCTGGCCATCGGCAGCACGATCTTCCACAAGGTTTCTGCCTTGGTCGCGCCGAGGGCCAACGAGCCTTCACGCACGGTGCGAGGAATCCGCGCCAGACCTTCTTCGGTGGCCACGATCACCACCGGCACGGCCAGCAGTGCCAGGGTCAGCGAGGCCCAGAGCAGGCCCGGCGTACCGAAGGTCGGCGCCGGCAGCGCTTCAGGGAAGAACAACCGGTCAACCGAGCCGCCGAGTACATAGACGAAGAAACCGAGGCCGAATACGCCGTAAACAATGGCAGGTACACCGGCCAGGTTGTTCACCGCGATCCGGATAATTCGGGTCAGCGTGTTCTGCTTGGCATATTCCCGCAGGTAAACCGCCGCCAACACGCCGAATGGCGTCACGATCATCGCCATGATCAACGTCATCATCACGGTGCCGAAAATCGCCGGGAAGATCCCGCCTTCGGTGTTCGCTTCACGCGGGTCATCGGACAGGAATTCCCAGACCTTGCTGAAGTAGAAGCCGACCTTGGTCAGCGTGCCCATGGCGTTCGGCTGGTAAGCATGAACCACTTTGCCGATGCTGATTTCGATCTCTTTGCCGTTCGCATCGCGGGCCGTAAGGCTGTCACGGTTGAACTGGGCGTGCAGGTCATTCAGACGGGCTTCGATGTCTTGATAACGTGCGTTCAGTTCGGCGCGCTCGGCGTCCATGTCCGCTTGCGCGGCGGCGTCGAGCTTGCCGGCCAGTTCCAGTTTGCGACCGTGCAAACGAATGCGTTCCAGACCGGCGTTGATCGCACCGATGTCGGTCTTTTCCAGGCTCTTGAGCTGTGCCGCGAGCTTGTTCACGCGATCGACACGGGCTTGCAGTTCAGGCCAGGCCGCTTCGCCTTCAGCGATGACTTTGCCGTCCTGTTTGACGTTGACCAGGTAACCGTAGAAATTGCCCCACTCGCGACGCTCGATGGTCATCAGCTCAGGCGGGGTGTTCTGGTTGGTCAGCCATTCGCCGACGATCCAGGTGAAGTCGTTGCCGTTCAAGTCACGGTTGCCGACCTTGATCAGCTCGCGGGTCATGAATTCCGGGCCCTGATCGGGCACCGGCAGGCCAGCGCTTTTCAGGCGCTCGCGCGGCACTTCTTCTTTTTGTACCACTTCACCGATGACCAGGTGATTGGCCTGGCCCGGCACGTCGTAGCTGGCGTGAATCAAATCCGCCGGCCAGAAGTGACCCAGACCGCGCACGGCAATCACCGCCAGCAGGCCAATGGTCATGATGACCGCGATGGACACCGCGCCACCGCTGATCCAGACGCCCGGGGCGCCGCTCTTGAACCATCCGTTCAGGGAGTTCTGTTTCACAGACTTCTACCTTTCTTAAAGCGACGAGTATTTCTTGCGCAGACGCTGACGAATCAGTTCTGCGAGGGTGTTCATGACGAAGGTGAACAACAGCAGCACCAGCGCCGAGAGGAACAGCACGCGGTAGTGGCTGCCGCCGACTTCCGATTCGGGCATTTCCACTGCGACGTTGGCGGCCAGGGTGCGCAGGCCTTCGAACAGGTTCATTTCCATGACCGGGGTGTTACCGGTGGCCATCAACACGATCATGGTTTCACCGACCGCACGGCCCATGCCGATCATCAGTGCCGAGAAGATGCCCGGGCTGGCAGTGAGGATCACCACGCGGGTCATGGTCTGCCACGGCGTAGCGCCGAGGGCCAGGGAACCGAGGGTCAAGCCACGAGGCACGCTGAACACGGCGTCTTCGGCGATGGAGTAGATGTTCGGGATCACCGCGAAGCCCATGGCCAGACCGACGACCAGTGCGTTGCGCTGGTCGTAGGTGATGCCCAGGTCGTGGGAGATCCACATGCGCATGTCGCCGCCGAAGAACCAGGTTTCCATGTACGGGCTCATGTACAGCGAGAGCCAGCCCACAAACAGGATCACCGGGATCAGGATCGCGCTTTCCCAGCCGTCCGGCACTTTCAGGCGGATCGATTCAGGCAGGCGGCTGAAGGTGAAACCCGCCACCAGAATGCCGATCGGCAGGAGCATCAGCAGGCTGAAGATGCCCGGCAAATGCCCTTCGACATACGGTGCGAGGAACAGGCCGGCGAAGAAACCGAGGATCACCGTCGGCATTGCTTCCATCAGTTCGATGACCGGCTTGACCTTGCGGCGCAAGCTTGGGGCCATGAAGTAGGCGGTGTAGATCGCCGCAGCGACAGCCAGCGGTGCAGCCAGCAACATGGCGTAGAACGCAGCCTTCAAGGTACCGAAGGTCAGCGGAGACAAACTCATCTTCGGTTCGAAGTCGGTGTTGGCGGCGGTCGATTGCCAGACGTATTTCGGTTCGTCGTAGTTCTCGTACCAGACCTTGCTCCACAGCGCGCTCCACGAGACTTCCGGGTGCGGGTTGTCCAGCAGCAGCGGCTGAATCTTGCCGTCCGCTTCGACGATGATGCGGTTGGCGCGTGGCGACAGACCGAACAGGCCTTGGCCTTCGACGACCTGATCCACCAGCAAGGTGCGGTGAGCGGTGCTGTGGAACACGCCAAGCTTGCCGGAGGCGTCGAGGGCAACGAAGCCCTTGCGACGTTCTTCGGCGGTGATTTCAACAATCGGCGTGGTGCCCATCTGGAAGGTGCGGATCTGCTTCAGGCGTTGTTCGCCATCCGGGTCGCGAGCCATGAACCATTGGGCCAGGCCGCCTTTGGAGTCGCCGAGAATCAGCGAGATGCCGCCCACCAGTTGCGTACTGGCAGTGATTTGCGCTTCGCCGTCTTCAAGCAGTTTGTAGCGGCCGTTGAGACTCTTGTCGCGAAGGCTGAACACGTCGGCCTGGGCACGACCGTTGATCACGTACAACCACTGCTGACGCGGGTCGACGAAGATGTTCTTCACCGGTTCGGTCATTTGCGGCAGATCGATACGCTTCTGCTCGTTGGTGACTTCGCCGGTCATCATGTTTTCTTCACTGGTCAGCGACAAAACATTGAGTTGCGAACCGGTAGAGCCAACCAGCATCAGGGTCGAATCGGTGGCGTTAAGGCTGACGTGCTCCAGCGCGCCGCCGGATTCGTTGACCGCAATTGGTGTTTCGCCGTACGGGTATTCGATGGCTGGCGAGATGGTTTTCTTGCCATCCGGGTAGCTGACTTTATAGGTGTGACGGAACACCAGCGCCTGACCGTTGGACAGGCCCACAGCCACCAAAGGGTGACCGGGTTGATCTTTACCAATGGAGGTCACGTTGACGCCGGCCGGAAGCGGCAGATCGACGCGCTTGAGCTCAGCGCCACTGTCGATATCAAAGAACAGCGCCTGGCCCTTGTCGGAAACCCGCATGGCGACCTGGTTCTGTTCTTCGAGGGAAATCAGTAACGGGTTGCCGGCGTCTTGCATCCAGGCGGGCGTGATGGCGTCTTTGGCAGTCAGGTCTGCGCCCTGGAACAGGGGCATGACGACGTAGCCAAGGAAAAAGAAAATCAGCGTGATTGCGCCAAGGACAGCGAGGCCGCCAACAAGGACGTACCAACGGGTCAGGCGATCTTTGAGCGCGCGAATGCGGCGCTTGCGTTGCAACTCAGGCGTATTGAAATCAATTCGCTTGGGGGGATTCGTAGTCATGGTGGAATTGGCCAGATCATTCATGCGCACACCCTAGCGGTCCTGTATGACAGAAAGATGACAATGCAGTGACGCAGCAAGTCCGCCGCCAGCGGGAACTGGCAGCGGACCGGAAATTTGGGAGTGTGGGAGCAAGAACCTTGGCTTGCCGGGAGACCGGGTGACGGCCATCGCGGGCAAGCCACGCTCCCACAGGATCCGAGGTTAACCTCGAATCAATTTGTTACTTTTTTGCGACTTCAGCGCCGCCTTCCGCCAGACCCAGGTCAGCCAATGCTTTGGCTGCGACTTTGGCTGGCAGTGGGATGTAGCCGTCTTTCACTACAACTTCCTGGCCCTGTTTGGACAGAACCAGTTTCACGAACTCGGCTTCCAGCGGGGCCAGAGGCTTGTTCGGGGCTTTGTTGACGTAAACGTAGAGGAAACGCGACAGCGGGTATTTGCCGTTCAATGCGTTTTCTTCGGTGTCTTCGATGAAGTCAGTGCTGCCTTTTTTGGCCAGGGCCACAGTCTTCACGGAAGCGGTTTTGTAGCCGATGCCCGAGTAACCGATGCCGTTCAGCGAGGAGCTGATCGATTGCACGACCGAAGCCGAACCGGGTTGTTCGTTGACGTTTGGCTTGTAGTCGCCTTTGCACAGGGCTTCTTCTTTGAAGTAGCCGTAGGTGCCGGATACCGAGTTACGACCGAACAGTTGAACCGGCTTGTTGGCCAGGTCGCCAGTCACACCCAGGTCGCCCCAGGTTTTGACGTCGGTTTTAGCGCCGCACAGACGAGTGGACGAGAAGATCGCGTCGACTTGTTCCATGGTCAGGTGCTGGATCGGGTTGTCTTTGTGAACGAAGACAGCCAGGGCGTCCACGGCAACCGGGATAGCGGTTGGCTTGTAGCCGTACTTCTGCTCGAAGGCCGCCAGTTCGGTGTCCTTCATCTTGCGGCTCATCGGGCCCAGGTTAGAGGTGCCTTCAGTCAGCGCAGGTGGCGCGGTGGCGGAGCCAGCAGCCTGAATCTGGATGTTGACGTTCGGGTATTCTTTTTTGTAGTTCTCAGCCCAGAGGGTCATGAGGTTGGCCAGGGTATCGGAGCCGACGCTGGACAGGTTGCCCGACACACCAGTGGTCTTGGTGTAGCTCGGGATAGCAGGGTCAACAGCGGCGAACGCGTTGGCAGTCGCAACGCCAGCAGCGACAAAAGTCATTGCCGCCATCAAACGCTTCAGTTTCATGCCTTACTCCTAGCAGATAGGGTGTGTTAAGTCGGGGCCAAGTATCAGCAGGCCGTGTGAACACTCTATGGCTGAAATATGACAATTGGATGAAAGGCCAGCATTCGAGCATCGTAGATATCCAGTCTTGCATTGCAGGTTGACAAATCACAATTAGGATATAGCCTTGTCAACCACAAGAGGAACCCATGATTAACGACCGAATCCGCCGCGCTCGCTTACAGCGGGGCATGTCTCTAGAAGCTTTAGCGCTCAAGCTTGGCGATATCACCAAGCAAGGCCTCAGCAAATACGAGAAAGGGGCAGCCACTCCAAACTCCGCACGCCTGTTACAAATGGCAAAAGTATTGGAGGTCAGTCCAGAGTACTTTTTCCGGGCCGAGGCTGTGCCGCTTGCACCGTTAGAGTTTCGCAAACTGGCGAAAATGCCGAAGTACCGCCAGGTTCAAGTCGAAGAACAGATTCGTGAGCATCTCGAGCGCTACATCGCTCTGGAAGACTTTTTCGACCCGGCGGACATCCAGACTCCGGCCACCCCAGCGCAAATGCTGCCGGTCTCCTCTATAGAGGAAGCTGAACGCGCGGCCGAGCAACTGCGTGATTTCTGGAAGATAGGCAGTGATCCCATCTCCAACCTAACCGAGCAACTGGAAGAGCACAGCATCAAGGTAGCAATGCTCATGGGGCCAGATGACTTTGATGGGGCCTGCGCCGCAACCGGTGACGGTCGTCATGTCTTGATCGCACTCAACTCGGAGCGCCCCGGCGAACGCATTCGCTTCACCGCTGCCCATGAGTTGGGTCATTGGGTCATGCAGTTACCCGCAGAAATGCCCGAAAGAGAAAAGGAAAGCTGCTGCCATCGTTTCGCGGGGGCCTTCCTCTATCCGGCCAAAGGTGTCACCAGTGACTTTGGTAACCACCCTCGCTCCAGGGTTCATCCCCGGGAACTGCTCATCGCCAAGCGCCAATACGGAATTTCGATGCACGCAGCACTGCGACGTCTCAAGGATTTAAATCTTCTCAGCGACGGCGGTTACAAATCCCTCACCATTCAATTCAGCTCGAACGGTTGGCGCAAGGCCGAACCAGAGCCATTGCCGTGCAAACCACCACAACGTTTTGAGTCGTTGGTGTTTTGGGGATTGGCCGAAGGATTGATCACCAAATCCCGTGCAGCTGAACTTCTACGCAAACCAGTGAGCGCTTTAGACCCCAATTTCCTGGGCTCACTGGAGAGTGCATGACACTGATCTACATCAGCGATACGAATATCTGGATCGATTTCAGGAATGCAGGGCTGCTGGAACAGATGTTCAGCCTGCCGTTCACGCTTTGCTGCACCGATTTCGTACTGCATGAGCTCGAAGATTTTTCGCATGACGAATTGCGTGCCCACGGGTTAATCGTCGAATCATTCGAGGGGCCGGAAGTGGCTCGGCTGTACGGTCTCAAAGTCGAACATAACAACAGTTCTCTGGCAGACGTTTCCTGCTACCTACTTGCTCAGCAAACAGGTCGACCGCTATTGACGGGTGACGGCAAACTTAGAAAGCAGGCACAAAAGGATGGGCTACAAGTACACGGTGCACTCTGGCTGCTGGACCTGATGGTTGGCCATCAGGTTGTTGGATTGCAGCAGGCTGCAGATGCTTTAGAGGACATGGTCATGCGTGGAGCACGATTGCCGTCAGGCGAATGTGAGGCAAGGCTTTCGCGCTGGCGAAAGCCTTAATGGAGACGGTTAACGCCCCTTCCTCCAAAGATACCCACCCACCAAAATCCCGACCCCGCAAATGATCGCCACATAGTAAGCGGGCCCCATCGGGCTTTCCTTCAGCAGCAACGTCACCACCATCGGCGTCAAACCACCGAAAATCGCATAGGCCAGGTTGTACGAGAACGACAACCCGCTAAACCGCACCACCGCCGGGAAGGCTTTGACCATCACATACGGCACCGCGCCGATGGTGCCTACCAGCAAACCGGTCAAGGCGTACATCGGGAACAGCCAGTCCGGGTGATTGAACAGGCTGTGATAGAACGTCCACGAGCTGATCAGCAACGCAGCGCTGCCAAAGACAAACACACGCCCGGCACCCAAACGATCCGCCAGCGCACCGGAAGCCACACACCCCAGGCTCAGGAACACAATCGCCAGGCTGTTGGCCTGCAACGCCGTGGTCGGCGAGAAGTGGTAAACGGTCTGCAACACGGTCGGGGTCATCAGGATGATCACGATGATGCCGGCGGACAGCAGCCAGGTCAGCAGCATGGAAATCAGGATCGCGCCGCGATGGTCGCGCAGCACCGCGCGCAGCGGCACTTCTTCGGCCAGGGCCTTTCGCAGTTGCAGTTCGGCGAACACCGGGGTTTCGTGCAGCCAGCGGCGCAGGTACACCGAGAACAGACCGAACACGCCACCAAGCAGGAACGGGATCCGCCAAGCGTAATCCGCGACTTCCACGGGGGTGTAAAGGCTGTTGATCGCCGTGGCCACCAACGATCCCAACAGAATGCCCGCCGTCAGACCGCTGGTCAGGGTGCCGCAGGCGTAACCGATATGCCGCTGCGGCACGTGTTCGGAAACGAAGACCCATGCACCCGGCACTTCACCGCCAATCGCCGCGCCTTGAATCACCCGCATCAACAGCAGCAGGATCGGTGCCCACATGCCAATCTGCGCGTAAGTCGGCAGCAAACCCATGATCAGGGTCGGCACCGCCATCATGAAGATGCTCAGGGTGAACATCTTCTTGCGCCCCAGCAGGTCGCCGAAGTGCGCCATGACGATCCCGCCCAATGGTCGCGCCAGGTAGCCGGCGGCGAAGATGCCGAACGTCTGCATAAGACGCAGCCACTCGGGCATGTCCGCCGGGAAGAACAGTTTGCCCACCACCGTGGCGAAGAACACGAAGATGATGAAGTCATAGAACTCCAGCGCACCGCCCAGGGCAGACAGCGATAAAGTCTTGTAGTCGTTGCGAGTCAACGGACGTGCGGGTTGAGTCGGCTGCGCGATGCTCGAGGGCGCTGTGGTCATGGCAAGGGCTTCTCTTATAGTCGAATCTGCAACCTCAACAACGCTGGCGGAGGCTTGGGCAGGTCCGGCACGATAACAAATTGTTCGAAAAAGCACATAGAGGTGCGTTTTTGACGGTCAAAATGAGAACCCGGCGGTCGTCTCGAAGTCTACTGACCGATATACTCGGGATCTTGCAACAATTTGAAAGGGTTGCTGTGCGAAGACGCTGCTGGCTCTACCAGTCGATTTCGCAGAGTTTCCCTTTAGGCGCCTTAGAAAAACGTGACGAACGCAGTATGTTCGGGGCTGAATCGTTTTTCTTGAAAGCGGCTATTCACCTGAAGTACCAACGAAGAGTCACGGGTCAGAGGCACCCCCGGCATGATAGAGCTCGAACAAGAAGATCCAATCCCGCAAGGCGACCTGGCCCTGCAAATCACCGCGCTCCCTCGCGAAACCAACGGCTTCGGCGACATTTTCGGCGGCTGGCTGGTAGCGCAGATGGATTTGGCCGGCACTGCCATGGCCAGCAAAGTCGCCGGCGGGCGCGTCGCCACCGTTGCGATTGATCGCATGGCGTTCCTGGTTCCCGTGGCGGTGGGCGCCCAGCTCTCCTTTTATACCCAGGCCCTGGAAATCGGCCGCAGCTCGATCAAGATGATGGTCGAGGTCTGGAGCGACGATCCGCTGTCCAGCGAGTGGCGTAAAGTGACTGAAGCGGTGTTTGTGTTCGTCGCCATTGACGGCAGCGGCCGTACTCGCTCGGTTCCGCCCCGCGCACGTTAAACGCTGCGGCGGTTTTGCGGTCCATTGCAGTCATTGTTCCCGATCGAGAGTTGTCCCATGAACACGCCCAACGTTGAAGCCGTGAAACTGGATGAACTGAACTGCTGGCGCATCCGCCACGGTCAGGCCGAATTGCTGGTTGCCCAGCAAGGCGCGCACATCCTCAGTTATCAATTGGCCGGCCAACCCCCGTTGATCTGGCTCAACGATGAGGCCGTGTTCAAGACTGGCAAAAACATCCGCGCCGGCGTGCCGGTGTGCTGGCCGTGGTTCGGCAACTTTGCACGCAACCCGCCGAGCGTTCAGGCGATGCGCGTCAGCCATGAAGCGCCGAGCGCCCATGGTTTTGTCCGGGCGATGGATTGGGAGTTGGACGGTATCGAGGCCGAAGGCGAAAGCCTCAAGGTGGAATTTGTCCTGCCCTACCCTGAGGGTGGCTTTGCGGAGTGGCCTCACAAGGTGGGTTTGAAGTTGAGCATCCGCCTGGATGAGCAACTGCACATCAGCCTGACCAGCCATAACCAGGGCAGTGACACCGTCACCCTCAGCCAGGCGCTGCACAGCTATTTCGCGGTCAGCGATGTGCGCAACGTGCACGTTGAAGGACTGGACGGCTTGAGCTACATCGAGACGCTGGATGACTGGAAAACTGTCACTCAGACAGGTGATCTGCGTTTTACCGGCGAGACCGATCGCATTTACCTCGATCCCCCGACGACGCTGAGCATCGTCGATCCGGCGTGGGAGCGACGCATCGAGTTGACCAGCAGCGGGTCGCGCGCTGCGGTGATCTGGAACCCGTGGATCGAGCGGGCGGCGGCGTTCAGCGACATGGCTGACGATGGCTGGCAGCGCATGCTGTGCATCGAGACGGCGAATGTGATGGGGGATGTGGTGACATTGGCGCCGGGTGCCAGCCATACCCTGGGCGTGAGCATCGCCAGCAAATCTCTCTAAGCAACACCCCAGAACAAGTGTGGGAGCGGGCTTGCTCGCGAATGCGGTGTGTCAGGTGACATTAATATCAACTGACACTCCCTCTTCGCGAGCAAGCCCGCTCCCACATTTTGATCACCTACAGATCTGATTCCTTCACCACTCGCACCTTCGCCGCATCCAGCGCATACGCCGCATCAGCCAGGTCGTTGTTGACCTTCTCGATTTTCAACGTGCCGGTTACC
Organism: Pseudomonas sp. FBCC-B1667; assembly: GCF_059133255.1. Classification (NCBI taxonomy): domain Bacteria; kingdom Pseudomonadati; phylum Pseudomonadota; class Gammaproteobacteria; order Pseudomonadales; family Pseudomonadaceae; genus Pseudomonas; species Pseudomonas sp. FBCC-B1667. The sequence goes on along the minus strand of NZ_CP101437.1, from coordinate 123,320 downwards.
CAGAGCGGCGTGTATATGTCATCCAGCTTCAACCCCTTCGGATAACGCACCAGCACCAACTGGTTAGGCGGCGGTGGCGGCACGTGGATGCAGGCGCCCGGATACGGTACGAGGAAGAACAGTGTGCTGCGACCCTTGGCGTCGGACTCAAGCGGCACAGGGTAACCACCGATACGGATGTTCTTGTCGTTCATCGACGGCACGGTCTTGGTCGAATACATCACCGCCGGCAAGCCCTTGCTTTGCTTCATGCCACCCTTGGCGGTAAAAGTGCCATCGCCTTCGGGGGAGTTGTGGTCGATTTCAGGCATGGCTTCTAGGGCTTTCTGATCCGACTTGGGCATCAATTCCAGCCAGTCGGTTTCCGGCAGTTCGCCAGCATGGGCCAAACCACTGCCCAGAAAAAGGAGAGTCAACAGAAGACGGCGCATTGAGGTGCTCGGTAAAGGAAGGGCGATAAGTTGCCGAGCATTCTAGCCCCCTCTGCGTGCGACGCAGAGGGGGCTTTGTCACTTTGGATCAGTTCTTTTTGATCAAGCCGTAGATCACCAGCAACACCACGGCGCCGACCAGCGCACCGATGAAGCCTGCGCCTTGACCGGCCTGGTAAATGCCCAGAGCCTGGCCGCCGTAAGTGGCCGCCAGCGAACCGCCGATACCGAGCAGGATGGTCATGATCCAGCCCATGCTGTCATCGCCCGGTTTCAGGAACCGGGCCAGCAGGCCGACGATCAAGCCGATAAAGATGGTTCCGATAATTCCCATGGCATTTCCCTCTGATTTGGTAGATATGCCAAAGCCTAGTCAGACTTTCGCATCCTGCCATGAGAGAACGGCGGCCCGTGAATGGTTCCGCCGCTGCCACATGAAACTATTTATTCGGCGATGAGCGCTTCGACCTTGAGGATCTGTGCTGCCAGCGTCTCGCGGTCCGCACAGCGCAGGTTGGCGTGACCGACCTTGCGACCAGTCTTGAACGCCTTGCCGTAATGGTGCAGATGGCAATCGGCAATCGCGATCACTTTCTCAACCGGCGGTACAACGCCGATGAAGTTGAGCATCGCGCTCTCACCGATTTTGGCCGTCGAACCCAGCGGCAGACCGGCAATGGCGCGCAGGTGGTTTTCGAACTGACTGCACTCGGCGCCTTCGGTGGTCCAGTGCCCGGAGTTGTGCACGCGCGGGGCGATTTCGTTGGCCTTGAGACCACCGTCGACTTCAAAGAATTCGAACGCCATCACGCCGACATAATCCAGCTGCTTGAGCACGCGACTGGAATAGTCTTGCGCCAAAGCTTGCAGCGGGTGATCGGTGCTGGCCACGGACAGCTTGAGGATGCCGCTGTCGTGAGTGTTGTGAACCAGTGGATAGAAGCGGGTTTCGCCATCGCGGGCACGCACGGCGATCAGCGACACTTCACCGGTGAACGGCACGAAGCCTTCCAGCAGGCAGGCAACGCTGCCCAACTCGGCGAAGGTGCCAACCACGTCTTCAGGCTTGCGCAGGACTTTCTGGCCCTTGCCGTCGTAACCCAGGGTGCGGGTTTTCAGCACGGCCGGCAGTCCGATGGAAACCACGGCGGCGTCCAGATCGGCTTGCGACTGAATGTCGGCGAACGCGGGGGTCGGAATCCCCAGGTCCTTGAACATGCTCTTCTCGAACCAGCGATCACGGGCGATACGCAGGGCTTCGGCGCTCGGGTAGACCGGCACGAATTGCGAGAGGAACGCCACGGTTTCCGCCGGAACGCTTTCGAACTCGAAGGTCACCAGATCGACTTCATCGGCGAGCTGACGCAGATGATCCTGATCGCCGTAATCGGCCCGCAGGTGTTCCCCCAACGCGGCTGCGCAAGCATCCGGCGCGGGGTCCAGGAAAGCGAAGTTCATACCCAGCGGGGTGCCCGCCAGCGCCAACATGCGACCCAACTGGCCGCCACCGATTACACCGATCTTCATCGTCAACAACCTCAGGCGATGCGTGGGTCTGGATTTTCCAGGACGCTGTCTGTCTGCTCAGCACGGAAAGTCTTCAGCACTTCGTGGAACTGCGGGTGCTTGGCGCCCAGGATGCTCGCCGACAGCAGCGCGGCGTTGATCGCGCCAGCCTTGCCGATGGCCAGGGTCGCAACCGGGATGCCGGCCGGCATCTGCACGATGGAGAGCAGCGAATCGACGCCGGACAGCATCGCCGACTGCACCGGCACGCCCAGCACCGGCAGGTGGGTCTTGGCCGCACACATGCCTGGCAAGTGGGCTGCGCCCCCGGCACCGGCGATAATCACCTCGATACCACGGGCCTCAGCCTCTTCGGCGTACTGGAACAGCAGGTCCGGGGTGCGGTGGGCAGAGACCACTTTCACCTCGTAAGGGATGCCGAGCTTTTCCAGCATATCGGCGGTGTGGCTAAGGGTGGACCAATCGGACTTGGAGCCCATGATCACGCCAACCAGTGCACTCATCGTCGTGCCTCTTCTCTCTGGGCGCCAGACGGCGCGTCAAAAAACAACAAGCCACGCAGGATGCGTGGCTTGATTGTACGAATTATGGCCGGGCGAGCCGGCCGAAGGCCGCGCAGTATACCGCAATGAAGCAGATAAACAGCCCCCGAAACGACCATCTGTCATACGACACAAAGTGCCGGATTTATTGACCTGAAGGTCAAGCGTACACAGCGCCCGCCACGGCCCTTCAAGACAATAACCGAATCAATGACAAATGCGCACAAGGAGTGCCACTTATCACTCTCAAACACCAAGTAATAAATAAGGAATATCAACACGTGCCGACCCCGAAAAACTCGTGTTATATAACAAGCGACACAAACTTAACGTGTCACGACTTAATCAACAAACACTTTTAACGCCCTCACCTCAATCACCGCGAGTGTTATTTCCATGAGCCTTAACTATGCACCGACTATTAAAATTATTACTGACACTTGTCACCGCCTTGAGTATCAATATCAGTGCCTACGCACTAAATGACAACACACTCAAAGACAACCCGTTGAATCCGATCCGGATGCTCGTCATCTTCCACGACGAGGTGCCTGCATCGAAACGAAGTTCAATATACGTCGAGCGCATTCGCCTCTTTGTCATCGAGTTCAAGCGAATCACTGGCCGGGACATTTCAGTGGCCTGAGATCGGAGTCGGCCGCCCTGTACCAACTTCCATTATGAACATGACACCCCCGAGCCAATGTGTGAGGCGTGAAACCTTCATGTTCCCGACATCGTTTCCTCTTCGCTCTCATCACGACTTATGTCGACAGCCTGTATTGAAACTACTGCAGCCGCTGCTCTCAACCCAACAAGAATTAACAAAAAGGCACACCGCGTGAATAACAATAAAATACATCAAACCAAAAACCCTATCCTTTTAATGGTCTATCTCCACGACGACCTGGACGGGTACGATGAAGGAAAACTTTACGACGACCACTTCGCCTGGCTGAAAACCGAGCTTGAGTCTATATCCGGTCGTGACGTCACGATCATCTTCAACTCTAAATCCACATCACCGGGAATGACCAATTACCCCTACAAAAATGAAAGCGTTTACGATTCAGGGCAGGGCTGGAAAACAAGGGTTAAAGCGTTTACTTCAAAGGTAGAGCAGACTCGACCTTACGACCCAGACCTCAACAAATTCCTCTTGTTAACCCGCAGCCCAATCAACAGCAGCGTTGCCGGCGCTGCGATCGAAAAAGGTCAGAGTGGGATCGCTTCGATATTTTATTACATGGCACCCGCCCACGAGGTAGGCCATATGTTCGGTGCCACCCATGACGATGCGGACGTGATCTACGACGGCTGGTGGCATGACACGATCATGAACACTGACTGGGCGACGACTTTTCGTGGCAATGCCTACCGGTTCAGCGACAAGAACCGAGAGAATATTCGTCACTACCTCAATCAGTTCGACTGAAGCGCCGGTGAGTCTGGCCACCGGGTGAACGCCATTTGCATGGGTTCGCGCCCGACTCAGGAAGCGGGGCTAGCCGCCCCGCCTTCCAGCTTGCGCCACAGCAATCGCACGTTAGCCTTGCGCACCAGCGCGCAGCGGTACAGGCGGATCTCCAGCGGCACATGCCATTGCGGACCACCGCAGACCACCAGTTCACCGCGCGCCAGCTCCGCACGCACGCTGAGTTGCGGGACCCACGCAATCCCCAGGCCTTCCAGCGCCATGCTTTTCAGGCTGTCGGCCATGGCCGTTTCATAAATGGTGGTAAACCGCAGCGCCCGCTGGCGCAGCAGCATGTTCACCGAGCGACCGAGAAACGCACCAGCGCTATAGGCGAGCAAAGGCACGCTGCCCTCGCCTTCCAGATCGAACAACGGTTTGCCGTCCGCATCCGCCGCGCACACAGGGAGCATTTCGGTATGGCCGAGGTGCAGTGAAGGGAAGATTTCCGGGTCCATCTGCAACGCCGCATCCGGGTCGTAGAACGCCAGCATCAAATCGCAACCGCCTTCACGCAGCGCGTGCACTGCGTCGCCAACGTTGGTCGCGACCAGACGCGTCGCGATGTTCAAACCTTCATTGCGCAGCTGCGCAATCCAGCGTGGGAAGAAACCCAGCGCCAATGAGTGAGCGGCGGCGACTTGCATCACTTCGCCCTGCCCGCCTTCGAGGTGATGAAGATGGCGCAGTACTTCGCCCAACTGTTCGACCACGGTCCGCGCCGTCACCAGAAACAATTGCCCCGCCGCCGTCAGCTCGATGGGCGTGCGCGAGCGATTGACCAATTGCAGCCCCAACGCTGCTTCAAGGCTGCGGATCCGCCGGCTGAAGGCAGGTTGCGTCACGAAGCGTCGTTCGGCAGCCTGGGAGAAGCTGCGGGTGGCGGCGAGGGCGCTGAAGTCCTCAAGCCATTTACTTTCCAGATTCATCACGTCCTCCCGGACACGCACCAATTTAGGTCACACGCTCGCCACACACGCGGCGTCACATGGGCATTATGCCGAATGTGCATAGGCCAGTGTTTAACAGCATTGGCCGAAAATTCTCCACAAGCCTAGCATTTGCAGCGTTCCGGCACAGACCGGGTCCCTATCGAGATGATTTCTATCATGTCCTCCGCTGCATCTTTCCGCACAGAAAAAGACCTGCTTGGCGTACTCGAAGTACCTGCGCAAGCGTATTACGGCATCCAGACCCTGCGAGCGGTGAATAACTTCCGCCTCTCCGGCGTTCCGATTTCGCATTACCCGAAGCTGGTTGTCGGTCTGGCGATGGTCAAACAGGCCGCCGCTGACGCCAACCGCGAACTGGGTCACCTGAGCGAAGCCAAGCACGCTGCCATCAGCGAAGCCTGTGCACGTTTGATCCGCGGCGACTTCCACGAAGAGTTCGTGGTGGACATGATTCAAGGCGGCGCCGGCACTTCAACCAACATGAATGCCAACGAAGTCATCGCCAACATCGCACTGGAGGCCATGGGTCACCAGAAAGGCGAATACCAATACCTGCACCCGAACAACGACGTGAACATGGCGCAGTCGACCAACGACGCCTATCCGACCGCGATCCGCCTGGGTCTGCTGCTGGGTCACGACGCGCTGCTGGCCAGCCTCGACAGCCTGATCCAGTCGTTCGCCGCCAAAGGTGAAGAATTCAGCCACGTTCTGAAGATGGGTCGTACCCAGCTGCAAGACGCCGTGCCGATGACCCTGGGCCAGGAATTCCGTGCATTCGCCACGACCCTGGGCGAAGACCTGGCGCGCCTGAAAACCCTGGCACCTGAACTGCTCACCGAAGTGAACCTGGGCGGTACTGCGATCGGTACTGGTATCAACGCCGACCCGCGTTACCAGCACCTGGCCGTTCAGCGCCTGGCACTGATCAGCGGTCAACCGCTGGTTCCGGCCGCCGACCTGATCGAAGCCACGTCCGACATGGGCGCCTTCGTACTGTTCTCCGGCATGCTCAAGCGCACCGCGGTCAAACTGTCGAAGATTTGCAACGACCTGCGCCTGCTGTCCAGCGGCCCACGCACCGGCATCAACGAAATCAACCTGCCAGCGCGTCAGCCAGGCAGCTCGATCATGCCAGGCAAGGTGAACCCGGTTATTCCGGAAGCCGTTAACCAGGTGGCGTTCCAGATCATCGGTAACGACCTGGCCCTGACCATCGCGGCCGAAGGCGGCCAGCTGCAACTGAACGTGATGGAGCCGCTGATCGCGTTCAAGATCTTCGACTCGATCCGTCTGCTGCAACGCGCCATGGACATGCTGCGCGAGCACTGCATCACCGGCATCACGGCCAACGAAGAGCGCTGCCGCGAACTGGTCGAGCACTCGATCGGCCTGGTCACCGCGCTGAACCCGTACATCGGCTATGAAAACGCCACCCGCATCGCCCGTATTGCCCTCGAAAGCGGCCGCGGCGTGCTGGAACTGGTGCGCGAAGAAGGTCTGCTCGACGACGCCATGCTTGCCGACATCCTGCGCCCGGAAAACATGATTGCTCCGCGTCTGGTTCCGCTTAAAGCCTGAACCGACGCGTTACTTGTAGCACCGCTCACCAGGTCGAGGGACTAGACACCTCTCACCTTTTGAGGGCTTGGGGATTTATCCCCAGGCCCTTTTTTTTAACTTTGGAAGAACAACCGTCTTCTGCAGGAGGGAGCCTGCTTGCGATGCAGGCAACGCGGTATTTCAGTTGCGCCGCGTTATCGTTCATCGCGAGCAGGCTCACTCCTGCAAAGACCTGGCGTAAAAATGTCAGGTGTTTCAAAGGCTTCCCGTTTATCGCTTGCACCACAACTGTGCAGACGGACGGCACTCTCCTAGGTATAGTGCCGCCCCTCTTCGCATGAGCGGTCATCGGTAACGAGGCCCAAACCCATGCGAAACCCGAACTAATAACAAACCTGCGAAATGTGACCGGGACGAACACGCGCCTCACCTGTTGTGCCACGCGCACAGCGGTGTAACGCGATGTTTCTGCCCGCCTAACATTTACCTACACAAAAAACAGCGAGGAATAATCCATGCTCGAAGTCATTAACGACTTCCTCTCAGGGAAAGTACTGATCGTGCTCATTGTCGGGCTCGGTAGCTACTTCACGATCCGCTCGCGTTTCGTTCAATTGCGCCACTTCTTCCACATGTTCTCGGTGTTCGGCGACAGCTTGAAAAGCAGCGCCGGCCAACTCAGTTCGTTCCAGGCCCTGATGCTCAGCCTCGCCGGCCGTGTCGGTGCCGGCAACATCGCCGGTGTCGGGATTGCCGTGACCCTCGGTGGCCCCGGTGCAGTGTTCTGGATGTGGGTGACCGCGCTGGTCGGCATGTCCAGCAGCTTCTTCGAATGTTCCCTCGGCCAGCTCTACAAGCGCTGCGATTCCGACGGCACCTACCGTGGCGGCCCGTCTTACTACATACAACACGGCCTGCAGAAACGCTGGCTGGGCATGATCATGGCGTTTCTGTTGCTGGTGACCTTCGGGTTTGCCTTCAACGGCCTGCAATCCCACGCCGTGACTCACTCGCTGAACAACGCCTTCGGCCTCGACACCACCTACACCGGCATCGCGCTGGCGGTATTGCTGGGCCTGGTATTCATCGGCGGGATCAAGCGCATCGCCAAGGTTGCCGACCTGCTGGTGCCGGTGAAAACCCTGGTGTACATCGGCGTGACCATCTACGTGATCGTGCTGCAATTCGATCACGTTCCGGCGATGTTGATGACCATCGTTAAAAGCGCATTCGGTCTCGACCAGGCGTTCGGCGGCCTGATCGGCAGCGCAATTGTCATGGGCGTGAAACGTGGCGTGTTTGCCAACGAAGCAGGCCTGGGAAGTGCGCCTAACGTGGCAGCCGTCGCGTCGGTCGAGCACCCGGTGGCACAAGGCGTGGTTCAAGCGTTCAGCGTATTCCTCGACACCTTCGTGATCTGCACCTGCACCGCTTTGCTGATCCTGCTCTCTGGCTTCTACACGCCGGGCTTTGAGGGCGATGGTATTGCCCTGACCCAAAACTCGCTGGCCGCCGTGGTCGGTGACTGGGGCCGGATGTTCATTTCCGTGGCCCTGTCGTTGTTCGTGTTCACCTCGATTCTCTACAACTACTACCTGGGCGAGAGCAACCTGCGTTTCCTGATCGGTGAAAACCGCAAGGCGCTGATCGGCTACCGCGCATTGGTATTGATGTTGATCTTCTGGGGTGCCATCGAAAACCTGAGCACCGTGTTCGCCTTCGCCGACATCACCATGACCCTGCTGGCGTTCGTGAACCTGATCGCGCTGTTCCTGCTGTTCAAGGTCGGCATGCGCATCCTGCGTGACTACGATGACCAGCGTGCTGCCGGGATCAAGACTCCGGTGTTCGATTCGAGCAAGTTCCCGGATCTGGATCTGGACCTGCAAGCCTGGCCGGCCAACCCGCCAGCGGCGGCAGCCAAGTCTGAAGCTGAACCTCAAGGCGTACCCGCAGCGCAACGCTGATCGGTTAAAGTGAGAAACCCCATGTGGGAGCGGGCTTGCTCGCGAAGAGGTCGTAACATTCAACATCATCGTTGACTGACACACCGCTTTCGCGAGCAAGTCGCATCGTCGCACCGCCGCTCCCATATCAGGAATGTCATTGTTCTCGGAGAACCCTCATGAATTCCTCGACCTACCCAGCCGCCCAGCACGTCATGGTGCTCTACACCGGTGGCACCATTGGCATGCAAGCCAGCGCCCACGGCCTGGCGCCGGCGTCCGGTTTCGAAGCGCGGATGCGTGAATACCTGCACAGCCAGCCTGAACGGGTGGTGCCGCAGTGGCGTTTTCGCGAGATGTCGCCGCTGATCGACAGCGCCAACATGACCCCGACGTACTGGCAGCAACTGCGCGAAGCCGTGGTCGACGCTGTTGATGTGCAGGGCTGCGACAGCGTGCTGATCCTGCACGGCACCGACACCCTCGCCTACAGCGCGGCAGCCATGAGTTTTCAACTGCTCGGCCTGCATGCCCGCGTCTGTTTCACCGGCTCAATGCTGCCGGCCGGCGTGACCGACAGCGATGCCTGGGAAAACCTCAGCGGTGCGCTGGTTGCCCTCGGCCATGGCCTGGCGCCGGGCGTTCATCTGTACTTCCACGGCGAACTGCTGGACCCGACCCGTTGCGCGAAAGTGCGCAGTTTCGGTCGCCACCCGTTCAAGCGGCTCGAACGTCAGGGTGGTGGTGTGAAGGCGGCTTCCCTGCCCGCACCGCTGACTTACAACCAGCCCGGGCAACTGGCGAAAGTCGCCGTACTGCCGCTGTTCCCTGGTATCGGCGCTGAGATTCTGGATGGCCTGCTCGCCAGCGGCATTCAGGGTCTGGTGCTGGAGTGCTACGGCAGCGGCACCGGGCCGAGTGATAACCCGGAGTTTCTCGCCAGCCTGGAACGGGCGCGGGACAACGGTGTTGTGGTGGTCGCCGTGACGCAGTGCCATGAAGGGGGTGTTGAGCTGGATGTGTACGAGGCCGGCAGCCGTTTGCGTGGCGCTGGCGTGCTGTCGGGTGGCGGCATGACCCGTGAGGCGGCGTTCGGCAAGTTGCACGCTTTGTTGGGTGCCGGACTCAGCACCGCCGAAGTTCGGCAGCTAGTAGAACTCGACCTCTGCGGCGAACTCAGCTGACACCACACAAAACCTGTGGGAGCGGGCTTGCTCGCGAAGGCGGTATATCTGTCACATCATTGTTGGATGTGCCGCCGCCTTCGCGAGCAAGCCCGCTCCCACAAGGATCGTCGTCAGGCATGTAACTTGCTCTATTCCAGCATCCCACGGCTGGAAGCCACCCATGCTCCACTCCCACCTCACCACCCTCAACGCCGTCTCCCTGGTGCTCAACGCCTTCAAGGACCAAGGCCTGTCCAGCGAAGCCTTGCTCGCCGGAAGCGGCATCAGCGCGGCGGACCTGAACCGGGCGGACACGCGCATCACCACCAATCAGGAGATGCAAGTCTGCGCCAACGCGGTCGCGCTCAAGCGTGATATCGGCCTGGAACTGGGCCGGCGAATGCACGTTTCGTGCTATGGCATGCTCGGCTATGCGCTGCTCACCAGTGCCACCTTCGGTGACGCTTTGCGCTTGGCGATTCGCTATCCGGCGCTGTTGGGAACACTTTTCGAGCTGAGCCTGGAGGACGACGGCGAGCGTGTCTGGTTCGTGGCGGCGGATTACCGGGAAAGCCCGTCGATGGCGGTGTTCAATGCCGAATTTTGTCTGGTGTCATTGAAAGTCATCTGCGATGACCTGCTCGGCCACCCGCTGCCGCTACTGGCCGCGCGCTTTGAACACACCGCGCCGGACTATCAGGCCACCTACGCCGAACACTTCGCTTGCGGGCTGAGTTTCCAAGCACGGGACAACGCGTTTGCTTTCGATCGAGGCTGGCTCGACCAACCCTTGCCGCTCGCCGATGCCATCACCCATCAGGCCATGGCCGAACGCTGCCGAAAACAGAACACCGAGTTCACGGGGCGTCAGGCGTGGCTGGGGCGGATTCGGCAGTTGCTCAGCGCACAGTTGAATGCCGCGCCGGGGCTTGAAGGATTGGCCGAGCAAATGAAGTGTTCGGCGCGGACATTGCGCCGACATCTCAAGGATTCGGGGTGCAGCTATCAGGAATTGCTCGATGAGCTGCGTTTCGAGCAGGCCAAGCAAATGCTCTGTGAAGATCAACTGCCGATTTACCGAATCGCCGAGGCGCTGGGTTTCAGTGAGACCGCAAGTTTTCGGCATGCGTTTGTGCGCTGGAGTGGTGTGGCGCCGAGTCAGTTCAGGCCCCACCGGTAACTCCTGTTCGCTCCCACCATATCTGCATTACATATCCGACAATGGGGCACCGTCGCACCATCAAGGGGCGAATTTCGGTCAAACCTTTTGGCCATATCAATCCCCTTTTGGCCTTTTTTGCCGTTCTCTCAAACGTTGCCTGCCGCAAGACTGTGTGCAACCGAATCAGCCTGCGGAGAACAAGAAAATGCTGACGATCTACTCGGACGATCACCACCTGCACCACGGCCGTTGCGAATTGATAGACGGGCAACTCAAGCCCTGCTTCGAAATGCCATCGCGTGCCGACCATGTGTTGCAACGCGTTAAAAACCAGAACCTTGGCCCGGTCGAAGCGCCGCAGGATTTCGGCCTCGACCCGATCGCGCGCATCCACAGCCGCGACTACCTCGACTTCTTCAAGGGTGCCTGGGCACGCTGGACCGAATTCAATACCGACGGCGACTTGTTGCCCTACACCTGGCCGGCCCGCACCCTGCGCGCCATCAAACCCAGCAGCCTGCACGGCCAGCTCGGCTATTACAGTTTCGACGGTGGCGCACCGATCACCGCCGGCACCTGGCAAGCAGCGTACAGCGCAGCGCAAGTCGCGCTGACCGCACAAGCGCAAATCCAGCGCGGCGCGCGCAGTGCCTTCGCCTTGTGCCGTCCACCGGGGCACCACGCCGCCAGCGATTTGATGGGTGGTTATTGCTACCTCAACAACGCCGCCATCGCCGCGCAAGCGTTCCTCGATCAGGGACACAAAAAGGTCGCGATCCTCGACGTCGACTACCACCACGGCAACGGCACCCAATCGATTTTCTACGAGCGCAGCGACGTGCTGTTCACCTCGATCCACGGCCACCCAGAAGCCGAATTTCCGTTCTTCCTCGGCTATGAAGACGAGCGCGGCGAAGGTGCGGGTGAAGGCTTCAACTTCAACTACCCTCTGCCCGCCGGTGCTGGCTGGGACACCTGGAGTGCAGCGCTGGATCAGGCCTGCCAGGAAATCGAAAACTACGGCGCCGACATTGTCGTCGTCTCCCTGGGCGTCGATACGTTCAAGAACGACCCGATCTCCCAATTCAAACTCGACAGCCCTGATTACCTGGCCATGGGCGAGCGCATCGCGCGTCTCGGCAAGCCGACGCTGTTTGTGATGGAAGGCGGTTACGCGGTCGAAGAAATCGGCATCAATGCCGTGAACGTTCTCGAAGGTTTTGAAAGCGCCCACTGAGGAATTAGAACAATGAACAGACTCAAGCGTTTTATTGCTCCGGCCCTGTGCGCCACGGTGCTCAGTGGTGCCGTACACGCTGAAGAGCGAACGTTGCGCGTCTACAACTGGTTCGACTACATCACTCCCAAGGCGCTGGAAGACTTCAAGGCGCAGAACACCCAGACCAAACTGGTCTACGACATTTTCGACACCAACGAGGCGCTGGAAGCCAAGCTCCTGACCGGTAACTCCGGGTATGACGTGGTGGTGCCGTCCAATGTGTTCCTCGCCAAGCAAATCGAAGCCGGCGTGTTCCAGCCGCTGGACCGCAGCAAACTGCCGAACTGGAACCACCTCGATCCGAAGCTGATGAAGCTGATCGAAGCCAACGATCCCGGCAACAAATTCGCCGTGCCCTACATGTACGGCACCATCCTGATCGGCTTCAACCCGGACAAGGTCAAAGCTGTGCTGGGCGACAATGCGCCGGTCGACAGCTGGGACCTGATCTTCAAGGAAGAGAACATCAGCAAGCTCAAGCAGTGCGGCGTCGCCCTGCTCGACTCGCCGTCGGAGATCCTGCCACTGGCCCTGCAACACCTCGGCCTCGACCCGAACAGCAAGAAGCCGGCGGACTATGACAAGGCCGAAGCCCTGTTGATGAAGATCCGCCCGTACATCACCTACTTCCATTCTTCGAAGTACATGGCCGACATCGCCAACGGTGACATCTGCGTCGCGGTCGGTTATTCCGGCAGCTTCTCCCAGGCTGCCAACCGCGCCAAGGAAGCCAAGAACGGCGTGATCGTCGACATGCGCCTGCCCAAGGAAGGCGCGCCGATCTGGTTCGACATGCTCGCGATTCCCAAAGGCGCAAAAAACCCGGAAGACGCCTACACCTTCATCAACTACCTGCTGCAACCGCAGGTGATCGCACCGGTCAGCGATTTCGTCGGCTACCCGAACCCGAACAAGGACGCCACGGAACTGGTCGACCCGGCGATCCGCAACAACCCGAACCTGTACCCGACCGAAACCGCGATGAGCACGCTTTACACCCTGCAACCCCTGCCGCGCGATGCCGAACGTGCGCGGACCCGGGCCTGGACCAAGATCAAGTCCGGGACCTGATACCCGACTGAAAATCGAAGACCCGCGGCGACGCGGGTCTTTTTTTTGGTTCATCACGGATTACCGGGAAAGACGCTCTTGATCTTCATAAAGAAGAACTCGCTATCCCGGTAACCGTAAGCCATCCGCTTTATGACCTTTATTCGATTGTTTATTCCTTCCAACTGACCGGTGTGCATCGGCCAGCGAACCCGGCTCACGATGCCCCGCCAGTAAGCCTTTAGCCGTTTGGCAAACTGGATCAGAGCAGGTATTTCGCTTTCATGAGCATGGCGCAGCCATTGCTTCCATGCCGATCTCCAGCTCCAGGCAGTACTCGGCGTCCAGAGCGTTTTGAGTTCGGCCTTCATTAAATAGACCGTCATCAATGCCTGGTTAGCCGCCAGCAGATCCCCCAGGCGAACCTGTTGTTCCGGTGTTTTCAGGTTCTGCGGATTACGCAGAAGCAGCCATCGCGCCTGCTTGATGACCTTTCGGGCCGGTTTGTCATGACGCAGTCGATTGGCTTCGTCGACGCGCACCCGATCAATCACCTCTCGGCCATATTTGGCCACCACATGGAACAGGTCGTAGACCACGCGTGCTTGCGGGCAGTGCTGACGAACCTCCAGATCAAAAGCGGTATTCATGTCCATCGCCACCGCTTCGATGCGAGCGCAACCCTCTGGCCCCAGCTCTTCGAAAAATGGCCTGACCGCCGCCCGGCTGCGGCCTTCGCCGATCCACAGCACCCGCCGTGTATCCGCATCCAGGACAACGCTGGCATAACGATGACCTTTGAACAGTGCGAACTCGTCCATCACCAAACGTCTCGGTTGCGCCTTTGGCAAAATGCTCAATGCTGCTTGCAAGGCTCGACGCTCCAGCAACCGAACGGTCTCCCAATGCAGCCCAAACATCTGCGCCACGTGCAACGTGGGAAGGCGTTCACAGGCTTGAATGACCGCCTCTGCCAGACGACGTGTCATACGGGCATAGCGATCCAGCCAACTGACGGCCTCCATGCGTTTGCCGCAATCGCGGCAATCAACGCGCCGGAGCAAAACGCTCAGGCGCACCGCACGACCGAGAATGGGCAAATCACGAATGACTCGCTCGCAATACTCATGCGTGGTTGAACAGATTTTTTGGCAGCCGCCACAGGAAGGAAATCGAGTGGCGTGAGGAGTCAGATCGATCTGTAGGGCATCGCCATCAGGCTTGATGGTGACGACAGAAAAGCCCTCCCAAAAAGGAAGGAAAGTATTAATATCGCGCATAAGAACGCCGGTTTGTTAGATGTGTTTGCTCGCACGAACATCATCAATCAAATCGGCGTTCTTGTTTCTGTGTTTCCCGGGATTCCGTGAAGAACCTTTTTTGCCTGCGATATTTATGTACCACCCGACACGTTGGGCCGCCCGATACCTTCCGCTGATTCCGCGCTGCGCATCAGCAGCGGCGCGTTCTCAGTCAGGAGACGACCATGTCCAAAACCGTTGCCCCGAGTGCAGAAGAGGTACTGACCCAGTTGGTCACCGGCCCTTCGATCAGAGAGGTCGCAGCGACCGCGCTGAGCCCTGCGCTCAACGCGCTGTATCCGCTGCTGAAAATTGACCCGACACTTGCCACGGTCGTCACCCCGACCTGGGTCGATACCGGCACCGAGGTCGTGTCCGGCCATAACGTGTTCGAATCGCTTACCGATGTACTGGTACGACTCGGTTTATCAGGATCGACGGTGACGCTCATCGATGGAGAACATTTCCTGACCCTGCAACCGGGCGCTGAGCCGCAGGCTCAACTACCGGTGAAAATCGACGCCATCGGGTGTCTGCTTAACGCGCTCGCACCGCAGTTGTTCATCGCCTATCAGCAACAACAGCTTGATTACTGGAACCGGGAGACAGCCCCTTCGACGCCGCGCTGGCATTCACTTGCACACTCGCTGCAGGACATCTGGAGCCCCGACCCCACCTCGGACTGGGATGAGGATGAAAAAGCCATGGCCCAAGCCGTGTTCGATCATCCGGATCGCGCAACCCGGACGCAGGACAAGTACCTGACCAAGGCCTGCCTGATCGACACCGATCGGCTTGAGAACGCGGTCAGCGAACACCTGCGCGTTCTGGATACAGCTGTGTTCGTGGGCACATTGGGCACGCGCACCATTGTGCTGACGCACTCGATCGCCGAAGGATTCAAGCGTTACGACTCGGTTGCCGCACTGGGTGAAGCAATGTTCGCACACCCTGGAACGTCAAGCGTCGAGCAGACACTGCAATGGCGCCTGTATGAGCCCGAGGGCAACTTCTTTCACCACCAGGCCTGCGCGCTGATTGCGCTCGAGGTCGAAGCCATCGGCGCATTCACTTCGGTCCAGCGCGCTTCTGCCACACATCCTTCGCCACAAATCAGTGCTGCGGCAAAAAGCTTCACTGAATTTGAAGCCCTGCCGTCGTCACGTTTCAACAAGGTTCAGGGGTTACTGACAGGCTGGCTGAAAAACGCTTCGTCAGCGGACCTCACCCGGTATAGCCGACACTTGATGGACCTGGCACAGCTTAGGGAACAGGACGCCGGAAAAACCTTCGACGAAGGCATCGCGCCACTGCCGGCGTTTGCGCTTCAGGCTCTGCGAGAGCAGATGATCAAGGATCATCCAGCGGCGGCGGACCTGGACCTGCAAAACATTGAAATCAACATCACCAGCGTCGTGGTGCTGGGCGCTGTCGTGATACCCGGCAAGACGCAAACCACCACGCTGTCGCTGATCGGGCTGGCACTGCAAAACCTGATTGCCGTTCCGCTGGGAAACAAGACGGTAACCTGCATAAACGGCGACGCAGTGCCCGCCTGGATGACCCCGGCCTATCTGGAAAAGCTCGTCACGCAGGTCGATATCGGTGGGGTTTACCCGGCGCTGATCAAACGCAAGTTGCTTGATAATCCGCAAGAAGCGCAGCGACGACAGGCTCTCTATACCCGTCATCTGCGTACCCAGCTGCCCATGCAGGCGCTCCAGCACAAGATGCGCGGCGAGGCGGGTATAGATGAGCGTGGTTACCAGTACATCAACGCCGTCATGCAGGAAAACGCAGCCGATCGCAGGGTCAACGGGCAGGAGATTGTCATTCGATCGCTGGCCTTTGTAACCGGTGATCACGCCGACGGCAAAGGCGATGAAGTCGCCAACATGTTCGTCATCGGTCCGCGACTCACCGATAAAGGACCGTGCCTGCTCTACCGTCCATTGCTCACCCCTTCGCTGATGCAGTACCCGGGCGAGGCCAATCTGCTGTATGCAATCAAGCACGAAAAACCGCTTCGCCAATCGATCCTGGCCTGGCTGTCCGACGACGTGCGCTTCAACTATTCCCAGTATGTGTTTTCGGGAGAGTTGCCTTCGGTCTGGACGCTGACCCAATTGCTGGTCGATCCCACGTCAGCCCTGGGCAAAATGGGCGCGGTGACGCTCAGTGCAACAGCCCTTGATGACGCGCCGCTGGCCGCCCTGTTCAAGGCCAACGCCAACGCCATGATTACCTTGGCGGACCAACAATCGGTGTCCAATGCGCAAGCCCGCTGGGCAACGCTCAAGCAAGGCACATGGATGCTGTTCAATGTCGCGCTGCCCTTTCTGGGTCGCACCGCCGGGGTGGCCGCGTGGATCTGGCAGATCATGGACGATTTGCAGGACATTACCGATGCCGCAGAGCACCACGACAGCCCACTCGCCTGGTCCGCCCTGACCGATCTGCTGTTGACCCTCGGCATGGTGCTGGCTCATCGCGCTGCTACTCGCAACAAGCCTGTCTCGCGGTTGCCCGAGAAGGTCGAGCCGCCACGCGTCATACCCGAAGGCAAGCCTGCGCACGCCATCACGGTCACTCATCTGCCCGACCTCAATCAGCCTCCACCCGCCCACGAGGTATCTCTGCACGCCATCGCAACGCTGCCTGCTTCATCCCTGGGGGTCTTGCTTGATGAACTGGCCATCGCCGAACCCAAAGGAATGACCGCCGCCTCCAGCGAGCCCGGCCTTCACCAACCCCTCAGTTCGCTCAAGGGGAAATGGTATGCGAAGGTTGGCCAGAGATGGTTCGAAGTCACCCTCAACGACAATGACGATGTGCAAATCATTGACTCACGCCCGTCTCCCGCACGCACGGGGCCGTTACTGGTCAAGAACGCCAGGGGCGAATGGTTTATCGATACGCGGCTGAGGCTCAAGGCCGGCGGCAAGGAAAAAAAACGCCTGGAACAACAAAACCGGCAACGCCAGGCTGAACTGAAACAGCAAATGATCGCGTTCGAAAGCCAGGCCAAAAGCCGCGAAACAGAACTCAAGGAAGCTCAAAAAAACGCGCAGGCGCCTACAGCCACCGACACCCATCGCCGCGTGTACCTTGAAATGCTCGACGCGCAGATGTCATTCCTCAGCACCAACATGGAACAGATGAAAGCCTTCAATGCTCGCGAGGCGATTCCCAATTACCGAAAAGCAATGATCAGTCGCCTGGATTTGCAGCTTTCGCTGCTGCAAAAATGGTTCGTTCACCAGCAGCCGGTTTTCGGCAATCAAATGCGCCTTTCCCTCGATCTTCTTGACAACCCGCCAACGGAAAACACACAGACCACCCGGCAAACCCATCAACTCACCGGCGCGTTGACCGCCAGCTACATCCATAAAATCGAGTCGGCACAGGCGTGCTTCGGGCAACTGAACCTGCTCGGCAAAGAAGCCATCGAAGTGGTCCGCGACGTCAAGGCCAACATGCCGTCCTTCGATTTACAGGACCTCAAACTGTTCCAGATCACACTCGGCCAGGAGTTGTGCCTCGACAACAGCGTCGAGCCTGCACTTGAAGCGCGCCAGGCACTGGAGAGCATTGTCGAAAAGGCAGGCCTTGCGATTCAGGCCTCACTGGACCAGGTCGCTGACGAAGAAGTGCTGCACTTGCCCGAGCGGATCGATGGGCTCAGCGACTTGGTAGAGCAACTGACGATCACCGACCAGCGCATCGTCGATCTGCCCACGGAGTTTCCCGGTCAGTTCCTGCAACCGCCCCTCGACGTAATGCGCCAACGTCTCGACGCTTTTCAGCAGCGCACCGTGAAACATCTGGCGAACTTGCTGCGCGAACGCAAGGCGCTCGAGCCGCAGCCCGGGCCTTCCCGTCCGTCGACCGCGCCCGCCAAGCGAATCATCAAGACCCGCTACAAAGGTACGGTGGTGGGCCAGCCACGTGCCGACTCCGTGACGCAAGGGTCAGAACTGATCGACGTGACCTCGGCGTTGACCGGTAAAGTCATCTCGACCTTTCATGAGAAGACCCCGGGGGTCTGGGTCGAAAGAGTGGCCCCGAAACCGGCACCCCCCGCCGTTATTCAACCCGACTTGAGTGCACACACTGCTCAAGGCCAGGCATTGCTGGAAGGGTTGGATGCGTTCATCCGTCGAACGCAGGCCCACTCAAAAGGCGCGCGACGGATCCCCGTGGAAATCGAGGAGATGTTTCATCAACAGGCTCACCGACTGCAGGACGCCGCCAGCACAATCGACGCTGCGCTGGTTGCCACCAACGCCACTGAAGGCGGCCCGGGATCGGCCGTCATATTGATCAAGCAGCTGAACGACGCGGCAACCAGACTCTACAACCAGGGACGCGAGACGCGAATCAGCATGACCAAACTACAGCCGCCCACAGCGGAACGCGTCCGGTGGCTGCAAAGCGAAGGTCAGGTCGACATCGTCAAGAACCCAGGCCGACGCTTGCTCAAAAGCCGTAAGCGAGACTATCTCGCGGAATATGAAGTCCGCGATCACAGCAACCAAAACGTTCTGTGGTATGCCCATTTTCACTACTCGGAGCCCGCTTCGCCTGCACACACCTTCACCGCGGCACACCTGAAAACTGTTCAACAAAGGCTGCTGGGCGGCGCAACCGAGGCCCGCAACGCCAACGACGATCTCCAGGCGATCTCGATCTATCGCAGCGAAATCAGCCCGCAACTGGCGGCCGCCCTGTTCTTCGCAAAAGTGCCCATCTCGGCCTCTGGGTCGTAAGCCTGATCCTGTGCTGAACCCGAGACCCGCATTCGCGGGTCTTTTTTAACCCGCGATATGTATCTACCACCTCGGGTGGGGGGTGCCTGATTACCCTCGATGCACCAAGAGGCTTTCCCGGCCTCGTGATTGCGCCCAGGTATCCGCCATGAGCAACAACATTCCTCTGCCTCAAAATGACTCGGCCCCTTTGTTGGAAACCAGTGATCTGGTGAGCCTGACCAGCCCCGGCCACACGCTCAGCACAGTGGCTTCGCACCTGCTGCGCCAGGCGATGGCGACAGCCTGGCCAGAATTGCAGATCGACCCTGATAACGCCTTCGTCGGCACCCCGCAGTGGCTCATGGTGGGCGACCGTGTCGAGGCGGGCCAAACCGAGTTCGAGTCACTGACCTTGGCGCTGATGCGCCAAGGGCTGTATGGAACAACGGCCAACTATCTTGAAGGCGAGCATTTCCTGACCCTCGAGCCGGACAGCAAAAAACCGGTTCACCTCGCCGTCTGCATCGAGGACATCGCGAAGATGCTCAATCATTCGGCATCGATCCTGTTCATTGAGGCTCAAGCACGGCAACTCGATTTCTGGAATGCCAAGGGGCATGCGATCCCCCGCTGGCACGAGCTGTCCGACACGCTGCGCAAGGCGTTGAACGTGCAGAAGGTCAAAGGCTGGGACGCCGATGAATGCGCGATGGCGCGGGAAGTGTTCGACGCCCCGGACAAAACCACCCGTAAAAATGTAAACACCGAATTTTCCGCCATTCAGGCGTGCCTTCTCGATATCGATACCGCCGAGAATGATGTCACCCGCCACCTGTTGATCGGTGGCGCGTTGGTGCTCAAGGCCTCGCATCGCAAGCGCCAACTACTGGTGATGTACACCATCGAGCGCGCATATGAGTCGTTCAGTTCGATGGAAGAATTGGGTAACTCGCTTACCGCACGCCTGGAAGAACAACGGTCAGGACGCGCTCTGACGTGGCGGTTTTACGAACCGGAAGGCAACATCTTCGACCACATGGCGTGGGCGTTGGTCTCGTCACAGATGGATGCCATTGACTCGTTGCGCTTTATTGAGGCCCCGGCCGACGAGGTCGCCCCCGAAACCGGACTCGACCCCGACGAAAAAGCACGATTCCTGCAACTGAACAAAGCGATTCCCGATTGGTTGCGCAATGCCTCCTCCGAGGACATTCAAGATTACGGCCGTTACATCAGTGCACTGGGCAAGTTGTATCGCCAACCGGACAGCCAATTGGCCAGCGCCGAGATCCCGTCCATCGCCGACTATGCCCAGCGGCGGATGCGTGAAGCGATCATCGCGGACCCACTGGCGGTCGGCGCCGCGAATCTTGCGCTGGATGATCTGCGGATCAAAATCAGCCACAGTTTTACCGCCGACAATTTCACCCTGCCCAACCCCCTCGATCAACGCATTGAATCCTTGGCCGACTTCGCGCTGGAGAACGAAGCGCCCTACCTGGCGACCGTCTCATTCAAGGGTGGGGAGACGGTACCGGATTGGCTCACGGCTGACTTTCTCACCGCCGTGTCTGCACGAGTGGACATCGGAACGGCATATCCCGCCCTTATCAAACCCAAGCTGCTGGAGGACCCGATGGCCTCCCGACGCCAGGAAAAGTTCTATCGCGATCAATTGTGTTCCTTGCTGCCGCTTCAGGCACTAGAAGCCAGGTTCAAGCCTGAAACCGGTGTGGACGAACGCGGTTACCGCTACGTCTGCGAGCTGCTCGATCCCGATGTCACCACCAAGACCGTCGCGCTCTACCCGCTCACGATGATGCCGCAACATCGCTTGATCAGCAGCAGCGACACCGTGGACAACATGTTCATCATCAGCCCACGAGATGCACACAGCGGGCCTTGCCTGCTCTATCGGCCAATGCTCGATGACCCCCTGCTGCAATACCCCTCGAGGCAAAACCTGTTGTACGCGTTGCACCAACCCGGCGACCTCAGGGACTCGGTACTGGCCTGGTTGCCCGATAAACACCTGAGCTTTGAATATGCCCAATATGTTTTTCCCACTGGCCTGCCCTCTCCTTGGCTGATTGCGGAACAATTCGTCAATCCATTGCAACGCGCAGACAAATTCGGGCGTGTGGCTTTCGAAAATGTCGAGATCACCGGCGACATACTGTCTGCGCTGTTCAAAAGCAATGCGCGGATGCTGGTCAACCTCGCCGACCGACAATCGCAATCCAATGGCGAACGACGCTGGAGTGTGTTGAAAGAAAGTGGCTGGGCGCTCTTGAACGTCGCCTCGAATGTTCTCAGCGGTGCGGTCGGCACCGCGGTCTGGGTCTGGCAAACCATCAACCAGATTCAACAGGCACTGGATGCCCATGACCAGGATGACCGCTTCATCGAATGGACGTCGGTGTCGGACATTCTGCTGGCAATCGGCATTATCCTCAGCCATCACGCCGTGATGCGACGCAGAAGGGTTTCGAGCAAACCCCGGACCATGCGGCTGTCGAAGGCGAAGGCTGAAAAGCCGCTGGTCGAGCCCGTGACCGTCACGGTCAATCACGCCCCATTGGGCCCGGACCTTCCCCCTGCTCATCTTTCCGCCCTGGACCTGGCCGGCTCGGTTCCACGCC
Source organism: Pseudomonas sp. FBCC-B1667 (assembly GCF_059133255.1). Classification (NCBI taxonomy): domain Bacteria; kingdom Pseudomonadati; phylum Pseudomonadota; class Gammaproteobacteria; order Pseudomonadales; family Pseudomonadaceae; genus Pseudomonas; species Pseudomonas sp. FBCC-B1667. Next base: position 101,533 of record NZ_CP101437.1, on the reverse strand, counting down.
GTACACCGACCGCACTGGGTGTTTACCTGGACACACTCAAAGTCACGGCACTCGATATTTCCAGCGCTGACGTGACGATAGCTAAAGAGACCCCTCCACACTTTTACCAACAAAACTTCAGAAATTATGCACAGGTGGGTGATCGGTGGTTTTACGTCGACGTGAAAGGCGACGAGGAGGTTCATATCGTTTACCCGGATCAGCCTGAGCGCAACGGTCCGATGCTGATGGATAACGGCCACGGGCAATGGGTTCTCGACCTGCGCCTGCGTTTGCGAGGAGGGGCTGGAAATGCGATCAGCCGCCACCAGGAGGCGGCTGACGAGCAGCGCAGAGGCCATCTGGAGGAGGTTTTGGGCGCCTTCAAAAGCCTGGAAAACGCGAAGGAAACCGAACTGAAAACGTTACATGACCGCATCCAGCAAGCCATCGCCGAAAACTACGGTCAACGAACGGCTGCGTACATGGAAAAACTGGAGACAACGATCGGCGAATATCGCCAGGCGCTGGAACAACTGCGCGAATGGCGCACCCTCGGCGGCACGGAAAACTACCGGGAGGACTTGCTTCGCATGAGCGTGGTGATGCAGAAGAATCTGTCTGTGTGGTTTGTCCTGAAACGATCCGAATATGGTCTGGCCACCCGTGTTCTGACCTTGGGCCAACAAAACGAACCCGTTGCCTGGCAAACGTTCGTCGACAATGTGCAGAAAGCGTCCGACATCGGCGCGCAGATGATTGAAAAGCTGACCCTGTTTGCGTCGACACTCCAGAACATGCACGCAGTGGGACGCCCTGGCATTGAGCGTGCGATGCAAATCAGAAAACTGGCGCCTTCGTTTACCGTGCTTGATATCAAGGCCAACGAGATCGGCATGTCGCAGGAGCTGTGCCTCAACGAACAGGCCAGCCCTCTGATGCAGCAGGCCCGTGACGCGGTCGGGCATATCGCTGCGAGCGCCGCGAAGGCCGCGATTGAAATGGCGGACCTGATGAAAGTCGATGGCGAAGATCCCGATGTGCAGGCGCCTGTCGAGAAATTGAACAATCTGGTGGAGACCTTTGCCGACGCTGACCAGCGCATTCAGGAATTGCCGGGCACGTACCCTGGACTGGTCAAGCAAACCAGGCTCGATCATGTGCAATCGCTCATCGACGAGTTCGCGCAACTCGCACAAAACCGGTTACAGGCGTTGCTGCCAGAGCCGGAACTCATACCCGTGCAAGCGGCTGTAGAACGGGTACAACCGGGTGCATCCCGACCGTCGATCAAGGTGCACAAGACCCGACCAAGGAATTCCGGCAAACATGAACCCGAAAAAACCAAGGAGGATGTGCTTGAGTCATTTACGCCCACCGGTTATCGACACCCTGTTCCGGTGCTGGATGACGCCGGAACGATCGAGGCCGGCATCGAGCTGAACCTGGACACGGCCCCCTTCATCGAACGCACCCGTAAAGACGCTTTGCTCCCAAGACGCATCCCAGCCGATATTCAGGATGTGTTCGATCAGCAGGCGTTGAAACTGGAGCAGGCGGCCAGCAGCGTTGAACAAGCCGTGATCAACAGCAGGAAGGACGAAGCCTCCCCTTTCCCGGTTGCCACGCTGAGCGGCGAGTTACGTGACGGGGCCAGTCATCTGCGCAAAGCAGGCGTCAGCGTGCGCGCCGACCTTTACTCGCGTCGCAAACCGACTCAGAGCATTTTCAAATGGATGCATGAAAACGGGCAGATCGACATCCGCCGCGACAGGCGTGGACGCGTCCAGACCCGAGGGCTCGGCGACTTTTTTCAGGAGTACCGGATTTCTGACAAGACCCACAATAAACCGTTATGGGTGGCGCATTTCCACTACGAGACGCTGTCGAGTCCAGCGAGTTCACCCGCCGCGGCCCATTTGAAAGTTTCAGATGACTACCTGAAAACGCTGCCACTGGAACAGCAACAAGCCTTGACCACCTTCGAACCCATCGATGGGGTGTTCAGGAAGCTGGACGATCCTGCGCTACGAAAACTGTTCCTGGACCTGGAACCACAAACAAGCACCGCAACTTAAGTACTTAGCGGCGCCAGACCTTTTCCAGTCGCCCGAGTGCGGCGCTGATGGCCGCCTCGGGCACCGCAGCGAAACCCAGGACCAGCCCCGCGCGCTCGTCCACAGGTTGTGTCGAATCCGGCAACCAGTAGCCGCTGAGAGCATTGATCTCGACATCGACGCTCGCCGCCTGTTCCACCAGCTCGTGTTCGCGGGTCTGGGAATCGACCGCTACGGTCAGATGCAGCCCTGCCGAGACACTCGGCAGGCTGCCGATGCCGGGGATGTCCTTGGGCCAACCAGCCAGCAACGTGTTGCGCCGACTCAGGGCGGCGCGACGCATGCGGCGAATATGCCGCTGAAAGTGCCCCGCGGCCATGAACTCGGCCATCACTGCTTGCGTGCTCACTTCGGAGTGCCGGACGTCCACCGCCCGCCGTTGAGAGAACGCCTGCACCAGCGCTGGCGGCAGCACCAGATACCCCAGGCGCAGCGCCGGAAAGGCAACTTTGCCAAAGGTCCCGACATACAACACCCGCCCCTGGCGGTCGAGCGCCGCCAACGGTGCCAATGGCGCGCCGCTATAGCGGTACTCGCCGTCGTAGTCATCCTCGACAATCCAGCCTTGAGTGCGCTCTGCCCAGGCCAGCAACTCCAGACGCCTCGCCAGGCTCATCACTACCCCGGTCGGGTACTGATGCGACGGCGTGACATACGCCAGACGACAATCCCCGAGCACGGCCAATTCGGCGCAATCAATCCCCTCGCTGTCCACCGCCACACCGTGCAACTGCGCACCGGCCACGGCGAACGCATGACCCGCCGCCCGATACCCCGGATTCTCAATCGCCACGCCATCGCCAGGCTCCACCAGCAGCTGTGCACAAAGGCTAATCCCCTGCTGCGCGCCACTGGTGATCACTATTTGCTCAGCCGAACACTGCATGCCGCGTGAACTACGCAGATAGGCCGCGATCATTCTACGCAAGCGCTCATCGCCCGCCGGATCGCCATAACACAGCTGCTGCAAATCCGGCTTACGCCAGAAAGCCGCATTCAGCTTGGCCCAGACCTCGAAAGGAAACAGATCAAAGGCCGGTACGCCGACCCGAAATGCACGCGGAGGGCCACTGGGCGGAAGGGCCAAATGGTTCTTTTCAACGCGCCCCAAAGCGCCACTGTGGATAACGTTACTGGATGAAACCACAGGTAAATCCAGCCAATTTGTGGATAAGACTGTGGATAAGCCTGTTGACAACCCTGTGGATACTTTTGTGGATAATTTTTTGGCGGGTATCGCCGATCGGGGCAGTTGAGCCACGTAAGTCCCGTCACCCACGCGCCCCTCGATAAAGCCTTCGGCATAGAGCTGATCATAAGCGCGCACCACGCTGTTGCGAGAAATCGCCAGTGCTGCCGCCAGATCCCGACTGGCCGGTAAACGCGTGCCGCTGGCCAGTCGCCCATCCAGCACGCGCAAGCGCAACGCTTTGTAAAGCTGACGGCTCAGGCCCTGACGGCGATCCAGTTCGATACCGGCAGGGTTGAACGACAGGGAAAGCGACGCATCGGTCATGGCAATGGACCTATGAAATTGGTCATTAATGGCTCTTACAACAGACCAATAGCCTGCCTAGGATGAAGGCGTTCGCCAAGGGATATTTCCATGTACAACCCCAGCAGCTTTGCCATCAACGATTTGGATGAACTGCGCCAGCAGATCTTTGGCACCCGCCTCGCCATGGTGATTACCCACGGCGAACAAGGCCTGCAAGCCAGTCATCTGCCGTTATTGTTCAAACCTGACGAAGGTCCGAATGGCACCCTCTACGGTCATTTCGCCCGGGCCAATCCTCAGTGGAAAGAATTGCAGAACGGCGCTGAAGCGCTGGTGATCTTTGCCGGTGCCGATGCTTACGTCAGCCCCGGTTTTTATCCGAGCAAAGCCGAGCACGGCAAAGTCGTGCCGACCTGGAACTACATCGCCGTACACGCTTACGGAACAGCCGAAGTATTCACCGATGCCGGGCACCTGCTCAACCTGGTCAGCGCGTTGACTGATCGACACGAAGCCGGCCGCGCCCAGCCGTGGAAGGTGGCCGACGCTCCCGCCGACTATATCGACGGCATGCTCAAGGCGATTGTGGGGTTTGCCCTGCCGATCCAGCGTCTGGAAGGCAAACGCAAACTCAGCCAGAACCGCAGCGCCGAAGACATCGCCGGTGTACGTGAAGGGCTCGCCGAAAGCCCCGATGTGCACGATCAGGCCCTCGCCCACTTGATGCGTTAAGGAATGAACATGAGTCAGATTGAAATCCGTCAGGTCAGTGCCGACGACCACGCTGCCTGGCTACCACTGTGGCAAGCCTACCTGCGCTTCTACAACACCGAATTGCCCGAAGCGGTCACTGACAGCACCTGGCAACGCATGCTCGATCCAAATGAAACGACGCACTCGGCGCTGGCGTGGATGGATGGCAAAGCCGTCGGCATGGTGAACTTCATCTACCACCGTTCGAACTGGAGCATCGAAAACTCCTGCTATCTTCAAGACCTGCTGGTGACGCCTGAAACTCGCGGTACCGGCGTCGGTCGCCGACTGATCGAATTCGTGTATGCCACCGCCAAAACGGACGGCTGCTGCAAAGTCCACTGGCTGACCCACGAAACCAACGCCACCGCGATCCAGCTCTACGAGCGTATCGCCGAACGCCCCGGTTACATCCAGTTTCGCAAAGCCCTTTAAGGTTCAAGGAGAACAACATGTCGACTTCACTCGCGGACTGGAAAGGCGTCCCCGCGCCCACCGTTCAAACCCTCGAAGGGCGTTTTATTCGCCTGGAAAAACTCGACCCGGCACGTCATGCCGAGGGGCTGTTCAAGGCCCTGCACGGCCCGGGTGCCGATCCAAAACTCTGGGACTATTTGCCTTACGGACCCTTCCCGGAACGTAGCGCATTCAACGATTGGCTGAACAACCATGCGGCCAATAGCGATCCGTATTTCTTCAGCGTGATCGACCGTGCAAGCGGCGAGGTGCAGGGCATCCTCAGCCTGATGTCGATCGTGCCGGCTCAGGGCCGAATCGAAATCGGCCACGTCACGTTCGGCGCGCCCATGCAGCGCTCACCGAAAAGTACCGAGGCAATTTACTTGCTGGCCAAGGAGTCGTTTGCCCTGGGTTATCGACGCCTGGAGTGGAAGTGCAACAACGGTAACGCCCGCTCCAAATACGCGGCCGAGCGCTTGGGCTTCACTTTTGAAGGGGTGTTCCGCCAGCACATGGTGGTCAAGGGTCAGAACCGGGATACCGCGTGGTATTCGATTCTGGACTCGGAATGGCCGGCGATTGGCGCAGGTTTTGAACGCTGGTTGAGCGACGATAATCAGACGGACTCGGGGCAGGTGAAAACGCTCGCCGAGTGTCGCGGGTAAGCGGCTGCAGTTCTCTTCCCCCGAGGCGAGGGAGCAACCTCTCTCGCCACAAATTCGGGTGCTGTAGCCTCAACCAAAGTCGCGCCGCCCCCCATCTTCAGGCCAAACGGCCTGAACACGGCATTCAGCGATCTCAACGTCTGATTGCCTTCTCCATGTTCGCTATGCACCAGCATGCGCAGCGAGATTTTGCACATTTTTGCGAATGGCGTCGGGTGCAGGCCGGTGACCTCTACGCGTAATCGACGAACCGCATCGCCTACCTCAAGAGTGCCTTGAGCCAGCGCTTCCTGAATGTTTTTGCGGGAAGCGTCTCGATTTATCGTAAGAAAAGGTCATCGGTCCGAAGCGTTAAAATGCGCTGTGGCCCAGGAGCGGCAAATTTTCTGCTTCGAGCTTCTGACACCGCCTGCAAACCCTCCGGAACGAGCTGACATCGGTATCCAAGGTGGATATTTAGAGTTTTACCTCTTTTCTAAAGGGGTAACCTTGATGACGGCACAACACAAATTTCGCGCACAAAACCTGGCATTGGCCATTGCGCTCGCGTTGGGTTGCAGTGAATTTTCATTTGCCCAGCAGACCTCCATCGATATCGCGCGGGCGGTTGAAACGCCCGACGAGCGCGTCGCGGCGCTGGAAGCCTTTATCAACGCTCCCGATACCATCAAGAACCCGATCAGTAAGACAGCGGATGGTGTCAATCGCAAATTCGGCGAAGCAAATGACCTGGTCACGGTGACTGGCCGTGCAAGCATTACCGGCCTCATTGATGGAGGCGGAGGCATCAACTTCCTGCAACTCGATACCGCAAACGGTGGCAAATTAGGCGAAAGTCGCAACTTCGCAGGGTTGGAGCTCAAACGTAACACCTGGACATTGAACGGTTCCGGCGACTTTGATTCCGGTGTGTTGGTACGTTCCAAGGCAACACTTGTCAATGATGGACACATCATGGGAGATGCATTGACCCAAGGCACCCTTATCAACACTGGCCTGATTGGCGGCGACGCGGCGGTTCAATCAGGTGGCATCCTGAACAACTCGGGAACTGTCGCAGGTAACGTCGTCGTAGATGAAGAAGGGCTTTTTGCTGGCAATGGCCGAATCGGAGCGTTACAGGTAAACGGAAAACTGTCCGTCGACAAAATGCACGGAGCCCCGAAAGTGTCAGGCGACCTGACGCTTTCCAGAACGGCCGAACTGACGTACGAGGTCGATGCAGTCCGCAAAAGTGAAACGATCTTAGTCGGTGGCATTGCCAATCTGGGTGGCGCCACGCTGAACATCGATGCCGCGCCGGGCGATTACCCGCTGATCAGCGCAAACACCATTCTGGTTGCCGACAAAGTTGAAGGGAAGTTTGGCAACGTCATCAACAACCTTGCCTTTATGACACCCGAGGTGGATTACGCAGATAAACAAGTCGATCTCATCTTCACCCGTAACGCAGTACCTATCGAGAGCCTCGCCATTACCGAAAACGGACGCGGGGTCAGTCAAAGCATCCAGGAACCGGTTGAAGCGCCGCAGACCAGTACACCCGCCGACACAGCAGCTGCCTCTACCCCTCCAATTGCCGCAGCGCCAAAACCATCCAGCCCTGCAAGCTACGCCGTCGCAGCCCTGCTCGGCAGTGACAAAACCACCGCGTCCCATGCCATTGAACAGCTGGCTGCAGCCAACAATGCCAACCTTGCCAAGGCGACGCTGAACAGTGACAGTCCAATCAGTGCAACCATGCTCTCGGCGATGCGCCAGATAGGTAGCGCACCAACATTCGGCAACCAAAGAAGCGCACCGCGCACAGCCTCTGGCAGTGAAAACAACGGCAGAGTCTGGCTGCAAGCGTTGGGCCACGGCGGAATACTGGATCGCGAATACGATGCGCTGAAATACTCGACACAAGGTCTGGTTCTTGGCGCAGATTGGGGGGTCGATGAGCAATGGCGCATCGGTGTGCTGGGTGGGAAATCCGAAACCCGACTGGACAGCGACGGCCTCGACGGCGGTCTCGACAGCTGGCACATGGGTGCCTATGCCTTGCGCCAGAACGGCCCCGCGTCGGTGCGTCTTGGTGCGACCTACAGCAATCACGACGGAAACACCAAACGCCGGGTGGCCTTCAACGGTTTCAGTGACCGCCCCGAAGGCCGTTACGACGCTAACACCCAGCAAGCCTTTGCGGAATTCAGTTACAACCTGGGACGCGCCAACGTCAGCTTCGAACCGTTCGCCAGCCTTGGTTATCAACGGTATCAGCGCGACGGTTATACCGAGAAAGGCGGCGCCGCTAAGCTAAAAGTCCACGGCCAAACACAGAGCAACATGAACAGCACATTCGGCTTGCGACTGGCGAAATTCAACACTCTCGATAACGGCATGCGGCTCACACCGAGATTCTCAGCTGGCTGGAAACACACATACGGCGACGTCTACAGCGATACCCGTCAACGACTTCTAACGGGCGGGAAAGACTTCACTGTTTCCGGTGCGTCACTGGATCGCGACAGCCTGCTGGTCGATGCAGGTCTGGATCTCGGTTTGTCAGCCAGACACACGCTTGGCATTGGGCTGAATGGTGAGTTCGGCACCGACAGCCGAAACCATGGTGTAACAGGCCAGTGGCGGATGGCGTTCTGATCAACGACTGATACAGCACAGGCACTGTGGGAGTGGAAAATCGGGCGAAAAAAAGGGGAGCACATGCCCCCCCGAGGTTTAAAGCGTTGTATCGAGGCTGTTAAATCAGCCTTCGATCTCGATCAGGATTTCGCCCGGATTCACCCGGTCGCCCTTGGCTACGTGGATGGCGGTGACTTTGCCGGCGATGGCCGATTGGACTTCAGTTTCCATCTTCATCGCTTCGGTGATCAGCACGGCTTGCCCTGCTTTCACAGCGTCGCCTTCCTTGACCAGCACATCGACGATGTTGCCCGGCATGGTGGTGCTGACATGGCCCGGCGCGGTGGCTTGCTTACGCTTGCTGCTGCCGCCGCTGACGAATTCGTTGAGCGGTTCGAATACCACTTCTTCCGGCATGCCGTCGATGGACAGGTAGAAGTGACGCTTGCCTTCGGCCTTGACGCCGACACCGGTGATGTCGACGCGGTAGGTTTCGCCGTGGACGTCGATGACGAACTCGGTCGGCACGCCTTCGCCACCGGCCGAGGCCACGCCACCGGCTTCAGGAATCGGCAGGAGTACTTCAGGTGTCAGGGTGCCGGCAGCGCGTTCTTCGAGGAACTTGCGACCGATGTCCGGGAACATGGCGTAGGTCAGCACGTCTTCTTCGGACTTGGCCACAGCGCCAATTTCAGCACGCAGTTTGGTCATTTCCGGCTTGAGCAGGTCAGCCGGACGCACGTCGATCACTTCTTCGCTGCCGATGGCCTGGCGACGCAGTTGTTCGTTCACAGTACCCGGCGCCTTGCCGTAACCGCCTTGCAGGTAGAGCTTCACTTCATTGGTGATGGTCTTGTAGCGTTCGCCAGCCAACACGTTGAAGAATGCCTGGGTACCCACGATTTGCGAGGTCGGGGTTACCAGCGGCGGGAAGCCGAGGTCTTCACGAACGCGCGGGATTTCAGCGAGCACTTCGCTCATGCGGTTCAGTGCGCCCTGCTCTTTCAACTGGTTGGCCAGGTTGGAAATCATCCCGCCGGGTACCTGGTTGACTTGGACACGGGTGTCGACGGCGGTGAATTCGCTTTCAAACTGGTGGTACTTCTTGCGCACGGCGTAGAAGTACAGGCCGATCTCTTGCAGCAGTTCCAGGTTCAGGCCAGTGTCGAACTCGGTGCCTTTAAGGGCAGCAACCATCGACTCGGTGCCCGGGTGACTGGTGCCCGAAGCGAAGCTGGAGATTGCGGTGTCAATGTGGTCGGCGCCGTTTTCGATGGCTTTGAGCTGGCACATGGTGGCCATGCCAGAGGTGTCGTGCGAGTGAATGAACACTGGCAGCGACTGTTCGGCTTTCAACGCCCGTACCAGTTCGCCGGTCGCGTATGGCGTCAGCAGACCGGCCATGTCCTTGATCGCCACCGAATCGCAACCCATGGCTTCCATTTGCTTGGCTTGTGCCACGAACGCCTCGATGGTGTGCACCGGGCTGGTGGTGTAAGCGATGGTGCCCTGGGCATGTTTGCCGGCTGCCTTCACCGCTTCGATGGCAACACGCAGGTTACGCACGTCGTTCATGGCGTCGAAGATGCGGAACACGTCGATACCGTTGACCGCGGCCTTGGCGACGAAGGCTTTGACCACGTCGTCGCTGTAATGGCGGTAGCCCAGCAGGTTCTGGCCACGCAGCAGCATTTGCAGACGCGTGTTAGGCAACGCCGCGCGCAGTTGGCGCAGACGCTCCCACGGGTCTTCTTTCAGGAAGCGTACGCAGGCGTCAAAGGTTGCGCCGCCCCAGCATTCCAGCGACCAGTAGCCGACTTTGTCGAGCTTGTCGCAGATCGGCAGCATGTCTTCGGTGCGCATGCGGGTGGCGAGCAGCGATTGGTGGGCGTCGCGCAGGATGGTGTCGGTTACATGAATCTTCTTGGACATTATTTTATTCCTCACAGGCCTGCGTGGGCGGCGATGGCGGCGGCGATGGCCAGGGCCAGCTCTTCGGGTTTGCGCTTGATCGAGTAGTTGGTCAGTTCAGGGTGGCTTTCAACGAAGCTGGTGTTGAACTGGCCGCTACGGAATTCCGGGTTACGCAGGATTTCCTGGTAGTACGCGGCGGTGGTCTTGACCCCTTGCAGGCGCATGTCGTCGAGGGCGCGCAAGCCACGGTCCATCGCCTCTTCCCAGGTCAGCGCCCACACCACCAGTTTCAGGCACATCGAATCGTAGAACGGTGGAATGGTGTAACCGGTGTAGATCGCCGTGTCAGTCCGCACGCCGGGGCCACCGGGCGCGTAGTAACGGGTGATCTTGCCGAAGCTTGGCAGGAAGTTGTTTTTCGGGTCTTCGGCGTTGATCCGGAACTGCAACGCGAAACCGCGGTGCTGAATGTCTTCCTGTTTCACCGAAAGCGGCAGGCCGGACGCAATGCGGATCTGCTCACGCACGATGTCGATGCCGGTGATTTCTTCGGTGATGGTGTGTTCCACCTGCACTCGGGTGTTCATCTCCATGAAGTACACCTCGCCCTCGGCGAGCAGGAACTCCACGGTGCCGGCGTTCTCGTAACCCACGGCCTTGGCGGCACGCACCGACAGGTCGCCGATGTAGGCACGCTGTTCCGGGGTCAGTTGCGGGCTCGGGGCGATCTCGATCAGTTTCTGGTTGCGGCGCTGGATCGAGCAATCACGCTCGAACAAGTGCACCACATTGCCAAAGCTGTCGCCGAGAATCTGCGCTTCGATGTGCTTTGGATTGACGATGCATTTTTCCAGGAACACTTCTGCCGAACCGAATGCCTTCGTGGCTTCCGAAATTACGCGAGGGAAAGCCTGTTCGAGCTCTTCGCGGCTGTCGCAGCGACGGATACCGCGACCACCACCACCGGAGGTTGCCTTAAGCATCACCGGGTAACCGATTCGGTCGCCTTCGACCAAGGCCTCGGCGATGTCGGCAACATTGCCTTCGGTACCCGGCGTGACCGGCACGCCGGCCTTGATCATGCTGCGGCGGGCTTCGGTCTTGTCGCCCATGCGGCGTATGACCTCAGCCGAGGGACCAATGAACTTGATGCCGCGCTCTGCGCAGATATCAGCCAGCTCAGCGTTTTCCGAGAGGAATCCGTAGCCAGGATGCAACGCATCACAACCGGTCTCCACGGCCAGGTTCACCAGTTTTCGCGCATTCAGGTAACCGGCCAGTGGCTCGGCACCGATGCTGTGGGCCTCGTCCGCGCGCTTCACATGCAGGGCATGACGGTCGGCGTCGGAATAGATCGCGACCGAGCGAATGCCCATCTCGGCGCAGGCACGCACGATTCGTACGGCAATCTCACCACGGTTGGCGATCAGGATCTTTTTTATCACTTTTGGAGGTTCCCTTGAGCCGGTGGTAACCACGACCTGCTAGACCAGATCGACGCGTGACCAAATGTTTCAATTTGGTCGCAGGCCCACACTAGACCTCGTAAGGGATTAACAAAAATGAATAATTATTGGGTCAGGCATAAGTAAAGACTTATAGTCGCAGCACCAGCCCGTGCCGAGAGCGACTAGATAATGCGTAAGTCATTGATGCGTATGACATTGCGTCAATTGCAGATTTTCAATGAAGTCTGTGATTTGCGGTCCTACAGCCGGGCAGCCGACGAAATGTCGCTCACACAACCGGCCGTGAGCCTACAGATCAGGCAACTTGAAGAGCTGATTGGTCAGCCCTTGTTCGATTACGTCGGCAAAAAACTCTACATGACTGAGGCCGCCGAAGCACTCCAGCGCGCTAGCCGAGACATTTTCGGGCGCCTGGAAAACCTCGACATGCAGCTTTCGGACATGCAGGGATCATTGCAAGGGCAGTTAAAACTGGCGGTGGAGTCCAGCGCCAAGTATTTCGTCCCGCACCTGTTCGCTGCCTTCAAGCGCCAGCATCCCGAGGTCAATCTGCAACTGACGGTCGTTAATCGGGGGCAAGTGATTCGACGCCTGTCAGATAATCGCGATGACCTGGTCATCATGTCGATGGTGCCGCAGGACATGGGGCTGGAGTTCCTGCCGTTCCTCAACAACCCGATTGTCGCGGTGGCACCACCGGATCATCCGCTGTGCCACATGGGGCCGCTGCGCCTGCAAGACCTTGAGCCCTACACCCTGCTGATGCGCGAATCCGGTTCCGGGACGCGACTGGCCTGCGAAGAGTATTTCAAGGAAAAGCGCGTGCACTTCAACCAGACCCAGGAGGTCTCGTCAGCCGAAGCTCAGCGAGAATGTGTACTAGCGGGTCTGGGCGTAGCGCTGTTGACGCGTCACGCCCTGAACCTTGAGTTGGCGACCGGCGGCTTGATTGAATTGCCGGTCGAAGAACTGCCGCTCTACCGCAGCTGGTGTCTGGTGCAAGCCAAGGCAAAAAGGCTGTCACCCGTGGCGCACGCATTCCTTGCGTTTATCCGTAGCGAGCGGGTGCAGATCAGCGCGCTGGTTGAGCGTTTCGACGGGAAGCTGTCGGTGCCGCCTGCCAGTAGTTGAGTTCCAGCTCGGGGAAATCACCAATCTCGGCCAGTAGTTGGCGGCGTTCGCAGCGATCTTCGATGGCGCGACGGAATTCCATGCGGCGTTGATCTTCTTGCTGACGACGGGTTTTGGCGGCGCTGTTGCGTTCTTCGTAGGGCTGGGCCATTTCGAGTCTCCCAAGGCGATTACGGGAGTTTCAAGATAGGCGCGGGGGATGACGGTTTGGCGGCGGGCGGGTTACAAAGAGATGAAGGTTACTTTGTGGCGAGGGGGCTTGTCGGGACGCCGCATCGCCCCGTTCGGCTGCGCAGCAGTCGCGAAATCTGTGGGCTGCTGCGCGACCCAATGGGGGCGAGCCCCCTCGCCACAATTCCAGCAGCATCAATCATCCAGCGCTTTCACCGACTTGGGCGACAGCCGCAAGCTGCGAAGGCTGCGTTTGACGCTCTTGAGGTGATTGACCAGGCTAGGTCCGCGCGCCATGGCCACGCCCATCGCCAACACGTCGATCACCACCAGGTGAGCGATACGCGAGGTCAGCGGGGTGTAGATTTCGGTGTCTTCGTGCACATCGATCGCCAGGTTGACGGTCGACAGCTCGGCCAGCGGCGTCTGGCTTGGGCACAAGGTGATCAGCGAGGCGCCACTTTCACGCACCAGGTTGGCCGTGATTAGCAGATCCTTGGAGCGCCCGGACTGGGAAATGCAGATCGCCACATCGGTCGGCTTCAACGTCACGGCCGACATCGCTTGCATGTGTGGGTCGGAGTACGCCGCAGCGGTCAGCAGCAAACGGAAAAATTTGTGCTGGGCATCGGCTGCCACGGCGCCCGATGCGCCAAAGCCATAGAACTCGACCCGCTGGGCCTGGGACATCAACGAGACCGCCCGCTGCAACTCCACCGGATCGAGCTTCTCGCGAACTTCCATCAAGGTATGCAGGGTGGTATCGAAGATTTTCAGGCTGTAGTCGGCAACGGAATCGTCTTCATGGATCGCAAACTGGCCGAAGCTCGCACCGGCTGCCAGGCTTTGCGCCAGCTTCAGTTTCAGATCCTGAAAACCGGAACAGCCGATGGCGCGACAGAAGCGCACGATGGTTGGCTCGCTGATGCCCACGCTGTGGGCCAGGTCGGCCATGGAGCTGTGCATCACCGCCGCAGGATCAAGCAGCACGTGGTCGGCGACCTTGAGCTCCGACTTGCGTAAAAGGTGGCGTGACTGGGCGATGTGTTGCAGCAGATTCAAAGGGCTGGACTCTTTGTTATTGGCGGTTGCCGGGGATGTAGCAAGCTTGTAGTTATACTACAAGAATTGGCTTTTTGCCTGCTCAATGCGTAACTCGATGTCCCCATTCCACGCCTCATACGCTCCATGTAGCCCCTACGAGGGGGTCGCTTCCTTTTGTAACAGCTTGGCCAGTTCATCAGCCTCAACGGGCCGACTGATCAAATAACCCTGAACTTCATCGCAACACTCGGCTTTCAAAAACGCCAGTTGCTCCTGCCGCTCCACGCCTTCGGCCACCACTTTGAGCGACAAACCATGCGCCATCGCAATGATCGCCCGGGTAATGGCCGCATCCACAGTGCCCTCTCCTAGCCCGCGGATAAACGCCTGATCGATCTTCACGTAGTCCACCGGAATACGTTTGAGGTAGCTCAGGGACGAATATCCGGTGCCGAAATCGTCAATCGCCAGCTTCACCCCCAGATCACGCAGTTGTTGGAACGTCGCGATGATGTGCTCGACGCTGTCCAGCAACTGGCTTTCGGTGAGCTCCAGTTCCAGGTAATGCGGCGCCAGGCCGGTTTCTTCCAACACTTGACGCACCAGGCTGACCAGCTTGCCCTGACGTAATTGATGCACCGACAGGTTGACCGACACCCGGATCGGTTCCAGCCCCTGCCGCTGCCATTCGCAGGCTTGCCAACAGGCTTGGCGCAAAACGAATTCGCCGATCGGGCCGATCAGCCCGGTTTCCTCGGCCATACCGATAAAGTCGCTTGGCGGCACCCGCCCCATGGTCGGATGATCCCAGCGCACCAGCGCTTCCGCTGCGTTCAGCCGGCCCGTGGCGAGGCAGAGCTTGGGTTGGTAAAAGACTTTCAGCTGCTTTTCTTCGATGGCTTTGCGCAGCTGGTTTTCCAGCTGCAAGCGCTCCAGAGTGCTGGCTTGCAGGCTTTCGGTATAAAACTGGAAATTGTCGCCGCCCAAGTGTTTGGCGTGCTGCATGGCCATGTTCGACTGACTGACCAACGCGGAAATTTCCCGTGCGTTGTCCGGCAACATGCTGATGCCCATGGACGCACTGATGACCAGTTCATGGCCATCGACGGAGACCGGCAATCGCAACTTGGTCGACAACCGCGTGGCCACCCGCGCCAGGCTCGACAGGTTGCCGTAGGTATCAAACAGCACCGCAAACTCGTCGCCGGAAAGCCTGGCGATCGTGTCGGCCTCTGGCAGAGCATTGACCAGACGCCGGGACATTTTCTGCAGCAGTTGGTCGGCGACGTCATGACCGAGGCTGTCATTGAGCAGTTTGAAACGGTCCAGATTGATGTGCAGCAACGCCAGGCTACGCCCGCCCTGACGCACCCGCTGATGGGCCTCGCGCAACCGTTCGCGGAACAACGAGCGATTTGCCAGGCCCGTCAGTTCGTCATAGTGGGTCAAGTAGCGCATGCGCTCTTCGGATTCGCGGCGGGCCGACAGATCGGCGAAGAAGCCGACTATATGGCTGACATTTCCTCGGTTATCGCGCACTGCGTTCAGTTGAAGCCATTGCGGATAGAGCTCGCCGTTTTTACGGGTCTCGACCAGTTCGCCTTGCCAGGTCCCGTGCTGCGCCAGCGCCTGATGGATAGCGCCGTAGTGGCGGCGCGCATCGCGACTGCACGGTAGCTCGACGACGTTGCGGCCCAGCATGTCGTCGATGTCATAACCGGTGACTCGACTAAAGGCTTGATTGACCGCGATCAAGGCATAATCGGGATCGAAAATTACGATGCCTTCGCTGGCGGCTTCGAATACGGTTGCGGCCAGTTGGCGCTGTTCTTCCTGGCTTTTGCTTGCGCTGATGTCGCGACGGGTGCCGACCATGCGGATCACCCGCCCCGTTTTACTGCGCTCGACGGCACGGCCGCGGTCCTCGATCCAGACCCAATGACCCTCCGCATGCCGCACGCGATATTCGATCTGATAGTCCTCGGTTCGGCCTTTCAAATGTTCGACTAAAGCGCGCTTCAGCGCCGGCACGTCTTCGGGGTGCAACCGCGGGCGAAGGTGGCGAAGCATGGCTGTTACGTATTCTGGCGCGAGGCCGAACAATTCCTGGATCTGCGTGTGATGGACTTCGTCGGTTTGCAGGTTCCAGTCCCACAATCCCAGTTCGCTGGCCTTCAACGCCAATGCCAGCCGCGCTTCACTCTTGCTCAGGGCCTGGTTGGCGACGTCGAGCTCCAGGCTGCGCTGGGCGACACGGTTTTCCAGCTCGACCTGGGCTTCACGCAGTTTTTCTTCGGCGCATCGACGGTGATCGATCTCTTTGGCTAACTCGTGATTGAGCTGGTCGCCGCAGCTTTGCGCTTGCTGCAAATGCTCGATCAACGCCTGGTTCTGGAAACGGCGCAGCAATCCGCTGTCGATCAGTCGATTGACCTGCCAGGCAATCACGCTGAGCGCGCCCAACAAAATCAAGCCGAACCAGCCCCAGCCATGATCCTGCGCGTCGCCGCCCCAGAATAAATAGGCGATGGCAGGCAACAGGCAGGGCAAGGTAAAAGACAGGAACGCCGGCAGGCTGACCGCGTAGGCGACGCTGGCAGAAAGGGCGGCGGCACCGATCAGGCCGAATACCCAGGCTTGCTGCATGAAGTTGTCGGCGGGCACCAACGCAATACCGGCTCCGGCGAGGGTTAGGCCAGTGAGCCCGGAGCCGAGCAAGAACATACGGCGCCAGATCGGATGCGCCTGACGGTTGGGAATCGCCGAATCGAAGGCCGCGACTTGAATCACCCGCAACGCCACCAGCGACAACAGCCACACCAGCCAGACGCTGACCAGAAAATAGCGCTGCGGGCTCCAGAGCAAACCGGCGCAGACCAGACCATTGAGCAACATGAATAACGTAGGCAACAGCGACCCCTGATAAAGCAGGCGCGTGCGTTCGACCGCCATTTCCATGGCGTACTGCTTGCGGATAACCCGCGGCTCCACCGTGGGGCCCGACAGGTCGGTGCTGAGGGTCATAGGCAATGTTCTTGTTCTTATAATGATGAGCATGAGCCCGAAACGTCGACGGAGCATACACAAGCCAATGCCCTTACCAAACTGCCCCGGATCATAAATTCGACAATATTTGCGCCGCCCTTGGCCCCGTCAAAACCCTTGGAGCGCGGCCCGCCAACGCCTGCGGCCAGTGACTGACCGGTCGTCCTCCATGTATCTTTCATCGGCTAATGCAAAGCTCGGTTTGCCCGGTGTGACGGCGCACCCTAGAATGCCCCGATGCGCGATGATCTCTCCCTTCTGCTGAACTCCCTCAACGATGCCCAACGCCAGGCCGTAGCTGCCCGCGTGGGTCGTCAGTTGGTCCTGGCCGGTGCTGGTTCCGGTAAAACCCGAGTGCTGGTGCACCGTATTGCCTGGTTGATCCAGGTCGAGAACGCCTCGCCCCACTCGATCCTGTCGGTGACTTTCACCAACAAGGCTGCGGCCGAGATGCGTCAGCGCATCGAACAGCTGATGGGGCTCAACCCTGCCGGCATGTGGGTCGGCACCTTCCACGGCCTGGCGCACCGTTTGCTGCGGGCGCATTGGCAGGAAGCCGGGCTGAGCCAGACTTTCCAGATTCTCGACAGTGACGACCAGCAACGCTTGGTCAAGCGGGTGATCCGCGAGCTGGGACTGGACGAACAACGCTGGCCGGCCCGTCAGGCCCAGTGGTTTATCAATGGACAGAAAGACGAAGGTCTGCGTCCGCAACACATTCAAGCCAGTGGCGATATGTTCCTGGCGACCATGCGCAGCATTTATGAGGCCTACGAGGCTGCCTGCCTGCGCGCCGGCGTGATCGATTTCTCTGAGTTGCTATTACGCGCCCTCGATTTGTGGCGCGACCACCCGGGTTTGCTGGCTCATTATCAGAAACGCTTCCGCCACATCCTGGTGGACGAGTTTCAGGACACCAACGCCGTGCAGTACGCCTGGTTGCGTCTGCTGGCCAAGGGCGGTGACAGCCTGATGGTGGTCGGCGACGACGATCAGTCGATTTATGGCTGGCGCGGCGCGAAGATCGAGAACATTTATCAGTATTCCGATGATTTCCCGGATGCCGAGACCATTCGCCTGGAGCAGAACTACCGCTCCACCGCCGGGATCCTCAAGGCTGCCAACGCCCTGATCGCCAACAATACCGGACGCATGGGCAAAGAGCTCTGGACCGATGGCGGTGAAGGCGAAGCGATCAACCTGTACGCCGCGTTCAACGAACACGACGAAGCGCGCTATGTGGTGGAAACCATTGAGAGCGCGCTGAAAACCGGCTTGGCGCGCAGCGATATCGCGATTTTGTACCGCTCCAACGCCCAATCGCGCGTTTTGGAAGAAGCCCTGCTGCGTGAACGCATTCCATACCGCATTTATGGCGGCCAGCGCTTCTTCGAGCGGGCAGAAATCAAGAACGCCATGGCTTACCTGCGCTTGCTGGAAGGCCGTGGCAACGATGCGGCGCTGGAGCGGGTAATCAACGTCCCGGCCCGTGGAATCGGCGAGAAAACCGTCGAAGCCATCCGCGGCCACGCCCGTCACAGCGATGTGTCGATGTGGGAAGCCATGCGCCAGCTGGTAGCCAATAAAGGCCTGACCGGTCGCGCTGCCGGCGCGCTCGGTGCCTTTATCGAGTTGATCGAGAACCTCGCGGCCAAGTGCATGGAGATGCCACTGCACTTGATGACCCAGACGGTCATCGAGCAGTCCGGGCTGATCGCCTATCACCAGGCGGAAAAAGGCGAGAAAGGCCAGGCTCGAGTTGAAAACCTTGAGGAACTGGTCAGCGCCGCGCGCAACTTCGAAAACGCCGAAGAAGACGAAGACCTGACGCCATTGGCGGCATTCCTCGGCCATGCGTCGCTGGAGGCCGGGGATACTCAGGCCGAAGAGCACGAAGACAGCATTCAGCTGATGACCTTGCACAGCGCCAAGGGCCTGGAGTTTCCTTACGTGTTCCTGGTGGGCATGGAAGAAGGCCTGTTCCCGCACAAGATGAGCCTGGAAGAACCCGGCCGTCTTGAGGAAGAACGCCGCCTGGCTTACGTCGGTATCACCCGTGCGATGCAGAATCTGGTGATGACCTATGCTGAAACCCGACGCCTGTACGGCAGCGAAACCTACAACAAGGTCTCGCGTTTCGTACGGGAAGTGCCGAAAGGCCTGATCCAGGAAGTGCGGTTGTCGAACAGTGTCAGCCGTCCTTTCGGCGGCAACCAGTCGATGAGCGGCAGCAATCTATTCAGCGGCAGCGAGATTCCTGAAACCGGCTTCAGCCTGGGTCAGACTGTACGGCACTCGATCTTTGGTGACGGGGTGATCCTCAACTTCGAGGGTTCCGGTGCCCAGGCGCGAGTGCAGGTGAACTTCAGCGAAGGTAGCAAGTGGCTGATGCTGGGTTACGCGAAGCTGGAAGCGATCTAATAGCTTTTCTGTGGGAGCGAGACTGCTCGCTCCCACAGGGTTTGTACTTCAACCCCACCCCAGCAGGTTGATCTGACAAAGGCGTTAAATAATGGGCTCAGGCTTCTTTTCTTCCTGGACGTTCTGGGCCCTGATGTCGGCGGCGTTTGCCGCCATGACCGCGATCTTCGCCAAAGTCGGCATCGAAAACGTCAATTCCGACTTCGCCACTCTACTGCGCACCGTAGTGGTATTGGTCAGCCTGGCCTTGATTTTGTTCGCCACGGGCCAATATCAGTCATTAGGATCGATCTCGGCAAAGAGCTACCTGTTCTTGCTGCTGTCGGGACTGGCCACCGGTGCCTCGTGGATCTGCTACTTCCGCGCGCTGAAACTGGGGCCGGCCTCGCTGGTCGCTCCGGTGGACAAGCTCAGTGTGGTGTTTGTGGCGGTGCTCGGCGTGATCCTGCTGGGCGAAAAACTCGACCTGCGCCAATGGGGCGGGATCGGCCTGATCACGGCCGGTGTGGTCATGCTGGCGCTGCGACGCTAAGCATCCTTCCTACAGAAGCTATCCACTCGTCCTACGGACCGAAATCAAAAGGCCTTATTGCGCTGACTAAAGCTGAACACAACCTGTCAGGCAAAAGCCCGAAACACTCTGCCGCTAGCCAGTAACACTTCAGCTGTGCAACATGGCGCGCGTGCCATCCACAAATGGGATTACCCTTTATGAAACGTTTTCTTAGCATCGCCATGGCGTTGTGCATCGGCCTGACGATGAGCCTCGACGCCAACGCCAAGCGCTTTGGTGGCGGCAAAAGCGTCGGCGCTGCGCCGACCCACCAGACCAGCCAAATGGCGCCTTCTTCTCCAGGCATGGGCGGCGCTGCGGCGACCGCTGGTGCTGCCGGTGCCGCGGGCGCTGCGGCCAAGGCCGGCGGTGCTTCGCGCTGGCTAGGCCCTCTGGCCGGCATCGCGGCCGGTGGCCTGCTGGCCTCCATGTTCATGGGCGGCGGCTTCCAGGGCATGCAGATCTTCGACATCCTGATCATGGCGGTCATCGCCTTCCTGATCTTCCGCTTCATCGCCGCTCGTCGTCGCAAGCAACAGGAGCACATGGCTCCAGCCGGCCACGCGCCAATGCAGCGTGAAGTGTTCGACCAGCAGCCTGCTGGCGGTTCGATCTTCGGCGGCTCGGCTGCACCGGTTGCCGCTCGTCCGGTCATCAATGCGCCGGCCTGGTTCAATGAAAAGAACTTCATTGAAGCGGCCCGCAACCACTTCCAGTCCTTGCAGCAGCATTGGGACGCCAACGAAATGGACAAGATTGCCGAGTTCGTGACCCCGCAAATGCTCGAGTTCCTCAAGCGGGAACGCGCGGACCTGGGCGACGGTTTCCAGTCCACCTACATTGATAACCTCAATGTTCAACTGGACGGCGTGGATGATCGTGCCGACAAGACCATCGCCACCCTGACCTTCAGCGGCGTGTCGAAGACTTCACGTTTCGACCAGGGCGAAGTGTTCAGCGAAAGCTGGAACATGGAACGTCCACAGGGCGAAAACCAGCCTTGGTTGGTAGCCGGTATCCGCCAGAACGGCTGATCCCCAGGCGTTAAGCATGTTGTAATAAAAACCCCAGCCTCGGCTGGGGTTTTCTATTTCGCGGTTGCATCTATAGCGAGCTACTGTATAAACCGCCCCAACTAAACCGCGCCATCAAGCAAGAGGATCCCGGACGTGGAAGAAATCATCGAACAACTGCGTGAAGCCAACGAACCGGTACCGGTCCCCTTGGAGCTGCCCGACGAAGACCAGATCGTGGAAATCGAAGAACAACTGTTCATCGACATTCCATTCGTCTTCAGAGAATTTTTGCTGACCGTCAGCGACGTGGTCTACGGCAGCCTGGAACCGGTGACTGTCACCGACCCGCAATCCCATACCTACCTGCCAGACGTTGCCGCCAACGCCTGGGACGCTGGCGTCGACCGCAGCATGATCCCGATTTGCCAGGACGGTGATGACTATTATCTCGTCGAAGAAGACGGCACCGTGGTGCTGTGGCAAGCCGAAGAAGAACTGATCGCCGAAGAAACCTGGGAATCGGTGTGGCACTGGGCGCGGGACGTCTGGCTGGAAAGCTGAGATTCGACTCTGTAGCAGCAGCTACACGTCTCAGTGACTTGATGCATCATTGTGGTTGTCCAGAGTTTCAAGCAAGGCTACCTGCATCCGCGTATGCACGCGGATGAACCAGCGCCAGAGCACTGCTGCCACGGTGGCGGCGACCACGATGATCAGCACCAGCAACTTGTTGGTCGGCAGAATACTGGCTGACAACGCTGCCAGTAGCAGGAAAATCACCAGCAGCGAGAGGATCGGAATCACTTCGGCGATCACCCGACGCACTCGCTGCGTGTGGCGCCCGGCCATTTCCGGCTTCACGCCCATCTCGGCCAACAGCAGGGACAGCGCCTTGAGCTTGCGATAGGCGGCGATCAGGAACGGTAGCGACACCAGCAACGCCCCGCCCCAGATCAATGCTTTCTGCCAACTCGGGTCACTGATCCAGTCTTGCAGATAGGCGGACATGCGCTCGGCGAAGAATGCCCCCGAGAAGAAAATCGCAATCACCAACGCCAGATTGACCCCCACCTGCAACAGAATCCGCCGGATCATCGACGCCAGCAGCGCGCCCTCGCCCTGCGGCTGAATACTGCGCAGCCATTCGCCGTACATCCCCAACACCCGGCCCAACCGTTGCGGCATCACCGCGGCCAGCTTGATCGACAGCGGATCGGCCGCGCGGATCAGGTACGGTGTCAGCAACGTGGTGATCACCGAAACAGCCACAGCGACCGGATAGAGGAAGTTGCTGGTGACCTGCAGCGTCATGCCCAACGCGGCAATGATGAAAGAAAATTCTCCGATCTGCGAAAGCCCCATCCCCACGCGCAGTGAGGTGCGTCCGTCATTACCGGCAATAAACGCCCCGAGGCCGCAGGACAGCATCTTTCCAAGCACCACCGCCACAGTAATGACTGCAATCGGCCAGGCGTATTGCAGCAGGATCATCGGGTCCAGCATCAGGCCGATGGCGACGAAGAAGATGGCGCTGAACAAGTCGCGAACCGGTTCGATCAGGCGCTCTATTTTCAATAGTTGCCGAGACTCGGCCATGATCGCGCCAATCAAAAACGCACCGAGCACCATGCTGTATTCCAGCTTTACCACCAGCAGGCAGAAACCGAAACACAGCCCCAGCACGGTGATTAGCAGCATTTCGTTGCTGTCGAATTTGGCCACGTAAGCCAGCAGCCTCGGCACCAGCAAAATCCCGATAACCAACGCGACAATCATAAACAGCGAGAGCTTGCCGACCGTGGAAAACACGTCACCGGAACTGACCGTGCCGCTGACGGCGATGCTCGACAGCAACGCAATGATGCCGATGCCCAGGATGTCTTCGACGATCAGCACCCCGAAGATCAACTGCGCGAAACGCTCGTTCTTCATCTTCAGGTCGTTGAGTGCCTTGACGATGATGGTGGTCGAGGAAATCGCCAGGATCGCGCCGAGGAACAGCGAATCCATGGTGTTCCAGTCAAACCAGCGACCGATCTCGTAGCCAATCCAGATCATCAGCACAATTTCGAGGAACGCCGCGATAAATGCCGTGGCACCGACCTTGAATAACTTGCGAAGGCTGAATTCGAGGCCGAGGCAGAACATCAGGAAGATCACCCCGAGCTCCGCGAGGGTCTTGATGGTTTCTTCGTCGTGGATCAGACCGAACGGCGGCGTGTGCGGGCCGATGATGAAACCCGCGACGATGTAGCCCAGCACCACGGGCTGCTTGAAGCGATGGAACAGCACGGTCACCACGCCCGCGATCAACATGATCACTGCCAAGTCCTGAATAAAACTGATGGCATGCATGGCGTGTGCTCCTTGAGGGGGGACTTTTGGAGGTTAACACCGGGACTTGCGCCGCAAAGGCGGTGCAATATATGGAAACAGATCGAAACGGGCGTGACGGCAGCCACCTGCCCGGCGTCCCGATAACTGTTGGTTTTGAAAAGCTGACAAGGCACCCGCAGAGGTGCACCCCTGAAACTCTGCCTTGAACCGTGAGAACGCTATGGAACCCGGAAACGCACAACTGTCGATGACGGTATTGATGACCCCCGACATGGCCAACTTCTCTGGCAATGTCCACGGCGGCACTTTGCTCAAGTACCTCGACGAAGTCGCGTACGCATGCGCCAGCCGTTATGCCGGCCGCTACGTGGTGACGCTGTCGGTGGACCAGGTGATTTTCCGCGAGCCGATTCATGTCGGCGAACTGGTGACCTTTCTGGCTTCGGTCAATTACACCGGCAACACCTCCATGGAGGTGGGCATCAAGGTGGTGACCGAGAACATCCGCGAGCGCTCGGTGCGCCACACCAACAGTTGCTTTTTCACCATGGTCGCGGTGGATGACGACCGCAAACCGGCTGTTGTCCCGCCACTGCAACCGCAGAACAGCGAAGACAAACGCCGCTTCATGCAGGCACAGCAGCGCCGGCAGATTCGTCAGGAGCTGGAAAAACGCTATCAGGAAATCAAGGGAGATGCCTGAGGTCTGTGACCGGTTTAGATAGCCATCGCAAGCAGGCTCGCTCCCACATCAATGTAGGAGTGAGCCTGTTCGCGATGAGGTCAACGCGGAATCAGAGACTGATCGCCGTCGCCTCAAACCGCACCCGCGGATGCGCAATCCGGTCCTGTGCCCGCACCAGCTCCAGCTCATAGCTGGCGCAGGCCTGAGTCTCCAGCAGCACTTCATGCACCGCTGCCGCCGTAAACTCGAACGCTGCAACCAGACTGTCACCCAACAACACCCGCGCCAGGAACAGCCCGGACGTCAGGTCGCCCACGCCCACCGGCTGACGCGGAAACGCCAGCAGCGGGCGACGCAGGTGCCAGCTGCCCTCGGCGGTTACCAGCAACATCTCAAAGCCATCCGCCAGTTTGCCGGGATAGTCCAGATGCTTGACCAGTACCGCCTTCGGCCCGCGCGCCAACAGCGCTCGCGCCATGGCCAGGCAATCGAACAGCGACTGCGGCTTGCGTCCAGAGAAACTGTCCAGTTCCAACTGGTTCGGGCACATGAAGTCAGCCACCGACGCCGCTTCTTCCAGCAGGAAATCGCTGACTTCGGCCGGAACGCTACAGCCTTTCTCCGGATGGCCCATCACCGGGTCGCATAAATACAGCGCCTTGGGATTCATCGACTTGATGCGTGCCACGCCGGTCAGGATCGCCCGGCCCTGAGCCGCACTGCCCAGGTAACCCGACAGCACCGCATCGCAGTTGCCCAGTTCGCCAATCGCGGCAATGCCTTCGACCAATTCAGGGATCTGGTGCGGCGCCAGCACTTCACCCGTCCACTGGCCATACTGGGTGTGGTTGGAGAACTGGACGGTGTTGAGCGGCCAGACATTTACCCCGACCCGTTGCATCGGGAAAACCGCGGCGCTGTTGCCAGCGTGGCCGAACACCACGTGGGACTGAATGGCGAGCAGATGGGGCGTACGTTTCATGCGGTGGGTTTTCCGTAAAACGATTGAAAGTCGAGCCGCGCAGTATGCGACGAAACGCAGCCTGTACGACAGACCGGCGACGCAGTTAAGCTGACACCATCTAGTTGGAGCAACCTGTTCATGCTGACCCTCGGAAATATCTTCGTGCTGATGCTGCTCGCCACCGGTGGCGCGTGGTTGTGGCACAACCACGGCTTGCGCGAGCGCGCGCTGGAGCGGGTCAAACAGCATTGTGCCAAGCTTGGCATCGAGTTGCTGGACGGCAACGTGGCCCTGAAAAAGATTGCGTTCATCAAAGACGCCAACGGCCGGCGCCGTCTGGCCCGCGTCTATAACTTTGAATTCACCGTGACCGGCGAAACCCGCCACAACGGCACCATCACCCAATTCGGTGCCCACAGCGCGCAGATCGAACTGGCGCCCTACCCGATGCCGTTCGACGACACGCCTGCGGTCGTGGATGTAGTGAAACCCCGCGCCGAGGTGATCGAATTGAGCCAGTGGCGGCAAGAACACACCAAGTGGCGCCCTTAACCCGACCGACAGTCGGCCAGAGCGCTTTGCAGTGAATCGACCTCCTGCGGCTCGCTGAAAATCAGCTCTATCCGCGAATCCTGGCGCCATTCGCTGGGCTTCCATTCCAGTGCCAAGTTATCCAGCGCATTGGCCGACACCCAACCGTCGACGCTGTGGATAACCAGCTTGGCCCGCCGAAAGGACAGGCCTTCAAGCCATTGACCGATGCGCGTCACGTCGAACTTCTGACTCGGGTGCCAACGCCAGCCGATGCTCCAGCCACCCTCCTGTTCCTGACTCAAGCAAATCGGCAGCACCGGATCGGTCCAGACGGCCGGCAGCTGCGCCAGCCCCTTGGGCACCACGAAGTTATCCACACCCGTTTCAGCGCGAGTCTGGAGCCCCGGCAAGTGGCGCAATGGCAATTCAGCGTGCTGTGTCCAGTACAGAGGACGAGGCAGTAATCGCACAGCGATTCGCTGGCGATCATCGACGTCGAGATTTTCTGCCTTGTTCAACACCAACAACCCGGCGCGGTTCAATGTCTCCTGTTGCGCCGAAGGTAGCGGTTTGCCAGCCGCGAGTGCTTGGGCATCCAGCACCAGTACGCAAGGTTGTACCGCCAGTACACCGACCCACGGTGCCTCACTCAACTGTTCAAGCAAGCGGGCCGGATGTCCAAGACCGGAGGGTTCGATGAACAAGCGATCCGGCTTTGCCTTGCGCAGCAAGCGCCCGAGCCCGATCTGAAACGGCGCACCATTGACGCAACACAAACAGCCGCCGGCCACTTCACCCAGTGCGATACCATCGGCATCCGAGGTCAGCAGTGCAGCGTCAAGGCCGATCTGCCCGAATTCGTTGATCAGCACCGCCCAGCGCTCGCCGACCGGCCGCTGTGTCAACAGGTGCTTGATCAGACTGGTTTTGCCGGCGCCCAAAGGGCCCGCAATGACGTGAGTTGGAATGTTCTGCAACATGGTCGGCATATTCTGGGGAGTTAAAAGATGCGGTGGATGGGATTGTCGTTGCTGCTGGCGCTGTGTTCCGGCGAGGTGCTTGCACAAGCGTGCGTGGTACATACCACATCCGCAAGATTGGACGTAAAAGTCTGCCAGCAAAACCGCAATATCCCGGAAAAGCTCTTCGCCGACGGCTTCTGCCAGCCGAACCTGGCCGGGCAGACAGTTGACGTGCAGTACGTTGATCAATGCCCAACCGGCGCATTCGGGGTATGCAGCAATGCTCAAGTCGCCAATATGCCTTACCGGCAGGACATTCACTATTACGGCGTGGCCACCGATGCGGCGTATTTGAAGCCGTTTTGCGAAGCGCAGAGCCAGGGTAACTGGCTCACGCCTTGAGGCGTAAGCCGAGCCAATCGAAGGTCAGCCAGCCCCTGCAGATCGGGTTCGGCGTCATCGCTGGGCAATTACAGGACCAGAGACTCGGCCAAGGGCGCGTTCAGCGACAGCAGCCACTGGCCAAAATCGACGATATGCGCCGGGAGCTGGCGCTGCCAAAGGGCGAGATTTACCTCATCATCGAGGATTCTGGCCAGCGTTTGCGGCGTTTCGCCTTGGACGGCAGGAGCGACCGAAGGCCGCTTCAGACTCGGCGCCAACATCAAGCTGCAGCCTCTTCGTGCCACGGGCCAAACGGGTCTGGCAGCAATCGCCAGCCTTCCATGCCCAAGGCCATTTCAGCCTCCGTCAGCAGGCAATCATCGAGTTCGGCAGTGAGTTGCGCGAAGTCGATGTTCTGGCCGATGAACACCAATTCCTGGCGGCAATCGCCAGTGACGGCGGTCCAGTTGCCCATGATCCCCGCCGTGCTTTCTTCGTCCTGCGGCCACTGGGTTTTCGGCACAAACCGCCACCAGCGCCCAGCGAACCCATGCCGCATCAAGCCACCCGCCTGGGACCAACTGCCGGCGTCCATGGGTTTGCTGGCCAGCCAGAAAAAACCTTTGGAGCGCAGCAGTTTCCCATTCACCCAAGGGCGGTCGATAAAGCTGAAAAAGCGTTGCGGATGAAAGGGCCGGCGGGCCCGGTAAGCGGTCGAGGCGATGCCATATTCTTCGGTTTCCGGCACGTGCTCGCCGCGCAATTCCTGTAACCAGCCCGGCGCCTGAGCGGCTTTTTCAAAGTCGAAGCGACCAGTATTGAGGATTTTTTCCAACGGTACTTCGCCCATGACCATCGGGATGATGTCTGCCTGCGCGTTGAGGCGTTGAAGGATGGCAATCAGCTCTTCGCGTTCGCTGCAGCTGATCAGGTCGATCTTGCTGATCAGGATGACGTCGGCAAATTCGATCTGCTCGATCAACAGATCGGTGATCGAGCGCTCATCCTCTTCACCCAACGTTTCGCCACGGGACGCGAGGCTTTCGGCGGCCTGATAGTCGAGCAGGAAGTTCATGCCATCCACCACGGTGACCATGGTGTCGAGCCGCGCTATATCGGCCAGACTTTGCCCTTGTTCATCGCGGAACGTGAAGGTTTCCGCCACGGGCAGCGGTTCGGAAATACCGGTGGATTCGATCAACAGGTAGTCGAAACGCCCGTCCCTGGCGAGTTTGCTGACTTCTTCGAGCAGGTCTTCGCGCAAGGTGCAGCAAATGCAGCCGTTGCTCATTTCGATGAGCTTCTCTTCGGCGCGGTTCAGGCTGACATCACGCTGGACTTCGCTGCCATCGATGTTGATCTCGCTCATGTCGTTGACGATGACGGCGACCCGCAAGTTGTCGCGGTTGCGCAGGACGTAGTTGAGCAGCGTACTTTTTCCGGCACCTAGAAAGCCCGACAGGACAGTCACGGGAAGGCGATTGGGCATCAGGTATTCCTCTCAAGGATGCCCGGTCGCAGTGTCGGGCTCGACTTGATGTTATAGTATAACAATGCAATCAAGCCACTGCCTCTTGCCCATGATGACAAAGCGTCCGATGCTGAAGGCCATTCAGTCCGCGAGAAATCTCATGCGTAATGCCCTGAAACTGGCGCTTATAAGTATTTCGCTAGTGATGGCATCACAGGCCTGGGCGCAGATTCCGAGCTTGGCCCAGTGCACCCGTAGCGCCAATCTGCTGGCCTGTGTGGATGTCGACGGCAATGCCTATAGCGTCAACACCGTC
This sequence comes from Pseudomonas sp. FBCC-B1667, assembly GCF_059133255.1. NCBI lineage: Bacteria > Pseudomonadati > Pseudomonadota > Gammaproteobacteria > Pseudomonadales > Pseudomonadaceae > Pseudomonas > Pseudomonas sp. FBCC-B1667. The sequence goes on along the minus strand of NZ_CP101437.1, from coordinate 73,020 downwards.
GGCAGCACGATCTATCTGCGCGGCTTCGAAATGGCGGGCAAGCGCTACTGGGCACAGACCAACAGCCGCTATGGGCAACTGACCTTTTTCACCGGCATCGCTTCCGACGGCGAGGCCTGGGTTGGCTACAACCGTCGGGTGGGCTGGACCACCATCAATCGCTTTTCCAGCTCCGGCGGCAGCAGCGCCAAATTCGTCTGCAACCGAATGACCGGCTGCTAGACCTGCGCTTGTTGCCAGGCGATGTAGCTGTTGGCAGGCGGATTCTTCTGAAAATAGCGCTGCAACCCTTCGAATCTTTCTCTCGCTCCCTTTGGCGCCGACCGCGCCAGGGTCTTTCCCGCTGTGACCAGGGTCGACGACCACGATGATGTCGCGTTTGGGGTGCGCCGCGTCCTGAATCGCCTCTGAGGGCACCGCAACGGGCAATGACGCTGCGGTCTTCAGATCGAGCACCAAACGATGGCCTTGGCCATTCTGCGGTGGGAGCAGGACGCTGTTGAGCTGCACCGGACCGCTGAGGTCGAGGACGATTCGCGTATCCCCCAGACCAAAACGCCCGGAGCGGATCGAGCGGATCAACGTATTGGCGAGGGATAACTGACTCAAATCGCCACTGAGGTTGGCGCCACTCAGGTCAATGATCAGCCGCTCCGGCGCACTGAGGGAAAAGGCTTTGTAGTGCACCGGCCCGCTCAGATCTAACACCAATCGCAGCTTGTCATCCGACCGCCACAACCGTGCGTTGCGAATTTGCGTGGCCGAGACACCAAAGGGCAACGCCAAGGCTGCGCTGGCCAGAATCAGGTTGAGCAAGTGACGTCTGTGCATGAAGAGAACCGCTCGAGAAAAAGACGTAGTGGAATTTAATGTAATAACATAACATGCCGCATCGCTTCCCACGATGGACCTGCTCATGAATGCGCTGACTCTCCCGGATATCGCCGTGCAAGCCTCCCGCCACGCCCTGCCACTCGACTGGGTAGGAATGTGCGGCATTGCTCTTCCTGTTCTGTTCGGTGGCCAACGTCTGAGCGCAACAGCTGATGCGGGTGTGAGCCTCGATGATGGAGAGGCTCGCGGAATTCATATGTCGCGGTTGTATCTGGCACTGGCAATGCTCGAGCAGGAAAACCTGACGCCGACCTTGTTGCGACGCGTGCTGCAAAGTTTTCTCGACAGCCATGAAGAACTGTCCCACAACGCTTACTTAAAAATTCACGCTGATTTACTGCTGAAAAGGCCGGCGTTAATCAGCCCGCTGGCCGGTTGGAAAAGCTATCCGGTGAGCATCGAAGCGCGATTGAAAAACGCAATGTTCCACGTGGAACTAAAAATCGATGTTACTTATTCCTCGACATGCCCGTGTTCCGCCGCACTGTCCCGGCAGTTGATTCAACAGCAATTCATCGCTGACTTTGCCAACCAGTCATTGCAACACGCCGATGTGTTGGCGTGGCTCGGTTCAATCAACGGCATTGTCGCGACGCCTCATAGCCAACGCAGCACCGCTCATTTGTGCGTGCGTTTGCACGATGATTTGGACGACCTGCCACTGATGGCCCTCATCAACAACGCCGAAGCCGCACTGGGCACCGCCGTGCAAACCGCGGTCAGGCGCGCCGATGAACAGGCTTTCGCCTTGGCCAATGGTCAGAACCTGATGTTCTGCGAAGACGCCGCGCGACGACTGAACCTTGCCTTGAAACGCTCACCCGGCATCCACGCCTTTCACGTCCGAGTCGTCCACGCCGAAAGCCTGCACGCCCACGATGCCGTAGCCGAGAGCCTCTGGAATTGGGAGGCCGCATGATCCGTTGCCAGGCATTACGCTGGGGCGCCCCCGGCCAGCCACTCACACCTCCCGTGGATTTCGAACTGCCCAAGGGAAGCCTGACCGCCGTGATCGGTGCCAATGGGTCGGGGAAAAGCAGCTTGCTGAAAGTCATCGCTGGATTACAAAAACCACTCACAGGCAAAGTCTTCCTCGATGTTCCACGCAAGGACTCACTGTCCCTCCTCCCTCAGCAACAACACCTGGACCGGCAATTTCCCATCAGCCTCCAAGAGTTGGTAGCCGCCGGTTTTTGGGGCAGCAAGCAACCGCCCGAACTGCGCAGCCAACGCCTGAAAACAGTGCTGGAAGATTGGTGCCTCAGCGGCCTTGAACAACGCCCTTTGATGGCCTTGTCCGGAGGAGAACTGCAACGCGCCCTGCTCGCCCGATTGAGCCTTGCGCAAACGCCATTGCTGTTGCTCGACGAACCGCACGCGGCGCTCGACGAACTCGGTCAGACGCTTCTCTGGAAACACATCCACCACTGGCAAGCCGAGGGTCGAACGTTGGTTGTGGTGTGCCATGACCTGGCCGCTGTTCGCCAACACATCCCACACTCACTGCTGATCAAAAACAGCGGCTGCGTACTCGGACCGAGTACCGAACTGATCCACCCACAACCGCAAGCGCAGGTGGCCTGATGCTCGCCGCCACCCAACTTTGGCAGCCCTTCCACGAGTTTGTGTTCATGCGCCGGGCGCTACTCGGCGGACTCGTCCTGGCGTGCAGCACGGCACCGCTGGGGGTGTTTCTGATCTTGCGGCGAATGAGCCTGATTGGTGATGCGGTCGCACACGGCATCTTGCCCGGCGCAGCGCTCGGCTTCTGGTTCGCAGGTTTGAGTTTACCGGCACTGACCTTTGGTGGCCTGGGGGCAGGCCTGAGCATGGCGGGGTTAGCCGCATGGATTACCCGCCGTACCGGCTTGCGAGAAGACGCCAGTCTGGCTGCTATCTACCCGATTTCCCTGGCCAGTGGAGTGCTGATCCTGGGCATGGCCGGCAAACGCCTGGACCTTTTGCACCTGTTGTTTGGTTCCGCACTGGCGGTCGATGGTCCGACGCTGACCGGCATGTTGTGGGTCTCGGGCTTCAGCCTGATCGCCCTGCTGCTGATCTATAAACCGCTGTTGCTGGACACCCTCGACCCGCTCTTCCTGCAAATCGTCAGCCGTCTCGGCCCACTGGCACATGGTGTGTTCCTGACGCTCGTGGTGCTGAATCTGGTGATCGGTTTCCAGGCCATCGGCGCGCTGATGGTGGTCGGCCTGATGATGCTGCCTGCCGCCGCGTCGCGTTTCTGGAGCCGCCGCTTGCCGGTCTTGATTGCCATCGCCGCCGTACTCGGCTGCCTCTCGGTGTGGCTCGGATTACTGCTGTCTTTCTATTACTCGCTGCCCAGCGGTCCGGCGATTGTGCTGGTGGCCGGCGGTTTTTATCTGTCGTCCGTGGTGTTCGGTCCGGTGCATGGCTTGTTGCGCCGCCCGCCTTTGCTCACATCCCAATGAGGAATTGCCCGATGCGCGCTCTGCTTGTGCTGTTCAGTTTGATGTTGTCGATGTCACTGTCTGCGGCGGAAAAACTTCAGGTAGTCACCAGCTTCAGCATCCTCGCCGACATGACCCATCAGGTCGGCGGCGAGCATATCCAGATCACCAATATGGTCGGTCCGGATGCCGACGCCCACACCTACGAACCGACACCGGACGACGCCAAGGCGCTGCTCGGAGCCAAGCTGATTATCAAGAACGGGTTGGGTTTCGAGCCATGGCTGGACCGTCTGGTGACCAGCACCGAAACCAAAGCGCCGGTGATCAATGCGAGTCACGGCGTCATCCCGCGCTCTCTGGATGAAGACGGCGAGACCATTCCCGACCCTCACGCCTGGCACAACCTGGCGAACACTGAGTTGTACATCGCCAACATCAGCAAGGCGCTGATCGCTGCCGACCCGGCGAACACGGCCGACTACCAACGCAACAGTCAGGCCTACCTGCAACAAATCTACGCCCTGCTCGCCGAAGCCAAGGCCAAGCTCGGTTCGTTGCCTCCGGGCAATCGCAAAATCGTCACCTCCCATGACGCCTTCGGCTATCTCGGTCAGGCCTACGGGATCAACTTTATGGCACCGCAAGGACTGTCCACCGAACGTGAACCGTCCGCCGCTGAAGTCGCTGCGCTGATCACCCAGATTCGCCAGGCCAAGGTCAAAGCGGTGTTCATGGAAAACATCAAAGACGCCCGCCTGCTGAAACAGATTGCCGATGAGAGCGGCGCGCAGATCGGTGGCACGTTGTACTCCGATGCACTCGCCGCCACCGGGCCGGCCAGTACGTTTGCGGGGCTGTTCGAATACAACCTCAACACCCTCTACCAAGCGTTGAGCAAACCATGATCCGCAAAAACCCTTCAGGGGATTTACCGCAGATTGCGGAGTCCGCCTACGTGGACGCGGTTACAAAGCGCTGCAAAACGAGTTCTGACCATGAACAGTGTGCTGATGGCCGCGTTGCTGGAATTAATGGCCGACGAAGTCCTGCCGATAACCACCCTCATGGCCAAGACCTGGCACGCGAATAGAAGCACTCGAGAGCATCACCCATGATTCAAATCCGCCTGCCTGATGGTTCATTGCGTGAATACAACCAGCCGTTGTCTGTGTACGAAGTCGCTGCGAGTATCAGTTCGGGGCTGGCCAACGCGGCGGTAGCCGGCCGGGTGGACGGCGTGTTGGTGGACTGCGAATACGTGATCCGGGGCGATGCGCGGGTCAGCATCGTCACACCTCAAGAGCCCGACGGCCTGGAGATTCTTCGACACTCCTGCGCGTTGATCCTGGCAATGGCGGTTAAGCAGCTTCATCCCAATGCGCAGTTGCAGTCTGGATCGTCTCTGGGTGACGGGTTCTTTTACGGGTTTACCCACAAGCAATTGTTGACCCGGACCGACCTGCCACGCATTGAAGCCCGCATGCAATTGCTGGCCGCTACCAACCACTCGATCCGTCGACAAACAATGAAGCCGGCAGGACATCTGTCGCTATACCGCCTGGGAGACTTCGAACACTTGACGACTGGTCCACACGTTCCAGCCACGAAAGTGTTGCGGGCTTTCTCCCTCGACTACATCAGCAGCACTGATCACCAGCGAATCTACGGCACGTGTTGGCCCTGCCAACAGGAACTGGACCGCTGGCGAGCGCCTCCCCTTGTCGTGATTGTCAGCATGGAGGAACGTCAGGCGAGTTATATCCAGTCGGTGACCGAGGCATTGCGCCGAAGCGGTGTACACGTCCATGTGGACCTGCGCCACGAAAAGGTCCGCCACAAGATTCGCGAGCACGGTCAAAAAGTGCCGTACCTGATGGTCGTGGGCGAGAAGGAACAGGAAGGTGAGTTCGTCAGCTTGCGCAGCGGCGCTGGCGAGGATTTCGGCAGGATGGGGATTGAGGCGGCGTGTCAGTGGCTGAGTCAGGCCCGCTCCCACATGGGCGTGTAGGGAGCGGGTCTACCGATGAAGGTCTTAAGCGCGAGGCTTTACCGTTCCGCAGTCCTGCCCCAGCCACACGGCGCGACTTTCCAGGCTACCTTTTTGCTGGATGCCGGTGGCATTGAAGGTGCCGTTGACCTTGGTGGTGAACTCACGGTCGCTGAGGAACGTGGCCACACCGGCCCCTTGCGCTTTCGGACAGCTGAAACGGAATTTCCACTGATTGCCCGAGCGGTCGGTGATTTCCTGTTTGCAGCCCGATTGCGGGTCGGTCAGCGGAATATTGTCGGTCTTGACCTGCTCCGGGGTCAGGCAAGCCCGAATCCCTTTGCCGCCCATGGTGATGCCCTGCTTCTCCAGTTGCGCGCGCTGTTCCGGGGTCATCTGGCTCTGTAACTGCCCGAGGATCAGCTGCAGGTCCGGCAGGTTCTGGTTATCGACCTGCATGTTGCTGGTGGTCAATTCCCACAGCCCGGGTTGCAGCATCTGCGCCTGAGCCGCCACGGGAAGTGACAAACCAATAGTCATGGCCAAACCCAGCAGACGAACGTTCATCGAATAACTCCTGATCAGTTGTGGCCGTTAGACGCCGGGCATCGGCTTCGGTTCATGGGCCAATTAAATAGCGACATTCTGCACGGAACATGGTCTGTTAAGCACTGAATCTTCAGGAGCAAGGCTGCCCCCCATGGATTACTTTGGACCGCACATTTTCGGCTACACCATTGCGTTGCTTCACACGCTCGGACTGATCGCTGCCATTCACGCTGTGCTCACCGTCCGCACCGCCCAGGGATCGATCGCCTGGGCGCTTTCGCTGGTGTTCATGCCCTACCTCACGCTCATTCCCTATCTGGTTTTCGGCCGCAGTACCTTCGATGGCTACATCAAGGCGCGGCGCCAGGCCAACGAAGAGATGCGCAAGGCCATCTCCGAGCTCAACTGGCGCCCTTGGGTCGAGGAGGCGCTGACCGCTCGCGCCTCCAATGCCTACGCGTCGTTGCGGGCGATGCCGAAGCTGGGCCGCATGCCGTGCCTGGCGAACAACGAAGTGCATTTGTTGATTAATGGCCAAGCCACTTTTGACTCGATTTTCGAGGCCATCAGCCAGGCGAAAGAAGCCGTGCTGATTCAGTTTTTTATCATCCACGATGATCGTCTCGGCCAGCGCCTGCAAAATTTGTTGCTGAAGAAAGCGGCTGAAGGCGTAGCGATTTACCTGTTGTACGATCGTATTGGCAGTCACTCCCTGCCCCACAGCTATGTGCAACCGTTGCGCGATGCTGGCGTTGAAGTCAAAGCGTTCGCCACTCGCAGTGGCTGGCTCAACCGCTTTCAGGTCAACTTCCGCAACCACCGCAAGATCGTAGTCGTCGATGGCGTGCTGGGATTTGTTGGTGGGCATAACGTGGGCGACGAGTACATGGGCGAGAAACCACCGCTGGCGCCCTGGCGCGATACCCATGTTCGGGTGCGGGGCCCGGTGGTCGCCTGTATGCAGGAGTCTTTTGCCGAAGACTGGTTCTGGGCTGCACGATCGTTGCCACCGCTGATCCTGCCGGATGTGTATCCGGACGACGGCGTGCTCTGCCAATTGCTGGCAAGCGGTCCGGCGGATTCCTACGAAACCTGTTCATTGTTCTTCGTCGAAGCTATCCATGCCGCGACCGAACGGGTGTGGATCACCAGCCCCTACTTCATTCCCGACGAAGCGGTGTTCGCCGCACTCAGGCTGGCGGTGCTGCGTGGTGTCGACGTGCGACTGCTGCTGCCCTCGCGTCCGGACCACCGTATCGTCTACGCCGCCTCCAGCCTTTATGCCTTCGAGGCCGTACGCGCAGGCGTGCGGGTGTTCCGCTACGAGCCCGGCTTCTTGCACCAGAAAGTGGTGTTGGTCGACAGTGAAATCAGCGCCATCGGCAGTGCCAACCTGGACAACCGCTCGTTCCGGCTTAACTTCGAAGTGATGTTGTTGACGGTCGACAGCGCATTTGCCGCCGAGGTGGAACGGATGCTCAACGATGACTTCGATCAAGCCCATGAAATCGCCAAGGACGAAAGCCGCGAGACCCACCGCCTGCAACAGGTAGGCATGCGGGTCGCCCGGCTTATTTCACCGATTCTCTAAGGGGTGTAGATGTCCTCGCGGGTCCATGGCAATTCATGGCTGCCATCGGGATGGGCTTTGACCGCGAGGATCTGATGCAGGTTGATCCAGCCCCTGGCAAACGCATAAGCACATCCTGCCAGGTACAGCCGCCAGATTCTCAAGGCTTGCTCAGGCACTTGCCTGGATGCCGCCTCCAGATTGTCTTCCAGACGTTCGCTCCAGTGATCCAAAGTACGCGCGTAATGTAGACGCAGGCTTTCGACGTCGACAATCTCCAGGCCTGCTTCACTGATTTCGGCCGAGATCATCGACAAGTGCGGCAGCTCGCCGTTGGGGAATACATATTTCTCAATGAAGTCGCCGGCACCGCGCCCAACCGGACGGCCGTCAGTGTGTTTGGCGGTGATCCCGTGATTCATCACCAGGCCCCCCTCTTTCACCGCGCCGAACAAGGTTTTGCAGTACTCCGCCAGATTGGCGTGACCGACGTGTTCGAACATGCCGACACTGACTACTTTGTCGAAGCGCCCGTCCTGAGGCAGATCGCGGTAGTCGAGCAGTTGCAGTTCGACCAATTCATCCAGGCCTTCCTCTTTCACGCGCTCACGCGCCAGGGCGAGTTGCTCTTTGCTGAGGGTAATACCGAACACTTTCGCGCCGAACTCCCGCGCCGCGTAGCGCGCCAAACCGCCCCACCCGCAACCGACGTCGAGCAAATACTCACCCGGCTGCAAGCGCAACTTGCGGCACAAATGGCGGAATTTGGCTTGCTGTGCCTGCTCCAGAGTTTCACTACCGGTCTCGAAGTATGCGCAGGAATACACCATGTCACTGTCGAGCCACAGCTGATAAAACGCGTTGGACAGGTCGTAGTGATAGGAAATGGCTTTGGCGTCGGTTTCCTTGTCGTGGACGGTACGCACCGGCTGATTGTCGTCGTTTTCGTCCAGCATCGCCTGGCTCCACTCATCGCAGACGCGGATAACGTCGCTGATGGAGCCTTCCATCTCAAGCTTGCCCTCGACAAACGCCGCTCCGAGCGCGTCCAGGCTTGGATGTGTGAACTGGGTAACCATTTGTGGGTCCTTGACCACAATGGTAACGCTGGGCGTCGGCCCCAGATTGAATTCATGGCCGTCCCAGAGTCGCAGGCGTAACGGTAGCTGCAGATTCTGTAAGGCCGGTGGAAGATGCGCGAGCATGGATAATCCCCCTGGTTTCAGACGTCTGATGTGAGGGTAGACCATCCTGAAAAATTAGCTGGCTATCGAATTAACAGCCAGTTCTATGATTTTCCACGCTGCAACCAACCGTCGTGAATCCACTGCTTGAGCCAGGTCACAGCTTGAAGTGGTGCGCCCTCTCCATAGATGACTGTCAATTCAGAGCACAGTTCAGCAAAATTCCAGCCCTGCTCAAACAGTCCTTTTAGCGCATTGGCCTCTTCAGGCACCAGGCTTCGATAGTGGCAAACAAGATCATTTCGACAGATCACCACAACGCCGAGAGTGTCGAGTCCTGTACTGCCAGGGAACTGTATTTCATCCTTGGCCGATCGCCAAAGCGCCACACTGTTGAAAGCACACTCAAGCCATTGCAGCGAAGGGCTGGGGCTGACCTGCAGCGTCGGCCAGTCTTGCGGTGCCAGTTCCGCCATGTCCTGCAATGTCAGCGGCGTGCCCGATGGCGAATCGAATGCCAGCGTGAAAGCCCACTCCAGAGCGGCGAGTTCGGCCAATGGCGCACTTTGCTGTTGCACCAAGTGCTGGCGAATAAACGCTTCGAAGCCTTTGCCGAACCACCGAAGGCTGTAGTGAGACGAGGGATTTTGGCGGATGTACGCGGCGGCAAGCTGTTCGAACTCGTCGTCACCCAGCCAGTTAAGGACTGCGGGATAGTCGCCGCGCAGCACTTCCTGCAGCCGGGCTTGATAAGCATTGTGATAAATCGCCAGCCCGGTGCGCACGTCCAGCGTCGGTCCGCCGATGAGGCTGGCGCCGAGTGCCATACCCGCCGCCGAAGAGTCTCCCGACAGGTAACGCTCAAAGGACTGCTGCCATTCGTTCAGGCGCATTTCTTTCTCCGGCCAGCACGCTCTCGCCCAGCTCCCGGGCTTTTTGCAGTTCAGTCAGCAGTTCGTCAAACGGCGGAAAATGATCATCGCGCTCCAGCAGCGTGGCGACCGGGCCGAGATAATCGACGGTTCGTTGGTAAAGCGCCCAGACCGGATCGCTGACGGGATGGTCATGGGTGTCGATGACGTAATCACCGTAATCGCTATGGCCCGCCAGGTGAAGTTGGCGGATTTTGTTTGCCGGCAAACCCTGAATGAAGGTCCACGGATCAAAGCCATGATTGCGTGAGCTGACGTAGACATTGTTGACGTCCAGCAACAACTCGCAATCGCTTAGCCGACTCAGGGCCTCAAGGAATTCCCATTCGCTGAAATCATCGCCGGCGTTGCGCACATAGCTGGAGACATTCTCCAATACCAATGGGCGCTGCAATACGTCTTGCACCTGGCGTACCCGGTCCGCCACGTAATGGAGACTTTCTTCGGTGTACGGTAACGGCAACAAATCATGAAGCTGATGAGCGTTACCACGACTCCAGCACAAGTGATCGGAAACCCACGCCGGTTTGACCCGATCAGCCAGACGTTTGAGTTGTTGCAAGTAGTCGGAATCGAGGGCGTGCGGCCCACCGATGGACAACGACACACCATGCATCACCAGCGGATAACGCTCGGCAATGGCGTCAAGGTAATAGAGGGCTTTGCCGCCCTGCACCATGAAATTTTCGGAGACGACTTCAAACCAGTCCACAGCCGGCAACTGATCAAGAATCTGTTGGTAATAAGCACTGCGCAAACCCAGGCCGTAGCCCAAGCAAGGAAGGGATGCAGACATTTGCGGACTCCTCGCAAAAAAACCGCAGTGGCTAGCGGGTAGCCACTGCGGTGCAAAGCGCTGGTCGGTTATTCGCCGACCTTGCCACCGGCTTTCATGCATTCGGCCTGAGTCATCGCCTTGAAACCGTGACCTTTGCAAACGCCCTGCCCTTTGCAGGCGTTCTCCGCAGTCTTGCAATCGTTCATGCCTTTGCACGAAGTCACGCCATAGCAGTGAACCTGAGCCGCGTCGGCGGCCTGGGCCTGAGTCGCAACACCGGCAAACAGAGTGGCAGCGGCGAAAGCGAGAGCGGCACCAGCGGTAGCGGATTTGAAATTCATTTTTGTATCCTCGGTGATCGTCAGGGTTGTCGGCTGGAACGTTGTTCAGTCCCGACACAGCACTAGAGAGCGCTGCCCCAATGGCGTTACAGAGGGCTGCAAAAAAGATTTCGATTCGCTCAACTGTCGTCTTTGAGCTTGAGTAATGGCTCCTGAAACCGCAGCAGTCGCCCGGCGTTGCCCAGGACCAGCAACGTGCTCAAGTTATGCAGCAATGCCGCAATCATCGCCCCTGCCGCACCGAGCCAGCCAAACGCGGCAAAGGCCACAATCGCCAGGGTCCAACCCAGACCGATGATCACATTGACCTGCAAGGTCTGGCGGCATTGACGACTCAAGCGTACGCATGTGCCGAGCCGACGCAGGTCGCTGCCGATCAACACGATGTCAGCCGAGGCCAGCGCAATGTCCGCCCCGCCTGCGCCCATCGCCACTCCGACGACACCGGCCTTGAGCGCCAGGGAGTCGTTGATCCCGTCCCCGACCACCATCGGCCGAAAACCGCTGCCGATTTCCTTGAGCACGCGATTGAGTTTGTCCTCCGGTAACGCCTGGGCCTCGACATCGCTGATACCGACGTCGCGCGCCAGCGAATGCGCAACGCTCTGCCTGTCGCCGGTGAGCAGCAATTGCCGACCCAAACCCAGTTCTCGCAGCTCACTCAAGGCAAATCGCGCCTCGGGTTTGACACTGTCGGCCAGCAGCAGCCAAGCGAGAAATTGGCCGTTAAGCGCGAGCCCGGCAATTGGGCCGTCGTGTTCAGGAACCACCGACGTAGCAATGCCCAATTGCGCGAACAATTCCGGACGACCGAGTGCGGCCTCGCCCTGTTCAGTCATCGCCACCACGCCCAACCCCTGACGCTCGTGGATGTCCGACAGAAACAGGAAATGCTCCTGTGTGACCAGCCCGGCGAGCGCACGACTGACCGGATGACTGCTGGCCGAACCGAGGCTGGCGGCGAGTTTGAGGACGTGACTGCGGTCTTCCAGCGAACTGTCGATCGACTGCAGGCGCAAGGTGCCGAACGTCAGCGTGCCCGTCTTGTCGACCACCAGCGACGTCAGGTCGGCCAGCTCTTCAAGGAACGCCGAACTGCGAATCAGAATGCCGTGCCGCGCTGCCACCGCGACCCCGGCAATGGCCGTTGCCGGTGCCGACAACACCAGCGCACAGGGACAGGCCGCGACCAGCACCGCGAGCATGGCCTGCGCGTCATTGGTGACAAACCAGGTCACCGCCGCCAACAGTAAAACCAACACCATGTAGCTGCCGGCATAACGTTCCAGCAGACGGGTAATCGGCGGTTTGGAACGCTCTGCGCTTTGCATCAGCGCGATGACTTTGCCCAGGGTCGACGCGTTGCCGGTGCGGGTCACTTCAATGCGCAGCAGGCCATCGAGGTTGATCGCCCCGCCGAACACCGACATGCCAACGCCGGCTTCGATTGGCACCGACTCACCGGTAATCGAAGCGGTATCGAGGCTCGCCTGTCCGGACAACACCCGACCATCCGCCGGCACGCGATCCCCGGCGCGCACTTCGACCCGATCGCCAGCCTTGAGCGTGCTGTTGTCGACTTCAAGGATCGAGCCATCGGCCTGCACCTTGCGCGCATGGCTGCGGGTCAATTTGCCAAGAGCATGAATCGCCTCCTGAGAACCGATCACGCTACGTTCTTCCAGCACGTGGCCGAAGATCATGATGATCGGCAACAACGCGGCGGTCAGCAGATCACCGGTGGCCCAGGCGCCGAGCATGGCGAGCGCGATCAACTGATCGGTAATCCCGTGCAGGCTTGGATAGCGCAGGCTGTACCACGCCGAACGCATCACCGGCACGGCCACCAACAGCGACGCAAATCCAAGCAGCAATTGGCTGACGCCGGTCTGCTCCGGCGACCACCAACGCCAGATCAGACCCAGCCCGAGCAAGCCCAGTGCAAGCATGGCCAACGTCAGTTGGCGCGCAGCACTGCGTTGTTCGGCCGAGGACAACATGCTTGGGGCAGCGGTGGATGGCGCGGTCATTGTGCAGCTCCCTGAATGATCAGGCGGGAATCGTCTTTCGGATCAACCGTGGTCACAGAACCGGCCTGGCCGAGGATCTTCGGCATCCGCTCACGGTAAATGCGCAGCAGCATTTGCGGGTCGGTGCCCTGCTGTTGCGCCGTGGCCAGGCTCAATACGTTGGCCGTATCGGCAGACGCTTTTGCCAAACGTTCGCTGGCTTGGGCATGGGCCACTTGCAGGGTTCGATCCGCTTGTTCGTTGGCGGCCTGGGTGGCCTTCTCGGCTTCGGTACGTGCGTTCGCCACGGCCTTGTCGGCCTGCTGACTCGCGGTCAGTACCGCGTTGAAGGCGTTCACCGCGGGCCCGGGCAAACTCGATTGCACATCGACTCGCGCAACTTCGATACCCAACCCCTGCCCGGTTGCCGTCAGCTCAGCCAACCGTTGATTGATCCCCTGCACCAGATCACCGCGCAGACGTTCACGTCGTTCCGCTGCCTGATTGTCGGCGCCGATCAGTTCCGGACGCGCTACCAGAATGGTGTCCAGATCGCGCGCGGCGGTCAGGGCCACGGCACTGCGGGTGACCAGCCGATCCAGCGCCGGCAGCACATGTTCACCTTGCAGCACGAACGCATAGGGCTCGGTGACTTTGTAGAACACCCTCACATCGAGTTGCACCACACCGGCGTCGCCCGTCAGCAAATAGCCGGAACCGGCGAGTGCATCACTGAGCGGTGTGGCGAACGTGGCAACGCGATCAGCCTGCAACGCGACATCACTGCGCAACAGGTTTTCCACCCGACGTTCGATGACCCTGTCTGCCGCTGGCAGTAAAACCACCTGCTCAAAAGGTCGCGGCCAAGCCAATAACAAACCGGCATTCTGGATGCGATCCAGTGCACCGAAATGCAGGACCACTGCGCGATTCTGCGGATCTATCTGCCGCACATTTGAGAACACCCAGGCCAAAGCGGCCAGAACAGTCACCGCATAAAGCGCCAAAAAAGCCAGGCGCCCGGCCTGAATCCAGGGGCTGCTTAACTCATGTGTTCCACGTGGAACTAAATTCATGGCTGCGACCCGGACTTGTTTTCGAGGGTCGGCGGGCCGTCGACCAACACCCGGAACGGCGCGGCATCGGTGCGCAATATCAGTTTGCTGCCCGGAGAAATGATGGTGCCCAAGGTATCGAGGGACCGCAGCAAGTTGTACAGCTGCGGGGAACCGGCGTACGCACGGCCGTAGATCTGCGCTGCTTCGACCCGCGATTGAGCCTCGATGTCAGCCGCTTTCACTGTTGCATCGGCCTGCACGATTCGCGCATCCCGCTCGGCAGCGGAACGAATTTGCGCAGCTTCACGTTTGCCGATTGCCGTGCGTTCGGTCGCAATTGTTTCACGCTCGGCGCGCATACGGTCGACAGTGGCGGTCAGGGTTACCGACGGCAGGGTCAAACGCTCGATGCCGACTTGCAGCACGCGTACGCCGTACGTGGTGAGCAATTGCTGATCGATCTGCTGCCGCAGTTGCGCCTCGAAATCGGCAATGCGCACTTGATTGGCATCGGTGTTGACCAGGTTTGCCAAATCAAAACTACTGGCCGTGGTTTCCAGCGCAGAGCCGACAAAGGTGCGAATCTGCCGCGCTGCTTCATCCGGCTGATTTTGCACCGCGCGCATAAAACGTTGCACGTTGTCCGGATCGCCCTGCACCTGCCACGCCACGTAGGCCTGAACGATGATGCGCAAACCGTCGCGGGTGCCGACATCCTGCAAACCACTGGAGGTGGTGCGCAGCCGCAAGTCGACAGGGATGGCCGCTTCAAACGGTGCCGGCCAGCGCCAGCCAAGACCCGGCTCCAGCAACACCCGCGATGGATTGCCGAAGCGTGTGATCACGGTCGCCTCCCCCGAGCGCACCTGGACCAGGCTGGCGGCAGCGATGGCGAAGGCCACGAGCAATGCCGCCCAGCCCATACGCCGCCAGGGAAAAGGACCGGCTTCTTGTGGATCACCGTGGTGATGATGGTGGTGACCGTGGTGATGCCCATGCCCGCCATGGCCGTGATCGTGTCCGGCGTGGTCATCGTGATCGTGTGTGTGCGACTGGCTCAATGGGTAGCTCCTGGCTGGGCGCTCGTACGCGCCGACGCAGGATCAGCCGGCAGCGTGAATGTACGGAGGTCGATGGTCGGCGCATTGCTGCTGCCACCCAGACGATGATCAAGAATCAGCAGCTTCGCGTTGGCCAAGCCCTGGCTCAGTTGGCTGAGGTATTGCTCCAGCACAAAGGCTTGGCCGGCGCTGGCGTAGGCTTTGCGTTCAGCGCTGAATCTGAAGTCTGCCGCCTGTGCCGTGGCGTTGATTTCATGGGCGCTGGCGGTCGCTTGGTCGCGGGCAATGCTGGCTTGCAGTTGCGCCTGGTTGGTCGCCTCCGCAGCCGCACCACGTTCCCGCGAGATCAATGCTTGCGCGCCGATCTGCGCAGCCTGCACGCCGTGATAGGCATTGGCGGCACCGGCCGGTGGATGAATCGCTTCCACCACCGTGGCAAGAATTTCCACACCGCTATTGAGTTTCTGCAAGTCTGACTGCACCGCCCGGCCGATCTCGTCAGCAAGCCCTACCCTGTCCTCGCCGAGCAAACCGTCAAGGGTTCGCGAGGCAAAGTCATGCACCAGAATCCGGCTGGCGGTGCTGCGAATCAGCGTCGGCACGTCCGCGCTGTTGTAGGTAGCCGCCAGCGCCGCTTGATCGGTCAGGCCGATGCGATAGAGGAAACGCACGTCCATATTGACGATCTGGAAGCTCTGTTTGTCGGCGCGACTGCTGGCAATGACCTGGGATTTGTCGTTCACGTGGCTGGCGTCCCACAGCCGATTGGCAATCGCCGGCGCCGGGCCTTCGGCTGGTTCGGCTGCGACCGGTGCCGACGCTTCGCCAACACTGGTGGCCAACTCGTGCACTACGCCGTTTTCAACATTCAACACGCGGCCCAGCGGCCACGGCAATCCAGCGTGCAAACCAGGACCGAACACCTCCACCGGTTTGCCGAATCGCTCGTAGATGCCCCGCCCCTGCAAGGGTATTTCGTGAATGCCAGTGAGTGACCAGCCGACGAGGATAACCACCGCCAGCACCGGTAGAAACGCTCGACGCATGTAAGTGAAGGCCCAGATCTGCCGCAAGTCGATGCCAAAACGGTTGTGCAATTCGTGCTGCAACGCGAGCAGCGGTTGTGGCGGCCAACGCAGCATATCGGCGACAAAACTGCGTGCCAGCAACGTTGGTTCGAGTTGTTCGGGCTGTGGACTGAACAGCGACAACACCGCCCGCAGCAGCAACTCGACGGCGACCAGCGCCGGCAGCCAACCGATCAATACCGCCAAGCGCACCGGCCACACCGAGGTTTCACTGGCGAACAACAGACACAATGCGCCGATCACCAGGCAAATGATTGCCACCCGCGTCAGTTGCGCCAATGCGCCGGCTTCCGGCCATTGAGCAATGTTTTCCTGGGCCAGTTGCCGCTCGACCACCAGCAGACCGAACGCCAGCAACAACGCCAGCGCCGCGCCGACACTGGCCGATAACCCCAGCGCAGCGGGCGGTAACGCGAGGTTCCAGAATTGACTGATGCTGAACAACGTCAACAGCGCCCAGCTGCCGAGCCAGAGGGTTGGCGCGCCGATCTGGCCGAGCATGCTCATCGAGCCCTGACTGAGTCGCTCCAGCAGCCGCTCATACCACCCGTGCGGCGTAGCGTGTTCGTCAACGACGACCACGGGCAACGTCGGGTTCATCGCTTGTGCGCGCCACCGGCTCACCCACCAGGCGGATTGCAGACCGGCCACCAGCACCAACAAAGCGGCGCTCTGACTCACCAATAACGCGCCCCACAAGGATTGCGGCGCGAACAACCCGACAAACAACGCCAGCACCAGTCCGGCCGCTGCCAAAGCACCCAGGCCAATCGCGAACTGACGCAATCGCCGCGCCTGAAAGAGCGCCTGCTGAAAGCGCGGCAGCCCTGCTACCTGCGCGCCATCGACTTCGAGATCGACTTGCATACCACCCCAGAGCTTATTCAATGCGGACTTCGCGTTTCGTTACGATATAACGAAAGCGGTGAAATTTTTGTGCTAAATCCCTTTATCTAAAGGCGTGGAACCTGTCGCTAGGCTGAAGCCTTGACCGAAACAGCGCGAAACGCACATATTACGTTGGTAATTTTTACCAGCTACTACGTTTAACCAGTCCGATTTCTTCATTCAGGAGTACATCCATGAGCAGCTACGACGTCGTGATTCTGGGCGGTGGGCCCGGTGGGTATAACGCTGCGATACGTGCAGGCCAGCTGGGATTGAAAGCGGCCTGCGTCGAAGGTCGGGCGACGCTCGGCGGTACCTGCCTGAACGTCGGCTGCATGCCGTCCAAGGCGCTGTTGCACGCGTCCGAACTCTACGACGCGGCCATGGGCGCGGAATTCGCCAACCTGGGCATCGAGGTCAAACCCACCCTCAACCTTGCCCAGATGATGAAACAAAAAGATGAAAGCGTTACCGGGCTGACCAAGGGCATCGAGTTTCTGTTTCGCAAAAACAAAGTCGACTGGATCAAGGGCTGGGGCCACATCGACGGTCCGGGCAAAGTCACGGTCACCGACAGTGCGGGCGACAAGACCGCGCTGAGCGCCAAGGACATCATCATCGCCACCGGCTCCGAGCCCACGCCCCTGCCGGGCGTCGACATCGATAACCAACGCATCCTCGACTCCACCGGGGCGTTGTCGCTGGCCGAAGTGCCCAAACATCTCGTGGTGATCGGTGCCGGCGTCATCGGTCTGGAACTGGGCTCCGTGTGGCGGCGCCTGGGTGCTCACGTCACGGTAGTCGAATTTCTCGACCGCATCTGTCCGGGCGTGGACGTTGAGGCAGGCAAAACCCTTCAGCGTTCGCTGAGCAAACAAGGCATCACCTTCAAGTTGAGTTCGAAAGTCACCCGTGCCACTTCAGCGGCCGGCGGTGTTCAGCTCAGCATCGAACCGGCGGCCGGCGGCACCGCCGAGGTGCTGGAGGCCGATTACGTGCTGGTCTCGATCGGGCGCCGGCCTTACACCCAGGGCCTTGGGCTGGAAAACGTCGGCCTCGCCACGGACAAGCGCGGCATGCTTGCCAACAAGGGCCACCGCACCGAAGCGCCAGGCGTGTGGGTGATCGGCGACGTGACCTCCGGGCCGATGCTCGCCCACAAGGCTGAAGACGAAGCCATGGCCTGCGTGGAACAGATCGTCGGCAAGGCTGGCGAGGTGAATTACAACCTGATTCCCAACGTGGTCTACACCAAACCGGAGCTGGCCAGCGTCGGCAAGACCGAAGAGCAGCTCAAGGCCGAAGGTCGCGCGTACAAGGTCGGTAAATTTCCGTTCACCGCCAACAGCCGGGCCAAGATCAACCACGAAACCGAAGGCTTCGCCAAAGTGCTGGCCGATGAACGCACGGACGAAATTCTCGGCGTGCACCTCGTAGGCCCGAGTGTCAGCGAAATGATTGGCGAGTATTGCGTGGCAATGGAATTCAGTGCCTCGGCCGAGGACATTGCGCTGACGTGCCATCCGCACCCGACACGGTCCGAGGCGTTGCGTCAGGCGGCGATGAATGTGGAGGGGATGGCGACGCAGATGTAAGGCTTGGAGTCTTGCGTAATCCGGTCTGGCCCCTTCGCGAGCACGCCCGCTCCCACATTTGATTTGTGGCGTTCATGTAGGAGCGAGCCTGCTCGCGATGGGGGCGACTCGGTTTAGAGCGGAAGATGCCCTAAAGGCAACGCCCCCGGCGTCTTCACCGTGTGAATCGCAAAGTTACTGCGAATATCGCTCACACCCGGCAATTTCAGCAGTCGCTCGGTCAGAAAGCGGTCGTACCCACGCAGATCCGGCACCACTACTTGCAGTAGAAAATCCGATTCCCCAGACACCAGAAACGCCGAAATCACCTCCGGCAGCGCCGTCACGGCCACGCGGAAGGCTTCTGCCTGCTCGTCGTTGTGACGCTCGACCTTGACCCCGACAAACACTGTCAGTCCAAGCCCCACTTCGTCGCGATCCAGATTGGCCTGATACCCACGAATCACTCCGGCTTCTTCCAGCATCCGCACCCGACGCAAACAGGGCGAGGCGGACAAACCGATTTCGTCGGCCAACTGCACATTGCTCAGTCGACCGTCCCGTTGCAGGGCCGCGAGGATCTTGCGGTCGTAGGCGTCCAGTTTCATGGTTTGGCAAATCCTGATGGTTGGATCTCGTGAAAGCAGCAGGTTATGCCAATTTTCCATGCTTTAGAAGCTGACTACGCAACCACCTGCCCTGCCCTTGCGCCCTAGACTGAGCTACCGAATCGACAACGAAAGGAGCGCAACATGGCAGGACTCTGGCTGTTTATCATGGCATTGGCCGTGGTGTATCTGTTGCCTGGACCGGACATGATCCTGCTGCTGCAAACCGGTGCCCGTCAGGGTAAAGGGGCGGCGTTGGCGACGGCGGTCGGCTTGGGTATTGCCCGTGGCTGCCATGTGGCGTTGGCCGCGCTGGGGCTGGCGGCGTTGTTCAAAGCGGCGCCCTGGACGTTCGATGCGGTGCGTCTGGCCGGGGCCGCGTACCTGCTGTGGATCGGTATTCAATGCCTGCGGACTACGATGCTGCCGAACCTCAACGGCACTGACGCCACAACCGTAAAACCGCGCTGGGCGGCGTCGATCCAGCGCGGCCTGTTGACAAATCTGCTCAATCCCAAGGCGTTGCTGTTCTGTTCGGTGCTGCTGCCACAGTTCGTCAATCCTCACGCCGGATCAGTCCTCACGCAATTCGCGATCCTGGGCATGCTGCTGGTCGGTGTCGGCTTTCTCTTCGACAGCGCTTATGCGCTATTGGGCGCGGCGCTGGGCCGTTGGCTTCAACGCAGTCCTTCGGCCCAGCGGCTCCAGCAGTGGCTGTTTGGCAGCCTGTTGATCGGCTTCGCAGTGCGGCTGACCTTCGTGCAACAGGCGTAAACCTTATGGCGTCCGACGGCGACGACGGTTGATCAGTTGCAACGCCACCGCCGTCACGACGAGGACACCACCGATCAGCAACGGCCACTTATAGGGCCGCAGTACCGCACGCGTTGCGTCAGTGGCCTGGGTGACATAACGCTTGCTGGCGTTTTCGAAGTCGGGATAAGGGCACTGGTGACCAAAATCCACCGCCCAGTCCACATAAGGCCCTTCTTTCACGTAGCGCTGGTACAGGGCACTTTGATCTTCAAGGCTGCTGTTCCACCCCGCCGCCGAGCACAGCACTGCCGCAAAGGCCTGGCTGGTGTGCGGCAAGTTATCGGCGGCGCGATTGGCCAATGCCGTGGCCACAAATCGATAGTGATAACGCTCATCGGGTTTGGCGGCACTGGCTTGCTGGCGCTGGACTTCACCTTCGGCGACTAGCGGTCCGACTTTCAATTCAGTGGTTTCGAGGCTGTAGTTGCCACCAAACGTGGCGTAGTCCGGGGCCATTTCGTAACCGAGAATGTCCATCCCCCACTCACGCGCCGTCCAGGCTGCGTTAAACAGTGCGGCGGCACGTTTGGTCGGCCACCATGCCGAATCGGCCAGCTGACGCTGCTGCGCATACAACCGCGCTTTTTTCTGCAGATCGGGATTGTCGAAGTACGCCAGCGCTTCGTCGTAGCGTTCTTCGCGCAACAACCGGCGGCCGAGCAGATTGCGCAATTGAGCCGCCACCGGCAACGGCACGTAGTTGTCGCGATCCTGCTGGCTCAAAGGCGGTGGCGCGGTCACTTGAGTGTCAACGTAATGCTTGAGCTCATCGACGGTCAGCACCCGTTCGGCCACTGTCGCGGCATCGAACCAGTAAATGCTTTGGCTGCGATACAGCTGATCGAAGGCTTGCAGATAATCCCCGCGTTGCAGCGCCAGAATCGCACTTTCACCCTCGACCCGGCATTTGGGCTGAAGGGTTTCGTAGTCGTAGTCCGGCGTCCGGCGATCACCCCACGATTCATTTTGCGGGAACGCCTGAGCGGCCTTGGCATACGCCGCAGCCGCTGCGTTTTTATCGCCATCGCGCAACGCCAGTTTCGCCCGCAACCACCACGCCAGGCCGCCGTCCCCGGCGTGTTCAAGGAAGGCCTTGGCGCTGGCGTAATCGCCTTGTTGATAATTCATCGCGGCCAGTCGATCCGCGTTATCGAGGCTGCCCTGGGTGCTGCTTTGCAGCAGTTTGATCAGTTTCAATTCGTTCGGTGGCTGATCACCAAATGACCAGCCCAGGCGGCTGATCAACGACGCGGTGACCAGTTGCTGCACCGGTTTACCCTTGAGCAATGCGGTCAGTTGGTCGTCAGGCATCGCCAGCAAATCGGCCACCAACAGCTTCAGCGAGGTGTAACCCACCGCCGAGCCGTGCAGGTTTTGGGTGGCGTAGAGTTCGATGGCGTTGTCCCAGTCGCCGGCGGTACGGGCCACGCGCGCCTCTTCGCCGAGGCTGGCGACACCCAGTTCCAGCGGATCGCTGAAACCGTCGATGCTTAGCTGACGCGTCTGCTCGAACGCCCTGCGCGACTGCGCCAACAGATCAGGCGCAGCGTCCGCCTCCTTGCTCATGACAAATAGCGCCCGGCCCAAAGAATACGCAGCCCAAGTGCTGCGCAACGCACGTTGATCGGCCGGCAGCGCCAGCACCTTCTGAAAGTATTCGGCGGCCAAGCGATGATCGCCTGCACTGAATGCTGCAGCGCCCGCCGAATACAGCTTGAGCTCGGCAGGCAGGCTTGCGCCTTGTTCTTCGACCTGACGGGCATCCGTCAGGCTGCGCAGTTGTTTCACCAGCGATTGTTGTTCCGCCGTCAGCCCGGTCTGCTCAGCGGCGTCTCGCTGTTCTGCGTAATCAGTTGCTTGCATGCTGTAGGGCGACTGCGCGACATTTTTGAGCCCCGTGATCGCATGACCGAGACGGTTGATCTCAAACTGGAAGTTGCCCTCCGGGAGCTCCGCCAGCGATTGACCGCGGTTGTCCAGCAGGCGCATCGGGAAGTCCGGCCCGCAGGCCAGCGCCGAACCCAGCGGCAAGCTGAGGCTCAGACAGAGCAGATGGCGGGGCCAGTTACGGGTGAACATTCGAACCTCCTTGATCAATTTTTGTACAGCGCGCCCAACCGATTGCACGCTGCCCACCGGCGGCTATTCGACCGTCGTTAAGGCGGGTGAAGGTAAGCAGATCGGGGCTTTGTTGCAACGCATAACCGGCCAGCGCATCAGCGCCGTCACAGCCTTGTACGGCGAGGGTCACGCGTTCGGGCCATGGGCTGTCGAGGTTGCCCTGGTTGCTGACGCTGATGTCATAGAGACCGTCTTGCGCACTAAGTTTCACACCCAAGCGGCTGTCGAGTGTGTCACCGCGAGCCACCGCGCCTAGCGTTGTCAAACTCCACGCCCGGCGGTCGCCCGCCAGCGGCAGGCGAAACCAGATCAGGCCGGCCAGATGAGCAGGCGGATCGGCACGTAAATCCAGGGCGAGTGTGCGTAGTTGAAGTGGATCAGCCAGCAGTTCGCGGCGTTCGCCACCGCGCCCCACCGGTACTTCGCTTTCCACCACCGGTGCGCCACTGGTGCCGGGCAGCAAAGCCACGCCGTAGGCCGGGAGTGCCAGATAGAAAGGCTTTGTCGTGATGCGCCCCCAGCCCTTGGCCCACTTCCGTGCCTGATCCGGGTCGAACAACCCGCGCCGAGGATCGCTCACCGCGTGCACCTGCAACACGCTGCTGTCGACGGTCGATAACAGGACCGGCAGTTCGGGGCTGTCCAGCCAGGCCGGTAACGCCGTGATGCTCAGCGGTAATGTCGTCGGTAAAACCGTTCGCAGGTGCGTCAGAAAATCTCGATAAGCCGGTAACCGGACATTGCCCGCATCGTGGTCAATTTCCACACCGGACAGCGTCAACCCCTGGGCTTGCCAGTCGCTGAGCAGCTGTTGGATGTGCGCAGTGACTTCATCCTGATCCAGCGACTGGAGCTGACCATCCAGACGAATCACCGCAATGAGCGGCCGACCATCGCGTTTGAGCAGCGCCGGATCGATCCGCGCACGACGCCAGCCGGCCTGAGGAAACGCCTGCAAGGCCAACACCCGCAACGTCGAAAAGTCCGTACGACTGTCGCGCAGGGCAGCGTCATGAGCGGGCGTCCATTGCCGTTGCCAGACGTAGAGTTGTTGGTCGAGCGGCGGCGCGTCTTGTTGCTCGCAGCCGTTGAGCAGCACCACAGCGGCAAGAAATACCGCCAGACGAGTTAAAAACATGAAATCAATAACCCCAGACAACACAGGGTTGCAGGGTACACAAAACCTGTGGGAGCGAGCTTGCTCGCGAAAGCGGTGTATCAGTCGACATAGGTGTGGGCTGTGACTCCGCTATCGCGAGCAAGCTCGCTCACACAGGTATGTGGTTAGGGTTTGCGGGCGATGATCACCTGACTTTTCGCCACGACCGCATCCAGTGCTTGTTTGATCTGCGCGCCGCGAGGGGACGCCAGAACCGCTTGCCAGGTGTCGGCCCAGTGATTGAGCAACGGGTGATCGGCATTGCTGAAATCGACCTTGGCTTCCCAGAACAACAACATCCACATCGACCAGTAAAACCCGTACTGGCTGTGGCTGAGTACTTCCAGGCCGGCGTCGCTGACCATCGCCTTGAACTGCTCTTCGCTGATGATGCGAATGTGGTTGGGCTTCTGGAAATACTCCGGCGCGGCGATGTCCTTTTGCAGGTCTTCGGAGCTCGGGTGCGGAACGCTGAGCAAATACAGCGCGCCCGGCTTGCCGACTCGCACCAGTTCGGCGAGGAACTGCGCCGGATCGTCCACATGTTCGATGACTTCGGTGGACACCACGCGGGTGGCGGTGGCGTCGGCAATTGGCAGCGGATTGCAGTCGGTGACGTGGCATTCGATGTCACGCGCGGGGGTGTCACCCAGGCGCTGACGAGTGGCTTCGACCTTGGCCGCGTCGATGTCGGCGATGATGATCTTCGCCCCGCGCATGCCACAGAAATGCACGTTGCCCCCGTCACCACAGCCCACGTCCAGCAGTGTGTCTTCGGCGCTCACCGGGAACCCGGTGAACAGCTCGCCGGTTTGCTGATTGAACCAGCCACTGAGCATCGCGTCGTGCAGGCCGAGCATGTACGGGTCGACTTTGTCGACCTTGTCTGCCGCAGGCGTCGCGGGAGCGGGCGTGCCCGCCGTGAGTTTCTTCAAAAGGCTCAGCATGAGGTAGCTCCAGAGGATGGGACGGCTGTTCGGGACGGGCTCAGGCGTTTGACCAGCGAGGCGCCGCGGTTGCGCATGGGCATTTCGATGTAGCGGTAGTTGAGTTCGCTCAGCAGCACGATCAGGCCGCCAGCCATCAGCAACGTCAGGATCGGATGGCCCGCCGGACTGGGCAGCCCGGCAGCCTGTACACGAAAAGTGAATTCACGTACCAGCAAATAAGCCGGAATGTGGATCAGGTAAATGCCGTAGGACCGGCTCCCGACCCAGGTCATCAGATGCTTCAGCACACCACGAGGCAACAGATAATCACGGTTGTACGACGCGACCCAAACCAATACCGCGCACAACACAGCGATCACACCGATGCGGTACTGGGTGAAGGTAAAGCGATCCGTTGCCATGAAACTGAGCGCCAGCGACAGCACGATCAACGCCGAGATGCCGGCCCATGGACGACGCAGAAACGTCGGTTCCCAGCGCCGGTACGAAGGTTGCGCACTCCACATCGCCAGCAGAACGCCAAGGGCCAGCGCATCGGTGCGAACCACCATCAGCATCGGCGTGCGCAACGTGAAGATTTGCACCGCAACCAGCGCCAGCAACGCCCAGACCAGATGCTTGCGGCAGGCCAGGATCAGCAGCGGAAACAGCAGGTAGAACTGCTCCTCCAGCGACAGGCTCCAATACACAAAACTGGTGCCGTATTCGTAATGATAGAAGCTGTCGGCGAAGCGGAAGTTGGCGTATTGCGCCACACCGGCCAGCGTCGCCTGCACGTTGGCGTGCAACGTTCCGAATGCGCCGGAGCGGTTTAAAAAGAGGCACGCCAGCAACATCAGCCCTAACCACAACCAGGCCGACGGCAATAGTCGAAAGGCTCGGCGCAGCCAGAAATTACGCGTTTGCTGCCAATATTCCTGGCGAGTGCTGCACCCCTGCAACGCAGGAATCAAACTGCGTGCGATGACGAATCCCGAGATCGCGAAAAACAGATCGACGCCCCACCAGGGCTGACCGAACGCGGTGATGGTCTGCAACAGCGGCACCGAGGCGGCAAACAGGCTGTCTTGCAGGTGATGAAACAGCACGCCGAGTACCGCGATACCGCGCAACAGCTCGATGTCCATGATCCGTTTTTCGTTACTCATGCCGTCCTCCTGGACGCTGCATCGGCATCCACCGGTTTGCGCGCGATGATCACCTGGCTCTTGGGCATGAACTGATCGAGCATCTGCTTGATCGCCAAGCCGTCGGGTTGCGCCAGCAGGTCTTGCCAGGTTTTCGCCCAGCTCTCCATCAGCGGCGGGTACGGCGCCTGGATGCGGTCACGCACCGCGCCACCCAAATCCCGACCGGCAGCCCGCTCACTGGCCCAGAAGAAGATCATGCCCATCACCCAGAAAAACCCGGTGGCTTGACGATGCTCGATCACCAGCCCCGCGTCCTCCACCAGTGCGGCAAAGCGTTCCGGGGTAAAAATCTGTACGTGATTGGGCGACTGGAAGTAGCTCGCCGGAGCGATGCCCTTTTGCAAATGCTCGCCCACCGGCGCTGGAACGCTGAGCAGATACAACGCACCGGGCCGGCCCATGCGCACCAACTCGGCCATAAACGGCTCCGGGTGTTCGATATGCTCCAGCACTTCCATGCACACCACTTTGCTCGCGCAACCGTCAGCCAGCGGCAATGGCAGGCTGTTGCTGACCAGGCCGAGATTGGCTTTATCCGATTGCGCATCCACTTGCCGGGCCAGGTCGCGGACCTTGTCGTGCTCACTGTCAGTGAAGATTACCGACGCGCCCTGGCGCACCGCGAACAACGTCGCGACGCCTTCGCCACAGCCGACGTCCAGCAAGGTGTCGTCGGCGGTAATGGCAAACCCCTTGAGCAGTTCGCCGCTGTCTCCTGAAAACCAGCCGTCATGCATCGCGTCGTGCAAGCCCACTTCTCTTGGCGACACACGGATGGGCTCAACCGGCGACGGCGTGGGCGCGGGTTTCGCTTCAGGAAAGAAACGTCTGACCAATGCGCGAATCATGCCTCGGGGGTTTCCACAGCGCGGGTTTCGAACAACTGGGCAAAATAGCCCTTCAGGCGTTGCTCGGCAGTGGCCTGGCTGCAGAATGTCTGGAGGCTGGCCACGGCGTGCGTGGACATCTGTGCATAACGTTCGGGGTCGCTCTTGGCCACCTCATAGCTAGTCCGGTAAGCGCGGCACAATGACGCCCAATTGGTGACGTAGCGCAACGTCCGGAACGCCCGGCGCGGATCATGCGGCCAGGCGGTCAGTTCGTCCGTGGAGTCGATGAGGAACGCATTGTCGGCGTCCAGGTAATCGATCATCGCCGTGGTCCGTGGCGCCACGGCCGGTTTGCCGCAGGACATGAACTCCATCAGCGGCAGGCACTGGCCTTCGCCGTAGGACGTGTTGACCACGTAGCGGGTCGCTTGCACCAGACGCTCGTAATCAGCATCCGCCAGGTAGCCGTAGATCAGCACGATGCGGCAGCGGTAGGACTGGTTTTTGTACAAGTGATGCAGGATATCGGTCAGCGCGGCTTCGGCATCGTGGTGGGTCAGTTTGAGCACCAGCGTCGCGTCGTCGACTTCGCGGAAGGTCACGCAAAAAGCGCTGAGCATGTCTTCCCAGTTCTTGCGCCCGTCGCCGGGGTTGAACACCGAGGTGTAAATCACCCCGTCGAGGACCAACTCGTGCTCACTCGGCGGGGCCTCGAAGTCGATGCCCACCCCTTCGCGCGATGACGCAGGCCCGAAGGCCCGCAAATCGAGTTCGCGGCTGTCGGCCAGCAACCCTTTGATCTTCAATCGCACCTGGTTGGCCAGCGGCTGACGCTGCAATTGCGCACCGCGCTCGGAAAACCGGTCCCACACCGGGGCAGGCACCGCGACGATCGGGTAGTCGGCGCCCATCGCCTCGCGCACCGCCGTCACGGTGTAGCTGGAATGAGTAATCGCCGCACCCGCAGCCCGCAACACCGTGCGCCAGTCATTGAGCGGGTCACCGGCAAAGGGTTCGTTGGGGATGGTACTGAATTCCCATGCGAACACCGGCAGCGTCGGGCAAGCAAGGTTGACCGGCGTGCGATGAGGGGGCGAGAACGACAGGAACACGCAGTCTTCGCCTCGGGACAGACACTCCCGGTACAAGGCATCGACTTCAGTCTGCGGGTCGCGGACTTCCACCACGCGCCCCAGCCGTTCCAGCACGGGCCGGTACTCCTTGAGCACGAAGTAGTAGCTGTATTCCGAGCGGCCAAGGTTCTGGGCGATGGTGTGCTGGTTGGTTTCCGAATGAATGATGATCAGCATGCGGCGTTATCCGTTGCAGTCGCTGCCGGCAAAGCCTGTGGCGTCAGCCCGAAAAAATCTGCCAGACGCTTCTGCACCGGGGCGAACGCGCAGTAGTCATGCATACGCTCGACGGCGGCGAGGGACATGCGCTGATAATCCTGCGGTTGCGCCTTGGCCATCCGGTAGCTGTTTTCGTAGGCGGTTTTCAGCGAACCCCAGTCCGGTCGATAGCGCAGGGTGCGGTAGATGATCCGGGTGTCCTGCGGCCAGATGGTCAGCTCTTCGCTGGACTGGACCACAAAGGCCACGCGCTCATCGATGTAGTCTTCCATGGCCGTGTGATCCGGTGCGATCACCGGTTTGCCGCTGGCCATGAACTCCATCAGCGGCAGGCACAGCCCTTCGCAGCGCGATGCATTGACGTAGAAACTGGCCGCCTCGTAAAGCCGGGCGTATTGCGGATCGTCCAGATAGCCGTGCATCACCACCACTCGACAGGCGAATGGCGAGAGCTGCGCGAGCAAGGTCATCAACTCGTCGTAGTAGGACGACAGGTCGCTTTGAGTGATTTTCAGCACCAGCGTGGCGTCGGACGTTTCGCGAAACGCCCAGCAGAATGCCGTGATCAGTTGATGCCAGTTTTTTCGTCCGTCACGCGGGTTAAACACGGTGACGTAGACCACGCCGTCGACCCGGGTTTCTACCAAAGAGGTGGTGTCTGGCCACTGGCGCGGCTCGGGCTCTGGCACCGCCATCGTCTGCGGGCCGGCGATGGCGGGCAGGTATTCGGCCACTCGAGCATGCGCCTTATCGGAAAGTAAATCGCGAATGCCTTCCCAGTACCACTGGCTTAGATAGTGCGTGCGATGCAGCGGAACCGGCAGCGTTTTACCCATGTCCCGGCGCCACATGTGCAGGTAATGGCGGGCAATCACGAAGCGGCGTTTCAACGTTAGCGGTGGTGGCTTCAACGCCTCCAGCTCTGCCTCGCGCGCCGCCAGTTCCTCGGCGGTCGGCACTGCGGGAATCAGCGCATCGGCGCTGAGGCCGAGGGTACGTGTATCGAAAATGCAGCCCTTGATGTCCAGCGTCGAACCGGCGTTCACCGGGGCGCTGGTGTGCTGACTGCGAATGGCCGCAAAGTTTTCCCACAGCGGCGTCGGCAACACCAGCACCGGGAAGTCTTCACCCATGGACCGACGAATCGCCCGGGCGGTATGACTCGAAAGCGTGATTACCCGTCCCTGACGCGCGAGCATTTGCGTCCAGTCCTGACGCGGGTCGTTGTCCCATTGCTCATCGGGAATCGAATCAAACTCCCAGGCCACCACGCAAATTGTCGGGCACTCAAGGTCGTTCGGGGTTTTCTGCGGCGGCGTAAAAGACAGGAACAGGCTGTCTTCACCAGCGGCCAGGAGTTGTTTGTAGAGGAGATCTACCTCGGCGGTGGAGGACACCACATGCACGCGCCCCAGGCTTTCGAGCACTGGCCGATACGCCTTGAGCACGAAGTAGTAGCTGTATTCGGGTCGACCGAGGCTCTGGCTGATGGAGCTGTCGTTGACGTCCGAGTAAAGAATGAAATTCATGGCATCCCACGATGAAACCGCCATCCCGGCAGCCTCACTCTATGACGGCAAAGCGATCGGAGCGCCGGTGTTTGCCGGTCGTCGTCCATCGTCTTTTTGCTCGTCTACGTTCTTGTTTTAATGGTCAGCCTCGCAGGGTTCGGGAACAACCCGCACGAACGCTGGATAATCGTGACGAGGGGCATTCTAAACACATCCGTCGAGGATTCGTGAACCGCCCAGCGAGAATAAATCAGGCTACGCTAACGAGAACTGATCAGTCACGGTTGGACCTGTTGAAATTGCTGCGCAATTGGCACAGATTGGCTACCAAACAACTACAACAAACATTTCGCCTGTCTTTCGACCAACCCATCCACCCGGTCTGTCAGACATCTCCTCCAAGCCTGTGGGGAAAAGGACGAAATGAATGACCAAGGGGCCGCTGTTTGAAAAAGCGTCTGTTCGTGACGGGTCTGAGTGGATTCGTCGGACAACACATCCAATCTCGCCTGAACGCTGATGCCTCGGAATGGGCGCTACTGCCTGCCGCTTCCCGTTACGATCTCGCTGAACCCGGCAGCCTCGAAGGCCTGTGGCCCGAGATGCCCGACGCGGTCATTCACCTGGCCGGCCAGACCTTCGTCCCCGAAGCCTTCCGCGACCCGGCGCGCACGCTCAACATCAACCTGCTCGGCACCCTGAACCTGCTTCAAGCGCTGAAGGCTCGCGGCTTCAGCGGTACGTTTCTGTACGTCAGCTCGGGCGATGTCTACGGCCAGGTCACTGAAACCGATCTGCCCATCACCGAACACCAGCCACCCTGCCCGCGCAATCCCTATGCGGTGAGCAAGCTGTCGGCGGAATTCCTCAGCCTGCAATGGGGCCTGAGTGAAGGCTGGCCGGTCATGGTCGCCCGTCCGTTCAACCATATCGGCACCGGCCAGAACGAAAGCTTTGTCATTGCCAGCGCTGCCCGGCAGATCAACCGAATCAAACAAGGTTTGCAAGCGCCGCAACTGGAAGTCGGTGACATTGATGTCACGCGCGATTTCCTCGACGTTGACGACGTGATTTCGGCCTACCTGGCACTGCTGGAAAAGGGCGTGCCGGGACAGGTCTACAACATTTGCTCGGGGCACGAGCAGAGCATTCGCAGTTTGATCGAACGACTGGGGGACCTTGCCCAGGTCGACATGCAATTGATTCAAGACCCCGCGCGCCTTCGTCGTGCGGATCAGCGTCGCGTTTGTGGCAGCCACGCCAAGCTCGCCCAGACCACAGGATGGACGCCTGAAATCACAACACAACAATCCCTGCGGGCGATCCTGTCCGACTGGGAGAAGCGAGTACGACAAGAATGACTAAAAGTGCACTGATCACAGGGATCACCGGCCAGGACGGCGCGTATCTGGCCAAACTGCTTCTCGACAAGGGCTATAAAGTCCACGGCCTGGTGGCGCGGCGCAGCAGCGATTCGCGCTGGCGCTTGCGTGAAATGGGCGTCGAGGGCGACATCGTTTACCTGGACGGTGACATGGCCGATGCCTGCTCGGTGCAGCGCGCGGTCATCAAGTCGGCCCCGGACGAGGTCTATAACCTGGCCGCGCAAAGTTTCGTTGCCGCCTCGTGGGACCAACCGGTCACCACCGGTATCGTCGACGGTCTGGGCGTGACTCACCTGCTCGAAGCCATTCGCCAATTCAGTCCGCACACGCGTTTTTACCAGGCGTCCACCAGCGAGATGTTTGGCCTGATCCAGGCCGAGCAGCAGGACGAGAACACCCCGTTCTATCCGCGTAGCCCGTACGGTGTGGCCAAGTTGTATGGCCACTGGATCACCGTGAACTACCGCGAAAGCTTTAACCTGCACGCCAGCAGCGGGATCCTGTTCAACCACGAATCACCTCTGCGCGGCATTGAGTTCGTGACCCGCAAAGTCACCGACGCCGCCGCCCGCATCAAGCAAGGCAAACAGCAGGAGCTGCGCCTGGGCAACATCGACGCCAAACGTGACTGGGGCTTTGCCGGCGACTATGTCGAAGCCATGTGGCTGATGTTGCAACAGGACAAGCCCGATGACTTCGTGGTCGCCACCGGCATCACCACCACCGTGCGCGAAATGTGCCGGATCGCTTTCGAACACGTCGACCTGAACTACCGCGACTTCGTGAAAATTGACCCGGCGTTTTTCCGCCCGGCCGAAGTGGAAGTGCTGCTCGGCAACCCGGCCAAAGCCCAGCGCGTGCTGGGCTGGAAGCCGAAGACCGATCTGGATACCTTGATCCGCATGATGATGGATGCGGACATGAAACGCGTCGCCAAGGAGTAGGCCATGCTGATTCCTGTGATTCTCTCCGGCGGTGCCGGTACTCGCTTGTGGCCGGTGTCCCGCGAAGGCCATCCCAAGCCATTCATGACCTTGCCCGACGGTCAATCGCTGCTGGGCAAGACCTATCGGCGGGCCGCCGGCCTGCTCGATGGCCGGGGCGATATCGTCACAGTGACCAACCGCGACTACTACTTCCAGAGCAAGGATCACTATCACGAGGCGCAGCTCAGCCGTCATCGCGGGCACTTCATGCTGGAGCCGACGGGCCGCAACACGGCCCCGGCCATCGCGGCCGCGGCGTTGTCGCTGCAAGCTCTGCACGGCGATCAAGCGATCATGCTGGTGATGCCCGCCGACCATTTGATCCTCAACGAAGACGCCTTGAAGACCGCCGTGGATCACGCAGTAGCGCTGGCAAGGGATGGTTTTCTGGTGACCTTCGGTGTGGTGCCGACCGCTCCGGACACCGGTTTCGGCTACATCGAAACCGGTGCTGCGCTGGACGATAAAGGCGCAGCCAAGGTGCAGCGCTTCGTCGAAAAACCTGATTTGCAAACGGCGACGCATTATCTGGAGAGCGGTAATTTCCTGTGGAACTCCGGGATGTTCTGCTTCTCGATCGGCACCGTGTTGGCTGAACTGCAGGTCCACGCCCCCGAGTTACTCGAGCAGACGAGAACCTGCATGGCGGCCAGCAGTCCGGTGGAAACCATCGGCTGCCTGCAACAGGAATTGTCCCCGGCACTGTTCGCCGAGATCACTGACATTTCCATCGACTACGCCTTGATGGAGCGCTCCGAAAAAGTGGTCGTGGTGCCCGCCCAATTCGACTGGAGCGACATCGGTTCCTGGGGCGCAGTGGCCGCGCTGGTGCCAGCAGATGCGCAAAACAACCGCGCCAGCGGCGATGCGGTGTTCATCGACAGTCACAACAACTTTGTCCAGAGCGAAGACCGGCTGGTCGCGGCCGTGGGTGTGGATAACCTGATCATCATCGACACCGCCGACGCCGTGTTGGTGGCCCACGCTGATCGCGCACAAGACGTGCGACGGGTGGCCAAGCAACTTAAGGACAAGAAGCACGAAGCCTATCGTCTGCACCGCACGGTCAGCCGGCCTTGGGGCACCTACACCGTGCTCGAAGAAGGTCCACGCTTCAAAATCAAACGCATCGTGGTCAAACCCGGTGCTAAGTTGTCGCTGCAAATGCACCACCATCGCAATGAGCATTGGGTGGTGGTCGAAGGCATGGCCAAGGTCACCAACAACGGCACGGGTACGCACCTGGTGGCCAAGAACGAATCCACCTTCATTGCCGCCGGCCACAAGCATCGACTGGAAAACCCGGGCGTGATTGACCTGGTGATCATCGAAGTGCAAAGCGGCGAATACCTGGGAGAGGACGATATCGTTCGCTTCGAAGACCAATATGGCAGGACGGTTTGAATGCTGCTTTCTTTGTACCGCTCGCTATGGGGCTATCGGGGGTTCATCCTCGGTAGCGTCAAGCGAGAGTTTCAGGCGCGTTACCGCAATTCGTTGTTTGGTGCCCTGTGGACCGTGCTTAACCCGCTGTCGATGATCATTGTCTACACCGTGATCTTTTCCCACATCATGCGCGCCCGTTTGCCCGGGGTGGATGACGGTTTGGCCTACAGCGTTTACCTCTGCGCCGGCCTGTTGACGTGGGGGTTGTTCGCGGAAATCACCGTGCGCAGTCAGAACATGTTTCTCGACAACGCCAACCTGCTGAAGAAAATCAGTTTTCCGAGAATCTGCTTGCCGGTGATCGTGCTATTCAACGCCGGCATCAACTTCGCGATCATCATCGGCCTGTTCCTCGGTTTTCTGCTGATCACCGGGCGACTTCCAGGCATGGCGCTGCTGGCGCTGATTCCGCTGCTGGCCTTGCAGGTTGTGTTCTGTGCCGGATTGGGGATGATTCTTGGCGTATTGAATGTGTTCTTCCGCGATGTCGGGCAATTTTTCGCCATCTGCCTGCAATTCTGGTTCTGGCTGACGCCCATCGTGTACCCGATGAGCATCCTGCCCGACTGGGTGCAGCGCGTGCTGCAACTCAACCCCCTGACCAACCTGATCACCAGTTACCAGAACGTGTTCCTTTACGGCCAATGGCCGGTCTGGAGTTCGCTGCTGCCGATCATGGTGGCCAGTGTCTTGTTCTTCGTCATCGGCCTGCGTCTGTTTCGTCAGCGGGTCGGCGAAATGGTGGATGAACTCTGATGGGGCACATACGCGTCACCGGCCTGGGCAAGGCCTACAAGCAATACCCCACTCGCTGGAGCCGACTGGCTGAATGGCTGATCCCTTTTTCGCCGATCCGTCATCGCCAGCACTGGGTGCTGCAAGATGTGGCTTTCGAGATTGCCCCCGGTGAGTCCGTGGGCATCGTCGGGGTCAACGGCGCGGGCAAAAGCACCCTGCTGAAAATGATCACCGGCACCACCCAACCCACTTGCGGCAGCATCCAGCTCGAAGGTCGCGTTGCCGCCCTGCTGGAACTGGGCATGGGTTTTCATGCGGACTTCACTGGCCGGCAGAACGCGGTCATGGCCGGGCAACTGCTGGGCATGCAAGTTGAAGAAATCGAAGCATTGATGCCGGAAATCGAACGCTTCGCGGAAATCGGCGACGCCATCGACCACCCGGTGCGCACCTATTCCAGCGGCATGCAGATGCGCCTGGCATTCAGCGTGGCCACCGCGCGGCGCCCGGACATCCTGATCGTTGACGAAGCGCTGTCGGTAGGCGACGCCTACTTTCAGCACAAAAGTTTCGACCGCATCCGCAGCTTTCGCAAAGCCGG
Source organism: Pseudomonas sp. FBCC-B1667 (assembly GCF_059133255.1). NCBI lineage: Bacteria > Pseudomonadati > Pseudomonadota > Gammaproteobacteria > Pseudomonadales > Pseudomonadaceae > Pseudomonas > Pseudomonas sp. FBCC-B1667. The sequence continues at coordinate 38,982 of NZ_CP101437.1, read as the reverse complement.
CACTACGTTGTTGATCGTGTCCCACGACCGCTCGGCGATTCAGTCGATCTGCGACTCGGCGATCCTCCTGGAAAAGGGGCGGATGGCCATGCACAGCACGCCCGAAGCCGTGATGGATTACTACAACGCGCTGCTCGCCGAGCGCGAAGGCCAGACGGTGCGTCAGGAAATGCTCTCGGGTGGCCAGGTCAGCACCATTTCCGGCACCGGTGAAGCCGGGATTTTGCGGGTGCGTTTGCTGGACGAACACGAACGGTCCATCGATGCGGCGGAAGTCGGTCAGCCGGTGGTGCTGGAGGTGGAGGTCGACATCCGCCAGGACATCGAGCGGCTGGTGCTGGGCTTCATGATCAAGGATCGCCTGGGCCAGGCCATGTACGGCATCAATACCCATCGCCAGGATCAGGCGCTGAATGATCTGAAGGCCGGGGAGCGTGTGACCTACCGCTTTGCCTTCATCATGGGCCTGGGCAAGGGTAACTATTCGGTCGCCCTGAGCCTGTCCCGACTGGATTCGCACCTCGATCGCAATTTCGAATGGCGCGATTACGGCCTGGTGTTCCACGTAATCAATAACCGCCACGAAGACTTCGTTGGCTGCTCATGGCTGGGGGCAAAAACCACCATCACCCGCTCCGTTGAAACGCTGATGCCGGAAAACACACCATGACGCGCCTTCTGGTCGAATGCACCCACGTTTTCCAGCACCCCAAGGTCAACTCGGGCATTCAGAGAGTGGTGCGCAACGTCATCAACCAACTGCCGGAATCGGTCGACGGGGTTGAGTGCATTCCAGTGGTGATGCTCAAAGGCCAACTCTACCGAGTGCTGATGCTCGGCGCGCTGAACATTCCGTTTTTCGATCACTTGATGATCTTCGGTGGACGACTGGGACGCCTGGCGCACCGTTTCTGGCAACTGCATCAACGTCTGCACAACCGCAGCCACTCGCGAATCATCAAGCGTTTGCTGCACGTGGCCTACCGGGTGACGGCGATCACCTGTTTCAGTATTCCGCTGCGGATAATCGAAGGCATTAACCAGTATCAACTGCCCAAACGCTGTACGCCGTTGCAGCACCAGCCGGGGGATCAACTGGTGTTGCTGGATTCGTCCTGGCACACCGATTTTTTCCCGTTTGCCGAACAGCTCAAACGCGACGGAGTGGGCATCGTTTCGGTGATCTACGACCTGATTCCCCTGACGCATCCGCAGTTCTACGATACGCGGCTGGTGCAGGTCTTCAACGAGTGGTTTGACTGGATCACCCGAACGGCCGATGGCTACGTGGCTATTTCCGAAACGGTGCGCGATCAAGTCCGAGAGGAATTGCAGCGCCGCCTCGGTCCTGCCAGGGCCAATGAGTTGTGGTTCGACTATTTCCACCTCGGTTCCGAACTCGACCTCAGCGAAGCCACCGCCGCCGTGGAGCCGCGCCTGGCAAAGCTGTTCGAGGCGCCGGAGCCGGTGTTCCTGATGGTGAGTACCATCGAACCGCGCAAGAACCACGATTACCTGCTGGACGCCTTCGAACTCGCCTGGGCGGCGGGCTCCAAGGCCCGGTTGTGCATTGCCGGTCGAATCGGCTGGAAGTGCGACGCCCTGCTCGCCCGGGTACGCAATCACCCGCAACTGAATCAGCGTCTGTTCATGTTCAACGACCTGAGCGACACCAGCCTCGAACATGCCTACAGCCACGCCAGTTCGCTGGTATTTCCGTCGTATGTCGAAGGCTTCGGCCTGCCGCTGGTGGAAGCCATGCAGCGCGGACTCCCGGCGATGGGCAGCGATATTCCGGTCTTTCGCGAAATCGGCGGTGACTTCATGGCGTACTTCGATCTGGCCGAGCCACAAAGCCTGGCCGATCTGGTCGTGGGTTTCGAGCGCAGCGGTCAATTCCCGGCCACCCGTGACGTCGCGGACTGGCGCTGGATCGGCTGGCGTGAAGCCAGTTCGCAATTGGCCGAACGAACCTTGCGCAATCTTGTAGAAGCGCCGGTCATGCCAGAGAGGCAACATGCGAATTGCCCTTAATGCGCGGATCCTCCAGGCACCGCGCACCGGTATCGGCCACTACGTCGCCGAACTGGCGAACGCCCTTGCCGCTGAGCCGGATATTGAACTGGCGCTGTTTCATGGGTGGGGCTGGAGTTCGACTCTGCCGGAAGCGGCCATGCCCGGTTATTCGCGACTGACGCCGTTGCTGCGACAAATTCCGGGGGCGTATCAGGCCCGACGCTGGCTGGAGCAGAAACGCTTCGATCAAGGGCGCGCGAGGACCATCGACCTCTACCACGAACCCAGTTTGTGGCCGCTGTCGTTCGATGGCCCGACGGTCATCACCTTGCATGACCTGACCCACCTGCATTACCCCGACACACAGCCGCCCGCACGCTTGCGGGAAATCGAACGGCGGCTGGCCGACGGCGTGCGTCAGGCGAGCCTGATTCTCACTGACTCGCAGTCCATTGCTGACGAAGCCCAGGCACATTTCGGGCTGCCGGCCGAGCGGTTTGTCGTCGCGCCACTGGGCGTAGCGGCGCGATTCCACCCACGGGCGCCCGAGGCCATCGACGCCGTGCTCAAGGCTCATGGCGTCGAGGCGCGAGAATATTTTCTCTGCGTCGGTACCCTGGAGCCGCGCAAGAACCTGACCCTGGCCCTGCGCGCCCACGCTCAGTTGCCGGAAGCCATGCGCCAGCGTTTTCCACTGTTGATCGTCGGCATGGCCGGTTGGCAACGTGAACAGTTCAGTGAAGAACTGCATCAAGCCCTGGCCAGCGGTCACGTCTGTTTGCTGGGTTACCTTCCCGACGAGCAGGTCGCGCAACTGCTGGCTGGCGCTCGGGCGCTGATTTTTCCATCGCTCTACGAAGGCTTCGGCCTCCCGGTGCTGGAAGCGATGGCCTGCGGCACGCCGGTCATTCTGACCCGGCGTTCGGCCATGCCCGAGGTGGCAGGCGCAGCGGGCAACTATTTTGAACCTGACGACCCCGAGGGCTTGCGTGATGCCATGAACCGCCTGATCGAAGATCACGCGCATTGGCAGGCATGCACGGACGCAGGATTACTTCAGGCAAGGCTTTTTACCTGGGAGCGTTGTGCGCAGGTCACGGCACGCGCCTACCGCCAGGCCATGGGAGGTTGAATGCGGGTTCTTCATTTTTTCAAGACGTACTTGCCTGACTCGGTCGGCGGGATCGAACAAGTGATCTTCCAGTTGTGCGAAAGTGGCGCCCAGCACGGTGTTGAGGGTCAGGTGCTGACTCTTAGCGCCGATCCGACACCACCGGTCGTAAAGCTCGGCCAACACGAAGTCCATCGGGCCCGACTCGATATTCAATTCGCTTCCACGGGTTTTTCCTGGAGTGTCTTCAAACAGTTTCGCGAGTTGGCGGCCGAGGCCGACGTGGTCAATTACCATTTCCCATGGCCATTCATGGACCTGGTGCATTTCGCCAGCGGCGTGAACAAGCCGAGCGTGGTGACGTACCATTCCGACATCATTCGCCAAAAACACCTGCTCAAACTCTACCGGCCCCTGATGAACCGCTTTCTGGCCAGCACCGACCGGATCGTCGCCGCGTCGCCCAACTATTTGCACACCAGCGACGTGTTGCAGCAGTTTCACGACAAGACCCGCGTGATCCCTTATGGCCTGAACAAGGCAGGTTATCCACAGCCCGACATCGAGCGCATGACCCACTGGCGGCAGAAGCTTGGGGATAAGTTTTTTCTGTTCGTGGGGGTGATGCGTTATTACAAGGGATTGCACATCCTGCTCGAGGCCTTGAAGGACCTGGATTACCCGACGGTGATTGTCGGTGCCGGCCCGCTGGAAGCAGAGCTTCACGCCCAGGCAGCGGCGTTGGGGCTGCGCAATGTTCACTTCCTCGGGCGTCTGGGGGACGAAGACAAAGTGGCGCTGCTGCAATTGAGTTACGCCATCGTGTTCCCATCGCACCTGCGCTCCGAAGCGTTCGGCATTTCACTGCTGGAGGGGGCGATGTTCGGCAAACCGATGATCTCGAGCGAGATCGGCACCGGCACCAGCTACATCAACATTCACAATGAAACCGGGCTGGTGGTACCTCCCAGTCATCCACCAGCCTTCCGTGAAGCGATGCGCACGCTGTGGGAAAACCCGATTCGTGCGGCAGAAATGGGCGTGAAGGCAGAGGCGCGGTATCGGCAGTTATTCACAGCGGACGAGATGGGCCGTAAGTGGACCGAATTGTACGAAGAGCTGCTTGAGGAAAAATCCCTGTCTTACGCTTAACCGCTTTTTTGTAGGAGTGGGCCTGCTCGCGATAGCGGTGTAACAGTCGACATCAAGGTGGATGTCAGGCCGCGATCGCGAGCAGGCTCACTCTTGCATGGGTTCTATGTTCTGCCGATGGGTTACAGATCCAGCACCAACGGTTGCGACCCCTGCGCCGGCACCGCACAACAAATCAGCACTTCTCCAGCGCCGGGCACTTCTGCCGGCACCTGTGGATAAGTCACTTCCCCGCTGATCAGGCGCGTCTTGCAGGTCCCGCAAGAACCACCGCGACAACTGAACTCCGGGCGCAAACCACGGCTTTCGGCCAATTCCAGCAAACTGCCGCTATCGGGTTTCCAGCGAGCTTCCTTGGCCGAGCGCTCGAACACCACCGGCACCGATGTCGTGGCAACCGGTGGTTGCTCGATGACCACTGCATCCGGATCGGGTACCCGGCGCAACGTCGACGGGCCAAAGGTCTCGGCGTGAATCCTTGAATCGCGGATGTCCATGTCACGCAAGCTGTCGTACATCGCCTGAGTAAATGCTCCCGGACCGCAGAGCACGAAATCCAGCTGAGCGTAGTCTTCTACGTCGAGCATGTTCTTGAGCAGGTCGGCGTCGATCCGCCCGGTCAGGTCGAAATCTTCACCTTCGCGCGCCTCGGGCTCCGGCTGACTGAGCAAACGCAAGACTCGCACCGCGTCGCCAAGCCCGTCGAGCAAGCGGTTCAGTTCAGGGCCGAAGGGTTGATCGGCCAGGGTTCGCGAGCTCTGGATGAACCAGGTCGGGCGGATGCTCCGCGTGCGCAGGCCTTGATAAACCACCTCTCGCACCATCGACAGCAGCGGCGTAATGCCCACGCCAGCCGCCAGCAAAACCAGGGGGCGCCGCTCATGCGGTGCGACCGTGAAATGCCCTTGTGGCGCACGAGCTTCCACTACATCGCCAACTCGAATACGGTCATGCAGATGCGATGACACCAGCCCGTCACGCTTCACGCTGATACGGAAAAAGTCATCGGACGGCGCACTCGACAGGCTGTACGTGCGGATATGCACGTCACCGTCAATGTCGAACCGCAGCGGCAAATGCTGCCCGGCCTGGAACACCGGCAATCCGGCGTCATCCGCAGGCTCCAGATAGATCGAACGGATGCCTTGGCTTTCCTGTTCGATCCGCGCCACCCGCAGCGACCGCCAATGATCGCCCAAGGCCTTGGCTTGCAGGCGTGCATTGGCCTGCGCCCAGGTGCCGGTCAGTAAACTGGTGGGCGACACACCGTCAAAGCGCCAGCGCAAGGCCAATGCCGCAGGCCGGCGCACCATGTGCTCGACCTCGAAGGTCCACAGCCGCTCGGCCCCCTGAAAAGCCTCGACCTGCGGGCCCTCGAGCATGACTTCTGCGCGGCCGCTGAGGTGCAGCAGATCGCCCGTGTTGAAATCGATGAACAGCAAACCGGCCCGAGGATTGATCAGCAGGTTACCCAAAGTGTTGAAGAACAGGTTGCCGGCGAAATCCGGGATAGTCAGGCGATTACCTTCCACCTGTACGAAACCGGCCTGGCCACCGCGATGAGAAACATCCACCGAGCGTTGGCCATCGACGTCCACATAACTGGCGACAAAGAAGGTATCGGCGTCAGCGATCATGGCTCGCGCCGCGTCATCCAGCGCATTGAGATGCTGCGCGACACGGGTCGACGGGTCCGCCAGGGGCACCGAGCGAAACTGGCGCAATTGAATGTATTGCGGGCAATTGCCAAACGATTGTTCCACTGTCACCTCGAAGCCGCTCGAAGTCACAGCGCCGACTCGACCATTCATACGGTTGCGACGCCGGGTGTGCAGTTCGATGCCGAGCAGACCGATCGCCGCGCCGTCCTGCAATGGTGCAGGGTCGTCGCTGCCGGGCAGGCTGTCGAACTGCAACAATGCAGGCGCCGGGGAGTGTGCAAACCCCGGCGGCCCTTCAAGAACACTGGCCCAAGGCTTGCCGTCGGCATCCACCGCGCCGTACAGCATGAACGGCAGTTGTTGATAGAACTGGCGGTGCTGATCCGGCATCTCGCCGCGAATCACCCTACGGCCTAAAGCGTCCATTCGCTCGGCCACACCCACATGAGCCTGCATCTGTTTCTCGCCAGCGTGCCAAGGTGAACGGTCCATAACGGCTTCTCCCCTGCGCTTATCGCGCAACAAGATAGGCCCGACAGAGTCGGGCCGTGAGCATCAGGCTGTTTTTTGCAGGCCGGCGACGGTGCGCGGCATGCCGACAAACCCTGGCAAGGCTTCAACGCGCGCCAGCCAGGCACGGATGTTGGCGTAGTCGTCCAGCGCCACATTGCCTTCCGGTGCATGGGCGATGTAGCTGTAGGCCGAGACGTCGGCGATGGTCGGCTCGTTGCCGACAAGGAATGGGGTGGCGGCCAGTTCCTGATCGATCACTTTGAGCACGGTGTGGGCGTAGGCGATCACCTCCTCAGCGTTGTAAGGTGCGCCAAACACGGTGATCAGCCGGGCTCTTGCCGGGCCAAAGGCAATCGGCCCGGCGGCGACCGACAACCAGCGCTGCACCTTGGCCGCACCGACCGGATCGGCTGGCAGCCAGCGACCCTTGCCGTATTTCTGCGCCAGATAAACCAGGATCGCGTTGGAATCGGCCAGGACCACGCCTTCATCATCAATCACCGGTACCTGACCAAAGCGATTGAGCGCCAGATAATCCGGCTGTTTGTGCGCGCCCTTGGCCAGATCGACAAAGATCAGCTCAGTCGGCAATTGCAGCAGAGACAGCATCAGTTCCACACGGTGAGCGTGGCCGGAACGAGGGAAGTTGTAGAGTTTGATAGCTTGCATGGTCGACTCCGCTGGGTGGAGGCGCCGAACAGGAGAGATCAGCACCGATGGACGCTATCTTCCCCTCACAACCAAAACAACAGAATAGCCAGCAAACGCAATCCATTATTTCATCCAGCGCAATAACCCGCTAACGGCTCAGGGCAGGATGTTCTCGCAGAACCTTTACCGCAAAGTCCACAAAACTACGGACACGCACCGGAGCCTTGCGACCCCCTTGATAGACCACATGAATAGGCAATGCTGGTAGTTCGAAGTCTGCCAGAACGATTTCCAGTTCACCGGCGGCCACCTTGCCCGCCACTTGATAAGACAGAACCCGGGTAAATCCCAGGCCCAGACAGGCCGCAGTGATTGCCGCCTGATTGGCGGTGACCACTAGACGCGGTTCCGGACGAACATTCAGCGGCTCGCCCGCTTCAAGAAATGGCCAGGTTCTCAGCTGCCCAATGGAGGAGGTTGCAATGATCGGGGCACCGCTGAGCTCATTCGGGTGCCGCGGTTTGCGGGCCTCCAAAAACGCCGGGGAAGCACAAATAACCCGCCGCACCTCGCCCACACGAATCGCGTGCTGATTGCTGTCCGGCAATTCACCGATGCGTACCGCTACATCCACACCCTCTTCGACCATGCTCACGACCCGGTCGACCAACAAGGCATTGATGCTGACCTCAGGGTACTGCGCCAGGTAATCAACCATCACTGGCGTGACAAACAACTCTCCAAACAATACCGGCGCGGTAATCGTCAATTGCCCACGGGGTTGAGCGTGACTGCCCGCCGCCGAATCCTCCGCTTCCTGCACCTCGGCGAGAATCCTGCGACAGTCGTCCAGATAACGCTGCCCCGCCTCGCTCAAATGCACGCTGCGGGTCGTACGGGTGATCAACTGCGTACCAATGCGCTGCTCCAGTGCCGCGACGGCCCGGGTGACGCTCGCCGCCGACATCCCCAGAATTCGCGCCGCCGCCGAAAAACCTTGCGCCTTGGCGACAGCGGCGAAGACCTGCATTTCCTGGAATCGGTCCATGGGGCATGTCCTTTATTCAGATAAAAAAAATCGCAACCGTAGGCTGCGATTTTTAAGGATGTCGGTCACCTGTGGATAACTTATTCCACTGTCACCGACTTCGCCAGGTTACGCGGTTGGTCAACATCCGTGCCTTTCAGCACAGCAACGTAGTACGACAGCAACTGCAGCGGGATGGTGTAGAGGATCGGTGACAGGATGTCGTGGATGTGAGGCATGTGCACAACGTGCGTGCCTTCGCCATTGGTCATGCCGGCTTTCTCATCTGCGAAGACGATCAACTGGCCGCCACGGGCGCGGACTTCCTGGAGGTTGGATTTCAGCTTCTCCAGCAGCTCGTTGTTCGGTGCCACGGTGACGACGGGCATGTCGTTATCCACAAGCGCCAACGGACCGTGTTTCAGTTCGCCAGCCGGGTAGGCTTCAGCGTGGATGTAGGAGATTTCCTTGAGTTTCAGCGCGCCTTCCATCGCTACCGGGAATTGCGCACCACGGCCGAGGAACAGCGTGTGGTTTTTCTCGGCGAACAGTTCGGCGATTTTCTCCACGGTGCTGTCCATGGCCAGGGCTTCGCCCAAGCGGGTTGGCAGACGACGCAGTTCTTCAACCAGAGTGGCTTCGACGCCTTTGGCCAAGGTGCCGCGAACCTGACCCAGGGACAGGGTCAGCAACAGCAGACCAACCAACTGAGTGGTGAAGGCTTTGGTCGAGGCCACGCCGATTTCGCGACCGGCCTGGGTCAGCAGGGTCAGGTCGGATTCACGCACCAGCGAACTGATGCCAACGTTGCAAATCGCCAGGCTCGCGAGGAAACCCAGTTCCTTGGCGTTGCGCAGCGCGGCGAGGGTGTCGGCGGTTTCGCCAGACTGGGAAATGGTCACGAACAGCGTGTCGGGTTGCACCACGACTTTGCGGTAGCGGAATTCGCTGGCAACTTCGACCTGGCACGGGATGCCGGCCAGTTCTTCGAGCCAGTAACGGGCAACCATACCGGCGTGATAGCTGGTGCCGCAGGCAACGATCTGCACGTTACGAACTTTGGCGAACAGCTCGGCAGCCTGTGGACCGAATGCCTGTACCAGCACGCCGTTCGGGCTCAAACGCCCTTCGAGGGTGCGCTGAACAACAGACGGTTGCTCGTGGATTTCTTTCAGCATGAAGTGGCGGAACTCGCCCTTGTCGGCGGCTTCGGCACCGTCGCGGTACTGCACGGTTTCACGCTCGACGGCTTTGCCGTCAACGTCCCAGATATGCACGCTGTCGCGGCGAATCTCGGCGATATCGCCTTCTTCCAGGTACATGAAACGGTCGGTGACCTGACGCAGGGCGAGCTGGTCGGAAGCGAGGAAGTTTTCACCCAGGCCCAGACCGATTACCAACGGGCTGCCACTGCGAGCGGCGACCAGACGATCCGGCTGCTGGGCGCTGATGACCGCCAGGCCGTAAGCACCGTGCAACTCTTTGACGGTGGCTTTGAGGGCCGCGGTCAGGTCGGGCAAATCCTTGAGTTTGTGGTTCAGCAGGTGAGCGATGACTTCGGTGTCGGTGTCCGAGGTGAACACATAACCCAAGGCTTTGAGCTGCTCACGCAGGGCTTCGTGGTTTTCGATGATGCCGTTGTGCACCACGGCCAGGTCGCCGGAGAAATGCGGGTGCGCATTGCGCTCGCACGGTGCGCCGTGTGTGGCCCAACGGGTGTGGGCGATGCCGAGGCGACCCACCAGTGGCTCGGTCTCCAGCGCGTTTTCCAGCTCGCTGACCTTGCCCGGACGACGCATGCGCTCGAGTTTTTCGTCATTGGTGAAGACCGCCACACCGGCGCTGTCATAGCCACGGTATTCCAGGCGCTTGAGGCCTTCGAGCAAGATGGCGGTGATGTTACGTTCTGCGACTGCGCCGACAATTCCACACATGCTATTTCTCCTGACTGACAGCCGCGCAAATCAAATTGATGCCGCGGGCCTGAATCTGATCGCGTGCCTCCAGCGGCAAGCGATCATCGGTAATAAGGGTATGGACGCTGCTCCATGGCAGCTCCAGGTTGGGGATTTTGCGGCCGATCTTGTCGGCCTCCACCATCACGACCACTTCGCGGGCGACTTCAGCCATGACCCGGCTCAGCCCCAGCAATTCGTTGAAGGTGGTGGTACCGCGGACCAGGTCGATGCCATCGGCACCGATAAACAACTGATCAAAGTCGTAAGAGCGTAGTACCTGCTCAGCGACTTGCCCCTGAAAGGACTCGGAATGCGGGTCCCAGGTGCCCCCGGTCATTAACAGCACCGGTTCGTGCTCAAGCTCGCTCAAGGCATTGGCCACATGCAAGGAGTTGGTCATCACCACCAGTCCCGGCTGCTGACCGAGTTCCGGAATCATGGCGGCGGTAGTACTGCCGCTGTCGATGATGATTCGCGCATGCTCGCGAATCCGCGTGACGGCGGCGCGGGCAATGGCTTGTTTGTATTTGGAGACGGGTTGGCCGATATCAGCCACCAGTTCCTGAGGCATGGTGATCGCTCCGCCATAACGACGTAGCAGCAGGCCATTACTCTCAAGCGCCGCCAGATCCTTGCGAATCGTAACTTCCGAGGTTTCGAAACGTTTTGCCAGTTCATCCACACTGACTTCGCCCTGCTCGTTGAGCAAGGTGAGGATATTGTGGCGGCGTTGGGGAGTATTGCGCTTCGACATGAGCTGGTAAGTTTCGATTCGAAAGATAACGGAAGCAATCAAAACCTATCGCCGAAAGTTCGTCAAGTGTGTTGCGATAAAAAGCTTTGTGTAAAACCAAAAAATCGCAGACTGCGATGAAGGCGTGAGGGCCTGTCACAGACTGCGATTTTTCAGTTTTGAACGGCTGTGGATAACTCAGCCCTTCTTGACCTTCTCCGGCCGCTTCCAGCCATCGATGTTCTTCTGACGAGCCCGTCCTACCGCCAACTGTGCGTTATCCACATTCTGCGTAATGGTCGAACCGGCCGCTGTGGTCGCACCGGAAGAGATATCCACAGGCGCTACCAACGAGTTGTTGGAACCGATGAACACATCTTCACCCAATACGGTTTTCCACTTGTTGGCGCCGTCGTAGTTGCACGTGATGGTGCCCGCGCCAATGTTGGTGCGCGCACCGACCTCGGCATCCCCCAGGTAAGTCAGGTGACCGGCCTTCGCGCCTTCACCCAGGTGAGCGTTCTTCAGTTCTACAAAGTTACCCACATGCGCGCGCGACTCAAGCACGGTGCCCGGACGCAAGCGTGCGAACGGGCCGGCATCGCTTCCTTCGCCCAGAATCGCTCCTTCGATATGGCTGTTGGCCTTGATCACTACGCCCTTGCGCAAGGTGCTGTCCTTGATCACGCAGTTCGGGCCGATCACCACGTCGTCTTCAATGACGACGTTGCCTTCAAGGATCACGTTGATGTCGATCAGCACGTCGCGGCCGACAGTGACTTCGCCGCGCACATCGAAACGGGCCGGGTCACGCAGGGTCACGCCTTGAGCCATCAAACGGCGACCGGCGCGCAATTGATAGTGACGCTCGAGTTCGGAAAGTTGCTTGCGATCATTGGCGCCCTGCACTTCCATGGCATCGTGCGGCTGCTCGGTGGCGACCACCAAGCCATCGTTGACCGCCATGGCAATCACGTCCGTCAGGTAGTACTCGCCTTGGGCATTGTTGTTGGAGAGACGGCTCATCCAGCCACCCAATTGGGCGAAAGGCAGGGCGAGAATCCCGGTGTTGCCTTCAGTGATCGCACGCTCGGCTTCGTTGGCGTCTTTCTGCTCAACGATGGCCGTGACCTTGCCAGCGGCATCGCGGACGATGCGGCCATAGCCGGTCGGGTCGTCCAGTTCAACGGTCAGCAAGCCCAGTTGTTGCGGCGCGACTTTCTTGAGCAGGCGCTGCAGGGTGTCGACTTCAATCAGCGGGACGTCGCCGTAGAGAATCAGTACGGTATCGGACTCAATGAATGGCACGGCTTGAGCCACCGCATGACCGGTCCCCAGTTGTTTGTCCTGCAGGACGAAATTCAGATCGTCCGCCGCCAGACGCTCACGTACGGCTTCGGCACCATGGCCGATCACCACATGGATGCGCTGTGGATCAAGTTGGCGGGCGCTGTGGATAACATGGCCAAGCATCGAATTGCCGGCAATCGGGTGCAGGACTTTCGGCAACGCCGAACGCATGCGCGTGCCTTGGCCGGCAGCGAGGATAACGATTTCAAGTGACATGACTGGCTACCAATCCTGGGTGGTCAGCGGATGCGACCAGGTTATGAACGTCGGAAAAGAAAAAAGGGTAGCCGAGGCTACCCTTTTTAATCAATCGCGCAACAAGTGATGGCCTATTAGCGGCCAAACTTCTTGCGGATCTGCTGGACGGTGCGCAGCTGTGCTGCAGCCTCGGCCAGACGTGCGGAAGCAGAACCGTAGTCGAATTCCGCGCCCCGCTCATGCAGGGCTTTCTCGGCAGCCTTGACGGCTTCCTGAGCGGAGGCTTCATCCAGGTCGCCAGCACGTTGCACGGTGTCGGCAAGAACCTTGACCATGTTCGGCTGAACTTCGAGGAAACCACCGGAGATGTAATACACCTCCTCTTCCCCGCCCTGCTTGACCAGGCGGATCGGGCCCGGCTTGAGATTAGTGATCAACGGCGCGTGACCCAGGGCGATACCAAGATCACCCAGTGCACCGTGCGCAATCACCATCTCGACCAGACCGGAAAAGATTTCTCCTTCCGCGCTGACGATATCGCAATGGACTGTCATAGCCATCTGATTGCCTCAACCTAAATTAGCGCCCGTTTCCAGGCGCCGGGATTACAGTTTCTTGGCTTTCTCGATCGCTTCTTCGATGCCGCCGACCATGTAGAACGCTTGTTCTGGCAGGTGGTCGTAGTCACCGTTGAGGATGCCTTTGAAGCCAGCAATGGTGTCTTTCAGGGAAACGTATTTACCCGAAGCACCGGTGAAGACTTCAGCCACGAAGAACGGCTGCGACAAGAAACGCTGGATCTTACGAGCACGGTTTACCAACTGCTTGTCGGCTTCCGACAGCTCGTCCATACCCAGGATCGCAATGATGTCCTTCAGTTCTTTGTAACGCTGCAGAACATACTGTACACCGCGAGCGGTGTCGTAGTGGTCCTGGCCGATTACGTTCGGGTCCAGCTGGCGCGAAGTCGAGTCGAGTGGATCGACCGCTGGGTAGATACCCAGGGAAGCGATGTCACGGGACAGAACGACGGTGGCGTCCAAGTGGGCGAAAGTGGTCGCTGGCGACGGGTCAGTCAAGTCATCCGCAGGTACGTATACCGCTTGGATCGAGGTGATCGAACCGTTTTTGGTCGAAGTGATACGCTCTTGCAGAGTACCCATCTCTTCGGCCAGGGTCGGCTGGTAACCTACTGCGGAAGGCATACGGCCCAGCAGTGCGGATACTTCAGTACCGGCCAGGGTGTAACGATAGATATTGTCGACGAACAGCAGTACGTCGTTACCTTCGTCACGGAACTTCTCGGCCATGGTCAGGCCGGTCAGTGCTACGCGCAGACGGTTACCCGGCGGCTCGTTCATCTGACCGTAAACCAGTGCCACTTTGTCCAGAACGTTGGAATCCTTCATCTCGTGGTAGAAGTCGTTACCCTCACGAGTACGCTCACCCACACCGGCGAACACGGAATAACCGCTGTGCTCGATGGCGATGTTACGGATCAGTTCCATCATGTTTACGGTTTTGCCTACACCGGCACCACCGAACAGACCAACTTTACCACCCTTGGCGAACGGGCAAACCAGGTCGATAACCTTGATACCGGTTTCCAGCAGGTCGTTGCCGCCCGCTTGTTCAGCGAAGGTTGGCGCAGGACGGTGAATGCCCCAGCGCTCGTCGGTGTCGATCGGGCCAGCTTCGTCGATCGGGTTGCCCAGAACGTCCATGATCCGGCCCAGAGTCGCTTTACCGACCGGTACGGAAATGGCTGCGCCGGAGTCGATGACGTCCAGACCACGCTTCAAGCCCTCGGTGGAGCCCATCGCAATGGTACGAACCACGCCGTCGCCCAGCTGTTGCTGAACTTCCAGAGTGGTTGCGGCCGCGCTTTGTACAGTCAGCGCGTTGTAGATGCTCGGTACGCTGTCGCGTGGGAATTCCACGTCGATAACGGCGCCGATGATTTGAACGATACGTCCGCTACTCATAGCTGGATCCTCTGAATATTTGAACCGTTAAACCGCGGCAGCGCCGCCGACGATTTCCGAGATCTCTTGGGTGATCGCAGCCTGACGCGCCTTGTTGTAGACCAGCTGCAAATCGCTGATCAAATCACCGGCGTTGTCGGTAGCGTTCTTCATCGCGATCATCCGCGCAGCTTGTTCAGCCGCGTTGTTCTCGACCACCGCCTGGTAGACCTGCGACTCCACATAACGGACCATCAAGCCGTCAAGCAGCTCTTTGGCGTCCGGTTCGTAGAGATAGTCCCAGTGGTGCTTGAGGCCTTGATCCGGGGTTGCCACCAATGGAATCAACTGCTCCACGGTAGGCGTTTGCGTCATGGTGTTGATGAACTTGTTGGACACCACGGACAGGCGATCAATACGGCCGTCCAGGTAGGCATCCAGCATCACCTTGACGCTGCCGATCAAGTCATTGATCGACGGCTCTTCACCCAGGTGGCTGATAGCTGCTACGACGTTGCCGCCGAAGTTGCGGAAGAAAGCCGCACCCTTGCTACCCACTACACACAGATCGATCTCGACGCCGTTTTCGCGGTTTACCGCCATGTCCTTGACCAGGGCCTTGAACAGGTTGGTGTTCAAACCACCACACAGACCACGGTCACTGCTCACCACGACGTAACCGACGCGCTTGATTTCACGGTCGATCATGAACGGGTGGCGATATTCCGGGTTGGCGTTGGCCAAATGACCAATAACCTGGCGGATGCGCTCCGCGTAAGGACGGCTAGCAGCCATGCGCATTTGTGCCTTGCGCATTTTACTGACCGCCACTTTTTCCATGGCGCTGGTAATCTTTTGCGTGCTTTTGATGCTCGCAATCTTACTGCGAATCTCTTTTGCGCCTGCCATGTAACACCTATCAGGTTAGCAAGCGGGAGCCTTGCGGCTCCCGCTGCGGCTTACCAGGTTTGGGTGGCCTTGAACTTCTCGATACCGGCTTTCATGCCAGCATCGATTTCGTCATTGAAGTCACCCTTCACGTTGATCTTCGCCATCAATTCGGCGTGATCGCGGTTGAAGAAAGCAATCAGCGCTTGTTCAAAGCTGCCGATCTTGGCGATTTCGACGTCAGTCAGGAACCCACGCTCAGCGGCATACAGCGACAGCGCCATGTCAGCGATCGACATTGGTGCGTATTGCTTCTGCTTCATCAGCTCGGTAACGCGCTGACCATGCTCAAGTTGCTTACGGGTCGCTTCGTCCAGGTCAGAAGCAAACTGGGCGAATGCCGCCAGTTCACGGTACTGAGCCAGAGCGGTACGGATACCACCGGAGAGCTTCTTGATGATCTTGGTCTGAGCGGCACCACCCACACGGGATACCGAAACACCGGCGTTCACAGCAGGACGGATCCCGGAGTTGAACATGGCCGATTCCAGGAAGATCTGACCGTCAGTGATGGAAATCACGTTGGTCGGAACGAACGCGGAAACGTCGCCAGCCTGGGTTTCGATGATCGGCAGTGCGGTCAGGGAACCGGTTTTGCCGGTCACTGCGCCGTTGGTGAACTTCTCTACGTATTCTTCCGAAACGCGGGATGCGCGCTCCAGCAGACGGGAGTGGAGATAGAACACGTCGCCTGGGTAAGCTTCACGGCCTGGTGGACGGCGCAGCAGCAGGGAAATCTGGCGGTAAGCCACTGCTTGCTTGGACAGATCGTCATAAACGATCAGCGCGTCTTCACCGCGGTCGCGGAAGAATTCACCCATGGTGCAACCGGAGTACGGTGCCAGGAATTGCAGTGCTGCAGATTCCGAAGCGCTCGCTGCCACGACGATGGTGTTAGCCAGTGCGCCGTTTTCTTCCAGCTTGCGAACCACGTTGGCGATGGTCGATTGTTTCTGACCAATAGCTACGTAGACGCAGAAAATGCCGCTGTCTTTCTGGTTGATGATCGCGTCGATCGCCAGAGCGGTTTTACCGATCTGACGGTCACCGATGATCAGCTCACGCTGGCCACGGCCGACAGGGATCATGGCATCGACAGCCTTGTAGCCAGTCTGTACAGGCTGGTCTACCGACTTACGCCAGATCACGCCTGGAGCAACTTTCTCGACCGCGTCGGTCAAGGTGTTGTTCAGCGGACCTTTGCCGTCAACTGGGTTACCCAGTGCGTCGACTACGCGACCCAGCAGTTCCTTACCAACCGGAACTTCGAGGATGCGGCCGGTGCACTTGGCGCTCATGCCTTCAGCCAGAGACTGGTATGCGCCCAATACAACGGCACCTACAGAGTCTTGCTCGAGGTTGAGAGCCATACCGAAGACGCCGCCCGGAAACTCGATCATCTCGCCGTACATTACGTCGGCCAGACCGTGAATCCGCACGATACCGTCAGATACGCTGACGACAGTGCCTTCGTTACGGGCTTGGGAGGTCACATCGAGCTTGTCGATGCGGCCCTTGATAATTTCACTTATTTCGGAAGGATTGAGTTGCTGCATTGCTCTGCTGCCCCTTCAAACTCAAGATTTCAATGCTTCGGCAAGGCTTGCGAGTTTTCCGCGAACCGAGCCATCGATAACCAGGTCGCCGGCGCGGATGACAATGCCCCCAATAAGGGATTTGTCTTCCTCGACTTGCAGGCGCACTTCCCGGTTGAGTCGTGCACTGAGAACCTTGGCGAGTTTGTCTTGCTGTTCTTGGTTCAATGCAAAAGCACTGGTCACTTCAACGTCTACCGACTTCTCTTGTTCGGCCTTGTACAGGTCGAACAGAGCGGATATCTCCGGCAACAGCGGGAGACGGTCGTTTTCGGAAACGACGTTGATGAAGTTCTGTGCCTTGGCATCAAACTTGTCGCCGCACACGTCAATAAACGTGGCGGCCTTGTCTGCGCTCGTCAGTCGCGGGGCCTTGAGCACGCGCTGCATGGTGTCGTCTTGCGACACTGCTGCAGCCAGGCCGAGCATGGCTGACCAAGAGGCCAGTTGCTGGTGGGCCTGGGCGTGCTCGAAGGCTGCCTTAGCGTAAGGTCGGGCCAACGTGGTCAATTCTGCCATGATCGCCCTCGCTTAAATTTCAGCAGCCAGTTTGTTTACCAGCTCCGCGTGCGCGTTTTGATCGATTGTGGAACCCAGGATCTTCTCGGCGCCAGAGACTGCCAGGCTACCCAGTTGGGCACGCAGCGCGTCTTTGACACTGTTCAGTTCCTGCTCGATCTCGGCCTGAGCCTGAACCTTCACACGGTCAGCGTCGATACGGGCTTTTTCAACAGCCTCTTCAACGATCTGGTTACCGCGTTTCTTGGCTTGCTCAATGATTTCGGCTGCCTGAGCTTTAGCTTCGCGCAGTTGTTGACCCGCTTTATCTTGGGCCAATTCCAGGTCGCGAGCTGCTCGGGCGGCAGCGTCCAGTCCATCCGCAATCTTCTTCTGACGTTCGTGCAAAGCCGCGATGACCGGAGGCCACACGAACTTCATGCAAAACAGTACAAAAATGAAGAACGCAACGGACTGGCCAATCAGGGTTGCATTAATGTTCACGCCAACACCTCGCTCGTTCGTTACACATCACACCAACTACTCGAAGGTTCGAGTAATTAGCCAGCGAGTTGACCAACGAATGGGTTCGCGAAGGTGAAGAACAGAGCGATACCAACACCGATCATGGTCACGGCGTCGAGCAGACCGGCAACGATGAACATTTTAACTTGCAGCATTGGAACCATTTCTGGCTGACGCGCTGCGCCTTCCAGGAACTTGCCGCCCAACAGGCCGAAACCAATTGCGGTACCCAGTGCGCCCAGGCCGATCAACAGTGCAACAGCGATAGCGGTTAGACCAACTACAGTTTCCATCTTTCCTCCCGACTTTTACGTCGTATGGTTTAGGTTTTTTAGATTTTAAAGCGGTAAAACAAATCGTTTCATAGCCCTGTTCGGGCACCCACCCGTTTGACCGAGTGGGACATCAGACTAGTCGAGACTGGCCTTAATGGTTCTCTTCGTGCGCCATCGACAAGTAAACGATGGTCAGCATCATGAAGATAAACGCCTGCAGGGTGATGATCAGGATGTGGAACACAGCCCACGCCCACTGCAGAACAATGCCCAGGCCGCTAAGCCAGAGCAGACCGCTGCCGAACATCACAGCAATCAGAATGAAGACCAGTTCGCCGGCGTACATGTTGCCGAACAGACGCAGTGCCAGGGAAATTGGCTTGGCCACCAGCGTCACGAACTCCAGCAGGAAGTTCACCGGAATCAGCAGGGCTTGAACGAAGATGTTCTTGCTGCCGAACGGGTGAAGGGTCAGTTCGCCGACAAAGCCGCCGATACCCTTGACCTTGATGCTGTAGAAAATGATCAGCGCAAACACCGACAGGGCCATGCCCAGGGTCGCGTTCGGGTCAGTGGTCGACACCGCACGGAACGGAATGTGATGGTCGCCGGTGATCAGGATGGCCAGTTGAGGAATCCAGTCGACCGGAATCAGGTCGACGGCGTTCATCAGGAACACCCAGACGAAGATGGTGAGTGCCAGCGGTGCAATCACCGGGCTACGGCCATGGAAGCTGTCTTTCACGCTGCCATCGACGAATTCGACCAATACTTCAACGAAGTTCTGCAAAGCACCAGGCTGACCGGAAGTCGCCTTCTTCGCCGCCATGCGGAAAAGAAGAACGAAGATCAGACCCAACGCAACCGACCAGCCGAGGGTATCGACGTGGAAAGCCCAGAAGCCCATTTCCTTGGCTTCTGCTGCGGTGTGGGCAAAACCCCACCCGCCAGTTGGGAGCTGACCGAAAGTCAGGTTCTGCAAGTGGTGCTGGATATAGCCCGAAGCGGTTGTCTCTGCCATGGTTGCCTCAAACGCCCTAAGGTCTCGAAAGTCTTGTTCTCATCAGCAGGGGCGCGAACCAGCTGACCAGTTGGGTCAACACGAAGACGCCGAATACAGCTAGCGGCGCCAATGGCTTCACACCTGCAAACGTCAATGCAAAGAGCACTGCCGTCAAAATAAGTTTGCCCGCCTCGCCGGCATAAAATGACCGGACGATAGCTTGAGCTGCTCGGGCGCCGGAAAACCGAAATGCCCTGTGAGCGAAATAAACATTGGGAAGCAAGGCTATCAGGCCTCCGCAAAGTCCTGAGTACCCGGCAACGACTCCATGCCATTGCCAAAGCGCCAAAGCAGCAATCAGCAAAACGACAAATTGAGCCATTAACACCGGAAAAACTGCCAGGCGATGGAACGGCAAGCGGTTTGGCGTGCGTCTTTCCATCACGTTTTCTCTCCAATGGTCGGCTGCCAGAAATCAATAACTTGGCATAATTTGTGCCGACAAAATGCGCGCAGAGTATAGGGGCGGTTCAGCCCCTATTCAACTGTCAGGTAGTGATTTCCGACTGCACGCTACATGAGGAAATGTTTCAACGAATGTGCGCAAGCACACCTTGCAGTTCGTCGAGGGAGTTGTAACCAATGACCAACTGCCCTTTCCCCTTCTTACCGTGGCGAATCTGCACCGCAGAGCCTAGGCGTTCGGCCAGGCGCTGTTCGAGTCGGGCTATATCAGGGTCCGGTTTTACCGGTTCGGCAGGCTCCTGTTTGCCACTCAACCACTGACGAACCAGTGCTTCAGTTTGGCGCACCGTAAGCCCCCGTGCGACAACATGTCGCGCCCCTTCCACCTGTTGATTCTCCGGCAAACCGAGCAAAGCACGCGCATGACCCATTTCGAGGTCCCCGTGCGACAGCATGGTTTTGATAACTTCCGGCAACGCGATCAAGCGTAGCAGGTTGGCCACGGTCACGCGGGATTTGCCCACCGCTTCCGCAACCTGTTGCTGAGTCAGCTGAAATTCCTGCTGCAAACGCTGCAGTGCGACAGCTTCTTCGATCGGATTGAGGTCTTCGCGCTGGATGTTCTCGATCAGCGCCATGGCAATGGCCGTTTCATCCGGCACATCGCGAACCATCGCCGGGATGGTTTCCTGGCCAGCCTGCTGGCTGGCGCGCCAGCGGCGTTCACCGGCGATGATTTCGAAGCGACCGCTGCCGATCGGGCGAACCACGATCGGCTGCATCACGCCCTGTGCCTTGATCGACTGCGCCAACTCTTCCAGCGCCTGAGGATCCATGTCCCGGCGGGGTTGGTACTTGCCGCGCTGGATCAGGTCCAGGGGCAGGTGCTGCAGCTCACGCTGGTCAGCCTGCACCGCTTGTTCTTCCAGCGAGCTGACAGTCGGACCAGTCAGCAGTGCATCCAGTCCTCGTCCGAGACCTCGTTTCTTGACGGCCATGGGATTCCTTAAGTTGCCTGAGCAGCGGCGGTGCGTGAGTTTTTGCGTTGACGGCGAACCATCTCGCCCGCCAAAGCCAGATACGCGATGGCGCCCCGCGATGACTTGTCGTAAGCCAACGCCGGCATCCCGTAACTAGGCGCTTCGGCCAAGCGAATGTTGCGTGGAATCACGGTGTCGTAGAGCTGCTCGCCGAAATGTTCCTTGAGCTGCGCGGACACATCGTTCATCAGGCTCAGGCGCGGGTCGTACATGGTCCGCAGCAGGCCTTCGACTTTCAGGTTCGGGTTCAGCAGTTCGGCGATGCGCTTGATGTTATCCACAAGGTCACTCAGACCTTCCAATGCGAAATACTCGCACTGCATGGGGATAATTACCCCATCGGCGGCAACCAGTGCGTTCAGCGTCAGCATCGACAACGACGGCGGGCAATCGATCAAAATGTAATCGTAGTTTTCACGGATTGGCGCCAGTGCGCTGCGCAGGCGGCTTTCCTTCATCTGCATTTCCAGCAGAACCACTTCGGCCGCCGTCAGATCGCGGTTGGCCGGCAACAGCTGGTAGCCACCGTGCTCGGAGAAATGCATGGCCTGGGCCAGGTCGCATTCGCCGATCAGCAAGTCATAGACCGAGTTTTCCAGGCCGTGTTTATCCACACCGCTACCCATGGTGGCGTTGCCCTGTGGATCGAGATCGATCAGCAGCACCCGGCGCTTGGTAGCAACCAGAGACGCTGCGAGGTTGATGCAGGTGGTGGTTTTACCCACACCACCCTTTTGGTTCGCTATCGCGAATACCTTAGCCATTCTTGCTTGTGTTCCCAATCATGCCGTGCGGCGCAGTATCAGCAGATGGCGTTGGCCTTGGCAACCAGGTACGGCCAGGGCGTGTTCGCTATCGAGGTGGAAGTCTGCCGGCAATGCTACCAGCTCATCGGCCGGATGAACGCCCTTCATTGCCAGCCAGCGTGTTTCGGCGTCGCCCAGGTGGCGAGTCCAGTTGCTGAAATTCTCCATGCTGCTGAATGCCCGGGAAATGATCCCGTTGAATGGCTTTGCAGGCTGGAAGGCTTCGGCGCGACTGTGGATAACTTGCAGGTTATCCAGTTTGAGTTCGAGTTTGACCTGGGTCAGGAATCGGGTTTTCTTTCCGTTGCTGTCCAGGCAGGTCACTTGGGACTCGGGAAACAGGATGGCCAGCGGGATACCCGGCATGCCGCCACCGCTGCCAACGTCCAGCCAGCGACCGTTTTCGATGAATGACATCACGCTCAGACTATCGAGCAGGTGGCGAGAGACCATTTCGTCCGGATCACGCACGGCGGTCAGGTTGTAGGCCTTGTTCCATTTGATCAACAGGGCCAGATAGCCCAGCAGCTGCGCGTGCTGGGTTTCTGTCAGTGTGACACCGAGCTGGCGAGCACCTGTGGATAACTCTTCGGCGTGTTGCGAGGTGACCAACGAACTCAAGCGCTTTGCTCCAACTGACGGCCCGCGCCGCGTTTTTTCAAATGAATCATCAACAGCGAAATGGCTGCTGGGGTGACGCCCGGGATACGTGACGCCTGGCCCAGGGTTTCTGGACGGGTCGCGCCGAGCTTGCTCTGGATCTCTTTGGAGAGTCCGGAAATATTCGTGTAATCGATATCCACAGGCAGTTTGGTGTCTTCGCTGGCCCGCAGACGTGCGATTTCATCCTGCTGACGGTCGATGTAACCGGCGTACTTGGTCTTGATTTCGACCTGTTCGGCGACCTGTGGATCTTCTGCGCCCCCGCCGGTCACGGCAATCAGACCAGCGTAGTCGATTTCCGGGCGGCTCAGCAGGTTGAGCAAATTGTATTCGTGAGTCAGCGGTGTACCGAACTTCTCGGAAATCGCATCACCCTGCTCGGTGCCTGGGCGAACCCAGGTACTTTTCAGGCGTTGCTCTTCCAGGTCGATGCTTTCGCGCTTCTTGCAGAACGCCGCCCAACGCGCGTCATCAACCAGACCGAGCTCGCGACCTTTTTCGGTCAAGCGCAGGTCGGCGTTGTCTTCACGGAGGATCAGGCGGTACTCGGCACGGGACGTAAACATCCGGTACGGCTCTTGGGTGCCGAGTGTAATCAGGTCGTCGACCAACACACCGATGTACGCCTCATCGCGACGCGGGCACCAGGCGTCTTTGCCCTGAGCACGCAGTGCGGCGTTGGCGCCGGCCAGCAAACCCTGGGCACCGGCTTCTTCGTAACCGGTGGTGCCGTTGATTTGACCGGCGAAAAACAGGCCGGCAATCACTTTGGTTTCCAGGCTGTATTTCAAGTCACGCGGGTCGAAGTAGTCGTACTCGATGGCGTAGCCCGGACGCACGATGTGCGCGTTTTCCATGCCACGGATCGATTGCACGATCTGCAATTGCACGTCGAACGGCAGGGATGTGGATATCCCGTTCGGGTACAGCTCGTGGGTAGTCAAACCTTCCGGCTCGATAAAGACCTGATGGCTTTCCTTGTCGGCAAAACGATGGATCTTGTCTTCGATCGACGGGCAATAACGCGGGCCGATACCTTCGATCAGCCCTGCATCGGAATACATCGGCGAACGATCGAGGTTCGCGGCAATGATTTCGTGGGTGCGAGCGTTGGTGTGGGTGATCCAGCAGCTCACCTGTTTCGGGTGCTGCTCTTTGGAACCCATGAACGACATCACCGGGATCGGTGTGTCGCCTGCTTGCTCGGTCATCACCGAGAAATCCACAGTACGACCGTCGATGCGCGGTGGCGTGCCGGTTTTCAAGCGACCCACACGCAGTGGCAATTCACGTAGACGGTGAGCCAGGGCAATCGATGGCGGATCACCGGCGCGGCCGCCGGAGTAATTCTGCATACCGATGTGGATAAGTCCGCCGAGGAAGGTGCCAGTGGTCAACACCACGGAATCCGCGAAGAACCGCAGGCCCATCTGGGTGACAACACCGCGCACTTGTTCCTGCTCGACGATCAGGTCGTCAGCGGCTTGTTGAAATATCCACAGGTTCGACTGGTTTTCCAATGCTTCGCGTACAGCGGCCTTGTAGAGAACCCGGTCTGCCTGAGCGCGAGTAGCGCGCACGGCCGGGCCTTTGCGACTGTTCAACACGCGAAATTGAATCCCGCCTTTATCGGTAGCCATGGCCATCGCGCCGCCAAGGGCATCGATTTCTTTAACCAGATGGCTTTTACCGATCCCACCAATGGCGGGGTTGCAACTCATTGCACCGAGGGTTTCCACGTTATGCGTCAGCAACAGGGTTTTCGCACCCATACGTGCTGAGGCCAGTGCTGCCTCGGTACCGGCATGACCGCCGCCGATGACGATCACTTCAAAACGGGAAGGGAAATCCACCACGCACCTCGTGCCTGCTTCAGTTAGGTAATCAGGAATAGTTTGAGCTCAGGTTTCTGGACCTGGTCGACAAGTATAGGGACTTCGCCCTTCCTAAAGAACCCTTTGCACAAAATTTAACCAGCTGTGGAGAAGTCGGGGTTATAGAAATTAAAAAGAGAGAAATTTATTAAATCTTTGTTTTTATGTTTATTTCTAGTGAGGCACCTTTCTGTGGATAGATTGCTACAGGCCTTTATATTCGGTATGTACAGAGATTCAAAACCCTGTGGTCATGTGGCAAAGAGCCCCTTGGATAACCGGTTTAAGCCTGTGGATGAAAGGGGTGGTTATCCACAGAGACGGTTATCTTCAGTTTTCAGGCCCTGTTATCAACTGCCCTTAGTGGCAGTTATTCACAGGGCTTAATCCACAAAAAAGCGCTCATCGGTTAGTTCCGGGCGAAGAAAAACCGCGCAACCAGAAATTATCTGCTCGGCACTGAGGGAAGATTTTTCAAAAAGAGGGGGGACAGACAGGCGCGAATGACCTGTCTGTGGACAACCGAAGGGTTATTTACCGATGCAGAAACTGGAAAAGATTCGTCCCAAGAGGTCATCAGAGCTGAATGCACCGGTGATTTCACCCAGCGAGTGCTGAGCCAGGCGCAAATCCTCCGCTAACAGCTCGCCGGCACCTGCCAGCGTCAATTGCGCGCGGCCGTGCTCAAGGGATGCGCTGGCATGACGCAGGGCCTCAAGGTGACGCCTGCGTGCGCTGAAGCTGCTTTCCGACGTCTGCTCGTAACCCATGCAGGCCTTAAGATGGTCGCGTAGTAACTCCAGGCCTTCGCCAGCAGACTTGGCACTCAGGCTGATAGTGACGTGGCCATCTTCACTGACCTCCAGGGCAATGGCTTCGCCCGTCAGGTCTGCCTTGTTACGAATCAGCGTAACTTTTGCTGGATCGGGGCGGATTTCGAGAAATTCCGGCCACAACGCGAAGGGGTCCAACGCTTCAGGCGCGGTCGCATCGACGACCAGCAACACGCGATCTGCTTCACCGATAGCTTTCAACGCCCGTTCTACGCCGATTTTTTCCACGTGATCGTCGGTATCTCGCAGACCAGCGGTATCAACCACGTGCAGCGGCATACCATCAATGTGGATATGTTCGCGAAGAATGTCGCGGGTTGTGCCGGCAATTTCAGTCACGATCGCTGCTTCCCGACCCGCCAGGGCATTCAAGAGACTGGATTTACCGGCGTTAGGTCGACCGGCAATCACCACAGTCATGCCGTCCCGCAGTAAGGCGCCTTGCCCGGCTTCGCGAAGCACTGTGGATAATTCATCGCGCACTTTGTCGAGCATGGCCAATACGTGACCATCGGCAAGGAAGTCGATTTCTTCCTCTGGAAAGTCGATGGCCGCCTCGACATAGATGCGCAGGCCGATCAATTGCTCGGTGAGGTTATGCACACGCTGGGAAAATGCACCTTGCAAGGAACGCAGTGCATTTCGAGCCGCTTGTGCAGAACTCGCCTCGATCAAGTCGGCGATGGCTTCAGCCTGAGCCAAGTCGAGTTTGTCATTGAGGAATGCACGCTCACTGAATTCACCGGGACGGGCGAGACGACAGCCAAGCTCCAGGCAACGCTTGAGCAACATATCCAGAACAATCGGCCCGCCATGGCCCTGCAGTTCCAGCACGTCTTCGCCGGTGAAGGAGTTCGGTCCCGGGAAATACAGCGCAATGCCTTCGTCCAGCACCTCTTCGTTTTCACTGAGGAACGGGCCGTAATGGGCAAACCGGGGTTTCAATTCCCGACCGCTGATGGCCTTGGCCGCAAGGCTCGCCAACGGTCCGGAAATACGGACGATGCCCACACCACCGCGACCTTGAGCGGTGGCGACGGCGGCGATGGTTTCACGAGGAACGCTCATAAACCGGTATCCAGACAAAAGTGACAGATAGCAAAACGCCCCACTAGGGGGCGTTTTGAGTGGATATCCACAGTGTAAATCAAGCGGCGGCTTGGGTAGCCCGTTCGATTTTACGAGTGATGTACCACTGTTGAGTGATGGACAGGCAGTTGTTCACTACCCAGTACAGCACCAGACCAGCCGGGAACCACAGGAAGAAGAAGGTAAAGATGATTGGCATCAGCTTCATCACCTTGGCCTGCATCGGATCCGGAGGAGTCGGGTTCAACTGCTGCTGGATGAACATGGTTGCGCCCATGATGATCGGCAGAATGAAGAACGGATCTTTGATCGACAGGTCAGTAATCCACAGCATGAACGGCGCTTGGCGCATTTCAACGCTTTCCAGCAGAACCCAGTACAGCGAAAGGAAAACCGGCATCTGCACGAGGATTGGCAAGCAACCACCCAGCGGATTGATCTTCTCTTTCTTGTATAGCTCCATCATGGCTTGCGACATTTTCTGCCGGTCATCGCCATGTTGCTCTTTCAGCGCGGCCAGTTTCGGTGCCACTGCACGCATGCGTGCCATGGATTTGTAGCTGGCGGCCGACAGAGGGAAGAACAAACCCTTGATCAGCATGGTCAGGAAAATGATCGACCAGCCCCAGTTACCGACGATGGCGTGGATATGTTGCAGCAACCAGAAGATTGGCTGGGCAATAAACCACAGGATGCCGTAGTCGACGGTCAGTTCCAGACCTGGGGACAACTCTTTCAGCACAGCCTGGCTTTTCGGGCCGGCGTACAGAACCGCGCTGACTTCAGCTTTAGCGCCTGGCGCGACAGTCAATGCCGGAGCGGTATAGCCGATGATGTAGTTGCCTTTGCTGTCTTTACGGGTCTGGACGACATTGTTT
The DNA here is from genome assembly GCF_059133255.1 of Pseudomonas sp. FBCC-B1667. Taxonomy (NCBI): domain Bacteria; kingdom Pseudomonadati; phylum Pseudomonadota; class Gammaproteobacteria; order Pseudomonadales; family Pseudomonadaceae; genus Pseudomonas; species Pseudomonas sp. FBCC-B1667. The sequence goes on along the minus strand of NZ_CP101437.1, from coordinate 12,156 downwards.
TCGCCCTTCGCCGGAATCCACGCGGTCACGAAGTAGTGTTGCAACCAGGCAACCCAACCACCGTTGACGGTTTCTTTCAGCTGAGCCTTGTCCATGTCCTTCATCGACACTTTCTTATACGGCTCGTTACTTGTCCACAGGGCAGCGCCCAGGTAAGTCGCGGTGCCGGTGGCAGTGCTGGAAGAAGGATCGGAGCTGGCGTCACGCTTCAGCTGGGCGAACATCGCACCCGACCAAGGCTTGGCGCTTTCGTTGTCGATCAAGTAGGAAACAGTTACGTCATACAGGCCGCGTTTCAGGGTGAAACGCTTGATGTAATTGACGCCGTCCTTGCTGAACTTCAGGTCTACGACCAGTTGGTCCTGACCGTCAGCCAGTTGATAAACCTTCTTCTCCGAGGTGTAAACCGGACGACCGGCAGGACTTGCGTCCGGACCGTCGGCGCCGATCAAACCACTTTGAGCCAGATAAGTCCGCTCGTTGCCGTTATCGAACAACTGGAACGGGATTTCCGGATGGTCCTGGCGACGTGGATACAGCGGCAGCGTCAGCTGGGCAACATCACCACCTTGTGGATCGATGGCCAGGTTGAGCACATCCGTCTTGATCTGGATGAGGTCTTTGCTTGCCGCTACTGGAGTTTCAGCAGGTGCAGTGGCACTGGTATCGCTTGCGGCGCGTGGAATGTCGTCACTGACAGAAGCATTATTGCCAGTAGCCGTATCCGGTAGGCCCGGTGCGGTAGTACTGGAAGCAACATTCTGAGTCGGCAGGGCAGCCTGACCATAGTCCTGGTTCCATTTAAGAACCATAACGTAGGACACGATTGCCAGGGCGACGATCAGGATCGTGCGTTTGATATCCATGATTACTCGGCCATCGAAGAAGAACGGGAGGTAGGGATAGGTGGAACCGGGTCATAACCACCGGCATTCCACGGATGACAGCGACCTAAACGACGAAAGGCCAGCCAGCCACCGCGCAGAAGACCATGATTTTCTATGGCCTCTAACGCGTAGCAGGAACAACTGGGGTAGAAGCGACAGTGGTTGGCCATCAGGGGACTAATGGCATAGCGATAAAACTGGATCGGAACGAGTGCCAGTTTACGCATCGGGACTGTCTACCCCTACAGTTTCGGTTTTGACTGCTGGTACTGGCGTGCTGCGTGCCAGACGCTTCCAGAGTTTGCCGAAATGCTGAATCAATTCGGGGTTTTCTACGTCACCCAAACCTTTGCGCGCGACGATAACAATGTCCCAGCCGACCAGTGAATCCTGGTGCAGACGGAACGATTCGCGCATCAGACGTTTGAGGCGATTGCGCTCGACGGAGAGCTTTACGCTCTTTTTCCCGATAACCAACCCGAGACGGGGGTGATCAAGATCGTTGTTGCGCGCAAGGAGCAGGAGATTTTTCCCCGGAACCTTGCCGGTAGGGGAGTCAAAGACTGCCTTGAAATGCCGGGGAGTAAGCAGGCGCTTTTCCCGACTGAAGTCCTGACTCACCTCCAGTGCCGGATTATCAAACTGCCAGACGCGCACGACCTTTGGCGCGACGACGCGACAGGACGGCACGACCGTTCTTGGTTGCCATGCGAGCACGGAAACCGTGGGTACGAGCGCGTTTGATAGTGCTTGGTTGGAAAGTACGTTTCATTGTCGTGTTACCTGGTTCGTCCACAACGGGCCGGAATGGCCCCCGTTTTAAGAGACCGGGGATTCTAGAGAAAGCAAGCCTCTAGGTCAATTTCCAACCAGCGTTTCCTTATAAATAGATCTCTGGAGGTTTTGTTCGTGATTCACCCCTTGTTAGAAATAGAAATAAGAAAGGAATTATTTAAAGCTTTTCTGTAAAGCTTATAAAAGCTAGGCAGGCGATCATCTGTGGATAACTAGCTCGGGGCCTTCTATTACGTACTGTACAGCGAATGACAACTACCGTGGAAAACAGGGGGCAGCCTGTGCTGTGCTATCGGATAACCTGTGCGTGAAAGGGCATGTTATCCACAGGCTGGTTATCCACCGAGTTTCCCCCCTACTTGTACAACGACCTCAGGCCCGGTTATCCACAGAGCTTATGCACAGACCGCTGGTCGTCTTTTTTGCGTATAAAACATTGATTCTCCCTGTTCAGTGCTCCACCTACGTGTGGATAAGTCGGCGTCTGGTCGCTACAATGGCCGCTTGTTTTTGCCTCACCGGCTTTCAACTTAGGGGATATCCGTGTCAGTGGAACTTTGGCAGCAGTGCGTGGAGCTTTTGCGCGATGAGCTGCCTGCCCAACAATTCAACACTTGGATCCGTCCACTACAGGTCGAAGCCGAAGGCGACGAGTTGCGTGTCTACGCACCGAACCGCTTTGTTCTCGACTGGGTTAACGAAAAGTACCTGGGGCGCGTTCTCGAGCTGCTGGATGAGCATGGCAACGGCATGGCGCCGGCGCTGTCCTTATTAATAGGCAGCAAACGCAGTTCGACACCGCGCGCCGCGCCCAATGCGCCGTTGGCTGCTGCTGCGTCACAAGCTCAGGCTGCTCAGACACCTAGTGCACCCACGGCTGTGCCGACAACCAGCGCACCGACCAAGCGTGCAACGCAAAAAGTGGCCGAGATCAATGAAGAGCCTTCTCGCGACAGCTTCGACCCGATGGCTGGCGCCAGCTCTCAGCAAGCTCCGGTTCGCTCCGAGCAACGCACGGTGCAAGTCGAAGGCGCGCTCAAACACACCAGTTACCTGAACCGAACTTTCACCTTCGAAAACTTCGTTGAAGGTAAGTCGAACCAACTTGCCCGGGCCGCGGCCTGGCAGGTGGCGGATAACCCCAAGCACGGTTACAACCCGCTCTTCCTTTATGGTGGCGTCGGCTTGGGTAAAACCCACTTGATGCACGCTGTGGGTAACCACCTATTAAAGAAGAACCCGAATGCCAAGGTCGTTTACCTGCATTCGGAGCGTTTCGTGGCCGACATGGTCAAGGCGCTGCAACTGAATGCCATCAACGAGTTCAAGCGCTTCTACCGTTCGGTGGATGCGTTGCTCATCGATGACATTCAATTCTTCGCCCGCAAGGAACGTTCGCAGGAAGAGTTTTTCCACACCTTCAACGCGCTGCTTGAAGGTGGCCAGCAGGTCATTCTCACCAGTGACCGCTACCCGAAAGAAATCGAAGGCCTTGAAGAGCGTCTCAAATCCCGCTTCGGCTGGGGCCTGACGGTTGCCGTCGAGCCGCCGGAACTGGAAACCCGCGTGGCGATCTTGATGAAAAAGGCTGACCAGGCCAAAGTCGATCTGCCTCATGACGCGGCGTTCTTCATTGCCCAGCGTATTCGCTCCAACGTCCGTGAGCTGGAAGGCGCGCTGAAACGCGTGATCGCCCACTCGCACTTCATGGGCCGCGACATCACCATCGAGCTGATTCGCGAATCCCTGAAAGACCTGTTGGCGCTGCAGGACAAACTGGTCTCTGTGGATAACATTCAGCGCACGGTCGCTGAGTACTACAAGATCAAGATCTCCGACCTGCTGTCCAAGCGTCGATCACGCTCGGTCGCACGTCCGCGTCAGGTTGCAATGGCATTGTCCAAAGAGTTGACTAACCACAGCCTGCCGGAAATCGGCGATGTGTTTGGCGGCCGCGACCACACGACTGTTTTGCACGCCTGTCGCAAGATCAACGAGCTTAAGGAATCCGACGCGGACATCCGCGAGGACTACAAGAACCTGCTGCGTACACTGACCACTTGATGAACACCAGCGCAGCTTATTAAGGCAAGGGACTAGACCATGCATTTCACCATTCAACGCGAAGCCCTGTTGAAACCCCTGCAACTGGTCGCAGGCGTCGTCGAGCGCCGACAGACCTTGCCGGTGCTTTCCAACGTGCTGCTGGTTGTCGAAGGCCAGCAGTTGTCGCTGACCGGTACCGACCTGGAAGTCGAGCTGGTCGGTCGTGTGCAACTCGAAGAGCCAGCGGATCCAGGTTCCATCACCGTGCCTGCGCGCAAGCTGATGGATATCTGCAAGAGCCTGCCGAACGATGCGCTGATCGACATCAAGGTCGATGAGCAGAAGCTGGTGGTGAAGGCTGGTCGTAGCCGCTTCACCCTGTCGACTCTGCCGGCCAATGATTTCCCGACAGTGGAAGAAGGCCCGGGTTCGCTGACCTGCAGCCTGGAACAAAGCAAACTGCGTCGTCTGATCGAACGCACCAGCTTCGCCATGGCCCAGCAGGACGTTCGTTATTACTTGAACGGCATGCTGCTGGAAGTCTCGGCCGGGATCATTCGCGCCGTGGCCACCGACGGTCACCGTCTGGCCATGTGTTCGATGCAGGCCGATATCGGTCAGCCGGATCGCCATCAGGTCATCGTTCCGCGCAAGGGCATCCTTGAATTGGCGCGCCTGCTGACCGAGCCGGACGGCATCGTCAGCATCGTCCTGGGTCAGCACCACATCCGCGCAACCACTGGCGAGTTCACCTTCACCTCGAAACTGGTCGACGGTAAATTTCCGGATTACGAGCGAGTCCTGCCAAAAGGCGGCGACAAGCTGGTACTCGGCGACCGTCAGGCGCTGCGTGAAGCCTTCAGCCGTACCGCGATTCTGTCCAACGAGAAGTACCGTGGCATCCGTCTGCAACTGGCTAATGGTCAGCTGAAAATCCAGGCGAACAACCCGGAGCAGGAAGAAGCGGAAGAAGAAGTGGGCGTTGAATACAACGGCGGCAATCTGGAAATCGGCTTCAATGTCAGCTATTTGCTCGACGTACTTGGCGTGATGACCACCGAACAAGTTCGCCTGATCCTGTCCGATTCCAACAGCAGTGCGCTGGTGCAAGAATCCGATAACGACGACTCGGCTTACGTTGTTATGCCGATGCGCCTGTAATCATGTTCAGCAGAAGCTAGATGTCGCTCAGTCGCGTCTCGGTCACCGCGGTGCGCAATCTGCACCCGGTGACCTTCTCCCCTTCCCCCCGAATCAACATTCTTTACGGCGCCAACGGCAGCGGCAAAACCAGTGTTCTGGAAGCCATTCATCTGCTGGGGCTTGCCCGTTCATTTCGTAGCAGCCGTCTGTTACCGGTCATCCAGTACGAGCAATTGGCGTGCACGGTGTTTGGCCAGGTTGAATTGGCGGAGGGTGGAAACAGCGCGTTAGGTATCTCGCGCGACCGTCAGGGTGAATTTCAGATCCGCATCGACGGTCAGAATGCCCGCAGCGCGGCGCAACTAGCAGAGATCCTGCCACTCCAGCTCATCAACCCTGACAGTTTCCGTTTGCTGGAAGGCGCGCCGAAGATTCGCCGACAGTTTCTCGACTGGGGCGTATTCCATGTGGAACCGCGATTCATGTCCACCTGGCAGCGCTTGCAGAAGGCTCTGCGCCAGAGAAACTCTTGGCTGCGACATGGTACACTTGACGCCGTTTCGCAAGCGGTTTGGGACAGGGAACTGTGCCAGGCCAGCGCTGAAATCGATGAATACCGCCGCGCCTACATCAAAGCCTTGAAACCAGTCTTTGAACAGACCTTGAGCGAACTGGTCGAGCTTGAAGGCTTGACTCTCAGCTATTACCGAGGCTGGGACAAAGACCGCGAACTGAGTGCAGTACTCGCTGGGTCCCTTCAACGGGACCAGCAAATGGGTCACACCCAGGCCGGACCACAACGCGCTGATTTGCGTCTCAGACTGGGCGCGCATAATGCCGCGGACATCTTGTCCCGGGGTCAGCAGAAGTTGGTGGTCTGTGCATTGCGGATTGCCCAAGGGCACCTGGTTAGCCAGGCCCGACGCGGACAGTGTATTTATCTGGTGGATGACTTGCCGTCCGAATTGGACGAGCAACACCGCCGCGCGCTTTGCCGCTTGCTGGAAGACTTACGCTGCCAGGTCTTTATTACCTGTGTAGATCACGAATTATTGAGGGAAGGCTGGCAGACGGAAACGCCAGTCGCTTTGTTCCACGTGGAACAGGGCCGTATCACCCAGACCCACGACCATCGGGAGTGAAGGCATTGAGCGAAGAAAATACGTACGACTCAACGAGCATTAAAGTGCTGAAAGGCCTGGATGCCGTACGCAAACGTCCCGGTATGTACATTGGTGACACCGACGATGGCAGCGGTCTGCACCACATGGTGTTTGAAGTGGTCGATAACTCGATCGACGAAGCTCTCGCCGGCCACTGCGACGACATCAGCATCATCATTCACCCGGATGAGTCCATCACCGTTCGCGACAACGGCCGTGGCATCCCGGTAGACGTGCACAAAGAAGAGGGCGTTTCCGCAGCCGAAGTCATCATGACCGTGCTGCACGCCGGTGGTAAGTTCGACGATAACTCCTACAAAGTATCCGGCGGTCTGCACGGTGTAGGTGTGTCGGTGGTGAACGCACTGTCCAAAGAACTGATCCTGACCGTTCGCCGTAGCGGCAAGATCTGGGAACAGACGTACATCCACGGTGTCCCGCAAGAGCCGATGAAGATCGTTGGCGAGAGCGAAACCACGGGCACCCAGATTCACTTCAAGCCTTCGGCTGAAACCTTCAAGAACATTCACTTCAGCTGGGACATCCTGGCCAAGCGGATTCGTGAACTGTCCTTCCTCAACTCCGGTGTCGGCATCGTCCTCAAGGATGAACGCAGCGGCAAGGAAGAGCTGTTCAAGTACGAAGGCGGCCTGCGTGCATTCGTTGAATACCTGAACACCAACAAGACTGCGGTCAATCAGGTGTTCCACTTCAACATCCAGCGTGAAGACGGTATCGGCGTAGAAATCGCCCTGCAGTGGAACGACAGCTTCAACGAGAACCTGTTGTGCTTCACCAACAATATTCCACAGCGCGATGGCGGTACTCACCTGGTGGGTTTCCGTTCCGCACTGACGCGTAACCTGAACACCTACATCGAAGCTGAAGGTCTGGCGAAGAAGCACAAAGTCGCGACCACCGGTGACGATGCCCGCGAAGGCCTGACCGCGATCATCTCGGTAAAAGTACCGGATCCGAAGTTCAGCTCCCAGACCAAAGACAAGCTGGTTTCTTCCGAAGTGAAGACCGCGGTCGAACAGGAGATGGGCAAGTACTTCTCCGACTTCCTGCTGGAAAACCCGAACGAAGCCAAACTGGTCGTCGGCAAGATGATCGACGCGGCACGTGCGCGTGAAGCGGCGCGTAAAGCCCGTGAGATGACACGTCGTAAAGGCGCGCTGGATATCGCCGGCCTGCCGGGCAAACTGGCTGACTGCCAGGAAAAAGACCCTGCCCTGTCCGAGCTGTACCTCGTGGAAGGTGACTCTGCTGGCGGCTCCGCCAAGCAGGGACGTAACCGCCGGACCCAGGCCATCCTGCCGCTGAAAGGCAAGATCCTGAACGTCGAGAAGGCGCGTTTCGACAAGATGATCTCTTCGCAGGAAGTGGGCACCTTGATCACTGCGCTGGGCTGTGGCATTGGCCGTGACGAGTACAACATCGACAAGCTGCGTTATCACAACATCATCATCATGACCGATGCTGACGTCGACGGTTCGCACATCCGTACCCTGCTGCTGACCTTCTTCTTCCGTCAGTTGCCGGAGTTGATTGAGCGCGGCTACATCTACATCGCCCAGCCCCCGCTGTACAAGGTCAAGAAAGGCAAGCAAGAGCAATACATCAAAGACGACGACGCCATGGAAGAGTACATGACGCAGTCGGCCCTGGAAGACGCGAGCCTGCACCTGAACGAAGAAGCCCCAGGCATCTCCGGTGAAGCACTTGAGCGCCTGGTGAACGACTTCCGTCTGGTAATGAAGACCCTCAAGCGTCTGTCGCGCCTGTACCCACAGGAGTTGACTGAGCACTTCATCTACCTGCCAGCAGTGAGCATGGACCAACTGTCCGATCATGCAGCGATGCAGGATTGGCTGGCTCAATATGAAGTTCGCCTGCGTACTGTCGAGAAGTCCGGCCTGGTGTACAAAGCCAGCCTGCGTGAAGACCGTGAACGTAACGTATGGCTGCCAGAGGTTGAACTGATTTCCCACGGCCTGTCGAACTACGTCACGTTCAACCGCGACTTCTTCGGTAGCAACGATTACAGGACGGTTGTTTCGCTAGGCGCTCAACTGAGCACCTTGCTGGATGACGGTGCGTACATCCAGCGTGGCGAGCGCAAGAAGCCGGTCACCGAGTTCAAGGAAGCCCTTGAATGGCTGATGGCTGAAAGCACCAAGCGTCACACCATCCAGCGATACAAAGGTCTGGGCGAAATGAACCCGGATCAGCTGTGGGAAACCACCATGGACCCAGCACAGCGCCGGATGCTCAAAGTGACCATCGAAGATGCCATTGGCGCAGACCAGATCTTCAACACCCTGATGGGTGATGCGGTCGAACCTCGCCGTGACTTCATTGAAAGCAACGCACTGGCGGTTTCCAATTTGGATTTCTGATCCTCCTGCCAATATAAAAAAGGCCAACATTACGTTGGCCTTTTTTATTGGTCTGATTTACGGCGGGAACGTTGTCCCAACAGATTTACAGCGAGGACAAAACGCTGCACGTTTTGCGTGTGATTTGAATCTGCTGATAGTTAGCACGACCTACTTCAGGCCTATCTGCCAGTAGCGCTAACGTGGTCTGTGGTTCATTCAACGGCAACGTCTTCAGCAACTCGACATCACGATCCCACCACTGACTACTGATCAACTCTTCAATTAACTCAGGTGCATGCCGATACTTGACGACTTTTGCCGGAACCCCGGCAACGATAGCGTAGGGCGGTACATCATGGGCAACCAAGGCGCGGGTGGCGATGATTGCCCCCGTGCCGACGGTAACCCCTTGCAGGATCATCGCACTGTGCCCAATCCACACATCGTGCCCAATCGTTACATCAGCAACCACGGGATCGTAAGTCAGATCTGTATCGGTGTACTGAAAAGGATGTGAACTGAGCCAGTCCGACGGATGTGAACTCTTTTGCTGTCCGATAAAACATCCACTGCCAATGGAGCAGAATCGTCCAATTGAGGACACTGCCGAGAGGACGCAGCCACTTCTGATATAGGTATAAGCACCAATTTCGAGTGTTGTTGATTCTATGATCACGTGCCCGAGAGATACCCCCTCTTCCAGTGTCAGCGTCGATCTCTTGAACAACGACAATACCCCGCCTGCCACTTTGCATTTATGCCTACGAATCCATTTCTTCCAATATTGATTTCGTAGGTTTTCAATTATTTTTTTCATAAGAATTTACTAAAAATCCGTTATAAGGCCGCGCATTGCCTTATGAGCCACTCGGCGAGTCTAAATGTATCGGCGGTGCAGACGAAACGTTGAGACTACGCCAGACGCTCAAAACGAGCGTCTGCTCAGGTCATAGTCTATAAAGTGAAAAACCGCAAATTCCGGGCATAAAAAAACCGGCTATATCAGCCGGTTTTTTTGCGCCCGAAAAAAACTTATGCACCATTTCCTGCGTTTTATGTGTTTAAGAAATATGTATATAAATCATAAACTTATAAAACGATATCGCCGTTTTTTGCGAAAACGGTACACAGGTTATCCACAGAATCTCAGACAGCCACTTGATCAGTCGAAGCCGGTGCCGCCGGGGCTGCTGGCAGCGATCCCATTTCCCGTTGCATCTGCTCGTTCCAGGCTTGCACCCGGTCGTTCAGATCGGCGATGGCGCGAGGCCCGCTACCCACGGCGTACATCGGTGTGCCGATGATCACGGTGATGACACCCTGCTTCTTTGCCCAGCCAGTTTTTGGCCAGAACTTGCCAGCATTGTGTGCAATCGGCAATACAGGAAGCTCGGCGTTGACGGCCAACGCGGTGCCTCCGCGTGAGAACTTGCCGATGGTGCCAAAAGGAACGCGTGTCCCCTCAGGGAAGATCAGTACCCAGACGCCATCCTTCAGCAGTTCATCGCCCTTCTTCGCCACATGCTTGAGCGCGGCTTTCGGATTATCGCGGTCGATGGCAATCGGTCGCAGCATGGCCATGGCCCAGCCGAAGAACGGTACATACAGCAATGAACGCTTGAGCACCTGGCTCAACGGCTCGAAGTAAGCCGAGAGAAAGAACGTTTCCCAAGTGCTCTGGTGGTTCGATTGAATCACGCAGGGCTGGTCAGGCACGTTCTCGGCGCCCTTCACTTCGTAGCTGATGCCCAGAAACACTTTGCTCAGCCACAGGGCGCAGCGGCACCAGTACACATTGATGAAGCGATATCGCGCCTTGAACGGCAGAAAAGGCGCGATGAAAAAGCTCAGGCTGCACCAAAGCAAAGAGCTGGTGCCCAGCAACAGATAAAAGAGGAACGTTCTGATGGCCTGCAGTATCGACATGGTGACGTTTACCGTGCGGGCTCTGCCCGTCTATATAAAGCGCACTCCCGATCAATCCCTAATCGGAACAATCGAAGCACTCTAATTGTGGATAAGTTCTGCGGCAATCGCCGCCAGATCGTCAAAAATCAAGGTGCCCACCGGTAGGGTTTTGCCCAGAGTCTTTTCGCCTTTTCCGGTCTTTACCAAAACTGGTTGTGAATCGACGGCTTTGGCGGCTTCCAGGTCACCAAGGCTGTCGCCGACGAACCAGAGATGGGTCAGCGACACGTTGTAATGCTCGGCGATGGTTTTCAGCATCCCGGGTTTCGGCTTGCGACAATCGCAGCCTTCGTCCGGCCCGTGCGGGCAATAGACGATCAGCCCGACTTCACCGCCCTGCTCCGCCACCAGCGAGCGCAAGCGCTCGTGCATGGCGTCGAGGGTGGCGACGTCGTAATAGCCGCGAGCGATGCCCGACTGGTTGGTAGCGACTGCTACCGTCCAGCCGGCCTTGCTCAACTGCGCGATGGCTTCGATCGAACCGGGGAGTGGAATCCACTCCTCCACCGACTTGATGTAAGCGTCGGAGTCGTAATTGATCACCCCGTCGCGATCGAGAATCAGCAGTTTCAACAGCAGCCCCTTAGCTCAGCAGCGAAATATCAGCGACGCCAAGGAACAGGCCACGCAGACGCGCCAGCAATGCATACCGGTTGGCGCGGACCTTGGCATCTTCCGCGTTGACCATCACGGCTTCGAAGAACGCATCCACCGGCTCGCGCAAGGCGGCCAGGCGTGCCAGCGATTCGCTGTACTGTCGCGCAGCGGCCATTGGCTGGACAGCCTGGTCCGCCTGCTGGATCGCCGAGTACAGGGAGAACTCGTTGGCGTTGTCGAAGTACTTGGCTTCCACGACCGAAGGAACAGAGCCTTCAACCTTGCTCAGCAAGTTCGAAACGCGCTTGTTCACTGCGGCAAGGGCCGCAGCTTCCGGCAATTTGCGGAAGGCTTCTACTGCTTGTACACGCTGGTCGAAGTCCAGTGCCGAACCCGGCTTCAGGGCACGTACCGACAGGTAAGTCGCGACATCCACGCCTTCGTCTTCGTAACGGGCACGCAGACGGTCGAAGATGAATTCCAGCACCGCATCGTTGAGGCCGGCAGCCTTGACCTTGGCACCGAACGCATTCACGGCGAAAGCCACGGCGTCGTTCAGGTCCAGATCGAGCTTCTTGTCGATCAGGATACGCAGCACGCCGAGTGCAGCACGGCGCAAGGCGTACGGGTCTTTGCTACCGGTTGGCAGCATGCCGATACCGAAAATGCCCACCAGCGTATCGAGCTTGTCGGCGATGGCCACGGCCGCACCGGTCAGCGTAGTCGGCAGTTCAGCACCGGCCCCGCGCGGCATGTACTGCTCGTTCAGCGCCAAGGCGACTTCTTCCGGCTCGCCGTCGTTAAGGGCGTAGTAGTAACCGGCGACACCTTGCATCTCGGGGAACTCACCAACCATCTCGGTCGACAGGTCGCACTTGGACAGCAGGCCGGCACGGGAAGCCCAGGCTGCGTTGCCACCAATGCGTTGCGCGATGAACGCAGCGAGTTTGGAAACGCGCTCGGCCTTGTCGTAGACGCTGCCGAGTTTTTCCTGGAACACCACGTTCTGCAGGCGCAGGTTGAAGTCTTCGAGTTTCTGCTTCTTGTCTTGCTTGAAGAAGAACTCGGCGTCGGTCAGGCGTGGGCGAACCACTTTCTCGTTACCGGCGATGATCTGCTGCGGGTCTTTGCTTTCGATGTTGGCCACGGTGATGAAACGAGGCAGCAACTTGC